>NZ_JAAXGE010000001.1 GCF_014750685.1 Bacteroides sp. GM023
TGTGAGAGGTCGGAAAATGAAAGTAGGAAGAAAACTACTTTTATTTTCCTCCTACTCGATTTAATGGAATATGTCTCTCTATTCGTGATATATTTTAGCTAATATTCGGGTTTAACTTATGAAATGAAATTTTATTCGATAAAAAAGTAACGTTTTATTTGGTGGTAACGAAATAATCCATACCTTTGCACCGTCAAACTATAAAAAGAGACAAGAAATGAATCAAATGTTTATACATATTCTACTATGCGGTATTATTATTCTACTATCAAAGGTTAGTGGAAGTGAGTGCTGCGCGTAAGTGTGTATAAATGAAGATATACGAAAGCCTTTCTCACTTCCAAGTGTGAAAGGCTTTTTTTAATGCTAATAATTACATAATATAAAAAGAATATGGACAATAGGTTATTTATTTTTGATACCACCCTTAGGGATGGCGAACAGGTTCCGGGATGCCAGTTGAATACAGTGGAAAAGATTCAGGTAGCAAAGGCATTGGAACTACTGGGGGTAGACGTGATTGAAGCCGGATTTCCCATTTCAAGCCCGGGTGACTTTAATTCAGTGATTGAAATTTCGAAAGCGGTGACTTGGCCTACTATCTGTGCTCTGACCCGTGCCGTTCAAAAAGATATTGATGTAGCTGTCGATGCGTTGAGATTTGCAAAGCATAAACGTATTCATACAGGTATCGGCACTTCCGATTCACACATTAAATATAAGTTCAACTCGAATCGTGAAGAAATTATCGAACGTGCGGTAGCTGCTGTGAAATATGCCCGTCGTTTTGTAGACGATGTAGAGTTCTATGCGGAAGATGCCGGTCGTACGGACAACGAATATTTGGCGCGTGTAGTAGAAGCTGTTATCAAGGCAGGAGCTACGGTAGTCAATATACCAGATACGACTGGTTATTGCTTGCCTTCGGAATATGGCGCTAAGATTAAATACTTGATAGACCATGTAGACGGCGTTGAAAATGCAATCCTTTCCACTCACTGCCACAATGACTTGGGTATGGCTACTGCCAATACGATTGCAGGTGTTTTGAATGGCGCACGCCAGGTGGAAGTTACCATCAACGGTATCGGCGAACGTGCCGGAAATACTGCGCTCGAAGAAATTGCAATGATTATCAAGAGCCACCACGAAATTGACATTCAAACTAATATCAATACACAGAAGATTTATCCGACCAGCCGCATGGTATCCAGCTTGATGAATATGCCGGTACAGCCGAATAAGGCTATCGTAGGTCGCAATGCCTTTGCCCACTCTTCGGGTATCCATCAGGATGGTGTGTTGAAGAATGTACAGACGTATGAGATTATCGATCCGCACGATGTGGGCATTGACGACAACTCAATCGTATTGACTGCCCGTAGCGGACGTGCCGCTTTGAAGAACCGCCTGACTATCCTGGGTGTTGAGTTAGACCAGGAAAAACTGGACAAGGTTTACGAAGAGTTCTTGAAGTTGGCAGATAAGAAGAAGGATATTAACGATGATGATATTTTGGTATTGGCAGGTGCAGACCGTAGCCAGAACCACCGCATCAAACTGGAATACCTGCAAGTGACGAGTGGTGTCGGTGTTCGTTCCGTAGCCAGCCTGGGATTGAATATTGCCGGTGAGAAGTTTGAAGGTTGTGCCAGCGGTAACGGTCCGGTAGATGCAGCTATCAAGGCATTGAAGAAGATTGTAGACCGCCACATGACGCTGAAAGAATTTACTATTCAGGCCATTAGCAAGGGAAGTGATGATGTAGGTAAAGTTCATATGCAGGTGGAATACGATAACCAGGTTTATTATGGTTTCGGCGCAAATACGGATATTATTGCCGCTTCAGTAGAAGCCTATATCGACTGTATCAACAAATTCAATTCGTAAAAAGCAGGCTTGGAAGTAGATAAGCCGGTTAAAAAAGAAAATAGTAATTAGTAAAATAGTAAATAAACAGATGAATACATTATTTGATAAGATATGGGATGCCCATGTGGTGACTACCGTGGAAGATGGCCCTACACAGCTTTACATTGATCGTCTATATTGTCATGAAGTAACAAGCCCGCAAGCCTTTGCCGGATTGCGCGAACGTGGAATCGGGGTGTTACGTCCGGAAAAGGTATTCTGTATGCCCGACCACAATACGCCGACTCACGATCAGGATAAACCGATTGAAGATGCTATCTCCAAGACACAAGTGGATACTCTGACGCAGAATGCTAAGGATTTCGGCCTGACACATTACGGCATGATGCATCCGAAGAATGGTATTATCCATGTGGTAGGCCCGGAGCGCGGTCTGACTTTGCCGGGAATGACCATTGTTTGCGGTGACTCCCATACTTCTACTCATGGTGCCATGGGAGCGATTGCTTTCGGTATCGGAACGAGTGAAGTGGAAATGGTACTGGCTTCGCAATGTATCCTTCAGTCAAGACCGAAAACGATGCGTATCACTGTGAATGGTGAACTGGGTAAAGGTGTGACTGCAAAAGATGTGGCTCTGTATATGATGTCCAAGATGACTACCAGTGGCGCTACCGGATACTTTGTAGAATATGCAGGTTCGGTTATCCGCAACATGACTATGGAAGGACGCCTTACGCTCTGTAACCTTTCTATCGAAATGGGTGCACGTGGTGGTATGGTTGCTCCTGATGAAGCGACTTTTGAATATATCAAAGGTCGTGAGAATGCTCCGAAAGGAGAAGAGTGGGAAAAAGCTTTGGCACACTGGAAAACACTGAAGAGTGATGATGATGCCGTATTCGATAAGGAAGTACGCTTTGACGCAGCTGATATCGAGCCGATGATTACCTACGGAACTAATCCGGGAATGGGTATGGGTATCACTCAGCATATCCCTACTACTGAAGGAATGGGCGAAGCCGCACAGGTTTCTTTCAAGAAATCATTGGATTATATGGGATTCGAGCCGGGTGAGTCTTTACTGGGCAAGAAGATTGACTATGTATTCCTGGGTGCTTGTACAAACGGTCGTATTGAAGATTTCCGTGCATTTGCTTCTCTTGTGAAAGGTCGCAAGAAAGCGGATAACGTAATCGCATGGCTGGTTCCGGGTTCCTGGATGGTAGATGCGCAGATTCGTAAGGAAGGCATTGACAAGATACTGACTGAAGCAGGTTTTGCTATCCGTCAGCCGGGATGTTCTGCTTGTCTGGCGATGAATGATGATAAGATTCCTGCCGGCAAATATTCGGTATCTACCAGCAACCGTAACTTTGAAGGTCGCCAGGGACCGGGTGCACGTACATTGTTGGCTAGTCCGCTGGTAGCGGCTGCGGCTGCGGTGACAGGTGTGATTACCGATCCGAGGGAATTGATGTGATTTCAATCGTAAATCGTAAATATTTAAATAGTAAATAAACAGATGGCTAAGACAAAATTTAATATCATAACAAGTACTTGTGTACCCCTGCCTTTAGAAAATGTAGATACCGACCAGATTATTCCGGCTCGTTTCCTGAAAGCAACTACTCGTGAAGAGAAATTCTTTGGTGATAACCTTTTCCGTGACTGGCGTTACAATGCCGACGGTTCTCTGAATCAGGATTTTGTGTTGAATAATCCTACGTACAGCGGACAGGTATTAGTGGCAGGAAAGAATTTCGGTTCGGGTTCGAGCCGCGAACACGCAGCCTGGGCGATTGCCGGATATGGCTTCCGTGTGGTGGTATCCAGTTTCTTTGCCGATATTCATAAAAACAACGAGTTGAACAACTTTGTGCTTCCGGTGGTTGTTACCGAAGAATTCCTGCAAGAACTGTTCGATTCGATTGAAGCGGATCCGAAGATGGAAGTGGAAGTGAACCTTCCCGAACAGACCATCACCAACAAGGCGACAGGTAAAAGTGAACATTTCGAAATCAATGCTTACAAGAAACATTGTTTGATGAACGGATTGGACGATATAGATTTCCTGCTAAGCAATAAAGACAAAATAGAAGAATGGGAAAAGAAGGCGTGAAAATAGAAGTCATGGACACAACGCTCCGTGATGGTGAACAAACCAGCGGAGTATCTTTTGTGCCTCATGAGAAGCTAATGATCGCCCGTTTGCTATTGGAAGATTTGAAGGTAGACCGGGTAGAGGTTGCCTCGGCACGAGTATCGGAAGGCGAGTTTGAAGCCGTGAAGATGATTTGTGACTGGGCAGCCCGGCGCAATCTGCTCCAAAAAGTGGAGGTGCTGGGATTTGTAGACGGCCACACTTCGGTAGACTGGATACAGAGTGCCGGTTGCCGTGTGATTAATCTCCTTTGCAAAGGTTCGCTGAAGCATTGTACGCAACAACTGAAAAAGACACCGGAAGAACATTTGGCGGACGTTATCGACGTGGTGCACTATGCCGACGAGCAGGATATAACCGTCAATGTCTATCTGGAAGACTGGAGTAACGGCATAAAAGATTCTCCCGAATATGTATTCCAGTTGGTGGACGGATTGAAGGAAACGAGTATCAAGCGTTTCATGCTGCCCGATACGTTGGGAGTCCTGAATCCGTTGCAGGTAATAGAGTATATGCGGAAGATGAAGAAACGTTATCCGAATACTCATTTCGATTTCCATGCGCACAATGATTATGATTTGGCGGTGAGCAATGTGCTGGCAGCGGTATTGAGCGGTGTCAAAGGATTGCATACTACCATCAACGGACTGGGCGAACGGGCGGGCAATGCTCCTCTCGCAAGTGTACAGGCTATTCTGAAAGATCATTTCAATGCGGTGACCAATATCGACGAAAGCCGTTTGAACGATGTCAGTCGGGTGGTTGAGTCATATTCGGGTATCATGATACCTGCCAATAAGCCGATTGTGGGCGAGAATGTCTTTACGCAAGTGGCGGGCGTGCATGCCGACGGTGACAATAAAAATAACCTGTATTGCAATGACTTGCTTCCCGAGCGGTTCGGGCGTAAGCGCGAATATGCGTTGGGCAAGACAAGTGGCAAGGCGAATATCCGCAAGAACCTCGAAGACCTCGGACTGCAACTGGACGAAGATTCCATGCGCAAGGTGACGGAACGCATTATCGAACTGGGCGACAAGAAAGAACTGGTGACGCAGGAAGATTTGCCGTACATTGTTTCTGATGTATTGAAACATGGTTCGATAGGCGAGAAGGTCAGACTGAAGAGTTATTTCGTAAATCTCGCTCATGGCTTGAAGCCGATGGCAACGTTGAAGATAGAAATCAACGGAAAAGAATACGAAGAAAGTTCGGGTGGAGACGGTCAGTATGATGCTTTTGTCCGTGCATTGCGTAAGATATATAAGGTGACACTGGGACGTAAATTCCCGATGCTGACCAATTATGCGGTAACCATCCCGCCTGGCGGACGTACGGATGCGTTTGTGCAGACGGTAATCACATGGAGCTATGACGAACAGGTGTTCCGTACCCGTGGACTGGATGCCGACCAGACGGAAGCTGCCATCAAAGCTACTATGAAGATGCTGAATCTCATAGAAGATGAATACGAGAAGAATAACGATTAATGATTATCGATTAGTGATTAATGGAGAGTGAATTATACTACGGTCTTCGGTTAATCACTAATCACTAATAAACTAAACATTAAATAACATGGATTTTAAAATTGCTGTATTAGCAGGCGACGGTATCGGACCGGAAATCTCAGTGCAAGGTGTAGAGGTAATGAGTGCCGTTTGCGAAAAGTTTGGTCACAAAGTAAGTTACGAACACGCCATCTGTGGTGCCGATGCGATTGATAAAGTAGGCGACCCGTTCCCGGAAGCAACCTATCAGGTTTGTAAGGATGCGGACGCTGTACTGTTCTCTGCCGTAGGCGACCCGAAATTTGATAATGACCCTACTGCTAAGGTACGTCCTGAACAAGGTCTGCTGGCGATGCGTAAGAAACTGGGACTTTTTGCTAATATCCGCCCCGTACAGACATTCAAATGCCTGATTCACAAATCTCCGTTGCGTGCGGAACTGGTAGAGAATGCCGATTTTATCTGTATCCGCGAACTGACCGGTGGTATGTATTTCGGTGAAAAATACCAGGATAACGACAAGGCTTATGATACCAACTATTATACCCGCCCTGAAATCGAACGTATCCTCAAAGTGGCTTTCGAATATGCAATGAAACGCAGAAAACACCTGACAGTGGTAGATAAGGCGAATGTCCTTGCTTCTTCCCGTCTGTGGCGTCAGATTGCACAGGAAATGGCTCCTAATTACCCGGAAGTAACGACTGACTATATGTTTGTGGATAATGCTGCCATGAAGATGATTCAGGAACCGGCATTCTTCGACGTGATGGTTACTGAAAATACATTCGGTGATATCCTGACAGATGAAGGTTCGGTAATCAGTGGCTCTATGGGATTGCTTCCTTCTGCTTCTACAGGAGAGAGTACTCCGGTATTCGAACCGATTCACGGTTCATGGCCGCAGGCTAAGGGGTTGAACATTGCTAATCCGTTGGCACAGATTCTTTCCGTAGCTATGTTGTTCGAATATTTCGACCTGAAAGAAGAAGGCGCGTTGATTCGCAAAGCGGTAGACGCTTCTTTGGACGCAAACGTACGTACACCGGAAATCCAGGTTGCCGATGGTGAAAAATACGGAACGAAAGAAGTTGGACAATGGATTGCTGACTATATCAAGAAGGCTTGATAAACGCTGATAATAAACTGATAATATATAAAGCCTGGCATCGGAAACGGCGCCAGGCTTTTATAATTTTAAGAAAACTCAATGGTTTGCTTTTTACCAGCTTTTAATCGTGGAATAGATAAGAATACCGAGCACTGTCAGCAATCCTACGTAAATCGTGATTGACGACTGTTTTATTTCATTTCTTCTTATACGGGTAGACGGTTCTATATAAGCGGCTGCCTTATGAGCAAGAGCACTGAACATCCATCCGCCGAATCCGCCGATAATACCGCCGACAAGTAAGTCGCCGGGATAATGTACGCCCAGGTAGATGCGGGTATAGCAATTGAGGATAGCCCATGTTACAATGAAAATACTCAGCCAGCGTTTGCGGAATGTGAAGAGCACATACATGGCAAGACCGAATGAATTGGCGGCATGGCATGACGGGAAACCGTAACTTCCGCCACGATAACCATTAACGATATATACCATATCCACAATCGGGTTTTCGAGGTTGGCAGGGCGAAGTCTTGCTACAACCGGGCGAATAAGACTACTGCACATTTGATCGGCGAAAGTGATAGTGAGAGCGATAGCCGCCACATAACAAATTACCGCTTTCCAGTGAAAGTTCTTTAGCAGGATATACAAGATGGTTGCGTACATAGGTACCCAAATAATCTTTCCGGTGAAGGAAGTCATAAAGTAATCCCAAAAAGGGGAGTGGATACCATTGAAAGACAGAAAGATACTGGTATCTATCTCTGACAGGAATTTGACGATGTCTGTATTTACCATCATTCTTTATTGTTCTATTTTTTAACGCAGCAAATATACAATAAAGAATAGGAAATTGTCCTATATTACCTTATAAATCTTCTGTAATGCCCGGTCTTATCTCTTGGCAAGATCATCGTAGAGCTTTTGCAGGAAGGCTTTTCCTTTTTCCAGGTTCGCTCCTTTTTCTGTACCTTCGTCGAGTTGTACGGTGTTGGCATCCAAGTTATACACCAATTGATTTTCGGGAGTCACCATACCAAAGAAATTCGGGCGGGTGAAATATCCGAAATGCGGGGATGCCGGATTCATAATATCCTTGCTGAAGGTAAATTCATCGTGCGGCAATCCTAGCTGTGAAAGCAGGGTGGCGGCAATGTCGATTTGTGAAGCATAGGTATCTATGACACGGGGCTCTTTGACTGCTCCGCCGAACATAATCAGCGGAATAGTTTGGCCGTCCAATGGATTTTCTATCGGATAAGGATAGGCGCCCTGATGGTCGGGAACAAGTACAAACAGCGTATTCTTCCATAGCGGTGTCTCCTTATACTGCTTTACAAAATCACCCACGCAACTGTCTGCATATGCAAACGCATTGAGCACTTTATCGTCAAGCCTGTGGAACGGCACTTCGAACGGCTCGTGACTGCTTGAGGTCTGAACGAGTTTCAGGAAAGGTTCCTGTTGCTTTTCTTCTTTAATGTCTTTCATAAGCCGTTGGAACAGGACATGATCCTGTGCCCCCCATTTTCCGGTGCGTTCGGACAAAGGGAAATCTTTATCGCAAATAATCTTTTCGATGCCGGAAGATATCAGATAAGAGCGCATATTCGTAAAGTCTGCGTCTCCGCCGTAATAATAATCTAAACTATATCCGGCATTTTTCAGGCTGCGCGGGATGGAAGGAAGTTTATCCGTCTTTTCGGGATACTTCATGATGCTGGTACTCGGCTGTCCGGGATAAGCACTAATGATGGATGCCAGTCCGCGGTCGGTACGGAAACTGCTGGCATAGAAGTTACTGAATAAGATGCCTTCTTTTGCGAATTTATCCATGTTGACAGCAACATTGGGCTGTCCGCCGAAAGTTTCCATCAAGTGTGTGGAGAAACTTTCGAGAATGATAAAGACGATATTCGGGCGTTGGGTATTCAATAATTGCGGGATGCTGTCTGTGGCTGTGACGGGCTTGTCGAGCATGGTTGCAAATAGTTCGTCCGCCACTTTCGGATCCATGAAGCGGAATTGCTTGTCGAAATTGGTCTGATGAGTAGCGGAGTACATGAAGCTGAATGCCGGATTGATGGCAGCATGGTTCATCCGCTGGTCCTGGCTGAAATATACTTTGCTCAAATTCATGGTCGATACGGTGAAACCGCCGCGGATAGGAATAAAGAGGGCGGCTGTCAGCAACAGAAGTGCGAGAGAGACATTTTGTCGCCGATAGGGTATCTTCAATGGTTTTCTTTCGCGGATGAGCACCATATAGAATATATAGTATAAGAGGGCGGCGTAGATAAGCATCGCCAGTATGCCTAACAGGACAAACCAAAAGCTGACACTTGCCATGGCGTCTTTGGGCGAAGAGAAGAAATAGAAAATAGGGGTGGCATCCAGGCGGAATCCCCAAAAACCGTACAATCCGAGGTCAACGATAAAGATGCAAGCCATGACGAAAGCGATTATTCCGAAGTAGACTTGCCGGATGCGCCGGAGTATGGATGATTTTGTCCAGGCGGAAGCTATGAGTATAAGTCCCGGAATGGCGGTGAGGTAGCCGGCGAGTGAAAAATCCAAAGGCAGTCCGTGCCACATGACACTGAAATAATCGCCGAAGGACACACCGCTATATAATTCATGGTAGTAAACCATGAAGATAGGTTTTTGAAGAACAAACAGAAGGACAAACAAAAAATAGGTCGTGAGAAATTGTATAATTCTCTTTTTCATATATGTAAACTTAAAAAGATTGAACGGATACAAAGTTACTATACTTTTCCTTATCTTTCTTATGATGTGATGTAAAACATACCTTTTTTTCCATATCTTTGCCCTAAATGTGACAAAAATTAAGTAATGAAATGGCTAAGATTGCAAAGAAACTAACAGATTTAGTGGGGAATACCCCTTTGATGGAACTTTCCGGTTATAGCGAAAAGTATGGTCTGAAACAAAATATAATTGCCAAACTGGAGTCTTTCAATCCGGCTGGAAGCGTAAAAGACAGGGTGGCTCTTTCGATGATTGAAGATGCTGAAGCACGCGGAGCGTTGAAACCCGGCGCAACAATTATTGAACCGACAAGTGGAAATACCGGTGTCGGACTGGCAATGGTGGCTACCATTAAAGGGTATCATCTGATATTGACTATGCCTGAAACGATGAGCCTGGAACGTCGGAATCTGTTAAAGGCACTCGGCGCTGAAATTGTACTGACGGACGGATTGGGTGGGATGACTGCTTCTATTGCCAAGGCGGAGGAGTTGCGCGATAGTATTCCCGGTTCGGTGATTTTGCAACAGTTTGAAAATCCTGCCAATGCTGCCGCCCACGAACGTACGACGGGTGAAGAAATATGGCGGGATACGGACGGTGAAGTAGCGGTTTTTGTTGCCGGAGTCGGTACAGGAGGAACTGTTTGCGGTGTAGCTCGTGCGTTGAAGAAACACAATCCGGATGTTTATATAGTAGCGGTGGAACCGTCGTCGTCTCCTATACTGGCAGGCGGACAGGCAGCTCCGCATCGTATTCAGGGAATCGGGGCGAACTTTATTCCGAAGTTATATGATGCATCTGTGGTGGATGAAGTGATTGGTGTGCCCGATGATGAAGCGATTCGTGCCGGACGTGAATTATCGGCAACGGAAGGTTTGCTGGCAGGCATTTCTTCGGGTGCGGCAGTATATGCAGCCCGCCAGTTGGCAGAGCGTCCCGAGTTTCAGAACAAAAAAATCGTAGCGTTGTTACCTGATACGGGAGAGCGTTATTTGTCTACCGAGTTGTTTGCATTTGACGCGTATCCGTTGGATTGATTCATTAATTATACCCGAACTATATGATAAGAATTATTATAGCATTGCTCTTTTGTTTTCCGGTTGCCATTTGTGCGCAGACCTATCAACAGTTGTCAGAAAAAGCAATCGAATGCATCGAGAAGGACAGTCTTCCCCAAGCTGAAAAACTTCTGCTTCAGGCATTGAAACTAGAGCCGAAAAATGCAAAGAACGCCCTACTCTTTTCTAATTTAGGATTGGTGCAGCGTCGGCTGGGAGAGTTCGACAAGGCTTTGGAATCGTATTCGTTTGCCTTGAACTTTGCTCCGTTGGCAGTGCCTATTCTTCTTGACCGTGCTGCCATTTATATGGAGATGGGAAAGACAGACCGTGCTTACACGGATTACTGTCAGGTGCTTGATGAGGATAAACAGAACAAAGAAGCATTGTTGATGCGTGCTTATATTTATGTAGTTCGCAGGGATTATCCGGCTGCGCGGATAGACTATAACCGTTTGCTGGAGATTGACCCGCAGAGTTACAGCGGCCGTTTAGGACTGGCTACCCTTGAACAGAAAGAAGGAAAGTTTCGTGAAGCTCTTGATATTCTGAACAAGATGATTGTGGAAAGTCCCGACGACGCAATACTTTATGTCGCCCGTGCCGATGTGGAGCGTGAGATGAAACACGACGATTTGGCATTGGTGGATTTGGAAGAAGCTATCCGGCTGAATCCGTCATCGGCAGATGCTTATCTGTTGCGTGGAAATATCTATCTGGCTCAAAAGAAGAAAGCATTGGCAAAAACTGATTTTGAGAAAGCCATCTCTTTAGGAGTTCCGCCTGCTGATTTGCACCAACAACTTCAACAGTGCAAGTAAAGCCATAATTGAGCAATTATATATTCCCGATTAGCATAAAGGAAAGCCCTTTATTATAAGAATGGGTTCGTTCCACCTATGTTTCCCTTTAGTTCTACCTATGTGGAACTAAAGGGAAACATAGGTGGAACTTAAAGATAACCACTGTGGAACGAATACTGATTAGTAAAGCGGCTCACTAATATATACTATGTGACTTACTAATATATGCTATCAAAGAATCTCTTTTATTCAACGAACTGCCTAATCAGATTAACGAAGTCTTTTCCATATTTCTTTTTCTTATATTCTCCGATACCGCTGATTGAACCGAAATTTTCAATGGTAGTGGGGCGTGAAATACTAAGCAGATGCAACACCTTGTCCGACAAGACAATATAAGCGGGCAAAGCTTCCTGGTCGGCAAGCTGTTTTCGTAATCCGCGCAATGCTTCGAACAAATCCTCGCTTTCGCCGCCTGCCACACCGAAGGGAAGTTCTTTGGCGATAACCACCTTCTTCTTTTTTCCTTTGGGAGTGGCAGCTTCTTCGTGGTGGATAACCACCAGTGTCGCTTGTGTTCTACCGAAAAGTATATCGCTTCCGCTTGACGTGATTTTGAGGTGATTATTCTCATTATAAGCTATCTCGAAGTAGCCCAACTGGAGCATTTGAAGCAGATAATCCTGCCAGTCGCGAGGTGGAATATCTCGCCCTGCACCGAATGTTTTAAGTTCCTGGTATCCTTTTCCGGTCACTTCCGCCGAGTAATTCCCGCGCAGAATGTCAATCAGCAATCCTGTGCTGATTTGCTGTTCTGCACGTGCGATGGCGCTTAATGCTTTCTGCACGATAACCGTCCCGTCAAATCGTTGAGGAGGATTTTTGCAGACATCACAGTTTCCGCAATCTTCGGTAGTCGTTTCTCCGAAATAACTTAGCAGGATTCGTCTCCGGCAAATATCCGCTTCCGAATACTGCTGCATACGTTGGAGCTTTTCCAGGTTGATGCTCTGCTGGTTGCTTTCCGTGGCAAACTTAGTCAGCAATATCAAGTCGCCCAATGAGTAAAACAAGACGGTGTCGCTTGGCAGACCGTCCCGTCCGGCACGTCCTATCTCCTGATAAAAGCTCTCTATGCTTTTAGGAAGGTTATAGTGGATAACCCAGCGGACATTCGACTTGTCGATACCCATGCCGAAAGCAATCGTGGCACATACCACCTGAATCCGGTCATTGATGAAATCATCCTGCGTCCCATCCCGTTGCTGCGTAGACAATCCGGCGTGATAAACCCCGCAACGAATCCCCTGCTTCTGCAACATTTGGGCTACCGCCTCCGTCTTGCTTCTGCTCATGCAGTAAATGATTCCGCTTGTTCCCTCGTGCCGATGGATAAAATCGAGGATAGCTTTATTCTTTTCCTTTGCCTGGAAACCGCGTTTTACTGTCAGGCTGATATTAGGTCGGTCGAAAGAAGATATAAAAGTGCGGGGCTCGATAAGATGGAGTTGGCGGACAATGTCCCCGCGGGTGATTTTATCTGCGGTGGCAGTCAGGGCAACAATCGGCACTTGCGGGAATTGTTGATGAAGTACCCCCATTTGAGTGTACTCCGGTCGAAAATCGTGTCCCCATTGCGAAATACAGTGCGCTTCATCAATAGCGAACAGGGAAATATGCATATCTCGCAATAAATAGTCTTTTTCTGCCAGCAATTTCTCCGGTGAAATGTAAAGCAGCTTCAAACGTCCCTCGATGCAAGCACGGCGCAGGTTGGCGTTTTCTGTTTCGTCATTACTGCTGTTCAATGCTCCGGCAGCGACTCCGTTTGCCAACAATGCTTCCACCTGATCTTTCATTAATGAAATCAGCGGCGACACTACGACGGCAGTACCTTCGCAGAGCAGGGCAGGGAGCTGGTAACAGATTGATTTTCCCCCGCCAGTGGGCATTAGCACTAATGCATCCTTCTTGTTGAGGATGTGGCGGATGATATCTTCTTGCAGGGGACGGAAACTATCGTATCCGAAATATTTCTTCAGAGTTTCTCTCATGGATGCCATTTTAATCTTGCTGCAAAGGTACGTTTTTCTTTCGCAATTTCCGCAATGTGTAGATTTCAGTTTCCGAGATGAAATATAAAAAGGTTAAAGTTTCTTATTATTCGAGCTTATTCCCTCTTTTTCAAGGTTTTTGATTGTTTATTTAGAAAAAAAATGCACAAAATAATTGTGTGTTTAAAAAAAAAGTAAGACATTTGTAACATGTAACGTTGCAAATATGCGAGTACTAACAAATGAACAAACCCTAACCAGTTAATTCAATGAGTGATTTAGAGAACAAAAAATCGGAAGAAACTCCGAAAAAACGTCCCTACAATTTGAGGGAAAAGAAAGAAAAGAAGGCTGCATACAGGTCCTTAATCAGACCGGAATTGGCAGACGAGTTGTATGACAAGATCCTGAATATCATCGTTGTACAGAAGAAGTACAAGGATGCTGACTATTCAGCGAAAGATTTGGCGAAAGAGCTAAAGACGAATACTCGTTACCTTTCTGCAGTAGTGAACTCACGTTTCGGCATGAACTATTCTTGTCTGCTGAATGAATACAGAGTAAAAGATGCTTTGCATTTATTGACGGATAAACGTTATGCCGACAAAAATGTGGAAGAGATTAGCGCCATGGTTGGCTTTGCAAATCGTCAATCTTTTTACGCTGCATTTTACAAAAACGTAGGTGAAACTCCTAACGGATATCGCAAAAAACATTTGGAAAACAAAAAGTAATTGCGCATTCCGAAATTAATCGAAAGGAATTACCTCTAAATGAAAAATTTTGGAGATAATTCCTTTTCTTGTTTTTAATTAATCAACACTAGCATTATGAATAAACATCTTATTTCAATGGCGGTAACTGCAACGATTCTAACGTCGTGTGGCGGAGCCAAAACAACAACTGCCGAGGCAGATAAATTCAATTATACAGTGGAACAATTTGCAGATTTACAGATTTTGCGTTATAAAGTCCCCGGATTTGAGGAACTGACGCTGAAACAGAAAGAACTGATTTATTACCTGACAGAGGCTGCTCAGGAGGGAAGGGATATTCTGTTTGACCAAAATGGAAAATATAATTTGAGAATCCGTCGGATGCTCGAAGCAGTATATACTAATTATCAGGGTGATAAAACGACTCCTGATTTCAAGAACATGGAAGTGTACCTGAAACGGGTATGGTTCTCCAATGGTATTCATCATCATTATGGAACGGAGAAGTTTGTACCCGGCTTCTCGCAGGATTTTCTGAAAAAGGCTGTGCTCGGACTTGATGCCGGGTTGCTTCCGTTGGCGGAAGGGCAGACTGCCGGACAACTTTGCGATGAACTTTTCCCTGTTATCTTTGACCCGACTATCCTGCCGAAGCGAGTGAATCAGGCGGATGGTGAGGACCTTGTACTGACTTCCGCTTGTAACTACTACGACGGAGTGACGCAGAAGGAAGCGGAAGATTTCTATGGCGCGATGAAAGATCCGAAAGATGAGACTCCGGTTTCGTATGGCTTGAACAGCCGTTTGGTAAAAGAGAACGGTAAGTTGCAGGAGAAAGTATGGAAAGTAGGCGGACTTTATACACAGGCTATCGAGAAAATCGTTTATTGGCTGAAGAAGGCTGAAGCAGTAGCCGAGAATGATGCGCAGAAAGCGGTTATCACCAAGCTGATTCAGTTCTATGAAACCGGTAATCTGAAAGATTTCGATGAATATGCCATCCTTTGGGTGAAAGACCTGGATTCACGCATCGACTTTGTGAATGGATTTACGGAAAGTTATGGTGACCCGCTGGGAATGAAGGCTAGTTGGGAATCACTGGTGAACTTCAAGGATATTGAATCTACACACCGCACGGAGATTATCAGTAGCAATGCACAGTGGTTCGAAGACCATTCTCCGGTAGATAAATCGTTCAAGAAAGATGAAGTGAAAGGCGTATCGGCAAAAGTGATTACTGCCGCTATCCTTGCCGGTGACCTTTATCCGGCTACGGCTATCGGCATCAACCTGCCGAACGCAAACTGGATTCGTGCTCATCACGGTTCCAAGTCGGTGACTATCGGCAACATTACAGATGCTTATAACAAGGCGGCTCATGGAAACGGATTCAACGAAGAATTTGTGTACAGTGATACGGAAAGACAATTGATTGATGCCTATTCCGACCTGACGGATGAACTTCATACCGACCTGCACGAATGTTTGGGACACGGTTCGGGCAAGTTGCTTCCGGGTGTCGATCCTGACGCGTTGAAGGCTTATGGTTCTACGATTGAAGAAGCGCGTGCCGATTTGTTCGGACTCTATTATGTGGCTGACCCGAAATTGGTGGAACTGAAATTACTGTCTTCTCCCGATGCTTACAAAGCTCAATATTATACGTATCTGATGAACGGCTTGATGACGCAGCTGGTACGTATCGAACCGGGAAACACGGTTGAAGAAGCTCATATGCGTAACCGTCAGTTAATTGCCCGTTGGGTATTTGAGAAAGGGGCGGCCGACAAGGTAGTGGAATTGGTGAAGAAAGACGGAAAGACGTATGTCGTTATCAATGATTATGAAAAGGTGCGTGAATTGTTCGGCGAATTGTTGGCTGAAATTCAGCGTATCAAATCGACAGGCGACTTTGCGGGTGCCCGTTCGTTGGTAGAGAATTATGCGGTGAAGGTAGACCCGACTCTGCATGCTGAAATATTGGAGCGTTATAAGAAGCTGAACCTGGCTCCTTACAAAGGCTTTGTGAATCCGAAATATGAATTGGTGACAGATGAAAACGGAAACGTTACAGATGTCACTGTGGCTTATGATGAAGGGTATGTAGAACAAATGCTGCGTTACAGCAAGGATTATTCTCCACTTCCTTCAGTAAACAACTAATCTGAAAATGGATATTAAAGAACAACTGAAAGATATCAAAACACAGCTCCGTCTCTCCATGAACGGGGCTGTGTCCCAAAGTATGCGTGAAAAAGGGCTCGTGTACAAACTCAATTTCGGAGTGGAGCTGCCCCGCATCAAAACAATAGCCGAAGGCTATGAGAAGAATCACGACCTGGCGCAAGCCTTGTGGAAAGAGGAGATTCGCGAATGTAAGATTTTGGCGGGAATGCTTCAGCCGATTGACACTTTCTATCCCGAAATTGCTGATATTTGGGTGGAAGACATCCGGAATATCGAAATCGCGGAACTGACCTGTATGAACCTTTTCCAAAACCTGCCGTATGCTCCTGCCAAGTCTTTCCACTGGATAGCCGATGAACGGGAATATGTGCAGACCTGCGGTTTCCTGACTGCCGCCCGGCTTCTGATGAAGAAGGGGGATATGACCGAACGGGCTTCCGGCGAGCTGCTCGACCAGGCGATGTGCAGCGTTCATTCCGAAAGTTATCATGTGCGCAATGCGGCTTTGCTGGTAATCCGCAAATATATGCAGCATAGCGAAGAGCATGCTTTCCAGGTGTGCCGCATGGTGGAAGGAATGGCTGATTCTGCCGTAATAGGAGAACAGATGCTTTATAATATGGTGAAAGCGGAGACAGAATGACTGCTCTGATAAATATCAAAGAAATCCTTTTGCGTTCCGCAAAAAAGGCTTAACTTTGTTGGCGCTAATTTTGGCTGATGATGGAAACTCAAAACGTGAAAGATACAGTAAGGCAGATATTCACGGAATATCTCACGGCGAACGGGCATCGTAAGACTCCTGAACGATACGCCATACTCGATACAATCTATTCTATCGACGGCCATTTCGATATAGACATGCTCTATTCACGGATGATGGACCAGGAGAATTTCCGGGTGAGCCGGGCAACTCTCTACAATACCATTATTCTTCTTATCAATTCAAGGCTGGTCATCAAGCACCAGTTCGGTACTTCCTCCCAATACGAAAAATCATACAACCGCGATACGCATCACCATCAGATATGTATGCAATGCGGTAGAGTGACCGAGTTTCAGAACGAGGATTTGCAGCATGCCATTGAAAATACGAAATTAAGCCGCTTTCAACTTTCGCATTACTCCTTATATATATATGGAATATGCAGCAAGTGCGACAGAGCTAACAAAAAGAAGAAAGTTAATAACAACAATAAAAAAGAAAAATGAAAGTAGATGTTCTTTTAGGATTACAATGGGGCGACGAAGGTAAAGGAAAAGTAGTCGACGTTTTAACACCTAAGTACGATGTGGTTGCTCGTTTCCAGGGCGGCCCGAATGCCGGTCATACACTTGAGTTCGAGGGACAGAAGTATGTGCTTCGTTCTATTCCTTCCGGTATTTTTCAGGGAAACAAGGTAAACATTATCGGTAACGGAGTGGTACTTGACCCGGCACTGTTCAAGGCAGAAGCGGAAGCTCTTGAAGCATCAGGCCATCCGTTGAAAGAACGTTTGCACATCTCAAAGAAAGCTCATCTTATTCTTCCGACACACCGCATTCTCGATGCTGCTTACGAAGCTGCCAAGGGTGATGCCAAAGTAGGAACGACCGGAAAAGGTATCGGCCCTACTTATACGGATAAAGTTAGCCGTAACGGTGTTCGTGTAGGTGATATACTTCATAACTTCGAACAAAAATATGCGGCTGCGAAAGCCCGCCACGAAGAAATCCTGAAAGGTCTGAACTATGAGTATGACCTCACGGAACTGGAAAAGACCTGGTTGGAAGGTATTGAATATCTGAAACAATTCCATTTCGTAGATAGCGAACATGAAGTGAATAATCTGCTGAAGGATGGCAAGAGTGTTCTTTGTGAAGGTGCGCAAGGTACGATGCTTGACATTGATTTCGGTTCATACCCGTTCGTGACTTCTTCCAATACGGTTTGCGCAGGCGCATGCACCGGACTGGGAGTAGCTCCTAACCGTATCGGCGAGGTGTATGGTATCTTCAAGGCATATTGTACACGTGTAGGTGCAGGCCCGTTCCCATCAGAGTTGTTTGATGAAACAGGAGATAAGATGTGCACATTGGGACATGAATTCGGTTCGGTAACGGGACGTAAACGTCGTTGCGGATGGATTGACCTGGTAGCGTTGAAGTATTCCGTGATGATAAACGGTGTTACCAAATTGATTATGATGAAGAGCGATGTTCTCGATACATTCGACATTATCAAGGCTTGTGTAGCTTACAAAGTGGATGGTGAGGAAATCGATTACTTCCCGTATGACATTACCGACGGCGTGGAACCTGTATATGCAGAACTTCCGGGCTGGAAAATTGATATGACTAAGATGCAGAGCGAAGATGAGTTCCCTGAAGAATTCAATGCTTACCTGACTTTCCTGGAAGATCAACTTGGTGTGGAAATCAAGATTGTATCTGTTGGACCGGACAGAGCGCAGACTATCGAACGTTATACTGAAGAATAACAAGCTGATAAATTATATAGGGGGAAGGCGGAGTATTTTTATCTCCGCCTTTCTTATTCCAAACCTCTTGTTTCCTATTTTAAACACACATAAATAATAACGCTTATGAAAACACGTTTTCTTTCTATCTTTTTATTGCTCGCTATGGGCATGAGTACATTTGCTCAGTCTTCTTCTTATCAACCTACCGAAGAGAATCTGAAAGCACGTCAGGAATTTCAGGACAATAAGTTTGGTGTTTTCCTTCATTGGGGACTGTATGCCATGTTGGCTACCGGTGAGTGGACTATGACAAACCATAATCTGAATTATAAAGAATATGCCAAACTGGCAGGTGGATTCTACCCTTCCAAGTTTGATGCCGATAAATGGGTGGAGGCTATCAAGGCTTCGGGAGCGAAATATATCTGTTTCACTACCCGCCATCACGAAGGCTTTTCTATGTTCGACACCAAGTATTCGGACTATAATGTAGTCAAGGCAACTCCTTTCAAAAGAGATATTGTGAAGGAATTGGCAGCTGCTTGCGCAAAGCATGGAATCAAGCTTCATTTCTATTATTCACACCTCGACTGGGCGCGTGAAGATTATCCCTGGGGACGTACAGGACGCGGAACGGGACGTACAAATCCGCAGGGTGACTGGAAAAGCTATTATCAATTCATGAATAACCAGTTGACGGAATTATTGACGAATTACGGGCCGGTAGGTGCTATTTGGTTCGATGGATGGTGGGACCAGGACCAAAACAAGTCATTTAATTGGGAATTGCCCGAACAATATGCATTGATTCATAAGCTGCAACCGGGATGCCTGATAGGTAATAACCATCATCAGACGCCTTTTGCGGGTGAAGATATTCAGATTTTCGAACGTGACCTGCCCGGTGAAAATTCGGCAGGACTTTCGGGACAGGATGTAAGCCACCTGCCTTTGGAGACTTGCGAAACGATGAATGGTATGTGGGGATATAAGATTACTGACCCCAATTATAAATCGACTAAGACATTGATTCATTATTTGGTGAAGGCTGCCGGTAAGGATGCTAATCTACTGATGAATATCGGCCCTCAGCCCGATGGAGAGCTTCCGGCGGTGGCAGTAGAACGTTTGGCGGAGATGGGAGAGTGGATGAAGCAGTTTGGCGAAACCATTTATGGAACACGTGGCGGTGCAGTTGCCCCGCATGACTGGGGAGTGACAACGCAGAAGGGGAATAAACTCTATGTGCATATCCTCAATCTGAAAGATAAAGCGCTGTTTTTACCTTTGGCAGATAAGAAGGTGAAGAAAGCGGTGTTGTTCAAAGACCAGTCACCGGTTCGCTTTACCAAGACGAAAGCAGGTGTTTTGCTGGAGTTTGCCGATGTGCCGAAAGATATTGACTATGTGGTAGAACTTACAATTGACTAATTTTTAGCTAATTCTTCATAAAAGCAGGGGGAAACTATTCTGACATTGATAGTTTCCCCTTACTTTTGGCAAACAATTTGTTTATATAGATAGTGAGTAATAATTAAAATGAAAAGTATATGATGTCTTATTGGGTATTATTTATTGGAATTGCCGTAGTAAGTTGGTTGGTACAGATGAATTTGCAGAACAAGTTCAAGAAGTACTCCAAGATTCCTACCGGGAATGGCATGGCAGGACGCGACGTAGCTTTAAAGATGTTGCATGACAATGGAATTTATGATGTACAGGTTACACATACACCGGGTCAGTTGACCGACCACTACAATCCCACTAATAAAACAGTGAATTTGAGTGAAGGGGTCTATGAAAGTAATAGTATAATGGCGGCTGCCGTAGCAGCCCATGAATGTGGACACGCTGTGCAGCATGCACGTATGTATGCTCCATTGAAAATGCGTAGTGCGTTGGTTCCGGTTGTGAACTTTGCGTCTTCCATTATGACATGGGTTCTGTTGGGTGGTATCTTGATGATAAACTCTTTTCCGCAATTATTGTGGGCGGGTATTATCCTGTTTGCTATGACTACACTGTTCAGCTTTATCACGCTGCCGGTGGAAATCAATGCAAGTAAACGTGCACTCGTTTGGTTGAGTTCATCCGGCATTACCAATTCACGCAATCATGCGCAGGCTGAAGATGCTCTCCGCTCTGCTGCTTATACGTATGTAGTTGCTGCATTAGGTTCATTGGCTACGTTGGTTTACTACATCATGATTGCAATGGGTAGAAGAAACTAAGAAATGAAAAGGGGGAACGCAGATTTGCGGGACTTCTGACATTAGAATATAAAGGGGCTGTGTCAAAACTCCCCTTTTAACGAAATCATCCTCGCCACAGATTGTTGTAGCGAGGATGTTTTTTTATTTATAGGGGTTTTGAAACACTCTCTTTTTTGGTATAAGCTCTTATTTATTCGTAATACGTATATTCACGCTCTTCGTATAGCACGGGTTTGTCATCAATAAATTTGATTCTCTTCTTCCAGTTACCATACTTGTCATTATAGAATTTATATACGAATTTTGCAGGCGGTTCGTTGTTCATTGTTTCCGTGCCGGAAATAACTTCGCCACGAGTACTGTATTGATAGGTATAATGACGCTCATTTCCGGGAGCGCCGATTTTCTCTTCCACAACTCTTCCACGGGCATTCCATATGCGTCTGAGGGGCTCATATTCTGTTCCTTTGGCTTCTGCCGGAGCTACCAGCACTTCTTTAATCATCAGATTTCCATACGGGTCATACTGATTACGGATGTCGCTGTATCTTGAACCATCTTGATTGAAACACAGTTCTGCGGTGCAATTCCCCTCTCCGTCATAGCGGAAAATGGTTTTGCGTTGCATTTCTCCATTGGCATCCATCAATGCTTTGCTTTTTAATCTGCCCTCATCATCGTAATACATTTGGTCGGTACTCTCTATCTTGCCAGCGGTTGATTTATGTATTTCTTTCTCGATGTAACCGTTAGCATCATATACATATTCAGTGCTACCTTCTGGAACACCGGCATCCGAAAAATGACTGGTGGCTGTTATTCGCCCGTCCTTGTCAAATTTGTGAATAAAGAAAGTTCCTTTTTTCTGTCCTCTGTTGATGATGTCCGGTCCATTAGGGAGTGCTATGTATGAGGCCTGATACACAGACTTTACTTTTCCCTGAAGTAACAGCTTCTTGCAGTCGGTATCATCCTGTCCGGCATACTCAATGTGGCGCATGACAATAAATTCGGGAGTAGCCCCGTTATATTCCATACGTTTTATCCAGTTGCCATACATATCATAGGCGGTATCCACTCTTTTACTTCGCGGGGCATTATATCTCTCGAATACGCTTCCTTCCGAGTAGAGTTTCAAGGGTATCGTATCTCTTTTAAGTAATTTCCGGTTACCGGGATTCCCGTTTTTATTCAGCGTACTTTCTTCGATCACTTCTGTCACTTGTCCCTGGTCGTCATAGAAGATATTCACTGTTTCCTGATAGGATGTCACTAGTTGGTCTTTCATACGGATGCTAGTTCCTTGGTGGATTCGTTGTACCACTAATCCCGCTTCGTTGCGTATAATGCTGTCTATGCCCACAACCTTTTGTTCAGGATTCAGGTGGTGCTTCCCGTTCCTTCTTCCTGATGAATCATAGTAGTATTGATAGACATCCGTAATTCCGCCTTGCTTGATGGATGCTATGATTTCTTCTTTCACATGACCGTCTTTGTCATAAACGTAAATGATTTTTTTATCGGCACTGCCATCCGGCTTTAATGAGTTTTCTGCTATTTTTCTTCCGAGACGGTTGTATCTCACGAAATGTATTTGGTCTACGATAGCGCCTGGCGTCCATGCTGTATCCTTTTGCACCGCCCGATGAACGGTTGTACGTGTACTTTTGAAAGGTGGAGCATCCTGAACCTTATTTTGTGCCAGTGTCGGTGCTGTTATCAGCGAAGCAACCGTGAAAAGAATAGGTATTGCCCGCATCGGGTGAATAATAGTGTTGTTCATCATATTAGTGAGTTTTACTGTTTTTGAGCTTCTAATGTCGCTCTTTGTTTAGAGAATTTGTATTACTTGTTTGAGAATTTGTATTACTTGCGGTACAATATTGATGATTTTTTTAGATATATGCAAGCGTTGCTCGGAAATTTGCAGTAAATTTGCGCAATTAAAATTATAAACAGTAATATTATGGCAGCAAAACCAAGTATTCCTAAAGGAACTCGTGACTTTTCGCCGGTAGAGATGGCGAAGCGTAATTATATATTCAATACGATTCGTGACGTATATCATTTGTATGGATTCCAGCAGATAGAGACTCCTTCGATGGAGATGCTTTCTACGTTGATGGGAAAGTACGGCGATGAAGGGGATAAACTACTCTTTAAGATTCAGAATTCAGGAGATTACTTTTCCGGGATTACTGACGAAGAGCTGTTGAGCCGCAATGCTGCCAAGTTGGCAAGTAAGTTTTGTGAGAAAGGGTTGCGTTATGACTTGACAGTGCCTTTTGCACGTTACGTAGTGATGCATCGTGATGAAATCACTTTTCCGTTCAAACGTTATCAGATTCAACCGGTATGGCGTGCCGACCGTCCGCAGAAAGGACGTTATCGTGAATTTTATCAATGTGACGCGGATGTGGTAGGCAGTGATTCTTTGTTGAATGAAGTAGAGTTGATGCAGATTGTTGATACGGTATTCAGCCGTTTCAATATCCGTGTATGCATTAAGATTAATAACCGCAAGATTCTTTCCGGTATTGCTGAAATTATAGGCGAATCGGATAAGATTGTCGATATAACCGTTGCCATAGATAAACTGGATAAGATTGGTTTGGATAACGTCAATGCCGAGTTGAAAGACAAAGGTATCAGTGATGAGGCTATTGCCAAGTTGCAGCCGATTATTCTTCTTAGCGGAACGAATACGGAAAAACTGGCCACATTGAAGAATGTATTATCTGCCAGTGAAGTGGGAATGAAGGGAGTGGAAGAAAGCGAATTTATTCTGAATACATTGTCAGCAATGGGACTGAAGAATGAAATCGAACTTGACCTGACTTTGGCTCGCGGACTGAACTACTACACAGGTGCTATTTTTGAAGTAAAAGCACTGGATGTGCAAATCGGCAGTATCACAGGTGGCGGCCGTTATGATAACCTGACCGGTGTGTTCGGTATGGCAGGAGTATCGGGTGTCGGTATCTCTTTCGGTGCGGACCGTATTTTCGATGTATTGAACCAGCTCGAACTTTACCCGAAAGAAGCTGTGAACGGAACAGAAGTTCTATTTATCAACTTCGGCGAAAAGGAAGCTGCCTTCTCTATGGGAATCCTGGCTAAAGTACGCGCGGCAGGTATTCGTGCGGAGATTTTCCCGGATGCTGCCAAGATGAAGAAACAGATGAGCTACGCTAATGCAAAGAACATTCCGTTTGTTGCTATCGTAGGCGAAAACGAGATGAACGAGGGCAAAGCAATGCTGAAGAATATGGAGACAGGAGAGCAGAACCTTGTTTCGGCTGAAGAATTGATTGCTGCTGTGAAGAAATAAGCAGAGCTAATAGATAAATAAGGATATAATAAAAGGTGTCGTTGACTTTAGAATCAGCGACACCTTTCTTATTTTAGATTATAAATGACGTTCCGGATACAACTCATTCCACCATTCGGGACGGTCTTGCAGCCAGCGTGAGAACCAAGCCATGATAGAATTGTGCCATTTGATACGCTTATCGTAGTCAGAAATGAAATGGTTTTCACCATCTACTGTGATAAATTCTACCGTCTTACCTAATATCTTCAGTGCATTGAAAAGCTGAATACTTTCCCCGATAGGTACATTCGTGTCGGCAGTGCCATGCAGTAATAACAACGGAGTGTTAATCTTATCGGCATTGAACAGAGAACCTTGTTTGGTGAACAGTTCAGGATTCTTCCAGGGATAGCTGTCGGCAGCCGCAATCGCATTGTATGAATAGCCCCAGTAACCTTCTCCCCAATAGCTGGTTACATCACTGATACCTGCATGAGATACGGCGGCAGCGAAAATATCGGTTTGAGTCTGCAAGTATTGAGTCATGAATCCACCATAAGAAGCACCGATACATCCGATTCGTTTCGCATTCACAAACGAGTGTTCTTTGCAGAATTGTTTCGTTCCTTCGATAATATCATCGGCAGTACGTTTTCCCCAGGCATTGACGTGGCGTGCGGAAAACTCTTGTCCGAAGCCGATAGTACCGCTAGGCTGAATGACATATACTACATAATCACGTGAAGCGAACAGTTGTGCGCAGTATGGACTTCCGATGCCACGTGTCGTAGGAGTGGTTCCACCATAATAATAGACAATCATGGGATACTTCTTATTCGGGTCGAAGTCGGGTGGGAGACACACTTTTCCGGTGATAACCGTTCCGTCTGAAGCGGTGAAGTTCCAGGGTTCTGTTTTGCCTAATTCTATTTTATTCAAAATCGGTTTCATCGGGTCGGACAGCAGGCGGGAAGTCTTTTTCTTTATATCGTATAGATAGGCAACCCCTGAACTTGTATCCGATTGACCGATATAGGCGGCAATAGCCGGATTATATTCTGATAAGCTGAAAGCGCTGATAACATCCTCTTCCAAGTTCAGCTTCTCGAAGTTTCCGTTTTTCGGAGAATAGCGGTAAATGTTCTTGCAGTCGCCATCGTCCGTGTTGAAGTAGATGCATCCGTCTCCGCGATTCCATTGAAGCGGACTTACGGTAGGGTTGAAGTCTTTGGTTATCGGCTGTATTTTGCGGGTAGCCAAGTCCATGATAAAGGCTTGCGTATCGAAATCATTAGCTATGGGATGATTGCCGCAATTCTTACCGATACCGCCGAATGCTTCGGGACTTGCGGTCAGTAACAACTGTTTTCCGTCCGGTGAATAGCTGGCACCACCCAGGAATCTTTCGTTCTGGAAAAGAGTATCTACTTTCAGAGTCTCCAAATCTACGATATAGAGAGAAGATAGGGAGAAAGGACGTTGAGTGATATTTTCTTTGGAAGTGCTGTATATCATATACTTCCCGTCAGGAGAAATATCCTGTAAGTAAGTACTGTGATTTCCATAAGTCAGCCGTTCGGAAACTCCGTTGGCTATGTCATACTTAGCCAGGAAACTGCGTCCCCGGGTATTAGGAATACGGTCTGCCGGACTTACAATACGGCGGAGAGCACCTTCTTCCTTTTCCCCTTCTTCCCTGGGATAGTAAATGAGGAAGTCTTCATTGGGCGACCAGGTGAAACCTTGTTCGGGTATTCCTTTTAAAATCACTTCTTCTTGAAGGGTAGCGGGATTGAGGGCGATTACGTCATTTCCGCTTAGTGCCGTAACAGTATAATACAACTTGTCGCTTTTCGGCATCCATCGCATACCGTCTCTTGCGTTGTCCAAAAGAACCTTTCCGGTTTTTAAGTCGCTGAGCTGGCAATACGTGCGTGAACGTTTGGCAGAATGATTATCCCAATAGCGGGTTAATAAATACTTCCCGCTGGGAGAAATGGCGACAGAGATTGTCCGGTTTCCATACACAGTATTGTCGAGTGAGAAGCGTTGCTTGACATCGGGAGTAAGCGTGCAGGCGATTTCCTTGAATTTATCATCTTTAATCAATTCGCATTTCAGGGTAGGAGCTACTTTGTCTTCCGAAGCGGAAAGCAGTTTGAAAGTAATTTCATAATCGCGTTCCGGCTCCATAGTGATGGCTATTTCGCGGGATGAAGCGGAAGTTATACTGTCTTCGGCAGCATCTTTCGTCTGCTTGGAAACTCCGTCGATAAACATTTCCCAACGGACGGGAGAAGTAACTTTCAGTTTTCCTTTCAGGAAATGTTCTGCACGTATTTGTGTTTTAAACAAGTAGAGCTTATTGTTTTGCTCTGCTTTTTCCAAACTTAGATAGCCTGCCGTATCGACAGTCAATGTTTGCATCTGTGCGTCCGGTAAGTCCAGTACTACCGGAGTTTTGAGCAACATCTTTACAGAATGTTTTTCTCCTTTCGGGTTAATGCTGTCGTTCATAATAGGGGTACGAATTTCGATAGCATTTCTTACTTTGTACTCTGTCAGTTTCTCTTGTGCCTGTGCTTGGAAAGCAAGCCCGGTTGCCAGAAAAATGGTAAAGACCATTCCTTTCTTTCTCATGTGTTTCAAGTTAATAAGGGGTTAATAATAGATTCGGACAAATGTAAGGATTCTGATTTTAGCATACAACTAAATAGCTTCCTTTTTAGTATTCTATTTGATTAAGTATTCCATTGAGATAAGCAATGGCTACTCCGTAGTTTGTCATGGGAATATGTTGCTCCCGTGCCCGCTCGATACGACTAAGTACATATTTACGATTAAACATACATGCTCCGCAATGGATAACCAAAGAATAAGGAGTTAAATCTTGAGGGAAATCCGTTCCGCTTACTATGTCGATTGGCAATTTCTCACCGATTTTCTTTCGTAATAAATGCGGAAGTTTCACTCTTCCTATATCTTCGGAAAGGGGGGCGTGCGTACAGGCTTCCGCTATCAGTACACGCGACGATTCCGTCAGACTTTCAATAGCGGCTGCGCTTTCTACATAATAATGAATATCCCCCTTGTATCCGGCAAAGAGAACCGAGAAAGAAGTCAGTTTACTTTCTTCCGGTTTCTGCTCGTAGACGGTCTTAAAGACTTGTGAATCGGTGATGATTAATTTCGGCGGGCGGGCAAGAGCCTGCAAGGTTTCCGAAAGCTTGTCAGTGGTACAAGTCATTACAAGGCATTTTTTATCCAGCAGTTCACGGATAGTCTGCACTTGTGGCAAGATAAGCCTGCCTTTAGGCGCCTGAATATCCTGCGGCATGACTAGCAGCACGAGGTCATTCTCTGCGACAAGTGCTCCGGTGATACTTTGCTGACCGAAGTCTGAAGGAAGTTTTTCAAGAATCGCCTGTCGGATTTCCTCGATTCCTGTCCCTTCTTTTGCGCTGACAAGCAACGGACGTATGTTGAATTGCTGCTCCATATGTCCAGCTAGCTCAACAGCATTTTCACGAATATCCATCTTATTCAGTATCAGTATAACAGGAATATTCTTCTCTTTCAGTTGCTTCCACATTTCGTATTCGCAGGAAAGCGCATCATCTTCACAAAGCAACAAGGCAATATCCGTCTTTTCAATCGCTTTTAATGTCCGGGCGATACGCATTTCTCCCAGTTCTCCTTCGTCGTCAAATCCCGGAGTATCAATAAAGAGGCAGGGGCCGATACCATGGATTTCCATAGCCTTGGATACAAGGTCAGTCGTCGTTCCGGCTGTATCCGAGACGATTGCGGTATCCTGTCCTGTCAATGCGTTGATAAGGGAAGACTTGCCACTGTTCCGTTTACCGAAAAGGGCTATATGAAGTCTGTTGGCATTTAGGGTATCTGTTAAGCTCATATTCTTTCTATATTTTAATTAGTATCCATCCGCATGGAAATTTGGCAAGGCACCTTGCCTTAAAACCTGAAGTCTCTTTTACCTTCAGCGATAGCTTTCAGGTTCCGGATGGCTATTTCTCTGATTTTAGGGTTAGGGATTCGTTCTGTTTCATTCAGAATAAGTGCTAAACCTTTTTGACGCGTATCTTCCGAAGCATAATCTTCCAGGTATTCTTTTAAAGTCATTAAGGCATTCGGAGCGCAGCAATTGGCTATCTGACCGGATTTGACTAAAGACATAAAGCGGTCGCCCGTTCTTCCTTCCCGATAACAGGCTGTGCAGAAACTGGGGATATAGCCAAGTTCGAGCAACCAGTTGACTACTTCATCCAATGTCCGTGTATCACTGACATCGAACTGGGCAGAATTATTATCAGGCAATTCTTTTTCTGCATATCCGCCCACACTGGTACGCGAACCGCCACTGATTTGCGAAATACCCAGTTCGAGCACTTTCTTCCGGGATTCCTGCGACTCACGGGTGGAAATAATCATTCCCGTATAAGGAACGGCAATACGGATGACAGCTACAATCTTGCTGAATATCTCATCGGAGATAGCATTCGGGAAATCTCCCGCGTCAATATCATCTGCCGAGCAAATGCGTGGAACACTAATGGTATGCGGACCTACACCGAATTTGGCTTCCAAATGCTCCGCGTGCATCAACAAGCCTGTAAAGTCATACCGATACGTATTCAGACCGAATAGTACGCCTATTCCTACATCATCAATTCCCCCTTCCATGGCACGGTCCATCGCTTCGGTATGATAAGCATAGTTGCTTTTCGGGCCGGTGGGGTGGAGGGTTTCGTAGTTTTCTTTGTGGTAAGTTTCCTGGAATAAGATATACGTGCCGATACCCGCTTCTTTCAGGCGACGATAATTCTCTACCGTAGTGGCGGCGATGTTGACGTTCACCCGCCTGATTGCACCGTTCTTGTGCTTGATGCTGTAAATCGTTTGGATAGATTCAAGGATATACTCTATCGAATTCAGTGACGGATGCTCTCCGGCTTCGAGAGCCAGGCGCTTATGTCCCATATCCTGCAAAGCAATCACTTCCCGGCGGATTTCTTCCTGTGTCAGTTTCTTGCGTGCGATAGTCTTGTTCTTGGCATGATACGGGCAATATATACAACCGTTTACGCAATAATTCGACAAATAAAGCGGTGCGAACATCACGATGCGGTTGCCGTAAAACTTCTGTTTGATTTCTTTGGCGAGATGAAAGATACGTTCTATCAGGTCAGGTTGGTTACATTCCAGCAGGACAGCTGCTTCGCGGTGGGTCAATCCCTTGCACAAGGCAGCTTTTTCAATAAGTTGTTCAATCAGTGCACGGTTATCCTTGTTGTTTTGTGCGTATTCCAGTGTATCCAGAATCTCCTCATGGTGGATAAACTCTTCCGCTTTTGATGAATCTGCTTGGTATATCATAATTCTATTGTATTAAAGTCTCCTCTTTCGGTGGAAATCTCGTAGCCGATGGCGTTCAGTTGCTTTTGCAGCGCGGCGAGTCCTTCGGCGGATTCTGCTCCGAGTGAAGCCTTGTCATTGTATAATTCATATTTCTTCCGCTCTTCCCGGGGGGACAGATTGGGCATGACTACATTCGCTCCTGCCAATATTCCCCGTTCCCTGCCGTCGGGAGTCAGCGTGGCCAAAGCCGTTGTTGCCGGAATCAGTGCGGACGGATGCATCAGGCGGAAGATGGATAATAAAAGAAGGGTCTGCTCCACCGTGCCGCCGGGATATTTGGCAAAAGGCGTGTCATGATGGGGTAGGAAAGGGCCGATACCAATCATTTCAGGGCGAAGTCTTTCTATAAACAGAATATCTTCTATGATATGCTCCACCGTTTGTCCGGGGCTGCCGACCATGATTCCTGTTCCCGTCTGATAACCGATATCCTTTAAATCCAGCAAACATTGCAAACGTCGTTTGCCGGACATTTCCGCCGGGTGCAGTTGCTGGTAATGCTGTTCGTTGTGGGTTTCGTGGCGGAGCAAATAGCGGTTGGCGCCTGCCCGGAAGAAGCGTTCATACGCGTCGTGCGGCTTTTCACCAAGCGACAGGGTGATAGCGCAATCCGGGTAATTCTGGCGGATGGCAGAGACTGTTTTTTCTATCCGGTCATCCGTCAAGGCAGGGTCTTCCCCGCCTTGCAGTACAAAAGTACGGAACCCCAAGTCATAGCCTTGCTTGCAGCAATCCAGGATACTTTCTTCGGTCAACCGGTAACGCTCGATAGTCGGGTTTCCTTTTCGGATGCCGCAATAATAACAATTATTCCGGCAGCAGTTACTGACCTCAATCAGGCCACGGATATAAATCTTGTTTCCGAAGTGAAGCAGGCTCACTTCCCGCGCCTGCCGGTTGATGGTTCGCAGAGTTTCTGCGTCACATTCAGTCAACAGTTGCCGGAATTCTTCCTGCCGGAGCGTTCTTTCCTTCCGTAATTTATCTATCCATTGTTTCATAGCTCTCTTTCCGTTTGAGAAGCTCCTGTGCCAGTTGGCGACGTCCTGAAACAATGTCATTGTGCGTACTTGGACCGGTGATACATCCACCTTCGCAAGCCATCACTTCGATAAACTGCCCGGCAGCTTTTCCTGTCTTGGCACAAGCACGTAGCAGAGCTATATTCTTCTTGTTAATGTCCGATACCTGTATCGCATTAATTCTCTCCGCTTCCTCTTTCAGATAAGCCTTGACCGCTCCCATCACACCGCCTGCCTGGGCAAAACCGTGTGCTTCGCGGACAGAAGTATGCAATACGGAGAATTCCTGTATTTGATCCAACTGAATATCCAGTCCGTCGAGGATAGAACCTACCTCTTCAAACGTCAGAATGTAGTCCACGGCTTCATCGCGACGTACCTCTTTGCGTTTAGCGACGCAAGGGCCGACGAATACGATTTTTGCATCCGGATGCTTCTCTTTGGCAATCCGTGCCGCATAATACATCGGTGAGCCGGTGGTAGATACATAAGGTTTCATCCCCGGAATATGTTTCTCCACCAATTCTATATAAGAAGGGCAACAGGAAGTAGTCATGAAACTCTGTCCCTCTTCCAGTTTCTCCAGTAATTCATGGGCTTCGTGGCTGGTAGTCGACATAGCGCCTTCGGCTACTTCGATCACATCAGTGAATCCTATTTCTTTAAAAGCGCCATATACCTGTCCGATGGAAGTCTTGAACTGTCCGAGAATAGACGGAGCAATGATGGCAACCATCTTTTCTCCTTTCCGAATCCGTTGTAGCACATCGAAAGTCTGTGAAATCTCGAAGATAGCACCGAACGGGCAAGCGTTCATACACTTACCGCAATAGATACATTTGCTTTCGTCGATATGTTCTATGCCATTCTCGTCTTTGCTGATAGCCTTTACCGGGCAAGATTCCTCGCAAGGCACAGGAATATACACAATGGCATGATAAGGACAGCTTTTGTGGCAAATACCACAACTGATACATGTATCATGGTCAATCATGGCCTGACCGTTTTTCTTAAAACGTATCGCGTCCTTCGGGCAGTTCATGTAGCAACTGCGAGCTACACATCCACGGCAAAGGTTCGTTATTTCATAATTGATTTGTACGCAGGAAGAACATGCTTCGTCAATGACGCACATGATATTCTCCTTCTCCGGTTCGGGACGGCTCAACGCCATGCGTGCGTAATCAGAAAGCGGAGTCACTTCGTCGTGTTCGTCTGTCATGTCCAGTCCCATCAGCGGAAAAGTCTTGTATCTCCATACCGCCCGTTCTTTGTGTACACAGCAACGTCCCAGCGGTTTTGATTTCCGCGGACTCAGCTCAATCGGGAGTCGGTCTATCTTTTCTACTAACTGGTCGTTTTTCCAGAGTCTAACAAGGTCAGCCAGCAATTTGTGCCGGACAATCATAATATTATTCGTAAATGCCATATTGTAATAAAGAGGTTGTTAGTTAGCCGGTGCAAAGATACGAACAGAATTTCAATATTTAAGTTTTTTGTAACATTCTTGTCTTTTTTTTGTAGCCTCCGCGTGTTATCTTTGTAGTAGACAAAAAAGGAGAGGAGACAGAGGTATGAGTAGCAGTATTTTAGAACAACGCAGCCGGTTTGCAATGATTGGCGCGCTGATGGTTATTATCAGCTTGATGTTTTTATTCTATATGGGAAGTTCCCTGGTTAGTTCGACCAAGAAATACCTGGAACAAATACAGGGGATAGAGATTACCTGTATCGACATAGACGAATAAAAAGACAGTAAACAGAAAAAGGTGCGGTATTCCGGTAAAAATCATTATTTTTGTCGGAATAAAAACGAAACCTTATGGAAGAAAAGAATAAAGCATGGAAAACGGTGAGTAGCAAGTATCTATTTCGCCGTCCATGGCTCACTGTACGTTGCGAAGATATGTTGCTTCCCAACGGAAACCATATCCCCGAATATTATATCTTAGAATATCCCGACTGGGTGAATACGATTGCCATCACGAAAGAAGGCAAATTTGTATTTGTTCGTCAGTACCGTCCTGGAATCCAGCGAACCTGTTATGAACTTTGTGCCGGTGTGTGTGAAGCCGAAGATGCTTCGCCGTTAGTTTCCGCCCAGCGTGAACTGTGGGAGGAAACGGGCTATGGAAAAGGAAACTGGCAGGAATATATGGTGGTTTCCGCCAATCCGAGCACTCACACCAACCTGACACATTGCTTTCTTGCCACAGATGTGGAACTGATAGACCATCAGCATCTGGAAGCTACCGAAGACCTTTCCGTTCATTTGCTCACTTTGGAAGAGGTAAGGAGTCTGCTTGAAAACAATGAAATCATGCAGTCACTGAATGTCGCTCCGCTTTGGAAATATATGGCTAGTCTATAATTTTAAATCATCATCATATGAAAACAGTATTATTGAGCATCCTTTGCCTGTTCATCTCAGGGTGGGGGAGTATGCAAACCGCGTTAGCGCAGGATTTGCAAGAAATGGAGAAAAACTTGTCCGCCATCAATGAGGAACTGAATCAGAAAACGAAAGAATATAGCTGGCAGCTTTTGGCCGCTTACGCAGACTATTGCGAAGCGAATAATAAGTATATCAGTTGGAATGATATACCTTACTTGCAGGAAATTGTGGAATTTGACCGCCCTGCTTCACTGGAAAATTACCGACTGGAACATAAAGCCTGTAAAGATGAACTGGATAAGTTTCTGAATACATATAAGGAATACAAGGAGCTTAAAAAGAAACAATCGGGCGCTGTGTCAAAGGAAGAGAAAGATGCAGTATCGGCAGCCTTTTCTGCTTTTTGGAAGAAGTTGCGAAGCGAAGATAATTCGTACAGGGATTTATATTATGCGGAACGAAAGGCTGCCTGCAAGTATAGAGCAGAAGCTCTGCGGTATATGATCGAGCAGCATAAAAAGGAGAATAAGGCAGTTCCCACTTCTGTGGTTAAATACTCTGACCGTTCTTATTTATTGGAGAAAGGCTCTGCTTTGGAATTGTTGGACAAAGAAGTGAATGCGTTGGAAAACGTACAAAGAGAACTTGTACGGAAAATGACGAGAACAAAGTATGGTTTGAATGAAACAGAAGAGAAGTAAGAAAAAGCTTTGCATATAACTATATCGTAGTGCGGGATAAGAAAATCCTTTTACATAATCAGAGGTTTGAATTGAAAGGTTCAAGCCTCTTTGTTTTTCCTTCAGTAATATTGGTTTCGTATCTGTATGCTTCTAATTTAAAATGTTTATGTAGTTATAAATTAAACGTTTACAGTTTCCTTCAGTTTCTATTAATGGAAACTCTCGTTTCTCGCCGAGGGAACGCTCGTTTCTCTACGAGGAAACTGGCGTTTCCCAGTATGGATACTGGCGTTTCTCTACGAGGAAACGGATGCTACTATTCCAATACGAAAATAATAGTCTCATTAACCGGAGCCCAATCATAAATAAATTTTGCGTGAGAAGTTGCATTTCGTACACACATATGCGAGCGTGGTGTTGTTCCCAGTGACGGGCTGTATTCTATCAACGTCTTGCGGGGAGCATTGACTGGTACACCATGAATATAGGCTCCATCCGTGAAACGGCTGGCATAAGGCGCGTAACCGCCTGTCTCTTTCGAACCGTCTTTTAGAAATACCATTTTGGCCTTCTTCTCTTGTAATACAAACATTCCTAAAGGAGTTTCCTGTGCATATGGCGGAAGATGACGTCCCGTAGTGGATGGATTCATGCTACGTACCGTCCATTCTTCTTTTCCGGTACACTCAAGAGAAACAATATTCTGATTATGCCGGTCTACGAAAATAGCTTTGTTAAATACAATTGTATCTCCGATTACCTTCACATATTTCTTGGGAATCATCCATTCATCTCCCGTAAATATAGGCTCCGCTTTGACAAACTTTTCTCCGTCTTCTATAAAACGGGTCAGTTCTCCGTCCTGACCGTAACGCTCGGCTACTAATGTGTCAGTGAGCAAATAGAGTGGGACAGATTGATACCGCTCCACTCCGAGAGTGTCTGCCACTCGCCCGTAAGCATTTCTCTTGAAGTTCCTTACAAGGGGAGCTTCCCCGTTCCTATTCTTATAGTTCTGAAGAATAGCCCATGTAGTGGGTTGTAACTGTATATTCTCAAGCAAGGCCAACCGTTCTTTTATTTTATCCCATTGAAACTGCCGGGTAGTATCTTTATAAGGATAGGTATCATCCAGTGTATATTTGTCATAGAGTAACTCCTTGGTGAGTTGTATCTGTTCCCCTGTCAGCTTTTTAACGACAGGTTTAACGGCGGTTTCAGTAATCGTGTCCTGCGTCAATGAATCCGATGGCTGGATTTCGGCAGACGAAACCTCTCCTGTACGCGAATTACAGGAACAGAAGATGCAAGAGGCGATAAGTATGCCGGATGCTATTTTATTCATATTATTAGTACAATGCATTAAATGGTCTGTTTACGAATATACGTCATTATAAGGAATAAACCTTTTATTTTGTTTAAAAAGTATGGAACAAATATACTTTTTTGCCAGATGGTATGGGTTGTCAGTCATTTTGTCAGTCAATTTCTGACAAAGAATCATTAATCTACTTTGGCACGCTTTTCGCAATGTCTTTAGCGTTCCGCCTGAAAAAGACGGATAACATCTACCATATAAATGTATAACTAAAATATAAAAAAAGTAACTATGAACATTAAACCATTAGCAGACAGAGTGCTTATTCTCCCTGCACCTGCAGAAGAAAAAACAATTGGTGGTATCATTATTCCTGATACAGCAAAAGAAAAACCTTTGAAGGGTGAAGTTGTGGCAGTAGGTCACGGTACGAAAGACGAAGAAATGGTATTGAAAGTAGGCGATACAGTTCTTTATGGTAAATATGCCGGAACAGAACTTGACGTTGAAGGTACTAAATATCTTATCATGCGTCAGAGCGATGTTCTCGCTGTTTTGGGTTAATTAATAATAGTAAATCATAAATCTTTAAATAGTAAATAAAGAGATGGCAAAAGAAATATTATTCAATATCGACGCCCGCGACCAATTGAAAAAAGGTGTTGATGCTTTGGCAAATGCAGTAAAAGTAACTCTTGGCCCGAAAGGACGTAACGTTATCATCGAGAAGAAATTTGGTGCTCCTCACATCACAAAAGACGGTGTGACAGTAGCAAAAGAAATCGAATTGGCAGACGCTTATCAGAATACCGGTGCACAGTTGGTAAAAGAAGTTGCTTCCAAGACAGGTGATGATGCCGGTGACGGTACAACAACTGCAACCGTTCTTGCACAGGCTATCGTAGCTGAAGGCTTGAAGAACGTAACTGCCGGTGCCAGCCCGATGGATATCAAACGTGGTATCGACAAGGCTGTTGTCAAAGTGGTAGAATCTATCAAGAACCAGGCTGAAACTGTAGGTGACAACTATGACAAAATCGAGCAGGTTGCTACCGTATCTGCAAACAATGACCCGGTAATCGGTAAATTGATTGCTGACGCTATGCGTAAAGTTTCTAAAGATGGTGTTATCACTATCGAAGAAGCGAAAGGTACTGACACTACTATCGGTGTAGTAGAAGGTATGCAGTTCGACCGTGGTTATCTGTCGGCTTACTTCGTAACGAATACGGAAAAGATGGAATGTGAGATGGAACAACCTTACATCCTTATCTACGACAAGAAGATTTCTAACCTGAAAGATTTCTTGCCTATCCTCGAACCGGCTGTACAGTCAGGTCGTCCTCTGTTGGTAATTGCAGAAGATGTAGATAGCGAAGCGTTGACTACACTGGTAGTAAACCGTCTGCGTTCTCAGTTGAAGATTTGTGCTGTGAAAGCTCCGGGCTTCGGCGACCGTCGTAAAGAAATGCTTGAAGATATCGCTATCCTGACAGGTGGTGTTGTTATCAGCGAAGAAAAAGGTCTGAAACTGGAACAAGCTACTATCGAAATGTTGGGTACTGCCGACAAAATAACAGTATCTAAAGATAATACGACTATCGTAAACGGTGCCGGCAACAAGGACAGCATCAAAGAACGTTGCGAGCAAATCAAGGCCCAAATCGTTGCAACTAAGTCTGACTATGACCGTGAGAAATTGCAGGAACGTCTGGCAAAATTGTCAGGTGGTGTAGCTGTTCTTTACGTAGGTGCTGCTTCTGAAGTGGAAATGAAAGAAAAGAAAGACCGCGTAGACGATGCATTGCGTGCAACTCGTGCTGCTATCGAAGAGGGTATCATCCCGGGCGGTGGCGTAGCTTACATCCGTGCAATTGATTCTCTCGAAGGAATGAAGGGTGACAATGCCGATGAAACAACCGGTATTTCTATCATCAAACGTGCCATCGAAGAACCACTTCGCGAGATTGTTGCCAACGCTGGTAAAGAAGGTGCAGTAGTTGTTCAGAAGGTACGTGAAGGAAAAGGTGATTTCGGTTACAATGCCCGCACGGACGTTTACGAAAACTTGCATGCTGCCGGTGTAGTAGACCCTGCTAAGGTTGCTCGTGTAGCTTTGGAAAATGCAGCTTCTATCGCTGGTATGTTCCTGACTACTGAATGTGTTATCGTAGAAAAGAAGGAAGACAAACCTGAAATGCCGATGGGCGCTCCCGGAATGGGAGGTATGGGCGGAATGATGTAATTCCGGTTTCCTTTGAATGAATATAGAAGTCGCTTTCGGTTTACCGGAAGCGGCTTTTTTGTTATAAACTGCTCTGAAACTTTAAAGAATCTCTTTTTGTTTCTTATCTTTGCATATCACTTGTATTATAGAATATATCTATATGGATAAAATAGTAGAACTGTCGGTTGAGAACTTCAAGGCTGTGAAGAAGGCTGATATAACGTTGAATGGGATAACAGTAGTGTCCGGTATTAATGGCTGTGGAAAAAGTAGTTTGTCACAACTGTTGTACTATTCGTTTTATTATGCGAATCGGTATGATGAGATGGTAGATAATGCTTTGAATACAGAATTATCCAAATATGCTGAAGTATTAAAGCAGATAGAACGAGAAACAAAAGATGATACATCTGCTGTTGATTCAATCATAATGCGTTATAATTCAGTGAAGGAAAAAGAACAATATTTGCATTATGTGGGACAATTGTTTACATGTTTTCTATATTATCAGGATTTTGTAAATAAGAAAGGAAATAAGGATACGGTGAATTCTTTTAATCGTATTGTTCGAATTATTAGAGAAACACTGAATAATCCTCTTGATGATTTAAACAAATTATTAGATCAGTTTTATTCTAATCTGGAACGTATTTTTAATGATGCATTAAGAGAATTAAGCCAAAGAGATTATTTCTTTTTGGAGAATTATTTAAATTTTCATTTAAAACGTGTATTGCCCCAAAGATGGATGATTCAAGAATATGCAGTTCCTTTTGCAGGAACTGGAACTAAGAATGTGCCTTTACTTCATTATATAAAGAGAGTTGGTTATATTGATACTCCTATGATAGTGGGAAGCTATTTGGTTAATGGTAAAGATTATTGGAAGAATTTGTCTATATTGTTAAATAATGATTCTCATGATATAGGTGAAAATATCTCCTTGTATGAGAATATTTCGCAGATAATGAACGGTGAATCTGTTGTTAAAGGAGATGGTATTCGTAATTTAAAATTATCTTATAAAAGATCCGATGGTAAAATCTTTGATTTGGGAGATTGTGCGACAGGAATTAAGTCATTTTCTATTTTGCAACTTCTGCTGAAGAATGGCTTTCTTCAAAAAGATACATTACTAATTATAGATGAGCCGGAAGCACATTTACATCCCCAATGGATTGTGGAATATGCTCGGATGATTGTTTTGCTCCATAAAGAGATTGGAGTTAAGTTTTTTGTAGCCAGTCATAGCACAGACATGATAAGTGCTATTCGATATATTGCGGCTAAAGAGGAGGTGCAGGATAGTCTGAATTTTTATTTAGCTGAGGATTCGGAAGATGCCCCTTATGAATATACTTATCGTGATTTAGGTTTTGATATAGATCCTATTTTTAAGTCATTTAATAAATCCTTTGATAAAATAGACGAGTATGGAGCTTTCGAATAAGTTGTCATGTAAGTGCCTTTCGATAGACTCTTATTGTTTCCCAGAGAAATTTGTAAAACAGTTTTCTGCATATTATGTTAGTCTGACTGATTTACTTATCCGTGAGGGAGCCTCAAAGAAGATACCTGATTGCAAAAGAACCATTTTAGTGATTGATGTCGACCAATGGGAAATAGAACAGGCAAAACGGCAGCATCGTTGTCTGAACAGTACGATGGACTTTGTAGCATTACTCAACAACAAAAGAATGCTTTTGGTTGATGCTAAATTTAGAGTGAAAACGAATGAATTGAATTCATCTTTTATTCAGAGTATAAAAGCCAAGTTAGCCTACACAAAACCTCTATTTTATGCTCACTTACCCATTCATGAGAATATTATATTATTATTTCAGACCGATAAGGTAGGGCAGTGTGAAAATAGAATAAGGCAATTGATGAATAATAAACCAGGTATTGAAGTAATGGATATTTCAAAATTCTATGATACGTATATTATGTGGAAATAAATGTTTGAAAGCATAAGAGTAAGAATCGTTTTTCCGAATGGAGAAGCGATTCTTTTTGTAATCAATCTATCCTGTAAATCAATCTTTTCAAAACATCCTTGCTTTATATTTTGTTTGCTCAACGTATTCTTGATGCCAAGAATACTTCGTATATTTAGAATCAAATTTATTAATAAAAAGTGAGATGTTGAAAGTATTAACATTTATGAAGCAGGTAGCCTGCGGGTTACAGGTGGAGGGAAACTTTGGTACTGCGCACGTGTATCGTAGCAGTCTGAATGCCATCATTGCTTATCGTGGGAAAAGCGACTTTGTCTTTAGCGAAGTGACTTCGGAGTGGTTGAAAGGGTTCGAAGTCCATCTTCGTAATCGTGGGTGTAGTTGGAATACAGTTTCCACCTATATGCGTACCTTCCGTGCTGTTTACAACCGTGCGGTCAATATTCGGAAGGCCCCTTATGTTCCGTATCTGTTTCGTTTCGTTTACACCGGTACACGTGCTGATCATAAACGTGCCCTGGCTGATGATGACATGAAGAAGGTCTTTGTTAATTTATCTCGGAAGGCGGGAGTATCATTGTCTGTCCGTCAGGCTCAAGAGTTATTCATTCTGATGTTTCTGCTTCGTGGTATGCCGTTTGTCGATCTTGTCTATTTACGCAAGAGTGATTTACGTGATAATGTGATAACGTATCGCAGGCGCAAAACAGGGTGTTCTTTGTCGGTGACACTGACTTCAGAAGCAATGATTCTGATAAAGAAGTATATGAACCGTGACTCTTCTTCGCCTTATTTGTTTTCGTTTTTGAAAAGCCGTGAAGGGACTAAGGAAGCCTATCGTGAATATCAGTTGGCATTGCGCAGCTTTAACCAACGATTGATGTTATTGGGAGAATTACTAGGATTGGGAGACAAACTAAGTTCGTACACCGCCCGTCATACTTGGGCTACGACGGCTTATTATTGTGAAATCCATCCGGGTATTATCTCCGAAGCGATGGGACATTCATCTATCACAGTGACTGAGACTTACCTGAAACCTTTTCAGGATAAGAAAATAGATGAAGCAAATAAACAAGTACTTGATTTTGTGAAACGTGTTGTAGGTAGTGTAAATGCCTGAAAATTATTCTGTTACTTCGTAGGTAACGGGAATAAATTCCGGTGCAAATATGAGCATATTTCTTAAAACAACCAAACGAAATCGCACATTTTTTCTAATAAACCACACAAAATAAGAACTAGACAGATAAAACACGTGGATTCTTTGTATTAGGGCTTTGTTAACTTCTAAATTTTGCAATAGATTTCCCTCCCCTCTGCCGCTTATCAGAAGCAGGGGTAAAAAAGTTTCATTGCATATTGTATCATTTTTCAGTATTGACTACTCTAAAAGAGCAGGACAAAGGTTTTCCCGTTACCTACGAAGTAACGGGCTGTCTATTATTGAAACTTAGTGTTTAATAATATATTATTAATGTAATTTTTAAGTAGTTATGAAAAGAAAATTTGTAAAAGTGATGTTCTTCGGGGCGCTGGCACTTTCTACTGTCACCTATGTAGGTTGTAAGGACTACGATGATGACATCGACAATCTGCAAACACAGATTGACGCAAACAAAGCTAGCATTGCCGAGTTGCAGAATTTTGTGAAAGAAGGTAAGTGGGTAACCAATGTTGAACCAATTACCGATGGATTTAAGATAACTTTTAATGATAATAAAAGTTATTCTATCACAAGCGGTAAAGATGCTACACCAACGACCATTAAGATTGATCCAACAACAAAGAACTGGATTATCAATGGTACAGACCTTGGTATTTGTGCTGAAGGAAAGAAAGGAACAGATGGTAAACCGGGTGGTGAAGGAAAACCTGGCGAATCGGGTGCAGCAGGATACGCACCGCAGATTTCTGAAGATGGATATTGGATGGTTTGGGATGCTGAAACTGAAAAACCTAAAAAAACAGATGTGAAAGCTGCTACAGATATTTATGTAACTGCTGATGCTGATAATCCATTGGTTTGGGTATTGAATATCCTTAATAAGGAAACAAAAGAATGGGAAAAAGTTTCTATGCCGAAGTCAGCTCGTATCACGAGTATGAGTGTACTTGGTGTAAAAGAAGATGGTACTGTTGATGTAAGTTCTGCTGAGGCTGAAGCTACTTTATATTATGGTATAGTAAAGACTAAAGCTATTGAGTTTCCTAAAGGTACAAAATATGCGGTAGATGATGTGCTTGTTGCCAGAGGCGGTAGTAAGATTCATGCATTGATTAATCCGGCAGACTTGAAAGCTGCAGATATTCAAGCTTACGAAATCGGCTTAACAGACTCTAAAGGTAATACTAATTTTGTTGTTGCTAATATTGCAGATAATTTTAGTTTAGATGCTTTGACTCGTACTGCGGATCCGAAAAAAGAACCTACAGCAAATAAAGGTGTATACGACTTGACTCTTAAGTTTGCGAACGGATTGACTAAAGATGAATTGACAGCTTTGGAAACTGCTGAAACGGCTTATGCGCTTACAACAAAAGATGCATGGGGTAATGAAATCATTTCTGGATATGACGTAAAAGTTAAGGTTGAACAAGGTGCACCGGACGTTGATTTTCAAGTTCCTGACGAAAAATTGACTTATCAAAAGTCCTATAGTTTAGATGAATTGTTTAGTAGTGAATTGGATAAGGTGGTAGCTCACTATTATACGGTTGCAGAAAATGATAAGGTAGAGTTTGATAAAAAGAACAATACAATTATTGCAAAGGAGCCAACTAAAGTAAAAGTTACCATTCATTATCTTGCTGTTGATGGAACGATTGTTGATAATGTAGAAGTAGAATTGACATTTACTTATGTGGCAAAGAAAGCTGAAATCAAAGATATGACTTGGGTTGTAAGTGGTGATAAGAAACAGCTAACAGCTACTTCTGAAATTGTAGGTCCTTCAGTAGAAGATATTATAAAAAATGTCAACTTGAGCGCCCCTATAGAAGCATCTATTGCTTATACTGACGATAAGGCAATGATCAATGGAGCACCAGTTCGGAATTATGTAGATAAGAGTATTGAGTTGGAGTTGCTAGGTTTGGGCAAAGACGGAAATCCAGTAGATAATTGGAATACTAATACAGACAAAGTTACTAAATTTGTAATCAAAGCTACATTTAATTTTGAAACAGTTGCTGCTGTGCCTCATACTGCAACAGTTAAATTCAAGAATAGTAAGCCTGGAGATAATTTAGGCAATGAGTACTTGTATGAAACAACATTCAAGATTACTGTAGATCAGCAAGATGATAAATTGTTCGTCTTTAAGCGTGCAACTGCTTACTTTGATAAAGATGGTAATGCTAAGGCTTATGGTACAGTGCCGACTATAGATAATAATAAGATTAGCTTCGATCTCTATACTCTATATAAAGAGGGTTCTATATCTGATGCGGATAAGGACAGTAAATATATTTCGTTTACAGAAGAGAAACCTTCTAGAGTAGAAAGTGGTAAGAAAGTGTATGCTTCTGCATGGTTGACTGAGGAGGAAGGTGATGTACCAACTCATGATTCAAAGATTAAGGTTTTCCCTTATGTTTCTAAGCCAGCAGCTGATAAAAACTGGGGTGGTGCTTATACTGATCGTTATATCACTGTATCTTATGCGCCATTTGGAAATGATGGTTTGAAGGCCATTACTGATAGAATCAATTTGACAATACAGTCAGAAATCTATGAAGGTACTTTTGAATTTATCAAAGAGGTAGAGGAGAAAGCTATAGGAACAAAAGAGAACCCGTTCGTAATCGCAGGAAATACAGTAACTATATCACCTGATGATTTCAAGAGAATAGATGCTCGTGCTAAGACCTATGATTTCGACGATGAGAGAATAGAGTCTGTTGAGACTAAATTAGCAGACGAAGACGCTCAAACTTATTTGGAGATGACTGGTAAGCTTATTTCTGATCCTGCTACTCCTGCTGCTGATGATGATGCTGATAAGGCGGAAGTTGTTATATCTAAGAAAGAGGGTGCAGTAATCCAAATTCCTCCTACTTGTAAAGTAAATGTTAACATTCTTGATAAGTGGGGCAGAACGAAATCCGTATCCATCTATGTAACAGTAAATAAGTAATCTGGATTAAAAGATTTGTAATTGAGGGCATCTTAATTCTTCATAGACTGAAGATGCCTTCTCTTTACAAGTTGTAATATAGGATTATAAATCCTTTACAAGAAATATACTGGGAGATGGACTGAAAATTATGCTTGTGAAAGTATGTTTTTAAATGTTTATCTCTTGGAAGGGATACCTCCCTTATTTCCCACAGGTATCCCCTATTTTTCTCTTAGGTACCTTCTTTATTGCGCTAGAAACAATATGCTAGTCCCTTATTTCCCTATAGATAAGGAGATATCTTGAGAAAACAAAAGCCCGGGCTTGCGAAAGTCTGGGCTTTTCATATCTTTATCTTTTTATTGAATATTAAATCTCCTCACATACCGCCATCTTCATACCTCGGTAAACCACAACGATTTTGTGTAAAGTTGTTGTTCCTATTGCTTTCTGCACCGTTTCGCTATCAGCATATCGTCTGGCTTGTGCGATAGCTTCCTGCCTGAGTTGTTCCACCTTTTCATCACTGTCCTTTCCTTTGGCATACTTCAGCTCTATAATGTATGAATGAAGCATATCTTTGTAGATGTCCAATAAAGGAAACATGAAAATGTCAGCATATCCTTCCTGGTTTTCCTGCTCTGAAATAGGACGATAGAATCGGTTCTGTGCAGTCATAGCCAGTGTAAATCCATGCACATACGCTTCACCCTTTTGCTTGTCGCGCTGTGAAGAGTAGCTGTGCAGGCATTCGGCGATATAGTTGAAGTAGGCTTTCCAGTTGCCATCATATGCCATTGCTGATGCCAGTTCTCCTTTTTCCCAATTATCGAAACGGAGGTTTGCTTCATTGTACGTATCTAGCAAGTAGCTGTACAATTGTTCACGTACTACTTGATTGGGGATAGTCAATAATGTCTTGCCACGTTTAGTTCCGCTGATAGTCAACATCCCGAAATAGAACAGCAGGCTGATAAAGTTATCCGGTTCTGCTATTGTTTCGGCAGGAAAGCCAGTTTTCAACTCACCCGTAATGTAACCTTGTTGCACCAATGTTTGGATAGTAGATGCGTCATGGGCGAATTCTTTGTCTTTACGGATGAGCATTCGTAGTTTGTTATAATCTACGCGGATGTTCTCTTCTACCATATCATCAGGCATGTGCCCTCCGTTGCGAATGTAATTATCTACAAAGTAGAGCACCATGTTGGAATTGTACATCGTAGTGCGTCCATAACTTTTTTTAGCAAAACAGTAATTGTCATACCAGGGCTTCATGGCCTCTATCAATTCGTCGGTAGAGTGGTGGAACTCGCAGGTAGTGGCGTAATAATCCAGCATCGCGCGCACTTCTTCTTCGTTGAATCCGGTCATTTCATTAAATTCCGGAGAGAGCGAATAATTGGTTCCGATATTGAATCCACTGGTCAGGTCATCCATCGTGACGGGACTGACACCTGTCACGAAACAACGTTTGATAGTAGAATAAGTGCCTGCTTTCACCGTATCGAAGAAACTGCGTAGATACCCTGTTCCGTGCGTTTCACTTTTATAATCTTCCAGGCAGGAAGGCTCTGACAAGATTTTGTTTGTGAAATGGTCGTATTCATCAATGAACAGATAAATCTGTTGATTGGTCTTGACACATTCTTTATATAAATAGTCCAGTTGCTCTACGGCTCCCTTCTTCTTATTCATTTCTTCCTTTATTCCTTTGGGAAGATATTGGGCGTAGACATCGCAGAAGAAGTTGAATTCAGTGTTGCAATGCGCGTCCAATGACTGCCGGTAACTGTTCAACTCGGCATTAACTACGGCAAAGTTCAGATAGATGATGAGATATGAATTTCGTTCGGGAGTGGGATGCTTTCCTATATACAGGTCGCCATACCATTTCTCGAACTTGTCCGCTTCCAAAATATTATAATAATGATGGAGCATGGAGATGGTTAGGCTCTTCCCGAACCTGCGCGGACGGATGTAAAAGAAATACTTGTTCGCGTTCTCTATGAGCGGGATATAATGCGTTTTATCCACGTAGTAACAGTCGTCTTCGCGGACATCGATAAAGTTCATCATTCCGTATGGAATACGTTTGCGCTTTACTGGTTGGTTCATAACTCTTTCATTTTCTCACAAAAGTAACAATAAAAAATGAATCTTGATGAATGGCAGTTATATAAATGATGGATTATCTAGGGATGCTGTTAAAGATACTAAAGTAATAACTATGTTCCTTTTTATATTGTTTGTTTCTTTACTAGTATTCTTGATGCCGGGAATACTTCGTATATTTATGGTCAAATTTATTAATAAAAAGTGAGATGTTGAAAGTATTAACATTTATGAAGCAGGTAGCCAACGGGTTACAGGTGGAGGGAAACTTTGGTACTGCGCACGTCTATCGTAGCAGTCTGAATGCCATCATTGCTTATCGTGGGAAAAGCGATTTATTCTTTAGTGAAGTGACTTCGGAGTGGTTGAAAGGGTTCGAAGTCCATCTTCGTAATCGTGGGTGTAGTTGGAATACAGTTTCCACCTATATGCGTACCTTCCGTGCTGTTTACAACCGTGCGGTTAATCTTCGGAAAGCCCCTTATGTTCCGTATCTGTTCCGTTTCGTTTACACCGGTACACGTGCCGATCATAAACGTGCTTTGGCTGATGATGACATGAAGAAGGTCTTTGTTAATTTATCTCGGAAGGCGGGAGTATCATTGCCTGTGCGTCAGGCTCAAGAGTTATTCATTCTGATGTTTTTGCTTCGTGGTATGCCGTTTGTCGATCTTGCCTATTTGCGCAAGAGTGATTTGCGTGATAATGTGATAACGTATCGTAGGCGTAAAACAGGGTGTTCTTTGTCGGTGACATTAACTCCTGAAGCAATGATTCTGATAAAGAAGTACATGAACCGTGACTCTTCTTCGCCTTATTTGTTTTCGTTTTTGAAAAGCCGTGAAGGGACCAAGGAAGCCTATCGTGAATATCAGTTGGCATTGCGCAGCTTTAACCAACGATTGATGCTATTGGGAGAATTACTAGGATTGGGAGATAAATTAAGCTCATACACTGCCCGCCACACTTGGGCAACGACGGCTTATTATTGTGAAATCCATCCGGGTATTATTTCCGAAGCGATGGGACATTCATCTATCACGGTGACTGAGACTTATCTGAAACCTTTTCAGGATAAGAAAATAGATGAAGCAAATAAACAAGTACTTGATTTTGTGAAACGTACTGTGTCTGTAGTAAGCGTCTGAAAATTAAACCGTTACTCTGTAGGTAACGGGGATAAATTCCGGTGCAAATATGAGCATATTTCTTAAAACAACCAAACTAAATCACACATTTTTTCTAATAAATCACTCAAAAGAGGAACTATACCAAATAAAACAGACGGATTCTTTGTATTAGGGCTTTGTTAACTTCTAAATTTTGCAATAGATTTCCTTCCCCTACACTTCTCATCAAAAGCAGGGGTAAAAATGTTTCATCGCATATCATACCATTTTTCAGTATTGACTACTCTAAAAGAGCAGGCACAAAGGTTTCCCCGTTACCTACAGAGTAACGGGCTGTCTATTATTGAAACTTAGTGTTTAATAATATATTATTAATGTAATTTTTAAGTAGTTATGAAAAGAAAATTTGTAAAAGTGATGTTCTTCGGGGCGCTGGCACTTTCTACTGTCACCTATGTAGGCTGTAAGGACTACGATGATGACATCGACAATCTGCAAACACAGATTGACGCGAATAAAGCTAGCATTGCCGATTTACAAGCTAAAGTGAATGATGGTAAATGGGTGAAGGATGTTGTAAAGATTGAAGGTGGTTTCAGAATAACCTTTAATAATGAAGACTCTTATGACATCGTAAATGGAAAAAATGGTACTAGTCCTAAAGTTGAAATTAAGGATGGCTATTGGTATATTGATGGTGTAAAGCAAATTGAAGCTACTGGTCCACAGGGTCCTGTTGGCCCTGGTGGTTCACAAGGTCCTGTTGGTCCTGTTGGTGCTGATGGTAAATCACCCTATATTGGAACCGATGGTTTTTGGTATTTCTATCAACCTAAGCATGAAAATGCTATTAAAGAAGGTGATAAAACCGGATGGGTACAAGGTCCTGCTTCAGAAACTAGCATTTATGTAGTGAAGAGCCAAGATAAACCATGTTGGACTTTACATGTACGTAATGATAAAGATGAATGGCAGGAAGTTGTATTGCCCACTGCTGATAATTTGACGAGTATCAAAGGTGTGAATATTGAAGACGGACAAATTTCTACTGACGGAACAAAAGAAGTTAGCCTGTATTATGGTATTGCAAAAGACAAGGTTAAATTCGGTAACCCGGAAATTGAATATCCAAAAGATTATTTATTTACCAGTAGCGATGCTGTAATCAATACAATGGTAAACCCAGTAGATATTGATATTGAACAGTATACAGTAACATTGGAAGATTCGCATGGAAATACTTGCTTTGTACTGTCATCACCCGCAAAGAATATGTCATCTGATCCATTGAAGAATCCCACTACTCGTGCAGAACAATGGAACAAAGGAATTTATAATTTTGCTATTGCTTTTGCAAATGTTGATGCTGAAACTATCAAAAAAGGTGAGAATGTTGCTTATGCGTTATCTACCAAAAATGCATGGGGAAAAACAATTCTATCTGATTATGATGTGAAGATTAAAGCCGAGACTAATAATGCTCCTGATTTAATGGGTACGTCATATGCTACTGCTAAGGATATTGATATTAATGAAGAATGCATATTAGATGATCTTGTTCAGAGTGAAAATGTATTTGCTGATGGTAAGAGAAAAGGTTATAGTGAAGAAAATTTAGGGAAAGTCTTTGCTCACTATTATGCAATACCTAAGGATGCGAAAAATGTAACTCTAAAAGAGGTGGATGGGAAGACAGTTATTATTTCTTCTGAACCACAGACTGTGAAAGTTACTCTTAATTATCTGAAAGTTGATGGTACTCCTGATAAGAAAGAATTTAGTTTGAACTTTAAAACTCTTGCACAAAGTGTATCTTTGGATATGAATTGGGTTGTTGGTGCGAAGAATGCTGATTCTAAGGTTGCTTTGCCTAGTGATATTCTGAAATTATTGAAAGATACGAAGTATTCGATAGCTTATGCTTCTACTAAAAAAGTAAAACTTACTAGTACTGCTACGGCGGCAGATGGTAATATTGACTTTACTGCCGATGAAGTGAAAGTTAATGGTAAAGCTGTAACTTATAAAAATGGTAGTGTTAAACTTGCCTTGACAGATAATGACAAGACTGGTGATAAAAAAGTATATTATCTAACTCCAACATTTGATAATGCTTTAGTTACCGCTACATCTCATAAGATTGATTTGGTCGTTTATCATGAGGGTGGAGATGAAGCTACCGGTACGGATATTGCTAAGATAATTACAGTAAATCTGAACATCACTCAGGATAATAATACTATAAATGTCTTCAAACCGCTTAAGTCGTTCTTCGATGCTGATTTCAAGAATGCTACTGCTTATGGTACGACAACTGCGGACGTAGAGACTATCTCTTATAATTTGTACACTCTCTTTGAAAAAATTGACGACGACGTTAAAGATAATATAGAGTTTACTTTGTACAAGCCTGGAAAAGATGACAAAGGTGAAGAATGGACTGCTAATACTGCCGCAGATGCAAAAAAAGGTGATATCTCAGTTGCAAAATCTGAGATAGATAAAGCAAGACTTGTAACTGCTATCTATAAACCGTTTGGTAATGACAATCTTACTAAAATAAAGAAGGAATTTAATCTTACTTTTGCTTCGCAAATTGTAGGGCCTAAGACTGAAGTATTTGCTGATAAGAAATATTATCTTTCTATGGCAAGTCAAACATTTGATATTGATATCAAGAATTTCCAATGGAAAGATTATCTTGGTAAAGAAATTATATTGGATGATAGTAGGATAGCTAGTGCAAAATTGTCTTTGAGTGATGAGGCTGAGAACTATATTAAATTGAGTGCTAATGAATTCCCAGCAGATACTAAAGAAGAAACAGGAGTTAAAAAAGGCATTGTGAAAGTATCGTTGATTGTTACTACTACTACTGATATTCAAACAACAACGCCGGGTAGTGAAAGTTATATCATTATAACAGTGAAAGATATCTGGGACAAGATTACTACTGCCAAGATTGCTGTTCCTATCAAGAACAAGGCTGACGAAGACGCTGATAATGCTAAAAAATAAGCTTTGAAAATCCTTCACTTAATTGTGAAGATTATATAGAGGATGATAGATTAATAAATGATGCTTGTGAAAGTGTTCTTTATTATTTGTCTTCCTCTTCGATAGGGGATACCTCCCTTATTTCCCACAGGTATCCCTTTTCTTTGTCTCAGGTATCTTCTTTATTGCGCTAGAAACAATATGCTAGTCCCTTATTTCCCTATAGATAAGAAGGTATCTTGAGAAAACAAAAGCTCGGGCTTGTGAAAGTCCGTGCTTTTATTTAATATAACTATATATAAGAGTATGTAATAAATTAATGTCCTGAAAATTTTGACATAGAATTTAATCTATGTATTTCTGGATATATATAAAAATAATCGATTATGAAAAGTGTATATTATTATCTTGTAGTGCTGATTATACTTCTTTCAGCATGTCATACCAATAAATCGGAATTAGAAACAATCAAAGTTGCACAGTTTGGAGATGTATTTATATATACACCTCTATATTTGGCAAATGCCAAAGGATTCTTCAAGGAGGAAGGCTTGAAAGTTGATTTGATAAACACTGGAGGGGACGATAAAACTTATGCAGCGGTAATTGGCGGTTCTGCTTTATTTGGTATTGCTGATCCGACTTTTGTTGCCATTGCTAAGGAGCAAGGAATAGATGGACGTGTGATAGGAAGTATTGTCAACAGTGTTCCCTTTTGGGCTTTGACAAAAAATCCCGAAGTTCCTCAGATTGTGAATGCCGCAATGTTAGCACCTTACAGCGTAGCTACATTCTCTGCTCCATCTACAGCATATACAGTTCAAACTGAAATGTTCAAAGAAGCCAATCTGCCTCTAAATATCAAACAAGGTGCATTTGGAACTTTATTACCAATGCTTGATACTGGTAATGCTGACATTGCTCTTGAATTGGAACCTAATGTTTCAATTGCAATAGCCAATGGAGCAAAGGTCGTTTATTCTTTTGCTGATAAATATCCGGACTTTACCTTTACAGGTATCACAACAAGTAAAAAGACTATCGATGAAAAGCCTGAAATAGTTCAACGTTTTATTAATGCTATTACCAAAGCTGAAAAATTTGCGCATCAGTATCCCGATAGTACTGCTTATTATATGGTAGAGCTATACCCTGATGTGAACAAGGATATAATAATGCAAGCTATCAAACGTATGGTAGATTCAAACACATTACCTCAGAACGCAGTAATTTCACCGGAAGCTTGGAAGGAGGCTGTTGCATTACGTCATCGTATGGGTGATTTAAAATCATTGGATAATATAGAAAGTGTATTAGATATGAATTTTGCTGAGAAAGCACGTTAACAAAAAACTATTGAATATGAAAATCACATTTATGTTAGCCGCGAAAACATATATGTATCTCCCTCTTTTTCTGGCAAAAGAAAAAGGTATTTTTAAATCTGTATTTGAAGCAAAAAGAATAAAGGAGGAAATAGAGTTTCACGTTTGTGATGGCGATGACGACGCTATTGACAGTATGTTGGATTTTAACAGGAATGCGCGTAAATGTAAATTAGACGAAATAGCGATTGCAATTTCAGATCCGACCTCAATATTGCGGCAACATAAAAGTTTTGATAATAAAACAGATATAAAAGTTATAGGCAAATTGATAAACAAATTGCCTTTTTGGGTTATTTGTCCCTATAATGAGGAATTAGATAATAATTCACATAATGGATTTATGGATATTAAGGAATTAAAAGCTAAACGCCTTTATACACCTAATAGTTCATACATTACTGCTAACTCTTGCTGTTCTCAACTAGTAAAAAAAAATAATTATAGAATTAAGCAAGTTGATTTTTCCGAAGAAATACAGAAATGCATTGATGATCCCGAATCTATAGCCCTCACGGGCGATTTAAATTTAATGGCAAGAAAGTATATTGAAAATAAAATTTGTATTTATAGCCATATGGCAAATAATAATGATGAAAGTATAGCTACAACTATTGTAACCAGTAGATTCATATGTAAGCAGTACGAGGATATACTTGCACTTGTCTTAGAAGCTATTCAAAAAGCTATTTTTATTATATATTCATCTCCTGAAATAGCCACAGAAGTATGTTATAAAATCAGTGATGATATTGATAATTATAGAATGCCTGATGCTCAAAAGGAAAAAACAGAAATCATTATATCAATTATTAACAGCGATCATCTGTATCCGATGACTACTGATATCTCATTTTCTGACTGGAAAAAGACTGTCAATTATTACCTTTCACATGGGATAAATATATTTGAGCATATGAGAGATCGCAATTCACCAACCAGACCTAATGAGAATGAACCATATGTTGCAAGTATATATCAAAAAATGTTCTTTAAAAATCCTGCACACACTGCAGAAAGAAAGATTGTTGAGGATTTTGGAGTAGATTGCAATACTTTCGACAAAGAAATACCATATCATTTGATAAGAAAAATGAAAAATAAGATTTTGTTTTTCATGAGAAGAGATTTTTGGTATATCCTGTGCGTTATTTTATTTGTATGCGTTGTAGGTTATGTGGTATACCAGACTTTTTATAACAATAATCATGACTACATATCGAATGTTGGTTTGATATTTGGTGTATTATCCTTAATATGGGGTATCTTAACTAGTCTGGGGGTATTCCCTAAGTTGAAAAAAACGAGTAATTATGATGATTGAATTACAAGATGTTGGCTTTGCCTATAATAACAAACATTTACTATTCTCTAACTTGAATCTCCATATTGATAGAGGAGATATTGTATCTATTGTCGGTAATAGTGGCTGTGGAAAAACTACATTGCTGAATCTTATTGCTGGAGTTTTGTTACCTTCTAAAGGAGAAATTAGGATGTCGGATAAAAATATAGCCTATTTGATGCAGGATGTCACTCTATTGCCTTATAGAACAGCATGGGAAAACACCTTTCTGGCTTGTGAACTGAGGGGAATGGCTGTTGACAGAAAACGGAAGCAGGCCGCTAAAGAAACATTAGACTTATTCAATATAGAAACAGAAGCTTTAGACAAGTTTCCAAAAGAGCTCTCTGGAGGAATGAGACAACGGATTGGATTGTTACAAACTCTGCTTACTGACGCTTCTTTATTTTTGCTTGACGAACCTTTTAACGCCATTGATATTAATGCACTGAACAGTATTAAGTTATATATATGGGAATACCTCATCAGGAGTGATAAAACAATGATTTTTATTACCCATAACATTGATCAGGCATTGCTTTTAAGCAACCGGATTCTAATAATGAGAAGCTCAACTGAGCTATTAGAAATAAAGCCCGTTAAAGAATATTGCGCACTTTCCCCTGACGAAAGAGTAGATACAGACGAATATAAAAGACTTTTTTTTGAAATCGTTGAGAAATTGAAATATGAGAAATAAAATATTACAATGGCTACCATTAGCTGTTTTACTGATTGCTTGGGAAGCATGTGCTCATTTCCGATCAGGTTTTTCAACTATGTTTTCTTCCCCTGTGAAAATAATAACATTGTTATATGAAAAGACTGTATCTGGTGACCTGCCATATCATACGTTCATAACTGCTTATGAAGCATTTGCCGGATTATTGTTGGGGCTATTCATTGGATGTGTTATAGGTTTCATTTTGGTCTATTTCCCAAAATGTTCAAAAATATCTCATCCATATATAATTGCACTTAGCTCGATTCCTACATTCGCATTGGCTCCTCTAATGATTATCTGGTTTGGAACTGGACTGCAAATGAAAATTATATTGGCGTTCCTCTCTACCGTCTTTATTACTGCTTTTCAAACCTACGAAGGAGCAAGCAAAATTTCTGAAAGTGACGATACTTTTTTCAGAATTAATCATGCGACCAATAAACAACGCTTTTGGATGCTCTCATTTCCAGCCTCATTGGATTGGGTTATTCAATCACTCAAACTGAATGCCGGCTTCTGTATATTGGGAGCATTCATAGGTGAATTTATTGCCTCTGAAGCAGGTTTAGGATATATCATTCTAAAAGCAAGTGGTTTATATGACACTACCTATGTCTTTGTTTCCATTATATGTATTATTCTACTTTCTATGTTTTTTAATTTACTGGCTGTGTTTGTGAATAAATATAAATTAAGGATAATTCGTTTCGCTGCAATGAAATACGGCAAATAAAATAATTCTGCATACGATTTTTATTTATCCGGTTGTAATTGCTGAAAGTTCTCATCATATAATCCAATAAGTAAACTTTGTCCTTTATCATCCACTTTTAGCCCACCATACATGGCATCCTGATAAAGAGTATCCTGTCCCTCTTCAAAGAAGAAGGATTCGGCGCCGAGAAATATCCGCCCATTTACTATTTTGTATTTGATAGCTATCTCATTATCACTCAAAGGTGTTAGAGTATTCTGTAATCGTATAAGTTGACCTACCTGATTGCTGTCCGTTTGGAGAATAGCATAACCGCGTGTGGCAGTCTGCTCATCTATAAAGTCTGACGAAGATGAGTTTATTTCGTAGTTGAGTCTCATGTAGTCCCCTTGCATGAGAGAACGAGGGTCAACGGGAGCTAAGTGTAATAACACTAACTGCCCATCCTTCAAAGTCTGTTCTTTCTTGAAAACAGACCAGTTGAAGTATCCCAGTAACAATATAAGATTTACAATAATCAATATCCGGCTATATTTTTTCATGTCTTATTCTTTTTTGAGTGAAGAAATACCAGGCTGCAATGAATGCGATTCCAATAATGAATAACGTGATAGACTTAATAAGTAAGCTTATATTCAAATCATAGTAGTATTTGGAAACAGCATAGATAAAGAGAAGGAGTGAGGCTGCACACTCTGCTTTATAGCCATAATGGAAACATATCAGAATCAGTAATAAGCTACCGGACAAATAAGGGGCAAATGCAGTGGGCAGACAGATGACGATACAAAGAATATAGATGCCGACCTGATGTACCGGGTTATCCACTTGCATAACTTTCATAATCCGTTGAACCATGATAAGAAGTCCTATCCATATAGATACAGACAGAATGCAGGATACAATCCAATAATTCATATCCTGTGTCAGATAATTGATTGACAGTCCACTCATTAAAACAAGACAAGAAACGAATAGCCCGTAGTGGAATGGCATGTATTTGGAAAAATTATTTCCTAGTCGGGCAAGCAGTTTCTCTTCAAAAAGATTGGTGAACAGGAATGCTGCCATAACAGGAATTACTGCAATCTGCAGAGCATAGGAAGAAGAAAAAATACGAGTTATTTCTCCAAAGAAGGATATAATAAACGCAATCACTGAAAGAAAGGGCAGGATGAAACCTTTCGACAGCCTGAAGGTGAGCATACTGATTCCTATAAGTACAATGAAAAGTATATTCATGGAATCACTAATCCCAAAGCCAACCAATACGCATCCTGCAATATATAAAGTGATATTCATAGCATCCAGGAAAGACCGGATGACAAGACGGCTGATTGTTAATGTGGCAATAATTAATAAACTTCCAACTAGCAGGCATGAAATTTCGGAACTTAGGATTCGGGCAAGTGCAAGAAATCCGAGAAAGAAGATAGCAGTCAGTATTCCACCGATGATGGATACAACTTGAATTGTAAGATTATGCTTCTGTGCCATACCACTTCTTTTTTAGTTGAAGAATAATGTAGATAAGTAAGGTCGTTCCGGTGATAACCATAATTCCTGAAAAGAAGAATAGATTGACATCTCTCAAATCGCTATGGCATATGAATGCAGTCAATAGAATCATCAATGTCGCAAAAGGAATAACAGCCAGATAAAACAGATTCTTTTCTTTCCATCCAAACCATAGCCCTGCGGAGAATATAAGAATAGTGCTTATGAGTGAAACGATGATAGCTTTTTCTTCGCAGATGGTTGCTATTGTAAGCGAGCTGGCATCTGAAATCGCCAGCATCGTAAGAAAACTCGTGTGCACAATGGTAGCCAATGAAAGAAGGCTGACAAACCAGCGGTTCTGTTTATTCAGGCTTCCTTTTATACTCATCCATTCTGTGATGACAGTTGCCAAAGCACATATCCAAGTCACTGCATTGGCAAGCAAAGTCATTTCCCATGAGTCAGGATTAGCTATTTGTATATTATACAGCCATATCGTCGTACAAAGTAACCCGATAAAAGTCAGCCATAACGGAGCAAAACGAATGGCAACCGCCCAAAGGATAGTAAAGAGTGTCCAGCCCAGGAAAAGATCATAAGCATCAGCCCCCGTCTGATAAATTTGTCCGAAGACAGCAAAGAGCGTACCTATCAGGAAAGTCGCTCCTGTAAGAAGAATCTGTTTGACAAGCCTGTTCCATCGGGTGAATACGGCAAGCAAGACAGAAGATATTAATAATACTTCTACAATTCCCAGTTTTGCAAATTTAGGCAGGTCGTTCCAGTTATAGGCAAAGAAAAAAATGATACCTGATACAGTAAAACCAATGCCCACTGCTAATAGGAAAATGGATAGAAACCGGTTCCATTCCTTTTTGTTTGCGTACAAAGCTTGTCGTGACAAGGGTGAAGAGTCAGCCTTTTCCATATGTTTCAACTTTTAGATGATTACAAACATAAGAAAATAAAATGATAATCACCCTTGTCACTCAACTTAAAATACTTCCCGTATATGCTTATAATTCGAATTGATAGTATCAATTACCTCTTGTGAACGTCCGTTGATTAACAACTTATACATGGATTGGGCAAAACCTACCATCTGTCCCAATTCAATTTTAGGCGGCATGGCAAGCGCATTCGGGTCAGTCATGATATTCACGAGCACAGGGCCATCCAGTTCGAAAGCATTGAATAGAGTCGTTAATACTTCTTCCGGGTTGCTGACATTGAATCCTGTCATTCCCATTGCTTCGGCTACCTGGGCAAAATCAGGATTCAGCATATTTGTTTGCCAGTCCGGTAGCCCGTCCACTTCCATTTCCAGTTTCACCATTCCCAGTGAACGGTTATTGAATACAATAATCTTAATCGGCAATTTATATTGAACAACCGTCTCCAAATCTCCCAAAGTCATCGACAGTCCGCCGTCTCCACAAAGCGCAACTACCTGACGGTCGGGGCAAGCCAAAGCCGCGCCAATAGCTTGCGGTAACGCATTAGCCATAGAACCGTGATTGAAAGAACCCAGCATATGGCGCATTCCTGTTGCTTGCAGATAACGTGCTCCCCATACGCAAGTCATCCCCGTATCTACTGTGAATACAGCATCATCCGAAGCCAGCTTGTCAATCTCGGACATTACATATTCAGGATGAATCTTATTCACCTCCCCTTTATCTTCCGTATAGGCAGCGAGGTCTTTCTTCACCCCCTCATACCTTTTGAGCTGCTTCACCAGGAATGTATCATCCGTTTTCGGATTCAGCATACGGAGTAAAGCCTGAATACTCAGCTTTACATCTCCGCAAAGCCCGATATCCACTTTGGCACGCCGACCCAAACGTTCGGGTTTTATATCAATCTGAGCTATCTTAATGTCATCCGGCAAGAAAGCAGAATAAGGAAAATCCGTTCCAAGCATAAGAAGCACTTCCGCTTCGTGCATGCTGTAATATCCCGAAGGCATTCCCAAAAGTCCGGTCATACCCACTTCATACGGATTCTCGTATTGCACTTCCATCTTCCCCTTGAAAGTATAAACCACTGGCGCATTTAGTTTCTCTGAAAGTGCAATTACTTCCTCATGAGCTCCCCGGCAGCCGATACCGCAGAAAAGAGTGATACGTTTATGCTTGTTTAATAAATCAGCCAGTTGCGCCAAATCCTCTTCCGCCGGACAAACTTCCGGCACGGCAGGATAGTTACGAACCGACGAATCGACAGAAACGGCAGAAGCCTTTGCCAAATCTCCCGGCAACCCGATAACCGATACCCCTTTGCGAGTGATAGCCGTCTGAATAGCCGATTGAAGCATGCGGGGAAATTGCGTGGGCGTGGTAGCTACCTCATTATAATAACTACAATCATTAAATAGTTTAATGGTATTCGTCTCCTGAAAATATTCAGTACCGAACTCCCCGGTGGGAATAGTGGAAGCAATGGCAATAACCGGTGCACCCGAACGGTGCGCGTCATACAAACCGTTGATAAGATGAACATGCCCCGGCCCGCTACTTCCGGCACAGCATCCCGGACGACCGGTCAGTTGTGCTTCCGCTGCCGCAGCATATGCTCCGGTTTCTTCGTGGCGGACATGTATCCATTTTATTTTATCGTTCTTTCTGACAGCTTCGTTTACTTCATTCAGACTGTCTCCCGTCACTGCATAAATGCGTTCTACCCCGGATTGCACCAGGGTATCTATGAGTTGTTCTGCTACTTTTCTTGCCATATCTGTAATAGGTTTAGGATTGATTTTTAAGTAATAACAGCTATCTGCAAAGAAAAGTTCTAATTTAACATATGCTAATAACTGCTTTGTGTCGGAACACATCGCTGTTTTTGTGTTAAAAAGAATTTTGTAACAACTTTTTAGCAAAGCGGTATAAATAAATGCAATATCCTTTTGTTATCTTTATAGGCGAAATCTTAACCTAATGTTTTAAACCTCTTAATAACTGTAGAAAATGAATAGAAGTGAAATCGGCGTGAATGCCGGTAAAGTTTGGCAACTGCTTAGCAATAATGAGAAGTGGGGCTACGGACTTCTGAAAAGAAAATCCGGGCTGAAGGACAAAGAGTTGGGCGCCGCTTTAGGATGGTTGTCAAGAGAGAATAAGATAGAGTTCGACCAGTGTGATGAAGAACTTTACGTATATCTCTGTGTGAATGTTTACATTGGCTAAAGGAGTTTAGTACCTTAACAAGAACAAAAAAATCCCCGAAGTAACGACAGGATGGTCAATGCTTCGGGGATTTTTGTTTTTATTCCTTTTCTTTTTTATGGATGTTCATTTCAATGAGGAAAGCGCTTAAAAGACCTATACCGCCAAAGAAAAGTACGCATGCGCCATAAACGAGACTGGCTTGCTGTGATACATTCCATGCGGCATCTCTACCGGTAGAGTAATTAGGAAAAGCTGCACAACAAATGAAAAAAGCGATTAGAAGTCCTAAACCTATGCCAATCATCAGGAAACCGGCTTTCAGACTACTGAAGGTGAACCGTGAACGGGAATAGTTGACATTGAAAGATAATTTGCTGCTAATATCCCCCATGCTAAGCTTATCGCCTAGTTTCTCAATCATGATTATCCGTTCTTTTTTGCATACAAAGAGTTCGAATAATTTGTAAATACCCAATGTGATAATACCTACCACTAAAGGAACCAAGATAAAATCCATCATAATTATACTATTTTTAAGTGATTATTTTCGTTCTTTGTACCGTTTGACGCAGACAGCAGAAAAAGGTTACACATCACGGCTGGTTATTTTTCAATTCTATTTTTTTATTCTGAAACTGTAACCTTTTATAATACATAGCGTCTAATTGGTCAAGATGGAACAGAAAGACGAGATATACTATATAACACGAATACTGGATGGGGAAACAGAATATTTTTCTGTGTTGCTTGACCGTTACAGCCGTCCTTTATATTCGTTGATAGTACAAATCGTCGGTTGTCCGGAAGATGCGGAAGAGTTGTTACAAGATGTTTTTCTGAAGGCTTTTCGCAATTTGTCCGGTTATAAGGGTGAATGTCGTTTTTCTACCTGGCTCTACCGGATAGCCTATACTACTGCTATCTCAGCGACTCGAAAGAAGAAACTGGAGTTTCTGTATATTGAGGAGAATACTATTAATAATGTACCTGATGAGAAAGCGGATGAAGTGATTTCTTCGGCAAGAGATGAAGAACAGATAGAATGTCTATGTAAAGCCATCGAGCAATTGACCGGAGAAGAAAAGGCATTGATTACTTTATTCTATTATGAAGGGAAATCAATGGAAGAGATAGGTGAGGTGTTGAAGATAACGATAAGCAATGTGAAAATCAGACTGCACCGTACCCGCAAGAAAATATATGTATTAATGAATGGTAAATGATAGAAGAGGAGATGGAAACGGAGAAGAAAATAGAAGATAATATGCGAAGTGCATTGAAACAGGCACTTGAACGGCGGCAAATGGAACGTTTGTCTTCCAATTTCTCCTATCGGATGATGGGACATATCCGGCTGGAAGCAGAGAAACAGCGAAAAAGAAAAGCGAAAATCAGTTGGGTGGCCCTGCTGACATCTGTCTTTGCATTGCTGGGACTCGGCATTTACTTTTTGTTCTTTTATGTGGATATTAACTTTGCCGATTACTTGCCACAGACAGATGTCCGGTCGGAAGCTCCTTTGTTGAAGTTTTATATCTATATAGCTTTGTTGGTCTTAATTTTACTGGGGGTAGATTATTGGTTGCGTAAGAAGTATATTTGGAAATAAATCTGTTACTTTGCAATTCAATTTAAAATGCAAGGAAACAATGAGAAGTTTTGCCTCTGATAATAATTCCGGTGTGCATCCGTTGGTGATGGAAGCGTTGAACCGGGCGAATATAGACCATGCACTAGGCTATGGCGATGATAAATGGACAGAAGAAGCAGTAGCTAAGATAAAGGAAACCTTTACGCCGAACTGTGTCCCCTTATTTGTATTCAACGGTACAGGCAGCAATGTCGTGGCATTACAATTAATGACACGTCCGTATCATTCTATCTTTTGTGCGGAAACAGCTCATATCTATGTAGATGAGTGTGGCTCTCCCGTAAAAATGACCGGCTGTCAGATTCGCCCGATTGTTACCCCGGACGGCAAACTCACCCCGGAACTGATGCAACCTTACCTTCATGGCTTTGGCGACCAGCATCATTCACAGCCCAGGGCGCTTTATATTTCCCAATGTACCGAACTTGGCACGATTTATACTCCCGAAGAACTGAAACGCCTGACCGACTTTGCCCATCTGAACGGTATGTACGTCCATATGGACGGAGCAAGAATCGCCAACGCCTGTGCTGCCCTGAATCTCTCTCTCAAAGAACTGACCGTAGATTGCGGAGTGGATATTCTGAGTTTCGGCGGTACAAAGAACGGATTAATGATGGGAGAGTGCGTTATCATATTCAATAAAGACTTGCAATCGGAAGCACGGTTCATTCGTAAGCAGTCTGCCCAGTTGGCTTCGAAGATGCGTTACCTTTCCTGCCAGTTTACAGCTTATCTGACAAACGACCTTTGGCTGAAAAATGCGAAGCATGCCAATGCGATGGCAGCCAAACTTTACAATGAGTTGAAGAAATTCCCGGAAGTAACCTTTACTCAAAAGGCGGAAAGCAACCAGCTATTCCTGACCATGCCCCGCCCGGAAATCGACCGGATGCTGGAATCTTATTTCTTTTATTTTTGGAATGAAGATAATAATGAAATCCGCCTGGTAACTTCTTTTGATACCACAGAACACGATGTTGACGAGTTTATTCGACTTTTTAAACGTTAAAAAGGAAAAAAGGGTCAACAAAAGCTCCTGAAACTCTGTTGTAATAAGAAGTTTGAAACTAACTTTGTCCCAAAAGTTTTCTACTTCTTATTACAATGAATACTAGACAGAACAGGCTAATATTATTCGCGCTATTGTTACTAACACAAACCTCACTTGGCGCGCAGATGCATTCTACCGAAATTGAACTGCCTGGAGATTCTGTATCAGTAATTGCCGAAGATACTGTTGCGGTAAAGCGCAGCTTCTTCAAGAAGTTTCTCGATTACTTCAATGATGCCAATAAGGAAAAAAAGAATAAAAAGTTTGATTTCAGCGTGATAGGCGGTCCTCATTATTCCAGCGATACTAAATTCGGACTTGGACTGGTGGCGGCGGGTTTATACCGCACCGATTATAATGATACGATTCTTCCCCCTTCCAATGTATCCCTCTATGGAGATGTCTCTACGGTTGGCTTCTATTTATTGGGAGTTCGTGGAAATCATCTGTTTCCACAAGATAAATACCGTTTGAACTATAACCTTTATTTTTATTCTTTCCCCAGCCTTTATTGGGGCAGAGGATATGATAATGGAGCAAACTCTGATAACGAAAGCGATTATAAACGCTTTCAGGCACAAGTGAAAGTAGACTTCATGTTCCGTATGGCGAAGAATTTCTATATCGGCCCGATGGCTGTATTCGACTACATCGACGGACGGGACTTTGAAAAACCGGAACTATGGGAAGGAATGGCAGCACGGACTACTAACACAAGTCTCGGACTTTCCCTTCTCTACGACTCACGTGACTTCCTGACAAATGCTTACCGGGGATATTATCTGCGACTGGACCAACGGTTTAGCCCAGCTTTCCTTGGCAATAAATATGCGTTCAGCAATACCGAATTGACTACCAGCTATTATCACACCGTATGGAAAGGCGGAGTGCTGGCAGGACAATTTCACACATTGTTGACCTACGGAGATACCCCTTGGGGACTGATGGCAACCCTGGGAAACTCTTATTCGATGCGTGGATACTACGAAGGTCGTTATCGTGACAAGTGCGCGATGGATGCGCAAATAGAACTCCGGCAACACGTTTGGAAGCGGAATGGAGTAGCTGTATGGGCAGGGGCGGGAACAATCTTCCCGAAATTCTCCGAGTTTACCCCGAAGCATATTCTACCCAATTACGGTTTCGGTTACCGCTGGGAGTTTAAAAAGAGAGTAAATGTACGTTTGGACTTAGGTTTTGGTAAACACCAGACCGGATTTATCTTTAATATCAATGAAGCTTTTTAAGAATATAAAGAATTGGTTGGAAAATCAGGAACACTTGTTTTATCTGTTCCTGTTTATCCTGATAGTGCCTAACATCGTCCTCTGTTTTACAGAGCCGCTGCCGGTGATGGCAAAAGTTGCTAATGTATTGTTGCCTTTTGGCTGTTATTACCTGTTGATGACGCTGTCGAGAAACTGCGGTAAGATGCTTTGGATTTTGTTCCTGTTCCTATTCTTCGGAGCTTTCCAAATCGTACTGCTTTACTTGTTCGGACAGTCCATCATCGCTGTCGATATGTTCCTGAATCTGGTGACTACCAATTCGAGTGAAGCACTCGAACTGCTCGATAACCTGACTCCCGCTATTATCGCCGTAATCATACTTTATGTCCCTGCATTGATTTTAGGAACGATTTCAATGATTCGCAAGCGCAAGTTATCGGTAGAGTTCATCCGCAGAGAACGGAAAAGGGCTCTCATAGTCTTTGGTATTTCCCTTCTCAGCCTTGCCGGAGCGTATGTACAAGATTCGGGCTATGAACTAAAGTCGGATTTATATCCGCTGAATGTCTGTTATAATGTAGGTCTTGCCTTCCAACGGACAGCCTTGACGCAGAATTATCATCAAACCTCGAAAGACTTTACCTTCCATGCCAAAGCCACCCATCCGCAAGAGGAACGGGAAGTGTATGTGATGGTAATAGGCGAAACGTCCCGTGCCCTGAACTGGCAATTGTACGGTTATGAACGCGAGACGAATCCATTATTGTCTCAGCAGACAGGATTGATTGCTTTCCCGAAGGTACTGACAGAGTCGAATACGACACACAAAAGCGTACCTATGCTGATGTCGGACGTCAACGCCTGCAACTACGACTCTATTTATCACCAAAAAGGAATCATCACCGCCTTTAAAGAAGCCGGTTTCAAGACCGCCTTCTTCTCTAATCAGCGTTACAACCATTCATTTATCGACTTCTTCGGAAAGGAAGCCGACACCTATGATTTTATAAAAGAAGATTCTCTTGATTCGAGCTATAACCCGTCCGATGACGAACTCTTGAAACTGGTGGAACAAGAACTGGCGAAAGGCGCAACGAAGCAATTTATCGTACTTCATACCTACGGTTCCCACTTCAATTATCGCGAACGTTATCCATTGGAAAACACTTTCTTCACACCGGATTATCCGGTCGATGCGGAACGGAAATATCGGGATAATCTGGTGAACGCTTATGATAATTCGATCCGTTACACGGATGGTTTCCTGGCAAGAATCATCCGTATGTTGGAAAAGCAACAGGTAGACGCCGCTATGATTTATACCTCCGACCATGGAGAGGATATTTTCGACGATTCCCGTCATTTGTTCCTTCATGCTTCGCCCGTGCCTTCTTATTATCAGCTTCATGTGCCGTTCTTCATTTGGATGTCCGACAGTTACCGGGAAACTCATCCCGAACATTGGCAAGCGGCAATGGATAATAAAGAGAAGGACGTTTCTTCCAGCAGTTCCTTCTTCCCGACCATACTGGATTTGGGCGGGATAGAAACTCCTTACAGGGATGATTCACAATCCGTAGCAACTTCACTTTATCAAATGAAGCCGAGAGCATATTTGAATGACCATAACGAACCCCGTCCGTTGGATGATTTGGGCATGAAGAAACCGGATTTCCGAATGTTGGAGCAGAAGGAGATTAAGTATAAAGAGAAGTATTAAGTAGTATGCCATGCGGACGGAAACTTGCCGGAAGCCACGGCTAATACCTAATACTTAATACTTGCTAAAATTTGCATCCAAAAGCAGGATTGGCGTGTTATTTGCCGTATGATGTATGAACGATTAAATTCATAAAACATGGCCTATATAGATTATTACAAGATTCTTGGAGTAGACAAAAGTGCTTCTCAGGACGATATCAAAAAGGCTTTTCGCAAGTTGGCCCGGAAATACCATCCTGACCTGAACCCCAATGACCCGAGTGCAAAGGATAAGTTTCAGGAAATCAATGAAGCCAATGAAGTACTGAGTGACCCTGAGAAACGTAAAAAGTATGATGAGTACGGAGAGCATTGGAAGCATGCCGATGAATTCGAAGCACAGAAACGAGCGCAGCAACAAGCCGGTGGCTTTGGCGGCGCGGGCGGTTTCGGCGGATTCGGTGGTGGCGGAAGTGGCGGACAAGGTTTCTCTGACGGAAACGGTGGATACTGGTACAGTTCCGACGGTGAAGGTTTCTCCGGTGGTAATGCCAGTGGTTTCTCCGATTTCTTCGAATCAATGTTCGGTGGACATCGCGGTGGACGGGGACAAGGTTCTGCGGGATTCCGCGGACAGGACTTTAATGCCGAACTTCACCTGTCTCTTCGTGATGCTTCTCAGACGCATAAACAAGTATTGACCGTTAATGGTAAACAAGTGCGTATCACTATCCCTGCCGGTGTAGCCAACGGACAAGTGATTAAACTGAAAGGCTACGGAGCCGAAGGTATCAACGGCGGTCCTGCGGGCGACCTGTACATTACTTTCGTCATAGCCGAAGACCCCGTATTCAAGCGCCTGGGTGACGATTTGTATGTAGATATGGAAGTAGACCTTTACACAGCCGTATTGGGTGGTGAAAAGCTGGTCGACACGTTGGACGGTAAAGTGAAACTGAAGATAAAACCGGAAACACAGAACGGTACGAAAGTCCGTCTGAAAGGAAAAGGATTCCCGGTTTATAAGAAGGAAGGACAATTCGGTGACTTGATTGTGACCTATTCTGTCAAGATTCCTACGAACTTGACGGACAGACAGAAAGAGTTGTTCCGCGAGTTACAGAGTATGAACTAAAAAGAATGAGTACTATGCAGACCGAATTAATTATTGTCAGTGAATACTGTCACAAATGTCATATCGAGCCTTCATTCATAGAACTGTTGGAAGAAGGCGGTTTGATTAACGTACATACCGAAGGCGGTGAACATTATCTGCTTTTGTCGGAACTTCCGAGCGTAGAACGTTATAGCAGAATGTACTACGACCTGTCCATCAACATGGAAGGTATCGACGCCATCCATCATCTGCTGGAAAGGATGGAAGAGATGAGACGTGAAATGAGTTCACTTCGCAATCAACTTTTGCTGTATCGGAAACAGGGAATAGAAGATGTGGACTGGTAAAAAAACGAAGGCTCTGTTTGCGCCAAACAGAAGGTCTATTTATATAAAACAGAGGCTCTGATTCATTCAATCAGAGCCTCTGTTTTTTTGCATGATAGCGGTACTCCTGCAATTACCCGATGTATGTGCAAATTTCTTCCAGATAGCGTGCGTCAACCGTATCGAAACTATCCAGCGTATCACTGTCTATATCCAATACCCCGATAACTTCTCCCTGCTTTATCATCGGCACTACTATTTCCGATTTTGAATCCGAACTGCACGCGATGTGTCCGGGAAATCGCTCTACATCAGGAACAATCAGTGTACGCGCTTCTTTCCAGGCTGTTCCACAAACTCCTCTGCCGATTCGGATACGTGTACAGGCGATAGGCCCCTGGAAAGGACCTAATACAAGTTCATCTCCTTTTACCATATAAAAGCCTACCCAAAAGAAACCGAAAGTCTGCTTCAGGGCTGCCGCGACATTGGCAAGATTGGCAATGAAATCTGTTTCCGTACTTACTAAAGCATGTAGTTGCGGAAGTAACTCGCGATATTTCTCCTCTTTGCTTCCTGTGCTGATTAATAAATTTTCTGCCATATCGTCCTTATTTGATTTGGTTCAGGATACTCGGGTCTTTTATCTTATTGTCTTCTGCAAAGAAGATAATCTTAGTCAATATCTCCGCCGTTTTCGGGTCTTCATCTACAAAAGGCAGGAACAGGCGTCCGCGGCTTTGCGAATGTACCGGAAGAACTGCAATCTGTGCACCGCCTTCCTGATGAATCACACCGCTGCCCAGGTGGATGTTGTATTTACCCAGTTTGCCTTCTATATGGGCAAAGTTGCCTTTTACCTTCACGTTGTTGAGATGGAATAAAGGCATAGTCAGTTCCACCAACGTGCTGCGCATTTCGATAGTAGAGTGACTGGTTTCCGGGTCTACGCTTCCGGCATGGGCTACACTGACCGCCAAGTCCACATCTCTCATTACTTCAGAGAAAATAACGGGTGGAATTTCCGAGATATTCATCAGTTTGTAGTCCCTGCGGTTGTGGAAGCAGACATATTCCAATGTCGGAGCTTCGATGTCGGCAGGAGAGAACCAGTCCGCCATAGCGTAGATGGTGGCGATGATATTCTCTTTATAATATATCTTCTGAAGTCCGTCTTCATAATCGGCCACCCATCGGCGTCCTTTCAGTACGGCGACAGTTTTCTGCGGTTGAATCTGATTTCCGGCATAGCGGCGGGATTGTGTGGCGCCTTCCTCTTCCGAAGTAGGCACATAAAGCTCGCGGAATACCTGTTTGAAAGGTTGGCGGATGGCTTTATCGAACAGGAATTTCTGATACGTATGCCAGTCACCGCTTGCGTACAGGTCGGTAGGATGGGCGATACGTAATTCATCTTTCGACTTCAACGGGAGACAAACGGCATTTGCCGTCACCAGTAATCCGTCGGTATAGAAACCTGCTTGTCCGTTACAGATAAAGACAAGATGTCTCAATAACGGCCAGATAACAGGGTTCTGCATCAGTTTGCGAAGCTCGTTTTCTTCAAAACAGATGCAGTCTTCCATAGCCTGTTCCAGCATGACGCGGGAGCGGGTGTACTGGTCTTTCAGCTTCTTGTGTACCGCTTTCAGTTCTTCTACATACGGATGCTTTTTCAGCTTGGCAGGCATACTGTTGAGCTCTTTTCCGGCTTTGATTTGTTTGATTTCCGCCTTGCCTTCGTCGCTGATTTGCACATACACTTCTACATCTTCTATTTCTTTCGGAGAGAGGTAGGGGAGAAGTTCTTTAATCAGTTCGGTTTCCATACTCCAGGTCAGACGGGTGACGTCACCGTAACCGGAGTTGAGGGCTAAGTTTTGCAGGGCGATGCCCACTGCTTTCTTTTCGCTTTCCTGTCTTTGTGCGCCGAAGTCCTTGCTTTCTTTCAGGAACTTTTGCAGGAATTGGTAGCGTTCCAACAACTCTTTATCCGCTTTCTTTCCTAGTGGGATGAGGCCGTAGCTCATTAATAAATCTTTGTTGCGCTTGGCTGATATTTCCTTCTTTATATCCGCTGCTTTTACTGCTCCGTTAGTGGCGTCCGCAAACTTGCGGGCACGGGTGTGGCTGTTGCTGCATGAAATATACTTGGCAGCATTGTAGACTACTTCAAAGCGTTGTTTGCCAATCGTCTTGAAAGCATCTTTGAACCAGCCGATGTCAAAAGCGCCATCCCGAAGGTCTTCTACGTCAATCGGAGTATAGCGGGCGATAATTGCTTTCTTCTTGTCGTCGCAAGTCTCGTTGGTATGGGCATGGAAGTAGTAAGCTGCGCTTGTCAGTCCTTTCCATCCTGTGGCTTGCTCGGTGAGTTCAATCCATTGTGGGGCGAACATGGCGGCTTCCACCAGACGTTCGTCGCTGATTTCTGCTTGCTTGGCCAACTTCTTGAGATGCTCGCTTGTGTCTGTTGCCAGCGGATGGCAGGCATGAAGCAGGCTGCTCAATACACCGCGTTTGGTGTTTTTCCAATTATAGCTATCACGTATGAACGTATCTTTGCCGAATGCTTGCAGGATACGGATAAACGTTTCGGCACCATAAACACAAGTCAATTCTTCAGCCAGGCGGGTAACCTGCGTTTCGGAATCTCCGCGTGACAGTTCGATGTCGAGGATACGGTCGACTACCTTTTGCAGCAGGGGTCGGAAGAGAGAGAAATTGAAGTTTTTGGTGTATGTTATCAATTCTCTGTCTCTTTCGTTAGGGCGGCGATTTTCGTTCAATACCAGGGTGATATTCTTGATTTGTTCGGGAGAGTTGACACGGGCTATCAGTTCACGATATACTTCTTCTGTCGGAATCAATCCCAGCATCCAGGCACGGGCAAAGTCCACGCATTGCAGATAGGAATCGGTTTCTTCCAGTTCGGGCGTGTGCTCCATATAGTTGGTGAGCTTGTAGAGCTGATAGCGCACGGTGAAGTAGCGGGTAAACAAGGCATCGTCTATCTGTTTGCGGGGCGTGTCGAGCCAGAACTGGACAAACTTATTGTTGTGTATCGGATAAACGATGAGCTTTTCTCCGTATTCCAGTTTGTCTCTGAGCCATGCGTGTTTGTTCGTATATTGGCGGAAGATATTCTTTGTATCGAGTAAGGGTGTCAGTTGGAGCAACATATTGGCAGCCATTCGTTGATAAACCGTTTCGTCTCTGTATTCAGACGTCAGCGCGTCGATAATATCCTCCATTTGTTCATAGTAAGGCAACTTCCGGAGTACCTTCTGCAATCCGCGGTAGGTGAAACCCGCATACATCTTGTTGACAAGCGGTTCAAAGCTGTTGGCTGATTTGATATCGGCTTTTCTGTCTTCTTCATCCTCCTCGTCGTAGTCGTCATTATCCTGGGCAACGCCTGTCGATGCAAGCATGAAACTCATCATCATTAATTTCTCGTAACTTCCGATTTCACGTTCGTAGAAATCCTGCCAGAGTTCCGGGAGTCCAAGACCGCTCAAACCGCCATAGTTACTCCATTTCATCAACACACTGTTGCCCACCAGGCGTGCTTCCCCGTAGTCGTTTTTAAACTCGTCGTTTTTGTGTGCGGCGATGTATTTACTCAATCTTTCGAAAGTGAGTTTGGCTCTTCCGAAGCCGATAAACTCGAATGCTTTCTTGACATTGAATCCTTTGTCCGGCGCAATTTCCGGCAGGCTTACTTCGAAATCAGGAGTGTACAGACCGAAACCGTTTTCTTTGGTGTAGTGCTGCGTGGCTTTCTTCTCCGTTCCGTCACCAATCAAAGATTCTATCAGCACCTTTTCTTTTGCGTTCGGTTTCTGAATCTCTTTGATGGCGGGAAGAAGTTCCTGGTAGATGTCTTGCAGAAATTCTACATTATGAATTGTCTTCATCATATCCAGTCCCGCCAAGCGGCGTTCGGCCACTTTGTCTGTAATCAATCGTCGGATGCTGCCGGCCAGTTCTTCTTTCGGCTGTTTCATCAGCAGGTTGATAGCGTTGATACGCATCTCGCTATATTTGAAACGAAGCAACTCTTCCACTTTCTGATTTTGTTCGGGCGATAAGGCCATTTCAGACAAAACTTTGTAAGCCTCGTTGCGCACATCGAGAGAACGGTCACCCAGTGATTGTAATATATATTCTTCTTGCAGCGGACTGCTGGGCGGATTCAGTACGATGCCGATATAGCTTGCCCGCATATAAGAATCTAAGGACACCAGATAACTGCAAAGGTCATCTTTCATGGCAGAATCATTCAGCATCCAATTGATATATGCCATTTTGAGAACCACTTCCGACTGGGTGAGCTGTGTGCTTTCCCACGGGAATATATAAGGAGCATAGGTTTCTTTTGCGGAGATGGACTGATAGATTTGTTTCAGATATCCGTAATGGCGCACGGCTTCTTCCCTGTTCTCAAAGTAATCGGTGAGTTTCGGGTCTTCACGTCCACCATACCGGCTAAGGTAAAAATCAGAAAGATAGAGTGGGAGGATACCTGCCACGACCGACGGGTCATTATGCCACTTTTCAAAGGCATCTTTGCTGATACAATAACTCATGGCGGAGTGTTGCGTACAACGCAGGAAATAAAGGTAGGTCTGCACTTGATGTTTGACACCGTTCTTGATGATGTCCGATGCAAGTGCCTGAATATCGTTTGTATTATAAAATCCGATGCTCCATAAAGCCAGATAAAGTTCGATGCTATCTTTGCTTTGAAGGGCTTTGCGTGCCTCGTCCTGATTCTTCAGGAATTTCAGGATTAGTTCTACATATTTATTGTTGATACGCTCGCTGCTGTCCTGCTCTCCGATTCCCGTGCTGACTGCGATGCCCCGTTTCACGGAAGCAAAGCGTTGCAGCCCGTTGTCGTAAATCACCGAGAGCAGATAGATATAACTTTCGGGACATCCTTCGTCCATTGTTTCCATGATGGCCTGTCGGAGTCCTTCTTGTAATTTGGCCGCCAAAAGTAATTTTCCTTCTAGTTCCAGTAATGGACGGTGTCCGCTTATTGCGATAGCTTTAAGATGTCCTTGATTAAGGCGATTAGCGTTATTCTCACTGGTCAGTACGTTGTGCAGGTAGTCAATGACGGCTTGGTTGCCTTCTGCTATTTGGGCTGCCATCCAGTTCTGACAGTTCATGCTGTCCCTGTAGGCTTCTATTTCTTCCGGCGTATTTCCACCGTTCAGTATGACTTGGTCTGTGAATCCGGTAGCGCGTAGTTTTAGGAATTGCGTCAGCGCGTCTATCACATGAGAGAAGTGCAGATAGGGATTGATGGCGCGTTGTGACCGTCTTGAATATCCTAGTGTGTATGGGCAATGTGCTTTGAGCTTCAAATAAGTGTGGAACAGATGTGCGTATTCATCCCCTAATAAATAACGGAGCAGCTTGTTCAGTTTTCCGTCGAAAAGATTGGCTACGCTCTTGATTTTCTCTTCCTTGATAATACTTATAACGCAAGGTTCCAGCTTGTCGCTATATGTGCCATACCGGGTATCCATATCAAAGTATAGCATAAATATATCAAACAAGACGCCGGTCTCTTTATCCAAACTACTTTTCTTCTTGGTTAATTTCTCCAAGTACGGAAGTATCCGTTTATTTAATGCTTCATTATAAATGAGTCTCATGATTCTATTGTTTTTTTAAGTGTTTTCTTTTCTTTTATGGGATATGAATTACCACAATCTTCCTGACAACATGGCTAGCCGGATAAAAGTCAGTGTGGATTCTTCTTTCACTAGGATAGGAGAGGATAAATCTCCCGCTTCCTCGTCGTCGATGAAGATACGGAAAATTCCGTCTTCGTAGGATTGCAAGGCGTTTGTGATGGCTTCGGCTTCTGCGGCGGGCTTGCCGTTGTAATTTACCCCGAAACCTACCTTGCCGGAAGCAGCTTTATCTTCCACTTCTTCCCGGGTGAGGTATTTCAGCACTTCGCTTTGTTGCAAGCGTTCGTTGTATTCACTGACTTGCCAACTGACGATGGCTTCTATCAACTCCTGTACATGGGCAGGTGGAGCAGGAAAATCGACGGGAATCTTTTCAATACCGCACTTCCGCTTTCCTAATTGTTTGACTTGGATATATACTCTCATATTCTCTTTATTTAGTTATCTGAATACTTGATGCGATGGCTTCTAAATCGGGTTCCGCTTCTTCGTCATAGACGAGCATGACAATACTAAAGATTCTTTTATTACTCTCTTGGAAATATTGTAATACAATTTGTTGTATATCTTCTCCCGGTTCGTCGGGAGCGCCAATATGCAAAGGGTTGGTAGTCCTTGTCATGGATAGTCCGTTGATATTGACATTGCTCTGCTTATAATCTTCCGATGGTTGTCCCTGTGCATTTCGCGGGAGAGTGAGCAATAATTCTTTCGTATGTTCAAATTCTTTCTGCGTATCGTAGGCAAGGGACGTAACAGTCAACTGGCTAGCTCCGTTGACAAGTTTGAGCAACGGCGGCCGTGCGTTGGGTGTTAACCCTTTTGCTCCTGTTATTTTTGTCCAGTTGGTAGGATATTGGCAACTGAATTTGGTTTCTGCATCGTAGTAAGAAAGCCATGTATCGTTATTACCCACGGGAACATATGAAGGAAACTGCCTGCCGGAAGAATCATCGGAAGCACTCATAGCCGAATCATCCTCGTTGTCTTCTTCCAGTTCTCCGTTAAGATAGGCTTCTACGATTCCGCTGTTCCACTCCTGACGTATCTCTTGATACAGGGGCGAGACATTCTTGCAAAGCATAATGAAACTGAATAGGAATATGCAGAATATGCCAAGTTCTCCGATGATGGATATGGTTCGCCGTGCATCGGCTTTTTCGAACTTATAGCTGAATACATAAACAATTCCCAGTAGGAAGCCGCTTAATAATCCGCCGATATGTGCTGCATTATCAATTCCTTCTTTCATCCCATAAACCAAATTATAGCCGACGAAAATAAGGATACTGGTTAGTAATGCCTTTCGTTGTTCTTTGGCAATGCCGTGGAATAAGAGGAAGGCGAGGAATATACCGTAGAGTCCGAAGATTGCCCCGGAAGCTCCGGCGCTGATTGTCTCGGCATGCATATATAGGCTGAATACGGCCGAGCATAGCCCGGTCAGGAGATAAGAAGCGAACATCCGGCGGCTTCCTATCAGTTGTTCCAGGAAAAGGCCGACAAACATGAAGGCATATATGTTCATCGCAAGATGGAAACCACCGATGTGAATGAAGTTGCAGGTCACCGTACGCCACCAGTCGCCTGTAAGAGTCAGCGGTCCGAAGTCTGCTCCCCACTTTAACAGCGCCAATGTGCTGGGTTCTAAGACTCCTACTCCCGAAGTAACCATCAGGATAAATACCAGAATGTTGATGTCTATCAGGATAGGCGTTGCTATAAATCCTTTGCGTGGAATGAAGAAAGACAAGAGAGAACCTTTTTTCTTTTCCTCTTCCATATATGCTTTTTCTTCTTCTGTGAGCGGACGGTTAAATTCTTCTTTCAGCTTATTTGCTTTTTGGATAAGTTCTTCCGAGGGAAGGGTAGCTCTAACTTCTTCCATCATCTCTTGTAGCTTTTGGATATTCTTCCTGTTCTTTCCATAATCAACAAATTGCATGGACGTACATTCGCTGTGGATGGATACCTCTCCGTCACCTTCCTTTTCCAGAGTGAAAGTTATTTCTTCTCCGCTGGTGTGCATATTTATGGGGACTTCAAAACGGATCCATTCCGGAGCTATTTCTTCAATATTCCATTCAAGTTTTTGAGAAGCCTCAAGAGCTAATATAAGAATTTCCGTGTTTGATAATCCTGATATGTGCAGTTTGTCATCATATGAAGGTTTCAATGCCATATTTCTTTCTCTATCTCTGGTTACTGATTAAAAATTTACTTATCTCCCTGACAAATGTATAGAATAATAATGAAAAATGACAGAATATGACAAATAAAAAAGCATCCGCTTCGTGAGAAGAGGATGCTTTTTTTATTATTAGTAGCTAATCTGTTACTTTTTGTAGAAAGCCAAGTCTTCTTTATCGAAGTTCTCGATGAAATTTGTATGCTTTTCTACCTCTGCTTCTGCATAATTCAAATATACATGTGCAGATTTGGAGAACAGCTCAGAAGATTTGCTGGCGTCTTGAATCAACAGGTGACACATGATGATGTCAGCGGACATTTCCATCAGTCTGCGGGCAACGAAGTCCAGCAATTCCTGATCTTGTGCTTCTTTCACAGCGTTCGTACTTGCTTCGAACTTATCAGCCATTTTCTTCAGACGGGACATCAACGGTTCCATTTCCGGTGAGCAAGGAATTGCCTCATACTCGCGGATAGTAGCGATGTAAGAACCATTTGTCACGTAACGGATAGCGGCTACGGTTTGCAACTGGGTTGTTCCTTCGTAGATGCTGGTGATACGTGCGTCGCGATAGATGCGTTGACAAGCGTATTCCATCATGAAGCCTGAACCACCGTGAATCTGAATACAGTCATAGGCATTCTGATTGGCATATTCAGAGTTCATACCCTTGGCAAGCGGAGTGAGACTGTCGGCCAGTTTGGCATATCTCTTCTGCTCCTGGCGTTCTTCGGGAGTCAGCTTGCGCTCGCGGGAAATGTCATCCAGCGCTTTGTAGATGTCTACGTAGCGGGCTGTTTGATACAACAATGCACGTCCGGCATCCAACTTCCCTTTCATGATAGCGAGCATGTCATATACTGCCGGGAAATCGATAATCGCTTTACCGAATTGCTTACGGTCTTTGGCATAAGCCAATCCTTCATTGTAAGCAGCCTGGCTCAAACCTACGGATTGTGCGGCAATACCCAGACGGGCGCCGTTCATCAAAGCCATTACGTATTTAATCAAACCGAGTTTGCGGTCACCGCAAAGTTCGGCTTTAGCGTTCTTATATACCAATTCGCAAGTAGGAGAGCCGTGGATACCGAGCTTGTGTTCGATACGACGTACATCTACACCACCTTGCTTTTTGTCGTAGATAAACATAGAAAGACCGCGACCGTCTCTTGTTCCTTCTTCAGAACGGGCTAACACGAGGTGAATATCAGCATCACCGTTGGTAATGAAACGTTTTACACCGTTCAGCAACCAGCAGCCGTCTTTTTCGCTGTAAGTCGCTTTCAGCATCACTGCTTGAAGATCGGAACCTGCATCCGGTTCAGTCAAGTCCATAGACATGGTTTCGCCCTGGCACACACGAGGGATGAAACGGCTGTGCTGGTCGGTTGTACCGAATTCGTACAGAGTTTCGATACAGTCCTGCAAAGACCAGATGTTACCGAAGCCTGCGTCGGCAGCAGCCACAATTTCTGCGCACATAGTGTACGGAGTAATCGGGAAGTTCAGACCACCGAATTTACGTGGCATAGTCATACCGTTCAAGCCGGCTTTGACCATAGCGTCCAGGTTCTCTTTGGTTCCTGAAGCGTATTCTACACGACCGTTGGCACAGTGAGGGCCTTCTTCGTCCACGCCTTCTGCGTTGGCGGCGATGATTTCTCCTGTGATTTCTCCTGTAATCTCCAACACTTTGTCGTAAGAGTCTACAGCGTCTTCGAAGTCCAGCGGAGCATAGTCGAATTCATCTTTATCTCTGTAATTGCGTTCTTTGAGTTCGCAAATACGTTTCATCATCGGATTGTTCAAGTGAAACTTGAGTTCCGGTATGTCTGTATAATAATTAGCCATCTTTCCTTACTTGCTATTTTGTTTATAATACTTAATCATCTTCGGCACAACTTCTTCGATACTTCCGTTGATTACGTAATCGGCAATCGTGTTGATAGGAGCATCCGGGTCGTTATTGATAGAGATGATGATACCACTTTCCTGCATACCGGCGATATGCTGAATTTGTCCGGAGATACCGCAAGCGATATAGAGTTTCGGACGAACCGTTACGCCTGTCTGGCCGATTTGACGGTCGTGAGCGGCGAAACCTGCGTCGACAGCAGCACGGCTGGCACCTACTTCTGCGTGAAGTTCTTTAGCGAGGTCGAACAATAGGTCGAAGTTCTCTTTTGAACCTACACCGTAACCACCGGATATGATAATCGGAGAACCTTTCAGGTTGTTCTTCGCTTGTTCTACGTGGCGTTCGATTACTTTTACTACATAGTCCGTATCGGCTACATATTTCTTCACGTCGTGACGAATCACTTCTCCCTGATAAGTAGGAGAGAGGATTTCTTTCTTCATCACACCTTCGCGAACGGTTGCCATCTGCGGACGGTGTTCCGGGTTCACAATCGTAGCTACGATGTTACCGCCGAATGCCGGGCGAATCTGATACAACAGGTTCTTGTAAGTCTTACCTTCTTTTTTGTCTTCGTGGTCACCGATTTCAAGTGAAGTACAGTCGGCAGTCAGTCCGCTGGTCAAAGCAGAAGAAACACGCGGACCGAGGTCACGACCGATAACGGTAGCACCCATCAGGCAGATTTGCGGTTGCTCTTCTTTGAAGAGGTTCACAAGGATGGCAGTGTGAGGAAGTGAAGTATAAGGATAGAGCCCTTCGCCGTCGAAAACGTGAAGTTTGTCTACTCCGTAAGGAAGGATTTGTTTTTCAATCTCTTTGAGGCCGCTTCCGGCAACCACAGCTTCGAGCTGACAGTTCAACTGGTTGGCTAACGAACGACCTTTGGTCAGAAGTTCGAGGCTAACGTCCAAAACGTTACCTTCTTCTATTTCGCAATATACAAATAAGTTATTCATGATTATCCGATGGTGTGGTTAGCTAACAGTTCAACAATCAGTTCTTCCACGTCACGGTCACTGCCGCTGATGGTTTTGTTCTCTTTAGCCTGGAACACGATGTTCTGGATGGCTTTCACTTTTGTCGGCGAACCGGACAGACCGCACTGTGCAAGATCACCGTTTACGTCGGATACGCTCCATTCCGCTAGATTCAGATAGTCGCGCTTGTCATACAGGTCGGTGTAATCAAGATTACCTTGCTGCTTTTCAGTAACAGTTTTTGCGTGTTTGTATTTCTGAACCAGTTTCGCGTTGCGCGGACGACAGGGAGCTGCAGAACCGTTTACGGTAATCACGATAGGCAACGGGCCTTCTACTGTTTCAACACCACCATCAATGTGACGTTTCACCTTAATCTTGTCTTTACCCACTTCCAGAATTTCTTCTGCGTATGTGATTTGCGTCAATCCCAGCTTCTCTGCTACTTGAGGACCCACCTGTGCGGTATCACCGTCGATAGCCTGACGACCACCGATAATAATGTCACAGTTACCGATTTTGCGGATGGCAGTAGCCAGTGCGTAAGAAGTAGCCAGTGTATCTGCACCAGCGAAAGCACGGTCGGTCAGCAAGTAACCGTTATCTGCACCACGGAAAAGTCCTTCACGAATAATGTCGGCTGCCCGTCCCGGTCCCATTGTCAGGATGGTTACGGTAGAGCCTGGATGAGCATCTTTCAGTCGAAGCGCTTGCTCAAGAGCATTCAGGTCTTCGGGGTTGAAGATGGCGGGAAGTGCCGCACGGTTAATCGTTCCGTCGGCTTTCATGGCATCTTTCCCAACATTACGTGTGTCGGGAACTTGTTTTGCCAATACAACAATTTTCAAACTCATGCTATAAATTTTAGTATTAGTATTTCTACAAGTTAGCAGCCAGTAGTCAAGTAGTAATATCTTGCTATCCAAACTATCCGGTTAACTATCAGCGTGCAAAATTAGTCAAACACTTGGTTCTGACAAGAAAACCGAGTAAAAAATGCACAACTTTAAGGATTTTGAGCAAATGAAGAGGAGCTTTTGTAGATTTGGTTTAGGGTTGGCGATGCGTTTATCGAATTTATTTTTGCTCATTTGGGTACGGTTGTGAGTCAATTATCAGTAATGAACTAATTAGTTACTTTTAGGTAATTGCTTCCTTATTGATATATAGTTCATAGCCTAACGAGTTTTCGTTCTACAACTGTTGAACGAACGCTCTACAACTGTTGAACTATCGTTCCACATATGTTGAACGAAAACTCATTAGGCTATGAAGAAAATAATATAGGTGAGAAGAGGAAATAAAAGCTGCATATTGACGAGCTATTGTCAGCGATAGCATCTTTGGCTCATTTATGCACCATTTTACTCTTATTCAACTACTGATTTGCATAACTCATAATAATGTGCATCTATAAAGATTCCATTCTTGAAAATAGCCTTTCGTAGAATCCCGACTTTGGCGAATCCCGCTTTTTCTAATACACGCATGGAAGGAATGTTATGTTCAAAAATGGTAGCAAATACACGTACCTTATCTGTGTGTGCGAAATAATAGTTGATAGCTTCTTTCAAAGCATCAGTCACGATTCCTAGATTCCAATAAGGTTCTGCAAGCCAGTAGCCCACTTCTGCGTTAAAGCGTTCTACGTCTGCGCAAGGTACAAAACCAATATTTCCGACTGCTTCCCCGTTTATCTCGATACAGAAGTCATGAATACCTTCTTTCCTCTGTGGCATGTCAATAAAGGCTTTTGCGTTTTCCTTGCTATAAGGATAAGGAAGACCGTCACGGCAATTATCCCAAATCTTTTTATTATTCAGATAGTTGGATAATGACGCTGCATCTTCAGCTTGCCATGTGCGAAGTATATAGTTCTCTTTTTTTGCGATAATGGTATGACAACGTTTCATGGGAATACTGGATATACCTTGAACGGTTTGCTTTTCTCCCATGACTATAAATCCCAGGCTTTGGTAGAAAGGAACAGCATAACTGGAAGAGTTTACCGTCATTTCTACTGAAGGACAATCATTTATAGCATAGGAGAAAAGCTCTTTTCCTAACCCTTTTCTATGATACTGTGGCTTTATGAAAAATAATGAAATATGTTTGCCGCTGTTTTTTATTCCGATAATACCTGCAAGTTCTCCATCGTTCTCGAAAGCTCCATACAGGGCAAGTGCGTCAATCTGCTTTTCATCATAGATAAAACTTTTGAAAGCATTCAGACCTTCTTCATCGAAATCTGCTTTACCACATTCCACATATACCTGGAGAGATAACTCAACGGCGGCGTGATATTCATTTTTTTCTAATTTTCGTATCATAGCATATCTATTTATTTTCTATGTTATTGTATGCCAATCTCGGCTATTCCCATCGGTTCTCCGTCATGTATCATCCGTGTTGCTTTCAACTGAACATAGCGGGCTTTGACTGGGGTAAAGTAGACGGATTGTAGAATCGGATTGTTCTTTATATTAGAAAATTCGTCTTTCGCTACTACTTGATTGACTGCATTACTATCCGTTCCGACAGATATTTCATATGCGGCGATTACACCTTTATTATATTCGCTTTGGTCGGGAAGGTAATGGAATGAAGTAATTGTACGCTCTTCTCCCAAGTCAATCAAGACTGTATTTCCATTGATGAAACAGGTCGTTTGGTCGTTCTTATCCATACCTTTCTGAGCTTCTTCCGCGTCTACTCCGCTAATAGTGAACGGGAAACTCTTCAGTTCTTCCGCTTTTGCGGTGTATGTGTCTGAAGTTTCTCCTGCATAAAATGCTTCAATATTATTGATGCAAAGACAAGCACGTGAATCTGTGAAGCGGACACGAATCTTATCGGTCGTGATTGTTTCGAAACGGAGAAGACGTTTGTAACCAACGGTTGTTGTTTCTTCATTGAGTTTCACGGGAAGCCATTCACCTTCCTGGTTATATTCTACTACGAATGATTTTACACGCTGTCCGAGAGGTACGTATTCCTGCAACATCATACGGTTGATTTTCTCCGGTTGAGGCAAGTTGAATTCGATAGTGGCAGACGTTACTCCGTCGTTAGTAGCCCAATAGGTATCGTAATCATTGTCTGTGACAGCTTTAGCAGAGAATGCAGAACCTCGTTCGTCCGATGCCTTAGGAGAAAGACCTGCCAATAGGTTGTTTGCCAGTTGTTTTTGCACGTTCTTGTGGAAATTAACGGCGTTGGCAGAGTCTGTCGGATGAATCAATCCGTCACGGTCAACGGGGAAGTTCAGTAATAAGGTTGCGTTATGTCCTACACTGTGGTAATACAAATCGGTCAGGTCGTCCACTGTTTTCACACGGTCGTCTTCTTCGGGGTGATAGAACCATCCCGGACGGATAGAAACGTCACATTCGGCAGCTACCCACTGGTTGCCGTCGGCATGACCGTATTGCAATTCGCGATAGTTGGGATAACCCGGATAGACCTCTCCGGCACGAAGGAAAGACCAGTTGGTCGCTCCGGCAAATCCTTTCTCATTGCCTACCCAGCGACAACCCGGGCCACCATCGGAGAAGATAACCGCTTGTGGTTGCAGTTCGTCAATCATCTTATAAGCTCTCGGATAATCATAATAAGTTTTGCGGTCGATAGTACGGCTGTCTTTTGCGCCGCCGTACCAGCCGTCACCGCCATTAGCGCCGTCGAACCAGATTTCAAAAACGTCACCGTAGTTGGTCAGTAGTTCATTGAGTTGTTTATAGAAGTAGTCTACGTATTCGGGAGAACCATAATTGGCTTGATGCCTGTCCCATGGAGACAGGTAAACAGCGAATTTGATGCCGTACTTTTTGCAGGCATCCGATAGCTCACGGACGATGTCACCTTTTCCATCTTTATACGGAGTGTTGCGAATGCAGTACTCTGTCAGTTGGGTAGGCCAAAGGCAGAAACCATCGTGATGCTTGGCTGTCAGGATAACTCCTTTCATTCCGGACTTTACAAAGGTTTGTACCCATTGCTCGCAATCCAGTTTGGCGGGGTTGAATGTTTTAGGGTCGGAATCTCCGTATCCCCATTCGCGGTCGTTGAATGTGTTAAGTCCGAAGTGTACAAAAGCGTAGGTTTCCATCTTTTGCCATTCTACCTGTTTAGCTTCGGGGATGGGCAAGATAGCTTCCGGTGCTTTTGCCGGTTGGCAGGCACTTAGTAGAAGAACTCCTGCGCAGAAAATAAGAGAGTGTTTTTTCATGGGGGTGATAATTAATAAATTATTAAATAGATAAATTAATTTGCTAGAGTGTAATTCCGAATACAAAATAAACCTGTTCCGCGTAAGGATTGGCTATCAGCTTTCCGAATATGGGCAAAGAGAAACTGGATGTTATTTTGATTTCTTTCGTTGCGGATAGTCCGACGTTGACTACATTGAATTTATCAGAGTAGAAGCTCTCCCAAGGGGTAAATCCAGCCTCGATACTCAAATCTACCTCTTTTACACTGAACGGATAGCTCAGTTCGCAGTAACTGGACCAGGCGCGTTTCCCGTTTTCCCGGTAGTCATTTCCGGCAAATGTAGTGTACCAGCTTACTGATAACGGGAATTTCTCGCTTAACATATATCCGGCACCTACTTCAAAAGTATGTCCGGTGGAGTGTGAGTTGTAATTGAAATATTTGAAAGGTTCATCCTCTGTTTGGGTAAAATAGTTGTTGGCGTAAAGAGTCAGGTTTTTATAGGCATATTCCAATGAAAGGTCTATTTCATTATTCTTTTCACGAAATTCGGTAGAGCCCCATGCATAAACGGTCAGTCCTTTCCAGTTGAGGCCGAGTGAAGGTTGCACATTTGCATTACCACTGTCTATACCACGCCAAATATAGCTGCTGACAAAGTCCGCATTTACAAAAACTTCTTGTGCCTGTGCAAAGGCTGTGCAAAATAGGAGGGCAATAAGTACAATATGTTTTTTCATTTTATCGGTTGTATCTTTTCATTTTCAGGGGGTAAAGATAATCAATATATGGATAAATATTGGCAGGTAGGGTAAAAAAAGAAAACGGCTGCGTTGTGCAGCCGTTCCTTAATCAATTGTAAATCTTACTAGTTATTTAGAAAGTGACATCCATTTTCAGTACGAAAGTACGTGGAGCGGCAACTGCCATCGGGCGGTAGCTGTATTCCTTGTTCAACAGGTTGTTCACCATAAACTGGAATGCTACTTCTTTGGTTGCTTTCACTCCGAAACGCAGGTCAACAGTGGCATAGTCCGTATTATGTTTTTTCCAGTAAGTAGCCAGTGTTTCGCCTTTTGAATAACCGAAGAGAATACCGCGTACATAATCCATCAGGTCATTTTGCTGCTTATCGCGTTCGTCCATCATCAGATAGTCTACTGCGAGAATTTTGCTCTTCCATGCTACGTTGGCACCTACGTTGATACGTTTCCACTGGAAGTCTACCGTGGCTTTGAAACTATGTTTCGGGCGATACTTCAGATACTTTCCGGTATTTGATTTCTCTTTCATCTGCAATGGATCGGTGTAAAGACCTTCTACGGCATTGCGTTTCTGATAATCTGCGTCACGGGGTTCGGTGTATACATATCCTAAGTTATAGAACAGCTTCGTATTCTTATTGAAGTTATACACACCGTTTGTGGAGATTTCAACTCCGTAGATTTGCGCTTTCGATACGTTGTGGAATTGAGCGCCGATACCAAAACCTTTGCCGTCTGACAACATTTGGATAGCATCACCGATGCTGTTAATCATCGTATAATTAGCATTGTTGAACAATCCGAACTGGAATTCAACCATGTCTTTATATTGTGTATAGAATCCGGCAACGTCTACAAATCCCTGGAAGTTACCGATTTTATATCCTTGTTTGAATCCTAATTCAGCATTAAATCCTTTTTCCGGTTTGATGTCCAGGTTCGGATAGACGCCGACTCCGCCAATATCCTTACGTAGATATTTCTCATTGATAGACGGGTTGCGGTAACCTTGTCCGAAGCTGGCACGGATAAAGCTGTAATCAGCCAACTGATAGTTTAATCCGGCACGGAATACGGGACGGAAAGGAACTTTTGTTCCGAATATTTTGGTTTCTGCTTCACGGTGGTGATTGTTTACACGGTAATATTCGGCACGTACACCGGCGGATACACTCAGTCGGTCCCAAAAGCGTTGGTCATACTGGAAGAAAGCGGCGATGTTGTCACTTTTGTATACTTCGTCCATGATGGCAGAATCATAACGGATATGCTCAAAAGTAGCTCCGGTTGTGATTTGTGCGCCACAGTCCCATTTTTTGTTGAACTGGTAGTCGAGATAATAGTCGAAGTTCTTATCGGTTTGAGTTTTCGGATTGTTACGTGAAGGATTGATGACATTGGATAACCAGGGAACAAGGTCGCCCGGTAATTTTCCATCCTGTACTAACTTGTCCAAATCACTAGGCAATCCATTATCCATAGCCCATGAGATAAGGTCACAATAATCGGCGGTTGTTGCATTCGGGAAGATATTACCTAATGAAGTAAATACTCCGTTCATAGCATCATCCAGATTTCCGTTAATCAATCCTGAGCCAATGCCGACTAATGCCGGGTAGAGTGAACTATAATCACCACCTGCAATATTCTGTATGGTTTGGGCGTCTGTTCCCATATTTCCAAGAATATCGGTAATAGATGCTCCTTCGGTTGGGCGTACGATATTGTCAGAGCTATAATAGAAACGGCCTTTAATTTTGTGTGATGTACCGTTTTCGGGATTTACATAGTTGATGAACGGGTCGATATGGAAGTTATTTTCTTCACGTCCCATGTTGGTGAAAGGAGATGGCTTGTACACTTCTGTCGGTGAACGCCAAATGAAGAAGTCACCATACTGGTTGGAAAGGAAGTCTACATTGAAACCATAGTTCAACAGTTTCATTCCCATATCCGGCTGGTGGTAAGTTAAGCTACCGCCCATGCGGAAACGTTTGTTGTATCCTTGTTCACGGTATCCTTCGTCTGTGAAAAGATTAATACCTCCACTGACATCGAAATTACCAATACGGCGGGAGTGAGAGAGGTCGAATCCTTCGTAAATCGGATTTCGTACACCGCTAAGAAGACTTCCGCGTAAAATCGGTTTTACTGCATACTTGTCGTCTTTCCAAAAGCTCTTGTCACTCCATTGATATTCATCATTTTCTGCATCTCCATATACACCGACATAGGCACTGAATCGTGTTTTCGGTGTCAATCCCGGACGTGCGGTACGGATGTTGATGATACCATTCAAAGCTGATGAGCCATATAATACGGAAGAAGCTCCTTTAATCACTTCCACCTGTTCTACATTTTCCAAAGGAACAGTGTTCCAGTTGATTTCTCCTGTTTTAGGATTCAGTGTACTCATTCCGTCTACAAGAATCTGACTGCGTGCACCTACTCCGTAAGTCCATCCGCTACCGCCACGCATAGAAGGTTGTTTGTCTACAATGTCTACACCGGGTAGGGTGCGGAGAGTAGAAGAAATGTCTGTTGGCGCTTGGCGTGCAATATCTCCCGATTTAACAACGTCCATGGAAACAGTGACGTCGCTTAGTTTCTGTTCGAAACGACCTGCACTAATTACAACTTCTTCCAGTAACTTAGTGCTTTCCTTCATGTAAACATCTTTGGTTACTACTTCACGCTTGTTAATAACGATTGGCATCAATACGTCATCATAGCCTACGTAGCTGAATACGAGGTCAACTCCGCCTTCGGGCAGTTTGATTTCGTATTCTCCGTTGATGTTGGATACTACTCCCTGGTTACCGTGAAGCTTATACGTAACTGCTGCACCTACCAATGGTTCATTGGTTTTTGCATCATATATATGTCCTTTCAAGGTTTGGGCAAAACTTGCTCCAAAGCTGGTAAGGCATAAAAGTAAAGTTAGAATATATATTTTCTTCATTGTTTCTTGTTTTTTTATTTAATATCACTGACTTTGAGATCTAAGCCAATATTTAGTGTCTTGATAACTGGCCAAGCCTTGACTATTGGTTTTACATATCCTGTGACTAATAGTTCTCCAAAAGTTGGAATAGCTTCTAGCGTTGGTATCATTCCTGATAAAAGATTGATAAACGGAGTCAATACAGCTTTATCCACATAGATGTGAGTGTGTCCATTAGCATTATCCAAATGCATAGGGATACCATTTTTTATCCAAGTGAAGATGGTTTGAAAGTCATTTTTATCCATTTCAGCTATTATGGATAACAATGAATTATCTAGCTGTTTATTGATAGTTACAAGAATAGTTTGTAATTGGGCAGGGTTTGATTTTAATAGAGCGTCCGTAAGAGTTGCTATTAAATTATAGTCAACATTTTTACCTTTATCTTGCATTGCTTTTACAATGATGGCAGGGAGATTCAGTTTAACATAAAAAAGTCCGTTTTGGGAATACCAGTATACTAATCCTCGAGGAGAAGAAGTATAAGTACGACCTGTTGTTACGCTTTCTATATCAGCAGCACTAAAACCACCTCCATATTCAACAGGAAAGAACAACTTCATTGAAATAAACTGCATCAATTTACTCATCGAATCTTGATTGTCCATGTCTATTTCACTGAATTTTTGTTCTCCTATTTGCATTTCATCTGTAGTATAATCAGCAATAATATTTCCATCCGGTGAAAGAGTAACAGTTTGTAGTAGTTGTGGAACTAAATATCCTCCAAAACCTTTTATGACATCCGAAACTGTGGCATATAAAAAGAGAGCCTCATCTTCCTGTAAATCAATATCCATGTCTGTATGGAGTGCGGTTATAGATAATTTATTCTCAGCTTCACCCCATTCGTACAAATTAGTTTCCTTATTAAGTACAGGGTCTTTTCTCTTACCATATTCTAAATCACTCATTCGGTATGAATGTCCCCATTGAGTACTATTGCCCATTTTTATTTCAGTTAGATTTATTTCTAACTTACCTTTTTCTACATAACCTTCATAATTAAAAGTAGTTTCTGTATTTGAACCAACTCCATTACCTTTGAAAGAGTAGCTATTTGCATTTCCTATGAGTGTAATTGCTGTAAGTTTTAAAGCTTCTTCTCCTGGGATAATGTCATAAAGAGTTATATTACCAGTTTCTCCTTTTACTGTACTGAAATCTACAGACTTTCCAATCATTTCTTCACCATTATAAGTCAGTAACAAATTGGAATTGGTATTTGAAAATTTATTGGAGTAATTGGCTGTTACATCCACAGGATTCGGTCCTGGATAGTCTTCACTACATGAGGTCAGCATTCCTGTGATACATCCTAAAAAGCTTATTAGAACGATAGATATTTTTTTCATATTGTTTTCGTTTTGGAATATTAATTAGTCTGAAATGAAATCGAAACCTAGGTCGAACTCTTCGACTAGTGGCCATTCTTTAGTCATACCTGTTAATAATTGGGTTATAAAACTACCCATTCCCATTGGGTTGGCTTCTTCTATTAGGGGACTAAGAGCAGGTAGTAATTCGATGATTGGGGTTAGGGCTTCTCTATTTAAATAAATATGTGTATGCTTATCATCTGTGGTTGCTATTGTTAATGGAATGCCATCCTTTATCCAAGAGAAAAATGTATTGAATTTGGCGTCGTCCATATTAGTAATGATAGATAATATATCATTTTGCAAAACAGAGTTCAAAGTCATCAGTATACTTTTTAATTTATTGGGGGCTGACTTTAAGATGGCCTCTGTTATTCCTGCAATAAGGCTTTCGTCAATCTCTGTATCGCTATCTTTTGTTATTTGAGATATGATGGATGCTACATTTAGTTTAATGTAGAAGTTTTCTTTTCCTTTACACCAAAAAGCGATATTTTCAGGCGAAGGGGTATATGTACGTTTATCGACTAGTGATTGTATATAACTAGCATTTACCCCGATTCCTATAATCTTGAGCCAGTTTTCAATAACTAATTCTTCAGAAGAATATGTTGCATAAATATTTCCATCATTTTTCAATTGAATATCATTCAATATTTGAGGTAAAATAAGTCCTAATGCAGCTTGCGCTATTGAGCCTATTGTTTTAGATATAGGATTACTTGGTGCGTCAGGACTCATTTTTACGTAGGAATAGGCTGCATTAATCTTTTGTTGGGTGTTATATTCCGCAAATTTATAGCTTTTTGCAATATTATTGGCATTTGCCATCACCACATTCATATCCAACTTCATTGTTTTTGGAGTAATGCTACCATTGTATTTCACCGTAGCACCTCCCATCGTGATATTCGTTCCGCTGAAAGTATAACACCCTTTCTCTTCATTCTCATAAAGTTTGATGTTATTGATGGGGGTAGTAGCCTCTCCTGGAACTACATCATTCAGCGTCAACGTTCCCGTCTCACTGTTTTCTGTCTTAAAGCTGACAGTTTTTCCAATTAATTTCTCTCCACTGTAGGTTAGGTCTAACGTGTATGGCTTAATATACGAGCCATATTCCTGGCTGATTTCTCCCGGCCAAAATAACTTGTCATTGTAAGTCTCTTCACATGATGTAAAGAAAAAGGCAATACAAGCTACACAGAATAGTTCTTTTAAATTTCTCATTTTGCTTCTTGTTTTTATTGCATATTTAATAAAACTTTGCAAAGTTCGGCTAACAATCCTTTATTAACAAGGTCTATTTTTCTACAATGATGTTCTCTTTTTAAGTATTATGAGTTGAATGGTGAATAAAGTGCAATTATTAGTGTTCTATTTTTAATATGAATTGTTCTTCTTTTAAGAATAGCTATAAGTGAAAAGAAAGAAAAAATAGAAAAAAACGAACGACTTATTGAATGTGTAATGATATGATAAGCCGTTCGTCTTTTTCTTCAATAAATATATTTGTAAATATAAGAAGATAAGTCCGTAGGAATATTGGGAAAAGTAGAATATGAAGAAGTGAGCGGACTACTTTTGTAGTTCGTGAATAGCTGCTAATGCCAGTTCAGCTTTATCTTCAGGCACAAAGATATGATCGTGATAATATGCTGCGACAACATTGGCACTAATTTCTTTTTCTGCCAGTTTTGCGGAGAATGCCGCTGTTAACCCCACTGCATCCAGGCTGGAATGAACGTTTAGAGTAATCAATCTGTAGACAGATTCATACTTTATATTATTGTCGATGGCTTGCTGTTCCGTTATAATAAATGTTGCACCCTCTTTTTCCTGGAAAAAGCCTGTTGGATTCAGGTGCTTCATACTATTCCAGTCGAATTCCGGGAAAGTGCAAAAAACAAAGTTGCGTTCATCCAGTGCCGGAGCTATATTAGACAATAATGCCTTCAAATCTTTAATACCTGCCATATAATTTTTGAATCAAGTGAATGGCGCAAAGATAGTTAATATGCAAATACAAAGCTATTTAGTAGCCTGCCTATTTATATATATACGATAATTCAAGAGAAATAGAAAACGTTTGTAGCCACAATAAAGCCTATTCACCGATAAGAATCCCCCGTTCATTGATTTTTTTTCCTTTTCTGCTTTCTCTGTCATACATTTGTTATAGAATTGTAACATCGAATAGTCCAAACCCTATGAATATGAACGAAACATTCAATGTTGCCCCCGCACTTTCCACTTTCTCGCCCATTTCTTTGGAAGAGATGAGTACCATCCGTTTAATGAACCGTACAGATACGAAATATATTGTTTCGCTGCCTGTTTTGATGGATGTACTGCGGCGTGCAAGTCAGTATTATCGTGTACAGGAAGTAGAAGGGGAACGGAACATTGCCTATCATACTACCTATCTTGATACACCGGATTACGCCATGTACCTGGCACATCAGAACGGAAGAGTGATACGTGAAAAGATACGTGTGCGAACTTATGTTGCTTCCGGCCTGACATTCCTTGAAGTGAAAAATAAGAATAATAAAGGGCGCACGGATAAAAAACGTATCCGGGTGCAGGGAGTCGATTCTTTACATGTGGATGGTGGAGAAGAATTTCTTCGTAATCACGCCTGGTATGAATTATCCGCCTTAGACCTTCTTTTAGAAAATCATTTCCATCGCATTACATTGGTGAATAAAGCCATGACAGAACGCCTGACCATTGATACAGGTGTACATTTCCATCATCTTCTTACGGGCACGGAAGCCAAACTCGACAACCTGGCAATAATAGAACTGAAACGCGACGGAAGAACCTATTCACCTATCAGTGAAATACTGCGCGAACTACATGTACGACCTTCGGGAATTAGTAAATACTGCGTAGGAACCGTATTAACGGCAGGCGAGTTGAAATACAATCGCTTCAAACCCAAATTGAGACTCGCACAGAAAATTGCAAAGCGTAAGATAATGGATATATGATGAAGTAGGGGATATATGATAAAAAGATATATGATGAAGTAGGAGATATATAATAAATAGAGGATATATAATAAGGTAATGAATATATAATATTAAAATTGAATAGTATGTTTGACGAACTTAGTGATATTACATTAATAGAAACGCCATTACTGGATAGTGCGGGCTTTATGGAATTGCTGCTGCGATTCTTCTTTAATTTATTGGTCGTATCCTGCATTATCCATCTGTTTTACTATCCTAAAAGTAAACGGCGCGATTATTACTTCACCTTTACTCTGATTAGTATCAGCATCTTCCTGATGATTTTCCTCTTGGGAAGTGTCAAGCTGAAAATCGGCTTTGCACTCGGACTATTCGCCATTTTCGGAATAATACGTTACCGGACGGAGTCGATGCCTGTACGCGAGATGACCTATCTTTTTGTCATCATTGCCATCTCTGTGATAAATGCCCTTGCCGTAGCTATCAGTCATGCCGAATTGCTATGTACCAATCTGCTTTTCATACTAAGCATATGGATTTGCGAAAGTAACCGATGGCTGAAACACATCTCATGTAAACTGATACAGTATGACAAGATAGAACTGATAAAACCCGAACGGGAATCGGATTTACTGCGTGACCTTCGCGAACGTACAGGTCTTGACGTACTTCGTGTGGAAGTCGGTCACATAGATTTTCTGCGTGACACTGCCATACTAAAAGTCTATTACGAACCTTTGAGAGACGAGGCAAATACGATAGATACCCTAACCCGCCTTCCTAAAGAAAATGAATGAGAAAATGAACGACCAGGAAAACAAAAAAAGACAAACCCGCTTCAAAAGAGCAGGAATGTATCTGATGGGCTGCCTGTTATTGCTATGCATGACAGAAAATGCCCATGCCCAAAGTGATGATTTCGGCATATGGACCAGTGCGGAAGTAAAGAAAAAACTATTCCCCGGATTCGACGCTTCCTTGGAAGGCGAGTTCCGTACCAGGGACGGATTGCAGACAGTAGAACGTTGGTCAGGTTCGGCAGGCGTTTCCTATAAAGTGTTCCGTTGGCTGAAAGCATCCGCCGGATATACCTTTATTAATTACTATCATCCGATGGAAACAACCAAGAAAGGTAATTACATCCCCGAATACTGGCAAGCCAAGCATCGCGTAAACTTGTCATTGACAGGAAAAGTAGACTGGCAACGTTTCACCTTTTCTCTTCGTGAGCGATGGCAGTACACCTATCGCCCCAGCCAGTCGGTCGCAAAGCTTGACGGAGACGACGGGAGCGCAAAGAATGATGAATATATCAGCGGAAAGGGGAAAAATGTACTTCGTTCCCGTATTCAAATAGAATATAATATACGCAAGTGCGCCTTTACCCCGTACACTTCGTGCGAACTTTCCCATTCGTTAAATGACAATGCAGCTTTTGAAAAGCTGCGGTGGACATTAGGCACAGAATGGAAACTCAGTAAAAAACACTCCCTTGATTTTTACTATCTGTATCAGAATAAAGCAGATGATGATGAGGCGAACGGACACGTAGTTGGTGCAGGATATTCGTTTAAGTTTTAATATATAAAGCGGAAAGTTATGAAAAAGAATGTGTTGTTTTGGATGCCGGTACTGTTACTGTTGTTTGTAAACTGTACGACGGAGTCATTCGACTTCGGTGGGGAAGAAGGAATATTAGTCGAAGGTTCGGGAGGCGGAGGAAGCAGTCAGCCTAACCCGACAGTTCCCGAAGAATCGGGAGACTTACTGGGATTTACCATCGCTTTCGATGAAACTGACGAATCGACCTACGGAAGTATGTCGGAAACAGTTTCGGCGGATGAAGAAGATTTTATAGAAAACTCCGAATTTACGTCCATAGTGACCATTACCTACAACGGAACGACCGCGACGGTAAACAATAATGTTTCCGGCGTAGAAGTATCAGCCAATGGGGGACATGTGGTCGTAAACTCTTCGGTCAGTAAAGTAGAATACGTATTAAGTGGAACAACAACAAACGGCTCGTTCAAAGTATATAGCGAGAAGAAGTTCAAATTATCATTGTCAGGAGTATCTATTCTTAATCCAACAGGTGCCGCCATAAACATACAATCTTCCAAACGTGTGTTTGTAGTATGCGCGGACGGAACAACGAATATCCTGACAGACGGTTCTTCCTATACATCCGTCACCGAAGGCGAAGACATGAAAGCCTGCTTTTTTAGTGAAGGACAGCTTATCTTCAGCGGCAGCGGTTTGTTGACAGTCACCGGAAATTACAAACACGCCATCACGAGTGACGAATACGTACGTCTCCGTAGCGGATGCAATATCACAGTCGCTGCTGCCAAGAAAGACGGTATTCATACCAATGATGCCGTTATTATCGGTGGTGGAGTACTGAAAATATCTTCCACCGAAGATGCCATCCAGTGCGAAGACGGCGGAATCACTATGACAGGCGGCTTTGTAAAAGTCTCTACAACCGCTAACAAGGCACATGGACTGAAAGCTTATCTGGACGTAATAATCAGTGGTGGTGCTATTCAGGCACAAGTAGCGGGAGCCGCTTCAAAAGGAATCTCCTGTGACGGCAATCTCACCTTCTCGGGTGGAAAGCTGACAGCATTTACCTCGCAGACCGCACTTTATGAAGACAATGACTTAAGCTCGTGTGCCGGCATCAAATGTGACGGCAATATGCTTATCACAGGCGGTGAAATAGCCATCCAAAGTACAGGCGGAGCCGGCAAAGGAATAAACTGCGACGGTTCTCTCACCATCAATGACGGTACGGTGAAAGTCATTACTACTGGTACCCAATGCGTATATAACAGACTCGATTCATCCGCAAAAGGAATTAAAGCGGACGGCGCCCTGACAATCAACGGTGGAACAGTCCTGGTGAAAGCCACCGGCGGCGAAGGTAGTGAAGGCATCGAAAGTAAAAGCGTGCTGACTGTCAATAACGGTATGATTGCCGCCCTCTGCTATGACGACTGCATGAATGCAAGTAACAGCATTGTCATTAACGGCGGCACTATCTACTGTTACAGTTCCGGCAATGACGGCATCGACTCCAACGGCACTTTGACTATCACAGGCGGAGTAATCGTGTCATCCGGCACCACCTCTCCCGAAGAAGGATTCGATTGCGACCAAAATACCTTTAAGATAACCGGTGGTATCGTCTTGGGCATTGGTGGCGGAACGAGCACACCGACATCCAGCGTATGCACACAGCGAAGCGTTATCTATGGCGGTTCAGGCTCGAATGGCGAATACCTGAATATCCAGTCTGCCGACGGAACCAGTATTCTTACTTATCAGATTCCCCGCGCCTATTCACAAATGACAGTCTTGTTTAGTAGTCCGAATCTCACATCAGGCGGAAGTTACATCATCTCGAAAGGCGGAACAGTATCCGGTGGCTCCGAATTCTTCGGCTTATATACAGGAGCAACCTATTCCGGCGGCACGCAGGCGGCAACTTTCACAGCCAGCTCGATGGTGACACAAGTCGGCAGCACTTCCGGCGGCGGTCAACCTGGCGGCGGTGGACACGGTCCTGGCGGCGGAGGATGGTAAACAGCAGTTTACCGTCGAAATCCGTCCTTTGGTCGATTCTATTTGTGATAAAGTAGCATCAGTCCTACCTTTGTCCTGCTAACTTGGAACAATGAAGCATGAAAAGACTGCGTAAACAACAGTTGTTGGAACAGAGTATTTACGGAGCCATTTGGACCGTAATATTTCTTCTTCCGCTGATAGGTGGATACTTTGCCCTGAGCGGCGGACTCGAAAGAGAAGAAGTCCGCACGGTTATCCGTGACTCATGGCTGGGTATCCTTCCTTTCTTCGTACTTTTTTTGCTGAACAATTACGGACTGGTTCCCTATTTCCTTTTTAAGAAAAAATACTGGCAATATACTGTTTCATTGTTTTTACTGATAGTTGCCATGTGCTGGCTTGCTCCGTCTCCTTCCATGACACGCTTTCCGAAAGGCTTCCGGCGTGACGGTCTGCACCGCAACATGAAGGAGAATCCGAGAGACCAAATAATAAAGATGAGAGAAAAGAGCAGGGAGGAAGGCGAAGGGTACCGGGATGAGCCTAAACGTGAAAAGCCCCCTATGGGAATGGGAAAGCCTAAAGGCGGTCCCGATGCTTTTCCGAAGCCGGGTCCTTTCCCTTATCCGCCCTTTGGTATCCGTTATCTCATCCATTTTGCCATCGCCTTTCTGATGGTAGGGTTTAACATTGCCATCAAACTATTTTTCAAGTCTTTCCGCGACGAGGAAATGCTGAAGGAACTCGAACATCAACGCTTGCAGTCGGAACTGCAATATCTCAAATATCAAATCAACCCGCACTTCTTCATGAATACGCTTAATAATATTCATGCATTGGTGGATATTGATACGGGAAAAGCGAAAAGCACGATTGTGGAACTCTCCAAACTGATGCGTTATGTGCTCTATGAAGCGAGTAATAAAACCACCCTGCTTTCACGTGAAGTACAGTTCCTTGAGAACTATGTCGGCTTGATGAGCCTGCGCTATACCGACAAAGTATCTATCGAGATGCACTTCCCTGCCGAAGTGCCCAAAGTACAGATTCCCCCACTGCTCTTTATCTCTTTTGTAGAGAACGCCTTCAAGCATGGAGTCAGCTACCGGAACGAGTCTTTTATTCGCGTCCTCGTGCAGTTGGAAGAAGACAACCGCTTGTCTTTCCGTTGCACGAACAGCAATAACGGTTCGGCAGACGAACAGCATCACGGTATCGGACTCGAAAACGTCCGCAAACGCCTGCGGCTCCTGTTCGGCAATGACTATACGCTCTCCATTACCAATGAAGAACAACTATTTGATGTATTACTTATTATACCTTTATTATAATGAAATGTTTAGCAATAGATGACGAACCGTTGGCACTGACGCAATTATCGGATTATATCTCCCGTGTCCCTTTTTTGTCTTTAGTGAAGTCCTGCCAGGATGCATTCGAAGCAATGAAGGTATTATCCGAAGAAGAAGTGGATTTGATATTCGTGGACATTAATATGCCCGATCTGAATGGACTGGACTTTATCCGTTCATTGATTAGCCCGCCGCTTGTCATCTTCACCACCGCTTATTCCGAATATGCGGTAGAAGGCTTTAAACTGGATGCCGTAGACTATCTGCTGAAACCGTTCGAGTTCCAGGATTTACTGAAAGCGGCGGACAAAGCCCGTAAACAGTTTGAATACCGATTGTTGGAACAACAGGGCGAATTAGGAAATGCTTCGCAGATAAAAGGAGACTCACTGTTTGTGAAAAGCGACTATAAAGTCGTTCGTATCGACGTGAACAACATCCGCTATATTGAAGGCATGAGTGAATACGTACGTATCTTTGTAGAAGGGGAAGACAGGGCGATTATCACGCTTGCCAGTCTCCAAAAAATGGAAGAACGGCTTCCCACGCATTTCATGCGGGTCCACCGTTCTTATATTGTCAATCTTCGTAAGATTACCGAAGTTTCCCGTCTCCGTATTATCTTCGATAAGAATACCTACATTCCTGTCGGTGATAATTATAAGGAAAGATTTACGGAATACATCGGAAAACTGAGTCTGTCTTAATAAGCGCAACTGCACTTATTTAATACCCAACTTCTTCGCGATATCCTTAGGAAGCGCATCTTTGTGTACCAGGATATTCATAGTCTTGTAGGCTACGAATGCTTTGGAAGCATACCAGATACCATCGTATTTGCCCGCTTTACCCCAAGAGTTCTTCACCATGAAGTATTCCTTTCCGTTTTGGTCTTTAGCGATACCGTAGATTACCATTCCGTGGTCGTCAGTCGTTTCCCAGTTATCGAAAGCTGTTTGGCGCATTTCCTGAGTGATTTCCATTTCCTGGAACGGTTTGGTAGTCATTTCTTTCTGCTTGTCAGCAGCCGTCAGACCTGTCCAGCGAGCCATATCCGAACCGCTAAGTTCAGCGCCTTTTTTTGCATCCGGCATTACGGCAGTACCATTGCGGGTGAAACCTTGTTCGCTCACGTCGCTGCCCCATGCAAAAGTATAACCTTTCTTTACGGCATTGTCCATTACAGCCATCAGTTCCTCGATAGGCAGGTTGTAAGACAACCCATTGCGCCAGTTATCCTGAATCTCGATAGCGAATTGAGTATAGAACGGGTGATGATTGTAAGAAGTCAGTGATACATAGTCGTCACAGTTCAATCCCAATGACTCGGCAAAAGACTTCGGAGTATATTCTTTCCCTTTATAAGTGAAGTTTTCAGGGCATTTACCCAAATAAGTGTCATAGATAGCAGCCAGGCCGTTTTTCCATACCGGAGACAACTTGCTAAGTTTGCCCTTGGCGATAGCGTTGATATATCCGCCTGCTACGGCATCCAACTCGTTGTGTACCGGCAGCGTATCACCATACATGATACCCGGCATTACTTCCTGCGGAACGATACCGTAATTCTTGATGCAATACATTACATCGTAGAAACTTCCACCCGGCGAGAAAGAACTGTCACCGTGGTAGCGTACATAGTTCACTCCGCGGTCCTGCATCGTTTTGTGTACCACAAACATTTCAGCCAGGTCATATTCGCCTTTGCCTAAACGAAGCAGTTCTGATTCAACAAATCCGAGAGTGGAGAAACTCCAGCAAGTGCTCGAACGGTTCTGATTCTTGATAGAAGTAATCGGGTTTTCTTTCACTGTCGTGAAAACAAATCCCTCTTGGGGTTTTGCGTCTTGTGCTGTCATGCCCAGGCTGCATAAGCCCAGGGCAGCGATAAGGATACTTTTTTTCATTCTTATGACATTCATATTAAATTTGTTTTGGCTACAAATATAACGATTCCTCTTTTGAAAACCATCCATTTGGATTCAATTTGCATAAAAAAAGAATGAATATTACTGTATCCTGGCGCGATAGGTTCGTTCGGAGAAGGTGATATTGAGGAACAGAGACAGGCTGTTTTCGCGTTGCATACCGGCGGGTACCTTCATCTGTCCCTTGTATTTCAGCCCGATGGACAGTACATTATTATTGCGCAGACCCAAATTCAACCCCGTACTCATATAGTATTCAGTCGCCTTTTTCTTTTGGATGACAATGTAGGAATTGTTGATTCCCGTTCCCAGCAACAAGCTGACCGGATTGCGGTACACATTGCCTAAGGTATATCTTCCTCCCAGTGACAACCGGTGCTGATTCTCAAAACTGATATTGGATTGTGAAGATTGCATCCGGCTCCAGTCCACATACTTATAATCAATGGTTGCCATCCACCGCAAACTATTGTAAGAAACCCCTAACCCGAAGAATTGGGGAAGGCATTGCCGATAACGTTTCAGGTCTTTTGCAATATCATCCCCGCCCGAACTGCTGCTGACGTATAGACTGTTCTCCTGCTTGAAGTCCTGCGAATAACCATAGACGGCACCTGCAACGAAAGAACGGTCACGGTCGATTGCCCATTTATACTGCACGCCGAAATCTGCATAAAACGTATGTTTGTACGAACTCGTTTCTTCTGACGCGCTGCCCTGTGTTTCCGTCTGCGTAATAGTACCGGTGACGTAGGAGAGATTCGTACCGACAGAAAATCCTTTTCCGAAAAGATACGCCGTGCTGATACCCATTTTAGACAGCCCGCCTTCGCCTTGAAACAGGGAAGAAACGGTACTCCCGTTACTGCCCGCCACCTCTTCATCCAACGTGATGGCATATCCTACGCTACTCACGGGAGCCATAAAGATAGCCCCATACCATCGCGGAATAATCCGGCAACCGATACTCAGGTTATTCAGATTCCCCGTGACAGAACGGTTGTTTGCTCCCCGCTGCGAATAATTCTGATAGGACCCCATGATGCCGGCATCTATCTGAAACCGCTGTTCGCTTAGTTCCGTGAGTGAAGCCGGGTTGGCACTGTTCAGGAAATTATTACCCCGCAGAGCAATCCCCGCACCACCCAGTCCGGCATATTGTCCGCCTTCTCCGGTAGAGAGTTCGCCCAATCCGAACATGGAAGTGGGGGAGTTCGTTGTGTTTTGTGCCATCAATAAGTGAGCGGGAGTATAGAATGCCAAAAGGCAGAACAAAATCTTTTTCATTGTTGATAAGTTTTGTAGAGTATGATAAGTTTGGTGTTCTTTTTATTTGCCGTATGTTCCCCATCACCGAAGATAACACCTTGCAGGGTGGTGTAGAACAAGTTGTCGGGGAGAAATAACTGTAACTTCTGCCGGTTATAGCCGGTTGTTCCCAGGTTGCTTTGCAGAAAAGAGGTGATGTCGAAAGAATAATACGTCTCTTCGTAAGCCATCTCGTCAACCACCAGGTTGCCCGTTTGTACGGAGCTTCCGGTAAGGTCGGTGATGACGTCCTGTCTCACATTATCCTCATTGGACGTATAAAGAGTCAGACTTGCGGGGAGCGGGTACATTCCGTCATACGTCCCTTTCACCGGATAGAGTTGTAACGTGGCGCTTTCGATGGTCACGAGTTCGCTTTCTGCGCAGAGATTATTCAAATGCGGGAAGTCGATAGCGATATACATTCCTGTCATGCCTTGCAGATAACATTGATGTTCTGTCCGGGCGGTGGACAGGGCATTGTCGGCCCCGCTTTTAAGTCCCTCAATCGGAGTGCCGGTTCGGTCATATGATACCTTATTATATATAAGAGAACTGCTGGCATTGAATACAAGAGTCTTTTCCGTTGAGATTTCCGCCTGTTCATGGTAGTAGAGCGTAATACACAAACTGGAATCATTCACCTGGAATCCGTTGACACAGGCATCATTGTCGATGTCCGGAATAAAGGCGATACCCTTGAAGTAATCATGGAAGAGCTCCTGCGACTCCATTTGCCGCGCGTCTTGCTGCATCAGGTTAAACCACTCTTCCCCCCAGTCGTCGGGCAGGCGCACTTCCAGCTCTTTCGTCCTTTGTCCGGGAGTCGGCTTGAAACTGAAAGAGGTGAGGGGAGATGCTTCATACGATGTCCGGGTGGTACTGTATAGATACCCGTAGTCATCCAGTTGGATATTTTCCGTCAGGCGGTGCATATGGATACGTTGGGTACTCAGTGTATCTCCTAAATAATTGCCGGAAGAGTAAAGGCGGATGGTGATAGAATCGAATGTATATACCGTCTCGTCATTAAAGGAGAAAGAGGGTAATTCGTATTCGGCATAGAATGAGGCTGTAATAGTTCCCCATAATTCGTCTTTGCGATGTCCTATCTGACAAACGGTATCACCCGAAGTTGCCAGTGAATCACTAAGAATGGTACTGAGCGATACGGTACAACTATCTGTCTGTACATTCCGGAAAGAGCTTTCCACCCATTTCCCGCCTATTGCGGATGATTCGTCCAGGCAAGAGGAAAAAGAAAGAAATAGAAAGAGCGAAAAAAGTACTAAGATTGATTTCATGCAATACTAATGAAATTGGTTTTGTGACGGCAAAAGAAGACTTTTTGAACAGTCTCCCCAAAAACTATCGACTAAGTCTTGCTATTTGTCGACCTCAATTTCGTTGGTAGACAGAATGTATCTGTTTGTCGATAGTTTTTTTATCCGTGCCCGTTGCCCCCTACTTTTGCGGGTAATAAACGACATATTTAATGGATAAAAAAATGAATAAATTACTTTGCATGGTGGTCGTACTGCTCTCATTGGCGGCATGTACGGAGGATACGGAATATACGGCAGGTGTGTGGTATCGCCGTTCTGATTTTGATGGTGTGGCACGCAATGATGCTGCCGGGTTTACTATTGGCAACAAAGGATATATTTGCGGCGGATACCGGGGAAGCAACAAAGACCGCCTGAAAGATTGCTGGGAGTATGATATTGATAATGACTGGTGGACTCAATGCAAAGACATGAGTGAAGAAGCCATTGCCCGGAACGCGGCGACAGGCTTTGCCGTAGGGACGAAAGGATATATTGCCACCGGATACGACGCGAAGACCAGTTCGTTTCTGAAAGATTGCTGGCAATATGACCCGGCAACGAATGATTGGAAACAGATGGCGGACTTTCCCGGGGGAGGACGACGTTATGCACTTTCTTTCGGCATCGGGCAATACGGTTATTTGGGTACGGGTTACGATGATAACTATCAGAAGGATTTTTACCGCTTTGACCCTTCGGTGGGCGATAAGGGAGAATGGACTCTTATCAATGGCTTCGGCGGACAGAAGCGACAGGGCGGACAGGTTTTTATCATTGATGACATAGCCTATATCTGTGGTGGCGAGAATAATAATTCGGATGTCACGGACTTTTGGTGCTTTGACCCGTCGAATGCATCCAACCCCTGGAAACAACTGCGTGACATCAAAGATTCCAGTGATGAGGATTATGATGACGACTACACCTCTATCGCACGCTGCTATGGCTGTGCTTTTGTGATTGACGGTAAAGGATATCTGGCAGTAGGACAGGCTGCGGGCGGGAGCTTGCGCACCAACTACTGGATATACGACCCATCTACGGATTTGTGGGAAGGTGAAGACCTGACCAGTTTTGAAGGCAGCGCCCGTGCGAAAGCTGTTTGCTTTTCCACAGGAACACGGGGATTTATAACGACGGGTGGCAGTACTTCCTCATCTTACTATGACGACACCTGGGAGTTGAAACCTTATGAATATGAAGAAAAATAAGATAATAATAGGTATTGGATGCCTTATCCTGTTGCTCACCACCGGGTTTGTCTGCTATCGGAACACTGCTCCCGCAGACCGCTACCATTTGGAAGTGATGAAACTCGGAGAGAACGGATACGGTTATAAAATCTATGAGGGAGAACGTACGATTATTGTTCAGCCTTTCATTCCTGTCATCGCTGGAAAAAGAGCTTTCCGTGCAGAGAAGGATGCCCGGCGAGTAGGAAATTTAGTTCTTGAACGCATAGAAGCAGGAGATGAATTTACTATATCGAAGGGGGACTTGGAGCGCTTAGGGATTGTGTATTAGTGCCACTTCGTTGGCACTGTAATGCCACCGTATTGGCACGACTGTGCCATCGTGGTGGCACAGCTGTGTCAATACGATGGCACAAATTTAGTACTAAGGTGTGGATTACTCTCCCTTTTGAGGGTTAATTACATAATCTTCCTTGATGAACTCATCATACACACGTTTCGGATGGTCGAATTGTGCAGTTCCACTCTTTTGCTCATTGAAATTCTGACGGCGGAATTGCTTCAACTTCAGGTTATCTTCGGCATATTCCCTCAGTTTTTTAGGCTCATTTCCATAAAGCGAACTCTCGGTGACGTCCGAATTGAGCAATCCCTCTTTCGGGGTGATAGTCGGCAGGAGTACTTGTTCCAATAATCCACGATAGGCACCGTTGTATTCGCACCACACGATGTCGTTGGTTACGAATATACGATAAGCATACTTTGACCATGCGGTTTTGATTTCGATGGATGCAGCATAGATTTCAACGGTAGCTTCAGAACCATACGCCTGGTCACGAATCACAACGGTCGTCCGACCGCTAATTTCTTCCTTCACGGAAGTTTGCCATTTCTCGGAATGCATGATTTCCTCAATGATTTCCGGCAATCTTTCTTTAATCTCAAACTGTATTCTCATGGTGCTTGCCTGCGGGCAGGACTTATTTGTTTTTTTCCTACTTAAACAATAAAGCTAGCCTAAAGTTACATAGATTGAAGTAAAAAAACAAGGTTTTGTTTAAATATTTACTGTTTTTGCCAAACTATCTGCCTTTTTCGTTTGTTTTTATTATAATTATGCAACAAATAGTAGAAAGTTGAACTTATGCGGAATAGGGCTCGGAAGAATTATATCATCTATGTATTGATGTTACTCCTGTTTGGAGGGTTGATTTATGTTGCTATTGAAGAGGGCGACCGGTTTTCGCATCATGCGATAAATACGCTGAATGTGGTACAGGGCAACCCTTTCACGATGTTTCTCCAGTTCCTGCAAGACAATCTGCATCATCCGCTCACCACCTTACTTATTCAGATTATAGCCGTCCTGCTGATGGTACGGCTTTTCGGTTACCTGTTCAACCTTATCGGGCAACCGGGAGTGATTGGTGAAATCGTTGCCGGTATTGTTTTAGGTCCTTCCGTGCTCGGATTTTTCTTTCCTGATGCTTTCCACTTCCTCTTTCCCGCCCATTCACTCACCAATCTTGAATTGTTGAGCCAGGTAGGGCTGATACTCTTTATGTTTGTCATCGGTATGGAACTGGACTTCAGTGTGCTGAAGAATAAAATCAATGAAACGCTCGTCATTAGCCATGCCGGTATTTTAGTGCCTTTCTTCCTCGGTATCCTGTCTTCCTACTGGATTTACGAAACCTATGCCGCTTCCCAAACCCCGTTTCTGCCTTTTGCCCTGTTCATCGGTATATCCATGAGTATCACCGCCTTTCCCGTATTGGCACGTATCATTCAGGAGCGGAACATGACAAAATCCCCTTTAGGAACCCTTGCCATTGCTTCCGCTGCCAATGATGATGTAACAGCCTGGTGTCTGTTGGCGGTAGTGATTGCCATCTCCAAAGCGGGAAGTTTTGCGAGTGCGCTCTATTCGGTGGGGCTGGCGGTGGTCTATATCGCCATCATGTTCCTGGTAGTCCGACCGTTCCTCAAAAAAGTAGGAGAGGTGTACGCCAACCAGGAAGCAATCAATAAAACATTCGTAGCGTTCATCCTGCTGATTCTGATTATTTCATCCTGCATTACGGAGATTATCGGTATCCATGCCCTGTTCGGCGCTTTCATGGCGGGGGTGGTGATGCCGTCCAATATCGGTTTTCGCAAGGTGATGATGGAAAAGGTGGAAGACATCTCACTGGTGTTCTTCCTGCCTCTGTTCTTTGCCTTTACAGGATTGCGTACAGAAATCGGTTTGATAAACAGTCCGGAGTTGTGGCTCGTTTGTCTGTTGCTGGTGACGGTTGCCGTAGTCGGCAAACTGGGTGGCTGTGCCATTGCCGCCCGTTTGGTGGGGGAGTCGTGGAAAGACAGTCTGACCATAGGCACATTGATGAATACCCGCGGCTTGATGGAACTTGTCGCTTTGAATATCGGTTATGAAATGGGAGTTCTTCCGCCTTCCATTTTCGTAATTTTAGTCATAATGGCGCTAGTTACAACCTTTATGACTACTCCGCTACTACATTTAGTCGAACGTTTTTTTGTACATCGGGAAGAAAAGCTATCTTTGAAACGCAAATTGATATTTTACTTCGGCCGCCCGGAATCCGGGAGCAGTTTGCTTTCCATTTACGCTTTGCTGTTTGGAAAACAATTGAAGAAGAATCATTTGATTGCGGCGCACTATACAGTCGGTACGGACTTGAATCCGTTGAATGCGGCCCACTATGCCAGGGAGAGTTTCGTTCCTCTTAATCAGCGGGCGAAGGAACTGGACATACAAGTGGACAATCATTACCGGGTGACGGATAAACTGGTGCAGGAAATGATTCATTTTGTCCGTGACGAGCATCCCGATATGTTGCTTTTGGGAGCCGGAAGTCATTATCGTCCCGATATGACGGTGCCGGGTACTCCGGGGGCTATTTTATGGCTGACTCTGTTTCGCGACAAGATTGATGAAATCATGGAGCAGGTGAAGTGTCCTGTCGCTGTATTTGTGAATCGCCATTACCGGGAAGGGGCTTTAGTCAGTTTCGTATTGGGCGGCATGATTGATGTATTCATGCTTTCCTATTTGGAAATGATGTTGCAGAACGGACATTCCGTACGTCTCTTCGCTTTCGATACGGAGGATGAAGAATTCGGGCAACGGATTGACAATTTGCTGGCGCATTATCCCGGACAGGTCAATGTGAACTGGTTTAAGGGAACTGAAGAATTAGTAACCGATGAGAAAGACGGGCTGTTGATAATGAGCCACCTTTCTTATTCTAAATTATCCGAGGATGAAGCAGTGATGAAGGAACTTTCTTCCCTGTTAGTCATCCGCAGGAATAAAAGTAACGAAAAGAAATGAATAACTTACAAATCGACGAATCTACCGGATTAGTGTTGGAAGGCGGGGGAATGCGCGGCGTATTTACTTGCGGCGTACTCGATTATTTGATGGATTGCGACATTCGGTTCCCTTATGCGATAGGGGTATCCGCCGGAGCGTGCAACGGGCTTTCTTATGCTTCCCGCCAACGGGGACGTGCCAAATACAGCAATATCGACCTGCTGGAAAAGTACAATTATATCGGTCTGAAACATCTGCTCAAGAAACGCAATATCCTCGATTTCGATTTGTTGTTCAATGAATTCCCGGAACATATTCTTCCCTATGACTACGAAACATATTTTGCTTCGCCCGAACGTTTCGTCATGGTGACTACAAACTGCCTGACGGGAGAAGCCAACTATTTTGAAGAGAAGAAAGACAAGAACCGGGTGATTGATATTGTCCGTGCTTCCAGCAGTCTGCCTATTGTCTGTCCCATTGCTTATGTAGACGGAGTTCCGATGCTCGATGGGGGAATTGTGGACTCTATTCCTCTGTTGCGTGCCATTGCCGATGGCTATACGCGCAATCTCGTTGTGCTCACCCGCAACCGTGGTTACCGGAAAGATTCCAAGGATATTCGTGTCCCGTCATTCATCTATCGGAAGTATCCGAATTTGCGTGAAGCGTTGAGCCGGCGTTGTGCCTTATACAATGAACAGTTGGAAATGGTGGAGCGCATGGAAGACGAGGGAAAGATTGTCGTTATCCGTCCGTTGAAACCGGTAGCCGTAGACCGCATCGAGAAAGATGTGCAGAAGCTAACTGAGTTTTATCAGGAAGGATATGAGTGCGCAAGAGCTTTATTTGAAGGATAAAGGAATCTTCCTGCCCTTTGCTTTTCTCTGTATGGTGGATAAGATTGATGAATATAGGCTAGGCTGTGCTTCCTGTTCATTGTGATTATTCACTCTGAGTCTGTATATTGTTCGGCAGCTCTTTTTAGTTTTTTGCCCATCAATTCTACCAATGTATTCGGATACAGAACCTGTATCCCGTTGGCATATCCGAAGAATACCCGTTCCAGTTCATGGTTGATGACTACTTCAATTTCCAGTATGACGCTTCCGTCAGCCAATTCTTCTATTAATTGCTGGCTGCGGTGTATAGGTTTGGTAATGATATATGGCGCTTCGTTGGCAGCCACTTTGAAACCTACTTTCTCGGCTTTGCTTCCTGAATTCTTAGTCACTCCTACCAAGTCGTCAAAGAATGTATTCGGGTCGAAGAACGTATTCTTTATAGATTGCTCTTGTGACAGAACTTCTAACGAATGTATTCTGTCCAAAGCTAAGTTCTGCAATATCCGTCCGTTTCCTCTCACTCCATACACAAACCACCGGTTGCGGTACTCTTTCAATAAATAAGGATGGAAAATGAAATCGTTTGCCGAACGTGCTTTGAACGAACGGTATTTCAGCCGTATGGGATGCTCGTTCACAATGGCGTGATAGATTGTATCGAGGTAATCCAGTCCTTTCAGTGATTCATTCTTCTCGAAGTCGATGACCGGAGTTGTCTTCATTCGTGCGGAAGCGACATGGTCTTCCAGGCGATTGATAATATCGCTCATCTCCGTGAAGTAAGAGAATCCTTTGAATTGCCGCAATACTTCCACTGCTTCCGACATCATTTTCAAATCCTGTTCGTTCAGCGGAGTTTGCGTGATACTGTATTCCGGGTCTTCGTATTTATAATATTTATTCTCGTACACTACAATCGGAGCATTATAACCCAGTTTTTCGCTGCGCATCATCTGAATATCCATTTGCACCGTACGTTTGCTTATCCCCTTATCAATGCCTTCATATTCATAAAGGGCATCCGAGCAGGCATCCACCAAATCTTCCAGCGTCCAGCGACGGTAAGGATTACGCAGGCAGTTATCAATTGTTTTATAACGAATCAAGGCATTTCTATTGGCTGGCATAAGCAGGAGAATTAAGATTGGCTTCAAAAGTAGAAAAATTAATTCAGGAAAGCAAAGAGGTTATTCGTCTTTATTCCTGCGATATCTCCGTAAATATGCATATTTTTCCGTTACTTCTCCTTTTTTCTTCCGATTAATTCGATTTTAAGTCATTATTAATTCACTTTGGCGGAATTTATTAAGGGGTGCCCCTTTACTTTGCTGAAAATAGTTTTAAAGACTTAAAAGTATAACATGAAAAACAAAGGAATAACATGGTAAAAAGGTTTGATTGGTTATTGGTATTTTTATTGTTTTCAATAGGTGTGATGGCACAATCCGGTGGGAAACAGTATAATTCTTACAAAGGATTGGTTATGGCCGGTTATCAGGGGTGGTTCAATGCCCCTGGTGACGGCTCCGGCCGTGGTTGGCATCATTACAATGGTCGCGAGGGATTTCAACCGGGGTCATGCTCCGTAGATTTTTGGCCGGAAGTATCAGAGTATAAGAAACTCTATAAGACGGCATTTACCTTTGCGGACGGCAAGCAGGCATCTGTTTTTTCTTCTTATGACGAGTCTACCGTCAATGTTCATTTCAGATGGATGAAGGAATATGGACTAGACGGAGTGTTTATGCAGCGCTTTATCGCAGAGATTCGGAACGAAAGCGGATTGAAGCATTTCAATAAAGTGCTGGACTCGGCAATGAAAGCCGCCAATAAATATAATCGCGCTATCTGCGTGATGTATGACTTGAGCGGAATGCAGTCGGGTGAAGAAGAGTTCTTGCTCAAAGACATAGCAGAAATCGCCCAACGACATTCTATAAAAAATCATGCAAAGAACCCTTCTTATCTGTATCACAATGGCAAACCGTTGGTTACGGTATGGGGAGTGGGATTCAACGATAACCGCCGCTACGGATTGAAAGAAGCTGCGCGTATCATCGACGGACTGAAGTCACAGGGATTCAGTGTGATGCTTGGAGTACCTACCCAATGGCGCGAATTGCAGGGAGACACGGAATCAGACCCGCAGTTGCATGCACTTATCAGAAAATGCGATATTATCATGCCCTGGTTTGTAGGGCGATACAATCAGACTACCTATCCGAAATATCAGAAACTCGTAGAAGAAGATATTCAGTGGGCGAAGAAGAATCAGGTTGATTATGCGCCGTTGGTTTTCCCGGGTTTCTCATGGGCGAATATGAAGGGGAAGGATAATAATTCACTTATCCCCCGCAACAAAGGTTCTTTCCTTTGGGATCAGTTGATGGGAGCCATTCGGGCAGGTGCCGAAATGATTTATGTAGCCATGTTTGATGAAATAGACGAGGGAACGGCTATCTTCAAGTGTGCCAAGAAAGTGCCGGTAGGCGAAAGTACATTCGTACCCATCGAGGAAGGAGTGGAAAGCGACCATTATCTGAAACTGGTAGGCGAGGCAGGTAAGATTTTACGCAAGGAAAAGGCGATAGCATTGAATACAAGCCTGAATCCTGCGGCTCCGAATCCCTTTATCCGGCATATGTACACAGCTGACCCTTCGGCTCATGTATGGAAAGACGGACGCTTGTATGTATATGCTTCCCATGACATCGCCCCGCCACGCGGATGTGATTTGATGGACCGTTATCATGTGTTCTCAACTGCTGATATGGTGAACTGGACAGACCACGGGGAGATTTTGAGTTCTGACCAAGTACCTTGGGGACGAAAAGAAGGCGGTTTTATGTGGGCGCCGGACTGTGCTTACAGAAATGGTACTTACTATTTCTATTTCCCCCATCCCAGTGAGACAGCTTGGGATAACAGTTGGAAGATTGGCGTGGCTACCAGCAATAAACCCGCGGAAGGATTCAAAGTGCAGGGATATATCGAAGGAATGGACCCGATGATTGACCCTTGTGTCTTTGTGGACGACGACGGACAGGCTTATGTCTACAATGGCGGTGGCGGCATCTGCAAAGGTGGCAAACTGAAAGATAATATGATGGAACTGGACGGACCGATGCAACCGATGAAAGGACTGGAAGACTTTCACGAAGCAGCCTGGATTCACAAATATAAAGGTAAATACTACCTGTCTTATTCCGACAACCATGACGAGAACTGGAATGACGGCGTAAAAGGAGACAACCGGATGCGCTATGCCATGAGCGACTCCCCGTTAGGCCCGTGGGAATCAAAAGGCATCTACATGGAACCGACCGACAGTTACACCAATCATGGCTCTATTGTCGAATTCAAAGGACAATGGTATGCTTTCTATCATAACAGCGCCTTGTCCAGGCATGATTGGCTACGCTCCATCTGTGTAGACAAACTGTATTATAACCCGGACGGCACCATTCAGATGGTGAAGCAAACGAAGTAGATAAACGAAATCTTAATAATATTAGAAAAACGAGCATAACATGAAAAACAAAATGAAATGGATGCTGGCAGTAGGCTTACTGTCATGTTCCGTAGCAATGGCACAGCAACAAAGCGATATATTATCGGTATCGGCTTCCGCAAACGCGGAAAATGCGGCTTTGGCCTTTGACAAAAATGTAAAGACGATGTGGACATTGCCTTCCCAGGCACTAAAAGCCGAACAATGGCTGATGTTTACCATCCAGCAACCCGGTGATGTCTGCGAACTGGACCTTCAGATGCAGGGAATCAGCAGAAGCGAACTGAAAGACGCGCTGGATATATTTGTCACCTATGACCCGATGAACCTGGGAACTCCCGTAAACTATCAGGTAGAAGGGAATGACAAACAAATGAAAGTGAAATTCACCCCGAAATATGGCGCTCATGTCAAGCTGAACTTCAAGCCCGGAAAGGTGGACAAGCCTTTTTCTCTAAAGGAGATTTCAGTACTCGTGGCAGAGAAAGTCCTCACAGACAGTAAAGGGAAAGTGACCGACCGCCGTTATATGGACGCGTCTCTTCCGGTAGAAGAACGTGTGGAAAGCCTGTTGGCGGTGATGACGCCGGAAGATAAAATGGAACTGATTCGTGAAGGATGGGGCATCCCCGGTATTCCTCATTTATATGTGCCGCCAATCACCAAGGTAGAAGCCGTGCATGGCTTCTCATACGGTAGCGGCGCAACTATTTTCCCGCAAGCCCTGGCAATGGGAGCCACCTGGAACAGAAAACTGACGGAAGAAGTGGCGATGGTCATCGGTGACGAGACGGTAGCGGCAAATACCAAACAGGCATGGTCGCCCGTACTGGACGTTGCGCAGGATGCACGCTGGGGACGTTGTGAAGAAACTTTCGGAGAAGACCCCGTACTGGTTTCACAAATTGGCGGTGCATGGATTAAAGGCTACCAATCCAGGGGCTTATTTACCACTCCCAAGCACTTCGGCGGACACGGTGCCCCGCTAGGCGGACGTGATTCGCATGATATCGGACTGTCTGAGCGTGAAATGCGCGAAGTACATTTAGTTCCGTTCCGTTATGCTATCCGCAACTACGATTGCCAGTCTTTAATGATGGCTTATTCAGATTATATGGGCATCCCCGTAGCCGGAAGCAAAGAACTGCTGCAACAGATTTTGCGCCAGGAATGGGGATTCAACGGATTTATCGTCAGTGACTGCGGCGCTATCGGCAACCTGACTGCCCGTAAACACTATACGGCAAAAGATAAGATTGAAGCAGCCAACCAGGCATTAGCCGCCGGCATCGCTACCAATTGTGGTGACACCTATAATAATAAGGAAGTAATTCAAGCTGCCAAAGACGGACGCATCGACATGGAGAACCTCGACAATGTATGTCGCACCATGTTATCCACCATGTTCCGTAACGAACTATTCGAAAAGAACCCCTGCAAACCATTGGACTGGAAGAAAATCTACCCGGGATGGAACTCGGACAGCCACAAAGAAATGGCACGTCAGGCAGCACGTGAATCTATTGTAATGTTGGAAAACAAAGACAATCTCCTGCCTTTGGCAAAGACGCTGCGCACTATCGCAGTACTCGGCCCCGGAGCAGACGACCTCCAGCCGGGCGATTACACCCCGAAATTACAACCCGGACAATTGAAATCCGTACTGACCGGTATCAAAGAAGCCGTCGGCAAACAGACGAAAGTGCTTTATGAACAAGGCTGTGACTTTACCAATCCGGATGCAACGAATATCTCTAAAGCTGTCAAAGCAGCCTCCCAATCGGACGTCGTAGTAATGGTGTTGGGCGACTGCTCCACCAGCGAAGCCACCACTGATGTTCGCAAAACGTGCGGAGAGAACAACGACTGGGCTACCCTGATTCTGCCCGGCAAACAGCAGGAACTGTTGGAAGCTGTTTGCGCAACCGGAAAGCCGGTCATCCTGATTCTTCAGGCAGGACGTCCCTATGACATTCTGAAAGCGTCTGAAATGTGTAAAGCCATTCTTGTAAACTGGCTTCCGGGACAGGAAGGCGGCCCGGCAATGGCAGATGTTCTGTTCGGTGACTACAATCCCGGCGGTCGATTGCCGATGACTTTCCCGCGCCACGTAGGACAGCTCCCTTTGTATTATAACTTCAAGACTTCAGGCCGTCGCTATGAATATGTAGATATGGAATTTTATCCGCTTTACCGCTTCGGATTCGGTCTTAGCTACACTTCCTTTGAATACTCGGATTTGAAGATTAAGGAACAACCGAACGGCAATGTAACCGTTCTGGCTACCGTGAAGAATGTAGGAAGCCGTGCCGGAGATGAAGTGGCACAATTGTATGTGACGGATATGTACGCCAGTGTAAAGACCCGCGTCATGGAACTGAAAGACTTCGATCGTGTTCACTTGCAGCCGGGAGAATCGAAAACCGTCTCTTTTGAACTGACACCCTACGACATATCCCTGCTCAACGACCATATGGACAGAGTCGTGGAAAAAGGAGAATTCAAGATATGCGTCGGTGGCATGAGTCCCGATTACAAAGCTAACAATGAAATTAAGCACAGTGTAGGCTTCAGCGATAAGAAGAAAGGCGTATCCGGTATGCTTAATTATACGCATGAGTTTGGCGCCAACTTCAATCTCTCCATATCGAAAGTAGAAGAGAACCTGACGAAGAATCAGAAGACCGTATGGGTAAGCGTGAAGAATGAAGGTTCATTGATGGATATTGGCAAAGTTGAAATGTTTATTGACGGTATCAAGATAGGTGATGCCATCCATTATGAACTGGGAGCAGGAGAAGAAAAACTGATTCCGTTCAAGCTGAATAAAGACAGTAAGCAACCTGTTGCTTTTACTACCAAGTATAAAATGGTGGCTCTTTAGAGCCGCCATCATCATCTAACTTCTGATAAAATGAAACGAATTCTTTTAGTCTCGTGGCTCTTCCTACTTTCCGTCGTCCTTGGATTGCCGGAAGTGAATGCTGATGTAAAGATGCCTTTGATATTCGGCAATCATATGGTTTTGCAGCAGGACGCCAATATTGCGATTTGGGGCTGGGCAGATGCCGGAGAACACATCGAGATAACCTTTGCCGGACAGAAAATGAAAACAACCGCCAACGCCGACGGGACATGGCAGGTGAAACTGAAACCGGTAAAAACAAAGAAGAGAGGTGAGACGCTGACTATCACCGGAAAGAACAAACTGGTTTATTCGGATGTACTGGTAGGCGATGTATGGGTAGCTTCCGGGCAATCGAATATGGAGTGGGGCGTCAAGGTGAGAAAAGAATATGCTGACGATATAGCCCATTCGGAAGATTCCTTGCTGCGTCTATTCTTTGTCCCTAAAAACACATCCCTGCAACGCTTGGCGGATATTGAAATCCCACAAGGAACAGCCAGTCCCGAACGGGCTGCCAGGTGGGTGCTTTGTACGCCGGAAATGCTGGCGAAAATCAACGGACAGGGATTCTCTGCCACCGCCTATTACTTTGCACGTGATATGCGTGCGGCCAACGGGCGTCCGTTAGGAGTTATCCAATCAGCCTGGGGCGGTACGCGTGCAGAGGCTTGGACAAGTCTTTCCGGTCTTCAACAGGAACCCGCATTGGCTCATTATGTAGCTGCTTATGAGAAAAATGTAAAGGACAATCCCGAGATATTGGCTACTTATCCGCAGAAGCAAAAAGAGTTTGATTCGGCAGTAAGGGAATGGGATAAAACGGTAGGCAAGGAATGGAACCAGGCGCAGAAAGAATGGGCGGTAGCGGTACGTGCCGCACAAGCCGCCGGAAAACCTGCCCCTCCCAAACCGGCTCCCCGTGCACCTCGTCCGCCCAATCCGCGCAAACCGGACGGCGGCAATAACGGCCCGTCCAACCTGTTCAATGCCATGATTTCTCCGTTAATCCCTTTAAGCATCAAAGGAGTCATTTGGTATCAGGGCGAGTTTAATTCCGGTGGCTCGGCAAAGGAATACGCGACACTTTTCTCCCGGATGATTACCGACTGGCGGGAGAAATGGGGGATTGGCAACTTTCCTTTCGTATATGTGCAGCTTCCCAATTACGAACCCGTAGACCAGGAACCTTCTGTCGAAGGAAACGGCTGGCGCTGGGTGCGCGAAGGTCAGTCGAAAGCATTGAACCTTCCCAATACGGCCATGGCAGTAACAATTGATGTCGGCGATCCGTTCGATTTGCATCCGGTTGACAAATACGATGTAGGACACCGCTTAGCCCTTGCTGCCCGCAAGTTGGCGTATGGCGAGAAGATTGTCGGCATGGGGCCTCTTTATAAGAAAATGACAGTGAAAGGAAATAAAATAATCCTGGAGTTCACCAATCAGGGCAAGAAGTTGATGATGGGAACTTCCCCTTATCTCCCTGAAGGCGAACAACCCCAACCGAAACCGACCAAGCTGACCGGATTCGGTATTGCAGGCGCCGACCGCAAGTTTGTATGGGCGGATGCCATCATCGAAGGGAATAAAGTCATTGTATCGAGCAACGAAGTTGCCGAGCCCGTAGCTGTACGCTACGGATTCTCCAACAGCCCGCGCTGTAATCTGTATAATGAGAAAGGTTTGCCGGCATCCCCTTTCCGCACAGATAACTGGGAATAATAAAAACGAATGTCCGGACAAAGCAAGAAAGACGAACCTTATTGCCTGTATCTACTGGATAAGCCAATGAATTTCCGATATCTGCGAGTTCGTAATACAAAAGATATGGAAGGATGTTTTTTCTTTATCAAATTTTTATATATACGGCATGGGAACAAAGAAAGATAAGTTGACAAATGTAATTAATACAATGTAAGATAGAAAAATGGAACTAATAAATAGGTATAGAAAGTTTTTGCTGGCAGGTGCTTTGTCTGTGATGTCCTGCTCTTTTGTACAGGCGCAGGAATTGTATAAGAATGACAATGCGCCCGTGCACGAACGAGTGACGGATTTACTCTCCCGCATGACGGTGGAAGAAAAGATAAGTCTGCTGCGTGCCACTTCTCCCGCCATTCCCCGCTTGGGCATTGATAAATACTATCATGGCAATGAAGCGCTGCACGGAGTGGTACGCCCGGGACGTTTTACCGTATTCCCGCAAGCCATCGGACTGGCCGCTACCTGGAATCCAGATTTACAGAAGCGGGTAGCTACCGTGATTTCGGATGAGGCGCGTGCCCGTTGGAATGAATTGGATCAGGGCAGGGAACAGAAAGAGCAATTCAGTGATGTGCTGACCTTTTGGTCGCCTACCGTGAATATGGCACGTGACCCCCGCTGGGGACGTACCCCGGAAACGTATGGGGAAGACCCTTTTCTCAGTGGAATTATGGGAACTGCTTTTGTGCAGGGACTGCAAGGCGACGACCCGCATTATCTGAAAATCGTTTCCACTCCCAAGCATTTCGCCGCCAATAATGAGGAACACAACCGCTTTGTCTGCAATCCGCAAATCTCCGAAAAGCAATTGCGTGAATATTATTTCCCTGCGTTCGAGATGTGTGTGAAGGAAGGGAAAGCCGCTTCCATCATGACTGCCTATAATGCGTTGAACGATGTGCCCTGTACGCTGAACGCCTGGCTGTTGCAAAAGGTTCTGCGTCAGGACTGGGGATTCCGGGGATACGTCGTTTCCGATTGCGGCGGGCCGTCCTTGTTGGTAAACGCCCATAAATATGTAAAGACCAAAGAAGCCGCCGCTACTTTATCCATCAAAGCGGGACTGGATCTGGAATGTGGAGACGATGTCTACGACCAATATCTCCTGAATGCCTACCAACAATATATGGTATCCGACGCCGATATTGATTCGGCTGCCTATAATGTCCTGACAGCCCGTATGAAACTGGGGCTTTTCGATGGAACGGAACGCAATCCGTATACTAAAATCTCTCCGTCCGTGATTGGCTCGAAAGAGCATCAGGAGATAGCTTTGGACGTTGCCCGCCAATGCATTGTTCTGTTGAAGAATAAAAAGAATATGCTTCCGTTGAATGTCGATAAGTTAAAGTCGATAGCAGTGGTCGGTATTAATGCGGGCAAATGCGAGTTTGGCGATTATAGCGGTGCACCGGTAGTAGAGCCTGTTTCCATCTTGCAGGGAATCAAAAACAGGGTAGGCGATAAAGTAAAAGTCGTATATGCTCCCTGGAAATCTGCTGCCGACGGACTGGAATTGATTCAAGGTGAGAACTTCCCCGAAGGATTGAAAGCGGAATACTTTGAAGATACCCATTTGAAAGGTACTCCCAAAGTGCGCACGGAAAACTGGATTAACTTTGAACCTGCCAACCAGGCACCCGACCCGTTTCTGCCTAAATCTCCGCTCTCTATTCGTTGGACGGGAAAGCTGAAACCGACTATCTCCGGTCGCTATACATTCAGCTTTACTTCGGATGACGGTTGCCGTTTAAGCATTGACGACCAATTGTTGATTGACGCATGGTCGGCGCATGCGGTATCTACGGACTCGGCTTCCATCTATCTTGAAGCAGGGAAAAACTATCAGCTAAAAGCCGAATATTATGATAACCGTGATTATGCCATTGCAAAACTGCAATGGAAAGTTCCGCAAATAGGAAAGGCTACCCGTCTCGATTTGTATGGAGAAGCCGGAAAAGCGGTCCGTGAATGTGAAACGGTGGTTGCCGTAATGGGAATCAATAAGTCGATAGAACGTGAAGGGCAGGATAGATACGATATCCAGCTCCCGGCAGACCAAAGAGAATTCTTACAGGAAATCTATAAAGTGAATCCGAACATAATCGTTGTTCTCGTTGCGGGAAGTTCATTGGCTATCAACTGGATGGACGAACATATTCCTGCCATCGTGAATGCCTGGTATCCGGGCGAGCAGGGCGGAACGGCTGTCGCCGACGTATTATTCGGTGACTATAATCCTGCCGGACGTTTGCCGCTGACCTATTATAAATCGTTGGATGAACTGCCACCATTTGATGACTACGACATCACAAAAGGACGTACTTATAAGTATTTCAAGGGCGATGTTCTCTATCCTTTTGGTTATGGACTGAGCTATTCCGCCTTTAAATACAGTGATTTGAAAGTAAAAGACAGCGCAAGCAAAGTCACTGTTTCTTTCCGCCTGAAGAATACCGGAAAGAAGAAAGGGGATGAAGTAGCACAGGTGTACGTGCGAATCCCCGAAACCGGCAGCATCGTTCCAATAAAAGAACTGAAAGGTTTCCAGCGCGTGCCTTTGAAGTCAGGTGAGAGCCGTTTGGTAGAAATCGAACTCGATAAAGAACAACTTCGCTACTGGGATGCAGCAAAAGAACAGTTTATAGTACCTACGGGTGCATTTGATATTATGGTCGGTGCTTCTTCCAAAGATATTCGCTTGCAAACGATAGTCAATTTGTAGACTATGGGGGAGTGTGTCAAAACTCCCCTTTTAATGAAATCATCCTCGCTATAGATAGTTGTAGCAAGGATGATTTCGTTCTTCTCTTGTAATGTGTGATGTCTTGAAATAAATAAACCCCGAAAGTTGGACAAAAGACTTTCGGGGTTTACTTCATTTTGACAGGCTCTCTCCTTTTGTTCTTCTGTCTTTTTCTCTTCTTCTTCTTCTGCTGCTGCTACTCTTCTTCTTTAGTTCTTCCCCTTTTATTGTTGCCGCTACTGCCCTTTTGTATGAAATATTTAATTCCTGTCTATGCATTATCGAATATAACTGCTATGGAAAAAGTATATAGTAAGGACTTAGTTCCGGAAGCTCTGATGAACGTCTCGTTCCTCGGTGAGAAACAGGCGTTCCCTCGGTGGGGAACGGGCGTTTCCGTTAAAGGAAACGGCAGGAAACTGTAAGGCGCTGATTTCTAAAGTTATAAGTAATCGAGCATATCTCATATGAATCGAATATTTCCGTCTTAGGTATCAGATATAAATAAAGAGAGGAACTGTATTCATAGATACAGCTCCTCTCTTCTTTTGTTTCGGCTTTTTACCTTTGTCTATTGTATATGTACTTATTTATTTGTAGTCAGACAGTTGATCATATTCACTACTAATTTACCGGCTATCGGGTCGGTTGCGGCTTTTTCCGTACACATGGTAGAGATAATCGCTTCTCCTTTCCCATCAGCTATCTGTAACATCGTCAAGCCGCGCATGGATTCTATACGTTCGATGCGGTCTTCCGGTTTGCCACCGTCGATGTAAGCGTGGATTTTCATTTGTCCTGCCAGTTCCGTTACATTCTTATGGCGGTGAGCTTTCAGGGTAGCGGTACATGCTACGGGGATTTCACGCTTATTGTTGTTGAAATAGCGTAGTTCCAGTACGTCGATGTCATTAAAGACAGGAGCATCGTTGCGTTCCATGATAACGATATCGCCTTCTGTCGGGATAATCCATCCGGTGATGTATTCGGGATATGCAGTCTTCACTGCTTCCTTGCTGTTGAGGAAAAGAAGTTTTCCACCTTTGGACTGATAAGCGCGGAGCATTTCCTTTTCTTCATCGGTGCAGGCTGTCAGACCGGAGATGACGCAAAGGTCAGCTTTCAGTTTGCTGTTGAGCAACTCTTTTACGGAAGAAACCGGCTGATACTTGATGTTCAGGAAGTCGAATACCCCTTTCGTGTTGTCTTTATCCAATAATACAATCTTTTTGCTGTTGTCCACCTGACCTGCATTCCACTCTTTGCGGGCGAGCAGCAACTCGTATTCATTGGCAGAGATGGGCAAGCCGTTTTCTGTGAGTTTCAATACCAGTTTGGTTTTTGTTTTGCCGGCGGGCAGACAGGTCGGTAACTGGATATCAGGTTCGATATAATATCGTGCGTAATGCTTCACGACAGGGATATTTTCACAACCGTTTGCCAGTCGCTTTCCGGTTTCGTCTTGTATCTCCCAATGGAGCAGAGACGGTTTCAAGTCCGTGCCGTTCTCGCGGTCGTTTACTACATAGATACGTGTAAACAGCTTTTCGCCGGCATACAAATTGCGTCCCCATAACTCTGCGCTGACCAATACAGGTTGCAAAGCCCGCTTCAAAGCATAGTAAGTAGGATACGGCTCGATATTCTGATAATCGTATGTCTGACGGAACCATGTCATCAAGGCAAAGTGCATAATACCCGAAGCCTGGTCGTTGGAACGGCGGAGTGTTTCAGCCAGTTCGCCTGTGATGAATGCCTGTACTTTCAGGAAGGATGCAGGGTCAGCCCAGTCGTAAGCCTCATAACCTATCAATGTATAGGGATTCTGATGGATAAGCTGGTAAGAGCGTGTAGGGTGTCCCGTTTCATTGTTGGGATAACCCGTAGACATTTCCTGGCTGATAAGCGGACGGTCGGCCACTTTGAACTGCTTTTGGAATTCACCGTTGAAGAAACGGAATACAGAGTAGTCATACCAGTTGTAATAACCGTGCATATCGTCAATGTCGCCATCATCAATGCTGTTCATAAAGTCGGTGCCGAATTTCTTGTCCTTGCCTTTGGCCTGATAGTTGGAGTCGAAGCAGATGGGGCGGGTAGGGTCGATACGGCGCATCTCTTTCACTACGTCCGAGATAATGCGATATTTCTCTTTGGCACGTTCCAGGTCGCTGTCGTTGTCGTAGAACTTCATTTCATTGTTTACTGTCCAAAAGAGTAATGACGGATGATTGCGATACTTTTTCAGCAGTCCCAGGAATTCGTCGCGCCACATCTCCAACAGACGTTCGTCGGGAATCGGTGTGGAGTGAATCATCAGCCATGACCATGTACCTTCGAATGAAACACCGATACCGTTGTTATCGGCAGCCGCCATCCAAAGTTTGTTCCACGGGGTGGTATGCGTGCGGGTAACGTCAATGTTTCCGGCTTTCATCAGTTGCATGAAGGTATTTGCCAGGTTCTCATCGTTGGGCGCCAGTGCGAAAGGGATATGGTTTCCGCCGCGCAGCCAGTATTTACTGCCGTTCAGGTAGAAAAGTCCGTCCTTCACTTCAAAAGTGCGGAAGCCGGAAGTTTCCGTCAGGCAGTCCAGTTCGGTTCCCTTGTCTGCGACCAGGCGGAACTTGAAGTCGTAAAGATTGGGATGCTGCGGTGTCCATAGACGGGGTTTCAGGTCGTTTATGGTGTACGTTTCCATTCGTTCTTCGCCTGCGTTGAGGTTTAGTTTCCGCAGGGATAGCCCGGAGTAAAGCATAGAGCCTGTCTCCTTGTCGATGATGTCCGTATAAAGGTCGAATTGCTTCTTCTTGTTGCCGTGGTTCTTTACGGTCACGTCAAACGTAGCACCCTGCAAGGTAGGCTTGATAAAGGCATCTTCCACTTTCATCGGGTCGGTGACAGTCAGCTTCACAGGTTGCCATATTCCGGCAGGTTCATCACCGTAGAAACCATGTGCGATGTCTTTCAGAATGTCTTTCTTTACGGTCACTTTACCATCCTCTTTCTCACTTTCGCGAACGGACGAGTAGAAGAAGTCAATAGAGTTGGAATCGGAAGAAGCACTGCCGTCCGCGTTGCGTGTCACTTTTACTGTGAGCAGGTTCTTGCCGGGTTTCAGCAGTTGGCTGCCGTCTACCTGGATTTCACCGAACATACCGATGTTTGAAGCTGCCAGTGTGCCGTTGATATAGATTTCGGCAATTTTAGAAACGGCGTCGAAAGTCAGTGTCAGGTTCTTGCCTGCTACGTCGGCGGGCAGTTCCATCCATTGGCGATACCAGGCGTATTTCACGCGGCGGTAATCAAAGGTATAGTTTTCGCAACGGTCGGTTTCCTGTTGGTAGTAGGTGTCCGATACGCCTTTCGGTTGTGCTCCGGTGGGAGAGGGCATTGTTTCGCCGTGCAGCCAGATGCGGATGGGATTCCAGAAATTGGGGACGGACATGATGTGCCAGTCCTTATCGTCGGTTTGTGCGGAAATAGCTTTATCCTTGTTGTCCAGTTGATAGTCCGGCATAAAGAGCCAGTTGCCATCCAGCGTGATGTCCGTGCGGCTGCCGATGAGGGCTTTTAATTGTACGGGCGCGTAGGCAGCACGTTCCTGGCGGCGTTTGTTTTCTTTCTCCGCAGGGGTGGCTTTCTTTTTATATTCCGCCACTTTTACGTCTTTCAGTGCGTCGTCCGCCATCGGGGTTACGACAAGGTCGTCAAACTCTGTCTCTATCCATCCGCCGCCTAAAGCAACTTCACCCGATGGAACGAGGTTCGCGTTTTTATCCACGAGGTCGATGCGGGGTTGTTTCTCATCATTGAGGAAGATACGGATGCGGTTGCCGCAAACTTCTACTTTCACCTGATACCATTCTCCCGGTACAGGATGGAAGCCCAGCGGACGAACGCCCATAAACTCATCCGTACCCATATATCCGGTACGCATCAGGTAGAGGTCGTCCTGCAATCCGCCTTTAATACCTACCACATAGCGGTCGAAGCGGTTGTAATTGCGGAAACTTGCCCATATCTGTACCTGTTCGGCATTCTTAGGGGCACGGGCTTTGAAAGAGAAGGAGTAGTTTTTCCATTCAGGATTGCCGAATACGGCGTATGCGCCTTTGGAACGGAATACGTTGTCGGCAATGCTGCACGTTCCCCGACCTACTACTTTCAGAGTCTCTCCGGCATTGGAGAAGTCGTTTGTCCATGTAGTATTGTCCTGTGCTTGTCCGTTCATGCAGAAGGCGCTGCATGCACAAGCTAGAAATACTTTGCTAATTCTATTCATGATATTACAAGTTAATAATAATTTTGGGATAAAGGTACAGTCCGACGAATAATTTTTAGGTTATGTTTCGCTTAATGTGCGCTTAAAATGCGCTTAATTGTTTCGTCATAGTATAAAAAGAGCCATGCCGCCAACCGAAGTGCGTGTACTTGCGGTTTTGCGGCATGGCTTTTAAAGAAAATCTCTCTCTATTATGCTACTCTATTTGTATAGAAGAGATTTCAAGTTCTGATTATCCTTTGATTATTTTGAAGTACAAACTCTGACTGCTGTAATCGGTTTCAAAGATAATTCTGAGCTGGATTTCCTTACTTGATTCTCCTTTCAATTTGAAGGTTTGGTTATCCGAATCTACTTCCAATAAAGATTTAGCTTCATCATTGGCTCCTTCAAACGCTACTTTTATCGGTTTTTGTACGCCGAAGTAGGTACTACAATGGTCTGTTGGCGCAAGTCTGTTCAATGATGAGTTGTATTGCAACAATACTGGTAAATTCGTTCCGGAAGCATTGCTTTCACCACCGTATACATCCCATGCGCAACCTTTTCTCCAGAATTCGTGATTCTTCAAAGCGTCTCCCAGATTGTAAACCTTGCCGACAACCAGTTCTGTCAACTCTTCCTTGCCAGGTTCAAAGTCGGATATTTTCAGGTTATAGTCTGTGCTGATAACACCTGTCGCGTTAGGTTGCTTGTCAACGCCCATATAAATCATATGGTCTCCCGGTTGGCGTACAGGGTCTTTTACGTACCATGCTTCATTACCTTCAGATGATACTTCTCCCTTACCGGCGCTGAATGTCCATGATATCTTGATGCCATTATTGGCTTCTGTCATTTCATTTATCTTCTTGTCGTTAAAGTTGAAGTGGAATAATTGCAGATGCGGAGTGTTGCGGACGATTGTCAATTCGTTCTTGTAGGCATCCCATAAAAAGTTATTAGCATCCCATCTTTGTTGTACTTTGTCATTTTGGTCACCTTTATTCAGGGTGATTGTAAAGTCTGCGTCAGCAGGTTTGAAGTTGTACAACGCTTTGCGCAAGTCCATATCAGTGAAGTGATAGCCTTTTACCTTATCATACACACCCGGGATAGCAAATCTGTTACCAATATTGAGAACTGGGCTTGCATGGTCGATACCGGATTTACCATAAATAGGAATTTCCAATTCAGGTTTCTTCGTCGGAGCTTCCACTACATACTTCGATGTAACATTGCCTATATACAATCCTACTTGTTTGTCATTGAGAGTGAAAGATTCCTTATCTGTTCCTGTTTCATTCATAGCGAACAGGTTGGCTCCTACTATACCTTCAGCCTGAGGACCTACCAACAGATAACTAGTCTTTTGAAGAGCGTCGTAGTAAAGACAAACTTCACCGTTAGCCAATTCTGTGTCTTGTGTGATACTTGCAAGATTTGTATTCATAGGAATAACATCCCAGCTGCCACCGTTTTGTTGAGCACCCAGTTTCCATGCTTTGGATGCTGCAACTCCCATGCTTTCCAGTGTAGTTTGAGCATTGTGCACTTTGATAGCTTTTGTACCCTTGTAAAGACTTTCAATGTCACTTAGCAGTTCTGTTACACCTGTCAGTCCGATACCGTTTTTGGCAGTCGATTCATCCTGTGAGTAGACCAATACTTCTTTAGTGAAATCTTCTTCGGCCACAGTATAAGTGATTTTCACTATACCTTGTCTATTGGCTGCTTTAGCGGTCAATACCCCCTTGTCAGTCACTTCGAACGTGTTGTTCGGATTTTCTGTCAGTTCATAAGTCGTTGCGATTGCCAGTTCACTGAATCCCAGTTCGTCAACGAACTTCACTTCTTCGCTTTCGCCGAATCCCCAACCGATTGTTTTGGCAAGGTCGAGACTTTCAGTGCTGATGAATTTCAGAGATTCCGAATTCTGATAATACGTACGTGTTTCGCGGTAAGCAAACTGACCGTTGCTAGCGCTGTAAGAAGTCGGTTTCACTACGAAGTAATTGGAACTTGTAGTTGTCTTGTCCAATGTGATTTCCAACACTGCGCCGTAGTACGGAGCCGTCATATTACTTGGAGTCAGTTCTACGGTCAGGATACCGTTTGCGTCGAGCTTCTTATCTGTATTAACCAACAGTTGAGGAAGTTCCGCACGTGTCATCTTCAATTCGTGAATATCTGCGGATTCAAAAACAGCTTCGGACAAATCAATGTCTTTAGGCAGAATCTTGAACTTCGCGGTAGCTGTATGGGCGGTAACCACTTTACCTAGCTTGTTGGTATAGCTGGCTGCTTCGAGGAATTCATCTTCTTCAAATACAAATTGCTTCTGGAAGAGGATGGAACTGATACCACTGAAACCGCCACCTTGTACGGGAAGGATATAGTTTTCACCGTAGATGTAGACAGAGAGTGTCTTGTTCTCTTTATTCTCTGCCAGAATCGGTGTGTCCTTATCCGCAGTGATAGTGGTTTGCACCAGTTCGCCTGTTTTCTGGATATAGATGTAACCGTTGCTCTTGTCATAGTACAGTTGGTCTTTGTCCGTTCCCGGAATTTCCTGCTCAGTGCCGAATGTCAGTACCTTGTACCAGCCCGCGCCTTTATCTTTGGTATATCTCCATGTGCCTTCTTCCACCTTGAACTGGTAGAAAGGAGTAGCCTTATTGGAAGCCTGAACGTATAGTTCGTCTCCGTTGCTCAATACGATGGTGTATTGCGACTGGTCTTCGCTGGGATACCAGCTTTGTACTGTTAAGTTTGCATTCAGTGCAGCCTCGATCTTTTCTTTGAATCTATCCATGTCAGACTCAACCGTTGTGATACGGTTGTTCAGACCTTCGATATCCGAGTCGTAATCCTTGCAGGAAACAACTCCTGTTCCTAATGAAAACAACAGTGCTCCATAGAGAAAACTGTTTAATACTCTTTTGTTCATCATAGGTAAATTTTTAGTTTGATACATATTTTACTATTCTTGTTTTTTATTTTTCTGCGATAATCTCTGCGTAGTTCAGGCTGATGGCACCTTCGGTCACTATCAGGTTGAAGTCGGCATATCCGCGTGCGTCACGAGTGTAAACTGCTACCTGTGCTTCTTCCCATGTGCCGCCTGTGGCAGGAAGACTTACGCTTTGCGTCATCGTGTCGCCAATCTGGCAACGTACGCTGGCTGCGCCATTGCTTGAGTAACGGAAACGGATAACGGATTCTCCTTTTCTGAAAGGCAACTCTTTCCATCTCAATGTATTCAGCCCGGCGGAAGTGAGGTTGGTGTGCCAACCACCGCTGTATTTCGTATCGTTGCAGTATTTCACTATGCCCTGTTCAGGTGCATTGTTCATTTCCGACTCCATCAGCAGAGTTCCAATCTTATTGCCTGAAACACTGCCTTCATAACAGTAATCGCTAGTTTCCGCTTCAATTTTTTGATTGGTAGGGAAGGGATTATTACTATATTTACGAAGCTGATTGATGCGTTGGTTTGGAAAGTCGTAATAGATCTTATCCGAACTTCTCCACCAGGCTGCGTTCTCGGCAAGGTCAGTGAATCCTTCGAGGAATACCAGGTCGGGCTTTTTAGCCAAGAAGGATTCGAACATCTTGGTTGCGTAGCGACCGTGGTCGGAATCGATAAACTGCCAGTTCGGACGGGCGAGATCACCCTGCACGAAGCCCGGACATCCGCTGCCTACACTGAAGCCCTTGAAATTGTAAGAGGAAATGTAGGTGTTGTATTTCAGGTTCTCATTGTACACGTCTTCTTTCATGTCCATTGTAGGAACGGCAAACCAGTTGTGGATACCATCCAAATAGGGGCAATCCACCAATGAGAAGTCGCGGTCGGTCCATTCGCGCTGGATGATAAGGAACGGGCGTACGCCGAACATAGCATTGAAGTCTTCGCTGAGACATTTCAGAATGTAACTCAACTTGCCATGATAAGCGTCTGACTTCGTCTGGTCGAGTCCCGTAGTACTTTTGTATTTTATCGGGTCTTTGGCCATCAGTTCGCTGAGATAACTGTCTTGCAGGAAACCGTTCGGATTCCAGAACAATACAACCGGACGTCCGTCTATCTCAAACCAATAGTCACGCGGAACGTTTTCAAACGATGGCTTAATGTTGGCATCCCAGATGTAGTAATAAATCTCCTTACGGAAATCATTGTTTGCACCTTTCATATCCTCTTTCTCAGGGTCGAGGAAGAGCAACGGATAGTGTGAACCTTCTACGCGGCTACCGTTTCTGAACGGTTTGTTATCGTAACCGTATCCTTTGTGCGCGTTGCGTGCCGCCGACCATGAAGCAGGAGTATCATCGAAGATAGCGATTTTGAACTCATGTTCCACACCTTTGCGCTTGATGGCTGCCATCATGTCGATGAGCTTGTCGGGACGTCCGTGGTCTATATCGGGATTGGACTCACCACGACAGTTCATGGCAACATAGTCCTGACCGCTATAAGCGATTTCTTCCACAAAGTTGTCCCACCAGTCGGCTTCGGTGATCGGGCCGGGATACGGCTTGTCTTCCTGTGCTTCCGGATAGGCGGAAGCTACGTAGCGGCAAAATAATGAACGGTTGTGCATGGTAGATACGTCGGTTTTAGACTTGTCCATATTCCGGCGCAAGTTGCCTTCGAAACCTGCCAGTGTACCTATCTTGTAGGAACGTACGATTTCCTCTTCCGTTCCCTGATTGCCTTCAGAACCCGGGCCGTTTGGTCCGTCAGCAGGATTGTCGTCCGAGCACGCCCAGCAGAAAGCGCCCAAACCCAACAGGCAAATGTATTTCCAATATTTATTTCTCATATTCTTTCTATCATTAAAGAGTTAACATTCTTAGTTCTTCTTGAATTGCTGGCGGGTGATTTCCAGATAGGTCTTTCCGTATCCGTTACCGTAGCCCTCTACTGTCGGCTCGATGAAGGAGTCGAAGTTGTACTTGTTGTAAGAGTCGATAAGGATGAGGCGGCTGCGTCCGGCGTTCATCTTTGCCACGTTACAAATGGTGCGGTAGGTGGCAGGGTCTTTCTTCACAATCGGAGAGTTGCCGATAGAACCGCGACCGTCCTGCACCAGCTTGTTCCAGGCAGGGCCAACAGTAGGAACGTACTCCATACTACCGTTACCGAAGGCAGGCAATGCCGTTTCGCGGTTGTACTTCCAGTTTTGGTCTATCATCTGCGGATACATATAAGAACGGCTCATTTCCGACTGGTCGTACATGTTACGGCTGGCTACGGCGTCTACGCAACCTTCCATGTAGAAGTATTGGTAACGCATCTGATTGCACCATACATCGGCACTCTCCACCATGATGTAAATGTCGTAACCGGTAGCTTTTTTCACAGCTTCGCGGATGCCGTCATACATGGCTTTGGCGTCTTGCGCATAGATTTCGCCCGTCTTGTTTTTGATGTAAACCATCGGTCGTGTGCCGCCTACTTTATAGTAGCGCTCGTCTGAGAAGTAACAACCTATTTTGCTGAAGAAGTTGTTCAGCAGTTCCTGGCGTGTATAGGTGACGCCGTCATAGGTTCTTCCGGTAGCCGTCTCGATGCAGTTGCTTGAAGACAGGGTAGGAGACATATCAACGATGTTGTTCCAGTTGATAGCAGCCACGATTTTCATCGTTTTCAGGTCTACGAAGTCTACTCCCGGTTGTCCCAGGTGTGGCATCGGCAGGCGTTTGCCCCCTCTGCCTGAACGTCCCAGCATCATGGTTATAAACAGTGAATCTCCCTGGTTGATTTCTGTGCCGGGGCCTTTGCCCAAGTCTACGCCCGCTTCGGGGAGAATCATAAAGTTCGCTCCCGCTTCGATGCAGTCGTCTACGTGTTGCTGCACCATCGGAATCATGCGATAACTCTGGCTTCCTGCGTCCGGTTGCAGGAAACTTTCTTGCTGTGATGCGGGCATTACCTGCGGTGTCAGGTTGTTATAGTCGTTCTTCGCGCTCAGTTCCGCGTCGGTCAGTGTCAGGAGTTCCCAACGGGTGAAGTTAGCATCACCGTTCGGTCTGCTGGCTATGTCGGTTCCTTTGTTGTAGAAGATACCTACCTGATAATCTTCGGTGACAGGAATTTCCGGAATTTCGTAATTCAAGAAGTAGTCGTCGATGCTCGGACCTTCTTCTTTGTCGCATGCCGCAAGAAGTAGCAAAGCTGCGGAGCATCCGGTAATGTATTTCATTAGTTTCATAACTGTCTATCTGTTTATTATATTATTTTTTATCTTCTATGCGCACAAACTTGATACTTGCTTCCAGGCGTGCTTCTCCTTCCAGGGAAATGTATTCCGGATAGTCTGACAGTACATTGTCTACAAACTCTTCGATAGTGTCGCCATACCAACGGGCTACCATTTCATTGTTGTACATCAACTGACCGCCTTTCCAACGCTCGTACAGACCTTCCTGGTTGTACGTTCCGCCAATGCCAAGCGGGGTGAAGAAGTTGTCGTTATAGTTGCCGTCTGAACGGGGTGTCAGTGAAGTGGATTGCAACATGCGGCAGGCTTCACGGTAATAGTTCATGTTCCAGTTGCGTTCGTCCGTAGGATATTGCAGACGTTCGGGAACAGGGTCGAACTGGTTGGCACCGTAGGTTCCGTAGTTGTTCGGAGTTCCGTTGTAGAAAATAGGAGGATATTGCATCACACGTGTTCTGCGTTCCAGTGTCCATCCGGCGAATCCGTTGAAGTAGTCGGCGATGTAACGTTGCTTCCACACTTGTTCCAAGTTGTTCTTGTAACCGCCTTTTCCGTTGATATCGGCTTTGTAGAAGGCACGGTAGTCACGACAGCCCAGTCCGTTAGTATTCCATTTGATACCATTACGTTGGATGTAGTCGGTTATTCCGGCAGTCACACTGTACTCGTTCATGGAAGCAGTGATACCATTGTAGTAGTACTGCTCGGCACTTTGCGGCAATGCTATGTTCAAACCCCATTCGTCTTTACGTAATTGGATTTCGGAGAGCATGAAGTTTACGTCCGCCCATGTCAGTAGTTTCACCTGAGCGTCCTGCTTGATGAAATCACGCTGAATCAAAGCGTATGTATAGCCTTCGATACTAACGGAAGCGGTGGAATAAAGACTTTGAAGGTTGTTGTTGTGTTCATCCTTGCCCACAATCCATCCGGTAGGCGTCTGTTTCAGTTCGAAGCGTGGCAGGAAAGGTATTCTGTATGATACCTGGATGTATTTCTCCTCTGCTGTCGACCACAGGGAATCTCTTACCACGGCGCGGTAGTCACCACTCTCATTGTTGCGTGAAGGTTGTGCATATTTGCTCAAACGGGGATCTTTGTAAGAGCGCATATAGCAGAAGAAATATTCGTCCATTGCCGGGTAAGTCAGACCACCCATTTCTGTTTCCAGTTTCGTTCCGAGGTCAAATTCTTTCAGGATACGGTTGTAATATAAGGAAACGTCGGCATTGGGGTCGGTACCATAGCGTCCTGCTGCGTTGTCATTATTAGAGTTGAACAGGTAGTTGCGGTTGGTTTCGTTCAATGCTTTTTCTATCTGCTCGCGTGCCATAGAGATGGCTTCGGGGCTTTTCTTCATGTTCATCATGCGGATAGCCACGTCCAGGCGCAGGGAGTTGGCAAACTTACGCCATTTCTCGATGTCACTGTCACCACCGGCAGAAGGATAGAAAGGGTCTTTCAATATCTTCGCTCCGTTTGGGTCGAATGTTTCTACCGCCTGGTCCAGCCAACGGAGTATCTGCATATAGGCTTCGGCTTCGCTGTTGTAGTAATATACGTTTCCGTAAGTCTCCTTACAGGCTGAATCCAAAGGTACAGGACCCCATGTTCCGGTCAGTACGGAGTAGAGATAAGCCTTCCAGGTAGTCAGGATTGCCCAATAGTTTCCGTTGGTATCCTGGTCGTATTTCTCTTCCATAATAGCTACGTCACCCAGAACTTTCTTGTAGAAGTTATAGAACCGGTCGCCTACGTTGTCCGAACTCTGCGGGCTCGTCCATGACACTACGTAACGTGCCATATAGGCGTAGTAGTTATAGTTCATTTCGGATAATACGTCCAGGGATTTGTAGATAGTACCCGGAAATATCTTTTGGATATCAACTTCATCCAAATATAGCTTGTTGGGGTTTTGGTTGACTGCGTCGAAACCATCCACGCAAGAGGTAGCTAGTCCCAATAAGGCTGCGGTGCATAGTGTATATAAGTACTTTTTCATCGTCATCGCTGTTAAAAAGTTATTTTAAAATCGAAACCGTAACTGGAAGTAGGCAGGTTAAAGCCTCGTTCCAAACCTTGTTGGATTCCCATGGATGAAGTAGCTTCCGGGTCAATCCCTTTCGGCGTTTTCTGATGAAGGATGGCTACGTTTCTACCTACGGCCGAAACTCTCATGGATTGTATGAAACCAATCTTTCTCAACCAGTTCTTGGGGATATTGTATCCTAAAGAGATTTCTTTCAGTTTCACGTAAGAAGCGTCGTACAGGTAGAGTTCACCGTTCTTGCCACTGTCATTAGTCCAATAGTCGATAGGCTTAATCCATGCCTGGCAAGGTTGTCCCGCCAGTCCCGGTACGGAACTGTCATAAACGGCTCCGGGTACGTTCATTCCTTTCGGGCGGGAAGCATCCATATAGATGTTGCTCTTGCCGTTCGGTACATATTTAGGGTCCAGGATGCCGAGATAGCCGGTCTGGTCACCTTCATTCAGAATCAAGTCAGAGAACAGGTGTTCGGTACGTCCGCCCATTGACATGATGGATTGTGCGTTTCTGGAAGACTGGAAAGCCGTTTCCGACCATACGTGTCCACCCATACGAATATCGAACATAGCAGAGAATGAAAGGTCTTTCCAACGAAGTGAAGTACGGATACTGCCTGTCCATTTCGGTTCTACGCTGGCGAGGAATTTGGCTTCTCCTGAGAGGGGACGGCCGTTGGCTCCTACCAATACTTGTCCTTCGTCATTGGTCTTCCACGGTTCGCGGCAGTAGAGACTTACCAGCGGTTCACCTTTCACGATACGCAGTTCCACGCTGTTTTGTACGGTAGTCAACGTCATGTAGTCCATACCGTTTGCCAGCGATACAACTTCCGAGTTGTTTTTCGCCCAGTTGAGGTCTACTTTCCATTCCCAGTCCTTGTTCTTGAAAGGAACGACTCCCAGTGTTACTTCATATCCCCAGTTCTTTACTTCACCGGCGTTGAACAAGGCTTCTCCATAACCGCTTACACCATTGATAGTGGAAGTCAGGATTTGGTTCTTGGTGTTCTTATTATAATAGGTGAAGCTCAAAGAAGCGCGGTCTTTCAGGAAACGAAGGTCAAGACCTGTCTCGAAAGAGGTGGTACTTTCCGGTTTCAATGTATTGGTTTTCCGTTTGTTTTCACTTTCAAACCAAGCCATATCGCCCAAGTAAGAAGTATTGTAGCTGAATCCGTTCAGTAACTGGTCGAAGCCGGTATCGTTACCTACCTTTGCGTAAGAACCACGAACTTTGGCATAGGATAACCAATCTTTGGGAATACTCTTCACCAACTCTGTCAGTACGAAGCTGACACCGTAGGAAGAATAGAAATAAGAACGGTTGTCGGAAGGCAGGGCAGACGACCAGTCGTTACGTCCGGTTACGTCTACATAGATAAATTCCTTATAACCTACGCTGGCAGTTCCATAGACTGCTTGCTTTTGCTTCGCGTTATATTCCGGCCATGATTTGATAGTAGCGCCGTTGTTGGTCAGAGAGACAAAGTCCGAAGTAGCCAGCGTTCCGGCTTCCGAGTTTTGTTTCTTGAACAGGAAGTCTTGAAAATTGGTACCCACACTGGCAGATACGTTGAAGTCTTTCCAAGTCTTGTTGTAAGAAAGCATGGCTTCGTAAGTATAGTTACGCGCTTTCTCTGTGAATTCTTTATAGAATCCGTCGGCATCCCCCGGTGTATACATATTGCGGAACTCATAGCCGTCTTTCATATTCATGTCGAGGGCGGCTTTCAGACGCAGTTTCAGGTCTTTGGTCAGTTTGTAGTTTACCGTAATGTCTGCCAGTATCCATTCTTTCTTGTCCTGGTTGGAGAGTTCGTTCAGCATCCATACCGGGCTTTTGAACTGGAGGGCGGTCGGTTTTCCGTTCTCGTCCTTCCAGGGATACATTTCCTGTATGGAAAGGTCACGGGGCATATCCATCAGTGTATAAATCGGGTTACGGTCCGAGTTGTTACGGTAAGAGCGGTTCTTTACATTCTCATGGGTATAACGGCCGTTCAGGTCGATGTCCAGTGCCTTTGTCAGTTTCACGTTGGAACGCACGTTGAAAGCGTTACGGGTAAGGTTGTTCAGTCCTTCCAGTACGTCGTCGCTCCGCAGGTTGGTAAAACCGATACGGGTGGAGACATGCTCGGTGGCACGTTCGATAGAAACACTGTTCGTCCAGGAGTAAGCAGTCTGATACATAGAGGTGGTATTCGCCGGGGTGGGGACGTAGGATTTAAGTTCCCCGTTGCGGCCTACTACCTGGAAGCCTAACATGGGCATACCCCATGAACGGGAGTTGTCATAACCGCCCATGCGTTGGATACCGTAAGGCAGATTCGGGTCGTAGGGAACTTTGACGTCACCATTGAATGAGTTTGCCTTGTTGTTCTCAAAACGGTTGATGTGTCCGCCACCATATATATTCTGATAGATGGGGTATTGGGAGAACTCTGTGAACTGTACGTTCGTGGAGTACGTGACACCCAGTCCGCTTCTCTGACCGGCTTTCTTGGTGGTAATCAGGATGGCGCCGTTGGCTGCGTCCGAACCGTAAAGGGCGGAAGCGTTGGCACCTTTCAGGACTACGATGTTTTCGATGTCGTCCGGGTTGATACTGTTGGCAGGGTTACCGTAGTCGATTTCACCGCCTGCCACATCATTAATAATAGGTACACCGTCGATAACATAGAGTGGCTGGTTGTTACCGGAGATAGAGTTGGCACCACGGATACGTACAGTGGCCGAACCGGCGGCACCGTTGGAGATAACCTGCAATCCCGCCACTTTACCTGCCAGCATGTTGACGAATCCGGCGTCCCGGTTTTCGGTCATGCTTTCTACATCCATCTTTTGGAAAGCGGTAGAAAGTGATTTTTCATCACGGCGCAAGTCCATGGCTGTTACTACTGTCTGCTCCAGCATGACAGCATCTTCTTCCAGGGTCACATTCAATATGTTCTTTCCTTTCACTACATTGAATGATTTGGTCTTGAAACCGATATAGGAGAATTTCAACACAGCACCGTTTTCAGGGACTTGGATAGAGTATTTACCATCAAGGTCGGTTATTACACCTTTTGTTCCGCCCACTATCACTACATTAGCACCGATAATAGGCTCACCTTGTGCATCAGTCACTGTTCCTTTTACCGCCCGGTTCTGTGCTTGCATTACCGAAACGCTGAACAGCATTAAAATTAAAATGAGACTTCTTTCATAGTATCTCATGTACTGAGAAAATCGTTGTTTCATGTTTTTCATGAATTTATTTATGAATAATCACTAAATTAAGAATTAACCGGATGAGGAAGCTTGATTTAATTGTGGGCTTCATCATTCGAATCAGATTAAGGTGTTCTTTCTTCTTTCATAATATTGATATGTTTTTAAGATTAATTTTCAGCAAAAGAACTATGATCCAATAAAAAAAGAGGGGTGTTTGCGATTAATTGGGGATTAAAAAACAATTAAATGTGAATTAAGTCTTTTTTTTCTTATAATCATTCACGAATAACTGCATTTTCCTTGTATTGAATGAAAATAAAGCTATGAGCAATGAGAAATGTCGTCGGGATTATTCAGTTTTGTGGTGCGGAATATATAAAAAGGAACTCCCCTTTCCCTAAATCTTGATATGTATATCGGTGGTTCAGGGAAAGGGGAGGAGAGAAATTAATTCTGAATAACTTGTCGTCCGGGCTATAAATCGGCAAATGGGACTTTATAGCTTTCACCCATGGAGTCGTGATACTCTTTGCAGAACCGGTCGTACAGGTTTCGGGCAATGCCTTTTTTACCTTGTGCGGCCAGTACATTACATTTGGCTGCCAGTGCTTCTTCGTTAAGCGGGTCGTGCAGGAACATGATGTCGGCAAGGCGGATAATCATATCCTGATGATTCCGTTTCATTTCAATATCCAGCAGGTTCTTCAGCAGGTCGATGGAATGACTGGAATAGGCATCCTTAAAGTCGTCCAGCCAATCAAGGATAGTGTTAGGCACTAAGGGACCGTATAGCAGCAGTTCCAGGATTCGATTCAGCAGTTCTTCGCTTTTCTCCTGCTCAAACTGTTTGGTACATGCAATCAGGGTATGGTAATCGCAGAAAACATTGGTTCCCCATTTGATGCGCAGGAAATTGTTTTCTATCATTACTTCCATGTCGCCGATGCTTTCCAGCAGCACCCGCAGCTTGCGCAGGTTTACGTTGCGGTTGTTACGGGCGGCGGTTTCTTCTTTTTCCGGCCATAGTATCTCCGTTGTTTTGGAAGCTAAGATGCCTTGTGGATTTTTCTCTGTATGGAGTATCAGAAGGATAAGCATATGTTTCAAACGGGGCGTAAAGTTGGAAGTGATGTCATTCCCGTCTTTATCACGTACGTTGAAACAACCTAATAAAGAAATGGATGCACGGCTACGGTCGTAATAGTTGATAGCTTCTGCGAAAACAGGCTCTGTGTCTTGCATGATTTCTCTTTTTGGTGTACTCCTGGCTTCCGTCAGTTCCGGTTGTTTTTGAATGTTTCCGGTTGCTGCGTTGGCTGTCTTTTCCGCTGTCTTCTTTGATGAAGATGCTTCTTTCTTTTTGCTGCTGCATTTGAAGCGGTAGAATATAAAGCCACATATGGCAAGCAATAATAAGATGCCGACGGCATAGATATACCAATGGTTAGCAGTACCTTCTTCGGTCGTGGACTGCCGGATATCCATCTCGTTCACGAGCGGCATATTGATAGAGTAGATAGCAACATCATGTGTATGGTTGCTTAGTATCTTATCCAATACGAGGAACAGTTTCCCGTGTGACGGAGAAGTATATAGGCTGAAGTCACAGTCTTGATAAGTCGATTCATTATATATCGGTTTGGAGACTTCCGTGTAGACGGAATCTTTCATGGAAATCTTCCACAATACGCCTCCTTTATTTGTAGAGACGGCATAAAAAGTGCTGTCCGATGGTTCGAAATACATGGATGAAGCCATAATCGTACCATCTGCTTTGGGCTTGTCTTTTTGCCAGACGATGCGTGATTGCTTGGTTTTCAGATTAATGGCGCATAAGCCCCAATAATAGTGGGTACTTAATTCCTGCTTGCCATACTTGTTTCCTCTACCGCCAAAGATATATAGTTCATCGCCTACTACGGCCATAGCTGCCGAGTAACGGGGATAGAGGGGACGTTCATATTCTATTTGTTCCATTTTGCCGGTGCCGGACTTCATCCGATAGAGGTCGTTACGGTATTGGTAGAAACCATAACCGCCGAAAAAGTAGAATGAAGAATCAGCCGGATTGAATGCCCTGGCATGATTATAGTTGGAAGCTTCTTCCGTATTGCGTATCTCATTACTCCATTTATCCGTATCGAATGAAAAACCGGAAGTCGTGCCCTTCTTCGGATAATAAGATACTAATTGGTTGCTTAAAGTATCGTATATAAGGTGGTTGGGAGATTCGACAGCCGGGTAACCGCCGCGTATGGTTATTTCTTTTTGTAAGACTCCGTTTTCGTCTAATATATCAATCGACCGGGAATTAACTAAGTAGAATAAGGCTTCACGAACGTTGAAAGCTATATCCAGTTTTCCCGGAATTTTAGCCTGATGGATAAGTTTCCACTCGATATGATTGTCAATCAACCATAAAGGATAGACTGCGCGTGCCACGGCTCCTTCTATTTCATCATAACACACACTGTCATTGTGTTTCCACAATTTCCATTCGCGTGTCTGTTTCCCATCTTGTGTGATGGTTATATTTCTCAGGTCGATAGGAGCCACGTCCGCAAGGTATTGTTGCATTTGCCCGAATGAAGCCGTAACGCTTTTCACTCCTTGCAGGGGAGCCATGGCAGATATTTTCTTGTTATCGTAATCTACTTCGATAACGTTATCTTTCAGGCGTAGATGCAAAGAGACATCAAGCCATTTTTCACGTTCTATGGGGCTGTTTATGTTTACGATTCCTTCATTGAGCACCAATGCCGGAAAATGTCTTTCTTCACCCGCGACGAATGAAAAACGGATAAACTGGTTCGTATTTGTATGCAGATGGAGAATGGAGCCAAAGTCGGGTTCGTTGGCACGTACATACATTTGAAATGAAATGGTGAAGTCGTTTTTTATAGAGAGAGGTTGGTTATCATTTAAATACAGGGTAGTTCTCTCCACTCCCGGTACTGTATGGGATTTGAGAGAAAGTCCATAATCATACAAAGAAGATGCGTCCACTTTACCTACCGTGCAAAGCAGGACAAAGAGCAAAATTTGCAGTTGGTATTTCATAGTACTCTGTTTATAGTGCAAAAATACAAAAAACTGTATGATATACCCAAGAAATGGGAGTTATTTATAAAGGCAATACTTTGAAACGGGCATTGGGTATGACTATCATACGTTTTATGAAAAATGAAGATGTCTCAAAATAGAATGTAGGAAATGAAAATTCTATTTTGCGGCATCTTCATATAAACCGTCCGGAGTTTATTTACTGTCTGCTGATGGGGGAGCGTCGTTGGCTCCGCTGCCCCATGTCTTATTCGGTTTATTACCCATTGTCAGTACTAATTTGCCGCCATTCTTCAGGTCGTCATGACTGAACCAGGGCTTTTCCCATTTCTGCCCGTTCAGTGTAGCCGACTGGATGTATTTATTTTCTTCGGAAGCGTTCGGAGCTTCGATTTCAAATACGGAACCGTTGCTGAGTGTAATCTTTGCATTCGTGAAAAGCGGGCTTCCGATATTGTAGACGTCCATTCCCGGAGTGACAGGATAGAAGCCCAGTGAGGAGAAGACTACAAATGAAGTCATACCGCCGCCATCTTCATCTCCCGGCATACCCATAAGGTCATTGCGGAACCAGGTTTTCAGCATTTGGCGGATACGCTTCTGCGTTTTCCACGGCTGGCCTGCATAGTTGTAGAGATAAGGCACGTGCAATGACGGTTCGTTTGCCATGGAGAACTGTCCGACGTTGCCTGTGTGGTCGGGGAGTGTTGAATAGAACTCATATTTGCTTCGTCCCAACGGTTCGCTGAAGGTGCGGTCGAGATTGGCGATAAACTGCTCTTTGCCACCCATCAGGTTGATAAGGTCGGCTACATTGTGAGGTACGTCCCAGCGATATACCCAGCCGTTGTTTTCTCCGTAATATTCGCGGGCACCCATACCACCTGAATAACGATAGTCGAATGGAGTAATCCAGTTGCCATCCTTGTCTTTCGGGTGGAAGAAACTTGTTTCTTTATTGAAGATATTCCGGTAGTTGTAAGAGCATTGCAGGTAATGGGCGGCTTCGTCTTTTTTGCCTAATACGTCTGCTATGCGTGAAAGGCACCATTGGTCGTAGCTGGTTCCCAGTGTGACGGCAACAGGCTGACGCTTTTCAAAAGGATGCACGTTCGGGTCGGTTTCCTTTTCATCCGGGCGAAGGGCGGGGATGTATCCGTTTTCACGGTAGAAGTTATCCAACCAACCTGCGGCTGCTCCCGACCAGGGGGCAAGGTTTTTTTCTTCAATTCCTTTCCGGCAGGCTTCGTAGGCTTTTGCCGCATCTATGTTCAAGCCTTTGGCAAGGGCGTCGGCTATGGTGGCGACGGCATGATTGGAGTTCATACGACGTGAGTCGCCTGTCACTTCAGGGAAGGTAGGCATCCACATCGTTCCCATCTGTTCAGCCATCAACAGAAAAGAAGCGATGATGTCTTCTTCTTTTTTCTGGTCGATGAGTGTGCGAAGCGGGTGGGCAGCGCGGTAGGTGTCCCAAATCCAGTCGTCGTTATAGAAAGGAGTACCGTTGTCGTCATGTACTTTGCCGTCGAAGGCGCTGAAGTAGCGGCCGCCGGCTTCGCTCATACAGATAGGACGTTCGAAAGTACGGTAGAATGAAGAGTACAATACGGTCTTGTCGTCTTCTGTTCCTCCCTCCACTTTGATGGAGCCTAAGGCATCATTCCATATCTGTCGTCCTGCTTTTGCCAGGTTCTTTATGTTGTAGTCTTTCAGTTCATTGCGCATGTTCTTTTCAGCCTGTTCTTCGCTGATGAAAGAGATGCCGTAACGAAGGCTGACCGATGTTGTGCCGTCGGCAAAACGCCATGCTGCGCAGGCGTTGATTCCTTCCGCATTGTCTTTGCTGGCTTCGATGACTCCATCGTTCAGGATGCCGGTGCTTATCGGTTTTTCCTGCGGCTCGATATATACATATACATTGGTATTTGCACTCAATTGCTGGTGTCCGCTGATAAAGTTTTCACCTACATGGATGGAACCGTTGCGAGAGTTGACAATGATATAGGCGGGTTTGTCCGCCTCAAATGTAATCCGGTAGAGAGCCGACTGATGGGAAAGGGCATATTCCGCTTTCATACGATTGTCGTCAAGCTCTACTTCATATGAATAGGGAGTGAGGTGCTCGTTGTCATAGTTGTAAGTAATGATGGGACGAAGCTCTTTTCCCTGATAGGGACTGAGGTTGAATGCGGAACGTTCCCGGTGGTTGGTGACAATCAAAGGCAGTCCGTTCAATAATTCGGTTGTGTAATCGGCACGTTCGGGATAGACACGAAGCATACTGTTTGGCAACTGGACGGTAGCGAACGTGGGAACCAGTAAGTGGCTGATATTCCCGATGTATGGATTGACATAATCGACCGGCGTCCGGTTGGAAGTCTGTAGTTGTCCTCCATTACATCCGCTTAACATGGCAATGATTGCCGTAGTAGCAAAGAAATGTAGAATTCTCATGATTGCTTTTATTTTTAATCGTTTTACTATGAATCGTTTTATTAAATAGTCTTTTAATCGTCTTTTAGCAGGCTTTTATTTGACTTTTATTGAGCCTTTTATTTGGCTTCCGGGTTTATAAAAGCTGTTTGCAAGGTCGGAAGAAAATCCTTCTTGTTGTCGCATTTAAAGAAACCGCTGAAGTCGTGTCGGTCGCCGTCTCCTATTTTAATGACTAGCTTATTCCATCCTTGCAGTAGGGGTAACTCTTTATAAATAATCTCGTTACGTCCTTCATGGGATACGCTGGCATAAGGTTTGTCATTAATGAATAGTTCGCGTTTCTTTGCTTTTAGCATTAAGGAGAGTTTCGGCATATTAGGCTCTATCAGCAAGTCGTCCAAAGGACGCGGACTAAATACGTAAAACTCCAATGCCCAACTATCATCTGCCTTTACAAACTTATCTTTGGTAGCTACCGGGAAGTTTACTTGCTCGTCGCGGAGGAAAAAGACTTCATTGATGTCGATTTCAGGCTTTTCATAATGAATACCTGCATTCTTCAAGATGATGCTCAGTGTGTTGTATCCTTTTTCTGAGTTGGCAAATTCAGTGATTGTACTCAAATAGAAAGTGGAAGCGCCCTGCTGGTATTTCACAAATACCGGAGTGGCGGACGTACATTCGTATTCGCTGCGAAGAGTTCCGGCAGTCTTGATTTCTTCCGGACGCTTGTTCCATTTGCGCCAGTCGGTCTTACAGGCGTTCAATAAGACATCACCTTCTTCTACCAACGCACCTTTCAAAGAATAATCGGAAGCATCCGCCTTTTGAAGCTCACAGAAATAGAAGTCGGAATTGTTGAGTCCATGCATCCATGCTTTCTGTACGGGTAGGAAAGAAGAACGTTTCAATGGGTCTAATGCTACCGGAAGCGGCAGAATCTCGTTGTATCTTCCTACGGTTTCCGGTGCAATCCCCCAAATCCACAGGTCTGCGCCTTTGACAAGTTGTTTTTGTATTTCCTTTTGGGTAGTGGCATCCAACGCCTGGCTGCCGTCTACGATATAGAGCAATGACGAAGGAGTCGTTATTTTAGAAGCGAATATTACTCCTTGGGCATCCATCAGTTGTTTCACTTTGCTGCTTGGCTGGCCGATAAATACTACTTCCTTATATTTTTTGGCTGTATTGGCTGCTTCGTGAGCTTTATACCGGTCTTTGTCGATTGTGGCGTAAGGCGACCATGCCGGTTGTCCCGGAGCATTGGCTGCGCGTAAAGCTGCATACATCGGCCATTCCCGATAGAGTGGCAATGTGGGGTCGTATCCGGGATTGAATGTGGTGCAATAAGGCCCTACACGTTCGGGTTGTACACCCGGAATTCCTTCTTTATATTCACCGAAGAATATACCGTCTTCGCCGACAGTAGGCGCTTTGGTGACATCTCTTTTGCCGAGTGGGAGCGGTTGTAGTGCGTACCATGCCATATTGAAGACAGTGGTGTATGAAGCACCCATATTACGTTGGTTGGCTATCAGGTGGTAACATTCGTTGGCCAAGCCTTCCATACGTCCTTCCTGTGATTCGTAGGCACGTTCTCCGTTGTATTTGGAAACTTGTTCAGGTGTGCCGTAGTAAGCCATGCTGTGTTCACCGATACCCCAGGGTTTTCCGATGCTAATCCAGTGTTTCATGGAGTTGATGTCTCCATAGTGTCCTACGGTTACAGGCAATATACCGTTACCGTCGTCTTCTCCATCCGATGAAATCCAGGGGCGCGTAGGGTCGTACAGGCGTACGATGTCACGCCATTCTTCCCATGCCTTTTGTTGGGCAGGTATCAGTTCGGGACGGTTGTATACATGCAGGATAACGGGTTTGTTCTCGTTGCTGACACTCCATCCGAAAACGGAAGCATGATTGCGGTCACGCAAGACGAAATGTTTCAGATGTTCTTTCGATGATTCCCAAAAGTGTTCCGAATCCAGTTTCGGACCGCCGTCGCTAGCCCAGTTGGCTGTTTCATTCAGTACGCAGATACCCATTTCATCGGCTATATCCATGTAGAAACGAGGATAAACCTGTGCGTGGGGGCGAACTGCATTGCCATTCATTCCTTTAATAGCAGTGAACCAAGCCCATGCGTAGCGGCGTGTCATTTGCGGGATACCCATAAAGTGCCAGGAATCTCCGTGCAGCGCATACGGTTCGCCGTTCAGGTATTGCGTAGTACCTTGCAAGGTCCATTCACGCCAGCCGAAGCGTTCGTATTTTGTATCGACAGTTTGTTTCTTGTCTTTTATGGAAAGCAGCAGGGCATACAGATTCGGGTGTTCGGGAGTCCAGTATTGCAATGTATTCTCACTGACCGGAACTTCCACGGTTACTTTCTTTGATTCATTGGCAGCCAGCGAAACTTTGAGCGGAGCTACCTGCAATGCTTCCGTACCAAGTGTCCAGGCGGGAACGGGAGCCAAATTTACATCTGTTCCGGCACAGTTAATCCATTCTTTGACATTACCTTCCAGTTGTATATTCGCTTTTTGAGCGGTCTTATTTTGCAGGGTTATCTCGATTTCCAATGTATTCTTGCCAACCAGTGGTTTCACATATACATCTTCTATATGTACTTTAGGCAAAGCTAACAGATATACATCCTGCCAAATACCATTGATATGATAGCCCCACATCGAACCTCCGGGAACCGTACGGCGTCCGATGGTCGAATTATCCTCAAATAAGGATTGGCTGCGTACTCCCACAAGTATTTCCACTGTTTCGCCGGGAGTCACTTTATCTGTGATGTCGAAGCTGAAAGGCAGAAACAAATCGAAGTTCTCGCCTAATTTTGTCTTATTGATATAGACTTCGGAATATCCTGCGACAGCTTCAAAGTAAAGTTTGATTTGCTGACCTGTCCAATTGGCGGGAATAGTGATATTCTTCTTCATCCATGCCATTTTCACTTGTTCCCATTCTTTAGGGTAAGAAGGATAGTTGCGGTGGTCGGGACCTTCCAAGTCACGGTAACCGAAAGAGTTGATATTCCATGGTGAAGGTATTTTGATGCGTGTAGCACTCCAGTTACTACCGTCTTTCGGGAGCGGTAATTCGGGAGCTACCCCTTTTCCTTGTTTGTAGTCTTTCAGCAAAGAGACGGGTTGAAAATCCCAGTAGCCATTTAAGCAAATCTCTTGGCGATGCTCCTTCTCGGTTTTGTTCACCAAACCTTCACTGGGAGCAAAAGGGTAGGGATAAAGTAACTTTTGTCCGTTAGTCACTGTTTGCGCATTTGTCTGTATGGGCTGGATGGTAAAACTTGCCAGCAGACTGCACAATAGGATTAGATTCTTTTTCATATTTGTATATTAATAGTTTTTCTGATATTATTAGTTAGTGGCAAAGTAAAAGGAAAAGCATTAAAAAGGGGGAATGAAAGGGCTTAATCTAGGATTAAAAACTAATTAATTGCATAAAACATCTGTTTTTTTTCCAAATAAAGGAGAAAATAGGCTTTAGTTATTGTCTTGGCAGAACTAAAAAACGTATGAACAATAATATTTTTTTCAGTGTCCGGTTTACTCGTTTTAGTATGAAATTAGTTTCAGCTATACATAAATCTAATCGTCTGACTATAGTGCTTCTTTCGTCTCACTATAGTCAGACGGAAATTCAACTATAGTCAGACGATTAATTTGATTCATAATAAAAATTAGTTTTTTATTCATCGAAAACTATTATTTTCTATGAATAAATTTATTCGTCTGACAGTTGTTATCTTTTCGTCTGACAGCTGTTGAACTTGCGTCTGACAACTGTTGAATTTTCGTCTGACAGCTGTCAGACGATTAGATTTATGTATAGCTGCAACTAATTGCATTAAATATAATAGATAGAAATATGCCGGATTTAGAATTGTTCATAACGATACGCTTAGTTTATAACCGCATCAAGAGTGAATAAGAGCTTCTTTTCAACTATAGATTTGTATAATTGATAAGAAAAATAGCTTTTTAAGCGATTTAATTGTTTTTTAATCTTGGGTTAATCCGGTTTTAATACAGTAGGAAAGCGGCTCAATTTATCTTTGCATATACAGATATAATAAGTGCAATTTAATAAAATGAAAAACTATGAGACACAAATTGTTATTTGCTTTGAGGTGTTTTCTTCCACTGTTCTTTGGAGGATTCGTTGTTTTGAATGTTGCTTGCAAGGAAGACCGTTCATCAATCAATGATGATTCCGGGCAGGGAGATGATGATGACGATGAATATGTATATGTGGACGACCGCTATGATAATGGGATTAGCTGCGAGGAATACCTGGCAAATTATCGGGGAGTTCCGTTTAAGAAAGATTCGGAAGGAAATAGTTTGTCCGTGATTTCGGGAGTACCTGCTACGGTAGAAGCCGAAGATTTTGATGATGGCGGACAGGGTATCTCTTTTAATTTTAAAAACAGTACGGCCGGAAACTACAAAGACTATCGTACAGAAAAGGGAGTCGCTATCAGTAAAAGCGGGACGGTCATTAATATAGGTAATATCAACAACGATGACTGGCTTTGCTATACATTACAGGTTACACAAGCGGGAGCTTATTCCATTGAGACATACTGTGTGTCGGGTGGCGGAAAGACCAGCTTTTATTTTGAGGTGGACGGGAAATCTGCGGGGCAGATAGTGGATTCACCGGAAGATGAATGGAGTGTATTTTCACATTCTGTCAAAGTGACGAATGTTCAGTTGAGCGAGGGAAAGCACGTGTTAAGATGGTTTACCACAGGTAGTATAAACTTGGATAAGTTTGTTTTTACACGTACCGGCGAATATACAGGAGATAAAGTGGACGGCTCCCTATTTGAATATCCAAGATACGGTTATTATGAACACAACCCGTTATTTGTCAATTTCACTTCTCCAATGTTTCAGAACTCATTTACAGGAACGCTTTATACTGCCGACCCTTCGGCACACGTTTGGGCGGACGGACGGCTCTATGTCTACGCTTCACACGATATGGAACCGACACAGGGATGCGACCGTATGGACAGATACCATGTTTTCTCTACTACGGATATGAAAAACTGGACGGATCATGGGGAAATAATGAACTCGGCTACCGTAAAGGCACAGGTAGGCATGGGAATCGACGGCTTTATGTGGGCTCCCGATTGTGCATATAATAAGGAAGACCAATTGTACTATTTTTATTTCCCTCATAAGATTGATGCGAACACATGGCGTATCTTTGTGGCAACCAGCAAAGAACCTGCCGCCAAATTCAGAGTACAGGGCGTGATTGACGGGATTCCTTCCACGATTGACCCTTGTGTATTTGTCGATGATGACGGACAGCCCTATATTTATACCAGCGGTGCCGGCAAAGGCTGTTGGGGAGCTAAATTGCGCAAGGATGACTGGACGAAACTGGACGGCGTCATGAGTCCTTTGACCGGCTTTACCGATTTCCACGAAGCGCCTTGGGTACATAAGTATAAAGGTAAATACTATTTGAGCCATTCGGACAATCACGCAGGTAGCCAGGGAGGTAACCGGATGCAATACTCCATGTCCAATAATCCTTTAGGCCCATACACTCCATGCGGCTCCTATATGTATCCTCACGGAGAAGAAACAGCCCATGGCTCAATCGTCGAATATAACGGACGTTGGTATTCTTTCTATCATACGGCTAATTATTCAGGAAGAGGCGCTTTGCGTTCGGTTTGTGTAGACCCGATTGAATATGACCAAAATAATAAATTAAAAATGGTGCAGAACTGGGGAAGTCCCCGTAGTGGCCGGGCTATTGAAGTAAGAATGTCGCCATCTGTGACCATGCAGGCGGAAGACTATAATACAGGCGGTGAACATTATGGATATCATAAGAACCCGCTAGAAGGCGGCATGAAACAGGAGACACAAAACGGAATGACTTACCTCAAAGGTATGAAGTCCGGTGAATGGGTACGTTATTCCATTAATGTCAAGGAAGCCGGACGCTATGGCATCACTTGCCGAATGTTTCAGAAACGTTCAGGCGGTAAATTCCGTATTGCCGTCAATGGAATTTATAAAACAGGTGAAATAGCATTAAGCGGCTCTGCCGGCATATGGAATGAGACTTTTGTATATCCAATAGAACTGGAAGCAGGCGAGCAATATATCGACTTCCGCATAAAGAGCGGAGATATTGATATGGACTGGATTAAGTTTGGCGCAGGATACAGTCAGGTGCCCGGCGTTATTCAGGCGGAGGATTTTGACGAAGGACAATATGTGTTTAAAAACGGTTCATCCGGTAATTTCAAATCTTACAGAAGTGATCAGGGAGTAGCTATCAGTGCAAGTAATAATGTCGTTCACATTAGTAATACTTCCGGCGGAGACTGGATTCAATATACGTTCAATGTTCAAGAGAAGATTTCTAGCGTCAAGGTTCGTGCCGCGGCAGAAAAGGATGGAAAGTTTACCCTTTCTTTTGATGGCGGGGCGCAGTTGGATGCTGTATCCACGACTACGGGAAATTGGAATACCTATAATGATTTTACCGTATCGAACGTGCAATTATCAGTCGGCACTCATACAATGAAAATCCATATACTTAGTGCATTGAATATTGATTGGTTTGAATTCAGGTAGAGTAATAAAAATAATAGAATAAGGGAATGTATCAAAATTGATACCTTTTGAAACAAAGTTTATACACGAAGGCAAAGATACCCTCTATCTTTGCCTTCGTCTTATTTTAATTAAGTCGCGTTATTAAAATTGAATACTTTGTTGCCATGAGAACAACCCCCTGGATAAAACTATGTAAAGGTGCAGTGCTTGCGTTAGCAATCTCCTTCGGATTGGCTTATTGCCACACAAGCGGTACATTCGATACAGCCAAAACAGAGCAGTTCCGTCCTGTCTACCATCATACTCCCCTTTACGGTCGGATGGACAATGTGAATGGATTAACCTGTAAAGACGGGGAATATCATTTATATTTTCAATACACCCCCTACGATTCCAAGCAGGAAAATCTATATGGGGGACATTCTGTCAGCAAAGACCTTATACATTGGGAATATTCAATACCCGTTACTCCCCGTGATACACTGAAACATCTCATTTCCGATGATTCGGAAAACTGCCGTAATCCGAAAGTCTTTTGGTATGCACCGGAGAATAAATGGATAATGGTTGTTTCTACTGATAAAGAAATAGATTTCTATGATTCCAGGAATGAGAAAGACTGGAATTATATAAGTAGCTTCGGAGAAGGATACGGCGTACAACCCTGTCAATTCGAATACCCGGATATGGTAGAGCTTCCGGTAGACGGCAATACGAATCATAAGAAATGGGCACTGATAGTCAACGTAAATCCGGGATGTTATTTCGGTGGGAGCGCAACTCAATATTTTATAGGTGACTTTGATGGAACGAAGTTTATTTGTGACAATCTGCCGAATGTCACAAAATGGTTGGATTGGGGAAAAGACCATTGTGCTACTCTCTGCTCCTCTAATACCGGTGAGCGTGTGATTATTATGCCTTGGATGAATAACCGGCAATATTGCAATATCGTTCCGTCCGAACAATTTCGTAGTGCCAATGCGTTGCCGCGCGAGTTGGGACTTTACGCACAAGACGGTGATATCTATCTTTCCGCTACTCCCGTAACAGAGACAAGAGCACTGCGAAAAGAAACAAAAAAGATTCCTGTTTTCTCCGTAACAAAGGATTATCATATTCATTCTCTCTTATCTGAGAATGAAGGAGCTTATGAACTCTCATTGGATATTGTGACCGGAAAAGCCGAGATTATGGGATTCAGTCTCTTTAATGATAAAGGCGAGAAAGTCGATATTTACTTCAATCTTCCCGAGAAGAAGTTAGTAATGGACCGTACGAAAAGCGGAATCACAGATTTTGGAAAGAATAGCTTGCTGCATAAAGTAGAAGCTCATGACCGTAGGAAAACGACTGCTATTAATTACATAGATGATTTTGCGTTGGCTACATGGGCGCCTATTCAAAAGGATGACAGATATAAACTGGATATTTTTGTGGATAAGTGTTCGATAGAGATATTCTTGAATGACGGAAAGATAGCGATGACCAATCTTGTCTTTCCGACGGAACCATACAACCGTATGTACTTTTACGGTAAAGGCGGTACATTCAGTGTCGATTCTTTTAATGTGTATAGATTAGGATTATAAGTTAGGTTTTGTAGATTAGGTGTTTTTTTCAGTAGCTGTCAGATGCGAAATCCGGCAGCTACTTTTTTAGTTATGAGTTATATGAATTGAATCATTCATCAATTTCTATCGTGTATCCTCCTTTGAATACCTCACCCGGCTGTAAATGTTGCATCCAGTCTTTATCTTTGTATTCCCCTGTATAGTGTGTACGGTCGCAACGTCCATACCACGGTTCGATACATACAAAAGGAGCATTCTTTGCAGGTGGTGACCAAAGTCCTACTACCGGAGCATCAAAATGCAGGCTTAGATAAGCACTCTTCTCCTTATTATATAAGGTAACTTTATGAATCTGCTCACCTTCCAATATCAAAGCATCTTTATCAAAACTATGTATATCAAGTGGCAACAATCCATCCGTCAACTCTAACGCATATTCCGTAGAAGGGTCTGCACAGCCCTTTTCAGAGATAAGAATATACTTCAACCCTTCTTGCTTATCGAACCCGAAGAAACCTCTTTCTGAAGTGGCAGCATCAAAATCCGGCCAATAGAAAGCAGGATGCGCACCTATCTGAAAATACATTTCTTTATCACCTGTATTCTTTACTTCCCATATCACCTCGATTTGTTTCCCCTGAATACGATAACCTATTTCCAAACAGAATGGAAACGGATATTTCTGCAAAGTCTCCTCATCGCTGACAAGACGGTAACGTACTTCATTCTCTTTTTCATAAACGAGTGTGAACTCCCTGTCACGGGCAAATCCATGTTGGGTGAGTGTATAAGAAATCCCGTCATTCCGATATTCGTTCTCCCATACACTTCCTACAATAGGGAACAGGACAGGAGAGTGGCGTTTCCAAAATGCGGGATCGGCTTGCCACAGATATTCTTTTCCATTGGCAAAGATACTGCAAAGTTCAGCTCCATGCGGAGATACCTGGATAGTAAGTTGTTCGTTGGATATTGTTTTCATATCATTCATTACTTATTTTATTGTATCATCTTTTGATTCGTCTTTTAAGAGAATGCCGCTTTTAGCATTCAGGGGAGAGATTACTTTCTTTCCCGTTTTAGTTTCAAGTTCCAGCCTTGCATTACGGGCTATTTCTCCACCTTGATGGGCAACATTCATATGCTCTTTGAACGTTTCCGGGTTGTTGGCTTCGGAGATTTCTTTAGTCGATAGTTCTGCAAGCATATTTAGTACCAATTCTTTGTTAGTCATATTATCCCGCAGATTTTCCTTTTTCAATCCTTTGAACTGCTTATACTCCTTAGCTGTCATATCCGACCATGTCTGATAAATAATATCTGTGAGTGTAGCAAATTGAACACCTTCCTGTAATCCGTGGCTTTTCCACTCATCAGTTAAGTCTTTGCGGATTTCTATTGACTTCAGCCGTTGATTAATCCAGTTCTCAGAATATCCCATACGTTTATAATCCGTTAAAGCCTGGTCAATGGATAATTCGGGATCTTGTATTTGGTTAAGTCGTTCGCTGGCGACTTTAGCCATCCATACTTTGAAAGGTTCTGCCTTGGGAGAAGGAATAGATTGTATAAGGCGGAGAAGCTGTTCGGTATCGGCAACGTCGGTAAGACGCATTTTGCCATCCGATGCCTGCATTTTCAACTGGTGACAATTTGTCACCGTTTCATTTCCTTCTTCTTTTAGTCTTTGTTTCAGCTTATTCCAGTATTTACGTCCATCAATACTTTCTGTTAAGATGCTGACTACATCTACTATTGAAAAATACCACTTCTCTTGTTCGTCATCCCATACAGTACGTACCCTTTTTTCTTCGAAGAGTTTTAAAGCTTGTTGCTTAGTCATGAATTTTATTTTTAGTTATCTTTTAACGAAAAGCAGTCCTTTTTGCGGGGCTTATATCACTATACAAAGGTAACATTTTCCATACTTATAAGAGAATAGATTCCCTATAATTCTTTCACCTCGAAGAAATCTGTATAAAACCCTATAAAATAGCGTTCTATGCAACATAAATTACAGCCTTTGAAACATTTCTTTCAGTCGATTGACATAAATCAACCGTAATTTGCATCATCGATAAAGAGAAAATTCGTACTTTTAAATTAATAACATTAAACTAATGCTCAGTATTATGAAGAACAAAAAACTTCTTTGCAGCGTTTGTTTCCTGTTTGCTTTCATGTCAGCCCTTTGGGGGCAAAGCATTACGGTGAAGGGAAACGTTACTTCCAAGACGGACGGACAGCCGATTATCGGAGCCTCTGTTATTGAAACTACAGCTACAACCAACGGAACGATTACCGACTTTGACGGTAACTTCACCCTTTCCGTTCCTGCTAATTCAACTTTAAAGATTTCGTATATCGGCTACAAACCCGTAACCGTGAAAGCGGCTGCTTCTATCCGTGTATTATTAGAAGAAGACACACAAATGGTAGACGAAGTCGTCGTGACCGGCTACACCACCCAACGCAAAGCCGATTTGACCGGTGCGGTATCCGTAGTCAGAGTAGACGATATACAGAAACAAGGTGAGAACAACCCCGTGAAAGCCCTTCAAGGCCGTGTCCCCGGTATGAACATCACTACTGACGGTAACCCGAGCGGTTCCGCCACCGTACGTATTCGCGGCATCGGTACGTTGAACAACAACGACCCTCTTTACATTGTCGACGGAGTGCCTACTAAATCGGGAATGCACGAACTGAACGGAAACGACATCGAATCCATCCAAGTGTTGAAAGATGCTGCTTCCGCGTCTATCTACGGTTCGCGTGCTGCCAACGGTGTGATTATTATTACTACCAAACAAGGTAAGAAAGGACAGATTAAAGTAAACTTTGACGCTTCCGTTTCGGCCTCAATGTATCAGACCAAGTTAGAAATGATGAATACCGAGCAATACGGCCGTACCTTGTGGCAGGCTAATGTTAATAGCGGCAAGAACCCGAACGCCAATCCTATCGGTTATAATTATAACTGGGGATACGACAGCAATGGCACTCCGGTACTTCATGGAATGTCATTACCCAAATTCATTGATTCGGAAAATACCATTGCCGTAGGCGATACCGACTGGTTCGACGAAATCACCCGTACCGGATTTATCCAGCAATACAATCTTTCTATCAGTAACGGTACTGAAAGAGGAAACTATTTCTTCTCATTAGGCTATTATAAAAACGACGGTTTGATTAAGTACACAAACTTTGACCGTATCTCTGCCCGTATGAATGCCGACTTTAAGGTAATCGGCGACCTCCTTACCATTGGTGAGAACTTTACCCTGAACCGCACTACTGAAGTGCAGGCACCGGGCAACTTGCTGAGTGATGCCATGATTTCACTTCCGATGATTCCCGTACATACGGTAGACGGAAAAGGGTGGGGCGGCCCAAACAAAAGTATGCCCGACCGTCAGAACATCGCCCGCGTGCTGCATGACAATAAAGACAACCGCTATACATACTGGCGTATCTTCGGTAACGCTTATGCCAACCTGCATCCGTTCAAAGGATTCAATATCCGCACTAACTTCGGTTTGGACTATGCACAGAAATATCAACGCAACTTTGTATTACCCTATAAAAACGGCGTTTTGGAGAACAGCACCAACGGCGTGACTATGAAACAGGAACATTTCACCAAATGGATGTGGAATGCCATTGCTACTTACGAACTGGAAGTCGGCAAACATCGCGGAGATGTCATGGGTGGTATGGAGTTGAACCGTGAAGACGACATCGACCTCGCATCTTATCGTGAAGACTTTGCAGTCATCGACCCCAATTACATGTACCCCAGCGCAGGTACCGGACTGGCGCAAGCCACAGGTGGCGCAGGTGGTTTCTCACTGGTTTCTTTCTTTGGCAAGTTGAATTACTCTTATGACGAGAAATATCTCGCATCCTTCACCATTCGTCGTGACGGTTCTTCCCGTTTCGGTAAGAACAACAAATATGCGAACTTCCCTTCCGTTTCCGTAGGATGGCGTATCAGCCAGGAGGCTTTCATGGAAAAGACACGGAGCGTAGTGGATGATTTGAAAATCCGTTTTGCATGGGGACAGACCGGTAACCAGGAAATAGAGAACAACGGCCGTTTCTCCCTGTATAACTCTAATTACGGAACAGGCGAACCGCCTACATACGGAACTGCCTATGACATCATCGGTAATAACGGCGGCCTGATTCTTCCTTCCGGTTTCAAACGCGACCAGTTAGCCAATGACGACCTGAAATGGGAGACAACGACACAGACGAACATCGGAATCGACTTTACACTCTTCAACCAAAGTCTGTATGGCTCTGCCGAATACTTCTATAAGAAAACAACGGACATACTGCTGAAACCATCGTACATCGCCGTATTGGGAGAAGGTGGAGCGCATTGGCGAAATGCTGGTTCTATGGAAAACAAAGGTTTCGAAATCAATTTGGGTTATCGTAACAAAACAAAATTCGGACTGAGCTATGACATCAGCGCCAACTTGGGAAGCTACCGTAACAAGGTTCTTTTCGTACCTTCCGAAGTGGCTTCTACCGGAGATTTCGGTGGTGACGGTGCCATGAATATCATCGGTCATGCCTATCAGATGAGAGCCGGATACATTGCCGACGGCATCTTCAAGACACAGGAAGAAGTGGACAATCATGCCGACCAAACGGGAAAGGGCATTGGCCGTATCCGCTACCGGGATGTAGATGGTAATGGGGTAATCGACCAAAATGACCGTACATGGATTGGTAATCCGAACCCCGACTTTACGTATGGTATCAACATCTATCTGGAATATAAGAATTTTGATTTCACCATGTTCTGGCAAGGTGTGCAAGGAGTGGATGTAGTAAATGACGTGAAGAAGAATACCGATTTCTGGTCGGTAGGAGACATGAACGCCAATCGCGGTACACGCCTGCTGAATGCATGGTCGCCATCAAATCCTTCTTCCACGATTCCTGCATTATCTGTTGACGACCTGAATGATGAAAAACGTTTCTCCAGTTATTTTGTAGAAAACGGCTCTTATCTGAAACTTCGTAATTTGCAGTTGGGCTACACCCTGCCCGCCGCTATTTCCAAGAAGATTTGCATGGAACGCCTGCGCTTCTACTTCAGTGCACAGAACCTGCTGACTATCAAGAGCAAGAACTTTACCGGCCTCGACCCTGAAGACAAGGATAAAGGTTTTGCTTATCCGATTCCTATGAATCTCACATTCGGATTCAACATCGGTTTTTAATCCAGTTACTTATCAATAATACATGAAGATATGAAAAAGAGAAAACTATATATATCATTGCTGTTGACAGCTTCCTTGTTGACCACTACCGGTTGTAATGATTTTCTGGACCGGAATTTGCAAGGCTCCCTCACGCAGGAAGAAATCACGACGCCCGAATATGTGGACAATCTCGTTATTGCCGCTTATGCCTACATGGTGACAGGGCAGGACATGAATGCCCCGTTCAGCCTTTGGCCATATGGAAATGTCCGTTCGGACGACGCATACAAAGGCGGACTCAACTCCGAAGACGGCTCGCACTTCCACTTTCTTGAAATAGGAAAAGGAATCACGACCGATAACTGGGCTTTTGATGATATCTGGTATCGTTTTTATTGCGGTGTCTCCCGTACAAACGCTGCATTGAGTTCACTCAACTCGATTGATGAAGCCAACTATCCTTTGAAACAGGCACGTATCGGAGAAATGCGTTTCCTGCGCGGTCACTATCTATTTATGCTCAAAGAGATGTTCAAGAATATTGTGATTGTGGACGAAACGATTCCGACAGAACAATACACGAAGATTTCTAACGTGCAATATACCAGTGACGAGCAATGGCAGAAGATTGCCGACGACTTTAAGTTTGCTTTCCAAAACCTGCCGGACACCTGGATACAGGATGGGCAAACCATAAAGGGACGTCCCACCCGTGCCGCAGCTTCCGCCTATCTGGCAAAAACAATGCTCTACAAAGCCTACCGTCAGAATGAAAAGAATGAAGTGACGGAAATTAACGAAGATGACCTGAAAGCCGTATTGGCTTATACGGACGACGCGATTATGAAAGCGGGCGGTTTCAGCCTGGAGCAGGATTACTCCATGAACTTTCTGCCGCAATACGAAAATGGCAGAGAGTCCATTTGGGCGGTTCAATACTCGGAGAATGACGGAACTAAATATGGTAATCTGAACTTTGGCGACCAGCTGACTGCTCCGCAAGGAATCGGCTGCTGTGACTTCCACAAGCCGAGCCAAAACCTGGTGAATGCATTCAAGACCAGTGTGGATGGATTTCCTTTGGTCGGTTCCTATGATACCGAAAATTATAACAGTGCAACAGACCCGGTAGACCCCCGTCTGTTTCACACGGTAGCTATTCCGGGTTTCCCCTATAAGTATAATGAGAAATATACTTTCGATGAAAGTTGGAGCCGCAACAAAACCTTCTATGGTACATATGCGTCACTGAAAGAAAATGTGGATAAAGACTGTACCTGTCTGAAAAAGGTCGGTGTGTTCTATGCCAACTCGCTGAATCATATCGTGCTGCGTTATGCAGATGTACTGTTGATGCGTGCCGAAGCCCTGATTGAGCTTCACCGTTACCAGGAAGCACTGCCTTTGATTAATGAAGTGCGCAACCGTGCCGCCAAGAGCACAGTATTGATTTTCGACTACAATGCCCGTTTCAAAGTATCTCCGTATGCCAGCTTTACATCGGAAGAAATGGCTCGCGAAGCATTACAGTGGGAACGCCGTTTGGAATTTGCCATGGAAGGAAGTCGCTTCTTCGACTTGGTACGTTGGGGAATTGCCGATAGAGTAATAAATAACTATTACCGCACTGAGACTGCACGCCGTTCTTATTATGGCGAAGCTGTATTCACGAAGAATAAGAATGAATATCTGCCTATCCCGCAGAAACAGATAAATTACAGCGGTAACCTGTACAAGCAGAATTATGGCTGGTAATCGTAAGACAGATAAAATCAAATTATTAAAAAACAGAATCACTATGATACAGAAAATATATATGTTATTCTTGTCGGCACTGCTGCTTTTGACTGCCGGATGCGATGACGATAATACTTCTTCGCTGATACTGGACAATGACGTGTGGATTACTTCTTTCCGGATTGGCGAACAGGCAGGCGAGATAGACCAGATAGCCAAAACTGTGAAAGTGCACGTTCCGGTAGGTACGGATATTACCAATCTTACCCCCGAATTTACCCTTTCAGAAGGAGCGACAGCCAATTTAAAAAGCGGTACGCCGGTTGATTTCACATTGCCGGTCGTAGTAAGAGTGACGAACGGAAATGTTTTTCTTGATTATACCCTTACCGTAGAATGTGATGAGGCTCGAATCACAGAGTTTAAAGCCGGAGCATATTTAGGCAGCATTGATGAAGCAGTCAAGAAGATAACTATCTATGTGCCATTGGCTACGGATGTCACAGCCATGTTGGTAAGTATTCAGGCAAGCGAGGGAGCTACTATCGAACCCGAATCAGGAGATATCATCGACTTTACCAGTCCGGTCGTATTTACCGTGACCAATCGCACCGCTACTGCTGCTTATACTGTTACCGTCGTACCGACCGAAGTTAAGTTTACAGGTTTCATCGGCACGGCCGCTTCTGCCGACCAGTTGGAAAGCGATGACGAAAAGGCTGCATGGGCTTGGATGAAGAACACTGTCGCAGCGTCAGAATACATATCTTTCGAAGCCGTAAAGAATGGAAGTGTAGATTTAAACCGTTACACAGCTATTTGGTGGCATGGAGATTTCCATCCGCATGACAATCTTCCATCAATAGCCGATGATGTTTCTGCTGCCATGCGCTCTTACTTCGAAGGAGGGGGCAACCTGTTGTTGACACGTTTTGCTACGAAGTATGTAGGTAAATGGGGGATTGCTTTGGATGGTAAGGAACCGAATAACTGTTGGGGTAATTCTGTATCGGAAGCATTTGTGACAGATGCTCCCTGGGGAGTTTCATTCAAAGGACATGAAGACCATCCGTTATTCCGCGGATTGACATTGAAAGACGGACGTTTAGATGTAGCTTACCTGTTCGATAAAGGATATTATACAACGAACAGTACTGCACAGTGGGTGACGCAAATCAAGGAACACTGGGCTGATGCATACTCTACCATGGTCGACTGGAGAGAAAAGACAGGAGGTATCGACCTTGCCGCTTCGGATGGCGATGTAGATGCGGAGGAAGACAGAAAGGCGGTAGTAATAGCCGAATTCCCGTCGCGCAATGGCAGTGGTAAAGTAATCTGTATCGGCTCAGGCTCTTACGACTGGTATGGTGAGAACGGAACCAGCGACAACCTGTATCGTCCGAATACGGAGAAGTTAACCAAGAATGCTATCGACTATTTATGTGAATAATGCCTATTAAACTATATAAAGACACCATTATTATGAAAACTATGATATTCAGTATATTGTCACTGGGACTTACGTTATCGTTCGCTGCTTGCAGCGACGATGACAATCCGGTCATCACCGACCGTCAGTTGGATCAGACTACGACCTATTTCACCCGTTCCGAACCGGATAGTTATTTCACTTACTACAAGCCCCAAGTGGGCTATGTAGGTGACCCGATGCCATTCTTCGACCCGGTGAGCAAGGAATTTCGTATCCTTTATCTTCAGGACTGGCGCGACGGTGCGGCTACTTTCCACCCCATTCATTGCGTCGCTACAAAAGATGCGGCTTCTTATATTTCCTTTGGTGAAGCAATCCCCTGCGGAGCATTGACAGAACAAGACCCTGCCATAGGCACCGGAGGTACGATTTATGCTGACGGCACTTATTATACTTTCTACACGGGACATAAGTTCAACTATAAAGGCGACCAAAAGAAAGAAGTGTTGATGTTGGCTACCTCTGCCGATTGCCGCACATGGACAAAAGACCACTCTTTCCGTCTCGAAGCCCCCGAAGGATATAACCCGAATGAGTTCCGCGACCCGCACGTGTTCCGTGACGAAGATGCCGGACTCTACCGCATGGTAGTATCTGCCATTAGAAACGGTAAATCCGTCATCGCTCATTTTACTTCCACCGACTTGCGTAACTGGACTGTGCAGGAACCTTTCTTCAACAATATATGGGGACGATTCTACGAATGTCCGGATGTATTTAAAATGGGAAACTACTGGTACATGATTTACTCCGATAAAGACGAAACCCGCATGGTGCAATACTTCTTTGCGCCTACACTGGCCGGACTGATGGGATTGCCGGATAGCGGTTATCCCGGCTATCTGCCTCGTGAAGGCAAGTTGGAAGGTACTTCATTCTATGCCGGAAAGTCGGCAAGCGACGGAAGCGACCGTTATCTTTGGGGATGGTGTGCCACTCGTGAAGGAAAAGATAATGCAGCCAATGCCGACTGGGCAGGCGCTTTGGTAGCCCATAAACTGGTACAGAACGCAGATGGCACGTTAAGCCTGGATGTCCCCGCCGCAATTAATGCCAAATATACACAAGCAGTTGTGTGGGAAGAAAAAGCAAGAACAGGAGAGGTGAGTGGAAATACCTCAGCCTATACCTTGAAAGCAGGCGCTTCCGTTCGCTTCGGACGTTTGCAGGATAATAATAAGATAGAAATGACGGTGAAAGCACCCGGAAACAGTGAAGCCGTATTCGGAGTCTCGTTTGTAGACTGCACCGACCGTAATGTGAAATACAGTCTCTTTATCGAAGCTCGATGGAATATGTTGAAACTTGCCAAAGTTGTGACAGACGAGGAAACCGGAGAAGTGACCGAACGGAAAGACATCACGGAAGTTCCTTTTGAGAAATCCGCCGATGGTACATACCGCATCAAGATGTACACGGAACAATCTGTTTGTGTATTCTACGTCAACGATGCTTTCGCATTCACCAATCGGGTGTATGATTTGCCTAAGAATCCCTGGTCTGTCTTCTGCTCCGACGGTGAAGTGACCGTATCCGAAATAAAATTGAGTACTTATTGATAGTTTATTTATACTCTCAACTTATCGCTTATTCTTAAAACTCTTTGCTTATAAGTAAGATTTAGAACAGCGATAAGTTAGGGTATAGTATTTCTTACTTATCATTATTTATTTGTACTTCTTTTCCATCCCAAATGTTTAGAGTTGTACTATTAAGGTCATCATAGGAATAATCTTTGGAAACGTATTCTATTTGTGATACTTTTATAAAATGTCCCGTATCGTTAATTTTATATTCTGTATCAATGCGTTGTCCATTGAAAGAGGGTCTATTTGTAATTAACTCATTTATATCTATATGTTTTGCTGAAGAGGTAGGTTTGATATGGTAGATTGTAACATATAGTTCATTTGGGTTTTTGTCTACTTTCCATTGCTTGATAGTGTATATTTCATCTGTAGCCCATGCAACTTCACATTCAATCCAGTCAATAATCTTCCCCTCATTAGTATAAGTTATTAATAACTGTTTTCGAGGGTCAGACACACCGATATCTGCAACTACTAATATATATTTTTCATTAAATGGTATAAATTTTAAATATAATGCGGCATCTTCTTGAGGAAACTCCGTCTTTTGTGTACACTGAATATCTTCCCATGAATAAATAGGAAGTTCTCCCCAATAATCTTTAAAACCGATAGGTGTTTTTATAAATTGCTTTTGTGCTTCAGGCCATTGTTTAGCATTGATAAATGGATATACTGTACATGTCGGCAAATAATCTAATATTTGCTTCATAGTCCATTCTTGGGCAAATGTTGATGCTACTATGAGACTAATGATGGAAAATGCAAAAATTCTCTTCATGATATTTATTTGTTCTTTTGGATTTGTTGAATAGTTCCTTCGTAATCGCCATCATTAGGACGAACTTGGGTTATTTGATATTTATAATTAGGGTTAGATAGGTAAGAGTTTTTGGCTTCTAATAAAGGCGGTGGAGATGAAAAGTATATTCTATTCTTATTTAAGTCACATGCCGAACTAGCACTTCTTTGGTATCTTGCTGTTTCCATATAGGTGAAATATTCTCCTTTATCATCTTCACTATATCCTGTAATAACAATAAAATGATCTACTGTTCCATTATTTCTACCTGTTCCCATTTTATGATTAACTCCCACTATTATAGGTCTTTTTGCGTCTATATGGCGTACTATGCAATCCATTGCATTTTGGAAATTCTTTTCTGGGTCATTACCATATCTTTCTAATTTTCCATTTACTTCATGCATTAACTCATAAACATGTTCGGAGGAACCAAAGTCTTTTAGTCCATATGCTGTTAAAATCAATTTTGCAGCTTTTAAACAGTCTTTCGTTTTATCATAACCCACAAAGTTCTTAAAATTCATAAGTTCGACGCTTGGTAGTTGAGTTGGTATCGTATCTTTTTTGTCATCTCCATCAGATGGTGGTTCACTATGTGAAGGTCGAGTGCTTCCTCCTATATAAGATCCTCCGCCAAGTAGTTCTTCTGCATGTGCTTTATATAATTCAGGGTTTCTGCCTGTTATATAGAGATTGTAAGTATATGTACATTCTAACGAGAACCTGGCATAACGTGATATGCCATATTCTAAATAATCAATTATTGCTTCTTCAATAAATACTTTTGTCTTTTTTTCAGAGAAAAGTTCGTTGAGTTTTATATCTATGATTAATTGGTCATTTAAAAGTCCGCTTTTTATATTGACGTCATCAACAAAGATATAAGAATCTTTTAGATATAATTCCAGTTCTCTAATTAGTAGTCCAATATTAATCGAGATAATATTATAATCAGGGATTCCATGGTTATCTGATATATAGCCATAATCGGTATACCTAAGTTCTAAATTAATTTCTATACCATCTCCCCACACATCGTTTGCAATCCGTGTTTGTGGTTCATTAGTTGTAATAGTTAGATTTTTGTCACTTAGCAGTTTTGCTGGAGTCATTAGTGCTTCAGTTACTCTAAGCCCATTTTTATTCCATTTGATAAATGGAATAGAATAAAAAAATTGCTTAACAATAGGAATATCCTCATTTAATATTTTACAGTTCATTTGTATAGGTTTACCTAATATTCCATTATCAAAGGATGGACATTTGTCTATAGGATAGATAATGCACCCTTCAATAATATTTTCTGTATTTACATAAGGTATAGAGTAATAAGAACCTTGTGCTCCAGAATGTGATATAATGGTATATTCAAATAATACTTTTTTATCAGGTATGAGTTGTTTGAGTTGCTGATAACTTCCTTCTTGATTTTGCATTTGTTCGATAAGTTGTATTGCTACTCTATTGTTGACTGTCTTTATAGATGTTAAATCATACTTAGTTAATGAATCTTCTGTGGCACATGATGTCAACAAGATAATTATGCAAATAATTACATTCCAATCAGATGTTTTCATGATAAATGTGTTTAAACATATGACAAAGATAGTATTAAAAAAATAAAAGGATTATTTATTCGTAATATTTTTATTCAGAACGTAAACTTTTTACGCTATATGATTATGTAAGAAGAATATGCATACCTTTTAGTGATTGAATATAATCTGCTTTTTCTGATATTTATTAATCCATGTAACATCTTTCTTATCTTTTGAAACAAATGTGATAGGCGCTCTGCTCCATTGCGCCTATCTTTGCACTGTTACAAGAAACGTGATATCCTGAAATAAGTAACAACCTTAATACCATAAAACATGAATGTATTTTTGCCTTTAAAAAAACTTCAGACTCTTCTGATTTGTTTTACGCTAATGACTGTCTCACTCTCTGTCCAAGCGACCGGTTCTTCCTTATCCATCCGCAATTTGGGAGAAGGTTATTGCCTGGTGCGTGTCAACACGAATCAGAAATACCTGCTGTTGCCCGTAGAAGATGCGTCTCCCGATGTACGTATCAACATGATTGTTAATAATAAAGAAGTAAAGAACTTCGACGTCCGGCTGGCTATCAATAAAGTGGATTACTTTGTTCCGGTAGACCTTTCCGACTATTCCGGCCAACTGATTTCTTTCAAATTCAAACTGAATTCGAATGACCCGGTTCGTGTCAACCTTTCACCGGACAACACTGCCTGTTGCAAGGAAATGAAGTTATCTGATACTTTCGATACCGGCAACCGTGAAAAGTTCCGTCCCCTGTACCATTTCTCACCTCTCTACGGATGGATGAACGACCCGAACGGAATGGTATATAAAGACGGTGAATATCACCTGTTCTATCAGCACAATCCTTACGGCTCCAAATGGGGGAATATGAACTGGGGACATGCCATCAGCAAAGACCTGATTAACTGGGAACACCGTCCTGACGCTATCACGCCGGATGCTTTCGGAACCATCTTTAGCGGCTCGGCTGTCGTAGACTTTGACAATACCGCCGGCTTCGGCGCAGGCGCAATCATCGCCATCTATACACAAAACGGCGACCGTCAGGTGCAAAGTATCGCTTACAGCACCGACAACGGACGTTCGTTCACCAAATACGAAAACAACCCTGTCCTGGTTTCCGAAGCCCGCGACTTCCGCGACCCGAAAGTCTTTTGGTACGAAGGAACAAAGCGCTGGATTCAAGTGCTTGCCGTAGGACAGGAAATGCAAATCTTCTCTTCTCCGAACTTGAAAGACTGGACATTTGAAAGTAGCTTCGGCGAAGGATACGGCGCCCACGGTAATGTGTGGGAATGTCCCGACCTCTTCGAACTTCCCGTGGAAGGAACAAATGAAAAGAAATGGGTACTGCTTTGCAGTCTTGGCGATGGTCCTTTCGGAGATTCCGCCACCCAGTATTTTGTCGGCAGCTTCGACGGAAAGAAATTTGTTTGCGACAATCAGCCGGAAGCTACCAAATGGATGGACTGGGGAAAAGACCATTACGCAACTGTAACCTGGAGCGATGCTCCCGACAACCGTCGTATCGCTATCGCATGGATGAGCAACTGGCAGTATGCCAACGATGTTCCGACTTCCCAATACCGCAGTCCGAACTCCGTTCCCCGCGATTTGAGCCTGTTCTCCGTAGACGGTGGAATTTATCTTAAATCCGCCCCTTCTCCCGAACTGCTGAAACTACGTGATATCTCAAAGAAACGTTCGTTCAAAGTAAGCGGAACACGCACGGTCAAAGAAATGATTCCGGGCAACGAAGGCGCTTACGAAATAGAACTGACCATCAAGAACCAACAGGCAGACATTATCGGCTTCCGTCTCTACAACGATAAAGGTGAGGAAGTGGATATGCAATATGATATGAAAGAGAATAAATTCTCTATGAATCGTCGCAAAAGCGGAGATGTCGGTTTCAACGAGAACTTTCCGATGCTGACCTGGACGGCTATTGAAAGCGGTAAGGATGAGTTGAAACTCCGTCTGTTTGTCGATAAGTCAAGTGTGGAAGCCTTTGGAGACGGCGGACGTTTTGCGATGACCAACCAGGTATTTCCGTCGGAACCTTACCGCCACATTGACTTTTACAGCAAGGGCGGAGCTTACAAAGTAGATTCATTTGTAGTTTACAGGTTGAAGCTATAAGTTTCTTCTATTTATACTTCTTTCGGGTATTCATTCCCGGTACGGAAAGGAAGTAATTGTTAACTTGTCAGCCGTTTGTAGCTATCCCGCTGTTCATTAAAGGATAGCATGTGTTTCATTAATAGATAGCATATAAATCTCAGTTAGATTGAATGTACGAGATGAGCATCTCATGTATTACCAGATGAGCATCTCGTACAGCACCGGATGAGCATGTCATACATGACGAGATGAGCATCTCGTACATTCAATCTTATAATCATTAATATGTCATCCCTATATACTCCGGTTGCTATGTCTTAACAATCTGAATATTGCATCTTAATGTCTGTGTGCTAATATACGTAAGTTCAAGTTGATTCAAAACCGTGCGGGAATGAATGCGCAAAAGGTGAGCGTTTAAAATTTAAGTAAAAGATATAATAATGGACAACAGTAAAAACTCTTCTCTCTCCAAACTAATCCCGGTGATGCTTTGCTTCTTCGCCATGGGATTCGTTGACCTGGTAGGCATTGCCTCCAATTATGTAAAGGCAGACCTCGGTCTGTCAGACTCACAGGCGAATATATTCCCCTCGCTGGTCTTTTTTTGGTTCTTGATTTTCTCCGTACCGACAGGCATGCTGATGAGCCGCATCGGTCAGAAGAAAACCGTATTGCTTAGTCTGCTTGTGACGTTCGCTTCGTTGCTATTACCCATTTTCGGCGACAGCTATATGCTGATGCTGATTTCCTTCTCTCTGTTGGGCATCGGAAACGCATTGATGCAGACTTCCCTGAATCCGCTGCTTTCCAACATCGTGAGAGGTGACCGCCTGGCAAGTAGCCTTACTTTCGGTCAATTCGTGAAAGCGATTGCTTCTTTCCTTGCACCGTATATCGCCATGTGGGGAGCAACGCAAGCCATTCCGTCTTTCGACCTGGGCTGGCGCATTCTTTTCCCGATTTATATGATAGTAGCCGTCATCGCCATTCTCCTGCTCAACGTCACGCAGATTGAAGAAGAGAAAGAAGAAGGCAAACCGTCTACTTTCGGGCAATGTCTGGCTTTGCTCGGCAAACCGTTCATCCTGCTTTGTTTTATTGGCATCATGTGTCATGTCGGCATCGACGTAGGTACAAACACTACCGCCCCGAAGATCCTGATGGAACGTATCGGCATGGGATTGGACGATGCTGCTTTTGCAACAAGCCTTTATTTTATCTTCCGTACGGCAGGCTGCTTCCTGGGATCTTTCATCTTGCGTAAGATGTCTCCGAAATCTTTCTTCGGCATCAGTGTAGTGATGATGTTAATCGCCATGATAGGTTTGTTTATCTTCCACGAAAAAGCAATTATCTATGCTTGCATCGCCTTGATTGGTTTTGGTAACTCTAATGTATTCTCCGTCATCTTCTCGCAGGCATTACTTTATCTGCCGGGTAAGAAAAATGAAGTTTCCGGCTTGATGATTATGGGGCTTTTCGGTGGAACGGTATTCCCGTTGGCAATGGGGCTGGCTTCGGATACCTCTATGGGACAAAACGGTGCGATTGCCGTTATGACAATCGGCGTACTTTATCTGCTGTTTTATACGCTCCGTATCAGAAAATAATTTTATATTTGGGAATCAATTAAACTCTGTTTATCATGAATAATATAATAGTAGGAATGGGCGAAGCACTATGGGACGTGCTGCCCGAAGGAAAGAAAATAGGTGGCGCACCTGCAAACTTTGCTTACCATGTTTCACAATTTGGTTTTGACAGCCGTGTAGTCAGTGCGGTAGGCAATGACGAATTGGGTGACGAGATTATGGAAGTATTCAAGGAAAAGAAACTGAAGACGCAGATTGAACGGGTGGACTATCCTACGGGCACGGTGCAGGTGACACTGGATACGGAAGGTGTACCCTGTTATGAAATCAAAGAAGGCGTTGCCTGGGATAACATTCCTTTCACGGACGAACTGAAACGCCTGGCTCTGAACACTCGTGCTGTCTGCTTCGGCTCGTTGGCACAGCGCAATGACGTAAGCCGTGCCACTATCAACCGCTTTTTGGATACAATGCCCGATATAGACGGACAACTGAAGATATTCGACATCAATCTCCGCCAGGACTTCTACACAAAAGAAGTGTTGCGCGAGTCTTTCCAACGTTGCAATGTCTTGAAAATTAACGATGAAGAACTGGTGACTATCAGCCGTATGTTCGGTTATCCCGGCATCGACTTGCAGGATAAGTGCTGGATTTTGTTGGCTAAGTACAATCTGAAGATGTTGATTCTGACTTGCGGAATCAATGGCAGCTATGTATTTACTCCGGGTGTCGTTTCTTTTCAGGAGACTCCAAGAGTTCCCGTAGCCGATACGGTAGGAGCAGGTGATTCTTTTACGGCGGCTTTCTGTGCTTCTGTCCTCAACGGAAAGACGGTGCCCGAAGCTCATAAGTTGGCTGTGGAAGTATCCGCTTATGTTTGTACGCAGCGTGGCGCGATGCCGGAACTTCCTGCGGTGCTGAAAGAAAGAATATTGTAATCCTTAATTTTTTATATAAGTGAGGTATATTTCATTTTTGGGATATACCTCTTTCTTTTTTATTCTCTTATTTATGGTATGATGATTGGAGCAGGAGTTTTTTATATGGTTTGTTTGCTTTATTTTTATGGCTAAAGTGAGGTACGGGCATAAAAAAAGGAGCAACGCCTTGCTCCAACCTTTGTTAACCTTAAATCTAATACTATGAAAAACACATTGCAAAGATACGGACTTCTGTGGAATCTGCAAATAATCCAAATAAAAAGAGATGTTTTATAACATTGATTAAGTGTTTTATTGACGCTTTACACTTTTGTTAATAATTCCCTGTTTGATAGAATCGGGTCTTTTCGGTGGAGGATACTTGTTAATAAAGTCGATTTAGGGCCACTTGCATTCTGCTTTTTAGGAGAAAACTATTATCTTTATCCCGATATAGTGATAAACAATGTGATAGAAGATATAATTTGCAAAGAAATGATGATACTATGAGATATTTGCATTGGATAGCAGTATTGCTTTGTTTTCTTGGAATGGCTGCCTGTCGGCAGGATGCTCCTCGTTTCCGTATTGGGGTGGCTCAATGTAGCGATGATTCATGGCGGCATAAGATGAATGATGAGATTCTCCGTGAAGCGATGTTCTATGACGGGGTATCGGTCGAAATACGTTCTGCCGGAGATGATAATCGCCGGCAGGCAGAAGATGTTCATTATTTTATTGACAAAGGAGTTGATTTGCTGATAATCTCTGCCAACGAGGCAGCTCCCATGACCCCGATAGTGGAAGAAGCCTATCAAAAGGGAATACCTATTGTTTTGGTAGACCGGAAGATTCTTTCTGATAAATATACTGCATATATCGGTGCTGATAATTATGAAATAGGCCGTGCGGCGGGAAACTACATTGCATCCAGCCTGAAAGGAAAAGGAAATGTGGTGGAGCTTACCGGATTAGGTGGCTCGACTCCTGCTATGGAACGGCATCAGGGCTTTATGGCTGCCATCAGTAACTTCCCGGACGTCAAACTGATTGATAAAGCGGATGCTGCCTGGGAGTGTGGCCCGGCAGAAGTGGAAATGGATAGTATGCTTCGTCGTAATCCGAAGATTGATGCCGTATATGCTCATAATGACCGTATAGCTCCGGGCGCTTATCAGGCCGCCAAGAAAGTGGGACGGGAAAAGGAAATGATGTTTGTCGGCATCGACGCCCTACCGGGTAAAGGAAACGGGCTTGAACTAGTTCTAGACAGTGTACTGGACGCTACCTTTATTTATCCTACCAATGGCGACAAGGTATTGCAGTTGGCAATGAACATCCTTGAGAAAAAGCCTTATCCTAGAGAAACTGTGATGAATACTGCTGTTGTAGACCGTACGAACGCACACGTCATGCAACTTCAGACTACTCATATATCAGAACTGGACCGGAAAATAGAAACCTTAAACGGACGTATCGGCGGGTATCTGTCACGTGTAGCTACGCAGCAGGTTGTCATGTATGGCGGTTTGGTCATTCTTTTATTGGTGGCAGGATTATTAGTAGTTGTTTATAAGTCGCTTCGCTCTAAAAACAGGCTGAATAAAGAATTGTCGGAACAAAAGAGACAGTTGGAAGAGCAGCGCGATAAACTGGAAGAACAACGGGATAAGTTAGAGGAACAACGCGATAAACTGGAAGAACAGCGTGACCAATTAATACAGCTTTCCCATCAACTGGAAGAAGCTACCCATGCCAAACTTGTTTTCTTTACGAACATCTCTCATGATTTCCGTACTCCATTAACTTTGGTTGCCGACCCGGTAGAGCATTTGTTGGCTGATAAAACATTAAGTGGTGACCAGCATCGAATGTTGATGCTGATACAACGAAACGTAAATATCCTCTTGCGCCTGGTCAATCAGATATTGGATTTCCGTAAATACGAAAATGGCAAGATGGAATATACTCCCGTTCCGGTAGATATTCTTTCCTCTTTCGAAAGTTGGAACGAATCTTTCCTGGCAGCAGCCCGCAAAAAGCATATTCATTTCTCTTTTGACAATATGTCGGATACGGATTACCATACATTGGCGGATATAGAGAAACTGGAACGCATTTATTTCAATCTGCTCTCCAATGCCTTTAAGTTTACTCCCGAGAATGGAAAAGTAACAGTCCGCCTGGCCTCGTTGACGAAAGAAGATAGCCAGTGGATTCGTTTTACCATCGCCAATACCGGTTCAATGATTTCCGCAGAACATATCCGAAGTATTTTTGAACGTTTCTATAAAATAGATATGCACCATGCCGGTTCGGGAATAGGACTGGCATTAGTAAAGGCATTCGTAGAACTGCACGGCGGAACTATCTCTGTGGAAAGTGATGAAAAACAGGGAACTGTCTTTACGGTAGATTTGCCGATACGAACCTGTGAAATATCTATTTTGGAAGACTCTCCGGCATCCTCTATTTCCGAAGCTTCTTCCCTGAATGACGCTTTACCCATTGAAGAGGAAGAGGAACTGGGAAAAAGTTATGACTCTTCCAAGCCTTCCGTGCTTATCATTGATGATAATGCAGATATCCGTTCATATGTTCATGGATTGCTTCATACTGACTATACCGTCATTGAAGCAGCCGACGGCTCGGAAGGTATCCGCAAAGCTATGAAATATGTTCCGGATTTGATTATCTCCGATGTGATGATGCCTGGTATTGACGGCATTGAATGTTGTCGCCGACTGAAAAGCGAATTACAAACATGCCATATCCCTGTTATCCTACTCACAGCCTGTTCCTTAGATGAACAACGAATTCAGGGATACGACGGTGGCGCAGATTCTTATATCTCCAAACCTTTCAGTTCGCAATTACTACTGGCACGTGTCCGCAACCTGATAGATTCACATCGTCGCCTGAAACAATTCTTTGGTGACGGACAGACATTAGCAAAAGAAGACGTCTGTGATATGGACAAGGACTTTGTAGAAAAATTCAAAGCCTTGATTGATGCGAAAATGGGAGACTCCAATTTGAACGTAGAAGATTTGGGCAAAGATATGGGACTAAGCCGTGTGCAGCTTTATCGTAAGATAAAATCCCTGACTAACTATTCTCCTAATGAATTACTTCGAATTGCCCGCCTGAAGAAAGCGGCTTCCCTGCTTGCTTCATCGGATATGACTGTCTCTGAAATAGGTTATGAAGTTGGCTTCAGTTCTCCTTCTTATTTTACTAAATGCTATAAGGAACAGTTTGGTGAGAGTCCGACGGATTTGTTGAAGAGAAAAGGATAGAATGACTCCTTCACATCAAGATACAATAAATCCCGGTAAGTTGAGCTTTCAATACTTACCGGGATTTATATATATGGATTAATTATGTATCAATAGACTTTCGTCGGCATTTCCTTGATTATACCAATTCTGTTCATTCTTGCCACCACTTTGGGCCCATTTGGCAAAGCCTTTATAAGCTTTCAGGAAATCAGCTCCTTCAATGGCATGTGCTGCATTACCCGGTACTCTCAATCCCCAAATCAGGCGTTCTTTACTAAAATAGTAATTATCGTCTTCTTCATCTCCATCTGATTCACGTACCGGAAGTAAGTTCTTATCGTTGAATGGATATTTGTAAACTACCGGTTCAATGCCATTCATATGAATTTCTGTTCCGCTATCACTGCGTTTTAGATATAAATCGAATTCATCGTCTTTCAATATTTCTTTTACTTCTTTTCTATCCTTTAATTCAATCAGAATATGAACTTCAGGTAAGTCACCCGTAGTCACCAAAGCTTTCTTTTCTGTATTAAAATATTGGCTACCTGCGGGCTTATGCAGATTTTTAGTTAATAGGCTGCAATCAAGAACAATATGTTTATTGGGGATGAGTTTTATTTCATCAGGTGCAGGGTTTATGTTATTTGACTCATACACTTCTATACTTTCTATTTCATCAGGATCTATCTCTTTCAACCTTAAATAAGGAGAATAAGGGAATATTCCACCAACAGCTCTTAGGCGTAAACCTATCTGTATGTATTTTGCAGTATATTTTTTACCATCCTTTTTCAGACCTTGGAATTGTACCTTATAATTTACTACAAAATCATTGAAATCATAATCTCCTAATGAAGGGAATTGGTCTTCGAACATGATTGTTCCCCAACCATTCTTGGGATGATAAATGACTCCTTCTACTTTTTTTGTATCATCTTCTATATCATTGCCGCGTGTGATTGCACGAGTTTTATTAACCTTAGCATCAGTAATGTTCAGTGAGAAGTGTCCGTCTGCAACAGGTATGGCTACTTTCTTTATACCATTATTAGTGGTTTCATATTGAGCATACAACGTTTTTGCGTAAGTAGGAATACTTATAGGAAGACTTGAGGTTTCTGCATCTACAGGGATATCCATTCCTAATCTTTCTCCTTCACTACATGCCTCATCCAGAAAAAGAGAAACAGTGGTAGGAGTAGTAGCTGATACATTTCCGCTGGCTGCCTGAGTCAATTTCCATTGGAAATCTTCCGGTATCTCAAGGTCTTTTACATGAATTTCTTTCTCGGGTTGTTTGCTTTCATCATAAAGGTTCTTCTCGCAGGAACTGAAAGCGAATGTTCCTAATAAGCAAGAAGCCAACAGCGCAGTCTTCTTTTTCATAATAGCAGTGCTTGTTTTGTTAATAATTGGGTTGCTTTTAATGGTTACAAAGGTCGGGATTATTTGCATATTAAGCAAATAAAGTTGCAGATTTTATTTGAAGTCTCCTAATTATTTGCAAATTTTCTTCTTTTTGCCTAGCTTTGAAAACCAAATAAGTAGAAATCCGAGTAATGAAAGATTATAAAGTTGATAAAGCGAGCCTTTCCGATAACTTCTGCCAAGAAGTATATCAGGTGGTCTGTGAAATTCCTTCAGGTAAAGTTTCCACTTATGGTGGTATAGCTGCATTATTGGGAATACCTCAATGCTCCCGCATGGTAGGTCGTGCCTTGAAGCAAGTGCCGGATGACGTTTCTGCGCCTTGTCATAGGGTTGTCAATGCATCGGGGCGTCTCGTTCCCGGTTGGGAAGAGCAAAAACTATTACTCTTGGAAGAAGGGATTTCTTTCAAACAAAATGGGTGTGTAGACTTGAAAAAGCATCTTTGGAACTACTCCGTTTCTGAATAAAATTTGCATCTTTAATCTATTTTGCCTATCTTTGCACTAACAATATGCAAAAACAGGCTGTAATTCATATATAAAAATACTGTTTTTTACTGTTCATTGAGAGGATAATCTTATCAAATACTATTCCTTTTAAACTACTCAGTCTGTTTTTTTAATCATTAAAAACTCATCAGGTTGTCATGTTATAATGTAACGTGACCGAACCAAGCGAACTTTCAACTTGTTTATCATTGGTGAGAATGATAAGCGCAACAGTTGAAAACAAAACAAATATTATAATCTAAACCAATATATTATATGAGCAAAATAGAAATAAAGGATTTATATCTCATCTTCGGTCATGAGAAACAGAAAGCACTCAAGATGCTGAAAGAAGATAAGAGCAAAGCGGAAATCCTGAAAGATACCGGTTGTACGGTAGGAGTGAAAGATGCCAATCTTTCAATTAACGAAGGAGAATTTTTTGTAATAATGGGACTCTCCGGCAGTGGAAAATCGACATTACTACGTTGTATAAACCGTTTGATACGCCCCACATCGGGGCAAGTACTCGTCAATGGAGTAGATATTTCCAAAGTTTCCGAAAAAGAACTTTTGCAAGTCCGTCGGAAAGAACTGGCTATGGTTTTTCAGAACTTCGGGTTGTTGCCCCATCGTTCCGTATTACATAATATCGCATTTGGACTCGAACTTCAGGGAGTGAAGAAAGAAGAACGTGAAAAGAAAGCCATGGAAAGTATGAAGCTAGTCGGGCTGAAAGGTTACGAGAATCAAATGGTAGGTGAGCTTTCCGGTGGGATGCAACAACGTGTCGGGCTAGCCCGTGCCTTGGCCAATAATCCCGAAGTACTTTTGATGGATGAGGCTTTCTCCGCCCTCGACCCTCTGATTCGCGTACAGATGCAGGATGAACTGCTGGCTTTGCAATCAAAGATGAAAAAGACCATTGTCTTCATTACCCACGACTTGAGCGAAGCAATCAAACTGGGTGACCGTATTGCTATTATGAAAGACGGGGAAGTCGTACAAGTAGGAACTTCAGAAGAAATTCTGACTGAACCCGCTAACGACTATGTGGCCCGCTTCGTAGAAAACGTAGACAGAAGCAAGATTATTACCGCTTCATCCTTGATGATTGACAAACCATTGGTTGCCCGCTTGAAGAAAGAGGGGCCCGAAGTACTGATCCGTAAAATGCGTGCGAAGAATATAACAGTGCTTCCTGTCATAGATGCCGACGACAAGTTGGTAGGAGAGGTGCGTCTGAATGACCTGCTTAAACTGCGTAGTAAACAGGAGAAATCCATAGAACCAATTGTACGGACAGAAGTCCATTCAGTATTATGCGACACAGTATTGGAAGATATTCTCCCTCTGATGACAAAAAGTAATTCACCGGTTTGGGTGATTGATGAAACACACGAATTTCTGGGAACTATCCCACTATCATCCTTAATCATTGAAGTGACAGGAAAAGATAAAGAAGAAATAAACGAAATAATCCAAAACGCAATAGATTTATGATAAATATAGGACAATATATAGAAAGTGCCATCAATTGGATGATGGTACATTTCGCCACTTTTTTTGATGCCGTGAATGCAGGTCTCGGCAGTTTCATTATCGGATTTCAACACATCCTTTTCGGAATCCCCTTTTATATAACCATCCTCGTACTTGCCGTCGCAGCCTGGATGAAAGCAGGACGCGGAACAGGTATCTTCACGGTATTAGGCTTATTACTAATCTACGGCATGGGATTTTGGGAAGCAACCATGCAAACCTTGGCTCTCGTATTATCATCTACCTGCCTGGCATTGATTGTCGGTGTTCCTTTAGGAGTGTGGACGGCAAACAGTCCGCGTGCGGATAAGATACTCCGCCCCATTCTTGACTTGATGCAGACTATGCCTGCTTTTGTTTATCTGATTCCTGCCGTTCTTTTTTTCGGCTTAGGGGCAGTGCCCGGAGTGTTTGCCACCATCATTTTTGCCATGCCGCCTGTAGTCCGGCTTACCGGATTGGGAATCCGGCAAGTTCCTAAAAATGTAGTGGAAGCTTCCCGCTCGTTCGGAGCTACCCGCTGGCAGTTACTTTATAAAGTACAGCTTCCTTTGGCGTTGCCTACTATCCTGACCGGAGTAAACCAAACAATCATGATGTCACTTTCCATGGTCGTAATCGCCGCAATGATTGCTGCCGGTGGTTTGGGAGAAATCGTATTAAAGGGTATTACCCAAATGAAAATCGGACTCGGATTTGAAGGCGGTATAGCAGTGGTTATCTTGGCTATAATCCTAGACCGTATCACACAAGGAATGGCAGGAAGAAAAAGTAAGAAGGATTAAAATAGAAAGAACGAAAACAAGAAAGACAGAAAACAGAAAGGAATAAAAATGAGAATATATAAATTAGTAGGAATCGTACTGTCCGCTTTGTTTTTGCTGGCTTCCTGTACGAATTCCGACTCAAATAAGAAAAAAGTAAAAATAGCCTATGCCAATTGGTTGGAAGGAATAGCCATGAGCCATTTGGCAAAAGTGGTACTGGAAGAACAAGGATACGAGGTTGAACTACAGAATGCCGACCTTGCACCCATCTTCGTATCCATATCAGGAAAGAATTCAGATGTCTTTTTGGATACTTGGTTACCGATAACAATGAAAGATTATATGGACCAGTATGGTGACAGCATCGAATTTTTGGGCGAAGTATATGGAGAAGCACGTGTCGGACTGGTCGTACCTCAATACGTTACCATTAATTCCATTGATGAACTGGCCGCCAATAAAGACCGGTTCTCTTCTGAAATAGTCGGAATCGATGCCGGTGCAGGAATCATGAAAACCACGGATAAAGCCATCTCAGCTTATGGCCTTGACGGCTATACACTGCTGACTTCAAGTAGCTCGACGATGCTTGCATCTCTGAAAAAAGCGATGGAGAAAGGCGAATGGATAGTTATTACAGGATGGACACCACACTGGATGTTTGATCAGTTTGATTTGAAATTCCTGGAAGACCCGAAGAAAGTATATGGTGACTTGGAAGAAATCCATGCCATCGCCTGGAAGGGATTCAGTGAAAAAGACCCTTTCGCAGCGGAGTTCTTTAGTAATATCAAATTAACGACAGAGGAACTCAGCTCCTTTATGACAGCTATGAAAGACGCCCGGATGGACGAAGAAGACATAGCACGCAAATGGCGGGATGAACATCGGCAGTTGGTGGATAGCTGGATACCGAAATCAAAGGAATAAATAGATGAATAGATTGATTAAATAATACGAATCAGTAGTTGGATGAGAGTAAAAACGTACTGACATGTAACAGGCTTGAACATGAAAACCGACTTGAACATAAGAACTGACTTAGACATAAAAAAAGGGAGTCATGCATTGAGCAGACTCCCTTTTTTATATCTATCTGAGTGTGATTAATTATTCAGCATCCCAGTTTCCTTTAGCCAAACGTTTGTAGCTGTTGTAACGCCATTTAGCGTTGTCTTCAGCAGCCTGGAACAGTTCTTCAGCTTCTGCAGGATACATTTTCATTACAGAAGAGTAACGAACTTCGCTCTTGAGGAACGGTTGGAAATCTTCCCAGTTCGGTTCTTTGCTATCCAATTGGAATGGATTCTTACCTTCTTCTTCCAAAGCCGGGTTGTAACGCCACAAGTGCCAGTAACCGCACTTAACAGCCTTTTCTTCTTCTTCCTGGCTCTTACCCATACCAGCTTTCAGACCGTGGTTGATACACGGAGCGTAAGCGATAATCAAAGATGGTCCCGGATATGCTTCAGCTTCGCGGATAGCTTTCAGAGTCTGAGCCTGGTCAGCACCCATAGCAATCTGAGCAACATATACATAACCATAAGTAGTAGCCATCAGACCGAGGTCTTTCTTACGTACACGCTTACCAGCAGCAGCGAACTTAGCAATAGCACCTACCGGAGTAGCCTTAGAAGACTGACCACCTGTGTTAGAGTAAACCTCAGTATCAAGAACAAGGATGTTAACGTCCTTACCGGAAGCGATTACATGGTCAAGACCACCGTAACCGATATCGTAAGAAGCACCGTCACCACCGATAATCCACTGGCTGCGTTTAACAAGATATTGTTGCAGTTCAGCGATTTGCTTGCAATGATTACATTTATCTTTGTTAGCTTCAACTACCGGGATAATCTTAGCTGCCAATTCTTTAGTCTTGTCAGCATCCAGCATATTGTTGATCCATTCAGCGAACAGTTCTTTCACATCAGCAGGAGTGCAGTCAGCAGCGATAGCTTCGTTCATAACTTTCACGATACGGGCACGCATCTTCTCGTTAGCCAATTCCATACCCAAACCAAATTCGCAGAAGTCTTCGAACAATGAGTTAGCCCAAGCAGGACCATGTCCGTTTTCGTTCATTGTATAAGGAGTAGAAGGAACAGAACCAGAGTAGATAGAAGAACATCCGGTAGCGTTAGCAACCATTTCACGGTCACCATACAACTGAGTAATCAGTTTCACATACGGAGTTTCACCACAACCTGAGCAAGCGCCTGAGAACTCAAACAACGGAGTAGCGAACTGAGAATTCTTCACGTTAGCCTTGATGTCAACAAGATGTTGTTTAGTCTTCACGTTTTCAGAACAGTAAGTCCAGTTGTCAGCTTCAGCCAATTGGCTTTCGAGGTGTTTCATAGCCAATGCCTTGCCACCCTTCTTCGGATTACCCGGACAGATGTCGGCACAGTTACCGCAACCCAGACAGTCGAGAACATCAACCTGGATACGGAATGTCATACCGTCGAATACTTTACCTACCGCTTTCAATTGTTCGAACTTAGCACCCTTCTGCTCTTCAGCATCGAGTACGAACGGACGGATAGAAGCGTGAGGACAAACGTATGCACACTTGTTACACTGGATACAGTTTTCAGCATTCCATTCAGGAACGAATGCAGCTACACCACGTTTTTCGTATTTAGAAGTACCTTGATACCAAGTACCGTCTTCGATACCTTTGAATGCAGATACAGGCAACAAGTCACCATCCTGTGCATTGATCGGACGAACTACTTCGTTGATAAATGCAGGATCGTTGTTTTCAGCTTTTGCATCATCCGGCAGGTTAGCCCATGCAGGATCAACAGCCAAAGTCTTGTATTCACCACCGCGGTCTACAGCAGCATAGTTCTTGTTGACAATGTCTTCGCCCTTCTTACCGTAAGACTTAACGATGAATTTCTTCATCTGTTCAACAGCCTGTTCAACAGGAATTACACCTGTGATACGGAAGAATGCAGACTGAAGGATAGTATTGGTACGGTTACCCAAACCAATTTCCATAGCAATCTGTGTTGCGTTGATATAATATACAGAAATGTTGTTTTGTGCGAAATATTTCTTAACCTTGTTAGGCAGGTTCTTAGCCAAGTCTTCACCTTCCCAGATAGTGTTCAGCAAGAAAGAACCGTTCTTACGCAAACCACGGGTTACGTCGTACATGTGCAGGTAAGCCTGAACGTGACAAGCAACGAAGTTCGGAGTATTTACCAAGTAAGTAGAACGGATCGGAGTATCACCGAAACGCAAGTGAGAACAAGTGAAACCACCTGACTTCTTAGAGTCATAAGAGAAGTAAGCCTGGCAGTGTTTGTCAGTGTTGTCACCGATAATCTTAACAGAGTTCTTGTTAGCACCTACCGTACCGTCAGCACCCAAACCGTAGAATTTAGCTTCGAACATACCTTCGCCGCCCAAAGCGATTTCTTCTTTTTGAGGAAGAGAAGTGAAAGTAACGTCGTCTACTATACCGATAGTGAAGTGGTTCTTCGGCATTGGCATAGCCAGGTTTTCGAATACTGAGATAATTTGAGCAGGAGTAGTGTCCTTAGAACCCAGACCGTAACGGCCGCCAACGATAACCGGAGCATTTTCTGCACCGTAGAAGCAGTCTTTAACGTCAAGGTAAAGAGGTTCGCCGGTAGCACCCGGTTCTTTTGTACGGTCAAGAACTGCGATAGTCTTAGCAGTCTTAGGTACAGCAGCCAGGAAGTGTTTTGCAGAGAACGGACGATACAAGTGTACGGCAACCATACCCACTTTTTCACCGTTTGCTACCAAGTGGTCGATAGCTTCACGGGCAGCTTCAGTCACAGAACCCATTGCGATAATCACGCGTTCTGCATCATCAGCACCGTAGTAATCGAACAAACCGTATTTACGACCTGTCAGCTTGGAAATTTCATTCATGTATTCTTCTACGATAGCAGGAACTGCTTCATAGTAGTTGTTGCATGATTCACGATGTTGGAAGAAATGGTCAGGGTTTTCAGCCATACCACGAGCAACCGGATTCATCGGATTCAGTGCGCGGGCACGGAATTCAGCAAGAGCTTCCTGATCGATCAGCGGAGCCAAGTCGTCGTTTTCCAACATTTCAATCTTCTGGATTTCGTGAGAAGTACGGAAACCATCGAAGAAGTTCATGAAAGGAACGCGAGATTTGATAGTAGCCAGGTGAGCAACACCGGACAAATCCATAACTTCCTGTACAGAACCTTCAGCCAACATAGCAAAGCCAGTCTGACGAGCTGACATTACGTCTTGGTGGTCACCGAAGATACACAATGCGTGAGAAGCCAATGTACGTGCAGATACATGGAATACGCAAGGCAAAAATTCACCGGCAATTTTGTACATGTTAGGAATCATCAGGAGAAGACCCTGAGAAGCAGTGTAAGTACTAGTCAACGCACCAGCCTGAAGAGAACCGTGAACTGCACCGGCAGCACCACCTTCAGATTGCATTTCCTGTACCAATACTGTTTCGCCGAAGATGTTCTTGCGTCCTGCGGCAGCCCATTCGTCTACGTACTCAGCCATAGTCGAAGAAGGAGTGATGGGGTAGATAGCAGCTACTTCAGAGAACATATACGAGATATGCGCTGCAGCCTGGTTACCATCACAAGTGATGAATTTCTTCTGTTTAGTCATAACTAAATTAAATATTTAAGTAAATAAATCATTTCAAAAAAGGTATGGAGAGCGGGTATTTCCACAGCTTTCCGTCCAGTCCTTTGATGCCTCCGATAATAGGAAACACAAAGTATAAGATTAATAAAAGTGCGAAGGGCAATGTTCCTAAGTTGAACAAAGAACCGCTTAACAATGATAATGGAGAGGCTAATACCCCGAAGACTCCACCGATAAACTGCCCTGCAAATATAAGCCCTATTATTAATGTATAAATAGCCCAACTGATTAACCAGTTGAATATATATTTTCCTTGCGTACTGACTGCTTCCGATTTATCTTTTCCGATAATCCATGCGATAATAGAAATAATCCATCCCCATGTTGGTATCAGAAGCAGAAAATTCATCATTCCCATATAGCTATTTTCAGAAATACCTAATACTCCTTTGGGAGTTTCTTCATTCAGTATTTTCTGTTTTTCTTGTTCGAATTCTTCATCAGTCAGTGCACCTGACATGCGCAGCTTGTTCAATTCATCTAACTTCTTGTAATCCATAATCGTATTTTTTAGTATAAGAAGCCAAACATCCAGAGAGGTATCTGGTTACCCCGACCTATCTCTGCCTTGTGTAACGCGTACGTCACATTCGGATTGTTCTTTATCTTTGCTCCTTCCTGGCAAATCTTGAACGGCATTACTTCGTCCACCATAAATGAGTAGTTTTTGTCTCCTTTATGTATCTTATGGTCTTTCCATAAGGAATTTGCAAAGAAAGTGTCCAGTACATCCTGCTCTTCCACTTTCACCGGATAGATGGAATACATCAGATTGGAATTGTGCATCATTATCTTTGATGGTTTTTTCGGAAATTCTTCCCCTTTCGGATAAACCAGGTTAATGAGTCGTGCGTCTGCCAGATACTTGATATAATTCATCACCGTGGCGCGGGATGTCTGTATGTCACTTGCCAGTTGGCTCACATTGGGAGCCTTCGGACCGTCTACAGCGAGCAAATATAGTAATTTTTTTATCTTTGAAAGATATTTCAGTTCAATTTGTTTGAGAAGCAGAATATCCACTTCCACCATCATATTCATCGTTTTCAGCAGATTCTCCGAAAAGTTACGCTTTTCGAGGAAGAACGGGTAAAACCCATGATGCAGATAATCCTGAAAATAATCCAGCGGACGAACTTTAGAAAGTACTCCTTTGGCGATCTGTTCGTGCGTGCTTAGAATCTCTTCAAGGCTGTAAGCCCGGAATTTCATACCTGTTTGCAGGTTCAGGAATTCACGGAAAGAGAATCCGCGCAGGTTATAACTCTTTGCGATATCACGCAGTTCGAGGTTTTCTTCTTTCAATCGCATCACGGACGAACCGGTAAAAACAATCTTCAGATTGGGAAAACGGTCGTAGCACATACGCAGTTCTCTGCTCCATTCCGGATGCTTGAATACTTGGTCGATCAGTAATACTTTTCCACCGCGTTTTTGAAATTCGTTGGCAAAATCCACGATGCTGTGTCCCGAGAAGTAGAAATTGTTCATATTGATGAACAGGCAAGAACGGTCGTTCCCAAATTTCTCTTTGGCATATTGGAGCAGGAAAGTGGTTTTTCCTACGCCACGTGTCCCTTTGATACCAATCAGGCGGTCGCTCCAGTCGATCTCGTCCATGAGGTCGCGGCGAACGGGGGCATTGGTGTGCTCAACAAGATAGGAGTGCGTGCGATAGAATGATTCCATTTCTGTTCTTTGTTTTTCGGGGGGCAAATATAGTGCTTTTTTTAGGATTTGCAAAGTAGAGATGGCAAAATTGTGCTTTTAATTCTAACTTTCTGTTTATTGTAGCCATTCCTGACTATTTCCTGCATATATTTGCAGAATAAAGTTTGAATTCGTTTGAAATGGCTAAAAAGACTCTTTATATATTCAACCCGGAACATGATTTGGCATTGGCCAGCGGTGAAACAAACTATATGGCACCGGCTTCCGCTCGACAGATGTCGACAGAACTGGCTTTGCTGCCGATGTGGTATGCAGAAGAGGGGAGTGCGGTACTGGCTCCTTCCGCTTACAATCTCGATTATATAAAAAAAATGCAGGAATTACTGGGACTTTCCGTGCATTTGATGACAGAACCGGAACTTGCTTCCGAGCGGAATTTGGATATTCATCCCTGGGGATGGGATATAGCTGTAAGGAAACGGCTGTTGGATTTGAGGGTAGAAGAAAGCAGACTTCCATCTGTCGGACAATTAGATGAATTGCGTTCCTATTCCCATCGTTCCTGCGCAGTAGAATTGTTGTCCCATCTGCAATTGGGAACTTATTTTTGTGGTGAATCTTTCTTCCTGACGCTTCCTGAAGAATGGGAATTATTTGTAGAATCGCACAATACTTGTCTGTTGAAAGCACCTCTGTCCGGCAGTGGAAAGGGATTGAACTGGTGCAAAGGCGCATATACTCCTTCGATTTCCGGCTGGTGTTCACGTATCGGAAATCAGCAAGGAGGCGTAATCGGTGAACTTATATATAATAAGGTGGAAGATTTTGCTATGGAGTTTCATTCTTCGGGCAATGGCCGATTTAACTTTGCCGGATATTCTCAATTCCGTACAAGTGGAAGTGGCGCCTATGAGGGGAATCTTCTGCTTTCGGATGCTGCCATTGAACGGAATCTTTCGGAATATATTCCTGTCGGGGAAATTCATAAACTACGCAACCGTCTTGAACAAGAATTATCCCTTTGTTTCGGAATCAATTATGATGGTTATTTGGGAGTGGATATGATGATCTGCCGCTTTCCGGAATCCCCTGTTTATCGTATTCATCCGTGTGTGGAAATTAACCTGCGAATGAATATGGGAGTAGTTGCACGTCGTTTGTATGATCGGTATATATGTCCTGCTTCGACAGGCGTCTTTCAGATAGGCTATTATCCTTTGGCAGGAGCAGCTTGGAGCGCACACGAGGAAATGGCAGAGGCTTATCCTTTGAAAATAGAGCAGGGAAGAATACGTTCAGGTTATTTGCCATTAGTGCCCGTTCATAAAAAGAGCAACTATCGGGTGTGGATACTTATTTCAACTTGATATTGTCACTTTCCTTTTATGTGAGTAGTCAATTACCGTAGTTATTAAGGAGTAAAGTCGGCGACTTTAACATAGATACAAGTCACTCATAATCTATTTTGAAAGCACTCTGTTTTCGTTTCACGTACGTCATCTGCTCGGATTACATACATGAACCCGAAGGTATACGTACGTGAAACGTATACCCCATGTACGTGAAACAAAGTGTTTCCACTGTTCGAATAGGTTAAACAAGCGTTTCTAATCACTTAATCATTGCTTTATACTTTGCTATATACGGCGGATTAATCAGGAAAGATAGCCATAGAAAGCTATTTTGGAAAGAGAAAAGTGACAATAGAAAGCAGCTATTCTTCTATTGTCACTTTATTGTCACCGGTTATTGTCACCGCCTTGCTTTTGATTATCAACTTGTTAACCTTAAAAAGTGACAAGTGACAATAAAAACTTACTTTTTATTGTTGCACTGCTGTACTTTCATTTCCGTAACGGTCAATAGCCGTAACTGCAAAATGCTTTTTCGCATTCCAGGGTAGGATAGGAGCATAAATATAACTTGTCTCCCGAACACTTTGTGCAATAATGTTTTCCGGTCGGTTCGTGTCTACCGGATATTCGTTCGATGCGTAAATGACATACATCGGGTTATTACGTGAGTCATTGTCAGTAGCAGCTTGCCATTTTAGTTCCGTATATCCATGGTCGATATCAGTTACTTTCAGTTCGGACGGAGCTGTAGGCGGAACATTATCCAGCCAGGGCATAGATGGCTGTAAAGCCGGATATGCATAGAAGTTTTCGGCTAATTCATCATAAATACCTTGTGTATTCTCCATGAGATATTTCACCCGGTAGTGTGCTTCACCCGCCAGTTTATGACTGCGGATGAAATTCATCTGACGGTCTATCTCGTCGCGCGTCCATTTTCCTTCGTCGGGATGAAGGAAATAAATGCCGAGCCCCGGAATCACCTGTCGCCCGTTGCTCTGTTCCTGCCAGTCGAGGGCAAAAGGATAGAAACTGTTCCCTTGGAAATACATCATTGGATATATCTGATCCATGATACCTTCGCCAAGCCATCCTTGCGGGTCTTGATAAACAGTGAAGAAAGCATTCCATCCACGGGAAGGATAGCGTGAAGTATCCCGGTATTTTCCTACCGGACTCGCACTTAGCTTCACCCACGGTTTCATGGCCTTTACACCTTTATGTATATAACGTACGATTTCCGAGATATTATCCCGTCGCCACTGTTCTACTGTACGGCCTTTGCTATATCGGCGGAAGTCGTACTTGTCGGGAAAGAGAGGAGCATTCTCGGGATAACGCAGGTAATCGAAATGCACTCCGTCAATATCATAACGGCTTACTACTTCCCGCACCAGTTTCATCAGATACTCTTTAGTCCCCGGATGTCCTGGATTCAGGAAATATTCATTCTTATACGGTACGCAAATATCTTTCATCCGCTTAGTGACGGACTGGCTGCCGAGAGAAGCGGCATGTTTCCTGTTTCCCAGCGGGATAGTCACCATCCAGGCATGACACTCCATGCCCCGCTTATGACACTCTTCAATGGCAAAAGCAAGCGGATCATATCCGGGATTCCCACCGGATTTTCCTGTCAGGATAGAGTTGAAAGGTTCGATGGACGAAGGATATAACACATCCCCGCGTGTACGTGTCTGAAACAGGACGGTATTAAAGTTGGCAGCTTTCAGTTTATCGAGAATATCCACCAGTTCTTCCTTCTGCTTGCGGATACTTTGCGGACTTACAGCACGTGTACGAGGCCAGTCGAGACCATACAGAGCTGTGAGCCATGCGGCACGGACTTCATACTTGGGCTGTGCAGCCATCGGGAGTAAAGGAAACAAAAGTGAAAGAATGAAAATAGATAGGCGCATATTCTTTATTTTTTGTTTTAAATCCCTGCAAAGTTAGTAAAAGTGTCGGTATTATTGGGCTGTTTCGTGAGATTATGTTACATTTGCCAAGCTAAAAAACGACACACTATGATTACATTTACTCTATGCCTGCTTGCATTGATAGTAGGCTATTTTACGTATGGACGCCTGATGGAGCGCGTCTTTGGTCCGGATGACCGTAAAACACCGGCATTAACCAAGGCTGATGGAGTGGACTATATCCCTTTGCCAACCTGGAAGATTTTCATGATTCAATTCCTTAATATTGCAGGATTAGGCCCGATTTTCGGGGCAATAATGGGAGCGAAATTCGGAACATCTTCTTATTTATGGATAGTATTGGGAAGTATTTTTGCAGGTGCGGTGCACGATTATTTTGCAGGAATGCTTTCTTTGCGTAATGGTGGTGAAAGTTTGCCTGAAATCATCGGTCGTTATTTGGGACTTACGACGAAGCAGATAATGAGAGGATTTACCGTTATCCTGATGATTCTCGTAGGTTCAGTGTTTGTGGCCGGTCCTGCCGGACTGCTGGCAAAGCTTACACCGGAAAGTTTGGATGCCACATTTTGGATAGTCGTTGTATTTGTCTACTATATCTTGGCTACTTTATTACCGGTAGATAAGATTATTGGTAAAATCTATCCGTTGTTTGCGGTGGCACTACTGTTTATGGCAGTGGGCATTTTAATGATGCTTTACGTCAATCATCCTGCTCTGCCGGAGATATGGGATGGTTTACAAAATACAAATCCCGAAGCGAGCGAGCTTCCTATTTTCCCGATTATGTTTGTGAGTATCGCCTGCGGCGCAATTTCCGGTTTCCACGCTACGCAAAGTCCTTTGATGGCACGTTGCATGACATCGGAACGTCACGGTCGCCCAGTGTTCTACGGCGCGATGATTACCGAAGGTATTGTTGCCCTTATTTGGGCTGCCGCCGCTACTTACTTCTTCCATGAGAACGGGATGGGAGAGAGCAATGCTTCCGTTATCGTGGATGCCATTACAAAAGAATGGCTGGGAACAGTTGGCGGAGTGCTCGCTATCTTGGGAGTGATTGCCGCCCCGATAACTTCGGGAGATACGGCTTTCCGTTCCGCCCGTCTGATTGTGGCGGATTTTCTGGGATTGGAACAAAAAAGTATGCGTCGTCGTTTATACATCTGCATTCCGATGTTCGTAGTGGCTATCGGTCTGTTGTTATACAGCCTGCGTGATGCGAACGGATTTAATATGATATGGCGTTATTTCGCCTGGGCTAATCAGACATTGGCTGTGTTTACCCTATGGGCTATAACGGTATTTTTGGCGGTATCCAAGAAACCTTATATCATTACTTTGATACCTGCATTGTTTATGACAAGTGTATGTTCTACTTATATATGTATTGCTCCCGAAGGATTAGGACTTTCGCATGTAATTTCTTATAGCGTTGGTATAGCGTGTGTAGTGATTGCGGCTGTTTGGTTCTACGTTTGGCTGGGCAAGCAGAAAACAAGAAAATTATCAGAATGAAGAAAATAAAGAAATCGACGGGAGTTGCGTTAGCATTCCTTATTTATGTATCAGTAACTGCGGCTTATTTGTTGCCACGTAACACTGAAGTTGGTCTGACAGAGAAAATACTGACGGTGGCCGTATCTTATGTCATTGTCTTCCTTCTTTGGTTGGTGCTCCGGAAAAAGGAACAAATGCGTGAACGCCGCAAAAAAGACGAACAATCTATTCACTTAAAAAAGTAAGTTTATGAAGAAATTAGCTTTGGCTCTTTGCTTATTGGCAGTCTCTTTCACTGCACAGGCACAATTTGAGAAAGGAACTACGATTATTAATCCCTCATTGTCGGGATTGGACTTTTCGTATAGTAAAAATGATAAAGCAAAATTTGGTCTTGGTGCACAGGTCGGTACGTTCTTTGCCGAAGGTATTGCCCTGATGGTAAATGCCGGAGCCGATTGGTCGAAACCGGTAGACGAGTACACAATAGGTACGGGAGTGCGTTTCTACTTTAACAAAACCGGCATTTATTTAGGTGGTGGACTTGACTGGAACCGTTTCCGTTGGAGTGGCGGCAAGCATCAGACTGACTGGGGATTGGGTATCGAAGCCGGATATGCTTATTTCCTTTCACGTACAGTGACTATCGAACCTGCCGTTTATTATAAATGGCGTTTCAATGACGGTGATATGTCACGCTTCGGCGTTAAGATAGGATTCGGGTTCTACTTATAAGAGAGAATCCGATAGAATACAAAATAATAATCCCTTGCGGAAGTATAGCTTCTGCAAGGGATTATTTATTAGAATCAAGTTTGATGCTCTTTACAGCATAAACGTTGCTTATCCCAGTTTTTCTTTCAGGAACTGTCCCGTATAGCTTGCTCCGCAAGCAGCCACTTCTTCGGGAGTACCTACGGCTACGATGTTTCCACCTTTGTCTCCACCTTCGGGACCGAGGTCGATTACATAATCGGCACATTTGATAACGTCCATATTATGCTCGATGATTACGATGCTATGTCCCCGACGAATCAGTGCGTCGAAAGCATCCAGTAATTTGCGGATATCGTGGAAATGCAATCCCGTAGTCGGTTCGTCAAAGATAAACATAGTCGGGTCTGCTTTCTCCTGGCTTAAATAGAATGCCAGTTTCACGCGCTGGTTCTCACCGCCGGAAAGAGTAGAAGAAGACTGGCCTAATTTGATATATCCAAGTCCCACATCTTGCAGAGGAAGCAACTTTTTCACAATTTTCTTCTGTCCGTGTTCGTTGAAGAATTCGATGGCCTGATTCACAGTCATTTCCAATACATCATAGATGCTTTTATCGTGGAATTTCACTTCCAGCGTGTCGGATTTGAAACGCTTCCCGTGACAGGATTCACATTCCAATACCAGGTCAGCCATAAATTGCATCTCTACGGTGATTGTTCCGTCACCCTTACACTCTTCGCAACGTCCACCTTCGCTGTTGAAACTGAAGAATCCGGCTGTGTAGCCCATTTGTTTAGCTAAAGGCTGTTCAGACCACAGTTTGCGGATTTCGTCATATGCCTTGATATAAGTCACCGGGTTGGAACGCGATGATTTGCCAATCGGATTTTGGTCTACAAATTCTACATTCCTCAGGTCGCGCAGGCTACCGCCGATAGAGGAGAATTCTCCCGGACGGTCACTACACTCATCCAGTTCACGCTTCAGTGCCCGGAAGAAAATATCTCTTACCAGCGTACTCTTGCCGGAACCGGAAACTCCGGTAACAACTGTCATTACGTTGAGCGGGAAACGGGCGTCCACACCTTTTAGGTTATTTTCGCGTGAACCTTTTAATTCTATATAGTTGTTCCACGGACGGCGATGTTCGGGAACGGGAATTTCTTCTTCTCCCAAAAGATAACGCACCGTGTGACTGTTACTTCCTTTTTTCAGGTCTTTCATGTCGCCCTGATAAACGACTTCTCCCCCCAGACGTCCGGCATTAGGTCCTATGTCGATGATGTAATCCACAGCACGGATAATTTCTTCGTCATGTTCCACGACTACTACTGTGTTGCCTAACCGTTGCAGTTGGCGCAATACAGTAATTAATCGGTCGGTGTCACGACTGTGAAGGCCGATACTTGGCTCATCGAGGATATAAAGGCTACCTACAAGGCTACTTCCCAATGAGGTCGCCAAATTGATACGCTGACTTTCTCCGCCGGAAAGGGAATTGCTTAAACGGTTCAAGGTCAGATAACCTAAACCGACATCAATAAGGAAGCGGATGCGACTGTTAATCTCAAGCAGGATACGACGGGCTACATTGCTGTCGTGCTCGTTGAGTTCCAGACCGTCAAAGAACTGCTTTAATTCTGTGATAGGTAAATCTACCAGTTCGGAGATATTCTTTCCCCCAACCCGTACGTATCCAGCTTCCGGTTTCAGACGTGTGCCGTGACATTTCGGACAAAGCGTCTTTCCCCGGTAACGGGCGAGCATCACACGATACTGGATTTTATATTGATTCTCCTCCAGCATCTTGAAGAAATCATTGATGCCATGAAAGTACTGGTTGCCCTCCCAAAGCAAACGGCGCTGTGCATCCGTCAACTCAAAATAAGGTGTGAAAATCGGGAAATCGAACTTTTCCGCATTATGGATGAGTTCTTCTTTCCATTCTCCCATCTTCTCGCCGCGCCAACATACGATGGCTCCTTCGTATACGGATAAAGAACGGTTGGGCACAACCAAGTGCTCGTCGATACCGATCACTTTGCCGAATCCTTCGCAGGTAGGGCAGGCTCCGATAGGAGAGTTGAACGAGAACATTTGGTCGTTCGGTTCTTCAAAGACGATGCCGTCCGCTTCGAATTTCGTGCTGAAAGTGTGTAGCTTCGTTGTTCCGTCCGAAAGGTAGAAACGCAGCATGCAGGTTCCATCACCTTCATACATGGCTGTTTCGGCAGAGTCGGTCAACCGGCTCATGGCATCCTTGGTGGTAGCTACCGCCATACGGTCTACCAGCAGATAGACTTCATCACCTGCCACGGGCGTATATTCATCTATACGTTTCATTTCACCGTTCACTTCGATACGGTTGAAACCCTGTTTCAGGTCTATTTCCAACTGTTGTTGCAGGGTGCGGTCTTCACGCAGGCGGATTGGTGTCAGCACCGTATATCTTGTACCTTCCGGATACGAGAGCATACAGTTTACGATATCTTCCGTCGAATGTTTCTTCACTTCCTGTCCGCTGACGGGGCTGTATGTTTTTCCCACGCGGGAATACAGCAGGCGGAGATATTCGTAAATCTCGGTCGAAGTCCCCACAGTAGAACGCGGATTGCGGCTATTCACTTTCTGTTCGATGGCAATGGCGGGCGGAATCCCTTTGATAAAGTCACATTCCGGCTTGCTCATTCGTCCCAGGAACTGACGCGCATAGCTGCTCAAACTTTCTACATAGCGGCGTTGTCCCTCTGCATAGAGGGTATCAAAAGCGAGGGAAGATTTGCCGGAACCCGATAATCCGGTGATTACAACAAGTTTGTTGCGTGGTATATCTACATCGATGTTTTTTAGGTTGTTTACTCGTGCACCTTTAATCGAAATATAGTTATTTTCTGACATAAAATACTCCTTGTTTTATGGTAGTCGGCAAAGTTAGCGAATTTATCGGGAGTTTGTATTATCTTTGCGTCACATTATTACGATTTAAGAATATTATGAAGCTGAAAAACTATCTTTTACTTTTAGCTCTTCTTCTGGCGGTAGGAGTGAGGGCACAGGTGCCATCCGGCAATAAATATCCTAAACGTGAATTTCGTGCAGCATGGATACAGGCTGTCAACGGCCAGTTCCGGGGGATTCCTACCGAACGGCTGAAACAGACATTGATTAGTCAGTTGAACTCTCTCCAGGGAGCCGGTATTAATGCTATCATCTTTCAGGTACGTCCCGAAGCGGATGCATTGTACGCTTCACAACATGAACCGTGGAGCCGTTTCCTGACCGGAACGCAAGGACAGACTCCTTCTCCTATGTGGGATCCGATGCAGTTTATGATTGAGGAGTGCCAGAAGCGGAATATGGAGTTTCATGCCTGGATTAACCCTTACCGTGTGAAGACTTCATTGAGGAATCAGTTGGCACCGGAGCATATTTATCACCAGCATCCTGAATGGTTCGTAACGTATGGCGATCAGGTATATTTCGACCCGGCACTTCCTGAAAGCCGGGAATATATTTGCAAAATTGTGACTGATATTGTGTCCCGTTATGATGTGGATGCCATTCATATGGATGATTATTTCTATCCTTATCCTGTTAAAGGTTTGGATTTCCCGGATGATGCGAGCTTTGCCCGTTATGGGGGTGGCTTTACGAATAAAGCGGACTGGCGTCGTAGTAATGTCAATGTGTTGATTAAGAAGCTTCACGAGACTATCCGCGGGATAAAGCCGTGGGTGAAGTTCGGTATCAGCCCGTTTGGTATTTATCGTAATCAGAAGAGCGATCCGTTGGGAAGTAATACGAATGGTTTACAGAATTACGATGACTTGTATGCCGATGTCCTGCTTTGGGCACGTGAGGGATGGATTGATTATAATATTCCGCAGATTTACTGGGAAATAGGCCATAAGGCTGCCGACTACGAGACTTTGGTGAAATGGTGGGCTACCCATTCGGAAAATCGTCCGTTGTTTATCGGTCAGTCTGTGCCGAACACTATTCAGCATGCCGACCCGCAGAATCCTTCCATCAACCAGCTACCACGAAAGATGGCTTTGCAGCGTGCTTATCAGACTATCGGAGGTAGTTGCCAATGGTATGCGTCGGCTGTTGTCGAAAATCAGGGAAGATACCGTGATGCTTTAGTGAGTGAATATCATAAATATCCTGCTTTGATTCCTGTCTTTGACTTTATGGACGATAAGGCTCCGGACAAAGTGCGCAAGATGAAAAAGGTATGGACAGAAGACGGTTATGTTCTTTTTTGGACTGCTCCGAAAGCAGAAACAGAAATGGACAAGGCTGTTCAATATGTAGTGTACCGCTTTAGCGGAAAAGAAAAAGTGAATCTCGATGACCCTTCACATATTGTGGCTATCACTCGCAATCCTTTCTACAAACTTCCATATGAGACAGGAAAGACCAAGCACCGTTATGTGGTAACGGCTTTGGACCGCCTTCACAATGAATCGAAGTCTGTAAGCAAGAAAGTGAAACTTTAGTAAAGTAGAAAGCCTGCAACCCCGCAGGCGATAATCATCAGAATCGGATTTACTTTGTATTTTCTTGTCCCGATAAAGGCAATCAGGAAGATTATGATACTGATAACGAACGAATAAGTATCTTCCGTAGGTGAACCGAAATTCTCTACATTCATCAATACCAGTGCGGCAGAAGCCAGCAGTCCTACGACTGCTGGTCGCAGCCCGCTGAAGATAGATTCTACTACCGGATGTTTTTGATATTTCAGAAAGAATTTACTGATAGTCAGCATTAAGATAAAAGAGGGAAGAACCACTGCAAAAGTGGCAATGATAGAACCCCAAACGCTGCCTGTCGAAGTAAATCCTACATAGGTCGCCGCATTAATGCCTATCGGCCCCGGAGTCATCTGGCTGATAGCGACAATATCTGTGAACTCCTGCGAACTTACCCATCCGTAGCGGGTCACCACCTCGCCTTGAATCATGGAAAGCATGGCATAACCACCGCCGAAGCCGAAAAGCCCAATCTTGAAAAACGTATAAAATAACTGGATGTAAATCATGGTGCTAATAACAAATTTCTAAATACAAGTTGTACATTACAAATAATGAAGGGTGTCTTTCCTTCTTCACTATTCGTTTATTCTTCCTTCTTCGCTTTTAAATCTTCCTTCTTTCTTAGTTTTCCCCAAAGGAAACCGCCTACACCCGCAGCAATGATAATCCAAATCGGTGAGAAGCCCAGCAGCCAAATCAGTAAGGCTGAAACAACGGGAATCCACAGATTATAGCGATTGATTTTGGCTGACCGTCCCATTGTAAAGGTTGGTGCGGCGATAAGTGCCACTACTGCCGGGCGGATACCTTTGAAGATACGCTCCACTATCGGATTATCCTTAAAACTATGGAAGAACAGGGCGATAGCCAATATAATAATGAAAGACGGCAGAATTGTTCCCAACGCCGTGATGATGCTTCCCCGGATGCCGCGCAACTTATATCCTATAAAGATAGAAATATTAACCGCCAGGATGCCGGGGGCAGATTGAGAGATAGCCAGCAGGTCGATAAAGTCTTCCTGCGCTATCCATTTTCGCTTGGTCACAATTTCATTTTCGATGAGTGGCACCATTGCATACCCGCCGCCAATGGTAAAAGCGCCTATTTTAAAAAAGATTCCAAATGCTTCGAGATAAATGTTCATTCTTCTTTTTCTCCTTCTTCCTTATGTACTGCTCTTTTCTCTTTGAAGTATTGACTGGGACTTACGTTGTAATGCTTCTTAAATACTTCACGGAAGTATTTGGCATCACTAAACCCTGTCATCTCCGCTATTTCTGTTATGCTATGTGCGTCTTCTTTTAGCAATTGTATGGCACGCTTCAACCGAATTAACCGGATATAATCTCCCGGTGCCTGGTCGGTGAGTGCCCTTAGCTTGTTGTAGAAACTGGTGCGGCTCATACCCATCAGACTGCAAAGCACGTCCACCGTAAGAGCCGGATTATCTATGTTGTCTTCCACATTCTTCTTAACGTTGGCGATAAACTTCCAGTCAATATCTTGTGAACAGTTGATACAATCTTCATCATTCTCTTCATCTTCCAAATCCAAATTGGCGTACTTGCTGCGCAGCAGGGCACGGTTAGCCAGCAGATTGGAGATGTTAGCCTTTAGGATACCGATGTTGAACGGTTTCACTACATATTCGTCCGCACCGATATTGAGTCCTGAAAGAATATCCTTCTCGTTGTTGAGGGCTGTCAGCAGGATCACGGGAATATGAGATGTTTCGATATTGTTCTTTATAGCTTGGCACAATTCATCCCCTCGCATTTCCGGCATCATGATGTCGGAAATAACCAACTCCGGTTTGTATTCGGGAATAATAGTCAATGCTTCCTTTCCGTTGGAGCAAACCTGGATGGTATAGTCTCCGGATAATGTCTGCGACAAGTAATTACGCAATTCGTCATTATCTTCCACGATTAAGATTCGCTGGTGGCCTGCATTTTCTTTCTTTTGTGCAGTTTCGTAAATCTCAGGTGATGGAGCCGCATCATCGTTGAGGCTTTTGATTTCCTGACGTTGCTTGCTTGGAGTCGCCAGATGTGCTTTCCGATAAAGCTTACTGTCTTTCGGGAAAGTGATTTTAATCACGGAACCCTGATTCTCCACACTCGACAGATTAATCTTTCCTTTGTGCAACCGGACTAATTTCCATACGAGCATCAGTCCGATACCGCTACCGGTCACTTTGGAATTGATGGCATTGCTGCCGCGGAAATGAAGTTTGAACAGCTTGTTTTGTTCACTGGCCGGAATACCGATACCCGTATCTCTCACTTCCACACTCCACGAATCGGATGTCTCTGAAACAAAAATCTGTACGTTTCCATTTTCCGGTGTATATTTCAACGCATTTGAAATGATGTTCTTGAAGATGGATTCCATCTTCTCCTTATCAAACCACACATTCATGTACCTGAAATTACTTTCATAAGTGAAGTTGATATGTTTTATATTGGCATATTGCTGGAATGCGTTGAATATTTCATTCATAAACGTATTAAGTTCATGTTCCGAAATATATAGTTCCGAAGAATATACGTCCGCCCTTTCAAAGTTGATGAGATTGGTTGTGAGACGTAGCAAGGCATTCACGTTACGTAGAGCCGTATTCATATTTGAAATACCTTCTTTGCTTAATGTCTCTTTTTCACGCAGTTCTTCCAAAGGTGCTTTGATAAGCGTCAACGGAGTACGGATGTCATGTGCCGTATTGATGAAGAAGTGTATTTTCTCGTCGGATACTTTGCGTTGTTTCCTTAAAATCAGGATGCGTAGTAGAATCAAGGCAATGAGAAATAGTATGCCTGCATATAATAGTACTGCCCAAAAAGTCAACCAAAAAGGTTGTGCAATGATAATGTCAAGGCTTCTTTCTTCGAGTACGATACGTTTGTCTTCATTGGAGATGGCACGTACTCGCAGTGTATATTTTCCCGGTGCAAGATTGGTGTAACGAATTGTACTCTCGCTGCCGGGTTTACTCCATTCTTTGTAGAAACCATCCAGTTTCCAGGAATAAAGGATGTTGGACGGATAATCGTAGTTGATGGAAGAAACCTGCAAAGAGAAAATATTCTGATTGTATTTTAGTTCCAGAACTTTGGTGTCATTGATGCTCTCATTCAACGGGGAATCACCATCTCCGGGATAAATAGTCTGATAGAAGAGTTTGAAATCGCTGAAAATCATCTTGGATGAATAACTTCTGGGTAGCTTCATATCTTTATGAAACTCGACTGCCCCATCAGAACTACCAAGAACAAAATTATTATTTTTGCGTAATACGCCGGACAAGGCATTAAAATGCGTAGTCATCAATCCCATATCTTCTGTCCAGTTATAAAATTTCTTTTCTTGGGGATAGAAGCTGGTTAATCCGGTTTCTGTACTCATCAGTATTTCTTTATCCGCATCCGATAATATGGTGTAGATATTATTGGATATCAAGGCACAATTCTCCGAATAGTAATGGGTAAACAGCTTTGTATTACAATCGTAGATCAAGAGCCCCGATCCACTCGTACCTATATATAAGGAACCGTTCTTTGCCTGATATAAAGAGTAGATATACGTTGATTCTACCGGGAGTTTGATGCGTTCCCATTTTCCGGATTCTTTGTCCAACAGGCACAAACCTGTAGCGCTACCTATCCACATACTTTTCTCATCTTTCTCAACGATGGCAGTAATGGAATTTAAGCCTTGGTAAAATCGTACGTCCTGTGTTTTCAGATTGATACGTTTCAGGTTGTAAAACCCTCCTGACCAAATGTATCCCTGGCAATCCATCTTGATGTCACGTATATACTTATCTGGTCGCATGCTTGTACGGGTATATAGCGGCGGCATAAAATAGCTGACACTGAATGTCTTTTTGTCTATTTGGTAAGCGCCGGAAGAATAACCGCCCGCCCAAATGGTTCCGGGAGCTACTTCGCAAAGAGTGAGGAAAATATGGCTTTTATTTTCCTGTGACTTCTCAAATGAACTAAGCACCGAACGCCACTGACCGGTCTTTGAGTTGAAAAAGCTGATACCGTTGTTTGTTGCAAACCATAAATCTCCGTCACTGTCTTCAATGATTGCGTTCACTTGGTCGTTGATTAAGGACTGTTTGTTGCCTATGGAGTGCTTGATCCATTTGTAACTGGAGTAGCGATTGTTCTGTATCGTTACCCCAATAGGGTAATTTGCCAACCAGATCCGTTCTTCATCATCTACATAAATGTCATTGATACTATTGCCGTTCATGCCGTTATTACTGTTGTAATCTGTGATGATGAAAGGCTCTATGTGGTAGGTTTCGACATTCATTTTGTGTACGCCGCCACCATCCGTGGCTATCAGTAATTCTTTGTCGTCGAGTGGTCTGAATTTGCTGATACTAATATCTTTCAGGTTATATTCCGGTTGTGTGATGGACTTGATGCTCATGTCGTAAACCAAGACACCCCGCAGGAAAGTTCCTATGAATAGTTTACCGAGCTTTCTGTCGAAATGCAAGTCAATGACCTGTGCTTTCACATTCTCCAGTTTGTCACAGTGGATAAGTTCCAAAGTGTTATTCTCCAGCTTGGCATAGTGTATTCCCAGTTCCGTACCGATATAGAAATGAGTTTCATCTATCTGCTCCATGTCAGTGATTTCTCCTTCTATATCATTCTTGATATGGCAAATTTCACCGGTTGTAGTGTCAAAGAGGAAGATTGTCTCCTCATTGCACAACCATATATGTTTATTTTGGTCGAGCCATGCAAAGCTGACCGGAGCAGGGAGGTCGCGGAAGTTCTCTATGGGTAACTTATAGGCAAGTTCGAAAGTGTCATGAAGCTGGTCATATCGGAATATCTTACCTTTTTTCCCGATTTCCCACAAGACTCCATCCCGGTCAATATACAACCAGTTAAGGTTTAACAGAGAATTCACTTCTGTGTCACCATCCATTAACTTATATCGCTTAAAATCTTTTCCATTATATCTATCAATACCTTCGTGCGTGAGGAACCACATATAGCCGGTTCTGTCTTTTTGAATACAATAAACTCGCCTGTTACTTAACCCATCCTCCACTCCAAGATATTGATACGTCTGAGCGACACAGGTTAAAGGAAACAATAATAATAGAAAAATCCACTTTTTCATACAAATAGGACTTTTAAGGGTTATTGAATCTTATTTTAGAGGGGGAAAGTTTGACAAAATTAAAAAGAATTTTTGATACTACAAAATTTTAAGGTAAGATTACATGACTCTTAAAGTGAAGCGGATAAGGTATTTTATCGCTATTTGTATAAGCTGTTTATTTAAGGATGTTTAGTTGCAAAAAAAGGAATTGTGGTAGCAAGAAAAAGGGAAAGAAAAGGCTGATATTTCAAAAAAATACCAGCCTTTCTTAGATGAATTATAAAAGAAAACTTTATTTCACTTTTTCTTCTACCCATTTGCGGGCATTGACAAATGCTTCGATCCACGGAGTTACCTGATCGCTATTCTTGCGGTCTGCCGGGTAACAACCATTTTGCCATGGGAAGATGGAGCGTTCCAAGTGAGGCATGATAGCCAGGTGACGTCCGTCTGCGCTAGCCAGTGCTGCGATGGAATAGTCGGAACCGTTCGGGTTAGCCGGATATTCATCATAGCTATATTTCGCTACTACATTATATTTGTCTTCGTCATATGGCAAAGAGAACTTTCCTTCTCCGTGAGCAACCCAGATACCCAGTTTGCTGCCGCTCAAAGAACCGAACATAACGCTGCGGTTTGTCGGGATAGTCAGGCCGAGGAAGCGTGATTCGAACTTATGTGAATCATTGTGCAACATCTTGCCCTGTTTCTTCAGTTCCGGATTGATAAGGTTGAGTTCCATCATCAACTGGCAACCGTTGCAGACACCTAATGACAATGTATCTTCACGGGCATAATAGTTATCCAGCGCTTCTTTTGCTTTCGGGTTGAACAGGAAGGCGCCTGCCCATCCTTTGGCCGAACCCAGTACGTCAGAGTTGGAGAAACCACCGCAGTAAACAATCATGTTCACATCTTCCAGTGTCTCACGTCCGCTGATAAGGTCTGTCATCGTGACGTCTTTTACGTCGAAGCCTGCCAGGTAAAGTGAGTAGGCCATTTCACGCTCGCCGTTTGTACCTTTCTCACGGATGATGGCCGCACGGATACCGCTAGGAGTACGACGTTCCGGAGTGATACCATATTGAGAAAGCTTACCTTTAAATTCAGGCATGAACGCGAATTCAACAGGTTGCATCTTATAGTTTTCGAAACGTTTCTTTGCGCAGCCGTTCATAGACTGTTTGCGGTCAAGCAGGTAAGAAGAAGAATACCATACATCACGCATATAGTCGATACCGAACTGGTAAGTAGCGTCGTCTTTAGATACCAGGATGTGGCGTTCGTCAGTCGGTTTACCCAACTTCATATAACCTACACCGGCATCTTCGAGAATCTTTTTCACTTCTTCCTTGTGCTTGTCGCTGATCTGAATAACGATACCCGGATTTTCAGCAAACAGAATCTTAATAATATCCTGTTCCTTCATCTTGTCGAGGCTGATTTCCATACCGCCTTCTACATTAGAGAAGCACATTTCGAGCAATGTAGTAATCAGACCACCGGCAGAAATGTCGTGTCCCGCAAGAATCAATCCTTTGTTTACAAGCTCCTGTACAGCAAGGAAAGCATCACGGAAGTATTCGGCATCCTGTACGCAAGGTACATCGTCACCTACTTTACCCAAAGACTGTGCGAAAGCAGAGCCACCGAGTTTCAGTTCGTCAAAACTGAAGTCAATATGATAAAGAGTAGTCTTTTCATTGTTTACCAATACTGGAGATACTACTTTCTTCACGTCGGATACTTCGCCGCCGGCAGAAACAATCACAGTTCCCGGAGAGATTACTTTCTCACCGTTCGGGTACTTCTGAGTCATAGACAGAGAATCTTTTCCGGTAGGAACATTGATTTGCAGAGCGCAGCAGAAGTCGCTCAATGCTTTCACAGCCGTGTAAAGACGAGCGTCTTCACCTTCCTGTGAACGGCAAGGCCACATCCAGTTGGCAGACAGGGAGATGCTGTCCATACCTTCTGCCATCGGAGCCCAAACGAGGTTGGTCAGTGCTTCGGATACAGAAAGGATAGAGCCGGCAGCCGGATCAGCCAATGCAGCTTGCGGAGCATGTCCGATGGAAGTGGCGATACCTTTATCACCACGGTAGTCAAGTGCTACGACACCGCAGTCGCTCAACGGCAACTGAAGTTCGCCCTGGCATTGCTGGCGGGCTACCTTACCTGTTACCGAACGGTCTACCTTGTTTGTCAACCAATCCTTGCAGGCTACTGCTTCGAGCTGCAATACATTAGTCAGATATTCGTGAAGTTTGGGCAATTCGTATTTCGGCATTTCATAATGACGTTCTACGGTTTTGTCTACCATATAAGTCTTGGGAGAAGAACCGAACATCTGTTCTACGGCAAGGTCGAACGGACGTACACCGTCAGCCTGTTGGAAAGCGAAGCGATGGTCGCCGGTTGTTTCGCCGACTACGTACATCGGAGCGCGTTCGCGTTCAGCGATTTTACGTACATGTTCGATAGCTTCTTCTTTAATCAACAGTCCCATACGTTCCTGGCTCTCATTGGCAATGATTTCTTTTGCCGACAATGTCTTGTCACCGATAGGCAACTTGCTCATGTCAATCACACCACCACATTCTTCTACCAACTCAGACAGACAGTTTACGTGTCCGGCTGAACCGTGGTCATGGATAGAAACAACAGGATTCTCATCTTCTTCGCAAAGGGCACGAACTACGTTGTTGGCACGTTTCTGCATTTCTGCGTTGGCGCGCTGAACGGCATTCAACTCGATACCGCTACTGTAACGGCCTGTATCTACTGAAGATACGGAACCGCCGCCCAGTCCGATGCGATAGTTGTCACCACCGATTACTACCACCTTGTTACCTGCTTCGGGAGCACCCTTCAGACAGTCACGCTGTGTACCGTAACCTACACCACCAGCCAGCATGATTACTTTATCGTAACCATACACTTCTTTGTTCTCCGTATGTTCGAAAGTCAGTACGGAACCGCAGATCAGCGGCTGGCCGAACTTGTTTCCGAAGTCGGAAGCACCGTTGGATGCCTTGATAAGAATCTGTTCAGGAGTTTGGTATAACCATTGGCGTACCGGAAGAATATCTTCCCATTCGCGTCCTTCGTCTGTGCGGGGATAAGAAGTCATGTAGACAGCAGTACCTGCAATCGGCAATGAACCTTTACCACCACCCATACGGTCGCGTATTTCACCGCCTGTACCGGTAGAAGCACCGTTGAACGGCTCTACTGTGGTCGGGAAGTTATGTGTTTCCGCTTTCAGCGAGATAACACTCTTGATGTCTTTCACCTGGAAATAATCAGGTTTAGAGTGGTCTGCCGGAGCGAACTGCTCTACAACCGGACCTTCTGCGAAGGCTACATTATCTTTATAAGCAGAGATGATTTTATTCGGATTTTCCTGTGTAGTCTTTTTAATCATTTGGAACAGGGAAGATTCCTGTTCTACACCGTCGATGATAAACGTTCCACCGAAGATTTTGTGGCGGCAGTGTTCGGAATTGATCTGTGCGAAACCGAAAACTTCAGAGTCAGTCAGTTTACGTCCGAGGTCATTTTCCACTTTCTTCAGATAGTCCATTTCTTCTTTGGAAAGCGCCAGACCTTCTTTTTCGTTGTACGCTTCGAGGTCTTCGATATGGATGATCGGTTCCGGCTGACGGTTGGTCGTGAATACATTTTGGTCGAGTCCCTTGTACATGCGTTGTAGCATCGGGTCGCGGTCGGCGTTTTCGTCCTTAACGGGGAAGTACTCCTCGATGCGGCTGATGCCTTCAAGTCCCATGTTTTGGGTGATTTCTACTGCGTTTGTACTCCAGGGAGTGATCATTTCGCGGCGCGGACCAACGAAACAGCCTTTCAGGTTTTCTTCACTTTCCATCACGGCTTCGCCAAAAAGCCAGCAGAGTTTATTACTTTCGTCAGGGGTGAGCTGATGGTTGCTCTCTACGGCAATCACGCTCTTGGAAGGGGTTCTGAAAAAAAGAATCATGTTGTATATTTACGATTTTACGATTTGCGATTTTACGATTGAAGTCTCTGCAGGAGAAACTCTTCTCTTTTTCTGTGGCGCAAAGATAATCAATTTCATTGGTGGTAGGAAAAAAATGGAGAATAAATTCCTATACCTTATTTAATATGTTTATTTTCGATGTACGTTTTGCTTATTATGGCTATATATCGTGATTCTTGTGTGGAAAAAACGTTAATATACTATCCCCATATCACAAAAAAGTGCGATATTTGCGGAATGATTCAGATAGAGACAATATTCGATATATTAGTTAAAGGCTTTATTATTGGCGTTGTTGTGTCCGCACCCCTCGGTCCGGTGGGCGTATTATGTATCCAAAGGACTTTGAACAAAGGGCGTTGGTACGGATTTGTGACAGGGCTGGGAGCCTCTATTAGCGATATAGCTTACGCTTTATTGACAGGTTATGGCATGAGCTTCGTTTCTGACTATATTAATAAAGGTAGTTTCTATTTGCAATTGCTCGGTAGTGTCATGTTGCTTATTTTCGGAATCTATACCTTTCGTAGCAATCCGGTGAACTCGATTCGTCCGGCTTCGTCCAACAAAGGTTCCTATTTTCATAATTTTATTACTGCATTTTTCGTCACTCTTTCCAACCCCTTAATCATATTCCTGTTTATCGGACTTTTTGCCCGTTTTGCCTTTGTGCAGCAGGGCGTTCTGGTCTTTGAAGAGATTACGGGATATTTTGCTATCGCTGCGGGCGCATTGACCTGGTGGCTCGGAATCACTTACTTTGTAAACAAGGTGCGCACGAAATTCAACCTGCGTGGCATTTGGATACTGAACCGTGTTATCGGAAGTATTGTGATACTGGTATCCGTGGCAGGACTGATTTATACTTTGTTGGGAGAGTCAATTTATTAGGAGATAGTTTATGAATCAGATAGCACAACAACTGAAGGAGCAGAATATTGCTGAATACCTTATATATATGTGGCAAGAGGAAGACCTGGTCCGTGCCAATCATTGTGAACCGGAAGAAATGGAAGCCAATGTGATTTCCCGTTATCCGGAAGAACAGCGTCCTGACATGCGTGAATGGTATGGAAACCTGATTACAATGATGAACGAGGAAGGTGTGCGTGAAGCGGGACATTTGCAGATTAACAAGAATGTGATTATCAATCTGACCGAACTGCACAATGCGCTGGCTTCTTCCCCTAAATTTCCTTTTTACAGTGCCGCCTATTTCAAAGCATTGCCGTTTATCGTAGAACTGCGGAATAAAAACGGCAAGAAGGATGAACCCGAACTGGAAACCTGCTTTGAAGCCTTGTACGGAGTACTTTTGCTCCGGCTTCAGAGAAAACCTATCAGTGAAGGGACAGCCAAAGCAATGGAAGCCATCACTAGTTTCCTCTCCATGTTGGCGAACTATTATGATAAAGACCGCAAAGGTGAATTAAAACTTGATGAATAAATGAGAATCTTGGTAACGGGTGCCGACGGTCAGCTTGGCAACGAAATGCAGGTGCTTGCAAAAGAGAACCCGCAGCATACGTATTATTTCACAGATGTGCATGAACTCGACATCTGTGATGCGCAAGCCGTCTGGGCTTATATTGCGGAGAAACGGATTGAACTTATTGTTAACTGTGCCGCATATACGGCAGTGGATAAAGCGGAAGATAATCCGGAATTAGCTTATAAGCTGAACTGTGAAGCACCTAAAGAATTGGCTAAAGCGGCACAATTCAATGGGGCAGCCATGATACAAGTGTCTACTGACTACGTGTTCGACGGGACTGCGCATACTCCGTATACCGAAGACTGCGACCCTTGTCCGGATTCCGTATATGGCACCACCAAGCTGGAAGGGGAGTATGATGTGATGAATCACTGTGAGAAAGCAGTGGTTATCCGTACCGCATGGCTTTATTCCATTTATGGCAATAACTTTGTAAAAACAATGATTCGTCTCGGTAAAGAGCGCGAAAGCTTAGGAGTCGTTTTTGACCAGATAGGGACACCGACTTATGCCAACGACCTGGCGCAAGCCATCTATACCATTATTAATAAAGGTATAGTTCGCGGTGTCTACCATTTCAGCAATGAGGGCGTATGTTCCTGGTATGACTTTACGGTGGCTATCCACCGCCTTGCCGGAATCACTTCATGCAAGGTAAGTCCTTTGCATACGGCGGAGTATCCGGCTAAGGCCAACCGTCCCGCCTATTCCGTACTTGATAAGACAAAGATAAAAACAACGTTCGGCATCGAGATACCTCACTGGGAGGAAAGTCTTAAACGATGCTTGGAGAAATTGAAAATTAAAAATTGAGAATTGAGAAATTAAAAACAGATGCAAAAGTATCATTTTTAAATTCTCAATTCTCAATTCTCAATTTAACAACTATGGCAGATAATACAGAAATTTTGAGACGGCGAACGTTCGCCATTATTGCGCATCCTGATGCCGGTAAGACATCTTTGACGGAGAAGCTGTTGCTTTTCGGTGGTCAGATTCAGGTAGCGGGTGCGGTAAAAAGTAATAAGATTAAGAAAACGGCTACATCCGACTGGATGGAGATTGAGAAGCAGCGTGGTATCTCGGTAACGACTTCTGTGATGGAATTTGACTATCGCGACTACAAGATTAACATTCTCGATACTCCGGGTCACCAGGACTTTGCCGAAGATACATATCGTACATTGACAGCAGTAGACAGTGTTATCATCGTTGTGGACGGTGCGAAAGGTGTGGAAACACAGACACGTAAACTGATGGAAGTGTGTCGTATGCGCAAGACTCCGGTTATCATCTTCGTCAACAAGATGGACCGTGAAGGAAAAGATCCGTTCGATTTGCTGGACGAACTGGAAGAGGAACTGATGATTCAGGTTCGTCCTTTGTCCTGGCCGATTGAGCAGGGAGCCCGTTTCAAGGGTGTATATAATATCTACGAACAAAAACTGGACCTGTATCAGCCATCCAAACAGATGGTGACGGAAAAAGTAGCAGTCGATATTCATACGGAAGAACTGGACGAACAGATTGGAAAAACATTGGCAGACAAGCTGCGCGGTGATTTGGAATTGATTGAAGGCGTCTATCCTGAATTTGATTCTGAGACTTATCTGGCAGGTGACTGTGCTCCGGTATTCTTCGGATCGGCTTTGAATAACTTCGGTGTTCAGGAATTACTGAACTGTTTCGTAGAGATAGCTCCGAGCCCTCGCCCTGTACAGGCTGAAGAACGTGAAGTAAAACCGGAAGATCCTAAATTCACCGGATTTATTTTCAAGATAACTGCCAATATCGACCCGAACCACCGCTCTTGTGTGGCATTCTGCAAGATTTGCTCCGGCAAGTTTGTGCGCAACGCTCCATATCAGCATGTACGCCACGGAAAAACAATGCGCTTTTCGTCGCCGACACAGTTTATGGCGCAGCGTAAAACAACGATTGACGAAGCCTACGCCGGAGATATTATCGGTCTGCCGGATAACGGTACTTTCAAGATTGGCGACACGCTGACGGAAGGTGAAATGCTTCACTTCCGCGGGTTGCCGAGCTTTTCGCCGGAGATGTTCAAGTATATCGAGAATGCAGACCCGATGAAGCAGAAGCAGTTGGCAAAAGGTATCGACCAGTTGATGGACGAAGGTGTGGCACAGTTGTTTGTCAACCAATTCAATGGCCGCAAGATTATCGGTACGGTAGGACAGTTGCAGTTTGAGGTGATCCAATATCGTTTGTTGAACGAGTATAACGCGTCCTGTCGCTGGGAGCCGGTGAGCTTGTATAAGGCTTGTTGGGTAGAGAGTGACGACCCTGCGGAACTGGAAGCCTTCAAGAAACGTAAATATCAGTATATGGCGAAGGATAGGGAAGGGCGCGATGTGTTCCTGGCCGATTCCGGTTATGTACTTCAGATGGCCCAAATGGACTTTAAAAACATCAGATTCCACTTTACAAGTGAGTTTTAAGATATATTCGATGTATTTTAACTAAAAAAATAGGTAAAAAAAGGAAAAACATATCTCATATAAATGAGCGAAGAGAAATGAAGACACTATCCTGGGATAAAATTCAGCAAGGGGATGAGGATGCGTTCAGGCAGCTTTATGACCAATATGCAGATTTGCTTTATGGGTATGGCATGAAGATAGCCGGTGATGACACCGTGGTGACAGAGGCGATACAGTCGTTGTTCGTTTACATCTTTGAGAAAAGAGAAACGTGCGCCGAACCTCAATCCATACCTGCCTATCTATGTGTTTCGTTGAGACATATGATAGTGAACGAGCTGAAGAGAAAGAATAGTGGAACATTCCAATCGCTGGATGAAGTAGACACCAATGAATATCGGTTTGATCTGGAAGTAGACATAGAGACAGCTATTATCCGTTCGGAATTGGAAAAGGAACAGTTGGAGGCTTTGCAAAAAGAGCTGAATGGCTTGACAAAGCAGCAACGGGAAGTATTGTATCTGAAATACTATAAGAAGATGAGTCCGGAAGAGATTGCTCAGGTGATGGGACTCACTCCTCGTACGGTTTACAATACCACCCATATGGCTATAACCAGATTGAGAGAGCGTTTAGGTACATCTTTATTGTTAGCAGTGATGGCTAATTTATGGATCTTTAATTAAGGTGGGATATGGAAAATTGGACAGAATCTTTAGAAAAATACCTGGAAGAAGGCAAACTACCTCTGATCGGCGAAAAGTTCTCTCGTAGGAAAGAAATCGGCGATAAGCTAAAGCTGCAGCGTGAAGAGGGCCATAAGATTGCTTTAAGCCGCAGGAGAAAACAAGGTGCCGGACGAAGTATTCCTTTCTCTTGGGGAATAGCTGCTATGTTCTTGCTTCTTTTGGGAATAGGCGGATATTATTTCTCGGAGAAGAAGATTGTGACGGAAGGTACGGCTATGGCATATGAATTGCCGGATGGCAGTATTGTGCAGATTATGGAGAACTCAAGCCTGACTTACAACCGAATCACATGGCTTTGGGAACGCAAACTGCAATTGTTTGGCAAGGCTTCTTTTGAGGTGACCAAGGGCAAGACATTTACTGTGAATACCGAAGCCGGTGCTGTGACAGTGCTGGGAACAAAATTCCTGGTAGACCAACAAGGAAAGAAAATGTTCGTGAACTGTGAAGAAGGTAGTGTCAAGGTAGAGACTGCTGTAGGCAAGCGGACATTAGTTGCCGGAGAAAGCGTGCGCTGTGATGAAAACAAGATTGTCCCTGTGCCGAAACCGGATGATCCGGAATTTCCGGAAGTCCTGGGATATGAAGACGACCCACTCGTAAATGTAGTGGCAGATATAGAACTTATATTTAAGGTCACGGTGGTAGGGCGTGAGAAGTGCGACGGACTTACCTATAATGGGACGGTCTTGACGAAAGACTTGAACGCTACCCTCCAAAATGTCTTCGGTTCATGTGGAATCAGTTATGAACTTCGTGGAAAAGAAATAATTTTAAAATAAAAAAAAGCCCCTTCCAAGTACTTGGAAGGGGCTTTTTTATTTTTATTCAAATTTTCTTCATTTTTTCTTGGTAAAAAATCAACGTTCCCTTCTCTTTCTAATAGATGAGCTATTAATGATGTTTGAAAGAAACGAAACAATAGAGATTTAATTAGAAGAGTAATATGTTGTAGAAGAAATTGATGTAGAAAGGTCCTCGTGAGGAGGAGTAAAGTTTAAGCTCAAAACAAACAATAGACAATTGGCAGGTGAATGGTTGTCGAAAATTAGAATAGGAAACGGCTCCCTCGTTGACAGTGGCGATTGCTTCTTTGGTACGTTTCCCCTATCAAACAGACATAGTCGGCTAATAAAAGGGTTGACAACCGGACACTATACTGCTGTACTAATTTAAAGATGAACGCCGTGATGGCGGATGAGAGGTTTACAAAGATGGTCGGCCATTTTGGTGGTTAATAGGTTAAGAAGGTATGAAACCAGAATACGAAGCCGAACCAGTTTTTATCATTGAGTATTTTTATTTAATAATTGTTTTATCAGAATGTGAGAGAAGGTTGAGGGGCCTTCTCTCACATTGTTTTTATGCCTGTCTCTCAGCAAGGTAAATAACGGATTTATGTTTTATATTCCTTTCTTAATTTATTTTATAGCAAATATTTGGTATTTTCGAACGCTTTTTAGACAAACAGCTTAAATTACTAATAATTTATTATATGGAAAATATCGAAACAGCGCTCCTGCTGATGGTGGTCGGAATGTCCACCGTATTTGTTATTCTGCTGATTGTGATTTATTTAGGCAAGTTTTTGATCACTCTGGTCAATAAATATGCCCCTGAAGAAGTGGTTCCTGTGAAGCGGGAAACACAGAAAGGTCCTGCGCCTATCCCCGGAAATATTCTGGCAGCTATTACAGCCGCTGTGAATGTGGTGACATTGGGCAAGGGTAAAGTCACTAAAGTAGAGAAATTATAAATCTATAAAAAGTTATATCACTGAAAGACATGAAAAGAGAAGTAAAGTTTAGTTTGGTTTTCCGAGATATGTGGCAATCTGCCGGAAAATATGTACCTCGTGTAGATCAACTCGTAAAGGTAGCACCTGCCATCATTGAAATGGGCTGTTTCGCCCGCGTAGAAACAAATGGCGGTGGTTTTGAACAAGTAAATTTATTGTTTGGCGAAAATCCGAATAAAGCTGTACGTGAATGGACAAAGCCCTTCCACGAAGCAGGTATTCAAACCCATATGCTTGACCGTGCACTGAACGGACTCCGCATGAGTCCTGTTCCGGCAGATGTCCGCAGATTGTTCTATAAAGTAAAGAAAGTACAGGGAACAGACATTACCCGCACATTTTGTGGATTGAACGATGTCCGCAATATCGCTCCTTCTATTACCTATGCAAAAGAGGCCGGCATGATTTCACAGTGCTCGCTTTGTATCACTCATTCGCCCATCCATACGGTAGAGTACTACACCAATATGGCGTTGGAACTTATCAAACTGGGAGCGGATGAAATTTGCATCAAGGATATGGCCGGTATCGGTCGTCCTGTTTCATTAGGAAAAATCGTAGCCAATATCAAGGCTGCGCATCCCGAAATACCTGTTCAGTATCATAGCCACGCAGGTCCGGGATTTAATATGGCAAGTATCCTCGAAGTGTGTGATGCCGGTTGCGACTATATCGACGTAGGCATGGAACCTCTTTCATGGGGTACAGGTCACGCTGACTTGCTGAGTGTACAGGCAATGCTGAAAGATGCCGGATATCAGGTTCCCGAAATCAATATGGAAGCCTATATGAAGGTGCGCGGTATGATTCAGGAATTTATGGATGACTTCCTTGGATTGTACATCAGCCCGAAAAACCGCTTGATGAACTCCTTACTGATTGCTCCCGGACTGCCCGGTGGTATGATGGGTAGTTTGATGGCAGACTTGGAATCCAACCTGGAATCTATCAATAAATATAAGGCGAAACATAACCTGCCGTTTATGACGCAGGATCAGCTTCTTATCAAACTGTTTGATGAAGTGGCTTATGTATGGCCGCGTGTAGGTTATCCACCATTGGTGACTCCGTTCAGCCAGTATGTGAAAAACCTTGCCATGATGAACGTGATGGCAATGGAGAAAGGCAAAGACCGTTGGGGTATGATTGCTGACGATATTTGGGATATGATTCTGGGTAAAGCTGGGCGCTTGCCGGGTAAGCTTGCTCCTGAAATCATCGAAAAGGCGGAACGCGAAGGCCGCAAATTCTTCGAAGGAAATCCGCAGGACAACTATCCTGATAATCTCGACAAGTATCGCAAGCTGATGAAGGAGAATAAATGGGAAACGGGACAAGACGACGAAGAACTCTTCGAATATGCTATGCATCCGGCACAGTATGAAGCCTACAAGAGTGGCAAGGCGAAAGAAGACTTCCTGGAAGATGTTGCCAAGCGTCGTGCCGAAAAAGACAAGACTCCCGAAGAAGATGCAAAACCAAAGACACTGACCGTACAGGTAGACGGACAGGCTTACCGCGTGACTGTTGCTTATGGCGATGCTGAACTTCCTGCGACACCTGCCGCTGCTGCTCCGGCAGGAGAAGGCAAGGATGTGCTTTCTCCATTGGAAGGTAAATTCTTCTTGGTGAAGAATGCGCAGGAAACTGCTTTGCAGGTAGGCGATACTGTGAAAGAAGGCGACGTGCTCGGCTATGTGGAAGCAATGAAGACTTACAATGCCATCCGTGCAGAGTTTGGCGGTACGGTAACTGCCATTTGCGCTAACCCGGGAGATGCTGTTTCAGAAGATGATGTATTAATGAAGATAGGATAATGAACGAGATATTTGAGAATTTGTACGACATGACTGCGTTCAGCAATATCATTGCCGAACCGCAGTTCCTGGTAATGTATGCCATCGCGTTCGTTCTGCTCTATTTGGGTATCAAGAAACAGTACGAACCGTTGCTGCTTGTCCCCATCGCTTTCGGTGTGTTGCTTGCCAACTTCCCCGGTGGAGATATGGGTGTGATTCAGGCCGACGAGAATGGTATGATAATGATAAACGGAGTAATGAAGAACATTTGGGAAATGCCTTTGCACGACATTGCGCATGAACTGGGAATAATGAACTTCATCTACTATATGCTGATTAAAACAGGTTTCCTGCCGCCGATTATCTTTATGGGTGTCGGTGCATTGACGGACTTCGGGCCGATGCTGCGCAACCTGCATCTTTCTATTTTCGGTGCTGCTGCACAGCTTGGTATCTTTACCGTGTTGTTGGTGGCTATCCTGATGGGCTTCACTCCGCAAGAGGCTGCTTCACTGGGTATCATCGGTGGTGCGGACGGTCCTACGGCTATCTTTACGACCATTAAGCTCGCTCCACATTTGCTGGGCCCGATTGCTATTGCCGCTTATTCTTATATGGCATTGGTACCGGTCATCATTCCGTTGGTAGTGAAAATGCTTTGTTCAAAGAAGGAGCTAAGCATCAACATGAAGGAACAAGAAAAGAAATACCCTTCAAAGACAGAAATCAAGAACCTGCGTGTATTGAAGATTATCTTCCCGATTGTAGTGACTACGGTTGTTGCGCTCTTTGTACCTAGTGCAGTGCCTTTGATTGGTATGTTGATGTTTGGTAATCTGGTGAAAGAAATCGGAACCAATACATTCCGTTTGTATGACGCTGCTTCCAACAGCATTATGAATGCAGCCACTATTTTCCTCGGCTTATCCGTGGGAGCAACGATGACTGCTGAAGCATTCCTGAACTGGACAACAATTGGTATCGTTGTCGGTGGATTCCTTGCATTCGCACTGTCCATTACCGGTGGTATATTCTTAGTGAAACTATTTAATCTCTTTTCCAAGAAGAAAATCAACCCACTTATTGGTGCAACCGGACTTAGTGCCGTTCCGATGGCGAGTCGTGTTGCCAACGAGATTGCTTTGAAATATGACCCGAAGAATCACGTATTGCAATATTGCATGGCTAGTAATATCTCCGGTGTGATCGGTTCTGCCGTAGCAGCGGGTGTGTTGATTTCCTTCCTTGCGTAAGTGAACAACAACTGACATTAGAAGTAAAAACCGGAGAAATGGGCATCTTGGCTCATTCTCCGGTTTTCTTTATATAGAGATTTTGAGAATTGGGTTTTCTTTATTCACTGATAACTTTCCTGTATTCCGCTATCGCCATCTTTTTTGCCAGATAAGCATTAATCAGATTGGTATGAGCCTGTGTCCATGATAACTGTGCGGAGAGTACATCCACCATATTCGCTTTCCCTTCATTATACGAGAAAGAAACTAGATCGAGATTCTCATTTGCCAGGTTCATCGTTTCCGTTGCTGTTTTTACCTGATATTCCGTTTCCGTCAGTTTGGTCAGCGCGGCGGAAAGTTCTTCACTGATGTTATCCGTCACGTAGCTTTGTTGTAGCTTCTGCATACTGATATATGCTTTCTGCTGACGGTTCGTTTTGAAACGGGCACCCCAGCGAAAGATAGGGATATTCAGATTGATGCCGACAATGGGATTAAATGAAACATCATATCCGAGGTTAGGCGTACCGGTTGCCCATCCACCACTAAAGTACATATTCAGCTGCGGATTAAATTGACTGAGCGCCGCTTTACGTTGCGCCTGACTTTTCAGAATGTTGACTTCCGTGCTTTTATAATCGGCACGACGTTGAAGTACATTTTCAAGAGACAGAATTTGTACAGGGGCAGAAGCCTTATCAATCATGTAAAGACTGTCTACAGGGCTATTAGGTTCTGCTCCCATTAGAATATTTAGTTTTTGCAATGCCAATGTATAATTTTGGCGAGCTTTGATATATTGCAATTCCGCTTCTTTCAACCGGGTAGAGATCATCAGTAAATCCGTGCGGCTAATCATTCCGTCGTTGAAACGATCCTGAATAATATCATATTGCTGCTTTACGATACTCTGATATTTATCCGCAGCTTGCAACATAGCTTGTGAAGCGGAAGCATTCCAATAGACAGCATCACTCTGATAGTGAATTTGGTCTATGGTGAGTTCCTCATTAAGCTGATTCAGTTTTTCGTCAGCTTTCGCTATCTTATGCTGGGCATTGAGAGCACCACCCGTGTACAGCGGTTGCGACACGACGAATACTCCTTGATAAGTGTGATTGCGGTATTCACCTAACGGTTCATTCCATGCACTGAGGTCACTCATGTTAAGAGTACCGTCCGCATTGACATCTATTTTGGGCAAGAATCCTGTATGGGCAATCTTTCGTGCTTCAGTACTAGCCAATGTCTTTAGTTTCTGTTGTTTCAGAATTAGGCTGTACGCTTCCACTTTATCCCGGTAGGCTTCCCTGCTGAGATAAGGCTGTTGCGCCTTGGCTGTGAAACCGAGGGTCAGTAGTGATAGAATTATAAGTTGAGTCTTCATTTTATTCATTATAAATATTAAAATCAAGTTTCATCAGGAATCAGAGTGGATTCGTTGAATAGCACAATATGCTACCGGAAGGACAAATAATGTCAGCGCCGAAGCTACTAGCAGTCCGCCCATAATAGTAGCCGCCATTCCGCCGAACATGGCGTCGAACAACAAGGGTAACATACCCAGGATTGTTGTACCGGATGCCATCGCTACAGGAACAATACGGCTGGTCGTTGCACTGACAACAGCGTCCAAAGGTTTCTTCCCTGTTGCCGCTTCCAAGTCGATTTGCTCGACGAGTACAATCGCATTCTTTATATTCATACCAATCAGCCCCAGCAACCCCAGGATGGAGAAGAAGTCGAATGACTTGCCAAGTACCAATAATCCCAATACAATTCCGATGAAAATCAGTGGTAACATGAGTAGAATCACTGTCGGCTTACGATAGGTACGGAACAGGAACAGCAATGTCACAAACATAAGGAAGAATGTCAGCGGTAAATTCTTAGCCAACGCCTCGTTAGATTCCACCTGGCTTTCCTGTTCACCAAAATACTTCATCGTATATCCTTCAGGAACTTTAATCTCTTTCTGTACCTGCGACCATACTTGATTAAAGGCAGCGATAGCATTTACCCCGCGACGCGGGTCGCATTGAGCCATCATCACCATCTGCCGGTTGTAATCCTTCACATTCGAGAACCGATACTGAAAATCAAAATCAGAAACGACTTGTTCGAGACTGGTTGTCTCGTTTCCCGTTCCGAATACCGGTAATGTGCGCAAGTCATTGATGCGGAACGAATCTACCGTATTGTTTTTCAGTAAAATCGGAAGCACTTGGTCGCCTTGGCGATATTCTCCCAATGTCATTCCTGTTGTTCCTATTTGGATACTCTGTGCCATGCCCTGGCGTGATACTCCTAAAGGTTGTGCCCGCTCCGGGCTATACACCGGTTTCCACACCGGAATCTTGTTTCCCCACGAATTGCGTATGTTAATCAAATCAGGATTCTGATGCATAATGTCCAACGCCTGGTTGGTGAGTGCCACGAGTGTATCCATATTTGGTCCGATAAAACCTATTTCAATAGCTGCGTCTACGGCAGGAGACAGTTTGAACAGACTCGTGCGGGTAATTGCGTTCGGATAATTCGCTTTCATATATCCATCGAAATTCTCTTCATACTCTTTCGTATATTTACTGTCCGTCAATTCCACCAATACATTGGCAAAATTGGGTTTCGGTCCTACTGAAGTGGAAGCCAGGTAATATCTAAGTGGCGTGCTGCCGAAGGTTATGGAAACTTTCTTCACTTTCGGCTGTTTGGCCAAATGTTCTTCTACTGATTTCATTTCTTTCACCACATCATTGATGCTGTATCCATCCGGATAGAATATGTCCGCACGGAAATAAGGCTTGTCCAAAGACGGGAAAAAGTTTTGCGGCATCGTCCCCATGATAACGAGTGAAATGACGAAAAGTACCACCATAGAGCCTAACGTCAATGTCTTCCTGCGGATTAACACACGGAGAATGGAAGCAAATTTGTGATAGAATGGCTTATCGTACGGGTCTTTAGCGCCATCCTTAGCTTTTGCTTTCAGAATGAAATTACCGAATACGGTCGTCTGCGTGAGAGCAAGCACCCAACTCAATCCGAGCGAAATGGCGAGCACAACGAAAAGTGGTTTCACAATTTCCGCCACAGAAGAAGGAGCGAGGTAGAGTGGCAGGAACGAGCAAATGGCAATAAATGTAGCTCCGAGTAATCCCCATTGCGGCCCGGTTGCGCCATCTATCAATGCTTTCCGCCGATTGACTCCACGGGCAATGGCTATCTGTGCGTTGTCCGTCACTACGATGGCATTGTCTACCAGCATCCCCATGGCGATGATGAATCCTGCCAATGACGTGCGATTCAGCCCGACACCGAAGAAGGACATAATGAGCAGTGTGCCGCCAATAGAGAAGATTAGTGATGAACCGATGAGTAATCCCGCACGCAATCCCATCACTAGCATGATAATCACAATTACTATCAAGATAGACTCTATCAGATTGATGATAAATCCGTTATTGGCTTCATTGGCTATTTCGTTCTCCAAATATAGGCTTTGTAACTCAAGCCCTACCGGCATAAGTGGTAATAATTCGCTTAATTTCGCTTTCACATTCTCGCCTGTCTGCACTACGTCCCGTTGCGGGTCAGTAGAGACACCGATACCGATGGCACGTTTTCCGTTCACGTGCATGATATTGGAAGGCGGGTCCATATATCCTTTTTCTATAACGGCAATATCTCCCAGTTTCACTTGCCCGGCTTTCGTGGTAATCACTTGATTACGGATATCGTCTACCGTAGTGTACATACCATTGGCGGTCACCCGTAGCTGCTGCTCACCTGCACGGATTTCTCCGGTATTGATAATCTGATTTTGTGATTGCAGCAGGCTGGCAAGCTGCTTCGGATCAATACCCATACCCACCAACTTATTGGTTGAAATGAATATATTGATTACTTCCGTTTGCGCCCCGAACAGGGCAACTTTCATCACTCCGTCCGCTGTGACCACCTGGGTTTTGATTCGCTCTGCCCAGTTGCGCATCTCTTCGTAAGAGTAACCGTCGTCCGCTGTCAACCCATAATAGATGCCGAACACATCCCCGAAATCATCGGAAACGGTTGGCGTGGAAGCGCCGCTTGGTAATTGCGGTTGTATATTGAGTACCTTTCGTCGCAACTCATCCCATTTTTGTGGAATAGAACTGGCTGCCAGTGACGGTTGTAATTCGAATGTGATTTTAGAAAGTCCGTACATGGATTCCGACTTAATCTTGTACACGCCGCTCATACTTTGAATCTCGCGAGAGATAGGTTCGGTAATCAATCGCTCCACTTCAGCCGGTTCGGCTCCCGGATAACGGGTCATGATAACCGCCGACTTGATGACGAAGGGAGCATCTTCTTTCTTGCCCAGCTTACCGAAGGAAGTGATTCCCCCGATCAGTAATACGGCAAGAAAGAAATAGATGATTTTCGTGTTGTCTAGTGAATATTTAGCTAAGTTCATTTCTCAATTTCTTTTACAGTTTCTCCTTCTACTAACTGATGCACACCTGCAATAACGATTTTCTCTCCGGGTTTCAGTCCTTCGGAGATAAGAGCCTGGGCTTCTCCGGTAGGTGCATTGACGCTGATTTCACGCTTATGAACTTTGTCTCCTTCCACTACCCAAACATACATTTTCTTTCCCTCGCTTTCGCCGAACACAGCGCTAAGCGGAACAATAGTCCAACTATCTTGTACCAGCGGACCTACATCTGCGGTGAAACGGATGCTACACGTAAATCCCGGCTTCACCGCATAAAGATCGCGATCGAACGACGGGTCGTCAATCGTGATACTCACCGGGATTCCGGTTCCATCTGTTGATATGTCAAGATACTCCTCTAGTTTTGCCTGGAATACGTGTCCCTTGAATGTATCGAATTCTACCAGGAAACGAGGGTCTTTGGCATGGAGCAGATAGAGATAAGCATCAGGAATAGTGAACTTGATACGCAAATTACGTGTATTGACCAACTGTACGATACCCTCACCGGAATTGACACGCTGATAGTTCTCTACCAAACGCTTCTCGATAGAACCGTCAAAAGGTGCTGTCAACTTCGTGTCACGCATATTGTTGACGGATAATTCATATTCGGATTTAGCTTTCTGATAGCTGGCCAGGCTGATTTCGTATTCCTGCACGGAGATAGCCTGACGGGAGAGAAGCCGTTTATTACGTTCTACCTGTGCGGCAGCCGTTTCATAGGCGGATTTTGTAGCAGCATATTGTAACGCAATGTCTCTAGGGTCAATTGCTGCTATCAGTTGTCCCTTCTTTACCTTCTCTCCTTCGATGACGGGCAATTGAATGATTTGTCCGCTAACACGGAATGCCAGTTTCACATACTCCACAGCTTCTACGATTCCCGAAAAATCTTTCCTGATAACTGACCTCGATTCTACAATCGTAGTCTTAACGGGGCGAGCAGTTGTTACTTTCGTCTCTTTTTTCTGTCCGCAGCCGGCTAGCAAGATTGCAGCCACCAGGACGAATCCATATTTCTTCTTCATATACCACACTGATGTTTAGAGTTTTTGCGTTGATTCGTTTTCTTTTTTAAAGAGACTAAACAATTTGCAGATATGAATGTTCAAGAGAAGTTTCTTTCATTTCTTATCAGTTATACATAAAACTAATCGTCTGACTATAGTGCTTCTTTCGTCTGACTACAGTTGAACTTCCGTCTGACTATAGTCAGACGAAAAAGAAACTATAGTCAGACGATTAGATCTGTATATAGCACGTATTAGTTTCTTATTCACTGAAAACTAGTACGTGCTATGAATAAATTTATTCGTCTGACAGTTGGTGTCTTTTCGTCTGACAGCTGTTAAACTTTCGTCTGACAACTGTTGAATTTGCGTCTGACAGCTGTCAGACGAATAGAATTATGCATAGCCGGAGTTAATTTCTGTCTAGTTTTTGTTCTACTTCAGCCATTGATTCACATTATTAATAAAACAATCCCCGGCAGTGATACTGTCAGGGATTGTTTTTATTAGTTTACTGAAACTTTTAGTTCCGTTGTCTTTTGGGTTTTCCGGAGAAGATGGTCAGTTCGAAAATAGTAAATATGATTTCGACTGTTGAATAGCCGTTGAGGTCATATTCCAGATTCTCGTTATCGGAGTAGTATCTGAGATAAACGGTTGGAGTTCCATTATCGAAATCAAGGAAAAGATAAGAAGTGTAATCGTAAATCCCCAAATTAGCAAATTCATTTAGTATGGCAGTGTTGAAAAGCGTGCACCACCCTGTTGTTTCTTCGTTTCCCGACATCTCGAATCTGCGGTGTTCTTTGTTGAAAGCATCTTCATTCACATGTTTGAGTTGTCTTTTTATGTCTGAACTGAAAGACAGACGTTGTCTGATGAAATTGAGTACCTCTTCTTTTGTCATTTGTTTTAATTGAGCTATTTCCATTATAATTGTTTATTAAGTCACCAAAGGTACTCTCTTTATTCGGTAATCAAACAAAAATGAAGTGTTTCTTTTGCGAAACTTACTTTCTGTCGTAAGGCCGCTTTAAACGAAAAAGAGGAAATTCTCAGTGAGAATCTCCTCTTTTTCATCTTTAATAAAAGATCGAGTTATTTCTTCTTACGGTCACCGTAACGGCTCATGAACTTATCAACACGACCTGCAGTATCCACCAATGTAGATTTACCTGTATAGAACGGGTGAGAAGTGTTAGAGATTTCAATCTTCAGCAACGGATAAGTTTCACCTTCGAATTCGACGGTTTCTTTAGTTGCTACAGTTGACTTAGACAAAAACATGTCACCATTTGACATATCTTTAAATACTACCGGACGGTATGATTCTGGATGAAGGCCTTTTTTCATTTCAGTATCTGTTTTTTTTAATTTATATTCTGTTACTATTTTGGTAAGAAATAGTGTAATGGTCATTTTCAGAGCGCAAAGATAATGTATTTCCGTGAAATAGAAAAAGGTTTTGCAGAAAAAAAGATGATAAAGTACTTTAGTGCCCTATTGGGGTAATTAGATTATCTGCTACCTGACTATTTTATCTTTTAGTCATTTGTTTGCAAGGTGGACATTACAATCTAATGTAGGACGAGCTTCCCTGCTAGAATTTGATGTCCGATTTAAGCCTTTTTCTGCTATATTTTTCTTTCCGATGTTCGTTATTCGGTGGATAATGCTTACTTTTGCGTAGAATTTTTATTCACTAACAATAAACTTTAAACAAAATGGTAAATTACAAAGATTTAGGATTGGTAAACACGAAAGAAATGTTTGCTAAGGCTATCAAAGGTGGATATGCTATCCCAGCATTCAACTTCAACAATATGGAACAGATGCAAGCTATCATCAAAGCTGCTGTTGAAACTAAATCTCCTGTGATTCTTCAGGTTTCTAAAGGTGCTCGTCAGTATGCTAACGCTACTTTGTTGCGTTACATGGCTCAGGGTGCTGTAGAATATGCTAAAGAATTAGGCTGCGCACATCCGGAAATCGTTCTTCACCTTGACCACGGAGATACTTTCGAAACTTGCAAATCTTGTATCGACTCTGGTTTCTCTTCAGTTATGATCGACGGTTCTCACCTTCCTTACGAAGAAAACGTTGCATTGACTAAGAAGGTAGTTGAATACGCTCATCAGTTTGACGTAACAGTTGAAGGTGAACTTGGCGTATTGGCAGGTGTAGAAGATGAAGTTTCTGCTGACCACCACACATATACTGACCCTGAAGAAGTAATTGATTTCGCTACTCGCACAGGTTGCGACTCTTTGGCTATCTCAATCGGTACTTCTCACGGTGCTTACAAATTTACTCCGGAACAATGCCACATTGACCCGGCTACAGGTATGATGGTTCCTCCTCCATTGGCATTCGAAGTATTGGACGCTGTAATGGAAAAACTTCCGGGATTCCCTATCGTTCTTCACGGTTCATCTTCAGTTCCTCAGGAAGAAGTTGCAACTATCAACAAGTTCGGTGGTAACCTGAAAGCTGCTATCGGTATTCCTGAAGAGTGGTTGCGTAAAGCTGCTACTTCTGCAGTTTGCAAGATCAACATCGACTCAGACTCTCGTTTGGCTATGACTGCTGCTATCCGTCAGGTATTCGCTGAAAAACCGGCTGAATTCGACCCACGTAAGTATCTTGGTCCGGCTCGTGACAATATGGAAAAATTGTACAAGCACAAAATCATCAGCGTACTTGGTTCTGACAACAAATTGGCTCAGTAATCATCTGATTATTCCAATATAATAAGAAAGGCTGCTTCCGGTTAACGGTAGCAGCCTTTTTTTGATAGTGGAAAATTGAATTTTACTCTTTCTTTATAGCTTCGGTTTTTCCATTCTGAAAGAAATCTTCAATTTTCTGTTTGCTTTTCAAGTCTTTTAGCCAGTTGGCGGCAGCGTTGTAATAATTGGCCATTCCCAAAACAAGTTCGCCTTTTTCGTTCAATTTAGCTTGCTCGGTTTTATCATCTTTAGGACGTGTTTTCAAGAATGCTTCCAAATAACGTTCTGCGCTTTTTTTGTCTTTCAAGGCAGAAAAGGATAGGTGTGCCATGTCATACAGGAGTTTATGATTTTGCCTGTCGTATTTCTGATAACGTTCTTTCATGGATGCCAATTGCTCCTTATACATCTGCGCCATCTTGTAGCAATCGGTCATACCGATGTAAAGACGCGTCATGCTACTGTCTTTGGGAATGGACAGGTCGATAGCCTTTTCGAGATATTCAACACCCTGTTTCTTCCAAGAAGTTTTGGCGCAGGCACGTCCGAGATAATAGAGGAGGTTTACATTCTCCGGATCATATTTCCGGGCAACTTCCAAAAGGTCATGGGCTTCATAGTATTTTTCTACTGCATAGTAGCTGATGCCCAGGTAATAGCAGGTATGGAAAGAGCTGTCTCCTTGATTTACAAGATATTCATAACGCCGGATAGCGGTCGGATAGTCTTGTTTCAGGCAATAGGCCAATGCGTTTTGGCGGTTGACTGCGATATTGGTAGTGTCGATCTGCCGGTATTTCTCTGTGGCTTCGATGGCTTCGTCGAAGTAGGAACCTGATATATTTATAGCGCCCAGTTTGGCAGCAGCAAGATAATCGCTTGGATATTTCTCCTGAATATTGTAATAGCATCCGGCTGCGGGGAGCGGTTCGCCCATTCCTTCGAAACTTTGCGCCTGCAAGTGCAGGGCAATGGCAGAACTGTCTTTCTCTGTCATCAAACTGCTCTCTCCTAATGCGTCTCTGAACTTTTGCAGGGATAGGAGCAAGTTGATATATTGGATACGTACATATTTGTTTTCCGGGTTGAGGTCCAGTGCCCGTTCATAATACTCTAACGCTTGATTGCTTTTAGCAAGCGTACGGCAACATTCGGCTGCTTCAATAAATGCACGGCTATTTGTGGTATCGTTCGTGATAATCTCTTGATAGGTGGAAAGTGCTTCTGTGTTGAGTCCTAGTCCCCGCAGTGCTTTTCCTTTTTGCAGGAGCAGGGGAGTGGTCGGCTTCTTTGCTGCGATAAGAGAAAGTGCTGTCTCGTAATCATAGTTTGCCATTGCTTCCTGGATACGGTCTGTGTTCTGTGCCAGCAACAGGGTTGCGGGGCAAAGTAAAAGCAGAAAAATAATCCGTTTCATAAATTCTTATTTTAGTAGTTTGACTATTTGAGTGCAAGTTACTAAAAATACTGTTATTACGAATTATTCGTAGATTGTTTTGTATAGATTAACGGAATGATAAGAGAGGATAACACAAGGCAATAAAAAAACGCTCCTTTCTCGAGGAAAGAAGCGTCTTATTATAAAGGATAGTTGTTTTACATCAAGAATCCCAGCAGGATACCGGCAGCAACAGCTGAACCGATTACTCCGGCAAAGTTCGGACCCATAGCGTGCATCAACAGGTAGTTGGTCGGATCGTATTCCAAACCGACAACTTGTGAGATACGTGCCGAGTCGGGGACAGCAGATACGCCTGCATTACCTATCAACGGATTAATCTTGTTACCCTTCTTCAGGAAGAGATTGAAGATCTTAACGAAGATTACACCTGACGCAGTTGCAATAATGAATGACAATGCGCCGAGAGCGAAAATCTTGATAGAGTCGATGGTAAGGAATTCAGAAGCTTGCGTAGAAGCACCTACTGTCAAACCTAACAGGATAGTGATCGTGTCAACCAACGGACCACTTGCTGTATTGGCAAGACGACGGGTTACACCACTTTCTTTCAACAGGTTACCGAAGAACAGCATACCGAGTAAAGGCAAGCCGGAAGGAACCAGGAAGCAAGTCAGCAACAAACCGATAATCGGGAAAATCACCTTCTCCGTGTGAGAAACGGCGCGCGGCGGTTTCATGCGGATGAGGCGTTCATGTTTTGTGGTGAGTAGACGCATGATAGGCGGCTGTATCACCGGAACCAGCGCCATATAGGAGTAGGCGGACACCGCAATGGCTCCCATTAGGTTAGGTGCCAGCTTGGACGAAAGGAAGATGGCCGTCGGACCGTCTGCCCCACCAATGATACCGATTGCTCCGGCTTGCATCGGGTCGAAACCTATTTCCAATGCGATCATGTATGCACCGAAGATACCGAACTGTGCAGCAGCACCGATCAACATCAATTTCGGGTTAGAGATAAGTGCCGAGAAGTCCGTCATGGCACCGATACCCAAGAATATGAGTGGCGGATACCATCCGGAAGTTACTCCCTGATACAATATATTCAATACTGAACCTTCTTCATAAATACCGACTTTCAATCCGGCATCCATATTAAAAGGTATATTACCGATCAGCATACCGAACCCGATAGGAATCAGCAACATCGGCTCGAACTCTTTGGCTATCGCCAAATAGATGAACACTAAGCCTACGAGGATCATCACCAAGTGTTCTACGGTAGCGTTGGCAAAACCCGTGTAGGTCCAGAAGTCGGCAAGGTTGTTTCCTAAAAAGTTTATAAAATCTCCCATATTATTCAATAATTATGAGGTCAGTACCTTCGAGAACAGAGTCTCCTTTGTTTACTTGGATAGCGGTAATCTTACCGTCTTTGTCCGCATTGATATTGTTTTCCATCTTCATGGCTTCCAATATGATGACAGTTTGTCCTTTCTTTACAGTATCACCTACATTGACTTTGATGTCGAGGATAACACCCGGTAGCGGAGACTTAACGCCTGACTTGCCGGTAGACGGAACAGCTGGTTTTACTACCTGAGTAGGAGCGGCAGGCGCGTTAGGCATAGGACGTACCACTACTGGCTTTGCAGCCACTTTGGGTTGTTTCTCCATTTCTACTTTATAATGTGTACCGTTCACTTCTACATGAGCGATGTTGTCTTCAATATCTCCGATGGTTACTTTATATGAGTTACCGTTGATTTTATATTTATATTCTTTCATCGTTTTTACTTTTTATAAGGTGACTTACTTTCTGGGAGGAGTTTCACGCAACGTGTAAATCTTCGAACTCCACGGTGAGTAACTGCGTTTCACACGAGTGATAGTCAGTACTGTATCTTCTACGTCGTGTACTTCATCCTGCATTTCGTGCAATGCCATAGAAATAGCAGCGTAAACTTCGCCCGGAGCCTGTGACAGCTCTTTCGCTTCGTGTTTGTCGATACCTTTGGATTTCATAGCATTGCGCTTACTCAGGTTGACTGCCACTTTGCCGACAATCTTGAAAGATAAGAATAGAAGAATCAATCCGCAGAATACCACACTCATAGCAGAAATAGACATACCGATACCGTCAGCATCATGTTCCTCGAACTTTTCCATCTTAGCATTACTGTTAAGAGTTTGGTTGTTGGTGCTCGGAGTAACGTATTTGTCACTGCTTGCTCCTTTTACTTCCCATTCTGATGCAGCGTCACTTATGCGTGCGTATGATTGGTTAGGACCGAGAGCGCCTGCCGGTATCACAATTTGATCCATCAGCTTTTTGCCGGAGTCGAATAGACCAACCCAATTGGCAGTTTCGGGATTCAGCTTGAAGCTGGTGTGAAAAGTGCCGCGGTTAGGCTCGCCGTCTGCCCAAAATAAAGCGTGCTGGCGTGGTTTCACTAGCGTAAGTATATCACCTTTCGGGATAAAATAAGTAACTGTATCGCCCGGTTGGCTACTTACTTTCAGCAAGCAAGCTGCCAGGTCGGCGCTACCGAATGATTTATTGAATATTTCAATCCATGCACTGTGCAGTCCGTAATCATCCTGAAAGTTGTTTTGGTTATCTATCAGGATTTCGTTCAATACCAGCTTATTGTTCGACTTTTTCTCTCCACAAGAAGTCAGCCCAATCAGCAACAGCAAAGAAAGGAATATTCCAATTTTGGTTTTGTTCATAATCGTTCTTGTTTTAATGTGAAAAGTTGGATTACAACGGAATATTACCATGCTTCTTAGACGGGTTGACCAGTTTTTTAGTCTGCAACTGTTGTAAAGCGCGGATAACACGGAAACGTGTGTTGCGTGGTTCAATCACGTCATCAATGTAACCATATTTGGCTGCATTGTAAGGATTGGCAAACAGTTTAGTGTATTCTGCTTCTTTTTCAGCAAGGAATTGCGCCGGATTTTCCTGATCCTTAGCTTCGCGTGCATACAGTACTTCTACTGCTCCTGCACCACCCATTACTGCGATTTCAGCTGTCGGCCATGCATAGTTCATATCACCACGAAGTTGCTTACAGCTCATCACGATGTGAGAACCACCGTAAGACTTACGCAATGTGATAGTTACTTTAGGTACAGTAGCTTCGCCGTAAGCATACAGCAACTTAGCACCATGAAGGATAACGCCGTTGTATTCCTGTCCTGTTCCCGGAAGGAATCCCGGAACGTCTACCAATGATACGATAGGAATATTGAATGCGTCGCAGAAACGAACGAAACGTGCACCCTTACGAGATGCGTTGCTATCGAGCACACCTGCCAGGTATTTAGGCTGGTTGGCAACGATACCTACGGACTGTCCGTTGAAACGTGCGAAACCGATGATGATATTCTTGGCATAGTCTTTTTGGATTTCCAGGAATTCGCCATTGTCAACAATAGCGCCGATTACTTCGTACATATCGTATGGTTTAGTCGGGCTATCAGGAATAATATCATTCAAAGAATCTTCCAAACGGTCGATTGGGTCTACACAATCTACATAAGGAGCTTCTTCAAGATTATTTTGAGGAATGAAGCTCAACAGATTACGAATCAGCGCGAAACCTTCTTCTTCTGTTTTAGCAGTGAAATGAGTGACACCCGATTTGGTAGAGTGAACGCTTGCACCACCAAGATTTTCCTGGCTAACGTCTTCACCTGTTACAGTCTTTACAACTTTCGGTCCGGTAAGGAACATATAAGAAGTACCTTCCATCATCAATGTGAAGTCCGTCAAAGCCGGAGAGTAAACAGCACCACCGGCACAAGGACCGAAGATACCTGAAATCTGCGGAATAACACCGGAAGCAAGGATATTGCGTTGGAAAATTTCTGCATAACCTGCCAAGGCATTGATACCTTCCTGGATACGTGCGCCACCCGAGTCGTTGATACCGATACATGGAGCACCCATCTTCATGGCCTGATCCATAATTTTACAGATCTTCAGTGACATAGTCTCTGATAGTGAACCGGCAGAAACAGTGAAGTCCTGTGCAAAAACATAAATCAGACGTCCTTCGATAGTACCGCAACCGGTTACTACGCCATCACCCGGATAATGTTTTTTCTCCATGCCGAAGTTCGTGCATCTATGCTCAACGAACATATCCATTTCTTCGAAGCTACCTTCATCCAGCAACATAGCCAAACGCTCGCGTGCTGTGTATTTCCCTTTTTCATGTTGCTTCGCAATTGCTTTTTCGCCGCCCCCGAGACGTGCTACGGCACGGCGTTCAATAAGCTCTTTAATTTTTTCAAGTTGATTACTCATGAGTTCTTGTTAGTTTTAGAGTTTATGATTAATGTTCGCAGAGTTCTGTCAGCACGCCAAGTGTTGATTTCGGATGAAGGAAAGCGATGCTCAAACCTTCAGCGCCTTTGCGTGGAGCTTTGTCGATAAGGCGGATTTCTTTGCTTTCAGCTTCAGCCAAAGCATTAGCTACGCCATCTTCAACAGCAAATGCAACGTGATGAACACCTGCACCTTTGTTTTCAATAAATTTGGCAATGGTACTCTCAGGGCAAGTCGGCTCCAACAGTTCGATTTTTGTTTCGCCTACTTTTAAGAAAGCGGTTCTTACTTTTTGATCTTCCACTGTTTCAATGTTGTAACACTTCAGACCTAATACATTTTCGTAGTAAGGAAGGGCTTCTTCGATGCTTTTTACAGCGATGCCCAGATGTTCAATGTGTGAAATCTTCATAACTATACTTTTATTATTTGGTTTTAATTATGTGCTTATATGGCATAAAACAGCACAAAGAAAGACAATTCTTACCTAATAAAGAAATATTTCAGCATTTAATTGTTGGGTTATAAAGCATAAAAAATGGTAGGGAAGTAGCACAAGAAGTCGTTTTGTAATCTTGAGATTACATTTAGACATAAAATTTGACTAGAAGTTTGTTCAGCCAAGTCCAACTGACGCGGAACCAACGGCGCGTGCTACTCTGCTTTCCACCGAAGCGAAGCACGAAATCACGATAACCATGTTTGCGGAACGGAAGTCCTACATCCATAAATTCCATATGGCGGAATCCGTTTTGGTGAGCGTCTTCCAGGGCTTTCCAAACGGCGAGTACACCCGGATATTGCATCGCATAGGTCTTTCTCATTCCCCCTGAAAACCAAAGGTATGCGTTTTCATCGGAATAGATGCAGACGGATCCTCCGATAATTTTCTCCTTATATTTGACGATGAATATTTTTGCCTGTTTTCCTTTGATAAACATACTGTTCATATGCCGGAAGAAATCATTGGCAGGGAAGTACCTGCGTATGCGGGATGAATATACTTTGTGCAGCATCCGTGAGAAATCACGTATTTCTTCTACCGTATGTGCTTCTTCTACTCTTGCTCCGCTATTAAGTCCTTTTTTTATCTGACGGATACGTGACGGACTGAATCGATCTTCAGTCTTTTTCATACTGTGTAGTGAATTTCGCACCCGTAACCAATTGACCGGAAAGTAATCATTGCTTCGGAAGAACTTGTAACCGAACATGGCATTATTCAGATTACGGAACTCAATAAGAAAACAGGTACGCGATGCTTCCTGGGTAAGATGCTCAAGCATCTCGCCGAAAACTTCTTCCGCCTTTTCTTTATTAGTGTTGAGCGTTTCATCCAAAGCTTCGCCTTCACTATATACCACGCAATGCTTCACCAAAGAGGATGGAAGCCATCTCTTTGCCTTACGGATAGCGGCAAGTAAGCGTGCTATCGGTTTGCCATCTTCTGTCGCTATTATTAATAAAGGTGTATACCCCGGAGTTGCTTCATAAATCTGAAACAGCTCTTTGGAATGGAATGTATTCTTTCCTGATAAATCAGGAATATCCTTTCCTTTATAATATGTTGTTAGTTTAAGTGGCATCTAGGTACAAATTTACACTTTTTATTCTTCATTCAACAATAAAACAGAGAATTTGTTGGGGTTGCTTAAAGTAATGGATATAGTATCTTTGTTTTTTATTTGGAAAAAATGTATATAAAAAGAGAAAAACGGTATGAAAAGTGAGTACGTTAGTTAATTATAATCGTCTTTAATATGATTATAATCAAATAGTTTTTGCAAAACAACGAGAATTAATATTAACTTTAAATTGGAACGAATGAGATATAATGCATTTGTTGAAACATGGAAGACACATCATAGACGCGTTTCCATGATTTTAGGGCTATCTTTATTGTCTGCCCCTCTATCTTACTCTGTTTATGCAGAAGATGGAGTTTCTAATACTATGGTGCAAGTTGTAACACAAACAAAAACAGTGAAAGGAAATATCATTGATGAAAGTGGAGAGCCACTTATCGGTGTTTCTATTGTTGTGAAGGGAACAAGCACAGGTACAATTACCGATTTTGACGGTAATTTCTCTATCAATCTTCCGGCGGGGAAAAAAGAATTGGTAATTTCTTATATCGGGTATAAAGAACAGACGGTGACTGTGACTGGGAATGGACTTGTGAATGTGAAAATGATTTCGGATACACAGGCGTTGGATGAAGTGGTGGTGATTGGTTATGGTGCTGTAAAAAAACGAGATTTGACAGGAGCAGTTACATCTGTGAAAGGAGATGAAATTAAGATGGCTCCTGTTTCTAATGCAATGGAAGCGTTACAAGGAAAAGTGGCTGGTTTGGATATTTCTCGTACGGATGGGCGTGCAGGTGCTGAGCCTACTGTATTATTACGTGGTAATCGTTCTTTGAATGCCAATTGCGAGCCTTTATATATTGTTGACGGTATTCCTGGAAGCATTTCTGTATTAAATCCCAATGATATTCAATCCATTGAGGTATTGAAAGATGCATCTTCTACTGCAATTTATGGTTCTGCCGGTGCAAATGGGGTTGTGATAATCACTACAAAGCAAGCAGACAAAGGAAAGGTTCAAGTAGACTTTGATGCCTATTTTGGCGTGAATACTTCTCCGTCTTATCCGAAGGCTTACAGCGGTCAGGAATGGCTGGATTATTTGGAAGCTGGTTATTATGGGGCTAATGGACAACAGTCAGCATCTCGTGATGAGTTGTTAACTGCATATAGTTTAAGCCCGGAACAGTTGAATCCATATATTGATGCAGGTAAATGGATTGACTGGGTTGACGAGGCTTTGCATACAGGAACACAAGAAAACTATAATGTTTCTGTTCGTGGTGGAAATGAAAAGATACAAGGATATTTTTCTCTGGGCTATAATAAAGAGAAAGGGATATATAAGAAGGATCAAAATGAGCTTATCACAATGCGGGCCGGAACTACCGTACAACTCGCTTCATGGGTTAAAGCCGGAGTACAGTCTACATTGAGCTGGAGAGATAGGGATTCGCGTGGTAGCCGCCTTAATAAGACATTTGATACTCTTCCTTTAGGGGATGTATATAATGAAGACGGAACAATAAAGACAAAACCTATTGATGGCAATTCAACAGTCAGTTTGATTGCGGATGATGTTGATGGAGTATTTGTGAATAATAACAAGACGCTTCGCGTAACGGTTAATCCGTTTGTGGAATTAAATCCAATAAAGGGATTGTCTGTAAAATCTTTGTTGAGCGGTAATTTCAATATAGGTCGTACCGGAACTTTCCAGAATGAGAATACTTATATGAGCCTGACCGGTAGTGATAAGAATGAGAAGAGGGCAGCATATAATACGAGTATGTATTATAATTATCGTTGGCAAAATATCGTAACTTATAATTTTAAAGTAAAACAAGACCACGATTTCACAGTGACAGGTATCAGTGAGTGGAGTAAGTCGCGTACGGAAACATCCGGTGCGAATAGTGCCGGTTTTAATGTGGACAATTATTTATTCTTCAATTTAGGTTCGGGTACTACACAGTCTGTAGCGTCTTCATACAAAGAAACAATGATGATGTCCTACGCTGCTCGTTTGAACTATTCTTATAAGGGACGTTATTTGATAACCTTGTCTAATCGTTGGGATGGTGCTTCACAATTATCTAATAAATGGTGTGCTTTCCCGGCTGCTGCCGCTGCATGGCGCATTAGTGATGAAGCCTTTATGTCGGGAACGCAAAACTGGTTAAGTAATTTGAAATTGAGAGCTGGTTGGGGAATTACGGGTAATGCTAATATCGACCCTTACGTTACTGTAACAAAAGCAACGTCTCCGGATGTGAAAATGGATTTGGGAACAGGTAGCCTTCCTTTGAGTATAATGACACAATCATGGGGTAATAAAGATTTGACATGGGAAAAATCTTATAACACTAATATAGGCTTGGACCTGGCTTTGTTCAATGGACGCATAGATTTGGCTGTGGATTATTACTATACAAATACCAAGGACGTTCTTTATGCACGTCCGCTGCCTGTATCCTTAGGCTCTTTTGATGCGAAGAAATCTTTCACCATGATGTCTAATATTGCGTCTATTAATAATAAAGGATTAGAAGTTAGCTTATCTACCCGAAATATTGAAACAAAAGATTTCAGATGGAACTCTAATTTGACATTTGCTACAAATAAAGAAAAACTGAAAAGTATAGATTTAGGTAGTTCTACGTCTGTTGATGAATTGATTGCGTTGAATTTATTCCTTGATCATCCGGCTAAAGGAACATTATATGGCTATAAGTATGCAGGGATTTGGCAAGAAGATGAAGCTGAAATCGCCGCATTATTTAATCGTAAACCCGGTCAGGTAAAGCTGGATTCTCCGCGTGTCATGCAGGATGAGAATGGCTATTATTACATGGACGAAGGTGTGCGTAAAGATATTACGGCATCTTCTAAATATAGTTATTCTGCAAAAGATAAGACTGTGTTAGGCGACAATAACCCGGACTTTTCAATCGGGTTCCAGAATAGCTTTTATTGGAAGAACTTTGATTTGGCTATATTAGCTAATATGCGTTGGGGGCAAATGGTAAATTCTCCGGTTCTTGGCTACTTTAAATATGGTAAGAAGGTGAATCTGCCGGATATTTACGACTATTGGATTCCTACCAATACAGGAGCACATTATCCACAACCTGATATTACAGGTAGTACAAGCGACGTGGCTTTGGAAAGCTTGTCCATAGTTGATGCTTCTTATATTAAAATTAAGAATATAACTTTGGGATATACATTACCAATGAAGATATGCAATAAAGTAGGGATTCAAAAGCTACGTGTTTATGGAACAGTAACGAATCCGTTTATTTTTGCAAAGAGTGATTTGTTGAAAAAGGTAGATCCGGAGACGGGTGGTAGTGATTCCTATCCGCTGTATAAGCAATTTGTGTTTGGTGTCAATTTATCATTCTAATTATTAAAGGGAAACAACAATGAAAAAAAGTATATATAAATTAGTCTTAGTGCTTTGTTGCTCTGCAGGATTATTAACGGCTTGTTCGCTGGAGGAATATGATCCAAGTACGGAGACATTGGAAAAAGCCTATTCCTATCCTGAAGGATATAAATCATTGATAAATTCATGCTATATGAATTTATACTACATTTATGGAAAAATAGATGGTATCGGTCCTTTGGAAATGGGATGCGATTTATGGATTAATTCTACTAATGCTGAAAGTACTTATAGTGCATATCAGGATTTGAATACTTCTGTAGGTTCGCTAAAAACGATTTGGCAATCTCTTTACGCAACGGTAAACCTGTGTAATACGGCTATTACTTTGGTTGATAAAGTGAAAGATTTGACTGATGAGCAAAAGAACCAACTGGTAGCTGAAGCATATTTTCTGCGTGGATGGGCATATTTCCATTTAGTTGAACAATTTGGTGGTGTCGTGTTGACAGAAAAAGGTTCTGCGATAGATGCGGTGGTGGACAATTCTCCGAAGCGGAGTGAGGAAACTGCATTTTATGATTTGATAATTAAGGATCTGCAGTTCTCTTGTACAAATCTGCCTATCACTCAGAATGATCGTGGACGGGCATCTCGTAAAGCTGCATATGCCATGTTGGCTAAAGCTTGTTTGCAACGTACCCGTTTGGGAGATAAACAAACATATGCGAAGATGGCTTTAGATGCCGCTCAAGAACTGATTAATAATCCGTCGGAATACAATTGTTCCCTTTACACCAGCGATGATAATGAATCAGGCTTTGCTAAATTGTGGAAAGATGAGAACAATAAGAATAATTCGGAATTTCTTTTTGTAGAAGCTATTGATGCCTCTACTAATTATGCAAATCCGGAAGGTACTAACCGGGGACGTACCAGGCAGTATTATTTAATGGATTTAAAGGGAGTAGGTTCAGCATGGGGTACACAAGAAAGTGATACATGGTTGGGACGTGCTAATGCCAGGTCGTTTAAACCAACTAAATATTTAATGACTGGCGTATTCGATCCTAGTGAAAATACACCGGATACACGTTATGCAAATACGTTCATTTATAAATATTACAATGCTTCCTGGGGAGATAAAAAGATAACGCAATCCATGATTAATGCTTATGGGAAAGATCCGTCGTTACTTGATCATGTTATTTTGAATACGGCAGCAGTTCCTTCTCCAAATACGAATATTAGAAATAGTTGGAAATCTGCAGCCATTAATATGGAAGATGATAAAGGACTTTCTGTCTTTACTCCCAATTGGACGATTGCTAAAACGGAAAAAGCGCTAATACCATGTTTGGTGGCAGATCCTTCGGATATGTTTAATGCAGACGGTACATGGACGGAAGACACACAGATGAAAGAAGTGTATCCTTCTATGTCTAAATATTCAGGCTGGACTTATTGCTACGATAGACAATGCTGGATGGGAGATTTTGCTATTATCCGTTTAGGTGAAGTGTATCTGATAGCTGCTGAAGCTGCATTACTTTATAACCAGGATAAGGCGACTGCATTAAGTTATGTGAATGACATTCGTAAACGTGCTGCATTAAAAGGGCGTGAGAATGAAATGCTGGCAAATGAGTCGGACATGACAGTAGAATATATTTTGGAAGAAAGAGCTCGTGAATTGGCAGGTGAACATTTGCGTTGGTATGATTTGAAACGTACAGGCAACTTGACTAAGGCATATCTTGCGAGAACGAATCCGGATATCACCTTGTTTGATGAAACCAAGCATTTTGTTCGTCCTATTCCGGTATCATTCTTGAATGCTATAGCAAATCCGGATGAATTCGGAACGAATGGGTATTAGTACTCTTACAGATTAAATTTTAATTTGGAGAGGGATATATCGTGATGATATGTCCCTCTTTTTCATATTTTCTTTATCTTTGTATTATCAAACAGGACTTTATAAATTAAGCGGAAATATGATTGAAGAAATTTTAGCTTACAACAAGCACTTTGTAGAGAAGAAGGGATATGAAGAGTATATTACGAACAAGTATCCCGACAAGAAAATAGCTATTCTTTCCTGTATGGACACCCGGCTGACTGCTTTGCTGCCGGCCGCGTTGGGTATAAAGAATGGCGATGTAAAAATGATAAAGAATGCGGGAGGGGTTATTTCCCATCCTTTCGGTAGTGTGGTTCGTAGTCTGCTCGTTGCTATTTTTGAACTTGGCGTAGAGGAGATTATGGTGATAGCCCATTCTGATTGCGGAGCCTGCCATATGCATAGTGAAGATATGGTCGAGAAAATGAAGGCGAGAGGGATAAACCCCGAATATATCGACATGATGAGTTTCTGCGGAGTGGACTTCCATGCATGGTTGGATGGTTTTGAAGATACTGAAAAGTCGGTGAGGGGAACAGTCGATTCTATTGTACGCCATCCTTTGATACCTTCGGATGTGAAAGTTTACGGATTTATTATTGATTCTACTACAGGAGAGTTGACGAGAGTAGTATAAGTAATCCCTTTGGAAAAGGACAAAAAATAAGGCAGCTCTTTGTTAGCTGCCTTTATCTTTTTGCGGTTATATACTTTCTTTGACTGGTGCACCCGTTTATGACAAATAGGGTGTCCGTACATCTCGATTTCAGCCTCCCGGCTTGCCTTACGATTCGCTTTAATGTAATCGTCCTGCGTAATTCGCTTTTTCATATCATCATATTATTTGTCAGTGCAAAGATACTATTTTATTTTCGATTACGCCCGTTTTGCACTATCTTTGCAATTATTAATCAAATGAAACCCGGAAACAATATGGAAAATTTCAGTGAATTGATAAAGAACCGTCGTAGTATGCGCAAGTTTACCAATGAAGAGCTGACACAGGACGAAGTTGTTACGTTGATGAAAGCAGCCTTGATGTCCCCCTCTTCCAAGCGCAGTAACAGTTGGCAATTTGTAGTAGTCGATGATAAAGAAATGTTGAAAGAACTGTCTCATTGCAAAGAACAGGCTTCTTCCTTCATTGCCGATGCCGCTTTGGCGATTGTCGTAATGGCTGACCCGCTGGCGAGTGATGTTTGGATTGAAGATGCTGCTATCGCTTCCATTATGATACAGTTGCAGGCAGAAGACCTCGGACTGGGAAGCTGCTGGGTACAGGTACGCGAACGTTTCACTGCTACCGGAATGCCTTCCGACGAATTTGTGCATGGCATACTGGATATACCTTTGCAACTTCAGATTCTTTCCGTCATAGCTATCGGGCACAAAGCAATGGAACGCAAACCCTTCAACGAAGAACATCTTCAGTGGGAGAAAATTCATATTAACAAGTTCGGAGGAAAATAACGATGGGAGCTGCCAAAGCAAATAATAGCAAAGATACCTACATGGCTACTGCCGTTACCTTTATGGTAATCGGAGCATTATATCTGATTGATAAACTGATTCATTTTTCTTCCATCGGCCTGCCTTGGGTGATGAATAAGGATAATATGTTGCTGTATGCTTCTATCTGTTTCCTTATTTTCAAACGCGACAAATCCATAGGCTTCGTATTGCTGGGACTTTGGCTAGTAATGAACATCGGTTTGGTAATGTCATTGCTGGGCTCGCTTTCAGGATATTTGCTGCCGTTGACATTACTCATCATCGGAATTATTTTATTTTGGATTGCAAAACGGTAAAGAAACGATGAATAGAAGTATAGAAGATACCCCGATTGTGTTTATCGGTGCCGGAAACCTGGCTACCAACCTGGCAAAAGCACTTTATCATAAAGGCTTCCGTATCGTGCAAGTGTATAGCCGGACTGAGGAATCCGCCCGCACCTTAGCCGAACAAGTGGAAGCGGAATATACAACCGACTTACAAGAAATCTCCAAAGAAGCCCAATTATATATCGTATCCCTGAAAGATGCCGCTTTTGTGGAACTACTGCCCCAAATAACAGAAGGCAAACAAAACGCCCTGTTAGTACATACGGCAGGAAGCATCCCGATGAGTATTTGGGAAGGACACGCGGAACGTTACGGAGTATTCTATCCGATGCAGACATTCAGCAAACAACGTGAAGTCGATTTCCGGGAGATACCATTCTTTATAGAAGCCAAAAGACCGGAAGACGTGGAACTTCTGAAAGCCATTGCCGCCACTCTCTCCGAGAATGTCTATGAAGCTACTTCCGAACAACGCAAGAGCCTTCACCTTGCAGCAGTCTTTATCTGTAACTTCACCAATCATATGTATGCTTTAGCGGCAGATTTGCTTGAAAAATATAATCTGCCTTTTGATGTCATGCTTCCGCTGATTGATGAAACAGCGCGTAAGGTGCACGAACTGGCACCCCGCGAAGCACAAACCGGTCCGGCTGTGCGTTATGACGAAAATGTGATAAGCAATCATCTTGCTATGCTGGCAGACTCGCCGGCATTACAGGAAATCTATAAATTAATGAGCAAAAGTATTCATGAGCACCATCAATTATGATTTATCCCGTATCAAAGCGTTAGCTTTTGATGTCGATGGAGTATTGAGTTCCACCACAGTTCCGCTGCATCCTTCCGGTGAGCCGATGCGCACTGTGAATATCAAGGATGGATATGCCATCCAGCTTGCAGTGAAAAAAGGACTTCATATCGCCATCATCACCGGCGGACGGACAGAAGCGGTACGCATCCGTTTTGAAGGCTTGGGAGTGAAGGACTTATATATGGGCTCTGCGGTGAAGATACATGATTACCGTGCTTTCCGTGACAAATACGGATTGGCTGACGATGAGATATTATATATGGGAGATGACGTGCCTGATATTGAAGTGATGCGGGAATGCGGACTTCCCTGTTGCCCGAAAGATGCTGTGCCGGAAGTAAAATCCGTAGCGAAATACATCTCTTATGCAGACGGTGGCTGTGGCTGCGGACGTGATGTCGTAGAGCAAGTCTTGAAAGCACATGGCCTATGGATGGCGCAAGATGCTTTCGGTTGGTGAGAACAATCAGTGACCTCAATAAAAAGTATTTTCAATCGTAAATCGTAAATAGTAAATCGTCAAATCGTAAATAGAATAATGCTTGATAATCTAAAGAAATACCAGGTCATACTGGCTTCCAATTCACCCCGCCGAAAAGAACTAATGTCAGGTTTGGGAGTAGACTATGTAGTCAGGACATTGCCCGATGTCGATGAATCGTATCCCGATACATTGGTTGGTGCAGAAATCCCTGAATTTATCGCCCGTGAGAAAGCTGATGCTTATCGCGCTATGATGAAACCGGGAGAATTATTAGTAACGGCTGATACTATCGTTTGGCTGAATGGAAAAGTTCTCGGCAAGCCGGAGGGCAGGGAAGGGGCTGTTGAAATGCTTCGCACTCTTTCGGGAAAATCCCATCAGGTATTTACGGGTGTCTGCCTGACAACTACCGAATGGCAAAAGAGCTTTACCGCTTCTTCCGATGTACTGTTCGATGTCTTGTCCGAAGATGAAATCCAGTACTATGTTGACCGTTACCAACCTATGGATAAGGCGGGAGCCTATGGCGTTCAGGAATGGATTGGTTATATCGGTGTCAAGTCTATTTCAGGCAGCTTCTATAATATAATGGGACTCCCCATACAGAAGCTGTACGGGGAGTTAAAGAAATTATAATAAGTCCAACATCAAAGGAATATCCTCTTCTCGAATACCTTGTTTGAGAAGGGGTTCTTCGTCTTTATGGAACATTTCAAGGAATCGTTCCCGACTTCCACAAGCTGTTATCGCTTTTCCGTAGAAAACAGCAGCCTTCTGTATATCTCCCATCACCCATGCAACGTGTCCGGCATTCATATAGTCGATAGCCAATGGCTTTTGCTCGATGATTTTCTCGTAATACTTCATGGCCTGCTCGTATTTCAGGCTGATAAATGAACACCATCCGATGCCGCGCCATGCCTTTACACAATTACTTTCGATGAAATCCAATTTGAAGAAATAATTCAGTGCTTCTTCATATTGTCCCATTTCAGCCAGGCAGCTACCGATATGGAATGTGACATTTACATCTTCCGGAGCAACTTCTTCCACCTTCTTGTAATAAGTAAGGGCAGCCTGATAATTTCTGTTTAAGCGATAGCAAATAGCCAAATGACGGTTGTTCCAAATATTATCCGGCTTCACTGTATCCGCTTTCAGATAGGCTTGAATAGCTTCTCCGTATTTCTTCCTCTTTTGCAGTGCATATCCAAATTTCTGATAATAATCCGCACTGTCACCTTCGAAACCACCGATAGCTTCCAGTTCTTCAAAAATCTCGATAGCCTCGTCCCACCGTTCCTTCGATAAATAGAAGTCTGCAATAGGAAATAATACATCTTCCCAATACAACACATTGTCGAGTGCGGGAATGTGATGAAGGTCGAGCTTCTCTTTAAAAATATCCCTAAACTCATTACGGCGTACACTAAGTTTGAAGAAACGGTAAAGGTCGTGCAGATACTGGTTGCTAACCGTTCCCGGACGCTCATTGAACCGCTTCATTGTCTCAGCATTCGATTTCTCGGCCAATTCAGCCACCTGCTGTTCATTCAGTTGACTCAACATCATGTCCTGCTGCACCTGCGGCAACTGATGAATAGTGAAAAACAACGAATACTTATCACTATTACTGAAAAATCCCGATTGAAGAATCAAATCCAATAAACTGCTACCTTCATTTCCCGCCTGTTTCAGCGATTTAAGCACATTAGACTGCTGCTTGCTGAACGGATAAAACCAATTATGTACTTCGCGGAAGAACGGATAACTCTTCAAAGCGGCAAACGTACTCATATATACATCGGCACCTTCCAGTTGAAGCTCGTTCATTTCACGCAATTTATCTCCCAAGCCCGACTTCTCGAAAGCATCTTCCCAATCCGGGTTCTTATCGTCATTCTCCTCGTCATTCTCCTCAAAGCCGAACCGCATATTCTTCATCGAAGAAACATTCTTCAGCATTTCGGGAATAATCTCTTCCCGCATCTTTTTGTCAATCTTCTCCGTCTCCTGACACAGCAACATCTGACGATAAATGCGTGCAACGTCCTCCCTGAACGAAGGAATCTCCTCCATAAGATCCACCCGCTTGATAAGTTCCGGATAGAAAGTAAGCCGGTTTCTGTAAATGTGGAAGATAATCAATGTGCCTACCAATGCCCGTTGATTAACGTTAACATTCGGGTGACGGTATGCATCAAGCAGCCACATGATTTTCCGCAAGTCGAAACACTCCATCAAACTCAATGTGACAGCACTGACGAACAAGCATAAATCATCTCCCGGAAGTAATTCCGACGCGAGCATGGCCTGTGCATCCTCTTCATCCTGTGGATTCCATGCACTGTTTGTCCATGTTCGTATGAACATAAATTTGAGTGTATCCTCATGCCGTTTCAGGACTTCGTCCATTTTTTCGGCAGAAAGCAATCCGCTGACTGCCAAGTCGTCATTAAATGACTCCAATATATGCAGTATCGTTTTAATGCCGTAGCCCGATAAGTCTGGCGTTACGGGAGTGCGGCGTACCTCGTGATAATATCTCGAGGATGCGTTATCCAGCATAAGTAATCGTGACTGGTCGGCAATTCCCCACGTATCCGCTACCATTTTCTGATACAGATTCCAGCGTTCCGGGTCGTTTGCTCCCTGTCTCATATAGTCCAGCATATACTTGTATGAGGTCTGCAATTGCTCCAGGCGTGTACGTAAATCCCAGTCAGGACATTGCCACAACAAGGATTCCAGTTGCATCAAAGCCTCCTTGAGTCTTTTATCTTCAAGTAAAGTACGTATATATGCGTATTGTTCATTAATCGTTTTTTCGTTCATTGTGATTTAATTATTTATTTTTTTCCAATCCAGGTCAGACGTTTCCAAAGACCTTCAAAAGGACCGTGTTTGTGGTGTCGGAGCCACCACGAACAGAATACCATTTGTAATAGAACAAAAAGGATGCCAAAAAGGAAACTGTATGTAATACCTAAATACCGTCCCAGTTCGAATCCCCAATGATAGAACAAAAGAGAACCGAAAATAGATTGCCCGAGATAGTTAGTTAAACTCATTTTTCCATAAGTTGTGAAACGCATAAAGAAACTGCGATCCTTCATGTGGTAGAAAGTCAGCAATAATCCTGTCACCAGCAACACCATAAAGCTAAGGTTACTGAATGAACTTAGAATAAGCTGCAAAGGAACAAGTATCGCGCTCCGTTCTATAAATTCCGGCAACATATTGTTGAGCCCGTAGATAGGGAAGAAGCAGAGAAGGGAGAAAGCCAAAGCCTTCAGCCACAAGCGTTCGTTCTTTTCACTGTACAGGAAATATTGACGGCGGCCGACAAGCATACCGAACAGGAATAGTCCCGGTGTTTGCAGGATACGTCCGTGTTCCAAAGCCCAGGTCATGTTAGCCATCTGTCCTTCCCACATATTCATACGAACCGTTTCGAGGAATGTTCCGTTCTTTTGCACATCGAATGCGATGCCGAAATAATAGCGTGCAAGACTTTCCCCTGCCACATAGTCAGGATTACATAAAGCATAGATTAGCTTTACCCAGTCGATAGGTTGAAGAATAAGTAAAGTAGCAAATATAAGAACAGTACGGTCACTCATCCGGCAGAATATCGGCAGGATAATTCCAAGGATGGCATACATCGTCAATATCTCTCCCGTAAAGAAAGCCGCGTTAAACTGCCCGATAATAAATAAAATAAATAATCTCCATAAGAACCGCAGGCGGAAATCCTTTCCTCTCCGTTGTTGGTTGTTGTCTTGAATATAGAAACTAAAACCGAAGAGCAGAGCGAATACGGCATATGCTTTATTACTGAACGCAAAGAATAATCCTCTCCAAATGGCTTGGTCGGTGAACTTCATCCATTCAAAAGGTACTTCTTTCGGGAAAGAATAGAAATTGAAATGTTCGATGCTGTGCAAGAGGATAATTCCCATTACTGCTAATCCTCTTAATACGTCGGCCACGTCTACTCGGGCGTTGGGTTCGGCGATTTTGTGTTCCATGATTTTTTAGTTTCTGTTATTAATTAGTTTATATAATAAATTTCTGCACGGATTACACGGATTAGAACCTCACTTGTACTTGTGCCTGTATCAGATTGGAGTCCTTTTGTCCGTCTCCTTTTTTGTCGCAAAAGGTATATTGTGCTTGTAGGCGGCACCTGGGATAAAACCAGTATTGCACGCCGGCAATATAATTATTCTGTTTAAAATCAGCAGACTTATTCGGGTTGAAATAGTCATACGAAGCAACGAAATCGAAGTTCCGCGCAAAACGAACGCTGCCCGTTGCGTAGAATCCTTCGCTTTTCACATTTCTGTCTTTTCCGCCAAGATACTCCGAACGCAGATTGAATTTGGGAGTAGTGACAACCGCTCCCGCGCTCCAACGCTTCTTCGCATAATTCTCTCCGGTCTTAATTCCTGTGTATTCCGAATCCGCTATCGCATGTCCCGTTCCGCGAATGAACGAACCGCCTACGGACAACCACTCCAATGGGTAAACCATCAGATTACCGACAACATCCTTCTGGCTATTCTTATCTTTTGTATTCAATCCCTGTCCGTTCATGACAGCCACCTTATATTGCAGGAAGTCATGGAGCAATTTGCCGTGAAGCATCATACCGATGTCCCGTCCCGAAGTCATGCCGTAACACTTGTCGCTGCCGCTTACTCCCGCCAGGTAACAGACAGACTGCGAGTAGCAGTTAATCAACTCCACCGTAGTCGGTGATAATTCATTTTCGATGGTATAAGGAACTTTAAACTCACCGATACGTGCCGTAAGTCCGGGTAGGAACTCATAATCAGTATATACCTCCAGCAACATACCGCCATTATAAAAGTCATACATGAAATCGCACGTCCACCGTTTGGTAATCTTCCCGTGTGCCATGAAAATGATACGTTTGATATCGAAAGTATTGTCCGGCTTCGCCGCATCATCATATGTATAGCCAAGTTGCGCATATCCGGCAAGGCTGATACGTTCTTTCAATGTGTTGACAACCTGATTCAGTGAGGTTTTCTCTTGCGCGATGAGCGTGCTGTGTATGCCCGTTGCGCAGAACATGAAGATGGATAGTTGGAGAAGTGTTTTTCGCATGAAATCGTTGTTATTTGATTGTTGTTATTTGATTATGGTCGCTGTGGGGGTATAAGTAGTGTCTATCAGATTCTTTTCCGAATAAGTTTCAGGTATCCGCCGGTTTTCTTTCAACCAACGCATGGCTTTTTCTACGCCTTCGGCCGAAGGGCGTGTTGCTTTTTGGTAGTTGGGGAGTGCGATAAGCCCTGTCAGGCTCTCCGGTACACCCATTTCAATCAATACATGCTCCCATTCTTTCTGCGGGTGCATCTTTATATAATCCACTCCCAGGTTATAGCCCGTCACAAGCAGTCCGATTTCCCTTCTTTTCTCGTCGATAGCTTTTCGTGAAAAGGCGGTAGCGGTAAAATCAATTCCCAGTTCCTGCGTACTTATTAATGAACGGTGCTTGCTGTTCATGGCAATAGATGCGGCAGGGTCGGGCAGGAATGAAGCATCAATCTGATTGCATTGCAGCATTTGCAGGCGGAGAGGAGTCAGGCCGATTTCGGGCTTGTTCACTTCCGTATAACTCATGCCGGCTTTACCTAATAACAAGTCGGTCGCATATTCGATAACAGTGTTACGGGATACGGCGATATTCTTGTTTTTAAGTTCTTCCAACTGATTGATACGGCTCTTTTTGGAAACGATAAAGCAGAAATAACCGTCATTCTTCAGAATAAGCCCCAAGTCAGTGTGATGAATGGCCTGAAGTACTATCGCACTGGGGTAATCGGTTATCATTCCGTCCATTTGCCCGGTTTGAAAGGCAGCATCCCTGTCGTCGGCGGAGTTGAACGGAAGAATGGTTAAATCCAGTCCCAATGAATCATAAATACCTTCGGATTTGGCTATGTGGAAAGGCAATCCTTCCAGGGTAGGCATCATGCCCAGTGTGAGTGGTTGTAGTTCGGATAAAGGCAAAAAAGAGTTCTCTCCTTTTTTACTCTGACAAGAGTAAAGGAAGAAAAGGATGAACCAAAAGAGCAGAACCAGTCTTTTCATACCTCATTTTTATAAATGAGGGCAACTCTTTTCACAAAGAACCGCCCTCCATAAATATTAATATGATTAATGATGTTATTCTTGAATAGCAGCGATACCCGGAAGAACTTTTCCTTCGATTGCTTCGAGCAATGCGCCACCACCGGTTGAAACATAAGATACACCGCTAGCCAAACCGAACTTGTTAACACAAGCTACAGAGTCGCCACCACCAACAAGTGAGAATGCGCCGTTCTTAGTTGCTTCAACGATAGCTTCACCTACTGTACGTGAGCCGTGAGTGAAGTTTTCAAATTCGAATACGCCCGTAGGACCGTTCCAAAGAATAGTCTTTGATTCTTTGATAACGTTAGCGAAGATTTCTTCAGTCTTAGGGCCGATGTCAAGACCTTCCCATCCGTCAGGAATTTCGTCAACCGGACAGAATTTAGTATTTGCATCGTTAGAGAAAGCGTCAGCAATCTTGGCATCAACGGCCAAAACAAGGTTTACACCTTTTTCTTTTGCTTTCTTGATTAAGTCCAAAGCCAGGTCAAGTTTGTCGTCCTCACAGATAGAGATACCGATTTTACCGCCCATAGCTTTAGTAAATGTATAAGTCATACCACCTGCGATAATCAGGTTGTCTACCTTGCTCAACAGGTTTTCGATGATTTCGATTTTAGAAGAAACCTTAGAACCACCCATGATAGCAGTGAACGGACGTTTGATGTCATTCATTACCTTATCAACAGCTTTCACTTCTTTCTCCATCAGGTAACCGAACATCTTGCTGTCTACATCGAAATATTTAGCAATCAATGCTGTAGAAGCATGAGCACGGTGAGCAGTACCGAATGCGTCGTTAACGTAGCAGTCAGCGTAAGAAGCCAATTTCTTGGTAAATTCTTTCTGGCTTTCTTTTACAGCCTTCTTGGCAGCAGCCTTTTCTTCGTCTGTTGCGTCTTCTGCCAAACCTCTTGGTTTGCCTTCTTCTTCAGCATAGAAACGAAGATTTTCGAGCAACAGAACTTCGCCCGGTTGCAGAGCAGCAGCTTTTACAGCAGCTTCTTCACCCATGCAGTCATTAGCAAACTGAACTTCAACGCCCAGTAATTCAGACAGGTGCTTGATGATATGTTTCAAAGAAAATTTATCGGCAACGCCTTTCGGACGGCCCAAGTGAGAGCCAATGATAATGCTACCACCGTCTGCCAGAATCTTCTTCAAAGTAGGAAGAGCTGCACGCATACGAGTGTCATCTGTAATGTTGAAGTTTTCGTCCAGGGGCACATTGAAGTCCACGCGAACAAATGCCTTTTTACCGGCAAAATTGAATTTGTCAATTGTCTGCATAATACTCTATTTTTATTTAAAAGTGTTTTAAAATTCTTCTTTTAGAACGACCGCAAAGTTACTATTTATTTCGGTTCTCCGCTATTAAATCGTTATTTATTCTTGCCTTTTGGTGTCTCTTTTGTAACTTTATAAGTGTTGCAGAAATATTTGCACATCATTTGCAAACCACAGGTGTCACATTTGGGAGTGCGTGCCTGGCAAACATAACGACCGTGAAGGATGAGCCAGTGATGGGCGATAGGTATGATATTTTCCGGAATATTCTTCATCAATTCCTTTTCTACACTGAACGGAGTCGTGCAACTGTCCGGCACCAACCCGATGCGGTGACTGACGCGGAACACATGCGTATCCACTGCCATGGCAGCCTTGTTGAATACCACGGACTGAATGACATTCGCCGTCTTTCTCCCCACACCGGGCAACTTTATCAAATCCTCCATATTGTCCGGCACCTGGCTATTGAAGTCATTTACCAGCATTTTCGCCATTCCCACCAAGTGTTTAGCCTTATTATTCGGATAAGACACACTTCGGATATATTCGAAAACCACCTCCGGCGTAGTAGCTGCCAAGGCTTCCGGCGTCGGGAAATCTCTATACAAAGGCGGAGTGATTATATTCACCCGCTTGTCTGTACATTGTGCGGAAAGGATTACGGCAATCAGCAACTCAAACGGGTCATTGTAATGTAATTCAGTTTCGGCCACAGGCACGTTTTCCTGAAACCAGGCGATTACTTTCTCATAACGTTCTTTCTTTCTCATCGTAGTTTGTTTTTATGGTAATGAGGCGTTACTTTGATTTTAAAATAGATAGCGGAAACCACCGTCAGGCAGGCTCCGAAAAGATAGGCTTTGTCAAATGTACTGATTTCCGCAATATATCCCCCGACCAGCATGCCGATACCGATTCCCACATCCCAGGACGTGAGGTAGGTCGAAGTGGCCGTTCCCCGCTGGCTGTTGGGCGCAAGATTCACAAACAGCGTATTGAATGCCGGAAACATAATCCCGAACCCGACACCCATCAGCAGTGCGATACCGAAAAACAGAACCGTGCAGGCCGTGCCATTCCACTGAATCAGATACACACAGCCCGAAAGCAGGAAAAAGCTGCAAACCACCAAATATAATCCGGCTGCTATTACCTGCGTGATTTTTCCCCGGTCTACCAGCTTCCCCGAAAATATCCGGGAGATAGCCATGCCGACTGCCATAAAGGTAAAGAAGAATCCCGTTTGTGTGCGAAGCCCTATCTCATGGGCATACATCGCCACATAATTGGTAGTCATGCCGTAAGGAATGGAAAGCAGCAGCAGGCTAAGTCCCGCCGGCATTCCCTTCAACAAGATAAAGCGGTCGAGCGAAATAGGCTCCCGTTTCACAGGGGGCTTGTAAGGTGTCTTCACCAGGCTTGCGGATAAAAAGCCCAAAATGCAGGAACCGAGCGCATAACAGAAGATTGTGGAAAAAGACACTCCCGCATCATGCAGGAACAATCCGAACATCGGCCCGATGGACATCGCCATATTGTTTGTAAGCCCGTAATAACCTAACCCTTCCCCTCTGCGGGATGAAGGCATAATATCAATTACCACCGTATTGCCGCCTACCGTAACCATCCCGAACGAAACGCCATGTATGATTCGGAATATAATAAATAAGGTAAGCGAACCGGCAATGAGATAACCGCCAAACATCATCATAAAGATGAAGTAAGCGAAAAGATAGAGAGGTTTGCGGGCAAAAGTATCGAGCAGATAACCGGAAAACGGACGGATGCAGAGTGCTGCCACCGTATAACAAGAAAGCACGATACCAATAGTCGAGTTTCCGGCTTGGAAGAATTCGGATAAATAGAACGGCAAAACGGGAATCAACAACCAAAAACCGAAGTAGAGCAGGAAGTTGGCTGCCAAGATGAAACAATAACTGGAAGTAATGAGTCTATCCTTTGCCATGTCGTTAGTGATTAACAGAATAGTGATTAGTGATTAATGTCTGCGGTTGTATTGCGCAGCCGCTAATCACTAATCACTAACCACTACTCACTATTTTTAGTATGCCGCTTCGAATTCTTTTAAGAAGCGTGTGTCGTTTTCGGAGAACATACGAAGGTCTTTCACCTGATATTTCAGGTTCGTGATACGTTCGATACCCATACCGAGGGCATAACCGCTGTACACTTTGCTGTCGATACCGTTGGATTCAAGTACGTTCGGGTCTACCATACCGCAACCGAGGATTTCCACCCAACCGGTGTGCTTGCAGAACGGGCAACCTTTTCCACCGCAGATATTACAGCTGATATCCATTTCCGCGCTAGGCTCGGTGAATGGGAAATAAGACGGACGCAGGCGAATCTTCGTATCCGCGCCGAACATTTCTTTGGCGAAAAGCAGCAATGCCTGTTTCAGGTCGGTGAACGATACATCTTTGTCTATATACAGAGCTTCTACCTGGTGGAAGAAACAGTGTGCACGGTAGCTGATAGCTTCGTTACGATATACACGTCCCGGACAGATGATGCGGATAGGAGGTTTTGAAGTTTCCATCACACGGGTCTGCACAGAAGAAGTATGCGTACGCAATACTACATCCGGGTGAGCTTCGATAAAGAAAGTATCCTGCATATCGCGTGCCGGATGGTCTTCAGCAAAGTTCAGTGCCGAGAACACATGCCAGTCGTCTTCGATTTCAGGGCCTTCAGCGATGCTGAATCCCAAACGGGCAAAAATATCAATGACTTCGTTCTTTACAATGGTAATAGGGTGGCGTGTACCCAGTTTCACGGGATAAGCCGAACGCGTCAAATCCAGTCCGTCGCAACCATTGTCCTGACTTTCAAACTGCTCTTTCAGCGCATTGATTTTATCCTGCGCCTTTGTTTTCAGTTCGTTCAGTCTCATGCCGACTTCTTTTTTCTGCTCGGCGGCTACGTTACGGAAATCTGCCATTAAATCATTAATGGCTCCCTTCTTGCTAAGGAATTTGATGCGGAGAGCTTCGAGTTCTTCGGCATTGGAGGCATGCAATGCTTCCACCTCTTTCAGAAGTTGTTCAATCTTAGCTATCATATTCTTGATATATTGTTATTCAGTTTCTTAGTAAAAACCGTGCAAAGATATAATTTTCTCATGAACCATCGAAATATTTTGTATCTTTGTTGCCGATATGTACCGAAAATCCGGCAACTTATGAAAAAGATTGTTTTCACTCTTCTGCTTTTGACCCTCTCTTTCCGCCTGGTGGCTCAAATTGATTATTTGGAGCCGGTGCGACCTTTTTCTACTTATAAAGGTGAGTTGGGCGAATATTATCGTAATGTGTTTTCTTTACTAAATACAGGCTTTCAGAAACAACCCTATGGACGTTTTGTAGCTATTCCTTCCTTTTCGCCCGAATATGCAATGTCGGTCGAAAAGAAGAACGGACGTTATTCCCTGATTTCAAATACGCTGTCGCGCACCTACTGGCAAGCGGAGAAAGGAAGCGTAGGAGTGGAGACTAAATCGGTAGTAATCAGCGCATCCCTTTACCAGTCTTTAGGAGCTATTTTCCGTTTAGTCACCGAGCAGATACAGGATTTGGATGGCTCTAGCGCCGGTTTGGACGGAATTGTCTATTATTTCTTTTCTACTGACGCGAAGGGAAAAGAGCAGATGGGGCGAAAATGGTCACCTGCCAAAGGAACTTTGATGGAACGTCTTGTGTTGGTTTGCCAGTCGGCATATATGTTGTCCAAAGGTGAGAATATTTCGGAGCCGACTTTGGCGGAAGAAGCTGCCGCCTTATTGAAAACGTTGCAACAACGCACCAAAGAAGAACCGGATGCTTACAAACAGCCGATGTATGTAGGTATTTATCAGGTGGGACCCCGCTCGAAAACACTTTCCGGAAAAGACGTGGAAGAGTTGGCTCACTTCTCAGACATGAGCGTGGAAGAATATATTGCCGGTCAAATGATTTATCCGGAAAGTCTTTTGGAAAAGAATGTTTCGGGATATGTCCTGTGTGAGTTTACTATTGACAAAGAGGGAGTTATTCTTCGTCCTCATATTCTGCGTTCCACTCATCCGGAATTTGCGGAAGAAGCTCTACGTATTGTAAAAGGAATGCCGAAATGGTCGCCTGCACTTGTAGGCGGAAAGCCGTCTGACAGTAATTATACTCTGTATATTCCTTTCCGTCCGCAGAACTATCACGCCAAATAAATCAACACTCTCCATAATAAAAACGCAAAATCCTCTATCACCTATCACCGGTAACTTGGAAACCCTTTATTCATCGGACTTTCAGGATTGGTGACAGGTTGTAGTAACCTATCACCGCATCTATCACCTATCACCTCAGCTATCACCCATGCTTTTTTTTAATAAAGAATGAGTTTGTTTATCTATATATTTAATAATCAAATCATTATAGTTTCCTTCCGTTTCCATTATAGGAAACTCCAGTTTCTTGCTTAGGAAACGCGCGTTTCCCTACGGGGACACTGGCGTTTCCCGGTATCGAAACTAGCGTTTCCTATAATGGAAACGGAACTATCATCAGAGCTTAAGGTTGGATTGACTAATAATGTCCTGATTAGCTATACACAAAACCTTTATTCATACTAAAAAGCTTGTCATTTATTATCCTTCTTTTCAGAAAAAGGAGTATATTTGCAACGAAGACCGGACCATTGACATCCGGACTTGTAATTAATAGGACATTTAATTTATCTAGCAGAAAAGTCGCATTTTCGAATAGGTGATAAATCGAATGTCCGTGCCAAGCTTATATCCTTATCGATATATAGTTTTGGTGCGGGCATACTGTATTTTCACCTATGGGTATGCGACTACCTCTGCTAGAAAATATATGTATCGTTCGCACCATTTTTTATATCCGGTTGCGACGCATACATATATTAAAAACACACAAGAAGTATGACAACAAAACAATGGATTGGCATTGAAGAAGCAGCAACCAAGTACCAAGTATCCCCCAAGCGTATTATCACTTGGTGTGAAAGACAAGAGATTATTTATTCGGAAATCGGTGATTATCCGATGATTGACGAAAGCAGTCTGATAGATTGTCTTGAACGAAGAATCCGATTCTGTATTTCGGAAGAAGAGCACAAACGTCGGATAGACAACAAATTGAAAGAAAACGAAGAAGAATTATTCTTACTCCAATCACTGAAAGAACTGACTCCACTCATCCGCCTGATAATAAAAGAGCTTGCCGGAATGATTAGGAACGACGAAAGAAGGCAGCTATTTCTTTATACCGTATTGCAAGGAAGCATCAAAGACTTTAGCGTTCAACAACGTATAGGTTATCGCCAAGCACAAAAGGAATTTGACGGGCTGATAAAAGAAATCAAAACTCAGGCAGGATTCCTTAGAACTTATAAAAAAGAGAATATCCGTCTCAAAGCACTGGTGCGAGCCTATGAAATGAAATTCTGCAAAGATATGTCCGGTACGGATATATCCAGTACAGATATGCTCGGCGGAATACTGGAAAAGGATGTAAATCCCGAAACTTTTATCCCGGAAGATATGAAAGCGGTAATCGCACTACTCGATACTCCTATCACTAAATTGAATTTTGATATTCGGTCGCAGCGGGTAATCTTTGATGCCGATATAAAAACACTCCGTGAACTGCTACAAATCACCTCTAAATACGGATTTAAAAGATTGCGTGACAGGCTGCCTAACTTCGGATTGGTTTCACAAAGGAAAGTGGAAGAACGATTGAAAGAACTGAATGTACTGGACGTAGAAGGAAACTGCACTTTATATAGATACCTTGATGAATAATGAATGGTATATGGTATAATGTACTTATCGATACACACTATGAGAGTAACTTTTACTCTCATAGCTACTCTCATTCTTACTCTCATATCTGAAATGCCGATGAATAAAGGATTATAGACGATTAATGAGAGCATGAGAGTAAATTGTGCAAAAAAACTTTTGTGTGACTGGATTAAGAATGCCGCGCTGGATTTAAGGTTAAGTGTGCTGCAACAGTATAATAGTACCCTTGATTTCTTCAAAAATCATTAAAACGAAAAACTTTTCTTGCTCTTGATTGTCTTATCACCATAAACCTATAAAAAAGAAAACTTATGGATGATATGATTAACAGACACGATTCGATTGCCGAAGAGAATATCGAACCGAATGGTCGTCCGGCTACGAACGATTTTGAAGAATGGAGCAGCGAAGTTACTGACCGTGCAGACAATGTTTTCAAGAATGACGCAAAAGATGGTCCTATCAAGGATCGTGAGAAACGTATAAAGGAAATGGATGAAGTAATAAAAAAAGACCTTGAATAAAGGTCTTTTTTGCATTGTTATTTAATGGTAATTTCTGCTTGTATATTCTTTGATATAAGCTCTATCCCGTATTTTTTCTTAAATAAGGCTTTTGCTCTTTGTGCGGAAGTATCATTGGAAGGGTAACGGCTCGATACAATGATAGCTTGTTTCTTGACAGTGCTGTTTTTGGCAGATAACTGCTGAATGCTGGCTTCCAGTTGTTCGACAGCATGGGGCAAGTCTTTTCCTTTGAGCTCTACGAAGTACTCATTGTGGCAATGGTCGAGTATCAGATAGTCGCATTTGATTCCCTCAGTAATTTGGCATCCGTCCACTGTTATTTTTGTCAGCGAGTATTGGTTGGGATTTAAGAAAATGCATTTGCACTTCTTTTCTTTTACTACCACTATTTTATCTGTAACTTCCCGTGTACAGGCCTGTTTGAATATTGCCATTTTATTCTAAATCTAGTAACGCAGAGAAAATTCTGCTTTGTTCATCTGAAGTGGCATCTATCTGGTCGGCAACGATGATATTAAATTCTTCATCTAAAATGGATATGATAGTACCATTCTCTATTTTGTAGGCCGTGATTTTGTCACAGTCAACCCAACATTCTTTGGGGAGTACGGCTGCAATCTTATCTTCTTTTTCCGGATGCGCTTTAAGTATATTACCCGCTTCTATCATGTTATTTAAAGCGGATAACAGATATGGACTGTGGGTAGTTACTGTCAGTTGATGACATTTGTTTATCATATGATGCAATAAGCTAACTTGAGTCTCGGGAAAAAGATTAAGCTCCGGTTCTTCTATTACAAAATGAGTGTTCGGCTGTTCCTTGGCTACGTAATCTATAACCATTAACAAAGGTATGACGGACTGGATACCCGACGATGCATCCTTGAAAGGAATAACTTTATCGTGGTCGATTAGTACTAAATTCTCACTCGTTTCCCGAACCTGGAATATCATATTGAATATAGGAATCTGATAATTGGCGAATTGGTTTTTTGCCTTTTCGTAAAGTGAAGCAAATTCCAGCAATGTCAATGGTATGGGAGCTTTAGCCAGGACTAAAGTCGCTATGGAACGGGAAAATGTACTGATAAAGAAGCGTTCTGCCGGAATGTATAAGTTATGAGTAGCCGGATTCGTTCGGAGAGTAAATTCGAAAGAACCGTCTTTATAAATAATACTTCTCTTGTCAGAAGTATAACTGATATAACTGTCTGGATTGAAATACGAAACAATATTAAGCTCGGCAAACTTCGCCATTAAACTGTTCGATTCTGTTTCCGAGGACTGATTTTCATAATTCTCAAAGAGGGTGATAAGTTTGGCTACTGTACTCTTGCCGGCTCCTTGCTCACCTATGAAAATATTAATTTCCTTCAGAACAATATCTGCTGAAGTAATCGCTCCAAAGTTACGAATGGTAAGTTTACGCTCCATATTACTATACGACTTAGATTTTCAATTCGTGTCGCAATATAATCAATAAAAGGAAGAAAATCAAAAAAGAGCAACTCTTTTAGAATTGCTCTTTTCTTTAAGTGGAGAGTATCGGACTCGAACCGATCACCTCGACACTGCCAGTGTCGCGCTCTAGCCAGATGAGCTAACCCCCCTTTTCAACCTTATATGATAACGTTTGCAAACGAATCCTTTTTTGTTGGCACAAATATAATGCAATATTCTGAAATAATTGCTATGTTTGCGGTAAATAATCGTTTGAAAAAAAAGATATGCTGATTTATAATACAACTTTTCAGGTGGACGATGCCATCCACGACAATTTTTTGATTTGGATAAAAGAATTCTATATTCCCGAAGTGCAAAAACACGGCACATTGAAAGCGCCGCGCATTTGCCGGATTCTGAGTCACCGGGAAGATGGAAGCTCCTATTCTCTGCAATGGGAAGTGGAGAGCAGCGGATTGCTGCATCGTTGGCATTTGGAACAGGGAGTGCGTTTGAATGACGAACTTACAAAAATATTTAAAGATAAAGTGATTGGATTTCCGACATTAATGGAGATAGTAGAGTGATTCAACCGGTAAAGGAAAAGATAATCCTGGGGATTGACCCCGGCACGACAATCATGGGATACGGAGTCTTGAGAATCAAGGGAACCAAGCCCGAAATGATTGCCATGGGAATTATCGACTTGCGCAAATTTGCCAATCACTACCTGAAACTGCGCCATATCCACGAACGGGTATTGGGCATTATTGAAAGTTATCTGCCTGACGAACTGGCAATTGAAGCTCCATTCTTCGGTAAGAACGTGCAGTCTATGCTGAAACTGGGACGTGCGCAGGGAGTAGCGATGGCGGCGGCATTGAGCCGTGATATTCCTATCACCGAATACGCCCCTTTGAAAATAAAGATGGCAATTACCGGAAACGGACAGGCTTCGAAAGAACAGGTGGCGGATATGTTACAGCGGATGCTCCGTCTTTCGAAAGAGGATATGCCTGTCTTTATGGATGCTACGGACGGACTGGCTGCTGCCTACTGTCATTTTCTGCAAATGGGACGCCCTGTCATGGAGAAAGGATATAGTAGCTGGAAGGATTTTATAGCGAAGAATCCGGATAAGGTAAAGTAAACTGATAGGTTACTGATAGATTATAGAAGATAATCATAGAACGAAAAACGTTATCACAGGAGAGTATTAGGATGGGAATTAATTATTCAGCAATAGTAGGGGTTACTACAGTGGCAACAGTGATGAGTTGTTCTTCTGCGAAAAAGGAATATGCTTCCTTTGAGTTATACCCGGTTCGCACGGGAAGTCTTACGGAAATGGAATATGCGCCGGAAGCAACCAAGTTTATTCTATGGTCGCCGACAGCGGAAGAAGTACGCCTGATGCTTTATGATGAAGGCGAAGGCGGACACGCTTACGAAACAGTGAAGATGGAACGCGGAGAGGACGGAACCTGGACCACCGTAGTAAACAAGGACTTACTCGATAAATTCTATGCTTTCAATGTGAAGATTGACGATAAGTGGCAGGGAGACACACCGGGCATCAACGCCCATGCGGTCGGCGTGAATGGAAAACGTGCCGCTATTATCGACTGGAAGTCAACGAACCCGGAAGGGTGGGAGAGTGACCAGCGTCCACCGTTGAAATCTCCTGCCGATATGATTATCTACGAAATGCATCATCGTGACTTCTCTGTCGATTCTACTTCAGGAATAAAGAACAAAGGAAAATACCTCGCACTGACCGAACACGGAACGATGAACTCGGATAAACTGCCGACCGGCATCGACCATCTGATAGAACTGGGCGTGACGCACGTCCATCTCCTTCCTTCTTATGATTATGCTTCCGTAGATGAAACGAAACTGGACGAAAACCAGTACAACTGGGGATACGACCCGTTGAACTACAACGTCCCCGACGGCTCCTACTCAACAGACCCTTATCAGCCTGCCACCCGTGTGAAAGAATTCAAGCAAATGGTGCAGGCGCTTCACAAAGCCGGTATCCGTGTGATAATGGATGTAGTCTACAACCATACCTTCAATACGACTGAAAGTAACTTTGAACGTACCGTTCCCGGTTACTTTTACCGTCAGAAAGAAGACGGTACCTTGGCGAATGGTTCGGGATGCGGCAATGAGACGGCAAGCGAGCGCCCTATGATGCGTAAATTTATGATAGAATCCGTCCTCTACTGGATGAAGGAATATCATATCGACGGTTTCCGCTTTGACCTGATGGGAGTGCATGACATCGAGACAATGAATGAAATCCGCAAAGCGGTGAACGGAGTAGACCCGACAATTTGCATCTATGGCGAAGGCTGGGCGGCCGAAACTCCCCAATATCCTGCTGATTCCCTGGCAATGAAAGGAAACGTTGCCCATATGCCCGGAATCGCCGTTTTCTCCGACGAACTGCGTGACGGACTCTGCGGTCCTGTTTGGGAAAAAGACAAAGGCGCTTTCCTTGCCGGAGTTCCGGGTGGGGAGAATAGCGTTAAGTTTGGTATCGTAGGCGCTATTGAGCATCCGCAAGTACGGTATGATTCGGTGAATTACAGTCAGAAACCGTGGGCGGAACAACCGACTCAAATGATTGGCTACGTCTCCTGCCACGATGGCTTATGCCTGACAGACCGATTGAAAGCGAGTATGCCGGGGATTACTCCCGAACAACTTGTACGCCTTGATAAGCTGGCGCAAACGGTTGTCTTCACTTCGCAAGGCATTCCGTTTATCTATGCCGGAGAGGAAGTGATGCGTGACAAACAGGGAGTGGATAACAGCTATAAAAGTTCGGATGCGGTCAATGCCATTGACTGGAGACGCAAAACGACGAATAGCGATGTCTTCATGTACTACAAACGGCTGATAGACCTTCGCAAATCTCATCCCGCTTTCCGTATGGGAGATGCGGATAAGGTGCGGAAACATTTGGAGTTTCTCCCCGTAGAAGGTAAGAATCTGATTGCCTTCCGCCTGAAAGACCATGCCAACGGGGACCGTTGGGAAGATATTGTAGTCGCTTACAACTCCCGTACTACGCCTGCCCGCCTTGAAGTGCCGATTGGCAAATACACGGTTGTGTGCAAAGATGGCGTGATAGATGTCCGCGGATTAGGAACGCAAACCGGGCCGGAAGTTATTGTTCCCAGCCAGTCTGCGCTAATCATGTATAAGTAAGCCTTATTCTTGCGGAACGTCCGGCTGTTCTTTGTATTCGGTAGGCGAAATGCCATAGAACTCCCGGAAAGAGTTGGAGAAATGGGAGAGATTGGAGAAACCGGTGGCGTAGGCAACTTCCGAGATACTCAGGTTTTTCTCCCGCAGCAGGGTAGCCGCCTGCTTCAACCGGATATTACGGATAAAATCACGTGCCGACTGGTTCGTCAGTTCTTTTAATTTCCGGTGCATATGTACACGGCTCATGCCGACATTGGCTGCCAGCATTTCTACGTTGAGTGCGGGGTCGGTGAGATGTTCGTTGATAGTCTTCATTACTTTACCCATCAATATCTCGTCGTTCGATTTCATTTCTATTTTTACAATCTTCTCTTCCACCTGTTGTTCGCCTATAAGCTGTCCGCGCAACCTTTCCCGGTTGGCTATCAGGTTACTTGCGGTGGTGCGCAGGATTTCGGTATTGAAGGGTTTTACAATGTAGGCATCCGCACCGGTTTCCAACCCTTCGATTCGGTCTTCCGCCTTTGATTTTGCAGTTAGTAATATAACAGGTATATGATTGATGTTAATATTCTGCTTCACCTTGCGGCAGAGGGTGATTCCGTCCATTTCAGGCATCATGATGTCACTGATTACCAAGTCCGGCTTATCTCTTAAAATAACTTCCAGCCCTTCCCGTCCGTTCGTACATTCGCTGATACGGAAGTCCGTATTCAACTCATTCCGCATATATTGGCGTATTTCATCATCGTCTTCTATAATCAGGACACGATAACGAGTTTTGGCTTTCGGCTTTTTGACTTCATCCGCCATTGCGTTCTCATTGTCCGTTTCGTACAGGGTATCTTTAGACAGTTGAGACATCAGAAGGTCGCTTCCCGCTTCATCCGGGTTTTCCAGTTCATCGGTTTTCAGATGGTCGCTTCCCAATGGCAACCGGATAATGAAACGCGTGCCCTGTTCATCTTCCCGGTTTTCCGCTTTGATGAGGCCGTGATGCAGTTTTACAAGTGAGCGAGCCAGGTGTAATCCGATTCCGGTACCGAAGTTGGATTGCGTCATATCATTGTTAATCTGATAGAAACGCTCGAAGATTTGTTTGATTTTGTCCTTGTCGATGCCGATTCCGTCGTCCGTCACGCAGATTTCAAAATAATCCTTCAATGCACCCCGGTAGGCGCTGTTGTGACCAGTCTTTAGCAGGATATGGATGTTTCCGCCATCACTTGTATATTTGAAAGCATTGGATAATACATTCATCAACACCTTGTCGAAGTTGTTCAGGTCAATCCATACTTTGAGTGAATCGGCATCCGGGAGTTCCTTGTCGAAGGTGAATGTGATATTCTTCTTCTGAGCCTGGTAATTGAAAGTCTGCATCAGGTCTTCGATAAATCCTACCATATCCGTTTCCCGGAATTTCAGGTGCATCTGCCCTTTATCCAGTTTTCGTATATCCATGAGCTGATTGATAAGACGGAGAATACGCTGGGCGTTCCGGTAAATCATAAGATATACCTGTTGCTTCTCGGAATGTTCGGCAATCAACTTTTCCAGCGGGCTGATGATTAATGTCATCGGAGTGCGTATCTCATGCGATATATTGATGAAGAACTGCAATTTCGCTTCATTGATTTGCTCCTGATGCCGTTGTTTCATTATTTCCTGGCGGCGGTGGATGCGGGATATGACATACATGGTGAGGGCGTAAAGAACCAATACGAGCAGGCAACTCCATAACACTTTTGCCCACCAGGTGTTATACCAGGGCGGAGTGACAACTATCTCCACGGTGCGTATATCGGACGTACTCTTGTTGTCTTTGGCTCTGACCATCAGCGTGTACGTACCGGGCGACAGATTGGCATAGCTCACCCGGTTCATTCCCGGACTGGTATTCAGCCAGTTCGTTTCCAGTTCCTTGATTTTATATTGATAGATTATTCTTTCCGGATTGGCAAAGTCCAGTGTGGAAAGTTCCATTCTGAAAGAGTTCTGTTCGTATGTCAGTGTGAAACGGGTGGCATCCATCACGTCGGAGTCGGTGATGGCGTGCTTTCCCAGCATATCACCTTTCCTGACGGAATGGTTGCCGAGTATGAAGTCGGTAATCTCTATGCGGAGTTTCTTGTCAGGTTCGGCTATATCCTTCGGGTAGAAGCTGGTCACCCCGCCCGTTCCGCCGAAATAAATCTTTCCGCGGTGGTCTTTGTAGAAAGCGCCGCGTGTAAATTCATTCCCCTGTATACCGTCGGATGCGGTGTAGTTGATAAATGTTTCGGTATCGGCTATCAGTTTGGACATTCCCTGATGGGTGCTTATCCAGTAGTTATTCATATCATCCTGCACCATTCCGCAGATAACGTCGCTGGGCAATCCCTGTTGTGTGGTGTAAATACTGAATTTCTGTGTGCGCTTGTCAAACTTGTACAACCCTTCGGAAGTCCCTACCCAAATAAACCCTTTGTCGTCTTGCAATAGGGTATGTACAAAGGTATTGGGGAGCAGATTGTTTTGTGACAGGTAGTTGATAAAGTTCTCCGTCTTGGGGTTGAAGCAACTCAGTCCGTTGCAGGTGCCTATCCATAATAATCCTTCGTTATCCTCGATGATACAGTTAATCCAGTCGTTGCAGAGCTTGTTTACCTGCCAGTTCTCGTTTTGCGATTTGGAAGATTGATATTGGTTGATTACTTTGCCGGAGATGTCCATTTTATACACTCCTGAGCCGTAAGTTCCCACCCAGATATGCTGGTTGCGGTCTTCGGCTATACAGAATATTTTCTTGTTGTCAGAGGCTTTTGGGGTGGACAGTTGTTCGTTGACAGGTGTGCATACACCGGTTTGTTTATTCATCAGCGTTAGTCCGCTCAGATAAGAACCTATCCATAGTTTATGTTCCGAGTCTTCCAGCAGGCAGATGATATTGCGGGGAGCGGAACGGTTGCTTCCTTCTTCTTTGAAGTGAAGGATTTGTTTACCTTCATCATTCACGGCGTAAAGTCCGTCGTTGTCCGTAGCTATCCAGGCAACGTTCTGACGGTCTACAAGGATGCTCATCACACAGCTTGAGCCGATTTCGCTTTTAGGAAATGATTTATAGCCGTAATAGTTGAACTTGTTCGGCATGGACGGAATCATCAGCAGTCCTTTTTGGAAGATGCCCAGCCAAAGGTTGCCGTCTTTATCTTCGAGGATAGAATGGACTTTGGACGAGCTAAGGTCGAATACGCCGTTATGTACGTCATAGTCGTCTATACTGTTCGTACTCCGGTTGTATATCTTCAATCCGAAACCTTCGGTTCCTATATAGAGATTATTGTTGTTATCAATAGTCAGGGTCTTGATACTAAGACGGTTGTTACCTTTGTAGGGAATAGGGGTGAATTGGCTGTTGGACGGGTTTAGTTTCATTAATCCGCCGTTCAGGGTACTGATAAATAATGTTCCTTCCTTATCCTCGCAGAAGCAGGATATATCTTCCGAAGTCAGTTGGCCGGGTGCGGTGAAGTTTTGTACCTGTCCGTTGGAAGGCGTATAGCAGAATAACCCTTTGTTTTCGGTGGCAATCCATATATTCTGTTTAGAGTCTTCGTAGATGGTTTGTATGAAATAGCTTTGTATCTTCCTGTTTAGTTCCTCCTGAGGGATGAATTCGTTTTCTTTCAGTGAGATGATACCGCCGCCATATGTTCCGAGCCATATCTCTCCGTTTTGCAGTTCGATGATGTTGGCGGAAGTTTGTGGAGCCATGTTATCCCGGTTGTGCCGGATGGGGATGGACTGGAAAGTATGGGTTGCCTGGTCGTAGATTTGTATTCCGTTGATGCAGGCTATCCAAAAGCGCCCTTTGCTGTCCTCGAACAGAGTCTTTACGTAATTGTTCAGCAACGCGTCGGGTTCATTTTTGCTTTTCTTATAGACGATGAACCGGTTGCCGTCGAATTTATTCAGTCCGTCTTCCGTTGCCACCCATATGAATCCCCGTTTGTCCTGATACACCTTATTAATAAGACTGTTTGAGAGATCTTTATCTGTAGAATAGAATCTTCCGGTCTGTGCATTGACAAACGTAAATGCGGCTAATAGTAAATGACAACAAAAGAAGAATAGTGTTTTCATATATAGGAAAAGGATTTATTAACTAGAGGCAAAGATAAACGATTCCCCGGAATTATAGTCTGTTTGACAGCTTTTTATTTAGTTGACTAAAAGCGTATTAGTGCCCTGTGATACCTTCACGGGCATTCATGTAACGTACATTCAAACCTCTGTTACAGTCGTGAGACGCGATGTAACGACCGGTCAACATCATGCTACGCTCCTTATGATGTAGTAGGAATTAAAATCGTATGTTTGCATCAGTGAATCGCACTGAATGTTCAACAACCTTAAAAATAGTACCGTATGAAAACATGAGTCAGCCGCCCTTCTTATTCTATATAAGACTATAAAGTATTAATCCTCAAATTTTAATTTAAACAATGAGTTTATGAAAAGCACGAATCGTTACCTCAGACTATTAAGTCTATTTGTTATGCTATGCTTCATTCCTCTATGGGCATTTGCACAGACTATCACCGTGAAAGGTGTAGTGAAAGATCATACCGGCGAACCGATTATCGGAGCCAGCGTTCTCGAAACAGGTACAACCAATGGTATGATTACCGACCTTGATGGTAATTTTACGATGAAAGTTCCTTCTAATGCCAAACTTACAGTGTCTTTTGTAGGGTATCAGTCACAGGTAGTAGACGTTGCCGGACGCTCTTCCATACAGATTATATTGAAAGATGATACGCAGGCATTGGACGAAGTGGTGGTAGTGGGTTATGGTACGGCAAGAAAGTCGGACGTAACGGGTTCTATTGCCAACGTCAACGCAAAGACATTGAAAGAGATTCCTTCACAGAACTTCACGCAGGCGCTGCAAGGACGTGTTGCCGGTGTGGAAATCAACCGTACTTCATCAAGACCGGGCTCGGAACAGCAGATACGTATCCGCGGTACCCGCTCACTGAATGCAAGTAACGACCCTCTTATCGTACTGGACGGTATTCCTTTTCCCGGAAATATCAGCGATATCAACCCTAACGATATCAAGACGATTGATATTTTGAAAGATGCTTCATCCACGGCCATCTACGGTTCGCGTGGTGCCAACGGTGTTATTTTGATTACGACCAATAAGGGAACGCAGGGCAAGGCAACCGTTACTTATAATGGCTATTATGGTATTGTAACCCTGTTCTCCGAATATCCGATGATGGATGGTCCTGAGTTTGTGAAATTCAGAGAGATTGCCGCAGCCAACGGTTCCAGTTGGGGAGCAATGGGAACAATGGACGACCCGTCTGTGAATACCAACTGGCAGGATTTGATTTTCAAGAACGGCCTGACTACGAATCACGACCTCTCTGTTTCAGCAGGAACTGAAAAAGGTTCTTACAACTTCGGTACTACTTATTACAAGGAAACTTCCGTTCTTCCCGACCAGGGTTTTGAACGTATCTCATTGAGAGCTTCTATCGACCAGGAAATCGGTAAATATTTCAAGGTAGGTATTACCACTCAAAACTCATACAGCAAGACGGAAGGTGAAGAAAGCGCGCCTATCTATAATATTCTGCAAACGAATCCTACCATCAGTCCGTACAATAGCGATGGCAGCATCCGGGAAGAAGTGATTGAACTGAACTCTTCGGATAAACTGTTGAATCCGTTGCTGTACAAATCTGTCGGAGAAAAGCATGCCGACGACCGCAAGACTTTCGCGACTTACAACAGTGCGTATGCCGAAGTGAAGTTTATGGATGGTCTTAAATACCGGCTCAATCTCGGTTTGAACTATCGTCAGAGCAATTATGGAAAGTTCAATGCTCCGGGCACTCCTTACCTGGGATATAATGCAGACCTGGCTGAAGCAACTATTTCTAACGCATTGACCACCAACTGGACGGTAGAAAATATGTTGATGTATGACAAGAAATTTGGCAAACACAGCATTAACGCAGTTGCCATGTACTCGGCAGAACGTACTACTTACAGCTATTCAACGGCATCCGCCACAGGTATCACAGCCGATGCGGTACAATATCACAACCTGGGTTTGAATACCGATAAAGTCACCATCGACCCGAACAAGCAGAAATACTGGCAACGTGGTTTGCTTTCTTACATGGCACGTGCGGCTTATTCGTATGATAATCGGTATATGCTGTCCGCAACCTTCCGTTCCGACGGTTCTTCCGTACTGGCAAAAGGCAAGAAATGGCATACTTATCCGGCAGTATCGGCAGGATGGAATATCAGAAACGAAGCGTTTATGGATAACATCGACTGGCTGAGTTCCCTGAAACTCCGTGTCGGATACGGACAAACATCCAATCAGGCTATCGACCCTTATGCTACATTGGGAGCGATGAAGGCGGTATATTACACGACCGGTTCCGCAGGAATCACCGGCTACTTCCCCACCAGCGTTCCGAATGAAAACCTGGGATGGGAGTATTCATCCACCTGGAACTACGGTATTGATTTCGGATTGTTCAACGGACGTTTGAGCGGTACTTTCGAATACTATTCCCAACGTACGAAAGACATCCTGATGCAGTTATCATTGCCGGCATCTTCCGGTATCGCGTCAGCTTACTGGCAGAATATCGGTGAAACCTCTAATAAAGGTTGGGAGTTGTCTCTGAAAGGAATCATCTTTGAAAACAAAAACGGATGGAGCTGGGATGTAGGTTTCAATATCTACGGAAATAAGAATAAGATTGTAGCGTTGGCAGGCAAATCGAAGAATGACACCGCTAACGGATGGTTTGAAGGCAAACCGATTGATGCCATTTATGACTATAAGAAAGTCGGCATTTTCCAAAAAGGGGAAGAAGCTCTTGCCGCAGCAAGCTATTCAGGCGGTAAACCGGGCGATATAAAAGTGGCTTATAACCTGGTAGACGGAGACCCTGTCACATTTGACGCCAATGGTGTTCCTTCCAGGCAGATTAATGCAAGTGACCGTCAGGTTATCGGAACAGCGGAGGGTAACTTCCAGGGTGGTTTCAATACTACGGTGGCATATAAGAATTTCGATTTGAGTATCGTCGGCGCTTTCAAGAATGGCGGTACGCTGATTAGTACGCTACATTCACCGCAAGGTTATCTGAATATGATGAGCGGACGTCGTGGAAATGTCAAGGTGGATTACTGGACAGAAGATAATCCGACCAACGCATATCCTACTCCGGGCGGAACAACAGGTAATAACGACGCTCCTGCATATGCTTCTACTCTGGCTTACTTTAGTGCTTCTTATCTGAAGATCCGGACAATCACGTTGGGATATAACTTCTCGGAAAAGTTGCTGAACAACGTCGGTATAAGCAGAGCCCGTCTTTACTTCACTGTTCAGAATCCTTTCGTTCTGTTCTCTCCGTACAATGACGAGACAGGACTCGACCCCGAACCGAACTCTTACGTGAGAGAAAACAGCGCGACTACCGGCGGATTGCCCGAGCGCTTCCTTTCCATCGGTACGAACACGCCTTCCACCCGTAACTTTATCTTCGGGCTTAACTTGACATTCTAATGCTATTACCTATAAAAACAGATTCATTATGAAAAGAATAATAAATAAATTCCTGGCAGGAACTTTGATAGCGGGTTTTGCGCTTTTGACCTCTTGTTCAGATATACTGGACGAACAACCTCGCTCGGCGATAACTCCGCAGTTGATGCAGACCAATCAGGGTGTGGAGCTTGCGCTCACTTCTGTATATTCCCACTTGCGTTTCCTTTACGGCCCGGTGAATCCCTGGTACAATTTTCAGTATGGAACCGACGAAACGACTTACGGCGGACTGGTAGGTTCGGGTGATGACGAACGCAGAATGGACGATTACAATATTGTAGCGACAACCGGACGTCCGGGCTGTTTTTGGAATAGCAATACATTCGCCTATATCAATACTTGTAACGGAATTATCTCTATCGGAGAGGCGAACGGGGTGGACTCCCGTCTGCTTGCCGAAGCACGGGTGATGCGTGCGCACGACCAATTCCTGTTGGTACAGTTCTATGGCGGCATTCCGCTCGATTTAGGTTCGGGTAAGAATGCATATAATACGTTACCCAATCGTCGGTCTGTCAGAAACACAGTGGAAGAGACTTATGCTTCCATCATAGAAGATTTGGAAAAAGCGGCAACCGACCTGAACGGGACGAAGCGTGACGACCGTTTCAAAGGTGTGGTTACAGAGGCTTATGCTAGCTATCTTTTGTCGAAGGTATATCTCACTTACGGATGGTGGCTGAAGAATAACAATAAATCGGGTTCCGACGGTTACTTCCAAAAAGCCTATGATACGGCTATGGGCGTGATAGGAAAATCAGGCGTGAACGGCGCGGCCGGAACGAACGGGTTCGGATTATTGCAGGATTATTATCAAGTGAACCTGGCACAGAACGACCGTAACATTGAAGTATTGCTTTATGCCGACCGTAGTGACGATGCGGGATTCTCCTTCTCGGAAGGTGAAAGCTGGGGTACGGAAGCTGAAAAGAGTAATATTGCGTTTTATGCTATGCGCTGTTGGTTTGATACCTCTTTCAATGGTGGTGGCGCTCCTTGCGGACGTTCCGCGCTTCAGGACTATGGCCGTCCGTGGAGAAGATGCGCGCCGACGTATGAAGTGATTGTAAATACATTCGCGGATAAAACCAATGACTCCCGTTATGACGGAACTTTCCAAAAGGAATGGCTGGCAAATCAGAATGCTGCTACTTCCAATGGTGCATTGAATACTCCGTTTGCCCTGGGTGATGTGGTGTACTATATGCCCGGTTATGAAATTCCGGGTGCGGGTACTCCGGCTAAACTTGCGAGCGGTAACTTCCCGGTGCAGACGATTGCAGGAAAGAACTATGCGGTTTTCACTCCTGAATATATGACACGCGAGCATTTCCCGTCTTTATGGAAACTAGGACCTTACAGTCCTAACAATGCTTCCGGCTACGCGAACTCTTCTTCTTTGCGTCCGTTCAATGTAGCTAAATTGTCAGAGGTTTATTTGATTGCTGCCGAAGCGGCTGTAATGGGTGCTACCGGTACGAAAACTGCCAGAGAGTTGATTAATGTTCTTCGTGAGCGTGCCGCATACCGTACTGCCAATACGGATGCACAGAATGAGACTGCAAAAACGAATATACTTGCTGCGACTCCGGCAAGCATCGATATAGACTATATCCTCGACGAACGTTCGAGAGAATTGTACGGAGAACAGTTGCGTTGGGCAGACCTGGTTCGCACAAAGAAGTTGAGCCGTGCAAAGACGTATTCTATCCGCGATTATAATGGCGACGCGATACAGGCTAGAAATACAATAACCCGTCCGGGACTGGCCAATATAGAAAGCGAGCCGAACAGCAAGTTTTATCTTCGTCCGATACCCCAGACTTTTATCGATACACTGGATATGACCGAGGAAGAAAAGCAGGCTTATCAGAATCCGGGATATTAACCAAACAGATTCGTTTTCCCCTTCCTGAAGCCACTTTCAGATTGGATGTAACATGATAAAACGTATTTGTAACATTTACAAACGATGATGTAACAGACAAGAAACAATCTGAATCGTAATTCTTCGGTGAAGGGGAATAAACTTCTTAAGTTTGCAACGTGGCATTTGGACGGATTCTTCTCTTTCCGGATGACCACAAAGTAAAGACATAAAAGAAAAGAAAAAATGAATAAGTATTGGTTTTATAAGGTTGGGTTAGTAGTTGTGTTCCTTTGCTTCGCCTGTGTAGGTGGGGCAAAGGTTAAACTACCTGCTCTTGTTTCCGATGGTATGGTACTTCAACGCGGGGAACAAGTGAGTCTTTGGGGAACGGCAGATGCTGATGAAACGGTGAATGTGACTTTCCTGAAGAAGAAATATAAGACGGTTGCCGATGCACAGGGGAACTGGAAACTTATGCTGCCTGCATTGAAAGCGGGAGGACCTTATACTATGACCATCAACGATATTGAGATAAAGGATATTCTTATAGGTGATGTGTGGGTATGTTCCGGTCAGTCGAATATGGAATTACCTGTTTCGCGGGTTACAGACCGGTTTCGGGATGAAATTTCCGCGGACAGTAATTATCCGATGGTACGCTATATCAAAACACCTTTACTTTATAACTTCCATGCTCCGCAGACGGATATTCCGGGAATCTCCTGGAAAGCGATGACTCCTGACAATGTGATGTCTTTCTCCGCTTTGGTTTATTTCTTCGCTAAGGATTTCTATCAGAAAACGAAAGTTCCGGTAGGGGTGATAAACTCTAGTGTCGGCGGTTCGCCGGTAGAAGCATGGGTGAGTGAAGAAGCTCTGAAACCTTTTCCATCTTATTTGAACGAAAAGCGCATCTATGAATCGGACGACTTGATAGAATCAATGAAGAAAGAGGAAAGAAAGAAAAGCCATGCCTGGAATGTGGCGCTGTATCAGGGAGACAACGGTATGCACGAAGCTACCCCCTGGTATGCGGCTGACTATGATGACAGCGATTGGCAGTCAACCGAACTGTTTGCTCGCGACTGGTCTACGAACGGATTGAATTCGGTCAATGGAACCCATTGGTTCCGTAAGGACTTTCAGGTTTCCGAACAGCAGGCAGGGGAACAGGCAACTCTTCGTTTAGGATGTATCGTTGACGCAGATTCTGTCTATGTGAACGGGACGTTTGTGGGCACTGTTGCTTATCAATATCCGCCCCGTATCTACACCATTCCTGCCGGATTGTTGAAAGCAGGGAAGAATACGGTGACAATACGTCTTTTCAGTTATGGCGGTCGTCCTCATTTCGTAAAGGAGAAACCTTATAAGATTCTTTTCGGGAAAGGTCAGCCGGAAAAAGGAGAGGCGGAGATAAGCCTGGAAGGTAATTGGAAATACCGTTTGGGTGCTCCCATGCCCGCTGCTCCGGGGCAGACTGCTTTCCATTATAAACCTACGGGACTTTATAATGCCATGATAGCTCCTTTGCTGAATTATACGGTATCCGGAGTCATATGGTATCAGGGCGAATCGAATGTATCACGCAGAAATGAATACAAGTCTCTGCTATCTGCCATGATTGCCGATTGGCGGGGACGTTGGAATCGTCCGGAGATGCCTTTCTATATTATAGAACTGGCGGATTTCCTGTCTCCCGAAGATAAAGGCGGACGTGCCGCTTGGGCGGAATTCAGGAAAGCGCAAGCAGAGGTAGCCGATACAAATGCCAATGTCACTCTAATTAAGAACAGTGATTTGGGCGAGTGGAATGATATTCATCCATTGGACAAAAAGACTTTGGGACAACGGCTTTCCCAAACGGTCTTTTAACAAAGAGTCAAATAATTAATAATAGATAATAGTACTATGAAAGCACAGACTCAAAAAGTGTCGATGGCCGAGAAAATCGGTTATAGCCTGGGAGATGGTTCTGCGAACCTGATTTTCCAAATGATGATGATGTTCCAACTTTTCTTTTATACAGATGTGTTTGGAATCAAAGCAACAACGGCGGGTATGATATTACTGTTCGCACGTGTATTCGATGCGTTCGTTGATCCTATAGTAGGTATCCTGTCCGATAGAACCAATACCCGTTGGGGAAAATACCGCCCCTGGCTATTGTGGACGGCTATCCCTTTTGCTGTATTCTTCATCTTGGCATTTACGACACCCGACCTTAGCGAGCGTGGTAAAATAATCTATGCAGGTATCACGTATACCTTATTAATGTCTATTTACTCCTTCAATAACACACCGTATGCTTCCCTGGGTGGCGTAATGACCAGTGATATAAAAGAACGCACTAGTATTTCGTCCATCCGTTTCGTGACGGCTACGATAGCCACTTTCGTTGTGCAAGGACTTACCTTACCGTTAGTCTCTAAATTCGGGCAAGGGGACGATCAGCGCGGATGGTTTCTGACAATCACTCTGTTTGCTATTATCGGAGTCATTCTATTGGTTATCACTTTCTTTTCTACGAAGGAACGTATTACTCCACCTGTGGGACAGAAAAATTCGATACGGCAGGATTTTGTAGATATTGTAAGCAGCCGTCCCTGGAAGTCCATGTTTGTCCTGACTCTTTTCCTGTTTACTACATTGGCTATGTGGGGCAGTAGTATGTCCTACTATTTTAATTACTTTGTAGATAAGACAGCCCTTTTCGACTTCCTGCAAAACTTCGGACTGGTGAGGGTAGAAGGGGAGACATATGGGATGTGGCATACTTTTCTTGATGCTTTCGGCTTGATAGCGCAGCCTGACCATAGCAATGTATTTGCCGTAGGTTTCAGCTTGTTCAACATGATCGGTCAGGTTATCACTTTAGCGGGTGTAATTTTGCTTTCCGGCTATCTTTCTAATATCTTTGGCAAGCGGAATGTGTTCTTGGTTTGTCTGACACTGACCGCATTGTTTACAGCTTTGTTTTTTATGGTAGATTCAACGAGCATCGGCACGATATTCATCATAAACTGTTTGAAGAGTTTGGCTTACGCGCCTACTATCCCGTTGCTTTGGGCAATGATGGGGGATGTAGCCGACCATTCCGAATGGGTGAACCATCGCCGCGCTACGGGTTTTGTCTTTGCGGGTGTAGTCTTTGCATTGAAAGCCGGATTAGGTCTCGGCGGAGCTATTTGTGGTGCGATTGTCGATTCATTCGGTTTCATTTCTAATGTAACACAGACAGATAGTGCGATTTTGGGTATCCGCCTGACATCTAGTGTGATTCCCGCTATCACATTCTTTATCGGAGTGATTGCGTTGTTCTTCTATCCGATTTCAAAGAAGTTGAATGAGCACATTCAGGCAGACCTGACAAAACGAAGACTGGAAAACAATTGATTAATAATTAATAGAATTAGATAATATGAAGATTTCGACAAAAACAACGGTATCATTCTTATGGGTTGTAGCAGCATTGATAACAGGCTCTTCGATAGCTTTTGCGCAGGAAAAGAACACTTTGAAAGAAGCCTTGAAGGATAAATTCCTGATAGGAGCAGCGGTGAATACACAGCAGGCATCCGGCAAAGATAAAGTAGGAGCAGAGGTGATCCGGGAACAATTTAATGCCATTGTAGCAGAAAATTGCATGAAGAGTGCGGAAATACATCCTGAAGAAAACCGTTATAACTTTACGAAGGCAGATGAATTTGTAAAATTCGGCGAGAAAAATAATTTGGCGCTTACAGGACATACTTTGATATGGCATACACAACTTTCCCGTTGGTTCTGCGTAGATAAGGATGGTAAAAATGTTTCTCCCGAAGTCTTGAAGAAACGGATGAAAGAGCATATCACTACCGTTGTGAAACGCTACAAAGGCCGTATCAAAGGCTGGGACGTAGTGAATGAAGCATTTGAAGATAATGGTTCATATCGTAAGACGAAGTTTTATGAGATTTTGGGAGAAGAATATATCCCGTTGGCTTTCCAGTATGCACACGAAGCCGACCCGAAAGCCGAACTGTACTACAACGACTATTCGATGGCTCATCCGGGAAGAAGAGCGGCAGTCGTAAAACTGGTACAAGACTTGAAAAAACGGGGTATCCGTATTGATGCCATAGGTATGCAGGGACATATCGGCATGGATTATCCGAAAATCAGTGAATTTGAAAAGAGTATGCTTGCTTTTGCCGAAACGGGAGTAAAGGTGATGATAACGGAATTGGATTTGACAGTAATACCGTCACCCGATCCCAATGTGGGCGCGGAAGTCTCAGCTTCTTTTGAATACAAGAAAGAGATGAATCCTTATCCGAATGAACTGCCTGAAGATGTAGCAAAGGCATGGACAGCGCGCATGAACGATTTCTTCCGTCTTTTCCTGAAACATCAGGATATTATAACCAGGGTTACTCTTTGGGGCGTGGCCGACCATAACTCCTGGCGCAACGACTGGCCGATGAAAGGGCGCACGGATTATCCGTTGCTTTTCGACCGCAATTATCAGCCGAAACCGGTAGTCGATCTGATTATCCGTGAAGCTGAAAGCAAATAAACCTATTAACTGAAAAATAGAAAGATCATGAAAACAGAAAAAAGATATTTAGTTCCCGGTGATTATATGGCTGATCCTGCCGTACATGTATTTGATGGCAAACTCTACATCTATCCCTCACACGATTGGGAAAGTGGAATTGCCGAAAATGATAACGGGGATCATTTCAATATGAAAGATTATCACGTCTATTCTATGGATGATGTGATGAATGGTGAGATTACCGACCACGGTGTAGTGCTTTCCACAGAGGATATTCCCTGGGCAGGACGCCAGCTTTGGGATTGTGACGTGGCTTTTAAGAACGGCAAGTATTATATGTATTTTCCTTTGAAAGACCAAAATGATATATTCCGTATCGGAGTGGCTGTCAGTGATAAGCCATACGGCCCTTTCGTGCCCGAAGCCAATCCGATGAAAGGCAGTTATAGTATGGACCCTGCCGTATTGGATGATGGCGACGGCAATTACTATATGTATTTTGGCGGTCTGTGGGGCGGACAACTCCAACGTTACCGGAATAATAAAGCACTGGAATCTGCTATTCTGCCGGAAGGGGAGGAAGAAGCTTTGACAGCCCGTGTAGCCCGTTTGAGTGATGATATGATGGAATTTGCGGAAGAACCGCGTCCGGTGATAATCCTGGACGAGAATGGGATGCCGCTGACAGCAGGAGATACCGAACGCCGATTCTTTGAGGCTTCCTGGATGCACAAATATAATGGTAAATACTACTTCTCTTATTCTACGGGAGATACCCATCTGCTCTGTTATGCGATTGGTGATAATCCTTACGGGCCGTTTACCTATCAGGGAGTGATTCTTACTCCGGTAGTAGGATGGACTACCCATCACGGCATTGCAGAATTTAAGGGTAAATGGTATTTGTTCCACCACGACTGTGTGCCGTCCGAAGGGAAAACATGGCTTCGCAGCCTGAAAGTCTGCGAACTGCAATACGATGCGGACGGGCGAATTATTACTATCGAAGGAATAGATAAATAATAATTTTAATTTAGGCACGGATTACACGGATTACGCTGTTGCTTTGTACAATCATATATCAGAAAACCGTGAAATCCGTGTAATCCGTGCCTGAAAATTCCCATTTATAGAACGAACTTTGAACTATTACTTATGAGAATAATATCTATATTGACATTCATCCTGTTCTTCTGTCTTTCGTCCCGCGCGGAAGATGGAAGTGCCCTGTGGCTTCGCTATGCGACAGGCACGAAGGCGGAAATTAGTTGCAGGAAGCAATCACCGACATTGAACATTGCCGTTTCCGAATTACAAAGATATTGGAAAGGCAGCCTTCCTGTGGCTTTGGAAGTGAACGCAAATAAGGAACTGCGTGCACTTGGAAATGAAGGATATACAATCCGTACTTCTGCCGACGGCAAGCAAATTACTATTGCTTCTTCCGGCGAGCAAGGCGTTCTTTATGGAACTTACCACTTACTCCGCCTGCAAGCTACGGAACAGCTTTTGAATCTAAACTCGAACCCGGATTCAAACTCGAACGCTCTGAATATCTCTGAAAAGCCGGATTACCGGATTCGTATCTTAAACCATTGGGATAACCTGGACGGAACGATCGAACGTGGTTATGCCGGACATTCACTTTGGAAGTGGGAAGAACTTCCTGTCGTTGTCTCTCCCCGTTACGAAGCTTATGCACGTGCCAATGCTTCTATCGGTATCAATGCAACTGTGGTGAATAATGTGAATGCAAGTCCCAAGATTCTTTCCGACGACTATCTGCAAAAAGTAAAAGTACTGGCTGATATCTTCCGCCCTTATGGATTGAAAGTATATCTCTCTATCAATTTTTCATCTCCGGCAGCCCTGGGTGGCTTACCTACTTCCGACCCTTTGAATAAAGAAGTAATCGCCTGGTGGAAGAAGAAAGCAAAAGAGATTTACTCCCTGATTCCCGATTTCGGCGGATTCCTGGTGAAAGCAAATTCCGAAGGTCAGCCCGGCCCGTGTGATTACGGACGTACCCATGCCGAAGGAGCGAATATGCTTGCCGATGTCTTGAAACCCTATCGGGGTATTGTGATGTGGCGTGCCTTCGTTTACTCGCCCACGGACAGCGACCGTGCCAAGCAGGCTTATCTTGAATTTGAACCTTTGGATGGAAAGTTCCGCGACAATGTAATCGTTCAGATAAAGAACGGCCCGGTTGACTTCCAACCCCGTGAACCGTTCAGTGCACTATTCGGAGCCATGAAGAAAACGCCCGTAATGCCGGAATTCCAAATTACACAAGAATATTTAGGCTTCTCCAATCATCTTGCCTTTCTCGCTCCCATGTGGAAGGAATGTTTGGACAGCGATACTTACGTACAAGGCGAAGGCTCTACTATCGCCCGTGTGACGGACGGCTCCCTGTTTTCTCATCCACTGACTGCCATTGCCGGAGTAACCAATATCGGCGATGATGTAAACTGGTGCGGACATCCTTTTGCGCAAGCCAACTGGTATGCTTTCGGACGTCTCGCCTGGAAACATTCCCTTTCATCCGAAGAGATAGGGGAAGAATGGCTGAAACAAACCTTTCTCCCGATTTCCGAACAGTCACGCAGTGCTTCGGCAAATGAACAGTCTCAAAAAGAGAAAGAACAACTTAGTTCTCAACTCTCCCTTCTCAACTCCCAACTTCTCCAAAAGTCGAGGGAAGCAGTAGTCGATTATATGATGCCGCTTGGACTGCATCACATCTTTGCATGGGGGCATCACTACGGGCCGGAACCCTGGTGTGATATTCCCGGTGCCCGTCCCGACTGGATGCCATCTTACTACCACAAGGCAGCTAAGGACGGCATCGGATTCGACCGCAGCAGCAAAGGAAGCAACGCGACCGCACAATATCATTCTCCTTTGTGTGAACAACTGGATGATGTAAACACCTGTCCCGAAAACTTACTTCTTTGGTTCCATCATGTTCCCTGGACTCATCAGATGAAAAGCGGCCGTACACTTTGGGCGGAGTTATGCTATGCCTATGACCGTGGTGTGCAAGAAACAAGAAACTTCCAAAAGTTATGGGACTGTATGGAGAAGTATGTCGATTCGGAGCGTTTTGGTGATGTGCAGCATCGCCTGAAGATTCAGGCAAGGGATGCGGTATGGTGGAAAGATGCTTGCTTACTGTATTTCCAGCAATTCAGCGGGCAGCCGATACCTTATGAACTGGAACGTCCGGTGCATGAATTAAAAGACATGATGGAATACAGGCTCAATATTACTAATTTTGAATGTCCGCCTTACGGATTTACTAAATAGACAAGAAAAGTGCTTGTTCTGTGATAAAATTGTTACCTTTGCGGTCAATAATAAAACAGAATATAAGAATATGAGCCAAAATACATTTAGCATGGCGGGGGGCGTTGCACGCAACCCGCTTGTGCGTTTGGACAAACCTGTCACGGCAACTATCGGTGTAGATGAGCATATAGCCATTGTAGGCCCTAATGGGGGTGGTAAAAGTCTTTTTGTAGATACTTTGATCGGAAAATATCCGTTGCGTGAAGGAACGATTCAGTATGACTTTTCCCCTTCCGCCACTCAAACCGTCTATGATAATGTAAAATACATTGCTTTCCGTGATACTTACGGTGCGGCCGATGCCAATTACTACTACCAGCAGCGCTGGAACGCCCATGACCAGGATGAAGCACCGGACGTCCGGGAAATGTTGGGGGAAATCAAAGACGAACAACTGAAGAATGAATTGTTTGAACTCTTTCGCATCGAACCTCTTCTTGATAAAAAGATAATCCTTCTTTCCAGTGGAGAGTTGCGTAAGTTTCAACTTACAAAAACATTGTTGACAGCTCCCCGTGTCTTGATAATGGATAATCCGTTTATCGGACTGGATGCACCTACCCGTGAACTCTTATTCTCTTTGCTCGAACGTCTGACGAAAATGTCGTCTGTTCAGATTATCCTGGTGCTTTCCATGCTTGACGATATACCTTCGTTTATCACCCACGTTATCCCGGTGGATAAAATGGAAGTATTTCCCAAGATGGAACGTGAAGCCTACCTCGATGCCTTTCGCAACAAGGATATAGCTATTTCTTTCGATGAATTGCAGAAACGAATCATTGATTTGCCTTATGACAGCAATAACTATGATGCGGACGAAGTGGTGAAACTGAACAAGGTAAGTATCCGTTATGATGACCGTACCATTTTGAAAGAACTGGACTGGACGGTACATCGTGGAGAGAAATGGGCTTTAAGCGGAGAAAACGGAGCAGGAAAGTCTACCTTATTGAGCTTGGTCTGTGCGGATAATCCACAATCATATGCCTGCGACATCAGCCTTTTCGGTCGGAAAAGGGGGACAGGAGAGAGTATTTGGGAAATCAAGAAACATATCGGTTACGTAAGTCCCGAAATGCACCGTGCCTATCTCAAGAACTTACCGGCTATCGAGATTGTAGCGAGTGGCCTGCATGACAGTATCGGTCTGTATAAACGTCCCCAGCCGGAACAGATGGCTATCTGTGAATGGTGGATGGATATATTCGGTATTGCCGGTCTGAAAGATAAACCTTTCCTGCAACTTTCCAGCGGGGAACAACGCTTGGCTTTGCTGGCACGTGCGTTCGTCAAAGACCCGGAACTATTGATTCTCGACGAACCGCTGCATGGATTGGATACTTATAACCGTCGCCGGGTAAAGAAAATTATCGAAGCCTTCTGTCAACGTAAAGACAAGACCATGATTATGGTGACACATTATGAATCGGAGCTTCCGAACACAATAACTGATAGGCTTTACTTAAAGAGAAACCGGTAGTGCTTTCTTATAGATTAAGATTCTGTATAAACTGCCGGAAGTGTGTATGTAAAGTGTCCAAATCCTCTTTTGCATATCTAAAATGTGTAGAATGAGGCAATCGGATAATAACTTGATATGATTTCGGTAGCTTATGCTCAAATACTTGTACACTGGATGTACTGACTAACTCATCCCGATCTGCGTGAATAACTAAGGTCGGGATATTTATTTTCTGAAGTATTTTCCGGGTACGTGCCATGAGATGGAATAAATCAATAATCCGTGGTGCCCAAGTCAGATACCTGAAAACGGAGCAGGGGGCTACACTGCTGGCTTGCAGAAGTGCGAAAGCCGGATCATCTTCGGGAATATGACTGCAAAAACCTATTTTTAGATTATTTCGAATTGCCCGCCATTTGACACGTACATATAGTGGAGTGTCGATGACGATAATTCCCCGTATCTGTTTAGTATCTTCCGTATATGCCAATAAGGAAAGAAGACTGCCCATTGAATGACCGACGAGTATAATATTCGTATATCTCTTTCTGTAGTAGTCGATTTGTTGTCTGACATGTTCTTGCCATGTCTCCTTATTATGGCGTGCAAAATCTTTTCCGCTTCCACCGTGTCCGGGTAATAATAAAGCGGCGGCAGCATATCCCATCGCGACACTTATATCAATTAGTTGAGTGAATTGGTCGGGACCTTCTACAATGCCGTGAATGAATATAACTATATGATTAGTGTTTTCTATGTCAATATAACGTGGCTCTGTGGGATACATATCAAGGTATTGTTGTTTATCAAAGGTTATTACTCTGTTTAACCGGATAAAAGTAATCATTTTTGTTGAATACTGCTTGATAAACGCTTCTTTTCTTTTTGCGAGGATTTTAATATTTTCCAATAAAATGATAGTTTTTTGCTCTGATTGTTTATCTTTGCCCCCAACTGAATACAAAAAGTGATAAGAAAGACATGGATAATAGTCAAAATGTTATAGCTGTATTGTACAGGAAACATTGGCATAAACTCTATATTCATGCATATAATCTGTTGAATGATGGAGAGAGTGCAAAAGATGTCGTGAACGATGTCTTTTGTTCTGTGCTCGAAAATAGCAAACAGTTGACGACGGAAGCTGATTTGCTTCCTTTATTCTATGTCATGGTGAAAAATCGCTGCATCGACCATATTCGTCATCAGAACGTGGTGTCTAAAAATGCGGAAAGGTATTTGGAAGAATTATACAGCGGTTGGACTGCAAAGGAATATCGCGACTATGAGGATAAAATCAATCGGATGCAAGAGAGTATCCGGCAGATGGCGCCGCAAATGCGAACAGTAGTGGAAGAGTTTTTTCTGAATGAAAAGAAATGTGCGGAAATCAGTGAAATATTAAATATCAGTGATAATACAGTCAGAACTCACATTGCCAGGGCTTTGAAAATACTTCGTAAACGGTTAAGTGTCTTTTTTCTTTTTACATTCGTTTATATAGATTGCCGGGCATATATAGCTCACCTGTTGGATATATATATCTAGTGTATTGGAGGGAAGCTGTTATTTATGAATTTTATTATATATTTTAAAAAAAATCTCTTTTAGGTGTCATCAATTTCGGTTAGCTCTACGTATTAAGATAAACAGTTGACTATAATGATGGAGAATTCAGACCAAAATTTAGACTATGCACTGCGTGCGATACAAGAACCGCAACTAAGGGAGACAGAAGAGTTTCACCAATGGATAGGTGTGCCTGAAAATAAGGAGCTCTTTCTCGACCTGATGGCTTGCAAAGAAGCCGTGATGCGTGAGAGTCTGGATAAGAAACGCAAGGCAAAGTCGAGGCGGCTTATATGGGCAGCGACTTCGGCTGCGGCTGCCATCCTGGTTTTGGCTTTTCTGATTCCTTCATTGCTTCCTTCTGATTATGTAAGAAAAGCGCAGCCGGTACGATTCTTTGAAGCAACTGCCAATGTGGAACATGTGATGCTGCAAATGGACGGTCAGGAAGAGCAACTGTTGGAAGATAGCGTGATGGACATCAAGGAATGGAAAACATTGACACCGGATACCACTTGCTGCCAGACATTGACCACACCGCGTGGGAAAAGTTTCCTGCTCGTACTGTCCGACGGGACTAAAGTATGGATAAATGCAGAAAGTAGTCTACGCTATCCTGTTGCGTTCAATGGAAAGGAACGACGGGTAGAACTGAAGGGTGAAGCCTGTTTTGAAGTGGCAAAGGATGAGAATTGTCCCTTTATTGTAAGTGCTGACGGCATGGATACCCACGTACTGGGTACTAAATTCAATGTACGGTCATATACGACAGAAGACCGCCACGTGACATTGGTACATGGGAAAGTGCAGGTTACCAATAAGAATAGCCTTAAATCCATAATACTTCAACCCGGACAGGATCTGACTTATACGGAAACCGGAGAAGAGAAAATATCGAATGTCAATATAGCTACTTATACGGCCTGGACAGAAGGAATGTTTTATTTTGAAGATGCATCGCTGGAAGAAATCATGGGTTCTTTGGGTAGATGGTACAACGTGAACATCGACTTTGAACAAACTGAACTATACAATATCCGTCTGAACTTTTGGACTAAGCGCAATGCTCATTTGGACGAAGCAGTGGAACTGCTGAATAAATTGGAAAAAGTACGTGTAGACTATCAGGAGGGAACTATTACGATTAGACATATATAACTTTAACAAATACAACTCTTATGGAAAAACAACTAATTGCATTGTCTTACAAAAAGGCAATGAGGAAGGTCGTATGGATGAAAACTGCCTGCTTATTGCTGATGTTTGTCACTGGCTTGCATGGATGGGCGCAGGAAACGAACAGTAAATTAATCTCTTTGGAACTGAAAGAAGTCCCACTGGGAGAGGCTTTGAAGCAGTTCAGCAATGTGTCCGGGTATAAGGTGAATTTCCCAACTGAGGATGTCAAATCGTATCGGGTAAGTGTAAGCATACAGCAGTTAGCACCTTTGGCGGCACTTCAGAAAATCCTGGAAGGAAAACCTTTCGAATATGAGGTGGACCAGAATTTTATCACTGTCCGTAAAGTGAAGCCAGCTTCGAATACTACCACGCGTAAAGTCAGAAACATCGAGGGGCGGGTAATGGATGAAAAAGGTGATCCGTTGCCGGGTGCGAATATCCGCGGAATAGACAGCCCGTTTGGAGCTATTTCCAATATCGAAGGAAAATTCACCTGTAAAGTGCTGGCGGAAACTCACACTCTGGAAGTCTCTTTTGTTGGCATGCAGACCGAAAAGGTGTCTATCAAAGGGCGTACCAGTGTCAATGTGATTATGTATGAAGACAAGAAACAACTGGGTGACGTAGTTGTGACAGGTTATCAGCGTATCAGTCGTGAACGTTCTACTGCTTCTTTCGGTTTCATAGATTCCGAACAACTGACAAGACAAATGCACAGTGACCTGGCGTCATCTCTGGAAGGGCAAATAGCCGGTTTGCGTATGAATATCAATCCGAATAACGGGGATATGAGTCCTATCCTTCGCGGTGTAGGTACATTCTCAAATGATGTAGGTACAAATCCGCTAATCGTAGTGGATGATATGCCGACTGACCTGACTTTGAGTGAGATAAATCCTTATAATGTAGAAAGTATTACTGTTTTGAAAGATGCGGCTGCCGCCAGTATTTATGGTGCTTTGGCTGCGAATGGAGTTATCGTAGTAACTACGAAACAAGCCAAAAGAGAAGGTGCGAACGTGTCTATTAATGCCGACTGGTTTATCACTACCAAACCAAATTTTAAAAGCTTGAATCTAGCTTCTACCAGCGATATTATTGATTATCAGACGGCTGTGTTTGATGCCAATGTAGCCGAAATAGGGAGTGCGTCGGGATACTTGTCCGGTTTTAATTCCGGATACTACAATCCTCTATTCCAACTTTATCTGGATCGGGAAAATGGAGATATCAGCAGTAATGAGGTAAATGCTACTTTGAACCAATGGCGCAATAATGACTATTATAAAGAATATCGCGATAACGCTTGGCGTACAGCCGTGACTCAGCGTTATAACGTGAGTGTATCTCAAAAGTCCGGAAATAACAATCACTTTCTTTCTTTCAATTATGAGACTGACAATCAGCGTATCATAAGCAGCAAGAGTAATCGGATTTCCTTGTATTACAAGTCGAACTATGCGATTACGAGTTGGATGAATGTGAATGCCGGCATAGACGTACGAATGGGGCGCAGCTACACACCGAATACAAGCTACACCAACTATGCCATGCAGCAAAGGTATGAACGGATATTGGATGCCGACGGCAACCGTTATACTTCTCCTTACGTCAATGTAGGCAACATTACTTACAATGGAAGTGTGGTGGGGAACGCCGAGGGGGTTACACCTTACAAATCGTTTGGCTTCAATGTGCTTGATGCACTGGATGAAAGTAAGACTAAGTCACATGATGTCAGTATTCGTCCCTTCGTTAGTTTACAGGCTCGTTTCCTGAAAATGTTTAAGTACAACTTTATGTATCAGTATGAATGGAACAAGAGTAAGAACGAACTGTTTGATTCGGACGATTCTTACGCAATACGTATGTTGCACAACAGTATGGTTGATACGGATGGAAAAGCGCATTTGCCACAAGGAGGTCGATATTCCCAGTTGGAAGTTGGAAGTAACCGCTATACTGTACGAAACCAGATAGACTTTGGCAAAAGCTGGAAACATCATACTGTGACTGCCATTGCCGGATTGGAATTCCGTGAAAACAAGGTTCCGAAATCTACCAGTCAATTATTTTATGGCTACGATCCGCAAACGCTGACTTCTGATCAAATAAATTGGCAGGAATTCCGTGACGGTGTGGGAAACAGTGCCCTTTCCGGCAGTAGAATTACTTTGTCGGGGCTGGCCGGCTCTTTAAAGGAGACGCGCCATCGTTATGCATCTTTTTATGCGAATGCAGCATATTCTTTCCTGTCCCGCTATAATCTGTCGGGAAGTATCCGTTGGGATCAAGCCGACTTGTTCGGCCTTGACATACGCAACCAGCGTCATCCCTTGTGGTCTGTCGGTGCTTCCTGGATTCTGTCGGAAGAATCATTCATGAAAGAGATTTCCTGGTTGGATTATCTCAAAGTGCGTATGACTTACGGGATTAACGGTAACGTGGACCAAAGCTCGACCACTTATTTTATTGTCAAACAAAAGACACAGAGCAATCCTATCAAAACGACCTATCTGACGTATAACGACGATGACCTGCCCAATCCGAAACTGCGTTGGGAGAAGACAGCCACTTATAATGTAGGATTGGATTTCCGCCTGTTCAATAATGTGATTAGCGGTAGTTTGGAATACTACAACCGGCAGTCGTCCGATTTGCTTGTACACCGATACATGGACCCGACTATAGGGGCAAAATCACGTGTAGTAAATAATGGGGAGATGCGTAACCGGGGTGTAGAGCTTTCCCTTACAGCTAACATCATCCGCAAGAAAGACTGGAATTTTGCTGTTGATTTCAACTTTGACCATAATAAGAACAAAATGTTGAAAGTGGATCATAGTGACGCGGATAATGCTTCGTCCTTTATTCAGAGCCCGCAGAATTATTTCATGGAAGGTACCAGCTATAATACGCTATGGGCCTATCGTATAGACCGTATCGAAAACGGCTATCCGGTAGCAGTGGATAAAGATGGAAATGATCTTGTGAAATTTAATGAAGACGGCACGGTAGCTAATATCACTACTAGTTCATCGCTCAAAGGTACTGATGACTTAGTGAATCTCGGTTCAGTAACTCCGAAATTCAGTGGCTCACTGGCTTTCAGGCTCAACTACAAGAATTTCGATCTGAATGCTTTCTTCGTGTATGCCGGTGGTAATAAACTACGTAATAGTGTGGTGAAAATGAACGATCAAATAGGTGATCAAACTTTGAAGGGTATTTCCAACCGCTGGAGCGCAGATGTTTCGGACACACAAGTACGTATGTATCACGATATGCCGCAACAAGTGAAATCTTATTCGGGTACTTTTCAGTATTGGTGGCAGTATGGTGACATAAACGTGAAAGACGCTGGCTATGTGAAATTGCGTAGTTTGAGTTTGGGATATAATTTGCCACTAACGATTTGCCAACATCTCCATCTCAATTCACTGAAGATAAAGGTACAAGTGAACAATCTGTTTACCTGGTGTAAGGCAGGGAACGATATTGATCCCGAGAGCTACAATATGAATGGTGGAACACGTGGTATGGCTGCGCCCAAAACTTATTCCATCGGATTATCAACAAGTTTCTAACTATTTAAAAAACATAGGATATGCGTAAATTACTTTATATTTTACCGATTATTCTCATAATAGGGTTTGCAGCCTGTGAGAATTATGTGGATATAACTCCCACGGGGCAGAAAACTGTGGATTCTACCCAAACTTATTACGAATTGGTGGCATTGCCTAACCGTACTTATAATTCGATATCTTTTGCTTTGTTGAGTGATAATGTATGGGCGAAGGAATCGAATATCATAGGCAATGAATTTATCTCATGGGATGGTATCAATATGACTTTCAATGAGGAAGCCAACAGGAAAGAACTGAGTGATAACAATCTGTATGCTAACTGTTACACGTACATCTTGCGATCGAATATTGTTATTTCATTGGTAGATAACAGCCAGGGCGACAAAGATGTGAAGGAACTGGCTAAGGCGGAAGCGAAGATCATGCGAGCCTGGGATCATTTTATTGCGGTGAATATGTATGCGAAGGCTTATAATCCGGAAACGGCAGCAAGTGACGGCGGAGTTGCTATCGTCAGTAAATATGACTTGGAAGCGACTCCGAACAAATCGACTGTTGCCGAAGTTTATGATTTTATCATTAAGGATATAGAAGATGCACTTCCTTATTTGCAGGAAGAGCCGGTGAATGTATATCATCCGTCCAAAGCATTTGGTTATGCATTGGCTGCCCGCGTTTATCTGTTCCATCGGGACTGGAAGAAAGCGAAAGAAGCTGCGGAAGAATCGTTGAAACTGAATAGTAGCTTGATTGATTATATAGCGTTGGCAGACGAGGGTGGACCGACCAAGGTTTCGACTTATGCCAAAGGCGGTAATCCGGAGATTTTGAACTATGCTTATATGGGAGGAACTTCTGACAACCTGACTTATATGTATGGAATGCTTAGTCCGGAAATGGTACAACTTTACGGTGATAATGACGAACGCATGAACCAGTTTTTCAAAATGACTGGCAACAGTATCTATTATTTTGACGAAGGTTCAGGTGCTGCTTTGTGGAATTCTTCGATTACCTATTCTAAATTCCAGTCGATGTCCGTAGGTATGCGTACTGCTGAAGTTTATCTGATTTTGGCTGAAGCTAAAGCACGGTTAAAAGACATACCGGGGGCTGTCGAAACATTGAACCTGTTGCGCGAGAAACGAATCAGAGGCACTGAAGCCGTATTGCCGGAACCGGCTACCGAACGTGAGATGGTACAGGCGGTCATTGATGAACGCCGTAAGGAATTGATTTCCGGTTTTAGCCGTTTTTGGGACTTGAAGCGATACAATATGGAAGCTGATTATGCGAAAACAATCACTCGCAAGTTCCCGATAGTTACTACCGGTGTTGAGCAAAAGACGTACACATTGCGCCCGGATTCACGATTGTATATCATTCCATTCCCAGTAGATGCCCGTGAAAAGAACCCGAACATAACGTTGAACACTAACGAATAAAAAATAAAAAGAAAAACATGCGAAAGATTTTGATGATGGCCGTGTTAGTGCTCCTGTCCTTGCAAGGTGTTGGAGCACATACCGTCGGTGAATATCTGCTTGATGGCGGAAAGAAGAAATTAGTAGCCCAAGAGGATACTACCAAGAAAACTACACCCTATGAGAAACTGCTGAAAGAAGGCGGAAGCGAGTGTGAGGGTATGTTTACAGTGCGTCATATCAAAGATGACTGGTATTTTGAAGTGCCGGATTCTCTGTTGGGACGATTACTGTTGGCTGTTACCCGGTTTAAGGCTGTGCCACAGGGATTTAAGCTGATTAGTGGTGAAGAAGTGAACCGAAGTGTGGTCTATTGGGAACAACATAACGATAAGACTCTCTTTCTGCGCGAGTATGTGCAATCACAGTTTGCCCGTCCAGGTGATAAAATAGCTGAGGCATTGAAACAGTCTACCGTTGACCCGGTGATCTATAAATTCGATGTTATCGGCAGAAACCCGGATACACAGGCACAGCTCATCAATGTATCCAAGTTTCTTTTGAGTGATAACAAGACAACTGGCTTTACATCAAGCGACCGTTCTATTCTCGGTATTGGTTCTTTGGTTCAGGATCGTACGTTTATGGATACCATAAAGACATATCCTATCAATGTAGAGGTGTTGACTTTGCGTACTTACGGCATCACTTCCGGCAAACTTCCGGCTGCACAGACTGGTTCTGTGACCGTGAAACTGAACACTAGCATCGTCATGTTGCCTAAAGTTCCTATGCAGCCGAGATTGGCGGATGAACGGGTGGGATTTTTTCAGAATCCATTGACTGAGTTCTCAGATGACCAACAGGTTACCGTACGTGGCGCTATCATTCAGCGTTACCGGTTGGAACCGAAAGACCCGGAACGTTATCGCCGTGGACTACTCACCGAACCGAAACGCCCTATTGTGTACTATATAGATCCGGCAACACCGAAGAAATGGATACCTTATCTTAAAGCAGGTGTGAAAGACTGGAATGCAGCTTTTGAAGCCGCCGGATTTAAGAATGCCATAACGGCTAAGGAATGGCCGGATGATCCTACCATGAGTCTGGACGATGCACGCTACAGCGTATTGCGCTATCTGCCCTCGGAAAACGAGAACGCATATGGACCGCGTATTGTAGACCCGCGTAGCGGGGAAATTATGGAAAGTCATATCTGTTGGTATCACAACGTGATGAACTTACTTAAAAAGTGGTACATGGTGCAATGCGGCCCTTTGGATAAACGTGCGCAGAAGATGACTTTTGATGATGAATTGATGGGGACGTTGATTCAGTTTGTTTCCTCACATGAAGTAGGACATACCCTCGGTCTGCGTCATAATATGGCTGCCAGTTCAGCTACTCCGGTGGAGAAATTGCGGGATAAAGCTTGGGTGGAAGCCAACGGGCACACGGTGTCAATAATGGACTATGCACGTTTCAACTATGTAGCCCAACCGGAAGACCGGATTTCGGAAAAAGGACTTTTCCCCCGCATTGGTGATTATGATAAATGGGCTATTGAATGGGGCTACCGCTATCGGCCGGAATTTAAAGACCCTTTCAAAGAGAAAGCGGCACTGCGTGCTGAAGTCACAAAGAAGCTGAAAGCAGACCGTCGTTTGTTGTTTATCGGTGACGAGGGCAAAGGACCTGATCCGCGTAGCCAAAGTGAAGATTTGGGCGACAACAACATGAAGGCCAATGAATATGGCATGAAGAACTTGAAAAGAGTAATGGAAAATATACTGACTTGGACAGCACAACCTGACGGTCAGTATGATGATCTGAATACGATTTATAAGTCAGTCCGTGCACAGCATTTGAAATATACTCTGCAAGTGCAGAGAAATCTGGGTGGTCGCTATACTAATAATCTGCCGGGAGACAAACCTCATGATTATCTGCCGCGTAGTGTACAGAAAGAGGCCGTAGAATGGCTGGGACGTAACTTATTCGAAGCTCCGCTTTGGCTCTATCCGGATGAGGTAGTGAGTTGCACGGGAGTCAAACCTATGGATGAGATTCGTGACCGGCAGAGTTCTGTTGTCGCTTTATTGCTTGCCCCGGGAATGTTGTACAATATTCATTCGACTTCCTTATGTGGTTCGGAACCATATAAGCTTGACGAGTATCTGAATGATGTGTTTACTGCAATATGGAAGCCTTTGAACACTTCCAATGAGAAGGAGAACAATCTCCGCCGCCAGTTACACCGGGCTTATCTGACATTTGCCGGACGTATGATGAACCCTGAAAGCAAGGATGTTGCCAATGCGAATGCAACATTCAACCGCTCCGATATTCTGCTTTTTATGGAAACGCATTTAGATAAGGTGGAAGGATATGTGAAAAAGCAACTGTCTGTCTGTAAAGAAGGTGATTTTAATTATCGCCACTATACAGCTCTGTTGCGGGATATCAGGAAAACAAAAGAAGATTATTATGGAAAAAACGCCGAAACAGATACTTCTGCGAAGAAGCTTTTAGAAAAACAGGAAAACTAGCACAGATTTTTATGCATTAAATTCTCTCTTTTTTTTAATAGGCTTGCTTTTCCCTTCGGGGGAAAGTGAGCCTGTTTTTTTATATACTTACTTTTTGAAATTTGCTGAAGAACGATTGAAAAGTTAAGAGACGTTATTCTTTGATTCGTTTCTGTGGGGATAGACAGATTCTGTGTGTATTTAGTAATATAAAAGAGCATGAACTAAAACAACATCTATATGCATGAATAAACATATTGTAGTGGTTAATCAAATACCACCAACACACACAAACATACTATCTCCTATTTCTTTCGTCATGAAGAATTATCTAGATGGTCATGGGCTGACAACTAATGTTATTTGTTGGGATACTCAATTAGTGGAGATGCAGAATTCATTTCTGTGGGGTGACTATTCAGATATACGATCTGATGACGATAATTTCTTACTTCTATTTTATAATTATCTTGCATTAAAAGAAGAGGATGAAAAAGCGTGTATCAATGTAAAGGCTAGACTTATGAGTCTCAAACCCAATCATATGACATCTGAAGTCGCTTTCTATCATCGGCATATGAAATTATTTGCACAGAAATTAGATGAAGCAATAACTCAATATATAAAGGAAATATATTCAGATGAAATAATCTGTTTTTTCTTTAGCATAGATAGCAAATATCAGTGGATATGTGCTTCCATTATTGCTGAAAAGATAAAGGATTTGTATCCAGGAAGTACTGTAGTTATTGGGGGAATAGAACACAAGAAGATGGCGGCGGAATATCTTCAGATGTTTACACAATTTGATTTTGCCGTATGGGGAGAGACTGAAAAAACACTACTTGGTTTATGTAAATATTTAGTAGAAGAGAATCAGGCATACGAAAATATTCCTCACCTTGCATTCCGTCAAAATAATGTAGTGCTTACTTCTTCTAATAAGAAAGAATGGTATGTTTCCCTTGCAGACAGGTTCTTGAAACCAGATTACTCCGATTTATTCAGACGGGGACAGGGTGACGAACTAACTTTCGCAAATCCGGTGATAGGTATTGAGATTGCTAGAGGAAATAGATACAGGCCTGTGGCAAGAGTAGTTGATGAAATATTATATTTTATCAGTGAATATCATGTAAATGCTTTCCATTTTTCTAGATATGATCTAACTAAGAATAATCGTGCGAAATTAGACCAACTACTTGATGCGCTTATCCGGATAAAAGAACAATTCCCGGATTTTAGCATCAGCCTTTTTTCAGTAATGGCGAAGATGATTTCTCCTGCAACTTTGCGCAAAATGATGATGGCAGGTTTCTATTCTATTCAGATAATATATATATCATCTAGTGAAAACCTATTGAACAAGTATGGTACGCAGAGCACTTTTGCCGACAACCTCCTTCTTGTGAAATTTACTTCTTTATATAATATCATTCTGACCGAAGCAGATGTGATAATGGGAATACCCGAAGAGACGGATGAAGACATATTACAATCCATATCCAATTTATATTATTTGCGTTTCTTCTTTAAAAGTGGACAGCTTCGACACCGGTTAAGGAAAATGGAAGTGTTTCGTCATGATAGATGTTACCAACAAGTAAAAGCGGATAGGAAAAATTGGGATATTGAACCCTCTTTGAAAAGATTCCTGCCTTCGGGCTATTTAAAAAAAGAAGGTAAAAGTATAAATATTCTTGGTCTTGTTCCTGTTTTGACTAATCCTCTATGGAATGATTTTAAGCAAGCTGAATCATATTTTATAAAAAATAGTTTTGAATATAAATTGTATAGAAAGGTTGATAATACGATTCTTTATAAAGAGTTGTTTAATAACAATGTGATTAACGAATTCGAGTTGGATGAGATGGATTGGTTTATACTTGAAAAAGCGAATAGTCAGGTTATTAGCATAGAGTTTCTTATGAAAGAGATAAGGGATAAAATAAAGAAAGAGTTTATGGATATTGAAATTATCAATGTTCTTGAAAATTTGAGATTCGAAAGGCTCATTTATTTATCAGACGATTACAAAGAGATAGTAAGTGTCATTAATACAGAATTGGTTGTATAATAATTCATATTGAAAGAAAGGAGGTTAAACTAATATGAAGCAATTATTCTTTTTAATAAGAACACTGAATATACAGGATTTAAACATTTAAAATTAAAGAATTATGAAAACACTTAGAAAAACTTCATTTGAAAACTTTGAAAGATTAACTGTCATTGAAGCATCTCAATTGTATGGTGGAACCGGAGATACCCCACCGACAACACCGATGCCGAATGATTCGACACAGGTTAATAAGAATGATTCGGTACCACCATCTACGCCATCGGTTCCGAAAAAAAAGAATGAACTGAGTGTCACTGTAGAAAAGGGTAAAGATGGAGTTGGTAAACTTAGTGGTGAATATGAACATAAGTTTAATGATAATTTCAGCATTAAGACTAATCTTTGGGGAGATTCTAAGGGTAATTGGGGAGCTACTGGTGGTTTAAAATGGAAATTCTAAATTAATTACTGTTTTGAGAGAATAGAATTTGTCAAATTCTGTTCTCTCAATAAAATATTATATCTATGAATATGGAGAAATTAATAAGATTAATTGCTACAATTCTTGTTTCTTTAATTGATTGTGGAGCTTATAGTCAGAACTGTAGAATCGAAACATTGACTAATTTGTTGAACGAAGGTCGATATTTTGAAGCAAAGGATTTGTATAATGAAATCTCTGATTCGGTGCCTCTTAATATTGCCTCTTATTACAAATTTCGAATGGCTGAGGGCATGAATAGAAAAGATATTGCCGTTAATGAATTGGAAAAGTCGCTAAGCAGCTACCCTGACTTATTTGGAAATGAGACTATTGATATCTATTCATTATTATTTAATACATATCGTAATCTTGGAAAATATGAGAAAGTGATTAGTTTTTATAAATTGGCAAGAGAACATTTAAAAAAGAACCCTTATAATCTAAATAAGGAAGAACTCGCATTGCGAAAAAAAAACTTAGAAGAAGCATTCAGCTATTTTAAAGAAGTTTCAAGTCAACCTTCAATCAAGATACATAGGAAAACAACAAATGAAAGTATAAATATGGAAGATAGTTTAATGCTTGGATTTAAGGCCAAGTTTAATGGTGTTCCCCAGATGACAATTTTGGATACAGGTGTTGATTCATATATCTTAATGAAAAAAAAGACAGCCAAAACAATAGGTATAAGACTAAAAAATGAAACAAAAGGAACGTTGAATGGAGTGGAAATGATGGGAGAAGAGAATATAGTTGATTCTATAGAAATAGGAAATATTACGCTTTATAATATTCCTGTTATAATTTATGATTTCGATTTGACTTCATGTTTGTCGGACTCCATTAGAAAAGATTCATCTACAATGGAACGGTTTAAAATAGCAGACAAATATCTCGAGAATCCGATAATAGGATTACCATCTATGTTATTGATCGGTAAAATTGAAATAGATTGGGAGAATAAAAATATATTTTTCCCATATAAGAATAGCAATATACTTCGAAAAGATAATAATCTGTTTGTATTTAATAATATGTTATATGCACGTTTGAAAATAAATAGAATCCCTTTTACAGGATTACTAGATTCAGGTTCTGATGATTATATAAATATGGATACAATATTTTATCAAAAATATCAAAAGGAAATTCCAATAGATACTACTACTGTTAAAGAAAAACTTAATATAGCATCTGTTCATGGAGTTCAGTTGGATGTAAAATATATGGTTGTGGATAATCCTATTATTGAATTTAGTGAAAGAACTGTAAGGCATACAGATAAGCATAATATACAAATATACCCAATGTCTCTTCCTTACCTGGTTTCAGATGGAGTATTAGGTATCAATTTTATGAAAAGTATTGGTCGAAAAATGTTACTTGATTTTGATAATATGCGTCTTGAAACTATTGAATAAATAGTAAAGATATGGAAACAAAACTAACTGTGATTATTCCTTTCTTAATGGTATCTTTTTGTTTTTGGATACCAAATACGTATTTGAAATAATTTCGGAATAATACAGGTATTCAAATAGTTATATCCATTTGAATGCCGAAAGCACTCTACAAATATGAAAGATAATAAACTTTACTTGGTAGCGAACTTTGTTCTCATTTTTTTTCCATACATTTTGTATGGACAGGAGGATAAATCACAAGAACTTAATACCTTGTTGAATGAAGGAAAATACTTTGAATCGAGAAAACTATATAAAGAGATATGCGATGTGATAAGTCCGGATATGGATTTATTCTATAAGTTTCAAATGGCACAGTTTATGAATAAAGATGATAGTGCGGCTATTTATATGGAAAAAATGTTGATTGATTATCCAGATATGTTTGGAGATAATACGATGTTTGCTTATGCTAGATTATTTGATATATATGCTGTTAGTTTAAGAACTTATGAAAAAAGTGTATATACTTATAAACGTATGGTACAACATTTAATAGATAACCCTTATAACTTGGATGAGAAAGAACTTACTTTATGGAGGAATGGAAACATAACTCGCGTGGATTATTTGAAACAATTAATAAATCAACTTCCAATAAAAATAAAGCGGAGGGGTGTGAATGATTTTGTGAATTTAGATACTAATGAAGCACGATTAATTGTAGATACGAGAATAAATGGAATAGCGCAAAAGACACTTATTGACACAGGATGTACTTTTCATTATATAATGAACAGAAAAAAAGCTGATGACCTTGGATTGGAATGCGCTGTTTTCGAGATGAGTAAAGGGGTGATTAATGATACTGAAGTACTTATGAAACAAACAGTTGTTGATTCTATTGAAATAGGAAATATAATCGTTTATAATGTACCTACCACTATTTTTGAACATGATATTACTGTATTTCTTCCTGATTCTATAAAAAATAGAAAAGAAGATGTTGCCCAAATAGATTCCATATATACGAATACGGTTAGCTCAGCTATCGGATTACCAATAATGAAATTAATTGGAAAATTCCTAATAGATTATGAGAATCAAAAGCTTTCTTTTCCTATTACTGACTATCATTTGAGTTCTTTGATAGAATCTAATTTGTTCATTTATACATCTTATTTGTATACGCATTTAAAACTAAATGAAAAAGACTTCATTGGTATGCTTGACACAGGTTTTGACAACTATATCACAATTGATACTTTGTTCTATAAAAAATATCGTGACAATATACCAACTACTATTGTGAAGACGGAACCATATTATATAATGATGGCTCATCGGTTATGGAATGATGACTCATACAAAGTCGTCTGTAATCCTATACTAGAATTTAATAACAAACCAATGCTTTCTCCTACGGAGAATTCCGTAAAAATATATACCTTACAACCATGGAAATATCTTGATGGAATAATAGGTTACGATTTTTTCAAACGAATCGGAAAAAGAGTATTATTGGATTTAGATAATATGCGTATTGAAGCTATTGAATAAATAATGAAAATATGGAAGCAAAACTAACTGTAATTATTCCTTTCTTAAATGAAAAGGAGGAAGTTCGTAATACTGTGAAAAGTCTTCGTGAGAATTCAGATCAATGTTTTAAGATAATTCTTATTAATGATTGTTCTACCGATGGATACGATTATAAAAAAGTTGCAGAAGATTTTGGAACTCAATATATTGAACATTCAAAAAGAATGGGAGTTGCTGCATCAAGAGATGAAGGCGTAAGTAAATGCAATACGGACTATTTCTTGTTTTTGGATGCCCACATGCGGGTTTATCAAAGAAATTGGATGGAAATATTGGCTAGAGAACTTGATAATGATCGGAAATGTCTGTTTTGTGCATCTACTTTAAGTCTTGATAAAGAGGGAGTGCCAAATGCTGATAATTTAGGATATGCTTCCCGCTTTGATTTTCTTGATTTGAATGCTCCATGGCTGACAGATAAAGATGATAAATCTGACGACAGAATTATTGATGTTCCTTGTGTGATGGGGGCTTCTTATGCTTGTAATAAAGAGTATTGGTTACATCTTGAAGGACTGAATGGATTGAAGTCTTATGGGCTGGATGAGCAACTTATCAGTATAAAAGTTTGGTTGGATGGCGGAAGATGCCGTTTATTGAAGGACATCACATTCGGGCATATTTTCAGGGAGGCAATGCCTGTGCCTTATGAAAACCGTCCAAAGGATTTTTTTAAGAATATATTATTCGTAGCAGAACTGTTTTTCGGATTTGAAATGAAGTTAGCTATTTTACGAAAATATAGAGCGGAACGCGGCTCAATCTTTGTAACAGAAGTCATGAATGAGTTGGTGGAGAGTGAAGAAGACTATATACTAGGTCGTAAATGCCATTACAAGTCAATCTTTCCAAATTCTATTGAATATCTTGTAGCAATCAATGACCGTTTCATGAATAAAGTTTGATATAAAACAGCGTATCTATGAAAAATATATTTCCTCATTATACCCAACTGGATTTAATGGATTGCGGTCCTACTTGCCTGCGTATGATTGCTAAATTTTACGGCCGCAACTTCAGTTTGCAGTTTCTAAGAGAACAATGTTTCATTACACGTTTGGGAGTATCCATGCTTGGTATTAGTGATGCGGCAGAACATATTGGATTTCGGACAATGTATGTGCGGAGTGATTTTGGACGTCTTGTAAAAGAAGCTCCTTTGCCTTGTGTTCTGCATTGGAATCAGAACCATTTTGTAGTATGTTATGGTATCAAGAGAAAAAAGTCTCTTTTCTCGGGTCGTTATCAATATAAGATTAAGATTGCAGACCCTATGGGAGAGAAATATGAGATGGACGAAACAGAGTTCAAAAGATGTTGGATTAGTACCAAGGTAAATGGTAAAGAAACTGGCACTGCATTGTTGTTGACTCCCAGCCCTGAGTTTTATGAATATGAATTTGATGATGATAAGAGAGTTAAGGGATTTCGATATTTTTTTAGCTATTTAGTACCTCATAAAGCACAATTCCTTCAATTAATGGCAGGAATGCTGATCGGTACTATTCTATCTTTAATAGCTCCTTTTTTAACACAATCAATTGTAGACCAGGGGATTGGTAATAACGATTTGGACTTTATCACATTGATACTGATTGCACAAGTTATCATTTGTGTTACTTCTATGTTGGTGGGATTTATCCAATCGTGGATCTCGCTATATGTTAATGCGCAAATCAATATCTCGCTCATTTCTGATTTCCTAAGTAAGCTGATGAAATTACCCTTGCGTTTTTTTGACACCAAAAACATAGGAGATATATTACAACGTATAGGCGACCACGATAGGATTGAAGACTTTCTTACTGGTTCATCTCTGACAACTTTCTTCTCGCTTGCTAATTTTTTTATTTTTGGAGGAATTATGGCTTACTACAATATGGAGATTCTAACGGTCTTTTTGATTGGCAATATCTTTTATGTAGTATGGATATTATTGTTTATGAGATATAGGCGTAAATTAGATTATCGCAGATTTGCCCAAGCTTCTGCTGAACAGGGGAACTTATTTGGACTCATTACTTGTATGCAGGACATAAAACTCAATAACTGTGAACATCAACAACGTTGGAAATGGGAGAGAATTCAAATAAAACTATTTAAGATTGGAGTGCAAGGAGTGACATTAGGACAGATACAAACGGTGGGCTCTTTGTTTTTTTCGCAGATAACATATGTCTCTATTTCCTATATTTCCGCAAAGCTGGTCGTCAATGGTGAAATAACATTGGGAATGATGATGGCTATTAGTTACATCATTGGGCAATTGTCAGGTCCTATCGGGCAATTTTTAGGACTGACTCATTCGCTTCAAGATGCAAAAATAAGCCTGGAAAGATTGAATGAAATTCACAACAAGGAGGATGAAGAGGAAAACATATCAGATAAACTGGCGGAACTTCCGGTATGCAGGGATATTTGCTTCAAAAACGTATCATTCAGTTATAGTGGCTCTGAAAGAGATTATGTACTTGATAATTTGTCATTGAAAATTCCACATAATAAGGTGACTGCCATTGTTGGAGTGAGTGGAAGTGGTAAAACTACCATCGTGAAGCTGTTACTTGGATTTTATACGATTCAGAAAGGGGAAATAACAATAGGAGATATTTTGCTGGACTCGATAAATCCGCATTTGTGGAGACGTAAAGTTGGTGCCGTATTGCAGGAAAGTACTCTGTTCTCAGATACAATAGCTTATAATATAGCCCCTGGAGAGGAAAATATTGATAAAAAGAGATTGGTACATGCGGCGCAACTTGCCAATATAAAAGACTTTATAGATTCATTGCCTTTAAAATACAATACTAAAATAGGAATGGAAGGTTCGGGAGTCAGTCAGGGACAAAGACAGCGATTGCTTATAGCAAGGGCTATTTATAAGAATCCGGATTTTATGTTTCTTGATGAAGCTACCAATTCTTTGGATTCTATCAATGAAAAAACAATTATAAACAATCTCAATCAAGTCTTTGAAAACAAGACTGTTGTCATAATAGCCCATCGACTGAGTACTGTTAAGTTTGCTGATAATATCATCGTACTTGATAAGGGAGGAATCATAGAGGAAGGCAATCATAGAGAATTGATTGAGAAGAAAGGAGAGTATTATAATTTGATTAAAAACCAGTTAGAATTAGATGCCTGATATGAAGGAGAATGATATTCAAGAGGATGTAGAATTGCGGGATGAAGATATCAATCATATCTTTATAAAAACGCCTGGTTGGATACTCCGTTGGGGAATATACCTTATTCTGTTCATAGTGATGTTATTCATTGTCGGTTCGATTGTATTTAAATATCCGGATACTATTTCTGCTCCGTTTATAATCACCGGAGTAAACCCACCGGCAAGAGTGAAGGCGAAGCAGTCGGGGTTATTAACGAAGTTATATGTCGTTGATAATCAGAATGTGTCCGAAAACGACTATTTGGCTATTATCGAGAACTCTGCAAAAGAAAAAGATGTATATTACGTTAAATCCTTTATTGCGGATTTATTGAAAAAAGATACTATGTCTTTTGAACTTCCTATTAAGAAACTTGAACTTGGAGATTTGCAGACTACCTATCTGTCATTTTATCAGGCTCTGTATAACTATCAACAATTTGAAAATAATAATTATCACAAGAAAAAGATTCAAATCTTAAAAGACCGTATCTTATATAATACAAATTATTATAGTGATTTGCAGAAGCAGTTATCAGCCAAAAGCGAACAGTTTCTTTTAAAAAGAAAACAATTCAAAAGAGATTCGACACTCTATTACGCAAAGGGAGTTATTTCTGAATTTAATTTGGAAGATACTAAAGTCGATTATCTCAACGCACGCTTAAATCTGCTTACGACTAATACCGATATTGATAACATTAGGATATCTATGACAGAGATACAGGGGTTGCTCATCGATATGGAAAATGATTTTATAGAGAAAGAAAATACTTATTTGGAACAAATAAAGAATCAAGCTCTTGAACTTTCAGCAGAGATTCAAACATGGGAAATGAATTATGTGCTGAAATCTCCTGTTTGTGGGAAAGTTTCATTTAACAACTATTGGTCTGAACATCAAAATGTTATTGTAGGAGAAGATGTCTTTAATATCATACCAGTTAATAATATCCCCATAGTAAAAGCGTTCTTGCCAATGACAAGATCAGGTAAAGTTAAGGTTAATCAGAAGGTCAATTTGCATTGTGAAAATTTTCCGGATAATGAATTTGGAGTTATAAAAGGGGTTGTAGAAAATATTTCTTTATTGCCGTCTGTTTCAGATAATACAACTGCCTATGTCGTTGAGATTTCTTTACCTGACGGTTTAATGACAAGTTATAAAAAGGAACTTCCTTATTATCCGGAAATGAAGGGAAAGGCGGAAATTGTAGCGGAAGATCTGTCTCTTTTTCAGCGTATCATGCTTCCTCTTAGAAAAATAATAGTCGAAAACATAAGTAATTAGAGTTTATGAATGGTCAATGATTTAAACTTTTTCTACAAAAAATCTCGTAAAACACGTTTAAAATAAGATTGGCGGAAAGTTCATCCCTCTCATTAAATGAAAGTAACTGTTCATATAGATAAACTATGGATTCATCATTATGGGAATAATACTCTATTAAATAGTTTAGTATTTCATTCTGAACTAGAAAAGTTGTTTCTGACTGCTGCTCCTGCTTCTGGTAAGAAATCTGATCGGATGAACATCTGTATTTGAGTAATATTTCGGGTATAACCCATATTTTCCCTCCACAGATTGCTATGTCAATCCATAATTTGTAATCTTCTGCATACTTATAGTTCTTGTATGATAGATTGTGCTCCTCTAAAAAGGATTTTCTTAACATTACTGTAGGATGGGCTATAATATTATATTTTAGCATCTCGATTAGAGGATGATCTACAAGACCGGAATAGTTTTCCATAACCTCATCGGACAAACCGAAACGTTGAAGCCAGGAAGAGCATACAACAATCTCTATCTGATTATTCATGACTTTTACTTGTTTTTCCAACCTCTTCGGTAGCATCAAATCGTCGCCGTCTATCCGAGCGATATATTTTCCTTTAGCTTCTTTTAGTCCCATATTCAATGAAGTGATATAATCGTTATGAGGATTGTCTATTAAGCGGATGCGTTGATCTTTGAACAGCTTTATTTTAGTAGAGGTATTGTCTGTGGATCCATCGTTAACGATTAATAATTCAAATTCTTTATATGACTGACATAAAATACTTTGGATACATTCTACAACGTACATTTCGCAATTATGAACAACTAATAAAACTGTTACTTCCATGATGTTTTTTCAATATTTGTTTTTATTCATGTATAGTGCTTTGCTGCTATAAATTTTAGATATCCTTGATAGTTCCTTAATAACTATTGAAACAAGGCACTTATTCTTACAAAGGTATAATTTTTATCGAAAGAATCATTATTTGTGGGTATTGATAACTATTTATTTTCTAGTGAACTTTGTGAAGAAACAAAATGTTGTATATATAAAAAGAAGAAAGGAGATTTATAAGAATGAAAAAGATAGTATTGCTTCGTCATGGAGAAAGTGCTTGGAACAAGGAAAACCGTTTTACGGGCTGGACGGATGTCGATCTGACAGAAAAAGGAGTTGCCGAAGCCGAGAAAGCCGGTGTGACGCTGAAAGAATATGGATTCAATTTCGATAAAGCATATACCTCTTATCTGAAAAGAGCTGTAAAGACACTGAACTGTGTGCTTGACAAGATGGACTTGGACTGGATACCAGTCGAGAAAAACTGGCGCCTGAATGAAAAGCATTATGGTGACTTGCAGGGATTGAATAAAGCGGAAACCGCCGAAAAATATGGTGAAGAACAAGTGCTCATCTGGCGTCGCAGCTACGATATAGCCCCCAATCCGCTTTCGGAGACAGACTTGCGAAATCCGCGCTTTGATTATCGCTACCACGAAGTACCCGATGCCGAACTACCCCGCACCGAATCATTAAAAGATACCATCGAACGTATTATGCCTTATTGGGAATCGGATATATTTCCGAATTTGAAAACAGCAAATACTTTATTAGTAGTGGCTCATGGCAATAGTTTGAGAGGTATTATCAAACATCTGAAGAATATTTCGGATGAAGATATCATAAAACTGAACCTGCCTACTGCTGTACCCTACGTATTCGAGTTTGATGAAAACCTGAATGTAGCTAATGATTATTTCCTCGGAAACCCGGAAGAAATCAAGAAGCTGATGGATGCAGTAGCAAATCAGGGAAAGAAAAAATAGAATAATTACACATTAAAAATTAAAGTTATGAGTAAAATAGTTGAATTACTAAGAGATAAAGCCGGTTATTACCTGGACCATACTTGCGAAACCATCGATAAGTCACTGATTCATATCCCGTCACCCGATACGATAGATAAGATATGGATTGATTCAGACCGAAATATAAGAGTCTTGAATAATCTGCAATCTCTGCTGGGACATGGACGCCTGGCAAATACCGGTTATGTATCCATACTTCCTGTCGATCAGGATATTGAACATACCGCCGGAGCATCGTTCGCTCCGAACCCGATTTATTTCGACCCGGAGAATATTGTGAAACTTGCTATTGAAGGAGGTTGCAACGGTGTAGCTTCTACATTCGGTATTCTGGGCTCCGTAGCACGTAAATATGCCCATAAAATACCTTTCATTGTAAAATTGAACCATAATGAATTGCTTTCTTACCCGAATAGTTTCGATCAGGTGATGTTTGGTACTGTCAAGGAAGCCTGGAATATGGGAGCTGTTGCCGTAGGCGCAACTATCTATTTCGGTTCGGAACAGAGCCGTCGCCAGTTGGTAGAGATTGCCGAGGCTTTTGAATATGCGCACGAACTTGGTATGGCAACCATACTTTGGTGCTATCTGCGTAATAATGACTTCAAGAAAGGTGCTGTGGATTATCACTCTGCTGCCGACCTCACCGGACAGGCCGACCGTTTGGGTGTCACTATCAAAGCGGATATTGTGAAACAGAAACTTCCTACTAACAATGGTGGCTTTAAAGCTATCGGCTTCGGTAAGGTTGACGAACGTATGTACACCGAATTAAGTTCAGACCATCCGATTGATCTTTGCCGCTATCAGGTAGCCAACGGATATATGGGACGTGTAGGATTGATTAACTCCGGCGGAGAATCTCATGGAGAATCAGATTTGCGTGATGCTGTTATTACTGCTGTTGTCAATAAGCGTGCCGGTGGTATGGGATTGATTAGCGGACGTAAAGCGTTCCAAAAACCGATGAATGAAGGTGTAGAATTGCTGAATACCATTCAGGATGTATATCTTGACCCGGAAATAACAATTGCTTAATCCCGGAAGAATGGAAATTAATTCTTATCTTTGACTATTAGATAGTTAACCATTAAAAATTAGAAATATGAAGTTTTTTATTGACACAGCCAATTTGGAGCAGATTCAAGAGGCGTATGACCTCGGAGTACTTGACGGAGTGACAACCAATCCTTCGCTGATGGCGAAAGAAGGTATCAAGGGTACGCAAAACCAGCGTGAACATTATATCAAGATATGTAAGATTGTCAATGGTGATGTGAGTGCCGAAGTGATAGCGACCGACTATGAAGGTATGATCCGTGAAGGCGAAGAACTTGCTGCACTCAATCCGCATATCGTAGTGAAAGTGCCTTGTATTGCCGATGGTATCAAAGCTATCAAGCATTTTAAGGAGAAAAAGATTCGTACAAACTGTACATTGGTCTTTTCCGTAGGACAGGCATTGCTGGCCGCTAAAGCCGGAGCTACTTATGTTTCACCTTTTGTGGGACGTTTGGATGATATTTGCGAAGATGGAGTAGGACTTGTTGGCGATATTGTACGTATGTATCGTACCTATGATTACAAGACGCAGGTACTGGCCGCCTCTATCCGTAATACCAAACATATCATCGAATGTGTGGAAGTGGGAGCAGACGTGGCTACTTGTCCGTTGAGTGCCATCAAAGGATTGCTCAAACATCCGTTGACCGATTCGGGATTGAAGACGTTCCTTGAAGACTACAAGAAAGTGAATGGCTGAATTTAAGTGAGATGCAATTATATAGTGTGGGTGGACATCCATGTAGTATATCTACAGGATGTTCACCTTTTTTCTTTTCGCTTCTCTTTATATTGCGTGGGCGTTTCTCCGGTATATTGCTTGAAAGCGGTACTGAAGTAGCGTGAAGTGGTGAATCCCACTTTCTCGGCAATTTCGGTAAACGTCATTTCTGTTCCGGTGATGAGTACGATTGCTTTTTCCATCCGGAACTTATTGATATAATCATTGGCTCCCATATCTGTCAGGGCTTTCAGCTTGTTATAGAGTGAAGCACGGCTCATTCCTATCTCTTTGCAGATGAAAGTAACATCTAAATCACTGCTATCCAGGTTTTCCTGAATAATCTGATTCAATTTCAACAGGAATGTTTCGTCTGCCTGGCTGAACGTACTCTCTTCCGGTGCGGGGATTAATCCTGCGTTCAGATATCTTTTCTTGGTAGACTCCCGATTCTTTAGTCGGTTGCGGATAATTTCCATCAGCATTTCTATCTCAAAAGGCTTTGTCAGATAGGCGTCTGCTCCATTCTTGTAACCGCTCAACTGGCTTTGTTTATCATCTCTTGCCGTCAGCAAAATGATAGGAATGTGGCTGATGGTAATATCTTCCTTGATGTTTTTACAAAGTTCATATCCGTTCATCCGTGGCATCATCACGTCGCTGACAATAATATCCGGGGTATGGCTCTTGATAAGTTGTAACGCTTCCACACCGTCCGAAGCAATGATTACCCGTTTGAAATACTCTCCTAGTGACTTTTTCAGGAAATCCGTCAAGTCAGAATTATCATCTACTACCAGGATAGTATATGGACTTGTGTCGAAATCATCATTATTGGGTATTTGCTCGTTGCTGTCGTCACTCATTAATTCGTTCAGATATGCTTTGGGTTGGCAGATAATCTCTTCCGATTTTTGTTTCAACGGCAGTTCAAAGAAGAAGGTAGCACCTGCTTCCTGATTGTCACGTGCACCGATAGAGCCACCGTGCAGCTCCACCAAAATCTTTGAATACGACAGACCGATACCGGTTCCGCTCTGTTCTCCTGTGCCTTGATAGAAACGGGTGAAAAGTCTTTGTGTATTTACTTGTTGCAGACCGCTTCCCTGGTCAATGATAGAAATACGTACGCTGCCTTCATTCGCAAGAAGCTCCGAAGTAATCGTTATTTCTGTGTCCTGCGGACTATGCTTCAGTGCATTGATAAGCAGATTACTCAAGATAATCTCGCATTTGTCCTTATCGAAACTTACTGTTTCTATTTGCGGGTCGAGCTGATAGCGGATGCGTACATTCTTTGCTTCCCCTTCACTGGTAAAGTCCTGTGATACGTGCTCAATCCATTTATTGAGGAAGTGCGGCTGTATCTGCAATTTACTTTCGCCGACTTCCATCTTGCGTACATCGAGCACCATATTTATCAAGTTCTTCATTCGCTGCGATTGCCTGTAAATAGCTTTTATAGGCAGGTATTGTGTCTCTTCGGGAGACAGCGATTTCAATATCCGGCTAAGTGGAGCATGTATCAATGTCAGCGGGGTACGCAGTTCATGGCTTATATTAATAAGGAAACGTACTTTTTCTTCATACACCTGTTGTTCGTGCTCCTTCATAGCCCACTTCAGCTTTTCTTCTTTGCGTTTCAGCGTTCTTCGGAAAGTTTCGATGATGGCGGCAGTGATGAAAACCGCGCAACTAAGGATGAACCACCATGTCCGGTACCAGGGAGGAAGAATTGTTAGCTCCAATACCTGCTGGCTGGGAATCCAACTACCGTCTTTTGCCGTGCACGAAGCCATTATTTTATAACTTCCCGGCGGAAGTGAACGTATGGCCAGTTCGGGACTGTAAGATTCAATCTGTTGGTCGTTCAGCCCTTCTATCTGATAGCGGTACATTTTCTGACGGAAAATATCTTCTTCCCTTGACATGATTCGAATCGTGATATTGCTGTTCCAGGGAGCGGAAATACCTGCCGGATCACCATCTATCTCATTATTGACAGATTCTCCGTTGATGACAACATCCGATAATTGTAGTTTGGGAAACTCGCTGGTGGCTAAAGGCAGGTTGCTGTTGATGTGTAGTAACCCTTTCACACCACCCATGTAGATGTTTCCCTGCGAACTTAATAAACGGGGCTTGGACAAATATTCATTTTGGATGGCTCCGTCCGATTCGCCGAATAGAACGAATTTTTTCTCATTGATTAGCCAGGCGAAAAGCATATTGTCCGTACCTATCCAAACTTTTCCCTGTTGGTCGCATACTAGCAGGGTGACTTCCGTAAAAAGAGAAGTCGGTATCGGAGTCTGTACTTTGGTAACGGGGTTGTAATGTATCAATCCATAATTGTTGCCTATCCAAAAACTGCCGTATTCGTCCAATGAAACAGAGTTGATTAGCGTGTCTTTACCACATTGGTACAATGTTTCCAGTCGGTTAGTCCGGTTGTCCAGGCTGAAAATATGTTTCGTGTCGTTCAGATACGTATAGTTTTGGTGATTGGTTATCGGTAAGGTGGCACCGATAATATCCAATCCCTGCTGTTCGGTCGCAACACTGAAAGTCTGTTCTTTCAGGTTGTACTGATAGACATGGTCTCCGAGTAGCAACACGCTGTGAGGAGTATTTTGAAATAGGTTCACCGTTTTTCCCCGGCTTCCGAGACGCGTAGATGTTTCAGTATCTATTATAATGAACGGAGTTTTCTTGCCGGTTGCCGGATTGAAGACAAATACGCCTTGGGAGAAAATAGAAAGCAGCAGGTTGCCGGAAGTAAAGGGGCTGATAGACGCTACCTTATCTTCCCATGTGGTAGGGTAGTGGGTGAATTTCTCCGTGTGGGGATTGAAGAGATTGATACCGCCGCCGTCTGTACCTATCCATACTCGGTCGTCCGCTTCCTGATAGAGACTTAGAACGGTGTTGTTACTTAATCCCCGGTCGCTGCCCGGCAATACATCCGTATAAGTTTTCATGGAAACTTCCCGGATGCTGATTAAGCCATTACGGATGCTTCCCGCCCACATATTATTGTTCCGGTCGTTGTACAGGCAAAGGATGGAATTAGCGGGAAGTGAGTAGTTGTCGCTTCCGGGAACGTGTTCCAATAAAGAGAGATGCCCTGTTTCAGGTTCAAGGATATTGATACCGCCACCGTCTGTTCCAATCCATATCTGTCCTTCCCGTTCGGCAAGGCTTAGTACTACATTATTACTTAAAGCGGAATTATGGGTGGTGTAGGATGCCAATCGTTTTCCGTCGTGAGTAAAACAACTTATTCCTGCATTGTAGGGGGCAATCCAAATCCTGTTTTGCGAGTCGATAAGCATATTCATAATCTCCTTTCCGCAATCGAAAGGGGGAAGGCGGTGCTGTCCGGTATTCAAATCCAGCAGAAGTAAACCCTGCCACCGGCTGCAACAAAGGAGCGTATGTTCATCCCACAAACTTAATAATGTAATATTAAAATTAGGTTCTTTATCTAACTTCTGTAAGAGACGGAGAGAGGAATCCTGATAGCTATAAAAATACACTTTGTTTTGAGAACCGAACAGGACTCCATCATCGGTCAGGCAGGTGGAATACACGATGATATGATTCCCCTTTTCATCCGTGGGGAGATAGAAATCATCACTTTGGCGCTGATAGCATGCCAGTCCTTTTTCAGTCAGAATCCATATGTTATTCTGCTTGTCTTCCGTGATTTGGTTGATTAGGTTATGAGGAAGGGAGTGGGGATTATCTGTCTGATGAATGTATTTCTTTAGTTCGTGTCCGTCATATCTTCCCAATCCCGACCGGGTACCTATCCATATAAAACCCTGTTCATCCGCCAGGATGCACCGTACGGTGGAGGGCAATCCGTCTTTCAGGGAGATTTGTTTGTAGTAATAGTGACCGGCCTGCAGGGGGAGTATACCGGCAAACTGTATGATAAATGTTATACATAACAGGACAAGGATTCTTATTCTCATGGGATTAGGTCAGTTAAACTGAAACAAAGATAATATATTCAGATGAATATTTGTTAAAACTACTGTCTTATTTTGTATTCCTTTGAATAAGAGGATAATAATTAAAAGAAAATTCTTTTCTTTGTAAAAAATAACGTGACTATGAAAGCTAAACCTATCTTTAATTTTATTTTATTGTCTATGTTGGCGCTGGCCTATACATCATGCAATGATGAAATAGATAATACGTTGCGTTTTGCTGATACGGCATCTATCGTAGATAACACGATTGATGTATGTTATCCGAACTCTGATCCGGAAGGAAGAGCAGGAGCTATAACCATTATTGGTGGAGACGGTGACTACTCCGTATATTGTGATAATCCATCCGTTCTTGAAGTAGACAAGAAATTCCCGAATGCGTTTGTTTTACATCCCAAAGGCTGGGGCAACGCGACTGTCATTGTGATAGACGGAACGAAAAAATCTATCCTGCTGAATGTACGTGTGAAACAGCAGGAACAAAAGATTGTTGTCAATGGATTGGGCGTGAAAATTATAGAACCGGACAACCAACCTCTGTCAGATGAAGTGAAAGAAGCAATCCGCCTGAAAGCATTGGAGTTTATTCCTGTGAAAAAAGTAGGTGGCGGCTATCATTTGGTGTGGGATGATAAAACGAATTATAAAGAGGGAACGCTGATTGTTTACCCCGAAGAATATGGTAAGGAGGAAGGGCAGCAGACAGGTACTTTCTCATTCAATCCTTTTGAACAAGGGGATGATTTGGATACTTATCAGTTCAAATATACTTTCAAGGCGGAAGAAGTGGAACATATCTTCTTTATGGATGAAGACCGTTCTCCTTTGAGCCGTACAAGCGTTATGACTCCGATTCCCTGGCTGGAAGATATCAGCGAACATTTTCAGAAAGACTATCCGGGAATAAAGGTATATACTCAGCAGATTTGGTAAAGTGTATCCGGTTTTATCGGTGAGAAGATAGCATTATTTATTCATAATCCCTATCTTTGCTCGAAAATATACGACTATGATTACCGAAGAACTACAGAAACTTTATCAGGCATATACGGGCGTTCCCGCTGAAAATATAACAGAATTACCATCTTCCGGTTCCAACCGCCGTTATTTCCGGCTGTCGGGCATACAGACATTGGTCGGAGTGTATGGAACTTCTATCGACGAGAATGAAGCCTTTCTCTATATGGCAGAGCATTTCCGCAAAAGTGGTCTGCCTATTCCCGAAGTTCACATCGTATCGGAGGATAAGACCTATTACCTGCAAGAAGATTTAGGTGATACCTTGTTGTTTCATGCCATTGAGAAAGGGCGTGCCACCAGTGTATTCTCCGAAGAAGAGAAAGAATTGCTCCGCAGAACGATTCGCCTGCTTCCCGCTATTCAGTTTGCCGGGGCGGACGGGTTTGATTTTTCCCGTTGCTATCCTCAGCCGGAGTTCAATCAGCGTTCCATTCTTTGGGATTTGAACTACTTCAAATATTGTTTTCTCAAAGCTACCGGAATGGAGTTTCAGGAAGACAAACTGGAAGATGATTTCCAAAAAATGAGTGATGTCCTGCTTCGCAGTTCTTCCGCTACCTTCATGTATCGTGATTTTCAAAGTCGTAATGTGATGATAAAGGACGGACAGCCTTGGTTTATCGACTTTCAGGGCGGGCGCAAAGGACCATTCTATTATGATATTGCTTCTTTCCTGTGGCAAGCCAAAGCGAAATATCCCGATAGCCTTCGCAAAGAACTTTTACAGGAATACATAGAAGCCCTTCGCAAATACCAACCGATTGACGAACCTTATTTTTATAGCCAGCTTCGTCACTTTGTTCTTTTCCGTACCTTGCAGGTATTGGGTGCATACGGTTTCCGTGGTTATTTCGAGAAAAAGCCTCATTTCATTCAAAGTGTTCCTTATGCCATCGCCAATCTGCGTGAACTGTTGAAAGAAGAATATCCTGAATATCCGTATCTCTGCAAAGTATTGCGTGAACTTACCGGGCTGAAACAGTTTACAGATGATTTGAAGAAACGCCAGCTTACTGTTAAAGTAATGAGCTTTGCCTATAAAAAAGGAATTCCCGAAGACCCGACAGGGAATGGCGGCGGTTATGTCTTTGATTGCCGTGCCGTAAATAACCCCGGTAAGTACGAACGTTACAAACCTTTCACCGGATTGGATGAACCCGTGATAACTTTCCTTGAGGAAGATGGTGAAATTCTTCACTTCCTCGACAATGTCTACGCCTTGGTAGATGCTTCCGTGAAACGCTATATGGAACGCGGATTCAGTAATTTATCCGTTTGCTTCGGTTGTACCGGCGGACAGCACCGTTCTGTGTATTCAGCCCAGCATTTGGCGGAACGCCTGAATCAGAAGTTCGGGGTAAAAGTAGAACTGGTACACCGTGAACAGAATATAGAACGTACGTTCGAAGCAACCGTATAAAGGATATTTATGAAAGCAATGATATTTGCAGCCGGTTTGGGTAGCCGGCTGAAGCCACTGACCGATACGATGCCCAAAGCCTTGGTGCCCGTAGCAGGGCGGCCGATGTTGGAACATGTAATAGTAAAGTTGAAAGCATCCGGCTTTACCGAAATAGTGATTAACATCCATCACTTCGGCGAACAAATACTTGATTTCTTGAAAGCGAATGATAATTTCGGGCTTACTATACATATTTCCGATGAACGCGCCCTGCTGCTTGATACAGGGGGGGGGGTAAAGAAAGCCCGCTCTTTCTTTGAAAATTCCAATGAACCTTTCCTTGTGCACAATGTGGATATTCTTTCGGATATTGACTTGAAAGAACTCTACGAATCTCATTTACAGAATGGTGGTGTCGCTACCTTACTGGCCAGCCGGCGCAAAACTTCCCGTTACCTGCTTTTTGATACAGAAAAGAAACTCTGCGGATGGATTAATAAAGATACGGGACAAGTAAAGCCGGAAGGTTTCCACTATGACGAATTACTTTATCAGGAATACGCCTTTAGCGGCATCCATGTTCTTTCTCCTTCTATCTTTCAATGGATGGATACCCCTCGTTGGGAAGGAAAATTCTCTATTATGGATTTTTATCTTGCTACCTGTCAGCAAATAAAATTTTTTGGTTATTTGACGGAGAATCTGCAACTCATTGATATAGGTAAACCGGAGACACTGGCCAAGGCAGAAGAATTTGTAAAAGGTTTGAACCTTTGAAATTTTATTTATACTACTAAAGTGCCACATTGAGATACCTAAAGGGCTTTTCTAATTCTATTTCTATTGTAATACAAAAGATTTGTGTAAGTTTGCTTGGATAAACAAACAATATTGTTGAACTACATAAATTTTGTAGCATGGGAAATGAATCTCCATTAGCTTTACTAAGTGGAGCGGCTGATAATTTATTGTATAATATCTTTGAGAACCTATCTGTAGGTCTAGAGTTATACGATAAAAGTGGCTTGATGATCGAAGTAAATCATACGGAATTACAATCAATGGGGATAAAGAACAGGGAAGAGCTTTTAGGGCGTAGCTTGTTTGACATTCCAAGTCTTTCTGATAAAGACAAACAGCAAATAATGAATGGAGAAACCATACATCTCTTGGCAGAGTATGATTTCGATAAACTGCATCGCTGTTTTCCAACCTATTTATCAGGTACCAAGCATTTTGAAATTACTGTTTCTTCCGTATTCAGCGAAGAGGGTAAAATAATAAACTACTTGGTAATCACCCAGGATATTACTGAACGTATTCTATGGCAACGTAAATACGAAAATCTCTACGAAGATGCCTTGTGCTCTAAGCAGGAACTAATCAAGAGCGAACAAAAAATGATAGAATTGCTCCATCATAATGAACTGGTATTGAACAATACCAATTCCGGACTCGCTTATATAACTAACGATTATATTGTACAGTGGGAAAACGTTTCGCTTTGTAGTAGAAGCCTTTCTTATGAAGCTTACAGAAAAGGGGAAGCATGCTATAAAACGGCTCATAACCGGACTACTCCCTGTGAGAATTGTGTGATGCAGCGTGCCCGGAAATCCGGTCAGGTAGAAACGATTCAATTCCTGCTCAATAATGAACATACCATTGAAGTATTTGCTACACCTGTATATAATGATTTAGGCGATATTGAAGGTGTCGTTATTCGTGTGGATGATGTCACCGAACGTCAGCAGATGATCGGTGAATTGGAAAAAGCAAGGAAACAGGCCGAGCAATCGGATAAATTGAAATCCGCCTTTCTTGCAAATATGAGCCATGAGATTCGTACTCCGTTGAACGCGATTGTCGGTTTCTCTGATCTGCTTATGATAACTGATAATCCGGCCGAGAAAGAAGAATATAGTAAAATCATTAATATAAATAATGAGCTTCTATTGAAGTTGATTAATGATATATTAGACCTTTCTAAGATAGAAGCCGGCTCAGTGGAACTGAAATACGAAGAATTCGATTTATCAGTTTACTTTGATGAACTGGCAACTTCCATGCAATGGCGTATCGGAAATCCCCAGGTTCGTCTGATTACTGTTAATCCATATGCTGCCTGCATGGTAAGACTGGACAAGAAACGTTTTGCCCAAATTCTCACGAACTATGTGACGAATGCCATCAAATATACTCCCGAAGGAACTATCGAGATGGGGTATGAAAAAGTGGAAGAGGGAATTCGCATCTATGTTCGCGATACAGGTATCGGCATACCGGAAGATAAAAAAGACAAAGTATTCTATCGGTTCGAGAAACTGGATGAGTTTGCACAGGGAACCGGACTTGGATTGTCTATCTGTAAGGCCATCATAGATGCTTGTGAAGGAAGTATCGGGTTTGAGTCAGAGCATGGAAAAGGTTCTTTGTTCTGGGCTATCCTGCCATGTATAGATGAAATAGAAGAGGAAGGGCTGACTGCTTCCCAACAGAGAAGCGGAAGAAAGTCGAGGAAAGATGCTGCTGTGGCTGCAAAAGAAGAAAAAGTAGAGAAAAAGACTATTTTGGTAGCGGAAGATATTCAAAGCAATTTCTCTCTTGTGTCTTCTCTATTGAAAAACAGATGTAATTTGCTACATGCGGCAAATGGGCAAAAAGCTGTTGAAATCGTACAAACCCAGTCGGTCGACCTTGTATTGATGGATATGAAGATGCCGATAATGGACGGCCGTATTGCCACTGCCGAAATCCGGAAGTTCAATACCCGTATTCCGATTTTAGCATTGACTGCCCATGCTTTTGAAGCCGACCGGGTAGCAGCTCTGGAAGTAGGTTGCGATGATTACTTAGTAAAACCTATTAATGGAGCAAAATTGATGCAAGCATTGAAGGAGTACGGCTGTTAGGCTGGCTCTTTCTTTCCGAAATAAGTTATATACGGCGGTATTCCACATCAGGAATACCGCCGTATTTTTCTTTGTAATCTTAAACATTGCGTACTTTACCATTAATGCTTTCTTTATTTGTATCGAAAGATGTTCAATAATGTCTAATGCAGGAGAAAAGGACGATGAAATGGACGATTTTAGACAAATTTGGATATAAAATAGCGATTTTGGAACATTCTATTTTTACAGCCTTCCTATTTTTGTGGCTGAAAATGTTGCTCGAAGTGATGATACTCGTCTAACATTCTCACTACTCGGTTTTTTGAGATTTATTTTTGTTAGCTAATAAATTTGTATCTTTATTATTAAATGTAATATTATGAAAAGAAAGAAGCTTATGAAAAAACAAAGCTACTTTGTTGTTCTTCTGATGCTGCTCCTATTATTCCCTTCAGGAGCATTTGCACAGCAACAAATGATTAAAGGACAGGTGGTGGACGATAAGGGGGAAACCGTTATCGGTGCTACAGTCATGGTAAAAGGAGGGCAAGAAGGCGCCATTACCGATATTGACGGAAATTTCTCCGTGAGAGGTAAAGTCGGAAGCACGTTGACCATTTCTTATGTAGGTTTTATTCCTCTCGAAGTGAAAGTGACGAAATTGGAAGGCAACCGTTTCGTTCTCAAAGAAGATTCTAAAGTACTTGATGAAGTTGTCGTAGTAGGTATGGGCAAGCAGAAACGTAACACGATAACGGCTGCCGTAGCTACTGTGAAGTCCGACGCAATTGTTAATCGTCCGGTAACCGACCTGACCAGTGCCCTGCAAGGTAATGTGGCCGGTTTGAACTTTGCTTCGGATGCCGCGGCAGATGGTGTCGGTGGTGAAACCGGTGCTGAAATCAAGTTCAATATCCGTGGAGTCGGTTCTATCAATGGCGGTGAACCTTACGTATTGGTGGACGGTGTGGAACAGAGCATGCAAAATGTGAATCCTGCCGATATTGAAACGATCAGCGTTTTGAAAGATGCTTCTGCATCGGCAGTTTACGGTGCGCGTGCTGCTTATGGTGTGGTATTAGTTACTACCAAAAGCGGACGGAAAGAAAAGACACGCGTCACTTATCGCGGAACGGTTGGTTTCAGTTCTCCTATTAATATGCCACAAATGATGAATTCATTGGAATATGCGAACTATTGTAATCAACGTGATGTGAATATGGGACGTACAGCGCAGATTTCCAATGCTACCATTGAAAAGATTAAAGGATTTATGGCTAACCCGTATTCGGCAGAGTTTCCCGGTATCGGCCCGAACCAGGCAGGCGATGGCTGGGCGGCATCCGATAATGTTCAGTATGGCAATACGGATTGGTTTGATTATTATTTCAAAGACCGTGCTATCCGTCATTCGCATAACCTGAGTGTACAGGGTGGTGGAGAAAAAGCCACTTACTATGTAGGTTTGGGATATACTTATCAGGAAGGTTTGATGGATCAGGTGCAGGATGACTTGAAGAAGTATAATATTAACACGAAGTTTTCAATTACGGCAACCGACTGGTTGAAATTCCACTTCAACAATAACGCGACGGTGAACATCATCAATCGTCCGATGGCTAATCAGACTATCTTTTATGGTACGATAGCGAATACGGCCCCCACTCGTGTCACTCACTTACCTATAGAACAGACAGAGTTTTCTACACCCACCTGGAATGAACAGCTTTATCTGAAAAAATCGAATTACAATCAGAATCGTATTTCGGATGCGCTGTCTTTCTCTGCTATTATCACTCCGCTGAAAGGCTGGGACATTATGGGAGAGATGAAAGCTCGTCTCGATGTCGAAAATAATAGTTTTAAACTGAAGAAAAGCAATCATGCATTACCTAACGGACAGATAATAGAAACTTCAGGAAACCGTCAGGGGTATCAATATCCGGGTATGAGATGGCAGAATACACGTTTCGGCTCATTGACACGGGGTAGCGCATTCAATTACTACTTGTCTCCCAGTGTCTCCAGTACCTATATGAATCAATGGGGCGATCATGAATTTAAAGCGATGGCAGGTTATCAGATGGAACTTCAGGAAAACTCCAGCGAATATATGTACAAGGATGGAATGTTAAGTGAAGATACCTATTCATTCGATAATGCCGACGGAACCATCTATGCAGGAGAAGCACGTACCCATTGGGCTACCATGGGATTCTACGCTCGTATGAACTGGAATTATCAGAATACTTATTTTCTGGAACTTAGCGGACGTTATGACGGCTCATCCCGTTTTGCACCGGGACATCGTTGGGGATTTTTCCCCTCTTTCTCTGCCGGCTATGACATTGCCCGTACCAACTATTTTATGAACTTGAATATGCCTGTATCACAGTTGAAGGTACGTGTATCCTACGGACGTTTGGGAAACCAGAATGGTGCCGGACTATATGATTACTTGGGAATGATGACTCTTGATCCGAATAATGTGAACGCATGGTTGCTTCCGGGCGGTGATGGGATTAGTAAAGGTACTATTTCACTGACTCCGAAAATGATTAGCCCCTATATCACATGGGAAAAAGTGGACACAGCTAACTTTGGTTTGGATCTTATGTTGCTGAAAAATCGTTTATCCGTAACGTTTGACATCTACCAACGTACGACAAAAGATATGATCGGTCCTGCAGAAGCTATTCCGGCAGTCAGTGGTATTATTCCGGATGACCGTGCAAAAATTAATAATGCGACTCTGCGTAACCGTGGTTGGGAACTTTCTGTTAATTGGCAGGATAAGTTGAAATGTGGTTTCAGCTATGGAATAGGATTCAATTTATTCAATTACAAGGCCGTTATTACAAAGTACAACAATCCCGAAGGTATTATCTACAATAACCACACAGGTTTGGATCGCAACAAAGGTTATTACGAAGGAATGGACCTGGGTGAAATTTGGGGGTTTGTGGCAGATGACCTGTTTATGACCAATCAGGAAATTGATTCATATCTCAACAGCAAAGACCTGTCTTTCTTCAAGAACGATAATCTTTGGCAGGTAGGTGATTTGAAATATTTGGATACGAATCGTGATGGAAAGGTAGACCCGGGAAAAGGAACTTTGGAAGATCATGGTGACTTGAAGGTAATTGGTAATGCTACCCCAAAGTATTCATTTGGTATTAACTTGAATGTGGGCTATAAAGGATTCTCTGTTTCTACATTATTCCAGGGCGTGGCTAAACGTGATTTCGCTTTGGCAGGAAGTACTTATCTCTTTGGTGGAAAGAACTTCTTCAAAGAACATCTCGATTATTTCAGCCCGTCAAATCCGGATGGGTATCTTCCTCGCCTGACAGACCCCAAGACAATAGATTATAATACAAATATTGGTTATAATACGAGCCGCTATTTGGTGAATGCCGCCTATATGCGTATGAAGAACCTGACAGTGTCTTATACATTCGATAAGAAACTCCTGAAAGCTATGCGACTGGAAAATTTGAGAGTATATTTCACGTGTGACAATCTGTTTACTATTACTAAGCTGCCTAAAGCCTTTGACCCCGAAACACTAAATCAGGTAAATACTTGGGCAGGTGGTAGTAATGCAACCGCTCCGGGACTTACTTCCGCAGCCAACGAAAATGGTAATGGTAAAGTGTATCCGATGAACAGAAATTTTGTATTTGGTCTTGATTTCACATTTTAATAACAGAGAAGTATGAAACGATTTTATTTATATATAGTATTGATGGCAGGTCTTGGAACATTTGTTTCTTCTTGTTCCGATTTCTTGGACCGCGAGCCGCTGACCGCTCCGAACAACGAATCGTTCCTGTCGGGGGAGGCGCAGGTACGGGGATATATCAATGGTCTTTATACAGCCCTTCCGTCATTGGCGAAATTCGGCATGGGAGTGCGTGGAGAAGAAAAGAACAGTGACAATATCCTTTCCGAAATTTACAACAAGCGCCTGAATGGTGAGGAAACCTTGTTCTCCAGCAGTGAAAGTTGGGAAATCGGTTATAAGAACCTGCGTAATGTGAACTATTTCTTTCACTATTACTTGGTACCCGAAGATTTGGAAACTGAAGAAGTGAAGTCATTCAAAGGTGAAGCTTATTTTTTGAGAGCTTACTGGCATTTCATTCAGTTGAAGAAGTTTGGTAATATACCTATTATGGATGGCTTTTGGGATGAACACGCTACAATAGCCGGTTTGCAGATACCACAGAAAGACCGTGGGGAAGTAGCCAAGTTTATTCTGGAAGATTTGGACAAGGCAGAGAAACTATTATTCGATAGAAGTAAGTATAGTGGTTTGCGTATTTGCAAAGAAGCGGCTATGTTACTTGCTATGCAGGTTGCCCTATACGAAGGATCATGGGAGAAATACCACAAGAATGATGAGTTTGCAGCCGCTACCGATCAATCCGCCTATTTCTTCGGAGAAGTATTAAGATGGGGAAATATGCTCTTTAAACAAGGGATAAAAATAAATTCCAAAGAAACGAGTAGTAGTATACTTAGTCCGGGAGATGCCTATGGGCGTCTATTCAATCAGAGAGATTATTCCGATGTTTCAGAAGTGCTGTTTTGGAGAAAATACTCGATAACTGACGGTGTGTTTCATGCACTGTCCGGTCTGCTGGGTGGAGGAGTTGTTGACCAGGATGGACCTGCCGGTATAGCAGGAGAGTTGGTGAACACCTATTTGTATGCTGACGGAACACCTGTTGATCCGAATGATAGCAAGTTTAAAGATTTCAATGAAACTTTCAAGAATAGAGATTTGCGTCTTACTGAAACTATTATGAGCAGCGGATATAAGTTTAAATCTACTGCCAAAGGCTCTCGTCCGATGAAAGTGGAAGATATCTCTAGCGGCGATAAGAAGATTAATCCTCCTTTCCTTGCCGGTGATGGTAGCGCAAAAAATGTGACAGGATACCATATCCGTTTGGGGGTAGATACTACTTATGTTTCGGGCGATAGCGAAACAGGACTTGTGATTATGCGTTACGCCGATGCGTTGTTGAGTTATGCTGAAGCTGCCGAAGAACTGGGTAAGTGTGATGATGACGTACTCAACAAGACATTGAAACCTCTGCGTGAACGTGCTGGAGTGACTTTTGTAACACCTGTTAAAGACCCTAATTTTACGGATTATGGCTATGCACTGACTCCCGTAATGCAGGAAATCCGTCGTGAACGTCGTGTTGAACTCGCTTTGCAGGGTTATCGTTTGGATGACCTGATGCGTTGGGCAGCCGATAAGGTAATTGTTGGCAAACGCGGCAGGGGAGCATACCTGGGGCATGATGGAGTCCTGTACAAATCGTTTTCTGAAGATCAGAAAGAAGCGTTAGCAAAAGTTTTGGTAGATGGTAATGGCTGGATGGATCCTTTGCAGGAGATGATACCGGGTGGTTACCAGTTCAATCCGAAAAGAGATTATTTGCTGCCTATCCCACCAAGTGAACTGGAACTGAATAAGCAAATGAAACAGAATCCGGGTTGGAAATAATAAGATGTTACAGACTCTATAAAAGATATAGTATATGAAAAAGATTTTAGAATGGACATATTTGTGGATGCTGCTCTTACTGGTAGTAGTGAGTATGTCAGGATGTTCTGACGATGATAATGTAAGCCCGTTGGCAGAACCTGTACCGTTGAAAATGACATTGAACAGTACGGATTTGGTAATGGGAGAGGTACTGGAAATCACTTTCGATGTGACAGGGACGGAAGAAGGGAAGAAAGCAATGAACGAAGATTTGAATATCAGATTGAGCGCTACTACGGATAAAGGAGCAGTGGATCAATTAGTGTTCGACGATTTTCCTTCAGTAGTAACCTTGAGCAAAGGCGAAGCAACTAAAAAGATTCAGATTCCTGTAAAGAAGGAAGGGCTCAACAGGGAACGTTCCGTTGAAATATCAGCTTTTGCCCGTGGATACAGAATGTCGGGTGCTTTACAGATTGTGACTGTAAGCGATTATCATTACTCCAAAGTATCCCTGAAGAACAATGCCGATAACACGGTGAAAGAAGGACAGACTTTTGTATTGGTAGCTTCCGTTAATACAACGTTGAAAGATGACCTGACTATTACGATTATTCCTAAAGCCGGAGAAGAGGAACGTTACGAGAATCTTCCTTCAGAACTGGTTATTCCTGCCGGAACGAACTCGATAGAAAGTGAACCGGTCACCATGAAAAAGGATGTGAACACGACCGAAGATGAAGAACTCACACTAGACCTTGCTACTGTTCCTGTTATGAGCCGTTATCCTTTGCAGGCAACGAAGTTGACTATAACGAAGATTGATATCCATAAGAACATGGGCAGTGAAGTGAGAGATGAACGTTGGCTGTATGAGGATGCCGACCAATTATTTGTTTCTCCAAAGAACGAAGCTGCCATTAAAACCTGGGGACAGACCAATTATGTAGTTATGAAAGAAGGAGACCCTCATCCGAATAGCGGTAAAGTACTTCCCGATGGTAAGTGGAAATTCTTCCGTGCGTATGAGTTCCATAAGATTTCTACGTGCCTGGCAACGAAAGAAAGTAATGATAAAACCTATGTCAGCAATGAATATCCTTTAGGTTTTGCCGATCAGAATACGGCAGCGGTAGAAACTGCCGGTTCCGTAGATAATGCCAAATACGCATGGGTGACAGATGAAGGATACTTGAGAATGATTTCATTGAAGGAGCGGACTCCGGGTAACAACGGTACTAAAGACTTCGGTACTTCTGCCTTCTACTCCTGTAAGTTTATGAGAGGGAACGTAAACAGTCCTACTTGGGCTTCATCAAATATCCGTATCTATCCGGGAATGCGTATTGAAACACGTGCACGTATCCGTGGAGCGGAAAATAGCGGAATGTTACCGGGTATTTGGTTGCAGGGTAACGAACAAGTGGGCGGTGACTCTCAATGGAATGTCTGGCCGGACTTTGGAGAAATAGATGTGATGGAGAATAATACGAAACATGGGAATCTTAGCTATCGCAGGTCTGCGGAACAAACTTTCCATATTGGAAATACAGCTCCCGGAACAGGGGGAAGCCAGCATTGGAATCCTACTATTGCCGTTACGGATATTGCAGGCACGATAGACCAGTTCCAAATTTATTGGATGGAATGGGTAGATAATCAAACGGTTCGCATGGGAGTCAATGGTAAGACAACAATTACTATAACCGAAGAACAGGCGAAGAGCAAAGGTGCCCGATGGCCGTTTACGGATAAAGTAAACTCCGAAGGACTCTATTACATCCTGACAATGATGTTTCTTGGCAAACAGGCTCCGGATTATCCTTCTATGGAAATGAGTTATCTGACAGCAAGAAATATGTTGAAGAATAATCCGAACGCACTTATTCCGCGTATGGAGATAGACTGGGTACGTTTCTATACAGACGACACTTATTCCGATCATGACATGCCGTATAGGAAAGACTTGATCCTTTATTAATAAACAGAATAAATAAACCTTTTTAATTAAGATAAGATTATGAAACTGAAATCAATTTTATGTGCAGTGTTTGCGGCAACTTTATTAGGTAGTTGTAGCTATGATGACGGAGATTTATGGGATGCAGTCAATGGACAGGAAGAGAGAATTTCCGCATTAGAGAAATGGCAAAAGACGGTCGTTGAGCAACTGAATTCTCTGCAGGGAATTATTACTGCTACAGATTATATTACTGATGTAGAGAAAGTAACAAAAGAAGATGGAACCGAAGGTTATAAAATATCTTTCCTTCACGCAGCACCCATTACGCTGTTCTATAACAAGGACGGTGAAGTAAGCGGTACAAATGAAGAAAGTATCGGCGTAGACAAAGGAGATGATGGCAAATGGTACTGGACGCTGGGTGGCGAACCTTTACAGATAGATGGCAAGACTGTGTATGTGAATAGTGGAGACGACATCAAGATGGAAACCAATCAGGATGGTTCTACTAAATTGACTATCGGCGATAATACGGTGACCATACCGGCATATCCGGTAGCTCATCCTGTGACGGGTGTTACTCAATCGGGTAATATTGTTACCATCACATTGAATGGCGGAGCAACGATAGAACTTCCGAAATATATCAATTGGAGTGGCTATTTATCAGCGGAATACAGTAAAGAGACTGCCGGAGAAGAAATCTATTCGATAATACTTCCCGAAGGTTGTATTATGAGAATGTTGGATACAAATCCTTCCAACTGGACGATAGGAGTGACAGGCTCGGGCAATAATACTAAATTGAGAGTTGTGTATCCGGTTACCGGAGAAGCTACCGTAGCTTTCTTGCTTTCGGATGGGGAAACACAATCGGTGATTAAGACTGTTACATTCAAGGCAGCAACAGACCCGGGAATCCAGTGGACTGCTATAGAATATACGGGGGCAGCTATTGTCATACCGGACGGTGCATCCAGTATAAAAGTGACAGGAACATGCTCCGGTGCTCCAGACTTTAGAGATCATATTGCTACTCCTTTGAAAACAGCAAGTGGCGTAGTAAACATTGATTTATCAGAATTGGTATATAGCGCTGCTATTCCTGCAAATGCGTTTTATATAAATCTTCCTGGTATTCCCGAGAAAGATAAGAATACATCTATTGAAACGATCATCCTTCCCAAAGGAACTATCAATATATTCAATCTTGCATTTAAGAATTGCGTTGCTTTAAAAAGTGTCACAATTTTGTCGACTGCTACTATAGGATACAATGCGACAGCTTTTGAAGGTTGTGATGCTTTGGAATCTATCTTTGTTGCAACAGATAAAGTGGAGGCATATAAGACAGGTTGGAGCGTATTGGCAGATAAGATTAAGCCGATTCCTGAATCAGGAGAATAGGAGTCGTATCTGAAATAAACCTCTTAGGCAGTTTTATTTCATCGCCTACCTATCCGGATGTATTTCATTAGGCTTTTTTACTTCGTATGACTATAGTCTCCCTTGCGGATGACTATAGTTATGCGCAAGGGAGACTATAGTTGTCTTTGCGAATAACTATAGTTATACGAAGTAATAATAGGCAATCAAAATAGTCTAATTAGGCAATACTAGAAGTCCGATTAGCGTCAAAACTATATATGGACTACTATTGATTCAAAACCGTACGAACATGAACGATAGGTTATTTTTACCTGCTGATTCGTATAAATAATGAATATTGGAAATTAATTGGTTAATAGTGGAAGCCGGAATAGCTATCTTCTGACTATCTTTGCCGCTACAACCTAATATAAAATTGAATATATGGAAAAACTACAACCAAATTTGTTCTATTCTTTAGCCGGAGTAGCAGCAGTAGCTTCCTTTGCCTCTTGTGCGAGTAAACAAAAGTCCGCGGAACAGCAACCTCTGAACATCGTCTACATAATGACAGATGATCACACCGCCCAAATGATGAGTTGTTATGACACCCGCTACATGGAAACTCCGAACCTCGACCGTATAGCCGCCGATGGAGTACGTTTCACACAAAGTTTTGTAGCCAACTCATTAAGCGGTCCCAGCCGTGCCTGCATGGTAACAGGTAAACATAGCTGTGCTAATAAATTCTACGATAATACCACTTGTGTTTTCGACAGTTCCCAGCAAACCTTCCCGAAGCTTTTGCAGAAAGTAGGCTACCAAACAGCATTGGTCGGTAAATGGCATCTTGAAAGCCTGCCGTCAGGTTTCGATTACTGGCAAATCGTTCCCGGACAAGGCGACTATTACAATCCTGATTTTATCACGCAGAGCAACGATACGATTCAGAAACATGGATATATCACCAATCTGATTACGGACGACGCCATCGACTGGATGGAAAACAAGCGTGACCCGCAGAAACCTTTCTGCCTTTTGATTCATCACAAGGCAATTCATCGCAACTGGATGGCAGATACCTGCAATCTTGCATTGTATGAAGATAAAACTTTACCGCTGCCCGATAACTTCTTTGACGATTACGAAGGACGTCCTGCCGCAGCCGCCCAGGAAATGAGTGTCGTAAAAGATATGGATATGATATACGACCTCAAAATGTTGCGCCCTGACAAGAACTCACGTTTGAAATCCCTTTATGAAAGATTCCTGGGACGGATGGACGAAGGACAGCGTGCCGCATGGGACAAATTCTACGCCCCGATTATAGCCGACTTCTACGAAAAGAATCCGCAAGGCAAAGACCTTGCCAATTGGAAATTTCAGCGTTATATGCGTGATTATATGAAGACAGTGAAGTCTCTTGACGATAACGTAGGCCGTGTGCTCGACTACCTGAAAGAGAAAGGACTCCTGGATAACACCCTCGTAGTCTATACGTCCGACCAGGGCTTCTATATGGGTGAACACGGCTGGTTCGACAAACGCTTCATGTACGAAGAATCCATGCGTACACCGCTTATCATGCGCTTGCCGAAAGGTTTCGACCGTAGGGGAGACATCACCGAAATGGTACAGAACATCGACTATGCGCCCACCTTCCTCGAATTGGCAGGAGCAGAAGTCCCGTCAGATATTCAGGGAGTTTCCCTTCTTCCTTTGCTGAAAGGCGAACATCCGGAGAACTGGCGGAAGTCACTCTATTACCACTTCTATGAATATCCCGCCGAACATATGGTGAAACGCCATTACGGAGTACGTACGGAACGCTATAAATTGATTCATTTTTACAATGACATCAATTGGTGGGAACTCTATGATATGCAGGCAGATCCGACAGAGATGCACAATCTTTACGGACAACCTGAATACGAACCGGTAGTGAAAGAATTGAAAGAAGAAATGCTAAAACTACAAGAACAATACAATGACCCTGTCCGCTTTTCACCGGAAAGAGACAAGGAATAACCCCTGAACAACAATGATGATAAAATATACCTTTATACTATTGGCCAGCCTTCTGCTGCCGATGGTAACGGGCTGTACTGACACTAACTTGACACATGACATACCTGTGGTTCCACGTCCGGCACAATTAGTGCCGGGTAGTGGCAACTACCTTTTCTCCGACAAAACCACGTTTGTGGTAGAGAACGAAGAACAGGCAAAAGTGGCAAATAGCTTGATTTCCCGGTTTACCAACACCGCCGGCTTTACCCCCAAACTGAATATAGGAAGCACAGAAAAAGGAGAAATCCGCCTCATCACCGATACTTCTTTGAAGAGCGAAGCATACCTGCTAGACGTCTCTTCCAAAGAAATTATCATCAAAGCCTCGGACAGCAAAGGGTTTTTCTATGCTTTGCAAACCATTCGCCAGTTGCTCCCCGCATCTATCGAAAGACAAAGCCCGTCCGATGCAAAAGTCGAATGCGTCATTCCTGCCATGAACATTCAGGACGAACCGCGTTTCGGCTACCGTGCCTTGTTATTAGACGCATCCCGTTTCTTTATCCCTAAAGAAAACGTATTGCGTATCATTGACTGCATGTCGATGCTTAAACTTAACACCCTCCACTTTCATCTGTCGGATGACAACGGTTGGCGAGTGGAAATAAAGAAATACCCCCGTCTGACGGAAATAGGCGCCTGGCGGGTAGACCGTCCTGATACGCCTTTCCCGGCTCGCCGTAATCCGAAAAAAGGAGAACCGACACCCATAGGCGGCTTCTATACACAAGAAGATATAAAAGAAATGGTAGCCTATGCCGCTGACCGTCAAGTCGAGATTGTCCCCGAAATTGATATGCCCGCACATAGCTGTGCCGCATTGACAGCGTATCCCCAACTGGCCTGCCCGGTAGTGAAAGACTATATCGGCGTACTGCCCGGCCTGGGCGGACGAAACGCAGAAATCATTTATTGTGCAGGAAACGACAGCGTCTTCACCTTTATGCAGAACGTGATGGATGAAATAATGGAACTATTCCCTTCCCGCTATATCCACATCGGTGGCGACGAAGCCCAAAAGACATACTGGAAGAAATGTCCGTTGTGCCAGGCACGAATGAAAAAGGAAAAGCTGGCAGATGAAGAAGACCTGCAAGGCTACTTCATGAAATGGATAAGCGACTATGTACGTAGCAAAGGCCGCGAAGTCATCGGCTGGGACGAACTGACCAACAGCAGCTTTCTGCCGGAAGGTTCCATTATCCTCGGCTGGCAAGGTCATGGACAGGCAGCACTGAAAGCAGCAGCGAAAGGCCATCGCTTCATCATGACTCCGGCACGCATCATGTACCTGATTCGCTACCAAGGTCCGCAATGGTTCGAACCCTTGACCTACTTCGGCAATAACACCCTGAAAGACGTATATGATTACGAACCGATACAGAAAGACTGGAAACCGGAATATGCTTCATTACTGATGGGAGTACAAGGCTCCATGTGGACGGAATTCTGCAATAAGCCGGAAGACGTAGATTATCTCTTATTCCCCCGCCTGACCGCAGTGGCTGAAGTAGCCTGGACACAACCCGAAAAGAAAGACTGGGCTTTGTTCCTGAAAGCAGTGGATAACTACAATGAACATCTCGCAGAGAAAGGAATCGCCTATGCCCGTTCCATGTACAATATCCAGCATAAGGTAACTCCTGAAAACGGTGTATTAAAAGTGACTTTGGACTGTATCCGCCCCGATATGGAAATCCGTTATACAACCGATGGCAGCGAACCGGCAACAGATTCATCTATCTACGCCGACTCACTGATAGTCACAAATTCCCAGACCATCAAAGCCGCCACCTTTGCGCAAGGCAAACAGATGGGACAAACACTCGTCCTGCCGATTGTATGGAACAAAGCGACCGGCAAAACCATGCTCGGCAATAAACCGAATGAGAAAGTCCTGACAAACGGCATCCGTGGAAGTTTGAAGAATACCGACTTTGAATGGTGCTGTTGGGAGAAGAATAACCGCATCTCTTTCACCATAGACTTGCAAAAGACAGAGAAACTCAATACCTTTACAATCGGCTGCATTACAAACTATGGTATGGCCGTACAAAAACCGAAATCAATCCGCATAGCCGTATCCGACGATAACGAAACTTACCGTGATATAGCCGGACTGAATTTCACTCCTGAAGAAATATTCCGTGAAGGTACATTCATTGAAGACCTTTCCATGGATTTGAAAGGAACAGATGCAAGATATATCCGTGTGACGGCGGAAGGAGCAGGGCCGTGTCCTGCCGACCATGTACGTCCGGGACAGGAATCAAGAGTATATTTTGATGAAATCATTCTTGAATAGTACAACATATCGTCAATAACAATAACCATGAACAACCTAAAGAAACGAACTTTTTTAATCTTGCTGGCAGGACTGATTGCTACAACTTTCGCTTCGGCACAAGGACAGCCGTTGCCCGAATGGCAAAGCCAGTATGCTGTGGGACTGAACAAACTCGCTCCTCACACCTATGTATGGCCTTATGCCGACGCTTCCGACATTGAAAAGCCGGGAGGGTACGAGCAGTCTCCCTACTACATGACCCTCAATGGAAAATGGAAATTCCACTGGGTGAAGAATCCCGATAACCGTCCGAAGGACTTTTATCAACCTTCATACTATACAGGGGGATGGACAGACATCAATGTGCCCGGCAACTGGGAACGTCAGGGTTATGGTACCCCCATCTACGTCAACGAGACGTATGAATTTGACGACAAAATGTTCAACTTCAAGAAGAATCCCCCGTTAGTGCCTCATGCCGAGAACGAAGTCGGTTCCTATCGCCGTACCTTCAAAGTACCTGCCGACTGGAAAGGGCGCAGAGTCGTACTTTGCTGTGAAGGCGTGATCTCCTTCTACTATGTATGGGTAAACGGAAAATTACTGGGATACAATCAAGGCTCAAAGACAGCCGCCGAATGGGATATTACCGATGTCCTCGATGAAGGCGAGAATGTAGTTGCCCTGGAAGTGTATCGCTGGAGTTCGGGAGCCTATTTGGAGTGTCAGGATATGTGGCGTTTGAGCGGCATTGAACGCGATGTATATCTTTACAGCACCCCCAAACAGTACATTGCCGACTATAAACTGAACGCATCCTTAGATAAAGAAAAGTACCAAGACGGTCTTTTCGGACTCGAAGTAACCGTAGAAGGACCTTCCGCCACAGCTAGTTCCATCGCCTATACACTCAAGGACGATTCGGGCAAAGCCATCCTGCAAGATGCTGTCAACATCAAATCCCGCGGACTAAGTAACTTTATCGCATTTGATGAAAAGACCATCCCCGGTGTGAAACCCTGGACGGCCGAGCATCCCAATCTCTACACATTGATACTCGAATTGAAAGACGCACAAGGCAAAGTCACCGAACTGACAGGTTGCGAAGTCGGTTTCCGTACTTCGGAAATCAAAGACGGCCGTTTCTGTATCAACGGCGTCCCCGTATTGGTAAAAGGAACCAACCGCCACGAACATTCCCAACTGGGACGCACCGTGAGCAAGGAATTGATGGAACTGGACATCCAACTGATGAAACAGCATAACATCAACACAGTCCGCAACTCGCATTATCCCACCCATCCTTACTGGTATCAGCTTTGCGACCGCTACGGATTATATATGATTGACGAGGCTAATATCGAATCGCACGGAATGGGATACGGCCCCGCTTCCCTTGCCAAAGACAGCACCTGGCTGACGGCACACATGGACCGCACGCACCGGATGTACGAACGTTCCAAGAACCATCCCGCCATCGTCATTTGGTCATTGGGCAATGAAGCCGGAAACGGCATCAACTTCGAACGTACCTACGACTGGCTGAAATCCGTTGAAAAGACCCGCCCCGTACAATATGAGCGTGCCGAACTGAATTACAACACGGATATTTACTGCCGTATGTACCGCAGTGTAGACGATATAAAAGCATATGTAGCGAAGAAAGACATCTACCGCCCTTTCATCCTCTGCGAATACCTGCACGCGATGGGCAACAGTTGCGGCGGCCTGAAAGAATACTGGGATGTCTTTGAAAACGAACCGATGGCGCAAGGTGGTTGCGTATGGGACTGGGTAGACCAATCTTTCCGCGAGATAGACAAGGATGGCAAATGGTACTGGACATATGGCGGTGATTACGGTCCCAAAGGAGTTCCCAGCTTCGGCAACTTCTGTTGTAACGGACTAATCGGAGCCAACCGCGAGCCGCACCCGCATCTGCTTGAAGTGAAGAAAGTATATCAGAATATCAAAACAACTTTGGTGAATCCGAAGAACATGAAGCTCCGCATCAAGAACTGGTACGATTTCTCCAACCTGAACGAATACGAACTTCACTGGAATGTGACCGCTGACAACGGAGAAAGAGTTGCCGAAGGCACAAAAGTCATAGATTGCGAACCACACGCCACCATAGACCTGTCATTAGGAAATGTAATGCTCCCTAAAACCGTTCGTGAAGCCTATCTGAACATAAGCTGGACACGTCGTGCAGGCTCCGCGATGGTAGATAAAGACTGGGAAGTGGCATATGACCAGTTCATATTGCCGGGCAATAAGAACTACACAGGCTATCGCCCTCAGAAAGTGGGTGAGACAACCTTCAGCGTTGACAAAGCAACGGGTGCCCTGACTTCTTTATGTCTGGATGGCAAAGAATTGTTGGCTACTCCGGTCACATTGAGCCTTTTCCGTCCTGCCACCGATAATGACAACCGCGATAAGAACGGTGCCCGTCTCTGGCGCAAAGCAGGACTGGACAACCTGACGCAGAAAGTCGTTTCACTGAAAGAAGGAAGAGCAGCCACCACCGTAAACGTTGAGATTCTCAACGCCAAAGGAGAAAAAGTAGGAACCGCTGATTTCAATTACGCACTCGATAAGAACGGCGCACTGAAAATAAACACTACGTTCCAACCGGATACGGCCATCGTGAAATCTATGGCTCGCCTGGGACTGACATTCCGTGTGGCAGATACATACAACCAGGTTTCCTACCTGGGACGCGGTGACAATGAAACCTATATCGACCGTGACCAGTCCGGTAAAATCGGTCTGTATCAAACCACTCCCGAACGAATGTTCCACTACTACGTCATTCCGCAATCGACGGGTAACCGGACAGATGTACGCTGGACAAAATTGACAAATCCTTCCGGTGAAGGTCTCTTTTTTGAGTCCAATCGTCCTTTCCAGTTTAGTATGATTCCTTTCTCGGATGTATTAGTAGAGAAAGCCCGCCATATAAATGACCTGGAACGTGACGGATTGGTAACAATACATCTCGACGCGGAACAGGCAGGAGTAGGAACAGCGACTTGCGGCCCCGGAGTGTTGCCGCAATACTTAGTACCGGTAAAGAAACAGAGTTTTGAATTTACCCTTTATCCGGTGAAGTAAACTCCATATCAATAGGCTATCAGATTAAATATCAAGATGCGGGTTACACTGGTTTTATAGAATATCGTCAAAAAGTATTCCGTTGAAGTCGTGTAATCCGCACCTTTTATTTTATCTTTGTAGTCTTGACACCAATAAATAATATGTATCATGAACAAACTACTGATTTCCCTTTTTCTATCTTCAGCTTTTATCTTGAGCGGACAAGCTCAAAAGAAAGAAAACTATTATGTGAAGCATCTTGAATTTCCTCAAAATGCCACCCTCGAACAGAAAGTAGATATGGCCGCGCGCCTTGTACCCACTCCCCAGCAATATGCCTGGCAGCAAATGGAACTGACGGCTTTCCTTCATTTCGGCATCAATACCTTTACCGGACGCGAATGGGGAGACGGAAAAGAAGACCCCGCTATCTTTAACCCGACCGAACTGGATGCCGAACAATGGGTAAGCACCCTTAAAGATGCCGGCTTTAAAATGGTACTTCTGACAGCAAAACATCACGACGGCTTCTGCCTTTGGCCGACAGCTACCACCAAGCATTCCGTAGCTTCTTCCCCCTGGAAGAGCGGACAGGGCGACGTAGTCAAAGAACTTCGGAAAGCCTGCGATAAATATGATATGAAATTCGGCGTCTATCTTTCCCCCTGGGACCGTAATGCGGAATGTTATGGAGACTCTCCCCGCTACAATGAATTCTTTATCCGCCAATTGACAGAACTGCTCACCAATTATGGCGAAGTGCATGAAGTATGGTTTGACGGAGCGAATGGGGAAGGACCGAACGGAAAGAAACAAGTCTATGACTGGGACGCTTTCTATAAAACCATCCAACGCCTGCAACCGAAAGCTGTAATGGCAATTATGGGAGACGATGTACGTTGGGTAGGAAATGAAAAAGGACTGGGACGAGAAACCGAATGGAATGCCACCGTACTGACTCCCGGAATATACGCCCGCTCGCAAGAGAACAACCAACGCCTGGGTGTTTTTAGCAAAGCGGAAGATTTAGGCAGCCGCAAAATGTTGGAGAAAGCTACGGAACTATTTTGGTATCCTTCGGAAGTAGATGTATCTATCCGTCCGGGATGGTTCTATCATGCCGAAGAGGACGCGAAAGTGAAGTCCCTCAAACATTTATCGGATATTTATTTCCAGTCGGTAGGCTACAACTCTGTACTTTTGCTGAACATACCGCCCGACCGTAAAGGATTAATCAATGCAGCAGATGTAAACCGTCTGAACGAGTTTGCTACTTATCGTCAACAGATATTTGCCGACAACCGGGTGAAAAAGGGAAGAAACTACTGGAATGCTACTCCGGGTAGTGAAGCCGTTTACGACTTAAAACCGGGTTCGGAAATAAACATGGTGATGCTTCAGGAAGACATCACGAAAGGGCAGAGAGTGGAATCCTTTGCTGTAGAAGTATTGACAGATAACGGTTGGAAAGAAGTAGGAAAAGGCACTACGATAGGATATAAACGTATGTTGCGTTTCCCGACTGTAAAAGCCGGCAAACTTCGGGTGAAAATAAACGAATGTCGCCTGACCGCATATATAAATCAGGTTGGCGCCTACTATGCAAAACCTTTGCAGGAAGAAGCGAAGGCAGAGAACTGGAACAACCTGCCCCGTTCCGAATGGAAGCAGGTAGCCGCTTCACCATTAACCATTGATTTGGGTAAGACCGTGATATTGGGCAGTTTTACTTATGCTCCTTCAAAGGCGGAAGCAAAACCGACAATGGCATTCCGCTATAAATTCTTTGTCAGCACAGACGGTAAGAACTGGAAAGAAGTTCCGACCAATGGAGAGTTCAGCAATATCATGCACAATCCGCTGCCGCAAACAGTCACCTTTGGCGAAAAAGTACAAGCACGTTATATTAAACTGGAGGCCACTACGCCTACTGCCACAGTTGCAAAAGTAGAAATGAATGAAATAGGAGTGGTGGCAATGCCTTGATGGGAGTCATCATTAAAAGATATGCTTAGAGAGTAGCAGTGGAGACTGGTGTCTTGATTCTTTTAGAATCGGATGCCAGTCTTTTTTTTTCTAAACCAAATGAACCTTTTACTGTTATTAATTAAAAAAGGACAGAAGTTATGCTAGTAGTAGATTTAGGAAAATGGATGAACAAAATCCTGATAGATTGGGGAATAGACCCGAAAGTTGCCGACCGTTTTGATGAGACTATTATTGCTATACTGATGATTGCAATTGCCATCGGTCTGAATTATCTCTGCCAGGCAATTCTCATAGGCGGAATGAGACAGTACACGCGTCGGAAACCACATCAGTGGAATACGTTATTGATGAAACGTAAAGTATTTCATCATCTGATACATACCATTCCGGCTTTCCTTGTTTATTCTTTGCTGCCAATGGCTTTTATGCGTGGGAAGGAGTTACTGCTGATTTCCCAAAAGGCTTGTGTTGTTTATATTATTTTCTCTTTATTGTTGGCTATCAATGGGATTCTGTTGATGATAATGGACATCTACGATGGAAAAGAATCCATGAAAGACCGCCCGATGAAAGGATTTATCCAAGTGTTGCAAGTAATCCTTTTCTTTGTGGGCGGAATTGTTATCATTGCTATTATCGTGAATAAATCACCTGCCAGCCTGTTTGCAGGATTGGGAGCTTCAGCAGCCATCTTGATGTTAGTTTTCAAAGATTCCATATTAGGCTTTGTAGCAGGTATCCAGCTTTCCGCCAATGATATGGTGCGTCCGGGAGACTGGGTTACGCTTCCTTCCGGTGACGCTAACGGTATCGTACAGGAAATAACACTGAACACAGTCAAAATCCAAAACTTTGATAACACCATTTCTACCATTCCACCTTACACGCTAGTGAGCAGCCCTTTCCAAAACTGGCGCGGAATGACACAATCAGGTGGCCGTCGGGTAATGAAAAGCATCACATTGGATTTGACTACCTTACAATTCTGTACACCGGAAATGCTTGACCGCTACCGGAAAGAAGTTCCTTTAATGGCAGATTATCAACCCGATGAAGGTGTAGTACCTACTAACTCCCAGGTTTACAGAGTATATATTGAACGCTATTTATGCAGCCTGCCTGTGGTGAATCAGGACTTGGACTTGATTATCAGCCAAAAAGAGGCTACCATGTATGGAGTACCTATCCAGGTTTACTTCTTCTCCCGAAACAAAGTTTGGAAAGAGTATGAACGTATCCAGTCGGATATCTTCGACCATTTGCTGGCAATGGTTCCTAAATTCGACTTAAAGGTCTATCAATATTCAGATTAACTAATAAAAAGTTCCATATAAGTTGAACGATGATTTAACTTATATGGAACACAAATTTCTTAGAACTATAGAGAATAGATTTACTCTTCTGCTATATTTAGTTATTCAATAACTATATCAAACTGGTCATAAGATGCTGTTCTCCAAGCTTTATCCGCACTTTGTGGGGAAAGAGCGAACAGTGGAGAAAAAGTTTTAATCTTGATAGTTTTGCCATTAGGCATGAATTCCATAATCCGTAGCCAGCAGTCACCACCGTTTCCAAACCATTGTCCGTCGGCTGTCTGAGCATTGAACATCATTTGAGGAATATTCTTTCCATATTTATTCTTATCGGTACGGAAGCTGACATTGTGTTCATTATCAGTAATGTTGCATTCGTGCCCACAAACGACTAACTTAATGTTCTTTGAAGGATAAACAAGTTTCTGCCATACAGCTTCTGCATAATTGGCAGGAGTTAGCTTATAATCCTCTTTTATGAATCGCTCTCCTTTGTAATCAAGAAAAGAATGTGTTAATAAAATCACTTTATGATTAGCATACTTATCCTTTTCAATAACTTTTTTTGCCCATTCTATAGCTTCATCCCTTGGAGCAAATTCCAAGGATAGAACCAATATCTTTCCCCAAGTATCCGTAATAAACTCATAAGCTGCATTTTCTAAAGTCGGAACACCTTTAGAATCAAGTCCTACTTCAACCAATGTCTTTCGCCAGCAACTGTTTCGTTCGGAAGGAAAATAATCAGGGAAATGACAAAGCCGATTTTCTGATTTCTCATAACCGTAGTCGTGATTCCCTGTGCAGATTACATAAGGCAGTTTGTTGTCCAGCCGTTCGAAAGCACGTGAAGCAGCTTTCCATTGTTCTTCACTCGTCTGATTTCCGTTCACACCATCAGGAATACGGATTTCGTTCTGCTCTACCAAGTCTCCCGTGCATAGTGCTGCTTTGATGTTTAGTGATTCGATGCTATTGGCTACCCATGCTGTTTGTAGTTCGAAGAGTGGCTGATTAGCGTCGAATTTTGTGTAACTTTGTGGGTCAGGTATCAGAATCATAGTAAAAGAATTCTTATCCGTTAGTTCGGCGCGTACCGGATAAATTTGTGCAGAAGCATACAAGGCTTGCATACAAAAGGCTAATACAAATAATATTTTTTTCATACTTATGATAATTTATTTAATGTAAAATGTTGCCATAACTGCCTTATGGTCGGTCGGCCATACGTCAATTGGCTCTATAAACCAGTCACGGCTGTTTTCTTTTGTCCTTTTACCCCGGACAATTGATTGAGAAGGCCCGATAATCACGGCATCTTTTAGCTTCATCCTTTTGGAAGGCATATAATAAATAAAATCAATCCTGTCTCTTTCATCGGATTCCGGTGCCCATGACAACTTTTGTTCTGACACTCCCTTGTTGTCCGACGGAAATGTAAATCCCGGATGCGTGACTGGATTGGGGTATTTAGTTCGGTAAGCATCTTTAAAGCCGGCTTCCATTAGCATAGTAGAGCAATCCCAGCGAACGACTGTGCCATGATGATCCCACAAATCTTTCGTCTTCTCATTCCAATCGAGATGCGAAGGTTCATTAAAATCTCCACCCAGCAAAATTATATTGCCTTTTTCTTTCTTTGAATCTTCAATAAAGTGATAAATGGCTTCGTCACGCATGGATTCTCGGTTGGCTTTTTCTACTTCTATTCCGTTGGTCACCGGTGCTTCCAGTTTTTTCCATGTTACTCCGCTATATCCTCTCGGCAGATAACAAGCATAATGCGTATAATCTAAATGTGCCGAATAAACTACCACTGTCTGACCATTGATACGTATCCGTGCTTTTAGCACGGAACCGGCGTCTTTTTCAGAGGGACAGTTGGGGGCTTGTTCTTCTATCGGATATTTGGATAAGATTCCGATATCTAAAGGACTGTTTTCACCATAATACATCTTACCTCGCTCCTTAAGTGCGTGGAGTATGCGGGAAATGAACATTTCACCATGGTAGTTACGTACTTCACTGAACATAACGATATCCGGCTCTAGCCGGGAGACTTCATCCGCGATAGCTTCGAACCCTCCCTTGACCATGGTTCCTTCCTGCCAAATATTCATTTGCAGCACTTTTATCGTTACTCCTTTTGCACAGGCTGCGCTTACGCATAACCAAATAAGTATTCCTGTCAGCTGAATTCTAAGCATATGCCTGTTATTGTAAAATCCACATTAATTTGTTAACATCATCCACGCCATTGAATTGTCGTTGTAACGCTTCATCAATATTTTCCTTATTATAATCAGACTCGCTTTGGGGATACATCCAGCGCATGGGTAATTGGTCTTTTACGTCATTACGATTGGTTTCAGGATTAATGGGAAAAACCGGATATCCAGTACGGCGGTAATCATAATATGTATCCCAGGGATGCTGCATGAAGGAAGCCAAATACCTTTGGGTGATGATTTTTTCAATATCATGCTCCTTGTTTCCGGTTAGTTGTATTGCAGGTGTTTCGAGGAAAGCGGCTATACTCTCTTCTGTAATAGGATGCCCGTGATGATATATGATATCATTCGGCGTATTATCTGCGATGAAGTTCATACTGGCTTCGATCCCTTTTTTATAGTAAATGGAGGCATCTCCTTGTATCCACCCTCTTACAATGGCTTCAGCAAGAATAAAGTTTTGTTCGGCATAGCCTAGGCGTATGACAGGTTCACCTGCTGGATAATCTGTATATCGAGGATTTAATCCTGAATATTCGAGAGCTGCATAGGCTTTGTTTATTTCCTCAAAGGGGGCAGATGGATCAATTCCGATATATGCGCTCCAATCGTCGGCTTGTAATCCACTTTTTAGTTTGGCCTCCGACGGTTTAGCATAGTAGAACATACGTATATCACCAGTTCCTTTAAATATGTCGATTATTATATTTGTTAGTATTGGATTGTCGGTGTATTTATGGTTTGTTTTGTTGAAAGGATACAATGTATTTGCTTTGTCCATATATATCATTTGCAGATTGTCTGTATTGGATTCCATGAGATTACCTGAAGTAGCAATTTCGGAAAAACGCTGTTTAATGTTCAGGTCGGAATCATTTTCTTTTTTTGAAAGATGCATCAAAACTTTGAGTTGGAAAGCTGTAGTCGCTTTTTTCCATAGTTCTATTTTTCCTCCTAAAATAGGATCTCCAGTGAAGTCTTTACCATTGGAGAATAATTCATAGGCTTTAGCTAAATCCTCAAGAATAAAGTTAATTACTTCTTTTTGCGTATTATAGCGCGGTTTTACTAATCCTTTTTCTCCTAGCAAAGCTTCTTCATAAGGGATATCACCCATTTCCAAAGACATATAGAAAAGCTTGTAAGCTTTGATGAAATGTGCTAATCCGTCGTAAGCATTCACATTATCATCAGAAACGGACTCGACCATTTTTTGTGCATTAATCAAGGTATTGTATCCCCCAAAACTGGAACGTCCGAATATATTATATTGGTAGTCTTCCATGCCTTCACCACCCCATGCCAGTTGTTTGGATAAGAGCGCGCTATTGACAAAAGATTTACCACTACTGGAACTGGTGATATTCAATAATAGCCCGGTTGCCAATAGTGAAGAGGTAACTTTTGTTGTTGCGTCCGGGTTGGTGTTTATTTCATCGAATTTGTCACAAGAGCTTAATAAAGCAATTATCAACAACAAGGATAAAAAATTATTCATATATTTCATTGTTTTATCATTTTAAAAATCTAGTTTGACATTAAATCCTACATAGCGTGTGGAAGGTGAGCTCAGATTATCCGAATCACCATCAGGATCGGTGAAGCGAAACTCTTTTGTCCAGATAAGTAAGTTTTGCCCTACTAAAGCGAGTGACAGACCTTTCATGCGTAGTTTCTCACAAATGGATTTTGGCATTTGATAGGTAATGGAAAGATCACATAGTTTAAAGAACGTCTCATCAAAGACATTTTGGCTGGTAACAGTATACGGGGATGGATTTAAAGTTTTTGTATATGTTTCGTAGGATACTTTTACATCATTAGGAGCAAACACACGATTGTCGTATGTAATATTACCGTTGGAGTCATACTCAACTTTGCCAGAAACTATTTTGACCCCTTTTCCTATATAATTGGTCTGGCGATTGACTACTTCATCATATCTCCATTCGTTGTCGGAATCTATATGTGCCCCTGAATTCCACATACCTTGATTTGTTTTTGAATGTGCCAATCCCCCTACGCGTCCGTCAAAGGAGAAGGAGAGGGTTATATTTTTAAAAGAGATAGTGTTACTCCATCCCCATATCCAGTCCGGATACTCATAACCCATGACAGACTTGTACTGGCTTTGTTTGGGGTAACCTCCATAATTAATGATATTTCCGTCGGGATCTCGTTCCCAGTCGTAGACGCCATACCAGTCCCAACGTTTGCCGGGTGCTACCCACGGTTTTTGAGTGGAATACTTGGGGGCAACTTTGGTGTAATACCAACGGTCCCGTGACCAGTTGAAGGTGGATTCCCAATTCCAGTCTTTCGTACGAATAATGTTTCCGGATAGTGTCAGTTCTACTCCTCTTCCTACATATTCTTCATCAATATTGATTAGTGTTGAGTTAAAACCTGATGCACTACTGATGCCCGCACTTCGAGTGAGATTATAATATAGTTTGTTATAATAGGTAAAATCTACTTTCAGGCGACTGCCGAAAAAATGTGCGGCCGTACCGATTTCATAGGAGCGTGTAGCGGATGGTTTTACTGCCATGCCACGGATGGATGAAGGATAGTAGGCGGCACTTTCACCGTTCCATAAATCAGTCGAAACACTGTAAGTGTTATTTGTATCATATACTCCCAAATCGCTTTTAGTCACCGTCCATGCTCCTCTAACTTTCCAGAAATCAATAAATTTAGGCATTGGAATAAGTTGGGACATCACTACACTACCAGCAACTGATGGGTAGAAGTAAGAGCGAGTCTCTGATGGTAATGTAGATGACCAGTCGTTACGAGCCGTTACGTCTAAGAATAAGGTGCTCTTCCAAGATACGGAGGCTTTTCCATAGATACTAGTTGTTAGTTTTTTTGTGATCCCGCTAGTCGTTTTTAGTGGGTCTACCGAAGCTTTCAATGAATAATACCCGGGGATAGTTAATCCATTCTGTGTCTCGGACAGAATATTATCACTCTTCCAATAATAGATTGTACCTCCGATGAAACCGTCCACATTGAAATTACCAAATTTATGATCAGCGGAAAGCATCAAATCATTATTAAGACTGTATCCACCTAAACGTTGCAGAGCATAATATCCTAATTTGTCCCATCCTCCCAAGGCACTTATCGGATTACGCCACTCTTTTTTTTGTGAGTAGGAATCTAAACCGGAGCGCAATGAAAGTTTCAGCCAGGAAGTAAAGTCATAATTGGCAGAAAGATATCCGTTGATTAGGTCATAATCACTACTTGATATAACTTCGTATGCAGTTATATAAGGATTGTCATACCATTTGCTGTCCATCCAGTTCTGTTGCTCGTCAGTTTTAATCCAATAATCTTTATAATCACGGATATCATATTCTGTTCCTGACCAAACTAACAAGTTGTACAAGAAACCGGCACTACTATATCCAGCTCCTGTATCATTCGGATAGAAACGTTTGTTGTAGGTAAGTCCACCTTCAAAGGAAAACTGCTTCCATTTCATATCTCCTGAAACGGAATATGTAATCTTATTTAATTTTTGATTGGGATACTGTCCTTTGTTATATACATGTGTTAATGAAGTACGTACACTTCCATATTTTCCTTTTTGAGCTACACTTACGTTGTTGTTGGTAATCAGACTCAACTCCTGGAAATTTTTCAGATTGTTTTTTCCTTTTGAAACTAATGGCATTTCTATCCATTCATGTGTGTATGGGTCATATTGTTCTGCGGTACGACCAATGTCAAGTTTATCTCCCCATACATAACTACCTGTACTATAATATCCTCCGGAGCCGGTACTGTATGCACTCTGAACTTCAGGCTTTTTCAGATAGCCTGCGGCAAACATTGTGCTGCTGTTCACTGTAACTGTCAGTCCTTCCTGGCTTCCTTTTTTGGTTGTAATCATTACTGCTCCTGCTCCTCCGCGTGCACCATATAGTGCAGAAGCAGTAGCGCCTTTCAATACGTCTATAGATTCGATGTCATCGGCAGCGATGTCATTCAGTCCTACGTTTCCATACGGTACTCCGTCAATGACTAAAAGAGGAGAGGAGGCACGAAGCGAAAGTGAAGGTGATGTATTAAATTCAGTACTGTTCTTTACATTTAAGCCTGCAATCTTACCGGTCAATGAAGTGGCTACATTTACGTTTTTCACTGTCGATAGCTTGTTGCCATCTACCTTTTGCACTGCATATCCCAATGCCTTTTCTTCACGCTTAATGCCTAATGCGGTCACTACTACCTCTTCCAATGCTGCTGCATTTTCTTCCAGGTGGATATCGAGTAATGTAGCATTATTTACTGCTATTTCTTTGGTTTGGTATCCAATATATGAAATAGTAAGGGTACTTTTGCTTCCTACAGAAAGCGAAAAGTTACCTTCAATATCTGTAATTGTTCCATTTCCGGCAGTTCCTTTTTCTTTGATATTTGCACCGATAATGGGTTCACCATTTTTATCTTTTACTGTTCCTCTTATTTTTCTATGTTGCTGTTGTTGAGCTAACTCGCTGTTTTCTAAAATAGCTTTAGGAGATAGTATGATACTATTTTCCAATACTTTGTATCCGATATTAGTTCCGGCAAACAGTTGGTTAAGTACTTGCTTGAGCTCTGTTTGGTTACTCTTTATACTTACCTTTCGTAAGATATCGACTTGCTTATTGTTATAGAAGAAATGATAATCGGATTGTTTCTCAATTTCATCCAGTACTTTTTGTAAACTGCCGTTATTGACGTTTAAGGTTACACGTGCCGATTGCCCATAGGTATTGGCGGCAAGCGTCAGACTTGCAAATATAAACAACATAATTGCTGATAGCTTCATACACAATGGTATTTTTTTCAGGAGTACGAATGCATTCATTCCCCCCAAAAGTTGGAAGTTCAAATAATAAATCATAGATTTGTAATGAATTTGATTAAAAAATTACTATAGACATCATACTTGTCGCCAAACAAGTATTCTGTAGTTTTTTTCATACGGAAAAATACGCCAATATTTTTCCGTATGTTTTTTGTTTTTAAGGAGGATGTGTTATCATTTGTATATTCATTTAGGGTTAAAGTATTGTGTGAATTAGTAAAGTTCGATTCGTGTTTTCTTATCTATGGATTCGTCTGCACTTTCCTTTAGTCTCAGGATTTTGTATTGTATATCTGCTGCCAGCCTGAAGTGCTCCAGTATGAGAGGAAGATGTTGGCTGTCAAATACTCCGGTGAAGGAGCTATTATATAAGGTAGAATCTTTCACAATAAATTCTGCATCGAATCGTTTGCTCAGTATTTTGAGCGCTTCGTTTAATGGAGTGTCTCTGAATACCACTTCGCCATCTTTCCATGCAGTATAAGTCCGTACATAAAGAACTTCTGTTTTTGTCTCCTTCGTCTCCGTGTTATAGGCAAATTCTTCGTTAGGCTTGATTACATGTGATTGTTCTTTGTTGTCCTTATCAAGGAAAGATAGCCGCACAGAGCCGGAAACGAGTGTCGTTTTAACTACACTATCCTTCTGATATGCTTCCATATTGAACTCAGTTCCTAACACTTCGGTTTGGATTTGGAATGGAGTTGTGACAATAAACCGCTTGCTTTTGTCTTTATACACCGAAAAATAAGCCTCTCCATTTAGCTCAACATGGCGGGTATCATTTTCAAACTTTACCGGATATTTGAGAGTAGAACCTGAGTTTAGCCATACTTTAGAACCGTCTGGTAAATCAGTTGTGGCCACCATTCCCGGATTTGTTTTGAGTACTATATATCCGGTAGGGCTGCTTTTTAATGTCAGATATAGAGTGATAGCCAGTAAAGGTATAGCCAAACAAGCGGCGACACGTTGCCCCCATATGAACCATGAGATTTTCTTTTGTCGCCTGTATATCTTGTTTTTTACTTTTTTTAAAGCTGCCGGGGCATCTATTTGCTTCATATAGTTTAAAGTGTCTGCTGCGCGGTATAGTTGAAATATGTCGCGTGCAGTTTTCTCATTATCCTTTGACAAATGAATCCATTCCTCAACTTCTTTTCGGTGTTCCGGAGAAAGTTCACCTGCAAAGTAATTGAGTAAAACTGACTCATTAATATAATCTAACTTGTTCATATTTCCTGCTTTTATAGATATGACTAATGAAAGAGAAAAACTCCTATCCAAAAAATGACTTTTTTTCAGAAATAATAGTATTTTTGCTGAAAACATGACTGATATGCATAGCAACGCTTTTGATACAGTGACCGATGAGGGTCTTTTTTTTCAGGTTCAACAAGGACGTGAAGATGCATTCGAAGCACTGTTTCTCAAGTATTATCCTTCTCTTTGTGCGTACGCCCGCATGTTTGTAGAACCGGATGACGGACAGGAGATTGTTTCGGATGTGATGGTTTGGTTGTGGGAGAATAAAGAGATGCAGGCGTTTGAGCTGTCTTTGAAAAGTTATTTGTTTAGGGCGGTAAAGAACCGCTGTTTGACACTTATCAGACATAATCAAGTGAAGCAAAGGGTAGAAGAAGTTATTTTCAATAATTTGCAGTCACAATATGAAGACCCGGATTTTTATGTTGTTGATGAACTGACTAAAAAAATAGAGGAAGCATTGGCAAGTCTTCCTGATAAAGTGCGCGAAACTTTTGAAATGAATCGTTTTCAGGATTTGACTTATAATGAAATAGCTGACCGTTTGGGTATTTCTCCTAAAACAGTAGACGCTCGGATTCAACAGGCTTTGAAATTGTTGCGGATTAGTCTGAAAGATTATTTGCCTTTGGTTATTCCTTTTCTGATGAGAATGCACTGAGAAGTGTAATGCTTGGTCGCTCCGATTAATATAAAATCTTAATATGGAATTAGTATGAAATCAGTATAGATTGGCAAGTGGTCGCTGATACCCCCTTGATATTTCATTCCTTTATAGGTGCGGAAAGGTTCTTTATCGCTGTACTTATTATCCTCTTTCAGCAGAAAAGGGAGAAGGCAAACATTTGCTTTTTCTTCACTGGTGAAGAAGTTACCGGACTGATTCAGCAAAGTGCCGGATACAATCAAGTGGTCGAGTAATCCCCATTCTCCACGATATTTGTAAGAACCAAAGTCCCTGGATTTGGCTTTTCGAGCAAGTAAATGATAGAGTTTCGACGAAGACAGCGTATCTGATGAAGGCGCTTCCGCTTCCAGTACTTCCCGAATGGATTTATTTGTCGGGTAATCATTGAAATCTCCCATAATAATGACTTGAGGATGAAGTCTTGCGTTCAGAATACTATCAGCTTCAGTTCGCAGGATTTGTGCTGCATGGAGTCGATAAGGTTCAGACACTTCAGCGCCACCGGAACGGCTTGGCAGATGGCAGACAAATACATCCAGCGTATCTCCTGTCAGTAACAGGCCGCTGACATGTAATAAGTCTCTTGTTGGACGATGTTCTTTCAAAGGTGGGATAGAGATAGAACGGGATGATAATAGCTTGAACAAATCCCGTTGATAAAGCAGAGCTACATCAATCCCTCTTAAATCAGGAGAATCTGTCATGACATAGCGGTAATCAAGTTCTTTTAAAGGAGAACGGCGGGTGAGGTCGCGTAGCACCGAGTCATTTTCTACTTCGCATAGGCCTACAAGCGCAGGCGGGTTCCATTCGCCAATCGCCGTGATAACACGTGCAATATCAGCTAACTTCTTCTTATATCTGCTGTAATTCCAATGACGCATCGCATCGGGAAGAAATTCGTGGTCATTCTTCAAACTGTCATGGTGAGTATCAAACAGGTTTTCTATATTCCAGCTTACGACACGAAAAGGGATTCTTTCTTTGGAAAGAGAGTCTTGCTTGTCATGAGCCCCTTGCTTATAAGAAAAATCTTGTGCAACGACACAAAAAGGAGTAAGAAAACCGATTCCCCATGCGCACACAACAAAAAAGATTATGGTAACAGCTACTCTTTTTTCGCTGTTACCATAACCCTTTGATTGTGGACTTATCTGTCTGTTATTTCTTAACAGGAACATGTACCAGAATATCCAATAAGTGTTTCCAGAACTTATCTACGGTAGGGATAAGCATCCGTTCGTCGGGAGAGTGAACACCTGTGAGAGTCGGTCCGAAAGAAATCATATCCAACGTCGGATACTTGTCAAGGAACAGGCCACATTCCAATCCGGCATGAATCGCTTTCACTTTGGCATCTACGCCAAATAAACGTTTATAAGATTCGGCAGCCACTTCGAGAATAGCCGAATGCGGATTCGGTTTCCATCCCGGATAACCTTCACCGAAGGTAACATCAGCTCCTGCCAACAGGAATACGGCACGTACAGTATTCGCCATATCATTGCGTGCAGACAAAATAGAACTGCGCTGGCTGGTTTCGATGCGGATGATATTATTCGGTTTCATCTTCACAGAAGCAAGATTAGTAGATGTCTCCACCAATCCCGGAATATCCTGGCTCATCGCATATACACCATGAGGAGCGGCATACAACGCTTTCAGTAAACGGTCGGTTGTACTTTGGTCGATAGCCATCTTGCGTGGAGCTTCAGATTCAAGAACCAACTTCAAGTCCGGTTCAACAATGGATAATTCATCTTCCATTTCACTGGCAAAGATATTCAGTTCAGTACGAATATCGTGTTTTGCGTCTTCGGGCACTGCACAGATAGCATACGCTTCACGCGGAATAGCGTTGCGCAGATTACCTCCGTTGATTTCGCAAAGATACAAGTCATGGTTGTTGGCGATACGGGTGAGGTAACGATTCAGAATCTTGTTGGCATTTCCCCGTCCCAAGTGGATATCACCACCGGAGTGACCGCCTTTCAGCCCTTTCACTTCCACCTTGAAGAAGAAATATCCGGCAGGAACCTCTATCTCCTTATAAGTAAACTGTGCCACGGAATCAATGCCACCGGCACATCCGATGTAGATTTCTCCTTCATCTTCTGAATCGAGATTCAGGAGAATATCACCGCTCATGAACCCTTCTTTCAAGGCAAAAGCTCCGGTCAGTCCCGTTTCCTCGTCTACGGTAAACAGACATTCCAGCGGGCCGTGCTCGATAGTGTCATCAGCAAGGATAGCCAGCTCCGTAGCCACACCGATACCATTGTCCGCTCCGAGAGTCGTTCCTTTGGCTTTCAGCCATTCTCCATCTATTTCCGTTTCGATGGGGTCGGTGAGGAAGTCGTGCTGAACGTCATTGTTCTTCTCGCACACCATGTCGATATGCGATTGCAGTACGACAGTTTGCAGATTCTCTTTCCCCGGAGTAGCAGGCTTTTTAATCAATATGTTGCCAACTTCATCTACGTTGGTTTCAAGATTATGTTTAGCTCCGAATGCCTTCAGATAGGCAATCATTTTCTCTTCCTTCTTTGAAGGGCGCGGCACCTGGCAGATTTCTTCGAAATACTTGAATACGCCAGCCGGCTTTAAGTCTTTTTTTTCCATGCTGTTTTCTTTTTTATAATAAGGAATAGAAGGATGGTTTTAGTTTCTTCTATTGCTAAATATGGTTAATTTGATTGGCTTATCTGAACTCATATCTCATTAAAGCCTATCTTTGCACTCACAAAATTAATAGAAATGGTTGAGACTATACTGATAACTTTGTTAATAGTTGCTATTTCCCTGGCATTATTAGGGGTAAGAGTATTCTTTACGAAGGGTGGGAAGTTCCCGAATGGTCACGTGAGCGGGAATAAAACGTTGCGTAAGAAAGGTATCGGATGTGCACAGTCTCAGGATAGGGAAGCACAAAAGAAACCACGTTTTTCTATTGATGAGTTGGAAAAAGCCTTGAACGATAGTATGAATTAAATTTTTAAAAAACAATACTTATAGATTATGAATAGAATGAACTACCTCATGAATGGTTTGGCTGCTCTTGCGTTTATCGTTTTATTTTCACAATGTGCCGGCAAAGCTGACAATCAAACTACTACTGCTCCGTCTCAGTCTAACGCCGAATTGTCAGGAATGAAAATTGCCTATGTTGAAATTGATTCGCTGCTTGCTAAATACAACTTCTGTATTGACCTGAATGAGGCAATGGTAAAGAAGAGCGAAAACGTACGCATGACGTTGAACCAAAAGGCTAACGCTCTGAATAAGGAAAAACAAGACTTCCAGAAGAAAGTTGAGAATAACGCGTTCTTGTCACAAGACAGAGCTCAACAGGAATACAACCGTTTGGTGAAGTTGGAACAAGACCTGCAGGAATTGAGCAACAAACTTCAGAATGGTCTGATGGAAGAAAATAACAAGAATAGCTTGCAGTTCCGCGATTCTATCAATGCTTTCCTGAAAGAGTATAACAAGACTCACGGATATAGCTTAATCTTCAGCAACACAGGTTTCGACAATCTGCTTTATGCTGACAGCACATTCAACATTACAAAAGAAATTGTAGACGGGTTGAATGCAAGATATTCTCCGGTAAAGAAATAATGATGTTGTTAAAAATGATTTTTTGAAAAAAATAGTATTCCGCTCTTTGCATAAAGGGGCGGAATATGAAAGAAACAAAATTTTGTTTGTGTTGGTGCCTGTTCAAGACTGTGAAGCTATGAGCGGGCTTTTTTATGCCCTTTCCTTTTCTTCTTCCTGCGGGATACGGAAAGCAGTGTAAAGTTCGAGTATAGCGGCAATAGTAAGACAGGCAATCCACTCATTGCCACGTGTGGTGAACATGAAAGCTCCGGTTAGTATAAGAGCCAATGCTCCGAATATCTGCTGGATGCGCAGGCGTTTCAGTGTTTTGCTTTTCCCTTTGACGGGTGTGTTCACCTGTGCCAATGCGATGAATCCGGCTCCGATGGTATAGATATAAGGAGCATACATCCATCCGGTGATAAATACGGCAGCTCCGGCAAGAACCATGACAGCGCCGACGACGAAAAGTGCGGGTACTAATTGTTTCATTTTTTATTCTTCAAAAACGTAAATATCTTCGTTGGGTTTCTTCATCAGATACTTCTCACGGGCAATCTGCTCGATGGCATCCGGATTGGTGCTTATTTCGTTGAGACGTTTCGTGTTCTCCTCATAATCCACCCGGTACTTTTCTATTTCTTCTTTCAGTTGACTGATTTCACGCTCATATCCGAAACGGCGAACCAAACTGTTCTCGTCCAGAAAACCTATGATGACAGCAAATGCCACAACCGTAATAAGATACTTACGTCTGCATATGAAATTCCAAATACTGATTAGTTTACCCATAACTTCTCTTTATTAATATTCGCATTAATATCCGCAAAGATAAAACTAATAACTTAAAAACTTATCGCTTCGGCTTCAAAACTTCTCTCTATATCCCTTATTACTTATCACTTTTTTGTGTACATTTGCAGCAAAAGCAAAAAACAGAGAGAATCCCGGATATGGAAAACTATATTGTATCAGCCCGTAAGTACCGTCCATCCACGTTCGAGTCAGTGGTAGGTCAGCGGGCGCTGACCACTACGCTGAAAAATGCGATTGCCACTCAAAAACTCGCCCATGCTTATTTGTTCTGCGGGCCGCGTGGAGTAGGAAAGACTACTTGCGCACGTATCTTTGCCAAAACCATTAACTGTATGACGCCCACCGCCGACGGCGAAGCTTGCAACCAGTGTGAATCCTGTGTGGCTTTCAACGAGCAGCGGTCGTACAATATCCACGAACTCGATGCCGCTTCCAATAACTCGGTAGACGATATCCGTCAGTTGGTGGAGCAGGTGCGTATTCCGCCACAGATTGGAAAATATAAAGTGTATATCATCGACGAGGTACATATGCTCTCTGCATCTGCTTTCAACGCATTCTTGAAAACGCTGGAAGAACCACCCCGTCATGCTATCTTTATCTTGGCTACCACAGAAAAGCATAAGATTCTTCCCACCATCCTTTCCCGTTGTCAGATTTACGACTTCAACCGGATTAGCGTGGAAGATACGGTGAACCATTTGTCATACGTTGCCTCCAAAGAAGCCATTACCGCAGAACCGGAAGCATTGAATGTGATAGCGCTGAAAGCGGACGGTGGTATGCGTGATGCCCTGTCCATCTTCGACCAGGTAGTGAGTTTCACGGGTGGAAACATCACGTATAAGAGCGTGATTGATAATCTGAATGTACTTGATTACGAATATTATTTCCGTCTGACGGATTGCTTCCTTGAGAATAAGGTAAGCGATGCGTTGCTGCTTTTCAATGATATATTGAATAAAGGCTTTGACGGAAGTCACTTTATAACCGGCTTGTCCTCTCATTTCCGTGACTTGCTGGTGGCCAAAGATGCGGTGACCTTGCCTTTGCTGGAAGTAGGAGCGAGCATACGCCAACGTTATCAGGAGCAGGCGCAGAAATGTCCGTTGCCTTTCTTGTATCGGGCGATGAAGCTTTGTAATGAATGTGATTTGAATTACCGCATCAGCAAGAACAAGCGTTTGCTGGTAGAACTGACCTTGATACAGGTTGCACAGCTTACCACCGAGGGGGATGACGGTAGTGGTGGGCGTAGCCCTAAGAAGACTATAAAACCCGTATTCGCTCAACCTGCCGCAGCACAGCAGCCGCAGGTCGCTTCTGCAACATCAGCACAGCAGAATCCCGTTCATTCGTCTCCGTCTTCAACTTCAACACAGGCTGCTGGTAATGTTACTGCTGCCAGTCAACCGCAGGCGTCTGCGGCGGCACAGCCCGCATCGTCTTATCCGAATGCGACTTCTTCTGCTCCTTCACAGGGGGCGGGTGCTCCTCAGGTAGTGAGGGAAGAGCAACGGAAAGTTCCGGTGATGAAGATGTCCAGCCTGGGTGTGTCTATCAAGAATCCGCAGCGTGACCAGGTGGCACAGAATACGACTGCAACCACTGCTCCTACGGTGCAGATGCAACCGGAAGAAGACTTGATTTTCAATGACCGTGATTTGAACTATTACTGGCTGGAATATGCTGCGCAATTGCCGAAGGAACAAGATGCCTTTACAAAGCGTATGCAGATGCTTCGTCCTACATTATTCAAGAACTCCACAACCTTTGAAGTGGTGGTGGATAATGAAATGGCTGCGAAGGACTTTACCTCTATGATACCTCAATTGCAGGATTATCTTCGTAGTCGGTTAAGGAATAGTCAGGTGACAATGAAGGTGCGTGTCAGTGAACCGTCGGAAACGGTACGTCCGGTAGGACGCGTAGAGAAGTTCCAAATGATGGCTCAAAAGAATCAGGCATTGATGCAACTAAAAGAAGAATTCGGGCTGGAATTATATTAGTCTTCGGCTTTTGAAAATAAAACAGGCCTTGTCAACTTGTTGTCATATACAAGATTTGGCAAGGCTTTCTTTTAATATACTTTCTCTTAATATACTTTTGACGGCATGATAATCCATAAAATGATATAGATGATTAGTCCGGCGAAAGCTGTAAAGAATGTGGCTAATACATATACTATTCTCAATAAAGTTGGGTCCCAGCCGAAATACTCTGCAATTCCGGCACATACTCCTGCAATCATCCGGTTGGAAGAACGGGTTAGTTTCTTGTTATTTTCCATATATGGTATAGTTTTTAGTGCGAATGTTGCACAAATATAAAGAATATATTTGTTCTTGTGTTCTTTTGTCCGAAAGATTTAGCTTATAGTTCGTACATCTTCAGGCTTCACTGCTTTGAAAAAAGCATACGGTAAGGGGCGAATTCTTGAAGCTCTGACGAACGCTCCGTTTCCCTATAGGGAAACGCTAGTATCCATACTGGGAAACGCCAGTGTCCTCGTATAGAAACGCGCGTTCCCTCGGTGAGAAACTGGAGTTTCCATCGCAGGAAATTGAAGGAAACTATAAGGGGTTGAATTTTAAGTATATAGCTATTTACTTGTTAACTATGTTCTTTCTTGCTTATGTGGTTTGCTGATATAGTGTTATATGTAGCTGAAAATTGAAAATATTTGCTTTTGTATTGAAGAAATTAGGCACTGGAGACTACCACCAATAAAGAGAAAACCCTCATAAGTATGACTTATAAGGGCTTTTTTGTTGGGTGGAAGACCGGACTCGAACCGGCGACATTCAGAACCACAATCTGACGCTCTAACCAACTGAACTACATCCACCATGTCTGCGTTTCTCTAACGCGGTGCAAAGATAGATATTATCTTTTAATCTCCAAAAGATTCTACTACTTTTTTTGATAAAAAGTATATTCTTTTATTCCCCGATTGTGCTTGCTGAAAAGGGTTCGCGCGTCATTCGTGAAGATTTTCAACGAGTTACGTGCTTGTAAAGGAATTGAGTCAACGGGTAGGTTGACGGGGAGTAATTGATGATTTTTTTTCCCGGATTGCATTGGGCGGGCAGTCCATACTAAACTGTACTCACAATTATTGAGACGTGTGGTACTATCTTTTACTAATTCCATCCTTACCATAAGTCCGCCATCCGTGCGGCGGGCAGACATATTGGAGATATAATTTCCCAGTGAATAGACGACGAGATGCTTGTCGTTTGTCAGACTATCCGTGCGAACTTCGATCGGTTGTACCACGTGCGGATGCGAGCCGATTACGTGACTGACACCTTTTTGGAGTAACCAGTCGGCCAGGAACTTCTGCTCTTTGTCGGGCAATGATTGATATTCTATTCCCCAATGCATACAGGCAATGATTGCGTCCGGCTGCAAGGCTTTGCTCGCTTCGATGTCTTTGGCGATAATCATTGTGTCGATATAATTCACAATGTTGGGCGGAGTGACGGGTATTCCGTTTGTGCCATACGTGTAATTGAGCAGGGCGATGCGGAATCCGTTTTTCTCCAATAGGAGAGGATATTGTTTCTCACGTGCTTCGGCGTTGACGTATGTTCCGGCATGAGGAATCTTCAGTGTGTCGATTAACTGGATGGTACGTTCCAGTCCGGTTCTGCCACGGTCGAGGCTGTGATTGTTGGCAGTTACGAGGACGTTGAAACCGGCATCATGAATGGCAGTCAGATATTCATCCGGCGCGCTAAAGGCAGGATACCCTTTATAGGGCTTTCCGCCTAGTGTAACTTCCAGGTTGGCGATAGCGAAGTCCGCTCTGCCTATTTCTTCTTTGACATATTCGAAACAAGTGGAATAGTCATAGCCTTTTGCAGTACGGGCGGCATTGATTTGACCTTGATGCTGCATCAAATCCCCTACGAAAAGGAGTCGCAATGTGTCGGCAGGTATAATACTGTCAACTGCGGAGAGGGTATCAGATGAGGTATTATTAATAGAATCTCTCCTTGCCTGCGACCGTGAGGAGCAGGACAGGGAGAGAAATATGATTACCAGAAACAAGGTATGTCTCATTGATAAATAGCTTTCTTACCGGCTAGCAGCGTATTTTTCATTAACGATACAATCGTCATTGGGCCGACACCTCCCGGCACGGGAGTGATGTATGAGCACTTCGGAGCTACTTCGTCGAACTTCACGTCACCGGTCAGTTTGAAACCGGATTTCTTGGTGGCGTCCGGCACACGGGTAGTACCTACGTCGATTACTACGGCACCTTCCTTTACCATTTCGGCTTTCAGGAAGTTGGGTTGTCCCAGGGCAGCAATGATAATGTCAGCTTCCTGACATTCTTTCACCAGGTCTTTGCTTCGGCTGTGGCATACAGTCACGGTGGCATCGCCCGGATAAGCCTTCTGCATCATCAGTGCAGCCATCGGTTTGCCGACGATATTACTGCGTCCGAGTACGACACACTTCTTGCCTGAAGTTTCTATTTCGTAACGTTTCAGCAATTCGAGGATACCGTTGGGAGTAGCAGACACATAGCAGGGGAGTCCGATGGACATACGGCCTACGTTAATCGGGTGGAAACCGTCTACATCTTTACGGTAATCAATGGTTTCGATTACTTTCTGTTCGGAGATATGTTTCGGTAACGGGAGTTGCACGATGAAGCCGTCCACATCGCTGTCTTCGTTGAGTTCGCGTACTTTCGCAAGCAGTTCTTCCTCGGTCACGTCGCTTTCGTAACGGATGAGTGAGGATTTGAATCCGCAAACTTCGCAGGCTTTTACTTTGGCAGCTACATACGTTTCGCTGCCACCATCGTGTCCTACAAGGATAGCTGCCAGGTGCGGACGTTTTCCGCCACGAGCCACAATTTCGGCTACTTCGGCTGCAATCTCTTGTTTTACTTGTTCGGAAATGGCTTTTCCGTCTATCAGAGTCATATTTTCAGAGTATTTATTGGTGATGGGCAAAAGTAAAATAAATAACTGAACTGTCCAAAAAGATTGGAGCATAAAAAAAAGAAGATGCTGTTGCCGACATCTTCTTTCTTAGTAGATAATTCGCTCTTTTATTGTTTAAATCATGTTCTTATTGGTCAGCAGTTTGCCTTTGTATTCGCCTGTCAGCGTACGAAGGAAACCGACGATTTTGTCCACTTCCTGTTGTGGCAGGTCGATGCCCAACTGATACTTGGCCATGGCACGGACAGCATCGTCCATTGTTGTCATACTGCCGTCGTGGAAGTAAGGAGCGGTAAGTTCGATGTTTCTCAAACCGGGAACTTTGAAGCGGTGACGGTCGCGCTCTGTCTGCGTTTGTTTGAACCGTCCGTTGTCTTCTTCGGTCATTTCTGCCTGTCGTTCGGCAAAATAATCATGCTTTACTCCAATCAGTTCGTAGGACTGTCCGCCCAGGATTTCTCCTACGTGGCAAGTAGCGCAATCGTATGTCTTGAAAAGCTCGTATCCGGCGATTTCATCTGCGGTGATAGCGTCTTTCTGACCTTTCAGGTAACGGTCGAAACGTGAATTGGGAGTTAATAATGTCTTTTCAAATTCCTGGATGGCGTTTGTGATATTCTTTTCGCTAAGTCCGTCGGGATATACTTCATTGAAGGCTGAAACAAAGTTCTTGTCTTCCGCCAGTTTGCCGATAATCTGGTCGAAAGATTCGCAAGCCATTTCCACCGGATTCAACGGAGGGCCGGCAGCTTGTTCGGCAAGAGTTCCGGCACGTCCGTCCCAGAATTGAACAAAATTATAGGCTGCGTTATAGACTGTCGGAGCGTTCACGCCACCAAACTGGCCGCCTACACCTTCGGAATATTGTTTGTTGTCTACACCACCGGTATCCAATCCGTGACAACTGGCACATGATACGGTGTTGTCGGCTGACAAACGGGTGTCATGGTACAATAAATCTCCGAGAACCACCTTGCGTACATCTACCGCAATAGAGTCGGCGATGGGGCGGATGGGCTCGTTGGTAAAGTCGGGAGCGACTGCTACGTCTGTGTATAGTCCCATGCGATGGTTCTTTACCCAACTGAGTGCCACTTCTTTTTTGGCATCATTAAAGGAAGCTCCCCAGTGTACGAGATAATACTTTGCCTGCGGCATTTTTCCGTCGAGGATTACTTTCTCTACTTTTGCCAGGTCTACCGGATTGAGAGGACGCCCTTCTTTCAGGTCCTTTTCCATTTGAGTCATGTCGAAAGCACGGTAAGCTTCACTCACATCTTCCATTACGATTTTTCCGGCAACGGGCATACTTGCATAGAACGGTAGGTCAGGAGTCGATGTGTGGCATCGGAGACATCCTGCGTCCGTAATGATTTGCTGCATTTGGGCGTTTACTTCCAAATCACTGGAAGGAACCCGGTGCATGAGTCGGTAGGTAACTGCCAGTGCTGCCACTACCACCAACAGTGCTACGATTAGTTTTGTACTTTTTTTCATTTCACATTTGAATTAAATTAGTTGTTATTACGATTATATAAGTGCACGCTTTGTTGGGCGGCCGGCAAGTAGTTAACTCCATACCAGCACATTTGCAGGGCGAGGAAGGAGATGATGAGCAATGCATAGAGGCTTTTCCGTCCGGCTTTTCTGAAAAGACGGAGATGTATGTAGAGCAGATATCCCATCCAGGTGATAACTGCCCAGGTTTCTTTGGGGTCCCAGCTCCAGTAGTTTCCCCAGGCTTCCTTTGCCCAAAGGGAGCCGAGTAGCATACCGATGGAAAGAAAGGCTACGCCGGCATACACGAGATTGTCTGCCGTATGCAGATATTCTTCTTTGTGGCGGAACAATCCGGTCACTGCAATAATAAATGCGCATCCTAAAACCGAATAAGAGAACATATATACGGTGACGTGCGGGATGAACCATATGCTCTGCAAGGCCGGCATCAATGACTGGTCGTGTATCTCGGGTTTCAGCAGATTGATGATGACAAAGACCGTGGAGAGTAGCGTCGAGAAAGACAGAATCCAACGGTATTTCCATCTTATATACGTAAGCAGTCCCGCCACTCCCATAAAGAAAGAGTACCACAGGCGGGTTTCTCCCATGGTGCGCAAGGGCGGACGTTGAAGGAACATCCATAATCCGGCAATGAAGATGCCCAAAACAATAATGCCTGCTGATGTGAAGCCGATTGCCGCTTTGCTTCTCGATGATGAACGAAGGGCAAAGATAGCTCCTGCCAGCCACAAGCAGACGGACACTGCTGCGAATACATAAAAATTATCCCAGTTTATCATACTCTTTTAGTTCCGTTAATGAATAAAAGGACAGCTCCTGCCAGCATCATCAAGATGCCTGCTACCATAACATACTTCCAGGGTTGCTTCACTACTTGAAGGATGCAATAATTACTTTCGTTACCTTTGGCTACGTCGTAACCGGTAAGGTAAACGTCTTCTCCCAACCGATAAGCATACGGATGGTTCACTTCCAGCAAAGCCATTTCGTTTCCCAAACGTACGTCAGCCGCAAAGCGGGAAGGGCGTCCGTTCGGATAATACTCTACGGCAAATGAATCGAGCTCGATTTCATAATCCAAATAATGGGCGGAACCGTTCATATCAAATGCTTCTCTTGTCGGTTCACCTTTATATATAGGTATACGCAATGTTTGAGTGTCACTACTGCCAAAGAATCCTGCAAACAGGGCGAGCCATAGGCCGGTGTGGTTCAGGATAAAACGCCATCGGGCTTGTTTGCGATGTTGGTATGCACGGATAGTAATCATTGCAAGGTTGCTCATCAGTAATAAAAGGATGGCTATGAATATCCAGGAAGTCATGAAGTTGTAACACCCTAAAGATGCTGATATGCCCTCACGCATTTTTGCTTCCGCATCGGATAACTGGGGAAAAAGCCCTATCACCAAGCAACCGCCGATAAATAATCCGATAGATAATGCACTGGTTTCCGGAGCGCAGAGGAAGCGGGTGAATGTAGAACTTTTGTATTCCTTATATAGAATCCATAACAGGAACAACCAAGTCACAGCGAATATGATATTCAGCGGAAAGGCGAGAAAGGAAACTGGAAAGTTTCCTGTGAGTAGCTGAATGACTGCTGCTAATATAATATAACTTGTTACATATAGATGGCGCATATCGTGCTTACGTTTGTTTTCTTTTGCAAAGAAACGAAATAAAACTGAATAAAGATATATATTCTTTTTAAAATTGTAATGATTACAAATAATTAAAAGCTTAGGAAAGATTTATAAGGAGAAAGATAATCCAGTTAGTGGAAGTCTTGTAGTGTGAGCCTATGTTTGTGGCAATAGGAAAAAATAAAAGAGGAAGCCGTAGCTCCCTCTTTTATTTGGAAATAAAAAAGAATCTTTATTCTTATTTTTTCATTTTCGGCATCATCTTGCCCATTTTGCTGCTGGTTACCATCTTCATCATTTTACGAGTCTGGTCAAACTGTTTCAGCAGGCGGTTTACTTCCTGGATAGTTGTTCCGCTACCTTTGGCGATACGTGTGCGGCGTGAACCGTTCAGTATTTCCGGGTTAGAACGTTCTGCCGGGGTCATGGAGTGAATGATAGCTTCGATGCTCTTGAAAGCATTGTCGTCAATATCAATGTCTTTGATTGCTTTGCCCACTCCCGGAATCATGGAAGCAAGGTCTTTCAAGTTACCCATCTTCTTGATTTGAGCGATTTGGCTAAGGAAGTCGTTGAAGTCGAACTGATTCTTGGCAATCTTCTTTTGCAGGCGTTTGGCTTCTTCTTCATCATATTGTTCCTGGGCACGTTCTACCAGTGAGACGATGTCACCCATACCGAGAATACGGTCGGCCATACGGGCAGGGTGGAACTGGTCGATTGCTTCCAGCTTTTCTCCCGTACCTACGAATTTGATTGGCTTGTTGACTACCGAACGGATAGAAAGAGCCGCACCACCACGGGTATCACCGTCGAGCTTGGTCAGTACCACACCATTGAAGTTCAGGCGTTCGTTAAATTCTTTAGCAGTGTTTACGGCATCCTGACCGGTCATAGAGTCTACCACGAACAAGATTTCGTCCGGGTTGATAGCTTCTTTGATGGCGGCAATCTCGTTCATCATCTGTTCGTCTACTGCCAGACGTCCGGCGGTATCGACGATAACAAGGTCATATCCTTTGGCTTTGGCTTCCTGAATAGCGTGTTGTGCGATTTCTACCGGATTCTTGCTATCCAGTTCGCAGTACATCGGAACTTCAATCTGTTCTGCCAGTACACGCAACTGTTCGATAGCAGCCGGACGGTAAACGTCACAAGCTACGAGTAACGGCTTGCGATTCTTCTTGCTTTTCAGCATGCGTGCCAGCTTACCGGAGAAGGTAGTCTTACCCGAACCCTGCAAACCTGACATCAGGATTACTGCCGGACGGGAGTCGATATTGATTTCGGCCGTCTCTCCACCCATCAACTGGGTCAGTTCGTCGTGCACAATCTTCACCATCAACTGGCTCGGCTTCACAGCCGTAAGTACGTTCTGTCCAAGAGCTTTTTCTTTCACCGTATCCGTGAAATTCTTTGCAACCTTGTAGTTTACGTCGGCATCGAGAAGTGCCTTACGTACGTCTTTCAGCGTCTCCGCCACGTTGATTTCGGTGATTTTGCCTTCACCTTTCAGAATCTTGAATGATCGTTCTAGTCTTTCACTTAAATTATCGAACATAGTTGTTTAATTACTAATTAATTATTTGAGCCTGCAAATGTACAAAAATCTCTCGTATTTATATCTTTTTATTCTGCCATTTTGCTTTTTTGAGGTAAATATAACTTGTTATCAACAGCAAGGTATAGTACACTATCTCAATCGTAAAGCAGATTTCAATGGGGGCTTTCAGCCACATTCCGATGAATATGATGTACGAACCGTAGATGATGATTGTAATTGTTTCGAGCAATAAGGCGGCTTGCGTATTTCCTGTACCGGAGATTCCGTTGAAGACGACATTGGCTACCGATGCGATGAGCATGGCACCGCAGATGACATATACCGAGGGTACAGACTCTGTGATAAGTGCGGCTTCACTGGTATAAATGGATAGGAGGAACTGTGGAAACAGTGCCGACAGCGCTACCAGTCCCAGCATAATGAAGAACGAGAACCGGGCGATTTTATTGATAAGCGGCATCACGAACTTGATTCCACCCGCACCGATGGCGTTGCTTACAAGGCTGTTGGTAGTGGTGGCCAGTGCATTGACTGGAATCAGCAGTACGACGTAGATGCTCCGGACGATATTGGCGATTGCCAGTTCCCGTTGTCCCAGTCGCTCTACGGCTACAAAGAAAACGAACCAAGTAGCCATCGACAGGAAATATTGCAGCATCGTGAAACAGGAGATGCTGAGAATACGCATCAGCAATGCGGGGTCGAACGAGCGCAGGCGGTTCAGTCCATATTTCTTCAAGTCGACTGTGATATATGTATAAATCAGGAAGAAAAGTATTGAAGAAGCTTCTGCCAGCACGGATGCGATAGCGGCTCCCTTGATACCCATTTCGGGCATACCGAACTTACCGAAGATTAATACATAATCCAGTACTACGTTTGTCAATGCCATGACAACTGCGTTGATTGTGAGTACTTTGGTTCGTGTGATACCAATGTATAGTGCCCGGAACATGACGTTGATAAAGGAGAAGAAGAATCCGTAGATACGCCAGTCAAGAAATTCCATTGTTCCTTCGTAGATGGATTCTGAAGATACGAGCAACCGCATGATGTTGCCACCGAATGCTTTGGTGAATCCGAATAGCAGCAATGCCATAGCAAAGAGGAACATGACTCCCTGAATCATGACCGGACCTACATCCGTATAGCGCCCTTCTCCATTGCGTCTTGCAATGACGATTTGCGAACCGGTACTGAATCCGAATGCAATGGTGAATACACATATATAGAATAGTCCGCCCATGGCCGAAGCTCCGAGGGCTACTTCACTCACATGTCCGAGGAATGCCGTGTCGGTGACGTTGATAACATTTTGCGCCAGCAAGCTAAGCAGTATCGGGTAACTGACACTCCAAATCTGTTTGTTGGTATACATAATTAAGGGATTAAGTTTACAGTTTGCAAAGATAACGCTTTATTTCGATTCGGAAGTAATGGGGTAGATGAAAACTATTTCCGGTTCTTCGGAAGTTTTATCATTGACAAGGTAGCTACCACCGAAGTGTTTCAGTAACAACCGGTTTATATCGTGCCGGATAATGGTTTCCTGTGATACGAAACTGTGCTCTGCTAACGGAGAATTACTTATTTGAAAACGAATCATGTCTTTATGACGACTCACAACGAACCGGATAATTCGTTCCTGTTGACATTCTTGTCCTTCGGGATAGACTAGTGCGCTGAGTAGTGCTTGTGTCAGCCGCATCGTGTCGGTATGGATAATTTGAGAATCCGTATCGGCGGAGAACAGGACTTTGATGCCTGTTTGCTCGTTCTTTATGCGTGCCATGTAGTATATTTCCCTGCATAGCTCGATGACATCGTAATCTTGCAGTTGGAATTTCATCATTTGAGCTTCCAGCCGGGATAAGTCGAGGACATCATTAACGAGTCTCATCAGTTTTTCCGAACTTCTGTGGATGATATGTGAATATTCCTGTCTTGTTGCCTTATCTATATCCGGTTCACAGGCAATCAACTGTGAGAAACCCACTACATTATTGAGTGGAGTGCGGATATTGTAGCTCATGTTTGATAAGAAGCGATTCTTCATTTCATTGGTTTTCCGTACGGTTTCTGTGGCTTTCCGAATCTCGTTTTCCGCATGTTTCAGTGCTTTTCGTACCATGAACAGCCGTGACATAAAGATGAACAGCAGAATCAGGATAACAAAAATGAAAGTCAGATAGATAAGCTGGGTTCTGTTGTTTTGCTTTTCTAACTCCAGTTCTGTTTTTTCAATATTGTATTTGCTTTTTATCTGTTCCATCTGTGTGTTTGAGAGCGCGGTTGCAGTCGAATCCTTGATGGCTAATGCCTGTTTATACAAAGGGATGGCTTTTTCGCTTTGTCCTGCTTGTTTCCATATTCTTGCTTTTTCGAGCAATTGCTCGGCGTAGTCGCTTGGGAAATCTTTTTTCAGCATCGTTAATGTCGTGTCGATATAATCCGATGCTTGCATATATTCTCCTATTTCCTGATAGTATTTGGCATACGTATCGAAATAGAGTACTTTGTACATGAAATAGGTGTCCTCGTTCAGGTATTTCCCGGATTTCAACAAATGGGAATAAGCGCGTTGCGGTTGGTGGATATTCAGATAATAATAGCCGTAGAAAAGCTCATTGAATAGATACACGTCGGCAAATCCTTCTTTTAAAGAGGGATTCTTGCTGATATGCTTATTCAATGCATTCTCCAGTTCATGCAAATATTTGAATAGCTTTTTATTTTCTTTCCTTTCTTTGGTGACGGATACCAACTGTGACAATACCGAGATGCGAACTACGGGATTCTCTTGGGGAGTAAGCATCTGATAGGCATTTTCCAGGGCTTCGATTCCTTTGTCCCACCGCTGACTGCCGATGTAAGCGCTGCTCAAACATTGATAGGCAGCTATGATTCCTTGGTTGCAATTTTGCTTGTCAGCTTGCTGCTTCATCTTTTTTGCTTCGCTGATAGCCAGTTCGTACTGCTCGTTGTAAGTGTACAGGTCTATTTGAAAGCGTTTGGCGTCAAAGAGAAACTCCCAGATGTCTGATTTGTGGACATAAGGTTCCATGATGTTGAGCCATTTGCTTACGCTGTCCTGGTTGCTGTGGTTGTAATAGTACAGGACGTGATAGTACGCTGCCATACCGGCATATTTATCATTTTTCAGTTGCAGCGCTTCTTTCATTAATGTATCTGAGTATTGGACGCATTGATGGTTGTTCTGCTCTATTCTGATAATTTGGTTCAGGACATTCAGACGCATGGTGTCGCGGGGAAGGGTTTGCAGCACTTTCAGCAGACTGTCTGTTTTTGAAATAATTTTAGTTCCGGCTTTTCCTGTCAGGGTGCACAGTAAGAGGGCGGTTATAAAGAATATGGTTTGTTTCATTCTGCTTCCTCCTTTCTTTCTTGCTTGTGATGCCGAATGGGGTGCGTAAACAGAAAGCGTGCTCCTTCATTGTAATCGGGGTCAATCCATATTTTACCACCCAATTGTTCGATAATGAGTTGGCAGATAGACAGGCCGAGTCCCGTGCCTTGTGCGCTTTCGTTCAATTTCTCGAAACGATTGAATATTTTGTCTTGATTGTCTTTAGGGATTCCGCAGCCTGTATCGGTTACGGAAAACAATGCCACATCTTCCGACTGTCTTTCAAGTTTCATAATGATAGAGCCTTGCGGAGTAAATTTAGTAGCGTTAATGAGCAGGTTGATTAATAGTTGCTGCAACCGGGCATTGTCTGTTGTCAACTCCAACGATGGGAGTGAGGTGGAGAAACGGACGCTGGCATTGGTCTGCTTTATCTTCTCGACCATGTCGATTACATTTCTGCATATGGCTACTGCATCGCATTGCTCGTATTTGAATGTCATTTTGTCTACTTCGAGATTGGACAAGTCGATTACATCGTTAATCAGCTTAAGCAGCAGTTCGGAGTTTTGCTGGATAATATCGCTGCATTGCTGCCGGGTTTCGTTGTCGATGGATTCTTCCGTTAAAATGGTGGAGAAACCGGATAATGCGTTGAGTGGCGTACGGATTTCGTGACTCATATTAGAAAGGAACAGGCTTTTCGTGCGGATAGAGTTTTCTTCTTGCTTTCTTACCTTTTCCAATTCTTGCTGCGATTGCCGCAGTCTTTTATTACTTCGTCTTATCAGAAGGATGAAAAATAGAATTAACGTGACTATGCACAGAATTGTAAACCAACTCCAGTAGAGAATCGTTTTCTGCCTGTTCAGATTATCCAATTCTTTTTTGTCGATTTGGTAAAGGGTATGCAGGTCGTTGATTTGCCTGATATAGTTCATAGCTTCCAAAGAGTCTTTGAAGGCATTGAGTGACTCAAAAACTTCGCATGCTTCTTCGTTTTTACCCATAAGTGCCAATATTTGTGCACGTTCTTGTTGGATAAAAAGCGCATTGTAGGAGTCGATGTTTCTCATGTGTGAGAGTATGTCTTCACATATATTTAATGCCTGAAGGTATTCTTTGGATTCGGTATAGTAGCAGGAATACAGATACTTAATCATTAAAAGATAGTAGGAATGTGGATGTTGCTGATTGATTAGCTCAGCTTGTTGTAGATAGTTTAATGCTTCAGGAAGATGTCCTGTTTGAATATGATAGAATGCCTGACAATAAGCAAGATAGAAAGCGTCATGAGGATTCTTTTCTTCGTCCGAGAGTGATTTAAGCCTTTGTATATAGTCTTCTATATCTGTCATCTGACGATATTTGAGCTTAGTCAGAATAAGTTGGGACAGGATTGTTTTTGCATATGGGTCTGCATGGGGAATCCTTTGGGCGATTTCCAATGCTTCTTCATAAGATTCGATGGCTGCTATAGGAGTTGCTGAACTTTGGTAAGTGCTTCCGATGGCTTGTAGTGAGAGTGCAGTTCCCAACGGGTAATTCATATCCTTTGCTTCTTGATACATTAGGTTGGCTTTGTCTATGGCCAGACTGATGTTACCTTCTGTAATGAGTGCCTGAACGGTCAGATGTTTTAGTTGGAACAGGAATGAATATTGCTGCTGTTCTTTCAATTCGGGTTCCAATATCTTTTCCCATGCAATGATACTGTCTACCGGAACTTCTGTGCTGAATGGCGTATTGTGGTCGAATAGTGACTGTAATAAAGACAAGCGTTCAGTATTGGTGTGCGCCGCATATAAGGTTGTCGATATTAATGTCGTTACAACTATTGCAATAATGATATGGTATTTGTGTGTATTCAATTAATTTTTAGCTGTTTGTTTGTACGTTCGTTTGCAAAAGAAATAAAAAGAGCGAAGATTACAAAACAATCTTCGCTCTTTTTATCTTTTTATTTTCTTTTCAGAATCTCACGAGCTCCGGGACCTTCGTGATTTGGATAGCCGGGAGTGTGGTTTCTGCACCGCGGGTCAGCGTCTACTTTCAGGCTACGATAATCGTCTTTTGTCCGGTTGATGTAGTCGTCGAGCATTGCACGGTGTTCTGCGAGAACCTTGGAATATTTGGGGTTTTTGGCAAGATTCTTACGTTCTCCCGGGTCTTTCTTCATGTCGTAGAGTTCTTCTCCGTTACCTTCCAGGTAGTGGGTATATTTGTATCTTGGACCACGCACCATACGTCCTGGGGTCGTTATGTATTCATATTCACTATGCCATTCGGAAACGGCATATGGGTGGGTTTTCGTTTGTTTCTCTCCTTTTAATGTAGGGGCAAGGCTGATTCCTTCTTTCTCTGCCGGAACAGCAATGCCTGCCAGGTCGCAAAGAGTAGGCAAAAGGTCTAGCGTGGGTTGTGTGAGCAGATGATCTACCGGCTTTTTCTGTTGTTTGATGCCGGGGCCTGCAAAGATAAACGGAACGTTCGTCATTTCATCGTAGAAGCTGATATGCTTGGTTACCATGCGGTGTGAAGCCATTCCGTCACCGTGGTCGGCTAAGATGACTACGATGGTATTTTTTCCGGCGGGTGTGGAGTAGAGTGCTTTCAATACGCTGTCCACTTGTTTGGATACCATTTTAGTATAGTGTTGGAAGGCGGCAATGTAGTGGCGGTAGTTTTCCTCGCTCCAATGGGAAGCCTGTGTCATGCGGCGGTGGCTGCAACAGATATACTGTACGGGAGTAGGGATACTGCTCCAGTCTTCCACGTCGAAGTTAGCAGGTAATTCGGGAAGAGTACCGCTGATCGGGCGGTCTGTATGTACACCTTCGTTTGCTCCTACGAATCCGCAGATGTTATGCGGGTTTTGAAAATCGGCAATACAGATGAAAGGCTCCTCTGGCGGATTGCTCAGATAGGCTACTGCGTCTTCGCAAGTTCCTACGTCCAGGAAACTGTCATTGTTGACAGGAAATTCAGGGTCGGTAAATGGTTTGGCTACCGGTTCTTTATGTTTGAATCCTCTTAACGATCCCATGTCATGAGTCTTTCCGAAGTGTACGGCTTCGTAACCGTTCTCGGAGAAAAGGCTTCCTAATGTCGGAACGTTTTCCGGTATACTTGTGTTGATGGGTTCACTGGAATTGGAACGTACATTGGTTTGATGAGGCATCATGCCGCTCCATAAAGCTGCACGTGAAGGTTGGCTGAGGGGACAGCCTACATAAGCGTTGGAGAAGATAACTCCCCTTGAAGCGACTTCGTCCATAGGAAGGGTGCAACCTTGTGTATGTCCGTAAGCACCTACGACACGTTGCGTTAAATGGTCGCATTGGATAATCAGGAAATTCGGCTTTTCTTGTGCCTGGGCTGCTATGCCGCATAGGGCTAAACCCATGAAAGGATAAATCGTTTTCATTCTTGGTTAGAATTTAAGTAATTTGATTTTGGAAACAAAAATAGGAAAAAAGGAAATGTAAAGAAGGGCAGGGGAGTAGTTTTGGACGCAATTGACAGTAATTTGTACAAAAATGAAATGTTGAAAAAGAGAATGGTGGTCAAACTGCGATTATCTCACAGTGTGACCACCATTCATTATTGATTGTTTTCCGTTAATTAGCTGTTCATGCTCATCAGGAATTCGTCGTTATCTCTGGTTTTCTCCAAACGGTCTTTTACGAAATCCATTGCTTCAATCGGATTCATATCGGCAAGGTATTTGCGTAATATCCACATGCGGTCGAGAGTTGTCTTGTCAAGCAGCAGGTCGTCGCGACGAGTGCTGGATGCAGTGATGTTGACTGCCGGGAAGATACGCTTGTTGGACAGGTTGCGGTCGAGCTGCAACTCCATGTTACCCGTACCCTTGAATTCTTCGAAGATAACTTCATCCATCTTGGAGCCGGTATCAATCAGGGCGGTAGCGATGATAGTCAGTGAACCGCCATTCTCGATGTTACGTGCGGCACCGAAGAAGCGTTTGGGCTTATGCAGTGCGTTAGCGTCGACACCACCGGAAAGTACTTTACCGGATGCCGGAGAAACAGTATTGTATGCACGTGCCAGGCGAGTGATAGAATCCAGGAAGATAACCACGTCGTGACCACATTCTACCAGGCGTTTTGCTTTTTCTAATACGATACCTGCGATTTTCACGTGGCGTTCTGCCGGTTCGTCAAAAGTAGAAGCGATAACTTCTGCATTGACGCTGCGCGCCATGTCGGTTACTTCTTCAGGACGTTCGTCGATCAGCAACATAATCATATACACTTCCGGGTGATTGGCTGCAATAGCGTTTGCAATATCTTTCATCAAGATAGTTTTACCGGTCTTTGGCTGGGCAACGATCAGTGCACGTTGTCCTTTACCAATCGGAGCGAAAAGGTCTACAACACGGGCAGACATAGAGTCTGAATAGCCGCCTTTGCAAAGTTTGAACTTTTCATCCGGAAAGAGAGGGGTCAGATGCTCGAAAGGAACGCGGTCGCGAACGAAAGCGGCGTCACGTCCATTGATTTTCGATACCTTAACCAGTGGGAAATATTTTTCGCCTTCCTTTGGAGGACGGATAACACCTTCTACTACGTCACCGGTTTTCAGACCGAACAGTTTGATTTGTGACTGTGATACGTAGATATCGTCCGGAGAAGAAAGATAATTGTAATCGGAAGAACGGAGAAATCCGTATCCATCCTGCATGATTTCCAAAACACCTACTCCGTTGAGAATATCGTCAAATTCGTAAGGCTTTTCGCGCTCGATAACTTTGCGCTCCTGTGGTTGCTGTGCCGGAAGATTTTCATTAGCATTATTCTGCTGATTGGCACGCGGCATAGGCAGGCGCTGTTGGTTCTGATTTTGGTTTTGAGCCTGATTTTGGTTATTGTTGCGCTGGAAATTATTATTGTTGTTATTATTGTTACCAGCGTTATTATTGTTGTTGTTACCAGCGTTGTTGTTATTGTTATTATTGTCACGTGGACGAACAATGCGCGGACGTTGCTGTTGCGCTTGCTGCTGTTGTTGAGATTGTTGTTGCTGTGGGTGAGAGGCTTGTTCAGGTGCCGTTTGCGCCGGTTCTGCTTTTGTAGCCTCGAACTTACCGAACAGTTCGGTAGGAAGCTCTATCTTTTCAGAAGGCAGGTCTTCGATTGGGATGAAATCATCATCGTCGGCATTGGACAGGATATTGCTTTCTTCATCAATAACAGGTGCAGACTTTTTTTGTGGCTTTGCTATTACTTTCTTTTCAGCAGCAGGTTTGTTGGCTTCTGCGGCAGGCTTGTTTGCTTCCGCAACAGGTCTGTTTGTTTCAGTAGCAGGTTTATTCTCTTTTTCTTTCTTTTCGGCAGGTTGTTGCACCGGAGCGGCTTTCTTTGCAGTTTCAGCAGGCTTTTCTGCTACAACTGCCGGTTTTGCTTCCGCTTCTTTGGTAGCTACCGGTTTTGCATTTTCTACTTCTTTTTTCTCAGCAGCATCAGCACCCTTGCGTGGACGGCCTACTTTACGTTTAGGAGCAGCAGTGTTTTCTGCTTTGACTTCAACGGCAGGAGTTTCTTTTTCTTTGTTTGCACTTGCCTCTTTGGAAGGTTGTTGTGTTTTGGCAGGAGCAGCTTCTTTGTTTTTTGCAACTTCTCCACTCTTTGTTGCGGAAACTACCTTGCCTTCTTTCTTGGCAGGAGTTACGCGTGAACGCTTGTTCTTTTCTTCTTTGCGTTCTTCTTTTAGTTTGTCTGCGGCAACCTTCTTAGTAGCTCCTACAATAGCTTGTTCATCGAGTATTTTATAAACAAGGTCTTCTTTTTTGAATGAGTCTGCTTTTTTTATGCCTAACTCTTTGGCAATAATTTGAAGCTCCGACAGATCTTTGTCGTTTAATTGGATAATGTTATACATATAGTATGGTAAGTTATTAATATTTCTTTTAGCTGAATTATGGACAGCATTACTACAGCTTATAGCCACAGATATGCAAGCATACGTTTTGTTTTTTATTATGAATTAGGGATGTATGTGTTGAATCGTAGAATGTTTCAACGGGGCAAAGATAATAATTTTTTTTGGTTTCATGAACAATCAAACATTTTTTTCCACGTAAAAGTGTATCTTTGCTACATAAAAGAAAATAGTATGACAGTAAATGAAGCTTATTTAATTTATTTTTCGCCTACACACACATCAAAACAAATAGCGGAGGCGATTGTTCACGGAACGGGCATAAAAAATATTCTTCCTATAAATGTCACTCAACAGAGTGCTGAGGAAATTGTAATTCCCACATCCGCATTGGCTGTTGTTGTAGTTCCTGTATATGGAGGACATGTTGCTCCTTTGGCAATGGAACGTTTGCAGAGTATTCGCGGCCTGGATACTCCTACTGTTTTAGTTGTGGTTTATGGAAACCGCGCTTATGAAAAAGCTTTAATGGAGTTGGACGCTTTTGCTATTCCTCACGGATTGAAAGTGATTGCCGGGGCAACTTTTATTGGAGAGCACTCGTACAGTACCGAAAAACATCCGGTTGCTGCCGGACGTCCTAATGACACCGACTTGGCTTTCGCCAGGGACTTTGGAGAAAAAATAATAAAAAAAATACAGACAGCCGATACTATGGATACTCTTTATCCGGTAGATGTACGTGCTATCAAACGTCCGAGCCAACCTTTCTTCCCTTTATTTCGTTTTTTGAGAAAGGTAATAAAGCTGCGCAAGAGTGGCACGCCACTTCCCCGTACTCCTTGGGTGGAGGATGAAAGTGTATGTACTCATTGCGGATTGTGTGTGGTGCATTGTCCGGTAGGAGCCATTACGAAAGGGAATGAATTGCATACGGATGAAACCAAATGTATCAAATGTTGTGCCTGCGTGAAAGTCTGCGCTAAAAAGGCAAGAGTATATGATACTCCTTTTGCTGCGTTACTGTCTGATTGCTTCAAGAAACAGAAACTACCTCAAACTATTGTATAGATAACGACACGTTTGGTTGTTTCATCAATACGAAAGCGGTTGTCTGTCCGTTCGCCTATCAACCACGCAATGCGTTCTCCGCAACAGAGTACCCACTGACGTTCTTTTTGGCTGATAGAAAATTTGCGGTCGATCAGATAATCGCTTACTTTTTTCTTTCCTTTCATTCCGAAAGGGATAAACGTATCGCCAGTCCGCCATTTCCGATAAGAGATTGCTCCGTCCAGCTTGTCTGCGTCGAAACAGGCAATTCCCTTTTCTCGTGGAATCTGAAATTCTGAAGTATATTCTTTTTCTTCTTTGATGATTTGAAAAGGAAGTTCTTCTTTATCTTCTGACTGAATATTTTCTAATAAAAGAAACTCCCTGTCTTTAATCACTCTCCATTCTTTACTGCTGAACTGCTTTCCCGGTTGACCGTGAAGTGAATTGGCTATATCCTTGATTTGCGTGGAGTTGAAGCCTAAAGGATGCAGTATCTCAAATAAAAGAGCTTCGGGTGCCGGTTCCTTTACTAATTCGCAGATTCGGATACCTTCTGCCGTGACTATTCTTTCTTTGACTTCTTTCGTGTACTTATTATATATAGTAGCTACATCACTCAGATAATTGCTGGTTTCTATCAGACTGTTTTTTACAGATGGATTAATGGTCTGCATAAGCGGAAGAATGTTGAGCCGGATTTTATTACGGGTGTATTCGTCTTCCAAATTTGTGCTGTCTGTCACATAATCTTGTCCGATGCTTTGCAGATAGCGTATGATTTCTTCCCTGTTGATACAAAGTAACGGGCGTACGATGCCTTCATTGCGGGGGCGGATTCCCAATAATCCGGTGATACCTGTTCCACGGATTAGATTCAGTAATATTGTCTCTACGCTATCATCCTGATGATGGGCAACTGCTACAACATCGGCCTGACATTGATTTCTTATTTCTTCAAACCAGTTGTATCTTAGTTCCCGGGCTGCCATTTCAATGGAAATATGTTTTTCGGCGGCATATCGGGTAGTATCAAAATCAATTGTATGCAGGCGGATTCCATATCTTTTGCATAGCTGGCGGACAAATTGCTCGTCGCGGTTTGATTCTTCGCCGCGCAGATGGAAATTGCAATGCGCAGCTTCGCAGTGATAGCCTGCTGCATGCAGGATGCATAACAGTGCCACTGAGTCGGCTCCACCGCTCAATGCGACTAGGATTTTACTGTCGGAAGAAAATAAATCCTCTTTTTCTATATACTGTGTAATCCGTTGTTGTATCATATTCTGCAAAGATAATAGTTTATTAAAGTATCTCAAGTGAATGACCGTTGTTTTTAGTTGCAGGCAGTGTTTTGGAATACGAAAAAGCTTGTTATTTAAAAACAATCTAAATAATTTGCATGCTCCGAAGTTATGAATTATCTTTGCCAAAAATTTTGAGAGTTATGCGTTTGTCCGAATTAAAAACAGGCGAAAAAGGTGTCATCGTTAAGGTATTGGGGCACGGTGGTTTTCGTAAACGTATTGTGGAGATGGGTTTTATCAAAGGTAAAACCGTTGAAGTGCTATTGAACGCTCCACTGAAAGATCCCATTAAATATAAAGTCCTGGGTTATGAAATATCACTTCGTCGTCAGGAAGCAGAGATGATTGAAGTGGTCAGTGAAGAAGAAGCTAAAAAACTGGCTGAAGAGGCTATTTATCATGAAGGACTGCCTGAAGATATATCTGTAAAAGAAGAAGAAATGAAACGGTTGGCGTTAGGTAAACGTCGCACCATCAATGTTGCCTTGGTCGGAAACCCGAACAGTGGCAAAACTTCTTTGTTTAACTTGGCTTCCGGTGCTCACGAGCATGTCGGGAATTATAGCGGTGTGACCGTAGATGCCAAAGAAGGTTATTTTGACTTCGAAGGTTATCATTTCCGTATTGTCGATTTGCCGGGAACATATTCTTTGTCCGCATATACGCCGGAAGAAATTTATGTCCGCCGTCATATTATCGACGAAACTCCGGATGTGATTATAAATGTGGTTGACTCCTCGAATTTGGAACGGAATTTATATCTGACTACTCAATTAATTGATATGAATGTCCGTATGGTAGTGGCTCTGAATATTTATGATGAGTTGGAATCCAGCGGAAATACATTGGATTATCATTTGTTGAGCAAGCTTTTCGGAGTTCCGATGGTGCCTACCGTGAGTAAGAAGAACCGTGGATTGGATACCTTGTTTCATGTTGTCATCAATCTTTATGAAGGAGTAGACTTCTTTGATAAAAAAGGAAATATGAATCCGGAAGTGCTCAGGGACTTGGCCGAATGGCATGATTCTTTGGAAGACCGGAAAAACCATGAAGAAGAGCACTTGGAAGATTATGTACGGGATCATAAGAAAAGCGGGCGTGTATTCCGCCATATTCACATCAATCATGGACCTGATTTGGAGAGAGCCATTGAAGCGATAAAAGAGGAAGTTTCCAAGAACGAATTTATCCGCCATAAATACTCTACTCGTTTCCTGTCTATTAAATTGTTGGAGAACGATCCGGATATAGAGAGCTTTGTGCGCACTTTACCGAATGCCGAAACTGTTTTTAGTATCCGTGATAAAATGGCTAAACGTATTCAGAATACGTTGAATGAAGATTGTGAATCTGCTATTACGGATGCAAAGTATGGCTTTATCAGTGGTGCTTTGAAAGAAACGTTTACTGATAACCACTTGGAACAAGCACAGACTACAAAAGTGCTGGATGCTATCGTCACTCATCGTATTTGGGGATATCCTATCTTTTTCCTTTTCATGTATCTGATGTTCGAAGGTACGTTTGTGCTTGGAGAATATCCGATGATGGGAATTGAGTGGCTGGTAGAACAGCTTGGTAATTTGATTCGCAATAATATGTCCGAAGGACCGCTGAAAGATATGTTGGTTGACGGTATTGTCGGTGGAGTAGGAGGAGTAATTGTTTTCTTACCTAATATCCTTATTCTGTATTTCTGCATTTCGTTGATGGAAGATTCAGGATATATGGCACGGGCTGCATTTATTATGGATAAGATTATGCACAAGATGGGATTGCACGGAAAGTCGTTTATTCCATTGATTATGGGATTCGGATGTAATGTGCCTGCTATTATGGCTTCCCGCACGATTGAGAATCGGAAAAGTCGTCTTATTACCATGTTGGTTAATCCATTGATGTCTTGCAGTGCACGTCTGCCTATCTATTTATTGCTGGTAGGAGCTTTCTTTCCGAACAATGCCAGTTTGGTGTTGTTAAGTATTTATGCGATTGGAATATTCCTGGCTGTGTTATTGGCCCGTTTGTTTAGTAAGTTCCTGGTGAAAGGTGACGATACTCCGTTTGTAATGGAACTTCCGCCTTACCGGATGCCGACAGCAAAATCAATCTTCCGCCATACATGGGAGAAAGGTGCGCAGTACTTGAAGAAGATGGGAGGAATTATCATGATTGCTTCTATTATCATTTGGTTCCTGGGTTATTATCCGAATCATGATGCCTATGAAACAGTAGCTGAGCAACAGGAAAATTCATATATAGGTCAACTTGGCCGTGCAATAGAACCGGTGATAGCACCTATGGGATTTGACTGGAAATTAGGTATTGGCTTGATTTCGGGGGTAGGAGCGAAAGAATTAGTTGTAAGTACTTTGGGAGTTTTATATGTGGATGATCCGGACGCCGATGAAGCTAGTTTGGCAGAGCGAATCCCGATAACTCCATTGGCTGCTTTCTGTTATATGTTGTTTGTGCTGATTTACTTCCCTTGTATTGCAGCATTGGCAGCTATCAAACAGGAGTCTGGTAGTTGGAAATGGGCGCTCTTCGCTGCCTGTTATACAACGGGATTAGCTTGGCTTGTTTCATTCGCGGTTTATCAGATTGGAGGACTATTTGTATGAATAATTGGCAAGAATGGGTAGTCGGAGTACTGATTGTACTCTGCATTGCCCGAGTCATATATGGAATTTATGTTTTTTTTCGTCGTACGCGAGAAAGCGCTAATCCTTGCGATAGCTGTGTAAGTGGCTGTGAACTAAAGGATATGATGGAGAAGAAACAAAGAGAATGCGGTGTAAAGAAAAAAAGTACAAAGAAAAATTGCTGTGGATAGTTGGTAGTTTCAAAATTTGTACTACCTTTGCAACCGCAAACGAGAAATAATGGTTCCTTGGATGAGTGGCTTAGTCAGCGGTCTGCAAAACCGTGTACGGCGGTTCGAATCCGCCAGGAACCTCAAAGAAACCTCTGAAACTGCTTATAATAAGGCGTTTCGGAGGTTTTTCTTTTTTGGAGGGGCGGAAATAGGGGCGGAATTCCAAGAAAACCATAAATATTAGACCATCAGATAATTGATTATATATATCATTATTTAAAGTAGTCTATCAATACTTCGCTATTACTATATTTCAACGATGCTAAAAACTGATAGACAATCATGCGAAGGAAGGCGAGTTGTTAGTAGCGATAATGCGGAATCCTGAAAATGAAACAGCATACCCCCAAAAACTAAGAACGAGCTTTTTATTTGAAGGATAATCCGCCTTCCTTGTAATAAGTGTGTCAGTTGTTTAGAATGTAATACGCTCTAAATAATATTCTTTAATATATCTCAAAGTAGCATTTATGCTTGACTGGCTATAACGTGTCATTGCGTAATAATAATCGGATAGAATATCACGAATGAAATAATCGGTTTTTTCACTTATACCAAATAGTGCGCCCCAACTCAAAGGCTTCAAATCATCCAGATAATCATCTGGTAACACAAAGTATTTATTTAAAGGATTATCCAAGATAAAATCGTCTAATATAGATTCTATATCTGGTATAGTACTATACTTTACATATAATTCTTCTTGCCTACAAGCAAAATCATAAATCATACGAAAAATTTCACTTTGGAGTCCTTCTTCTGATTTTTCATTAAAATCAGGAAAGGCTTTTCCTATATATTGTAAGAGTTCTATTTTATCTCTAGTGGATGAAATGTCATGCAAAGCATATGATTCTACATTTTCTGCCGACAATATCACTTCTTCTTTTTTCTTTTCGGGTTTCTCCCACTTTTTTATATCCTCAGTCCAACCTTCTATGATGCTACGCCATTCACTCCAATTTTTAACTTCTTTGGTTTTGGGAATAACTTCGACATCCAAATCATTCGTAATTTGTATTTCTGTCCAGCCATACTCTTTTAATGCTTCAACATAATTATTCATGATCATAGCTCCCTTTTTGTCGTCCCAATAGCTAAACCGATTACGAGCAATCCCTTTTATATATGCTATCTTCTGTTTTATAGGAGGCATATTTTTCACAACAATAATACCTGAAACTTTGCTTAAAAACAATTCTACACTATCTTTTTGCAAATTCTCCTCATCATATTTTAAATATGTTCTGGCAGACTCTTCGATTGCATCAAGAATCTCATTAATTGAAAAGTCTTTTATCCATTTTTCCACACTTTTTCTACCTGATTTATTCAGTGTATAAGGCGATATTTTATTTTCAACATAATTTACAATGAGATTAATAGTATCGTCAGTCAAATTGGATAATGATTTTTTCCATTCAATCATCAATATCATTTGTTCTCGTTGTTCTTGTAATAGCTCTAATTGCAGTCTTTGCTTCTCGATAACAGAACTATCATCAAGTTCTTTATCACTTTTGCCATTATTGCAATCAGTACAACTTGTTATTAGATTTAACAACTCATCTCCTCCGCCCTTTGGAATAGGGTTAATATGGCAAACATTAAGGACTACATCAGGAGCTTTCCTGCCACAATATTGACAAGTGAATTTATCTCGTTTAAAAACTTCAAATCGAAGTTCATTGGATACTGTTTTTCTTTTTGCCATTCCAAATTAATTAATTTATTTATTTCAAAAATAGGATTATAGATGTTTAACCGCCGAGAGGTTAAGTTCTCTTATTTGAATTTTATTCTCGATCTCCAGCACTTTTGTCCAGAAAAGGAAGCCGAGTAACTCTCAATAGATAAAAGTCGAAATTCGGGCACGAAAACGATTGGCGGAAAAACTCCAATCTTCACTTCGTAACCCTCTTCTAAGGCTTCGTTTCACTCAGCCTTAGAATTACTGCGTTTCCCATGATATAGCATGACTGGTGATAATACACACCTATATACATTCGTTTGCGTATATGCACCAGCCAATATTATAATTGCACTTCTCTATTATTCTTTGCGCTTCTATTGTACATTACTACTGATACACCCAATACGTAATACCACCCAATTATATAGTGGTTGTTCTGTACATTCTCGTTTATGCTTCGTTTGTATATACGCAAAGAGGGTTTGTTATTTCAAGCTCCCAATATACAACGGTTCTATATTACGCAACATATATTTCTCCAATTACAACACTCTCATACCCTCAATCCCTTAGTATAGGGGCTTTCTTATGTACAGAGTAACTATTCCTACTTGTTAGAGTAACTATTCCTACTTGTTATTACTATTCGTAATTCCGCAGACGCTTTTTACCAAAGTCGGAAAATGAGCGGAATCATCTTTTATACTTTGCCGCAACAACGCCAATATTATATCTCCCCGCAATACTTTTTTATTATACTCTTCAGAAGAAGGGTATTTATCAAAAGTCGCAATAAACTCACGATAAGCTTTGCTTCTTGCCGTTTTTAATGCACCGTCACTACCCCCTTTGCAGTACGCCAGATAGGAACCAAGGAATCTTTTATATTTCTCTGCAAACAACTCAAATTCGTCCACGTCCTCAAATGATTCTATTTGGTCAAATCCAATTAAAGAAGTCAAGAATAGATATTCTTTGGGAGTCATAGATTTATTTTCTTCCAAAGCATTCATAATAACAATATCGTTTATATTCTTTGCCCAAAACTCATATAGGTTAGAGTAGTTTATATGCAAATCGCCAATAGTTCTTATAAATCCCATATGACTTTGAGTGAACGCCTTTTTGTTATCAAGAGTGAATTCAATCCGTAAGATATGATTGCCTTTGGCTTGCATAACACCAATGGGTTCTCTTAATTCTTTATTTTTTGCTGCAACTTCGGTAGTTTTATCATATATTTTCAGATGCTTACAACTACCATTAAAATAAACGGTTTCATCCAAAACATTATCCCTATCGTACAAGTGATAATCAACTATTTTAGGAATAATTTCTTTGCATGACGTTTTTATTTTTACATTCAATCCTATTTCACATTGAGTAAATTTCGTTTTACCCAATTCGGAGGGTTGTATATGCAGAGCGTCCGCAAGTTTAAGTATCACCATTTCAAAATCATAAGCGGTTAAATCTCTGAAAGTGGATTTACCATAAAGCCAGTTCCTAAGACTTCCCGAAACGACAACCTTCTTTTTATCTTCTTTATTAACGCCAACAAACAAAGAGTGGTCTCCTTTTCTGGAGGAACGAGGAAGTCTATATTTGTCCCAATCGGATTCTTTCTTGATTAATTCTCTTTGAGGTCTGCAATTATCAAGGCTTCCTGAAAAGTTACTGAATCGAATGACTATCTTATCAATCATAGTCTTTGCTTTTTAAGATTTTCCATATACTCGTCAATATCTTGCTTCCTAAACATTACGCTCTTTCGCCCCTCTATCTTTACGGAAGGAAAATTATCATACGTTCTCATACGATACAGGGTAGATGCCGATATTTCAAGCATACTGCAAACGTCTTTTGAGGAAAGCAAATCGGATGGTGCTCTTTCTCTCTTCTTCTCCTTTTTTAGCTCTTTGATTGTCAGCTCTGCTATTTGGGTTTGAATCTCAAATAGCTTTTCTGTCATTACTAAAATCCCCTTCATATAAGCTTTTTGCCTACGAAGTAACTTCTGAATATCTATGACCTCTTCCATAACTTGAGTATTCTGCTTTATTTATCGGTCAAATATAGTCAATTTGGTTGATATAAACAAAAAAAGACTGCCTAAAAAGCAGTCTTTGAAACTATAAGCTAAAAGTTTAACAATTGAATCAATTGGGGGCTTGATAAACACGATCCATAAAGTTCTTCTTATTGCAACTAAACTCAAAAGAAAAATTCATTGATGTTTCTTCTTGCAACTTATTTTCTACATAATATTCTAAACTGTTCTCTACTATCACCGCCTTTATAAGATATTTTCCTTTCTCAAATGATTCAAGATAGGGATTGTAATATAGACTTCCTTCAATATCATAGTACATTGATTCAGCATTATCTCTATCAATATTATTTAATTTGCGTTTTAGTTCATCGGGATTAGCTATATTCCACTTTTTTGTCTTTTTGTCTTTGGAAGCATTAAATTCAATGATCGTCCTGTATCTTGTCGATTTCTGAGTTATGCGTAAATTAGCTTTTGCCGAGACAATCAATGTAGTATCTAATTGGTTAAATTGTATAGTGGCGTGATTTTGAACAATAGCATTACTTTTTATATACTCCCATAGTACTTTTTGAGTTGAAGTAAATGCGATAGAATCTTCGGGTATAAGTTCCAATGTTTTGTCTTTGGAAATAATACAATTAAAAGTGTAATCAATATTTTCATCCCAAGCAATACGTTTGTCGTTGCGAAAACCATCTACACATCGAGCCATATCTGCCATATCAAGAGTGATTTCTGGTTTATTACTCAAAGCGTGAAAGCTGAACGCTCCGCCATTTATTGCTAAGTCAAAGGTACCTTGCTCTTTGACTAAGTCAGCTTTCATTTTCTCTTGTTGTCTCTTTTTCTCTATTTGCTTCTGTTTTTCTTGCGCTTTTTTCCAAATAGCATCTGCTGTATCGTGTTCTTGAATCGTAAATCCAGCATTTTTGAGAGCAAAGTACGCCATTTCCGTACCATAGTTGTAGTACAAATCTAAGATGAAATTTTCTGCATAATCGAGATGATTATCCAATTTTGCGAGGATTCTATCAGCAACATCTCTGCGATTTTGAACAACCTCTGCATTTGCACTCGCAAATAATGATAGCATTCTCGGATTATTCCGACAACACAAACCTATTTTCTTTGCCATTGTAGGGGTAACTTTCGGACTTTTTGTTTTAGTTTGACAGAATGCTACTATTCCTAAAGTTATGAATAGGAAAACACAAATGAATCTTCTGAAATCTATATTTTTCATATTGCTCGTTTGAGCCTTTCGCAACCTACAAAGGCATTATACAAAAAAAGAAGCGGGCTGCCGTCCACTTCTCGTAAGGTATCGCCAAACACCTGCACACAAATAGACGAACAACCCGCCCTATGGCGAGCTATTCGTACCAAAGTGTGCTCTTTATTGTTCAAATTGGCGATTTTTACGAGAAAGGCACTTCTTATTTTCCACAAAAACATTCCGAAGAACATTGCAAAGGTAATAATACTTTTTGTCTTTGTATGCTATCTTTTTATAAATCTACGCTTTACCCAAAGGTTTTTATTTCTTTTGCCGATTCGACTGCGATAGATAAATCATATTTCAAATAACGCATTGTCATATCAATACTTTTATGTCCCAAATATTTTGAAATGGTGAATATATCTACCTTATCCTGAACCAAATGGGTTGCAAAAGTATGTCTTGAGGAATGATAGGTTATATGTTTCTCTATTCCAGCCATTTCAGTGAGTTTAACAAGGGTCTTGTTCACGGTTGGTTCAGCAAATCCGTAAAATACATTTTTTGAACTGCCGAACAAACTTTTTCCTTCCGAAAGCTCAAGAACTACTGCACGAGCCATTGTAAACAAAGGAGTTATTACTTCTGACTTGGTTTTTATCATCTTCTTTTTGATAATTTTATTTTCAAAGTCGATATGCTTCCACTTCAAATCTATCACATCTGAAAAACGCAACCCACAATAACAAGCAAATAGATACATTTGCAGGACTTGGTACATTGTCGAAGAATGCGAGAACTGGGAACGAAGTTTTCTCATAGCATCCAGTTCCTCATGGTCAAGATATATCTCTTTTGTATTGGCTTGCGGAATTTTAAACCAATTGTAGGGATTCTTGATTTGAATATCATGCTTTAGCATATCCAAAATAACAGTTCGCATGTTTTTATGCTTTGGATTCCTACCGCCTGACGAGTTGCCATTTACTTCTTTCATATGGTCATCAAACTCCTCTATGAAAGAAAGAGAAATATCTGAAAGCAAAAAATCTTCTCGAAACTCTTTCAATACATTGTAAGTAGTCATATACACTCGGATAGTTTCAGGGTTCAATCCTTCTTTTCGTTTTCGTTCTACAAAATCAAGATAGTAGGTATAAAAGGATTGACTTTCAGGTTTTACTTTTCTTTTTCCTGAATAGAACTCTTTAACCAAATCCATGGTTAATTCCTGCCCGTCTGCCAATGCTCGGTTAATATGAAGGTCTAAGTCCTCACGCTTCTTATTAAGCTGGATTAGCAATGCCTTATCTTTTGGCTCCTTCTTTTTATCATCCCAACGCTCTTTTTGAATGTCAATCCCTGTCGGAACTTTTGTCTCTTTGTCCCTTACTCGGATTCTTAAGTATATCGGATATTTACCGTTCCGCTTCATTGGTTTATCCGTTCTTATCCAATTTATAATAGAATATTCTGCCATGATATACGATTTAATTTACAATTTCCATGTACTAAGGTAGTTACTTTGTCAATACGGGCAAAATTTCTGCCAAAAAATAGTATAAAAGTCGAATAAAATATTTTTCTTTGTAGATACTGTTAATTTTAAACTTTATGAATATGACTGAAGAACAAAAAGAAAATAACATATTTATAAATGAGAATGCCTACTTTTTCCACAATAAGGATAGGGTTAGGATTTCAAGAAACATGATCGAACGAGTGTTTAGGGAAACATCTTCAATAAAAACAGGGAACTATTTATTGAAAATCGTCAGAAAAGACATTGTAATTGATACTAAGATAATAGTATATTCTTTATGTGTTTTCAAATATGATTCAAAGCCTACTTTTATAGAAGAAGATACTGATGGCTGGATTGAAACAAAATTGGCATATTTACTGATTGTCGAGATTGATAATTACATTGTGATAAGCAAGAAGAATATATCTAATATTCAAGATTTTTTAAAGCAATTCTCCCCCTTAGACTATACGATTCTTTCTACTCTATTTGTTGATGATAACACGTCATTTGAAAAGTTTAGTTTGAAAAATCTCAATGTGTCAGATAAAGCAATTAGAGGTAAAAGTTTGGAAGCTTTAGATTTGAAGGAGAATTTTTCAACATTGGGTGCAAATAATTACATGGTTAATTCTCTTAGGGTAAAAAACGATGAGGAAAAAATTTCTTTGATGCTGAATTCTTCCCGAATAAATAAATTCGGGAAAAAGACAGGGATTAAGCTTTTTGTTAATTGGGCTCTTTCACTTGTCGAAAAAATAAAAGATTTTTCAATGCAAGAAACTTTTCTTTCTATCTTTGCTGAACCTCAAGACTATGAAAGCATTAAAGATTCTTTGACTCCAATTTCTATACTGTTCGTTTTTAGTCGGCTTTATGATGATTTTGAAAATGGACAAATTGCCGGTTCGTTTATTCGAAATACCAGATTACATAAAGAAAGGTGTATTGATTTGATTAAATATTTGGCAAATTTTGAAAGATTGTTGAATATAGAACTTACAGAAGAAGGGGCATATCGAGTTAAAACTCCTATTGTAAATGATTTAGAACTAAAATTGAATAGTAAATCAATTACATTACAATCTTTGAAACTCAAAAGCATTCTTCTCCGAAAGGACGATGGGAGTGATATTTCATTTATTGATTATATAAATAAACACTGTGCGTTTATTATTAATTTTGATAATATAGATTTGGTCTATTCTAATAGAAAATTGTTTAGGGATAGTAAACTTCTTGGTAATATTGATTATTTTATGAAGGTTTTTATTCCCTATGAAAGAATCAGTGATATTACGAGTGAAAAAGGAACTTTCTCACCTACTCAAACTTCGTTTACATCAGAGTCTTTATTTAATTTTGTAGAAGCTGAATTTCTTACTACTTCTAACTTTTTTGTTTGTGATGATTTGGGACGTGAATGGGCTGATCACATTGGAGTGACAGAGGAAAAAGTAATGTTTTATCTTTCGAAGTATAAAGATTCCACTTTTTCTGCAACTTCGTTTCAGGATATTGTTGGTCAAGCACAAAAAAATCTTGGGAATTTAACTGCACAAGATTATCAACTTGCGTCCAAGAGGGATTTTTGGAATGGTATATACCCTAATTCGGAGATAAAGCGATTACGTAAAGGAGGTGATATAGATGATTTCATCAATCAATTTAAGGCTGCAATAAAGAATCCATATTTAAAAAGGGAAATGTATTTGGTTATTAATTTTATTTCAAGGTCAGAATTGCAAGAAAATTTGAATAAACTTAAATCAGGAATTACATTTGGACAGAAAAACGAAACAATTCAAATTTTATGGTTTATTTCTTCTTTAGTTTCAAGTTGTAAAGAGGTGAATGTTGATCCTTATATTTGTTGCAAGCCTTAAATTATATATAAAAGAAGGGGCGTATATAGGGGCGTAAAATATGCAATAATATGACTTCCTTTGAGTTTTGATTTGAAATAGGTGTTTTGTATTTTGGTAATATTGAAATTTATATCAATCAAATAAAGTCACAAGAAGTCAAAGTGAGCTTCGCCAGGAACCTCACGAAGCCCTTTCAGATGAATTCTGAAGGGGCTTTTCTTTATTTTTAATTGAAAATATTTCCACTTTCCCTATTCTTACATTTCACAAACGATATAATCAATAGGTTTTTCCCTATTAACGATTATAGAATCCACCGATTAATTATGATTTTCCTGTGTTACTTTTGTAGTAAACCAAAAGAAAACATTATGAAAAAGATTTTATTCATTCTATTTGCTGCACAGTTTGTTTTAGCTCCTTATATGACAAAGAGCTATGCTGCAAGGGCTATCGAGGAGAATTACGAATATTCGATGGGTGATCAGGGAAAGAGAACAGTCAAGAAAGACATTTTCGGGAATACCATTATTGAAGACGATAAAGGTAATAAGGAGACGATTAAAAAGGATATTTTGGGAAATATTATCATTGAGGATGATAGAGGTAATAGGAAGACTATCAAGAAAGACATCTTGGGAAATCTTACTATTGAGGATGATAAAGGTAACCGAAAGACTGTGAGAGAAGATATTTTAGGGAATATCACAATCGAAGATAATAAAGGTAATAGAAAAACTATTCGGGAAGATATTTTGGGAAATACCATTATTGAAGATAATGAGGGTAACCGCAAGACTGTAAAAGAAGATATCTTTGGGAATACCATAATCGAGGACAATAATGGTAATAGAAAAACTGTTCGGGAAGATATCTTTGGGAATACCATAATCGAGGATAATAAGGGTAATAGGACAACTATTAAGAAAGATATTTTTGGTAACCAAATAATAGAAGATAGCAAGGGAAACAGGAAGATCATTAAGAAAGATATCTTTGGAAATACAATTATTGAAAAGTATTAAAGTATGTGCCTGGGGATGTCTGATTCTTTCGCTATCTTTGTATCGAAATATATCGGAAATTAGTTGAATGTATCCATGAATCGTATAAAAGGCATACTTTATGCGGCAGTATCCTCCTCCACTTTTGGGCTTGCTCCGTTCTTTTCTATCACTCTGTTGTTGGCTGGTTTTTCAGCATTTGAGGTGCTTTCCTATCGTTGGGGAGTGGCGTCGGTTGTGCTGACGGCATTTGGTTTATTTTCAGGGTGTAGTTTCCGGTTGTCAAAGAAAGACTTTGGGGTTGTCTTTTTATTAAGTTTGTTGCGGGCGGTAACCTCATTCAGTTTGATTATTGCCTATCAGAATATTGCCAGTGGTGTGGCGTCCACGATTCATTTTATGTATCCGTTGGCAGTTGCTTTGGCAATGATGTTTTTCTTTCAAGAAAAGAAGTCGCTTTGGGTAATGTTTGCTGTTCTGATGTCTTTGTTGGGAGCAGCTTTGCTTTCATTGGGAGAGTTGGATGCAAAAAACGGTAATACGATGATTGGCTTAGTGGCAGCTTGCGTCTCTGTTTTTTCATACGCAGGATATATCATTGGGGTACGGACAACACGAGCCGTGCAAATCAATTCAACCGTGCTGACCTGTTACGTTATGGGATTGGGAACTCTTTTTTATCTCATAGGTGCTTTTAGTACTTCCGGACTGCAATGGGTGACAGATGGATATACCTGGTTGATAATTCTGGGACTTGCTTTGCCGGCAACCGCTATTTCTAATATTACTCTAGTACAGGCCATCAAGTATGCAGGGCCTACGCTGACTTCTATTTTAGGTGCGATGGAACCGCTGACAGCCGTTGTGATTGGAGCTCTTGTGTTCAAAGAGCTTTTTACGGTGAATAGTGCCATTGGTATTCTTTTGATTCTGATGGCTGTCAGTATAGTCGTATTTCGCAGGCAAAAGTCTTGAACAGAAGACCTTCAAAGTAAATGCTGTTTATCTGATGATAAACAGCATTTACTTTGAAGAGCCTCTTGTCGGATTCGAACCAACGACCCCGAGATTACAAATCACGTGCTCTGGCCAACTGAGCTAAAGAGGCGTTATTTTCTTTTGCGGGTGCAAAGGTATGAAATTCTTTTAAAAATGCAAATACGTCCCATACTTTTTTTATATTTGTAGTCTCACTAATGATTAATAAGAAGATGAAAAAGAAAATTATGAATGTATGTGGCATGGCGTTTCTAGCCATAAGTATATTGGCCTGTTCCGGTCAGAAGAAAGGAATGGCGAGTGCTGAGGCTACAACAGACAGTGTGGAAGTAGCTTCGGAAGCATTGACGGTCGAAGCGGATAGTACAGGATATATCGTTCGGGTAGGAGAGATGGCTCCTGATTTCACGATTACGCTGACTGATGGCAAACAAGTAGGCTTATCTTCACTTCGGGGCAAAGTCGTAATGTTACAGTTTACGGCAAGCTGGTGTGGTGTGTGTCGTAAAGAAATGCCGTTTATTGAAAAAGATATTTGGCTGAAACATAAGGACAATACAAACTTCGCATTGATTGGTATCGACCGTGACGAACCACTTGATAAAGTACTTGCCTTTGCCAAATCTACGGGCGTTACCTATCCGTTGGGATTAGATCCGGGAGCTGATATTTTTGCGAAGTATGCATTGCGTGAATCCGGCATAACGAGAAATGTATTGATAGATAAAGAAGGGAAAATTGTAAAGTTGACTCGTTTGTATAATGAAGAAGAGTTTGCTTCCCTTGTGCAGATGATTAATGAAATGCTGAAGTAAGATACAGCTATTCTTTAGCGAATTATGCCATATAGAAATAGTGACGCTATCTCATCGGGATGGCGTCACTATTTCTGTTATATAGCGACACTATCCTGACTGCATACCGTCACTATTTCCTCATGGACTATTCAGGCGAGACTTAGCTTTGCCAAATAATCGTAATGTTTTCCTTCTTTTACCAATTCAGCTTTAAAACCACATTCGGAAGCATATAGGCTAAGTGTTTGAAAATCTACATATAACCAGTCGAATGGTTCTCCTTTCACATCCTTGTATTGCATCTGAAAATCAATTTCCCCATAATAATCTCCGGCCAAATCAATCACTATACTTCCATCCTCTTCCTCGAAAAGATAACGCAGGTCGCTGGAATCCATCCATATACATCCACCGGGACGAAGGATACATTTCATTCGCCGGAAGAATTCGGGCATATTACTTAGTTTTCCGATAATTCCCGAACCATTCATCAGCATCAGAACAGAATCAAACGTTTCAGTAAATGTCTCGTCAAAAAGGTTGGTTAGACGAACATTATTGACTCCCCGCTGTTTCATTACTTCGACAGATAGCGGAGAAATATCAATGGCACATACCTCTTGCCCCATTTCCTGAAGTGCCAATGCGTGGCAGCCGCTTCCTGCACCAACATCCAATATCCGTCCTGTAGCCATTTGCAGAGCAGTGCGTTCCAGTACAGGCATGGACTGGATATTGCGGAATAATTCCTTGACGGGAATCACATCCTCTTCAAATTGAGAGGAAAAAACTCGCAAGCGGTCGGCTCTGTGATGGTTGAAATAATCAGAAATAGCGGCTCCCATCGGATCCCTTTCTGCGGAAAGAATTGTTGTTGCCATTGGAGGTTACATATTGTTTTAGTCGACAAAGATAAATAAATCCGTAGAAAAGGATTATCTTTGCCGCTGTAAATGTGAATATTAATAATGTATATTATATGAGTATTGAAGAAGCAATCATGGGTGGAATCGTCTTTAAAGGTAAGAAAGATAAGCCCAAAGAAGAGGAAAAAGTGAAAACAAAGGCGAAGAAAGCAACCTATATCCGCGGACAACATGGTTCGGGAGCTGCCAAGATGAAAGCAGATATCCGGAAGAAAAGAGCAAATCGACACAAAAAATAAACATCGTGATAATCAATATTTTTGTTTGTATAGCGGCAATTGTACTATTTTTAAGAGGTATTTTCATTTTGGTAAAAGCAAAAATTGTCTGGATGATATATGTAGACATCATGAGAAATTACACTCTGAAGACACATGGAAAAGTGGTGGAGATAGAGGTTAAACCCAAGGTTTGCAGTCAGGATGATGATGATATTGTTATGCTGAATTATCCGATAGTGGAGTATAAACCGGATGAAGAGAAAGAAGTGAACCGTCAATCAGCCTTTTATGATTTATTTGTGAAGGTGAGTGATGATATCCATATATTATATCCTCAAAAGGCGCTTCACGTAGGCGATGAAGTGACAGTCAGATGTGACCCTAATGATTCGGATAAGGTTTTTGCATGTCCCAATATGCCTTTTACAAGATTATTTTGTAAGATGTTTATTCCCGGAATCATCTATCTGATGGCAAGCCTTTCAGGCGTTTGTTATGTGTTTTTTTAATAACTATTATTATAAAAAAGAGAGGGGCGGAATAATTATTCCGTCCCTCTCTTTTTTATAGAATTATTTCTGTGGAAGTATCTCGATCCAGTAGTCATCCGGGTCATTGATGAAATAGAGCCCCATGGCAGTATTTTCAAAACATACACAGTTCATTTCTTTGTGATAAGCTCTGACCGCATCATAATCACCGGCCACACGGAAACAAAGATGGCTTTCATTCTCGCCCAGTTCGTAAGGAGCGGTATGGTCTTTCAGCCATGTCAGTTCCAGAAGAAAACCTGTCTCGTTATCAGTCAGGTAGACTAATGTGAACGAACCGTCGGAAGCTTCCTTCCGGTGATGTTCTTTCAGGCCGAGCGCTTTCTCATAAAAAGTGATGCTCCGCTCCAGGTTTGTGACATTGATATTAAAATGGTCAAATTTACTTTTTATTTCCATATGTTGCAATCTTCCTTATTTTTTCATTAAGAGTTTCACAATCTCTCCGACATATGTGCGCGGCTGTCCGGCTTGTGGAGCAGTTTGGGAAGGCAGTTTCTTACATTCGATAACAGCCGAAGGAGCAGTTTGGTTCGGAGCATAGAGTTTCAGTACATAGCTGTCCGCTTTTTCGATAGCGTCATAAGACTGGTCGGGTGAAAGCGTGCAGTAAGCAACAGCCTTACCTGACTGATAACCCAGTGCGCCACCGGCATTTGCAGTCATATTTGTCATGTTGAACTCATCCTTTCCGATACTGATAACCAACTTCCCGCTTCCCATCAACGCATATACTTCACCCGGAATCTGCTTCAGATTGACCTCAGTATAGCCCGGCATATCTGTTGAAGCCTTGCCTACCGGAGTGGCAGGAGTGAGTGTTGCGGCAGGAGTAACTGTCTGAGCAGGTTCAACAGTCGTAACCTTGACATCTGTTTTGGCATCTGCGCCACCAATGACAATCGGACCTGCGGCTGCAATGATGGACGGAGTTTGTTGCTCTTCTTCCTTTTTCTTCTTTTCAGCTTTCGGACGAGTATCCGGTGCTCCGAAAGCAACAGCTACATCCATAAACATATCATCTGCGAAATCTACCGTTTTTCTGCGCCATTTAGCCAGTCCGCGTACTAATTTAGTCTTTGCTTTGTTAAGCGCATATTTGTCGGTAATCCATTCTTCCGCCTTGTATTTTTCAGTTTCGCGGTAAGTGAAACGTATCTTTTCCAGTTCTACCAGGCAGCTTCCCGGTTTGCAGGTAACTGTAATCTGATAATTGATTAACGTACGGTCTAAAGACAGAGCGCTTGAACTGAAAACAATCCATTCCTCTCCGACACCCGCAATCGTTCCTTTTGCTTCGTCGGAATAAACGACGCGGCTATCAACATTCTTATTTTCTTTCAGACGTTCGTTCATCCACTTGGTTATTGTGTCGAAAATTTGTGCCTGACTCATTCCGGGAATTTGAAATTCCTTGGAGAATACTACTTTACCATCCACTTCAGGAACAGCGCCTACAAGATACCTGGTATCGTCTTTTTTGTCTTTTGCAGAGTCTGCCTTCATTGCCATCGGCAACATAAGGAACAGGGTAAGAAACAGAATCGTAAATTTATTCATAATTATAATGTGTTTATTTGGTAATTTCAAAACTTTCGCCCCGGTGGGTGATGCTGATAAAACGGCATCCTGCATCTTCGGCAAAACTTTGAAGTGCGTTGCCGCCTTCATAATCTTCACTGAAGTGCATGGGCACAAATATAGTAGTTTTTATTTGTTCAATGAACTGTTTTGCCCCTTTCATGTAATCTTTTCCCATTCTCCGATCTACCGGAAATAGGACTAAATCAATGATTGGCGCTTTTTCTTTTAAATATTTAACTTCTGCAAGGAAATCACCGTTGGCTTTTCGTATCTCCGCTTCGGTAGATTCTTCACTCCAGTGCCAGTTGTTCAAGTCTCCGGCATGGAAGATATTCCAACCCTGAAGATGAATCAGAAATGAACTGCCGACATCCGTCGAACCGAACGCGTCGATGCGGATGGTATCATCCTCGTATGTCTCTCCTTTTTTTATATAGACGGCATCTTCGGCTTTGGCGCGGTGTGATTTCAGAATATCTTTAGAAAAAATATATTGAATGTCGGGACGCTGCTCTTTCCACGTCAATATGTCACGGTTGAAGTGATCCGGATGGAAATGAGTAGCCAATACGTACAACTTACCCGGCCTTTGCAGCAGATAATCATGTACGATTCCCCGGTTATGTTCGGTTTCGGATGAATCCTTGTAGTAATCAATGATAACGGTCACGCCTTCCGCTTCGATAGCGAAACCGCTGTGATAGATATAATCCAGTGTCATAAGCTGAATGTTTTATAGTTGCAATATTACGTATTCTAGTCGAGGTTGCCAAGAAAAATCGACGAAATCAAGGAGCAAGGCGACTGATTTTCCATTCTCCATCCGGTTGCAGTGTATATAGGAAGCGGTCGTGCAGACGATTCGGACGTCCCTGCCAAAACTCCATTCTCGTAGGGGTAACGGCATATCCACCCCAGTTGGCGGGTCTTTCTACATTTTTTCCTATCCATCGGGCTGCTTCCTTGACAAAAGCCCGCATCAACTGCATCCTGCTTTTGATAGGCTGGCTTTGCGGAGAGATTCGTGCACCGATTCTGCTTTTATAAGGGCGCACACGAAAATATTCATCCGACTCTTCCGGCGGGACTTTGACAGCCGTTCCTTCTATATGCACTTGCCTTTCGAGCGCATGCCACACAAAAGAAAGGGAGATATATGGATTTTGTGCCAACTGCCTACCTTTGCGGCTTTCGTAATTCGTGTAAAAGACAAACTTTCCGTCATGAAGTCCTTTCAGCAACACAGTGCGTGTGGATGGTCTTCCCTCGGGAGATACAGTGCCCACGATGACAGCGGTCGGCTCGTCCACCTCCGCGTCAATCGCTTCTTGCAGCCAACGGCTGAAAAGCGAAAGCGGGTCGCCGGGAAGTTCATTTTCCCGCAACCCGCTTTTGGTATATTCCTGTCGAATATCAGCTAGATTTGTTTTCATCTATAAACTGTAACTTCTGATTAATAATCCATCACATGGGTACTTCTATTAATAGAATATGTGAGTCTTTCAATGTTTCCAGTTCAAAACTGTTGGTTTCATAAATACCAATTCCGTCGCGGCGTTTCATAACTTCGCCTTCCACTACGATTTCTCCTTCGATAAGAAATACATATACACCTGCATGGCTCTGATGCATATGGTATCCTAATTTCTTCCCGGCTTCCACTTTGCCGATAGAAAACCAGGCGTCTTGCAGGAGAGAAGCGGGCGTACTGCCATCGGGCGAAACGATAACCGCCAACTCGTTCGGACGTTCCAGTTCACTGATATTAAAATCCTGGTAGACAGGGCGTGTGTTCCGTTCTCTCGGCATCACCCATATTTGCAGAAGTTCCACCGGTTCTACGGGACTTGCATTCATTTCACTATGAAAAATACCGGTTCCGGCACTCATCGTCTGAATTTCACCGACAGTGATAATCCGGCTGTTTTTCTTGCTGTCTCCATGTTGCAGATGTCCTTTCAGGGGAATCGTAACTATTTCCATATTCTTATGCGGGTGGGTTTGGAATCCCTCTCCCGGTCCGATTTTGTCATCGTTCAGCACGCGGAGCGCACCGAAGTTGATACGGTCAGAATCGAAATATTCATCGAAGCTGAAGGTGTGATAACTATCCAGCCATTCATTTTGAGAATGTCCTCTTGTATTGGCTTTATGTATTACTTTTTTCATAATTTACTCCTTTTTTCTTGTTGTTTATATATCATGTAAACAAAGCAAGGGGTTAAAAGTTTTATCTCTTCACTTCATTTAGCAGAGGCTTGTGATTGATAAAATCTTTTATATTTTGTAAAGTTGTCAGGGCAATGTTCGCCATCGCTTCGTGTGTGAAGAAAGCCTGATGGGAGGTGACAATTACATTATTGAACGAGAGTAGACGGGCAAGTACATCGTCGTCGATAATCCGGTCGGATTGATCTTCGTAGAAGTATTCACTTTCTTCCTCATATACGTCCAGACCCGCAGAACCGATTTTCTTGTTTTTTAACCCTTCAATCAGCGCATTGGTATGAATCAACTGTCCACGACCGGTATTGATAATCATTACTCCATCTTTCATCTTGCTGATAGAGTAGTCATTGATAAGATATTTCGTTTCCTCGGTGAGCGGACAATGCAAGGAGATTATATCCGAACTATGATATAATTCGTTCAGTGAAGTATATACAATCTGTTCTTCCCGTGCGAAGTTGTAATCCGGGTAAAGGTCATACGCCAACACATTCATGCCGAAACCTCTCAGAATATGAATCAGGATTTTCGCTATTTTTCCTGTACCGATAATACCTGCGGTCTTTCCATGCATATCAAATCCCATCAAACCATGAAGGGAGAAATTGCCGTCTTTTGTACGCCAGGACGCACGGGGAATTTTACGGTTCAACGATAACATGAGGGCTACTGTGTATTCGGCAACCGCGTATGGTGAGTAAGCAGGAACACGTACTACGGTGATTCCGGCGGCAGCGGCCGCATTCAAATCCACATTGTTGAATCCGGCGCATCGCAATGCCAACAGTTTCACTCCGTTCGCAGCCATAACGCTTATTACTTCTGCGTCGGCAACATCGTTTACAAAGATACATACAGCATCTACGCCTTGCGTCAGTAGTACATTATTCTTATTCAGATGTCCTTTGTAATAGCGTATCTCAAATCCGAACTCTTTGTTTTTATCATTGAAAGAAGACTCGTCATAAGGCTTTGTGCCGAAAAATGCAATAGTATAGGCCATAATATTATTCTATAAATTTATTATACTATAAAAACGTAAAAACAGGTAGTTTTGTTTGCTCGCCACTAGATGATAAACATAGATTGTTTCATTAGAAACAGTTTGCTTTTTCAATTAAAATAGGCGTATAAATGAAAATAAGTGCACAAACATATGTCTCATGTGCAATAATATTGTATCTTTGCGCCCGAAATAATTTAAAAAAGATTTAGATGAGAAAAATTTCCTTGATTGGATTTGTGATGTTAATCGTTTCAATTCCAACTTTTGCCGGAGGTCTTCTGACAAATACTAATCAACATGTGGCTTTTTTGAGAATGTTGGCACGTGGTGCTTCCATTGATATTGACGGTGTTTATTCTAATCCTGCCGGTTTGGCTTTTTTGCCGGGTGATGGTCTTTATCTTTCTTTGAATGGGCAAAGTGCCTATCAAACGCGTAACATAGATATGACATTCCCGTTGTTTCCAGAAGATGGGCATAGACGTTATTATAAAGGTAAAGCTTCTGCTCCTTTTGTTCCTAGTTTTCAAGGTGCATATAAAAAAGGTGACTGGACTATTTCAGGTAGCTTCGCTGTTGTAGGTGGTGGCGGAAAAGCATCTTTCGATGATGGCTTAGGTATGTTCGATTCAATGGTAATGGGACAAATCAGCCAAGCTACTGGAGGAGTTGTTAAACCTTCTATGTACTCTATTAATAGCGCAATGGATGGAAGCCAATTTATTTATGGTGTTCAATTAGGTTTGTCGTATAAGATAAAAGATTGGTTGTCTGTTTTTGCTGGTGGACGTATGAACTATTTTAGTGGTGGATATGAAGGATTTTTAACAGCAAAAGTGAATAATGATCTGCCGGGTATGCCAGCAGGTACAGAACTGGCTGGTATAGAACTGGATTGCGATCAGACGGGTTGGGGAATTACACCGATTCTTGGTGCTGATGTAAAATTAGGTAAATGGAATATCGGTTTGAAATATGAATTCATGACAAATTTGAATCTTGAAAATAAAACCAAAAAGGCAGAAGTACGTCAGAATGGAGATGTAATGGGAGAAGAAGGAAATCCATTGGCTGATTATAAGGACGGTGTAAACACCCCGAGTGATATTCCTGCTTTATTGACTGCTGCTGTTGGTTATGAAATCCTTCCTACACTTCGTGCGTCTGTGGAATACCACCATTTCTTTGATAAAGCCGCAGGTATGGCTAATAATAAACAGAAAGCATTGAAACATGGTACACACGAAATTTTAGTCGGTGCAGAATGGGATGTAACGAAACAGTTAACTATCAGTGGTGGTTATCAAAATACAGATTATGGTTTGGCTAATGATTTCCAAAGTGATATTAGCTTCTCTTGTGATTCTTACTCACTTGGTTTTGGTGCTGCAATCAAGATGACAAAGCATTTGACAATGAATGTTGCTTATTTTTGGACAAACTATAAAGACTATAACAAAGTGACTGAAAGTGCGCTTGGAGCAGTATCAACTACTTATAGTCGTACTAATAAGGTGTTCGGTCTTGGAGTAGATTATAAGTTTTAGATTTCATAATCCCACTTTTATATATAAAGAATCCGTCTCAAACATTGTTTTGGGACGGATTCTCTGTTTTTATGTCAATTATGCGAATTAGAAAGAATACTGTACCAGCATATTCAACCGATTAGCATGACGAGTTGAAGAACTGAAATCACTGCGCCATCCTCTCAAATACTCGACACCCACTTGCAGATTACTGCTTACATTCCAAAAAGCATTCGCTACAAGATACTGCCCTTTGCGATAAGATTCCGGATTTTCGCTTGGATATCCGTTTTCAGAATAAAGTCTGGACAAACTATATGTTCCGGATACAAAGAAACTTGGGCAAAAATTATATTGCAATCCGGCATACCATCCCAGCATTGGGAGAACCTGCATTTTTCCTTCCTTGTCAGGATCGGGAACAATGTCCACATTGAGATTACTTAAATCATTCAGATAGGAACCGATCCCCTTACCGTAGTTGACCTGTCCGTAAGCCTGCAACTTCTTTGTGATATTGAATGTGGTAGACGCTTGCAAACCGAATCCGGTAGTAGAATATGCCTTATCATGCACATTGCTTGAATAAGTCATACTACGTACAATAGCGCCAAGTTTGATATGGCTGCTACTATTCCAGTTATATTGTGCAGAAGCGGCAAAGTCCGGCATCCGCTGAGTGTTGATAGAAACATCGCTGTTCGTAGTGCCGTCTACTGAAGGCATTTCCATGGCAACACCGAATTTCCAGTTTTTCAACTTATCGCACATGTAGCTTAATTGCGTAGTACGATAAAACGCCGAACCATTAGGGCCGGCAAAGTCGATAGTAGGCGGAAGTGCGGAAAGATCCATGAACGAACCATAACTATATCCGATGGTAAAACCGAGGAATTGCGCATACGCATTCTGCAATTCAAAAGTCTTTCCGTCTCCGCGGAAGTTACCGGCGGTGTAAACCACGAAGTCGCCGAGATGTTTCGTACGTCCTACCAATTTAAGGAATAGGGTAGAAGTGGTGATGTCCATCTGGAATTGATTCCTGGCAAAATTTCCTTTTCCCGGTTGGGGAATCAATGCCGGATAGAAATCGACGTCGTCAACGATGCCATTAAAGTCATACTCTGCCGTTGCACGAACATAACCGCCGATACCCAGGGCAAACTTACCCTTTTGGTCAGTCAGCAGAAAGCGGGGAGCGTTCGGGTCATGGAAACGCATCTGTGAACGGTCGTTCATGATTCGGATAATTTCATCTCCTGCCTTATCACGGGAGACAAACATGATAGAATTAGGTTCTTCATCTTCGATGACTACCTTCTTTTGTGCGTGGGCACAGAGGGGGAAGATTCCCATCCCCAGTAGCATAGCTACCATTTTAAAACTTGTTTTCATTATCAGTTAAGTTTTAGGTGAATGCCCAATGAACAACTAAAAAAAGAAATGGTTGAGAGGGGCAAAGGAAAAATTGCCAAACTAATCGGAAGAATTGCTATTTATAATCGTTCTAAAAAGCCGGATCTTTGTACCGTACTAATTAGATAAAAGAAATACGACGATGGGAAAAGTAGAATTTACTCAAGGAATATTAGACATACAGCCGGATTTGCATCGCTTCGCATATAAGCTCACTGCAGACCGTGATTCAGCTAATGATTTGGTTCAGGACTGTGTGTTGCAAGCATTGGACAATCATGAGAAGTTTACATATAGTAAGAATCTGAAAGGATGGATGTACACTCTTATGCGTAACATCTTTGTCAATAACTATCGCCGCACCGTCCGCGAAATGAATATCATAGATGATACATACTCTGTCAATCAGCAACATATGGTTGAAGATGAAGATGCCGTGAGATTTGAATTTACGTATGATATGAAGCATTTGTATCGCGTGATAAATTCGATACCGGAAGAGATGAAAGTACCCTTCCAGATGTTTGTAGCCGGATTTAAGTATAGAGAAATTGCAGATAAATTAGGGTTGCCGATGGGGACGGTGAAGAGCCGCTTGTTTTTCATCCGTAAACGGTTGAAAGAAGAATTGAAAGATTTCTCCTGATACAATTCTTTCTGATTGGGTGATGTGTTTTAAGGGCAAAGTGATAAGCCTTCCTGCCATAGACGGAGGAACCGCACTTCTATGTGTGTCTGCCTTTATAGGAATTACTGTCACAAAATGAGACCGCAACAATTGTCGTGCCACTGTCGCGACAATTTGCTTGTCGTTTCTTTAAATTACGTTCATAGTTTCTCGGTTTACATTTGCTCGAATAATTGTTTCATCCGTTCTTGTAATATCTTTTTGTCGGGGAGGTGCAATTGATATTCTGCAACCATTGTAGGTGACATAGATCGACTTAGAGCATATTCTACCACTTCGTCATCTTTACTTTTGCACAACAACACACCAATACTTGGATTTTCTTTTGGCTTTTTCACATCTCTGTCAAGAGCTTCTAAATAGAAATTCAATTGCCCTAAATATTCAGGCTTAAAGGCATCTGTTTTGAGCTCAAATGCTACCAGACATTGGAGTTCGCGATGATAAAACAGTAAATCTATGCGGAAATCACTCATTCCTACTTGCAACCTATACTCTTCATCCATATAAATAAAATCTTTACCCAGTTCAAGGATAAAATTCTTCATTTTATGTATCAACGCAAGGCGAAAAGTATTTTCTGGCTTAGCTTCTTTTCCTGTGATAAATTCCATGACATATTGGTCGCGGAATAAGTTTTCTGCATCAGGTATGAAATCTCGCAACATTGGTGCGAGTTTTGCTTGTCCCAGCATGCTTCGTTCAAATATACAACTATTTATCTGGCGATTAAGTTCTCGATTAGACAACCTCTCTTTTAAAGCTAAACGTAAATAGAATTCACGCTCTTCTGCTGATTTGGCTCTACTTAAAATAAGTAAATTATTACTCCAACTAATTTCTCGCAACAGTGTTGCGAGTTTTGTGTCAGTCGTGTAGGTTTCATAAAATTGCTTCATGCGCCATAGATTGGAAGCGGAGAAGCCTTTTGTTTCAGGAGATGTTTTCTCTATATAATCAGCTAACTCTTTCACAACGCCTTTCCCCCAATGTTCAGCTTCAACACGTTTTGAAATATATTCACCAATAGTCCAATATAAATCGATGAGAGCTTTGTTTGCTACACGCGAAACAGTCTGATGCGTATTACGGATTAATGTTGTTATTTGCTCAAATTGAACAGACATTTGGTCGTTGTTTATGATGTTGTTCTCCATTGTTTTTTTGCAAAGTTATGTCTTTTCGGTGAAAAGGTATGTCAATCACCGAATTTCTTTTGCTTTTTCATAGTTTTTCCTATACCTTTGCAGCCCGAAAGATAAAAAATAAAGTATGATGCCGTGAATAGCGGTCGTGTATTCTAGAACACCACGTAAAAAACAGGAATTATGAAAGAGAAAGTATCTGTACCTTTTATGCTGCTTGGCATTCTTTTTAATGTATGTCTTATTGCGGCGAATCTTCTTGAAACGAAAGTAATCCAAATCGGTAGCTTGACCGTAACCGCCGGATTATTGGTTTTTCCTATTTCTTATATTATCAATGATTGCATCGCCGAAGTTTGGGGATTCAAGAAAGCGCGTCTTATTATTTGGAGCGGTTTTGCCATGAACTTCTTTGTTGTAGCCCTTGGGCTGATAGCGGTTGCCATTCCGGCTGCTCCTTTTTGGGAAGGCGAAGAGCATTTTGATTTTGTATTCGGCATGGCGCCCCGTATCGTAGCTGCCAGTCTGATGGCTTTTCTAGTAGGTTCGTTCCTCAATGCGTATGTGATGAGTAAGATGAAGATAGCCAGTCAGGGCAAGAATTTTTCTGCCCGTGCCATTTGGTCGACTGTTGTTGGTGAGACTGCCGATTCGTTGATTTTCTTCCCGGTAGCTTTTGGAGGTATCATTGTCTGGAGAGAATTGCTCATTATGATGGGAATCCAAATCGTACTGAAATCCATGTACGAAGTTATGATTCTTCCGGTAACTATCCGTGTGGTGAAAGCAATTAAGAAAATAGACGGTAGCGATGTTTACGATACCGATATTTCCTACAACGTACTGAAAATCAAAGATATTTAAAATAATATATGAATAGAGAAGCAGCATTAGTTGTGTTCAGTGGTGGACAGGACTCCACCACCTGCCTGTTTTGGGCAAAGCGCAACTTTAAGAAAGTATATGCCCTGAGTTTCCTGTATGGTCAGAAACATCAGAAAGAAGTAGAACTAGCACGGGAAATAGCCCGTAAAGCAGAAGTGGAATTTGATGTAATGGATGTATCCTTCATCGGACAACTAGGACATAACTCATTGACCGACAACACAATGGTGATGGATCAGGAAAAACCGGAAGATAGCGTTCCCAATACATTTGTTCCGGGACGTAACCTGTTTTTTCTAAGTATCGCAGCGGTATATGCCCGCGAACGTGGTATCAATCACTTGGTTACAGGAGTTTCCCAAACAGATTTCAGTGGTTATCCCGATTGCCGTGATGCATTTATCAAGTCTCTCAATGTAACATTGAACCTGGCTATGGATGAACAATTCGTAATCCATACTCCTCTGATGTGGATTGACAAAGCGGAAACATGGGCTTTAGCCGACGAACTGGGAGTGCTGGAACTGATTCGCACCGAGACTTTGACATGCTATAATGGCGTTCAGGGAGATGGTTGCGGACATTGTCCGGCTTGTACGCTGCGTCGGGAAGGATTGGAAAAGTATTTAAAAAGTAAGAATCAATAATATCTCTACATAGAGATTAAAATGCATTTTTTTGCTGTCATCTGTCACATTCTTGTAGCTAACTGCTGGATTATAAATTAAATAAGCGGTGACAGCAAGCGGTGACAGCAACAAAATCTGGCATTCTACTGTCACATTCATTGTCACCGATAAGCGCTAATTAATAATATGCTAATAGCTCCTGTCTGGTAATGTATTGGCTTAGATTAGTTTCAACCGCTTGAAACTAAAGTTTCACCGGTAGGAAACTATAGTTTCCATTGCTTGAAACTATCTGTTCCAAAGCTTGAAACACTTTGTTCCACACCGGGAAACACTTTGTTTCATTACTTGAAACACACCGTAACAAGTAAGATGCGGATAAAGGGAGCGTGGGCATAAGAATTGACGGTGATAGGTGATAGATGCGGTGATAGGTTGTAAAATGAATCTTTCACCACTCAAACATCTATGAATAAGGCTTTTGAGACTATCCGGTGATAGGTGAAAGAGGAAATGCATTTTTTTGTCTATGATAGAGGTTATAGTAAATGAGTACAATGACTGAATTAAAAGAGCAACTTTCCTTATTAGGAAGAAAGACCGAGTATAAACAAGATTATGCTCCTGAAGTACTGGAAGCCTTTGATAATAAGCATCCTGAAAATGATTACTGGGTACGTTTCAACTGCCCGGAGTTCACAAGCCTGTGTCCCATCACCGGACAGCCGGATTTTGCGGAGATACGTATCAGCTACATTCCTGATATTAAAATGGTAGAAAGCAAGAGTCTGAAATTATACCTGTTCAGTTTCCGTAACCATGGGGCATTCCACGAAGACTGTGTAAATATCATGATGAAAGACCTTATCAAATTGATGAATCCCAAATATATCGAAGTGACCGGTATCTTTACTCCCCGTGGTGGCATTTCCATCTATCCATATGCTAACTATGGCCGTCCGGGAACTAAGTTTGAACAGATGGCGGAGCAGCGTTTGATGAATCGGGAATAATTTGATAAATAAGGAGTAATAAGAGTATAATTTATTGAGAATCTAGTTTGTTTTGTAACTTAATGCTTATCTTTGCCCGCTGATACACAAAAAATAATCAAACATAAAAAATAAAGATTAAAACTTCAAAGGGTTATGATGGGAAAAGTTTGCAGTTGGTGCGTTATACTATTATGCTTTTTAGCATCTTGTAGTGAAGAAGAGAAAAGTGGTGAAGTTTTTACTCCTGCCGATTATACAGTAAAAGGAAAAGTGGAAAAAGGACCCTTTATTAAAGGTTCGACAATCACATTGCAACCCTTGGATTCAAAGATGAATTCATTAGGTACTTCCTATCCGGGTATTATTATTGATGATGACGGTTCTTTTGATATGGGCTCTTTGAAACTGGATGCTCCCTATGCATTGCTTACTACTAATGGATATTTTTATAATGAGGTATATGGTGATTTATCTAACGGTACAATCACTTTGCAAGCAATCGTTGATTTGAAAGATAACTCTACGGTCAATGTCAACCTGTTAACTCATTTGACGAAGGAGCGCGTTAAGCGACTGATAGCCAATGGCTCTTCTTTCAGCAATGCCAACAAACAGGCACAAAAAGAACTCCTTACTAACTTTGGATTACAAAAATATGCAGAAAAGGACGTAGCTCAATTTTCTATAACAGCGGGCACGGATGAGGCTGCTGCTTTGCTTGTCGTTTCTGCTGCAATGATAAATACTCGCTCGGAAGCTGAATTAACTGAATATTTGGGTAAACTAAGCCTGGATTTTACGGCTAATGGTAAATTTACGGACGAGCAGAAAGCCGAATACAGGAAGGCTGCTACGGGACTGAACTTTTCTCGTATTGCAGACAATGTAAAAGAGCGTTATGAGAGATTGGGTAAGGAAGTTACAGTAAAAAACTTAGCATATTATGTGGATTATGATGGGAATGGAATAGCCGGCGATGAACTGGGTGACCCGGATGTACCTATGGACTTGGCATTTGAACAGACTGAATTGGAAGTCCCAAAACAAGGAGGAACGTACAAAATTAAGATTCGTGCCAATGTCCCGTATTCATTTACACCTTTGGATGATGAGCATACTGGATCGTGGGAATCTCCGTCAATCTTTAAAATTACTCCTATCGTTTACGAAAAACAACTGAACGAACAAACGAAAGAGTTAACAATAAAAGTAGAAGCGGCAGGAAGTATGTTAATGAAGAGCGAGGTCATCAACTTATATAGTTTGGATGGAAAAATACAATCAACATTAACAATCCGCCAAAAAAGCGACCTTGCCAAAACTGAAGATGTATTGAGCAAGGACGGACTGGAACACTTTAAAAGTGTTTTGCTACAGATGGGAGAGGTTGTAAGCTATCTACATTCGATTGAGGGTTTATATACAAAAACATACCAGTATTCTTCCAGTACTGGAAGTTGGGCGACGTTACAGCAGTCTCCTGTGTCTAGTAGTAATGGAGAGTTAGAAACAACTTGGGGGAAATTTTATACCTTAATCCGTAACGTGTGTACAGTGGATAAAGTACTGAAAGAAATAGATATGGAAGGAGATTTGTCGTTCTTCTTATCTTACACTGCGTCTATTCGGGCTGCTGTGTATTATGAAATGGCTGTACTTTGGGAAAATATGCCTTATGTCGATCGGGTATTGTCTTATGATGATGCGCAAAAGATTACTAATGGTACCCTTTCATCTACTTTTGAAAAGGCGGGAAGTCTGTTAAATGATAGAAGTTTCTTTGCTGATAAAAAGAATGACTTCTCATCTATTTCAAGCATGATATTTGTTTCTAAGGATGTACCTGCGGCATTACAGGCAAAAATGTATTTATATCAGGGTGAATATGCACAAGCTCTTCAATTGTTTGAAGAAGTTATAAATAGCGGGTATTATCAGTTGGATAATTCCCGTTCGGCTGCTTTATCAAAAGGAAGTAAAGAGATGGTATATGGATTGCCGTTAAGTCTACTTGGGGGTACTTCCGGATTTCCTACTCAATCGGTTTTAGGTTTGAATGATGAATTTATGCCTCTTATTACATATACTGAAGTGCTTCTCTCCGCTGCCGAATGTGCAAAGAAGATGAATGATGACTCCAAAGCCAATTTTTATTTAAAAGAAGTGTTGACTAAAAAAGATCTGACACCTTCGGGTGATTTTACCAAGGATTTAAAGAATGTATGGCAAAAGGAGCTAAAAGGAACAGGTACTTATTTTGCTTTTTTAAAGCGCAATGGGATAGCTGAATCCGAGTTAGGACTTAATGGTAAAAGATGTCTTATTTTGCCTATTCCTTATAGGGAATTAGCAACATCTTCCAACTTAGTACAGAATCCGGGATATTGATAATGGAAATAACGGATTCGATTAGTAGTATACCAATCGGACTGTATCTGTGTGTGAATATATACGCCGAAGTATGACTCGCGAATAATACGATTTAATTTAAATAGGATATACCACCGGTCAGGAAAGCCAAAATCATTGGATGAAGGTCAGAAAGGCTTTTGCGGAGCAGTTTGGTAGCTTGTTGTATGCGATAGGCTACAGTTTTGGGTGAAACCCCTAACTTCTCTGCAATTTCCTTGTGGCTCATTTTTGTGAATCGGTGTTGGATAAACGTTTCCCGGTAAGTATCGGGCAATTCGTTAATGGCTTCTTTTATTCTTTTTGATATTTCCATGACTTGATATGCATCTACACTTTGTATCACACTCTCCATTTCTTCATAGAAAATAGTATCAGCAGAATTTTTCAACTGCTTTTGTTTTATACAGTTTAAAGATCTCCGATATACTGATTTTAGTAAATATCTGCTCAATGACGTATCTATCAGGAGTGTCTGTCGATGTTCCCATAACCATAGAATAGCATCACCTGCGATTTCTTTTGCATCCTCATATTCGACAAACCGCCTTCCATATGCACACAGCATGGGGTAGTACTTCTTGAAAATATGGTCAAAGGCAGTTATTTCTCCTCTTTGTAGAGAACTTAGTAATCGTTGTTCATCCATACTTATGTTTTCCATATGTGCAATTATAATATATTATTGGAAAGGAAACTAACAATAAACGATTATTAACTAGATTTGTTTATGATAGTTAAATATAATATTATGATTGGTATTTTTTTTCTGCCGCTTGTCTCTTTAATGAAAAACAGATAAAAAGATGAAAACGGAAGAAATGAATATAGAAGATTTGCTAATCAGATACTATGACGGGCAAACGACGGCAGACGAGATGCAGGAGATAGAAGCATGGCTGAAGATGTCGGACGACAACAAGCAGAAAGCCAAAGAGGTGTATACGCTACTTCTTGCCGCTGATACCAAGAGTGCTGCCGATACGATGGATATGGAGAAAGAACTGGCGAATGTAAAAAAGCGGATGAAAGCAACCGGACGTCCCATTGCCTGGTGGAAATGGATGCAACGTGCTGCGGCAATCCTGTTCATACCGATGGCAGCTACTATTCTTATCTTGCTAAATCAACCCGAATCGGCTTCTTCCGTTTATGTTCAGATGCTTGAAGTGCAGACACAGCCGGGCGTAATCACCTCTTTCAGATTACCTGACAGTACGCTGGTATATTTGAATTCGGCTTCCACTCTGCGCTATCCTTCCGTTTTCACAGGTGATACGCGAGAAATAAACTTGTGTGGCGAAGCCTATTTTGATGTGACGAAAGATCCCGGGCGTAAATTCATCGTTTCGACCCCTCATCATTCTAAAGTAGCGGTTTTGGGTACACGCTTTAATTTGGAAGCATTCGACGATATGGATGAAGTCGTTACAACACTGGTAGAAGGTAAAGTCGAGTTTAAATACCGGAAGGCGGGCGATGAACAAAAGATGGTGATGAAACCGGGGCAGAAAACTATTTATAATAGAAAGAATGAAGAAATCCGGGTAAAGAACACCACTGGAGAATCGGAACTGTCATGGAAGGACAAGAAGGTAATATTTGACCGTACTCCTTTACAAGAGGCATTGCGTATGTTGGGGAAACGCTATAATGTGGAATTTATGCTGAAAACTTCCAAGTATGATAAATATACATTCACCGGCACGTTTACCGATCAATATGTAGATGAAATTCTGGATAACTTCAAAATATCGTCACACATTCGTTGGCGGATCATCAAGACAAAAGATAACGAACAGAAGAAGCGGCTAATAGAGATATATTAAAAAGCCTTTATGTTTAACTAATTAAATTTGATACTATTATGAAACATTATCACCCCCCTTAAACAAAAAAGACATACAGGCATGATGCGCTAACATCCGCCTGTATGTGAAAGTCCTTAAACTGTTTGCATGCAAACAGAATAAATTATTTCTTAACTTTAATCCATGCAAAGATATGAAGAAAAACAACTATGTCCAACAATTATGGGCGGATAATCCCGTGCCTGCTGTTTTGGGGAAAATTCCATTGACTATGAAATTACTTTTTGTATTCTGTTTTTGTACTGTTGGTTTTCTATGTGCCAACGACAGCTATGCCCAGCGCACTATAATTAATTTGAAAGCAAATAACCTGACTGTAAAAGAAGTACTTTCTCAAATTGAATCACAATCTGAATTTAGTTTTTTCTATAATGACAGTCATGTAGATGTGAATCGCCGGGTGTCGATACTAACCGAACATAGTAACATCTTTACGATATTGAACGAACTGTTTAAAAATACGAGCGTAAAATACGTTGTAAATAATAAGAAGATCATCCTATCTACGGAGATACCGGATACAGCTTCCGTCAAACAGGTGGTACGTATCAAAGGAAAGGTGACGGATATGTATGGCGATCCTGTGATTGGAGCTACTGTGATGGAAGATGGCACTAAAAATGGTGTGATAACAGATGTGGATGGATATTTCACTCTGGATGTAGCATCTCCCAACGCAACGCTCACAGTTTCTTATGTAGGTTATATGTCCCAGACCGTGAAGGCGCAAGGTGGCAAAACCTTGTCGATTATCCTGAAAGAAGATACGAAGACGCTGGATGAAATCGTCGTTGTAGGTTTTGGTACGCAGAAGAAAGTGAACCTGACAGGCTCGGTATCTACAGTCAATGCTGATGATTTATTGTCACGCCCGGTTTCCAACATAAGCCAGGCTTTACAAGGACTGGTACCGGGAATGAACTTCTCCTATGCTTCCGACGGTAATGGCGGTGAGATAGGTGCAGACATGAAAGTCAATATTCGTGGAGCCGGTACGATTGGTGATGGCTCTAATGCGTCTCCGTTGATTCTGATCGACGGTATGGAGGGGAATATGAATATGCTGAATCCGAATGATATTGAAAGCATATCTGTATTGAAGGATGCGGCAGCCTCTTCTATCTACGGTTCGCGTGCACCGTTCGGAGTCGTGCTGATAACGACCAAGAAAGGAAAAGCCGGAAAGGTAGCAGTCAATTACAATAATAGTTTTCGTTGGTCGCAGGCTATCAATTTGCCGGACGTGGCAGATGCATATACATACTCCATGTATTTCAACAAGATGCAGTTGAATGACGGTAAAACGGCTGTGCAGTTTGATGATACCCGTCTTCAGGCTATCAAAGATTATGCGTCGGGAGTGATTACTACCACCACCCAACCTAACCGGAATACTCCTACCATTTGGGACTGGATTGGTAATACGAATACGGATTGGTATGATGTAGTATTCGGTGGTACGGCATTCTCGCAGGAACATTCGCTTAGTGTCAGTGGCGGAACGGACAAAATCCAATATTATTTTTCAGGAAATTACATGGGACAGGAAGGTATGATGGCCATCCGTCGAGATAAATTGCAGCGTTACTCGGTGAGCAGCAAGATTAATGCACAGCTTTACCCTTGGCTTAGTATGAATTATAGTATGAAATACATGAGGAAAGACTATTCCAAGCCCACTGCCATGACTGATAATACACTTTATGCGAATATAGCCAAACGTTGGCCGATGGAACCTACGGTAGACCCTAACGGTTATCCGATGGGTAACACCATCATCCGGCCTATTCTCTATGGAGGTGACAATAATTCGCAGACAGACTGGCTATACCAGCAATTCCAAGTGGTGATTGAACCTATCAAAGACTGGAAAATCTTCGGTGAGATTAATTATAAAGTGATTGATACCTTTTCTCATACGGATTACTTAAAAGTGCCGCAGATGAACATAGCCGGTGAACCTTATATGGGTGATACATGGAAAACATCGAAAGTGACCGAAGGTGCCGAACGTACCAATTATTTCAACGCCAATGTTTATAGTGAATACAGCCGGACTTTTGCTGACGCGCATCATGTGAAAGTGATGGCAGGATTTCAGGCCGAAGTAAATAAATGGCGACAGTTGCAGGCTACGAAACTGGATTTGATTTCAGAATCTATCCCCAATATTAATGCTGCTACGGGAGAATCTACGATTGATAAGTCCAAGTTGACTCATTGGGCGACAGCCGGTTTCTTCGGTCGATTGAATTACGATTATAAAGAACGCTATCTGTTTGAAGTGAATCTCCGCTACGACGGAACTTCACGTTTTGCAAAAGATAAACGCTGGAACTTGTTTCCTTCATTCTCTGCCGGATGGAATGTGGCGCGTGAGGCATTTATGGAGCCTTACAATCATGTCATCAACAATCTGAAAGTTCGTGGCTCATGGGGAGAATTAGGCAATCAGAATACGGAGAACCTATATCCGTATATCCAATTAATGAAGTTTGTGGCACAAGACCCCAATTCTCATTGGCTGATTAATGACAGTCGTCCCAACACGGCGAATGCACCGGATTTGATTTCGGCATTGTTAGGCTGGGAAACCATGCGGTCATGGAATATCGGTTTCGACTTGGGATTGCTGAACAACCGGCTGACTGTAAGTTTCGACTGGTTCAACCGGAAAACTATCAATATGGTAGGCCCGGCTCCCGAACTTCCTGTGACTTTGGGAGCGAATGTTCCTAAAATGAACAATGCTGATATGCAGTCTACCGGTTTCGAACTGGATTTAGGCTGGAGAGATCAGATCAAGGATTTTAATTATGGAGTACACCTGCTATTGTCGGACGACCGTCAGAAAATTTTAAAATATCCCAATAAGACAGGCAAAATTAATACTTGGTATGTAGGTAAATATAACGGTGATATATGGGGATTTGAAACAATCGGTATAGCCAAGAGCCAGGAAGAAATGGACGCTCATCTTGCTTCATTGCCGAAAGGCGGACAAGATGCGATAGGCAGCAAATGGGGTGCAGGTGACATCATGTACCGTGATTTGAATGGTGACGGTAAGATTTCCGATGGAGCTACTCTTGATGATCCGGGAGATAAAAGAATTATCGGCAACAGTTCTCCCCGGCTCAGGTTCGGTCTGGACTTGAATGCATCCTGGAAAGGTTTCGACGTACGCCTGTTCTTTCAGGGAGTGGCAAAACGGGATGCATGGCTGAATGATAATATGTTTTGGGGAGCTACCGGCGGTATATGGCAATCGGCGTGCTTTACTTCTCATCTTGATTTCTTCCGCGAAGAAGGCGATGAGTTTTGGAGTGCCAACACGAATGCGTATTTCCCCCGTATCTTGGTTGACAATTATGCTAAAAACCAAAAGACACAGACCGGTTATCTGCAAAATGCCGCTTATGTACGGCTAAAGAATCTGCAGATCGGATATACTATCCCTGCACAGATAACCCGTAAAATAGGTATTTCCAATTTGAGAGTATTCTTCTCAGGAGAAAATTTATTCACTCTTACGGGATTGCCCGAAGGATTTGACCCGGAAACGATTAACACCGGATATGGAGCAAAAGACGGTTCAAATCAATCGGGAAAAACGTATCCGCTGTCCCGTACTTTCTCCACAGGATTTAGTGTTAACTTTTAATTGATGACGTATGAAAAAGATAATTCAATATTTGTTTTTGCTGGCAGGGGGAAGCTTCATTCTTGCTTCTTGCAATGATTTCTTGGATAGGGAACCGCTGGATAGCGTGACTCCGGACAACTTTTTCTTCACTGAAAATGACTTGGCCGCCTATGCCGTTAAACACTACAACTTCACTACGCATAGCGGATGGAATGCAGGTATATGGAAAAATGATAATGCGACTGATAATCAGGTTGCCACTGACTATGACAATAAGTGGATTCCCGGTCAGTGGAAGGTGGCTGAATCTTATAGTAACCCTGCATCGGACGACCCGTGGTATTTTGCGGCTATTCGTGAAGCGAATTATTTCCTCGAAACAGTAGTACCCCGTTTTGAGAAAGGAGAAATAGAAGGTTCGGAAACAAATATCAAACATTATATCGGCGAAATGTATTTTTTACGCGCTAAGAATTATTTGTCGAAACTGGAGACTTTTGGTGATTTTCCTATTATAAAGAATACATTGCCGGATGAGAACGAGTCTTTGACGGCAGCCAGCAAACGGGAGCCCCGCTATAAGGTTGCTCGTTTCATTCTGGAAGATTTGGATAATGCTATCGGTCTGTTGACCAATAATATTTCCGGCGGGAAGAATCGTATTACCAAAAATGCGGCTTTATTGCTGAAATCGAGAGCTGCTTTGTTTGAGGCTTCCTGGCTGACATATCACAGAGGTACGGCTTTAGTTCCGGGTGGTCCGGGATGGCCGGGGAAAGCGGAAGATATAGCAGGTTTCAGTATAGACACAGAAATCACCTTCTTCCTGAAGGAAGCGAAAGCCGCAGCCAAAGAAGTGATTGGTAATGCAGCCCTGGTACAGAATACGGCGAAAGATTGCGTAGATGAAACAGTCAAAACAGATGATGATAAATATAAAATGAGCAACCCCTATTTTGCTCAATTCTCCGCCAATAGTCTGGAAGGATATTCAGAGGTATTATTGTGGCGTGCTTATAACCAATTGGAATATAATGTTGTACATTCAGCTCCTTACTATATTCGGGTAGGAGGTAATACGGGCTATACTCGGCACTATGTGGAAAGTTTCCTTTGCCGTGACGGTAAACCGATTTATGCGACCGGACAGTATAAAGGCGACGAGTCATTACTGGATGTACGCAAAAACAGAGATTTGCGTCTGCAACTTTTCATGATGACGCCGGGTGAAACCCTTAGTCCGATCATAATGAATGGTACTCCCGATGTACTTAAGGAAGCGCCGAGCCTTTTGGAAATAAAGGAAACAAGATGTGTTACGGGTTATCAGGTGCGCAAAGGGCTTTCCGACAATTGGTATCGCGACGGTAATACGGCGATTGAAGGTTGTCCGGTATATCGTGTAGCCGAGGCATATCTTAATTATATCGAAGCCGATTGTATGGAGCATAATGGGACTTCTATCGGTTCGGAAGCGGCCGGATATTGGGGAGATCTTCGCGAGAGGGCAGGATTGCCGAGAGATTATGCCGTGACGGTGGATAATACGGATCTATCCAAAGAAAGTGACTGGGCTGTATATTCGGCAGGAAAACAAGTCTCTCCTTTATTATACGATATACGTCGTGAACGTCGTTGTGAATTGGTGGCGGAAGGTCTGCGCATGCTGGATTTAAAACGCTGGAGAGCACTGGATCAAGTTAAGAATTTCGTGATTCAGGGAGTGAATCTGTGGGAATCAGATTTGAAGGATATGTATATGCAGGACGGGAAGAATCTCCTGGTACAGGAGGGAACACAAGGACAGACATCCAATGTGTCGAGCTATGTCAATAGTGGCAAGTATATCTGTCCTTATCGTGCCGTGAAAACTAATAATCTGATGTATGATGCAGGATATTCGTGGTGTGAAGCGCATTATCTGAGTCCGATTGCTATCACGCATTTCAGAATAACTGCTTCGAATCCTAACGATCTTAGCACTTCTATTATTTACCAGAATCCGGGATGGCCTACCGTTGCTAACGAAGGACCGGTCGGGATAAAATAAGGAATGTTTAAATAAAAAAAACTGCATCTTCGTTCGCAAGATGCAGTTTTTCTCAATAAGAGTAATATATGAAAAAATTGACTTCATTATTATTCCTGTGTTTTGCAGGAAATATAGCTAATGTACAGGCTGAGAAGCGACCTAATATTTTGTTGTTTTTGGTAGACGATATGGGTTGGCAGGATACTTCCGTACCGTTTTGGAATCAGAAAACAGCTAATAATGAGATTTATGAAACTCCTAACATGGAGCGGCTTGCCGGCAAGGGGATGAAGTTTACTCAGGCTTACGCCAACAGTGTCAGTTCTCCCAGCCGTGTCAGCCTGTTTACAGGTATGAATAGTGTCTGCCACAGAGTTACTAACTGGACATTGGAACGTAATGTATCCACTGACGGGCAGAACGATAGTTTGATTTATCCCCGATGGAATGTAAATGGATTCTGCCAACAAGATAAAATAGAGCGTTGCACGTATGCGACGTCATTGGCACAGGTATTAAAAGACAATGGGTATTACACTATACATTGCGGCAAGGCACATTTCGCCGCACGAACTACACCGGGGGAGAATCCTTTGAATCTAGGATTTAATATCAATATAAATGGAGGTGCGGCCGGTGCACCGGGTTCTTATTTGGGAGTTGCAAACTTTGGGAATGCTTGCAACGGACGTCAGTCGAATGTATTTGCTGTTCCCGGATTGGAAGAGTATTATGGAAAGGATATTTTCTTGACGGAAGCATTGACTTTGGAAGCGATAAAAGCTCTTGATAAAGTGAAACAGGAAGATAAGCCGTTTTTCTTGTATATGTCACATTATGCCATTCATGTCCCATTGGAGAAGGATATGAGATTTTACGAAAAGTACAAGAAAAAAGGATTGGTGGACAATGAGGCCGCTTATGCGGCGCTTATCGAGGGGATGGATAAGAGTTTGGGTGATTTGATGAGTTATCTGGAAAGTAATGGATTGATGGATAATACGATTATCCTTTTCATGTCCGACAACGGTGGACTGGCATCGGAGACTTACTGGCGGGCACAGCAATATGTGCAAAATGCTCCGCTTAGCAGTGGGAAAGGTTCGGCACATGAGGGGGGGATTCGTGAGCCGATGATAGTGTACTGGCCGGATGTGACCCATCCCGGTTCCGAGTGTGACAAATATTTGATTATGGAGGATTTCTTCCCTTCTATTCTTGAAATGGCGCAGATCAGACATTATCGTACGGTGCAGCATGTAGATGGAGTCAGTTTTGTTCCTTTATTGAAGGGAAACGGCGATCCATCCAGGAACCGGGCTTTATATTGGAATTTCCCGAATGGTTGGGGACAGCCGGGACCGGGATTCGGAGCCAGTTGTACTATTCGTAAAGGGGACTGGAAGATGATCTATTATTATGGTTCGGGGAAGAAGGAATTATTTAATATTGCAGAAGACATCTCGGAAAAAAATAATCTTGTGGAAGATTTTCCGGATATAGTAAGGAAGTTATCTAAGGAATTAGGCGTATATTTACGGAAAAAGGATGCTCAACGTCCGTTTCTTAAAGCTACGGGAGAAGCAATTCCCTGGCCGGATGAAGTTAAAAATAGGTAGAAAAACAACAAAGTGATTTTGAATAATAATGTGAAAGGAGCAATATGCAAAGACTGATTTATTCTTCTTTATTATTGGGGGTAGCAGGAGTGTCCTGTATAAATGCGCAGAATAATGCGTCTCCGAATATTATTTTGATTTTATGTGATGATATGGGATTCTCCGATATAGGTTGTTATGGGGGTGAAATCCATACACCTAACATTGACGGATTGGCAGAAAAGGGGATCCGTTTCAGTCAGTTTAAGAATACGGGAAGAAGTTGTCCCAGCCGGGCTTCTTTGTTGACCGGGCACTATCAACATGATGTAGGAATGGGGTGGATGACAGCGGTGGATGAACATCGTCCGGGGTATAGAGGTGAAATAACAAAAGAGATTCCTACCATTGCCGAAGTAATGAAGGCCAATGGTTATTCTACTTATATGAGTGGAAAGTGGCATCTTACCCTGGACGATGCTTTTGACGCTCCTAATGGCAGTTATCCTGTTCAGCGCGGGTTTGATAAATATTATGGTTGTTTGAGTGGGGGTGGTAGTTATTATACTCCCACTCCGGTGTATCACAATCTGACAAGAATAACCGGATTTCCTGACGATTATTATTATACGACAGCTATAACCGATTCAGCGGTGAGCTTTATCAGGCAGCATCCTGTTGATAAGCCGATGTTCATGTATGTAGCCCATTATGCTCCGCATTTGCCTTTGCAAGCTCCTGCCGGACGTGTGGAAAAGTGTAAGGAACGTTATAAGGTAGGCTATGACGTATTGCGAAAGCAGCGTTTTGAGCGTTTAAAAGAAATGGGATTTGTACCGGAAGGTATGGAATTGCCTGTTTATCAAAGAGAATTTGAAGGTAAACGTCCTGCTTGGGTAGCACTGACGCAACAACAGCAAGAGCGTTGGATTACTGATATGGCAACCTATGCAGCGATGGTCGAGATTGTGGATGATGGTATAGGTCAACTGGTTGAGACTGTGGAGCAGAAAGGAATGCTGGATAATACTGTATTCATCTTTTTGAGTGACAATGGTGCTACCAATGAAGGGGGATATTTGGGTCAGTTGATGGCAGATTTAAGTAACACTCCCTATAGAAGTTACAAACAATGGTGCTTTCAGGGAGGTACTAGTACGCCTTTCATCCTGACTTATGGTAATCCTGAAAAGAATAAACATAAAGGAGAAATATGCCGACAGCCTGCACATCTTATTGATGTATTGCCTACTTGTATGAATATTGCATCAGCTCACTATCCCAAACAAATTAAAGAAAATTTGCCGGGAATGAGTCTGCTTCCTGTCATAAACGGTAAAAAAATAAAAAGTAGGGAACTATTCTTTGAACATCAAGCTTCATGTGCTATTATTTCTGATCATTGGAAATTGGTACGTGCCGGCAGACATGATGCATGAGAGTTGATAGATTTATCAACAGATCCGTTTGAAACAAAAGATTTATCCGCTCAGCATCCTGCTCTTGTCAGGAAACTGCAAGACAGATGGAATAAGTGGGCTGAACAGAACCATGTTTTTCCGCTTGAAGATAAAAAATGGAAAGAGAGGATTAAGTACTATAACGATTTGTATTCAGGAAAATAGTGACACAGGCTCATTTGTCACCTGCCAATGTTTATATCTCATCTCTATATTTTTCTGTTTCTCATAATTATTGCTTTAATATAATGCTTATATTTGTGCAGATGAATAATAGAAAGAGCGATATAAATAGTAGATGATTAATAATTTACCTCTCAAACTGCGTGAATATATTCAGGACAGGATTATTCCGCAATATGCCAATTTTGATAAGGCGCATCAAATCAATCATGCAGAAAAAGTGATTGATGAAAGTCTGAAACTGGCTTCTTATTATGATGTTGATGTTTCGATGGTTTATGTCATCGCCGCTTATCATGACTTGGGGCTGTGTGAAGGACGTGAATTTCATCATATAGTCTCCGGCAGGATATTACTGGAAGATGAAACCTTGCGGCATTGGTTTACGGATGAACAACTATTGCAGATGAAAGAAGCGATAGAAGATCACCGGGCGTCCAATAAGCAGGCTCCGAGAAGCGTCTACGGAAAAATAGTTGCCGAAGCCGACCGTATTATAGATCCTGAAGTAACGTTACGACGTACCGTTCAGTACGGATTGTCTCATTATCCGGAGATGGATAAAGAGCAGCAATATAAGCGCTTTCGTGAACATCTTACTAATAAATACGAAGAAGGAGGATATTTGAAATTATGGATACCTCAATCGGATAATGCCGGACGGTTGGCAGAACTGCGAAAGTTGATAGCTAATGAGGATGAACTTCAACAAGTCTTTGATAAACTTTATATAGAAGAGAAGAATGGATAAAAATTATATCTATTCTTCTCTTATTCTATAGTGTTGTGTAGGCTTATTCGTGATGATACGGTCCACCATTCAGTATTGTCATCGCCCGATAAATCTGCTCCACAAATATCAGCCGGATCATCTGATGCGAGAAAGTCATTTTCGACATTGAAATCTTTTCGTGAGATGCCTGATAGACTTTTTCGGAGAAGCCGTAAGGGCCACCGATAATGAAGACCAATCGTTTGTTGACCGTATTCATTTTCCGTTTCATATATTCGGCAAATTCAAGAGAACGCATCTCTTTTCCGTGTTCGTCGAGTAACACCACCACATCTCCCGGTTGGAGCGCTTTCAGAATTAATTCACCTTCTTTTTCTTTCTGTACTTCCATCGAAAGACTCTTCGTGTTTTTCAGTTCGGGAATCACTTCCATATCAAAAGTGATATAGCGTTTTGTACGCTGGATATAGTCGTTGATAGCTGTAATATAGTGTTGTTCTACGGTTCGTCCTACGACGAGCAGGGTTGTTTTCATGCCTCTATAATTCTGATTAATGCACAAAAATAGGCATTTTTTATGTTATTCTGCAATTAATGCTTACCTTTGCCTATCATTAGTTGAAAGTTTAAGTCTTTAAACTTCAACTTAAAAGCTTGTATTTATGAAAAAACGAGTGCTCGTAGGAATGGCTGCATTGCTTCTTTCCATCTCGTTGCTAATGGCGCAAGAGATACCGGCAGGAGTGATTACGGCATTTAAAAGAGGAAGCTCGCAAGAGCTAAGTAAGTATATGGGGGACAAGGTAAACTTGGTGCTCCAAGGTCGCTCGACAAACGTTGACAAGCAGAAAGCGACAGCTATGATGCAAGAATTCTTTACGGAGAATAAAGTCAGCGGATTTAACGTGAACCATCAGGGAAAACGGGACGAATCAAGTTTCGTTATCGGAACGTTGGCTACTACGCAGGGGAACTTTCGTGTGAATTGTTTCCTCAAGAAAGTACAGGATAAATGTTTAATACACCAAATAAGAATTGACAAAATCAATGAATAAGGAAAAAGAATTGATCGACAAATTGATCGACCTTGCTTTTGCAGAAGATATAGGTGATGGCGACCATACCACCCTTTCATGTATTCCCGCTACGGCAATGGGAAAATCTAAATTGCTTATCAAAGAAGCCGGCGTACTGGCAGGTATCGAAGTAGCTAAGGAAATCTTCAACCGTTTCGACCCGACTATGAAAGTCGAAGTCTTTATCAACGACGGAACAGAAGTGAAGCCGGGTGATGTAGCGATGGTAGTGGAAGGAAAAGTGCAATCACTGCTTCAGACCGAGCGATTGATGCTGAACGTGATGCAACGCATGAGCGGTATCGCTACAATGACCCGCAAATATGCAAAGAAACTGGAAGGCACAAATACCCGCGTACTGGATACCCGTAAGACGACTCCGGGTATGCGTATCCTTGAAAAGATGGCTGTGAAAATCGGTGGCGGTGTGAACCATCGTATCGGTCTGTTCGACATGATTCTTTTGAAAGATAATCATGTGGACTTTGCCGGAGGAATTGACAAAGCTATCACCCGTGCCAAGGAATATTGCAAAGAAAAGGGGAAAGACCTGAAAATAGAAATAGAAGTCCGCAGCTTCGACGAACTGCAACAAGTTCTTGATCTCGGTGGGGTAGACCGTATCATGTTTGATAACTTCACTCCCGAAATGACGAAAAAGGCAGTAGAGATGGTAGCCGGCAAATACGAAACCGAATCTTCAGGCGGTATCACTTTTGACACTCTTCGTGACTATGCCGAATGTGGCGTAGACTTCATCTCAGTAGGTGCTCTGACTCATTCAGTGAAAGGACTGGACATGAGCTTCAAGGCCTGCTAAATGAAAAAGAGAAGATTGTCATGAAGATTTCTTAAGACGCGCGTAACGCGGATGGCACGGATGGTAAGACTTTGACAAAAAGAATCCGCGTTATCCGCGTTATTTGTATCTGAAGACTGTTCCCCATCTTCCCTGTTTTTGCATATGCTTCAGAAAAAACTTTTGTATTTGTATTCTTTAACATTTTCTGTTGCAGCATTCCTCAAACTCTTGCGTCTAATGGGTAAAACGACGCAGACATACGTTCGATTTTAAAAAGGTAATTGACTTGGAAAACGAGATAGAACTGATAAAGGGCTGTCGGGCAGGAAAGGATTCAGCCCGCAAGGAACTTTACACCCTCTATTCCAAACAGATGCTGGCGGTTTGTTTCCGCTATACGGGCGATATGGATGCGGCGCACGATGTACTGCATGACGGTTTCATCAAGATTTTTACCAACTTCTCCTTCAGGGGCGAATCTTCGCTTTGCACATGGATAACCCGGGTGATGGTCACTCAATCACTCGATTATTTGAGACGGGAGAAACGAGTCAATCAGTTGGTAGTGCATGAAGAGCAACTTCCCGATATCCCCGATATATCGGACTCGGGAGGAGGGGCTGGAATATCCGAAGAGCGATTGATGGCATTCATTGCCGAATTGCCGGATGGTTGCCGAACCGTTTTCAACCTTTATGTGTTTGAAGAAAAGTCGCACAAGGAGATAGCCAAGATGCTTCACATTAAGGAACATTCGTCTACTTCGCAGTTGCACCGGGCCAAGTATTTGTTAGCAAAAAGAATTAAAGAGTATAGGAATCATGAAGAAAGAAAATGATGAAATAACCGATCTGTTTCGCACGCGTCTTGCTGATGCAGGGATGAGTGTCCGGGATGGCTTTTGGGAAGAGCTCTCGCAGGATATTCCTGTGGCTTGCCAACATCGCCGTCGGATTCTGCTCTTCCGCGTGGCGGCTGCGGCATCTGTATTGCTCGTTTTGGCGGCTTCATCGGCTACCTTCCTGTATTTCTCTCCCAAGGAAGAGATGGAAGAAGCATTTACGAAGATAGCCGTGACGAATGGGGGACAGATGGATGGAGACGGAATACGTGTCAATCAACTGCCGTTGCCGGTAGAACCTGTTTTGCCGAAGCCGGCTCCTAAATCATTCGGTATGTTGTCGCAAGTGGAAGAAGAGGATTCACTTTCTATCACATTCTCCATGTCGTTCTCGTTCTCATCGACTACGACTAACGGCAACCGTTACGGCAATCAAGGTAACCATGGTTACTGGCAGGCTGCGAATGGCAATGCAGAATCTTCTGCCGTACAGGAAGAGACTGCGACCTCGCCTGTGAATCAGGAGAAAGTTGCGAAGAAACGTCGTTGGGCGATAAAAGCCCAGGTTGGTACGGCGCTTCCGGCAGAGGACGGTACGTATAAAATGCCGGTTTCCGCAGGGGTGACAATAGAACGAAAACTGAACGATTACCTGGGGATAGAAACTGGACTGCTTTATTCCAATCTCCGTTCGGCAGGACAACATTTGCATTATTTAGGTATCCCTGTCCGGGTAAACGTGACGTTGGTGGATACAAAGAAAATCGACCTTTACGCTACTGTAGGCGGAATAGCGGATAAATGCATAGCCGGTGCGCCGGACAATAGTTTCAAGGAAGAACCTATCCAACTGGCAGTGACTGCCGGCATTGGAATCAATTATAAAATTAATGACCGACTTGCGGTCTTTGCCGAACCCGGTATTTCGCATCATTTCAGCACTGATTCGAAACTGGCTACGGTACGCACGAAACGGCCGACTAATTTTAATTTACTTTGCGGACTTCGCATGACGTATTAATCCTTATGAAAATGAAAAAAACACTTGTAATGCTGTGGATGGCACTTTGCCTGATTGTATCTTTCAGTGGATGCAGCAGCGAAGAAATGGATTATAACAATCCGGATGTTGCTCTTTTTGTGAAGCAATTGAAGTCGGGTACGTATAAGATGAAGAATGATAAAGGAGTGGTGGAAGTTCCTCATTTCATGGAAGAGGATATTCCCGAACTTTTGAAATATGCAGAAGATTTGACAATTATACCTTCTTTCCCGTCGGTTTATAATACGAACAACGGTAAGATTCGGTTGGGTGAATGTATGCTTTGGGTGATTGAGTATATCCGTCAGGGTACACCACCGTCAATGGGTTGCAAAATGGTGTTAGCAAATGCTGAAAATTATGAAGCAATCTATTTCCTGACCGACGAAGAACTGCTCGATGCAGCTGCCTGTTATCGTAGTTGGTGGGAAGAGCGACAATATCCGAAGACCCGTTGGACGATTGATCCGTGCTATGACGAGCCGCTTTGCGGATCGGGCTATCGTTGGTGGTGACACTAAATAAGGAGTTGCGTTCGGAATAAAAAATAGAAAACATTCATGTGGGAACGTTTGTTTGTATCAGTAGTCTTTTTACTGCTGACAGGGGTTTGCTATGCTCAATGGACTGCAGAGGATTCCTTGCGGTTGAAGAATTCGCTGAAGAATGGAGAGGAGCTGAAACTGAATAAGGAAGCCGTCAGGCAGATTGAATTTAATGCAGGCGCAGCAACTCCCCGCATGTCAAAAGAGAAAAGATGGATGCATTTTGATGAATCGCTTCCCCGTGTGATTTCTCCTTCGGCTGTGGTAGAATCGGATTCTTTGTATAGCAGGCGGAGAATAACCGGTGAGAAACTTCCCTTATTGATGTTGGAGACATATAATCCGGCTTATGCTTCGTTGCCGTTGGATACATTGGCGATAACGATGGAGATGAAACTTCCGCCACCCGATGGTATATCATTAGGCAATGGGGTGAGAGTGAACGGAGGGCTGTTCAGCGGACTGGACTTGCTGCAAGTCTTTACGAAAGAATTTTGGCAGTTCAGGAAGAAACGGATGCGTGCAGGCACGCAAGAAGCACTTGGAAAGTATTAGGTAATGAAAGAGTAAAGAGGATGGATAGATTGATGAAACGTTTTTTGGCAACTATGGTGTTGTGTCTGACGACTTTGCTTGCATATTCGCAAGTATGGACGGCGCAAGACTCATTGCATCTGAAGAAGTTGCTGGATAGCGACCAGGAGTTGCATTTGAATATGGATGCTGTGAAGTCGATTGATTTCGGCGGCGCGGTAGGAAGTCCCCGGATGTCGGAGGAGAAGAAGTGGATGCTACCTGACGAATCGCTACCCGAAGCATTGCCTAAACCGAAAGTGGTGTTGAGCCTGATGCCGTATAAGGCAAGTACCCGTTATAATTGGGATCCCGTCTATCAGAAGAAGATTAGGGTGGATAAGAACACCTGGCGGGGAGATCCTTTCTATGAACTGCGCCATCAAAGATCATACTCTAACTGGGCGCGTAATCCGATGGCGAAAGGGGTGCGCAAGTCTTTGGATGAGATACAGGCGAGCGGGGTACGTTTCCGGCAGTTGAGCGAACGTGCCAATGGGATGATGGTGAATTCGGTAGTGATGGATAGTCCCATTCCTTTGTTTGGTGGTAGCGGGGTATATATCAATGGCGGAACTATCGGCGGACTTGATCTGATGGCTGTTTTTACGAAAGAATTTTGGAATAAGACAGGGAGAGATAATCGTGCCCGTACCTTGGAGGTTCTGCGGACTTACGGAGACTCGACGACTGTACTGATAAATAAACCAATCGAACAGATTGCCCGGTAAGGGCGTTATATATATGTACTAATGTTGCGATACAACAATATGCTGACCGAAGAATGTTTGTAATTGAATAATTTATATATTTGTATATTGTTGTATTAGCGCATTAGTGAATGAATCGCTTTCTTATAGGGATATGAAATCATTGGCGCATTGATAAATTGTTAATTATGAACAGAATAACTTCTCTTCTAGGGATTCAGTATCCTATAATTCAAGGTGGAATGGTATGGTGTAGCGGTTGGCGGCTTGCTTCCGCAGTGAGTAATGCAGGTGGATTGGGGCTGCTCGGTGCAGGTTCTATGCATCCTGAAACTTTGCGTGAACATATCCGTAAATGTCATGCGACTACGGAACTTCCTTTTGGCGTGAACATTCCTTTGATGTATCCTCAAATAGAGGAAATTATGAATATCGTGGTAGAAGAGGGAGTGAAGATCGTTTTTACTTCTGCCGGAAACCCGAAAACATGGACAGGATGGTTGAAAGAGCGTGGAATTACAGTTGTTCATGTGGTTTCTTCCTCACGTTTTGCTGTGAAGTGTGAAGAAGCAGGAGTAGATGCCGTAGTGGCTGAAGGATTTGAAGCCGGCGGACATAACGGTCGTGAGGAAACTACGACTTTCTGTCTGATTCCTGCCGTACGTGAAGCTACAACCTTACCGCTTATAGCTGCCGGTGGTATCGGAACGGGAGAAGGCATATTAGCTGCCATGGTTTTGGGAGCTGAAGGAGTGCAGATGGGAACTCGTTTTGCTTTGACTGAAGAGAGTTCGGCAAGTCCGGTATTTAAGGATTATTGTTTGAGCCTTGGCGAGGGGGATACTAAGTTGTTATTGAAGAAACTGGCTCCGACACGTTTGGTAAAGAATGATTTCCGGTATGCAGTGGAAAAGGCGGAAGATAGTGGTGCTTCTCCCGAAGAGTTAAGAATGCTGTTGGGAAAGGGACGTGCCAAAAAAGGTATGTTTGAAGGCGACTTGGAAGAAGGGGAACTGGAAATAGGACAGGTTTCTTCCATTATATCCCGTCGGCAGTCGGTGGCGGAAGTGATGAACGAATTGATGGAGTCATATCGTCAAGCGGTGGGGAAGAAATATTTATTTGAAAGATAAATGAGGGGCGTAGCGCCCCTGCAAGGTTTCCTTGCAGGATATTGGTATTTTAGGCACGGATGACGCGGATTTCACGGTTTTTAGAAAAATATGATTGCATAAAGCAACAGTGTAATCCGTGTAATCCGCGCCTAAAAAGACTAACATTCCGCATGGAAACCTTGCCGGGGCGCTACGCCCCTAAATACCCAATTTATTATAGGTTGATAGAGTCGTATTTTAAACCGAATACATCGGCTATGGCTTTATAGACGATTTTTCCTTCCACTATGTTCAGTCCGAGTGCCAATGCCGGATCATCTTTACATGCTTTCTTCCAACCTTTGTTTGCCAGGGCTATGACATAGGGCAGGGTAGCGTTGGTCAGTGCCAGTGTAGAGGTATAAGGAACAGCTCCCGGAATATTGGCTACCGCATAATGTACGATGCCGTCTACAACATAAGTCGGCGCGCTATGCGTAGTTGGGTGCGACGTTTCAAAACATCCGCCCTGATCGATTGCCACATCTACCAGTACCGTGCCGGGCTGCATCATTGAAAGCATTTCTTTGGTAATCAGATGCGGCGCTTTGTCACCGGGTATCAGTACGGAACCGATAACCAGGTCAACATCCGGTAATTCTTTCCTTATTCTTAATTCAGATGCGTATAATGTTTTTACGTTCTTGGGCAGTGTTTCGCTTAGATAACGTAGTCGAGCCAGGTTTATATCTGCGATGGTTACGTCTGCTCCCATCCCGGCAGCCATTTGTGCAGCATGACTGCCTACGATTCCACCACCTAAAATTAATACTTTGGCAGGTTTCACACCCGGTACGCCGCCTAGAAGGATTCCTTTACCACCTTGCGGCTTCTCAAGGAAACGGGCGCCTTCCTGAATAGACATTCGTCCGGCTACTTCGCTCATGGGAACCAGCAGAGGTAATGACTGATCGGTCTTCTCTACAGTTTCGTAGGCCAGGCAAACGGATTTGTTGGCAAGCATGGCGAGTGTCAGATCTCTGTCGGAAGCAAAGTGGAAATAAGTAAATAGTAATTGTTCTTTTTTGATGAGTTTATATTCGGGAGCGATCGGCTCCTTTACTTTAACAATCATGTCGGCGATAGCATAGACATCTTCTATCGTTGGCAGAATCTGTGCACCGACAGCCTGATATGCTTCATCCGGAAAGCCGCTATTTATTCCTGCTGTATGCTGGATATATACTCGATGCCCTCGCTTCACAACTTCGGCTACTCCGGACGGTGTCATACCTACCCGGTTCTCATTGTTCTTAATTTCTTTGGGTACTCCGATGATCATAATGTTACATGTTTAGGGTTTTAACAGGCTCCAATGTACGAATAATCCCCTTACGTTGTTATTCGTAAGGGGATGTTTTAGAACAGAATGTCGCTTGTTGAGATGAATTGATGCGTAGAGTGGTTGTTTACAGACATTCACTGCCCTGTTTGTTGATTTTCATGCTTTTTCCATAGAGACCCACTCGTGCTATATTGCTATAAAAGGGTTCTGCAATATCATATTTAAAAGGAAGTACTTCCTTATTGTTTTTGTTTATATATCCCCATTTGGACGATTGGCTTTCGATGCAGACGGCAGCCAGTCCTTCTGAGAAAGAGCAGCCGTTGTCATATTCCAGTGGAATGACGACTTCGCCTTTCATGTTGATAAATCCTACCTTATTATGTAGTGAGACGAGGGCTAGTCCTTCCGTAAATTGCTCTATCTGATTGTAAGTCGGCGGAAGAATGTAGTTTCCTTGTCTGTCAATCAGTCCCCATAATCCATCGTTACATACCCGTGCACATTCTTCTTCGAATGAGTGGGCTGCCGAGAATTTTAGAGGAATCTGTATTTGTCCCGTGCAATCAATGTATCCATATTGCGAATTGAGTACTACCATCGCTAATCCTTTTTTGAAAGAAAAGGCTCGTTCATACTTTAAAGGAATGACAATATCATATCCTTTGTTGATGTACCCCCATTGAATTTTACCTTTGGCCGGAGCTAACCCTTCCGAGAAACGACCGATTGCCGAGAAACGCTTTTTCTTATTAGCTATCCCATAAGCTAAAAAAGAAGTCAGGAGCTTTGTAATAGTATTGCTCATTTCTTGATTGTGTGTGGTGGTAAGCGCCCTGATACCACATATATACAAAAGAAGCGTGGACGTCGTCAGTGCATCCTATTCAAGGCTCTGGTAAGCCCAACGGCGAATGACCAACAGAGTCCACGCCCTTGTGTATAACAAAGACGTGAACGCTTAGTTGTCATTATCTCACCGTTGATGAATTTACCAGATTCTGAATAGAGATAATATTCTAAACGCTTCTACGTTATTTATCGTAATAAGTCGCTACAAAGATATTATTTTCCTGGTAAATGACAATGCGTTTGGGGATAAAGATTTAAGAATGAATGGGAGGTGCGGAAGAAAATGCAGGATGAGTGACGGGGGAGAATAATAAAACTCCCCTTGCAAATGAGGATGCAAGGGGAGTTATGGTGATAATAAATGATTAAGAGTGTGATATATGTTCTTAATTTAATAATCCGGGGTTAGCATCAATAGCTGCCTGAGGGATGCGTAATGTATAACGTGCATCGTCCTCTGCCAAGACATATGTGTTACCGTTCAGTTCTTTTTCAATACGTGGACGAGTAGTACGACGTAAATCAAACCATCGATGCCCTTCGAATGCAAGCTCACGTGCACGTTCTTTTAGAATCTCCGTAATTAATACATCCTGTGTCATAGAATTAATTACATTTTCTTTTTGTATATAGCCTGTTGGAGTATATCGGTTTTCCATAAGTTTTAGCAGCAGTTTACGAGCTTCAGGCAATTTGTTTAGATGCGCGGCAGCTTCAGCTGCATTTAGATAGATTTCTCCTGTGCGGAAAGTGCAGTTGAATTGTGCTGCGCCACTTTTGGAAGAGACGTAATCTCCATCATCATTTATTGTATAATATCTGCTTCGCCTCATATCCTTATTATCTTCATATTCTTTTAGGAAAAATGGTGATAACAAGGATGCCGAAGATGCGTCATCGGTATAAATATTCTCATAAGCTGTGATCATTTCTACTGAACTAAAGTTATTTGGGAGTTTGGACTCACTGTTGTTCAGATTCTCTAGTGTAGATTTTTCTGTTAATACACGCTTGGAAGCATCATAGGAATTTTCCCAATCACCCATATATAATCGTACGCGAGATTCCATTGCGTCTACGGACAATGTAGAGAAACGATAGGAATATTTAGTCTCCCATTCTTTTTGGTGTATGAGTCCACGAGCAGTTTGAATATCAGATAGAATAGCATCATATACTTCTTTTACAGTGTTTCGCGATGGAGTTTCCTCTAAGTCCAAATTCCATTTCAAGGGTATGGATTTGGTATCAGGTGCTCCGCTTTTTGTATATGGTTGTCCATAGAGGTTGACAAGTAGGAAATGTATATACCCTCTTAACAGGTAGGCTTCTCCTACAAGTTGGTCAATATCTTCTTGACTTCCTTCTGTTATTTCTTCCTTTTTGCTTATTACAGCATTGGCGTAATAAATGACGCTATAATAAGGGCCCCAAAAAAACTCTCGTGTACCATCTTTAGAATTTATATCATTCCATTGTTCAATATCCGCATAGTAGTTTTGTGCGGTAGCTCCTGAAGTGACTTTCGCAATGTCTGTGCGGAATTCAGTAACACCTCTATCGTTGAGCTTGGTGCCATATGCTGATGTAAGTAATGCCCTATATTCGGATAATGTATTTGGTATAACTTTTCCTACAGGCTGTATGTCCAGATAGCTATCGCAGGAGGATAACAAAATCCCCCCTGTTAAAGCACAAACTATATTTATTTTCTTTATTATATTCATACTCTTTCTTTATTTTTAAAAATTAAGGCTCAGGTTGAATGTCACAGACTTGGGAACTGGGGTTGAATACAGGTTACCCATTGATTCCGGGTCCATATAATTTTTGTAGCTGGAACCGAATACAAATAAGTTACGGGCTTCCAAGCCGACAGTAGCTCCACTAAGGCTTATTTTATGTAACCAATCGGAAGGTATGCGATAGGCAAGACGTATGTTTTGTAAACGTACATAACTTAACTTCTTTACCCATATATCCAGCGATTTATACACATCTCTTCGTGAATTAAACAGATAGTAATCTGCTGGATTGTAATTGGGAGTTGCTAATGCAGGGAATTTACCATTTGTATTGTTTGGTGTCCATCTATCCAAAATGTCTCTGTTCATGTTGCGTCCCGGATCCAAGTCGGTTATGTCGTATGTAGGCGAAGTACGCACATGCGCTCCTAAGTTGTAGGAGAAATTTATATTTAGTTCCCAATTCCGGTAGTTGAATGTGTTCATAAAACCGCCAGTGTAAGGAGCGTCTGACGTTCCGGCATAACTATAGAAATCTCTCTGTTCTTCTATACTTGGGCCGATACTATACGTACCTTCTCCGTCTTCTTTATCCTTCATTTGGAAAAGATCTTCTACTGTAACTTCTTTACCATCTTTATTTTCAAGATAAATCTGTCCTGTATCCTTATTTATTCCTTTGGTTTTTAGTGCAAAAATTGCGCCTACGGCATATCCTTCAAGACTGGGAGTTACTTGATCTTTATTGGTCATCACTTTCAATACTTTGTTTTGATTATAGGCAAAATTGAACGATGTATACCATGAGAAATTCTTGGTTGTTATGTTGCGTGTCTGCAAGTTTATTTCTATACCTTTATTTTCCATACTTGCCCAGTTGACAGTCATACTGGTAAATCCATTTTCTAATGGTAGCATTTTGTTTCCTATCAGGTCTGTTCCTTTTCTGTAGTAGTAATCTACGCCTAAGTTTATTGCTTGATTCAAAACTGAGAAATCCAATCCTATATTGTAGGACGTTGTTTTTTCCCAACGTAATTTGTTGTTTGGTGCACTATCAATGGAGATTATCTCTTCATTGAATCCAGGTAAAATACTTATATTTTTATAGGTGCCTACTAAAAAGGGTGAAGTATTCTTGTCAATATTTCCTTGTAAGCCATAAGAAAGGCGAAGGGCAAGATTATCTATCCATTTAAATTGGTTGACAAATGATTCATTGGAAAGACGCCACATTCCGCTAACAGAATAAATAGGCAGATAACGATATTTCTTGTCTACTCCGAAAAGATCTGAACCGTCCATACGAATACTTCCGCCCAAAGTATAGCGATTCATTAAGGTATATGAACCATTTGCAAAGAAAGATGCAAATGCATTTTCTTTGTAGCTTTTGCTCTTTAATTTATAACTTTCAGCTTGTTTTTCATCTCTAAATATTAGCTCTTTAAAAGTTAATGTTTTAGGGTCATATCCATATCCGGTGGATGATTGGTTCTCCAACCAGTTTTTACGGATTTCTGATCCTGCCATTATTTGTATATCATGTATATCATTGAATGTATTTTTATATTCTCCTTGAACTTTCCAAGTAATTTGTGAGGTTACGGAATTGGCGGTTTTCAGCATACCGCCTTCAGGAATAAGATATACATTCTTCTTTTGGCTTTCGCTCCAGTATTTTGATTCAACGCGTTGATGGCGCATGTTGAAAGTGTTGTTTCCCGCATACTCTTCTTGGGATAATTGGTCCCATTGTACACCTATTTGTGAAGTGATTTTCCATTGGTCATTAAAACGTAATTCGGCATCGAATATAGAGTTAATGGCAGTAGTAATTGATTCTTTACTGGTGTTCTCACGTTCTTCAAATATGTTAAAACCTTGATCTACATCAGTAACGCTTCCGGTGACAACGTCATAGTCATATAAATAATTGCCATCTTTATCGAATGGATCGAAATATGGATTGGCGATACGTGAATAGTATACGGGATTTGTAAGACCGTAGGCGTCAGTAACAAAAGTTTCGTTTTTACGTCGGTTGGCGAAGATAGAGATACCAATTTTAAGTAGTTTATTGATTTGGTAGGAAGTTTTGCTTGTCAGATTAAAACGGCTCATGCTTACTCCCGGTACATTTCCGTTTTCTTTTGTATAGCCAAGTGAATTGTAATAGGTCACCTTTTCGCCACCACCGGAAATACTGAAATTATATTCTTGTGTAAAAGCATCTCTAAATAATATATCATTCCAGTCTGTATTAATAGTTTTCAGTTGGTTGATTGCATTTTGAGCTTCAGGCGTTAATCCATCCCAACCTTTGTCTTTATATATGTCTACTAGATCATGTTTTTTTAAAATAGCGGCTACACTTCCTTTTTCAGCAAAAACAGGTACTGGATATATACCCCATTTATAGAATGGAGCTTCTTTCATAAGCTGAAGTTCCAAGTCTACCTTTTCTTCTGAATTCATCAGATTTAGCCGGGAAGTATCCAAATTGGGTGCATATGTCAATTTGGTATTGAAGTTGATAATAGGTTTTCCTGTTCTTCCTCTTTTTGTGGTTACTACAATTACTCCATTAGCAGCACGAGCACCGTAAATAGCAGTAGCTGCAGCATCTTTTAGGATTGTGATGCTTTCTATGTCATTTGGACTTAATCCGGCAATGGAAGATTGTCCGATATTGACAATGTCATTGTCCGAAGAGTTAGAATCCATCTTAGGGATATCAGTTCCTTCCAAAGGCATTCCATCCAATACCCATAGCGGGTCTTGTGTTCCATTTAGTGAGGCAGTACCACGAATACGAATACGTGCGGGAGCTCCCGGAGCACCCGAAGTATTGGTGACCGCTACGCCCGCAATTTGTCCGGTCAGTGCCTGATCGATACTTTTGGCAGCACCTACCATTGCGTCTGATAATTCAACTTTTGAAATAGCAGCAGTTAATTTTCTACGTTCCAATGTCTGATAACCCGTAACTACCACATCCGCTAGTGCATGTGCTGAAGGTTGAAGTACAATTCGATAACTCTTTTTATCTCCTTGCAATGCAATTGCTTGTTCTTCAAAACCGATATAGCTACAATGAATACGAGTTACTTTTTCCGGCACGGAAATAGAGAATTTACCATCAATGTCAGTGATAGTACCCAAAGAAGTTTGTGATGCTCCGGCTTTTTTCAAATCGTCCGCATGGACATAAACGGAAGCACCGATCAGAGGTTCATTATCTTCACCGGAAATAACAACTCCGGTAATAGTACGGTTAGCAGCACTGGCGAAAGCCAGTGCGTTCACAAATAAGCATATAATAATGCACAAAAATTTGATTCTCATTAATTGTAAGATAGTTTAATTAATAGGTTTGTTTTACTTGATTCCCAAAGCTGTATTAATACGTAAAATCATATCTTCATAGTGGTAGCGTGTAGCAGTGTCGGAAGTTCCAAGACGATTCTGCAACAACTTCTTGATGCGTAATAACTCACCACGTTTCACAGAAATGGCATCTGAAATACGGTTGAGCTGGCTGCCGTAGAAGTTGAGTACACGCGGAGCGCCCATCCGGTCTTCCTGACGAAGCGCACGTTGTTCGGCTGCATAGCAGCTACAGAAAGGAGTGGCATGGTCAAGCAAGAAATGCTCGTTTGCAATCTTCTTGTTGATTTTCACGGCTTCGGGTTCTGCGGCAGCGGTAAGTAATGCATCCAGGAAATTCTTTTGCAAAGAACGCTCCATCACATTGGGGATACCACCACGTTCGGTAACACCGAAGATATTTTTGTGAAGTCCGTCCATCAGTTCCACTACTGTAAAGGCTTTCTTTCCGTTGACAGATTCATTCTCTATCATACGTATCAGGCGGGTGTTGCCAAGCAAATCCCAAAGGATATAAGCCTGGGCATTCTTAAGTATTTGAGTAGGAGCGTTCTCCTGTTGACCGATTGGAGTATTGCGGAGCAAGTAAGTATATTCTCCTACTTCCGTATCAAACAACCATTTTGGATAAGTCAATACTTCATTCAGCAAGAATTTCAGTGAAGCCTGTTGCTTCTCTTTTTCTACGAATGTGTAAGTCTTGACGCCATCTCCCACGGTCGTATTTTCGATGTAGATACCACCGATGTTGGCAAGTACATGATATAGATAGTTATTCCACTGGTTGATAACAGCGTAGTAGAGGCGGGATGCTTCTTCGTAAGTCTGTCCCTTTTCTCCCGTTGTAGTCCATTGAAGAATTTGCGGAACAATACGTTTCAGGTTCTCGATACCAAATAAAGAAGAACGAACCGGATCGTCACCTAAGTCCTCATTCTGAGCACGCGGGTCTACAGCGTCACGTACATCCTGCGCTTCGCTGTATTTATAAAGACGGTCTGTATGTTTACTCAGGAAATCGAATAAGAGTTCTTTTTCTTCTTCGGGAGTGCTCTTACCATACCAACGATAACCATATTCAATAGCAAACATATCATAAGGACCGATATGCGGAGAAAGCACTTTCACACCGTCTCCCGGCTGGGCGATATAATTGAAACGCGCGTAATCCATAATGGACGAAGCAGTAGAATTCATTTTGCTGGTAAAAGCTTCAGAACGTAATGAATCTGTAGGGAAAGCCCATGACCCCATCATATTATGACGCAATCCTAAAGAGTGCCCCACTTCGTGGCAGGCTACGAAACGAATGGCATCACCCATCAAAGCATCGGGCAACTGCACATTGCGGGCTTCCGGACAAACAGTTCCGGTCTGCACTGTAATCCATTCGCGTACCATGGACAGTACATTGTGCCACCACATAATATCCGCTTCCAGTATTTCGCCCGAACGCGGATCTAATAAGGAAGGCCCCATAGCATTCTTCTTTTCCGAAGCAGCATAAGTCAGCACGGAGTAATTGACATCATCCATGTCTACATGCATACTGTCAATGATTTCTTTTGCGATAATTGCATTCTTGAAACCGGCTTTTTCGAAAGCGGCTTGCCAGTCCTCGATTCCTTTCTTGATGTACGAACGCCATTGATAAGGAGTCGAATTATCAATGTAGAAAATGATAGGTTTGGCAGGTTCCACAATCTGACCTTTCAGGTAAGCTTCCCGGTCTTCCGGTTTAGGCTCCATGCGCCAACGCGTGATATACTGCGTTTTATCCGTTCTTTGTTGTGCATCGCTGAAAGTCAATAGCGGATTGGTGAAGTATCCGACTTTCTGATTGTCGAAACGTCCCATCATAGGTGTTTCAGGCAATAGAAGGATAGAAGAACTGACTTCCACCGTCACGTACACAGTTGTAGTTCCTTCTGTCACCCTGGTAGTCAGCTCGGAAGTTGCCACGACGTTGTTTGAGAAAGATTTGATAGACAAGATACGTGATAAGTTCTTGATGGCCGAAGTACCCAGGTTAATATTGGTAAATACATTGTTGATACTGGTTTCCGTTCCATCATAAATATCATTCACCTTGATTACCAATGCAGTAGAATCTGCGTTGATCGCTTCGATTTTGAATGCGGCAATCAGTGGAGAGATAAAGTTATCCTTTACTGAGCGGAAGATAGCATCATTTTGGGGAGCCAACGGCAATGGACGTTGTTGGCGGAACATCAGTTTGCCGCTTGCCTTGTCCCATTCCATGCAAACCATCTGATTTTCATAATTTACTCCACGGTTTACACCTGCATCATTCAGTTCGGCAGGAACTCTTTGCAGCTTATTGACAACTAATAAATCGCGTCCTAAAAGTGATGTGGGAACTTCAAAATAATAATCATTCTTCTTTTGATGTACGGCAAACATACCTTTCGTTGTTTTGCTGTCTTCCACTAATTTTTCGTAGTCGCTTTTACTCTTCTCTTCTTTTTCTTCTGGTTTCTTCTTTTTCTTTTTAAACCAACTCAGATTTTCTGTAGCGGGGGCAGTTGCAAATGCCGAGTGCGCTTCACCACCCAGCAATATACATGCAATGACCGCTGCCATTACTTTTACATACATTCTCATTGAGTCCTATATATTTAATTATATTTAAAAAACGGACACAAAAGTACCAATATAAATAACATAATGGATACATATTTGCAATGAATCTAATAATTAAAAGAAATATTAACTAGATTCTTCGGACATCATTCTCCTCGGATATTTCGTAATTTAGTTGGAATAGTGTACATTTGCGGGGAGTAAAAAAGTGAATGGAATGATAAAACAATATATCACTGCTTTGATGCTGGCTTGCTGTGTCGGAGTTTATGGACAAGAAAAAAAGCAAGCGTCCTTTGTCCCCCCTTTTGATTTTCCTCTTACATTGAGCGGAAATTTCGGAGAAATCCGTTCCAACCACTTTCACGGTGGGCTGGATTTTAAAACCGGCGGAGTGATAGGCAAGCCTGTACGCGCTCTTGCTGACGGGTATATTTCACGTATCCGTGTCACCAATGGCTCGGGATATGTACTCGATGTTTGTTATCATAATGGCTATTCTACTATCAACCGCCACTTGAACGGTTTTACTTCTCCCATTGCCGAAAGAGTGGAAAAACTTCAATACGAGAATGAAAACTGGGAAGTGGAAATTATTCCCGAACCGGATGAATATCCGGTGAAAAGCGGTCAACAGATTGCATGGAGCGGAAATACCGGATATTCATTCGGTCCGCATCTTCACCTGGATGTATTCGAAACAGAATCGGGAGATTATATCGATCCAATGCCTTTCTTTCAGTCAAAGATAAAAGATACTCGTGCTCCAAAAGCCGATGGCATTCTATTTTTTCCGCAACCGGGCAAAGGTGTAGTGGATGGGAAACAGCAGACTAAGACTATACTTCCGAACAGTGAACATCCGGTGGAAGCATGGGGTGTGATAGGCACAGGCATCAAGGCATATGATTACATGGATGGAGTCAACAATCATTATGGAGTATATTCGGTTGTCCTCACAGTAGACGGAAATGAAGTATTCCGCAGCACGGTAGATCGTTTTTCTCAGGAAGAAAACCGGATGATAAACTCATGGACGTACGGGCAATATATGAAATCTTTCATTGATCCCGGAAATACTTTACGTCTGTTGAAAGCATCGAATGATAATCGTGGTTTGGTGACGATTGATGAAGAACGGGATTATCAGTTCCTGTATACCTTAAAAGATGCCTTCGGAAATACTTCCAAATATAACTTTACCGTGCGTGGACGGAAGCAGCCGATTGAACCTTTGAACCATCGGGAGAAATATTTCTTTGCCTGGGATAAGACGAATTATCTGCAAGAGCCGGGATTGAGCCTGATCATTCCGAAAGGAATGTTATATGACGATGTTCCTCTTAATTATCAGGTGAAAGCCGACAGTGGAGCAGTGGCATTTACTTATCAGATAAATGATAAATCCATTCCGCTTCATTCAGGTTGCGAGCTTCGTATCGGTCTGCGTAGAAAGCCGGTAGCTGATACTACAAAATATTATATAGCCCGCGTGACTCCGAAAGGTGGAAAATATAGCGTAGGCGGAAAGTACGAAGACGGCTACATGAAAGCATCTGTCCGTGAATTGGGAACTTTCACTGTCGCTATTGATACGATACCGCCCGAAATTATCCCTGTCAATAAGAATCTGTGGGGAAAGAATGGAAAGATTGTCTATCGGTTGAAAGACGAGGGAGCGGGTATTGCTTCTTATCGGGGAACGATTGACGGAAAATACGCGCTCTTCGGGCGTCCTAATATCGTGAAATCCTATTGGGAATGTAAACTTGACCCGAAACATGTAAAGAAAGGTGGTAAGCATACCGTTGAATTTACAGTAACCGATCATTGCGGGAATGAAACGGTAGCTCGTGAGACTTTTATTTGGTAATTATTAAAAGTGAATCATATATTTATGAAGAGAAGAATTTTTCTGTGTGCTGCCATACTGGTGGCGGCTGTGGCGAATACTTTCGCCTGTACGAATCTGATAGTCGGTAAGAACGCTTCCACCGATGGCTCGACCATCGTTTCCTATTCTGCCGACTCGTACGGCTTGTTTGGAGAACTGTATCATTATCCGGCAGCTACTTATCCGAAAGGAACCATGCTGAAAGTGTATGAATGGGATACCGGTAAGTACTTGGGAGAAATCGAACAGGCACGTCAGACTTACAATGTGACCGGGAATATGAATGAATATCAGGTTACAATTGGTGAAACAACTTTCGGCGGACGTCCCGAACTGGCGGATTCTACTGGAATTATTGATTACGGTAGTTTGATTTATATCGGCTTGCAACGTTCGCGTACTGCCCGTGAAGCCATTAAAATAATGACTGAACTGGTGCAGCAATACGGTTATTATAGCGGAGGAGAATCTTTCACCATTGCCGATCCGAACGAAATATGGATTATGGAAATGATTGGTAAAGGTCCCGGTATCCGCGGAGCTGTCTGGGTAGCCGTACGTGTACCGGATGATTGTATTTCGGCTCACGCCAACCAGTCCCGTATTCATCATTTTGATATGAACGACAAGGAAAATTGTATGTATTCTCCCGATGTTGTCTCTTTTGCGCGTGAGAAAGGTTACTTCAACGGAGTGAACAAGGATTTTAGTTTTTCGCTTGCTTACGCTCCCCTTGATTTTGGTGCACGCCGCTTCTGTGAAGCCCGTGTATGGAGCTATTTCAATAAATACACGGACAACGGAAATGAGTATCTTCCTTATATTGAAGGAAAAACAGATACCCCTATGCCTCTTTTCGTAAAACCGAAACATAAGCTGTCTGTGCAAGATGTAAAAGATATGATGCGCGACCATTATGAAGGAACTCCGCTTGACATCTCCAATGATTTCGGAGCAGGCCCTTATAAAATACCGTACCGTCTTTCTCCTTTGAATTTCAAGGTCGACGGACAGGAATATTTCAATGAACGTCCTATTTCTACTCAACAAAGCGGTTTTGTATTTGTTGCACAAATGCGGGCTAATATGCCGGACCCGATAGGCGGTGTACTTTGGTTTTGTGTGGACGATGCGAATATGGCGGTATTTACTCCTGTTTATTGTTGTGCCACTAAAGCGCCGGTATGTTACACACGTGTGGACGGAGCCGATTATATTACTTTCTCATGGAATTCAGCTTTCTGGATTTTCAACTGGGTGTCTAATATGGTTTATCCGCGTTATGACTTGATGATCGGTGATGTGCGTGAAGCGCAGAAGGAAATGGAAACTACCTTTAACAATGCGCAGCAAGGTATTGAAGATATGGCGGCCAAACTGTTGGAAAAAGATAAAAATGCTGCAATTGATTTCCTGACCAACTATACCAACATGACTGCCCAAAGCACCTTCGATACATGGAAACAATTAGGCACTTTCCTGATTGTGAAGTATAACGACGGAGTAGTGAAACGTGTGAAAGACGGACAGTTTGAGCGTAATTCTATCGGACAACCTGCCGGAGTGCTTCGTCCCGGTTATCCGAAGGAATTCTTGCAGGAATATGTCAAACAGACCGGAGACAGATATTTGGTAAAATAAGAATTGAGAATTGAAAATTGAGAAATAACGGCAATCAATTATTTTTTAATTTTCAATTCTCAATTTTCAATTGAATAACTAGGAATTATAAACTTATTATTTTACATTTGTGTGCTCAAGAAAATGGCAATAAATAATTCATTAACCATATAAATAACAATCGAAATGGAAAATCAGGAACTAATCAAACAGGTCACTGAAAAAGCCGAAAAATGGCTGACCCCGGCTTACGATGCTGAAACTCAGGCTGAAGTGAAACGCATGTTGGAAAACGATGATAAAACCGAATTAATTGAAGCTTTCTACAAAGATCTCGAATTTGGTACAGGCGGTTTGCGTGGTATCATGGGTGTAGGTAGCAATCGTATGAATATCTATACGGTAGGTGCTGCCACTCAGGGACTTTCCAACTATCTGAAAAAGAACTTCAAAGACCTGCCGCAGATTTCTGTAGTAGTGGGTCACGACTGTCGTAACAACAGCCGTCTGTTTGCAGAATCTTCTGCTAATATCTTCTCGGCTAACGGCATCAAGGTATATCTGTTCGATGATATGCGTCCGACTCCGGAAATATCTTTCGCTATCCGCCATCTCGGTTGCCAAAGCGGTATTATCCTGACTGCTTCCCACAATCCGAAAGAATATAACGGTTACAAGGCATATTGGGATGATGGCGCACAGGTATTGGCGCCGCATGATAAAGGTATCATCGACGAAGTAAACGCTATTGCTTCTGCTGCCGACATCAAATTCCAGGGTAATCCTGATTTGATTCAGATTATCGGTGAAGACATCGACAAGATTTATCTGGATATGGTGAAAACAGTTTCTATCGATCCGGAAGCTATCGCACGTCACAAGGATATGAAGATTGTTTATACTCCGATTCACGGAACAGGTATGATGTTGATTCCTCGTGCATTGAAGATGTGGGGATTTGAAAACGTATTCACTGTGCCCGAACAGATGGTTAAAGATGGTAACTTCCCGACTGTTGTATCTCCGAATCCAGAAAACGCGGAAGCGCTTTCTATGGCTGTGAACCTGGCCAAGGAAATTGATGCCGAACTGGTAATGGCTTCCGACCCGGATGCTGACCGTGTAGGTATCGCTTGCAAGGATGATAAGGGCGAATGGGTACTTATCAACGGTAACCAGACTTGTATGATGTACCTTTACTATATCCTGACTCAATATAAACAACTGGGTAAGATTAAAGGCAATGAGTTCTGTGTGAAGACAATCGTTACTACTGAACTTATCAAGAAGATTGCTGATAAGAATAACATCGAAATGCTCGACTGCTATACCGGATTCAAATGGATTGCACGTGAAATCCGTCTGCGTGAAGGTCAGAAGAAGTATATCGGTGGCGGTGAAGAAAGCTACGGATTCCTTGCCGAAGACTTCGTTCGTGATAAAGATGCCGTATCAGCTTGCTGCTTGATTGCTGAAGTTGCTGCATGGGCAAAAGATAACGGTAAGTCACTGTATCAACTACTGCTCGATATCTATGTAGAATACGGATTCTCTAAGGAATTCACAGTCAACGTAGTGAAACCGGGTAAGAGCGGTGCCGAAGAAATCAAAGCGATGATGGAAAACTTCCGCGCTAACCCGCCGAAAGAATTAGGTGGCTCTAAAGTAATCTTGAGCAAAGACTATCAAACTCTGAAACAAACAGATGACAAGGGAAATGTAACTGCAATTGATATGCCTGAACCGTCTAATGTTCTTCAGTATTTCACAGAAGATGGCAGCAAAGTTTCAGTTCGTCCTTCAGGAACAGAGCCTAAGATTAAGTTCTATATGGAAGTTCAGGGTGAAATGGGTTGCCGCAACTGTTTTGCTTCTGCCGAGTCTGCTGCAATGGAAAAGATTGAAGCAGTGAAGAAGTCATTGGGTATCTGATTCAGTTTCTTCTGATAGTTTCAGAATAGAACGATAATAAAATAGCGCCTCTATAATCTTTTTGAAGAGTATAGAGGCGCTTCTTTTTATCTGTGTATCGCCTTGATTTCCCCTGTTTTTGGGCATTTAGCCCGGTTTAGTACAGAACTTTCGATTCCTTTGCATTCTTTAAGTACACTTTCTAATCATTCTTAGGGAAATCTTGTTGTATTGGCATCATCTCAATTTCAACAGGCAGGCTACGGATACACATGTTTTGTTGATGCTTTAGAGTGATACGTTCAGTTTCATATTCATAAGTTGTTCGTTTGTAGTTTGAGTGTATTTCGTAGCCTGCTTTCTTTATTTGATAAGTACCTTTCCGTTATTTCTTGCTTCCTATCCAAGTCCATTTATGCCATATCGTTTCCAGTGGTCCTTGTTTGTGTTTGGACAACCACCATTTACAGAACTGCACTTGCAATATGAGAAGGATGATACCGATTAATAAACTAAGACTGTATCCACAATAAGGGGCCAGGTAGAATCCGAACGGGAAATAGATGATAGCTCCCAAGATAGACTGGGAGATGTAGTTTGTCAAACTCATCTTTCCGTAAAAGCGTAAATTGGAAACAGCTTTCTTGAACTTGTCTTTCTGATAAAGCAGGATGAAAGAAGCCACCAATACAATAGTAAATGCAAATTTTTGCCACATATCAAAAGCTGTACCTACTGTGTTCTGAATCAGGCTACTGTCACTTTGCATAATCTGTTCTTTCAGCGAGTAGAGCGGAGCGAAACTGATAGCTGCAATGATAAGTGCTTTTATCCAAAATTTCAGATGAGATTCGGTAGTAACGAATAATTCTTTGCGTCCGATATATAAACCAACCAGGAATAGTCCGGCTGTTTGTAAGAAACGTCCGGCACCAACAGCCCAAAGCAGACTGGCTTTCTGTCCTAATGTGATATTACCTATAAAGAAGTCCCAAAAGTTTCCACCTTTCGTGTATTCGGCTACTTCGGCATACATGGCTCCGACTTGCAAGTCGGGTAGCGTATAGGCAGGATTGAAAAGACTCGCAATGTAGTGATACCATTCAATAGGTTGCAACAGGAATATGATAGCGGTAATCAAAATGGCCTTGTCGCTCCATTTGCGTACGATAAACAATACGAGGGCGACTATTGCAAATAGAAGAAGTACATCTCCTGCCGGGAAAAAGGCTGCGTTCAGTGTTGCGAATCCAACCAGTAAAACCATTCTCCATAAAAAACGATAACCGAAATCTTTTCCTTTCAGCTTCTGATTATGCGATTGAATATAGAAAGTAAATCCAAAGAGCAGAGCGAATATGGCATAAGATTTTCCCGCAAACAGAGAGAATACTGCATTGAGCACTCCATTGTCTAAAATGGTTAGCCATTCGGGAGAATTCTCCGGATAAACCGGGAAAATAAAATGCTCCAGGTTGTGTACCAGGAGGATTGCCATAACGGCAAAACCTCTAAGAGCGTCTACTACCTCAATTCGTGGTGTTTTCGTTGATAATTCCATGGTGTTATTAATATTTGGATAATTCGCTTTTAGTGAATTTATTATGTACTAAGGACACTGTTTCCATGTACATATGAAATCTAAACATATACAGGATTATCTATCCACCAGTCAATCATCTTCCGTGCAAGACTTAACTTCCGGGGAAGCTCCGGTAAATTATCTCTTGTATAAAAGTCGCCCGAACTTAATTCTTCATCCTGAAGTTCTATTTCCCCACCGGCATAATCAGCAATAAATCCGACCATCAATCCGCTAGGATAAGGCCAGGGCTGGTTGCCGAAATAAGTAATATTGTTCACATCCAGTCCGGTTTCCTCTTTTACTTCGCGGGCAACACATTCTTCCAGTGTTTCACCAGTTTCGAGGAATCCGGCAACGAGACTGTTGAATGTTCCTTTGAAGTTGCGGGCATGGACAAGAAGCAAAGAATCTTCTTTCCGTACTAATACAAGAATGGCGGTAGAAATGGCGGGATATACTTCCCGTCCACACTTCGGACAGCGCTTCATTATAGACTCTTTCTGCTCCATAGGTGTACCGCAGGCGGAACAGAAACGGCTGTTTCTGTCCCAGTGCAGAATCTCATGTGCTTTCCCTGCTGTCTGATAATGAGACAGCGGGAGATACTCATAAGAAGCACGAAGCCCGATCATCACATATTGCTCTGATTCTTCGAAGGGTGAAGACAGAGAGAAAGACTTGCAATTCTTTCCCTCCAATGTTGTGACAGTATGTATCGTAGTTTTTTCTTTGATAACGATAGGCGGAATTTCTCCGCAGGGAAGGGCAAATGTACCGTTCCCTTTCTTTTCAAGAAGCAGTTGGTCTTTATAAAATATAAACCACCATGATTGCGCTGTTTGACTCATTTTATTTTTATTCTTTTACTTCGCGCTGCGAAGTTATAAAAAACTGTATTGATATTTGAGACTTTATCGGATAAAATAACAATAGATTAACTTAATACAATACGTTGGTCGACACCAATCTCACGGATGAAATAATTATCGTGAGAAATAGCGATGACAGTACCTGTATAATTTTTGATGGTATTGGTGATGATTTCAATACTTTGTATATCCAGGTTATTGGTCGGTTCGTCCAGGATAAACATATCCGGGGTATTGTTGCTAATCATCAGGCAACAGAAAGCGAGACGCATCTTTTCTCCGCCGCTGAGTTTCCGGCAGGACTTATCCCATTCGGAAGCCGGGAAAAGATAACGGTTCAGGATAATCTTGATTTCATGTTCCGGTAGGTTACGGGTATTGAAAGCATAAGCCTGCTCCAATATCGTGTGCCGATCATCAATAATAGAATATTCCTGATTGAGATACACAGAAGTGAAATCTGCCCGGATCAGAGTTCCTTCCGCGGGTTGGAGTTGTCCGGTGATTAATTTTAGGAGTGTTGTCTTTCCGCTGCCATTGGCTCCTTCGATACGGAGACGATCTCCGCTTTTTAATTGGAAGTTGAGAGGAGTCTGCCAAAGCGGTTGCTCCGGCGGATTCTGTTCGGAATGATAGCTGAAGTTGATATCCTTTGCTGTCACCAATATCTTTCCGCTATGAAGGGATGAACTGTTGAAATCTGTTTTCAATGCGGCGGTCGGTGAAAGCGAACCTCGAAGTAGGTTACGTTCATCGGTCAGCTTCTCGGCTTTTTCCTGATGAACGCTGTTCAGCTTACTGGTACTTTTTTCCGATTTCCCCTGCAATGCGTTTAATACGATCCGTGGAACCCCTTTTTTCATATTGGCTTTTTCACCGCGTACATTCTGTTTATCTCTTCGCTCGGCAGTCTCACGGGCTACTTTGCGGGCCATCCGCAAGGCTTTCTCTTTTTCTTCAATGCGCTGTTGTAAAGCCTGTTGCAGAATGGCTTTTTGCTCTTTGTAAAATTCGTAATTTCCACCATAATAGTTGATTTGGTGCTTTTCCAGTTCACATATCTCGGGGAGAATATTAAGCAATGTACGGTCATGGCTCACTACTAACAGGGTAGAACGGTATTTCTCCACCCAGTCATACAAACGTTGCCTGCCCGAAACATCAAGATGATTCGTCGGTTCATCCATAAGAATGACAGATGGATTATGAATATCCATGCCTGCTAAAAAAACACGAGTCTTTTCTCCGCCACTAAGCAAATGCATCGGGTGGGATAGGGGAAACTGCCCTAATCCCCACAAGTCAAGGGCGGCGACGGAACGTTCTTCGATATTCCAGTCGTCGTCCAGTAACGTGAAATTCTCTGTTGAGGCATCTCCTGCGAGAATAGCGTGCAGAGCTTGTTGCTTGCTGTCTATATGCAAGACTTGTGCGATAGTTAATGAATCATATTGTCCGAAATGTTGCGGAATGTAATAAAGGTCGTCCGGTCGGACAATGACACCTGAAGAAGGCGATAATTGTCCGGCAATAATTTGTAGCAGAGTGGACTTGCCACAGCCATTGTTACCGACTAATCCCAATTTCTGTCCCTTACTGATGGAGAAATTGAGATCACTGAATAATACTTCTTTATCCGGGTGGATATAGCTGATTTGTTGAATACTTATAGGCATAATTGACCATTGGGTTTGAGGTTGAAAACTAGTGAAGATAATCACGGGATAGGGGAACGACAAACACAATACAGGCTAAACAACACGAAATTCGTGATGCTTAACATTATAGAAAAAGCATATAAGAAAAGTGATGTTTACTAGAAGTGTTGTCTTACTCAGTAATTCTCATTGTGGTAGGTATATAGTTTAACTTGTCGGCAAAGATAATACTTTCCGGCAGACTTCCTTCTATTTTATGGCAAAAAAAGATTTTGTAGAACAATCCCCTGAGTTCAAGTTATCATTTAATTCGTTTCCGTATGGGTTTTGAATTAACTTGAGTTCACGTGTATTTATATTAGCACACAGACATTAAGATGCAATATTCAGATTGTTAAGACATAGCAATCGGAGTATATAGGGATGACATATTAATGATTATAAGATTGAATGTACGAGATGCTCATCTCGTCATGTATGACATGCTCATCTGGTACTGCACGAGATGCTCATCTGGTACTGCATGAGATGCTCATCTCGTACATTCAATCTAACTGAGATTTATATGCTATCTATTAATGAAACACACGTTATCCTTTAATGAACAGCGAGATAGCTACAAATGGCTGACAAGTTAACAATTACTTCCTTTCCGTACCGGTTATACATCAAATAATTGGTTTAATCCTTCGCTCATACTAGGATGCGTAAAGATGAAATCGCGCAGGAAAGTGGCATCCTGCCCTGTCTTCATCGCCATGGCTACGATATTTATAATCTCCGAAGCATCAGCGCAGAATAGGGTACATCCCATAATCTTCCCATTATGATTGTTAATGATAGCTTTCAGCATACCATCCGTCTGTTGCATTGTACGTGAACGGACAACGGAAGTTGCCGGCAGTCGGGAGACTTTAAACGAATATCCTTTTTTCAGCGCTTCTTCTTCGGTAATGCCGATATGTGCCAATGGCGGATCAATAAATACAGCATACTGAACAGGATCACGGTCGCCAATATCACGTTTCTTGTCTCCGAAGAGTTGGTCGCGGATAATCCGGAAATCGTCCAGTGAAAGATAAGTAAATTGCGGCCCGCCTTTCACATCTCCCATAGCCCATACATGAGGAACGGTAGTGCGTAACTGGTCGTTTACTACGATAGCTCCGTGAGCATCCACCTCTATTCCCGCAGCTTGCAGATTTAATCCTTCAATCATCGGTTTCCGTCCGGTTGCGATAAGGATAGCATCTCCGTCTACAAAGTATGGAGTACCGTCGGATACATCCGAGTATGCCAGCGTCACTCCATCATTCGTATCATGGATAGACTGCGCACGTGCATTCAGATGGATTTCTATACCTCTCTTTTCCATCACCTCTTTGGCACTCTTGGCAATATCCTGATCGTTGTGGGGCATAAACCGATTGCCGCCTTCGAGAATAGTCACTTTACTGCCGAATCCGGCATACATCGAAGCAAATTCCAGTCCGATATATCCGCCGCCGACAATAATCAAATGTTTGGGCAGGACATTCATATCCAGAAGCGTGGCACTGGTGTATACATGCTGGCTTTGCTGAATGCCGTCGATTGCCGGAACAATAGGAGTAGAACCAGTATTAATGAAAATTTCTTTTCCTTGCAGTTCGATGTCTCCGTCAGGGAGCGTTACCTTGACAGCACCGGGAGATATGAAAGAAGCCGAACCTGTATAAATAGTCACATTCGGACGCTTGCTCAGTCTCTCATAATTGTTCCCTCTAAGAAAAGAAGTAAGGCGATTTTTACGGGCAACAGCCTGTTTGTACATATTTGCCTGTTTCGGAAAATCCCCGTGATAGAGCAGGGACGAAATCTCTGCTTCGTGTATCAGCGTCTTTGTCGGGATACAGGCAATGTTCGGACAAGAACCTCCATACATCATGTTGGAGCGTTCAACGATGGCAACTTGCCATCCACGGTTTGAAAGTTCGGCAGCCAGGGTCTTTCCCGCCTTGCCGAACCCTATTATAATTGCATCATATTGTTTCATAACCTCTTTGATTAACGATTTGTATTAGACTATATAACAGTCTGAAAATACGATTTGTTCCGTAGTACAAAGAAGTCAGAACCCTCTACAGTAGTTTGATTAGTCTTTTTTAAGTGTTTTCAGTACGCGTTGTGACGAGTCGGACAGAAGTACTACGGCACCGGCTAAGATAACAATATCTTTAATCACCAACCGCCCCGCGCCGGACAATAGCGGAAAGCCGAATTCTCCACTTCCCAGGTTAGGAACCCAGACTTCGGGAGTCGTGACGAGGAAGGAGAGCGTGCCGAGCGTCATTATGATAGCCAGGGTATCACCTATCAATCCCGCTTTCGAGGAGAAGATTCCCAAAAACACAAGAATACCGATGCTCATGATAAGAGCTCCCAGCCCATAAGAGAAAACATACGTATTGTTCGCTTCATGCCATGCACGATTTTCCGGGACGAAAGCACCTTCCGGATTTTTATGTTCTTTGTATTCGGGAGCCCCTTTAGCATAGAAGAAACTCATGAATGGACTATTGGCAACAAACGGAACAATCCCGTCGGCTTCATAATGGAAATACTTCAATCCGCCTATCCATACGAATACCACCAGGATAGCTACACGAATAAACTTGATACCGAAACTTTTCAGACTTGAAGTGAAGGTCAGTAAAGCGATAAATTTCTCTTTCATTTTGTTGGGTTTTAATTGGTTTAACTTACACCGCAAAGGTCGTGCATTTCCAATAACCCCCAAATGGCAATACTTCCGTATCGCTTATCAATTCTTCCCTTCCTGCGTATTTCTGAACTGTACGGCACTCTGCCCGGTCATATTTTTAAAGAAACGGCTGAAAGAAGCCTGATCTTCAAAACCCAGGATGTCGGCAATCTCCTTGGCACTTTTGTTACTGTAAAGCAAGAGCCGTTTGGCTTCCGCTTCCACCCGTTCGTGAATTACCCGGAGTGGGGAAGGCAATTTGCAAGTCGAAAAGATGTTCGACAGAGTCTTGGGAGACTTATGCAACATATCAGCATAGTCCTGTACCTGCTTCTTCGTCCGGTAATGCTCGTCAACCAAATTATAATACTGGCGTACAATCTCGAAACCGGATTCTTTTTCGCGGGTAATGTTCATTCGATGACGCGCGATGCGGGTGCACTGGATGATAAAACGTTTCAGCAATATACGTAACATCTCTTCCTGCAAACTGTCGGAGACGGTGAACTCGTTTTCCAATGCTGCGGTGATAGTGTCCAGTTCCTTGCGCTCCTTCTCATTCAGCGTAAAACGGATAAGATGGGATGAACCGTTGAACAGGAAGCCACTGCATGATACTTCATGGTCGTTGCCGTAAATACAGTAGAAGTTACTGTTGAACAGTAAAGTCAGGTAATCTCCGTCGATTGATTTGAATTCGAGATGTTGCAGGTGAGTCAGTGAAATCACCTCATCTTTGGTAAGCACCATTTCTTGATGGTCTATCTCTACTGTGATACTTCCGTTGCGTATCCATATGAACTTATAAAGTCCTTTTTCCTTTTGTAATGCTTTCTCTGCCAGATAAGAATCCGTAAGTGCGAGAGTCCCTTTTAGTTTTGTGTGATATTGCTGTAACATAGTTTAATCCTCCATTGCTGATGCGTCAAATGATAGTGGCAATAAATCGCCTATACTTTTTATTTCGTAAATACACTCTTTGCCATAAAGTAAGATACGTATGGGTTGACCATATCGCTTTTCCGTTTCCAGGATTACTTGCCGGCAAGCGCCGCAAGGGGGAATCGGATTGTCTATAAAGTCCTTTTCCGTTCTTGCCGCAATGGCAAGAGTAACGACTGGTTGGTCGGGATACTGGGAATTGGCGTAGAATAGAGTCGTACGTTCCGCGCAAAGTCCTGATGGATAAGCGGCATTTTCCTGGTTCGTTCCCGTTACGACGGTTCCGTTGCCCAATAGTGCAGCGGCACCCACCGAGAAGTGGGAATAAGGAGCATAACTGCGTGCAGTTGCATCCATGGCAGTTTTCATAAGTGCCTGGTCGGCCTCATTCAATTCATTATATTGATATACTTTAATAACTGCGGTAATTATGAGGTCTTTCATACGCGTTGAGGTATTGGTTTCTACAATTAATGTTACAAAGTTAGGAAAGAGATTGATAATCCCAATTATTTTTCAGATTTTTGTGTCCTGTAATCCACATCTGAATTAAAATGGCGAACAAATTGTATAGACTTGTCTTTTTAACTACCGTATTCTTTTTTGCCGTAGGAGCGCAGGCACAGAAACGGAATGCCCGATATATAGAATATATAAATAAGTATAGTGACCTGGCTGTCGAACAAATGAAACTTCATAAGATTCCGGCGAGTATCACGTTGGCGCAGGGGCTGTTGGAAAGCGGTGCCGGATACAGCCAGTTGGCACGAAAGAGCAACAACCATTTTGGTATCAAATGTGGCAGCAGTTGGCGGGGACGTACAGTGCGCCACGACGATGACGCACGCAACGAATGTTTCCGCGCCTATAAGCATCCGCGTGAATCTTACGAAGACCATTCCGATTTCCTTAGGAGAGGTGCCCGCTATGCATTTCTTTTCAAGCTCGATATTACCGACTATAAAGGATGGGCACGCGGATTGAAAAAGGCAGGATATGCTACCGACCCTTCCTATGCTAACCGTCTGATTACGATTATCGAAGATTACGACCTGTACAAATATGACCGCAAAGGCGTATATTCTGAGCGCAAGTTGCAAAAGAATCCGTGGCTGATGAGCCCTCATCCGGTATATATTGCCAATGACATAGCCTATATCATTGCCCGCAACGGCGATACCTTTAAAGATTTAGGCAAAGAATTTGATATTAGCTGGAAGAAACTCGTGAACTACAATGACTTGCAGCGTGACTATACTTTGGTGGACGGAGACATCATCTACTTGAAGAGTAAGAAGAAAAAAGCATCCAAACCTCATACTGTATATATCGTAAAAGATGGAGATTCCATGCATGGCATTTCACAGAAATATGGTATCCGTCTTAAAAACCTGTATAAGATGAATCGCAAAGACGGCGAATACGTTCCTGAAGTGGGGGATCGTCTGCGCCTGCGATAAGCCGCTCGTTTCATAAAAGTTGATTATTGCAAAAACTTATTGACCCGTTCCGATGTTATTATTTAGATAAAACATGATTGGAATATGAGTCTTAACATTGCAAAAACTAATAAGAAGCGTGTCGTCATAGTAGGCGGTGGTTTCGGTGGTCTGAAGTTGGCTAACAAGTTGAAAAAGTCAGACTTTCAAGTCGTCTTGATAGATAAGAACAACTATCATCAGTTTCCCCCTTTGATATATCAGGTGGCTTCGGCGGGTATGGAACCAACTTCCATCTCCTTCCCCTTCCGCAAGATTTTCCAGCATCGGAAAGATTTCTACTTCCGTATGGCGGAAGTGCGTGCCATTTTCCCGGAAAAGAACATGATACAGACTTCCATTGGAAAAGCTGAATACGACTATTTGATTTTGGCGGCAGGTACTACCACCAATTTCTTTGGTAATAAGCATATCGAAGAAGAAGCCATGCCGATGAAGAACGTTTCTGAAGCAATGGGACTGCGAAATGCTCTCTTGGCTAATTTGGAACGTGCGCTCACTTGCTCCACAAAACAGGAACAGCAGGAATTACTGAATATTGTTATCGTCGGCGGTGGTGCCACCGGAATAGAAGTGGCAGGAATACTTTCTGAAATGAAACGGTTTGTACTGCCGAACGATTATCCTGATATGCCCAGCAGCCTGATGCACATCTATTTGATTGAAGCAGGGCCGAGATTGCTAGCCGGAATGTCGGAAGAATCATCGGCACATGCAGAGAAGTTTCTTCGCGAAATGGGCGTGAATGTATTCTTGAATAAACGGGTAACTGATTATCGCGACCATAAAGTCATACTCGAAGACGGAACAGAGATTGCTACACGTACCTTTATTTGGGTGAGCGGTGTTATCGGAGTAACTATCGGAAATATGGATGCCTCGTTGATAGGTCGCGGCGGACGTATCAAGGTAGACCAGTTCAATCGCGTAGAAGGAATGGAGAATGTATTTGCTATCGGCGACCAATGTATTCAGTCGGCCGACGAAAACTATCCGAACGGACATCCCCAATTGGCGCAGGTTGCTATCCAACAAGGCGAACTGTTGGCAAAGAACCTGATACGACTTCAGAAAGGGAAGGAGATGAAACCTTTCCATTACCGTAATTTGGGTTCGATGGCGACAGTGGGACGTAACCGTGCCGTTGCAGAATTTAGTAAAGTAAAGATGCAAGGCTGGTTTGCCTGGGTGATGTGGCTGGTAGTCCATCTGCGTTCTATCCTTGGAGTGCGTAATAAGGTAGTCGTTCTTCTCAACTGGATATGGAATTATTTCACTTACGACCAGTCCATGCGTATGATTGTCTACGCCCGTAAAGCAAAAGAAATCCGTGACCGTGAAACGGTGGAAGCAACTACCCATTTGGGTAAAGACCTGATTCAAGAGAAGCAGGCTCCTCCACAGGAGACGAAATAATAATGATATTACCATTTTCTGAACGGTAAATTCGTACAGGGTGTTCGATTTCGGACACCCTTTCTTTTTCTCTATTCTCTACTAATCAATGACTTACGGTTTTGGCACGGATTTGGTATATGAGATGCCGGATTAATACATGATTAAAAATCGTAAAAGATAAGATATGGACAGAGAAATTCCCAAAGAGGTGCGTAAGAAAGAACGCAATAAAAAAATAATTCGTTATTCATCCATAGGGGTGGCAGGCGTTATTGTGATTAGTGTACTTATATCCGTATTGAGGGCAGGGGTGGAGAAGAAAGACCTCGTCCTTTCCACGGTCGATAAAGGAGTCATCGAAGTGAGTGTCAGTGCTTCGGGAAAAGTAGTCCCGGCATTTGAAGAAATCATCAATTCCCCTATCAACAGCCGTATTGTCGAAGTTTACAAGAAAGGCGGCGATAGTGTAGATGTAGGCACACCGATTTTAAAGCTCGACCTGCAAAGCACAGAGACAGAATATAAGAAACTGTTGGATGAAGAACAAATGCGTCAATATAAACTCGACCAACTTCGTGTCAACAATCAGACCAAACTCTCCGATATGGCAATGCAAATTAAAGTTTCGGCTATGAAGTTGAGCCGGATGAAAGTGGAACTAAGAAATGAACACTATTTGGATAGCCTGGGAGCCGGGACTACGGATAAGGTACGTCAGGCGGAATTGAGCTATAATGTTGCCCAACTGGAATACGAGCAACTTCAACAACAATATAAGAACGAGAAAGAAGTAGCCGCCGCCGAATTGAAAGTGCAGGAACTGGATTTTAATATTTTCCGCAAGAGCCTTTCCGAAAAGAAACGTACTTTGGATGATGCGCAAATCCGCTCTCCGCGCAAAGCCATCCTTACCTATATTAATAATCAGATTGGCGCTCAGATTTCAGACGGCGAACAGGTAGCTATTATTTCCGATTTGAGCCACTTTAAAGTTGAAGGCGAGATTGCAGATACATATGGTGACCGAGTAGCTGCCGGTGGAAAAGCGGTAGTCAAGATAGGAAGCGATAAACTGGAAGGAACAGTCAGCAGTGTGACACCTCTTTCTAAGAATGGGGTTATCTCTTTCACTGTACAGTTGAAAGAGGACAATCATCGCCGCTTGCGTTCAGGGTTGAAAACAGATGTTTATGTGATGAATGCCGTAAAGGAAGATGTGATGCGTGTGGCTAACGGCTCTTATTACGTGGGACGTGGCGAATATGAACTTTTCATCTGTACCTCGGAGAATGAGATGGTCAAGCGTAAAGTGCAGTTAGGCGATTCCAACTTTGAATATGTAGAAGTGATGAGCGGTCTGCAACCGGGTGATAAAGTGGTTGTCAACGACATGAGCGCATATAAGAACAAGAATAAATTGAAGATTAAATAAATTAAATACTAGAAGTTATGATAACATTGAACTCTCTTTCCAAGATTTACCGTACGGATGAGATTGAAACGGTGGCATTGGAAAATGTGAATCTGACGGTGGAACGTGGGGAATTCCTAAGTATAATGGGGCCTTCAGGATGCGGAAAATCCACTCTGCTGAATATTATGGGATTACTTGACGCACCTACCGTGGGAACGGTGGAAATCAACGGAACCCGTACCGAAGGGATGAAGGACAAGGAACTGGCAGCCTTCCGTAACAAGACGCTTGGTTTCGTATTCCAGTCTTTCCATCTGATTAATTCACTGAGTGTGATGGATAATGTGGAACTGCCGTTGCTCTACCGCCGTGTCAGTAACAGTGAACGCAGACGACTGGCACAGGAAGTCCTGGAAAAAGTGGGATTGAGCCATCGTATGAATCATTTCCCGACACAGCTTTCCGGCGGTCAGTGCCAGCGTGTAGCTATCGCGCGTGCGATTATCGGTAATCCGGAAATAATCCTTGCCGATGAGCCGACAGGTAACCTGGACTCCAGGATGGGAGCCGAAGTAATGGAGCTTCTTCATCGTCTGAACAAAGAAGACGGACGTACCATCGTAATGGTAACTCACAATGAAGAACAGGCGAAGCAAACCTCACGAACTATCCGTTTCTTCGACGGACGACAAGTACGATAAATTCTTGTGAAATATAATACAACGATATAATAATGATAAGACTTTACTTCAAACAAGCATTCAAACTGTTGGGGGAAAATAAGTTACTTTCTTCCATTTCCATCATAGGTACGGCATTGGCTATCGCTATGATTATGGTGATTGTAATCACTTTGCGTTCGACGATTGCTCCTTTTGCACCGGAATCTCATCGTGACCGTATACTCATTTTCCGTTATGCCGGACTTCAGAATAAATCGAATGCAAACTGGCAGAGCAACGGCCCTGTCGGATATAACACGGCAAAGGCTTGTTTCAAAGAAATGACTGTCCCCGAAGCAGTCAGCATCACCAGTGCTTTTCAGGAAACGATGCTGGCAGCCAAGCCGGCAGGCGAAATGGAAAGTTGCAGCGTACTGCAAACGGACGATGCCTTTTGGAAAGTATTCGAATTTGATTTTGTATCCGGCAAACCGTATGATAACGCCGATTTTGATGCCGGAGCAGCGAAAGCTGTCATATCCGAAGACATGGCGCGGCGGCTGTTTGGGACATCTGAAGTCGTAGGAAAAACATTCCTTCTGAATCACACGGCCTATCTTATTAGCGGCGTAGTACATCCTGTGTCCAAATTGGCACGATACGCTTATGCGCAAGTTTGGATTCCTCTAAGTTCGACGGATGCTTTCACGGCAACCTGGGGTGATGAAGGTATCATGGGGATGGTTGCTGTATTCATCCTGGCCAAATCAGAAAAAGATTTCCCCGCCATTCATAACGAAGCAGACCGCTTGCGGGCTGTGTATATGGCAGGACACCCTAATTTCGATTTGCTCTATCGCGGTCAACCCGATACATACTTTGTAGCTGCCCAACGACATTCTGCCAATAACCCTCCGGCAGTGAAACAAGCCGTACGACAATACATCTTGACGTTGCTCGTCCTCCTGATTGTTCCTGCGGTCAACCTGTCCGGTCTTACTTTGTCACGTATGCGCAAGCGTCTCTCCGAAATAGGAGTGCGGAAAGCCTTTGGTGCTCCAAGAAGAGAATTAATGATGCAGGTACTTTCTGAAAATATGCTTTACTCACTTTTCGGTGGTGTTCTCGGATTAATATTAAGTTATATTGCCGCTTTCCTTCTCGGAGGAATGCTATTCTCCGTAGATTTCATGTCTAATGGAGTGAGTGATTTACGGACAATGTGCGTCGACCTCTTGTTCGACCCTGTTGTATTCCTGTTGGCATTCCTTGCCTGCTTCCTGCTCAATCTGTTGAGTGCGGCTATCCCGGCATGGAGAATCACCCGTACCAATATTGTAGATGCCATAAATGAAAGATAACCCGAACAGTCAACTTATTAATTCAAAAGAAGATGCAACTATTAAAACAAGTATGGAATGAACGCCGGTCGAACGGATGGTTGTGGGCAGAGTTATTAATTGTTTTTGTGGTCCTGTGGTTTGTGGTCGACTGGACTTATGTGACGGCACGTACTTATTACGAACCGGTGGGGTTTGACATAACCGATACCTACTACCTGGAACTGAGCCTGAAAAACAATAAAAGCGACTCATATATTCCGAAAGATAAAAAGAATACGACGCTGGGGCAGGACATTACCGAACTGACAAACCGTCTTCGTCGGTTACCGGAAGTGGAAGCTGTTTCCGTATCCTCCAATGCACGTCCTTATATCGGAAGCAATTCGGGTATGATGCTACGCATTGACACCATCGTCCGTAATCCGTTGCGGCGTCCGATGACTCCCGACTTTTTCCAGGTATTCCGTTATCAGAGTGCGGATGGCCGTGGCTACCAGCCGTTGGTACAGGCTTTGAAGAATGGAAATGTGGTGGTTAGTGAAAATTTATGGCCCGATGATTTTAAGGGTGACCGCACCTTATTGGGCAGGGAAGTGGTAAATGTGGATGATTCTACCGAAGTATTCAAGATAGGCGGTGTCTCGACCAAGGTACGTTATAACGATTTTTGGCCTAATTATAGTGACCGTTATATAGCTATCGCTTTCCCCGAAAAGGAAATGTCCGGACTGAACGGTGAGTTTTATCCTTCAAATATAGAAGTCTGCCTGCGGGTGAAACCGGGAACTGCCAAAGATTTCTCGGAGCATCTGATGAACCTGTCGGCCAGTCAGTTAAGTGTTGGCAATCTGTTTATTCTGAAAGTACACGACTATGAGAATATACGCAATGACTTCCAGCAGGGAAGTTACAATCAGGTGCAGGTTCGTTTTTGGATGATGGGTTTTCTGTTGATGAATATCCTGTTAGGTATTGTCGGTACGTTTTGGTTTCGCACGCAACACCGTCGTTCTGAACTGGCGCTTCGGGTTGCAGTCGGTTCCAGCCGGATGCAACTTTGGAATCGTCTGAATAGTGAAGGATTGATGTTACTCTCGTTGGCTGCTTTGCCAGCCGCTATCATTTGCTATAATATAGGGTATCTTGATTTGATGGATGGATATATGGAGTGGGGAATTGTCCGTTTCCTTATAACGTTTGCCATTAGCTACTTCCTTATGGCTTTGATGATACTGGCCGGTATTTGGTTCCCTGCACGCCAGGCAATCCGTATTCAGCCGGCAGAAGCATTGCGCGAGGAATAAAAATCTAAGGCTATTTGCATTGTTTTCAATATAATAACTTATCTTTGTCCGCATAATACTGAAAACAATGCAGGCCTTTTGCTTATGAATCGACGATATTACTGTTTGTTTGTAGTCCTCTTTTTGGCTGTCTTTGCTCGGGCGGCAGCTTCGGAAGGTACATTCAATATACTCTTCATCCAGTCTTATACTTCGCAGACTCCTTGGCATAGCGACCTTAATCAAGGTCTTGTGAAAGGATTCAAGGAGAATGGGGTGAAGGTGAATATTACGACAGAATATCTGGATGCCGATTTTTGGGCATTCAGCTCAGAGAAAGTTATCATGCGCCGTTTTTGCGAACGTGCCCGTGAGCGGAAGACCGATTTGATTGTAACTGCGAGTGATGAGGCTTTCTACACTCTCTTTGCTTGTGGAGATTCGCTGCCCTTACAGATTCCCGTTGTCTTTTTCGGTATCAAATACCCCGACGAGAAACTACTCACTACCCATCCCAACGTCTGCGGATTTACAGCCAATCCAGATTTTGATGTCATCCTGCGTCATGCACAAAAGATATTTCCCCGGAGGAAAGAAGTCATTTGCGTGATAGATAATAGTTTTCTGAGTAATAAAGGTCTTGAAGACTTTACTGAAGAATGGGAAATCTTTCAAAAAGATAACCCTGATTATGAAATGAAAGTCTATAATACTCAGAATCATACTACCAGTCACATCATTTCGGCAATCTGTTATCCGCGCAATAGTTACGGACGTGTCGTTGTCGCTCCTAAATGGTCGCCTTTCCTTTCGTTTGTAGGTAAGAACTCCAAGGCTCCGGTATTTGCCAGTCAAAATGTAGGATTGACCAACGGTGTCTTTTGTGCCTATGACAGCGATGCCTATGCCGCCGCCATGATGGCAGGTCAAAGAGCCTCGCAGGTGTTGAAAGGAACATCTCCCCGGGATCTCGGAGTGACAGAAGCCGATCAAGGATTTATATACGACTACAAACAACTGGAATATTTCCATGTCGATCCTGATAAAGCGCTTGCTGCCGGAGGAACGATTGTTAACGAACCCTATTGGGAGAAATATAAATTTCTTTTCATACTTCTTTATCCGTCTATCCTTGCTTTGTTGATAGCATCTATCGTATGGCTGATGCGTGCCAACCGCCGTGAGTCCAAACGACGGATGCAAGCTCAAACCCGCCTGTTGGTACAAAACAAACTGGTAGAGCAGCGCAATGAATTCGATAATGTCTTTCATTCCATCCGTGATGGCGTGATCACCTATGATACGGATCTGCATATCCATTTCACAAACCGTTCCCTGTTGAAAATGCTCCATCTACCCAGCGAATCGGGAGGACGTTTTTATGAAGGAATGATGGCAGGCAGTATTTTCACTATCTATAATGAAGGTAAGGACATTCTCCATACTATGCTGAAGCGGGTAGCCCGTACGGGAGAAAGCATACAAATACCCCAAGGTTCCTTCATGAAAGAAGTACACAGCGATAATTATTTCCCGGTTTCCGGGGAAATCGTTCCGATTCATTCAAAAGGAGGAATTACGGGTATGGCTCTTTCTGCACGCAACATCTCGGACGAAGAAATGCAGAAACGTTTCTTTGACATGGCATTGGACGAAAGTTCCATCTATCCCTGGCAGTTTGATATGAAAGCCAACTGCTTTGTTTTCCCGCAAGGTTTCCTTGTGCGGATGGGATATGACGAATCGGTTACTACCATCTCCCGTGAAGAGATGGATCGTACCATCCATCCTGACGATTTGAAAGAAATACGCCCGCTCTTTAATAAAGCATTGACAGGAGAAAATCAAAGTCCCCGCCTGAATTTCCGTCAGCGTAATGCTAACGGCGAATACGAGTGGTGGGAATATCGTTCTTCCGCTATCAGCGGTTTGACACAAGATTCACTGTATGGTATATTAGGCGTGTGTCAAAGCATCCAGCGATATAAGACTGCCGAACAGGAAATGAGAGAAGCGCGTGATAAAGCTCTCCAGGCAGACAAACTGAAATCTGCCTTCCTTGCCAATATGAGCCACGAAATCCGTACTCCATTGAATGCTATCGTAGGATTCTCCGATTTGTTGAGTGACACAAGCGGATTCACGGAAGAAGAAGTCGTCCAGTTTATCGCGACTATTAATAAGAATTGCAGTCTGCTGCTGGCGTTGATTAACGACATTCTTGACCTGTCACGTATCGAATCGGGCACCATGGAATTCGCGTTTGCGGAACACAACCTGCCTTTACTGCTGAAGACCGTTCACGATTCACAACGACTGAATATGCCTTCGGGAGTAGAACTGGTGGTACGTATGCCTGAAGGTGATAAGAAATATCTGCGGACAGACAATGTCCGCTTGCAACAGGTAGTAAACAACCTGATTAATAATGCTGCTAAATTTACGAGCAGCGGATTCATTACCTTCGGCTATGAAGAAGATGAAGCACCCGGATACACCCGTATCTTTGTGGAAGATACCGGAGTCGGCATCTCGGAAGAAGGCATCCGCCATATCTTCGAACGGTTCTATAAAGTCGATAACTTTACTCAAGGGGCAGGACTGGGATTGAGCATCTGTCAGACTATTATCGAACGTTTGAGAGGAAGCATCTCCGTGACTTCCGAAGTGGGCAAAGGCACTCGTTTCACCGTGCGCCTTCCTAATTACTGCGAATAGAAGCGAACGTTCGCTTTTGCGTATAGTGTCCGAAAATGAACACCCGCCTTATTCTATAACCGATTGATAATAAATACTTTATTCTTTTGGCACATCGTTTGATTCTCCTTAGGTGGAAAATACTGTGCATAATGAAAAAGAAAAGTATATTATTAGCTCTTGCCGCTGCTTGCCTTCCATGGGCACTGTCGGCACAGAAAGAAAGGGAGATAACCTTAAATGAAGCCATCGCAATGGCACGTTCACAATCCGTCGATGCGGCTGTTGCCCTGAATGAACTGAAAACCGCCTATTGGGAGTACCGCACCTTCCGTGCCGACCTTCTGCCGGAAGTCAACCTAACCGGTACTTTGCCCAATTACAATAAATCATACAGTTCTTATCAGAATTCAGACGGTTCCTATGGTTTTGTCCGCAACAACACATTAGGACTTACCGGAGACATCTCCATCGACCAAAACATTTGGCTGACAGGCGGTAAACTCTCGCTGACCTCTTCTCTCGACTACATCACCCAGTTAGGCGGAGACAACGACCGTCATTTCATGTCTATCCCCATAGCCCTGAAACTTACGCAACCCATCTTCGGAGTGAACAACATCAAGTGGAACCGGCGCATTGAGCCGGTACGTTACGCAGAAGCGAAAGCCGCCTTCATCACTGCTACCGAAGAAGTGACGATGCGTGCCATTACCTATTACTTTAATCTCCTGCTGGCAAGAGAAAATTTAGGCACTGCCAAACAAAACCGGATGAACGCCGACCACCTCTACGAAGTAGCCCTTGCCAAACGTAAAATGGGGCAGATTTCCGAAAACGAACTTCTGCAACTCAAACTTTCCGCGCTGAACGCAAAGGCAGCTCTGACAGAAGCGGAAAGCGACCTCAACGCCAAAATGTTCCAACTTCGTGCCTTCCTGGGTGTCGGAGAAGATGAAATACTCAGCCCTGTCATTCCCGAAGCCGTAGATGGTTCAAAGATGGAATACAATATGGTACTGAACAAAGCGCTGGAACGCAACTCATTTGCACAGAATATCCGTCGCCGTCAGTTGGAAGCCGACTATGAAGTAGCTACGGCACGTGGCAACCTGCGTAGCATCGACCTCTTTGCCAGTGTAGGATATACCGGAGAAAACCGTAATTTCTCTGCTGTTTACAGAAACCTGCAAGATAACCAAATAGTACAGGTCGGCGTCAAAATACCCATTTTGGATTGGGGAAAGCGACGCGGCAAGGTGCGTGTAGCCAAGAGCAACCGCGATGTAGTGCTTTCGAAGATTCGTCAGGAAGAGATAAATTTCAATCAGGACATCTTCTTGCTGGTGGAGCATTTTAATAACCAGGCACAACAGTTATCCATTGCCAAGGAAGCTGACACCATCGCCCAGCAACGTTATAAAACCAGTATTGAAACCTTCCTGATAGGCAAAATCAATACCCTCGACCTGAACGACGCACAAAACTCCAAAGACGCGGCCAGGCAAAAACACATTTCCGAACTTTATTATTACTGGTATTATTTTTATCAGATTCGTAGCCTGACGCTTTGGGATTTCCGTACCAACACCGAACTGGAAGCCGATTTTGATGAAATCATACGACAATAAAAGTGATGAGAACGATGCCGGTTGGTATTTTTTTGTAGCTTTGCATGATCGTAAACAGTAAGACGATCCCTTTTGATAAATAAAGAAACATGAACCATGATTCTGATAATTGACGACGACAGCGCAGTGCGCTCTTCACTCAGCTTCATGCTGAAGCGTGCAGGATATGAGGCACAAGCAGTTCCCGGCCCCCGGGAAGCTATGGATGTAGTACGTTCCGTGGCTCCTGACTTAATCCTGATGGATATGAACTTCACCCTTTCTACAACGGGTGAAGAAGGGTTGACCCTGCTCAGGCAAGTAAAGATATTCCGCCCCGAAACTCCGGTAATATTGATGACCGCCTGGGGAAGTATTCAACTCGCCGTACAGGGAATGCAGGCGGGAGCTTTTGACTTCATCACAAAACCATGGAACAATGCCGCCCTGTTGCAGCGTATCGAAACAGCTTTGGAACTCTCCGCCACTCCCAAGGAAGCCACGCAAGAACAAAGCGACTCTTTCGACCGCAGCCACATCATCGGGCGCAGCCAGGGACTGACAGACGTATTGAATACCATTGCCCGCATCGCAAAGACCAACGCTTCCGTATTGATTACAGGCGAGAGCGGCACAGGTAAGGAACTTATAGCCGAAGCAATCCATATCAACAGCCAGCGTGCAAAGCACCCGTTTGTAAAAGTGAATTTGGGTGGAATCTCCCAAAGCCTGTTCGAAAGTGAAATGTTCGGGCATAAGAAAGGATCTTTTACCGACGCTTCCGCCGACCGTATCGGACGTTTCGAGATGGCGAACAAAGGAACTATCTTCCTGGATGAAATCGGTGACCTCGACCCATCCTGCCAGGTGAAACTGTTGCGAGTCTTGCAAGATCAAACCTTTGAAGTGCTCGGCGACAGCCGTCCCCGTAAGACCGACATCCGCGTAGTCTCCGCCACCAATGCCGACCTGCGTAAAATGGTGGGCGAACGTTCTTTCCGCGAAGACCTGTTCTACCGTATCAACCTGATAACAGTAAGACTGCCCGCCTTGCGCGAACGCCGCGAAGATATCCCGCTACTGGCACGTCACTTTGCCGACCGCCAGGCAGCAGCCAACGGATTACCTCACACCGACTTCTCCGCTGACGCCATGCAATTCTTGAGCCGTCTGCCTTTCCCCGGGAACATTCGCGAATTGAAAAACCTGGTAGAGCGTACCATACTGGTAAGCGGTAAACCCATCCTCGACGCTTCCGATTTCGATGCCCAATATATCCGTCACGATGATGCAAGGGCAGCCGAAGGCACGTCTTTGGCTGGCATGACCCTGGATGAAATAGAACGTCAAACCATTCTTCAGGCTTTGGAACGTTATAAAGGAAATTTGAGCCAGGTAGCTACGGCATTGGGTATCAGCCGCGCCGCCCTCTACCGCCGTCTCGAGAAATATAATATAGCTGTATAAAATATGTATAAATTTAGGCACGGATTACGCGGATTACACGGTTTTTTTTATATGGTTGCGTAAAAACAACCGTGAAATCCGTGTAATCCGTGCCTAACAATATAAAAACCAATTATTAAACACAGATAAACGTGCGTATAAAAGGACTCTTTTACATACTTGTCTTTCTGTTACTTGCATTGGGTGGAGTGCTGCTCTACCTTTCCAGTCAACTGAACACAGTCTTCTTCTACATAGGAGAGGGGTTGATTCTTTTCATCCTGATTTATCTGACGTTTTTCTATCGTAAGCTCGTAAAGCCATTGAATACCATCGGCAGTGGTATGGAACTGCTGCGCGAGCAAGACTTCAGCAGCCGCCTTAGTCCGGTGGGACAATATGAAGCTGACCGTGTCGTGAATATCTTCAACCGCATGATGGAGCAACTCAAGAACGAACGTCTCCGCCTGCGCGAACAGAATAACTTTCTCGATTTGCTGATTAAAGCCTCTCCGATGGGAGTCATCCTTACTACCCTCGACGACGACCTCTCCGAACTGAACCCGATGGCACTGAAAATGCTGGGTGTCCGCCTGAAAGACATACAAGGCAAGAAGATGGAAGAAGTCGACTCGCCATTGGCAAGAGAACTGGTGAACATTCCGAAAGGCGAGACAGTAACCGTCCGCCTGAACGACTCGAATATCTACCGCTGCACCCATTCTTCCTTTATCGACCGTGGATTCCAGCATCCTTTCTTCCTGATAGAAAGCCTGACGGACGAAGTGATGAAAGCCGAAAAGAAAGCCTACGAGAAAGTAATCCGCATGATAGCCCATGAAGTGAACAACACGACCGCCGGCATCACCTCGACACTGGACACCGTAGAACAAGCACTTTCCTGCGAAGAAGGAATGGACGACATCTGCGACGTGATGCGCGTATGCACCGAACGCTGCTTCTCCATGAGCCGTTTTATCACCCGCTTTGCCGACGTTGTGAAAATCCCCGAACCCACCGTCTCTCCCGTCAATCTGAACGACCTCGTCTTTACCTGCAAACGCTTCATGGAAGGAATGTGCAACGACCGCCGTATCAAACTCTGCATGGAAATAGACGAAACTCTGAAAGACACAATGCTTGACGCCGCCCTGTTCGAACAAGTACTCGTAAATATCATCAAGAACGCTGCCGAAAGCATTGAAACCGACGGTGAAATCAAGATTCGCACCCTGTCTCCCGCCACTATTGAAGTGGCAGACAATGGAGCGGGAATCAGCAAGGAAACGGAAGCGAAACTATTCAGCCCCTTCTTCTCAACCAAACCGAACGGGCAGGGCATCGGACTCATCTTTATTCGCGAAGTCCTGATGCGCCACGGGTGTACCTTCTCTTTGCGAACTTATGCCGACGGATTGACCAAATTTCGGATTGTTTTTCCTTAATTGTGTCAAATAAGAACAGTTCTTCCGTCAAATAGACCTTTTTTTGTCCTCAAATACACGTACCTTTGCCCCGCTCAATTCAATAGGATATAGGTATGAGACTAATGGTGAAAGGTATATCGACGCTCTTTCTTTTATTGACTATCAGTATTCCGCTTAGTGCACAATATGTGATACAAGGCGTGGTAACTGATTCTCTGACAAAAGAACCCCTGCCTTATGCATCTGTACGTCTGAAAGACACGACCGAAGGAACTACTACCGGAAGCGACGGACGCTTTTATTTCAAAACCAACCGTTCCGAAGCAGTACTTGTGATTTCTGTTATCGGCTATAATGACGATAGCCGGAACGTTCGTCCTGCCCGTAATGCATCCTACAAAGTAGCGCTTTCTCCTACTTCGTATGACCTCTCCGAAGTGGTGGTGAAACCCAAGCGCGAACACTACCGGAAGAAAGACAATCCCGCCGTGGAGTTTGTCCGACGGATGATTGAAAGCCGCGACAACCATTCCCCTTACGAGAAAGACTTTTGGCAGCGCGAACGTTACGAAAAGACCACCTTCGCATTGAACAACTTCGACGAAGAGAAGCAGAAGAAATGGCTGTACCGCAAATTTGACTTCCTCACCGACTATGTAGACACCTCTGCCGTCACCGGAAAACCGATTCTGACCGTATCAGCCCGCGAACTGCTCGCGACGGACTATTACCGCAAATCCCCCCGTTCAGAAAAACAATGGGTGAAAGGACGCAAACAGGCGGGTGTGGACGAATTTCTCTCCAAACAGGGAATGCAGGCTGCCATCAACGAAGTCTTCAAGGACGTGGATATTTACGAAAACAATATCTCCCTGTTCACAAATAAGTTTGTCAGCCCCCTATCCCGTATCGGTACAGGATTCTATAAATACTACCTGATGGATACGTTGCAGATTGCCGGTGAGCCTTGTGTAGACCTTGCCTTCACTCCCTTTAATTCCGAATCCTTCGGCTTTAACGGGCATCTCTATGTCACGCTCGACTCTACCTACTTTGTCAAACGTGCCGTATTCAACTTCCCGAAAAAGATAAACCTGAACTTTGTAGATTATATGTTGCTCGAACAGGAATTTAAACGTGCCGAAGACGGTACGCGCCTGCTCGACCACGAAAGCATCACAGTTGAATTTAAACTGACCGAAGGACAAGACGGTATCTTTGCCCGTCGCGTGGCGGATTACAGCAACTATACTTTCACGCCCACCGCCGAAGCGGACAAAGCCTTCACCAAGCCCGAACGTATCATCGAAGAGACGGAAGCCCTGGCACGTCCTGAATCCTTTTGGGCGGAGAACCGTCCGCAAGCTGCCATCTCCCAGCAGGAGAACTCCGTAGACCGGCTGATGGCACAACTACGCGGCTATCCGGTGTACTACTGGACGGAGAAAGTACTTTCCATTCTCTTTACCGGATATATCCCCACGTCCAAGGAAGCCCCTCTATTCTATATCGGGCCGATGAATGCCACCGTCAGCGGCAACACACTGGAAGGCGTCCGTATCCGTGCCGGAGGTATGACCACCGCCTGGCTCAATCCGCACCTGTTTGCCAAAGGCTATGTCGCCTATGGTTTCAAGGACGAAAGGGTGAAAGGACTCGCAGAACTGGAATACTCCTTCAAGAAAAAGAAAGAATACGCCAACGAGTTCCCCATTCATTCACTGAAATTGCGTTACGAATCCGATGTGAACCAGTACGGGCAAAACTATCTGTACACAAGCAAAGACAACGTATTCCTCGCCCTGAAACGTGAGAAAGACGACCGTATCGGCTATACGCAACAAGCAGCGCTCACCTATACCAATGAGTTCTACTCAGGTTTCTCTTTCCAAGTGACGGCACGCAGACAAACGGATGAATCCACCTATCTCATCCCTTTCCTGCTGAAACAGGGCGATACCTATACTCCGGTAAAAGATTTTTCTACCAGTGCCGCAGAACTGAAACTTCGCTACGCCCCGAACGAGAAATTCTTTCAGACCCAATGGAACCGTTTCCCCGTCTCCCTGGATGCCCCTGTGTTTACACTGTCGCATACCATCGCCGGGAAAGGAATCCTGGGTAGTGACTATACATACAATCATACCGAAGCCGGTATCCAAAAACGATTTTGGTTCTCCGCCTTCGGCTATACGGATGTGATATTGAAAGCAGGCAAAGTGTGGGATAAAGTACCGTTTCCGTTACTTATCATGCCCAATGCCAATCTTTCCTATACCATCCAGCCCGAATCCTACTCATTAATGAACGCAATGGAGTTTATGAACGATGAGTACTTCTCATGGGATGTTACCTACTTCCTCAACGGATGGCTGTTCAACCGCGTCCCGTTGTTGAAAAAACTGAAATGGAGGGAAATAGTTTCCTGTCGTGGACTGTACGGACATTTGAGCGACAAGAACAATCCTGCTTTTAGTGATGATTTGTTCGCTTTTCCGATAGCAGACACCCGGACAATGGGAAAAACGCCTTACGTAGAAGCGGGAGTAGGTATTGAAAACATTTTCAAGGTGTTACGTTTGGACTACGTGTGGCGGCTTACTTATCGCGACTCGCCCGGAATTGACAAGTCCGGTTTGAGAATAAGTCTCCACATGACCTTTTAAAAGTTAAATCCTGCTAATTGCAATGTTTATATGGCAAATAAAGCTCGTTTTAGTAATTAATTAATCTTATTTTTGCATCAATTTTAGTTTAATTTTAATAGAATAGAAATGAAACAAGAAATTAAACCCGCTACCGGACGTCTTGGCGTGTTGGTAGTCGGAGTGGGTGGTGCGGTAGCAACCACAATGATTGTAGGTACACTAGCCTCTCGCAAGGGACTGGCAAAACCGATAGGATCTATTACCCAGTTAGCCACAATGCGCATGGAAAACAACGAAGAAAAACTCATCAAGGACGTTGTGCCCTTGACAGGTTTGGAAGATATTGTTTTCGGTGGATGGGATATTTTCCCGGACAACGCATATGAGGCTTCTATGTACGCTGAGGTTTTGAAAGAAAAAGACCTGAACGGAGTAAAAGACGAATTGGAAGCTATCAAGCCGATGCCGGCTGCTTTCGACCACAACTGGGCAAAACGTCTGAACGGAACACACGTCAAGAAAGCTGCTACCCGCTGGGAAATGGTGGAACAACTTCGCCAGGACATCCGCGATTTCAAGGCTGCCAACAACTGCGAACGTGTTGTCGTGCTTTGGGCTGCAAGTACTGAAATTTACATTCCATTGTCTGACGAACACATGTCACTCGCTGCTTTGGAAAAAGCAATGAAGGAAAACAACACTGACGTTATTTCTCCGAGTATGTGTTACGCATATGCTGCTATCGCAGAAGGTGCTCCGTTCGTAATGGGTGCTCCAAACTTGTGTGTGGATACTCCTGCTATGTGGGAATTCTCCAAGCAGAAGAATGTACCTATCTCAGGTAAAGACTTCAAGAGCGGTCAGACATTGATGAAAACCGTATTGGCTCCGATGTTCAAAACCCGTATGCTGGGTGTGAACGGTTGGTTCTCTACCAATATCCTCGGCAACCGTGACGGTGAAGTGCTCGATGATCCGGACAACTTCAAGACAAAAGAAGTCAGCAAACTGTCTGTAATCGACACTATCTTCGAACCTGAAAAATATCCTGATCTCTACGGAGATGTTTATCATAAAGTACGTATCAACTACTATCCGCCCCGCAAGGACAACAAAGAAGCATGGGACAACATCGACATCTTCGGATGGATGGGTTACCCGATGGAAATCAAGGTAAACTTCCTTTGCCGCGACTCTATCCTTGCTGCTCCTATCGCACTCGACCTTGTATTGTTCAGTGACCTGGCAATGCGCGCAGGAATGTGTGGTATCCAGACTTGGTTGTCATTCTTCTGCAAGAGCCCGATGCACGATTTCGAGCACCAGCCCGAACATGACTTGTTCACTCAATGGAGAATGGTAAAACAGACATTGCGTAACATGATCGGTGAAAAAGAACCTGATTATTTGGCTTAATTCGGGAAGATGTTCCTGAAAAATATATAAACTTTCCCCTTCTTCAGTAAGGGGAAAGTTTTGTTATTCTTATACACTCTATTGTAAGAAATGAAAAGACCACCCTTTTTACCTGTTATTATAGGCACGGGCTTTGGCTCCGGTTTTTCTCCTTTTGCTCCCGGCACGGCTGGGGCGTTGCTGGCTTCTATCATTTGGATTGCACTTTATTTCCTGTTTCCCTTTTCTACCGTTTTATGGATTACTGCCGCTTTGGTGATTGTATTCACGTTCGCCGGCATTTGGGCTGCCGATAAGTTGGAGGCTTATTGGGGTGAAGACCCTTCGCGTGTGGTAGTGGACGAGATGGTGGGAGTGTGGATACCGCTGTTGGCAGTTCCCAATGATGAAAATTGGTATTGGTACGTGATTGCGGCATTTGCGCTGTTTCGCATCCTGGATATAACCAAGCCGTTGGGCGTGCGCCGCATGGAGAGCCTGAAGGGCGGAGTAGGGGTAATGATGGACGATGTCCTGGCAGGAGTGTATAGTTTCATTTTGTTAGCGGGAGCGAGATGGGTGATTGGCTAAAAAAGATTGCGCGGATGATTTCGCAGAAAGGTGGCATCTTCATGTTCTTGAGGGCGCAACTTTCGGCTCAGATGGCAACTATCGCAGACTTTCTCGTAACGATTCTTCTGGTAAGGCTGTTTGATGTCTACTATGTATATGCTACCCTGGCGGGAGCTATCTACGGGGGAATTGTCAATTGCATCATTAATTATAAATGGACTTTTAAATCTAAAGGCAAAAAAACGAATGTAGCTGCCAAGTTCATCATCGTATGGGTTTGCAGCGTTTGGCTGAACACATGGGGGACATATGCGCTGACGGAGTCTTTGGCGAAGATTCCCTGGGTGCGGGATACGCTCAGCCTGTATTTCGGTGATTTTTTCATTATACCGAAGGTGGTAGTGGCAGTAATCGTTGCGCTGTTTTGGAATTATAATATGCAGCGTCTTTTTGTTTACCGGAATATAGATGTAAGGAGTTTATTCGGAAAAAGAAATTGAAATAAACAGAAGATTTAGATATAAACAGATTTAGACACATGAATTACAGAGATTATTTACAACAGCTGATTTATAAGATTATCAATCCTTTGATACATGGAATGATTAAAATAGGAATAACTCCTAACTTTATCACCACTACCGGATTTATCCTGAATATAGTAGCGGCGGGTATGTTCGTATACGCCGGAGTCTATGGAGAGCAGAACGATCTCGCCATTATCGGATGGGCAGGCGGTGTGATTCTGTTTGCCGGACTGTTTGATATGATGGACGGACGCGTAGCCCGCCTGGGTAATATGAGTTCCAAGTTCGGCGCGCTTTACGACTCGGTGCTCGACCGTTACAGTGAATTGATAACATTCTTCGGCATCTGTTATTACTTGTCAATGAAAGATTATTATCTCTATGCTCTTATCGCTTTCGCGGCCCTTATCGGTTCGCTGATGGTGAGCTACGTCCGTGCACGTGCAGAAGGGTTGGGGATAGAGTGTAAAGTAGGATTTATGCAGCGTCCCGAACGCGTGGTGTTGACAGCTCTCGGTGCTTTATTCTGTGGCATATTCAAGGATATCACCGCTTTCGAACCGATTCTGATTTTAATCGTCCCATTGGCTTTTGTTGCCCTTTTTGCCAATATCACGGCCTTTGTGCGTGTGAGACATTGCTACAAAGTGATGACGGCGAACGAACAGAAGCAAGCGTAAACCTCTCTCCAAAATATAAAACAGAATGATAAAGAACAATCAAAAGCCAACAAAGAAAGAGACTTTGACTGTAATCATATGTATGGCTCTTTTTCTTGTGCTGACAAGTATCTTCATTGGATTTCGCTCCGAACATCTGATGATAGCGGTATTCTACCTGGTCTTGTTTTTTTCGGGACTGCCCGGACGCAAACTGGCAGTAGCCCTGCTACCTTTCGCCCTTTTTGGAATCTCGTATGATTGGATGCGCATTTGCCCCAACTACGAAGTGAATCCGATTGATGTAGCCGGACTCTATAATTTGGAAAAATCCCTCTTTGGAGTGATGGATAACGGTGTCCTGATTACTCCCTGTGAGTACTTTGCCGTGCACAACTGGCCGATAGCCGATGTCTTTGCCGGAATATTCTACCTCTGCTGGGTTCCTGTTCCTATCTTATTCGGTCTTTGCCTGTACTTCAAGAAAGAAAGAAAAACTTACCTTCGCTTTGCGATGGTATTCCTTTTCGTCAACCTGATTGGCTTTGCGGGTTATTACATTCACCCGGCCGCTCCACCCTGGTATGCCATCAATTACGGCTTCGAACCGATACTGAACACTCCGGGCAATGTAGCGGGATTGGGACGCTTCGATGCTTTCTTTGGAGTATCTATCTTCGATTCCATCTACGGACGCAATGCGAATGTTTTTGCGGCAGTGCCTTCACTGCACGCGGCTTATATGGTCGTAGCCCTGGTGTATGCTATCGTCGGCAAATGCAAATGGTATGTGATTACCCTTTTCTCCATCATTATGGTGGGTATCTGGGGAACAGCCGTTTATTCTTGCCATCACTACATCATTGATGTATTGCTCGGTATCGCCTGCGCACTAATCGGCTGGCTGGTATTCGAATATGTATTGATGAAAATCCCCGGATTCAAAAGATTCTTCGACAGATACTATACCTATATAAAGTAAATATACAGGCAGCGACATAGTGAAGAACAAATACCGTAATATATTCCTCGCCTTCGGCATCATCGCCGTCCTTGTCATGATATTCACTTTCGATATGGATTATCACGAACTTTGGGCGAATCTGAAGCGTGCAGGGATATATTTACCTTTGATACTATTGCTATGGCTGTTTGTCTACCTGATTAATACCACATCCTGGTATATCATCATCCGCAGTGGCGGCAAGATTGGTTTCTCATTCGCCCGGCTCTATAAATTCACCGTAACAGGCTTTGCGCTTAATTATGTGACACCGGTCGGGTTGATGGGCGGTGAGCCCTATCGCATCATGGAGCTGAAACCTTACATAGGTATAGAAAGGGCCACTTCCTCCGTGATTCTCTATGTGATGATGCATATTTTTTCTCATTTCTGCTTTTGGTTAAGCTCCGTGCTGCTCTACGTCTGCCTGTATCCGGTAGGGTGGGTGATGGGGATTATCTTGGGAACTATTACCCTATTCTGCCTGCTGATTACTATCCTTTTTATAAAAGGTTACCGGCATGGAATGGCAGTAGCCTGCGTCCGCATGGGCAGCCGTATTCCTTTTCTGAAAAAGAAAGTACTTCACTTTGCCGAAACCCACAAAGAGAAACTGGAGAATATAGACCGGCAAATCGCCCTTCTCCATCAACAGAAGAAACGTACCTTTTATGCGGCTCTCTCCTTAGAATATACAGCCCGTGTCGTCAGTTGTCTGGAGATTTGGTTGATTCTGAATGTGCTCACTACCAACGTCAGCTTTGCCGACTGTTGTCTGATTGCCGCTTTCTCCTCTCTGCTCGCCAACCTTCTGTTCTTTTTGCCGATGCAGTTGGGCGGACGTGAAGGCGGCTTTGCCCTTGCCGTGGGCGGTCTTTCCCTTTCCGGTGCTTACGGAGTCTATGCTGCACTGATAACTCGTGTACGCGAGATGATTTGGATTGTTATAGGACTGGCCCTGATGAAAATAGGGAACAAAAGATGATTATTTGACAAAAAGAACTTCCGTGATTTGTACGTGCGAAGCGGATGACGGAACACTTGCCCCATATTTGAAACAAAATAGCATCTGTTTTGCCCCATTTTTGGAACAAAATCAGATGAATTTTGCCCCATATTTGAAACAATTTTATATCTTTGTTGTTGTAAATCAATAAGTTTATAGTAAATGTTTAAAAGGGATATATTAGTTCATTTGGAAAGTTGGAAGGCCGATACACATAGAAAGCCTTTAATACTGCGTGGGGCAAGACAGGTTGGCAAGACAACAGTCGTTAATGAATTTGGAAAACAGTTTGATAATTATCTTTCTTTGAATTTGGAAAAGAAAGAGGCTTCTGCTTTGTTTGAACTGACTATACCTTTGAAAGACTTGATGCCATTGATTTTTGCTCATTGCGGTAAAATCAGGAAAGAAGGAAATATACTACTTTTTATTGATGAAATTCAAAACTCGGCGAAAGCAATAGCATTATTGCGTTATTTTTATGAAGAACTGCCGGATATTTATGTCATTGCTGCCGGTTCATTATTGGAGAATCTGATAGATGTACGTGTTTCTTTTCCGGTAGGGAGAGTGCAATATATGGCGTTGCGTCCTTGTTCATTCCGTGAATTTTTAGGAGCTATTGGAGAAAACGCTTTGTTGCCTGTTTTAGATAAGCCTGAAGTCACGATTGCCTTTCATGAACGTTTGATTGTATTGTTTAATATCTATACATTAATAGGAGGAATGCCGGAAGCGGTGCAACTCTATGCGGAACGGCGGGATATTTTATCTTTAGAATCTATATACGAGACTTTATTGCAAGGCTACCGTGATGATGTAGAGAAGTATGCACAAGGAAAACAGCTTCCGGAAGTTATTCGTTTTATTTTAAAAGAGGGATGGCATAAGGCGGGGCAAGCTGTGACTTTAGGAGGGTTTGCAGGTTCGTCATATAATGCACGTGAAGTTGGAGAAGCTTTTCGTTTGTTGGAAAAAGCTATGTTATTAGAACTGGTCTATCCCACTACGTCAACTGAAGTTCCTGCTACGCCGGAAATGAAGCGTATGCCTAAGCTGATATGGTTGGACACAGGTTTGGTAAATTATGCTGCACAGGTGCAAAAGGAAGTTCTAGGAGCAAAAGATATAATGGATGCTTGGCGTGGTATGGTAGCAGAGCAAGTTGTAGCGCAGGAACTTTTGACATTGACGGATAAAGTGAGTCAGAAACGTAGTTTTTGGATACGGAATAAAAGTGGCTCTAATGCGGAAGTTGATTTTGTTTGGGTACAGAACTCAATGATTTACCCTATTGAAGTAAAATCCGGACATAACGCGCATCTACGTTCTTTACATTCATTTATGGAGCGTTCCTCACAAACTGTTGCAGTCAGGGTCTGGTCACAATCTTATTCGGTAGACGAAGTAAGGACTGTGAATGGAAAAGAATTTAAATTATTGAATATTCCATTTTATCTCGTTGGTAAATTAGATGCTATATTGCGGCAACTTTAATCCCTCGGGGAAATTTATCATCTTGCTTTGTGAAATAGTGTTGGATAGTTTGGTCAGCTCGTGCGAATAGTTAACTTTGCACTTAACTAATTCTTAAAAATAAACGCATGAGAAGACTAACTACCCTTTTGTTGCTCCTGGCAATGTTGATTCCAACTGCCGGAGCACAGTCTACCGACATCTTTAAAAAGAAGAAGAAAAAGAAAAACAGCAAGACGGAAGTTGTGGACAAAGCCAAAGCCGACTCCATAGCCAAAGCGAAAAAAGACCCCTTGCAGCCTTATGCCAAAGTAATCACCGGCAAGGCAAAAACAATGAATGGTTTCTTCAAAGTACACAATGTAGAAGGAAAATACTTTTTTGAAATAGCCGATTCCTTGCTCGGACGTGATATCCTGATTGTGAACCGGGTTGTAAAAGCTCCCGTAGATAAACAGAAGCGTAAGGCAGGCTATCCGGGCGACCACATCAGTGATGAAGTGATACGCTTTGAAAAAGGGCCCGACAATAAACTATTTATACGTCAGATTTCTTATTTGGAACACTCCGCAGATACGCTGGGATTGTATCAGGCGGTATTGAACTCTAATGTTCAGCCCATCGTAGCCGCTTTCCCTCTGAAAACTGCCCGTACGGAAGGCGCAACAAAGAACTACGTGATTGAAATGACCGACTTTATCCGCAAGGATGGTGAAATGTTCTCATTCTCCAGCACTGCCAAGGATAATATCGGAGCTTCTGCGATGATGGCCGATGCCAGTTATATCGACACGCTGAAAGCCTTCCCGCAGAATATCGAAATCCGCACCGTACGTACCTTCCAGCGGAAGCCGCCTATGGGAAGCGCATTCGAGAAGATGATGGCCGCCTACTATAACTCTACCGGCCCGATGACATACGAACTGAACAGTTCTATGCTGCTACTTCCCAAAGAGCCGATGAAGCCTAGGTTGTATGATAGCAGAGTGGGATATTTCGCAGTCGGTTACAAGGACTTTGATGAAAACCCGCATGGTGTGAAATACAAAGCTAACATCACCCGTTGGCGTCTCGAACCGAAAGACGAGGATAAAGAGAAATACCTGCGCGGCGAACTGGTAGAACCGAAGAAGCCGATTGTAATCTATATTGACCCTGCCACTCCCAAGAAGTGGGTTCCTTACCTGATTCAGGGTGTCAATGACTGGCAGGCAGCCTTCGAGAAAGCCGGATTCAAGAATGCCATCATCGGCAAAGAAGCTCCGACGGATGATCCGACCTGGAGTCTGGAAGATGCGCATCACTCGGCTATCGTCTATAAACCTTCTGATATTCCAAACGCAAGCGGCCCTCACGTACATGACCCCCGCAGCGGTGAAATCCTGGAAACGCATATTAACTGGTATCATAACGTAATGAGCTTGCTCTACAACTGGTATATCGTACAGGCCGGAGCTATTGACCCGGGTGCACGCAAACCGCAGTTTGACGATGAACTGATGGGTGAACTGATTCGTTTTGTTTCTTCCCATGAAGTAGGACACACATTGGGGCTGCGCCACAACTTCGGTTCTTCCGCTACCGTCCCGGTAGAGAAATTGAGAGATAAAGCCTGGGTGGAAGCTAACGGACATACTCCGTCTATCATGGACTACGCCCGTTTCAACTACATCGCACAGCCCGAAGATAACGTGTCACGTGCAGGAATCTTCCCCCGTATCGGTATATATGACAAATGGTCTATTGAATGGGGATATCGTTGGATGCCGGAGTTTGAAACGGCTGAAGCTGAAATTCCTTACATGAACAAGTGGATTATCAGCAAGCTGAAAGAAGACAAGCGTTATACATTCGGTACGGAAACCGACAGGGATGACCCTCGCAACCAAAACGAAGACTTGGGTGACGACGCAGTGCTGGCAGGCACATACGGCATCAAGAACTTGAAACGTATCATGCCCGAAGTAATGAATTGGACATATGAGCCGAACGAAGGTTACGGAAAAGCAAGTTCCTTATATTATAATGTGGTAGGACAATTCTCCTTGTATATGGGACACGTGGCAACTAATGTGGCAGGTATTTACAGTACTCCTATCTCGGTAGAACAAACCGACATGAAAGCCATAGAGTATGTACCGAAAGATATTCAGAAGAAAGCAGTAGCTTTCTTGAATAAAGAATTGTTCACTACACCTACCTGGCTGATGGATAACAAGCTGACCGAAAGAGCAGGGGTGAATACATTCAATCTGATATTCCGTGTGCAAAGCAATATCTTGAAGCGACTTATTAGCAGCCGCACATTGGATAAAATGACAAACAATGAATTGATGAACGGCAATAAGGCTTACACTGCCAACGAGATGTTCCTCGACTTGAAGAAAAGTATTTGGAATGACTTGAGAGGTGGAAAAAGACCTGACCTTGCTCAACGTGGCTTGCAGAAAACCTATGTCAACTCATTGATTTTAATGCTTGAGAAACCAAAAGGTTCCGGTGGAGCACTTTCTTCTATGATGCCTGACTCCCCATCCGAAGCGCCCGCCATCGCGCGTGGTCAACTGACAGACCTTAGAAGAGAATTGGCTGCTGCCGCAAATTCTTCAAGTGGTATCTATAAGAGTCATTATCTGAATTTGAAGGCGTTGATTGACGCTGCATTTGAAGCAAAATAAAGATGTTTTTGTGATTAGAAAAATATCTTTTGAATATAAATAAGAGGAAGTAGGATTCCTCTTACAATGAAATCACCCTCGTCACAGATAACTGTAGCGAGGGTGATTGGGTTTTGGAAATGTAGGTTTTAGATACACTTTAGATATGTAGGCTTTAGGTATGTAAACTTTAGATACGTAGTTTTTGACATATCAACTTTGAGTATATTGACTTTAGAGATTTATACTTTGCTCCACTGAGTTGCGGCATCAAAACAGGGACAAGCCTTAATCCATTCTTCCGGCTCAATCTCACCATTCCCATTCAAGTCCGGACTTAAATCCCTGTGTCCGCATACCCGGCAATCCGGATAATCCTTCAATAACGTGAGAATCAATACCCGCAGAGAATGTTTCTGCCACTCGGTGCGTGTATCTTTCGGTCGTCCTTTGTTGTCAAGTCCGCCCTCATAGCAGATACCGATACTTTCACTGTTGAACCCTTTCGCGTGTGCCCCGATTCTCTCTATCGCCCGGGTAGACTTAATATCTCCATTCTTGCGAATATAGAAATGATACCCTGTTCCGTTGAATCCCCGTCTGCGATGGCAGACATCAAGGTCATATTCCGTAAAGTCCTTGTCCTCACGTGTAGCGGAGCAGTGGACTACTATTAGATTTATAGCTCTCATCATTTCCCGTATCAGGCTTCCTTTAGAATGAGCCCCGAACCTGCACCCGAACCCGCACCCGCATTGCTGCGCTGTGCACATTCCTTATTAACGCACTGCAAAGCAGACGCCTGTGCCAACTGCCCCCTCAATGAGAAAATCTCCGTATGCATTTCTTTCACTCGCGAACTAAGGTCGAAATAATCCTTCAACACCTTTTCCAACTGCTGCATCAGAAATGTATATTGGTCTTTCACCAGTTCACTGAACTCTTTGACTTCCTGCGCCATGACCTTGCGTTTCTTGCGATTACCGCCCAAAAAGGGGAGTATCGTCATGATAATCTCAATAATTTTATCTAGCATTTTTTTAATGAAGAATTAAGAATGAATAATGAAGAATTGGGAATTAATGCGAATCAGTCGTTCAATGACGAATCAGTCATTCAATGACCGATTCGCATTAATAATGGAGAAAACAATCGCTTATGCTGCCGGGTCCGGAGTCTCCCCGCCATCACCGCCGCCGCTATTTCCACTTCCGCCGTTTCCGCCATCGGAACCACCACTTCCGTTTCCTTCATCCTTTCCTGCCAGGACGAAATCCACATTATTCTCACTTCGGGTAGCGGTATGACTGGTATTCACCAGGTGCAGCGCCTTATCAGCTACAAACCGCACATTCACCCTGCGGATACTGCGCACCGTGCAATCCTTTTCCTTCTCCGTCCCCTCACTGCTCAACGTGATATGGAACGTGCCCAATCCATCAACCTTCACCTTATCGCCCTGAGTAAGCGACAGGCGCAACTGCTCTACAAAAGCCTCGATAGCATGCTTCACATCTCCTGCCGTAAGCGAAGAATTGGCTTCGATGGCATCCGCCAGCTTGTTGACATCCATCACTCTCACAGTACCCGATTTTTGGCGTACATAATACAACATCTGTGAATCTTCCTGACTCACATACTTTCTGCGCTGATAGCGCTCTACTAATACATTCATAAATTGAAAAAGTTAAGGTTTAAGTAATAATATTTCTTTCTTGTTGCAATATTACAAAGATACAAAATATAGAAGGCAAAGTCAAGTGTTTTGCTCTTTATTTATTCAATAATTCAGAATATTATTGATAATGTGTAATATGTGATATATGTAATAAATATTATAATAATATATATTGTAATATTATTAATTGGTATCCTATTCACATCTATCAGATACCTGTTTTATCATTTGGCATGCTTCATTAAATACTCCAATGGCGGAACATAATCCGTGATTTTCGTCATTTCGGGATTATGTCGGAAGTAAGCGTTCCCCGTCTCCCCATTACGCTGTTTGGCAACGATAACCACGCCCAGCCCTTCCGTCGGATAACCGCTTTCCTTATCCGTCGTAATCCTTGCCAGGGCAGGGCGGTAGAGCAGCATCACGATGTCCGCGTCCTGCTCGATAGCCCCGCTTTCCCGCAACTGGCTCAATTCCGGCCGCCTGTCTATATGCCCCTCCGCCAAGCGGTTCAACTGACTAAGCAATATCACCGGTATATCCAGCTCCTTCGCCAACAACTTCGCCTTGCGGGCAGCTTGCGCCACTTCCTGCTCCCGGTTACGGTTGTTCTGCCCGGTCGACATATCGCAAAGTTGCAGATAATCGATAATAATCATATCACACGCACCCTGACTCCGCAGCAACCGTGCGCTGGAACGCACATGCTCCATGTTCACCACCGTACTGTCATCCACGTGTATCGGCAACCGTGCGAGGTTGGCAGCCGCCCTGCGTGCATCCGCCATTTCCCCTTCCTCAGGCGTCCCCGTGCGCCACCGGCGGGCACTGATTTCACTCGTCGCCATCAGCCACCGGTCTGCCAACTGTTCCCCCTGCATCTCAAGACTATACACCGCCACCGCATGCCCCGCCATCGCCGCGCTTCGCGCCATATGCAGCGCGAGAGCCGTCTTCCCCACCGAAGGACGTGCCGCAAGCACTATCAACTCTCCGTTCTGCCATCCGGACGTCATCCGGTCCAAATCCGTCATCCCCGTGGGAATACCGGTAATCCCATTCACACTTTTTGCGATACGACTTTCAGCTTTCGCCATCGTGTCAGCCATCAACGTATCCATATCCCGCATACAATTATTATGCCCGAACTCACCCTCCAACCGGTCAAGCAAATTGTGAGCGTCTACCAGCGTATCCGCAATATCCATCGTCTCGTCGAGCGAACAGGCGAGCAACTTGTTAAGCCCAAGAATCATCTCCCGCCGCAAATACTTCTCATGCACAATCTGCGCATGATATTCAATATGTGCCGAACTTGCCACCCTGCTGCTCAACTGCGTGATTCCGAACGGCCCGCCCGCTTCTTCGAGCTTCCCCCTGCGGGCAAGCTCTTCCTTCACAGTCAGAATATCAATCTTCGTCCCCGCCTGATACATAGCGAGCAACGCGGCATAAATCACCTGATGCCGCATGACGTAGAACATTTCGGGGCGTAATTTATCCGCAATCAGCGGCATGGCTTCCCGTTCTATCAGGCAGGCTCCTATGACGGCTTCCTCCACTTCGGGAGCCTGTGGCGAAACCCTGTCTTCAGTATTCACTCTAGGGGGAAAGGTAGTATTCATTTTTGAGGAAAGATTAGTTTTCATTTTAGTAGGGAGATTAGTCTTTATTTTCAGTAGGAAAGTTAATATTCATCGAGGAAAGCTTTGTTTGCCAGGTAACTACCAGCTTGCAAGAGATATTTGAAATTAGTCTGGTGGAAATAATACTCCTCGATATGGTCGATGGCGAGTTGTTGCTCCTTGCTGCTTAGTTTTTTCCATTCGCGTTGAGCCTTGGCTATATTTACCTTTGGGAGTTGGGTGGTACTGTGATATTCGTCCCAAAAAACACGAAACTTCTCGTTGACTGTTTTCTTTTTCTGTTTGTTGTCATCGAACTTGCCCATCCATTTGTCGTATTCCACCACCCGGATATGCAGTGAAGCGCTATCGGGATGGGTGATGATTTCGATGACTCCCAGGCTGTTCAATCCTTGGAAGAAGCGGAATGTCCGTCCGACAGACCAGTGGAAGATGTGGCTCCAGTCTCGATAGCTATACAGGCTTTCTCCCCGTTTGCAAGGATAGTCTGTATACTGGCGGCTGTTGTATAGCGTATCCGAATAATTGACTTTCATAAGAATTTTCAGAAAGGCTTCTATTTCTCCTTCCTGGACGTCTTGCTCTTCTATCTGTTGTTGCAGTAAGGATTTAGGTATGATGAGGTAGCCATGCTCCATCATCGTTTGAAAATTGAACTTATTCATTGGTGACTATTTAAAATTTTCGGTAAAAGTACAACTTTGGTTTGGGGCTGTCAAGTGGCGGGATTTTGTCCGGATGATGGGGGATTGCAGCGGACGATAATAGATGAAAATAGCTGATTTTTTCTCCTCGGACAGTACGATTGTGGAAAGTGAAAGGGCAGAGCCTGTGATTACGATAAACAGAACTTCTGTTTCTGTCAAACGGAACCTCTGTTTGGGGGAATTAGAGGTTCTGTTTGGGATAAAAAAACGGCTATTTTTGCTGAACACTCCGTGGAACACCTTTTTGAGTTTGTAAGTAGCTATTTCATTGATAGTTATCTTCGCTGTGTGGATGGCTCCTGAACGCGGGGTGGAACACGTAATAAATAATAAAAGATAAATTATATATTAAAAAATATATAGTTCGATTTTCCGTTTATTTCTGATTTTTGTTTTCGTTTTCATCGGTGCGTTTGATGTCAATCGGCAAGGAGGCCTTGGGTGGCCCCCAATGGCAGTAGAGGATTATCTGCATTTCCGGGCTTACGTCAATTGTCTTGTCTGTGAAACCGGCCATTGCCATTTGCTCGTTTAATGCTATATTTGCCTTTATGCAGGCACGCATTTTTTTACTGGCTGCACTGGGACCTGATAATTCAGGAAAATAATCCATTGCCAGTTCGGATAGATGCCTGAATCCATTAATGTTGTAGTTTTCAGTAACTACTTCAATCATTTTCATAATGATGTTCTTTAATTTTTTAAATGACTTTTTGTTTTAAAAAAGCGATGCAAATGTATGAAAATATATTCAATGAATTGCAATGTTTATTTGATTTTTTATGTCCATAATTTTGTGCGTGTAAAAAATATATATACAACTCTGATTTGTTACTAAAGTAAATTGTTTTATATGTAATAATTAATTATTTAATTTTTTTATTGATGAAGAAGGGAAATATGGTTTCTTTTATGAAACAAGTTTCAGAAGAACTGAAACGTAGTGGGAATTTAGGTACTGCTCATGTATATAGGAGTAGTTTGAATGCAATTCTGACTTTTTGTGGGACGGAGCATTTACAGTTCAGGGAAATCACTCCCGAATGGTTAAAGTGCTTTGAGGGTAGTCTTCGTGAACGTGGATGCAGTTGGAATACGGTATCCACATATCTTCGCACGTTGCGTGCTGTTTATAACCGTGCCGTTGACCAGCGTATAGCTACGTATGTTCCGCAACTGTTCCGCTCGGTTTATACAGGTACGCGGGCAGATCGTCGCCGGGCATTGGATGGTGAAGATATGCGGTTGATGTTCACGTGTCTTTCATCAAAAGTCGCTACTCTTGCCATGCGGCGTGCGCAAGAGATGTTTATTTTGATGTTCTTGCTCCGTGGTCTGCCATTTGTCGACTTGGCTTATCTTCGGAAAAGTGATTTGCACGGAAATGTCATCACGTACCGCCGTCATAAAACGGGAAGCCAATTGTCGGTGACTCTGACGCCGGAAGCCATGATTTTAGTACAGAAGTACATGAATCGTGATGCGGTATCTCCTTATCTATTCCCGATTCTTCATAGCGGAGAGGGAACGGAAGAAGCGTATCGTGAATATCAACTGGCTTTGCGCAGCTTTAACTATCAACTGGCATTGGTAGGACAGCTGTTAGGACTCCGGGAACGATTGAGCTCGTATACCGCCCGCCACACCTGGGCTACTACTGCTTATTATTGCGAAATCCATCCGGGGATTATCTCCGAAGCGATGGGACATTCATCTATCACTGTAACTGAAACGTATTTAAAGCCGTTCCGGAATCAGAAAATTGATGAAGCAAATAGACAAGTCATTGATTTTGTAAGACGCACGGTAGTAGGAGTAAGTGCTTGAAATTAAGACCGTTACTTCGTAGGTAACGGGAATAAATTTCGGTGCAAATATGAGCATATTTCTTAAAACAACCAAACGAAATCACACATTTTTTCCAATAAACCATTCAAAAGTAGAACTAGGACAAATAAAACACGCGGATTCTTTGTATTAGGGCTTTGTTAACTTCTAAATTTTGCAAAAGATTTCCTTCCCCTCTACTGCTTTTCAGAAGCAGGGGTAAAAATGTTTCATCGCATATCGTATCATTTTCTAGTATTGACTACTCCAAAAGAGCAGGCACAAAGGTTTTCCCGTTACCTACGAAGTAACGGGGCGTCTATTATTGAAACTTAGTGTTTAATAATATATTATTAATGTAATTTTTTAAGTAGTTATGAAAAGAAAATTTGTAAAAGTGATGCTCTTCGGAGCGTTGACGCTTGCAGTAAGTACAACTATAACAAGTTGTAAGGACTACGACGATGATGTGAAAAATCTGCAAGAGCAGATTGACAAGATCAACTCAGGAAGTCCTGTTAGCATTGAGGACATGAAGACCGCAATTGCTGCCGCTAAAACAGAATTGGCTACAGAGATTGACAAACTGTCTAAAGCTCTGGAGAACAAAGATGCATCAATTAAAGCGTTGGAAGATGAAATTGCTGATTTGAAGACTAAACTGTCGGCAGCGCAAGGGGATGCAACTGCTGCTAAAGAATTGGCGACAGCATTGTCTGCGAAACAAAATGAACTGAAACAATTGGTAGATGCTAATGACGAAACTCTCACAGCTCTGAAAGCAAGCTATGATAAGCTGACTGGTGCTGAAGGTGATCTTGCTACCTTAAAGAAATTTGTTGCCGATTATCAAGCTAATAGCATTATCAGCGAATATGCAAAATCGGATGAATTGTTGGCTGGTTTTATCAACAGTACAATTGCGGGACAACTAGAGGGGAAAGGTCTTGTAGAATATATAGAGAATGCTGTAAGTACTTCCATAGCAACAAAGCTTGCTAAAATAAATCAAGACATTGAGGCTATCACCGGAGAAAATGGTGCTTTAGCTCAGTTAGAGGATAAATTGGACAAGGCTCTGGAAGGTGATGATAATAATAAGGGAATAAAAGACCGGCTTAATGATTTGGAAGATACTAAGAAAGTTATTGACGACTTCTTGAAGGCTCATCCTGAACAATATACAGACTTTGCTGCTATCTTAAATCAGATTGAAACATTGCGTTCGAATTATGAAACGATGTTCACTCCGGCAAGTTTGCAGTCAAAAGTGGAAGAAGCCTTGAAGTCCGTTCTGGAAGATGCTGATTTTACCTTTAAGAGCTTGGTTGAAACTGTAAAACAACATGGTCTTGACATTGAGGCTATAAAAGAAATGGTACAAAGTGTAGTTTATGTTCCGAAAAATGTAGCAGGAACTGAAGAATTTACTACTCTGTATGCAAAAGCAAATCCAGCTGCAGAGTTTGGTATTATATCTCGTAGTAAAGATTTAGCTGTTAAATTCCGTGTTTCTCCTGCTAAGGCAGCCCTAGGATTTGAGAACGGAAAATACACAACTCTTTTGGATGCGCAAGCAATAACCCGTTCTACAAGCATCTTTGAAGTTGGCGAAATAAGTGTAGAGAAAGAGAATGGAGTGCCAACCGGTATTATAACTGTTCCTCTGATTGCCACTTCTGCTTCCACGGATTATGCTTTGTGTCTGATGATTCAGAGCAAAGAAGTAGGAACTGAGGTCGCTTCTGACATTACTTCAAGCTATTTCCCTGTGTTAATGACAGAGAAATATATGACTGATGTTCAATATGTGACAGCAGAAACTGGTCGTGATATTATTTATAACGAGAAAGAATCTAGTTTGATATTCGGAGATAATAAGGCTCAAGAAAAGTATGGTAAGACTCAAGCTAAGCTATATGACGATGAAGCTACTGCCGAAACAAATGCAGGTGCTTTTGAAGATGTGCCTGAAGGTATCAAAGGCATCTTTAATACGAAGTTTGAGTTGAGTGGTGATAATGCAAGTTACTTCCAGATTGTTCCGACTACCGGAGAGGTGAAATTATCATCCTCTGCCTTCAATCAAATCGGATTGGTAGGACAAACAGTAGATGTTGTTGCAAAAACCACGGTTGCAGGTATTGATGATGCATTCTCCACAACTCTAACAAGTGGCGATGCAGTAAAAATTGCTCAGAAGTCTGAAAATCTTACTCCTAATTATTCTTTCAATGTTAATTGGGATAATACTGATGAACAGACATTAGATATCAATATGGTTGATTTGTATAATAAGGGTGCGATTACAGAAGCTGCTTATAAGGCATTGGCAACAAGTGCGTTTGCAAAAACTGCTGATAAAGGTGTTGACTTTACTGTAGGGGCTGATAATGTATTGACAGTAACTGTTCCTCAAGGAAAAGTAGCCGGAACTTATAAACCGAAAGTTGTGATAACTGTATCTGATGTGAAAACAATTACTGTAACAGCTACTGTTACAATAAAAGCTTTGACTGATGTTGCTTTGACTGAACCTGCTGCTAATGTGAAAGTAGATGCAGGTGTAACCGGAGGTAATGCTGCAACTGCTATTGCTGTAGAAGTAGGTGATGTGTCTACACTGTTCTCTAATTATACCGAAATCAATGATAAGGTCACAGCGGTAGGTGGTTCAATTAGCTTCTCGGTAGAGGGGGATGGTGCATCTTTGGTTGGTCAAAAACTGACTATAACGAAAGACTGTACTGGCCTTGTGAAAGTAATAGCTACCGTAAAATGTGGTGAAGCGAAAGATGCGAAGTATACTGCAACTGTTTATGCTGATTCTAAATTGAGTGGAAAATGGACAGTACCTGCTGCTGCATCGCTTGCTAAAACTATATCTCCAGAAAAGACTGCTAAAATTGAGAACATATTGACAGGCTTTATTTGGAAAGATTATAGAGATAAAGTTATGTGGAAAGATGGTGAAGCTGTTGCCGGAGATGATTCTAACGGATTTGCAAACTCTGTAGCTGACCCTCTTGATATTTATGGTCTCGAAGCTCCGACAGTAGAATTGACTGGTGCTAATGCTGATAAGTTTAAGCTTTCTGCCGATTATAAAGAACTGTCGTATTCTGACAAGGGACAAAATTTGGCGTCAAGAGAAGGTTTGTCAGTGACTATTAAAGTTACTGTTAACTCTCCTTGGGGTGGTGTAATTCCTGCTGAAGGCATTACTACAACAATGACTGTTACAGTTAAGTAGGATAAGTATTGTAAAAAGGATATCTCCCTGTGTTTTTTCTTATTTTATTATAGGAATAGGGAGATGTTTCTTGAAACAAGAATAAGAGATCGTACTTACGAAAGGTCGATTTCTATCCAATAAAACCTTTCTCCGCCTTTTATGGTGAAGAAAGATGGCGAGAAGCAACAGATTCAAGAAATTTGCTTGTGAAGGTCAATCCTTGCAATCTGTTCTTCTGTAGACAAGGGATGCCACCCTTATTTCCCACTGGCATCTCTTGGAATATTCTCAGAGCATCTTCTATGTTGCGCTAGAATTAATATGCTAGTCCCTTATTTCCCTATAGATAAGGAGATGTTTTGAGAACACAGAAAGCCCGGGCTTGCGAAAGTCCGGACTTTTCATATCTTTTTTTTTACTGAATATTAAATCTCCTCACATACCACCATCTTCATTCCGTGATAAACAACAACGATTTTGTGCAAAGTAGTTGTACCGATTGCTTTTTGCACCGTTTCGCTGTCAGCGTAGCGTTTGGCTTGTGCGATAGCTTCCTGTCGGAGTTGTTCTACCTTTTCATCACTGTCCTTTCCTTTGGCATACTTTAGTTCAATAATATATGAATGAAGCATGTCTTTATATATATCCAATAAGGGAAACATGAAAATATCGGCATATCCTTCCTGATTTTCCTGCTCGGAAATAGGACGATAGAAACGGTTCTGTGCAGTCATCGCCAATGTAAATCCATGCACGTACGCTTCCCCCTTTTGCTTGTCACGCTGGGAAGAGTAGCGGTGCAGACATTCGGCGATATAATTGAAGTAGGCTTTCCAGTCACCACGATAAGCCATGGCAGATGCTAGTTTTCCTTTTTCCCAATTATCAGAACGGAGGTCTGCTTCATTGTACGTATCCAGCAAGTAACTGTACAACTGTTCGCGCACTACTTGATTAGGAATAACCAACTTCGTTTCTCCTTCCAAAGTTCCACTGATAGTCAACATTCCAAAATAGAATAACAAACTGATAAAGTTATCCGGCTCTGCAACTGTTTCGGCAGGAAAACCCGTTTTTAACTCACCAGTGATGTAACCTTGTTGCACCAATGTTTGGATAGAGATGCATCATGGGCGAATTCTTTGTCTTTACGGATAAGCATTCGTAGTTTGTTATAATCTACGCGGATGTTTTCTTCTACCATATTGCGAGGCATGTATCCTCCGTTGCGAATGTAATTATCCACAAAGTAGAGTACCATATTGGAATTGTACATTGTGGTGCTTCCGTAGCTTTCCTCTGAAAAACAATAGTTGTCATACCAGGGTTTCATTGCCTCTATCAGTTCGTCGGTAGTATGGTGAAACTCGCAGGTAGTAGCATAATAATCAAGCATTGCCCGCACTTCTTTTTCATTAAATCCGGTCATCTCATTGAATTCCGGAGAAAGTGAATAGTTGGTGCCGATGTTAAATCCACTGGTCAGATCATCCATCGTGACGGGGCTGACACCTGTCACGAAACAACGTTTGATTGTGGAATCCGTGCCTGCTTTTACCGTATCGAAGAAGCTGCGCAGATAACCAGTTCCGTGTGTCTCACTCTTATAATCTTCGAGGCAGGAAGGTTCTGACAAAATTTTGTTTGAAAAGTGATCGTATTCATCAATGAACAGATAAATCTGTTGATTGGTCTTAACGCATTCTTTATATAGATAATCCAGTTGTTCTACAGCGCCTTTCTTCTTATTCATCTCTTCCTTTATTCCTTTAGGAAGATATTGAGCGTAGACATCGCAGAAGAAGTTGAATTCAGTGTTGCAATGTGCGTCTAATGATTGCCGGTAACTTTTCAGTTCGGCGTTTACTACGGCAAAGTTCAGGTAAATAATGAGATATGAATTTCGTTCGGGAGTGGGATGCTTTCCTATATACAGGTCGCCATACCATTTCTCAAACTTGTCTGCTTCCAATATATTATAATAATGTCGGAGCATGGAGATTGTCAAGCTCTTTCCAAACCTGCGCGGACGGATATAGAAGAAATACTTGTTCGCATTCTCTATGAGAGGGATATAATGTGTCTTGTCCACATAGTAACAGTCGTCTTCGCGGACATCGATAAAGTTCATCATTCCATATGGAATACGCTTACGCTTTGCTGGCTGGTTCATAACTCTTTCATTTTCTCACAAAAATAACAATAAAAAATGAATCTTGGTGGGAGGAAGTTATATAAATGACGGATTATCTTGGGAGGCTGTTAAAGAATGCTAGAGGATGTGCTAAATCATTGATAAGATAAGGAATCTGATCGGCAGGAGATATCATATGGATCAGTGAAAGGTGATGTATACATAATTGAAATATAATTTATTCGTTAACTTAAAACAAAAGGCGACCCGTTTCAACGAGCCGCCTTTTCTGTTTATTTGATTTCGAATTCTTCCTTCATATCGATTTCCTCTCCATGTGTATCATAGAACACATATTGTAGGAATGCGAGTTTCTGACTTGGAATAATCTTGATACCGAATCCGTACTTCATCTGCCACTTCCGTTTCAGGGAAACGAGTCCCTGATTGATGTACGCAGCAACATACGGATGGACGTGTAACGAGAATTTCTTAACCTTCAGTTTATTGACCAGGTAATCAATTTTACTCTCCAAAGTGTCCGTAAAGAGAATGGACGACTTGATAGTGCCTTTACCGAAGCAAGTAGGACAGATTTCGGTCGTGTTGACGTCCATTGCCGGACGCACACGTTGGCGTGTAATCTGCATCAGCCCGAATTTGCTGAGCGGCAGAATATTATGCCGTGCCCTGTCTTTCTGCATATTGGCACACATTCGTTCATAAAGCTTCTGACGGTTTTCGGCTTCATTCATGTCGATGAAGTCCACGACGATGATACCACCCATATCTCTTAATCGCAGTTGGCGGGCCAGCTCGTCGGCTGCCCCCAGGTTTACTTCGAGTGCGTTGCCTTCCTGTCCGTTGGCATTCTTGGTGCGGTTGCCGCTGTTCACGTCTACTACGTGAAGCGCCTCAGTGTGCTCAATAATCAGATAGGCACCACTCTTGTAAGAGATTGTTTTACCAAACGACGATTTAATCTGCTTGGTGATACCGAAATTGTCGTAAATGGGAAGCTGGCCTTTGTACAGTTTCACGATATTAGCCCGGTCGGGCGCAATCAGTGATACGTAGTCTTTGATTTCATTGTACACAGCCTCGTCGTTGACGTGAATATTCTCAAAAGAAGGGTTGAAGAGGTCGCGCAACAAACCTACGGCACGACTGGTTTCTTCATAAATCAACGTCGGATACTTGGTGGCTTTCTGTACTTTTGCCATCGCATCTTCCCAATGCTTTACCAGGACTTTAAGCTCTCCGTCGAGTTCGGCTACGCGTTTGCCTTCGGCTACCGTGCGGACGATGACACCGAAGTTTTTCGGCTTGATGCTCATCAGCAGTTGTTTCAGGCGGGCGCGTTCTTCGCTCGATTTAATTTTTTGTGATACAGAAACCTTATCGTTGAAAGGGATGAGCACGAGATAACGTCCGGCAAACGAAATTTCGGACGTCAGTCGCGGTCCCTTGGTGGAGATCGGTTCCTTTACGATTTGCACCACTACTTCTTGTCCCACCTTGAGTGTGTTGGATACAGTTCCATCCTTGTCGAGGTCGGGAAGCAGGGTTGCCTTGCTGATGGAGGCCAGCTTCTTCTTGTCGCTTAAAGTCTGCTTTACAAACTTTTCGAGTGAGTTAAATTGAGGACCCAAGTCTAAATAATGAAGGAAAGCGTCTTTCTCGTAACCGACGTCTACAAAGCATGCATTTAGTCCGGGCATCAATTTCTTGATACGTCCCAAATACATATTGCCCACAGAAAAGGAAATGTTTCTTCCTTCGCTTTGAAGTTCTACTAAGCTCTTATCTTCGAGAAGGGCGATGGAGACCTCTTTGGGCTGTACGTCAACTACTAGTTCACTTGTCACTGTTTTGTTTCCTTATTATTGATTGAATCTCATTTATATGAACAACTTTTTTGACAAATTGTTCATTTTGGGTTAGCTACTTAAACAAAGAACAAACTTGAAAGACATTAGCTTCGCAAGTTTGTTCTTTATTTCTGTGTGATCCAGACTTAAAAATTATTTTTTGCTTTTATGTCTGTTCTTTCTTAGTCTTTTTTTACGCTTGTGCGTAGACATTTTATGTCTTTTTTTCTTTTTTCCGCTTGGCATAGCTTCACATTTTATGGGTTAATACTCTTGTTTATTATTTCTTTACTGAAATTGTAAATGTCTTAGCCGGTTTGAAAGCCGGAATGTTGTGCTCAGGGATAATAATCGTAGTATTCTTAGAAATATTACGAGCTGTTTTCTGTGCTCTTTTCTTCACTACGAAACTACCAAATCCGCGCAAGTATACATTCTCGTCGTTAGACAATGAATCTTTTACAGCGTCCATGAATGCTTCTACTGTTGTAAGAACTGTCTGCTTATCAATCCCAGTTTTCTTTGTAATCTCGTTTACAATATCTGCTTTAGTCATTTTTCCTTAAAAAAAATATTATTACTATTATGTTATTGCTAATTTTTTGGACTGCAAATATATAGCTTTTTAAGCTCCTAAAAAAATATATTATGCACATTTTTCTAAAAAAATGGTGGCGTTGAGTTTTCTTAGAGCCAAAAGAGTTACTTTTGTGTGGCTTTTGAACAGCATATACAAGATAAATGTTAGATGATACATGATGACTGGTCCTATGAATAAGTTCAATGAAACAATTATAGAGTGGTATAAAGAGAACAAGCGCGAGCTGCCCTGGCGGGAATCTTCCGATCCGTATCTGATATGGATTTCGGAGATTATCCTTCAGCAGACACGGGTGGTGCAGGGATATGATTATTTTTTGCGTTTCATCAAGCGCTTTCCCGATGTGCGGACGTTGGCTGACGCGGATGAAGACGAGGTGATGAAGTACTGGCAGGGGTTGGGATATTATTCACGTGCCCGGAATCTTCACGCTGCCGCAAAAAGCATGAATGGGGTTTTCCCGAAAACGTATCCGGAAGTGTTGGCTTTGAAAGGAGTGGGGGAGTATACGGCGGCAGCTATCTGTTCGTTTGCTTATGGCATGCCATATGCGGTGGTGGACGGAAATGTGTATCGTGTACTTTCACGTTATTTCGGCATCGATACGCCGATTGATTCGACAGAGGGAAAGAAGCTCTTTGCCGCTTTGGCGGACGAGATGCTGGATAGAAAACAACCGGCTCTTTACAACCAGGGAATTATGGATTTCGGGGCGATTCAGTGTACGCCGCAATCGCCTGATTGTTTGTTTTGTCCGTTGGCAGATAGTTGTTCGGCTCTTGCGAAAGGGTTGGTTGCCAAGCTGCCTGTGAAGCAGCATAAGACGAAAACGATGAACCGTTATTTCAATTATATTTATGTACGTGCGGGCGCGCATACCTTTATAAGTAAGCGGACGGCGGATGATATCTGGAAAAATCTTTTTGAATTGCCTTTGATAGAAACTCCGGTGGCTGTGTCGGAAGAAGAATTTTTAGCTTTGCCTGAATTTCGGGCGCTTTTTGCTCCGGGTGAGCAACCGGTAGTCCGTTCGGTGTGCAGGGAAGTGAAGCATGTATTGTCTCATCGGGTGATTTATGCTAATTTTTATGAAGTGACATTGCCCGGAGAAACGGCTTCTTTCGGTAAGTTTCAGAAAATAAAGGCGGAAGAATTGGAGCAATATGCTGTTTCAAGGTTGGTGCACGCTTTTATTGAGAAGTATATTGATTCGAAATAAAAGTTACAACAATTCTTGCATCCTATTGTTATTCTGTTTAATTTTGGCAGCAGATTTGAATTTAAGAATTATAAACTTGATACATATATGTCAGTAAATAAAGTGATATTGCTAGGAAACGTGGGACAAGATCCACGGGTGAAATACTTCGATGCAGGCTCAGCTGTGGCAACTTTCTCGTTAGCTACGACAGAACGTGGCTACACGTTGGCTAATGGAACCCAAATTCCCGACAGGACGGAGTGGCACAATATCGTTGCATCCAACCGCCTGGCTGAAATCGTAGATAAATATGTGCACAAAGGTGACAAATTGTACTTGGAAGGAAAGATTAGGACACGCTCTTACACCGACCAGGCAGGTGCTACGCGCTATGTCACCGAAGTTTATGTGGATAATATGGAAATGCTGTCTCCAAAAGGCACTAATCCGGGAGTTGCTGCTTCTGCACAACAGCCTGCCGCCGGTCAGCCACAGCAGATGCAACAGCCACAGCAAATGCAACAGCCGCAGCAGACGCAGCAATCGCAAGCGCAGCCTGTACAAGATAATCCGGCAGATGACTTGCCGTTCTAGTAATGTGATAGTGTGCCAATAGGTTTTCGCGAGCAGATTGGCACATTGTCTTTTGTTAAACTAAAATATATACTCTTTGGACTCAGATGGTTATTTAAGCCAATTGGCTGATATTTTCAACGGTATTACCGTAAACACTCCTTCTATCTCTGCTATTATTGCCATAGTACTGGCAGGTGTGCTCCTGCTTGCTTCCGGTTTTGCTTCGGCTTCTGAAATCGCTTTTTTCTCGCTTTCTCCTTCAGACCGGAATGATATTGATGAACGAAATCATCCTTCCGATGATAAAATAAGTGCCCTTCTTGGCAATTCCGAACGTCTCCTGGCGACGATACTGATTACAAATAATTTTGTGAACGTAACCATTATCATGCTCTGCAACTTCTTCTTTATGAATGTCTTTGTATTTCATTCTCCATTGGCAGAGTTCCTGATACTGACTGTGATACTTACTTTTCTGTTGCTCCTGTTCGGCGAAATCATGCCGAAGATTTATTCTGCACAGAAAACACTGGCTTTCTGCCGTTTCTCCGCACCGGCTATTTATTATCTGGAAAAAATATTTTATCCGATAGCTACTGTCTTGGTACGCTCTACTACTTTTCTGAACAAGCATTTTGCCAAGAAAAGCCATAATATTTCCGTTGACGAACTGTCACACGCATTGGAACTTACGGATAAAGCGGAACTTACCGAAGAGAATAATATCCTGGAAGGAATTATCCGTTTTGGCGGAGAAACCGTGAAGGAAGTGATGACATCACGTCTGGATATGGTCGATTTGGATATTCGCACGTCTTTCAAGGAAGTGATGCAATGTATCATTGAAAATGCTTATTCGCGTATTCCTATCTTTGCCGGTTCGCGGGATAATATCAAGGGAGTACTGTATATCAAAGACCTTCTGCCTCATGTGAGCAAAGGGGATAATTTCCGTTGGCAGTCGTTGATTCGTCCTGCGTATTTTGTGCCGGAGACGAAGATGATTGATGATTTGCTGCGTGATTTCCAGGCGAATAAGATTCATATTGCTATCGTTGTGGATGAATTCGGCGGAACTTCGGGACTGGTGACGATGGAAGATATTATCGAAGAAATTGTAGGGGAGATTCATGACGAGTATGACGATGAAGAGCGTACATACGTCGTGATGAATGACCATACCTGGATATTTGAAGCAAAAACGCAGTTGACGGATTTCTATAAGATTGCGAAAGTGGGCGAAGATGAATTTGAGAAAGTGGTAGGGGATGCCGATACATTGGCGGGTATGTTGCTCGAAATTAAAGGTGAATTTCCGGCATTGCACGAGAAAGTGACTTACCACAATTATGAGTTTGAAGTCTTGGAGATGGATAGCCGCCGTATTCTGAAAGTCAAGTTTACGATTCTGCCTAACGATACGGAAGCATTGGAAGAATAAGAATAATCAATCACGAAAGAGTAATCACGAAAGTATAATCTCAAGCAAGCATAAGATGGCGTTATTCCTGCAAAGTAGGACCAATGATATACAGTGGGCTGTATGGAAGATGGAAGAATCTTTGGATACATTACTGGCTCTTCTGCCCGAAGCGCGAAGAATTTCCTGTGAGCAGGAACTGAACCGTTTTGTCTCTGAACGCCGGAAGATGGAATGGACATCTGTTCGTGTGCTGCTATATTCAATGCTTCAGGAAGATAAGGAAATCGCTTATTCTTCAGAAGGCAAACCTTATCTGGCGGACCATTCTTTCTTTATCAGTATTTCTCATACGAAAGGATATGTGGCTGTGATACTTAGTTTGCAGGCTCCTGTTGGCATTGATATTGAGCAATACGGTCAACGGGTTCAGCGGGTAGCTGACCGTTATATCCGTCCTGACGAGCAGGCAGGGGCTTATAAAGATGATACCGCATGGGGACTGTTGTTGCATTGGTCTGCAAAAGAAGCAATTTTTAAACGCATGGAAAATGCCGACGCCGATCTCCGTAAACTCCGTTTGATGCATTTTGTTCCTCAGGAAGAAGGTACGTTCCAAGTTCAGGAGTTCGTGACGGAACAGCAAGAACTCTATACAACGGGTTATCGCATTCATCCGGATTTTGTGCTGACATGGACTCTGAATTGAATCTAAAATAAAAAAGAAACGGTGAATAATGAATGGGAAATCTCCCTTCTTATTCACCGTTTCTCTTTTGGTTACTTATTTTTCTTATTTATCTTTTCTTGCTTGCTGAACTTTTTCTCATTCAGCTTTTTTATTCAGCCGATAGCTTAATGCTCCTGACGGACATTTACCGATTTGTGCAATTAATTCTTCCGTTGTCGCATTTTCAATTTGCACCCACGGCCTTTCTTTCGGATGATAGACATTGGGTAACATCTTTACGCATATTCCGGCATGCTGACATAATTCCGGCTGCCATACAATGGTTAGTTCGCCATTGGTATATTCAACTTTCTTTCCCATAGCTATGCTTATTTAATATGAATACCACGCATTACAATTCTCTTCCATTCAGGATGCTTATGGATATATCCGGCTACAAACGGGCAAAGTGGCACCAGGCGTAAACCTTGTTTCTCTATGTCCGTCAATACCTTTTCAGCAAGTTGCGAGCCGATTCCTCTTCCGCCCAGTGAAGCAGGTACTTCCGTGTGAACGAGATAGATTTCTCCGTTATTTGATTTGATATAGTCTATTTCAGCTATCTTGCCATCGATTTGAAATTCATACCGATGTTTTTCTTCATTGTCTATTAATTTATAATCTTCTGCCATAATTTTACGTATTAAGTTTGAACGATTATAATATAAACACTTCGGAAGAACTTTTGTTTATACGAACAATTGTTGACGGAGATAATCTTTTCCTTTTCTACACGGATATTATACGGACAGACGTTCTAATTGGACAGTGAAATGTCGCATCAAAGGAGCTTCCCAAGCGATGCGTACTCCACGGGTAATACTTTCTCTCCGTTCATATACATTTTTGAGAGCAGCAGCGATTACATTCATATGATTGTCCGTATATACTCTGCGAGGAATGGCAAGACGAAGCAGGTCGAGTCCGTTGAAGCGGTTTTCATGGGTAACGGGGTCGCGGTCGGCAAGAATATAACCGATTTCGCATCCGCGGATACCGGCTTCCAAATAAAGTTCAACAGTCAGTGTCTGTGCGGGGAATTCTTCCCTGGGTACGTGTGTCAGCACTTTGGGAGCATCAATGAATATGGCATGACCGCCGGCAGGACGCTGATATGGAATTCCGTATTCATCGAGTTTCTTAGCCAGGTATTCCACTTGCTTGATACGTGTTTCGAGATTATCGAATTCGGTATTTTCATCCAGTCCGATGGCAAGTGCGTTCATATCTCTGCCGTTCATTCCGCCATACGTGAGATACCCTTCATATTGCACACAGAATCCTTTAGCACCTTCATACCAATCTTCGCGTCGCGTCGCAATGAATCCGCCCATATTGACGATTCCGTCTTTTTTGGCGCTCATTGTCATGCCGTCGGCAAGGGCAAACATCTCTCGCGTAATTTCTTTAATGGATTTATCCCGATAACCTTCTTCACGCATTTTGATGAAGTAAGCGTTTTCGGCAAAGCGGGCGGAGTCGAAAAGTATCGGTTTGCCGTATTTATCAGCGATGGCGCGTACTTCGCGTAAGTTCTGCATAGATACGGGCTGTCCGCCGGCTGTGTTGTTGGTAATGGTTACGATGATAAAAGGGATGCGTTCGGCGTATTGAGTCAGAGCTTTCTGTAATTTATCAGGGTCAACATTTCCTTTGAAGGGGATTTCAAGTTGTGTCTGTTTGGCGGCATCAATGGTACAGTCTAATGCGGTGGCATGACGTCCTTCGATATGTCCTTTGGTGGTATCGAAATGTGAGTTGCCGGGTACGATGTCTCCTTCGTGCACCAAATAGGAGAAAAGGACATTCTCTGCAGCACGTCCCTGATGAGTCGGAATGATATATTCAAATCCGGTCAGTTTCGTAATCATCTCTTTCAGTTTGAAGAAAGAAGTGGCACCTGCATAACTTTCATCGCCGAGCATCATTCCTGCCCATTGGCGGTCGCTCATAGCTCCGGTGCCGGAATCGGTGATAAGGTCGATATAAACTTGTTCCGCTTTGAGTTGGAAGACGTTATAATGTGCTTCTTTAATCCATTGTTCGCGTTCTGCACGAGTGCTTTTTCGGATGGGTTCTACCATCTTTATTTTCCATGATTCAGCAAAAGGTAATTCCATTGTCGTAGATTTTGAGTTTTTATCCGACGAATGTAGCTAAACTTTGTGTGATTTGCAAGATTTTAATGACTTTTTGTTAGTATGCGGCTGCGGAAATTTATTCTTGACAGGATGTAGGAGGAAAGAATACATAAAGAGAAGACTAAAAAAGAGCCAGACTTCCAAAAGGAACACTGACTCTTCAGATTTAATATGGTCGAACGTTTTATTTTTCAATAAGAGTAATACCATCAAGGCAGAAATATGCAGCCGTATTGATATATTCACCGGTTTTATCACTAGAGTCTGGTATAAATTTAATTTTTACAGCATTTTGAAGGGCTGCGAGGTCAAACCAAATCCAATCTTTCACAGGTTTGTCATTATCCGTTTTGTAATCAGCCAATAAGATTTCAGCTTTTCCTATTTCATTTCCTGTTTCATCATATCCAGTGGCGATGACTTTATACCAATCTCCTGATTTGAAAACACTAGCCATTTGGTCACCCTTTACCATTCCATTATATGCGTAAGTGCTATTAGTAATCCATGTTCCTTTTATTCTATATTTGTTTTCTTTTATAGTGAAAATGGCTGGAGTACCGTAAGTTCCATCACTACTGTCTACGGCTAAATATACGTTACCTATTTTACCTTTTCCTGATATTGGAGCAGGGCTATTTGCTGTTTGATTATCAGTTATATTCATATAAGTAAATCCAGCAAAGCTATATCCTCCACCATATCCCCAGTCTGCATAATAATGATCAAAGGCGATTAAATTTTGTGTGTCATTAAATTCAACCTTTTGGAAGGCTAGATTGTTAGGAGTGCCATCTGTTATAAATTGACTGTTTTTTTCAGTTAACAGATTTTCAAAACTAATGACGACCTCATTTTTTACATCATCATCATCGCTGCAACTACAAAAAGCAAATACTGATAAGAATAGTAATAAAGATAATTTCTTCATGTTCTTTTCTGATTTTTAGTTATTAATTATTTTATTGTTTAATTCTTCTTTAAGTGCAAGTTTTCAACGGTCATGACTTCAGTCGATATTTCTCCCATTTGCCCAGCATCCTGATTGACGGAAGTCGTTATTTTCACAAAGTCAATGTAGTCCAAAGTAACTGATTTACCATTGTTGTCTACTGCCCAGTCTATCCTGAAATTACTACCTTCCTTGTCGTTGCGATGATTGTCTGCATATCCCCATGGGTAACAATAACCTATCCATAGCCCATTTTCTACTACAGCATTATCTTTCAGACGCGTGCCTTGGAATGTTATTTTATCTTCTTTAATCCATAATGGATAATAAGATGTTTGTGCATGAAAACTATTACGGAAAATAACTCCTTTATTACCTTGATTGTCTTCCCAAGGAATATCTTTATTTGCAGATTCCGGTCGTGAATAAGTAATTTCATATCCACGAGTTTCTGTTTCTTTTCCATATTCACTTCCTGCCAATTCGTACCATTCATCATCGGGCTTTCCATTACCATTTACATCTTTGGACACAAATACAATGCCGGGTTCAGCACTTCCTCCCAATTTCCCTGTTCCGGTTTTTAAATTGTAGTAAGCATTTCCTTTTACTTTGAAGTCGTATTCTCCTTCTACATTGGGAATTGATTTGGGAAAACCTAAAACGATGTAACCGCCGAATCCTCCTAAGGAGATAATTGATTTCTGTTGTATTTTTCGGGTGGCTTCCTCTAATACTTCTTTATAGGTGAAGCCATCTTTATATGCTGATGTAGAAGTATTGATAAACTGTCCGGGAGCCGGCTTATATTCCCATACTTTATTGGCGAAAGCCAATGAATTCTCCGTTTCTTCACTATCATCATCAATATCACTTTGTGAAGCCTTATCACTGAATGCAATCGTGTTTGGATTCAGTCCGATATTATTCAGACGGTATATGAGTTGTCCTTGTTGGTTGAAGCAGAGCAAATCCCCATATATGGTATAATCATAAGCATCTGTGATATAAACGTTACCACTGTAAGGGTTCACATTGATACCGTAAGGAGTATTGATGCTTGTTCCGTCCGTAATGAAATTCTCACGAACAGTCTTCCCTGTTTTTAAATTGAATGTCTTGATTGAAGATGTTTGGGTCCTATAATTGTAATTGTATAAATAGGCAATGTCACCGTCAATAGCAAAGTTTTGTACTTTCTCATTGTAGTGAGTTACTTCATTCGTCAGGCAGTCTATTTTGGCAAAGTTGTAATTTCCGGCTTCCACATCTTCTCCGCGAGTGGCGACATAAACACTCACTCCATCCACACCGGCTACTATTTTACCCGGATTCGGTCCTACTGTAATTTTATTAATCTCTTTGAATGTAGCAATATCGACAACAGACACAGTATTGTCTACGCCTGAACCGGATGCATGATCCAAGCCACCGGAATTGGAAATATATAACTTGTCGTTTTGCACACAAATTCCGTCGGGATTACGTCCTACTGATGTGACACCATCTATAGCGAGGGAAGTTGTATCAACCCGTGTCACTGTTCCATCATATGAACATACATAGGCTTTTTCTTTATGAAAAGCAATGTATCGCGGTTCTCGTGAACTTCCGTTTTCTGCCAGTATTTGAACCTGCTTCAAAGAATTTCCCGTTTGGAAATCTATGACTTCCACAGTACTGGAAACATTGACTATAACATATATCTTGCCACCATAAATAGCTAAATCATTTGCCGTATCTCCCAATCCCCGATGGTTGATTGTATTAAAATAGTTGCGTACCATTCTCTGATTGCCAAAAGAAAAGCGCATCAATGAACTGTTGTTCTGATTGAATAGTCCTTCGCACAGTGCATAGAGTTCAGCTGTATCCGTTTCGGTCGGGTCACCTGCAATGTCTGAGGTAAAAGGCTTGTCCTCCATATCATCACAAGCAGTGAATAATAATAGCAGCGGCAGACAGAACCAAAATATATATGTCAATTTCCTTTTCAAATCCATATCCTGCTTTTAGTATATTATTTTTAGCGTTGCTCTTACTGAGCGTCCCGGCATTGGGAAATATCGCACAATCTCATAATTCTTATCCATCAGGTTCAGTACTTCCACACTGAGTGAGCTTGTGACTTTTCGTATCCGAAAGTCGCGGCTGGCTGAAATACTGTGGTCGCTGTAACTATCTAACCGGTTTGCGGCAATATTCTGCCCTACTGCATAACGTTTTCCTGAATGCAGGAATGAGTAAGACACATTTATCCAAGGAGTCTCAACACCTGCCTGCCCTGAAGCAGAGATACGGGGAGTATAGGCTATCTGATGTTTGTATGTCGATTTATCTTTACTCAAGTCGGGGCTCGTAACATCCAACGCCCTCTGATATGTATAATTGCCCGAAAGATTAATACGAATTTTCTCCCAAGGCTGAAGAGACAAACTTCCTGTAGCATCAATACCTTTGATTTCCACACTTCCTAGATTCCTCATACTCCAAATCGCAAGATTCTTGGTAGGATAGGCAATAATTTTATCCGTCACTTTGTTATAATACGCATCAACGGTTGCAGAAAGATAAGGAATGAAGGAACATACATTCTTGCTGTATGTCAAACCTATATTGTATTGCTTGGCATTTTCAGGCTTCAGTTTGGTGTTTCCCACTTCCTGATAGTATAAGTCATTGAAGCTAGGCAGGCGGAAAATGTCTTTATAGAAGAAGCGGATGCGAAACTCTTCGTTATTGAAAGGCTTGAATGCGACGCTTACATAAGGCGTTAATTTACGGTGATTACCTGCACTGCCGCCTTCTTTCACATCTTCATTGATGATGGTAGCCAAAGTTGATGCGGAGATTGTCAACCAGTCGTTCATGTATTTTCCTGCAAAAGCTGTCAGCCATGAATAACGTGTGGGTTGTGCAAAATCGGCAAGATTGGTATCCATGGTATTGATACTTCCATCTGTAGAAAGAGAGAATGAAAGATTGCTCAACAATCTGTATAATACGGATGCTGAAAGATAATATTCCTGCTGATAATAGCTGTTTTCTGTTTTCCCTAAAGAATTTTTAGTGTCGGGGTCTAAATAGCGTTGATAACTCCAGTTCCACTTGGCGGAAGTTTGGAATACCCATTGCCGGCTGAACTCTTTTTTATATTGACTTTGCACGAATGTATTCTTGTCCCAAAGATGCTGCGCAGAGTAGTCGTTATAAAGAGTAGTGGCTTTCGGTAATCCACGGGAGGACTGGAAGTAATATGCTTTCAGTCGCCATTGTTCTTTGTCGGAGAAGTTGCCGTAAAGTCCCGTTTCGGCGCGGAAAGTCTGAACATCCGTATTTTTACGTTTCTCACGTGAGGTCAGGTCGTCTGCTGTATTGCCGTAGTGCAGGGTGTACGGGTATTGACCGTCCGACGACATCCATTCACCATTGGCTGTGACTGTCCATTTTCGGCTGAGTTGTTGCTCTATCAGGACGGACGGATTAACCAGTCCCCATGAACCGGTCTTGAAGGCGGCACTGATATTGGTGTGCTTTCCTTCTTTGAAACGGGGAGTGAGAGTCTGTATATTCAGTATTCCTGCGGAAGCGAAAAAACGTGCCGGTTGGAAGATATTGTCGCTCTGACCGTTACTGAGAGATAGTTGGTCTACATTGTCAAGAGAGAAACGGCCGATATCTATCTGTCCCGTCTGACAGTCGGTTACGGTGATTCCGTCATAACCTACGGCTGTATGCTGAGCCCCCAGGCTACGTATGGAGACGGTTTTCAGTCCGCCGATACCGCCGTAATCTTTCACGGTCACTCCGGCAAAGTGCTTTACTGCGTCAGAAACCTGCAATGCGTGCAGATTCTTCAGTGCATCTTTGGATAGTACTTGTAACGGAGCGCTGGAACGTATTTCTCTTGTTTGATAAATATCGGAAACGGTTATTTCGGGAATGGAGTATGTATGTGTAGTATCCACTTTTTGCTGTTGCGCGAAAAGTGTTGCGGATAAAAGTTGGCAGCAGAATACCGCGCAGATGCTTTTGTATGACATGATATGTTTCATCCTTATCCTACTTGTCTATTTTCACTTTTAAAAAGTGTCCGGGCGAAATCCCTTCGACCGGACACGCATAAATAAACTTGGCAGAGTTTATTAATTAAAACACACTTTCTCTGAATCAGAGTGATGAATGAAATGATAGACGAATTGTCCGGGTCATTAGACTCAACGCTTTTTCCTCGAAAGCAGTGAAATTGGGTGCATGGCAGGTCTTCTGACTCGTTCCTGTTGCGGGCGCCTTCCCAGAAGTTTCTTTCCAGTGGCTAAAAGTAGGTTGCTCGCAACGAACATATGGAACTTACAGCAGCGGGACTGTTCAGGATTTACACCTGATTCCCTTTTAATCGCTTTCCTCGTGTGAGGTCTGCAAACCAATGCGCGACAAAGATAGATAGTTTATTTGTTTTTTGCAAGGTTTATTGATGTAATAAAAGATATTCTTCAATAGCTTGCGCGGTGGCGTCTTTCAAAAGAACGGTTTTATCCTTGTTCAGGAGATAGAGGGTAGGGATGGCTTTCAGGTCATACAGTTGTTGTTCCTTGATAACAAATGTCTTGTCGTATGCGTTAATCCATTCTTTCGGGAATTCGTTCAGATGCTTTCTCCATTCATCCAATTCTTCGTCGGGATAGATAGAAAGGACTATCAACTTTTTTTGTGATAAAAGTTGGTTGATGATGGGAGAGCTTTTCAATGCGTCTATCGTCTCCGTGCAGGCATGACAGCCCGGGTTGTTGATGAATAATAATGTATAGTCCGCTTTTTGTTGGTAAAGGGAGCCTTGTGCGCCAGAAGCTAGTGTATAGTTGAAATCCAACGCTTTGGTGCCGATACGGTTCTTCTGTGCTAATTCGCGACGGGCTTTGGGACGCACCTTTTCTATTTCTTCCAATACGGGGGAAGCCAGCATTGCGTCTAATACAGGAATGTAGAATTCTTCGTTACGCATTGGGGAATTAGGGTCGTACAAGTATTTATCCGCCAGGTCGGTGATGTAATTGAATACCTTTTTGTCTACATTAGTCCGTTCGATTGTTTTCCGCATCGCTTTCTGCGCAGTTTCTAAAGGGACGTGATTCAGTATGTCGCAATAGTCCGCCCAGGCTTGTTCGGTCACTTCAGGGTGATGAATGTAGTTGGTATCGGCAAAGTTCACATTATCCCAATAATGCTTGACAAGGAAGTCTGCACGTTGATCCGGTGCTGTCATCATTGCGGGGATGGCTGGTAGGGTAAATGTCTTGATAGTATCCTGCGCTACTTCGTTTTTGTTTAAGCCGGAAGCATTACCACTTTTGCAGGCACAGAGACAAAGAAGGCATACAATCGGAAGAATATTTATATTCGTTTTCATAATTGGCTATTATTATATTGGACTTCTATGAATTACATAGAAGACAAAGATAATGCCTTTTCATCTTATTCAAAGAATTTTTCTTCCTTTTCTTCTCTGTTTTCTTCCTTGTCTTCTTTTCAAAGAATCTTATTTTTTAAAGAAACTTCCTCCTTGAAGAACCTTATTCCTTGAAGAGCTTTACTTCTCCTTTGCCAATGTAAATACAAATTCAAGTCCACCACCCTGGCTGTTCTTGGCAGAGATGCTGCCGCCGTGAATGATAACTGCATTCTTTACGATAGCTAATCCGAGTCCTGTTCCGCCTAACTTTCGTGAACGGCCTTTATCTACCCGGTAGAAACGTTCGAAGAGACGGTTCAGATGTTCGGGTGACACACCTACGCCCGTATCGGCAAAGCTGAAATAGTAGTAACTTTCATCTTCACGGAAACAGTTGATATTGATCTGAATGTTTGTGCCTGCATATGCAATGGCGTTATCCATCAGATTACGGAAAATAGAATAAATCAGAGAATAATTTCCTTTTATTTGTATGCTCTTCTTTAAAGAATTAATCACTGTGATATGCTTTTCGTCCAGTTCCAGCGCCACTTCGTTGATGATATTTCCTACCAGTACACTGATGTCCACACGCTCCATATCAATCATGTTGGCAGCTTCATCCATACGGGTAAGCACAGAAATGTCACGCAATAACCGGCTCAAACGATTGCTTTGTGCATAACAACGCTCAAGGAACACATTAATCTTCTCGCGTGGAATGTTTTCATTGCTGACAATAGTCTCCAAATATCCCTGAATACTGCTGACAGGCGTTTTCAACTCATGCGCAATATTCTGTGTCAACTGACGTTTCAGATTCACCTGTTCTTCTTCCTGGGTGACGTCATTGATTGAAATCTCGAAGCTCGCATCCTGGAAGATGATACATTCAACGATAAACGTGCGTCCGTTCTTGTTGATGGTGATGGACATTCTCTTCTCATCCTTACTTCTCGAACGTTGTTGCTGGTTCTTGTTGATAAAATGTATAATATCTTTCAATTCACTGATGGCAAAAACTTCCTCTGTCGTTTCCAGGTTGGAGTCCGAAATCAGATTGCTATATTGGGTAAAGAGATTATTGACAAGAATCTCCTTCTTATCCTTCGTAAATACTCCCAGCCCTTCATGCGAAATCTGAAGATGGGTAATCAGCTTTTCACGTTCGATGTAGAGAGCTTCTTTCGTCTCGTGCAGACGTTTGTAGATTTGGATGATATGCTGTGAGATTTCTCCCAGTTCATTGTGAGGGAAAGCCGACTGCATAGCCATTTCGATAGGCTCGTTCCGGTCGGCACGCATGGCAAACTCACGGAGCTGACTGATAGAAGTCCCCAACTTATTCGTGAACTTGTAGAAGATAATTATTAACAGTAAAGTCACGATAGCCGTAAACCATAAGTAATGCCGGTCGGCTTTCAGATTATTAATGAGACTGACATTATAAGGCAACGCCGAACGGACAATATAATCCTTATAACGCGTCGCCGAATAGAAATAGGGGACACCGGTCGTTTCCGAAGTACGGCGCACATCAAACCCGTTGCCATGATTCAGTGCCTTTTGAACTTCCGGTCGGTTCAGATGGTTCTTCATCTGCTCGTCATGGTTCGGATAACTGTCGTAAATCACATCTCCATTCATGTCGATAAGTGTCACACGCAAATCTTCAAGGATATGATTATTAATATAATCGTTGACAACCGCATTGTCGATCGGTTGTGAGTCCAGTCGTTCGTAAAGCCGGCTGTTGTAATCTTGCAGCTTCGTGTTCAGCAGTTCTATTTTATATTCCCGTTCACGTTGGTACTGATATGCTATGAAGCAGATGACAAATACCAAAAATAACGAGATAACCGAAAGGAATAATTTCCGGCTGAAAGAAAGAAAATGTTTTTGAGTTACAGGCAGGTTCATAGTTGCTAATTATTCAGCTTCAAAACAGTATCCGTATCCGAGACGAGTGACGATGCATTTGCCGTAAATCCCTATCTTCTTGCGCAAACGGGTGATGTTCACGTCGATAGTACGGTCCAGTACATACACTTCGTCGCTCCATATACGTGCCAGAATATCTTCACGTGAGAATACACGTCCCTTATTCTGTACCAGCAGAAGCAATATTTCAAATTCTTTTTTAGTCAGCGACACTTCTTCGTCGTCGATGCTTGCCTTCTTTTTCGTGATGTCGATAACAAGCGTCTGATAAGTAAGCCGTTCCGGCGCTCTTTCTGTTTCCGCAGTTGCCGTACGCCTTAGTACAGCCTTCACACGGGCAATGACTTCACGCAGTGAGAAAGGCTTCGATATATAATCGTCCGCACCCAGGTTGAATCCGGTTACCGTATCGTTCTCAGTATCCTTTGCCGTGATGAAAATGATAGGCACTTTTGCCGTTTTCTTGTCTTTCTTCAGCATGTTCGCCATCTTGAATCCGGAGATTTCTCCCATCATCACATCGAGGAGAATTAAATGATAACTGCTGATGTCCATCTTCAATGCTTCTTCGGCAGAATTTGCTGTATCTACCTCATAACCTTCGTTTTCAAGATTGAACTTCAGAATCTCACAGAGGTCTTCTTCATCGTCGACAACTAAAATACGGGTTTCGTTCATAAGATATATGTATTAATGTGATATGACAAAGTTACGTTTTTATTTTAACCTCTGCAAAGATGAGAAGACTTTGTTACGGACAGATGAAACAGGTGTTACAATCCTATTACATTCCCCGAATTAGGGAATTTGATACAAAATAGGAAACTTTTTATGGATGGCAGGAGGAAAAAACGCCCGCTATTTGTTATCTTTGTTAGCGAGATAGAATAAAAATGCTTGATGATGGCATAGAAATATTTGATTATAGCATAGAAATGCTTGATAATAGAAACTACCGACAATGATAAAATTTGACTTGAAACGGCGGAGACGCGAAGTGATAGGCGCAGTGATTGTACTGCTGCTCCTGCTTGGCGGTGTGTCCGTCTTTAAATATACTTCCTTCAATTCCGGTTTTGAAATAGTGGATGACCTGGGCGGAAACATCTTCCCTTCAGCCATCCTGTCCGTTGCCACCACCGATGCACAAGTTATCATTCCATCGGATTCCACCTATCTGGGAAATCCGAAATCCTGCATCGCCATTCGGCTGAAATCAAAGACCGCATATAGCCGTGTACGGATCGAAGTGGCTGAAACGCCTTTCTTCTCCCGTTCCGTCTCCGAGTTCGTCCTGAACAAACCGCGGACGGAATATACCATTTATCCTGATATTATATGGAATTACGAAGCGTTGAAAAATAACGCGCAGGCCGAGCCGGTGAGTGTTGCCGTAACCGCCGAGATGAACGGAAAAGACTTAGGTCAGCGTGTGCGCACGTTCTCCGTTCGTAGCATCAATGAATGTCTGTTGGGCTATGTGGCGAACGGAACGAAGTTCCATGACACAAGCATCTTCTTTGCCGCCTATGTCAATGAAGAGAATCCGATGATTGACCAGTTACTCCGTGAAGCGCTGAACACCCGCATCGTCAACCGCTTCCTGGGCTATCAGAGCAAGGCTAAAGGAGCGGTGGACAAGCAAGTCTATGCCCTTTGGAATATCTTGCAGAAACGCAAATTCCGTTATAGTTCGGTTTCCAATACCAGCCTTTCGAGCAATGTAGTCTTCTCGCAGCGTGTCCGCACCTTTGACGACGCACTGGAATCCTCGCAAATCAACTGCGTGGATGGCAGCGTACTGTTCGCCTCGCTGCTTCGTGCCATCAATATCGACCCGATTTTAGTACGTACGCCGGGACATATGTTCGTTGGCTACTATACCGACAATTCGCATACCGACAAGAACTTCCTGGAAACAACGATGATTGGCGACGTCGACATGGACGACTTCTTCCCCGACGAGCAACTGGACTCCACGATGGTAGGCAAATCGCAGAATGAAATGTCCCTGCTCACCTTCGAGAAATCCAAACAATATGCCAATAAAAAGTATAAGGAGAATGAAGAAGGTATCCATTCAGGTAAACTGAACTATATGTTTCTTGAGATTTCCAAAGAAGTGCGGAGGAAAATACAGCCGATAGGAAAATAATTCGTATTTTTGCCAAGTAATCATTTAATGAAAAAGGATGCAAGGCAAGAAATTTATCTCTCCCGGAGCATGGTTTTCTATGAACTATCCATCGGACTGGAATGAGTTTGAAGATGGCGAAGGCTCTTTTCTTTTCTATAATCCCGATGTATGGTCGGGCAACTTTCGTATTTCCGCATTTAAGGGAAAGGCTGGCTATGGCAAAGACGCCGTCCGGCAGGAACTGAAAGAGAGCGAATCGGCTTCACTTGTGAAGGTCGGAACGTTGGAATGTGCGTATAGCAAAGAGATGTTCCAGGAAGAAGGAACCTATTATACTTCTCATGTATGGATTACAGGCATTGACGATATCGCTTTCGAATGTTCCTTCACCGTTCCCAAAGGCGGAATCGTGAAAGAAGCCGAAGATATACTCTCCACTTTGGAAATACGCAAGGAAGGAGAGAAATACCCGGCCGAACTGATACCCGTCCGTCTTTCCGAAATCTATCAGATTAATGAAGGATACGAATGGGTTGTATCTACCGTAAAACAAGAACTGAAAAAAGACTTCCAGGGCATAGAAGAGGACCTGGAGAAACTTCAGCAAGTGATTGACAGCGGCAAGATTGGTTCGAAGAATAAAGAAGAATGGCTGGCTGTGGGCATCACGGTCTGCGCGATTCTCGCCAACGAAGTGGACGGCATGGAATGGAAAACGCTGGTCGACGGTAACCGTGAAGCCCCTGTTCTCCAATATAAAGACCATATCATCGACCCGATGAAACTGGCATGGAGCAAAGTAAAGGCAGGACAGCCCTGCAATGTCATTGAAGAGTATAAATCCGTGATTATTAATCACTAATCACTATCACTAACCCGTTAATCACTAATTTACGTGGCAGTACCTTATTTACAGATAGATAACCTGACCAAGTCTTTCGGCGACTTGGTTCTTTTTGAAAATATATCTCTTGGCATTGCCGAAGGCCAACGCGTAGGATTAATAGCAAAGAACGGCAGCGGAAAAACCACCTTATTGAATATCATCGCCGGAAAGGAAGGCTACGATAGTGGAAGCATTGTTTTTCGCCGTGACCTCCGTGTGGATTACCTGGAGCAAGACCCGCAATATCCCGAAGAACTCACCGTACTCGAAGCCTGCTTCCATCATGGCAACAGCACCGTAGAACTTATCAAGGAATACGAACGCTGCATGGAAACCGAAGGCCATCCGGGACTGGAAGAACTCCTGGCACGTATGGATCAGGAGAAAGCCTGGGAATACGAGCAGAAAGCCAAGCAAATCCTTTCGCAACTCAAAATCCGTAACTTCGACCAAAAAGTGAGCCAACTCTCCGGCGGACAGTTGAAGCGTGTCGCCCTTGCCAACGCCTTGATTACCGAACCGGAACTTCTGATTCTCGACGAGCCCACCAACCACCTGGATTTGGATATGACCGAATGGCTCGAAGACTACCTGCGCCGTACCAACCTCAGCCTGCTGATGGTAACGCACGACCGCTACTTCCTCGACCGTGTCTGTTCGGAAATCATCGAAATAGACAACCAGCAAGTTTACCAATATAAAGGTAATTACAGTTATTACCTCGAAAAACGCCAGGAACGTGTCGAAGCCAAAAGTGTAGAAATAGAACGTGCCAACAACCTCTATCGCACGGAACTTGACTGGATGCGCCGAATGCCACAGGCACGCGGACACAAAGCCCGTTACCGTGAAGACGCTTTCTACGAACTGGAAAAGGTTGCGAAGCAGCGTTTTAATAATGACAACGTAAAACTGGAAGTAAAAGCATCCTATATCGGTAGCAAGATATTCGAAGCAGACCACCTCTTCAAGAGCTTCGGCGACCTGAAGATTTTAGATGATTTCTCTTATATCTTCTCCCGTTATGAGAAGATGGGAATCGTAGGAAACAACGGAACGGGAAAGTCAACTTTCATCAAGATATTAATGGGACATGTGCAGCCCGATAGCGGAACTGTGGATATCGGTGAAACAGTCCGTTTCGGTTATTACTCACAGGACGGACTTCAGTTTGACGAGCAGATGAAAGTGATAGACGTCATCCAGGAGATTGCCGAAGTCATCGAGCTGGGCAACGGAAAGAAGCTCACCGCTTCCCAATTCCTGCAACATTTCCTGTTTACCCCCGAAACTCAACATAGCTATGTCTACAAATTGAGTGGGGGAGAACGTCGTCGCCTTTACTTGTGCACCATCCTGATGCGTAACCCTAACTTCCTCGTACTGGACGAGCCTACCAACGACCTCGACATTATCACACTGAATGTGCTCGAAGAATATCTTCAAAACTTCAAAGGCTGTGTGATTGTCGTTTCCCACGACCGTTACTTTATGGATAAGGTAGTAGACCATCTGATGGTATTCAACGGACAGGGAGACATTCGCGACTTCCCCGGCAATTACAGCGATTACCGTGACTGGAAAGACGCGAAAGCCAAGGTGGAAAAAGAAGCGGAGAAACCACAGGAAGAAAAGACAGCCCGTGTCCGTCTGAACGACAAGCGGAAAATGAGTTTCAAGGAAAAACGTGAGTTCGAACAACTGGAAAAGGAAATAGCCGACCTGGAAACTGAAAAGGTACAGATCGAAGAACTTCTTTGCAGCGGCACTCTCTCTGTTGACGAACTGACCGAGAAGTCAAAACGCCTGCCCGAAGTCAATGACTTGATTGATGAGAAAACAATGCGTTGGCTGGAACTTAGCGAAATAGAAGGTTGAACCGTGTCGCTATATTGACACGCTTGTGCCTGTATATTGGCATCGCAGTGCCTATATAGCGGCATAGTCATGCCAATATGTTGGCACAAACATAGTTCAGTATATTGCTGCGGCAACCTGATGATGATAATAACCCTGATAACGTAATCTTATATGATGAACCTAACCAATTACCATAGCCATTGTCTGTATTGCGACGGACGAGCCAATATGGAAGACTTTATACGTTTTGCCATTAGCGAAGGTTTCTCCTCTTATGGCATTTCCTCTCATGCTCCACTGCCATTCTCCACTGCATGGACAATGGAATGGGACAGGATGGACGACTATCTTTCCGAATTTTCCCGTCTCAAAGCAAAGTATGCTGATAAGATAGAACTAGCTATCGGTCTTGAAATAGACTATCTGAATGAAGACAGCAATCCTTCTTCACCCCGTTTTCAAGAACTACCTCTCGATTATCGCATCGGCTCTGTGCATATGTTATATTCGCCGGAAGGAAAGATTGTTGACATTGACACTCCGGCAGCTCATTTCCGTGAATTGGTTGATGCCCATTTTGGCGGCGACCTTGATTTTGTCGTCCGCTTGTATTATAAGAATCTTCTTCATATGGTAGAATTGGGTGGTTTTGATATCGTAGGTCATGCGGATAAGATGCATTACAATGCTTCCTGCTATCGTCCGGGGCTGCTTGATGAAGCATGGTATGATACGTTAGTACGCAGTTACTTCACTGCTATTGCCGAACGTGGCTATATTGTCGAAATCAATACCAAGGCTTATCATGAACTGGGCACGTTTTATCCCAACGAACGATATTTCTCTTTCCTGAAAGATTTAGGTATCCGGGTGCAGGTAAACAGCGATGCGCACTATCCTGAAAGAATAAATAATGCCCGTGCCGAAGCATTGGCCGCTCTGAAGCGAACAGGCTTTACTTCAGTGGTAGAGTGGCATGGGGGGAAATGGGTAGATACACCATTAAAATAGGCGTTATGATCTTTCAATCTATCGCCGCCCCTGTTAAAACTCTTACTTATAATGCTTTATGGTACGGTGAAAGATGAAAAAAGATCTATCACCTATCTTTCATCTTTCACCAGGTTTTCAGTATAATATTTGCCATTCTTATAGGATATTTTGAATACGACCGTAGGATGCATCTATTTCGTTTAGTCGGTTCTTTTCTTATTGAGCCTTGCAGCTTTTAGTTTAAGCTCTGATGATAGTTCCGTTTCCATTATAGGAAACGCTAGTTTCGATACCGGGAAACGCCAGTGTCCCCGTTAGGAAACGCACGTTTCCTAAGTGAGAAACTATAGTTTCCTATAATGGAAATGGAAGGAAACTATAATAATTTGATTATTAGATATATAGGTAAACAAACTCATTCTTTATTAAAAAAAGCATAGGTTATAAATGCGGTGATAGGTGATAGATGCAGGTGATAGGTTACGACAACCTATCACCGCTCTGAAAGTACGATGAATAAAAGGTTTCAGAGCTACTGGTGATAGGTGATAGAGAAAAGTGAAAAATGTCTATGTAGTAAGATTGAGTTTTCTCAATAATTCACGTTCGGTGGCAATCGTTTCCGCACGGACGGCTGTACCTTGATATTGAGTCTTATCACAAATCAGTTTCCTTAACTTTTCAGCTTCCGGTTGTGGGATCACTTCCCAGCGGGTCACTTCTCCGAAGTCATATGTGAAAAGCGGAGTACCTTTTAATGTCAAGTCTACATTCTGCTTTATCTTACTCATAGTGAATAGTTTGAGGTAATCAGTTCCCTGTTTATTGGTGCAACACAAAATATAGGGTTCTCCGTTTTCGATGGTTGCAAACGTCAGGCGTGCATCTTTATATACACCGTTTTTATAAGCATATCTTCTTTTTTTCTTCAATAACATTTTTAGCGGGATACGATTGACGTAAGCATTATCGTAGCAAAGCAGCAGATTACCCTCGACTTCATGTTCTCCGATTGCCAGGGTAAGCAGGGAGAAATCGCTATATACCATTTCATCCGATAGCATATACCCTCCGTTTTCCAATAGAACCAGGTAGGCGTAGATATCTTTTCCTTCTTCCAACTCGTTTTCTGTCAGCGGATTGGGACGTAAGGATGAAGTTGGTATCTCGTTTTTCTTTCTTGACGTTTTCTTCTCTTGTGGCTTCTCTTGTTCCTTCTCAGGCTCATTTTTTAGTGACGCTTTTTTCCGTTGTTGCTGCTTCAACAGAGCATTTCCGTCTAGCAGTATAGTCGAGTTTCCCTGACGCTGCCACACTGCACCGTTCAGTTCGATTAATTTGCCATAACACGGAACCGTCACGTGGCAAATCTCCCGTTCGCCATATTTGGGGAAGGCAATGTGGATGAGGCTATTGACATCTTTTCCCATGGTAGAAATAATACGTTGCCGTATGAACCGTTCATAGGCATCGGAATCGCATGCCATGTAAGAGAAATCATTCTTCAGTCCGGTTACATTACCATTGTCAGCCACCCCGATATATAGAGTACCTCCATCTGCATTCAGAAATCCTGCCAAGGTGCGTAAAATCACTTCGGATTGTTGCTTCATGTCGGGAGTAGTACGATTGGCCGGATATACTATCGAAGATTTGAATTCTATTTCTCCGCTTTCACGTCCCAGGTTTACGACTTCTTCCTCTTCTGTCTTATCTTCTTTTTTCTCTATTCGGAAAGGTACAATAAATTCGGGTGCGCCGATGCGTTTTAGCAATTCATTGCGGACAGATAATAATTCGTCTGGTTCGAGGGTGTGATACAGTAAACCATTGGCAAGTACCAGGCGGATAATATGTTCCTTATTTTGATTTTTCGTAGTGGCAATGCCTACTGCCAGATGGGGATCGAACGTATGGCTGCAATACTGTTTGAGAATTTCTATGCGTTCTCTTAAAGATGATAATGATGGAAAACGCGACACGGCTTCGTCGTCTATTCGCAATGTATCAGTCCAATGCGCTTGATCAATGTGTGTGGCAAAATTATAAATATTCTCTTCATAATTCATCAGAAGCGATATATACTCCTTATAAGTTTCATCACCCGTGAAACAACTAGTCAGAAGGGCACTTCCGAGAGTATTATATCGGTCGGTCACCGAAATGCCGGATGTGGATGAAATAATCAGCAATTCGGATAGTTCACGCAAAAATGGCAACGTTAGTTGCTTTTCTGTTTTGGTGCTCTCTCCGTCGGGCATCAATGCCAAGTCATCTTCTTCATCTTCCTCGTCGTCAGGATGGCAATAGTTGATATATTCGCTGATTAATCCTGCCAATGCGCGTTCTTCGTCTATCGGCACATCGGCAAGTTCCACGATAGAGGCGTTGATATATCCTTTTTCATTGATATTGGTCACTTCCAATAGGGCGGTTTCGCCTACTTCGGGATATGGTGTCACGGCAGGAGTGAATAAACTATATCCTTTTTCGCATACCCATATACATGAGCCTTTCGATATCTTGTTCAATTTGGCATACACTCTGGTTCCCGGTCTTGTCGTGGATGCCACCATGTCAAACAGTTCCTGAAATATGCTGAAGGACATCTTGCCGTGTTCATCAACATTGACAACAGTCGCGTCGAACGTATCTCCTTCGTAAAATATGTCGTCGAACTTGTTGATGTGGTAACGGCAAACTTCACTGACGATTATTACTCCTTTACCTTCATAATAAGGGTCAATGATTTCGGCAAACAGCATCAGGGGGAAACGGGGCTTGAGAGGAGATAGTTTGATAGTAACCTGTGTACCGGCTGTTGGAAGGCTTTTGGTGATTATTTCTTTTTGCTTTTCCTTCGCTTTCTTTCGGAATGTTCCTGCCAGTTCTTCCCATATTCTTTTTAACGGTGCGATATTGCCTTTTTCAGCCGCTTTTGGTTTCTGTTCTTTTTCGCCCATTACCCGTATGCGTCCGTCTAGTAGCGAAAAGAGTTCTACGGGCTTCTGGTAATCCATTAATTTATTAAATGAACTTCCTACATAGATGGTAAATAGGTTGTTCTGCAACAAGATACGTCCGTTCGGAGTTGTTAGTTGAGCCACTGCCTGCTGCTCGTTGCCCGTATCGTCACTTATGAAAACACGTAATTTGGTGACAAAGTAAGTGGTCTTGAACTGTAGTACATCATTCCAGCCAAACTCCAGTTTATTGATGTTTCTGTCTGTAGCCAATTCGTTGAAAGCCTTGTCGATAAGGGTGCAGGATGGTAGCTCGGGACTTGCCAGGCAGCAGTATCTGTAAAGCATGGCTTTGTAAACGGCAAATTGTGTATTCTCCCTGTCCTTGCATAGCAGCAGATACAGGGCGAGAAGTTGGATTTTACGGTCATAACCGTTTTCATTCCAGTCTTTTTTGTCTATATGTTTGCGTATCAGTGCGATGACGGACAATAGTGGATATTCGTCCGTGGCGGTTGTATCAGTGGACAGGTAATAACAAAATTCCGCCAAAGTGGTGAGATTTTTGTCCCACAATGTATTATCAATCCTGAACAAAGCGGTTACTAATGCGATTTTTCTCGACCTGTCCAGAAGATAGCCGGAAATGCGCATTTTGGCGAATGTTTTCTCAAGGAAGGTGTCGGCTTCGTTATTTTCTATCAGTTCGACAGCCTTTATCAAAGCTTCACCCCGAAGCAACTCATGTTCGCCTTTAGTGCGTAATGAGCTGACTGTATCCGGTGAATAAAAGGTAAGAAACAGGGAGTCTTCGAGCATCCATTCTATGATAGCCCGTTGATATCGTACCAATGTACATAGTTTTTCCAACTCATTTACGTCAATGATTTCTTCCATCTTCGATTGCAAAATGAAGAGGTATGAAAATATCCATGCTCCGATATGGCTTTCATATTCTTCCAGCATTTGTACCAACTTCTTGCTTTTCACTGGCTCTTGCTTCAAGGAGACCAATGTCAGGCATTCCAAGGGTGGTTCTAATTTTAGATTGTGCATCAACTGTTGAAAGGTCAGGAAATTGGTTTCTTGTTCAGTCTCCCGGTCATTTAGTTCGACCGTGAGAAGTCCTTCCGAATCAATATGTTTCAGTACGCAATTGACTGTGCGGCCGGCAAGGAGTGCATTATTGCTACCTGCTGTGATGATGGCTTGCAATCCGTTGCTGTCATATCCATAATAACTGTTTCTATGGACAGTGGGGGAATTTTGTTTTTTACCTACAATGAAAGGGTAGGTGTCGCCTATGGTATACAACTGTTTCGCAATATCCGGTTTGTATTGTACAAAGAGCGGTGAGCCATCGGCATCAAAGTTGTATACCGTGCATTTTATTGTTTCGGGATTTGGTTGACTGTATTGAAACGGAAGCATTCTTACCCGGAATTTCATCTGATTGTCTTCTACTAGATAATATTGGGAATCGTTGACTGTCAATGTTCCGGTGACTTTTAAATAATAAGTCATATTCTTTTCGTATTCCATATATATAAGAATGTTTGTGCGATAAATTGTTCTTGAAGGGCAAAAGTAATGTAATTAAATAAGAAATCCTATCTGATGAATAAAAAGTTTTTTAGTTTTATGATTTAATCAATAGCTTCAAGCGACTCCATAATCTTCCTATCCTGTTGGTATTGCAAGGTCTTTCATATTGTGCAAATATCTTTTTGCAATCCTGTATCCGGGCATTTTGCCTTTTCATCGTTGCCTGTATCTCATCTATTTGGGCAATTTTTTCTCTTTGTAGCACAAGCTCTTTGTCCTGGGAACCAATGATTTTGACGTAGGTGTCACACATTCTGGTTTTCTCCATACATAGTTCTTCCAGTGTGTCGATGTATTCTGCTGTAATTCCTCTTTTACACTTGGCTAGGAATCCTTCAAAACATTCTTCGTCAATAGCAGGAATATTTCCTTCATGCGATATAGGAAATCTGTTCATTTCTGCCCAAAGCCATATGACTTCTTTATTATATCCGTATTTTACTGCTGCTTCGTTTATGCTAATCCATTTTGACATAATGCTTCTTTTTAAGTGTTTCACAAATAGTGAGTGATATATATTTTGTTTATGTGCGGCACAACAGAACATCCAACCTTTTGTAGTTCGGACGGCGGGCGTATGATTTAAGGTTATTATGGGGATTTTGATAACCGGCCGAATACAAAAAAGGTATGGATGCTGTTGAATACCACCATCTCCAACCAAGGTTCTAACAAAACCCGCCAGCAAGATGATGATAACAACAGACATCCACACCAATCGTTTATATATAACACATCTCTTACGGATATGTTGATATACAGCCGTTCAGGTGGAGTGTCTGTCGATCATCTCTCCGCTGATGAAAATTTGTTAGATTTTGGTTGAGAGAGATAATACGTACTTACTCCATTAATAAATGAAATACCGCTTTCCATTTATTCCATCGCGCCGATGGTTGGAAAACGTGTGACAAAGATATATGTTTTTTTTGAAATGTAGTGGTAATATGGGAATAAATGCAAGAAGTTTTGTATATGCGGCAGCTTTGCTATTATCACTATGATTTTCTTATCACAGAATATTCCTGTCATTTAGATTCTCAAAATAAATCAGATGCTATTTTTTGATAGCGAAAGGCTTGGCAGCTACGAACTGTCCCTCTTTTGCATGAATAATATATGTTCCTGGTTCTGATATAACTATTGGATTCTGACCTTCTATCAGTATATCAGTAGGATGATAAACACTTACATAGCACAAATCTTTGATAATCACTGCTTGCGCTTCCTTATCATTGCGTATCACATGGATAGGCTTACTGTCGAAGTCGTGGACTTTCTGTTGTGTGGTAGCCGGAAGTGTCAGATAAATATAGGATGCGGGCACATCTTTACGATGCTTCAAATAAATAGAGAACAGGTTGCTTTTCAGTATTTCGGGTTTGTACATTCCCATAAAATCTTTCCATTGTCCTTCTTTGTGCTCGGTGATAGTTATGCAGGTGTCTGCCTGTAATATAATATACCCCGTGTTATCATGGAAGAACCGTTTATTATCTTCCGACCATACTTTGCCTTTACTGAACCGTTGGTCGATGGATGTAGTTATGGTAGCTGTACTGTCGGCATGAATGTCACTTCCCATGCATAGTACATAATCATCAGTAAATATCCATGCTTTGTTCGCTTCCAGTTTATTGCGTTTCAGTTGCATGGCTGTGATTCCTGTATTTTTATAAGTAACTCCGCCAACGCAGGAACTATGATTTCGTGAGTTTGCTCTATTCGGATTGGGGATGGGAGTATTACTTTCGTAAGTGGTAATTCCGGGGATTTTTCTCCAGTCCCAAAAAGGAAAGATGTTATGGTATTCATCGCCGCGTACATAAGTATATAGTGCGCCGTCAGCCATATAATATCCTTTCAGATTATCTTCATTCACCAGTTCTGTGCCGATAACTCTGTTCGAAGCCATACGTACGGAAGCCATCCATTTGGGAGTACGGTGGATCGTATAATCCGATTCCCAAAAATGTTTGTTTCCCGTGAATGTGTTAGGAGTTTGCGAAGCGATAGAGTTACGGCGAATCATTTCTTTTATCTTGTCGGCAACTTCCGGTTCGCTGCTTTTCATTAACGAATATGCGGCAAAGAGCAAACTGAAACCTTTGTCAACATCTGCATTACGGAATAATTGCCGGTTGAGTCCGTTTACATCCAGGTATCCTTGCCATATAATCCATTGATATCCTTCGAGTAGGAGAGAGGTGAGAATACTTTGCTGCTCTTTGGAAAAAACAAGGGAAGTTCCTGCGAATAACTCCGAATAGAAACTCATATTGCAGAGAAAAGACATACCGTAATTGCCGAACTGTTGTTGTGCCCCGTGTTGATGAAAACTCCAGTCTGCCTTGATTCCTTCCTTTTGTCCGAGAGTTATTTCGGAAGTAATGACTTCACGCGCTTTCTTTGTCAATTCCCAGTCGTTTTCTAATAAAGCCCTGATTAGCACATTACCTGCCAGCCAGACTTTATTTTGTCCTGTCATGCCAAAAGCCGATTTATTCATCACTTTGATTGCATTCTGTTTCTCCTGTTCGCTCATTTCATTTTCGAATAATAAGAATGCAGGGCCGAGTGTACGTGGAATACCGATTTGGTTGTACCACCAGTTTTTGCACACCAATCCTTGGCTGAACCAAAAGTTCATAGCCTGATGAATGGTATTAGTCAGTCGGGAGATTTCGGACGGTTTGAGTGCTTGTCGCTTCTGATAGTAATATTTAGTAAGTTTCAGAATCCGTTCCGTATGTTTCTTCGGTTCCCATCCTGAACGTTTGGTATCTGCGTAGTTGATATCTTCCCATGAACCATCTGTACGGATCGTGCTTACCAGTTGCTCGATTTCTTTGGGAGAAATAGGATACAGTTGTTGCAGTTCAATCACATTCTGATCGGAGACTTCCTTTTCGGGTGGAATGGTTGATAATCTTTTGAGAAGTACTTCCTTACCTTTATCTTTTCCGACAGTAACGTCGATATAACTTCTTTTGATTAAACTCACTGAATCATGGATTGCTTCCTGTGCATTGAGTGACGGGTTACTTAGCAAGCAAAGAAGTAATGAAAGATAAAGGTAATGGATAGTAGTTTTCATATTTGAGTATAATTAATTTTGTATTTATTTACTAAAGGAGAAAGAGCGGCCAGTAAAGTTATACGCTGTTTGCCGTTAGCAGCAAATAGGCTGGTAGATATTATTTCTCCGATTGTTCCACTTTCTGTAATTACAGATATTTGTTTAGCCCCTTCCACCAATTTTCCATTTCGGGGAGAAATAATATGGCGGCGGTCGGGGGAGTCATTCCCCGAAGTAGTCAGACATTCGTTATGAAGAAGAATGTGATTAACTTCCCAACCTGTTCCCATCGGATGATTGCCCAAAGCTAATATTGAACTATTCCCCATATTTATTAATGCATCTTCAATCCGGGATTCTTTCAATATCCCTCTGATATTGTCCAAAGCATATCCTTTGAGAAAGCCTGACAGATTGATAGTGATGCCATTTTGCAGGAAACGTATGCTGCGGTTTTCAGCAGATAAACAGACGGAATGAATCGTATTCGGATTATACTGTTCCGAATGAACAGTAACGTCGAAATACCCCAACGTTTTACGATTATATTCCAGGCAGCAGTCAATCATTGCATAAAGTTCTTCGCTGAGGATAACCGGAGATATGGAAGCCGTTCGATTGACAGATGCCAGTTCACTGGCAGGGTCGTAATAATTGGCTACCTTTTCCAATCGTTGCAATTCCTCATGGATACGGTCAACCACAAGCATCAATTCTTCTTCCGGTTTCTTACTACACAACATTATATCCACACGTGTATGCATGGATGAGAACCAGGCATAAAGTAATCCATTACCATTATGCGGTGGTTTATACAAATGTTGAATCGTTGTTTGCATTTATGGCAAGACAGAAGGGCATGTCCTGTCACGAGACATACCCTTTATTGATAATGTAACTTATTTCAGTTCTTTAATCTTCACATTCTTAAACCAAACTTCATCGCCATGATCCTGAAGCAAGATATTACCTTCTTCAGAATTTCCAAAGTTAGGCCAGTTCTTGTACTTACTGTATGCCACCAAGGCATTCCACATATCATTGTTACGATCATACTCAATCAGTTTAACACCATTCAGCCAATGCTCTACATGATTACCCTTTACAATAATAGTAGCTGTATTAAACTCTTTCTTGTTGAACGGTTTGTCTTTAGGAGCAGGAATCAGGTCATATAAAGAGCCTAATTTTCTGTTACCTTCCACGCCGAGTTTTGCATCCGGATGTTTGTCATCATCAAGTATTTGGAACTCACAGCCGATAGCTGAACCTTCACCCTTATTCAAATCCGGGTTAACGAAATATTTAACCCCACTATTTGCACCTTCGGTGATTTTGAAATCCACTTTTAGAATAAAGTTCTTGTATTTACGGGTAGTCACAATATCACCACCGTTAGCTGATTCGGCACCACCGCTTTTTATTACTTTCAGAATACCATTTTCAATCTTCCAGCCTTTTGCGGGGAAAGTTGAAAGTTTGGCACCTTTCCAACCTCCAGTAGTTTTACCGTCCCACAATAAAGCCCAACCGTCTTTTGCTTCATTCGGAGAAATTGTATTAGAAATCACGTTTACTTCCGGTGCTGCCTGAGCTTCCGGAGTCTGATAACGTTCTACATCCGTCGTACAGATACGGATATTCTTCCAGCTTACGGTCTTACCCTCGTCCGCGGCATTGCCGATAGCGTGCACTTGCAGGGCAATGAAGCCTACAGGAGTCATATCATCCCATATATTAGCACAAGGCACACCATTAATCCAAGTGCGGATAGAATTACCGACAGCCTCGACACGGGCTTTATTCCATGCATTATTCTTGAAAGCTGTTTTTGCCGACGGATTCAGAGTCAGAGGATAAAGCCAGTTTCTACGTGCTTCATCGTAAATACCACCCGACCAAGCCCGCTTGGAAGGATCGATTTCGAATTGATAGCCATGCACGCGTCCTTTTTTATAGTCTTTCTTACTTTCACTACGAAGTTGTACACCGGAGTTTAAACCGTCATCTACTTTAAAGTCAAACTCAAGGATAAAGTCCCCATAATTCTTTGCAGTAGCTAGAAATGTATTGGGAGTTCCCATTTTGGACACACCGACAATGGCATCGTCTACAATCTTATATTCGGCTTTGCCATTCAGTTTCTTCCACCCTTTCAGGTTCTTGCCATTAAAAAGAGGTTCCCAATTCTGTGCGACGGCCGAAGCGGCGCAGAATAAAAGTAAAGTCAATACGATATTTTTCTTCATATATTCATGGTATTATAATAATCAAAAATCTTTCTATCTCCTGTTTTTATGCTTGTTTACAATTTATAGAACTGATCCCAGCCCTTACGCGGCGGAAGTCCCGCCAACATAGCATTGGCAAACTCATTATTCGTAATCTGCTTCGTGCGGCTATCAAAGAACAGTTGGGTATTGAGTCGCTGAGCCATTACACCCAAAGAGAATACCTGACTTAAAACGCCGTTAATTTCAAATGGTGAGCGTGTCTTTTCGATGCCATTACATGCCAGCAGGAAGTTCTCAAAATGATTGGATGGACTCTTTGGTACTTGCGGCAGTTTATCGGCCATTTCTTTTGCCTTTTCTTCCGGAATAATAGACAACGTACTTCCATGACTTCCTCCCTTGAAGGTAAGATCCCTTGAATAAATAATCTTTCCCGGATTCAGTTTAGCGGTAGGGGTATCTCCCTGATTGGTAGCGGGAATGTTTGGGTCCAGTCCTGAAACTCCATAACCTTGAGGGATTGGCGGAAGATTATCCAAGCCATCATACCAGGTAATATCTACCGGCGGCATACCTTTGCGTTGCGGGAAACGGAAAAGAACCGTAGAAGAATAAGGGAAGAAATAATCATTGTGCCCATTTGCATATTGCATGGTGACTTCATAGGGCAATCCCAATTCAAGGAACTCGTGAGCCGTGTCAAGGATATGCGCTCCCCAGTCACCCAGTGCGCCCATTCCGAAATCATACCAGCAGCGCCATTGCCCTTGATGATAGTCCTGATTATATTCGTGATAAGGAGTTACTCCGAGCCAGGTATCCCAGTCCATATCTTTCGGCAATTGTTGTCCTGAAGGAAGTTTATAGATGTTGGTGTCCCATGTATGCCAACGGCGCGGGTTATTCATATGCGCGGTGATAGCAGTCACATCTTTAATGATTCCCGCGTCCATCCAAGCCTTAAACTGGAAATAGTTCGCTTCCGAATGTCCCTGGTTTCCTACCTGAGTAGCCAGGTTAGGCCGTTTGAGCGCAGCCTGCATCAGCAACTCCGCTTCGTAAAAAGTTCGTGCAAGCGGTTTCTCCACATATACATGCTTCCCGGATGCCAAAGCCAGCATGCTGATCGGGAAGTGTGAATGGTCGGGAGTAGCGATGGCTACAGCGTCAAATTCATTACCGGCCTTATCGAACATTTGCCGGAAGTCCCTGAATTGTTTGGCCTTTGGATACTTGGCTATTACCTTCTGTGTATGTTTGGCTCCCATGTCCACATCGCATAAAGCCACAACTTCCACCATCCCGGTTCGTGCAAAATCTCCAATGATTTGCTCTCCACGGTTTCCGATGCCTACATAGGCTATCTTTACTTTTTCACCTCTCGCTTTTTTCGATGAAATAGTTTGGGCATTCAGCAAATCGCCGGCTCCCAATGCCAGTCCGGCAGAAGCCATAGACATAGTTTTCAGAAAGTCTCTTCGTGTCGTCATAAGTTATTCATTGATATTGATTAAGTATTCTTTTAATTCCATAGAAGAGGAGACGCAAAAGTCCCCAAAAGGCGTAAAGCGCAAAAGTGAATATTAATATATAGAAAATAGAAGTTATCATCTCCATAAATGAACCATGATAAGCTATGATAGCATACATATGCACTAAATTGGCTATTACGAAACAGACGAGTAAAGTGATAATCTCCGTCTTTTTCCGCCTTGCGGTCACAATTGTGTCTTTCATACAGTTTCGGGTGTTTGGGTAGATTGATGGTTCAGATAGTCTATTTTATATTCGTCCGGGAAATAGAGTGTCCGTTCTTCTTCCAGTGCCTGATGTCCCAACAGACATAGCATACTGGCGTAATATCCTTCTTCAGCTATCCGTGCCGGTTGCTTTTGGGTAATGGCGGCTTCTACGAATGCTTCCAGTAACAAAGAAGTGCCATCACTTTTCGGACGTTCTCCAATGATAAATTCTCCGGTATTCGTGTTCGCAGTCTCCGGTGCCCAACTTGTTCCGGCAAAAGGCAATGAATCAAACACCTTGTTTTCCCAGTCATTAATCATTTGCAGGAAAGCCGGTGCAGGAGATATGTCCTCAAAATAATATTTTCCTTTTTCCGGTTCCACCGTACCAAGACTACCCATAATCTGTTCTTCCAATCCGTAGAATTTATTAGAGATTACAGAATCGAAAGTCATCTTTATTCCATCGTCGAATACATAAATGCAACTTACATTATCATACACTTCCCTACCGTCTTTCCAATAAGTAATAGCACCATGTCCCATTACCTTTTCTGGAATCTTGCGCAATGCCCAGCTACCTATTTGGAGTTGATGGCAAGCCAGTTCCGTCATTAATCCTTTTGAAAATTCATTGTACAGACGCCAGTTTATCAGACGTTCCAGTTCCGGGGAAGGAACGGGACGTCTCCAGTCGCCATTCCTGTTCCAAAAAGTACGGATAGCATTTATTTCACCGAAAGTCCCCGCATGAACCAGTTCCATTGTTTTGATGTAGCGTGGGTCGAACAGGCGTTGTTGTCCGGTAAAGAAAATTTTTCCTGTGCTGCGATGTTTCTGATATATCCGGTAACATTCATCCATTGTGAAGCCGATTGTCTTTTCGCAGAATACATGCTTGCCTGCATCAAATGCATCCAACACGATTTTACAATGCGAATTAAGGGGAGTAGCTAGCAGGACAGCATCTATCGTCTTGTCTTCCAATACTTCCCGATAGTCACTATATACTTTGGCATTAGGAACAAGCTTCAACGCTTCCTCGACGGATGGTTTGTAAATATCGCATAAGGCTACAATCTCTACTTTGGGATTTTGGGTTAAGAACCCCATTAAAAAACGTCCCCGCGAACCGGGACCGATAATAGCCAGGCGACATTTCTCTTTAGTAGTATTGGTGACTTCCGAGAAAGCAGAAAGCCACGGACTTGCCGCAAAAAGTGCACCAGCCCCGGCTATACCCAAACTTTTCAGAAAATCCCGTCTATTAATTAATATGTTTCTCATATAATATATATTTTGATTTGTATTAGACTTTGACAGAGACAGGTTTCAGGTTAAAATATATATTTCTAATATGAAAACACTTTCTAAATAAGTAGATAAGCTCTTTTCTTTATTAAGAAAGTGTTTTCTTTAAAGATCATAGAGGATTTTATTCCGTTCTCTTACAAGCATTCGCCTGGAAGAACTCATTCAATGTATCTTCAAAATTTCCATGAACGAGGATGTGATGATTGCCCAACGGATTCTTTAAGAAATATTCTGCCGGAGTATTCATCCGTATGCGAGCTTGTGTCCGACACATATTGATATAATTGGTATTCTCGGATAATGTTCCCGTAGACAGGTAATATTCGTCGAGACATTCTCCGCCGCATTTCACGATAGTCACGTCTCCGGTCGGGAGTAAGCCTTGGATAGCAATTCCTTTTTCCGTTTCAAAATGATTGCGAATAATATATCTTTCCGTCTGTTTGAGTCCGATGGTGCAATGAGCCAGGATAAGTTCGTTGGTGCGGGAATTAATCATGGAAGGATTTGCCATGAATCCGTCTTTTCCGGTGAGTGCTTTTACTGCCAGCAGGGTGAAGATGGATTGCAAGTCTCCTTCGCAGCCGGCCATGATTCCGTCATCGTTCAATAAGGATAATGCCAGACAACCAGTCGTGTCGATTTGCTCAATCAGTTTGAAGCAACTTAATGTCAGTGCTTCCAGTTTCTCCTCTTCGCATACCTTCTTGATAGCCCGGTATAGTCGCATAGCTTTGATTAAATCTTCGGGAGTTCCTTCGCGGCAGGCAAGAGCTTGTGAAGCGACGGCTGCACAGGAAGCGCCTACCTCATCATCCGTGATTTGTTGGAAATGTTCATAAACTCGTTCTAACGGAATGTCCGTGTATTCGATACCCCAACGACGTTTGGCCAAAAGATAGTCAACATTGCTGGCAACGAGCCAGGAAGAAGGAGTGCCGATGACTCCGATGCGCTTGCCGAATAAGGAGCGTTGCGCCTGGAAGTTATTGTAAAGTGTATGAATACGAAGGATGATGGATGGTAATTCACCATGAAGAATTTCACTTTTCATTCCGCGTCCCCGCAGCCAGGTAGATATCTCCAATGCGGCAGCAAGAGAGTTCTGCATGCCGTCTGCCAGCAAAATGGCGGGGCGGGGAAGGCTTTCGAAATGTTGAATGACCAGTCTTTCTACTCCGCCGGTAGCGATGAAGATGATTTTGAAATCATCACTACCCAGCTTGTTCATATCCTGATAGTCGACGAGTTTTACGGTATAATATTTTTCAAGTTCACTCAAAATCGCTTCGTGTGAACTGCGCAGTGAAACTTGTTTATGAAGTAGTGATGCGAATGAGATAAGGTGTATGGTCATTATGATATTGTTTTAAGTTTTCCGTATGACAAATGTATAGCTTTATTTTCAAAATCCCATAACGTTTTTAACCTTACTAAGGTTTTTAAAGTTTTTATGTCTCTGTATTCAAATTATTGCGTACATTTGCAGCTTCAAGTAGAAAAAGTAAATAGTAATTAAGTAATTTGTAGTTAAAATTATGCCAACCATATCCATTCGCGGAAACGAGATGCCTGCATCTCCTATCAGAAAACTGGCTCCTTTGGCAGACGCTGCCAAGCAACGGGGAGTTCATGTGTTTCACCTGAACATCGGACAGCCTGACCTGCCCACTCCTCAGGCCGCGATTGACGCGATACGCAATATTGACCGCAAAGTCTTGGAATACAGTCCCAGTGCAGGTTATCGTAGCTATCGCGAGAAATTAGTAGGATATTATGAGAAGTTCAATATCAATCTTACGGCAGATGATATAATCATTACGTCGGGTGGCTCAGAAGCGGTGCTTTTCGCTTTCCTTTCCTGTCTGAATCCGGGTGATGAGATTATCGTTCCCGAACCGGCATATGCTAACTATATGGCGTTCGCTATCTCTGCCGGAGCAAAGATACGTACGATTGCCACGACCATTGAAGAGGGCTTCTCACTCCCTAAAGTGGAGAAGTTTGAAGAACTGATTAATGAACGTACCAAAGCAATCCTGATCTGTAATCCGAACAATCCGACCGGTTATCTGTACACTCGTCGCGAGATGAATCAGATTCGTGATCTCGTGAAGAAATATGATTTGTTCCTCTTCTCCGACGAAGTGTATCGTGAGTTTATATACACCGGTTCTCCTTATATATCTGCCTGCCATCTCGAAGGTATTGAGAATAATGTGGTACTGATTGACTCCGTGTCCAAGCGTTATTCAGAATGCGGTATCCGCATCGGTGCGTTGATTACCAAGAATAAGGAAATACGCGATGCTGTCATGAAGTTCTGCCAGGCTCGTTTGAGTCCCCCTTTGATCGGACAGATTGCTGCTGAGGCTTCTTTGGATGCCCCAGAAGAATACTATCGCGAGACGTATGACGAATACGTGGAACGTCGTAAATGCCTGATTGACGGATTGAACCGTATTCCGGGCGTTTATTCTCCGATTCCGATGGGAGCTTTCTATACCGTAGCGAAACTTCCGGTAGATGATTCCGACAAGTTCTGTGCATGGTGTCTTTCTGATTTCGAATACGAAGGTCAGACGGTATTCATGGCTCCGGCTTCCGGTTTCTATACTACTCCGGGGTCGGGTATCAATGAGGTGCGTATCGCTTACGTTTTGAAGAAAGAAGATTTAACCCGTGCGCTTTTTGTATTGCAGAAAGCTTTGGAAGTGTATCCGGGAAGAACGGAATAAAAGAATATGTCTCTGTCACTTTTCATAGCCCGGCGTATCTATCGTGAAAGCGATGGCGGAAAGCAGGTGTCACGTCCTGCGGTCCTCATTGCAATGGCGGGTATTGCTATCGGACTGGCTGTTATGATTATAGCTGTGGCGGTAGTTATCGGGTTTAAAAGTGAAGTGCGAAATAAAGTCATAGGATTCGGCTCGCATATCCAGATTACGAATCTGGACGCGGCCAGTTCTTATGAGACTCATCCGATTATAGTGGGGGATAGCATGATGGCGGCTCTTGCCGGTTATCTCGAAATAAGCCACGTACAGCGTTTTTCTACCAAACCGGGTATGATAAAGACGGACGATGCTTTTCAAGGAATGGTACTGAAAGGTGTAGGGCCGGAATTTGATCCCCGCTTCATGGAAGAATATTTGGTGGAAGGCGAAATTCCGGTTTTCAGTGACTCAGTTTCCAGCAATCAGGTACTTATTTCCAAGGCTTTGGCTACGAAGATGAAGTTGAAGCTGGGGGATAAGATATATACCTATTATATACAGGACGATGTACGTGCTCGACGGCTGACTATTGCCGGAATTTATCAGACAAACTTTTCCGAATATGATAATATCTTTTTATTGACCGACCTTAGTTTGGTGAACCGCTTGAACGGTTGGCAACCGGAACAGGTGACTGGCGTGGAGCTTCAAGTGAAAGATTATGATAAGCTGGAAGATACGACGTATGAAATAGCAATCGACACTGATAATCGGCAGGATGAACTGGGCGGCGTATATTATGTGCGTAGCATTGAACAGTTGAATCCGCAGATATTTGCGTGGCTTGACCTGCTTGACTTGAATGTGTGGGTGATTCTGATTCTGATGATAGGTGTTGCTGGCTTTACCATGATTTCCGGTTTGCTGATTATCATTATCGAACGTACGAACATGATTGGTATCCTGAAGGCTTTGGGAGCGAATAACTTTACGATTCGCAAGACCTTCCTTTGGTTTGCCGTTTTCCTGATTGGCAAAGGGATGCTTTGGGGAAATGCCATCGGCCTGACGTTCTGTATCCTTCAATCTCAATTCGGTATTTTCAAACTCGATCCGGAGACTTATTATGTCGATGTGGTTCCGGTTTCTTTCAATATATTGCTTTTCCTTTTGATTAATATCGGCACCCTGTTGGCTGCTGTCCTGATGCTGATAGGCCCCTCATTCCTGATTACGAAAATCAATCCGGCGAGTTCCATGAGATACGAGTAAGCCGCTCATTTTCTACCCGATTTTTACTAGAAAAATAATTTAGGCCATTCCGTGATGTGGAGTGAATAATATGTCTATATTTGCGCCCGATTTATTGTAATATCCTCTTATAGATTTAATTTTTCCATTATGAATAATGTATTGATTCTATTGGATAACCCGGATGACTGGAAACCGTATTGTGAGACAAACAGCGTTTTGACCGTTTCCGACTATCTGAAAAACAAGCCGGTGGAGAAAGACCGGAAGTTAGTTATTAATCTAAGCAATGATTACAGTTACAACTCCGAAGGGTATTACTGTTCTTTGCTTGCCCAAACGAGAGGACAGAAAGTCATCCCCGATGTGCATGTTATCAATAAGCTGGAAGCGGGGACGGGCATTAGGATGGATCGCAGCCTGCAGGCGCTTTGCTACCAGTGGATACAGAAGAACGAAATCAAGGATGACATTTGGTATCTGAATATCTACTTCGGGAAATGCCGGGAGAAGGGGTTGGAAAGAATAGCCCGCTTTATCTTTGAGAATTATCCTTGTCCGCTATTGAGGGTGACGTTGAATACCCGTCCGAAAAATCAGATTGAAAGCATCCAGTCCTTACCTCTGACTCAGTTGGATGATGAAGAACAGGATTTCTTTGCCAATACGCTGGATAACTTTAATAAGAAAATATGGCGTGCGCCCAAGTCTGCAAAAACTCCCCGTTATAGCCTGGCTGTGCTGATTGACCCGCAGGAGAAGTTTCCGCCTAGTAATAAGGGAGCGTTGCATAAACTATCCGAGGTTGCCAAAAAGATGAATATCCATGTGGAGATGATTACGGAAGAGGATGCAATGCGTTTACTTGAATTTGACGCGTTGTTTATCCGTACTACGACTTCTTTGAATCATTATACGTTTCATTTGTCGCAATTGGCTGCCCAAAATGGTATGGTGGTTATTGACGATCCGTTGTCTATTATCCGTTGCACGAATAAGGTGTATCTGAAAGAGCTTTTCGAAAAAGAAAAGATTTCTGCTCCCAAGTCTGCTTTGATTTTCCAGTCGAATGAGAATTCGTTTGAGCAGATTAGCGAACAGGTGGGTGCTCCTTTTATTCTGAAGATACCGGACGGGTCTTATTCTATCGGCATGAAAAAAGTGTCGAATGAGGAAGAATTGAAGACAAGCCTGGAACTGCTTTTTCAGCGGTCGGCTATTCTGTTGGCACAGGCATTTACGCCTACTGAATTTGACTGGCGTGTCGGGTTGTTGAACGGAGTGCCGTTGTATGCCTGCAAATATTATATGGCTAAGGGGCATTGGCAGATATATTGCCATTATGATTCGGGAAGAAGCCGTTGCGGACTGGTGGATACGATTCCTATTTATCAAGTGCCCCGTGTTGTGTTGGATACGGCTGTAAAGGCGGCCAATCTGATTGGAAAAGGATTGTACGGAGTGGATTTGAAGATGGTGGATGATAAAGCCTACGTTATTGAAATCAATGATAATCCGAGTATCGACCATGGATTGGAAGATGCCATCATTGGAGATGAAATGTACTATCGGTTGTTGAATTACTTTGAACAGGCTTTGGAAGGTAAACACTATTGATGATGGAGACGGAACCGTATATTCGCAAGGCGGAGTTGGCAGATATTCCTGCTATTCTGGAGATAGAGCAGGTCTGTTTTCAGGAAGATAGTTTTTCGAAACAGCAGTTTGCCTATTTAATCGTACGCTCGAAAGGCGCTTTCTATGTGGTGCAGGAAGAGGACAGACTGATTGCTTATGTTTCTTTGTTGTTCCACGAAGGTACACGCTATTTGAGGGTGTATTCCATAGCTGTTCATCCTGATTTTAGGGGAAAGAGTTTGGGGCAACGTCTGATGGAGCAGACCGTTCGGGTGGCTTATGAATATAAGGCGGAGAAAATCACGCTTGAAGTGAAAGAGTCAAATACTCCGGCTATCGGACTATATATGAAAAATGGCTTTATTCCCACGGGAATAAAGCCACACTATTATCATGATGGTTCGGATGCGATTTATATGCAGCGGACTATGTAATCCACGGCAGATTTTATCTTCTCATAAAATCTCCTTTACCACGGAAAAAACGGCAGATTTTGAAATTCAATGACTGTATCGGTTGGAGAATATCGAATACAGGCAATGAGAAATAATATTTTCTGTTACCACCCATTTCTTTGGCTGCCTGGTTGATAATGACGGCTTGCACTGTGTAGCGAATCAGCCAGAGCAATAATGCGATACCTGCCGCCAGCCAATGGAAGCTGAGAATGCCGAATACAATACCGGTGATACAAGCGGCATAGAACAACAGGCGTGACAGGGTTTCAAAACCTAATAGGTAACGTTGCACTCCACGGTAAAAACGTGAGGTAGCTATATAGCTGACCTTTTCTTCTTTCCAGTCTTTATAACGGTAAACAGGTTGTATCCGCATGGTGGCGTTGAAGTCCGTTTCTACACGAGTATTACTGCTGTTGGCTATCTGATTGATAAATAAATCATCTTCTCCGCGTTGCAGGTTCAGATAACTGGAAAAACCTTTCTGTTTGAAGAATAATTCTTTGCGGTAGGCCAGGTTACGGCCAATACCCATGTAAGGCTTTCCGGCCAAAGCAAAGCCCAGGTAACGCAATGACTGGAACAGTGTATCGAATGCGACACGTTTGTGCAGCCATCCTTTGGTGCGGTCATAGCCGCTATATCCCAAAACCACCTGCGTTTGCGAGGTAAAGTTGCGTGCCATCAGTTTCAACCAGCTCTTGCTGGCGGGGATACAGTTGGTTTCCGTGAATACGAGCCAGTCGTGTTTACTGGCTTTGATGCCCAATGTCAGAGCCAGTTTTTTATGGCTGATATAGCGGGCGCTGTCAGGAGTAAAACTGTGGTAAAGATGAGGATATTTCTCTTCCATAAATCCCAGCACGTCTTCTGTCTCGTCTGTGGAAGCATCGTTGATGACAATCACTTCAAATTGCGGATAATCCTGTTCCAGTATGGCAGGCAGGATTTTACGCAGATTATCAGCTTCGTTGCGTGCACAGATTATGACGGAAAGTGGTGGCAATTCCCGTGTGAAGTGAGCTTCCTCTTTACGTACTGCTTTGTTGTGCAGATGTATCCGGTTGTACAAACCGAGATAGTAAATAAGCTGAATGATAAAAAGAATTCCTGCCGCTGATAATGCAATCAGCTCGACAGTATTGAATGTAAATGCTTCCATGAATTATAGTGTCGTTTTTACGCTCACAAAAGTACGCATTTTTTCGGTAGTTCCGTTATCTCGCAGGAAGGTTATTTCGCAAATCCAGATATTCTTTCTTGAACATATCAACGAAAAGAAAGAATAGTGAGAGTAATAACGGGCCGAAAATGACTCCCATAAATCCGAAAAGGGGCAGACCGATGACAACTCCGAAGATAGTAATCAGCGGATGTGTGTCTGCCATTTTCTTTTGAAGGATAAACCGTATCAGATTGTCGGACTGTGAAACAACGATGCCTCCGTAGGCGGCAAGGCCGATGGCATTGAACCAATCTCCACTTATGGCAAGATAGGCGGCTACGGGGAACCATACCAATGCCGTGCCGACCATCGGAATGATGGTGGCAAAACAGGTGAGGAATCCCAGCAACAGAATGTTGGGCGCTCCAAAGATAAGATAACCTATCATGGCGACGCCCCCTTGAATGATAGCCAACAAGGGGATGCCGATAGCATTGGAACGCACAATCATATTGATTTCGTGAATCACTTCCTGTGTATTTGTCTCATTGAACGGCAGAATGGCGTTGACGTATTCTTCCATCTTTTTACCGCCTATCAGCATAAAATAGAGTACAAATACCATGACGAACAAATTGATGGCAAGGCTGCTGACACTTTCCATAATTATTTGTCCGATGCGGGGAAGGATGGAGACGATAAATGACAGCGTATCTTTTCCCAGTACATCATAACCTGTCTTTTCTTTGATAAATTCTGCTACTTGCTGAATGGGTTCGACTAATGTCTGCGGTGCCAGATTAATGTCTTGAAGTTTGTTTACTACCAGCCAGATGGTCAATCCGAGGGGGACAAGGAATACCAGTATAGTTTCTGCCGTAATCAGCAATGCGCCGATGCTGCGTTTCATTTTTCTCTTTTCCGTCAGGTGGTTCATCTGTGTACGCACTAATATATAAATGGTGAGTGCTCCCAGCAGTCCCCCCAGGAAAGGAGTAATTTGCCGGAAGATGATAACTCCCATAAATAGAATGATGACAATGAGGGAATATTTCCAGTATTGTTCTTTGATACTCATATTGTGTAAGTAATTCGTTTATATAATAAACACTCAAAGGACTGGAAAGGTTTGTTTTATAGGGGTATATCTATATGAAAAACTGTTTTGCCGGGTTGACTTTCCTGAATGGCGAGATGCCCGCCGTGGTTACGGATAATTTGCTTACAGAGACTTAGCCCGATGCCGGTACCTTCTGATTTGGTTGTAAAGAAAGGGATAAAGACTTTTTCCTGTAGTTCAGGGAGGATTCCCGGACCATTGTCTGTGATGTCGATGGATATGCGGTCGTCCTGCTGTGCGTGGATACTGATTGTTCCGTCTGCTTTTCCTTCCAGTGCCTGCATGGAGTTTTTCAGAAGATTGAGCAGTACTTGGGAGAGTTGGTTTTTATCTCCGTTCATGTCGATGGATTCGGGTTGGCAGGTGAGTGTGAAGGTGATATGGTTTTCTTTACAGTCACCGGACAGCAGTTCCTGAAGATTTTGCAGGGTGGCGGTAAGTGAGAACAGTTTCTTTTCCGGTTGAGGCAGGTAGGAGAGGTGACGGAAAGATTCGGTAAATTCCAGCAGTCGCTCGCTTTGTGCCTGGATAATGCGGAGTCCGCGGATTGCTTTCTCGTTGATGTCGGGATAGGTGGACAATGTTTGAGACAGGGAGATGATAGGAGCGATGGTATTCATGATTTCATGTGTGAGTACATGGCTCAACTTGTTCCACGATTCGCTTTCCTGGTCGCTTAGTTCGTCACCTATATCCTTGATGGAAAGGATACTGATTGTTTCATCTTGAAGTTTCATTTGGCTTTGGGAAAGGCTGAGCCGTGACTTCTTGTCCTGTGCTTGCAGCAAGGATTCCAGTTGGTGGTATTGGGATGGTTGCGGGCAGTCCAGCAAGGAAAGTGCGGCACTGTTTGCCGTGATTATTTTCCCGGAAGAGTCCCATGCCAGTACGCCGCTCGGAACTTCTTCGAGAAGTGAACGGTAAAAATGTTCCTGTTTGGAATAAGCCGATTGAGTTTTGGACAGCAGGAGATTGATGCGGTTCAGGGAACGATTCAGTTTCTCCTGTTCTTTGCTGACGTTGCGCTCGGGAAAATAAAGCATATTATCCTTGTCTTCTATGGCATCGAAAAAGAGACGCAGCTTTTGGTTGAATGAGTTCAGTTTCTTCACTAATCCGCCGATTTGGAACAGGGAGCAGATGATTAATAATGTTCCTATCGTATATCCGCGCTGCGAGATGATTAACCATATTCCTGTGCCCGAAGTGGCGAGAATAAGCACGATATGCAGTAAGATAATCCAATATATATGTCGGCTGAATATCATATGGTTCAGGGTTTAAATCGTTTCAGTTTATTGTAGAGTGTCTGCCGGCTGATACCTAATTGCTCGGCGGCGGCAGTCAGGTTTCCGTTGTTTTGGAGGATGGCGGTTTCGATGGCTTGCCGTTCTACTTCTTCCAAATTGGGGACGATGCTACCGGTCTGCGGTTTCCAGGTTTGCTTTACCAGGATATCTTTGGGGCGTATCACGTTGCCTTCGCACAGGATAACGGCTTTCTCTATGGCGTGTTGCAATTCCCGTATGTTGCCTGGCCAATGGTAGGAGCGTAGCTTTTCAATCGTTTGTTCATGCATCCGCATTTCCGGTCGTTGGTATTTGGCTGCAAAACGGTGTAGGAAGGTGTCGATGAACAAGAGAATGTCATCTCCGCGCTCGCGCAATGGGGGGATTTCAAGATGGATGGTGTTGATGCGGTAGAATAAATCTTCCCGGAACAACCCTTGTTTTACCATTTCCGGAATATCCTTATTGGTGGCGGAAATCAAACGGATGTCAATGGGGATTACTTTATTACTGCCGATTCGGGTGACATTTCTGTTTTGGAGTACGGTCAGTAATTTGGCTTGCATGGCAAGAGGGAGATTCCCGATTTCATCCATAAAGAGTGAACTACCGTTGGCGGCTTCGAATTTTCCCGGACGGCTTTCATAAGCGTCGGTGAAGGCTCCGCGTTCGTGTCCGAACAGTTCGCTTTCGAAAAGGGATTCGCTGATAGCACCCATATCGACGCCAAGCATTGGCCGGGTATTGCGCGTTGACAGGCGGTGTATCTCTTTAGCCAGCATTTCTTTTCCTGTTCCGTTCTCTCCGGTTATCAGGATGTTGGCATCGGTTTTGGCAACTTTAGCAACCACTTTAATCAGTTGGAGCATTGCCGGAGAATGTCCTGTCAGCATTTCCGTTCTGTTAGTGCTTTCCAGGCGGGAAGATTTATTGTTAGGCTTGGTTGTTCTCTTATCTTCTGTTTTGCTATTGTTCTTATAGGCTTCTTTTATTTTTTGAATCAATAAGTGGTTATCCCATGGTTTGAGCAGGAAATCGGTAGCTCCGTTCTTCAGGGCTTTGACGGCAAGCTCTACATCTCCATAAGCAGTCAGCATTACCACAGGAAGGGAAGGACGGATTTCATGGATACGCTTTAGCCAGTATAATCCTTCGTTTCCGTTATTGATGCCTGCTGAAAAGTTCATGTCAAGGATTACGATGTCAATAGAAGTAGTGGAAAGTAAGGCCGTAATCTGATTGGGATTGGCTGCGGTGCGAACTGTGCTGAATTCATTTTCGAGTAATAACTCCAGTGAAGCCAACACGCTTTTATTATCGTCTACTATTAAAATAGTTCCTGTCTCCATACGCAAGATTGGGGGTATCTACCTGGTTTGAGTGATTTCTTAGTTTTCGGGTAAAGATATTTGTTTTTGATTTTCTCTGCAAGCGAGTGTCCAATATTTAGGCGTTTTAAGGTGTATTTCCTGAAAGAACGGTCAAAATACTTGCGATTTGTCTTGAAATGGAGTGATGTTGGTGATAACGTCCAATTTTTGGACGTTAGGGTGTTTAAATATTGGACGGATAAAATGATGTGATATATGTTACTGCATTTATAATCAGTAGTTTAGTTTTTGTGGCATTGAATTTGCCTGTTATTGGTGCGAAACACGATCACGTCTAATATATAAAGAATGAAATACTTTTGGCTATTATTTTTATTCCCTTCAATGATGTATGCTCAACCGGAAATGAGTTTAGATGAGTGTATCCGGCTGGCCTGGAAACAGAATCCTTCCGTACGGAATAGCACTATTGATATAAAGGCAGCACGTACAGATTATGTAGCTTCTATCGGTGCTTTTTTACCTCGGGTTACGGCTAGTGCGGAAACGGGGAAACGTTTCGGTCGTTCAATGAACCAGGATGCTAGTGGATATACGAAGGAGACTTTTGAAGAAGGTACAGTGGGACTCGATATGACTCTTTCTTTGTTTGAAGGCTTCTCACGTATCAATCGGGTACGTTTTCAGAAAATAAATAAGGAGCGTAGCGAGTGGGAATTGAAAAACAAACAGAATGAGCTTGCTTATCAAGTGACGGATGCTTATTATCAACTGATTTTGGAAAGAAAGTTGCTGAATCTTGCTTTGGAGCAAAGTCGGTTGAGCGAGCGGTATTTAAAGCAAACGGAAACGTTCGTAGAATTAGGACTGAAATCCGCTTCCGATTTGCAGGAAGTGAAAGCCCGTAGAGAAGGGGATATTTATCGTCGCCAATCCCGTGAGAATAGTTGTGAACTGGCATTGCTGCATTTGAAGCAGTTAATGAATTTTCAACCGGGCGATACGCTTATTATTCAGGATACTATTGTAGAAGCAGGACAGCTTCCGCTACTTTCTGTTCCGACAGTGGAAACGGTATATGGGCAATCATTGGAAACTCTTCCCGCTATGCGTATGATTGATTTAAAACAGAAAGCTGCTCGTAAGGCATATGCAGTGGGTGGAGGGGCTTTTTCTCCTTCTGTCTACGCCCGTTTTACGGTTGGCTCTAATTTCTATAATACCGCCTTCTCTGCCAGGCAGTTGAGGGATAATATTGGAAAGTATATCGGTATCGGCATCTCTTTTCCTTTGCTTAGTGGTTTGGAACGTCTGACAAATCAACGAAAGCTAAAGCTGAATTTGTATCGACTGAAAAATGAAGAAGAGCTGGAAAAACAGCAGTTATACACTGATATTGAACAAACGCTTCTTTCCCTTCATGCGGGATATAACGAACATCGACAGGCGTTACAACAACTGGATGCGGAAGGCTTGGTGCTGAAAGAATCCGAGCGGAAATGGGAAGAAGGACTCATCTCTGTTTTTCAGTTGATGGAAGCCCGCAACCGCTTTATCTCCGCCAAAGCGGAATTGGTTCGTGTGCGTCTGCAAATAGAAATGATGATGAAACTGGAGAAATATTACAGGGAAGGGACTTTCTTATAAAGCAAAGTTTCCATTTTCCAAAAAGAATAAATTTATAACAACCCCTATTTTGATTAATACCTTTATGGATACACCTCTTGAACATAAGCCCGGCATGAATCGTAAACACCTTTATGGTATCGGTGGAATCGTACTCGGTGTTGCGATAGTTTTATATTTTGTTTTCAGAGATACGGCTTCTTCCATGTCTGTGGAGAAAGAACGACTGACTATTGCCACTGTCAAGCAAGCTGAATTTAATGATTATATTCGTGTGATTGGGCAGGTGATGCCTAGCCGGATTATCTATATGGACGCCATAGAAGGCGGACGTGTGGAAGAGCGATTGAAAGAAGAAGGGGTGATGGTGAAAGCAGGAGATGTCATTCTCCGGCTTAGTAATCCGTTGCTTAATATCGGAATCATGCAGAGTGAAGCTGATTTGGCTTATCAGGAGAATGAATTGCGCAATACCCGTATCAGCATGGAGCAGGAACGTCTTCAACTGAAACAGGAGCGTATCGGTCTGAATAAAGAGCTGACTTTGAAGAAACGTCGTTATGAGCAATACAAACGTTTGGTGGAAGAAGAATTGATAGCCCGTGAAGATTTCCGGCAGGCAGAAGAAGAGTATATAGCGGCTAAAGAACAACTTGCAGTGATTGACGAGCGTATTCGGCAGGACCATATTTTCCGGGAGAGTCAAATTGGTAGTCTTGACGAAAATATACATAATATGAAACGAAGTCTTGTCTTGGTTCGTGAACGTTTGGAGAACCTGAAAATAAAAGCCCCGATTGACGGACAAGTGGGAAATCTGAATGCGCAGGTGGGACAGTCGATTTCTGCCGGTGAACATATCGGGCAGATAATCACTTCGGACCTTAAAGTGCAGGCACAAATAGACGAACATTATGTGGAACGTGTGATTCCCGGACTTCCTGCAGATTTTACCCGTGATGGAAATACATATAAACTAGAAGTAACCAAGCCTTATCCGGAAGTAAAGGAAGGTCAGTTTCGCACTGACCTTGCCTTTATTTCGGAACGACCGGAGAATATACGTGCCGGGCAGACTTACCATATCAATCTACAGTTGGGCGACCCTGCCCAGGCTATTCTTGTTCCCCGTGGCGGATTCTTTCAAATTACCGGCGGCAGATGGATGTATGTTGTCAATGAAAATGGTAAATTTGCCACGCGGCGTCCTGTGAAGATTGGACGACAAAATCCACAGTATTATGAGGTGACGGAAGGTTTGTCTCCGTGCGAAAAGGTGATTATATCCGGTTATGAATTATTCGGAGACAATGAGAAACTAATATTAAAGTAATGGCTCGCCGCATGCAAATGCATATAAGCCGATAAAAAATGATTCACCATGATTAAAACAGAAAAACTATCTATGCTTTTCACCACGGAAGAGGTACAGACAAAAGCATTGAACGAAGTCACTTTACAAGTGGAACAAGGAGAATTTGTAGCTATAATGGGACCTTCGGGATGTGGAAAATCAACATTGCTGAATATCCTCGGAACATTGGATACGCCTACTTCCGGCTCTTATTTCTTTGAAGGAAGGCAGGTCGATAAGATGAATGAAAATCAACTGACTGCCCTGCGGAAAAGCAACCTTGGTTTTATCTTTCAGAGTTTTAACCTGATTGACGAGCTTACCGTGTATGAGAATGTAGAATTACCGCTTGTCTATTTAGGCGTTAAAGCAACCCAGCGTAGAGAACGGGTGAATAAAGTTCTTGAAAAAGTGAATCTGCTGCATCGTGCGAATCACTATCCCCAACAGTTATCCGGCGGACAACAACAGCGTGTAGCCATTGCCCGCGCTGTAGTGACGGAGTGCAAACTGTTACTGGCTGACGAACCGACCGGAAATCTGGACTCGGTCAATGGTGTGGAAGTAATGGAACTGTTGGGTGAACTGAACCGTCAGGGAACTACTATCATTATTGTTACCCACTCGCAACGGGATTCCATGTATGCGCACCGTGTCATTCAATTACTGGACGGACAAATTGTAGCAGAAAATATCAATCGTCCGTTGGAAAAGAATACGTCATCTAAAAACGAAACGGTATGATAGGGAATTATTGGAATAGTGCCTATCGGAATCTGATGAAGCGGAAGAAGTTCAGTTTTATCAATATTTTTGGATTGGCAATCGGGATGGCATCGGCTTTGCTGATTCTGACTTATGTGACATTTGAATTCAGCTTTGATAAAATGCACACAAAATATACCCATATCTACCGTGTGCAAAGTACCTTCCATGAAGGGGAAGTGCTGACTGACTATTGGGCGACAAGCTCTTTCGGCTATGGCTCTGCCATGAAAGAGAATCTTGCCGGAATTGAGGACTATACCCGGATAGGTTCTTTACTCCAACCGGAACAGATTGTGAAATATGGAGAACTGACTTTGCGCGAGAATCAAATTGCTTATGCCGACCCGGGCTTTTTCCGCCTTTTCGATTTCGAACTGTTGAAGGGGGATAAGAAGACCTGCCTCTCCATGCCGAGGCAAGTAGTAATCACCGAACGTATTGCCCGTAAATATTTCAAAGACGAAGATCCCATCGGGAAGATTTTTATCTTTACCGGAGCTTATGACAAAGTATCGTGTGAAGTGACCGGAGTAATGAAGGAAATGCCTTCCAATTCGCATATTCATTATAACTTTCTGATTTCATATGCTTCTCTGCCTAAGTATATGCAGGAATATTGGTACAAACACGAAGCCTATACCTATGTCTTGCTTGATTCTCCGGAGAGAAAAGAGGAGATAGAAAAAGAATTTCCCGTGATGGCGGAGAAATATAAAACGGAAGAAGCGCTGAAAAATAAAACGTGGGGGGTATCTTTGATTCCTTTGGCTGATATACATCTTACCCCGCAACTAGGATATGAAGCAGAAACGAAAGGCAACCGTTCGGCCATGATTGCACTGATTTTTGCCGCTATCGCTATTCTTGCCATTGCTTGGATTAACTATATCAATCTGACTGTAGCCCGTTCGATGGAACGTGCCAAGGAAGTAGGAGTGCGCAGGGTAGTGGGAGCTTTCCGTAAGCAGTTGATTTATCAATTCTTGTTTGAAGCATTAGTAATGAATCTGATAGCCTTTATTTTGGCTGTGGGATTGATAGAACTGATTCTTCCGTATTTCAATCAACTGGTGGGACGTACGGTTACTTTCTCCGTTTGGTTGATGGATTATTGGTGGATTCTGCTGGTTCTTGTTTTTATTGCCGGTATCTTCCTCTCGGGTTATTATCCCGCATTGGCTTTGCTGAATCGTAAACCGATTACATTACTAAAAGGTAAGTTTCTGCATAGTAAATCCGGTGAGCGGACCCGCCAGGTATTAGTTGTCATTCAGTATACAGCATCTATGATTCTGCTTTGTGGCACACTGATTGTTTTTGCACAACTGAATTTTATGCGTAATCAATCCTTGGGAGTAAAGACCGACCAGACATTAGTAGTTAAATTCCCGGGATACACGGAAGGACAGAATGTCAAGCTGGAAGCCATGAAGAAGGCGATTGCCCGCTTGCCTTTGGTGCATCAGGTTACTTTCTCCGGTGCTGTGCCGGGAGAGGAAGTGGCAACTTTCCTTTCCAATCGCCGTACGAATGACGCCTTGAAGCAGAACCGGCTGTATGAGATGCTAGCCTGTGATCCCGATTATGTGGATGCTTACGGTTTGCAGATAGTAGCCGGAAGAGGTTTTTCAGAGGAGTATGGGGACGACGTGGATAAACTCGTGATTAATGAGACGGCCGTACGCAATTTGGGATTTACTTCTAATGACGAAGCAATAGGTGAGTTGGTGACAGTGGAATGTACCGACGCTCCGATGCAGATTATCGGAGTGGTGAAAGATTATCACCAACAGGCATTGAACAAGAATTATACTCCTATCATGTTAATTCATAAGGATAAGATTAATTGGTTGCCACAGCGCTATATTTCTATTGTAATGACTTCCGGGAATCCTCGTGAATTGGTTTCTCAAGTACAAGAGATTTGGAATCAGTATTTTGCAGACTCCAGCTTTGATTATTTCTTTCTCGACCAGTTCTTTAACCATCAATATCGTCAGGACGAAGTATTCGGTGTGATGATCGGTTCATTTACCGGACTGGCAATCTTTATTTCTTGTCTCGGGCTTTGGGTATTGGTTATGTTCTCCTGTTCTACCCGTACCAAAGAGATGGGAATACGCAAAGTATTGGGCGCTTCCCGTTGGAACCTCTTCTATCAACTGGTCAAAGGATTCTTCCAGCTGATTCTGATTGCGGTAGTGATTGCTCTTCCGGTAGCTTGGTTCAGCATGAATGCCTGGTTGAGTCATTATGCTTTCCGTACTGATTTGAAAGCCTGGTTCTTTATAGTACCTGTATTACTAATGCTGTTTATCTCATTCGTGACAGTCGCTTTCCAAACCATGAAGATAATCATGAGCAAACCGGCACGTTCATTACGTTATGAATAATATCTGAATCACTCCATCGGGTATTCGTTAATATCCGATGGATTTATGTTAAATGTTAACGAATTTGTTGATTCTATTAAACCATGTTATAAGATAGGCTGCTTTGCCCCGAAAATTTGGAGATATGCAGAAAGTCCGTATCTTTGCAATGTGTTTTTCATAGTATTAGATTTAAGGTTAACAAAAGATTGGCTGTCTGTGATAGATAGCTTTTTTTTATGCCCTTTTTTCTGCATGTACATAGCGTCGCTATCCTGTCGGGATAGTTACCCTATCCCATAAGCATACCGTCACTATAACAGGCGGATAGCGTCACTATATTTTAAGCCTTTTCTTTATCAATAAAAACTTCCCGGTTTGTATCAAAAATATGTTTCTCAGCATAAATATGTATTTTCCTATAATAATTCCCTTGCATTCTAAAAAAAATCTCTTAATATTGCATTTGTATTATTTGTCTGACAAATAATACAAATAACAAAAAATCTAGTAATATGAAGATAGAAATCAATCAAACGACATTAATTGATCAGGTAGAAGATAGCTTACTTACCTATTTTAAAAAGAATGACCTGAGACGTGGGGACTCTATTCCTAATGAGAACAATTTGGCAGCAGAGTTAGGAGTTGCGAGGAGTGTTGTCAGAGAGGCGTTGAGCCGTTTGAAAATGATGGGACTGATTCATGCACGTCCCCGCAAAGGAATGGTTTTGACGGAACCTTCTATTTTGGGTGGAATGAAAAGAGTGATAGATCCCCGTGTTTTGAGTGAAGAAACAATTTTAGATCTGTTGGATTTCAGAATCGCGCTTGAAATAGGAATATCAAGTGATATTTTTCGTAAAATAACCGCTAAAGACATTGAGGAACTGAGCGAGATAGTGAAAATGGGAATTGTTTTCGAGAATAACGAGTACGCATTAATCAGTGAATCGGCCTTTCATACGAAACTGTATAAAATCACCGGAAACAAAATAATATCCGAATTCCAGGAAATCATTCACCCCATACTTGTCTATGTGAAAGAAAAATTCAAAGACTACTTGAAACCTATAAATATAGAAATGAGCAAAAGTGGCAGGATAGCTACTCATGCCGATTTGCTCGATTTTATAAAGAAGGGAGATGAGAAGGGATACCGGGATGCCATCGAAAGACATTTCGAAGTTTATAAGATTTTCAAGGTAAACCGGAGCCAGGAATTGATGGCGGAGAAAGAAGAGGGTGAAAAGGTAGAAAGGTTATGAAAAGGTTGCATCTGATAATTTTATGTTTATCCTTAATTTTATTGTCTATGAATACAGCTTGTTTTAGAAAAGGAGAAAAGAGGATAGAGGTACAATGGGAAAATTCATTGTTACTTCCGGGGTGCATTGGTATGTCAGAAAACGTCGGATTAGCAGGTGCATATTCCGGGATAGTGGAAGGAAAGTTGCTTGTGCTGGGTGGAGCAAATTTTCCGGATAAGTATCCTTGGGAAGGTGGCACTAAAACTTGGTGGTCTACTTTATATAGCTATGATTTGCATACGGGGAAATGGACTGTTTATGATAATTTCCTCAATCGTCCGTTGGCTTATGGAGTTTCAATAAGTCTGAAGGAAGGGCTACTATGCATTGGGGGATGCGACCGTATGCAGTGCAGCGATAAAGTTTTTCTAATAAAAGAAGAAGGAGATTCATTTGCGATAGATTCTGTTAGTTATCCATCTTTGCCGATTCCGTTGGCAAATGCAACGGGGGCAATTGGTGATAGCTGTATTTATATTGCTGGGGGGCAAGAAACTATGGTAAATGAACAATCGACTCGTCATTTCTACATGCTTGATTTATTGCATAAAGAAAAAGGATGGCAAGAAATACCGGATTGGGAAGGACCGTCTCTTTCATACGCAGTAAGCGTAGTTCAAAGGGGACGATTTTATCTATTTAGCGGGAGAAGTTATGCTCCGAACGAGGAGACGGTGGAGTATACGGAGGGGTACGTATTTGAACCGAATGCTGGAAAGTGGAGTCAAATATCCGGTTCTTTCCCGGTGATGGCAGGAACGGCTATTCCATATGGAGAGGATAAGATTCTATTATTGGGAGGAGTAGAGGAAATTCTGCCTACAACTCCCGAACATCCGGGATTCAGTCGCAAGTTGCGGATTATCAATACGAAGACAAACTCTTTGGAAGATTCGCTTGACTGTCCTTATCCTATTCCGGTTACTACGAATGTTGTCACTACCGGGAATCAGGTATTCATCGTAAGTGGTGAGATACGTCCCGGCATACGGACACCATTAATTTTGAAAGGAACTTTCTGAAAGTGAAATAAAAAACAATCTAATTAAATGCACTATGAACAATTATGAAAGACTGGAAGGTATGGTTGCGGCCACCTTCACCCCAATGGATGAAAATGGGGACGTGAATTTATCTGTTATTGATAAGTATGCTGATTGGATAGCATCAACTCCTATCAAAGGGGTATTTGTATGCGGTACGACCGGTGAATTTTCTTCATTGACGATTGACGAGCGTAAATCAATTCTTGAGAAATGGATTATTGCTGCTGGCAAGCGGTTTAAGGTTATCGCTCATGTAGGCTCGAATTGTCAACGGAATGCCATGGAACTGGCACGTCATGCCGCACAGATAGGAGCTGATGCTATCGCTTCAATTGCTCCGTCTTTTTTCAAACCGGGAACAGTAGATGAATTGGTTGATTTTTTTGCGCCGATTTGCCAGTCTGCTGCTGAATTACCTTTCTATTATTATAATATGCCATCGATCACAGGGGTTAATTTGCCGGTGGATAGATTCTTGGTAGAAGGGAAGAAGAAGATGCCTAATTTAGTTGGGACAAAGTTTACTCATAATAACTTGATGGAGATGGGGGCTTGCATAGAACTGGAACAACATAGGTTTGAAGTATTGCACGGCTATGACGAGATTCTTATTTCCGGTTTGGCTATGGGAGCTGTGGCAGGAGTTGGGAGTACCTATAATTATATTCCTAATGTCTATCAGTCAATTTTCGAAACAATGAAGGTGAACGATTTGGAAACGGCGCGCAGCTACCAGATGAAGTCTATACGCACGGTAGAAGTTATCATAAAATATGGTGGCGGAGTACGTGGCGGTAAAGCTATCATGAAACTGATAGGTATTGATTGCGGAAGTTGCCGGTTACCGATTAAACCTTTTTCAGTCGATGAATATGAAAAACTAAAAGGTGACTTGGAAGCAATAAACTTCTTTGGATTCTAGCGATAAGAAAGAGGAGACGGACAGTAAAAGTGTATTGCTGGGGTTAGCTACTTTACTTTCTGTCAATCTCCCCCAATCTAGTTAAATGCGTTCAAAATTACCTAAAATAAAGATACTATGAAAGTAAGTAAGAAAATATTTATCATATTTTCGATGATTTTGTTATCGGTGATTCCTGTTGCATCTTTAGGTAAAGATATAAAATGGGTACTGGAAAGACCTGTTATTCCTGTATTGGTAAAAAAACAAGTGAATCCGGTAGTTAAGGTTACATTAATCAGAACAGATAAGCAGCCATATACAATTCGTTTGATAGATGTAAGTCTATTGGGAAGTACGGATGTATCAGACGTCGTTTCTGTAGCAATATACGGTGCTTGTAAAAATGGGATGATAGATACTACTCATATACTTTGTAATCCGGTTTTTACACCACATAGAATATCATTTACTGATAAAGTGAAAGTTGACCAGGATTCTTTATCTTTTTGGATAGCAGTCACTTTGAAAGATACAGTTCCGCTTGATCATCGTATTCAAGTAAATTGTAACCGGATACAAACGACAAGAGGTAGTTTGACTGCTTCCAATAAAGAAGGTAAACCTTTGCGAGTAGGAGTGGCAGTCCGGCAGAAAGGACAAGATGGATGTATCTCGTCTCGTATTCCAGGGTTAGCTACCACTAACAAAGGAACTTTGCTAGCCATTTTCGATGCGCGGTATGATTCTTCTCGTGATTTACAAGGAAATATAGATATAGCTTTACACCGAAGTATGGATAAAGGGGTAACTTGGCAGCCGCTTCAACACATTTTGGATATGGGAGAGTGGGGAGGGCTACCGCAGAAGTACAATGGAGTAAGTGATGCCTGTATCCTTGTCGATAGAAAAACTGGTGATATTTATGTAGCCGGGTTATGGATGCATGGGTTGCTGGATAAAGACGGTAAGTGGATAGAAGGATTAAATGAAAACAGTACGGCATGGATGCATCAATGGAAAGGAAAGGGAGCCCAGCCAGGAACGGGAGTAAGAGAAACTTGCCAGTTTATGATAGTAAAAAGTATGGATGACGGACTAACCTGGAGTTTTCCCGATAACATAACTGCTAAAACAAAGCGTCCTGAATGGTGGTTGTTTGCACCAGCTCCTGGACGAGGTATCACATTGGTGGATGGTACATTGGTTTTTCCTACGCAAGGACGTGATGAAAAAGGAATTCCTTTCTCTAATATTACATTTAGCAAAGATCATGGAAAGACGTGGGTGACAAGTAACCCTGCATATCATGATGTAACAGAATGTAGTGTAGTACAGTTGTGTGACGGTTCTATGATGTTGAATATGCGTGATAATCGGAATCGGGGAAATGAAGAAACAAATGGCCGGAGAATCTGTATAACAACGAATCTTGGGAAAAGTTGGACAGAACATCCCACTTCTCGAAAGGCGTTAGTGGAACCGACCTGTATGGCAAGCTTGCACCGACACGAATATATGGAAGAAGGAAAAAAGAAAAGCATGCTTCTATTTGTAAATCCGAATAATTATAAAACAAGAGATAAACTGACTCTGAAAGTTAGTTTCGATGATGGAATGACCTGGCCTGAAGAACACTGGATTCTTTTAGACCAGTATCGTAGTGCCGGTTATTCATGTATTACCTCTATAGACGAAGATTCAATAGGCATTTTATATGAGAGCAGTCAAGCAGATTTAGCTTTTATCAAAATCAAATTAACAGAGATTTTAAAGTAAATAAGTATGAATAATAAAACTTCAAATATATATCCTTGGGTAGTTGTCGGATTGCTTTGGGTGGTTGCTTTGCTCAACTATATGGATAGGCAAATGCTTTCCACAATGCGTATCCCAATGATGGAAGATGTTCGTGAATTGGAGTCTGCTGCTAATTTTGGTCGCTTGATGGCTGTCTTCCTGTGGGTATATGGCCTGATGAGTCCTTTATCGGGCATAATAGGTGACCGCATGAGTCGTAAATGGTTGATTGTAGGAAGTTTGTGCGTATGGTCGGGAGTTACTTTTCTGATGGGATATGCTACCACTTTTAATCAACTTTATTGGCTGCGAGGTATTATGGGAATTAGTGAAGCTTTATATTTACCTGCTGCATTATCACTGATTACTGATTTCCACAGAGATAAAACTCGTTCGTTAGCAGTGGGAATACATATGACCGGATTGTATGTGGGCCAGGCTATCGGTGGATTCGGAGCTACTTTCGCAGCGATTTATTCTTGGCACACAACATTCCATTGGTTTGGCATTATAGGCATAGGCTATGGCATTATCCTGGCATTTTTTTTACGAGACAAAGAGCGAGGAGTAGTTGTTGAGAATCAGAAGAATAAGAAAATACCTGTATTGAAAAGTTTGGGAATGTTATTTTCCAATGTTTTCTTTTGGATTATTCTGTTTTATTTCTGCGTGCCGGGTACTCCAGGATGGGCGGCCAAGAATTGGTTACCGACACTTTTCTCCGAAAGTCTCTCAATCGATATTTCGGTAGCAGGTCCTATGTCAACTATTTCTATTGCTCTGTCTTCACTGATTGGCGTATTGGCAGGTGGTTATATCTCCGATCGTTGGGTACTCAAAAATGTTCGTGGAAGGGTCTATACCGGTGCTTTAGGCTTAGGACTTATCATACCTTCTCTGCTGTTTATCGGTTATGGCCATTCTATTTTTGCATTGGTGACGGGTGCAGTCTTGTTTGGAATAGGTTTTGGAATGTTTGATGCGAATAATATGCCAATCCTTTGCCAGTTTGTATCTGCACGTTACAGAGCGACAGCCTATGGTATTATGAATATGTGTGGTGTATTTGCCGGAGCTGCCATAACAAGTCTGTTAGGTGAATCTATGGATGCCGGATATCTGGGACGTGATTTTGCGTTACTTGCTATATTGGTACTGGCTATGCTAATTATTTTGGTCGCTTGTTTGCGCCCTAAAACAATTGATATGAAAGATTAATCTTTAATTTTTTAGTTATGTTAAATGCACAATTCTTTTATAACAAGATGACCTATATACTGGGAGTCTTGTTGATGTTTCTCTATTTATGTCCCCCTTCGGTCCAGGCTTCGCCTGATCAATCGGGTACAAGTCCTAAAAAAATAACAGTAAAAGGGACAGTTTTGGATGATGCTAAAGAACCGTTAATAGGGGTTTCGGTTTTGGTTAAAGGCATTGATGGAGGAACGATAACAAATGTTGATGGTAAATTTACCATTGAAGCACCCTCTAACGGGGTATTGATATTCTCATACATTGGTATGGATACGCAGGAAGTCGATATTAAAGGTCGACAAGATATTATTGTAACGATGAGGAGTGGGGTAGTTGCCTTGTCGGATGTTGTTGTAATTGGCTATGGAGAAGCTTCCAGGCGTACTATTACTTCCTCTATTTCCAAAGTAAATGGAGATGTTTTGAATGATATACCAATATCTTCTCCTGTTGAAGGTCTGAAGGGACGTATTTCCGGAGTTCGGGTAGTACAAACCAATAATACTCCTGGTGGTGGATTCTCTATAAAAGTAAGAGGTGGTTCTTCCATAACACAAAGTAATGCGCCTTTAGTATTGGTGGACGGAGTAGAACGTAGCATGGATGATCTTAGTCCGGAAGATATTTCTTCTATAGATGTATTGAAAGATGCTGCTTCTACAGCTATATATGGTGCGAGAGGGTCTAATGGAGTAATATTAATATCTACGAAGAAAGGAAAATTCAATAGTGCTCCCAGGATTACATTTGAAGCGAGCCTGGCTTATCAGGAACCTGAGACTTTACGTGATTTCCTGAATGCGGAAGAATATATTAATATTTTAAGACCGGCTATTGCCATTAGTCCGTCTCCACAATGGAACCAGAGTTCCGGGTATTCGGCTTCTTCCGGTAATACGGGAAGTAGTATCTACTCTACTCGTTATTATAATGAGGGAGATGTACTCCCACAAGGTTGGAAAACAATGCCGGATCCTTTGGACCCCTCAAAAACTTTGATGTTTTGTGATACAGACTGGCAGGGTTTGATGTTTGGATCAGCTCTTTGGCAGAATTATCATTTAAGTATAGATGGAGGAAGTAATATAATTCGTTATAATGCTAGTGTAGGATATACGGATGATGGAGGAGTTGGCTTGGCAACCGGTTATAAGCGGTTTAACTTAAAAAGCAATGCGGAAGCTAAGATTTCGGATAATCTGACTGTGAATGTAAATGTCAGTTTCCAAAGAACTTCATCTGAAGCTTATGCAAATCAACGGGATGCTATTTCCCGTGGATTATCGGCTACTCCTACCCAAATTGTTTATATGGAAGATGGAACTCCGGCACAGGGGTACAATGCTACTTCGCAAACTCCTATTTTTTATAATTATTATAATGATGACTCTGATGTGACTAAATATCTTTCTTTAGCAGGGAATCTGAAATGGCAGATTCTGCCACAATGGTCTGTTAATTTGTCCAGTTCATATTATGATACCACAAATAAGCAGAGAACCTTTATGAAGTCAAACTACTACTCACAATCCCGTGAGGCAACGTCTACATGGACTGAAACGAATCGGTTGAAAACAGAGTTATATACCCGATATAATTTTAGTATAAAGCAAAAACATAATGTAGATGTTATGGTAGGTTATGCTTATCAGAAGAGGGATTATGAAAAACTATATGCTTATGGTACGGGGGGAAGTAGTGATAAAATTATTACAATTGATGCTTCATCCGAAACATTAGGTTCTTCTACAATGAATAAAGATGTTGAAGTCGGATTTTTTGGAAGACTTAATTATAATTTTAAAGAGAAGTATTTGCTTACTCTGACAGGGCGTTATGATGCTTCTTCCAAGTTTGTGGAAGATAATCGCTGGGGATTTTTCCCAGGTATGTCCGCGGGATGGATTATTAGTGAGGAAGATTTTATGAAAGGTATTCATTGGCTGGATTATTTGAAAGCGAGATTTAGTTATGGTACAACTGGTAATAACGGAATTGGTGTTAATGATGCTTTAGGTAAATATACGGCTACTTATAAGTATAATGGCAATGCGGCGGTCAGAGGAACAATTCTGCCTAATCAGAATCTGACGTGGGAAACGACTACACAAGTTGATTTGGGGTTTGAGTTGGGTGTATTGGATAATCGTGTTTATTTCTCCTTTGATTTTTATAATAAGAAAACCAAGAACTTATTGTATGATATGAGCTTGCCTAATACGACCGGCTATTCGTCTATCAAGACCAATATGGGATCGGTACGTTTTTGGGGATATGAATTAGAGTTGACGACACAAAATATCAATTCTAAAGATTTCAAATGGGAATCTAAATTCGTATTCTCGCAAAATAAGAACAAGGTTCTGAAGCTTCCTAATAACGGAATGGAAAAGAATCGTACAGGTACGAGCGACTATCCAATATATTCTAATGGAAATGGAACCTTTTTTGGAGGATTGGCAGAAGGAGAGCCGTTATATCGTTTCTACGGATACAAAGCTATTGGAATTTATCAAACAGACGAGGAAGCGGCAAAAGCCGAATATGACCAATTGGCAAGAGGATTTAATTATAAGGACGGAACTAGCGTTGCCGGTCGGAAATTTGCCGGTGATTATATGTGGGCTGACAGAAACAAGGATGGTGTGATTACAAAAAATCAAGATTTATTCTGTTTAGGGACAACGGAACCGACTGTGACGGGAAGTATTGGTAATACCTTTACTTATAAAAACTGGTCATTGAGTGTTTATATGGACTATGCGTTAGGACACTCTATTTATGACGAAAGTTTCAGCAGATATTTCTATTCTACTTTCTCTACAAATTATGCATTGGCAAAAGATGTACAGAAGTGTTGGAGTCAGCCGGGAGATGTCACTCGATATGCGAAGTTCTGGGCTAATGACTCGGGGACAGGACAAGGTAACTTTAATCGAATATCCAATGTGTTCACCTATAAAGGGGATTATTTATGCATTCGGGATGTGGCGGTGAGTTATAGGTTTCCTAAGAAGTGGATGCAAAAGATTAGTATTGAGAACTTGCAGTTGACATTATCCGGAAGCAATCTCTATTACTTTACAGCTGTGAAGGGAATTTCTCCCGAAATAGGGACCGCTTCAACCTATAATAGTTCCTATAGTAATTATCCTCCTGTAAGACGGCTTGCTGTGTCTGCAAAGGTTACTTTTTAATCACTTAAACACTAGAACAATGAAAACTAAAACAATAAAATACTTATTATTTCTATTGCCATTAGGGTTGTTTTCCTGTATCGGAGATTTGGATGTGATACAGAAAAGTACCATAAACTCCGAAAATATGTGGCAAAATGAGGGTGATATGAAAGCTGCCATGTATGGGTCTTTTTATTCTTTCCGGAATGCGTATAAAACAAACTTGAGTTATTGGGGGGATTTTCGTTCAGGATTAATAGGACCGGGATTGGGTAGCTTCAATGGAACTGCATTGGTTACAAACAAACTGACTTCATCCGAAACTAAAGGAACTAATTGGGAAACTCTGTATAAGAGTATAAATGACTGTAATATGATTCTCAAATATGTTGATGAAGTCTCATTTCAGGACGAAAGTGCGCATAATCAGATTAAAGCGAATGCATATTTCTTGAGGGCTTATATGTATTTTACGATTGCCAGAGTATGGGGAGATGCTCCGCTAATGCTTGAAGGTATTGAATCGGATCAAGGGGATATGATGCCGGAAAGAGCAGATGCTGCACTCCTTTATGAGCAAGTGAAGAATGATATTATAGCTGCTTCAGAATCCATGCCTGCTTCTGTTACGGATCGCACTACAGGTTCGCAAGCTGCCATAAATATGTTGGCTACCGATTATTATTTGTGGATGTATAAGTGTAGGAACGGAGAAAAGGATGCACTAAATAAAGCATCTGAAGCAATTGGTAATGTTTTAGGAAACAAGAATTATTCATTGCTTCCTGATTATTCTAAAATATTTGATATCAAAAGTAAAAATAGTGCAGAGATTATATTTACCATGCATTTTGAACAGGATGAAGCTGAAGGTGGTTATCCGGCGAGCTATTTGATTCCGGATAGTAAATATACGGATGATAAAAAGTATAGGGACGCTAATGATGTGAAAACAGGAAGTCAAGACCAGTGGTATTCTCTTAGTAGTACTATCCAAACATTGATAAATGAAGATAGTAATGATAGCCGCACTAGCACGACATTTGGAGTATTTACAATTCCCGAAACAGGCAATACTTATTCCTGGATAAACAAATTCACAGGTGAATGGACTGATAATACTCGTTATTTTGTTTCAGATATTCCCATATATCGTTATGCAGAAGCGCTTCTTTTCAAAGCGGAAATAGAAAATGAGTTGGGTGGAACACCTGTTCTTTATCTGAATCAGATTGCCGAACGGGCTTATGGAAAAGAAGATTATTATCCATCTACTCTGACCAAAGTAGAAATTAATGAAGCTATTTTCAATGAACGGCTCAAAGAATTTGCCACTGAAGGTAAAAGTTGGTGGGATTACATTCGTATGGGATATGTTTTTACAAAGATACCATCACTGTTAGGAAGGCAGAGTGAGACTAATATCTTACTATGGCCTATATCTTCAGACTGCTTTGAAAACAATCCGAATATTCGTCAAACCGTAGGTTATAACTAATTATTAATACAGAATTATATGAAAATTAGGTTATTATACATACTATTTATCTTCTCTGTTTTATGCACTGCTTGCGGAGATGATTTGAAATTCGGTCCTAATCCCGGTACTGTGATTCCTGAAGAACTGGTAGAAGAACCTGGCGGAAATGAAGAACCGGAAATAAGCTATCCGGATAATCGTAAGATTGTAGAGAGCTTAGTTTATGAAGCGGGAAAAGATAATCATATTTATTTTCGAATACCGGCACTAACTGTTACAAAGAAAGGAACTATACTTGCTTTTTGTGAAGCGCGTAATACAAAAGCGGATTTTTATGAGGGTAATGAGGGCAAATTCCCGGTTGAGCCAGTAGGAAGTACTAAAGATTTAGGTGATATTGATCTAGTCGTCAAACGTTCTACGGATGGCGGAGCCACTTGGGAGAATATGATAACGGTTGCGGATGATTTTGATAATACTTGTGGCAATCCGGCTCCTGTTGTAGTTGAAGCGACAGGAAGAATATATCTTTTTTGGTGTTGGGGGCGTTATCCTAATCAATTGAAAAGTAATTGGGTTCAATCCACCTCTGATGGTCATACCCGGCGTGTTTTCTATTGCTATTCGGATGATGACGGACTGACTTGGAGTACCCAGTACGATTTGACGAGTCGGCTAAAGAAAAGTGATTGGAGCTGGTACGCTACTGGACCTTGTCATGGCATTCAGAAACAACTTGCTCCTCAGAAAGGCCGGATTATAATTTCGGCTAATCATCGGGATAATGGTAATAAGGACAATTATTCTCATATTATTTATTCAGATGATAATGGTGCTACCTGGCAGCTAGGTGGAAGAACTGAAATAGGTGGAAATGAATCAAGCCTGACGGAGCTTGCAGATGGAAGTCTGTTGATTAATATGCGCCGAGTAGTGAAAGATACAAATGGTAATGATTTACCATCTGATTACAGAGCTTCGGCAATAAGTAAGGATGGAGGTATTACGTGGGGTAAGTCGGTTATCAATCAGGATTTGATAGATCCCGGATGTCAGGGAGCCATTGTTAATTATCCGGTTGCTAAGAATATTAGTAATACTTTGTTGTTGAGCAATACTCATCATTCTTCCTCGCGTTCTAATCTTTGTATATCCAAAAGTATTGATGGAGGAACTTCCTGGACTACCCCGTTAGTTATATGGAGTGACAGGGCTGCTTATTCGGATATCGTGGTTCTGCAAGATGGCTCAGTATGTGTCATTTATGAGAATGGTTCAGGAAAATTTGGGAAAGCTAATCCGAATGAACAGATAAGCTTTTACAGAATTCCACCTTCTCTTTTGGGAGATAAGTTAAATCTTTAATGATATAATCAAGTATAAATTATGAAGATAATAAAAGTATATATCACATCTGTATTAGCCCTTTTACTGATATTATTTATTGGATGCGAAGTAGACTATAAGGATGTAGATACATTAGGTAAGGCAGATTCCGGTTCTGCTGAGATCAATGTAAGTCTGAATTTATTTGTGGCAGGCAATTGGACTCCTGATCAGGTGTCTGCGACAGAAAAAGAAATGAAAGTAGAAAAGTATGATCTTTTTGTTTTCAAAGTATCATCCGAAGGTAATTATTTGGAGTATAAGGAAGTGAATATTGTACCGGATGCATCCGAAACAGTATCTTACAACCAGAATATAAAAATCGGTAGCAGGGACATAACTTTACCAACAGGAGGAACGAAACGAGTGGTAGTAATAGCTAATGCTAGTGGAAATTCCAATTATCCTGCTTTGTGCTCACTGGCAGAGAGTACACAAGCTGATTTTTCAGATGTCACTCTCTATGAGAACTTTATCAATGATTTTTCTGTAAAAGCGAGTAAGCAGCAGACTTCTCCATTTGTTTTGATGGGAAATGCACTGGTAGCTAATGCAGATACGAAAAATGTAGGTATCACTTTAGCTCCTCAATATGCGAAGATGAATATAAAAAACAAAACTGGCGGCTCTCAAACAAGCGGGCTCTATATTTCTTCCGTACAATTGAAAAATGTACCGGAAAGTGCATTTCCTTTTATAAATGATTATAGCAAGAAGCTTCCTCGTTTTGTAGACTATGATACCAACCTGATAGAGAATGGTTCTATTGAAAATGTATTGCTTGACAGATTATATCTTTTATATACTCCGGGCACAGGAAATGCCTCGGCTGACTATAGGGTAACAATTCTGATAAAAGGAAAGAAGAATGGTGTTGATTTTGAGAAGGAATTCCCATGTCCTAATCCGATGTACGCGGGCTATCTTTATAATATGATTTTATCATTGTCGGGAAATGAAGTCGAAGCGGAATTTGTACCCAATTGGTCGGATGGTAATTTCTCAATCAGTGGAGTGCATCTGAAAAATAATAAGATGACTTTCCCGTTTACAGCGGATAAATACTGGGGATATGAGATTAATTGGGCTACTAATATGGCTGGAACAGTAGAAGTGGAGAAATTGGGAACTGAATCCTGGTATAATGTTGCTGTGGAAGATAATCTTGTGCGAGTGTGTTGTTTGGATGACAATACTTCCGGCATAGAACGAACAGCGTCATTTACTATTGGCCTTGGAAAGAAGAAAGAAACAGTAGAAATCGTTCAACAGCCAATGCCTTCCACTATTATGTTTAACGGTATGGAATGGTTGGATCGGAATTTAGGAGCAATCCTGCCCTCTACAGAGGAGAATATAACTCATTCTGATACCTATGGCTATTATTATCAATGGGGAAGAAACATTCCGTTACCAACTTTTGGAACGTTAGATGTAGTGGCGAGTGATCCGAGCAGGACAATACAAGATGCGCATAATATGAGAGAATTTATATCAGCGTCATCAGATTGGTATACAGCAGTTTCTGTCAGTGACAAGACAACAACTTGGGAAGATAGAACGGGAAGTTTGGGCAATCCATGTCCTGCTGGTTATCATGTTCCGAGTTACAGAGAATATCAAACCATTTTGCCGTATAAGAATTCAGCAGGCATTGGTAGTTTTGCATCGGTGAGCTATAAAATTAATTCAGCTGAAATTTTAGATGATACCGAAACGCTGTATAATACGCTTTATGTGACTTCAGATAAAGAAGGGGCTACCATATATGCTATAAAAAAGTATCAGACTGATGGCGCATACTATTTGAGATTACGTCGAATAAAGACAGCTTCCGGCATTTATTTGCGTATTGATCGTCTTCCCGGTAATGCGGAAAGTGATTTTATTGGTGAAGATGCCAATGCTAAGTTGGCTGCTGCCACGGCTGTTTTCAACTCAACAACCGTGGGAATGGAGACTATTTATTTTCCTGCGACCGGCAGACGAGACAAGACTTCCGGAGAACCTGTAAATCAGGGAATAAATCTTTATGGCTGGGCTGCTACTTGCTGGGATGTAAGCTCCTCTGGTATTTATTTTGATCCGTTTGATGGAAATACAAGAATTTATTGTATTGCTCAAAACAGAGCATTTGGTCAGACTGTTCGTTGTATAAAGAATTATTAGAATGAAACATTTATGAAAATATCAATTTTATTTTTTATAATAAGTATGTTAAACGTTTGCGGCAGTTATGCCGCAGCGTTTGATAATGTGGTGGGAAAAGTGACTTGCGGACAAAAGCCTGTTGCTGATGTACTGATATCTGATGGTGTAGAAGTTGTAAAAACAGACGCTGAGGGTTCCTTTCATTTTAATTCTAAAAAGACGGAAGGATATGTATTTATTTCAGTTCCATCTAATTATGAGGTAGGACATACCGGTATTATTCCAAGCCATTTTGCCCGTCTGCAAAAAGGATATAATGAGATAGATACAATTAATTTTCATTTGACAAAAAGAGAAAATGATGATTGTAGGATTTTTATGTTTACCGATATACATCTGACTCATGATCCTATTGATAAAGATCTACCTCAATTTGGAAAGACGTTTTATCCCGATATTGTATCAAATATAAAAGATTGTACTGATAAACCTGTCTATGCGATATGTTTGGGAGACATGACGACAGATGTGAAATGGCACGTGAATAACTATGGTTTGCCGGAGTATTTAGAAACTATGAAAGATTTTCCTATTCCGGTATATCATACTATGGGTAATCATGACAATGAACGTAAAGTTGTAGATGGTATTTCTGATTGGGATTATTATGGTGAATCTGTTTATAAAAATATAATAGGTCCTAATTATTATTCATTTAATATAGGAGCTTGGCACGTTATGGTATTGGATAATATTATCACGGGAGGACCAATCGAAAAGAATGGGAAGAAGACATATCAATTTACTTATCGTATTGATGATGTGCAGATGGAGTGGATAAAAAAAGATTTATCTTATCTATCAAAGAATACTCCGGTAATGGTATGTATGCATGTTCCGCCATTAAAATATAAAAGTATGGAAAATGGGGTTCTACAGACAGATTATGATTTTGAGAATGCAAAAGAATTGTTAGCTTGTTACTCTGACTTTAATCAGGTTGAAATGTTTGCTGGTCATACGCATAGGAGTAGTAATTATACATATGGCAAAAATATTAATCTGCATAATTTACCTTCTGCATCAGCCGTCTCATGGAAAATTAACGGTGAGACAAGTAGACTGATCAGTGAAGATGGTTCTCCGGCAGGATATTGGATAATAGATATGAAAAACAACCATATTCAATGGCAATTTAAAGCTGCCGAGAGGGATTTGGAAAGCAGTCAGTTTTTTGTTTATGACTTGAATTGTATTCCTGAACAGTTTGGCGGAATCAAGAATTCTAACGAAGTCTTGATAAATATCTACAATTGGGACCCTGCCTGGAAAATAGAAGTGATTGAAAATGGACAAGTATTAAATGTCTCTCATTGCTGGACTCGTGATCCTTTATATCGTCTGATTAGAAGTGATAAAGATGCATTGCCAGGACGCCCAACAGCTTTTTTGGCAAACCATAATTCTCATATGTTTAAAGTGAAAGCAAAGAGTGCAAAAAGCTCTGTAAATATTCGTATTACTGATCGTTTTGGTAATGTTTATAAAACTGTAATGGAAAGACCAAAGAAATTTTCTTGGGATATGCAGTAAATAAAAGAGTCCTGACCTGTCTTTAGTGGGTTTGTTGGGGGATACCGGATACTAAATGAAAGCAAAATGCTTTTTCATGAGTATCCGGTATTTTTTATTCTATTTTTTGTACTTTTGTCCATAATAACACAGTTGCTATGGGAAATTATTTCAGATTACCAGATATTGACTCCTTTATTCAAAAAGTAATAGTACAGGGTAATTGTGGCTTTGACATCTCGACGAGAAGAAAACGAATAAATATAATTATGATTAAGCTAGTTATACTAACTTTGCTCTTTTCAGTATCTTTTGTACCAATGTTTGCCCAAACAAGTGGATATCCGGAATGTAGAAATCAGATAGAAGCTATCAATAAAATGCCTTTGCAGGTAGCATACCTTGTACCTGTGGATAGCTTGGGACAATATATGTTTATGGAATTAATGACACCGGAAATGTGTGATCATTGTGAGGTGGTTGCTGATATATCCGGTGGACAGTTTACTTGTTTTGCTACTTTATATTTTGATAATGAAGGAAAACTTCGTAAGACTATCAAGCAATGGGCAGATGGTGGTGATTTAAATAATATTGTCTATTACGATAAACAAGGAAATATCATTTATGCTGTTTTTGCAACAGGAACTGATGAATATGGGAAGTTGTATTCATATAATTCACAGATTTATGTAGATTATTCATATTCGAAACCTTTTTTCCATAATGGATTTCATCTGTGGATTAATATGACGACCGAGGATTTAGCAACTGTCTATAAAGTAAAACTGGACTTACCCAGGAATTGTAAATCTATAATCTTTACTCCGGTTAAGGTAGGAGATAGAGTTTTGTTGTCTACAAATAAAGTCTATGTTTCTCCCAATGGTAATTTGATAAGTGAAGATTATAATTATTTTGGAAGATATGTCATTGTGAATAAGGTAAAAGGTGATTGGTGTATGGTGAAGGGTATTATATCGGCAGCAGGTGAGTCAATCGGCTATATTCCCGCTGATGATTTGGAAATTATAAGATAGGAAAACATGAAAAAGAAAAACTACTTTATAAACTTTGGTATCGGCTTTCTAGTCGGTATGCTTATATCCATTTATCTATTTTCATTCAGAACTGCTGATTTGTATTGGCACGCCTCCCTGCCTTTGGATGTTTTATTGAAATGGATTGGTTATCAATTTATTGCATTTCTGAAAGTCGGATTTATCACTGGCTTTTTATTGAGCTCTTTTCTAGCTGTTCGAAGAGCAGTTTTGAATAAGGAGAAGAGATGGTATAGGCAATTCTTATTTGATTTGCCTTTATTGTTTATCTGCTTCCTAATATCTTGGTTACAAGTAAATTATTTCAATCCGATATCGAAGGTCGGGATTTATCCTGTTGCGATGGCTGCAAGATTCAATGGGGATTATAGAGAAGCTGTAAGAGATACTATGTTTATGGATATGACCAAATCGTTGGAAGAATATCCTTTTCGTTTTACTACGCCGGTTTTGAAGGAACGAATTGCTACGTTTCAGCAACAAATCAGCGGACAAACAATGAAAGCTGATTCTTTATTATCTGTTGTGCCGGATAGCTTGGCTGAGGATATTTATGAATACAATGATTTACAGGAACTAGGATTATCTTATCATAAGCATGTCCGTCCGATACAGGTTTCGCCGGAAAAGTGTGACACATTGTTGCAGGGATTGGGTGATTGTGTGGAAGGTATTAAAACATTATCTGAGAGTTTGAATAAATATGAAAGGGAATTAGCGGGCCGGGAGATGGATTATTATTTTGTCGGTTTTTATATCATAACATTGCTAAGTGGAGCTTTTGAAGGATTTTGGGCTCGTAGAAGGAAACAGAAAAATAGCGGTGGGACTCGGAATAATCGTTTCAGGCGCTTGATGAAAGATAAGCGTTTTGCAATTCCTATCTGTATAATAGGGATATTGGTGCTTTTGTTTTATCAGAGAGGCGTTCAACATATTGTTCATGTCGAACAAGTACCCTGCAAATTTCCAGTTGTTGTTTATGGGAAGATGGAGGAGAATCGAATAACAAGAATCCGTTTTCCGTTTACTGTTGAGTGTCGTAGCTTATCTTTACGCACTATATCTTATAATAGTAATGGGTATTGGAGTGATTGGGAGAAGAAGTGGGGACGCACACATGGAACTTCATCTTTAGTTTTTGTGGAAGACTGTGATACGTTGAAAATGATGGAAAAAGAAAAAGGGAATCCGGTATTGAAGATACATATTTATCCTTCTAAACAATATATTTTGCAACAGGGTTATTTAATCAATAAAGATTCTCTTATCCAGCAATATTTCTCTCCTTATCTGTTGCGGATGCGTGAAGCGGGAAAAGATACACTTCACTTAACCTATCAACAGATGGAACATATTACACCTGGATTAATAGATAGTATATTGTCAGGAGATACAATTAGCATAGGCTTTCGTTATGATGGAAAATCAAATGGTATTGATATTCCGGTAAGAGGTTTCTGATTAATTTTAGTTACCTTTGTTCATTCTAAAAAGAAACAACAACGAAAATTACACATAATACAATGATACTACTATGAAGACTTTGTTTATTAAAACTCTCCGTATTTTGATGCTTTTTATTTTTATTATTTCATTGGGCTTAGGTTATGTTATCTACGAAGATACATTAGCATCATGGTGGATACCTGTTGGAATGGCGCTTTTGGTGGCTTTGGCTACTCTTCCATTTTATAAGAAATGGGTTTGGCTGACAACAATGGATGGTAAGGTTATTAATTGTCTGTGTCATATTGCCTGTGTAGGTGCTGTCAGCTATGCATTGTTTCTTGGTGGCAATTATTGGCTTGCCGATGCCAGTTCCACACATGAAGAAACAGTAATGGTACAGAAAAAATATATGGAAACCCATAAGAAAACCCGCAAGGTTGGTAAACATCGTTATGTATCGAATGGAGTACGTAAAGAATACTACTTGCAAGTTGCTTTTGAGAATGGGAATGTGGAAACATTGCATGTGTCGCTTGCTACTTATAATAAGACGCGGCAAGGAAAGTCAAAGATACTGACTTTGCAAAAAGGTTTCTTCGGACTTCCGGTGATAACGAAAGGACTTTAATCAATTATCATAGCAGATATGGAAAATAGAGAATTGTATGAAAGAATGCTTTCAGGAGAAATGTATAATGATTTGTCTATAGAACTGGTTCAGAGAAGGGAACAAGTCGTTTTTCTGACGAATGATTATAACTCTACTTATGGAAAGCCAAAAGAGGTTCGTGAAGCATTGTTACGTAAGTTGTTGAGGCGTATCGGCGAGAATGTACATTTTGAACCTAACTTCCGGTGTGAATTTGGATTTAATATCAGTATCGGGAATAACTTCTTTGCCAACTTTGATTGTATAATGCTGGATGGGAACCTTATCACGATAGGAGATAATGTCCTGTTGGGCCCACGGGTGGGAATGTACACTGCCAATCATGTGCTTGACCCTCAAGAACGTGTTATGGGCGGATGCTATGCACACCCGATAACCATAGGAGATAATGTTTGGATTGGTGCCGGAGTCCATCTTATGGGCGGTGTTACTATCGGGAGAAATACAGTAATAGGGGCGGGGAGTGTAGTCACTAAAGATGTGCCGGAGAATGTAATTGCTGCGGGAACTCCCTGCAAGGTAATCCGGGAAATAACGGAAAAAGATAAAACTGAATTCAGAGTCTGATAAATAAAAATAGCTTATCAGAGGGAGCGTAAAATAAACTGTGTGGCACTGTCCACTATTTTGTGTAAATAGAAAACTTCAGGATTCAGGTTTTATACTTGAATCCTGTTTTCAAATATAGTTATAAATTGGTTAAAAATCAACGCCCAATTCCAAATGGGTTGATACCATTTCTTTTCAATTTCTGTAATCGCCAGATAAACAGACTTTTTCAGCGCATCATCATTTGGGAATGATAGCTTGTTTTTGGTGTATTTCTAATTTTTCCATTCAGATTTTCAATAAGATTGGTTGTATATATGATTTTTCTAATTTCCACAGGGAAGTCAAAGAATACGGTTAATTCTTCCCAATTTTTTCTCCATGAGCGTATTGCATAGGGATATTTACTACCCCACTTTTGCTCAAAGTTATCCAACTCCATTTTTGCTGCTTCTTTCGTGGGTGCATTATAGATGTTCTTCAAGTCAGAAGTGAACTCCTTTTTTTCTTTCCAAACTACATACCGACAGGAGTTTCTGATTTGATGTACCACACATATCTGGGTGGTAGAGGCGGGAAACACACTTTTGATGGTTTCTGTAAATCCATTCAGATTGTCAGTAACCGTAATTAGTATATCTTCTACGCCACGGGCTTTGAGATCTGTTAATACGCCCATCCAGAAAGCGGCACTCTCATTTTTACCAATCCACATACCTAGTACCTCTTTCAAACCTTCCTTATTAAGACCTACACATAGATAAACAGTCTTGTTGATTACTTTACCATTTTCCCGAACCTTGAATACAATACCATCCATCCAGACAATCATGTATAGGCTCTCCAGGGGACGATTCTGCCACTCTGAGGCAGCCTGGCTAACTTTATTGGTAATAATAGAGATAGCAGAAGTGGAAAGATTGATGCCGTATATTTCCTGCATTTCCGATTCAATGTCAGATACGCTCATACCTTTGGCATAAAGAGAAATAACAAGTCGTTCAATAGATAAACCACGGGATTGATGCTTAGGTACTACCACAGGCTCAAACTCACCTTCGCGATCACGGGGAAGCTGAATAACGGATTAACCCAGCTCGGTTTGAATCTGCTTCTTATAGCTGCCATTACGTGAATTGCCACTATGATCCCCTTGATTGGAGTGCTTTTCATAACCTAAATGATTGTCCATTTCGGCTTCAAGCATTTGCTCATAAACACGGGTATGAAGCTCTTTCATAAAAGCTGTCACATCTTCACCTGTCTTAAATTGAGACAGAAAATCTTTGCTTAAAAATTCTTTGGGAATGTCCATAAAATCTGCTTTTTACAAAGTTAATACATAAATAAAAAAACTACGAGAAGAATCCCGTAGTTTTCTATTTACACAATATTATGGAGAGTCCCAACTGTGTCAAGCGTTCTTTTCTCTACAATCTCTTCGGTCGGGGAACGCCCAGCGGCAAGGGGCGGGACCACCCGTCCCGACGAGCGACAAAATTAGATTAAAATCAATCGTTCTCCAAATTTAATTGCTAATTGTTGTGCTATTATAGCCCAATTCGCAATCGGCATAGTCCACTTTTTACGTACGTTTCGGTAAGCAAGATAAACCAATTTCTCAAGAGCTGTATCCGTCGGGAATACGCCCTTGTTTTTAGTAACCTTACGAATCTGCCGATGATATCCTTCAACAGTATTCGTGGTGTATATAAGTGTTCTAATACCTTGAGTAAATTGGAAATACGCAGATAGTCGCTCCCAATTATCCCTCCATGACTTTATAACAATAGGATAAAGTTCTCCCCATTTCTTATCCAAATTATCCAGTTCTATTTCAGCAGCTTCCTTGCTTACGGCTTTGTAAACAAGCTTTAGGTCTTTCATAAATTCCTTTTGATTCTTGCTGGCTACGTATTTTATGGAGTTGCGAATCTGGTGAACAATACAAAGTTGAACAGTAGTATCAGGATAAACACTCGCAATAGCATCAGGAAAACCTTTTAAGCCGTCTACACAAGCTATCAGAATGTCTTTCACACCACGATTCTGGAGATCCGTAAGAACAGACAACCAAAAATTAGCACCTTCACTATGGGCAATATACATCCCTAAAAGCTCTTTATGACCTTCAGAGTCTATTCCTAAAACATTATAGATAGCCCGGCTGACAGACTGACCACGCTCATCCATTACTTTATAATGAATAGCATCCATAAAAACAATGGGGTAAACAGAGTCAAGACTGCGAGACTTCCAAGCCTTTATTTCCGGAAGCACACGATCGGTGATTGAACTGATTGTATCCGCAGATACACGATTGCCTAAGTTTTCCTCCATCCAATCACTGATTTGACGAGTACTATTACCTAAAGCATACAAACCGATAATACGATCAGAAACACCCTCTGCAAGAATCGTTTCACGCTTCTTTATAAACTGGGGATCAAAGCTGGAATTACGATCACGGGGAGTGGAAACAGTCACCTCGCCTAAGGGAGTTTGAACCTGCTTGTGCATCTTGCCATTACGGCGATTACCATCTTCACGCTCGGTTGGACTAAGATGGGCATCCATCTCACCTTCCAAGGCGGCGTTAAGAATACTTTCTAAAAGAGGAGCAAAAGCACCATCTTTACCTAACAAGGATTTACCCGATTTGAGTTGTTCGAGAGCCTTGTTCTTAATACTTTCAAAATTAAATTCTTCGTTCATAAAAAAACTGTGTTAGCAAAGTTAATTCTTTTTTTTCTTTGCTGACACAGTTTAAATTACATTCTCTTATCAGACCCTAAATATTGTCTTATATAGCTTTTATTTATTCTTTCTAATAAAAAATATTCATATCGAATTTAGTAAATACTGACTAATACCCCAGTCTGTGCATTCAAAGCCTTCTCATAAAAGGCTTTCAGATTAAGAAACTCTTGTTTTAATTCCTGTTTAAGGCTTTCTTCATTTTTCTTGAGCCAAATATTCGGATATATCTTAGCTTTCTTGAATTTCGATATATCTGCATTTTGGAGTAGTACATCTATTTCTACTTCATTGATAGCTTTTACAATTCCGGGAATATTCTCGGGGTCGGTGTAAGCAATGAAATCATCGCAATCGAACACATACGTGCCTACGACAAATTCACTCAATTTATTTCCTTCTATCGGGTCTTGTGCCGAAACTTCGGTCAATAGAAAATGCAGTCCGTCCCATAACTTGTCAATATCATAAGTTTCTGTACTTTCTTCATCACCATATTCTTCTACTGCTTCAAATAAATCATCCTCATCAGTCAATTTATTCATTGTGGCCTCATCCGCCAACATGTAAACACCTAACATTCCCATAATCTATATTTTTAATTAGTATCTATTTATTTTAGCCATTTCTCTTTCCATTTCTGTAAAAGACTTCCCATAAGTGCATCCTTATTTTGAAGAAGAATTGTTGCAGTTGGTAACCCATGTTTGGGATGGCAAAGTTTCTTTTTCAGTGCTTCTTCAGTGACATGCATTACACCATTAGTCTTTTGAATGGTTGAAATAGAATCATCCTTAATTGTATTGACTAATGCATGCAAGTAAATTAACTTATCTTCTTCTGTCACTTGTTTATTGATGCCATCTATCCATTCTCCCTGTTTATTACAGTAGAAAAATCTTAACTGCATAAAATAAATATCCCGATAAATATAAATCAATAAGTTATCGCATTCTTCCGTACTAATCATATCTTCAATCCGGGAAACAATCGTTTCGTATACGATATGTCTTCTTTGTAATGCAATATCTTGAGAAACACCATACTCATTTTCCTTTTCTTTTAAATAAATGGAAAAGATTTTGTCTGCTATCGGAATATGATTATCATCCCGTACACTGAAGGTTATCTCGTGAATAAGTTTCTTAAATTGTTCCAATGCCGGAATATCTATTCCATAATACATATTGAATAAACTCCAACTGGATATAGAACAGGAATATTGAATAGATATAGATTCTTGGGTGAACAACCATTGTTGCATATCGTAGTTTTCGTCCCAGTCGTAGAGGGATGCGCCCATTACATAGCCTGTATAAAATATCCGAAGGTAATCTAACCGCGGCTCTTCAATATACATGCCGGGACGTTTCATAATTTCCTGAAGTAGCGTCCGTGTTGTTTTTAGGTTTTTCATACCGTTTTATTTATTTCATTAAATATACGGAATTAACTAATACGGTTCGGAATAACTCCAGCTTTTTTATCTTTTGTTAAAAGAATGATGTCGACGGAAAGATTAAGCATTACTAAAAAGATTTTTAATCTCACCAATTCTACATCTTGTCTACAAACAAGCCGTGTTCGTCTCATTAAAAAAAAGATGCTATCCTATCCCTTATCTTCGTGACGAAATAAAAACAGAATAAAATCATGAAGATGAATAAAACCAGCTTATTAGAGAAAATATCCATTCAGTCGGGTATCTCTATGGATGAATGTGGAGTAGTGCTCAAGACTTTCGAAAGAGTCCTTAGTGAAGAACTTTCCCGGAAAATAAACCGTTATGGCGGATGGGTACTATTGTTGATAGCTCTATTCGTATCCGTCATAGCTTTCGGACAAACATCGGCGAAAAAAGCACGACCGGTACAGACCATCCGTGGAATAGTGATTGATGGAGCTTCCAAACACCCGATACCGTATGCGACAGTCAGATTATCCCAAAAAGAGGGAGCGGGTACAATAACAGACAGTCTCGGTCGTTTCAGCATACCGCAAGTTCCTGTCGGGCGACACACGGTAGAAGCGGCATTTATGGGATACGAGCCGGGAATTTTCAAAGAGATATTAGTGACTTCCGCCAAAGAAGTTTATTTGGAAATACCACTGAAGGAAAGTGTGAACGAATTGAACGAAGTCGTAGTCCGTGCCCGTACCAACAAAGAAGAAGCCATGAACAAAATGGCCACCACCGGAGCCCGTATGCTAAGTGTAGAAGAAGCCAGCCGTTATGCAGGCGGTTTTGACGACCCCGCCCGCTTGGTATCCGCCTTTGCCGGAGTAGCCCCCAGCGTATCTTCCAATGGAATATCCATTCATGGCAATGCGCCCCATCTGCTGCAATGGAGACTGGAAGATGTCGAAATCCCCAATCCCAACCACTTCGCTGACATTGCCACATTAGGCGGAGGAATCCTTTCTTCCCTTAGCTCCCAAGTACTCGGTAATTCCGATTTCTTCACCGGAGCTTTCCCGGCAGAATACGGAAACGCAGTTTCCGGCGTATTCGACATGAAACTGCGCAACGGCAATAATCAGAAGAACGAAAACACCCTTCAAGTAGGAATCATGGGAATTGACGTAGCTTCCGAAGGTCCTTTGAGCAAGAAACATAAAGCATCCTATATTTTCAACTACCGATACTCCACAACAGGACTTCTCAATCTCGAGGGCGGAAAAATGGACTACCAGGACTTGAACTTCAAACTCAACTTTCCGACACAGAAAGCCGGTACATTCTCCGTTTGGGGAACCAGCCTGATTGATAAATTCGGCAGTGATTTTGAAAAGAACACAGAGAAATGGGAATATATGAGCGACCGTAGCGAGTCAAAAGACAAACAATACATGGCAGCCGGAGGTCTTAGTCACCGTTACTTCTTCAACAACGACGCATCATTGAAAACAACGGTTGCCGCAACATATTCGAAACTGGACGGAGGAGCGACCATGTTCAACCACTCCCTGGGATCTACTCCCTACATGGAACTGGACTCCAAACATACCAACCTGATAGTGTCTTCCATATTCAACCGGAAATTCAGCAACCGTTTTACCAACAAAACTGGATTTACATACACCGCCATGTTCTATAAAATGAACCTTGCCATCGCCCCTTATGAAGCTGAATTGCTGGAAACCGTATCCCAGGGAAAAGGCAACACCAGTCTGATTTCTGCCTACAACAGTTCTTCCGTAGGATTGACCGACCGCTGGACTCTCAATGCCGGTATCTACGGACAACTCCTGACCCTGAATAACAAATGGTCTGTCGAACCCCGTATCGGTTTGAAATGGCAAGCCGCTCCGAAAGTTACCTTTGCACTGGCTTATGGAATGTATAGCCGCATGGAAAAAATGGACGTCTATTTTGTGAAAACGAAAGGCACAGGCGATAAATCCGTCAACAAAGACCTCGACTTCACCAAAGCACAACATGTCATGCTGTCCTTCGGCTACAAGATATCCGACCGCATGAATCTGAAAATAGAACCCTATATCCAGTTCCTTCACGATGTACCTGTAATGGCCGACAGTTCTTATTCCGTGCTCAACCGCTCCGACTTCTATGTAGAAGATGCATTAATTAATAAAGGAAGAGGACGTAATGTAGGAATCGACATCACATTAGAACGTTTCCTCGAAAAAGGACTCTACTATATGATATCCGGTTCTCTCTTCGACTCCCGCTACCGGGGTGGAGATGGCGTGTGGTACAATACCAAATTCAACCGGAACTATGTCATCAACGGACTTATCGGCAAAGAATGGATGCTGGGACGAAACAAACAGAATATTCTTAGCGTCAATCTGAAACTGACCTTGCAGGGTGGTGACCGTTATTCTCCGATTAATATGGAAGCAACGATGAATCATCCCGACAAAGAAGTGCAGTATGACGAAACAAAAGCATTCTCCAAACAATATTCGCCCATGCTTATCGGCAACTACACCGTCAGCTACCGCATCAACAAGAGAAAAGTCTCCCATGAGTTTGCCGTAAAAGGACTGAACTTTACCGGAGCCAAAGAGCACTACGGACACGAATATAATGTGAAAACCGGAAAAATAGATGTTAGCGACGGTTCCACAGTCCTGACGAATGTGAGTTATAAACTTGAATTTTAGCAATGTAGTATAGAAGACCAATCGGAAAAAAGTTTTATCTTCGTCCCCGGAGATAAAACACTTCCGGTTCCCACAATAAAACATATGATAACTGAAACCGCAATAACAGACAATAAATCTACTTTACTATATAGATTCCTCGTCAGTCCGCAACTTCGATGGGTACGCTATTTGGTACTTATTACCATACTGGCTACTATTTCCTTCAACCAAGTTTTTATTATATTCCTCGACTACCTGGATATACTGGGAGGATGGATTTATGCATTTACTTTCTTGTATTTGCTGACTTACATAGGAGTCATTTACCTGAATCTTTTCTGGCTCTTTCCAAAATTTCTGCTGAAAAGACGTTATCTAAGCTACATATCCTTACTTTCAGTAGCAATGATGCTCGCCCTGGCAATACAAATGGCAACAGAATACATATCTTATTCCTACTGGCCGGAACTTTACGAACGTGCTTCTTATTTTTCCATACCTATGGTGATGGATTATATATCTTCTTTCATGCTGTCCACACTCTGTATGATAGGAGGAACAATGACCGTTCTCCTGAAAGAATGGATGATAGACCATCAACGTGTCTCGCAGATGGAAAAAGCCCACGTCCTTTCGGAAGTCGAACAGCTAAAAGAACAAGTCAGCCCCGAACTCCTTTTCAAAACATTGCATCATTCAGGAGAACTGACATTGAGCGAACCGGGAAAAGCATCGAAGATGTTGATGAAATTAAGTCAACTGCTCCGCTATCAACTATATGATTGCAGCAGAACAAAAGTATTGCTTAGCAGTGAAATTACATTCCTGAACAATTACCTGACCTTGGAACAAAACTCCCATCCGCAATTCAACTATGAACTTCTTGCAGATGGAGAAGTAAACCGGACACTGGTTCCACCCTTGCTTTTCATCCCATTTGTGCAACATATTGTAAAATCAATCAACGAACAGCAAATATCAACCCCTGTTTCTCTTAAAATTCATTTGAAAGTAGAAGAGAACACCATTATATTCACCTGTCTTTGTCCGCAAGTGAATCTTCCGGCAGATAAAGGACTCGACAGAATCCGCCAAAGACTGAACTTATTATATGGCAATCGCTACGGACTATTCCTGACGACAGACAGCATAAGGTTAGAGCTGAAAGGAGGTGAAGCATGAACCTGAATACAGAACATAGAGGAATGGAAGATAAAAACGTTACAACTTTCCTGTTAAGTCCTCATTACCGGACATACAGACACCTGTTACTGCAAGCAATAGTTCTTCTGATGACCATTAATGTCTTTTGGTACGAACCTTTGCAGTCAGTTAATTTTTGGCGGCGTTTTGGTGGATTCCTGGCATATTTTGCTTCCATTAATACGGTAATCTATATGAACCTGTATATATTAGTACCCTGTTTTCTGTTGAAGAACCGTTTAGGGCAATACGTCCTGACGGCTGTTCTGACGAATTTAGTAGTCATTGTTTTCATTTCAGTCACGCAAGGATTACTCTTTGAAGTAATTCTGCCCGGAAAAGATCCCGGTAAATTTGCAACTTTCATCAATACTTTTTCAGGTATACTTACCATTGGCTTCGTTACGGCAGGCTCGGCAGCCATATCACTGTTTACCCATTGGCTGCGCTACAACCTGCGTATTGATGAACTGGAATCCACCACCTTACAATCCGAACTGAAGTTTCTCAAAAATCAAATCAACCCGCATTTTCTTTTCAATATGCTGAATAATGCTAACGTCCTGATAAAGAGAAACCCTGAAGAAGCTTCCAAAGTGCTATTCAAACTCGAAGATTTGCTACGCTATCAAATCAATGACAGCTCGCGCGAAAGAGTTTCCTTAGCTTCGGATATTCGTTTCTTGAACGACTATCTGAATCTCGAAAAGATACGCCGTGATAATTTCCAGTTTACATTAAGCCAGGAAGGAGAGACAGATTCCATTTGGATTCAACCCTTATTATTTATCCCTTTTGTAGAGAATGCAGTAAAACATAGTTTCGATAGTGAACACCCTTCATCCGTTCATGTCTCCTTCAAAGTAGACGATGACCGACTTGAATTTCATTGCGAGAACACGAAACCATCCGTTGCCGTCAGCAAAGGGAAAGTAGGTGGAATCGGTCTTGCTAATATCCGGCGCAGGTTAGGATTACTATATCCGGACCGCTACCAACTGGAACAAAAAGAGGATGAAAATCACTATTCCGTAATTTTAAGTATAACATTATGAATTGTATAATTGTAGATGATGAACCATTGGCACGTGAAGCCATGAAATTATTGATAGAGGAGACGAACGACCTTCAATTGATTGGTAGCTTTAACAATGCGGCTACCGCTTCCGATTTTATGGAACAGCACGGAGTCGATTTAGTCTTTCTGGATATTCAGATGCCGGGAATTACAGGAATTGAATTTGCACGAATGATTTCGAAGCGGACATTAGTCATCTTCACTACTGCCTACACGGAATATGCATTAGACAGCTACGAAGTAGATGCAATAGACTATCTGATAAAGCCTGTCGAACAGGAACGTTTTCAGAAAGCAGTAGATAAAGCACTGTCTTATCACTCCCTGCTGTTGAAAGAGGAGAAAGAAGCCATCGAGACAATTGTCGCTGCCGAATATTTCTTTGTAAAGGCGGAACGGCGATACTTCAAAGTCAACTTCTCCGATATTCTTTTTATTGAAGGATTGAAAGATTATGTCATCATCCAATTAAATGACCAGCGTATCATTACTCGTATGAGCCTGAAAGCCATATTCGACTTACTGCCTAAAACCACTTTCCTGCGGGTGAACAAGTCTTATATAGTCAATACCGACCATATCGAATCATTCGATAATAATGATATATTCATAAAATCGTATGAAATTGCTATCGGTAATAGCTATCGGGACGACTTCTTTGAGGGATTTGTGATGCGGCAAAGATTGTGATATTTCATTTTTTTTTGGTTACATAATTTTCAAATGGTATATTTGTAACCAAAAGAAAGAACACACGTGGTTGGCACAACAGAAAATATTGGTATTAAACTGACTGATGAAACACAGTTTCGCTTTATATTCGACAAATATTACATAACCCTATGTATGTTTGCCAATCAGTATGTTGGAGACGATGCTTTGGCCGCCGATATCGTTCAGGAATGTTTCGTCAAGTTGTGGCAGTTGCGTGACGATTTTATGTATGTGCATCAGATTAAATCCTTCCTCTATACTTCCGTACGCAATAAATCCCTGAACGAACTGGAGCACACTAAAGTCATGAACGAGTATGCCCAAAAAGTTATGGAGATGGGCAAAGACTCTTTTTTTCAGGACAAAGTTATCGCAGAAGAAAGCTATCGTATATTGGTGGACGCCATCGACAAATTACCACCCCAAATGAAAAGTATCATGCAACTGGCTCTTGAAGGAAAAACGAACCCTGAAATAGCTGAAGCGTTAAATATTTCAGGAGAAACGGTGCATTCTCAGAAAAGGATAGCTTACCGCAAATTACGCGGATACTTGAAAGATTATTATTATCTGCTTTTCTACTTTTTATAATTCCTTTATCAAAAAAACTGCGGAAAAAGTTTAATCAACTCCTTGTCAAGATTATAGTGGGTTTACGGGTAATCTCTATGGTGCGGTTGTATTCTAATTATGATTGTCCTATAATACATTTCACTGTTACGAATTATGTAACAGGCGATTATGTTATTGGCTGTCAAAGAATTAAATTTTATAGATAGGAGAAAAAACTAACAGATTTCTTTGTGAGTAATTAGACAAAAACGTACTTTTAGAGGTATAATTATGTATAGCCAAACAAAATGTACATAATTTGCTGAAAAACAAAACATTAAGCATTGTAACTATGATAAGGTCTATAAGTTGATGTTGTAAAGCCCGGAAGGACTGACGTTAAGCGTGAAAATATCACTCGTTCTACATATGATATAACTGTTAAGGGTATAACTAATTGATGGTCATATAATATAGATAGTATGCCTGATGAAATAAATAATATAAAAAAACAGAAATGTACGTCCATATGGCAGACACTTACAAAAGCAAAATAAAAAGTCCATTGGACGATATTTTAGAAGGAGATATACAATAAAATACTTAGAGAAAATAACAGCGAAACATTAAATGACCGCTGTTAGCATAACGTTATAAGCCAAAAAGAAAGTAAATTATGGATAAACAAAAACGAATAGCATTTTTTCATGAAGATGATTATTGTCAATGGGAGATATTCCCCTTGACTGCCAAGGGCTTTTGCATGAAGCAAATGGGCGAAATAGATGATTTCGCCAAAGAGCATCAGTTAGTCGGTGGCATTTATACTGATATGTTTGTACGAGACGACAGTCCTCATGGAATAGAGGAACTTTCTTTGCGTCCGCAGCAGTTGGATGAGGCACTTGGTTTTCTCCCAGCCTATGACCAAGTAGAAACGGGCTACTCCAGTTATCGGGAAGAATTAAAACATACCTATGGCAGAGGTATGGGGGAGGAACAAAATGTATTTTGGTCGGTGGATGAAGCCGGAGTAATAAACGCTCTTTGGCTGGATATGTGGATTGATCCGAATTCTAAAGACTTATGGAAAAGCATTTTAATCGCTTTAGGAAAAATGGTTCCCGTTTTGTTAGCTGACTGGAGTTGGAGTCGATGTGTTGATTTAACAAATCTAAGCGATGTGGAACAATATATAAAAGAAAAAAGTAGCTTATAACAGGAGGCTGAATCACCTTAAAAGTCGATTAACTGCACCCCATTATCAATCAATAAGAATACTCAAAATGAAGAATAGCATGATAGAAGTAAAAGATTTCCCCAAAGGAACGAAGCCCAGAGAAATATTCGTTTACACGTGCGAACGAATTGCCGAGCCTCTAATTCAGTTGGGCTACAAATATCGAAAAAGCAAGAACGATGTTATCAAAAAGGATTCACCTTTTACTTTTCATTTTTACTTCCAACCATCCATTCGATTCAGTTCCATTTGTTTTACAGCCAAGTTTGGGGTTGAATCCGATGTCTTTGCTCAATGGTGCAATAAGAAATACAATCGAGAAGATTCGTTGGAATCAGTTGTAGGTACAACTCTTACCCGACTGACCAAGTTGGAAAATGACTATCCGGATTATTGGGTAGATACTCTTATGGAACGTGAACGTGTAATCAAGGAAATCAGCGACCAGATAAGCCAATATGCCTTGCCTTTCTTTGAGCGTTTCTCTAATATTAGACAATTTATTGAAGAAGTGGAAAAGGAAGGTTTCTTTCCCCATCAAAAAAAGTACAAAGACGGTTTTGGAGTGAATCTTCAGCAGAGAAAGATGGACTTTGTTGAGTGCTTTAGAGATTATTGTAATAAACAAAAAATGATTGATACCAAACAGTAAACCGACTGAAAAACGGAACGCAGTCAAACATTAGCATCAAATGAAGCGGATTATGAACGAAAAATTAAATAACTGGTCTGAATATTGGCAAAGGTATGATACCCTATGCTGTAATATCAAATCTGAAAATAATCAAATGGCAGAGCAACTTATAGATGCAAAATTATACGTCAATGGTTTGACTGATGGTTGGTATGCTTTCTTAAATTTATTTAAAGAGTTAATGTTCAAGAACTCCAATTCTTTAAGTTCAAATTGCAAAGTACAAGCAGACTCTCTAATTATACAATTGGAGAATGCTCTCATACCACAACAAAATAAATATGGCGGTATGACAGTTAATGAGCGTCTTGTTCTTGCTAATAAAATGGATGAATTTGATGATGCAATAAATAGTAAAGATATTCCGAAAATTACGGATATTCTTAAAAGTGTAGAGTTGTCTGATAGTAATATTAACGCAATTCTAGGGAGTTATAAATTACTGTTCATTTAAAAAGAAGAAAACAAAGTATGATGCTAACATACGGCTCGACATTAGCCACCGACACTATAGTATGAAAAAAAGAAGAGGAATAAAAAGGTATTATAAGAAATTACACCAATGTAACGAGTGGGACTATTGGTGTAACATATTATCAGATATATCTGAGTGGTGCAATTATGCTCACCAACATTTTGATTGGATAGGTTATGGAGATATATGCTGGAAAGAGCGTAAAGAACATTTAGATATACTGTTCAAACATTTTTTGATGATAGAACATCATATTAAAAATGTGGAGCGTCCATTTCAGATGTTTGCCATACTTCATTTGAATGATAGCGGGCAAGATGCTCTTTATTTTCATACTCCTAATCCTTATACAGAATATCCCTATATAATTCCTCAAATGGCATATAAGATAGGATGTCAATTACAATATCCGCCATTGAGTAAATATTTGGAAATGCTGATGGGGCAAGGATATACAATATTTACATCAGAGGAAAGACAGTCTTGTATTGTATTTAAGGAAAATGTTGGTGAAACTCTTAATAGAAATAATAGTACAACAACTAGATAAAGAACAATATGATAAAGTATATTTCGGGAGATATATTACAAAGTACAGATGAGTACATAGCACAGGGTGTGGCTGTTGGCTCACAAGAGGGATTGGGAACGGGACTTGCCTTTAAGTTGTCAAGCCAGTTTCCTGAAATCCAAAAGCTCTTTAAGAAGTACACACGGAACAGTAAGTTTCAGGCAGGTGATGTGTTTGTCGGAAAAACCAAAGGTTTTTCTCCGGGTATCATCTACATTGCCACACAACCGGATATGTACCATGCGGAACTTACCTATCTGAACAAAGGTTTAAAACGCCTTAAAAAAATATGTGCAAGTAAAGGAATTAAAAGTGTATCTCTCCCGAAAATAGGTGCGGGCTTGGGCAAACTGGATTGGGATAACGAAGTCAAACCCTTACTTGAAAGTATTTTATCAGATTGTGAAACAATATTCAATGTGTACGAAGATTACAAAATTGAATATGAAAATTAGCTTATAACATATACCTGTTCAGCTTAAAATCCTTTCGAATCTTTGCGTCTAATTTTAATTTAAAAAAAATCATTTTCAATACACCCTGATTTTCAATTCACCTGTTTTAATATAAACAACGATTAAAACATGTGAATTATGATAAACCAATATTTCTATATCGCAAGGCTCATAGCCAAGTACTTATCCGAGGAAATAAGCGAAGAAGAACAGGTGGAACTTACCGGGTGGAGAAACGAGTCTGCCGGGAACGAACGGCTTTTTCAGGAAATCTGCCGGGAAGAGAACATAAAGCGGAATATGCAGAAAAGGCAGGCATTCAGTACAGAAGCCGGTTGGGTGGGAGTGCAGAAGAAAATACAGCACCATCGTTTTAGATACCGACTGTTGAACGTATGCAAATATGCCGCCATCTTTATTCTTCCATTGGCTATTGCTACCGCTGTCCTATATAACAGCACTAACGAACATGACGCCATCTCTCATGTTACAGAACAAATCCTTCCCGGCAGTAAGAAAGCCGTTTTAATATTGGATAATGGAGAAACAATCGACCTGAAATCCACATCCGGTGTGGAATTGAAAGAGAAAGACGGTACGATTATTCAGGTAGACTCCACAGCATTGAATTACCAGCAGACTCCCGACCGGAAATCCGACAAACTGGCTTATAATAAAGTAAACGTTCCCCGTGGCGGCGAATACCAATTGACGTTGAGCGACGGAAGTAAAGTGCAATTAAACTCCATGAGTTCCATTCGCTTTCCCGTACAGTTTGCAAAAGACTGCCGCTTGGTAGAACTCGAAGGAGAAGCCTACTTTGAAGTAAGCAAAACCGGACAACCCTTTATTGTGAAAACGAAAGGAATGAATATTGAAGTACTCGGAACTACCTTCAATATATCAGCCTACGCAAACGAAGAATATCAGACAACCCTCGTCAACGGTTCGGTAAGGGTACAGACCGAAGATGGAAGCAACCGGATTCTGAAACCTTCCGAACAGGCTTGCATCACTCCGGGCAGCAATCAGATTAATGTTCGTAATGTAGACACCGCATTTTACACTTCATGGATACATGGAAAGATAAACTTCAAAGACCAACGGCTGGAAGACATCATGAAAACCCTTGCCCGATGGTATGATATGGAAGTAATCTATGAGAACGAAGCAACGAAAGATTTACGCTTCGGTTGCTACATAAACCGCTATAACGAAATCACTCCACTGGTGAATCTCCTCGAACAGACAGGCAGAGTAACCATCACCGTAGAAGGAAAAACTATTAAAATATTCACTAATCATTAATCCCTGTTTTATGGAAAAACTACGTAATGTTAACCGATTAGGGAAATATGGAAGACGTCTTTGCATGACATTCCTTTTTCTCTGTATTACGACTTCAGGGCTTATGCAGGCATCAGTGTTTGCACAGGCTACCGTTACAGCCAAATTCAGAAACGTAACACTGAATGAAGTTCTTTGGGAAATTCAGAAGCAAACGGACTTTACCTTTATTTACAGCACCAATGATGCGAAGAAAGTGAAAGTGGAAAACCTGGATGTAAAGAACGAACTGATTTCTGAAGTTCTCAACAAATGCCTGCAAAATAGCGGACTGACCTACACCGTACATGATGGAGTCATTGCTATCCGTAAAGCGACTCCCGTTGCAAAAACAGAAACTGTTGCCCGCGAGAAATATACCATTACAGGGAAAGTGACCGAAGACAGCGGCGAACCGATTATCGGAGCCAATGTTATCGTGAAAGGTACAACCAATGGTATGATGACCGATATAAACGGTAATTTCCATTTGGAAGTGACAGACAAGAAAGTCACCCTGTTGGTTTCCTATATCGGCTACACATCGCAGGAAGTCGCTGCCACTCCCGGCAAAGCGATGAATATCATTCTGAAAGTAGACAATAACCTGTTGGAAGAAGTGATAGTAACCGGATACGGTACTTTCAAGAAATCTGCTTATGCAGGTTCCGCCAGCATTGTGAAAACAGATGCAGTGAAAGACGTGCCGAATGTATCTTTCCAGCAAATGTTGGAAGGTGCAGCCCCCGGTGTCAGTGTCAATACTGGTTCGGGCATACCGGGTTCGTCAACATCTATCCGCATCCGTGGTATGGGTTCATTCAATGCCTCTAACTCCCCGTTGTATGTAGTGGACGGCGTGCCTGTATTGTCGGGTAGCATTGGAGCTTCCGGCAGTGATTCCGGCTTGGACGTGATGTCTACTTTAAATACATCGGATATTGAAAGCATCACCGTAATCAAAGATGCCGCCGCCGCTTCCCTTTATGGCTCGCGTGCAGCAAACGGAGTTGTCATTATCACCACCAAACAGGGAAAGACAGGCAAACCGGTCTTTTCATTAAAATCAGACTGGGGATTCTCTAACTTCGCCATGCCTTTCCGCGAAATTATGGGCGGACAGGAACGTCGTAACCTTATCCATGAAGGACTGCGGAACTATGCCATGACATATAGCGGCAGCGCCGATGATGAAGAAGGACTGCATAAAGGAATGAACGAGAACGAGGCTTGGGCTTATGCCGATGCGAACATTGACCAATATGCACCGATACCCTGGTGTGGCTTTGTCGATTGGGACGATTATCTGTTCCGCAACGGCAGCCATCAGAATTATGAGTTTTCTGCTTCCGGCGGACAGGAGAAGATAAAATACTATACATCCATCGGCTATATGAAACAAGACGGTGTGACTATCAATTCCGGTTTGGAACGCATCTCTGCACGCTTGAATGTAGACTATCAGATGGCAAAATGGATGAACATCGGCGCAAAGATACAGTTCTCAAGAGTTAACCAGGATACTTATTCGGAAGGAACATCCTATACTTCACCCATTTACGGTACACGCAACGGAGCTACCCCTTCCGACCCGATATGGAATGAAGATGGTACATGGAACCGTGCGTTAATCAAACTGGACGACCGTAACCCGATGTTATCAAACTCCTATAATTTTAAGAGAGAATACGCCACCCGTTCTTTTAATACGGTATATGCGACATTTGACATTTGGAATGGAATCAAATTCGCGTCGACTTTTAGCTATGACTTCGTGATGAACAAATCCCGTGCCTGGAAAGACCCTCGTACCAGTGATGGAGATGATGACAACGGACGTTTCAGCAAAGACTATAATGATATTACGAATATGACATGGTCTAATATCCTGACCTATCAGACCAAAATTAAGAAAAAACATAATTTGGATTTGTTGGCAGGTTATGAAATCAATAGTAAAGAATCGGATGGATTGGGAACAACCATTTCTAATTTTGCCCGTTGGGACAAACCGGAAGTAAACAATGGCGTGGTATATCAAAGCATGGGCGGTTCCAACAGCACAACACGTATCGTATCCTATATCACACGTGCCAACTATGATTATGATAACAAATACTATTTGGGAGCCAGTTGGAGAACAGACGGAAGTTCCCGTTTGGCAAGAGAGAACCGTTGGGGAAACTTTTGGTCGGTATCCGGCGCATGGAGAATGAGTTCCGAGAACTTTATGAAACCGGTTAAAGATTGGTTGAGCGATTTGAAACTTAGAGTATCTTACGGTGTGAACGGAACATTGCCTTCTTCCTACTACGGTTATTTAGGATTAAGCAGTCTTACCAGCAACTATAATGATAATCCGGGTATTTCACAATCGCAACTTGAAAACAAAGAATTGACTTGGGAAACCAACTATAACTTCAACTCCGGTATTGACCTGGGACTCTTTGACAATCGATTGAGCGTAACATTCGAATATTATATCCGTACAACGAAAAATCTGCTTTACAGCCGCCCGCTGTCTCTTGCAACAGGTTTCTCCAGCTACCTTGCCAATATCGGTAAATTGCAGAATAAAGGTTACGAGCTGGAAGTCCGTTCGACCAATATCGAAACCAAAAACTTCCGTTGGACGAGCAGCTTGAACTTGGGACACAATTCCAATAAAATCCTGAAACTGGACGGTGATTTGAAGCAAGTTACCAGTGGAACATCTATCCACAAAGTGGGATTGCCTTATTCTACCTACTATATGATTGAATTTGCAGGTATCGACCCCGCAGACGGTGAACCGATGTTCTATAAAAACTCAACGGATGAAAACGGAAATCTGAACAAAGAAACAACCAAAGACCCGCGTAGCGCAGAGAAAGTGATACTGCAATGTGCCGACCCGACTATTACCGGTGGATTTGGTAACAGCCTTGCCTACAAGTGGTTTGATTTGAATTTCAACTTGAACTTCTCTTTTGGTTCATGGAAATATGACGGCGCAGCAGGCAAACTCGAACATGGCGGTGATGGAACATTGAATATCCCCATTTACTATCGGAATCGCTGGCAGAAAGAGGGCGACGAAACCAATATCGAACGTTTCGTAATCGGCAGGTCTATATCTATGACAGACTATGCTACGACACGCCGTCTGCACAGCGGAGATTATGTCCGTCTGAAAAACCTGACTTTCGGCTTTACATTACCGAAAACGTGGACACGGAAAGTCGGTATAGACAGAGTACGTCTATATGCGTCAGGCAATAACTTGTTGACCTGGTCGGCATACGAATATCTCGACCCCGAATCAGGCTCATCGCCCGGCTGGGATACTCCGCCTATGAGAACCTATACTTTCGGTTTGGAAGTTAAATTCTAAATGCATTAATCTATAAATTGATAAGTATGAAAAAGATAAAATACATAGCTTTAGGTGTTATCGCAACCTTATTCAGCAGTTGCGGGAATGATTGGCTCGACTTGCAGTCTTCCACACAAATAGAAACCGACGGCTCACTGACCGAATTAAGAGACTTTGAATTTGTGCTGAACGGAGCGTATAGCAGTATGCAGTCGTCCAGTTATTATGGAGCCAATATGACCTGTTATGGTGACTTGACGGGAGATGACATGAAATCCTATAAATCATCCAGTACCAACGTCAGTTATTATACATTTAAGTATAACAAGACGAACGGGCCGAGCGGCTTTTGGGGAATGTATTACGGCATAGCCAAGAACCTGAATATCCTGTTCCGTGACATTGAGAAAATACAGCTTGTTCCCGACCGTGAAATCACCACTCCGAAGTTGGAGAAACTGACCGAACAGGAATATTACAACGACCTGAAAGGAGAGGCTTTCGCTATACGTGCCCTGCTATTGTTCGATATGACACGTCTTTATGGCTATCCTTATCTCAAAGATAACGGAGCTTCATTGGCAGTGCCCATTATTGATAAGGTAGTAGAAGACAAAAACTTCAAGCCATCCCGCAATACGACTGCCCAATGCTATAAAGCAATCACCGACGATTTGAAAGAAGCCGTTAAACTGCTGCGTCCGGTAAAGAAAGAAGGCAAAATCAATAAATGGGCAGCAATGACTCTGTTGAGCCGTGTCTATCTCTATATGGGCAATGACGGCGAAGCCTACAATGTAGCTGCCGAAGCCATCAAAGGCGCAGAAAAGCAAGGCTATAAATTGTGGACGAATGACGAATATGCGAAAATATGGGCAACCCCGTTCAACAGTGAACTATTATTCGAGATTGTGAACCTGACAACCGACAGCCCGGGTAAATCATCTATCGGCTATCTTTGCACCAAATATAATCTGATAGCAACGGAGAAATACTGGAAAGACTATATGAAAGACAACTCCGATGATGTGCGCAGCCAAATGGTTTCCACGGCAAGCAGCAGCAAACCCTACTGTTTGAAATATCCGGCACAAGGTTCTAAATCTTACGAAGATGCCAATATTCCTATTTTCCGTTTATCCGAACTTTATCTGAATGCTGCCGAAGCTGCGGTGAAAAAGAATGATATTCCAAACACACGCAAATACCTGAAGCCGATTTATGCACGTACAGGCGAAGATTTGGATGCATTGTCAGATGATAAAATCACATTGGATTTGGTTCTCGAACAGCGCCGTATTGAATTTTGGGGAGAAGGCCAACGCTTCTTTGACTTACTTAGAAACGGCAAGAGCGTGGAACGTAAGGACCATTTAAGCGAAGTTCCCGATGAAGCGCTCAACTTTAATTGGGATTACTATAAAATGGTACTTCCCGTGCCCAACCATGAAATGGAGTATAACGAGAATATGGTTCAAAACCCTGAATACGAACAGCATTAATTAACGCATTAACGTATAGAAAATTATGAAAAAGATATATAGTATTTACTTACTCCTAGGCTTGTTCATTGCAACCCTTTACTCGTGCCGGGAAGACCTGACTCCCGTAGGGCCGGATATAGCTGAAATCACACACTTCCGTCATGACGGACCTTACCTTTTCTATGAAAACGGCAAACTTAAAATTCTGGAAGTGGCGAAAGACAACACACTTAGCATCCGCGAAGAATCCGGCTTACCTGCCGGCTTGAAACTGGATGTGTATTCGGACGACAACCAACTTCTTTTCCAGGTGCCGATTAACAAAATCGACAACTTTGAACGCCCTGCATGGGACGACCGCACTTCATATGAAAAGACATTTGCCGTATCCGACCTTCACGGACGTTTTGACCTGTTTGCCGCCATTCTGAAAGCGGGCGAAGTGATTAACGATAACTATGAATGGACATATGGTAATAATCATCTTGTCATTAACGGTGATATTTTCGACCGTGGCGCAGACGTACTTCCTATTTTATGGCTTATCTATAAACTGGAATTTGAAGCAAAAGCTGCCGGCGGCATGGTGACAACTATACTGGGCGACCATGAAGAATTGGTTATGCGTGATAACCTGAAATACACATACGCCAAGTACAACACTCTTTCGCAAAGAGCAATGAATATGACCTATGGAAAGATGTGGGGATTGACGAATGTAATGGGTAACTGGCTACGTTCCAAAAACACGATTCAGATTGTAGGTGAAAACTTGTATGTACATGCCGGATTGAGTAAAGCCTTCATGGAACGAAAAGAAACCATCCCCGAAATCAATGAACTGGTGGCTAAGAGTATTTATCTCACGAAAGAAGAACGGAAAAAACAATTCCCGGACATAGCTGATTTCCTTTACAGTGATAGTTATAACGGTCCGCTATGGTATCGCGGAATGGTCAAGACGGGTAGTGATTATAGTCCCATAAAGGATGCCGATGTACAGACATTACTCGATGAATATAATGTCGAACGTATTATTGTCGGACATACCGAAAACAGTCGCGTGAAATATACTTATAGTGGGAAAGTATATGATATCTGCGTCAATCATCCCAAGGCTTTTGAAAAAGAAACCCGTGCCGTATTGATTAAGGATGGAGAAATCAAAGCTGTAAATGACAAAGGAGAATTAGTGACAATCAAAAAGTAACAACCAAAGACAGAAAAGAATATGAGTACTCGCTTTTTGAGATTATTCCTTTCCACTCTTGTGCTCGTTTTAATAAGTTCCGGCGTTAATGCCGGAACTTATCATTCAGGAGATAAGAAGAAAGAGAAAAAAGAAAAGTTATCCGGTGATGGTCCTTACATACTCTATCAGGCAGATGGAAGTACACGGGTTATCAACGTCAATAAAAAAGGCAAGATTATCGACAAGACTTATGCTACATTACCTAAAGATTTCACTTTTCGTGTGACAGACCATAAAGGACGCTATCCATTCGACGTGAAACTTCATCCGGTGCAACGACCGGCCTGGCAATACACCCGTCCCGAAAAAACATTCGTAATGTCAGACCCTCACGGAAGATTAGATTGCGTTATCAGCCTGCTGCAAGGAAATGGAGTTATCAATGATAAATACCAATGGAGTTTCGGTAATAATCATTTGGTTGTCATCGGAGATGTTTTCGATAGGGGTAAGGATGTAGTGCAAATATTTTGGCTATTCTATAAACTGGAAATCGAAGCAGCGAAAGCAGGCGGTCATGTCTCTTTCCTTTTGGGAAACCATGAACCTTTGGTTTTGTCTAACGACCTTCGCTATACAAAGGAGAAATATAAATTACTGGCAGAAAAACTGGGCGTAAAATATCCGCAACTATTCGGTACCGACACGGAACTGGGGCGCTGGCTTGCGACACGCAACACCATGCAAATCATCGGCACAGACTTGTATGTGCATGCCGGACTGGGGAAACTCTTCTATGACAAAAAACTAAATATTCCCTTTGTAAATGAAGAAATGAGCAAAGCGCTCTTTATGAGTAAGCAGGAGCGGAGGGAGCTTTCTCCGTTAACGGCTTTTCTGTATGGAAATGACGGCCCTGTCTGGTATCGTGGTCTTGTGAAGAAAGACCCTAAATACAAACCATTGGCACAGGACTCTTTACAGATGATATTGGAACATTATATGGTGAAACATATTATTGTAGGACATACTATCTTTAAAGATATATCGACCTTCTATAATGGAAAAGTGATCGCCGTTAATGTGGACAACAAGGAAAATCGGAAAAAGAAGCGGGGACGCGCCATACTGATAGATAAGAATACTTATTATGTCGTTGGCGACGAAGGTATCCAAAGAAAACTGTAATACCCGCCACACTGAATTTATCGAAGGAGTTGGCTACGACTCCTTCGTCACTTACTATCCTCATTGCATCGTGAATTCTTTATATACCCTCTCAAATGCTTCCCCATCTGAAAATAACGGAAGAATCCGAAGAAAAACAGAACGATGCCGGATATGACGCAAACCCACGCAAGCCCGTCCAGGCGTGAAATACTTTCAATCTGAAAAATTCCGATTCCTGCAGTAAGCAGATAAAGGGAAGTGCGTACATAGGCGAACAAAGTCCTTACATTGGCCAACTTTGTTCTTTCAATAGCCAAATAATCACGGAGTATCAACTCCTCTTCTTTGAATTTTCCGGTAGGTTCCTGCATATGATTAAACGTTTACGTTTCATTATTCGTCGGAGCAATAGCACTCCCTTATAATAAACGCAAATATATACAAATATGTTTGTTCTTTTATCAGGAATGAAGCGATAGTACCGGCTATATTTTATCTGCCATAGATTCTATGAAATCGCAGAAATTATCTACCGAATGTTCATCACGCATCTGTCCGGCCACTTTCGTCGCATTCTTTCTATAAACGGGATTGGTGACCAAATCATTCACTTTCTCCTTCAATGCCTTGTCGGATACTTTGCCGATTTTAATGCATTTCGGCCCTAACTCCAGTTGTTGGACACGATATGCCCAGTAGGGCTGGTCGATAATTAGCGGCATGATAATTTGCGGCTTACCGGAACGCGCTACACTGTGCGTGGTTCCGCTACCGCCATGATGCATCACGGCATCACAATGCGGAAATATCAGACTGTGCGGAATAGTATGTGTCAACAGGAAAATATCTTTCTCATTTTCTAAAGACTTCCCTGTTCCCGACCATCCCGAACCGATAATCAGCCGGAAACTCAATTGTCGGCATACATTGATTAACCGGCGGCAAAAAGCATCGCTCTCTTTGGCGCTGCAACTGCCGAGCGTGAAGAAAATAACAGGTCTTTGTTCCCGCTGGATGAAATCCAAAAGTTCCTGATAAGCATCCGCGTCATAATGCAAGGCATCATTAAAACAGTATCCGCCGATATCCCATTTATATTTCCAGTCGGAATCCGTATTACCCAAATAACGGCTGTACAGCATATAGTTGAAAGCCCTCTCTGTAGAATAGTAACCGCAATTTTTCAAAGGCTTCAACCCAAGCTGAACGCGGTTCTTGTTGATGGTCTTTTGAGTCATATAATTATTCCCGATATTGAGCAGCTTCCAAATCAACCGGGGAGTGAACACGGGATGCGGCTTCGGATAAGGGAAGATAGGGGGCGGGATACGCCTGCCGGGAATAAAAGGAGCGAAAGCTGTCCGGATAAATGGTTTCCCGCAATAGTCCGCTACACTGGCTGCGGCAAATTCGGAGTTCGTAGCTATCAGTACATCATGCTCTTTCAGTAGCGGGACGAGTTGCTTGAACTGTGCGTCAATCACATCACGCATCCACTTCAGATAAGGTTTGGCACCTTCGTCCTTGTCACCGGCTTTGGATACCATTCCTTGTATATCATCAAAATCCTGTAACACATAATCCAGTTGGTATGCTTGCGCTTCCTTCTCAAATATCTGCGGGAGGTTCAATATCACTTTATGTCCCCGCTTCACTAAAGCGGCGGCGATAGTCAGATACGGATAAATATCTCCCTGCGAGCCACGGGTAACCAAAAGTATTTTCATAGACAGTCATTTATGTAGCAACCACACCCAGAGATTGCAATTTCTCCCGGTCGAGCTGATAATATTTTTCCATTCTAAGCATATTGTTTTCGCTAAGGTCGACAGGCTTGTCGAGTTTCCCCACTTCCCGGTAACCTTTATATACTTTCTTAATCATTTTGCGGGGATTGAAAGTCAGTGAAGAAGTGATGAAACAGCCGTGCGTACACCAGCAGTTCGCCTTATATCCGTGTCCGATGGCTTCTGTTTCTTTCTTCATCACCTCGCTTTGCATGATTCGCTGCACGTCGCAGTCATAATCTTTCACGTTGCCGAGCGGCTCGCGCAGTTCGCAGGAACGGAAACGTCCGTCATAGTCGATAACCAATGTCGTTTCGCCTGCCGTGCAATCCATTCCCCAGGGAGTCGGCTTGTCTATGTTGCTGGCACGAATATCATACAACGCACGGACAATACCCGTATAGAAGAATTTCGTAATCGGTTTGCGCAGGCCGGAAGTATTGGCTACCATCCGTTTGGCGTAGGCTCCGTATATCGGGGCGGCTTCGTCCTGAATATGTCGCAGAGTCGTTTCGTCCAGTGCCTTGACATCATCTTCGCGTGTCACGCCACGGGCTGCTTCGATGGTATGGGTAGACAGATGGAAACGTCCATACATCCATGTCATAAAATCATTAATCTGGTCTATATTATATTTTGTGATAACCGTAGCTACATTAAGCAACACTTTTCCATCCTCTCTAAAGTGCTCGCTGACTTTACGGATGGTATCTACCGCTTTATAAAAATTCCCAGGCACCCCTCGCTGTACATCATGTGTTTCTCCGAATCCGTCCAACGAAATGCTGACATTGATATTGCAATCCGGACAATTGGTGCGGAAACGCTCCACCCATTCGATGACCCTATCCGGCTTCAATCCGTTGGTCGGCATATTGACGTCCTTGATTTGGTTGTTCCGGTAAAACATTTCAAGAATTTCGGGAAGGTCTTCCCGAAGCGTAGGTTCACCGCCCGACACCCACAGCTTGTTAATCTCTCCGGCTGTCTCTGATATTTTCCTGATTTCTTCGAAAGTAAGATCCCGCTCTTTCTTAGCCATATCATTGGCATAAAAGCACATGGCACATTTGGCATTGCACTTTCCGGTAACGAATAAAAAGATGGACTCCAGCTTTCTTTCCGAGTTCATGGAACGGAAGGAACTTCTCGTACGCTTGGTTTTCATTTTATTAGAATGTTGCTTTAATTGTTGGTCTGATACTTGTCTATGAGACAAAAGTACATAAATCTCCCCATTGAAAACCATAGGGATAAAAGCTAAATTCTTTCCTTTTCTCTGTAAATGAATACCATATACGACCTGTCATATAGAACTAGCCCCCTGTCAATCTTCAAAAGACTGACAGAGGGCAGTTACCATGACGAGAAAAAAGTCGAAGTTTATTGCTTTGCTTCGTTATCTTGTTTCAACAGAAATTCATTAATTGCTTTCTTTAGCTGGTCTTTAGGCATTGCACCCTGCATGATTCTCGGTTCTTCTTTCATCGGAATCATCAGCAGGGTAGGGATACTGCGGATACCGAATGCGGCTGCCAAATCCTGTTCCTTGTCCACATCAATCTGATAAATATCCACTTTACCACTATACTCTTTGCTAAGTTCTTCCAAAATCGGATGCATCATTTTGCAAGGGCCGCACCAGGTAGCGTAGAAGTCTACGATGGCAGGACGACTACCTTCAAACTTCCAATCCTTCGGATTAGCTTCATAGTTATATACCTTCTTTAAAAAATCAGCTTTATTTAATGCTACTACTTCCATTTTATTGTCCTCCTTGGTTGATTCATTACTCTTTTTATTTTCTCCGCTGTTTCCTGCACAAGCTGTAGTTGCCAGTACAATAGCGAAAACGCTCAATAATCCTTTCATTAGTTTCATAACTCTTTTTATTTGTTTTATCTGATGCAAAGATAGGTGATATAAAGAGGTTGGGAAATAGCAATTTCCCCGGATTACTTGGCTAAACTTCCCACAAAGGATTATCGAATATTAAAATATGTCTTTTAATCTTTGGAAGATATAAAAATAAGCATTACTTTTGTCGCGATAAAATGAGTATTCACCCTTTAAAATTGATGGAAAGGGTATTAATTATGCTGGAACGATAACATTTTCAAATTAGGACTAAGTTGTCTCGTCGGGAAGATGAGGCTTTGCAACATTTTGTTTTCTTACACATGCCGCTATTCTACTATCATGCGGTAATGGTTGATTAGTCCTGCAATCACATTTTTATTTTTAAAATTAATCACTTCAATGCAGTGGATGGATGTTTTGTATCCGTATCCAAAGCATTGGTATCACGTGTATTACCTTGCTTTCTGCCTGTATGGCGGACAGGGAGTGTCGTATGCGAATGTAAAAAAGTATGGGAATACGATTAAAAGATTTAAGTAAACTGGGATATCGGGATAATGTAGCTCGTAGTCTGGTAGTGGACATTGTAAGCAAACATTGCAAGCATGACACCAAAGAACAGATTGAAATGACATTGAGCAATATACTCCGGGAACCCGAATCTTATAAAAACAACGAAATTTGGAATAAACTTGCCGAACGCCTTTCGCCTACAAGGATAACGAAAGACTTTATGGCTTATGATTTATTGGACGAGCCGCTGATATATAAAACCTACGGTGGTAAATTTATCGAGACTCTTGCCAAACAACAGATGAACCTGGCGATGCGCTTGCCCGTTACGGTGGCGGGAGCGCTGATGCCCGACGCTCATGCCGGCTACGGATTGCCTATCGGTGGAGTGCTTGCAACGGACAACGCCGTGATTCCGTATGCCGTAGGAGTCGATATCGGTTGCCGAATGAGCCTGACGGTATTTGATGCCGGAACGGATTTCCTGAAACGGTATGCCTATCAGATGAAAGAAGCCTTGAAGGATTTCACTCATTTCGGCATGGATGGCGGCTTGGGTTTCGCGCAGGAACACGAAGTCCTGGACAGGGAAGAATTCCGGCTGACTCCTTTGTTGCGGGATTTGCAGGGAAAGGCAGTACGTCAGCTTGGGAGTTCCGGTGGCGGAAACCATTTTGTAGAGTTCGGAGAGATTACTCTGCAAGAAAAGAATGTGCTGAATCTTCCTGAAGGAAGTTATGTGGCTTTGTTGTCGCACTCCGGCTCACGAGGGTTGGGAGCTGCCATTGCCAAACATTACAGCCTGTTGGCACGCGAAGTATGCAGGCTTTCCCGTGAAGCGCAGCATTTCGCCTGGTTGGACTTGGATTCCGAAGCAGGGCAGGAGTATTGGATGAGTATGAACCTGGCGGGTGATTATGCCCGTGCCTGTCACGAACGTATCCATCTGAACCTGGCGAAAGCACTGGGATTGAAATCACTGGCGAATGTCAACAACCATCACAACTTTGCCTGGAAAGAGGAAATAGCTCCGGGACGTATGACTATTGTACATCGCAAGGGAGCTACTCCTGCGCAGGAAGGCCAACCGGGATTGATTCCCGGCAGCATGGCCACGGCTGGTTATTTGGTTTGTGGCAAAGGGGTGGAAGATGCTTTGAATTCGGCTTCTCACGGAGCCGGCAGGGCTATGTCCCGCCAAAAGGCAAAAGATAATTTCACTCAATCGGCTTTGAAGAAGATGCTGTCGCAAGCGGGAGTGACTTTACTCGGCGGAAGTGTGGAAGAAATGCCATTGGCTTATAAGGACATCGACAAAGTGATGCATACACAGGAAACACTGGTGGAAGTGCAAGGTAAATTCACACCTCGCGTCGTACGAATGAATAAGGAGTAATGCGATGAAAGAAAAACGATGGAACAGGCTATGATTCAGGCACAGGAGTCGCTTATCTAGCTATGTGATTTAAGAATTTAATAATTAAAAAAGAAGAAGAAAATGATATCAGAGAAATATGGTCGTACTTACCACTATCCGTTCTCTCCCGGAACGACTAGTGATGACCGGATTAATCATACGTATTGGGAGGACATCCAACGAATTGAGACATTGGTACATACCGAAAAGTTGGACGGAGAGAATAATTGTTTGAACCAGTGGGGTGTTTTTGCCCGTTCGCATGCTGCCCCGACCATTTCACCGTGGACAAGGCAACTGCGTGAGCGTTGGGAATTGATAAAGAATGATTTGGGCGATATAGAAATCTTCGGAGAGAATCTGTATGCCGTACATTCTATTGAGTATCAGCGATTGGAAACGCATTTTTATGTATTTGCGGTTCGTTGCATGGATAAATGGCTGTCATGGGAAGAAGTGAAATTCTATGCAGCTTTATTTGATTTACCTACTGTTCCGGAGTTGGTGATAGAGCCTGTTTCCGGTTTGATGCCGGAGCTTTTGAAACAGGAAATCATCAATATGTCACAAGAACCGTCAGTTTTCGGTTCTTGTGACCCGTGGACAAAAGAAGCTTGTACTCGTGAAGGAGTAGTCAGCCGTAATATAGAAGAATATCCGGTCAGCGAATTTATGCATAATGTATTTAAGTATGTGCGGAAAGGGCACGTCAAGACAGATGAGCACTGGACGCGTAACTGGAAACGTGCCCGGCTTGTTTGGGAATTTAGTAATGAAAAGGAGGAATAATTATGGATTGGAAATTAATAGAAGATAAATCGTGGAGCTCACTCGAACAACAGTTCGGGTGGGTGCATGAAATGAATGTCGTTCCGCAGGATATTCGCTATCATGCGGAAGGAAGTGTAGCTGTACACACACGTATGGTGTTGGAAGCATTGCAGCAATCTGCTACTTATCATTCTCTTTCTGCTTTGGAAAAAGAAATTGTATGGGTAGCCGCATTGTTGCACGATGTTGAGAAACGTTCGGCTTCTGTGGATGAGGGAGAGGGGAGAGTGTCTGCCAAAGGACACGCCCGAAAAGGAGAATATACTGCCCGTACTATTTTATATCGGGATTTTCCTGCTCCCTTTCGTATTCGGGAGCAGATTGCGTCTTTAGTCCGTTATCATGGGTTACCTATTTGGATAATGGAAAAGCCTGATTCTGTAAAGAAGCTCTGCGAGGCTTCTTTACGGGTGGATACTTCATTATTGAAAATGCTGTCCGAGGCTGATGTCAGGGGACGTATTTGTGAAGATAAAAATGAATTGTTGGAATCTGTGGAACTGTTTGAGATTTTCTGCCGCGAACAGGATTGTTGGAGCAAACCGAGACGGTTTGCCACTGATTATGCACGCTTTCATTACTTTCATACAGAGGGTGGTTATATTGATTATATTCCTCACGAACAGTTTAAATGTGAAGTCACGATGTTGTCAGGACTTCCGGGAATGGGGAAAGATTATTATATCCAATCTTCCGGTATAGACCTTCCGATAGTAAGTTTGGATGCAATTCGTCGAAAGCACAAATTGAGTCCTACTGATAAATCAGCGAATGGGTGGGTAGTGCAGACAGCGAAGGAAGAAGCCCGGATGTATCTTCGCAAAGGACAGGATTTTGTTTGGAATGCGACAAATATTACCCGTCAAATGCGTGCGCAACTGATAGACTTGTTTGTGGATTATGGCGCAAAAGTGAAAATTGTCTATTTGGAACAGCCATATCACATTTGGCGTCAACAGAATAAGGATAGGGAATATGCACTTCCCGAATACGTATTGGATAAAATGTTGGATAAACTGGAGGTTCCTTTGCTGACGGAAGCACATGAAGTGGAATATCATGTGTTATAGTCAAAAGTCGGAACTATATGTTTATTTCTTGAGTATTCTCTTTAAATAGTCGATATTTATTAAATTCACTGTTTCGAAAACACCTTTATAAAACACGGCAAAGTTATTGAAGACACAAGGCAATTCTTTTGCCTTGTGTAACGTATCCACTTGAATAAAAGATACAGGAACATCATTTGTTTCACAATACTGCTTTATCATTCCGATGTATTGGTAGACATAAGGGCATTGCATATCATAATAAATAGTCAGTTCCTTGCTTTCAATCTCCAGTTTCTTGGCGTTGGGCGCAAATCGGGGTGTCGTTCCGTCAAAAGAGAGAGCAAGCAATTCATATCCATTATCGGTAGTATCGACAACTTCGAAACCGAACTTCTTGGCAAATGCCTGGTCGGAAAGCCAATTCTTTTGTTTTTTTGCCCCAAGCATACAAACACCGGATTTACCTTTCTCTTTCGCGTCAGCCAGGCAATACTCCATAAGCGATTTTCCATACCCATTTCCTTTGGGACTACCCAGTACCCACAAGCAATACAGATAATAATAGTTGTCACCAATTATGGGAACCCATGCAGTTTCGAGAGGAGCATATTCAATAAAAACCGTAGCTTTTGCATTTAATTTTCTAAAGACATGACCTTCGTTGAGCCGTTCGGAGAGCCATTGACGCTTGGCGTCAATACCCGGATGCGACTTCTTACTGCGGATAATGCAACATAAATGCTCGTCAGCTAGGTTTTCACTTGTCAGGTTTATAAAATCAGTATTCATGTATATGCTCTTTTAAAGTTTGTATATTATCAATTAGCCGGATGCAATCGCATTTATTTTATTGTACTGCTGATTGAGTTATTAATACAAATGTAGTGAATTTATGTGATATTAATAGCCTTATCGGTGACTATCCTCTGAATATACTATCAATGTACTAGAGAAGAATAACTATTACTCAAGTACGGTAATGAATCAAATCCGTTCAATATATGAAGCTATATTTCCTGTCTCACTCTTGTTTTTCACTATTTAATTTCGTATCTTTAGTGTTTTTGCCCTTACCAAATATCATAGTCACCCTATAGAGTGATATTTATCATCTTATAAGGTGATATTTGTCATTTTACAAGATGACTATCATCACCCTATAAGGTGACAACTACCCGACTACACAAACGATTACTAATTTCTGCACTGAAAATCCTTAATCTCTGCACTAAAAATCCTTAGATACAATACAATGTTTACCTAAAGGCGATATCAACTGAAAATATAAACGATAATTCCGGTTATCGCCACATATACTAATGCATAAGGAATAGCCGCTTTCAGAATTTCCCCTTCTTTCCCTTGTTGGTTTCCGGCAGAGGTCGCGATAGCAATACTTTGAGGGGAAATAATCTTTCCCCCGGTAGCACCGACAGTATTGGCAGCCGACAGCCAGTCAGGGCTGACATGAATCTGTCCGGCTACACTTGCCTGCAACTTTCCGAAAAGAATATTGGATGAAGTGTCGCTTCCTGTGATAAATGTTCCCAGACAACCAATCACCGGAGCAAATAACGGATACAGACTCCCGGTAGCCGTAGCCAGTGCGGTAGCGATAACAGCAATCATGCCGGAAGTATCCATAATAGTCGATAATCCCACAAGGCAAATCACTGTGATGAATGTTTTCTTTAGTTGCTTCACTGTATTCCAAAGAACTACAAATAACTCTTTTACCTTCGCTCCCTGTATCAATCCGCCAATGAAAGTGCCGATAAAAAGCAATACTCCCGCATGCGTCAGCCAGGAAATCGTGTAATTGACTGTGGAAGCATTGATGGGCAGGCTGATTCTCGTAATCCAGTTATTTTCCAATGTATGACGCAATCCCGGGAAGAGGGGACTGGTAAGAATAATCAGAAACAAAATCAGTAAATAGATGCTCCACGCGTTCAGTATATCTTTCATTTTCAGATGACTTTTCCGTGCCTTTTCCTCTTTGGATGCCGTCAGTTTTCCATAAAGGACGATGACAATGATAGAAAGAATACTTCCGATGATAGCCGGAGACTCAGCTCCCATATACTTGGCTGCCAAATATTGGCTGACTAACGAAACACCTCCCACCAATAAGGCGAGAAATAGATTCTTCGGTAGCGATTTAAGTTTGGAGTCGGTGAGGAAAAGCAATACAAATGGGATGAGGAACATCAGGACTGATAATTGCAATACGACATTGGTACTAAGATGCAACACATCCAGGTTGGTTTCTTTGGCCAGCACTAGTACAGGAGTTCCGATAGCTCCGAAGGCGGTAGCCACACTATTGGCTATCAGACTGACCGTAGCCGAGAATATAGGTTTGAATCCAAGACTGATAAGAATCGCCGCCGGGATGGCAACTGCCGTTCCGAATCCCGCCATCGCTTCCAATAATCCGCCGAAACCCCATGTCAGTAACAATACCTGAATACTTTTATCGGTAGAGATAGAAGCGAATTGCTGTTTGATAATCTCCATCTTCTCCGTTTTCAGCAATACATTGTAGCTGAAGATAGCCATCAGGATAATGATTAAAATAGGAGAGACAGCTTTCAGTGCCCCATATATAAAGGAATAGAACAAGTTATCTACAGAAAATGCGAAGCCGAAAATAGCAATCAGCATCGTTACAATCAGCGAAATGATACTACTTTTGTCACCCGGCATTTTGAAGAATGCCATTAATACAATCAATAGTAATACCGGAATAATAGCAAGGATTAAGGTCATAATCAGTTCAGTTTTAAAAAAGTGAAACGTCCGTTTGTTAATTCTATAACAAACGAACGTCGCACTTGGGTCGGTTAGAGAAATAGATTTTTCAGTTTATTTCATCTTCACGCTTAAAATCTGTTGCAATTGTTTCAGGTTTGCCTGCGCAGCTTCATTACCTAACCGGGCAGCCTGTTCGAAGGCAGCCATCGCACGGTTGATATCTCCTTGCAGGAAGTTGTAAACTCCGGTATTGTTTATAAATTCGGCAGTGGTATGATTGGCTTTTTCCATATATTTCAAGGCTTTATCCAAGTCTTTCTGTGACAGGGCAACGGCTCCCGCGTTCAGATTGGCAACTTCGTCCGCCGGATACATACGCACGGCGATGTCGAATACATTAATAAAATCCTTGCTGCCTTTCGGGTAACTGTTGGCTACCTGATACATCTCATTCAGACTTAGATATTTCGGGTTCTCCAGGATGATGACACGTCCTTGCTCCACGTCGAAGTTGACAACGGTATAGTCAATCTTACAGTTCACTTTACGCAATCCCGGATAGATTTCTTTCAGCATGGTGCGGTAAGGAACGCCGCCACCTACACGCATGATTTCCTGTTTCCGTTTGGCATCATCAGTTGTATTTTTGATAATATTCAGGAAAGTTTCCTTGTCCTTCATGGACGAAGATTCCAAAGCCTTCACCAGTCCGTCCCAGTTTTCACCGCCGAAAGTAACCTTATAAAGGTTGGAAGACGCTTTCTCATTCTTCACCAAATAGTCCTTCAAGGCTTCTGCACGCTTCTTGGAAAGCTGTTCGTTGAAAGCCAGCGGGCCTTCGGGAGAGGCGAAACCTTCGATGCTGATACTTTGAACCGTCAGGTTCTTATCATTCTGAATCTTGTCGAACATGGAATGAATATTCACCAGTTCGGCATGATTATTCATAAAGTCGGTGAGGATAACAGACTTGCTGACCGGGAAGTCGAGATGCGCTTCATATTTTTCGCTGCGGTTCTTTACCACTTCCACCGTAGGCTGGATATAGGCTACGATAGGTGACATGGCGCTCAGTCGTTTGGCTTCGGTAGACACATCGTTGGTAATCAGTTCCTGCGCGTTCATCTCCTGATAATTACCGCATCCGCACAGGTTCTCAACGAGTTGCAAAGAAGCATTCGCCATCCACGGTTTGTAGGGGATGACTTGCGTATAATTGAAAGTTTCCCGTTTATTATAAGGTACGATGATGGCGGTCGGTTCCTGCTTGGTTATTGCCAGGCTGCGGATATACGCCTTTTCACGTCTTTTACCGTTGACGATGATTTCTTGCAGGGGGACATTATGCTGTCCGTCCGTCAGCAGAGGGATGAGACTCAGGCTTCGAGTCGAACCTACGGTAAGATTCTTCATGTCGAAAGTCATGCCGACATAAAGGGAGTTGCCCTGTTGCCACAATGATACATTGGAGAGAGTGAGGGCATCGTTCAGGAATTTTTGAGCATTCGCCGGCAGTATGGCAGCGGCAAGAGCTATAAACAGATAAATAAGTTTTCTTTTCATCCTTGTAAGTTTTAGAGAGTTCGACTATTTGATGATATAAATGAAGCTAAGTCCGATTTTGGTCGGGCCGAAATAATTGCGACTCTTGTGGCCTAACTTTTCCCCATGGTCGCCGCGGGCATATTTGTCATACTTCAGATGGGCATATCCCACACCAATCGTTGCTTCCATGCTCCATCGTTTACTAATCAGCCATTGGTAACCGTAAGAGATACCGGCGCCGTATAAGTTGCCGTCATACCGGTCGTGTCCCATTCCGAAGATATTCAGGTTGCTGACGTTCATCTCTCCGTAATGTCCGTGCAGGCCGAAGAAACTCCCGTTGAAACGCTCGCAGAGCCAGTAACGCAGTTCCGGCTGGACGAGCCAGTGTTTGATCTGACGGTCTTCCCCGAACTTCCACGGATTGTAATTGCCGGATACATCGAGAGTAAGTTTCTTCGCCAGTCCCACTTCGAAACCGAGGTTGGGAGTGGTAGTCGCCCAATAGAGGGCATTGGTCTTGATAGCAAATTTAGGTAAGTACGTTTCATTCCCCTGTACTTGAGCACGGATGCTTGTACCGAGGGCGAGCAGGAAACAGGCTGCTAATAGAAATTTAACTGTTCTCATTTTTGTTAGGGTCTAGGTTTATTAAAATGATGAGTGCTAAACAAGCAAAGGTGTGAGATTGTTGACGCGCCCGGGAAAAAAGTCTTGCAGCCGATAAATTATGTTTAAAGACATAAACGCTAACATTTTCCGAATATCATACGTTCATTATATATGATAGATATGCACACATTCAACTTTAAATAAATTCAAGCCTATGAAAGAGCTTATCAAGAACCTGGAAGAACTGAACAGGAAAGCAGAAAAAGGCGGCGGAGACGCCCGCATTGAAAAACAACATTCCGTGGGCAAGTTGACCGCCCGTGAACGTATTGATTTACTTTTGGAGAAAGGTTCGTTTATCGAACTGGACAAGTTGGTAACCCATCGCTGTACCGATTTCGGTATGGAGAAGCAGAAGTTTGCCGGTGATGGGGTAGTGACGGGATATGGTATGATTGGTAAACGGCTGGTTTATGTCTTTGCGCAGGATTTCACGGTCTTTGGCGGTGCCTTGTCCGAGACGCATGCCAAGAAAATCTGCAAAGTGATGGACATGGCAATGCAGATGGGAGCTCCTATCATCGGGCTGAACGATTCCGGTGGCGCACGTATCCAGGAGGGAGTTCGTTCTTTGGCGGGATATGCCGAGATATTTCTCCGCAACTCCATGGCTTCGGGAGTCATTCCGCAGATTAGCGCGATAATGGGACCTTGTGCCGGTGGCGCTGTTTATTCTCCCGCACTGACAGACTTTATCCTGATGGTGAAGAATTCGGGATATATGTTTATTACTGGCCCCGATGTCGTGAAAAGTGTGACACAGGAAGAAGTCAGTAAAGACGACCTTGGCGGAGTGGGGGTTCATATGACGAAATCCGGCGTAGCCCATCTTTCTGCCGAAAATGACATTGAGTGTATCAACTATATCCGTGAACTGATTTCCTATCTTCCCGGAAATAATATGGAAGAACCGCCGTTTGTAGCTACCAGCGACTCGCCGACCCGTTTGACGCCGGAACTATCTACGCTTATTCCCACCAATCCGAACCAACCTTATAATATAAAGGAGATGATTGAAGCCGTAGCCGATGACAATAGCTTCTTCGAGTTACAGGCGGAATTCGCACCGAATATCGTTACCGGATATATCCGGCTCAACGGAAAGACGGTGGGAGTAGTTGCCAATCAACCGTTGGTGCTGGCAGGTACATTGGATATTAATGCTTCTATCAAAGCGGCTCGTTTTGTCCGCTTCTGCGATGCTTTCAATATTCCTCTGCTGACACTGGTCGATGTTCCGGGATTCCTGCCGGGAGTAGACCAGGAGTACGGTGGAATCATCCGTAACGGCGCGAAATTACTTTATGCCTATTGTGAAGCTACCGTGCCCAAAGTGACGGTGATTACCCGCAAAGCATATGGCGGCGCTTATGACGTGATGAGTTCCAAACATATCCGCGGAGATGTGAACCTGGCTTTCCCGACCGCTGAGATTGCTGTTATGGGGCCGGATGGTGCAGTAAATATCCTGTTCAGGAAAGAAATCGAAAAGTCGCAGACACCGGATGAGAAACGGAAAGAACTTCAGGATGATTACCGCGAAAAATTTGCCAATCCTTACCGGGCGGCGGAACTGGGATATGTGGACGAAGTAATCGACCCGGCAGTCACCCGCTTGCGCTTGATTCGCAGTTTCGAGATGCTTGCCAATAAGCGTCAGTCCAATCCGCCCAGGAAACATTCTAATATTCCGCTTTAAGAAGTTGAGAGTGGAGAGTTGAGAACTAAGAGTGTTCATTAAAAAGAAGAAAAGATTATGATTAAGAAAATATTAGTAGCCAACCGGGGTGAGATAGCTATGCGTATCTTCCGTACATGCCGGGTGATGAACATCTCGACGGTGGCTGTTTATACACACGTTGACCGTGGGGCTTTGCACGTCCGTTATGCGGAAGAAGCCTATTGCATATCCGAGTCGCCCGAAGATACTTCCTATCTGAAACCGGAATTGATATTGGCGATTGCCAAGAAGACCGGGGCAGCCATTCATCCGGGATATGGTTTCCTGTCGGAGAATGCGGACTTTGCTCGTCGCTGCGAAGAAGAAGGAGTGATTTTTATCGGGCCGAGCGCGGATATTATTTCCAAGATGGGGATTAAGACGGAAGCGCGTAAGATAATGCGTGAAGCCGGACTACCGATTGTTCCCGGGACAGAGACTCCTGTGCAGGGAATTGAGGAAGTGAAGAAAGTAGCCAGCGAAGTGGGGTATCCTATCATGCTGAAAGCACTTGCAGGAGGCGGGGGAAAAGGGATGCGCCTGGTACGTTCTGAAGAAGAAGCGGAAACGGCACTTCGCCTGTCACAGTCCGAAGCGGGCACATCGTTTGGCAATGATGCCGTCTATATTGAAAAGTACATAGAGAATCCGCACCATATCGAGGTGCAGATTATGGGAGATAAATATGGGAATGTGGTACATCTGTACGAACGCGAATGTTCCATCCAGCGCCGTAATCAGAAGGTGATAGAAGAAAGCCCTTCGCCTTTCGTGAAAGAAGAGACGAGAAAGAAGATGCTGAAAGTGGCAGTGGAAGCCTGTAAGAAAATAGGTTATTATAGTGCCGGGACATTGGAATTTATGATGGATAAAGACCAGAATTTCTACTTTCTTGAGATGAATACCCGTTTGCAGGTAGAGCATCCGGTGACGGAAGAATGTACGGGCGTTGACCTGGTACGTGATATGATAACCGTTGCCGCCGGAAATCCGTTGCCTTACAAGCAGGATGATATTCAGTTTAGCGGAGCCGCTATCGAATGTCGTATTTATGCGGAAGACCCCGAGAATAACTTTATGCCTTCTCCCGGTGTGATTACGGTTCGCGAAGCTCCCGAAGGGCGTAATCTGCGTCTGGACAGTGCCGCTTATGCCGGATTTGAAGTTTCTTTGCATTATGACCCGATGATTGCGAAACTCTGTTGTTGGGGGCGTACCCGTGCTTCGGCTATCTCCAATATGGCGCGTGCTTTGCGTGAATATAAGATACTCGGAATCAAGACCACCATTCCTTTCCATCAGCGTGTATTGAAAAATGCTGCTTTCCTGAAAGGCGAATATGATACTACGTTCATTGATACCCGTTTTGACAAGGAAGACTTGAAGCGTCGTCAGAATACAGACCCGACGGTAGCGGTCATTGCTGCCGCAGTACGTCATTACGAAAGGGAGAAAGAAGCGGCTTCACGCGCTACGACTCTGCCGGTGGTAGGAGAATCGCTTTGGAAGTACTACGGTAAGTTGCAGATGACTGCCAACAATTATTAAATTGAGAATTGAGAATTAAAAATTAAAAAATAATAGTGCAGGTTATGGGTACAACATTAGCTACATATTATGCCAAACTCCAGGATATGCCGGATAGCGAATATAAGGTGGAAATCCTGGAAGACGGGCCAATCAAGAAGATTGCGGTCAACGGTAAAATATATGAGGTCGATTATAACATGGGCGGTGACTCCATTCATTCGATTATTATCGACCATCATTCGCACGGAGTACAGATTTCTCCTTCTTCCAATAATTCTTATACGATTATGAATAAGGGGGAATTGTATCAGATTGAGTTGCAGGGAGAGATGGAGAAGATACACAATGCCCGTTCGGCTGCCGAATCGGTAGGTCGCCAGGTGGTACAGGCACCGATGCCGGGAGTCATACTGAAAACGTATGTGAAGAAAGGGGACAGCGTGAAACGTGGTGACCCGCTTTGCGTACTGGTAGCCATGAAGATGGAGAACGAAATACGTTCGGTGACGGACGGTGTTGTAAAAGAAGTTTTCGTGGAAGACGGCATGAAAGTGGGATTGAATGACCGAATTATGGTGATTGAATGATTCTTGGAAAATAAATGGGATTTTACGTGCTTATCTCCAAATAAATATTTACTTTTGGCAGATAAGTACGTATTTATCCGTTATACCATGAACAGTGAACAAACAAGGGAAGCATTAGAAGAGCAATTGGAGGCACTCAGAAAAGAAAATGAGCAACTCAGGAAGGAGCTTCTGTCCCTCAAACAAGAGAAAAAGGAGGATGACTCCATTAGTTTCAAAGAAAAATATGCTGTAAAGATACTGGATTCTTTACCGGATATGTTGACAGTCTTTAATCACAAGGAAGTGGGGATTGAAGTCGTGTCCAATGAAGAAACCAATCACGTCGGAGTGACAAACAAGGATTTCGTGGGGATGCACATGTGCGATATGGTGCCCCCGGAAGCCTATCAGAATATACACTCCAATATGCATCACGCGATTACTACAGGAACCGTTTCGGCTGCACACCATGAACTGGATTTTAATGGCAGGCATCATTATTACGAAAACCGTATCTTCCCGTTGGATAAGGAATATGTGTTGATTATGTGCCGTGATATAACGGAAGGGGTGGCTACGCAAAGGCAACTGGAAGTATTCAAGAGTGTACTCGATAAAGTGAGCGACAGTATTCTTGCCGTAGCGGAAGACGGGACGCTGGTGTATGCCAACAAACAATTCATAGAAGAATACGGAGTCACCGGAGAGATGGGAACGCAAAAGGTGTATGACCTGCCTGTCTCCATGAAAACGAAAGAAGCCTGGCAAAAGCGGCTCCAGGAAATACGTGACAATGAGGGTAGCTTTGCTTACCGCGCTGCGTATGTGCGTGTGGGAGACGATAAGAAAAGGATTCATCAGGTGTCTACTTTCCTGATTCGTGAGAATGACCAGGAGCTTGTTTGGTTCTTTACCCAGGATATTACGGATGTGATAAGGAAACGGGACGAGCTTCGCGAACTGAATCTGTTATTGGATGGTATCTTGAATAATATCCCTGTTTACCTGTTTGTGAAAGACCCGGAAGATGATTTCAGATATTTATATTGGAACAAGGCTTTTGCCGACCATTCCGGTATCCCTGCTTCCAAAGCGATAGGGCATACGGATTTTGAGATATTCCCCTTGCATGAGGATGCGGAAAAGTTTCGCAAGGATGATTTGGAATTGCTTCGCACTCATAAGCGCATTGATATGCAGGAAACTTATCTGACGGTTTCGGGAGAACCACGTATCGTGCAGACGCTGAAAGCGCTTGTTCCGATGGAAGGGCGTGAACCGTTATTGATTGGTATCTCCTGGGATGTCACCAACCTTCAGAATATTGAGCAGGAACTTATCAAGGCACGAATTAAAGCTGAACAGTCTGACCGCCTGAAGAGTGCTTTCCTGGCAAATATGAGCCATGAGATACGGACCCCGCTCAATGCGATTGTCGGATTCTCTCAATTGCTGCCTGGCGCCAATACTGCCGAGGAAAAGAAACTTTATTCGGATATTATCAATCAGAATTCGGATATTCTGTTGCAGCTTATTAATGATATATTGGATTTATCGAAGATAGAAGCGGGTACATTGGAGTATGTGAAACGTCCGATGAATCTCGGTGAAGCGTGCCGGACGATTTATACGGTTCATAAGGAACGTGTGAAAGAAGGGGTGAATCTTATTTTTGATAATGGAGAAGAAGACCTGCTGATGGAAGGTGACCCGAACCGCATCATGCAGGTGATAACGAATTTTATCACCAACGCAAGTAAGTTCACTTATACGGGTGAGATTCGCTTTGGCTTTGAGCGAATGGATAAGAAGATTCGTGTATATGTGAAGGATACGGGAATCGGAATAGAACCGGAAAAGGTGGACCATATCTTCGACCGTTTTGTCAAACTGAACAGTTTTGCGCAAGGCACCGGCTTGGGACTTTCTATCTGCCGGATGATTATTGAAAAGATTGGCGGAGAAATAGGCGTGAACTCTGAACTGGGTAAAGGCTCGACTTTCTATTTTACAATACCGTGTGAGGGAGTTGGAGAACGGGGTAAGCTTTTCAAAGTAACCAGGTCGGAATCTAAAAACAATCCGGTGAATTCTTCGCAACAGGTGAAGAGGATTTTGGTTGCCGAAGATGTAGAAAGTAATTTCATCCTGCTAAAGAAATTAATAGGAAAAGAATATACCTTACTTTGGGCAAAAGATGGATTTGAAGCCGTGGAAATGTACAAGCAGTATCATCCTGACTTGATTCTGATGGATATTAAAATGCCGCGTATGGATGGTTTGGAAGCTACTCATATCATCCGTTCTTATTCCAAAGAGATTCCTATTATTGCTTTGACGGCATATGCTTTTGAAACGGATAAGGAACTGGCTTTAGAAGCCGGTTGCAATGATTTTGTGACGAAACCGATTTCGGAAAAGATTTTGAAGAGGGCGTTGGATAAGTATTCTATATGATTATGTTCTCGGATAATATGCAGAATGAATTGCGTAACCGCATCTTTTAACTTGCCATGACAAAGAGTTCTCTTAAAAATATATATCTTTGCAAGAAAGGTATCTTTGTTATAAAAGGAATGGAGTATGAGCAATAAAATTTATCCAATCGGTATTCAGAATTTTGAAAAGATTCGTAATGACGGTTATTTCTATATTGATAAAACGGCATTGATGTATCAAATGGTAAAGACGGGCAGTTATTACTTTTTGAGCCGTCCGCGCCGTTTCGGAAAGAGTCTGCTTATCTCCACTTTAGAAGCCTACTTTCAAGGAAAGAAGGAACTGTTTGCAGGATTAGCAATAGAAAAGTTGGAAAAGGACTGGATAAAATATCCTATCTTGCATTTAGACCTTAATATAGAGAAATATGATACGCCGGATAGCCTGGATAATATACTTGAAAAATCGCTGGCGGCATGGGAAAAAATCTACGGTGCCGAACCGTCAGAACGTTCATTTTCCTTACGTTTTGCCGGTATCATAGAACGCGCTTGTAAGCAGGCGGGACAGCGTGTAGTCATTCTTGTGGATGAATATGACAAGCCTATGCTGCAGGCTATTGGTAATGAAGAGTTGCAAAAGCAATTCCGAAATACCTTGAAACCATTCTACGGAGCACTCAAAACAATGGACGGTTGTATCAAGTTTGCCTTTCTTACCGGTGTGACAAAGTTTGGCAAAGTCAGTGTTTTCAGTGACTTAAATAATTTGGACGATATATCAATGTGGAATGAGTATATCGAAATTTGTGGTGTTAGTGAGCGTGAAATCCATGAAAATCTGGAAACTGAACTCCATGAATTTGCTGTTGCCAGAGGAATAACATATGACAAACTCTGTGATGAATTGAGAGAGTGCTATGACGGCTATCACTTTACGCACAATTCAATAGGTATGTATAATCCGTTCAGCCTGCTTAACGCTTTCAAACGCAAGGAATTCGGCAGTTATTGGTTTGAGACGGGCACGCCTACTTATTTAGTGAAATTGCTGAAAAAACATCATTATGACCTGGAACGTATGGCACATGAGGAAACCGACGCCCAGGTACTGAACAGCATAGATTCTGAATCCACCAATCCCATTCCGGTTATTTATCAGAGTGGCTACCTCACTATTAAGGGATATGATGAAGAATTTGGAATGTATCGTTTAGGTTTCCCCAACCGTGAAGTGGAAGAAGGGTTTATCCGTTTTCTGCTTCCTTATTATGCGAATGTGAATAAAGTAGAATCTCCTTTTGAGATTCAGAAATTTGTCCGTGAAGTGCGTTCCGGCGATTATGATTCTTTCTTCCGCCGTCTGCAAAGTTTCTTTGCAGATACTACTTATGAAGTGATTCGCGACCAGGAATTACATTACGAAAATGTGCTTTTTATTGTTTTTAAACTGGTTGGCTTCTACACCAAAGTAGAATATCATACGAGTGAAGGACGCATCGACCTTGTCTTACAGACTGATAAATTCATTTATATAATGGAATTTAAACTGAACGGCACAGCCGAGGAGGCTTTGCAGCAAATTAACGACAAGCATTATGCCCTTCCTTTCGAAATGGATGGAAGAAAGCTCTTTAAAATAGGCATAAACTTCAGTGCGGAAACTCGCAATATCGAGAAGTGGATTGTAGAAACAAAAGACTAGCTCGACAAATAGTGAGACTAGTCTTTTGTCTTTTGAAGTCACAGGTCATTTACTCTTTTATCTCTGGGACTAATATAAACTTCGTTTCGGGGAAATACTTCTTTAGCCAGCTTTGAATGAAGTTCATCGTATCTTGTTGAATAGTTTTATCTTCTACTGTAGGATAGAGATTGTATAATACTGTATCCAATATAATGCCACGTTTTTGTATTGCTTCAAGACTAAGAAGGGTATGATTGATGCTCCCTAATTTCCCGGAAGTAACAAAGATTAGTGGATATTTCTCTTGGGCGATATAGTCTATTGTCAGAAGTTCGGTGGTTAATGGAACCATTAGTCCGCCTGCTCCTTCAAGTAAAACAGAGTCATATCGTTCACTCAGTTCTTCAGTGGCACGTTTGATTTTATCGAAGTCGATAGGGCGGTTATCCAGTTGGGAAGCAAGATGCGGAGAAGCGGGATAGGAGAAAATTTCCGGCATAGTCAATCCTTCTTCATCTTCTTTAGTGAAAGGGATTCCCATAATGCGACGGTGCAAGTCGATGTCTTCGGAATGACCGACGTTTCCTGTTTGGATGAACTTTTGAGTGATGGTACGTTGTCCGTTCTTGTTCCATTCACGAGCTAAAAAACCGGTGGCATAGCTTTTTCCGGCATCAGTGTCGATACCGCTTACGAAATATACATTCTGTTTCATATAGTTTTCTTTTTTGCGATGATATAAATAGGGTGATAGGTCAGGGACACAGAAGTGCCCTGTGTGAATTCTTGTGTGTAACGTTCACTAAATAGTTGTAAGTCACGACGAGTCCGCAGTTGTCCGGAGGATTGACCGGATATTCCGGTTACTCCTGTAACTCCTGTTTGCTTCAAATGATAAAGTACTTTTATAGGATTGTCGAACGAAAGAGGAATAAGTTCTTCTTCCGAATGGAGTATATCAAAGTGGGATGACAAGGCGGTTACAAGTTCTTCTCGTGAACGATAAGGAAGGCCGTTTCCTGTTAGCTCGCGTATCTCCTTCATATTCTCTTTCCCAAAAGTGCTGAAAGCAAAATAACCTTGCTTATTGAGCAATGTGTTACATCTCTTGAAGAAGTTCTCGGGAGATTCGAACCATTGCAGGGCGGAACAGGAAGTTATCAATGCGCTTTCGGTAGGGAAGGGAGCTGTTTCTGCATCTCCCGGAAGAAAGGAAACCTGTTCTTTCTTTAATAAATCCTCGCAACAATATTTCATCTCCGGGCAAAGGTCATTCAATAAGAGTTCTTCCGGGCGAAGGGTTTGAAGCAGCATACGGGAATAAATTCCTGTGCCGCAACCGAACTCAATCACTTTCGAGCAGGGGGAAGATATATGTTCCGTAAGCAGGCGAATCATTTTATCTGCTATCTGTCGCTGCACGTTTGCTTCTTTCGGATAGGTCGTGATGGCCTTTGAGAAACGTTCTGCGATTAGTCGTTTATTCATAATGGATGATTATTTAATTTGCATGATTACACTCTCAAAAAGTTCTTGTTGATAATGGGCAGCTTCTGCGTATTCAAGAATATCTACCTTGTTTCTCCATGCCAGCCATTGATTATCCGGCAGGAAGATACGGTCGTTCTTGCCTATGATGGCTTTTTGCCATACAAAATCTGAAGGCGGTAATGACAAGTATTGCTGTTGTATGGCAGCTAATTCCTCTTTGAGTTCTTCGACCGGACGTTGGGGAGCTATTGTTTGAAAGGCTTTGTAATCGGCTGCCGAACCACACATTCTTCTTTGAAACTTTTGCAACGTTTGTTCGTTCAATCCTTGTAGTGTTCCTTCGAAGATGGCAGGTGCAATCCCTTTTGTTTCGTGTATAGGGTAAGGAGTTCCGTTGATGGCGATACTTTGAGAGATAGGCAGAGATGGATATTGTTTCATTATTTGAGAAGCTGCCCATATCCCCATTGACCAGGCAATGAGAGTGATTTCGGAATACTCCTGTAATAAGTTGGCATCAAACTCCAATGAACGGTAATCATAACAAATCATCCAATCCTTATCAGTCGGATGAGTTTGCAGGAAAGGAGTTTCATCCATTCCCCAGCCTGCGAAGAAAAGTAATAGATGCTTTTGATTCTTCTTTATGATAAAATGCTGTTTCATTCGTTTATCAGTTCTATGAGTTGGTCGATTTCATGCTCTGTGATATCCGCTGTCAGTGAGAAGCGGATGCGTGAAGTCCCTTCGGGCACAGTAGGCGGACGTACCGGCAATGCATAAAATCCCTTGCGTTGGATTTCTTCCGCTTTATGTATCGTATCCTCACTTGCCCCTACAATCATGGGAACAATATGGCTTACTGAAGGGCAGTTGTATCCTTTGTCAGCAAGCGCAGCTTTTAGCTTCCTGCTGATTCGCAGCAAATGAATTCTCTTCTGTTGGAGAGAGGGCAGATGTTGTAATATCCATGCCGTCCACTGAATATTGATAGGAGGAAGGGCTGTTGTGAATATAAACGTGCGCATCTTATTGACAAGATATTCCCGAATGACCTGTCGGCAGACAATATAGGCACCTGTTGAAGCGATTGCTTTTCCGAATGTCCCTACCAGGAAGTCTATCTCATGGATACAATCCTGTTCTTCGGCACATCCTAATCCGTTTTCTCCCCGTACACCGAAGGCATGAGCTTCGTCTACATAAAGAAGAATATTGGAATAGCTCTTTTTCAATTGAACGAGAGCGCGAAGGTCGGCTTCGTCTCCATCCATGCTGAAGATACTTTCGGTGACGATAATGATTTGTTCGTAGGCATCGTGATTCCCGGAAACCAATCGTTCCAACTGGGAGATGTCATTGTGACGATACCGGATACATTTTGCGGATGACAATCGGATTCCGTCTATCAGACTGGCATGTACCAGTTTATCCGCAAGAATCAATGTTTGCGCATTACTGACGGCAGGAAGAATCCCTGTATTGGCATGATAACCACTATTAAAAATGAGTGCGCTTTCTACTCCGAACATAGTTGCCAGTTGTTGTTCCAACGCTTGATAATCGGAAAAATTACCTGTCAACAATCGGGAAGAAGAGGAACTAGGCAGAAAGGTTTCAGGAGTTATCGTCTTTAAGAATTTCTCTCTTAATGATACATTATTAGCCAGTCCGAGATAATCGTTGGAAGACAGATTCAACATCCGTTTTCCGTTCAGAATAACATCCCGTCCATCGTGGACAAGTGGCGGGAGAGAGCGATAGTTCTTCTTTTCTTTTAGCACAAGAAGCTCCTGATTTATAAAGTCTAATGTCATTATTTATGATTTTTGATAACTGGTATTGATTATGGGATAAATAGAAATCATAATTTGCTGTTTATGAGATACTTATTGTATATGCGGAATATCCTGCAAGTTCCTCACCGAGAAACCACCCTTTCCTCACCGGGGAACGACCCGTTGCTCACCGAGGAACAGCCCGTTGCTCACCGAGAAACGAACTTTAGGGAGAAGATGAGAAAAACTCGCCTTTGTATGTCATCTTTTTTGAATAACTTTGAGTAATCCGGAAGTCAATTTACTTAGTTGTTCGGGAGTAATAATGAAAGGCGGCATCAGATAAACCAGTTTGCCGAATGGACGTACCCAAATACCTTCTTCCACAAAGCGTTGTTGCATATATGCCATATTCACCGGACGTTTCATTTCAATGACTCCGATTGCCCCTAGTATCCTTACATCAGCTACTTGTGGCAACTCCCGTGCAGGCGCTAATTCTTCTTTTAATTGAGCTTCGATTCGCTTCACATTCTCCTGCCAACCGGATTCAATCAATAAGCGGACGGATGCGCAAGCCACCGCACAAGCGAGTGGATTTCCCATAAAGGTAGGCCCGTGCATAAAGGCTCCCGGAGCATGGTTGGAGATGGTATCTGCCACCTGATTACTTGCCAAAACCGCAGAAAGCGTCATATATCCGCCGGTCAATGCCTTTCCGATACACATAATATCCGGTTCTACTCCGGCGTGTTCCCAAGCGAAAAGTTTGCCTGTTCGTCCGAATCCCGTTGCTATTTCATCGAAGATGAGAAGAAGTCCGTGTTCCCGGCAGAGCTTTTCCGCTTCGCGCAGATATTGCGGATGATAAAACCACATACCACCTGCTCCCTGCACAATCGGTTCAAGAATAAGTGCTGCTAATTCATCCGAATGTTTTTCAATCGTCTCCCGCAAAGGGGCAATATCTTCAGGATTCCACTCCCCGTCAAACCGGGAAACCGGAGCCGGAACAAAATGGCGGACAGGAAGCGCCGTCCCGAAAAGACTGTGCATTCCCGTCACCGGGTCGCAGACGGACATGGCATTCCAGGTATCTCCGTGATAACCGGAACGGATGGTCACGAAATTATTCTTATCGGGTTTTCCTGCTGCATACCAGTATTGTACAGCCATCTTCAAAGCGACTTCAACAGCTACCGAACCGGAGTCTGCATAGAATATCTTCTGCATGGATGGCGGAACCAATGGCAATAGTAATTTCCCCAATTCAATGGCAGGTTCATGTGTCAATCCACCGAACATCACATGAGACATTTTGTCCAACTGTTCTTTGGCCGCCTGGTTCAATGCCGGATGATTGTATCCATGAACGGCACACCACCAGGATGACATTCCTTCAATAAGTGTCCGCCCATCTTCAAGGGTAATGGTAGCGCCATCCGCCCGTTCCACTTTATAGACAGGAAGCGGGTCGGTAGTAGAAGTATAGGGATGCCATATATGTTCGCGGTCGAACTGTGAACTTGCGAAATGATACCCTTCTTCCTGAATCATCTTCTTGTCTTCCGAAACTTTGGAGCCGAGTGTCGTCAGCAAGTCACCTACAATAGCCGAATTAATTCCAATATGCAATGCCTTGTGCATCGCTTCGGAAGAGAGTTGCGAACGTCCACCGGCAAAGCGGAGAAAAGCCGTCGGGTTGATAAAGCGGAATAAAGCAATCGTCCGGAGAATTTCTTCTTCGCTCAAAGGCTTTTCGTTCTCCAATGGCGTTCCGGGGATTGGGCTCAGCAGATTGATAGGGATGGACTGAACATTCAGTTCTGCCAGTGTGAAGGCAAATTCAATTCGTTGCTCCATCGTTTCTCCCATACCGATGATACCGCCACAGCAAATATCCATTCCTACATGGCGGGCAGCATCAAGGGTTGCGAGCTTCTGCTCTTGTGTATGAGTGGAGCAGAGTGACGGGAAGTGAGAAGGAGCAGTTTCGAGGTTGCAGTGATAACGGGTTACGCCTGCTTCATGCAGAGAACGCAGTTCTTCTTCGTTGAGTAAACCCAGCGAAGCGCAAAGTTGAATCGACGAATGTCGCCGCATATGGCGGACAGTATCACAAAGTTGGGTAATCTGTTTGGGAGAGGGCTTCCGGCCGCTGGTGACGAGGGAGAAACGGTTGACGTCCTGGGCTTCATTGTATTTTGCCTGTCGGAGACATTCTTCAGCGGGTAGGAGATTGTAGACTTCGGCTTGCGTCTTGTAATGAGAGGATTGTGCACACCATTTACAGTTCTCCGGACATCTGCCGGACTTGGCGTTGATGATGGAACACATGTCGAATTCGTGCGAAGCACGTGCGACGGTAATCTCATGCGCGGCGGCATAAAGCGCCTCGCTGTCGGCCATGTTGGCCAGCCAAGCGGCCTGGTCGGGCGATATATCCACGCCTGCCAACACTTGGTCTTTAATTTCTTGAAGTGTCATAAATGTATGATAAGGGATAGTTTGTGCAGCATTCTGCTTGCGAAGGGCAACGTCCACTACATTGAGATGCAGATGACCGATTTGGAATTCACGTCCCATACTCGCAAAAGCGGCGTAATTCTTTCTCCCCCAATAGCGGAAGCGGGAAAGAAGGGTGCGTGTAGTCTGTATGTGGCGTTGTTGCTTCATTGATTTTTTACTTTTTGTTCCGTAGAACGCGGCAAATGTACAAAGATTCTTTGGATAAGCAAACAGTTTGGCGGTTTCTGATATTTCTACTTCGATTTCTTTTTCCTGTATTCCTTGCGTAGATTGAAGTTGAATCCGGCATATACCTGGAGAGTTCCGAAGCCATTGTCCAAAGAGAAATTGTTGCGATGATAATTGTAGTTTTTCCCAACGAAAGAAGAGCCTACGAAGTACTTTCCGTTATTATAGACTACGCCTGCACGGAGCAGGAAATCGAGATTCAGCTTGCCATACCATGTTTTTCCTTCGTGAGTTTCCGCGTCTACATCGGAAGCCTTGTAGGCAATGGCGGGAGTCAGAGACAGGCAAGCCAGGCAGTTGCGTGCAAATACCCAATTGTAGGCATAGCCGAAACTGATATTGGCATTGGTATATTTTATCTTATTGACTTTCATGGCGGGATTCATATTCGCTTGTATATATTCCGGCAATTGCAGATAGTCAAAATCGAGATTGTGCTTCGATATGGAAAAACCGGCAATAAATGTCCCCGCATTACGCCGTTGATTGGTGGACTGGCTGAAAGCTGCCGGATAAGAGAATTTCCGGTTGTTGAATATGTAGTATAAATTCAATCCCTTTATATCTACTTTCAGACCGCTGAAGTTCTCCGAATAGTTGGAAGGAATCTCGTCAGAGAATCCTCTGATTTTATGAATCTTATAATTATTACCCGTGCGGCGGTAGAAGATGTCCACCCCTAACTTGGAACTATAAAGACTTAAATCAAACTCTGTCCCTCTGTTCTTCCGGTTCGTCTTTCTATAAATATCATCGACATCGACAGACCATCCCAGGAAAATCCATCTCCACCCGAAGTACAATCCTATCTTGTTATGCGGATTAGGCGAGAAGCTAAGTTTCTGTGGTTGGGGAAGTTCGCTGGTGACCGAGTAATATTCAAAGTTGCTGAAATGGGTAACCATTAGCGCATAATTGTAGCGGTTGGGACTGATGTAAAGCGTATCGAAATCACTGAAATTCATGAATTTCTTGATAGCCCTCTTGAATGCGCCGGGTTTGGCGATATTTGCCGAATCTCCCTGCACACTGTCGGCTACGGAAATATTCTCCTTTCCAGGTTGTGCCTGTAAGGAGAGCGACAATAACAGAGAAATATATAAAACAATCTGTCTTACCATGCGATTCTTCGTAGCCGTTATGAATGTCTTTGGTTTCACGAATGTACTACCTTTCGTTGATTTATACTAGCAATCTTCTAAAAAATGTTTCGTTTCCTAAACAAAAAACTTCTAAATACTGTTAGTACAGCTAGCAAATAAATATTAAGCCACAAAATTATGAGAATCTATTTACGTTTATTAGCAGCGTCTCTTCTGCTTCTTGCAGGGAATATATTGTATGCAGAAGCACAGCAGGAGAAGCGCGTGACAGGTACGGTGACCTCTGAAGGAGAGCCCTTGCCTGGTGTGTCTGTACAATTGAAAGGAGCATCTTCAGGCACAATCACCGATATTGATGGAAATTACTCTGTCGAAGCTCCGGCTACCGGCACTTTGGTATTCCGTTTTGTAGGGATGCGCACAGTAGAACAACCGGTAAACAACCGAAATGTGATAAATGTTGCCTTGGAATCAGAAAGTAAAGAACTGGACGAGGTGATGGTAGTAGCGTATGCCACCGCCAAGAAATATAGTTTTACCGGAGCTGCTTCGACCATGAAGGCAGGGGAAATCGAAAAGTTGCAGACTTCCAGCGTATCGCGTGTCTTGGAAGGTACCGTGTCCGGTGTGCAGGCAAGTGCGGCAAGTGGACAGCCGGGTACGGATGCCGAAATCCGTATTCGTGGTATCGGTTCTATCAACGCTTCCAGTGCTCCGCTTTATGTAGTGGACGGTGTTCCGTTTGATGGGAGTGTGAACTCCATCAATCCCGATGATATATCTTCGATGACTGTTCTGAAAGATGCCGCGTCTGCCGCCTTGTACGGTTCCCGTGGCGCGAATGGTGTGATTATTATCACTACCAAGCAGGGCGAACAGAACTCGAAAGCAACGGTAAAAGTGAAAGCGTCTTTAGGAGGTTCCAACCGTGCAGTCCGCGACTATGACCGTGTCAGCACCAACCAATATTTTGAATTATATTGGGAAGCACTTCGCAATCAGTATGCCAAAAGTTCTGACTACACACCGGCAACTGCCGCGGCACAGGCTTCCAAAGATTTAGTTACGAAATTAATGGGTGGAGGTCCTAATCCTTACGGCCCGCAATATGCACAACCGGTCGGCACGGACGGTAAACTGATAGAAGGTGCCCGCCCGTTATGGGATTCTAATTGGAGTGACGCTATGGAACAACAGGCACTTCGCACAGAACTGAACCTGAGTGTTTCCGGTGGTGGAAAAGCCAATCAGTATTTCTTCTCCGCCGGATATCTGAATGACAAAGGTATCGCCCTCGAATCCGGTTATCAACGTTTCAACCTGCGTTCCAACATTACCAGTGAAATAACTTCCTGGTTGAAAGGCGGCGTCAACTTGAGTTTTGCCCATTCCATGCAGAACTATCCGGTTTCTTCCGACTCCAAAACGAGTAACGTGATTACAGCCGGACGTACCATGCCGGGCTTTTATCCGATTTATGAAATGAATACCGACGGCAGTTACAAACTGGATGAAAGCGGAGACCGTATTTACGATTTCGGTTCGTATCGTCCTTCCGGTTCTATGGCTAACTGGAACTTGCCCGCTACTTTGCCCCTGGATAAGTCGGAACGTATGAAAGATGAAGTTTCCGGCCGTACTTTCCTGGAAGCTACGATTATCGAAGGATTGAAATTCAAGACGAGTTTCAACTTCGATTTGATTAACTATAATACATTGGATTATACGAACCCCAAACTAGGCCCGGCGAAGGAAAACGGTGGCGGTGTCAGCCGAATGAATACCCGTACTTTCTCCTGGACATGGAATAATATTGCCACTTATGAAAAGACGATTGGTGAACATCATTTCAATGTCCTTGCCGGTATGGAAGCATATTCTTATCGTTATGATGAACTGACTGCGTCACGTTCTAAAATGGCGCAACCCGATATGCCGGAACTGGTAGTCGGCTCACAGTTGACCGGTGGTTCGGGATATCGCATCGACTATGCGCTGGTCGGCTATCTTACCCAACTGCTCTACGACTATCAGAATAAATATTTCTTCTCGGCATCTTACCGTCGCGACGGTTCTTCACGCTTTGCGCCGGAGACTCGTTGGGGAAACTTCTGGTCATTGGGTACTTCCTGGCGTATCGACCGTGAAGAGTTTATGGCAAGCACTTCCGACTGGCTGTCTGCCTTGACTCTGAAAATGAGCTACGGTGCACAGGGAAATGATAACCTTGGTACTTACTATGCAAGCAAGGGACTTTATAGTATCGTCTCCAATTTGGGCGAGAATGCATTAGTCTCCGACCGTATGGCAACTCCGAACCTGAAATGGGAAACGAACCTGAACTTTAACGTCGGTATTGACTTCTCTCTGTTTAACAACCGCTTTTCCGGTTCGTTCGATTTCTTTACGCGTCGTTCGAAAGACTTGCTTTATTCCCGTCCGATAGCTCCCTCTTTGGGATATGGTTCTATTGACGAGAACGTAGGAGCTTTGAAAAATACAGGTATAGAACTGGTACTTAACGGAACGATTATCAATCAGAACGGTTGGGTATGGAAACTGGGTATGAACCTCACTCACTATAAGAATAAGGTGACAGACCTTCCATTGAAAGATATGCCGCAAAGCGGTGTGAACAAGCTCCAGGTAGGTCGCTCTGTTTATGATTTCTATATGAAAGAATGGGCAGGCGTAGACCCTGAGAATGGTGACCCATTGTGGTATATGGACGAGGAAGATGCCAACCACAACCCGACAGGAAAACGTATCACCACGAATGATTATGCTTCGGGAGATTATTATTATGTCAACAAATCGTCTCTTCCGAAAGTATATGGCGGTTTCAATACGTCACTTTCCTGGAAAGGATTCGACCTCTCTGCCATCTTTGCTTACAGCATCGGCGGATATATCTACAACCGTGATATTACAATGATTCTGCATAACGGTAGTTTGGAAGGACGTGACTGGTCGACAGAAATTCTGCGACGTTGGACACCGGAAAACCGGGATACCGATGTTCCTGCTTTGAGTACAACCTCTAATAACTGGAACTCGGCATCCACCCGCTTCTTGCAAAACAACTCCTATATGCGATTGAAGAACCTGACGCTCTCTTACAATTTACCCAAGCAATGGATTAGTAAATTGTCATTGAGCAGTGTGCAAGTATATGTGCAGGGAGATAACTTATTTACTATCCACCGGAATCAGGGACTAGACCCTGAGCAGGGAATTACAGGTATTACTTATTACCGCTATCCGGCTATGAGAACCATCTCCGGAGGTATTAACGTTGCTTTCTAAATTCAGACTAAATTATGAGAAAAATAAAAATACAATCTATTCTAGCAGCCGTTGCCACTCTCTTTTTGGCAGCGAGCTGTAGCAGCAGCTTTTTGGATACAGACCCGACAGACGCAGTAAGTTCCGAAAAAGTGCCTGTGCCCGAAAATGCGGAAGCACTTGTGAACGGTGCCTGGTATAATCTGTTTGATTATTCAAGTACTTATGCCAATATCGGTTATCGTGCACTTCAATGCCAGGATGATATGATGGCAAGTGATGTCGTGTCCCGTCCGAAATATGGGTTCAACTCTTCCTATCAGTTCAACGATGTGGCTATTTCTTCAAACAATAGAACGGAGTTTGCCTGGTATCTGATATATAAAACGATAGATAACTGTAATACTGCTATTTCCATCAAAGGGGATTCGGAAGAACTCCGTCGGGCGCAGGGACAGGCATTAGCCTTACGTGCTTTCTGCTATCTGCACCTGGTACAGCATTATCAGTTTACTTATTTGAAGGATAAAGATGCGCCTTGTGTTCCTATTTATACTGAACCGAGTAACAGCTCAACAGTGCCGAAAGGAAAATCGACAGTAGCGCAGGTTTACCAGCTTATTTTTGATGACTTGACTTTAGCACAGGATTATTTGAAAAACTATGTCCGTAGTGGTGATAATCAGAAGTTCAAACCGAATGTAGCAGTAGTCAACGGACTTTTGGCTCGTGCTTACTTACTGACCGGACAATGGGAAGAAGCAGCAAAAGCCGCCGAAGCCGCCCGTGAAGGATATTCTTTGATGACAACCACTGCCGAATACGAAGGATTCAATAATATCTCCAATAAGGAATGGATATGGGGATTCCCTCAAATACCTTCCCAATCGGATGCAAGTTATAATTTCTATTATTTGGATGCTACATACGTTGGAGCTTACAGTAGTTTCATGGCCGACCCTCATTTGAAAGATACTTTTACCGAAGGTGATATTCGTATCCCGTTGTTTCAGTGGATGCGCGAAGGATATTTGGGATACAAAAAGTTTCATATGCGTGCGGATGATACGGCTGATTTAGTCTTGATGCGTTCTGCCGAAATGTATCTGATTGAAGCCGAAGCGAAAGTCCGTGATGGTGTAGCATTGAATCAGGCTGTAGCACCTTTGAATACATTACGGAATGCCCGTGGAGTAGGGGATTACGATGTGACAGGAAAATCAAAGGATGATGTAATCAACGAAATTCTGATGGAACGCCGCCGTGAACTTTGGGGAGAAGGATTCGGAATTACCGATATACTCCGTAACCAAAAAGCCGTAGAACGTACCGCTTTGTCGGACGAAATACAGAAAACGGAAGTGGACTGCTGGCAAGAAGGCGGTAGCTTTGCCAAACGGAATCCATTAGGACATTGGTTCCTCCGTTTCCCGGACGGCAAAGCGTTTACAGTGAATAGCTCTTATTATCTGTATGCTATTCCACAAAAAGAAATTAACGCTAACCCTAACTTATAAATATAAATAGATAACTCTCTTAATTTTTTGACTTTGACCTTAACTTGTAGACCGGTATACGTCGTGACGATGCATACCGGTCGTTTCTTTTATCTCCAATTAAATATGTTAATATAATGCGCTTTGCTTCGCTTTATTTATGTAGATTTCTATCCAATCTTTTTCTTCTTCAAATTCGGCAAAAAGAATGTGACCAATCCCAGCAGCGGCATATAAGCACAGATATTATATACATATTCAATACTCGTTTTATCTGCTAAATTACCGAGTACGGCAGATGCTACACCAGCCACCCCGAAAGCAAATCCAAAGAATAACCCTGATATCAATCCGAGTTTGGTAGGAAGCAATTCCTGTGCATAAAGCAATATAGCGGGAAAAGCGGAAGAAAGCATCAATCCCACACAGAAACTAAGGATAATAGTCCACATCAAATTAGCATGCGGCATTAGTAAACTGAACGGGGCAGCTCCCAAAATAGAAGCCCAAATAACATACTTCCGACCGATACGGTCACCTACCGGACCACCAATCAGCGTTCCGATAGCAGTAGCAACTAAGAAAATAAATAAATATAGCTGCGAATCCTGTACCGTAACATTGAATTTATGAATCAGATAGAATGTATAATAACTGGTCAGACTCGCCATATAGATATATTTCGAGAAAATCAATATCAATAATATACCGATAGTAATAGCCGTCTTATCCATAGGCAGGGGAAGATGAACCGGAGTTTTTACACTGACGGTTTGAGCCTTCATCCGGTTCAGATAAGATTTATACCATTTGCAAATCGGATACATGACTCCGATAGCTGCAACCGCTACAAATGCAAATATGAAAAGATGTTGTCTTCCATAAGGGGCAACGAGCAAAGCCACCAATAAAGGGCCTAGCGAACCACCGAAATTGCCACCTACCTGAAAAAGTGACTGTGCTAATCCCCGCTTGCCACCTGAAGCAAGGAACGTGATGCGGGAAGCTTCCGGATGAAGCACCGAAGAACCGATTCCGATTAAGAACACAGACAGTAATATCCAATACAGATTATCGGAAAATGCCAAGCTCACCAAACCTACCATTGTAAAGCTCATTCCGATAGGCAACGACCATGCAACGGGATATTTATCAAAGATGATTCCGGTAATCGGTTGAAAGACCGAAGCCGAAAGCTGATAAACCAATGTGATAAGACCGATTTGCGCAAAACTCAATCCTAAATCATCTTTGAATAGAGGATAAGCTGCTGAAACAACGGACTGTAAAAGGTCATTGAGACAGTGTGAAAGACTTAATGCGATTAAGATGGAAAATGTAATTTTTCCTACGGGTTGTTCCTGATTTTGTACCATGATACCTATTTCTTTAGAAGTGTTCCTGAAAAATTGGCTGCAAAGGTACGCAAACTTTTCAAATTCAGAAGAAACACACCTCAGAATAAAGCTCTAAAACTAAGGATTGTAAATTGTCGTTAATTCAGTTTTGAATTACTGAACTATTCTCCATACCTGCTGTTGTTAAATTAAAAAGGAGGATAATATGAGCTTTATTTGGTATATCATTATTGGTATTGTGGCTGGATTCCTCGCAGGTAAAATAATGCGCGGCGGAGGTTTTGGCCTTATAATTAATTTATTACTTGGTATTCTTGGAGGTGTACTGGGCGGTTGGGTGTTTGCCCTTTTCGGACTTGCAGCTTCAGGATTGATAGGAAGTTTGATTACTTCCACGGTGGGAGCTATCCTGGTTTTGTGGATTGCTTCTTTGTTCTCAAAATCTAAATAGGTATTATTATATAATTTATTTTTAATCTAAAAAACTGAATTTAATTATGGAATGTAGACATGGTAATTTTTGGATTGGACTCGGAATCGGGTCAATCCTGGGTGCGGTAGCTTATCGCCTTTCACGCACCGCGAAAGCTAAACAGTTGGAAAGCGAAATTTATGATGCTATTCACCGTATTGGTCGTGACGCAGAGGCCGCAGCAGCTTGCGCTGAAAAGAAAGCGATGAACCTCGGACTTAAAGCAGTAGAAACCGGAGCTGAAATTGCTGATAAAGTAGCAGTCGAAGCAGATAAAGTGGCTGGTAAAGCAAAAGATAAATGGGGAAAATAAAAATCCCAGAATTGGTAATCAGCTTGGATATAGTTGATTACCAATTTCTATTTAATAACTACCTGTCATTTACATCACTTAAAACCTCTATGTGTGCCCGTGCACACTTTACACGTTTTACCATTCTTTTTCATTCTTTTCCGGAATAAAGGTACTCCGTTTCTTATCCTTTTCTACTCTATAAATGTACTTTTTATGATTCTTTCTGCCGTTTTTCTTATGTTTAACAACATGAATGTACTGCCATGTTTGTTGGTAATATTCTGATTATTAATAGTATATCTCATTTTATAAGCGTTCGTGTGTGCGCACACACTATTGCGTAATTCAATAATTCATTTTACTTTTGTCATCGAAAAACAAGATACTTATTAAAATATGGATAAAGAATTCTCAAATATTCGTATTATAGACATAGCCAAGATGGCTGGTGTCTCTGTCGGTACGGTAGACCGGGTTATTCATAATCGTGGACGGGTATCTGAGGAAAACAGGAAGAAAGTGCAGACAATTTTGGAAATGGTGCATTACCAGCCCAATCTTATGGCACGGTCTTTAGCTTCCAAGAAACAATATCATCTTGTTGCCATTATACCGTCTTTTACTCAAGGAGAATATTGGGAAGCCATTTCAGAAGGTATCGACAAAGTAGCTTCGGAGATGGAATCGTACAATATAACGATTACCAAACTCTTTTTCGACCAATATAACAATAAAACGTTTGATGATATTACCCGAAACTTGCTGGATGAGAAAGTAGACGGAGTATTGATTGCTACCTTGTTTACCGATTCGGTTATCCGTCTTTCTCAGGAATTGGACAGAAATGAGATTCCTTATATCTATGTCGATTCAAATATCGCAGGACAACACCAACTGGCTTATTTCGGAACAGAATCTTATGACGCAGGAGTCATTGCGGCAAGGTTATTGACCGACAGACTTTCACCGGCTTCGGATATTCTGATGGCACGGATTATCCACAGTGGAAAGAACGACTCCAATCAGGGAAAGAACCGCAGGGATGGTTTTTGCCATTATCTGAAAGAGATAGGATTCGCCGGAAAACTGCATGAAGTAGAGTTGAAAATCAACGATTCTGTATATAATTTCACAAAACTCGATGAAATATTCGATGTAAATCCGGATATGGAAGGCGCTATTATATTTAATTCAACCTGCTATATCCTCGGAAATTATCTGAAAGCAAGAGAAATGCAAACGGTGAAACTGGTAGGCTATGACCTTATCGAGCGGAATACCCAATTGCTTTCAGAAGGCGTTATCACTGCATTAGTTGCCCAACGTCCCGAAAGACAGGGCTATGAAGGCATCAAGTCTTTATGCAATCATCTGCTATTCAAGCAAAATTCAGAAAAAGTAAACCTGATGCCGATTGATATCCTACTGAAAGAAAACTTGAAATATTATCTGAACAATAAACTATAAACATATAAATTTTAGAAACCATGAATGAATTATTTAACGTAAAAGGCAAAGTTGTTGTAATCACCGGTGGAGCCGGAATCTTAGGTAAAGGAATTGCTGAATACCTCGCAAAAGAAGGTGCAAAAGTGGTTGTACTCGACAGAAGCGAAGAAGCAGGAAAAGCATTGGTAGACGGCATTAAGGCGGAAGGAAACGACGCTATGTTCCTTTATACCGATGTAATGGATAAAGAAGTATTGGAAGGCAACAAAGTAGAAATCATGAAAGCCTATGGCCGCATTGACGTATTGTTGAACGCTGCCGGAGGTAATATGGCAGGTGCTACAATTGCACCGGACAAAACTATCTTTGACTTGCAGATTGACGCATTCAAGAAAGTGGTAGACTTGAACCTGTTCGGTACAGTATTGCCTACAATGGTATTTGCTGAAATCATGGTTGAACAGAAGAAAGGTTCTATCGTAAACTTCTGCTCAGAATCAGCTCTCCGTCCGTTGACTCGCGTAGTAGGTTATGGCGCAGCAAAAGCAGCTATCGCTAACTTTACTAAATATATGGCAGGCGAACTAGCACTGAAATTCGGTAACGGTCTGCGTGTAAACGCTATCGCACCGGGATTCTTCCTGACAGACCAAAACCGTGCGTTATTGACCAACCCGGATGGTTCTCTGACTGACCGTTCAAAAACGATTCTCGCTCATACTCCGTTCAACCGTTTCGGTGAACCGGAAGACCTTTATGGAACAATCCATTATCTGATTAGTGATGCTTCCAACTTCGTGACAGGTACAGTAGCTGTTATCGACGGTGGTTTCGACGCATTCTCTATTTGATAAATGGAGAATTGAGAATTAAAAATTGAAAATTGGCTGCGCAGCATCTGCATGCCGACTCTCAACTTTTAATTCTCAACTCTTATTTCTTAATTCTCAATTTTCAATTCTTAATTTAATAATAGTATGTATTTATGCGAACAAACTTGGCGCTGGTACGGTCCTAACGACCCAGTAAGCTTGTGGGATATTAAGCAGGCAGGCGCTACCGGTATAGTAAATGCTCTCCATCACATTCCGAATGGCGAAGTATGGACAGTAGAAGAAATCATGAAGCGTAAGCAAATGATTGAAGAAGTGGGTCTGACATGGTCTGTTGTGGAAAGTGTACCTGTACACGAACATATCAAGACGCAGACCGGGGACTATCTGAAATATATCGAAAACTATAAAGAAAGCATCCGTAACCTGGCAAAATGCGGCGTAATGGTAGTAACCTACAACTTCATGCCTGTATTGGACTGGACACGTACCGACCTTGCCTATACAATGCCCGACGGTTCTAAAGCCCTTCGTTTTGAAAAAGCGGCTTTCGTAGCTTTCGACCTTTTCATCCTGAAACGTCCGAATGCGGAAAAAGACTATACTCCTGAAGAAATCGCCAAAGCAAAAGCCCGTTTCGAGCAAATGAGCGAAGACGACAAGAAACTGTTGGTTCGCAATATGATTGCCGGACTTCCGGGTTCTGAAGAAAGCTTCACAGTAGAACAGTTCCAGGAAGCATTGGATCGTTACGACGACATTGATGCTGAAAAACTTCGTTCCAACTTGATTTTCTTCTTGAAAGAAATTGCTCCTGTTGCCGATGAGGTAGGAGTGAAGTTGGTGATTCACCCGGACGATCCTCCTTATCAGATTTTAGGTCTGCCACGTATCTTGAGTACGGAAGAAGACTTTAAGAAACTGATTGAAGCCGTTCCTAACGAATCCAATGGTCTTTGCCTGTGCACAGGTTCTTTCGGAGTACGTGCTGACAATGACCTTGCCGGCATGATGGAGCGTTTCGGTGACCGTGTGAACTTCGTACACTTACGTAGCACACAGCGTGACGAAGAAGGAAACTTCTACGAAGCTAACCACCTGGAAGGAAACGTAGACATGTACAACGTAATGAAGAGTCTTATTCTTCTGCAACAGCGTCGTAAATGCTCTATCGCTATGCGTCCCGACCACGGACATCAGATGATTGATGACTTGAAGAAGAAAACAAACCCGGGATATTCTTGCTTAGGCCGCCTTCGCGGATTAGCAGAACTTCGTGGTCTTGAAATGGGTATCGCTAAGTCTATCCTCTAATCGAAGTACATAATTAGCACTTTATAATAAAAAACACTACGGCTATTATTGATTGAAATAATAGTTGTAGTGTTTTTTATTTATCTTTTTTCTCTGAATAGGAAATGGATTAATCAAATAAATCTCCGATATGGGTGTCTACCACCTCCTTTTTAGGCTTTTTCGGTTCGGGAATAATAAGCAAGGCTATTTGTGCGCAAGCCTCTGCATCCGCAAGTGCGTGGTGGTGATTCTCCAGACTATATCCGCATCGTTCTGCCACCGTATGCAACTGATGATTGGGCAAATCTTTACCGAAAACTTTCCTTGAAGTGCGACAGGTACAATAAAACTTATAATCAGGATAATTCATGTCATACAATTCGTGAACCGCCCGGAGACAGCCTTCGTCAAAAGGACTGTTGTGGGCAACAAGCGGCAATCCGTCTATCAACGGCTTTATTTCAGCCCATACATCGGGAAAATCTTCCGCTTCTATCGTATCGTCATAAGTCAATCCGTGAATAGCCGTTGTCCATTGCGTGTAATAATTAGGAGCAGGACGAATCAGACGATAGATTTTATTCACAATCTTACCGCCCCTTACGATGACGACGCCGACACTGCATACGCTGGTACGTTTGCCGTTGGCTGTTTCAAAGTCGATAGCTGCAAAGTTCTTCATCGCTTCTGTTGTTTTTTCAGATACAAAGATAGTATAAAAAAATGAGGTTGGAGAAAATATAGTAACAGGATTGACAAACAGATAGTTTTACCCAAAAATGAATTAAAACGAACTTTTGGAAAATATTCTCAATAAAACAGTCCTCTTTTATAGAATTTATACTATTTTTGCTCGACATAAACAAAAGACATGGACAAAACATACTTTAAGCTTAAATACGTTTTAATATTCATTCTTTCATTGTTTGTTTTTGTAGGTGGACTAAACTACAAAAATTGGCTCGTCACTAACAATCTGACACCCAAGCGTATCTCCCTTATTTATTCTCAATCCCCAAATGATGCCGGCAATAAAAATCTAGAGAAATTATTAGCTCAGGAGTTCCGCCAACAGGGAATAGATGCCATATTTGATAAGTTCTATCTTAATTGTGATAAATTTAATGAGAAAGAAGAAATAGAACATATACGGAAGTATCTCGAACTACTTGAGAATAAATCCACAGACCTTATTCTGTCCATTGGCGACCAGGCAACCTATTCTTTATTATCCACCCGCCATCGGTTGCTATCTTCCATTCCCATAGTAGCTTGTAACGTACGTTTTCCCAATGAAGAACTGATAGAAGAATACGATTCGAAGAAAGTATATGTATTGCGTGACAGCCCTGACCTGAAACGTAACATTGATTTTATTAAAACACTGTATCCCCATAACGCTACGGAGATTATTTATAACATAGACCTGACTTACCTCGGACATAAATCTTTCGATAAACTCTCTAAGGTTGTTGACAGGAAAAATGTAAGATTCCTGGGCTATCAAAAAGCATTTGTACAAGAGTGTGATTATAAGCATTTGACGGAAATGATTGAATATTTCAATCTGACTCCCGGATTGGTAAATGGTAGCACTAATGGAAACGGATTAACTATAAGTCTATTTCCTTTTCGTTATATAAGGGGCGCTTCCCTATTGGTCATGCTGGAAGAATCAAAAAGAGGGAAGAAAAATCAAGCGTTCTTGCTGGACAAATTAGATATGATGGCCATTCCGATAGTAACTGCCTTGAATATTCCTTCTTTTAGTTGTATTCGTGAAGGGTTTGGTGAAAATGCTAAGATTGTAGGTGGATATATGGCGACAGAAGGCATTTCGGCAAAAACTACCGCCAACCTTGCAACACGTCTTTTGAAGAAAGAGAAGATAGGAATGCCTAAAATAAGGGATTTGGAAAAAGAATATGTACTGGACTGGATGTATTTTTCCGAATATGCAGGTAGCATCAGCAACGTTCCGAAAGATGTCCGCATTATCAACTATCCGTTTTATGACCGTTACCGGAAAGAACTTTATATACTGGGCGGATTGTTCGTCATTTCCTTTATTTTGGTTATCATCAGTCTGTTGCGCACCTATCGGCGTTCATTGATAGAACGCAGGAATCTTCAAATGTTGAAGGAAGTCCACAAGCGGTTAACGCTTTCTGTGGATGGAGGTAAAATCTCTCTTTGGAATATTCAGGAGGGTGTTCTCGAATTTGACGAGAATTATGTACAGTTGGTCGGATTGGAACAACGGAGATTCGCCAAAGAGGATATTATGAAATATACTCATCCTGACGATACGCAATTACTTGATTCATTCTATGAAACCATGCATGCATCTCCCGGTATGCAAATACAGCGAATACGTTTCTGTTTTGGAAAAGAGGGCGCAGATTACAAATGGTACGAACTACGATGCAGTAGCCTGAAAGATGCCAAAGGAGAGATTATGCTTGCCGGTATCATGCAGAATATTCAGAAACTGGTAGAACATGAACACCAGTTGGTACTAGCGAAACAGATAGCGGAAAAGGCCGAACTGAAACAATCGTTCCTGAACAACATGAGCCATGAAATCCGCACGCCACTCAATGCTATTGTAGGTTTCACCAACCTGCTGATAGGCGAAGGAGCTGACGAAATAGAACCGGAAGAAAAGATGTCTATGCTTGAAATTATCAATAGTAATAATGAATTGCTTTTGAAGCTGGTGAATGATGTATTGGAAATATCCCGTTTGGATTCAGGAAACTTATCCTTTGACATCAAGGAGTGCGACATTACGAAAACAGTGAAGGAGATTTATATGACTTATCAAGCACTGATTCAGCCTTCATTGGATTTTCTTCTCGAACTGGACGAGACTGTTTCCTTACCAGTCAATATCGACAGCTTACGTTTTACGCAAGTCATCTCCAACTTCCTGAATAATGCAAATAAGTTTACCAAAGAAGGAACGATTACTTTGGGATGTAAAATAGATAAAGTACATCAGGAAGTTTGTATCTACGTAAAAGATACTGGCAAAGGAATTGACGATAAAGAACTTCTGATGATTTTTGACCGCTTCTACAAGACCGATGAATTTGAGCAGGGGAGTGGTTTGGGACTTTCCATTTCCAAGGTGATTATAGAGCGGTTGGCTGGTCGTATAGAAGTACATTCCGAAGTAGGAAAAGGTAGTTGCTTCTCCGTCGTTTTATCTTTGGCAAGTTTGATTTAATACAGTAAACGAGGTATCTAAAAAGAAAATAAGGAATGAAAGAAATATTAAAACCCTGGCAGGGGTGGTTATTGTTCGGTCTTGCAATGGTTATTGTTTTTACGTTGGGGGTAGTCATTTCATTCTTGATGGAACACAGGACGGAAGTCGTAGATGTGGTTTATAACAAAAAGACAGAGATAACCGGAATAGAAGCACGCAGTTCTCTCTTCTCCGATAACTATCTTCGTGAATATAAGACGTGGGTAGATACCACATCAAACGATTTGCGCAACGATATGAATGGAAGGATATCTATTGATGTTTTGGCACAGCATCCCGAAATGGTCGTTTTATGGGCCGGCTATGCTTTTTCTAAAGATTATACTTCACCACGCGGACATATGTATGCTGTGGATGATTTAAGACATTCGCTTCGTACCGGTGCTCCCATGCATGCTGATGACGGTCCTCAGCCTGCAAGCTGCTGGATGTGTAAAAGTCCCGATGTTCCCCGTATGGTGGCAGTTATCGGGGTGGATTCCTTTTATAATAATAAGTGGGCTACATGGGGAGCGGAAATTGTAAATCCCATCGGATGCGTCGATTGCCATGAACCTAAGAATATGAAGCTACATATCAGTCGCCCGTCACTTGTCGAAGCCTTTCAACGTCAGGGCAGAGACATCGCGAAAGCTACCCCGCAAGAGATGCGTTCATTGGTCTGTGCCCAGTGTCATTCGGAATATTATTTCAAAGGTGATATAAAATATCCGACTTATCCCTGGGATAAAGGTTTCACTGTCGAAGATTTAGAGAAGTATTATGATGAAATCGGATTTACTGACTATATTCATAAGTTGAGCCGTGCTCCTATACTGAAGGCGCAGCATCCAGACTATGAGATTTACCAAATGGGCATTCACGGTCAACGCGGTGTGTCATGTGCCGACTGTCATATGCCTTACAATGACGAAGGCGGAATAAAATACAGCGACCATCATATTCAGAATCCGTTAGCTGTGACTGAACGTACTTGTCAGACTTGCCATCGCGACAACAAGGAAACGCTCTGTAAAAATGTATATGAACGTCAGCGAAAGGCAAATGAACTGCGTGCCCTTTTAGAAATAGAATTGACTAGGGCACACATCGAAGCTAAATTTGCCTGGGATAAAGGAGCTACTGAAAACGAAATGAAAAACGTTTTGCAGTTGATTCGCCAGGCACAATGGAGATGGGATTTTGGCGTTTCCTCTCATGGCGGTTCTTTTCATGCTCCGCAGGAAACAATGCGTATTTTAGGTCATGGATTGAATAAGGCATTTCAGGCACGTATGGCTATCAGCAAAACCCTGGTATCGCACGGATATACAGATGATGTCCCGCTTCCTGACCTTTCAACAAAGGAAAAGGCGCAGCAATATATCGGTTTGGATATACCTGCTGAAAGAGCTGCAAAAGAAAAATTCCTGAAAGAAGTCGTTCCTGAATGGCTTCAGAAAGCAAAGGCAAACGGACGCATAGCGAATTAGAATTTATTTTCGCTATATTTGCCTGCAAAACAGATCAATGTACACTGAATATCATCCCTCTCATTTGCTTTCTCCCTATATTGATAATTATTGGGAACTGAAAGGTACTCCGGAATATGGTATGCGTATCCATATCCTGCCGGATGGCTGTACCGATTTTATTTTTACGTTGGGAGAGGTAGCTGAGGCAGTGGAAAAGGAGAGCCTGATTATGCAACCTTATCGTTCTTACTTTGTAGGACCGATGACAAAATTCTCCGAACTGGTCACTTATGCTGAGTCTGTTCATATGTTTGGTATCCGCTTTCTGCCTTGCGGATTGTCCTGCTTCACCAAACTGCCTTTGCATGAGTTTGTGAACAGCAGAATCAATACAGGGGAGATGAGGGCTGTTTTTGATGACACTTTTGTTGAAAGGCTATGCGAGCAGGAGCACATAGAGGGACGGATACGGTTGGTGGAAGGATATCTACTGGCATATTTGGCTCGTCATTACCAGTCTGCCGATTCCCATGTCGCCATGGCGGTAAATATGATTAACCAGTCTGGCGGCAAACGTTCAGTCCGCAGCCTGATGGACGAAGTTTGTTTATGCCAGCGTCATTTCGAACGAAAGTTCAAGTATTACACCGGATACACTCCTAAAGAGTACAGCCGCATTATCAAATTCAAGAATGCCGTAGAACTCTTGAGAAATACCACACCTTCCAATCTGCTGACTACGGCGATTAATGCGGGATATTACGATTTGGCGCATTTTTCAAAAGAGATTAAGTCCTTGTCGGGCAGTACTCCCACGTCATTTCTTTCGCTTACCGTGCCGGAAGATACTACGCTGACCTATATCGAATCAGGAAGATAGGCTGGTAAAAGTCGATTTTTTACAATAGAAAAGAACTTCACGCCGTTATCTTTGCAACCGTAATATAAATCCAATAAGATTATGTCAACAAAAACAATGAAAGAGAAAGCGACCGAGTTGTTGCAGAGATGTGAAGTTGTAGTGCTTGCTTCTGTAAATAAAGAGGGATATCCCCGTCCCGTGCCAATGAGCAAGATTGCAACAGAAGGTATCTCTACCATTTGGATGTCAACCGGAGCGGATTCCTGGAAAACTATTGATTTTCATGCCAATCCGAAAGCAGGTCTTTGCTTTAATGAAAAAGGAGACAGTGTGGTGCTGACAGGAGAAGTGGAAGTCGTAACGGATGAACAGCAGAAGCTGGCACTGTGGCAGGATTGGTTTATCAACCATTTTCCCGGTGGTCCGACTGACCCGAATTACGTATTACTGAAATTTACATCAAATCATGCGACCTACTGGATTAACGGGACATTTATCCATAAAAAGATAGATTAGCTGTCCTGCATACACAGAAACTATAAAAAAGGAGTATGTCCTGCACGTATCTGTTCCGGGATTGTCCGGTCATACTCCTGTAGTGGAAATTCCGTATGTTCGGGGTATGAACAGGTCGTTTCCCTTTGATAAGTTCCTGAACTATTATGCTCGAAATATCTGATTTCTGCGATATAAGGAATACCATTCTCCATGACAATATCAATCTGATAATAAATCTTCCAGCCCATTCCTGCAGAAAGCCCCAGGCTAAATCCCGAATCGCTTCTTTCTAACCTTTCGCAACAAATATCCGGCGTTGAATAGGTTTCATTCGAAATGACATTATCATATACATTTTTCTTTCCATCGTGCTTGATAAGCAATAAGCGGTCGGAGTAGATAGATTGCCCGTTATCCAGGGTTTCGGGTGTCATTGTAACAGGAGATAAAGTCGCCACATATGTATTGCCATACGAAAGGCTGTCGATGACTGTATAATAATTGGAAACGACATATCCCCATAATTGATGATAACCTTTATAAGCGGGCGGACAATTCTTGACACAAATAGTATCGGACTTCAAACGAGGTTGATATTGCTCCTCTTGTCCATAGCTGTAGATAGCACAGATTAATAAGATGGCAAGTACACTTATCTTTGTTGTTCTCATATATTCAATTATAAGGTCTGAAAGAAAAAAGAGAGAAACACTTCCTTTCTAAAGAAGGAGCGTTTCTCTCTTTCTAGTAGTTGGATAGATAGTACATCTATTCTCCGTGATTCATTTAGAATTCAAACTTCTCCAGTTTCATTTCAGCTAATTCCTGAATGATACCTACGTACTTGGCAAAATGAGGAGATTTCTCGTGAGCTGCCAGTACTTCAGTATTCTGCCATGTTTCGCAAATCATGAAAACGTCGTGACGGGTACTGCTTTCGAAAGTATCATAAGCAATGCATCCTTCTTCTTTCAAAGAACAAGCAGTCAGTTCCTTAGCTGCTTCAATCGCTTTTTCGCGGTTTGTCTCGCTTACACGGACAAAAACATTTAATCTTATCATAGCCTTTATTATTAAATGATTGAAAATTACTTTATCACATCTCTGTGAATAAATCGTAGGCAAAGATAGTGTTTTTGCGCATTTCCGGCTAGCTTGTTCTTTAAATTTCACCAAAACGTCATACAATCATAAAAAAACAATTATGGAAGATATTATTTTGATACATAGAAAGTGTCTGCTGGATATCTTAGGATAAAGTCTGTATTATGGATTTTTTTTATAGCTTTGTGAAATGATGGTATGAAGAAAGTGTAACACTATAATAATCGAAGATATGAAAAAAGTATTTTTATTGGCTTTTGCTTTGTTTGCATGGAGTGTAGTTATGAATGCTCAGGAAAGTGACGGAAGATATATTGAAGTGACCGGTTCTTCAGAGATAGAAGTCGTGCCGGATGAAATACATTTTCTGATTCAGATAAAGGAATATTGGGAAGAAGAATATACCGGTAAATCAACGAAAGAAGAAGATTTCCGGACCAAAGTTCCATTGGCTATGATAGAGAAAGATTTGCGTAAAAGTTTGCGTAAAATAGGAATATCGGATGAGGCTATCCGTACACAGGAAGTAGGGGACTATTGGCGTCAGAGAGGAAAGGAATTTCTGATAGGCAAGCAACTGGATATCCGGCTCACAAATTTTGAGCAAATCAATTCCATTATCCGTTCAGTCAATACATGGGGAATTGAGTCCATGCGTATCGGCGAACTGAAACATCAGGATTTGCCGATGTACAGGAAACAGGGGAAGATTGAAGCATTGAAAGCAGCCCGTGAGAAAGCATCTTATTTGGTGGAAGCAATGGGGCAGCAGTTGGGTGAAGTTATTCGTATCATCGAACCTGCCGACAATAACATAAGCCGTTATCTTCCTTTTCAGGCACAGAGCAATGTCAGCATGGGTACGGCAGCTACCGAACAGTATCGTGTCATCAAACTAAGATATGAAATGACCGCCCGTTTTGCTATTAAATAAAAAAAGTCTATCTTTGTCGCATGACAAAAAATAATAAATCGGATTTGGTTTAGTAAACAGTCTGTGTCTCTGACACGGATTGTCCCTTCCTTTACTCTCGGATAATTCCTTTCGAGGGTATTCTTTGTGTCTTTATAATTTCAATTTTTAACTGGCGTACAATGGCGAAAAAGGCATTGTTATGCTTCCAACGTGTACGCCCTATATACATTACGATAATGAATAACGAAAATAATACAATTCACGGAATCGACGTAGATTTAATTTGCAATTTCTTTTTAAATACAGAACGTCAAGGTCCGGGAAGCCCCGAAGCAACCCTTAAAGCATTAAGTTTTATAGATAACCTCACCGACCAATCCATGATTGCTGATCTTGGCTGCGGAACAGGCGGACAGACGATGAACCTGGCACAACATACGCCGGGACACATCACAGGAATCGACTTTTTCCCGGGATTTATTGACCGGTTCAATACGAATGCCGGTAAACTGAATCTTCAGGATAGAGTGAAAGGCATCGTTGGTTCAATGGACAACCTGCATTTTCGGGAAGAAGAACTAGACCTGATTTGGTGCGAAGGAGCTATCTATAATATCGGCTTTGAACGAGGTCTGAACGAGTGGCGCAAATACTTGAAAACAGGAGGATATATCGCAGTTTCTGAAAGTGCGTGGTTTACCGCGGAACGTCCGGCGGAGATTCATAATTTTTGGATGGAAGCCTATTCGGAGATAGATACGATTCCCAATAAAGTAGCCCAAATTCAGAAAGCCGGGTATATTCCCGTTGCTACCTTTATCCTGCCGGAGACTTGCTGGACAGAGCATTATTTCGCTCCACTGGCTAAAGCCCGGGAGATTTTTATTCATCAGCATGCAGGAAATAAAACCGTTGAGGAACTGATAAAGTTCCAACATTATGAAGAAGAGTTATACAGTAAGTATAAGGAATTCTACGGTTATGTATTCTTCATCGCAAAAAAGATAGAACAATGATAAATTTGAATATTTACGGTTGGAATGAGATGCTAGCCCAACTAAAACAAGAGTCAACATACAGTGCACTGATTCATGGTCGCGTATCTATAGTTCACCGGACATGCTACGACGTAGTTTCAGAAAATGGCTTGTTTCAGTGTGAATTCACAGGAAACATGATGTATGGGAAATCGGAACATGAATTGCCCTGCACAGGTGATTGGGTAATCTTTCAACCATTCGATGAGAATAAAGGGATTATAGTTGATATGTTATCTCGTGAACGGACATTATATCGCAAGAAAAATGGAACAGTTGCCGATAAGCAAGCCATAGCTTCTTATGTCGATAAGGCATTTATTGTGCAAAGTCTTGATGATAATTTCAATGTCCGCAGAGTAGAACGGTTTATGGCTCAGATATTGGAAGAAAAGATCAGTCCCGTATTGATACTCAATAAAGCTGATTTAGTCTTTGACAATCAGAGTATAGAAGAACAGATTAAGCATATTGCCAGTCAGATACCCGTATTTTTTACGAGTATCCATCAGCCTCAAACGATTCTCCGGCTGCGAGAATCCATATCAAAAGGCGAAACAGTTGTCTTTGTCGGCTCTTCAGGTGTTGGGAAAAGCTCTTTGGTGAATGCCCTTTGTGAAGAATCTGTGTTGTTAACCTCTGATATAAGCCTGTCCACGGGAAAAGGACGACACACTTCGACCCGTCGGGAAATGGTATTGATGGGCGATTCGGGTGTTTTAATCGACACTCCGGGTGTTCGTGAATTTGGCTTGGCTATTGACAATCCCGATTCATTGGCTGAAGTACTGGAAATCTCCGACTATGCTGAAACATGTCGTTTCAAAGACTGCAAGCATATCAACGAGCCCGGTTGTGCTGTTTTAGAAGCGGTCAACAGCGGTGCATTAGACTATAAAGTTTATGCTAGCTATTTAAAACTTTGCCGGGAAGCATGGCACTTCTCTGCTTCCGAACATGAGAAACGTAAAAAGGAGAAATCCTTCACAAAACTCGTAGAAGAAGTAAAGAATCGCAAGGCAAATCGCTAATCTCTATTTAAACGATGCAGGTATCCCCGGATGCCTGCATTATTTATATTCACTTATATCCATATGTGCATGATTTTGGTTTTTATGCTTCGTGCAAATATATGGTTGCCACTTTTTTAGGGCCATCATAGACATCTAAAAAATCAATTGATTTTAAAATATCATGTGGTGCATGTTCGAATAAAAAAGATACTTCACAATCACTTATATATTCGTTGGGTTCAAGCAAAAACACTTTTATACTCCACCACGAAGGATTTATTTGTGGCAAAAAAGTTACCGCATAACAAATTTCTTGTATCGGGGGAACTTTTAAGCCACCTTCTTCTGATTTTAGCCAATATATTTTTCCTTCTTTTCCCATTATTAGTCTGTTCTTTTATATATAATTCCTCTTTCTTTATTTCATATCTTCTATTGATAACGATTAATACTTTGTGATGATTTATAAAGAGCCTTTTTATCGTTTGTTGTCGTATTTACTTGTAAAGAGCAGTTTTCCTTTCTGCGTATATTGTTTTATGAAATCACCTTTGCTGAAAGTGTACGTATTCCTGTCATGCTCATACTGTTTCCACAAATCAAGTTTAAGTCGTTCATATTCTTTGGCAATGGCAATATTGGCTTGAAGATAATCTCTGAAATACAATTCATCATTATCCCCTTCATAACATAAGTGCAGATGAAATACCCGTTCGGCGAATCCTTGTAAAGTATAACCTTTATTGAAATCAATGCGACTCTCATTTTCTGCCATGCAGAGATAGCCGCATCTTTCAATTGCGTCTTTCAAGTTGTCGAGTTTTTCTTCTCTTGGAACTTCCATAAGTATATCTATGATAGGTTTTGCCCAAATCCCTTTGATAGCTGTACTACCGATATGACTAATACGCTGAATATAGGGAAGTTCCTCTTTCAGTAATTCCGCTTCTTCATTATACCAGTTTTCCCAACAATCTTGATGTGCAGTCAAGACTATGGGGAATAATTGCCAAAGTTCTTCTAAAGACAATTCTATTAATTTTTTATTCTTCATATCATGTCTCAATTATTGCTAATGAGATGTGACTAATCATTTTGAGTGATTAGCCACACATTATCGGCATATTCATTTTTTTCTTTCAATTAAAAATTAGACATTCTATTCTCATCTTTATAAATAAATGCTCTTTTCATAATATTTATTGTTGGAAGGGAGATAAAAATATATCTACTACCTACAAAAGTATAAAAACTGCTGGCTTATCACCTATATGTATCTGTCTTTCTTCTGTATTCCTGCAAAATAACTCCCGTTCATTCATTTTTTTACTGTTTTTTCTTCAAAAGAGCAAAAAAGTTTTAGTTACGCAAAAAGGCTGCGCACCACTACATCTATCTTTGTCGAAGAAACAAGAAAAACAGGTCAAGTACAGGTTACTTCAATAACTCTTTTAAGGTATGGAAATCACTCGTGCGATTATCCGTTTTCCTGTTTCGCAAAGGGGCAGTAGCTCAGTGGGTAGAGCATCATCTTTTAATCTTGAGATTATCTTGATGAAAGAAGGTCAATTAAGATTTACTTCTATCCCGTGACTGTCGCCGGTTCGACTCCGGCCTGCTCCACAAAAAAATAAATATAGAGGTAGGACAGTAGCTTCGGGATTATCTGAAATGAGGTCAACCGGGGCTTACTTCTTAACGGTGGTTATCGCTGGTTCGAATCCGGCCTGTTCTACCTCTTTTTATAAACTAAGGTCAAGGAAGGCTTACTTCAAAAACTGCAGGAATGCTCCATTGATTCACAGTCTCCCGATTACCTTACTTAAAAAACACAAAGTATGAAAAAAGATTTGTTGAAAGTATCTATCAGGCAGAATGCAATCTATTTGCCTTCGATAGAAGGAGAAAAAAAGCGGGAAGCGTTGACTTCGACTACCATAGCATTGGTAGCCCAACTCCGTAAAGTAGGATATACTTTGTCCGAAGAACTGCTGCATGCCGTCAATCAGTTGCATCCGGCTCAACAGGTAGAGATTCTCCAAGTAATGAAAGAAGCCTTGGGCGTGGCGCTCAACTGGGCTCCATTAGTGAAAGGTTGGGATACACCTACCGGAGAAACCGGTTTAGACCATTTGGTTACGTGGATTGCCAATCTGTTCAATAGTAAGAAAGGCGTGAAGCTCCCTTGCGGACACGTGATTCCCGATAATACATTCCCTTTGGAGAGGTACAACGGTTGCCCGTTCTGCGGAACTCCGTTCCAAACGGCCACTACGGAATACTTCGGACAGGGAAGCAAACTGAAAACCCTGGAACTTTGGCAGGATAAGGAACTGAATGCTTTCTTCTGCGACTTGCTTGAATCGCGTACGGCTCTTGACGCTACGCAAGTGGATAGCTTGAAGATAATGCTTGGCAAACTTTCGTTGCCGGCAGTCAACATCAAGATGAAGGAGACTTTGATGCTGGTGATAGATACATTGGTGGAGCAGGATAGGGCGCAGGAAGCGCAAATCTATTTCTCTACTCCGAATGATATATTGCGTTATCTGTGGTATAAGAAAACCGGGTTCCTGCAAATCATAGAGCCTAAGACTATTATCCGTAAGGCAGGTAGAAACAATGCGCATATGTGTGGAGCTTTGGACAAAAGTAGTTCGTCGGCTCAGGCGAAGCGTGAGGAACTGAAGTTGAAATATACCCGCCGTGAATGTAAGATGGTGGCTCTTTGGTTGAACAACCTGACGATGAATCCCGAAAAGTCCTGCGAAACCATGCATCCGAAAAGAGAAATGTGGGTGCGTATGATACGTGCATTGCGTTTGGCGGAATATGCCCGTAAGCCGGGATTTGAGAGTCTGAAGGAGTTGATGGATATATTCTACTGCCAGGCATATATGGTATGGCAGGGAGAAGTGGAGCGCTACCGTTTGAAGGCGGATGCGGAACAGACATTCGCTCTGTTGAAACAACGACCGGGTATGTTTGCACGTTCCTTATTTGCCAATATGCTTTGGTTCGGGCCGGAAGATACGCTGGCTGCATTCAAGGAAGTTGTTCATTTGTTGCCGGCACGTTTGGTAGTCACTTTGGGTATGTATGCGGAGAACTACTTTGAACCCGGACGTAAGAGAATGGTGAAACCTTTAGGAGGAAATGCTCTTTTGATAGAACCGCACTACCTGGTGGCGCTGTATATGGAAGAGCAGCTGAAAGCAATGGTGAAGGATGTACAGGACTTGTGTAAGGAAGTCGTGGCTGCCCGTTTCGCCAACGCGGCTACCGAAGGTGAAAACAAAAGTATGTATATTGATCCTATGTTGTTCCATATCCCGTTGTCTATCGGCGACCGTAGCGAAACAATTCAGGATACTTCCTGTGCATTGCAGGGAACACGTTTCCCGGTAGAAGGGGATAAAGTGCGATTGTTCATGCAGTGGGGAAAGGGGCTTCCGGCACAGCATCTTGATATGGACTTGAGTTGTCATATCACTTTGCCTTCAACGACGGAAGTTTGTTCTTACTTCAACCTGCGGGCTATTGGCGCCAAGCATAGCGGAGATATCCGAAGCATCCCCGACAAGAAAGGTACTGCGGAATATATCGAGCTGGATTTGAATGAACTGAACCGTGTAGGTGCGCAGTATGTTGCTTTCACTTGCAATGCGTATAGTAACGGGACTATCTCTCCTAATTTGGTAGTCGGTTGGATGGACTCGGCTTATCCTATGAAAATATCGGAGAGAACAGGAGTAGCTTACGACCCTTCTTGCGTGCAGCATCAGGTGCGTGTTTCCCAAAGTTTACAGAAAGGACTTGTTTTCGGAGTCTTGAAAGTGAAAGAAAGGGAAATCGTTTGGCTGGAAGTTCCTTTTGGTGGACAGACTGTGCTTTCTTTGGATACACAAGCTATCGAAAAGTACTTGGATAAACTGGAAGCGAAAACAACCGTAGGTGAACTGTTGGCAATCAAAGCGCAGGCACAGGAGTTGAAGTTGGTTGATACCCCGGAAGCGGACGAAGTATATACCCGTGAATGGGCATTGAATACTGCTGCTGTGACTAAGTTACTGTTAGGTGATTAATTTCTAAAGAGGAATAAACTTTTTCCTCTTTAGATTTAAAGGTCGCATCGCATAAAGTTGTACCTTTGTATGCGATAGATTAATCGTCTGACTATAGTGATTCTTTCGTCTGACTGTAGTTGAACTTTCGTATGACTATAGTCAGACGAAAAGGTAACTATAGTCAGACGATTAATTATATGTATAGTTGGAGTTAAATCCCTGCATTTACAGGATTAAACGCAGGGAAAAAGATGATAGATATATAAACCCAATAAAACAAAGAAGCTAATGAGCGCATATTATGATTTGTACGAAACACCGGATGTTCAGAATACAGGAGAACAACAACCCCTTCATGCCCGCATCGTCCCAAGTGGAACTTATTCAAGGAAAGATTTTTTGGAACGTGTAGCCCGTTCTTCCCAAACTTTTAATTATAACGTAATAGATGCGGTAGTAGGAGTTGTAATAGATGAACTTTCCGAAGCTCTTGCGGAAGGACACATCGTTGAACTTGGGGAACTCGGTCATCTCAGTATTTCTTTGAAGTGTACCAATAAAGTTATGGATAAGCGGGATATTCGCTCGGAATCCATTAGCTTGGATAACGTACATCTGCGTACTTCCAAAGAGTTCAAAAGAAAAATAAGGCGTGAAATGGAATTGGAACGTGTGGAGAAATCTAAGCACGCACCCCGTAAAGTTGAGTTTCCCATAGAACAACGCCAGCAGATGTTACAGGAATTTTTGAAAAGTAACGGCGGTATTACCCGACTGGAATATAGTCGACTGACCGGACTTTCCCGATTGAAAGCGATTGATGATTTGAATGCTTTTATAAAGAACGGTATTCTTCGTAAGCGTGGTGCGGGAAGGACGGTGTTTTATGTTTGGAAACAGGAGGAATGATATAATCAAATCAAAGATTTCTTCGTGTTATTACTAACAATTTTGTACCTTTGTTTGTCTATAGAAAAAACAGTTTGATTATGGCAAGAATAACGATTCCTTATGCAGTGGCAGATTTTATAGATCTTCGTGAACGTGGATTCTATTATGTGGATAAAACAAAATATATTTCGTGTCTTGAAGATTATAATGCTCCAGTCTTTCTACGTCCACGTCGTTTTGGAAAGAGTCTGTTAGTTTCTACCTTGGCTTGCTATTACGACCGTACGAAAGCGCATCGGTTTGAAGAGCTGTTTGGCGGCACATGGATTGGCGACCATCCTACGCCGGAGCACAATCAATATATGATAATCCGTTATGACTTCTCTGCAATGGTAATGTCAGACAGCATTCAAGGACTTGCACAGAATTTTAGTGACTTGAATTGTGGCCCGGTAGAAGTAATGGTAGCACATAATCGTGATTTATTTGGTGATTTTGAATTTACCAGTCGCGGAGATGCGTCTAAAATGTTGGAAGAAGTACTAACCTATGCCCGCTCTCACGAACTGCCTAAAGTTTATATTTTGATTGATGAATATGATAATTTCACCAATCAGTTACTTACTGCCTATAATGATCCACTTTATGAAGAAGTTACCACCAATGACAGCTTTTTGCGTACTTTCTTTAAAGTAATCAAAAAGGGTATCGGAGAAGGTAGCATTCGTACCTGTTTTTGTACAGGTGTGTTGCCTGTCACTATGGATGATTTGACCAGTGGATATAATATTGCGGAGATATTGACTCTTGAACCCAATTTTTTGAATATGCTTGGGTTCACATATGAAGAGACAGAGATATATCTGCGTTATGTACTTGATAAATATTCCACGGGACAGGAACGTTTTGATGAAATTTGGCAGCTAATTGTAAGCAACTATGATGGTTACCGTTTCCGTCCCAATGGTGATAGATTATTTAATGCCACTATCCTTACTTACTTCTTTAAGAAATTCGCAGCTAATGCCGGCAGTATTCCCGATGAATTAGTAGATGAAAATCTACGTACGGACATTAATTGGATTCGTAGACTGACTCTTTCACTGGATAATGCCAAAGCAATGTTGGATGCATTGATTATTGATGATGAGCTATCTTATAATGTAGCCGACCTTGCCAGCAAGTTTAATAAGAAGAAATTTTTTGATAAAGAATTTTATCCTATCAGTCTGTTCTATTTGGGAATGACAACACTGAAAGATAATTTTGTGACAACATTGCCCAATATGACTATGCGTAGTGTGTATATGGACTATTATAATCAATTGAACAGGATAGAAGGCAATGCGCAGCGTTATGTTCCGGTGTATCGAAAATATGATTCCAATCGGAGTTTGGAACCACTGGTACAGAACTATTTTGAGCAATATTTAGGACAATTCCCTGCGCAAGTCTTTGATAAGATAAATGAAAACTTTATCCGGTGTTCTTTTTATGAACTGGTGTCACGTTATCTGAGCAGTTGCTATACTTTTGCTATCGAACAGAATAATTCCGTAGGTCGGTCAGACTTTGAAATGACCGGTATTCCCGGTACGGATTACTATACGGACGACCGTGTCGTAGAGTTTAAATACTATCGTGCAAAAGAAGCGGAAAAAATGTTAGCACTTGCCCAGCCGTTCACCGAACATATAGAGCAAGTGAAAAGATACGGAGAAGATACAAAGAAAAAGTTTCCTAACTATAATGTGCGGACATACGTAGTCTACATCTGTGCCAATAAGGGATGGAAATGTTGGGAAGTATAACACATATTAAGTCTGATAATTTGCTGATTATTTTTCATTCCGATTATTTACCCCGCTATTCTATTAACTAATAGAGGGAGAATGTAGTGGAAGATAAATATGAGGGTATTGTTATTAATGACATTCATATCTTTTTCCTAATGAGTTAATTTATTTTGCTCAACAGTTGATGGGGGACTTACTCAACTGATGTTTGTAGTGAAGACCTTTCAAAGCACAGAGTCTTTCATAATTCTGTAGTGAATCTTGCTAGCAGTATTGTAACATATTGTTTCTTTCCTAAAAAACGGAGTTGCAATTAGCAAAAAGTGGTTGATGCTAAGTTGACTTTATTTAAAATAATTTATCAAATTGACGATATTTAAAATTGGGAATACAAGATTGAACAGAAAAAGATCGAAGGTGGATAAAAGGGGATTTAAAAATACTCTAATTTTAAGGTTATAGGTTTAATAGGCTAAAAAGTTCTTCCACTTAAGAACGTTTTTTGACTAATTAAATATAGAATTCTATCGTATAATCCTAAAACCGTAATAATACATTTTTTCTTCATACTTAATTCTGTTACTTTTGTAGAAGAGTAGTTTGTTATTGATATGTAATATATACGATTATGAGTAAAAAAGGACTTGTTACAATTTTGATGATAACTTTATATTGTGTATTGTTCTTGTGTAGCTGTAGAACTTCAATTAAAGTTTCTGATACTAAATCTAAGGGGATTGATATCCGGTATAAAAAAATACCACAACTAGTTTTGATTTTAGATAAAGAATCTTTTGATGAAGTTTATGCGCGGAAAGTATATATGCATAAAAATAGAAATAATAGATATATAAATAACGATTCATATGAGAATGCTCTAATGGCATTTGAAACAAATTATAGGAGCAAAATAGAGCCTTTCGATGAAAATGAACATTATGGCTATATACGATGTAAGCTTTTAGATTATACTTTGAAAGATCCATTATGGCCAGCTTTTGTAGATGGTTTTTTTCTATCTGTTCCTCTCTTCTTAGGTATGCCATTAGCGTATGCGAAGGCAGAAGAATCTATTGAAATACAAATTCTAAACTTGAATAATGAAATCGTGAAAACATATAGATATAATACGTCATGTAAGAAGAGTAGTAGATTGTATAATGGTTTTCCTCTCAATTACATAGAAGGTTCTATTCTAGGTGCTTTTAAAAAAGCATTAAATACATTTAATCAAGATTTGTTGGCGGATGCCGACAACATAAAGAGGAATCTTATATCTACAGCCAAAGCAATTAAAATGGACTGTTTAGAAGCACAGTATATCGGTGTTGAAAAAGATGAATACTATCAAAAAGGATTTGCTTTAATACAACAGAAAGATTTTATGAATGCAATCAATTGTTTTACAGAATCGTTAAGTAGGTCTCCTTTGTGTGCTCCTTCTTACTTTGGAAGAGCAGTGGCTAAATATAATATGGGAGAATATAGTTCAGCATTGAAAGATATAAATCGTTTGATTCAATTATCTCCTAATGATGATCTTGCATATTATTATAAAGCAGCTATATTGTGCAATTTACGAAAATATACAGAATCTGTTTTTTTTATAACAAAGGCAATTACAATTAATTCTCAAAATGAAGATTATCATTATTTGCATGGAATGATTCTTGAGAAGATGGGATATTTTGATGATGCTATTGCAGAGTATAGGAATGTTTTGACTTTGAATCCGGATCGAGTGGAAGTTGATGATGCAATAACATCTCTTCGTAGAAGAATCAGAAACAAAGAAGACGAGTATTACAAAGCCAATTTGGAAAACCAAATAAAAGCTTTACAAATTCTAAACTCTAGTCTACAAAACCTTGGTGGAGGCTATAGTAATAACAATATTCTTAATAGTACCAATAGTTCGGGAAGTAGAACAAAACTTCAAATACAGAATGACCTTGATAAAGCAAAGCGTTTATTAGAGGATATGAAGAAGAATCAGGATATGCAATATGAAAGAATGAAAAATGATCGAACAAGTGGAATTAGTGGTGCTATATATGTTGATGGGTATGACAGGCTTATAAAAAAGCAAGAACAAAGAATCAGTGGGTTGGAGAATGAATTAAGGAATGCTAAAAAATAAATGATTATTTTGTTGACCATTCTTATTGAAAGTTTTGCTAAACTTTATTTTTCTTGATTATAGTGAGTGTTATAAAGTGTTTAGTAGCAGTTTTCAGCTCCTATGAATTATCATTGAGAATAAAAAAGGGTTTCGTTGTGGTGGATATATCTACACTTATTTGGGGACAAGTGGATGTTTATGATTTAATTTATATATAAACATGAATTCTTTTAATGTAAATGTTAGTACCATAAAGTGATCTATTTAGAAAATAATTGTAAACTTGAAAGAGCTTAATAATGTCACTGATTCTTAGAAAGTTTAGGAATTCGATGTTCTGAGAAATATATCGTGACAAGGAAATATTTGAGTCTCATGAGATTTAAGAAGATAACACATATTAAGACCGATAATTTGCTGATTATTTTTCATACCGGTATATTTGTCTCGCTATTCTATTAACCAATAGAGGGAGAATGTATCAGAAGAAAAATATAAGGGTATATATAGCATGGATGTTATTCATGACATTCATCCCCTTCTTTGTAGTGAAGACCTTTCACTATCATGGAAGCGAGGATGAAAAGTCGTGCTCCCATGCAAAGCATTCTCACAAATCATCCGATGATTGTGCGATATGCCAATATTCCCTTTCTTTCTTTACTGAACCCGCACCGGTAGAATTTCATTGTACATTGACGCTCGTGCCCTACGAGCCGATTATTTATCAGGATAAGGTCGTTTGCAAACGGACTTATTCGCATCGTTTACGCGGACCACCCGTCGCTTGAATCCATAATCAGACATTTTTAATGAAGATAGGTTGACATTCAGCCTGTCCTCACATTCGTTTTACACATTAAATAAAGATTGTAATTGATGCGTATCGGAGTAATTTCGGGCGTACTAGGGTTATTTGTAGCCTTACCCGTCCACGCACAGAAGTCCGATTCAATCAAGAGCATGCTTTTGCCTGATGTTGTGGTGACCGAAACGTACCAGCAACGTCAAGCCAAGAAGTCTGCGCTCACGGTTGAAGTGGTAACTCAGGATTTTCTGCGCAAACATTTTACAGGAAACTTCATGCAGGCGATGGAGAATATTCCCGGCGTACAAGCGATGGATATCGGTTCCGGTTTCTCCAAACCGATGATTCGCGGAATGGGATTCAACCGGATTGCCGTATTGGAGAATGGCGTCAAGCAGGAAGGACAACAATGGGGAGCCGACCACGGACTGGAACTGGATGCTTTCAATATTGAAGCGGTCAATGTGCTGAAAGGCCCGGCTTCACTGCTATACGGCAGCGATGCGATGGGCGGAGTGATTGATATAACCCCGCCACCTGTCCCTGCTGATAACAGCATATTCGGTGACGTCACACTCCTGGGTAAATCCGTCAACGGAACGATAGGCGGCTCACTGATGCTGGGAATCAGGAAGAATGCCTGGTACTCCCATATCCGCTACTCCGAACAGCACTTCGGAGACTATCGTATCCCTGCGGATACCATTGTCTACCTCACGCAAAAAATGCCCGTCTACGGACGCAAGCTAAAGAACACAGCAGGTATCGAACGCAACATCGGATTCTTCACCCAATATCAGCAAAAAGGATATAAAGCGAATTTCTCCGTAAGCAATGTATATCAAAAGACAGGGTTCTTTCCGGGAGCACATGGTGTGCCCGATGCATCCCGCGTAGAAGACGATGGCGACAGTCGTAATATTGAATTGCCATATAGCAAGGTAAATCATCTGAAAGTGACTACCCATCAACAATACGCATGGGAGAAACTAATCCTGTCAGGCGATTTGGGCTTCCAAAACAACCACCGTGAAGAATGGAGCGCCTTCCATACTCACTACGGCTCGCAGTCTGCACCGGAGAAAGACCCGGACAAGGAACTGGCTTTCAACCTGAACACTTACAGCGCTTCGGTAAAAGCTCGCTTTGTCGGCTCTTCCTCATGGGAACATACGCTGGGATGGGACGGACAGCATCAACGGAACGACATTTCCGGTTATTCCTTCTTGCTGCCCGAATACCATCGTTCCACTACGGGATTGCTTTGGCTTACGACTTATAGACCTAATAATGTCCTCTCCATTAGCGGAGGAGCGCGATATGACTACGGACATATCGACATCTCCTCGCATGAAGACGCCTATCTTGCCGATTATCTTCAGAAACAAGGATATGAGCAGGAACAGATAGACTTCTATAAGTGGAACAGCCACGCAGTGAAAAAAGACTTCGGCGATTACTCTTTCTCTCTTGGGCTCGTTTGGACGCCATCTGACAAGCATCTGATAAAGGTAAATGTCGGACGCAGCTTCCGTCTGCCCGGTGCGAACGAGTTGGCCGCCAACGGTGTGCATCACGGAACTTTCCGCCATGAGCAGGGAGACGCAAATTTAAAGTCCGAACAAGGCTGGCAACTGGATGCTTCTTATCATCTGAATTACCGGGGAATCTCTTTTTCCGTTTCCCCCTTTGTCAGTTGGTTCAGCAACTATATCTTCCTGCGGCCTACCGGAGAATGGTCTGTATTGCCCCATGCCGGGCAAATCTACCGCTACACCGGAGCAGAAGCCTTATTCGCGGGAACGGAAGCTACGATAGACGTTCGTTTTCTACGCAACTTCAATTATCGCATCTCCGCCGAATACGTTTACACCTATAATTGTGACGAACATATCCCGTTGAGTTTCTCTCCGCCACCGGGTATGCGGAATACACTGACCTGGCAGTATAAACGCTATATGCTTTATGGCGAATGGCAAAGTATCGCCCGGCAAAACCGTGTAGACCGTAACGAAGACCGTACATCCGGCGCAAACCTGTTTCATTTGGGCGGTTCACTGAACATCCCGATTGGCGGAAACAAGGAAATAGAAATAACCCTGACCGCCCGTAATATCTTCAATACCCGATATTACAATCATCTAAGTTTTTACAGGAAAGTTGAAATCCCCGAACCGGGACGAAACTTTCAGTTATTAATCAAAATTCCATTTAAAAAATTATTGAAATGAAAAATAAATTTTATCTCCCAATGATTGCCATTTTGGCAATGTCGACTTTCGTGTTTTTCTCTTGTGATAACGACGACTCCAGCGATACTACCAAACCGTTGATTGAACTTCACGAACCGGAAGAAGGGCAAGCCCTGGAAATCGGAAATGAACACGGAGTGCATTTTGAACTGGATTTGTCGGATGACGTCATGTTGAAATCCTATAAGATTGAGATACACAATAACTTTGACCACCATCCACACGGTCGTAATAGCAGGGCTGCCGAAGAAACCGTAAATTTCAGTTTCAATAAGTCCTATGATATTTCCGGACAGAAAACGGCGCATATTCATCATCACGACATTATGATACCCGCCAATGCGACTCCGGGAGATTATCATCTGATGGTCTATTGTACGGATGCCGCAGGTAATGAATCTTATGTCGCCCGCAATATCAAATTGAGCAACGACGTGGAAGATGAAGACCATCATCACGACGAATAAAAATGCCTAGGCGAATGAGATGCATAATAAGCAAGCCATGAACTAGCTTTTTTTAGACAAGAGAACAAAAGGACAAAAGAAGAAACGAAGTGCAGAAAAACCTGCATGGAAAATTTGTTCTTTTGTTCTTCTGTCAGAAAAGCTCCATCTTACATATTCTTCCGCACCTCTCTCGGCGACATACCGAAATGCGCCCTCACATACTTTCCGAAGAAAGAGATATTCGGAAAATTCATCTCGTCAGAGATTTCCTTAATAGATTTATCCGAATGTTTCAGCATATACCTGATATTCTCCGTCGTATATTCATGTATCCATTTCAACGCCGTCTTTTTGCTGACCGTCTTGCAAGTGTATGACAGATATTTAGGTGTCACGCATAACTCCTTTGCATACTGGGATACTGCACGTTCCTTCCCTTTATTCCGTTCCAATAACTTGAGAAAGTTTCTGAATAAAATATCTCCCTGCCTCATTAAATCATCCTCGGAAGAAGTGATAAACTTATCCAAATACGCGCAAATTTCGTAAAGCGCAGCCTGAATAAAAGAATACATCACTTCTTTATGATATAAATGTGGTGATTGATTGACTTTAATCTTCATCAGTTCATAATAATATCCGAAGATTTGCCGGCTATCCTCTTCCAAATGCACAATCGGATTTTTGCTGATATAGAATGCCTTGTTCCAAATATGCTTGCCGTTGTGAAGCAACTGTTGGATGATACGTTCGGAAAGCCCCAGCATTTTACCTTCAAAATCGGGACTAATCATATAATTATTGAGCAATATATTAGGACGGCAAAATAACAAGTCGTTCTCATGGATGACATATGTATTCCCGTTGACATCCAATTGGAGTTTTCCCTGAGTGCACATGATGACCACTACCATACTCAACTTGATGGTATTATTCTCGTCGTAAGGTAACTCCTTTATATCGTCTGCCATGGCGATGTCTCCGTCAATATAGTTCAGCATTTCTTCATCTTTGATGTTGTCCATGCTTACTTCACGGATGTTGTTATTCTCAATTACTCTCATTGTTCCTTTTTTACTTTGTTCGGTGCAAAGATGGTCATTAATTCAAGATAGGTAGTGTCCTTTCGGGAATGAATAGTGTTCTATTTCTCTCATTTTGGTATATGTGACGAAAAATAGGACACTTCCGGGTTTTTAGGGAACACTGCTACTGTCCGGAAAATATACACCTTCGCAGCCGGAAAAAGAAAATTATGTAATCAGTAAATGAAAAGAAAAATGAAACAAAAGTATTATTTGGCGACATTATTGCTAGGCACGCTGGTAACAGGATGCAAGCAAACGGGAGAGACGACAACAGTAGAACCTGTGAAGGTGAAAGTACTGACAGTGGAAGAACATCCGATAAACGGAACACAAGGATTTTCGGGAACAGTCGAAGAAATGACAGGCTCCACATTGAGTTTTCCGGTAGGCGGAACTGTCGGGACAATAGCAGTAACCGTCGGTCAGCGGGTTGCGAAAGGAGCACTTATTGCTGCTGTAGATGAGGTGACTTTACAAAATACGTATAATGCATCCGTCGCTCTGCTTACCCAGGCGGAAGATGCCTGGCAGCGACTGAAACAATTGCACGACAATGGCAGCCTGCCGGAAATACAATGGGTGGAAGCCCAAAGCAATCTGAAACAAGCCGCAGCCTCTGAACAAATAGCCAGGAAGAACCTGTCCGACTGCCGGTTGACAGCACCATTTAGCGGTATTATTTCAGAGAAGAATGTGGAAACCGGACAGAACGTAATGCCTGGGATGCCGGTTGTTAAACTGGTTACCATTCAGCAGGTGAAAGTCAAAGTAGCCGTTCCCGAGAATGAGATAGCACAAATCAAGATTGGACAAACCGCCCGGATTATGGTCGCTGCACTGGAAAACCGGATGTTCGAAGGTAAGATTATCGAGAAAGGCATAGCGGCCCATGCATTATCCCGTTCATATGAAGTGAAAGTCCTGATAGACAATCCCGAACAAATATTGATGCCGGGGATGATTTGTCAAATGCATATTGATAAGTCAGAAAGCGAAGCGACCGCTTTTATACTGCCCGTTCAAGTCGTACAGTTGGACGAGAGCAACCGCTCGTTTGTATGGGTGAACACACAAGGGAGAGCCGAAAAGAGAATGATACAGACAGGAGAACTAACGAACCGGGGAGTGGTGGTTAAGAGTGGACTCGCTTCCGGCGAAGAAGTAATAATTGAAGGACAACAGAAAGTGAGTGTACAAACGCCGATTACAACAGAAAGATGAAAAAGGAACTAAAGATAAAGAAGCGCAGCCTGGTAGAATGGGCGATGCATTACCGGCAGATTGTCATCCTGATAACCTGTTGCCTGATGGCATTCGGAGTCTTCGGACTGTCTGAGATGAAAAAGAATGAATTTCCTGATTTCACCATCCGGCAGGGAATTGTGGTAGCTGTGTATCCGGGAGCCACTGCCGCTGAAGTGGAAGAACAGGTAGCCAAACCTTTGGAGAACTATATATTCAGTTATAAAGAGGTGAAGAAAAGCAAAACCCATTCTACCTGTAAGGATGGAATGGTCGTCATACAGGTGGAGTTGAATGATGAACTGAATAATAAGGATGAATTTTGGAGCAAGTTCAAGCACGGAGTCGGACAATTTAAAAGCGAACTGCCGCAAGGAGTACTTGGTTTGCAGGTCATGGATGATTTTGGCGACACATCAGCTTTACTGATTACGATGGAGAGCGAGGAGAAAACCTACCGCGAACTGGATACCTATATGGACGGATTGAAAGACCGACTTCGGAGAATAGAAAGCGTAGGACGGCTGAATACGTATGGTATGCAGCAGGAACAGATTTCTATTTATTTGGATAGCGAACGTCTGTCTCATTACGGCATCAATGACCAGACACTTGCCATGTCACTGTTTACGAAAGGATTCACCACCACTGCTGGACGAGTGAAAACACAAGATTATGTTTCCCCCGTCTACATCGGCAAATCCTTGAATACCCTGCGTGATGTACAGGAAATGATTGTTTATTCCGATACGGACGGAAATACCGTCCGGTTGAAAGATGTAGTCAAAGTGGTAAGGGAATATCCCGCACAAGAATCGTCCATCACCAACAACGGAAAAAAATGCCTGCTTCTTAGTGTTGAAATGAAGAAAGGCAAGAATATCGTCCAAATGGGAAATGACGTAAAAGAAGTGTTGGAAGAATACGAGAAGACGTTGCCATCGGATGTGCAACTGTTCAAGATTACCGACCAAAGTAAGGTGGTGGATGACAGCGTAGCTACTTTTCTGAAAGAATTGATGATTGCCGTTGTGGCTGTGATTATGGTAGTGATGCTATTAATGCCGTTCAGAGTGGCAATGGTGGCAGCATCCACCATCCCCATCACTGTATTTATCTCATTGGGATTATTCTATGCTTTCGGCATCGAACTGAATACGGTTACATTGGCGGCATTGATTGTCACATTAGGAATGATTGTGGACAATTCTATCGTGATAATAGACAGTTACCTGGAAAAGATATCCGAAGGAATGTCCCGTTGGCATGCTTCTATCGAGAGTGCCACCCATTTCTTCAAGTCTATCTTTTCGGCAACTTTGGCTATCAGTATTACCTTCTTCCCGTTCTTGTTTACGATGAAGGGAATGATACATGACTTCCTGCTGAGTTTCCCGTGGGCTGTTACATTGGTATTGATGATTTCATTACTGGTGGCCGAACTATTAGTTCCCTTCATGCAGTTCTACTTTATCCGGAAACCGGTGGAAAGTGAGCTTCCGGTGGGCGGAAAAAAGAAATTCTCTTTCCTGGATATCTTGCAGAACGGATACAACTGGCTACTGGATAAATGTTTCGCATATCCCCGGGTGACAATCGGAGTAGGAGGATTGTCCGTCATTGCAGGTGTGATATTGATGGGTTGCCTTCCGCAGAAGTTGATGCCGACAGCAGAACGCGACCAGTTTGCCGTAGAGATTTATATGCCGACCGGTACGGCTGTGGAGAAAACGACACAGATAGCAGATAGCCTGGAGCATATTCTTCGCCGAGACGAACGGGTAGTGTCGGTAGCTTCTTTTAAAGGGACTTCCTCGCCCCGTTTTCAGAACTCGTATGCTCCGCAGATGGGTGGAAGTAATTTTGCACAGTTCATCGTGAATACTACCGGAATTGACGCTACGGTAGAAGTACTGGATGAGTACACGCCCCGCTATTCGACTTATTTCCCGGAAGCCGTAGTGCGGTTTAAGCAGTTGGGGTATAGTGAAGCGGTAAATCCTGTCGAAGTGCGGATAAGCGGCGACAGCCTTTCTCTATTGAAAAATGAAGCCGACAAGATTGTGGAAATATTGCGTACAATGCCTGAACTGGAATTGGTGCGTACCAACTTTAATGAACCGTTGGCAGCTACCCGGATTGAGTTGGATGAAGATGAATCCATTCGTTTGGGAATCACGAATACCTCTTTGGAAACAACGCTTGCCATGCGTTATGGAAACGGTTTCCCTGTCACCACTGTTTGGGAAGGTGATTATGACATCAACATCGTGCTGAAAAGTACGAAAGCGGATTCTACCCGCTATGAAGACCTCGGAAATGAACGGATAGCCGCGTCCGGCGGACTGGCAACCGTTCCTTTACGTCAGATAGCGAAGATTGTTCCCGTATGGAATGACGGGCAAATTGTACGTCGCAACGGAATCCGTACCATTACAGTGATGGCGGAAGTCGGCAGAGGAGTCAATGTGATGGATGCAACGGCTAAGGTGCAGGAGAAACTGTCCGGATTATCCATGCCGGAAAACATAACACTGACCTATGGTGGTGAACTGGAAGATAATGAAGAACGGATGCCCGATATTATAGCGGGACTTTGCATCGCTATCATTATTATCTTTTTCATTCTTCTATGGCATTTCAAACGCATAAGTACGGCTGTTATGATGCTCGTATGCCTTTCGCTCTGCCTGTTCGGAACGGCTGTCGGCATATTGATACAGGGAGTTGACCTCAGTATGACCTGTGTGTTGGGAATTGTCAGCCTGATGGGAATCCTTGTACGTAACGGTATTATCATGATTGACTACGCCGAAGAACTCCGTAATAATGAACGGATGACGGCACATCAGGCTATCTACCATTCGGCACAACGGCGTATGCGTCCCATCTTCCTGACATCGGTTGCCGCTTCGATGGGAGTGATTCCGATGATATTGGGGGGTAGCGGACTTTGGATGCCGATGGGAACTGTCATTTTCTATGGCACGCTGATAACGATGATGTTCATCCTGACAGTGATGCCGGTATGTTACTGGTTGATGATGAGCGGGACAAGTGAGAAACGCAGTCGGTCTGCAAAACTGGAATTGGAATAATTAAACTAAGGATAGAAAACGATGATACAGGATAAGTATAAGAAAACAATGGTTTTCGCACTATGCGGATGCATGATGCTTCCTTTATGTGCGCAAAAGACATATACACTTGAGCAATGCCGGGCTATGGCATTGACGCATAATATAAAGATGAAAAAGGCTCAAACGGATTTGAAGTCGGCGGAACAGACGAAGAAAGAAGCGTTTACCAATTATTTCCCCACCGTGGGAGCAACAGGGGCAGGGTTCAACGCGAACAAAGGGTTGCTCGAAATGGAATTGTCTCCCGGCATGGGAATGTCTATGCTGAAGAATGGAATTGTAGGCAGTATCACTGCCACGCAGCCTTTATTCACGGGGGGACAGATTATAAATACGAATAAACTGGCAAAAGTCAGCGTTGAAATAGGCAAATTGCAGTTGCGCCAGTCTGAAAACGAAGTGAGTTATACAACGGAGCAATATTACTGGCAGGTAGTCACGTTGCAGGAAAAACAGAATACGCTGACAGCCGTAGAGAAGATGCTGAACCGCTTGTTTCAGGATGTAGACGTGGCGGTCAAGGCGGGAATGACTACACGGAATGAACTCCTCCAAGTGGAATTGAAAAGGAATGATGTGGCCAGTAAGAAGATAACGCTGGATAATGCGTTATCCCTGAGTAAGATGATATTGGCACAATATATCGGGGAAGCCAGTGATAATTTTGAAGTAGAGACAGATGTTCCGGTGGAAGATATTCCCGCTTTTCCCGAACAGCTTCGCCGGAATCATCGCGCTTCGTTAATACTGACCCCCGAATATCATCTGCTGGAGAAAAATGTTGAAGCCAACCGGTTGCAGAAGAATCTGACTATCGGAAAGAATCTTCCTACGGTAGCCATCGGTGCAGGATATATGTATGACGACCTGATGGATAAATCCCATCCTTTCGGCATCGCTTTTGCTACCGTTTCCATTCCTATCTCCAATTGGTGGGGTGGCTCCCATGCCATTAAAAGGCAGAAACTGCAATTGAAGTACGCCGAATATGAGCGGGACGATACGGGAGAATTGCTGATGATTAAGATGCAGAAAGCCTGGAATGACGTAGACGATTCCTACAAACAGATTCTGATTGCCCGGAAATCCATAGAGCAGGCTACGGAGAATCTAAGACTGAATGAGGATTACTACAAGGCGGGGACTACAAGCATGAGCGATTTACTGGACGCGCAGTCGATGTTTCAGCAAAGCAGGGACGCGTATGTAGATGCTTATTCTCACTATCAAATCAGGAAACTGGAATATTTGCAGGCTACGGGACGATAGATTCTCCGTTTTTTGCATGATGAGTATTTTTTCTTTCGAAAGGTGTAATAGATATTACACCTTTTTTGTTTCAAAACCTTTACTTTTGTAAAAAATACTTTTTCATATGATGAAGTTACCAATAATAAATCGACTCTTTCCTTCTTATAAATGGAAGGTAGCGGCTGTCATCATTGGCGGCGTTATTGTGGGCGGAGGGACATTGTTCATGTATATGCTTCGTGCGCATACTTACCTGGGAGACGACCCGGCTGCCTGTGTGAATTGTCATATCATGACTCCTTACTATGCGACCTGGTTTCATAGCTCGCATGCCCGGGACGCTACTTGCAATGACTGTCATGTGCCGCATGAGAATGCTGTGAAGAAATGGACATTTAAAGGTATAGACGGCATGAAGCACGTAGCTGCCTTTCTCACCAAAAGCGAGCCGCAGGTCATTCAGGCTCACGAAGCCAGTTCCGAAGTGATTATGAATAATTGTATCCGCTGTCATACGCAGCTCAATACCGAGTTTGTGAAGACAGGGAAGATTGATTATATGTTGTCGCAGGTAGGAGAGGGAAAGGCTTGCTGGGATTGCCACCGGGATGTTCCCCATGGCGGAAAGAATTCCTTGTCAGGCACTCCGGGAGCTATTGTTCCTCTGCCCGAATCCCCCGTTCCCGAATGGCTTCGGAAGATGGTGAATAATAAAGATTAAAAAAGAAATACGTAATAAAATAATAAAACCGATATACAATGGAAAAGAAATTAAAATCATGGCAAGGATGGCTGTTGTTCGGAGGTTCAATGGTCGTTGTGTTTGTTTTGGGATTATGCGTTTCTGCGTTGATGGAGCGTAGGGCGGAAGTCGCCAGCATCTTCAATAACCGCAAAAACGTCATCAAAGGAATTGAAGCGCGGAACGAACTCTTCAAAGATGATTTCCCCCGTGAATATCAGACTTGGACTGAAACGGCAAAGACTGATTTTGAAAGCGAATTTAATGGAAATATAGCAGTAGACGCATTGGAGAAACGTCCCGAAATGGTCATTCTTTGGGCCGGATATGCTTTCTCGAAGGATTATTCTACTCCGCGCGGACATATGCATGCCATTGAGGATATCACGGCATCACTCCGTACCGGAGCACCCGCAAGTCCGACCGATGGCCCTCAGCCGTCCACTTGCTGGACTTGTAAGAGTCCCGATGTTCCCCGCATGATGGAAGCCATCGGCGTAGACTCTTTCTATAATAATAAGTGGGGAGCGATGGGGGCTGAAATCGTGAATCCGATTGGTTGTTCCGATTGCCACGACGCGGAAACAATGAATCTCCATATCAGCCGTCCGGCTCTGATAGAGGCTTTCCAACGTCAGGGAAAAGACATCACCAAAGCTACTCCGCAGGAAATGCGTTCGCTGGTATGCGCGCAATGTCACGTTGAATATTACTTCAAAGGTGATGGCAAATACCTTACGTTCCCGTGGGATAAAGGTTTTACGGTAGAGGATATGGAAGCTTATTATGATGAGGCCGGTTTCTATGATTATATCCATAAGTTGAGCCGCACGCCGATTCTGAAAGCACAGCATCCCGACTATGAAATTTGTCAGATGGGTATCCACGGACAGAGAGGTGTCTCGTGTGCAGATTGTCATATGCCGTATAAGAGTGAAGGCGGCGTGAAATTCAGTGACCATCATATTCAGAGCCCGTTGGCTATGATTGACCGTACTTGCCAGGTTTGCCACCGCGAGAGTGAAGAGACATTGCGCAATAACGTTTACGAACGTCAGCGCAAAGCGAACGAAATCCGCAACCGCCTGGAACAGGAATTGGCGAAAGCGCATATCGAAGCTAAATTTGCTTGGGACAAAGGAGCTACGGACGACCAAATGAAAGATGTTCTTGCATTGATTCGTCAGGCACAGTGGCGTTGGGACTTCGGAGTGGCTTCACACGGCGGCTCTTTCCATGCACCGCAGGAAATTCAGAGAATCCTTTCTCACGGACTCGACCGTGCTATGCAGGCTCGTCTCGCCGTATCCAAAGTATTGGCGAAGAACGGATATACAGACAACGTTCCGATGCCGGACATCTCAACGAAGGCAAAGGCCCAGGAATACATTGGTCTTGATATGGACGCTGAAAGAGCTGCGAAAGAGAAGTTCTTGAAAACAACTGTTCCTGCCTGGTTGGAGAAAGCGAAAGAAAATGGACGGCTGGCGCAAATATAAAACAAATATAAAATAAGGAATAGGACAAATATAGGATAGATATAAGATAAGTATAAGAATATATATATGTGGAGCAAACCGTGGAGTTATAAAGAAGGGCTGACGATTGGCGCAGGATTACTGATAATAGGCATATTGCTACAAATGACAGTAGGTGCCATTAACTGGGATTTGTTTGCCTGTCCGGTCAATGTGATTGTGTTAGTGGTTTATATCATTGCCCTGATAGCCATGCACCTTCTTCGTAAACGTGTTTATTTATTCGGATGGTTAAGTCATTATTCCGCTGCTGTCTCCGCTTTGTTGTGGGTGGTCGGCATGACGGTGATAATGGGACTTATCCGGCAAGCTCCTTCCGGTCATGCTTCAAATGCTTCAACGGATTTGCTGGGATTCTCGCAAATGATTGCGTCCTGGCCTTTCGTGCTGCTTTACTTTTGGATGGTTACCGCATTGGGACTGACGATACTTCGTGCCAGCTTTCCTTTTAAGTGGAGCCGGCTTTCGTTCCTTCTCAACCATATCGGATTGTTTGTTGCATTGATAGCTGCCACTTTAGGTAATGCCGATATGCAACGTTTGAAGATGACTACCCGGATGGGCAATGCCGAATGGCGGGCTACCGACGATAAAGGACAGTTGATAGAACTCCCATTGGCTATTGAACTGAAGGATTTCACTATCGACGAATATCCCCCGAAACTGATGTTGATTGACAATGAGACAGGTCGCACGCTTCCCGAAAAATCTCCGGTACATATATTATTGGAAGAAGGAGTATCGGACGGCAACTTGCAGGACTGGCAACTGACTATTAAACAGTCTATCCCGATGGCTGCTTCTGTGGCTACTGAGGATACATTGAAGTTTACCGAATTTCATTCGATGGGTGCTACTTATGCCGTGTATCTGAAAGCTGTTAATCAGAAGAATCAACAGATGAAAGAAGGGTGGGTGAGCTGCGGTAGTTTTCTTTTTCCTTATAAGGCAATCCGCCTGGATTCTTTGACCAGTCTTGTGATGCCGGAACGGGAACCGCAACGGTTTGCGTCGGAAGTGAAGATTTACACGCAGGAAGGTACGATAACGGAAGGAACTATCGAAGTAAACCGACCGATGGAAGTGGAAGGATGGAAAATCTATCAGCTTAGTTATGACGAGACAAAAGGACGATGGAGCGATGTCAGTGTTTTCGAACTGGTTCGCGACCCGTGGTTACCGGTTGTTTATGCAGGAATTATTATGATGATGGCAGGAGCTATCTGTCTATTCGTGAATGCTCAAAAGAGGAAAGAGGAGGAGAAAGCATGAGTTGGGACTACTTTATACTATTTGCGATAGCCGCTTTGGTTTGTTGGGCTATCGGAGCTTTTGCAGCTTGGAAAGGAACGAAGCCGGGGTGGGCTTACGGATTTACGCTGTTGGGACTGGCCATCTTCTTCAGTTTTATGATTGGAATGTGGATTTCATTGGAACGTCCCCCGATGCGGACGATGGGAGAGACTCGTCTATGGTATTCTTTCTTCCTTCCGTTGGCAGGATTGATAACTTATGTGCGTTGGAAGTATAAATGGATTCTTAGTTTCAGTTGTATCCTTTCACTGGTGTTTATTTGTATCAATATCTTCAAACCGGAGATTCACAATAAAACCTTGATGCCTGCTTTGCAGAGCCCGTGGTTTGCCCCTCATGTCATTGTGTATATGTTTGCGTATGCCATGCTGGGAGCGGCAACGGTGATGGCCGTCTATCTGCTTTGGTTCAAGAAGAAAGAAATAGAACGGAAAGAGATGGATTTATGTGACAACCTCACTTATGTAGGTCTGGCATTTATGACACTGGGTATGCTTACAGGAGCTATTTGGGCGAAGGAAGCCTGGGGACATTACTGGGCTTGGGACCCGAAGGAAACTTGGGCGGCAGCTACCTGGTTCGCCTATTTGGTATATATTCATTTCAGATTGGGCAAGCCGTTGAAGGCACGTCCGGCATTGATTATTTTGTTAGTATCGTTTGTCTTATTACAGATGTGTTGGTATGGAATCAATTATCTTCCGTCCGCACAAGGAATCAGTGTACACACTTATAACTTAAATTAAAATATCAATGAAAACATTTTATTGGTCATTAGTCATTATGCTATTGCCAAGCATGGCATACACACAAAACACGGAGAAGGAAAATGAATTTACGATGTCTGTACAAATCAGACCCCGTGCTGAGTATCGGAACGGAGCTTTGACTCCCCGTAATGAGGGGGAAAGTGCCGCGTCGTTTATAAACAACCGGGCACGTTTGTCTATGGATTACAAGCGTTCGGATTTGGAAATTAAGATGTCGGCACAGCATGTCGGCGTTTGGGGACAAGACCCGCAGATTGATAAAAATGGTCGTTTCATCTTAAATGAAGCATGGGCGAAATTAGATTTCGGGCAGGGATTCTTTGCACAGCTAGGTCGTCAGACGTTATCTTATGATGATGAACGAATCCTGGGCGGACTGGACTGGAATGTAGCCGGGCGTTATCACGATGCATTGAAACTTGGTTATGCCAACAAGAATAATGAAGTGCATCTTATCCTTGCATTCAATCAGAACGATGAAAAAACAGCAGGCGGTACGTATTACGATTCTTCCAAAGGACAGCCTTACAAAAATATGCAAACTGTATGGTATCATTATAAATCAGACAATATCCCCTTCGGAGCTTCTTTGCTATTTATGAATCTCGGACTGGAAACAGGGGATAAGGCAACAGAAGATTCGCATACCCGATACCTGCAAACGATGGGCACTTACCTCACTTATAAAGATAGCGGCTGGGATTTGAACGGTGCATTCTACTATCAGATGGGTAAAAACAAATTTGCCCGGAAAGTCTCTGCGTTAATGGGAAGCGTACAAGCTGCCTATGCATTTGATAAGACTTGGGGAGTTGTTGCGAGCTTCGATTATCTAAGTGGGGATAAAGGTACGGGAGATAAGTTCAAGGCTTTCGACCCTCTTTATGGTACACACCATAAGTTCTACGGAGCAATGGACTACTTCTATGCTTCCACTTTCGCCAACGGTTACGCTCCGGGATTGATGGATGCTCGTATCGGCGGTCGGTTCCGTGCATCTTCCAAAGTGGATATGGAGTTGAACTATCATTATTTCACTACGGCAGTCAAACTTCCCGAACTAAAGAAATCATTAGGTTCGGAAGTCGATTACCAAATCAATTGGTCAATCATGAAGGACGTGAAACTTTCAGCCGGATATTCTTTTATGCTTGGCACAAAAACAATGGATGCTGTGAAAACAGGAAATCATAAGAGCTGGCAAGATTGGGGGTGGGTATCATTGAATATCAATCCGAAGGTGCTATTTACAAAATGGTAAATATAGGATAATAGCATTGAAAATAAAATGTGGCGCAACCTAAAACATTAGTTTTATGCTGCGCCACATTTTTATTATAAATCTTCTATTATAGAAACTTCTCTAAAGCCGTTTTATTCAATATCTCCACCCGCTTTCCTTCCATGGTAACAAGCCCTTCTTTAATCATCTTATTGATTTCTTTCGATAAAGCAGGACGGGATACATTCAAATACTCGGCAAGCTGAGATTGGGTATGCATAATATCCACTACCAAAGAATCCTTTTTCTTATGCTCGTATAAGTAGACGATAAATCTCTCCCGTACCGTTTTGCGTGAAAGAGGTTTTAGGCGTGATACAGTACAAATATTGCAATTACCGGCAATACAAAGAAAATTATGTAATACCTGTGGGTCTTGACTGATGACTTTGAAAGTTGACTCTTTAGTCGCCATAAACACGATGCTGTCTTCAAGAGCGGTGAATGTAGCCGGTAAAGTATTGTCTGAATTGAACAGGTGCGGAGTAGCAAAAGTCCGTGGCGCAATGATATATTCAATCATCACTTCATTTCCTAATCCGTCAATAATATCTGTCCGAAGTTTCCCTTCCAGTAGTACATACAGCTTATTGCAGGGCGTACCTTGCGTTACAACTATCTCTTTCTTTTCCGCTGCATAGACCACAAACTCTAACTTTTCAAGCAAAGAATGTTTGATATTTGTTGGTAAATCCCGGAAAAGAGGGATTTGAAATAGCTTTTCTTTATGCGAATCGGTCAGTTGTATCTTTTTCATTGCTTCCTGTTGTTCGTATCATGGACAAAGATAAGGATAAAAAATGAAAACATGGGCGGATGGGTGTAAGAAGGTTGTCGTTTTGTTCTGACTATAATTATAGCCGAACTTTCGAATTTGGACAAAGTGAGACGAAAATAGTAATATATTGGATGTGCTTGCTCTGATTTACTGCGATTTGTGTATTGAAGAATAGCTCTGTAACGAGTGATTTTATCCACTAAAATAATAGAGTTATGAGAGCGACATTCAAATAATATATGCCAAAAATATCGATTCAATTTTACTTTTGTATTTTGGCTAGGTCTTTTATATAGAACGACCATTCAGCTGAGCTCACGAAAAGGTACGTGGAATATAAATGTATAATGAAATTATATATAAAAAACTATGTATACAACAGAAAAATGGAAAACAGGAATACTGGTAATTGTGATGGCATTGTTTTGCGGATCCGCAAATGCGCAACGTTGGCGTTCGCATTGCCATCCGCATCGGGTGGTTACTATTGTGGATCGGCCTAACGTAACAACTCACGTCAGCAATCGCTTCAATCAAAGGGAGCGATTGGCGCTTGCGGTGGCTTACTTGGAGACACATGAATACCTCTCCATCAGGCAGTATGCAAAAATGACACAACTTAGTAAGGTCTCGGCAGAAGCCGAGCTTAACGCTTTTGCAATGGATAAGAACAAACCCATACAATTTGTTATCAAAGGAAAAAAGAAAGTGTATATAAAAAAATGATAGCGTAATGAAACAGAACTGGAAATTAGTGTTTATAGGGGTGACCGTTATGTTCTTAATGCAATCGTGTGTGACCATGCGTTCACCTCACCACCATCACCGTCACAGGTATTGTTTGGTCGTTGCGCAACCGATAATTGTCACAACCTTGTTCAACCTTTCTTCCGTCGAATGTGTGGCGGTATCAGAACCTACTGTTTATGGGAATAAGGGATGATCGGGAGTTGGTAGCGATAATAGTCAAAGATCCGGAAAAAGGATTCCGATTGCTGATGACGAAGTATATGGATACGGTATATTGGCACATTAGGCGACTGGTGGTGTCGCACGATGATGCGCAAGATGCAACACAGGAGGTGTTTGTACGAGTATTTCGCTTTTTGAAGCAATTCAAAGGTGAATGTGCTTTCCGTTCGTGGATTTATCGGATTGCCACTAATGAGGCTTTGCGTATTCTGAATCAGCGTCAAAACGACCGGGTGTCGTTGGATGATTCTTTAGTTGAACTAAGCAGTATGATGGCTGACGATTATGTAGATTATGCTGACTTGGAAGCGGTCAGGCTGCAACAGGCTATTTTGGCATTACCTACCAAACAGCAGTTGGCTTTCAACTTACGATACTATAACGAATTGGGGTATGACGAGATTGCCGAGATTACGGGCTCTACCCCAGAGAATGTAAAATCGAACTATCATATTGCTAAAGAAAAGATAATCAAATATATGAACTTAAACAATTAGACGTATGAAAGAAAAGTTTGATTTCAACTGCATAGGTAAACGAATGCCCTATACCGCACCTGAAAGCTTTTTAGACGATATTGAAAAGAATGTATGGGAAACTATAAAAGAGGAGGTGATACCGTCGAAACCCAAGCGGAACTACCGCCTTTGGTATTCTATATCCGGCGGACTTGTGGCAGCAAGCATTACGTTGTTGCTTGTTTTCAATATTCTGCCCGGTCATCAAAAGACGGACGATTTAGAGATGTTTGAACAAGCTTTCTTAAATCTGAGCAGCGCCGACCAAGATTATTTACTAACCGTCTATCAGGACGATTTATTTATAAATAAATGAAAGGAATCAATATGAAAAGTGTTTTTAGAATTCTTTTGTTTGCTATGGCAATGATCACTTTTTGCGTAAGCACTTATGCCCAAAAGGATAGTAGACAACGCATTACGCGAGAACAATTAGCCGAAACACAAGCTAAATATATCGTAAAAGAAATAGAGATGGATGACGCAACCGCAGAAAAGTTTATCGCAACTTTTTGTCAGTTCCAAAAAGAAATCTGGGCACTTGGTCCCAGACCCGAAAGAATAGCTTCGGACCATACAGATACAGAGGCAGAACAAGCGTTAAAAGAGCGATTTGCCCACAGCCAAAAGATACTCGACCTGAGAAAAAAGTATTATGTACTATACAGCAGATTTCTGACACAGAAGCAGATAGAATGTGTCTATAAATTGGAAAGGGGAATGATGAACCGTCTGTATTATCGCTCTCAAAAGGGAAAAACTCAAAAATAATAATTTGATTAAGAATAAAATAATGAAAAGAATCAGTTTATATTGTCTTTTGCTTCTCTTTCTGTCAACGATGGTTGCTTGTCAGGGAGACAATGAAGAAAATGTAGTGCTTCCCGGCAATCAAGGGCAGAACTCAGCCTTGGGGAATCTTACCGCAACCATCTCTGACGGGCTTTATAACAATTGGTGTGCGGGTGATGTCATAATGTTGCTTCATGGTGGAAAAACTGTTTTTGTGGAAGCACAGGAATCCGGCAACATGTCGGGACTTTCAAGTACTGTCGAAGGCACTTTCACTGATGATAATCCTTTGTATGGCATTTTTCCGGCAGACAATATGGTGTCTTCAGATAATGAAAGTGTAATCATAACTATTCCTACCGCCCAAACGGGTGGCGACAATGGATATGATGAAAAATCAGCGGTCACTGTGGCCCGCACAGTCACAAAATCTCTAAATTTCCATACTATTTGTGGGGGTATTAAACTTAACTTCCAGATGTCGGGTGTGACAAGAATCGAACTTGAAAGTGTTGATGGCTATGCCCTGTCTGGTATGGTTAGGATAAAATGGGATGAGCAGGGAAAACCTGTGGTTGATGAAATAGAAAGCGCCAATTCCATCATTACTTTCAACGCTTCAGAGGATTCCGGTCTCATACCAGGAAAAGACTACTATATTTCCACCTTACCTTGTGACATCTATGGAGGATATAGGCTTTCCATATACAAGGATGACTTGGTTGCTCATTATTTCGGTGTGCATCAGATGGTGGATCGGAGCATTTATATAAGTCCGAGTGATCTGCATGAAAGTGAGTTGGAGTTTGACAATCCGGATGCGCCGCTTGTAGAAGAAGAGCGTCCGGAACTGGATGCCATAACAAACATCCTCCTTCACCAATATCAGAGAGATCCGACAGAAGAGAACAAACAGGCGCTACTGGATCAGATGGGGCTTCGTTATGACAAAGTTGTGGCGCGAAAGAAAGCCAAGCTCCGTGAGTTGGAGAGGGAAGCAAAAACTCCCGATCTTGTAGAAGAAATGCAAGGTATTGTGGATGAAATGGTTGAAAAACGTGAGATTCGGCTGGAACAACAGTTTCTGCGACTCATTGACCCTCGAAATGACGATAACCCAGATGACGCCTGGATGGTGTTGCGTGGTGCGTCTGCTCTGAATGCCTACATTGGTTATGCACCTGTGACAAATGCTGAATATGCTGTTTTCAGAGAAGGCTTTATCTATGATACAGGAAAGGAAAACTATCCAGTAGTGAATGTCACCATTGCTGAAGTCACAGCTTATTGCGACTGGCTCACTGCTCATGACAACTCGCATACATATCGTCTTCCAACCGATGAGGAGTGGGTTCTCGCTGCCGGGCACATGCCAAAAGATGTATCTATGAACTCCGGTCATGTAGAGTCGGGATTGACGGCGGTAGACGCTTATAGTCAGACGACTGGTGCTTGTGGAGGTACTGATTTTTGGGGTAATTGCTGGGAATGGACTTCTTCAACCGATGCAAGTGGTTCGTATATCGTTAAAGGAGGCAGTTGGGACTCTGAACGTGATGATTGCCGTAGCGAGAAATCGGATGTCGTGAGGACTGGTACACTAGGCTACACCAATGTCGGTTTTAGAGTGGTAAGGGTTGATTCCTCTGATATAAAATAGGTTCATGAAATCGAAATGCGGATTTATAAATACTTGTAATTTAATAATAGGAGAATTATGATGTCTGCCCAAGGTAATAACAACTGGTAAATGACGGAAAAGGTAACTGCTGAAAAGAAGGATAGAAAACGTAACAAGCCCAAAGAATGTAAAATATGGTTTCATCAGGTAGCTATCGCTGTTTTGTTATCAATGAGAACATACTTTCGATAATCTACTTTTGTGAATGGGCTTGAATCAGTAATTATGGTATGTATCTCTGTAATTTATCTACGTCCGATATACATTTAATTGTCTATTTTTGCAGAGTGGAAATTTGATAAAAGGAATTCTGATAATAGAAAATAATAAAGTAAGAAAGTTATGGCTAAAAAGGTTTTAATTATTTCATCCAGTCCACGTAGAGGTGGCAATTCGGATATGCTTTGTGACGAGTTTATGAAAGGTGCTCTCGAAGCCGGCAATGAAGTAGAAAAGATTTTCTTAAAAGACAAAACGGTTCATCCTTGTACTGGATGCAGTGTTTGCAGTATGTATGGTAAACCTTGTCCGCAGAAAGATGACGCGGACGAAATCGTAGGAAAGATGATTGCCGCAGATGTGATTGTAATGGCGACTCCTGTCTATTTCTACACCATGTGCGGACAGATGAAGATTATGATTGACCGCTGTTGTGCACGCTATACGGAAATGTCCGATAAAGAATTTTATTTCATCATTGCGGCAGCAGAAGAAAATAAAGGGATGATGGAACGCACCATTGACGGTTTCCGTGGCTTCCTTGATTGTTTGGAAAGACCGCAGGAGAAAGGTACTGTTTATGGAATCGGTGCCTGGAAGGTAGGGGAGATTAAAGAGACTCCATATATGCTGGAAGCCTACGAGATGGGTAAACAAATATAACGCTGACGTAAAAAAACTAGTCATTTTTAGTAGATAATTGTCCTGTTTGTTTGTTCTGCTACAGAATTGTTCTAATTTTGTAGCAGAACTTTTTTTGTCTGGTACAATATCTATCTAAAAGTGAAATATCATGAGTTATAAAATAACGACTCTTGTAGAGAACTGTGTTTATGGACGCAAACTTCAAGCAGAACACGGACTTTCTCTATTTATTGAAACAGCAGACAATAAACTACTTTTCGATACCGGAGCATCGGACTTGTTTATTTGGAACGCGCGCCTATTGCATATTGACTTACAAAAGGTGGATTATCTGATACTATCTCATGGACATAGTGACCACACAGGCGGATTACGTCATTTCCTGAAATTGAATACCCATGCCACAGTACTATGTAAACGTAGTATTTTCTCTCCCAAATTTAAAGACGAACGCGAAAATGGAATGAAGCATTGGGAAACATTCGACCTGTCCCGCTTTCACTTTATTGATGAACAGACAGAGCTTATTCCCGGTGTTTTCCTTTTTCCGACGATAGAAATTGTGAACCATGAAGATACTCACTTCGAACGATTCTTTGTTCAGGAAGGAGAGAATAGGATACCGGATACTTTTCAGGATGAACTGGCAGTAGCTTTGATTGATTCGACAGGTATCTCAGTGCTTAGTGCCTGCTCTCATCGTGGCATCACGAATATCTTGCGAACCATAAGAAACTCATTCCCCAATCTTCCTTGCAATCTGCTTTTGGGAGGTTTTCATATCCATAATGCAGAAGAACAAAAATATCAGGTAATTGCGGATTATCTACAAGGATATTTACCTCGTCAGGTTGGCGTATGCCATTGTACGGGAGTAGATAAATATGCTTTTTTCTATAAAGATTTTGGAGATAGAATATTTTATAGCCATACGGGGAAGGTAATTCAAACGAATCTATGAAAACAGACCTGATGAATTTAAAAAAGAGTTTTATATCTCATCCGTTTATTCTTATGGAAGGAGCTTTGGGAGAGCGTCTGAAAAGGGAGTATGGTTTGGATATAAGTGGTACTGTCGCAATGGCTGATTTGATTTATCAAGAACAGGGAAGAATAGCATTGAGGAAATTGTGGAATGAATATATAGATATTGCGCGTACTTATCAAATGCCTTTCATCGCAACGACTCCTACAAGGCGGGCTAATAAGGAACGTGTCTATATGGCTGGTTATAGTGATTCAATCATTATGGATAATGTCGAGTTTCTGCGAGAGATAAAAAAGACGTCAGGAATTGAAATGTATATCGGTGGTCTGATGGGATGCAAAGGAGATGCCTATACAGGTGAAGGTGCATTAAGTAAAGAAGAAGCGATTGATTTTCATCATTGGCAAGCTAATTTATTCCGTTTGGCAAATATTGATTTCCTTTATGCCGGTATTATGCCGGAGTTAATGGAAACATTAGGGATGGCTACAGTTATGTCTGATACGGACATTCCATATATTATAAGTTTCACAATTCAAAAAGATGGAAAACTGATAGACGGGCATACGATAAATTATGCAATACGTTTTATCGATGATAATGTATCCAATAAACCGGTGTGTTACATGACTAATTGCGTGCATCCTGATATTGTTTACCAAGCCCTGTCTCATGATTTCAATCAGACAGAAAGTGTACGAATGCGCTTTATGGGTATTCAGGCAAATACTTCTGCCTTGTCATATAACGAATTGGACGGAGCTAAAGAGCTGCAAACTTCTTCACCTGTCGATTGGGCAAAAGCTATGATGAAATTGAAATCCGATTATCATTTTAAAATCTTTGGCGGATGCTGTGGTACGGACAATAAGCATATGGAAGAAATAGCTAAAAGGATGAAACAATAGAGTGCTCAGACATTCTTAAAACGTGAGTATAATAAAAATAACGATGTAATATGAAGAAACTAATTATTTGTTTATCATTGGCGTTAACTGCGCTATCCGGTTACGCCATTACTCCATTGTGGATGCGTGATGCACGCATTTCACCCGATGGAGCAGAAATCGTCTTTTGTTATAAAGGCGATATTTATAAAGTCCCCGCACAGGGAGGGACTGCCGTTCAGTTGACAACACAAGCGTCTTATGAAGCCAATCCTGTATGGTCGCCCGATGGCAAGCAAATTGCTTTTGCCAGCGACCGTAATGGTAATTTCGACCTTTTTGTTATGCCTGCCACTGGCGGAACGGCCAAGAGACTGACTTATCATTCAGCATCGGAAATTCCCTCTGCTTTTACGCCGGATGGAAAGTATGTGCTTTTTTCCGCTTCTATTCAAGACCCGGCAACCAGTGCATTGTTTCCTACCGGAGCTATGACGGAATTGTATAAAGTTCCTGTTGTCGGCGGACGCACCGAACAAGTTCTGGGTACTCCTGCCGAATGGGTTTGTTTCGATAAAACAGGAAAGAACTTTCTTTATCAAGACCGGAAAGGCTTTGAAGATGAATGGAGAAAACATCATACTTCATCTATCACAAGAGATGTTTGGCTGTACAATACCCAAACCGGAAAGCATACAAACCTGACCAATCGGGCTGGGGAAGACCGTAACCCTGTTTATGCTCCCGATGGAAATACTGTTTATTTTTTGAGTGAACGCAATGGCGGTTCGTTCAATGTTTACTCTTTTCCGTTGAATACTCCGCAGGAAGTGAAAGCAGTAACTACCTTCAAAACCCATCCGGTACGTTTCCTGTCTGTCAGCGATAAGGGTACACTTTGCTATACTTATGATGGCGAGCTTTACACACAAGCGGTAAACGCCCGTCCCCAAAAAGTAAAAGTAGAACTTGTCCGGGATAACGAAGAACAACTTGCCGCACTTAAATTCTCTCAGGGAGCAACTTCAGCTTCTGTATCTCCCGATGGAAAACAGATTGCTTTCATCGTGCGTGGTGATGTATTTGTCACTTCTACTGACTATGCGACGACCAAGCAAATCACGAATACTCCTGCCAAAGAAGCTGCCGTTTCCTTTGCTCCGGATAACCGTACATTGGTCTATGCCAGTGAACGAACCGGAAACTGGCAATTATACACCGCCAAAATAACCCGTAAAGAAGACCCCAACTTTCCCAACGCTACCCTGATTGAAGAAGAAGTATTACTCCCTTCCAAAACCGTAGAACGTGCTTATCCCAAATATTCACCGGACGGAAAAGAACTGGCTTTTATTGAAGACCGCAACCGATTGATGGTGCTCGACCTGAAAACAAAAAAGGTACGTCAGGTCACGGATGGCTCTACATGGTATAGCACCGGTGGTGGATTTGATTATGAATGGTCGCCCGACGGTAAATGGTTCACTCTTGAGTTTATAGGAAATCGGCATGACCCCTATTCGGATATAGGTATAGTCAGTGCGCAGGGAGGAGCAATTACCAATCTGACGAATAGCGGATATATCAGTGGTTCTCCGCTTTGGGTACTCGATGGAAATGCTATTCTTTTTCAGACAGAACGTTATGGTATGCGTGCACATGCTTCCTGGGGTTCACAACAGGATGTCATGCTTGTATTCCTGAACCAGGACGCTTACGACCGCTATCGCCTGAGCAAAGAAGATTTTGAGTTACTCAAAGAATTTGAGAAAGAACAGAAAAAAGCTAAAGAGAACGATAAGGATAAAAACAAGAAATCCGATAAAGATAAAAAGTCTGATAAAGCCAAAAAAGATAAAGACGATAAGGACAAAGACGCTGAAAAGGATTCTGACGAAGCGGATAAAGATAAGGATAAAACAAAGGATATTGTCGTAGAGCTCAACGGCATCGAAGACCGCATCGTCCGTCTTACTCCCAACTCTTCCGACCTGGGCAGTGCCATACTTTCCAAAGACGGAGAGAACCTTTATTATTTCTCTGCTTTTGAAGGTGGATACGACCTTTGGAAGATGAACCTTCGTGAAAAAGAAACGAAACGTCTGCATAAACTAAATTCCGGCTGGGTGTCATTGATGTTGGACAAGAAAGGCGATATATTCTTGCTGGGAAGCAGAAATATGCAGAAGATGGATGCCAAATCAGATGCATTGAAACCAATCAGCTATCAGGCCGAAATGAGAATGGAACTGGCTGCCGAACGTGAAGCCATGTTCGACCATGTCTACAAGCAACATCAGAAACGTTTTTATAACGTCAAGATGCACGGAGTAAACTGGGATGCCATGACTGCCGCTTACCGCAAGTTCCTTCCTCACATTGACAACAACTATGACTTTGCTGAATTATTAAGCGAATGGTTAGGCGAGTTGAACGTCTCTCATACAGGAGGGCGTTATTCTTCGCGAGGTAAGGGAGACGTAACTTCTAATCTCGGTTTATTGTTCGACTGGAATTATCAGGGAAAAGGAATGCAAATCTCAGAAGTTGTGGAGAAAGGGCCGTTCGACCACTCCCGTACCAAAGTAAAAGCCGGCTGCATTATCGAAAAGATAAACGGTGAAGAACTGGCACCCGATAATGACATTACTTATCTGCTGAATAACAAAGCCGGAAAGAAAACCTTGATTTCACTTTACAATCCGGAAAGCAAAGAACGTTGGGAAGAAGTGGTGATGCCTATCACAAGCGGGCAACTGAACGGATTGCTGTACAAACGCTGGGTAAAACAACGTGCCGCCGATGTTGAGAAATGGTCGAACGGACGCCTTGGATATGTCCATATTCAATCTATGGGTGACGGTAGTTTCCGTACTGTTTACTCTGATATTTTGGGTAAATATAACAACTGTGACGGAATAGTAATCGACACTCGTTTCAACGGTGGCGGTCGTCTGCACGAAGATATTGAAATTCTGTTCAGTGGGAAGAAGTACTTCACGCAAGTGGTACGTGGCCGTGAAGCGTGTGATATGCCAAGCCGTCGTTGGAACAAGCCTTCCATCATGTTGCAATGCGAAGCCAACTACTCAAATGCGCACGGTACTCCTTGGGTATATAAACATCAGAATATAGGCAAACTTGTCGGTATGCCTGTTCCGGGAACAATGACAAGCGTATCTTGGGAAACTTTGCAAGACCCGTCTTTAGTATTCGGTATTCCCATTATCGGTTATCGTTTACCTGACGGCAGTTATTTGGAAAATTCCCAATTAGAGCCTGATGTTAAGGTTGCCAATAGCCCCGAAACCGTAGTGAAAGGTGAAGATACACAGTTGAAAGTGGCTGTGGATGAACTTCTGAAAGAGATAGATAGCAAGAAATAAGCTTGATATATAAAATGAAACTGTATTAAAGACAAGTAACTGATACTTTGCTTTAATACAGTTTTTCTTTGTAACATTCATTTCTGTAATTCAATGGGGTCTGACCTGTATTCCTTTTAAAGAATTTGCAAAAGCTGGCGGCATCACTAAAACCTAATTTGGCAGCAATCTCACCAATCGTTGATTTTGTCGAATTCAATAACGTACGTGCTTCCATTACCAGTAATTCTGTGATAATACTGTTGATGGTTTTACCTGTCCCGGTGCGCACTATTCGCGCCAAATACTGTTCGCTGATAGCCAGTTTGTCCGCATAAAAACTCACAAAATGTTCTTCTCTGAAATTAAGGGTAACAAGGGCATGAAATTCTTGCAAGACGTGGTCTTTGCGACTGACTTCTTTTTTGATAATTGTCTTTCGGGAAAGAAAATCGGCTATATCCAAAAATAGGGCATTGCACGCCGCCTGTATCCGCCGGAAAAGGAAATGATGTTTGATATTCATCAGATGCATCAGAACTTCCAATTCCTTATGGATGATTCCGGCTTCGTATTCCGTTAGTTGTATCGTATATTGCTTATTCTGTCTCATCGTTGCCAGTAGCGTAGCTGTTATTTGAGTCAGATAGGAATCGTCCGTCCGCATGGATTCGGAGATGGAGAGGGTGATAAACTTAATATCACGACTCGAATAAAGATGCTCCGTGAGATAATTCGCTCCATGAATAAGCAACATATTCGGCTCTATTGCAATAAACTCCCCATTCAGCAAAATCTCCGAACGGCCTTCAAGAACGAATATCATATACAGTTCCCGATTGAAGTAACGTTCGTTTTCGGGATAACTTCTGTCTTTATATTCACTCTGAAAGCAGACTACTTCCTCTTTATAATGAGGAATTTCAGGATGCTCCTTTAATAGCTGCGTGTTGTCGAATATGCGGGATTTTACCATTTATACCTTCTTTTCAAGACGTAAAAATACGATTTGTTTCGGATATGACAAAAACTGTATGGAATTAGATAACCTATTTCAGATAAAAAAGCGGGAACTTTGCATATCCTTTTCAATATATGGGAGGAAGTTATATAAAGAGGTTACAAAAAGATATGGAAATGAAAGATGTTTTTAAGAGGTATTCGGTGTTTGTTATCGGGCTGTATTTCCTGGCGGCCGGCATTGTTTTGATTATACGTTCCGCATTGGGCACAACTCCTATATCCAGTATCAACTATGTGTTGAGTCTGAATAGTCCTTTATCATTGGGTACTTGTACTTTTATCATCAATATGATACTTATCTTAGGACAGTTTTGGTTAATCCGAAAAAATAAAACCCGGCAGGATATTATTGAAATTCTTCTTCAGATGCCTTTCTCTTTTCTATTTTCGGCATTCATTGATTTCAATATGATGATGACAAGTGAACTGCGTCCTGCCAATTATGGAATGTCAATAGCTTTGTTGCTTACGGGATGTATGGTACAATCTATCGGAGTAGTTCTCGAACTAAAGCCGAAAGTAGCCATGATGAGCGCGGAAGCATTCGTAAAATATGCATCCCGTCGTTATAATAAAGAATTCGGGAAGTTTAAGGTGTATTTTGATGTGACTTTAGTTACTTTGGCGGTTATACTCTCGCTCCTGTTAACTCAAGGCGTTCAAGGAGTACGTGAAGGCTCTCTTATCGCTGCTTGTATAACGGGCTATATCGTCAGCTTCCTGAATCAGAAAATAATGACGAGAAAAACACTTTATAAATTGTTGCCTGTCTTGAAATAAAGAAAGGAGACAGGTCGATACAATTGCCGTAACGGACAATGTGCATCGACCTGCATATATAATGAGCGGGTTTGATTTTAATCCAGACCTTTATCTTAACTTTAATCTTAACCGAGAACAGTCTTTATATCTTCCACAATCTGCTCATCTGTAAGATGATTGGCACGAAGCAACTCCTGTATATCAAAGCGGTCTACAAATTCTTTCTTAGCTCCGTAATTTATCACTTTCATATCACTAACACCATAATACCGGGCAATCTTTTCACCGAAACCACCGTCCAGTACGCCATCTTCCAGTGTAATCACTAATTGATGGTCGGCTTTCAGTTCGTCCATAAGTTTAGTATCTACCCCTGTGATATAACGGGGATTAATCAGCGTTGCATCAATACCCGTTTTTTCTTTCAGCAATGACAGAACCGACTGTCCCAATCCAAAGAAAGAACCTAAAGCCACAATAGCTACTTTCGAACCACGATGCGCAACCTTATAACGATTCAGAATACTATAATCGGACTCAACAGGTTCACCGCAACTTATCACATCTGTTGCCGGTACACGGATAGCAACCGGATGCTCGTTCTGACGGATGCTCCATTCAAGCATCGCAAGATATTCTTCCTTGCAGGTCGGCGCCAAATAGACCATATTAGGAATATTACTGATAAGCGGAATATCGAAGAAGCAGAGATGCGTCACGTCATTCATGCCGGACAAAGTACCCCAAAATACCAGTAAGACAGCCGGATTATTATTAATACAAAGGTCTTGCGAAAGTTGATCGTAGGAACGTTGGATAAATGTGCTGTACACTCCATAGACTGGCTTTCCGCCTGCCTTTGCGATGCCCGAAGCAAGTGCTACCGCGTGCTCTTCGGCAATGCCGACATCTACAAACTGCTTTCCTGCTTCCTGGCGACGGTTGGGTGTAAATCCGAGAACCGTAGGAGTACCCGAAGTGATTGTCACTACACGAGAGTCCTCTTTCATCTTCTTCAGTAGGTATTGGGCAGTTACTTCACTGTAATCTTCTCCTTCATCATTGAATTTCGCTTCTCCGGTTTCTATATTGAACGGGGCACGCCAGTGATAAGTCTCCTTATCTTGTTCGGCACGTTCGTAGCCTTTGCCTTTCAGTGTATTAATATGCACTACTATCGGATGCTGAATATCTTTCACTTTAGAGAAAGCTTCGATTAATGCTTCCACATCGTTGCCGTCATTCACGTACATATAATCCAACCCCATAGCCTTGAAGAAATTGCACTCACATTGACCGTTGCTGTCGCGCAGTTCCTTTAGATTCTTATAGAGTCCACCATGATTCTCAGCAATAGACATCTGATTATCATTGACAATAATAATCATATTCGTACCAAGCTCTGCCACAAAATCCAGTCCTTCGAATGCTTCGCCACCGCTTAAAGAACCATCGCCTATCACAGCTATGATATTTTCATTGCCACCGGTCAGGTCACGTCCTTTGGCTAATCCGCTGGCCAGGCTGACAGAAGTGGAAGTATGACCGATAATAAAGAAATCATGCTCACTTTCCTGCGGCTCGGAATAACCGGACACATTATCATACTCGGCCGGATGAAGAAACGCATCCTTACGTCCGGTCAGCATCTTGTGTACATAACTCTGATGCGATACGTCAAATACGATTTTATCTTTTGGCGAATTGAATACATAGTGTAGCGCAATGGTCGCTTCCACCATTCCGAAATTAGGTCCGAAGTGTCCGCCGTGTTCGCTCAATTTTTGCAGGAGTGACGCACGTATTTCACCACTTAAATCATTCAATTCTTTTACTGACAGCTTCTTAACATCTTCAGGAGAATAAATATTTTCTAAATACATATCAAACAGTTTTTATAAATAACATTTCTACTTATTTTTTTATGACATTGCAAAGATACTGCCACATTTGAAATCTGTTTGTATATGAATTACGGATTATTTTACCTATATTACAGTTGCCCCTAAATTCTCCTTAAATTCTTTCTGAATTCTTCGTAAATGAAAGAATCCGCTCATTCTCTCCATCATCAACCATCAAGCCAAAGCCTGACTTCTGTACTCATTGGGCGTGCAACCGACACGTTTCTTGAACAACCTGCAAAGATGCTGCGGATACTGGAATCCTAAAGAATAAGCTATCTGACTCACCGTTTCATCCGTATCAGTAATATGTTCTTTCGCCAGTTCGATTACTTTTGCCTGAATATGTTCCTGCGGAGTTTTCCCTGTTTCCTTCTTTACCATATCACCGAAATAGTTAGGGGAGAGATAGACTTTATCAGCAAAGTACTTCACGGAAGGCAAACCGTCCTGCATAGGAAGCTCGCTTTGGAAATACTCGTCCAGCAGTTGCTCGAACTTTGTAAGCGCATCTTTATTCGCACTATTCCGCGTAATAAATTGTCTTTCGTAAAAACGCATACAATAATTCAGCAACAGTTCGATATTCATGGCAATTAATGCTTTGCTGTGTTTATCTATGCCATGCTCCAATTCTATACTGATTTTCTTCAGGCAATCCTTTACTATTTCCTTTTCCTGGTCAGAAAGATGCAAAGCCTCGTTGACCGCATAAGAAAAGAAAGTATATTTCTTTATCTCTTTGCCAAGCGATGTGCCGCGTATCAGGTCGGGATGGAAAATAATGCCATAAACCTCAGGACGGATTTCATCTTCAATGGTACTCACACCGGCAGTTTGACCGGGGCCGAAACAGACGATAGTTCCTTCCTGATAATCATAATACTGGCGACCGTATTTAATATCGCAGCTTTTAGTCTCTTTTAGAAAAAGCGCATATATGCCATAATTCATTTGGATATGATTGACCGATTTGGTTGCTTTCGTCAGGTCAACGACACTAACCAAAGGATGCAATGTCTCCAGTCCATACATTTCGTTATACAGATTCACATTCTCTAGTTTTATAACTTTATCCATAGCTTTTGGTATTTTGATGGGTAACAAAGATACAGATAAATATTTTATCTTCATAGAGAGGAAATGATGAATCAGTAATTTGGGTTATGAAATCAGTAATTGGTATAACTAAATCTATACTAAGCTCTTGAGTCCGGTCTCTTATATGAAAAATAGTCCGCACAGCAAAAGTCTTTTGTCTTTACAGCAAAGCCCGATTCGTTTTTACCATCTAACTTTGCAAACGGAAACAGATAAGTCCAATAATGGAATAATATTAAAAAGAATACATTATGAAGAAAAGAAAAATTGGTGCGGCAGGACTGGAAGTCTCGGCTGTTGGTTATGGATGCATGGGGTTGTCACACGGATATGGGGCGACACCGGATAAAAAAGAAGCAATCCGTTTGATGAGTCAGGTCTATGAGTCAGGATGTAATTTCTTTGATACCGCCGAAGGGTATAGTGCCGGTGGCAACGAAGAATTGGTGGGAGAGGGGATTGCTTCCTTTCGTCGGGAAATCATTTTGGCAACGAAGTTTGTGATTCGTCCCGATGAAGAAGTTTCTACTATTCCCCAGCTTATGAGAGTAGTGGAAGCACATTTGGATGCATCGTTGAAACGTCTGAATACGGATTATGTCGACCTTTATTATCAACATCGTATCAGTAAACAAATTCCGGTGGAAGCCATTGCATGGTGTATGGGTGAACTGATTAAGAAAGGTAAAATAAGAGGTTGGGGACAGTCGCAATCCACCGTGGAACAAATCCGACTGGCACACGCTGTCACTCCGATGACTGCCGTGCAGAGTGAATATTCGATGATGGAACGTATGTTTGAGAAAGAAGTGATTCCTGCGTGTAGCGAATTGGGCATTGGCTTTATACCATTCAGCCCGTTAGCTAGTGGTTTCCTTAGTGGAAAATATACATCCGGACAGGAATATAAGGGAGATGATGTGCGCCGTGTGATAACTCGCTTTGAAAAGGAGAATATGGAAGCCAATCAACCGTTGCTTGATTTGTTGAGGCTGTTTGCCCAAGAGAAAAATGTGACGTCGGCACAGATTTCTTTGGCTTGGATGTTACATAAATATGACTTTCTCGTTCCGATTCCAGGTTCACGCAAAATGGAACGTATTGTTGAAAACCTGGGTGCTGCTGACGTGGTATTAACGAAAGAAGAATTTGACAAGATTGAAGCGGAACTTTCAAAGATAGAGATTTACGGAAATAGGACAGATGAAGATATAGCCAAACTTTACCGATAAAATAAGGAGTGAAGTTCTTTTTTACAGATAAAATCGTATTTTTGCTGGTAAACAGTTGTCAACATGGAAGATGAACATTTCATAAACTATTCCAATATCTTTCTTAATATGAAAGTGACGGAGAATACCATATGCGATTATGGAGTAATGGAACATTGTTTGCTGTATGTTTATTCGGGTAAGGTAGAGTTTGAGGAAGCCAACCACTCTGTTACGATTTGTGCAGGAGAATGCGCTTTTATCCGCAAAGGACATCGCATAAAGATGATTAAATATAGTGATAAGGACACTCATATCTATCAGTCTATTCTTTTAAGATTTTCTCGCAAATTCCTGTTAGAATACTATCGTAGTCATGGCAGGGAGAAATTTTTGGAAACAACCAAGCGGAGCAAGGTGAGTATTTTGAAAATACCACCTCTTCCTGCTGTCACAAGTTTATTTGAATCCATATTTCCTTATTATGAATCTTCTGTTGCCCCCGATGAAGAATGGATGGATATGAAATTGAAAGAAGGGTTGTATATCGTACTTAAGTCCGATGCAAAAGTCTATGCTTCACTGTTCGATTTTGCCGAACCATGGAAGATTGATTTATTAGGCTTTATGGAAGAAAACTATATGTACGACCTTTCTATTGAGGAATTAGCATCCTATACAGGGCGGAGCTTGACCGGATTTAAGAATGATTTTCGGAAAGTGAGCGAACTGACTCCACAAAAATGGATTATCAAGCGAAGGTTGGAAGCTGCGCATGAGTTGATAATGAACCGGAATTGCAAGGTTAGTGAAGCGATGCTGAATGTCGGTTTTAAAAATCTGTCACACTTTTCAAGAATATATAAAGAGGTTTATGGAGTAGCGCCTAGTTATAATAATGTATAGATATAGGGCTGACTTTATTTAAACTGTAATTGAGGTTATCATACCCGTAATTTGTCTACAAGAACTTTGCTCCCTTTTATCGAACTTTGCAGTGTACAAATAAATAATAAATTATAGTATGGAATATGCAATGTTAAACAATGGAGTGAAGCGGTTCTCTATGTGCTTTTTTACCATTTTATTAGCCGTTATTTGGATGGCATGTAGCGAACATCCCGATAGTATGGGAAACCCGGAAACAGGTGGAGGAACGGAGATTAATAATGGAAATGAAGAACCCAATAAAGAAAGTATGAAAATTAAAATTACAGTAGGACAGCGTGTGGTGACTGCAACCATGGCTGATAATGCAGCAGCACAGGATTTTGTTTCCCGTTTGCCGCTTGAAGTGAAACTTGACGATTATAATAATACCGAGAAGATATTTTATCCTTCTCCTAAATTAACAATAGAGGGAGTGAAACGTGGATGTACGCCTTCCCCCGGTGACATTACTATTTATGCGCCTTGGGGAAATGTGGCTATATTCTATAAAAGTTGGTCGCAAAGTAATGATTTGATTCTGATAGGTCGTATTGACGGTGACGGAATCGAGGCATTGAGCGTATCGGGGACTGTAACGGTCAAATTTGAAAAGGAATAGAAGATGTCCTTCTTTCCTATTAGTAGAAATGTTCCTTAGCATACCGACTGTGAGCCTACTGTGCTCTTGAAAGGAGTTAGCCATCATTATATTGTATTTAATGATGGCTCTTTAATATAGTATTTTCTTCATTGCCTAATGAGTTTTCGTTCAACAACTGTTGAACGAACGCTCTACATATGTTGAACTATCGTTCGACAACTGTTGAACGAAAACTAACTTGCTACTTGGAGGAATAATATAAGTAAGAGAGAGAATTAAGAATTGCATAGCGTTGGCTTATTGTATGCAACAGCATTGTTTAGCTCATTTCTTGCCGTTTTTATAACCAGTAATTGGGGTTATCATACCCGTAATTCGTCTACAATGGTTTTGCTCTATTCTCCCGATCTTTGTCATGTCGAATAAATCCAACATAAAGAGGACATTAATAATATAAAGAATATGGATAGAAAACATTTTCTGAAAAGCGCACTGTTGACGACCGGTAGCTTATTATTAGGTAGCGCGGCTATCTATCGGTACTTGGGCGATAGGGGAACGACAGATACTCCGCTTCCTCAAGCAATAGATAAAATACAGGATGGAAATATGAAAAAAGTACTTGTAGTGATGAGCGCAGGAACAAAGTGCGGTAATACAGACAGACTGACCGATGCTTATATTAAAGGATTGGTGGAACGGGGACATTCCGTTACAAAAGTCTATCTAGGCAGTATGCGGATAGAAGGATGCAGAGGATGTGGAGTGTGTCAACGTTTGGCTCATCAGTGTGCAATCAAGGATGGTATGCAGGATATATACCCTTTGTTTGCGGAATGTGATACGATAGTGATGGCTTCTCCTTTGTACTTTTGGACGATAACCTCGCGTTTGAAATCTTTCATTGAAAGACTTTACGCCATCTCTACCGATGACAAATATCCTAAAAAAGATGCTGTGTTACTTATGACAGCCGGCGATGACGAGGATGCAACCTTTGAACAGCCTGTGCGATATTTCCGGCTTCTCAATCAGGCATTGGGCTGGAATGAAGCAGGAGTATATTGTGCCGGTGATTGTACCGGATGCGAAAAACTGGCACGGGAGATTGGTAAAGAACATCTTGAAAATGCGTATAAGATGGGATTGGCATTATAAACTGTATAGCAATTATGGAACAAAAGAATAAATTAAAACTCAATTCGGGCGGTTTGCTCGTATTTATCCTTACGGTCGGTGTATTCGGAATTATCAATACGGAAATGGGAGTGATTGGAATATTACCTCTGATAGCCGAAACTTTTCATGTCACTGTTCCCCAAGCGGGATGGACAGTTAGTATATTTGCATTGGTGGTAGCTATATCTGCTCCTGTTATGCCGTTGCTGTTTTCGGGAATGAACCGGAAAAAAGTAATGTTGCTGGCATTGGGGGTATTTACGCTAAGTAATATTATCTCCATGGTGACTTCCAATTTTACCGTATTATTGATTGCCAGGGCGCTTCCGGCCTTTCTTCATCCTGTCTATGTATCTATGGCTTTCACAGTGGCGGCTACATCCGTCAGCAAGGAGAAAGCTCCGAAAGCGGTGGCAAAAGTCTTTATAGGTGTTTCGGCAGGTATGGTGCTGGGCGTGCCGGTGACAAGCTACATAGCGAGTGAAGTTTCGTATTCTATGGGAATGTTGTTCTTCACAGTTGTGAATGCTTTGGTATTCATCGCGACTATCTTTTTAGTACCTTCCATGCCTGTAAAAGAAAAGTTGTCTTATGGTACACAACTCAATGTGTTGAAAAGAAAAGTTGTTTGGTATTCCATTTTGGCAGTGACGCTTATAAACGGGGCTTTATTCGGCTTCTTCAGTTATATGTCTGATTATCTTAAGAATGTGACGGGAGTTTCGTATGGTGTCATCAGTACGATGTTGTTGATTTATGGTTTGGCAAATATCATCGGGAATGTCATAGCCGGAAAGCAACTCGCCACCAATCCGGTGCGCAGCATGATAACAATTCCTTTTGCCTTGCTTGCTTTCTATATCTGTCTGTTTGTCTTGGGAGAATGGCTTGCAGCGATGGCGGTTATCATTCTGATTTTAGGAATATTGGCGGGATACGGTCAGAATACGATGCAGTATATGATAACCGAATCAGCACCCGAAGCACCGGACTTCGCCAACGGATTGTATTTGCTGTCTGCAAATCTTGGAACGACGATTGGAGCAGCTTTCTGCGGAATGTTCATCACTCTTTTCGATACACGATATTCTGTTTTCGGCTCGTTGCTGTTCCTGGTGGTAAGTATAGTATTTGTCGTTTTGAGAATCCGTATGATACAGTCGCGAAAACAGGCTGAAATAGAAGAAAGTATTATCTGTAATTGAGGTAGATATACCCGTAATTTATCTACAAAGAAACTCTTTTTTCTACTGTATTTTTGCAGTGTAGATAATAGGTAATCAATTAATCAAAAAACAATTAAACAATGGAACAAATTAAAAATACACATTACGAAGGCGAACGTCCTTTGTTCGCTTCTCACGGCCTTTACCTGGAAGACGTAACGATTCATACTGGTGAATCAGCGCTAAAAGAATGTAGTGATATAGAGGCTGTAAATTGTCGTTTTGAAGGGAAATATCCTTTTTGGCATAATGATGGTTTTGTAGTCAAAAACTGTCTGTTTACGGAAGGAGCGCGTGCCGCACTTTGGTACTCCAGGAATCTGCAAATGACGGACACACTGGTGGAAGCACCGAAAATGTTCCGCGAAATGGATGGAATAAAACTGGAAAACGTACAGTTGCCTAATGCTTTGGAGACGCTATGGTATTGTCGTAATGTAGAACTGAATAACGTAGAAATAGATAAAGGGGATTACCTCTTTATACATGGCGGTAATATCAAGATTCAAAACTTTGCAATGAAAGGCAACTACTCTTTCCAATACTGCATGAATGTGGAGATTCGCAATGCCGAAATACATTCAAAAGATGCTTTTTGGAATACGGAGAATGTGACAGTTTACGATTCCATACTCGATGGAGAATATTTGGGTTGGCACTCAAGGAATCTGCGCCTGGTGAATTGTAAGATTTCGGGTACTCAGCCACTTTGCTATGCACACGACCTGGTGATGGAGAATTGCACGATGGCGGATGATGCTGACCTTGCTTTCGAGCATAGCAGCGTACAGGCGACTATTAATAGCCCTGTCCATAGTGTGAAAAACCCACGTACGGGAAGTATCACCGCTAATAGTTACGGAACCATTATCCTGGATGAAAACATCAAAGCCCCGGGAAACTGCGAACTGAAACTTTGGGATGATCTGACCTGTTTTGATTGAAATATGAAGTATAATTTCGATGAAATTATTCCACGCAGAGGGACGAATTCTTATAAATGGGATTCATCCGACGATGCGGATGTCTTGCCGATGTGGGTAGCTGATATGGATTTCCGTACAGCTCCCCCTGTCGTGGAAGCATTGAAGAAACGGGTGGAACATGGTATTTTCGGATATGTGCGTGTGCCGGATGCTTATTTTGAAGCGGTGACGGGTTGGTTTGCAAGGCGTCATGCCTGGCCGATAGCTAAGGAATGGATTATATATACTACCGGAGTTGTCCCGGCATTGTCTGCTGTTATTAAAGCACTGACGATACCCGGTGATAAAGTGATAGTGCAGACACCGGTGTATAACTGCTTTTTCTCATCTATCCGTAATAATGGATGCGAAATGGTTGCGAATCCACTGCTTTACAGGAATGGAACCTATCAGATTGACTTTGCAGACCTGGAACTAAAAGCCGCTGACCCTCAAGTCAAAGTCCTGTTATTATGCAATCCTCATAATCCCGCCGGCAGAGTATGGACGAAACAGGAACTAACCCGTATAGGTGAAATCTGTATTCGCAATGATGTATGGATAGTTGCGGATGAGATTCATTGCGAGCTGGTTTTCCCCGGACATAATTATATTCCTTTTGCTTCTATTTCGGAAGAATTTCTAATACATTCTGTAACTTGTACTTCACCCAGTAAGGCATTCAACCTGGCAGGGCTGCAAATAGCCAATATTATTTCCGCCGACATGGATATACGGTTGAAGATAGACAAAGCCATTAATATAAATGAGGTTTGTGATGTGAATCCTTTTGGTGTGGAAGCCTTGATAGCTGCTTACAACGATGGAGAGGAATGGCTTGAAGAACTGAAACACTATCTGTTTGCCAACTATAACTACTTGCGAGCCTATTTTGATGAATATCTTTCGAAATTCCCGGTAATGGCATTGGAAGGTACTTATTTGGTATGGGTGGATTGTTCTGCCCTGAAACAGTCTTCGGAGGAAATAGTAAAAACATTATTGGAGAAAGAAAAACTTAGGGTGAATGGGGGGAGCCTGTATGGAGACGCAGGAGAAGGATTTATACGTATTAATATTGCGTGCCCCCGCCAACGATTGATGGATGGATTGGAAAGATTGAGGCGGACGTGGAAATAAAATAATTGTCAATATATTGAGAGTCCCCCTCCTCACTCCCCGTGAAAACTAATTAAAAGAAGCAATATGGAAAGTCTGAAGCATCCGAATGGGAATATAATAGGTGTCATCATCGCTTATTTCCTTATTTACGTAGTTTGGGGTTCTACCTATTTTTTTATAGGTGTAGCCTTGAAAGACTTTTCACCTTTTCTGCTCGGAGCATTGCGGTTCACTGCTGCCGGACTGATACTTCTTGGAATATGTTATTTGCGGGGAGAACAGATATTTAAGAAAAGCCTGATTAAACATTCTGCTGTCAGTGGTATAGTACTGTTGTTTGTAGACATGGCTGTGGTAATGTTGGCGCAGCGTTATCTCACCAGTAGCCTTGTAGCTATTATCGCTTCTTCTACGGCTCTTTGGATTCTGCTGTTGGATGCCCCGATGTGGAGAATGAATTTTCGCAATCCTTTCACGATAGTAGGGGGGATAATTGGTTTCGGGGGAGTTGTAATGCTTTATGTAGAGCAGCTTAACTCAGAACGGTTGCAGCCACATAGTGAATATGGTATTTTACTTCTTATTTTCGGATGCGTGTCCTGGGCATTGGGAACGTTGTATGCCAAATACCGTTCTTCCCGTGAGGAAGAAGTCAATGCCTTTGCCGGTTCTGCCTGGCAGATGCTTTTTGCCAGTGGAGCGTTTTGGATTTGTTCTGTTGTGAACGGTGATGTCCTGGAAGTTCATTGGGCAGGGATTTCAACTACAAGCTGGTTGTCATTGGCTTACCTGATTTCTTTTGGCTCTTTATTGGCGTATTCGGCTTATGTTTGGTTACTAAAAGTACGTCCGGCCGCAGAGGTAGGAACACATGCTTATGTCAACCCTGTTATTGCTGTTCTTTTAGGAGTGTTCCTGGGTGGTGAATATGTTACTTTCATTCAGATAGCCGGTTTATTGGTGATTTTGTTGGGAGTAATGCTGATAAATAGAAAACGCAAAGCCTGATGAGTAGAATATAGTATATTTTATCAGTTGAGAATACCCAATCGTATAATTCCTTATATTTGCGTTACGATAAAAAAATGTAGTTTCCATCAAAACGATTGCCATGACTGAAAGTATTTTCCAATTCTATAAAAGAATACAGCGTAATGATTCTGCTCTGAATGTCGTTTGTTCCAAAGAAAAAGAATGTTTTGATATATTTTCCCGGCAATGTCATTTCGGGAAAGTTCAATTCAGCTATCGTGATTTTTATAAAGTGACTTTAATTATAGGAAAAGGAAAGTTGTACTATGCTGATAAGTGGATTTTGGTTGACCGTCCGGCTCTGTTATTCTCGAATCCTCTGATTCCTTATGCTTGGGAATCTATCAGTGAAGAACAGAAAGGAATGTTTTGCATCTTTAACGAGCAGTTTATACGAGCCGAAGAGAAGAATGATTCACTGGCAGATACTCCTTTATTCAAGCTTACTGGCGATAAAGTGTTTTTCCCGGACGAGGTTCAGTTAAGTAAAATACAAAGCATATATACTCAAATGCAGGAAGAGATGCGGACTGATTACAGGTATAAGTCTGATATATTACATTGCTATCTCCACCTTTTAGTGCATACGGCAATGAGGATGCAGCACTCTAACCGGTATGAATCGCATCCGAATGCTGCGCAACGTATTGTAGAACTGTTTTTAGAATTATTGGAGAGACAATTTCCGATTGACTATCCACATGCTACTCTGACTTTACGTACACCTGCCGACTATGCGAACCGTCTATCTGTACACGTTAACCATTTGAATAAAGTAATCAAAGAGGTAACTGGCAGAACTACCACTGAATGGATTGCCGAAAGACTTATCAAAGAATGTAGCCAATATCTGTTGCACAGTAACTTGTCTGTTTCGGAAATAGCTTTTAGTCTGGGATTTGAAACCGTTTCATATTTCAGCAAGTTCTATCGAAAACATACAGGGAAGTCACCGACTGATGTCAGAAAATCGACAACTATTTGATTTGTACAACTGATGCTTTGATTTGTATCTCTTTATCTGCCCTGTTGCGTCTATCTTTGCCCTGACATAAACTTATGAAAATTATGAAGTACAGAAGACTAGGTAAAACGGAGGTACGCCTTTCCGCCATCGGATTGGGCTGTATGGGAATGAGCGCAGCTTACGGGATAGCTGATGAAAAAGAGAGTATGGCAACCTTATATCACGCGTTGGAACTCGGAATCAACTTTTGGGATACAGCCGATGTGTATGACAATGGTGCCAATGAAAAATTGCTTTCAACAGTACTGGCTGAGAAACGGGAACAAATTTTTATTGCGACAAAGTTTGGCTTTCGACTGCGCAATAGTCAAGGAAGTGTATTTGGCGGTGGTGAGAGTTATGTTGATGGTTCCCCTGCTTATATCAGGCAGGCAGTAGAAAATAGCCTGAAACGATTGAAGATTGAAACCATCGATTTGTATTATGCGCATCGGGTAGACCCGGCAGTTCCTATTGAAGAAACTGTTGGTGCGATGGCCGACCTGGTGAAAGAAGGGAAAGTCCGCTATTTGGGATTGAGTGAGTGTTCTCCTGAATCCTTGCGAAGAGCCTGTGCCGTGCATCCCATTGTAGCTCTCGAAAGTGAATATTCTTTGTTGACACGTGACGTAGAAGGAGAAATTCTACCTTTGACAAAAGAATTGGGAGTGACACTCATTCCCTTTTCCCCTTTAGGAAGAGGGCTCGTTACCAATACGATTCATACAGACTTATTGAAAGATAATGATTATCGCAAACATTTACCTCGTTATAATGGTGAATATTGGGAGAATAATCGGAAGTTAGCGGCCGAATTTGCAAATCTTGCAGCAGAGAAAAAAAGAACACCCGCCCAACTGGCATTAGCTTGGTTATTGGCACAGGGTGAAAACATTATACCGATTCCCGGAACAAAACGAATCAAATATTTAGAAGAAAATGCAGGAGCTGTAGACATCGAGTTATCTCCGGAAGATATGGTAAGTATAGAGCAACTGCTAATAAAATATCCTAATGTTGGAAATCGGTATAATGAGAATGATTTTAAGTTTGTGAATAAATAGATACCATATTATGAAATCTTTTCGACCGCGTTAGGAAGAAAACGATAAGTGATATCTTGCATATTCCCATCAACAATATGATATAAATGCTGATTAGTAGTAGCAGATTTTAATCCACCCAATGATTCTATGTATGGCCCCAGTTTGATGTACTGAAAATAGTCTATATTAAAATTATCCGGCAGTTTGGATTTCCCGGAATACCATCCTACTTTTACCTGAATCATGGTTTGCCGATGTAAAAAGCAGGCTAGCTGTTCTATTTCCGAAGGTGATGCATCGCCACCCATGAAACAAACACAGGTGATAGCCTTTCCGTATTTGTCAAGTAACATGGAAAGGCTCTCTTCCGTCAATGGCTCTCCAACGTTCTCCATCAGATACGAGCTGTGACACCCTTTACAATGATTGGGACAGTTGGAGAGATTGATGGCGAGAGTTACCTCATCCGGTATCTCCTGAAAGACAATATCGTAATCAGCGTACTTCAGCATAATATCTTAAGTCGGCTTCCTTCTGCCGTGCTTGTGAGAAATTGCTGATTCGTTTCATATATCCGATAACGCGGGTCAGATAATCCACATTCTTGCTGTGACATTCCGGACATTCATGCAGATACCTCTTGTCGATATGATTACATTCATTGCAAACAGTATTTGGAATGTTGAATGTGAAGTAATTACAGCCTTCGGTAGCAGATACACGAAGTAATTGTCTATACTGTTCCTTGCTGAGATGCTCTTCCAAATTCATATGGAGAGCAGAACCACCCGTCAGATGTTCAATATAGCGATGACCATGCATACGGAACTTGTCGACAATATTCAGCGATTTGTCTTCCACGATATAGAAATAGCTGTTATAACATTCACGGAAAGTTTGGAAACCGGCTTCTTTATCCCATTTGGCATGTTTTACACCCACATTTTCAGCAGGAATCATTTCACAGTTGAACAGTACATCTTTGGTGCGATACTTCTTATTGTATTTCTCAATCATGCCTAGAATCTCCTGTACAAAAGCCTCGTATTTGGGATTGTCATTAATATCAATACCCATAAACTGTGCAGCTTCTACCAATCCGTTGACACCAATTGTCAGATACTGGCGTCCCATATTGATATAGCCTGCGTCAAACAGAGGCAACATACCCTTTTCCTGCAACTGTTTCAGGTTCTCATTGTAGGCAAGCTGTACTTTATGTACCAAATCCACTACTTCTTCAAGGAAGAAAGGATAAAGTTTTCCTGATTTTACAGCATGTTGGATGCAGCGGTTCAGATTAATCGTGAGCACACTCTTTGAACCCGTGGAAACTCCACCGGCTCCCAGTGTATAACTGAAACCATTATCTTGTATTTCATTGCGCAAGCGGCAGCAGCTACTCAAAGAATCGGCATTATCACTCATATACGTAAAGAATGAATGACCTTCGGCATACATTTCGGCAGTAAAATCACCATATTCTTTGTCCAGTACATCACCGTCTTTAGTCAGAAGCGCCATTGTCTCAACGGGGAATGTCAATACAGAGCGCGTGCGTTCCTTATTAAACCATTTCATAAAGCGTTTTTGCAACCAACTCAGTGAATCCCAGTCGGGTTTGCTACCGTCGGGGAATACGAAGTGTTCAAAAAGGCTATTGAAATAATACTTGTCATAATAAGCCACGTTCCAGAAAACAGCCTGAAAATTGCGTGCTCCGGTAGGTTGATTGATAGAATATACGATTTGCTCGAAGCAATCTGTTATCATTTTATCAATCGTACGTTGCTTCTGAGATAAATCTACGATTTTATCAGCATGCTTATAATAATCCTGCCCATATTCCAGTCCTACAAAATAATTCATGTACATCAGAAATTCAGGAGTAGCACACGCGCCGCTCAACATACTGGATACGATGAACACCATATTGACGAATCCGCCACAGAAAGATTTCAGATTAGTCGGGGCTGTTGAATTACCGCCTACAGCCGTTGTTCCACTGATTAACCAAGGATACATGGTGATACTTGCGCAATAATTAGCTAGGTTGGTTTCATCATTTTTATAAATGAAGTGATGATTCAAAAGTTCCAAATAACGGTCGGAAACTTCCTTGCCATACATATCTTTCAGACGGTCAATCAGTAAACGGCGATTGAGACGGATAAAGTTGGACTTGGGCAGTTCACCTATCAGAGTGGCGATATTCTTATTTTCTACATTGGCGTTAGAGTCATACTTGCTGCCTGTTGCCGGGTTGGAAGCGTCACAATAATCCAGCAGGAACTTGAGCTTGTCCCTTACTTCGCGGTCTTCCAGGTGTTTTTGCCGATACAGCATATACGCTTTGGCTACGCTGTAATAATGTTCAGCCATCAGGGCTACTTCCACTTGGTTCTGAATTTCTTCCACGTTGCTTCCATCACTGATACTAACGCGGCTCAACACATTGGTGATAACATCCTGTGTTGCGAAACTGCCTACTGATAAAAATGCTTTGGATATCGCATTCTTAATCTTGTCCAGGGAAAAGACTTCCTTTTTCCCATCTCTTTTGATAATAAATATCTCCGAACTAATCATACCTATATTTTAAGAATTAACAAATAAAATCTGTGCTTACATAGTTATTCGCGCATGACAATCTTTGGAGATATGAATAAAATGGACCTGGTTAAGATACGTTCTATTGCCTTTCACCCGAAAGCCTGGAATAACGGATTACATATCGGCAGGTCTTCTGACTTGTTTCTGTAGTGACGCCTTCCCGGTTCGCTTGCGAACCAGTGGCAGAGAATGTCACAACGCTTCTTTTAAACTTTTCAAGAAATGAAACTTACAGCTACGGGGATAGTTCCTGACTTTCACAGGATTCCCTTTTGATTCCGTTTCGGGCATGAGGCTGATTCGGAAACCGATACTGCGGCAAAGTTAGAAATTAAATCAATATTCCAACTGAAAAGGGAAAAAAAATATTCTTTATCAGAATAAGGGTAGAAAGTTATCCCGAAAACACAATAGATGTTAATTACCCTCAGGGCTTGCGAACTAATATTTGATATGATATGTTGTCTAAAGTGAATAACAAACTTAATTATGAACTAGAAAATTAGACATGGCCAAACAAAACATTTCTAATGATTTAGCAAATAAAACATTACATTTTTAAAACGTATGATTATGAGAAAATCTATTATTCTATTAGCTTTTGTATTGGGTGGTTTTACAGCGAATGCCCAGTCAGTTGTAGAAGGTACAAAATTGACAGACAATTGGGCTGTCGAAGTAAATGCTGGTGCAATCACTCCTTTGACTCACAGTGCTTTCTTTAAGAATGCACGTCCTGCTTTCGGAGTCGGTATTTCAAAACAATTAACTCCTATTTTCGGATTAGGATTACAGGGTATGGGATATATCAATACCACTCAGAGTAAGACTGCTTTCGATGCTACGGATGTTAGCGTATTGGGTAAAGTCAATCTGATGAACCTGTTTGCAAGTTATAACGGCAGTCCTCGTTTGTTTGAGGTGGAAGCTGTTGCAGGAATGGGATGGTTGCATTATTATGTGAATGGTGATGGTGACCAAAACTCCTGGTCTACCCGCTTCGGACTGAATTTCAATTTCAACTTGGGTGAAAGCAAGGCATGGACATTGGGTATCAAACCTGCCATCGTATATGATATGCAAGGTGATTTCAATGAATCAAAGAGCCGTTTCAATGCCAATAATGCTGCTTTCGAATTGACAGCCGGATTGACTTACCACTTTAAGACGAGTAACGGAACTCACCATTTTGCTAAAGTGAGAGTTTACAACCAGGCAGAAATCGACGGTCTGAACTCTTCAATCAACGCTCTTCGTTCAGAAGTAAACAACAAGGATGGTGAACTGAACAGTGCAAATCAGAGAATCAACGGATTGCAAGAAGAACTTGAAGCATGCCGCACAAAGGTTGTTCCTGTGGAAACAGTAGTAAAAACTGCCCGTGTACCTGAATCTATCATTACTTTCAGACAAGGCCGTTCATCTGTTGACGCTTCACAGCTTCCTAACGTAGAACGCGTAGCTTCTTACATGAAGAAATATGCCGATGCAAAAGTCGTGATTAAGGGATATGCTTCTCCTGAAGGTAGTGTGGAAGTCAATGCAAGAATTGCCGCTGCACGTGCTGAAGCTGTTAAGACTATCTTAGTCAATAAATACAAAATCAGTGCTTCTCGTATCACAGCTGAAGGTCAGGGTGTAGGCGATATGTTCACCGAACCGGATTGGAACCGCGTAAGTATATGTACTATTGAAGATTAAGTAGATACATTGAGATAGAATAATGGGGCTGCTCTTTCAAAGGGCAGCCCTTGTTGTATATAGTAGGTATGATAAATGAATGGATTGTTCTCTAAAGGTATGAAAGTTTAGTATGCGATTTCTTTGTACATAACATAAAATAGCTATTTTTGCAAACATTGTTCATGCAGGTTCAAAACTGAACGTGCAAATATCAACCATTAAAAACTGTATTATGAAGAGAGTGTTCGTATTTCAAGACTTTAAGTCACAGAAATTTTGGAGTATCGATGTAGCCGGAACAGATGTTACTGTAAATTATGGTAAACTGGGAACGGACGGACAAACACAAGTGAAGAACTTCGCAACTACCGAAGAAGCCGAAAAAGCCGCTAATAAACTGATAGCTGAAAAGACAAAGAAAGGCTATGTGGAGACTGCGGAAGAAACAGCACGCGAGATGAAAGTGGAAGCTAAGAAATTTGCGTTGAGCTACGATGAATATGATAATGGTGTTAATCTCCTGGATAAGATTCTGAAAGACAAGCACCTGCCTGACTATAAACAGATTACTATCGGTTGCTGGAATTACGAGTGTGAAGATTGCTCGGAATTACTGGAAGGAATGCTCGAACATAAAGATAAGTTTGCGCAAATAGAAGGACTGTTTTGGGGAGATATTGAACAGGAAGAACAGGAAGTTTCCTGGATTGAGCAGACAGACCTTAGTCCGTTGCTCGATGCCATGCCCAAATTGAAGGACTTGAAGATAAAAGGAACGAATAACCTGCGCCTGGGACAGACTTCACGTCCGGAATTGCGTTCACTCGAAATTATCAGCGGCGGTCTTCCTACCGAAGTAGTGGAAGATATTATAGCTTCCGATTTTCCTAATCTGGAAAAGTTGATTCTGTATGTAGGTGTCGAAGATTATGGATTTGAAGGAGATTTAGAGATATTCCGCCCGTTGTTCTCCAAAGAACGTTTCCCGAAACTAACTTATTTTGGACTTGTAAACTCCGAAGAACAAGACAATATTGTAGAAATGTTCCTGCAATCGGATATTCTTCCCCAACTGGAAACAATGGATATTTCTGCCGGTACTCTTAAAGATGAAGGCGCTCAATTGTTACTGGATAATTTGGATAAGATTTCTCATCTGAAATTTATTGATATGAGCTATAATTACCTGAGTAAGGACATGAAGAAGAAATTGCAGGCTCTTCCTATGAAAATAGATGTTTCCGATACTCAGGATGCGGACGAGGATGATGACGAAGTATACTATTACCCGATGATTACGGAGTAGGGGGAATGCAGATAATCGTTGTCAGCAACTCTTTGTCCAAACGTGTCGAATACTTTGTCGAAGCAGGCAGATGCTTGCAGACGGAGATTCGTTTTATGACTTACGAAGAACTTTTTAACTGCTTGCCGTTGTTGCGGCAGGCAGTTATCAAACTGGAGCCTTGGGTAAGCAGTGAAACTGATTTTCTGAAATATGCTTTGTCGAACCAGGAGTATAAGGAGACATTAAGACGTTTGGGTGGGATAAGACTATCTGATGATGTGCATTTTTTGAATACTCCCCATGCATTATTGCGTGCTCTCGATAAGCAGGAAACCAAACGGATTCTATCGGATAGGGGATTGAAAGTCACTCCGATGTTACCTTCTCCACAGTCTTTCGATGAATTGCGGCAACTTCTTGCCGGTTGTAGCAGAGGATGTTTTCTGAAACCCCGTTATGGTTCGGGGGCAGGCGGCATTATGGCTATCCGCTATCAGTCCGGCCGGAAGAAATGGGTGGTTTATACTACGCTGCAACAAGTGGACGGAGTGATTCATAATACTAAACGGATTCATCGTTTGAGCACGGAAAAAGAGATTGTCCCGTTGGCGGAAGCTGTGATACAAACGGAAGCCATATTGGAAGAATGGATTCCTAAAGAACAGTTACAGGGAGAGAATTATGACCTTCGGGTAGTGTGCCGGGAAGCTGAAATAGATTATATAGTAGTGAGATGCAGTAAAGGAAGCATTACCAATCTGCATCTGAACAACAACGCGCATCTGTGGAGCGAATTACCTTTATCGGAAGAGATGCAAAAACAAATCTTTTTTCAGTGCCAGGAAGCCGTCCGAACGTTGGATTTGCAATATGCCGGAGTAGACGTGCTGATAGAGAGAGGAACAGATATACCTTATATAATAGAAGTCAACGGGCAAGGCGACCATGTTTACCAGGATATGTTTGACCGTAATTCTATATATACCCAACAAATAAGAACTATAAAAAAGAACTATAATCATGCAAATAGATGAACTACCGGCTGGAGAACAGAATCAATATCCGGATTTGGATATGAATCAGGTGGTGGGTACTCATGATATACTGATGCTTTGCTTTGATACTTTACGCTATGATGTCAGTAAGGAAGAAGAAGCTGCCGGACGAACGCCTGTGCTGAATAGTCATGGTGGAGAATGGGAGAAGCGACACGCTCCGGGAAATTTCACGTATCCATCCCACTTTGCCATCTTTGCCGGGTTTCTGCCTTCTCCGGCAGAACCTCATTTGCTGCGAAGCCGTAAATGGTTGTTTTTCCCTGTGCAAGCAGGTACAGGACGTATTCCGCCCAAAGGAAGCTATCCCTTTACGGAAGCTACATTTGTGCAGAGCCTTGCCAATGTCGGATATGAAACGATTTGCATAGGCGGCGTGAATTTCTTTAGTAAACGCAATGAGATGGGACGTGTATTCCCCGGCTATTTTACTAAAAGCTATTGGTTGCCTACCTTTGGTTGCACTGCCATTGACAGTACGGAAACTCAGATAGACTTTGCGCTCAGGAAACTTGAAAACTATCCTGCGGACAAACGGATTTTTATGTATATCAACTTCTCTGCCATCCATTATCCGAACTGTCATTACGTGAACGGTAAAGTGAAGGATGACAAAGAATCGCATGCCGCTGCGCTGCAATATATAGACAGCCAGTTGCCCCGTTTGTTTGAAGCTTTTCAGAAGCGGGCTGATACGCTGGCGATTGCCCTTTCCGACCACGGCACTTGTTATGGCGAGGATGGATATGAATATCATTGTATATCCCACGAAACAGTTTACACAGTCCCTTACAAACACTTTATCTTACCGAAAAAATGAATCAACCGTTATCACGATATGTAGATTATATGTATAGCTATCCACATAAAACTGCTTATCGTCCTTTTTCGTCTCCGGTTTCGCTGCTTCCTTACCTGGAACAAGTGGAAGGGAGAAATGCGTCTCTTTATTTTCATATCCCTTTTTGCAGCCATAAATGTGGCTACTGCAATCTGTTTTCTCTGCAAACGAATCGTGAGGAGTACATCACGGATTATTTGAATACGCTTCGTAAGCAGGCACAACAATTGGCGCCACTCACCACCGGACTGGCATTTGACAGTTTTGCTATCGGTGGCGGTACGCCATTACTTCTCACTGTTCCCCAACTGGAGTTTCTTTTAGATACTGCCGCATTGTTTGGCGTGCATCCGTCCAATGCTTTCACTTCTGTAGAAACGTCACCCGAATATGCCGATGCGCCCCGTTTGAATTTATTAAAACAGGCAGGCGTGGCTCGTGTAAGTATTGGCATACAAAGTTTCCAGGATAAAGAACTGATAGCTTTGAAAAGGCGTCCCCGACAGGATTCTATCTGCCAGGCGCTTAACGCTATTCGGGAAATGGACTTTCCATATTTTAATATCGACTTGATTTATGGAATCAAAGGACAAACTGTTGAAAGCTTCCTTTATTCATTAGAACAAGCTCTTCGGTTCCAGCCTAATGAGCTCTTTATTTATCCGTTATATGTACGTCAAGGAACAGCTATCACGGAACGGGAATCTGATGCCGTTTGTTTTCAGATGTATTGTGCGGCTCGTGATTTTTTGAAGGAAAGAGAATTTTTACAGACTTCCATGCGCCGTTTCATTCAACATCCATCTACGGATGCGGAAGTTTCGTGTGGTGATGAAGTAATGCTTTCCTGTGGTTCCGGTGGACGTAGTTATTTAGGTGATTTGCATTATGCCACCCGCTATACGGTTTACCAACGGTGTATCGGAGAGGAGATAGACAAGTATATGGCAATAACTGATTTCACAGTAGCCCGGAACGGGTTTATCCTTTCTCAAAAAGAACAACAACAGCGTTTCATTATCAAAAATCTGATGTACTATATGGGGATTGATAAAGCCGAATATGAACGGCGGTTTGGAGAACCTTTGGAAATGATTCCACTGTTTCAGCAATTGGCGGAACATCAATGGATAAAGGAAATGGATAACGGTCGTATTTGCCTTACTTCTGAAGGAATGGGATATTCTGATTATATCGGTCAGCTATTTGTTACTTCTGAAATAAGACAACTAATGGAAACTTATTCTTATTGAATGAAACTGTAATGGCAAACGAAGGCTCTCTGCTCTCTATCAAACGCATATACTATCGTGGCAAACTGGATAGTTGCAATTATACTTGTTCTTATTGTTCTTTTGGTAAGAAGTCTCATTTGACAGCTACCACAAACGTGGAGCAGGACAAACAGACTTGGGAGAATTTTATCACAGCCATCGAACAATGGAAAGGAGAGTCTTTGCAGTTATTTATCATTCCCTACGGTGAAGCATTGATACATCGCTATTATCGCGAGGGAATGATGCGTTTGGCAGCATTACCACACGTTATCGGAATTTCCTGTCAGACTAATCTTTCTTTTCCTGCAGGACAATGGTTGAATGAACTTCAAACAACTCCGGCTTTAATAAGTAAGATAAAGGTGTGGGCTAGTTTTCATCCGGAAATGACTTCGGTCGGGAAATTCGTCAAGCAACTTCATACGCTCCATCATGCAGGAATGCAGGTTTGTGCCGGAGCAGTAGGAAATCCGTCTGCGAAAGCTGAACTTAGCGACTTGCGGAATACTCTTTTGCCGGATATTTATCTGTTTATTAATGCCATGCAGGGATTAAGGACACCTCTTAGTCGGGAGGATATACGTTTTTTCAGTCAGTTGGATAACCTTTTTGAATATGATTTGAAGAATGCTCCGGCGCAATGGGATGTTTGTACAGGTGGAAGAAGTAGTTGTTTGGTCGATTGGAAAGGTGATATTTATGCTTGTCCCCGAAGCCGGGTGAAGGTTGGAAATCTCTATAAGAATGAAAATTTGAATCTTTCGCTTCCATGTAAGCGGAAAGTCTGTGATTGCTACATTGCTTTCAGTAATCTGCACAATCATCCCTTGCATAGGATAATGGGAGAGGGAACGTTTTGGCGAATACCGGATAAACCACTTATTACCACTGTCTTTTTTGATGTGGACGGGACATTGACAGATGCACAAGGAAAGGTTCCCGAGAGCTATGCTAATGTTTTGCGATATATGGCGCAATCTGCTTCGTTGTATCTTGCTACTTCTCTGTCGATGGAGCAGGCACGAAGAAAATTAGGAAAGACTTTTTTCAGCTTGTTCAAAGGGGGAGTTTTTGCAGATGGTGGTTTATTGTCTTATGCTGGTCAAAGTAAATGCTTGCCGGTTGAAATGTTATCAATTACCTGCGAAGAACCGATAAAGATTACGACTCATAGCTATGAAGGACAGATTTATAAGTATAGCCTGCTTGTACGTAACAAGAAACAAAGAGAAGAGATTCTATCTCAACTAAAAGAAAGACCGTATCAGATATTTTATAAAGCTCCCCTAATAACGGTAATCCATCACGAAGCAAGTAAGAAAGAAGGAATGCTTCAAATCTGCAAGGCTTTAAATCTGCCTACAGAACATGTCCTGGTAGTAGGAAATTCGTTGAAAGACTGGTCTATGATGTCCGTAGTTCCTCACTCCTGTGCGGTGATGGATGCAGAGTCCGCTTTAAAAGAACGGGCACGTTATATTTTGAATCCGGATAGATTGCCAGCTTTCTTTCATTTAAACAGTTATACTCTCGAAAAAAAATAAAAACCGATTTAAATTTGGTAGTTATGAAAACAAAGCCCATATTTGCAGCCCTAAAATAGGGACAGGCATAAAAATCCTCATCGGAGGGTGCTATAATAATAATTATAGTGCTGGATAAGATGAATGGTGTAAATCATTCGCTTGTCCGGCACTTTTTTTATGTTGTAACAAAATAAGATTAAGAGGATAAGTATCGAAAGAACTATGAAAGAGTTAAATTTGACACAAGGAAGTGTACCGAAAGTACTGTTACAGTTTGCAGTACCTTTCCTGATTGCCAATGTGCTCCAAGCGCTTTATGGCGGGGCTGACCTTTTTGTTGTAGGACAATACGACGATTCGGCAAGTGTGGCGGCCGTAGCTATCGGTAGTCAGGTAATGCAGACAATTACAGGTATCATTCTTGGTATTACTACCGGAACAACTGTATTGATCGCCATAGCTACCGGAGCGAAAGATAACCGAAAAGTAGCTTTTACTATCGGATCTTCCATATGGCTGTTTTCAATTACCGGTGTACTGCTTACTCTGCTTATGGTCATGTTTCATGGTCAGATAGCCGAATGGATGCATACTCCGCCGGAAGCGATGGCCGATACAAGAAACTATATTTTAGTGTGCTCGATGGGGATTCTATTTATAGTAGGCTATAACGTAGTGTGTGGTATTATGCGCGGATTGGGAGATTCCAAAACACCGCTTTATTTTGTAGGGTTGGCATGTGTGATAAATATAGTGCTTGATTTTGTACTGGTAGGATATTTCCATTTGGGAGCTACCGGAGCTGCTGTTGCTACGATAACGGCACAAGGAATCAGCTTTGTAATAGCTCTTTGGTTTCTCTACCGTCATGGATTCCATTTTGATTTTTCAAAGAAAGATATCCGCTTGAATCGGAATCTGTCTAAGAAAATCATGGTATTGGGCGCACCTATCGCATTGCAGGATGCTTTAATCAACGTCTCGTTTCTGCTAATCACTGTTATTGTGAATCAGATGGGAGTGATTGCATCGGCTTCTTTGGGTGTTGTAGAGAAAATCATCGTGTTTGCCATGTTGCCGCCAATGGCTATATCATCCGCTGTGGCAACTATGACAGCACAGAACTATGGAGCGGGACTTATAAAGAGGATGAATAAATGTCTTGCTTCAGGGATTGGAATTGCTCTTGTTTTCGGTGTGTCGTTTTGCGGATATTCGCAATTCTTCCCGGAAACTCTCACCTCATTCTTTACTAAAGATACTGCGGTGGTGGCAATGGCGGCAGATTATTTGAGAAGTTATAGTCTTGACTGTATCGTTGTAAGTTTCGTGTTCTGCATTAATTCATATTTCAGCGGACAAGGAAACTCGTTGTTCCCGATGATTCACAGTCTGATAGCTACTTTCCTGTTCCGCATCCCGTTGTCGTATTGGTTCAGTCAGATAGACAGTTCGTCGCTGTATATCATGGGATTCGCTCCGGCTATATCGACGGTGGTTTCTCTGTTAATATGTATTTGGTATTTACGATATAATCAGAAGAGAATGTATTTGAAAGGCACAATGATGCCTGTTATGACGAATTAGGTGTTTTTAAGTGACATATATTAACTAAAATCAATTTTGTATGGAAGCTTATTTAAAGAAACTCTGTTTTGAGTATCAGGTTGATGAAAAAGAAGTGAAAGAGCTGTTGGCTCGTATGGAAATGGTGTATTGGGATAAAGGGGAACGAATTGCTTCTGCCACAATGCCCGAGCAGAGCTTGTATATTATTGTTTCCGGCATCCTGCATACCTATGCTACTTATGAGGGAGAGGATAGAACCATCAGATTCCTGTCTGAAGGTGACGCTATACTATGTTACAATTCCAGTACATACTCTGTTAAAACGCTGACGAAGTGTGCGGCTTATTATATCAGTGAAGATGAGATTGAAGAGTTGTGCGCAACATCCATATCATTTGCAAACTTAGTCCGCCAACTGATGGAGTATCAGTTTTACTTTAAAGAGGAGGAGAATGTAAACGTACGCAAACTAACGGTAAGAGAAAGGTATCTCTCTTTATTGTCAGAGATTCCGGATATTCTTTACAGAGTCCCTCTGAAACACATCACTCATTATTTGGGAGCTGATGTGACAAGTTTGGGATATTTGGCGGGAAGTTCCAAATAAGGAATACTACCTTGACTTATATATTTAAGAGTATTCCTTATCAGATAAATCATTGATAACTCAATTCTATTGAATCGGGAAAGTCTTTGGATTATTTGGTAAGGAATATTATTTTTGTATTCTATATGAAAAACTCAATACCCCGATATACTTTCTATAAGAACAAGTATGGCAGCGAACTCCTGGTAGATGTCGTAGAACTGAAATACGTGAAGAAGTTCTTGGCAAAAAATACTGTCCATACGTTGACTTACTATGACATTACTTTTATAACGGAAGGTGAGGGGAGTTTTTCGATAGACAATCAGACTTATGCGGCAACTCCCTGTGATGTGGTTTTCTCCAAACCGGGAGAGATACGGAATTGGGATACCCAATGCATAGTCAATGGGTATGCTTTGATTTTTGAAGAAGAGTTTCTGTCCTCTCTTTTTAAGGATTCTCTGTTTGTGCAGCATCTTTCATTCTTTGAGATGGGAAGGACGTCGTCGAAATTGCATTTGCCGGCTGAACTTTATACTCGCATTCTTCAAACGCTGCACAATATTAAGATGGAAATTGATTCGTATCAGCAGAATGACGTGCATGTATTACGAGCCTTACTTTATGAAGTGCTGATGTTGCTGAATCGTGCCTATCTTCAAATGAACTCCACAGGGGAGGATAGAGGGAAAGAATCCGCCAATACCCATGTAAGTAAATTCATGAACTTGGTATCCGCTCATTCCAAAGAACAACATTCTGTTCAATATTATGCGGACAAACTCTGCATCACCCCTAATTATCTGAATGAGATTATCACCTCAACAATGGGACTTAGCGCGAAACAATATATTCAGAATAAGGTGATGGATGAGGCTAAAAGACTGCTTGTTTATACGGACTTTCCTATATCTGATATTGCACTTGAACTCTGCTTTTCAACGGTTTCTTATTTTATACGCAGTTTCCGGCAACATACGGGGGAAACTCCATTGATGTATCGAAAAACGCATAAACCGTAAAAAGTGCTATTTCTCCCTTTCTTTTTATTACACTGCTTTTCTGGCATTTTCCTACTTTCGCATCAGCTAATAACTAAAAAATAAAAGAACAATGAGAGACGCAGAAAAAACAGTAGGAAATATGATTGATAAGCTGAAAATAGCTTTTATCGGTTCGGTGGATAATGAAGGATTTCCCAATATCAAGGCAATGTTACAACCAAGGAAAAGAGAAGGGATAAAGACGATTTATCTGACAACGAACACTTCATCCATGCGTGTTGCGCAATACCGGGAGAACGGTCATGCCTGTATTTACTTTTGTGATACAAGATTCTTCAGGGGAGTCATGCTGCGCGGCACTATGAAAGTACTAACTGACGCTGCCAGCAAAGAGATGGTATGGCAGGAAGGGGACACGATGTACTACCCGGAAGGAGTGACAGACCCCGATTATTGTGTCTTGAAGTTTACAGCGGTTTCAGGTCGCTTTTACAGTAACTTTAAGTCTGAAAGCTTTGTTGTAGAGTAGTATAATTCTAATCCCTCTTTTCAATATTCATTTCTTGCTTATAGATGGTTGTGCCACCACGGTGGCACAACTGTGCCATGACTTTGTCACAAGCGTGCCACTTCGATGGCACTGTTGTGACATCGAAGTGGCATTGATGTGGCACATATTATACTGAATAATTTAATTTATCTATGGATGAAAACGAACTTATTTATCATTGGATAATAAGTTCGTCAACTCGGTAATGATATGTTGTTTCCATTCTTGCAGGAAGCTTGTAAAATCCTCTTCATTATCCAGAAACAAAGTCGTTATCAGATTTCTTACAAGAAAAGGATAAGTCAGCAGGCTGTAAAAGGTTAGAAAGACCATCGGTAATGGCACTTTCTTTATTTTTCCTGCTTCCATTTCTTTCAGTAGAGTATCTTTTACAAGAGACAAAGCCGCATCAAACTGAAGCTCTTTGGCTGACTCGAGCAAATGGTTCACATCCCGTTGTATCTCTCCGCATATGAACTTGGGGAGATAAGGGTCTTTCGTGAAAAGCTCGATATATTCATCCAAAATCATCCCCATGCGGTCTACAAAGGAGACATCCAGTCTTATAATATCATGTATTTTAGGCATTAATGACATCACTATCGAACCGAATACCGCCTTGAACATCTTATCTTTCGTCCGAAAGTAATAATGCAGCGTGGGCCTGTTGATTCCAACAGTTGCAGCTATATCACTCATGCTTGTTCCTGCAAATCCTTTTTCAATAAAAATCTGTTGAGCGGTGTCGATTATCTGTCGCTCCAAATCGTTATATTCCGTTGTTGCCATAATTCTAGTTGCTTATGTTGTCAATAAAAAGTAAGAGCCTGTTTGTTATGTTTACATCGCTGACGCTACTATCAAAGTCTAAAGATAGTATATTCATTTGAGGATACAGTGATTTTATACGTTTTTCTATTCCTTTTTGTACAATATGATTGGCTATGCAGCCGAAAGGCTGTAAACTAATTACATGATTGACATTTTGGGAAGCGAAAGAAAGTATCTCACCGGAGATCAGCCAACCTTCTCCAAACTGTGTGCTTAGAGTGATTACTTGTTTAGCTTTTTTCGCCTTTTCATAGATAGATTCGAACGGAGTAAAATAATCGAAACTTTTTCCTATCTCATTCACTTTATTAATTTGTTTTTGAACTTTCTTGTATAACCAGTCAATTACAAAATCAGGAATATTTTTCCGTTGCAAATGCTCGTTCTGCCTTACTTTCAGATTGACAAATCCTTGCATGAAGAAGTCCGTCATCAATGGCGGAATGACTTCTATCTGCTGATTGATAAGCCACGAAGTAATATCCTTTTGTGCGAATGGGTTGAATTTCAGGAATATCTCTCCGACAATACCCACTTTGTGGCAGGATTTCTGCTCGCAAATCTTATTGAATTCTTTGGCAGCCAAATACAGATAGCTTAATAAATCTTCCGGCTTATTTTTTTCAACGATAGATTGCGCTGTATTCAGGTATAAATCGCGTAGACGGGCCGCCTGTCCCTTTTCCTTTTCGCGGACAACGGCTGCATAGTAGAATTTGGCGATACAGTCACTGTACAACACAGACGCGAGTATTATCGGCAAAACTTTGAGCCAGTTCACTTTAAAACCGGATTGCTCGTTCTCGATGCCACTACCGAAAGCAAGTGATATGACCGGAGTTTCTGTATATCCATTCTCTATCAATGCTTTCTTTATCAATGAAATATAATTGCTGGCACGACATTGCCCACCGGTTTGCGTGATGGCAACACAGGTGTCCGAAGGGTTGTAACGTCCGCTTTTAAAAGCTTTCACAATGTCCCCGACAATCAATGTTGCCGGATAGCACACTTCATTATTCGAATATTTCAGTCCCCAGTCACATGAATCTGCGTCACTCAGCGGCAGAGTCTCCATTTCATATCCGGCTACTCTCATAATCGACGGGATAAGCGGTGAAATAAAAGGTGTAAAGAAGGGAGCTATGATTTTCTTCTTCTTATCCTTCTTGGTGAAAGGAGCGGTCGAAACAAATGCTTCCGGCTCTTTCGTTACTGTTTGCCGCAGACTGAAATTCAGGCTTTCCACCAGCGAACGAACCCGTAACTTGATAGAACCGATATTGTTGACATCATCTATTTTTAATAGGGTAACATTTTTCCCGTGCCGTTTCAGCAAGCTACGCACTTCATCTATCAGGAAAGCATCCGGCCCGCAACCGAATGAAGTCATTTGCATATATTGTACATCGGGCTGCTGCAATGCCGCCCATTTCGTCGCTTTCAGAATACGGTTGGTAAATGCCCATTGAGAAAGATAATGAGTCTCTTCCAATGAAATATTGTCATGGCGGATGATATCATCCGTCACTACATACACTCCCATATCGGCAATCATATCCGAAACCTTATGCTGTATCAACGGGTCGCTATGATAAGGCCGTCCGGCGAGAAGTATAATCAGTTTATGCTTTCTTTGTCCTTCTTTCAGCACTTCCTTATTATAGGCAACAAGTTTTCCTTCAAAAGCATGCTGTTCCTTTAAAGCCTTTGCAAAAGCCGCTTTGCATATCTCATCCGGAATACCTAAAGATTTCAGATACTCATTGCATTGCTTATACAATAATGCTTCATCTTTGAATGTTACAGACGGAGCATCTATCGGTATATTTTCCTCTTGTACACTCTTGATTACTTCCGAATAACCGGAAACGATAGGGCAGTTGTAACTGTTTTGCTGCTGCTTGTCCTTTTTCTCAAAAACGACGAACGGCATAAATATCCGGTCTACATTGTGCTGTATCAGATTGTCGATATGACTATGTACCAGTTTGGCAGGGAAACAGATGTTGTCGGACATCACCATATTGGCGGCAGTCTCATATTTTCTATACGTAGAAGGTTCCGACAAACGTACCTGAATGCCGCAGGCAGTAAACAATGTATGCCAAAAAGGATATTCCTCATACATATTCAGGATACGCGGAATTCCTATCGTCGATACCGGACTCGGAATATTTACATTCCGGTCGAACAGTAACGCCACCTTTTTATTATATGTATTGACGCCTTTCTCCGAATCGCTTCCTTTGTTGGAATACACCTTTTCACATCGGTTGCCGGAGAAATAATGGTTTTCATTATTGAATGTATACCGCATGATGGCACACTGATTTTCACATCCACGGCATTGTAGTTGTTTGGAAGTATATTGTGCCCATTGCAACATTTCTTTCAGTTCTGTCGTCCTGGTGCATCCGAGTTGTTTAGCATACAGGGCGCAGCCGATAGCTCCCATCAATTCGGGGCAGTTGCTTCGGAAAGTCTGTTTTCCTGTCAGCATCTCCAGGCTTCGCACGATAGAATCATTGCGCATAGTTCCGCCTTGTACGACGATATGGTCGCCAAGCACATCCGTATCTTTTAGCTGTAACACTTTATACAAACAGTTTCTCACGACAGAATAAGATAAACCGGCAGCAATATCCGCTACGGTTGCCCCTTCACGAAGCACCTGTTTTACTTTTGAATTCATAAAGACCGTACAGCGTGTGCCCAGGTCACACGGCGCCTTGGAGAAACAAGCCGCTTTAGCGAAATCTTCCACACTATAATCCAGTGATTGAGCAAAAGTACTGATAAAAGAACCACATCCTGACGAGCAGGCTTCATTGATTTCTATTCTGTTGATTACTCCATTGCTGACAAAAATAGCCTTCATATCCTGTCCGCCAATATCCAGGATAAAAGAAACCTCCTTGCTGATATACTTCGCAGCGGCATAATGAGCGATTGTTTCAATAATTCCCGCATCCATGCGGAAGGCTGCTTTTATCAAATCCTCTCCATATCCGGTAGAACATCCCCCTTTTATCTTGAGGACAGTTCCGCGTCTCCGGCATTCCTCAGCCAGTTTCTGCAATCCGTTCTCTACTGTCTTTATCGGGTTTCCGTTATTGTCATGATAATAAGAGTAAAGAATTCGATTATCATTATCCAGTACTACAATTTTGGTGGTAGTAGAACCGGAGTCGATACCGATAGTTGCTTCCTGCAATCCGGGTTGTAAGGCTGCATATTCAATCTTATACTGTTCCTTCTCCTTTTTCCATGACTCATATTCTTGTTCATTATTGAATATAGGCGAGAGGTTACTTTGGAAAGGAGATGTGATACTTAACTTACTTTCCAACCTGTTTATCAGCATAGAAAGAAGCATTGTTTCATCATCGCTTTCTGCCAATGCTGCTCCCCAGGCAGGTATTAGATTTCCTTTTTCCGGTAATATGAAATCCGTTTCCTGCGATAACTTCAGATAATTGGCAAATGCTTTGCGAAGAGCCGGAATAAAAGTCAGCGGACCACCGCATAGCAACACAGGCGCAGTGATATTACATCCGCGTGCAAGCGTAACAGTAGTCTGTACGGCTACTGCATGAAAAATTGATGCCGCTATATCTTCCTTAGATATATTCTTAGCTATCAGATTTTGTATATCCGTCTTGCAAAATACACCGCAACGCGAAGCGATGGGATATATCTGTGTAGAGCGAAGTGCCAAATCATTCAACTCCTCAATGGAAACTCCGAGCAGGATAGCCATTTGGTCAATAAAAGCTCCGGTTCCGCCCGCACAGTTCCCATTCATGCGCAAGTCTGTAGCTTGTCCGTCCTGAAAGAAAACAACTTTAGCATCTTCTCCACCGATGTCAATCATAGTAGAGGTATGCGGATAATTCCGATGAACATAGTTTGTTGCCGCTACAACCTCTTGCACAAAAGGTAAAGCACATTTTTCGGAGATTCCCATACCGACAGACCCTGTGATATGAAAGGAGAGAGGAATATCACCCAACTGTTCCTTTATCTGATGAAGAAATGCCAGCAAGCATTCTTGTATCTTTGCCTGATGTCTTTTGTATCCGGAGAATAAGACCGTAGTTTCGTTTTTGTCCAATACCACCATCTTTGCAGTAGTAGAACCAATGTCTAAGCCGACTTTATAAACATTCATATAAAAAATAGATTATATATAACTTAGTGTTTGACATATGTGTCAGACGCAAATGTATGTAAAAAGATTGTAGATGTGGTAAGTTGCCTACGAAGTTTTTGTCTTAATTAACAAGTCGCTTAAAATAAGCTACTTATATATAGGCCTATGATAAATAACTATCCTTTTTGTATAGAAAATAAGTATCTCCACCCGCTAATTTTGCTTTTCTCTTTTGCTTTGCCATTATTTTTAATAGTTTTGTACCTACTATTATAGAAAACAATATGAATATCGAAGAATTTAGAGAATATTGCCTGTCTCTTAAAGGTGTTACAGAAAAAATGCCTTTTTCTCATGTGCGCGATACATACAGTCGTGATGTCCTTTGTTTCTATATCTTCGACAAATGGTTCTGTTTTGTCAACATAGAAATATTCGATTTTTGTTGTATCAAATGTAACCCTGATGAATCCCTGGCTTTGCAGAGTGAATATATAGGAATCAAACCGGGATGGCACATGAATAAAAAGTACTGGATTAGTGTCTACTTTAACCAGGATGTATCCGATGAAAAAATAAAAGAGCTTGTAGGCAAGTCTTATAATATAGTTGTCAATAGTTTGACGAAAGAGGAACGTTGCAGCCTTTTGAATTTGGAGAATTCTCAGATAGAATAAAAAAAGTTGTATTGTATGTAATTGAGTAAACATTACCTTTATATACTATAATAATGTAGAAAGGGAAAAAAGCATAAGTAGATTAGGTCATCAAAACAACTAAAATAATAATGATATGAAACAGTTTTTGATAATTTTCTTTATCGGATTGAGTAGCTTTTCATTTGGTCAGAGTAAATATGGTTATGTTCATTTCGACAAATTAATCGAGGTGAAAGGAACTGAGTATGTTATCGCCTCCATTGAGAATCGTGGAAAAGTATTTGATGTCAATGAGAAAAAGCTACTGTTCATCAATACGATGAATGATGAAACAAAACAAATAGATTTTGATAAAGATGCCTATATTAGAGAAGTCAAACAAATCAAAATAGATAGTTTAGGGATAAATCTTATTCTTCTTTCTGCCCGTACTATTGATTTAAATGGTAAAAAGGGTATTGATTGGGAAGATCCTATGCAAATCATCATCTTATCTACCGATGGAAAAGAGAGGACTCAACTTACGGAAGATAAGTTCTTCGCAGGTGATTGGACTGTCAATGCACAAACAGGAAAACTTGTTGTCACAGGTTATTATGATACAAACAACAATAACAAGCATGATAAGGCAGATAAGAATGAAATATTAATCTATGATTTGAAAACTTTGAAGTTGATTTCGAGAATATAAGCTCTAATTATAGAGATAAAAAGCTCCGTAATTTTTAAATTGCGGAGCTTTTATTCTTTTAAAAAATGATATGTACGGTTCTTGGGCTGTAAATAGGATAATTGATTTGTAATGATAATCCGTCCTCAAATAGAATAGAAGCAAGAAAAATGTTACATAACTTTTCCTGGATGTTTAAATATTCCTTTTTTAAGATTTAATTCAAATTATATGCGGTTCTATTGCAGAATCGGGAATTTGGGTACAAATATCCGTAAATCATATACAAGTTTGTTTGTTGCATTGCAGTAAATTTGCAGTTAGAAGTTTAACAATGAAAAATAAACAGTTAATAGAAATCCAATAAATGAAATAATTATGAATAAACTCTTTTTATTTTCAGTATTCAGTATTCTAACACTCAATGTTATGGCACAGGAAAAGATAGTACAGACAGCAGGGCGCGACCAATTGGGAGAGTTCGCCCCAAAATTTGCGGAACTCAATGATGACGTTCTCTTTGGAGAAGTATGGAGCCGCACTGACAGACTCGGTTTGCGTGACCGCAGTTTAGTAACCATTACTTCTCTGATTAGTCAGGGCATCACGGATAATTCGCTCGTTTACCACCTTCAGTCAGCCAAGAAGAATGGTATCACTCGTACTGAAATCGCTGAGATTATCACTCACATAGGCTTCTATGCCGGTTGGCCGAAAGCGTGGGCAGCATTCAATTTGGCAAAGGGCGTGTGGGCTGAAGATACGACTGGTGAAGATGCCAAAGCAGCCTTCCAACGCGAAATGATTTTCCCCATCGGTGAGCCCAATGCAGCCTATGCGCAGTATTTCGTCGGTAACAGCTACCTTGCTCCGGTTTCACGTGAGCAGGTAAATATCTCCAATGTCACCTTTGAACCCCGTTGTCGTAACAATTGGCATATACATCGTGCAACGAAAGGCGGCGGGCAGATGCTTATCGGCGTGGCCGGTCGCGGTTGGTATCAGGAAGAAGGGAAATCGGCGGTAGAGATTCTGCCTGGCACAGTTATCCATATCCCCGCCAATGTGAAACACTGGCATGGTGCTTCAGCCGACAGTTGGTTTGCTCATTTGGCCTTTGAGATTTCCGGCGAAAACACTTCCAATGAGTGGCTTGAACCGGTTACAGATGAAGAGTACAATAAGCTCGAACGGGCTAAGCAATGATTTCTGTCAATTCAGTTTCTAGCGATAAAAAATATTTAAAATCAAAGTAAAATGAAACAGATTATATTAATATTTATGAGTCTCCTTTGCTTTAGCTGTCCATCAAAAGCACAGAAACAGGCAGCGAATACCAATGTGCAATCTGACAAGAAAATCCTTGTCGCCTATTTCTCTTGTACTGGAACTACGGAAAAGGCTGCTGATGCCATTGCCAAAGCAGTCGGTGGTAAACTTTACCGGATAACTCCCGCTACAGCCTATACTTCGGCAGATCTCAATTGGCACAACAAGAATAGCCGTAGTTCAGTCGAAATGACGACTGAAAATTCACGTCCGGAATTGGGTGGAGAGGTGCTTGACCTGAAAGATTACGACGTGGTATTTATCGGTTACCCGATATGGTGGGACTTATGCCCACGTCCGGTTAATACATTCCTTGAGAAATATGATTTCTCCGGTAAAACCGTTATTCCATTCGCCACTTCCGGAGGAAGTTCGATAACCAACAGTGTGAAACAGCTTAAGAAACTTTATCCAAAAATCGTATGGGGGGAAAGCCGGTTACTTAACGGAAGTGTCAAACAAGCCGGAGAGTGGGCAAAACAAGTAATCAAATAGACGTATGGAAGAGTTTAAAATAGACTGTCTGCATCGGAACCATTCACAATACCAACACTGTATGCGCATTTACATCCATTCAGAGTAAGTGTTATCTGAACAATACAATGCTGAAGGGGATGTGTAAAAACTTTCCTTTTAACAAAATCACCCTCGCTACAACAATCTGAACTACACTCCTAAAGTTTTGTGTCCAACTTTGGGGGTACAGTTCAATCTGTAGCAAGGGTGATTTTAATTTATGAGAGTTCTGACACCCTCTTTTTCTTTCGGATAGAGCTTTGAGTCGGATAAACATTTCTTATAATAAAAAAAGGAGAATGACTTTAATCATTCTCCTTTGCGGTGCGTACGAGACTCGAACTCGTGACCCCCTGCGTGACAGGCAGGTATTCTAACCAACTGAACTAACGCACCAATTTTATAATTGGATTAACTCGTTTCATTTCTTTCTGCTTCTTCTTTTTATGAAAGAAGCGGTGCGTACGAGACTCGAACTCGTGACCCCCTGCGTGACAGGCAGGTATTCTAACCAACTGAACTAACGCACCAGAATTTCAACTTGTTAATCTGCATCTCTCTCGATTGCGAGTGCAAAGGTAGTTGTTTTTTGTAAATCTGCAAGCGTTTTAAAAAAAGTTTTTTTCAAGAAAATGCGAGAAAAAAGCTTAGTGTCTCATTTTGAGTACTTTTGTAATGAAAAAAAATATTGTTTTTTTCTGTTTGGATAGTGACGGTATCCGGTTGTTATAGTGACACTATCATGATAAGATACCGTCACTATCTGAAACCGATAGCGTCACTATCCTAAAGTTTTGTCATTCTTTCCATAGGAAATAACCCTCAATATCTTTCTATCTGTAAGAAATCACCGTTTTTATATCAACTTTCTGCTTGAATAATTCGTAATTTTGCAATAAATCGTTATTTTTGCGGACTAAAATAAGAAAGGTGGAAAAGATTCCGCCTAGAATCGTAAATTACTAGAAAGAATGATGACAACAGCCAAACTGTTATTGCACTGTCCCGACAAACCGGGAATCCTTGCGGAAGTAACAGACTTTATTACGGTAAACAAAGGAAATATTATCTATTTGGACCAATATGTAGACCATGTAGAAAACATATTCTTCATGCGTATTGAATGGGAATTGAAAGACTTCTTAGTTCCCCAGGAAAAGATTGAAGATTACTTCAGGACACTTTACGGCCAAAAATACGAAATGGATTTCCGCCTTTATTTCTCGGATGTGAAACCGCGTATGGCTATTTTCGTTTCCAAGTTGTCTCATTGTCTTTTCGATATGTTGGCTCGCTACACTGCAGGCGAATGGAATGTGGAGATACCTCTTATTATAAGTAACCATCCCGATTTGCAGCACGTGGCCGAACGTTTCGGTATTCCTTTCTATCTGTTTCCTATTACAAAAGAGACAAAAGAAGAACAGGAGCGCAAAGAAATGGAACTGCTTGCCAAACATAAGATTACATTTATCGTACTGGCACGCTATATGCAAGTAATCTCCGAACAGATGATTAATGCTTATCCGAATAAGATAATCAATATCCATCACTCTTTCCTTCCTGCATTCGTAGGGGCGAAACCTTACCATGCAGCCTTCCAAAGAGGTGTGAAAATTATCGGAGCGACCAGCCATTACGTGACAACTGAGTTGGATGCAGGCCCAATCATCGAACAGGATGTGGTACGCATCACTCACAAAGATGCCATTGAAGACCTGGTAAATAAAGGAAAAGACCTTGAGAAAATCGTTCTTTCCCGTGCGGTACAAAAGCACATTGAACGCAAAGTCTTGGCTTATAAAAATAAAACAGTAATATTCAGCTAATGAAAGTAGCAGTCGTAAAATATAATGCCGGCAATATCCGTTCTGTGGATTATGCTTTGAAGCGGTTGGGTGTGGAAGCAGTGATTACTGCCGATAAAGAAGAACTCCAGTCGGCCGATAAAGTAATTTTCCCCGGAGTAGGAGAGGCGGAAACTACCATGAATCACTTGAAAGCGACAGGACTGGACGAATTGATAAAGAACCTTCGGCAGCCTGTATTCGGAATTTGTCTCGGTATGCAATTGATGTGTCGTTATTCCGAAGAAGGGGGAGTGGACTGTTTTAATATCTTCGATGTAGACGTGAAGCGTTTTGTTCCACAGAAACATGAAGATAAAGTGCCGCATATGGGCTGGAATACCATTGTAGATACGAATAGTAAACTTTTCGAAGGATTCACCGAAGAAGAATTTGTTTACTTCGTACACAGCTTTTATGTGCCGACTTGTGAATTTACTGCCGCTACGACTGATTACATTCATCCGTTCAGCGCGGCATTGCACAAAGATAACTTTTATGCCACCCAATTCCACCCGGAAAAGAGTGGAAAGACAGGCGAAAAGATTCTGACGAACTTTCTTAATCTCTGATAAACCGATTTATCGTTTTAGATGAAGCTTTCAGAAGATTAAAATAGAGTGACACGGAAGATATATGAGCAGCTAAATGCACGAACAGTTAAATGCATAACTAGTTAAATGTACGACTAGCTAAATGCAGGACTAATTAAATGTCTGAACTATTAAATAGTAAATAGTAAATTGTCAAATAGTAAATAAATAGATGATAGAAATTATTCCAGCCATTGATATTATTGACGGAAAGTGCGTACGCCTTTCCCAGGGAGACTACGATAGTAAGAAGGTATATAACGAGAATCCGGTAGAAGTTGCCAGGGAGTTCGAAGCGAACGGAGTTCACAGACTTCATGTGGTCGACTTGGACGGTGCTGCTTCTCATCATGTAGTCAACTATCGTGTGTTGGAACAAATTGCTACACATACCTCGCTTGTGATAGACTTCGGTGGTGGAGTAAAAAGCGACGAAGACTTGAAGATAGCCTTTGAAAGCGGCGCGCAGATGATAACAGGCGGAAGCATTGCTGTAAAAGACCCTGTACTGTTTACCCATTGGCTGGAAACATACGGCAGCGAGAAGATTATCCTGGGAGCAGACGTCAAAGACCATAAGATAGCCGTCAATGGCTGGAAAGACGAAAGCGCCTGCGAACTATTCCCATTCCTCGAAGACTATATGACGAAAGGAATACGAAAAGTAATCTGCACCGACATTAGTTGTGACGGAATGTTGAGCGGGCCATCTATTGATTTATATAAAGAAATGCTTGCCAAATTCCCCGACCTCTATCTGATGGCCAGTGGTGGAGTAAGCAAGATAGATGATATTATCGCCCTGGACGAAGCCGGAATCCCCGGAGTCATCTTTGGCAAAGCGTTGTACGAAGGACATATCACATTGAAAGATTTACGAATCTTTCTGTAAGCAGTCAACCATACAACGGTATCCTCGTTCAAAGCACAGGTTTAAATTGTCAAATAGTAAATAAAATAGGATTGTGTTAGCAAAAAGAATTATCCCTTGTCTCGACATCAAAGACGGACAAACAGTAAAAGGAACGAACTTCGTTAATTTGCGCCAGGCCGGAGACCCGGTAGAACTTGGGCGGGCTTATAGTGAACAAGGAGCAGATGAACTTGTTTTCCTTGATATTACTGCAAGCCACGAAGGACGCAAGACCTTTACCGAACTAGTCAAGCGGATTGCAGCAAATATCAGCATCCCGTTTACCGTAGGTGGCGGAATCAACGAATTGAGCGATGTAGATCGTTTGCTGAATGCCGGAGCAGATAAGATTTCAATCAACTCTTCCGCTATCCGTAATCCGCAACTGATTGATGATATCGCCAAGAACTTCGGCTCCCAAGTCTGCGTACTGGCAGTAGACGCCAAGCAAACAGACCACGGTTGGAAATGCTACCTCAACGGCGGTCGCATCGAAACCGATAAAGAACTGATGGCATGGACAAGAGAAGCCCAGGAACGTGGTGCAGGTGAAATCCTGTTCACGAGCATGAATCATGACGGCGTGAAGACCGGCTATGCGAACGAAGCCCTTGCTTCACTCGCCGACCAGCTCTCTATTCCAATCATCGCTTCCGGCGGAGCAGGATGTAAAGAACACTTCCGCGACGTATTTTTGCAAGGAAAGGCAGATGCGGCGTTGGCAGCCAGCGTTTTTCATTTCGGAGAAATCAAAATTCCCGATTTAAAATCGTATCTTTGCGGCGAAGGTATTGTAATGCGTAAATAGTAAATTAAGATATTAAATAAAATGGAATTGGATTTTGATAAAATGAACGGACTTGTTCCGGCTATCATACAAGACAACGAGACGCGTAAAGTCTTGATGCTGGGCTTCATGAACCAGGAAGCCTATGACAAAACGGTAGAAACAGGAAAAGTAACCTTCTTCAGCCGTACCAAGAACCGCTTGTGGACAAAAGGTGAAGAAAGCGGTAATTTCCTTCATGTCGTTTCTATCAAAGCCGATTGCGATAATGACACCCTGCTGATTCAGGTAAACCCGGTAGGACCGGTATGCCACACAGGTACGGATACTTGCTGGGGCGAAAAGAACGAAGAACCGGTAATGTTCCTGAAAGCATTGCAAGACTTCATCGACAAACGTCACGAAGAAATGCCCGAAGGTTCCTATACAACCAGCCTGTTTGAATCCGGCGTCAATAAGATGGCGCAGAAAGTAGGCGAAGAAGCAGTGGAAACGGTAATCGAAGCAACCAACGGAACAGACGAACGCCTGATCTATGAAGGAGCCGACCTTATCTACCACATGATTGTATTACTAACTTCAAAAGGCTATCGCATCGAAGACCTTGCACGCGAATTGCAGGAAAGACATAGCAGTACATGGAAGAGACATTAATTCTATATAAGAACGTAGAAATCCATCAACAGGAACTCTGTGTGCTGAATGATGTCAATCTTGAACTGCACAAAGGCGAGTTCGTCTACCTGATAGGAAAAGTAGGCTCCGGCAAAACGAGCTTGCTCAAAACCTTCTATGGCGAACTGGAAGTAATGGACGGTGAAGCAGAGGTGCTGGGCTATAATATGCGTTCCATCAAACGCAAGCATATCCCTCAACTGCGCCGGAAATTAGGCATTGTATTTCAGGACTTTCAGTTGCTGACAGACCGCACCGTTTACAACAACCTCGAGTTTGTGCTCCGCGCCACAGGCTGGAAAAACAAACAAGAGATAAAGGAACGTATTGAAGAAGTGCTCGACCTGGTAGGAATGTCCAACAAAGGCTACAAACTGCCCAACGAACTTTCCGGCGGCGAACAGCAACGCATCGTGATTGCACGTGCCGTACTCAACTCCCCGGCTATCATCCTGGCGGACGAACCGACCGGAAACCTGGACGTAGAAACAGGAAAATCCATTGTAGAGTTGCTGCACAATATCTGTGAATCCGGCTCATCCGTAGTGATGACAACCCACAACCTGCAATTGCTGAAAGACTACCCCGGCAGAGTATACCGTTGCGCCGACCATCAGATTGTAGATGTCACCGGCGAATACATGCCCCGTCAGAGAACAATAGAAATAGATTTAAATATAGATAACTAAAACAGTAACGAAAATGAAAGTTTTAAAGTTTGGAGGAACTTCCGTAGGTTCTGCTCAACGCATGAAGGAAGTAGCCAAATTGATTACCGATGGTGAACAGAAGATTGTTGTCCTTTCAGCTATGTCAGGCACGACAAACACATTGGTGGAAATTTCGGACTATCTGTATAAGAAGAATCCGGAGGGTGCCAACGAGATTATCAATAAGCTGGAATCTAAATATAAACAGCACGTTGATGAACTTTTCGCAACCCAGGAATATAAACAGAAAGGTCTTGAAGTTGTCAAGTCTCACTTCGACTACATCCGCTCCTATACGAAAGACCTTTTCACTTTGTTCGAAGAGAAAGTGGTTTTGGCACAGGGCGAGCTCATCTCTACGGCTATGGTAAACTTCTACCTGCAGGAATGTGGCGCGAAGTCCGTATTGCTTCCGGCTTTGGAATTCATGCGTACTGACAAGAACGCAGAGCCGGACCCTGTATATATTAAGGAGAAGTTGCAAGCGCAGCTCGACCTCTATCCTGATATGGACATCTACATCACGCAAGGTTTCATCTGCCGCAATGCTTACGGTGAGATAGACAACCTGCAACGTGGTGGCAGCGATTACACCGCTTCCTTGATTGGTGCAGCCGTGAACGCTTCTGAAATCCAAATTTGGACAGACATCGACGGTATGCACAACAACGATCCGCGCATTGTGGACAAGACAGCCCCGGTTCGTCAACTTCACTTTGAAGAAGCAGCCGAGCTGGCTTACTTCGGCGCAAAAATCCTGCACCCGACTTGTATCCAGCCTGCCAAATACGCCAACATCCCTGTGCGCCTGTTGAACACAATGGACCCGGAAGCTCCCGGCACATTGATTTCCAACGACACGGAAAAAGGCAAAATCAAAGCAGTAGCCGCCAAAGAAAACATCACAGCTATCAAAATCAAATCCAGCCGTATGTTACTGGCCCACGGTTTCCTACGCAAAGTATTTGAAATCTTCGAAAGCTACCAGACTTCCATCGACATGATTTGTACGTCAGAAGTAGGTGTATCCGTTACGATAGACAACACCAAGCATCTGAACGAAATTCTCGATGACCTGAAGAAATACGGAACAGTGACCATTGACAAAGATATGTGTATCATCTGCGTTGTAGGTGACCTGGAATGGGAAAACGTCGGTTTCGAAGCAAAAGCGCTCGATGCGATGCGCGACATACCGGTGCGAATGATTTCTTTCGGTGGAAGTAACTACAACATCTCCTTCCTCATCCGGGAATGTGATAAGAAGACAGCATTACAGTCGCTGAGCGACATGCTTTTCAACAACAAATAATTCCACAAATAACACGAGCGCTTTTACCAACCTGATAAAAGCGCTCTTTTCAACTAACCAAACAAGTTTTTCGAATTATGAAAGGAATATTTCCAATCGATAAGTTCCGCACTTTGCAGACCCCTTTCTATTATTACGATACCAAGGTGCTGCGTGATACATTGTCGGCTATAAACCACGAGGTTGCCAAATATCCTAACTATTCAGTGCATTACGCTGTCAAAGCCAATGCCAACCCGAAAGTACTGACCATCATCCGCGAGAGTGGGATGGGAGCCGACTGCGTGAGCGGCGGAGAAATCCGTGCGGCTATCCGTGCCGGATTCCCTGCAAATAAAGTTGTTTTCGCCGGAGTAGGCAAAGCCGACTGGGAAATCAACCTCGGCCTGGAATACGGTATCTTCTGCTTCAATGTAGAATCCATCCCCGAACTGGAAGTTATCAACGAACTGGCTGCCGCACAAAACAAGATAGCCAACGTTGCCTTCCGCATCAACCCCGATGTAGGCGCGCATACTCATGCCAACATCACCACCGGACTGGCTGAAAACAAATTCGGCATCAGCATGCAGGATATGGACAAAGTGATTGACGTAGCTCTCGAAATGAAGAATATCAAGTTCATCGGACTCCACTTCCATATCGGTTCGCAGATTCTCGATATGGGTGACTTTGTCGCCCTCTGCAATCGTGTCAACGAATTACAGGATAAACTGGAAGCTCGACGGATTTTAGTGGAACATATCAATGTGGGCGGTGGACTCGGCATTGATTACGGACACCCCAACCGCCAGGCAATCCCGAACTTCAAAGAATACTTCACAACCTACGCTGGACAACTGAAACTGCGTCCCTACCAGACACTGCATTTCGAATTAGGACGCGCAGTCGTGGGTCAGTGTGGCACATTAATATCCAAAGTACTGTATGTGAAACAAGGAGCGAAGAAGAAATTCGCCATCCTCGACGCCGGTATGACCGACCTGATTCGTCCCGCCCTCTACCAAGCCTACCATAAAATGGAAAATATTACATCCGAAGAACCGGTAGAAGCCTATGACGTAGTAGGCCCTATCTGCGAATCGTCCGATGTTTTCGGAAAGGCGATAGACCTGAACAAAGTGAAGCGTGGCGACCTGATAGCCCTTCGCTCAGCAGGTGCATACGGCGAAATCATGGCATCCGGCTACAACTGCCGTGAACTGCCGAAAGGATATACCTCCGATGATTTGGTGTAATTAAAAAATAAGTAGCCACGCCCAAAGTGTGAATGTAATTTAAAAATGCAGAGGGCGTGGAACAATTTTAACTGAAATCTTGTTATTTTTGTAATGAGTTCAATAGGAAACTACATTAACAACTTAATAAAAAATACGATTATGATTTCAGAAAAATTACAAAAGGCAATCAATGAACAGATTACAGCTGAAATGTGGTCTGCTAATCTGTATTTGGCAATGTCTTTCTACTTTGAGAGAGAAGGTTTCAGTGGATTTGCGCATTGGATGAAGAAACAATCCCATGAAGAATTGGAACATGCCTATGCTATGGCCGATTATATCATCAAACGTGGTGGAATTGCAAAAGTTGACAAAATAGACGTTGTGCCTAACGGCTGGGGAACTCCGCTGGAAGTGTTTGAACACGTTTACAAACACGAATGTCATGTATCTGCTATGGTAGACAAATTGGTTGACGTAGCTGCTGCTGAAAAAGATAAAGCAACTCAAGATTTCCTGTGGGGATTCGTTCGCGAGCAAGTAGAAGAAGAAGCTACTGCGCAAGGAGTTGTTGATAAGATTAAGAAAGCTGGTGACACCGGAATTTTCTTTGTTGACTCACAACTAGGACAACGCTAACAGACTGCAAATTAGGAAGGTAGTTTATATATACAAGAAGCTGTTCGGGTCGATCCGGACAGCTTCTTTTTTTCACTTATTTAGCTTATATTCAAAAAATAAACTACCTTTGTCTTTGAGAATAAGAGAGATATTAGTTCTGATATATAGAGAGAAAAGCGCGTGAACAGAGGACTTGTTAATTTATTACCTTTATTTTTGTTGTTATTTTTAGGGGTGAGTAGTTGTTCTAAAAAAGAGGAACGACGCATCTTGGTCGTCCATTCCTATGAAGAAAGCTATGATGCTTATCCCGATTTCAATCGGATGATAGCAGAGCAGTTTAAAAAAGAGAAAGTAGACGCAGACATCCGTACCGTTTATTTAGACTGTGAGTCCTACTGGGAAGAACCGGAACTGGCGCGCATGCGCTTCCTTGTCGATTCCATCTCGCAAGACTGGAAGCCTGAAGTAATTCTGGTAAACGAAGACCAAGCCGCCTATTCATTGATGAAATGTAATGTCCCTCTGGCAAAAGAAATACCCGTCGTTTTCGGTGGAGTCAACTACCCGAATTGGGGATTGCTGAAATATCATCCCAATGTGACAGGTTTCCACGATAAGATTGCCTTTAATGAGAATGTCGAAGTAGCAAAAACACTGTTCGGATCGCGTGTCCGTATGTTTACTATGCTCGACACCACCTATATTGACCGGAAAATCAGAGCAGACGCCAAGGAACAGTTTCAAGGTCACAAAGTGACCGGATTCATAGATAGTTCCACTGTCTCTCCGGAAGAACAAGTACGTTTGAGTGAAGAAGAAGGGTACACCCGTTTTATGGCTATCCCTTTGCGAAATAGCAGAAATCAGTCTGATGCCAACCTGATGTGGATTCTGAACAAGAACTACCGGGATCAATGTTATATTCAGTTGAAACGCGACTTCACCACCATTAATATTGGAAGTATCTGCGTCAGCCCCAGCCTGACAGCCATCAATGAAGCCTTCGGTTACGGTGAAAAATTATTGGGTGGCTACATGACTACACTGCCCATCCAGGTGGAAGAAGAAGTGAAAACTGCCGTTCGCATCCTGAATGGCGAGCGCCCGCAAGACATACCTATCTCTGAAAGCAGGAAGGAGTATGTTGTCGATTGGAAAACAATGAAACAAATCGGGCTGAGTAAAGACAAGATTCCCGCTAATTACACAATAGTCAATATTCCTTTTAGTGATGAATATCCTCTGTTGTGGGGTGTCACAGTCGCTTCCCTGTTCCTGTTCTTAATCATTCTTTTGGCTTATTTCTGGTGGCTTTACCTGCGTGAGCAGGCAAGAAAGAAACAGGCTCTTGCCGCATTGGCCGATGAAAAAGAAAACCTCTCTTTAGCCATTGAGGGTGGAACGACTTATGTGTGGAAACTGGATAAAGAACATTTTATCTTCGAAGATGCCTTTTGGAAAGCGCAGGGATTAACTCCCAAACCCATTTCATTCCATGAACTGCTCAATTTTGTGCATCCCGACCATTGGGGAAGTGTGAAGCTAAGCTGGCAAAACTTGAAAAACGCACGGAAAAGGATTGCTCACGTCCGTTGTAACTTCGACGGTAAGGAATACCAATGGTGGGAATTTCGTTATACCACCACCATGTTGCCCGGTGGCGAATATAGGACAGCCGGTCTGTTGCTCAACGTGCAAGAAATAAAAGACCGTGAAAGAGAACTGGAAGCTGCGCGCCTGCTGGCGGAGAAAGCCGAACTGAAACAGTCTTTCCTTGCCAATATGAGCCACGAGATACGTACTCCGCTCAATTCCATTGTCGGCTTTGCCAATATTCTCGCAGTAGACGAAGCACTGAGTACGGAAGAACGGCAAGAGTACATTGACACTATCAACAAAAATAGTGAGCTATTGCTCAAACTGATAAACGACATCCTCGAACTATCCCGTATCGAATCCGGCTATATGTCTTTCACCTACCAAAGATGCCGTGTGAAAGATTTGATTGATGACATCTACATGACTCACCAGGTGTTGATAGCCCCACGCCTGGATTTCTTGAAAGAAACCAATGATTTGCCTTTGGAGATAAATGTAGACAGAGAGCGCCTGATACAAGTACTGACTAACTTCCTGAACAACGCCGGAAAGTTCACGGAAAGAGGATATATCAAGTTGGGCTACGATTATCTGCCGAATGAAGGAAAAGTCTTGATTTATGTAGAAGATACCGGACGAGGCATCCCACAGGAAGAACAACGGATGATTTTCAGCCGTTTCTACAAACAGAACGAGTTCTCGCAAGGAGCAGGACTCGGATTGTCCATCTGTCAGGTGATTATAGAAAAACTGGGCGGTAAGATAACACTCCAATCGGAAGTGGGCAAAGGAAGCCGTTTTACGGTCATTCTTCCTTGCTGGATAGAGCCTTGAAAGTCTTGAATGGAATGGTATTGAGTAGTCCTGAGCCCTTTTATCAGCATCGGACTAAAGATAAAAGGAACAGGATTAATGTTTCGTTTTTCCTTTCTCCATCGCTCCCAGATAAATTTCCAATGAACGGGTAGAAATCTGTATTTCCCGGAAAGACACGCCGAGAGAACCGATAAGCAGAAGCAAAGCCACCCCAAAAACATAAGCGGAGAGCAGTTGCAACCCAATATAAATAAAGAACATACTGACTACACAGAGAAACAGGCTTGCAATCCCCAATCCCTGCATGGTACGGGTGAGGTTCAATCGTTTCCGTAAATTCTCGATTTGTGCTACAGTGATATCCGAAGGATTCTCCATATAGCGGTCACGCAGTTGGCGAACGAGCTGTGCGTACGATAAAAACCGATTGGTATAAGCCAATAAAATCAGAGAAACTGCCGAGAAAAGCAGGGCAGGAGTAGTGAGAGTCAGTTCTTCCATTTTCTTATAGTCAAATAGCGGTTTAAAATTTGTTTTATAAAAAGAATTTTAGGCACGGATTACACAGATTTCACGGATTATATGTTTTTAGAATGATTCTTGTCATAAAACAACCGTACATGAGAACCGTGAAATCCGCGTAATCCGTGCCTGAAATGATATATCCCGCAAGGAAACCTTGCTCCGGCGTTACGCCGGCAATACGCCAAGCTCTTTACCTACTTTGATAAAGGCAGCGATACATTTGTCGAGATGTTCCTTCTCGTGTCCTGCGGAAATCTGCACACGGATACGAGCCTGGTCTTTCGGAACTACCGGATAATAGAATCCCGTCACGTAAATACCCTCTTCCTGCATACGTGCAGCATAAATCTGCGACAACTTCGCATCATACAGCATCACGGCGCAGATAGCACTTTGAGTCGGCTTGATGTCAAATCCGGCAGCCGTCATCTTGTCACGGAAATAATTTACATTCTCCACGAGCTTGTCATGCAGCGCATTGCTCTCCTTCAACATCTTGAATACCTCAAGACTTGCGCCGATAATGCCCGGTGCCAATGAGTTAGAGAACAAATACGGACGGCTACGCTGACGCAACAAATCAATAACCTCCTTACGTCCCGTAGTAAATCCACCCAGCGCACCGCCGAAAGCCTTGCCCAGCGTACCGGTATAAATATCCACACGTCCGTGAGTCTTATATAATTCGCTTACTCCATGGCCCGTAGCACCCACCACGCCGGCAGAGTGAGACTCGTCTACCATAACCAGCGCGTCATACTTCTCAGCGAGATCACAAATCTGATCCATCGGAGCCACATTGCCATCCATAGAGAACACACCGTCGGTAACGACAATGCGGAAACGTTGTGCCTGCGCCTCTTGCAGACATCTTTCCAAATCCTTCATATCAGCATTGGCATACCGATAGCGTTTCGCCTTACACAGACGAACACCGTCAATAATAGAAGCATGATTCAGAGAATCCGAGATGATAGCATCCTCTTCAGTGAAAAGCGGTTCAAATACACCACCGTTCGCGTCGAAACAGGCAGCATACAGAATCGTATCTTCTGTCTGGAAATAATCAGAGATTGCGGCTTCCAGTTCCTTGTGTATATCTTGCGTTCCGCAAATGAAACGAACGGACGACATACCGTATCCGCGTCGGTTCATCATTTCCTGTGAAGCCTTAATCAGTCGGGGGTGATTGGACAATCCCAGGTAGTTGTTAGCGCAGAAGTTCAGCACTTCTTTGCCTTTAACAGTGATGGCAGCTTGCTGCGCACTTTCGATCAGTCGTTCTTCTTTGTAGAGTCCGGCCTCCTTAATTTCAGCCAATGTTTGGCTGAGGAATTCTTGCATTTTACCGTACATGGTGTTTATGTATTAAGTTAGATTGCAAAGGACATTATTTTTCTTGGAATAACAATGTCTTTTTGATTAAAATCTGAAAAAAAAGTGCTTACTTTGCGCACTATTTAAGCTTAATATTCTAAGTCAGAAGAAAAAATGAAACACATTTTGATTATTGGAGCTACCGGACAGATAGGTTCGGAGCTAACGATGGAGCTACGTAAACGTTACGGAAATGCAAATGTAGTAGCTGGTTACATCCCGGGTGCAGAACCTAAAGGTGAGTTGAAAGAATCCGGACCGTCAGCGATTGCCGATGTAACGGATGCGGAAGCGATAGCATCCGTGGTAAAAGAGTATCACATCGATACGATCTATAATCTTGCTGCGCTGCTGTCAGTCGTAGCAGAGTCAAAGCCTAAGCTGGCTTGGAAAATAGGTATCGACGGATTATGGAACGTACTGGAAGTTGCGCGCGAACAAGGATGCGCGGTATTCACTCCCAGTTCAATCGGCTCGTTCGGTGCTACTACGCCGCATACGCAAACCCCGCAGGACACTATACAGCGTCCGCGTACCATGTATGGAGTCACTAAAGTAACCACCGAGTTACTGAGCGACTACTACTTTAATAAATACGGTGTCGACACTCGTGCAGTCCGTTTTCCGGGCATCATCTCGAACGTGACACCTCCGGGTGGCGGAACCACCGACTATGCTGTCGACATTTATTATTCGGCAGTGAAAGGAGAAAAATTCGTGTGCCCCATCAAACAAGGCACCCTGATGGATATGATGTATATGCCGGACGCGCTGAACGCAGCCATTACGCTGATGGAAGCCGACCCGACAAAATTGATACACCGCAATGCTTTCAATATCGCCTCTATGAGTTTCGACCCGGAGACGATTTATCAGGAAATCAAGAAGCATGTGCCACAGTTCGAGATGGTTTATGACGTAGACCCCTTGAAGCAGCGCATCGCCGACAGTTGGCCTGATAGTCTGGACGATACCTGCGCTCGCCAAGAGTGGGGGTGGAAGCCGGCCTACAATTTGGAAAGCATGACGGTGGATATGCTTGAAAAGTTAAGAGAGAAACTGAAATAATGAAAAAACTAATTGCAGGGGTCATATTGCTCTGCATGTTTGGTGCTTGTGGTAACAAGAAAACCAAGATTGACCCCTTCGCATCTATTACTAAAGAAGTGGATTCAATCCGCCAACAAGCGGATTCTATCCATGGAGATGAATTGCCGGAAGAGCCGCAGCCTATACAGGCTGACGAATCTTTCGACGATTTCATCTACAATTTTGCTTCCGATGATGCTTTGCAGCGTCAACGTGTGAAATTTCCTTTGCCCTACTACAAAGGAGATGAAAAGTCGAATATCGACGAAAAGCACTGGAAGCATGACAACTTGTTTACCAAGCAGCACTATTATACGCTCCTGTTTGATAAAGAGGAAGACATGGATTTGGTAGGAGACACCTCACTCACATCCGTACAGGTAGAATGGATATTCGTCAAGACCCGGATGATGAAGCGGTATTATTTTGAGCGTATCAAAGGAGCATGGATGCTGGAAGCAATCAATCTGCGCCCTATCGAGAAGAGTGACAACGAGAACTTTGTAGAGTTCTTCGGTCGTTTCGCCACCGATAGCGTTTTCCAGAGTCAGCGTGTGCGTGAGCCGTTGGCTTTCGTCACCAGCGACCCGGACGATGACTTCTCCATCCTGGAGACCAGTCTCGACCTCAACCAGTGGTTTGCCTTCAAACCCGAACTTCCTTCCGAACGCCTTTCCAATATCAACTACGGACAACGGAATGACGACAATTCCACAACGAAAATCCTGGCATTGAAAGGCATCGGCAACGGTTTCTCCAATATCCTTTATTTCTGCCGGAAAGCCGGAGAATGGGAACTGTGTAAGTTTGAAGATACAAGTATATAACCCTAAAACAGTATAGATGATGTACTCTCTTTTGTCTTACAATACATTCGGCATTGATGTCAGTGCCGCCCGTTTTTTAGAATATACTTCCGTGGAAGAACTGCAACAACTGATTGCGCAAGGTGCCGTTACGACACCTTTTTTGCATATAGGTGGTGGCAGTAACCTCCTGTTTTCCAAAGACTATGACGGGCTGATACTTCATTCGCGCATCGAAGGAATCGAAGTGACGGAAGAAGATGCGCGCTCCGTATCCGTACGGGTGGGCGCAGGCATTGTATGGGATGACTTTGTGGCATACTGCGTGGAACGCGGATGGTATGGAGCAGAAAATCTCTCCCTGATTCCCGGTGAAGTGGGAGCGAGCGCCGTACAGAACATCGGAGCCTACGGCGTCGAAGTAAAAGACCTCATAACCGCCGTGGAGACAGTGAACATTCAGGGCGAAAAACGTGTTTACTCCGTAGAAGAATGTGAATATGCCTATCGCAACAGCCTCTTTAAACGCCCGGAAAATAAGTCGGTCTTTGTCACCCACGTACGTTTCCGGCTTAGCAAAGAAGCGCATTACACACTGGACTACGGAACCATCCGCCAGGAACTTGACAAATACCCTGAACTGACGTTACCGGTAGTCCGGAAAGTAATCATTGATATCCGCGAAAGCAAGTTGCCCGACCCGAAAGTCATGGGAAATGCCGGCAGCTTCTTTATGAACCCCATCGTCCCTAAAGAAAAACTGGCAGACCTGCAACGGGAATATCCGCGGATACCCTATTACGAACTGGCTGACGGACGGGTGAAAATCCCTGCGGGATGGATGATAGACCAGTGCGGCTGGAAAGGAAAATCCCTGGGCCCTGCGGCTGTGCACGATAAACAAGCACTCGTGCTGGTCAACAAAGGCGGAGCGAAGGGGAGTGATATAATTGCGCTTTCGGACGCAGTACGGGCTTCCGTCCGTGAGAAGTTCGGCATAGACATTCATCCTGAAGTAAACTTAATAAATTGAGAATTGAGAATTGAGAATTGAAAAATAGAGAGTTGAGAATGAAAAACGGGAATTGGGAATGAAAAAGAATGAATAACTATACAGCATTCCCGCATCAGTCCATTCTCATTGTTCATATGACTGTTCTTCATTTTCAACTCTCTATTTTTCAATTCTCAATTCTCAATTCTCAATTTATTAACTCTCTATTTTTTAATTTTTAATTTTTAATTCTCAATTTAAGAAGTGAAAGTAAGAATCATAGGAAGTGGAACATCGACGGGAGTGCCCCAAATCGGCTGCACATGCGCAGTCTGTACTTCTGCCGACCCGAAAGATAACCGTCTGCGTGCATCCGCCCTCGTGGAAACGGACGACGCACGGATACTGATAGACTGCGGTCCCGATTTCCGGGAACAAGTATTGCATCTCCCTTACGAGCGGATAGACGGCGTGCTCATAACGCACGAACACTACGACCACGTCGGCGGACTGGACGATTTGCGCCCCTTCTGCCGTTTCGGTTCTGTACCCATCTACGCCGAAGAATATGTAGCGAAAGCATTGCGCCTGCGCATGCCCTACTGTTTCGTAGACCATCGTTACCCCGGCGTGCCCGACATTCCTTTGCAGGAAATTGAACCGGGACAGCACTTTTCCATTAACCATACTGAAATACTTCCCCTGCGCGTGATGCACGGCCGACTGCCGATTTTGGGCTACCGCATCGGGCCACTTGGCTATATCACCGATATGCTGACCATGCCCGAAGAATCTTTTGAACAATTAGCGGGAATAGATGTTTTGATAGTGAATGCGCTTCGGATTGCCCCGCATCCTACCCATCAGAACTTGGAGGAAGCATTGGCAGTGGCGCGGCGTATTCAGGCAAAGGAAACTTACTTCATACATATGAGCCATGATATAGGCTTGCATGCCGAGGTTGAACGGAAACTGCCGGACAATATTCACCTGGCATTTGACGGAATGGAAATTCATCTCTGATTGTCGGTGAAATTTTTAGCAAAAGTTTTGTTTTCTTTGTAGAAATTATTATTTTTGCACCTAACCGATAAACAGCGAATATTATGAAACTTCGTACGATAGTGAAAATAGCGGTCACTTCTTCTGTTGTACTTTTGTGCGCAGGTTTCGCCTTATACTCTTTTTTTCGGCTGTCAGCCGCCGAAGGACAGAAGGATTTCAACCTTTACGAGTTAGTTCCAACCACCGCTTCGGCGGTATTTGCCACCGATGACGTGCTCGAATTTGTCACCGAAATAGACGGTCTGACTTGTAGCAAAAATCAGCAATATCTGCATGTATCCAAACTTTTCTCTTATCTGAAGCAAACTCTCTATACCCTTTCGGAAGACAGCCCGCATGGATTAAGCCGGCAAATGAACCAAATGCTGATTAGCTTCCACGAACCGGATAATGAGCGCAACCAGGTACTTTATTGCCGGTTGGGCGCAGGAGACAGGGAATTAATCGACAGATTTGCGCAGAGATTTATATCATCGCTCTACCCGCCGAAAAGCTTCGACTATAAAGGAGAGGAAATAATGATTTACCCCATGTCCGACGGTGACTTCCTAGCCTGCTACCTGACACCCGATTTTATGGCATTGAGTTTCCAGAAGAAACTGGTGGAAGACGTCATTGATGCCTACAAGAAAGGCGGTTCGCTAGCGGATGACCCTACTTTCACCGGAGTGCGCGCGCCGAAGAAAAGTACGGCTGCCGCCACCATTTATACCCGTGTGAACGGTATGATTGGATGGACGGAATTCGATATGAAGATGAAAGACGACTTTGTCTATTTCACGGGAATCAGCCACGACGCAGATACCTGCTTCACCTTTATCAACCTGCTCCGCCAGCAAGAATCCGTCAAAGGATTTCCCGGCGAAGTGTTGCCCTCTACCGCATTTTATTTCAGTAAACAAAGCATAACCGATTGGAACTCCTTGCTCTCTTACAGCGATTTGCAAGGATACACAACCGCAGGACGCACCACTGAAATGCAAAACAGGGACAGGGAATTATCGCATTACCTGATGGAGAATACCGGGCACGATTTAGTTGCCTGCCTGTTTCAGCGGGAAGATACCTTGCAAGATGCAGCAGCAGTATTGAGCCTGTCCGTATTGGACGTGACGGAAGCCGAACGGATGCTGCGCTCGTTGGTCAATACCGCTCCCGCCGAAGAAGGGGTTAGAAAACCCCGTATAACTTTTTGTTATACCGCCAATAAGGCTTACCCTGTCTATCGGCTCCCTCAAACAACGTTGTTTACGCAACTAACCAGTTTTGTGGAACCGACATCTCATATGTATGCCGCTTTCTATGGCGGACGTCTGCTGCTGGCTCCCGATGAAGACAGTCTCTCCCGTTACATTCGCCAGTTGGACAAAGGCGAAGTGCTCGATGGAGCAATCGCTTATCGGGCAGGAATGGATAGTATGTCCGATTCCTATCATTTTATGTTGATGGCGGACTTCGACCATCTGTTCCATCAAGCAGAAAAACAAGTTCATTTCGTGCCGGATTTCTTCTTGCGCAACTCCGACTTTTTTCGCAATTTTATACTTTTTGCCCAGTTTACTTACACTGATGGAGTACTCTATCCTAACATTGTTTTGCGGTATAAAACGGAGCAGAATCCTAATTGAAAATCCATCCGTAATCCTGTTTTTCCACACAGCAAAAAGTAGATTTCCCGAGTGAAAACTTCCCAAGTTGAAAGGTGAAAAACTCACGAGAAAACTGCGAAAAACCTACGAGAAATAACGATAGGAAAAATACCGCTTTTTTCAAAAACTAAAACCTCTGAAACGCCTTCTGGCAGGGCGCAAAAACCCAACCATAACCCAACCATAACCCAAGAGAGGAGAAGAGAATAAAAGAGAATAGAAAAACAGAAAGAAAAAGAAAGATAAAAATCCTGTTACTGTTGCCGATAATATTTTGGAAGAGAAGAACCGTTGTTGCCACTGCTGCTTATTCTCTTTCGTAATCCGTGGGCGGATTTTTCCGAGCCCGTAGCAGAGTGTTGCCCACCCCCGGGATAAAGACTATTCAGCCCACGGCGGAATCTTTACAAAGTGCGGGCATAAAAAAAACTCCCGGCAAGAATCATTCTCACCGGGAGTTTTTTTATCTGTATCGTTAAGCGGAATACTTTCGGCTTAGAACGGCAGGTCGTCTTTAGCGTCGCCCGAAGTGAAATCCGGAGTAGCTGACGGAGGCGGGGGAGGAACAGAACCACCGGTAGCCATCGGAGCACCTGCGCCGACACGTTCAACTTTCCATGCACGGATACTGTTGAACCAGCGGTCTTGCCACTGGCGGGCGTCAACGTCAAATGATACGGTCAGTTCTTCGCCCATCTGAATGTTGAATTGCTCGATTTTGTCTACGCCAAATACATCGAAACACATTTTGCGTGGATATTGGTCGTGATTTTCGATAACGAACTCTTGTGATTTCCACTCGTTGCCGCTAGTCTTTGAAACTCCACCTCTCGGAGGGAGTATAGCGATGATTTTTCCTGTAAATTCCATTGCGATTATTTTAAATTCTGCGGCGAAGTTACAATTTTTTAGGAATATCCCTCACACAAACTCAGTTTTTTCTTTTGTTTTGTTGGGTAGCCCGAATCTTTTTTCGTAACTTTGTGCGTTAGAACATTTAAAACTTAAATACACGAAAATATATGAAATTTATCGTTTCAAGTACTGCTCTTTCCAGCCATTTACAGGCCATCAGCCGTGTGATTAATTCCAAAAATGCGCTGCCGATTCTCGATTGTTTCCTCTTCGAACTGGAAGACGGAACATTGTCTGTGACCGTATCTGACAGCGAAACGACGATGGTGACTACCGTTGAAGTGAATGGCGATACAAACGGGCGTTTTGCCGTAGTAGCGAAAACATTGCTTGATGCACTGAAGGAGATCCCGGAGCAACCGTTGACATTTGACATCAATCCGGACAATTACGAAATCACAGTACAGTACCAAAACGGAAAATACAGCCTGATGGGACAGAATGCGGATGAATTTCCGCAATCGGCTACACTGGGTGACAACGCAGTCCGCGTAGAAATGGCGGCTGAAGTATTGCTGGGTGGCATCAACCGCTCCGTGTTTGCCACTGCCGACGACGAACTTCGTCCCGTGATGAACGGTATTTATTTTGATATTACAACAGAAGACATCACAATGGTGGCTTCGGACGGTCATAAACTGGTACGTTGCAAGACGTTAGCTGCCAAAGGCAACGAACGCGCAGCCTTCATCCTTCCGAAGAAACCGGCTACCTTGCTCAAGAACCTTCTGCCGAAAGAACAGGGAACTGTGACTATCGAATTTGACGAACGCAACGCTGTATTCATGCTTGAAAAGTACCGCATGGTGTGCCGTCTCATCGAAGGACGTTATCCGAACTACAACTCGGTAATTCCTCAGAACAACCCTCATAAGGTAACCGTAGACCGCCAGCAGTTGGTAGGTGCTTTGCGCCGTGTGTCCATCTTCTCGTCACAAGCGAGCAGTTTGATTAAACTCCGTGTGCAGGAAAATCAGATTGTGATTTCCGCGCAGGACATCGACTTCTCCACTTCTGCCGAAGAAACACAAGTGTGCCAGTATGCAGGTGCCGCCATGAGCATCGGCTTCAAGTCTACTTTCCTTATCGACATCCTGAACAATATCTCGGCCGACGAAGTGATTATCGAACTGGCTGACCCGTCACGTGCCGGAGTTATCATCCCTGTGGAACAGGAAGAGAACGAAGACCTGTTGATGCTGCTGATGCCGATGATGCTGAACGATTAATCAAATATCACCATATGGTCAAACGGATTCACACAGATGAGATTTTCCTTGCGAGAATTAGAGTCTGTGTGAATCTGTTTAATCTGAAGTGATTACAAAATAACAAGAAATGAAATTAAACCTGAAAAACCCCATCGTCTTTTTCGACCTCGAGACGACCGGAACCAATATCAACACAGACCGGATTGTTGAAATCTGTTATTTGAAAGTTTACCCGAACGGGAATGAGGAAGCAAAAACCTTGCGTATCAACCCCGAAATGCATATCCCCGAAGCATCTTCCGAAGTACATGGCATTTATGATGCCGACGTGGTGGATTGCCCTACTTTCAAGGAAGTGGCAAAGAACATTGCTCGTGACATCGAAGGCTGCGACCTGGCAGGATTCAACTCCAACCGTTTCGATATTCCGGTGTTGGCAGAAGAATTCCTGCGTGCCGGCGTAGACATCGACATGACGAAGCGCAAATTTGTAGACGTACAGGTGATTTTCCACAAAATGGAACAACGCACCCTGTCTGCCGCCTACAAGTTCTATTGCGAGAAGAACCTGGAAGATGCCCATACCGCGGAAGCAGATACACGGGCTACCTACGAAGTGCTGAAAGCACAGCTCGACCGCTATTCCGACCTTGAGAATGATATTGCATTCCTGGCGGACTACTCCAGCTACAACAAGAATGTAGACTTTGCCGGACGCATGGTGTACGACGACAACGGGGTGGAAGTGTTTAACTTCGGAAAGTACAAAGGAATGTCCGTAGCCGAGGTCCTGAAGAAAGACCCCGGATATTACAGTTGGATTTTAAACAGTGATTTCACGCTGAATACGAAAGCGACACTGACCAAAATCCGTTTGCGTGAAATGAGTAATTTGATTACAAAATAATGCTAAAAGGAAAAAAGATAATTCTTGGAATTACCGGCAGTATTGCCGCGTACAAGGCTTGCTACATCATCCGCGGACTCATTAAGCAAGGAGCGGAAGTGCAAGTCGTAATTACTCCGGCGGGAAAAGAATTTATTACTCCCATCACACTTTCGGCTTTGACCAGCAAACCGGTCATCAGTGAGTTTTTTGCCCAGCGCGACGGAACGTGGAACAGCCACGTAGACCTCGGCTTGTGGGCGGATGCCATGCTGATTGCGCCGGCCACTGCTTCTACCATCGGCAAGATGGCAAACGGGATAGCCGACAATATGCTGATAACGACTTATCTTTCGGCCAAAGCTCCGGTGTTTGTAGCTCCGGCGATGGACCTCGATATGTTTGCCCATCCTTCCACACAGAAGAATCTGGATATACTCCGCTCGTTCGGCAATCATATCATCGAGCCGGGGACGGGAGAACTTGCCAGCCATCTGGTAGGGAAGGGGCGCATGGAAGAACCGGAAGCGATTATCCGCGCGCTGGATGAATTCTTTTCGGCAAGCGACGAACTGCAAGGAAAGAAAATCGTGATTACGGCCGGCCCGACTTACGAAAAGATAGACCCTGTCCGTTTCATCGGCAATTATTCTTCAGGAAAGATGGGATTTGCCCTGGCAGAAGAATGTGCCCGTCGTGGTGCGGAAGTGACGCTGATAGCAGGCCCTGTGCAACTGGAAGCGAAACATTCCCGTATCCGCCGTGTCGATGTGGAATCAGCGGAAGAAATGCATTCGGCTTCGCAAGCCTGCTTCTCCGATGCCGACGCTGCTATCCTCTGCGCGGCAGTAGCCGACTATCGCCCTGAAAAGGTAGCCGACAGGAAGATTAAACGGGAGAAGGAAGAAGAATTAACCCTGCATCTCCGGGCAACGAAAGATATTGCAGCCAGCTTGGGAACAACGAAAAGAAAAGGCCAGTTGTTGGTAGGTTTTGCCCTCGAAACGAATAACGAGCAGCAGAATGCCGTAGGAAAGCTCGAACGCAAGAACTTCGACTTTATCGTGCTCAACTCGCTGAACGATGTGGGAGCAGGCTTCCGTCACGATACAAACAAAATCAGCATCATCGACCGGAAAGGTCGCACGGACTATCCACTGAAACCGAAAACGGAAGTGGCCGTCGACATTATCGATCGTCTTGTGATTGCATTGTCTTTTATTTCTTAATTTTTAATTCTTAATTTTTAATTTACTTGTTACGTTCACTATACATTCAGAATTATGCGTTGATAGAGAAACTGGATATTAGTTTCGACACAGGTTTTTCCGTTATAACAGGTGAAACGGGAGCCGGAAAATCAATCATTCTAGGAGCCATCGGTCTGCTGTTGGGACAGCGTGCCGATGTGAAGGCGATTCGCCGTGGAGCTTCTAAATGTATAATAGAAGCTCGTTTTGATATATCAGGTTATGGCATGCGCCCGTTTTTTGAGGACAACGAACTGGAATATGACGAAGAGTGCATCCTGCGCCGCGAAGTGCAGGCATCCGGCAAGAGCCGGGCATTCATCAACGATACTCCCGCTTCGCTGGCACAGGTGAAGGAGCTGGGCGAACAGTTGATTGATGTACATTCACAACATCAGAACCTGTTGCTCAATAAAGAAGGTTTCCAGTTGAACGTGCTCGATATCCTGGCACATAATGACGCTGCATTGGAAAAATACCATGCCCGTTATGCGGAGTGGAAGCAGACCGAGCGCGAACTGGCGGAGTTGATGGCATTGGCAGAGAAAAGCCGTTCCGATGAAGATTACATCCGTTTCCAACTGGAACAGCTTGAAGAAGCCCACCTTTCCGAAGGTGAGCAGGAAGAGCTGGAACAGGAAGCCGAAACGTTGAGCCATGCGGAAGAAATCAAGGCAGGACTCTATCGGGTGGAACAATCCTTTTTCTCGGACGAAGGTGGCTTGCTCGCATCCCTGAAAGATAGCCTGAACACGCTGAATAGTCTGCAAAGAGTCTTCCAACCCGCCAAAGAACTTACCGAACGCATGGAAAGCGCCTATATCGAATTGAAAGATATTTCGCACGAAGTTTCTTCGCAAAGTGACTCCGTAGAATTTAACCCCGTGCGTCTCGACGAAGTGAACGAGCGGTTGAACCTGATTTATTCCCTCCAACAGAAACACCATGCGCAGACGCTCGACGAGTTGATAGCGTTGACGGAAGAATACCGCAGCAAGCTATCCGATATCACTTCTTATGATGAACGTATCGCCGAACTGACCGCCCGCAAGGATGAACAATATACGAAAGTGAAACAACATGCCGAACTGCTTACGAAAGCCCGTACAAAGGCTGCCCGTGAAGTAGAAAAGCAGTTGGCCGCCCGACTGATTCCACTCGGCATGCCGAACGTCCGTTTCCAGGTGGAAATGGGACTCAAGAAAGAACCGGGCTTGCAGGGAGAAGATACGGTCAGCTTCCTGTTCTCTGCCAATAAGAACGGTATGTTGCAGAATATTTCTTCCGTAGCTTCCGGCGGTGAGATAGCCCGCGTCATGCTTTCCATCAAAGCCATGATTGCCGGAGCCGTGAAGTTGCCGACTATCGTATTTGATGAGATAGACACGGGAGTATCCGGCGAAATAGCCGACCGCATGGCAGATATGATGAAAGAGATGGGCGAGCAGAACCGCCAGGTTATCAGCATCACCCACCTGCCGCAAATTGCCGCCCGTGGATGCGCGCATTATAAGGTATATAAGAAAGACAGTGATACGGAAACCAACAGCCATATCCGCCGTCTCACCGACGCGGAGAGGGTAGAGGAAATCGCTCATATGCTGAGTGGCGCTACACTGACCGAAGCAGCCCTTAGCAACGCCAAAGCTCTGTTAAATAGTAATTAGCGATTAGTAGCCAACAAATAGTAACTGGTAAATAGAAAAATAGTAAATAACCGCGATGATAGATAAAAGTGAAATGATTTTCGGCGTTCGTGCCGTGATAGAAGCCATTCAGGCTGGAAAAGAGATTGATAAAATCCTTGTAAAGAAAGACATTCAGAGTGAACTTTCTAAAGAGCTGTTTGCGGCTTTGAATGGTCTGCTGATTCCTGTTCAGCGTGTTCCGGTAGAGCGTATCGACCGTATCACCCGCAAGAATCATCAGGGTGTGATTGCCTTCATTTCTTCTGTGACCTATCAGAAGACGGAAGATATGGTTCCTTTCTTGTTTGAACAGGGGAAGAATCCGTTTTTCGTGATGCTGGATGGAATAACCGATGTGCGCAATTTCGGTGCGATTGCCCGTACTTGCGAATGTGCCGGTGTGGACGCAGTGATTATTCCTGCCCGTAACAGCGTGTCGGTGAATGCCGATGCCGTGAAAACCTCGGCAGGAGCCTTGCATACGCTTCCCGTATGCCGCGAACAGAGCCTGCGCTCAACGCTGAAATTCCTGAAAGATAGCGGTTTCCGCATCGTGGCTGCCACCGAAAAGGGGGACTATGACTATACGAAAGCCGATTATACAGGGCCGGTGTGCGTCATTATGGGCGCGGAAGATACGGGTGTGTCTTATGATAACCTGGCACTTTGCGACGAATGGGTGAAGATACCAATGTTGGGAACTATCGAATCCCTGAATGTGTCTGTTGCCGCCGGTATCCTGATTTACGAAGGTGTGAAACAAAGAAACAACGAGTGATATGAAGAAGATTTTAATCCTACCTTTACTGTTCATCTTCCTGGCACAGGGAAGCATGGCACAAACCCCAAAATGGGTAGAGAAGGCGAAACGCGCTGTCTTCTCTGTGGTGACTTACGACAAAAACGACAAAATGCTGAATACCGGAAACGGATTTTTTGTATCCGAAGACGGGGTGGCTTTGTCCGACTACTCTCTCTTTAAAGGTGCCGAACGTGCGGAGATTATCACGGCCGAAGGCAAACAAATGCCTGTCAGCACGATATTGGGAGCGAATGATATGTATGATGTTATCAAGTTCCGCGTAGCTATTACTGAAAAGAAAGTGCCTGCGTTGATTGTGGCGAATACTGCTCCGGCAGTGGGAGCTGACGCGTGGATGCTTCCTTATTCTACACAGAAAAGCATTGCTTGTGTGTCGGGTAAAGTGAAAGAGGTTTCCAAAGTGGCGGGCGAATATCATTACTATACGTTGAGCATGCAGATGAAAGACAAGATGGTGAGCTGTCCGGTGATGAGCGCGGATGGCCAGGTGTTCGGCATTGCGCAGAAATCATCCGGACTTGACACGGTGACTACCTGCTATGCCGCAGGAGCTGCCTTTGCCATGTCGCAGAAGATTAGCGCCCTTTCTTTGGGAGATGCGGCACTGAAAAGCATAGGTATCCGCAAAGGTCTGCCCGAAACGGAAGACCAAGCGTTGGTATATCTGTTCATGGCTTCTTCAAGCCTGTCGGAAGAAGATTACGGAAAGCTGTTGGATGATTTTATCCGTCAGTTCCCGATGAATGCGGATGGGTATCTTCGCCGTGCGAATTATTACGTAGCTAAGGGCAAGGACGACCAGTCTTGGTTCGATAAGGCCGTTGCCGACTTTAACCAAGCGTTGAAAGTAGCTCAGAAGAAAGATGATGTATATTATAATATAGGTAAGCTGATGTACGCTTATCAACTGTCGAAACCGGAGAAACCGTATAAGGACTGGTCATATGACACTGCTTTGAAGAATGTACGTCAGGCCATCACTATCGACCCACTGCCTGCTTATGTTCAACTGGAAGGTGATATCTTATTTGCCCAGCAGGATTATGCCGGAGCTTTGGCTGCTTACGAGAAAGTAAATGCCAGCAATATCGCTTCTGCCGGTACGTTCTTCAGTGCTGCCAAAACAAAAGAATTGATGAAAGCCGAACCAACAGAAATTTTAGTGCTGCTGGATAGCTGTATCGCCCGTTGCCCGCAACCGATGACGGCAGACTTCGCTCCTTATCTGCTGGAACGTGCGCAGATGTATATGAACGCCGACCAGCCACGAAATGCTATGCTCGATTACGATGCATATGACACTGCGGTAAAAGGTCAGGTGAACGACGTATTCTATTATTATCGTGAACAGGCTGCTTTGAAAGCACGCCAGTATCAACGTGCATTGGACGATATTGCCAAAGCCGTCGAACTGAATCCGACCGACTTGACTTATCAGGCTGAACACGCTGTAGTAAATCTGCGTGTAGGACGTTATGAGGAAGCTATTCAGATTCTGAATAATATCCTGAAAACAGACCCGAAATATGGCGAAGCCTACCGTTTGCTGGGACTCTGTCAAATACAGTTGAAAAAGACAGACGAGGCTTGCGGAAACTTCAAGAAAGCGAAAGAATTGGGTGACCCGAACGTGGATGAGCTGATTAAGAAATACTGCAAGTAAAAAAGCAATGGTGCCTAATGCCTAAAGACAGGCATAGCGCTTAAAAACAAACTTACTGTTTAAAACAAGCTTACTGTTTAAAAGACAAATTATTATCACTTAAAGATAAGCTTAGTACCTTAAAAATAAAACCCCTGCCAACTTCAAAGTTAGCAGGGGTTTCTTTTTTGGGGACGTTAAATAAAAAAACTCTCTCTCTTTTTTGTTTTTTCCCCCACTTGTTAAGCTCAGGTTTTAGGTCTTATGATATAGGTCTGATTATCTTTTTTATTTCTTGGTTTTATAGGGTAAATGCAAAGATTCTCGGAATACTGCATCACTGCACTTCTTTTTTTTAGAAAAAAAACGAAAATCAGTTGAAAACAGTGAGTTTATTTAAAATCATAACCAGTTTTATTTATAATCTTATTATATTCAGTTCGTCATTTAATGACTAACACGATAAGTAATCATTTATGAAGAAAAAGCAATTTACTAATTGTGCAAACGAATATATAGATCGTTTGCGAAGGGAGGGCCGTTATTCAACGGCTCATGTGTATAAACATGCTATTCGTTCCTTTACGAAATTTTGCGGAAGTCAATTCATCACTTTCAGTAGGGTGAACCGCGACACGTTAAAGGCGTATAGCAACTATTTGGCGGCTTCTCATCTGAAGCCTAATACGATTTCTACATACATGCGTATGTTGCGTTGTATCTACAACCGGGGTGTCGATAGTCGGCAAGCTCCTTATGTGTATGGTCTGTTCCGGGATGTCTTTACGGGTGTCGATACCCGTCAGAAGAGGGCGCTTCCGATACGTGAACTTCACGTCTTGCTCAACGAAGATCCGAAGACGGAGAAACTGCGTCGTACACAAGCTGTTGCCAGTCTGTTGTTCCAGTTTTGCGGTATGCCGTTTGTCGACTTTGCCCATTTGGAGAAGTCTAACGTCGAGCAGGGGCTTTTGAAGTACAACCGTATGAAGACCGGTACGCCCATGAGTCTCGAGATCTTGGATTCGGCACAGGATGCCATTGCCCGTTTGTGCAACGGATATAATAAGGAGCATCCCGATAATCATCCCGACTATCTCTTCCGGATATTGAGCGGAGAATATAAGAGAACGGATGAAAAGGCATATCGCGAGTATCAGACGGCTTTGAGACGATTTAATAATGACTTGAAGTGTTTGTCCAGGCAGCTGAGAATACGGTCGTCTGTCACGTCTTATACGCTTCGCCATTCATGGGCTACCACTGCGAAATACAGAGGGGTTCCTATCGAGATGATTAGCGAATCACTGGGGCACAAATCGATTAAAACAACACAAATCTATTTAAAAGGCTTTGAACTAGAAGAAAGAACTAAAGTAAATAAAATGAATTATTCTTACGTGAAGAGTTTTATATAACTCTGCAGAATGTAGCTAAAGTATTAGGGTTTAGGGACTTATTAATCTGTTACTTCTTAGGTAACGGATTTTGATTTGCTACAAAGATAGGTAAAAATAGTAATAGGAAACAAGCAAAAACTTCTTTTTTTCCTTTTTTCTCCCAAATATATCCACACAAAGTATCCGAACATGAAGAATTGACTCTTTATGCTCCGTGACTTTCTATTTCCTAACTTCAACCTGTATTGATATTGAAGGCTAGGAATCTTCGTTATTACTTCCCTCATGTTGTCTTTTTTCCTTTTTATTGTAATTGTATGCGTTTTGTATGCGTATTATCCGTTACCTAAGAAGTAATGGATTAAAATGGGGTAAAAAATTATGATTTTTACAAAGGAAAAATCTATTAGCGCCGTGCCTAGTTGTGGGACAGGGGAAGGCGTAGCACACTCAAAACGCTGGTATGTAGCACTGGTTCGTATGCATCACGAGAAGAAAGTTGCCGAGCGTTTATTCAAAATGGGAATCGATACTTTCGTTCCCGTCCAGCAAGAGATACATCAATGGAGCGACCGTCGTAAAGCAGTCAATACAGTATTGCTTCCGATGATGGTATTCGTTCATGCCACTCCCAAAGAACGTATGGAAGTCCTTTCCTTTTCCACAGTCAGCCGTTATATGGTGATGCGTGGTGAAAGCACTCCTGCCGTTATTCCCGATGAGCAAATGGCGCGTTTTCGTTTCATGCTCGATTATTCCGACGAAGCAGTTTGTATGAACAGTTCTCCCCTGGCACGTGGCGAAAAAGTCCGTGTCATCAAAGGCCCTCTTAGCGGTCTTGTCGGCGAACTCGTCACGATAGGCGGCAAGAGCAAAATCGCCGTCCGTTTAAATATGCTTGGCTGTGCTTGCGTGGACATGCCAATCGGTTATATAGAATCTACAAGAAATACCAATGACACTATCTAAAAAGATTACTGCGTTTCTATTCATTCTAATGTTAGGGGGTTCCTCTCCTTTGCTGGCTCAAAGTATGAGTGATTCCCAAGTTCTTGAATACGTAAAAGACGGCATCAAGCAAGGAAAAGAACAAAAGCAACTGGCCTCGGAACTAGCCCGCAAAGGTGTGACCAAGGAACAAGCGATGCGTGTGAAACAGTTGTATGAACGTCAGAACAATGTAAATACCTCCAACGCCACCGGCACCGACGTCAATGAATCTCGCCTTCGTGAAGAAACGAAAGAGAATACTTCCGATATGCTGGAAGACCACCCGAGCACACAAGACCTCGCCCGTGGCAACCAAGTCTTCGGCCGAAACATCTTCAATACCCGCAACCTGACTTTTGAACCCAGTGTGAACATCGCCACTCCCTTAAGCTACCGTCTCGGCCCGGGCGACGAAGTGATTATCGACATATGGGGAGCCAGCCAGAATACTATCCGCCAACAGATTTCCCCTGACGGCACCATCAACATTCAGAAAATCGGCCCTGTCAACCTGAACGGTCTGACGATCGCCGAAGCCAACGACTATCTCAAGAAAACTTTAAATAAGATATACAACGGCCTTAACAACGCCAGCGACCCCACCTCGGATATCCGTCTGACTCTAGGCAGCATACGCACAATCCAAATCAACGTGATGGGCGAAGTTGTACAACCGGGCACATATTCCCTTTCTTCTTTTGCCACTGTATTTCATGCACTTTACCGTGCTGGCGGAGTCAGTGACATAGGCAGCCTTCGCAATGTCCAACTGGTAAGAAACGGTAAGAACATCGCTACAATTGATGTCTACCAATTCATACTGAAAGGAAACATCCAGGACGACATCCGTCTCCAGGAAGGCGACGTTGTCATCGTCCCCGCCTATGAAGTATTGGTAAAAATCGACGGAAAAGTGAAACGCTCCATGCGTTTTGAAATGAAGAAGGACGAATCCTTATCTACCCTTCTCAGCTACGCCGGTGGTTTCGAAGCGGACGCCTACACCCGTTCACTGCGTGTAGTACGTCAGAACGGGCAGGAGTACGAAGTAAATACAGTAAAAGACCTGGATTACAGCGTCTATAAAATGAGAAACGGTGATGTCGTTACAGCCGAAGCCATCCTTAACCGTTTCATTAATAAACTTGAAATCCGTGGTGCAGTCTACCGTCCGGGAATTTATGAACTGAACGGTAAACTGAATACAATCCGCGAACTTGTCAACGAATCGCAAGGTCTTACAGGCGATGCGTTCCTGAATCGTGCCGTCCTTTATCGCCAACGCGAAGACTTGACCAGCGAAGTTATCCCGGTAGACATCAAAGCCATAATGGATGGTACTTCCCCCAATATCATCCTGATGAAAAACGACATCCTCTATATCCCCAGCATCCATGATTTGGAAGATAAAGGTGATGTTGTCATCCATGGCGAAGTAGCCAAACCGGATTCTTATCCCTACGCAGATAATATGACTCTTGAAGACCTTATCATCCAAGCAGGTGGCTTGCGTGAAGCAGCTTCAGTTGTCCGTGTAGATGTATCCCGCCGAATCAAGAATCCCCACAGTACAGTAGACAGCGATACAATCGGTCAGATATATACTTTTTCTTTGAAAGAGGGTTTTGTGGTAGATGGTAAGCCGGGATTTGTGCTCCAACCTTATGATCAGGTTTACGTACGTCGTAGTCCCGGCTATCAAGCCCAGCAAAATGTGGTTATTGAAGGTGAAATTCTTTTTGGTGGCTCTTATGCAATGACTAGCCGTGAAGAACGTCTTTCAGATTTAATCAACAAAGCCGGTGGTGCTACGAACTACGCATACCTGCGTGGTGCGAAATTGACTCGTGTCGCCAACGCCAGCGAAAAGAAACGGATGGGTGATGTGATTCGTTTAATGAGCAGACAACTGGGAGAAGCGATGATGGACTCTTTAGGTATCCGTATAGAGAACACATTCACAGTCGGTATCGACTTAGAAAAAGCCTTGGCTAAACCGGGAAGTACGGCAGATATTGTATTGCGTGAAGGTGATGTGGTTTCTATTCCGAAGAATAATAATACAGTTACTATCAATGGTGCTGTGATGGTTCCGAATACTGTTTCTTATATGGAAGGTAAAAATATAGATTACTATCTGAATCAATCCGGTGGTTATTCTGATAATGCAAAGAAGAGTAAGAAGTTCATCGTTTATATGAATGGTCAGGTCACGAAAGTGAAAGGCAGTGGTAAAAAGCAAATAGAGCCTGGTTGTGAGATAATTGTGCCTAGCAAAGCTAAGAAAAAGGTAAATATGGGAAATATTTTAGGATATGCTACTACATTTAGCACTTTAGGAATGATGGTTGCATCTATTGCTAACTTAATCAAGAAATAACGAATACTGCTTATAACCACTATGATAGAACGAGAATCTGAAAAGGAAATAAAACAGAGACAAGATAATTATATGGATGAAGAGAACGGAATATATCTGGTAGATTTTCTTCATAAGATTATAGCTATTCGTAAGACAATTTATAAAGCCATCGGTATTGGATTAGTGATGGGGGTTATTGTGGCAATAAGTATTCCTAAACAATATACAGTTGAAGTTACTCTTTCTCCGGAGATGGGTAATGCTAAAGGTGGTGGTTTGTCAGGTTTAGCAGCTTCTTTTTTGGGAAGCAGTGCTACAATGGGCGATGGGGTTGATGCTTTAAATGCTTCTTTATCTGCTGATATTGTATCTTCCACTCCTTTTTTGCTTGAACTCTCTGCGATGAAAATACTTGTATCAACAGGTGAAACTATGACTCTAAACACTTATTTAGATGAAGAGTCTTCTCCTTGGTGGAGTTATGTAATTGGGTTACCTGGTATGATAATTGGCGGAGTAAAATCATTATTTGTTCAAGAAGAATATGAATCAAAACTTTCTGATAAATCAAATCGAGGTACGATTGAATTATCTAAAAAAGAGTTGCAGAAGATTGGAATGTTGAGAGAAAAGATTACGGCTTCAGTAGATAAGAAAACATCTATGACTTCTGTCGCTGTGACCTTGCAAAATCCAATGGCAACTGCGGTGGTTGCCGATTCTGTTGTGAAGAAATTGCAAAAATATATCATAGACTACCGTACTTCCAAGGCGAAAGAAGACTGTGCCTATTTGGAGAAACTTTGTAAAGAACGTCAACAAGAGTATTATATTGCCCAAAGAAAATATGCTCATTATGTAGATTCTCATGATGATCTCATTTTGCAGAGTGTCCGTACAGAACAGGAACGACTGCAAAGTGATATGAGTTTGGCTTATCAAGTATATAGTCAGGTTGCAAATCAGCTTCAAGTTGCCAGAGCTAAAGTACAAGAAGAGAAACCTGTATTCGCGGTTCTAGAACCTGCGATAGTGCCATTGAACCCTTCAGGAACTAGTAAAAAAGTATATGCTTTAGCTTTTATTTTTCTTTGTGTAGTAGGGGCCATTAGTTGGGAGTTGCTAGTGAAGGATTTTTGGACGAAGCTAAAAAAATGATAAAATGCTGTACTGGTTACGTTATGAATTATTTTTTGAATAGTAAAAATACTCGGTGCAGGCTACCAAACTTTACTCAGTCGGCTGTTTAGCAACGAGTGTTTACTTCGATATATTGAAATGTTTATTCTAATAATATGATTCCTTATTATGATTATTTGATAGTAGGCTCAGGTCTTTTTGGAGCTACTTTTGCTTATTGTGCAAAACAAATGGGTAAGAAATGTTTGGTAATTGACAAGCGTCCACATATAGGAGGAAATGTTTATTGTGAAAATATTGAGGGGATTAATGTGCATAAGTATGGTGCACATATCTTCCATACCTCTAATAAAGCAGTTTGGGATTTCGTAAATTCAATAGTGGAATTTAATCGTTACACAAATTCTCCAATTGCCAATTATGAAGGTAAGTTTTATAATCTTCCTTTTAATATGAATACATTCTATCAGATTTGGGGAATAACGACTCCAACTGAAGCGATGGCTAAAATAGAACAACAGAAAGCAGAAGCTATAGCAAGGATGAGAGCTGACGGAGTTAGTGAACCACGTAATTTGGAAGAGCAGGCCTTGATTCTTGTAGGGAAAGATATTTATGAAATATTGATTAAGGGCTACACGGAAAAACAATGGGGACGGAAGTGTACAGAGCTTCCTGCGTTTATTATCAGACGTATTCCTGTACGTTTGGTTTTTGATAACAATTACTTCAACGATAAGTATCAAGGTGTTCCAATAGGTGGATACAATAAACTTATTGAGGGTTTACTGGATGGCGTAAAATGCGAAACATCTGTCGATTTTTTTGCTACGTATAAAGACTGTTGGCGAGAAATTGCAAATAAGTTAGTGTTTACCGGTGCTATTGATGAGTTCTTTAACTACAAGCTTGGCAAGCTGGACTGGCGTACTGTCTCTTTTGAGACGGAGGTTGTTGATACACCTAATTATCAAGGAAATGCAGTTGTGAATTACACTGAGCGTGTGATTCCTTATACTCGGATAATTGAACATAAACATTTTGAAATGTTGGGACAGAAGGTATATGATTGTCTGAAAACGGTAATATCAAAGGAATATTCAGTAGAATATAAAGAAGGAATGGAGCGATATTACCCAGTGAATGATAATCGTAACAATCAACTGGCAGAGGCGTATCGAAAACTAGCAGAAGATGAGCAGGATATTATCTTTGGTGGAAGGTTGGGGCAATACAGATATTATGATATGGCTCCTATAATACAGCATGTGCTAAATAGTAAAGAATTTCGTGTAAACTTCTAATAGAACGCTATCAGGTGAAATCTCCTACCCGTACAACACAAAGCATCAATAATGTCCGTGTTTCTTTATTTTTTAGTGTTGGGGTTTTAGTTCTCGGATTCTTTTCGCGTAAAATTCTTATAGAATGTTTAGGCGCAGAGGTCTTGGGAATAAATACGACGGCAGCTAATCTACTTGGATTTCTTAATTTGGCGGAACTGGGTATAAGTGCTGCTATTTCATATACACTTTATACTCCGTTATTCCAAAAAGATTATGATGCTATCAATGAAATTGTTGCCGTACAAGGTTGGCTTTACAGGCGTATCGCTTATATTGTCCTTGCAGGCGGAGTTGTTTTAATGTGTTTCTTTCCGTTGATATTCTCCAAAATGGAATTGCCATTATGGTATGCTTACAGTTCATTCGGAGTTTTGTTGGTAGCTGCCATGTTGGGATATATCATCAATTATCAGCAGATTGTATTAAGCGCCGACCAGCAGGAGTATAAAATAAACTATAACGTACAAGGGTTCAGAGTTTTGAAATTACTGTTGCAGATTGTTGGTATCGGTTATTTTCAGCAAGGATATATTTATTGGTTGATAGTGGAACTATTAATGTCCGTCATTACTTGTTTCTTTTTGCATAAGACCATTCGTAAAAGTTTTCCTTGGCTTCATCCTGATTTGTCTAAAGGGAAAGCCCTGTCTCGGAAATATGTTGAAATCATAAGAAAAACAAAGCAGTTGTTTTTTCATAGGTTTGCATCTTACGTACTGGGGCAAACCAGTCCTTTGATTATTTATGCATTTTTGTCATTGACGGTTGTTGCTATTTATGGGAACTATATGTTGTTGGTAGTGAGTGTATCCATGATTATCACTTCTATTTATAATGGGGTAAATGCTGGCATAGGTAATTTGGTCGCTGAGGGGAATAAAGATAAAATTCTTTCTTTTTTCAAAGAATATACGGTCAGTCGTTATTGGATTGTTTCTGTGATATGTTTTTGTTTATTTCATCTGACTCATTCTTTCATGTTACTTTGGATAGGGGAAGACTACTTACTTGATTCTACATCTTTTACTCTACTGGTTGTTTATGCTTTTATTTCCATGACTCGTACTAATGATTCTTTTCTTTCAGCCTATGGACTATTTCAAGATATTTATGCTCCGATTATTGAAGCAGTATTAAATTTGGGCTTATCCATACTATTGGGATATTATTATGGATTACCTGGTATCATTGCAGGTGTTTTGATTAGTTTGTTAGTGATTATTTGTTGTTGGAAACCCTATTTTTTATATAGCCGTGGCTTTAAAATACCTATATGGAACTACTTGTGCTTTATCGGTAAAATAGTATGCTTGATACTTGTGTCGTGGTATATTTCTCGTTTTTTTCTTGAATACATAAATCTGTCATGCAGGAATTTTATGGACTGGATTCTCATTTCGTTTAAGGTATTAATTCTTTATGGATTGGTCAGTCTATGTCTTTTTCAATTGATTGATAAGAATTTTAGAGTATTTACTCGGCGAATTTATCAAATAATAAAACGTAAATAAGATGCTAGAAAAGTCAAATCCTCCCAAAATCAGTGTATTGATACCTGTTTATAATGTGGAGAAGTATGTGGAACGTTGCATCCTTTCTGTTTTGAATCAGACTATACAGGAAAGCATGGAAATAATAATAGTAAATGATTGCACTCCTGATAATAGCATGAGAGTGATTAATGAGATATTTCATAGTTCTTCAAATGCACTAAATGGAAAAGAACTAAAGATTATAAATCATGAAATCAATAAAGGAATTGCTTTTACTAGGAATACAGCTTTGAACTATGCAACAGGAGAGTATATAATTCAAATAGATAGTGATGACTATATAGAAAAAGAAATGTTGGAAAAGATGTATGCAAAAGCTATAGCAACAGATGCGGATATTGTTGGATGTGATTTGTGGCGTGTATATCTGGACGAAAAAGTATATGAAAAAGATGATATTCTAAAGAATAAAGTGGAATTATTGGGTGAGGTTATTAAAACGCAACATGCAGCAAGATGGAATAAACTAATAAAGAGAGAATTATTAACGGAAAATACTATAGAAACAGTAGAGGGGCTTGATTATGGCGAAGATTATGTATTTATGATTCAATGTTTTTATTTTGCAAATAGAATTGAATATATTCCGCAGGCTTTTTATAACTATGTTCAATATAATGATTTGTCGATATGCCATTTACCTGTTAGTGAAAAGGATTTGAGTAATTTTATTGGTGTGATAGATTTTACTACCAAATTTCTTGAAAATAACAATATAATAGGATATGATTATGAATTAGCCTATAAGCAACTTAAAGCAAAATTTGTTTGTATGAAAAATGCAACAAAGCAATTAAGAAAGCAATATTCTGAGATGTATTCGGAGGCTAATGTTTATAAATATCGTTTTCTGAAAGAATGGAGAAAAGAGGTGAGTATTTATCAACTACTTACTTGTTATTTTGCTTTAAGTGGCAATTTATCTTTATTCAATGCCATGTTACAACTGCGATATGGTTTGGAAAGTATACGAAGAAAGAAATATTAAGCTGGAAAAGATGAATATTGTTTGTTGTACGGATAGTAATTATATTATGCCTTGTGGTGTTTTATTGTGCTCTATATGTGAGAACAATACACAAGGAGATGTATGTTTTCATGTAATCATCAATAAGAATGTTTCTATAAGAGAAAAGGAGAGTTTAATAAATATCGTCAATAGATATAAAAATAAAGTCACTTTCTATGAAATAGATGAGTCGTGGGTGGTCAATTTACCTGTCGGAATGGCTGGACAACAATCCCATATAACATTAGCAACTTATTTTCGTCTCTTTTTGACGGAAATCTTGCCTAAGGATTTGGACAAGGTCTTATATTTGGATTGTGATATTATAGTCCGTCATTCTTTAATCAATTTGTGGAATATGGATATAGAAAATTATGCAATAGGTTGCGTACCTGATGCAGACGATGGACAAATTTTGAACTATAATCGTTTAAGATACCTTCAAAGATTAGGCTATTTTAACGCAGGTGTATTGCTAATCAATTTAAAATATTGGCGAATTCATAATGTGTTCGATAGATTTCTTTTATTCATAAAGCAGTATCCTGAACGGATTTTGTATCATGATCAGGATATCATGAATTATGTATTAAAAGACGAGAAGTTTATATTGCCACTAAAATATAATGTGACAGATGGATTGCTGAACGAAGAATTACATATTTCTTGGGAGTATGAGTCTGAATTAAATGAAGCGCTTAAAGATCCATATATCTTGCATTATATTTCATATGACAAACCTTGGATTAAGAATTGTGCTCACCCGTTCAAATCTGAGTTTTTTAAATATCGTGATATGACACAATGGAAAAATACACCATTACTTAATAGACAGTTGACTTGGAGGAAAAGAGTAAAATATGTATTATGCAAAGTAGGTATGTTACCTTATCAATCAACTTTTCGAGATGATTTATTCTTATAATAAATTTTATGGAACAACAGAAAAGCAAAGCGAAAATTCTTGTAGCAATTCATAAAGCGGATGCTGTTTACAGCGACAATATATATACACCTATTCATGTTGGAAAAGCCATTTCAAATTATAATTTAGGTTTTCAAGGAGATGATACGGGGGATAATATTAGCGAAAAGAATTCGATGTATTGTGAACTTACTGCCCAATATTGGGCATGGAAAAACTTAAAAGATACAATATATATTGGTCTGTGCCATTATCGAAGGTATTTTAAAACTAAGTACACCGAAAATAGTCTGGAATCTTTATTGCAAAAGTATGATATAATATTGCCTGAACCTATATATCGCTCGTATTCTATGGAGCAGAAACTATATCGCGCTGCAATAGAGGAAGATGTAGCTATATTATATCAGGTAATAGAAAGATTATATCCTGAATATAAGAACACAGTATTGGCATATATGCATGGAAACAGGGATATAGCTTTTAATATGTTTGTATGCTCAAAGGAATTGTTTGACCAATTTGCTGAATGGCAGTTCTCTATTCTTTTTGAATGTGAGAAGTACATACGTTTTTCCGGTTACTCCAGAGCTCGACGTATTTTAGGTCATTTTTCAGAGTATTTACTTCCTATTTATTGTTTCCATCATCATTTACGAATAAAGCGTGGAGAGTTGGTTTCATTTGTAGATGATAATGAATTATTATATTCACAGTCTTGTTTAACAAAAATAATTAATACTATACGCTATAGGTTCACTACTCCTCGGAAAAGAACGGATTGGGGATTATCTTCAGTCATTCTACAGGGGTTGCGTAATGATGGCATAGAAATAAAATAATAAAGTTTTTGTATGAAAAGCCTTATTAAAGAAGTAGTGCGTAGTTTGTTACAAAAACACCTTCAATTAGCTGTTAAAATAGGTCGCTTCTTTGGTGGAAAATACCAAGTAAATATTAATCTAGATTTACTTAATTCACAACAAAAAAAAGTGCTTTTATGCTATCTGTATTTGGAGGATGTAGATTGGACGAAAGCTAAGCATGCTAATTATATGCATGCAAATCAAGTAGTCAAGTATTTCATTGATAATGATTATTGTGTAGATGTATGTGCTTGTTCTGATGTTTTTTCATATGAGATATTGAAAAATAAGAAATATAATATAATAATCGGATTAGGCGAGGTGTTCAAAAGAATCTGTAAGAATCAGCCTGATGCCTACAAAATAATATTTATTACTGAAAATAATCCTGTAATTGTTGCACAGAAATACGCTGAACGGATATTATATTTCAAACAAAGGCATCCATCTATTAATTGTAATGCTTCTATTATACGAAAAGGCTATATTGATGAAGATATGCTTACATCTTCTGATTTGGCGATAATAATGAATTCCAGGTATAATGCAGAGTCAATGAAGCATTATTTTGACAATGTGTATCTTATAAATAGTAATGCATTAATTAATACAGAATATATTTTTGACAGAGCGAAATTGGAGAATGGAATTGAACAAATAAAACGTAATTTCCTTTGGTTTGGATCAGATGGCTTTATTCATAAAGGAGTTGATATTCTTATTGATGCATTTAAAGAGATGCCTGAATTTTCTATTAGTTTCTATGGATTGCCTACAACTGAAAAAAGTTTGTTTCATAAGTTGAAAACTTCCAATACGGTAGATTGTGGACGTATAAATGTTAATAATCCGGAGTTTATTGATAAAGTTATAAATAGACATTGTTTTATCATTTTTCCATCTTGTTCTGAAGGTATGAGTACTGCTGTCGCTACTTGTATGGCTCATGGTATTATTCCAATTCTTACTAAAGAATGCGGTTTTGAGCCCAATGAATATATTATTGAATTAGAAGGATGGCATGTTGAGGATATAAAGAATGCGGTAAAGCGTGCTGTATCTATGAGTAATGAAGAGATTCTGATTTTTAGGGAAGGATGTTTTCAGTATGCCCGTGAAAACTTCTCGCTTAAAAAATTTGATAGTTTATTTAAGGATATCATGGACAAGATTTTAAAGGAGTAATAATAGTAATGCTTATCTATTGTGTAAGTAATCGTTGTAAGACTTTTGATCTCTTTTTGATTAGAATGTAAAAAGCTATTTATGTATCCTATTAATATGTTGTTTTCTAGAATGAGAGAGATGAACTTATTCTCTACCATTTATCTTAATTTCGTAACTTTTCCGTTTGATCAAGCAATACGTTTTCCCATCCTTATATATGGTAAAGTGACTATTAAAAATGCGCGAAAGGCAAGATTGATTTTCCATTGTCCATTACGAATGGGGATTCTTCAAATTGGAAAAAATAATTTGGGGTTTATCGATAAAAAAAGATGTTGTTCAATATGGAATGTAGCTGGTACTTTACATATATATGGTAAGGCTGGGTTTGGTCAGGGATGTTGTGTGGAAGTAGGGAGGAATGCCGTACTAACGCTTGGCGAAAATTTTAATGTGACCGGTCGTTCTACGTTGCTTTGTCAAAATAGTATAACTTTTGGAAATGAATGCCTTTTGTCGTGGGACTTGCTTATTATGGATAACGATTGGCACCAAGTGGCTTCGACTGTTGATGGCAGAATATTAAATCCTTCGAAACCGATTACTATAGGAAATCATGTGTGGATTGGCTGTAGAAGCATAATTCTTAAAGGAGTAAGTATCTCGGATAACGTAATTGTAGCTGCTAACTCAACTATTACTCGTAGAGTGGATAAAGAGTTTGTGGCAGTGAGTAGCAATGGAGTTTTGAAAGAAAATGTAAAATGGGACTATTAATGAAAGCTATGCGCTCTAAATCAGATATATTATGACTACTAATAAATATTTAAGATAGTGAAATTTATAATAATACGTATTCTTATAGCTTACCTTTTTGTCGGGATATTTACAAATGCCTTTGCTGTGTCATCATTTATTTCAATGCCGACATTCTTGGCTGCTATATACTCTTTACTTTATTTGATTTTACTTCTTTCTTCTCGAATAAAGCTACATAAAGAAGGATACTGGCTACTTGCGTATTGGCTTGTCTTGACGTTTTCTTTTATTTTGTTTGCTACAGGAGAAAAATGTCTTAATCATTATATAATGTGGACGTTCTCTTTTTTTGCCTTTTATTATGTGTTCAAGTCATTAGTTCTATATTTGCTGAAATTCGATAGCGGAATATTCAATACTATGTTGAATATTATTTCATTTTCCGTTTTTATATCTTCACTATTTGCCATTGTAGAATTTTTATTGGTAAACTTTGTTGGAGTAAATTTGGAGAACATTATTCCTAGAGGAAGAGTGGAGGGATATACTCCGTTAGCATCTAATTTTATTCGTGCCAGATCATTTATGGAAGAATCCGGTCATTTTTCGTTATATCTAGAGATTTTTACTCCCATCACTTTGGCATGGCTTCTTAGAAATAAAAGAAATAAGATTATTTTGATATCGTATATAAGTATTGTGTTGATTGCTTTGTTCTTTTCATTTAGCGCTTATGGCTTGGTTGCATTAGTGATAGCTATATTTATTTATTTATATTATTATGTTTTCTCAGTAGGGAATTTAAAGTCTTTGATGAAAAAATTATTTATTGTTTTTATTCTTTTTCTAGTTATTATAATTGTTTTCCCTTCAATTTGGGAAATTGGCTATCAAACTGTTACCGCCAAATTAGATGTTGATAATAGTTCGTTCAGTGATAGAAATAGTAGAATTGTAGGACTGGATCAATATCTTACTGGCATACATTTAATGGTGGGCTATGGCTCTGCCGCTTTTAGTACGCTAAAAACACCCTCTTTTATTTCTCTATATGTTGGTATTTTAATGAGTGCAGGTATTTGCGGTATCATATTGTTCTTGGGTTTTCTATTGTGTACATTCTATCATATATTACAGATAAAGAATAAAGATATGCGTTGTGGATTTGTGATTGCATTTACTCTCTCAACCATTCATTTTTGTTTTGTTGATTTGATTTATCTTCCTTGGTTCTGGACTATGTTGGCCTTAGCGTATGTTTATCGAACGAAAGAAAAACTTTTGCCACATGATTAAAATAAGTATAATTACAGTCTGCTTCAATAGTGAAGCCTATATAGAACAAACAATAAAGAGTGTTCTGGCTCAGACTTATGAGAACATAGAGTATATTGTGATAGATGGAGGGTCTACGGATGGTACTATTGATATTATAAATAGATACCAGAAAGATATAGCGATTTTTATTAGTGAACCTGATAAAAATATGTATGATGCAATAAACAAGGGTATGAAATGGGCCACAGGAGATTATATTGCTATTCTGAATTCTGATGATTTTTATTTAGACAATGAAGTCATATCTAGTGTTGCAGATAAATTGAAGGGGCTTCCGTCATGCTATAAAGGTCTTTACGGTAATCTGCAGAAGTTTACAGCAGAAGGGTGTTTTATGAAAAGAAAAAAAGGTATTCCTGCTGGATTCAAGACTCTGCTGTGCTCTAGAAAGCTGACATTTGTTGGTCATGGCACGCTTTTCGTTTCCAAAAAGGCATGTGATGAAGTAGGCTTGTATGATTTTGAACAGTTTAGCGCAGCGGCAGATTATGATTATATTCTGAGATTGTTTAAAAAATTCAAGTTTAAATATGTGGATTGCGATATAATGGGGTTTAGAGTGCATGAAGCAAGTATTACTTCGTCAGGCAGAATAGTTGAGGAGTCGTATGCTGTTCTTCGTAAAAATGGATATAAGAATATTTTGTTTGGGGAGAGGGTGGTTCGGTATTATGTTTCTTGGAGTTATTTTGTTTTAGTGAACTGCCGGAATATGCGAAAAACCAATTGGAGGTATTTCTTTTGTCGATGCAATAGTACGGTATAATAACAGTATTTTGAAACGAATATGATTGAAATTCTGCATATAATAAATTCATTGGAGATCGGAGGAGCACAGAAACTGCTTGTTGATATACTGCCTTTAATGAATAATGAAAAAATGAAAGTTTCTCTACTTGTTCTGAAAAGCGTTGATTCCTCTTTTTACACTAGAATAAAAAATAGTGGTATAGAAATTTTTTCTTTAAATTCAGGAAGCTACCATAATCCATTTATAATTTTACGTTTAATCCCATTTTTGCGGAAATTTAGTATTGTACATGTACATTTGTTTCCATCCTTGTATTGGGTGGCATTGGCCAATATCTTTGTTTCAACTAAGTTGATATTTACGGAGCATAGTACAAATAATAGGCGAAGAGGAAAAGTCGGATTTTCTTTTATAGAACGTTATGTGTATAGGCAGTATAGTAAGGTAATTTCAATTAGCTCACAAACTCAGCTAATCTTAAAACAGTGGCTGAAAGTAAATGAGATTGATTCGAGATTTATTCAAATAGACAATGGTATCAATCTAAATGATTTTCTTCCTTCAAATAAAACTATAAATGTTGCAGATGCATCGCAATTCTCTAAGATTGTATTGATGATATCTAGATTTTCTGTGCAGAAAGATCAGGAAACTGTCATTAGGGCTATTCCATATATACCTGTAGATGGAGTACTTTTTGCTTTTGCCGGTTCGGGGCCTACTCTTGAGAAATGTAGGCAATTAGCTCATGAGTTAGGAGTATCTGATAAAGTTGTCTTTTGGGGGCAAAGAACGGATATCCCTGATTTGATAAATGCTTCTTATATTGGGGTACAATCATCTTTTTGGGAAGGATTTGGGTTAACAGCTGTGGAATTCATGGCTGGAAATAAACCAATTGTAGCTTCAGATGTAGCAGGGTTAAAGCAAGTGGTGGAAGATGCAGGTCTACTGTTCCCGGCAGGTGATGAGAAACGGTTGGCAGAAGCTATTACTCATTTGTTGGTTGACAAACAATATTATAGTCAAGTATCGGCAAAATGTTGGGATAGAGCTAAAAGATATGATATACATCACATGGTTGAGAAATATACTAGGCTATATACGAATATTTTAAGTGGAATATATAATGAATAATCTTTTTATAGTAATCAATATCGATCATTTTTTTCTTTCTCATCGTAAAGAAATTGCTTTAAATGCCCAAAAAGCAGGCTATGAAGTTACTATTGTAACGAAAGATACCGGAAAGATTAAAGAGATAGAAATGTTGGGGCTAAAGGTAATAGATTTACCAATGAGTCGTTCAGGGAAGAAAATATGGGAGGAATTATATACTTGTTGGTTTCTTTACAATCTTTATCACCGCGAAAAACCAGAGATTGTACATCATGTGGGATTGAAGACAATACTTTGGGGAACATTAGCGGCAAAGTTGGCTAAAGTTCATGGAGTTGTTAATGCAGTGAGTGGTTTGGGGATAATTTTCTCGGAGGAGAAAAGAACAATGATAGCAAAGCTTCTTCCTGCAGTATTACGATTTTCTCATCATCGTAAAAAACTGGCTGTCATTTTTCAGAATGATGATGATCAATTATTATTTCTAAAATCTAGAATAATAAATGAATCTCAAGCTTATAAAATAAAGGGCTCCGGGGTTGATTTGAAGCAGTATAGTTATACTCCTGAACCTGAAGGGCAGAGAATTAAGGTTTTGTTAACAGCACGTATGATTGTAGAAAAAGGAATTTTCATTCTTACAGATGCTGCCATGAAATTAAAGGAGCAATATAAAGATAGGGTTCAGTTCTTACTATGTGGCGGACTTGATGATAATCCCGTCGCTATCAAAGAAGATGAACTGCAAGCTGTGTGTGATGGGGATTACATTAAATGGTTAGGATATCGGACAGATATTTTAAATCTATTAAAAGATTGCCACATAGTTGCTTTTCCTTCTTACTACAAAGAAGGATTACCCAAATCTTTGATAGAAGCAGCTGCTATAGGCAGGCCTATAGTTACTACTAATTCTGTGGGGTGTAAAGATACTGTGGTTGAAGGGTATAATGGTTTTTTAGTTCCTGTTAAAGATAGTGATGCTTTAGCTGATCGATTGAAAATATTGATTGAAAATAAACATCTTAGGTGGGAAATGGGTAAAAATTCAAGGCGGTTAGCGGAGAAATATTTTTCTATTGATGATGTCGTAACAAAGCATTTGGAGATTTACGAAAAAATATTAAAATAAATAGTATGAATTTGTTAGTAACTGGCGCTGCCGGATTTATAGGTTCACACGTTTGTGAGCGTTTGCTACAACGTGGTGATAAAGTAATAGGGGTGGATAATCTGAATTCGTATTATGACAGAGATTTGAAATACGGCCGTCTTTCAACCTTAGGAATTTCTCAATCTGAGGTGGTATGGTATAAGTTTACTTCAAGCAGTATTTATCCTTTGTTCAATTTTGTACAGATGAATCTTGAAGATAAACATGCCATGCAGATGCTTTTTGCAAATGGGGATTTTGATATAGTTATTAATTTGGCAGCGCAGGCGGGTGTACGTTATTCAATTGAGAATCCATATGCTTATGCTGAAAGTAATATTGACGGATTTTTAAATATTCTTGAGGGGTGTCGCCATAATCATATCAAACATCTTGTGTATGCCAGTTCTAGCAGTGTTTATGGATTAAATGGGCGAGTCCCTTTTTCTGAAGAGGATAGTATTGCACACCCAGTGAGCCTGTATGCTGCTACAAAGAAATCAAATGAACTTATGGCTCATGCTTATAGTCATTTATATAAAATACCTTCTACCGGCCTTCGTTTTTTTACGGTCTATGGCCCGTGGGGGCGGCCGGATATGTCACCTTTCCTCTTTACGGATGCAATATTGCATAACCGTCCTATTAAGGTGTTTAATAATGGTGATATGCTTCGGGATTTCACTTATATCGATGACATTGTAGAGGGGATAATTCGTGTGATAAATCATATTCCTCAGCCGGATACCACATGGGACCCTGTAGTGTCTTCACCTGGATCTTCATCTGCTCCTTATAGAGTCTATAATATTGGAAATTCACAGCCCATACGTTTAATGGACTTTATTCAGGCTATTGAAGAAGCGATTGGTTATGAAGCAGAGAAAATGTTTCTTCCTATGCAGCCGGGGGATGTATATCAGACTTATGCAGATACTAGCCGCTTACAAAAAGAATTAGGTTTTAAGCCATGTAAGCCATTAAAAGAAGGTGTACATGAGACGATTGAATGGTATCGTAATTATTATAGATTAAATAAGGAGGATATTAAAGTATGAATATAGCTATTGCCGGAACGGGATATGTAGGTCTTGTATCAGGTGCTTGTTTTGCTGAGATGGGGGCTAATGTTATATGCGTAGATGTAAATCAAGAAAAGATTTCTGCACTTCAGAGTGGAAGAATACCAATTTACGAGCCGGGACTGGAAGAAATGGTACTACGTAATTGTAAAGAGGGAAGATTGCGTTTCACTACGGATATCGTTACTTGCCTGGATAATGTGGAAATTGTATTCAGTGCAGTGGGAACACCTCCTGACGAAGATGGGAGCGCTGATTTGAAATACGTGCTTGAAGTAGCACGTAGTGTAGGAAGAAACATGAATAAATACCTTGTGCTAGTCACGAAATCTACTGTTCCTGTTGGCACTGCCAAGAGAGTAAAAGCAGCCATTCTTGATGAATTGGACAGGCGGGGAGTACAGATTCCTTTTGATGTAGCTTCTAATCCGGAGTTTCTGAAAGAAGGTGCTGCCGTAAATGATTTTATGAGTCCGGATAGGGTGGTGATTGGTGTAGAGACTGAAAGGGCTAAAGAGGTTATGAGTCGGCTCTATCGTCCTATGATGCTTAATAATTTCCGAGTTATTTTTACAGATATACCTAGTGCAGAAATGATAAAATACGCTGCCAACTCAATGCTTGCTACTCGCATTAGTTTTATGAATGACATTGCCAATCTATGTGAATTGGTGGGGGCGGATGTAAATATGGTGCGCAAAGGTATTGGAACTGATTCTCGTATAGGAAATAAATTTCTGTATCCTGGTTGTGGGTACGGAGGAAGTTGTTTCCCGAAAGATGTGAAAGCATTGATAAGAACAGCGGAGAATAATGGCTACAATATGCGTGTATTGAAAGCTGTGGAGGAAGTAAATGAAAAACAGAAAGAATTGCTTTTTGATAAACTATATCGTTATTACCAAGGTTCATTAGTTGGCAAAAATATAGCTATTTGGGGGGTGGCATTTAAACCGGAAACTGATGATATGCGAGAAGCTACTGCATTGGTGATTATTGAAAAACTTCTTAGTGCAGGATGCAATGTAAGGGTATATGACCCTGTGGCAATGGATGAGTGTAGGCGAAGAGTGGGAGAGAAAGTCGTATATGCTTCTGATATGTATGACGTTTTGCTTAATGCTGATGCGTTACTATTACTTACAGAATGGAAGCAATTTCGAATACCGGCTTGGGGGGTAGTAAAAAAGTTAATGAATCAACCTGTATTGATAGACGGACGGAATATTTATGATGAGCAGGAATTGATGAAGTCAGGTATAGATTATATATGTATAGGTAAAAAATGAGAGTATAATTCTTAATAGATACTTATCAAATTTACAATTTATAATTATTATGGGGTATAGTGAGGAATTCATTCCTGATGGAATGAATGCTTTTGAGCGTAATGTAAAGCGAATTGGGGACTGCATAATTGCAGCAGTTTTAATGGTTGTTTTTTCTCCGCTATTTTTAATTTGTTATATAGCTGTGAAACGGGAAGATGGTGGACCGGCTATATTTAAGCAAGAACGTATTGGGCGTTTCGGCCGGCCGTTTAATATCTATAAGTTTCGCAGTATGCGACTGGATGCAGAGTCGGCAGGGCCCAAACTTTATGCTGGAGGGAAAGACGGTCGACTAACGGATATTGGAAAATTCCTGCGTGAACATCATTTGGATGAACTACCGCAGCTATGGAATGTTTTCTGTGGTGATATGGCTTTTATCGGACCTCGTCCGGAACGTAAGTTTTATATTGACCAAATAATAAAGTATGATCCGCGTTATCAATACTTGTATCAGATTCGACCGGGAGTAACCTCTTATGCTACCTTGTATAATGGCTATACAGATACAATGGATAAGATGTTGCGTCGTTTGCGGTACGATCTATTCTATTTGCAACACCGTTCCTGGTGGTTTGATTTTAAGATATTGGTGAAGACTTTCTTGAATATCTGTTTTGGCAAGAAGTTTTAGATATATAAAGCAATTAGGAAAATAAAAAGATATAAAATATAATGTTGAGATGTAATCAGCACTAAGAGTGTTTGTATGTGAGATGAAAAAAATGTAGGTCCCTAGCTTCATGCCGTAAAAAGCATGATTCTCCTACATTGTAGATTAGAAATCGTGCGACGGTACATTTCTAATTTACGCCCTGTCATCGGAGGCTAAAGCCGATGTGAATTTCCCACTATATCAACTGTCTGTGAAGATCGTTGATGTATTATTATATTTCTGCTTCGGCAAGAAGTTTTAGAAATATGGAATAATTAGAAAATAAAAGGTATAAAATATAATGTTGAGATGCAATTAAAACTAAGAGTGTTTGTATGTGAGATGAAAAAAATGTAGGTCCCTAGCTTCATGCTGTAACAAGCATGATTCTCCTACATTATGAATTAGGAAAGTACGACGGTATATTTCTAATTCATGCCCTGTCATCGGAGGTTAAAGCCGATGTGAATTTCCCACTATATCAACTGTCTGTGAAGATCGTTGATATATTTTTTTTGTCACTTGCTGTTCGAAATAATAATGAATATATGCTTTGGATATTTGTCTGATTTTTTGTACCTTTATGGCTGTAAATCAAGCATAAAGGAACGATGGAACATCCCGATTTTGTGGTGAAATGTTATAATAAACAAGAGCTTGCTCAAATGTATTTTCCCGATTTAAGCATTCGTGCTTCAGTCAATAAATTGCGGCGTTGGATGCGGAGATGCCAGCCGTTGATGGATGAAATTCTGACTACGGATTTCCATCCGAAGACAAAGGCGTTTTCTGTGAGGGAAGTACGGCTAATCACGTATTATTTGGGAAGACCGGGAGATTTGTAATTTTGAAAGATATATAAAAGAACTACGGGAGATAGCAAAAATGCCATCTCCCGTAGTTCTTTTATTATATTTCGGAATACTCTTTCTGAGCATTAAAGCAAGGACACGCCTTATGAATCGAGGCACTCAACTGATAATGTCCCAGAATCTGTGCATCCGGATACTGATGCCTGAGAATCGTCAATAAGTCAAGTAGCGCAAAACGCTGTGCCTGTGTCCTCGTATCTGCCGGACGACCTTCTTCATCCAGTCCACCTTCATAACATATCCCGATACTGTGCCGATTAAATCCCCTTACGTGCGCACCCATTTCCGATACCGGACGGCAGTGATGGAGCTCGCCATTTCGCGTAATATAAAAATGGTAACCGATATCTTTGAAACCTCGTTGCAGATGACACTGACGGAGTTGCTCTACAGTGAAAGGAACATTGCAGCGCGTAGCGCTGCAATGAACCGCCAACAATTTAATCTCTCGTGGGAGATAACTTTCTTCCTGATTTTCCATGCGGGATTGTTTAGAAGATTACTGCCCTACGCAGGACGTCACACCGATGGCTGAGATGATAGACGTCGCGATGGTCACGATAAACTGGAGAATGTTTTTCCAAAGTTGCTTTTTCATACTGTTTTAATTAAAAATGGATAATTGGTAATTAATAATTAAGCTGCCGGATCCGGAGTTTCACCGCCATCACCCTTGCCGCCATCATCGGGAAGTGGCTCTTCGTCCGAATTGGTAGGGGCATCACTTTTATACAGCGAGTAATCCAACGCTTTGCACAATTTGCGAAGATCATTTCCCGGGAAAAATAGCACCTTGCCTTTTTCGATACAGGAAGAGTTGAACTCTTTCGCGGTTTTGGTAGGAATGCCGGTTTTGAGACTCATGCGGAAATTGCCCAGGTCGCCCATCTGAACGATATTTCCTTCTTCCAGGACATTGACGGTTTCGAGCAGAAACTCGCCGATACAACCCTCCAGCTCGCCCTTCGAATAAGAAGAACGTTCGGAAATACGTTTGCAGACTTCCTTGACGGAAACTTTACGTCCGCTGCGAGCTACTGCGTAATACTTCGGAGCTTCGTCAGGTTTCAACAGGTTCTTGCGAGCCATGATAGTGTAATTCTGTGCCATAAGATTCTAGTTTTTAATGGTTAATTTTAAATTCTTCTTGTAATCGATTACATGACAAAAGTACAATATCAGGAAAGCCGCACGACGCACAGTGACGCACACGGGCGCACTGGGAAAAAGAAAAAACATTGAGAGGTTTGTATCGAAACCTCCCAATGTTTGAATGTAATCATTGAGATGTTTTTTGCAAATCTCCCAATGCTTTTTCGCCTTACTTAAAAGGACAAAAGGACAAAAAGGACAGATATGACCGTCTTAATTCATTTTAGAATAAACTCCATGAGACAACTTATTGATTTTTACTCCGTTGAGCGACTTCAGAAGCCGTGTTACCTTGCGGTGGCTGAAATCATATTTTTCGCCAAGGCGGATGGCTTCGTCCGTACTGAAATTTTCGGGAAGCTCATTGACAAAATTGCGTACAGTGTCCGGATTCTTCAACGGACGTATAGAAGGAGAGGGCATCGAAGACAACAACAAACGGCTATGTTCGTAACAACACAACACAATCCGCAGAGAACGCTCGAAATCCTCGTCCGTACAATAAATATCGAGAGAAGGATCACAAGATTCAAACTGGCGGATGCGAGTCTGAATCATGCTGATGCGCATCACCAGGAAGGCATAGCGTTTCACTACCGCCTGGAGGTCATCATTACCCTCGGTCGCCACTTCAGACAGCATACGCGAGAATATTTCATTCAAGCGATTCCATTGCGGGCGGCTCAAATGGAAAACAACAGGATGCTCCAGGCAAAAGGCGTACAACTCGGAGACATGATGGGCGATAGGCTTGAAACTGTCTTCCAGAGAAATGGAATCATCACCCATATCTTTCCAATGGGGAGTCTCACGGAAAGTGTAAGTCAGAATACGGCTTGGCAGTCCACCCTCGTAATTGCTCAGCAGAATGTCCACCTGCCCCAGGGTACCTGTCAGAAACAAGGCGAGTTTCGGATGACGGATATATATAGGGCGGATTCCGTTCGCCTTGTACGAAGAATCAATGTTTTCGTGCTCGAAGGCTTTTCGGAGCATGTCATCAAAATTGCCACAGTCCAGATGGTTGGCGGTGGTGAGAGTCTGCGCTTCCGTGTCAAAGATGATACTTCCTTGAGGACCATTGTCCTGCATTTGTATCTGCATACGCGTATAGCTGGTAGTGGCAGGGATAAACAGCATTTTGAAAGGAGGTCTTTGCGGTTCTTCGGAACAAGTTTCTCCGCTTCTCTTTCTCTGCGAACACTCCCGTTGCCAGTTGCTGTGCTGAGTGTCATATTTCTTCTGCAAAAATTCACTGGCTGACAGTATCTGCTCCTGTATTTCCTCCAGCAGATAGCGACCGGTTTGGGCTATGCCTTTACCGCTGCCGGCAGGGGAGAAGACAACACTGTAGAGATGCGTGGAATATCTCTTATGATTGTAAATGCCGAAAGTCTGCGGAAGTGCTGCGCTAAGTGCCGTGAGGACGGAGAGGAACGAAATATCCTGCTCGCGGTCACTGCCTTCTTCAAGCAGGCAGGCATTCAATATTTCGGGAAGATTATCATACACATTGTGCGGAAATGTGGGAGTTGATTTTCGCAACTCTTCCCCTGTCCAATAGTTCTCGTCCATTTCATCGGAATATTCCGGGGCATCATAGTGTCCTTTTGGCTTTTTGTCCTTTTGATAAGAGCTTGCGACACCGGCTGAATTGTCCGCCGATTGTTCCGCAACTTTCTTATACCCAGAGGAAAGGACGCTGGATATTTCTGCGGATGGGAAATCTGTATGTTCGAAATACGACGTTAGCTCACGTAATATGTTTTTTTGCGGATAATGTCGGCGACAGGCTTCGCAGGCAAGTTTAAAGAGGTTGGAATGACGTTGCCCGGCGGTTAGAGGATAAAGGAAAATATAGGACGAAAGGAACTGCTTTATTTCTTCTTCGGACACCTCACTCTTTTCTTCGGACGAGTTTTCCGGACTGTTTTTTGAGGTGGGAAAAGGGAGCGGAATCTCGTTCTCGAAAGAGGGCGAAGACTCTTCCCGGCAAGTGGACGGCTCCATTACAAAAGACTGATAAAGACTGGCAACATATCCGTTGGGCGAATAAGTAAAATAGCAAAGGCGGCTTTCATCTTTGCAGGCAGGGTCGCTTTCCAGTCCGAGCAGGCGGTTGTAGTATTGACTGACCAGCAGTTGTCCTTCACGATGGCGGCCTTCGATACCTTCTACGTAGGCGAAGATTTTCACACCGTCGGTAGGGCTTTCAAGTGCGGCTACCGTGTGAGGATCTGCCGCGCAACGTTGGATTACTTCCAGGCGATTGGGGACATGGTCATAATCCAGTCCGACAATACAACTGTGCTGAAGGAAATTTTTGATAGCGTGCGCTCCGTTGAATGTGCCTGCCGGGGTGAAGCAGGGGAGTTGGCTTTTCAATTTCTGCGCGGCAGCCTGGTCGCCTTCCGTATGATAACGGCGGATGGTGTTGATGATGGTGGCATAGACCGGATGGATACACATAAAGATGATTTCGAGGAAAGACATGATTTTAGGTTGTTTGGAATACACATTTTCATAAACCGATACTTTAATTTCTTCTAAAACTTTCATATAAAATTGATTTTATTTAAATTGATTGTCCGACTATCGGATAACGGGTGCAAAGGTAGGCAGATGGAAAATGGAGGGACTTCCCTACGTGGGAAGTAATTGATAAACCAAATATGAAACAAAACATTATAAATTATTAATAATACGACGACATGGTAAAAGAAAAACGGGAAACTTATGAGTTTTTAGGCAATTTGGTGGTTAGTTTAATGAATATGGATGGGTTATTTACGTATGGTTTCTTCGAGAAAGAGCTTTGTGTCTCCCCCAAAAAGTTGAGTGAGATGAGACAGGGTGAAGACGAGTATATTTATCAGTATGTACGCTTGCTCCGGTGTATTTTAGAATATATCAATTTGGTGATATGGATGGATAAGATACAGGAACAGTTGAGAGTGGTGTTGGATTCCCATTATGATTTGGTGATTGCTGCCGTTCCGCATGGCTTCCGTGGAGCCATTCAGCCCGGACAATGGGAAACAGTGTTGCAATGGGATGGCGTGATTTTGTGAATAATACCGGGAATGAGACAATTTTTTAATATTTTAGGCGATTTCCTTTCTTTATTTAATTTATTTTATATCTTTGCTTTCTATATAAGAGGAACACGAATGAAAACTCACTTATTTATTCATATAAACTTAATAAATTATGTTCAAAGCTCCTTTTTCTTTTGACGGACGTATTCGTAGAATCGAGTATTTCCTGTCTGGTATCATTGGTGGTATCGTTTCAAGTATCGCATGGGCACTGGGTGTGGGCACATTCGTTATGGGTGCGGCTAGCGGTTCGGCCGGCGGTTCTGTCATCGGTTTATTGATTGGTCTTGCAGCTTTGGTCGCTTCCGTGTGGTTCTCTTTGGCACAGGGAGTGAAGCGTCTGCATGACTTGAATAAATCCGGTTGGTTGATTCTGTTGTGCTGTGTTCCTATCGTAGGCTGGATTTTTGCATTGTACATGCTGTTTGCCGACGGTACGGTAGGCCCCAATCCTTACGGTGAAGATCCTAAAAACCGTATGCCATATCAGGCACAACCCGCTTCTGTGAATGTGACAGTAAACGTTTCGAGAGAAGAAGTGAAAGTGGCGGAACCTGTTGCGCCTGCTGAAGCTCCTGCAGAAGAAAAAGCTGAATAAACTTTTTTAAGAAGAAATAGTGAAGCCTCTTGCGAAATTCGTTTTGCGAGAGGCTTTTTTTTGCTATCTTTGAAAGTTAGTAAAACAGAAAATAGAAATAAATATGAAAAAAGTAATTTGCAGTGAGAAGGCGCCCGGAGCTATCGGTCCTTACAGTCAGGCGATAGAAGCCAATGGAATGGTATTTGTGTCGGGTCAGTTGCCTATTGATGCCGCTACGGGAGAGATGGCGGAAGGGATTGAAGCACAGGCACGCCAGTCGTTGGAGAATATGAAACACATTCTTGAAGAAGCAGGATTGACAATGGCAAACATTGTCAAAACTACTGTCTTTCTTCAGGATATGTCCCTGTTTGCAGGGATGAATGGTGTGTATGCCACCTATTTCGACGGGGCTTTCCCGGCACGCTCGGCGTTTGCCGTAAAAGCCCTGCCAAAGGATGCGTTAGTAGAGATTGAGTGCATCGCGGTTCGCTAACAAGTCGGCGACAATGAATGTGCTGCCTCCCACGAAGATAAGGTCTTTAGGGGGGCAGTTCTTTTTAGCTGCCTGCACGGCATCTACCACAGTGGGGTAGGATGTTCCTTTTAGTCCGGCTTCTTCTGCCAGTTCCATCAACTCATTTTCAGGCAGCGCACGCTTCACGCTTGCTTTGGTGAAGTAGTAAGTGGCATCTTTCGGCAACACTTGCAGGACGCCGCTGATATCTTTGTCATTGACCATACCGAATACGATATGAATATCCTTGTCGAAAGTTTTGCGGATAGCATCGAGCTGTACGCGGATATATTCGATTCCGTCGACGTTGTGTCCCGTGTCACAGATAATGTCCGGATAGCTGTGTACTTTCTGCCAACGCCCCATCAGGCCGGTGAGACGACATACATTGGCAAAACCTTCTAAACAGTTCCGCGGCGTGATGTTGTAGTTCAGATGGGTCAGGGCTGCAAGAGCCTTTAGAGTGGTGTGCATGTTTTCGAATTGGTAAGCCCCGCTCAATTCGCTGAAAAGTCCGGAAGGAAACATGTTATTGAGGATCCTGATGGCATCTTTTCTTCTGTCGAGTATTTGGTCTATCGCACGTATACTGTTTACTGTATCTAACATGGCTAGTAGTTGCCGGATTTGATTTTTCTTTTCTTCCGACAGTCCGTCTGTTTCTTCGACTATTTTGTATGCTTTCTTTATACTTCTGTCCATTCCTGTTCTTATTTCCTGCAACCTCGAATAAGGAAGTATTTCCATGCTCCAGTGTTGGGGAACCTTGCCGGCAAATTCGATGGGCGCATTCTTTTCTTTTGCCTTCATGGTAAATACACGTTTCACCGCTCCTTGGGCTCTGCCGATAATGACCGGAACGCCTTCCTTGATGATACCTGCTTTCTCTTTGGCAATCTTCGTCAGCGTGTCGCCCAGATATTGGGTGTGGTCAAGACCGATATTAGTGATAACGCATAAATCCGGATGGATGATGTTCGTACAGTCCAGTCGCCCGCCCATACCTACTTCGATTACTGCCACGTCCACTTTCTGATCGGCAAAATAGCGGAACGCCATGGCAGTAGTCAGTTCAAAAAAGGAAGGGTGCAGCGGTTCGAAGAAAGCGCGGTGTTCTTCCACGAAATTGACTACATACTCTTCCGGTATCATCTCGCCGTTGATGCGGATGCGTTCGCGAAAATCAATCAGATGAGGGGAGGTGAATAATCCGACCCGGTAGCCGGCGCACTGCAATACTGCCGCGATAGTATGTGAGCAAGAACCTTTTCCGTTCGTTCCTGCGATATGTATCGTTTTGAATTGTCGATGGGGATGCCCGAAATGCTCGTCCAATTTGTGTGTTGTCTCTAACCCCGGCTTATATGCTTTGCTTCCTATTTGCTGAAACATAGGTACACTTTCATATAAGTACTTTAAAGTGTTCTGATAATCCATGTTTTATAAAATTTAACTCAGGGCAATCTTTATTGCCCACTAATTTGTTTATCTTTAGAACCGTCAATCCTACGATGTATGCGGGGTTGACGATTTGAGATTGCAAATATCAACATTTAAATCTAAGAAATCATGGGAACTAAGAAAAATTTTGTACTAGACACAAATGTTATTCTTCACGACAGTAATTGCTTGAAGAATTTTCAGGAAAATGATATCTATCTCCCTCTTGTCGTACTCGAAGAACTGGATAAGTTCAAGAAAGGGAACGAGCAGATAAATTTCAATGCCCGTGAGTTTGTGCGTGAGCTGGATGTGTTGACCAGCGACGAACTTTTCACTGACGGAGTGAAACTGGGCGAAGGCTTGGGACGTCTGTTCGTGGTGACCAGTAAGGTGGAAGCTACCAAAGTATGGGACTCTTTTCCTATCAAGAAACCCGACCATCTGATTTTGGCGGCGACTGAGTATCTGACAACCAAATATCCGGATATGAAGTCTATCCTGGTGACTAAAGATGTGAACCTGCGCATGAAAGCCCGTTCCATCGGTCTGCTTTGCGAAGACTATATCACGGATAAGGTAGCCAATGTGGATATTTTCGAGAAGTCCAATGAAATCTTTGAAAATGTAGACCCGGCGTTGATCGACCGTATCTATTCTTCTAAAGAAGGTATCGACCTGAGCGAGTTTGACTTTAAAGACCTGATTCATCCTAATGAATGTTTCGTGTTGAAGAGTGACCGGAATAGTGTACTGGCACGTTACAATCCTTTCACTCATTCTATCTGCCGGGTGATGAAAGGCAAGAATTATGGAATCGAACCTCGTAATGCCGAACAGAGCTTTGCTTTTGAGATTCTGAACGACCCGAACATCAAACTGGTGGCACTGACCGGAAAGGCGGGAACAGGTAAGACATTGCTGGCTTTGGCAGCCGCTTTGGGTAAGTTGACGGATTACAAGCAGATTTTGCTGGCACGTCCTATTGTAGCGCTTTCTAACAAGGATATCGGTTTCCTTCCGGGAGATGCACAAGAAAAGGTTGCTCCTTATATGCAACCCTTGTTTGACAACCTGAATGTGATTAAGCGTCAGTTTGCCGCTAGTTCTACGGAAGTGAAGCGTATCGAAGATATGCAGAAAAGCGAGCAACTGGTGATTGAGGCACTGGCATTTATCCGTGGGCGTAGCTTGAGCGAGATGTATTGCATTATCGACGAAGCGCAGAATCTGACTCCGAATGAAATAAAAACAATCATCACCCGCGCGGGCGAAGGTACGAAGATGGTGTTTACGGGGGATATTCAGCAGATTGACCAACCGTATCTGGATAGTCAGTCCAATGGCCTGGTATATATGATTGACCGCATGAAGGATCAGAACCTCTTTGCGCACGTCAACCTGTTGAAGGGTGAACGAAGCGAGTTGAGTGAGTTGGCTAGTAACCTTATGTAAATTGAGAATTGAGAATTGAGAATTAAAAAATAGCTGGCGCAATTAATGATGCCATCGTATTTTTTAATTCTCAATTTTTAATTTTCAATTTCTTGCAAAGTATTTCAAGAATTGAGTACGTTCGAAAGTATTGATACCTTTCACATCCTTCGTATTCAGTTTGCCTTTGAACTGGGCGATGCTGTTGAATCCCTTTCGTGCCATCCATGCGGAGAGGAAACGTGTTGCTTCTCCGATAAATGCGTTGGTGTTCAGGTAGACAGCGCTACACACTTCTACGGCCGAAGCGCCGGCAAGAATCGCTTTTACTACTGATTCTGCATTGGCAACACCACCGGATGCTGCATAGTCGATTTTGTCTACTACGGCCGACGCAATTCCAATCCAGCGAAGCGGAGTGGCGAGGTCGGAAGCATTGCTGAATACTTCACCGGAGATATGCTCCAGTTTCTCGATATTGATGTCCGGCTGATAGAAACGGTTGAAGAGGACAACTGCTGCCGCACCGTTAGCGTAGAGCTGGTCGATCAGTGCAACGGGATTTGTCAGGTTGTCACCCAGTTTCATGATAACCGGAATGTTGACTGTCTTTTTGATGTGACGGAGAATATCAATGTGACGTTGCTCGAAAGAACCATACGCATATTGTACGTCCGACTGCAACGCGAGAATATTGATTTCCAATGCGTCGGCACCGGCTTCTTCGATTTGCTTGGCAAAGTCCACCCATTCGGAATCAGAGTAGCAGTTGATGCTGGCAATGATGGGAATAGGACAAACCTTCTTGCTCTCCTTAATCAAAGTCAGGTATTCGGACAACTTGTGTTCACGGATATACTCTTCCAGATAATCGCTGCCTTCAGCAGAGAAAGCCGGATCACGCAGTTGTTCTGCTTCCAGCATAATCTGTTCTTCGAACAGTGATTTCAGGACGATGGCGCCGGCACCTTCTTCGGCCAGCTTTTTATTTTTGCCGACACTGTTGGTCAGTCCCGAGCTACTGATAATGATAGGGTTTCTAAGAGAAAGCCCTGCGAAAGTAGTTTTTAAATCGGTCATGGTCATAATGATTGGTTAAATATTATAATTGCGTTCTCCGAAAATCTTGCTTCCCACCCGTACCAAGGTACTTCCTGCGGCAATGGCCTCGTGATAATCGTGTGACATTCCCATCGATAACTCCCGGAAATCATCCGAGCCGGCGAACCAAGTTTCTTTGATCTCATTAAAGAGCCTATCAAGTAAACGGAATTCCCGGTTGATTTGTTCAATATTATCGGTGTTGCTAGCCATTCCCATCAATCCGCAGATGCGCACGTGGGTCAGTTCCTTCCATTCTCCGGCGTTCAGCATCTCCTTACATTCCTCGGGGCTGAAACCGAATTTTGTCTCTTCCTGCGCTACGTGTATCTGTAACAGGCAGTTTACGACGCGTCCCGCTTTGACAGCTTGCTTGTTGACTTCTGTCAGTAATTTGTAAGTGTCAATCCCATGTATCATCGCTACGTATGGTATCATGTACTTGATTTTATTACTTTGCAGGTGTCCGATAAAATGCCATTCGATGTCTTTGGGCAAACTTTCGTATTTAGCTGTCATTTCCTGCACTTTGCTTTCTCCAAAAATACGCTGTCCCGCCTGATATGCTTCTTCTATCGCTTCATTGGGATGGAATTTTGAGACAGCAACCAGCCGGACTCCTTGTGGGAGCTCGGCCAGCACTTGCTTTAAATTGTCAGCAATACTCATTGTTACTTATGCTTTTGACGGATCAAACTCCGGTTTGTCATTCGGCTCGGCACTGTAAGGATATACGTCCATCAGCGGAGTTTCAGATACCATTCCGATCTGATAGTCTGCCATTGTTCCCTTCATGCCTTCGTCCAGTTTCTTCACTGCGTCACGCAAGTCGGCAGCCTGTACCAATACTTGTGTGGAAGTCTTTTTCTCCGCACCGCTTTTTTCATCCAGCGTGATGAAAATAAGTTTGCATTTGAACCAGCGGTCGGCACTTTCTTCGTCGCTGGGGAAAAGTTCGCTATAATTGGCACGTTTGATGTCAGAAACGGTAAACTCTCCGGTCATAAACGGAGTCATTTCTTCGATGATGCGTGCTTCGGCTTCTGTAAAGCTAAGCGCGTCAACGAGATAAGGTTCGGTTACTTTTTTCTGCATTCCGTTCTCCATTACTTTTTCATAACGGATTTTACATTCAAACCATGTATGCATTGCCATAATTTTCTTCCTTTTTAATTAATTGATTTATGTAAATTGCCTACAAAGATAAACAAAATACCAAAGTAAGTGCCGAAAGCTTTTTATTTTCTTTTATGCAGATTTTTTAGTTCAAATGAAAGCATGATGCGGAAAAGTCCGATAATGAGGAAAGTAAAAGAAATCATGTACACTGCGTAGAGTGCTCCAACAGCAGGTTGCCACAATATCAGCAGCGAGCAGAGGATGGCGAGGATACCGAAAGCCATATACCAGCCCCAGTCGCGGGTTCCGTAACGTTTCAGGTCGATGGAATAGCCGGTAGAGGAGAAGCCGCGGAACATCAGCCAGAAGGCTATGATAAAGGGAATTACTTCCATGCTGACCAGCGGATAGGCAACCAGGTAGATACCCAGAACGAGGTCGATCAGCCCGCCTACGACATACCATCCCCAACTGGGCACACCTTTCTTATTACTAAGGGCGAAGATGATTTCCAGTATACCGCTTATCAGCATGGATACGCTGAATACGATGCTGAGAGCTACATAGCTGCTCAAAGGGGAAAACATGAGCCAAAGGGCTACAATAATATACACAATACCTAAAAGAAGGGAAGTCCACCAGTTTTTTACCGAGTGTTGAATCTCATTAAATACAGTTTCCATACATTTTATTTTTTAAGTTGATTACTAGGGTGATTTCGTTGTGGAATAACAATCTGCATTTAGAAATGTTTCTCCGTGAACATTTTTTTGGTAATAGTTGTTTTCTATATAAAGTAAATATTAAATATAAAAGCATTATGGCAACAACAAATTTCAAAGGACAACCGGTGAAACTGATCGGTGAATTTATAAAGGTAGGTAAAGTCGCTCCTGACTTCGATTTGGTAAAAACAGATTTATCTTCTTTCTCTCTGAAGAACTTGAATGGTAAAAATGTGATTCTGAATATTTTCCCGAGTCTGGACACAAGCGTATGCGCTACGTCTGTACGTAAGTTTAATAAGATGGCTGCCGGTATGAAAGATACAGTGGTGCTGGCTATCTCTAAAGACCTTCCGTTTGCACACGCTCGTTTCTGTACGACCGAAGGCATTGAGAACGTGATTCCATTGTCGGATTTCCGCTTCTCTGATTTTGATGAAAGCTACGGTGTACGTATGGCTGACGGCCCATTGGCAGGACTTTTGGCACGTGCGGTAGTCGTAATCGGTAAAGATGGTAAAGTGGCTTATACAGAGCTCGTTCCTGAAATTACACAGGAGCCTGACTATGACAAGGCACTCGCAGCAATACAATAAGTATCAAGTATTAAGTATAGAACCTGATACTTATTTTAAAGATTTTGACCTAATGAGAACTGGTAAATGAGTTTGGTATTTCGCCAAACTTATGTTCTTGTTAGGTTGTGTTTTTTTCTACACTAAACCTCGACTATCATGAACAAAATGAAAACTTTATTCATCGCCCTGTTATGTATGGGCGCTGGAACTCTTTCGGCGCAGACTGCCGATAGTACACAAACTTCTCCCTGGACGAAAGAAGGATTTGCCGGACTGAAACTGACACAGGTCAGTCTCACCAATTGGGCTGCCGGAGGTGACAACTCCGTTGCTTTTGACTTACAAGGTACTTATCAAATTAATTATAAGAAAGGAAAGCATTTGTGGAACAACCGTATCGAACTGGCTTATGGATTGAATAAGACCGGCGATCAAGGTACAAGAAAGGCGAATGATAAAATCTATCTGAATACGAATTATGGTTATTCCATTGCCAAGAACTGGTATGCCAGCGCATTTGCCACTTTTCAGACTCAATTCTCTCCGGGATATGATTATTCGGTCAATAAGGATGTTGCCATCTCTGAATTTATGTCTCCGGGCTATCTGACTACGGGTTTGGGTTTCACGTACGATCCGGGCAAGATATTTACTGTTGTATTATCTCCTGCTTCCTGGCGTGGCACGTTTGTCCTGAATGACCGTCTCTCTGACGAAGGAGCTTACGGAGTAGACCCCGGCAAACATTTGCTGTCCAGCTTCGGAGCTAATCTGAAAGGGGAAGTGAAATATGAATTCTTGAAAAATATGACTGTATATTCACGTCTGGACTTATATTCCGATTATTTGCATAAACCTCTGAATATAGATGTCAACTGGGAAGTGCAAGTGAATATGATTATCAATAAGTGGTTCTCAACTACATTGACCACCAATCTGATGTATGACGATGATGTGAAGATTGCGCAAAAGGACGGCACGAAAGGTGCACGTGTGCAGTTCAAGGAAATATTGGGAGTGGGAGTACAATTCAACTTCTAAAATAAAAGAAAAGATTCAGGCACGGATTTCACGGATTAACACGGTTTTTTAATGATATATTTTATTGAAACCGCGTAATCCGTGAAATCCGTGCCTGAAATATATTACTTCTTCTTCATCCCCTTATAAATCAGGAATGCAACGACAAATACGGCGATGGCAATAAAGACATAGCCTATTTCGTGGCTGTACTCCGTCACTTTAGCAATAAGTTGTGCTTCGCTTTCGATGCCGGGAACTTTAGCCAGGTGATAACCGATAATCGCTAAGATAGTATTCCATAATCCGGCTCCCAAAGTGGTATAGATCAGGAATGTGTGCAATTTCATCTGAGCCAGTCCGGCAGGAATTGAAATCAATTGGCGGACAGCGGGAATCAAACGACCGATAAAGGTGGACAATGCGCCGTGCTTGTCGAAATAGATTTCAGCATTGCGTACTTTTTCTTCATCAATCAGGCACATATGACCGATACGGCTATTGGCAAATTTATAGATGATAGGGCGTCCCAGCCATTTAGCCAGGTAATAGTTGATTAACGCTCCGATATTTGCCCCGATAGTAGCGAATAAAACTACCAGATAAATATTAAGCTCGTCGTTGACTGCAGCTTTGTAGGCTGCCGGCGGGATGACCACTTCCGAAGGGAAAGGGATAAAAGAACTTTCGATGGTCATTAATAAGGTGATAGTCCAATAATTTAAATGATCCAGACACCACTGGATAAAAGCTACTGATTCCATGTTTTTTAGGGATAGAGTTTATTTAATTGATTGATTATTTTCCTTTCTTTTTATTCTCTTTCTTCATGCGCTTCAATACTTCCTTGAGTGTCTTTTCATCTTCCTCCCTATGATTGGGACTGGCAAGCAAGTCCTCGATGACGTCCAATCCGAGCGGACTCTTACATTCACTGTTGTATTTGAAGAAATCTTCTATTTCGTTGCTCATGAGACAGAGAACACTTAGCTTTTCCGTCACTAATTCATACTTCGGGTCGAGCTTGTAGGCCATCTCGTAGTATTCTTTCGCGTCATACAGATAGTCGTTTTCCGAATAGGTGGAAGCAACCATATAACACATTTCCACACCGGGATTAAGCTCCATAGCCTTTTGGAAAGCTTCGGATGCCAGGTCTTCCATTTCTTCCGCCAGATATACTTTTCCTTCTGTCAGGTAGATAAGTCCTTCGTCGGGGCCTAGTTTCTTGGCTTTGTCGCAGAGTTGATGCGCTTCTTCATATCTTTGCAGATGGGAGAGGGCAAAGGCTTTGCTGGTATATGTGTCTATCAATAAGATAGAGTCTCTGTCTCCTTCTTTTTCAAAGCAGTCGATTACTTTGGTATAATAATCGTCGGCTTTCTGCCATTCTTCCTTATTGGCGTAGGACAATCCCATGAACATATAGCCCAGTTCGGGGGGAATCGACTTGTATTTAATAGCCTTCCGGTAATTCTCGATGGCTTCGTCCGAGTTGTTCAGATAGAAAAAACTATGTGCCTTGTAGGCATAGGCTTCTCCGTAATTTTCGTCGGCTGCCAGGGCGAAATCACAAGCTTCGATGGTCTTGTCTACATTCTCTTCGATAAAATGGCATTTTGCCAGTCCCATCCAGTAGGAGGGATTGTAAGGAGCTTTGTCAATCAGTTTGTTGTAAGCTTCGATTGCGACTTCCGTTTGGTGAGTGGCGAATAGATAATCGGCGGTAAGAGCCAGATAATCCTGTTCGTCGGCATAGCGGGATTTTCCTTTTTCCAGCCATTCTTTGGCATTTTCAGGATAGCCCAAATCCAGGAAAAGATATACAATATCGGTGATGGTGACAAGATCGTCGGCATCTTCTATTGAGTTCAGAAGCTCTTGGGCTTCTTCCAGGTTCCCTTCGTTCAGCAGTAGTTCGGCTTTCAGCATCTTCACGTCAGGTTCGTATTCTTCGGTGATGGCGGCGGCTACTGTCTTTGCTTTTTGCAGTTTTTGGGTGTCCAGGTAAAGATAAGCCTGTTCTATCAGCAAGTCCGTGCTTCCGGGGTGCAGATGAAGTCCGTAACTGATGACTTCCTGCGCTTCGGCAAATTTTCGTTCGGTGGCATACCAGTCGGCAATGTCCGCCAGTTGATCTCCGTCCAGGTAGATTTGTCGCTCCTCAGCTTTGGCAGCTTCGTAGTTTGTGATTAGTTCGACTAGTTCTTTTCTTGCGGACGGTGAATTTTTTCTCCCCATTTTAATTTTCTCGTTTTTTTGATTGCTAAGATGGGGCTGTTGCAAAAGTGTTTATTCTCTCTTTTGTCACAGCCCCATTTTATAAAGTCAAGCCGGTTGGCTTATTTATTAATCTTGCCCCACGTATCTTTCAAGCCTACTGTGCGGTTGAAGACCATTTTTTCAGGGGTAGAGTCTTTATCTATATTAAAGTAACCGATTCGTTGGAACTGCAAGTAGGAGAGTGTCGGCAGGGTTGCTGCGAACTTCTCTATGTAGCAGTCGGGCAATATTTTCAGTGAATCGGGGTTTATAATTTCCTTCATGGCTTCGAGGGCTTCGCAATTCTTGGCTTCGCGGATAGCGGCCATTTCGTCGCGAGGATTCTCTACTTTCCACAGGCGGTCGTACAGGCGTACTTCTGCTTGCAAACAGTGGTCGCAGCTTACCCAGTGCAATGTACCTTTCACTTTGCGGTTGGCATCCGGCATACCGCTGCGGGTATTGGCGTCGTATTCGCAATATACTTCTGTAATAACGCCGTTCTCGTCTTTCTTGCAGCCTGTGCATTTCACGATATAGGCATTTTTCAGACGTACTTCCTGTCCCGGTGTCATACGGAAGAATTTCTTAGGAGCATCTTCCATGAAGTCCTCACGTTCCATCCACAATTCGCGGCTGAACTCGATAAGGTGGCTTCCTGCTTCCGGATCTTCCGGGTTGTTGATGGCTTCCAGTTCTTCTACCTGTCCTTCGGGATAGTTCGTAATGATGAGCTTCACAGGGTTAACGACGGCAGACACACGGATAGCGCGGCTGTTCAGGTCGTCACGGAGAGAGCTTTCAAGCAGGGCGATGTCATTCAGCGCGTCATAGGTAGTATAACCGATTTTGTCGATAAACTTATGGATGGCTTCCGGTGAGTAACCACGACGGCGGAAACCGCAGATAGTCGGCATACGGGGGTCGTCCCATCCGTTCACCAAACCTTCTTTTACCAGAGTCAGCAAGTTACGTTTACTCATCAGCGTATAGCTCAGGTTCAGTTTGTTGAATTCTGTCTGACGGGGACGGTTGTCGTTCAGGTCTTTGCCTTCTTTCAGCCAGTCGATGAAGAGGTCGTAGAGCGGACGGTGTACCACAAATTCGAGGGTACACAGTGAATGGGTCACTCCTTCAAAGAAGTCACTCTGTCCGTGGGCGAAGTCGTACATCGGATAGGCTTTCCAGGTAGTGCCCGTACGGTGGTGCGGATGATTCACTACACGATAGATAATCGGGTCGCGGAAGTGCATATTCGGGTTTGCCATGTCAATCTTGGCACGGAGCACCATAGCACCTTCTTCAATCTCGCCGGTGTTCATCTTTTTGAAAAGCTCTAGGCTTTCTTCGATGGGGCGGTTCCGGTAAGGGCTTTCCACGCCCGCCTGGGTGGGAGTACCTTTCTGTTGTGCGATCAGTTCAGAACTCTGTTCGTCGATATATGCTTTTCCTTCCTCTATCAGGCGGATAGCGAAGTCCCATAATTGCTGGAAATAATCGGAAGCGTAGTATTCATTTCCCCAACGGTAGCCTAACCACTGGATATCCTCTTTGATGGCTTCTACATATTCCACATCTTCCTTGGTAGGGTTTGTGTCGTCGAAACGAAGGTTGCATACACCGCCATGTTTTTCTGCGATGCCGAAATCAAGGCAAATAGCTTTGGCATGGCCGATGTGAAGGTATCCGTTAGGTTCGGGCGGGAAACGTGTCTGCACTTTTCCACCGTTTTTACCTTCTTTCAAGTCTTTCTCTACTGCCTGTTCTATAAAGTTCAGGCTTTTCTTTTCACCTGCTACTTCTTCGTTTTTAATATCTGTCATAACGATTTATGTTAATACATGATTCAGGCTACAAAAGTAGGACATTTTTTTTATTTAACCGGAATATAACCGCTCTTTTTTATAATGTCCTGTCCGTCGGGTGAAAGAATATATTGAATCAGGGGATCGACTTGTTCTTTGTTCTTTACATTATAATAGTAGTAAAGGGGGCGTACGATGGGGTAGGTCTTGTTGGTGGCGTTCTCTACTGTGGGGGTGGCGTAGTGGCTACCGTCATAGGATACGGAGAGTGTCTTGACGCGGGGAGACACGTACGCCAGTCCGACGTATCCGATGGCTCCTTTGGTCTGGCTGACGGACTGGATGATGGCACCCGTTGCCGGCATGGAAAGGCTGCTCGCCATATAGTTCTTGTTTTTCAGGACACTCTCTTTGAAAAATTCATAAGTACCGGAAGATGTTTCGCGGGAGTAAACCACTATTTTGCGGTCGTCTCCACCCACCTGTTTCCAGTTGGTTATCTTTCCCCGGAAGATGTCTTCCAGTTGCTGGCGGGTGAGCTGCTTCACCGGGTTGGAGGGGTGTACCACTACGGCAAGGGCATCATAGGCTACGATTACTTCGTTCACTTCTTCTCCTGCCGCTTTGATTTTCATCTTTTCGCTGAATTTTATCGGGCGCGAAGCCATTGCGATGTCCGTAGTGTTATCCATCAAAGCGGAGATGCCGACACCGGTTCCGCCACCGGTGACGGTGACACGGGCATCGGGCTGCTGGTTCATAAACCGTTCTGCTGTCTGCTGGGCGACAGGCAATACCGTGTCGCTGCCTTTGATACGTTGTGCACTGGCAGTAATTGCGAACAGCGAAAGGGCTATTAGTAAGTTTCTTCTTATTTTCATAATGATTCTTTGTTTATTGCTGGTGCAAATAAAGCAATCGGATATTACATTTCTGTTTCATGCGGCGGGGAAACGATACTTGTAATACAAATGTAACAGGATTGAAACATTTCCTTCAAATGTTAGTCACACCCCCTTAATAAGGAGATGCTTTCTTTGCATCAGAAATCAAGAGGTATGAAAAAGGTTTTAGAAAGGATTATAGAAGGAGTTTTGACTTGTAGCGGCTTCGTAACAAGTATTACTATTTTGCTGATTGTGCTTTTCCTGTTTACAGAGGCTTTCGGATTGTTTAAGAGCAAGGTAATCGAGGAAGGGTATGTGTTGGCATTGAATAAGACAAATAAGGTAAGCGTATTGAGTCCTGAACAGATAAAGAATGTGTTCGACGAGGAGATAACGAACTGGAAAGAGCTCGGTGGGGATGATCTTCCTATCCGGGTGTTTCGTTTGGAAGATATTACGCAGTATTATACGGAAGAAGAACTCGGCCCTGCTTATGAGTATGCAGGGGATAAAATCACGGAACTGGTAGAGAAAACGCCCGGTATCGTGGCATTCGTACCGCAGAAATTCATTGTCCAACCGGATGCGGTGCATTTCATAGAGGACAATACGATTTCCGTGAAAGATGTGTTTGCGGGTGCCGAATGGTTTCCGACGGCTACTCCGGCAGCGCAATTCGGCTTTCTGCCCTTGATTACCGGTACGTTATGGGTGAGCTTGTTCGCCATTCTTTTTGCTTTGCCGTTCGGCTTGTCGGTTTCTATCTATATGTCCGAAGTGGCAAATCCGAAAGTGCGGAACTGGCTGAAACCTATTATCGAATTGTTGAGCGGTATTCCTTCCGTAGTCTATGGCTTTTTCGGGCTGATTGTCATTGTGCCGATGATTCAGAAAGTTTTTAATCTTCCGGTAGGGGAGAGCGGATTGGCGGGCAGTATCGTGCTGGCTATTATGGCGCTGCCTACCATTATAACGGTGACGGAAGATGCGATGAGGAATTGCCCGCGTTCCATGCGGGAAGCGAGCCTGGCGCTGGGAGCTACGCAATGGCAGACTATCTATAAGGTGGTGATTCCGTATTCCATATCGGGGATTACTTCGGGCGTGGTGCTCGGCATCGGACGTGCTATCGGAGAGACGATGGCGGTATTGATGGTGACGGGTAACGCGGCTGTGATTCCGACAACGATTCTCGAACCGTTGCGAACCATTCCGGCTACTATCGCGGCGGAGTTGGGAGAAGCGCCGGCGGGCGGGCCTCATTATCAGGCTTTGTTCCTGCTGGGTGTCGTTCTGTTCTTCATTACATTGATTATCAACTTTAGTGTGGAGTATATTTCCTCTAAAGGATTAAAACGTAGCAAATAACATGGAAATAAGAAGTAATAATAAGGCTAAGCATCGTTCGCAGAAGATTGCTTTCGGGATATTCCGACTGTTGAGTCTTTGCATCGTGCTGATATTGTTCGCGATTTTGGGCTTCATTATTTATAAGGGGAGCGGTGCTATCAGTTGGGAGTTCCTCACATCGTCTCCTACGGACGGGATGACAGGGGGCGGCATCTGGCCGGCTATCGTCGGAACTTTCTATCTGATGACGGGCAGTGCGCTGTTTGCTTTCCCGATAGGGGTGATGAGTGGAATTTATATGAATGAATATGCGCCGAAAGGGAAGTTGGTACGCTTTATACGGGTGATGACCAATAACCTGAGCGGTATTCCTTCTATCGTGTTCGGTCTGTTCGGTATGGCGCTGTTTGTCAATTACATGAGTTTTGGAGATAGTATCCTGGCGGGGTCTTTGACATTAGGTTTGCTTTGCGTACCTTTGGTCATTCGGACAACGGAAGAAGCCTTGAAAGCAATTCCCGACAGTATGCGTGAAGGCAGCCGGGCGTTGGGAGCGACAAAGTTGCAGACTATCTGGCACGTGATTCTGCCGATGGGAATGCCGAATATTATCACAGGATTGATTTTGGCATTGGGACGTGTCTCGGGTGAGACGGCTCCGATTCTGTTTACTTGTGCCGCATACTTCCTGCCGCAGTTGCCGACCAGTATCCTGGATCAGTGTATGGCGTTGCCTTATCATTTGTATGTGATTTCTACGAGTGGAACGGATATGGAAGCGCAGTTGCCATTGGCCTACGGTACGGCATTGGTGCTGATTGTGATTATCTTGCTGGTGAACCTGCTGGCAAATGCATTGAGAAAATATTTTGAGAAAAGAGTAAAAACGAATTGAGTAAGTATATATGGATACAGTGAAAATAGATGCGCGTGAAGTGAACTTCTGGTATGGTAATTTCCATGCGTTGAAGGGCATCAGTATGCAGATTGAAGAGAAGTCGGTCGTTGCCTTTATCGGCCCTTCCGGTTGCGGAAAGTCTACCTTTCTCCGGCTTTTCAACCGCATGAACGATTTGATTCCCGATACCCGCCTGGAAGGGGAAATCCGTATCGACGGACAGAATATCTATGCGAAGGGCGTGGAAGTGGACGAGTTGCGCAAGAATGTGGGAATGGTGTTCCAGCGTCCCAATCCTTTTCCGAAAAGCATCTTCGAGAATGTGGCTTACGGACTTCGGGTGAATGGGGTAAAAGATAACGCTTTCATCCGTCAGCGCGTGGAAGAAACACTGAAAGGTGCGGCTTTGTGGGATGAAGTGAAGGATAAGTTGAAGGAATCGGCTTATGCACTCTCCGGCGGGCAGCAGCAGCGTCTTTGCATTGCCCGTGCGATGGCGGTATCTCCTTCGGTGCTGTTGATGGACGAGCCTGCGTCTGCGCTCGACCCAATTTCTACGGCGAAAGTGGAGGAGTTGATTCATGAACTGAAAAAGGACTATACGATTGTCATCGTCACGCACAATATGCAGCAGGCAGCCCGTGTCAGTGATAAGACGGCTTTCTTTTATTTGGGTGAAATGGTGGAGTTCGACCAGACGAAAAAGATATTCACCAATCCGGAGAAAGAGGCTACGCAGAATTACATAACGGGACGCTTCGGATAATATATTAGGCACGGATTTCACGGATTGCACGGTTGCTTTATGCAATCATAATTCTAAGAATCGTGTAATCCGTGAAATCCGTGCCTGAAATGTAGAAGAAAGAATATTAATCATTTATATATAATAGACTATGGTAAAGTTTATAGAATCGGAACTCATCCTGTTGAAGAAGGAAGTGGATGAAATGTGGACATTGGTGTACAATCAGCTTGACCGTGCCGGGGAGGCTGTGTTGACACTTGATAAGGAACTGGCTCAACAGGTGATGGTTCGTGAACGCAGGGTGAATGCTTTCGAGTTGAAGATAGACAGTGACGTGGAAGATATTATTGCCTTATACAATCCGGTGGCAATCGACCTTCGTTTTGTGTTGGCGATGCTGAAGATTAATACAAACCTGGAGCGTTTGGGTGACTTTGCAGAGGGGATCGCTCGTTTTGTGATTCGCTGTAAGGAGCCGGTGCTCGATGCGGAACTGATGAACCGTCTTCGTTTGGCGGAAATGCAGGCGGAGGTATTGTCGATGCTCGAACTGGCGAAGCGTGCCTTGAATGAAGAGAGCATCGAACTGGCAGCGGGTGTATTTGCTAAAGATAATCTCTTGGACGAAATCAATGCGGAAGCCACCGGAATCCTGGCGAACTATATCATTGAACATCCGGAGACTGCACTTACCTGCGTCGACCTGGTCAGCGTATTCCGTAAGATGGAACGCTCAGGCGACCACATCACGAATATAGCCGAAGAGATCGTCTTTTTCGTTGATGCAAAGGTCTTGAAACATCGTGGAAAAACGGAGGAACACTATCCCGAGAAATAAATATTTGCATATTTTTAAACAGAAATTAGTGCTCCTTAGAAATTTGTCTTATATTTGTCTCCTGTAACGGACAGGTTACGGGTGTTCTTGCTCAAATGATAATAAATCCAAAGAATTTTCAAAAAGATGTTATATGACATGTTTTATAATTTGGATAATATCGGTAAAAGCACCTATATTTGCACCGTTATCCTGAAAACAATCTTTTTACCTTAAAAAAAACTAATACCTATTGAAAACTGAAAAATGGAGCTTTGTGAAAAGCCCCATTTTTTTTTGCTCTTATTTTCTTTCCTGCCAGCTTATTTGTATCTTTGAGCCGTATATAAAATGGTGTAATAGAATTGTATTAAATAAGTAAATAACATTATGTTTTCCGGAATCGTAGAAGAATATGCTACCTTGGTAGCGCTGGTGAAAGACCAGGAGAATATACACTTTACATTTAAGTGTTCGTTTGTGAATGAGTTGAAAATCGATCAGAGTATTTCTCATAACGGCGTATGTCTGACAGTAGTAAGCATGACGGATGAAACGTATACGGTGACTGCCATGAAGGAAACGCTGGAACGTTCTAACCTGGGCCTGCTGAAGGTGGGAGATAAGGTGAACGTAGAGCGTAGCATGATGATGAACGGTCGTCTGGATGGTCATATCGTGCAGGGACATGTGGATCAGACTGCTACTTGCATTGATATAAAGGACGCGGAAGGAAGCTGGTACTTCACTTTCCAATATGCGTGTGACAAGGAGATGGCGAAACGCGGATATATCACTGTGGATAAAGGTTCGGTGACTGTGAACGGTGTCAGCCTGACGGTATGTAATCCTACGGATGATACATTCCAGGTGGCTATCATTCCTTATACTTATGAACATACCAACTTCCATACGTTTGCCATCGGCAGTGTGGTGAATATCGAATTCGATATTATTGGTAAGTATATCAGTAGAATGATTCAATATAAGTAAGATGGAATCCGGCGATTTTCTGCAATTGGTGCTTTCACGTCAGAGTGACCGGGCGTATGATAAGGAACGCCCTGTGGAAGCTGACAAGCTGGAACGGATTTTAGAGGCGGGGCGTATGGCTCCTTCTGCCTGCAATGCGCAGCCGTGGAAGTTTGTGGTAATAACCGACCGTGAACTGGCTTTGAAGATTGGCAAAGCGGCGGCAGGACTGGGAATGAATAAGTTTGCCAAGGATGCTCCCGTGCACATTCTGATTGTGGAAGAATCGGCTAATATCACTTCTTTGCTCGGTGGGAAAGTAAAGGATAAACATTTTCCGTTGATTGATGTTGGAATTGCCGCTGCTCATATCACGTTGGCTGCTGAAAGTGAAGGCTTGGGATCGTGTATGCTAGGCTGGTTTGACGAAAAAGAAATGAAGCGGTTGACGGGAATTCCTGCTTTCAAGCGTGTGTTGCTGGATATTGCGATAGGCTATCCGGTGAAGGAGAAACGTAAGAAGATGAGGAAGCCGAAGGAGAAAGTAGTATCTTACAATAGTTATAAGTAATTTCAGAACGGGAATTACGACAAACTTTGCCGTTGCCTGAAAATATAGTCGTTGTCCGAACGCATATATATTTTCCGGTGGCGGCAAATTTCTTTTAGGCGGATAAAAAAATGAAGATTTAACGCCTTTGAATGGAATATTTCCATATTTTTGTTTCTATGAATGTAATATCTATGAACGCAAAAAATACAATTATCGGTGCATTGTTGCTGCTATTTTTATTATGTAACTCCTGGTGTCATGCTGATTCAATAGATAAGCCGGATAGGGGACTTTATTTTCAAGCCCATACAGTGATACCGGAAAAACGGACGAGTTTGAATTTAACTCCGGATGTTCCGCTTTCTTTCCGTGGCGGTTTTTCATTGGATTTTGATGTTCATCTGCGAAGCGAGCAGCACAATTATGGATATATTGTCCGTGTGATTTTAAACGATACTCTCAATATCGACTTACTTTCCAATAAGGGGTGGAGCCATAGCCAGTTGTTTTTAATGCGGGGGAATCAACGCTTGGTTGACTTGCCACATTTGGATTCTATCCCGGACTTTGGTCAATCGGATTGGCTGCGGGTGAGTCTTATGCTCGATTATAAAAAGCAACTTGTCATATGTACGCTGAATGGAGCCGAATGGAATATTCCGGTTGAGTTACCACGGCTGGATGATGTACGGATTACTTTCGGGCTGAATGCGAGAAAGCCGTATTTGAGTACCGATGTGGCTCCGATGAACCTTAGGAATGTTCGGATTTTAGACTTGAAAAGTAATCTTCTGAAAAGCTGGAATCTGCTGCAACATGGTGAAGGCGTGGTGTATGATGAAATGGAGCAGTCCCGTGCTGTGGTACTGAATGGTATTTGGGAGATAGACCGGCATATCCGGTGGAAGAAGCTGGCTTCTTTTTCCGTACCCGGGACTAAACCTCAGTTTGCCTCTTATCAACGTTCTGCGGATGGGGGACTTTTTGTAGCTTTGGAAGATACAATTTATCAGTATTCTATTGCGAACAGACAGTTGGAGAAGATTCCCGTCAAGGCAGGGCATCCTTACTTTACAGCGGCTTCCAGCCTGGTATATGATTCTGTCCGGAATGAATTGATTTCATATAGTGCGGAACAGGAACGATTGAACCGATATGACTTTTCACGCAATGAATGGGAGCGGGGGATTCCCGATATACTTCTTTCTTATTTGCATCATAGCAGTTGCTTTATTCCTGAAAGGCAGGAGCTTGTTGTGTTTGGCGGTTATGGATTTTATCGTTATAGCGCGGTTTTGTTTAAGCATGCGGTTGATTCGGAGAATTGGGAGCGGAAAGATTTCTCGCAGAGTATAGAACCTCGTTATCTGTCGGGGTTGGGATATTATGGAGATGGGAAGGTATTAGTGCTTGGCGGATACGGCAGTAAGTCGGGACGGCAGGAAGAGATACCGGAGAATTATTATGATCTCCATTTAATAGACATTGACAAGATGACCAGTCGGAAGTTGTGGACATTTTCTAATGAGAATCTTGAAACATTTGGAAATGCGATGGTTATGGATCGGGATGGAAAACATTTTTATGCGCTTTCCTTTGAGAATGATCGTGCCCTTTCGTCTGTCAGATTGAATCGCTTCGGAGTAGATAACCCGGAACGGGTGCTGTTGGCGGATTCTATCCCTTATCATTTTCATGATACGGAATCATATTGTACTTTGTTCTATAATGGCGGGACTTCGGAGCTGGTGGCTACTTTGGCATATCAGGATGGTACGGGAAATACTTGTGTCGAATTATACACTTTAGGGTATCCTGCCTTGCGTTTGTCGGATGTGCTTCAGACGCTTCCTGAAAGTAGCTCCATGAAAGATTTTTGGATAGTTATCCTGTTGATTGCAGCAGGGCTTGGAGGAGTGCTGTTTGCAGGATGGAACTTTGTAAAGAGAAAGAAGAATACGGTTGAAGAGATGCATGAAGATATGGACGAAGCTCCGATACCTGTTCAGGAAACGGAAGTTTCTGCTGCCAAAGCTATCCGGTCTTCTATCAAACTGTTAGGCGGATTTCAGGTGATAAACGCGGAAGGACAGGATATTACATCGCGTTTTACTCTTATTTTACGAAATTTGTTTTTGTATATGATGCTGTATTCTTATAAGAATGAGAATGGGGTGACTTCCGAGCAGTTGAATGAGATATTTTGGGCTGACATGGATAAGGGGAGTGCAACCAATAACAGGAATGTGAATATGAGTAAGCTCAGATTGCTGTTGAAAGAAATCGGCGGGGTGAGTGTTTCTTATAAGAATAGTTATTGGTATATGATAATGGAGCCTTCCGTGTGTTGCGACTATATCGAAATCTGTGACTTGCTGAAAAAGGTAAAAGAAAATAAGGTGGTTAATCTAGCTGCTTTGAACAGAATTGCGGAGTTGGGATGCAGGGGAGAACTGATGCCGGATATCACGGAGGAATGGATGGATAAGTTCAAGTCTGAATATTTAATTCTTTTGTCGGATGTATTGCTGAGTATTTATGAATATCCTGAAGTGAAGAATGATTTGCTGCTTTTATTGAAATTGTCTGAAACGATGTTGAGTTGTGATTCGACCGATGAAAGTGGTATTCGTTATAAATGTTATGCTCTCTATCATTTAGGGAAAAAAGGATTGGCCAAACAGTGTTATGAGAATTTCTGTGAAGAGTATGTACGGGTGCTCGGAACCAAACCGGAAATTAACTATACGGACATAACCGGTCATTAAGCAAATAAGGAGATGGCAAATTTTCCTTTTTAACGAAATCACCCACGCTACACTATCTTGAACTGCACTCCTAAAGTTTTGTGTCCAACTTTTGGGGTGCAGTTCATCTGTGGCGTGGGTGATTTATATTGATACAATCTTTTGAATATGTATCGGAGTTTATTTCTTTTTAGGCAACTCTTTCAGAAGATGGTCTACTGCTGCTTTCAGTTGGGCATCTTCACCTTTCAGGCTGGCTCCCGGTTCGTTGTAGACCAAAATGTCAGGTTGCAAAGTCTGATTCTCGAGATATTTTCCCTGCATATCCATGCAGCCTACCTGCGGAATACCGAATACGATAGACGGGTCTATCTGACGTTCCCACCATACGGCTGTCATGGTTCCGGCAACGGGCGTACCTATCAGTTTGCCGATACCTAATGTCTTATATACGTATGGAGTACCGTGGGCGTTGCTGTAATTGTCTTCACAAGCTAACATACATGATGGCTTCAGCCATTTGTTGAATGGGTCGCTGCCGATGTATTGTCCGCGTGGAACGAAACGCTGGTATTCTTTTCCGCTAAGCAGGGTTACGACATCGTCGTGCAACCATCCGCCGCCATTATGACGGGTATCTACGATAACCGCTTCTTTATTGCGATAACGTCCCAACAGTTCGGAATACATTTTGCGGAAACTTTGGCTGTCCATTCCTTTGATGTGTACGTAGGCGATGCGGCCACCGGAAAGTTCTTCCACTTTTTGGGCGCAACGTTTTACCCAACGTTTGTAGAGTAATTCGCTTTGAGTGCCGTAGCTAATGGCTTTTACTGTTTCTTCAAAACGTTTTTTAGTAGCGGGATCATATACGGTAAGTATGACTTTACGTCCTACTTTGCCTTCAAATAACGGGAAATAATCCGCATTGGCTTCAATGGCTTGTCCGTCTATCTTTTCGATGATACATCCTGCTTTTACATCCGTCTTTTTCTGTGTAAAAGGACTTTGGGCGAGGATTTCTTTAATTTTCAATCCTGCGCCATCGTATGATTCGTCATAGAATACGCCTAATGTGGCGGTAGGCAGTGCGCTGCCACCTGCTCCATAGCGGGCTCCGGTATGCGAGGCATTCAGTTCACCGAGCATTTCACTTAGCATTTCGGCGAAGTCATAGTTGTTGTTGATATGTGGCAGGAAGCGCTGGTATGCTTCTTTGTATCCTTTCCAGTCGGTTCCTTGAAGGTTTGCAACATAGAATTTGTCATTAACCTGCTGGTAGACGTGGTCGAAGATATAGGCACGTTCATCGTAAGGACGGTAATCGAAGAAAGCCTCAAAGTTAATCGGAGTGATTTTACTGCCGGCAATTTCGATTTTCTTCAGTTGTCCGCCTGTACACATAAAGATGTTCTTGCCTTCTTTATCGGGTATTAATGCACCGCCACCAACTCCTTTCAACAATATTTTAGTGGTGTTCTCTTTCAATTTATGTTCCCATAAATCATAGCCACCCTCAAATGCTGCAAGATAGTAGAGTGCGTCACCTTTCGGAGTGAGTACGGCATCACCGAGACGGGAAGAATTAACGGTCAGGCGGACGATACGGTCAAAACGGTTTTCAAGGTCGAAGGTAAGCGGTTTTACTTCTTCTTTCTTGTCTGCGTCTTCTTTCTTATCTTCTTTTTTATCGTCTTTCTGAGTTCCTTTCTTGTCTTTCTTCTTGTCGGCTTTTTCTTTTTCTGCCTTTTCCTTTTTATCTTTTTCGGCTTTCTCTGCTTTTTCAGCTTCTTCAAGCAAGGCGAGGTCTTCTTTGTTCATCATAAAGCGGTTGTAGGCATCTACATCGAAGAACATGATATAGGCATCGCTTTCGCTTCCCCAGCTACCATGACTGCGGTAGCCGGCACGGTCGCTGTTCCATATCATAGCTTTTCCACCGAGTACCCATTTGGCATTGCTGTCACCATATCCGCTTTCGGTCAGGTTGACCATTTCACCCTTTCCGTCGGCTTTGAGTAATACGACGTCTTTATTGTTCCAGCCGCCTATGCCGATGAAGTCCGAAAGAATCCATTTGCTGTCAGGGCTCCACTGGAACCATTGGTCTCCGTCTGCATAAGAATACTGATACTGGGCATCCATGACCGTGCGCACTGCTTTGCTTTTCAGGTTAATGACACGGATAGCGGTGCGGTTTTCGAGGAAGGCAACTTCTTTTCCGTCAGGACTGAATTGTGGTTCGAAAGAAGCTATATTGGATTTTGTCAGGCGTTCTTCCTTCAATTCAGTGGCATAGGTGAATTGTTTTTCGTCTTTACGCACGATGGTTGAAGTATAGAGCTGCCAAAGTCCGTTGCGTTCCGAAGAGTAAACTAACGTCCGTCCGTCGGGAGAGAAACTCAGATTACGTTCCTGGTCGGGAGTGCTCGTTATTTGCTTCGTTGTTTTATAATCAATGGAAGTGACGTACACATCACCACGCATGATAAATGCAACTTCTTTTCCTTTGGGAGAAACGGCGATGTCGGTAGCGCCATTCGACCTGATTTGACGGATAATGTCTTTGTCATTCTTGTCCGACAGGATGGTAACGTTTACTTTCTGCGTTTTTCCACCCGGGGTAAGCGTGTAGATTTCACCGTCATAGCCGTAACAGAGTTTGCCGTCGGTGGCTATGCTTAGAAAGCGAACGGGATGCTTGGTGTGAAAAGTGATTTGCTTGGCAGTTTCGGCTCCGGGAGTACGTTGGAATACGTTGAAAGAACCTTTCTCTTCACTCAGGTAATAGAATGATTTGCCATCGGGAGCCCAAACCGGTTCGCGGTCTTCACCGCCGAAAGTCGTTTGTTTTTGGTAAACGGTTGTCTTTCCCGGAGTATAGGTCCATATGTCACGGGCGATAGGGGAAACCTGATGCTTACGCCAGTAGTCTTCATATCCCTTTTTGTCCTGATAGAGCAATATTCCGTCTTTATTGATGGAAATGCACTCCATCGGCATGGATGAAAACATGGCGGGGCGTCCGCCTGTCACGGCTACTTCATACACTTGTTGGAACTGACCGGAAGGAAATCCGGCATCTTCGGTAGAGGGCGCGATATTAGCTGTAAACAGGATATGATTATTGTCTTTGTAAGCAATAGGCTTTTCACTGCCGGAGTGCGTGGTCAGGCGTTGGGGAACTCCACCGTCTTTGGATACGGTGAAAACATCGAGACTTCCCATACGGTCGGACGCAAAGGCGATTTGTTTTCCGTCGGGGCTCCATACCGGTTCTGTGTCGTAAGCCGGATTGGTAGTGATTTGTGTGGCACGTCCGCCGGTGGTCGGTACGGTGTAGATGTCTCCTTTGTACGTAAAGGCAATAGTTGTACCATCCGGAGAAAGGACGCAATGACGCATCCATAGCGGGGATTCCTGTGCTGCGATTGCTCCTGCAAAGCATAGGGCAAAAGCACTGAGTAGTAGCTTTTTCATTCTTTTTTATTATAATTGTGTTAAGTTCATCTTCACGATTTAAGGCAGTGCTTCCTTATTCTTATAAATCTTTCAGTAATACTTTGCTTGCCTTTTTATAGTATTCTTCTCTGGATTCTGTCAGCACCTTCCATTCGTCACTGAATTCTTCGTCTTTATCAATCTTGAAGTTTTCGGAACCGTAGGTGTCCAGTCGGTCGAGCAGGATGGCTACGTTCAGTTGATTAATATCCATTGACGGCTGGTAGCCTATGTCCTCGCTTTTAGTGTCGGTCACGACTTCATGTATCAAGTCTATCTCCTGTAATTGATAAAGTACCTGATTGGTGAGCCGGATTGGGATTTTATGTTCTTCCGATATTTCCGAGGCGGTATATGGCGGCTCGTTCTTTTCAAATCGTTTGGCGATGAGGGACATAATCAGAATAGAAATAAAGTCCCGGTAACGACGGCTGATATTCCGGGTGTCCTGGTCGAAGCTAAAACTTTGGATATTCTGTCCGGCGTATGTCAGTTCTGCACCGAACAGGCAGATAGTCCAGGATATTTGTAGCCAAAGCAGAAACAAGGGCAAGGCGGCGAAGCTACCGTAAATGGCATTGTATTTCGATACTCCCACCTGGCTGCTGATATATAAGTACTGGAATACTTGATAAGCGGTTCCTGCCAGGATACCTGCAATAAATGCATGCTTGAATTTCACTTTGGTATTTGGCATAAAGATATAGAGTCCCGTAAACATCATCCAGGTCAGCACAAAAGGTATGAGCCGTATCAGGAACTTCATGATAGGAGCCAGCAGTACGAAGTCATCCATTTGTTTGAGCATGGTGCTTACAAAGATGGAAAGACCGCCGGAGACAACAATCAGAATCGGCATTAGCAGGAACATGGAGAAATAATCCGTAATCTTGCGATACATGGAGCGTGCTTTCTTCACTTCCCAAATACGATTGAATGTGATTTCTATATTGCTGACCAGGTTGATGACCGTCCATAATAACATCACCAAACCTACACCAATGAAAAGACCGCCTTTAGTTTGTGACAGGTAGGAGTCGACGAAAGAGAGTATTGCTTCCGTGGTTTCTATATTTCCACCGAAACCATTGCGGAACTGATGTTCCATCAGATTGTCGAATCCGAATCCGCGCGCAATGGCAAACAGGATAGCCAGTATCGGTACAATGGCAAGCAAGGTGCTATATGTCAGAGCCGATGCTTTATTTGCCATCCGGTCTTTCGTAAACCGGTTGATACAGAGATAAATGGTCTTTATGATATTGTAGAGCGAGAACTTCGTTCTTGTCACTTCCCCTTCCGTAATGCGCCAAATGTCATACGTGAGGAATTTCCATATATCAGTGATTTTCTTCTTCATGGCTCATAGTTTAAAAAAAGAAAAAGCAGTCAGCCTATAAGCCGAGTTCTGTACCTTATATAAATAAGGTGCCTGTCATTTATCTGAGTGGCGTGTCACCACGACACTTTAGCGGTCTACCCTCCGACATGGAGCGAGCAACTCTCATAACGCCGGTTTACATGACCTTACAACTCCTAAGACGTACAGCCCGAATGTCACCATCCGACTGGTGGGCTCTTACCCCACCTTCTCACCCTTACCTCTCCCCGAAAGGAGCGGCGGTTATTTTCTTCTACGTTACTCTACCCTCGCGGACAGCTTTCTGTTAGGAAGTAGGATGCTCTATGTTGCCCGGACTTTCCTCCTGCACGTCAACGTGCACGCGACAGACCGGCCAACTGCTTTAGACTGCAAAAGTACGTCATTTATTTTGTTTTAGCCAAAGAAAGTATCACAAATAGAAATAATTTCTACCTTTGCTATTCATAAAACGTGATTCAATGAAGAAAAATATCCTCTTTTTCTGCTGCTTGCTGACGATTTTTGCCACAAGTCTGAAAGCACAGGAGATACGCCCCATGCCTGCTGATTCGGCCTATGGGGTAGTACATATTTCTGTTTGTAATATGCGCGAAGAAGGTAAATTTACCTCCGGCATGAGTACGCAAGCATTATTGGGAATGCCCGTCAAGGTGCTTCAATATACGGGCTGGTATGAGATTCAGACACCGGACGACTATACCGGATGGGTACACCGCATGGTAATCACTCCCATGTCGAAAGAACAATATAATGAATGGAATCGTGCGGAAAAGATTGTCGTGACCTCACATTACGGATTTACTTATGAGAAGCCGGATGAAAAATCACAACCCGTATCTGATGTAGTGGCAGGTAATCGTCTGAAATGGGAAGGAAATACAAGGCTTTTTTATAAAGTGTCTTATCCGGATGGTCGGCAAGCCTATATCCCGAAATCTATCTCGCAGCCCGAAACCCAATGGAGAGCTTCCCTGAAACAAGATGTTGAAAGTATAATCGAAACGGCTTATACGATGATGGGAATCCCTTATCTGTGGGCGGGGACTTCTTCGAAAGGAGTAGATTGCAGTGGTTTGGTACGGACAGTGCTTTTTATGCACGATATTATTATTCCGAGAGACGCGTCGCAACAAGCGTATCTAGGAGAACGTATCGAGATTGCGCCTGATTTCTCCAATGTGCAACGCGGAGATTTGGTATTCTTCGGTCGGAAAGACACTGCCGGACGAAAGGAAGGAATTTCCCATGTGGGTATCTATCTCGGAGATAAGCAGTTTATCCATGCTTTGGGAGATGTGCATATCAGCAGTTTTGAACCTGCGGATAAGAACTACGATGAATTTAATACGGGACGTCTGCTTTTTGCTGTCCGCTTCTTACCGTATATTAATAAGGAGAAGGGGATGAATACGACGGAGCACAATCCCTATTATTTGCCGCAGTAATTCCTTTGGCGTCTTGTCACATTATAACTTTGAAAACATGCAAAACAGAAGAGACTTTTTGAAAACGGCAGCATTGGCTGCATTAGGTTCGGGGTTAGTGGTTCGTCAGACATTAGCCGGAGAACCATCACCCTCTACGATTCATATAAATAAGCTCGGCTTGGGCGGAAAGATGAAAATGAAGTTTTTCCCTTATGAGTTGAAGTTGAGACATGTATTTACGGTAGCGACTTATTCGCGTACTACGACCCCCGATGTGCAGGTGGAAATAGAATATGAGGGAATAACCGGATACGGAGAGGCTTCTATGCCGCCTTATTTGGGAGAAACGGTAGAGTCTGTTATGAATTTCCTGAAGAATGTGGATTTGGAGCAGTTTAATGATCCTTTTCAGTTAGAGGACATTTTGTCATACGTTGACAGTCTGTCGCCAAAGGACACAGCCGCCAAAGCAGCGGTGGATATCGCCCTCCATGATTTGGTAGGGAAACTGTTGGGTGCTCCCTGGTATAAGATATGGGGGCTGAATAAGGAAAAGACGCCGTCTACCACCTTTACGATAGGCATTGATACCCCCGACGTGGTGCGCGCGAAAACAAAAGAGTGCGCAGACCAGTTTAATATATTAAAGGTAAAGCTGGGGCGGGACAATGATAAGGAGATGATTGAAACCATCCGTTCGGTGACAAACCTTCCGATAGCCATAGATGCCAATCAGGGGTGGAAAGACCGCCAATATGCACTCGATATGATTCACTGGCTGAAAGAAAAAGGGATTGTGATGATAGAACAACCTATGCCGAAAGAACAGTTGGACGATATCGCCTGGATTACGCAACAAAGCCCGTTGCCGATATTTGCCGATGAGTCTTTGCAGCGTTTGGCCGATGTGGCAGCATTGAAAGGCGCTTTTACAGGAATCAATATCAAGTTGATGAAATGCACCGGTATGCGTGAAGCATGGAAGATGGTGACATTGGCACACGCGCTCGGTATGCGTGTCATGGTAGGCTGTATGACAGAGACTTCCTGTGCCATATCCGCAGCTTCGCAGTTTTCTCCGTTGGTAGACTTTGCCGACCTGGATGGCAACTTGCTTATCTCTAATGACCGCTTTAAAGGGGTAGAGGTAATACAGGGAAAAATCACCCTGAATGACTTGCCCGGAATAGGTGTCATGAAAATCTAGTCTTACTGAATGAATGTCAGAGTGTTAATGACAACTGACATACAACGAATGTAAATTTGTCAGGTGCTGTCGTTAACCGCTGTTAAGCTCTAAATATTCTCTGTTAAAAGAGGACAAAAAAGAGTGACAAGTAGAATAAGTGAACGATATTTGTTATTATTTTAACGTCGTAAAAGTTAAAACAATGTCGAATATTAACATTTTAAAGAATTATAAATCATGAAACAGACAACAAAGAACATTCTGGGAGTAGGAGCAATCGTTCTTCTTAGCTCAGGAGTTGCAGGATTGACAACTTACAAATTGTTGCAATCCAACAAGGCTGCCACAGAGACATCTTTTAATGAGATGTTCAAGCAGAATCCCAATGTGAAATTGGCTGCTTTTGATGCTGTGAACGCTCAACCTATCGATTTGACCCAGGCTGCGGAAAACTCTCTTCATGCTGTTGTACATATAAGGTCTACCCAAGAAGCTAAAACAAGAACAGTTCAGCAAGCGCCGGACATTTTCGATTTCTTCTTCGGTGACGGACGCGGACAGCAACGTCAGGTACAATCTCAACCTCGTGTGGGTTTCGGTTCGGGAGTTATCATCTCAAAGGATGGCTATATCGTAACGAACAACCACGTAATTGATGGTGCTGACGAAATCAGCGTGAAGCTGAATGACAACCGTGAATTCAAAGGACGTGTCATTGGAACTGACCCGAGCACTGACCTTGCATTGGTGAAAATCGAAGGGGATGATTTCCCGACTATTCCGGTAGGAGACTCCGAAGCATTGAAAGTAGGAGAGTGGGTATTGGCAGTAGGTAACCCGTTCAATCTGAACTCTACTGTAACCGCCGGTATCGTAAGTGCGAAAGCCCGTTCACTGGGAGTATATAACGGTGGTATAGAATCTTTCATCCAGACAGATGCCGCTATCAACCAGGGTAACAGTGGTGGTGCATTGGTTAATGCCAAAGGTGAACTGGTAGGAATCAACTCCGTGCTTTCTTCTCCGACAGGTGCATACGCCGGATATGGTTTCGCTATCCCGACCAGCATTATGACCAAAATAATTGCCGACCTGAAACAATATGGAACAGTACAACGTGCATTGCTCGGTATCCGTGGCGGTTCTATCGGTAGCAGCTTGATGGACGATCGTCAACAGATTGACAAATCCGGCACTACATTGGCAGATAAAGCGAAAGAACTCGGTGTAGTGGATGGTGTATGGGTTTCTGAAATCGTTGAAAACGGTTCTGCCGCAGGTGCTGACATCAAGGTGGATGACGTAATCATCGGCTTGGACAACAAGAAGGTATCTAACATGGCCGACTTGCAGGAAGCTATCGCTAAACATCGTCCCGGCGATAAGGTGAAAGTGAAACTGATGCGCAACAAGAAGGAAAAGACCGTTGAAGTAACGTTGAAGAACGAGCAGGGTACTACCAAGATTGTGAAGGACGCAGGTATGGAAATCCTGGGAGCTGCTTTCAAAGAGTTGCCGGATGACGTAAAGAAACAATTGAATTTGGGCTACGGTCTGCAAGTGACAGGAGTTTCTGCCGGTAAGATGTCAGACGCAGGTGTTCGCAAAGGATTTATCATCCTGAAAGCCAACGACCAGCCGATGCGCAAAGTCAGCGACCTTGAAGAGGTTATGAAAGCTGCTGTTAAATCACCGAACCAGGTATTGTTCTTGACAGGCGTGTTCCCGTCAGGTAAACGTGGATACTTCGCAGTTGATTTGACACAGGAGTAAAATATAAAATAAGGTAAGAAGATTGTAGGATAAGCTAATGAAATAGAAAAAGGATGCCGACGGACAACTTGTCGGCATCTCTTTTTGTTTTATTAGTAGAAAAATATAATGTAAAAGTTGCTTAAATTTGTATGTTAACAAATAATTTGTCGTAACTTTGCACTCCAAATCTGTTTTTAAAGAATGAGACAACTAAAGATTACCAAAAGTATCACTAACAGAGAGAGCGCTTCTCTTGACAAGTATTTGCAGGAAATCGGTCGCGAAGACCTTATTACTGTCGAGGAAGAAGTAGAACTCGCTCAACGCATTCGTAAGGGTGACCGTGTAGCATTAGAGAAACTGACACGTGCCAATCTTCGTTTCGTCGTATCTGTGGCCAAACAGTACCAGAACCAGGGTTTGAGTTTGCCTGACTTGATTAATGAGGGCAATTTAGGACTGATTAAGGCTGCCGAAAAGTTTGATGAAACACGTGGCTTCAAGTTTATCAGCTACGCTGTGTGGTGGATTCGCCAGTCTATTCTGCAAGCATTGGCAGAGCAGTCGCGTATTGTTCGTCTCCCGTTGAACCAGGTAGGTTCGCTGAATAAAATCAGCAAAGCCTTCTCGAAGTTTGAACAGGAAAACGAGCGGCGTCCGTCTCCCGAAGAGTTGGCAGACGAACTGGAAATTCCGGTTGATAAAATCTCTGATACGCTGAAGGTATCCGGCCGTCATATTTCGGTGGATGCACCTTTCGTGGAAGGAGAAGACAACAGCCTGCTGGATGTGTTGGTGAACGACGACTCGCCTATGGCGGACCGTTCTCTTGTTAATGAGTCTCTTGCGAGGGAAATTGATAGAGCTCTTTCTACGTTAACCGATAGAGAAAAAGAAATCATTCAGATGTTTTTCGGTATCGGACAACAAGAAATGACATTAGAAGAAATCGGCGATAAATTCGGCCTCACACGTGAGCGCGTTCGCCAGATTAAAGAAAAAGCTATTAGAAGACTTAGACAAAGTAATCGTAGTAAATTGCTCAAATCTTACTTGGGATAAGTAAGGAATATCAGTTTCTGAAAGAAAAAAGAATTTAAGCCGCATAAGTCGCACTTTTCATATAGAAGAATGTACTTATGCGGCTTTTTATTTTAAGTATCGTCTGTTGTTTCTGTCTTAATACTATGGTGTTTTTATGAAGAAGTTTATTTTAATCCTGTCTATTCTTATCATCCTGGGAGTGGGGTGGGTGGCATACGGAAGATGTACCGCTTCTGAATCTGTTGTGCCTGTTAAAACCGAACAGCGTTTGCGTGAAAAAGCGCAAGCGGCAAAAGCTTATTGCTCGAAAAACGGATATAATACGAATTATTGCTTCCTGGTGGATTTTAGCCTGCATTCAGGCAAAAGGCGGTTTTTCGTTTGGGATATGAAAGGGGATTCTATCAAATATGCCAGTCTCTGTGCGCATGGATACGGCAAGAACAGCACGGTTTCCAAACCTGTTTTCAGTAATGTGGAAGGGAGCTATTGTTCTTCTTTGGGAAAGTATAAGGTCGGCATACGTTCGTATAGTAAATGGGGAATCAATGTGCATTACAAACTGCACGGTTTGGAAACTACGAATGATAATGCTTTCAAACGTATTGTCGTCCTTCATTCTTATACGCCTTTGCCCGAAACGGAAGTCTATCCCATGCATATTCCGCTAGGTATCAGCCAAGGATGTCCTGTAATCTCCGATAACGTGATGAGGAAAGTAGATGCATTGCTCAAGGCGGAAAAGAAGCCTGTGCTGCTATGGGTCTATGACTAAGAAATGCTATTTCTTCAAGATAAATAGAGGATATCTCCTCTTTTTTGTTACCTTTGCCACAATTAAAATTATATGATATGAAATACGTAAAAATACTATTTGCCATTGCACTTGTGTTTACCATGTGCTCCGCTTTTTCTCTGAAAAAAGACCACTCTAAACCTGTTTATGCTTTTGGAATCTCTGCGTCATTTACTGATTCGGTTGTTTATTTCACGGATATTCAGATATTGGACAGTGCAAAAGTCAGCAAGGAAGGTTTCCTGGCTCATCGTGAATTGTATAGTTATCAGCTAAAGAATTATTTGGAAGACAATCAGTTGCAGCAGAATAGCACCTGTATGATTTACTTCTCAGAAAACAGGAAGAAACTGGAGAAGGAAGCAACGAAGATTCTGAATAAATATAAGAGGAATAAGAGAATAACGGTATCGAAGATTGAGTCGGAAAAATTTCACTTTACGAAACCGGAAGAATAATAGTTGAATTGTTAATATGATAAGAGATGCAGTTTTGCATCTCTTATTTTTTTATCTTTGTCCTGTTAGAAATGAGAAATATTATGAAAAAGATTAAAATATTATCCTTTTTGTTCAGTGTTGCAATGTTGGTGCTGGCTTGTCACGATGATGAAGAAGGTCCTGTTGTTCCTCAACCACGCGAACAGGTAGGACGTACCGTACTGGTCTATATTGTAGGGGATAATGGTGCCAATGAATTGTCAGAGCTCTTTAAGACTAATTTTAGGGACATGAAAAAGGGGATGGAAGAGGTTGACTATTCCAAGTGTAATTTGGTCGTTTATAGTGAAATGGTTGATGATGTTCCTCATCTTATTTCACTAAAAAAGAAGAATGGAAAAGTGGTGGCAGATACTCTTTTTACTTATACAGAACAAAATCCTTTGGATAAGAATGTGATGTCTAATGTTATTTCTCAAACGATCAATTACTTCCCTGCAGATAGTTATGGTTTTGTTTTTCTATCTCATAGTTCTTCGTGGGTGCCGGCTACTAAAGACGCTAATTCTCGTTCAATTGGATACTATCGTCGAACTCAAATGAATATCCCGGATTTTCGTGAAGTGTTATTATCTTCTTTTCCTAAACCTTTGAAATTTATTTTATTTGATTCGTGTTCTATGCAGGCTGTTGAAGTAGCTTATGAGTTACGTGACTGTGCAGAGTACTTTATTGGTTCGCCTACTGAAATTCCAGGACCTGGAGCTCCTTATAGTGCGGTTGTGCCGGAAATGTTTACTGAAAATAATCTGCCTGTTAATATCGCAAATGCTTATTTTGGCTATTATGAAAGATATTATACAGGCGAAAAACCCAGTGCCTATGGTGATTGGACAGGTGGAGTTGCTACTTCTGTGATTAATAGCGCTGCTTTAGATAATTTCGCTATGGTTACCAAAGCTATTATTCCTAAGTATATTCAAGATGAAAGAGTGGTAGATCGTAGTGGCATATTGCTTTATGATTTTAATGATCATGCAAATTATGATTTTGATAATTTGATTCAAAACCTAACAGGGGGGAAAGATAATGCGGATTATCGGTTATGGCGTCAAGCCTTCGAAGAGACTGTTATATATTCGAAGACTACCTCCAAAAATTATTCGGGAATAACCTGGCAAATGTTTTCTATGGAAAAAGCAGAAGGACTTTCTACATATATACCTAACGGGATGCATAATTCAACAATGAATAATTTTTATCGAACTTTGCAATGGTATTCCGCTGCCGGATGGGATAAAACAGGTTGGTAATTGAATTGAATGATACTTTGCTATGAATACACAAAATCTTACTCCTTTGATACCGCAAAAAGACAGACAAATTCATGGCTGGCTTTCATTTTTTCTTTTTGTTGTAGGTTTAGGCGCGGCAATAACGGTTGTTGTTTCTATTGCGGATTTTTCTTTAGATGCTTATGATACGGGAGGAGGGGTTTTCTTAGCCTATTTTATAGCGTTAGTTGATATTGCTTACACTTTAGGAATTGGTGGGCTAGCTATTTATACTATACTAGCCTTTCTTAATAAACGATCGAATGCGGTCTTCTTAGGTAAAAGCTATCTTATTGTGATTTTCCTTTCCAATGTTTTACTTTTATTGGGTGGTGATTATGATGATTATGGTCTGGGAAGTTTTCCTCAGATTATGAAAGCTTTGATTTGGGGGATTATTTGGTTTGTTTATCTTTGTTTATCAGAACAAGTTTCTGATTTGTTTCCCAAAGAAGAACGGAAAATTTTAAGTAGGGATAAATATATAGTTGGTTCTTTAATGTTAACTCCTGTAATTCTATGGGGTATTTTGCTATTAGCTTATTTGGGTAATGTTCAAACTCCAATGAATGTGTCTTTGGAACATGGTGAGTATAGTGATGGTACTGTTGTTTTTCATGCGCCTGAAAATGCTCTTTGTGAGAAGACGGATACACTTGGCAGTGTGTATCATTCTTTTGCAATTGGTGATAGCATATGGGGAACTGTGATGGGAGTTTATGATACTAATACCAGCGAAGAATATTTCAAAGAGTGTGTTGATTCATGGCGTGATGCGGAATTAGATGGCTACGACTTCTCTGTTATTGATATACATAAAGAAGTGATTAATGCAAGTATTATGTGCATGCAATCTGTAAAGTATGAAACTCGTCCTTCGTTAATTTGGCAATTCTCTATATTGTTCAGTCCTGAAACGGGTAAGGCGTGCATTGTTTCTTTGTATTCCACCACAGAGGAGATTGAAAATATAATGAATGTTCTTATATCTTCAGTGCGTTTTAAATAGATATATCTGAACAGGCAACAGTTTGGCTTATAACTCGAATTTGCGTTTCACGGAAAAAAAAGTTTATTGCTATTTTGCTACCATGCTCCCACTATTTGTCTGAATCTGTTTATTCATCGATATTTTAGCTATGGTAGTAACTATGGTAGCAGAGTGAGAGCAACTTTTTGCTCCCACTCTAAAAAAAGACATTGTATATGTAATGGATTTGTAATCAGTATGATGTGTGTATTATGGCATTAAATCAACATACTTCATTCGGGCTATTTTTCGTACTTTATTTGCTTCATATAGCCTATAATCTTATGCTTTTTTTGAGTTTTTAGTACCTGTTTATTGTCTTTTTCTCCTATATATTATATGTCAATTCCTGCGTATTATATGTCAATCCTTTGAGCGTCTTGTATTAACTCCTAATGCTTTTCAAAGGCTCACAGTTATAAACAAATGAGCTCACAGCTGTAAGCATATTTGTTCACAGCTGTTAACTTGCTTATTCACGGCTGTGAGCTCCTAATAACAATTAAGCAAAAACATATAAACTATAAGAAGATTACTTATGAAATGCCTATGGATAGAAGATAGAATACGTAATAATGAACCAAGTTGTAAGTGGTTTATGCCTGAATAATCTAAGCTGGTAGGGCCGTTAATATTTACTTCTCTTTGAGAAAACGAACAATTTTGTTTGTCGTGTTTATTTCTCTATTAATATTGTTTGCTTGCTAAATATAAATTGCTACTTTTGTCGTAGTTTACTTTCGAGCGATGAAAGTTACTTTTAATAATTTTATTGAGAACGGTTATTTGTTGCATTCAATCATAAAAATCCGCTAATTTTATCCACGAATGACAATGAGTGACAGGTCTCACGCATCTTTTGCATATATACTTTGTTATATACTCAATTGGGCGTGGGGCTATCACTTGTGTCGTGGAGGGGTCTTAGCGGATACCTATGGTTGACATGAACTGATAGTTCCCGCGCTCTCTTTTTATAATCTCGCACCACCGGGAACTGATGCGGTAATCTACATAAAATTATGTCCGGAGATTTTAACCGAATCATTATCCAGTTAATCCAGCGTCCTGTAATGAACTGGTCTATTTCAGATTTAACCGTTCGTGAATGCGAGTATACCTATGCTTTGATAAAGGAGTTAGTGGATATATCAGTAGAAGAAGATTATACCTTATTGGATTATATCCAGATGGCGCGTCTTGAGTATTGTCTGGGCGAACTGTCCTGCCGGATAAACGGTAATGGTGAGGATGCCGTCCTTCATTACAGGGGTGCTCTTCGCTTGTTGGAAAAAGGTGGTTTCGATCTTGGCTTGAAGAAATGGGTTGGACTTGTCAGCTTACGTATAGAGGGTTTATCAGAAGGATAAATAATAATTTGTCGTCTATTCATTATAGAGGATGTCCGAACTTTCTCTTTTCTCTTACGGGCATCCTCTTGCTTTTTATCCTTTCTTTTCCTCTTTTCTTTCTTCTTATTCCTTTTTTTTCTTGTAATTCCCGCTCTTTTTTTCTTTCCTTGCCTTTGTCTCTTTGCGCGCACTACGCGCACGTGTGAATATAATAATGTGTACTCCCTTACCTGTTCCCGCACACACTCCACCCCACATTGAAAAATATGTTCTACAACATCCTTATAATTCAACGAGTTAGCCTACCCATTCAAAAATAATTAGAAAAAAGAGTAGAATATATTTGGAGTATATCCCAAAAGGGAGTACTTTTGCACCCGCTTTCCAAGAGAAGAAAGCCTTGACAAAATGACTTAGTGATAAAGCGTAAGGTCGCTTAATAATAAGAACAAAAAAACTTCCGAAAAAGTTTGGTAGTTAAAATTAAACCTCTTACCTTTGCACCCGCTTTTAAAACGAAAGCAACAAGTTCTTTGAAATATTGATAAACAATACAAGTAGTACAAGTTAAAAAAAATAGAACCGTCAATACTTGTTTCAAACGCAGCAATGCAAATGAAACACAGGTATTTGAAAAGAGTCAATAAATTTTGTACGGCATCCTGAACAGAGCAACAACCATCCTTATGGATGATTAAAATAACTTTTACAATGAAGAGTTTGATCCTGGCTCAGGATGAACGCTAGCTACAGGCTTAACACATGCAAGTCGAGGGGCAGCATTTCAGTTTGCTTGCAAACTGAAGATGGCGACCGGCGCACGGGTGAGTAACACGTATCCAACCTGCCGATAACTCGGGGATAGC
>NZ_JAAXGE010000010.1 GCF_014750685.1 Bacteroides sp. GM023
AGAGGATTACTCTGTCAAACAGCCATCTACATGACTTTCTCGTCACACAAATTTGTAGTCATACAGATACATTGCGAAGCCTTTTTCAATTTGCTGTTTGATAAATTGGTTGATAACACAAAAAGACTTGCCGCTGCCCGGATTTCCAACAACGATGGACGCACGTTGGGGCGATACAACGTTTATCCATCCATCGTTCCACTTCTTATTATAATAAAACCGGGTGCGGAGATTTACGGAATACTCGTTTTCTATCAGGCGTGTTTCCTGTGCGAAACTTTCATTTTCTATATTAAATACATCATCCATCAGGTTATTTTTCAACAAGCGTGAAATCCATACTCCGGCAGCCAACAGTGAAAGATATCCGGCTGTCATGGTAAAGATATACAATGCCGTGTTTGTCGCCAGTGGTAACGGCAGAACCAATAACCACCAGTTTAGGAAAAACAGGATAAAACCGATTATCAGGAATACATAAATCCTGTTCCATGTGATTTTTTCCTCTTTCACTCCTTTTGTACCCAAACAGGAAAGCGCAAGGAACACCACCGAAAAAAGTTTGGTGTACAGGATATTGGAGAACAGCCCGGCGGTACGCTGGAAGTTCAGCAGGATTTTATCGACTACCCCGATATTGATACCCCACTCCCTGAATGATTGGTAACAAAACCAGTAAATGTTTATCACTACAAATAAAATACTGATTGCCCGCATAAAGTCCATGACCTTTGCAAGTCCTCTTAAATCATCTTCATTCTGCATAATTGAAATTTTTAGGATTACTAAATACGTTTTTGTTTCTTCTTCTTTTTCTTCTTGGGTGGTGGAACTTGTCGGTTGTCGGGTGGCGTATCGTCACCACCGGAAAACAGGCTGAACAGTCCCGCAATGGCTTTGCCTGTATTTGAAAAGTGTCCGGTCGGGTTAAATTCCGGTACGTGTTCCTGCGTTTCCTGTTTACTGTTTCCCGTCAAACTGCGGGAGCCAGTAAACAGATCATTGAACACATTGGCGGAAAAGTCCTTTCCCAAACGAGAACCGTTCAGGATGGTACGGTTTTCGTGGTCGATGAACGTTACCCCGTATATCCTGCCTGTATTGTTCTGCCGGAACAGCACATCTATTCCTTTCGCTTTCAACTCCGTAATAAACTGTTCCCGGCTGCGGATGGATTTCATCACTGCGCCGACCGTCCGGCGGGTACGCTCTTTCAGGTTCTTGCCCTGAATGTCCTTTGCGGATCTCTTGATGTGTCGCTGGATGGCTTCGTAACCAACCGACTTTCCCAAAGAAGAAGATTTGAACGGGTTTCCCTGCTTTTCTCCTTTGTCATTGGTCGCCGAATAGACAATACCGTTATAAGGTTTGCCGTTCACTTCCCCTTTCACTTCTTCCGCCTGTACATTATATATAGATAGCAGTGCTTTGTACTCGGTGAAACTCTGGAAACGGTAACTTCCGGCAAGGGCTTTCACCGTATTGGATAACTGGTGCTTTACATCCCCTGCCCGGTAGTCCACCTTTTTAAGTTCGGGACGGTCGGCTGCCTGTTTCTTCTCCGCCGGATGCAGCCCGTACTTCTGTTCCAGTTCACGGGTGATTTGTTTGCTGCGTACATGCTCGAACTTGTCATTTATCTTCTTGCCCGTATCATCTACCCGGATGGAAACGATATGTATATGATGCCTTGCAATATCCTCGTGCTTGTAAACCATATACGGCTGATTGCCGTACCCCAACTTATCCATATACTCTTTGGCGATGTCCGCAAGCTGGTTGTCGGAAAGCACATCGTCCGGATGCGGGTTCAGGGAGATATGGATAATCGGTTTTTCCGTTTTCAGGTCTGCGGGCAGGTGCATATCGAAACATTCCATACACCGCCGGATGCTGAAATTTCCGTCCTCGCTCTCAAACATACGGTTACTTAAAAGTACCTTTCCCTGTTCTTCATCCACCTTGTTTTGGTTGTAAGCGAGCGCACCAAACAGGGAACTGCCTACACTTATCTTTGCAACCATCTTGTTTCGAACTCACGGGTCAGTTCAATAATTTGGCGGTTCAGGTCGGCAAATTCCATCGTTGCCTTTTCCAGTTTATAGAGAAATGCGAGTGCTTTCTTTTCTGAAAAATTGGTATTGAGAGCTTTTACCACCTGATTGTAATTCACGGCGATACCCCTGTATTGGGAATAGAAAGCGGTCAGCCGGGTATAATATTCGACCGCCGCCTTGTCGATTTTTATCACTTTGAACGGTTCGCCGAAGATGCGGGCGGTGATAAAGTGCGCTTTCGTGCGCATACCGGACTGGTCGAACAACGCCAAAAAGCGGGCGTGGTCTATCGCATTGAAGCTGATAGAATACCGGAACACCGCCGGGTCTGCTTTGGGTTTTCGTCCTGCGCCACCCGGACGGGGCGCATTTTCATTTTTCTGTTTCATGTTACATTATTTTTAAAGGGTTACGACTTCGGAGTGACCCTATCCCGGCTTCGTCCGGGCAAGGCGTTCAAAGCTGCTGAAAGAATTTCAAGCTGCTTAGAACACACCTTGCTGTTACTTTGCAAATAAAAATCCGCCTACGGACGGATTGGAGTTAGCGGATATTGGAACGCTCCCGGCGGCGGGGGCTTGGTTAGCCTAACCGATACCTTTCGGTTGCAAAGTAACAGGTATTAAAGATGCTGTGAAATAGCGGGTTATAGGACAAATAAGGACAAACGGGGACATTTGAGGACATCTTTCAAAAGGGGCTGTTTTTCTACGTTTATTTGTCCCGGATTTAAGAAAGAAAGCAATATGGATATATTGAAATATGCAGCGAAATGCGGACGGAAAGAAAGCGGATTTGAAAACTTGAAAACAAGATTTCAAGATTGCAATCTTTCAGGAGAGCAAGAAAACAAACCGGATGGAATGATTGAAAAGAAACAGCCTTTCAATCGGGAAAGAAAACGGTCTGCAAAGAAAGCAGTCCGTCTTTGCGGAAAGATGGAAAGAAAAGAAGCAGACAAGGACACAAGAAAGCAAGATAATAAGACAAAAGTATTTCCGTCTTTCCTGCTGGCACGAATGAATGAAAGCAAACCATCCGGCAACCTGCACGGATGGAAAACAATAAAGATGTATCACAATAAATCAGTATTACAATGAAGAAAGAAACCTTGTATGTGGCTTTCTCCACCCAAAAGGGTGGGGTCGGCAAAACAACGTTCACCGTGTTGGTGGCAAGTTACCTGTATTACCTGAAAGGGTATAATGTGGCGGTAGTGGATTGCGACTACCCGCAACATAGTATCAGTGCCATGCGCAAACGGGATGCCGAACAGGTGAACGGGGATGATTATTACAAACAGCTTGCCTTTCACCAGTTCAAAGCGTTGGGAAAGAAAGCGTACCCGGTGCTATGCAGTTCACCGGACGAAGCGATAAAAACGGCGGATGAATATCTTGCGTCTGCCGGATCGGATTACGATGTGGTCTTTTTCGACCTGCCCGGAACGGTGAACAGTGAGGGCGTTATCCACTCCCTTTCAGGGATGGATTATATTTTCACCCCCATAGCCGCCGACCGGGTAGTATTGGAGAGCAGCCTTTCCTTTGCGGTGGCTATCCATAAACTACTGGTAAAGAATGAAGCGTGCCGACTGAAAGGGCTGTACCTGTTTTGGAACATGGTAGATGGCAGGGAAAAAACAGACCTCTACACCCTGTATGAGCAGACCATCGGAGAACTGGAACTGCCCCTTATGAAAGTATTTATCCCGGACACCAAGCGGTTCAAGAAAGAACTGGACGCACAGCGTAAAACCGTGTTCCGTTCTACGCTGTTCCCGGCGGACAAACGGCTGGTAAAGGGTAGTAACATGGAAGAACTGATAACCGAAATCGCATACCTTATAAAACTATAACGACATGGCAAAGCAAAGCGGCGGGAAACCGCAAATTGACGAGGATTTTATGAAAGAGATTATCTCACAGGGCTTGCCCGTGAAGAAACAGGAAACGCCATCGGCGGCAATGGAAACGAAAATAGAAACACCGGATAAACCGGATTATAAAACTGGTACAGTGGAAACGGCAGATAAAGGGGAAATCAAGGCAGAACCAAAGGAAGAAAAGACCGTGAAAGAACCTGCCCGCCGGAAAAAGAACGCTCCGTGCGATTACCGGGAAACCTATTTCATGCGGGTGGACTTGACCGACCGCCAGCCGTTATACGTCAGCCGTACCACCCATGAAAAGCTGATGAAGATCGTAACCGTTATCGGCGGACGCAAGGCGACCGTGAGCAGCTATGTAGAAAATATCCTGCTCCGGCATTTCGACCAGTTTCAGGACGAGATAAACGAACTGTACGAAAGCAAATTTGAAAAGCCGTTCTGATATGTTGAAATGGTTTATTATCGGAACGCTCCTGTATTACGCCGTTCTCTTATGGCGATACCGGGATAGCTTGGGAACATGGTTTACGGGCAGGAAAAAGCAGCCGGAACAACCGGAAAGCAAACCGACCGTTAAAACCGGAAACGGTGATTGCCTTGTAGGTGCAAGCCGTTACCGGATGGGACAAATGAGGACAAACGGGGACATCTTAGGACACCTTTCAAAAGGGGTTGATAATGCTTCTATATTTGTCCCGCAAAGCGGTGAAACGGTAACTGAAACACCTGCACCGCAAGCGATAGACACCGAATTTGAAATGGAATTTGAAACGGAAGATATACAAGAAACGGACGTTTCGCCGGATGAAATCGAAGCGGAAGAAATCGCCTGTTACATGGGGGACGGTGAGCCTGAAATGGCACAAGGTATCACACTGGGGGAACTGGGGCAAATGGTTCAGGTCATTCAGGTAAAACAAGCGTCCGAAACGGAAGAACGGCAAGCGGTACAAACCATCTGCCGGACGGAAACAAACCTGTTTCATTCGCTGGTGGAACAGATTAACGGGGGCAGGTCACGGGTAGCGGAACTTTTACAGAAGCATGAGATACCCGTACCCGCCACCGTCCCGGCTGCCGGAAGTAATGAAATAACAGCCTTTGACATGAACGATTTTCTTTAATGGCAAACTTTAAATAATAAGAGGATGAAACAAAAAGATTACGGTTAAACAGACCTTTTAGAACACGGGGAACACTTCCCGCAACCACAAAAATTCAATTATTAATCATTCCGCCGGGCGGACTATCCAACCGTCCGGCAATTTAAAAATCAATGTATTTATAATGAAAAAGAAAGTTCTCTTTTCGGCAGCCGTGCTTTTGGCTGCATCCTCCGCTTTTGCACAGGGTAACGGCATGGCGGGTATTACCGAAGCTACCAACATGGTAACCAGTTATTTCGACCCGGCGACAAAGTTAATTTACGCTATCGGTGCGGTGGTCGGCTTGATTGGCGGCGTGAAAGTATATGGAAAGTTCAGCAGTGGCGACCCTGATACCAGTAAAACGGCGGCTTCATGGTTCGGTGCGTGTATCTTTTTGATTGTGGCTGCCACCATCTTACGTTCATTCTTCCTCTAAAAGAACGGACTATGGCAGACTATCCGATTAACAGGGGGATAGGCAAGCCAGTTGAGTTTAAAGGGTTGAAAAGTCAATATCTTTTCATTTTTGCGGGCGGGCTGTTAGCCCTGTTCGTGCTTTTCATCATCATGTACATGGTAGGTATCAACCAGTGGGTGTGCATCATCTTCGGCGTTACTTCGGCAACGCTGCTTGTATGGCAGACATTCCGGCTGAACGAGAAGTACGGGACACACGGTTTAATGAAATTGTCCGCACGCAAAAACCACCCTTTCCATATCATCAACCGCAAAGCCATATCCCGATTATTCCATTTAAAACAAGCATCGAAATGAGAAATATATTAAAAGCTACCACGCTGGAAAACAAGTTTCCACTGTTCACGGTGGAAAACGGGTGCATCGTTTCCAAAGATGCCGACATAACGGTGGCATTCCGGGTGGAACTGCCCGAATTGTTCACCGTCACGGCAGCCGAATACGAAGCGATACATTCCGCTTGGAACAAGGCGGTAAAGGTGCTGCCTGATTATAGCATCGTACATAAACAGGACTGGTTCATCAAAGAGAACTATGCGCCTGACATCCAAAAGGATGATTTGAGTTTCCTTTCCCGTTCCTTTGAACGGCATTTCAATGAACGACCGTTCTTAAACCATACCTGCTATTTGTTCCTGACGAAAACGACAAAGGAACGTAGCCGGATGCAGAGTAATTTTTCCACCCTCTGCCGGGGCTTCCTTGTACCCAAAGAGATAAAGGACAAGGAGACGGTCACAAAGTTTCTTGAAGCGGTGGGACAGTTTGAAAGTATTATGAACGATAGCGGATTCATTACCCTTACCCGCCTGAACTCGGACGAAATCACCGGAACAAGGGAAACGGCGGGTATCGTGGAGAAATACTTTTCACTCTCACAGACCGACACCACCACACTGAAAGATATTTCACTGGGTGCTGACGAAATGAAGATTGGCGACCATATCCTTTGTCTGCATACCCTTTCGGATGCCGAAGATATGCCGGGCAAAGTGGGAACAGATACCCGCTATGAAAAGCTATCCACCGACCGGAGCGACTGCCGTTTGTCGTTCGCTTCCCCTGTGGGCGTGCTGCTTTCCTGTAACCATATCTATAACCAGTATATCTTTATTGACGACCATACGGAGAACCTGAAACAGTTTGAAAAGATGGCTCGCAATATGCACTCCCTTTCTAAATACAGCCGTGCCAATCAGATAAATAAGTCTTGGATAGAGGAATATTTGAATGAAGCACATTCACAGGGGCTTATTTCCGTGCGATGCCATTGCAATATCATGGCTTGGAGTGACGACCGGGACGAACTCAAACACATAAAAAATGATGTGGGGTCACAGCTCGCACTTATGGAGTGCAAGCCACGCCATAACACCACCGACACGCCGACCCTGTTTTGGGCGGGCATACCCGGCAATCAGGCGGACTTTCCGGCGGAAGAAAGTTTCTACACCTTTATAGAGCAGGCTCTTTGCCTGTTCACCGAAGAAACGAATTATAAAAGTTCGCTTTCTCCCTTTGGTATCAAGATGGTGGATAGGGTCACGGGAAAGCCGTTGCATATTGATATTTCAGACTTACCCATGAAACGGGGTATTATTACCAATCGCAACAAGTTTATACTTGGGCCGAGTGGTAGCGGCAAGTCATTCTTTACCAACCACATGGTACGCCAGTATTATGAACAAAATGCACATGTGCTGTTGGTCGATACCGGAAACAGTTACTTAGGTTTGTGTGAAATGATAAATAGGAAAACGCACGGGGAAGATGGGATATATTTTACCTATACCACTGAAAACCCGATAGCGTTCAATCCTTTCTATGTAGAGGATGGGGTGTTTGACATCGAGAAAAAGGAAAGCATCAAAACGCTTATCCTGACCCTGTGGAAACGGGATGATGAAGCACCCACACGGGCGGAAGAAGTGGCTTTGTCAAACGCTGTAAGTTCCTATATCGAACTGATTACTAAGGACAGTTCGGTTACTCCCTGCTTCAATACATTCTACGAGTATGTCAAAACCGATTACCGGGAACATCTGCAAGAAAAGAACGTCCGGGAAAAGGATTTTGATATAGATAACTTCCTGAATGTGTTAGAGCCTTACTATAAAGGCGGCGAATACGACTACCTGTTGAACTCCGACAAAGAGCTTGATTTACTGCATAAACGCTTCATTGTCTTTGAGTTGGATAATATCAAAGACCATAAAATCCTGTTCCCGATTACTACGATTATCATCATGGAAGTGTTCATTAATAAGATGCGTAAACTAAAGGGTATCAGGAAATTAATATTAATTGAGGAAGCGTGGAAAGCGATTGCATCGGCGAATATGGCGGATTATATTAAGTACCTCTATAAAACCGTTAGAAAGTATTTCGGTGAAGCGATTGTAGTTACCCAAGAGGTCGAAGATATTATTTCCTCACCCATTGTAAAAGAGAGTATTATAAACAATTCAGACTGTAAGATACTGCTCGACCAACGTAAATATTTGAATAAATTCGATAGCATACAGAACCTTTTGGGACTGACCGACAAGGAACGGTCACAGGTGCTTTCCATCAACCTTGCCAACCATCCGAACCGGAAATACAAGGAAGTTTGGATAGGCTTAGGCGGTACACAATCAGCCGTATATGCCACAGAAGTGAGCTTGGAAGAATATTTTACATATACGACCGAAGAAACGGAAAAGATGGAACTTTTCGCCTTGTCCGAAAAGCTGGGCGGTAACCTCGAACTGGCTATCAAGCGGCTTGCCGAAAGCAAGCGCAATCCTGAAAAGCCAATCAAGTAATTAATAAATCATTTAAAAATCAATCAGTATGAAACATTTAAAAATCCTGTTTCCAGTGCTGCTATGCACCTTGTTACTGGGGCTCTCCTCCTGTAAGGAAACGAACGCCGACCGTCTTAGGGCGATGCGTGGCGACTGGGAAAGCGTAAAGAACCGTCCGGCGTTTACCCTTTTTGAAGAAAACGGGCAATACAGGGTAACAACCTATCGAAAGACCTACCGGGGAACTATCCAAACGGAAACCTATCAGATTTCAGAACAGGACGGAAACCTGTTCATCGAAACGGGGCTTTCCGTCCTGCTGACCTACGATAAGGAGAACGACCGGATTCTGCTTTCACCTGGCGGAGAATACAAACGGAGTAATCAACCCATAAAGAAATAAGCGTATGAGAACAAAGATGATAATGCTGCTCGTGGTTTGCATCCTGTTCGCCGGAAAAGTGAACGCACAATGGGTAGTGAGTGACCCCGGAAACTTGGCGCAAGGGATTATCAATGCGTCAAAGAATATCATTCAGACTTCATCGACCGCACAGAACATGATAAAGAATTTTCAGGAAACCGTAAAGATTTACCAACAGGGAAAAGACTATTACGATGCCTTAAAATCAGTGCATAACCTTGTCAAAGATGCCCGCAAGGTGCAAAAGTCTATCCTGCTTATCGGGGAGATTTCCGACATCTATGTGAATAGTTTTCAAAAGATGCTTTCGGATGAGAACTACACGCCGGATGAACTTTCCGCCATCGCCTACGGCTATACCCAACTGTTGCAGGAAAGTTCCGATGTGCTGGAAGAAATGAAAAGCGTGGTGAACATCAACGGGCTTTCCATGTCGGACAAGGAACGGATGGACGTTATCGACCGGACGTATAACGCCATCAGGAACTACCGGGATTTGGTGAGTTACTATACCCGCAAGAACATTTCCGTTTCCTACCTGCGTGCGAAAAAGAAAAAGGACACCGACCGGGTAATGGCTCTTTATGGCTCGGCGGATGAACGTTACTGGTAACCTCTAATAAATCAAAGATATGTTATTAGCAATCGAATTTGATAACCTGCATCAGATTTTACGAAGTCTGTACACGGACATGATGCCGTTATGCGGGAACATGGCGGGGGTAGCCAAAGGAATAGCGGGACTGGGGGCTTTGTTCTATGTGGCTGCCAAAGTATGGCAGTCGCTCGCCAGTGCCGAACCGATAGACGTTTACCCGCTTCTGCGTCCCTTTGTGATTGGTTTCTGCATTATGTTCTTCCCCACATTCGTACTGGGTACGATTAACAGCGTGATGTCGCCAGTAGTCAAGGGGTGTAACAATATGCTCGAAACGCAAACTTTCGATATGAACGCCTACCGGGAACAAAAGGACAAGCTGGAATATGAAGCGATGGTACGCAATCCGGAAACGGCTTACCTTGTTTCGGATGAAGCGTTTGACAAGCAGATAGACGAACTGGGATGGTCTGCCAAAGATATTGCCACGATGGGCGGCATGTACATGGACAGGGCAGCCCATAATATCAAGCAATCCGTCCGGGACTGGTTCAGGGAACTTCTGGAACTGCTCTTTCAGGCGGCTTCCCTTGTGATAGACACTATCCGGACATTCTTCTTGATTGTCCTTGCCATACTGGGTCCGATAGCTTTTGCCATCAGTGTGTACGATGGCTTTCAGGCGACACTGACCCAATGGATAACAAGGTACATTTCCGTTTACCTGTGGCTGCCCGTTTCCGATCTGTTCAGTTCCATACTTGCCCGAATACAGGTGCTTATGCTGCAAAAGGATATTCAGGAACTATCAGACCCCAATTTCATACCGGACGGGAGTAACAGCGTGTACATAATTTTTATGCTGATTGGCATCATCGGTTACTTCACTATTCCCACCGTGTCGAACTGGATCATTCAGGCGGGCGGAATGGGTAACATGAGCCGGAACATAAACAGTGCGGCTAATAAAACGGGTAGCGGTGTCGGAGCGGTTGCCGGGGCAGCAACCGGAAACGCTGGCGGCAGGGTCGGCGGTAAACTAATCAAAGGTAACCAATAAATAAAAATCAAGATGGAATTTAAAAGTTTAAAGAACATTGAAACCAGTTTCAGACAGATACGTCTTTTCGGGATTGTGTTTGTCGTCATGTGTACCCTGATAACGGGGTATGCCGTTTGGAACTCCTATACGTTTGCCGAAGCGCAACGGCAGAAGATTTACGTCTTGGATGGCGGCAAATCGTTGATGCTTGCGCTTTCGCAAGACCTGACACAAAACCGTCCGGTCGAAGCGAGGGAACACGTGAAGCGTTTCCACGAACTCTTTTTCACGCTCTCACCCGATAAGAACGCTATCGAAAGCAATATCAAACGGTCGCTGTTCCTTGCGGACAAGAGCGCATTCAACTATTACCGTGACCTCTCGGAAAAAGGGTATTACAACCGTATCATATCGGGCAATATCAGCCAAACGATACGGATAGACAGCGTTTCATGCAATTTCGATGTGTACCCGTATGCAGTGGCTACCTATGCCCGGCAAATGATTATCCGTGAAAGCAGCGTGACCGAAAGAAGCCTTGTCACCCGTTGCCGGTTGCTGAACGCTGTGCGCTCGGACAACAACCCGCACGGCTTTATCATGGAAAGTTTCGAGATAACGGAAAACAAGGACTTGAACACCATAAAGCGGTAAGCCATGATACGGAAAATATTCTCTCCGGTTAATCAGGCGATTACCCATGTGCAGGACTGGGCGGATGAAAAGCTCCGCCGCCTGTGCGGGCGCATGACACCGGAAATAAGGCTGGCGGTCATACTGCTTATGTTCCTGTTCTTCGGCGGGCTATCCATCTACTTCACGGTATCATCTATTTACCGGATAGGGAAAGAGGATGGCGAAATCCTACGGATAGAGCATATTAAGCAGTTACAACTTCAAAGTAAAGACAGTACGAACATTTTTAATCAGTCAGACAATGGAAGAAAATGAAATAAAGAATGAAATTCCCACACTGGAAACGGCAAAGGGAAAAGAACCTGAAAAACAGGAAAAAGAGAAAAAGGAACTGACCCCGCAGCAGATACAGCAGCGAAAGAAATTACTGGTTTACCCGCTTATGGGACTGGTTTTCTTGGGGTCTATGTACCTGATTTTTGCACCGTCCGATAAGGACGAAGCAAAGGTGGAAAACGTGGGCGGATTTAATGCCGATATTCCGCAACCCAAAGGGGACGGGATAATCAGCGATAAAAAGACAGCCTACGAACAGGAACAAATGAAGAACAAACAGGCGGACAAGATGCGCTCCTTGCAGGATTTTGCCTTTTCGCTCGGAGAGGAAAACGGGAACGGGGAAGATTTGCCCCTGATAGATGATGCTCCGGCGGAAAAGCCGAAAACCAATGTAATAGACTTCGGAGCGGGTGCGCCGAACAATAGCCGTTCCTCTATCCAGTCTTCGGCGGCAGCTTACCGGGACATGAACCGTCAGTTAGGCAGTTTCTACGAAACGCCGAAAGAGGACAAAGAAAAGGAAGAACTTAAACGGCAAGTGGAAGAACTCACTGCCCGGCTCGATGCGAAAGAAAGCGGTGCGGGCAGCATGGATGAACAGGTGGCTCTTATGGAAAAGTCCTACGAACTGGCGGCAAAGTATATGAACGGCGGACAACCGGAACAAGTCGCACAGATCACACCGTCCGCACCCGTTCAGGGCAAAGGAAATGCCACACCTGTGAAAACGGTATCGGACAGAACAGTTTCAGGATTGCAACAGCCTATGAGCAACAGCGAATTTATCGCCGAATACAGCAAGCCACGCAATTACGGATTTAACACGGCGGTCGGCAACAGCTATTCGATGGGAAAGAACACCATCCGGGCGTGTGTGCATAACGACCAAACACTTATGGACGGGCAGACCGTTAAACTCCGGCTGTTAGAACCCCTGCAAGCGGGAAACATCATTGTCCCGAAAAACAGCCTTGTATCGGGAAGTGCCAAAGTTCAGGGGGAACGGCTCGACATACTGGTGTCCTCGCTCGAATATGCGGGTAACATCATTCCGGTGGAACTTGCAGTTTATGATAGTGACGGGCAAAAGGGGCTTTCCGTTCCCTCGTCATTGGAACAAGAAGCGGCAAAAGAAGCGATGGCAAACATCGGGGCTGGACTGGGGACAAGCATTTCCTTTGCGCAATCCGCCGGGCAACAGGTCGCAATGGATATTACAAGGGGCTTGATGCAGGGCGGATCACAATACCTCGCTAAGAAATTCCGAACGGTAAAAGTACACCTGAAAGCGAACTATCAGGTGATGCTTTACGCCAAACAACAGTAATTTATTTATCAACCATAAAAATTTCAATCCAAATGAAAAAGTTAATTATCATGTTTGCCCTGCTTTTGGGCGTAGTTTCAATGAAAGCACAAAGTAACGATTTGTATCAGGGCATAACTAAAAAGCTGCCTTACCGCCAAATGGTGACACCTTACGGCGTACAGGTGACGTTTACAAAAACGGTGCACCTTATTTTCCCGTCTGCCGTGAAGTACGTGGACTTAGGCAGTAATTACATTATTGCCGGAAAAGCGGACGGGGCGGAAAACGTTGTCCGGGTCAAGGCTACGACAGAGGGCTTTCCCGGTGAAACGAATTTTTCCGTTATTTGTGAAGATGGCAGTTTTTATTCTTTCAATGCGAAGTACGCACACGAACCGAAAATGCTGAACATCGAAATGAAAGACTTCTTGGAGAATGAGGACACGACGGATTTCAGCCATACCCGGATGAACATCTATTTCCGTGAACTGGGTAATGAAAGCCCGCTTTTGGTAAGGCTGATTATGCAGTCCATCTACAAGAACAATGACCGGGAAATAAAGCATTTGGGATGCAAGCGTTTCGGGGTGCAGTTCTTGGTAAAGGGGATTTATTCGCATAACGGGCTGTTCTATTTCCATACACAGGTAAGGAACAGTTCAAACGTGCCGTTTGATACCGATTTTATCCGCTTTAAAATTGTGGATAAGAAAGTAGCCAAAAGAACGGCAATTCAGGAAACCGTTATCGACCCGGTACGGAGCTATAACGAACTGCTGGTTATCGGCGGTAAAAGTACCGTCCGCACCGTGTACACCGTTCCGCAATTTACCATACCGGATGATAAGGTCTTGGTTATTGAACTGGTGGAAAAGAACGGGGGCAGACACCAAACTATCCGGGTGGAAAATTCGGACATCGTGGCTGCCAAAGTGATTAACGAACTTAAAATCAAATGAACATGAAAAGGATATTCTGTATGATATTCCTTTTTGCGCTGTGCCTAAATTTCAACCAGGCACACGCACAAAGATGTCTGCCGGGAATGAAAGGCTTGCAGGTTACGGGCGGCATGGCGGACGGTGTTCACTGGAACAGTAAAAGTGATTTCGCCTATTACTTCGGGGCGGCTCTTTCCACCTATACCAAAAACGGGAACAGGTGGGTTATCGGTGGGGAATACCTCGAAAAGCATTATCCCTACAAGGATTTGCAGATACCAGTCAGCCAGTTTACAGGTGAGGGCGGTTATTACCTGAACTTCCTTTCAGACCGGAAGAAAACCTTTTTCCTTTCGCTGGGATTGTCTGCCCTTGCCGGGTACGAAACGAGTAACTGGGGGGATAAATTGCTGCCCGATGGTTCGATGCTGACGGATAAGGACGGTTTTGTCTATGGCGGTGCGCTGACGCTGGAACTGGAGAGTTACATTACTGACCGGGTGGTATTCCTGATTAACGCACGGGAAAGATGCCTGTTCGGTTCTTCCGTTGGAAAGTTCCATACACAGTTCGGTATCGGGCTAAAGATAATAATGTGATAAACTAACCTGTTATATATAATGTATATGAGAAAGATTTTAAGCCGTATTTTGATAGGCTGCTATGTAATGGCCGCCTTGTTATTGGTAGGTGCGTGTAATGACAACGTGGATATACAGCAGTCTTACTCGTTCAGTATCGAAACGATGCCTGTACCGAAGAAATTAAAGGTGGGCGAAACGGCGGAAATACGCTGCCAGCTTCACCGGGAGGGACGCTATGAGGAAACAAAGTATTTCATCCGTTATTTCCAGCCGGACGGGGCGGGAACGCTGAAAATGTCCGATGGGACAGTTCTACTGCCGAATGACCTGTACCCGCTTCCGGGTGAAACATTCCGGCTTTATTATACCTCTGCATCCACCGACCAGCAAACGGTAGATGTGTATTTTCAGGATAGTTTCGGGCAGTTGGTACAACTTACGTTTTCCTTTAATAATGATAACAGTAAGGAAGAACCGGGGGAATAAAAATGGAAACATGGGTTGCATACCTTGTATTTCTCGCTCTCTTTTGGGGTTACACTGCATTTGAACTGAAAAATACCCCTACCGATGTGGAACTATGGGGTGAAGAACTGGAATAAAACTCTATAAAAGTCTGATAAATTATGTATTATCAGACTTTTATTTTATTTTTGAAGTACAAAAAATGACTGATTATGGGAAAAGGTGATATAAAGAGTAGGAGAGGTAAAATATTTAATAAGTCTTATGGCGTTAGGAGACCTAAGAAAAATAAGAAACACAATACAAATATCTCGAATAAAAGATGTGTATATTGTGGAATTTTACTATTAAAGAGAAGTGAGACAGCTAAATTTCAGGCAAAAAACAAATATTATCCTGATAATGGCGCAACACGTGACCATGTTCCACAACAATGTTTATTTGAAGGATATAGCGATAATTTTAAAAAGAATAGATTTGTTGTTCCATGTTGTCACAAATGTAATCTTGAATTTTCCAAAAACGAACAAGAACTACGAAATCTTATTGGAATAGCTAATGAAAATGATGAAATGCAGGATGCTATAACACAGAGTGCCGTTAAATCAATTCTTTCAAAAAAAGACCATGAAAAGGGATTATTTATTGATATTTGCGGAAATGTACAGGGTATAGAATTCGATTTAGACAAATTATCTCCCAATCATATTAAAAACTTCAAAGGCGTGTACTACAAAAAATATGAAAAAGTATTTCCTAAAGGATTTGATGTACATGTAGTAGATATGAAATTAAGTAGCAATTTTGAGGAAATAGCATTAGACTTTCTAAATAGAAACTCTGAATGGCAATATTCAGGACATAAAGATATTTTCAAATATAGGATAGATTTGGGAAAAGTAGGTCCCGATAGCATATTAGTAAAAACAAACGACATAAAGCAAGCAATAATAGTTTTATGTCATTTATGTTATCATAAAAGATTTGACATTTTAGTTATTGCAAATAAGAAACAATTAGGCTATATAAAAAAATAATATCATGCACCCTTTTGTTGTAAAAAAAATAGAAGTTTTATATACAAAAGCCATAATTGTAATTTTAACGAATTTTACAAATTACTCGGATATGGAATACCAAACATATCTAATAAATTAATATATGTTTTTGTATTATACTTTGCTTCATCAAGCATTTTTGCCCGTCGTTCTCCTTCTTCTTCTGTTGGCGCATTAGCTTTTACCATTGTTTTGATAGCTTCAAACTGTACTTCAAATTGTTGTTCTTGTATGTTGTCCATAGTTGTCTATTATAAAATTATTTTCAAAGATAAAGTTTTAATTTGAAAATCAGAGGAATAAAAGAGGTTTCTTTGCTATCTTTCTTTGCCCGCTAAGGCTCACTGAAAGAAAGTAGCGGCGGCAAATCTGCCGCCGTTCTTCATTAACCGATTAAAATGTTCATTATGGGTGTGTTATGTTCCAGCCATTCTTTGACACATTCCATGTTATATTCGCTCGTTATAACCGCCTTATCTACGTCTATGGGTGTAAAACGGGTGCTTTCATAGCTATCTATCCAGCCTTTCAGGGAACAGACACCCCATGTTTTTACATCCTCGAAAATACCGTCCAGTGTGCCGATGGCTTCGCCGAAAGTAACTACCATTGTATCGAAAGTTGTTTTGTCGGGTAGTAGTTCCAAATATTTCAATGAGCCGAAGCCGTCCGCCTTACGTCCGAAAGACCAGTCATAAGAATAAAGTTCATCACCCCATTGCTGCGGCGTGTCGAAACGTACTTTCATGCTGACCGTATATTTATCCTCTGTGGTGTCCTCAATAACACCCGTTACCAGTAAGCCCGTAAATATGCACTTGCAACGTCTGCCGATAATCTTTTTATTTACTTCTGTTGTTTTCATAAATGTACCTTTTAAACTGATATTATTGTGTCTTTTCTTTCTTCGCTATCCATTCATCCCGCCGTTTGCGGCACTCGTCAAGTGTTTTGGCAACGGTGCTGAACAGTTCGTTATCCGTGTGGCGATAATCATATTGATAATAGATTTGTCCCCTGAATGCGCCTAAACAGCATTTTACATATTTTTCTTCTCCCGGTGTTTGGGTAATACTTACCCCGTTTTTGTTTAAAGTTTCCATATCGTTATAATTTATAATGAGTTATCAGATAATTAAAAGCGAAAGCAACACAATGAAAATAAACGCCAGACAAAACAAGTAAACGGCGGAGATAAACAACCGGAGAAAGAACCGAAGAATAAAAAAGCCTATGATTAAAGCTATCCATGTCCCGGCAGTGCTGGTGGCTGCCTGATAGATGATAAAAGCAAGTATGAACCATCGTAAAAAAGTCGCTATCTTATTATATACTTTCATTGTCTTGGTGTGTTGCGGGTGGATTGCTCCACCCGGTTAGTAATCAGGCGCAACGGAAAACAAAACCGTCTTCCATCCAGTAATCAGTCATAAACAGGTCACGGGCAAAAGCCGAATAATCAAAGTAGGTCTTTGCGAACTCCGGCAGTTCGTAACATTCCTCTACGATTTCATAGGCATAGTCTTCTTCATCGTTATATTCCCCCTGATAATCATCTTCAAAAGAAGAGATAAGGTCGTCTACATCTTCTTCGTTTATATCGTGGCTATGATGGTCGCACCATACGAAAAACGCTTCCTGCTGGGTTTCGCTTAATTTCTCGATAGCGTCCCGCACTTCAAAGAACTTTTCAGATAACCAGCTTTCAGAAATGAACGTTTCCGGGATGTTCTCGTAATCCTGAAACATATATTCCGGGTCTTGCTCGTCCTTGTGCAGTTCTCGGCATGCTTCCAAAAACTCGTCCTTATCCGAATAGTCGGACAGGTCTAACCACTTGCCGAAAAGTGAACCGTTGTTATACCGGGCGTATGTGCCTACATAAACTCTTGCTTCTGATAATGTTACTGCTTCCATGACTTTTGAATTTTAATTGTTTACATCGCTTGTCGCCCACCACATAAATTTTTCCTTTAACTGAATGGGAACATTGTCTTTTCAAAGGTTCGGGAATGGTACAGGGCAAATTATTATTTATGAAATACTACCCGCAGGTGTGGAGATTTCTAAAAAATAATTTGAACAGTAACAGGCACGGATATACCTTTGACAATGTTCCAATCAGTTTTAGGGAAAATTTTTCTCTTGTTTGAGAGGATAGAAGTAAAAGCCATCAGGCTTTTTGTATTGGGTAATGAGAGAGTAAAAAAAGGGCTTAGATAAGCCCTTCGTCTGTGAAACTGTAATAGCTTTCTTCTGTCAGGATGATATGGTCTAACAGGTGCAAATCCAAGATCTTGCAGGCTTCTTTTATTTTTGAGGTAATTTGTTTGTCCGGTTCACTCGGATGCAGGTTGCCCGATGGGTGGTTATGTGAGAGGATAATCCCCGAAGCATGTACTTTTAAGGCTGTTTGCAGGATGATTTTCACGTCCATAACCGTTTCAGCCATGCCGCCTTTAGAGATAAGGGAAACGCCCAAAGCCTTGTTAGCCCGATTGAGGAACATTACATGGCTTTCCTCGTGGTGTTCCATACATTCCGCATAGAACGGTTTCAGATAAGAATAGGACGTTTCGGATGAGAGTATTTTTACTCTTTCGGATGCTTTTACATTGTCTTTATAAGAGATAGTGATTTCCGGCATGGTAAATTCTGTTGTTTTCATGACTACTGAATTTTAAATTAAACAATAAGAAATTTTGCCGGACACCCACAGTTTGGCGGGGACTTCAACCATATCTTTTCAAAAAATACGACCCGTAGGTGTGGAGATTTTTCAGAAAACCGGGACGGCTTGGATTTGGTATTTGTCCCCGCCGGGCTGTAACTTTGCTAAAATTTGTGATTGAGGTACATTACTTTAGGGAACTGAAAAAAGGGCATCATTGGTGATACCCCTTAGATAACTCAATACCTTAGACCGTTATTCGTCATAGGTCTTATATCCAATCAGTTTTCGTGGTTTAGGTTCGGGCTTGCTTAGTAACTGGGTAAGTGCTTGGTACACTTCGCTGAATTGTGCATCCGTACTCTGTTCCAGTTCTTCGATGCGTTTAAGAAGTTCCTCGTAACCAATTGACATTTGCCGCATGAGGACGAAAGCACGCATGATGGAAATATTCACGTCTATAGCGGTCTGACTGCGTAAGACACTACTAAGCATGGCGACACCCTGCTCCAAAAATGCGAGAGGCGGGGTCGGCGTGTGCCGGATATTTTCAGGGAACTTATCACAATTTGTGATAAGTTCCTGCCATTCATCCTTTGTTAGCTGGAAAGCAAAGTCACTGGGAAAACGGGATAAATTTCTTTTAACTGCCTGTTTCAAAGCTCTTGTTTCAACCTGATAAAGTTCTGCCAAATGAAAATCGAGCATGACCCGGCAACCTCTGACCTCAAAGATTTTGTTTTGAATGATTTGTAAGTCCATAATGTTATTATTTAATGGTGAGTAATTGAAAGCATAAAGGAACTTATCACAAATTGTGATAAGTTCCCCTATATACCTATTTCATAGATACTTCTTTGTAGATTTTTTCAATGCCGACAAATTTCTTGTCAAGTCCCTGCATATCGTTACTGATTTTGTTATTGGTAATGCGGGCGTATATCTGTGTCGTTTCTATATTGGTGTGTCCCAACATCTTACTAACCGTTTCAATGGGTACACCTTTAGCAAGTGTGGTTGTCGTGGCAAAAGTATGCCTTGCAAGATGAAATGTCAAGTTCTTTTTAATTCCACACACATCTGCTATTTCTTTCAAATAGGCATTAAGTTTTTGATTGCTGATAATAGGAAGTACCTTTCCGTCCGGCAATTTACCTTTGTACTTTTCCAGTATCATTTTAGGAATATCCAGTAAAGGAACATTCACATCTGTATTTGTTTTTTGGCGTTTGGTGATTATCCACAAATTACCGTCAAAAGACTTGCGGATATTATCTTCCTTTAAGTTTGCAACATCCACATAAGCCAAACCACTGAAACAGGAAAAGATAAAAACATCACGCACCTGTTCCAACCGTTCAGAAACCATCTTCTTTTTGAGGATAATCTTTATTTCATCTTCTGACAGATAACCTCTATCCACTTTCTCCAAACGTATTTTATAGTTGGCGAACGGGTCACCTATCAGGATGCCGTTATTACGGGCTATCAAGATGATACGTTTGAAGAACTGCATGAACTTGGCGGTCGTATTAAAGCCGCATTTACAGGTAGTACGCAAATACAACTCGAAGTCAGTAATGAACATCGGGGTTATTTCCTTTATAGAAATATCCGATAGGTTATATTTGCTTTGAATGAACTCGGCAAGATGGCGGCGGGTCACTTCATATTTACGATAAGTGGCAATCGTTTTAGATATGCCGACCAACTGCTTAACATCATCATTGTGCTTTTGGAAAAGGTTAAGAATGGTGTCGTGGCTCTCACTATGACCTAAAAATTCATTCTTCACCTTTTCGGCGGTAACATAATTGTCACGCCGTTGCAGTTCGTGATAAATGGTGTTCAAGGATGCGTTTATATCATCCAGCAATCTGTTGATGCGGGTAGCTTCCGAAGAACGTCCTGCGGCTTTACCTGCCTTACCGTCCCAAACTTTGGGTTGAACATCAAGTTTGGAATTAAAACGACTTGCCACACCGTCAATCGTGACACGGACGAAAATAGGGTAACTGCCATTGATTTTTTGCTTGTCCTTTTTCACAAAGAAAAGAACGGAAAATGTACTCTTCATAAACTCACTTTTTTTGGTTACAAAACTACGTTAATTAGCTCAAAGTGAAGTTTATACAGACCCGCCAAATAGCGACAGAAGTTCGCCAATTTTAGACTAAGTGTACCCCTTTGGGACTTTCAGTTGTCGGGGGTACGAGTTAGGTTACTAACTTTGTCTTTTAGGGTCTAAATGATGTCCGGTAGGGCAGACATAAGGGAATAAAAAAAATCCCACAAATCGTTGAATTTTTGGGACTTGGCTGTTCATTGTCCGGTTTTGTCCGGGTAGTTCAGCGGAGAGGGAGGGATTCGAACCCCCGGAAGTGTTACCTTCAACGGTTTTCAAGACCGCCGCAATCGACCACTCTGCCACCTCTCCAAAACTCCTTCATCAGAAGTGCTTTTCGTTAAAAGCGGTGCAAAGGTACGAAGTTTTTTTAAACACGCAAGAGTTTTCACGAAAAAAAATATTCTGAACGTTTCCAAAGGATAGCAATTTATAGGTATTTTATGTTGAAAAGCATAAAACATGGCATATTTATGCTGATTATATGAAAAATGATTGTAACTTTGTGCGCTCTAAAGAAAAGGATAACTACAACCTCTAATTTTATCATTTATGGAATTAAATAAGATCTTTAAAGACGGTCTTTGGAGCAGCGAAATCAACGTAAGAGATTTCGTAAGTCATAACATTACTCCGTATTACGGAGATGCTTCATTCCTCGAAGGACCCACCGAACGCACTAAAGCCGTATGGAACATCTGCCTTGAAGCACTGGCAGAAGAAAGAGAAAACAACGGCGTCCGCTCACTTGATAATGCTACCGTATCTACTGTTTCTTCCCACAAAGCCGGATATATCGACAAGGAAAACGAACTGATTGTTGGTCTGCAAACAGACGAACTGTTGAAGCGTGCCATCAAACCTTTCGGCGGCATCAACGTAGTGAGCAAGGCTTGCCACGAAAATGGCGTGGAAGTAGACGACCGCGTAAAAGACATATTCACTCACTACCGCAAGACGCACAACGACGGAGTATTCGACGTATATACCGAAGAAATCCGCTCGTTCCGCTCACTGGGATTCCTTACCGGACTTCCTGACAACTACGCCCGCGGACGTATCATCGGCGACTACCGCCGTATGGCTCTTTACGGTATCGACCGACTGATTGAGGCTAAGAAAGAAGACCTTCACAACCTGACCGGCCCGATGACCGACGCCCGCATCCGCCTGCGCGAAGAAGTGGCAGAACAAATCAAGGCACTGAAAGAGATGAAGGTAATGGGCGAATACTACGGTCTTGACCTGAGCCGTCCTGCCTACACTGCACAGGAAGCTGTACAATGGGTGTACATGGCTTACCTTGCCGCCGTAAAGGAACAAGACGGTGCAGCCATGTCACTGGGTAACGTTTCTTCCTTCCTCGACATCTATATGGAATATGAACTGAGCAAAGGAACCATCACCGAATCTTTCGCACAGGAACTAATCGACCAGTTTGTTATCAAACTGCGTATGGTTCGCCACCTGCGTATGCAATCATACAACGACATCTTTGCCGGCGACCCGACTTGGGTAACCGAATCTTTGGGTGGACGTCTCAACGACGGACGTACCAAAGTAACAAAGACTTCCTTCCGCTTCCTGCAAACACTGTACAACCTCGGCCCGTCACCGGAACCGAACCTGACTGTATTGTGGAGCCCGGAACTGCCGGAAGGTTTCAAAGAATTCTGTGCCAAAGTCTCTATCGACACTTCTTCTATCCAGTACGAGAACGACGACCTGATGCGCGAAGTACGCCAGTCAGACGACTACGGAATCGCTTGCTGCGTATCTTACCAGGAGATAGGAAAGCAGATTCAGTTCTTCGGCGCACGTTGTAACCTGGCTAAAGCCCTGTTGCTTGCCATCAATGGCGGACGTTGCGAAAACACGGGTACGGTCATGGTGAAAAACATCCCTGTACTGACCAGTGACACGCTGAACTTCGAAGAAGTGATGAGTAACTACAAGAAGGTATTGATTGAAATCGCCCGTGTTTACAACGAAGCGATGAACATCATCCACTATATGCACGACAAGTATTACTACGAGAAAGCCCAAATGGCTCTTGTGGATACCAACCCGCGCATCAACCTTGCTTACGGTGTAGCCGGACTTTCCATCGCGCTCGACTCACTCTCGGCCATCAAGTATGCGAAAGTTACTGCCCGCCGCAACGACATCGGTCTGACGGAAGGTTTCGACATCGAAGGCGAATTCCCTTGTTTCGGTAACGACAATGACAAGGTAGACCACCTGGGTGTTGACCTGGTATATTTCTTCAGTGAAGAATTGAAGAAGTTGCCGGTGTACAAGAATGCCCGTCCTACCCTGTCTCTGCTGACCATCACTTCTAACGTGATGTATGGTAAAAAGACCGGTGCCACTCCCGACGGACGTGCCAAAGGCGTTGCCTTCGCTCCGGGTGCCAACCCGATGCACGGACGCGACAAGAACGGCGCTATCGCTTCTTTAAGCTCTGTCGCAAAGTTGCGCTACCGTGACTCACAGGATGGTATCAGCAACACCTTCTCCATTGTTCCCAAATCACTGGGAGCTACCGCAGAAGACCGCATTGACAACCTCGTTACCATGATGGATGGTTACTTCACCAAAGGCGCTCACCATCTGAACGTTAACGTTCTGAACCGTGATATGCTTTATGATGCCATGGAACATCCTGAAAAATATCCGCAGCTTACCATCCGTGTTTCCGGTTATGCCGTAAACTTCGTGAAGTTGAGCCGCGAACATCAATTGGAAGTTATCAGCCGTAGCTTCCACGAACGTATGTAATCTATCTACTCTATATGACGATAAACGTACATTCATACGAAAGTATGGGAACATTCGACGGGCCGGGCTTACGGCTCGTCGTTTTTCTTCAGGGTTGCAACTTCCGCTGCCTGTATTGTGCCAATCCCGACACGATAGCCGGCAAAGGCGGTACGCCTACCCCACCGGAAGAAATTGTCCGCATGGCCGTGAGCCAGCGTCCTTTCTTCGGCAAACGTGGCGGAGTCACTTTCTCAGGCGGAGAGCCTACGTTTCAGGCGAAAGCGCTTGTTCCGCTGGTTCGCGAACTGAAGGAGAAAGGGATTCATGTCTGCATAGACAGCAACGGCGGCATTTGGAATGAAGATGTGGAAGAGCTTTTCAAACTGTCTGACCTTGTATTGCTCGACATGAAGGAATTCAACGCCGCCCGCCATCAGACGCTGACCGGAAGAAACAACGAACAGACCATCCGCACGGCGGCATGGCTCGAAGAGAACGAAAAACCGTTTTGGCTACGTTATGTATTAGTGCCCGGATACAGCGATTTCGAAGAGGATATCCGCCGACTGGGAGAGGCACTGGGAAAGTATAAGATGATTCAGCGGGTAGAGGTGCTGCCTTACCATACAATGGGCGTACACAAGTACGAAGCTATGGAACAGGAATACAAGCTGAAAGATGTAAAAGAAAATACCCCCGAACAACTTGAAAAAGCTGCGGGAGTATTTAAGGAGTATTTTGCTACTGTGGTAGTTAATTAACCACCACAGCAGTCATAAATAAAAATCACCATGTCTCTGCTTTCACCTCGAAGCAGGGACATTCTTTTATCCGCTCCCAAGGGTCTACAATTCCGTTGTAATTGGTATCAGGACTCAAATCCCGATGCCCTATGACTTTCGCTTCGGGATAACGCTGCAACAACTCGTGTACCAGGCGACGCAAAGATTCCTTCTGACGAGGGGTGCGCGTATCCGCCGCCTTTCCGTTCTCGTCCAAACCGCCTTCATAGCACACTCCCAAACTAATCGCGTTGTAACCACGTGCATGGGCACCTACCGTATCCTCGTCCCGCATCGGCTCTATCTGTCCCGACTTGCGCACGTAATAATGATACCCCCAGCACGAAAATCCCCGGAAACGATGTGCCGTGTCCACATCCTGCGCCGTGAAGTCACGGTCGGCACGGGTGGCGGAACAATGAATCACAATCAGGCTAATCTTTCGCATTGTCCTTCTCCCTTTCCATCGTTTTTACATTACACACTTCCTTGTGCGTGGTATTGTAACGCACTTCTCTCACTACTCTATCACGTTTTCCCTTTCCGAAGAAAGGAAGAAGACACATGATAACTTCCAAAATCTTACTTACAAGCTCTTTCATCTTTTCTCAAAAAATTAATGGTTATCAAAGAAGGAATATCAGGCAGCCGGGTCCGGAGTTTCTCCACTGTCGCCCGAACCTTCATCGGGGTCTTTATCATCCTTGCCGCTGTCACCGCCCGTTTGGGCTACCGCACGTGTCTGCACTTGCTGATAGGTCAGAATCTTCAATAATTCCGCCAACGTCTTTCCGGGACGGAAGATGATATGCGCTCCCTTAATCATCGAGCTTGAGAACTCTTTGACCGACGTCGCGCCTTCGCTATTCAAGCCGATTTGCAAGCTGCCCAAATCACCCAGTCGAACGATACGTCCGGCTTTCAACGAGCGCTTCGCTTCATAAAGAATGCCGGAAATCGACGCCCGTACATCTGTCTCCGTACAGGTGGAACGGCTGGTGATGGCTTCGCACAACTCTTCGAAGTCCAATTCGCCGGCCGCTTGCGCCTGTGCATAATACTTCGCCGGTTCATCCTTCTTTGCAGGATTCTTACGCGGCACTACTGAATAAGAAACTGTCATTGCCATACTAAAATAATTTTAAAGTTTTCGTACATTCGGAATGCATTCCTTTCTTGTTAACGACTCAAAGATACGACCTATTTCATAGCTCATATTCCCCAACGAAGTTTCTTGATTTCCAATGAATAAAAGTGAAGCTTTTCCTTTAATAAACCATTTATTTTCAGCAACTTTATAGGATAAAATAAGAGCAAAACGTTATGAATTACAAAGAAAATTCCTTTATCATCCGCACCTATACGAAAGCGGAACTGGCTCATCTCTACAACCCTACCGTCTGTCTAAAAGTAGCTTTACAAATTCTCCGCCGATGGATTGTTTATAATCTCCCTCTCCTGCACGAACTCGAAGAGGAAGGCTATCGCGCACGCAACCGCCTGCTCTCTCCGAAACAAGTACAAACCATTGTGCATTATTTGGGCGAGCCTTAATAACTTATCATTATTTTCAAAAAAGTTTCTTTACAGGTTTTGAGAAAGAACTTACTTTGCAGCCGAAAAAACAACGTAATAAAGACATGAAACATTTCACCATTTTCCTTGACTTTCACCGTGTCATAGCAGAAATGACCGAAGAAGAAATAGTATCCACCATCGGCAGTTCCAAGTATCGGGATATGGTTGGGGAAGTACGCCGCAGCTTTCAAGAAGAAGGAGAGAAAGCGGCCAACGAGAAAAAGAAAGAGCTACCATCCATCACATTCTCAGCCAACTACCGGGGCGGGCGTTCGAGCGTCACACTCATCAGATATCTAGGACATATCGTTATAGATATCGACCATCTCAATCAAGAGGAGCTGGCACGCATCCTGTCTCTGGTAAAAGAGTGCAAACATACCCGCATCGCCTTCGTCAGCCCTAAAGGAATGGGATTGAAAATCGTAGTATGCGCATGCCGCCCGGACGGGACATTGCCCGAAACGATTCAGGAAATTGAAGACTTCCACAATGCTGCCTACAACAAGGTTTCTTCTTTCTACGCCCAACTTTGCCAGGTAGAGATTGACACGTCCGGTCAGGATGTGGGGCGCACCTGCCTGTTCTCGTACGACCCTAAAATTTATTTCAACCCCGACGCCAGTATTTTTATTGTAGAGCAACCACCCCTGTTTTATAAATCGCAAAAAAAGAGAAAGGCATCCGGGAAGAAAAAACAGGGAACGGTACAAGGCACTCATCCGTTGACTGAAGAAACGGCACTCAATTACCATTCTTCGCACGCTTCATTAATGGTGACTCTGAATTATTATCATAATAAGTCCGAAGAGTACACCACCGGCAACCGGAACAATTATCTGCATCATCTTGCGTGTACCTACAATCGATATGGCATTCCCGAAGAAGAAGCGTCGGCGTTTATCAAAAGCCAGTTTACCGACCTTCCTGCGGACGAAACGGATTCGTTGATTGCCAGCGCTTATACGCACACAGAGGAATTTAATACGCGCAAGCTGAATACCACCCAAAAACGGATGCTGCAAATAGAACAGCATATCAGTGAGTGCTACGAAACGCGTTATAATGAGTTGCTTCACATCATGGAATATCGTCGAAGGGTTTCCGCTACGGAACAGCCGGAGCCTTTCCGCATCCTGGATGAGATGATGGAGAACAGTATTTGGGCAGAGATGAACGAGCTGGGCTATGCCTGCAACGTGAAAATGATTCAGAATTTAATCTACTCTGATTTCAGTGTGAGTTATCACCCTATCCGTGAGTATTTTGACTCACTGCCCGAATGGGACGGGACGGATTATATCCGTATCCTGGCAGATAGCGTCCGCACCAATCATCAGAGTTTCTGGACGGAATGCCTGGAGCGTTATCTGGTAGGTATGTGCGCTGCCGCCACCCAAGATGAAATCGTAAACCACACGGTGCTTTTACTATGCAGCGAGATACAGAATATCGGGAAAACAACGTTTATCAATAATCTGCTGCCACCCGAACTGCGTGCTTATCTTTCCACCGGTCTTATCAATCCGAATAATAAAGATGATTTGGCAAAAATAGCTCAGGCAATGCTTATCAACCTTGACGAGTTCGAGGGGATGAGCGGACGCGACCTGAATACGTTCAAGGATTTAGTCACCCGCAAAGTGATTAGTATTCGTCTGCCGTATGCACGCCGTTCGCAAAACTTCCCACACACCGCTTCTTTTGCCGGAACGTGCAACTATCAGGAAGTACTGCACGATACGACAGGTAATCGTCGCTTCCTTTGTTTTCATGCCGATTCTATCAAGTTTATAGAAATCAATTATGCACAGTTATATGCGCAAATAAAGTATCTGCTCCATAAGCCGGGTTATCAGTATTGGTTCACACAGTCGGAGAATCAACGGATTGAAGAGAATAACGAAGACTTTGTTTTTCATTCACCGGAAGAAGAACTGGTGCTCACACATATTCGCAAACCGGAACGTTTTGATAAGGTATTTCATATGACGGTAACCGAAATAGCGGAACTTATTCGGGAGCGTACCGGTTATCAATATTCAACAGGTGCAAAAATCCAGTTGGGGAAAGTGATGGCTAAACATAACTTTGACTCAACAAAGGGAAGTAACGGAAGAAGGTATTGTGTATATATCATTGATACAGAACAGGTGAAATCGAACAGATTATATGAATAAAAAACGGATTTTCATAAAAAAAGTGGGAGAAGTGGGAGAGAAATTTCAACTTTTCATTTTTTAGAATTCTTCTTTTTCTCTTTTAATTCTAATAAAAAAAATACGTGAATGTTATAAATCCTCTCCCACTCCTCCCACTTTTTCATCTGTTTTCTAAAAAAGGCGGCGGGAAATCTGAAAAACACAACCGTCTTTTTCAAATTTCCCGCCACGTTTTTAAATCAACTCACTGTTCTATTTAAGTTCGTCGAAATCTCCTTCACAATAATCAGTGAATTCCCCGCTATGTTCCTTCTTCTCATAAGACACCAGTGTTTCCACACTCAGTACTTTGCCCGTTTTCGGACTTATCACGTCTATCACGGTTGCCAAAGCGCGAATGGTTTGTTCACTGTTAGAAACCCCGTCATAAGTGAGACGCCCGTGGTCTATGGCATTTAGAATAACAGCGATATACCGTTTCGGGTCTCCCCGGTATTCTATGATAGCGGGTGTTTGCGACTTGACTTCCCGAATCAGTTGACCGACAATTCTTTTTTTTGGTCAAACAGGTTCATCAGTAGTTCACTATGCACATCAATTTGTGCGTTCACTTCACGAAGTTCGTTTTTCAACGAACAAAGCAATTCATCATTGAATGAATTTTCCATAAAACAATCATTTAAGTTATAAAATAAAAAGCCATTCCGGGAAAAACAGAATAACGGTTCTCCCGAAATGGCAACTAATATCCTCTGAAAACACTACGTTGCATTATCCTCACAGGAACAATGCGATATATAAAATCTAAGGTTAGTTATCTTCTTGTTCCTTCAACCATTTTTCCACTTTCCGAACCATGGGTATCTCATATAGAAATATCCAGTCACTATTATTTGTCAAAGCAGACAAGTGGTCGTGATGATTCTGATCGGCTATGTAACCTTCCGGAGCCTCCATAAACCGGGTCTGCGAATAAACATTTTCAAATTCAGAACGCATTGCTGCAAAAGAGCTACAAACTGTCTTTATCTTATCCAAGATAAGTAGACGCTCATCTTCATCTTTTGTACTATCATAAGTCTCCAAAACTTCCAATAATTTCACCGGATAATGAAATAATTCATTGGTCTGTTTATAAATATCCAGTGTATAGCGATTGCGTAGTGCCCCTTGTTCAGCCACTTTCACCCCTTTGCAAATCTTTTCATAACGTGCCGATTCGATATGTACCGTATCCAGCCTACCTTGATAGTTGCGTATCCAGTCTCCCGGCTTCTTCGGATCAGGCAATTCCATCAGTTGGAATGTTTCCGATACTCCCCAACCGGGATTACGTGCTCCCTCCACTACCAATGCCCCATCGAAGAAAAAGGCTGCTTTCTCCATCTCCGACAAAAATTCCATTTGACGACCGGACAAACCAAATTCACGATGTGCATGAGCGTTAATAAACTCGTCGACAGTTCTGCCTCCGGGATGCCAGCTATATTCGCCCTGAGCTATGAATCCACGCATGACCGTTTCCCAATGAGCGGATACATCATCCCAAGCGGTGGCAAGAATCCCTTTCAGTTGGTTGCGGGCAACAAGTTGACAGAAATCATTAATGTACTGTGCCCTGGAATTGTTTCGGGGCATAAACGGAGTTTCACCCGTGGCTGCGGCAGTAGCTCCCATCACATTCAAGCCGTTTTTGTGATACCACTCCAAAAGCATACGATGAGACAAAACGGTGGGGTCTTCATAGTGCCAACGCATATAAATACAGTTCTTCGGGAACATCTTAATAGCTTCGTCCAAACGAGAAGTATTCCAGTTTTTACGGATTTCGTCATCCGTCAACGGGCGATGAAGCAACCACCAAAGGTCGGCATACTTCAAAGGCATATCATCCCAAAAGATAGGTGTCTTTCCATGTTCCGCAGCAAAATCACATACTTTTTTCAGCCAGATCATTTGCAGTTCAAAAGCAGTTTTCCCTGTTGCCTTGCAACGTTCGTCAATGCCAATAGCAGTTATTTCATCCCCACCGACGTGAAGATATTTACTATACGGCATGGCCTCCATTGCATCACGGTAAAGCTCAAACTGCAATTCATAGGTACGCGGGTCGGAAGGACAAAACTCCCAGTCGCTATGCGGATTCTCACGTAATTCCCAATGATGTTTGAGAATGAAACTTGCATGACCGAGCCCTTGCACCAAAGGATCGATTTCTATGTTTCGTTCTTTCGCATAACGACAGATCGCTTGCATCTCCTGCTTGCTGATTGCATTGGGAGCTCCCACTTCCGGGCGACGGGTGTAACGCAGTTTATCTTCCAATTCCCAAATGACGGCATTCACTTTATAACGTGCCAACTTATCAATCGTGCGATAATAATATTCGATTCTGTCCAGATGATGTTTGGTATCAAAGTGAACGGCACGGTAAGAGATTTCGGGATAGTCCGTTATCCGTAGACATGGAATCGGAATGCGATGGTCACGACTATCCTCCATCAGTTGCTCCAATGTCTGACAGCCATAAAACAATCCGGCTTGTCCGTGCGACTGGATAGTTACTCCTTTCGGAGTAACTTCCAATACATAACCCTCGTCGGATTCGGGTATTCCCTGTTCCGGTAAGTTCTTTTCTTGTTCCGATAAGGAAAGAACAACGCCTTTGCCTTGAGTCTCCTTACGAGGCAAGCTGTTCAGTAAAGTTCCCAAAACCGGGATTTCTCCTTTACCCTGCACAATGATGTAGGACAAATCATTGCCTGCTACTCCTTGCCCTTTCAACAACTCCATTTTTTGCGGCAAAGGAAGAATCTGAAAACGTTTGTCTAACCTTTCGGCACCGATTACAGTGAAAGGCAATTGCAACAGTAGAAACAGGATGAGTATATTTCTTTTTTTCTTCATTATCTATCAATAATCTATGTTATCTATTAATGGTTTTGTCAATCAACGATTTATTTTATCCATCGGAAGTTTATTCCGGGAATTATTCGACAGAGAGCTCTTTTAGCAGTTTTTCAGCAACTCCTACCCATTTTGTCGCTTCGCGTCCCGAAGACACCTCCTTAAAATTCCCGATAGCGGTGTTTAACTGACTATTATTTAAGGATTTTACCTTTTCGTAATCCTGAATTCCTTCCCGGAGCAGTTCCAAACGGATACTGGATATCGGAAGAGCTGAAAGCGTATTCGCGGTGCGATAAATCATATTGAAATCACCGGCTGCATTGCTTCCATCTTGAATATTGGTGGGATCGGATTGTGTCCAATAGTCATACGCCCATCGCAAATATCCATTCAAATCTTTAGCCATAGCGTGCCATGCCATCCATGACATTTCTGCCGGGCTCGTCTCTGCGGTCACATAATTATTGGGGTATTGCTGTGAGCAACTGGTATAGAATGTAGCAACAGGATTGTTGGCAGACTGACGGTCGTAGCCTACAATTGTGGAGTAATCGTACAGAGCGTTCTCCACCTCACTGCTGACATTTCTACCTGACAAACCGATTTTCCAATTACTATCATGCGCCTTAATCAGGGTTACCACTGCCTTCATTTCTTTTTCCTCGATTTCATCCATATAAAGAACGGTTTTATCAAACCAGCCCTTCTCTTCCAAATGCGCTTTGAAAGAAGTGAGGAAAGTGTTCCACACAGTTGCATAGTCATCGCTGCCAATGGTGAGTTCCAGCGTTTGGTCTGTGCCTGACGTATCTTTATATCTAATAGAAGTGTTCCATCCCGCCAGCGAGAAACAGCTTATCTGCTTGTCAATGCCCCATTCCATCATTTTCGCTACGTACGCATCAAAGTCCGAATAGTCAAACGCCCATCCACCGCTTTCGGTTTTCGACCATTTCACCATTGTCTGCCCGTTCTTGAAAGCTCCATCTTTGATATAAGTAGTAATGACTTTCTGTCCCGCATCCGCCAAGAGTTGATAAAAAGGTTTCATCATCTCAAAATACGATTCGGAGAAAGGTGTGGCATTCACTCCATTATCTGTGCACAACGTTGCCAGTTGGAACGGGAATTGCCACAAATCAAGGTGAAACGTCCAGTCCGCCACAGCAGGCAACCGACGGTTGACCACCAGCAGTTCGATACGGAAGGTCTGTTTCAGTTCATTATCCGATTTCACGGAAATCGTTCCGGTATAAACTCCCGGAGTCGCGTCTGAAGGTGTGTTTACTGTTACCCATATTTTTACAGGGTCTGAAGTCGTAAGTGTTGTGACAGGTGTTTCGGACAAGGCGTCAGCTATCAAATTCGTTGTACGGCTTTCATAACTGCCACACTCAAGCGCTTTCCTGTCTCCCATTACGTATGACGGGAAACGCAAACGAATATTTGATGCGGAGATACGGTTAGCTCCACTAGTCAAGTCCGAGATTTCGTATGTGAGGTTTGCATATTTCTTGTCTTTCGACCATAAAACGATTTGTTTATGCGTCCGGTCATTCTGCCAAAGGGTATCTTTCCAAACAGTAGAAATTTTGTTTTCCACCGTTTGTCCTTCATGTTTCTGCCCTTTGACATAGCGCATAAACTTGCTTTCAAACGAACCTTGCAAGGAGGGAGTTTCCGGAGTAACCGGTGCGGTTGGTTCTCCCCAATCATCGGTAGGCAATCCCTCCGTACAAGCTATCAGTCCGCAGGTAAGTGAAAATAGAAACAGGCTGCTTATTATTAGTTTCTTCATAAATATACTTTATTTAGTAATGGAATAATCGTAAAAAGGAGTGCTCAAATCCAGTTCTATCCGGTATGTGCCGGCTTCGTCAACCGTGATATCCGTTCCGTTTTCCGCCAGTTTGCTAATGCCGTCGGAAACTCCATATATTACGGTAGGGTCTGACGCATTCACCGGAATGGTGGTAAATTTTAGCTTTCCGACAGAAAGCTCGGCTGTCAATGACCATTTGCGGGTATCGGAATGATAGGTCATCGCTTTTATTCCACCTACGGCGTTTCCGGTGATAGCCCATTGTGTCTCCAACAAAGTCATTTCGCGAGTAGTGAAGTTAAAGTTGATTTTCCAGATGCCGGGAGAAACGACAGAGGAATTACCTCCCGTAGTAGTCCAATCTCCCCAAGGGCCGTCACAAGGGAAATATCCTGTCCCTGGAGATGGTTTTTCCACCATTGTCAGCGTACCATACGACTGTCCGCCACCTAATCCGGCACTGACATCATAATAGACGGACTGATCGGAGGCCACGAATCCGATATTATTCCAACTTGTATTGGTCAGGTCGACATATCCTTCAAAGAGATGATTATAAGTGATAGAAGCAATGGTTTGCGCTGTCTCCGTATTTAACCCGTAGTAATTTCCCGGTTTACCGGACATCACCATATACATCACCGGCGGCGGATTGTAACTCATCTCTACCTGATAATTTTCTTTTTGTGTTCCTTTCGTCCATTCCAATGTAAATTGGTTATTCTTGAAAGTGATAACATCGCCCGCCTTTATATTCACCGAAGCAGTGGGGTCGGCAATGTCTATCTGCTTCACGGTAGCAGTGACGGAAGGCTGATTGACAGCCAGCAGTAATACCGGGCTCAACGAACCGTCTTCCTGTAATTGAGGAATAGCTACATAATCTGTCCCGTTCACTTCCAATACCAGTCCGGAGATGGGGGAAACAAGCGTAGGATTCTCCGGATAAGAATCATCACTGCATGAAAGCAGCCCGATTGTCATGCAAAAAACGGCTAAAATTAAAGTTATATTTCTTTTCATACCAATTCATTTTTTGAGTTATTTCTTAGTTATATCCCGGATTCTGGACAATGCCTGTCATTATCGTCATCTGGTCGCTCGGCTTCGGCAATAGATAATTATGGTCATCAATCTTAGACTCTGGATAATAGACCTGCATCGTTTCTTTCAGAATGTGGCGACGGCATAAATCAAACCAGCGGTTACATTCAAAGGCCAATTCCCAATTACGTTCCTCCAACACGGCTTTGTCAAACTGGGCAGATGTCAAGTCGGAAAGCTCTGCTAATCCGGCACGCTTGCGTACTTCATTGAGTGCCTGATAAGCCGCTTTTGAGGGCTTACCTTCCGCTAGATTCGCTGCTTCCGCATAGATTAACAATACATCGGCATAGCGCAACATACAGAAGAATCCATCTGCCTTATTGGCTGTTGCTATTCCCGAATATCCTCCGCTCTTGGGACCGGCATCCCGCAGTTTTCCCACGTATGGTTGTGCGATATTTGTATTTTCCCAAGAACTTCCGTCTATCATCCGGGTATAGAAAGTCCCGTTCACCCGACTGCCATCTCCTGCCGGAAAAGCTGCCAGAAAACGTTTGTCGCTTGTCCAGTCTCCCCAGCCGTTTTCACCGTGGTCAGCAGGACGAACTGCTTGATGAGTATAGCTGCCTATCCCATTGTCCGAACTTGCATAAAGTGCAAAAATAAATTCTGTATTCGTCTTACGGTTGCTCCACAACCATAATTGAGAGTATACTTTTTCCAGTGTATATACTTCTTCGGTAATCACTTCACCGGCCTTATCACGCGCCAAGGCATAACAGGAAGCATCATTCAACGGATAGCCCGCCATCGTCAGATAGACTTTCGCCAACAAGGCTTTCGCAGCCCAACGGCTGGGACGGCTGGGGTCTTCTTGCGAGATGGGCAAAGTGAGTTCCGCACTCTTCAAGTCGGAGACTATCAATCCGTAAATCTGCGCAATGGTGGATTGAGGTTCTACCGCTGCATTATTTTGGTTTTCTTCCGTCAGCAAAGGAACTTCCCCAAACCAACGCACTAATTGAAAGTAATTAAAGGCTCGCAGGAAACGGGCTTCTCCGTCAATCGGAGATAATTCTTCGGAAGACAACTTGGTGTTCTCGCCGATAATCTGTATCAGTGTATTACACGCACTGATACTCGTATAATAAGTATTCCATAATTCATCCGTCACTTCATCCGGGTTGCCTACTGTGTTAATGTTAACCTGTTCGAATCCTTTCCATCTGACAACGGGGGTGTATACATCTTCAGCACCGGAACCTGCCACATAGGGCATATCTGTTCCGTATAAAAGGATTAAGGGGGTATAAGCTCCAACTATATAGCTGTTAAAGTCGGTCAGGGTCTGGAAGAACTTGTCGACAGTCGGTTGTCCGGTCAGGTTTTCCGTCAGGTCGGCACAGCCCGTACTCAATACAATCGCCAATAGTCCGACGAGACTCTTTTTTATAAGTGTAAAGTTCATAGTCTGTTCTTATTAAGTGATAATTAAAATGAAATATCCACTCCCACCAGGAAGCTCTTTGAAGAAGGATAAATGCCACGGTCTACTCCTGCCGCATCCGCGTCCGAACCCATACTCGCTTCCGGGTCAAAACCGGAGTAATCTGTGATGGTCCATAGGTTATTGGCACTCATATAAATACGGGCGGAGGAACAACCTATTTTCGACAGAAGTTTGCGGGGAATGCGATAGCCCAGCGTAATGTTCTTCAGACGCAGATAAGCGCCTTTTTCCACCCAACGGGAGGAATTCACATATTCCGAACCGGAGAAGGATGGGACGTCTGTCTGATGTTGCGGTGTCCAGTGTTCTTTGATTACAGGGCTGGTGGGAAATGCGCCTGACGAATAAGACTCTCTCCGAATACGGTTCTGGTTATAAATGTCATTACCGGAAACTCCTTGCCAGAATATATTCAAATCAAAATCATAGATTGTAAAGGTGTTGTTGAATCCGAAACTGAACTTAGGTTGGGCATTGCCAATAATACCGATATCGTCTTTATCAATTTTGCCGTCACGATTGATGTCTACATATTTTGCATCTCCGGGTTTAGCTCCGTAAAGCGCGGCCGTAGAAACCTCCGATTGTTTCCACACTCCGGCAAACGTGTAACCTAGAAAGGTTCCCATAGGTTGCCCCACCATCTGTACATAGGAACCCACCAGTCCCGGATAATCAGCACCGGTAGTGACAAGTGTGTTTGACAGACCATCTAATTCCAGAATCTTGTTCTTATTGATGTTCAGCGTATAATTGATGTCCCACTTGAAATGTTTGGTAGATACCGGAATGCCACCCAACATGAAATCAAACCCTCTGTTGGACACGGAACCTACATTTGTCAGAATGGAACTGACTCCCAATGCGGAAGGTACTTTTTGCCACATTAACAGGTCTTTCGTTTTCTTGTCGTAATATTCGGCAGAAAAACTCAAACGGCCATCCCACCAACGGGTGTCTATACCAATATTCAATTCACGGGTACGTTCCCATTTCAAATTCGTATTTCCCAAATCGGAGATGGATAAGGTAGGATTGCCATTATCATCCATTCCCGGATAAAACTTCAGATGGGAAGAGTAGGCAGGAACTGCGGCATTTCCTACCGTACCGTAACTTCCACGAATCTTAAACTCCGGAAGTATGCTTTTCAGATTTTCCATATATTTCTCTTCCATCAGGTTCCAACCTAATGAGAAAGCTGTAAAATGATCGTACTTGTTACCTTCTGCCAACTGGCTGGCTCCATCATAACGAATGGAAGCGGAAAGCATATATTTATTTTTATAGCTATAATTCGCACGTCCCATGAAAGATTGCATCACTGTAGTAGAGTAACCAATCCAGGGAGCTTGCAGAACGGAACCGAACTGGACGCCGTTGTATCCCATCCCTACAGGAATTCCTCTGGAAGAAGCGGATGTGCTTTGATAGTTGTCTTTCAGCACTTCATAGACTCCCGTAGCCTGAACGTGATGATTGCCGAACATCTTGTCGAAGGTCAGGATACTGGTGCTTTGCAACGCAATATAGCGTGACTGCGACTTGCTACCGCTGATGTCTTTGATATCACCGTTGTTGACACGCTGATTGTCGAAATATCCATTGGTGTCACTATGTGTCTTATATGAAAATAAAGAGGATAATTTCAGAAAATCCCAAAATTTGTATTCGGCCGTGAAAGATACGTTGAACGCGGCAACCGATTTATCGTTTACTATTTCCAGGGCATAGCCCACAGGATTATATAACGATACCGGTCCTATTCCACCACCAGGCTGTGTATAACCGCCTTCACTTTCGGAATCATAGATGCGTTTGGTGGGCGACCATTGAAGTGCCGCATTGATGGCCTGTTCATAGTCACCGCTATGCGTTTCGTCATAAGAGGTAAAGGCATTCAGCAGCAAGTTCAAACGGGAAGTTGCCTGAATCTTAAAGTTGGCACGCAGGGTGTATTGTTTGAAGTTTGTGTTCTGTACAATGCCATCTTTATTCACATAACCTCCTGCTATAAAATAGGAGACATTTTCTTTGGCTCCGCTGATACTGATATTATGAGACTGCGACACGGCATTCCGAAATATCTTGTCTTGCCAGTTCGTACTATTGCCTTCAAGTGGAATCTCGTCCGGTCCGAAAAGAGGATACAGGTCGTTCTCCTCCTGGGCTTCATTGGAGAGGAGGGCGTAATCTCTCGCATTCAGCGCAGGTAAGGTTTTCCGCACTTGATCGAAAGAAACAAAACTGTTATATGAGAGTTGCGGTTTACCCGTTTTTCCGTTCTTGGTGGTCACAAGTATTACCCCATTCGCACCTTTCGAACCGTAAACAGAAAGGGCGGCGGCATCTTTCAATACCTCTATGGATTCTATTTGATTCGGATTCAGACTTCCGATATTGCCGTCCTGCACACCATCGATGATGATAAGAGGGTCATTACCGTATGTCAGCGAATTGGCTCCACGAATACGAATGGTTGCCGAGCCTGACGGCGCTCCATTGGAATTCTGCACAACAACACCTGCTACACGGCCTTGCAATGCCTGTGCCGTGCTGGCATTAGGTGCAGAAAGCAACTCTGCCGATTTCACGGAAGATACAGAGCCGGTAATGTCGCTCTTCTTTTGTACGCCGTATCCTACTACGACGACTTCGTCTAACTGTTTCGCATCTTCTTGAAGGGTTATCTTAGCAACCCCGGTCGAATTGGCGGATATTTTTATTGTTTGATATCCAATATAGGAAACGGTCAACATTGACTTTTCAGGGACTCCGGGTAAACGGAAATTTCCATTCAAATCTGTTATTGTACCGGTTGAAGTTCCTTGTACCGCTACACTTGCTCCAATAATGGGCTCACCATTCACATCTACTACAACTCCATTCAAATCTTTTACGCCGCGAGAGTCTTTCGTCTTACGAATGAGTACTATCACATTCTCCTGCTCTTTTTTATAAGTGAGTTCCATTCCACCCAACAGTTTCTGCATTGTCTGGTCGATAGTTGCATTCTTTACGTTCACCGAAACTTTTTGGTCCAACCCAGGAAGATTTTCATTGTAGAAAAATTTGTAATTGCTTACTTGCTCGATTTTCTTTAAAGAGGCTCTTAAAGAAATATCTTTCACATTCACCGTTATCTGGGAATAAGCGGCAAAAGAGATACTTAAAAACAATAGCAGACAAATGGTCCGCAGTGTTCTCCAGTTCCGACTTCCTCCTGCATGGGTTCGAGGAAGTTTCACAAAGGTTTTTCTGTTTTTCATATATCAAAACTTTTAAGTTGTTTGATAGGTATACAGACTGCTATATCCTCCCGTCCAAGCACCTATCATTCTTTTAACTCTCGTTAACTTATTTGGTTGTGTGAATAAAAAAGCCATTCCAAAGAAGGGAAGCTCCGGAATGGCTCTGTTTTATATTTTGTTCAAAGAACGATTATACTATTTTGTATTCACCAATATTACGTTCTTCAGCATTAAAGGATACTCCGACCTTGACTAACTCGCGTCCATCTGTCTGGTAGGGTAACAGATATCCTTTTTCATCTATCTGTTTCAAGGCTTCGTCAACCGTTCCTTCCAACTTAAACTCAAAGACGTAAATACGGTCTTTGGTTTTCACCACTGCATCGGCACGACCTTTCGCACTGCGGACTTCTGCATCTACATATTGTCCCATCAACTTAAAGACAAGGTAGAAAATGACTTGATAATGGCGTTCGGTCTTTGTATTCAATTCATAAGGGATGTCGGCAAAAAATGATTTCAACCGTTCCATAAAAGCATGAACATCGCCCGACTGAAGTTCACGGACAAACTTAACAGCATTAAAATCCGTTTCATCAGAAGAGATGGGTGTATAATAGGGTATCAAAAATTTAAGAAATCCATATTTCACCTCATCATTTGGAAAGCCCAATGTATATAGATTCAATGATTTATCGAAGTGCTTAATCGTCAGATAGCCGCTTTGGTAAATCATCGGAAGGGGGTTCCTTGTCTCTGCCCGGTATTCTGCAAAGCCTGAACTTCCGACTTCCAATCCATCTATCAGTAAACGTAAATCATAGTCACTTTGCTTCAACAGGTCTACAAGGTAGGTAGGAGTGCCGGTTTGAAACCAATAGTTATCAAACATTAATCCATCGAATACGTTGAGCACGCTGAACGGATTGAACAGTCCTTCTTCACTATATGTAAAATGGTAACCGTCATACATGGCTGTCATCTTATCAACGGTATCGTCAAAAGACATTTCCTGTATTTCTGCCAATCGTTTCAGTTCGGGAGTAAATGTGGATACTAATTCTTTTTTGGTGATACCGCAGATATTGGCATAGGGAATCTTCATGCTAATATCATTCAATTGATTCAAATCACTGAAAACACTTACTTGCGCAAATTTTGTGACACCGGTCAGGAATATAAATCGAAGATAACGGTCAGAGCTTTTCAACACACCATAGAAGGCTTTCAGAATGCGACGGTATTCTTCCATCAGATTCTCATCCAAAAGGGCTTGTAGCAAAGGCTTATCATATTCATCTATCAATACGACGACGCCTTTTCCTGTTTTCAAACAGGCTTGTTCGATGACGTAGCTGAAACGTTCCTCAGGGCTACGGTCTTTTTTCTCGTCACCATAAAGGGCTTCCCATTTCTCCAAGTATTGGTTTAACATGGCAATCAAATCTGCCGCTGTCTCATATTTCTTTGCATTCAAATCAAGATGTAGAACCGGATATTGCTCCCATTTCGTTTCTAACTTTTCAATTGCCAAGCCTTCAAAGAGGTCTTTACGACCTTGAAAGTAGGCTTCGAAAGTGGAAATCAGGAGGCTTTTACCAAAACGACGGGGACGGCTCAGAAAATAAGGTTTTCCTGTATTTATTATTTGCCATAAAATAGCTGTCTTATCTACATAAAGAAAATTCCCTTTACGTATATCTTCAAAAGTTTGTATACCGATTGGTAATCTCCGCTCTAATGCATCCATTATATATTCAAATTAGTATCCCACAAATATAAACGTTATTCGATGAATAAACAAAGATACTCTCCGAAAGTTCCACTTATTTCTCCTTCAAAACTATCACTGAACCGTCCATTTCATAATAGAAAGGTGAAGTGAGCATCAGAATATTCAAAGCGTTCTGTATACCACCACCCGGAATGGTTCCCGTAAAGTATTCTTTAGGCAGTTTACTGGAATCGAAGCGGATTTCTACGTCATAGATACGTGAAAGGGTTTTCATTATATTTTCCAAAGATTCTTTCTCGAAATAGATGTTTCCTTTCGTCCATTCGATGTAGTCATCCGGGTGTACCTGGGCAGTTGTTATCTTATGGGTGGTTTTGTTATATTCTATTTTATCGCCGGGCTTCATGATATGCGACATTTCCTGTGCATAGATGCCGACTTTTCCTTCCAACAGAACGACTGTCACGTCTTTGGCGTCTTCATAGGCGGATACATTGAAGGAAGTACCGAGTACTTTCACTTCCAAATCGCCGACTTGTACGATAAAGGAGTGTTTTGCGTCATGGGCTACTTTGAAATAGGCTTCACCGTTCAGTTGCACACGACGGACTTTTTCTCCGAAGTTATTCAGATAGCTTAATTGTGAGGCGGAGTTTAGAACGACATTCGTTCCGTCCGGCAGTTCGATGGTTGCTTTATCGCCTTTATTGGCTTTTACTACAAAGGGGGCTCCTGCTGTTTGGGAAGAATCTATAAGATAGTAGGTGAAAAAGGCAATGCAGACAGGCAGAAGAATGGCGGCAGCCCATTTCCAGGGATTCATGCGGATGGTCTTTGCTTTCTCTTCGCCCTGGATTTTCTTTTCGCCCCGAGTTTCTTCTTTGATACGGGCAAAGAGTTTGTCACGCAGCACCGGATTGATGTCGGCATCTGATTTGGAAAATTCTTCTTCCCACCAGTTCTGTAACTGGCGGTCGTTCTTTATCCAATCGGAAAGCGTTTTAATCTCCGCGTCCGTTATATTTCCTTCGAAATATTTTTCAATCAGTTCTTTATAGTATGTCTTATCCATCTTCTTTCCTACTTATTTAAAGGTATACATTTTCGTCCTGTCCACTATCCAAAAGTAAACATTACAATTACATTTCATTAACAAAAAAGGCAAGTAGAAGCGCAATTACCTTATCGTAATGTTTCATCAACTGTTCACGCATGAACTTCACAGCCAAAGATAATTGTGTGGCGACTGTGCTTTCCGAAATGCCCATCATCTCCGCGATTTCCTTATTCGTATAGTTCTGACGCTTGCTCAGAATAAAGATTTTCTTGCGTTGCGCCGGCAGTTCCTCGGCTAAAGAGTCGATATAGTCGTTCAGGAAACGCAGGTCAATATCGTCTTCTGTCTGCGAGTCACGGTCTACCCCACTCTTCATCAGATATTCATTGTAAACATATTCAACGGTCTGACGCTGGTACATATTCATCAGTAAGTTTTTGGCTATCGTGCAGAGAAAAGATATGAATGAAGCGTCGGGATCTACTTTCGCACGCACTTCCCATATACGGATGAAAGTGGACTGCACTACTTCTTCGGCCATATATTGATCGCCGGAAGATAGCCGCATAATGAAATTGTATAGTTTACCGCTATACATCGTATATAACTTTTCAAATGCCTGAAAAGAACCTTCCTTTAACTTGATTAATAAAAGTTTTTCAGCAGTAGTCTCAATCATATTTTAGAATTTTGCAACAAAGGTATGTCACTGTTGGTCTGAAACAGGTGACAATATTATTAATATTTTCTCAATTATCCGATTTTTCGGGAAGGTTTCTGCATAAAAACTCTAAAAGCGATATTCTATCCTTGGTGATAAAATATCGCTTTTAGCGGTATAGAGAGATAAAAACAGGTTGTACACTAATAAGTCAAACGAATACCTGCCTGTATATTGAAATTGAACGGATTTTCTTTACGTATGGTCTGAATGTCCGATCCATCATCGAAATAATAAGCGACACCCGGTTCTACATAGATACCGACACGTTTAGTAGCATTCAACTGTGCACCTACCGCACCGGATACCGAGAATTGCAGAGGTTTCACAGTTTCCTTTTCGGAACCGAGCTTTCCATATACGCATTTCTCAACCATACCACCACCGGATACATAAAGAGTAACAAGTTTCTTATCAAGGAAGTTCCAGTTAGCACGCAACGGAACGCCGATATAGTGGAGTTTCTGTTCTATCTGATGGTCGTCATTCGCCAGTTTAGCGTCAGAAGAAAGGAGCGTATAAGTCAGACCAGATTCGAGAGAGAAGCCTTTGCCCAAGGCTTTACGGACGGATAATCCGAAAGAGATGGGTTGATGATGCTTAATATCGACTACTTGTTTTGCCTGGCGCAAGTAAGGCACTCCGTCCTCAAAGACCAAAGTCTGGTCGTTGGGAATCTCCATCAAACCGTTGGATACGGAAAGCATACTGACACGGGACATATAAGAATTCGCACCCGGGCCTACTTCTGAAGAAGCACCACCCGAATTCCCTACTCCAAGTCCCATCGACCATGTTCCTTTCCGGGAAGATGGTTTCTCGGCCGGGATATGATATTTATCTCTGCTGGAAGGACGGCGCGGTCTGTTGCTCGCAGTCGGTCGTTCCGTATCTTTCGTCTGAGTTTGAGTTTGACCGGCATTTGTTTCTTCGGTCGGTTCTCCCTCATTGATGACTGTTCCGGGTTCTTTTCCTTCTACTATAGATGTCGGTTCATCTTTCACGATGGGTTCATCTGCCGGCATCTTATGTTCCGGGATATTCCGGTCCACTTTTGCCAACCGATTCTCACGGGCAACGGGACGCAGGACAGGTTCGACGGAAGTTCCCTGTACGTCCGGCTGCTGCACACCCGGCAAGACATCGGGTGTAGAAGCTAGTGTAGGTGCTTGTATATGACGCATTTCATCCGCGGCAGGTGTCCCCAGGAAATACAGACTAACTGACGAAACAACAGCTAACAATATAACAGCCGCAGCCGCCATCATCCATTTTCGATAAGGATATATCTTCCTCTCCACAGGGGGCATAAGCTCTTTTTCCAGTTGTTCCCAACCGGAAGCAGGTGTCGGCTCGGAATAATCCGCGAGCTTCTCCTTCAACTTATTCATCCACAATTCTTTCTCTTCCATCTCTATCTATCCATTATGCATTATCCATTCTTTTACTCTTTTTGCCAATACCGTCTTCGCGCGAAACAGTTGCGAAGCCGAAGATTTCTCATTAATACCTAATACCTGAGCAATTTCTTTATGCGATTTGTCCTCGAACGTATAAAGGTTGAACACAGTGCGATACCCGGCAGGCAGTTCTTCGATAAACTGCATCAACACCTTTTGTGGTATCGCCTCTACATCAGAAGCATCCGGCTCTTCATATTCTTCGGGCAACTCTTCCAATGACGCCGCCTGATTGATTACATCATTCTTCCGGAGATACTGCAAAGCGGTATTGACTACCACCCGCTCCATCCAGGCCCGCAGGGAGCCTTCACCCCGCCAGGTGAACTTGTCGAAAGAGTCGAATATCTTTATAAAACTGTCGTGAAGCAGGTCCTGGGCCGTATCACGGTCGCCGGTATAGCGTAGACAGATGCCAAGCATACGCCCCGCATACTGCTCATACAGTTCCTTGCGGGCCCGGTTGTTTCCTTGCCTGCATTGTTCCGACAACTCTAATTCTTCCATTCGCTTATACACGTGTTTACCTTATAAATGCAGCAAAGATAGAAATACTGCATAGAGAGAACAACTCTTTTGCCACTTTTGTTTCTTTAACAGATGCAGATGCAATATTCTGCATTCCCGTGCATTTTCTGAATACAAAGCAATATTATTAATCAATCTAAAACCTAGTTTATATATGAAGAAATTTAAATTCATTGCCTTTATCTTTGCTATTATGACCACAATGCCGATTTTTCAGTCTTGTCTGGACGACGATAATAATCCGTCCGACTTGTTTGTTATCAGCACAATAAATATGATCAGCCAGGATAGCAAGGATTTTTATTTCACGCTGGATGATGGAAAAAAGATGTATCCAAGTAACGGACAAGGATGGAATGGTTTGGATTTTGTAGACGGACAGCGTGCCTTTGTCATGTTCAACGAGTTGGAAGAACCGGTGGGCGGATATGACTATAATGTGCAGGTAAAGCAAATCAATAAAATCCTGACCAAGGATATCGTCACCATGGATGATGAGGAAAATACGGAAGAAAAGATAGGAGATGATAAAATCAACGCTACCTATATGTGGATTAATAAGGATAAGAAGTATCTGACTATTGAATTCCAATATTATGGTACGCACAGCGAAGATAAGAAGCATTTCCTGAATCTGGTTATCAATAATCCTGTGCCGGCTCCTACTGCGGACGAAGAGGATGCGGAAGATGAGTATATCAACCTGGAATTCCGCCACAACAGTGAAGGGGATTACCCGCAGACTTTGGGTGAGGGCTATGTATCCTTCAAACTGGATGAAATCAAGAATCAGATGGAAGGAAAGAAAGGATTAAGAATTCGTGTAAATACCCTATATGGTGGGGTGAAAACATATGAAGTGAAATTTCCCTAATCTGCTAATCTAAGAAGCATGGAAGACACTCTTTTTTAATATTATATATTAATTACGCAAAAGAGGGCGGTAGTTGTGAAACTGCCGCCCCTCTTATTTTTTGTACTTCTTATTTTATCTGATAAAAAGATTGTTTATTTCTTATCTCCCAAATAATTCCATACGCCTGCGCTCAAAGCTGCTCCGACAAACGGGGCAATGATGAACAACCACAACTGTGAAAGGGCTTCTCCACCCTGGAACAATGCCGGAGCAATACTACGTGCCGGATTGACGGATGTACCCGTGATAGGAATACATACAATATGTACCAGTACTAAAGTAAGACCGATGGCGAGTCCGGCAAGATTGCCTGCACCTTTCTTCGGATCGGTAGATCCCAAAACCACTAATACGAAAATGAATGTAAATACTGCTTCTGCAATAAATGCTTGCAGCATTTCTCCATCACCAAAACCGTTCGAGCCTGTTGCCGTAGGACCATCGTGAGCTCCGGTAGATACCAAAGCGTAAAGAATAGCCGAGCCGATAATTGCTCCTATCACTTGGAAAATCATATACATCCCTGCGTCTTTTCCATTCATTCGTCCACTCAGGAATACTCCTAATGTAATAGCAGGATTAATGTGACAGCCCGAAATACCACCGATAGCATATGCCATCGCCACTACGGACAAACCAAAGGCCAAAGCCACGCCGATCGTTCCCACGCCAGCGCCTACTGTATCGGCCAAACCACCTGCAAAGACGGCACTACCACATCCCATAAGGACGAGTACCATCGTTCCAATCATTTCTGCAATGTACTTTTTCATACTTAATCAATAAATTGTTTATTTGTTTATTAGTTTATCTTTCAAAAGTAGATAATTAACTTCGGAAATCAAAGTCTATATGTATAATTATGATTAACTTTGCGGCATTTTTCGAATATAGAAAATTACACCCAATGAAAAAAGGACTTTTTTATGCTATACTGGCCTCTGTGTTATGGGCCATTGTGAATCCGTTTATCAAACAAGGACTAAGCTACGATTTTACTCCGATGAACTTTGCCGGGATTCGTTTCACGACTGTGGGGATTATCCTTTTCGCCTATACGTGGCACAAGGGAATGTGGAAGGAAATACGTCAGCACAGCAGATTGTTTCTGAATCTGATTCTTATCAATATGTTTATGGGATACACGGCTTTCTACTTTGGCGTGGATTTTGTGAGCGGTGCTATCTCGTCCATTATCATGGGGATGACTCCGCTTATCAATGTGCTACTGGCGCATTTGCTGGCAAGTAATGACAGGCTGAATGTTCATAAGATAATCAGTCTTGTGGTCAGTCTTATCGGTCTGTTCCTTATTATAGGAATGGGAAGTGACGGTGCGCCGCTCGATTGGAAGGGGATTACAGGTATTGCGTTGTTGCTGCTTAGTATTATTTTTCAAGGGTATTCCGCCATCTCCGTTTCGGAAGATAAGGGGAAGGTGAATCCTATTTTCCTGAATGCTGTGCAGATGTTCTTCGGTGGTCTGCTTATATATATGGTAGGACTGGGCACGGAAGGTTATCATTCTTTCATCGGAAAGCCGAGCGGATTCTATATCAGTCTTGGTATCCTGGTGTTTATTTCTGTTTTCGCTTTCAGCTTTTGGTTTATCGCCCTGCAAAGTAAGGGAGCGAAGGTCAGCGATATTAATATGTGCAGGTTGATTAATCCGATTCTCGGTGCGGTATTGAGCTGGATTATGCTTCCGGATGAATATCCGACATTCAGTACGGTGGCGGGAATGATTATTATCGTCAGCTCCCTGATTATTTATTTCAAAGGAGCTGAGATAGGTCAATGGTTCAAAAAGATTAAAGCATAAAATGAATCCGGACAGGTGATAAAAAACACTTGGACGGAATAGTATATATCGGAAGTACAACAAGCATTAGAAGCACAACAAACATCAGAAGCACAACAAGCATGGAGCTACCAAAAGCATTGGATAGATTGCAAGCATTGGAGCTATAGCAAACATTGGATAGACTGCAAAGTCAGCATTTCTTTGGGAACTGCTGCTTTTATCTCTTCTTTCAGTACGCAAAGCAGGCTGTGGCGCACGAAATCTCTGTTTGTAGCTAGTACGACCTGGCGCGTCGGGCGCGGAATGGCGAATGGGCGTACCAATTTCCGTTGTTCTTCTGTGAGTTGGGACACGGCGAGTTCAGGAATAAAAGTAATTCCTTTTCCACTTTCCACCATGCGCATAAAGGTTTCCATACTCCCCAGACGGTAGGCCATCTGACTGACTTTCACAGCTTCCATCTGGCAGAAACGGACGAGTTGGTCACGGAAACAATGTCCTTCATCCAACAGCCAAAGTCGTTCACCGGTTATATCGGAAGTACGGATGACATCATGCTTGAAAGAGGGTTCTTTCTTGGATACATAGGCATAGAATTGTTCATAAAACAATGTTTCTTCCGTGAGGAACGTATCTTCGAGTTTACTAGCTATGATTCCTGCATCCAAATCTCCAGAATGTAATGCTTGCTGTACGTCTTGAGTCTTCATTTCTGTGACTCTGATGTCCAGTTCGGGATATTTCTCCATTAGTTGCGGGAAGAAGCGGGGAAGCAGATAGGGTGCAATAGTCGGCAATACGCCCAGACGGAATACGCCGGACAGGGATTGCTTCTCTTCGCTGATGATTTCTTTCACCTGGGATGCTTGCGCCAGGATCACACGTGCCTGGTCTATTACTTTCTCACCAATGGCTGTCGGGCAAACAGGTTGCACAGTCCGGTCGAACAGCTTCACTCCCAGTTCATCTTCCAGTTTCTGAATCATTGCACTCAATGTGGGTTGTGTCACCCGGCAGTATTCCGCTGCGCGGGCAAAGTGCCGGAACTGGTCAACGGCTAATATGTATTCTAATTGTTGTATTGTCATCTATCAAATTGTTTAATGTTATAGATTGTATCTATGCAAAGATAGAAATTTTCAGTTTGACAGCAAGCACTTTTCGCCTTATCTTTGCAATACAGAAAAAAAGAAAATTAATATAAATCATTAAAAACAATAAGATTATGAAGACTTTAGAATTTATCAAATTGAACGAATCAGGAGCAAACAACGTAGTAGCATCTTTGCAACAACTATTAGCAGACTTCCAAGTGTATTACACGAATCTTCGCGGTTTCCACTGGAATATCAAAGGACATAACTTCTTCGTTCTCCACAGCCAGTTCGAAAAGATGTATGACGACACTGCCGAAAAGGTGGACGAAATCGCAGAACGTATCTTGATGTTAGGCGGAACTCCTGCCAATAAATTCAGTGATTATCTGAAAGTTGCCGGTATCAACGAAGTGGATAAGGTAAGCAATGGAGACGAAGCACTGAACAGCATCCTTCAGTCCATCAGTTATCTGATTGGTGAAGAACGTAAGATTCTGTCTATCGCTTCACAAGCCGGAGACGAGGTAACCGTTTCGATGATGAGCGATTATCTGAAAGAACAGGAGAAGTTGGTTTGGATGTTGGTGGCTTACAATAGCAAGTAATTTTATAAGGGTTTAGGTTTTAAGTGAAGAAGAGAGAATACTTCCATTATATGGGGTATTCTCTCTTTCTTTTTCATTATAATGTCAATGCTGTAAATCTACATTCCATGTTTATTTATCAAATCTGACATTAGGTTCCCATTCTGTTATAACGCTTGCCGAAGTGGCCGTTGCAGTATGCCCGTTACCAGTTATGTCAGTAAAGGAAAGACCAGTACCTTCATCCATAGGCCAATAAGCAATCAAATCAGGATTGTCCGGACTAATGGCAAAGAACATATTGTTCTTAATTTGATTAGGAGTTCTTGCAACTTTCCACAAGCGTACCTGACTCATACCACACTTATCCGGGAAGTAACTGCCGCTGGATATCATTTCTACAAGATCCATGCGTACTTCGCCATTCTTTGGTGAAGGGGGATCGAACTTAACATCCGGTTCGCCATTACGGTAAATAGTAAAGGTAGTTCCATCATAAACAAATGCCAGATGATACCAGGTATTAGAAACGAAATCACGTGCTGTTTCCACCTGTCCGCCCAATGTCTTCACCTGAAGATAGTTGTAGGGGCCATTGGCGTCTCCAAAACGGATATAGATTTCGTGGTCGCTACTACCAAGATTAAAGATGGCCTGATTGTTTTTGCTGAAAGCTGACATGCGAACCCAACATTCCAAGCTCCATTGCGCAACACCGATTCCCCATTTTTCTTCGGGAAGAGTAGTTATTTTACCCGAAGCTCCTGTCATTACCGGAACAGATACAATCAACGGTTTAGCCAACAAATATATAAATTTGGACTGGGTAACCGACATATCGACATTTCCAGTGACTACATCTCCCAATTCAATAGGAAAAGCATAGTTTTTTCCCTGGGTATCAAAGTTTTCAATATGGATTCTGTATCCTGCGCTAATATCTCCTGCCGGAATAGTAACTTTCGCATTTTCAGGCAGTTTATAGCTGGATAAAAGTTCGTATTCCGTACTGTTCTGCTCATTATATTCTGCCAGCAAAGCAGGATTCAACTTCAGTGTCACTTCCGTATCACGTTCCATTTTCTTAGCAAGCCGGACAATGATGTTTATATCAGCCCCCGTCGTTTCAATAAATACCGTAGTAGACTTGGATGAAGAAGCTGCATCAGCAATATAAATGCTATTGCTTTTCGTGCTATACTCGGCGTTATCACAGCCGAAGAATATCATTGCAAATAGTATGGCCAAGATGCTCGATTGATATATTTTTTTCATAATTTATTATTTTTAATTCAACAATCCGGATTCGTTCATCACTCTTCCGGTGCAGGTTCTACAGGATTCAGCCTCTCTTTATATATGTTATACATATTAGTTATTCCCTGACGCAGGAAATAGTATTCGGGAGAACCGTTATAATCACCTTTTCCTTGATTATAATCAAAACCGGAACGATAAAGTCCGCATCCGCCTATCTGCTCATTGATATCATTTTTATTATAAACGTACTTGGACATTCCCAGGAATCCACCGCCTGTACCGGCATAAGACTCAAAGTTTTCGGTAAAGATGGTTCTTCTCACAATCTCGTCTTTCGTAATAGTGCCGTCATTTACCCAATTCTCCATATCCGTGAAGACTCCTTCCAGACGGGTAGTTAAACTACTCGCTGATGTTACTCCATAAGCCTGAAGAACAAAGTAATCGACATAATGGGAAACCCAGTCTTTATCCATACGACCTCTGATACCAATTTCACCATCGATAATGAATAATAATCCCGGTTTAGCCGGTTTACGTCCATCACGTTCTGTTCGTTGTGAACCATTACCAAACCAATAGCTAAGTTCTTCTACGAAAATTCTTCTTTGCACTTTATTCGTCCACAGATAATTACTGGAGCCACCACCGCCCTGCGGTTCGTAATCCCAGTCGTAACCATCATATCCGGATTCTATCACATGATCGTAGATAGCCTCGGCATAAGTGCGGATAGCCGGTCTTACTACAGCTTCATCACTGCTATTGCCAATATTATATATAGGCAGTTCGGGCATATCATCTCCGACCTGTGCAGAGAAAAGGGTAACTACTACTTTCGTTCCTTTTACTTTTTGCACATATTCCATATCTGCACGACGTTCCGGACTTAGGTCAAACTTTGGATGACCTCCCCAGTTGGAAGCTATCGTTACGGAATCCGGCAAACCTCTTAGACTATTCTCACCCGTGGGAGAAGTTCCTGTCCAGTTGTCGAACCAAACAAATATCTGAGGCAGATTCGGAGTGTTTTTCCATTCGCGTAAAGCTGCATAATCAGCTTCAGTTTTCGTTGTCCCATTTAAATCCGACTCTCCAAATTTTATAGGTTCAATCTCTACCCAATCGCTGCATCCCGCTAAAATCATGCAGGCGAAAGTTATATAGAACGATATATTTAAATATTTCATCTTCATAATATTACATTTTTAAGATTTAATTCTTACGTGCCCACCAAAGATCCGTAGCTCCCGTATCGGCTCCTCCCAACAAGTTGGCTACAGCGGCTTCGACATTCTGTGTATTGCCGGAGTATTCGGAAACAGGATAAGGCAAACGACGTACCAGGCGAGTCTTGGAATTAGTAATACTACCTATGGAATTGGCAGAACTTAGATTACTCTGAGCTGTAATCATCTGCGGATATCCTGTACGACGATGGTCTGCCCAAGCTTCAAATCCCAATGGATAGTTGGCAAGCCATTTCTGGGTGATGATCTTTTCCAATTTCATGGTTGTGGTAGCCGAGCCATGATCCCAGGATACTGTAATAGAGCTAAAACTCGGGGCATTCACGTTTCCGTTAGGATCGTTATACCGGGTTGCAGATGTAGTACCAGCCAAATAAGTACCTATCGCTACACCATGTTGCTCCATTGAAGTAGTAATCCCCTGCTCATAATAGATTTTACTTTGGCTTGTTCCACCGGGAATCCATCCTTGTAATGCCGCTTCAGCCTTCAGAAAGAATGTCTCTGCCGCACAATAAACCAATAAAGGAGAATCCTTTTTGAATGCCGGTTTAGAATATTGAGCTGTTCCGTAAATGCCTTTATTAATATTAGGAATACCGATACGAACACCACGATAAACATCATCCGCCGTCTTGAGCATATAAACAGAACGACGAGGATCGCTATATCCATTCATGTAAGCAGACATCATGGCATTCATGGCAAGATCTCCCCAGTCATTGGATGCCTTGTAGTAAGGATTATCAGTAGTAGGCAAGAAAGCATTATCGCCATTAGATTCAATAACACCGGCTGCAATCGCCTTTGTCATCACTACTTTTGCGTAATCCGTATCTACATTGGCTATACGAACTGCCATACGAAACTTCAAAGAATTGGCAAACCGCACCCATTTACTAAAATCACCGTCGTAAATCAGGTCAAATTCTGCGATTGGAATTTTCTTTCCTTTATTTTCTTCCAAAAAGACAGTCAATGCATTAATGCTCTCGTCCAAGTCATCAATCATTTTATGATATATATCTTCTACGCTATCATATTCTACAGCAAACTGTCCACCACCCATCTTTGAATAAGGAATAGGCCCATAAGTATCCGTAACACGCAGCATTACTGCCACCCGGATGATATTAACCCATGAAAATACATATCCTTTTCCTTCTGTCACTTCTTTAATAGTCAGGTAGTTGGAATAGAATTTAGTAAACAGTGTATTGAAAGGGTATTCTACCCAGTTGGCCGGGGGATTGAAAGTACCGAAATTAGTACCTTGCCAGTTATTGGTCGTAGCAAAGTATCCACCGTACTGTCCACCCACCATTTGCTCAATCATCTGATTCTGATTCTCCTGAAAATTATGTATCAGATAAAGCATACTGGGAATCAGCGTACCTACCCTTTCTGCTTCAGTCATATCTTTGGTAGGATCCGGGTTGGTCGGATGAGTATTCAACTCCTCAAAATTACCCGTACACGATGCGAATAGTACTGCACAGCAGATACTCATCGCTACTATTATCGTTGTTTTAAATCTATATTGTTTCATGATTTAGTATCAGTTTAGAATTGTAATTTAAGACTAAAGCCGATGTTTCTTAAACTCGGTTGCATAAAGTAATCCACACCCGTATAGTAAGTATTCGTTGCCGAAGCCACTAATTCCGGGTCGAAAGGAGCCTTACAATAGATCATACCTAAATTATTTCCAACTACTCCCAACGTTACATCAGCAATATTGTACAGTTTCTTTCTTGGTATCGTATATTCAACACTGACTTCCTGAAGACGGATATTGGTTGCCTTATAAATATAATGGGCTCCTTGTCCCGTACCGGCAGCCACGATGTTAAGATAATCACGTGCCGATATCTTCTTTTGGTTGATAGTGATATTATCTTGTTCACGCAACTTGGCACTATATTCCGAAACTCCGTATCTGTCAAGAACTGCCTGCGTATTCGAAACAACATTTCCTCCGAATCGTCCGGTCAGCAGAACGTTAAGTCTGACACCTTTATAGGAGAATGAATTTCTCCATCCCATATTGACTTTCGGAAGCAGGGAACCTACCTTTTTATATTCTGTATTCACCATTGATGGTAGGAATGTGGTAGGATTAAGGTAAACATATCCATTGTCATCACGTTGGAAATCACGGTTTACATAGATATCACCCATCGTACCGCCTTCTGTCAGTCTGACAATAGGAGAACCTGTACTTCCCAATGTAGCTTTATCCACATAAGGCATCTGGATCAATTCTCCGGTCACTGTGTTTCTAACACCGTCTGCCAGTTTCTTTACCTTATTCTTATTATAGGTAAAAGTGACGTTTGATGCCCAAGAGAAACCTGCCCATTCATTTTGATAGCCCAAGGCCATTTCAATACCTTTATTCTGTACATTACCGGCCTGTATGTTTACTCCTTCATAACCGGAACCGGCAGGAAGAGAAGCAACAAACGTCTGATGACGGGTGTCCGACTGATAATAAGTAATATCAAAATTAAGCGCTCCTCTAAAGAATTTCATGTTAAGTCCCGCTTCAAACGAATTCGTGATTTCCGGCTTCAGATAGCGATTCGGATAAAGTGATTTCGCTTCATACTGGTTGGCCTGATCGTTATATTCGTAATACTCTCTTGTCAGATAAGGCGCATATGAACTACCAACCGACGTGAAAGAAAGACGAGCTTTCAGGAATGTAAACCAATCCGGTAACTTGACAACTTCACTGATTATACCGGAAAGCCCCACCGAAGGATACATGAAGGACTTATCTCCTGATTCAGAGAATGCCAATGCCGAATCCCAGTCATTACGCGCTGTGAGAGTGAGATATAAGAAATGTCTATACCCCAATTCCACGTTGGCAAAGATTGACTGTGTCTGACGTTTAAGCCCGTCATCATCAATCTTGAAGTTTCCTGTACGATCCATATTCTCAGCAGTAAAGTAATTGGTAGCGTTTTTAAGGTCACCGATCAGCGAATTGGATTCCGTTCGTATATCCTTAATAGATGCTCCCAAGTTGGCCGACAATGAAAAGTCATTGAATGTTTTGTTGATATTAGCCAGAACATCTGCATAGATTTGCCTGTCACTGCGCGTACCTTGAGAGTATCGTCCTTTAGAGCCGGCAAACGTAGCCAATGTACCTGCATAACGTTCTTCAGTATTGCGATAATCTGAATTATCAACATTGACACGTCCTTGCACATTCAACCAATCCGTAATAATATATTGCAAACCGGCAGCCAATTTATAACGTCTTTTTTCAGACTTGCTATCCATCCGGTTCATAATCCAATAAGGATTTTGAATAGATAACCCCTGATCTCCGTATGGCCAATACTGATTGTTCACTCCCATCAACTCATCATAACGCTCATAGATTCTCACTTCATCAAAATCTTCTCCACGAGGGAATAGATAAAGAGCAGGAAGAGGATTGAAATACTGTCCTTGGGAAACCATGTTCTTGCTGTTCTGAATAACATAGTTTGCGCTGACATCCAAAATAAGATTATTGTTTATAAAAGAGGTTGTATTACGGAACAGGAAGTTGTATCTGTTATACTTATTGTTCGGTAAAATACCGGCTGAATTATTCACTGATGCCGAAATATAGGTCTGGCTCTTGTCATTTCCCGTTGCCAATGAAACTGAATTAGAAACATTGCTACCAGTGTTGAAGAACTTCTTAGGATCATACCGGTAATCTGTCTTTTCACCCCAACTTGTTGTTTCACCTGTTACATTTCCATATGTATTCTGGAATTTAGGCATCATAAGCGGACTACTGAAAGTAGTATTATTACTAAAAGTAAGCACGGTCTTATCCGCACGACCTTTCTTCGTAGTAATCAGCACAACTCCATTGGCTCCTTCATATCCGTAAAGGGCAGCCGCCGACGGACCAGTCAGCAAAGTCATACTTTCGATGTCATCCGGATTGATGTCTGCCGCAGATTCACTACCCGGTTGTGCAGACAAGGCCCCTTCATCGACTTCGCTATTTATACTCGAATTATACATGGGGATTCCATCAATCACATAAAGTGCATTGTTACTTTGAGAGATGGACTTGGCACCACGCATAACCACCTTAACGGCTCCACCGGGACCGGATGCACTTGTATTGATTGTTGCTCCGGCTACCTTTCCGACAAGCGCGTTCATGAAGTTAGCGCTTTTTACAGTAGTCAGTTCATCGCTCTTCACTTGTTGTACATTGTAACTCAAAGCTTTTTCAGCACGTTTAATACCTAATGCTGTTACAACGACTTCATCAAGGACTTTCGTATCGGGAATTAATGTTATGTTATAAATATCCCTATCCTGAACTTTGATGCTTTGAGTAGCATAACCTATATAAGAAATCTTCAAAGTAGCATTCTTAAATGCCTGTATTGAAAACTCCCCGTCAATATTAGTTATAGTACCTGCATCTGTTCCGTCAACAGAAACATTCACCCCAATTAGTGCTTCGCCTTGTTCGTCAACTACCTTACCTTTAATCTGCTTAGCCACCGGAGTGTCTTGTTTGACAGGAGTTATCATAATGTAACCATCCTTCAGTTTATAACCGAATCCTGTTCCTTTCAAGATAGCATCAAGAGCTTGTTCTAAAGTTTGATTATTGATGTTCAGCGAGATACGCTTGTTGCCTCCCAATTGTGATTCATTGTAAGCAACGGACATTTTAGATTGTTTTTCAATCTCCGTCAGAGCCTCCCGTAATGTAATTTCATTCCCTTTCAGGTTTATCCTCACATTGCCTTGGGCAAATAGAGCTGTCTGCATGAATAACAAACAGCAAAAAAATGTTATACATTTAGCTTTTAATAGATATAAATTCATATCTTCGTAGCGTTTTTAGTGTTAAACTCATAATATTATATTCGTCAAAAATTAAGCTATTGGCTTTAATACTAAAAAAGACATTTCATATCCGGAATCAGGCGGCATCCTTTTTCCGGATACTTTTTTTCATGATGGTAGTGTTTATAAGGTTGAACAATATATTATTTCAATTCATTATTTCTTCGTTTTTATATAGCATACATTTCCTTCTATTTTATAGTTAAATCCTCCCACTATCTCTCCCATAACATTCATTATTTCTTCGATGCTGGCATTCTGCCGGAAACTGAAGTTATATTTATCATTACTGAAACTACTTATATTACACTGGAAAGTGACATTAAACCGTCGTTCTAAAGTAAACAGAATCTCTTTCATTGTTTTTCCTCTAAATACAAACAGCCCTTTCTGCCAGGCAGTCACATCTTCTATATTCGCATTGGCAAGAAAGCTTTGGGAAGTAGTATTCTGATAAACAATCTGTTCTCCCGGATTCAATATATAGCTATTCTTCCCTCCATTACAATCTACTTTTATTTTACCGGTCAGCAATGTTGCTATTATCTCATTAGTCTCCGGGTATGCTGCCACATTAAATTCTGTTCCTAAAGCTGTGACAGATACTGTACCCGACTTCACGATAAAGGGTTTATCGGGATTCTTCATCACCCGGAAATTTGCTTCTCCTATCAGATATACCGTACGTGTATCTCCTTTAAATGTTTCCGGGTAAAGCAGTAAAGTCCCCGAGTTTGTCTGTACTTTACTCCCATCGGGCAGTTCAATTACATTCATATTGCCGGCAGAAGCAAAGTTCTCTACCATAGCCGCTTCCGAATATTTATTCTTTGTCAAAAAGAATGTCCCAGAAATCGAAATTGCGAAAATCACAACTGCAGCAGCCGTATATTGCCATCCCCGTATTCGGAACCTTCGCGTTTTCTTTTGTTCGTTTACACCTACTTTATCATATACTTCAGAAAGGGAATTCCATGTGCTTGTGTCGATTTTGCCCTCTGTTTCTTCCCATAATGTATGCAGTGCAGCTTCTTTTTCATCCGCATGCTTCTCATCCACTAACCATTGATGAATTTCTTTGGTCAGCATCTCATTGTGCCGGGAAGCCGTAAATGCACTAATAATTCTTTGAATATAATCCTTCATTTTTTATTGCTTATATAATATAGACAACTAGCTAAAAGAGACTACTCAACCGAAATACAAAAAAAATGCAATTAATATGACTTTTTTTAGTTCTTGCAGCGCCAAATAAATATGGCGTTCCACTGTACGGATTGAAAGTTGCAGATTATCAGCTATTTCCTGATTACTCAACCCTTCCTTCCGGCTCATAATAAAAACTTTTTTTCGCTGTTCCGGCATGCTGTCCAATGCCAATTTTAATAATAGTTCAATTTCTTTTGCGTAAAGTTCGTCATGAATATCTGCCTCGAAAGATGGAGAATCTTCCTGTGCCAACTGCTCCTGATAGTTGAACTCGACAGATTTATGTTTTATGAAATTATAGATGTGATTACGCACCATCGTATAAATGTAACTATTCCATGTATCTTGTTTTTCCCAGATTTCCGGATTATCCCATAATTTGACAAACACATCCTGTGCAATGTCTTCCGCATCATCTTCCGATTTTAGAATCTTCCACGCAAAGGCCTTGACTTTCGGGAAAGTAACAATGAAAAATCGTTCGAATTTCTTTTTTCTTTCTTGTTCGTCTAGGTAATTCATCTGAGATTTTAGGTTATTATTATTTATATAGGAGCCAAATGTAGATTGTTTAAACGGAAAAAACAAATAATGGAACAATAAAAAAAATATCTTGTTTTTGCGTGTCCGGGATAGTTTACACTATCCCGGACACGCAAAAACAGGCTTAAAATAGCCATAAACCTATCAAAACATATGTTCTATCGAATGTACTTACTCTAAAGTTGTTCTCTTTCAGTTTCATTTTTTGGAAGTTTGTACTTCCGGCATACATTAATATATACCCGGCGTGTTTTTCAACATTACTGTATAAAAGTTATTTTACTACAATAATATTTGATAGTTTTATATCATTTGAAGCTCTGCCGATCATCAACTGAAAATTTCCCGGTTCCACCACTCTCTTCATTTCCTGATTGATAATCGATAAATCTTCTTCCGTCAGGCTGAAAGTTATAGTTCTTTTTTCTCCCTGTTTGAGGAAAAAACGTTTAAATCGCTTTAATTGCTTCAAGGGTTGTACAACTGAAGCGTATTCATCTCGTATATAAAATTGTGCCACTTCTTCGCCATCATACTTTCCTGTGTTTTGTATATCAAATGAGACATCAAAACGATAAGGAGTTTGTTGGTTTATCTTTAAGTTGGAATATTCAAACGTGGTATAACTAAGTCCATATCCAAAGGCATACAATGGCAATGCGGACATTTCTACATAATCATGGTTTTGAGGTGCTTTTTTATTATAATATATAGGAATTTGCCCTACCGAACGAGGTACGGTAATTGGTAAACGGCCTGCCGGATTATAATCTCCGAATAAGACATCGGCTATGGCATTTCCACCTTCTTGTCCGGGATAATAGGTTGTCAGTAGTGCATCGGCATATTCCGAAGCCCATAGTTTATCAAGTGGGCGTCCTTCTATATATACAACGATCAATGGTTTGCCTGTGGCTTTCAATGCAGTCAACAATTCCTGTTGTTTTCCGAGCAGAGACAGAGTAGCACGGTCAAATCCTTCGCCACACTCCATATCACTTACTGTTTTCTTATCCGTAATGGCAGCTCCCGTTTCTTTATATTGTGTCTTAAAATCACGGGCACTGGAGCCACCGACTACCACAATCACCACTTCAGCACGCCGGGCAGCCTCTACGGCTTTCTCAATTTCATTTGTTGTAGTATCACGAATGGCACAACCTTTTACATATTCCACACGCGATGGTGATAGTTTAGCGACAATTCCATCAAGTACGGTTTTTACATTTTCATCTTCCTGAGGTGCTGTATAATCTCCTAACATATTGTACCGATTATCAGCGTTAGGACCAATGACAGCTATCTTATTTATATCTTTCCGCAAAGGCAATATGGAGTTTTTATTCTCAAGCAGTGTAATAGAAGCCCGTGCTATTTTACGTGCCAATTTGATATTCTCTTGGCAACGCACGTTTTTCGCAGCCATTTTCGGATCAACATAAGGATGTTCGAATAATCCCATCTCGAATTTCATCCGTAACACCCGGCAGACAGCTGTATCTATGATTGCTTCGTCAACTTGCCCGGACTTCACCGCATGGCAAAGATTCATATAAGCATCTCCACCCAAATCAACATCAACACCAGCCGTGACAGCTTGTACCGCTGCATTTTCCTTTGTCGGAGCCACAAAATGGCTTTCATAAATTCCTTCAATACTATATAAATCCGATACTACAAATCCACGAAAATTCCATTCGTTACGTAGTAGTTGAGTCAACAGATAATGGTTTGATGTGCAGGGAACACCGTCAATTGAATTATAGGAAGTCATTACGGACAGTGCTCCCGCATCTATCGCCTGATGAAAAGGGGGAAGAAAATTCTGATGCAAATCCCGGACACCTATTGATGCATAATTACCGTTCTGCCCACTCTCCGGTACTGCATAGGCTAGAAAATGCTTTAGAGTAGCTATGGTGGCATATTCCTGTGATAAGTCACCACCGCCTAGTCCGGTAACCATAGCAGCCCCCAAAGTACCGCTCAATACAGGGTCTTCGCCAAAGGTTTCTTCTACGCGGGACCATCGGGGATCACGAGTCAAATCAAGTACAGGACCATAACTGATATGTCCGCCTTGGGAACGGATTTCTTTTGCTATAACCTGACCTGCCTCTTTTAATAATTCAGGAGACCATGTTGCAGCCATTCCTATTCCGGTAGGAAAAACTGTAGTTCCAATAGCCATATGTCCGTGAGGGGCTTCTTCTGCGAGAAAGATAGGAATGCCCAAACGGGTGTTCTCAATTATATATTTTTGTAGTGCATTTCCAGCTTTAGCTGCCAATTCAGGATGAAGTCCGTTTTCCAATGTCTTCTTTGTCCACGGATCAGCCCGATAAGTTGCCCAAAGCATTCCTGCATTTCTTTCTTTGACGAGTTGCTTGAACTTATCGGAAGGTCGAACTTTAGTTCCATTTATCTCGTACATCTCCCAGCCCAGGGGACAAAGCAGTTGACCGACTTTTTCTTCCAACGTCATGCGGGAAAGTAAATCCGTAACTCTCGTTTCTACTGGTAAATCAGGATTTTTATAGGAAACCAATGATGAAGAGAGTTGGGCAAAGAGTAACACACACACGATCTGTGCTATTATCAATATATAGAATCGTTTTATCATCATAATATATGCAATAAAAAAGTTTTGTTCTTTTTTTATTCTGTTTCCACCTTTATTACAAGAGGAATAATCGCAGGTTTTCCATTAACCACCGGGTACACATGAGTAATAGCCGGAAAACGTCCTGAATAGTGATAAGCAATCGGCATAACTCCTTCCCCACCTGCCTTCAAAGTTTGAGGACTGGTAAACTTTATATCCGTATTACCACCTATAACCACGAAAAAAAGCTTCATATCCTTATCAGTATCATTAGCAAACTTCAGGTTCATCATCTTCGTATTTCCTTCGCCCATTGTTCCGAAAAGCATTACTTTAAAATTCATCCATAATCCGCTACCATAGTCATAAGGATAATTTTCTTCAATCGGATGGTGGCATGGAATAACTGTTCCTTTCACCCATATACGATTATAATTGGTATTATTATTACTCAAGACCACAACTTCCTTACTAAAAAAACCGGGGCGATAAGCCGGGTCATAATCAACTTTCACTATCCCTGAGGCACCGGGGCGAATCGGTTCTTTCGGAAATTCATATTGCACGCATCCACAGCCTGTACTTATTCCATTGATATGGACCATTTCTGTCCCAATATTCTTAAACGCAAACTTATGAGATACAACTCCATCCTGCTCCTTTATCTCGCCAAAATCAAATACACGCTCTTCGAATTGAAGGCTTTGGGAAGCCCGGGGCTCTTGTGCCAACAAAGGGAAAGATGAAAATAAAAGAAAGAGTACGGATGATGCTATTATTTTCATGAAATACTTTTTTGATTGAATATTCATCTTTGTCCATTAAATAATTAAGAGAGAACAAAGTCCATTTATAAAATAAAGCTTTGTTCTCTCACTGTTTATTCTTAGTCGTTACTTACATACATTACTGTCACTCTTATCCCAACCAATATAATTATGTCTATCAGTCAGATGCGTTCCCGGATCACTTTCTGATTCCGTCAGACAACGCCATGTATCAGACCAGTCGATATTATATCCATTGCCCGTATAGTCATAGAAGATATGCCCTTCACCTTCATTCATCTTCCAATAAGCCTGTAAGCCTTGAGAGTCTGGTTCTACCCCACAAATACCGGCAGAAAGTTCACTTTCTGTCAAAGTACGATTCCAGATTCGTGTTTCACAAATACTGCCGTTGAAATTCTGTTGAGAAGGATAACCTGCCCATGACATTCCAATCTCGACACCTTTGAAAAGAGTAGAATAATCAGAAACACTGTATTCGCAATCTTTCACTCCGTTTACGTAGAACGCAAATTTACTACCATCATAAGTCAACGAAAGCAGATACCATTTTCCTGTTTCAAAAGATGTATTAGCAAAGAAGTTCCCTTTTCCTGTGACACATTGCAAACGAGTGGCATCATTTCCACCCTCTCCAAAACGGAACATCACTGTATTAGAACCATTGAAAGCAAAGAAACGTGACATTCCGCTAAGCTGGTTCGCATGGATTTTAATCTCATACGTAAAGTTAGTCAGTTCTTTCTGCAAAGATTCCGCAAAGTAATAATTACTGTAACACTCATAATTACTTATATCTAAAGCTACAAATTTCGAATTCGGATCAATGTAATCGAGAAGCAGATACATGGTAGTGTAATTCTCTTTCAACTGCAAACCGCTGGACACTTCTTTTATCGTTATTGGCAGCATATAAGTCGTTCCCATCTCCAGATTATTCAAGGAATTCAACGTAACCTTAATTTCCGAAGACAGCTTTTCTCCCCAGGAAATCGCAGCTTCCAGTCCCGTTACCGTGACATCTGCATTTTGAGGGAGAGCAACGTAATTGGTATTCTTACTTGTATTATAATACTCGACTAAAGAACGGTCTACTTCCAACGTAACAGTCTCATCCTGACGTGCATTACCTGTTGCAGAAACAGTAAAAGCATAAGAAGCCGGCAATGCGGATATATCCAGTACAGATGTTCCCATATTCGTTCCATTTGTGATAGACACATCCAGTTTCACTTCATCAGGATATGTTATATTCACAATAGCCAAAGCAGTGTTATGCTGTACAGAAATCTTGCCGTTACCCTCAACTTTAGTTAAGCGAACAGGTAATAAATAAACAGATTTATCCAGTGCTACAAAATTTTCCGCCGGAACCCTTACCTCTATCGAATCAACAGACAAGGTCTTCCCCTGTTCTATAGTAGCTGCAGATTTCACAACAGTATATACATCAGAAGGAAAAGCTTCGTAAGATGTACCATTGCTCATATTATAAGAGTTCACCAAAGAATTATCCACTTCTACATACACCATCATCGTATTTTCAGCCTGACGCGTTGATTTCACCGGTAACTTCACCACAACTTCGTCCCCAACCGCACCTCGCGATGTCCAATCCACATTAAAAGTGGAAATGTTTCCCTGGGCAGAGCCGGTAGTGGATGGTATAAAATAAATCAGATTATTAGGATTGCCTTCCACATCATAAGTTTCGTTGTCACATGATTGAAAGCATAGCATGCCCGTCAAGAGCATTAAAATATATTTATTCCATTTCATAATCACAGCCTTTATTATTGCATACACTTATTGTTATCATCACTATCCCATGCTATAGACGAGCTATAATTCAGATTATAAGTCAGTCCGGCTCCTTCACTAATTTCACGGGCCGTATTTGTCCAGTCCATATCATAGCCATTCCCAGTCGCATCATTGAAAATATGCCCTTCACCTTCGTTCATTTTCCAATAAGCTACCAATCCGTCCGATTGAGCATCAACGCTACAAAGTCCCATTCGAAGTTCGGCAGGACGCAAAGCACGGTTCCATACACGAACTTCCGCAATCCGACCACGGAAATATTGAGAACCTCGATAACTGGTCCAAGACATACCCAGTTCAAAACGTTGGAAGTCAACAGACTTACCGTCACCATCTCCCTCGGCATCTTTTACGCCATCAACATACATTGTCAGCTTACTACCATCGTAAGTCAACGAAAGCGTATACCAACGGTCGGTACTGAAACGAGTCGAAGAAACAATACTACCACTCGGGCTCACCCATTGCAACGCATTGGTATCCATACCTTCCTCACCAAACCGAAGCATACTTGAACGTTCCTCATTTTTTGATGTAAATGCACACATACGGGCTATTTTATGCCATTCCTGAGAATAGAATTTTACTTCATACGTAAAGTTGGATAATTCCAGTTTCTTCTCATCAGGGAAAATAAAGTTGCTATAAAGATTCGTATTACTGATATTCAACGAAGTGAAATAAATATAACGTGAAATCTGCAAGAATATCGTTTTTGACGGTTTGAGTATTTCGAGACCATCCACTTCTGTCATCGTGACAGGAATCACATAGATAAGATCATCCGACAAATTTTCCGTAGACACCACTTTCACGGTAACTGGAGTCGAGAACGACTTACCCGCCTGAATGACAGCGTCGGCTCCCTCTAATGTTACCACCCCATCAGGAATACTATAATATTTCGTACCATGTTCCTGATTGTACGCTTCTACTTGTGAGGGATCAATGCCAAATTTCACACTGACATCCTTTTCTACTTTATCAGTAGCAGAAGCCGTCACCATATAAGTAGACGGAGTGTCCTCTACCAGGAATTTTGTTACAGGTGTTGTCTCTGTTCCTGTAATAAGTACGACCGTCTTTCCATAGTCGAATTTATCACCCTCAGTACAGCCCAGAACCGATAATCCCAATATCACTCCCAATAAAGAATATTTAAATATATATGTTTTCATCATGCTTCTTATTTATTCATTATTTATTCATTTATTGCAGGATTCATAATCTGAATAGCCTGACGGAATTCGTTATAAGGTATACCTGATGCGGAATAATAATTTCTTCCGAGGAAGAACACTCCACAGCCCCCTTTACGTCCTGTACCCGGCTCCCATTTTGCATAATTCAAAAGTTCTCCTCCATACAGATATTGCACACCGAATGATTCGCAATAAACCATCTTTTCAGAAGGGAAACCGTTTGGAACACCAGTGCCCGCACCTTGATGGCTATAAGCCTGTTTCACGAAATAATCACAATAGGGTATTGTGGCAGTCGGCGGTGTGGCATTAAAATAGTCAACGATAAGCAATTTATCGGGTTGCTCACCTTTAGGACCGAAATATTTACCGAGTTCTTCCACCAACCGTACCAAGTCATTCCCATTCCAACCTTCATAGTCTATGTCTACGCCATCAAGCCCCGGCTCCAGTACTTGATTTACAATCCATTTCGCATAAGCAGCCATCATTTCATCGTCAGGACTTTGACTGTTCATATCATAGTCCACACCATCCACCGTGAACTGATGTCTGTAATGGGAAGCATCACCATGCATCACAAAACGTGTACCCAGCTTTTCCTGACAATACTTCATGTCCTTATATGCTATCGGATGAGTTTCTGCGGTAGGTATGCCCATCCACAGATTTACGATGTCAATACTATCAGGCAATCCCACCATACGTTCACCCCACGAAGCAGGGTCTTTATATCCTGTGACACCCTCGATAGGCGACCAGTTCTCATAATAAGCGAAACTTATCTCATGGTCTGTCTTCTTAAACTCGCGTATATTCTGAAAATATTGTTCATCGTAAGTTTTCAGTTTCTGAATTTCCAACGGTTCAACATCCGTATCGCAACCACAGAAAAGAAACGCACCGATGAGGAAAGTTAGTAAACTTGTTATTTTTGTCTTCATTGTAATTAGTTTTTAGAATTAAACTATGTTCATTCTTCGATTACCGTGATCTTTGATCCCACCAAAGTTTCGTACCACCGGTATCCTGACCACCCAATGCAGCAATACCGCTATTAACCCCAGCCGGATTATTGCTCTTCTCGTCACGAGTATAAGGCAAACGGCGAACTTGCAAGTCGGTATCAACTGTACCGTTACTACTGTTTCGCACTACAGGAATCAATTCGGGATAACCGGTACGGCGATATTCACTCCATCCTTCAGGTCCGTCGGGATAAAGCGCAATCCACTTCTGTGTAATAATACGTTCCAGACTTCCTTCAAATCCCGCACTACCGTTCCATGCAGGAGTCACTTTACTTGTGAACGTATAGTTATCACTACCTACGTTATCACTGAAAGATCCCGGCGTAGATGCGTTGTCTGCCAAATACGTATCTGCACTGCCTGCATTATTTTCTTCGAATGACATCCTCACCCCTTCTTCGTAGAAGGACTGTGCTGTACCTTCTCCCATGTCCCATCCACGCAATGCACCTTCAGCACGCAGGAAGAAAGACTCGGCAGCCGTCATCCAAACAACAGGAGTAGAAGCGCGGTCAATATTCAGGTTCGAGATTTTGTCTCCCTGATAGTTGCTCATATTGCTGGATGTGATACCAATACGTACTCCATGATAGGCATCGTCATCTCCTGCTACCGTAAAATAACGGCTGATACGCGGATCTTTCAGACCATTCATATAAGACACGATAGAAGCACCCGGGCGACAGTCTCCCGAGTTGAAGTTATATGCAATTTCGTGCAACGGGTGATGATATTCCAATGTGTTATGAGATAATTCAGCACGATCAGCTTTACTCTCGATAAGACCATAGATACATTGAATAGATTTTGTCGCTTCCTGCTCTGCCAAGGTAGGATTTGCATACACAACCCGCATGGCAAGACGCAGACGCAATGTATTGGCAAATTTCACCCATTTCTCTGCATCTCCTCCATAAATATGGTCATAATCACTCATTAACTTAGCACTACTGTTACCACTCACATAATTTCCTAAAACCTCGATCGAATTATCCAGTTCTTCAAAGAATTTGGCGTAGACTTTATCCAAGGCATCATATAAACTGGAGGAGCCGTAGTTAACATAAGGAATAGGACCAAACGTATCGGCAATGCGGTGCATACCTGCCACTTTTACAATTGTTGCCAACGCATCAACCTCCGTCAGTCCCTGCTCGATGGCAATCTGATGGATACTGGCCCAAGGAGCCATTATTCCGGTAAATGCATAGTCGAATGTGGCATTTACCCACTGGTCCTGAAAGTTATACTGTCCGTTATGGTTGGTAGAACCCAAGGTAGCGGCTATATATCCGGAATAGAGATCATGAGATAAATTCTGAGCAATCTGATAGTCGGAATCAAGTTTATCTCCGTCACTAACAATAATCACCCTGCGTAACATTTGGGAAAAGAAAGCACCTGTTTTCAGATTATCCACTCCCATCATTTCTTCAGTAACTTCATTCGGATTGACATTATCTTCGTAATCAATACATGAAGTATTATTGAATAGAACAAACAGAATTCCTAAAACAGAAACTTTGTTCCATGATAATATTTTGTTTAATATCATATCTTCTATTATTTAAAAGTTTGATTAGAAATTGACCTTCACTGAAAATCCAAGATTACGCAGACTTGGTGACATAAACATGTCGATGCCCTGGAAATAAGTTCCAGTACTTGCCGTCAGTTCCGGGTCAAAAGGCGCTTTCCGATAGAGGAAGAAAAGGTTCTTTCCAATAAATGACACATTCAAACCTTTAATCCAATTCACATACTTATTGATCGGAATGTCATATCCTAAAGATAATTCAGCCAAACGAACGTTAGTTGCGCTATATACGTACATAGAGCCAATACCACCTTGAGAACCGGAGCCACCGATTTGCGTATAGTAATTCTCGGCACCAATGGGACGTCCGTTTACCAAAGCTCCACCATTATCACGAGCGTCGGCCGTCACCTTAGAAGCTCCGAAAGCATCCATCGTAGCCTGTGTTTGAGAAACTACGATACCACCCACACGTGCAGTGAACAGACATCCCAAAGAAAGCCCTTTGTAAGTAAAGGTATTCCCCCAGCCCAAATTGTACTTCGGAGCACTGTTTCCCGCCTTTACAAATTCATCGGGTTGAGTGACTACCACCTGATCGGAAGGATGAACATAAATAGCTCCGTGTTCGTCCGTCCGCAAAGTATTGACGTAAATATCACCGATAGATCCACCTTCCGTCAATATCATCTTATACATACTGGTACCTCCCATGTCAATACGGTTCAGGGAAGTCAGTTCATGACTAATCGGATCTTCGTAATTACGTAATAATTCTACCACCTTATTTTTATTCAAAGAATAAGTAAGATAAGAACTCCATCCGAAATCACCCCATTTATTATCCAAACGCAATGACAATTCTATACCTTTATTATCCACGCGGCCTCCATTGACTACTTCCGATGTATATCCGGTAGTAGAAGACAGCGTACGCTCAAAGAACTGGTTATAGGTACGCGAGTTGTAGAAAGAAGCGTCGAGTTTCAGTTTATTATCGAAGAATACAAAGTTCAGACCTGCTTCCCAAGATTTTGTACGTTCCGGTTTCAAGTTGGTATTAGGGCGGCGAGTCATCGTTACGGGTACTCCATCCACCAGTTTATAAGTAGGAACTGCCAAAAAGACTTCAGGAGAGTTACCTACTTCCGAATAAGAAACACGTACTTTCATATAAGGCATAATGCTTGTACTGCAATGGAATATATCCGTCAAGATTCCCGAAAGACCTATTGATCCATAGGGGAATGAGGATGTATCTGTCCCCTTAAACGTAGACGACCAGTCGTTACGGAACGTTCCGTCCAGATAAATCATTGATTTATAACCGACCTGCGCACTACCGAATACTGCACGTTTCTTCAGATTGTAGCCATATTGGTTCGCTAAATTCTTTTCGGTTGTATCCACATTACCATAAGTAAACAGGTTGGCTGTAGACTTCAATTTTCCACCGAAATAATCAGATTGGTAATCATTATTCTCAAAGTTGGCACCCGCATTGAACGTCAGATTAAGAGTATTTTCAAGAAAGTATTTATTGATATTCAGCAATAATTCTCCATACACTTGCTGGGTTTCAATATTGCTCTTCGAATAATAACCATATTTAGAAGCAAATAATGTATTGGTTCCGGCATCGTACATACGTTCACGGCGTTCATTGTTACGGTCCATTTTGGCACGGGCTGTCACATTCACCCAGTTTGCTAAATCATATTTTAAAGAAGCCGTAGCCATATAACGATTCTTATGGTTTGGCATTTTGATATGCTCTGTTATCCAGTATGGATTTTGTAAAGCAAGATTGGTACTATAAGGCCAATATTGAGTCAACAAGTTACGCTCCGCGTCATAACGCTGATAAGCCTGAACCTTAGAAAAGTCATCACCGGCAGGAAATAAATAAAGTGAAACCAACGGGTTAAAGTAAAGTCCTTGAGCCGTCATGTTCTGCTCTTTCACGGAACTAAGCATAAAATTAAGATCAAGAGTCAACTTATCATTCAGCATTTTTGCAACATTGCGGACAGTAGCATTGTAGCGCTCAAAATTATTATTATGAATAATACCTTTTGCATTCGTTGTTCCCAAAGATACATAAGTCTGATTCTTATCAGTTCCTGTAGAAAGGCTGACAGAGTTTGTTACATTCACACCGGTTTGAAAAAAGTCAGCCGGGTCATAACTACTTGGAGTACTTAGTTTAGATCCCCAACTATAGTAACTACCCACTTCTGTTTGCCCATATGTATTCTGAAATTCCGGCAATACAAGAGGAGCTGAGAAGGTAGTATTATTGGAAATAGAGACTGTTGTACGCCCTTCCTTACCCTTCTTCGTCGTAATCATCACTACGCCGTTGGCAGCAGCACTACCATAAAGGGCGGCAGCAGAAGGGCCACTCAATACAGAAATACTTTCAATATCTTCCGGGTTAATACCTGCGATAGGATCACCACTCTGACCAGCACCCTCATACGAATCGGTAGGCTGGGTAGAAGCGGCACTCATATCAATCATCGGGATACCATCTACGACATAAAGCGCATTATTGTTCCCGTTCAAAGACTTGGTACCACGCATTACCACGCGGGAAGAACCACCTATACCGGAAGAAGAAGAGTTGATGGTGACACCCGCTACTTTACCATTCAGATTGTTCACGAAGTTGGCGTCAGCGATGCGGGTAATTTCATCGTTGCTGATTTGCTGAACATTATAAGATAATGATTTTGCTTCTTTTTTAATACCCAAAGCAGTAACAACCACTTCATTCAGAGTTTTTGTATCTTCCTGAAGAACTATTCTCAGAGGATTATTATTCGTGATTTTCACCGTTTTTGGTGTATAACCGACATAAGAGAATTCCACTATATCCCCTTCCTTGACATTTAAAGTAAAATTACCATCAATATCAGTAATTGTTCCTGCTGCGGCTCCTTTTACTTTTACATTAACTCCGATCAAAGGATCGTCAGCAGAGTCTTTTACAGTACCCTTCACTTGAATAAATTTACCACCTTGATTGGTGTTATCAGATTTGGACAAGATGATTTGTTTATCAATCACGGTATAAGATATATTTGTACCTTTAAATATATCTTCTAAAATATCTATTATCTTTCCAGATTTACTATTCACAGAAACAATCCGATTTTTTTGAATGGCCTTATCATTATAAAGGAATACAAAATCCGAAGTTTCCTCAATTTTATTCAGCACTTGTTCCACGGATACATTGCTCATTGAAATGGCAATCCGTGTTCGCTGGGCATATGCATCCTTGGCTGTAAGTTGTAATACTACTGCAAAAAGTAGTGCTAGACTAATCCTCATAACTAACGGAAGTTTTAGATTTAAAGCATATTTTGGACATAATGCAATAAATGAATGATTTTTTTTCATACATTTGTGGCTAACTAGAGTTTATTACTAAATGAACTATGGTTCGATTCCGGTTTATGTTTGCTAGACCTGTACCGTGAATCTTAAAATTTCGGAGGGAAGATAGCTGTTGGTAGCAGCTTTCTTCCTTTTTCATTGTTAATGTGTTATCTCATAGGCTATTTGAATTTTACAGGGTTATTATTAATATAAATCTACTATTATTTTTGTCTTTGACAGTGTACCGTCCGTTTGTTGTTCCGACTCCTGAATCTTCCACTTCAAAGTTGCCGACTTGGCCAAATAATCCAATATCTGTGACAAAGTTTCATTCCTGAACGTCGCGCGGTATTTATATTCTTTTCCCGCCTTGTTATCAAACTGAATATCTACATTGAAATGTCGTTCCAGACGTTTGAATATTTCTTCCAACGAAGCATTTCTAAATATTAGTTTTCCATCTTTCCAAGCTACTTTTCCATAGACATCTACTGTATTCTTCTTCGATTTCTGACTCTGTTTATCGTAAAGTAACTGTTCGCCAGGAGCTAACACAATTGTTTCCTGATTGGGGGTTATCACATTTACTTTACCTTTTTCCAATACTGTTTCTATATAGCTATCGTCGTCATAAGCAGCAACATTAAATTTTGTACCATAAACATATACTTTCAATCCATTCAATGTGTTTACATAAAAAGGGCGCTCCTTGTCTGCCTGCACTTCAAAGTATGCTTCACCTTTTAACTCTACATTGCGATTATTATTTCTGAAAACCGTAGGATAGCGCAATGTACTACCGGCATTCAACCACACCACAGAATGATCCGGGAGTTCGTAACGTATCACTGAGCCGGTAGCAGCTGTAACTTCTGCGTACTGTTCTTCCTCATCTGTTCCGCCAAAATATAAATATCCAAAGAACAAAGAAGTCAGCAATAAAGGTATAGTCAAAAATGCGGCATAACGCATCAACTGATTATACATACTTTTTCTTTTGTTCGTTTTTATTTTGGCTTGTGTCTGACGATAGGCACCCATTACATCAATGGACTCCATTTCTTTAATATCATCTCCCAATGCTTGTGCCTTACGGAGTAATGATTCCGGATTCATATTTTCCATATTCTCTTTCAAAATCTTATCTTTTTAATTGCAATTACATTTATAATACAACTGAACTTTTTGAAAGGGACAGGGAAAATGAACTTTCTTTTGCGAAAAAGAAAAAAAAGTTCAAAAGTATGTTTTCTCAATTATCTTATTATATATTTGCAGCAGAATGAAAAACCACAGAATCTCTAAATAATGAAAATATCTTTTTCAAAACAGACCAAGGAACGGACTTTCAAACAACTGTATGAGGAGTATTACGCCCCATTCTGTTTGTATGCGAAAAGGTTTGTTGATGATAAAGAGACACGCGAAGACATTGTATCGGACGTATTTACGTCATTATGGGATAAGTTGGATAGTGATTCTTTCGACTTACAATCGGACACAGCATTAGGATACATCAAAATGTGCGTGAAAAACAGTTGTCTGAACTTTCTGAAGCATCAGGAATATGAATGGAGTTACGCTGAAAATATACAAAAGAAGGCTCCTATTTATGAGTCAGAGCCGGATAGTGTATATACACTTGATGAATTGTACAGAATGCTATACGAAACATTGAATAAACTTCCCGAGAATTATCGTAATGTATTTATGAAAAGTTTCTTTGAAGGGAAAACACACGCGGAGATTGCGGAAGAAATGAATCTTAGCGTGAAATCCATCAATCGGTACAAACAAAAAACGATGGAACTTTTGCGAGAGGAGCTTAAAGATTATTTGCCACTGCTTCTCATATTCTTTTTTCGCGCCTGATTCGATTAGTTTCTTTCTGCACAGCTTGCTCATTATCTATGCAAAATGAGCCGGAATATACTCTCGCAACACTCTACTAGAGAATTAAAAAGTAAAAATTTGCTGTCACCTGTCACACATTCGCACTTAAACCACTGATTACAAACAGTTAAAGAGATGACAGCAACATGTGACAGCACAGTGACAGTAGTTTTGCTGTCACCTTTTCTCCTACGATTCTTTCTTCTCTTTCTTGAAAATCATTTTCATGCCTTTAAACAATTGGTTTCAAGGCTCGAAACTAGAGTTTCACACATAAGAAACCAAAGTTTCACCCGTTTGAAACTTTAGTTTCAATTGCTTGAAACCATTTGTTTCTTACCGATGAAACTATAGTTTCTCTTAGCTGGAACTCTAGTTTCAAACAAAGGAAACTAACTTGGAACTTGCTTCTAAAAGAGGAAGCAAGAAAAGGTGACAGCACTTTTGCTGTCACTGTGCTATCACATACTGCTGTCACAGCACTACTCATTCACAATTAGACATTTAAATACAAATATGTGACAGGTGACAGCAAATTTTTACTTTTAAATTCTCTAGTAGAGTGTTGAGAGATTATAGTTCGGCATTTCCATATAGTTCAGCCTATTGTTGCACCTAATGGTTACTTCTCAAACATATATAGAAATTTCCTCTCTTTTCTTGGCAATTCTCAACAAATCTCTTACCTTTGTTCCTTGAAAGCCGAAGAGAAATGCGGCGTATTGAAACGTTTTTTGCACTAAGAAAACTACCAATTTTATTATTAACAAAAAACCGAACCTCAATAAATCTGTTTCATACGTGCGACCTATGGTCGGGCGTGTGAACATATTTATTAGGTTCGTGGGTATTGGTAGTACCTCTTAGTGGATAAATATGGACTCAGCGCCCGACTTCTTATATATATAAGGTATATATCAGGATTAGGAGTGAGTCTTCAATCATGTTGAATCACGCTAAAAGGTATATATTTTATGGCACACTGGAAAACAATCAAGCAAGTATCAGAGAAATACGGCATTGCCGAAACTACTCTCCGCGGATGGACTAAGTTAGGTTACATCACGCATTCCATTATCAATGATGTCGTAATGCTAGACGACGAGAGCATGGCACGCCATTTGGATACTCATCAAATCAAAGGGTTAAGTGACGATGCTTTAAACAAATTAATCAAGGAAAAAGAGTGGGAACGCGAAGTTATTCTCTCCCGGTTTGATGATGAACTTTTCCTATTGAAAACTCAAAAACTCTATGAGCCGCTTTTTCATATCCTTATCGAAGAGCTCGGTCAACTGATTACCGACAACGACCAACGGGATATATTTCTAAGCATTTCTTCCGGTGAACCCATTTCACGGGTGGCTGCACGTCATCAAATGACTTATGACGAAGTTGTAGCAAAATATAGCTCTATCCTTGATAAGCTAGGTCGGAATCCGGAAAGAATCGCTACATTCCGAGAAAGTACAATGACATCTCTGTTTGGCAAATATGAGACTGATAATCCACTGGAGATTCACTTATCCCAGTTTATCAACGACCGTGCATGCCACATTTTGTCTAAACTGGAAATATATACCGTGTACCAGCTTCTACAACATACTTCTAAATATGGATGGACTAGCCTAAAACGTCTCGAAGGTATGGGGACAATCACTTACAACGAGATAATAAATTCACTGTATAACGCCAATATTATTATTATCAATAAAGATAAAACGATTACTTTATCGCCTGAAATAGCTACATTAGTGCTGTAAGGCAGCTATATTATTGCTGTAAAATATGTAATATTAATACTATAAGATACGTAATATTAATACTATAAGATACGTAATATTAGTACTGTAAGATATGTAATATTATTGCTGCAAGATACGTAATGCCAAAGCACGGCAATCCACACGGCTGATTTTTCCGTTTTTCGTTTGCGGGATGTAATCTGTCGTCAGAATGTAGCGGGGACGATAATATGGTTTGAGTTCGAGGATGTTCTGCAAATTTACTTCTATCTCTTTTGTGTCTATCTGTCCTGCTATCAATAAAGTTACCGCCTGTCCCAAACGCTGGTCGGAAACTGAAGTAATGACAAATGGCAGGGGAATAAACGGGCGAAGTATTTTTTCTATTTCTTCTGCTTGTATTTTGATTCCTCCGCTATTTATTACATTATCTTTTCGGCCTAGAATAATGAAACTACCGTCGGGATAGATGCGCGCAATGTCATTAGTCTGCAAAATATCATCACAGACAAGGGGGGCTTCAATGACTAATGTATTTTCGGGAGATAAAGACAATGTTACTGAAGAAAAGGGATAATAATGTTCGGAAGCAGAAGCTCCGTTCAGGCGGCGCAGCGCTATATGGGATAATGTTTCAGTCATGCCGTAGGTAGAATAGACAGCTATCGGGAGAGATTTTATTTCTGCTTCCAAAGCCTCATCGACTGCTCCGCCTCCTATAATCAGAATATCCGTTTGCTTCAACTGTTTTTTCTCTTCAGGAGTATGGAGAGTATTATAAACTTGTAAAGGAACCATTGCCGCAAATTTCAGAGGTACGTTTATATCGGATAGAGGATGTCCGGAAGCAGGGCGTACAATTAGATTCAACCCTGCGACTAGAGAACGTACTACCACCATCATGGCTCCGATGTAGCGGAGATTCATACATAATAAAGCGGTGTCACCTGTTTGCAGGTTCAGGAACTCGCAAGTCAGGCGGGCACTTTGTATCATTTGGTCTTTGCGTACAATCAGTTCTTTCGGTATGCCCGTAGAGCCGGATGTATGAACTGTAATATGGGGAGAATCCTTGAACCATTCGCTCAGGAAAAGAAACAAATCCCATATAGCAGAGGGATACGATTCCGCTCCTTCTGCTATGCATCTGCTTATATCATCGGAAGTATATTTCTTCCCTTCAAGCAGTAAATGTTGTTTTTTTCGGTCGAATATCATCGGATAGCTTCAAGTAGCATTACTTACAGAACCACAGGCAATCTTTTCTTATTTCAAGTGGCATCTCTACGTTGTCGGTAAAGAGTTGTCCTGTTCCTAAGCCTTGAGGTAACGGGTTATCGAAAGCAGCGCACCATTGGGCGATGGCATTCAGGCCGATATTGGATTCTAAAGCAGACGTAATCCACCAACCAATCTGTTGCTCTTCGGCTTCGTCAATCCATTCGTGTCCTCCGGTAAATCCACCGTGAAGGGAAGGTTTGATGATGATATATTGAGGACGGATAGCAACAAGAAGTTTCCGTTTCTCTGCCTGGGTGTTGCAACCTATTAATTCTTCATCCAAAGCTATCGGCAAGGGAGATTCGGAAGTCAGGCGTGCCATTTCTTTCCATTGTCCGGCACGGATGGGTTGCTCTATGGAATGTAAGTCCAGTTCGGACAAACGTTTCAACTTCTCCATAGCGTCGGCAGGGGAAAAAGCGCCGTTCGCGTCTACACGCAGTTCTATTTCTTTGGAAGAGAAATGGGCACGGATATGACGGAGTAAGGCCAGTTCTTCTTCAAAGTTGATGGCACCGATTTTGAGTTTGATGCAGCGGAAACCGGCTTTTATTTTCTTTTCTATCTGCGTTAGCATTTTGTTGTAATCACCCATCCAGATAAGGCCGTTGATAGGTATTCCGGCTTCCCCACGGGAGAAAGCAGAATTCCACATATCCCAGCCGCCTGCATTATAATGACGAAGAGCCATTTCAAGTCCGAAGAGGATGGAAGGATATTTGCGCAAAGCGTTTACATCCATCTCTCCACCTTGTCTTTCCACTTTCCGGCAGACATCTTCCAATATATCTTCGTAATCGGGAAGGTCATCGCAGCTAAGTCCGGGCAGGGGAGCACACTCCCCTATTCCCACCCGACCGGGAAATTCGGGAGAAGTGAAATGAAGATACCAGACTTTTCGGGTGGAATATGTACCTCGTGAAGTTCCTGCCGGTTGTTTGAAATGAAGCAATCGGGGAGTTATTTTAATCTCGCAATCCATTCTAAATAATTTTCCAATGTAGTAATATACCAATATACCAACATGTCAATTACTAATATGCCAACGTAGCAATGTAGCAATGTGCCAATGTAGTAATATGCCAATGAGCTAATGTACTAATGGGGCAATTACTATGCAGCCATTGCCCAACTAATCGACACATTAGCCAATTGGCATATTAGCCCATTATTTTATTTAAGGGAACTTCGGATATTGCTTGAAGTTCGGTTTACGTTTCTCCAAAAATGCATTCTTTCCTTCCTGCGCTTCGTCAGTGAGATAATAAAGCAAGGTAGCGTCGCCTGCCAATTCCTGAATACCTGCCTGACCGTCCAGTTCGGCATTCAGTCCGGCTTTAATCATGCGTAAAGCCAGCGGACTGAGCAACATCATTTCTTCCGCCCATTGCACGTATTCATCTTCCAGTTGCTCCAAGGGGACTACTTTATTCACTAAGCCCATATCCAATGCTTCCTGCGCATTGTACTTCCGGCAGAGGAACCAGATTTCGCGGGCTTTCTTCTGTCCTACGACACGTGCCAAGTAAGATGCACCGAATCCGGCGTCAAAGCTACCCACACGAGGGCCTGTCTGACCGAAAATGGCATTCTCTGAAGCGATAGACAAGTCGCATACCACATGGAGTACGTGCCCGCCGCCGATGGCAAATCCGTTTACAGCGGCAATCACCGGTTTCGGGATACTACGGATTTGTTTTTGCACGTCCAGTACACTGAGACGAGGAACACCGTCTTTGCCGATATAACCGCCACGTCCTTTCACATTCTGGTCACCGCCCGAACAGAAGGCTTTATCTCCGGCTCCGGTAATCACAATCACGTCAATATCCGCTTCTTCGCGGCAAATGCGCAATGCGTCACTCATTTCGGCAGTAGTAGTCGGGGTGAATGCGTTGCGATAACGCTCACGGTTGATTGTGATACGAGCAATTCCATTATAGTAATCAAAGAGAATATCATCGTATTCTCTGATGGTTGTCCACTCTCTTTGTGTTGACATAATCTATTTTTGTTTTAATTGGTGATAATAATTTTTCAGCATGCGTGCGTCTTTGTTCTTGCTGGTAAACACTTCCATCAAGATGGGTTGTTCCGTAGTTTCCGGTTGCGTAAAGGTTTTCATCGCTTCTGCCAGTTGCTCGTCGTCGTCAACACGCAGATAAAGGAATCCGCGTTCTTCCGCCCAACCTTTGGCAGTTGTTTGATGAACGGCTACGATAAATTTTTGTGAAGTACCCGACATTTTGAGTCCCGGCAGGGTGTGGAAAATCTCTCCACCGCCATTGTTCAATAAGAGGATGCGTAGATTGGAACCGACGTTGACATTCCACAATGCGTTCATGTCATAGAAGAAACTCAAATCCCCGATAGCTATGAAATTCAGTTTATCGGAAGCGGCTGCATAACCTACAGCCGTAGAAAGCGAGCCTTCAATACCACTCGTACCCCGGTTACAGCAAACTTCAATCGTGGATGGAATGGAATATAGTTGCGCATAGCGGACTACCGAACTATTTGCCAAGTGCAATGCACAAGATTCCGGCAATCCCTTTATCAATGCACCGACAGCTGCCATCTCCGAATAGGCAAACTCCGGTTCGGGAATAATTTTGCAATAATTCTCCCACACACGGGGATATTCGGGAGTGCGGTTGTCCAGCAGGCTGGCTATCTTTTCAAGGAATTCAAACGGGTCCATTTCAATCACAGTAGTCAATGAACCGTAGAGGTCGACCACTTCGCCGTCCGGTGATACGTGCCAATGCTCTTTGGGCGGGTGTTGACGAAGGAATTTCTTCAGACGTTTGGAGACGACGTGCCCGCCATAGGTAATCAGCAATTCGGGAGACATCTGATCGATTTTCTCTTCGGGCATGGCGTAGAGTGCCGCGTCGAAGTTCTTCACCGGGATGCCGGGCACTGTCTGATTGCCGATATGCTCCGTCAGCCAGGCAAAGTGTTTATATAATAATTTGGTATATCTCTTTTCAAACAGATAGATAAGATTCATCTGACCGATGATAATCATTCGTTTCTGATACTTATTCATCCGGTCGATCAGGTCGTTATAATCACGGTCGTAGACGTTCAGACCTTGGTAGCGGGTTATGACACGTACTTCGGGCAGTGTCTCCGTCGTAAACTGATACAGGGGTTCGGAAATAGGGACATTGATATGTACCGGGCCTTTTCCGTGATGATTCATCTCAAGCAAGGCTTCGTTTATCAGACGGTTGCAGTACCATTCATCCTCATCCGTATGAATTTCAGGAAGGTTGACAGACTTCTTGACCAGTGTTTGGAATACGCCCGGTTGGGGAAGCGTCTGTCCATCCATTTGCCCAATCCAGGCTGCGGGACGGTCGGCAGAGATGACCACCAAAGGGACATTCTGATAAAAAGCTTCCGCCACAGCGGGATGAAGATTCAGCAGTGCCGTACCGGAAGTGCAGCAGATGGCGGCAGGTTTACCACCATTCAACGTAAGGCCGATGGCAAAATACCCCGCACTCCGTTCGTCGGTCATCGCATAACAGGTAAAATCAGGATGGTTAGACAAAGTATGCACGATAGGTACGTTACGGCTTCCCGGACACAATACAACTTTCGTAATCCCGTGCGCCCGAAGCAGCGCAACCAGTTGAAGTATGTTCTTCTTGTCTGTATACATGATGATAATAAATTAGTAGTTTATGAATAAAGGGGCACTGCTATAAGCCGTTTCATGGTTTGCAACTTCTTTTCCGTTTCCAGCCATTCGTCATTCAGTTCCGAAGAGGCCAGTAATCCGCCGCCGGCATAAAGAGTCAGTTGTTCGTCTTCGATATGCATACAGCGCAGATTCACATATAGGTCAGTCCTTCCATCGGGGTCGAGCCATCCGATAAAGCCGGAATAATAACGACGGTCGTAACCTTCGTTTTCCAATATAAACCGATAGGCTTCTTCCTTTGGCAGGCCGCACACGGCAGGTGTCGGGTGCAGGACTTTCAGAAGGTCTCCCAGATTCTTGTTATCTTTCAGGGAGAAATGAAAATCTGTTTTCAGGTGCGACAATGCTCCCGCATAGGCGGGATAAGGGCCGTTCTCCGTAGAATGAATGTCTAATGAAAGAAGTTGGCGACGGATATAGGATGCTACATAGTCCTGTTCTTTCCGGTTCTTTTCATCCCATATTTGCGGCAATTTGCCGTCTTGTAAAGGTTGCGTTCCGGCCAATGCTACTGTGTTCCATTCGTCTTTTTCGCCCGATAAGATAATTTCGGGTGTGCTACCCAGCCAGATACCTGTTTGAGGGGTATAGCATAGGTATATATAGGAATGGATATAACGTTTGCACGCTGCACGAAAAACGGATGAGGGAGAGAAATCAGGCATCTGACCGATAGTGAGTTCACGGGAAAGCACTAATTTGTCGAAGGCTTTGTCACGTAAGGCATTTATAAATGTATGAAAACAGGCGGCATACTTTTCCGTGCAAGTATTCAGGAATGTTTCCTGTCCTTGCAGTTGCCGGGCTTTCTCCTGTTCTTCGTCCGTATCCTCGTCAACCGGCAGTGGTTGTCCCCACTGGTCCGGTTGTATCAGCACAATCGGACATGTCTCGCTCACCCGAAACGGGGCGATGACAAATCCACGCTGTCCGTTCAGGTCTTTGAGGTCATAGATTAAACGGACAGCCCCCCCAGCCTGTGTCAACAGACGAGGGGTTTTCTCCCCGGGAATACGGTAAACGGCAAACGGTTGTTTTTGCCGGATGAATGTATCAATAGTTGTCAGATTACTTATTTCTTCGTCAATCATCTTTTTTTCATAACACTGTTGACTACCCGTATGGAAGACACCAGTTTGTTGGTTGAAGTAAAGACGTCTACATTCCACACGTGGGATGAGCGTCCTTTGTGTACAATGGTCGCTACCGCCCGCACGGTATCTCCTTCGTGGGCAGAAGAGATGTGGTTTCCGCTGACTTGCATTCCTACTACAATTTCGTCAGGCTGGCAAAGAATCATTGAACCCAGTCCGGCAACCGTCTCTCCCAATGCAAGGGTGGCGCCGCCATGCAAAATTCCGAAAGGCTGGCGTGTACGATGGTCTACGGGCATTGTGGCTTCTACACGGTCTTCGTCAGCATAGGTATATTGGATACCCAGGTTTCCCATTAATGCGTGGCGTGCCTGTGCATTCAGTTGGTCAAGAGGGATTTCCGCTGCGCGAACTTCGGCGATAATCGCTTTTTCGACAGCAAGAGCCACTCCGTCTTCTTCATTCGAAGCGGTCACATAGTCGGCACAAGCTTTCACCGAGTCTTGTGAATGTCCCATAGCTATTCCCAGTCCGGCCAATTGAATCATGGTTACGTCACACACGCCATCACCAATAGCAATCACTTCTTCACGCGTGACGCCCAATACTTCCATCAGAGCACCTAAGGTATTCGCCTTATCAATGGCACAGGGCACTACTTCGAGGAAATACGATTCGGAGCGAAAGACATCCAAAGCACCGTTCAGGCGTCTTTTCCAATGTTCTTCCAGGCTGACAAGCGCTTCTTCGTCATCGCTGACGAGCATACACTTGCAAGGAGCGAAATCAATGGCTGCGGAAAATTCGTCTTCGCGAATTACTTGCAGGTTATTCAGTTGGGCTTCACTTTGGATATGTTCGTTTTCAGGAGAATCCGTTATGATTGTATCATCGTGATAGGTGAACAACGCGAAGCCATTCTTGCGGGCTTTCTTTTCCAGATAAGGCAGCATTTCCGGGTTGATACGCCGTTCGAACAAGATTTCTCCGTTCTGTGCGCTGATTATCTGACAACCGTTATAAGAAAGGATAAAGCCACCATAGTTTCCAAGTTCGAGAGACTTGGCAAGCGGCAACAAACCATAAGTCGGTCTGCCGGAAGCCAGCACGATACGTACTCCCATCTGCTGAATTTTCAGCAAGGCGGCCAGTGTACGTTTACTAATTTCTTTCGCATCATTAAGCAGTGTTCCGTCTACATCCAGGACCAATAATTTATACTTCATGGTTACACGATTTTGATTTAGATTACAAAGGTAGGAAATTGAGTGAACGACAGAAAGCGTAAACAGATAAAAATTACTTTAATTTCACTCTTTCAGACGCATTTCCAAATAATCACGAAGGATTCGGGCATGATTGTACACGGGTTCTTTAGAAGCATAGAGGAGTGTCACCACCGGATGTGGCTTTATAAGGGTCAGAAAATCTGTTACTGACGAAGAAGAGTCCAGCTCTTTCTGATAGAGGACGGAGAAATCATTCCAATGTCCCGGTATATCTTCGTGAAACCACTGGCGCAGGGCGGCGGATGGGGTTATATCTTTTGCCCAATAGTCATATTTCAGCCATTCTTTTTTTATGCCACGCGGCCATAGTTTATCTACTAATACCCGATATCCGTCTGTCTCTGAAAAATCCTCGTACACTCGCTTTATCCTAACTTGTACCATTATTATTTTTATTTAATTATTATAAGTAATAAACCGAAAAGGCCGGAAATTGTTCCGGTAAACGGAACATTACTCCAGCTTTTGCCTGTATTCGGCAGGCGAAACGCCATAATGCCTGATAAAGGAACGATAGAAAGTTGTATAAGAAGAATAGCCCACTTCTTCGGCAATTACAAACAGGCATTGTTCATCTTCCGATTGCAGCCTGTCTACAAATTCGGATATGCGCAAAGTGTCGATATACTCTGAAAGAGTCTGCCCTATGGACTGACGGACGCAGCCGCTTATATAGGTGCGGTTGGTTCTCAAATGTTGTGCCAGGATGCTCCGGTTTAATGACGGATTTCGATACAGTTTTTTTTCACGTATTAGCAAATCAAGTTGCTTGAACAAGTTCAGTGTCTGAACTTCCATTGTCAGATAATTTATATTTTCCATTTCCCTAATTTTGTATGAAGCAAAAGTAATAATTAGAGAAATACGATAAGTTTGCAATGGCGCAATTACACTTTACAAATCCACAATTTGGCGTCCCAAAATGGCAAAAAAAGCGGGACACCTGCTTTTTTCCTGCAAATTCCGGTAATTTATCGGTTTTATTTCATTTTGTTCAAGCAAATGGGATTTCACTATATCGTTCAGAGTGTCTCCTGTGTTTTCTTAAATTCATAGGGTGTCATGCCTGTTTTTTTCTTAAAAAGGTTATATAAGATCGGGGTGCTGTTAAAGCCTGCTTCATCGGCTATGGCACGTATTGTATAATTAGGATGCATTTTTAACAATTTGATGGCATAGTTTATACGAAGTTCATTAATATAGCCATTGAAATTGGTCCCGGTACACTCTTTTATCATTCGGGCAAAACGGGCGTTATTCAGATGTACTATCTGTGCCAAGTCTTCCCTCGATAATTCAGGAGAGAGATACAATCGGTCTTGAACAACTATCCGGTTGAGTTCCTGAAATATTTTCCGATTCTCCTCTTCCTCCCCGCTGACTTTATCGGTTTCATCCGGAAGGTCTTCTATTTCTTCAAGAGATTCCACGATCGGTTCTATGTCGGACAATATAGGAATTATTTTGTTTATTTCTTCTTCGGGCAATAGTTGGTTTCGTTCGTCCCTGTCTCTTTGAGCCAATTTCTCATTGACGAACCTGGCCAGTACTTTATTTTTGTATCTGACAATGTTGTTAAAACGCCACATACGCCATAATATAAACAGAGTAAGCAGGACTACACAGGCGAGGAAGATAAGTGATATATTTCTGATTTTCAGTTGCGAGGCCTGTTCTGCAATATGTTCTTCTTTCTCTGAAGCGTCATACATTGCATTCAGTTCCAAGGCGGCATTTGCCCTATCCTTATTATTAATACTGTCCGTTATCTCCAGTATAGTTCCACGCAAATCCGCAGCTGCCTTATAGTTTTGCATACCGAGATGGCCTTGTACTTCTTTCTTCAGGATTCTAAGATATTGGATATTGAGAGTATCTTGCTGTGTTCTCATCAAGTTCTTGAAATCCTGGCAATTTTCAATTACTTTTTCATATTGTCCAGAAAGAGTTAAATAAGGCACAGAATTAATCTTGCCATCCGGGGTATGGGAATCTTTTGTGGCTAAATATTGTTGATAATACTCTTCCGCTTGCTTATATTTCTTTTCTACCTGGCAGATATATGCCAGTTTTGCATATAGATAACTGTATTGGCTATCCGTATAACCTTCAGGAACGTGGGGAAGTTTTTCTATTCTTTTAAGAAGTTTCTCGCGTTCCAAAGCTAGCTTCAGGGCTTCTTCAATCCGTGAGTCCGTCATTAGATAACCCATCTCTGCCCCGTAATAATAGGAAAGCAACATCATTTCCCGCATATCTTTTGAGCCGCGCAGCATCTCGATAGTACGGTTGAAGTAATCATATGCTTTGTCTTTAGAAGATAACGCCCAGTTGTTTTCCCCAATGCAGAAAAGTAATCTGAATTCAGCTTCCCGGTCTTGTAATTCCTGTGCCTGCCTGATTCCGCTAAGGGCATACTTCATACTCTCGCTATGCTTGCTCATCATGTTGGTAAGTTCTGCCAAATAAACGGTCATTTTCAGCATATGTTCCGGGGCTCTCTGCGAAACAGAATCAAGCAAATAGGCTTTCCTGGCATACAAGTATGCCAGCTTGTTCATGTACAGGCTACGATAGGACAGACTACGCAGTTCATTGACTATCCGTAAAGGCATCGTTTTCCTGTTTTCCGCTTCATCTAACAGTTGTAATGCACGTTTTGGCTCGGCAATATATGTCCCGCGTATATATTCCTCAGTATATAGAGAATCGTTAAGAACAGTTTTGTTGGCTAATAAACGCTGGCTATGCACAAATAAAAAGATACATATACATACCCATAAATGTATACCTTTCATATTACTTTATCATCATTTACTCTCCAAAGGTAAACGATATTTGATAAACGTACAAAAACAGATTATTTTTATAAAATAAAAATAAGAAACATTAGCATTAACGGATTACATCGGGACATACGTTCTTTTCTGCGTTATTACAGGCCTAATGCTTTCTCAAACCGTTTATCGATGCACGTGCTCAGGTCGGTCGTGATGAATTTGCCATTATAGAAAAGGGTGAATATAGTGGCAGGAGTAGGTGCATTTTGTGCCTGTTCCATAGTTTCCAACCGGATTATTTTTAATGGGATTCCCTTATTTTTAGCTGCATCCACCAAAGAGCCGCGAACGTGGTACTCCGTGAACGGGCAACGATGGGTATAATAAACCACTACTCCTTCACGATCCGGACACTCACCACTCAGCACTGATTCGTTAAAGGAGGGATCGGGTGCGGCAGGGTTTATCTTTAACGCCAAAAGGCTGAATCCCGACGGGAGTTTTTCCACTGTTTGGAAGCCTTGCCTCAACAGCCATTTCGTGTCACTCATAAAATGGTATTTGGATGTACCGGCTACAGTAACCAGACCATCTTTTCCTTGCGCCTTTGCATCGTCGATAGCAGACTGCAACAATGCTTTGCCGTGTCCGCATCCTTTGTATTTCCCCGATACCCAAAAGCAGTTTATCATCAGATAATTGGGAGCGCTGACAGGAACCCATGCTTTTTCGGCCGGTACATATTCTATAAAGACTTTTGCCCGTTCATCGATCCGTCTGAAAACATATCCGTTATCAAACTCTTTTTTCAGCCAGGTTTTCTTCAGTTCGTAGCTATCCTTGCATTTCTTGTCCGAGAAAGCGCAGCAGATGTGTTCGCTATCGATATTTTCTTTCGTGAGAGTGATATACTTTGTTTCCATACTATTCTATTTATAGGTATATAATTGTTTAGAAAGCAAAAATAGTTCATATCGGGAACAATTGCAAAATATATGTGTTATATCGTTCTCTTTTAGTTATTCCCAGCCTCTTACCTTTGCAACATCAAAAAAAGTGAGAGTAATTAAAGGAGAATGTTATGAAGAAGAATGTATTAATTTTAGCAGTATTACTAATATCGGGAACGATTTTAGCTCAAAACGGAGGAGTCATTATGAAGAAGTATGAAAACCAATTGCCGCAAGCAGGCAGAGGCAACGTACAAGTTGCCTATCAAGGAAAAGCCATCGACCAGATGATTTACGAATTTATGGAGGAACAGGGAATACCGGGCATGACGCTCGCTATTGTTCAGGCTCCTTATATTCCACGCGTCGTAGGTTATGGAGTTACGGATTTTGAAAAAGGGAATCTCGCCGCAGCGAAAACTCTTTGGCCGATAGGACCTATCTCTCAAGGGTATGCGGCGGTAGCTATCATGCAATTGTACGAAAAAGGTAAACTTGATTTGAATGATCCTATCGGAAAGTATCTCAAGGATATTCCTGAAAGCTGGAAGTCAATCAGTATTCTTCAATTAATGCAACATAGTACGGGCATTGCCGATTATCGTGCACAAAGCGGTTTTGATGTATCGGCCAATTATCAGCCTGTTGAATTGATTAAGACAGTGGAAGCTATTCCTTTGGCTTTTGAACCGGGAACGGATGTGAAGCAAAGTGCTACCAACTTTCTTTTATTGACTTCTATCGTTGAGAAGGCAGGTAAAATGCCTTATCATGACTTCGTGAGAAAATATCAGATTGATTATCTTGGCTTGCAACAGACTTTCTTCGGCGAAGACTTGGCGAAAGTAAAGCAGGAAGATGTTACGACTACCGCCAACGTGCATCAGACTTTCAAGAAAGATAAAGATTATATCAATCCTTCGGAAACGACAACGGGGTATGTAGAAAAAGACGGTAAGTTAGTCGCTGCTCCTGCCATCAGTCCTACTGCCATGAAAGGTTTCTCCGATATTTGGGCATCAGCAGAGAATGTCAGTCATTGGGACATTGCTTTGGCGGGTGGAGTGCTCATCGCTAAACCGGAAAATCGTGATATGATTTATAAATCGACTAAGCTTGCCAACGGGAAAGTTGTTCCTGCCGTGGCTGGTTGGCAGTTCTACAATCATAAAGGATTGATGGATATCAAAGGCAATGTATCGGGACATTCCGCTTTTCTCAGTCGTTTCACGGATGCTTCAGAATTGGTGTGTGTCACTCTTTTGGCAAATAAGGAAGGAGTAGATCTCACAAATCTAGGACGTAAAATCGCTGCTGCTTTTGACAGTAGTAAAATGGGAACCGGTGCTAATGATAATCTATTATACACCTACGAGAGTCAGTTCAATGTAGCGGAAACGATGGCACGCCTTGAACAAACTCTGAAAAAGATGGGGATTCCTGTATTCGCCAAGTTCGATCATGGAAAGAATGCGGAGGAAGTAGGTCTGGAACTTCGACCGAATCAGGTTATTGTTTTCGGTTCTCCGAAAGTAGGAACTAAATTGATGCAAGATAATCCGAGTATTTCTATCGAATTGCCTTTGAAAATCTCTGTATGGGAAGATAAGAACGGTAGTGTATGGGCTACATTCCCGCAAATGAAAGTGATGGCGGCAGAATATGGTCTTGAAGCGGAACCCGTAATCGGAAAGATGCAGGAGTTGCTGGAGAAGATTGTTATTCAATCGGCCAGTGTTTATTAAATGATTTCTATTATAAATGATTCTTATTATATGAAATAAGGACTCATATTTATCTACATAAAAATCCGGTTCGAGGTTAGAACCGGATTTTCCTTTTTTAATGGTCTTAAAACCGCCAAGCTAATATCCTGCTATTTTTCGTTCCCTGCTGCATTCGGATAATCTTATATTCCGATACATGGACGGCTTTCAGTTTAGCGTACAGCTTATCCAGGTTCTTTTCTTTTGAAACCAGGCTGGTAAACCATCCACAGTTCTTCTTATATTTCTGACTTTCGGAAATCATATTCAATAAAAAGCGGATTTCTCCCCCTTCGCACCAAAGCTCGTTTGCATTCCCGCCGAAGTTCAGTTTTGCTTTCTGTACTTTCTCGCCTTTCAGGCTGCTTAGTTTGCGCAATGTCCCTTCTTCCGCTTCTTCTTTCGAACTATGAAATGGTGGATTACAAATAGTTACATCAAAATAGTCATCGGAAGCAATTATTCCATCGAATATCTTTTTACTATCTTCCTGAAGTCTTAAGTCAATCTTATGTGCTAACACCGGATTGCAAGTCACTATCTTTCGTGCATTCTCAATGGAAACCGGATCAATATCAGAGCCGACAAATGTCCATCCGTATTCCGTGTGTCCGATAATCGGGTAAATACAATTGGCTCCTACTCCAATATCCAGGCATCTTGGCTTTTTGTTCTCCTCACTTTCTCCGTTTCTGTTACCTCGTTCCGCTTGAATTAAGTCCGCAATATAATGAATATAATCTGCTCTCCCGGGAATGGGCGGACACAAATAATCTTTCGGTATATCCCAATACCGAATACCATAATAGGTTATCAGCAAAGCTTTATTCAGTGCCCTCACCGCATGCGGATTAAAGAAATTTATCGTATTTGTTCCATACGGATTGAGTGATACAAACTTCTTGAGAGGGGGATAATTCTCTATCAATAACGAAAAATCGTATTGACCGTTATGCTTATTTCTGGTATGTAGTTCGTTTCTTTCTGCCATATTCAAATGCAATGCTTTTGTTAACAAAAAAGCCTTGTAAGCTATTCACTTACAAGGCTTTACATTTTTTCCAGCGGAGAGGGAGGGATTCGAACCCCCGGAAGTGTTACCTTCAACGGTTTTCAAGACCGCCGCAATCGACCACTCTGCCACCTCTCCAAAACTCCCTTATCAGAAGTGCTTTCCGTTGAAAGCGGTGCAAAGGTACAAATCATTTTTAAATCCGCAAACAATCTGATATTTTTTTCGCGAATAAATCGTATTTTTGCAGACCATTAGTAAGAACAAAGATATGATATACCCTCAAAATTTTGAGCAAAAGATAGGATTCGACCAGATCAGGCAGCTACTGAAAGATAAATGTCTCAGCACTTTAGGTGAAGAGCGGGTGATGGATATGACCTTTTCCGAACAATATGAAGAAGTAGAAGAGCAATTAAACCAGGTAACTGAGTTTGTTCGCATCATTCAGGAAGAGGACGGATTTCCCGACCAGTTTTTCTTTGATGTCCGCCCGTCGCTGAAACGTGTGCGGATAGAAGGCATGTATCTGGATGAGCAGGAGTTGTTTGACCTGCGGCGTTCATTAGAAACCATTCGTGACATTGTACGTTTTCTACATCGGAGTGAAGATGAAGAAGAAAACGATGCCCCCTACCCTAGTCTGAAAAGACTGGCGGGAGATATTGCTGTATTCCCGCAACTAATTGGGAAGATAGACGGTATCCTTAATAAATATGGAAAAATCAAGGATAACGCTTCTACTGAGTTAGCCCGCATACGCCGTGAGCTTGCCAGCACAATGGGAAGTATTTCACGGTCTTTGAACAGTATCCTGCGCAGTGCACAGTCTGAAGGTTATGTAGATAAAGACGTGGCTCCCACTATGCGTGACGGTCGCCTGGTAATCCCCGTCGCACCGGGACTGAAGCGGAAAATCAAAGGAATCGTACACGATGAATCCGCAAGTGGAAAGACTGTATTTATAGAACCCGCCGAAGTTGTAGAAGCCAATAACCGTATCCGCGAACTCGAAGGAGACGAACGACGCGAGATTATTCGTATCCTCACTGAGTTTTCAAATATACTCCGCCCGTCTATCCCAGAAATTCTTCAGTCGTATGAATTCCTGGCAGAGGTTGACTTTATCCGCGCGAAAAGTTATTTTGCGATACAAACGAATAGTCTGAAACCTTCTGTAGAAAATGAACAACTACTAGATTGGACGATGGCTGTACATCCGCTATTGCAACTTTCATTAGCCAAACATGGCAAGAAAGTCGTACCGCTGGATATGGAACTTAATCAGAAACAGCGCATTCTTATTATATCCGGCCCGAATGCCGGCGGTAAATCTGTCTGTCTGAAAACAGTCGGGTTACTACAATATATGTTGCAATGCGGTATGTTGATTCCTCTGCACGAACGCAGTCATGCAGGTATATTCAGCAGCATCTTTATTGATATCGGTGATGAACAGTCCATCGAAGACGACCTGAGTACTTACTCTTCTCACCTGACCAATATGAAGATTATGATGAAGAACTGCAACGAGCGCAGCCTCATCCTGATTGATGAATTTGGTGGAGGTACGGAACCACAGATTGGTGGCGCCATCGCCGAAGCCGTATTGAAACGTTTCAATCAGAAGCGGACATTCGGAGTCATCACCACTCACTATCAAAATCTGAAGCATTTTGCCGAAGATCATGAAGGAGTAGTGAATGGAGCTATGCTTTATGACCGCCATCTGATGCAAGCGCTTTTCCAACTGCAAATCGGAAATCCGGGAAGTTCATTCGCCGTAGAAATTGCCCGAAAAATCGGACTGCCGGAAGATGTCATTGCCGATGCTTCGGAAATTGTGGGAAGTGAATATATCAACGCTGACAAATATCTTCAGGACATTGTGCGCGACAAACGCTATTGGGAAGGCAAACGCCAAACCATCCGCCAACGGGAAAAGCATATGGAAGAGACTATCACCCGCTATCAGACGGAAATAGAAGAATTGCAGAAATCACGGAAAGAGATTATCAAGCAGGCAAAAGAAGAAGCAGAACGAATGTTGCAAGAATCGAATGCCCGCATTGAAAATACAATTCGTACCATCAAGGAAGCACAGGCCGAAAAGGAAAAGACGCGCCTGGCACGTCAGGAGCTGACTGACTTCCGCACTTCTCTGGATGCATTGGCTTCCAAAGAGCAGGAAGAGAAGATGGTACTAAAGATGGAGAAACTAAAAGAGAAGCAGGAACGGAAGAAGAACAAGAAAAACGAGCCGAAAGCCGCAGCTTCCTCTCCTTCAAGCACTCCCAAAGTAACACCTATTGCAGTCGGCGAGAATGTAAAAATCAAGGGACAGACCAGCATCGGGCAGGTGATGGAAATCAATGGTAAAAACGCGACTGTCGCTTTCGGAAGCATTAAGACAACCGTAAAATTAGACCGTCTCGAACGCAGCAATGCTGTTCAAAAAACGGAAGGAATTGCCAAAAGCACCTTTGTCAGCAGTCAGACGCATGACCAGATGTATGAGAAGAAACTTAGTTTCAAACAAGACATCGATGTCCGGGGAATGCGTGGAGACGAAGCGCTGCAAGCTGTCACTTATTTTGTTGATGACGCTATATTAGTAGGTATGGACCGTGTACGTATCCTTCACGGCACAGGAACCGGAATACTTCGTACCCTTATCCGCCAATATCTGTCCACCGTGCCGGGAGTCAGTCATTATGCCGACGAACATGTACAGTTCGGTGGTGCCGGAATCACGGTAGTCGATTTTGACTAATCTGTAAACAAAACGTCTAAAGAACTTGTTCTCATTTAGAAAACCACTACCTTTGCTACGGTGGTTTTCTAAAACGAGAATAAAGCATGAAAAATAATCTGTTAAGCGAAAAGCTTATTTACACCGGAGACAGCCTGACTCCTACCCACATCCATCTTTGTACGTACAACACTACCGAGATGCAGGAAAACTCCGGCGATACATTCCAATCCGTCAAAGATACATTGGATAATGCACGAATCAACTGGTTGCAAGTGCACGGATTGAAAGATACGGAAACCATCCGTGAAATTTGCAGTCATTTTGAAATAGACTTCCTTGTTTTACAGGATATTCTGAATTCTGACCACCCGACAAAAATCGAAGAACATGACAAGTATATTGTCCTGATTCTGAAATTATTCTACCCCAATACGCATAAAGAGGAAGACGAACTGGACGAACTGCTCCAGCAACAGGTATGTATTATTCTCGGAAGCAATTATGTGCTTACCTTCCTCGAAAAGGAAACCGACTTCTTCGATGATGTCAATTCTGCCCTGCGCAACGATGTCCTGAAAATACGTAGCCGCCAGACGGATTACCTGCTTAGTGTATTACTGAATAGTGTAATGGCAAATTATATCTCAACCATCTCCGCTATCGACGATGCGCTCGAAGACCTGGAAGAGGAACTGCTCACTATCACCGAAGGAAACGACATAGGTATCCAGATTCAGGCACTCCGACGCCAATATATGCTAATGAAGAAATCTATTCTTCCATTGAAAGAGCAATATATAAAACTGTTACGTGCAGAAAACCTGCTCATTCATAAGGTGAACCGCGCTTTCTTCAATGATGTGAACGACCACTTGCAGTTCGTCTTGCAAACCATTGAAATCTGCCGGGAAACGCTTTCTTCATTGGTAGATCTTTATATCTCCAACAATGACTTACGAATGAACAACATCATGAAACGGCTGACCATCGTGTCTACCATTTTCATCCCTCTGACCTTTTTAGCCGGAGTATGGGGAATGAACTATAAATGGATGCCCGAACTAGATTGGCGTTATGGTTATTTATTTGCCTGGTTTGTGATGGGGATTATCGGTATTATCGTATATTTGTTCTTCAAAAAGAAAAATTGGTATTAATAAAAACACACCTTCAGTCATGAAATCAATCAAAGAGCTATATAGGATAGGCACAGGTCCTTCCAGTAGCCACACAATGGGACCACGTAAAGCTGCTGAAATGTTTCTGGAACGCCATCCGGATGCCGCTTCTTTCAAAGTTACTCTTTATGGCAGTTTAGCCGCTACGGGCAAAGGGCACATGACGGATGTAGCTATCATAGATACTCTACAGCCTACTGCTCCGATAGAAATCGTATGGCAACCCAAAGTATTCCTGCCTTTCCATCCGAATGGGATGACATTTGCCGCCCTTGATGCTAATAATAAGATAACCGAGAATTGGACTGTCTACAGCATAGGTGGCGGTGCGTTAGCAGAAAACAATGATAATCCGACTATCGAAAGCCCAGAAGTGTACGGCATGAACAATATGACCGAAATACTGCAATGGTGCGAGCATACCGGGAAAAGTTATTGGGAATATGTGAAGGAATGTGAGAATGAAGATATATGGGATTATCTGGCAGAGGTATGGACTACCATGAAAGATGCAATCCATCGTGGACTGGAAGCGGAAGGGGTATTGCCCGGACCGCTAAACCTGAGACGTAAAGCTTCCACCTATTATATACGTGCCACCGGCTATAAGCAATCCCTCCAATCCAGAGGACTTGTCTTTTCTTATGCCCTGGCAGTAAGTGAAGAGAATGCTTCCGGCGGAAAGATTGTGACTGCTCCTACCTGTGGCTCTTGCGGTGTAATGCCTGCGGTGCTTTATCATCTACAAAAAAGTCGCGAGTTCAGCGATATGCGTATTTTACGCGCATTGGCTACTGCCGGATTAATCGGAAACATTGTCAAATTCAATGCGTCCATCTCCGGTGCGGAAGTAGGCTGCCAGGGAGAAGTAGGCGTTGCCTGTGCCATGGCTTCGGCTGCTGCCAATCAGTTATTCGGTGGTAGTCCGGCACAAATCGAATATGCTGCCGAGATGGGACTTGAACACCATTTGGGTATGACTTGCGATCCTGTTTGCGGCTTGGTACAAATTCCCTGTATCGAACGTAATGCGTATGCTGCCGCCCGTGCATTGGATGCCAATATTTATTCATCCTTTACAGATGGCATGCACCGTGTTTCATTTGATAAAGTAGTACAAGTAATGAAACAGACTGGGCACGACCTACCGTCACTCTACAAAGAAACGAGTGAAGGCGGATTGGCCAAGGATTACCAACAGATGTAGTTATAAATAATAACGGGTTATTTCTTTGAACGAAATAACCCGTTATTATTTATTATTCAAACCACTTTGTTCCTCATCGAAAGACTATTCAGTAGGTGGCCAATTGGTATCATCTCCGTTACTGATATCTTTTTTATGCAGTAATCCGCCTTCTTGTGAGAAATAAAGCGAATATCGTTGACTACCCAGCTTCACCTGGATCACAGATTCCGTCGGATTCTGCGGATACGTCAAAACATAGACATCGGTCACTACCCACGCACTATAATCCGAATTTTGGAAAGCCGTATAAACAGCGGGTACCAATTGGTCAATGCTATCCAGTTCATTCTCGGTCATCACCCAATTCGCATTGGCGTCAAACCAAACATCCAGTTCATCACCAGTCACCCAGCAGTCCGCTACATAATAGTCCCCTTTCATTTCCCATTCTATATTCTGTGCAGCCGGATACAGTTGCTTCAAAGCCTCAGTAATATTACTGGGTGGCACTAAGGCAGGATCATCATCATCGTCACTACATGCGCTAAACGAAAGGGCGGTCATCATCAGCACTACCGCCCACGCGCCAAACTTAAATTTCCACATAGCTTTCTTCTTGTTTAGGTTTATCTATTACTATTATTCAATCAATCGTCAGCTTTCAGAAACTTTCCTTTTTTATCAAATTTGAAAGAAACTCCCGTAGACAATTCTACTTCATATCCTTTACGGTCACGTTCGACTTTCGTTACGCCTTCACTTACAAAATTATGCGCTTTCAGATAATCAACAGCAAATCCCGGAATTATACTTGCGGGAACAGATTGTCCTTTCTTAGCACTTACTTCTTCCCAGTTTCCTTTGCTATCAAAATCAATCTCCGTACCGTCCACCAACAACACTTCGTATTTGGTAGACTCCATCAAATCTTTATCAATCTTAATCTGAGCAACTTCAGGCTTCGTGAAATGACGATTGATAAAATTGCGTGCAGGAAGCGGCAATTGATTCATGTCTTTCGTAATCACATCAGTTGCGAATGAGAACTGTACGGCTACAATGGCCAACACAAGTAAAGATAGAATTTTCTTCATAATCGTTATTCTTTTTAGCGTTAATACTATACTTAGTTTTTATACTGCAAATAACGATACAGATTCTGGAAAGATTTAGGAATACTATGAGTTTGCTCATTTTTTATATTCTTTAACCGTTCCTTTTACTTTGCCTTGTCAAAAGCCGGACTATAAATTATTGTTTTTTCTTTAAGAAGCGTTTAGCAAGATATTTTCGTATGGGTTCATCATACAGTTTCAAGCACAGATAAGCCAATACAACACTCAATACGTAAACGAATAAAGCAACTTCCCATGTTTCTCCCAAAGTATAGAGCTGATTTTTAATCAACCACGCATAGAATAAATACATAATTGGATAATGTATCACATAAACCGGATAAGATATATCGCCCAGGAACTTGCATATCACGGTTGACTTCTTATCTGTAGTGGTTCCCGATGCTCCCAGCCAAACAAGAATGGGGAAAGCTACGATCACACAAAATGCTTCATAAGCACCGTTTGTACAAAACTTCTCCGTACCTCCCAGATAAGGTACTGAAAACAAAGCGAGCAATATAATTGTGCATATCCAAAATGCACCTCTTATTTTAACAGGTTTGAAGTTGCGAGACAAAAGCATACCCATAGAGAAAGGAAAAAGCATTCTCAATGATCCACCTAAGAAATTTACGCTGTCCAATGTCCAACCCACTCCAATATTTCCATAAGTGGAGACATCAAAGACTGCGAATAACGCCAGAGCAATTCCCAACAATACTACAAGTACAGTCAGTGCCTTATTCGATAGACGACGAATAAACAAGGCATAAAGGATATTACCTATATATTCAAAGAACAACGACCAGCAAGGTCCGTTCAAAGGGAACATTTCACCATTACCGCGAACTTCATAGCCTACACCCGGCATCGCAGGAATAAAGAATATCGTACAGAGAAGTGACAACATCACCATTGATATGGCAACATGTGTTCCATCCCATTGCACACACCCCTGAAGATAGAATGTAACAGCACCCAGAACAGCACCCATGATTACCATAGGATGAAGACGTATCAAACGACGTTTAAAGAAATTCTTCATTGTAAGGCTCTTACCCCAACGGTCATCATAAGCATAACCGATAACAAAACCCGAAAGGATAAAGAAAAAATCTACGGCCAAATATCCGTGATTGAAAGTCTCAATCATACCACTACCAGCGGAATTTCTGACTTCTGCAAAAGCGTAGCCTTCAAATATATGATACCATATAACCATGAGAGCTGCCACGCCGCGAAGTCCGTCAAGAAGATCATAATGTGCTTTAGTGTCTGCAAAAGCTGAGGAAGAAATGTTCGACATCTGTTTTTTTATTATTTAATTAATATTTTCAGATGGCAAAGATACAGCTTGCCAAACGAAGTTCTTTTGCTCAAAAGCAAAAAAGACCGGAGAATATCTATTTTTTAGCGCGCACCCGGCTTAGTGTATAAATGGAAATACCAAGAAAAGCGGCCACATACTTCAACTTCACCCTATTTATCAGTCCGGGATAACGACGGTTAAACTGTTCGTATCGCTCCGTAGGCGAAAGCTGAAGTCTTTCCACAAACATATGGCTCAGTTCCTTGTTTACATCTTGATGCAAGATTCTTCCCCAGTTGGCTATATCAATATATGTTTCATAAAGGGCATTCAGTTTATCAATATGGATAACATAGACTTTGCAATCCGACAAGGTTTCAATACTCTCTATTGACGGCTGTTTGTAGTACAACGAATCCATACCGAAAGTAACATCACCCTCCTGACTGAACCAGGTAGTAGTGTCCTCCCCGTTATGATGGAACACGGAACGGGCAACGCCTTCTTCTATAAAATAGACCAAACGATCGGTAACTCCCGATTGCACTATATATGTATTCTTGGGGTAATACCTCACCTGCATATTCTCCTGCAATGCTTGAAGCGCTTCGTCGGAAACCGGATAAATTTGCCTGATTTTATTAATGATGTTTTTCATTGAACTTAGAGAGGAATCCATATATTATTCTCTTTCTATCCGCCATTCCCCTATCGTACAACGTTCGCTATCAAAATTGACAGCCACCTTTACTATGGGTAGCCCGCATAAAGCAAAACGTTCCGGATAATTCTTCAAATCAATCTGTTCCATCGCCTCGTTCGCTGTCTTATCAAGTTTCAATTCCATCACATATAGAGTAGTCTTTGTGCGAAGTACCATATCCACCCGACCGCGAGGAGTACGAACTTCCACGTCTACATAAAAGTTCAACAAACTGAATATGATATAAAACATCTGCTGATAATGGCCTTCATATTTCGTATTGTCACACTGGGGAATAGTGGACAGGAATGTCTGCAAACGACGCATCGCAGCATCCATATCGCCATTACGGATATCACGTGAAAGATAAGCTACCATAGTATTGGCTTCCTCTGCATTATTAGCAACATAATGAGGTAGAAGGCTCTCCATCAATCCTAATCGCACTTCTTTATTAGGAATATCAAGTGTATAGATATCTAATTCCTTATCATAGTCTTTAATGGTAATATAACCACTCTGATATAGTAATGGAGTAATGGTAGTCATCGTTTCGGTAGGAGCATCAAAAGCGGAAGCTTTTGCTTGCTTGCATCCTATTTCGGAAGGTTCCACGTTAAACTTATCCAGCATCTTTATCAGATATGTAGGCGTGCCGCTTCCAAACCAATAAGAACCAATCTTTCCCTTTTCCATTGCCGTAAGCAAACTAAAGGGATTGTACATATCGGGCGATGGATAAGTAAAATGATAACCATCATAATTTTCTTTCAGCTTCAACAACACCTCTTCAGGCGTAATCTCCAACTTCTTCGCCAATCCATCCACATCTTCTTTCATCTGAGAACGTATTTCCTCCTCACTGATTCCACACAAAGCAGCATATGGCTCATCCATACTAATATTCTCAATATTATTTAATTCGCTGAAGATGCTGAGTTGAGAGAATTTAGTTATACCGGTCAGAAATACATAACGAAGATAAGGATCGCAAGCCTTTAAAGGGCTATAAAAATTACGCATGATGTTGCGCAATACACCAAGATTCTCCCGTTCATGCATCACATCAAGCAAAGGAGCATCATATTCATCAATAAGAACAACTACTTTCTTTCCTGTCTGCTCATAAGCACGTTTGATCAACCCCATCAAACGTTGATTAGGATTAACTTCCTCCTCAGCCTTTCCATAAACAAGCTCATAATTAGAAAGTTTCAGATTTAATTCTTGCAACAGTTGTTCCTTATCCGCATGCTTAGCGGTACTCATATCAAAGTGAAGTACAGGATATTCCACCCACTCTTTTTCTAACTTCTCCATAGCTAATCCACGGAAAAGCTCTTTACGACCGGAAAAATAGCTGTGTAATGTAGAAGTAAGCAGTGACTTACCGAAACGGCGCGGACGACTCAAGAACATATATTTAGCAGAGGAATGTGTCATACGGTACACATACTCCGTTTTATCAATATAAAGATAATTTCCCTCTCGTATATTTGAGAATGTCTGTATCCCGATGGGATATAATCTTTGCAAATCTTCCATATCAGTATTCTTTGTTACAAAGCTACAAAAAAATATCGAATTCTACCGATATACCCCTAAAACTAATATATCAACCATCTTCACAGACATGCGTCACATGTCTGATAACACACCACGTGATGCTGCTCTTATCCTTGACATTCTGGTAGATTGTCACATTGGTAAACAAGCAACAAAGTGAATTAAAAAATATCCGGATGCCCACTGAAGGACATCCGGATATCACATTCTCTCTACCTTTTGACTAATTTACCTCTCTGAATAATTTGCCAGATTGTAACATACCGGCTTAGTGCTATTACCCACACGGTAAATACCGAATTTGAAATAGTAGCCATCTTTGTCGTTACGTCCAATCAGGATTTTTTCATTGTCAACAATATGTTTACTAACCTTTTTTCCTTTGTCCTGGTAGTCCATCTGTACATCGAGCATACCCGGCTTCACGATTGTTTCGGCTTCTTTTCCGTAGACCGTCCAGTCGATATGGATGCAGAATGTAATCCAGCAATCTTTCGGAAAATCGGCATAAGGCATTTTATAAGCAATGGTAGATACTTTATATTCAGATGTCACAGGTTTCATGATCGGTGTCTTTTCTGGATTTGCGTTGCAACGGTCGTCTTTGTCTGTCAGCCATTTACGGTCGGAGTTAGCTTTGATATAGAACCATCCGCCGGAGAATCCGAATGCCAGTGGCGGGTATCCGCCCTGTTCAACCAGCCATCCGTTGGCTTTGCCGGCTGTATATACAGGATTGCCCTGTTTGTCTTTCACCGGATTGCCTTGCTTATCCAGTTTGGCTTTTTTCTCGTGTCCGGCGTTTTTCTTGAAGATAGTAGTTTTTTCCAGTTCTATGAATTCGTCAACTGTCAGTGTCTTCACTTCACCCTGCGGAGTCTGAACCAGGGTACGGTCCGGCATTCCATGCCATTGGGCGAAAATTGTCGAAACATCACTACCCAATGTAGAAGGGATATATACCGAAAACTCATAGTCGCGGGAAGCACCCTGTGGACAAGCTCCTTTTCCATGATGATATACGGTTTTCATAATCTGTGCCTTCTTGTAGGTATCCACAGGCTCCCCTTTGAAATCGTCGGAAGTTGCATAGCAATAAGAGAATTCAGCACGCCCTTTTGTTTCCCCTTTGGCGTATCCCGACAGCGTGTTATCATCTTCCTTCAGTTCAAAACGATAAGAAGGTTTTCCGTTAAACATACGGGTGAAGTCGCATTGAATGGCATGCGGCTTCTTAGAACCGACTGCTACCCAGCAACCGTCTATTATCTGATTGACACGTGCCGTATCTCCCTGTACGTTTACACGTTCGGTAAGCGAAACCAGTGTTTGTGTATTTTTAGTCTGGGCGGTCATTGCCGTGCATCCTGCCGCTACCACACAGATAGCTAAAATGTTTTTCTTCATTCTATTCGGTATTAAGTTTGTTGACGGTGCAAAAATACGAAAGGCAACCTCTTCGGCTGCCTTTCTTTTGTCTCAAATGTTTTCACATTTGTGTAATTCTACTGTCAACACCCGCTCACAGGCTTAATTGGACGGTTCGTCGTCATATTCTTCTTCAAGCACATCGACTTTTTGGATGCTCATCTTTCCATCGGCGGTGATGGTGATAGAAAGCGGCATATAGAGATCCGTCTGCGGATAACACACGCTTGCGGCATACACTATTCCCTGCGGAGTAGTCTTATCATATACGATTCCTTCCAAAACGGAATTAGACAGGAATTTGGCATCTACTACAGATGAAAAATCATTCTTGGTGAATGTCTTATCAAACACCTTTTCATTGCCGCGGGTCAGTCGCAACACTATTTTATTATCGATATAGGTATCTCCCATTTCATTGGTGACATGAGGCAGGCTTTCGTCCGGAGTACGTGATACCATGGAATGATAGTCTTTTCCTTTAAACTTAAAGTCCGTTTCGCTTTTAGAAGTCTGCATGCGTTGTAAGCCGCGGGCATCCACACTATCCATTGTTGCCAGCGTCGATTCATTATTTGAAGTTCCTTTTTTACCGCCACATGCAGTCACAGCCACTGCCAATGGCAACAAAAGCAAATAAATTAGTTTTCTCATACGTAAGTTTTCTGTTTATAAATAGGTAACAAAGGAACAAAAAGAGCGGGATATTTACAAGTGTAACCGACATTTTTTCCTACATTTGCGGAATAAATCTTGCAAACCTGATACCATGTACCGACGAATTAGAGCAATTCTTTTACTCATTTACATATGCTGCATCCCTAGTGGTGTATATGGGCAAAAAGTGAATTATCAGCAATTCGATAATATATATCTTGGCGCCGAGGCTTCAGTTATCAGTTGTTTTCTGCAAGATAGCGAGGGGCTGATATGGATCGGTTCAAACAAAGGATTATTCAGTTACGACGGTTATTCCACCCAACAGCATTTCACGTACGGCGAGCGTAACAACACACGCATTTACTGCGGTATTATCGCAGATAATACCCATCTGTATCTGGGAACAGATAACGGAATACTTGTTTACAACTACCGTACGGACAAATACGAACAACCGGAGACGGATTTTCCCACCGACGTCCGCACGATGGCACTTCAAGGGGATACGTTATGGATAGGTTCATTAAACGGACTCTATACTTATCAACTAAAAGACCGCAAACTGACCTGTTTTGATAGCAAGCATAGTGGTTTGTCCCATAATACAATCTATTCCATCATCCATACGAAAGAGAATCAGATTTATGTAGGTACTTATAATGGTTTATGCCGTTACCAACCGGAAAGCGGGAAATTTGAAAGTATTTTCCTGCCTGTCACCCGAGGAATAAGTAATTTGTTTGTCAACTCCTTACTGGAAGATACCACCCGGCAGTGTATTTGGATTGGCATGGAAGGTTATCTGTTCCAATACACCCCTGCAACGGGAAAAATGAATGCGATAGAAGTTTTCCATAATAATTCTATCAAATCACTGGCATTGGACGGTGACGGAAATTTATTAGCAGGTACAGATAACGGGCTTTATGTATATCAGAATGACAAGGAGCCTTTGCAGCATATCATCCATGATTCGCGTAATATCCAGTCATTGACAAACAATATTGTCTGGAATATCTTTTCCGATCAGGAACATAATATTTGGCTGGGAACCGACTATGGAATTTCCTTGTCACGCTATAACAGTGCCCTGCAATTCGTTCCTATCTCTCAAATTACGGGCACGGGAGACGGGAATCAATTCTACTCATTGTTCCGGGATTCAAAAGGATTTTATTGGTTTGGCGGTACGAACGGGCTGCTCCGTTTTGTTCATCCTGCCGGAACCAAACACGAAGCCGCCTGGTACAGGATGGGAGATAAAACACATCCTTTGTCCCATAATCGCATCCGTCATATTTACGAAGATAAAGAACAGCAATTATGGATAGCTACGGATGGCAGTATCAACCGCTATGACTATGCAACACAGCAGTTTATACACTATAATATTATCGACAGCACGGGGACTTACAATACAAACTGGGCTTATTACATCTTCGAAGACAATTCCGGACATCTATGGATTGCCACTTGTTTAGGCGGAATCTTTGTAGTAGACAAGCATAAATTGATGCAATCTAACGGCGAACAATATGTAGCCGAACAAAATTACTCCATTCACAACGGACTTTCGGGTATGTTTATCAATCAGATTATGCCTGATAAGGAAGGGAATGTATGGGTATTGCTGTACAACAGTAAAGGATTGGATAAAATCAACCCGCGCACACAGCAAGTCACCAAGCTCTTTGCCGACGAGTTAAGTGGAGAAATGAGTCCGAATTATCTGCTATGTGATGCAGACGGAATGATTTGGGTAGGGTTTCACGGGGGAGTGATGCGCATTAATCCTAAAGATTCCAGTCATCAAGGTTTCTCTTTCGGAAGTTTCAATAATAATGAAATTCTGTCCATGACATCGGTAAAAGATCATATTTGGATTTCCACCACCAACGGACTTTGGATTATCGACCGGAAAACAATGGATGCGCGCCAGCAAAATATGACGGACAAGCGTTTTACCAGTTTACTGTTCGATTCAGTGGACGGAAATGTTTATTTGGGTGGTGCCGACGGTTTTGCCATCTCCCATCCGGAGATACAGAGCATAAACCATACTGAGCGTCCTATTCTTCTGACGGCTCTGTACATCAACAATCAGTTGATGAATCCGCGTACTACAGATATTCCCAATATTCGCTATACAAATGCCATCGAACTAAAGTACGACCAAAATAATCTGGCTTTCGAATTGTCAGATCTCCCCTATTCTCTCGAGGAAAAGAATAAGTTCGTTTATCGGTTGGAAGGCATGGATAAGGAATGGAACTTTCTGAAATCCAATACAAACCGCATCACTTATAGCAACTTGAGTTATGGAGATTATCAGCTATTTATCAGTAAAGTAGAAAAGAGCGGATTCCCCTCTGAGCATCCTTATATATTGGACATAAAGATTCTGCCACCCTGGTATTATACGTTTTGGGCGAAAATGCTCTATTGCCTTTTGCTTATGAGCCTCGTTGCGTGGACTATCAACTTTTTCCGGGTTAAAAACCGGTTGAAAATGGAACGCCTGGAAAAAGAGAAGATTTTGGAACAGTCACGTCAGAAAATGGCGTTCTTTACCAATCTGTCCAATGAGTTGAAGACACCTCTCAGCCGGATTATCGCTCCTGTCAGCCAACTGTTGCCTGCCACGGAAGCTGTACACGAAAAGCAGACACTGGAAGAGGTACAGCGCAATGCCATGAAGATAAATTCATTGATTCATCAAGTGCTTAACTTCAACCGGATAGAGGACAATGCGGATTCGTTGCTAATTCTGTCGCGCATCGAGTTGGTATCTTTCAGCCGCAGCCTGTTCTCCGTTTATGAAGAAAATCCCCGGCTCACTTTCCATTTTGAAGCGAACAAAGCCAAAATTTACGCGGATATGGATGCTATCAAATTGGGTGTGATACTGTATAATCTACTCTCAAATGCCGTAAAGTTTACCCCGGATGGCGGAAGTGTGCGGCTTTCTCTTTTCTATTCGCAGGAAACCGGGCAACTGGATATTTGCGTATCGGATACCGGAACCGGAATCCCGCAGCAGGATATTCCCTATATCTTCCAGCGTTTCTATCAATCTCCCCGTTCGGGGCATAAGGAAGGTACGGGTATCGGGCTTTATCTAGTGAAAACGTATACGGAACTGCATGGAGGACACATCAACGGAGTCACTTCCGAAGAGAACCAAGGCACAAGTGTAGGATTAAGCATCCCTGTCACTGCCATCGAAGAGGAGGAAATTCCGGCTAGCCAAACGAAGAAATCGCTGGAATCATTGCCTGTACTCAAACCTATCGAGGCAGAATCACAGGATGAGAAATTCCTGTCGAATATTATCCGCCTGATTGAAGACCATCTCTCCGATGCAGACTTGAACGTAAATGCCCTATGCGAGTTGTCCGGCTTCAGCAACAAACAGATTTACCGGAAGGTTAAACAACTGACCGGAATGTCGCCGGTAGAATATATCAAATCCATCCGGATGAAAAAGGCAGCGATGCTGCTGCAACAAAAGAAATTTACCGTTGCCGAAGTGATGTATATGGTAGGTTTTTCCAATCACTCTTATTTCTCCAAATGTTTCCAGTCAGAGTTCGGAAAGACACCGAAACAATATATGCAGCCTGCCGTTGAAGGAGATTAGCGAAGTGCCTGTACATATTATTTCCCTATTATTTCCTTGTTTATTAGCAGAATAACCGTACCTTTGTTTGTATAATAATGAATGACCAGAAATATGGAAACTACCGACCGTTATATAAGGTTTGATTGGGCAATCAAGCGCCTGCTACGCCAAAAAGCTAATTTTGGCGTACTCGAAGGATTCCTCACCGTTTTGCTGGGTGAGGAAGTTAAAATCGTCGAGTTACTTGAAAGTGAAGGCAACCAACTGACAGCTAATGACAAGTTTAACCGGGTGGATATTAAAGCTAAAAACAGCAAGGGGGAAATCATCATTATTGAAGTACAGAATACCCGCGAGTTGGATTATCTCGAACGCATTTTATACGGGGTGGCTAAAGCAATCACCGAACATATGTCTTTGGGAGAACGATATTATGAAGTGAAAAAAATCTATTCCATCAGTATTCTCTATTTCGACATCGGTAGCGGCAGTGACTATCTGTATCATGGGCAAAATTCATTTGTAGGTGTCCATACTGGAGATTACCTGAAGGTCAGCAGCAAAGAGAAGGATGCCATCGTCCCCAGGCTTCCGTCTGAAATCTACCCTGAATATTTCCTTATCCGAGTGAATGAATTTAACAAGGTAGCAGTTACTCCGCTGGAAGAGTGGATAGAATATCTGAAAACCGGTTGCATACGTCCCGACACCAAAGCGCCAGGATTGGAAGAAGCGCGTAAAAAGCTAATCTATTATAACATGACGCCCGAAGAACGTCGTGCATACGATGAGCACTTAAGTGCCATGATGATACAAAACGATGTATTGGATACAGCTAAACTGGAAGGGTTAATAGAAGGAAGACAGGAAGGATTGATAGAAGGCGAGAAAAGAAAACAGTCAGCAATAGCCTGTAATTTGAAGAAAATGGGACTTTCCGTTGAAATGATTACTGAAGCTACCGGATTGTCTCCCGAAGAAATAGAAAAACTTTAGATTCCACTTCCGTATAAAGCATACAAACTCACTTTTATCCTACATTCTATAAGATAAAAGTGAGTTTTGCTATCTGCTCCCTATTCATTCTCATCTATCCACTTCCTCAACATTACAGTTTGGTTATGGTAATAGGCGCATAAATGATTGATTAGCCGATGAGATTGTGATAAAGACACCACTACCGACATTAACTCCGAAGTCAAGCCCAATGCCTTTTGACGGGTACCTACATCTTGAACATGAATAAAATAAAGGGAAAAAGCCCGGTGAAGCACCGGAATGTAACGTTCCCACGGAAGTTCCAGACTAGCTAATAATGTTTTCGATTCTTCCAACCGGCGAAGCAGATAATGGGGCAAATCATCTCCCGGATGCATATTCTGCCGGAAAGAAGTAAGCATTTCTTTTGCATAACGTTCGAAATAAATCCGCAAGGCTTCCATTTCTTCCGCTTGAATTGTTTCGGGGGCCTTTGTTTCGGGAGACTTTGATTCAAGAATCATTGATTCATTAGAACTTGATTTTGCAGATTCGCCAATGATAGTAGCTACCGGATTGGCATCAGAGTACACTGTGTTATCAGTATCCATAATAAAAGGTATTGTATAGGCGAAAAAAAAAGCGGTTCCGCCTGACCCGTTACCTGACACTCATACAAACAGTCTAAGCCGGAGGCACATTAATGCTCTCCACGGGGGACAGAACCGCATATCACAAACAGTAGCAGGCATAAGAATGCCCGCTACTGTTGTTGAAGCAGGTTCATTGTTTGTATGATATATAAGTCAGGTTCTGCAAAGATACTATCTTTTTTTGAACAATCGCAACGAAAAAGGAGAGAAAATGACTATCTGCATATAAGTTTAAACTTGACATTCTTAATCATAATTCATGCGAATCAGTAGTTGAATGAGAGTAAAAAGGTACCGTAATGAATCATAAGTTCCACCGGTTTCACCTTATAGTTGAAACACCGATGGATAAGGTGAAAGCGGGTGAAAGCAATGGCTAAATTCAGGTGAAAACTACTATATTCGCTTTCACCTTGTTTTCTTAAAATATCCCTTGAGCTAAAACGAATATGGTTATAGCTAATCCGGATATGATTATAGCTAATCGAAATATGCTAATAGCAAATCCGCTGTCAGGTGTTAATAGCATGAACATCAGGTATTAACAGCTTGGACATCAGGTGCTAATAGTTTGGTTATCAAGTATTAATACTTGAATCATTGGAGCTATATACCCTGTATATTGGAGCTATATATCCATCATGCTGAATCTATATGTACAACACGATGGGGCTATATGTCCAACAACCGGTATAAATAAATTCAATAGGTGAAAGCGATTACGGAGGATTTCACCTTATTTATTCACTCGGTTTCACCCGCTTTCACCTTATTCATCGGTGTTTCAACCATAAGGTGAAATTGGTGGAACCTATGATTCAAAAGTTCGTGTTACTTATGCGAATCAATAGGTAAAAAACAAACTATTATTCATTTCCGTACAAGAATGAATGATAGTTTGTTTTCAACTACCGATTGGCACAATTCATAAACCTACATTCTTCCGGTCAACTAAAGTCAAGGCTCTACATGGGTGAAAGAGGTAACCTGTAAAAGTACATATTAGCCTATTTTATAGCTCAATTCCCGATAAAAAGGGCTTTTCGTCCTATTTTTATCCTTATATGTCCAATCTGTGCTTTCACTGGACTGGCTAATAATTTACCTTTGTCGCTATCAATAAACCGATAAATTTGATAGCATGAAAAGATTGTTAATCCTTACTTTCATTAGTTTATTATTCTCCTTTGTCAATGCACAGGCGAAATCAACTTCTACACCTATTATATATATAGATGGAAACGGAGTGATGCGTTGGAGTGATACCCGGCAGGAGGCTTCTTTCTTCGGAGTGAACTACACGCTACCTTTTGCCCATGCTTACCGTGCCTTGGGTTATTTGGGACTGGATCGCAAAGCTGCCATAGATAATGATGTATATCATATCGCCCGTTTGGGGCTGAACGCTTATCGTATTCATTTATGGGACGTCGAACTGACGGACGGGGAAGGGAATCTCCTTGAAAACGAGCATCTTGACCTGATGGATTATCTGATTGCCAAACTCAAGGAACGGAATATCCATATTGTTGTCACTGCACAGACTAACTTTGGGAATGGTTACCCGGAAAGGAATATACCCACCGGTGGCTTCTCCTATAAATATGATAAATGCGATATGCACTCCAACCCGGAAGCTATCGCCGCACAGGAAACGTATCTTCACGACCTGGTGAAACACGTCAATCCTTACACCGGACTGGCTTACAAAGATGATCCATCTATTGTGGGATTCGAAATCAATAACGAACCTTGCCACTCCGGTACGAAAGAAGAGGTTAAGGCATATATCAACCGGATGCTGAAAGCAATCCATAAGACAGGAAACCGCAAACCTGTATTCTATAATGTGAGTCACAACGAATATGTAGTAGACGTTTATTATGAGACTGCCATTCAGGGAACTACCTATCAATGGTATCCCATCGGACTGGTATCCGGGCAGACCCAACAAGGCAATTTTCTTCCGTCTATTGACAGCTACGATATTTCTTTTGCCGATAAAGTGAAAGGATTCAATAAAAAAGCACGCATGATTTATGAGTTCGACCCGGCGGACATTATGTATTCCTATATGTATCCGGCGATGGCACGCACTTTCCGCACAGCAGGTTTTCAATGGATTACGCAGTTTGCCTATGACCCGATGGATATTGCGTCTACCAATACGGAATATCAGACTCATTTTCTGAATCTTGCTTATACGCCTCATAAGGCTATCAGTATGAAAATTGCTGCCGAAGCGGCATATAGTTTGAAAAGAGGAGAATCTTATGGTAGTTATCCGCAGGATACTTTGTTTGGAGATGGATTTCGTGTCAGCTATACGGAAGATTTGAGCGAGCTGAATAATGGAAAGAAATACTATTATTCAAACAATACCCATACCCGGCCTAAAGATGCTTCACAACTCGTATCCATTGCCGGTTGCGGCAGTTCTCCCGTCGTTAGTTATGAGGGAACCGGTGCATATTTTGTTGATTGCCTGGAGCCAGGAGTGTGGAGATTGGAAGTGATGCCGGACGCTGTGGTAGTCAGCGACCCGTTTGCCAAACCGTCACTGGATAAAGAAGTGGTTACCATTGCTTATGGAGCTTGGGATATGAGTATACAGATTCCCGATCTGGGTAAAGAGTTTGCGTTTACCGCTATCAATCAAGGGAATCTGCGGACGGAAGAAGTGGCAGATGGAAAGATTCGCTCTCTTCGTCCGGGTGTTTACCTGTTGAAACGGAAGAACTGTACGCCGACGCGGAACTGGAAGGCGGATTCGCAATGGAATTTCATACGTATCGGTGAATATGCCGCTCCTGCCCCACGTATAACGGATTTTAAAGTAGTTCATACGCCGGAAGCAGTCACTGAAGCTGATAAGGCGCTGACTATCAGCGCACAGGTGGCAGGAAATGTTTTCCCGGATTCTGTCATCATCTATACGGATAAGATTTCCTTTTGGAATGAACATAATCCGTATATAAAAATGAAACGTACAAGCGGCTATACATATCAGGCTACTATTCCTGCCGCAGAAATAAAGGAAGGTTGTTTCAGGTATAACATCATCGTCTGCCGGGGCGACAGCACCCGTACTTATCCCGCTGGAATTTCCAGTTGCGGAAATCCATCATCGGGAACAAAAGGAAATCCATTGGATTGGAATTATACTTCCGATTCATACTGGACAACCCGTGTTGTCGCCCCAGGTAGTGCGATACAGTTATTGGCTGTGACAGATACGCATAGCGGAGTAGAAGCATATACACTTCCCGAATGGAATGAGTTGCAACGTACCTTGCTCGATTTTTCTCCGATAGAGAAACCATTGCTCCGATTTACATTTACCTCCAAAGGAGAAAAACCACAGCATATTCTACGGAAATCCGTTAAAGAGGAAATAGAAGGAAGAAAAGATAAATTGAAAAGCTGTACCACTCTCTGTATTCGTGTGAACAGCCACAAGATGCTCTCCGAGAATTTCAGTGCCGGATTCATTACTTCAGACGGATATACATACAAAGGCATTTGTACCGCTCCGTCACCGGAAGGCATCATACGAATCCCATTCAAAGACTTACGTCAGACGGATACAGCATTGCTTCCGATAGCCTATCCGACATTTTTAAAACAGTATTTTCATCCGGAAACGGAAATTCCTTTCCAACCGGAAAAAATTGAAAAGCTGGAGTTATCGGTATCAGGAAAAGATAAGACAAAAACAACGATAGAAATTGGGGAAATCTGGTTGGAATAAGAGAGTCATCCGTTTCTCGGTGTCGAAGGCATCGTTCCTCGGTGAGGAACACCCTGTTTCTCGGTGAGGAACGATGCCTTCCTCGGTGCCGAACTGAAACCATCCCCAGGATATCTGCGAGGGGGCATGGAAATCAAATAAGGGAAAAAGTGCTTTTAAAGACAAAGAAGTAAAAAATAACAATAAATCAATATCAATAACACAGTAATTATGAACAGTAACATCTTAAATCTACGCCATCTGACTGTACTACTTATGTTATGTACAGCCTTTTTAGGAGGCACGATTCCTGCCTTCGCCCAACAGGCAGGCAGAAAAATCACCGGACAGGTGATTGATGAGAATAAAGAACCGATGATCGGGGTTAGTATCCTTATTGTAGGTACTTCCACCGGAACGGTGACCGATTTTGACGGTAACTATACATTGAATGTACCACAGGGAAGCAAAGAATTGCAATTCTCTTACGTGGGATACGAGACAAAGATTGTGCCTGTTCCTTCAAGCGGCACCACGCTGAATGTTCAGTTGAAAAGTGATTCACAAGTATTGAGTGACGTTGTTGTCATCGGATACGGAACGCAGCGCAAAAGTGACTTGACAGGTTCGGTTACGAATGTCAGCAGCAAGGACTTTAATATGGGACTTGTCAGTTCACCCGAGCAACTGATTAACGGTAAAATCTCCGGTGTACAAATCATGTCCAACAGTGGTTCTCCTACCGCAGGAAGTACGATCCGTGTCCGTGGTGGCGCATCACTGAATGCCAGCAACGATCCCTTGATCGTACTGGACGGAGTTCCTTTGGAACAGGGTGGTATCAGCGGCAATGACGGCAATTTCCTAAGCCTCATCAACCCGAACGATATTGAAAGCATGACGATTCTGAAGGATGCTTCTTCGACTGCTATCTACGGTTCGCGTGCATCCAATGGTGTTATTCTTATCACGACCAAGAAAGGAAGTTCGGATAAGTTGCAAATCACATTCAGTACTACGAACTCTATACAGACACGCACCAAACTGGCGGATATGTTGAGTTACAATCAGTTTGTCAACACTATCCAATCACAGGGAAGTGCAGCACAACAGGCTTTGTTAGGAAATGTCCGCACAGACTGGAATGATGAGATTTATCAGAATGCTTTCGGTACGGACAATAACCTGAGTGTTTCCGGAAAGATTGCCAAGAACTGGCCGTTCCGTGTATCAGTGGGATATTATAATCAAAGCGGTCTGTTACGTACCGATAACGCGGAACGTTATACGGGAAGTATCATGCTGACTCCTTCTTTCTTCAAAGACCATTTGAAATTGAGCATCAATGCCAAAGGTTCTATCAATAATAATACGTTTGGCAATACAGATGCCATTTGGGCAGCTTCTACCATGAATCCGACTATACCTGTTTATTCAGGGCTGGATACTTTCGGCGGATACACGGAAGCAATAGATAATACGGGTGCTCCTGCCAACGGTGCTGTCATGAATCCGGTCGGTCTTATCAAAATGAACGATTCACAGAGTAACGTGAGACGTTTTATTGGTAATATTGATGCAGATTACCGGGTACACTTCTTCCCCGATCTGAAACTGCACGCAACATTGGGTTATGACTATGCGCAAGGTAAAGGAAGTGTATATGTTCCGGCAGAAGCTGCACAGAATTATACTACTTCCGGCTTGGATTACAGTTACGGTCCGCAGAAAAAAGAAAACCGCCTGTTGACTTTGTATGCCAATTATAACAAGTTGGTTGAATCTATCAAAAGTAGTTTCGATGTAACAGCCGGTTATGATTATCAATATTGGAAATCTACAACTCCGCTTTATAGCGAGATGAATACGTTGGGAGAAATACAGAAGACTTCAAAAGCTACTGACGAACGCCATGTGTTACTCTCCTATTACGGACGTCTGAATTATTCGTTCGACTCACGCTATATGTTGACAACAACCATTCGCCGGGATGCCACCTCACGTTTTGCCAAGAATGTGCGCTGGGGTACTTTCCCTTCAGTGGCTTTGGGATGGAGAGTGACAGAGGAGTCTTTCTTGAAAAACAACAAGGTATTGAGCAATTTAAAAATCCGCGCAAGTTACGGTGTGACCGGACAACAGGATGGTATCGGCAACTATAATTACCTGCCTATCTATACCGGTAGCCAAAATGGTGCGGAAGCCAGTATGGGCAATGAATATATCCATACGTATCGTCCGAGTTCTTACGTTCCCGACTTGAAATGGGAAACAACGACTTCCTGGAACGTCGGATTTGACTTCGGTTTCCTGAAAGACCGGATTACCGGTAGCTTCGACTACTATACCCGCCAAACAAAGGACTTGATAGCAACCGTTCCCGCCGCAGCAGGTACTACATTCGACCGTAATATTACGACTAATGTAGGAAATGTAGACAGCCGGGGTATTGAGTTCAGCCTGAACGCTACGCCTATACAGACTAAGGACTGGAACTGGGATGTCAGCTTCAACATGACATGGCAGAAGATGAAAGTGAAGAATCTGGCTTTATCTGCCGGAACCGTTGCTACAAATACTTCTGTAGGCCCGTATATTGATAGTTATCAGGTACAGACGTTGAGTGAAGGCTATGCTCCTTATATGTTTTATGTTTATCATCAGCTATATGATGAGAAAACAGGCAAACCCGTAGAAGGCGCTTATCTCGATGTGGATGGAGACGGAGAAATTAACTCGAACGACTTATATCGCCACCACTCTCCCGCCCCGGATTATATTCTTGGTTTCAGCACTTCACTGCGTTGGAAGAAATGGACACTCAGTACAAGCCTGCGTGCCAATATCGGCAACTATGTTTACAACGCCATGGCTATGAATTCAGGAGCGTGGGAAACGGTGAGCTACAACTCTTATCAGTTGAACAATATGTCTGCCAGTTATTTGAAAACCGGATTCCAGACTCGTCAATACTTGTCTGACTACTACGTAGAGAATGCTTCTTTCCTCAAAATGGACAACTTGTCATTGAACTATAACTTCGGTCGGATCTGTAAAGGATGCAGCCTGAACGTTAGTGCTATGGTTCAGAATGTATTCTGCATCACCAAGTATAGCGGTGTAGATCCCGAGGTTCCCAATGGCGTAGACAATTCCTTCTACCCACGTCCCCGTACATTCTCACTCAATGTAGGTTTCAACTTCTAATTACTTAAAAACAAGAGAATCATGAAAAAGATATTATATACAGCCTTCTATTTTTGCAGCACATTGCTGCTGGGCTCCTGCATAGGCGACTTAGACCAATATCCGCATGAAGACGAAACATCTTCTACGATTTATACGAGTGCCGCAAACTATAAAGCCGTTTTAGGAAAGATATATGCCGCAATGGTGACTACCGGTCAGGAAAAAGGCGGTGCTCCGGATTTAAGCAGTAACAGCGGCCAGGATTATATGCGTTGCTTCTTCAATCTGCAGGAATGCGGAACGGATGAGGTAGCTTCTACCTGGTTGTCGGGGGATAATGTAAGCGGTTTAACCTATTTGAGTTGGGACGCCAACGACCCTTGGGTATCGGATATGTACTATCGTATTTATTATAACATAGCATTGTGCAATGAGTTTCTTCGGAACGCTACCGATGAAAAGTTAGCCGAATTTAATGAACAGGATCAAATGGAAATTCGTCACTATCGTGCCGAAGCCCGCTTCATGCGTGCCTTGTTCTATTATCATGCAATGGATTTGTTCCGCAACATCCCGTTCGTTACAGAGAATGATCCCACTGTCGGCTATCTGCCTCCACGATATACGGCAGCACAGATTTTCAGCTATATTGAATCTGAACTAAATGCTATACCAAGTGATATGCTTAGTAGAACCGACTGTCCGTATGGACGCGCTTCACAGGGAGCTGCTTATACATTGCTTGCCAAACTTTATTTGAATGCGGAGGTATATATCAATACTCCTAAATATACAGAATGTATCAGTGCCTGTCAACAAGCTATCGCACAAGGATATTCACTGGAAGATGATTACAGCAAACTGTTTAATGCGGATAATGACAAACGTACTGCCAACGAAATCATTTTCACCTTACCGGTGGACGCTACGCATACCGTGTCATGGGGTTCTTCGACTTACATTGTCTGCGGTGCCGTCAGCAATACTTCCGACAAGCAGATTCCTGAAGATTATGGTGTAAAAAGCGGTTGGGGAATGTTCCGTGTACGTGGAAATATTCCAGAGTTATTCAGCGGTGATGATGACAAACGCTATATGTTCTTCACGGACGGACAGACGCAAGATGTAGAAGTGATAGACGATCAATCAAACGGATATTTTGTTACGAAATGGACAAACCTGACTGATGGCGGAGCAACAGCGTCAAATACGGCGGATGGCGGTGTAAACACGGATTATCCGTTGTTCCGCCTGGCAGATGTATACTTGATGATGGCGGAAGCCGTAGTACGTGGTGGAACAGGTAGTGACAGAGGAACCGTATTGGGATATATTAACGAACTTCAGCAACGTGCTTATGGTGATAACTCACACAATAAAGCGGATGCAGACCTGACACAAGACTTTATTCTGAAAGAACGTGCCCGCGAACTTTACTGGGAAGGACATCGTCGTACAGACCTGATCCGTTTCGGAATGTTTACCACCGACAAATATCTGTGGCAATGGAAAGGTGGCGAGAAAGGTGGTATAGCCGTGAATAGCAAATACAATATCTATCCGATACCGGCTACCGAACTGACAGCTAATCCGAACTTATACAATGAAAATTATTAATCATCCTCTAATACAAACGATATATGAAAACAATTAATAGTCTGTTCCTTTCATTGGCAGCCCTCTTCATACTGGTTGCCTGTGAGGATGATACAGATAAGTATTATCTGTCGAGCCTGACAGAGAATGAATTGATAGCCTCTTCCGATGCCGTGGTATTGACTGAAGCGACTGCCAAACTTTACGCTTTGTCATTTGCATGGACGGATCGTACATTACAAGTGAGCGACCCAAATTCCAAAGCACCCAATGTATTGAAAACAATAATGCAGGTATCATTAACAGAAGATTTTTCAGGAACTGTTGTTGAATCCACCGAAACCAGCTTATCAAAATCTTACACGGGTGCAGCCCTTAATATTGTAGCAAACTCACTTGGAGTAGCTCCCGAAGTAGCTACCGCTTTCTATTTCCGCCTAAAAGGAACAACAGGAAATAATATTGCCCCAGCTTACAGCAATGTGGAAAAAGTTACTATCACATCTTATGAATTGGATATGAGATTCGGAAATATCCTTGACAAAGATGCACAAGATATGGGTATAGATTTATTTTCGGCCAACTCTAATGGAATTTATACCGGATTTATCGGAGCAACCAGTTGGATGAATTTCCTCTTTCAGGAAGCAGACGGAACTATCTGGCGTACAGCTAACTCCAACGACGTCGGCAGTGCCTTTATTCTTACTTCTGAAGGTACATGGACTTTATGGTTCCCCAATCCGGCAGGATGTTACTTTGTAAATTTCGATACGAAGGCAAAACAATGGACTGCCTTATTACTCCCATCGCTTACAGTAGACGGCATAGATGATGGTATCACAATGAACTATGATCGTTCTGCCAATCAATGGCAGGGTACATTTACGGCTACAGAAGCAGGGAATGTCGCAATCCGAATCAGCGGGACAGGCAAACAGTATGACCATACTACTATCGACAGTAATAATTCAATCAGTGACGATCTCGCTAAAGATACTCCATTTGCTTTTAATGGAAATGCCGACGGACTCACCTTTGGAACAACAGCCAGTGATATTACAATAAATGTTCCACAAGCAGGTGATTATACACTGACTATAGATTTAAGTAACCCGCAACAATGGGCAGCAACAATAACAACAGGCGGAAGCCCTGAACCGACTTATCCGGAATACCTGGAAATGCAAGGTTCGAGTTCCTGGTGGGGTAATCTGTATGCCAAACTGGAAGCTGACAAAACAGCAGGAACTTACCGCACTGTGTTCCAAACGACAAGCAATGAAAACTTCAAAATAGTAGAACCGGCAAGCGGTACTTGGTATGGCTGCGATCCTAATGATTTATACAAACTCTCCGCAGCAGACGGAAACTATGATATTTGGTTCGAAAGCGAAGAGAAAAAGAGTTATATGATAAATGTGGATTATGCCAACTTAACATGGGCTCCAACAGAAATCAAGCAAATCAATGTTTACGGAGATCTTAATAATTGGGATCTAACAAAAGACCTAATGACCTATGATGCTGCAACGGGGATATGGAGTGCAACTTGCGAAATCAACACTATCGGATATGGATTCTACTTCCTGTTGAACTGTGATCCCGATAACCTTAATTGGGATTCGACATTGAAAGGAACTCTTGAGGATGGCTTATACCTGACTAACGGAGACGGTTCCGGTAATATCATCCCGGCGGAAACCGGAACATACCTTATCAAACTCGATATGAGTAAGATGACATTTACCATGGAAAAACAATGATAATTATATCAATACAGCAAATTATGAAACGATTTAAATATATTATACTTCTGGCCTCCGCACTCATGTGCGGAGCCTTCTTCACCGCATGTGATGACGATGAAAACTCTCCCGTATTCCCGAAACAACAGGAAGAGATTTATGATATGTCCGGCTTTGCCAAGGGAGCAGATGTAAGTTGGCTAACGGAAATGGAAAATTCCGGTTATCTTTTTTATGATGCCGACGGTGTAAAGCAAGAATGTATGGAATTGCTACGGAGTCTCGGTATGAACGCTATTCGTTTACGCGTATGGGTCAACCCCGGTGACGATGTATTCGGATGGTGCAATAAAAACGATGTATTAGTCAAGGCATGGAGAGCTAAACAATTAGGTTTTCGCCTGATGATTGATTTTCATTATAGCGATACTTGGGCAGATCCCGGTAAACAATATAAACCGACTGCATGGGAAGATAAAAATGTGGAAGAATTAAAAATAGCCATTACCGATCATACCAAAGAGGTACTAAGTATGTTGAAAACAAATGGTATTGATGTGGAATGGGTACAGGTAGGTAATGAAACACATCAGGGTATGCTGTTCCCTACCGGTCAGACAACAACAGAGGAAGGAAGCAAAAACTTCGCACAATTCATAACTACCGGTTATGATGCGGTAAAAGAGATCTATCCCGAAGCTAAAGTCATTGTGCATTTGGATCAAGGGCAAAGAGCCAGTTTATATAACAATATCTTCGATGGTCTGAAACAAAATGGCGGTAAATGGGACATTATAGGAATGTCACTCTATCCTGACATGATGCCCGAAACGGGAGAACCTGATGATTGGGAACAGATGAATAATGATTGCATCGCCAATATGAAGGCTTTAATAGCCAAATACAATACTCCGGTGATGATGTGTGAAATCGGCGTAAACTGGAATTATGAAAAGGCAGAAGAATTCTTTACCGACTTCATGACGAAGGCCAAACAAGTAGATCAATGTCTCGGTGTATTCACTTGGGAGCCCCAATGTTATAATGGTTGGAAAGGATATCATAAAGGCATGTTTGACGACAGTGGCAAGCCCACAAGTGCATTTAATGCTTTTAAAAGATAATATTATTGGATCATTTTTTATATCTTTACCCCGAATCCAAAATTATTTATACCTGAAAAGTGAAAATGAACATGAAACACCAAAAACAGTTGATAACTGTACTTTTGATGGGAGCCGCTTGCAGCCTGCAAGCGCAGCGAAGTGAGACACTGCTCGAGAAGAACTGGAAGTTCAGTAAAGGAGATTTTAAAGAGGCTAGCCAGCCGGAGTTCAATGACACAAAATGGGAATCGGTCGTTATTCCGCACGATTGGGCTATCTTCGGCCCTTTCGACCTTAACAACGACCTTCAGAACGTTGCTGTCTCACAGAACTTCGAGAAAAAAGCATCTTTAAAGACAGGGCGTACCGGGGGACTGCCTTATGTAGGTTCCGGGTGGTATCGCACCAGTTTTGACACTCCCACAGACAACAAAGAAGTGACATTACTCTTTGATGGCGCTATGAGTGAAGCGCGTGTCTATGTGAATGGGAAAGAAGCATGTTTTTGGCCTTTCGGCTACAATTCTTTCCATTGCAATGTAACCCCTTTCCTGAATAAAGACGGCAAGAGCAATACATTAGCCGTACGTTTGGAAAACCGTCCGCAGTCTTCGCGCTGGTATCCGGGAGCGGGATTATATCGTAATGTACACTTGATTGTGACGGAGAAAGTACATGTGCCTGTATGGGGCACGCAAATTACAACCCCTCATGTGAGCAAGGACTTTGCAGCCGTACGTCTTCAGACGAAAATTGAGAATTCCGGTGAGAAAACGCAAATCCGTGTAGAGACAGAAATTCTTTCTCCGGAAGGAAAGGTCGTTACCCGTAAAGAAAATACAAGCCGAATCAATCACGGGCAACCGTTTGAACAGAATTTCATCGTAAATGCACCCGAACTTTGGTCGCCGGAAAGTCCGTCGCTCTACAAAGCTGTTTCAAAGATTTATGCGGATGATAAGTTGGTAGATACATATACCACCCGTTTCGGTATCCGTAGTATTGAATACATAGCCGACAAAGGGTTCTACCTGAACGGTGAACATCGTAAATTCCAGGGAGTATGCAATCATCACGATTTAGGCCCGTTGGGGGCTGCTATCAATGTGGCGGCTCTTCGTCACCAACTTACTCTTTTGAAAGATATGGGTTGTGACGCTGTTCGTACATCGCACAATATGCCGACTCCCGAACTTGTTGCTTTGTGTGACGAAATGGGATTTATGATGATGATTGAACCGTTCGATGAATGGGATATTGCCAAATGTACAAACGGTTATCACCGTTATTTCGATGAATGGGCGGAGCGTGATATGGTGAATATGCTTCACAATTATCGCAATAATCCTTGTGTAGTGATGTGGAGTATCGGTAATGAGGTACCGACTCAATGTAGTCCTGTCGGCTATAAAGTAGCTAAATTCTTGCAGGATATTTGCCACCGTGAAGATCCCACCCGCCCCGTAACTTGCGGGATGGATCAAGTGACTTGTGTACTTGCCAATGGCTTTGCGGCTATGATTGACATACCGGGGCTTAATTATCGCACCCAACGTTATAAAGAGTCTTACGACCAACTTCCACAGAACCTGATTCTGGGTAGCGAAACAGCTTCTACCGTTAGCTCGCGCGGAGTCTATAAATTCCCGGTTGAGGATAAGAAAGGCGCTAAATATGAAGACCATCAATGTTCTTCGTATGATGTGGAAGCCTGTCCGTGGTCGAATATTCCCGATGAAGATTTTGCCTTGGCGGATGATAATCACTGGACTATGGGACAGTTCGTTTGGACAGGATTCGATTATCTGGGTGAACCGTCGCCTTACGATGTCGATTCATGGCCGAATCATAGTTCCATGTTTGGTATTATAGACCTTGCCAGTCTGCCTAAAGACCGTTATTATCTCTATCGCAGTGTATGGAACAAGAATGTGGAAACATTGCATATCCTGCCTCATTGGACATGGCCGGGACGCGAAGGTGAAATCACTCCTGTATTTGTATATACCAACTATCCTACCGCTGAATTATTTATCAACGGGAAGAGCTACGGCAAGCAAAGCAAGAACAACAGTTCACTAAAAAGCCGTTACCGCTTGATGTGGATGGATGCCGTATATGAACCAGGCGAAGTAAAGGTAGTAGCCTATAACAAAGACGGAAAAGCAGTAGCGGAGAAAGTGGTTCGTACTGCCGGAAAGCCTCATCACATCGAACTGGTAAGCAACCGGAACGAACTGACAGCAGACGGGAAAGACTTGGCTTATATCACTGTAAAAGTAGTAGATAAAGACGGAAACCTCTGCCCTGCCGATAACCGTCAGATTAACTTCTCCGCCAAAGGAGCCGGTAAATATCGTGCCGCCGCCAACGGTGACCCTACTAACCTTGAGCAGTTCCATCTTCCGAAAATGCATGCTTTCAACGGAATGTTGACAGCCATTGTACAATCGGGTGAAACGACTGGTGAAATTGTGCTTACTGCAAAGGCAAACGGTGTAAAAGCAGGAAATATTCGTATTCAAACGAAATAATTAACGCTACTTCTTAAATGTCATAAGAAAGCCGGATAATCATCGGGAGTCTTTTCAGAGTCCGATTGATTATCCGGCTTTCTCATTTATCGTTTGGAGTTAAAAAAATATGACTTTGATGTTTATTTAGTGGTAAATGTCACCAACAATCCTTTATGATCGGTCGGCCATACATCCAGTGGTAACAGGAATTTATCTTTCGATGTCTCTTTTACACGTTGGGCACGCACGATAGACTCTTGTGGGCCGAAGATGATTGCTTTCTTTGCGTTCAGTCCTTTTCCTTTATAGAAGATAAAGTCGATACGGTCGCGTTCATCCGCTTTGGGAGCCCATGTTATCTTTTCCGGAGTTTTTGCCAAGTTATCAGATGGGTAGGTAAATCCCGGATGCGTCAGGGGATTAGGATATATTTTCCGATAGCTGTCTGTAAATCCGGCTTCTTCCAATAACGTAGTTACTGTCCAGGGTACTACAAATCCGTTATGGTCATACAGGTTCTTATTCTGCTCTATCCAGTCACGATGGGAAGGTTCATTAAAGTCACCGCCTACAATCACCTGATAGCCGTTTGCCAAGTCTTTTTCAGCTTGGGTTATAAACATACGAATTGCGTCATCCCGCTGTGAAGCTACATTCCTTTTCAGAATTTCTTCAACTGACGCAGGCAGCGGAATTTCTTTCCAAGTAGAGCCGTCATAACCACGGGCATCGTAATATGCACAATCCAAATAATCCAGATGAGCAGTATAAACCGCCACTTTCTTTCCATTCACAGAGCTTGTCAGACGATAGATGCTTCCATGATCGTCCTTTTCCGGAAAGACAGTCAGGGAATCCGTGATAGGGTGTTTACTTAGTAAGCCCGTGTCATAAGTGTAAAAGGAATAATACTTCAGTCCTTTTTCCTGAAGTGATGCGCATACACGTGCCGTGAAATTCGTTTTATTATAATTTCTCACCTCACTGAAAGTCACGAAATCAGGTTTCAGACGGACAATCTCATTGATGATAGCGTCATATCCTCCCGGAATCATAGTACCTTCCTGCCATACATTCCATTGTAACACTGTAAATTCATTGCTTTTTTGTGCCTTCACAAAAACAGCGACCAACAACAAAAGGGTTGGTAATAGTAGTCTTTTTAATCGTATTTTATTTTATAAGTTAACATGAATAATTATCAAATAGCTTTCCAGAAGGACTGGAAGTCACGGTACTTACCGTAGCAAACTAACTCATCGCCTTCTTCTACTTTCTCGTTCTCCGGCAGTTCGTTTTTCACATGAAGTTCTGTTAGAGAGATGCCCAGGCAATTGGTGACTTTATCCGCCCGTTTCAGTCCGATAAGTTTTAAGTGGAATTCTTCATACAAATTCAGTTCATTGACAAAGTATCCCACGAACTTCTTCGGCACAGTGAACTTCACGACATAATATTCCGAATCAATACGGAAACCTTCCATATTTGTCCCGAAATCAAGCAATTGCACCAAGCTGCGGGCAGCATCTTCTTCCGGTGTCAATATCTTCTCCAGGCTGAAAGCTTCCAGTACCGCCTTATGCACTCCGTCAATCGCGCGGGCATAGATACGTTCCACTTTCTTCTGTTTCAGCAAAGCAACTACACGCACAGACGCACCGAAATTCTCGCCAATCGCAACAATGACCACATCCACACTATTCAACGGGAGTACCGATAAAGATTGTTCATCCGTCGCGTCAATCACAAATGCAGTGGCAATCTTATCTTTGATACTGTCCACACGGCTTTCACTTATATCCGCACCGATAATTTCGTGCCCCAGTGCTGATAATTCTTCGGCCAACACATAGCCGTAATTTCCTAAACCGATAATAATATACTTCATATCTTTAGTTTATGATTATGTTATCACTCGGATAACGGTATTTTGTATTCTTTTTCTGTTTCACAATTCCAAGCATCAACGTAATTAAACCCACACGTCCGATAAACATTAATAATGCTACTAATAACTTACTTGCATCACATAATTTTGGAGTCAGGTTCAGGCTGGAACCTACCGTACTAAGCGCCGAGACACATTCAAAAGTCAATGCCATCAACGAAGCCTGCGGTTCAAGGATACTCAATATAAAAATAAAGAGGAATAATACACCCAATGACATGACCACTGTAGCATTGGAACGCCGGATAGAATCGTGAGAAAGTTCTCTGCCGAATACTTCCACCCGTTCTGAACCACGCAACACGGCTACAAGATTCAGAACGACTACCGCAAAGGCATTTACCTTGACACCACCGGCAGTAGACTGTGCCCCACCACCAATCCACATCAGTACCAGGTAAACCAATAATGTCTGTACACTCAAAGAGGCAAGGTCGACACTGCTGAAGCCAGCTGTTCTGGGGCAAGTTGCATTAAAGAATGCCTGTGTCCATTTATCTGCAACGGGCATTCCGGCAAAAGAAGCATTCCATTCAAAAGCAGCAATTGCCAGTGTACCGATAACCAACAGCAGGAAAGTCATTATCAATACAATCTTCGTATTCAGATTATAAAGGTGGAGCATTCTGTGCTTTTCCAGTTTACGGGTACGTACAAACTTCCAAAAATGGCGCAAATGATACAATACTATATCCTTGAAATTTACCAAAATAGGGAAACCGATACCACCCAGGATAATCAGTAGGGAAACAGAGATAAACAACCAATTATGATTAGTCATTACCATTGAATTTCCTAAATTCCCGGAAAGTGTGGAGAATCCTGCATTACAGAAAGCGGAAATAGAATGGAAAGCGGAAAAAGCCAATTCATCTTCAAAGTTCATTCCAAGCGTGCCGTGAATACTGAACCAAATAGAAATCATTCCGATGCCTTCAATTACTAAAGTAAATCCCAGTATATATAATAAAGTGGACAACAACGAACCTAATGAATTGGAACTGACCATATCACGGACAACCAACTGATTGTAAAGGGAAGTATTTCCCATAAAGAACATCGCAAAGAAGCTGGTTAAAGTCATCACTCCCAAGCCACCTATCTGAATCAGCAAGATGATAACAACAAGACCACCGGTAGTAAATGTGGTGGAGACATCCACCGGAACCAATCCTGTGACACATACCGCACTCGTAGCCGTGAACAACGAATCTACCCAGGTAATACCGTTCACCGTACATCGTGGCAACATCAACAGTCCTGTACCAATCAGGATAATAGCAAGAAAACTGACAGCCAGTATCAAAGACGGATTAGTACGACGCCCTAATAGGCGTACCAGCCCGTTGGACAGGTTCAACAAAGAGAATATCAGCAGTAATACCAAATGATAAAACTTGCCATGCAGAAATTCCCAAAGTTGTAAAATAGCCCCTTCTTCTTCCGGTCGATGGAAGATGACGGGTATCAAAGTGAGGTACAGCAAACCGCTCAATATCCAAGCCAACCTTCGATATTGCTTTTTGGTGCTCCGGTATTCAAGGGAGATGTGTAGCGTAACATCAATCAGAAAGATAACCCATACGGCTTTATACAGGACTTGTATTTTCGCTATTTCATCTACCGATAGCGGAAAGCCATGTTCGTAAATAACTCCGACAATTAGCGCAAGGGACGCTAAGTAGGTTAATGCTTCTACTAAGCCTAGTATAATACGTACATAAGGTTTTAGTAGTTTGTTTTGGTATAACAGAAATTTATGATAAATCTTCATATCATATTTTTTATAACGTCGTGCAAACTTAACTAAAATAACAATCGGAACCGATTCTTTGTTGACAAAATTATCTGAATATTAAAAATTTTGTCTACATTTGGCAGCAGAAAATTAAAAACCACAATATTATGAGTGATAAAAGAAAACGGTATATCCTACCGGAAGAAGAAATTCCACACTACTGGTACAACATTCAGGCTGACATGGTAAACAAACCGATGCCGCCATTGCACCCGGGAACCAAGCAACCACTGAAAGCAGAAGATCTGTTTCCTATCTTTGCGGAAGAACTATCCCGCCAGGAGTTGAACCAGACTGACGCATGGATTGAAATACCGGAAGAAGTTCGCGAAATGTACAAATATTATCGCAGTACTCCGCTAGTGCGTGCCTACGGACTGGAAAAAGCACTCGGTACTCCGGCACATATTTATTTCAAGAATGAAAGTGTGAGCCCTATCGGTTCTCACAAACTAAATTCAGCTTTGGCACAGGCTTATTACTGTAAACAGGAAGGTGTTACCAATATCACCACTGAAACCGGTGCCGGACAATGGGGAGCAGCCCTTTCTTACGCCGCAAAAGTCTTCGGTCTGGAAGCTGCCGTCTATCAGGTAAAAGTCAGTTATGAACAGAAGCCTTACCGCCGCAGCATCATGCAGACTTTTGGAGCACAGGTCACCCCTTCTCCATCCATGTCTACCCGTGCCGGTAAAGATATTCTGACCAAGAACCCTACTTATCAAGGTTCGCTGGGTACAGCTATCTCGGAAGCTATCGAGCTGGCACAAATGACTCCCAACTGTAAATACACACTCGGTTCGGTACTTAGCCACGTGGCTCTGCACCAAACAATTATCGGCCTGGAAGCTGAAAAGCAAATGGAAATGGCCGGTGAATATCCGGATGTAGTTATCGGATGCTTCGGAGGTGGTTCCAACTTCGGCGGTATCTCTTTCCCTTTCATGCGTCACAATATCCTGGAAGGAAAGAAAACTCGTTTCGTTGCTGCCGAACCCGCTTCTTGTCCGAAACTGACACGCGGTAAATTCCAATATGACTTCGGTGACGAAGCAGGATATACCCCGTTACTGCCTATGTTTACATTAGGACACAACTTTGCTCCGGCTCATATCCATGCCGGTGGCCTTCGTTATCACGGTGCGGGTGTTATCGTTTCCCAATTGCTCAAAGACGGATTGATGGAAGCAGTGGACATTCAACAGTTGGAATCATTCGAAACCGGTTGTCTGTTTGCACAGATGGAAGGTATCATTCCGGCACCGGAATCTTGCCACGCTATCGCAGCCGCTGTTCGTGAAGCCAACAAGTGCAAGGAAACAGGAGAAGAAAAGGTTATCCTGTTCAACCTCTCCGGTCATGGATTGATTGATATGGTTTCTTATGACAAATACTTAGCCGGTGATTTGGTCAACTATGCATTGACAGATGAAGATATTCAAAAGAATTTGGATGAAATAGGAGATTTAGCTAAATAGTCTTTCTGATTTCAAAAGCCAATCATACATATACAGAACGAGCCCGGTACATTCATTGTCCGGGCTTATTTATTTTCTTTGGTAAGCATCTCCATATATTCGCTCGGAGATATTTTTTCTACATTGGCAAAATAGCGGTAAAAACTGGAACGCGAGGTAAAGCCGCTCAAATACATTAATTCTTTCACCGACAAATCCTTCTGCAACTGCGCCTGTTCCTTGAAATACTGCAAACGATAAAAGTTTATATAGTCTCTGAAACCGGAGAATCCTTCATAATGAAGTGCTTTGTTGAACCGATGCTCATTGGTATTCAGGTCATTCAGAAGGTCTTCCAAAGAATATTCAGGATTGGTGAACGGTGTATTCTGTTTCATAAGCCTTTGCATCCGGCTGGACACATCCAGTACAACAGGGGATACAGCTATCTCCCGTATGGCTTCTATTTCCTCCTTCTTCAATTCTTCGACAGGTTGCGGCGGAAGTGAAAGCGGATTTTCATTGCGCAGGTATAATACATTTAAAAAAATGGTCGGGAGAATAACAATATAGCCGAATACATTAAAGGACAGTCCACCGGTACCTAACATCAACCAAATATAGCCGGACATAATCACTCCAAAACAACACATATAAATCACCATCGCCCTGCTCTGCTTTCGGCGGATAGGTATCAATCGTCTCATATAAGGGAAAAGGAAGTTCACCGAAGGGGTAATGACACTTATTATAAACAGCATCAACCGTACCCGCACATCCTGTTTATCAAGGTTCTCCCAAATGGCATCAAATGATTTCAGTTCCGTATAATTGCCATTGAAAAACTGATAACAACAAGCTATACAGACTATCAGTAAGATAGGAATACATAAACTGACAACTCTCGACAACGTAATCCATCCCGGCTTCAAAGAGACCATAGGAAACAGTGAGAAGAACTGGAAAAAGACAATTACCCGGACAATATGCCAAATGGAAAGATGATTCATAGGCAATTCTGTGAAACGCGGAATAGTTTCTTCACCGCCTTTACTGAAAATCCACATCCATTCAAGGTTGTCACATAGCAAGAGAAGGGATAAAGTAATGGCTAACACTCCCCATGCTTTCTGAAGCCCATTATCCGAGGAACGCGAATAAACACGCATACCTAATATCAAACCAACAACATCCAGCAGTAATTCAACGGAGAGAACAATTACATTTACCATTCTTTTTTGTTTTGAGGAGCAAAAATAAATCTTTTCAGGAAAAAACAAAAATCATTTATCAGCTAAAATATGTCCCATTCTAAGGATTTTCGGTAAAATGGGAAGAAATTCAACCCAATTAATTTTCTATTCTTAACATAAAGCCCTACATTTGTCGAAACATTGCAATCAAAACAAAAGCCATTATATATGACACGATACTTAAAAAACATGGAAAAAGAGATCATCATTGACAATCAGTTGGATGAAGTTACAAGAATCGCCCAGTTTATAGAAGAATTTGGAATGTCGCTACAACTCCCCGCAAGTATTACTATGAGTATTAACCTTGCCATAGAAGAAGCAGTAACCAACATTATCCGCTACGGGTATCCTCCCAATCTAAAAAGTGAAATCACTCTGCGGACTTCGGTTGCTCCCGGCATGCTTGTTGCCCGTATCATTGACGAAGGTGCCTCATTTGACCCTACGGAAAAGGAATCTTCCGACAATGTGCAATCACTCGACCAACAGTTGACAAAAGGACTGGGACTTTTCCTGATCCGGCGCACGATGGACAAAGTAGAATACCACTCTGTCGATAATCACAATGAGCTGATTCTGACTAAAAACATAGATATGAATTTCGAACCGGAAGCTACTCTGAAAACCAACTTATGCAAAATAGAAGAAGTGACGATACTTACCGTTGAAGGAAGATTGGATACAGCCAATACCAATACATTCAATACAGTCATGCAGCCGCTTCTGAATATGGAGAATCCTAATATTATTGTGAATTGCGAGGCTTTATCGTTTATTAGCAGTTCCGGCTTGCGCAGTATGATTACACTCCAAAAAAGCATCACGCAACATAACGGACAACTTGTCCTGGAAGCTATGAAACCGGAAATACGGAAAATATTCGATATGACAGGCTGTTCCAGTCTTTTCACCATCCGTTAATTCCGGCAATATGAAAGCTATTTATATCATTAGCACTGTACTGTCAGTTGTGTTTTCGCTGACAGTGATGGCAAATGCGCAATCCATTACCTTAATACCCAAATGGACGGCACAAGCACAATTTGCCGGCTATTATGTAGCTGAAAAAATGGGGTTTTATAAGGAGGAAGGGCTTGATGTAGATATCAAACATCCATCTCATTCCGAGAATTCATTCCTATATCTTAAAGAAGAAGAGCCACAAGCAATTATCACAAACCTGTCACAAGCTTTCATGGAATGTCTTGCTGGTAAACAAATTGTCAATGTGATGCAAACTTCGCAGGAGAACAGTTTGATGCTGGTCAGTCATTCACCACTAAAAGGAGTTTCATCTTTGCAATATAAAGAAATAGCAGTATGGAACCATCTCAGTCAGGAATTACTGGATCGAATAGCTAACAAATATCTACTTAGGGTTAACTGGATACGCTTTAACAGCGGTATCAATCTCTTTTTTTCAAAGGCAGTGGATATTTGCATGGTAGGTAGTTATAATGAGTTTCCATTACTGACAGAATGTGGTATGCAAATCGACTCTGCCCATATCATGCGTTTTGCCGATTATGGATACAATTTGCCCGAGGACGGACTTTACGTCACCGAACAGTTTTACAAGAAGCATCCGGAAACTGTGCAGAAGTTGGTACGGGCTTCTATTCGTGGATGGAACTGGGCATATGAACACCGTGAAGAAACACTGGATATTGTTATGGAACAGGTACGTCGCCATAATATAGGTACCAACCGATACCATCAAAGCAAAATGCTGGACGAAATATTACGTCTGCAAATAGACAAAAACGGTCAACGTCCCTATCGATTAAGTCGCGAAGGATTTGATTTGGCTACTGATATTTTACTACCTGCCGATACCCAAAAGGCAAATAATCTCCGTTATGAGAGCTTTGTTAAATAACCAAACGACATGAAACGCACATATTCCCGCTCTTTTGCAACCCGGCTCAGTGTTTATGTACTGTCATTCATACTGATTGTTTTTGCCGTAATCATGGGATTATTCTATAAATATAGCCATGAAAAAGTTACAAATTTCGCTATTGAACGCACTCACGGACTGTTAAGCAACATCACAACGGAAATAACCAGTCAGCTAAGGTCCGTAGAAACGACCATTAACCAATCCGTATGGGTGCTGGAAAAGAATATAAATCAGCCGGATTCTTTGCATCATGTCATTACTTCCATTATAAAAAACAACCCGCTCATTGTCGGAAGTGGTATAGCTTTCGTACCGGATTATTATAAAGAAAAGGGGAAATATTTCATGCCCTATGTTTCTTTCCGTAACAATAAAATAGCCTATCAGGTATTAGGGAGTCAAAACTATGATTATCCATGTATGGACTGGTATCTTATTCCCAAGATGCTGAAACAGGATCATTGGAGCGAACCTTATTACGATGACGGTGGAGGAAACATCATTATGAGTACTTACTCAAAACCTTTGTATAATAATCGGGGGGAACTTTATGCAATCTTTATTGCCAGTATATCCTTGTCACAGTTCACAGACAATATCAGTTTGATGAAGCCCTACTCTGCCAGTTATACGTACCTGCTTAGTCGTAACGGAAGTTTTCTGACGCACGAAAACAGAAGTAAGATTCTGAATGAGACGGTATTCACCGAAGCTTTCTCTACAGAGAACCAGACACAGGAACGTATCGGACGCGAGATGCTGGCAGGAAAAACCGGAACAGTACGTTTCGATAATTTAGGAACGGACTCGTATGCTTTTTACACGGCTATCCCGGAAATAGGCTGGTCGGTATGTACAGTCTGTCCGAGCAAGATTATTCTTCAGGAGCTGGACAGTACTTCACGCAATATCATTTATACTTTTTCAGCCGGTATCCTGGTGTTGTTTTTGATTGTATATAGCATTATTCACCGGCTTGTCCGCCCACTGAAGAGATTCTCCGAATCAGCCCGTGAAATTGCGACCGGACGATTTGATGTAACATTACCGCAGGTACATTCGAAAGATGAAATCAGAGATTTACATGATTCGTTGGCCTATATGCAAAAATCCCTGTCTACTTACGTCAATGAATTGAAAGAAACAACTGCCAGCAAAGAACGGATCGAGAGTGAACTTTCCATAGCCAGGGATATACAGATGGGGATGCTTCCTAAAATATTCCCACCTTATCCCGACCGCAATGATGTGGACTTACATGCCATATTGAAACCTGCCAAGGAAGTCGGCGGTGACCTATATGACTTCTATATGGATGGCAACCGTCTTTATTTCCTGATTGGTGATGTGTCCGGGAAAGGAGTACCCGCTTCTCTGTTTATGGCTATTACCCGCAGCTTATTCCGCACCCTGTCCCATCAGGTGCTTTCACCGGCCAAGATCGTGACTGAGATGAATAACTCCATTTCCGATAATAACGAATCCAATATGTTTGTCACACTTATTGTTGGGATACTTGATTTGGAAACAGGTGTGATGAAACTTTGCAATGCCGGACATAACCCGCCTATACTTATTCATCCTGACAAACATGTGTCATTCCTGGAATTCCCTACTCAGATATTTGTCGGGGTCATTGAGGATTTCACCTATACGGACGCGGAAATCACACTGGAAAAAGGGAGCAAATTATTCCTTTATACCGATGGTATAACAGAAGCCGAAAATACAGAAAAAGAATTATATGGAGACGACAAATTACTAGAAGTCCTATCCGCTAATACTTCGTCGAATGTACGTACCACGGTTGACGTTATTGTCAGCTCTATCGCAGATCATGTCAAAGAAGCTGAAGCCAGCGATGACCTGACCATTTTACTCATTCAATATGAACCCGAAGAAAAAACAGTTAAGTAACACACTATTATGGAAAAAGAAATAAGAATCTCAAACGATCTGAACGAAATTACTGTTTTAGCCAGTTTTATAGAAGAAGTAGGCGAAGAATTGTCTTTATCCGCCGAAACGACCATGAATATCAATCTCGCATTGGAAGAAGCCGTAGCTAACATTATTATGTATGCTTATCCACCTCAGGAACAGCACACGATTCTGTTGAAAGTGAACGCTACCGACAAGCAGCTTATTTTCCTTCTTACGGACAAAGGGGCTTCTTTTGACCCTACGCAAGTAGAAGATGTAGATATCACACTCCCTATCGAAGAGCGCCCTATCGGTGGTTTAGGAATATTTCTCATTCGCAGCATTATGAATGAAATATCTTACCAACGCATCGACAACGAAAATCGACTTATAATGAAAAAAGATATTTAACATAATCCAGGAAAAATAGTATAGTTTCCCGGCCAAATTACACAGCATACAAAAGATTTTATTATCTTTGGTGCCATTATTAATCTTATGACCTAATAATGAGCTACCTTAAAAATATAGTAATCTGTTTGTTCTTTCTGTGTATAGGAACTAATTCTGCCTTTTCTCAAATTCCGGAGCAAATCAATTTTTCCTATATTTCCATCAATGAAGGATTGTCGCAAAGTACCGTATTCGCCATTGATCAGGACAAGCGTGGCAATATGTGGTTTGCTACTTATGATGGTGTGAATAAATATGACGGGTATGCATTTACGGTTTACCAGCATAACGAAGACGATCCTAACAGTATCGCCAATGACATCTCACGAATCGTAAAGACAGATAGCCAGGGACGGGTTTGGATAGGTACACGGGACGGGCTGTCATGGTATGATGAAGAAAAAGACCAATTCAAGAACTTTTTCTACGAGAAGAAAGGCAAGCGACAACAGATTAATGGTATCGCTGAAATATCACCGGAACAATTACTCATCAGTACACAGGAAGGTCTGATTATGTTCGACATAAAAGAATCTAAATTTGTGGATGATTCTTTTAGTACGGCTATGCATAAAATTATAGCTTCCGCTCTTTACCGGCATGGTGATGTGATTTATATCGGCACAATGGAAAACGGACTTTACAGTTATTCCATTACGCAAAAGAATCTTGAAAAGGTGTCTCCGATATTAGATACCAAACGGATTCAGGCTATTCTGCAACAATCCCCTACCCGTATATGGGTGGCTACCGAGGGAGCAGGTCTGCTTCTGCTCAATCCGAAGACCAAAGAGGTGAAGACGTATATACACTCTTCTTCCAATCCGAAAAGTATCAGTTCCAATTATATTCGTTCTTTGGCGTTGGATTCACAAAATCGTTTGTGGATAGGTACGTTCAATGATTTGAATATTTATCGGGAAGTAAATGACTCTTTTATTTCATATAGCAGCAGTCCGGTAGAAAGTGGTAGTCTGTCGCAACGTTCGGTGCGCAGTATTTTTATGGACTCACAAGGGGGTATGTGGCTTGGGACTTATTTCGGGGGACTGAACTATTACCATCCCATCCGGAACCGGTTCAAGAATATACAACGTATTCCTTATAAGAACTCATTGAGTGACAATGTGGTAAGCTGCATTGTGGAAGATAAGGACAAGAATCTGTGGATAGGAACCAATGACGGCGGTCTGAATCTGTATAACACTAAAACGCAACAGTTTACTCATTATGCGTTGCAGGAAAGTGAACGGGAAATAGGAATTGGCTCCAATAATATCAAGGCTGTATATGTAGACGAGCAAAAATCACTTGTTTATATAGGTACACATGCCGGAGGGCTGTCTGTTCTCCACCGCAACAGCGGGCGAATGGAAAGTTTCAATCAGATTAACAGTCAACTGGTTAATGAGAACGTATATGCCATTCTTCCTGACGAAGGGGGCAATCTCCTGTTAGGTACATTGAGCGCTTTAGTCAGCTTCAATCCTGAAAAACGAAGTTTTACTACCATAGATAAAGAAAAGGATGGTACTCCATTCACTTCACAACAAATCACGACTTTATTCAGAGACTCACGCAAACGGCTTTGGATTGGTGGCGAGGAAGGCGTATCGGTCTTTCAACAACAAGGGTTAGAGATACAAAAAGATTCTGTTCTTCCCGCATCTCCTGTCACCAAGATGTTCACCAACTGCATTTACGAAGCCAACAACGGTATCGTTTGGGTAGGCACGCGCGAAGGAGTTTATTGCTTTAATGAGAAAGAGAAGAAAATCAAACGATATACTACGTCCAATGGTCTGCCTAATAATGTAGTCTATGGTATTTTGGAAGATACCTTCGGGAGGCTTTGGCTAAGTACTAATCGGGGCATTTCCTGCTTTAACCCGGAGACTGAAAAGTTCCGTAACTTTACTGAATCGGATGGTTTGCAAAGTAATCAATTTAATACTTCCTCGTACTGCCGTACTGCCAGCGGACAAATGTATTTCGGTGGTATCAACGGTATCACAACTTTCAGACCTGAATTATTATTGGACAACCCTTATACTCCGCCCGTAGTAATAACCAAACTGCAACTGTTCAACAAAACTGTCCGCCCGGATGACGAAACTGGTATTTTGACAAAAAATATCAATGAAACGGAAAGTATTACATTGAAATCATGGCAAACTGCTTTTACTATCGAGTTCGTTGTATCCAACTATATTTCAGGACAGCACAATACCTTTGCTTACAAACTGGAAGGATATGATAAAGAATGGTATTATCTGACAGATAAACGTACTGTCTCCTACTCCAACCTACCGCAAGGAACGTATCATTTCTTAGTAAAAGCCGCCAATAGTGACGGGAAATGGAATATGACTCCTACTGTTCTCGAAATCATCGTTCTTCCCATATGGTACAAGACTTGGTGGGCAATACTTCTTTTCCTCGCTACCTTCATCGGTTTTATCACTTTCGTGTTCCGTTTCTTCTGGATGCGTAAAAGCATGGAAGCGGAACTGGAAATAGAACGCAGGGACAAGGAGCACCAGGAAGAAATCAATCAGATGAAGATGCGTTTCTTCATCAACATTTCTCACGAATTGCGTACTCCACTGACTCTCATCTTAGCTCCTTTACAGGAAATCATCAATAAGATAAGCGACCGCTGGACACGTAATCAACTGGAATATATCCAACGAAATGCCAATCGTCTGTTGCATCTTGTCAATCAGTTGATGGATTACCGCCGTGCCGAGCTCGGAGTATTCGAATTGAAAGTCAAGAAAGAAAATGCCCATCAATTGATACAGGACAATTTTCTGTTCTATGATAAGCTGGCACGTCACAAAAAGATAACTTATACTCTTCATTCCGAATTGGAAGACAAAGAGGTACTTTTCGATCCTAATTATCTGGAACTAATTGTCAATAACCTGCTTTCAAATGCTTTCAAATATACCGAAAGCGGGCAAAGTATCACTGTAACCCTGAAAGAGGAAAATAATTGGCTGGTACTGCAAGTCAGCGATACAGGTATCGGTATTCCTATCAACAAGCAGGGAAAGATATTCGAACGGTTTTATCAGGTTGAGAGTGAGCATGTAGGAAGTGGTATCGGTCTTTCATTGGTACAACGTTTGGTAGAGTTGCATCATGGCCGTATCGAATTGGATAGTGAAGAGGGACAAGGTAGTACATTCTCCGTATATCTTCCGCAGGATATAAATACCTACAAGCCATCTGAATTAGCTTCCAATGACGCCAAGAACGAGGAAGAACAGGTGTATTCCACTAATTCCAAAGAGATGTATTTCATTGATACGGAAAAGGTGGAAAATGAAGCCATAGAATCAGGTGACAAGAAACGGGGAACGATTCTTATCGTAGAAGACAATAATGAAATCCGACATTACCTCAGCAGTGGACTTTCCGAGCTGTTTAATACACTGGAAGCCGGAAACGGTGAGGAAGCTCTGGAAAAACTGAAAGATAATGAGGTCGATATCATTGTTACTGATGTGATGATGCCTGTAATGGATGGTATCAAACTATGTAAGAACGTGAAGCAGAATATCCGTACTTGTCATATCCCGGTTATTATCCTGTCAGCCAAAAGTGAAATCAAGGATCAAATGGAAGGTTTGCAAATGGGTGCGGATGATTATATCCCCAAACCATTCTCTCTTGCCATACTGACTACGAAGATTCAGAACATGATGCGTACCCGCAGACGTATGCTCGAGCGTTATTCCAAGTCTCTGGAAGTGGAACCGGAGAAGATTACGTTCAACGCTATGGATGAAGCGCTGCTGAAACGTGCTGTGACTATTGTAGAAAAGAACATGGATAATATAGAATTCTCTACCGACGAGTTTGCCAGAGAAATGAATATGAGCCGTTCCAATCTGCACCTGAAACTGAAAGCCATCACAGGCGAATCGACTATCGACTTTATACGCAAGATTCGCTTTAATGAGGCTGCCAAACTTTTGAAAGATGGTCGCTATACAGTTGCGGAAGTCAGCACGATGGTAGGATTCAATACACCGTCTTACTTTGCTACAAGTTTCAAGAAGTATTTCGGATGCTTGCCTACTGAGTATATCAAGAAAGCAAAAGGATAAGTGAAAACTATTTCATAATAAAAAAGCTATCCATATTATCTGTGACATTTTTGTATTTATTTTAAGTATTATAGGGGGAAATACAAAAATGTTGCAGAGCTTATAATCAACACATTACCTCTTAAAACAGGGCTATTTTAAGATAAGTTTACAAAAAACAATAGGATGTTTTTAGGTTTTTCTGATGAAAAAGTGCATTTTTCTCATAACATTCTATTTAGCAACAAATTAAGTCTTTTCTGACTCCATTGCGTCTTATTAATAGGTTACAGTTGTGCAACCGTCAAGTCGCACTTATCCTTCTTTACAGTTGCACAAGTGCAACCAGTAAGTTGCTCAACTGCATTCCACTAATTGTATTAGAAGAAGTAATTAATAGAATACGGTAAATTGCTTAAATCATCTAATAGAATTCCATAATGCTTCTATATGATTAAAGAAAAGGATACGGTCTTTTTATGTATATGCAGCAGAATCATTATACAAAATTGATATACAATTCAATAAAACTAATGCAGCGAGGGTGCTTTATCCCATATCTTTGCGAAAAGGTGTGTAACTGCACCCGATATTGAATCTAAGAACCCACTAAAACGTCTTTACTATGAATTTGAAAAACAGTTTTTACTTATGCATGCTACTATCACTCACCATCATACTCACAGGGTGTACCGACAAGGATACTCTCATCAAAGACATTGAAGATATTCCATCAGAAGATGATCCGACACCACCGGAAGACGATACTAAAGCAGATTTATTTGAAATTCTCAACCTCGATTATCCGGGTTTGGAAGAAGTAAAATCTTTGCATGAAGCAAAAAAAGACAACGCAGCCATGGAAAAGCTGCTTACTTATTACAGAAATAGAACAGGAATAACAAATCCCAATTTATCTTCAACTCTCAGTGAAGCTGAACAGGGCTATGCCGACTATGCCATGAACGGATATCGTTTTTACGTTAACGATAATTACCTGGAAGACAAAAACGAAAAGATTCCTTATTCGCTACAAAACAAAGACAATACGATTAATTGGGAATTTGCTCCCGCAGGTGCCGATAATGAATATCAGAAACAATTGCATCGCCACAATTGGATGCCGATGCAAGGAAAAGCCTATCAACATTCTCACAACGAAGAATACATACTTTCATGGAAAGAAGTATATACCAATTGGGTTACCAAGCATCCAAAGCCGGATGGAAAGCCGGATAAATTCAAATGGTATCAGTTACAAGTATCCAATCGTATCATGGGGCAAACAGAATTATTCGAGTATTTTAAATCTTCTGCCAATTTTAATACCGAATGGCTTTCATTTTTTCTGATTCATTTTGCGGAGCATGCTGATTATCTATCTTTATATAAATATGCAGGAGAAAATAACATTCTATTGAGCCAAGCCATAGCATTGGTCTTTGCAGGTACCTTGTTTCCTGAATTGAAAGACGCCCCACAATGGCAAAAGACTGGCTGCGACATCATTAATGAGCAAACCTCTAAGTTGTTTTTGAAAGATGGGATGACTAATGATCTCTCGCTCCATTATCATATAGGTATCGTAGATGGACTCTATGATTTAAAAAGACTGATTCTATTAAATGAATTACCGGAACATTTGCTTTCACCGGAACTTGATGAAGTTCTGTTGAAAGCGACCAAAGTAGTCATGCACTTCACATATCCCAGCTACTTTATCAAAGGAAGCAAAGACTGTAGTCCTGCATTCAACGACTCATGGATCAAAACCCGAAGTGTATTGAATAAAAACTACGTCAAATACACGGATATGTACCCGAATGATTCAGAACTTAACTACATGAAGACATATGGGAAAGAAGGCACTCAACCTGACACAAAAATCAAAACATTCGAAAATTCCGGATTTTATGTATTACGCAACGATTGGACTCCACAATCGACCATGCTGGTACACAGCAATAATATATCTTCCAAATTGAATGATTCAAGCCATAACCAACTTGATAACGGAACATTTGAATTATATCACAACGGACGCAATTTCTTCCCCGATTCCGGTGTATGTGCATATATGAACGAAGATGATGAAGAAGTGATGAAACTTCGCAGATGGTTCCGCCAAACCAAAGCTCATAATACGATGGTTCTAGGCAAATCTGAAGAACACGAAGATATAGGATCTGAAAATATCAATAAAGCACAAGGTACCCTACTGCTTTCTAAAGAAGATGATAACCAACAATTAATAGTCACCGAAAATCAAGGATACAGTGATTTTAAACACCGCCGTTCCATCTTTTATGTGAAACAGCCTATTGAGTTCTTTGCATTCATAGATGAAGGATTTGGCACAGCAACAGGTTATGCCAAGTTGTATTTCCACCTTTGTGACGAAACATCTGTCAACAATGTCATATTGGATACTCAAGAGTTCGGTGCACATACGACCTTTGGAGATAATAATAACCTGTTCATCCGTAGTTTTGGAAGTCAGGATATGACTCTAAAACCTTTTGATGGACGAATCTCTTATCAGACAGATAGAAAATATGAAAAAAGAACAGCTTATTCCGTTGTCATGAAGAAAAACAAAAATACTCCTGTACGCTTCATTACTATATTATATCCGGTAACAACAGCATCTAATCATAAGATTCACGCAGAATTCACCGACAATCCTGCAAACTCTACTAATGTTTCTATCAAAGTGACTATTGATAATAAGTCATACGATTTGAATTATCAACTTAAAAACTGAAACTTCCAACATTCATTTCAGACTAAAAATCATCCAATGAAACATCTAAAAATGTACAAAATCCATCGCATGAGTATAACAGGAGTAGATTACATTATGATATATAAAAAGCCGGGAATCAGAAGCATAGCAGGCTTTTTAAACAAGAATAGCATTTGATTCAACAATATTAATATCAAAAAAATCATTTTTGAACAAAGCTTGAACAACATAAGCTGACATTAAAAAATAAACAAGCTACATTTGCAAACAGTAAAATATAACTTTTAATAATTAAAACCTAATAAAGTATGAAGAACATCTTCTTTATTTGCATGTGTGCATTCTTTGCATGCATCGGATGTACAGATGACGACAACGAACTTATCACTGATGGTGGAGATTTGGAGATCAACGGTCCTTCTCTACCCAACGATGTAATCAACGAAAAGTTATTCGAGGTGATCAACCTGGATTATCCCGGACTAGAAAAAGCTAAATCACATTATGAAACTGGAAACTATTATTGGGCAGCAAAAGAAATTTTAGAATACTATCGTACGCGTACAAACGTAACCAATCCGAATTTTTCTTTAATGAACGTAACAGTGACAGAAAACGAAAAATCTATCGCAGACTATGCATTAACAGACTTTTGCTTTTACGTTAAGAACTTCTATCAGAACAATGACACGCAACAACCTTGGTCATTAAAAAAAGATGGTAAGATAGACTGGACCTTCTCTCCCGAAGGTGCTTCTGACGAATATCAAAAACAGCTGCATCGTCACCAATGGTTCATTCCACAAGCAAAAGCATATCGCACAAGCAATGATGAGAAGTACGCTACTAACTGGATAAGTGTCTATAGTGATTGGATGACACAAAATCCACAACCTACAAGTGGTCCAAACACAACCAGTTGGTGGCAATTGCAAGTGGCTACCCGCATCAATGACCAAGTCAAGTTATTGGAATATTTCAAGAATTCTGTCAACTTTTCACCTGAATGGCTTTCTGCATTTTTAGTCAAAATTGCAGAACAAGCAGATTTCTTAGTACAATATCCTTATGAACAGGCAGGTAATATTCTGATTTCGCAAGGAGCGGCTTTGGCTACGGCAGGAACACTTCTCCCCGAATTAAAAAATGCTCAGACTTGGCAAAACACCGGATTCAACATTCTAAGCCAACAGGTCCAGGAACAATTTCTGGAAGATGGAATGCACTATGAACTAGACCTCAGTTATCATATATCTGCAATTGCCGATTATTATGAAATTATCAAGCTAGCCGAAGCTAACAACATTACAGATAAACTACCCGCTACATTGAAAGAAACTCTGGAAAAAGCTGCCGAAGTAGTTATAAACTTTACTTATCCGAGCTATTTCAGTGGAATCGGAAAATACTTCGTACCGGGTTTCAACGATACCCGTCAAGCTTCGTGGAGCCGTAGTGTGCTTAATAAAAATTTCAATAGATATATAGAGATGTTCCCCAACAATGCTAATATCAAATATATGGCAACTTATGGCAAGGGTACACGCCCGGATGTTACACCGAAGCTATTCTCTACATCCGGCTATTATGTATTGCGTAACGGATGGGATAAAGCATCCACGATGTTTATCCTAAGCAATAACTATGCGGAAACAGCACCGGATATCTGGTCACATAACCAAGCGGATAACGGTACGTTCGAACTTTATCATAACGGGCGTAATTTCTTCCCCGACTCTGGCGTCTATGCCTATACCAACACAACTGGGGGCAGCAACGACAATCGCAAATGGTTCCGCCAATCTGAAGTGCACAACACACTTACTTTGGGAGCGAATCATACAGACCTGAAAGACGGAGCCAGTTATACCACCACTCAGGGAAGACTGATTAAATGCAGTACGGAAGGTACCACAGAAGTGCTAGTGACGGAAAATGACGGATATAAGAACCTTACTCATAGACGCTATGTATTCTTCGTCGAAAAGAAATTCTTTGTAATCGTAGACGAAGGTATAGGAGAAGGTACGACTACCACTCCTGTCAACATCAATTTCAATTTATGCGAGGGAAATGATAGTGAAGTAATTATTGACGAAGATCTCCACGGAGCACACACTAATTTCGCCGACGGTAACAATATCATAATCCGCACAGTGAAAACAAATGATGACGGAAAAGTGACTCTCACTCCTTTTGCAGGAAGAGTCTCTTATGATACCAATGACAACGCAACCTTCGAACGTAAAGCCTATTCTGTTAATATGGCTGCAAAAAGTGGAAGAAAGGCAGCGCGTTTTCTCACTGTCATCTATCCTGTGCAGGGAAGTACGGATGCAACGGAAATATCCGGTTCATTTATCGCTGGAGGCTACAACGACAACGGAGTTTCCTGTTCAGTAACCGTTGCTGGCAAAACTTATGAGTTGAATTATCAAATCCAATAAACTTAAAATAGTAAATATGAACCTTAAAACATTACTTAGCAAGGGACTGATGCTCTTAGTGATCATCTTGTCGGGACATTTCGTCACCTCTTGTACAGACCCAGAAACGACAGATTCTACCAAATTTGCCATCTTTTATTCAGGAGTGACAGATATAGGTCCTTCCATGAACTTTAACCTTAATTCACCGACATACATCGGTGCCGCACCCTCAGATTTTGCAATCACAGGGATTACGCTTGACAATGAAACATATAGTACAGACTGTTTTGTCATTGACACAAACAGCGGATCTATCTCCTTGCAAAATACTGAAAAATTGCCTGTAGGTACGTATAAACTAACAATAGCCTGTACATCAAACGGCAATCGTCACGAGTTTAAGGATGCGGTAACAGTAAATATGCTGGCACCCGTGCCTGACGGTATTACTGTGGAACCTAACGAAGTGACAGTTGACTTTACGGATATCGATAATGAAGATGCAACCGCTCAAGTGACAACAGACAATAGTACTCATGTATCCATCACTAAATATGAAATAATTCAAGAAGAAGGATATGAATACTTTGCTATCACACAGACCGGAAAGATCAGCATCAATAAGAATTATAAAGGTGAAATTCCTCCAGGAAAATACACACTGAATCTGAAACTGACCACTGGTGCAGGAGCAGGCATCTTTGAAAATGCAGTGACTTTCAATATTATATCTAAACCATTGTCATTAATATACACTCCCAATTCAGTCAAAGCAGAAAAAAATAGTGCATACGTTACTACTGTACCTGTATTGAAGGGTTCACTAGAAGAACTGGCTTACAGCATCAAATCCGTGACACCGGAAAACGCACCTATCACCATAGATCCGACAACAGGTGTCTTATCATTAAGCGAAAACAATGGGTTGGAAATCGATACCGAATGTAAAGTTAGCATATCCGTTACTAACAAATATGGAAGTACAGATTTCGACGAAGCATTCATTATTAATATTGTAGCTTTCATTAATCCTATCACCACCTTCTCTTATGATAATCAAGAAGAGGTTCAAGGTACAGCATTTACATTCTCTCCTACCGAAATAGATGGCGATCAAGTTAGCTATGAATTTGTGAATCTTCCGGCAGAACTGAATGGGAAGCTGAATATAGATGAACACTTAGGAGTAATCTCTGCCAAAAAAGGTAATACTATTCAAATAAAGAATTATACTATTCAAGTAAAAGCTCATAATGCTAAAAGCGAAAAGATTACTTCTTTCAACCTGAATATTAAGGAGAATGAGAATTATTTCACTTATATCCGATACGGAAACAACTTAGGATTAGACGAAGCCGCAGAAGCAAGTCAATATAGAGTAAACAGTGCTAATGAACTGCAAGGGTTAAGTCTCGAACCTAAAACCGATGCCAAAAACGGTGTTCAGCTCACATGGAGCGTAGTCACCAAACACCAAATGAGTGGAACGACAATAGATTCTGCAACCGGTAAATTGTCTCTGAAAGGCTATAAAGCCAACCAATGTGGTGTCATTATTGTAACTGCAACAGCTGGAAAAGGAACACCTGCTGAAGTCTCTGTCAATGTTCCCGTATTCTTCAACTTCCCTGCTACAAGTGGAGTTAAAGTGCTATATTCTCCATTTGCATTCAGAGTGAATCCAGCAAAGGGTGGAATCTCTAAAGAACCAACTCTTGAAGGCGTAAGTGACCCTGCTAAATTCGCTATGGATTATAGAAGAACTTTCAACTATTACAATGTAAACGGTGAACTTGTGGAAGGAACAGTAAGTGCCAGTGTTACAAATACATTCCTAGCCGAAGTCTTCAGAGCTTATTATGGTGACAAGAACCCAAATTACGGTTCAAAAGATCCGCTGTCTTACTACAGTAACAGTACTAATCTCAGTCAGGCTTGTGCATATGTCGACCAGACTGCAAACTGGGCCGTAAAAGTGAATCCGGGAAAATGGAAAAATACCGACGGAGTATATGCTGATGGGGCAATGATTGGGCAGATGACACTCGTTACTAATGGAGATTTCAGTGCTAATAGTATCAATGGTGGCACTCAGGTATTCCCATTCATCATTTGGTTTGATCCAAACTTCTAAATACTAATGAATTATATAAATCACAATGAATATGTTTAAATTAAGATACAACACGTTGAGCAAAAGAGGGTATTTCACCCTCTTGGCTCTCTTGATCACCCTCACCACGTTTGCACAAGATATAAATGTAAAAGGTGTGGTGCTGGATGAAACAGATACTCCTTTAATTGGAGCAACAATACAAGTGAAAGGAAGCAAAGCAGGTACAATTACAGACTTTGACGGTAACTTCACGATAAATGCTCCTAAAAATGGAACTTTGTCAATCAGCTATATAGGCTACAAAACCGAGGATGTTAAAATTCAGGGAAAAAACAAATTGTCTATAAAACTGACTCCTGATAACGCCATGTTGGACGAGGTTGTCGTTGTCGGATATGGAACTATGAAAAAAAATGACTTGACTGGCTCGGTCGCTTCCCTAGGTGCCAAAAACATAGAGGGCTTCAAAACCGGCTCTGTAATGGGAACCCTGGGAGGACAAGTTGCCGGTGTACAAGTTACATCAACTGATGGAACACCGGGAGCAGGTTTCGACATCAAGATTCGTGGTGTAGGTACTGTAACTGGAGACGCTTCGCCACTTTTCATTGTCGATGGTTTTGAAGTGAGTAGTCTCGACCATCTTTCCAATTCCGACATTCAAAATATGGAATTTCTGAAAGATGCATCTGCTGCCGCTATTTACGGAGCCCGTGCAGCAAACGGTGTTGTATTGGTTACGACCAAATCCGGAAAAGAAGGTAAACCGGTTATCACATATAATGGATCAGCCAGTTATCGTAAAATCTCAAAAATGCTGGATCAACTATCTCCATATGATTTCGTACAATTACAGATGGAAATCAATCCATCCAAATATGCAACGACTTACTATCAGGAAGGTAATGATAAAAATGGAGAACCATACATTCACCAAACGATTGACGACTATCTGACTGACCCGGGAGTAGACTGGCAAAAAGAATCTTTTGCCCCGACATGGTCACAAGACCATAGCCTGTCTATCTCCGGTGGTAATAAAGAAAGCAAATATTCTGCTTCTTTTTCACATTATAACGAAAATGGTATCTTTACAAACAGCGGTTTCCAAAAAACAACAGGAAAACTCCGTCTCATCCAACAAGTAACCAAGGCAGTATCATTCGATGCAACTGTTAATTATGCCAACACAGTGAAAAAAGGGGTGGGAACTTCAGGCGACAATGGACGTTTTAATATGCTTTCCATGATTTTACGCGCACGTCCTACTCCAGGTAATAGCATGACCAACGAAGAATTTCTAGCTGCCGCTATCGACCCGTTGATTCTCTCAGATACAGAAAGTATCTCACAAGTAAATCCTATCGTTCAAGCTAAATCTGTCAATAGCCGGAGACAAGCAGAACTTTGGGGAACAAACCTTGCCATTACCGTTAAACTGACTAAGGACCTTACATTCAAAACTGCCGGAACTTACAATACAACCAACACTCGCGATGATGTTTTCTATACTGAATCATCTCGTGAAGCATATCGTAACGGTAACAGCGCTTATGGACAGACGCAAATGACAAAAGCATTACGCTGGATTAACAATAACACCTTGACATACAATAAGAAATTCAAGAAAAAGCATACACTCAATGTCATGCTGGGACATGAATTTTCTTTCAATAGCAGTGAATACCTGCAAGGTCAAGCCAAAGATTTTCCATTTGACAATCTAGGAAGTGATAACTTAGGCATCGGTGCCACTCCCAGTAAAGTTAATACTTATAGAAGCGAAAAAAAACTGCTTTCTTTCTTTGCCCGTGGTAATTATAACTTTGACAACCGTTATTTACTTACAGCGACCGTACGTGCAGACGGTTCTACCGTATTTGCCAAAAATAATAAATGGGGTTACTTCCCTTCTTTCTCTGCCGCATGGCGTATTTCCGAAGAGAAGTTTATGAAAGAGATCAAACCTATTTCAAACCTGAAACTCCGTTTCGGATGGGGTACGGTAGGTAACGACCGCATTGCCAATAATCTGTCAATGGATTTATATACGATGAGTAAATATGGATTGGGAAGCCAACTGATTACAGTATTGAATCCGAAACAATTGCCTAATCCTGACCTAAAATGGGAAGGTTCGACAACCACCAATCTAGGAATTGACTTAGGATTATTTGAAAATCGGCTGAATTTCTCCGCAGACTTCTTCGTGAAAAACACGAAAGACTTACTATTGGCTCAAAGTCTGGCATATGTTACAGGATTCGGTTCTCAATACCAAAATATCGGTAAAATACAAAATAAAGGTATCGAGCTGAATCTGAACAGTACGAACATCCAAACTAAAAATTTCTTATGGCAAACAGATTTCAATATCTCGTTCCTTACAAATACCTTGAAATCTTTACAGCCGGGTACTACTACGATGTATGCTCGCACAGGATTTAGTTCAGACTTCACAGACTATGATTATATAGCAACAATCGGTTCTTCTTTAGGACAAATTTATGGCTATAAATACGACGGCGTATACCAAACGTCCGATTTTAATGTAACTCCGGATGGTAAAATGATATTAAAACCCGGAATTACCGATATCAGCGAACATGCGGGAAGACCTGTAGAACCGGGTATGGTGAAGTATAAAGACATTGACGGAGACGGTTCTATCACCACCAAGGACCTTACGGTAATTGGGAATGGTATTCCTAAATGGTATGGAGGTATTACCAATACATTCAATTACAAGCAGATAGACTTTAGTTTTATGTTCCAATTCAACTATGGAAATGATGTTTATAACGCAACTCGTCTTTTTAGTACACAAACACAAGACGAACGTTATAACCAGTTAGCAGAAGTAGCGGACAGATGGACGCCTACACATGCATCCAATCGGGTTCCTTCGGCCAAAGGTTATGTGAAGAATGAATTGTATTCACGCTTTATTGAAGATGGTTCTTTCCTTCGCTTGAAGAACGTTGTCTTAGGTTATACACTACCAAGCAAATGGACTAGAAAATTCTACATATCACGCCTACGCGCCTATGCCTCCGCACAGAATCTGTTCTGTATAACCAAATACAGCGGATATGACCCGGAAGTATCTATGGGGGCTAATAATCCGATGACTCCTGGACTCGACTGGGGAGCTTACCCAAAGAGTAGAGTATATACATTCGGTCTTGAAATTCAGTTCTAATCTATAAAAACAGTAAAAATGAAAAAAATAATATACTATATACTATTTCTAAGCTGTGTATTTTCATCCTGTTCACTAGATGAGCAAACTTACACGGAAGTGGATAAAAAAACTTATATGAGAAATGCTTCTGAAGCGCAAAACGTACTGTTAGGCGTCTACAGGGATATGATTCAAGGAGGCATATATGGATATCATTTATCACTTCTGTTCACGATTCCCACTGATTTAGCCAAATGCGAAGGAAACAGCACCAATGGCTTCCGCCTGGTTCCGGCTAATGCATACACCGCTACTCAATCAGAAGTACAAAGTACCTGGTCAGCACTTTATAATGCCGTTTATGATGCAAATGACTTTATGGAAACTTTACAGAGCAATGTGAATCAATTTGGAGACGACGACCAACAGAAAGCTGTTGTTTATATGGCAGAAGCACGTGCACTACGCGCATTGTATTATTTTGAGTTGGTTCGCTGGTACGGAAACATTGCATTGATGACCAACACTGCTCAATCTTCTCAACACCCTTCTACTTTTGTACAAGCTGCACCGGAAGATGTGTATAAATTCATCGAAGCCGATCTAAAATTCGCGATAAGCAACTTGCCTTATGCACAAGATGACAAAATACGTTCCAACAATAGTTTCCGTTTCTCAAAAGGTGCTGCACTCGGCTTGCTGACTAAAGTATATGCCACATGGGCAGGAAGTCCGATCAATGATAAAAGCAAATGGGAAGAAGCAGCCAAGACAGCTAAAATTCTAGTAGAATCGGGCAAACATCATCTATTAGATGATTACGAACAACTTTGGCGTAACACCTGCAATGGGATATGGAATCCGGACGAAAGTTTGATAGAAGTCAGTTTCTACGCCCCTACAGTAACAGGAACTTCTTCTCAAGACCCTTGTGGACGCATCGGCAAATGGAATGGCGTCTCTGCATCTGGTATCAGAGGTGTACGCAATGCAGGAAATTGGAGAGTGGTAAGTACATTCCTGCGTGACTGGAAAGATCGTCAAAGCGATAAACGATGGGCTATTTCCTTCTCAGATTATAGATATGGAAAAAAAGAAGCAACTGGTGAAGACGGAGTAAAAATAGCCATTAATGCTGAAACTTTCGAAACGGCTATTTCCGATGCTGGAACTGCAAAAGCAAAAAAAGCCTATGACAATGGATGTTGCCCGGCAAAATGGGATACCGAAAAGTATGTAAATGCCAGCAACTACCTGGTCAATGCAGACTACTCAAATATCAATTGGTATGTATTACGTTATGCAGATGTATTGCTGCTTTATGCAGAAGCCTTAAATGAATGGAAAGGTGGTCCTACTACAGAAGCTTACGAAGCGATCAATATGGTACGTCGTCGTGGATTTGGCTTATCTGTAAACACTGCAAGCAGTCTGTCTGATCTTGCCACTGGAATGGATCACGATACATTCCAACAAGCGATTCGTGATGAACGCGCTTATGAACTGGCTTATGAGGGTCACAGGCGTCAGGATTTGATTCGTTGGGGAATCTATTATGAAAGTATCCGCAAAACAGCACAAAACTTAATTGATTGGTGCGGCGATCCTAATTATATATGTGTGGATTTCACAAAGAAAGGTAAACATGAATTATTACCGATTCCACAACGTGACATGAAATTAATGACCTCTTTCGAGCAAAACCCAGGCTGGAAATAAATCGTTAAACGAGCTTTTCGATATTCTCCAATAAGTCTTGTCAAACAAATGAATCATTACAAGACTGGTTCATAAATCAAGGCATATTGGAGAATATTAAAACCTTTTTCAACAAAATCAAAACTTGAAAAGCTCTAATTAAATGCCTTTTCGACAATCCTGTAACACAAAATTAGACCTTTCGGCTACTTTTGCATCAGTTACAAAACTTCTAAAAACAATCACTTAAAATGAATAACATGAAAAAGAAACTTGTTCTCTTTGCTTCGGTTACTATCGCACTTGCATCGTGCCAGACAGCTCCAAAGGAAGACTACAGTTGGATTAAAAAAGGACTGGATGTAGCTTCTGCCCAGTTGCAACTTTCTGCTGAAGAAGTTAGCAACACAGGTATGCTTCCACGTTCTATCCGCACAGGTTATGATATGGATTTCCTTTGCCGTCAGTTGGAAAGAGATTCACTGACATTTAAAGATTCACTTCGCGCACAACCGACCGCAGAACAATTGGGCAAACGTCGTCTTTGTGGCATCCATGACTGGACAAGCGGCTTCTTCCCCGGTTCTTTATGGTACGCATACGAGCTGACAGGAAACGACACACTGAAAGCTGAAGCCATTCAATATACTAATCTTCTGAATCCGGTACGCTATTATAAAGGTACGCACGATTTAGGATTTATGATAAACTGTAGCTATGGCAACGCAGAACGTCTTGCTCCCAACGATACCATCGTAGCAGTAATGAGAGAAACTGCCGACAATCTTTGCGGACGTTTCAACGACTCTATCGCAGCTATCCGTTCCTGGGATTTCGGTACATGGAACTTCCCGGTAATCATTGACAATATGATGAATCTTGACCTTCTGTTCAACGTAGCCAAAGCAACGGGTGACAGCAGATATAAAGATGTTGCCATCAAACATGCCATGACTACCATGCACAATCACTTCCGCCCGGATTATACTTGCTGGCATGTAGTGAGCTACAACAACGACGGAACTGTTGAACGTAAGCAGACTCACCAAGGCAAGAATGACGATTCTTCATGGGCACGCGGCCAGGCATGGGCTGTATATGGCTATACCTCTTGCTACCGTGAAACCAATGACAGCACTTTCCTGAACTTTGCAGTGAAGATTGCCGATATGATTATGGAACGTGTGAAAACAGACAACGCTATTCCTTACTGGGATTATGATGCTCCTGTGACGGAAGAAACTCCGCGTGATGCATCTGCCGCTTCTGTTACCGCTTCTGCATTGATAGAGCTTAGCACAATGGTTCCTGATGGTAAGAAATACCTGGATTATGCTGAAAAGATTCTGAAGAGTTTGTCAAGTGACGCATACCTTGCAAAGGTTGGCGACAACCAGGGATTCATCCTGATGCACTCTGTAGGCTCACTGCCTAACGGTTCTGAAATTGACACTCCGCTGAATTATGCTGACTACTACTATTTGGAAGCATTGAAGAGATTCATGGATCTGAAAGGTATCAATTACAAAAATATCTAAGACATAAAACCATAACACCGAATCTATCATGAATAAAAAATTAAAGTATATCGTCCTGCTGACATTTGCATGTTTCGTAGGTAAAGGTTATGCCCAGGAGTTGAAAAGCGAAGTATTTTCACTTCTCAACCTGGACTACCCGGGACTGGAAAAAGTGAAAACGCTGCACCAGGAAAGTAAAGACGAAGATGCCGCAAAAGCATTGCTCGATTACTACCGCGCACGTACCAACGTGAAAACTCCGGATATCAATCTGAATAAAATCACTATCGGCAAAGAAGAACAGCAGTGGGCAGACGATGCACTGAAGCATACCTTCTTCGTTCACAAAGGTTATCAGCCTTCTTACAATTACGGAGAAGACATCAACTGGCAATACTGGCCGGTAAAAGACAACGAACTTCGCTGGCAGTTGCACCGTCACAAATGGTTCACTCCGATGGGTAAGGCTTACCGTGTATCCGGTGACGAGAAATACGCCAAAGAATGGGCACACCAATACATCGACTGGATTAAAAAGAATCCGCTGGTGAAAATGGACAAGAAAGAATATGAAATGGTTAGCGACGGAAAAATCAAGGGCGAAGTAGAAAACGTACGTTTCGCATGGCGTCCTCTGGAAGTAAGCAACCGTCTGCAAGACCAGACTTCGCAGTTCCAGTTGTTCCTGCCTTCTCCTTCTTTCACTCCGGACTTTCTGACTGAGTTCTTAGTGAATTATTACAAGCATGCCATACATATCTTAGGCAATTACTCCGACCAGGGTAATCACTTGCTGTTCGAAGCTCAACGTATGATTTATGCCGGTGCTTTCTTCCCGGAATTCAAAGATGCTCCGGCTTGGAGAAAAAGTGGTATCGACATCCTGAACCGTGAAATTCATGTACAGGTATATGAAGATGGCGGACAGTTCGAACTCGACCCGCACTATCACCTCGCTGCTATCAATATTTTCTGCAAGGCATTAGGTATCGCTGACGCTAACGGATTCCGTAAGGAATTCCCACAGGACTATTTGGATACAATCGAAAGCATGATTATGTTCTATGCAAACATTTCTTTCCCGGATTACACAAACCCATGTTTCAGTGACGCCAAACTGACAACTAAGAAAGAAATGGTGAAGAACTACAAGTCATGGAGCAAACTGTTCCCGAAAAACCAGGCTATCAAATACTTTGCAACAGAAGGTAAAGAAGGCGCATTGCCGGATTATATGTCTAAGGGATTCTTGAAATCAGGTTTCTTCGTATTCCGTAATTCCTGGGGAATGGATGCTACTCAAATGGTCGTTAAGGCTGGTCCGAAAGCATTTTGGCACTGTCAGCCGGACAACGGTACATTCGAACTTTGGTTCAACGGCAAGAACTTGTTCCCAGATTCAGGTTCGTATGTATATGCAGGCGAAGGCGAAGTGATGGAACAACGCAACTGGCACCGTCAGACTTGTGTACACAACACTGTAACCCTGAACAACAAGAACCTGGATACTACAGAATCAGTTACCAAACTGTGGCAGCCGGAAGGTGCTATCCAAACTTTGGTTACCGAAAATCCAAGTTACAAGAACTTGAAGCATCGCCGTTCCGTATTCTTCGTCGATAACACTTACTTCGTAATCGTAGACGAAATGACAGGTAGCGCTAAAGGTTCTATCAATCTTCATTACCAAATGCCGAAAGGTGAAATCGCCAACAGCCGCGAAGACATGACATTCCTTACTCAATTTGAGGATAGAAGCAACATGAAACTGCAATGTTTCGGCCCTGCCGGCATGAGCATGAAGAAAGAACCGGGATGGTGTTCAACTGCTTATCGCAAACGTTATAAACGTATGAATGTATCATTCAACGTAAAGAAAGACGGCGAAGAAGCTGTACGTTATATCACTGTTATCTACCCGGTTAAGAAGAGCGCAGATGCCCCTAAATTTGACGCTAAATTCAAGAACAAAGCGTTCGACGAAAACGGATTGGAAATAGAAGTGAAAGTAAACGGAAAGAAACAGTCACTAAAATATAAACTCTGATAAAAAGACATTCTTCAGTGTCGGTCAGAGCGTAGCGAAGAATCTCCTCTCTACGTTAAAAAGAGAGGAGATTTTTCGTCACTACGCATCCCTGAATGGCAGTCATATCCGGCTATTATTCGTTTATTAATATCACATTCTCCTCAAAAACACTCTTTATTATGAGAAACAATCCCTCTACCCTACTCCTTCCATTAGCTGCATTAAGCCTTGCTTCCTGCGGCAATCAGAAGAAAGAAGAAACTAAACGACCGAACATCATCTTTATGATGACGGACGACCATACCACCCAAGCCATGTCCTGCTATGGCGGCAACTTGATTCAGACTCCCAACATGGACCGGATTGCCAACGAAGGTATTCGTTTGGATAACTGCTATGCAGTCAACGCCCTTTCCGGCCCCTCACGAGCCTGTATCCTCACCGGCAAATTCAGTCACGAAAATGGTTTCACCGACAATGCAAGTACATTCAACGGTGACCAGCAGACATTCCCCAAACTCCTCCAACAAGCCGGTTATCAGACTGCCATGATTGGTAAATGGCATCTTATCAGTGAGCCGCAAGGGTTCGATCATTGGAGCATCCTTAGCGGTCAGCACGAACAAGGTGACTACTACGACCCCGACTTTTGGGAAGACGGCAAGCATATCGTAGAAAAAGGATATGCAACGGATATTATCACTGATAAAGCCATTGAGTTTCTCGAAGGCCGGGATAAGAGCAAACCGTTCTGTATGATGTATCATCAGAAAGCTCCGCACCGCAACTGGATGCCTGCTCCCCGCTATCTGGGTATCTTCAACAATACTACTTTCCCCGAACCCGCCAACCTGTTCGACGATTACGAAGGACGCGGAAGGGCAGCACGCGAACAGGATATGTCCATCGAACACACGCTCACCGATGATTGGGACCTCAAACTACTGACCCGCGAAGAGATGTTGAAAGATACGACAAACCGTCTTTACAGCGTATATAAGCGTATGCCTGCCGAAGTACAGGACAAATGGGATTCTGTATATGCACAACGTATCGCAGAATATCGCAAAGGCGACCTGAAAGGCAAAGCATTAATCAGTTGGAAATATCAACAGTATATGCGCGACTACCTGGCTACTACATTAGCAGTAGATGAAAATATCGGCCGACTGATGAACTATCTCGAAAAGATCGGTGAACTGGACAACACAATCATTGTCTACACTTCCGACCAGGGTTTCTTCCTCGGCGAGCACGGTTGGTTTGACAAACGCTTCATGTATGAAGAATGTCAGCGTATGCCGCTTATCATCCGCTATCCGAAGGCTATCAAAGCAGGAAGCACCAGCAACGCAATCAGTATGAATGTAGACTTTGCTCCTACTTTCCTTGATTTTGCCGGAGCGGAAATTCCGTCTGACATCCAAGGCGCATCTCTGAAACCAATATTGGTTAACGGAGGTCAAACTCCCGCCGACTGGCGAAAGGCTGCTTATTACCATTACTACGAATATCCGGCTGAACATTCCGTAAAACGTCACTACGGTATCCGTACCCAGGATTTCAAACTCATCCATTTCTACAACGATATAGATGAATGGGAAATGTACGACATGAAAGCCGACCCGAGAGAAATGAACAACGTCTTCGGTAAACCGGAATATGCAGAAAAACAAAAAGAATTGATGCAACTCCTTCAGGATACCCAAAAACAATATAACGACACCGACCCCGATGAAAAAGAGAAAGTTCTTTTCAAAGGAGACCGTCGACAAATGAAAAACCGCTAGCCAGCGAGGCGCTGGAGCCAGGTTTCCTTGCGGATGAGGGAAATATAACATTTAGTACAAATTACAAAAAAGAAGAATTAACCGAATTAATTAGATAAAACCATGGATAGAAGAAAGTTTTTAAAAAACACAGGCTGGTCTTTCCTCGGATTGGCAGCTTCAGGCAGTTTACTAGGTTCTTGTGCACCGGGAAGCAAGGATGCCAAGAAAATCATGCCATCGGCAAGCAACCTCAAAATGTATTGGGGTGACTTACACAACCACTGTAACATCACATACGGACACGGCGACATGCGCGATGCTTTTGAAGAAGCGAAAGGACAATTGGATTTTGTCAGTGTAACCCCTCATGCCATGTGGCCGGATATTCCCGGAGCAGACGATCCTCGTCTGAAATGGGTAATCGACTACCACACGGGCGCTTTCAAGCGTTTGCGTGAAGGCGGCTACGAGAAATATGTAAGAATGACTAATGAGTATAACAAGGAAGGTGAATTCCTGACTTTCGTCGGATACGAAGCCCATAGCATGGAGCATGGCGACCATGTTGCACTGAACTATGACCTGGATGCACCGCTTGTAGAATGTACTTCTATCGAAGACTGGAAAGAAAAAGCTAAAGGACACAAAGTATTCGTTACTCCGCACCACATGGGTTATCAGGGCGGTTATCGCGGTTACAACTGGAATTGCTTTACTGAAGGTGATATTACTCCATTCGTAGAAATGTATTCCCGCCACGGTTTGGCAGAAAGCGACCAGGGAGATTATCCTTATCTGCACGATATGGGACCACGTCAGTGGGAAGGAACGATCCAGTATGGCCTTGAATTAGGCAATAAGTTTGGTATCATGGCTTCTACCGACCAGCACTCCGGTTATCCGGGAAGTTATGGCGACGGACGTATTGGTGTACTGGCTCCGTCATTGACTCGCGACGCTCTTTGGGAAGCTCTCCGTAACCGCCACGTATGTGCCGCAACGGGTGATAAGATTCTTATAGATTTCCGTCTGAATGACGCTCTTATGGGAGATGTAGTTCGTGGAAACAGCCGTCGTATCTATCTGAACGTAACAGGTGAAAGCTGCATCGACTATGTAGATATTGTAAAGAACGGTCAGATTTTAGCTCGTATGAACGGACCGTTGACTCCGGTTGCTCCGGAAGGTGATACGGTACGTTGCAAAGTTAAAGTTGATTTTGGTTGGAATCGTGAAGAGAAATACGTACATTGGCAGGGTAAATTGTCATTAGACAAAGGACAGCTACATGGAGTGACTCCTTGTTTCCGTGGCGCAGCCTTCACTTCTCCGCAGGAAGGTGAGACTGAATTCCACACACACGTCAACCGTATATTGTCTGTTGGCGACAAGGAAACCGAACTGGATATGTACAGCAGCAAGAATCCGAATACTACGACAGCAGCTATGCAAGCTGTAATTCTTGACGTGGAAATGCCGAAAGACGGCAAGATTATTGCTGAATTCAACGGCAAGAAGTTTGAACATACATTGGGCGAATTACTTGAAGGTTCACGTTCACACTTTATGATAGGTTGGTTGAGCGAAGCAATCCTCTTCAACCGTGCCATGCCGGAAAGCTGCTTTACAGTAGAGCACTATATGGAAGACAAAGAGCCTCAACGCGATACGGATTATTACTATGTACGCGCCCGCCAACGTGACGGACAATGGGCTTGGAGTTCACCGATTTGGGCAGAAAGAGTGTGATTTTCAAGTATTAAATATTACTTAGTGATATGGAAAAAGAATACGCTATAGGAATTGACCTTGGCGGAACTTCTGTGAAATACGCCCTTATTGATAATGAAGGCGTATTTCATTTTCAAGGGAAGTTGCCGTCGAAAGCCGATGTATCAGCTGAAGCTGTCATCGGGCAGTTGATTGCTGCCATCAATGAAGTGAAGGCTTTTGCTGAAAAGCAAGAGTTCAAGATTGACGGTATAGGAATCGGGACACCGGGTATCGTAGATTGTACGAACCGCATCGTTTTGGGTGGAGCGGAAAACATCAAAGGATGGGAAAATCTGCATTTGGCAGACCGCATTGAAACTGAAACCGGAATCCCAGCTTTATTGGGAAATGATGCCAATCTGATGGGATTGGGCGAAACTATGTACGGAGCCGGTCAGGGCGCCACTCATGTTGTTTTCTTAACGGTAGGAACCGGAATCGGCGGTGCAGTGGTTATCGACGGGAAATTGTTCAACGGTTATGCCAACCGGGGAACGGAATTGGGACATGTACCTTTAATTGCCAATGGTGAGCCTTGTGCCTGCGGTTCTGTCGGCTGCCTGGAGCATTATGCTTCGACTTCGGCTTTGGTACGCCGTTTCAGCCAACGAATAGCGGAAGTGGGTATCTCTTATCCGAACGAGGAAATCAACGGAGAACTGATTGTCCGTCTTTACAAAGAGGGCGACAGGATTGCCACCGAATCCCTGGAAGAACATTGCGATTTCCTGGGACATGGAATTGCCGGATTTATCAATATCTTCAGCCCGCAAAAGATTGTGATAGGCGGAGGACTTTCTGAAGCCGGAGACTTTTATATTCAGAAAGTAAGTGAGAAAGCCCATCGTTATGCCATTTCCGACTGTGCTGTGAATACGGAAATCATGGCTGCCGCCTTAGGCAACAAAGCCGGAAGTATCGGAGCCGCTTCACTTGTATTTACTCAATTTTCCGCTCCCAACTTAATCAGATTATGAAAAGAAATTTAGGAATGCTGGCGCTAATCATGGCGTTCTGGTTCACCATTTCATTTATTACTAATATCCTGGGACCACTCATTCCGGACATTATTCACAATTTCAACCTGAGCGACCTGGCAATGGCGGGATTTATCCCGACTTCTTTTTTCCTGGCTTACGCCATCATGTCCATCCCTGCCGGACTGCTGATCGACCGTTTCGGTGAAAAGCCTGTACTATTCGGCGGATTCCTGATGCCATTTATCGGAACTATCCTCTTTGCCTGCATGCACACATATCCGATGTTACTCGCTTCTTCTTTCATCATCGGACTGGGAATGGCTATGCTACAAACCGTATTGAATCCGCTTCAACGCACCGTAGGCGGAGAAGAAAACTATGCGTTCGTCGCCGAACTGGCACAGTTCATGTTTGGAATCGCTTCCTTTCTGAGTCCATTGGTATATACATACCTGATTCGGGAACTCGATCCTGTAACTTATACGGCTGGAAAAGGTTTCTTTATTGATTTGCTGGCCGATGTCACTCCAAGAGAAATGCCCTGGGTATCTCTTTACTGGATATTTGCCTTGATTCTGCTAATCATGTTGATTGCTGTCAGCGCATCCCGTTTCCCGAAAATCGAATTGAAAGAAGACGAGAAAAGCGGTTCAAAAGATTCATATCTGGCATTATTCAAGCAGAAATATGTATGGCTGTTCTTCCTGGGAATCTTCTGCTATGTGAGTACGGAACAGGGAACTTCTATCTTTATGAGTACGTTCCTCGAACAATATCATGGGGTAAATCCTCAAACTGACGGCGCACAGGCAGTAAGCTATTTTTGGGGATTGATGACTGCCGGATGCCTGGTAGGTATGTTGTTACTGAAACTGATTGACAGCAAACGATTGTTACAGATTTCAGGCGTATTGACGATTGTACTGTTACTTTCTGCACTATTCGGAAGTAAAGAGGTATCATTAATAGCTTTCCCTGCCGTCGGATTCAGTATTTCTATGATGTATTCCATCGTATTCTCATTAGCATTAAATTCAGCATCACAACATCACGGTTCCTTTGCCGGTATTCTGTGTTCGGCAATCGTAGGCGGAGCCGGTGGCCCGATGATTGTCAGTACGATAGCGGATGCTACTTCTCTTCGCACAGGTATGCTGTTCATTTTAATTTTTGTAGGATACATTACCTTTATCGGTTTTTGGGCTCGCCCGTTGATTAACAATAAGACAGTGAAATTGAAAGAGCTGTTTAAAAAAGTATGATTATGAAACAACGAACCTATATTTGTCTTTTGTTCTCTCTCTTGCTGTCTGCAAACGGATATGCGCAAAAGGGCATCATGCATCTAAGTCAACAGACACTGATGCACGAAGTCCGCGAAACGCCTTCCCCGCTGGATGGACAGCATATTGCAGTCAATCCCCCACGCTTTATGTGGCCGGACAAATTTCCTCACCTTGGTGCCGTACTTGACGGTGTAGAAGAAGAGGATTTCAAACCGGAAGTGACTTACCGCATCCGTATTGCACGTGAACCGGAATTTAAGTCAGAGGTGATTACTGCCGAAAGGAAGTGGGCTTTCTTCAATCCTTTCAAATTGTTCGGGGAAGGGAAATGGTATTGGCAACATGCCTATGTAGATAAAGACGGCAAAGAAGAATGGTCGCCTGTTTACCATTTCTATGTAGATGGTCAGACACGCACTTTCAACCCGCCTTCACTACAAGAAGTATTGGTCAAATTACCTAAAGCCCACCCCCGTATTCTGCTCGATGCCAACGACTGGGATAACATTATCGAACGGAATAAGAATAACCCGGAAGCACAGGCGTATATCACGAAAGCAAACAAATGCCTGAATCATCCGCTGAAACATTTGGAAGAAGAGATTGATACGACACAGGTTGTCAAACTGACAAATATTGTGCAGTATCGTTCCGCTCTGATTCGTGAAAGCCGGAAGATTGTAGACCGTGAAGAAGCGAATATCGAAGCAATGGTACGTGCTTATTTGCTGACTAAAGATGAGGTATATTATAAAGAGGGTATCAAACGTCTTTCCGAAATCCTTTCATGGAAGAACAGTAAATACTTTGCAGGAGACTTCAACCGCTCCACCATCCTGTCTATGAGTACTTCGGCTTATGACGCATGGTATAACCTGCTGACACCGGAAGAGAAAAAGCTACTTTTAAGAACCATCCGCGACAACGGCAAGAAGTTCTATCACGAATATGTCAACCATCTTGAAAATCGTATTGCGGACAATCATGTCTGGCAAATGACTTTCCGTATTCTGAATATGGCGGCCTTTGCTACGTATGGCGAACTCCCGATGTCTTCTACCTGGGTAGATTATTGCTACAATGAATGGGTATCCCGGCTGCCGGGACTTAACACGGATGGTGGATGGCACAACGGTGATTCTTATTTCCATGTCAATCTCCGTACATTAATCGAAGTTCCCGCCTTCTACTCACGTATCAGCGGGTTCGATTTCTTTGCTGAACCCTGGTACAATAACAATGCACTTTATGTCATTTATCAGCAGCCACCATTCTCAAAATCTGCCGGACAAGGTAATTCGCATGAGACGAAAATGAAGCCGAATGGTACACGTGTTGGTTATGCAGATGCATTGGCTCGTGAATGTAACAATCCTTGGGCAGCCGCTTATGCCCGCGCGATATTGGAAAAAGAACCTGATATTATGAAGAAAACATTCTTAGGGAAATCCGGTGACCTTACCTGGTATCGCTGTACTACCAGGAAGTCTTTGCCTAAAGAGGAACGCTCATTGGCAGAACTTCCCATGGCAAAAGTATTCAACGAAACGGGAATTGCAACGATGCATACTTCTTTGGGAGATATAGACAAGAACGCAATGCTTTCATTCCGCTCCAGTCCTTACGGTTCTACTTCTCATGCGCTTGCCAATCAGAATGCTTTCAACACATTCTATGGTGGAAAAGCAATCTTCTACAGCAGCGGACACCGTACCGGATTCACGGACGATCATTGTATGTATTCCTATCGTAACACACGTGCACATAATAGTATCCTAGTCAACGGAATGACACAGAAAATCGGGACAGAAGGATACGGATGGATTCCACGCTGGTATGAAGGGGAAAAGATTTCATATATGGTCGGAGATGCTTCCAATGCTTATGGTAAAGTGACTTCTCCCCTGTGGCTGAAACGCGGTGAACTATCCGACACTCAATACACGCCTGAAAAAGGTTGGGATAAGAACAAAGTCGATATGTTCCGCCGCCACAGTATTCAATTAGGAACTACCGGAGTGTATGTAATCTATGATGAATTGGAAGGTAAAGAAGCTGTTACCTGGAGTTATCTTCTGCATACGGTAGAACTTCCTATGGAAATGCAAGAATTACCTAATGAGGTAAAAGTTACCGGAAAGAATAAAGCCGGCGGTATATCCGTTGCTCATCTGTTCAGTTCAGCTAAGACAGAACAAGCCATTGTAGATACTTTCTTCTGTGCTCCTACCAACTGGAAAAATGTAACGAATGCCCAAGGTAAGGCTCTGAAATATCCAAACCACTGGCATTTCTCTTCTACAACAGTTCCTTGCAAGACTGCCCGTTTCTTAACGGTTATGGATACACATGGAAATAATCGTCCCGATATGAAAGTTATTCGTAAAGGTAATACTGTGCAGGTGGGCGACTGGATTATCACGTGTAATCTGACAGACAAAGGGAAAGCCGCTATCAATGTCACCAATAAAGCAGAGAAAGTTTCCTTGAATTATGATGCCGGTAAGAAGGAAGGTGCAACGATTGTAACTGACCAAGTGAAAGGTAAACAAGTCAGTAAGGTTCTGACAGACTATTTGCCTGATTTTGAGATATAATCAACATCCTTTAAACCAAAAAATTGTCCCATTATTCTTTTGACAGTAAAAGAATAATGGGACAATTCTATAGATAGATGATTTTATAAATCATAAATAGACAATCTCGGATATTTAGAATAAAGTCCGGTATTCTGCAACTCTTCCTTTTCAGGAATACGGAACAAGTAATATTTACTATTCGGGACAAAGGGAGTATTATCCGGCAGACTGATAATAGTATGTCCCTTAACAGATATTTCTTTCCCCCCTACTGTAATCTTTCCGTCATATTCCTTACGTTCTACCGATTGCTGGTTACGGATGAGGTCAGTCAACGCAAAACCTTCACCCCATAATTCTTTACGACGTTCTTTCCATATTTCCAGTATCAATGCATCACCGGTTTCTGTAACTACCGATGCTGTTTTACCCTCTTTCATACGTGCATTGCGCAAAGTCTGCAATAACTGTTGTGCTTCACCTTCCTTACCTGCCAGATGAGCAGCCGCTTCAGCTTTAATCAGATACATCTCCGAAGTACGCATCAAGACTAAATCCGCCAACATATTGTCGAGGTCTTTAAATATGAACTTCTTATTCAACATAGCCCAGTCTCCATAAGCCGTCTGTCCCCAATCGAACAAATCTTTACGGTAGTCCCCCTCCTCAAACTCTTCCTTGAAATACGGATCGGCATTGAGGCTTGTATAAGCATCGGATGTACAGTCTTTGAAATAAAACAGATAACAGGGCATATTGTCATCAATCGTACACGATAAACCCCACATCCACTCCTTATTAGTATAATCATTGAAACCACTTTTATATTCATTCTCATTCATCAAATAAGAATTGATAGCCAAAGCATCTGAAGCATAGTCATAAGCTTTCTGCCAATTACGAGCATACAAATGAGTACGTGCCAACAAACCCAACGCCACAGAATAATCAATCTGATATTGAGCATTTGCATCATTTCCGTGTGAATAATTCTCCGGAATAAGCGACAAGGCATCTTCCAAATCACTCAAAGCCTGGGCAAATACTTCAGATACACTGGAAGCCGGTTTTCCTGTCAAGGCGACTTCGTTATCTGTTGGTTCTGTATATATTGGAACGCAAACTGCATTCGGGTCTTTATCAATAGCAAAAGAATAATGAGTGGCCAAAATCATATATGCATAACCACGGGTAGCAAAAGCCTGTCCTTTGATTCTAGCCTTATCTTCTTTAGTACCCGCCACATCGTCTATGTACTTCAATATACCGTTACAATTATTAATCGGATCATACATCAAATCCCAAAGCACACCATTATATTCGCCGCGCGAATATCCGTTTGTCAGGTTATAACTTCCAGAGAAACCGTAGCTTCTTGTCCTTACAGCATCCGAACCGGCAAAATCATCATTCAGCATTATGGAACCCATGCCAATAGACGCATAAGTGGAACCCGAATTAAAAATATAGTTCCACGCACCCCTCAACACACGTTCCGCATTCTTCGTATCTTTATATACATTCGGAGCGTCTAATGAAGTGGTAGGAGTAGTATTCAAATCACATGATACTACCGCACATACCATCAAAATAACTCCACATACATTTTTAAGGTTTATCTTCATTGTTGTATTCATTTTAAAGTTTTACATTGATACCAAATGAAATTGTCTTCATAGCCGGATAACGGAAAGAAGCCATACCACTGACCGGCTGTTCCGGATCAAGTCCCTGCTGTTTACTGAATGTCAGCATGTTTTCACCTTGAACAAACACGCTTGCATCCTTCAAAGTCAGCGGGTGCAACCATTTCTTCGGTAAGTTATAGTTGAGTGTTATTGTCTTTAAACGAAGGAAAGAACGATCTACCAACCAACGTGTAGACGAGGAAGTGAACTTGCTTGTACCATCCTGTGTCAACCGGGGAATATCTGTATTTGTATTTTCCGGTGTCCAGCGGTTCAGGAGTTCTTTACTCATGCTATCCCCGTTGCCGCCGTTTACCCTCATCAGCATCGTTATATCATTATTATAGATTTTTCCACCGATACCATAAGAGAACAACATAGATAATGACAGGTCTTTCCATGTAAGGTCTGACTGGAAACCGCCACTCAATTTCGGCAAAGAGCTACCCGCTTTCACTTTCTTATCAGAAGTCAGGGCCGAATAGTCATCGGTCAAATGCCTTGTACCGTCAGCGTCATAATAAGCCCATTGTGCACTTCCTGTCTCAGAATCTACGCCACCCCATTCATACAGCCAGAAGTCATACAATGAACCGCCTTGCACCCATTTCTTACTACCTTGCCACATTACTTCCGTAGGTAGCTGCACTATTTTGTTTTTATAAGTCGTCATATTTACCGACAACCGCCATGTCCAGTCGCGGGTCAATACTGGCGTAGCATTCACTGTAAATTCCCAACCGTAATTTTTCAATTTACCAATATTGGCGTCAATGGAACTAAAACCGGAAGAAGGTACTAAATCACGGCTGAACAGCAAATCTTTAGACGCACGGTTAAAATATTCAATCGTACCATTGATACGGTTATTCAGGAAACCGAAGTCCAAACCGATATTAAAGTTCAAGTTCGTTTCCCATGACAAATCAGGAGTTGCCAGACGGGAAGTGTGAAGAGTAGTCTCACCCAGAAAGCTACCGATACTGTATAATTCCTGATAAGCATAATAACCCACATTATCATTGCCCTGAGCACCATAACTGGCACGAAGGCTTAAATTTGACAACCATCTGTCGGCGACATTTTTCATAAAAGATTCCTGATGGATTTTCCAGGAAGCACCGAACGACCAGAATGTTCCCCAACGGTTGTCGGGATGAAAACGGGATGAACCGTCAGTACGCATGGATGCCGATAAAAAGTAACGCTGGTTAAAAGAATATTCGGCACTACCGAAATAACTGAGCAATTTATACTGATCGCTATTTCCACTGAAACCTGTCAATGTAGAAGCTGCGTCCGGCTCAAAAAAGCCATCAGTAATGACACCAGAACGTGATCCTCCGAAGTTGGAGGTGTTGTATTCATAATACTCTTGACCTGCCATCAAACGAATATTGTGAAGTTCCTTAAAATTACGCTCCCAGTTTACCACATTATTGAATGTCATACCTGTAGTCCGGTAATTACGCTTACTCACCGAGCCTACCAAAGGTTCTTTTCCATAAGTGGGATTTGTATAATCATGCGAAAACTTACTATTGTAATCTATACTCAAGGACATCTTATAAGTCAACCCCTTAAGTGGAGCTACCTGCAAATATCCGCGTACCGAAGCCGCATCTCTCTTTATTTCATTTTTGTCATAAGGCATGGATTGGGCAAAATTATACCCGCGATAAGAACTCTTACGATAATTCCCGTAGTCATAGATTTTATTTCCATCGTCATCCCGCAAATATTCGCCTGTATCAGCGTTCCGTTCATATACCGGATAAAAGGAAGGTAATGAACGTGCTGCCAATACGATGTTACCGATTGCGGTATCATTCTGCTTCGGATAATCCTGAATAGAATGAGTTCCCGAAACATTCAAGCCGACCTGTAACCAGCCGCGCAAATCGGAAGTAATATTAGTACGCAATGTATAACGTTTGAAACCTGAACAGATATATGCCCCCTGATCATCCAGATACCCCAACGAGAAATAATATTTCGTCTTCTTACTTCCACCTGAGATTCGGGCGCTTAAATCCGTATAGTGGGCGTCTTGCGTTAAAGCGTCCTCCCAGCTATCGTCCCACAAGGGCGTAGCTCCTGCCACCAGTTTGCCGTCTATACCCACCGGCTGTCCATATTTGCTTCCATAAGGATTGATACCGATAGTAGAGATCAACTCGGATGAAGATCTTTGCGCAGCATCTTCTGCCGAATGACCGTCATCCATATACTTATTGCGCATAGCCTCCCATTGCAGCATGAAATAATCATTGGTACCCAACTGGTCATAATCTCTTACCGCACGACTTGAAAAACCATACTTGGCAGACAGTTCAATAACCGGAGCAGAATCAACACCTTGTTTGGTGGTAATCATAATTACACCGTTTGCAGCGCGTGATCCATACAACGTAGCAGCCGCAGCATCTTTCAACACAGTAATAGAAGCAATATCCTGTGAAGAGATGGAGGACAAAGCACCATCGTAAGGAACACCGTCCACTACGTAAAGTGGCGTAGTAGATGCATTGGCCGAACCGATACCACGAATATAGATACTGGCATCTTCGCCGGGTTGTCCGCTCGTTGAAAACGATTGTAAGCCTGCTACACTACCTTGCAGAGCTTTTGATACACTACTAACCTGAGACGATGCAATCAACTTCTTATCAACCACTCCGGCCGAACCTGTGAAGGTGGATTTTTTAGTAGTACCATAAGGTACGGTAATGACTACTTCGTCAACAGCCAGAGAAGTTTCTTTCATCTCTACATTGATGGTCGCACGTCCTTTTACCGGAACTTCCATGGTTTCATAACCGATATACGAAAAGGCAAGAGTAGCTTTCCCGTCTACTTTTAATGAGTAATTACCATCGATTGAGGTAATTGTTCCCAATCGTCCGTTACTACTTTTCACAACCACAGTCACACCGGCCATTCCCTCTCCATGAGCAGTGACCTTACCCCGCACAGTGACATCTTGAGCATATGTAGCCACGCACAAGAAAAGAGCACATAAAGAACCGAGAATCTTAATAGGGACTACATTCAGACAATAAAATAAAGAATTGGGAGCATTGTAATTCATTTGCGTGTTATTTATAGCTTATAGCCTCCCCGGATTGAGCGGTAATAAAAAAAAGGCATGGGAGTCTGTACTTCTGCTTATCCCGAACTCAGGCTCTCGCATTGCCCATCTACAAGGATAAGCAACACAGCTAGCCCACGCCCAGATGAGATATACAGAACACTATGCATAACATAATGTTTGATAACACATCCTAAGTGGACGCTTCCGTTGCCTTATCTTCTTGTAGATTTCAAATTTGCGAGATTTGAGTTCAGAAGATAACGTTTGGTAAACGCCTTTCTTAAATAAAAATAACCCCGCCGCCCCCTCTGGGGCTAGCTGGATTTTGCAAATATAAATAGTTAGATTAAGAACAACAAACTTTATTTTACTTTTCTTGTTTCTTTTCTGCTATATAATTTTTCCAAGACTTTATATATAAACATAATAACAAAAAAAGTGTGCCAAAAGTCGATTTCATTTCATCAGACTTTTGGCACCTTTCCTTTCAACTACTAAGTTCCCCTCTACTTTATTTCCCTAATCAACATGCCCTCGAAAAAATCGCTACCACTAACCTTCTTGAAAGTGGTATATTTTAATTTTGAATTAAGCGTCTGATCTTCGGCAGCCATATACCGGTTATCCCAAATTTTTCCGGATACTGGTTCTATCACTCCTACTCTTTTATAGGTTGTCTTTCCTGTACTTTCATCCAGATTCTTCTCCAACACCTCATATTTTGATTCCTGACTGACCCCTTCTTTCAATCCTACCTGAGCATAAATTTCTTTCCCATTAACGCCATAAAGTGGAGTTTTAACTTTAAAGACATCAAAACTACGCTGAAGCTCCAATACAGATTCATCCAATGCACGACAAACCACCTTGCGAATCATATCAGCCGGTTCATAATTACTGGACATCGTTGTTTTATTAGAACGTACCGACTGCTTCCCTATAAACTTAAGTTTGAAAGTCCCATTATCTTTCAAGAATTCTTCAGCTTTCACCTTGTCAGGTCCATCCAAATAATATTGCGCATAGAATTTATTAGCGATATCGTCATTCCATTCCAATTTATAGAGATAAGAGTTTACAATTACCTTAAATCCTTTGATACTTTCCGCCAAAGCAGCCACATTATCACCCATATCAGAGAAATTGACTCCAGTAGCAATAGTAGCGACACTACCTAACAAACGTATCCCCATACCAAATGCTTTCGAAGTATTCTCTTTATCCACATATCGAATATCATTCACCATGATAAACGTATTAGCAATTAATTCTTCACCGGCATCCGAAAGAGTCGCCACTCCTCTTGCTGTCTTCCGTGCCAAACGTACATCCAGATCAGTTGCATTATACTGCCCCCTCTCCGAAATGAGTTTCATATCGCAAACTCCTGTTTCTTTATTCCGTTCAAACCACTTGGCTACTAATCTTTTAGCAACCTGATTCTGTTCTAGAAAACGGGTAATCTCCTCCTCTTGTTGCTTTTCATCTGTTGTTTCAACCAACCGCACATTCAAATTATGATTATCATATTTGTCCGGAACAGGCAATTTTAGATATTCTTCCATAATTTCGTTACCAAACGTCTTTTCAGTATGCCGCACGAGCATCGAATAAATGGAACTCCGTCTATATTTAGCTGTCTGCTCATCATTTTGTTCTTGCGCTCCGATCGTAGAGCTAACCAACAGCATAAGGCAACTTACGATGAATATATTCTTTTTCATAACCGATTAATTCTTTATATTGACAAATTAAAATTCTTATTACTGTGTTCTCTGCTATCTCATTTAAAAATCCCACAATTCTTCAGGGATAACTTCACTTACTTTGAACCGATTGTAATTTACAATATAATAATCCGGATGCTTCATCAGATATTCAATGTCATCGGCAGATACCTTTTTCTGTCCATACTGTCCAATGACAACCTGATAGGCTGATAATGGAGAGATCGGACAATAAGGTTCGATAATAACTTTTCCCTCTTTTGATACAGCTCCCCAAAGAAACTGACCGATAAATTTTTCAGGTGCAAAATCACCATCCTTTTGCATTTTCTTCGCTACTTTGTTCTTCACTTTATTAGCATCTACTCCCAAATTAGCAAACAAATTAGAATCAAGCAAGCCTTTTTGAGATTCACTCATTATGTATTCTTTCATAATATCAGCAGCTTTCTTACAGTTACTCTGATCAATCTTTTGAGAAACGATATAGATACCATTCTGGCTATCCAGTCCTAGAAAATCGAATGTAGGAGACAAGATTTCCTTTTCTTCAAAATTTAGTAATCCGAACTTCCCGGCATTCACCAATACTTTATTACCTAATTCATCATAGAAGTTTGAGAGATCCTCGTAAACCGGAGCCAACAAGACCGCTCCCTTGACATCTTTAACTCCCCACTTGCCATTCTCCCTGAAATTGAATTTTCCTTTATGCACGGATGACACCATTTCATAATCGAAAGGCATAGCTTCTTTTCCATCCAATGAGATAAATCCGGCTTTACTACCTTTCATTGCGGGAATCAATCCCTCAGAGTAAATACCCAGATAATCCATATCGGTAGTAAGAGCTACATTATTCTTCGAATCAATAACGTACCATTTATTTTGCTTGCAAACTGATGCATATCCATCGTTAAAAGCCGAAATTTTGGTATATTCAAAGGGAATCAAAACATCACCGGTTTTAGACAAATATCCAAAGCTAGAACCATTTTCCGAAGCAATAGTGTAATCGGAATAATCCCCCAATTGCTTATACTTAGGCTCAATCATTATCTTTCCATCCCGTCGTACATAGCCGGATTTGTCACCGATAACATATCTTTCTATTTCATTATTAAAATTAAAGTCCAAAGTACCCGCTTCCAGCTTAACGATCTTACCATTCTCATTATGCAAATAATAAGTTTTTTCAGTACTCATATCCATAACAGATGCCCAGTTATACTGGTTCATAGCAATAGCATTATAAACAAAATCTTCCAGTACCATTCCTCTCGTGTCCAAAATACCATAGAATATCCCGCGCTTTCCAGTTTTGCTTTCTTTTTTCTTCAGCATTTTCTGCTGAATAATAATGCCATTATGGGCATCGTGATTAGTATAAGAATCTTCACTTATCACCATCCCTTGCTTGTTGATATAGCTATATTGCGTAGGTCCTGTTCCTACCCATGCCACTCCCTCACAGAATTCTCCGGCAGAACGATATTTAACTTTTATGACGATACGCCCACCATCATCTACAAATCCCCACTTACCATTTTCCAATTGTCCACTCTTGCCGATTTTGCCACCTTTGCAAACACGTGCCATACCGTCAATCAACTCTCCTATTTCTGTATATTCCGGTTTAATCAACTCTTTTCCATATCTGGAAACCCAGCCATACACTTTTCCCTTCTTGGTCTTAGCGATATTAAACTTATTAAAATACTCTATATCATCGTACACCGGCTTTATGAGGATTTCGCCATTATCTTTCACATATCCCCATTTACCACCTTCCAGATCATCTGTTTTCTTATTATATTTTGCGCCGATACAGATTTTGGCTACACCATCTACAAAGTCCTCAATCACCGAGTATTGCAATTTCAGTACAATTCCTCCTTTTTCATTGATAAATCCAAATTTATCTTTAATACGCACTTTCGCCAGTCCGCCTTCAAAATTACCTATCTCATCATACTTAGGCTTAACCACAAATTTGCCTTTTGCGTCCACAAGCCCTACCTTACCTTTCTTATCCCGCTGAAGCGTTAAATCCTGAGCAGATAGAGAACCCGTTCCTCCCATAATGATGAGAGTTATCAAACCTATCAATACGCTTTTCTTCATTTCGTCATAAATGTTTTAGTTCAATGAATCCTTGTTTATTTTATCACATTAATTTCTGTTTGCTGCCCTTTGCCATAAGCCATTCCTATTTCCTTCGCAGCATTTATCTGTTGTTTTATCAGATCAACCTTATCATCATAAATCTTCATCTGATGTTGTACTTCCACCTTCACTCTGTCTTTGATTTCTGCATAAAGCCTTTCTCCACCAGCATAAGCAGAAGATTTCGGATCAATCAACGACAACCAATAACAAGCCTCTTCCGCTGCTGCACCCGTCTGATCTACGGTCCATATCCGCCGTGCCTCCTTCAAGAACTTTTCACCGACCTTATCCCGTGCTTTCGGATAGATGGCTATTATCTCACGAGTCACCTCATTGTACTTGTTGCAACATTCAGGAACAGAAGCCAATAAATTAAATGCTTCTTCATATTTTTCAAGGTTAGCCAATCGACGTGCTTGAGATACAATTTGTGTTGCATGTTCATTATAATATGTGAGTACCTTGTTCTTTGCTCCCTTTATAAAATCAATCAAATTCCTGTTTTGAGGATTGACAAGTCGCAGGGCATTCTGCATAGCTTTCGCTTCTGTATTACCGGCCCCTCTCGCATTCACGGTCTGGATTGCCATCGTTTTCGCCCCTGCCCTATCAATCAATTTGATAATAACATCATATTGGCAAGTTACACTAGCAGGTACGGTAGGTACGACTTCTTTCTGCATACCCGCCACATCAGCCGTCAAAACAAACTGAGTATAAGAAAAGTCAGCAGAAACTCCTTGCGAAACAACCAGTTGCTCCATCTTAGAACGTAAATAGTCTATTTGCGCCTCATTTAATCCTTCAATATGTTCAGGCATCACTACAGTTATGGGAGTATCGCATTCTTGCGCAGACATTCCTTTAAAAAATATCAGCGATACAATTAATATGCTTATAAATCTTTTCATGATTCTTCTTTTTTATTTATCACCTATTATCAGTTGACATCTTCCCAATCCGCGAGGAACAACTTTACAAGTTAGATTATAAGGAGGTTTCCGTAATACTTTCCTAAGTTCTTTCACAAAATCCTCGGTATCCATTGCTTTCCCGCTTTCGCTCATCATCGGTATTCTGACCTGATTGAACATTGCGAAATTCTCCGATCCTTCCGCTTTACTGAAACGTCCTTTCACACAATGTTTCTCCAACCAGTCTTCTATCACGTCTATCAGTTCGTTATCTCCATATTCTGTTTCTAAATCAATACCTTGTCCAGTATCAAACACATTTATATCAATAGCTACTTCTCTGCCATTCTCAAAAAGATTATCAAAATGAGTCTGCAACTGTGATGTAAAGTTATCCATGTTAGCCAAAATTGCTTCTTCCACCAATACCGGAACTTCTGCGGAAAAAGAAGGTGTGCCTGTTCCCTGCGCACCAGCTACCTGCATACTAGTATAAGCATCAATTCCACGAAGATTGTACGTAACAGACTTTTTCGGCCCCATCGTATTAACGCTCCAATCGACTTCCAAAATAATATCGCATTTAGCTGTCCGTTTCAACATATCGAGAGCGCTTTCTACCAATGTTGCGCCGGAATTCTTACTCAATGTCATAGTATTCTGTGCATTGATTATCTCCATATTTTTTATTGAAGCAGAAAGATCTTTCAATGGAAATCCCTTATCAGCCATTAAAATGCCAATTTTGGAAATAACATTCATCAAATCTTTATCTTGTGCAAGCGCCTTTTTATAATCCGGCAGAATTTCACTACCCAAATCAGCGTTCATTTCCATCACATACCCTCTTTCATTACACCATGGCAGGCTTGGAACAACCATTAATTCAGGCTTCTTAGCTTGCCCGAACATACTAATCGAATAAATCAGCAAAACAAGAACATAACATATCTTTTTCATATTCCAATAGTTTTATCACATATTAAAAACCAGTAGACAACCCTCTGATAACACCATCTGTTTCCAGTTGCTTACGTAGTTGATCTTTAGAAACAGAAACAACGGCACCTATTTTATATTGACGTTTGGTAACTTTCACCCGTTCAAATGTACCTTCAACAATAGTGGCAAAATTGAGATAGGCATTTTTCTTTTCAAAAAACTCATCGAAATACTTCTCGTTCTCTTCTTCTACAGACAGACTCTTAGCCAACGGTTTCTGCCCATTACATTTCGAACTGCCTGTAATACCCTTGAAAATAACTCCATGAATAGCATATTTCCGTATCTGTTCCGGCTTAAGATTCTGTTTGTTTGCATACACCCAGACACGAACTAAATAAGTGCCTTCGACTCCATTTCCTTCACAAATTACATCATATCGTCTATCTATATTTTGCTCCACATTCTGTGCACATAGTGAAGTGGAAAGAAAAGAAAAAAATACGACAATTAATAATGGTAAGACTTCGGTTGCGTAATGAACCGGTTTTAATAATACTTTCTTCATAATATTCAAATTTAGCTTGTATTCTTGTTTTGCACCTTTTGCTATATGGCAAAGGTATCCAATTTGTTTAAACAAAAAAGTACACAAAATCCGAGTTTGAACATAAACTGTATAAATGTGTGTTTAAACATTAAAAAATAGTGATTATAATGATATGTTTTTTTAGCATCAAAATAGGGGAGCTTATCATCACTCCCCTATTTTCCTCCTATAAGAATGCAAAGAGCACCTTTTCCGAGTAAAAATTATCTCACAAAAGCATGCTGCTCATAATATTCGTACACACTTCCATCTTCCTTTTCTTTTTCACGAAGTTCATAAACTAACTCCGCTTCAGTCATCTTGGTCACTGTCCAAACTTCTGTATATCCTTCGTCGTCGGTATCAATAATGGTAAGCTTATTACCTGAATATGTCCATGTACCATGATAATAGTTAGTACCACCTGAAAGATTATAAACATCTTTCTCTACGTAAGTTCCATCTTCTTTGAATTCAATAGAATAGCGGTTGGTACCGTTTACAAAATCCTCTTTATGGTTATTCACCATTTCGCCATCTTCCCATTCCTGATCTAGATAGTACACTCCATTCCAAGTTCCGATTAACAAATCACGTGAGCCAACCGAATCTTCGTCGTCATCGCCACAAGAACATACACCAAACGATAATAGCACTACAGCCATACATGTGGCCACTTTCCATAAAACTTTTCTCATAACACATTAATTTTACTAATTGTTTATACTAAATAATCACTCATTCCCAATATTAATTCAAGAAGACCTCATTCATAAACTAAATAAATATCATTAGTCACAAAATCAACTTCCCAATGAGCGCCTTCTCGGTTCTCCCACTGATAATAATCCGCCATACGATTCCACCAGTCTTGAAATTTGACTCCAGTCTCACCTAAGTCTTTTACCAATTTCTCATATAAAGCTTCATTATCAACAGATACAATTTTAGCCAATTCATTCAAGCCATTCTGACGTTCAAAGAGTTGTTGAACTTCACACTTCTCTTCCTCCGTCACTTTTCCAATTACTTTTTTCATTTCTTTCTTATATCAAAAGGATCCATGTATGTTATTTCTTTTATTTCTACATTTTTCATGTAAGTATTCTCAGTTTGACGGATAACAGCCAATAATGAACGGGCTGCATTTCGTTCTATATGCGAAATGGTACATTGTTCATGTGAAGGAGTATTTACTTCCAATGTAGATTTCCTATTTAAATAAATACAACGTTTACATTGATAAGCATCACAGATACGACACAAAGGAGCATGATCCAAACGGTAAAGTTGTGGATTCTTGATGTCAAGTCCGGTTTGCAAATCCCCTACAGCAGTTACTCCATCTTCCAAATAGAAAGCCGGGCAAATATAGAACTTCCCATCAGGAGCTAACGTTATATTTTCCCATCCGGCATTGCAGTTATTCATCCTATCCAGCATCATGCGGTCAGTCAATAAATTTAGCTGCGGGCTCTTACCTTGTTGAAAACATACATCGATCATTTTCGAAATGGATTGTAACACTTGCGCATAAACATTGAAATCCTCTTCAGTAAAATCAGCAATATCAGTAAAAACGATATTTAAACGATATATCTTTACCAAAATATCAGCTAAAGAAGAATAATTGTTAAAGAGAGCACTCTTCGATGTTCGAAGTACATAAGTCTGAGTCAAACTAAAATTATAGTTCACAAAGCTTGTCCAGTCCTCGAAAACAACCACGTCCGCTTCCCCTTGGTAACCAGCAGGAACAATTTTACTATGATCTATCGTTCCTATTGTCTTTTTATACTCATCGGGCAGCGCATAATCAGGATACACAAACTGAATCGACAGATTTTCTTTCATGGCAAAAAGAATACCAGCTTTCAAATCATCCAAAGCAATCAGCTTGCATATTCTTCTAGAATTAGCGTAATGACAAAAGGAGACACTCGTGTCATCTAATTGTATAATCAAGTATTGAATCATAGTCTCAACAGATTACATTGTTTGACTTCTTATGCTTTTTTTCTTCCACATCACACCCACTTTCTAGCTCTAACTTACGGAAGAGCTTGTTCCAATAATAATTATTGGCGCGAACGCGTGCTTTATGCATTTTGCAGATAGCTGTACTTCGCTGATAAATAGTTGGCGTATCAGCAGCATCATAGTTTTCTCCTTGACACCATGCACAGCCGTTAGCCACCTCACAATCAATACACTCCTGTGTACTTTGTGTACAACGGTCAAGAGTCAAGAATGGACGAAGTTTGTTCTTATCAATGCCTTCATGAACATTTCCGATAATCCATGCTTTCTTATTACGTAAAGAGTATTGGGCAAAACGAGTACAGGGATAGAAGTTACCGGCAGCATCCACAGCAAGCATCATGCCGGCTCCACACCAATTCTGATTGTCCAATACACAATCCATAGGTTTACCTATATGTTCTGTAAAAAATGAACACGCATAATCTTGATAATATCCTTCATCTATAATCGTATCAGCCAATTGTATAAGCTGCTCTTCAAAAAGATGCTCATCTCCCGGCTTCCAAACAGTCTCGAAAACACAGTTAATATTAACTTCATGAATGCCAAGACTATATAAGTGGAGTACACTTTCTTTTATATAAGGAATATCCGCACTACTGATAGTAACTTTCGTTCCTGCATTAGGAAATTGTTTCAGCCATAATGGGATATTACGCACCACATCAGCGTAAGAACCTCTACCCGTTATTTTATAAACTCGATTCAAATCATGCTTCATCTCCGTACCGTCTATAGTAATGCCAATACTTAAATGCTCTCTATTTTTCTTTATGAAATTCTGTACTTTCGTTTCATGATAGTTAATCCCATTAGTTGAAAATGAGAAACGGTAAGAGTTGAACCAATGATGATTCCGTCGAAACATTTCTATCTTAATATAGTCGCAAATCCTATCTATCAAGTCTATCTCCAGAAAAGGCTCTCCTCCGATAAAATCCCATACAACGGATTCTTCCCGGAATTCATCTTCCCGTTCCAAAATATAGTCAATAGCCTGTTTGGCTATCTCCCAAGGCATACGTTCTTTAGTATTCTTACCTACGAGATAACAATATTTACAAGCTAGTTGACAGTCCTTTGTTACAATGAATGTGATATTCTTGTCCATGCCAGACTGCCAACCTGCATCTTGTTCCTTTATCTTCATCTGTTCAATTATCATTTACTTGTATGTAAACATATGTTCGAACAACCTACAAAACATTTTCCCTTACAGGTATGATTACAATTAGTAGGTACATTCGCAGCATTCGCCACACACGTAGACGCACAAGTTCTTGTACACAATCCGCTACAGGCATCCTTACATTTACCACTGCAATCAGAACAACCTCCGCCACCATTAACATCATCCAAAGGTGGTTCGTCAATCTCGCACGATGTAAGAACATTGGGTAATGCAACTAATGCTATTGCCGGAAGGACAAAACCTGCCGCTTTCTTAAAGAACTGTCTTCTAGAAATTATTTCGTCGTTATTATTTTTCTTTTTCATAAATATAATCCTTTAAATGTTAGAAATAAAAACCTGTCTTTACATAAAAATGAGAAGAACCTTTGTCTTTCCCGAATTTCTGTAAGCCGCAACTAAGAGTAAACTTTTTATACTTTATTCCCGGCCCGAATTCGCAATAGAAAGAAGTTTTACCACCTGACGGTTTCAGCGAGTGTCCTGCACCCAATGCTAAATCCAGAAATGGTGAAAAATCTGAGGTCACAGGATAAAAGCCCCGCAAATCAACGTAACCCGTCATGGCAAAACGCAAACCCTGACCTTTGTAATAATGCGTCAGCATGTGGGCATCTACACCAATAGATGTTTGAAGATAATCACCCCACATAATTCCATGTAGCATTCCCAACATGGCACGGGCAGAATAGGTCTTCGCATCGTTCACTGTCGAACTCGTTCCATAACCAATATGCATTCCTCCTGCATATTTAGGTGTCCAATCAATTGCGTAGCACAACGAAGGTAATAAAGCCAACGCGATGCAAAACAATCCTACTTTCTTTAAGAACCGACTATATAAGCCGCTTCTCAGCTTTTGATTCTTTTTCATAAATAATTAATTTAAGTGAATATTAAAGAGAGTCAAATCCTATTTGATTTCTCGAACAAGCATCCCCGGATAAAAATTACCACCACTTACTTTAACAAAAGTTGTAGCTTTCAAATCTGCTCCATAAGCACCTTCTTCCGCAGCCATATAACGGTTGTCCCATATCTTATTAGCAACAGGTTTAATAATACCCATCCGTTTGTATTCAATCTTGCCTTCAACTTCCCTGGCTTCAAGAACTTCAAATTTGGAATCTTTTCCGACACCTTCTTTCTGTCCTATCTGCACAGTAATAGCAGGTTCTACATTCAATATTGGGGCTTTTATTTTAAATTGCTCATATTTCTTTTGTAAGTCTGCCACATTTTCATCAATAGCCCGTTGGCAGGCTTTACGAATCATCTGTAAGGGTTCTTCTTCTTTTATTCCCAAGAAAGACGTTTTAGCACCGCTGGATTCCACTTCACCAATATACTTCATCTGAAACGCGCCACGATTCTTCTCGAAAGCCAGCTTCTTTTGCTCATCCGCTTTTTCCGAATAGTAAAGGGTATAAAACTGGTTCGCAATCTCTTCATTCCATATCAATTGATAAAGACGAGTATGTATTTTAACAGAGAAACCTTTCAGCGTAGCTACAATATCGCCATAATTCTGCCCCAGTTTAGCATAATCACTATTCCCCGTAGCCATTCCGGCAACACCGCCAAGAACAGTCAAAGCAAGTCCCCATGTTTTGGCACGGGCATTTTTATCTATATAGCGAACCTCGTTTACCAATAAGTATGTATTTCCTATTAAATCCTCTCCCGCATCTTGCAACATAGCAATTCCTCTTTTTGAACGTTTTGCCAATTCCTTGTCAAATTCCGATGCGTTATAAAGCCCACGTTCTTTTACCAGTTCCATATCACACTCTCCTGTCAGGATGTTCCTGTTAAACCATTTTCCTACGAGCCGACTGGCTATATGATTACGATTCACAAAGCCCGTAATATCTTCCGTATATTTTCCTTTACAATCTACAACAACAGCATTTATACTCAATCCATGATCATTATATTTGTCAGGAACAGGAATTGCCAAAAACTGGTCTTTTATCTCGTCACAGAAATCTTGTTCACTATGGCTTACAAGTATACTATAAATAGAACTACGGCGATATTTCATATCCTGTTGAGCAGTCTCCTGCGCCTCAGATTCAGATAGTACGAACGTTGCCAATAATATCGATATTAAAAGTCTTATTTTTCTCATTTTCTTATTCTTTAATAGTCCCACATATCATTTTCTATAGTTCCGGTCAGTTCACATTTATTACGTTCCTGATTATTCTTAATCACAAACCTGTAAGTATCTATTTCTTTCCATGTCTCCATCCCTTGATTGAGCATCTGTGAATAAGCCTTAATCGCTAAATCTCCATTTGGCATTATGCAAGGAATCAATACTTTACCCTCAGAAGAAATACATCCGACTTTATTGTTCTTATCCCAAACCACAGCAACTCCCTCAAAGTCCGCATTAAAATTTCTAAAGCCTGTATACCCGACATTGAAAGCCAATTGATTTGTTTCGGTTGACCAACAGTACCACAAGCCTTTATTTTCTTTTTGCACCCATAGAAGTTTCGGCTTCCATTCTGTTTTTACGGCTGTATTGTTCCACTTACATTCCACAGCCATCTTATTGTCCGGTTCTATTTCACCCCAACCTGATTTTGTGCGCACACTAGCCCACCCGTACTTAAAAGACCGAGCTGATTCATACATAGCCGGAATCGCATAGTTTCCTTTTTTATCAAGGAATCCATATAATCCGCCTTTATTCTTTTGCGCACACATAAGTCCCTCGCTGACAGGGCTAATCAAATTATAAGTAGGAGGAATAATTTCGTGTCCGATACTATCTATAATACCACATTTATCACCATTCTTAACTACATATATACTCTCCCTCATTGGCAGAATCAAACTATAGTCATTCGATATTTTACGACCATTCTTGTCTATCAAATACTGTTTCCCATTAGTTGCAATGACAGCATTTCCTTTTTCAAAAGGAGTGACTACTTCAACGTCCACCCAATCTTTAAAAAGTAATTTGCCCGATCTGATATTGTAATAATTCGATTGTATTCTTTTCTTTTTCTCGCGAGCCAACGAAATAAAACCATCACTGGGGCAATACGCCAAATCATACTTATCTGGCGGCAACAGCATATTACCATCCCCATCAAACACTCCTATTTTATGAAAATACTTTTCATTCGCTTTCCTATAGTCATATTTATGCATTTCTCCATTCAAACTAGAGAATCCAAATTTATTAGACACTACTATATAGGTGTTTTCCGACATAGACAATGTACTGAACTTCTTTGGAGACAATAAGTCATAAGTCAGCAATTCAAAACTGCCACACTCTTCTGACAACTTCCGTTCCGCCTCTGACATTTTTTTCAAGTAGGACTCATTCAACTCTTTAGTATGACTTTCCACATATTTCTTCGTTTCAGAGAAATCAAATTCGGAAGATGATACTTTTAAGCTAAAGCTAAATATATTAGGAGTATACCGCATTAACGCATACCCCTCTTTCTTTATTTTTCTAAGTTGCTTAATGTATTCCGGATCATTATAAATTGAGGCCATCAACGGATTCGCATCAGGCGCTAATTCTTCAAAAGTCCCGATAGCTTTGTATTTTACAGGAACAACAAGGTCACCATTACGTTTGTACACGCCAAACTTTCCGCCTTTCACAACATCCCGATTCTTTTTCTTATCAAATTTGCCGCCTTCGTTCACCCAGCAATATCCACGCTCATTGAACGTTCCGACAGCAGCATATTTACAAGGAATGAAAACATGAAACCCATCATCTATATAGCCATATTTTCCTCCTTTCATTACATAGGCAAGACCATCCTTAAACAAGCCAATCTCGTCATACTCAGCTTTCATTATAACATCTCCACGCCGATTGATATACCCCCACTTCGCACCGCTAAGAATTCCATCCTTTACACTTCCTCCTTCCGCAATCTTGCAATAATCACCATTCCATTCGTACATCTCCGAATACTTTATCTTTATCACCTCTTTACCTCTCGTATCAATATATCCCCACTTATCCCCTTTTTTAACTTTCGCCCTACCATCAATAAAAGGATAAGCCTCCTTGAATTTGTAATCAATCACTTTCTTTCCGTCGAGGTCTACATATCCCCATTTTCCTTTCCCGTTTTGTTCAGGCACAAGGGTTTGTGCGTTCAAAATTGATGCTCCCATCACTAGATAGAAAACAATCAGCCAACAAATACGATTCATATTATTAGTTTTTAGTTGTATGTTATTTTATCACATTAATTTCTGTCTGCTGTCCTCTGCCGTAAGCCATTCCGATTTCTTTTGCAGCATTTATTTGCTCTTTCATCAAATCGACACTATCATCATAAACTTTCATTTGATGTTGTACTTCTACTTGTACCCGGCTCTTTATTTCGGCATACAGTGTTTCGCCTTTAGAATAAGCAGGTGACTTTGGATCTATTAAAGACAACCAATAACAAGCTTCCTCAGCGGCAGCACTGGTCTGTTCAACTGTCCATATCCTACGAGCCTTCTTTAAATAGTTTTCTCCGATTTTATCCCTCGCTTTCGGATAAATAGTTGTTATTTCACGAGTTACTTCATTATAGTATTTGCAGCACTCCGGTACGGAAGCCAACAAGTTAAAAGCTTCTTCATACTTTTCCAGACCTGCCAACCGATGTGCCTGCAATACAATTTGCCCTGTGTGTTGATTGTAATAATCCAGCACTTTACTTTTTGCTCCTTTGATGAAGTCCGACAATTTCTTGTTTTGCGGATTTATCAACCTCATGGCATTTTGCACAGCTTTTATTTCTGTCGCACCGGCTCCCCTTACGTTGACAACCAAAGTTGCCATAGTTTTCAGACCTGCCCTATCCACCAATTTGATAACAATATCACACTGGCAAGTCGCACTTGCCGGAATAGTAGGCACAATCTCTTTCTGCATACCTACAACATCCGCTGTGAGGAAGAATTGAGTATAAAAGAAATCTGCTGAAATACCTTGAGTAACAACTAATTGTTCCATTTTTGAACGCAAGTATTCTTGCTGTGTTTCATTCATTCCGTCAATATGTTCTGCTATTAACACAGCGATAGGAGTGTCACATTCTTCTTGTGCTGACATTCCATTGAGAAACATCAGCAATACAATAAATACACTTATAATCCTTTTCATGATACTTTTTATTTATCACCTATAATCAATTGACATCTTCCCAATCCATGAGGAATTACCTTACAGTTAAGATTGTACGGAGGTTTACGCAACACCTTTCTCAATTCCTTTACAAAATCTTCCGTATCCATTGCTTTGCCGTTTTCATTCATCATCGGGATTCGAACCTGACTGAACATTGCAAAATTCTCCGAACCTTCCATTTTCGAAAACCGTCCTTTCACACAATGTGTCTCCAGCCATTCCTCAATGATATCAATCAATTCATTTTCACCATATTCAGTTTCCAAATCAATACCTGCTCCCGTATCGAATACATTTATATCAATAGAAACCTCTCTACCATTTTCAAACAAATTGTCGAAGTGAGCCTGTAGTTGCGAGGTAAAATTATCCATATTGACAAGGATGGCTTCTTCAATTAAGACAGGAATCTCCGCCGAAAAAGAGGGTTCTCCTGTTCCTTGTGCCCCTGCAACTTGCATATTAGTGTAGGCATCAATACCGCGCAAATTATATGTTACCGACTTCTTTGGTCCCAATACATTCACGCTCCAATCAACTTCCAGGATAATGTCACACTTAGCAGTTCGTTTCAACATATCCAATGCTGTTTCTGTCAACACGGCACCCGAATTCTTACTCAAAGTCATGGAGTTCCGGGCATTTATCATTTCCATGTTTTTTATAGAAGCAGAAAGGTCTTTTAAAGGAAATCCCTTATCAGCCATCAAAATGCCTATCTTAGAGATAACATTCATTAAATCTTTATCTTGCGCCAGTGCCTTCTTATAATCCGGGAACGTTTCACTTCCCAAGTCCGTTTTTCTGTCAAACACATAACCTCTTTCATTACACCATGGTAAACTGGGAATAACCATTAATTCCGGCTTTTTTGCTTGTCCTAGCAAGTTACTCGAAAAGAAGAGTAAAACAAAAACATAATATATCCGTTTCATGTCCTGATAGTTTATAGTTTCATTTTAAAAGCCTGATGATAGCCCTCTGATAATATTATCGGCTTCCAATTGTTTTCGCAACTGATCTTTTGCCACAGAAACCACAGCACCTATTTTATATTGCCGCTTTGTTACTTTGACACGTTCAAACGCACCTTCTACAATAGTTGCAAAATTCAAATAGGCGTTTTTCTTCTCGAAAAACTCGTCAAAATACTCCTTGTTTTCTTCTTCTACAGATAAGTTCTTAGCGAATGGTTTCTGACCGCTACATTTCGTGCTGCCAGTAACCCCTTTAAATATAATTCCATGAACGGCATACTTCCGGAGTGTTTCCGGTTTCAGATTCAGTTTGTTTGCATACACCCATACCTTTACCAGGTAAGTACCTTCTACTCCATTTCCTTCACAAATAATGTCATATCTCCTATCAATGTTCTGTTTCACATTTTGTCCGTACATTGATATAGACTTAATAGAAAAAAGGAACAGAGCAATAACTATTAAGTAATCACGTCGTTTCATTCCTGCTTTTTGTTTTGTCTGCTTATAGCCTCCCCGGATTGGGCAAAAAATAAAAAAGGCATGGGAGTCTGTACTTTTGCTTATCCCGCATTCAGGCTCTCGCATTGCCCATCTGTAAGGATAAGCAACGCAGCTAGCCCACGCCAAGATGAGATATACAGAACACCATGCGCAGCATAATGTTTGATACGACACCTTAAGTGGACGCTTCCCGTTGCCGTATCTCCCTACAGATTTCAAATTTGCGAGATTCGAATGCAGAAGATAACGTTTGGTAAACGCCTTTCTTAATTATAAAAAGTCCCCGCCACCCCCTCTAGGGCTAGCTGGATGCTGCAAATATAGAGAGTTAAATTAAGAACAACAAATTTTATTTTAAATTTCTTACTTCTTCATGCCATATCTTCCTTTCCAACATCTTACATATTAATATCCAATAAACAGAATAATAACACCCAACAAGTGGTTTAGCTATAAGATATATTCATTACCTTTGCAACATACGCAATACCAGATGCTCATCTCGTCATGTACGACATGCTCATCTGGTATCGTACGAGATGAGCATCCGGTAATGTACGAGATGAGCATCTGGTACAATAAAACAAAGTAGCAAGCAATTCGTATCTCTACGAGAACCGGATGCCAGCATTACTTAATAAAGAAACAGGGTATATATACCCAATAAATAAGGTACAATATGAGTTTAATCTATTTAGTAAGAAAGAAAATGTTTCCTCATGAAGGGGGCATGAAGTCATTGTACTATGCAGTGCAACGCAAACTACAAAAAAGAGGTGGAAGAGATGAAAGAGATTTGGCGAGAATGCTTTCCCAACGCAGCAGTCTTACAGAAGGTGAGGTGCTTGGCGTACTGACAGAGCTGCCTAAAGCTATCGAGAAAATCCTGGAAGGTGGAGAATCCGTAACCATTCATGACTTGGGTTCTTTCCATGTGGCTATCACAAGCGACGGTTACGAATATCCGGACGACATTATGCCACATAACGTGCGATTATCAAAAGTGTTCTTTACAGCCGATCGCAAACTTGCTACCCGATTGAAAAGAATGAAATTCTTCCGCTATCCATTATCCAAATACTTCCCTAAGAATGCACTAAGACCGGAAACAGTCAAGGCTGAAGTAGAACAGGAAGCCAAAGGGGAAATTGACTTTGAAGAAGAATAATCCCTTTTTCCAATAATCGTTAAACAAAAACGGGTTGAATACCTTATATATAATAGTAGTAGAATATAAACATAAGAATATATGAAATATATAGGAGCACACGTAAGTGCGTCAGGTGGTGTAGAATTCGCCCCTATCAATGCGCACGAAATAGGAGCAAATGCTTTTGCCTTATTCACCAAAAATCAACGTCAATGGGTGAGCAAACCATTAACGGAAGAAAGTATCAGTCTTTTCAAAGAGAATTGTGAGAAATACGGTTTCCAACTGGAGTACATCCTGCCACATGACAGTTATCTTATTAACTTAGGCCATCCGGATGAAGAAGGGCTCGCTAAAAGCCGCGCCGCTTTTTTGGATGAGATGCAACGCTGTGAAGAACTTGGATTGAAACTCTTAAATTTTCATCCCGGCAGTTCTCTTAATAAGATATCAGTCGAAGATTGTCTCTCTCTTATTGCAGAAAGCATTAATATCACTTTGGAAAAGACAAAAGGGGTGACAGCCGTTATTGAAAACACTGCCGGACAAGGTAGTAATTTAGGAAGTGAATTTTGGCAACTGAAATACATTATCGACCGTGTGAATGACAAAAGTCGGGTAGGTATTTGTCTTGATACCTGTCACACCTATACGGCCGGATATGATATTGTAAACGAATACGATAAAGTCTTTGACGAATTTGAGAAAGAAGTAGGATTCAATTACCTTCGTGGTATGCACTTGAATGATTCCAAGAAAGCATTAGGCAGTCATGTAGACCGCCACGACAGCATTGGTGAAGGTTTAATTGGAAAAGCATTCTTTGAAAGATTAATGAAAGATCCCAGGTTTGACAATATACCACTCATACTCGAAACTCCGGATGAAAGCAAGTGGGCGGAAGAGATTGCATGGTTGAGAAGCGTCGAATAAACGAACAGAAAATACAAGTTATAGAACATATTTACAAAAAAAGTCCCAATTTTATACTATTATATTGAATATAATATATACTTTTGTACCCGTAAGCATTTGAACTCCAAAGAGTAAGTGCTTACGGGCTTTATTTTAAACAAAACAAACCGTATAAATCGCATAAACAAAAACAATTCAGATATGAAAAATTATTGGTTAGCATGCACAATGTTCATTGCAATGGGTATAAGCAGTTGTGTAGACAGTGATAAAGACTTATACCAGGGGGAACCGGAAAAAGAAATTAATACTTCAAACTTTTCGACAACAAGTACAGTTAATGCTGATATTGACTATGCTATCACAAATGCCAAAGTGCCATTTCTTATTTATGATAAAAATCCATTAGAAATAGCAGACGAAAGTCCGACTATGACTATGAACAAAAGTATCAAACCTTTAGACGGGGGATGGACAGATGAGAATGGAAAATTTACCGGAGAGATAAATTTACCGGCATACGTTTCAGATGTATATATCGTATCAGAAGCATTTTATGCGCCTGCCTTATTGAAAGGAAGAATTGAAAATGGAACTCTAAAAGTCATAGCTGCATCAGAGGAAACTGAAGAAACCAGGGCAGTGACACGAAAAACAAATTCCAGTTATGACGAAAATCGCTTCTCCAAACTAGGATGGTCTACAAAATTAGGACGTTTTGACTCAAGAACAGGAATGATTAAGTATGCCTATGACGGAAAAGGAGAGGAAAATAAAAATCTGACACTGACTCAGAAAGAAATGACCAGTTTACGCAGTACCGTATATTCCGTCCTGAATACAATGGGAAGTTGCCCAAGCGAGTTCCGTACAAATAAGGATTTACGTACTACGGATGATAAAACCGCTATTGTCTTGACATCTATTGGTGGATGGACCTGTTGGAACAGTTCTTTGGGATATTACTACTATAAAGAAAACGAAGTTCCCGAAAACCTTGATGCTGTAAAGGTATTTACTGTATTCCCCAACACTCAGACTAGTTGGGGGCAAAGCAACATGAGTTCTCTCCCAAGAGGTGTCAATGAGGGGACTGCCGTAAAATTAAAATATTTTGGCGATAATGGCGAAAAGACGGTAGGGGAAGATTTTCCAAAAGGATACAGAATTGGCTTTGTGCTGGCATGTAATTCCTGGAATTTCTACTTTACAGGATATGGTACTTACACAGAAACATCTAAATATTTATCTTGCTCTACTCAGGGACTCAGCCAACCCAAAAACCAGCGTATAAATACACATACCGCAATGTTCAAAGATGCTAATGGCAATGTTGCTATCGCATTTGAAGATTTCAAAGATGATGAGAACTTCACAGATGTCATATTCGCATTAAAAGCTACCCCTGAAATAACAGACGTTCCGCCTGTTGTAGACACCGATTTGAATACAACTATCGAAAAAACGGGAGTTTACGCTTTTGAAGATGAATGGCCAGCTGCAAAAGATTATGATATGAATGATGTAGTGGCACAATATACTTATCAAAAGACATTTGATGTAAACAACAAAATTCTAAAAGAGTCATTTACATTTAAAACTTTTGCAAATTGGGCCTTATATAATAATGGACTGGGAGTTATACTCAACAGCACAGGAATGCCTACACCGGCGGATTCAATAAAGTATAGTGGAGACGAGAAATTTGCATTAACCAAGTTCACTCACGAGGACGGAAATGTTGTTATTCTAACAAAAAATGTAAAAGAAAAAATTAATGCCGAATATAAAGTTGCATTCGACTATGGCAAAGAATCCCAAAAGGCGAAAGAAACAAGCGTTAATCCATTTATATTCCGGGAATCAGGCAATAATTTGCGACGCGAAATCCATTGCCCTTTACAAAGACCTACTAATAAAGTAGATATGTCTTTCTTTGGAACAATGGATGACTGTTCAGTACCCGAAAAAGGAGTATACTATATATCCGATTCAGAAAATATATATCCTTTCGCTTTCTACTTGGACAATGCTACAGTAGAAGATATAGCACCTCTTTTAGATAGAAGCAATGAGCAGAAAGCTATCAGTGAACTTTATCCTGATTTCATAAATTGGGCTAAATTGGGTAAAAATCCTGACTGGTATAAGAAGAAATAATTAATATAGAGACACAAGAGGGCAGAAAAAGCTGAAAGACAGTATCTTTCAGCTTTTTTGTCATTGTATAAACTATCTAATAAATATTCGCCATACTCACCAAAGGCTCATACAGTTTCTCTATATCTTGTGAATCCATTTCTATCTGTACCTGGTCACCAGGCATCAGTTTCTGTCCTTTAGGCGTCCAGTTTTTCCGGTCACGATGGACATTTATGATAACACAACGTTCGGGTAAGCGAAGTTCATCGACTGTCTTCCCATCCATATAAGAGCCGCTCATAACTTCTACTGATAAAGTATAACGTGCTTCTTCTGTAAATGCAGGCGAATGAATCATATCCTCATATAGAATCACATTGAAAGGTTTTATCTGAAGCATCTCTGTGAAGTAATATGTTAACCCTCCTACTACGATAGAAGGATAAAAAACTTCCAAGTGTCCTGTAATCTCGGTTATCAGGACGATAGCCGTCAACGGAGTACGCACTACTGCTACCAGGAAAGAGGACATACAGATCAGCATAATATAACTGATATTCTCATAGGCGATGACTCCTTGTTGAACCATAATCAATGCAACTATTTGTCCGAGAAGCCCGCCTGTCACCAGTGTAGGAATAAAACTTCCTCCCGGCAACCCCGAAGAAAAGGAAAAGATACTAAAGACGAAATGGAGTAGCATCATGCCGACAATCCAAAGAATATGCGTATCAGGATTCATCGCTTGCGAAAGCAGGAACTGCTCTCCTCCCCCGGTCAGATTGACTTCGGCCATAGAAATCAAAAAAGCGATAAAGAGCAGATATAACATTTTCACGTATTCAGGATGCTTGATGGCAGGATAAATGCGTTTCACCTGAAGGGTAGTGACAGAAAAGAACTTCCCGAAAATAGAGACTATTGCTGCCAACAAAAGAAAAAGTTTCACCTGATCGCCAAAAGTCATTCCCGGCACAATGGCATCAATATGAAAGTAAGGATTGATTGGAAAAATCCAACTGGCAACTCCGCCTGCCACTACTCCTGCTAAGATTGTGGTAATAGCAGTCTTCGGAGCATCGAAACGTTCAATGGATTCAATAACCAACAAGGATGAAGCCAATGGTGCGGCAAAAGCCGCTGCTAATCCGGCGCCCGCACCGGCAGCCAACAATTGTTTCCGTTCACCGGAAAGGACTCTCCCCCATTTGGAAACCAGGCATCCTACATAAGAACCAATCTGCACAGAAGGCCCTTCACGCCCTAAAGAAAGTCCTGTACTCAATGCCAGTATACCACCTACAAATTTAGAAACCAGTTCGATAAAAGGATGTTTATATGCCACTCTCCCATTGATAACTCCACGAGTTTGCGGAATACCTCCACCTGTTATCAGAGGCATTTTTTTCACCAGCCAGGAGACAAAGACAAGAATGCCCCACATCAACAGAAAAAGAGGAAGATACCAATACCACTTGGGATGGGAATTAAAGAAATCATGGCGAAGGTTAAAGAAGAATTGTAGCAGATAATGGTAAGGCACGGCAATAAGTCCCGTCAGTAATCCCACAAAGATACTGACAAAGTAAAGCCGGGCATCAATTAACTTCAGTTTAAAGATTCGCCAACGACCCTTATCTTTCAATTTACTGACAAGATTAAGCATTCAGCAAAGTTTCATTGTTTTATACGCATGACATACAACAATCAAAACCCTGCTGTGGTTTCAGACAAATGAAGATTTAATTTCCGATCAGCGCCCCATAAGATTCAGACGCAGGATAGCGTGTACCATAAAATAAGATCCCAATGCATTGTAATCCGTGTCACGGATAGAGGTAGCCGTTATCGTTCGTATCATCGAAACATCCTGATGGAGCATATCATATATCTTGAAGCGGAGCAGTAACTGTTTCCGCTTCAGAAATGCTCTCGACAATTGAGAGTTCCACATCAGATTCTCACGGGCATAGCCTTCATATCCATAGCCGGAACGTTGGAAATAGGTGAGGTCACTATACAATTCGATTCCCCATGGAAGGTAATATTGCACTTCCGTTCCGAAACGATAATCATACGTTTCGGTGCGTGTCTCCTTCACGTTGTTATGCGAATTATTATAAAGCAATTCGGCGCGTGCACTAATTTCCATCTGCTTCGTCCGATATGTTAATTGCAAGCGTTGGCGGGCAGTGAGATGTTTCACCGTATTTTTCACGGGAGCTTCTTTATTGATAGTAGTATATCCGTTTTGGTTCCGGTATTGCAGATAGGAATAGGTACGGAATATCCAGCTTCGGTTCTTGAAAGGAGTATTCAGCGAAAAAGAGCCCAGGGCACGCCAGTTTCCGTTCAGATTGAGTGGCGTAGTGGTTCGTACACCTGTTTCACTATCATAGGTCACTTGGTTGGTTACGTTGTTTATAGTATTCTCGACTAAAGCGGTAGCAACCATATTTCGCTGATGCTTCGCATTATAAGAATTGAAATTTAACGTAAATGTGTTTGTATAAGAAGGTTTCAGAGAAGGGTTACCCACTCTGATATTCAAAGGATTGGTATTATCCGTCACCGGTTGAAGATCACGTATATTGGGTTGACGGCTTTTACCCCGATATACAATCTGCAAACGGGTACGCTTGGAAAACTTATAACGGAAGTTGACGGTAGGAGAAAAATTAAAGACTGATCTTTCCAACTGATTTTCCGGGTCATCCTTCAAGATGGAATGGCTTACGGACTTCTGTGGTTCAAAGTCTGCACCAATATTATAATTATATTTCTTACGCGAAGTACGGATAGCAACATTAAACAGGTGATTACTGTATTGGTTCTCAAATTGATTACTTGCTTCTTCATCATAATCAGGTGTAAACTCTTCCAGTGCCTGATCCCAGTTGTAGACGAAATGGTCGGAGTTGTTCACACGATATTGATAACTATAACGGAACTGAAGAAAATGTAGCCAGGGCAACGGTTCTACATAGACCAATTGCAGCCGATAATTATAACCGTCTACATCATCTTCTATCTTTTGATTTTGAACTTTTTCTGTATTATTCTTGAAATAGTGGGTGGTAGAAAGATTCTTCCTGTCGGTTGAAGAAGCGTTAGTGCCATAATCCACTTTCAAAGCCACGTTTCTTCCCATCCGGCTAAGTTTCCGGCTAAGTTGCAACATCATCGTCATATTGTATGAGGAATTATGATTTGTTCCCGATGATTCTTTCTCGTTGAGCAGAACATCATTTCCCCACCCTTGCTGGAATCCTTCATTAGTCCTGTCATTAACGGCTGTACGATATTGAGGACGGAAAATCAATGTGGTAACCGAATCCATTTTCCATTCCAAAAATACGTTCGCTATCAGATTGTCATTTTTCAGACGATTGCGCCCGGTGCTCTGAGTAATTGAATTATCCGCCCGAAGGAAATTGTCAACGGTCGTACGACTATCTTCCAGACGATCTGTTCCCACATATTGAATATTCGAACGGAATTTAACCCGTTGCCAGTCATAAGTGGCGTTGACTCCCAAAGAACGGGAAGTAGTCAGTCCTTTTTGCGTACGCAGATTACCGCTGGAACTAGCAGACTCTCTTTGCACTTCAGAAAACCCTTGATTATTTGTATTGTTCAGGTTTCCGATAACTGTCAGTTGGGAATTGTCTTGAAAACGATTCAAGGTATTGGCAAGCTCGTAACGGTCTTTACTGCCATATCCGCCCATGAAATTTTCCATCCAACCGCGTTTCATATTCTTCTTTACCGATAAATCAAGAATCATTTCTTCTTCTCCATCGTCAATACCAGTAAGACGTGCCAAATCGGATTTACGCTCGTATGCTTTCAGTTTCTCTATCATTTCCACAGGAAGATTCTTGAGTGCCGCTTTCGGGTCATCGGAGAAGAATTCTTTGCCGTCCACCAGTATCTTCTTCACTTCCTTTCCGTGAATCAGAAGTTTTCCATCCGCGTCAATTTCCCCTCCGGGAAGTTGTTTTACTAAATCTTCGAGCATTGAGCCTTCGGGGGTACGATAAGCTGACGCATTAAAGACGGTTGTATCTTCTTCGGTCACTGCCATTGGTGCCTGCCCCACTACGACAGTCTCATCCAAAGCTATTACTTCCAAAGTCAAAGGTATATCCCCTAAAGTTTTTTTATTTGTTGCGGATGAAACCGCACGATAGACCGGAGCATATCCGATAAAAGAAACATGAAGTAATAAAGACTTATTCTTGGGAGTGGTGACGGCTAACTGGAATTTACCCTGTGCATCGGTTGCCCCTCCCGCCAACATTGCACTATCCGGTAAAGCCAAAAGCCGGACCGTAGCAAACGGCACCGGCTGGTAGGTTTCGGAGTCAACAACACGTCCGGCAAAACGCTCTCCACCGGACTGCGCATAAGCAGCCAAACTAATCAGTATGAAGACATAACAACTAATCAAACGGTACTGAAAAGAATACATACGGCTGTCTATGTTCAAATTGTGTTGATTTAGTAAAATACAACTCTAATAAAAAACCTAATCTTTGCTTTTAGCTCTGACGCGGAGCACGAGGTTTTTGTCCCTGGTGATGATGTCCTTGTCCGGGCTTCTGTCCTTTTCTGCGGTCAAATTCTTTTTTGAATTTATTCGCATTGCTTTTCTCTTGCTGATAAATCTTCATTATCTGCTTTTGAGAAAGTATCTTGCTGAATTCATTGTAATACTTTTCACGAATATCCAGCATCTTACGGCTTTGAGTAAACTGATTTTTCAGCATCGTCGCAATTTCCGCATCAGTCATGGACGGTCTTTGACCTTCCTTCTTTGCGTCCACTTCCGTACCCTGTGGCTTTTCTGCTCTTGGTTTACGGTTCATCATACGACATTCACGCAGTTCTTTCAGATATTTCTCGTAAACCGGAGTAAACTTGGCGGCTGTTGCATCATCCAGCATCAGTGTTTTCACCATCTGATTGGTTTGCATCTGCATCATTTGTTCCTGTGTAGGACGTTGTTTTCTCTCTTTATTGTCCTTATTCTGGGCAGAAAGGGTCATCTGACTTCCCATCAAAAGGGCAGCCAAAATTACATAAATAAACTTCATCTTCATAATCTTCACGTTTTTAATAATTGATTGAGTTACTTAATTCAAAAATATATCGTTTTCAGAGAAGCTGACGAGCTCTTCCAACTCCTCATCCGATAATTCTTTAATCCATTTATCCGCATCTGTACCATTGCTCCTGTCGGCAGCCAGCACATTCGAAGGTGATTTGGTTTCATCTGTCTGATGCAAAGACGGAACAAATAAAAGTCCTGTCAACATGGCCGCTAAAGCGATTACCGTAGAAACAATCAACTTCATATGGGATTTACGCTGCTGTTTAACTCCGGCACGTTCCATCACCTTTCGTTGCACATCCTCAAAAAATCCGTCAGGAGTGCGGTAAGGTGTCCGTTTACCAATATCGTCGAAATCAAAATCCTTTTTCATCGTCCTATCTATTTAATATATATTCCTTTATCTTATCTTTTGCATAATGGTAGTTCACTTTCAGTGTATCCACTTTACTGTCCAATATCCGTGCTATCTCTTCGTATTCGAGTTCATCGTAATAGCGTAAGTTGAACACGAGCCGCTGCTTTTCCGGCAGACTCAAAATGGCTTCCTGAAACTTCACTGCCAGTCCGTTTTCATAATCAATATAATCGGAAGCCTGCAATTTGCTCATCAGTTCTTCCTGAATCTCTTCCGAAGCGATGGCCCCTTCTTCTTTCCGCCCATTCAACAGACGCAGACTTTCATTGGTCGCTATCCGGTAAATCCAGGTACTCAAAGAACTTTCACTGCGAAACTGCTCCAAATGTCGGAACACGCGAATAAATACTTCCTGAAGTACGTCTTCCGCATCTTCGTGAGATACGACCAGTCTACGGATATAATTATATATCGGTTCCTGAAAAGCGTCCATCAACATCTTGAATCCCCGTTCGCGATTCGAGGTACAAGCTTCCCGGATTTTATTCTCATTTATCATTTGTTCTTTTTCTGAGCTTTGATTATTAGAACGCAGAAAGGTGGGGAAGTTAAATAGGGGATTCTGCTTTTTGCTTTTATTAACGTGAAAAGTAGAAAAGAGAGCGTATATATGAATGGAGAAAGCGCTTCCATAGCCTCATCAAAGACTATGAAAACGCTTTAAATAACTTATTTATAAGCTACGTACAAAAAGTGTTTACCAAAACTTATTATGTTCCGCGCTATATTCAAAACCTACGGATTTCAACTGATTCACCAGTTCGTCCTTATTTACGTCCATATCTTCGCAAAGTTCATCAAGCGAAGAATAGCAATCTCTCAATTTCATATTGACAACACTGAACAGCATCATCGGGTCTTTGGGTAATTCCATAACATACAATCTTTTAAACCGGGTGCAAAGTTACAGCAATCTCATTGAATGGCAAAACAAATCAATCACCTATTTCTTCTATCTTTAAAGAGACTTTTTCTATCAGCTTGCTGATTTCAGCTTCCAGAGGGATGATGTTGAACTCTTTCCAGAAATTCTCGTCATACTTGAAGTTCGTATCGGAGAAGATAGTACGGGTAGATAGCCTGTCAATACGAGGAAAGGCTGTCACTTGTTCCGTATCCACCTTACAGGTAATCATCTCGAACCAAATATGCAGGTCACGGCTGCCAAACAGCATCCCCCTATGTTTCACCTTAAAATAAAGGTCTCCACGGATATGATGGATATAATAAGTTCCCTGCCACGGTTTATAAGAAATAGTATATACTACTTTTTGAGGAATCATCCGGATGTTGCGCGTGCGCCTTTCTACGAACATTCCGGCGGCATCTTTTACATATTTAGGATGAACTTCAAGGCGGGCTTGCAATAAAGCGCACGTTTCAGAATCAAGAAACAGTTCGCCACAGAAAAGAGGTTCGGTAATGTCTTTTCTTGGTTCGAAATGCACAATATTCACAAAGCGATTATCCAGGAATGTCATTCCTTCCGAGGTATAGACATATGTGTTATTCTCTATATTGGGAATCATAAATGCAGGCATATCTTTAATCAGATCCATTTGCAGACAAGCCTGGATTCCGGATTTTACCTTCACAAGCAGGCTATCCTTCACTTCGACATTACTAAGCCGGCTCATCTTCAATAACTTCACTTGGTCAGACAGTAAAGAAGAAGAGAATGTCTTATAGACCTTAAAGACTCCTTCTGACAGATTTTGGAATTTATTCTTCAACTGGACACCTTCGCGGTAGAAGGTTGTCAGATATACGGGAGAATGCGAATAATTTCGTTCCCTGCGTTCTATCATTTCCCGCAGCAGCTTCCTGGGATCACTTCTACGGATGACGACTTCCTGCAAAGGGACTACTTTCGGTTCGAGATTAAGTATGTTGTGCCGACCTAGCAGCATGGAGAGTTCTATATCCTGTGAAATATAACCTATATGTGAAAAAGCAACCGGTGCTTGCTTTAAAGAATCCGGCAAGGACAGTTTAAAATCTCCGTCTTGATTGGTGATACTGCCTACGGATGTTCCCCGCACCCCGACCGTAGCGGAAGGTATAGGAACTCCGGTTTCCTTATCCAGTAGAGTACCGGCAATAATTAAATTTACAGTTTGCTGAAGCGGAAGAGAGTCTTGTAATGTCCGGAAATCTTGTCCGGAAGGAGAAGTTATCAGGATATGAGTACCGATAACCTTAAATTCAAGGTCAGTATCTCCTATTATATCGTAGACAGCCTGACGAATGGTACGCTTTCCTTCTTTTATTTTCACCACTACGTCATTGTCTATGACTTTACTATCATAAATAAACATATATCCTGATTGTTGGGAAACATCCCCCAACAGTGAATATACCGTTGCTTTCGTTTTAGGTAACCGGACTATTTGCTCCAACACATCCTCCCCATCTGCTCTCATCGTATCAAATCCGAAAAAGAGCAGGAACAGAATAGAAAGATAGTAATAAGCCGGTTTCATTTTTTTTAATTTTAAAGAGTCTTATTCCGACAGATTATAAACATTTCCCTGCCGGATACATTTCAAATTGAGTGCACTGGCTATCAGGTTGGCAACCACTTCCGGAGATTCATCTGAAAATTCAACAGTCAATCTGCGTTCTGCCAATACCGGTGAATCAACTTGAATCTGCAAACTGTCCGTACTCAAATTCATTACTTTCAGAATATTGGCCAAAGGTTCGTCCTTAAAACGTATATGCTTAAAGAAACGACTCCAGTCTTCGGCTTCTTTATCGGTACGTTGTACTATCAACTTCTGTGATTGTACAGTAACTGTTTCTCCAGCTTTTACATAACATTCCTGGTTTCCTTTTTTAAGGGAGACTCTCACTGTTCCCCTCTGCACGGACAAACGGAATGGAGTATTCTCACCACTTTGCACACTGAAAGCTGTTCCCAAAACTTCGATTTTGGCTTGTTCCGTATTTATCCAAAAGGGTTGCCCCTGCTTCTTCGCTATATCAAAGAAAGCATTTCCTTCCAGGCTTACTTCCCGTTTATCCGCAATAAAATGTTTCGGATACAATAACGAGGTTTCTCCGGCCAAAAGCACAACAGAACCGTCTTCAAGGGTGGTTGCCAATGTAAAGGCACTTTGATTTTCCTGCGTGAGCAGATTCGGTATAGGTTCTTTGAAGCCCGATACCCAATATACCGCCCCGCATACAATGCCAATCAATACTGCGGCAACTACTCCATAGCGCATCCACGGCGAAAGTTTACGAGTACGGTGACCTTCATCAACTTTCGCAAGTAAATGGTCATTATCCAGCCGGTCGTACAATCGGTTCCAGGCTTTATCTGTCTTTATTTTATATATATCTGTTTTCATCACTCCATGTGAATATAAATTTCAACTTCTTTTCGCAACGTCCGAAGGGCTTTGGTCATTTCGGCTTCCACTGTTTTGACCGAGAGGGAAAGCTGCGCGGCTATATCCATATACTTCCGCCCTTCCATACGATGCATTTCAAAAATCTGCCGCCTGCGGGCAGGCAATTTCTTAAGGATATTATTTATGATTTTCTGCAACTCCTCATATTCCATTTGCTGGTGAGGGTCTGTTGACTGCTCCGGACTGGAAGTAGCTAATACCGCTTCGCGATAGCGGCTTCGCACTTCCTCATGTTCACAATACTGAAGGGCCTGATTACGTGTCGCCCTATACAGATAACTTTTGACGGACTGAAAAATCTGCAAATGTCCCTTTTCCTTCCAAAGTACATAAAAGAGCTCTTCGACTATTTCTTCCGCCACTGCCATTTGCCCGGTGATGCCTGCCGCATAGCAACAAAGAGGGAAATAATAAGAGCGGAAGAGGTCTTCAAACGCTTTTATGTCACCTTCCTTTATCTTTTTTAGTATGAGCAGTTCATTCAGCATACGTGCTTCTTTTTATGATTGACCTCAAATATAAGAAAACTATCCCTATTTCATTCTAGTTAGATTGCTTTTTCAATTTATCTACTGCGTGTTCCAAAGATTCCGTAGGTTCGATTATATTATAATTCCCCCAAAAGTCTTCGCTCCAGTATTCATCCACTTTATCGTAGAATATTTGGTTCATGCTGAAAGCTTCCTTGTTCGGTATAGTCTCCAATGAACCTTCTTTTCTATCGGTCACCACCATTTCTGAAGTTATCGCATAACTTGTAGAGAAAAGCTTCCGTTTCCAGTCACATTTAAAGCGGATCGTGTTGCGGATATAGTTCAGATAGGTTCTGCCATCCACATTTTTATAGGTAATCAGATAAGAGAGTTCTTGCGGCTTGAATCTCAAACCGAGCGGTTTCTTATAAAGGATAGCAGTGGTTGCCTTTGATTTATTCTGCATATCCAGGCTCATTTCAACACGGGTAAATGACAGTCGTTCACGATCTATGTACAGCTTGCCATATAGTAAAGCATACATAAGAATTACTTTCGGACGGAAATTAATGACGTACTGCATACGATTATCTATAAGAACGGATTCCGCCATCCAAAACTCATAGTTGTTCAATTCCTCAAAATCGAGTAATGCCTCGTTGTTTTTCACCACATCCAGCGTTACACTCAGGTTAGGGCCGCCTATAACTTTTACAGCCAGCGTATCACTCGCCTTCTGACTAAGCAGACGACGACCTTTCATCACCCGTACTTTATCATAATTAATATTCCTATTGGTATATGCAGTTTTTGAAACATCAAGCACAGCTTCCGATATACCGATATAACGCCGGCTTTTCTGCACAGTTTCCCGGTAGAATCCTGTAAGCATATCACGTTTATCACTGTAATTCTGCGGAATCTTACTGATAGCTTTCTCCACAATCAGGCGAGGATCACTGGCATACACTACGACTTCATTCAACAGGTTGGCATGAGGTGTCATCCATACCGTCAATTTAGCAGGAGCTTCTTTCTCTATAGAGATATGACTATTGGCATAGCCGATATGAGAAATTTCCAGTTCGCGCGGCGCTTCCGTCTTCTTGATCTTCAAAGCAAATTCTCCTTCTGCATTCGTCACTGTACCAATATTACTACCATATACGGATACATTCACATTCTCCAGAGCTTTTTTATTTTGCTTATCCTTCACCAGACCAACGATGGTAAGATAATCCCCGGCATCTCCCTGCGCCCATACAGGAGAGCTACAAAGTAACAAACATACTGCCAGCCATCCAACCAGGTGTTTTTCTAAATTCTTCATATTGGTTCTTTTTTAAAGGTAAATAATTTGCGTTTCTATATATAAGAGCGTTCGGACGAGAAATACCCTATGACTTTTTAGAAAAAAAGAAAAAAGAAATGATTTCATATAAAAATAATATCTACATTTGCGACCGTTATGATGAAATACATATTCTGTATATTAGTAGGCATACTTCTGATTGGGGGATTTAACTCAATCTCCAATGAGGTACAGCAAGCATACCGGTCGGAAACCGGTAGTACCGGTATACAGACCTGTATCCAAAAGCATTATTCCAAATCCAAAGCTACTATCAAACAGTTGGGAAAAGGAAAAAAACTCGCCAAACCACAGGAATACACCGGAAGGCAAGATTATAAAACCAATAATGGAATTTTAACCCCATTCTCATTCCGGCATTTCTCCCCTCTAAAGATATTAAGATTCAACATACCTTCCGCCACTATCCGGATATTAAGTGCTTTAAAGGTTCAGGTTCCTCAAAATCAATGGACAGGATTCTCCTACTATATCAATCTTATCAAATACTCTTATAGATACCATATCTATACATTAGGGCGCATACTTATTTAGCCATTTTATATATTTTTCCGGCATAGAACTATCAAATCCTTCTATGTCTCACTTCCCGTTTACATCCGTAATCTCGTATAATATGGATTGCAAACGGGTAAAACAGCATTTTTTCAAATAACAATCAAAATATATAAAATGGACTTTATACTGGATTTTATACTCCACATAGACCAATATATGGTCACAATAGTGCGTGATTATCATGCCTGGACGTATGCCATCTTATTCGTTATCATCTTTTGTGAAACAGGATTAGTGGTCACCCCTTTTCTTCCGGGAGACTCGTTACTGTTTGTTGCGGGAGCTATCGCTGCCTTGCCGGATATGCCTATCGACGTACATATTCTCGCTATCATACTATTTGCCGCTGCCGTACTGGGAGACTCGTGTAACTACATGATAGGGCATTACTTCGGGCGAAGGCTTTTCAAGAATCCTAATTCTAAAATATTCAAACAAAGCCACCTGGATAAAACACATGAGTTTTATAAGAAATATGGCGGAAAGACCATTATCCTGGCACGATTCATTCCTATAGTACGTACATTCGCTCCATTCGTCGCAGGAATGGGGAAGATGAATTACTATTATTTTATGATGTATAATTTAGTTGGCGGAGCCATATGGGTAGCTATATTCTGCTATGCAGGCTATTTCTTCGGTGACCTTCCTTTTGTACAGGAAAACCTGAAATTACTGATTGTGGCCATTATCTTCATATCCATATTACCTGCTATAATAGAAGTGGTACGAGCCAAACTGAAATCTTAAACAGACCAAACTATAATCTGTATTCATTTGTTACTTATATAGACACAGTAAAAAAACAATTTAAAGTTTTTACACTTATGAAAAATTCTTTTTTTAGCCGGTTCACACCAAAGGAACCCAAGTTTTTCCCATTGTTGAAGCAACTGTCAGAAGTGCTTTCTGCGGCATCTGTCGTTTTAGTAGAGAGCCTGCAATATGACTTGCCGACAGAACGTTCGGACTACTACAAAAAAATCAAAGACTTGGAGCGTGAAGGGGATCGGCTGACGCATTTGATTTTTGATGAACTGGGCACTACGTTTATCACTCCTTTCGACCGGGAAGATATTCACGACCTGGCTTCCTGTATGGATGATGTTCTCGACGGAATAAACAGTTGTGCCAAACGAATCTCTATCTATAATCCCCGCCCCATCTCCGACAGTGGAAAAGAATTGAGCCGACTGATTCAGGAAGAATCCATATATATTTGCAAGGCTATGGACGAACTTGAGACATTCCGTAAAAAGCCCACCCTGCTCCGGGAGTATTGTTCTAAATTGCATGAGATCGAAAATCAAGCGGATGATGTATATGAGTTCTTTATCACCAAGCTCTTTGAGGAAGAAAAAGACTGCATCGAACTTATCAAGATTAAGGAAATCATGCATGAACTGGAAAAGACTACCGATGCCGCAGAGCATGTAGGCAAGATTCTGAAAAGTCTGATTGTAAAATACGCATAAAAGAAGCCGGAACACATGGAATTATTAGTGACTATTATTATCCTGGCTCTGATATTCGACTATATCAATGGCTTTCACGATGCAGCAAATTCAATCGCTACAATCGTATCCACCAGGGTACTCACCCCCTTTCAAGCTGTCTTATGGGCAGCATTCTTCAACTTCGTCGCATTTTTCATCGCTAAATATATTATAGGTGGTTTCGGTATTGCGAATACGGTATCAAAGACCGTAGTAGAGCAGTATATTACTTTGCCGATCATACTGGCAGGAATTATTGCGGCTATTACCTGGAACTTGGTTACCTGGTGGAAAGGTATTCCCTCTTCCTCCTCGCATACCCTTATCGGCGGATTTGCCGGAGCTGCCATTATGGCTAACGGATTTGAAGCTATTCAGCTGAATATCATCCTGAAGATAGCAGCTTTCATTTTCCTGGCTCCGTTTATCGGTATGGTCATTGCATTCGGATTCACCTTATTCGTTCTTTATATCTGCCGGCGTGCACATCCCCACACAGCCGAACAATGGTTCAAGAGGTTACAGCTCGTATCCTCTGCTCTTTTCAGTGTAGGGCATGGGCTAAACGATTCACAGAAAGTAATGGGTATCATTGCCGCTGCTATGATAGCCGCTCATTCGATGGGATTGGGCATGGGGATAAACAGCATCAATGACCTTCCCGACTGGGTGGCCTTCTCCTGTTTTACGGCTATTTCACTAGGAACGATGTCCGGTGGCTGGAAAATAGTGAAAACAATGGGAACAAAAATTACAAAGGTAACGCCGCTGGAAGGGGTGATTGCCGAAACAGCAGGCGCTTTCACTCTCTACATCACGGAAATGCTGAAAATCCCCGTTAGTACTACACATACCATTACGGGAGCAATCATCGGAGTAGGTGCAACCAAACGCCTTTCTGCTGTTCGTTGGGGAGTTACCAAAAGCCTGATGATTGCCTGGATTCTCACAATTCCGGTCAGCGGACTTCTAGCGGCTGGCATCTATTCTATTGTTTCTTTGTTCTTATAAAGTAGACTTTGGCTGATATTAGCAATCAATAATATCGAAAACAAAAAGAGCTGAAAGTCAATGACCTTCAGCTCTTTTTTATATATCAATCGTTTATTTACTGATCTTATTTCACTTCCTCAAAGTCAGCATTATCTCAGTATGAGCAACTTGCGTACACGTGTTACAATTATATCGCAAATCCGAAAATAAGCATCCATAAGCAACAACAACTCTTGACTGCAAAAATATAAAATTTTCCAATAAATATCGTAATATAAACGCATAATAATCAAATCAATGGGCGATTTTATAGAATATACAATTCGAATACATAACTAATGCTTTAAGAAATCTTTAAGTGTAATAGTTGCAATTCTTAGTCCTTTCGCTTTTACTTGTAAGCCATTATCAGAAGTTAAAAGAATAGGATTTTCATTTTTAAATTTAAGTGCCACCGTTAATATGTTATTATCTGGAGATTTTTTATTAAAATCATTTGGCAATAAGTCAGGATCAGAAAGCTCCATTGAGACATTCGGCTTATCCATTGCTTTATTTATCAATCGTAAAGCTGTTTCTACATTTTTTTTGTCTGTCGCATCAAGCTTAATTTTAAGTTTGTCCAACTCGTCTATAACTTTTGCAGACATAACAACTTGATAATGTCCATCAATCTTAGAAATAATATCTGGACAATTAACAAACACATTAGTGTCGATGATATATATATTCTTTTTTGTGGTTGACTTAACAGATTTTTGTTTTGAAGTCTCAAATTGCGAAAGATCAATTTTCCCTTTTAGATGCAAACTTACCCCGTTGCCTTCAATTATACTATCTTCAAGTTTATTTGAATCATCTTCCCTTCTTTCTGGTATAATACCAGAAGTTATTTTGACTAAGTACGAGCGAACATCTCTATGGCATGACGTATTGAGTATTGATTTATCCGCAACAATTATTGTCAGTTGTTTTGCACGACTTGTTGCAACATTAAACAGTGCTCTATCAAGAGACATTCCTATCATTGTGTTAGGAATATAATAGATACAAACATCGCAAGTCATACCTTGAACTCGTTCAACGGTGTCGATGAGAACATTGTTTTTGCTACCATATTTACTTATAAAACTATTCTGCAACATTCTAACTGCTGCACGAAATTTTGTTAATACTGCAATATTCAATTTAGGATAAGATGATAATAAATCATTAATAATTCTAATAGTGAAATCACAGCTACCTTTATCTGCTTTCTCACCGATAGGCATATCCTTAGGAACAAGAACTGTACCACCTTCCTTAGGAATATAGTGTATAGTAGTATTTACTAATTCATACTTAAAGTCAGCTACCGATTTAATAGGTGTATGATAGAAAATACTTGTCAAATCCGCAGATTTTTTCAATAAACGATGTGTTTCTGTTAAAATAAACGACTTGTAGTTAAAGTTCTCACAAAGTGTTACAAAACCATTTGCAAGCATAGCGAAGTCGTTCCTCATAAGCGTTTCTTCGCTTAACAATACGATTGGCTGCATCTGGTTTTGATCACCAATCCATATGACCTTTTGTCCAAGATTCTTACATGCAGCTATCATTCCAAACAAAGCCTGACTTGCCTCATCCATAATTACATAGTCAAATGGTTGTTCATAATAACTTTGTTTAGCCCAACCACTTGTATTATAGAATGTTGAGAGTGTCAAATTGCCAGAAATACATGTTACTTTTTTACTATCTATAGGACAAAGATTTTTGCAGGTAATAAGTTCGTCAGAAGATACATTTGTTTTCATTACCCGCTTCTCAGAGAGGTATTTTTTTAGACTGTCCTTTTCTGCAAGTTCTATCAATGCTCTGTTAGTCATGGCAGTAACAAGCACACCACTATTTTGGCTCAGCAAATGTGCAACAAGTTCAGCCATAAGATAAGTTTTTCCAGTACCTGGAGGGCCCTGAAATATCAGTTGAGAAGTGGATTCTAACGTCTTGACTATCTCTTCAACCTGTTCTTTATTTGAATTAATATGAATAGGATTCCATACAATAAGCTTCTTGTCAAAGTCCAAGATGTCCTTGGCTACCATATTTGTGTCGTTGTTGTTAACGACATCAATAAGGTTCTGATAATAATCCATTGGTGGCTCTTGAGGGCCAAGAACTATTACACATCCTTCTTTGTTTTCTAGGAATTTAGCCATATCTATTGACAATCCAGTAAAACCACACAGTAAGAAACCATTGTCATCTGTTTTACCCTGCCAGACACAATGTACTTCCGAAAATTCGACTTGGTGACGACGCAAGTTACCCCAACTGATTTCTCCCCAATACCTTGGGATACTCATTTCTTTTTCTAATACGACTGCAGTAAAATATTCATTCTTGCGTGGAATTCCTTTATCCTTCTTAAAACGAAGTATAAGTTGCCCAGAACCCAATACGTTACGGTCCGCATTATTGGAATCAGCCATTTTTAAGTCTAACTTTACAAACTGTGTAACATACACTTCATTATCTGTTAATAATGCTATTGCTTTAGAATTGAGTTTCTTTAAATATTCTTCGCTTATTGCTATAAGTTCTTTATCAAGAAATCTCTTATGTTGCTCTCTTGTATAATACATTATATTTCTATTCTAAAAGTCAAACAAGTCATCTGTATCAATATTTGTATAAACATCAGAATCTGACATCTTTTCGTCAAGTCCAAAACCCTTTATTTGGTCTGAAATAGAATATGTTATATTTTCTATAACGAAGCATGTCTTTTTTGAGTACATATATCTATTAGCCAGATATGCAAATTCTTTAGGAGTTATGATATCCGTGTCAAATATAAGGTTGACATCCTTATTGTCTTTAAAAGTATCATTAAAACTAATACGATGTATCCTTCTGTCATAGCCATAATTGAGTAGCAAATTATCTGGATCTATCATTAATTCTGAGAATAATCTAGGATGAAGGTATAGCTTTCGTCCTATAGAACTGGTTACGACTACGGTTATTAATTTCCCTTTAAATTTAATAATACCTTTAACCAAACCATTCCCAAGATTAGGATCCCATCCTAAGCAGTCATAATCTTCTAATGAGTCAAGGTAATCTTTTGCAGCATTACGTGCTTCCAAATTCATCTCTATACGGGATTCCTTGTCGAGATTATCTCGATCGGAAACATTGCCGTAGCTTTCTTCATCCTCATAATAATCACCGTCTATTCTTTTTTTACTTCTTGTTTCTTCAAGCATTCGCTCAAGTTCTGCTATGCGTTTATCCTTTTCTTGAACAATATCCGCTGATACGAGAAATATCATATTCCAATCCTCTTTAGAGAAAGGACATTTTAATGTAGTATTGGAGTATATATCCGCTAGAGAAGATGCTGGTTCTCTGTTCGCTGATATATAGATATGTCTGGTGTTTGCAAAATATGTATATTCGCCCGCATAACCTTTAAATAAGTAAGTATTATTATAAATGCCCCTATACGGAAGCTCTCCTTCAATTATGTATATTGACATTCTTGAATTCTGTTTCCAGTCTAAATACAATTGATTTGACCATTCTGCTGCTTTACAGAAATCATCTTCATAATATGAACCAATTAGACGTAATGTTTTGTATAGATTTGACAATATATTTGCTTGGTTTTCTGATTCTATAGGAAGTTGGAATGAGTTGGCTACCCAATTAAAGAAAGATTTTATTATATTAGTATCATTAAGATTCCATATATTCTCTAATTTGTCCTCTTTAAATGATTTTCTCCGCAGTATCTCTTTGCTTTCTTTGTCATGCAATCCAAGTTGAATCAAGAATTGTTTTTTTTCAAGCGTATTAGCCCAGTTCTCAATAAACGGAGGCACTTGTTCTATTGGTAAAGTGAATTCATTACTATCGAAATATGTTCCAATCAATTTATCAAAAGGATATTGAACTCCTCCATTTGCAATAATAGAACTTAATATATCTGCAATATCTAGTGTCATACTCTTATCAAGTATTTTGATGAAAAGATCCTGATCATTAGCACGAATGCATGATTTTAGCATATTATCGAAATAATTGTAACCACAAAACTTTCTATACACAATAAGAAAACAAAATTGTTCTGCAGTGATCAGTTGAGTTGATGCAGTTAGTTCCTTATACAACTGATTTCGAACATCAGTAGGGTTAACTTCCCTTTGAGCAAATATCTTTTCGAATCCATCTATACTTGAAAACTTTGAACTTACATTGCTAAGTATAGAAGATGACGAATATGCTGGTAGTATTTTCGAAAGCGAGAATGTATAGAGATTTACACCTATACTTATTGAAAAATCATCTTTAAGATTATATTCTGACAAACTTTTACCATTAATTGTTATTATTAAGCGTGCATGAGTAACAGCCGTATCGTTGGATAATGCCATCTTCATCCATCTATATTCGAAAGATTCTTTGTCATATTCCGACGTACTTAAAAGAGGCATAGCTTTTATGCTCTTTGAATATGCTGCCTGAGTATTAGGGTCAGATTGCTCTACAATGCGAAGCAAACTTGCTGTAGGTATATTACTTTTCGAAAACAATGTTATCGTAAACCCAGGTCTCCAATATGACAAGAATGTTTTATGAATATCTGAAATATCTGTAATACTTATCAAGTCATCAATATATGGTTCAATAATGCTTGAATAAATATCTGCCGATGCAACAAGGTATTTAGTAATTAAGTTATTACTTTCTTCTTGCTTTAACATATAATCATATAGCCAAACCGGACAATTGGAATTATATGCAAACATTGAAGATAATGGACTATAGTTACCATTTTGATTTTTAAAGATTTTCCATTTTTTTAGTGTTTCAACCCCAATGTTTTCAAATTTTGCAATATTAACAAATAAATGCAATCTCTCATTAAATGTGAGTGAATCTAAGGATTCTTCCTTTATTTTTTCAAAAATTGCTTTTTCATCTTGGCTAACAATAAACAATGATAATGGGTGTTCTTCAACAGAATGATTAGAACATTTAAAACCAAGTTTTGATAATACTGCCTTTATGGTTGAAATTTTCTCTGTTGAAAACAAGAGTTTATCTTCTAACTTAATTTCATTTGTTGTTTTCCATTCTTTTCCAAACATAAACGTGGGAACAAGTGGAATTAGAGAATGTGCTTTTTCTTCTTTTGCCAACCATTCATAGAAAGATGTACGTAACCCATCATCACAAGAATCAATAATCCATTTTTTTAGGGCATCAATATTATTCAATAGAATTGTGATAACAGTTTCAGTAGTAATCTTTTCTATTCCAAATATTTCTTTTGACAATGAACTTGAATCAATAGACTCATGAGGTAAATGTTTGGTTGTACCTATTAGCTTATAGAAATCAGATGCACCAATTGCAGAAGATAGTCCAGAAGCATCAAATATAATATTATCTGGCCCTACGATATCATTATTATCATTAAGTATAAATGATATATTTGTTAAAGCATCCTTATATCCACGATTAAACGAATCGACTAATGCTGCTGTATCCTGACTAAAATAGGTGAATTCTTTTGTTGGAAGTAAATTAAGATAATTTACATTGAGTTCAGAAGCATAGTTTGAAACCATACTTACAATTTGCTTTCCAATCATATAGAACAGGAAGAAATTCCATGGATTGTCGCTTTGGATTCCTTCTCTATCAGACTTGGGAATAAAATCAGCATTCAAATAGAATGGGAATTTGAATCTGTGCTCATTCATAGGAAGATAAGCATATAATGAGAGGTTATCCCCACCGATTGGTGTGACAAGCCCATCTTCATCAAGCTTGATAGCAAATGAGATAGTTGTTTCTTTAGCCGATGCAATACGGTCTGGAATACCTGCAACTTCTGTTAATTCATTACCATCTTGATCAAGTTTAATAAAGTAGTTTTCTTTTTCACCCCTATTATTAGTCCTTTCTTTTCTTCTGATTTGAATACCTGCCTTTTTGAATTCATCGTCATTTACTAAAAGATTATCTGACGAATAAATACAAAAATCTTCAGATAAATGATCCTCATTGAAAGAATTTACAAGCGAAACTATGTTGTTCTTTCTATCTATTTTTTTTTGAATAGTAAGACATTTATCTTTATCTATCAATTGCACTCGATTAGTGTTCCTGAGGAATAACATAAATCGTGGTTCAGAAAACACTTCTTTAATCGCCTCATGATATTCAGAAAGTGTTTCTTCATCCATTTTTAATGCAATGGCAACATTTTCTTTTTGATTGAAAATGGAATCATATGGATCAATTTTTAATGATTCATACCATATAGGTAATAACTGCCAAGGAATATCCTTTACACCTTTGAATTCCCTAAAGTATTTTAGATATTTGTGAAGAAATTCTTTCTGCTTTTCCACATCATTCTCAATATCGTTAACATGGTAGTAAAAGGCTTTGAAATCATTATAGATTGGTAATTTTTTGTCGAAAGAAAAATTGTAGCCGGCACTTTTAATTAATACAGACTCAGAATTTGTGAATACAGACTTGAAACCAATACCTTTATAGCCTGTTTTCTTATTGTTTGCACTCTTTGTGCTTTTTGCAGCAGATGTAATTGATTCAAAGTCATGTTTATTAAATGCAGATCCATCGTGTGTTAAAACAAAATGATTATCGCTAAGTTGTAACTTTACTTTAACGCCATTCTCTGGTGCAGCATCATCAGCATTTTGAAGAAGTTCAAAAAACATTCTCTTTTTGCTAGTATAGAGGTTCTGACCTACTTCTTCAAGCAAGTTAGCTACACTTGTATTAGTGTTTGGACTTGTATGTTGCTTAAAGGAAAGGGAAACAGACTCCTTATATGGATTTTCTGCTTCTTTAATTTTATTTGATGACACACAAAACATATAAGGAGAACCTTGTTCTATGCGGTATTCTTTGCGTGGCATGTCAATCTCTATCTCATAATAATTACCAGAAACAAAAAAATTACGCAATCGGTCATCAACGATGGCAATAAGACACTTTCCATTAATTGGATCTACTAGTAATTTACCATTGTTTTCTTCTTTAATATCTCCTGTAGACATTAAATCTGTGAAAAAATACTTGGAATTAATCTCTGTAACTTTGCCAATAAAACGATTGGTTGTTAATCCCATAGTAGCCAATAAATCTGTAAGACTAAGTTCGTAGAGGCTCTCTTCGTACTTATCTTCAACAAAAAACTTCCTACTAAAAATCAGCTGCCCGTTGTCTTCTCCCATATATGCAACACGGATATGTTCTCCTGGAAAAACTTCATCACTAGCACGAATAACTTTATTTGGTGAAAGTTCATCTCTATATATACTGCTTAAGATTCCGGTATTACCAATGTCTATAATAGCAAATTTGTTGTTTACATTCTTAACAATAGCATCAATGATATCGCCTTTATTTAGTTGTGAACGTAACCAATCAACTCTAGCTTTCTTTTCCTCGGCCTCGATTGGACGCATATCCAAGACAACAGCTTTTAACTTTTCATTATATTTAAGGAAAACAAATTCAAGTTCTTCATCAATCTCTATTTCATTGTTCAATAGTCTAGTTTTATAAGGTTCAACAAAACGTTTAGAAGGTACAATTACCTTTATTAATCCATCTGCTTCAATAAGAGCAGAGGTAGAGTTTTCATTTTTAATGATACCTTTAAACAAACATTTTACCCGTTCATTCTCAGTATGTACTTTTGCATAATAATCATGTAGAGCCAACACACTCATCGAAATTTTGTTTCGATGCTTCTCTGGGTCGTAATTGTTGTCAATTACAACACAAGTAATTTCTTCACCTTCTTTGTACTCTATTGTTGGAAGTTCACTTATATGAACAAGTGCCGTGCTGTCTCCTAAGTTTACAATAAGACCGAAACTCTCAACTGATTTTATAGTAACCTTGTATATGGTACCTTTTTCAACTGTTCTTGGATTGGGTAGAAGATCTTTTCGGCTTAGATTCAACTTTCCATCTGATAATTCTTTGATAACTTTTACATCAAGAACATCACCTTCCGATAATGAAGAAAGAATCACAGACTGATTAGACCAAGATATATCATGAAGTCTTATCAAACCGTCAACTCCATTGGGCATTCTTGCAAATGCTCCGAGATCCGGTTTTATACCGGTAATTCTTACGCGAATAATATCACCAACTGATGGATTATTATATGCTGTCATAAGTAATTTATCTTTTAGTATAATTTTACGATTTTGTTAGTCACTCTGATATCAAATATTTCAATTAAAAATTAAATCAGATATAAGACATTATCTATCATTCACATATTAGAATCTAACACATGTAACATTATAGTTTCATGCAAAGAGAATTTCTTAATTACAAAAATATGGATTTTATCATTTTAAATAAAATATAAACACATAATAATCAAATCAATGGGGCGATTTTAACAGAATATTCGGTTTTATCCTTACCTTTGTATATAAAATCGGGCTTTATGCCCAAACAACAAAAAGAAAACGATGCAAATTCATAACAATACATTGATAGCTGAATGCTCGTCTTACGATTTCAAGGAAATGCTTGAACGAAAGAAAGTAAAATCATGGCTTAAATCCGTATCGGCTTTTGCCAATACGAACGGTGGCAGTTTATTCTATGGAGTAAACGATGACGGAGTGATTGTAGGTTTGGAGAATCCGCAAGCAGATGCCGACTTTATCAGTGAAATGATAAAAGCAAGACTTGATCCTGTACCGGACGTACAGCTTATTCCGATTGAACACGAAGGACGTACCCTGCTTGAAGTGAAAGTAAAGGCAGGAACGCTGACACCTTATTATTATTATCAAGACGGAACACGTACAGCTTATACAAGAGTCGGTAATGAAAGTGTAGAGTGCAATTCGCAACAACTTCTTTCGTTAGTATTAAAGGGCACGCACATGACTTGGGATTCGTTGCCTACACAAGTGGATGCAGACAAGCACTCTTTCATCATTCTTGCCAATACATTCCGTGAGCAAACCCATCAGGAATGGAACGATAAGTATTTGGAATCATTTGGACTGGTCGCATCTGACGGTAAACTAACCAATGCCGGATTGCTGTTTGTGGATAATTGTACCGTATTCCAATCACGTATTTTCTGTACCCGTTGGACGGGACTATATAAAGACGATGCCATCAGTTCCGTAGAACATCGAGCAAATCTTGTATTGCTTTTGAAATATGGCATGGACTTCATTAAGAACTACACCATGAGCGGATGGGTGAAGATGCCGAACTATCGCTTGAACCTCCCCGACTATTCAGACCGTGCTATCTTTGAAGGGTTAGTAAACCATCTTATCCATAGAGATTATACTGTAATGGGTGGTGAAGTACATATTGATATCTATGACGACCGAGTAGAATTGGTATCACCCGGTGCGATGCTTGATGGTACACAAATCCAAGACCGTGATATATACAAAGTGCCGTCCATGCGTCGTAATCCTGTCATTGCAGATGTATTTACACAATTGGACTATATGGAGAAACGTGGTTCCGGTTTGCGTAAAATGCGAGAGCTTACAGAAAAACTACCCAACTTCCTGCAAGGAAAAGAACCGCAATATCAGACGGAAGCAACTTCTTTCTTCACCACTTTTTATAATCTAAACTGGGGTGATAACGGAAGAATACCTGTTGAGGAAGTGGCTAACAGGGTAAATAGCACCCTCGAAAAGTACCCTATAAACGAAGAAAGTTCGGTCGAAAAGTTCGGTGTAAATGCAAAAATGTTCGGTATAAACAGCAAAAGTTCGGTGAAAAAGTTCGGTGAAAATGCAAAAATGTTCGGAGACACATCGGAAATACCTAAGAAAGTCAGTAAAACTGCACAAAAGATAATCGACCTCGTTATTTCTGACCCATCAATCACAGCCGATAATATGGCTAACAAGGTTGGTGTAACTAAACGCGCTATAGAGAAAAACATCAAGAACCTTAGGGATATGGGAATTTTGGCTCATGAAGGTTCGGATAAGACTGGCTATTGGCGCATTGTAATTAGTCCTCAAATAGAACAATAAACCTATGGGAACATCTTTCATACCACTCTGTGCAATAATTGCCGCTTTGATTATCGCCTTTTTGTTTGCCTCCTTGCCGCAGGTAAGCCATAAAACGCGATATAGGGTGCTTTATGTAATAGCCATCATCATGCTATTAGCCGTCATTCCTATCAGTGAGTATATGGCTGGAAATACCCAAAATTCAAGCAACAATTATCTGCTTGTCCTAATATTCGATATTGCAGTAGGATATTTCTGTATGTACATTGCAGCATTGCTGAAATTCAACGTTCTTAAACGGAAGAATCAAGCATTGGAAAATGCATTGACCGAAAAAGAACAAGAAAAAGTATCTATTTTACTGGAACACCAAAATGAAAAACAACAAGCACTTCAAAGAGAAGAACTTGAATGGTTGGCTGAAAAAATCAAAATGTTCACTGAAGAAGAACAGAAATCCATTCTTGCAAGCGCTTACGCATTTGCAGAACATGACCTAATAGTAACTCCTTCAATAGTCATACAACAAGACACTTGTAGCCAACAAGAGCTTATGTATTTTATCTGCTCTGCTTTTTTCAACATGGGCAAGAAGCGCAATGACATTGTGAGTTTCTTATTTCAAGTCTTTCCTCTCTATTTTCCTGCTGGAGAAAGTGCATTGGCTAAAAAGATGCCGGGATTGGAAAAAGTTAAGGAAAGAAGGGAAAAAGAAAATAGTCAGAAATAGAACTTTAATTTATTAAGAATATGGATAATGCTGAAAAAGTAAATACCCACTCTAATTTCTTTACCAATAGAGATAACAACACCCTTATAAAAGAATTTGAGGGCATACTACACCATAATCCTCATATTTGCAATCTTGATGCTGTTGTCGGATTCTTACGAGCATCTGGTTATTTTTCCTTGCGCCCATTCCTTAATAGTATTAATAAAGTAAGAATACTAATAGGTATTGATGTAGATAAATATATAGCACAAGCTGCAAGGCAAGGAAAAATATTTTTTGGTGCAGAGGAAGAAGTTAAAGAAGACTGTCTTCGCAAAATACGTCAAGATATAGAACAGTCACATTATCATAAAGAAGTAGAAGATGGTGTGTTCCAAATGGTACAAGACCTTATTGATGGAAAATTAGAACTGCGGGCTCATCCTTCAAAAAGAATTCATGCGAAAATTTATGTACTCTACCCTGATGAATTTAACCAGTATACTCAAAGCATGGCTATTACTGGATCAAGTAATTTATCCGGTAATGGACTTGGTATTACAGAAGAACGACAATACGAATTCAATGTAAAATTGGATAGGTATGACGATGTTAAATTTGCAAAAGATGAATTTGAATTGTTGTGGAAAGAAGCAGAAGGATGTGAGATTACCGCAGATGATGTTAAAATTTCTATTGATAGAACTTATCTCAAAGGAGATGTTTCGCCTTATGATCTTTATATCAAAATGCTCATGGAATATTTCTCCGACCGAGTAATGGCAACCGATGACAATAATCCTTTCGATATGCCTGATGGTTACACAAAATATGACTACCAAATGGATGCTGTTGAAGAAGGATTTCAGAAACTTATACGTTATGATGGCTTTTTTCTCGCAGATGTTGTTGGTCTCGGGAAGACAGTCATCGCCACCATGATAGCCAAAAAGTTTTTAATTGAGAATGGTCGTGACAAGACAAAAATTCTTGTGATATATCCACCTGCTGTAGAACAAAACTGGAAAGCTACATTCAAAGATTTCGGTATTGATAAGTATGCAAACTTTATTTCTAATGGAAGTTTATCTAAAGTTCTTGACGAGGACAATTATAATTATTGGAATGCAGACGAATTTGATTTAATATTAGTGGATGAAGCACATAAATTCCGGTCACATACAACCTCTGCTTTTGAACAATTACAGGAAATCTGCAAGATGCCACGCATTGAAAATGGCAATATATCTGGTTATAAAAAGAAGGTGATGCTCATATCTGCAACGCCTATGAACAACACTCCTGCTGATATATACACAGAGATACAACTCTTTCAAGACCCACGTCGCTGTACTATTGACGGAGTTTCCAACCTTACAGCATTCTTCGCACCACTAATCAAAGAGTTTAAGCGGTTAAGGAGAGAACCTGATTTTGACATTAGCCGTTTCAAAAAATTGGCAGAACATGTCCGTGACCGAGTCATCAAACCTTTAACAGTTCGCCGAACAAGAACAGATATCGAAAGCGTTGTTCGTTACAACAAGGATATAAACGGATTCCCGAAAGTCGAACGACCTAATGAAAGTCGTTATGAATTGAATGAGCATCTTGCAGATTTGTTTGAACATGCTATGCTTACGCTTGAAAAAAAACTAGCATACGCTCGCTATCAAGCCATTGCCTATCTTAAACCAGAAGTAGCGCAAGGACTATATGACAATGCGGAGTTAATAAGCCGTAGTTTGGCTGGTATTCGTAAGAACGGATTAGTAAAACGTTTGGAAAGTAGTTTCTATGCCTTCCAAGTATCTTTAGATAATTTCCGACAAGCGAATCAAAATATGATTGATATGTTCGACCGTAATAAAGTTTTCATTGCTCCAGATCTCGACATTAACGTACTGTTAGAATCAGGTTTGAGTGATGACGAAATTGAAGAGAAACTTAATGCCAAAGCGGAAGATAATCCGAAAAACGCGATCTTTGCAGTAGATGATTTCAAACCTGAATTCATAGAAATGCTCAATAACGACCAAAAGATACTTGAAAACTTATATGCAGAATGGAAAGATATAACAGATGAAGACGATTCTAAGTTTGCAAAATTCAATGAATTACTTAAGCATGAGTTGTTTAAGAAAGAACGTAATTCCGAACAAAAACTTGTTGTATTTTCAGAATCTGTTGATACGGTGAAATATTTAGCTCGTCGTATCAACCGTAAAGATGTATTAGTGATCTCTGCTGATAACAGAAGTAAGCAATTCAAAACTATTCGTGAAAATTTTGATGCGAATTACAAAGCAAATCTCAACGATTACAACATCATACTTACTACGGATGTTTTGGCAGAAGGCGTGAACTTGCATCGTGCTAACGTAATTGTAAATTATGATACCCCATGGAACAGCACAAGGTTAATGCAACGTATTGGTCGTGTAAATCGTATTGGCTCTGTATCCAAACATATATATAATTATGTATTCTATCCGTCACGTGAAGGAAATCGTGAAATTAATCTCAATCAAATAGCATTGAGTAAAATTCAAACTTTCCATTCTACATTTGGAGAAGATAACCAAATTTATTCACTAGAAGAAATACTTGATCGTGATCTTAGTAAACTCTTTGATGAAGGAATGAAACAGCAGAAAGAAGAATGTAATCAGGAACTTCCTTATTATGAAGAACTCCGTACGCTCTATCAAACCAATCGGAGGGAATACAACCGTATAGCCAAATTATCGTTACGTAGCCGCACAGGTCGTGAAGCAAAAACAATAGACGGAGTAACACTTTCAAATGATACTCTTGTGTTTTTGAAAACAAATTTCCGTAAAGTATTCTTCTTAGTATCTGAAACAGCAGAAGAGTTATCCGTGCTTGATGCACTTAAATATTTCAAGGCTGTTAAAGAGGAACAGCCAGTAGAGCGTATGGGACAACACCATAAACACATAAATATAGCATTACAGAAGTTTCGTGCGATACAAGATGATGAAATGCGTTCACAAGAAACGGCTCATGATGAACAAACAACCATGGGGGCTCAAGTCAGCACTGCGGTAAGCCTATTAAATAACTTTATCCGTGAGATTGATGATAACGACTTATACATAAAAGTTGTTCAACTTAAAACTTTAGCAGAACGCGGCGTTATCACCTACATTGCAAAACGCTTGCAACGCATACAAAAAGACTTACGCCGCATAGGTGGAAAAACTCGTATGACACATGATGAAGCACTTGCTGAAATCATTGAGATGGCAAAAAAGTATGCTCCTTATTATACTGCACAGGAAGCATTACTAAATCCGCAGGAGACTAAAGCTGAAATTATTTTATCAGAATCATTTACATAAATAATAAAGATATTAATATGAACTACAAAGAAGTTATAGAATCCCGATATAACCGTGACGCATGGCAACAATTACTTCACGACATATTTCTCAACAAAGTAAGTTTTTGGAATCGTCCTTCAGCAGTACATGTAAATAGCAGACTTGCTAAAGACGCTCTCAATTTGGGTAAGATTTCGCTTTCTGATGGTGAAGCTATTGCTATCTACGAAGTAGAACTTACAGAAAAAGTAGATATAGAACGTAACCGTCGAGGTATACGTGATATGCTTACTTCCGATTGGCGTAATATGGGATATGCTGGTGCATTTATATTCTGTTACCGTAAAAATGAAAGTGTACTTCGTTTTTCATATGTAAGTGAAACGTGGGGATTCAATAAGCAAGGTGATTATGAGAAAATATCGACCAACACCAAGCGTTACACCTATCTTCTTGGTGAAGGGCGTGGATGCCGTACTGCAATTGATCAGTTTGGTGTATTAAAAAACAGCAAACAAACCCTCAGCGACATTACAGCTGCTTTTTCTGTCGAAGCACTCACCAAACAATTCTACAAAGACTTGTTTGAATGGTACCAATGGGCAATAGAACCTTCTTCTCATGTATCTTTCCCAAACAATACAACCATAGAAGATGACGACCGTGAGGATTTAGAAACAAAAATTATCCGCATGATTACTCGCATTATGTTTGTATGGTTCATCAAACAAAAAGATTTAATTCCTAACAAACTATTTGACATAGAGTATTTACAAACTATTCTGAAAGAGTTTGATCCCTACAATCAAACAGTTGGAAATTACTATAATGCCATTCTTCAAAATCTTTTCTTTGCTACACTTAACCGTGCTATTGAGGATGAACAGGGAAACAAGCGTAAGTTTGCCACTAATGTAAAGAGAGACATTAAAACCTTATATCGATATGCAGAAATGTTTAATATCAGCGAGAATGAGGTCATCAATCTGTTTTCAGAAGTACCATTTCTTAATGGAGGACTTTTTGAATGTCTTGATAAAACTAAGACTATTGATGGGGTCGAACAAGCTTTCAATTATGATGGTTTTAGTCGAAACGAAAAATGCTTCGCTGACGGACGCTATCGAAACCGTGCAGTAGTGCCCAATAATCTGTTCTTTGAACCTGAAAAAGGATTAATTTCAATCCTAAGTCGCTACAATTTCACTATCGAAGAAAATTCTCCAGAAGAACAACAAGTAGCCCTTGATCCTGAATTGTTGGGAAAGGTCTTCGAAAATCTTTTAGGCGCATACAATCCAGAAACGAAGGAAACGGCACGAAATCAAAGTGGCTCGTTTTACACCCCTCGTGAGGTTGTCAACTATATGGTGGACGAAAGCCTTATTGCATACTTAGGTGACGCACCTTTAATTCGCTCCTTGTTTGAGCAGGATTTTTCTTTCGACAAGAGTAAGGCAGAGGATTATAATCTTATTGCTGAGAAATTGAAGGCCATCAAGATTCTTGACCCAGCCTGTGGGTCAGGTGCATTCCCTATGGGGTTGCTTAATCGTATAATTGATATTCTCATTCGTATATCACCAAATGAAAACATATACGATTTGAAATTGGCAATCATAGAGAATTGCATCTATGGTAGTGATATTCAGAGCATCGCTGCACAGATAACCAAATTACGTTTCTTTATCTCACTTATTTGCAATTGTGAGAAAGACGTATCTCAACCAAATTTTGGTATTCCGACATTGCCTAATCTGGAAACGAAGTTCGTGGCTGCTAATTCTTTAATTGCAAAAAAGAAACGCAACATACAAAGAAATTTATTTGAAAATCAAGAAATTCAGCCAACAAAGGAAAAATTGACAAGAGTACGTCATGAGCATTTTTCTGCAAAGACAGCTAACCGTAAAAGCACTCTGCGTGAGCAGGATAAATCTCTTCGTGAAAAGTTAGCAAAATTACTTGCTGATGATGAAAATTTTGCTCCGGAAGATGCAAAACAATTGGCTGCTTGGAATCCCTATGACCAAAATGCTGTAGCGGATTTTTTTGACCCAGAATGGATGTTCAATGTGAAGGATGGATTTGACATTGTAATAGGTAATCCTCCTTACATCCAGTTACAGAACAACGGCGGTGAATTAGCAAAGCTTTATGAGACATGTGGATACAAAACATATGCCAAAACAGGAGATATTTATTGTCTTTTCTATGAACGCGGTTGGCAGTTGCTCAAATCGAATGGACACCTTTGTTATATAACATCCAATAAGTGGATGCGTGCTGGTTATGGTGAGAAGACTCGCGATTTTTTTGCCAAGAATACTAATCCACAACTGCTTATTGATTTCGCTGGAGTAAAAATCTTTGAAAGTGCAACTGTTGACACGAATATATTGCTTTTTGACAAAGGAACAAACGAGCATAAGACGCTGTGTGCTGTTACTAACAAACAGAATAAAGACAGCGTTAAGAATTTGAGCGTTTTCGTGCAGCAACAAGGCGTGGAGTGCGACTTTGCAGGCTCTGCCCCGTGGGTGATATTGTCTCCCATTGAACAGAGCATCAAGCAGAAGATTGAAGCGGTGGGAACTCCACTTAAAGATTGGGATATAAATATCTATCGAGGTGTGCTTACTGGTTATAATGAAGCATTCATCATTTCCACAGAGAAGCGTAACGAAATTCTTGTCAACTGCCAATCGGAAGAAGAACGTATTCGGACAGCTGAACTTATACGACCGATTCTGCGAGGCAGAGATATAAAGAGATATGGTTATAACTGGACTGGTTTATACCTCATTGCTACATTCCCATCTCGCCATTATGACATAGAGCAATACCCTGCGGTAAAGAATTATCTCCTAACTTTCGGTATTGAGAGACTTGAGCAAACAGGCGAGACACACATCATCAATGGCGAAAAAGTGAAAGCGCGTAAAAAAACTAATAATAAGTGGTTTGAGACCCAAGACAGCATCAGCTATTGGGAGGATTTCTCGCGGCCAAAAATCGTGTGGGGAAACCTTAATCTAACGGCAAGTTATGCGCTGGTTGAAGACGACAGTTTCATCAATGCCCCTTCTCCCATGATAGTGCCAGCAAGCAAATATCTATTGGCTGTACTCAACTCTAAGTTGGCAGATTACTACATTAGGCAACTCGGTGTTACACGCAATGGCGGTTACTTTGAGTATAAGCCCATGTTTGTGGAGAAATTACCTGTGCCCGCTAATTGCAGTAAAGAAACCATGCTTTTTATTGAGGCATGCGTGGATGCTTCAGATGAAACGGCCATAGACAAAACGGTGTATTCTCTTTATGGCTTGACCGATGAGGAGAAACTGCTTGTAGAGGAAAGCACAACACTGGATATATCTATTCTCCGTGAGTTGTCCGACTCGTTGAGTTGAACAATTCACAATTCTGAGTTGGGTGACTCTGAAACAAGCTGGTTTTTATATGAGTATATAAGACTCTTTTCTTCATCAGACAGTTCCAGCTTTTTCTCTAGTAATTTCTCATAATCAGGTTCGGCATACTCCGGAATCACAGGTATGGGCAGTTTCATGAGATATTCTTTCTTATAACGGAATCCGGTATTATCGAATACAGGGCCCATATAAAACCTTACGAAAACGAAGAATCCTATTTCTGAACACAAGAACCTGCATATCTGTTCTATGTGATTGCCTGTCATCATAAAAAGCGTGGCTTCAGGAACAAACTTTTCTGTGTCAAGGGCAAAATAGGGATATTGTTCCATTCGTTCTTTGCTTCGTGGTAGCCTCATTATATCTGGATAGAGAATTTTTGGCCGCGAGAAATCCTCCATATATGCGCAGTTGCGCAGGTTGTATGGTGTATCGCCTTTGTCTGTACGTGTGGAAATTTCATCCCAATGTTGGTCCAAGTGAGCCTTTACTGCAGGGTAATCCTCTATATGAATGCGAGGTAGCTTCCCCTTAACTCCATTATGAGTATTGATTAGCCACAAACCAGTCCAGTTATAACCATATCTCTTTATATCTCTGCCTCGCAGAATCGGTCGTATAATTTCAGCCGTTCTTCCACGTTCATCTTCTGTTTGGCAATTCGCTAATATTTCATCACGTTTTTCTGTGCTAATAATAAAAGCATCATTGAAGCCAGTTTTTATCCCATAGTTTATTTGGATGTCCCAATCCTTTAAGGGTATTCCCGTAGCCTCAATCTTGCGTTTGATATTCTGCTCAATGGGCGAGAGAATCACCCACGAATCAGAGCCTCCGAAATTACAAGCAAAGCCTTGTTGCTGCACGAAAACGCTCGGTTTCATTCCGTCAAAAACTGTTTTATAAAACGGTCAAGCGTATTTCTATCAACTTTACATAATTTTGAAATTTTACGCTTAGAGACTTTTGCCTTTAAAAGTTCATGGATAAGATTTTCTTTTCCATGAAGTTTGTATTTTTCTACAGAACTTTTTCTTCCCTTTGGTCGTCCCAGCGTCACACCTTCAGCTTTTTTTCTTGCCAAAGCCTCCTTCGTGCGCTGGCTAATAAGATTACGTTCAATCTCAGCAGATAGTCCAAAAGCAAAGGCAAGAACCTTACTTTGGATATCATCACCAAGACGATAGTTGTCTTTTATAGTCCACACACGACATTCTTTGGTCATACAAATATTTAATATCTCCATAATCATGAACAGATTTCTTCCCAAGCGTGATAATTCTGCACAGATAATGAGATCATCTTTCTGAATCTGTAGCAAAAGCCTACCCAATTCACGTTTATTGTATGATTTCATACCACTAATGGTTTCCTCAATCCAACCATCAATTACAAGTTTATAACGTTCACAGAAATTATTAATTTCAAAACGCTGATTCTCTACTGTCTGCTTATCGCTGCTTACTCTAATGTATCCGTAAATCATAATTCTCATTTTTTTATTATTTATACTTTCCCATAATAACAAGAAAAATCCTTTTAGCCATATTTATAAAGATATAAAAGAATAAATTCTTAATAAGCAGTATTTTTATATGTAATAGATTCTATTTCTTTATTTTGAGTTCTCCAGTATTTTAAATATAAATTCAGATTGTTCCTTTACAGCCCGATACATTGAATAATGCGCAAAGGATTCTTCTTTATACTTCATACTACTAATAGAAGCAGCAACTGCCCACATCATAATAGCGATAATAAAGATTACAATATATCGGAGTTTAATATGATAACCACGTATAAACATCCCATTGATATTGGGTGGAATAATGGTTACTGGATTTTTCAGTTCATTAATTTTCGTAAGTATCTCATTCTGCCGTTTTAATATGCTTTCGGTATTTGTCTCAATAGTCATACGGTTGAGATTGTAATCACAAACATGCCTATAAAGATATTCAAGAAGTTTGTACTTCTGCTTGAAAAGTTCAATGAGTTTCGGGAACCACAGTGAAAACGGCAATGTGTCCGGCTGTTGTTTCCAAATATGTTTCTTTACTACTGATAGCGCATCGTTCCAACAAGTACAGAAACTTTTGGCGACTCCATTATAAATGGTCTTTTCATCTAAATTCACTTTTATAAATTGCTCCGGCTGAGTAGCAGTGACATTTTGCCTATCAATGCATTCCTTCAATTCACTAATACTTTGACGCAAATTTGTAAGATTTGCAGCTACTACATCTTCTTTCATTATCTTCTACGTTTTGAGGGTTTATAAAAAGGTTCGTTTCTTTGGTTATCCTTGTCTTTGTCGTCTCGCCATCCTTGTTCATTATTTGTTCCTCCACCTCCACCGGAAGTTATGGCTTGATGAGGTTGAACAATCAGTTCCGATGCCACATTGCCCAACGTAACGCAAAGGCTGTTAAAGCTCAAATCACGGTCAAGTTTAGAACCGGCTATACTATACTCATTTTGACAGAATGATATACCACGAATTTTATCAGAGTTCTCAGCACGATTAAAACGCATATCTATACCCTGATCTTTGAGAATACGAAGAAAGTCATGCCATGAACGAGATACAGCCAACGCATCAAGAGTTGCAGAACGTAGATTATATTTTCGCAATTGGTAAGGACGCAAACGGCTCTTATTTCTGGCTTTGCTATTTTTAGGGGCAAAGTACAATTCATACTCTTTAGTCAAAGCCCGACAGACTTTAGTGTTACGTATTCTTTCATTGCTGTCAGAAATGAGATTGCCATCATTGTCTATCCTGTTAAATACTAAATGACAATGAGGATGTTTCGTGTCGTGATGCCGGGCTATGATATATTGAGTATTGCGAATCCCCATTTGTTCCATCCACTTCTTGGTAATCTCTACCATCAGTGCATCTCCTTCTTCGTTATCGGGAAAACGGCTAATGTCTTGCGAAGAGAAAGCAAGCGATACGTGTTTCACCGGACTTTTTACTTTCGGGCGCATAGACGCTTGTATCTGAAAAGAATCAGCTATGGCTTTATTGCTAATGGCACAAACTCCTTCGTGTGCCAAAAGTGTGGCACTCTTTTTCTTGTTCTTTTGGTCATTGGCATAATTCACTATTCCTCCAAAATCCGTTCTTGTTTTAATCTTCGCTATCATGATTGTTATTCTTTACTTGGGTGATGATTCTGCTGACTTCTGATATAATTGAAAAGCATTGTTGTTTGACTGTTTCCAATCCATAGATGTGCATCTGATGGGCAATCTGATTGACGTTATTGGCGATACCGGAAAGGTCACGAATTGCCGATACCATTTCCGGACTGATGCGCTGACCGACTTGGCAGCCCATTGCCGCCTGATGGCAAAATTCATTGACAGACAATCCTGCCTGTTCCGCTTTGGATTGGATATAAATGTAGTCGTTCTCAGTAAACATTACCCGAAAACATTTCGTGCGTTTCTGATAACTCGCCAACTTAGGGCGACCACCAAGTTTCTTTTCCTTCATACTCATATTGACTTTCGATATTGATAATTTGATTTTTTGAGAGTGGCAGTTTTATCCGTTTTCCGCATAGGTTTTAGTGACACTAAAACACAAACTTGCCACTCAAAAAATCTTCCTATATTTCCCCTGCTCTATTCGGCATAGCTTGCCATCTTTAATAAAGGCTTCTATCCACTTGTTTGCCGTGCTTCCATTCTCACCCAAAGCTGAAACTGCCACATCATAATCTTTCTTTGTGAAAGTGCCAGGCAACATATTATAAAGGATACTCCTTCGTGCATAAACGCCTGTCTCTGGCGTAGCGGTATTGAATCGTTTTGACTGATTTCCTGACAAATTCTGATAAATGAATACGGCATGATAAAGCAGAGTGTCGCAAATACTCATGGCTATAGAATAGTCGAACTCATGGCAAACCAATTGTACAGTCTCGTCAGAAGAAGATTCGTGAATCACATTACCCAAATGTCGGACAGCGGTCAACACCATCATTATACGATAAGCAATCAGTCCCATCCGTCTGACTACTCCTTGTATCTTGTTATCCACTTCGTCACAACATTCCTCATTCACCCGACTGAGATATTCAATAAAGTGTTCCTGTAAATCAGAGGGAAGAGAAAAGGAATAATTACCCTGCCGTACAAATTCCTCATGCAAATGGCAGAATTTATCTCCCAACAGTTTGAACATGGCATTCTTGGATTGAGAAATGTCGCTTGTGGCAAATACATTTCTTATACCTCGTTTGAAGCGGATAATATAAAAACAAAAGCGACTCATCAATCCGTTCTCCGCATCAGGTATCAATCTTCTTACTTGCTCTGGAGTTCCAGCCAAAGCTACCGAAACTCTCGGATTAGCTACTTCGCAATACTCCCTGTCCTTGCGCCGACTTAAACTTACCAGTTCATGATGGAATGCCTTTCGCAACACATCGGAATAATTACCATAGTCAGACTTCAATGTTTGGCTTAATGTGTCGCCCTCCGATTCAAACAACAGTCCGATTCCGTCATTATCTCCCAATATCTTCAAGAAGGAACTTGCGCTGCTATTGGCAGGAATAACAAGCATTCGCATGGGTGGTTCGGCTGGCATAGACATTCTGCTATCTTTCTTGCCTTTGATATAAGTATTCATCGCTTCTTTGTATTCCAGTTCCAATTGTTTTGAAAGTTCATGCAAATGGCGGTTGATAGGAGCTACAAGTTCTCGGCATAAGGTCAATGCTCCTTTTCCCATACCGGCATCTGCCACCACGAACAGATATAGATTCGGATAAACAATGCGCTCATCGTACACACCACAAACATTATGGAAGCAGACAGATAAAGAAACAATAGCCCCAATCAATATTGTATCACGGTCATCTACCGAAATGGAGTTATTGACAACCTCATTTAGAAAAGGGGGAAGATGTTCAAACACACATTCAGGAAATGCAGGAAGTTCTTCTTCTAATTTTATCCATTTACCCGTTTTACCATTTTGGATATTTGGCAAAATGGATAAATGCTCTTTGCAGAACGGAGCCAATGAGATTCCAGCTTGATTTACCAAATGGAAGAAAGAACGGATAGTAATGCCTTGTCCTTTGGATTGCAAACACTGCGTATATTGTTTGTCCGTTTCTTCCCTTTGATAGGTAGGGTAAAACCTGCTGATGCGGTGATAATACTCCCGTCCATTCTCTCCCAATCCGTCCACAAGTGCAAATCCCAACTCCACCCAATCTTTATAACTGGGTGCTATATCAATGGCACGTTGTTCTATCTCCCGAACAACACATTCCACATCTTCCTCTACCTTATTACATATAGGGGTAATACTTGCTGTATATGTCTGCTGTATTTCAGAAGGGAGATTCTCCCAATCTTGGGCGAAAAATATTTTCTTCGACATCATCTTTGTATTTATGGTTAATATATGCTTGTGGGTCATAAGGTAAGAAGCATGAACGAGCTACATCACTGCCGGACATATCCACTAATGGCAAACCTGTTGCTTTGATGCAGTTGGCAACAGCCTTAAAGTACCGGGAATGTTCCCAGCCTTTCAAGTCAACAGATATTATCCACTTCAATCCATTACCGGATGGACTGACAAATAACAGTTCCGTATCAAAATACTCATGGTTGAGTAATTGTTGCTTTAACTCCCCAATGTTCTCCACATGATCGAAATCCAAACACATCAATCCTGAGTGCATAATCAGTTCCTTTTCATTCCGTTTTCGGAATAATCCCGAAAAAGTACAATAGTCGAAATGAGTGGCTTTATATCTTTTGGCTTCGAGAGAAGACATCATCAAACGCAGGGCCTCGGTTTGCGGTTGCGCATAATGTCCGATAATATAACGATACACATCCACAATACCTACCGCCCTTATCGGTTCGATGTTTTGAATGGGCTTGCGAAAGAATGAAAAGCAATAGTCTGTCGTTTCCATCATCTGATAATCTTTTTAGATTCGACAAATCGTCTGGCTTCTTCCATTAAGTCATCCTGTGTCTTATGCGATTTGCTCTTCAACCAATCATCAATTTCCGATTGCAGGAAAGCCAACGCCTTATTTATTTTATGTACGGGAATCTGTTTGGTTGATACCCATCCATAAACCGTTTGTTTGGCTGGATGCGATGGAAGATAAGCGCAAAGTTCGTCTATATCCATCCACTTAGGTGAATTACTTGCCTGCTTATGCTGCAAGGCATTTACTTTGGATTGTAGTGCTTCTACGGACTCAATCAGGTAGGACAGCGCATTCGGCATTTCCTCCAATGAATTTACTTTATAAGCCATTTTTTCTTCGTATTAAAGTTGATGCCGCAAAAGTATAGGGATGCTTATAGGTGCTAAATAGGTGCTTGACCGCCACCAATCAACCGCTCATTTACCACTGACAGATTTAAGTTTCATTAATGCGAGAATTTATTGGAAGCCATAATAAAAGGGGAATAAGCCACTATTGGGACTAACACACTCCTTACCGAAAGCCTCTATGCTACAAAATCCCCCTCAAAAAGTCGATGTGAACTGCACCCCAAAAGTTGGACACAAAACTTTAGGAGTGCAGTTTTTTTATGCGACATT
>NZ_JAAXGE010000011.1 GCF_014750685.1 Bacteroides sp. GM023
TGGTGTGAGAGGTCGGAAAATGAAAGTAGGAAGAAAACTACTTTTATTTTCCTCCTACTCGATATGGGAATTGCCCTTGTCTGTCTGTCAAGAACGGCGTTTTCTCTTTCCGTCTTCCTTCCTTGTCAACAGGGACTGTTAAATATTAACTTTTTCGTACTGTTTTATGCCAACGAAGCCACTTTACGTGTCGCCATAAACAGCAGGACGACGGTAGCGATAATAATTGATTTCGGGTCAAGGCTTGTAGCGCCATGATTAATCATACCGACGAACACTTCCCTGATGGTTCCCCAAGCAGCTTCCAAACCGCCCAGCCAAACGAAAAGTACAGTTGCAATCGCCATTACGAAAGCACTCCAAAGACGTGCCAACCGATAGCTGCGGTCGGGCAAGTGGTGCATGACACGGCGACTGAATCCGTTGTCCGCTATTTCCTGCTTGTTTTCTGCGAAGAAATCGCGCAAGAGCTTATCATTGTCTACTTCTTTCATAACCGTTTTGTTTTAAATACGTTGCTAATTTCTCTTTACCACGCGACAGATGGCTTTTCACCGTCCCTGCCGGTATTCCTGTTATCCCCGCAATCTTGTCGATGCTTACATCTTCCATGTAGAACAACGTGATGCAGGTTCTTTCCACTTCTTTGAGCGTCTTGAGCGACTGGTAGACATCCATTTTCTGACCGAGATTTTCCTGCTCGGTACTGTTGATGGCGTCTATTTCCCTTGTATCCAAGTCAGCCGTCTCTTTCCGGCTGCGAATATAGTCATAAAAAACATTGTATGCAATACGATACAGCCACGTAGAGAAACTTGATAAGTTTCGGAAAGAAGCAATATTCGTATATGCCTTGATGAATGTATCTTGTGCCAAGTCGTCACTCAATTCGCTGTCGCCGCAAGTCAGATTCAGGAAGAACCGCCGGACAGGCGACTGATACTTCCCCACCAACTGGTCGAAGGCCCTGGTGTTCTTGAACACCACGACCTGCGCGACTAGCGATATATCGTTGAGTTGGCTCATTTTTCTTCTTCGGGCTTTTCTTCTGCGTGCTTTCCTTCTTCGTTCCTTGCTTCTTCGTGCTTTGCTTCAGCGTTCTTTGCTTCATTAAGCCCATTACCTTTCTCTATGGAACCGATATTGCGCATCCAAGCATCGGATGCTTCCGAATTTTTCTTCTGTTTGTCACCAATGATCCATTGTCCGACTCCCATAAATGCAACTAGCAGTCCGATAGTTCCGATTCCAAATTCCCCTGTGATGGCCCATAAGAAGATGAAAAGTCCGATGCCCGTAAATGTATTTTTGATACCTTGTGAGCGTTGGTCGACTGTCCTGTTTTCACGGATAAAGTCTGCCGGTAACGGTTGTCCTGCCGCAAGTGCCTGTTCGGCAAGGCGATAGCGTGCTTTCCGGTTCTTGTAGCGGAAGAAGAAGATAACGAACAAAATGAAAACCGGAAATCCGAATGTGGCAATTATTGCGATAATTGCTACTAGAATCCCACCACTAACGGCATCTCCGAAGTTATTGAATGGAAAGTCATCGTCATCCGTATTGATTGAGAAGCTGGCACTACCGTGACTCGTACTGCTTGAATCAGCGTCAATGTCGGTAGAATCGGCATCCGTAGTGTCTACGCCAACCACTGTCACAGCAGTGTTATTCGCGTCCGCTTTACTACCTTTCTTTACGCTGACTTTTATGTTCCCGACGGAATCTTGTGTAACAGTCGTATTATTTTGGGCGATAGCCAATGTGCAAGTGGTCAGTACGACCATCAATGCAAGTAGAAAATTTTTCATATAAATAGTTTTTTAATTTGTTTCTTTGTCTGTTAGACGTAGTTAATATCCAAGAAAGTTGCAAAGAGACGAAATATTTTTGATATTTGCGAAAATTAATAAACGAAAATGAATTTACCCGCTTCTTTCATAGATTACACCCGCTCTTTATTGGGCGACGAAGAATACGACAAACTGGCTGCTGCCTTGCAACAGGAACCGCCTGTCAGCATAAGATTGAATAATGGAAAAGCTTCATCCTCTATACCCCATTCTTCATTAAACAAAGTCCCTTGGGCTTCCGAAGGATTCTATCTTGATGAGCGTCTTACGTTTACGTTCGACCCTCTGTTTCATGCAGGCTGTTATTATGTTCAAGAAGCGTCTTCCATGTTTGTAGAACAAGTGCTCCGACAGTATGTCACAGAACCGGTGGTGATGTTGGACTTATGTGCTGCTCCCGGTGGAAAATCGACTCATGCCCGCAGTGTGCTTCCTGAAGGAAGTCTGCTGGTTGCCAATGAAGTTATCAGAAACCGTTCGCAGATTTTGGCGGAGAACCTCACTAAGTGGGGACACCCGGATGTAGTGGTAACCAATAATGACCCTGCTGACTTTTCATCTTTACCCTCTTTCTTTGATGTGATTTTGACTGATGTTCCCTGTTCGGGCGAAGGTATGTTCCGTAAAGACCCCGTGGCAGTTGAAGAATGGAGTCCGGAAAATGTAGCGATATGCTGGCAACGGCAACGGAGAATTATCGCAGATATTTGGCCTAGCTTGAAACCTGGTGGAATCCTTATATATAGTACATGTACGTATAATACAAAAGAAGATGAAGAAAACGTTCGTTGGATTCAGCAAGAATTTGGGGCAGAACCGTTGGCTCTTGAGGTAGGGAAGGACTGGAATATTACAGGAAATCTTTTACGGGACGAGTCTAACAATTCGAAGCTGTTAAGAAATTCAGAAGATTTGGGGATTGCAGGAAATTTTGAGAACTCAGAGACTGCAAGAGGTTCTGAAAATTCAAAGAATACAAGAAATTATGTAGATTCAGAGAACGCAATAGGTTCTGTGAACTCAGAGACTACAATAGATTCCGCAAATTCAAGGGCTGCAAGAAGTTCGGAGAACTCCGTGCAAAAAGCGCCAGTCTACCATTTCTTCCCCCATAAAACCAAAGGCGAAGGCTTTTTCTTAGCCGCCCTTCGCAAACCGGAAACGGAAGAAGACGCCACACCCGCTTTTTCTTTTGCTAAAGGCAAAACTTCAAAGAAAAAGGATAAGAAAAGTGGAGCAACGCCGTCACTTGTCACCAAAGAACATCTGAATGTAGCCAAGAGCTGGTTGAATGAAGAGGAATCCGCCGGTTATCTATTATCCACAGAGGGAACAACCATTCAAATCTTCCCACAACAATACGCTGACGAACTGGCGGCGATGAAGCAAAGCCTGAAAATCGTGTCGGCAGGTGTCGGAGTGGGAGAGGTGAAAGGAAAAGATTTAATCCCCGACCATGCTTTGGCAATGAGTTCCGCACTGCTGCGCCGCACAGCTTTTGCGACCGAAGAAGTAACTTACGAACAAGCGATTGCCTACTTACGAAAAGAGGCCATTACCTTATCGGTAACAGCCCCTCGCGGTTATGTTTTACTTACCTATCGGAATATCCCTCTCGGCTTCGTAAAGAATATCGGCAACCGTGCAAATAATCTTTATCCGCAAGAGTGGCGTATCCGAAGCGGATATTTACCGGATGAGATAAAAACATTATAGTTTACTCTTGTAAATCCGTGCCATCGCTTTCTGATACTGATTCTCCAGTTGCAGATAGTTTTGGTGACTTTGATAGATTACAGATACTTCTACGAAGTACTCAATCATACTGATTTGCCCGCCGGTCAACGCCTGCTTCAGCAATGCCAAGTCTTGTTGTGACTGGAAAGTCTTGCTGTACTCTTCCATCGAAGCGTGCAGCGCTTTGGCTTCGCGGTAAAGCTGTGCCAGTTCGGATTCCACTTGCAATGTTGCGTTATCCTTTTGCAAGTCGATATTCAGCGCTTGCGCTTTGGCAATCTTTACCTTATTCCGGTTTTCGAAAAGCGGGAAAGAAAAGCCGACTACCACGCCATTGAACGGTACTCCCGTCTCCGTATTCCGTCGGTAACCCAGCTCCAGTTTCGGCAACCACTGAGACTTATTGACAGCAATCTGTTTGCGGGCAACCAAACTTTCGTTGCCGAGAGCCATCAACGTGCGGTCTGCGGACATCATTTCGGATTTCAGAATCTGATAGTCAGACGGGAAAGGCACAGACGGGTATTGATTTTCCTCGAAAACTACCGGGATATTTCCGTTCAACGTATTCAGCTCCTGCAACTTATTGCGAAGTGCCGTTTCGTTCAGCGACGTTTCCGTCTTAACGTTCAACAGTTCCAAATTAATCTTATTCGTCTCGAGCGCGTTCGCATCCCCCGTTTGCAGACGTTTGGCATACATCTTCGAGAGCTCTTCCGCATTACGAAGACGCTCTTCCAGGATATTCTTCTGCTGACGGAGCATAATAATATCCAAGCAAAGTTCTTTCGCCAGCAATAATTTCTCCTGGCGGAAAACATCTGCCTGACTGTCATAAGCCCCCGCTTTCAAGCGGTTCAACTTATTGCGTGTCACATATAAACTCGGAAAATCGAAGCTCTGTGAAACAACCAGTTCGCCGATTGTCTCACTCTTATCTTTCGCCCCCCAAAGATGCGCATAAGAAAGTGTAGGGTCAGGCAGATTATTATCCGTTTTAGCTTCCAGTTTTTGCGACTGAATCAGTTGCCCGTTCGCCTGCAACTCCTTATTATTTGTTTCTATATTTTTTAAAACTTGGTCTATACTGCTCTGCGCCTGCATATTGCCTGTCAGGGCAAAGAGCGCAGTGGCGGCAAAAGAACTTATAATGATAATTCGTTTCATACTTTCTTGTTTTTTATAATGTATCACGTTAAATGATAATTTTTAGGCACGGATAACGCGGATTTCACGGTTTTTGGAAATGCGGTTTATAAAACAACCGTGTAATCCGTGTAATCCGTGCCTAAAATGCCTTCATGCCGCAAGGAAATCTTGCTCCAGCGCTACGCTGGCTACTTTGGTACCGCAGGGAAATCTTGCTCCAACGCTACGCTGGCTCCATCGGTGCCGCAGGGGAACTTTGCTCCAGCGCTACGCTGGCGCTGGAGCCGGTGCATCAGTAGGTAAACAATTGGGACGATGAAACCGTTCAGGAACGTAGACGTTAACAGTCCGCCCAAGATGACCTTGGCCATCGGACTCTGTATTTCGTTACCCGGTAAATCGCCGCCCAAAGCCAATGGAATCAATGCCAACGCAGACGACAAAGCCGTCATTAAAATCGGGTTCAAACGGTCGAGAGAGCCTTGAATCACACTGTCGTAGACATTCAGGCCTTCTTCCTGTTGCAGATGGTTGTAATGACTAATCAGCAACATACCGTTACGAGTCGCGATACCAAACAGAGAGATAAAACCGATGATGGCGGGGATACTGACCTCACCAGTCGTTATCACCAATGCGAAAACACCACCAATCAACGCAAGCGGCAGATTCAGCAAAATAACTCCCGACTCTTTTACACTGCGGAACTCATGGTAAAGCAATAAGAAAATGACAGCAATACTGATAAACGAAGTCAGCGCCAACGTCCGGCTGGCCGCCTGCTCACTCTCGAACTGTCCGCCATACTCAATATGATACCCTTCGGGCAACTGTACCGACGAATCAATCTCCTTCTGAATATCATTCACCACACTGCGCAAGTCACGGTCGGCCACATTGGCAGAAATCACGATTTTCCGTTTCACATTCTCGCGGTTGATGGTATTCGGGCCCATGGCCGACACCACTTCTGCCACATAACTCAAAGGAACCTTGCGGCCATCATTCGTATCCACCATCAGATTGCGAATCTTCTCCATCTCGTCGCGGGCATCATCCTTCACCTTCACAATCAAATCGAAACTCTTCCCCTGCTCGTAAACTTGCGAAATCACCTTTCCCGCCAAAGCCACATTGACATATTCCGAAAACTCCGGCAGCGTGATTCCGAACTTAGCCAACATCTCCCGTTTCGGCTGAATTTTCAACTGCGGACGCTCAATCTGCTGCTCCACATTCAAGTCCGCCACACCGGGAATATCGCTGATAGCCCCTTTAATCTGATTGCCCAACGAGAACATCTTATTCAAGTCATCCCCGAACAACTTAATCGCGATATTCGCCTTCGTCCCCGACAGCATAGCGTCGATACGATGGCTGATAGGCTGACCAATTTCAATATTCGCTCCCGTAATCGTTCCCAACTTCTCGCGCACCTCTGCCACCAATTCACCGCGCGGACGGTCTTTCAATTCAAACGGAGCCTCTATCTCCGACACATTCACGCCCAACGCATGCTCATCCAACTCGGCACGCCCCGTTTTGCGGGCCACCGTCTGTATTTCCGGAATCGTCATCAACAACTCTTCCGCACGCTGCCCCATTTTATTACTCTCTTCCAGCGAAATACCCGGCAGAGAACTGATATTAATAGTAAACGAACCCTCATTGAAAGAAGGAAGGAAACTGCGTCCCAGCGTAAAGAACACCCCTAACGCAATGAGAAAGAGCGCAATTGTTCCGCCCAATGTCACCCGCTTGTGTGCCAACACCCAAGTCAGCGCCTTCCCATAAATACCTTTCATCCAACGCGCCACAAAAGACTCTTTCATCTCCTTATTCGTCTTGTTACTTCCCAACAGATACGAACAAAGCACCGGAGTCAACGTCAGCGCAACCACCGTAGAAGCAAACAGCGCCACGATAAAAGCAATCCCCAGCGGCACGAGCATCCTGCCCTCCATGCCACTCAGGAAAAACAACGGCACGAAGCTGACCACAATAATTAGCGTCGAATTAAGAATCGGCATACGCACCTCTTTCGAAGCATTGAAAACCACTTGGATTGTACTCAGTCTTTCCGCTTCCGCCTTCAACCGGTTTTCCCGTAGCCGCTTGTACACATTTTCCACGTCGACAATCGCGTCATCCACCAGCGAACCGATGGCTATCGCCATACCTCCGAGACTCATCGTGTTGATAGTCAGCCCCATGTAATGCAACGTCAATATGGAAACCAGCAACGAAAGCGGCAATGTCACCAATGAAATCAGCGTAGTCCGCACATTCGCCAGGAACAGGAACAGGACGATGACGACAAAAATACCTCCTTCCAAAAGCGACTTCTTCACATTGCCGATGGAACTCTCGATAAAACGGCTCTGACGGAAAATATCCGTTGACACCTTCACGTCCGGCGGCAGATTCTTCTGAAGGTCTTTCAAAGACGCCTCCAGTTTGTCCGTCAACTCCAGCGTACTGGTGGCAGGCTGTTTGGTAACGGTCATTAGCACCGCCGGTTTGCCACGTTCCGAAGCCGTACCCAGTTTCGGGGCTTTCGGGCCGATGGTCACATTCGCAATATCTTCCAGCGTGACAGGGAAACTGTTCACCGTCTTCACCACCGCTTTGCCGAGCTGTTCGGTCTGCGTGGTGGACAGTACGCCACGTACAATATACTCATTTCCAAACTCATAGAGCACACCACCGTTCGCGTTCAGGTTCATATCCTGCGTCACGGCCATGACTTCGCCCATCGAGATGCCATAGTGGCGCATCCGTTCCGGGTCCAATTGAATCTGATATTCTTTAATATCTCCACCGAGCACAGCTACCTGCGCCACACCACCGGTAGACAGCAGACGGGGACGAATCGTCCAGTCGGCAATGGTCCGAAGGTCGAGCATCGAAGTCGAATCGGCAGTCAGTCCGACGATAAGCATTTCGCCCAGGATAGAAGATTGTGGGCCGAGAGTCGGCTTGCCGACATTGACTGGCAGCGATTCGCTGACTACCGCCAGCTTTTCGCTTACAATCTGGCGGGCAAGATAAATATCTGTCCCCCAGTCGAACTCCACCCACACAACAGAAAAACCATTGGTAGAAGAAGAACGCACACGACGTACACCGGTAGCGCCGTTTACGGCAGTTTCAACAGGGAAAGTGACGAGTTGTTCAACTTCCTCGGCAGCCATGCCGTTCGCTTCGGTCATGATGACCACCGTGGGGGCGTTGAGGTCGGGGAATACGTCTACTTCCGTATGCATGGCGGTGTATGTCCCCGCGATGAGCAGGAGAATAGCCGCACAGAGTACAACCAAACGGTTGTGCAGGGAGTAATGTATAATTTTATTAAGCATGATAATTCATTAGTTGAGTTATAAAAAAAGGATAGATGCGCCGCAAGGAAATCCGGCTGCGGCACGTTGCCGATTAATGTTCGTGGCTGTGTGCGGGAATCGCATTGCTTGCGCTTGCCAGTCTCACCTGATAAGCCCCTTCGGTCACCACGCGGTCGCCGGGCTTCACACCTGTAAGAATTTGCACACTCTTGCCATTGTCGGCACCAATCGTAACTTCTTGTTTTTTATAACCTTCTTCGTCAAGTTGCAGATATACGAAGTAAATGCCCTGTTCCTCTGTCAGCGCAGTGCGCGGAAGCGAAATCACATTCTCCATCGGCGAAGAAAGCAGGAATACTTCTACAAAAGAACCGGGAATCACCTCCCCTTTATTGTCAAACTCAAACGTGACAGGCACGTAAAAGGAATTATCTCCGGCAGCCTTGCCGAAAGAGAGCAGTCGGCCGTTCAATGCTTTCAGTTCGTACACCTGGTTATTATATGGTGTCTGAAAGTTTGCCGAATTAATCGTACGAAGATACGTGTAATACTTCTCAGATACCTCCGCGCGAAGGAACAGGCGACGATTCTGCGTCACGCTTACCAACGGCTGGCCGATAGTCACGTAATCTCCTTCTTTCACGAGAATACTTTTCACGTATCCGGCAATAGGAGCGGTGATGTTCTGTCCGATGGCCGAATGGTTCTTGGAGAGGGCTTCGTAGCTGATGCGTGCGTTTTCGTAACTCTGTTCAGCCTGCGCAAAATCCTTGTCGGATACAATCTTGTTTTGGACAAGCGCTTTCATGCGTTCGTACTCTTTCTTCGACACTTCGTAGGCGATACGTGCACGCTGCACCGGGTCGCCGTCGGCAATGTTGTGCGAAGAAATCGTGATGAGAGGAGTGCCGTTGCCGACGCTCATTCCTTCCGTCACCTTGCCACGGAAAGAAACAACGCCGGCTACTGTAGCTACGGCAACCGATTCGTCTCCCTGCGCAGCCAGCACTTGTCCGCTGGTCTTGATCACCTGTTGGAAAGGAGCAGGCTCAACGGCGCTCACTTTCACTCCGGCTGCGTCGGCTTTCGCTTTCGGAAGAATAATTTCATCACTGTGGGCTTCTGCGCCTTCCTTGTGGCTGTCGGTTGCTCCGTGGCTGTGGTCGCCGCTACATTCGCCGCCGTGGGCGCTGTGGTCGTGGCCTTCAGCTTCGTGGTTGTGACCTTCTGCTGCATGGTCGTGACCTTCGTGACCTTCAGCCGCATGGTCGTGACCTTCGTGACCTTCAGCCGCATGGTTGTGACTTTCTGTCGCATGATTATGTCCCTCCGCTTCGTGGTCATGCTCGTTGTGTGTGTGTGTGACGGTACTATTGCAAGCCCCCAAGACGAACAGTCCCAGGACTCCGATAAAAATAAATTTCTTCATAAATGATATTTTCCTACTAAATTTTACTGTTTTTGATTTACGCTACAAAGATAAAGTAACGCGGATGCAACAGATTTGCATTCACGTTTTTACGCAAAAACAGAGTAGGGAGGGGCGCGAAGAGAAGTGGCACGGGGAGTATCCGTACCATGCAGAGAGTCTCGGTAGACGTAGTAGTTCTTGACCCGTCTCTCTTGCGGTCGCAGTAAATGTTCTATGATTACATCCGTAAACAGTGTAGCGATGAATACGTAATCCGGTCCGCTGTCAGTGTGTATGGATGGGATAGGCGATTGAAACCTTGTCAGGCATTCGCTGTTACAGCAGGAATCGCTTCCGGGCTGATGGTTTTGGTGGTGATGGTGATTGTGCATGGGACACTGCTGTTCGACCGGCAAGTCCTGTTTCATGCAAATCATTCCGTTGGGGTGGTGATGATGGGGAATAACTGCCGCCACCAACATGATGATGTTGATAAAAAACAGCAGAGTTACTATAATTCGTTTCTTCCCTTTCATCCTTTCTTTTAGAGAAATTATTCTTTTAGTGGTTCTTTTTCTTTTTCTTGCAAGCGTTCCAGCAATTCTGTTGCCGAGACATAAATAACTTTTCCATCCGGTGTCCCCTGACTCAAGAGTTTACCGTTTCGTGCATTTTTCTCCAACAGTCGTTTTTCCGCCAACTGAAGTCCACGCCGTAATTTATCGCTCAATTCCTGCCTTTCATTCTCTGACATAATTCTTGATGCATTTAAAAAGTTCAAGTTCATATATCTGTTCCTCGCCGTGTCGGGAGCCTTCAGCTACAATCACCCGAGGAGAAACACTGTTGTCAGCCAACAACCAATAGTCTACGCGCGGCATGTATATCTGAAACAGATTATTAATACCTGCCTGATAGCGGCGGTAGATAACGTCCATAGGCACATTGTGCCCTCCTTCATTGACCCGTTGCAACACACGGTTGACAGCAAGTTCCGGTGAGTTCAGCCAAAAATAAATCAAACTGACCTTGTATCCGTCACTCTGTGCTCTGTTGATGAGCCGGGTGTATGAGCGCGTTGCCAATGTAGTTTCGATAGAGAAACTAACTTTGGCGGCTAATAGTTCATCAATGCGTTTCAACATCAGACGTCCGGCTTCTATCGCCATACTTTCCGGGTTAAAAGGAGACAACCCCTTGGCAATCTCGTCCGCATTTACAAACTCTTTGCATAGCAGGATTTCAGGCAGTACGGTGTAGGAAGCGGTGGTTTTACCAGCCCCGTTACATCCGCTTATAATGTATAACCGCCTTGCTTCATCCATTTTTTCTAAGTACCTGCTATAAATAATGTTACAAATATACAAATACTTTTCTTTCCTCTACAGCCGATACCTTCTTTTTATCATTTATTATTTCTTTTCCAGCTCCTGCAACGAATCCATTTTCTTCTTTTCGAGGAACTCGTAGATGCCGCAAAGGTGCTCCGTCACCTTCTGATTGCCAAACTCATACACCTTCGTCACCAGTCCGTCGAGGAAGTCACGGTCGTGCGAAACGACAATCAGCGTGCCGTCAAAATCGAGCAGCGCCTGCTTCAGAATATCCTTCGTCTTCATGTCGAGATGATTCGTCGGCTCATCGAGAATCAGCAGATTGACCGGTTCCAGCAGCAACTTTATCATCGCCAACCGCGTGCGCTCACCACCGGACAACACTTTCACTTTCTTCATCGACTCCTCCGGCCCGCCAAACATGAAAGCACCCAGCAAATCCCGAATCTTGTTCCGAATCTCGCCCTTCGCCACATCATCAATCGTCTGAAACACCGTCAGATTCTCATCCATCAGCGAAGCCTGATTCTGCGCGAAATACCCAATCTGCACATTATGTCCCAGCGTCAGCGTACCGTCATGCTCGATTTCCCGCATGATACACTTCACGAGCGTAGACTTACCCTCACCGTTCTTGCCGACAAAAGCCACCTTATCCCCGCGCTCAATCGTCAGATTCGCGTTGCGGAACACCGTCTTGTCACCATACGTCTTCCCGACACCATCCATTATCACCGGATAACTGCCCGAACGGGGCGAAGGCGGAAATTTCAACCGCAATGCCGAAGTATCTTCCTCGTCCACTTCCAGCAACTCCAGTTTCTCCAGCATCTTCACACGGCTCTGCACCTGCAACGTCTTCGAATACGTTCCCTTGAACCGCTCGATAAACTCCGTCGTCTCGGCGATAAACTTCTGCTGCTCGTCATACGCCTTCTGTTGCTGCACCCGGCGCTCCTTGCGCAGTTGCAGATACTGCGAGTAATTCACTTTATAGTCATAGATGCGCCCCATCGTCACCTCGATAGTACGCGTCGTGATATTATCCACAAACTTGCGGTCGTGACTAATCACAATCACCGCTTTACCATTATTTATCAGAAAATCCTCCAGCCACTGGATGGACTCAATATCCAAGTGATTCGTCGGCTCATCGAGCAACAACACGTCCGGTTTCTGCAACAGCAACTTCGCCAGCTCGATACGCATCCGCCATCCGCCGCTGAAATCACTCGTCTGACGCTGGAAATCCGCCCGCTTGAACCCCAGTCCGAGCAAAGCCTTCTCCACATCTTCCTCATAATTCGTGGCATCAATCGAATAAAACTTCTCACTCAGCGTCGATACTTCCTCAATCAGTGCCATATAACTGTCGCTCTCGTAATCCGTCCGCGTCTCCAACTCCTTGTTCAACCGCTCGATTTGCGCTTCCATCTCGTGCAGATGCGCGAACGCCTGTGCTGTTTCTTCAAACACCGTCCGTCCGTCTTCCGTCATCAAGTGCTGCGGCAGATACGCTACCACGCAATCTTTGGGAGCCGAAACCCTGCCGCGGGTAGGCTGCCGCGCACCCGCCAAAATTTTCAGCAGTGTACTTTTACCAGCCCCGTTCTTACCCATCAGGGCGATGCGGTCTTTCTCATTAATAACGAAGGAAATGTCACTAAATAAAGCAGCGCCGCCAAACTCTACGGCCAATCCGTCAACAGAAATCATACTATTCTTTTAAATTGAAGCGCAAAGATAGCGAAATATATGAATCTTTTTTATAACTTGCGGGCTGAAAAAAGTACTAATCTGAAAAACAGATAAAATAACAATAGTAAAACAATATGGAAGGCGTACAACCCAATGAATTCCGTCCACTGATTTTGGTGGCCGAAGATGATGACAGTAACTTCAAATTAATCAAAGCCATCATAGGTAAAAAATGTGATATCGAATGGGCTAGAAATGGAGAAGAAATGGTACAGTTGTTTAAAGAACACCATGGAAGAACCAAAGCGATGCTTATGGACATCAAAATGCCGGTTATGAACGGATTGGAAGCGACGAAGATAATCCGTGAGTCCAATACCGAAATACCTATCATCATGCAGACAGCCTATGCTTTCAGCTCCGACAAGGAAAACGCGATGAACGCGGGAGCGACGGAAGTATTGGTGAAACCCATTACCTTGGGCATCCTCCGCACTACACTGAGTAAATACTTGCCCGACTTGCAGTGGTAAGGAACCTTGCTTTGCAATGGTTGGAAACTGACTTTTGTAATGGTTGGAAACTGACTTTAGCATTAGCAGGAAACATTGCTTTAGCATTAGCCGGAAATTTTTACTTAAAGAAAATTAATAGGCAACAGAAGAAAAAAAGAACCATCCGGTAGAAATACGGTATGATAAAAATAAAATAGGCGAACCTCACGGTTGGCCTATTTTTGTTCGCTTCTGTAAATTTGTTAGAGTTCAGAAACGACTCTATGTAAAGTCTCTCCTTTGAGAGATGTAAAGTACGATTATCGGCTTCCGCCTGCCCACCAAACAGCTTCACTATATACATAGTCACCATTGCCATAAGCAGCTTTCACTTCCGGGTTGGCAGTCGTGTCACTGTTTCCGTAAGGATAGCGCAGCGGGAATTTAGTCGTGTTGAGCGGGTTGGACAACGTGATGAAGTTCTCGTTCAGACCTTTCATACGACGGATGTCATTGTATGTTTCAGTAGCTTCGCCCGAAGTGCCCCACAGAGCCAGGTACTTCTGAATCATTGTTTCCTGTAGCGGATTGGCTGTGTATCTAGCCTTCACTACATTGTCGAAATACTCTTTGGCATTTGTGTCGGTGAACGGAACTGAAGCATTAGGCGTCAGACTGCTTCCTAATTCCTTGATAGCGATACTGATACTGTTTTCAGCATTCAGCAATCCGGCAACTACCGCATCTTTCAGCGCGCTTTCCGCGTCACGTCCTAAGCGAGCCAATGCTTCCGCTTTGAGGAACAGCAGTTCGTGGTAGCTCATCAACAAAGTAGGCGCAATCTTGGCATACATAAATGCGGAAATACCATATTTTGAAGTACTCTGGTCCGGCGTACCGTTAGGAGCAGGCATCAAAGCAGCGTCACCGGCACTTACCTGTGTACGTTTCTGGCTAGCCACCGGAGAGAAGAACGCACGGTCTGCACGCGGGTCACCGATAGATGTCAACTTGTTGCACAAGCTTTGGCTCGCTCCGAGTGCCGCGCGTGATGCGTAGAAGCCGTAGAGCGGGTTGATGTTGCTGGCGTCATAGATAGCGAAAGCAGCCTGGTCGTCGGCCGACTCGAATGACTTGCTCACATATTCGAGCACCTTTTCCAAATCCGCGTTCTTGTTGCTCGAACGGGCAATCAGTCTCATGGTGTAACGAGCCTTCAGTCCGTAAGCAAACTTCAGCCACTTGTCCGCGTCTCCTGCGTACAGGAAATCCTGAAGCGAAACGTCCGCCAAGTCATCTTTCTGAAGATTCACGATAGCATCGTCCAGATACGCCATCAGTTGCGTATAGATTTCCTGCTGCGTATCCATTTTCGGAGTCAGGTAGACCGGCGAGCCGTTTTCGTCTACCAAGGCAGCCTGGCTGCAAGGAGCATCGCCGAAGAAATCCGTCAGCAAAGCGCAGTTGTAGGCAGCCATCACTTGGCCCATACCTTTGGTGAGGTCGTTGCCGTGGTCTCTTCCGCCTGCGCTGCACTGGTTGATGATGATGCGCGCGTTTTTGAGAGTAGAGTAGATGCCGTTCCACACATTATTATAGGTAGATGAAGACGACGGTTCGTTCTCGCGTACTTCAGCGTAAAAAAGCTGGTTGTCAACGCCTGTTTCATATTCCACGTAAGCGGAAGCATACGTGTTGAGGTCACCGCTGGAGTTGGAGAAAGCGGTGGAAGTAATTACGTCTGTCAAGATAAATCTCGCAGCAACACTGGTGGTGTGGTCGTGGTCCTTATTGATTCTGTCCATCGTGTCCTCAGAGCAAGCGGAGAACAGAGACAGCGTGGCAACCGCCAGTACACCTGTTATTTTATTGTATCTTTTCATAATTTCTTTCGTTTAGCTAATTAGAATTTCACATTTACACCAAAACCATAGCTGGCAGTTCCCGGCAGAGAGAAACGCTCGAACGCGCCACCCATATTGTCGTTACCTTGCGATGCTTCAGGGTCAAATCCTTTCAGTTCCGACCACACGATCAGATTGCGGGCAAATACGTTCGCGTCTACTTTCAGCCATTTGTTGCTGAATACCGGATAGCTCACCGAGAGTTCGCGCAACTTGATGAAAGACGAATCATAGATGTAAGATTCGTTGATAGAACGCAGACGGGTATAGTAAGACTGTGCGTCTGTCACGGCGATGTCGTTGGCGGCATACGTCGGTTTGCCTTTCGCGTCCGTGCCTGTCTCTTTCACAGAATTGGGAACTACGAAACTGTTCTTACGCTTGTCCGCTGTTTCCTTGGATACACCGTAGAAGTTCATTTCACCTGCCGTACCGCAGTACATCTGTCCGCCCTGTTTCCAGTCAAATACGGCAGCGATGCGGAACTTGTACAGTTCGATATTCGTGTTGAATCCCAGACGGAAATCAGGAGAAACCCTGCCGATAACGTCGTCTTTGCCTACCTGTGGCAGACCGTTCGCGTCTACTACGATTTGTCCGGCATCGTTGCGCTTGTAGGTGCTACCATATACAACCGGGAATTTTTCACCGATACCGGCACGCACCTGCGGAGTGACGAAACCACCGAGATAGATGCTTTCCACGCCCGGAGCCAATTCGTCTACGTAGTTGTCAATCTTCGAGAAGTTGAAGGCGAAATCCAGTTTGAAGTTGCGCTTGTTCACCGGAGATACTGACAGCGTGAGCTCGTGAGAGTCGGTGTGAATCTTACCACCGTTCATAATCATACTGTCATAACCCGTAGAACCTGACAAAGGCACTTCGAAGATTTGGTCTTTCACGTTCTGGCGAGAATAGGTATAGTTCAGTGAGAACAATCCGTTGAAGAACGTCAGGTCGGCACCGATTTCGTAAGATTTCGTGTTCTGCGGTTTCAAGTTGGGGTCATATACCTTATAGTAAGGAATATAAGCCATTGTTCCCCCAATCGGGTAAGCAATCGGCGTACCGTTGAAGAATCCGCCGCCGTAGCTCGGAGTGTAGTAATAGCTCTGCATATAATCGCCTGCCATACCTACTTCCGCGTAAGAAGCGCGAATCTTACCGAACGTAAGAATGTTGTTCTTCAGCGGCTCCAGTTCTGTGAATACAAAACCGAGTGAAACGGAAGGATAAGTGAACGAACGGTTGCCGCGCGGCATATTCGAAACGACGTCGTTACGGATTGTTCCGCTCAGATACACCATGTTTTTCCATGCGAGAGACAGGTTGGCGAAGTTACCTACCGTACGTTTTTTGATGTATGACTTATCGCTCAGGAACATAGAAGAGTTGTTCAGATGATTCCATCCGGGGAAGTTGAAATTCGCGCCGTAGGTATAGTTGTACTGAGTCTTTTTCTCTACAAGCTCGTTACCTATCAAGGCGTCGAACACCCAGTCCTGATTGATGTCCCAGCGGTAAGAAGCCGTCAGGAGCGAGTTCATTTCGTTTACGCTGTAGTGATATTCGATGTCCTCACCATAGTCTGCCATCGTACTGCCGTATCCGTAGATTTCGCTGTAGTTGGTCGTGTAGGCGTCGTCACCGATTTGGTATTTCACGTCCAACTTGTGGTTGTCCGTGCCGAATTTCGTAGTGAACTTCACGAACGCATTTCCGAAGAAACGTTGTGAACGTTCGGTGAAGGTATTGTTGTTGACTGCCCAGTAAGCATCGTCAATCCATGCCTGGCGGTATGTATTCTGCGTGTACGGGTCGCCTTCGATATGCGGCGTGATACCTTTCATGTTGTAGCTCACCGGAGCGTTGTAGATAGTAGCCGTCACACCTGAGTTGGCAGTAGACTGCTTCTTGATTTTGGAAGTCACGAAGTTACCGTTGAAACCGGTCGACCAGTTCGGGCTGAGTTGCACTTCGGCAGACAGTTTCGCGTTGTATCTGTCCATGCCCGTTGTCGGGATGATACCTTCCTGATGGCTGTTACCCAAAGAGAAAGAGTAGTTACCCTTATCCATGTTCTGCGACACGTTGATATTGTTGCTCCAGGTGATACCCGTATCGAAGAAGTCCTTCATGTTGTTGTAAGCCTTCGGAGTAGCCCATGGGTCAAGTCCGGCAGCGGCACGTTGGGGAACGTAGTACTGTCCCTGGCGTTTGCCACCCTGTTGCGTGAAAGCATTGTCGGTGTTGCCGCCGTAAGTGGGGTCGTTGGCGAGGTCCGAAATTTTCGGTCCCCAGCTATGGCCGGAGTACGGAGCGTAAACGCCGCCGCTACCTTGCGCGTATTCCTTTTGCAGTTCGGGCAGTGTAGACACTACGTCGAAAGACAAGTTGCTGCGGAAGTTGATAACCGGTTTGCCTTTGGCAACGCCTTTACCGCTTTTGGTGGTGATGAGAATCACACCGTTGGAAGCACGCATACCGTAAAGTGCAGACGCTGCCTGACCTTTCAGGATGTTGATGCTTTCGATGTCGTTGGGGTCGATGTCTACCGAACGGTTCGCGTAGTCGGTACCGTAAGCACCGCCGTTGGCGTAGTCCGTAGTGGTCACGTCGGCTGCCGAAGCGATGGGCATACCGTCGATAACGTAGAGCGGTGTATTGTCGCCCGTGAACGAGCGCGAACCGCGGATAGTGATTTTGGACGATGCACCCGGCATACCGGAAGACGGTGCGATGTCCACACCCGATACTTTACCTTGCAAAGCTCCGGCAAGGTCGGTGTTTGCCGCGCGAGTCAAGTCGTCGGACTTCACGTCCTGAACGGCGTAACCCAGCGCTTTCTTTTCACGTGAGATACCCATCGCCGTGACTACCACCTCATCCAAGGCCTTGGCATCACTTTTTAATACTACTTTGATAACTCCGGGCTTGATAGTCACGTCTTGTGAAACCATTCCTACATAGGAAACGCGCAAAGTCTTAGAAGAACTTGGTAATCGGGCTTTCCGCTTTTACTATCGTTAATAGTCCTTTAGTACATTTATAGGTGGAAAATGACGAAAAGTTACCCGAACGGGTGGATTTTTGATGTTTTTGTTTTCAAAACCCCTGTTTTTAACACTTTCTTTCTGCTAGTGATGATGTTTTAAAAGTTGCTAAATCAAAAACGTTTTGTTTTAAACTCTCGTTTTACGGTGTTCTCGTGCTTACAGTATGATAGTTTTTAGTTAAAAGTGTAACACTTTTTTCGCTTTTTCATAATTTGTGTTATCTTTGCAACCTGTTAGAGACAAAAAATCTGTTTATAGGTTAAATTTAAGAGAGAATTTATGAAAAGAAAATTGATGTTCTTAATGACCTTCCTTTTTATAGGCATAGGTCTGATGACAGCGCAGACATCCAGTGTTACCGGTTTGGTAACTTCTGAAGAAGATGGGCAGCCTGTCGTAGGTGCTTCAGTATTGGTGAATGGCACTACCCTCGGCACTATCACTGATATTGACGGTAAGTTTACAATCAACAATGTACCAAGTTCTTCTAAGACTTATTAGCCTTTTTTCTCTCTTTTCCTCTTTCTCTTTTCCTCTATCTTATTGCTAATCAGCTTTTCTTTTTCGGATTTCGCAATTTAACATATCACTCTGTTTTCAGTTACTGAAATTACCTTTACACGCTTTTGTGGAATTGGTGGTCTAGGCTGTTTTCCCGTTTTTGGTGGCGGATGCCGGGGGTCTACCCGATTGGTTGGGGATTGGCGGGAGATAATAAAGGCCAAATTGGGAGAATTTGGCCGTGGTTATAGGTGAGAGCGGGATCAGTGTTCTATAAGGATTCGATAGTTTCTATAGGTAGCTCAGTACATTCAGCAATAGAGTTGTTATCCATTCCTTTAGCTTTTAGGTTTTTGGCTATTTCTAGCTGGGCTCTTTCTTTTCCTTCCTTCAAACCTCTTTTTTCACCGATTTCTATCCCTTTTTGTTCAGCGGCATCCATTGTTACTAAATAATCGCGGTATACCTTGACGCTATTGTCGTATCGCTCTCTGTCTTCGGGAGACATAGAAGCCACATCAGCAATATCTTCCAGTTTCTCGAAGACAGCTTTTCGTGCCTTAAACGGCAGGCGTTTTAAAGTTTCCATATTATTCAATATATAAATCCAACGTTCAAAATTCGTTTCACATTCCTCTTCACTTTTGTCGAAGAGCGGGAGAGCAATGAAAATTTCCCGGAATTTGTCCGAAAAGAGATTTCCGTTTTCCCTGTCAGCCAATATAACGTCCGTGCGGAGTTTTATGTTCTTGTCAATCACGAAGTTCATCAAGAAAACTCCATAGACGGCTTTTATTTCAAATTTCCATTCATTGCCTACCTGTCCTTGATTGACGATGGCGCGGGATAAATAGTAAATCGAGCGTTCTTTAAAGTTGCTTTGCATGCGGTTTTGCATTTCAACGATAATCTTTTCTCCCGTGTCCGTGGTGCAATACACATCGTAGATGATACCTCGTCCCTCCGGATAGCATGGCAATTGCTCATTATTCAAAAACTGTAAGTCTGTTATCACTCGTTCACCTTCGAGAAGGTCGTTCAGAAATTCGATTAATAAATCCTTGGATACTTCTCTGCCGAATATTAGTTTGAATCCGTAGTCGGTGAACGGATTGATAAATTTGCTCATTGTTTTGGTTGTTGCTCTTTTATGTTGTAAGGAGATGGTTTCTCTTTACACTATGAAAGAGGCTTTTCTTCGTCTCACAAAGGTACAATAAAACATTGGCTTTCTTCTGTTTTCCGGCTTAATTTTTGGAGAAATGTTTCATTACAATCTCCCCCTCGTCCTTTTCATCAGCACCCCATTGTACGTGCTCTCAAACTCCGCAGGATGATTAAGCGCCCAAAGAATGTAATCTCCCGGCTCGTTCTTCTTGAGCAGCGTGGAGCGATATTCGGAACTGAGGATTTTCCACAGCGTACCGCCGGGCCCACCCAACTCTTTTCGCCGGGCAAGGCCGATGACAGCTTTCACCGTCTGTTCATTATGGACGCCGATGGCTTCCAGATTCATTCGTAGCAACGACTCTGAACTTCCGCCCAAAGACAAACCACCTACATCAACAGGCGCAGCCTGTGCGACACCGTTTCGCGCAGCAGGCGGTATCTCGCTCTCCATCTGCTTTTCCGCTTTTTCTTGTTTCTCCGTCTCTTTCTCCTTTTTCTTCTCTATCTCATATTCCTTTTCTTTTCCTTTCTCCGTTTCCGTTTTTATCTCCTTCTCTCTGTCCATTTCCTGTTTTGTTTGTGGGATTGTTGTAGCAATTTCGCCCGTATTTGCAGCAGATTCGCCGGAATCTTCCTCATTTTCCGCACTAATGAGCCAAAAAAGCTCTAGCGGCAATTTGTATTTTCTCCGGCTGTCCGTGATAATCTTGTGATATTGCTCCTGGATGGCTTGCGAGGTGAGCACGCCGTACTCCTTATATATATAGGTGTCGAACAATCCTACCGACAGGCAATCGTCAATGATGGCCTGCATCTCCTCTTCACCGCAACACGCTTCCTGGGCGATGTCGAACAACGTATCCTTGTTCCATACTACATAATATCCTTTCTCCTTATAAATAAGGCAAAGCAGCGAAGTGAGCGCGGCAATCCCCGCGGCATGATGACGGCTGGAGATGCGGCGCACCTTTCTGTCTTGTAGGAAATTGACATCGAGAGGGAAATAATCTAATCCGGGTTTGGAAATGCGGGCCATAGTAGAAATTATAAAAAATTAAAGATTGAACTCCTTGCGTACATCGAAACAGGGACAAGCCTTCATATACTCGTTGGGCGAGATGATGCCGTCTCCGTTGAGGTCGGGACTGGTGTCACGATGGCCTATCACCTGCTTGATGCTGGGAAAGACAAGCCGCAGCGCTTCCACCAACCGGACGAGTGCCGCACGTTGCGCTTCCGTCCGTGTGTCGGCGGGACGACTGTCCTTGTCCAGTCCGCCGACGTAGCAGATGCCAATGGCCCGCTGATTCCAGCCCATGCAGTGCGCCCCGTCGAGAGTGACGTCCCTGCCCGATTCGATAGTCCCGTCGAGACGGATGACGAAATGATAGCCGATAGACCAAAAACCGCGTTCACGATGCCACCGGTCGATGTCGGCGGCAGTGATGTCCTGTCCCGCACGGGTGGCAGAACAGTGGATGATGATGGCGTCTTTCATTGCTCCACCTTCCTTTCTTGTCTGCGTGATGAGGCGTGCGGGGTAAATCCGAAGGTGATGGCTTCCTCGGCGGACAGTTGGCGGTAATATTGCTTGGTCACCGGATGGCGCACGGGAGTGAGGGGTGATGATGTGTGCAGTTCGAAGTCCGGTACGTGTAGTTTAGAGTCCGGTACGTGTAGTTTAGAGTCCGGTGTGTGCAGCTCGAAGTCCGGTATATGCGGCTCAGAATCAGGTATGAGTAGTCCGTAGTCCGGTGTGGGAGTGTCTATGATAAACGCGTCACTCCGGTGTTGCTGAGTGCGCAGGGCGTGTTGCCGGACACGTTCAGGGTGGCGCAGTTGGAGTCTCAGCCAATTTTGAGACGAGATATTCAGATGTTCCTCTCTGCTCAAGGCCACTATGGACGGATAGGCCCGCAGAATCTTTCCCGCGTCATCCGTGATGGCACAGGGAACACTTTGTGAACCGACTCCGACGGGGCGTAATCCCGTGCGGACGGCATGCATCGCATTGGTATATGCGTCACACCATTCGAGGTTTGACACGTGGTTGTTCATCGTGTTTCCGTCGATATGATTAATCTGCGGCAGATGCTCCGGATTCGGGATAAATGCTTTCGCTACCAGGCGGTGTACACAATGTAAGACCACAATCCCCTTTTGCTGAAGCTGAATGGTTTCGTAGCCTTTTGCGAGGATTTTACTGCGAAGAATCACCTTCACTTTGCGTTTAAGACTCAATACCCGACCATGGTCTGAAATCATGTAGTCGGGATTTTCTTCAAAGAATCTCCAATTTTCCATACTTGATAATGAGATTTGTTAATGAATTTATACTTTGTTAAAAAAGACAGCTTATCTTCTGTGTCCGAAGAGAAGAACGGCGTAGCCTGCGAGCGTTAAACGGCGTTTCCCGGTAGAGAAGAACGGCGTTTTCGGGTTGTGTTAAACGGCGTGGGCTGCTCGTGGGCTTTCTTGTAGGGCTACTCGTGAATAACCTCGTCGGGTTCCTCGTAAATTTCCTCGTAAATTTCCTCGTCCGCTTCCTCATCCGCTTCCTCGTCCGTCCGGGGTTCGAGCCGTGCGGCGCAATGGGCGAGAAACTTCAACTCTTCCCGGCAACCTTGAATGGCCTCGTACAACGAATCTACGTTGTACTGCCTGCATAGTGCTTCCCACTCTGCCCGTTCTTCGCGGCTCATTCGATGCATAGGAAGTTTTCGGCGTGAAACGTGCGCCATCCTTTGGCTTCGGTGTCGTAGTAGACGACGAACGTGTTTTCCGGACGTGGCGTGTAAGGGCGGTGAAAACTATGTTCGTAGTCGGTGAGTGTACCGCTGGCGTGGCGCACGGTTCCGTCCTGCTTGGTGTAGCAGAAGCGGACGGTGTCGTGATGCATCTGCCGGATGAGTGCTCCTATCCGGTGGGCGGTGACAAGGGCATCGTGGCGACTCATGCCGTTGTTTTGCCGGATGACGGCGGCTTGCTTCATAAGCCGCACCCGTTGAGGGGAATGTTTCTTTTCAATTTCGGTCATTTTATTCGGTCTATTATTTTTGATTACGGCGGCAAAGGTAGAAAACGGGGGATGTAAAAGGTGTTCAACCGTGACGCATAAAAAGAAAAAAATACGAATGTGTCAAGCATGAACATATATGTTAAAAGAAATAGTTGACTTTTGTAGAAAATTTAAAAATTGTATGAATATGAACGATGGTATCAAGATTGTAGAGTTAAATGAAGAAAAGTCAAACAACAAGAACAAACCGAATAAGACAGTCGGTGTGCGGCATAGTGACGATGATGTCAAGAAAGCCGTCGTAGAGCCCATGCTTAAGATGGAACAACTGAATGGCATCCCGGAGAAATTCGTGCAGGAACATTCGGAATGTTCACGTTCTTCGGTAGGACGAATTTGCGGTTGCGCTTTCGATGGCATCGACACGACGCCCAACTGGACGACTATTTTTATTTATTCCAACTGTATTATTGAAGAATCGACGAATATTATTGACTTCCCAAAAGTCGTATATGCAATGGTGGGGAATATCGTGAAAGATTGTGCTGAAGTGGAGTGTACGGCTGATGATAAGCATTGTGTACATGTGAAAATTCAATTCGGAGAGGATAAGATTCTGACTGAAGAGGAATTGGAAAAGGCGAACAATGAAGCGGAACGGAAAAAAGAGCAGGACTGAAACGAGTAAGTCCTAGGAGAACTTGGTGAAAGGTTTATGATAGACTTTTCATTCGTACCGGTTCTTGCTCCGGTTCCTTTTCGTCTATGAATCCGCTTGGGTTTTATAGTCGAAAGGTGGTGATACAGAGCTTTTACCGTAAAACTTTTGCAAAAGTAATCATATAATTGTAAAGTCAAAACTAAAACATCCGAAAAACAGAAAATAGTTTTTTTTAATGAGAATATAACTTCTGTTGATTTTTTAAAAGGCAGTTGAGAACTTATTGAACCATATTTGAAGTTTTTTGTGTGTATTAGTTTCTACCATGATTGTACTTTTAAAATTTGTACGTCTAGCAAAGAACGATGAACAGGCAGATTAGGAATCTTTTCCTACCTGCCTGTTTTCTGTCTAAAATTTTATTTAAATGGGTGAAATATTATCACTTATTAAGTAATGTATTGTGAATAAGTGCGTTGGGTGTTTCACCAAGTTCTCCTAGAACTTACTGAATGGGACGAAATAATCAATTAAAAGATAAGCGCGTGAAAGTACAAATAATAAAACAGGCATCGGTATTGGCAGCCTTTACGTTAGGCGGGGCACAAGTTTGCTGCGGGGCGAATCAGTTGCGGCAAATCCCGGAAGGTGAGCATACCTATTATATCATTCTTCTTTTTTTGCTGTTGCTCATGACTACCCTTTATGTAGTGTGGTTGAGGAGAACACTGGCGGAGCGGAGTAAACGGCTGGAAGTAATGAGGAACTACAGTAGTATGGCCGAAAATATGCCGATACTGTATGCCCGTGAAAGGCTGGTTTGCGATGACACCGGACGGATTGTGGATTTCGTATACGAGGAAGTGAATCCGATTTTTGAGGCATATATCCTGCCGAAAGAAAAAATCGTAGGAAAGAAATACAGTGAACTGAATATCTCTGTTGGTTCCGGATTGCTCGACTTGTACAATTCGATGGACGCGGCGAAGGGACTGACTTTCCAGCATTATCTCGAGAAGAAGAAGGTATATCTCACCGTGATGGTGAAATGCTCCGGGACGAAGGGCTGCATTGATGTCTTTTGTGTGGATAATACCCAGTTGTCGTCTACACAGAATATGCTGCGCTCCACTAATCATAAACTGGCCGCCGCGCTGGACGTAGCCAATATTACTCCATGGAAATGGGAACTCGACACGGGCGTGTTTGTTTGTGACATCGACCGCTACCTTTATATAATGAAAGAGGAAGCCACTGCCTGCGAGGGGCAGATAACAATTCCCGTAGCTTCTTATTTTTCGAAGATTCACCCGGACGATAAGTATCGTGTGGAGAGAACTATCAAAAAACTACTCGGCGGTGAAATTCAGAAAGTGAAAGAAGAATTCAGGGTATTTCCGCGGCCGGAACATCCCGACTGTTACGAGTGGGTGGAAGTGCGTGCCATCGTGGACGAACGGGATGAGAAAGGAAAACCTGTCACTTTGGTAGGTTCTTCGCTGGTGATTACCAAGCGGAAAACGATAGAAGAAACGCTTATTCAGGCAAAAGTGAAAGCCGAAGAAGCCAGTAAGCTGAAATCGGCCTTTCTTGCCAACATTAGTCATGAAATCCGTACTCCTCTGAATGCTATCGTTGGTTTCTCGGGACTACTGATAGCGGAACCCGATATTGATGAGGCTGATAAACAGGAATATATGCATATCATCGAAAATAATAATAACTTGCTGCTTCAACTTGTCAGTGACGTGCTCGACCTTTCCAAGATAGAAGCGGGAACATTGGAACTTGCCTATTATCCCACGAATATCCACGACCTGTGTTTTGAACTGGAAAACACTGCCAAGGCACGGAACAAGAACAACGATGTCCGTATCTTCTACAATCAAAGAATGCCTGAATGTAGCATAGTGACCGATGAGACTCGTCTGCGACAGGTCATTATCAACTTGGTGAATAATGCCATGAAATTCACCCAGGCGGGGAGTATCGAATTCGGTTTTTATCTGCAAGAAGATGATTTCTTATATTTTTATGTGACGGATACCGGATGCGGGATTCCTGCGGAGCATATCGGCGATGTCTTTGGACGTTTTGTCAAACTTAACAGCTTCGCGCAGGGCACGGGACTGGGACTGGCTATTTGTCAAACGATTATCCATAAACTGGGCGGAGAGATTGGTGTTGACTCCCAACAGGGGGTAGGGAGCACTTTTTGGTTTACACTGCCTTTTGTGAGTGCGGACGGGGAGGCAGGTTCGTTGTCCGACCGGCTTTCTGAATTTTCTCAGCCTTCAGGGAGCGCCTAGTTTTCACACCTCTCTTAGTTTCCAAAGTTCTCTTAGTTTCCAGAGTTCTCGCAGTTTTCAAAGTTCTCTCAGTTTTCAGGGGAGCGCCTAGTCTTCAAGGTTCCCCCAAGAACTTGAAAAATAATCCGACTTGTGCGGGAGTGAGCAGTATTGCTTTCTCGCTGTATCCCGTTCGGGCAAGTGCTTCTTGCAACTCCGGGTTCTTGGCAATCCAACTGCGGAGCGTGCGGCGTGCGGATGCGGACTGGATATTGGGCAGGTAAAGGGCGGCTAGCTGGCTTTTACTGTATGTCTGTATGCGACTCATCATTGATAATTTTTTAATGTACCTTATTTATATGTAAAGATACGGCTTTTTCTGCCGGTTCGTTCTGCTTTGTACAGAAGTGTCTGTGGCGGGACTATCCGTGCGGAATAGTGTGTACTTGTCGCCTCCCGTTGTGAGTTGTTACATCGTGTGTACTGCCTTTTTTCTTCCCGGTTACCTTTGCCCTCGTAATCGGTTACACGGAAATTATTACTCATTTAAAAAAAGAAAGGAAAAACAGTATGCCATTAATTTACAAACCCTATCAGGCGACATTAGCCAACAAGGAAGGACAGAAACTTTATTATCCCCGCCTGGTAAAATTCGGAAAAATGGTGGGCACGCAGAAGATGGCGGAAATGATTGCCGAAAAGGCTTCATTGACGGCGGGCGACGTGCACAACGTGATTCGTAACCTCATGTCCGTAATGCGTGAACAGTTGCTCAACAGCCGCACCGTCCGTCTCGAAGGATTGGGCACGTTTACCATGATAGCCAAAGCTGTCGGGAAAGGGGTGGAGCAAGAGAGTAAAGTCAGCAGTTCGCAGATTACTGCGCTGCGCTGCCAGTTTACACCCGAATATACCCGTGCCGCCAACGGAAGTGCCACCCGTGCGCTGACTACCGGAGTGGAATTTGTGCACATCAAGGATGTAGCGGGCATGTTCATCTCCGACACGGGCAAAGACCCTGACGACGGCAAAGATCCTGATGATGGGAAAGACCCGGACGGCGGAGAAACTCCGGACCCGGCTGCATAAGGAATGGTCGGCTGCATAAAGAGCACCCGATAGAATAAGGCGTCGATAGCTTTTGATGGTGCCTTGACCGGCAATAACCTCTTGACCGGCGCTGATTGTTAGTATGAACCTTTTAAAAAAAGAGAAAAGAAATCATGAAATTATTACTGGAGAAATTGCTGGATATTCTTGAAGCCATTTTGCGTTTCCGCCGTCGGAGAAACGGTAGGGTGGAGAAGGATTAGCGCACGTTGAGGAATAATAGTAGGTAGTTAAAATCGAAAAAACGTGTGGTTGCACGTAGCCTGAGGGGAGATAAAAGTCCGCATGGCGTAAAAAGAGGAAAAGTAAAAGGGCGTGGAAACATTTGTTTCTCCGCCCTTTCTGTTGGGTGTTCCCCATGCTAATTTGATTCCCCAATCAAATTTTGTTCTTATGGCATTTCGCTTTCCATTTGGAATTTGCGGCTTACTTTCATCAGGTTGATGGTGTAAGTCACTACGTTCTGCGCTTCCTGAACCATTGTCAGGTAGACCATGCTCACGCGGATGCTTCCCGGTTGGCTTTGGATGCGTTGGAGTTCCTTGCGTTTCAGCAGGGAAAGTTGGCCGTTGAGGTCGTTGGCACGGCGGACTTCTTCTTCCAGGTTGCTGTACTCGTTGTTTTCAAGTTTCTTGCGGCATTGCTGAATCAGGTAGGTGATGTCTTCGGCGGCGTCGCTGAATTCGCCTTTCTGAATAGCGTCCAAGGGGTTGAAGTTGTTGTCGATATGCTCCAGACACGGTTCGCAGAGGCGGGAGATGCTGTACACCAGTTCGCTGGCGAAGTCGTTGCCCTGGTAGTAATAGAGTCCTTTTTCGAGCACGGTGTTGTTGTCGAGACGGCACATGGCTACGGTTCCCGTGCGTTTCATTTGCTTGATGAGTTGTTTCTCGAATTTCGTGGAACCCATGGCACGGCGCAGGCCGCGAAGGTTCTCGTGCAGGAAGGAAGTGACGGTGAGTTCGAAGTTCGTTTCTGCGTATTCCAGTACTTTGGAGAGCTCTTCACGGGTGTGCTGGCGCATCAGTTGAAGGGCTTCTTCGGTGTTGGAGGTCTGCATGAGTTGTTTCAGGGTTTCGTTGCCTTGTGCTTTCGCTTTGCGTTTCTTGTACATCACTTGGCTGCGTATCAGGATGAATACGGCGAGGGCGATAAGGGCGATAATGGAGATGTTGCCACCGAAGTGGAGCACGAGGGCGACAAAGAAACAGATGGTGAAGGCTGCTCCGGCGGTGATGAACCAGCCACCGATGACACTCAATACGCCGGTGATGCGGTAGACGGCGGAGTCGCGTCCCCAGGCACGGTCGGCAAGCGACGTACCCATGGCTACCATGAAGGTGACGTAGGTGGTGGAGAGAGGGAGTTTCAGCGAAGTTCCCACGGCGATGAGCAGACCTGCCAGTACGAGGTTGACCGATGCGCGGACAAGGTCGAAGGCGGCTCCGTCGGCGATGATGGCTTCGTCTTTGCGGAAGCGGGAGTTGAACCAGTCTTTTGTGCCTGACGGCATGATGCGGGAAATGCTGTTGGCCAGTGTCATGCTGATTCGCACTACGGTACGGGCTATCGGGGTGCTTCCGAAGGTTTCTTCGCCTTCGTCCTGGCGGGAGAGGTCGACGGAGGTCTTGATGACGGCGTGGGCTTTCTTGGAGGTGCAGAGGGCGTAGACCATGATGGCACCGGCGCCGATGAGGAAGTACCACGGGGTTTTGGCAGGACCTAGCAGGGAGGTCATCAGGAAGCCGTTGGCGTTGCCTGCCCCGTTGGCGGTGTAGTCCATGAAGGAGGAGAAGCCTGCGAGGGGCACGCCGATGAAGTTGACGAGGTCATTGCCGGCGAAGGCGAGGGCGAGGGCGAACGTGCCCATGAGGACGACGACTTTGAAGACGTTGATTTTGAGCCAGTGGAGCACTTGCATCAGTATGGTGAAGAATACGAAGAACGTGGCGATGAGAAGCCAGGTGTTTTCTTGTATCCAGAGTTTGTTGTCGGGGGTCATGAAGGAGCTGTCTTTCAGTCCTTTGATGAGCATGAAGTAGATGATGGAGGTGGCAGCGATTCCGCCGAAGAGGGCGATGCTGTATTTCATCTTTTTCTTATAGTTGAAGGTGAAGATGACGCGGGCTATCCACTGGACGAGCATTCCGAAGAAGAAGGCGATGGCGACGGACACGAAGATGGCCATGATGACGGAGAGGGCTTTGTCGGTATTGATGAGGTCGCCCAGGCCGAGGGTGTCGTTGTTGTGTACTTTGATGAGGGAGAGGGCGAACGTTCCGCCAAGGAGCTCGAAGACGAGGGACACGGTGGTGGAGGTGGGCATGCCCATGGAGTTGAATACGTCGAGCAGCACTACGTCGGTCAGCATGACGGCGAGCAGGATGCACATGATTTCTGCAAAGTAGAAGTGCTCGGGTTGGTAGATGCCGTGACGGGCAATGTCCATCATTCCGTTGGACAGGGAGGCGCCGATGAAAATGCCGATGCCGGCTATGAACAGGATGGTTTTGAACGAGGCGGCTTTGGCGCCCACCGCGGAGTTCAGAAAGTTGACTGCGTCATTGCTCACGCCGACGATGAGGTCGAACACGGCAAGGACGAAGAGGAAGATGATAATACATAAATAAATTGTCTCCATAAGATAATATAGGTGTGTGTATGTTACTTTTTCGGATGCAAAGGACGGGATTTCAGGTTGCAGGGAGGTGTCATATGTGTTACATTTGTGTTACGATGTTGGAGGGAGTGTTCTTTCTTTTCTCTTGAAAGAAAAGAAAGAACCAAAGAAAAGTTCAAGGCTGACTTTTTTCTCCTACTCGCTTCCTTCACTACGCTAAAGGGCAGAAACTCGCTTCGCTCAAACAGTCTGCCCTTCTTAACGCTTCGTTACGGGCACTCGCTTGACGGAGAAAAAAGTAGGCCGGGAGACCTTGCGGCGTGGGTGGGGCTTTGCGGGGGAGATTTTGGGTATAGGGGGTGAGGGTGTTTGGACGTTTTGGGAGGTGTTGTATAGGGGGGACGGGAGTAAGGTGGATGTGTAGGTGTAGGGGTACGGTATGTTAGCTGCGTAATGGGGCAGCTAACGGGTGAAAGATATTGTAGTATGTATTATATGTATTAATATTGTATTATTTGTTATAGCATTGCTGCAATTTTACGCACCTTATTTAGTTTCTCCATAAATTTGTTATCTCTTTTTGCCATTTGCAGGTTATAGCGCGTTTGTATTTTAAGCAATGGTTCGGCATCCAAATCTAATACGGCTTCTATGAGCATGGCATACTCTGTATTTAATGGACGTTTTGCGTTCAATATTTCATTTAATACTGTATAAGATACGCCCATTTCTTTAGCGAGTTTCTTTTGGGAGATACCTCTGAACTCAATTTCATCTTTCAGTATTTCTCCTGGATGCGTTGGCTCAAAAGGGATTGAGTTATTAGCTATCATTTTAGGGTCTATGCCATCTATTTTAATCATGATTTTCTATTCTTTATTTTTTATTCAACCAGTCATAAAAGGTGTATTGTGCCCGGACGGCGGGGGTGCCGGGTGTTCTCTTTTTGAATACATTTTGCAGTTGGTCGTCCACCCAGCAGGCTTTTTGGTTGTCGGCGAGTTGGATGTTGAGCATTTCAATCAGGCTGTCGCGCAGGTCGGGGGCGAGGACGGGCGTGATGGCTTCGATGCGGCGGTAGAGGTTGCGACGCATCCAGTCGGGAGAACCCATGAAGACTTTGGGGCTGCCGTCGTTGCCGAAGTACCAGATGCGGGCGTGCTCAAGGAAGCTGTCTACAATACGGGTGACACGGATGTTACGACTGTATGACTGACCGGGGATGAGGCAGCAGATACCACGGACGATGAGGTCGATTTGTACGCCGTGTTCGGAGGCTTCGTAGAGGCGGTCTATCATGGTGGGGTCTTGAAGGGCGTTCATTTTGAGGATGATACGGCCTTGCTTGCCTTCGTCGGCAAGGGAGATTTCACGGTCGATGAGGCGGTTCAACTCGGGGATGAGGTTGAAACGGGCGACGAGGAGGGTGCTGAACTTCAGGTCTTCTTTGCCTTGGAGGGTGCGGAAGAGGTTGTAGAGGTCGTTCACTATCTCCTTGCGACAGGTGAAAAGTCCGCAGTCGGCGTAGAGCGTGGCGGTCTTTTCGTTGAAGTTGCCGGTGCTGATGTAAGCGTAGTTGGGTAGCTTTTCGCCGTTCAGGCCGCGGCGGCGGATGAGGGCTACCTTGGCATGGACTTTCAGGCCGGGGATGCTGTATATTATTTTGATGCCGGCGGCTTGCATCATTTCGGCGGTGGCGAGGTTGTTCTCTTCGTCGAAACGGGCTTTCAGTTCTACGAATACGGTGACTTTCTTGCCGTTTTGGGCGGCGGCTATCAGGGTGTTGATGACGGCGGAGTTTTCGGCTACGCGGTATTGTGTCACCATGATTTCACGGGTTTCCGGGTTGTGCACGGCTTCGTAGAGGAAGTGGATGAAGTGCTCGAAGGAGTGGTAAGGGTAATATAAAAGCAAATCCTTCTGGGCGACGTAGTTGAAGATGGATTCTTTTTCGTCAAGGATGGTGAGCTTCATCGGCTTCGGTTTCTCAATGCCGCGCAGGGCTTTGTTCGGGTTGGGCAGATGGCGCAGGTCTTCCAGGTTCAGGTGCTTGTCGCCGGGGACGAGCTCGTCACGGTGGATGCGGAAGGCGTCTACGAGGAAGTCCAGGAAGTCTTGCGGCATGGCGCGGTCATAGACAAAACGGCAGACGTCACCTATCTTGCGTTTCTTTACTTTTTTCTTCAGTTGGGCTACGAGGTCGGCGCTGCTGGCGGTGTCGTCAATCAGTATGTCGGCGTCGCGGGAGATTTTGATACAGTAGCTCGAGTCGATGTCGTAGCCGGGGAAAATGAGGTTGAGATTCGCTTTGATGATGTCTTCGGTGAACATCAGGTAGTGGTTCTTCTCGTGAGACGGGAGTTCGATGAAGCGGGGGACTTTGGCGTACGGTTGCTTCATGACGAAGTAGTAGGGGGTGCGCTGGGCATTTTTCAGATAAACACGGATGGCAAGATAAAGCCGGTTGTCTCGCAGGAAGGAGACGATTTTATCTTTGGATACGGGTACCGGTTGCAGGTAGGGGAAGATTTCTTCTTTGAAGAAGTCTTTGATAAACTGCTGGTGGAACGGTTCTACGTGTCTGTCCTGGTAAAATATGATATGGTTTTTGCGCAGGGCAGGCAGTATCTTTTGTTCGTAGATAAGCACACGGTCGTCCAGTTGCCGGTTGACTTCCCGGTTGATTTCTTCTACGAGTTCGCGGGCGGATTGTACGGTTTCTTCGTCGCTTTCCGTTGCTCCCGAAGCGACCGCTTTATGGTCGGCCACACGGATTTTGTAAAATTCTTCGAGGTTGGAAGAGTAGATGGAAATGAAATTAATGCGCTCGTAGAGCGGGAGATGCTCGTCCCGAGCCTCCATCAATACGCGGTAGTTGAATGATAGCCAACTGATATCTCGCTTAAAATAATTATATTTGCTTTCCATGTGCTTTAAGATTTTTCCAAATATAGTATCTTTGTGGGATTAAACAAAGAAATAAAGATGAAAAACAAGATTCATTTTCTTTTGTTTAGTAAGATGTAGGAGGACGAGTGAATAAATTGGTGAAAAACATTGCTTGTTGCGGATAAATTCGTACTTTTGCATCATAAATAAGCCGTTGGAAAGATGACAATGAAGAAATTTAAATCGAAAGAAGAAGCGGTGAAAGCCATAAAAGAGGCTGCTATACGCAAACGTATTTGGACTGAACAGGTTCAGAGCGGGCGTTCTGTGTCCGAATTGAAGGACAAAGATTTCAAGTTGGTTAAGTTCTGCTGATGTACTGCCTTCCTATTGAACAAATTAACCGAATCTCACCTTACAAAGTCGAAATTGCAAGTGATGGAAATTCACTGATTTTTCATACCCGATATGGATTAACGTATGAGGCGGGTTTCGTGGAGGATTACACCTTTTTTGATGAAAATACCTACCAGTTTTTTATTGTAGAGAAGAATGGCAATCATGTTCTCAAAGATTCGTTGGTTCGCAAAACAGTATGGGCTATCGTAGAGGTGTTTTTTCAGGAAAATAGTAATGTACTACTCTATGTCTGCGATACTTCGGATGGTCGGCAGGCTATTCGTGACCGTCTTTTTGATATTTGGTTTCATGAATATGAGAAACGGGGGGAATATATGCATTTTACGGCAAAAGTAGAGTCGGATTCGATTTGTTATTTCGCTTCTGTTATTTTAAAAATCACTCATCCTCAGATAGATGAGATAAGGGACGCTTTTGAACTTTTTACGGAGGAAATGAAAGATAAACTTTCTTAAATGATGACAAGAAGATGACAAGAATTGGATTATTATCAGATACTCACGCTTACTGGGACAAGAAATACCTGGAATACTTCGAGCCGTGTGACGAGATTTGGCATGCCGGAGACATTGGTTCAGTGGAAGTTGCGGAGAAGCTGGCAGCGTTCCGGCCGTTCCGCGCGGTCTATGGAAATATAGACGGGCAGGAAATCAGGAAGCTGTTTCCGCAGGTGAACCGCTTCACGGTGGATGGCGCGGAGGTGCTGATAAAGCATATCGGCGGTTATCCGGGGAAGTATGATCCTTCGATAATCGGCAGTCTGATGGCGCGTCCGCCAAAACTTTTTATCAGCGGACATTCGCATATATTAAAGGTAAAGTATGACAAAACGCTCGATATGCTGCATATCAATCCGGGGGCGGCAGGGATGTCCGGCTTTCATAAGGTGCGGACGTTGGTGCGGTTTGTAATTGACCAAGGGGCGTTCAGTGACCTGGAAGTTATCGAGCTGGCGGATAAATAATGTGTTAATTCGCCAATGTGATGCTGTCCAATTAAACGACAGGACAGCAAATAGACAGGTTGACAGATTGAAATATTGCCACATTATTTTTGTCATTTCAGATTTCTTTCCGACCTTTGCACACAGTTAATGATTTAACTTAGACGAACATGAAAGGAATTATTCTCGCCGGGGGAAGTGCTACCCGTCTTTACCCGCTTTCTAAAGCGATTTCCAAACAGATTATGCCTGTGTATGACAAACCGATGATTTATTATCCATTGTCTACGTTGATGCTGGCGGGAATACGTGAGGTGCTGATAATCTCGACTCCACGTGACTTGCCGATGTTCCGCGACTTGCTGGGAACGGGTGAGGAGTTGGGAATGTCCTTCTCTTATAAGATTCAGGAACAACCCAACGGACTGGCACAGGCTTTCGTCCTGGGTGCCGACTTTCTGAACGGCGAACCGGGATGCTTGATTCTTGGTGATAATATGTTCTATGGACAGGGATTTTCCGCTATGCTTCGCCGGGCTGCCAGTACGGAGAAAGGAGCTTGCATCTTCGGTTATTACGTGAAAGACCCGCGCGCTTATGGTGTCGTGGAGTTTGACGAACAGGGAAATGTGATTTCTTTGGAAGAAAAGCCCGAAGTGCCGAAAAGCAATTATGCCGTGCCCGGACTCTACTTTTATGATGCCAGCGTGACGGAAAAAGCGGCGGCTCTTCGCCCTTCGGCACGTGGAGAATATGAAATAACGGATTTGAACCGCCTTTATTTGGAAGAAGGTACGTTGAAAGTGGAGCTGTTCGGACGCGGATTCGCTTGGCTGGATACGGGAAATTGCGACAGTCTGCTGGAAGCTTCCAACTTTGTCGCTACCATTCAGAATCGTCAAGGGTTCTACGTGAGTTGTATCGAAGAAATAGCCTGGCGTCAGGGATGGATTCCGACGGAACAGTTGCTTCTGTTGGGACAACGACTCGAAAAGACCGAGTATGGCAAGTACCTCATCGAACTGGCGAAACAACCCTAAAATCAACATAATAAATAAAATATGAAAACTTATCTAGTGACCGGTGCCGCAGGTTTTATCGGTGCGAATTACATTAAGTACATCTTGGGCAAGTATAACGACGTCAAAGTCGTGATACTGGACGCTCTGACGTATGCGGGTAACTTAGGAACGATTGCCAAAGACATCGACAACGAACGCTGCTTTTTTATCAAGGGAGATATTTGCAGCCGCGATGTGGTAGACGGTCTTTTTGCTGAGTATCGTTTTGACTATGTGGTGAATTTTGCTGCCGAAAGTCATGTAGACCGCAGCATCGAAAATCCGCAACTGTTCCTGATTACAAATATTCTCGGGACACAGAACTTGCTGGATTGCGCACGTCGCGCATGGGTGATGGGTAAAGACGAACATGGTTACCCGACCTGGAGAAAGGGTGTACGCTATCATCAGGTATCTACCGACGAGGTGTACGGTTCGCTCGGAGCCGAAGGGTATTTCACCGAGGCTACCCCGCTTTGCCCTCACAGCCCGTACAGTGCTTCCAAAACGAGCGCGGATATGTTCGTGATGGCTTATCACGACACGTATAAGATGCCGGTTACGATTACCCGCTGTTCAAATAACTACGGACCGTATCATTTCCCTGAGAAATTGATTCCATTGATAATCAAGAATATCCTCGAAGGAAAGCATCTGCCTGTCTACGGTGACGGCAGCAACGTGCGCGACTGGCTTTATGTGGAAGACCACTGCAAAGCAATCGACGTCGTAGTGCGTGAAGGCAAGGAAGGAGAAGTGTACAACGTAGGCGGACACAACGAGAAGACAAATCTCGAAATTGTGAAGCTGACTATCTCTACCATTCACCGTCTGATGGCGGAGAACCCCGAATATCGCAAGATTCTCAAGAAGAAAGTGAAAGATGCCAACGGTGAGATTTCCATCGATTGGATGAACGAAGACCTGATTACTTTCGTCAAAGACCGTTTGGGACACGACCAGCGTTATGCTATCGACCCGACGAAGATTACCGATGCTTTAGGCTGGTATCCCGAAACAAAATTCGAAGTTGGAATAGTGAAAACTATTGAATGGTATTTGGAAAATCAAGCCTGGGTGGAAGAAGTTACCAGTGGCGATTATCAGGGATATTACGAAAAGATGTACGGAAAATAAATTGAGAATTGAGAATTAAAAATTGAGAAATAATAGTGTTGCGGTATTAGCGTAGCTATTTTTCAATTTTTAATTCTCAATTCTCAATTTAACAACATTCCGATAGATAAAAGAATGCCCATAAGCAGCATATTACGCGAAGTCTCGCCTAATATGCTGTTTAATTTTTTACCACTGTATATCTTTACCATCCGTCTCCAGGTGAAGAAATGAGGAATCAGGTAGAGCTGCGGGAGAAGCGCGGCATAGATATGTCCTTCAAAAAGGAAAAACAGGCAGAGGAGAGAAGCCGCAATCCCCAGTGTCAGATAGAAATAGCGTCCGAACTTCTCGCCGAAACGGACAATAACCGTTCGTTTTCCGCTCCGTGCATCCGCTTCGCGGTCCCGATAATTGTTTACTACCAGCAAAGTGTCGATAAGCAATCCGCAGACAAGAGAAGCGACAGTGACGTCCGGTGTCCATGTCAACGCTTGCACATAGTAAGTTCCGCCTACGGGTACGAATCCGAAAAAGACAATGACTAATACATCTCCCCAACCATTGTAGGAGAGGGGATAAGGTCCTGTAGTATAAAGAAAAGCGAACAATACGCAGAGTACTCCAACAATAATAAGTTCCCATCCGGCAAAGAAAAGCAGTGTGCAACCGATAAGACAGGCAAGGGCAACAGTCATAATAATTCCTGTTTTCATCGCTTGTGGAGAAATCCATCCTTGTGCACAGGCGCGTTCAGGCCCCAATCGGTCTTCACGGTCAGTTCCTTTGAGAAAGTCGAAAAGGTCATTGATGAAATTGGCGGCAATCTGCATCAAACTCGCAAACAGGCAGCAGATAAGTGCGGGCAACCAGTGAAAATGCCCGTCCATCGTGGCGAGTGCCGTACCTATCAATACGGGGGTGATAGCTCCTGTGAGTGTTTTTGGACGTGCTGCTAATATCCATGCTTGCAGTGAGTTACGTTTCACAACTTCCATGCTTTTAGGTTTTACACCTTCCCTGTTTTTATGTTTTACTGCTTCCATGCTTTTATACATTATAAAGAGTTTTGACGGACAAAGATACATGATTTTTTGTATCTTTGCGTCTCAAAAAACTTCAAACTATAAAGAATATAAGAGAGAGAAGATGAAAAAAACAATATACCCGTTTATTCTGTTAGCACTGCTTGTACTGGTTTCCTGTAAGTCGAAAAAGAATGTAGTGGCTACTTTGCCGCGTCCTGTCCTGAATGTTGATTCTGTTTCTGCGGACATCGCTGATACTGCGGGTGTCATAGCGGATTTATTCACCCCCGACCATTCGCAACTCAAAGACCTGAATGTCTCGAAAAGTGAGAACAGCCAACCTAAGAAACAGGAAGCTGTCACCGACGAGAAACATAATGACTGGGTGCTCCGTGGCACGAAAATAACTTCTTCGTCAGTTGATGTTCCTTCCGGCTATACGGGCATAGACCGTGTAGTAAAGTATGACTTTACACACCGTGATGTTCCCGAAGCATTCGAAGGTTTTCGCATCGCTTTCATTTCCGACTTGCACTACAAGAGCCTGTTTAAAGAAAAAGGCTTGAACGACCTTGTCCGTCTCCTGATTGCTCAAAAGGCAGATGTTCTCTTGATGGGTGGCGACTATCAGGAAGGTTGCGAATACGTAGAGCCTTTATTTGCCGCGCTTTCTCGGGTAAAGACACCAATGGGGACTTACGGAGTGATGGGGAATAATGACTACGAACGTTGTCACGATGACATTGTGCGTACAATGGAGCATTATGGAATGCGTGTGTTGGAACACGCAGTGGATACGCTTCGCAAGGACGGTCAGCAGATTATCATTGCCGGAGTGCGCAATCCTTTCGACCTTACACGCAATGGTGTATCACCGACTCTTGCGCTTTCTCCCAGAGATTTCGTGGTTCTACTGGTGCATACACCGGATTATATAGAGGATGTTTCAATAGCAAATACAGACCTTGCCCTGGCAGGACATACACATGGCGGACAAGTCCGTATCTTCGGAGTGGCTCCGATACTGAATTCGCACTACGGCAACCGTTTCTTAACCGGCTTGGCATATAATTTCGCAAAAATTCCTTTGATAGTTACCAATGGCATCGGCACTTCACAAATGCCGATTCGTATCGGCGCTCCGGCAGAAATAATAATGATAACACTACATCGGCTGACGGAGTAAATACACTTTCTTGCACGACTTTTTGTTGAGTATCACACTTTTTGGTACGACTTTTCGGATGAATACTACACTTTTCTGTACGACTTTGTGTTAAATGTCACATTTTTCTGCACGACTTTTTGTGAATCTCCTTTTTGCTATTTATATTTGTATCTCATAAATCGTTGATAATAAAAGGAAAGAGTATGAGAAGAGACGCAATGCAGCAGTTGCATGATTGGAAAGAGAAGGTTTCACGGAAACCTTTGATTATTCGTGGTGCACGCCAAGTGGGAAAAACGTGGTTGATGAAGGAATTTGCTGCGACCTCATATAAGCAGTTTGCTTACATCAACTTCGAGGATAATGAAGTGATGAAAGACGTTTTTCAGAAGGATTTTGATATTGAACGTATTTTGATGGCGATACAGTTGGTCACCGGGGTAGTAGTAGATACTGATACACTGATAATTTTTGATGAACTTCAGGAAGCATCTCGCGGATTGACGGCTTTGAAATATTTTCAGGAGAAAGCGCCGCAATATCATGTGATTGCGGCAGGTTCTCTGCTAGGTATTGCTATGCACAGGAATGATTCTTTTCCGGTCGGAAAAGTCGATTTTATAGATTTGTATCCACTTTCCTTTTCCGAGTTTTTGGAAGCTGTGGGGCAGGAATCTTTTGCCCGTTTACTTGCGAAGCAAGATTGGAATTTGATTTCTACTTTTCGTTCTAAGTTTGTCGATTTTCTGAAGCAATATTATTTTATTGGCGGAATGCCTGAAGTAGTAAATGCCTTTGTAGAGCATAAAGACTATACGGAAGTGCGTCAGTTGCAACAGAATATTTTGGATTCTTACGACCGTGACTTTTCTAAACATGCGCCAATCGCTGAAGTTCCGCGTATTCGTATGGTATGGCGTTCGGTACCGGCACAGTTAGCAAAAGAAAATCGTAAGTTTATCTACGGAATAGTAAAAGAAGGAGCAAGAGCTAAAGATTTTGAATTAGCTATTGAGTGGTTGATGGATGCGGGGCTTATTTATAAGGTGAATCGGGTGAAGAAAGGTGGAATCCCTTTGTCGGCTTATGAAGACTTCTCGGCTTTCAAGTTGTTTTTGTTGGATACAGGATTAATGGGAGCGATGAGTGGATTGCCACCTCAGGCTTTGTTGGAGGGGAATGTGCTGTTTACTGATTACAAAGGAGCAATAACAGAGCAATATGTGTTACAACAATTGAAGTCTGTAAAAGGATTGAATATATACTATTGGTCCTCGGATACTTCCAGGGGGGAATTGGATTTTCTGTTGCAAAAAGATATTCGAATTATTCCGGTCGAAGTAAAAGCGGAAGAGAATTTGCAGTCTAAAAGTTTGCGCTCTTTTATTGAAAAGAATGCAACATTGCGTGGAGTTCGTTTTTCTATGTCAGATTACCGCGAGCAGGATTGGATGACGAATTATCCGCTATACTCAGTTGGGTATGTACTTTAATTACTTCCCAAATCTTTGTTGTTTCCCATATTCTTGATTGCTTCCCAAACCCTTGGATGCAAAAAATACCGGATATCCTTTCCTGCATCCAGTGCTTCACGAATAAACGTGGAACTGATTTCGAACACAGGAGAATGGACGAGCCGTACAGTTTCCGGCAGTTCCGTTTCATTTACGGGGAAGCCGGGGCGGGGATAGATAATGATTTGGTTCTCATTGATGATTCGCTCCGACTGATACCAGCGGTCGAAACGTGCCCAGTTGTCCGAACCAATAATGAAGTGAAATTCGCGTTCGGGATACGTTTCGCGTAACTTTTCTAATGTATGTACGCTGTAAGAAGGACGGGGCAGGTGAAATTCAAAATCAGAGACTTTGAAGCGGGGATAGTCGTCAATGGCAAGTTCCACGAGCTTGAGACGGAGTTCGTCACTCCATAGCTCCGCCTGTGTTTTCAGAGGATTTTGCGGTGTCACCATAAACCAAATTTCATCCAGTCCCTCATATTCGCAGAGGTAGTTGGCTAAAGCGAGATGTCCGATATGAATCGGATTGAAAGACCCGCTGAAGATTCCGGTTTTTAGCTTTTTCATAAAATATCCCCTGCCTTATATTACAGTTTATTTATCCAATAGCTCTTGAAATTGCTGTACAGCCTTATTTGCTTCAAATTCTATTATTTGATAGTCGGCAACTGCGTTGAAAGGGTCTTCCTTTATTATCTCCTCTACCTCTGCCCGGCTTTTTGCCCGACAAAGTATAATTCCTCCTTCACGGGGAACTTGCGGGCCGGAAGCTAGAAAATTTTTGGTTGCGTAATACTTGTCAAGGTAACGACAATGTGCATCCAGCAGTCCAAGAATCTTCTCGATAGGAGCTTTATATGTTAATATTAATATAAACATATGCTTTCAATTTTATATTCAATAACAAAAGGACCATCAAGAATTTAAAAACTCCTTGATAATTTTCAATGCTTCCACTTTGGCTAATTCCAGATTGTCATTCACTATGACACAATCGAATTGCGGGGCAAATCCTAATTCATATTCCGCCTTGGCGATACGGCTTTCAATTATCTCCGGAGCATCCGTTCCGCGACCTTCCAAGCGGCAGCGCAATTCTTCTACCGAAGGCGGCTGGATAAATACCGATAAAGCACGGTCACCGTAAAACTTCTTAATATTGCATCCGCCTACCACATCAACGTCGAATACTACATTCTGTTCTGCTTCCAGTTGCTTCTCCACTTGCGCTTTCAGCGTGCCGTAATAACGGTCTTTGTACACTTCTTCGTATTCAAGAAACTCATTATTCTCTATGCGGCAGCGAAACTCTTCGGGAGTAAGAAAGAAATATTCAATCCCGTGTTGCTCAGTTCCGCGCGGTGGACGACTGGTGGCAGAGATAGAAAACGCAAGATTCAAGTTCTGCGTCAGCAGAAAATTGATGATAGTAGATTTTCCCGAACCTGACGGAGCGGAGAAGATAATTAATTTGCCCGGCATAAATTTGACAAAGAATTAAAAATGAAAAATTAAGAATGAATGAAAACCTTTACATCACGTTCAGCACCTGTTCTTTAATCTGTTCCAGTTCGTCCTTCATCTGAACGACGATTTTCTGCATTTCAGCGTGATTGGACTTGCTGCCTAACGTATTGATTTCGCGTCCCATTTCCTGAGCGATGAAACCTAACTTCTTGCCCTGTCCGCTACCGCTTTCCATGGTGCTGATAAAGTATTTCAAGTGATTGCCGAGACGTTGTTTCTCTTCGTTGACATCCAACTTCTCGATATAATAAATCAATTCCTGTTCCAGACGGTTCTTGTCGTAATCCATGCTCAATGTCTTTTCGAGAGCATCCGTGATACGTTCCTTCACCTTGTCCACACGTTCTTTCTCGTACGGAGCGATTTTCTCGAGCAGGCTGCTGATATTCGCAATCTTCTCACGGAATTTCTTCTCCAGCGCGGCACCTTCCTGTTTGCGGAAATCTACAAGATGACCAATAGCTTCGAGCACGGTGGCATGCACAGCATTCCATTCCTCTTCCGTCAGTTCCTGAATTTCCGTTTTCGACATAACGTCCGGCATGCGGAGCAAAGTCTGGAACCAGTCGGCAGGTACAGGAATTTCAAGATTCTCCGAGATAGCCAAAATCTGCTTGTAGTAACCCTCAACCATTGCCTGATTGATAGGAGTAGCATTATCCGCACCCTCTTTCTTTTCAATCCACAGGCTGAAGTCAACCTTTCCACGTTCCAGCACTTTAGAAATCTCGTTACGGATTTCAATCTCTTTTTCACGATAAGCCGGAGCAATGCGGGTGGATAAATCCATAGCTTTGCTATTGAGCGACTTTAGTTCTACATTTATTTTTTTGTCGGGGAGTTCGGCCGTAGCTTTGCCGTATCCTGTCATAGACTGTATCATAACCTTAAAGTTTTGTGCAAAAGTACACGAATATTTTAAGAATTGGAAATAATCACGTAAATTTGCGACAATTTAATAACCTGATTTTTATGTCGTGTATACTGAATATTGAAACCTCTACCTCTGTTTGCTCGGTAGCGGCCAGTCAAGACGGACAGACGATTTTTGTGAAAGAAGACTTGAAAGGCCCTTCACACGCCGTGTCTCTGGGAGTATTTGTAGATGAAGCGTTGTCGTTCATAGACAGTCATGCCATCCCGTTGGATGCGGTCGCGGTGAGTTGCGGCCCGGGTTCTTACACAGGACTTCGGATAGGAGTTTCGATGGCAAAAGGAGTTTGTTACGGACGCAATGTCCCCTTGATAGGAGTACAGACGCTCGAAGTATTGAGCGTCCCCGTGCTGTTGTATCACGACCTGCCCGAAGACGCGTTGCTCTGCCCGATGATAGATGCACGCCGCATGGAAGTCTATGCAGCCATCTACGACCGGAGCTTGAACGTGAAACGTGCCATCGCCGCCGACATCGTCGACGAAACGTCTTACCTCGAATATCTCGACCGCCAGCCAGTCTATTTCTATGGCAACGGAGCCGCCAAATGCCGCGAAAAGATTACGCATCCCAACGCGCATTTTATCGACGACATCCATCCGCTGGCAAAAATGATGTTCCCCCTCGCAGAGAAGGCAGTAGCCACCGAAGATTACAAAGACGTAGCCTACTTCGAACCTTTCTACCTGAAAGAATTCGTAGCTTCCATGCCTAAAAAACTTTTATAAGACTTGCCTGTTATGAATTATCCATCATCCATTGTAGAATTATCCATTAAAGATATGCAATATAACACTCAACAGAAAAGAATGCCGCTTCCTGAATACGGACGCAGCATCCAGAACATGGTCGATTATGCATTGACTATCCAGGACCGTGCAGAACGTCAGCGTTGTGCCAACACCATCATCAACATCATGGGAAATATGTTCCCTCATCTGCGTGATGTGCCCGATTTCAAGCACAAGCTGTGGGACCACCTCGCCATCATGTCCGGTTTCGAATTGGATATCGACTATCCTTATGAAATCATCCGTGAAGATAACCTGGTGACACGTCCCGACCACATTCCTTATTACACCTCCCGTATGCGTTACCGTCACTACGGACGCACATTGGAAATCCTGATAAAGAAAGCCATCGAATTTCCCGAAGGAAACGAAAAGAGAAACCTCGTAGCCCTCATCTGCAACCACATGAAGAAGGACTACATGGCATGGAACAAGGATACGGTAGACGACAAGAAGATTGCCGAAGACCTCTACGAACTTTCCGACGGCAAACTCCAGATGACGGATGATATCGTCCGCCTGATGGCAGAACGTTTGAATCAGAACTATCGTCCGAAGACGAACTATACCAATAACCGTCAGAACACTAAGAGAAGATATTAGAAAAAAGTATTAGGAATTAGGTATGAAGTAAATACCTGATATTTAACGCCTACTACTTTGAAACATGACGCTAATACTTAATACTTAAAACTAAATATCAATGGCTTCATTTGTAATTGAAGGAGGACATCGGCTCTGCGGGGAAATTCATCCGCAAGGTGCCAAAAACGAAGTTTTGCAGATAATCTGTGCCACGTTGCTGACCGGTGAGGAAGTGACAGTGAACAATATACCTGACATTTTGGATGTCAACAACCTTATCCAACTCCTGCGCGAGATGGGCGTGACAGTTGCAAAGAAAAGCATTGACTCTTATAGCTTTAAGGCTGAAAACGTAGACCTCGCTTATCTCGAAAGCGATGAATTTCTGAAGAAATGCTCCAGCCTGCGAGGTTCTGTGATGCTGATCGGCCCGATGGTTGCACGCTTCGGCAAAGCATTGATATCCAAGCCGGGTGGAGACAAAATCGGTCGCCGTCGTCTGGACACTCACTTCGTCGGCATTCAAGCCCTGGGCGCGAATTTCCGCTACGACGAGGAACGTGGAATCTACGAAATCACCGCCGACAAACTTCGCGGTAACTATATGTTGCTCGACGAAGCATCCGTCACCGGAACCGCTAATATCGTGATGGCCGCCGTCCTTGCCAAAGGCACTACCACCATCTACAACGCTGCCTGCGAACCGTATTTGCAACAACTCTGCCGCCTGCTCAACCACATGGGAGCAAAAATCAGCGGCATCGCATCCAACCTCCTCACCATCGAAGGCGTGGAAGCACTGCATGGCGCACAGCACACCGTACTGCCCGATATGATTGAAGTCGGCAGCTTCATCGGCATGGCAGCCATGACAAAAAGCGAGATAACCATAAAGAACGTCTCTTACGAAAACCTGGGTATCATCCCCGAGAACTTCCGTCGCCTGGGCATCAAGCTCGAACAAAGAGGAGACGACATTTACGTTCCCGCACAAGAGACATACGAGATAGAATCCTTTATCGACGGCTCCATCATGACGATAGCCGACGCAACCTGGCCGGGACTGACGCCCGACTTGCTGAGTGTGATGCTCGTAGTAGCCACCCAAGCCAAAGGAAGCGTACTCATCCATCAGAAAATGTTCGAAAGCCGCCTGTTCTTCGTGGACAAACTCATAGATATGGGTGCGCAAATCATTCTCTGTGACCCTCACCGTGCCGTAGTCATCGGACACAACCACGGCTTCAAGCTGCGCGGTGCCCGCCTGACGTCTCCGGACATACGTGCCGGTATCGCCCTTCTGATTGCCGCCATGAGCGCCGAAGGAACCAGCACTATTAGTAATATTGAACAAATAGACCGCGGCTATCAGAACATCGAAGGACGTCTGAACGCCATCGGAGCCCGAATCACCCGAATATGATAAAAAAAGAAGAAGTATATAAAATAGGATTATTCAACAAACCGCACGGCATCCACGGCGAGTTACAGTTCACCTTCACGGACGATATTTTCGACCGGGCGGACTGCGATTATCTGGTCTGCCTGCTCGACGGCATCTTCGTGCCCTTCTTCATCGAAGAATACCGCTTCCGTTCAGACTCCACCGCCCTGGTGAAACTGGAAGGAATAGATACCGCCGAACGTGCCCGGATGTTCACCAATATAGAAGTCTACTTCCCCGCGAAGCACGCTGAAGAAGCCGAAGACGGTGAATTGTCCTGGAACTTCTTTATCGGTTTCCAAATGGAAGACATCCATCACGGGCCCTTGGGTGAAGTGGTCGATGTAGATACAACCACCGTCAATACCCTCTTTGTAGTCGAAAAAGACGATGAAGAACTGTTAGTTCCCGCCCAGGAAGAATTTATCCTAGGGATAGACCAGGAACAAAAACTCATCACCGTAGAGCTTCCCGAAGGGTTACTGAACCTGGATGAACTGGAGAATGGCGATGACGACGAATAAACGATGCATCGTTCATCAACCAAACAATGAACAGCTTATCAATGAAAAGATAAGCAATTCATCAACCAAAAATAGTAAATAGTAAATCGTAAAATAGTAAATACCTGCGATGCCAAAGAAAAGACGAAGTAAAGCTTTCTGGAAAAATTTCAAGTTCAAGTATAAATTGACGATTGTCAATGAGAATACGCTTGAAGAGATTGTAGGACTTCGTGTATCCAAACTCAATGGTCTTTCGGTGTTACTCTGCGTACTGGCAGTACTTTTCCTGATTGCCGCCTGCATCATTGCCTTTACTCCTTTACGCAACTACCTTCCGGGCTACATGAACAGTGAAGTCCGTTCCCAAATCGTAGTCAACGCCCTGCGTGTGGACTCCCTGCAAGAGGTTCTCAACCGGCAGAACCTTTACATCATGAACATCCAGGATATTTTCAGCGGTAAAGTCCCCATCGACAGCGTGCAGACGCTCGACTCACTGACCGCCGTCCGCGAAGACACATTGATGGAACGCACCAAGCGCGAAGAAGAATTCCGCCGTCAGTACGAGGAGAACGAGAAATACAACCTGACATCCATCACCTCCCAACCGGACGTAACGGGATTAATCCTGTATCGCCCCACCCGTGGAATGGTTTCCGACCACTTCAACGCGGAAAAGAAACATTTCGGCACGGACATTGCCGCCAACCCCAACGAGAGTGTGCTGGCTACGATGGACGGAACCGTTATCCTCAGCACATACACCGCCGAAACAGGTTATCTGATTGGCGTACAGCATAATCAGGATTTAATCTCGATTTATAAACACTGCGGTTCCCTGCTCAAAAAAGAAGGCGAACGTGTGAAGGGTGGTGAAGCCATTGCCTTAGTAGGAAACAGCGGAACCCTTAGCACAGGTCCGCATCTGCATTTCGAACTTTGGTACAAAGGTCATCCGGTGAATCCGGAAAAATATATCGTATTTTAAAAATGAATATAGAAAAGAATAAAAAGAAGAAACAAATAGCCATCTTAGGCTCCACAGGCTCTATCGGTACACAAGCATTGCAGGTTATCGAGGAACATCCCGACCTGTACGAAGCCTATGCACTGACAGCCAACAACCGCGTTGAACTACTGATTGCCCAGGCACGGAAGTTCCAACCGGAAGTCGTCGTGATAGCCAACGAGGAAAAGTATTCCGAACTGAAAGAAGCATTGAGCGACCTGCCCATCAAGGTATATGCAGGAACCGACGCCATCTGTCAGATTGTGGAAGCCGGCCCCATCGACATGGTACTGACAGCCATGGTTGGTTACGCCGGACTGAAACCGACCATTAACGCCATCCGTGCCAAGAAAGCCATCGCGCTGGCAAATAAAGAAACGCTCGTCGTAGCCGGCGAACTGATTAATCAATTAGCGCAGCAATATCGCACACCGATTTTGCCCGTAGATTCTGAACACTCGGCAGTTTTCCAGTGTTTGGCAGGAGAAGTCGGCAACCCGATAGAAAAAGTAATACTCACCGCTTCAGGCGGACCTTTCCGCACCTGCACCCTGGAACAACTGAAATCTGTTACCAAAGCGCAAGCCCTGAAGCATCCCAACTGGGAGATGGGAGCCAAGATAACCATCGACTCCGCTTCCATGATGAACAAAGGTTTCGAGGTAATCGAAGCCAAATGGCTGTTTGGCGTCCAGCCCAGCCAAATCGAAGTAGTGGTACATCCCCAATCCGTCATCCACTCGATGGTGCAGTTTGAGGACGGTGCGGTGAAAGCCCAACTAGGCATGCCCGATATGCGCCTGCCCATCCAGTACGCTTTCTCTTACCCCGACCGTATCAGCTCTTCTTTCGAACGTCTCGACTTTGCCAAGTGTACAAACCTGACGTTCGAGCAACCCGATACAAAACGATTCCGCAACCTCGCCCTGGCCTATGAAGCCATGTACCGGGGTGGCAATATGCCTTGTATCGTCAATGCCGCCAACGAAGTAGTAGTAGCCTCCTTTCTGAAAGACGGCATCAGCTTCCTCGGCATGAGCGACGTAATAGAAAAGACCATGGAACGCGCTATGTTTATAGCGAATCCTACATATGACGACTATGTAGCCACCGACGCAGAAGCACGAAGAATAGCTTCCGAACTCGTGTGCCGGCAAAGTCTCTGTGTAAAACCCAGTAATTCGTAAATAGTATTTTGTAAATAGTAATTAGTAAATTGTAAATAGTAAATAATAAACATGGAAACATTTTTGATTCGTGCCCTGCAATTGATAATGAGCTTATCTTTGCTCGTTGTCATTCATGAAGGCGGGCATTTTCTCTTTGCCCGTTTGTTTAAGGTACGCGTAGAAAAATTCTGCTTATTCTTTGACCCTTGGTTCACTCTATTTAAGTTCAAACCGAAGAAAAGTGATACAGAATATGCCGTAGGCTGGCTGCCGTTAGGCGGCTACGTAAAGATAGCCGGTATGATTGATGAATCAATGGATACCGAACAGATGAAACAACCCGAACAACCGTGGGAATTCCGTTCCAAACCGGCGTGGCAACGCCTGTTAATCATGGTCGGCGGCGTACTGTTCAACTTCCTGCTGGCACTCTTCATCTACTCAATGATACTCTTTGCCTGGGGCGACCAATATATAAAGGTACAGGAAGCCCCCCTCGGTATGGACTTCAACGAAACCGCCAAATCAGTCGGCTTCCAGGACGGTGACGTACTTATCTCTGCCGACGGCGTTCCTTTCGAACGTTATGATGGCGATATGCTCAGCCAAATAGCCGATGCCCGTGAAGTAAGCGTTCTCCGTAACGGCGCAAAAGCCTCCGTTTACATTCCCGAAGACCTGATGCAACGCCTGCTGGCAGACAGCGTCCGCTTTGCATCCTACCGTTTCCCATACGTAATCGACAGCGTAATGGTGAACTCTCCCGCAGCGCAGGCAGGCATCTTGCCGGGTGACAGCATCATCGCCCTGAACGGAAAACCAATCTCCTTCTCCGACTTCAAAGAAACGATGGCAGAGCGCAAGAAAAACGAAGCCACTCTGCTCAAAGACAGCATCGACCCACGTCTCATCACACTGACCTACGTACGTGGTGGCGCGACAGATACATTAAGCATGCGTGTAGACTCCGCCTACCTTATGGGAGTATCTGCCTGCCTGGTGACAGACCGTCTGCTGCCAATGGTGAAGAAACAATACGCCTTCCTCGAATCCTTCCCCGCCGGTGTATCCCTCGGTGTAAAAACCCTGAAAGGCTACGTTGGCAACATGAAATACCTTTTCTCCAAAGAAGGAGCGAAGCAACTGGGTGGTTTCGGAACCATAGGCAGCATCTTCCCCGCAACATGGGACTGGCATCAATTCTGGTACATGACAGCCTTCCTTTCCATTATCCTGGCTTTCATGAACATCCTGCCCATCCCCGCACTTGACGGCGGTCATGTCCTGTTCCTGTTCTATGAAATGATAGCCCGTCGCAAACCGAGCGACAAGTTCATGGAATACGCTCAAATGGCGGGAATGATTCTCCTTTTCGGTCTGTTGATTTGGGCCAACTTCAATGATATATTAAGGTTCTTCTTCTAGCACTTGAAAGTGCAATAGAATAAATTAGAGTAAATGCCTTAGACGTAAAATAGTCTATCATTGAAATGCAGATTGAGAGTGTGATGAAACCCTTATAAACAAAAAGTGGTTGTCTAACAAGTCTGAAAATAACAATTTCACCCACGTTACAAGAGTTTGTAGCGTGGGTGAATCGTTTTAAACCTGTCTTGCTGGACAGTTCCTTCGTTGAAAGGAGAGTCTTTATGCCCATCCCCTCAATCCGCATTTTCAAATATTCTTATGAGCTTATTTACTTTTAAGCGTAGAAGGCTGTGACAACCTCAAACTGCTGACAATAGCCGCCACGACAGCAAATCCGCTTCCTGCCATCAAGCAGACAGCCGTACTTCGGTCATGTGTGACAAAGCTGAAAAGCAAAGCTACCAACGTCGTTCCCGTAGTCTGCCCCATCAAGCGAGCCATCCCCAACATTCCACTAGCTCCGCCCGAACGTTGCGTCGGAGCTGAAGAGATAATCGTACTGTTATTAGGCGTCTGAAACAACCCGAATCCCGCACCGCATAACATCAACCTCAAAATAATACTGATATCAGACGACTCGGCAGTCAGACTTGAAAGCGAGAAAAGCCCGACGGCAAACAGAACCATCCCGATGCTCCCCAGTATCCCCGGATGAATCCGTTCGACGAGATACCCCGCCAACGGTGCCGTGACAAGCGTTGCCAACGGCCACGGAGTGAGCAACAACCCGGTCATCACCTCGCTATGTCCCAACGTATTCTGAAGGAAAAACGGCAAAGATACCATTGCCGACATCTGCGCAATAAACGAACAAATGGAAGTAAGGATAGACAACCGGAAAATCGGTATCCGCAGCAAATCGAGCGGCAGGAGAGGAGTCGCCTGTGTCAACTGCCGACGCACATAAAACGTCCCGACCACCGCCAACACCACCAACTGAACAACAAGGAAATCCATTTTCTCATGATGCGCAAACCCATCCAGCGTATAAATCAGCAACCCGAAAGTAACCGCATTCGCTATGGCGCTGATATAATCGAACTTCCGTTTCGAAAGCTCTTCCTGCTTCGGCAAATGCTTGATGCCCAGTACCAGCGCCGTAATTCCCAACGGCACATTGATAGCAAACAACCAATGCCAACTGGCAATAGAAAGAATACCACTCGCCACGGAAGGCCCGGCTGCCGCCGATATAGCCACCACCATCGCATTAATTCCCATCCCTCGCCCAATCTGACTTTTCGGGTAAATATACCGCAACTGCGCCGTATTCACACTCGTGATGGCGGAAGCGCTGAACCCTTGAAAAATACGCGCCACCGTCAGCGTCCAAAACGAATCGGACAGCGCACAAATCAGCGAAGTGATACAAAACAACCCGATGCCCGAAAGAAACACCTTCCGGTAACCGATCATCTCCCCCAAAGCGGAGAAAGACAACAGTGAAATAACAATTGCCAACTGATACCCATTGATAATCCATGTCGTCACGGCAGGCGTCGTCCCGAAGTCGTGCGAAAGCGTAGGCAATACGATATTAACTATATTGATGTCCAGTACAGACATGCAAAGAGCGAATCCGACGGATACCACCGCCCAAATACGTTTAGGCATCGGCAATCCGTCGGATTCGTCAGATATATTATGAGTTGTATTTATTGTTTGTACCATAAAAAACTTATTCTTGTAGAAATCTCTTCTGTCCGTAAAAGTAAACAAAACAACCGTACAGGTGTTTTTGTTTCCTTTGAAAAATAAGTTTTTTTAGTGGTGGAGAAGTCCTAATCTTAACTTCAGATTTACTTCAATTTCAGTGTAAGTTCTATTGCAGATTTACCTCAATTTCAGAATCCGCTGATTACTGCTCCCCCGAAACTCCAGATAAGGAGAAAAGAGCGACTGCTCGAAACGTCCGTCCACCAAAACATCAATGTAAGGAAGAATAGCTTTCAACCGTGGTTCCGCCTGAATCTCCTCATACGTGTACCCGGTGTAGCACCACACATTCATCCCCGTCTCTTCTTTCACCCGCCTGGCAAGCGACAGAAATTCTTCGGGATGGAAGAAAGGATCCCCACCGGAGAAAGTCACCCCGTCCAACAACGGATTCGCTTTAATCTCCCTGATGATAGACGAAACCTTCTCTTCCGTCAACAGTTCCCCCGCTTCCGGATTCCAGCTTTCCGGGTTGTGGCAACCGTGGCAGTGGTGAGCGCATCCGGCAAGATAAATAGAATACCGGATGCCTGCACCGTCCACTATTGTTTCAGGATAAGTTCCTAATAAATTCATTGTTTTACAGATGTTTCACACGGTCTTTTTCTTCCGCCCGTTTGGCAGAGTTCCATGAACTCAAGTCGCCCGTCAGATAACCCGTGATACGACGCATACGGAGAATACTTTCACTTTGGCAAACCGGGCATTTGTCGAAAATCACCCCTTTGTAGCCGCAGTTGTGACAAGTGTCCACCGGATGATTGATAGAACCGTAGCCGATTCCTTCGTCATGCATCACCTTCACAATTTTAGCGATGGCACGCACATTCTTCTGCGCTTCACCGTCCAGCTCCACATACGTGATGTGTCCGCCACGCGTGATAGCATGGAAAGGAGCTTCGCTCCTAATCTTCTCCACAATGCTGATTGGCTCTTTCACGTCCACGTGGAATGAGTTTACGTAGTAATCACGGTCCGTCACTCCCGGAATCTTACCGTATTTCCGGCGGTCCATCTTCGTGAAACGTCCTGAAAGACCTTCTGCCGGAGTAGCCAGTACAGAGTAATTCAGATTATATTTTTCTTTGTATTCGTCCACTACCTTATTCATCTCCATCACCGCTTCATACAACGTGTCCCATGCCTTTTGGCTGTGTCCGTGTCCTTTTCCGTAAAGAGCCACCATCGCGTTGTGTCCGCCGATAAAGCCGATTCCCAACGTACCGCTGCGCAATACATCGCCTACCTGCTCGTTCGGATTCAACTCTGCGCCACCTTTCCATACGTTATTTGCCATCATGAACGGGAACTGACGAGCCAGTGCCGTGCGCTGATATTGGTAACGCTCATACAACTGATCCGCCACCAAAGCAGACATCGTGTGTACGGATTCGATGAAAATCTCCTTCGCTTTCTGCTCGATAGCATCCGCATTGCGTTCGTCCTCTATCAGATTCTCTGCCTTGATGCGGGCTTCGATAGCCAGTCTCGGCATATTCAGCGTAGTGAAAGAAAGATTACCGCGTCCCAAAGAAGACTTTTCTCCCGCCACATTCTCAAATACGCGTGTACGGCAACCCATCGTAGCCAATTCGTAGATATAACGTTTCGGATCGTCCGCCTTCCAATTCTCATTCGTGTTGAAAGGCGTGTCGAGGAACATGAAGTTCGGGAACAACGCTTTCGCAGTAGTCTGACAAGCCTTCAGCAACAAGTCAAAGTTCGGAGCTTCGTAACTGTCTTTCATCGCATCCTCTATATTCTCCGTTTTCATCGCTTTCTCAAAATCCTTTTCCGAGTAAGACACCCCGTCCTTCACCTTGAAAATCTGAATCGGGAATACAGGAACCTCGCCCCGTGTGCCCAAGCCCTCAATCGTAGCTTTCAGTAATTCCTCAATCACCATACGGCCTTCCGCAGAAGTGTCCGTTCCATAATTGATAGAGCTGAATACCACCTGATTACCACCGCGTGAGTGCATCGTGTTCAGGTTATGGATAAATCCTTCCATTGCCTGGTGCGTATCCTTGCGGGTCTGCTGGTATGCTTTCTCCGTGATGCGTGCCAAGTGCTCCTTGTCTATAATGATTTGTAGAGCTATCAATGCGATGCGTAATGTCTCGCGTTCTGCCTCAGTCGACTTGATAGACGGAAGATACTCCTTGATTAACGTGCGGATTGCCTTCTCGTCCGCCTGACTGCCATTTTCCATCGCTACATAGAAATTGATGAACGAAGCCAGATGTTTACGGAAAGACTTCGCCACCCCTTTCGCCATGAAGAAGTCGAAAGCGGGGATTGCCTGTCCGCCGTGTTGCTCGTTCTGATTCGTTTGGAAAATGATAGTAGCCAGTGTCGCATAGCTCTGAATACTTTGCGGGGTACGGATGCTGCCGTTCTTTGTGCGGAATCCACGTTCGAAAAGGTCGTCCATGTCATATTGGATACAAGTCGTCGTCTTTGTCGGATAGTAATCCAGATCGTGGATGTGAATGTCGCCCAACTGGTGTGCTTCGGCAAAACGCTTCGGCAACAAATATTTATATGTATAATCTTTAGTCACTTCAGAAGCGAAAGTCATCATCTGTCCGGCAGGAGTGTGGCTGCTCATGTTGGCGTTGCTCAGATTGACATCATTCTTGTCAATAGCGACAATGCCGTCCATCACATGCTTCATCTGGGTTTTCTTGTCCCGTTCCGTATTCCGCCATTCGCGATAGATAATGTATTTCTTCGCTACTTCCGGTCGCACTTTCATCAATGCTTTTTCCACTAAGTCCTGAATCTCCTCTACGGTAATGGTAGGAGTGGCAAACTGACTGATAACATTCATCGTGATGTCAGCCACCAACTGCTGCTCATCCTGAAAACCGGTTGCACTGAATGCTTTGCTGATTGCATTCTTAATCTTACTGATAGAGAAATCTTCTCTTTTACCATCACGTTTGATGATACAAATTTCCGCGTAGTTCATAACTTTAACTCCCGAAAGTGATTAATAATATGGTTTATTTGATTCCGGCAGGTCTTCTGACTTATCCCTCCCTCGCAACACCTTCCCACACTATCCGGTGCAGTGGCCTATCGTGCGGATTCACAGAGAATTACAGCAGCGGGTACTGTCGCCGATTTGCACAGCGTTCCCTCTTTGACTAAACCTCTTTTTAGCTCCGAAAACGGATACAAAGATAGAAGATATTCTAATAGCTTGGTTAGCTTTTAACATTAAATTTCGGGAAACTTTTCTTTCTCGCTGATACAGAAAGTTTTCCATTTTGGAAAACTTTTTTTTTGAATTTAACTTGTGAAGTATTCCGTTTTTGCTTTCTCCTTTTCGCGAAATCGGACATGATCCGATGCGCTTTCCCCTTATATCAACTGCAAAAGTCGGAAATTATTTTCTTATGTTCTATACAAAAGTGAAAAAACTTTCTGTTCTCATTGTTATTTTTGAACTGTGCTGAACGTGGTAATTTTAGGTAATTTATTCTGCTACGATTACTTCAATGTCATAACCTGTGAATAGTCCGCTTTCTATGACACCGGTGATTTTCTTCAGTCGTTCTTCGAGTGACGTGTCTATGAAATTGAAGCGGGTATCGAGGATGAAGTTACCATTTTCTGTAAAGATTGGCCCGTCTTTTCCGTGGGCGGGACGAAGGATGATTTCCGAAGCGTCCAGTCGTTGCAGTTCGTTTTCTACATAAGATAGTGAGTCGGGAAATATTTCGATGGGAATGGGGAATTTGCTACCCAGTTGTCGGACAAGTTTGCTGGGGTCGACGATGATAAATGTTTTGCGGCTGCTTCTGATAAGCAGCTTCTCTTTGAACATAGCTCCGCCACGACCTTTTATCAGGTTTTGCTGAGGGTCGACTTCGTCCGCGCCGTCGAAAGTCCAGTCGGGACGTTTGTTCCAAAGGGTGGTTTGAGGGATACCTAGCTGGATGCAGGTCATTGAGATTTCTTTGGACGCGGGGATAACTTCGATGCGCAAGTGTTCCTCGCGAATCCGCCGTGCCAGTTCGAACAAGGTGAGGTAGACTGTAGAGCCGGAACCGGCTCCGATGGTTTCACCGTCTTTTGCCGTAGCGGCAATCTCACGAGCTACGTGTTCTTTGGCTGCCCGGTTGATAATGGAATCCGACCATTGAAGGTGCTTTATCAGATAATTTTCCCAGTCCATCGAATTTTTCTTTTTATTTGGTAGTATAAATATAACGGATAATGTAGCTTTTTTGTTTCTTCTATATATATGATACGTTTATATGGAAATTTATATGATACGCTCTTTTTTATTATTGCGGATTAGTGTAGCATACCGCTCGAAGTAATCATCAAGCATTTTCATGCGTTCGGAGTTGCTCATGTTTTTCCATTCCGGAAATATTTCCGAAAGAATTTCTTCGGATTCAGGATATTGCTGGTCTGTAAAGGTATGGACGTCTTTTGAGTCATTGTAGATGCGGATATTTCCTTCTTTGTCCGTTTCGAGATAAGACATGTATTCCCAAAGCGGTATTTCTCTCCAAACGGATATGCCCCATTTCTTACTTTTGTAAACTCTGTATTGTATGGAGACTATGGTCGAAGAATCCACACGGGTATGGAAAAAGAGTGTAACCATTTTCTTCATAGAGTTGAATGTACATTTGTTGAGTGGGGTTACTGTCAGATTCGCCTGTTGGTAGTTGTGTTGCATGAACTTCAGGGTATCCGGTAATTGTTGCTGGTAGTGCTCTAACAATTGTTTGATTTGTGGACGTTTCTTTTTGGGAATCTTGTATCCATCGAAGCCATAATCCGTTGTACTTATAGGTGCATATTTTTTAGGACTGATGTAATATCCGTGTTTTTTTCCTTCACGGGGTCTTACTTCTATAAAAATACCTTCCCGGGTAGGTGGTGAGTAAGGTTGTCGGTGAGACTGTTTAGTGCTTTCAAACAGTTGGTTGAATTGCTTGATTTCAGCTTTTGTCAGCACTATACTTTTCTGATTGGCAAGCCTTTCGGATTGAAGGAACTAGAGTGAAAAAGCCGAATATACCCTCACCGTGTCATCTTCCTGAATAATAGGAACTTTTTTCGAAACCCTCTGTGCTTCCGAAACTTGCGGTATCGCGAGAAAAACTATGCATAAGCAGGTTAGAAATAAAGAACTTTTCATATAGTATTCTTTTTTGTATGCGGTAAATTTAAATAATTACACTGAATATTTATAGCGTTAAGGGATTCTCAATTAACTATTAGTTAATTTTTAACCTAACAGACCTAAATGTTAACGAACCTCTGTATTCTATTAAACCGTGTTATAAATCACCCCGATTTGCTCCGTAAATTTGGAGATATGCGGAAAGTCCGTATCTTTGTACTGTGTTTTTCATAGTATTAGATTTAAGGTTAACAAAGATTGGTTGTCCGTGATGGATAGCCTTTTTTTTTCTCCCTACCCTTCGTTACAGAATCAGCCATATGGCAATGATGTGCCCTATGCTTCCGCCCAGGCAAAACAGGTGGAAAGTGGCATGCATATAAGGTTTGCGCAATGAATAGAAAATGGCTCCTACGATATAAGAAATACCACCGCCTATCAACCACCAAAAAGCAGAGGTGGCGCCTGTTATTTCCAACTGGTCCAATAAAGGTTTCAAAGCAACCAATATCGAAGCCCCCATACCTACGTAACAGACAGTTTCGAGATTGCTGTGCTCCTTCAGTCTCGTGAAGCTAAGTATAAACCCGGCTACGGCGGACAGCCACACGAAAGAGAATATTCCCCAACCCCAACCACCTGCATGACGCAAGGTGAGCAGCGTAAAAGGTGTATATGTTCCTGCGATATGCAGATAGATAGCTCCGTGGTCGAATTTGCGAAGCAATTCCTTCAACTTCCCCGGACGACTGCCGTGATACCACGTCGAACTGACGTAAGACGACAACATACCTGCCAGATAGACAATGACACAAGGCACTGCCCATTGCGGCTCGGCGTTTCCCGAAGCCTTTTCCAGCAGGAAATATCCTGCCACAACACCGAGCAGGATACCTGCCCCATGACTAAGCGTATTTGCCCATTCTTCTCCGTTACTGTATCGTTTGTTCTTCAATGTTCTCTTTTTTTGAATTGTGAGTCGCAAAGATACTTTTATTTTCCGTAACGTATGATTTCCTTTATTCCTTTTTTAGAATGATTTTGCCACCGTATTGCCCTGCAATCAACTTGCGGAAAGCGATGAATGCCACGTATTCATCGGGAGCATAAATCCCTTTCGGCATGAATAAATGATGAACGATACATATCTCCTTCTCCTTCACCTCGACGGTAGAATGGAAACTGCCGAATTTGCTTTCCACGTCAATTGGTTTCGGAAGTCCCTCGATGGTGTATCCGTCCGGCAGATGGATGCGGATGCTGTCCGTGTCCGAGTAGCCGTAGTTGATGTGGATGGGATACGTACGCTTCGTGACGGAAGGGACGCTGAACCCTTTTCTGAAAATATTGGCAGGGATAAACAGGCGGTTTCCCGTCTTATTTCCGTACTGGTTGCTGCTGACGGAATAGTTGAAGGTGATGGACGGAGCCGTCTCTTTGCATTCTTTGATTTGCAGGTTCAGAATGTCCGCCTGCGACAGGTTGATGTCCGAACGGATGCGGTCTTTCTGCTTGTTGGGTTGTAGATAGACGATGCCTGCTTCGCTTTCATACTGGAATAACCGGGATATTTCGTTGACCGATATTTTAGCTTCAGCCGTGGGGGAGAGCGTGATGTCGGCAACGATGCATTGCGTGTTCAGCGAATCGGGATAAGTAGGCAGACGGTGTATTCTGCCGCCTGCCGGTTCTATCAACAGTGCGTCATGTCCGGCAATGCCCTGGTGGACGTAGCCGAAAGGAAGTTGCGGATTAGTGCATTCCAGCCAAAGCGTGTCCTGCGGAAGCGGAACTTGCAGGATGACGTGATTCATTTGGTTGGCACTCGAGAAATCGGGGAGAAGCCGTTCGTTCGTGGTGCTGATGACGGTGTAAGTAGAGGGGATGCCCAATTCTTTCAGCATGGCACGGGCGTAATTGGACAAGCCTTTGCAATCACCGAACCCAGTGCGGCAGACATCGGTGGCAGCGATGGGCTGCAAACCGCCGATACCTAACTGAATACTGACGTAACGGGTGGTCTTGGCGAGATAATCGTAGACGGCTTTCACTTTGTCACGGTCGGTGGAGCAGTTTGCCGTCAGTTCGTGCAGTTTGGCGCGGAAAGGCTCGGTGAGCAGGTCGCGTCCGTCGAGAAGTTTGTATTGCCATTCTCCGTATTTTTGCCAGGTGCTCAAGTCCCCTTCGGATTTGTCGTATTTGAAAGCGGAAGGAGCGAAGTAGACGCGGGGAAACAACTCCGCAAAGCTCGGGCCGAAAGGCTCTTTGAGAATGGGAGGTAATTTCAGGGCGGTCACTTCGATGATTTGTTGTCCTTCGGCACCGGTAGATTCCTTCACTTGGATGCCTTGGCCTTCTATGCTTTTGGTTTCAGTTTCTTTGGTTGCGGCTTCTTTACTTTGTTTTCCCACTCCTTGTGTGTTCAATTCGCGATAGCGGCAACCTTGTCCGGCAGGAAGTTCGATGCGGTAAGTCGCTTTTTCTACGGCTTGGTTGAAGCTCATTTGCGGGATGAAGGTGGAGTAACCAATCAGTCCGTTGTTGCATTTCATTTCCCATTCATATTTCACGGTGAAAGGGAAAGAAGGGTAATTGCACTCATAATAATAAAAATAATCATCCGTGGTGAGCGAAGAACTGTATTCGCTTTTCTGAAGTTCGGATTTCTTAATCTTGCGTACGCTCTGACCGGAAGCGTTGATGATTTCTCCTGAGAATTTTTGCAGGGAACGGAACATGTCGCATCCGCAATAGAAAACGGCATCCTCTAGTCCTTTACGGTTGAGCACGATGATAGTCCGGCTTTCCTTTTCTATGGATTGGGTCATGGATTTGCAGAGGATTTCTGTCCGGGCGTCTGCAATGACGGAGTTGGCATCCTTGAAAATCTCCTGTGCGTGGACGGGTTCTGCCTGAAAACTCAGGCAAAAGACGACATAAGCCAGGGCGGATACTTTCTTTATAAAGTGCTTTATAGAGCTGGTGTGACTGGGATATTTCATGGTATTTTTATATAAAAAGCCGGTTATATTTTTTTGAGTACCAATATCTCGTTATTCTTTTCGGCAATCAATTCCCAAAAGGCTTTCACACCCTTGTATTCATTGATGAGATAAATCAACTTGTTGGAACTGAAGGAATAAGTGAAGACGAGTTGGTTACCGTTCTGATGTACGAGGTAGCGGCAGAACCCTTGTTTGTCTTCCGTATACGCGTTCATAGGCTTGGGCAGTTCATCGACTGCGTATCCTTCGGGAATGGTAAGGTTGGTCACCAATATGACTTGCTCGGCATACGGCATTTCCAGCGGCAGTTGGCGTTCGGCCTGCGTGAACGGGCACTTGCTGACGTGCATAAAAACCATTGGGTTGATATAAATAAGCTCATCGTTCACGTTTGCCTGTTTCTCAAATTCGAGATTCTCCCGGACAGTGGGCGAGAAAGCATCCACTCCCGTTGTCGAGAACTTCTTCACTTTGATATTCTCTTCCGTTTCCAGTTTGGTGATAAACTCCGCGCTGTCCTTTGCAGCGTGGTAATTCTTGCGGAAGTTGGCGGCGTGCTGACCGGTATATCCCGTTTGGCGGGTACCCGTTATCCTACCGTCGGCATGAATCTGCGCATTGACGGCCGAACGGATTTGGTTCTTACCGAGATTGCTGAGGTCTATCCAGTTGCCACCGTCTGCCTTGCTAAGAAGGCGGGCACGGTCTACCATCAATACCGGTGGCAGCGTGTTCATGAACCCGTCGGTGACGGAACCGTCGAGGAATACGAAAGTACTGTCCGTATCCGCTATGCCGACTACAAACGTATTGAGCTTCTGAATGGAAGGATGCGAGAGAGGAAGGATTCCCAGATTCTTGCGGCTCATTACCGCCGGATAACAAGGAATCTGCGCGTCGCGAAGCATACTCATCAACACGAAGTTAATCTCCGCATTGCTTCCTGTCCCGTTCTTGACAGCCTTTCTCACCTCATTGCCGTAAAGTCCGTATTGCCCATTCCATGAAATTTTCTTTTTGAGGAAGGTATAGATGGCGGCAATCTTATCCTGCCTGTCCGTCAGTTTGTCAAGGGATAATGATGCCATCTCGTCCCGGTAGGGATTACGCATCTTGAGCAGCGAGCCGAAGTCCTCGTCTTCCAGTAGCATCTTGTCGATGCTTTCCCAAGTATTTGTAAACGACTTGTAGAGTGAACCCGGGAAGCTGATTCCACGAAGCTCGAAACCGACACCACTCAGGTAGTCGTCCGCACACCAGGTGTATTTGTCCGGACGGAGAGCGGGCAACTGCTTGCCGACAAAGCTCAAATGGCGTCCCGTGCAGATGAGTTGTTCTGTCTGTCCGCCCTGATACTGAATCGTGTAGGAGATGCTTTCCGACTGGTCTTTCGGATTGAGGAAGTTTGAACCTCTCATGTCAAGATTGAACTGGAAGTATTCGGGAATGGTAATGTCATATTGCGTGTGGAGCACAGGGATACTTCTTTGAGCTTCCCAGTGGTTGATTCTGTAATACAAGTCGGAGCTGAGCTGATATTTATATTCGAATACCGTCCCTTCATGGACAGCAGGTATCGAGAATTTTATCTGCATATACGACTTGTTGAACCTTTCTTCAAAGACGAGGTCGCGTTTCATTTTGGTGCGTACTATCTTTCCGTTTTCCAGGTTGTAGGCGGAAGCGTCGAGCTGCGTGATATTTTCTTTTATGCTGCTGCTCTTCTCATTAGAATAATAAGGTATAATAATGTCCGCATAGGATGTGCCTTCGGATTTCAGTACCTTTATTTTTGTCTCGTAGGTGTACACGAGCCGGAAATCATTGTGTATCAGGTCGTAGCGGGCTGTGGTCTTGGAGTATAGCACGACTGCCGTTGCTGCGGTGTCCGGCGTGTAGGTGTCCATCTTCAGTTCTTCTTCGGAAGGTTTGCCGTATTTCATACTGGGGGTGATGACGTCTGTGACCGTTTGCTGGGCGAAGCCTTGCCACGCCAACAATAGAAAGAAAAGTGTCTGTATAGTTCTCATGCTGATTGAGATTTAAGAGTTTATGATGAATTTATATTTTCTTGAGTACAATCAAGGCGTTGTTTTTCTCGATAACTTTGCTCCACATTTCTTGCAGTTGGCTGTAATGTTCCGATAGGAATATAAAGCTCTTGAGCGTGAAAATGTAATTGAGCGTGATAGTGTTTTCTTTTTTTTGAATCATATATCTGCACTGCATCCCGTCACCTTCCGCACGGATGGATTGTTGTTGGGGAAGTTCTTCCACTTCGTACCCTTCGGGGAGCGTCAGCGTGCATAACATCGTAAACTTATACGGATACGGTAGCTCGATGGGGAGCACACGCTCTGCCTGGATGAACGGGTTGGTCTTTATCTGCGGGAAAAGCATCGGGTTGATATAAAGGTGGTCGTCCGTATGGTCGGCCTGTAGGATGAAGTCTAATTCTTCTTCCACCAGTGCCGGATTGTTTTCATTATCCTTCACTTTCAGGTTGCTGACGGTGAGCTTGTCTTTCGAGCCGATGTCGGTGTTTGTTGCGTCCGAAGGGATGCTGTCCTGTTTGCTGTGTTCTTTTTTCTGATACTCTACGGCTTCCTGTCCGTGCAGCACTGTGGTGCGATGACCTTTTATGAGATTTCCTTCTACACGGGCTTCAATCTTCATGAAACCCTTGTTGTCCGAGAGAGCCATCAGGTTCACCCATTTCTTGGCTTCTTCTACCTGGGGGGAGAGTATACGTGCTTCGTTGACGCACAAGTCGAGTGGAAGAACGTTGATGGCGGGGACGTCCATAGAACTGTCAAGGAAGACATATTCCTGTTTGACGACATCGTAAATGGCTACGACAAATGTGTTCAGCTTTTGCAGGGAAGGGAAGTTTTGCGGCAGTATTCCCGATGAACGGCGGCTTAGAACCACCGGACAGGCGTTCAGCCCGAAGTCCTTCAGGATGCTGATGAAGACAAAGTTGAGGTCGGCGTTGGTGCCGCTTCCTTTCTTGATGGTTTTATTGAGTTCTTTGCTGTAAATATGGTATCTCCCGTTCCAGGTCATTTTCTTTTTTAGTACATGGAAAGCGGCGATGATTTTTTCTTCAAAATTCATTTCGCTCCTGTAGGCTTGTTTAGTCTCTTCACGAAAGGGGTTGGTGAAGGAAAGGAGAGCACCGAACTGCTCGTGTTCCGGTTTGAGCAGTTGACGGTCTACGTCTTCCCACTTCTGACTGTATGGCTTGTATTCGCTGCCGGGAAATTGAGTGCCTTGCAGGTCGAAGCTGATTTGTACCTTGTAATCCTCGGGACACCAGCAATAGGATTCGTCCTGACGGATGGCGGGAAGATTGCGTGAGGTGAAGATCGTTTCCTGTGCCGTGATGCTGAAGTCCCTGTTCACGCTTGCTATGCCGGGGTTTTGGCGTTGGGTGGCTTGGATGGCGGATTGCCTTTGTTTGGTTTCTATGTAGTCCTTCCCGCGGAGTTCGATGTTGTAGATGAATACGTTGGGGATGGTGATTTTATATTGGTTGTAGAGCACGGGCAGTTCTTCCTGCATCATCCAGTTGTCGATGTGGGAGAAGTAGTCGGAGAAGAGCTTGTAGTGATATTCGATGACGGTGCCCTCTTTGACGGCGGGCAGGGAGAATTTCAGCATTTTGTAGCGGTTGTCTATCCGCTCGATGGAGACGGATTCCCGTTTCATGGATGTCTTGACGCATTTCCCGTTTTCCATGTTGTAGGAACAGCCTTCTATTTCGCTGGCTCTTTCCTTTCCCTCATCCTTGTCGGTGGGGGAGTAGTAGGGGACACTGACGTCGGCATAGGATACTCCCTGCGGTTTCAGTATTTTGATGCGCACCCAGTGCTCGGTGACTAGCTGGAAGCCGTCGTGGTAAGTGAAGTCACTTTGTCCCTGGTGAAAGAGATAAATGGCTGTGGCGGTAGTGTCGGGGGCGTATGTGGCGAGAGACAGTTCTTCTTTGGAAGGTTTTCCGTATTTCAGGTTGGGGGCTATCGGGGGTGTCGCATTTTGTTGCGCATAGGCGGACGACAGGAGATGAAACAGAAATGCGCATAGAATGAATAGTTTTCCCATTATATTGTGTTTTTGGTAGTATTCTCACAAAGATAAAAAAAATAGAGAAAGGCGGTACACCTTTCTCTATTTTTTTATTTATCGGATGGATAAAATATTATACTAAGTGTCCGATCCACTCTTCGCGGTCGCCCGGAAGGAGGTCGATTACCGGAACTTCCACCATTGTGTAGCATCCCGGTTGTTGTCTCATGGAAGCGCGTGCCACGCATACCAGTACTTGTGCGGTCAGTGCGGGGTTGTTGATACGCATATTAAATTCGAACAACTGATTCTGAGTTTTTCCCGATACACCTTTGCGAGTCAGATTTACACCGTGTCCCATGTCGAGCAGCGCGTCTACGCTTGGAACGAGTTTCACGTGTGTCTCGTCGTTCACGAAATACGGGTCTGCCTTGATGGCTGCGGCTACTTCTTCAAATTTGTATCCGTCTTTCAGTTCGATATACACCATGCGGCGGTGGATACCTGTGCCCGTAGGGATGGTCATGGAAAGAGCGGCTTTCACTCCGTCGATAGCCTTCACGGCTACGGTGTGTCCCATACTCATACCCGGGCCGAAGTTGGTGTAGGTGATGCCTTTCGGGGCAATCGCTTCGAGCATGGTGCGCACGATGGAGTCACTTCCCGGATCCCAGCCTGCGGAGATGATGGATACGGCTTTGTGCTCTTTGGCGGCTGCATCCAGTGTGCGGCGCAAGTCAACGATGCCGGTGTGAATATCGAAGCTGTCTACGGTATTGATGCCCATAGCCAGGTATTCTTTTGCATATTTCTCAACGCTGCGGGTCGGCGTGCAAAGAATTGCCACGTCTACGCCTTCCAGCTCTTTAATGTCCTTTACTACTGCATAGTTTGCCAACTCTTCCGGCTTGTTCTCTGCTCCTGCACGACGAACGACTCCGGCTATTTCGAAATCAGGCGCTGCCTGCAGCGCTTCAAGTACATAGTGTCCAATGTTGCCATAGCCAACGATGGCGGCTCTTACTTTTTTCATTCTTTTCTTGGTTTTATATGAACATTTTTCTTTATTTCTGCCACAAAAGTAAACAAAATATAAGGAAGGATTGTTTACGGGCGGCATTATTTTTATTTTTTTTTAGATTCGCTACAGTTTGCATGAAATACGCCGGTTGATGCCCTCAGATTTTAACTGTCGGGCTGCTGAAAAGAATAATCTGTAAAAAACAGGAGAATCTGTGGCGGGAAAGTTTTATCTTTGTAGGCATTATGATAGAGTATGTTAGAGGCGAGCTTGCCGAACTTAGTCCGGCAACCGCAGTGATTGACTGTAACGGGGTGGGGTATGCCGCCAATATATCCTTGAATACTTATTCGGCTATTCAGGGAAAGAAAACCTGTAAGTTGTATATTTATGAGGCGATTCGTGAGGACGCGTATGTGCTTTATGGCTTTGCCGAGAAGCAGGAGCGGGAGATTTTCCTGCTGCTGATTTCTGTTTCGGGCATTGGCGGGAATACGGCGCGTATGATTCTCTCTGCTCTTTCGCCTGCCGAACTGGTGAATGTAATCAGTACCGAGAACGCGAATATGCTGAAAACGGTGAAAGGCATCGGGCTGAAGACTGCGCAGCGTGTGATTGTCGACTTGAAGGATAAAATCAAGACGATGGGTATGTCTGCTGCCGGAGGTGTTGCCGGTGCGGGTGGCACGTTGCTGCAAGCTGCCAACGCGGAAGTGATGGAAGAGGCTGTGGCCGCATTGACGATGCTCGGTTTTGCCGCTGCGCCTTCACAGAAGGTGGTGATGGCTATATTGAAGGAAGAGCCGGATGCTCCGGTAGAAAAGGTGATTAAACTGGCTTTGAAACGATTGTAAACAGTAAGGTGATGAAGCAACAGAAGATTTATATGCGTCCGTGGACTGAAATTCATGGTCGTGCGAAGGTGGTGGATACGGATGAATGGTATCTCAATTTGGCTAATGAATTATTGCCGTTGGTGGTGAAGTCTTCCTTATACGAAGGGGGCGAAGACCGGGCGGAAGACCAGCGACGGGTAGCTCTGACGTGTGCCTTGTACCTGGAAGATTGTGTGGCGGATGCGGGAAACTGGCGCCAGTTCATTCATTGGCATAAGGAGAATTATGGACGTTATCTGCCGTTCTATTCGTTGACGGATAGTTACCTGCCGGACGAAATCAATCGTGAGGACATCGCTTTCCTTTTGTGGGCTATCAATTCGCCGGTCGGTGAAGATTTTGACTGGGTGGAGAATCCGTTGGACAGGGATTTGCTGGATTTTGCGGATGTTCTTTACGAACGCTTGGATGCTGCTTTCGAATCGGCTCCTATCAGCGAGCATCTCGCTCCGGGGTGGATGATGGAAACGGAACTGATGCAGAAGAAGCGCGAACCGCTGCCTGTGGCTTTGCCGGGAGAGAAGATGCCGACGAATGTGGAACGTTTCTTTGAAGCCAGCAAAGGGGAACCGCTCATGTTCTTTGATTCATATGATGCTCTGAAATTCTTCTTTGTACATTCTTTGAAGTGGGAAGATGAGGAAGATGCCCTGTTGCCGGATTTGGCGGACTTTGGTAATTTTGTCGTTTATGGTAACCCGAAGGGGTTGTTGATAGGTCCTGATGTTGCCGCGTATTTTGCCGTGGAGAATAATCCGCTTTACAATGCTGAGTCGGCCGAAGAGGAAGCATACGAGCTGTTCTGCGAAGAGGGCTTGTGTCCGTTTGACTTGCTGAAGTATGGAATGGAACATGATCTGTTGCCGGAAGCGCAATTCCCGTTCGAGAATGGAAAGGCGTTGCTGCATGAGAACTGGGATTTTGTGGCTCGCTGGTTCTTGGGCGGGTATTATGAAGGAGAATAAGAAATAAGGTATGCCAATCAAAAAAAATAACAATCCTTTTGCCGGAAAGGCAAAGCCCGGAGCAGGAAAAAAGACTAATTCCGGTAAACGGGTGGGAAAGTCGAAACAGGAAAAGGCTAATAATCAGTTGAATAGAAGGGTGAAATAAGCTCGCGCAGGAAACGCCGTTTTTGGTGGCGGGACTACGCCGTTTTATGAAGGCAGGTTATGCCGTTTCTCTTTGCGAGGAAACGCCGTTTCTCCGAAGCGGGGAATGGGGAACGTTAGAATATAGTTGACGGGAGCAGTTGTTTGATATGAAAAATAACAACTGTTCCCGTCTTTTTTTATCTATTCTTATCTTTGACCGGAGATGCTTCCTTTATTTATCGGTCGCTTCTTCCTGTGCTTTCCGTTCTTTCTTCTTATTGATAAATCCGATTTTCAGGTTGGCTTCTTCCTGTTCTTTCTTTATCTGTTGCATGGCAGAAAGAATCTGTGCCAGTTCGTAGACTCCTGCGGCAGCCTGGCGGTCGGTCGGGCTCATGGTTGTTTTGTAGGTACGGTCGCCGAGATATTCTACACGGAGATTCTTGTCCTTGTTGAGGTTGATAAATCCGATAACGTTGCCGTCTTCTCCCAGTTTATAGTCCGCTTTTTCTATCTTCTCGTTCAGGTCGGTCGTTTCGTAGCTGTCTTTAGAAGCCGGAGTTTCGGCAAAGCTGCCGTCGGGGGCAATCACTTTCACTCCTACATGATGGATATTGCCTGCGCCGCAATAGATGGAAGTCATGCTCATGTTGCCTTGCTCGTCTACCTGGAAGCGGAGGAAGGAGCGGTGCATGTTCTTTTCTACGGTCTGGGTAGGCCAAAGGTAGTTGCCTACCTGCTGGTATTCGGCATCTTTCTCGAGGATAAATTTATCTTTGATGGCGTTGAATTCATCGGTTTTTGCCTGAAAGGCGCTGTCGAGGTAAGCAAGCGTTTTCTGCTGTGCCTTTGTTTCGACGTCGAGCATCAGTGCTTGTCCCGCTTTGCGGGCTTCGAAGGCTTTGGGATACAGGATTTTGATGCTGTCGATTTGCAACTTGGCTTCTTCGTAGTCGCCACGTTCGTAGGCAGCCTTGGCAACCATCAGTTTCTCATTGGCTTTTTTTTCCAGGCCGTTTCCGCAGGCAGCCAGTGCCAGCGTACCGCAAAAGAGGATAATCAGTTTTTTCATCACAAATTCTATTTTAAGCCTTTTCCCAGCCCTCTCCCAAAAAGAGGGAGCGTGTGAGTTAGCTTTGTTAATCAATCGTTTTTGAGTCGTTTCTCTACCCACTCTCTTTGGGAGAGGGTCGGGGAGAGGTTCTATTTTCACTTATTAGCGACAAAAGTACAAATATATCCCTTATTTTTGTAATTTTGCCCCCTCAAAACTTATAACTAAAAAGAATGATAGAGTTGACTCAAGAGGAATTGAAGCAGCAATTTAGCGAACCTATCTTCGGACAGATAGCCGAAACAGCCGACGCACTTGGTTTGGAGTGTTACGTGGTGGGCGGTTATGTTCGTGATATTTTTCTGCAACGTCCCTCTAAAGATATAGATGTAGTAGTTGTAGGCAGTGGAATTGCAATGGCGGAAGCACTCGGACGGCGATTGGGACGGGGTGCGCACGTTTCTGTTTTCAAGAATTTCGGAACGGCACAAGTAAAATATAGAGGTACGGAAGTCGAATTTGTCGGTGCCCGCAAGGAGTCCTACCAACGGGATTCGCGCAAACCGATTGTAGAGGACGGCACGCTGGAAGATGACCAGAACCGTCGGGATTTTACAATCAATGCCCTTGCAGTTTGTCTCAACAAGGCACGTTTCGGTGAATTGGTAGACCCGTTCGGCGGGTTGGAAGATATGAAGGAGAAGACGATTCGTACTCCTCTCGACCCGGATATTACTTTTAGTGATGACCCGTTGCGCATGATGCGTTGTATCCGTTTTGCCACGCAGTTGAACTTTTATATTGATGATGATACTTTCGACTCTCTTTGCCGCAATAAGGAGCGGATTGAAATTATATCCCGTGAGCGTATTGCGGACGAACTGAATAAGATTATTCTTTCACCGATTCCATCCAAAGGATTCATCGACTTGGACCGTAGCGGGTTGTTGCCGTTGATTTTCCCTGAATTTGCTGCTTTGCAAGGAGTGGAGACACGGAACGGACGTTCTCATAAGGATAATTTTTATCATACGCTGGAAGTGTTGGATAATATCAGCAAGAAGACTGATAATCTTTGGTTGCGTTGGGCAGCATTGCTGCACGATATTGCCAAACCGGCGACGAAACGCTGGGAACCGAAAGCGGGATGGACGTTCCACAATCATAATTTCATAGGCGAGAAAATGATTCCTTCTATCTTTCGGAAGATGAAGTTGCCGATGAATGAGAAGATGAAGTATGTGCAGAAGTTGGTTAGCCTGCATATGCGTCCTATTGTGATAGCGGATGATGTGGTGACGGATTCGGCGGTACGTCGTTTGCTTTTCGAGGCGGGAGACGATATTGATGACTTGATGAGGCTTTGCGAAGCGGATATTACTTCTAAGAATATGGAGCGCAAACAGCGCTTCCTGAATAACTTCCAGTTGGTACGTCAGAAACTGAAGGACTTGGAAGAGAAAGACCGGGTACGTAATTTCCAGCCACCTGTGAGCGGGGAGGAGATTATGGAAATCTTCGGATTGCAACCCTGCCGGGAAGTGGGTGTGTTGAAAAGTGCGATAAAGGATGCTATCTTGGACGGAGTGATTCCTAATGAATATGAAGCTGCCTATGCTTTTCTGATGGAGCGGGCGAAGAAGATGGGGATGACGCCTGTTGCTGAATAGATATTGATATTCTTTATAAGAATAGGAAGTTTATCAATAATAAGACATCCTATTGGTAATATTATTCAGGCTCGGATTATACGGATTTAAATTGCTTTAATCCGTGTAATCCGAGCCTGAAATCTAATAATCACTTATTTCTTTATCAGTGCAGTTGTTATTTAGGCAACGTCACAGAGAAATGTTGATTCGGAGTGTGTTGCTCAAAGATGATAGCTTTCATCTTTTCCACAATATCAGGATGTTGGAGTGCTATATCGTTGTCCTCGTGAATATCCGTTTTCAGATTGTAGAGAGAAGGTTTTCCCTTCTTGACGATTAGTTTCCAGTCACCCATGCGCACAGCTATTTGATTCGTTTCATTGAATTCCCAATACAGGAAGTCGTGCTGCTTTTGTTTCTTCTTGCCTAGCAATGTCGGGGCAAAAGAGATACCATCGAAATAATCCACTTCTTTTTCCTTGTTGCGGTATTTCTTCTCATAGTTCTTGATGCCGGCTATGTCGCAGAAAGTAGGCATTAAATCATAGAAAGCACAGATATGGTCGTTTACTTCACCTGCGGGTACACGTCCCGGCCAACGGGCGATAAACGGAATACGTATGCCGCCTTCGTGACACTGGCGTTTCAGTCCGCGCAGCTTTCCGTCTCTGCCGAAGAAAGTAGGATCTGCTCCGCCTTCCTCGTGAGGGCCGTTGTCACTGGAGAAGATGACTAATGTATTCTCATCCAGTCCTTTCTCTTTCAGCTTTTTCAGAACCTCACCCACGTAATAGTCCAGGCGGGTAATCATGCCGGCAAACTGGGCGTGCGTATGCGTGATAGCATTGTAGCGTGAACCTTTGCTGCCTTTGAATATCTTGTCCGGATCGAATTTCGCTTTATATTCGTTCAAGATGGAATCTTCCGGCTGAACCAATTCTGCATGAGGTAACGTATAAGTAAGCACACCGAAGAACGGTTGTTTGCCGTCCTGATGGTCCAGCCATTCCATGGCTTTTTGATGAATCATGTCGGCGGAATATTGCGACCGTTTCTGATACTCAGGACCATACATCGGATATTTGATGTTTTCGTCCATTACCACACGTACTACTCCGGTGTCGCCTAACGCTTTGCTGTAACGGTTGAGGAAGTTGGGGTAGTAAAGATGAGCCTGGAACTGGCAGATATAGCCGTAGTACTCGTCCACACCCCGTTTGTCGGGGGTAGAAGAGGAGCCTTCGTAGCCGCCTGCCCATTTGCCGAACATACCTGTGTTATAGCCATTATCCTTCATTATTTCCGGCAGGATGATGTGCTCCGGGTCATAAGGATGCTGTCCTACTATTGACGGTTCCTCGTTTTCTCCGTACATGACGATAGGAGCGTTTCTCCAATATTCTTTGTTGCCGCGTACTTCGCAGTGACCGCTGTGTTGCCCTGTCATAAACGAAGCTCTTGAAGGAGCGCTGACGGGGCTACCTGCATACGCTTGTGTGAAGCGTATCCCTTCTCCGGCCATCGCATCTATATGGGGGGTGCGTATAAATGGTTGGCCGTAGCATCCCAAATCGCCATATCCCATGTCATCACAGAGGATGAACAGGATATTCGGTTTGGCATTTTTCTTCTGTGCATTGGCGGATAAAGCAGATAGAAGCAGTGTGCCGCCAATGATCGAAATTGATTTGTAATCCATTAGGTTGTGTAAGTTTTAAAAAGGTTGAATAAATGAATGTTTGGAATTATTTGCCTATCAGGTCTTTTCCTTCGCGTACGCTTTGGAGAATGTTTTGAAGTTCAGTCACTTTTTCAGGCATTTCCTTTGCATAATTAGTCACCTCTTTTACTTCTTGCATCTTATAGAGTTGTGGCTCTTTAGAGTTTCCGGTTTCAATTTTCGGTCCCCACTGAATCATCTTCGGCCCGTTATTAGGTTCGATATATTTCCAGTCTTTAGTGCGGACGGATAAAGTGTGGTTGGCAGCCTGCTCAATAACCCAGGGGCGGTCTTTCTTTTCTTTGCCCAGCCAGCTTCCGAGGAAGTTGTAGCTATCCGGTGCAGTATTTTTAGGCATAGTAGCTCCGGTCAGGGTAGCCAAAGAAGCGAGCCAGTCTATTTGGGATACTAATAAATCGGAAGTCTTGCCTTTCTTCACTTCTTTCGGCCAACTAAGGATAGCAGGAATACGGGTTCCACCTTCGAAAGCACTGTATTTATTACCTCTTAGTGGTCCGGCAGGGCTGTGTCCGTTGAGGAGTTCTTCTGCTTTATCATCATATCCGTCATCAACAACCGGGCCGTTATCGCTTGAAAGGATGATGAGTGTGTTTTCTCTCAAACCTAGTTTTTCAAGTGTGTTCATAATTTCGCCGACACAGTAGTCGAACTGTACGATAGCGTCACCTCTTAATCCCATCGGGTTCTTTCCTCTGAAACGGTCATGAGGGAAGCGGGGAACGTGTACGTCATTCGTTGCGAAGTAGAGGAAGAAAGGTTTATCCTTGTTTTCTTCGATGAACTGAATAGCGTGTGTAGTCAGTGAATCTGCTATATTTTCGTCTTTCCAAAGTGCCTTGCCGCCACCTTTCATAAAGCCGATACGGGAAATTCCGTTAACGATGGACATATCGTGTCCGTGGCTGGGTTTAAGATTATACAGCAATTCGGGATTACTCTTTCCGGTTGGTTCACCTTCAAAGTTCTTTTGATAGCTCACTTCGATAGGAGCGCTCGGGTCATAGTTGGCTACTTTTCCGTTCTCGATGTACACGCAGGGAACACGGTCGGCTGTAGCTGCCATGATGTAGTGGTAGTCGAAGCCCAGGTCGCCGAGTGCGCAAGGCAGTATAGCGTTCCAGTCTTGTGTTCCGCCCTTATCTCCAAGGCCGAGGTGCCATTTACCGATTGCTGCGGTAGTGTAGCCCGTACTTTTGAACATATCTGCCATCGTGTATTGCTCGGGACGGATAATCATTCCTGCATTTCCGGCAGCTACATCCGTTCCTTTTTTACGCCAGGCATATTCTCCTGTCAGCATGGAATAACGGGAAGGCGTGCTGGTTGCGGCAGTGGCATGAGCATTGGTAAAAAGAATACCCGATTTTGCCAGTCGGTTGACATTCGGAGTTTCTACGTTTTTGGCTCCGTAGCATTGCAAGTCTCCGTAGCCGAGGTCGTCGGCGTAGATGAATACGACATTAGGAGTTTTTGACTTTGTCGGTGTTGTGTTTTCCGGCGTTTTGTTCGTTGCTGATACTGTAGTGATACAGACTGTAGAAGATAAAACTGTGAATAACAGGGGGTGTTTCATTCTATATGTTTTATTAAGGGTTAATAGAAATGCAAATGTATTACTCTATTTTATTAAAAACAACTTTGTCATCCATAAAAATGTTTATTACATAAATATATGGATGATAAAGTTGTTTTTTATATGCTTGGGTATTAATGGAAATACGTTTTAATACTTCAGATTAATACTCCGGATTCTGGATAATTTGAGGAACTTTATTCACTTCACCAATAGGGATAGGCATCAGATAATTCTTTCTTGCGAAGTTCCGGATTGCATTCAGTTTTTTCACGGTGAGAAATGTTTCGTCTGTTTTTCCACTGATATTCATTCCTTCTGGTACTTCTCCCAAACTTTCTGCCTTTTTCCAGCGGCGTAAATCCCAAAAACGGTGGTTTTCCATATAAAACTCAATCTGGCGTTCCTGACGGACGATAGCTTGCAATCCTTCGTAAGTGTTTGCATATGCTGCACCTGCTTTGGATTTTTTCCATGCTGCATCTACTCCCAGTATGCCGGCACGTGTGCGAACCTTGTCAATATATTCTTTGGCAGTGGCGAAATTGGCCGGGTCTTGTGTTTCTATCAAAGCTTCTGCATAGTTCAGATACATTTCCGCCATTCTGAATACCGGATAAGGATAATGATCGGCTGCTGGCCCTGTCTTATAAAGAGGACTGACACACTTTTTATTCAAATATCCGCTTATGGAATAATTGGCAGCACGTCCGTCCCATCCTTGCTGCTGACCATATTTAAGGTCTAACTTAACAATTCGGTTGGCTTGGTTGCCTGTAATAGCTGCTCCATAAAATTGACTAATTTCAAAAGCGCCATTATGGAAGCCAATCCATGCATAGAAACGAGGCTCACGTCCAAGATTCAGGTTTAGTACTGTATCATTAAGTAAAGGTGCACCGGCTGCATACTCTTTAAGGGTTTTAGTAGGACAACCTGCCAAATAATCGGGATCGATAGTGTAGTTTTTAGCTGTCAACAGACTAGTCTCATAACGATTGGGATAATCAAAATTTGGATCTTGGTCGATTGGTAGTCCATTGGCAGTATAGAATCTTTCCACTGTAGTTAGGGTGGGGGCAAATAGGCTCCAAGAGTTTTTGTTTCCATTTGGGTGTGTCTGTTGATAAGGGGTTGACTGGTTGGAAATCATATAGGCTGTTTCTTGACGTGTATCTCCCCATATAACTTCCGGATTAGAACCTTCGTTATCTATAAACGCCCAACGTACGGCACGTTCATACAAATTATTCATCCCAGGTCTGGCAGCTGTAGCACTTCCGGCATCATTCTTATCATAGAGCCTGAAACCGACATTCTCCATTTGATTAATTGCATCTAATGTCACTTCGGCAGCTTTTTTCCATTTTTCAACACTATATTCCTGAGAAATTAAGTGTTCGCCCTTACTGTTTTTGAAGTTGCTATAATATTCACTATTTCCGTTGAATAGGGGAGAGGCAGCGTATAAATACATACGTGAACGGAGAGCCAAAGCACAATATCTTGTGAGACGTCCATAGTCTTCAGTTTCAAAAAATTGTTCTTCCTTTAAGCCTTCTAACGCTATATCAATTTGTTCGTCTATGAATTCTACACATTTATCATAAGTAGAACGTTCGGGATATTCAATATAGGGAGTGGTCGCTTCATAGACATGATCCATAATCATTGCAGGACCGAACGCACGTAATATCAGCCAGTGGTAGTATGCAATCAACAGGTGGGCTTCGGCTTTATAATGAGTCAGGTTCTCTTCGGTCATATTGGGAGTTTTATCTACGACTGACAGGAATTCCCAACAGGTGCGAATACCATTGTAGCATGATTCCCATTGTGTCTTAGCAAGACTAGGAGCCGATGGTGAATAATATCCTCTGGAAAATTTGAATGCTTCTGTTTTTGATTCATCGGCAACGGCTATTTCTCCACCTGTCGTTTTGTCAAGTGCATCTGAACCGCGTGAATTCGGAATATATCCATAGCAAGCATTTAAATAATTTTTTGCTGCTGCAGGTGTTTCATATGTATTGAATTTAGTTGTTTGCTCATCTGGAACGATATCCAGATAATCACAACTGGCAAGTGATATGACAGACAATGCTATAAATATGTTTTTAATTCTTTTCATAACAACTAATTATTTAAAAGTTAATTGGAAACCGATATTAAATGTACGTGCAGTAGGGTAACTCATTCCGGAACCGCCGCCCATTTCCGGATCCCAATACTTGAATGGCGAGAATGTCAATAAATTGCTGCCTGACAAGTAGACACGGAAAAATTTGTGAGTATAACCGATTTCTGCATTTTTCAGTTTCAGGAAAGCACCATTGCGCATCCAATAAGTAGAAGGTACTGTATTATTGGGATTATCGATAACACTCAGGCGCGGATAAGTGGCATTTGGATTCGGGTTTTCTTCAGTCCAACGTCCTTCGGCTACAAAATCCATTACTCCTCTCATGGCGTTAGTGCCAAAAGGATGGAAACTATTCATGAATAATGAACGTCTGGCTGCACCTTGAAAGAGGAAGGATACATCCCATTTTTTGTATTTAATGGAACTACCGAAACCATAAATGATTTCCGGACTAGTTGTATTGCCCGTATAAACACGGTCGTTTTCATCTATAATTCCATCTCCATTGACATCTTTGTATTTGATATCGCCTGCCCGTGGGGTATATCCAAGAGTCTGCTCAATCATATCCGGACTATCTATTTCTTCTTGTGTGAAAAGTCCCTCAGCTACATATACCAGTGCCTGGTCAATAGAATGTCCTACCCTTGACAAGTTGGGGTTACTTAGGTAAGGAGGATCGTCATAGGCTCTAATTTCATTATGAGCATATGTAAATGTTCCTTTTACGGAAACGAAAAGGTCTTTATTGACTTGTTTGTTATAGTCGATTGTGAAATCTAATCCTTGATTGTCAACTTCTCCTACATTGCCATAAATTTTGGTAGAACCTATGCCGATAAAAGTCGGGATACTGTTGGTGCGTTGCAGATAAATCTTTTCACGACGTTCTTTGAATACGTCCAATGAAATATTCACATCGTTGAATAAGGTGAGGTCAAATCCTGCATTGAATTTCTTTCCAACCTCCCATTGCAGATCGGGATTATAGTACCGAGTCCATACCGGTCCTGCAGCACCTTTATTCATGGTTGTACCGAAGGTGTATTTAGGTGCGCCATTCAATGAAATTGTTTCCAGATATGCAAAACGCTCTGAACTATAGTCGTTACCTACAAGTCCGTATGAAGCTTTTAGTTTTAAACGGCTGATTACTTTGGAAAGCGGTTTCCAGAATTTCTCTTCTGAAATATTGTAACCTACGGCAATAGAAGGGAAAAATCCGAAACGGTGTCCTTTTACAAAGTTCTCAGAACCGTTATAACCGAAGTTTCCTTCGACCAGATATTTGTTCTCATAACCGTATGAGATACGTCCTGCAATACCTTGTTTTCTTTGCGGCAGGGATTCAAGTAGAGAGGTCGGTTTATTGTTGGATGTTTCGTCTTGATTGTATAAGAACATGGCGTTGACATCATGACTGCCGAAAGTACGATTGTAGTCCAAATATGCCTGGATGTAAAGTTTGCGGGTACCAGTAGAGTTTTCGGCACCTTTGGTAGTCAGATTGGTTACTTGCTCACTACCGATCATTTCCAGATTATCACTATCTTTTGCATATTGGTATTGATTATAGCCGGAGCTACGTTCTACTATGGTTGTCGAAAGATTCTTGAAAGAAGCAAGCGCCTTGATTTTTAACCCTTTGGTTATAAAACTAAGGTCTTGTTCCAACCGTAGGTTAGCTTGGAAGGTGCTTTGGTCATTTGATTTGTATCCTTTTACATATTCGGCTATCGGGTTTTTATAACCACCATTGTTGGTACCGCCACTCATACCACCCCAACGGAGATGCGTATCGTTTTCTTGTGCGGGAAATACAATGGGGAAGTCTACCGGAGATGCTGTACGTGCCAAATTAAAGATGTCGTTAGCACTCTGGGTCGGGCCATTCCAATTGCGGATGCTGGCATTCAACCCCATAGATACTTTCGTCGTTTTGGTGACGTCGATGTCGAGATTGTTAACAAAGTCATAACGGATCACAGAGATGCTGTTATTGTAGGAGAAATAATCCTTACTCAATGACTTCAAATTACCGCCATCTCTTTTGACTGCCGCGCTCATGAAATAGTGAACAGACTTTTTACCACCACGGATATTGACATTTGCCCGTTCAGAAAAAGCCAGTTTATTGAACATTTCTTTATACCAATTGACATTAGGATATCTTAGCGGGTCAATGCTATTGGCAGTTGCTGCGATTTTATCATCAGAATATAGACCTTGTTGGTCACCACGTGTCAACTTGGCCTCGTTATAAAGTTTCATATATTCTATGCCGTCAACATATTCGGGTACATTGCTTAGTTGACGGGCAGAACCTTCCACTCTAATGTTGATGATAGGTTTTAATAGGTCTTCTCCTCGTTTGGTAGTCACAATCATAACACCATTGGCACCACGAGTACCATATAGTGCTGTGGCGGTAGCGTCTTTTAAAACAGAAAAGCCTTCGATTACTTCAGGATCTAATGCGTTCAAATCGCTGGAACTGATTTCTACGCCATCCAATACGATTAAAGCACTATTGCCATTGAGATTTGATTTTCCGCGTATCCAGAAATTTGCACCGTCTGCTCCCGGTTCACTACTGGACTGTACGGAGATAACACCAGCCAAACGGCCGGCAAAACTGCTGCTTAAACTGGAAGACGGAACTTTTAGTTCGGCAGGTTTGATTTGTTGCACGGAACCTACCAAACTCTCTTTTTTCTGTCCTACACCGAAAGCAGTAACAACTACCTCGTCCAGAGCTTTGCTGTCCTCTTTCAATTCTATATTGATTAGTTTTTGTTTGCCAACCTTTCTTTCCATTGTTTGATATCCGATATAAGAAATCACTAAGATATCTTCGGGCGAAGCATTGACCTTAAACTTACCATCAATATCTGAGATTACTCCGGTGCTGGCACCTTTTACCTGAACGGTAGCTCCAATGACAGGATCTCCTGTCAGGTAATCTACTACCACACCGATAATTTCATTCTTTTTACTTTGTTGCGGTGTAGTACTTTTTACTTCTTTTACCGATAAGATAACGTCTTTGCCTTTGATTGTGTATTTAATGTTGCTACCTTTTAAAACTTCAGACAGGACTTCGTCAAGGGTACCTGCGCAATTAATATCTTTTTTTCTATTATTGTCTAAGTCCGTCGATTTGAAAAAGAAAGAATATACACTATTTTTTTCAATAATGTTGATTGCTTCTTTTATAGTGATGGATTTTCCTTTTACAGACACTTTCTCTTGTGCTGCACTAACGGATAACGGAATGATGAATAAGAATAAAATGGTAATTCGCATATACCATTTACTGGATTGTATTTTTTTCATGTTTAAAAAATTGATTAATACAAGATTAGATTAATATCATAACAGATTGAAGATGTTATTCCTCAGTATCTGCTTCAAGGGTACTTTTCTTTTTCCATGTGTTTTTCTTAATTATGAATTTGCTTAACTGTTCAATTTTTAAAGGCCTCTGTTATAAATACAGTTGATTTGTCGATGTCCCGTACATGACTTCCATCTTTTTTTCTTCTTATCCTTTTTTTCTTGTGTTTTTTTCGTACTTTAGCTGCATCTTATAAATATTGATGATGACCGAAGAGCAAGCAGTAATATTGTTGGGTAAGGAAGATAATCATGAAGCATACTCTTTTTTGTATGAGATGTACTGGACTAAAGTGTATAACTTTGCCAGGCTTTACATCTCTTCTATAGAAGATGCAAAAGAGATTGTTCAGATTGTTTTTGTGAAATTATGGGAAACCCGTGCTTTCCTGAAAGAAAATGAAAGTTTGAAGGGTTATCTTTTCATTATTACCCGTAATATTATATTCAATCAGAAAAGAAGGAATTTCAATGAGGACTTTTATAAGTCTTCCGTATTAGATGCCTATACGGAAGATAACATCAACGACTGCTGTGAAGCTGAAGAAAAGATGTATGCTTTGGAACTAAGCAGATTTATAGATGCTTTGATTCAGAGTTTGCCGGAAAGGCAGCGTGATTGCTTTTTACTCAGCAGGGTTGAAAAAATGACTTACCGTGAGATTGGAGAACGCTTGGGTATTAGTGACCGTACTGTCGAAGTACATATAATGCGGGCTCTGAAATACTTGAAGAAAAATATTATTCTATTCCTTATCTTTTTGGCTCACTAATGTAAACATATAAAGAAAGCCTATTACCACTTCCCTTGGGAAAGCGATAATAGGCTGTTAATTTTGTGTTTATGTTACTTTTCCTACTATTGTTTTATCTAAAATGTCACTTCTACTTTGTTGTTTCCTTTAGCGGGTATGGCATATACTTTGGTTGTTCCGTCCAAAGTTGCCAAGTCTGTACTGATAGTGAATGACTGCATGGGGGAAACGAATACTAACTTGCTTCCCAGGTAGACTTCATAAGCTACCACATTTTGCCAGCCTGTCATTGTAATTTTGTTGTCTACGCGTGTTGCTGTTCCTTTTTGGATAGAAGCATCTTTCTTGTAAATATCAACATTTTGCTCACATATATACTCTAAGTTGTGCGCCGGTTTGGAATATGTGCTTGTTTTGGCACGGATGGCGTCGGCTTCTTCTTGAGTAATGACCATCTGGCCTTTTGCGTAATCCTCTACCAATTGATTTACAGGAGCCAGGAATCCCCATTTCGTGAAGAACTCTGCCAAATCCAATTTGGCTATTTGGGACGCACGTCTTACGAATTCAATCTGATTACCGCCAATGGATGCAATATCGTCTTCGGTACGAATCAATTCATAAAGGTCTTTATAATAATCTTGTTGTCCTAATACCTTATCCATATAAAGTTCTAATTGCCAAAAGGGGATAAGACGACAGAACGGATCGGACTCTGTAACCAGTGGTTGAGAGGTAGTGAATGTATTGGTCATTGCTTTCTCATAACGATTAGTGAAACCTTTGCTGGCAAGACTTTCATCACGGAGTCGAATTTCAGAGCCATATTTCTCGCTGAACAATGTTTGTACGTGCATTGCACAGATATTATTGGTTACTTCTGTCGTACTCAGCCATTTTAATCCCGGACGTGTTTGGTTACAGTGTCCTATTTCATGTGCAGGGCCCCAGACATTTAATTTTAAGGAGCTAGCTGAGCCTATCGATCCCATTGTAGTGTTGTTATATGCTGTATGGTAACTGGTAGCATACATATATGCTTTATACATAACATTTAAGTACATCCTGTTTCTAAACATACGATTGTATTTTTCCAGTCCTAAGAATTTCATTTCTTCATAAACTATTTCATCATAGAGGTCGATAAGCTCTTTAGTCGTATTTCTGAAATGCTGAGTTTCAAATGTTAGGTGAGCATATCTGCCTAATACATCAAAATGTTTGTTTGTCGCTGCATTTACCAATCTATACCAATCGTCTTCCGTATGTCTGGTCGAGTCGAAGTAACCGTTTACTTTTCCTGATGCAAAGTGAATTTTGATAGGTTGGGCAGTTTCTGCTTCTGCTAATGTAGAAGTGTGATACAGTATATATATCAAACCTTTATTGCTAATCTTCAGTTTATTGTATCCATTAATTAAGGGATATATATCACCACCAAAACCATCTTTTTCAACAGCTTCTTTATCTAAGTCCTGCACTTTCAAACTTATTTCTTGACCATGCATATCTCCTACAAATACGATTAAAGATTCTTTGTCATCTACTGCAATTCCTGTAGGATTGTCAAGCAGGCTATAAGGGTTGGTCTTATTAGTTTCTGCTTGGATATCAGGATGAGGATAAGCTTCGTAATTTTGTATACGGAATTCAGAGTCGTATGTTCCTTTTAATATGTGAAGTGCCATATTTTTGTAGAAATCGAACGGACAATTATTCTTAATGTATTCTTCGGATTGGGCTTCCGGTTTTAATTCAGAACAGGTTTCGTCTGTGAATAAGGTTCTCCAATCGAATGTATTTGTATCTTTTTGATAGAATTCCATTTCTTCACAAGCTACTAAGTTATTCTCTAGTTGGGTGCCCACTGCTTGTCCCTTGCCTGTTTTGATTATAAATTTGATAGCGCATGCCGTCACTGTTTGTGGAAAATCAACGCGACTTCCAATGCATACTTCTCCACCAAAATCTTTATCGGTAATATGTATATATTCGCTATTTTCATTAGCATTAGGGTCATTGGAATATAAAATTTCCGTTTCGCCAAAATATCCGTTTACATTACCATCCTGACGTGAATAGTATTTGATATAGTCTAAAGCAACCGGATTGTTGAAATAATAAATAATAGTATGTGGGCATGGTTGATTGGTAGCACAATGCCATCGAGTACCTTTCGTATTTCCGTCAAAGCTTTCCTCTATTTTTCTTCCATTATCAGAACTTGCCCATCCTCTATCGGGAGTGATCTGTATGTCTTCTGCTAAATCTTCACTGCCACTCGGATCGTACTCAGGCAAACCTGCTTGCTCGATGGGAATCTCAACTTTTAAATTCAATTCAGGATCGACAGCGCTGACTACAATAGTTCCACTACGTTTTTCTGTGGTTATATTACCTTCTACCGTATATTTATATTCATGGTCTATCATGACTGCTGCACGTGTTTTGTCGTTGGGGTCTGTCACTGGTACTAAAACCCAATTAGGAGTTGTCACATCCAGTCCTTCCACATTAGTCGTGACTTTGAACTCGATTTCAGTTTCATCGCCGGTCTCTAACTTGAATAATTCTGGATCCACCAAAATCGCCAGTCCGTTACCAAGTTGGCTGACTGTAATTTTTTTGCTTTTTGCATTACGGTAGACAATGACTGTAGTACTGCGCACACCTTCGTTATTGTTGTCGAGTACGGATACCACCAGTTTATCACCATCAATGATGGCTGAACACCAGTCTTTTGCATCCTCCTGCACCTGTACTTTCAAATCAGGAATGTTTGTCGTGATTTGAATTTCCTGTGAAGAAGCTTTCGCTTCAAAATTCATCGTTTGGGTTTCGACTTCCAATACTGGAATTGCTTCTGTTTCTTCTCCGTCACTGCATGAACTGCCTAATGCTAATAGTGACAACAATAGCATTAGCGCATTGAAAAATGTCTTTTTCATTGCATTAAATATTTAAGGGTTAATAAAAATGTTATTCAGATAGCTCTGATACTAATCAGTATAAAATGATGCTGTCTTTTTCCGCTTTGATTTTTAAATTGAAACTTATGCATATTTTATCCAACACATCTTCCAGGGATTCGCTTTTGCGTATCGTTCCTGAAAAGAGGTTTCGGGCACATTGTGCATCGCGTATTTTAATGTTTGCCTGATACGACTCATTTATTAAATCAATGAGTTCGCTCATAGGTTTATCCACAAAGCGATATTCTTCCGAGCGCCAGTCGTAATCTTCCAGGTCTATTTCATTGTTTGTAACTTCATGGGTAACCGTATTGTAGACGATTTGATCGGAAGGCTTCATTTCAATACTGTTCTGAAGTGCTTCGGCACTGAATACGATGCTTCCCGTATAGAGGGTGATTTCAGCCAGTTTGTTACCTGACTTGATATTGAATTCCGTTCCTTTTACCTCTATCTGTGCATCCTGGAAATGAACGCGGAAAGGATGAGAGGACTTGGTGACATCGAAAGAGGCTTCACCGGTAAGTGTTACATTACGATTCTTGATGAATTTGCTTTTATAGCGTATGCTTGAGCCTTTTTTCAACCAGATTTTGGAGTTGTCGGGCAAAGTGGCTACGGTCAGTTCTTTGCCGGATAAAGCGTTGACGGTGATATAAGGATTGGTGAAGTAATCGACAGTCCACATCCCCATGAGGAGAACGAGGCAGACTGCTGCGGCAGAATATCCGATTCTCAGATAACGTCTGCGACGGGCTATCTTCCTTTCGTGTGGCCAGCAGGTAGAGATGATGTTATTCCATATTTCTGTAGGGTCTACCTGGTCTTTGATATGAGTAGACGAGTCGGTTTCCCATTGTTTGTTCAGCAAATGGGTTACAGGCTTCTCTTCGGATAATTCAATCTTTTCAGACGCTGTCAGTCCCTTTGATAGCATCTTTTTGATTGTATTGATTAGCTTAGTTGGTTCTGTTACCATAAATTTCTATTTTACCTTGTCTATCTATAAATACAATCGAAAAGAATAGTACCCGTACATGAATCCTTTCTTTTTTCAAAAAAAATGTGCCTGACTGAAAATCAAGCACATTTTATGAAAAGAATTATTTCAATTCAATGATTTCTTCATTGCAATTAGTCAGTTTTTCGACTCCTTCGTTGGTGACCACCCAAGAGTTTTCTATTCCGACAGGGCCTATACCCGGAAGGACGATTTTCGGTTCGAGGGCAAATACCATTCCCGGTTCCAGTTCCTGCTTTATGCGTGGCGCGAGGACAGGGGCTTCATTGATTTCAAGACCAATACCGTGGCCGATAAACTTGGCTTGTTGGTCTGTCCCCATGAATTTATCTGCAAATCCGGCTGCGGTGACTATTTCGATGGCAGCGTCATAAAGTTTCTCGCAGGCAACACCCGGGCGAGCCATGGAAGCAATCTTTTCCTGAATATCCAGGCAGACTTGATGAGCTGCATAGGCTTCTTCCGATAGTTTCCCGATGGAGAATACACGGCTCATATCGCCCATGTATCCGTTGAAGTTACCACCTATATCTACCATGACGCTTTGTCCTTCTTTCAGCGGAGTTTTGTTGGCTCCCCCCGGAAGGGCTGGGTCAAGTCCCTGGCCGCCTAAAGCAAAGTCGTAAGGAGAAGGATAACCAGCATTGTCTCCGGTCAGCACGCTACCCATGAAGATTTCCATGCTGCGTCCGAACACGCGGAAAATACCCAGACAACCTTGCAGACGCATCAGGCGTTCTATTTCGATAGAAAACTCGACATCTGTCATGCCGGGACGATATACACTTGGTATCAGGTCATATGCCTTTGCATGGGCAATGCCCGAACGGCGGAACATTTCTATTTCAATAGGGGTCTTTACACTGCGTGCCTGGCGGATTAACGGGGTTCCGTTCACTACTTCCGCTTCAGGGAACAGGCTTGCCAAACGGCAATATTCCGTGTAGGAAAGTTCGTCACCTTCAAGCATCAGTTTTGCAGGCAACGGCAGTCCTTGTTCTTTCAGCAAATCGACGATTTGTTCGGGTTTGCGGATAGGGAACGCATGTTCGCCTGTGATATTATTGGGACGTTTGAAAAACAGCAATGCAGGTGAGTGGAGAGGGAGATAAATATAACCGCTGACTACGCAGCCATAGGTATAAATTAAATTTGCATTACAAGTGATTAGCGCGGCGTCAATGCCCTGTAACGCCATCAGACTGCGAATTTTATCGCGGCGAAATTTTAATTCGGGTTGTAGCATCTTTAGTTATTTGTTACATGATTATTTCTTACAAAACTATGAATGATAAATTATTAGTTGTGAGTTAATTATCCCGAATAACAATTTCACAATCTATTATTTACCCTACAATGCCACAAAGATAATTAATTCCATCGAAAATATTGTTAATTTCAAAAAAATAGCGCTACCCGCGTCCTGTCACAGGAGGCGAGTAGCGCAAACCACAAATACAAATACAACTAAACAAAGTCTTTGAATAAATTGAAAATTAAAAATTGAGAGTTGAAAAATAAATGTTTTGTTGACTAAAGTAGTCTATTACCAAACAGTCTCATTTTTTAATTTTTAATTCTCAATTTTCAATTTAAATAACGCCTTGTCCCATCATTGCGTGGGCTACTTTCATGAATCCGGCAATGTTGGCACCCTTCACATAATTAATGTATCCGTCGGGTTCCGTGCCGTACCTCACGCATTGTGCATGGATACCGTGCATGATTGCGTGGAGTTTTTCGTCCACTTCGGCAGCGCTCCAGCTTAGGTGCATAGCGTTTTGAGACATTTCCAGTCCGGAAGTGGCAACACCACCTGCGTTGACTGCTTTACCCGGCGCATACATCGTCTTATGTTCGATGAAAAGGTCGATGGCTTCCGGCGTACAGCCCATGTTGGAAATTTCTCCGACGCAAAGTACGTCATTTTTTATGAGATTTTGAGCATCTTCTCCATTTAATTCGTTTTGAGTCGCACAAGGCAGTGCAATCTCTGCTTTCACTTCCCAGGGACGCTTGCCTTCTACGAAGGTTGCGTTCGGATATTTTTCTGCGTAAGGCGCAACGATGTCATTGCCCGAAGAACGAAGTTCGAGCATATAGTCTATCTTTTCTCCGCTGATGCCGTCCGGGTCGTAGATATATCCGTCCGGGCCGGAGATGGTGATTACTTTCGCACCCAGTTCGGTAGCCTTGGTTGCTGCGCCCCAGGCAACGTTTCCAAATCCGGAGATGGCTACTGTCTTACCTTTTATATCTATATTTTTTGCCTGCAACATCTGATGAACAAAGTACAGACCACCGAAACCGGTAGCTTCGGGACGAATCAGTGAACCGCCGAATTCCAATCCTTTTCCGGTGAAGGTTCCTGTAAATTCGCGGGTCAGCTTCTTGTACATACCGAACATATAACCTACTTCGCGTCCGCCTACGCCGATGTCACCGGCAGGCACATCCATATCCGGGCCGAGATGGCGCCACAACTCCAGCATGAATGCCTGGCAGAAACGCATGATTTCAGCATCGCTCTTTCCACGTGGAGAGAAGTCGGAACCGCCTTTACCGCCGCCCATAGGCAGAGTGGTAAGTGCATTTTTGAATGTCTGCTCGAAGCCGAGGAATTTCAGGATGGAAAGATTCACGGAAGCATGGAAACGGATACCGCCTTTGTACGGGCCGATAGCGTTATTGAACTGTACGCGATAGCCGAGGTTGGTTTGCACTTCGCCTTTGTCGTCTACCCACGTCACACGGAAGGTAAAGATGCGGTCGGGCTCTACCAATCTTTCTATGATTTTAGATTTTTCAAATTCAGGATGTTGATTGTATATATCTTCAATGGAGAGAAGAACTTCTTTGACTGCTTGAAGATATTCAGATTCACCGGGATGCTTTGCCTCTAAAGAGGACATGATTTTTTGGATGTTCATGATACTATATTTTAAAAGGTTAATTCTGATAAAATGTCAACTAACTCACTGCAAATATAGGAATATTTTTCAAATTCGATTATTTTTAAGCCGATATTTTGATTAAATAATGATAAAATGTCAGATTTCTCTGCTGAAAAACACAAAGCCCCGTGACCTGTAATGTCAAAAACAGGCTACGGGGCTTCTATGTGTTTACAAATAGAAAGTTATGCTTTAGAATTTCGGTTTCATTCCCAGATTATACATGATAAATCCGTAAATGTCTGCTTGTTCTTCCAATACTTTCGCCATCGGTTTGCCGGCACCGTGTCCGGCCTTGCTGTCGATGCGGATAAGTGTGGGGTTCGTGCCGTCATTGTCTGCTTGCAGGGTAGCGGCAAACTTGAATGAGTGGGCGGGAACTACACGGTCGTCATGGTCGGCAGTGGTGACAAGAGTTGCAGGGTATTTGGTACCCGGCTTCAGGTTGTGCAGCGGAGAGTAGCCTTTGAGGTATTCGAACATCTCTTTGCTATCTTCGCTGGTTCCGTAATCGCTTGCCCAGTTCCAGCCGATGGTGAATTTATGGTAGCGAAGCATATCCATTACACCTACTGCCGGAATGGCAACGCGGAACAGGTCGGGACGTTGCGTCATGCAGGCACCTACCAGCAGACCACCGTTGGAACCGCCTATGATTGCTATCTTGTCCTTATTGGTATATTTTTGGTCGATCAGGTATTCGGCAGCGGAGATGAAATCGTCAAATACGTTCTGTTTCTGCATTTTGGTTCCGGCTATGTGCCAGTCTTCACCGTACTCGCTGCCACCGCGGAGGTTGACTTGGGCATAGATTCCGCCATTCTCGAGGAACGGGATGCGGGTAGCGCTAAATCCCGGGTTGAGGCTGATGCCGAAGCCGCCGTAACCGTAGAGATATACAGGGTTGTTACCGTCTTTTTTCAGGTCTTTCTTATAAGTAAGGAACATCGGGATTTTCACGCCGTCCTTGCTGGGGTAGAATACCTGTTCGGTTACGAAATCATCCGAGTTGAACTGTACTTTCGGAGCACGATACAGTTCGTAGGTATTGTTGTCCATGTCATATTTATAGGTAGCGCCGGGGATGGTGAATGACGTGAATCCGAAGAAACATTCTTTGTCGTCCTTGTTGCCGCTGAAACCTACGGAGCCGAGTGACGGTAATTCGATTTCCTGCAATTGCTTGCCGTTGAGGTCGTAAACATAGGCGTGATTGGAAGCGTCTTTGTCGTAAGTGAGGAACAGTTTGCCGCCAATCACTTCTGCGTTGGAGAGAACTGCTTCCGATTCAGGAACGAGTTCTTTCCAGTCTTCCAGTTTCGGGCGGTTGATGTCGGCTACCATGATTCTGTTTTTCGGTGCGCCGTAGTTGGTGTAGATATAAATTTGATTGCCGATCACTTCAATAGGGTAGTATTGGTAGTCGAGGTCGGTAGTCAGTTGGATGAAAGGAGAGTTTGGCTTTTTCAGGTCACGGATGAACAGGTTGTTTCCTCGTCCGGCACCGGATTCTGTCAGGAAGAGGATGCGTTCGTCTTCGCTGGTACTGGAAGTATAGAAGCGTTTCGGATAAGCCGGGTTCTGATAAACCAGTTTGTCTTTCGATTGCGGTTCACCTATTTTATGGTAATAGATTTTATGATTCTCGTTCACGTTGGAGAATTCTTTTCCTTTGCTCGGAGCATCGTAGGCACTGTAATAGAAGCCGTCTCCCTGCCAGGCGGCACCGGTGAATTTTGCCCATTCGATGTGGTCTTCCAGCAGTTTGCCGCTTTCGGTGTCCATTACGTAAATTTCAGACCAGTCCGAACCGCTGCGCGAAATGCTGTAAGCTGCGTACTTGCCGTCGTTGGAGAAATAAAGGCCGGTGAGGGCTACTGTGCCGTCTTCCGATAGTTTGTTCGGGTCGAGGAATACGCGGGGTTCGCCATCCAGTGAATCCTGTACGTAGAACACGCTTTGATTCTGCAAACCGTCGTTCTTGCTGAAATAATATTTCCCATGCTTTTTGATCGGAGCACTGATTTTTTCATAATCTGCCAGTTCCGTCAATCGTTTCAGGAGGTTTTCCCGGAAAGGGATTTGACTGAGGTACTCGTTCGTTACTTTGTTCTGCGCTTCTACCCAGGCGGTAGTAGCTGCGCTGGTGTCATTTTCCAACCATCTGTAAGGGTCGGGGACTTGTGTGCCGAAGTACACGTCTACTGTGTCTACCTTTGCCGTCTCGGGGTAGACCAGCTTTTTCTGTTGGGGAGCGCATGACATCACCATGATTCCACTCATTAATAAAGTTACTTTTTTCATGTGAATAAAAAGTCTTTTTGAATAAACTTAAAGTTACAAATCTACAAAATAATAGGAGATAAACAAGTAAACTTTATAAAGAAGTATGGTGGAAAATGAGATTTAAAGAATTAACTTTGCAAAATGTGATTTTGAAGAATGACGACTTGAACAAATGAAGAGTGACGATTTGAATAAGAAAGGAGAATTATTTTATGCTCAGTAAATATAAATTAAACCAGCTTTACTTCAAAGATACACAATTCGCTAATTTGATGACCCGGCGAATTTTTAACGTGTTGTTAATAGCCAATCCTTATGATGCTTTCATGCTCGAAGATGACGGACGCATTGACGAGAAGATTTTCAATGAATATACTTCATTGTCTCTGCGTTATCCGCCCCGTTTCTCGCAGGTGTCTACGGAAGAGGAAGCGTTGTCGCAGTTGGAGAATATGTCATTCGACTTGGTGATTTGTATGCCGAGCACGGGAGATAACGACAGTTTCGACATCGGACGGCACATCAAGGAGAAATACGAACATATTCCTATTGTCATCCTGACTCCTTTTAGTCATGGTATCACGAAACGAATCATTAACGAGGATTTGAGTGCATTTGAGTATGTATTCTGTTGGCTGGGTAATACCGACTTGCTGGTGTCTATCATTAAGTTGATGGAAGATAAAATGAACTTGGAGCATGATGTACAGGAAGTGGGGGTGCAGTTGATTCTTTTGGTGGAAGACGGTATCCGTTTCTATTCTTCCATTCTTCCGAATCTGTATAAGTTCGTTTTGAAGCAAAGCCAGGAATTCTCTACGGAAGCCTTGAATGCGCATCAACGTACGCTTCGTATGCGCGGACGTCCTAAAATTGTATTGGCACGTACGTATCAGGAAGCGATGGAAATCTATCACAAATATCAGAACAATATATTAGGTGTAATTACCGACGTGCGTTTCCCGAAAGTGGAACGGGGCGAAAAAGACGGTCTGGCAGGTATCAAGCTATGTGCCGAGATACGCAAGAACGACCCGTTTGTACCTTTGATTATCCAGTCTTCCGAATCGGAAAACTCTTCTTATGCGGCGAAATACGGTGCGAGTTTTATTGACAAGAACTCGAAGAAGATGGATGTCGATTTGCGTCGTATCGTTTCTGATAACTTCGGTTTCGGTGATTTTGTTTTCCGTAATCCGGATACGGGAGAGGAGATAGCGCATGTACGTAACCTGAAGGAACTACAAAATATCCTGTTTGCCGTACCGGCAGAATCTTTCTTATATCATATCAGCCGCAATCATGTGTCGCGCTGGCTTTATTCACGGGCTATGTTCCCTGTGGCGGAGTTCTTGAAGCCTATTACCTGGAGCAGTCTCCAAGACGTGGATGCTCACCGCCGAATCATCTTCGAAGCTATCGTGAAATATCGTAAGATGAAGAATCAGGGAGTCGTTGCCGTCTTTAAGCGTGATCGCTTCGACCGTTATTCTAATTTTGCCCGTATCGGTGATGGGTCATTAGGCGGAAAAGGGCGTGGACTGGCTTTTATTGACAACATGGTGAAACGCTATCCTGAATTTGACGAGTTCGAAAATGCGCGGGTGGCTATCCCTAAGACGGTAGTGCTCTGTACCGACGTATTCGACGAATTTATGGATATCAATAATCTGTATCAGATAGCTCTTTCTGATGCGGACGATGATACCATTCTGAAATATTTCCTGAAAGCAAAATTGCCGGACAGGTTGGTGGAGGATTTCTTCACTTTCTTCGATGTAGTGAAGTCTCCGATTGCCATTCGTTCTTCTTCTTTATTAGAGGACTCTCATTATCAGCCTTTTGCCGGGATTTACAATACATATATGATTCCTTATCTGGATGACCGTTATGAAATGCTGCGTATGCTTTCCGATGCTATTAAAGGTGTTTATGCTTCGGTATATTTCCGGGATAGTAAAGCTTATATGCAGGCTACTTCAAATGTTATCGACCAGGAGAAAATGGCTGTTATCTTGCAGGAAGTAGTCGGCAATCAGTACGGTGACCGTTATTATCCTTCCATGTCCGGTGTAGCCCGGTCATTAAATTATTATCCGTTAGGTGATGAAAAAGCGGAAGAAGGAACAGTGAACCTAGCTTTAGGATTAGGAAAATATATTGTAGACGGTGGCATGACTCTCCGTTTCTCTCCTTATCACCCGAACCAGGTATTGCAAACCAGTGAAATGGAGATTGCCCTGAAAGAAACCCAAACCCGTTTCTATGCTTTGGACTTGAAGAATGCAGGACATGATTTCTCTATCGACGACGGCTTCAACCTGTTGAAACTTCACGTGAAAGAAGCGGAAAATGATGGTGCTTTGCGATATATTGCTTCCACATACGATCCATATGACCAGATTATCCGTGACGGTTTGTACCCGGGCGGTCGCAAGGTGATTACTTTCGCCAATATCCTGCAACATGATGTTTTCCCGCTAGCGCGTATTCTTCAATTAGTATTGAAATACAGTGAACAGGAAATGCGCCGTCCTGTCGAAATAGAATTTGCAGCTACATTGAGCCGTGAACAGGATAAAACCGGTACGTTCTATCTTTTGCAAATCCGACCTATCGTTGATAGCAAAGAAATGCTGGACGAGGACCTGAACGAAATTCCGGATGAAGATGTTGTGCTCCGTTCATACAACTCGTTAGGGCATGGCATCATGAACGAAATCTGTGATGTCGTCTATGTCAAGACCGACGGTTACAGTGCTTCAAATAACCAGGCTATTGCCTGGGAGATAGAGAAGATAAACCAACAATTCCTGAACGAAGGGAAGAATTATGTTCTCGTAGGCCCGGGACGTTGGGGAAGCAGTGACACATGGCTCGGTATCCCGGTAAAATGGCCGCATATCTCTGCCGCCCGTGTAATCGTAGAAGCCGGATTGACCAATTATCGTGTAGACCCCAGCCAGGGTACGCACTTCTTCCAAAACTTAACTTCTTTCGGAGTAGGGTATTTCACAATCAATGCTTTTATGAATGATGGAGTCTATAATCAGGAATTTCTGAATACCCAACCGGCAATAGAAGAAACAAAATTCCTTCGCCATGTCCGTTTCGAAAAACCGATGATTGTCAAAATGGACGGAAAGAAAAAGCTTGGAGTTGTCCTGATGCCAGGCATTGACAAATAAAGTTCTGTTAACATAGTTCGCTTAAATAAGAAAAGTTCTGTTTTTCATCTGAAAGGCGGAACTTTTCTATTTTACCTCTTTTAAATGGTCTATTTTTCATGTGTCACATATTATTTGTGTTCCTATTTTCATATTTGGGAATAAAACTTTCTTTGGATACTTTATTATAAAGAAGGAAAACTGTATTTTTGCGCTAAGTTTTAAGAGCATTCTAGCGCAGGGCAAATTTTCATGGAAAAAGCTACAAAGGGAGTTTAGTTGTCCTGGATAAATTTAGAGAAATAAATAATATGAGAAATGTTATTAAGGTATTGTTGTTGGTGGCAATAGTACTGTTGTCTGCTTGTGAAAGCGAACAAAAGCGCTCCAACAAAGCAACTGGTATGCTTAGTTTACAATTAACTGCCAGTGGAAATGTCATCAATACTACTACTAGAACAGAGGGAGACAGTAGTGGAAATGAGGGAGATAACACGGAAGACGACGATTTGGCGCCCAATGTCGGAGATTTTACAATTGCTTTAATGGATGGGAATGTCGTTAAAACTTCGTGGGATAAATTTAGTGAGTACCCCAAATATGCAGTCCTTCCAGTGGGTACTTATACATTGAAGGCATATTATGGAAGTTCGGATAAAGAAGGATTTGAATCTCCGTATTATGAAGGGACGCAAGAAATAACAATAGAGGATGATGTCACAGTTGAGGCAAATATCACCTGCTATTTGACGAATGTAAAAGTATCAGTAGAATATACGGATGCATTCAAAAAGTACTTTTCTGATTATTCTACTACCGTGCAATCTGCTGGTGGTAGTCCTGTAGTTTTCTCGAAAAATGAAGTGCGCGCTGCTTATGTGAAGCCGGGCGTTATAACTGTATATGCTAATGTGGAGAAACAAAACGGACAGTCTGCCAAATTAAATATCTTGGACATTGATGAAGCGAAGGCTCGTGAATTCTATCGCCTGAAATTAGATATTGATGCAGGAAGTGCTACTTTGAAGATTTCTTTTGATGATACAACAGTAGAAAAACCGATAGAAATTAATGTGTCTGATGATATATTAAATATGCAACCACCGTTCTTTATGGCCTCAGGATATAGTTCCGGTGAAATGCAGGAAGTAAAAGAAGGTAGTGCTATTTCCTCACTTTCTATGCTAATAACCGCACGTAATGGAATCAAGAAATGTGTGTTGACTACTCAGTCCGCTTCTTTATTGGCACAAGGGTGGCCAGCTTCTATTGATTTGGTAAATCCGAAAGAAGAAGACTTGCAGCAAATGAAAACATTAGGTCTTTCAATGCGTGGGCTAAGTGCTAATGTAGATAAAATGGCTACGTTGGATTTTTCTGAAGTAATCCCTAATCTGCAATACGGCAATGGGGATAATGAAAATATATTCTCTCTTGTTGTGACGGATAAGATAGGCAGGGTAAATGATCCGGCGGAAGTCATAAAGGTGAAGGTTTTGGATAATCAGTTTGCTGTAGGTACTGTAGAAACCCTTCCTGTGAATGCTACTTCTTTTATAATTCCAGTTACTTTAGATGGTGATTTGACAACTATAAAATATCAGTATCAAGAAAATGATATATGGTTGGATATAGTTCCATCTAATATAGTTTCAGAAGGAATAAATCATCAAGTGACAATAACATTACCATCTATGATTGGTAAAGACTTACCAATGAAGGTTAGTTGTGGTAGTCGTACAGAAGAATTGGTGATTTCTGTAAAACCATTAACATTTAGTTTACAAGTATCAGACATAGACTGTTGGGCAACTAAAGCAATAATACATCTTGTATATAATGATATTACAGAGTTAGATTATTTGAAGAATAATTTGACACTTCAGTATATGGAAAACGGTACCGATAATTGGCTAACGTCCAAATGCACAGTAGATGATGAAGGCCTTGCCGAAATGACTGGATTATTGGAAGATAGGGAAAAAGAACATACTTATCAGGTGAGAGCAATTTGTGCTAATGGAGTGATTTCAGCTAACGTTGTAACTATAACCACTGAAATAGCCAGACAGCTTCCGAATGCAAGTTTTGAATCTTGGTCATGGAATCAGACGGATAAAAATGGTAATCCGATTACCAAGAATCTGGATCTTGTTTATTGGAAGAAATGGTTCCCATGGGCTGAAAATGGAACAGGAGAAGGATGGAATACTTTGAACGAAAAAACAACGCAAGATGGTGCTGCTCCTAGTAAGTTCTTAGGATTTCCAACTCCGCCTTATGTTGGATGTTGTTATGTAGCTAATTCGGGTACCATTCCTACGACAGATTGTACATCCGGAACGTATGCAGCTTTAGTGAGAACTGTTGGTTGGGGAAGTGGTAGTGCCGCTGCTGGTGGAGCATCTAAAAAGGGAGATGCAGGTTATCTATATTTAGGAACATTAAATAAGAGCTCATATACTCCTCAATATGGTATTGAATTCTCTTCTCGCCCGTCGGGAGTAACATTTATGTATAAATATAAACCTAAAAATCCAATAGATAAGTTTATTGCAAAGATTGTAGTTCTTGATAATGAAGGCAATATCATTTCTGAAAAACAGTTGCCTGATTCAGAATGTGGAGAGAATAGCAGTTATACTTTAAAGCATATTGAATTGGATTATCCCAAAGGTAGTAAGAAAGCTAATAAAATGTATATATTATTCCAATCAGGTACACAAGTAGAGCCAGGAAGTACCAATTATGATTACCCAAAAGGAGGAAATTTGAGTGATGGAGAATTCATAGGTGCTCAACTGTATATTGATGATGTCAAATTAGTCTATTAAAATAACGAATTATGAAAAAGATAACATACATACTATTTTTCGCTTTAGCGGCAATCCTTTCATTTTCCGCTTGCGATCGTGAGAAAATGGATAATGATTCAACAGAGCAAGGTGAAGGTTCTATTAATTTGGCTTCTTTAAAGGGCTTGTCTGTTGATGCCTCTTCTACTACGGTTACACGTGCTGCGGATGACGTGAATACGGATAATTATTTAATTCGTATTTACAATGCGGATGAAGAATTAGTGCAGGAATGGAAGTATAGCGAACTGCCGGAAATATTCACATTGAAGGTTGGAAGCTATTCTGTTCAGGCTTTGTCTCATGAAGTGCAACCGGCAGAATTCGAGACGCCATATTATTATGCAGAAGAATCGTTTACGATTGAAGCTAATAAAGTGAAAGACTTGGAACCGATGGTATGTAGATTACAGAATATTCAGGTGTCTGTAACTTATGATGATAAGTTGAAAGCACTGATGGGAGATGATGTCAAGACTACTGTTTCAATTGGAAATGCATCTTTAGAATTTAATAAAGATGAAACAAGAAGTGGTTATTTTCGGGCAAATAAAGAAAGTGATAATTTGATGACGGCCACTATGACTGGGAAAATAGATGGAAATCCTGAATCTGTACCATATCCTGTTAAAAATGCAAAAGCAGGTCAACATCGTATTATCAAATTCTACTTGAAGTATGTCAATGATGATGGTTATATAGAAGGTGGTTTCGTACCTCTGAAATTGACAGTTGTTGCTCAATGTACAGTCATTGAAAAAGGGGTTATTGTAGAACAAGATGAGGAAATTATTCCGGATCCGAATCCGTCTGAACCGGAAGGAGAAAAACCGACCATTGCAGGTATTGGATTTAATATAGATGAAAGTATAACTTTCCCGATAAAAACGACTGTTGATGTAAATGTGAAAGTGATTAGCCCGGAAGGTTTATCTAATCTGAAAGTGAAAATTGTTTCAGACTTCTTGACTGAAGAAATGCTGTCAGATGTTGGTTTGACAAGTGAATTTGATTTGGCTTATCCGGGTGAGTACAAAGAAGGATTAAAAGGATTAGGTTTCCCTGTCGGTAATGAGGTAATTGGCGCTAAAGATTTGGACTTTGCAATTACTCAATTCACAGCTTTATTGCTAGAGCCGGGCACACATAAGTTCATTATTACTGCTATTGATCAGAAAATGAATCAAGTTGAGAAAACATTGACATTAATCTCCGAGGATAAATAAGAACATGAGAATGAAATATTTGCAATATATATTTGCCGGTTTTCTGTGTATCTTATCATGGATAGGATGTACGGAGACAGAGCAATTGGGCGGAGAAGGAACATTGCGCATGAAAGTCAATGTTGACCCTTATGTGAAAGTCGTCAATACACGTTCGTTGGATAATGAACAGCAAGCGGAATTGGAAAATAATTGCGAAATTCGTATTTATAGTGGCAAAGGCTTGATACGTTACTACAAAGGAGTGTCACAGATGCCGGAAGAACTGCAATTAACATCCGGCGGATATACAGTACGTGTAAATGCTGGTGATTCAGTTCCTGCTTCGTTTGATAAATCCTATTACAAAGGTGAAAGCTCCTTTGAAATAACAACTGGTAATGTCACTAATCAGGAAATTAAATGTAAGATTGCTAATGTATTGACAGCTGTAAAATTCAGTGATAATATTGATGACTTATTCAAAAGCTATACAATGACCGTTTCTACGAAGTTTGGTTCTTTGGAATTTACGCAGGAGAATATGAATGCTATTGGCTACTATATGTTATCAAAAGGAGAAACTTCTTTCCAATGGAATTTTGATGGTATCTTGCAAAACGGGAAAGAATTTAAAAGGTCCGATGTTGTGGCTGCGGAATCTGCCACCCGTTATGATTTAAAACTGAATTTTGATACTGATGGATATGAAGATGGCGGAGCAGCTTTAAAAGTGACAGTAGATATAACTCCTTTGGAGACTATAGAAGATGAAGTAGAATTTAAGCAGCGGCCGTCATTCAGAGGAGTTGGTTTTGATTTCTCTTCTCCTTATATATATGCACTAAATTCGACCAATGAACTGGCTTATAAAATAGCGGTTACATCAGTATTGACAGATGCTACTCTTTCATGTGATAAATTGATGGATTGGGGATTTGAGAGCAATACACTTCAGTTGGCTAATGTGAGCGAAGAAGAAAAATTAGCTTTGGAAGAAAAAGGATTGCAGCTTACCCCTGCTTTTGATGCGGAAACAGGTGCTGGATTATTAACAGTAACTTTAGCTTCTGATCTTATTCAAAAAATGACAACGGAAGAAGCTTCTTATGCTTTAGCTTTGACTGCTACGGATGCTGCAGGTAAAAGTAACTCAACCACATTGTCCATCGTCGTATCAGATGTTGCTGTATTGACAACCGATGTGCACATTATGGATGTTTGGACCTCGAAAGCTGTTTTACGTGGGGAGTTGATTTACGAGACAACTGAGCATTTAAGTTTTAACTACCGTATCAAGGGAACTGCAAACTGGGAGAATGTTGATGCAGTGAGAAATGGTGAGACTATGAATCTTTCTGCAGAATTAACAGATTTACTGCCAGGTACCGAATATGAATATCAGGCATTGTCAGGTGTTACTCCTTCGGCGGTGATTTGTACTTTCTCTACTGAGCCTGCAACTCAACTTCCAAATGGTGGCTTTGAAAGTTGGACTGACGGTAGTCCTATGTTGATTTATGGTAGTGGTGAAGAAATGTTTTGGGATAGTGGTAATCATGGTGCATCTACGCTTGGTGGAAATGTAACAACAAAAGACTCCTCTATTCGTCATAGTGGGGTATATTCGGCAAAACTAAAATCGCAATTTATCGGAATTTCAATATTTGGTAAATTTGCTGCAGGAAATGTATTTGCAGGAAAATATTTGAAAACAGATGGAACAGATGGGATTTTAGGGTGGGGACGTGATTTTTCTTCTCGTCCAAAGGCTCTGCATGGTTATGTGCGTTACATCTCTGGCAAAGTGAATTATTCTTCAGACCAGATAGCTTCTGGTGCTCAGGATCAGGGAATTATTTACGTTGCTTTAGGAGATTGGGAGAAAGTGGAAGAACCCAATACAAAAGAATATTGGCCTGTTATTATAAAAACAAAATCATCCGAACGACAATTGTTCGATCCTTCTGAAAATAATACCGGAATTATTGCTTACGGAGAACAAGTTTATTATAACTCGACAGAAGGTACTGGAATGATAGAATTTACTATTAATTTAGATTATCGTTCACTTGAACGCAAGCCGACAAGTATTGTGGTTGTTGCTTCTGCCAGTCGATATGGTGATTACTTTGCCGGAAGTACGGATAGTACAATGTGGTTGGATGATTTTGAATTGATTTATGAATAATACAAAGCACGTGAAAAAAATAGCTTTTATATTATTTCTTGCATTGTTGGGCACTTTGAGTGCCCAAGCGCAGGAATTTAAACGGGATATCAAATTGGGGACCTTCATTCCCAAAGGACAATGGATTGTAGGAAGTTCTGTCTCCTATTCCGAACACAATGAGAAGAATTATCAATTTCTAGTGATGGATGGGCTCAATTCGGATGGATATACGTTTAAAGTAAGCCCGATGGTTTGTTATGCATTCAAAGATAATGTAGCTGCCGGTGGACGTTTTTCTTATGGTAGAACATTGACGAAACTAAGCGATTTATCCATTAATTTGGATGAAGATAATCAATTTGACGTGAACGATCTCTATCAGTTGAAGCATTCTTATTCGGCAATGGCTGTTTTGCGCAATTATGTAACCTTGGGCAGCAGTAAGAGATTTGCTTTGTTTAGCGAGACACAACTAGGCATGGGGGGAAGTCAATCCAAAGTAGTTAGTAAAGGTGGTGATTCCGTAACAGGTACTTATTCTACAACTACGGATTTCAATATAGGAGTTGCCCCGGGAATTGTTGCTTTCATCAATAACTATACTGCTGTGGAAGTAAGTATTGGAGTTTTAGGGCTGAATTTTAGTAAAGTAAAGCAGACTACCGACCAGGTATATGTAGGTGAGCGTTCTTCCAGTAGCGCGAATTTTAGGATTAATTTGTTTTCTATCGGTTTAGGAATTGCCTTTTATTTATAAACAAAGATGTACAAAGTATTTTTCATATATATAATAGGCTTGTTGGCAGGGATACCTACTTTGCAGGCGCAGCAGCGAGATACTCTTCGTGCTTTAGATGGAAGGGATTCTTTGATTTTGGAACGAATCATTGTTCGTGACACAGTTTATCTCCCACGAGCGGAATACGACGAAATTCAAGATTCGACAAATATTATAAGGACAAAGGCCATTGGCCGTTTTGACCGTGGAATCAAAAATTACCGCTTTATTCCAAAGAAAAAATGGATTGGCGGCTTGACCTTTTCCTACGTAAACTTTGATAGTGACGATAGTAGTTTATTGTTTTCTGTCCTGAAAGATTTTGATTGTAACTTTCGTACTTTCTCTGTTAAACCATTCTTAGGATATGCCATACGAGATAATCTGGTAGTAGGTATGAAACTGGGATATAATCATACGATTGCCCAACTGGATAATATTTCGCTAGATGTTGAGGACTTGGACGTATCTCTGAAAGATATGCGTTATGCAGAAGATACTTATTCAGTTGCTGCCTTTCATCGTTCGTATGTAGGTCTCGATCGTGGAAAACGTTTTGGCTTATTTAATGAAACGACTCTTTCATATAATACAGGAACATCCAGTTTTTCCCGTGGCACAGGTGATGAGTTGAAGCGGACAGAAACCACAGTGAACGAACTGCATTTGGGTATCAATCCCGGGTTGGCTGTTTTTATAGTACAAAATGTATGCGCTGAAGTATCGTTCGGAGTAGTTGGATTTAAATACCGGGTGGAAAAGCAAAAAAACAACCTGGGTGAAACCGGAAAACGACGTGATAGCGGTGCGAATTTTAAGATCAATCTGTTTAATATCAATATTGGTATAACTCTTTGTATGTAGTTTGAAAGCGTATGAGAAGAATATATAAAAATAGTTTGCTGGGAGTATTGTTGTTATTGCTGGCATCTTGTATAAAGAACGATATTGATTATCCGGTAATCAAACTCCAAATTCTGGATATAGTGGTAGATGGCCAATCCGGTAATGCTATTATTAATACGGAGACTAATACAATTACACTGAATCTGGATGAGACCGTAAACCTGAAAAAGGTATTAGTTACAAAATTGGAATTAACAGATGGCGCTAAAACAGATTTGGCAGTTAATACGATGTTGGATTTGACAAAACCTAAAAAGGTCACCTTATCTTTATATCAGGATTACGAATGGACGATTATCGGTCAGCAGTCCATAGAACGCCGATTTGTAGTGGAGGATCAAATAGGTAATGCTGTATTTGATATTGAGAATCATTTAGCAGTTGCTTATGTAACTTCTTCAACCAGCCTGCGTGCTATTCAAGTGGAAGATTTAAAATTAGGACCTACGGGGTGTAGTATGATTCCATCAGACTACTCGACAATGCATAATTTTATGTCTGCACAAAAGGTGACAGTGAAATATCATGATATAACGGAGATTTGGACATTATATGTTTCTCCATCAAGTAGTGAGGTAGTGACAGCATCTGCTGATGGTTGGACAAATGTGGCTTGGTTGTATGGTCAAGGCAAGAAGGGATCTACTTTTGGCTTTGAAATCTGCGAGGTTTCTTCCGGGGAATGGAAATCGGTGGATGCTTCTTATATAACAGTGGACGGTGGAACTTTTAAAGCTCGTGTTCCTCATCTGAAAGCTTCCACTACTTATAATTGTCGTGCTGTTTCTGATAATAAGTATGGGGATATTCTAACCTTCACAACAGGAGAGGTTGTAGCATTGCCGGGTGGAACTTTTGACGATTGGCATCAAGTTAAAAAAGTCTGGAACCCGTGGGCAGAAAATGGAAATCAGATATGGGATACAGGTAATGAAGGAGCTACGACATTAGGTGAAAGCAATTCGGTACCTACCAGCGAAACCTGGAATAATCAAGGTAAGGCTGCAAAATTATTTTCAAAGTTTGTAGGTCTTGGAACAATTGGCAAATTTGCTGCTGGAAACTTGTATATGGGTAAATATGTAGAGACGGTAGGAACGAATGGCCGTCTGCAATTTGGCAAACCATTTACCGCAAGACCTACCAAGTTAAAAATACACTATAAATATACCACTGCTCCAATAGATAATCTTCCGAGTGAGAAGAATGCCCCCGCCGACTATAAGCGTTTTTCCTCTTATAAGGGAGAACCGGATACATGTGCTATATATATCGCATTGGGAGATTGGGATAGCCCTGTGGAAGTATATACTAAATATTCGGAACGCAAGTTGTTTGACAAGAATGATTCTCATGTTATTGCCTATGCTGAATTTAATACAGGCAAAACTGTAACGGATTATAAGGAGTTAGAGCTTGGACTGGAGTATCGTTCTACCAGTCGTGTTCCTAAATATCTTTTAGTGGTATGTTCGGCCAGTAAATATGGTGATTATTTCACCGGAGGAGAGGGAGCTACTTTATGGGTGGATGATTTTAGTCTGGAATACGATTATGATGATTAGTTTTTAGCGTTATATTTCTTAAAATGATGTGTGCTATTTGACAATAAAGATAGTCTTTCGTTGGTTTAAAAGGAACGGGGTCTTGGTTTAAAACCAACGCCCCGTTCCTTTTAAAGGAAGAGGGTGTTCCTTTAAAAGGAAAAAAATGGCTAAATTTTATTGGAACAATTTTTATCCGTTATTCCGATATGCCAGTGGACTCATCCCCACATATCGCTTAAAATACTTGCCAAAGAACGACATATTGGCAAAGTTGAGCGAATCGGAGATTTCCTGAATAGAGAAATTGGTGGATTTCAATTGTGACTTGGCATCCATAATCACCATGCGTGAGATGATTTCTACACATGTGTTTCCTGTAACTTGTTTTACTATGGTACAGAGGTGAGTCTGTGCTATTTTTAGCTTTCCGGCATACCACGCCACATTCCGTGTCTGACTATAATTCTGAACCACGAGTTGCGTGAAATTCTTGTATATAAGTTCTTTTTTCGACAGAAATTCTTTGGTACTTTGCTGTCGGTTTTTGTACATGGCGGATATTCCTACATGTATATTATTATATAGATGCAAGGTGATTCCTTTACGAGTCGTTTGGTCGAAAAAGGCATAAAGCTTTATTAGAAACAGGAAATACTCTTCCAGCAGTTTGGCTCCCTCCGTTTTTAATGGAATGACCGGTCTGCCTATTGTTACAAATAAAGTATCAGTAGGAGATGGGTTTAAGTTAGTTTGTTCCAGGTATTTTGATGAGAAGCCGCCAAAATACAGTTTGGGTTCTCCGCGAACACTGTGTATCTGCAAAATACTGCCCGGCATAATTGTAATGAAATTATTGGCATGTACTGTGATGCGGTTCAGATTGACCGAAGCCTCTATTTCGCCTTCCATACACAATACAAAAATTTCCGCTTTTAACCGGCAGGGAAAGTTGGTGTACAAACTAAGCAATTCCTTGCTAATCCCTGTGCCTATCACCCATTCTTCCGGCAAATCTATTTTAGGTAATTCTTTATTCATTTTACTTTTGCTATCCGGGCAAAGATAACTGAACTATGGAAAATTAGACTACCAGTTTCTTCCACAAAATGCGTCCATAGTTCGCATAGTTTCTTTATGGGATGAGATTGTTGAAGAAGAGAACAAAAACAGAAAAAATAGACCTTGTGCCACTCCGTAAATAGTCGTTACTTTGCGCTATCTTTTGAGAAAAAGGCGAAGAGAATAAAAGTGGTATTCTCTTTCGTAGATAAAACCATTAACTAAAAGAGAAAGTTATGAAAAGAATTTCATTTTTTATGTTTGCAATGCTGATTGGCTCGATGAGTCTGTTTACAGCTTGTGGTGATGACGACGACGATGATACTACTCCTTCGGGAATAGTGGCTGGTACATACAGTGGTACTTTGGTTGCTTCCATAGAGGGACAAGTAGTTGCCAATGAGGCTAAATCTCTGTCTTTGGAAAAGAATGGCGATAATGCTGTGGATGTAGTTATCAAGGAATTTACTTTAAATGTTGTTCTTGGAAATAATGATCCCATACCTGTGAACTTAGGTGATTTGAAAGTAGGAAAATGTACCGTGGCACAAAAAGATGGAAAATCAACTTTTAGCGGTACTGAAAATTTGACTGGAGTAAAAGTTCCATTGGCCCCTGGTTTGGAAGTAACTGCTGATTGTAAAGTTGATATTGTAAATGCAACTGTAGAAGGCAATAAACTAAGCTTGCCGATAGATGTTGCTGTAAGCATGGATGGAGAGGTATTATTAAGCGTCAAAGTTCAATATACTGGAACGAAAAAATAAAATTTGGAACATGGTTTCTCGCAATTTCTCATAACATTTGAACTTTATTTATGAGGATCTGCGAGAACAGTTTCTCTTACTAGACTGTTTTATTCTCTTTACTACCTCATGTTGGCAACTTGCCTAAGGCAAGTATAATCTAAAAATAGACTATTTAATTCATGAAATAGACCTTATACCTTATGTATATATAAGGTATAAGAGATTTTTTTATGCCATTTTTTAGCAAGGAAGAGTATATTATCTCTTCTTGAAAATGGACTTTTCTTTTTGTAATTAACTTATTATTATTAACTTAAACAGAGTATTGATGAAAAAGAATTTGTTGTGTTTATTTGTATTGATGTGCTCGGTAAGTCTATTCACGGCTTGTAGTGATGACGATCCGAAAAATGCAGGTCCTGATTATCCTATGCTTCAAGATGCGACAGTCGGAACTTACGATGGTGGCTTGAAGGTTTCCATGAACGGTGCAAACTTGACTCCGGAAGCTATATCTCAGAGAATTTTTGTAAAAGCTGAAGGAGCAGATAAAGTGGAATTGTCATTGAGAGACTTTTCATTTTTAACTTTCTCTGTAGGTGATATTGTAGTGAGCGGTATATCGTTGAGTGGTGATGAAGGACAGGCTGTTCTACAGGAAACTACAACAACAATGAATCATGCTGTTTTGGGAAATCTGACTATCAAAGTATCAGGAACAGTAAGTAATGAAAAAGCTAATTTGAATATCAATGTTATCCAAAAAGGTGGAAGCGTAGAGGGCGGTCCTGCTGAAGATATGGATATTGTGGTTTCATTTGAAGGTACTCGTATTTCTAAAGAAATTGATGATAAAGATTATTCAGACGCAATCGTAGGTTATTATCCGCGTTCCGAGATTGAATTTACTTGTGATCCTGAAGTAGAGGGATTTTCGATGGCTTATCCGTCTGCAACAGGTGGTATTTATTTGACTGCTGCAGGATATAATAAGATCTCAATTACAAAATTTAGCATCTCATTTCCTTACAATCCAGAGTTAGGTACACCAACGGCTTCCAAGGCTACTCAGCCTCTTGTAGTAACTGGTGCACGGTTAATAAAGAATGCAGATGGAACTTTTTCTATTGAGGAATTTAAGGGTACGCTTGCTGAAAAGAATAAAGAGGAAGTTGAATACACAGTATCCGGTACGTGGGCTAATCAAATCCTCTCATTGAAGATAATGGTGAAATCGGCGACTTATACGGTGAATTATACCTATACATCCGCTCCGATACAGAGAACAGGTAATGAATTACTAAAGATGACTATCGATAGTGATATAATAACTGTTCAGCCTGAGATTACAGACAAAAATGTTGTGTTCTATGTCGCTCCAGGTACAACGAAAGAACAACTGAAAGAACTAGTACCTACTTTTGAAGTTTCAACAGGAGCAACACTGCTTTATAACAATGAAGAGTATGTGAAGGGAACTCCTATTGATTTCTCCGGAGAAAAGACGCAGGTAAAAGTAAAACCGGAGAAGGGAACAACAACAACTTACACTATTACCTATGATGTGATTAATGACTTTTCATTTAAGGTTGATTTTGATGCTCCTTGGGAACTGAAGAATGCCACTGATGTTGAAGCCAATAAATATCAGGAATATTATGAACCGGGAAATGGATGGGTGACATCAAATGAAGGACTGAAATATATCAAAGCGATGTATGGTACTGGAGATAATGCTTTGTATCCACAGGCAGGTCCTTATCTAGTGACTGAAACTGACGATACTGCAACTGGCAGTGGAAAAGCGGCACGTCTTGTAACGGCTGATACAAAAGGACGATTTGTGTTGATAACTGCTATCCCTAAAGTAACGTCAGGTACTGTGTATAATGGAATATTCAGCGTGAATATCATGAATACATTGCAAAGTACCCACTTCGGTAATGTGTGTACCAAAGAACCCAAATCTTTCAAGGGATTTTATAAATATGCTGCCGGACCGGATTATTATCAAGCCAATACCCCTGGTAATCCCGCAAAGGCTCATGAAGTGACTTTGGATAACACTAAGAAAGATGCTCCTGCAATGAATGCGGTATTATATGAGATCAAATCTTATTCTGCAGATCATTTGGATGGAACTAACTTGTTGACATCTGATAAGATCGTGGCTATCGCTTCTGTAAAAGATGCAGGCGAACGCTCTGCTTATACTGCGTTCAACGTTAACTTCGAGTATAAGAATGGTAAATCCTGGGATCCTTCCAAGATATATAAGTTGGCTATTGTTTGTTCGTCCAGTAAGGATGGAGATAACTTCTCGGGCGCACCGGGTAGCGTACTTTATATTGACAATCTTGAAGTTGTATTCTAACCATTAGAATAGGAAAGATAAAGAAAGAGGTCGTCTCAATAAACAATGAGACGGCCTTTTTTATTAGAAGGTAATCTTCTAATATAAATATAAAGAAACCGGCGAAGAATCTTGTTATATGATTCTTCGCCGGTTCTTTATATATCTTTGTATAGAAGACTACTTCTTAGAATGAATAGCCAAATCCTATATTTAAGTAAATAGGATACATGGCAAATGAAATCGTAGTGAAATCTTTCTTGAAGATGTCGTTCAGCCCCCATGTCAAGTCAGCATGTATATTTAAGTGCTTATAAGCTTTCCATTCTCCACCTACCTGCAATCCCCATTGGAATTTGCGCAAATCTTCGGAGAAGTCATAAGTTGCAATATTATCTCCAGTGAAATTCACCCGGTCACCGGTAGCATTCGGCGAGCGCAGATGTCCTTCATAAACATGGCCTGAAAAGTCTTTCTCAATCATATATGAAAAATAAGGACCTGCAACGATTTTCCATCGGTCGCTGATTTTGTAATTAGCCAGAACAGGCATAGTCAAAAGAGACATTTTCACTTTGGTTTTAACACCACCTGTCCAAAGTCCTTCTACCTTTCCACCTGTTTCATTAAAAATCTCCATGCCATAGTTCTTTACTGTGGCTTCGGTAGTCATATTTTTGTTGTCGAGACGGAGTCCCAAGCTGACTCCCCACTTTTTTTGTACGTCTATCCATTTGGTAATATTAGCTTCCAGGGTGATAGCAAGCCCGGGAGAGTAGCTGTCAAGGCTTCTGATTTCTTTGGGAAGAGGGAGCGGAGATGTTCCACCTATGTTCACACCCGCTTTGAATTGATAATCTAACCCATGAAGTGAAGACCATAAAAGCCCTTTGTGTTCATTAGATGATTGTGCATTGATTTGGCTAATGCCGAAAAAAAACATAGCTAAACTAGCCAATATATATTTTTTCATATATAAATTACTTTTTAAATTATTAATCGTTGTCTTCTTCGCAATGGATTGTCACTTCGTCTATCCATAATGTACTTCCTACTGAACCCTTGAAAGCTGCTCCTTCCACACTGGAAGAGAATACGATGGCAAGTTTATATTTACCGGCAGCAAGCATATTGTCATTGATTGTTTTACTATTTTGAAGTACAAATGGTAAATCGAAATAAGTCCATTCACTCGTTTCTTTCATTTCTTCTTCTGGTTTCACTCCGATTCTTGCAAGAGATACTATTTTAGGAGAATTCAAAGAGTTGTAACCGTCCAGGAAGTCCTCTACATTATCTGCTTCATATAAAACAGCATATATATCCCCCTTATCTTTGCCATTCATGTTGGCATCTATGAAAAAGTTTTTCTTTCCATCCGCTCCCAAAGTATAGGAAGTATAATCAGTTCCCGGTTTGAACTTGTAATACCCTGAAAGCCGTGTAGGATGTTTGTAGAAAGGGAAACCGAATTTAGTAGCCTTCATTGCGTCTTTTAATGCGTTGCCGACTTCGAATGAACCGATGAAGAGATTTCCTGCCGCAATAGGCATACTAACCCCTGCACCGAAACTTCCGGTACTTTTAGTTTCCAGTTTTGCCCCTTTACCCATATATCCCTGTGACTGTATAGTTATATAATCCAAAGGAGATCTCGCCATACCGGTGAGGTTGAAGCCGGGATTACCGCTTGCCCATTGGAGCATTTCCGCTTTTTGCAGATTGAATTCATAGAATATATGGTACTTGTTATTACCGTCTTCTATATTTTCAAAATGATACTCCGTAGGAAGCTCCGACTTGATAACAGTAATCACATAAACAGCTTCCGTTGTACGGCTTTCGGATGTCACTCTGAACTTACGCTGGTATTGTTCTAATGTCTGCTCCGAAGTAACGGGAACTTTTGAACTTGAAAAGTCATATTTAGGAGCATGATCGTTTGCCGCTGCGTCGACAGGTTCTATGTCGGCTCCTTCGGGCAGTTCGAACTGGATTTCCAATGCTGATAAATCTGTGGCTTTTGATACGTAAATCGATACAGTTTTACTGTAAGTATTGATGGTAGATAATTGGATATTACTGCCGTTGCATCCATCTATGGCAGCTTCAACGTTTAAACCTTCGTCTTGAATACAAGAAGTTATTGCCAGACACATTATCATTCCGGCGAATACATTTTTTAGTTTCATCTATTGTTATGAGTTAAGGGATTATTAAGGAGCAAAGATAGTTATAAGCGTTGACGTCAATTTTTGTAAAATGTTAAAAGAGAAACCTTAACTGTCGGGAATAGTATACAAAAAAGGCTGTCTTTGAATTTAAAGACAGCCTTCCTTCCATTAATTTCTTAATTTTTTATTCTTTCAAAGCCTCTTGCAAGTCAATGCCTAATGCTTTGGCAACTCCCGTTCCGTAGGCAGGATCAGCCTTGTAGCAATTGCGGGTATGACGTTGTTTGATGAACAACTCTGAATCTCCCATAGCGCGTGCTGTGTTCTCGAACAATAGTTGTTGTTCTTCAGCCGGCATCAGTCGGAACAAGTCACCCGGCTGGCTGTAATAGTCATCATCATATTCGCGTTCGTTATAATTATAAACTTCACCGGTAACTTTGAGAGGTGGTTCTTTCATATGCGGGGAATCTTGCCATTCTCCGTAGCTGTTTGGTTCATAACCTTTTGCGTCGCCATAGTTTCCGTCTACACGCATAGCTCCGTCACGATGGTAAGCATGGAAAGGACAACGAGGTTTGTTTACCGGAATCTGTTCCGCGTTCACTCCGAGACGGTAACGTTGTGCGTCACCGTAAGAGAACAAACGTCCCTGTAACATTTTGTCAGGAGAAAGACCGATACCATCAACAAAATTCATAGGATTGAAAGCAGCCTGTTCCACTTCGGCGAAATAGTTTTCCGGGTTACGGTTCAGTTCCAGTATGCCTACATCCTGCAAAGGAAAATCTTTATGCGGCCATACTTTGGTCAGGTCGAACGGATTGATGCGATAATTGTCCGCTTCCTCTTCCGTCATCAACTGAATTTGGAACAACCATTTCGGATAATCCCCTTTTTCTATACTTCCGAAAAGGTCGCGTTGATGAGATTCACGGTCTTTGGCAACAATAGCTTCCGCTTCCTGGTCAGTCAGATTCTTGATACCCTGCAAGGTACGTAGATGGAATTTCACCCAAATTCGTTGGTTATCCGCATTGATAAAACTATAAGTGTGACTTCCGAATCCGTGCATATGACGATAGGAATAAGGAATACCGCGAGGACTCATAGTGATAGTGATCTGATGCAATGCTTCCGGCAGCAGTGTCCAGAAATCCCAGTTACTATTCGGGCTGCGCATATTCGTTTTGGGATCCCGTTTGATAGCATGATTCAAATCCGGGAATTTGAGCGGGTCACGCAAAAAGAATACAGGAGTATTGTTTCCGACCAAATCCCAGTTTCCTTCCTCTGTGTAGAATTTCATGGCAAAACCACGGATATCACGTTCGGCGTCAGCCGCTCCGCGTTCTCCGGCTACGGTGGAGAAACGAACAAAGCATTCTGTTTTCTTTCCGACTTCACTAAAAATGGCTGCACGGGTGTACTTTGTGATGTCATGAGTCACTGTAAAAGTACCGTAAGCACCCGACCCTTTGGCGTGCATACGTCTTTCGGGGATCACTTCACGATCAAAATGGGCAAGCTTTTCAATAAGCCAGGGATCTTGTAACATTACAGGTCCACGTTGACCTGCAGTTTGCGAATTCTGATTGTCGGCGATGGGGCGTCCGTTCGCAGCAGTAAGTTTTTTCTTTTCCATAAATAGATCTTTTTAGTCGGAAACAAAGATAAGCAAACCGTAGTCTTTTTACTCTTTCCATCCGTTGTTTATAATATGTTACAAAGATAAGCGGCTTTTGTTCATTTGTCAAACAGAAAATTTCTATCTAAAGATAGAGAATAACTATGAATAAATCCATACTGCCGGGTATTTTTTTTACTGCAAAGATGATTGTACTGACACCCGGGTCTCAGTATGCACGACACCCGGGTGTCAGACAAGTCGTTTGTGCATAAAAAAACTCCCGCCCTTCCTTACGGAAGACGGGAGCTTTGCACTATAGCTTATTGTATCTTTGGCTGATTATACGATACCTTGTGCCATCATTGCTTTGGCAACCTTCATGAATCCGGCTACGTTAGCACCTTTCACATAGTTTACATATCCGTCTGCTTCAGTACCATACTGAACACAAGCTTCGTGGATATTCTTCATGATGCTCTTCAGTTTTTCGTCTACTTCTTCAGCGCTCCAGCTCAATTTGATAGAGTTCTGAGTCATTTCAAGACCTGATACTGATACACCACCAGCGTTTGCAGCTTTACCCGGAGCATAAAGAATCTTAGCTTCCTGGAATACTTTAACAGCTTCAGGAGTAGAAGGCATGTTTGCGCCTTCAGATACCGCCATTACACCATTAGCAACCAATTTCTTAGCGTCGTCGCCGTTCAATTCGTTCTGAGTGGCAGAAGGCAGAGCGATATCTGCTTTTTCGCCCCAGGGACGAGCTCCTTCTACATATTTGCAACCATATTTATCTGCGTATTCACGGATACGGCCACGGTACAGGTTCTTCAGTTCCATGATGTAATCCAGTTTTTCGCGGTCGATACCTTCCGGATCGAAGATGTAACCGTCAGAGTCAGACATCGTCAGCACCTTACCGCCGAGTTCGAGAACTTTTTCTGCAGTATATTGGGCAACGTTACCGGAACCGGAAATCAGGCAAGACTTGCCTTTCAGGTCAGTACCCTGTTTCTTCAACATTTCCATCAGGAAGTAGATGTTACCATAACCGGTAGCTTCCGGGCGAATCAGTGAACCACCGAATTCGCGGCCTTTACCAGTGAATGTTCCTGTGAATTCGTGAGCCAGTTTCTTGTACATACCGAACATGAAACCTACTTCACGACCACCAACACCGATGTCACCTGCCGGAACGTCAGTTTCAGGGCCGATATGGCGCCACAGTTCCAACATGAATGATTGGACGAAACGCATTACTTCCATATTTGACTTTCCACGCGGAGAGAAGTCAGAACCACCTTTACCACCACCCATCGGCAGAGTAGTCAGTGAGTTTTTGAATGTTTGTTCAAAGGCAAGGAACTTCAAGATAGAAAGGTTCACAGATGCATGGAAACGGATACCGCCTTTGTATGGACCAATCGCGTTGTTATGCTGAACACGGTAACCCATGTTCGTCTGAATGTTACCTTTGTCATCCATCCAAGTCACGCGGAACTGATATACTCTATCAGGAATACACAAACGTTCAATCAAGTTCACTTTGTCGAACTCCGGGTGTTTGTTGTATTCTTCTTCAATAGTAGAAAGAACTTCTTCTACTGCTTGATGATACTCCGGTTCATTGGGAAATCTTCTTTTCAGATCGTCTAATACCTTTGCTGCATTCATAATCTTTTTTTCTTTTATAGGTTGTTTAAAATTCGATTGTCTATTTCTCTTATGCGGTTGCAAAAGTAAAGATAAAAATTGAACTAGCAAACATTTTATAAAGAAAAATGCGATAAAACATCAAATTTGATATTTTATCGCATTAAAAATGGGAAAAAAGATATTTATTTATTCTTTTTAATCGACTTATAGACAGGAATGAATACCAACGCTGCCGAAATGACAAGCGTTACTATCGTCATGCCGTCAATTCGTTCGGCTTTTGTGATAACTAAATAGCAAAGCGCCAACCAAAGCAGGCTGATGCAAACTATTTGTGATTTGGATAACGGCCTTTTCATTTACCTTCTTTTTTCTTCTTGACAACGATGGCGTCAATCACGGCTACGGCTGTGATATTAACGATGTCGCGGACAGAGCTTTCAAAATCGGTGAAATGGATAGGTTTGTTCAATCCCATTTGGATAGGGCCGATGAATTCCGTATCCGGATCCATTGCCTGTAGCAATTTGTAACCCGCATTGGCCGAACTCAGGTTCGGGAAAATCAGTGTATTCACGTCTTTGCCTCTCAGGCGGGTAAACGGATATTTAGTATCACGCAATTCGCGGTTCATGGCAAAGTTTACCTGCATTTCACCGTCGATAGCCAGTTCAGGATACTCTTTCTGCATATAATCTACGGCTTCGTGTACTTTTACCGGGCTTCCGGTAGTATCGGCGCCGAAGTTTGAGTAAGACAGCATAGCCATTGCCGGAGTATGATTGAAGAAGCGGACTGTCTTGTCGGACAGTTTGGCGATGTCAATCAACGTTTCAGTGTCCGGGTGACGGTTAATCAGCGTATCTGCCAGGAAGTAAGTACCTTTCTTGGAGTTCAGGATATGCATGGTTCCGAAGTGCTTGAAGCCCGGTTGGATACCGATCACTTCTTTGGCTACCTTGATTGTATTGCTGTATCTTGTATAAAGTCCGGTGATGAATGCGTCTGCATCTCCGGTTTCCACCATCATCATACCGAAATAGTTGCGCTCGAACATCTTGTCGTTGGCTTCCTCGTAAGTAAAGCCTTCGCGTGCACGTTTTTCCGACAGGATACGTGAATAGCGTTCGCGGCGGTCAGATTCGTCCGGGTGACGGAGATTGACGATTTCGATACCTTCCAGGCTGAGGTCTAGCTCTTCCGCCAACTTGCCGATAGCTTCGTCGTTTCCTAATAAGATAGGATGGCAGATACCTTCGGCTTTCGCTTCAACGGCTGCTTTCAGCATATTCGGGTGGATACCTTCGGCAAAGACCACACGTTGTGGACTGCGGCGGGCAGTGTCATACAGTTGGCGGGTCAGTTTGGACTCATATCCCATTAATTCGCGCAGATGTACACAGTAAGCATCCCAGTTTTTGATTTCCGTGCGGGCTACTCCGCTTTCCATGGCAGCTTTTGCTACGGCACAGGAAACTTCTGTGATAAGGCGGGGATCTACCGGTTTCGGAATGAAATATTCAGGTCCGAAAGAAAGGTTGTTTACATGATAAGCTGCGTTTACAACATCGGGTACAGGCTGTTTTGCCAGGTTGGCGATAGCGTGTACGGCTGCCAGCTTCATTTCTTCATTGATCGCTTTGGCATGAGTGTCCAAGGCGCCACGGAAGATATACGGGAATCCGATAACGTTATTGATTTGGTTCGGATAGTCAGAACGTCCGGTTGCCATCAATACATCGGGACGGGCTGCCATGGCATCTTCGTAAGAGATTTCCGGTGTAGGATTGGCCAACGCGAATACGATGGGCATGGAAGCCATGCTGCGTACCATATCCTGGCTCAATACATTTCCTTTGGACAGACCGAGGAATACATCCGCGCCTTTGATAGCTTCTTCCAGTGTATGGACATCTGTACGGTCGGTTGCAAAATATCTCTTCTGTTCGTTCAGGTCGGTACGTGCCTTGCTGATTACGCCTTTACTGTCGACCATGACGATATTTTCAAGGCGTGCGCCTAATGAAACATACAATTTAGTACAGGAAACAGCAGAAGCGCCTGCACCGTTAACGACGATTTTTACATCTTCGATTTTCTTTCCGGCCACTTCGAGCGCGTTTACCAGTCCGGCACTGGAGATAATAGCTGTTCCGTGCTGGTCGTCGTGCATCACCGGGATATCCAGTTCTTCTTTCAGACGGCGTTCGATTTCGAAACATTCCGGCGCCTTGATGTCTTCAAGGTTGATACCACCGAAAGTCGGAGCGATGGCTTTTACTGCCGTGATAAACTTTTCCGGGTCTTTCTCGTCGACTTCAATATCGAATACGTCAATACCTGCATAGATTTTGAAAAGCAAACCCTTGCCTTCCATTACCGGTTTGCCGCTCAATGCGCCTATGTCGCCCAGTCCGAGTACGGCTGTACCGTTGGAAATAACAGCAACAAGATTACCTTTTGCAGTATATTTGTATGCATCTTGCGGATTTTTCTCAATTTCGAGACATGGTTCTGCCACGCCGGGAGAGTATGCGAGTGCTAAATCAGTTTGTGTACTATACGGTTTGGTAGGAACTACCTCAATCTTACCAGGTTTGCCCTGTGAGTGATAGAGCAAAGCGGCTTCTTTGGTTATTTTAGCCATAGTATCTGTATTATTTATTAATAAGTTATCATTTGGCTGCAAATGTAGGAATAAAAGTTAGAAATTGTAGCCCTTGATGGATAAAATCTATTAATTTTATAGCAAAATGACTGATTTTATTATACGACCTGTAAAGTTTGCACATTTATATTCATTTTCTTTTTAAAGCTATGCATTATTCATTTATCTTTGCCGGGGAGGAATGACAGAAAGAGTCTACATTGAGGTTGAAAAAGTTTTGAAATATTAACAAGAGCTTTAGTTGAAACCTTTGGTAATTTCGTTATTTTTGAGTCCGTATATGACTTTAACCTTACTATTATGATAATGACCACAAAGCAGCTTCAATTATTGAAGGACGGAAATAAAAGTATTTTCGAGGCGTTGTATCGCTCATACAATGCCCGTATTTACAATTTTGTCCTTTCTATGGTAAGTGATGCAGGGGTGGCAAAAGATATTACACAGGATATTTTTCTTCAGATTTGGGAGAAGCGATTAAACATTGATATAGAGGGAAATTTAGACGGTTATCTTTTCAAGATATCCCGGAATATGGTGTATCATTATGTGCGGCGCGAACTGTTACTTCAAAATTACGTAGATAAACTGTCGAGTGAACAATCCGAAGCATCCGTAGAGATGGATGAAGAGTTGGATTATTTATTCCTGGAAGAATATATATTGAAGCTGCTGAATGAACTACCTCCTGCACGCCGGGAAATATTTATGTTATATTGGAAATCAGGACTTAGTTATCGTGAAATAGGCGAACGGCTGAATATCTCAGAAAAAACGGTTGCCACACAAGTGCAACGTTCCTTAGGCTTCTTACGTGATAAACTGGGGACGATAGCCTTTTCTGTCTCTTGCTTTTTCTGCAATTTCTAACCGTTAATTACTAATAAAGGTTAATACCTCACTTTTCTCTGACTCCGTTGTAGTCCTTTTCTCCCGCTCAAGGCTAATATATATAGAAAAGGAAAATTATGGAGCAACACGATTACATATTACTATTAGAAAAGTTCTTCAAAAAGAAGGCTTCCGCTGAAGAAATCAGGATACTGGTCGAATGGATCCGCCGACCGGGAATTCGGGATGAATTCAATTTACTCTGCGAACAAATGTGGAAAGATGCCGCTGTTGAAATAGATAAGACAGTGGAAGAAGATATGTGGAATCATTTGCAGAGGAATTTGGATGGGGCTGGAGTTCTATCACCGAAGAAGGCACGTTGGCAACCTGTTATATATAAGGTAGCAGCCACTATATTATTACCGGTTTGCCTGGCACTGGCTACTTATTTATTTGTTGGCAATATAAATAAGGTGTCTCAAGACCCTTTCATGGTAGCGGTGGATTACGGTCAAAAAGCGAATATCACTTTGCCCGACGGTACAAAAGTATGGTTAAACTCGGCTACTCATCTTTCTTATGATGCGGAATATAATAAGGAAGAACGGAAGATTTATTTAGACGGGGAAGCATACTTTGAGGTAGCGAAGAATAAGGAAAAACGCTTTGTCGTTTGTTGTAATGATTTGGAGATAGAGGCATTGGGGACGACTTTTGATGTGAAGGGATACAGTGATGACCTTTCCGTCACTACATTGCTGGCGGAAGGAAGTGTCAGGGTTTCCAATCAAACGAGTGCCACATTGCTGAAACCGGGTGAGAAAGTGGAGTATCATAAGGGCAACCGGACATTTACTAAATCTGTCATCCCGGACATACGTGAAATCGACTTTTGGCGGAAGAATATGTTGATTTTCAATTCGGCGTCTTTGGCTGACATTGCTACCACCCTGGAGCGGATGTATGGGGTGAAAGTAGTGTTTGACTCGGAGAAACTGAAGAATGTGCCGTTTTCCGGAACCATCCGGAATAGCAGTTTACATAATGTATTTTACATTATAAGCCTTACTTATCCTTTGACTTATAAGTTGGAAGGAGATACTGTGAGAATAGGAAGTAGTATTAACTAAAAAAAGACGATCCATGGAAGACTCCTCATAATAAAACAAAGAGGGTAGAATTATGTAGCAGCATAATTCCACCCCGAAATCAAATACGGTTTATTCATGATGGTAAAAAGAATATTTTCCTTATGCGGATAAGGGAAAGGATACCCTTTTTGCATCACGATTTCACAAAGATAATAAAAAGTCTAATTTTCAGACTTATATTTTAAAGAATTTAAAGCTAATTACTAATGAGAAAACAATTACATATCATATTCAGGCTTGTTATGTTCAGTTGTATCTTATTGTCTGTGTCCCAAAAGGTAAGTGCGCAAATCACTTTCTCGGTGAAGAATCAGACAATACGCCAAACGATACGGGTGATTGAGAAGGAAGCCGACTACAGCTTCTTTTATACGGATAAACTCCCCGGACTGGAACAGAAAATTTCATTGACAGTGCGCAATGAAAGCATAGAATCGGTTTTAGAAAAAGTTTTCAAAGGCTCATCTATTAGTTATAAAATAGAATCGGGTAAGCAAGTGGTGCTTACCGTTCAGACAGAACAGAAAGAACCCCAAAAAGGAGATAAGAAGAAAATAACGGGCACAGTAGTCGACCGGAAAGGAGAACCCCTGATTGGAGTTACCGTAAAAGTAGACGGGGAGAATATAGGAACTGCCACTGATATAGACGGACGTTTCTCTTTGGATGCTCCTATGGGTGCAAAGCTGAATTTCTCTTATATAGGTTATGTTTCCCAGTCTCATACGGTCAATAAACAAAATGTATATAATGTATCTTTGAGCGAAGACTCACAAGTGCTGGAAGAAGTAGTCGTAGTGGGCTATGGCTTTATGAAACGGAAAGATATTACGACTGCGGTTTCTATCGTTTCTACGGCAGATATCGAAGAGCGTCCGATTATGTCCGCTGCACAGGCTATCCAGGGTAAAGCAGCCGGTATCCAGGTGGTGCAGCCTTCGGGTATGCCGGGTTCGGGAGTGACAATCCGGGTGAGAGGTGCTACTTCGGTACAGGCATCCAACGAACCTTTGTATGTAGTGGACGGTTTGCCTACGGACGATATTTCGAGCATTAGCCCGAACGATATTGAAAGTATGCAAATCCTGAAGGATGCGTCGTCAGCTGCCATTTATGGAGCACGTGCGGCAAACGGAGTTGTGCTGATTACCACCAAAAGAGGAAGAATCGGTGCTCCGCAAGTGAAAATGAGTGCGTATGTCGGATTCTCCAAATTGGGAAAGAAGATTGATGCATTGAACACGGAACAGTATAAGGACTTGATGAAAGATTTGAAAGCCGTTTCGGATGTTGCTCCCAATATTCCCGAAAACGAGACCCGTTATGTAGACTGGACTGATCTGTTCTTCGGTACGGGTGTCAATCAGAACTATCAATTGTCCGTGGCCAATGGAACGGAGAAATTGCAATATTTTGTATCCGGTGGTTATTCTGACGAACAGGGTATCGTAGATAAAGCGCATTTCAACCGGTATAATTTCCGTGCCAACTTGGATAGTGAGCAGACTAAATGGCTGAAGATGGCATTGAATTTTGCTTACTCCCATACAGGCGGACAATGGGTGAACGAAAGCCGCAGTTCGCTGCGTGCAGGTTCTATCCTGTCCGTGGTCAACACTCCGCCATTCATGCAGAAATGGAATCCATATGATCCTAACGAGTATGACGAACAGGCTTATGGCGCACGAATCCTGAATCCATTGGCAGCCAATGCGGCGGATAGCAATACGAATACAGACCATATCAATGGTTCAATCGGTTTCACAGTCGATATATACAAAGGACTGAAATTCAAAACAACGTTTGGCATCGAGCTGACCAACGAACATTGGGATTATTATCTCGACCCGGTTTCTACTTCGGACGGTCGTGGTACGAAAGGACGCGTGGAAGAGAGTTTCTCCCGGAATTTCGAGTGGTTATTGGAGAATCTACTGACTTATGATTGCTCCTTCAAGAAACATAATCTCTCTGTTTTGGCAGGAGCTACACAGCAGCGTGCACAATATAATGGTTCATGGATGGCCGGTTTCGATTTAGCAGAATCTTATCCGGATATTCATTCCATCAGTGCGGCCAATCAATTGGACAAAGACGCCTGCGGTTCTTCCGCTTCTGCATGGTCGCTGGCCTCTTTCCTGGGGCGGGTAGCTTACAATTATGACAGCCGTTACTTATTGACAGTCAATTTCCGTGCCGACGGTTCTTCCCGTTTTGCTCCGGGACATCGTTGGGGAACTTTCCCTTCGGTTTCCGCAGGTTGGAGAATCTCTAGCGAGAAATTTATGCAACCTTTGCAAGAGGTGGTTACTGACTTGAAACTTCGTGCCGGATGGGGTATGAACGGTAATCAGGGCGGTTTTGGAAACTATGCATATATGGCTTCCATGTATACCAGCAAACTGCCTGTCTCTGAAAGTAATCTGTATCCGGGACTCGCTATCAGACCCGGTTCGGCTGCTAATAAAGAACTGACTTGGGAGAAAACAAGCCAATGGAATCTCGGACTTGATTTGACAATGTTCGATTCCCGCCTGTCTCTGTCGGTAGATGCTTATTACAAGAAAACGACAGACTTATTGCTGACCGTTAGCCTGCCGGAAAATGTCGTGCCGAGCAGTGTGACGAGAAATGACGGTGAGATGGTGAATAAAGGTATGGAGTTTACAGTGTCTTCCCAAAACTTTAAGGGGGATTTTCAATGGAATACTGACTTTAATATCTCTTTCAATCGCAACAAGTTGACAAAGCTCGGGCTGAATAAAGTGTATTATGATGCCGAGATGTACGAATCTAAGGAGAAAGCTGTTATCCTGAAAGAGGGACTTCCATTGGGCACATTCTTCGGGTATATTTCGGAAGGTGTAGACCCTGAAACGGGAGATATTATTTATCGTGACCTGAATGGTAATGGCTTCATTGATCCCGAAGACCGTACTACCTTGGGAAATGCGCAGCCTAAATTCATTTACGGCTTGACGAATACTTTCTCGTATGCCGGTTTTGACCTGTCTGTATTCTTGCAGGGAAGCCAGGGGAATAAGATATTTAATGCGTCGCGCATCGACATGGAAGGTATGACAGACTTTAGAAACCAGTCGGTTCGTGTGCTGGATCGTTGGAAGCGGCCGGGAATGATTACCAACGTCCCCCGGGTTGGTAATACGGAGAATAATCACAACTCATCCCGTTTTGTTGAAGATGGTTCTTATTTACGTTTGAAAACAGTCACATTATCCTATAATTTCCCGAAAAAATGGTTGAATAAAATACATCTGTCCAGGTTGCAGGCTTATGTTACAGGACAGAATCTGTTGACATTGACGAAATACAAGGGGTATGACCCCGAGGTAAATGCTTTTGGAAGCAACTCCGTTGCTCAAGGAGTGGACTATGGTACTTATCCTCAATCGAGGGCGGTAATTTTTGGTTTGAATGTTGAATTTTAATAGGTGCGAAAATGAAGAACATAATAAAGTTAGTTTATATCGTATTCTGTGGCTTATTGGTTTCGTGCAGTAATTTTCTGGATGAGAAACCTCAATCGGATTTTATGCAGGAAGGTACCGGAACGGAAGACCTGGAATCTAAATATAAGAGTCTTGCAGATGCGCAGGCTGAATTGCAGGGAGTATATGAAAGTTTCAAGCAGAATAGTTTCCAGGCGGAAAACTATACGATTGGAGATGTACAGTCCGACAACTGCTACGTTGGTGGGGATGGTGTCGCCGAACAGGAATTTGACCTGCTGAAACTGACTTCTACCAATTATAAGGTGGAAATCGTTTGGTCGGAGTATTATTCCATGGCAGGAACTGCGACCAGCGTTATCGAGAATACAAAAATGATGGACCCTACTTCTTCTGCGGCCGAAGAACGTAACCGCGTCATTGCGGAAGCTAAGTTTCTACGGGCATGGGCATACTTTGACATCGTTCGTTTGTGGGGAGATGCACCGATGGTACTGGATTTGATTCCGACTATCACTGCCGAGAATCTGGATAAATGGTATCCTGTGATGTATCCCGAACGCTCCACTAGCGATAAAATCTACGAGACGATTTTGGATGACCTGAGCGAAGAAAATACGATTCGTTATTTGGTAAGCAAGAATCAGGGAGCTTTCCAGGCAACAAAGGGGGCTGCTTATACCTTACGTGCCAAAGTACTCGCGACCAAGGGCGAGAAATCAACGCGTGATTATGCAAAAGTGGTTGAGGCTTGCGATAAAGTGATTGCGGAAGGATATACATTGCTTGGCAATTTTGATGAATTGTGGCAACCGGAGAAGAAGTTTTCTTCCGAAAGTATCTTCGAGGTTTATTATACTTCCGATGCTCCCAACTGGGCATATTGGGTATTGCTGAAAGAGGATGACGGCTCGGTGACCTGGAGACGTTATTGTACGCCTACCCATGACCTGGTGGCTAAGTTTGATAAAGAGAAAGATACCCGTTATGCATCCAGTATCCTGTGGCGTTCGGTTCCTTATGATACGTATTGGCCGGCGGACAATTACCCGTTGTCTTATAAGATTCGTGAAAAGACTTCCGACATTATTTTAATGCGACTGGCTGATGTATTGCTGCTGAAAGCAGAAGCATTGGTGGAGTTGGACAGAACACCGGAAGCTATCAGGATTGTAAACACAATCAGGGAGCGTGCAGGTTTTGGACCTTCTTCACTGGATGAGAATATGGGGCAGGCTAGAGGACGCCTGGCAGTAGAAAATGAGCGTCAGCTTGAATTGTATATGGAAGGACAACGCTGGTTTGACCTGATACGCAATAACCGCTTGCTGGAAGTGATGCAGAAACATAAAGATAAGGATGGCAGGCTGATGTTTGCCGGTTTGCAGGCTTTCCGGCAGTTGTGGCCGATTCCTCAGGGAGAGAAAGATAAGAATACCAATCTTACTCAAAATGAAGGCTATTAATGAAAAGGAATCGTAAAACTTTAAAAGAAGAAATGATGAAGCACAATATTTTGTTTTTATGGCTGTTGAGTCTGACTGTTTGCTGGCTGACTTCATGCAGCGAAGAGGATAACAGGGTGAAATATCCGTATTCATGTCCCGAAATATCGGGCTTGGAATTCTCGATAACCAATCAGGCGCATGCTGCAGATTCTTTGTACTTTTCTGCGAAGCTCCATGACCCGCAGACTCCGTTGTCTACACTGGAAGTTAAATTGATGGCAGGTGAGACGTTACTGGGTTCACAATCTATCCGCACGAAAGGAAATGATGTTTCGATTGTTGAAAAAGGTGTCTATATTCCGTTTGAGGCAGACCTCGAAGAAAGCCGGGAAGCTAAATTGATTCTGACAGCTATCAATGTGGAAGGTAGCGAGATTACTCAGACTTTTGATTTCCATATCGTTCGTCCGCAAATGCCGGAAGTGCTATATCTTCATTATAACGATGAAGTGGTGGCAATGACCCGGAGCGTGGAGAATCCTTATCTATATCTGACGAATGTATCCGAATCGGAGGACGGTTTTCCGATGGAACTGGCAGGAAAAATTTCGACAGCGGAATCATTGGATGATTCAAAACTGATTTGGGGAGCGGCAGAAGGAAGTAACTCGGCTGTTCTCACTGAGAAAACGGGAGCAAGTTTCACGTTTGACTATCGCGATTGGTTTGTTGAGCAAATCACTTTCAATGTGATGACTTTCAAACTGGGCATTGTCGGTTATCAGAAGAATCTGAAAATTAAGGATACGGAATTGATAGCCAGCGAAGGTTATTTCCGGGCGCAGATTAACTTCACTCAAGGCGAAGAATTTGAAATGAGTGGTTTTGAAGATATAGAACATGCTTACAACCGTGATTTCTTTAGTTATAATCAGGAGACCGGCAAGTTTACCTTCCTGCGTAAATCAGGAACCTGGGAAATCTATTATTCTTCCAAGTATAATTATATTTGGGTAGCACGGATGAGTGACTCGGCACCTGCTTGTTTCTGGCTCGTCGGTCATGGATTTACCTGTGCCCCTGTTTGGAATACGGATTATGATTCCAGTAATGGTTGGAACCTGGAAGATATAGCGCAAATGGGATATATTGTGCCAATAGGTGAACAGAAATATCAGACTACGGTCTATTTGAGTAATACTCATAAATGGGACGCCTTTGAAGTTGAAATTTATAGTGATTTAGGCTGGGGGAAAGCTCAGGGAATGTTGTTGGAAGAAGGTTCTTTATCCGGTGATACGGAGGGTATCGAGATTTCAGCATCGAACGGACTAACAAGTGGAGATGGTTTTGTCCCCGGCTATTATCGTCTCACCTTTGATACTTCTTTGGGTGTAGGAAAAGAAACGTTGCACATTGAACGTTTGGACAATTAATACCTGCGAGGATGATGTATAAAAGTAAAAAGCCTATGAGATATTTACTATGCTGTATAGTGGGAACTCTGTATATCCTAACGGTAATGACCGGATGTAAATCATCCGGTGAAGTGAAATCTCCCGTGTCGTTGACATGGGAGATGGGCACTGCCGAAGTGAAGCCCGGGTATTATGAGAACTCATTTACATTGAAGAATATATCGGATACTCCTTTGGGGATGGATTGGATTATTTATTATTCGCAGTTACCCCGTGAGATTCTGCAAGAAGAATCTTCTCCGGTCAGGGTAGAACTGGTGAATGCCAACTTCTTCAGAATGTATCCGACAGAGAACTTTAAACCACTGGCACCGGGAGATTCGTTGATTGTGACTTTTTGTTGTACTAATGGACTGGCAAAAATATCACATGCTCCCGAAGGTACTTACTGGGTGAGTCAGATAGACGGCAAGCAAGGAACTCCCTTGCCTGTCGAACTAACCATACACCCTTTACTATTTTCCGAATCGGAATCCCGGTATCCCGCACCCGATAAAAATTATGTTTCAAACCAGTTATTATTTAATATAGCCCAGTTGCGGCAAACGGATATTTTTCCGTCAGTAAAGAAGGTGATTCCGGGTTCCGATAAAGAAAGTCTTGTTATAAAGGAGATGGTAGGATTGATTTTCCATGATGATTATGCCAATGAAGCAAAGTTGTTGAAGGAAAAGTTGGTGAATTTGTATAGTTTGGAAGTAGTTGACGATGCACCCGTAACGGTTCATTTGGATTACTTGCCGAAACAGGAAGTTGCTGTAAACGACGAATATTACCGGATGGATGTGAAAGCTGACGGGATACATATTTCTGCTTCTACTGCGCATGGCATTTTCAACGGGACGCAAACTTTATTGTCTTTGCTGAAAGGGCAGAAGGCGCCGTTCACTTTGGAAACTGTATCTATTCAGGATTACCCGGACTTGCCTTATCGGGGGCAGATGCTGGATATTGCCAGGAATTTTACGACAGTGGAGAATGTGAAGAAACTGGTGGATGTTATCTCGTCTTACAAACTGAATGTCCTGCATTTCCATTTTTCGGATGATGAAGGCTGGCGTTTGGAAATTCCGGGTTTGGAAGAGCTGACTTCGGTTGGAGCACGCCGCGGACATACGACGGATGAGAGTGAATGTCTGTATCCCGGATATGACGGAAATTACGACCCCAATGCCAATACGTCCGGGAACGGATATTATACCCGTGAGGAATTTATTGATTTATTGCGCTATGCAGCCGAAAGGCATGTGCGTGTGATTCCTGAGATTGAATCTCCGGGACACGCCCGGGCGGCAATCGTATCTATGAAGGCACGATATAATAAATATGTAAACACTGACCCGGAAAAGGCGAACGAATACTTGCTAAGTGATGCACAGGATACTTCCCGCTATGTTTCAGCACAGTCATATACGGATAATATTATGAATGTGGCATTGCCATCCACTTATCGGTTTATGGAGAAAGTTATCAGTGAGGTGGTAGCTATGTATAAGGAAGCGGGTGTGCCGTTGGCTACTATTCATTTAGGCGGTGATGAAGTTCCTGATGGTGCATGGATGGGTTCCCCTGTTTGTCAGGCGTTTATGAATGAACGTGGAATGACTAATGCGCACGAACTGTCCGAGTACTATATTACGAAAATGGTAGGTTATCTGCAAAAGTTTGATTTGCAGTTCAGTGGTTGGCAGGAAGCGGCGTTGGGACATCCCGAAGCTACCGACCAGTATCTGAACCAACGGGCAGCAGGCATCTATTGCTGGAATACAGTTCCCGAATGGGAATCGGATGAAATACCCTATCAGATAGCCAACAAAGGATATCCGGTGATTCTCTGCAATGTGAATAACTTCTATATGGATTTGGCTTATGATGCCCATCCGGACGAAAGAGGACTTCTGTGGGCAGGATATGTCGATGAATCCAAAAGTTTTTCCATGCTTCCGTATAGCATCTATCGTTCTTCGCGCACTGATATGGCGGGCAATCCTGTCAATTTGGATATTGCCGGAAAGAGGAAAACAACCTTGACAGCTTTAGGCAAAGAACGGATTGTGGGTGTACAGGCGCAACTGTTTGCAGAGACTATCCGGGAATTTCAGTGGGTGGAATATTACATATTCCCCAAGATTCTCGGATTGGTAGAACGGGGATGGAATACGCATCCTGCCTGGGAAAAACTGTCGGGAGAGAAAGAACAACAGGCTTTCAACCGGGATTTGGCGCTGTTCTACTCCAAAGTCAGTGACAGGGAAATGCCATACTGGGCATCCCGGAACATCAACTTCCGTCTGCCTCATCCCGGATTGTGCATAAAAGAAGGTATGCTATATGCCAATACACCTATCCGGGGCGGAGAGATACGCTATACGACGGACGGAACAGAGCCAACCCTTCATTCGGAACTTTGGCAGGCACCTGTAGCCTGTGATGCTACTACCGTCAAGGCAAAACTGTTTTATTTAAATAAGGAGAGTGTGACCAGCACTCTCAAAAAGAATTAATTCCTAAAAAGTAGATAAGTTATGAACTATTATAAGATAAAAAGAAGCAGTATATTATTCCTGATAGGGATATGTGCGATTACATCATTGTCATGCAATGACAATGATAACGGCGGATACCCGGAACGAGTACCCACCCGTCTGTCTGTGATGCCTTTGCCGGAGAGGGTAGACTATAAGGAAGCAGTAGCCAACCTTCCGCAGAGTGTGACTGTCAGCCAAAGTATCCCGGCTTCCATATTTCAATTACTGAAATCTACACTGGAAGATAAATTATCTCTTTCTGTCAATGAATCTCCCAACGATAATGCATTCATCCGGGTAAAACAGGAATCGGACCTGGCTAAGGAAGCCTATCGGCTGACTGTGACCAAAGAAGGCGCCTGTGTGTATTATTCAACGGAAACAGGACTTCTTTGGGGAATTCAGACACTGCGCCAAGCACTGGAGCAAGCTAACTTTTTCACTTCGGGAAATGCGAAATATCTTCCGATAGTAGATATCAAGGACGCTCCCAAATATGCCTGGCGTGGTTTCCATATAGACGTTGTCCGCCATATGTTTACGGTAGATTATTTGAAAAAGGTTATAGATTGTTTGTCATTTTATAAGATAAATAAACTACATTTGCATTTGACGGATGACCAGGGTTGGCGCATCGAAGTAAAAAAATACCCGTTGTTGGCGCAGGAAGGTAGCTGGCGTGACTTTGACGAGTATGATAAAAGATGTGTCGAGCTTTCTCAGCAGGACTATAATTATGAGATAGACCCTCGTTTTGTGAGAAATAGTTCACAATATGGTGGCCACTATACGCAGGAAGAAATGAAAGGATTGGTTAGTTATGCTTTGGAAAGAGGTATAGACATTGTTCCCGAGATAGATATGCCGGGACACTTTTCAGCAGCCATCAAGGTATATCCTGAACTATCATGCACAGGAGAAGCCGGTTGGGGGGAAGAATTTTCTTACCCTATCTGTCCGTCCCGACCGGAGAACTACCAGTTCGTACAATCTATCATTGACGAGATGGTAGAGATTTTCCCTTCCGAATATTTCCATATAGGAGCCGACGAAGTGGAAAAGGATAACTGGGAACAATGCGAGGTATGCCAACGGCTGATGCAACAGGAAGGTTGTCAGAAAGTCGATGAACTGCAAAACCGCTTCGTGAAGATTATGACGAACTACGTGAAAGGCAAAGGCAAAAAAGTGATGGGCTGGGACGATGCTTTCCTTGAAAAAGAACCGCAGGATTTGATTTATACCTATTGGCGTGACTGGTTGCCCGACCAACCGGGAAAGATTACTCAGGCAGGGTATCCAATCATATTCATGGAATGGTCTCGCTTCTATTTGAGCGCGACGCCTTCGGACGAATTGCTGGGTTCTCTCTATAATTTTGAATTCGACCCACAGTTCCCGGGTATTGTGAAACAGAATGTATTGGGTTTCCAGGCATGCGTATGGACGGAAATGATTCCTAATGAACGGAAGTTCGGTCAGCATGTATTCCCGTCTCTTCAGGCTTTTTCGGAATTGGCTTGGGGAAGCAACCGCAACTGGATTGACTTTACCAATCGTCTGAAGTGGCATATTAAGTGGTTGAACGCTAACGGCTTCTACTTCACCAAACCGGGATTTATATAATTAAAACATAATAAGAGATTGATATGAAATCAGAACGTTTACTTTCTTTGGATGTGCTTCGGGGAATTACCATTGTCGGAATGATATTGGTGAACAACCCCGGAACGTGGGAATCTATCTATGCTCCTTTGCGACATGCAGAATGGAACGGACTGACCCCTACGGATTTGGTTTTCCCATTCTTCATGTTCATTATGGGAGTCTCCATGAGTTTTGCCCTGTCCAGGTTCGACCATCACTTCAGCCGTAGTTTTGTTACCAAGTTGCTACGGCGTACTGTGATATTGTTCTTGTTGGGAGTCTTTCTCTCCTGGTTCTCCTTAGTGTGCTTTGGTGTGGAACATCCTCTTGAACATATACGTATCCTGGGCGTATTGCAACGGTTGGCATTAGCTTATTGCTTCGGCTCCTTGTTGATTATGAGTGTCCGTCGTCCGGTGAATCTGGCATGGATTTCAGGCATACTCCTGATAGGATATTATGTCTTGCTGATGTTAGGAAACGGTTTTGACCTATCTGAACAAAACGTAATTGCTGTTACAGACCGATGGATTTTCGGAGAGAATCATATGTACCGCGAATGGTTACCCGATGGTAGTCGTATCTTTTTCGACCCGGAAGGGTTGTTGAGTACTTTGCCTTGTATTGCTCAGGTAATCATCGGCTATTTCTGTGGAAACATATTAAGGGAAAAGACTGAAATTCAGCATCGGCTCTTGCAAATCTCTATCCTGGGAATTATTCTTTTATTTGCCGGACTATTGTTCAGCTACGGCTGTCCGTTGAATAAAAAGGTGTGGAGTCCGACTTTTGTGTTGGTAACCTGCGGTTTTGCTTCCCTGTTTCTGGTATTCCTCACTTGGCTGATTGATATCAAGAAACAACAGAAGTGGGGATATGCTTTCCATGTCTTCGGAACGAACCCGCTTTTTATCTATGTGGTTGCTGGAGTACTGGCTACTGTGTTGGCGGTGATTCCTGTGGGAGATACAAGTCTGCAAGGGAAAATATATCAGTCGATAGTAGCGGTTTTCCGGGATGCTTACCTGGCTTCTTTGATTTACGGACTTCTGTTTATCGGATTTAATTATCTGATTGTATTAGTCTTGTACAAGAAGCGGATTTTTATCAAAATATAGATAGAGGTATATAGAACATTAATTGTTCTTATTGATAAGAAAGAGGTGGGTACTAATGAAGTGCCCACCTCTTTTTTATATAACTATCTGAATACCCTATTTCGGATTTCTGTTATCTACTTATCTTTTTTCGACAATACATGCGTCGTACGCCAAAAAGTGCTTTTAACTTCGTTGGCTACTTCTCTCCAACTCGGCATACTCTTCAAGGAACGGCGAACCGGAAAATCATAAAGCAGCAATAACAAGAATAAGAAGATACAGGCATAAGCTACCCAGCCATAAATCTGCTTGATACTGACTTCCATCATCTGACTGATAAACTCTTCCATATAATGACCGAGATTAAACGGACTACTGCTGAAAGACACATGGTCGATTGCCGACCCATAACGTGCCAGGTTATCAGGAACATAATAAGCCAGTCCCTGTGCATACACAGCACAACCCAATACGCCGCCAACTACCATATGAAGCATATTAAACACGCTCAAACCCTGAAAGAAGTGCTGAAAAGTCATAATCTCTTCCAGGCAGACCATGAAAGTGGCACTCAACACAGCATAGGCAAATCCCCGGCACAGGGTAGGCAGATAAAGCTGTGAAATATGAATATCGGTAGATAATGTCAGGTAGAATCCTATCAGATAACCGATAAGACCCAAGAAACCGACGATGACAAGCCGTACATAATTATATTGTTTGACATGCATCCACCAATAGGAGAACACACAGCCGCATACGATACCAATAATCGCAAACCAGTCTAATTGTACGCTTACCAGTTCTTCATACTTCATCACTTCTTCATAGAACACTTCCTCCAATACATGTTCCGTTGCAAGAAATGCTTCCACTAATGTAACCAACCCCAATAAAGGCCAAAAATAACGATAACTCCACATCTTAGGCTCCAGGAACGGATGGCGGATAGTCATCATACGCCAAATACAAAAAAACAGCGTAATGATAATTGCTAGCGACAACTGTCGAATCACCGGACTGTTCCACCAGTCATACCAATCGCCATAGTTGAAAAGGAACGCAATCTCTGCCAATAAAGCCGCCCATAACGCTGCTCCCAGCCAATCGATCCCGAATAAGGGAAACTTGCGCATGAACCGGAAATGCTTCACACAAACGATCTGTATCAACAGAACGATTATCATCAATCCTGCAATGAAAAGATTCATATACGTCCAATGATAATGATACATTAAATAAGTCGTTATCAAATCGGATAACTGGATACTACCTAAAACAACGATATGAAGCCAGGGAAAGAAAACGGTAAAATCCCGTTTGGGCGTCATCCACAACTGAATGTTGGACATACATTCAAACGTTCCCTGAATCTTGCACATTCCTTCAATGAAACATATCAGCCACAATAACGGAAGAAAAGTAATATGCGGCGCTATCAGGTTGCAAAGCAATACCCCCAATGCAGCCGATGTAAGCAGCGTCTTATTCGTAAAACGGAACTTCATGCGGAACAACAAAGGGAAATAGATGGCCATACCTGCAAGATTGGCGTACATACACATCAATATATCCTCACGCATCAATGCCATTCCTCCGACCATATGATTCAATGCTCCCAAATACACACCACCCGAAAGTTGGAAAGTGACGGCAATGAACAGATAAATCCACGGCTGTATCTTCCGCGGCACGAAGCTACGGAACATAGGCATTACGAAAGGCCCATTTAAAACAGGTGCTCCCATACGTTAATATTTCACCTCACATTCTACATTGAATCCGGCGCGCAAACGTTTCAAATCTTCCGCCTTGTTTCCTTTCAGACTGATACGAACCGGAATCCTTTGCTCCACCTTTACGAAATTACCGGTTGCGTTATCTTGCGGAATCATTGAAAAAGCCGCCCCCGTAGCGTCGGAGATAGACTCTACCATCCCTTTGAAAGTAACACCCGGCACTGCGTCCGCTGTCATTTCCACGTCTGCGCCTTCCCGGATATTGGAAAGTTGAGTCTCACGATAATTGGCAATCACCCATAAGTCACTGCTGTCCACAATATCGACCATCGTCTGCCCGGGCTGCACCAACTGACCTTCCAAAATTTCTTTTCTTCCCGTAGTGCCGTCACACGGAGCGATAATAACCGTATAGGAAAGATTCAGACGGGCAAGCTCCAGGGCAGCTTCTGCCAGGCGTACACCCGCTTCATTCTGTCCCAATCGGTGTGTCTGTTCGCTCTTTACCAACGAAGTAGATTGCTTGGCACGCGAAACCTGCTCATAGCGTGCTTTAGCCGCTTCATAAGCAGTAAGTACATTATCATACTGTTGCTTTGTCACAGCATCTTCCTTCAGCAATTTCTCAAAACGGTTCAATTCACGTTTGGCATTCTCCATTTGTACACGTACTTCTTCGATGCTTGCGTCGTTCACACTCAGGTTGTTTTGAGTGGTGGCGATACCGATTGTAGTCGCTTGCCGTCCGGCAGTGGCATTTGCTAAATCCGCTTCCGCCTGCGCCACGCGAAGACGAAATTCCGCGTCTTCGATAATAACGAGCGTATCCCCTTTGCGTACCTGCTGATATTCTTCAAAACATATTTTCCTGATAAATCCCGGCACACGGGTATTGATAGGCGTGATATGTTGTTTCACCTGTGCATTATCGGTGTATTCGATATTTCCCAAATGAAGGAACCGGGAACAAACATAAACGGCACCGCCAACGAGAAAACAAAGTATCAGAATATTGTATATAATCTTTTGGGTTTTTCTAGCTATCATAATTTTATTGTATTTTTTAAAGGGTGTGTGTAATATATTTCATTTTATAGTAACTGTAAATCACGTTGATGCGTGCGTTGACCAGGTTCAGGTCGGCACTTAGCTTCATATTGCTGGCGTCGAGCATATCCGTAAGCAACGCAAGGTCATTCTTATACCGATTGCTGGTCACACTGTAATTTTGGTCGGCAAGCTCCACGCTTTTCTCCTGTGTACGAAGGTCGGTGAAAGAAGTCAGGAAATTGACATAATTCGCCTGAACACCGTTTTCTATCTGTTCCTGGGCTAACGAATATTCTTCCTGTGCTTTCCTCACATTAAGTTTGGCCTGCCGCACTTTCTTGTTACTCTTGAACAGAGAAGAAAGATTGTATTTGATTCCTACTCCCACATACCAGTAATTAAAGTTATTATCAAGTACAGGGACTTCAATCGTAATAGGCCCGTCCAAATGTTCGGCGGCTACAAGTGCTATTTTAGGAAGCAGTTCCGAACGCTCCAGCTTCACTTTCTGTTCGTTCATCTTCACCGCCAACTGGGCTTGTTGCAAACCGACATTACTTTGATTAGCCAGCAGTTGCCAGTCATTTTCCGCCAATGCTTTGACTTCCTCGTCCAGTAAAGTAGAATCAGGAATAATTTCTGTCCCGGCAGGCAGATGAAGAGTAGTCACTAATTGATGATTCATAATCCTGCATGCGTCCTGTACCTTTGCCAGTTGCAACTTCAATGTTTCTTTTTGTAACTCATAGCGGGTGATGTCATTTTTCAGAGCCGTCCCTTGCGTGCGCCGTGCTTCCATATTCCGAATCACCTGCTCAGTCAAATCAAGATTCTTCTGCAATACCTGTACCTGATTATTCAACTTGTATAAATCCAGGTAGTAACCAGTCAGAAGAAAGCGTATCTCCTGTCGATTCTTCTGCCAGTCCAAAGCAGCCATCTGTTGCCCCAGTTCCGCCAAAGAAATACTACTGTTGATAGCTCCGCCCGCATAAATAACCTGTTGTGCTTCCAACGCAAAATTATTACCAAAATGTGGCATAGTTATATTCTGCCCGTTCTTGAAGTCACGGTCCCATAAATACCCGTCACCCAGGTAACTGAAAGAAAGTGATGCCCCTATGTCCGGCAAACGCTGTGCCCTGGCTGCTTTCAAAGCCTCATCGGCAGCTTCCTTTCCGGTTTTATACGTTTGAATACTTTGGCTGTTCTCGTCTGCCAGGCGGAACATCTCATTAATGCCCAAAACCTTTCTGTCAAGCGTTTGGGCGGATAGACCCTGACTGCATAGTACGACGCATAGCGGCACTATGAGCCATCTTTTTTTGCTCATAAAATGAAAAGAAATTTAATTGATAATGGTAAATATACGCTCCTGTATCATGCCACTCCCGAAGAGCCGGCATTTCGCGTCGTGATAAGTAGAATTCTTAGGAAGGTTATCAAATTTGTACAGCTACGCCCCAACCGTGGAAGTCGTGCATCTTATTCTCATAGCGAATGGAAGTTTGATAATACTTTGATTTCATTTTGATACCTGTTTTTCTATTTCGGTTTGCAAAATTATAAAAAATATCAGGTAAGTTGTAACTCTATATATACGTAAATATAATGTTTTTTAACGGTTGCGCAGCCAAATACCATGTAGAAGAAATGAGTGAAAGATGTACTATAACCACCACAGTCTAGTACTTGATTTGTGATTACCATCTACTTGGTTTACTTAAAAGATGTACAGCCTTTGGATGATAGATATACTTATAATTGATTGTTTATATTGAATATTTACTCTGATACTCCTTTGGCGATATACCCTCATGCCGTTTGAAATACCTTCCCAAGTACGACTGGTCTGGGAAACTTAATCGGTCGGCTATTTCCTGTATTGTCAGTTCGGCAGACTGAAGCAGTACCTTTATCTCCAGGATAGTGAAATCGTCAATAATCTTTTTGGCGGAATCTCCCGTTACGCTTTTGCAGATACCGGTCAGATACTTGGTAGAAATACAAAGCTTATCGGCATAAAAAGTCACTTCCCGCTGGGAAGTACAATTAGTATGCACTAATGCAATAAAGTTTTTGAAGATTTCATCCTGCCGGCTTCCACCTTCTATTTCCTGTGCATCGAAATGGCGATAACATTTATCATAAATATCGAGCATGAAGGATTGAAGATGATTCTTGGCTATTTGGTTTCGGAAGCGATTCTCACGGTCTTTGTAGATGGCAGTCGTAGCACGTATTAGTCCGTTGATGGCTCCGGTATTCTCTTCCGGGAGAACGTAGCATGGATGTTCCTTTATAAACCGGAAAAAAATCGGTTCGAAACGCATACAGGCTTCTATAAACATCTCTTTGGGAAATCCGAAAAAGGAAGCTGTGAAATCGCTGCTGCTTCCATTGATACGGATAATGGTTCCCGGCAGAAGTACTAATTGAGTATTTTCTACTACTTCGTAATCTTTCAAGTCAATCGTGACATGTGCCCATCCTCTGCGACAGAAGTAAATGGCACCCCCTTCCAGTTTCCACAGGTGGTGCATGATAGGAGCTAACTCCTCATCAATTCCGGCGATGAAGGGTTCGCGAAGTACGGCTAGGTTAGAGTTTCTTTGTTCCATATAGGTTTCTCTTTTTGCGGGCAAAAATAGGGATTTTTTGCTAAATATTAGCTTTGGTGTTCCGAAAATGAACAAAACTGAAGACACTATGTCTAGTTTTCTGTGGTAAAAAGAGTCTACCTTTGCCGCGTTCAAAATTTAAAAATAGGTAACACAATGAGTAAAAAGATTAGTAAAGTGAAGCAGGGACTATTGTTACTCTGCTGTCTGATTGCTGCGACAGGCTGTAAGCAAGCTCCACCGGCACAAATGGAGGCTGAATACGAAGTAATGACTGTATCTCCGGCCGACCGGATGATTTCGAGCGCGTATTCGGCGACCATCCGTGGACGTCAGGATATAGACATTTATCCCCAGGTAGGCGGTACGCTGACCAAAGTCTGCGTGACAGAAGGTCAACGGGTAAAGAACGGTCAGACACTGTTCATCATCGACCAGGTGCCATACGAAGCAGCCTGGCAAACTGCAGTGGCAAACGTTGAGTCTGCACAGGCTTCCCTGGCTACCGCACAACTGACTTATGACAGTAAAGAGGAACTGTATAAGGAGAATGTAGTTTCCTCTTTCGACCTGAGTACGGCGAAGAACTCCCTGCTGGCTGCCAAAGCACAGTTGGCACAGGCAAAAGCCCAGGAAGTGAGTGCCCGCAATAACCTTTCTTACACAGTAGTGAAGAGCCCGGCTGACGGAGTAGTAGGTACATTGCCCTATCGCGTGGGAGCCTTGGTTAGTTCCAGTCTTCCCGAACCGTTGACAACCGTTTCCGACAATTCGGATATGTACGTTTACTTTTCTATGACGGAAAACCAGTTGCTGGGACTGATTCGCCAGTATGGTTCTAAAGAAGAAGCATTGAAAAGTATGCCGGCTATCGACCTTCAGTTGAATGACAAATCATCTTATTCCGAACAAGGACAGATTGAGTCCATCAGTGGAATAATCGACCGTTCAACGGGTACTGTCAGTCTGCGTGCCGTATTCCCGAACAAAGACGGATTGCTGCATAGCGGTGGCGCGGGAAATGTGATTGTCCCTGTTCAGAAAGCAGGCTCTTTGGTTATTCCGCAGGGGGCTACCTTCGAAATCCAGGACAAGAGATATGTGTATAAAGTAGTGGACGGCAAAGCACAGGCAAACTTGATTCAGGTGACACGTGTAAACGGCGGACGTGAATTTATTGTTGACGAAGGGCTGGTACCGGGAGACGTAATCGTAGCGGAAGGCGTAGGATTGCTCCGTGAAGGTACACCGATTAAAGCCAAGACAGCACAGACTGCCGCTCCAACAACTACTGAAAATCAAACAAAGGAGGATTAATCCATGAATTTAAGAACCTTTATTGAACGCCCCGTATTATCGGCAGTGATTTCTATCACGATTGTCGTAGTGGGTATCATCGGGTTGTTCAGTCTACCCGTTGAGCAATATCCCGATATTGCTCCGCCTACCATCATGGTGAGCACCAATTATTATGGTGCCAGTGCGGAAACTTTGCAGAAGAGTGTAATCGCGCCGTTGGAAGAAGCTATCAATGGTGTGGAAGACATGACATATATGACCTCAACGGCTACCAATGCCGGTACGGTAAGTATCACTGTTTACTTCAAACAGGGAACAGACCCGGACATGGCGGCTGTCAACGTGCAGAACCGCGTATCGCGTGCTACGGGACAGCTTCCGGCAGAAGTAACGCAGGTCGGTGTGACCACTTCCAAGCGTCAGACCAGTATCCTGCAGATGTTCACGCTTTCCAGCCCGGACGACAGTTATGATGAAAACTTCCTGTCCAACTATCTAAGCATCAACATGAAACCGGAGATTCTCCGTATCAGCGGTGTGGGTGACTTGATGATTTTGGGCGGTGAATATAGTATGCGCGTATGGATGAAGCCGGATGTGATGGCACAATACAAGTTGATTCCGTCGGACATTACTATGGTGCTTGCCGAACAGAATATAGAATCGGCAACAGGTTCGTTTGGTGAGAACTCCAACGAAACCTATCAATATACGATGAAGTATAAAGGACGTCTGATTACTCCGGAAGAATTCGGGGATATTGTCATTCGTTCTACGGATAACGGCGAAGTGCTGAAACTGAAAGATATTGCCGACATACAACTGGGACAGGATAGCTATGCTTATCATGGTGGTATGGACGGTCATGCAGGTGTTGCCTGTATGGTATTCCAAACGGCAGGTTCCAATGCAACCGAAGTCAATAAGAACATTGACAAATTCCTCGAAGAAGCCCGTAAAGACCTTCCGAAAGGAGTGGAACTGACACAGATGATGAGTTCGAATGACTTCCTGTTCGCTTCTATTAATGAAGTGGTGAAGACATTGATTGAAGCTATCATCCTGGTTATCCTTGTGGTGTATGTATTCTTGCAGGACTTCCGTTCCACATTGATTCCTTTGGTAGGAATTGTGGTTTCGCTGATTGGTACGTTTGCCTTTATGGCGGTGGCAGGATTCAGTATAAACTTGCTGACCTTGTTTGCGCTGGTGCTCGTTATCGGTACGGTGGTGGATGATGCCATTATTGTCGTCGAGGCGGTGCAGTCACGGTTCGACGTAGGATACAGGTCATCTTATATGGCAAGTATCGACGCTATGAAAGGTATCAGTAATGCTGTTATCACCTCTTCATTAGTGTTTATGGCTGTATTTATTCCGGTGTCTTTCATGGGCGGTACTTCCGGTACGTTCTACACGCAGTTCGGTCTGACCATGGCGGTTGCCGTTGGTATTTCCGCAGTTAACGCGTTGACGTTGAGTCCGGCTTTGTGTGCACTGCTGCTGAAACCTTATATAAATGAAGACGGAACGCAGAAGAATAACTTTGCGGCACGCTTCCGTAAGGCATTTAATTCGGCTTTTGACGTGATGGTGGAAAAATACAAGAATGCTGTATTGTTCTTTATCAAACGCAGATGGCTGACTTGGTCACTGTTGGCTTGCTCCGTGGTATTGCTTGTGTTCCTGATGAATACAACCAAGACCAGTTTGGTGCCCGATGAAGACCAGGGTGTAGTATTTGTCAATGTAAGTACGGCGGCTGGTAGCTCGTTGACTACGACTAATGACGTGATGGAACGTGTTGAAAGTCGTTTGATGGGTATTCCACAGGTAGCACACGTACAGAAAGTAGCAGGTTACGGATTGCTCGCCGGACAGGGAAGCTCGTTCGGTATGTTGGTTCTGAAACTGAAAAACTGGGATGAACGTCAGGAAGACGGAGATGATGTACAGGCGGTTATCGGTCAGATATACGGTCGTACGGCTGATATTAAGGATGCGAGTATCTTTGCCATTTCTCCGGGTATGATTCCGGGTTATGGTATGGGTAATGCACTGGAACTTCATATGCAGGATAAGATGGGTGGTGAAGTAACCGATTTCTTTGCGACTACACAGCAGTATTTGGGAGCATTGAATCAGCGTCCCGAGATTGCGATGGCTTATTCTTCATTCGACGTCCGCTATCCGCAGTGGACGGTAGAAGTAGACCCGGCTAAATGTAAGCGTGCAGGTATCACGCCCGATGCTGTGCTGAGTACACTTTCCGGTTATTATGGTGGTCAGTATGTGTCCAACTTCAACCGTTTCTCTAAGGTATATAGAGTAATGATTCAAGCAGACCCGCAGTTCCGTCTGGACGAGACTTCACTGGATAATGCGTTCGTACGTATGTCGAATGGGGAAATGGCTCCCTTGAGCCAGTTCGTTACACTGACACGTACCTACGGTGCGGAAACTTTGAGCCGTTTCAATATGTACAACTCTATTGCAGTAAACGCCATGCCGGCTGAAGGATACAGTACCGGTGATGCTATCAAGGCAGTACAGGAAACAGCGGAACAGTCTCTCCCGAAAGGATATGGCTATGACTACGGTGGTATCACCCGTGAAGAGAATCAGCAAAGCGGTACGACAATGATTATTTTCGGTATCTGCTTCCTGATGATTTACTTGATTCTGAGTGCATTGTACGAGAGCTTTATTATTCCGTTCGCCGTTCTTTTGAGTGTGCCTTGCGGATTGATGGGAAGTTTCTTGTTTGCCAAAATGTTCGGACTGGAGAATAACATCTACTTGCAGACAGGTTTGATTATGTTGATTGGTCTGTTGGCTAAGACAGCTATCTTGCTCACAGAATATGCGGCAGAACGCCGTAAGGCAGGTATGGGGCTGATTGCTTCTGCTGTCAGTGCGGCTAAAGCCCGTCTGCGTCCGATTCTGATGACGGCATTGACCATGATTTTCGGTCTGTTCCCGTTGATGATGTCCAGTGGAGTAGGAGCTAACGGTAACCGTTCATTGGGTACGGGTGTAGTCGGTGGTATGACTATCGGTACATTGGCATTGCTTTTCATCGTGCCTACCTTGTTTATCGCTTTCCAATGGTTGCAGGAACGCCTTCGCCCCGCGCAAAGTGCACCTACAAGCGACTGGAAAATAGAAGAAGACATGAAGGTGAGTGAGGAAGAAAGGTCTAAGGCAGGAAAAGAGTGATAAACTCTTTTCCATCACAGAGTACTCAACGTTTTTCATTTATAACAAGAAATATGAGAAAAATAATAATCTTATCCGCAGCAACACTTGTGCTGAGTAGTTGCGGTATCTACAATAAATACAAACCGGTATCGGAAGTTCCCGAGGGACTTTACGGCAGCGAGTCAGTTGCTGCCACCGATACGGCAAATTTCGGTAACCTCTCGTGGAGAGAGGTCTTTACCGACCCGTACTTGCAGACTCTGATTGATTCGGCTTTGGTACGAAATACGGATATGCAGACAGCCCATTTGCGTGTGAAAGAAGCGGAAGCTTCGCTCTTGACGTCCAAACTGTCTTATCTGCCTTCTTTGTTCCTCGCGCCGGAAGGGGCTGTCAGCAGCTTCGACCGCAGTAAGGCTACGCAGACTTATTCATTACCCGTGACAGCTTCGTGGGAACTGGATATTTTCGGAAAGGTTACGACGGCGAAACGTCGCGCGAAAGCCGCTTATGAACAGAGCAAGGAATATGAGCAAGCCGTTAAGACGCAACTCGTCGCTGCTATGGCAAATACTTATTATACATTGCTGATGCTCGATTCGCAGTATGAAATAGCTATTGCCACTGAATCTGCCTGGAAGGAAAGTGTGAAAACCACCCGTGCCATGAAAAATGCCGGTATGATGAACGAAGCCGGATTGGCGCAGACGGAAGCTACCTATTATAATATATGTACGACCGTGCTTGATTTGAAAGAACAAATCAACCAGGCAGAAAATTCATTGGCTTTGTTATTGGCAGAAACTCCCTACGAAATCCAACGTGGCAGACTGGGAAACCAGCAGTTGCCGCAAAACTTCTCCGTAGGTATTCCTTTGCAGATGCTTGCCAACCGTCCCGATGTGCGTAGTGCAGAGTTTTCACTGGCACAGGCTTTCTATACGACGAATGCTGCCCGTGCTGCTTTCTACCCGTCTATCACATTGAGTGGTAGTGCAGGATGGACAAACAGTGCCGGAAGTATGATTATCAACCCGGGTAAGTTTGTAGCTTCTGCCGTAGCTTCTCTGACACAGCCTTTATTTAATAAAGGAATGAACGTGGCTCAGTTGAAAATAGCGAAAGCCCAGCAGGAAGAAGCCCGTCTCGGCTTTGAACAGACTTTGCTGAACGCAGGTGTGGAAGTCAACGAAGCATTGGTGCAGTATCAGACTGCCCGCGAGAAAGCGGCTTTTTACGAAAAGCAGGTTACTTCTTTGCAGACGGCTGCCCGGAGTACGAGTCTTTTAATGAAGCATGGCAATACCACTTACTTGGAAGTATTGACCGCGCAACAGACATTGCTCAACGCGCAGCTTTCTCAAGTAGCCAATCGCTTTACCGAAATCCAGGGCATGATTACTTTGTATCAGGCATTGGGCGGCGGTCGGATGTAGGGAGGTGTATATGAATACTGAAACACTACGCGGCCGGATACTCGACTATACAAAGCGGGAAATGTCCCTGCATGGTGTCAGTGGACTTACTATGGATGATATAGCCAGGGGAATGAAGATGTCGAAGCGAACGCTTTACAAGCTCTTTCCCAGTAAGGCTTATTTGTTCCGCATCTGCCTTTCTGATTCCGTTAAGACAGTCAGAAGCCATATACAGCAGAAACAGCTACGAATGGATAGTTCATGTATGGATTTGCTTTTTATGACAGCGAACGGATATCTCACATTGTTGTACTCGTTAGGAAAAACTCTGTTGCTGGACATCAACGCGGACAAGGATTATCGCTCTTCCTTCGAACGTGAAGAAGCTTTTTGGCTGCAACAGTTTATAGATGTACTGACGCATTGCAAAATCTGTGGTTATTTGCTTCCTGAAGTCGAACCTGAGAGTTTCGCAACGGATTTGCAGGAGGTAATCTACAAAAGTTGCTTGCAAGGCACTCCGTATGTGGTGCAACGTATGATGAACTATACACTTTTGCGGGGACTTTTCAGAGTAGATGGCATCCGGTATATTGATGAACACCTGGAACCTGATAAATTTAATGTTTGTGTATAAGAAGAGAGAGGTGCGTCCAACGAAAGAAGGGCGCACCTTTTTTAATTACTGAAATTTGTTTATTATCGCAGTTATACTTCTTTTTTCCTTAAAAAGCCCTCTGTCTCACTCTTTTTTCAGATATTTGTGCCCACTTACATAACTGATTGATATAAAACGTCGAAAAGAACATGGACAAAGCAGCAAAGGAACCCTCGTTATTTAGTGATATTCAGCAACGGAAGAGATACTTGTGTGCACTGGTTATGATATTATTGATGATTGGAGTAGCAGAACTATTGCACGAAAAGGAAATCATTTTCCCCGAAATGGCTGCTCTTACCATTGGTATGTGGATTGTTAATAAACGGGTGTGGCGTGTAAGATACTGGCAAATGCTTTTATTGATGACTCTTGGTGCTTGTGCCGGAGTATTGATTGTACTTTATTCTCCATTCTCTTTAGTAGTAAATGTGGCCATTGCTTTCTCATGTGCTGCTGTCGGGCTTTTATTTACCCATACTTCGCTATTTCCATTAATCTCTGCCTGTGTACTTCCCGTATTATTAAAAACTGAAAGTTGGGTTTATCCGCTCTCCGTTTTTGTGATGACATTGATAATCATTGCTGTACAACGATGGATGGAATATCTTAGACTCCGAAAATCTATTGTTTATGAACCGGTGGAACGGAATTGGACAACGGATAGTTTCCGATGGTTGAGTCTGATGATTAGTGTGTTTGCGGTAGCCTGCCTGGCGGTATATACTTCTAATTTTTATTTTATCATTCCACCATTGATTGTTATGTATGTTGAGTTTGTCAATTCAAAAGCCGGATTTCGAAATCGACCTGTACTTACCATATTGCTGTTAGTAAGCGGTTCATTGATAGGAACTATCTTTCAACTGATTGGTTATCATTACCTGGGGCTGCCTGAAACTGTAGTAGCGCTTTTTATTTTTATAGTTCTTTTCACTTTGTTTGAATGGCTTGGCAAGTTCTTTGCACCGGTAGGAGCAATGGCACTTATACCGATGCTGCTTCCAAAAGAGGCATTACCTTGGCTACCTTTTCAAGTACTCATTGGTGCTACAATATTTATCGCGATGGGAATGGTATTTTATCAGCAATGTTATAAATGGTCACGAGCACAGTTGGTCTATTGTTTAATCCCTCATTATTTACTAAGCCGGTTGAATCGGAACAGGAAAGAGTAAAATTATAGCTGATTATGATTTGGATAGTTAGCTTCTGTATGAAATTGAAATATAGGACTTTCTTAAGAGCTTATTAAACAGTATTTATCTTAGTGCTTTTTCTCAAATATTCTCATGCCTATGAGAAAAAATACTCACTATAATGAGAATAAATTCTCAATGCAATGAGTATTTATTCTCACTGAGGTGAGAATGGTTTCTTTTCAGAATATGTCTGAAGTTATTTTTGATGATACAGGAAAAAAACTTTTATTCATTCGTATTTTATTGGCTAAAATAGTATATTTAGGGAAATATTCAGTCATTGTAGGAAATGTTTATTCAGGTATTTATAAATGGATTAATTGTATGAATATAAAAGTAACTCATAAACATAATTTTGCGGATAGAGTGGATAAGCTTTGTCAAGCGAAGTATGAAGATAAAACTTATTATGTGGTAGCCTTGAATAAAGGCAGAATCGCTGTTTTGAATGCCGAACTTGTGCCATTGTGTCTGTTTGACCCGGAAGATATAACAGAAATTCAATCCATATCCATTCATCCTTGTTCTCCTTTTTTTGTGGTAGTAGGAAACGATACAGTCTGTACTTATAACCTGGATGGGAAACTAATAGAAAAAAACAGAGATAATATTGTCGATGTGCGTCATTCTTTTGATGGAAAACTCTTGTGGTGTATCAAAAGAAATAATTCTAAAGAGTTTACCATAGAAATACGTGAAGCTGATAATTTCACCCGGGTGTTGGCTAAGAAAGTTTGTGAGAACGAATTATATGATAGTGAATTTAGCTTGGGGCTACTTCCCGAAAGTAACAAAGTGTATCTTTTATTGGTGGCCGGACAGGATGGTTCATTAATTGGTTTTGCAGAGTTTGAGAATGAAAATATAACCTTTACGTATCCGGAAAGTTTAAATATAGGTAGCGAACCGGTGACTCCTATTTGGGGAGAAAATGAGCATGAGTTTCTATTGCAACAATATACTACGGGTATTTTTAAATATGAATATCCTTCATGTAAACTACTGCAAGAGTATTATTTCCCCGAAGAGACGGAATATATAGGTTGTTCTCATGTATATTTAAATAAGGAAGAAGCTATAATCCAACGTGAGGAACAATTTTGGTTACTCAATCTAAATACGATGAAAGAAGAGGGTTCATGCTATATCGAGGGGCATGAACCGAAAGAAACAAAGTACTTTTATCCTTTATTGGCGGATGATACGAGTATGATGACTGACATATACTATTTAGAACGTTTTGGAAATGACTTAATAGGATTTGCTGGAATCAAAGATAATTATAGTATCTTTCTTTTGCAGGATTGTGGCAAAGAAAATGTGAAATAGTAGGTATTATCGGTTATTGAAGAATGAAATCATATGAAACTAAAAAGTAAAGCCAATGAAATATCAATTAGAAATAAGCACTCTGTTAACTCCCGTCAATGCGCATTTACTGTTTGAAAAATGTGAGTGGCCTGAATTAAACAGTTTTGATAGAGAAATGATTGGAGATTATTTCTACAGTTTGGTCGATGATATTCAAACAGATAGCGCTTTGGCTGATTGGACTTTTACTATTATCATACATATAGGTACTTATTGGGGAGCTAAAGATATAAGGATTGGGAAACGGGGAATTATATACACGGATACCAAAGAGAAAGTACTAACGATAGGGATTCCTCTTCCTTATCATAAGACTGTGAGCTGGGGAGTGGAAAAGAAAAAGCGTTTTGCAGCTAAAATACCGGACTCAAGCAAAGACAAAAATGTCAGGCTGATTCCTGTAGATTTTACAAAATATGATGATATGGGAAGCTATATTGAAGATACTATAAAAATAGCTCTTCAGTATTTGTTTGAAGTTGGTTTTATGATTAAAGGTTGCAAGGTGAGGAAGAAATAGGAAAATGATAGATTTTAGTGACATAAGCAGCCAAAAGACAGTCGTATCAAAACCGATGATAACTTATGAATTACCATTATCTAAGGTAGTTCAATCTTTAAAAAAGAATACAAAGATTGAGACGGCTTGGGAGATAGTAAATCTGTTTTTACGTTCTTGTACAACAGTAGATATGAATACTCCTACATGGCTGGTACTTACTATATATACAGACGCAACACATGATGCTCGTTGTTTGGTAGAAGAAGCGAGTTGTTTGTTTGGTAAACCGAAAGAATGGTTTGATGGTCTTAATAATCAATTCATTTGGGAGTTACCGGCAGATGAATTGGAAACTGCGATACGATACATGGTTAATTCGCAGTCTTGCCCTGTTGAGACGCAGCCTAAAATGCGTCTTCGGATAGATTATAAGTTTCAGTTTATTGAGCCGGTAACTAAAGAGGTATTGCCGGGACAAGAAGTCTTGTCACATATGGCTGTATTTTTAAAAAGAAATAGTAATGCGATGCCCGAGTTTTGTTTTCCTTTTGCTGAAATTGATAGCCTGTTGGATTACTTGAATGCAATAGACGCTTTTTTGCCATTTAAGAAATTAGATATGAAAGCATTCCGATTAGTGAAACCTAACAAAGGGAAAACAGGAAATGTAATAAGAAAAATAGTAATACCTTGATTTAATCAGATAAGGTAGAATACAGCAAAGAGCCACCAATGAATTCATTTTGTGACTCTTTACTGTATTATTTCCAACGCTTTATTTTTCTACAAATGTATTCAGTGAATGGGGTGGTAGGGTAACGATTAAATAGCGGCTGCCTAATTTCACTGTTACTTCTTTAGCTTCTTCGTTGAAGTTTCCGGCTATCACCACTTGTTTCTTTTGTGGAGTCATGACTACCATTACCGGTGTTTTATCTTCTTTATCCATTCTATAAGCCAGTACCTTTGAACCGGGCGTAACATAATGGCTGTAATGTTTTACCGCATAATATTCAGGTGTAAAAGTTGCTGTTCCCGCCTTTGAATCTACATGGATTAAGGAATTTTGTTTCCATCCCCATCCGCTGAAACCACCATCATACAAGATAGCATTCCAAAAAGTATATTCTTCGCAACCGTTACCCAAGTAGTGGTTCATCAGACCGAAGGTATGTTCGGCAGCTTTCCAGTCGAAAGAGCCCCAGCCACATTCACTTTCTGTTTGTACATATTTATATTGCGGATATTTGGCACGGAGTTTGGGCAGAATTTGTCCGCCTTCCCATTGGAAACCGACTCCTTGTATCGTTTCTGGCATACGAGGGTCAGAAAGAACCTGGTCGATGACATCGTAGCGGTTGGTGTTGATTGTACCTAAGTATAACTTGATTTCCGGGTGTTGTTTCTTCAATGTCGGAGCCAGGTATTCTGTGTTGAAACGGATGATACCTTCCGCTGTCCAGGCACAACCCGGATAGTTGGTATAGCTCCATGACTCGTTTTGAAACATGACCATTGAAACGGGAATACCCTGTTCCTTGTAGGCATCGATGAATTTGCAGAAATAGTTGGCATAGGTTTGCAGGTAACGTGGGTCTTGGATGAAGTAATCGTTCACTGCCAGTTGTTGAGGGAATACTTTGGTGTCCTTCTCTTTGCTGTCTTCAAAGAGGGCTACGTCTGACAGGGGCGACATCTCGTTTTGATTGCGGTCACTACGGACAGAATAGTAATGGTTAATCTTCATCCATGAAGGCGGCGACCATGGAGACATCCAAAAAGTCATATGGGGATTATACTGCTGCGCGGCTTTGATAAAAGGAATCAGCGTCGTTTTATCACGGTTGATATTGAAATGTTTCAATTGGAAATCACCGGGGACTTCATCACAACTGTACCAGTCGCGGGCATAATCATTGGCATTCATGGAAAAACGTCCCATCGTAAACTTTAAATCTCCTTCGGGAGAAAAGAGTTTTTGGAGAATGATTTCCTGTTGCTTGCGTGGAAGCATATTGAGGGCGTCCCATCCTAATTCATTGAAGCAAGTTCCCCAGGCTTTGAAAACAGTACCTTCTTCTGTACCATTGACTTCTAGTAAAGGAGTTTGTCCGGTATTCGTCTGTAACTTGACTTTGTTTTGCTTCCAAATGTTCCTTTCCGTACTGCTAATCCATTCGAAAGACTGGGCATATGCGCCATTCACAGATAATGCCATTACCAAACCACTTAACAAGGTCGTTCTTTTTAGAATGTTTTTCATGTTCTTATTGATATGTTTTTATTCATTATTTGATTCGTCACAAAGATAGATAAGAAGGAGAATATGGAAGCACAGAAATGTAACAGATATTGCAACAAATGTATCAATAATAAAAAGGGATATATTTCCTCAATAAAGAATTCATTTTTACATGATACTTTAATATCTTTGCAAAACAATATAAAAAAGACAAACTTATAACTGAAAATATGAAAACAAAAACTTTACTGAGGTTCTTTCTCTTGTCCGTTATGACATTTTGTGTGTCCGCCTGTCAGGATGATGCGGAGATTATTCTATTTAGTGGTTCCGAGTTAATCAATGAGACGGGAACTTGCACAAATACCATTTCTTCTACGGTTTTATACCTGAACGGACGGGAAACCGGAGACATTGGAATAGCTAATGGGAAAGGTGGTTATTCGGCGCAAAGTTCTGACGAAACGATTGTGACGGCAACGGTCAGCGATGACAGGTTATTGTTGGAGTCACATGGTAAAAAAGGAAAAGTCACGGTTACTGTCAGTGATAAAAAAGGGAACAGCGTTGTTCTGCCTGTTACGGTTTCGTATGGGATTATGACTTTCTACTGTGGAATGAACCGGTCAGGGTTTGCTATAAGTGTGGACAATGAGATTATGTCCTCAGAAACGGATGAAAATAAAGAACTCTTGAAATCGTTGAATGAGGTAATGTTGGAATCATATTCATTTTTAGCGGAACAGGATATTTGTGTTCTGCAACCGGATAATGTCAGCCGCTTTTTGGAAGATGGCAAGGGGGAGTTTAAATTGAAAAGTGCCGATGGAGGAATACGTGCCGAGGGTACTTATAAAGTAAGCCGTGACGAGGAATTGGGAACCGGCAAACCGGAGTTGGCTTTCTTTTTCTATCAGAATCAGGATGGTGCTGATAAACTATTACATAAGTTCTATTTTGAGCCTTCATTCGTTCGTCAACCTTCTACTAGAGATACAGGACCTATTACATTTTATTGGATGGAACAGGTTACGGATTCCCGCTATTGGGAGGGAGTCTCTTTGCCAGAAGAAGAGAACGTAAAAGTTCTTTATGTAGTATTAGCGAGCTCTTCCGGCACCAGACCAGCAGAATTATAAAATCATTGCGAAGCGCGGATACGTACTTCCATCGCTTTGTTATTATACAAAAGAGACTGAACTCAATATGCACATGAGTTCAGTCTCTTTTTGTATGATGTAATACTGTAATAATCAGTCTTTATGCATTCAGTGCCTGTTCGATGTCCGCGATAATATCATCTGCATTTTCGATACCTACTGACAAACGGATTAAGTCAGGACGTACGCCTGCTTCCATCAACTGTTCATCTGACAACTGGCGGTGAGTGTGGCTGGCTGGGTGAAGCACGCAGCTACGTGCATCGGCTACGTGAGTAACGATGGCGATGAATTCCAGTGAGTCCATAAACTTGATAGATACGTCACGTCCGCCTTTCAGTCCGAAGGAGATAACTCCGCAAGAACCGTTCGGCATATATTTCTGTGCCAAAGCATAATATTTATTATCCGGCAGTCCGCAATAGTTTACCCAAGCCACTTTTTCGTTTTTAGAAAGAAATTCAGCCACTTTCTGTGCGTTGCGGCAGTGTTGCGGCATACGCAGGTGCAGCGTTTCAAGTCCCAGGTTCAGCAAGAATGAGTTTTGCGGGCTTTGGATGCTGCCGAGGTCACGCATTAATTGTGCCGTAGCTTTGGTGATATAAGCGCCCTTGCCAAATGCTTTTGTATAAGTCAGTCCGTGATAAGACTCGTCCGGTGTGCAAAGTCCCGGGAATTTTTCAGCGTGAGCATCCCAGTCGAAGTTACCGCTGTCTACGATACAGCCGCCTACGCTTGTAGCGTGTCCGTCCATGTATTTGGTAGTAGAGTGAACTACGATGTCCGCTCCCCATTCAAACGGGCGACAGTTGATTGGAGTCGGGAAAGTATTGTCAACAATCAAAGGAACTCCGTTGCTATGCGCGATACGTGCGAACTTTTCAATATCCAGTACTTCGAGAGAAGGGTTGGAGATTGTTTCGCCGAACAATGCCTTTGTATTTGGCTGGAAAGCTGCGGAGATTTCTTCTTCGCTGGCATCCGGGCTGACAAAAGTCACGTCGATGCCAAGTTTCTTCATCGTAACACCGAACAGGTTGAAAGTACCACCGTAAATAGCGGAAGAACAAACGAAGTGGTCTCCGGCCTGGCAGATATTGAAAATGGCGTAGAAGTTGGCAGCCTGACCACTGGAAGTCAGCATGGCAGCCACACCACCTTCGAGAGCGGCAATCTTGGCGGCAACAGCGTCGTTCGTAGGATTTTGCAGGCGGGTATAGAAGTAACCGCTTTCTTCCAAATCGAAAAGACGTGCCATTTGCTCGCTGGTATCGTATTTGAAAGTCGTACTTTGATAGATGGGCAATACGCGTGGTTCGCCCTTTTTAGGCGTCCACCCTGCCTGTACGCACAGGGTTTCGGGCTTGAATTGTTTTGCCATAATGTTATCGGGTTTTAATGATTTATTTCAAAAAATGTTTTAATGGCGCAAAAGTAGGGAAAATAATTGTATTTTTGCCCTGTTTATGAGTGAAATGATACTCATGTGAAGGAGATAATTGTGTAGATATGAAAAATAAACTCTATGTTCTTTTATTCTTAGCTTTTCTTTTTTCGGGCACAGCGCTTTGGGCACAGCAAAAGGCAACTCCGAAGGCCGGGGAAGGTATCTCTACTTTTCTGTTGAGACACAACCGTTCTCCGAAGAAATACTATGATGATTTTGTAGAACTGAATAAACAGAAACTGGGAAAGAATAATGTGCTGAAGATGGGCGTGACTTATGTGATTCCGCCGGTAAAGAAATCATCGGGAACTCCTGCCGGAAATACGGCCGCAAAGAGTACAACCGAAAAGAATACAACCGCTAAAAGTACAGAAACCAAACAACAACCCTCGAAATCCAAAGCGTCAAAAATAGGAACTACCATTAATGAACCCTTGTTCGGAAAGGAACTGGCAAATGTCAAAGTTACTTCCAACCGTCTTGCGGGTGCCTGTTTCTATGTAGTCAGCGGACATGGCGGCCCTGACCCCGGAGCTATCGGACGGGTAGGGAAACACGAGCTTCACGAAGATGAATATGCCTACGACATTGCCCTTCGCCTGGCACGTAACCTGATGCAGGAAGGCGCGGAAGTCCATATCATCATTCAGGATGCCAAAGACGGTATCCGTGACGATACCTACCTACCGAACAGTAAACGTGAGACGTGCATGGGAGACCCGATTCCGTTGAATCAGGTACAACGCCTTCAGCAACGCTGCAATAAGATAAACGCCCTCTATCAGAAAGACCGCAAGAATTACTCTTACTGCCGGGCAATCTTCATCCATATAGATAGCCGCAGCAAAGGAAAGCAGACCGATGTCTTTTTCTATCATTCGAACAAGAAAGCAGACAGCAAGCGTCTGGCAAATAATATGAAAGATACATTTGAATCGAAATACGGAAAGCATCAGCCGAACCGAGGATTTACCGGGACAGTGAACGGACGCAACCTGTATGTGCTTTCCCATACTACTCCCGCTTCCGTTTTTGTGGAACTGGGCAATATCCAAAATACTTTCGACCAGCGCCGCCTGGTGATAAATTCCAATCGCCAGGCATTGGCTAAATGGCTGATGGAAGGCTTTCTGAAAGATTACAAAGATAAAAAATAGGCCTAAAACATACTTTTTCGTGAACAAAATCGAAAACCGTATGTTTTATATATGCAAATCGCCTGATGACTGCTTGTAGGTATGCGAATATATATAAGTCAGTGAATATGCCTCCCCGGCATAACAGGAAGATTGCATAGTAGTTTTGTCGTGTTTTATTTTGTGTTTGTGTTGTGACGGTGCTGCGATGTGAATCGGGGTGCCGTTTTTTTTGTTAAAATCCGGTTCCAATCTTATTTTTTTTCAAACTTCCGTGAACAAAATCCCAATTCATATGTTTTTAATTATGCAAATCACCTGATAGAGCTTCTTATGGATATGCGAATATGGATAAGTCAAGTAAGGTATGCCTCCCCGGCATCGCAGGAAGATTGCATAGTAGTTTTGTCGTGTTTTATTTTGTGTTTGTGTTGTGACGGTGCTGCGATGTGAATCGAGGTGGCGTTTTTTTTACTTCCCGTATTTTTTCCGGTAATCGGAAATGTTTTCTCCTGTTATGTGTTTGAAGAAACGGCTGAAAGTACATACGTGCTCGAATCCGAGAAAGGTGGCTATCTCTTTTACGCTTGCCGGGCTATTCAGTAACAACCGTTTAGCTTCTGAAATGATTCGTTCGTGTATGATTTTAATAGGAGAAGGAAGTTGATAGGAAGCAAATATATTACTAAGCGTCTTAGGAGAGCGATGCAACATTTCCGCATAGTCGGATACCTGCTTTTTTTCTTTGAAATGGTTATCAACGAGGATAGAGTATTGACGTATAATATCAAAACATCCCATCTTTTCAGACGGGACGGCAACTTGTTCACGTGCCAGGCGTGTACATAAGATAATGAAACGTTTGAGCAGAAGACGAAGCATTTCACCTTCAAGAGTGTCTTTCAGACGATATTCGTCGAGTATTTTCTCTGTGACTTCATGAAGTAGTTGTGACGTTTGCTCTGAAAGTTGTAAATGGACGATGTGGGAAGTCCCGTTAAATAATAACCCGTTGCATGACACTTCTTCATCATGTTTGTAGATGCTGTAGAATTCGGAATTGAACAGAATGCCAGTGTATTTCCCTTCCATCTTTTTGATTTCGATGCTGTGTAGCGGACTAAGGGTGACCAGTTCGTTTTTGCCCAAGGTTTTCTCTACGTGGTCAACGACAAGCGTAATTTCTCCTTCCTGTACCCAAATGAATTTATATAAATCATTGACCTTATGACCTGTCTGGACAGCAGGCAGATTGTCTGTCAGCAGGATTATACCTTTTAAAGTATTGAAATACGCGTGTGTCATAAGAGCATAAATCTAAGCTGTTGGGGGGATATGTTCGTTGCTTTCTTATTGCAGTGAAACAGGGTGGTATGGTATCTCAAACCAAAATTCCGAACCTTTGTCTACTTCGGAAGAAACACCAACCTTTCCGTTCATCTTTTCTGCAATTGTGGAGCAGATGGACAGCCCCAGTCCTGTCCCCTGCTTGAAACTGTCTAGCTTGACGAAGCGTCCGAATACCAGGTCTTGTTTGTCTTCGGGGATTCCGCTGCCCGTATCCCTTACGAAGAACCGGATGTTGTCTTTTTCCGGTGGATAATATCCAAATTGAATATGCCCGGAAGAAGTATATTTCATAGCATTGGAGATATAATTATTGATAATCTGCAATACACGGTTCTTTTCCGTGTATAAGATACATTCGTCAAGAGCCGGAAGGAAATTTACTTGTACGTCAGGACTTAGATTCATCTTCAGGCGTGAAACGGATTCTATTTCGCTGAAACTACCGTTGACATCCATATTGCCATACGTAAATTCAAGTGTACCGGATTCTATTTTGGCTATATCAAGAATATCGTTGATTAATTGTAATAAAAGCTGGTTGTTGCTTTCGATAATGCCGGAATATTCTTTGTACTCCTCATTCTGATTGCAGTCTGCCAGTAGGGCGGAGAATCCGACAATGGCATTGAGAGGGGTGCGTATTTCATGGCTCATGTTGGCGAGGAAAGCCGATTTCAGCTGGTTGGATTCTTCCGCCCTCTCTTTGGCGTGCAGAAGTTCCTGTTCCAGTTTTTTACGTTCGTCAATCAGGCGTGTAGCACCGACGAGCATGAGAGGTGTGCCGTTCTCGTCCCGCTCACTGACTATTGCAAAGGTTTCTGCCCAGGAAGCGGTATCGTCCCCTTCGTAAATAATCTGATATTCTTCATTGAGGGGAGATGCTGTTTCACTTTTTAGATTGTCGAAGGCTTGTCTCATCCGTTCCCGGTGCTCAGGAATGATTTGTGCGAAGTAGGATTCTCCCTTTTCAACTACTATGCCTGTTTCAGCATTTGACTTTGGAGTGAAGTAGTTACGATTGCATGTAATCTCGTTTTTGCTTAAATCCCATGTCCATGAAATCAGTCCGATGGCTTGCATGACAAACATATATTGGCGATTCATCTGCTCTATTTGCCTGCGCTGCATTTCGAGTTCGGTGATATCAAGAGACGAGCTGACCAGCCAGCGTTCATTGCCCTTACTGAAAGTGACCAGTGCCTTATGGATGGACAGGACACTTGTCTTGCCTTTTGCATTGGTGAAACGTTTGATGTATGCTTGTGGCTTTCCGCTTTCTATTACTTCTTTTTCTGCTTTTGTTATAAATTCGGTACGCTGCTTGCCGATAAAGTCTTCTTCCCGCTTTCCTATAATGTCGGCGGCGTCTGTATCAACCATCTCTGAGGCTTTTTTATTCCATATCAGATATTTGCCTTCGTCATTCATGTCTTTAACGATGGTAGCTATGGGCAGATTGTCCAAAATGGATTTCATGAAAAAGTTAGACCGTTCGCTGCGGATACGCTCATTTTCTATGTCGGAGATATTGCATACGAATCCGAGGATATGGTTTTTGTCATAATAGGTAATGTGGACTGATACATAAAGTTGTTGCCCCTGTGTATTTCTTATCTGGGTTTTAATGTGGATGTTTTTTCTTGTATTTAGTACTTGTTTTATCGCCCTCATGTTTTTCTTGAGCTCGATGTCGTCTATCACGATGTCATGAATCCGCAGATGCTCTCCTCTATTGACGGTTTGCACGTAGTTCTCCTCTTCAGGGGTATTTAGTATTTCTTCGACGTATCCGCTTTTGTCCACTAGATAGACAGCTACGTCAAGGGAACTGATGATACGCTTGTTCATGTTCTTGTGTTTTTTCCCCACCCGGTAGAAGTAGTGGCGGGAGATGAACACGACAAGCAGAAAAATAAATAATCCGAGAACGTATCTCCAGTATTTCTCATAAATACTGGTTGGCTTATTATGCAAATGGATATTGTCGGGACAGAGCGAAGGAGAAATGCCGAACCATTGCAAGTCGAGGTAATTGAAATAATTTTGGGGCTTGGATTTTCCGAAACCGGGTGGAATGTCGGATGCTCGTTTGCCGCTCCTTATTTCGTTTATGATTCTGAAGCAGTCGGAAGCATAATCACTTGCGCTGACATAATATCCGCCACCGAAGTAACCGTCTTGTGGATGCAAGTCCCTTAATGTAAAGAGAGGTGCATTGGCAAATCCCGTGAGTGTTTTGCCGATATTATCAGCCAGGAAACTGTGGCTGTTCATCTTCTGCGGTTTGTGCCATGAAAAATAAAGCAATCCGGTTCTTTTATCGTAACCGTTGATAGTATCGAGCAATTGTTCTAAATTGAGATTGCCTTGCGAGAGCCATTCGAGTTTCATACCGGGATAATGCCGGCTGACCGTTTCCTGTACTTTCTGAAAAGTCATGTGGCTCATGTACAGGCTGTCCGAAATGAAAGCGATACGATTCATTTCAGGTTGCAGGCTGTGCATCAGTTGGAGAGTTTCTTTGATATAGAGCCTTTGTTCGAGAAGCGTGATGTTATAATGCTTTTGCAGTTCTTCGGCAGTGGTGATGTGGAGTGAGTCGAGTGTTTCGTGCGCTAATATTGTTTGTAATGAATTGGGCAATGTCGGCAATGGGTGGCAAAGGATGACCGGAACTCCCTTCCATTCTTTTTCGAATAAGGGAGAGGTTATGTGCCACCCCATTGCGCCGATTATGACAACAACTTTCGGGGGGATGGGAAAATTCTGCAATATCCGGGAACATTGTACATCTGAATCTGTTTCAGGATGAGTGTCAGGGAAAGACAGCGTATAGGAATCCACATACAGGTCGGAATGTTTGTTGCAATAATTACATAATTCTTTGTTGAAGTATTCGTTCCATGCTCCGTTTGCCACAGTGGAGTTTAATATAAGAATGAAATCACGTTCGCTTTCTGCTGCTTTACTACCGATTGCGATTAATAGACTGGCTATGATTAATATAATCTGTCTCATCTTATGTTGTATTGCTTGTCTTTTTTATTGCGGCAAAGATAGTCTTTTTTTGTGGATGGCATTAATTGAAAAATATGAAAAAGGAAGTATTGTTATCATATAGGGAAAAATTGTAATAAACCGAGAGCGTGTGCTTCTACATTATAACCTGTGATTATCGGGTATAATAAAATACAGTGAATCGGTTTGGCAAAAAATGATTTCCTTTGCAAAGTAATAAATCAGTATCACTTAAATCAAATAGTTTATGTTCGATGAAAAAAGAAGCAGTATGCTGCACGGTGTTTTATTGATAGCTTTATTTTCTTGTGCTGCGTTTTACATTGGCGAGATGTCTTTTGTGAAAAGTCTCTCCTTTAGTCCGATGATTGTCGGTATTATCCTGGGTATGCTTTATGCTAATAGTTTGCGGAACCATCTTCCTGAAACGTGGGTCCCGGGTATACAGTTCTGTTCGAAGAAGATTCTGCGCATCGGTATTATTCTGTATGGTTTCAAATTGACTTTTCAAGATGTACTGGCTATCGGGTTGCCCGCTCTGCTGATTGATGTTATTATTGTGGCGGTGACGATTTACGGCGGTATCTATCTAGGTAAACTATTGAAGATGGACAGGGGAATTGCACTGCTGACTTCTATCGGAAGCGGTATTTGCGGTGCTGCCGCTATTCTTGGTGCGGAATCTACTATTAAGGCAAAACCTTACAAGACGGCCGTTTCCGTATCTACGGTCGTTATTTTCGGAACTATTTCCATGTTCTTGTACCCTTTTCTTTACCGGAATGGTATCTGTGCGCTGACTCCCGACCAAATGGGAATCTATACCGGTTCTACGCTTCACGAAGTAGCCCACGTGGTAGGAGCGGGTGACGCTATGGGAAACGGCATTTCGGACTCTGCTATTATTGTGAAAATAATTCGTGTGATGATGCTGGTTCCCGTACTCTTGATTACTACTTACCTGGTGGCAAAAGCGCGAAAGAGACAGGTGCAAAAAGGACAGAAATTTCAGAAAATAGCTGTGCCCTGGTTTGCGATAGGTTTTATGGGAGTCATTGCTTTTAATTCTTTTGATTTGCTGCCTGCGCAGTTGGTGGCAGGAATCAATACACTGGATACTTTCCTGCTGACGATGGCAATGACGGCGCTTGGAACGGAGACAAGCATTGATAAATTCAGAAAAGCGGGCGCAAAACCGTTCGTATTGGCGTCGTTGCTCTATGTCTGGCTGGTAGTAGGGGGATATTTCCTGGTGAAGTATCTGACTCCTTATTTGATGTAACATAACGGCAAGTGAAACTCCGAAATAAAAAGCGGACTTACGTAAGTTCTGACCTTGCAGTACAGAACTTGTGTAAGTCCGTTTTCAGTGGTGCCTCGCGGGCACTATATATAGTGGTTATAAGGGCATATTACCGTGTTTCTTCGGCGGATTGGTCTGCATCTTGTTTTCCGTCATTTCCAAAGCCTGAATCAGACGTTTGCGAGTCTGTCTTGGATAAATGATTTCGTCAATGTATCCCAGCTCGGCAGCCTGATACGGAGTGGCAAACTTCTCTTTGTAGGCTTCCAGTTCTTTGGCTTTTGTTTCTGTGTCGGCCTTGCGGAACAGAATGTTCACAGCACCATCCGCACCCATCACTGCAATTTCCGCGCTTGGATAGGCGAAGTTCACATCGGCTCCTGTCTGCTTGGAGTTCATGACGATATAGGCGCCGCCATAAGCCTTGCGGGTGATAACTGTCAGTTTGGGAACAGTAGCTTCTGCGAATGCATAAACGATTTTCGCGCCATGACGGATGATACCGTTATTTTCCTGTGTGTATCCCGGAAGGAATCCCGGAACATCTTCGAATGTAATCAACGGAATGTTGAAGCAGTCGCAGAAACGAATGAAACGGCTTGCTTTGTCGCTGGCATCAATATCGAGCACTCCGGCAAGGTAAGCGGGCTGGTTGGCGACGATACCTACCGAGCGGCCTGCCAGGCGGGCAAAACCGATAATGATATTCTTGGCAAAATTTGTCATTACTTCGAAGAAATAACCATCATCTACCACTCGTTCGATAATATCTTTCATGTCATACGGAACATTCGGGTCTGTTGGGATGATAGTATCCAAAGTAACATCTTCACGATTGATTTCGTCTGTGCAGTTCTGCTTTCTAGTCTCATCCATATTGTTCTGCGGCAGGAAAGAAAGCAGTTCACGGATGCTCATCAACAACTCTTCTTCGGTATTGCACATAAAGTGAGTGACACCGCTCTTGCTGCTGTGCGCCATCGCGCCACCCAGTTCCTCTTTGCTGACTTCTTCATGGATGACAGTCTTTACTACGTCCGGGCCTGTCACGAACATATGGCTCTTTTCCTTCACCATAAAGATAAAATCGGTAAGGGCGGGAGAGTAGCAAGCTCCACCGGCACAAGGGCCGAGAATGGCGGAAATCTGCGGAATCACACCACTTGCCATCGTATTCTGATAGAAGATATCCGCATAACCTGAAAGGCTTTCGATACCTTCCTGAATACGGGCGCCACCCGAATCGTTCAAAGCGATAATCGGAGCACCATTCTTCAAGGCAAGCTGCTGCACTTTCACAATCTTCTTGGCATTGGAAGCCGACAATGAGCCACCATAAACGGTGAAGTCATAGGCATAAACGAAAACCTGGCGACCGTCGATTTTTCCATAGCCGGATACGACGCCGTCTCCCGGAATCTTATTCTTGTCCATGCCGTAGTTGGTGCAACGGTGAACCATCAGTTTGTCCAGTTCGACAAATGTACCTTTATCGAGCAGCATGTCGATACGTTCGCGGGCCGTCATCTTTCCGCTTTCATGTTGAATATCTATTTTTGCGATACCGCCTCCGAGGGAAGCGACGCGGTCACGTTCCTCGAACGTGGCATATGCTTTATTCTTTTCTTCCATTTTTATTCGATTGTTTCAAGGGTTATCAATGTCTGGTCGCCGGTGATGCTGTCACCTTCCTGAACCAGGATTTCTTTGATGCGGCAGTCGGAAGTCACTTTGTAGTTACTTTGCATCTTCATGGCTTCGATGACGATGACTGTATCTCCCGTTTTCATTTCCTGTCCCGCTGTTACGGGTATTTTCACTACTTTGCCCGGCATCGGAGAGGTGATGCGGTCGTTCTGCTCTTCTTCGCCTTTCTTGCGCATACGCAGGTATTTTGCCTGGCTGTCTACGATTTCGACATTGAAACTGCTATAGTGGGTATTTACCTTGTAACTCTTTCCGTTCTCCTTGCGAATCAACTGAGCGTTTGTACTGCGACCGTCCATGAGAATGTTGCAGGTCCCGTTCTCTGCCATCACGACATCGGCTTCAAAAGGCTTTCCGTCGATGGTAAGCACCACTTTGTTATCTTCTTTGCTGACCAGTTCTATTTCGGCCACGCGATTTCCTATATGAATTTCCATAATTGAATTCTCTTTGTTAAAATTAGATTCTCAGCACACCTTTATGCAGTCCGAACTCTTTCCATTTGCTGATAGGGCGGTTGTCAGTCGTATTACCCTTGTTCTCTTCAAGATTCATCAGGTAGTCCATATAGGCGGCAATCATGGCTATGTTTTCAGAACGTTCGCTGGTGCGCATGATGCACTGTTGCAGATACTCGCCGTTCTTGGCAATGAATCCGGTGTCGTAATGTCCTTCCACAAAATCGGGAGTATCCATGATGGCGCGCAGGTAACTGATATTATTCTTCACTCCGGTAAGCTTGTATTCGTGGAGTACGCGGCGCATACGTTCGATGGCATAATCACGGTCGGTTGCCCATACAATCAGTTTACCTATCATCGGGTCGTAGTAGATAGGTATTTCATAACCTTCGTACACGTAGCTGTCGATACGTACACCGATACCGTTCGGTTCTGTAATCTGCTTGATGATTCCCGGACTTGGCATGAAATTCATTTCAGTATCTTCGGCGCAAATACGGCATTCGATGGCATGTCCGCGTTGCTGTATATCTTCTTGTTTCAGTTGAAGCACCTGTCCGTCGGCAACCTTGATTTGCTCTTTCACAAGGTCTACACCTACTACTTCTTCCGTAATCGGATGTTCTACTTGCAGGCGGGTATTCATTTCAAGGAAATAATAATTGCGGTGTTTGTCAACAAGAAATTCGATGGGTCCCGCTCCGATATAGTTTACTGCTTTGGCGGCTGCCACGGCTTTTTCTCCCATATCTTTCCGCAATTCGGGAGTGACGAATACCGATGGCGTTTCTTCTACAATCTTTTGATTACGACGCTGAACGGAACATTCGCGTTCGCACAGATGAATAACATTCCCGTGCTTGTCTCCCAGGATTTGGAACTCGATGTGATGAGGTTCTTCTACGAACTTCTCCAGATAAACGGTGTCGTCACCGAAAGAAGAGAGAGATTCACTTTTGGCAGTCGTATAGGCTTCTTCCACCTCTGCTGCACTGTGGATAAGGCGCATTCCCTTTCCACCGCCACCCATAGAGGCTTTCAGCATCACCGGGTAGCCGATTTTGTTGCAGAGCTCTACGGCTTCTTCCACACTTTTCAGATTTTCCTGTGTTCCGGGCACGACGGGCACTCCGGCTTCAATCATCTTGATGCGGGCGGCAATTTTGTCTCCCATGGCTTCCATTGTTTCCGGGTCGGGCCCGATAAAAATAATACCTTCTTCCTGACAGCGTCTGGCGAAGGTAGCGTTCTCGGACAGGAAACCATAGCCCGGATGAATAGCATCTGCGTGGCATGCTTTCGCCACTTCGATGATTTTTTCTATATTCAGATAACTTTCTTTAGATGCTGCCGGCCCTACACAATAAGCTTCGTCTGCATAGAGCACGTGCTTTGCAGTCCGGTCTGCCTCGGAGAATATAGCGATACTCGTTATTTCCATCTCCCGGCAGGAGCGCATCACCCTCACGGCAATTTCACCGCGATTGGCTACTAAGATTCTTTTTATCATACTTTTCTAAATTAAGTACATACATATTTATGCTTTCCCACCTTGCGGACACAGTCCACCCGATGAAAACACAGTGTTTTTTCAAATTGAGCTTAACAAATGATATCTTTTTCTCCTAACCCACGAGGTGAAAAAACGGTTACTTGATTTGGCAGGTCTTCTGACTGACTTCTGTCTTATGGCGCCTTCCCAATGATAAATATAAACATCAGTGGCATGAATAAGTTCATTCATAAGACTTTGAACAAAGTTTCACAGCAGCGGGACTGTCCGGGATTTACACCCGATTCCCTATTAATCGTCGTCCGTTGGCTACGGATTTCGAACCAAAATCGGGGCAAAGATAAATAAATCTTGAATAGAATGTTCTTTTTTTGCACGAAAGTTTCATTTTTGTGCAATGTAACTACTGGAGAAACCTTTTTTCTTTTAAACTATTTCTCTCTTGATATTGTTAAGTTTTCAATTATTAATTAAAAGGGAGATTTACCAATATGAAAGAGAAAAAAATTGCTCGTGAAGAAAGAAATCAAGAGAAGTTGGCGAATGGCGATTGGGTAATGGCAGAGTTTTATGCTACATGGTGCCCTCATTGCCAACGTATGAAACCTATTGTTGAGGAGTTCAAGAAACTGATGGAAGGAACGCTTGAAGTAGTGGAAGTAGATGTCGACCAGGAAACCGCTCTTACGGATTTCTATACGATTGAAGCAACTCCGACATTCATTCTTCTCAGAAAAGGACAACAGCTTTGGAGGCAGTCCGGGGAATTGACGCTGGAAAGACTGGAAAGGGCTGTAAAAGGGTTTAAATCCTGAAAAATAAGTTTTGAATGGAATACCTGCGAAAGATATGCGCCACATTGTTATAAAAGAGATTCTATAAATAAAAAATCCTCTGCAAAATTAAATGCAGGGGATTTTTTATGGCAATATACTTGCTGTTATCATTGTTTTCTGTTTAACCGTAACTCATATAGGCAGGCTTGTACCTCTTCCGGGCTTCCGGTATGTTTTCCTTCATCATCAGAAAGTTTGATACATTCTCTCCACTCTTGATTGACATTCATTTTACACTGCGTCAGTTTCATTACGATATTCGATGGCTCAAATCCGGTATCATTGGTCAGATTCGTGCCGATTCCGAAGGAACAGCGGATTTTATTTTTGCAATATTCCTGAATTTCCAATGCTTTTGTAAAGTCAAGGGCATTACTGAAAACGATTGTTTTCGTCGTTGCGTCAATCCCCAGTTCTTTGTAGCGGGCAACTAACTTATCGATAAACTCAAACTCGTCACCGGAATCGCATCGTACACCATCGAATAATTTAGCTTGTTTACGGCTGAGGTTACTAAGGAAAATGCCGGAAGTGTAGGTATCGGAAAGTGCGATACCTAAATCACCGTCATATACATTCACCCAATTCTCGAGTGCCATATAGTTGGCATGCTTGTATCCGAATTGCGCTCCATGAAACATGAACCATTCGTGAGGATGGGTACCCATCATTTTCATTCCATATTTCATTGCAAAGTAACAGTTGGAAGTTCCGGTACAATATTGGGCTGTCTCGTTCAACCTCTTAATTACAGTTTCCTGTACGTCAATAGAGAATCTTCTTCGTGTACCGAACTCTGAAAAACGAAGCTGATGCTGATTGGATAACTCTACCTTTTCAGCTAGCTTGCAAAGAATCCCGTTCATATCGGCTACATTGCCGAAGAATCGGTTTTTGATTTCAGAGACAATAGCAAGAATGGGCACTTCGTACATAGTGACTTTATATAGAAAGTCGGTGACCTCGATATGGAGATGGTGAGCTTCATTCAAATGAATATCAATCTTATTCGGGTCGAAACGGAAAGACGATAACCACTCCCAATAAACTCTCGGAAGGAACCGGCAATTTCGTGTCATATATTCCAGTTCTTCTTCTGTAAGTTTTAGTTGACTAAGATTATTGATTTCTGTTTTGAGTACATTCAAAAAATCTTCGGTATATTCAGTGTCATTTCTGTCATTGAAGCTGAAGGTTCCCATTGCGTAGGGGAACAGTTTGATATAAGCATACGATGTGGTAAACTTATAAAGGTCAGTGTCCAATAGTGTCCTAACAATCATTCCATTCGTTCTTTATAGTTTATAACGCTGTAAAGTTAGTATTTGTTGAACAAAAGAAGGGTTTAATTGCTGATAATTGTTCTTTATCTCTATTCAGAAAATGTAAAATCTCTCTTTTGATTAATATAGCAAATGGTTAATAAGTCAAACCGATTTTCAGCGTGATGGAGTGGTGAGATAATTCTTCTTTAAATTCAGTGTGGAAGTATTGGTCTGTGTATTTCTTTAGCCGTTCCAGTTCCTGAAGCTCATAACCCAGGGTAAAATTCATTTTTAGTTTCCGGCTGATACTGAATTGCGCTCCAACGGAAGGCGAGAGGTAGAATCCGCCATTTGCTTTTTTAGAAGTGGCAAATGAGCCGCCGATATTACATTCCAGATAAGGTGTCAATTTTCTTGGCTTGATGATATTAAATTGTGCACTGGCATATAACGGAATAAGTAGCTTTTCGTAAACAGACAACCCGCTGCCTGCGCCTATTACGAATCGTTGATTAATGTGATAATGGGCTATGAGTTGTCCTGTAAAAGGAGTGCGGGAAGGTTGGCTCATGGATATTCCTGTGCCTGCATATGCGGTATAAGAGAAATGTCTCTTGTCCGTCTGACCATTAGCGTAAACCATTATAAAGGATAGCAGGATGGCTGTTAATATGACTTTTTTCATGATGAAATTCGGATATAATATATTATTGTATATCTATGGTGATATTCTTGACGATATTCAGTGCCGTTGTAAGTGAAGAAATATCCGTAGTGATAGCACCATCGCTGCCGTCCGGGCTACTATGTCCGATAAGTTCCGCTACGAATTTCTTTTCACCTGAAGTCAGGTCGATTTCCGCTGCATAGACTAAAGCCGGCTGCCCACTCCCTTCTTTTCCGCCGGAATAATTAGCGTCACCCTCTTTAGCAACCTTAGGAAAAGCTTCATTGAAATCCGTTGAATGATTGATTTCTATTTTGACTATAAACTTCTTCAGTTTTCCGGTTGGAATCATTTTTACGTTAAAACTACCTTTGGGAGTCGCTCCAGTGATACCATCCGTTACCGGTGACTTCTTGGTTGGCAGGTATAAACCATCATCGTACTTTATTCCACGCTGGTGACACCAGTGGGGCAGGGCTTCTTTTCTTCGGTTACCGCCGGAAGCCTGCCACGATTGAGTGGCTATTTTATGTGTCACATAGACAGTAGACAGATAATGTCCTTCCGTATCTTCTGTCCAAATCGCAATCTGCGGTGGATTTTTTATATTAATACCTAAGAATAGAGGGAAATCATGTAGCCATTCTTCCCCCTTTTCGATAGAAATTTTGAGGTCGTTGCTGTTATATTCTACTAAATCCTGATTGCATCCGGTGTTGATAAGTAGAGAAAGGAATCCTATTCCCATAATTGTCATTTTATTCATCTGATTAAATTTATTTTTGTAACCAAAGTTCTACTAATAGATTGATACCTTCTTCTAATTCTTCCCACCCGCTTTCTTGCTGCAATTTAAGCCCGTTGTAAACTTGGCAATTCTCTTCAAGCAATGCCAGATAGCTAATGGCTGCCGTGATGATAGAAGCTAGGGCGGCAGTTTCCTTTTTCGGATGCTTTGAAAGTTGGCTGACGGCATCTATCAGCCAAATACCTTTTTCCTCCCGTTTGTCGCGTAATTCTTTCACGAATTTGTTATCTGTTGAAAGTTCCCAGCGATATAGGCGTTTCAGGGTATAATTCTCCCGTAACCGGGTGATTTGTCTTTTGAATGCTTGCTTAATAAAATCGACTAAGTGTTCCTTGTCCGGAAGTTCTTCGTTGAAGTTAATCCAATAATCATTTTGTTGGATATAGGCTGCTATCAATCCATCCAATGAATTGAAATAGCGGTAGATAAGCATTTTGGATACTTTCGCTTTGGCGGCTATTGCATTGATGCCCAATCCCTCGAAACCGCTTTCTTCGATGATGTCATTGACGGCTTTAATCAGGGTAAGTTCCGTTGCCTGCCTGTTTTTGGTAATCTCTTTTTCCATACTTTTATGCTCTTGTTACTGGTTGGTCACAAAGATATGTTTCCTATCGGTAACATCAAGAGAAAAAGAAATTTTTTTATGTGGTTAGTTTTGGCTTGAAAGAGAGTGATGGGATAGGGGTGGTTGAAAGGGAATCATGCGTTGAGTTATGCGATGCAATCATTAAGTTGTGGCAATGCATCATTTAAGAAACTGCGTTGTATAAATGAATTATTCAACCTGCTATTCAGTTTTCGTTTGACAGTTGTTGAACGAACGCTTGACTTATGTTAAACTATCGCTTGACAACTGTCAAACGAAAACCGAATAGGCAACGGAGAAAATAATCTATATGAATGAACATCTTATTTGTAGTTAATAAGACGCTTCTTTCTTATGATAACTCCACTGTCGGGTTATGGACGGTCAAACCACCGTCTACAACGATTGTTTGCCCGGTGATATAACGTGCGTCATTCGATGCCAGGAATGCGATTGTTGCAGCAACATCTTCGGGTTCTCCTAAATACGGCGTGGCACATTGACCGAGGAATATATTACGGACATCTTCGTTCAGATTGTTTAAGGCGGCGGGGGTGAGAACCAGTCCTGGAGCTACGGCATTGCAACGGATATTTTTCTTTCCCATTTGGGTAGCGATATATTTCGTCAGGTTGATAACACCCGCTTTGCTGGCACCGTATAATGTACCGTTGGCATCGGCAGTAAGCCCGCTTATCGAAGCTACGTTGACAATGTTTCCACCGCCATTGGTTGTCATAATAGGAATGACCTGCTGAGACAGATACATCGTACAGCAAAGATTGAGATGAAAAGCTTCATCAAAATAATTAATATCCAACTTTTCAATATTCAGGTCACGTTTGGGGTCGGTTCCGCCTACGTTATTAATCAGTACATCTATTCTTCCATATTCATTCATGGAAAAATCAATCAACTCTTTGCAACTTTGAAGTTCGGTAGCGGAGAAATAGACGTGGCGTACGTCTGCTCCTGCATGAGTGAGTTCGGCGGCGAGCTGTTCTGCTCTCTTTTCAGAATAATCGGCGATGACTACTTTACCGCCTTCGGAGACAATGCGGCGCGTGGTTGCTTCGCCAATACCACCGGCGGCACCGGTGATGACAACTACTTTATTATCGAATCTGTTCATATATAGGGAAATTTGATGGTTACCTTCAGTTATAAACAGATGGCGGAAGAATTTGTTAGGCTGCGTAAACTCTCTTTAATACGAGAGGACACCCGATTCGAAAACTTTTGCATCTCGTTCAGTTTTTCACCCTGATTATTTAAGAAAACTGTTAAATGTTAATGCCAGACTGCTTATTTGTTAATGCGCTCCCAATTCTATTAAACCATGTTATAAGATAGGCTGCTTTGCCCCGAAAATTTGGAGATATGCAGAAAGTCCGTATCTTTGCAATGTGTTTTTCATAGTATTAGATTTAAGGTTAACAAAAGATTGGCTGTCTGGGATAGATAGCCTTTTTTTATGCTTATAAGTCCCGAATAAATGACGGAATCTTAAAACAATGAATATTGATTATCTCGCAGACTTTTCATCTCCCGTTCTTTCACTACATCATCTTCCGACAAATGCCCGATAAGTAAAGGGGAATTTTTATCATGCTTCTTCATATTGTATGCCGCGGTATTATAATTGCCTTTGATGGCATAACAGTAAATGCATCCATTGAGACAACTCTCATAAGTGCCAATATCAATACTTTCGATACAGTTGCAGACAGTACGCTGATTTTTATCTTTCCTGGCAAGGATGGGGCAGCCGATAATTCTTTCTATCAATTCCTTGTCGATACATAGGCCACTGGGAATATCCAGATGTCTCAAATCGACTTTAGTGGTGCATGTGTCTAATTGGATAGACGGATACGCGTCTATCGTTTTTCTGAAAGAAACAGCTATTTCTTCAATCTCTTCTTTCGTCAAGGGTTGGATGTTGAACTGTCCTACTGCGTTACGGATATGCTGGTAATGGTCGATAAATCCCAACATACATTTCTCGGTATGGTCTTTGAGTCCGTCGGCAATCCGGGCGAATGCTTCCTGATGGAAAGCAACATTGTATTCCTCATTAGTCAGTATCGGGTCATAACGCCATATTACCTTTTCTCTGCCAATCTTATCCGAAAGCCGCTTGAAGGTGTCTATCCGTTGGCTGACAGACGGCAGGTTATTTTCTAATTTCTCACCGTAGGAGTTGAGAGTGAACTGAAAGTAATAGTTGTAATCCTGTAACTTATCCAGCCTGTCAATCATCGGAGCGGGATTCTTTGTCCAAAACACGATGCAATCTACCACGGCAGGGTTTAGACTGACCTTGCTAATCGTTTTAGGATTGAAAGGATTGGGGACTAGCACATATCCTTCTTTAATCCGGTTGAAAAACCATTGCGAATAAAAAGCCGGAATATCTGTCCGGCGGCTGGCACTAATTATCATATTTCAAAGTTACGGCAAAAACAGTTGAATTGCAATACTTTCGGACTGAAAAAAAGAACAAATGGTACGAATGAGGGGAACGTGTTATTTCTTTGAATTATGATTGTGAATGAATATGTTAAATGTTAACGTGAAAAGTCTAAAATGTTAACGCGAATCGGAGAGTATTAAACCGTGTTATAATATGCCCTGATTTTACCCTGAAATTTGCTATTTACCAGAAAGATAGTACCTTTGTAATGTGTTTTTTTCATAAGTATTAGATTTAAGGTTAACAAAAGATTGGTTGCTCGTGATGAGTAGCCATTTTTTGTTTTTATACCCCGATGATTGTTTATTCCTTAATCATCGTCAATAGCATCTTAAACTTTTCTACTGCCGTAAGAGCGTGCGGGGCATTGGCCGGAAATACGATACTTTCTCCTGCTTTTACGGTAAATAGCGTACCGTTTACGGTAATATCCGCCGTTCCTTCCAATATCTGCACAAGTGCGTCGAACGGTGCACGGTGTTCGCTGAGTCCTTCGCCCCGGTCGAAAGAAAATAAAGTGATGTTTCCTGCCGGACTTTTAATCAACTGTTTACTGATAACGCCCCCTTCTGAATAGTCAATAAGGGAAGCCAGGTGGAGCACTGCTCCTTTTTTAAATACTTGTTCCATATCCGATTTTGTTTTAATGAATATAGTTTTAAAACACTTATACGATATGCATTGTTTGTCTATAACAAAAAACGATTTTTATTGTTATAGTACGAAAGACTTAATAAACTGAACATTATGAAGAAAAGAATCTTGTTTTTGGGAGCACTCGTAGGTGCTTTCTTATTGGTTTCCTGCTCGGGTGGAAGCAAGAAACAGGCTACGTCCACGGCCACTCCCGAAGAGTTGGACGATGCCAGTAAGGTGATAAACTATTATCATACGTCTCTCATTGTGTTGAGACACGTAGCCAATGCGAAAGATATGAATGCCGTGTTGGGATATATGGAACAAAGCGGAAAAGTACCCGAAGTTGCTCCAATCGCACCGCTGGAAGTTTCTGCAAGGGATACTGCGGAACTGATGAATCCGGGCGCTTATTTTAATGCGGAAGTTCGTCAGAATCTGAAGCAGAATTACAAAGGCTTGTTTACTACGCGGGCACAGTTCTATGCCAATTTTGATAAATTCCTTTCCTACCGGCAATCAAAAGAGACTGCGAAAGCTGCCAAACTTTTGGAAGAGAACTATCAGCTTAGTGTAGCAATGTCCGAATACAAACAAGTGATTTTCGATATTCTAAGCCCTCTGACGGAACAGGCGGAAAAGGAACTTTTGGCTGACGAGCCACTGAAAGACCAAATCATGGCTATGCGTAAGATGTCAGGCACTGTGCAAAGTATAATGAATCTCTATTCCCGTAAACATATGATGGACGGCATGCGGATTGACGTGAAGATGGCTGAATTGAAAAAGGAGCTGGAAGCAGCGAAGAAACTTCCTGCCGTCACCGGATATGATGAAGAACTGAAGAATTATCATAGCTTCCTTTCTTCTGTCGAATCGTTTATGAAGGACATGCAGAAAGCAAGAGATAAGGGAGCATATTCCGACGCTGACTATAACGCGATGTCCGATGCTTATGAATATGGACTTTCTGTTATATAAAGAAGGAATATAGTTCCTGCCATTTGAGGAGACTTTTCGTGAATGGCAGGAACTTTTTTTATAGAATGTCTCTTTTTTACAATACAATTTCAAACGGGCTGCTTACTTTTGTCTCCGCAATTAAAAAAGTAATATCTTTGCCGTATGCAGTCATTTCAGATCATAAAGCCCGTTCCTGTATTAGCTCCCTATATCCGCCATTATTGGATATTGCAGGATGATGCAGTGAGTTCCGTTTCCGAACGGACGATGCCCATCGGCTGTATGCAACTTATATTTCACAAAGGAAAACAACTCTTTTTGCAGAACGAATCGAGACTACAGCCGCAGTCTTTTGTTTGCGGACAGTCGGTAGGTTTTTCTGATGTGCTGTCGACGGGGCGGATAGAGATGATTACGGTTGTACTTCAGCCTTATGCAGCCAAAGTGCTGCTGCATATGCCCGGCAATTTATTTCATGGACAGAATGTAGCTATAGATGAAATGGAAGATATGGAATTTTCGGATTTATCGAAGCAAGTCGCTGATACTCCCGATAATCTGACTTGTATTCGTTTGATAGAACAATTCTTTCTCCATCGTTTATATACTTTTTCCGGGTATAATCTGAAGAGAATGTCCGCTGTCTTCCATGAAATCAATCATCGGTCACAAATCAACATTTCTCTGTTGTCGGACGCAGCCTGTTTGAGTAGCAAACAATTCGGGCGTGTCTTTGCCGATTATGTCGGCACGACTCCAAAAGAATTTATTCGTATCGTGCGTATGCAGCGGGCGTTGTTCCTGTTGCAACAGGATGCGGGTATACCTTTTGCCCAAGTAGCTTATGAATGTGGCTTTTCAGACCAGTCACATATGATTAAGGAATTTAAAATCTTCTCCGGATATACTCCTGCCGAATACCTTTCTGTCTGTGCTCCCTATTCCGACTATTTCTCGGAACTCTGAGAATGTCCGTTTTTTCCTATCAGGAGCCATTGCGTTACCCTACTTTTGCAGTGTCTTTGCAAAGGCTTAGTAGTAACCATAAAAAGAAAAAGATGAAAAAGTTAATTGCATTTTTTGAGATTCCTGCTGCCGATTTTCGTCGGGCTGTCGATTTCTACGAAACAGTATTGGGTGTACAATTGTCTGTTTTTGAATGTGAAACGGAAAAGATGGCATGCTTCACTGAAGAGGGAGAAACGGTCGGTGCTATTTCGTACGCTGCTGATTTCGACTTTCTTCCTTCGGAACATGGGGTACTTATCCATTTCAACTGTGAAGAGATAGGAGAGACTTTGGATAAAGTACTTCAGAAAGGTGGAAAGGTTGTCATCCCCAGGACGAAGATTGAAGCGGACGGAAAAGGATGGTTTGCCGTGTTTACTGATAGTGAAGGAAACCGGATTGGCATCTACGCCGACAAATAATGGATAAAGGAGAGGAAGATTATCTGTTTTTTGGGTAATATTATGGGTTACGGATTCCGTAACCCATAGTTTTTTCTATTATTCCACCGGAATATAAATTTCGGTTAATAGTTCTTCGGGAGCTGTGTCGCGAGGGTTGTTCAGATACCGTTCGGCACTGGCTTCGTCACGTAGTGTACATTCCATTTCGGGAAGATATTTTCCGTAAATCGTATCATATACTGCTTGTAGGTTGTCGTATGGGCCTTTATAGAGGAAGATGGCATAGCGTCCGGCGGGGATTACTTTGAATCCTATATCGCTTTTGGGGGCTACCTTTGCAGGCATAACCATGCATACGTCTGTACGCAGTTTTTCAGCTGGCGTCACCTTCGGGTCATCGTGATAGATACAAAGAGGACTGAAATCTCCCATCGGGAGTTTTTGTTCCTGAATGAATTGGAATAAACGTATCCATGTTCCGCAGTAGTCGTTCAATTTATAGTCGCCTGACAGACGGATGTAAATCACATTCCGTTCGGGTACATTCTTGACTTCTCTTGTCAGTTCCAGGTCGGGCCTGATAATCGCTGGTTTCATAATTACAAAGTTTTTATTGTTTCGATACTCTAAAGGTGAAATGCCATAAAACTGTCTGAATACTTTAGACAAGGAAGAAGGAGAGGAGTATCCGATGCGATAAGCAATATCGGCAATCGGAATATCCGAGTAACGGAGTAAACGTGCGGCAGCTTCTGTCCGCGTCCGGACGATAAACGTGCCAACCGGTTCACCGAGGAATGCTTTCATTATCCGGTGAAAGTAAAAAGGAGAAAAATTAGAAATCCTGGCCAGCGATTTTAAATCAATCTCTTCTCCCAAATGTTGGTTGATATAATCCACTACAACATTGACACACTTTTGATACTCTTCTTTCGTTGTTTTTTTCTGTTGCATAACTTGTTTTGGTATTTCACTTCGCAAAGGTATTGGTAAAAAAGGGAACTAACTTGTCCGATATTGCTAAAATACAGATTTTCTATTTCTTTTCAGCGTTTTTTCTTTTACTTCTATGAGAATTTTCTTTATATTTGATGTGATTGATTTTGGTATTATTATACAAAAAATGACTCTATTTTTAACCGCTAACGGCAGAAATGATTTTATTGTTTTAAATAATGTCAAAATACGAAATAAAAATGAATCTATTTGTTATAATCTATTATTAAAATTAGTATATTGGAAGCGAATTATTAATAAAAATAGCCATGGATAAAACAATTGTAGGGAAGAATGCCGGAAAGATTTGGTATGCCCTAAAAGAAATTGGTGAAATTTCGATACCTGAATTGGCGAGAAGATTAAACCTAAGCGTTGAAAGTACAGCATTGGCCGCCGGTTGGTTGGCAAGAGAAAACAAAATTTGTATCCAGCGAAAGAATGGATTAATAGCCCTTTCCGATGAAAGTGCGTTTCCGTTTAACTTTGGATAAATGCAGGTTTTGTGAATGCATATCTTTGAAGTGTCCTTAACTTATAAGTAAAAAAATGTCGATATAAAGTATCGCAAGTTAAGTTTGAGCCCGAGAAGTTCTATATTTAAAAGAGTTACCCAATAAAAGGGTAACTCTTTTAACGTATAATAGACGTATGAAAATGCTTTTTCTTGAGGAGAAATAGACGAAAAATATATACTTATTGACCAAGTGAAAATTATTTCCTGTTAAGCGGAAAGTTGCCTGAAAAATTGTTGGGATAGTAAACGGATGGCTTTGCTTTTGTCGGCAGTGTGAACCGATATGGTAAAGCAATGGTCGCTGCCGCCATAAGAAATCAGTGATATGGGAATATCCTTGATGGTTTCTATAATTCTGCCTTCTACTTGTCTGTGTTCCCAATGAAGGGAGCCGATAATGTGTATCACGGACATATTTTCGTCAGTAGTCATTTCTGCGTATTTGTGTAGTTCCCTCTGAATGATTCGCAATGTGTCAGGACTGGCGGTCAGAATCATGGAAACGGATACATTGGATGAGGCCATGGAGATGACATTGATTTTATATTTGCTTATGACTTCCAGTAGTTTACCCATCAATAGATAGCCGGGCAGCACATTCAACGAGGTAAAACGAACGAAAGTGACCGAATCTTGTGTGAGTATCGCTTTTACATTGCTTTCCGTATCATGGGAGGAAATATACAGTCGTTCGGTTGCCAGGTCATTGGTGTCTATCAGGCGGATGGCTATATCTGAATGTGCTGCAAGGGTGATACAGTCTGCGTAAAGTAGATATACACCGCTGTTTATCAGTTGTTCGGCTTCTGTATAAGTCAGAGAGTGTTGTTCTCTCAGGCTATTTTGGTTTGCGTAGATGTGATTGATTTCTGTTGATAAGAGAATCTCATCTGCTTTAAAGACGGTAGCCAATATGGTGGCGTAGTAGTCATTGCGCCTCTCACTGACAAAATCTGTTTCACCATATACGTTCTTGCATAAGGAGAGAGGAACAACGAACATCTCAATATCACGGTTTTGCCCTATATATTGTTGGATGCTTTCCCGGATATAGGGAATATCGGGTCTACGTTCAAGATTGAGTTGCATAAATGTACTGGTGTCTAGCAGTTTGGCATTGATGCCTTGTTCACGCAGGAAATAGGTGAATAAATGCGTGGATAAACGGTATATTTCAGCTTTTATGATTTTATCTATCAGTAAGTCTGCTTTTTCTTCCACCAAATTGTGCATATTGTTGCAATATTTTTGAATAAGCACTTTACTGTCACTGTTCAGTTTATCGCTTGTGATAAGATGGTCTGACAATGTATAGCAATATTCTTCTATGGCATTGATAGCGGTATGTGAAGTTTCGTCTTCATCGTGGAACCAACTGACTGAGATTTCTTGCAGCCATTTTTGTAGAGGTACTATCGTTGGAAGTACTGCTACATAAGGATGTTCATTGCGGATACAGTTGATAATCCGTTTCATCTCTTCTTCATCCTTTATTTTTTCAAATTTACAAACTTTCATTGTTGTCTGATATTTTATTGGTTACTAATCTTTTTCAAAATGATATGCTTTTTTCAAAATAGAAGGCTTTTGCCAAGCTCTTCTGTTCTTTTTGTTTTCTGTATATCTCTAAAAATCAATTTATTAATCATGATTTTACTGTTTAGGAAGGTAATCCTTCCTATAATTAGTATGCCAATATCATACCATAGTTTGAAAGATACTTATCGTTCAGGAGTGAGAAGATTGAAAGATTTATTTCTATATTTGTAACCGAATCAATTAATATACGTATTATTCACTCATTTATGAAACTCTGTATATAGCTACGCTCAACGAATAGCATATCCCTTTCTTAATGAAGCTATTCAGCTATTCCGATAGACGAATTCTATCGGTCAGAGAGTTTTTATATTCCTTTTTCTGAATTTACGAAGCGGTGTATTGCAATGAGAATGCAATAGGCTGTTATCGTGCTATTTAAAGTTGAGCAATGAATAATTATACTTATAAGCAAATTTGGCTCATCAACTTTCCTGTGATGATGAGTATTTTGATGGAGCAGTTAATCAATATTACCGATGCTATATTTTTAGGTCATGTAGGCGAAGTTGAACTGGGAGCTTCCGCACTTGCGGGAATTTATTATTTGGCAGTTTATATGTTGGGATTCGGTTTCAGTGTCGGGTTACAAGTGATGATTGCCCGAAGAAATGGTGAGCAGGATTATAAGGAGACGGGACGTACCTTTTTTCAGGGGTTATTCTTTTTATTGGGAATGGCGGTTTTGCTTTGTTTCTTGATTTACTTTGCGTCTCCCTTTATTCTACGCTGGTTGATTACTTCCGATGAAATCTATCAGGCAGTAATCCATTATCTGAATTGGCGTAGTTTCGGGTTGTTATTTTCATTTCCATTTTTGGCTTTTCGTTCTTTTTTAGTCGGGATAACAAATACCAAAGCATTGTCCGGCGCAGCTATTATGGCAGTCTGCATTAATATTCCTTTCAACTATGGGTTGATATTCAAACTGGATTTGGGTATTTCGGGAGCTGCGATGGCTTCTTCTTTGGCTGAATTCGGTGCATTCATTGTACTCCTCTTATATATGTGGACGAAAGTGGATAAAGTGAAATATGGATTAAAGTTTGTTTATGATGGAAAGTTGTTGGTGCGGTTGTTGAAGCTGTCCTTGTGGAGTATGCTTCATGCTTTTATCAGTGTCGCGCCGTGGTTTCTCTTTTTTGTGGCGGTTGAGCATTTAGGAAAAACGGAACTGGCCGTTTCCAATATTACCCGCAGTGTTTCTACTGTCTTCTTTGTGATAGTCAATTCATTTGCCACTACTACCGGAGCTCTAGTCAGCAATCTGATTGGAGCAGGACAGGGGAAAGAACTTTTTCCGGTTTGCCGTAAAGTTCTTAAACTGGGATATTTGCTGGGACTGCCATTGGTCGGAATAGCTCTTTTATGCAATCAATGGATTGTAGGTTTTTATACGAATAATAACCTGTTGGTAGAGCTGTCTTACTATCCTTTTGTAGTCATGTCATTGAATTATATCTTTGCATTGCCCGGATATGTCTATATCAATGCTGTCACAGGAACAGGAAGAACGAAACTGGCTTTTGTATTTCAGTTGGTAACCATCTTGTTGTACCTCGTTTACTTATATCTTTTGAGTGAATGTTTCCATGCTTCTTTAGTTATGTATATGACAGCGGAGTACTTGTTTGTAATAATGCTGGGATTGCAATCTGTCCTGTATCTGAAGAGGAAATTGAATTAGAATGTGTATTTTTGCATCTTCGATGATTGATACCTCTTTTGAAATGACTGAAGATATAAAGAATAAACTATTGATGTGTGCGGAAATTTATCATTGTGCCGGATTTATAGCAAGTGACCCGGTGCAGTTTCCGCATCGTTACACACTGAAGCAAGACATTGAGATTAGCGGTCTGCTGACGGCAATAATGAGTTTTGGCAATCGTAAACAGATACGGAAAAAGGCGGATGAACTGCATGGATTGATGGGGGATTCACCTTACCAATATGTATTGTCATGCCAATGGAAGGAGGATTTTCCGGCGGGAGTAAAGGATAGTTTCTATCGAATGCTCTCGTACTCTGATTTTCATGGATATTTTCAGCGTTTGTATGCAGCCTATTCCCGGTTTGATAGTTTGGAAGATGCTTTGCGTGTACATCCCGGGATACCGATGGAAAAGTTATGTGCCTTTCTTGAAGTTTCCGCCAAAAGCCCACAGAAAAAGCTGAATATGTTTTTGCGTTGGATGATTCGCCGGGATTCGGAAGTTGATTTTGGTATTTGGGAGAGTTTCGACCGGAAAGATTTGATTGTTCCTTTGGATACACATGTCTGCCGGGTAGCTCACTATTTTAATTTGACGGATTCGGAAACTTTTTCTCTGAAGAATGCCCGTCAGATTACCGCTGCTTTGGCAGAGGTCTTTCCTGATGACCCTTGTTTGGGGGATTTTGCCCTGTTCGGGTTGGGGATAAACGGAGAAATTTAAGTCGGTTGACAATAGAAAAAAACGATTATAACTGATAAAGTAAGGGTTTAGGAGCTTTCTTTACAGTTATAATCGAAGAAAGAAACTACTAGAACGTTGTTATCTTGTCTTTAAACTCTTTCCATCCGTTCGCTGATTTATAGTTCTCTACTGCTCCGGAAGGAACACGGATTGCTGTAATATTCTTAGGAAATCCGTACCATACCTTTTCAAATACCTGTGGTGGGGTTGCTGTCTCTACCTTGACTTCCTGGATGCCTGTATTATCGAAAGCTGAGAAATTGATTTGTGTGACGCTTGCCGGAATGGTTAGTTGAGTTACTTTTTGGTTGCCGCCGAGTAGCCCTTGTCCTAATATCCGGATGCTTTGCGGAATTTCAAAACGGGTTAGCTTCGGGCATCCTTCAAAGCAATATGCTTTAATTATGGCATTGGGGCCGTCATTGGAAGCGGCGCCGTAAGTTAATACTTCTGTCAATTCCGGACAATAGTAGAATGCTCTGTCTACCAGGGTTGTAATGCCGTTCGGTAGTTTGGCAGTTACAATACCACTTTCACGGAAAGCTTCCTGTCCGATTGTCTTTACATTCTCAGGGACTTTAATCATCTTCAGTTTTGAAGTACCGAGGAATGCTTGCGAACCGATTTCCTTTAGCGTTGAAGGTAATTCAATCTCTTCGATACCGGAAAGGAAGAAGGTACTGGCAGGAAGTTCGGTGAGCTTCGTCTGACTTAAATCTACCCGCTTCAAGTTTTTGCAATAATAAAATATGTCTTCTTCAAGTTTCTCCAAAGTCGAAGGGAAAACGATTTCTTGAATACTTGAATTAAAGAAAGCCTGTTCTCCGATGGAGGTGAGTCCTTCGTTAAGTACTACTTTGGTTATCTTTTTCCCATAAAACACATTTTTCGAGATTGATTTCACATGACTGGGCAACGTAATTTCATCATAACCGTTCACAACTTCCGTCAATGCTCCGTTCTCTATGCGTATAGGGGCTATCTGTACAGTAAACGTTTTCTGTTTCCCTTCTATGGTAATTGTAACTTCTTGCTTTTCAACAGGAGCTGCAGAGGAAAAACCGCTGATTTGCTCTGAAGTAACTGTAACGGGTCGTTGTTTACCATCATCATAATTACCAATCACTTTGATTCCGGTCAAGTCAATCTTCTCACCTAAAGCGTAAACTGTTTTTTCAGGGAGTTGCTCTATTGAGAAGCTTTCTAGTAAAGCTCCTGATGTATCGGACGGTTGCCCGGTGGATGGTGTATTGGTTTTATGTTCATCGCTTTCAGTACCACAGCTTTGCAAAGCAAACCCGAATAGTACTTGTAAGCAGAGTACTGCTATTATCTTGAATTTAAAATATTTCATCATTGGTATAAAATTCTAATTAGGGAATTGGGTTAAACGTATTTCTACTTTCACTATTTTGCCTGCTTCCACAGTTTTTCCGGCAGACCATATTTGATAGTTTTTCGGTCCGCCACCTTCCTGTACTACAAAAGTAAGGAAACGTTGTTTCTGTGTCGCAAACCAGATTTCTTGTGGCAAAGTAAATGTAGCCAACCCTTTTTCATCTGTTCTGCTAACTTCAGTAGGCAAGGTCAAATTATCTTTTTCAAAAATCTCATAATCTTTTTCATTATACATTTTAACGGGAACATTCGTTGCTATTTTTCCATTCTCGTCATAAACTGCTACTACTACTTTTGCTTCTCCTGTTTCTACTTTTTCTTTTCCGCATGCTACCATGAAAAGCATGACACTTAATAACATAACAATCTTTCTCATAATCTTCATCTTTTACTGATTTTTCGATTACAAAAGTAGTGAGATTCTGTCATTTCTGAGTTACGATACAGTCTTGTGTATCTAACACTCTTGTTTTGTATGCATTGATATTCAATTATTTATAAAAGTAAGTCTCTGATTTTTCTAACACTAGCCTAACACCTATTCAAAAAGTGATAAAAACAGGTCTTTATTGGTTGTCTCCGCTGATTTTATGCGTGACTTTAAGCGTGACTTACGGGCATAAACATTAGCTACCGTGTCTTTCATAAACAGACTGATAACTTGTGGTGAGAAACCGACAAAGATATAACAAAGTAACCGGATGTCTGCTTCTTTCATTGCAGGAAAATCATTCCGTAGTTTCTGCATGGCATTATCGTGGCAGGTATTTACAATCAGCTCCAGTTCTTGCAACATCTCGTTATTCTCTGAAAAGTCTGTGATTATTTGCTTCACTTCCTGGAACATGGCGGCCTGTTGCGATAAAGTGTTCTCCCGTTCATAGTAGGTTTTACCCAGTTTGTCGATAATATCAAAACGGGAAGTGACCAATCCTTTCAAATGACTTTCCGTGCTGCGCTGTCCTTCCATGCGTTCTGTCAGGGCTTTGTATTCGGAATTGGCTTCTTCTGCCAGTAATAGATAGTGGTCAGTACGTTCACGTTGCAGACGCATCCGTTGCCGGATGATGTACCAGGCTACTCCTAATAACAGAATGACAATGACTATGGCAGAAATCTCTAAAATTGTGCGATTTTTGATACGATATTCAGCGAAAGCTGATTGTTCCTGAAAATATTCACGTTCAACCATACCGGCAGAGAATTGCATATTCGAGCGCGTCAGGGAATCAGTTAGATAAATATAACGATGTATATTATCCGTTGCTTTTTCAAAGTTTTTGGATTGCGCTTCGATTCGATAGGCAGTATAGTATAAGTCTGCCATATCACGAATATCGGTCGTATGTGCTTCTGCCAGTTTCAGATAATGACGTGCACTATCCACACGATTCTTTAAAAGTTGTACATCAACCAATGTATGGTAACCGTACAATGTATCTTTCCGTGCAGAAAGTTCAATACGTTGCAGTAGGTCATGAGGTATTTGTCTCTTTCCTGATATTACATAGAGAGATGCCAGGTTAGTCAGACTGGATTCAGCTAGTTCATCATTCTTTTGTTCATCGGCCAAATCAAGTGCAGCAGAGTAGAGTCGCATTGCTTTTTCAATATCCTTTGAATGATAAGCGGAGGCAGCCATATCGAGTGTAGCTTCCGTTTCTTCACGAAGATTTTCAGATTGACGGAAATTATTCCGGGATTCCCGGAAATAATGATAGGCACGGTTATAGTTCATCTGTGCATAATATACCTCACCGATTTGATTATACAGAAGCCCCTTATAATAAGGTTCATTGGTATCTTTCAGCTTTTTCTCAATTTCCAGAAATATGCGTAATGCTCCTGCTTTGTCATCTGCACGTAATTTAATGCGCCCCCAATAATAGAGAGTCTTACATTGATTACGTAAATTCTTCGGATGATGTTCATAGTAATTCCAGGCTTTTCGGATAAGTGAATCATTCGTTATTTTAATATGGTTCTTATCCAAAGCCGCAGAATAAAGTAAAGCATATCTGGCCTGTTCCGCCTGTTGACTTCCGGGGATAAATTGTTGCAGTATAGTCAAAGCGCTATCCGGCTTGTTTTGCAGCAAAGCTTCCGCTTCATCAAGGCGGGAATCCTGTTCTCTGTTATAGCATCCTGTAAAAGAGAGAACTATCAATATTCCAAGTATAATCCTGCATTTCATGCTGTGAATGTAATAAAAATATTTCGAGTTTAACATGGAATTATTATATCTTTTTTGAGAACTATGATGTAAACACATCTAATATAATCTATATGTGGCTAAATCGATATTCTTAATAATTCCCCATATATTGTAGATTATATGTGTTTTTAAATTTGTTTGAAGGCAATTTGCTTAAATAATAATTGTAAATCGGCTATTTTGTAGTTTGATTTATATAAATAATTAGTACTTTTACGATGATTTAGTTAGGATATTAAAAGTGTAAATAACGTTGTTATGAAAGAACTACCTAGAAACATAAAACGCGATGATATTCTTCAGGCCATTCGTAAAATAGAAGAAGAAGGTATTCCACCTCAAGCTCATTCGTCCACTTATGATCTATTATATAATGGAAGAAGGTTTCCACCTAAATTGGTTTTGGCTTATGCTAATATTTTTGCAAATGGAGAAGTATTAGATCGTAATGAATTTGAAGGCGGAAAAGGTACTACTTGTTTTAAGATATTGAAAGATAATGGTTTTGAAATAGCTTTGAAGAACGAATCCAATTCTATATCGGAAACATTAGTAAAGTTTTTGGAACAAGCTAAAAGTAATAGCCTGAAAACCAAAGATTATATAAAATATTTTGATGATTTACAAGTGAAAGTAAGCTTCGGAATGGCCAGTTTAGCACGTGTGCCATGGATCTCTTTTTTAGCACAGGGACAAAAAACAAGTAATGGAATATATCCTGTATATCTCTTTTATAAGAAATATAATATTTTGGTATTGGCTTATGGAGTCAGCGAAGGGACTGTACCGACTGTTACCTGGAATTTAGATAATAATGTAGAAACGATTAATTCCTATTTTAAAAAAAGAAATATTATACCAGATAGATATGGAGATTCTTATGTTTATGCGGTGTACGATACAACCAAACCTTTGAATTATATTTTAATTCAAGAAGACTTGAAAAAAATAATAGCCCAGTATAAGAGCATAGTAACTTCAGATAAAAACTCGTTGATTGCTTTATCTGGTCAAAGTAAAAAGTACGACGAAAAAGATTTTGAGCCTGAATCATTTATGAGTGATTTAAATTATACAGGGCTTGTTTTCTCATCAGAGTTTGTTTCTCGTTTTATCTTGTCATTGTTGACAAAGCCTTTTGTTATTTTAAGTGGTTTAGCAGGTTCTGGTAAGACACAATTAGCTATGATGTTTGCAAAGTGGATTTGTGAAGATATAGATAAACAGGTTTGTATGATTCCTGTTGGAGCAGATTGGACAAATCGAGAATTCTTGATTGGGTATCCTAATGCACTGGAAAAAGGAGCTTATGTAAAACCCGATAATGGAGCATTGGATCTTATAATAGAAGCAAACAAGAATCCAAGAAAGCCATACTTCTTAATTCTTGATGAAATGAATCTAAGTTATGTTGAACGTTATTTTTCTGATTTTTTGAGTGTAATGGAGTCAGAAGAAGGGATTCCTTTAATGAAGGATTGTTTAGATAAAGAAATTACTCCTGTTATAAAATTGCCTCGTAATTTATTTATAATAGGAACAATTAATGTAGATGAGACGACTTATATGTTTAGCCCTAAGGTTTTAGACCGTGCTAATGTCTTAGAATTTCGTATTATGGAGAAGGATATGAAAGATTTCTTGCAGAAACTTCAGCCTATTCATAAAGATATTATCAATAATAAAGGCGTTGAGCAAGCAACTTCCTTTGTAAATATGGCAGTTAATTCTTGGGACTTGCAAATTCCTGAAGAACGTAAAGCGTCTATTGTTGGTTCTTTAGAATGCTTCTTTTATGAGTTAAAAAAAATACATGCAGAATTTGGGTATCGCACAGCCTGTGAGATTTTTCGATTTATGGCTTTAGCAGAGAAAGTTCACACTAAGTTGGAAGGTGATGCTATTATTGATGCCGCAATTATACAAAAACTGTTGCCAAAACTACATGGTTCTCGTAAAAAGGTGGAACCTGTATTAAAAGCATTATGGAATCTTTGCCTTGTTAAGGGTTCCGAGTTAACTCTAGAAAATACAATAGAGTTTGTTCTCAATGACCAATTTAAATATCCACTGTCTGCAGAAAAAATATGGCGTATGTATTGTGTAGCGTTGGATAATGGTTTTACTAGTTTTGCTGAAGCATGACGTATGGATGAGTTATCAATACATATTGCTTTAAATAATGGCGATTGTACAACCTTATATGTTTTTGCTAGGCGAAAGAATACTTTGTTTAAAAGTGAGGACGCCAAAGAATATGGAGAATCTCCTTTCCAATTACAAGAAGGTTGTATGTATGATTTTGAGCTTGATAAGAATTGCTACTCTTTACAAGAAGATAGAGATATTTTAATTAATAGCAAAAGTCGCCAAGCAATTAGTCGTGGATGTATATCTACGGGAACTTATGTGGGTACATATAGCATTGATGTTTTACAAAAAGAAGATAATAAAAAGGTAGGTGAAGTTGTTATTGAGATTCGTTCTGCCAAAGTCGGTTATCGTGATGACTACCGTAGAATGTTAGAGGATATCACAGAATTTTGTACAGAACTACTTATGCAGCAAAGTTCTCCTGTGATACAACGTTATGAGGTAGATTTAACTAAAGATCCTAGATCAGATTATCAGCGTTTTGCTTTTGTTCGTTCGCTTGTTGATAGCGACTCTTTTGCAGATGCGATGTATCAGATTCAGTTGTCTCCAGTTAAAAGATGGATTGATTCAGAAGAAGAAAGACAACTTTGCAATGTAAAACGTTGGGGGCAACATGCGCTAAGGCAACTTGCTCATGCAACTAATAGAGTTTCTTTGCCTAATCAACATCCTTTGAAAGAGCGTTTCGATGCATTGCCACGTTGCGTGCCTGTTGCTTTTAGAAAAGAAACTGCTGATATTCCAGAAAATCGTTTTATAAAGTATGTGTTGCGTTCATTCTTAACATTTTGTTCTTCTATACAACATCATTCTAAGGCTGGACAACGATTAAAACAGGAAGCCTCTTTAGTCTGTGAGAAGTTGTTACAGTATCTGTCATATCCTTTGTTCCGTAATATTTCAGAGATAAATGTACTGCCTCTAAATAGTCCAATTCTACAAAGAAAAGAAGGTTATCGGGAAATCTTTCAGAAATGGTTAATGTTTGATATGGCTGCTCGACTTACTTGGCAAGGTGGTGAAGATGTGTATGGAGCTGGAAAAAAGGATGTTGCCAGATTGTATGAGTATTGGCTTTTCTTCAAATTATTAGATGTTTTGAGCCAGAAGTTTCATATTCCACCAAAAAGTAAAGAAGAACTCATTGATTGTAGTAATGAGTTAAATCTAACCTTAAAGCAAGGTAAAATGATTATGTTGAGTGGCATATATGAGACAGATAGTCGTAAATTAAATATATGTTTTTCTTATAATCGAACTTTTAGTTATACAGATAACTATCAATTATCAGGAAGCTGGACTCGGAATTTTCGTCCCGACTATACATTGACAATATGGCCTGGTGACATAACTAGTGAAGAAGCTGAACGAGAAGAGCTGATTACGCATATACATTTTGATGCGAAATATAGAATAGAACAATTATTTCTTCGTGATAATACAAATAAGAATGATGATGAAATATCCGATGATTTATCGGAGGTGAAGCGAGAGGAAGAGCGAGGAACTTATAAGCGCGCTGATTTATTAAAAATGCATGCCTATAAAGATGCTATTCGAAGAACAGGAGGCGCTTATATTCTTTACCCAGGAACAGAAAATCAAGTTATTCATGGCTTTCATGAAATCATTCCTGGGTTAGGAGCCTTTGCTATTTCGCCTAAGGATTATCATAAGAGCATACAGGCATTTCTAACTTTTCTTGATGATGTAGTTGATAATTTCCTAAATCGCACCTCTTTACGTGAGAAGCTAGCTTATCATACATATTCTGTATTGAGTAAAAATAATAATCGTAGTTTACGTGAGCCTCTGCCAGAACCTTATGGGGCCAATCGTGATCTATTACCTGATGAGACATACGTCTTAATTGGGTATTATAAAAATGAACAACAATTAGATTGGATTTTAAAAAGAAAATTATATAATACTCGTACTGGTAGTGCTAATGGTTCCCTACATTTGAGTAAAGAAGTTATATCTGCGCGTTATTTATTATTACATGGAGAAGGAGAGTCATTGGCTGGAAGATTATATAAATTGGTTCCTAAAGGGCCTCGGATTTTTTCGAAAGAAAAGTTGGAAAAAATAGGGTATAAAGAACCTTCGGGAAATTACTATTTAGTTTATAATATAGAAGGAATATCTGAACCTGAATTTGAAGGCATGAAATGGGATATAAAGCTTTTGGACGGATATAAGAAGGGTAATTTATCAGCAAGTGCTTTTTCTGTCTCGTTGGCTGATTTGATGAAAGTTAAAGTTTTTAACGAATACGAGTATACTAATGAAACTCAATTTCCTGTTTTGTTATAGCGCCATTCATTCTTTGACAAGATTGGGTATATATCTATTTTTTTCATGTATATCACCTAATCCGAGTTTGGGGTATATCATTCCACCAACTCCGGGTAATACACTTCCTTGCGCATCTTTGGATGTATCGATAGCAAATGTCAGAAATTCGAATTTACTGCTTATAGATTCAGGAAACTCTTTTTGTAAGTTCTTTTGAGCATCCTTATACATTACAGGAGATAATATATAAATATTAAGCGGGTTGATTTTTTCCACCAATCTGGTTAGTTGTGATTTTACAACACAAGAGCTGCTTATAATTGATTTTACAACAATTAGAGTTTGACACTCTTCAATCGGCTCTATATAAGATTTAACAATCGGGCTATATTCCAATTTTGTTGTTTCATCCAAAGTGATTCTCTGATTCCAAAAAACAGCTAATGCAACATTTTTCTGTGAAATAGAGTTTAAAACACCTTGCGCCAACCAGTCAGCGTCTTCTGAAGCACATGCCAACATGGTATTTCCATACCTGCTATGTTTCTTTTCGTCCAGCAAAGCTCCTAGTGCTTTACCTAGTTTATAGAAGGTAGTACGATAAATCTCAATTGAGGTATTGGGATTGGATAAGATATGCATCAATTGAATAATATCTCTGTTCTTTTCGTATGTTATATTGGTATAAGTTCTCATATTTTATTCTATTTCAACTTAATAATTCCATTAAATCCCAAATATTTGCAGGATTGGCTTTCTGTAACTTTAGTTCAATTTCGCTTGTCCAGACGACCTCTCCATTCATGTTGTGATAGCTCCAATATACAGTTGTCCCTTTTTCAAGAAAACTGATTCCAAACTGATTTAAGAGAATCTTGCATTTTTCTGATATTTCAACGTTTGGATATGTTTTTATGTTCACATATCCTTTACCTATTGAATGTACAATATCCAAAATCTGTTGTAGAGATACACTTTCTTGTTCAACAGAATTCCATGCTCCTAAAATAGCAGCTGCAATTCCAAATAGTTCATCATTTTCTGCTTGTTGTGATACTGTTATTTGCCGGATTGCTTCCTTAAATATAGGATGTGATAGAATTAATTGGTTGATACTAGAACAAGAAGGAAAATATTCCGATGTTGTATACGAACTTATTTCAGAAGGAACAGTAGATACTGAACTATTAGGATTTGAATAAATTAGTTTCAGTTTGAAGTTCTCGTTTCTTTCTGATGAAATCTCTGTTTGTCTTTTAAAATCATATTTTAACTTACTAGTTCCCCATGTTAAATCCTTCACATCTTTTAGTTGATGATAGGTTTTATGAGCATTAGGTTCTTCAATAAGAAGATCATCAACGAAGGCGTCACGTAGTTGTGTCGTTAGGTGGACGTTACTTAGTTGGGTAATATATTGATTCATAAATGAAACAATTTGGTAAGTTGCGTAGTAGCTTTCATAGACAGCTCCTTTGCTATTATTTTTCCCACCTTTGTGTTTATTCTTCAGATATTTCTTTTCTTTCTGGGTAATAGGCATATATTTCTTTTTCTGTTATTTCTTTAAAACGATCCATTTTAATACCATTTCGGATTACCTTATCAAAAAACATAGTTTTAGGGCGGACCCATATTTCATGCTTATCATATAATGCCTGATAAACAACCATTTCTTCAAGTGTCTCACTATGCTGGGCAATACCCAGCATTTTATACAGCCCACCTTTAAAATGAATGAAATATCGTTCTTTTTCCATAATACTATCATTGTTCTTATGCAGGTATAAAAGTAGTAAATTCTTAGATAATAAGAGTCGGTTGTTTCTGATATTTTTTTTTTAACGTTGTATAACCTGTCGTTGTTAAATGATCACTATTAAATAAGGTATGATTCCTTCGTCGCATCATTCTTTCATCTTCTTCCTCCACCTCTGAAACGCCCTCATCAAGCTTTCTTCTTCCACTGACTCCGCCATATCGTATTTTTCCATGAATTCATGCATCGACTTTACATATATCACTCCATTTTTGAACTTATTTTCCAGCAGGAAGTATAGTTCCGCTTTCATTTCCACTTCAATTTCCTTTTCTATAATAAGAATGCTAGCTTGGCCGAAATAATTGTAAACTTCGGGATTTTTGCCGAGCCTTGGACTAGGGAGTACGAAGGTGATATTTCCTGTTTCTTTCCAGGAGACACCTTGCGGACGAGGAACGGATAATTGGTGTAAGAAGTGATAAATGGGAGTGAGGTGGGAGAGGTGGATTGGGGTAGGGAGTCTTGAAGGAGAATTACTGTGTGATTGGGATTCTAAACTTTGTCCGTACCGGACATACATGTATCCAGCCAAATATGGCTTGATGGCAAATGTAACTGTAACCATGAGAATTGAATTTTGAATTGTTGAAATTTGTTGTATACTGATTGCCGCCTGAAGTGGCGGATTCC
>NZ_JAAXGE010000012.1 GCF_014750685.1 Bacteroides sp. GM023
TTTGGATTTTCCAATACGGATGGATGCGGAACGATTATCTTAAATTCTGCTCTGTCACTTAGAACGAAGCGAAGAAAGATGAACAAGGCGGGGCAGGATTACACGATATATTTCTATTTGTCGAAAAAGAACGTACTTCCTGCAACAAACTGCTTATGAAGTGCATATGTTTAATTACAAATGACCGGGAAGCATTGGGACATTGTTAAATTTGTATTTTAATGTCGCTGTGAAGCGCCCATTTTCCGAAGAATCCATGTGCCCCTATCATTTCTTTATATAGTAGTAAGGGAATGACCGCATGGATTCTATACCTGCCTGTGAAGGTTGGCTATTGTTTGTTTTGTTTGTGTGGTGCATCTTCTTCCCGGTGGGGAAGGAGGTGCACTCTTGTTATGTATGAGGATGAATATGAAGTGTATCCGGTAATTTCTTACCAATATGATACTAGTGCAACGCTGGATGAATTTGCGAAGGAGATTTCTTCGACTTCAGGAGTCAGTGAAGGTGAAACGATTAGTGTTCTCAAAGACTTTCGTACATTATTGAAGAAAACATTGCTGGGTGGTCGTTCGGTAAATATTGCAGGATTGGGATATTTCTTTTGGGCTGCTCAAAGCAAAGGAACGGAGAAGCCGGAAGATTTTACAGCCGCTGATATTGACCGTTGGCATCGGGATACTTCGCCGGATTTGAATGGGGATGGTGTGATTGAACCTTATGAATATGTGAAGGCTTGTCCTTGTTTTGATGTGAGGGAGTTTCTGAGGAGTGGAAGAGACTTGCTGTTTGTATTGCTGGTGGTTTTAGCTGTTCCCGGATTGTTGTCGGGATGTAGAAGCAAGAGAGAGGTAGTACTTTGGAGGATGTTGGATTTATAGATCGAAGAAAACATAATATGTTGTTTGTTCTATATGAAATTCCATAGAAATGCGTATCTTTGAATAATTAAAATAGAGGAAAAATAATGGACGGGATATTACGTAAACTTCCTATTGGGATACAGACTTTTGAGAAACTTCGTGAAGGGGATTACCTTTATGTGGATAAGACTGCTCTTGTATGGAGAATGGCTTCAACGGAGACCCCATATTTTTTGAGCCGTCCTCGTCGTTTTGGCAAGAGTCTTCTTCTTTCTACTTTTGAAGCTTATTTTGAAGGTAAGAAGGAATTGTTTGAAGGGTTAGCCATAGCCGGTATGGAAAAGGAATGGAGAAAATATCCGGTACTGCATTTGGATTTGAATGCAGAGAAATATGATGCTCCTCAAGCTTTAGTCGAAATTCTTAGCAGGCAATTGACGCAATGGGAACTGAGATATGGCAAAGGAGAGGATGAGGAAACTCTTTCGGGACGTTTTGCTGGTGTAATCCGTCGTGCCAGTGAACAGTCTGATTGTGGAGTCGTTGTCTTGGTTGATGAATATGATAAACCATTGTTGCAGGCATTGGGTAATGATGCTTTGCTTGATGATTATCGTAAGACATTAAAGGCTTTCTATGGTGTATTGAAAAGTTCAGACCGTTATCTTCGTTTTGTTTTTCTTACTGGTGTAACTAAGTTTGCGCAAGTCAGTGTGTTCAGTGATTTGAATCAGTTGAATGATATCAGTATGGATTTAGCTTATGCTACGGTTTGTGGCATTACTAAAGAGGAGTTAATATCAACTTTTGTGCCTGAATTGGATCGTCAGGCAGTAGCTAATGAAATGACATTGGAAGAAGTTGTGGAAATGATGACTCGCAGATATGATGGGTATCACTTTCATCCGAAAGGTGCTGGCGTGTTTAATCCGTTCAGTATACTTAATTCGTTTTATAAACTTGAATTTGGCAGTTATTGGTTTCAAACGGGTACTCCTACTTTTTTGGTTGAACTACTTAAAAAGAGTGAATATGATTTGCGTACATTGATTGACGGGGTAGAGGCTAGTGCTTCTTCTTTCACAGAATACAGGGTGGAGGCAAATAATCCTATTCCGTTGATTTATCAGAGTGGTTATTTGACTATAAAAGATTATGATAAAGAATTCCAACTTTATCGTTTAGCTTTTCCGAATGATGAGGTTCGTTACGGATTTCTTAATTTTCTAGTTCCTTATTATACGCCTGTCAATGATGATGAACAGAATTTTTATATAGGTAAATTTGTTCAGGAATTGCGTGCTGGTGAGGTTGATGCTTTTCTTACCCGTTTGCAGGCTTTCTTTGCAGATTTCCCTTATGAACTAAACGAAAAGACTGAGCGTCATTATCAAGTTGTATTTTATTTAGTTTTCAAATTGATGGGGCAATTCACCGGAGCAGAGGTACTTAGCGCCCGCGGACGGGCGGATGCAGTGGTGAAAACTCCGAAGTATATTTATGTATTTGAGTTTAAACTGAATGGTACTGCCGAACAGGCTCTGCAACAGATCGAAGAAAAAGGTTATCTGATTCCTTATCAAGTGGATGGGCGTGAGTTAGTCAAAGTAGGAGTGGAGTTCAGCGCAGAGAAGAGAAATATAGAACGATGGCTATACTAGCTCGATAACTATGTTTTAAAGGAGCTACAGGATGTTTGATTAATGCCCTAATATTGAGAAATTTATTCGTCCTCGTCGTTTCTCAAATATTATATGCTCCTTGCAACTTATCACTAACTACCTCCCGAAGGGCAATCCGTATTCCATTCATAAATGTCTCATGAATATAAATACTGTCCGAGGGACAATTTACCGCACATTTTTGACACTGAATACAGTTACGTTCTCCTATCGGAAGAATAGTTTTAGTATTTTCAGACTCCTTTATCTCAAAGACATGCATAGGGCACGATTGGATACATTTCATACAATGAATACACGTTGTAATATTTAGTAAAGCGATTCTGCCCGCAATTTTGTTTGAATTCGAAGGAGCTTGATAAATAAATATATTTTCAATCTTTTCGACAATTTGTTTTTTACTTTTCGCAAAGGTAGCTAACGGATGTGCTTTACGTCTCATTTTAGCAACAAACAATCTTGCTTTGAATAAGTCCATTGCATTAGGACGTGCCTTATTATAACCATCCATTGTTATCCATGGTCCAGTTCTATCATAGCCTTTGCAAGAGAACTCTCCAATAAGATGGGTACCTTTCTCTAACAGTCTCCTTTTTAGTATTTGATGATATTTTCCCAAGAATGGACGACAGCGGGTAGAGAAGATAAAAACATTACGATTCTTGAAATCAGACGCTTCTACAAAGTGGAGAAGTTTTTTATGATGTTGGGCAAAGTTTATAGCCGAACCGAGTCCGATAAGGTCAAACTTCGATAAATCTATGTTTTCTGCTTCTTCAATAGTTACCAGCATCGCAGATAATTCATTCGCCATAGCCTGTGCTACTTTTTGAGTATTACCTTGATAAGTAGAAATATATATAATGATTGCTTTCATTGTTTTTATAATAATAGAATTGATTGTTTTAGAAATAAGTATATTTACCTATTTAGATTTAATAGTAGTTTCAGGAGTACCAGGTCCGCCATTTACTCCTTTGTAACCGATGAATTGATGATTTTCTGCATTAAAGTAATAAAGACAACTCCAAAAGTGAGATAGGAGTCCCGTTAGTCGAACTTTTACTTCATAAGCATTTTGGTTGTTGAATGCAGTAAGGTTGTTTTTACGTTCTGCTTGCATAACATATAGTTCTAAATTATCAGGACGGAAACATTCATAGGTAAAACTCTTTTTATTGATGAGTATCTTTCCGGCGGAATAAGCTATATTTTGATGCCACGGATAACCTTTACTTTTTACTGTCTTATCATAAGGCTGATTATTGAATATACCTTTAAAATAGTAATTGCTATTATATAAGGTAATGGTGAGATTTGTGTGTCTGATTGAGTCTATTACCTGCCAGGATAGCGTAGTGAGAGAAGGATAGATGTTGTAATAGTGAATCTCTGAGTTCTGAGAAGTTCTGAGACAGGTTATATTATTCTCAATTTTCCTTTTATTCCATGTTATGATACTTTTTTCTTTTCCACATAAAGATTCAAACGATTTTTCCTGTGCCTGTGCTTCATAAGGAAAACAATATAAAAAGCATAGTCCTAAATAGCATGCTACCTTGTAATATATGCTCAAGTTACATATGTTGGCAGATAAACAACTCTTTCTCATTTCAGTATATTTTCGAATAGTACATGGACATATCTACGAATACTTTCTTTGCATAATTCCCACGCTTCAGGGACACTAAAGTCAATGCCATTGAAAAGGCGATATTGCCGGGTAGCCAATACAACATAGTTTATAGAGGCTACTAATAGAGTAATATACATACGGACATCTTTGGAATCCTTTCCTAATTTCCTTTCCAATTCTTCCTGAAGTTTGAAACCATTTTTTTCCCTTTCATTCTGAATACCTCTGAAAGAAGAATTACCTGATAACTCCCATGCCAATAATTCTTGCATTAGCTTATTGGTACGTAGAAAATCGAGTTGTTCCAATAAGACGATTTGGGTTAATTCAATAATATCTCTCGTGCATTCTATCGTTGCTAATCTTTCAGAATAGGTATGATAAGCTAATGTATAGAAATCATTCTCTTTTGCCCATGTGGCTAATAAACCATCCAGTCCACCAAAATAACGGTAGATTAAAACTTTGTCACATTTTGCTTGTCTTGCAACCCTGTTTACTCCCATTTTGATGAATCCTTCGTTTTCGATAATTTCACCTACTGCGGCTAGCAGCCTTTTCTCTGTGTTTTTAAGTTCCATAATAATATATCTTTGTCACTATTTGGTGACAAAGATATGTCTCAAAGTGGTGACATTTTCTATTTAGTCAGAAAAATAGGAATTAATGTGAATCTGTTGTTGAAAACAGACTGTTGTTTGTTCTTGTACTATTTTGAAGTAAATATGTTTTTTTTGAAATGCCATCCAATAGAATGATTATATTTGCATCTTGATGATAAGAAACAAAATACAAATCATTAAATCAGTAAACAATGAAATTCAGCAACGTAAGATTATTAGTAAAAGACTTCGCCAAATGCTTCAAATTCTACACAGAACAACTCGGATTAGAGCCAGCTTGGGGAGATGAAAGTAGCGGATACGCCAGTTTTAAAGTGGCTGACGGAATAGAAGGTTTCGCTCTTTTTGTATCCGACTGGATGGCCCCCTCGGTAGGCAATGCAGATAAGCAGCAGCCCGTTGCAATGCGCGAAAAATCAATGGTATCATTCAGTGTAGATAACGTAGATGAAACCTTTGCCGCCCTGAAAGCAAAAGGCGTGACGTTTATCAATGAACCTACGGATATGCCTGATTGGGGAATGCGTACTCTGTATCTGCGCGACCCCGAAGAAAATCTAATAGAACTCTTTACCCCTTTGGCACCGGAGCAATGCAGCCAAGAACTTCTCGAAGAAGATAAGAAATTTCAATAAGAGATATGGCTTAAAAGAAACGTATTCATACAAGTGAATCGGAAAAATAACATTTAATGCCCCATAGTGACACTGCTATGGGGTATATGTTAACTTGGCACCTTACTTAAAACTATTCACTTTCGCGGTAAACTTGTATTCTACTCCTTTATTTTTCATATTTATTCAACTTTATTCCCTTTTACGTCTATAAAGAAAGTCTCTCCGTTCAGTTTTACCTTTGCTTTACCGTCTTTATTAAAATAGCGGGCATCATCATATATAAGTGGGATAACTTGTTTTCCTGTTTGGTCTATGAAACCACATTTACCTTCTATGCATACTGCTGCTAGCCCTGTTTTGGTAAATGACCATGCGGGGTAATATATGCATGGGATAACTTGTTTTCCTGTTTTATCTATATAGCCCCACCAACCATTTGACCGGACTAAGGCTAACCCCACAGAAAAAGAATGCGCATGGTCATAGATAAACGGTACGACTTCTTCTCCTGTTGCCGCATCTAAAAATCCCCATTTACCGTTGTTTTCCGTTGGTACTAATTTTTGTATTGGGGATACCGGAATATCAGCGGACTTCTTTTCTGTGTGTTGTTTGGCCATTTTTTTATTTGATTATTTTTTTATCATTTACAAAATCAAGCAATGGTACAATTTGCTATTGTGCAAAAATAAGAAATAATAGGAGTTTAGCTATTACTTTCTCTTTCAATTATTTCTTGATGTCTGTTTGATGCACACATACTTACAAGAATCGACAAATGGGAGCAGAAACGGAATAAGTTAAAGTTAACTTGTGCATAGCCCTTGTCACTGCTACATAAAGCATACTTTTATCAATATTGGAATGATAATTTCTATCATCAGTTTGTGGAATGATTACTTCGTCAAACTCCAGTCCTTTTGCCATATGAGCGGAAGTGATAATAATACCTTTTACATAGGCTGAACTTTGATTGGATAAAAGTGAAATATGCTCTGTATAAGTCTGGAGTTTTTGAGCGAGTTCTTTCGCCTGAGATTCTGTTTTGCAGATAATGCCCAATGAAGTATAATTGGAGTTTTTGAAAGAAGTTATTAAGTCTGCAATACCGGAAACTTCCTTTTCTGCATTTTTGAATTGAAGAATTTCCGGTTGTTCTCCATGCCGGATGATTGGTTCTAATTCATGGTTCGTCTGAATCTTCTGCGCAAAGTTGGTAATCTCGAAAGTGGAGCGGTAGCTTTTACAAAGTTTCATTATTTCTCCTGTTGTAAATGTCTTCCGAATCATATCCGCAGTTGACGAACCGTAAGGATTGACAGATTGCGAGGCATCTCCGAGAATTGTTTTCCGGCAGGGGTACAGTTTTTGAATGACTTTATATTGTACAGGAGAATAATCCTGCATTTCATCTATCAGAAGATGTTTAACATGAGACTGAACGAAATTGCCTTCTAATGATATATGCAAGTATGCCAAAGGCGCTAAGTCCGCATATTCCAGCGTACGGTTCTTACGCATTTTGAACATTTCAGGTTTCCCAACCCATTCGAAGAAGTTTTTATAGAGCTGGATGTCATTATTCCCTGCAAACATCTTTCTTATTTCTTTTTTCAACAGATTCTTTTCTGCAGTGGTAGCTGTGAAATTATATTGGATGTTCATCATTTCCAAAATATAATCTGTCATCGTTTCAAAACGTTGTCGCATCGGATAGCGGTTAAAGCGTCTGAATTGCTCTTCAATATATCCAGCGGGAATAGTAATGTACTTGGTCAGTTTAACGTCTACCGCTTTGAAATAGTTGTTTTCTATGTAAAGGATAAATTTATCGAGCCGGGAGATGAAGTCGAACGATGCTTTATACTGTATGCGTTCAATAAACTCCTGTGCCGGCTTTTCCAGTAACTCCGTTATTTGCTCAAAGAAATTCTGATATTTATATTTGTTATCGAGTATTCCCGAAAGTATTTGCTCCATGCTGGTTTCGGATACGGTTTCTTCACCAAGTTCAGGAAGTACATTGGATATATAATCAGCGAATACCTTATTGGGAGAAATGATTAATATGTCTTTAGAAGAAATCTGCCCTTTTTGCGCATAAAGCAGGTAGGCGATGCGATGGAGGGCAATGGAGGTTTTTCCTGAACCGGCGACTCCCTGGATGATAAGTACAGGGGCATCTTCGTTACGGATAATCCGGTTCTGTTCCCGTTGGATGGTCGTAACGATATTTTTCATTTTGTCGTCGGCATTGGAGCTAAGTTCTTTTTGCAGAATATCGTCATGGACGGTTACGGAACTTTCAATCATATATTCCATTTTTCCTTTGCGAATACGATACTGACGCTTTAGCGAAATATCTCCATTGATTTCCCCTGTCGGAGAAAGGTAGGATGCTTCTCCTAATTCATGGTCGTAGAACATACTTGAGATAGGAGCTCTCCAATCGTAAATCAGATTTTTCTTTTCATTGAAGTCATAAAATGTATGTATACCTATATAAATAGGAATAGCTTGATTCCCGTCTTTCTTTTTCCGGAAGTCGATTCGTCCGAAATAGGGAATATCCAGTATCTTACTAAGACGTCTGCGTTTGTCAATCACACTTTCGCCCAGTGCAAAATGATTTAATATGCTTTCGCGCATGGAACGAATCTCATGTGGGTCAATGTCCTTATTTGACCATAGATAGTCTTTGTATTCCTGTAAAGTGTCTACATGTTCTTTAACGGAAGTACTGGTGGTGTTTATCGTATCATTAATGATACCTATGACTTGCTGCAAATACTTTTTTTCCTGCTTTTCTGTTTGATTGAATATCATAAATCGCTCTTTAATGGTATGATGAAGAATTGAAATTGCGGGCAAAGTTAGCTCAACTTTTTTGGGTATTAAATAGTTATTTATAGCTATATATTCATCCTTTTTCCTACTTTTGTGTGCTCATTTAAAAAGAAGAAAGATGGAGAATATTCTCGAAATAGCAAGGCGAAATCAACAGAAGGCATGGGAGATTGTGGAGAAAACCAATATTATTCCAATATGGGAAAGTATCGGTGCACGGATAAATATGGTCGGCTCTCTTCGTACAGGATTGTTGATGAAACATCGGGATATTGATTTTCATATTTATACTCCTTCTTTGACTTTGGTTGATAGCTTCAGGGCAATGGCTGAATTGGCAGAAAATACGTCTGTCAAGAAGATTGAATGTGTGAACTTGCTGCATACGGTTGAAGAGTGTGTAGAATGGCATGCCTGGTATCAGGATACAGAAGGAGAACTTTGGCAAATTGATATGATTCATATTCGGGAGAATTCCCGTTATGACGGTTATTTTGAGAAGGTGGCCGAGCGTATTTCTGCTGTATTGACGGATGAAACGAAACAGGCAATTCTGAATTTGAAATATGAAACGCCTGATACGGAGAAGATTATGGGCGTGGAATATTACCAGGCTGTAATCCGTGATGGCGTGCGAAGTTATTCGGAATTTGAAGAATGGCGGAGACTGCACCCGGTTACAGGTGTGATAGAATGGATACCCTAGTTTGATTGAATAACTTTGGGAGAGGAAAAAGAATGTATGAGCTAACTTAGTAATCCGATTTTCTGTCCTAAACGAATGGCTTCGATAGAATTTTGTACGCCTAGCTTGCGTAACAGATTCTGTCGATGGATATTGACTGTATGAATACTGATGCATAGCTTATCTGCAATTTCTTTACTTAGCAGACCTTTTTGAATAAGACGTAATATCTCTATTTCCCGATTGGTGAGATTTGTAGAAGGCAGGGGCAGTAGGGACGGAGAGAAGATTTCTCCATTCTTCAGATTCAGAACGGCACAGTCTACCGTTTCAAAATCTCTTTGATTGGCTGAGATGTCCATATTACCTATGATAAGCCATGCTTTACCGTTGCGGTCTTGTTCCAAAACTTGGTGTCTGCTGGTGACGCGCATATATTGTTGCCTGGCATTAAGCATACGAAAACTGTAAATATTTGAATAGTTGTTCCGTTGTTCAAGAGGTAGGTTATAAATGAATTGGGCTAGCGTGACTTGTAATGTTGCCAATTGTGCACGGTCATCCGGATGAATACGTGATTCCAGATAATCGCCTTGTCTCTCCAGTGTTTCTATCTTATGACTGTCATATCCAAGTAAATCGACGAAATTCGAGGAAGCATAAGTATAGTTGCATTTATACACATCGACTACAAATGCGCAACTATGGCTAATTTTCGACAATTGGTGAAGCATGGATTTGTCTCGTTCCCATATGGCGTAGTCGATGTCAGTAGTCGATAGACATTGTTTCGCCCACATTTCTTCTCGGGTTATATTGGCTGATTTCATAGGAAGAATATAGTAAAATATAATAGTATCGGCAAATTTAATCTAAAAGCGGTAGTTTGACAATAAACTCTTTATCGTTTTTAATTATTTCGATGTGTTTATCGTATAAGGCATATTGACGTTGCAGATTTTTGAGCCCTGTTTCATTCCGGGTTACGTAGTTGCGTAATTGGAGATTATTGGAAACAATAATCACTTCGTCATTGATGCATATATGAATAACTAACGGAGAACTTTTAGTGCTTATATTATGCTTTATTGCATTTTCTACCAGCATCTGTATGCTCGCCGGGATGACAAAACGGTTGTGTTCCTTCTTGCTATCTTCAATATTGATGGATAAAGTATCTTCAAAGCGTATATGTTCCAAATACAGATAAGAATCGACAAATGATAATTCTTCTTTTAGCGTTACCTTTAGTTGTCCATGAGTGGTGAGGAGATAACGATAAACAGTAGATAGTTTTTTTGTGAATAGATTTGCTTTTTCGGCATCCTGATAGGTGAGGGAAGCTAATACATTGAGACTATTGAATAAAAAATGGGGATTTATCTGATTCTTCAACACCTCGAATTGATATAGGGCTTTTTCTTTTTCGATAAAAGCCAGCCGTTTCTCCATTTCTGTTTGTTGTAAGTTATAAAGAAAGATTTCTATCTGAAAAACGACAATCCAGTTCCATGGAATGATAGCTAAAGAATTTTTTAAAATATCCCAATTGGACATATAGCTCTCTGCTATCAGATAGTTGATGCTTACAGACAGTAAGACACCTAAAAAAGTAATCACTATCAAGTCTAGTAGGATTCTGATAGCATTATTTCGGAATTTGATTTTCTTGTATATCAAATTTATAATTCCCAGGTCAATGAAACCAAGAACAATGCATAATGGGAGATTAAATGCAAATTGATAGATAAGATTCGCTTGTAATGGTTTTCCTGCGATTATATTATAGATACATCCAATAACAAATAATGAAATGGAGATTGTCAGGATAAAAAGGACTATAATTTTTTTATGCTTTATCATTATCATGCCGGTTTATAAGATACCATCCATCCATTTCAGAAAATCACTAACCCGGTTACGGCTTACCAACACTTCATGTGGACATTCGGGACGGAAATAGAGTTTCAGACGACTTCCGAAATACCTGGAACTTTTTTGAATAGCTTTGACATTTGCAATGCAATTTCTTGATACGCGAAAGAAAATTTCTTTGTCCAGCATACCTTCCAGCATATCTAGCGAGTAATTGATAATATATCTTTTGCCAGAGAATAAGTGCAGATAGTTATATTTATCTTCACTATAAAAGAAAGCCGCTTCGTGAGTCTCGACATATTGGAAAGTATCTCCTATCTGAATTAAAAAGCGGTTCTTCTTATTGTGCGTCAGATAATCAGCTTCCAGTTTTCGGTATTGTGGGGTAGTGGAATGAAGAGAATGATTCCGTTCGAATTTAGCCAAGGCTGTTTCCAGCTCATTTTCTTCAATAGGTTTTAGTAGATAATCGATACTATTGACCTTGAATGCCTGCAATGCATATTCATCATAGGCCGTTGTAAATATAATAGGAATGTTTACAGGACATTGTTCGAAAATCTCAAAACTGACTCCGTCGGATAGACGTATATCTACAATCATCAGGTCTATCTTATTCTGTTGAAGAAGTAAAATCGTTTGTTCGATGCTTTCTGCCCAGCCAACCAATTGATAGCCCGGTCTTAATACTTGCATCATCCGCTTCAGTTCTTCATAAGCAAACCGTTCATCTTCTACTACTAAATATTTTGTCATACAAGTTCTATGCTTTAAGGGTATGGCTATTTTCTGTCAAAAATACAATATATTTTGTTCTATGCGAGTTTATAAGCGTAAAATTAGAATCCGATTGTTCTGTTCGTAGTATGGAGGAAAATCAGAAACCATAACGAAGTCCGGTCATGACACGTAAAGAAGCGCCAAATTCGCGTTTATCATTATTGTTGTCTTTGAAGCTATTAATGAAGCCTTTGAAGCTACGGTCTGATATCTTGGTTCCACGAAGCCAATTTCCACCTATTCCCAGATAGATACTTGTTTTTTTATTGATATGGAATGACGGGCTTACGTAGGATTTCATCATTACCATCGAATAAATTTTGGATTTTCCGTTGACATTCATAACAGCAGACATCCCATCCATTTCGATAGCCGTAAATTCCATTTTAAACTTTTTATTCAGCCAGGTCGCCGCAGATATTTTCATACCGCTTGACATATCTATTTTAAATTCGTATTTGCCGGTATTTCTCCAACTGAAGTAAAGCATGGGTAATATCATGGGAATGCCATATGCATTCGTGAGCCCTGCGCCGACGCCTATATCCAGATTCTTTCTTAATTTGTATGCAAAGATGATGCCTCCATTTGCTAAAATGCTTTGTGAGGTGATTTCCTTAGGGGAAGCATAAACACCAGCACCAATCGAAGCAATGATATTCCATTTCTCGGATATTGGTCTGATATGAGATATATTCAGGCTACTGTTTACTATGTTTCCTGGATTCAGATTTTTTGCCTGTCCTTTATTGTGCGAAATGCCATACGAGCAATAAAGAGTTGCAGACCACGCAATCGGTTGTCCTCTATGATTATGCTTAATGGCAAACGGTAGGGTGTATCTACCTGACAGAATCAATAAATCTCCCGAACCGTATCTATTTCCGTTCTCATCTTTTAGGGAGCTGGAAGTTATATAGTCGCTGCTAATATAACCTTGTCCGTAACTAAAAAGCGGAATAGCTGCAAATGACAGGACTAATAGTACTTTAGAAATAATCTTCATAAACTGACTGTTATTGTTTTTGCAAAGATATTACCAGGAAAAAGTATACAACGAGTGTTATCTGATGGATGGCAGAATAGGACAGCTGAATTTCAGAATTAAGTAGATAAACTGCAGTGTTTTATAATGTTTAACATGCTAACAAATGATAATAATTGAAATTCTCTTAAAAAACAAAGAATAAAAACGTTGTTATCTGATTTTTTACATTATCTTTGTCCGAGAGTTTGAGTTACGAAACATTATCGTATAGTTCTTCTTTTAATATAATATTAGTAAGTAGGCCTTTTCTGTAATTATCCTCCTCACTCCAATTTAGTATTTATTTTAATAAAAGTTTAAATGAACATTTACATTGCAGGTTTAAGTTATCGTACAAATGATGCGGACTTAACAAATTTATTTGCAGAGTTTGGAGAAGTTTCTTCAGCTAAAGTTATTATGGATAGAGAGACTGGTAAATCCAGAGGATTCGCTTTCGTAGAAATGGCGAATGATGAAGAAGGACAAAAGGCAATTGACGAATTGAATGGCGTTGAATACGACCAGAAGGTTATTTCAGTAAGCGTTGCACGTCCTCGCGCTGAAAAACCGTCATACGGTGGAAACCGTGGAGGTGGTTACAACAATTCCAGAAGATATTAATATCCGGACTTTGGAAAAGCGGAGGAATATTTCTTCTGCTTTTCTATAAAGTCTTTGTATCCGCCTTTATGATTTATCTGCGGAGGCTTCTATAAAACAAGACAGCCTGAAAGGAAAATCATCTAACAATTAAGTTCTGCTAATTCTCACTCCTCAGTGTAGTGCAACAAGGATACCCCAGGTCCTGATCTTTTCATGTCTAAAGAAGAATTATTAGGCTTATTGCAATTTGAACACTCTTGAAACATCAAGGGTGTAAGTTTAATAATTATATCACAAAGTCTATATTGATAATTGTGTCGGTATTATCGTAAGCATTTGCATGAAATGTTTTCAGATATTCCGGCGTAAATACAGGTATAGCAAATTACATATATGACATTTAAAGATTTAAATATAACCGAACCGATTTTAAAAGCAATTGAAGAAAAAGGATATACTGTGCCAACTCCCATTCAGGGAAAAGCAATTCCTGCCGCATTGGCGAAAAGGGATATATTAGGTTGTGCACAAACAGGGACAGGAAAGACTGCTTCATTTGCAATTCCTATTATCCAACATTTGCAGGGAAGCAAAGAAGTCGGCAAACGTCAGGGTATCAAAGCGCTGATATTAACGCCTACCCGCGAACTTGCTTTGCAAATTAGTGAGTGTATTGATGATTATTCAAAATATACCCGTGTGCGTCACGGAGTTATCTTCGGCGGTGTGAATCAGCGTCCTCAGGTTGATATGTTGCATAAGGGAATTGATATTCTAGTGGCAACTCCGGGACGTTTGCTTGATTTGATGAACCAGGGACATATCCAATTGACTAATATACAATATTTTGTGCTTGATGAGGCAGACCGTATGCTTGATATGGGATTTATCCATGATATCAAGCGGATATTACCGAAACTTCCGAAAGAAAAACAAACCTTGTTTTTCTCAGCAACAATGCCGGATAGCATTATTGCTTTAACGAAGTCTCTGTTGAAGAATCCGGTGAAGATTTATATAACACCGAAATCATCTACCGTAGATTCAATCAAGCAAATTATCTATTTTGTAGAGAAGAAGGAGAAAAGTCAGCTGCTAATTTCGATTCTGCAAAAGGCAGAAGATCAATCAGTACTCATCTTCTCACGAACGAAACATAATGCTGATAAAATCGTTCGAATATTAGGCAAAGCAGGGATTGGAAGTCAGGCTATTCACGGAAACAAGAGTCAGGCAGCAAGACAGTCCGCATTGGGGAACTTCAAATCGGGAAAGACAAAAGTAATGGTGGCTACCGATATTGCTTCCAGAGGAATTGATATTAATGAATTACCGTTAGTTATCAATTATGATCTTCCTGATGTTCCTGAAACCTATGTACACCGTATCGGGCGTACCGGAAGAGCAGGGAATGAAGGAACGGCGCTTACATTCTGTTCGCAGGAAGAACGAAAACTCGTCAATGATATTCAGAAATTGACGGGCAAGAAACTAAATAAGGCTGATTTTACTATTTAAAATCAGCAATTTACATTATCTTTAAACTATAATATTAAACTAAATATAAATTCTATGGCAAAATCCATGACAGTTGGAAAACGTGAAAATGAGAAGAAAAGACTTGCTAAGCGAGAAGAAAAACTAAAGAAGAAAGAAAGCAGGAAATTATCAGGTGCTAGTAGCTTCGATGATATGATTGCTTATGTCGATGAGAACGGGATGATTACTTCAACTCCGCCTGATGATGATGTAAAAAAGGAAGAGATTAATCCGGATGAAATAATCATAGCAACTCCGAAGAAAGAGGATGAAGAGCCGGTCATCTTGAGAGGTCGTGTTGAATTTTTCAATGAGGCAAGAGGCTTCGGTTTTATTAAAGATCTTTCCGGGGTTGAAAAGTATTTTTTTCATGTGAATAATGCTGTGTCAGAGATTGCAGAGAATGATATTGTAACATTTGATTTGGAACGCGGTCTGAAAGGAATGAACGCAATCAACATTACTTTGGAAAAGAAATAGACCGGATTTAAACATTTACTTTGTAAATCTACTAAAATCAATATGGAAATAAAGTCTTTGGCTAATACAGGCTTCGATACGATATTTGAAGCCTTTAGCAAGGCTTTTGCTGATTATGAAATGCAGCAGGATAAGGAGCAGTTACGGTCTATGCTAAAAAGACGTGGCTTTAATGCTGACCTTTCTTTTGCTGCTTTTGAAGGAGATGATATAGTTGCTTTCACTTTCAATGGTATCGGTAGTTTTGAGGGTGCGACTATGGCTTATGATACCGGAACCGGTACTTTAAAAGAGTACAGGGGAAAAGGTTTGGCTACACAGATTTTTGAGCATTCTCTTCCTTATTTGAAAGAAGCAGGTATCAGGCAATTCCTGCTTGAAGTGTTGCAGCATAATACAAAAGCAGTTTCTGTTTACCGTAATCTTGGTTTTGAAGTCGTGCGTGAGTTTTATTATTCCATGCAAGATAATGATAAAATTACGAACCAGGTGAAAACACCGGATATTCCATATGATATAAAATCTATAAAAATTGAAGTACTCAGTGCAGCGGCTGGGTTTGGGGATTTTTATCCTTCGTGGCAGAATAGTATCGAGTCGATAAACAGAGCTGCCGTAGATTTTATTTGTCTCGGAGTTTTTACAATGGGGCAGCTTATCGGTTATTGTGTATTTGAGCCTACTTCCGGTGATATTACTCAAATAGCTGTTCACAGGCAGTATCGCAGACAAGGCTTTGCTTCACTATTGCTTGAACGAATACTGGAATTGAATAAGTATGCTTCTGCCAAAGTGATAAATACGGATATTCATTGTGAATCAATCATAGCTTTTCTTGAAGTAAAAAATATACCAATACTAGGTAAGCAATTCGAGATGATAAAACGGATTGTGTAATTGATAAGGATTCCCCTTTGGGTATGATCCGGCTTTTACTTTTGTCTATACGCTAAAACAATCAAAATAATGATAAAACAAAAATCCCTTGAACTTTTGAAAGTTCAAGGGATTTTTATTACTGAATCTTGAAGTGGTGCCACCAGGAATCGAACCGGGGACACAAGGATTTTCAGTCCTTTGCTCTACCAACTGAGCTATGGCACCTTGTGATTATTGGTTCAGTAATTTCTCATTTGCGGTTGCAAAGGTAGTGAAACTTTTGGATTCTGCAAGCCTTTCAGAAATAAAAAACACTGATAAAAAGTTAGTCGGCTTATTATCAGTGCTATATAGAATAAAAAATATTTTGCTGTATGCTGAATATTTTATTTATCTTCTTTTAATGGATTCCATCCCTGTGCTTTTAATTCAAACTCTTGTCCGTCGCGGGTGACCAAAGCACAGCCTAACTCCGGTTTAGTGATGTGGCCGACGAGGCGGATACCTTCCATTTGCGACACTTTCTCATGCTCGGCAATAGGTACGGTGAAAAGAAGCTCATAATCTTCACCGCCATTCATAGCGCAAGTTGTGAGATTCATATTGAATTCTTCCGCCATAACAGCAGTCTGATAGTCAATAGGGATATGTTCCTCGTAAACACGACAGCCGGCATTGCTCTGCTTGCAGATGTGCATAAGTTCTGATGATAAACCATCGGAAACATCCATCATGGAAGTCGGGATGATGTTGGCAGCAGCAAGTTTCTCGATAATGTCTTTACGGGCTTCAGGTTTCAGTTGACGTTCCAATAAGTATTCTTTGCCGGTGAAGTCCGGTTGCACGTCTTTTTCGCCTTTTAATACGCTCTTTTCACGTTCCAGGAGTTGAAGTCCCATGTAGGCTCCACCCAAGTCACCGCTGACACAGATCAGGTCTGTTTCTTTAGCTCCGTTGCGATAGACTACTTTATCCTTATCCGCGTCACCTATACAAGTAATACTGATAGCAAGTCCGGTAAGGGAAGAAGTCGTGTCACCACCTACAATATCGACATTGTATTGCTGGCAAGCCAGGCGGATACCTGCATAAAGCTCGTCCATATCTTCTACGCTGAAACGTTTGGATACTCCGAGAGACACTGTTATTTGCCTGGGAGTGCCGTTCATGGCGTAAATGTCGGAGAAGTTGACTACGGCAGACTTATAGCCCAAGTGCTTCAAAGGAACGTATGTCAGGTCGAAATGTACGCCTTCCATAAGTAAATCAGTAGTTACCAGTACTCGTTTCTCGGATGGGTAGGAGAGGACTGCGGCGTCATCACCTACTCCATATTTACTGGATTCGTTTTCTAGTTTGATTCCCTCGGTGAGACGGTCGATTAGACCGAACTCACCGAGAGTAGCTATTTCAGTTCTCATAAATCGGGTTTAATGTTTAGGCACGGTTGATAAGTTCACGCATGATAGTCGTCATTTTCGGTTGGGCGGCGTCAGCAGCTTTTTGGACTTCTTCGTGCGTTACTTCTACGATTTTTCCTTCTACTCCCAAGTCGGTAATAACGGAAATACCGAAAACTTTGATTCCGCAATGGTTAGCGACAATCACTTCAGGAACGGTAGACATACCTACGGCATCAGCACCTAAGATATGGAATAATTTATATTCAGCGGGAGTTTCGAAGGTAGGGCCTTGAGTACCTATATATATACCATGTTGTACCTTGATACCTTTCTCTTTCGCAATCTCGTCAGCTTTACGGATTAGCTCTTTGCTGTACGCTTCGCTCATATCCGGGAAACGGGGACCGTACGGAATGTTTTTTCCACGAAGCGGATGTTCGGGGAAGTAGTTGATATGATCGGTGATAATCATCAGGTCGCCGATTTCAAAGTCTGCATTCGTACCACCGCTGGCATTGGATACAAATAATGTCTTGATACCCAATTCGCGCATCACACGTACAGGGAAAGTTACTTCTTTCATCGAATAACCTTCGTAATAATGGAAACGACCTTGCATAGCCATAATATCTTTATTGCCTAATTTACCGAAAATCAGCTTGCCGCTGTGGCCTTCGACGGTAGATACCGGGAAGTTCGGAATATCCGAATACTTTATTTCGTACTTCTCGGTGATTTCGTTTGCTAAACTGCCAAGTCCGGTACCAAGAATAATGGCTGTTTCGGGACTTGTGTGCATCTTCTCTTTAAGATAAGCTGCGGTTTCTTGTATTTTCTCTAACATAGTCAATAATATGTTGGTTAAATTTATCTTGTTGATTTTGTAATATTTCTATTTCAATGGGCAGAGCATAAATAAACGGTTTCAAATCTTCGTCCAATCCCGGATGATTAACCAAACGTGTTGCATCCTTCTCGGTTGTGATTATCAATCGTTTCTCGCCTGTTAATCTTTTGAATCGTTCCTTTATCTGCTGCATATCTTTGTGAGTAAAATCATGGTGGTCGCCAAAAGATAGTGTCTCTATCTGTTTTGCACAACCATCCAGCCTTTCCATAATAGGAGCAGGTGATGCAATGCCTGTCACTAATAATACCTCCGTAGCTGTCAATGAAGACAAAGAGATTTCTTTGCTCACCGGAGTCATATTCGCATCAGCTTCTCTAACTTCTTGCCGGAATACGGGTTGCAGATTTCCATAGCGGAACGATGAGAAGAATAACTGCTGATACGGGTAAAGGTTCAGTCGTTTAGTGATAATATTGTAATCAATAGGTTTGATGTCCTGCGGACATTTGGTAACGATTACAATTTGTGCCCGGTTCTTTCCACTGACAGGCTCTCGTAAGCGTCCTGCCGGAAGCAGTGTGTCATCACAGAAAAGACGGTGATAATCAGTCAATAGAATACTTAATCCCGGTTTGACATATCGGTGCTGAAAAGCATCGTCCAGTAGGACAATATCTACGACAGGCTCTTTCAAAGCAAGCAATTTCTCTATTCCATGGCAACGGTTTTCGTCAACAGCCAGTGTGACGGACGGAAACTTAGTGTACATTTGGTAAGGCTCGTCACCAATCGTCCTGGCAGTACTTTGAGGAGTAGCGAGCACATAACCTTGTGTACGCCGTTTGTATCCGCGGCTTAGTACAGCCACCTGATATTTTTCATGAAGCAACTTTATCAAATATTCAGTATGAGGAGTTTTTCCAGTTCCGCCTACAGACAGATTACCAACACAGATGACAGGAACGTCGAAACTCTTCGACCGGAACAATCCCCAGTCAAAGAGTTTATTTCTTATGATTACCGCTGCTCCGTATAGCCACGAGACAGGATATAGCCATTTATGTATTTTGAAAAAGTGCTCGTCCATGCAGTACGATTTATTTTATATTCAGTTCGAACGGAATGCGTGCCTGAATCATGGATTGTTCTTTTAAATTCTTCAGTAAGCCGAATTGTTGATAATACTCGCCCAATTTACTTTTAAGAAGTTGAGATTCAACATAATTAGTCGGCTTCGTATCAAGTAGAGAAGACAGGAAATCCTGTTTAGCCGGATAAGATACTACGGTGTATCCCTCAATACCCGCTTTTGCTACGGCAATATCCAATGCTTTGTCAATACCTCCGAGCTCGTCTACCAAACCTAACTCTTTGGCTGTTTCACCTGTCCACACACGTCCTTCGGCAATCTTTTCGATTGCTTCCTTTGTCATATGGCGTCCTTCGGCACATCTGCCTACGAATGTATCATATCCCTGAGTAATCATCATTTGCAACAATGACTTCTCACCCTCATTGAAAGGACGCATAATATTTCCAAAATCTGAATATTTATTGGTTTTTACCACATCATAAGTCAGACCTATTTTTTCTGTTAATTTTTTTACATTCGGAATCATTCCGAAGATACCGATAGAACCGGTCAGCGTAGTGGGTTCGGCAACAATCGTATCGGCTACACATGAGATATAATATCCTCCTGATGCCGCATAGTCACCCATAGAAACAATAACTGGCTTTTTAGCTTTCAACTCTTTTACTGCATGCCAGATTTGTTCCGAAGCAAAAGCACTTCCACCCGGAGAATTAACCCGGAGCACAACGGCCTTCACATCGTCATCTTCTTTCAACTTACGCAAATCACGAATCACTTTAGGACCTACAATCCCTTCTTCGGAAGCCGAAGAACTGGGATAGTCTGTGATTTCACCGGATGCATAATAAACGGCAACGATATTACCACTTTTATCTTTAGGAACATTCTTTTTCACATTAATCATATCCGCCAGTTCCAACATAGGAAGACGGTCATCCTTGTTTATTTCCACCATCTCCTTGAGATAGTTGCGTACGTCATTGCTGTAAATCAATGTATCAGCTAATCCGCATTTCACGCTTTCTTCTGCAGGATAGAACATTAACATGCGGTCTGCATAAGCATTGAGAGAATCGACCGGAAGACTACGGCTGGTAGCTACTCCTTCGGTCACTTGTCCCCAAATGGAATTAATGAAAACTGTTACCTGTTCACGGTTAGCCGGGCTCATCTCAGTGGCGATAAACGGTTCAACGGCAGATTTATAGGTTCCTACTTTGAATACCTGCATCTCCACGCCGATTTTCTGAAGAAGATCTTTATAGAAAAGAGGAGCGGAAGCAATACCCCGCCATTCGATCATACCTTTGGGATTAAGCAGTACCTTGTCGGCTACACTGGAAAGATAATAAAGTCCTTGAGTATAAGAGTCACCATAAGCAATGATGAATTTCCCGCTTTCCTTAAAGTCAAGCAATGCGTTACGAATCTCCTGTAAAGAAGCATAGGATGCACCCAATGAACTTGCCTGCAAATAAATCCCTTTGATGTTTTCATTCTCTTTGGCCTTTTTGATAGACGAAAGAATGTCGTCCAGCCCATATGTATTAGACCCGTCACCGAATAACTGGGATAAAATACCCAACGGGTCTTCTTGCGTACGCTCCACTAACGTACCGTTCAAGTCGAGCATCATTACAGAATTCTTTTTTACTATTGTTTCTGTATCCGAAGCAGACATGATACCGAACAGCGTCACCATGCTGATAATAAATAATACAATACTTGACAAAATGATACCTGTCACTGTGGCAAGTGTGAATTTCAAGAAATCTTTCATTGTACTTATTGTTTTTTTGCGCCAGCTTATTATTAAGCTAACAAAGATAAATAATTGAGTTGATATTTATTCAATAAGTCGTACGAATTTTTGTTTTATCACAATGAATCTATATAAATCAGAGCTTCTATCGTTTAAGATTTAAGTATATTTGTCTGTATATAATCATCTTAAATGGGAAGAATTCTCTAATTTTGTGGCACAACTATTAATACATTGAATAATACTATCATGAAAAAACTCACATCTGTACTTGTATTGCTTCTGCTGATATTGACTGTACAAGCACAAACAGCCCGTGAAGAGATTAGTGCAAACCGGTATTTATCAGGTAATAATTACTATGCATATCCTACACCCATCGCCAGGCAGACAGCTGCTCCTAAAGGATATGAACCTTTCTACATCAGCACTTATATGCGTCATGGTTCACGCTATCTGATTGATCCGAACGATTATCGTTTCCCCAAGCAAACTCTATTGAAAGCCGACTCTTTAAACAAACTCACCCCGACAGGTAAGAATACATTGGAACTTGTTCTGCGTATGGCGGACATGGCAGAAGGTCGTCTTGGTGAACTTACTCCATTAGGAGCACGACAACACCGGGGAATCGCCAAACGTATGTATACTAATTTTCCGCAGATATTTGCTGATAGTACTGAAGTGGATGCCCGTTCCACAGTTGTCATCCGTTGTATATTGTCCATGACCTCAGAATGTCTTCAGTTGCAGGCGATGAACCCCCAATTGCGTATCAAGAATGATGCCAGCCACCATGATATGTATTATATGAATCCGCCTGCCAAAGAATTAAGTAAACTATCAAAATCCGATAAAGTAAAGGAAGTACAGAAAGACTTTGAAGCGAAACATGTACACCCGGAACGATTGATGAAAGTTTTGTTTACGGATGCGGAGTACGTGAAAGCAAATTTTGATGCTGCACGTCTCATGAAACGTCTTTTCGATTTAGCTTGTAATATGCAAAACCATGACACGGATATGGAGCTATATCCTCTTTTTACCGATGAGGAATGTTATGATTTATGGAGTTGTAACAACTTATACTGGTATCTGACACATGCAGCTTCGCCTGTGACAAACGGCTTGATGCCTTATCGGGAAGCCGAATTACTGCGCAATATCCTGGATATGGCAGATGTTGCTTTAAAAGAAGGTAAGAATCAGGCAACTTTAAGATTCGGTCATGAGTCTTGTTTACTGCCATTGGTTGCTTTGCTGGAACTCAATCATTATGGCGAATCTTATTCTGATGTAGAGAACTTGTCGGAACAATGGAGAGCCTATGATATTTTCCCAATGGCTTGCAATGTACAATTCGTCTTTTTCCACAAGAAAGGAAACAATGATATATTAGTAAAAGTGCTGCTTAATGAGAAGGAAACTAAGTTGCCGGTGAAAACAGATATGGCTCCTTATTATCATTGGAAAGATGTAGAAAGCTACTATCGTGAGAAATTAGATAAATATCAACGTATGTAATGCGACATTAACTTAACATTATATTTACATGAAAAGAAAAATCCCTTTTATGACCGCTGCTTTGGCAGGTTTATTCTTTTATTCTTCCTGTACCCCGACGGAAAAAATGGAAACGCAGGATTATACTCAATACGTTAATACCTTTATTGGTGCTGCCGATAACGGGCATACATTCCCCGGAGCTTGTTATCCTTTCGGGATGGTGCAAACCAGTCCCGTAACAGGTGCGGTCGGATGGAGATACTGCTCCGAATATGTTTATCAGGATACATTGATTTGGGGATTCACTCAAACTCACCTGAACGGAACGGGATGCATGGATTTGGGAGATATTCTGGTAATGCCTGTCACAGGTACGCGTGCCCGTGCATGGGATGCTTATCGTAGCCATTTCTCCAAAGATAAGGAAGCAGCCACTCCGGGTTATTATACAGTTGAACTTTCCGATCCTCAAGTTAAAGCGGAACTGACTGCTTCTATTCATGCAGCTCTTCACCGTTACACTTATCTTAATGCCGATTCGGCTTCTGTCTTGATCGACTTGCAACATGGTCCCGCATGGAGAGAAGAACAGTATCACTCACAGGTGAACAGTTGTGAAGTAAACTGGGAAGACGCACAGACACTAACCGGACATGTCAATAACACTGTGTGGGTAGATCAGGATTATTTCTTTGTGATGAAGTTCAACCGCCCTGTTATAGATTCGCTTTATCTTCCGATGGGAAAAACAGAAAAAGGTAAGCGTATCGTTGCTACTTTCGCCATGCAGCCGGGAGAGGAACTGATGATGAAAGTAGCCCTTTCTACGACCAGTGTAGATGGAGCAAAAAAGAACCTGGAAGCCGAAATTCCTGCATGGGACTTTGACGGAGTAAAGACCGCTGCCCATAATGAATGGAATAACTATCTGAGCCGTATTGAAATAGATGGTACTGATGATGAAAAGACCAATTTCTATACCTGTTTCTATCATGCACTGATCCAACCGAATCAGATTTCGGATGTAGATGGCATGTATCGTAACGCTGCCGACTCCATAGTGAAAGCCGGAACAGGAACTTTCTACTCTACATTCTCTCTTTGGGATACCTATCGTGCTGCTCATCCGTTCTATACATTGGTAATTCCCGAACGTGTGGATGGTTTCGTGAATTCATTGATCGAACAAGGTGAAGTGCAGGGTTTTCTGCCTATTTGGGCATTGTGGGGAAAAGAAAATTTCTGTATGATTGGTAATCATGGTGTATCGGTTATCGCAGAAGCTTATCGTAAAGGATTCCGTGGCTTTGATGCAGAACGTGCTTTCAATATGATAAAGAAAACGCAGACAGTCTCTCATCCGTTGAAGTCAAATTGGGAAGTTTATACAAAATATGGATATTTCCCGACAGACCTGATAAAAGCAGAATCCGTATCTTCTACGCTGGAGTCAGTGTATGATGATTATGCTGCTGCCGATATGGCACGCCGTATGGGTAAAGAGGAAGATGCTGCTTATTTCTCAAAACGTGCAGATTATTATAAAAATCTCTTCGATTCGGAAACACAGTTTATGCGTCCGCGTAAAGCCGACGGCACTTGGAAATCACCGTTTAATCCAAGTGCATTAGGACATTCAGAAAGTATTGGAGGTGACTATACCGAAGGAAATGCATGGCAGTATACTTGGCACGTGCAACACGATGTACCGGGATTAATCAGCTTGTTTGGCGGTGAAAAACCTTTCTTGAATAAATTAGATTCTTTATTTACTGTTAAGCTCGAAGGTGAAAGTCTGTCAGATGTAACAGGGCTGATTGGTCAGTATGCTCACGGCAATGAACCGAGCCATCACGTTACTTATTTGTATGCATTGGCCGGTCGTCCGGAACGCACTCAAGAATTGGTTCGTGAAATCTTCGATACTCAATATAAGAATAAACCCGATGGACTTTGCGGAAACGACGACTGTGGTCAGATGTCCGCTTGGTATATGCTTAGCGCAATGGGATTCTATCCGGTAGATCCGGTGAGTGGAGAATATGTATTCGGTGCTCCGCAATTGCCGAAGATGGTGCTGCATTTAGCTGATGGAAAGACTTTCACGATTATTGCAGAGAACTTGTCAAAAGAACATATGTATGTAGATAGCATTACGTTGAATGGAGAACCCTACACGAAAAATACAATATCACATGAAGATATTGTGAAGGGCGGAACATTGGTGTATAAGATGAAATGATAAATTCGTTTTCTGTACCGTTATGAGCTAAATGATCTTGATTAATAGTGATTGGGATTATGGCTTATAGTAAAGGAGAAAAAAACATACTGCATGAATTAATTGTCTGACACCCGGGTCTCATGATGCTTGACACCCGGGTGTCAGCATACCCAACACCCGGGTGTCGGTATGTCTGAGACCCGGGTGTCAGACAACTTAATTCTACTAAATGAAATAAATTCAAAACTATATTATTAAATTTGTGCTAGTACTAATCTATCATCGTACAATCCTACTCACTTCTATACGCTGCTTTTCAAACTTCTCGTTATTGTTACCACGGTTACTGACTTCTTTACACTGGATGGGTGCACTCATTTCGAGTAAGCGTAAGATCTCATTCAAAGACTCACCTTCAAAAGTCGCCTTATAGGAATATTTTCCTAATTCGGCATCTTTCAAAATAAACTCCACATTATAAGTTTGTCCCAAACGTTTGAATACATATTCCAGTGGATCATCTCTAAAAATGAGTACTCCATCTTTCCATGAGCACCATTTGTAAGTATTGGTTTTATTGATGTTATACAAAGAAGTTGCCAGATTATAGTCTATTTTCTCTCCCGGTGAAAGGGAAATTGTTTTTTTCTTGTCAAGAGTTACTGCTACCTTTCCTTTTACTAATGTCACTGCTGTTACATTGTCCGAAGTATATGCATTCACATTGAATGCTGTGCCGGTAGCTTCTACAGTCAGCTCTTTCGTTTTTACGATGAACGGATGCTCCTTGTCGGATTCTACTTCAAAATAGGCTTCACCTTGCATTGAAACCACTCTTTGCTTGTCATTGAATTGAGTCGGATATTTTAGAGAACTTCCGGCATTTAGCCAAACCTTAGAGCCGTCGGGCAGATTCACTACCGACCAGGTGCCGTAAGGAGTGAATAATTCCTGATAAGTTTCTGCAATTTGAGAAGTCGGTTTCAAATAAAGATAAGAGGATACTATCAACAAAGGGAGAAGCAGTATAGCTGCAATTTGTTGCCAGTAGTACAGAAAGGACAACTTTGGACGAACCGATGTCGGCTGATTTTGATGAAGAATCTGCTCCATAACTTTTCTGTGCGCGCTGTCCACATCTATCTCTTCCGGATTAAAAGCCGGGTGACTGACTTCCCACACATTCTTTTGTGATAGAAAGCTCCTATAGTTTTCGGGAGTAGCTGATATCCAATCTTCCAGTACCTTAATTTCTTCTGGTGTAGCCTCTTTCGAGAGATATTTGGAAATTATAATTTCTATGTCTGAATCTTTATTTATCATATGCATTTTACCTTATATATAATAGACGTTTCAGAAAGAAAATCCCACATCCATTAGTGGAAAAGAAAGAAAAAAAGTAGCAAATAAAAATCTTTTAATAAAATGCGAAGCTGTTTCAAAGCCTTACTGATGCGTACTTCCACTGTTCTGACAGAGATATTGAGGCGATTGGCTATTTCCTGATATTTAATATTTTCTAACCGGCTCATTTCAAATACTTCTCTTTCCTGGGGAGATAATTGTTCCAATGCATTTTTGAGTTGCTGGCATAAATCGGAGTAAAGTATGTAATTTTCCGTTGTATCGATATCTATAGAGCCCGATTTAAGTTCATAAGCAACGTGCTCATCTATAATCCTGCGATGGCGCAATTCATCTAGGCAGTAGTTTCGGACAGCTTTCAATAAATATGATTTTAGTGAGTTCTCAATTTCCAGTGTTTTCCGGTCATTCCATAATTTGAGAAAGATATTCTGTACAATATCCTCACAGGTAGATTTCTCTGGAATGTAAGTACCGCCAAACAACACCAGATCTTTATAATAGGCATGGAATAATCGGGTAAAAGCCTGTTTATCATCCTGTTTCAGTGCTATTACCAGAAAACGGTCGTCGGAAGTCTGTTGTTGGATATTCGGCATAGTATTGTAGTAGAGATTCTATTGTTGGGGTAAAAATAGAAAGATTATTTGGGATAAACGATAGTTTGATGAAAAAATAGTCCGGATGAAAAAATAATGTGATATGGGATGTGGCTTTTATTTTTAGAAACGTCTTATTGATAGGAACGAGAGAAAAACACATTTATTAACCTTTAAATAATACAAGCCATGGGAAAGACATAATCAGTGAATTTTACTTCCGAAAAAACTGATAAAAAAGGAAGGTCTGACTCACCTTCCTTTCCAAATATTCAGTTATTCGTTAATCAACTTATTTGTAGAACCAATAACCAAACATGTAAAGGTATGAAACTTATTTCAATTAGGAAAATGAAAAAGAGAATTAATGTACCTGCGAATGTAAAAATGGGGAGAATTTGTGCCATATGGTTGTTTTGTATAGCTCTGCAAGCTGTCAGTATACCTATCTTTGCACAATCCGCCAAAATTACATTACGACTGAAGAACGTGACTGTAGAGGAGGTCTTGACTAATATCGAAAATCAGACAGAATACCGCTTCTTGTACAACAAAGATATTGTTGATGTTAGCCGTATAGTAAGCATTTCTGTGAAGAATGAACTGATGACTCTGGTACTGGATAAACTTTTTAAAGGCGAAGGGGTATCTTATACGATTGAAAAACGCCAGATTGTATTAAACAAAGTTTCATCTCAACAGCAGGATAACAAGCCGACAGTCAAGGTGACAGGAAAGGTCGTGGACGAATCTGGAGAGACTCTTCCGGGAGTGACTGTGATGATAGAGGGGGTGACTCAAGGAACCATCACCGGTATAGACGGCAATTATCAGTTGCAGGTTCCGGAAGGTTCGACACTGAAATTTACTTCAATAGGTTACACTACATATACGCAGAAAATAACCAGGCCGATGACGTTGAACGTGACGATGAAAGAAGATTCAAAACAATTGGATGAGGTTGTTGTGGTAGGTTATGGAACGACCACCCGTAAGAATCTGACCACTTCCATAGCAACGGTCAAAACAGAAAAAATATCAAGAGCCGCAACAAGTAATATGTCGCAGATGTTGCTTGGACGGGCAGCCGGACTGGAAGCTACGTTAGCAAGCCCACAACCGGGTGGAGCAGTCGACCTTTCCATTCGTGGTGCAGGCACTCCTATCTTTATAGTGGATGGAGTAATGATGCCTTCCACTTCTTTAGAGGTTGGAAACGGAAATCAGGTCATGCCTAATTCTATCAATCGTTCGGGATTGGCAGGACTTAATCCGGCCGATATTGAATCTATCGAAGTATTAAAGGATGCATCTGCCTCCATCTATGGAATTGGCGCAGCCAATGGTGTCGTATTGATTACTACGAAGAAAGGTACTGAAACTCGTCCACAGATCACTTATGAGGGAAATTACTCTATCGTGAAAAACTATCCGTATCTGGAACCTTTGAGCGGAGAGGAATATATGAATGTTGCTAATATTTTCAATAAGGAAAACTATTTATTTACGAACGGCATGTATCCCTATGGTGATGAACCTTTTGATAATAAATGGGTGCCTCAATTCTCACCTCAACAGATAGCTGCCGCTCAAACAACAGACTGGCTGGATTGTGTGTTGAAAGATGGTAGTATCAATAACCATAACATCACAATTACAGGAGGATCTAAACTACTGAAATATTACTTGTCCGGAAACTATTATAAACAGGAAGGTACGGTAGAAAACTCTGCAATGGAGCGTTATGCTCTTCGGACGAACATATCTTCACAATTGCTTCCATTTCTTAAGTTGACTGCAATTGTCAATGTAAATGAGAATGAATATACAAACTCAACTTCCGGTGGTGGAGGTGGTGGTAATGGTTATGATGCTATCCAATCGGCATTGACTTATCCTTCTTATTTGCCAATCAGGGATGCGGTAGGAAATCCTACTTTATATTCGAACTACCCCAATCCTGCAGAAATGGTAAAAGTGAGCGACCGCACCAAAACGAGTGGTTACTATCTAAACTTTGCTGCCGATGTGGATATTATCAAGGATATGCTGTCGTTCCGTTTGATGTATGGTATCAATAAGGAGAATGCTAATCGTAACCTGTATATTCCTTCTGATATTTATTTTATGGATATGTATAAATCGAGAGGACATCTGGGATATGTTGAGCGTAGAAACCAAACCATGGAAGGTACACTGACTTTCAAAAAGCAGTTTGGAGATTTGTTGCGTGTTGATGCCGTAGTGGGTATGGGAAGATATACGAACGATTCAAGTGGACTTGAACTTGACTACGAGCAGATTAACGATCACATTGCTGCTGATAAAGTGGAAGCTGCGGAAGGTGCTTTCTATCCGACTTCTTTCAGGGCAGCCGACGAACGTCGTTCTCAATTTGCCAGGGCAAGTGTGGATTTGCTTGACAGGTATGTGGTTGCGGCTACTATCCGCCGGGATGGAACGGACAAATTTTTTCCGGGAAAGAAATATGCCTATTTCCCTTCAGTGTCATTAGCCTGGAAATTATCTAACGAACCGTTTATGAAGAATATATCATGGATTGACCAGTTGAAGATTCGTGGCAGTTATGGACAGACAGGTAATGACAACCTGGGCAGTTCACTTTATGGAACTTTTAGTCTGGCAGCACAATATATTAAATTCTCTAACAATTCAGTGACTTATGTACCCTATCTGCTTAGCGGTCCTGATTACCCGAATGTAACTTGGGAAAAGACTACCATGAAGAATATAGGTGTAGACTTTTCTGTGTTGAAGGATAGAATTTGGGGAAGTTTCGATATGTTCCGTAATGATGTAACCAACTTGCTGGGATATGATTCTTCCTCTCCGCTTAGTATGACATCTTCCGTCCCGATGAACTATGGACATTATGTGCGTTATGGATGGGATGCAACTATCAATTCACTTAACTATGAAATCCCCCGTGTGTTTAAGTGGACGTCACAATTGACCTTATCACATCATAATGCCGTTTGGAAAGAACGGATGCCCAACTATTATTATGAAGAATATCGAATTCGTAAAAACGAACCGGTAAATGCTTATTACTATTATGAAACAGAAGGTGTAATCAATATAGATAAAAGCAATATGCCCGAATCGCAGAAATCTTTACCGGTGGATGCACAACAACCCGGTTATCCGATTATAAAGGACACGAATGGGGATAATAAAATAACGATTGATGATGTAAAGATGAGGAACACACTTCCGAAAATCCACATCGGATTTGGAAATACATTTGTGTACAAGGATTTCGATCTGGATATATTTATGTATGGACAATTCGGACGTACACGTTATAATTATGCATATCGTTGGGCGCTTGTCGGAGATGTGTATTACACAAGTCCCAAGAACTCGAACAAATATGTATATACTATCTGGAACTCTCAAACGAACCAGAATGGAAACCGGCGTGGCATTGCTTCGACAAAGGCTGTCGCTTTACCCGGCAACGTAGGTTTTGAAGAAGATTATCAGAATGCTTCGTTCGTACGTGTCAGGAATATTACTTTGGGATATAATCTCTCGGGGAAAAAGCTGGGAAGAATAGGTGATTATGTAAGTTCTATCCGGGTTTTTATTGATTGTCAGAATCCGCTGACTTTTACCAATTTTGTAGGGGTCGATCCTGAAATAAAGACGGGTGGCGACGGCTCCAAGGCGGAATATCCGATGACAAGAACATACTCCTTCGGAGCAAGAATATGTTTTTAAGAGAACCTGTAACGAAAGAAAAAATTGAAAATATGAGCAAGAATAAATTATTTAGAGTATTTATCATGATTGCATTTATCATGTGCAGTTGTGAGGATAATTTTGATCCGAAGATGTATGGCACATTGAATGTTTCTAATTATCCGGTGACTGAAGCCGAATACGAATCATTTATGATGACCTGCTATATGCCTTTTACTACTACATGGACCTATTGGATTGGTGCCGGTACAAGTGGCAACCAGCATGGTTGGTATATACCTGCCGGAGGCGTATTGAAATTCTTTGATTATCCGACCGATGAGATGGCGGTGTGGAATAATGGTTGGGGAGGTGGATACTACTTCCTTTCCAAAGCCGATTTCAGTCAGTGTGTCTATTATACGAGTGGTACGTTAAGTGACGAAAGGCCGAATCATTTTCCGAAAGTAAGTGAGATTTCCTACTTCACCAATGTGATTGGAACTTTGGAGAAGGCTTCTACCGAGGTCGTTTCTGAGGAACGTAAAAAGGAGTTTATTGCCGAGGCCCGTCTTTGCCGGGGATTGATGATGTATTATTTATTGCATGTATACGGACCTGTTCCTGTGATTGTTGATCCGAACGATCTGATTAATCCTTCAAAACTGGAGAATCTGGTACGTCCGACATTGCAGCAAATGACGGAATGGATTATGGCTGATTTTGATTATGCTTATCAGTATATTGCAGATACACAGCCGGAACAAGGACGTTACAATAAGGACTATGCACGTGTGTGCATCATGAGGCATTGCTTGAATGAAGGTTATTATATGTCTGGTTATTATCAGAAAGCGATTGATATGTATAGCGAGTTGAAGGGGCGGTATAGCCTTTTCAAAAAAGGAGATAATCCTTATATCGAGCAATTTAAAAATGCCAATAACTTCAATTCGGAAGTGATTATGGCTGTCAGTTGTGATGAAACGGCGGATGGTACGAATAAGTCCGGTAATTTTAATCCGCTGATGATGCTCGCTACTCCTGATAATGCGGCGAGAGTGGACGATCAGGGCAATCCGACTCCTTTCTATCTGCAAGGGCAGGGATGGGGACAAACCTTTAATGTATCTCCGAAATTCTGGGATACGTATGATCCTTCGGATAAGCGTCGTGACGTTATCCTGACTAAGTATTATACGACAGCCGGAACTTGGATTGACCGGAATACAACCACATGGGACGGATTTATAATTAATAAATTCCCGGTTGAAACGGCTACGGCTTTTCAGGGGACTGATATTCCGTTGGCTCGTTGGGCGGATGTCTTGTTGATGTATGCGGAAGCCGAAGTTCGTAAAAACAATGCTGCTCCGTCTGCTGACGCTGTTGCTGCAGTGAATGAAGTACGTAAACGCGCCGGACTGGATGATCTTCCGTCATCGGCAACAGCTAGTGCCGAAGTTTTCCTGGATGCTTTACTTACTGAAAGAGGACATGAAATGTTGTATGAAGGAATGCGTAAAATAGACCTCATCCGGTTTAATCAATATGCACAGCGTACGGCGAAGATAAAAGGAGTGGCTCCTACACATCAATATGTGCCTATTCCTAATTATGCGGTTCAGCAAGCTTCGGAATCTTATGGAAAAGTGTTGGTACAGACATTCGAGCGTGAGGGATGGAAAGCGGATCTTGCGGCAGCTCGCAATTAATGTCGTCATTCATGATTGTTAAACTAGAGATCTTAAGAAAAATGAAAAAGATATACGTACTATTCATATCATCGCTATTGCTCTTTTCGTGTGCGAAAGATGATATTAGTAAGCCAAGTGAATGGCCGGAGTGGCCTACGCCTTCAAAACCTAAAATAGAAAATGCTGTATTGCGGGGAGTGAATGGTGAAACGGTTGTGGCGGCTGGTGATAAAGTTAAATTCACCGCACAGATAAGTGATGAGTATAATGATCTGGTTTCATTCCAATTATTGGTGACAATGGACGGAGCCGAGATTTTGAATTTGTCTAAGGGATTGAGCGGACGCTCTGCAGTTATTGAAGAGGAAGCAACTTTGCCTTTTGTTGCCGGTTTTCAGAACGGACGTCCTGTGGTAACTATCAAAGCTGTAAATGATTTGGGAGGTAATGAATCGACACTGACCCTGGATGAGGCTGCAAGCGTGAAAGTAACCCGTCCGGAAACACCTTCCAAATTATATATTGTTGATGATCTCGGAAATGTATATGAAATGGACAAGGCAAATCAGAGTGAATCGGATTATGGCTTTCGGACGAATGCTGCGGATCTTGCAGGGATCGGAGATCATTTTAAAGTTGCCGAGAAGGTGGTAAATAATAAACCGGACTATTCCGGTCTGGTTTGGGGGTATGCGGATGATAAAATATCCATTGTGACGGATGATGCGGCAGCTTCAATACCGACTCCTAAGGTGGGAAGTTATACATTGGCGAATATCACTTTCGATATGTTGTCTTTCCTGGCTGATAAGACACTGACGTATAGTATTGATATTGATAAATCCCGGTTCTTTGATGTGGGAGGAGGATATATCCAGTTGGATGTTGAACTGGTGGAAAGTGCCAAGGTTAATTTTATCGGCTTTGGTAATGATGTCACCAATATGCTCCGGCCGGAATTCTTTAAAGATGTTTCTGGTGCCAAGGCAAAATTCGATGGTCCGTCGGTACTTTATAACTTGAAATACAATACATCAAACGGTTTTATGTATATGGAACGGCCGCGGGATGTGTTTTATCCGGAAGTGATGTATATTGTTGGTACCGGAGTTGGATTCCCGCGTGAGCCCTATGTTGCCACACTTGCTTGGGATTTCTCATATCCTCACCAGTGGTTCTTCTTTAAGAAGGTAGGTGCAAGTGCTTTTGAGGCAGTCGTATATATCGACCAGACGATGGGATTTAAGTTCTATAGAGGATATGGCTGGGCGCAAGAAGAGGATACGAAGAATTTGTATACGGTTGAACCGGCTAACTTGGTTACGAGAAGTGCTCCCGGTGATTTGATTCCCGGTCCTGATTTTAAAGCTGGTCTTTATACGATACATATCGATAAAGCTAGTGAAATGATACGATTGATTCCTTATAATTGAGTTGGGAATCGGGATTAATAGTCTTTAATTTAATATTCAATAGAATTATGTATATATCAATGAAAACATATAGTAAGAAGTTTCTGGTTGCATTCTTTTTTTCAATGTTGCCAATGGTGTTGATGTCTTGTTCGATGGAGCCGGAAAAAGCCTCTTTCTCTATTTCCGGAAATTTGGGGAAGTTGCAAATCAGCAATGAAGGGTTTACAGAAGTTTATTCGATAAAGTCTAATACGGAGTGGAAATTTGTTAATGAGACCGATCAGTCTTGGGCCACCATTTCCCCGGTTAAAGGGAGTGGGAACGGAAAAGTGACAATTACTGTAAGTGCAAATGCGGGAACCGGTCGTACTGCCGTATTCCGTGTGGTGCCTAATGGGGTGAAAACGCAGGAAATAGAGATTATTCAGGGAAACTCCTATATCCCGGAAGCTGATGGAGTATTTCCGATTATAGCATGGACTGGAGTGGAAGCAGACAAATCACTTGAGAAATTTCCGGTGATGAAAGCATCCGGCATTAATATTTATCTGGGATGGTATAATGATTTGGAGACAACACTCAAAGTGCTTGATGCGGCACAGAAAACCGGAGTGAAGATGATAACTTCCTGTCATGACCTATTGTCTGTTGGTACTGCCGAAGAGGTTGTAAAAGCGATGATGAATCATCCGGCATTGTATGCCTATCATTTGAAAGATGAGCCGGAGGTGAATGATTTACCGGGCTTGGGGGAATTGGTAAAGAAGATTAAGACGGTGGATAGTCATCATCCCTGTTATATAAACTTGTATCCGAACTGGGCCTGGGGAAAAGAACTTTATTCTGAAAATGTAAAGTCGTTTATAGAGCAGGTGCCTGTACCGTTTATATCGTTTGACAATTATCCTATTGTGTCTATAAATGGGGCTCCCAGCATTGTACGGCCGGACTGGTATCGTAATTTGGAAGAAATATCAGCAGCTGCTAAAGAGAGTAATAAACCTTTTTGGGCATTTGCACTTGCACTTTCTCATAAACTGGATGAAACTCATTTTTATAAAATACCAACATTGCCCGAGTTGAGATTACAAGTTTTCAGTGATTTGGCTTACGGCGCACAGGCAATCCAGTATTTTACTTATCGCGGACTTCAACATGATGAACCGACCGAAGTATATGATTTGGTTAAGACAGTCAATCAGGAGGTGCAACAGCTTGCAGGTATATTCTTGGGAGCGCAGGTTATTTCAGTGTCTCATACCGGAAGCCAAATACCGGAAGGAACTACGGCGTTGGGAAGTTTGCCGGCCCCTATAAAATCGTTGACAACGAGTGATACAGGTGCTGTTGTTTCTGTATTGGAGAAAGGTAGTAACCAGTATCTTGTAGTTGTAAATAAGGACTTTCGTAATGTGATGAATCTGGCAATTGATGTGGATGGTTCTGTAAGCAGAGTGCTGAAGGATGGTTCAACTGTAAGTCCGGATGGTTCTACGATAGCGGTTGAACCGGGGGATATGGTTATATTTACATGGAGAAAATGAATAAAGGTTTCTAATTAGATAAAGTAAATTCGATTATGAAAAAGATATTACTCTCATTTTTTATTGGCATTATGTTAATTGCCTGCAGTCAGAAAACAGTCTCTGTTCGTGAAGTCTGGACAAAAGAGCAGGCCAATGAATGGTATCAACAATGGGGATGGCTCCGTGGGTGTGATTTTATTCCGAGCACGGCAATCAACCAATTGGAGATGTGGCAGGCTGATACTTTTGATCCGGTGACTATTGACCGTGAACTAGGCTGGGCAGAAGATATCGGAATGAATTGTATGCGTGTATATTTGCACCATCTGGTTTGGGAAATGGATAAGGAAGGTTTTAAGAAACGTATTAATGAATACCTTACTATTGCCGACAAGCATCATATCTCTACCATTTTCGTCTTTCTGGATGATTGCTGGAATCCTACTTACCAGGCAGGAAAGCAACCGGAACCACAACCGGGAGTACATAATTCGGGATGGGCGCGTGATCCGGGAGATTTGTATTATAAAGGTGATACGGCAGTGATACTTCCGGTCTTGGAGAATTATGTGAAAGACATTCTTACCACCTTTAAGGATGATAAGAGAATTGTGTTGTGGGATTTATATAATGAGCCCGGCGGTTCGGGTGGATATAGATACGGTGAAAGAAGTCTGCCGTTATTGCAGAAGATATTTACGTGGGGACGGACGGTTAACCCGTCGCAACCCTTGTCAGCCGGAGTCTGGGATATGAGTTTGACTAATTTGAATAAGTTTCAGTTGGAAAACTCGGACGTGATAACCTATCACACGTATGAAGGTCTGGATTCGCATCAACAGCTCATTGACACATTGAAGCAATATGGGCGTCCAATGATTTGCACGGAATATATGGCGCGTACCCAAAATAGTACTTTCCAGGATATTATGCCGATGCTGAAGAAAGAAAATATCGGTGCAATAAACTGGGGACTTGTAGCCGGAAAGACAAATACAATCTTTGCATGGGATACTCCGTTGCCTGACGTAGCTGAACCGTCTTTGTGGTTCCATGATATTTTCCGTAGCGATGGGACACCTTATTCGACAGAAGAAGTGGAATGTATTCGTTCATTAACTAAATAATTCCCTTATGATAACTATGAGGAATATATGGATAATGATGTTGGGGATATGCTTGTTTGGTTGTGGGGCTGGTAAACAGCCCCCTTCCTCACAGCTCTCTTTAACATGGAAACTGGAAAAAGATAGTGTGGAAGCCAGATATTTTAAGAATACATTCTGTTTGACGAATAACGGGAATAAATCCTTGGTTGATAATTGGGTGATCTATTTTAATCAGACACCAATTTATTATCAGCAACCTATTAATGCCTCGTTGGAAATAGAATGTATTGGTTCGACTTACTATAAAATGTATCCTACTGAACACTATCAGGCGTTGGCACCGGGTGAAACACTCTCTTTTACTATATTGAGTGAAGGAAATGTGATTAATGTATCTTCGGTTCCTGAAGGGGCTTATATTGTAGTTACCGATGAAAAAGGGAAAATGTTGCAGCCGCAAAATATTCCGATTGAGATCGGACTGTTTACGCCCGATGCCCAATGGATTCGTTCGAAGAATAGTTTTCCCTATGCAGATGGAAATTATTTGTATAAGCAGAATGATGATTTCAGCAAGCCTGTAGATTGTGATATACTTTCTCTCTTTCCTACTCCTAAAAAAGTAGAGAAGACGGGTGGTGTTTCTACTTTCTCTCCAAAGGTAGGTCTGAAGTTTGACGGTGTATTTAAAGAAGAAGCTCTTTTGTTGAAAAAGCAATTGACTTCACAGTTAGGATGTACCGTTTCTGAAAAGGATGAAGAAACAATCATTGAATTGAAGAAAACAGAACTTCCTGCCACCTGCCAATGTCCGGATGAGTATTACGAAATTGTGATAAAGAATAACCTGCTGACTTTGAAAGCTAATGATGCGCATGGCATATTTAATGCTTGTCAGACATTGGTTGCTTTATTGGATAACATGAAGCTAGCTTCCTCTCCGCTTCCCAATCTTCATATTACCGATTATCCGGACATGGGACATCGGGGAATCATGCTGGATGTAGCCCGCAATTTTACAAAGAAGACGGACTTATTGAAACTGATAGATATACTGTCATTCTATAAAATGAATGTACTGCATCTGCATTTGAGTGATGATGAGGCTTGGCGTGTAGAAATACCCGGATTGGAAGAATTGACAGAAATAGCCTCTCGCAGAGGACATACTACAGATGAACTGACATGTCTTTATCCTGCTTATGCTTGGGGATGGAATGAGGCAGATACCACCTCATTGGCTAATGGGTATTATTCCCGCAGTGACTTTATGGATATTTTGAAATATGCAAAAGAAAGGCATATCAGAATTATTCCTGAAATAGATATTCCCGGCCATTCACGGGCAGCAATAAAAGCAATGAATGCCCGTTACCGGAAATATATCGATACGGATCAGTCGAAAGCGGAAGAATATCTTCTGATTGACTTTGCAGATACTTCCCAATATCTATCGGCACAAAATTTCACTGATAATGTTATTAATGTCGCCATGCCTTCTACATACCGTTTTCTTGAAAAAGTGATTGATGAAATCGGGCGGATGTATCAGGATGCGGGAGTAGAATTGCCTGCTTTCCATGTAGGTGGAGATGAAGTGCCGGAAGGCATTTGGGAAGGTTCTGCTATCTGCCGTACTTTTATGAAAGAACATGGATTGGCTAAGATACGGGATTTGAAAGATTATTTTCTGGAGCAAATTCTGGAAATGTTGGATAAACGCAATATACAGGCAGTTGGATGGCAAGACATTGTTATGAAGCCGGATAATACCGTGAACGAACATTTCAGAAATAGCAAGGTCTTGAATTATTGCTGGAATACAATTCCGGAACAGGGTGGGGATGAAGTTCCGTATAAGTTAGCAAATGCGGGCTATCCTATTATACTCTGTAATGTGGGTAATTTCTATTTGGATATGGCCTATTGTTATCATGTGGAAGAACCGGGATTGCGTTGGGGTGGTTACGTAGATGAGTACGTAACGTTTGATATGTTGCCTTTTGATATTTACAAGTCTTTACGGCGGAATCTGAAAGATGAATCTGTGGATGTAAAAACAGCCTCAAACGGTAAGCAACCCTTGACAAAAGAGGGTTATAAGAATATCAAAGGTTTGTCCGGACAAATCTGGGCGGAGACAATCCGTAGTTTCGGACAAATAGAATATTATCTTTTCCCAAAAGTTTTTGGGCTGGCAGAACGCGCTTGGAACGCTCAACCATCGTGGGCATTATCTCCGGACAGTAAGGTATATGTAGATGCCAAACGAAAATATAATGCTGGTATTGTAACTTATGAGTTGCCCCGTTTGGCAAAACGAGGTAATAATTTCCGGGTATCTCCTCCAGGTATTATAGTAAAGGATGGATTGTTGTTTGTCAATACCACAAATCCGAATGCGGTAATCCGGTACACCACCGATGGTAGTGAACCAACGGAAAATTCCGTGAAATGGCAAACTCCGATAGCATGCGATGCTCCACAGATAAAAGCAAAGGCATTTTATTTAGGGAAGGAAAGTGTAACTACAGTATTGATAAACGAGTAGTATTCAATAATGTGCAAAACCCTCTGAAGAAGAATTTCTTTGGAGGGTTTTATTAGTTCGCCCAGCATGGTTCTATTCTAACAGGTGCAAGTCCTCAACACGCCCTGATAGTGGGAAGTGTCCAGCCAAAGACAAGGGTGTCCATCGTGAGTTGGAATCTGAAGGAAGTCGGCGGCAAACATCTGACCTGACGAACAGAAACTTGATATAAGGCCCAAGAACGTGGGTTAGTTTGCTAGTCAAAACAAAGCCCGATAGCTATTCGGAACGTTCATGGTAAATCAAGCAGGTATAAGATGGAAAGAATAGATTCTTAACTGGGGAGGTCTCACAGACGTGCGGATGTTTTTTTGTCAGAAGCACGGTGTAAAGCTTGCTGTGAGAAGTCAGCAGATGCCATAGTAGATACGGATACAAGCCTGCCCATGAAAAAAAAATGTACCGCAGGAAGTCTTACCAAGTATCGAAGGGCAGAACCTTATTGTAAGTGAGTAGTGAATGACTGTTACCTGATGAAAGAACGAATGCAGAAAATATCAACGAGTAGTGATAGCTGCCACGATGGGAATAGGACGGAATCCGAAGGCTATTGTGGAGTGCAGACTTTCCTTGGGATAACTGAAAACAACCTCACGGAAGTACGTTTTACGCAAGACGCTCTACTTGAACAAATCCTTTCTCCACATAACTTGAACAAGGCTTACAAACAAGTCGTGTCCAACCATGGAAGCAGTGGAGTCGATGGAATGGAAACCGACGAACTTTTACCCTGGCTACGGCTTCATAAAGAAGACTTGTCGTCAGCCATTATTCAAGGTAAATACCGTCCTCATCCCGTTCTTCGTGTAGAAATTCCCAAGAATGACGGTAAGAAACGTCAACTTGGTATTCCTACTGTAGTAGACCGTTTTGTTCAACAGTCTATATCCCAAATTCTCTCTCCCCTTTACGAGCTAGAATTTAGTGATTCCAGTTATGGGTTCCGTCCTCATCGGAGTTGCCATGATGCCTTAAAACAAGCTCAAACTTATATCATCTCTGGCTATAAATATGCTGTTGACTTGGATTTGGAACGATTCTTCGACACAGTTAACCATAGTCGCCTGATAGAACTCCTTTCCAGCCGGATAACGGATAGTCGAGTTATTTCGCTCATCCATAAATACTTTTTGGCGGGAATTCAAATAGATGATAAGTTAGCGTATTGTCCTTGCGGAGTCCCTCAAGGGGGTCCTTTGAGTCCTCTGTTAAGTAATATAATGCTAAATGAATTGGATAAGGAACTTGAACGTCGTAGTCACCCCTTTGTTCGCTATGCCGATGACTGTTTAATCTTTTGCAAGAGCAGACGTGCAGCGGAACGAACCAAAGAAAGCATCATCCGATTTATAGAAAAGGAACTTTATCTCCGGGTAAATAAAGACAAGACAAGTGTAGGATATGTACGAGGAATGAAGTTTCTCGGTTACAGTTTTTATGTCAAATCAGGTGAATGCCGCCTAAGTGTCCATCCTAAAAGTTACGCCAAGTTCAAAACCCGTTTAAAGGAACTGACTGGTCGTAGCAATGGACTGGGATACGAAAAGCGGAAAACCTCTCTTCGTTTATTTATCTGTGGCTGGCTTGAATACTTCAAACTGGCTGATATGAAGACCCGTCTTCAAACACTGGATGAGTGGTACAGGCGCAGACTTCGTATGTGTATTTGGAAATGCTGGAAGAAAACTAATACTCGTTTCAATAACTTATGCAGGTGTGGAATTGCTAAAGGAAAGGCATGGGAATGGGCAAATAGCCGAAAGGGTTACTGGCACATTGCCGACAGCTTTATACTTCATCGCGCATTGAATAACGACAATTTGAAACGAGCTAATTACCCATTTCTTATGGACTGTTACCGTAAAGTTGTATCGTAAGTAAGGAACCGCCGTATGCCGAACGGCACGTACGGTGGTGTGAGAGGTCGGAAAACGAAAGTAGGAAGAAAACTACTTCGTTTTCCTCCTACTCGATTTTATATACTTCTATGGGTGGGGTGGATGCACGCATTTTGATTTCTGCGTTCAGCACGATTGAGTGGTTCGGTGATGCCGGATCCTTGATCTTTTCTAAAATCAGTTCGGCTGCACTTTTCCCCATTTGGTACAGAGGTGGTTCGACGGTAGTCAGTTTGGGATAGACTATGTTGGAAAGCTCAGTTCCTGAAAAGCTGGCTACGGCAATTTCGTCCGGTATCTTTTTTCCAAGTTCTTTCAATCTGTTCATGGCTCCAATGGCTAGTGTTTCCGTGAAAGCAAAAACAGCATTGAAAGGTATATTTCTTTCCATTAATATATCCGCTGCTTTTTTTCCTTCTTCAAAAGTTATACCGGTTCTTATCAGCATATTATCCTTATCAAAAGGAATCCCGAACTTCGCCAAAGCGTCTTTGTATCCTCTGACACGTTCTATGGAGTTATAAATATCGTCCGGTCCCTGTATATGAACAATCTGCTTGCGCCCGCTTCGGATAAGACTTTCCACGAGAAAGAAGGATTTCATATAATCGTCCACTATTACCTGTGGAACTTCAAGCCCATAGGGAATACGATCATAGAATACCATAGGCATTCCTGCTTCCTGTAAACGGAAATATTCCTCCTTGTTTCTTTTATAACTGCAAAGACAGATGATGATACCATCCACCATGAATCGTTCCATCAGTTGCAAGTTCTCTTTTTCTTTTTCCGGATCTCCTCCTGACTCTGCAATAATCACCTTTATATTTTTAGCATGGAGCACTTCTTGTATCCCGTTTATTACTCGTGAAGCAAACGGGGTAACCATTTCAGGAACTATCACTCCCACGGCATTAGTATGTCCGTATTTAAGGTTGGTTGCTACAGGATTGGGTCTATATCCCAATTCTTTAACCGCTTCCATCACCTTTTCTTTCGTTTCCTTACGGATATTCTTATCATCCCCCAATGCACGAGATACAGTGGAGACAGATATTGACAAATGTCTGGCTATGTCTTTAATGGTTATATACTTCATGGTTGATGATTGTTTAAATCAAAACAAAGATATCGGTTTCGATCAACAAATCCTAATTTTTAAGAACGTTTGTGCTAGAAGCCGAATGCCGTTCATGTTTATGCAATGCTTTTGTAACGTTTGCAGATTTTGGGAACGTTCCCGCAATCGTTTGCAGGAAAAAGATCTGCAAAAAAACATTTTTCCAGGTTCCCATTCTTTATCTTTGTTACATCATAATTATGTCGAACTAAATCTAAAGAAAGTATGAAAACACAATTCTTTTCTTGTAAGTGCGATCCAAAACAAATCAAAGTTTACTATACATTGAATCGGTAAGATTCTAAATATATGAATGATTTTGAAATGATTCATTTTGGATTTAACACCAAAGTTAAACTTAAGGATAAAAATAGGAATGGACAAGAAAGTACTAAGTATGGAAATCACGAAGCGGGTTCCAATAGTGGGCAACTATGATGTAGTTGTTTGCGGTGGAGGGCCTGCTGGTTTTATAGCAGCAATTGCTGCTGCTCGATGTGGCGCGAAGACTGCTGTTGTGGAACAATATGGCTTTTTAGGTGGAATGGCTACAATGGGGCTTGTAACTCCTTTGAGTGTATTCACTTATAATAATGAGAAGGTGATAGGTGGCATTCCATGGGAGTTTATCGAACGACTTGAGAGAATGGGGGGCTGTATCATTGAGAAACCTCTCGGAAATGTGGCTTTTGATCCGGAGCTTTACAAACTTTTATGCCAGCGAATGATGCTCGAAGCCGGCGTGGATATGTATATGCACTCTTATCTAAGTGGTTGTCAGATAAAAGACGGCAAAATATCCAGTGTCCTTTTTGAAAATAAGAATGGGACAGAGGCTATCAGTGCCGATATGTATATCGATTGTACGGGTGATGGTGATCTTGCTGCTATGGCAGGTGTTCCAATGCAGGCTGATGAATGTAAACCTCTGCAACCTCTTTCAACCTATTTCATTTTAGGAGGTGTGGATACGGATTCACCTATGATAATCGATGCCATGCATCATAACAAACAAGGGCAGAATTGTCATTGCATTGCAGTTCGTGAGAAACTTCTTGAAATGAAAGATGTGCTTGGTATCCCCGAATTTGGAGGTCCCTGGTTTTGTACAACTCTTCGTCCGGGTGAAGTAACGGTTAATATGACTCGTACTGCAGGAAATGCTGTCGATAATCGAAATTTTACCGCAGCCGAATGTCGTTTGCGGGAAGATGTATTCAAAATAGCACGAATCCTTAAAGAAAACTTTGAAGAGTTTAAAAACAGTTATGTGACGACGGTTGCCGTACATGCCGGTATTCGTGAGACACGTCGTATCAAAGGTATACATACAATCACAGGAGAAGAGTATGTGAACGCTTATAAGTATCCTGATAGCATATCACGCGGCGCACACCCTATAGATATCCATGTTGCAGCAGGTGCAGCACAGAATGTTACTTTCCTTAAAAAAGCTGCGTATGTACCTTATCGAGCTCTTATAGCTGATAACTTCCCGAATTTGCTTGTAGCCGGGCGTTGTATAAGTGCCGATAAAACTTCTTTTGCATCGCTTCGTGTTCAGGCAAGTTGTATGGGAGTAGGGCAGGCTGCAGGAGTGGCGGCCGTGCAATGTATAAGGGCCGGTGTGACAGTACAAAAGGCTGATGTAGACAAACTCATAGAGGAATTGAAGAAACTTGGAGCAATAATATAAAGTATATGGAATCTTTAGACTATTTTGTTATCTTACTCTACTTTCTCGGATTGATAGCCGTGAGTGTCGTGATGTCGCGGAAAATTAAAAATTCCGAAGATATGTTTATTGCCGGGCGAAATTCTTCGTGGTGGCTGTCGGGAGTCTCTTCTTACATGACCATTTTCTCGGCAAGTACCTTTGTCGTTTGGGGAGGCGTTGCTTATAAATCAGGTATAGTTGCGGTAATTGTTGCACTTTGCCTTGGTGTGGCATCATTTATTGTCGGTAAATGGATCTCCGGCAAATGGCGCCAGTTGCGTATCAAATCGCCGGGGGAGTTTCTCACGATCCGCTTCGGACACCGCACAGTGAGTTTTTACACGATTTCAGGAATTGTAGCCCGTGCGGTGCATACGGCAGTGTCTCTGTATGCGGTAGCGGTTGTGATGTGTGCGCTTATCAAGGTCGATGGCGGCAGTATTTTTGCGAGTACAGGTATGCTAGGCGATTCACCGGAGGGTTATCTTAGCATTTGGTGGGCACTTCTCATACTTGGTGCCATCGCTCTTGGATATACCATTGCCGGAGGTTTTCTTGCCGTACTAATGACCGATGTGATTCAATTCGGAGTACTTCTGGCTGTGGTTGTATTTATGATCCCTCTCTCATTTAACGCAGTTGGAGGTGTAAGCGCATTCATCGATAAAGCAAATGAGATACCGGGATTCTTCTCGGGTACGTCTCCAACCTATACATGGGTATGGCTTTTATTGTGGATATTTCTTAATGTAGCCATGATTGGTGGCGATTGGCCGTTTGTACAACGTTACATAAGCGTGCCTACTACAAGAGATGCGAAGAAGAGTACTTATTTGATAGGAATACTTTATCTCGTCACTCCCCTCATTTGGTATCTGCCTACCATGATTTATCGTGTAATGGAACCCGGACTTGCACTTGATTTGGATGCAACCACAATGACTTTCAACGGTGAACATGCTTATGTGAATATGAGCAAACTCGTGCTCATGAAAGGAATGGTAGGCATGATGTTGGCAGCGATGCTATCGGCCACATTGAGTAATGTTTCGGGCATTTTGAATGTGTATGCAAATGTATATACTTATGATATTTGGGGACACAAAGAGAAAAATCGTCAGGCAGATGAGAAAAAGCGTATAAAGGTAGGTCGTCTCTTTACATTTGTTTTTGGACTTGTGATAATTGCCTTGTCGATGTTCATACCTTTTGCCGGAGGTGCAGAAAAGGTCGTAGTAACCCTTCTTACTATGGTGATGTGTCCTTTATATATTCCGTCAATATGGGGATTGTTCTCAAAGCGGTTGACAGGTAACCAACTTATTACTGCAATGGTGCTTACTTGGTTCGTGGGTATTATGGCTCGTATCATCATTCCTGCCTCCGTCATTAGTCCAAGCATAATAGAATCGGTTTCCGGTTGTGTACTTCCCGTACTTATTCTTGTAATGATGGAAATTTGGTCGGTACGCAAAAAGTATGAAGACAATGGCTATCAAGCCATTTGCGAATATACTGATCCTGATGCCGACCGCGAGCCGACCTCAAAGGAGAAAAAAGCGGTACGAAATTATTCGCATTTGGCCGTTAACTGCTTCTGTATAACCCTTGGAGTCGTTGCACTCTTGCTGGTTGGTCTGCTCATTGTCGGCGATACAAAGACTCTTGCGGTAAAAAATATCGTAATAGGAAGTATCGTACTGATTGTTGCCACTATACTTGCTTATGTGATATACAGAATCATGTATGCAAAGCAGGTGAAAATATCTAATTAGTCATTATTAATTAACCCTAAATACTAATCAAATGAACCTAAAGATGTTATTGTTTGCAAGTGTGTCGCTTGTTATTTTTGCATCTTGTCACGATTCGGATACTCCGTACATGACACTCGCGACAAAGACACTTGTTGTAGAAGCAGAAGGTGGTCTTTTCACCGTTGATCTTGAATCAAATGTCTTTTACAGAGTCAATAACGACTGCCAGGCCGAAGGAAGCGATAGCCATTGGGCAGTTATTGATTCTCATGAGACACAAGGTGAGATTACTAAATTTACAATCAAAATTTCTGAAAATTCATCGGCTACTTCTCGTACTGGTGCAATTCGTTTCATTGGTGATGATGTAACTCCTCTAAAGCTGGCTATTACTCAGAAGGGGATTGTTCCTAAGGGCATCAGCCCTGCCACCGAATCGGTTGATGCAGCTACAACGGAATCTTCGTTCAAAGTCTTTGGCGATAAAGAGTGGAGAGCTGTTTGTATAGATGCGGATGTGACCGTTTCTCCTACAAATGGGGTAGGCGAATGTGACATTAAACTTACTTTCCCGGAAAACAAGACATTTGTAAAGCGGACAATAGAAGTAACGGTAACCATCCTGGATGATAAAGACTATACATATACTCTTGTACAAGATGCTTTTTCGGGTATTTTAGCTGATTGGGATTTGAAGAGTTTAACCAGCAATACGAGTGGAACATTTGCTGATGGTGAAGCACAGTCGGTATTCCCGGGAGCCAATGGCAAGTATATTGCTCCAAGTGCCGGAAGTGGTAAAATAGAGTATTGGGCATGTGACCGAACAGGTTATATAGCGCAGACAGCTATTTGCGACCGCGCAGTGGGCGGTAATGGTGACCCGTATGTATCAGGAGCTATTCCTGGCGATTATTGGTATATCTATGGCGATGCGAAAGGTGCGATAATCCCTGCCGGTACAAAGATCCATTTCTATTTTGTGACTAAATTGGGAACGATGTGTTCCAGCTACTGGATGATCGAGTTCAAGGATGGGGAGGAATGGAAACCGGCTCTTCCGACTTCGACTCTTCTGGAAAGTGCGACAGAAACGATATCGGGTGCTTCCATTGATTATTCGGCAACAATTACCTACAATTTTGCAGGAATGTTGCTTGATACCAGCAACAATGGTGCATATATCCCTGCCGAAGGAGTATTTACGACAACTAAAGATATGGATGAGATTGTCTTAAGATTTGGACAAGCAGGTCGTTTAGGTCTTAGTGGTGCTAGATATTCTGGAAAATATATCGACTGCACACACGCAAGTGGTCAGACACGTTTTTCGGCGCAACATCCGAGTAACCCTGAAACAGGTGCGGCGATCAAAGAGTATAACCAACATGTATTGCTTGAAATCGTAGAATGAATATTATGAAGAAAAGTATATTAAGCCTGTTATTGGCATGTTTCCTGCAAATCAATCTGGCTTTTGCACAGAATGTAATGAAGGGTGTCGTTAACGATGCCAATGGTCCTCTTGTCGGAGTTGTGATCCATGATAAAAACAATGGAAAAGGTACTACCTCCGATATGTCGGGAAAGTATGCGCTTAGTGGTGCGGAATCAGGGCATACAATAGAATTCCGTTATCTGGGTTATATGACCGAACATGTTGTATGGGATGGTAAAAGTGTGGTAAATATAAAACTTAAAGAGGATGCTGTACAGCTTGAAGAAACGGTCGTTATCGGTTATGGATCTGTAAAGAAGAAAGATCTTACAGGTGCAGTCGGTGTAATCAACAATCCATTGATCGAGAGGCAGAGTACTTCGCAACTTTCGCAATCTTTGCAAGGATTGATTCCGGGACTTACGGTTACTCGTTCAAGCAGTATGCCGGGAGCGAGTGCTACGGTGCAGGTTCGTGGTGTGACAACCATGTCTGATTCGAGTCCGCTTATCCTTGTCGATGGTATGATGGTCAGTAGCCTCGATAATATAGCAAGTGAAGACGTGCAGCAGATTACTGTACTTAAGGATGCGGCTTCTGCATCTATTTATGGTGCCCGTGCTGCTGCCGGTGTTATCTTGATAACAACTAAGGAGGCAACCGAGGGACAACTTTCGATCGGTTACAACGGGGAGGTTTCCTTATCTTCTCCTACCGAATTTCCGAAATTCCTGACCGACCCTTATCATTACATGACAATGTATAATGAATGGTCATGGAACGATGCCGGTAATCCTGCGGGAGGCGAGTTTGCCAACTATTCACAGGATTACATCGACAACTATGCTACCAACAACAGGTATGACCCCATTCAATATCCTATCTATGATTGGAAAGATGCCATTCTTTCGAGTACCGCTATGCGCCATAAGCACAATTTGACAATGACGTATGGCAACAAGGTAATCAAGAGTCACACTTCCGCTACTTACGAAAATGCTGACGCTGTCTACAAAGGTTCAAACCACGAAAGAATTTCTATCCGTTCTCGTAATAATCTGAAGATTAGTGATAAAATCTCCGGTTCTATTGATTTTTCGGTACGTTACGCCACGAAAAACGACCCCACTTCCGGTAGTCCGATTCGTGCGGCTTATATGTATCCTTCCATTTATTTAGGACTTTATCCGGACGGTCGTGTAGGTCCCGGTAAAGACGGCAGTCTTAGTAATACACTTGCCGCTTTATTGGAAGGCGGAGAAAAAAAGACTGTATCTAATACAATGACCGGTAAATTCTCGTTGAGCTATAAGCCTATAAAAGATTTGACCATTACTGCTAATTTGACTCCTACCATTGGAAATGTTTCAATCAAGGAGATGAAGAAAGCCATACCTGTTTATGATGCATACGAAACCGATGTTATGTTGGGATATGTTTCGGGGTATACTTCTAATTCGCTAAGTGAAGAACGCCGTAACATCAAATCATTGGAGAAACAATTCATCGCTACATACGATAAAACCTTTAGCAAGGTACATAACTTCAATGCCATGGTCGGTTATGAGGATTATAGCTATACGTATGAAACGATGTCGGGGTCGACAAACGATATGTCTTTGTCTTCTTTCCCTTATCTTGATTTGGCGAATAAAAATGCTCTTGCTGTAGCCGGCAATTCTTATCAGAATGCCTATCGTTCATTTTTTGGGCGTATCATGTATAATTACGACAGCCGCTACTACCTCCAACTCAATGCTCGTGAAGACGGATCTTCACGTTTTCACAAGGATCACCGTTGGGGATTCTTCCCGTCGGCATCGGTTGGTTGGGTAATTTCTAATGAGAAATTCATGCAAAATATAACCCCGATAAGTTATCTGAAGTTTCGTGCCTCTATCGGTACTCTCGGTAATGAGCGGATTGGAAATTATCCTTACCAGACATACATTTCGTTCAACAATGCCATTATGTATGACAGTGCAGGATCTACGCCTCAATCTTCAATGTCCGCCGCACAACAAGATTATGCGTATGAGAATATCCATTGGGAGAAAACACAGAGCTGGGATATAGGTGTGGATGCCGCTTTCTTTGACAACCGCCTTGACTTTAGCGCAGACTATTATTATAAAAAGACAACAGATATGCTCTTGTCGGTGGCAATCCCGTCGTTTACCGGTTACTCGGCACCTGACAGGAATGTAGGTAAAATGCACACCCGCGGTTGGGAAGTAAAACTTGGCTGGTCTGACCGTATCGGGGATTTTAGTTATGCGATAAGTTTTAATATCTCTGATTACAAGTCTATTATAGATAATCTTAACGGCAAGCAGCAGTTTAACAGCGATGGTACTATTATTACTGAAGGTGCAGAATATAACTCATGGTATGGATATAAGACTGCAGGTTTGTTCCAGACCGCAGAGGAAGTCAGCGAAAGTGCTTTGCTTTCGGCTTCTACCAAACCGGGTGATGTAAAATATGTAGATATCAGCGGACCAGATGGTACTCCTGACGGAATTATCAATGAGACATATGACCGCGTAGTGCTTGGCAGTTCGTTGCCACACTATCTTTATGGAGGTTCTATTAGTTTGGGTTGGAAAGGCATCTCCTTCTCTCTACTTTTCAATGGTGTCGGGAAACAACTTTCACGCCTTACCGAAAGTATGATTCGTCCCATGCAGGGACAATGGCTTCCGGCTCCGTCAGTCCTTCTGAACGACAATGGTGACCGTAATTACTGGAGTGTGTATAATACAGCAGAACAGAACGCATCAGTCAGGTATCCTCGCTTGAGTCATCAGGGCGGTGAATACAACAACTATAAAATGTCAGATTTCTGGCTTAGGAGTAGCGCATATATGCGTATAAAGAACATCAATATTGGCTATACAGTTCCTAAAAAAATCGTCTCTAAGGTCGGAATCAAGGGACTTCGGGTGTATGTCAATATCGATGATCCATATTGTTTTGATAGTTATCTTTCTGGATGGGACCCTGAAGCAGGCGCTTCTACCTATATCACACGTACTTATACGTTTGGAGTTGATATTAAATTCTAATAGAGTCTGAAAAAATTACATAATATGAAAAAAATACATGTATTGATTTACATGATAGCTCTTCTATCTGTAACTTCTTGTGTGAACCTCGACCTGAATCCTCCTTCAGCTGCATCCAGTGAAAACTGGTTCTCGTCACCGGAGGAAGTTCGAATCTCATTGAATGATTTTTATCGTAGTACCTTCTTTGTTATAGAAGAAGGTTGGACGTTGGACCGTAATACAGATGACTGGGCGCAACGAACCAATATTTATACAATTGCGGCAGGTTCACTGAATGCGTCTTCTACAAGTAATCCCAACATTAAGACTGTTTGGAGTTACACTTATAAGAACATTAGTCGTGCAAACCGGATTTTGGAGGCACTTGACAATCTTGAAGGTAAATATTCCACCACAGAACTTAATATGCTTCGTGCCGAAGCCCGTTTTTTCAGGGCGTTTGCTTATTCACGTTTGATTACTCTTTGGGGAGATGTTCCTTTCTATCTGACTTCAATTACTCCAGAGGAAGCATTTGAGATGGGACGTACCGACAAAGCTGTCGTTTTAAAACAGGTTTATGAAGATTATGACTATGCAGCAGAAAATTTGCCGGTCGCAAATAATAATAGCGGTGCCACCCGTGTGGATAAAGGAACGGCCTATGCTTTCAAGGCTCGTACAGCTCTCTATCAGCACGACTATGGGACTACCGCAAAGGCTGCACAAGACTGTATGGATCTGGGAGTATATGACTTAGCCCCTGATTATGGAGAACTTTTCCGCGATAAGACAAGAGGTAGCAAGGAAGTCATCTTCTCTGTTGTTCACTCAAGTGACCTTGAATTGGATGAAAACGGTCAGCCTACTACACAGTCTATCGGTTCATTCATTGCCCGTTCGGCGGGTGGTACACATAATGCGCAACCTTCATGGGAACTTCTTGCTGTCTACGAAATGACGAATGGTAAGACGATCGATGAGCCGGGCAGTGGCTTTGATCCTCGCGATCCATTTGCCAACCGTGATCCCCGTTGTTTGGAAACATTTGCTGCTCCCGGTAGCCGTATCTATGGTATTGAGTGGAATCCTGCGCCAAATGCACTTGAGGTAATGGATTATACGCAAAATCGCATGGTTACAAACAAAGATTCAAAAGGCGGTTCGGATGCTTCCAACTGCGCTTACAATGGTTGCTGCCTGCGCAAAGGCGCGCAAGAGTCATGGCGTATTACTTTGTATAACGACAATCCCGTCATTCTCATGCGTTATGCCGATGTGTTGTTGATGTATGCCGAAGCTAAGATTGAACTGGGAGATATTGATGCTACTGTTCTTGCTTGTATCAACGATGTCCGTGCTCGTGCTTATAGCACTACCCGTACGCAAACCAACGACTATCCGTCCATCACCACCACCGATCAGACGGTATTGCGTAAAGTGCTTCGTCGTGAGCGTCGTGTGGAGTTTGCATGGGAAAATCTGCGTTATTTCGACTTGCTTCGTTGGCATCAGTTTGAGAATGCTTTCGGACACAATATGTACGGATTTACTCGTACGGCCAATAGAGCAAAGGAATATTTTGCGGCAGGCAACTGGTTCTGGCCACAGACTCCGGCATTTGATGAAGACGGATTCCCTTCCTTTGAAGCGATGGCTGATGGGACTTATATCGTTCAGCATGGAGAACGTAAGTTTGATGAGAAGATTTATTTGTGGCCATTGCCAAGTGATGATGTACTAATCATGAATGGCAAACTTGTTCAGAACCCAGGGTACTAACTTTATTAAATAAATGATAATATGAGCATTGGAGAAATTTTATTGCACAGTCGGTATCAACCATTAAAGAGGGTGTTGAGCTATGATGTATTCAACACAGGCTTTAACGGCTGGATGACATTGATGCCTAATTTTACGGAATATCCGAATTTTGATGTTCCTAAGACATTGGTCAATAAAGATCAGTGGCCACCGGTCATGCTTAGTTCCGCTACCTTCAGGTATCCGGGTACTCATGGGGCAATGTCCGGTACTTATTCTCTTAAACTCTCGACAAGACCTGTTGCAGCGCCTTATACGGAGATTCCGGCAGAGGGATGCCTGGGACATGCCATTAAGCGACTTTCATTCTCTCGTCCGGGCTGCAAATATTTGCAGATAGAATGCTGGTTTACATATACGGCGGAGCAGGATGTGGTTGATGGCGGTGATCGTCCGCAACCGGGTTTACATGAGAGTTCAATCCGCGACTTCGGTATGGGATTTGATGTACAGGAAGGTGGAAAACGCTATCATGTAGGAATACGCTATCTCAATGCAGTGGACGGAAAGTTAATGCAGAAGTGGCAGTATGAACATTCGGATGAAGACGTTACAGATCGTGATTGGGCTTATGGACTTGACGGAGATTGGTGTAAGAAGGGTGTCGATCCTTGGTGGTTTGGTCGTCGTTATCCTAATGGTGACCATGATGGGTTCAAAGATTTGAACGATGGTCATCAGAAACTCATTTACAATGAGACTGATTGCAAACTCAATTGGCAATATATGCGCCTGAAACTTGACACACAGCTTCGCGAATATGTGGAGTTCCAATGTCAGGACAGAATTTGGGATATGCGTGGCATTGCAGCCGATACTGTTGATGGATATAACCGTATCGACAACCTTATCAACCCTCTTTTCTGGGTGGGTACTGATACCAATCGTCGTGTATTCTTTTATATAGATTCAGTTGTTGTTTCACAAGAATAAGGAGGAATGTAATATATGAAAATGTTTAATGATTCCCATCTTGAGGTAAAGAAGTTTTTTAAAGGAACTTTCTTCACTCATCCTTACGAGGCTGGTTGGGCAGATGAGGCTATATTTTTTGTTATGGTTGAGAAAATAGAGGGAGATCCTGTATTCGAAGGTCGTGTACAACTATCGCAAGACGGTGTGTATTGGGCTGATGACGGCAGTATTCCTACGATCTTCAAAGGACTTGGCCAACATATTATAAAAGTGAATTCAAATTTTGGTAATTATATTCGTCTTGCCGTCAGCATTGAAGGCGGAGAGATGTTTTTAAATCTTCATATAGCATGCAAAGGTTAATATTTATTTTCAGTTTGTTCATCCTTGCGATTGTAGGATGCAGTTCTAATGAATCTCAATCATTTTTGATTCGTCCGGACGGAGGTGAAGAAGGTGGAGATGACTCTGCCACCAAAATAGAGATAGGTAAAACTATTCCTGCTTGGCAAGAAGGTGTGATGGATATTCATTTCATCAATACAACTACGGGTGAAAGCGTGTTTGTAATATTCCCGGATGGTACGCAAATGCTTATTGATGCCGCAAGTTCGAGTGTTACGACCAACTCTAATGGTAATACGACCAACGCCGGTATTCGTAGTCGTTGGGATCCAACCTTAACTTCTACCCGTGGCTCACAAATTATAGCTGATTACATTCGTAAGTGTATGGCATGGACAGGTAACAGTACGATAGATTATGCGGTACTTACCCACTTCCATAATGACCACTTCGGTGGTTATAATACATCCTTGCCGAAATCTTCCAATTCCGATACCTATTCGTTGATAGGTTATGCCGAGATCTTTGACAATTTTAAAATTGGCACGCTTCTCGATCGTGGTTACCCCGATTATAACTATCCGTTCGACATGGCGACAATGGCAGATAATGCTTCAAGTTGTAACAACTATATCAATGCGGTGAAATGGAATGTTGCTAATAAAAAGTTCGAGGCTGCGATATTTAAAGCAGGGGCAAATAATCAAATAGTTCAGAAGTACAATTCAGCGAAGTATCCTACTGCAAAGGTGCAAAATGTTGCTGTGAATGGAGAAATTTGGACAGGTTCGGGCACTGCCACAAAGAAGACATTCCCTGAACTCTCGGAGATTTCATACAAAAACAGCAAAGACATTACAGCCAGTGACAATTGTCCGCCGGAGAACATAACCAGTTGTGTGATGAAAGTCTCGTATGGCAACTTTGACTTCTTTGCCGGTGGTGATCTTCAGTATAACGGGCGCTCGAGTTATGCATGGAAAGATGCCGAATTGCCATGTGCAAAAGCCGTAGGCCAGGTAGAATTGATGAAAGCCGACCATCATGGTGTAACCAACACCAATCAGGCCGATGCTCTGAAAGCACTCAATCCACAAACGATTGTTGTTAATTCATGGGTCGATTGTCATCCCCGCACCGATATATTGAATTCGATGGAGACAACACTCCCTGCGTGTGATATATTTATCACTAACTTCTGGCAGGGCGATCGTCCCAGTGGAGTAGACGACCGGGTAACGGCAGAAGAGGCTGCGAGAGTAAAGGGATATGATGGACATATTGTAGTTCGTGTGACCGATGGAGGAAACAAATATAGAGTAATGACGACCACAGATTCTGATGGGGCAATGACTGTTAAGGCTGTTTCCGGTCCATATACAAGCAGATAATGAATACAAAATATTATGATGTATTAGTAGCAGGTGCAGGTCCTGCCGGAATATGTGCGGCTGTAGCCGCTGCCCGGCAGGGGGCACATGTTGCTCTTATCGAAAGATATGGAGTCATTGGAGGTAATCTGACCGCTGGGTATGTCGGTCCTATTCTCGGTAGTGTAGGTAAGAACACTATGCGCGATGAGGTTTGTTCTATTCTTGGCGTCAAAGACAATGACTGGATTGGGGAGCATGGAAATGCTCACGATTTTGAAGAGGCAAAACTTACATTGGCAGAATTTGTTGCGAAGGAAAAGAATATCGATGTCTTTTTGCAATGTTGTGTGTCGGATGTTATTCGTGACGGAAAGGTGATAAAAGGCATTAAGTGCGCAAGTAACGAGGGGACACTCTGTTTTGAGGCTGCAGTTACCATAGATTGCACTGGCGATGCAGTGGTGTCTTTTCTTGCCGGTGCAAAAATAGAAAAAGGGCGCAATGACGGTCTTATGCAGCCTGTAACCCTTGAATATACTATTGACGGAGTAGATGAATCAAAGGGGCTTATTTGCATTGGAGATGTAGATGATGTTCAACTTAATGGCGAGCGTTTCCTTGATTGGTGTAAAAAGAAAGCTGACGACGGTAAACTTCCCCCAATTCTTGCTGCTGTACGTTTGCATCCATCAGTCAGATCGGGTTGCCGTCAAGTAAATACGACACAGGTCAATAGAGTGGATATAACTTCAGTAGGATCTATTTTCACCGCTGATCTTGAACTTAGACAACAGATACGTCTCCTGACTCAATTTTTGAGAGAAAATTTGCCGGGTTACGAGAACTGTAGAGTGATCGGAAGTGGTACAACAACTGGAGTGCGTGAAAGCCGCAGAGTGATGGGCGACTATATGATTGATGCCGATGAGATGGCGGAAGGCTGCCGCTTTGCTGATGTGGTAGTACATAAAGCATTGTTCATTGTCGATATACATAATCCTGACGGAGCCGGACAGGCGGAACCGAGCATACAATATTGCAAACCATACGATTTGCCGTATCGTTGTTTTCTCCCGTTGGGCTTAGAAGGGCTTCTTGTGGCGGGACGGTGCATATCGGGTACTCACAGAGCCCACGCTTCATACCGTGTCATGAGTATTTGCATGGCAATGGGAGAGGCTGTTGGTATTGCTGCTGCCATGAGTGCATCGCAGAATTGTACTCCGCGTGCTCTCGATGTAGGAGAGTTGCAGCGACGGCTTGAATCGTTAGGCGTAGAGCTATTCGATTAACGTAGAACATAATCATACTTTAAATTTATAGAGCATACTTATGAAAAAAATATATTTGTCTGTCGTGTGCTTATTGGTCTCTATTCCCCTTATCGCCCAGTTGTATGTTGAGCCGGAGAAGGAAGTAGAGTGCTCTGTCTTCTTGGCAAAGGAAGGACGGGGGCGAGCACAGCAAGGACTTGAAATATGGGATGATTACATATTCTCGTGCGAGGATGGAGGGCATGTGAATATATATGATTTCAAAAGTGCAGATTCGAAACCCTTAGCAGGCTTTGAACTGGCTTCCTCCCATCCTGACAACCATGTAAATAATGTATGTTTTGGTGTTGAGACAAAACGAGGAGCATCATTTCCTTTACTATATATAACAAATGGCAAGGTAGGAAGTGAATTGGAATGGTTGTGTTTTGTAGAGAGTATAACTCGCCGTGGGAAACGTTTTAGCAGCGAAATTGTACAGACAATCGAACTAGATGGTTCGAAGTGGGCGGAGAAAGGGTATGTCTCTATCTTCGGAGCGCCGAGTTGGCTGGTCGATCGGGAACGTGGCTTTATATGGATATTTTCGGCACGTAAGCGTACGGTAGCGAAAGTGACAAAGAATGCATGGGAGAACCAGTATGTCGCCACCAAGTTCCGCATACCATCGTTAAGTGAGGGTGCAAAGGTGCGGCTTGACCAAAATGACATTCTTGATCAGGTGGTGTTTCCCTATGATGTATGGTTCACGCAAGCGGGCTGTATGCATGATGGTAAAATATACTATTGCTTCGGAGTTGGGAAGCAAGATGACAACCGTCCTTCCTGCATCCGGGTGTATGATACTGATACGCGGACAATTACTGCACGATACAATGTGCAGGAACAAGTCATTTACGAACCGGAAGATATTGTGATAAAAGATGGAGCCATGTATGTCAATACCAATACAAACGCAAAAAAGACATCCGACCTTCCTTGCATATTCAAACTCTCTCTTCCGAAAGAAAAGCCGATAGCGGAGAATCCTCTTGACGAGATACGCAGGGAACCGGAACGTGCAGGTGGCGTGTATTATGTGACCGATCTTTCACATACGGTTACGCCGGCACCAAAAGGCTATAAGCCATTCTATATAAATGGTTATTTCCGTCACGGAGCACGTCAGATAGACGATGCGGTAACTTATCCTGCCATATACGGCGTATTGGAGAAAGCTCATGATACGAACAACCTTACAGACTTCGGGAAGGCTCTATACGAACGCCTTGAACCGTTCAAGATGAATGTGTTCTATAAAGAAGGTGATCTGACACAGATCGGTTATCGCCAGACGCGGGAAATAGGCCGAAGAATGGTACAAAACTATCCTGAAGTATTTGAAAACCATCCTTGTTTGAAAACTAACGCGACAAATGTACTTCGAGTGGCAGCTACAATGCAATCGGTGAATTCGGGGATTTTGTCACTGAAACCCGAGCTTGAATGGGCAGAGATAGACAACTCTCGTTCGTTTCTTACCACACTGAATCCTTATGGCAATGTATGTCCCGACAGAAGTCCGCTCGATAAATATATACTTGGTAAGGAAAATAGTTGGTCTAAAAAATATCATTCATACATAGATGAAAAGTTGGATGTTGATGTTTTTTTCACAAGGCTATTTATAGACATTACACAAATAGAAAGCGAGTATGATAAATATGACCTTGTCCATCGCTTCTGGTTAATGGCGTCGCTTATGCAATGTCTCGACCGGCAAGTGCCTATCTGGGATATCTTTACAGAAAAGGAAATATTGGCTTGGGCAGAAATCGAAAACTATAAGTATTTTGCGCAGAAGGGGCCTGAACCCGTATCCCACGGGAGGAGTTGGGGGCTTGCATCGCGCACGTTACGTCATCTATTAGACGAATCTGCTGAAGATATTGCTCGTGAACGTCATGGTATAAATCTCAACTTCGGACACGATGGCGTTCTTATGGCCATCTTGACAAATCTACAGGTTGGGACGTGGGCACGTGAGGCAAGTAATTCCAAAGAAGCTTTGCAGAGCTGGAAGTATTGGGATATTCCGATGGGGGCGAATCTTCAGATGATATTTTATCAATCGGAAGACAGTTCGGATATTCTAGTCAAGTTTATGCTGAATGAAAAAGATATTCAGCTGCCGCTTGAAGCGGTTGAAGCATCTTATTACAAATGGAACGAGGTTTATAAATTCTATATAGAACATTGCGACAAGGTTGAAAGATCACTTGCCGAAACATTGAAATTATCATATGGAGACTTTTAAATACAATCGTGCTGAAATTAAAGCCGGAATAGTACATTTCGGCGTTGGGAACTTCCACCGTGCACATCTCGAAGCTTACACAAATCTTTTGCTTGAAGATCCGTCACAAAAATGCTGGGGGGTGTTTGGGGCAATGATTATGCCTACAGACGGGCTGCTGTTCAACGCCCTCAAAGAGGAGGATGGCATATATCAGTTAACGACATGCAGCCCTTCCGGCGAACGACATAGCATGTTGATTGGCTCTCTTATCGAACTCGCATGGGGGGAAATGGATAGTGAGCCGATTATTGCTAAAATAGCATCGGAAGAGATAAAAATCATCACCTTAACCATTACTGAAGGGGGATATAAGGCCGATTTGGATAAACCGCGCACTGTATTCTGGTATGTAGCCGAAGGACTTAAACGTCGAATGGAGCAAGATTTGCCGATTACGATTCTTTCGTGCGATAACATGCAACAGAATGGCAATGCTGCAAAATGTGCGTTTATGTCATACTTCGAAGCGAAATATCCCGAGGTGGCAGCGTGGGCAGAAAAGAAAGTGACGTTCCCCAATTCGATGGTGGATAGAATCACTCCTGCGACAAAATCGGGGAAGATTACTAATGTGTGCTGTGAAGATTTCATACAATGTGTCGTTGAAGATAATTTCATTGCAGGCCGCCCTGCATGGGAGAAAGTGGGAGTTACATTCACGGACGATGTGACCCCGTATGAAATCATGAAATTAAGTCTTCTCAATGCATCGCATACACTTTTATCTTATCCTGCCTATATGGAGGGATTTAGGAAGGTTGATACTGTATTGGCAGATGAGAGGTACCGCACAATGATAAAGTTGTTTATGAACAGGGACGTCACTCCTTATGTTCCGGTTCCCGAGGGAGTTGATCTTGAAGCGTATAAAGATTTGCTTATCAAACGATTCTCAAACAAGGCGATAAGCGATCAAGTATCGCGACTTTGCGGTGATGGCATCGCGAAGTTTGCAGTCTATGTAGTACCCATACTCAAACAGATGTTACGGGATGGAAAGGATATTTCGATAGAGGCTTTCCTGGTAGCTGTTTATTGCAAATATCTTATAGGTGCACACACGGAGTCTGGGGAGAATATAACTATTTTCGAACCTCACATTACTCCGGCGGACAAGATGCTGATTTCCGGAGGATCACCAGTTGAGTTCTTGAAAATATCGCCTTTTGTGTCATTGGAACTAGACAAATATCCTGTATTTATGGAAAAGTATGAGCTGTTTTATGGCATGAGCGTAGCAGAAGGATTAAAGGTCTTATTGCAGTAAACAACTAAAAACAACAAAACCATGAAGAAGTTTTTTATTCCGGTTGTTCTGTTACTGTTGTGTGTAGTATCGGTTTCGGCACAAAAACAGATTGAAGCATCTACACTTAACCTGATAGGTAAGCCGTTTGAATTGACCCCCAATCCATATCATAGAGTCGATACATTGGTTTATAAGGGTTTTAATCGGACGGAGAATCGGCAAGTTCGTTGCCCGGCTGGTATGGCTGTACTGTTTAAAACAAACACACGTAATATACATATTACGACAAAGTGGGGGTATGTATATTCGAGTAACTCGACAATGCCAATCTCTTATAAGGGATACGATCTTTATATCAAAAATGCGGACGGACAATGGCAGTATGCGGCAAGTGGTTCATCGAAAGCGTATAAAAGTGAACGTATTGAGACGTTTGCACTTATAGAGAATATGGATGGTACAATGCACGAATGCATGATGTATATGCCGATGTATTCAGAGGTTATTTCTTGTAAGATAGGGATAGATGACGATGCTGTTATCGAGTCGTTGAAGTCGGATTTTCGGCATAAGATAGTGGTATATGGCTCTTCATTTACGCAAGGGGTAAGTACGGAACGGTCAGGCATGAGTTATCCTATGCAATTTATGCGTAATACAGGTTTTCAAATCGCGTCGCTGGCAACAAGCGGACGTTGTTTGATGCAACCATACATGACAGACATCCTTGTGGAGATAAAGGCTGATGCTTTTATATTCGATACATTTTCGAATCCTGATGCAGAACTGATAAAAGAGCGCCTGATGCCGTTTATCGATCGGCTCATAGCAGCACATCCGGCCACTCCGTTGATATTTCAGCGTACTATCTATCGCGAACGACGCACATTCGACACAGTTCTTGATGCGAAAGAACGGGCTAAGGCCGCAACTGTAGAAGAGTTGTTCGCGAAAATTCTTGTTGACCCGAAATACAAAGATGTTTATCTGATTACGCCTAATGCCTCCGATGCACATGAGACATCGGTCGATGGAACTCACCCTAATAGTTATGGATATACACTTTGGGCTAAGTCGATAGAGGCTTCGGTAATAGAAATCTTAAATAAATATGGAATAAAATGAGACAAGCCGTATTAGTAGAACCGAAACATATAGAGTTTCGTGAAGTCGAGGCACCTAAAGCGTCAGACTTGAAAGAACATCAGGTTCTTCTGAACATAAAACGAATAGGTATTTGTGGAAGTGAAATACATTCTTATCATGGATGCCATCCGGCAACTTCCTACCCGGTAGTTCAAGGGCATGAGTATTCGGGAGTGGTAGTCGCTACGGGGACGGCGGTCACGATATGCAAGTCGGGCGATGTTGTTACTGCACGCCCGCAACTAGTGTGCGGGAAGTGTAAACCTTGTAAAAGAGGCGAGTACAATATTTGTGAAGAACTGAAGGTGCAGGCCTTTCAGGCAAATGGAGCCGCACAAGATTTTTTTGTGGTAGATGATGACAGGATTGCAGTGTTGCCTAAAGATATGCCGCTTGATTATGGTGCTATGATAGAACCGGTGGCAGTTGGTGCGCACGCAACCGTGCGTGGCGGCGACTTGAAAGGTAAAAATGTGATTGTATCGGGTGCCGGAACGATTGGCAATCTTGTGGCTCAGTTCGCAAAAGCCAGAGGAGCGAAACAAGTTCTAATTACTGATGTGAGTGACTTCAGACTTGAAATGGCCCGTAAATGTGGCATAGCGAATACGCTTAATGTAGCTAAGACACCATTCAAGGAAGGAGTTAAGAGTATTTTTGGAGATGAAGGTTTCCAAGCCGCATTCGAAGTCGCCGGGGTTGAGTCAAGCATTTGTTCACTCATGGAATGTATTGAGAAGGGGAGTACCATCGTTGTGGTAGCAGTATTTGACAAAGATCCATCGCTTAGTATGTTTTATTTAGGAGAACACGAATTGAAACTAAACGGAACGATGATGTATCGCCATGAAGATTATCTTACAGCTGTCGATATGGTAAGTTCGGGATCTATCCATCTCGAACCGCTTATTTCGAATCGCTTCCTGTTTGAACAGTATGACGAAGCATACAAATTTATAGACGAGAACCGTGCGACATCCATGAAAATAATTATTAAATTATAAAACCATGAAAATAATAGGTATAGGAGAAGTTGTTTGGGACTGCTTCCCGGAAGGTAAAAGACTTGGCGGAGCACCTATCAATTTCTGTTTTTTTGCAAAAGAGTTGGGAGCAGATTCGTATCCTGTTACGGCAATAGGTGAAGATGAACTTGGTGATGAAACGATTGTGGTGCTTAAAAAGACCGGACTTGATTTAAGATATGTTTCTCGTAATTGTTTGCCGACGGGTAAAGTGCTCGTGTCGTTGAATGAGGCTGGCGTTCCGCAATATAACATTGTTGAGAATGTTGCTTGGGATGCAATCGAGTGTAGTCGTGCAACAATGGAGCTTGTTAGCGATGCGGACGTTGTTTGCTGGGGCTCTTTGGCACAGCGAAGTGAGAAGTCACGTACTTCAATCTTGAAGTTTATAGATGCTGTGCCGAACACATCATTGAAGGTTTTTGATATTAATATCAGGCAACATTTTTATTCGACAAACTTAATTGTGGAATCATTGGAAAAGGCAAATGTTCTCAAATTAAATGAGGACGAGTTGCCGTTGCTGATTTCTCTTCTTTCCCTTTCGACTGATTTTGTTGAAGCTATCGCAGAACTTATTTCTCGTTTCTCACTTAAATACGTCATATTTACGCAGGGCGCAGTACGCAGTGGAATATACGATGCAAGTGGGGAGGTTTCATCCATCGACACGCCCAAAGTCGAGGTAGCCGATACTGTAGGTGCAGGCGATTCGTTTACTGCTACCTTTGTCGTTAACATGCTTAGAGGTGAATCGGTGGTAGAATCGCACCGCAGGGCGGTAGATGTCTCGGCATATACTTGTACACAAAGAGGAGCAATCAATCCACTACCCGACAGTCAAAAGTAATGATACTGTATCTTTGGAAAGAAGTAAGTAGGATATATCGAAATCTTCGATTAAAGGAGAATATGTCATAGTGTGAGGATGAGATAAAAGAGATAGGTACCTAAGTGCTTATCTCTTTTAATTTGGGGATTTATATTGTTCAGGATTGATTTTTACTCTGGTTGATAGCTTATTTTTAGAACTGAATATGATAGGATATATGGAATATAAGTACTCTTTATCCTTCAGGAGATACTTGTATAGATATTAGGTTAATTAGGACAATTTCTCTAAATTTGCGGCATTAACTCGACTAATACATCCATGGAGCATACTGAAACTTTAATAATAGAGCAGTTGAAACTAGGCAATGAAGATGCCTGGCAATACATCTATGACCATCATTATGCCCTGTTATGTCATATTGCCAATAGTTATGTGAAAGATCAGTTCGTGGCTGAAACCATTGTCGGAGATACCATTTTTCATGTTTGGGAGATTCGTGAAACCTTGGAAATATCCGTTTCCATCCGTAGCTATTTGCTAAGGGCTGTCCGCAACCGCTGCATTAATTATTTCAATTCAGAACGGGAAAAGAGAGAAATCGCGTTTTCCGCCCTTATGCCTGATGAAATATCGGATGATAAAATCATATTGACCGACTCGCATCCATTAGGCATGTTATTAGAACGTGAACTGGAAGAAGAAATCTATAAAGCCATTGATAAACTTCCCGACGAATGTCGTCGTGTATTCGATAAAAGTCGTTTTGAAGGAAAATCATACGAAGAAATATCTCAAGACCTCGGTATCTCCATTAATACCGTTAAATATCATATAAAGAATGCGTTAGCTTTGCTTCAAAAGCACTTGAGTAAATATCTGGTTACTCTATTTCTATTTTTCTTCAGTTAAAAACGAAAATAAATCATATTTTGACTACCCTCAATTAGAAAACTACTGTCTCCTTTATAGAAAGCAAGAATATGGAAGAAGAAAAAAAACATATTGACGAACTGATTGCAAACTATCTGACCGGAGGTTTGGATGAAAATAATTTGTCTGAACTAAAGGCATGGATAGCTGCATCGGCTGAAAATGAGACCTATTTTATCCAGCAACGGGAAGTCTGGTTTTCAGCCGTGAGTCGTGAAGCTGCATCCATATATAATAAGAATAAAGCATTTGATACTTTCAGAGAACGCATACACAGCTCGAAGAAAGAGCAGAAACCTTTCCGACAGGGATTCCGCTTATCAGCCATGTGGCGTTATGCGGCAGTCGTCGCAGTGATAATCGCCGTAGGATACCTTTCATATTGGAGAGGTGAAGTAAATGTAAAAGATACCTTCGCCGATATTTCAGTAGAAGCCCCTTTAGGATCGAAAACCAAACTTTATCTGCCGGATGGCACATTAGTATGGCTCAATGCCGGTTCACGAATGACCTATTCGCAAGGATTCGGAGTTGATAACCGTAAAGTCGAACTGGAAGGAGAAGGTTATTTTGAAGTCACGCGAAATGAAAAGATTCCTTTCTACGTAAAAACGAAAGACCTGCAACTGCGGGTATTGGGAACGAAATTTAATTTCCGGGACTACCCTGAAGACCATGAAGTCGTTGTTTCCTTATTGGAAGGAAAAGTCGAACTGAATAATATGTTGAAAAGCGAAAAAGAAGCCTTCCTGGCACCTGACGAAAGAGCCATATTAAATAAGTCAAACGGACTCATGACGGTAGAGTCGGTAGCAGCATCCAACGCTTCCCAGTGGACTGACGGTTACTTGTTTTTCGACGAAGAACTTCTGCCCGATATAGCCAAAGAACTGGAACGCAGCTACAATGTGAAGATTCACATAGCCAATGATTCTTTGAATAACTTCCGTTTCTACGGCAACTTTGTTCGTCGTGAGCAAAACATTCAGGAAGTACTGGACGCACTGGCATCCACCGAAAAAATACAATATAAAATTGAAGAACGCAATATAACTATCTATTAACCGGTTACCAGAGACGATATAATGCTATGATTGTTTAACCTTAAAAAAAATGAGGAATATGAGTAAAGGAAATAATACGGAATAATCTTTAGAAAGCCAATAAGGAGAGATCATAATAAAAGCCGGAAGATCTCGAACATCTTCCGGCTCTTGAATCTCTTCTTTCAACAACTATCAAGTACGAATATGTTTTCAAGAGAGATAATGCAAAGTTAGCAAAATACATCTCTTTTAAAACGAGTTATTCAAGTTTTAATTAAATAATTTGTTTATTTTATGAATTACAGGAAGAAGGCCATATTAATGGTCGTGGCTCTCTTTTGCCTTAACATAGCCATATTGGCTCAGGCTGTTTCATTGAAAATGAATAATGTTTCAGTGAAAGAAGCAATGACGCAATTGAAGAATAAAAGCGGATATTCTTTTGTATATAAAGTCGGTGACCTGGATACAAAGAAAACCGTGAATGTAAAGGCAGAGCAGTTGAATGAAGCCATCGATCAGATATTGTACGGGCAGAACGTCATCTATGAAGTAAAGGGAAAGAACATCATTGTTCAGAAAAGGCAAGAGCGGCAGAATACCTCGCAAGACGGTAAGAAACGCAAAATCACAGGAGTCGTGAATGATGCAAATGGAGAACCTATTATTGGTGCTACGATAAAAGAGAAAGGAACCAACAATGGAACCGCATCCGATCTGAATGCGAAGTTTTCCCTGGAAGTATCACCGGGAGCTATCCTGGAAGTATCTTATATCGGTTATCAGACACAAGAAGTAAAAGTAGGAGAGCGGGTTACCCTCTCTATTACGCTCAATGAAAATCAGCAAATACTGGATGAAGTGGTAGTAGTCGGCTATGGTACTACCTCCCGTAAAAACCTGACTACCTCTATTGCAACTGTCAAAACAGAAAAGATATCGAAAGCTGCTACCAGCAATATTTCCGGGATGTTACTCGGACGTGCTGCCGGTTTGCAGGCCACCGTTTCCAGTCCCCAGCCGGGTGGTGGCATAAACATATCCATTCGTGGTGGCGGTACTCCTATCTATGTTGTAGATGGAGTCGTCATGCCCGGCGGATCTTTCGAAGTCGGCACGGGAAGCACTTCCCTTCCGTCTTCAGTCAATCGTGCCGGATTGGCAGGATTAAACCCCAATGACATTGAGTCTATTGAAATCCTGAAAGATGCTTCTGCCGCAATCTACGGTATCGGTGCGGCAGATGGCGTTATCCTGGTTACGACTAAAAAAGGAAAGACAGGAAAACCGACGATTGTCTATGAAGGAAGTTACTCCATACAGAAACATTATCCCTATCTGGATGTGCTGAACGGCTCTGAAATGATGAATATGGTTAATGTCTTTAGCAGGGAGAACTATTTATATGATAAAGGCCAATATCCTTATGGAAATACAGCCTATGATGGGAAATGGATACCTATCTTCACCCCGACGCAGATAGCCAATGCACCGACTACCGATTGGGTGGATCAAGTCTTGAAAACAGGTGCGGTAACCAATCATAACCTGACCATTAGCGGAGGTTCGGAAAAGTTTAAATACTATTTAGGAGTTAATTACTACAAAGAAGATGCTACCGTTCATAATTCGGATATGCAACGTTATTCTTTGCGTACAAACATAACTTCCCAGTTGACAGACTTTTTGAAGTTAACCACTATAGTCAACTTGAATCAGAACAATTATACAAATTCAACTGTCGGCGGAGATGTCGGAAACTTGAGAGACCAGGGAGCCGGAGCACTTTTCGGAGCAATATTCTATCCCTCATATCTTCCCATATATGACGATGAAGGGAAATATAACGTTTTTAGCCGTACGCCCAATCCCGTTTCCATGCAGGATATAAATGATAAATCCGAGCAAAGCGGATGTTATATGAATTTCTCATTGGATGTTGATATTATTAAGAATATGCTTTCAGCCAGAGTTCTATATGGTTTGAATAAGGAAAATACCTCCCGTGATTCCTATATTCCTTCTGATATTTACTATGCACTACAACGCAAATCCAGGGGAAACTTAGGATATGGAAAGAGGCAGCAAAGTACACTGGAAGGAACATTGACCTTTCAACACAAGTTTGGAGAAATTGTAGATATGAACTTGATGGCAGGTATGGGACGTTATCTTGATAGTGGCGATGGTTCGGATTTATCTTACGAGAATGCCAATGACCATATTCAGGGAAGTAGTGTCGGGATGGCAGACGGCCCTTTCTATCCGACCTCATATAAATATAAGAATGAAAAGAGATCCCAATTTGTTAGAGGTAGTTTCGATTTATTCGGGCGATATGTAGTATCCGCTTCATTGCGTCGTGATGGTACGGATAAATTCTTTCCCAGTAAGAAATATGCCCTGTTTCCATCCGTATCTCTTGCGTGGAAAATGAATGAAGAGTCGTTTATCAAAAATATCTCCTGGATCAATATGTTGAAACTAAGAGCCAGTTATGGTGAAACAGGTAGTGACAATTTGGGTACCACTTTATATGGTATTGTGACTACCACCCGTGAGGATGTCCAGTTCAGCAACAATTCTGTGACCTATATTCCGTACATACTGTCCGGTGCCAACTACGAAGATGTGACCTGGCAAAAGACAGTAATGAAAAACATCGGATTAGATTTCTCTATTTTCAGAGATAGAATCTGGGGTAGTATAGATGTATTCCGTAATGACGTAACCCATTTGCTGGGAACGGCTCCGACTGAACTATTAGGGATGCACGGAACGCGTCCGATTAACGGAGGACATTATAAACGTACCGGAGTAGATGTGAGCTTGAATTCATTGAATCTCCAGACCCGCGATTTTAAATGGACATCTCAGATTACGATGTCTCATTACAATGCAACATGGATAGAGCGTATGCCCAATTACGATTATCAAAAATATCAGAAAAGGAAAAATGAGCCGATGAATGCATACTACTATTACAAAACGACAGGTCTTATCAGTATGGATAAGAGTAATATGCCCGAATCGCAACGCTCGTTGGGTGCTGCCGCATGTATGCCCGGCTATCCTATCATTGAGGACAAGAATGGTGACGGAATAATTGACGTGAATGATTCCTATATGGACAATCAGCTTCCGAAGTTATATTTTGGATTTGGTAATACATTCACATGGAAGAACTTTGATTTGGATATATTCATGTACGGACAGTTAGGAGTGAAGAAATGGAATAACGCCTATAGTTATAGTGCTGATGCAGCCAATCTTTCCAAAGGAGTCGATGCTCATAATGTTGGTATCTATTCATATTATATATGGAATACCCAAACAAATCCCGACGGACGTTTCCCCGGAATCGCCATAAACAAGTCAGTGGCTTTACCCGAAAATCTGGGTATTGATTATTTGAGGGAGAATGCATCTTACGTACGTGTAAGAAACATTACTTTAGGATATAATCTGGGTCCCAAGGAATTGTCTGTATTTAAAGGATATATAAGAGGAATACGTGTATTCGTTGATTTTCAGAACCCTTTCACATTCACCAAATATAAAGGCTATGACCCTGAAATCAATACATCTTCTTCCAATTTAACCGGAGGACAATATCCACAGATGAGAGTTTATTCAATAGGTGCAAAGTTAACTTTCTAAACTTCAAGCTATGAAATCTAATAAATTATGTCGTATGAAAAAGAAGATTTTTTTACCAATGCTTGTTTCCTTGCAACTATTATTCGGAAGTTGTGAGAATAATTTTGATCCTTATATTTACGGGGCTCTGTTGCAGGGCGAATATCCGTCTACAGAGCAGGAATATGTTTCTTATATGATGGTTTGTTACTTACCCTATACCACGGTCTGGACATATGATATGGGCTCAGGTGGTTTGCAACATGGCATACATATACCGTCGGGAGGGGCAGTGCGTATGTTTGATACCGCTTCCGATATATGTGCGCCTGCTACGACAGTCGGAGCAGACTGGGAACGGTTCAGTAAAGGAGATTATAGTAACTGCTTTTACTACAGGCGTGGAAATGTGGACGATGGTGGCAACTTGAACCATTTCCCGAAAACAGCCCAGATCACCCGCATGACAGAAGTGATCGGAACGCTGGAAAAAGCTCCCCTGACAGCCTTGACAGAAGAAAAGAAGAATAACCTAATCGGAGAAGCGCGTCTGTGTCGCGGACTGATGATGTACTTCTTGCTGCATGTCTATGGTCCTGTTCCGGTGATTTTAGATCCTGAGAAAGTAATTGATCCGGAAGCTTTGTCAAATACCGTACGTCCATCTTTGGATGAAATGACCCAATGGATAACGGATGACTTGGAGTTTGCCGCAAAGAACGCCCCTGAAGTTGCTCCCGACTTAGGACGCTATACACGTGATTATGCCCGTTTCTGCCTGATGAAACATTGCCTGAACGAAGGTGAACATATGGAAGGCTATTATCAAAGAGCCATTGATATGTATAATGAACTCAATACAGGCAAGTATGATCTGTTTAAGACTGGAAGTACCCCGTACGTCGACCTGTTTAAGAACGCCAATAAGTTCAACGAAGAGATAATTATGGCCGTTAGCTGTAGTCCCACTGCGGATGGTAATCCGAAACATGGAAACGCGAACCCTTTCCTGATGTGGGCATTGCCGTCTGACATAGCCAAAGGTGATCCTTTCCCAATGGGAGGCGGATGGTTCCAGGCGTTCAGCATGGATAAGAAATACTATGACGCTTTCGAAAGTAATGACGGGCGGTTGAAGACTATTGTTACCAGTTATAAAGATAAAAATGGAGTGACAGTCAATAAAGATAACCTGGGAGTGCGGTGGAACGGATATATCATGAATAAGTTTCCCCAAGAAACAATGACGACCTTTCAGGGCACAGACATTCCTTTGGCAAGATGGGCCGACGTATTGCTAATGTATGCGGAAGCAGAAGTACGTAAAAGCGGAACTCTTCCCACTATGGCTGCCAAAGAAGCTGTGAATAGTGTACGGCGAAGAGCGGGGCTTTCAAATTTGCCGGACGTGGCAACCAACACCAAGGATGCATTTTTGAATGCTATCTTGATAGAACGGGGACATGAACTCTTTTATGAAGGTAATCGTAAGATTGACCTGATCCGTTTTAATAAGTATGCCCAAGAGATGTATAAAGCCAAGGGAGTTTTGCCAACTCATCAATATATGCCGGTTCCTAACTATGCGGTTGAGCAGGCAGTATCTTACGGGAAGGAACTGAAGCAGACTTGGGAGCGTTCCGGTTGGGCGGACGACAAGAGTAAAGCGCAGCAAAATATAAATTAAACCTATTAACTAAATTAAAGATATGAAACGTATGAGTTACTATATAATCGGTCTGTTATTGTCACTGATAAGTTGGGCATGCTCAGATAATGCAGAAACAAATAGAGATGAAATACCTGTGGAAACAAACGGTGGATATTTATTCGCCTTCATGTCCAATGCCAATTATGGAAAATTATTTTATGCCGTTTCACGGGATGGAATCAACTGGGAAACGCTCAATAAAGGTAGAATTATCAATAGTGCCTATATTGGACATCCGGACATTTGTCAGGGACGTGACGGAGCTTACTATATGATTGCGGTGAATCCGTTGGCATTATGGCGTTCGGAAGATCTGGTGACATGGACTACTACCGGGATGGATGAAATGATTTTTGATCGCAGTAATGCGCAGGGATTTTATACCACTTATTATTGGGGAGCACCCAAAATGTTTTACGACAAAGATAGCGACCAGTATATCATAAGCTGGCATGCCTGCAATGACCCGGATAAAGACGACTGGGACAGTATGCGCACTTTGTATGTACTGACAAAGGATTTTGAAACTTACACAGAACCTCAGAAGCTGTTTAACTTTACAGGTACAGATGAGAGTATGGCTATCATTGATGCTATTATCCGTAAGATAGATGGTGTGTATTATGCAATCATGAAAGATGAACGCGACCCGAGTGACGCTCCGGAAACAGGCAAGACTGTACGTATAGCTACTTCCTCCAACCTGACAGGTCCATATACGAACCCGGGAGCTCCTGTCACTCCGAATGATATGATGCGTGAAGCGCCTATTCTCGTTGAGAGACCCAATCATAGTGGTTGGTTTATTTATGCGGAGTCCTATGCGAGCAGACCTTATGGCTATCATTTATTTCAGTCGGAGTCTATAGATGGCCCATGGAAAGAGCGCACTTTCTCCGGTCCAAATGTTAAGGACGGTACGGAAAGATCCGGCGCAAGACATGGCTGCATTGTAAAAGTGAACGAAACGATTTATCAGGCTGTGCTGAAAGCATATAAAAAATAAATGTATAATTTTAATATGACTGCATTATGAAATATTATATATATACTGTTTTGCTGTTTCTGTTGGCGGTATCTTGTAGCGATGACGTACAGAAATGGGATAACTGGCCGGAATGGAAACTCATCTCTCCCCTGTCTGTAGGTGGAGAGGTGTTGGATGAAGAAATTTACTCTAACTTTCAAGGGAAAAAGATTCATCTGGAGAAAGGGCAAGAAGTCGAATTTTCCGGAGTTGATGGGGTGGAATCTATTCTTCCGTCGGATTACTTTGAATATATATCAGGGAATAAGGCTCGTTTTAAGGGAGCGACAGATGATTACAGTGCGATTTATGATGCTGCTAACGAACTTCTGTATATAGAAAAAGCCGGTGCCACCTATCCTGAAGGTTTGTGGTTTTGCGGAGCCAATTGGGGACATCCGCAGGCGGGAATAGTAACAACGAACGGTTGGAGCATGAATGGGCCTAACAATGTGCTTTATTGCTATAAAAGTGGGGATAATGTGTTTCAGCTTACTATCTATTTGGCTAATAATTTCTCTTTCAAATTCTTCAAGCGTAGAGGCTGGGGAGAAGGTGATAATGAGATAACTACGCTTCCTGAAGACAATATAACCCTTACCACTCCATTTCTGGTGGCGGGAAAAAGCGGTGGTGATTTTATTCCCGGACCTCTGTTTCAACCGGGAATATATCTTATTACACTTGATTTGAATAACAATACCTGTACTTTTGAACCTAAAGATGAGAATATTAAAGAACAGTCTTTCCTGATTAACGGTCAGGAAATGGGAATATTAAGTGAGGCTGCTTCATACCTCGGTGTTGCGTTGGAACTTCAGACAGGAGACGAAGTTACCTTTGAAAACTTTAGTGATGTAAGAAAAATGCTTCAACCGGATTTTTTTGAAGGTATTTCCAAAACTAAAGCAAAATTTATAGGTACGGATGGCAGCTATAAACTGTTTTATGATCCGGTAAATAAGTTGATGTATCTGGAGAACCGTTCTGTTACTTATCCCGAAGGATTATGGATTTGCGGAGGAAGTTTTGGGCATCCTCAAGCAGGAAGGGCAACTGTCGGATCATGGACTTTTAATACCCCTGGCGACGTATTCCAATGTGTGAAAGTGGCTGATAATATTTTTGAGACAACTCTTTACCTGGTAAAAGAATTCAAGTTTAAGCTCTACAAACAACGTTCTTGGGGAGCAGAATTGGGAAGTACAACCGTTAATCCTCAACCTGTAGACTTCATAGGCAAAGGATGGTTCTACAGTGATCCGGCAACAGGTGGTACAGGCGGTGGACATTTTACCGGTGATTTTGTAGCAGGTCCGGAGTTTACTCCGGGGGTATATCGTGTCCGGATAGATTTGAATAAAAACATATGTATGTTTATTGATAAGGTAGATGAGAGTCAGCTCAAGCCGGAGTCGTATAAGATTAACGGTACGGAATTAATCCAATCGGATATTTTAGGCTATATCAGTGCAGAGTTGAATCTTATGAAAGGTCATATCGTCGATTTTGAAGGATTTAGCTATTTGGATTATATGCTTCAACCGGAATATTTTGCGAAAGAGAATGGGCAATATAAGTTTACTGTTCCCGATGGTAAATATAAGATTTCTTACAATAATAATAGAGAACTTGTATTTGTGGAGAAGATGACTGCCGCAACATATCCTGAAGTAATATGGATTACCGGAGCAGCTTTTGGCCATCCTAAAATAAGTGGACTGCTTAATGATGATATTGCGAATTGGGGATGGAGCAATCCTAAAGATTTTGTATGCTGTGTGGCTACTGACAATAATATCTATGAAACCAACTTACTCTTGAAGGATAATTTCATGTTTAGATTTTATAACGGTAAGAATAACTGGAATAATGGAGTCAGTTCATTTGATGTAACTATTATATCTGAAGGTGATTTTATAGCCCGGGGTGGTTATTGGGATGGAGATCTGTGGAAGGAGACAGAGAACTTCGGTCCGGGAACTAATTTCAGGGCCGGTATATACCATGTTAAACTGGATATGAATGCGAAGACATGTACATTTACAAGAAAATGATACATTGAAATAGACTTAATATTAAAATAAAAATGAAGAGGCCGGGTTATTGCTGACGCGACCTCTTTATATATAATCTAAAAATAATATTCATGAGAAAATTATTGTTAGTTCCGGCTTTACTTTTTTCGTTGGCATCCTTTTCGCAGTCTCCGGTAGATAAATCTTTTCCTAAAGAAGAATTATTCGCTTTGGGCTCCTACTATTATCCCGAACAATGGGATTCTTCCCAATGGGAACGCGATTTGAAAAAAATGTCCGAAATGGGTATTAAGTTCACTCACTTTGCCGAGTTTGCCTGGGCGATGATGGAACCCGAAGAAGGAAAGTTCGATTTTGACTGGCTGGATCGTGTCGTATCTTTGGCGGATAAATATGGTCTGAAAGTAATCATGTGTACGCCTACCCCCACGCCTCCCGTTTGGCTATCAAAGAAATATCCCGATATTCTGATTCAGCGTGATAATGGAGTGACTATTCAGCACGGTCGCCGCCAGCACGCTTCATGGAGCAGTGATCGCTATCGCAAATATGTCGAAAGAATAGTATTTCGTCTGGCTGAACATTATGGAAATAATCCTGCTGTTATCGGCTGGCAAATTGACAATGAACCCGGACATTACGGCGTAGTAGATTACAGCGAGAATGCGCAAGTCAAATTTCGATTTTGGCTGCAAAAGAAATACGGCACAATAGACAAACTGAATGATGTTTGGGGAAATTCATTTTGGAGTGAAACTTATCAGGATTTCAGCCAGGTACGACTGCCCAGCCAACAGGAAGTTCCCGATAAACCCAATCCGCATGCCATGCTCGATTTGAATCGTTTCATGGCGGATGAGTTAGCCGGTTTTGTTAATATGCAGGCAGATATACTCCGCCGGCACATCAATAAAGACCAGTGGATTACCACCAATCTGATACCTGTTTTCAATCCTGTCGATCCGGCTCGGATAGACCATCCGGATTTTCTTACCTACACCCGTTACCTGGTGACCGGTCATAAACAAGGAATAGGCAATCAGGGTTTCCGGTTAGGTATTCCGGAAGACCTTGGTTTCTCTAATGACCAGTTCCGCAATTGTGTCGGGAAAGCATTTGGAGTAATGGAATTACAACCCGGACAAGTGAATTGGGGGACTTATAATCCGCAACCTTTACCCGGTGCTGTGCGTATGTGGGTATATCATGTCTTTGCAGGCGGTGGCAAGTTTGTGTGCAACTACCGCTTCCGCCAACCGCTGAAAGGTAGCGAACAATATCATTATGGCATGATAATGACCGACGGCGTAACTTTGTCTCCGGGTGGTAAAGAATATGCATGTGTTGCCGAAGAAATGAAAAAGCTGCGTGCGGCTTATGATAAAAAGAATCATATGCCTGGTCAACTGGCTGCCCGCCGCATCGGTATGCTTTTCGATATGAGCAACTATTGGGAAATGGAGTTTCAACGGCAGACCGACCAGTGGTGGACTTTGCCACACATGCATAAATATTATAATCTCCTGAAATCGTTTGCTGCCCCTGTCGATGTAATATCGGAGAAAGAAGACTTCTCTTCCTATCCTTTCCTGATAGCCCCTGCTTACCAACTGCTTGACAACGCCCTTGTAGCTCGATGGACTAAATATGTAGAGAACGGCGGACATTTGATTCTGACTTGTCGTACCGGTCAGAAAGATCGTGACGCCAAATTGTGGGAAGCTCCATTGGCTGCTCCCATCCACCAACTGGCCGGAATCAGTAATCTGTTCTACGACCATATGCCCCGTAATTTGTGGGGAAAAGTAAACTTTGGCGATAGGCAATATGGCTGGAACAATTGGGCAGATGTAATCACCCCGTCTGCCGGCACACAGGTTTGGGCTACCTATGCCGACCAGTTCTATAAAGAAGCAGCTTCCGTGACGCATCGTAAACTGGGTAAAGGAACGGTCACTTATATCGGTACGGATACCGACGATGGTAAACTGGAAAAAGATGTAATGCGACGTGTATACGCAGAAGCAGGCGCATCAACAGAAGACTTACCTTATGGAGTAGTAAAGGAATGGCGTGACGGATTCTACATTGCCTTGAACTATACATCGGACATTCAGGAAATTGCCATTCCGGATAAAGCGGAGATACTGATAGGCAATGCCCGTCTCGAACCTGCTGGGGTAGTAGTATGGAAAGAATGACGGCTTGAGATGAAAAAATCAGAAATGTATACTATAAATAGATGAAATAGCATGAAAAATAAATGGTACTTTAATATATCCTTTTTGTTCTTTTTAGTATGGATATGCGCAGATATTTGCGCGCAGGAATATAATAAGCCGGCGGGTACTCGTTGGTCGGAAGAAAAAATACAGCAATGGTATGATAACCAACCCTGGCTGGTCGGCTGCAACTATATACCAGCAACGGCAATCAATCAAATTGAAATGTGGAGCAAAGAAACTTTCGACCCTAAACAGATAAATAAGGAATTGGCATGGGCGCATGACTTGGGCTTCAATACGCTGCGGGTTTTCCTGAGCAGTGTCGTATGGAAACATGATGCGAAAGGATTGAAAAAACGCATGAATGAGTTCCTCGACATTTGCCGGAAACATGACATTCGCCCGATGTTTGTCTTTTTTGATGATTGTTGGAATCCTGAGTCAGCTTATGGTAAACAACCGGAACCGAAACCGGGAGTTCATAATTCCGGTTGGGCACAAGACCCTTCGAGCAGTCTTCGTAAAGACACCCTGACATTATACCCTTGGTTGCAAGAATATGTGAAAGACATTGTTCTTACCTATGCCAATGATGAACGGATATTGATGTGGGATTTATATAACGAGCCGGGGAATAGTAAACATGAAGAAACTTCCTTGTCTTTGTTGACCAATGCTTTCCGATGGGTGCGTCAGTGTCGTCCGTCCCAACCGGTTACTGCTGGCGTATGGGATTATAATTCACCCCGGAAGAATGTCATGAATGCGTTTATGTTAACTCATTCTGATATAATCTCCTATCATAATTATGATGATGAATCCCGCCACGGCGACTGTATCAAGTTTCTGAAGATGCTCAACCGTCCTTTGATTTGTACGGAGTATATGGCCCGCCGTAATAACAGCTGTTTCCGAAACATACTTCCTTTGATGAAAAAAGAAAAGACAGGCGCCATTAACTGGGGATTTGTAGCCGGAAAAACAAATACGATTTATGCTTGGGATGAAGTCATTTCTACGGGTGAAGAACCCAAATTGTGGTTTCATGATATTTATCGACCTTCCGGAGCACCTTTCGACCAGGAAGAAATAGATTGTATCAAATCCTTGACCGGGAGAAAATAGGACTTTTTGCTGTTTTATTTTTGTTTTAATTTTTATGTAGGTCATAAATGTATTATTTTTATACCGGATTATCAGTAATTAAATAATAACCATAATTGAAACCATGAAAAGGCTGAAAACTTTATTGCTATGTTTGGTATGTGTACTGACTATACAAGCCCAAAAACAAATTACGCTGAGTTCCCCGGACGGGAAACTGCAAACTACTATTACAACAGGTGATAAACTGACTTATGACATCACCTGTAACGGACGGCAAATACTTGCCGCTTCCCCAATCTCAATGACATTGGATAATGGCGAAGTTTGGGGTGAGAAAGCGAAATTATCCGGCACTTCCAGGAAGAGTGTCGACCGGATGATACCTTCTCCCTTCTATCGTGCCAGTGAATTGAGAGACTATTACAATGAACTGACATTGCGATTCAGGAAAGACTGGAACGTAGAATTTCGTGCCTACAACGATGGTATCGTTTATCGTTTCGTCAATCTCTCGAAGAAACCTTTCAATGTCGTTGATGAAGTGGCAGACTATCGTTTTCCGGCTGATGTGACTGCTTCTGTTCCTTTTGTGAAAAGGGGAGAAGACGGTAATTTTGAATCCCAGTTCTTCAATTCTTTTGAGAACACATATACCACAGATAAACTGTCAAAATTGAATAAACAACGCTTGATGTTTCTGCCATTGGTGGTAGATGCAGGAGAAGGCGTCAAGTTGTGTATCACAGAATCCGATTTGGAAAATTATCCGGGACTTTACCTGTCTGTTGCCGGAGAAGGCAATTCTCTGAAAGGAACATTTGCCCCTTATCCTAAACAGACGGCACAGGGCGGTCATAATAAACTTCAAATGCTGGTAAAAGAACGCGAAGCCTATATTGCCAAAGTCGATACCCCCCGGAGCTTCCCCTGGCGCATGGCCATCGTCACCACTTCGGACAAAGACCTTGCGGCAAGCAATCTCAGTTATCTTTTGGCAGCTCCTTCACGTGTGTCGGACATCTCTTGGATTAAACCCGGCAAAGTAGCCTGGGATTGGTGGAATGCATGGAACTTGGATGGCGTTGATTTCGTTACAGGAGTAAACAACGCCACCTATAAAGCCTATATTGATTTCGCTGCAGCAAAAGGTATTGAATATGTGATACTTGACGAAGGTTGGGCAGTAAATCTGAAAGCAGATTTGATGCAGGTAGTGAAAGAGATTGATTTGAAAGAACTCGTTGACTATGCCGCATCTAAGAATGTGGGTATCATCCTTTGGGCAGGTTACTATGCTTTCGAACGTGACATGGAGAACGTTTGCCGTCATTATGCCGCGATGGGAGTGAAGGGATTCAAAGTCGACTTCATGGACCGTGACGACCAGGAAATGACTACATTCAACTATCGGGCTGCTGAAATGTGTGCTAAATATAAGTTGATTCTCGACTTGCACGGAACACACAAACCGGCTGGTATGAACCGTACTTACCCCAATGTACTGAACTTTGAGGGAGTGAACGGACTGGAACAGATGAAATGGAGTCCGGCTTCGCTCGATCAGGTGAAATATGATGTGATGATTCCTTTCATCCGACAGGTTTCCGGTCCGATGGATTATACTCAAGGAGCTATGCGCAATGCATCAAAAGGAAATTATTATCCTTGCAATTCAGAACCGATGAGCCAGGGCACGCGTTGTCGTCAACTAGCTCTGTACGTAGTATTTGAATCACCTTTCAATATGCTGTGTGATAATCCGAGCAACTATATGCGCGAACCGGAATCAACGGATTTCATCGCTGCAATTCCTACTGTATGGGATGAAAGTATCGTTCTTGACGGTAAAATGGGAGAGTACATCGTAACTGCCCGCCGGAGTGGAAATGTATGGTATGTAGGTGGGATAACCGACTGGACTGCACGTGATATAGAAGTTGATTGCTCTTTCCTGGGTGATAAAACATACAACGCTACATTGTTCAAGGATGGCGCAAATGCTCATCGTGTAGGTCGTGATTATAAACGTGAATCTCTTCAGATTAAGAATGACAGTAAATTAAAGGTTCACTTGGCACCCGGCGGTGGTTTTGCTCTTCAGATAGAATAAGGGTATAACAGGAAATTGATATAGAAAGCTTAAAAACAAATTCAATGCTGCATCAATGATTTTGACGCAGCATCGAATTTCTTTTATCAGGATAATGCCGCAATCCCTGTTCCTATCAGATTCGCATTGTTCATACTTTTCACATCGACCTCGACGTCTTCCAAATCGAACAGTTTGAAAAGCTCCCGTAACTTTTCCATAACGATAACGTTATAATCCTGCCCTTTACTGTGTTCGCTCCAAAAAAGACTGCCTTCGGCAACCAGGCAAATCTTCCGTATATCTTTATTGTATGATTTCAACAACATGGCGAGTCCGGTCAGCGAAGCTGCGACTAACTGTGCCGATCTGTTATATATCCATTGTGCCACCTGCACATATACATCTTTATAAATATCCGGGTAGTTCATAATAGCGGTAAGTTTCTGTGCGTCAAACTTTCCTTCAAACTCTTCTAATGGGAAAGTTGCCTTTAAAATATCTCCCAGGTACATACCGGACACCGCTTTTTCAAAACGTTGTTTTCCCGAATTGCCGGAAATTACATCCACCGTATTGTCCACCGCCGTCAGGAATGGCGGATGGAAATTGCCGGATTCCAGATTAACAGGAATCAACCCCTTGATTCCCAGTTCGGGATTCAACTTCTTAATTTTTTCGGCAGGGATGAAAGTTGCCATATTAGTGCCTGTCCCTACAATTAGACCTATATATGCATCGTAACTATTGTCGGTAAGCCCGGCAAATAAACTCGCTACGGTATCGTTTAATACTTTAATATCCGTGAATTTGATTTTATTTCTTTCATTCAGATAGTCGAGTAGGGGCTTTCCTATAAATTCGCCGATCATTTCTTTTATGTCTACTCCCTTCGTCCAACGTAACAGTTTGGCATCTCCGCCCGGAACGGATTCTGTCGGATAAGAAAAGCAATAGCCAATAGGCATTTCTTTCTCTCGTTTTATGCCGATAATCATATCCGCCAACTCCTTGAACAATTCCTCACGGGTATAACCGGGTGATTTCATAACCGACATATCCTTCTTCCAACCATTGTTTGGATGAATCGTAGGTGTTGATTTACTAAAATCAACAAGTGCTACCCGATAATTAGTCCCACCTAAATCAAGTACTAATGACTTGCCGTTAATACTACTTGCTTTGGGAGTAATGAAAGTAGGAATACATTGTATTTCAGCGTTTTCTGTGCTCAATCCTTTTTCTACTTTTGCTTTGAATGAACGTGCTATCTCTTTGAGTTGTTCATTATCCAACTTGAAAATATTCTTCTCCATGATATTGACTTTTATTGTGTATATTATCTGTATGAATAACAACTGAGGATAGATTTTGCTCAGTTGTATTAATAGGATATTTCAAACTTCAGCCGACAGGTCGCATTTATAACTTGAACTTCAGGGCAAACGCTCAATAAATGTAACATTATGTTTCTCTCTTTTTTTCGATTGTTTTTATTCCAATGACCTTGTCTCTTGTTTTCTCATCCCATCCACATGCTTTTCTCTTTCCGGCCATTCCCAGTTTAATATCACTCTTCTTTAAAAGCATAAGTGCCAGCTTCTCAATAGCCGAGAAATTAATGGCTGCATTCCCGGTTTTTCTGTCATCATCCTCTCTGAATCCCACATCTAGTACCCAGTGTAATTCATTTTCAATAGTCCAATGTGACCTTACGGATTTGAGTATGTTTATTGGATCCGGCTCTAATGAGGATATGTAATATCTGGTTTCTAAAGTTGATTCCTTGTCTTTTATTTTTCTAACGGTATTTATCATAGCCAATGTTTTTATGCCTGTCCACCCTTTGAAGAAATACTGCAGATTTTTAGCGCTTATACATACACATTCCCGGTATTCACTTCTTCCATGCCCTTCATTCTCTTCAAAATACCTTTTGGCATGACATAAATACATTCTCATGTCCTCGCTAAGATTGAGTTCTATTCGTTTCCGAAGTGACTCATGGTTATCTTTTACACATAAAATATAATCAGCCTTGTTCTCAATAATAAGTTGGGTTATTGATTTCTGGCAGCCCATGGCATCAATAGTTATAATACAGTTCTCAATATCAAGCTGTCTGATAAGTTCGGGAATGGCTTTTATCTCGTTGGACTTTTCATCTACTTTCTTTTGCCCAAGGCATAAACCATTAGATACAGCCCAGGCGCTAACCATATACAATTTGCTTCTCATACCGTTACTTGGATTGGAGCACACATGAGGGTTATCACAAACTGCTTTCCCGTCAATGGCTACGACACCGGGTATTCGATGGCAAATATCATCAACCCATAATCTGAAACATTCTTCAAACCATTCGATATCAAGAATTGAAAAGAAGCGGCTGATCGTATCATGAGAGGGGATGGAAGATAAACCGGGAAGACGGTCCTTGAAGTATTGTTCGTGCGTTTTGCCAAAGGATTCGATTTCGTTCCAAGTGTCAGCTCCACAAATCACAGAAACAATGGCAATAAAGACGATCTCGTTAGATTCATAAATCTTGTTCTTTTCGTCACGGACATCGGGAATAATCTCGGAAAATGAATGAATGGTCATAGTTGTAGATATATAATGTAGAATATAGTATGCAAAGCTAAGGAAATTTTCTGACTAATAGGACAGGCAGGCTAAAGAAGGAGCACAAAGAGAAGAAAGAGAAAGAAAAAAGACCAAAGGGAAAGATTTTCGCAAAATGGGGATGTTACATTTATTGAGCGTTTGCCCTGGCTTGAACTTAGGGATAAACTCTTTACTAAAGAGTATTTTTATTTTTATCTCTCATATTCTCATAGCTTTACTTAATGTGTTGTAAATCAATAAATAACATAATGAGAGATAAAATTCGAAATTGCATCTCTCATACTTTTATCGTCATTTTCGCCCTAAAATGATGCATCTCTCATATGCTTTTATGGTATTTCTCATACTTTTTAGGTATCTCTCATGCTTTTTTGCCTATTTTTTATGTATCTCTCATAAGAACCGTGTCTTTATCTCTCATCAAATCCTGGATTATTCTTTTCTATGTTTCAGTTTAACCGTTAATCTTCTATGCTTAATAGCTTGTTTATATGTAGTATACCTACTGTTTTTATGTTTTATCCTATTTCTTGTCGTGTTTTTGAACCGAAATCTGTATTGTTCCACCTGAGTGGACAATTCTTTCCACTCAAGTGGAGAGTTCTTTTCACTAGAGTGAACAGTTTAATTCACTCTAGTGGAAAGATATAAATAGCTTTTAAAAAACACGAGAATATCTACTCTATATCCTGTTGGCAACCGCTTTGTGAACTGTTGTTGAACGGTATATGACTCTTAGTTTGTCTTGAATGAATTATAATTTGATACTTAACATAACTCCAATAGTGCTTTTGAGTATGAGAGATACCTTTAAAGTATGAGAAATGGAAATAGAAAAACGTTTCTAGTAGCCTGAATACTGAACTTGATACAGATGTTTTCGTGAAATAAAATAAGTTGATTGAATACATTTATTTCTCTGTCAAATTAGTTTGCTTGCTAAATATAAATTGCTACTTTTGTCGTAGTTTACTTTCGAGCGACGAAAGTTACTTTTAATAATTTTATTGAGAACGGTTATTTATTGTATTCATACATAAAATCTGCTAATTTTAATCTAGTGAATAACAGTAAGTGACAGGTCTCGCGCATCTTTTGTATATATACTTTGTTATATACTCAAATGGGCGTGGGGCTATCACTTGTGTTCACTAGAGGGTCTTAGCAGATACCTATGTATGGCGTAAGTAGATAGTTCCCGCGCTCTCTTTTTTATAATCTCGCACCACCGGGAACTGATGCGGTAATTTACACAAAATTATGTCCGGAGATTTTAACCGAATCATTATCCAGTTAATTCAGAGTCCTGTAATGAACTGGTCTATTTCAGATTTAACCTTTCGTGAATGCGAGTATACCTATGCTTTAATAAAGGAGGTGGTGGATATGTCAGTGGAAGAGGATTATACCTTATTGGATTATATCCAGATGGCACGTCTTGAGTATTGTCTGGGCGAACTGTCATGCCGGATAAACGGTAATGGTGAGGATGCCGTCCTTCATTACAGGGGTGCCCTTCGCTTGTTGGAAAAAGGCGGTTTCGACCTTAGTTTAAAGAAATGGGTTGGACTTGTCAGCTTACGTATAGAGGGTTTATCGGAAGGATAAATAATAGTTTGTCATCTACTCATTGATAAGAGGATGTCCGAGTTTTCTCTTTTCCCTTACGGACGTCCTCTTGCTTTTTATCCTTTCTTTTCCTCTTTTTTTCTTCTTATTCCTTTTTTTCTTGTAATTCTCGCTCTTTTTTCTTTCCTTGCCTTTGTCTTTTTGCGCGCATTACGCGCACACGTGAATATAATAATGTGTACTCCCTTGCCCGTTCCCGTACACACTCCACCCCATATTAAAAAAATATGTTCTACAATATCCTTATAATTCAACGAGTTAGCCTACCCATTCAAAAATAATTAGAAAAAAGAGCAGGATATATTTGGAGTATATCCCAAAAGGGGCTACTTTTGCACCCGCTTTCCAAGAGAAGAAAGCCTTGATGAAATGACTTAGTGATAAAGCGTAAGACCGCTTAATAATAAGAACAAAAAACTTCCGATAAAGTTTGGAAGATATAACTTAAAGTTCTTATCTTTGCAGTCCGATTCGCAAAGAAAACGGTTTATCTTTTCTTAATTGATTATTCTTTCCCTTTCGCAAAGAGAGCCTGAGAAACGAGTTGAAAAAGAAAATAAAAAAACTTCCGAAAAAGTTTGGTAGTTAAAATTAAACCCCTTACCTTTGCACCCGCTTTTAAAACGAAAGCAACAAGTTCTTTGAAATATTGATAAACAATACAAGTAGTACAAGTTAAAAAATAGAACCGTCAATACTTGTTTCAGAAGTAGCAATACAAATGAAACTTAGGTATTTGAAAAGAGTCAATAAATTTTGTACGGCATCCTGAACAGAGCAAGAACCATCCTTTACGGATGATTAAAATAACTTTTACAATGAAGAGTTTGATCCTGGCTCAGGATGAACGCTAGCTACAGGCTTAACACATGCAAGTCGAGGGGCAGCATTTTAGTTTGCTTGCAAACTAAAGATGGCGACCGGCGCACGGGTGAGTAACACGTATCCAACCTGCCGATAACTCGGGGATAGC
>NZ_JAAXGE010000013.1 GCF_014750685.1 Bacteroides sp. GM023
CTATCGAGTATTAATCTTTCTTTCGAAAGGCTATCCCCGAGTTATCGGCAGGTTGGATACGTGTTACTCACCCGTGCGCCGGTCGCCATCTTTAGTTTGCAAGCAAACTAAAATGCTGCCCCTCGACTTGCATGTGTTAAGCCTGTAGCTAGCGTTCATCCTGAGCCAGGATCAAACTCTTCATTGTAAAAGTTATTTTAATCATCCATTAAGGATGGTTTTTGCTCTGCTCAGGATGCCGTACAAAATTTATTGACTCTTTTCTAATACCTAAGTTTCATTTGTATTGCTACGCTTGAAACAAGTATTGACGGTTCTATTTTTTAACTTGTACTACTTGTATTGTTTATCAATATTTCAAAGAACTTGTTGCTTTCGTTTCAAAAGCGGGTGCAAAGGTAAGAGGTTTAATTTTAACTACCAAACTTTTTCGGAAGTTTTTTTATTTTCTTTTTCAACTCGTTTCTCAGGCTCTCTTTGCGAAAGGGAAAGAATAATTAATTAAGAAAAGATAAACCGTTTTCTTTGCGAATCGGACTGCAAAGATAAGAACTTTAAGTTATATCTTCCAAACTTTATCGGAAGTTTTTTTGTTCTTATTATTAAGCCGTCCTACGCTTTATCACTAAGTCATTTTGTCAAGGCTTCCTTCTCTTGGAAAGCGGGTGCAAAAGTAGTCCCTTTTGGGATACACTCCAAATATATTCAACTCTTTTTTCTAATTATTTTTGAATGCTTATGCTAACTCGTTGAACGATAAGGGTGTTGTAGAACATATTTTTTAATATTAGGTGAAGTGTGTGCGGGAACGGGTAAGGGAGTACACATTATTATATTCACGTGTGCGCGTAATGCGCGCGCGAGGAAATAAATAGCTGGAAGAAAAAAACATCTTTTTTCTAAAGAATGAAAGGGAAAAAGGAGAAAGAGAGGTAAAAAAAGACTGAAGGGAGAAAGGAATAGTAGAAATAGAGGTAAGAAAACAGCGATAAGGATAAAAAAAAGCAAGAGGATACTGTATCAAGCTCAACTAAAAAAGGAGTTCCATAAATGTCGATAAAAAAAGCAAGAGGATGCCGTATCAAGTTCAACTAAAAAAGGAGTTTTATAAATGTCGATAAAAAAGCAAGAAGATGCTGTATCAAGCTCAACTAAAAAAGGAGTTTTATAAATGCCGATAAAAAAGTAAGAGAATGCTGTATCAAGCTCAACTAGAAAAGAAGTTTCATTAATGACGATAAAAAAAGCAAGAGGATGCTCGTATCAAGCTCAACTAGAAAAGAAGTTTTATAAATGTCGATAAAAAAGCAAGAGGATGCTCGTATGGGGAAATGAGCATCCTCTCTAGGAGACAATTCTAAAAACCACTTTCACAAGCAATTAGTAGAGTTGAGAACTCTCCATGCAGAAAAGCTGGTAGGATCATGAGAACTATTTCATTACCCGGTCATACGACAATACGACAAGATAATCAATCCGGCGTACACAGATGATTTTATCCGATTAACGCAGTTCTACTCAGATTTAATTCAAACTATTGGATTTATTGAATTCATTCAGTGCTATCTCAAATCGGTTCAATTTTTCATCTTTCCGCAGATTGACGTAAATTAACCAGTTCAGTCCATTTATTTAGACTCAAGTCAATGCCACCTTTGGAAAGACAGTCCAAAGAATCACGAAAATGATGGATTATGCGTTCAGGATTACTGCACATTACATAGGATAACTCGGCAAGAGCGTAACAAAGACGGGACATTTGAATGTAGTCTATTTGGGTGTAGGATGCATTCATTGAAGATTCAACCAGGTTGTCCAGTATTTCATAAAGCTGGCTTTGCTCGCAACTAGTCAGTTCACTTATTGGCTTATGCATGACAGGATGCTGCATCAAGCGGATGATGTTTTCTTTAAAATCAATATCCATCGCTTTTAGTTTTGTTTGACGCATCAGTTCCCGATGGTGCGAGGGTTATATATAAAAAGAGAGCGCAGGAACTATCTACTCATGCCTATATAAGGTATCGGCTAAGACCCTTCACGAACACAAGTGATAGTCCCACGCTCAATTGGGTATATAACAAGGTTATATATACAAAAGATGCGCGAGACCCGTCACTTATTGCTTTTCGTGAAAAAATTAGCCGATTTTTTATATAGAATGCAATAAATAACCGTTCTCAATAAAATTATTAAAAACCTACTTTCTTCGCTAGAAAGTAAACTACGACAAAAGTAGCAATAAATATTTATCAGGCAAACAATATTGACAAAGAAATGAATCGCCGAGTTTAATTCGTTCTATTTAGTAAAATCGGCTTAGCTGTACTAAAACGTATTTTTCATTTTCATCTCTCATGCTCTCATTAATTTTAGCTAATTAGATGATAATCAACAAATAACAAAATGAGAGATAAAATAAAAAACGGCATCTCTCATCATTTTCGACTCATTTTGATTGAAAACAATGTGCTTCTCATCGCTTTTTACCCGATTATTATGTATCTCTCATTCTATTTCAAGCTATTTCTCATAGAGAAAACTATATTTTGAAGATTTTAGAAGAGGCCAAGATAGAATTTGCTATCATTGGATGCTTTCATTCAGCCCCAAAGACGAGAATGAAAATTCTACTACTTATCATTATCCGATTGATATGCGTTGATAGAATAATGCAGGTTTCATATGGCGAAATGATGAAATCCGCTGAAATTAGTCTACGGTTCATGGCAAATAGAGGCTCATTTACCGTATCACAATAGAATAAAGAGCAGGTATCCACACCTCATAGAGCAGGTATCCTTGTGTTTTTGTACCGATATTCAAACCGTTCCACTCTAGTGCACAATTCTGTGTACTAGAGTGGATAGAACTATGCACTGGAGTGCACAGAACCGTTCACTCGAGTGGAACGATATAGATATCGCCTTAAAAATACGACAATGATTAGGAGAAAACATAGAATCTAAAGGTATATTACATACGAGCAAGCGGTTAAGTACAGATGATTAAGCAATAAACTGAAAAAGAAAGAAATATAATCCGAAATAGCATGAAAGATGAAAAAGAATTTGATGAGGAATGAAGAGGTATTTGACGAAAGGTATTTGATGAGAAGTTTTTGATGAGAGATACATAATAATAGAACAAAAAACGATGAGAGACACACATTTTTCCGTCAAAATGAGTAGAAAATAATGAGAGATACCATTTATAATTTTATCTCTCATTTCATTATTAGCTGATTACCATTTAGTTATCTATAATCAATGAGAGTATGAGAGATGAAAATGACAAATCCACTCTAGTGGATTAGTAGAATAACAACAAGACACAAGGTGAACGCTCAATAACCATTACACCTTATCATTTTCTATATTTTTTCAATACCAATGACTTTATCTCTTATATTCTCATTCCATCCATAGGTTTTCTTCTATCAAACTTTAAATACTTGGCATTTTATAAGGATATAAGTTATAATCGACAAAAATCGCCCATTTACCCTGTTATAATAGAAAATTTTACCTACTTTTGCAGAAATAGTGATTTATAATGGAAAAAAATCGCCGAATACAGTTACAGGAACTTTTGTTTTCATCTTCCGATAAAGCGGAATCAAAACGTATAGCCAAACTTGTCAAAGAAGGTGTCATAAGAAAAATAGCACCTAAGATTTACACATCAAACTTGACTGACCAGCCTGAGAATATTATCAGGAGAAACATTTTCATCCTATTAGGGAAACTATATCCTCAAGCTGTCATCAGCCACAGGTCGGCTTTTGAATTTAAACCCACCCCCAGCGGACATATTTTTTTGACTTATTCTTATACGAAAAACATTTCTTTGCCGGGTATCACCATTCATTTGATGGAAGGAAAAGGTGGGATGCCGGAAGACACTCCGTTTATTGAAGGATTGTATCTGTCCCGACCGGAAAGAGCTTTTTTGGAAAACATGCAAGTATCCAGAAAGCAAGGAGATGAGTCTAAAACATTGACGCAACAGACCATAGAAGAAAAATTAGAGATCATCATTCGTACAAATGGAGAAACTGCTATCAATAAATTGCGGGATAAATCACGGGAAGTAGCCTCCGTTTTGAATATGGAACCTGAATTTGAAAAATTGAATACAATTATCAGTGCATTACTTGCGACCCACCCTGCCCAAATTTTAAAATCCCCTTTGGCGGCAGCCCGTGCTTTTGGGGAACCTTATGACCCAGAACGCTATGAGTTATTTGGGAGTTTGTTCGCTGCTCTTCAGCAAATGGAATTCAAATCTTATCCGGATAAAAATACAACAGAACGTGCCTATCGGAATTTTGCGTTTTTCGAGAGCTATTTTTCCAATTATATAGAAGGGACAGAGTTCGAAGTGGAAGACGCACAACGAATCATAGAAACCAATCAGCCGATGGAAGCCCGTAATGAAGATTCACACGATGTTTTAGGTACGTTCTATATCGTATCAAACAAGCGGGAAATGGCAATAGTACCAAGATCGGCAGAGGAATTGATTCAGATTCTGCAATCCAGGCACCGGATTATGTTGTCCGCACGACAAAGTAAAATGCCCGGCATGTTCAAAATGCAAAATAACCGGGCAGGAAATACCAATTTTGTTGATTTTACTCTTGCCAGAGGTACTTTACTGAAAGGATTTGAGTATTATCAGGCTCTGCAAACGCCTTTTGCGAAGGCATTATTCATTATGTTTATGATTAGCGAAGTACATCCTTTCAACGATGGAAATGGGCGTATTGCCCGCGTAATGATGAATGCGGAACTATCGGTTGCAAACGAATCCAAAATCATTATACCTACCGTTTTTCGTAATGACTATTTGTTGTCTCTTCGCAAACTTACCCGACAAAATGATCCGAACGTGTACATCAACGCCATGTTGAAAGTTCAAAGATTCAGTTCTGCGCTATATGGAGAAGATTTGAATGCAATGAAAACGTTTCTATACGAAATGAATGCTTTTGCAGACCCGGAAGAAAATATTCTCAATCTAAACAAATTACCCGATAGCCTATAATTGTCTTTCGCTAATACCGGTTGGCTGTTTCAGTCCAGAGCAGACGCTCAATAATTAATACATGCCTCCTGTAGAAGGCGTAGAGTGTGTTCCTATATTACCACTTATATCACATAAAAAGTACATACTAAGATTCCGGTTCGAAACGAGGTTTCCACTTTTCGTAATAAAACAAAACAAGTTGTTGCAGAAGTCGAAACTAATCATCGTAAAAAATGACACAAATGACCCTTCACAGCTTCCAAAAGCAAGTATATGTCGGGAAACAAAAAGTCTAAAAATCAGAATGATACATATAGAAATACAAAAATCCAAATTGAAAACTCCCATATTTCAATTCGGGCTTATCTTTGAGGAATGGAAGGAAAAAGGGCGTAAGACTAAAAAACAAACAAAAATATCGGTTTTGCATACAAGGGCATCGGTATATATACAAGAATATCGGTTGACATGCTAAAATATCGGCATATATACAAGAATGCCGATTTTACGTACAAGAAACAAAAATAACGGTTAAAACAAGACCGTGAAATGCAAAGATTACACAAACAAGCAAACAAGTAGCCTATGCCAATTATTTCTTCCTTCAGTTTTTAATAGATAAAAAACAAAGGAATTATGAATGATTTAAAAAGTTTTATGGAGACAGTCATACTAAGACTGGAAAGCGAGGGGCGGTATGGGACAGCCCACGTTTATCAAAGTACTCTGAATGCTATTTCACAATATTGGCATAGCAAACAAAAGGGTGCGATGAAATTGGATAAAGTTTTCGCTCCGGCACCTTTGCAGGGTTTCGAGCGATACTTATTGGAGAATATGCTTAGCATGAATACCGTATCTACTTATATGCGTATGCTACGGGCTATTTATCACAGGGCTACCAAAGAAAGACGAATTAAATGGAAACAAGGTTTGTTCGACACCGTATATACAGGAGTGCGGGCAGACACAAAACGCGCGCTGACAGCAGGACATATGGGAAACATCCTTGTTGCCAGACAAACACTCCCCTCTTTGCGGGAAGCACAATCATGGTTCGTACTCCTTTTCTTGTTAAGGGGAATGCCGTTCATCGACCTTGCCCGGTTGAGGAAATGCGACCTGCATGGGAATATCCTTATTTATAAGAGACAAAAAACCGGGCGGGTAATCACCGTCAACGTGACTCCTGAAGCAATGCGGCTTATCAACCAGTTGGCCAACCGCAATCCCAGGTCACCTTATTTATTGTCTATCTTGCCGGATGCTCCGGGAATGCAGAACGCGAACGGTTTCGGCAGCAAAGAGGAATACAGATTGTATCAAGCCATATTGAGAGGGTTCAACAGAAGACTAAACGAACTTTCAAGAAGGATGAATCTCGGAGAAAAACTATCCTCATATACTGCCCGCCACACATGGGCGACAACAGCCTATCAAAAGAAATGTGCAACAGGAATCATCTGCAACGCTTTGGGACACTCTTCCGTGAAAGTGACCGAAACATACTTAAAAGCCTTTGAACAAAAGGAAATAGATAAGACAAATAGTATGATTATCTCTTACATAAAAAAAGAAGCGGAGAAGGGATGCAAAAATCAATATTTAGCAACTACATTGCTGTAATTCAATTATTTAGCTAATCCGTTACTTTGTAGGTAACGGTACACAAAAGATTCGACAAATATAAAGATTGATTTTGAAATAAGAAAACAAAACTAACATTTTTTTTGCAGGTTTTTATAAAAAAGCAAAGTATTTGCTAAAATGAAAACTCTTCCAAAGTAAACCAAGCAACTTTATCGCATAAATATTCCAGTCGTATCCAGCGTTCGGATACGAAAACTCAACGTTCGCAACTGTGCTCACAGTGGCGCGATTCTCCTTTTGTATTTTTATTCATGCCAACCGCGTTCAGGGGACGCTTCCGCCTGCCTGGGACGGCACGTGCCGTTACCTACAAAGTAACGGCGCACACTACGGAGAAACAAAAATTTAAAACCAGTATGGAATATTTAAGACGAAAGCTATGCCTATTAGCCGGAAGTATTCTTCTGACGTGTGCCGCATGGGGGCAAATACTCCCGACGGACTCACTGACAAAGGATCCGGAAGCCTGGTACATCCATTTCAAAACAGGAAAGAGCAATCTTGACTTGGAGTACAACGGCAACAGAGGTACTCTACAACGATGTATCGACAGAGTACAAGAGATTATAGACAAAAATGAGTACGTCATCGACCACATCCGCATCATCGGATATGCATCTCCCGAAGGTCCGTTAGCACTGAACATGAAGCTAAGTGAGGCCAGAGCAGATGTGCTGAAGGACTATCTGGTAGCTAAAACGGGACTCGCCCCCAGCTTGTTTGAAGTTGTGGCAGGCGGCGAGAACTGGAACGAGCTGCGTGTCATGGTCGAAAAGAGTGATATGAAGGAAAAAGCCCGCATACTGGATATTCTCAACAACACGCCCGAAGGAGTAGACCCGGAAATCGCCCTCAAGAAGCTGCCCGGCGGTGCTTACCGTTATATGCTGAATACTTTCTATCCTAAACTGAGAAGCGCAAGCAGTGTGCAGTTACTAAGAATAGTGCCTGTGGTCGCTTCGCCCGTAGTGAAGGAAGAGATAAAAGTGGTAGAAGTGGACACGGTGAAGAGGACTCCGCAGAAACCGGTAGTACAGGAGCCGGAGCCTTGCCGGTGCGAACCGCCATTTATGGCTATCAAAACCAACCTCGCTTCGTGGGCCGCGCTTATCACTCCGAACATCGAGCTGGAAGCGTATCTCGGCAACCGCTATTCTATTGCCGTAGAAGGCGCATACCGCTGGCTGAAGGACAGCAAAGCAAAAGGGAACAGCTACAACGTAGCGTCCGTATCGCCGGAAGTGCGCATGTACATACGTGACGACCGTTCTTTCCAGGGTTCTTACTGGGGACTATACGGGCTATATGGCGAATATGACGTGAAATTCGGAAGTACGGGACGTCAGGGTAATATCCGCGGACTGGGTGTTTCTTACGGATATATCTTCAAGTTCAACCGTTTCGACTGCCTTTATTTCGACCTCGGAATTTCTGCCGGATACAACCGTCTCAAATATGACAAGTATTTCTGGTATGACCCGTGCAACGCATTCAAGCAACATAAGGGTAAGAACTATTGGGGACCAAGCAAAATCAAGGCTTCACTCGTCTGGAGATTTTAAATCATAGGAGGACCTGATTATGAGAACAGAAAAAGATACTGAAACTATGGATTTATATAACAAATATAACGTGTCTGAATGGGGAAACCGGAAGGAGACGATGCGACATAAAAGGTTGGTGACGATGATTTCCGCATCTGCGGCGGCACTGTTCATACTTTCCCTGCTACTGCTGAGTTCGTGTGAGAAGAAAGACCTTTGTTACCTGGATGCGCATCCGCACATCTGCCACACCCAACTGACGCTCAAGTTCAACACGGCGTGGGACAATGAACCGATTTATTCGAATTACACACGTACCGTAAGCACTGTATCAGTGAGGTATGTGCTGGAATTCTGGACAATGGATGATGACGGTAGATTGAAAACGCAGTTGGAACGCAAGATTGTGAACGGCGGCACACTGAACCAAGGCAGCAACAGCCATAAAGTCAGTGTAGACCTTCCGGCCGAAAAGATAGCCGTACTGGCATGGGCAGAGCCGCTGGCAAGCGGACAAACTACGAATCCTTACTTTGACGTGACTTCACTAAGCAGCGTGAAGATGCTGGAACCGTTTGGCGCGGGATCTACCAAAGACGCTTTCAGCGGAAGTACTACCTGGGATTACAGCGGATACGGAGTGCCCCACTCCCACTCGAACGCCCTTGACTTCACGGAAGAACTGGAACTATTGCGCCCCTTCGGCACATATACGGTGATTTCCAACGATATGGAAGAGTATTTTGAGAAAATGGGAGCCGATGCACCGGAACCGCATACTGCCAAAGTGAATTATCAGATGTGGATACCGCCGATGTTCGACACTTTCCGCCAGGTGGCAAACGGTTCACAATCAGGTGCGACATTCGAGCATCCTGTAAGTGTGCATACGGAAGGGAAAGAATACAAATTGGCGGAAGACCTCATCTTTATAGGTCCGGGCGACGGAACAGACAACTATTATAACATTATAGTAGAAACTCACGCAGCAGACGGAAGCAGCATACACAAAAGCGGAAACGCGGAGATACGTATGCAACGCAACAAACATACATTGGTATATGGCGCATTCCTGACCGTTCGCAAGCCCAGTTCACCGGGTATCGACGATGATTTCGAAGAAATAATAGAAATAGTGATACCTGATTAATGAATAATTTTTAAGGATAGAATAAGATGAAAAAATATAGGCTTATGAATCACCAGAAGTATTTCCGGATAGTATGTTTCGGTCTGTCGTTTCTCACTGCGGCATGCACCAACGAGTCGCCCTTGAATATAGGGCCGGCTGAATCTCCGGAAACCAGCGTTTCCATACTGGCAACAGTTGATACTAAGGCTGCGAACGAACCGGAAGCGGCAACGGACTACGGCGTAATCACCCGTGCCGGCGGCGACAAGCAAGTACCTGCGGGGTATCGCCTGCGCTGCAAAATCGAAGTGTATTCGACGACAACGAACCTGCGCGTAGCACAGTCCCAGCAATTTATCGACGATAACAGCGGACTGACCGGGGCTATCACTTTCCCGGACATACGATTGGCGCCCAATGATACGTACAAGGCTATCTGCTGGGCTGATTATATCGCGGCAGGAACGGTAACTGACTTGATATACAATACTTCGAAGGGGTTGAGCGACATACGCCTCATCGAGACAATCGGAACAGTTCATGCAGAAGCGGCTGCCAACGACATGAATATAGAGGATGCTTATGCCGGACAATCCGAATCTTTCACCATCGAAGTGAATGGAGATATAAAGGAAGGCGACGAGGAGAAGCTGACTTCTATCAAGTTGAGACGTCCGTTCGTGAAAGTATCTCTCCCGTGGGTGAAGTTGACTGACGAGAGTGGCGCTGCATGGACAGAAGGTCTGAAGAATGTCCGAATCGTATATGAAACGGGAAGCGCATTATATACTCAATTTAATGTATGGACGGGAGAGGCTTCAGGAGGAAGGACAAATCTCGAATCGCTTTATCCCAAAGAGGTTTCTTCCTTTGACAGGACATTTGCGTTGCATGATTATCTGATAGTACCTGTACCGATGGCGGATGTCATTCCTTTATCTTTCTACATTTCGGCAGAAACAGCATCAGGCAGTACTCCGGTGACATTCAAACGGTATGGAAGCGGCGCGCCGGATTATTCTTCTATCTCGATCAATCTGCCCAATCCGAATTATATGCTGTTAATCAAAGGAGCGACAGAGGAACAGGAAGGAAGCGAAAGTGTATATCCATTGACATTCAAAGAATATCGTCCGTAAAATTTCTTTCTATTATAACAAAACAGTGACACATTTTTATTATTAACCAATTTTTTAAAGCATGAAAAAAAGTTTATTCTGGTCGTTAATAGCTGCAACAGCTATGATGACGGCGTGCGGTGATGATGCATTTGTTGACAACCAACAGGTTGTGACAGGTGAGGAGACGCCTGTAGCGTTCAAAATTAACATGGGGAATGCGATCAGTACTTATGCGGGTACGGATTTCTCAAAAGGTGGATGGTCTAACTGGAAAGATTCCGACACAGAAATGATTGATGCAGTGAATGTACGTGCAACTTTGCAGATATTCGCTAATGGAGGGACATCTCCATACACGCAGGTAAGAACTGTATTGACAGAAGCTCCCAGCGGCAACGATATTGATCTTCCTGAATTCCGCCTGGCAGCAGGTAACAGCTACACGGCTGTGGTATGGGTTGACTTCGTTCCGAAATCGGTGACTTCTTCAAGCACTGAAAACCGCAACGACTATTACTGGAAGACTGAAAACCTGGCTAATGTTTCCGAACTGGAATTCACAGAGGGTATGATGCCTATCATCGAAACTCCTGAAGCCCGCGACGCTTACACCGGACTTATCAAGTTCACCGTGAACGCAGACGGTACTTATAATATTGCAGAGGGATCAGAAAATAACAGTATCACAACTGCAATTCCTATCACAGCTACCCGTAAGTTCGCCAAGATCAGCTTGATTTTGACTGACTATGACAACAAGACTGAATGGGCTGACGCTTTGAACAACATTGGTGAAGAGAATATTCTTGAGCACTTGGGAATGGAAGTTACTAACTTGTCAACTGGTTACAATGCTTTGACGCAGACTCCGGTTTCGGCAACTCCGACTACTAAGAATTACTTCCACCGTCCGTTTGACGTGGCTTCTGCTACCAGCACTTCTGATGATGTCAATGGTGTGAAATGGCACAAAGATGGTGATAAATACTATCCTATCTTCGACCTGAACTACGTTATCCCTGAAAAAGCAGGCAAAGATGCTACTTACTCTTTGAGCTTCAAAGGTTACAATGTAGACCAACTGGTGGCGACTGAGTTTACTAAGGCTGCTGCTGAACTGACTACTATCAATGAAGTAGCTGACGGACTCAAATTGGTAGCTGTTCGTAACGCAAGCAATGTTCCTGTAAGAACAAATGCTCACACCATCATCAAGATGAATCTGTATAAGGCATATAGCTGTACAGTTACTATCGTTGATGAGTTCACAGGCGGTACTGAAACAGTAGAAATTACTGACGATGACAAAAAGCAAAGTACGGACGACCACTTCATTCCTGAAGGTGACGTAAACGGCGCGCATGTTGTAGTGGTACGCGGTGATGACGGTAAGGCTATCTCTATCGATATCACAGGTATCAACAAAGATAACTTCGACCAGGTTATTGATGACCTCGTGGCTATGAAAAACTTGTCTTCTGCTGCTGATGAGACTAAACCGGTTATCAACATGAGCGGTACGGATATTCCTAACCCGGCCGATTTCTCTGACCTGACCGGCAATGTTACTAACGACATTAAGTTGACATTGACCAAAGACGGACAGGACATTATCCTGGAAGGTTTGAGCAATAACATTACTTTAGATTTGCCTAGCATCCAAAAATTTGAAGTGACTAGCACTGCTGACGTTACTATCGAAAAAGTTGTATCAAACGGTTGGCCGACAACTATCAAAGCGAAAAATGTTACTTTCGCAGGAACTACATACAACTCAGTAGCCATCACTGTTGAAGAAACTGCTACATTCAATGGCGGAGAATACAACAGCACGGTTACAGTTATTGGTTCTGAAGATACTGCAAAAGCTGTTATCAGCGGCGGTACATTCAAAGACTTTAACTCTAGCGTAAACACTACAGTTAACGGTGGTTCATTGCCTTACGTAGATAATGATGGTAACGGCGTTGCAGACTACAAGTTGACAATGAAGAACGGTAAAACTTTGACTATTAAGAAAGCTGGCACTGTATTCGGTCCTTTATTTGCTGATTCAGGAGCTGATTGCAAGTTAGTATATGACAGCCAAAACATCAAAGATATGTACTCAGGATACGAAGGTAGCAACTGGAGTAATATTTCAGTAGCTGTATATTAATCATTCCCACTTTTTTATCTCAACAATCATAGCCGGGTATTGTCTCCTCGTATAGCCTTACCCGGCTATATTTTCCTATCTCTGATTCAAGCTACAAACAAACTCGTTATTGGTGAAATATCTTCTTCACATAGTATTATTTATCCGTTACCGGTTATTTTTCTTTTGTTGTTGCTGCCTGTTATTCAGTTCATGCAGCAATGAGGGGTATTTCTATCCCATCACCCCTCAACCGGAAAAAGAAACGCAACGTATTATCATAGCCTATCTTGCCGGAGACAACAGTCTGTCGTCAGAGATTGAGCAAAAGATAGCAGCGCTTACTGTCGGATTTCTTTCAGCGGATTATTCGCAAAACCGATTATTTATCTATTATGACCGCAAACATGTATCACCCCAACTGATGGAAATCAGTGCCGACACTGAAAACCCTCGGCAGATATTGAAAACTTATACGACACAAAACTCCGCTTCGGCAGAGGTCATGGAGCAAGTGTTGAACGACATTTTGAAAAACTATTCCGCCTCAAGCTACGGATTAATTCTGTTTTCACATGGATCTGCATGGTTGCCGGCAGGCGGTTTGGAAGAACCTTACAAAGGAGAGAATTTAGAAAAAGAAGACATCGAATCTTCCCGTCGCAGTACGCGCAGTGTTTGTACCGACGGGGAGAGTGAGATGGAACTGACGGATTTTGCCGCTACCCTTCCCCTGCCCGGTAATAAGAAATGGGATTTTATTCTTTTTGAAGGTTGCTATATGGGCAGCGTTGAGGTGGCTTATGAACTGAAAGACAAGACGGAAGCTATCATTGCTTCTCCTACGGAAATCGTAAGTCCGGGAATGACGGAAGTGTATCCGTCCGCCCTGTCCTATCTCTTTCAGCCAACGCCCGGACTGGAGAAGTTTGCCCAAGCCTACTTCAATACATGGGATAGCAAAACGGGCGATTATCGCTCGGCTACTATCAGCGTTGTGCGAACCGGGCATTTGGAAGAACTGGCACAGCTTGCCCGTGCCGCTTTCCTGCGTTGGGAGCCGGATGCCGAAACAATTTCTGCCTTACAGTGTTTTAACCGCAACAAATGGCATCTGTTTTTCGACCTTAAAGAAGCATTGCTGACGGCCAATCCTGCGCTAAGCACGTATGTGGATGGCTTATGGAAGAGCATTGTTACCTATTCAGCCGCTACGCCAAGCTTCCTTCCGGGACTGGCATATGGCTTCACGATACATGCACATAGCGGATTGAGCTGTTATGTGCCACAAAGAGATTTCTTGTATGCAAATCAAGGATACACACAAACTACATGGTGTGGGACGGTATACCAATAGCTAATTCCCAGGAAAGCGTTCAGGGATTCCCACTTTAGCTATCAGGGACTGTCACCCCTAATGCCACACCGTGTTTTATTTTTGTTTGTTTGTATGCTAATGCTCTGCGCTGTGAAGCGCGGGGCATTCATTTTTTAATGAATGTCCCGTTCTTTGTATGATAGATATTCAAATTTTGTATTCCTCTATCTTCCGATATAGTGTAGTAAGCCCGATTTTCAACAAGCGGGCAGTTTCCGTTTTATTCCCTTTGGTGTATTCTAATACGCGGGCGATATGCCTGCGTTCCATCGCTGCCAGTTCAAACCCGCCTGCCGTATCGTCCGAACATTCATAATGAGTATTCTGAATCTCCAAAGGCAGGTCACAGACATCCAGTCGTCCACCCTCGCAAACAATCAAGCTGCGTTCGATGACATTTCTTAGTTCGCGGATATTTCCTTTCCAGGGTTGTTGTTCCAGGGCTTCCAGGAAAGCGGGAGTCATTTCACTGACTGTATATGAGAGTTTTTCAGAGAAACTTTTGGCGAAAGCGTTAGCCAGAATCCGGATATCTCCTGCACGTTCACGAAGCGATGGCAGATGTACCTGAAATACCGAAAGGCGGTAGAACAAGTCTTCGCGGAAGCGTCCGGCTTTGATTTCTTCCTGCAAGTTGCGGTTGGTAGCGGCTATGATGCGCACATTTACCCGTGTCGGTTTGGTATCGCCTATCTTTATATATTCGCCTGTTTCAAGGATACGCAGTAATTTGGCTTGCAGTTCAAAAGCCATTTCGCCGATTTCGTCCAAAAAGATGGTGCCGTTGTTGGCTTCTTCAAAAAGCCCTTTCTTATCTTTCAATGCACCGGTGAATGAACCCGCCTTATGCCCGAACATCTCGCTTTCCAGCAGTTCCTTGCTGAAAGAGGAACAATTGACGGCTACAAAATTCTGTTTGCTCCGTTTACTGTTATAATGTATGGCCTGTGCAAAGACTTCTTTTCCCGTTCCGGTTTCGCCGGTCAGCAATACGGGAACATCTGTCACAGATACCTTTTGTGCCAGCAGGACTGCTTCTTTCAGGACTTTCGATTCACCCAGGATAGAATCAAACGAATACATCTGACCGACTTTCTTCTCCAGCTTTTCCAGGCGGACATTCATTTTCGCCTTTTCTACGGCACGGCTTATCAAGGGGATAATCTTATTGTTATCATCTCCTTTCGTTATATAATCAAATGCGCCGTTCTTGATTGCCTGCACGCCGTCGGGAATATTGCCGTGGGCGGTAAGCAGAATCACTTCAACGTTGGGAGCTGTTTTTTTGATAGTCAATACCAGGTCAACACCGTTTCCGTCGGGAAGAAAAACATCGCATAAAGCCACGTCGGGCAACTGGACTTCCAGTTGTTTCAGAGCAGCTTTACAATCACCTGCCTGACATACTTCATAACCTTCGAGCCCTAACATACGAGCCAAAAGGCTGCGAATCTGAACTTCATCGTCAATAATAAGAACTTTACTCATATAATTTACCTAAAATAAAATAGAAGAATGAAAAACAGGGTGTGCAAATATAAGTTTTTTCAACGAATCCATGAACATTTTACTTATACACTTTGTTATTTCCTTAGGAAACTATTTACACTAATAAATATATGAAAGTTATCATTATCGGAGGCGTTGCAGGCGGGGCTACCACTGCTGCCCGAATCAGACGAGTAGACGAGTCAGCAGAAATCATCCTTTTGGAAAAAGGAAAGTATATATCGTATGCCAATTGCGGCTTACCTTATTATATAGGTGGAGTCATCGAAGAGCGTGAAAAACTGTTCGTTCAGACTCCCGAAGCATTTTCGACACGTTTTCGCGTTGATGTCCGGACGGAGAATGAAGTGATTTTTATCGACCGGAAAAGAAAGACGGTCACTGTGAGACAAAGTAGTGAGGATACATATGAAGAAAGTTATGATAAGCTCCTAATATCGACCGGGGCTTCCCCTGTACGTCCGCCCCTGCCGGGAATAGACCTGAGCGGAATCTTCACTTTGAGAAATGTGGCGGATACGGACAGAATCAAAGAATATATAAACAGCCATGCGCCACGGAGAGCGGTGGTGGTAGGAGCCGGATTTATCGGGCTGGAGATGGCGGAGAATTTACACGCACAGGGGGCGAAGGTATCGATTGTGGAAATGGGTAATCAGGTGATGGCTCCCATCGACTTTTCAATGGCTTCACTGGTGCATCAGCATTTGATGGACAAGGGAGTCAATCTGTATTTGGAGCAGGCAGTGGCTTCTTTCGAGCGGGATGGAAAAGGGTTGAAGGTTACTTTTAAGAACGGTCAGTCCATTGCTGCCGATATTGTTATTTTATCTATCGGTGTACGGCCTGAAACAAACCTGGCACGGGCTGCCGAACTGACTATCGGCCCAGCCGGCGGTATTGCCGTAAACGATTATTTGCAGACGTCCGATGAATCTATTTATGCTATCGGTGACGCGATTGAATATCGCCATCCGATTACCGGAAAGCCCTGGCTTAACTATCTTGCCGGACCTGCCAACCGTCAGGGACGTATTGCCGCTGATAATATACTGGGAGCGAAGATTTCTTATGAAGGTTCTATCGGTACTTCCATCGCAAAGGTTTTCGATATGACGGTGGCTTCTACCGGATTACCCGGAAAGCGGTTGCGGGTGGAAGGGATTGATTATATGTCGTCTACCATTCATCCGTCTTCCCACGCCGGATATTACCCGGATGCCATGCCGATGAGTATTAAAATTACTTTCGACAAACAGACGGGACGATTGTATGGCGGACAAATAGTCGGTTATGACGGGGTTGACAAACGGATTGACGAACTGGCGCTTGTCATCAAGCACGAGGGAACGATTTACGACCTGATGAAAGTGGAGCAGGCTTACGCGCCGCCGTTCTCATCTGCCAAAGACCCGGTAGCTATTGCGGGATATGTGGCCGAGGATATTATCACCGGTAAAACGAATCCGGTCTATTGGAGAGAGTTGCGGGATATTGAGATGGAAAACAAATTCCTGCTGGATGTCCGCACTTCGGATGAATTTGCTTTAGGTACTTTGCCGGGTGCGGTGAATATTCCGCTGGATGAGCTGCGAGACCGGCTGACGGAACTGCCGAAAGACCGGATGATTTATACTTTCTGCGCGGTCGGAGTACGGGGATATCTTGCTTACCGCATCTTGACACAACACGGATTCGAGAAGGTACGTAATCTTTCGGGCGGGCTCAAGACGTATCGTGCTGCCACTGCTCCTATTATTATACACGAAGATAATGGTAGCGAAATGGAAGAAGCCGCCGCTTCTACCGCTCCCATCGCAGCCGCCAAAACAATTCGGGTGGATGCCTGCGGATTGCAATGTCCCGGCCCGATTCTGAAAATGAAGAAAACAATGGACGGACTGGCTTCGGGCGAACGGGTGGAAATTACGGCAACCGACCCGGGATTCCCGCGCGACGCCGCCGCATGGTGCAGTTCGACTGGTAATCAACTGATTTCAAAAGAGGCATCCGGAGGAAAATCTGTCGTTATTATAGAAAAAGGAGAACCAAAATCATGTAATATTGTTACTTCTTGTGAGGGCAAAGGAAAAACTTTTATCATGTTCAGTGATGATTTGGATAAAGCTTTAGCTACCTTTGTACTCGCTAACGGCGCAGCAGCCACGGGACAGAAAGTTACAATCTTCTTTACCTTTTGGGGATTGAACGTTATCAAGAAGTTGCAAAAGCCGAAAGTGGAAAAAGATATTTTTGGAAAAATGTTTGGTATGATGCTGCCGTCAAGCTCTAAGAAGCTAAAACTTTCGAAAATGAGCATGGGCGGAATAGGTGGAAAAATGATGCGGTATATCATGCAGGAGAAGGGAATCGACTCACTTGAATCACTGCGTCAGCAAGCCTTGGAAAACGGAGTCGAGTTTATTGCTTGCCAAATGTCAATGGACGTGATGGGAGTAAAACAAGAAGAACTCCTGGACGAGGTGACCATCGGCGGTGTTGCAACGTATATGGAACGAGCGGATAATGCCAACGTTAATCTGTTTATTTAACGGAAGTAACTAATAAAATATATTCAAATAAGATATGAAAACAATATGTGCAATGCGTGATGTGTTCAGAGCCATGACAAGCTTTGAATCTGCATTTGAAAAAGTCTATCAGATAACGTTGAATGAGGCTATGATATTGTGTACTCTCAAGTGCTCTTCGGAGAGAATGACGGCTACCAACCTGTCAAAACAAACGGACTTGAGCCCATCGCATACATCGAAAATGCTCCGGATACTGGAAGAAAAAGGGTTAATCATCAGAACCCTCGGAAATGAAGACCGCCGTCAAATGTATTTTCATCTGTCCCCGACAGGGAAACAACGGGTGAATGAACTGGAACTTGACAAAGTGGAGATACCGGAATTATTAAAACCTCTGTTTTAAAAAACGGATTTTCAACTTATTTTCTGTAAAACAATAAACGGTGAGCAATCGGCCTGATGATGGGGAGATTGCTCACCTTTTTTGATGGAAGCCGCGAAAAGAAAGATGTTAATTTTCCGGCAAAATAATTTTTCAGGCGAACCTTTTTATTTTTTTCTTGTTGTTTGTAGCAAAAGCCCCAAGGTACCAGGGCATGATTTTTATATAACCTAAACATTATAAAGATATGAAGAAATTAATTCCTATTTTATTGGCGGTCTTTGCACTCGCTTCTTGCGAAAAAGACCCGGACATGGGTAAGCTGGATGACAATTATCTGGTATACACTAACTACGACAAGAAAGCTGACTTCAAAGTTCCTACATTCTATCTGGCTCCACAGATTCTGGTTATCAACGATACCAAGGAACTGGAGTATCTCGAAGGAGAAGGCGCTGAACAAATTTTGGCTGCTTACACAGAAAACATGGAAGCCAGAGGTTATACAGCTGCTGCTGACAAAGAAAGTGCAGACCTTGGTATTCAAGTGAGCTACATTGCAAGTACTTATTATTTCACCAGTTATGCTCAACCTGAATGGTGGTGGGGTTATCCCGGTTACTGGGGTCCTGGCTATTGGGGCGGAAACTGGGGTGGCGGATGGTACTACCCGTATGCTGTGACTTACAGTTATAGTACCAACTCATTCCTGACAGAAATGATAGACCTGAAAGCAGAACAAGGTGCAAGTGCCAAACTGCCTGTTGTATGGACAAGCTATCTGACCGGATTCGAAACTGGCTCCAAAGCTATCAACCGCACACTCGCAGTGGAAGCTGTCAACCAGTCATTCGTTCAGTCACCTTATCTTACTAACAAATAAACAACTACAACTGTTATGAAAACAAGAAAAAATATATACTTCAAGGTAGTAGCCTTGGCGGCTATTGCCATCGCCTTCGCCATGCCGGCTAAGGCACAGTTATCCGACAATGGTTATGCCAATATTGACTGGCAATTCAATGCCCCGCTAGGCAATCACTTCGCTGACAAAGCCAGCGGTTGGGGTATGAACTTCGAAGGTGGTTATTTTGTGACTCCTAACCTGGGTTTGGGACTCTTCCTAAACTATCACTCTAACCACGAATATGTAGGTCGCGAAACATTCAACCTGGGTGCCGGCGAGGTGACTACCGACCAGCAACACACTATGTTCCAGTTGCCTTTCGGTGCTGCTGCACGTTACCAATGGAACCGTGGCGGTTCTGTACAGCCTTACGTCAGTGCAAAGTTGGGTGCTGAATATGCTAAAATCCGTTCTAACTTCAATATGCTTGAAGCAAGAGATAACAGCTGGGGCTTCTATGCTTCTCCTGAAATAGGTGTCAATGTATTCCCTTGGGTATACGGACCGGGCTTACACTTTGCTTTGTACTACAGCTATGGTACCAACAAGGCTGATGTACTGCATTACAGTGTAGATGGTTTGAGCAACTTCGGCTTCCGCCTGGGTGTATCCTTCTAAAAAAGAATTGCAACTATCAGAATATTACGTTAATAATAAAAAAAGTAAAAGGTGTCTTTTTAATATAGCCACCTTTTACTTTCTTTTTTTAGGCACGGATTACACGGATAACACGGTTTTTAATTAATTGAAACCGTGAAATCCGTGTAATCCGTGCCTATTTTTCCTTGCTTATTTCTTCTTTGCCTATTTCTTCCTCATCGCACCGTAGATTGCTTCCTGTATCCGTTCACGAATATGCAGTTGGTTCAGCTTGCGGTTGGTGACATTGGGATAAATACGGTTACTCAAAAAGACATAGACTAAGTCGTTCACCGGGTCTACCCAGGCACATGTACCAGTGAATCCGGTATGTCCGTACACCTCGGCAGGTACGCCGGAAGCGCAGTTTCCCTTCTTCGAATCTTCCATGTCCGGTTTATCAAAGCCCAGTCCCCGCCGGCTTATCTTGGAAACTTCCGTTGTGAATAGATTACAGGTTTCTTTGCTCAAATAGCGTTGACCGTCTATCTCTCCGCCATTCAACAACATCTGATAGACACGTGCCACTTCACGAGCGGTTGAGAAAAGTCCGGCATTTCCGGCAAGTCCGCCGAAGAAAGCGGAAGCCTCATCATGTACATATCCTTGCAAAGTCTCTTTCCGCAAGAAGCGGTCTTTGTTGGATGGCACGATTTCTGATTTGGCAAAACGGCGCAAAGGCAGGTAACCTGTACGTTCCAAGCCCATCGGTTCATAAAACTCACGTTGCAAATAGGCTTCCATTGGCATTCCCGCCAGCTGTTCCACCAACATTCCCAACAGGATAAAGCCTATATCACTATATACGTAGCGTTTCTGCTTCAACGGAGCTTCCACTATTTTCTCTTCTATCACTTTCCGGAAAGAGCGGTTCAGCCACAGGCTGTCGCAAATCTGAATGGTATAATCTCCGGTCTTGACAGGGGATATATATTCGCTTTTAAACTTGAATTTCGGATTAGCCCAGGTAGTCGTTCCAATCTGTACCGGATGGTGCGCGTCTTTGCGGGCACTGAAAAGTCTTCCGTCATAACTATCTTTATCAATAGTCTCTTGATAGAAAGGAAGCCAGGACGGCAAGCCGGACTGGTGGTACAGTATCTCCTGAATCGTTATATCTTTCTTATCCGTGCGTTGCAGGAACGGCAGATAATCGGAAATCTTATCAGTCAGATTGAAACGTCCCTTATCGTAGAGTTTCATGACGGCAAGCAAAGTACCCGTTGTCTTGGAAAGGGAAGCCAAGTCATAGATATTCGTGGATTCGACACGGGGACTTCCTTTTCCTGTATAAGTACCAAAGGATTTATCAAACATGATATGTCCGTTTTTCAGCACGACCACCTGGCAACCGGGATAGGCTCCTTGCTGAATGCCGTCTAACGCAATGGTATCAATCTTTTTAAGAAGAGCGGATGAAAGTCCGTATTCTTCCGGGATAAAGTGCAAAGGAGTTTTCGGCGTGATGGTCACTCCGGCGCCTGTCGGGAATAATCCGCCCACGCTTGCTGATAATCGTCCGTCCGCGGTGGCTTTGGCAAATAAAATATCTGCCACTTGACGTTGCACATCGCTAGTATGGCTATGTCCCAGCACTACGGCAGAAGCATGAGACACCGCACGGTGAATCTGCAACATCATTTTGCCGGGAGTGAAGAACAGGTAGATAGCCGGACTTTCAGGAGCAAACTTAGTAAAGAACGAATGATAAGGAGCCAACCGTTGTTCGCTGACGGCTACAACAATTCGTTTATAGGTAGCCAATGAATCACGCAATCGCTGATTTTCTTCTTCGGTCTGATTGGGACGAAGACGGAAACGTGTCAGAGAGGTATAGCGGGACATTTGCTTGGTTAATATCTCCGTTTCTCCGGGTTTTCCAACTTCGAGCAAAGCAATCGTTTGCTCTTTATCCGCATGCAGGGGAAGGATGTGATTTTTATTATTCAGGACAGTGATGGCGGCGAGATTCAGCCGGCGAATTAAATCGCGTGTCTGCGGGCTGTTGATTCGCTGTTCCAAACCGGATAATTGTATGTGCGGCTTTTTCTTGAGTCCTAATACATATTTATAGGTCAAGACTTTGCGGCATTTGTTTTCAATATCTTCTTTGGTCAGTTCTCCTTTTTCAACCGCTTCCAGCACAGCCGGGATTTCTTCTTTCAGATTGCGGGGAGCGAGTACCATGTCATTACCGGCTTTCAGTGCTTGCAGGCTGACATAACCATTGCCCGATACGCCTTTCATCGCAAGTGCATCGGTGAATATCAGTCCTTTGAAAGCTAACTCGTCTGTCAGCAAATCGTAGACGACATTGCGGGATAAAGAAGAAGGAAGTCCGCCTATCGGTTCTATCACCGGAACTTGCAGATGTCCTACCATCATGCCGCCCAATCCGGCACGAATTGCTTTTTTAAAGGGATAAAGTTCCACGCTGTCCAGGCGTTCGCGAGTGAAAGGAAGCACCGGAAGCGCTTTATGCGAGTCGACATCAGTGTCGCCATGACCGGGAAAATGTTTGCATACGGATAATACTCCCCCACCTTCCAGGCCGGAAGCGTAAGCGATTACTTTGTCTGCTACCTGTATCGGGTCTTCTCCGAAAGAACGGGTGTTGATAACCGGATTCTTGGGATTGATGTTCACATCCGCCACCGGAGCAAAATTGACCTGTACGCCAATCTGCCGGCATTGACGGGCTACTTCGCTCCCGTATTCATAAATCAGTTGATTGTCACGGATGCATCCCAGCACCATATTTCGCGGGAAAACAGGTGTGCCGCGCAAACGCATCGCCAGTCCCCATTCTCCGTCGAAGGTTATCATAACAGGTACTTTCGCCTGTTTCTGTGCCCGGTTTGTCAAGTCGACCTGGGTTTGCATTTTCCCACCGGAGAAGAGAAGTCCGCCTACTTTGTAGGTATCGACGGCTTCGCGCAGCAGTTCCAGGTTTCGCTTGGTATCTACGGGAGCAATGGTGTAGATAAATAACTGACCTACCTTTTCTTTAAAGGAGAGTTTATCCAATATCGAATCCACCCAGTGCCGGCAATCCTTATCCTGGAGAGCTTTGTACACTAACAGTGGTTCGACAGTAGCAGTATTCTGCGCCGAACTTGTGACCTGTCCGGCAGAGAAAAGAAATAAAATCGCTAAAATTGAGGGAATTATCTTCATTTACGTTTCAAAGTCAAGTTGAGACGGCCTACACGCACACCGCTTTTTCCAGTATGCATGACGGGTACTTCCTTGCCGTCCATATTCAAATAAGTTTTCGGTCCTTTCATAAAGGTATGTGAGTGTCCGCCCAGAATCACGTCGATATTGCGTGTTTTCGCAACCAGGCGCTCGTCCATCTGAATACCCAAATGGGACAGGCATACTATCAGGTCGCATCCTTTCTTCTTCAGCAGGGCGGCTATTTCATTCGATACTTCGATTGGGTTTTCATAAACGACGCCTTCGCATTTATTTGCCTGAATCAGACCTTCCGGTTTGGCTCCCAGTCCGAATACGCCAATCTTCAAGCCGTATCTTTCAAGGATTACGTAAGGCTTTACAATGTCTTTCAAGGGAGTGGCGTCCAGGTTGTAGTTGGCACAAACGACCGGAAACTTCGCCATTTTGAAAAGGCGTGCCATATTATCCATGCCGAAATCAAATTCATGGTTGCCGATGGTCATGGCTTCGTAGCCCATTTCATTCATTAATTTCACTTCTACTTCTCCCTGGAACATATTATAATAAGGTGTACCTTGGGAAATATCTCCGCAATCGAACAACAAGACATTCTTATGCTCTTTGCGGAACTGGTCGAGGAAAGTAGCCCGGCGGACAAAACCGCCTTCATCGTAGTTGCGGTCACCTTTTTGGTTGATAGGTTCGATGCGGCTATGTACGTCGCTGGTCTGTAAAAGTATAAGTTCTTTGGTATCCTGCGCAAATAGAGAAAAAGCGAAGCTCAATGCAAGGCATAGCAGGAATGATATTTGAATTCTTTTCATATTCAATGTTTTTAGATTCTCCTTTTTATTTTATGGTAATGCGTCCATCCAGTTTGGAAGTAATCATTTTGCCTTCGGCAGTCTGTTTGCGGACATAGTCGAGGAATAATCCGCGCAGGGTAGCTCCGTCGGGACATTCACGTTTCTCCGCTTGCAGGAAAGCATCCATTCGCCCGTTGCCGTCTGCCAGGTAGTCGATAGTGGCTACCGTATAGAGCTGGTTGTCGTCTACGGGTTTGCCGCCGATTGTTGCATTCAGCAGTTCTCCTTTCTTGGTTATTTCCAAACGGATACCGCTCACTCCTTCTCCGCGCAAAGAAGCAATCGCTTTAAAAAGTCGTTTCATGTCCGAGCCTTTCATCGTCAGGATGCAAAGGGAGTTCTCAAAAGGAAGTATTTCAAAGATTTCACTTACAGTGATTTCACCTTTCGGCAGGATATTACGCAATCCGCCCATATTCACCAGTCCCATATCGGCAGGTTTCCCCAATGTCGGTGCGGCAGCCTGCTGCAAGACACTTGCAACGAGATTGGAAAGCAGACTTTCAGGCCCACCCTTATCCATTTTCATTTCGCTGGTGCCGATGACTTCATACATCATCCCGTCAACTTTATCTTTATAAGGTTTCAATACCTCGGTAGTTCTTTTGTCGGGATTAGCGTCCCAGACAGAGTCAATCTTAATCATACTACCTTCTACTTTTGCCACTTGATAGTGAGCTGTAGCCTCTCGTGTTGTGCGGCAGGACGTGAACAGGATACCACCTGCCAATGATGCCACAATCAGATACTTTACATAAGTCTGTTTCATGTTCGCTATTTTTATATATGCGACAAATATACAAAAAACATTTGGCTATCTGCTAAATAATTCGTTACTTTGCACCGCTTTCGCGCAATCGCTGTCAAGAGACGAGATACTTGGTATGTTGCGTTGTAACGATGAAACAATTTAATAATAACAACAATGGATTTAATTAAAATTGCAGAAGAAGCATTCGCTACCGGTAAACAGCACCCGAGCTTCAAAGCAGGAGACACTGTAACAGTAGCATATCGTATTATTGAAGGTAACAAAGAACGTGTACAGTTGTACCGTGGTGTTGTTATCAAAATCGCCGGTCATGGAGACAAGAAACGTTTTACTGTACGTAAAATGTCAGGTACTATCGGTGTAGAAAGAATTTTCCCAATCGAATCACCGGCTATCGACAATATCGAGGTGAACAAGGTAGGTAAAGTTCGTCGCGCTAAATTGTACTACCTGCGTGCTCTTACTGGTAAGAAAGCTAGAATCAAAGAAAAAAGAGTTAATAACTAAGACTACTTTTCGATTCGAAATAAAAAAAGGAACTTCACAATGGATGAGGTTCCTTTTTTTATTGCCGTTATCATTCATACGATGTTTTCTTCGCATCGGTCCGGGATTTGTTTCCCGGTGTGAAACAATGTGTTCGACACCGAGAAACAAAGTGTTTCTCACCGAGGAACAACTTGTTTCCCGGTGACGAACATTCAGCCCCATTTCTGAGCCTTCCGGGCAGACATAAGAAAAGCCCCGAAAGCACAATTGGCTTCCGAGGCTTCACTACCTTTATTATAATAATGATATTATTATTCTTTCAAATCTTTCAGTTCCCAAGCCAATGCACTGGCACCCAGTACGGCAGCATCAGAATCTTTCAATTCGGAAACAAGCAATTTCGTTTTACCTTTATAGATGTTCAGAAGATTATCTTCCATTGATTTCTGAATCGGCTTCATGATATAGTCACCGGATTTAGCCAAACCACCGAACAATACAATTGCTTCAGGGCTGGAGAATGCAATAGCGTCTGCCAATGCTTCACCCAGGATGTTACCTGTAAATTCGAAGATTTCCTGTGCTAGTTTATCACCTTGTACCGCAGCGTCATATACATCTTTTGAAGTAATGTTTTCTGCAGGAATGTTGCGAAGCAAGCTGGCATCCGTACGAGCTGCCAAAAGTTCACGAGCTGTGCGAGCTACACCGGTAGCTGAACAGTAAGTTTCCAGACAGCCTTTACGACCGCAACCACAAACACGACCTTCGCGACGAGCGATAACGTGTCCGAGCTCACCCGCAAAACCGTCATGACCATATACCATCTGACCGTTGATAACGATACCGCTACCTACACCGGTACCCAGCGTAATCATGATAAAGTCTTTCATACCACGGGCTGCACCGTAAGTCATTTCACCGATAGCGGCAGCATTCGCGTCGTTTGTCAAAGCAGTAGGAATACCCAGTCTTTCTTCAAACATGGCAGCCAGCGGAAGGATACCTTTCCAAGGCAAGTTTGGAGCAAATTCAATCGTTCCTGTGTAGTAGTTGCCATTCGGAGCACCGACACCGATACCTCTGATTTTATCAACACCACCGTTAGCAATAATCAACGGAAGCAGGTTTTTGCACACTTCGTCTGCATATTCTTCTACCGTAGGATAGCCGGATGTCTTGATTGAGCTGCTGGCAATAATAGTTCCGCGTGCGTCTACAATTCCAAAGACGGAATTCGTTCCGCCTATGTCAATACCTACTACGTAGGGTTTCTCCATGTTTGAATTCATGATACTTTTATTTAAAAGGGTTAGTTAATCATTAAGTTTACTGCACACAAATTACGTAAAGAAGATTGAGTCTACAAAATGTTTTTCAAAAAAAGTTCACCTGCTTTGCAACTTTTCGTATCTTTCGGTCGTCTAATAGTAGAAATTCATAAGAAAACAGAAACTAAATAAAGGAAATTGTGATACAACTTACAAACGTCAATAAGACTTACAACAACGGAGCACCCCTCCACGTACTCAAAGGCATCAACCTCAAAATAGAACGGGGCGAGTTTGTTTCTATCATGGGAGCGTCAGGTTCTGGCAAATCAACCTTACTTAATATATTAGGTATTCTTGATAATTACGATACCGGAGATTATTATCTGAACAATGTACTTATCAAAAATCTAAGCGAGACCAAAGCTGCCGAATACCGAAACCGCATGATTGGATTTATTTTCCAGTCATTCAACCTGATTTCCTTTAAAGATGCCGTAGAAAATGTAGCACTTCCTTTATTCTATCAGGGGGTAAGTCGTAAAAAGAGAAACGCGCTTGCATTGGAATATCTCGACCGGCTGGGTTTGAAAGACTGGGCACATCATATGCCCAACGAAATGAGCGGCGGTCAGAAACAACGTGTAGCCATCGCACGTGCACTCATCACCCAGCCACAAATTATCCTGGCGGATGAACCGACCGGAGCACTGGACAGTAAGACGTCTGTGGAAGTGATGCAGATTCTAAAAGATTTGCACCGAATGGGAATGACTATTATAGTCGTCACTCATGAGAGTGGCGTTGCCAACCAGACAGACAAGATTATACATATCAAAGATGGTATTATCGAACGAATCGAGGATAACATCGACCACGACGCTTCTCCTTTCGGCAAGGACGGCATCATGAAATAAACCAGAATCCACCACTACTATACAAACATTATCATGATTGATATTTGGCAAGAAATATACAGTACCATCAAGCGCAACAAGCTGAGGACTTTTCTCACCGGATTTGCCGTAGCATGGGGTATCTTTATGCTTATCGTCCTGCTGGGCGCAGGCAACGGACTGATTCATGCATTCGAGCAATCGGCTTCCGAACGGGCTATGAACTCCATCAAGATTTTTCCGGGATGGACGAGCAAGTCTTATGATGGTCTGAAAGAAGGAAGACGGGTACAATTGGACAATAAAGACGTGGATGCCACCGACCACTATTTTCCGGACCACGTAATTAAAGCCGGAGCGACTGTCTGGCAAGGCGGAGTAAATCTTAGTTTCGGACAGGAGTACGTGAGTCTGAGCCTTTCCGGCGTATACCCCAATCATACGGAAGTAGAGGTTGTGAAACTCTTTAAAGGACGTTTTATCAACGAGATAGATATTAAGGCACGACGTAAAGTCATCGTACTTCATAAGAAAACAGCAGAAATACTTTTCGACAAAAGCCATACGGAGCCTATCGGGCAGTTTGTGAATGCAGGCAACGTCGTTTATCAGGTAGTAGGGCTCTATAATGATAAAGGGGACAGTGGAGACAGCGATGCCTATATTCCTTTCACGACCCTGCAAACTATTTATAATAAAGGAGATAAGGTGAACAACCTTATCATGACAACCAAAAATCTGGAGACGATAGAAGCGAATGAAGAATTCGAAGCTCATTATCGCAAGGTAATAGGAGCCAATCATCGTTTTGACCCGACCGACCATAGCGCTATCTGGATATGGAACCGGTTTACCAACTATCTGCAACAGCAGAAGGGCTCGGGTATGCTTCGCATAGCGATTTGGGTAATTGGTATTTTCACACTGCTAAGCGGAATTGTTGGGGTTTCCAATATCATGCTGATTACCGTAAAAGAACGTACTCGCGAATTTGGTATTCGCAAGGCTCTGGGAGCCAAGCCTCTTTCTATCCTTTGGCTGATTATCGTAGAAAGTGTCACTATCACTACTATATTCGGATATATCGGCATGGTGGCCGGCATTGGGGTGACCGAATGGATGAACAATGCTTTCGGAAATCAGACTATGGATAACGGGATATGGTCTGAAACGGTCTTTCTGAATCCCACAGTCGATATAAGAATTGCCATACAGGCCACACTCACATTAGTAATAGCTGGTACGTTAGCCGGATTGTTCCCTGCCCGCAAAGCAGTCAGCATCCGACCGATTGAAGCACTTAGAGCAGATTAAGATTATGAGAATAGACATGGATACCTGTGAGGAAATCCTCATAACCATCACAAGAAATAAAACAAGAAGTCTGCTGACCGCATTCGGTGTGTTTTGGGGAATCTTCATGCTTGTTGCCCTTATCGGCGGCGGACAAGGATTGGAAGATATGATGAAAAAGAACTTTGAAGGATTCGCCACCAACTCCGGCTTCCTTGCTTCGCAAAGAACGGGCGAAGCCTATAAAGGTTTCCGTAAAGGAAGATGGTGGAATCTGGAAGCTGTCGATATTGAACGCCTGCGTTCGCAAGTCAAAGATGTGGAAGTCATTACCCCTTCCATCGCCCGTTGGGGGTCGAAAGCTGTATATGAAGATAAAAAATATGATTGCAGCGTAAAAGGACTATATCCCGACTATCTTCACATCGAATCACAGGAAATGGCTTATGGCAGATTTATCAATGATGTAGATATAAAGGAAGCGCGCAAAGTGTGTGTTATCGGAAAACGGGTTTATGAAAGTCTTTTCAAAGCAGGAGAAGATCCGTGCGGGAAATACATACGTGTAGACGGGATTTATTACAGAATCATCGGTATGTCTTCTTCCGAAGGGGACATGAACATACAGGGACGGGCTTCGGAAGCAGTCACTTTACCCTTCACCACCATGCAGCAAACGTACAACCTGGGCGGAAGAATTGATGTTATCTGTTTCACCGCAAAGCATGGAGTCAAAGTATCTGACCTGCAACCGAAAATGGAAGAGATTATCAAAGCAGCACATTATATTGCTCCCAATGATAAACAAGCTGTCATGTACTTGAATGCGGAAGCTATGTTTTCCATGGTCGATAATTTATTTACGGGCATCAATATACTGGTCTGGATGGTCGGTTTGGGAACTTTGCTTGCCGGTGCTATCGGCGTATCGAATATCATGATGGTAACAGTGAAAGAGCGTACCACCGAAATCGGTATCCGCCGGGCTATCGGAGCACGACCGAGAGACATCATGCAGCAAATTCTCTCTGAGAGTATGGTGCTGACAACCATTGCGGGGATGTGTGGAATCTCCTTTGCCATCATGATACTGCAACTGCTAGAAATGGGAGTAAATTCAGACGGTAGCGACTCTCATTTTCAAGTCAGCTTCGGACTGGCAATCGGTACTTGTGCCTTGTTGATTGCACTAGGAATGCTAGCAGGACTGGCACCCGCTTATCGGGCTATGGCTATCAAACCGATTGAGGCCATCCGCGACGAGTAGAAACAGGGACTTGAAAGTTGAGAATGAATAAAGAATTAAAAATTAAACACATATATCCAAGATGAAAAAGTATCTGAAAATCGCATTATTGGTAATCATTGCCGTAATCCTTATTGGAACGTTCGTGTTCCTGTATCAGAAATCGCAGCCTAAAATTACTGTTTATGAAACAGTGAAGGCGGAAATAACAGACTTGCAAAAGACTACCGTAGCTACCGGAAAGGTAGAACCGAGAGACGAAATCTTAATCAAACCGCAAATTTCCGGTATCATCGATGAGGTGTATAAAGAAGCGGGACAAACAGTCAGAAAAGGTGAAGTTATCGCCAAAGTAAAAGTAATCCCTGAACTCGGACAATTAAACTCTGCAGAAAGCCGTGTACGCCTGGCAGAAATCAATACAGCACAGGCTGAGACTGACTTTAACCGTATTAAAAAGTTGTATGAGGACCAATTAATCAGCCGGGAAGAGTACGAGAAAAGTGAAGTTGCCGTAAAGCAGGCACGTGAAGAAAAACAGACTGCCAAAGATAATCTGGAAATCGTAAAAGAAGGAATTACCAAGAGCAGTGCATCTTTCAGTAGTACCATGATTCGTTCTACGATTGACGGATTGGTACTGGATGTACCTGTAAAAGCGGGAAACTCGGTTATTATGAGTAATACTTTTAATGACGGAACGACTATCGCAACGGTAGCCAATATGAATGACCTGATTTTCCGTGGTAACATTGATGAAACCGAAGTAGGACGTATCCACGAACAAATGCCGATAAAACTTACAATCGGTGCTTTGCAAAATTTGACTTTCAATGCCATCTTGGAATATATCTCTCCGAAAGGAGTAGAAACAAACGGAGCCAATCAGTTTGAAATCAAAGCTGCTATTTCCGTACCGGATTCCGTACAAATCCGTTCCGGTTACTCTGCCAATGCAGAAATCGTGTTGCAACGCGCCAATCAGGTATTGGCTGTGCCCGAAAGTACGATTGAATTTAGCGGAGACTCTACCTTTATATATCTCATGACGGATTCCGTGCCTCAACAAAAATTCCAACGTACGCAGGTGACGGCCGGTATGAGTGATGGTATCAAGATAGAAATAAAGAAAGGAATAACTGCACAGGACAAAATACGTGGTGCTGAGAAAAAAGACAAATAATAGACTCCAATGAAGACAATACATAGAACCATATCAGTACTTCTGCTTTCAGGAATCGGAATAATTTCAATTCAGGCGCAGGACAACAACTCGTCGCAAGCATGGACGCTGCGACAATGTATCGACTATGCCATCGAGCATAATATAGGGATTCGCAAATCTGCTAACGATGCCGAAATAAGTAAAGTAGATGTGCATACTACCAAATGGGCACGTCTGCCGAATTTGAGTGGTAGTGCCAGCCAAAACTGGAGTTGGGGACGTACAGCCTCTCCGGTAGATAACTCATATAGCGATATCAATAGTGCCAATACAAGTTTCAGTTTAGGCACAAATGTACCTATATTCACCGGTTTGCAACTATCCAATCAATATTCACTAGCCAAACTGGATTTAAAAGCGGCCATTGAAGACCTCAATAAAGCTAAAGAAGATATTGCCATCAATGTCACTTCTGCCTATTTGCAGGTGTTATTTAATCTAGAATTAAGTAAGGTTGCTCACAATCAGGTAGATTTAAGTAAAGACCAGCTAAAACGCATACAGGGACTTTTCGGAGTAGGTAAAGCCTCCCCATCTGAAGTGGCTGAAGCACAGGCTCGTGTAGCACAGGATGAAATGACCGCTGTACAGTCCGACAATAAATATAAGTTATCACTACTGGATCTTAGTCAACTTCTGGAACTCCCTACACCGGAAGGATTTGTCCTTGAGAATCCGAAAGAAGAAATGGAGTTCTCTTCTCTCACTCCGCCGGATGATATTTATACGCAAGCACTTGCCTACAAACCAAGCATTAAATCGGCAGAATACAGATTGCAAGGTAGCATCAACAGTATCCGTATTGCACAAGGTAATTTCTATCCACAGTTATCTTTCAGTGCTGGTTTGGGAAGTAATTACTATACAGTAAACGGCAAATCGGAAGGAAGTTTTGCCAATCAAATGAAAAACAATCTGAATAAATATGTAGGATTCAATCTTAGTGTTCCTATCTTCAATCGTTTTTCTACACGCAATAAAGTCAGAACGGCCCGTCTACAGCAAAACAATCTTACACTGCAATTAGACAACGCTAAAAAGACTCTTTACAAGGAAATTCAGCAATCCTGGTACAATGCTTTGGCAGCAGAAAGCAAATATAATTCCAGTGAGGTCGCCGTGAAAGCTAATGAAGAATCTTTCCGGCTAATGAATGAGAAATTCAATAATGGTAAAGCGACTTTTGTAGAATACAACGAATCAAAGCTCAATCTGACAAAAGCGCTATCAGACAGGCTGCAAGCCAAATATGATTATTTGTTCTGCACAAAGATTTTGGATTTCTACAAAGGACAGATTATTGAATAACAAGAATCATACTTGAACTTAACATAGTGATTCCCTTAAACATATCCGTTGGTTTATTCGTTATTATAGAAAGAACCAACGGATATGAAACATTTTATTATCTTAGTGATTCTGATGATTAGTAATGTATTTTTAGGAGTTGCTAAACCAATGAAAAATCAAGCAGAAATCTATTTCGCAGGGGGATGTTTTTGGGGAACAGAACATTTTCTGAAGCAAATCAGAGGAGTAGAAAGTACTCAGGCAGGATATGCCAACAGCATTGTTGACAATCCTAGTTATGAACAGGTATGCTCGGGAAAGACGAATGCAGCCGAAACGGTGAAAGTGGTCTATGATCCCGAAGTCGTCAATTTGACTTTATTGCTCGATTTGTATTTTAAGACAATCGACCCGACCAGCCTCAACCGACAAGGGAACGACCGTGGTACGCAGTACAGAACAGGAATTTATTATACCAATAAAGCCGATGTGCCTATTATCAATCAGGCTATTCAGGTGCTAGCTACCCAATACAGAAGTCCTATTGCCATAGAAGTGAAGCCATTGACCAACTTCTATCCGGCAGAAACTTATCATCAGGATTATTTGGACAAGAATCCGAACGGATATTGTCATATCAATCCGGCTTTATTTGAAATGGCACGAAAAGCCAATGCTCCCCAAACGAAAAGTTATCAAAAGCCGGATGATGCAACTTTACGGAAAAAGCTATCGGCAGAACAATACGCTGTTACTCAGAAAAGCGCTACTGAACCAGCATTCCATAACGAATACTGGAATGAGCATCGTCCAGGTATCTATGTTGATATTACTACCGGTGAACCACTATTTGTCTCCACTGACAAGTTCGATTCGGGTTGTGGATGGCCCAGCTTCTCTAAACCGATTCAAAAAGACTTGATTGCAGAGAAAAAAGATACTTCTTATGAGATGTTCCGAACGGAAGTACGCAGCAAAAGCGGTGACGCTCATTTGGGACATGTATTCACAGACGGTCCGAAGGACAAAGGCGGGCTTCGCTATTGCATTAACAGTGCTTCACTTCGCTTTATCCCGAAAGAAAAGATGAAAGATGAAGGTTATGGAGAATATTTGCCGCTCGTTAAGTAAACGCTACGTAGATAGACTGAAATAGATAAAACTTTATTCAGATAATTAAAAAACGGTGGATATCCTTTTCGGGATAATCCACCGTTTTTTTTTATGCAAATTAAATTAGAGAGAGAAAAAAGAGTTTCACAACTCCATATATTTTTATCTGTCCGCAATCAACAGACTGGCTTCATTCACTGTCGGTGTAGTTACATTCATAGCCCAGTTGGCAGCAGCTTCTTCAGTCCATTTATAGTCATTCCATTTGTAGTTCATATAAGCTATCGGCATATTAGCATCATTCAGTTCATAAACGCTCTTTTCAACAGATGCGTCGTAAGTTCTGCGAGATTCATTCCAACGTGCATATACCAATGTGATTTCATTAGAAGTATAAGTATAATTTATCTTGAAGTATGGAGTCCACTTTTCACTGGCAGCATCCCACTTGAACGCTTCTTTGGAAGCCATTCTCTTTTGGTCGTCATAGGTAAAATCATATTTCATGTGACGGTAGAGAGAACCGTCCAGTCTGTAAATCACCTTCGAAACAACAAGATCACCCACTTTTTCTTCATTAGTAATGAAGTTATTGTCCTGTGCTTTCACTTCTGCATTAGCAATACCTGCAAATACCATAGCAACTAAAACGATCATTCTGAATAATACTGTAGTTTTCATAATTGTATATTTTTTATTGTTCAACATTCTGTTTTTGCTCTTCTGTATGTTAGACGGAACGTCCACCTCAAATGGTTGCAACTTTCTGAATCTTTTTCTTCTTTTTTTGCTTTCCGCTTTCGGCTATATAAATGCAACGGACGTGCCAAACAGATAACTACTTAATAATCAAAGCTATTATAAAATAGACGAGTGTACGAAAACGAACAGTTGTACGCTCATAAACGAACACATAAATAAAAAACTTATGAATAAAGAAATGATTTACTGACTAATGATACTATTAAAAGAATGTTCGAAAGGTTCATCATAGAGCGATTTGTATTCCCTACAGAAGTGTTCATAGGTAGTCTTTGCCATATACTGCTTGCGCATAGCTACGTAAGTACCACATTTAAGCCGGAGAGCCGGCTCGTTTACTGAGTCAAACCGGAATATAATATCAGATATTAATAATTTGGTATCGTAGGCTTCGTGTTCGTCCAATAAAGTGGCATACTTCAATAGAGACTCAATAAGATTATCAGCCATGTGACTTTTAAAAGAATCGAGCCACAGATAATCACATTCACTCAACAAGCTGCCTTTGGCTGTCAGGGCAGCTATAATTTTAATCCGTTCGGTTGTCAGACTATCCGGACGGATTTTCTCGGGAAGACATTCGTAGTAATCTACAAATGCCGTCTTATCAAACTGCACTCTCCAATTACCCGAAATCTTGGCAATGGTGCATCCGCCGACAGATTCCACCAGTACCCGCAATTTGGAAAGATTGACTGCCCGGTTATTCTTGGCGCTTACATCATCTTTATCGAACCATAACGTAGTAGTCAACTCCTCCGACGAAATACCATTATCAGCCGACCGCAAAAGCAACAGGATAAATAACTCGCGCAGGAGTGGAGAAAAGCGTTGCGAAACCTCTTCACCCTTATTATCAAACACCTGCAAGCCACCAAACAGATAAACTGCATTGGCTCGTGGCAACTTCACCGTACCGCCTTCATCTCCAAATGAAGTGAGAATCTCGATACGATTGTTTGCCTTTAGTCTCTTCTGACGCCTATGCCGCCAATGCATCCCCAAGAAAACAATCATATCCACCACTACAATCAACAGAATCCAATACCAGGCAGACAGATGTTGTTCTTCCTTTCCAACCGTCAGCAACTCAGCTTGTCTGCTAAGTAACTTCAATTGGGAATGTTTATCACCAAGAATGTGAAACCGATATCCCCTGTCCGAACGGATACCATGTGACGAAAACGGATAAGAGTGTCCATTTGCGGATATATAGACCGAATCTGCGGGGAAATGTACCGAAAAGACTACCGACAGAGTATCGGACGAGATTGAATCTATATCATAAGAATCAATACGGACTTTCTCAATTTCGGAATTACATACCCATAATAATTCAGTACCCACTTGTGGCGAATGTGAAAGAATAAGATTATACAGTTCCTTATCTGTACTTTCAATACGCATCAATGACTCAAATACCACTTTGTCCTGTGCAGGAGTAGCAATCCGCAGGGTGATAATACTTCCTTTATCCAAATAGTTGAATTGCTTGGTATTGAGAATTTGGTCAGCCTTGATACTCTTTATCTCCTCTGCCGGGCGTTCGGCACGTCCGGGAATAACGAGAAGAAGGCAAAAGATAAGTAAAGTTAGCTTTTGCCTTAAAGAATATAATACTTCTATGTATGATGCTGATAAAAACATAGTAGACTCCTGTATGAATAATAGGTCAACAAAAATAAGACATTTAACCGACGACTCAAAATTTTAGTCCTACTTAATAGAGTACTTTCGCTCCTGCTGCCGCCATCTTGGCAAACTCATGGGCGACACCTGTTACCTCATACTTAGTCCAGTTCAAAGTATATCCACCTTTGGTACTAATACGTTTCGCTTCAGCATAATAGTAAGTACCACGCTTATAGCGGTTCGCACCTTGTGCTTCGGCACCCGCCGAAGTGTTCAATCCGCTACGGTCAGTATCCGCCGTACCCAAATGAACAATCAGTTTACGTGCAAACAAGGATTCCTGCCGGGAAGAGGTTGCCGCCTCTGTATTTTTCAGACCATAAGGATAGGCAATATCCACATCGGACACCGTGTACCAACCCGCATTCGCGCTCACCGCCCTGTCGATACGGGCATCGGGCATAAACGTCACATACCGGTGTACAAACTGCGCACCTGCCGAATGTCCCCACATATCATACTTGCTTCGTGAAGAACCCGTATCCTTCCGAACAGCATCAAAGACTGCTTCTACAATAGAAAATGTCCATTTTGAACGGTCTTGCAGCGTGCTTCCCTGAAACATACCACCTTCAATATACTGTTCGGTAGAATAAGTATCCGAAGGAAATTCGAAAACGAACACCATCACATTTCGATTGGTCGCTTCCGTACGCCAAGCGCCTAAATAATCATTCGCATTCCTCTCCAGTCCCGGAAATACAAACAATACAGGCATCTTTTTCATATCACCGTCCACGGGAATATGGAAGTGCACGCGAATCGGCCTGTCCGCCAACGGAGCATATCCCGAATAGATAACGATGCCGTCTCCCGGGAGAAACGTAGAAGTTTCTCCCAAAGATTCCGGTTTATCATCCTTGAAGCAGCTTGCCATCAGGATAGTATATGTGATTAAAATCAAAATATTGACTATACGCATCGCTATCAAAAGAGAATATGAAGATTCAACTTAACCTGAAATTCCTTAGAGCCCGCACCCACCAATTGATTATAAGAAGTATACGAGCCTGCCAATTGCATTTTGAACGTATTATTATGGAAATACTTAGATACACCAAACGTTACATTCTCCGATTTACGCAAAATACTCAGTTCTGTTTCTTCCCATTCAGGATTCACTTTGCTATAAGCTACATCTAATGCCCATAATTTCGGGAAAAGATAACCGGCCTGTACATTGAATCCATCTCCCAAAGCTAAATAATTGGCTATCTGGCGTGGTTTCAGTTTCGCGCCTTCATCCTGCTGTATATATAACCCGTTCAAATCATTTCCGGTAGCATTGACATACTCTGCCAACAAGGAAAAGCCATTCCACTTCAACAATAAATCGGCAGATAATTTACGATAATCGGGATAATCAGCTATTCCTTCTTTATCATACATCAGAAAGTCCTTATGGCCTTCACCCACAGCATTGCTGGCACCGACATTATAGCTATATGCCACACCGACTGCCAATTTCGGAGATTTTTCACGAATAAAATCATTAAACACCATTTCATTGCCGCTCGTAAAGAAGCCTAACGGATAGAAAGTAGCACGTCCGCCATATTTCAGTCCTCCCAAATCAGGGTCGGTACTTGACGAACCGAACGAATTTCGTCCGTCACCGGAAGTAACAGCAGCTCCCAAATCAAATCCGATTTTTCCCAATGACAGGCGGCTTTCAACAAACAACCCCAATTCACGGCCTGTACGTGAGAAACTGCGGTCGAGCAATGAATGTTCACCGAAAGCAAGTCCCTGGTCAAGCATCATCATCTGCCGGGTGTTGGTAAAAGTCTGCTTCTGTCCGGCACTGATTTTCAGTTGTTTCCAGGGAGTATATGAAACCCATGCATCCAACAGAGGATAAGAGTCCGCGAAATCCGCTTGCAGGAAGAAGCCCAGCTTCTCATTCAGGAATGAACCTTCGAGACTCAAATAAGCATGGTCAACGTCAAAGCCGTATTCCGATTCCGCATTTTTAATATCGGTATAATAACCCGAACCTTGCAGATAACCACCGAAACGCAGTTTCTGACCAGGTGTTTTTAAATTCAGGTCGAGCAAACCATCTTTCAGTTGCGGAAACGCCTCGTTTCCAATTGTCTGTGCATTCAGACCAGTAGCCAAAATTAAGGAGAAAACTCCTGCTATTATCTTTTTCATATCTTGTATTCTATTTATCGTCATTAATTAATCTATTTCATTTTCCGATAGATGCCCAGTGTGTTATTTACCTTGGCGTCAATCACTCGGTAGTTGACGAAACCATTGGCCGATTCAGGTTCCAGCAATACGGTCACAAGGGTAGCCAAAGGTTGGGACATGGAAATACGATAGCTGCCGGCCGGAAGGGTAATCGCACGTGTCTCGGTGCTTGTTTTTACGTTCAAAGGTAAAATACCGGCTACCAGGTCATGGCTTTCCAAAGCAGTTGTCACGGTATAGCACTCCAAATCAATCGTTTGTGGAGCTTCCAACCGTTCCAGTTCCACACCAAAATTCTGCAATATTTCGACAGCGCGACTTTGGTCTGCATCCAAATAATAGTCAACAGGACGTTCACGGGTAAGCACGACTTCCGATTCAGGAGCAATACGAGCCTCAACGGGGACAGTCACCTTTTTGCAGGCAAGCATATCTATGAAAGTCAACGGATAATCAGAAGCAGCTTTCGAACGGAAAGTCACCGCAATATCACCATTATAATGATCGGCTTCATCTACGGCTCTCCGTATACGGTCGGCGTGCTCAAAAGTGGTATGTGCAAAAGACTCGGCCAACTTATAAGTAGTATAAACCCTCCGCTTGTAGGAAGTGCGACCCAAACCGACCCCACGTACTTCCATCAACATGGAAATAGCTCCGCGCAATGCCATGATATTAGTTGACGAACGAGGGGAAGAACCGCCGAGATTAAAGATAATATCCCCCCGATTACTTTTTGTCGTAAAATAAGTATGATGTACCAGTCCTTCCGCATCTGCCATACGACTAGCTTCGGGCACATACAATTCATCGACAGCAGAACGCAATGCAGGAGATACATTCGGGTTGCTGCTCCACAAAAACATGAAATCATTGGGATTAGTGACCAGCAATCCGTTAGTCACTTCTTCGTAAGAAGCCCGGAGAGGTTTGTATTCGTGGAAGTCGATAAACAGATGAGGTTTCACTGTCAAGGCAACCCGTTGCAAGGTACGCGCTTCGGGAGTAGACAGGAGCGTCTGGTCACGATTCAGGTCTATGCCGTTCGCAGTTACGCGTTCACCTTGTTCACTTCCGTCGATATTAACCGAAGGGATTATATAAAAATCCATTTTGTCAAGCAAAGCAGCCAATTGCGGGTCACGGGTAAGTTGCTTCATAAAATAAAGCAATCCTTCCGTGCCGGCAGGCTCGTTGCCATGTACACAACCCGTATAAAGCACCCGTAACTTATCATTTCCACCATTGCTGACCTTTATCATCGGGATGTCACGTCCACGCTGGGTGCGGCCTACTATCTGAAGGTTTATCAATTCGGGGTAAGCCGTAGCCAAATCGTGGAGGAAAGTCATCAATTCACGATAAGTCGTAAAACCGTGCTTCTTTGCAAAAGCAGGTGTATCAATGTCAACCTGCGGATTCGGAAAGAACTTGGCTGTCACCTTTCCAGTCTGTTGAGCATAGAATGGAAGTCCGGACAACAAGAGACAGAGTATGATTAAAATTCGTTTCATAGCATTATCAGAATTTGAATTGGAATAATAAATTGCCTATCCACTCATTACCATTGTATGTGTGTGCACTATCAGGAGTACGGTTTTCACCGTTGCTGCGAGCCAGTCCGACGGTCAGTTGTATCTTGGCGGCATAATTGCGCGTCAGATATTTGGATACACTCAGGTCATAGAAGTTGTGTCGGTTGAAATACAGATTGTTATTCATATATGAATAGGTGTCCGGTTTCAGATATGTATAACGCAGGTCGAAACTCCAAAGGCTGCGAAGCATATATCCTGCCTGAAGATTAAATCCTTGCCCAAGCATCATTCTATTCTTAATATAAGCGTCCACATTCTGTTCTCCGTTCACTTCAAAAGTGGTGGCGGTGGTGCCGTTTTCCCTAACCCGCTTCGTGATAGAAGAAGGAACATAGCCCCATGTTTTGGCATATTCGCCCAGCATGGAAAATCCACGGTACTTAAAGGCAAAGTCAGCCACAAATTTGGCATAATCGGGAAGTTCGATTTCATCACGGTCGTTCATATAAAGATAATCCCCGTTACTGCGGCCGCCACGACGGTCGGATGTACCGTCCGAATAGCTGTAAGCAACGCCGACACACAATTTCGGAGTCAGTTCGTAGGCCATATCCCCTTCCCTGCTTCCGCCCATTGAACGGAAAGCTCCCATAGGAAGGTAGTTCAGTCGTCCACCATACTTCAATCCACCATAACGTTTGCCTTGCGAAATCGGGCCGGCTCCGTCGGTTATGGCAATCGAGGGGCGCAAAAGTCCCTGGCTACCTACTCTGAAAGAGCTTTCGGCAAAGACACCCACCTCACGAATCGTACTGAATGCAGAGGTTATTTTACTACGTTCGGCGAATTGCAGAGTATGTGAACTCATTTGTAATTCGTAGTTGTCCGTAGGAGTAGAACGTTGCCCGAATGAAAGGACAAATTTAGAACCCCAGGGACGATAAGCTGCATAGGCATCCATAAGTAACGAACCGGAATCGTCGTCCGTTTCACTACCTTTCACCAAGTCGAGTCCCAAACGGAAACGCAGTTTATCGTGATATACACTTCCGTCAAAACGTACGCGGGCACGTCTTACGCGAAAGCGGTTGTACATCTTGTCTACATCTTCAAAGCGGCGGCTTTCTACTGAAGTCTGCACCATTCCGCTGATGACCAGTCTGTTTCCACCTTGTGTTGTCAGCCGTATACCGTCTCCCATCTTATACCGATGGAGAGCCACTTTCGTACTGATATCGGACACACTTTCATCGCTGGCTTCCACTGTCTCGGCATCATCACTACCTTCGTCTGTCTGTGCCATTGCCGGAAGAAGCAAAAATAGTCCTATCAGGAATAATAGATATTTTTTCATTCCAATGTCGTTTTAGTATTACATTTCAAAGTTCCCCTTACGTATTACACTACCTTCGTGCATCATTTCCGCACCACGGGCATAGACTCCTTGCAATTTCCAGGTATCGTCAAACAGAGTAATGTCTGCGTCCCATCCCTCTTTGATTTCGCCTTTTCCTTTCAATTTCATTGTGCGGGCAGGATTGGTAGTAATTAGCCGGAAAGCATCTGAAGGCGCAATTCCGCCATCTACAATCAGGCGAATTACTTGTTCCAGATTCCGGTGTAGTGGAGCTACCGTATAGCTATCGGCACCTGTCACCGGGTCTTTCCGGCGAACTCCGGCATTGCCGTCTGACGAGAAAGTCATCTGTTCAATGGATACTCCGGCATTCAATCCTTCGAGTACGCTTTCATAGGGTTCACAGTATTTGGTTCCACCTGTGGAAATATCAATCATTCCCCCCATGCGGGCAAATTCAATTCCTTGCAGAAATAAGTCGTGTGTACGTCCCATGTGGGTGGGAGAAATGTAGCTAATTAATGAAGGATATTCCCGGGCTATTTCAAGAAGGACATCAATTCCGCCGGGCAAGGCTCCCAAATGAACGTGCATCACTCCGCCTTTGGCAGATGTAAAACCACCCAGGCGTACTTGCTGGATGATACGCATCAGTTCACTTTTGGTGGGATAGGAACTACGGTCATCGCTTATGGCGATTTTACAGCCTATTACTTTATCTATGAATATCAAATCATTGGCAATGCAGTCTGTCAATGTAGGAGTAGGCAGACCGTAATAGCCGGTGAGCATATAGGCTGAGATACCGTCCATGCACAATGCCTTGGTCTTGGCATACAATGCCGGTAATTGTTTCACAAAACCGTCGGTTCCTAACAGTCCGACTACCGTAGTCGTTCCACAAGCCAACAAACGACTCAGCGGAACTTCGGGAGCCAGGGAGAAGTACCCGGTCTGACCGCCACCGCCAATGATATGCACATGCTGGTCGATACAACCGGGAGCTGCATTCATGCCCGCTCCGTCAATCACTTCTACTTCAAGTCCCCGAATATCAATATGGGGCGCGATGCAAGCAATCTTTTCACCACAAATCAGTATGTCATTCATCCCCCTGTCTTCAGGAGCATAAAGATGTATATTTTGAATCAGTTTGAACATTATAGTCTGTATTACTTGTTAGATAAAGAAATGAATTACCATCATGGCAATCAATGTAATCGCCATTGGAATTATATTGCGTTTCGCCAAATCAGCAGCCGACACACCGGCAATCTCTGAAATAGCAATAATTACACCAGCAATAGGTGACGCTGCCCGTCCCATACTGGATGCCAGTTGCATAGGCAATATCATATCTACCGGAGCCATCCCTACCTTGGCAGCAATGGAAGGAACCAACGGACCAAACGAGAAGAAAGAAGCATTACCACTTCCCATCAGGATAGCAGCCAGGAACAGAATCAGGACGATAACGATAGAAACCAAAACTCCTGAGAAGCCCAAGCTTGTACATCCTTCCACCAAAGCATCAATAAAGCCGAGGCTGATTAAGCCTTTGGAGAAGATTTCTGCGGCTACAATCAAGGTTACTACATTGGTAAATACCTTTCCCATACCTTCCCAGAATGACTTGACAGTCGCAAATACAGCTTTAAAGGAGCGTAGTCTTATCAACTCGAACAGCATGGAGACTGCCAAAGATACAAACATTGCCGTAGTAGTATCCAACTCAATCGGTGGGTCAAACAAATGCACATACTTCGAGAAGATTATTAATAAAAACAACGGCAACACGGGCAGAATGGCATAAATCAATGGAATATCTACCTTGAAATCTTTCGTATCTACCATCTCAGGTTGTGAACGTCCTGATTGGCGATCCTTGCGGTCAAAATAACGATTAGTGAGATAATAAACAATCATTAGCAAAATAGTAAGCGGAATAGCCAGCGGGAGCTGGTGTTCTACAAAATAGAGCATATTATTTTGACCGACAAGTTCCGCCGCACGGGCTGTATTAGCCGAACCTGGCCCCATATCAAAAATAGTACAGGCCGAAATGACTGAAACCGCCGTCAGACGACTCACTCCCAAGCCTACCAAAATAGGGAAAATCGAAGCAACCAGCAGCAATCCGAGTCCCGTCGCACTCGGTGTACAAATGAAAAGCATTTGTCCGATAGGAATCACGATGGAAGCTGCGATATAAGGAAACTTCTTGAAGATTGCCAACGGCTGCATAGATACATAAACCAACGCATCACTAGCCTTTATCTTTTTCATATAAGCCACGTAACCGCCGATAGTCATAATCATCAGACCGACACGAAGCATATTAGATGAGAACGTTTCTTTTATAATCCGGAAAAGGTCAAAGACGGCTGTACCTGTCGATTCGGTAAGGCTCATCGAATGCATGCCAAGCAGCATGCTGAGAGTCAACATCAAGATACCAGCCACCATCAATACGCCTTGCGGATTATTCTTTTTCATCAGCCAATAGGCCACCAATACAATTACCTGTAAGGAAATAAATGCACCAATATATATCATCATAGTATTCTTTATTAGTAATTATTCAGCTTCTACGCCTTTATTCTTAGTAGTGGTCAAATTATTAAATATTTCCGCCGGAATCTTGAAATTTGCACCAGGATTACCGCTTAAATCGAGATCCTTTAATTTTGTAAGATTTGCAACGTTGATCTCTGCCAATTTATTATTCTTCAGATTAAGAGTTTCTAAATTAGATGAATGTGAAAGGTTAATGGTCGATAACGTACCATATCCGCTTTTCGTACTACCATTACAATTCAGAATACGCAATTTGGGATTACCGCTCAAATCCAAAGAACTTACACCTGCCGTATTTACTTGCAGCACTTCCAAATTCTCCAATCCGGTAATCGGAAGCGACTCGGTAAACTTATTTGAGGTAGCAGTAAATTCCACCAATGCAGTAAAGAATTGCAGGCCATCTACAGAACCTATCGGATCTGCGGCCGTTTCAAGCTGTGATGTAGTAAGTTCAGTGATAGCGCTGGCTGTTTTTGCTACATTTAATGTTGTTACAGTAGCCGCAATATTCTTATTAAGTTGATATTCAGCACCTTCTTTCACCACAAGACCTTCCGGTAACTTATTAGAAGCATTCTCATTGGACGAAAGATAATAAAGATATTCTCCGAAAGCCTTATCAGAAATCGTGTATGGTTCATCCTCTTCCTCACCTCCACCTTCTGATTCGGCAACCACTCCTTCTTTAAGAGTCAACTGCTCTATTAAATCATCCGGAATAGCAAAAGGAGCAGCCGGATTATTACTTAAATCAAGTTCCTTTAGTGCCGAATAGTTTTCAGGAAGGATAAAACCACCCTCCTGCAAATTCTGATTCTTCAAATAAATATGCTCTATCACATTACAATTTGCAAAACTGATGGTCGAAAGTTTAGTAGACGCAGCGGCTGAAGCGGTTCCACCATAACGAAAACGAACCAGCTTAGTGTTCTGTGACAAGTCCAATGATGCAATGACATTGTTATTCATCTCCACAGTTTCAAGCTCTGTCAAAGCGGTCAACGCCATTCGCTCAATCAAATTGGAAGTAATCTTCAATGTCTTTAGAGCGGTAAAGAACTGCAAACCGTCCATATCTACAATTTTCACGGCAGCAGTAGCCAATCCCGCACTCTCCAACTTAGAAACCTGTGCGTCGTTTTTCACCAAATAGAGGTTTTCAACTGTAGCGGCCTTCTTTGTGTTCAGATAGAATTTACCATCTTCCGCAACAGCCGTTTCATAAGGAAGCTTATTTTCATCTGTACGGCTACAGTTATAAACAAGGTATTCCCCCAGCGCACGATCTTTAATTTCATAAAGGTCTTGTTCACCATTTCCTTGTATATCTTCCACATCATTTGTTGTGCAAGACGAAAGTCCTCCAAGCAATAATGCCATGCAAAATATTGCAGTAGTCATCGGTTTGTTCATTCGCATCATAATTTCAAAAGTATTGGTTTTGAGCGTAAAAGTAACATTAACGAGTAAACGAAAAGATTAATACAGACCTTAACAAAAGATTAATATTACAAATAAAGCGTCTTTTTTTGCATTTTCTTCTTTCTATTGATGAATATAATTCTAAAAAGGGAAAAAACCTCCTTTTGTTGCCCGAATTATTATCTACCTTTGCAACGATTACTACATCAAGAAAAGAAGATGGAAACATCCAGCAAAAAAAGAATTGTCATTCTGTCGGCCATCGGTATCCTGTTTACCAGCCTCATCTGCCTTTACGGATTCCGCAATGTCATTTTACGTAATATAGTTAATAAACGCACCGCCCGTATCGAACAAACTCACGGCTTGCGACTTCACTATCAGCAACTGCAAATGAAAGGATGCAACGAGATTGCCTTGCAAGGACTTTCTGCCGTACCCGAGCAGCGCGACACTCTCCTAAAATTGCAATCCGTCAACGTAAAACTAAACTTTTGGAAATTACTCAAAGGAAATATCGAAGTACGCAACGTTCGCATGGATGGTCTGGCAATCAACTTTATCAAGCGCGACACAATAGCCAACTACGACTTCCTTTTTCTAAAACGACAGCAACAAGCAGAACCGGAACCAGTCATAGAAAGCAACTATGCCAGCCGCATTGACCGGATATTAAACCTGATTTACGGTTTCCTGCCCGAAAACGGCCAACTTATCAACCTTGATATAACCGAACGCAAAGATAGTAATTTTGTTGCAGTACATATCCCGTCTTTCGTTATTGAGAAGAATCGTTTTCAATCAGCGATTAAAATTCAAGAAGATGCGCTCTCACAACAACGATGGCAAGCGACAGGAGAACTGAACAGGAAAGTGCATACATTAAAAGCAACTCTCTTTGCCCCGGAGAAAAAGAAAGTATCACTACCTTATATTACCCGCCGTTTTGGAGCAGAAGTCACTTTCGACACCCTGTCTTATAGCATGACCAAAGAGAAACGTGCCGATAACCAACTATTTCTTAATGGAAAAGCCAAAGTAAACGGATTGGATGTTTATCACAAAGCCCTCTCTCCCGAAGTGATCCATCTTGACCGTGGACAACTTAGCTATCAAATGAATGTGAGTAACCATGCTTTCGAACTGGACAGCACTACCACCGTCGCATTCAACAAACTCCAGTTTCATCCTTACTTACGTGCCGAAAAAGAAAAAGGGAACTGGCATTTCACCGCAGCCGTCGATAAGCCATGGTTTCCGGCAGATAACCTGTTCAGTTCCTTACCCAAAGGATTATTCAATAACCTGGAAGGCATGAAAACCAGCGGCGAATTAGCTTATCACTTCTTGCTGGATATTGATTTTGCCCAACTGGACAGCCTTAAACTAGAATCGGAACTAAAAGAGAAGAATTTCCGGATTATAGAATTCGGCACTACGCCGCTTTCCAAAATGTCAGGTGAATTTATATATACGGCTTATGAAAACGGAATACCGGTACGCACTTTCCCTATCGGACCTTCCTGGGAACATTTCACTCCTTTGGACAGCATTTCACCTATTCTGCGAATGTCCGTAATGCAAAGCGAAGACGGAGCTTTCTTTTATCATCATGGCTTTCTGCCCGATGCCTTACGCGAAGCGTTGATTTATGATTTGCAAGTAAAACGCTTTGCCCGTGGTGGAAGTACGATTACAATGCAGCTAGTGAAGAATGTATTCCTGAACAGAAATAAGAATTTTGCCCGCAAACTGGAAGAAGCACTTATCGTATGGCTTATAGAAAGCCAAAGACTGACTTCAAAAGAACGGATGTACGAAGTATATCTGAATATTGCCGAATGGGGACCACTTATCTACGGCATCCGGGAAGCTTCCGCTTTTTACTTCAATAAGCGTCCTTCACAACTAAGCACCCAAGAAAGTATCTTCCTTGCTTCCATCATTCCCAAGCCAAAGCATTTCCGCAGTTCCTTCACCGAAGACGGACAACTGAAAGAGACTATGGAAGGCTACTATAAACTGATTGCCGGACGTCTCGCACAGAAAGGGCTGATAAATGAAATCGAGGCGGATAGTATCCGCCCCGATATCCAAGTTACGGGCGATGCCCGGAATAGTCTAGCCGGCGAAAAGCCGGAGTCTAGTTCTCCTACCGCTGAGGAGCAATGATAATGATATTAATAATAAAGGAATAGGTTATCTTCTTGAACCGTTACTTCTTTCTGATGAACGGGAAGAGCTTGTGTTACTGCTTCTCGTACTTCCTGAAGAAGAACGTTTTTCTGTTTGTCCGCTGGAAACATTACTCCGGCTGGAGCTACTATTGCTTCGGGCAGAACTTGAACTACTGCTGCTTCGAGCAGAACCGGAATTACTATTCCCCCGGCTGGAACTGGTGCTACTGCTGCTACGGCTGGAACTACCGGTTCCCCGACTGGAAGAACTATTGGTTCTTTCGGAACTGCTGTTTCTACTAGAGGAACTACTTTCACTTCGTCTGCTTGAGCTTCCCGTTGAACTACTATTTGTACGTCCGCTTTCACGATTGGAACTTGAAGTAGTCGAGCTTCCACTTGTTGGTCTACGACTTGAGCCAGATGAGCTTGAATTCGTTTCCGGTCGACGATAAGAACTTCCCTCGCCTCTGTTATTGTTTCTATCAGGCTTAACCTCTTTATTCGGTTTTTCATTTCCGGTCGGAGTCGACGGTCTGGTAGAAGTTGATGGTCTATGTTCTGTTCCGGGACGAGAACCTGTTGACGTTCCGGGACGTGAAGAATTGCCAGGACGCGATGAGGAACCAGGACGTTCCGATGTCCCGGGACGTGTCGTTGTTCCAGGTCGGGTTGACGTGCCCGGACGAGTAGTAGTCGATGAACCCGGACGGGAAGAATTTCCCGGGCGTACAGCAACTCCCGGACGGGTAGGCGCATTATGCGGACGATTGGAAGAATTCGGACGGAAATGAACCGACCCAAAATCCGAACGGCGATAAGAGTGATATACTCTCTCATCCCTCACCCGATGCGGCGTGGAATAATGGTGGAAATTATTATACCGCCCCCGATAATAACTTGTATGATGGATATACGGGCGATAATGTGCTCCACAATAAGTACGATAATGATAAGGTACTCCGAAATAGAACAAGCTACGATTCGGATAATTGACATAAACACGGAAATTCCATCTTCCTCCGGTTACGTATATCGGCCGATAGAAATAATCAGCTCCCATAAACCGGCGATACTGTACATCACTCAATACCCAACGAAGATCATCATTACGAATATCCAATGCTTCATAGTAATCATCCAATGCCCATTCATAACCACGTGCCACATAATCCATTATATTACGGACAGAATAAATAAAGTCGTAATTAATCTCATATGCATCATTATATTGTTGAGTGCTCAGACTCATCTCATATGCCATCTTATCCGTAAGAAAACGTGTTTCCTTACGCACTTTGCTGGTACTCATTCCAGCCATCACGGTCATACTGGCACCCAGACCGACAGCAAAGAGTAAAAACAGTATTCGCTTCATAATTCAACCTCCTATCATTTATTATTCTGATGATACTCCTTAATAAACTTACGCACCTCATCTTTATATATATTAGTGAATAAGATATCAATCACCTTATTAAAATTCTGCTTATCCCTGACATACGGATACAACATCTTCATCACATCCACTTGATCGGGAGTATAAGAAAATTCTTTTACTATTGCCACACATTGAGTTGAAGTTACATCATGGTTTCCCAGCATACCGTTAATCAACTTCTTTTGGTCATCACTCATAATCGTGAATTTCAACTTATCAATAAAGTTTTCAAACTCCTTATCAGTCATTAACCGTATTTCCTTAACCGGTTCATTGCCGGGAAAGACCTGAACGGTATTGTTGACAGGCGGGGGGACAACAACCGGATGCGGTGAAGGTCTGCCATAACCTCCGAATGTATCCATGCTTAACACTTCACCATTGGAAAATTGGACGATAATCGTCATCGGTTCTTCAGTCAAGACAGGCGTTCCGCTATTACGACGAAATTCCCACTCTTCCATATCCCCGTCAAAGCGCCGGTAGTCGGGTTTACCTAAAATTGCTTCTACCTCCCGTTGAGACATTCCCTGATGTATGTTCATCACTTGTTTGGTGGATACGTAGCTCGTAAAACAACTACTGACCAGTAGCCCTACTGCCAAACACAGGATAATATGTATCTTTTTCATAACTGTATCGTTTTAGTTAGTTAACCAATATCAACGTCTTCCGTAATTCTGCACAAACTCATTCATTTCATCCTTATTGGAAGAGAATGTCAACGTAGCAATGACTGTAAAAAAAGCCTCTTTGTCAACAATCCGGGGATACATCATCTTCATAATCTCCATCCGGTCATCATCAAAGGTATAAAGTTTCGTCAATTGAAGACATTGGCCTGAAGTGAAATCCGAACTTGCCAAAGCTGTATTAATCAACGTCATGCGATCATCTTTGAAAGGCACTTTCTTCACACTATTAAGGAATGTATTAAAGAGTTGACTATTCATCACTCTATCATATTGATCATAATTCGGGCGATGTCCACCGTGTCCCGGACGTCCGGGTCTGTTGTCCGGCCGTATCTCGTCGCGTCCATCCACCACAATTTCCGTTACTCCGTTCCCGTTGAAATAAACGCGTTCGTTGTACAATCTCTCCCCTTTCCATACTCGTTCTCCCGGACGGGAAAAGCGGGTAGAATACACTTCAACGGTATAATATCCTGATTTCAAATTAGCCACGAAGCAAGTGGTAGTCGGCATACATATCTGATTTCCGCCAAAGTAAACAAGAATCGGAGTGTTTCCGCCGTCGATACGGATTCCGCTGATAGATTGTGCCTTTAAGGAAAGAGCAGCGAGCAGGATACAGAAACTTATTATTATCTTACGCATAGCATATCTAGTTTTTATTATTAATATCTTTAATCTTATACCACAAAAATAGGGTGAGGAAACTCCCCACCCCAATGATTCTCTCTATTCATATGTAGGGATTTCCCTATTCTGTTTAGGATTCCGCCAAAGTGATGCCATCCTCATGCAGGGAAATCAAACGTTTCCTATACAAGTCGCCCACCCCCTTCTTGAAGGTTTTCTTACTCACACCGAACGTATCATAAATATCTTCCGCCGGACTTTTATCATTCAAGCTGATTCGTCCCCCCTGCTCCCTGATATAATCCAGCAATGTTTTCGCGAAATCATCAATCTTCTCGAAACCCGGTTTCTGAAGCATCAAGTCTACCTTGCCATCTTCACGCACCTGTTTCACAAAAGCCTTCATCTCTATCCCAGTCTCCAGTGGACTGAATATTTCATTCTCATACAATAAGCCGCTATACTTATTATCTATGATAGCCTTAAAGCCCAAGTCTGTTTTCTGCCAGATAAGGATATTCACTTCGTCACCCGAAGCATACTCCGGTTTGTCTTTCGACAGATAACGTTCCACCTTTGCCGAAGCCACAATGCGATAACTTTCTTCGTCCAGGTGCGCATGAACCACGTATTTACGCCCCACCTGCATCTTCATCTTCTGTTCCCTGAACGGAACAAACAAGTCCTTCATCAGTCCCCAGTTCAGAAAAGCCCCGTATTCATTTACCCACGATACTTCGAGACAAGCAAACTGACCGACCTGCACATACGGAGTCAACGTCGTCGCTATCAACCTTTCATCCATATCCAGGTAAAGAAACACATTCAAAAAATCTCCGATATTACAATCCTCAGGCACATAGCGGGTGGGCAACAAAATCTCACCTTCCTCTCCACCATCAAGATACATGCCGAAGTCTACTTCCTTCACAACTTCAAGCTGATTGAACCTTCCTAATTCGATGCTCATATTTTTATTTTACTCTATTTTATTATTTACTAAATACAAAGATAGTTTATTTTGAACAGAACTTTCTATCAACCTGCTATAACTTTTCGTTATCAGCCAAAACTATTTGCTATGAACAATCAGGACTGTAATATGTTATCTTTGTAGCGGCAAAAAGAAAGAAAAAGAAGTTATTCACCTTTAAATATATTAAGCTTTATGGAATTTTTAACCAACGAGAAACTTACGATTGTAGGAGCTGCCGGAATGATCGGCTCCAATATGGCGCAAACAGCCATGATGATGAAACTTACTCCGAATATTTGCCTGTATGATCCGTTCGCTCCTGCTTTGGAAGGAGTGGCAGAAGAATTGTATCACTGCGGCTTTGAAGGCGTCAATCTTACTTATACATCGGACATTAAGGAAGCATTGACCGGAGCAGCCTATATCGTATCTTCCGGTGGAGCAGCCCGCAAAGCAGGTATGACTCGTGAAGATTTGCTGAAAGGAAATGCAGAAATCGCCGCCCAGTTTGGTAAAGACGTCCGCCAATATTGTCCGAATGTAAAACATATCGTTGTCATCTTTAATCCGGCGGATATCACCGGACTGATTACCTTATTATATTCAGGCTTGAAACCTTCACAGGTTTCTACACTCGCCGCTTTGGATAGCACCCGCCTGCAAAACGAATTAGTGAAATACTTCCATATCCCCGCTTCCGACATTCAGAACTGCCGTACCTACGGCGGCCATGGCGAGCAAATGGCTGTATTCGCATCTACCACCAAAATAAAAGGAGAACCATTGACCGATTTCATCGGTACTACCCGTCTCCCGCTGGCCGAATGGGAAGCACTGAAAGTACGTGTTATCCAGGGTGGAAAGCACATCATCGACCTTCGCGGACGTTCTTCTTTCCAAAGTCCGGCTTATCTTTCTATCGAAATGATTGCCGCCGCCATGGGTGGACAACCTTTCCGCTGGCCTGCCGGAACTTATGTTTCCAACGGCAAATTTGACCATATCATGATGGCAATGGAAACTTCAATTACTAAAGATGGCGTTACCTATAAGGAAGTAGCCGGAACTCCTGCCGAACAAGCGGAACTGGAAAAGAGCTACGAACATCTATGCAAACTTCGTGACGAAGTGATCGAAATGGGAATTATCCCTGCCATCAAAGACTGGCACGCATTAAATCCCAATATCAATTAAACAAACAGTATTAGCAGAAAGCCGGAACTCAACGATAATTCGCTTATCGGAGTTCCGGCATTTTTTATTCTACCGCAAAAAGATATGAAAAAGAAAATCTGAATTATCAATATTCGTAATGATAACAGGTATTCTTCACTTCAACATGATAAATAGCAGTTCCATATCCCATCCAGATACCAAGTCCACCATTTATATTACCAGGCAAATTAGTCGTATTGGGAAATACCGGGTTAGTACTATTGATTACTTCATTTTCATATTGGCTCCAAAAGCGAAAGCCTTCTTCTGTGATTTGGGAGAAACAAATTCCCACTTTCTCACCGGGAATAAAGAAAGGAGTATACTTGTTGAGTTCCGTATGCCTGAATCCTCTGTAAACCTCAGTCTTCGCAACCGGTGGCACTAATATTTCATCAGAGAATGTCCCCATAAAAGCATTGTAATAATCATTATCTTTCTCTTCTACCCGGGTAAAAATCTTATAATAGTTGGCTTCACCAGCCGGATCTTTAAAATATGCAGTAGCCTGATAAAGAGTATCACACCCTTCAGTTGGCTGTAAACGTATACTATCCAGCAAAACCGGTTTGGGGATGGTGGTACGTGCCGTTATTTCTTTTCCCCGGTATATGACGGTCAATGTGTACACCTTGCCTACTTCTCCCCGTATCTGCGAACCTGTATAGACAAAATAAGGCAACCTGCCCTTATCCATTCTTCCCACCAGGATTTCTGTCTGGTCACCATCGCTTACAGTAACTTTAGCGCTCGTCACAGGCAGTTTAGAAACTGCTATACTATCCCATGTACTATTCAAAATCTTACTTTGAGAAAGGTAAACCTTGGCGAATCCATCCGCTTCAATACCACCTTCCACTACTACCTCCGATTCATAGTCACTATCAAAATCCCAGTCCGGGTCGCATGATACTAAAGCCACAACCAAAACAACTACCCAACTATATAAAAGTGCTTTCATCATCTTCAAAATTTAAATATATAACTGACTGAAGGCAACAGGCTATAAAGCGACATATTCTTTTTCTTGATAAGCAAACCAGCGTTATCTTTTGATGGCTTTACGTCCACTTGCACAAAAACCGGATTATGTCTCATGTAGGCATTGTAAAGCGACAGATTTATACAACTGTTTTTCTTATGCCCCAACCAATAATTCACCGATAAGTCCATTCTGTGATAAGACGGCATACGACTACTGTTATACTCGTCATATACACAAACCGCATTCTCACCTATCATATACATAGCCCTTGGATACGTCACTGCATTACCCGAAGCATACACAAATGTCATGGCAAAATCCCAATGGTCATCCAGCGTATAATGAACCATTGCATTCACATTATGTCTCCGGTCATATTTGGCCGGAAACGTATTTCCCTCTCTCAATTCCGGGAATTGACGGTCAGCCCAAGCAAGCGTATACCCAATCCATCCGTTCCAGCGCCCTCTACTTTTCTTCAACATCAGTTCCACGCCATAGTTACGTCCTTCTCCGGTCAGCACATGATCCTCAATCCGATATGTCTGGTTAAACATATCCAATAAGCCACCATTGAATATCGTTTGATGATAGAGTTTCCGATAGTAACCTTCCACCAGTAGTTCGTAATCCCCTCCCGGAAACGGTTGCAAAAAAGAGACATCCAACGAATGAACTTTTTGTCCTGATATATCTTTCGTCGAAGGCATCCAAAAGTCAATAGGTAATCCGGCACTCGATACGGTGATTTGATTCATATATTGCCTGTTCAACTGGTAAGAAAGGCTCAATATCCTATCCTCCGGCAGTTCATATTCCAAACGAATACGAGGTTCCGCTCCACCATTATAACAATCATTTTGCATCGCACCGCTATAACGCAACCCCATATCCATTGTCAGGTTTCCCCATTTTTTCTCTGCTTCGGCATACAAGACAAATTCTTCCATTTCGTATCTGCCGGGATTTCCGGCATTGATTCCTTCGAAGATATTCACCGACTCGGGGTATTGAGGCCGTAGTATATGGTGAATAAAAGTTCCGCCCGACTTTATTTTCCATGTTCCCAGACGCCAATCTGCATTTCCCATATATCCTACGTCCGTCAATCGTGAAGGCATAGTCATATTCAATGAATTTTGATTCGCTCGCAGATTAGTGCGATAATGCGTCATGTAGACTCTTTGTGTCAGAGACACTTTTTCGTTGCAGCGATGCTCCCACTTCAAAGAAGCAATAGCATTGAGCCACTGTATTTTGAAGTCCACTTGATATTGATGTTCCTTCAGTTTCAGCAAGTCATTGCCGACATAACTGTTCAGTACTATCTTGTTTTTAGAATCCGGCTTCCATACATAAGTAAGATTATAGTCCTGAAATCCATAACGAAGCCTTGTGTTATCTTCAAAACCACCTTCTATCAGAGAGATGACAGGATTCACATAGGTGACTCTTGCAGACAGATAAAGGGCACTGTTTGGTGTTACCGGTATTGCGCCCGTAATTCTTGATGCCAGTATGCCTACATTGCCGGACACGCTTGCCCGTTGCACAATCGAATCACGCGGAGTCATTTCCACTACAGCCGCCAGCCTTCCTCCCCGGTCTGCCGGCTGGTAAGACTTATTCAATGAAAAAGAAGAAAAATGATCGTTATTAAATATAGAGAAGAAACCAAGCAGATGTGAGGAATTGTACACAGGCACACCATCTATGCATATAAGATTATGCCCCGGTTCGCTTCCGTGCACATAAAGTCCACCGTTCAATTCTCCGGCAGTAGTCACCCCCGGTAATAGTTGAAAGGTTTTTATCGGGTCACTGTCCCCCAACATACGAGGCATGAAATTCACAGCATTCGGATCAAGTTTCCAATCGCCTTTTGCGCTACGTTGCAGCACAGGCACTTTCTTTGAAGCCACGACTTCTACCTCTTGAATCTTCCAGATTGAATCGGTTCGGATAGTATCATCGCTATGTGTCTCCGTTTGAGCACATACATTTGTGCCCATCAATCCCGCAAACAGTACTACAAGTATGTATCTTAGCACATTCAATTCGCCTAATCTATAAAAAGAAAGCCGAAGAAGAGAATAATCTCCCTTCTCCGGTCTCCCGCAATTTATTCACATTTATCTAATCGATACCCCATTCTTATTCAATGAATCCTTCAAAACTTCTAACTAATGCGTCGAAACTATCAGCCAAAGACTTGAATGGACCGGAAGCTGCGTCAAAATAATTGTCAAAGCTAATCAAAGACTCATCTCCAAACTTCAACAGAGGTTCTGAATCCCAATACTCACGTTTCCCTCCATACGAAGATGTATAATATATATAGGGTTGGAATACAAAAGTGGCAGATGATTCATCACTTCCACCGAATGCCAGGCTTCCGTTTAGATATTTATTATATACATTTGCAGTAGCCTGCGCAGCTTTCTGCGACTCACCCCACAATTCCGCTTCAGTATCATACAGGTCCTCAACTTCTTCCAGCTCACGAGCTAAATTCTTATAACTGCTACATTGTAAAGCAACAGTAGCCTCACCCATTATAACAGCTTCTATGCGAGCGTCATTAAAGCGGTTTGCTATGTTCTCATCCTTACCTTCATCCGCAGTCATATTGCTACCATTCAAATAGCCTTCACCCTTTACTACTTCCGTATCTTTTATAGTTATTGAATAACCAGCCTTTACAGCCTGAGGTCCCGCACTTACTGTTGCAGCTACCTTATAACCGCTAGCATCTATGTTAGCTGTGATATCCGCTTTTCTCGGAGCGTTACTTACATTTGCCGTAGCAATTTCAAAAGAAGTCAGTGTAGTTGAGCCCAACTTGATAGTAGCTGTAAGTTTTGCAGGAACTTTCACAGTAACACCATCGTAAGTGATATCTGTAGTATTGCCGGTAGCTGCAATTTTTATTTCAGCATCCTTGTTCTCATAGCCAAATTTAAATGTAAGTTCCGAAGTCGACTCTACATTATCCCAGTCATTATTCTGTTTATTATAGGTATAAATGCCATAATAATCACTGATCTGATATATTTCATTATCCATAGCAGCCAAAGAATACACCTTAGCCATATTTCCCTGAGAAGCAGCTACCAGGGAATGTACCATTTGCTGCATACTTTCTTTTTCCTGAATATCTAATGAACCTGCAATTTCCGAGAAATAATCCCCTACTCGTGCCAACTGTTTCTGATCGTCAGCATTTATCAAGCTAATCAGATTCTGACCTATTTCACTCAGTTTCTCTTTGCTTTGTTCGGCTGATAATACGCTTCCCCCTGTCGGGCCATCATTATTGTCGTCACCACACCCTGTGAATGTTACCATTGCCATCATCAGGCAAGGAATCAATAAATTCAATTTTCCAGTCATATTTTAATGCATTTAAAAATGTTATATTCACATATTTATGCCATCCCCACTACTCGCATATTTTGCATAGAATAGTTATAAACCTTAATGGTTCTGCAAAGTTGGGAATATTTTATTTCATAAAAAAATGATTAAAATAAAAAAAACGCCTAAATGGGTCGTATAGGCGCTTAAATTATAGAAAACAGTGATTATCATGTCAAAATTAACAAGTAACTTCCAATTTTCATATCACAAAGTATAAAAAAACAATTATTTTCGAGAAGAACACTCCGGACAAATCCCTTTCAATACATAGTTTATACTATGCAAAGTAAACCCTTTCGGCAAATCAATAACAGGAATATGCGTGCCTTCCAGGCAGAATGTCTTGTGGCATTTCTCGCAATAGAAATGTGAATGTAAATCCTGCACCACACAATTGCAGGAATTGTCACAAACAGCATATTTCAACGAACCGCTTCCGTCATCTATGCTATGTATAAGGTGATGAGACAAAAAGAGGGCTATTGTCCGGGATATGGTCGATTTATCCACCGTATCCAGCAGAGTTTCCAAATCAAGCAATGATACCGCACGTCCAACTTCCATCATATTCTTTAGTATGAGAAGCCTTATTGCCGTCGGCTTGATGTCTCTTCGTGCCAACTTATCCAAATAAATATTCTCTTCCATAGTCTCTTATTTTATCATTTTCTGTATTCTTACAGCATTCATAATGGCGAGTAGCGCAACACCGACGTCTGCAAAGACCGCTTCCCAAAGGGTAGCTATACCACCGGCTCCCAATATCAGTACAAGCAATTTCACTCCGAATGCCAGTGATACATTCTGCCAGATAATCCTGCGTGTCAGCTTTCCTACCTTTATGGCTTCGGCCACTTTAGAGGGCTGGTCTGTCTGTATCACGACATCGGCTGTTTCAATTGCCGCATCACTACCCAATCCCCCCATGGCAATACCGACATGGCTCAACGCAAGTACCGGCGCATCGTTCATTCCATCACCGACAAATGCAATCTGATTCGTCCCGTCCTGCCGCAGTTCTTCCAAATGCTGCACTTTTCCTTCCGGCAACAAGTCTCCATAAGCACTTGTGATACCGAGCTTTTCCGCAAAGTTAGTAACAATACTCTGTTTATCACCGGATAATATCTGAATGTTTTTGATATGCAACATTTTTAAATCATCAATAGCTTTCTTTGCATCCTCTTTCAGTGTATCAGCCAATAACAAATAACCTGCATAGTCAGTTCCAATGGCGCAGACTACAATCGTATCGGTAATCTGCAATAACTCTGCCGGATATTCGATATTAAATTTGGATAGTAAACGGCAGTTTCCGACCAATACCGGAGTACCGTTAATCATTGCTTCCAAGCCGAATCCGGCAAATTCCTTTGTACTGGTAACCGATAACAGTTCTACATTTTGCAGCTTTGCATAGTTCACGATGGCTTTAGCAATCGGATGGGTACTATTACTTTCTACCGAAGCTACCATTCCAATCAGTTCTTTTTCTGAAATACCGGATGCGGATTTACACTCCTGCACTTCAAACGTTCCTTTAGTCAGAGTGCCTGTTTTATCGAATACAACCGTATTGATTTTAGTGATTGCATCCAGATAATTACCTCCTTTGAATAAGATTCCCAACCGGGAAGCAGCTCCGATGCCACCAAAATATCCCAATGGAATGCTCACGACCAAAGCACACGGGCACGAAATCACCAAGAAGACTAAAGCCCTGTACAGCCAGTCATTAAACACAAATGCAAATTGAGTATCAATGAATGAATAAGCAAATGGAAGGATTACTATCAATACCGCCAATCCTATAACAATAGGTGTATAGATACGTGCAAATTTACGGATAAACAATTCTGCCGGGGCTTTTCTTTCCGAAGCATTTTGGACAAGTTCCAATATGCGGGCAAGCGCACTCTTATCGAATGGTCTTGTCACCTTGATTCGAATCACTTTATCCGTCACAATCATTCCGGCAAGCACTTCTTCGCCTTCGCGAATATTACGGGGGACACTTTCACCTGTCAATGCCGCTGTATTAAAAGCAGCAACGTCGTTGAGCATCACTCCGTCCAAAGGAACTCTCTCGCCCGATTTTATCTCTATAATCTCACCGACCTTTACATTCTTCGGACTTTCTGTAATCAGGCTGTTATCTCTCAGTACCAAAGCTTTCTCCGGCCTTACATCCAGCAAAGCGCCGATATTACGTTTTGCCTTATCCACCGCCTTGTCCTGAAAAAGTTCTCCGATGGTATAAAACAGCATCACAGCTACCCCCTCCGGGTATTCGCCAATATAAAAAGCTCCGATTGTGGCAACAATCATTAGAGTAAACTCACTGAAATAGTCTTTCTCTTTCATGCTCTCCCACGCTTCTTTCATAACAGGGAGTCCGACCGGAAGATAAGCTACAATATACCAGATTAAAGCTACATACTCTTTATGAAAAAAAGAAGAATCCAGGGCATTCATAACAATACCACTTATCAGCAGTATAAATGAAAGCCCCACTTTCCAGTATTCTTGAAATATAGAATTCTTAACTTCCACTTCCTTTTTAGGTGCACATTCATGTGCACAGCAACTACAATGTCCCATATCTTTCCTCTTTTAGTTGCTGCAAAGGTAGTGAATGATTCGTGCAACAAAGTTGCAAAGAAAATATCTCCCATCTATTTCTTTGATCTATACAACCTAAAACGACGCTAACGAATGCGTTTTATATCATTTTGCTTATATATTAACGCTATTAAAGTTAATATATGTTGTATTTATCACAAAATGACCCTATTATTTGTTAACAACGCTTGTACTTATAAAAAAATAAGTTATTCTTGCACAGTTTTTCAAACAGTATAGAAATAACACAAAAGAAAACCGTTCAAACTTTCTTATTAGATTTATCAGAAATCTAAAAATACACACCCACACATCAATAACAAAATCCGAAAATTGCGAATTTATAAGAAAAAATAGATGACTATTATTTAAGGTCAACTACAAACATAATCTTCATACGACAGGATGAAGCACACTACTTCTTATTGCAAAAATCAAGGAGAAGATATCATATTGTGCTTTTTTAAGTAATATTTTAAGCTAGTTTTTATTCCTGATTTTATAAATGATTTTAACATTAATATAAAGAGAGAAGTTTATGGAGAAAAAGATTTTCCTATTCACACTCTGCCTGTTTATGGGGGTTAGTTGGGCCTTTTCCCAAACTACCCGGACGGTCACAGGTGTTGTGCTTTCAAAGGAAGAGAACGAACCGATAATAGGTGCTTCCGTACTTATTCCCGGAACGACTGTAGGAACCATCACGAATGTGAATGGTGAATTCGTGCTACCGAATGTGCCCACAACGGCAAAAAGCATTCAAGTGTCGTACATTGGCATGAAGACAATCGAAGTACCGATAACAGACAATAAGATGCGCATCTTTGTCGAGTCGGATACGGAGACATTAGAAGAAGTAGTAGTGCTTGGCTATGGTTCGGCCAAGAAACTAGGCTCTGTGGTGAGCTCTGTATCTACGGTCAATAATAAGAAACTGAAAAACATTCCCAATGCAAGTTTTGCGGATGCGTTGCAAGGACAGGTTGCCGGTTTATCGGTATCTTCCAGTTCGGGTGAGCCGTCTTCTACGGCAAACATACGTTTGCGGGGTATGAGTTCTATCAATGCAAGTATCACTCCTCTCTATATATTAGACGGCGCACCTGTTTCGCAGGTGATTTTCACGACAATGAACCCGGATGATATTGAGAATATTACAGTATTGAAAGATGCTTCGGCAACTGCCATTTACGGTTCTCGTGCAGCCAATGGTGTGATTGTGATTACCAGTAAGAAAGGCAAAATGGGTGAGAAAGCGCAAGTCACCCTGAAAGCACAGTATGGTGTATCCAATCTGATCGACAATGGAATGAAAATGATGAACTCTCAGGAATATATGCAGTTTCGCGAGATACTCGAGCCCAAACTGGCAACTGATAAAGACTGGATCAAGCATAAACAGGTTGTTAAACAGAATAATATCGATACGGACTGGGCAGACGAAGTGTACCGCAACAATGCACCGACCTACAATCTTGACTTGTCGGTAAGCGGTGGCGGCAACAACAACAGTTATTACATATCTTTAAACCATAACAACACAGAAGGTATAGCCCCTACTTCCGAGATGCGACGCACTTCATTGCGTACCAATCTGGAAATTCGTGCCAACAACTGGTTAAAACTGGGTATAAACTCCAATCTTGCTTTTCAGAAATACAATGCCAATCCGGATGTTTCGTCAGACCTGTCATTGAGCAATCCGGCTACGTTTGCACGTCTGGGACGTCCCGACGATTCGCCGAGATATTATCAGTTGGATGAGAAAGGAAATGCTATTTTCGGAGACAGGGCAGACTATTTGCATGAATCTCAGATACTTAATCCATTATATATGGAAAGCTATCGCGATCGCGACCGTCGTAACTTCTCTGTGAACCTGAACTTATTTGAAGAAATAAGGCCGGTGAAAGGACTGATACTGAGAGCTGTACAGGCCTTAGAAGGATTCGACTATACCTATTCTTCCAACGTGCCTCCTATCGCCAACTTCACCACTCCGATGGGAGATGTCGTGCAGATCAATGATGCGAAAGGACAGGCCAGAGAGAATTTCCAGCGCTTTTACAGATTTACGTTTACCAATACGGCCGAATATAAATTCCATGTAGAGAACAAGCATTTTGTCACGTTGCTGCTCGGACAAGAATCGATCATAAGCAAGGACAATAGCTTCGGAACGATTGTAGACGGACTGACAGACAGCCGGTTAATGCTTCTTTCCAATGGAACAGAGTATATGCCGCCCAGCCACAGTGTTGTCGAATCGGTGTTCAATTCTTATTTCTTCAGAGGAGATTACACCTTTAAAGAGAAATACTATATCGACGCTTCGTACCGTTTGGACGGAAGTTCACGTTTCACCCCTAAATACCGATGGGCAGAATTCTACTCTTTGGGCGCAAAATGGAACCTGAAAGCCGAAAACTTTATGAGCAACGTCAACTGGCTGAATGATTTGGGTATCCGTATCAGTTACGGTTCAACCGGTAACTCCAGTATCGGCGACTACGCTTACCAGAGTTTGCTGGCAAGCAGCGGTGCTTATGAAGGAGAAAGCGGTACGGTTATCATACAACCAGGCAACCCGGATTTGACGTGGGAGACCGTTACTTCTGCCAACATTGGCGTTGACTTCCGCTTGTTCAATCGTTTTTATGGTAGCATAGACTTGTACAAAAAGAAAACATCGGATATGCTGATGTCTATCCCCTACTCCTATACGACAGGATTCGGAAACAACATCGGCAATATCGGCGGAATGGTCAATAAAGGTATCGACTTGAACCTGAATGTAGACCTGATTAACAATGCCAAATTCTTCTGGACGTTCAGAGCTTCATTGAACTACAACAAGAATGAAATCACCGAACTCTTCAACGGCTTGAATGAATACGTGATACCTGATACGGGAACCAAACTGAAAATCGGCCGGTCATACGGCGAACTTTATTGCGTGAAACGTGCCGGAGTAGACCCGCGCGACGGTAAAATAGTCTGGTACGACAAGAACGGAAACCTGACGAAGACGTACAGCGAGGACAATGCCATCTTCATCGACAAGCAAATGTTTGCTCCATGGACCGGAGGATTCGGGACAACCGCAAGCTGGAAAGGGCTGACGGCAACCGTCGACTTTTCTTTCGCACTCAATAAATATATGATTAACTACGATCGCTATGTGTTGGAAAGTCCGAATGACGTCGGGCTGAAATACAACCAGACCAAGCGTATGCTCAATATGTGGACTACTCCCGGACAGGTCACAGACATTCCGGCAGCCACAGAGAAGGTTTACCTGGACGATTCTTTCGCAGAAAACTCCTCCTACCTTCGTCTGAGAACGCTATCCATCTCTTATGCTCTCCCGAAGAAGCTGATTCAAAAGTCGAAGTTTTTTGAAAGTTGCAACATCTTCTTCGTTGGCCGCAACCTGTTGACCTTTACGGATTTCACAGGATACGACCCGGAACCGGAGATGAATGCGGTGAAATTCAATTATCCCAATACCCGTCAATATTCAGTTGGCGTGGAGGTTTCTTTCTAAACATATAGGACATTAGTTATGAGAAAAATAAATTATATACTCTTTACAGCTGCTTTGCTGATTTGCAGTGCTTGTGATATGAATAAGATGCCGGAAGGTTCTCTGAGCGGAGACATCGTATTCACGATGCAGGATTGCCGCAGTTACCACATCGGGCTGTACGGCACTTTCCGGGCCTTGACCACCGGTGGTTTCGTCACTTATGGTGAAATACAAACGGACAATTTTCATGCGGTATCCGAATATACCGGTGAATTGAATGTACTCTATACCGGAGATATCACTCCGGGGGCAGAGAGCGTTACCACAATATGGGCCGGTAATTATGAGACCATCGGACAAGCGAATTATTATATCAAGAAGCTAGACGAGCTTATAGCATCCGGGACAATTACCGCATCGGAAAATCTGGAACTCAAACGCTACATGGCAGAAGCGTTCTTCACCCGTGCTTATTGTTACTTCGACCTGACACAGAAGTTCTGCCAGCGGTACGATCCGGGGACTGCTTCCCAAGACCACAGCGGATTGCCATTGGTTACCAAATACAATCCGTCCAGTGACAACACACAGTATCCCGACCGCATGACGCTGGAGGAAACATACAAACTGATTCTGAATGATTTGTCGCAATCATTGGAAGAAATGACGGCATTTGATGAGAAAAACCCGGATGCCAATCCTTCCGGCGCATTAACTCCCTGGATTACGACAGACGTAGTAAAAGCTCTTCAGGCACGTGTTGCCCTGGTGATGGGCGATTATGAAACTGCCCTGAAAAAATCGGAAGGAATCATCAACTCGTCCAGATACAACCTGACGAACAATGAAACTAATCTTTATAATTTCTGGAGCGTGGATTATGGAGCTTACGAGACTCTCTGGTTGGTCACGATGACCAGAGACTATACCGGATACTCTACGGGTTCTCCTTTCCTGGCAAATACCGGTGCTGTAATCAGCTTCATACCGACGAACGATGTAGCCACTTTGTATAGTGACAAAGACATACGCGCCAAAGCCTATCTGGGCAGCCGTGCGATTCGGGTATCGGCCGGTAGCGAAACTGTTTCCGCATTGACCAAATATCCGGGCAATCCGTACCTGTACTACAACATCAATACTTTCTGCAATATGTCAAAGCCGTTCCGCATTGCGGAGCAGTACTTGATTGCCGCAGAGTCGGCCGCCAAGCAAGATTTGACTTCCAAATCCAATCTATACCTCAACGAGTTGAAGAAAAACCGTATTACCGGTTATGAATCCAAACAGTTGGCAGGCGACAATTTGATGAAAGAGATCAAAGCCGAAAGACGTCGGGAATTACTATGCGAGGGATTCCGCCTGAGCGACCTGAAACGCTGGCATGAAGGCTTCGAGCGTTCGGAAGGACAAAAGACCGGAACTGTCATCAATAAACTGGGCAACGTGCACCGGTTGAAATACGATGCGGATGACTATCGCCTGGTATGGCCGATTCCGCAAGAAGAGATTGATGCGAATCCGCAGATTAAGTCACAGCAGAATCCCGGATATTAATTCAAAACAAGAACATGATTAGATATGAAATATATTAAAAATTTTATGTTGATAACTTGCTTGTCTTTATCCATGACAGCATGTGATGATAGTGATGATATCCGGAATAATGAGACAAATGCGGTGTTGGAGTTTGAATCATCTTCCATTACGGTAAAAGAGGATGCTAATTTTATAACTGTACCCATTGTTGTTTCCGGTACCAATGAGCGGAATGGAGATATCTTTTTTCAGGTATCATTAAAAAGCGAGAATGGCAATCTGAAACTGGATAGAGACATTATTCTGACTACCGATCATTACCGCATACCGGCCGGAACCAATAAAGTAACTTTGGAAATTGGCCTTCGTATAGAGAACGCGAAAATAGAGCACAACCGGTACATCACTCTTGCCATCACAGATCCCGTAGGGGCTACGGTCGGCGCAAAGGGAGAATACCGGATTGATATAACCGAGAAGAACCCGATGGACGGTTCTTACCTGATAAGAGGTATCAACCCTTTCAACGGCTACTTGGCCAGCGGCAGGGTGGAAGTTACTTTCCCGGACGAAGCGATGGAAACCGCCACGTTCGACTTCGGGCTGGGCAACACTATTCCGGTGAATATGACAATGATGATTCCGGACCGCCTGTATTTTATTGAGATAGAAGCCTTCCAATCGGCAGGTCTTTACAATGGTTCGGAGATTTATTTGTCATGGGCTTCCCTGAACGCGAAAGGGAAGCTGATTTATGAGAAAGACGGAGTGAAACCGAATATAAAAGGTATACTTGAAATCCTTTCGACAGAAGCCGGCAAAAAGTATGTATTTACTTTCAATGAAGGATTCGGGTTGGTGTCTTTGGTGAAAGATGAAGTGGCATGGTATCAGTCTGATGTCTTCAGCAGCGAACTAACGGCAACGAAAGAAGATTAAACAAGTGCATAAAATTAAATCCTCATAGGAATGAAAAAATACTTATTATTTATTATATCCTTCCTGTTCGTTCTGGGCAGTTGTACCGATGAGCAGGAAATGCGGCAAGATACTCCGAAAGGGAACATCAATGTACCTTTGGATGAAGAACATGTGAAATCCGGTGTTATCAGGATTAAACTGACACCGGAAGCGGATGCTAAACTTTGCATCGCAACCACCCGCAGCGGTGAGTTGACTACCGGCATCGAATCATTGGACGCGCTTAGTTCCTCTTTCAAAATATCGAAAATCAAACAAGTCTTTGCCGGAGGCGGCAAATATGAAGATAGAAGACGCAAAGCCGGTTTACTCTTGTGGTATGACATCTATTTTGATGAGAAAGAACCGATGACGCGTGCTTTCAATGCGGTATTGAATATTCCGGAAGCACAGTATGTGGAACCGATTCTGAAACTCCAGCGTATCAAAGGTACCGGAATGTCTCCTATGACACAGGAATTGGCGAAAGAACTGGCAGTCAATCTCAACAACGGAACTTCCGAGTATCCGACAGCAAGCAGCGATTTCAACGATCCTTATCTGAAGTATCAATGGCATTATCACAATGAAGGAGTACTTCGCCACTCATTGCCCGGTGCAGACATCAATTTGCTGAAAGCATGGGAAATCGAGACAGGCAAACCGCAAGTGATTGTGGCCATCATAGACGGTGGTATCGAAACCACACATCCGGACATCGCTCCGAATCTTTGGGTAAATCAGCCGGAACAGAATGGTTCTGCTAATATGGACGATGATTTTAACGGATATACGGATGATATTCACGGATATAACTTTGTATTTCCACATGATAATGATTTATGGAATAAAGATGGTATTCAAGGTGAATATGGCAGCACAGACCAGGGAAAAGTAACCGGACATGAGCACGGTACGCACGTTGCCGGAACGGTAGCCGCTGTCAACAACAACGGTCTCGGCGTATGTGGAGTAGCCGGTGGAAACGGTGACCCTAACTCGGGAATCCGCATGATGAGTTGCCAGATCTTTGCATATGATGACGAAGGTATAGAGACCAGTGCAGAAGAGAATAAGTCAATCGCCTTCTTATATGCGGCTGAAAATGGCGCTGTTATCGCACAGAACAGTTGGTCGTACGGATGGACCGGTTCGGAAGTGGAAATTATGGAATCGGACAAGGAAGCCATAAATTATTTCATTGATAATGCCGGAAAAGACGAGGATGGCAATCAGGTTGGCCCCATGAAAGGGGGAATCGTGATTTTCGCCACCGGAAACGACAATGTGAATGCACGCACAATGCCTTCTTCCTACGAACGGGTATTTTCCGTATCTTCTTTCCGCGCCGACTACAAAAGAGCGGTTTACTCCAACTACGGTTCATGGGTAAATGTCGCTTCTCCCGGTGGAGACGGTGACTATCCGGAAGGAACACAGGTATTCAGCACATATATGAAGGGACAATATGGTTTCATGGCGGGTACCTCTATGGCTTGTCCGCACGTATCGGGCATCGCAGCGCTGGTGGTTTCAAAATACGGAGTCAGCGAGAATGGTGATTTCCTGCCTTTCACGAATGAAGATTTGAAGGATAGACTGCTGGCTTCGACCAACGATGAGATAAGATGGTACAATCCGGCCAGCATCCCGATGGGAAAAGGCTATATCAATGCCTATAAAGCATTGGCAAACGTGGGGAAAATGGCTCCGGACCGTGTCGGCAATTTAAATCCGGTATGGTTGGCAGATAAAGTAAAACTCTCGTGGAAAGTGACAGTGGACGCGGATGACCTCACCAAGAAAGCGAAAGGATATAAACTATTTATCAGTAAAAGCAATCTGTACGGACTTGATTTCAGCCGTTTATCCATTCCCGTCACCCAAGAAGTACTGACAGGAGATAAAGAAGTAGGCGAAACATTAAGCTGTGAACTGGATGGCCTGGAGATGGGCAGCACTTATTATGTTTCCATCGCCGCATTCGATGCCGATGGCAATATATCCTTATCTTCCACTATCCTGGGTGAGCCGGTTGCCAACAGAGCACCAATCGCGGAAGGACTTCCGGAGATGATTTCGCTAAGAAAAGACGAACATCTTGAAATAGTATTGACTGTTACGGATATTGAAGGTGATGAATGGAAGTATGAATTTGACAAGAAAGGCAGCAAGGCAATCTCTATCAAGCGTGAAAATAGCCAGTTAATATTGACATTTGACGCTACGAAAGAAACTCCGGGCAGCACATTTGAAGCTGTACTGAAGCTATACGATACGGTAGAGCCGGACAAAGTAAATGAAATTCAGTTCACTTATTCCATTGTAAACAATGCTCCGATATTGCTGAAGCAATTCCCTGATATCCTATTCCACTATATAGGTGAGAAGAAAGAATACGAACTGGATGAGTATTTTACGGAAAAAGATAAAGACGCGATTACTTATGAAATCACGATCAACAATCCGCAAATAGTATCAGCTACCATATCGGGCAATAAACTGACCGTAGAAGCAAAAGGCGTGGGAGTTGGAAAAGTCTTCATCACAGCCAAAGACCCGTATAATGCGACTGTGGGAACTTCTTTCGAAGTGACCAGCCGCGACGAGAGCAGTGACGTCGACCTTTATCCGGTTCCAGTCAAGAGAGACGGTGTGCTGAACATCCGTATGGGACGCTATGTGGAAGGCAATGCACAGGTGACACTGAATAGTCTGAGCGGTGCCAAAGTATTCAGCCAACAAGTTGCCATTTCGCCGGACAAAGCGTCACAGGTAGATTTGAGCAGCCTCAAGGCCGGCAATTATCAGATAGTGGTTAAATATAAACAACAGGAATTCACTCGAAATATTACGAAATTATGATAAGACTGAAACTAATTGTACTTCCGATATGCTTGTTTTGCTGCCTGGCAGTTAAAGCGCAAGACCCTGCATCCGTTGGCTTCGTGACAGACGCACGTACAGCGGGAATGGGAGGTGCGGGAATCGCTCTGGATGCCAATGCGTATTCTCTATTCCGCAATACGGCCGCAATCTCCTTTGCCGACTCCCGTATAGCCGCTTCCTACGGCTACAACGCACTTTTCAATGATGCAAAAATACATTCGGCGGCAGGTTACTACCGCTTGAACGATAAACACGCTTTTACGGCAGGTGTCCGTTATTATGCGCCTGATAAGATTGAGAATATGGTGTCCGGCAGTGACGGCACCACTTTCAACACGGTTCAGCCTTACGACCTTCTGATCGACCTCGGCTATGCCCGGAGGGTGAATGACGTGTTGGGACTTTCCGCCAATGTGCGCTATATCTACTCGAAGCTCAACGAAGTGGAGGGCTTCAAGGCGGGCAAGTCGATGGCTCTCGATTTGGGCTTGCACTTCCGCAAGGATGCTTACAGCGCAGCCATCACAGTGTACAACCTCGGCAAACTGATTGATTACGGGGTAGAAGAATACAGAATGCCCGCCAGCATCAATGCCGGTGGCGCCTATCGTTATGTATTGGCCGAAGATCATCAGTTCACAGGCTCTCTGGAAGGAAAATACAATTTCCTTCCCAGTGATTACAGTTTCTTCACGGGAGGTATCGGAGCGGAATATATGTTCCGCAATATGGTTGCCGTGAGAGGAGGATACCATCTGGCTAGCGAAAACAAGTCAACGGGAAATTACGGTTCGGTAGGATGCGGGGTTTATCTAGGCCCGCTGGTGGTCGACTTCGCTTACTTACTGACAGAGAAAAGCAGCATTATGAAAGATGTCTGGTATATCACAGCAGGTATCCGGTTCTGATTCGTAACGAACATGTTTAATTTTAATTCATCTGAAAAATGAAAAATAAGCTTTTTATATATCCATATATTGCTTTGCTGACGATTGTGTTCGGATCCGTGCTGACGGGCTGTGACGATGAGGAGAAGGAAGCGCTGGTGGCACCTTCCATCGTCATCGACAGAATCGTGACTACCAATAGTACCGAACTGAAGATCATTTTTACTCCGAGCGGGAGTACAAGCAATTTTAAATACGCCATCGGCAATGAGACCGACCGGCAGGCTTTTATCAACGGCAGCCTTTCGACCACCCAATCACAGGATGGCAACGAGAAACAGACTATTACTTTCTCCAACCTGAATGAGAAAGAAGTCTATACTATTTTTGCCACTGCTTACGGTGTTGACGGTACTCAGGGCCCTATTGCCTCTATCAAGGCCGAAACACGTAAGAAGGTGGAAATCTTTGAAGTGATCCGCAAGTACGTTACGTCCAGTTCTGCCGGTTTCTGCTTTAACGCAACCAGCGATTACTACAAATTCGAGTACGCTTTAGGCCGGCCGGGCGATAAGGAAATCTTTGAAAAAGGAGTGATTGACGGATTCAGCACCAAAGAAGATATCAGTGCGTATACGGCCAACTATTTCGACTTGCACCCCAATACGGACTATGTGTTCTTCGTACGCGGCTATGACCGTTCGTCGGGACTGGAATCCGATACACAGGAGATGCCATTCACAACCGCTGCTTCGGGAACCGGACCGGAAGTTAAGCTCCGTACCGACTACATGGACATCTACGCCGGTGATTACACCTTTATTCCAAACGAGCATTGCAGCAAAATCGTTTCTTTTCTTTCTATAAAAGATGAATACGCAGACGTTATCAACAATGAAATGAACTGGAGAGGTGATTTGATAACCATGATGGAAACATGGAACAAGCTCAATGCCGGACTGACTTACTCAGCTACCGGATCGCCGCTGGAAGTGACGTATACCACCAGCAAGATGCTGACGCCCGAAGTCACCAATCCGTACAACTACCCGTTAGAAGCATACTCCTTACTGTATGATGCGGATGGCGAGGTATATGGTATTCAGCGTTTCAGCCTCTCCACTCCTGCCTATCAGGATGGTATGGGTGAAGCGAAAGTCGATTTCAAGATATCCAATATAAATGATTGCGGAGCTTTCTACGAATTTACTCCCAATAAATATACGATGGGGGTACTCTTTGAAACGTTTGATGCCGAATGGTACGAAAAGCTGCTACAGTCTGACGCCTATTACGATAATTATATCCGCGATTATCTGTACCTGAATGGTTATTGGAACTATTGCCATAAGGTATCTACCTTATCAATGCCGGAACGCTCGGCAGAACCGGGCAAGAAATACTATGTATTCTACCTGCCGATGAACTATAACGGTCCGGGCGACGGTTGGGGAAAAGTGAAATATGAAGTTTATACGACATTGGAAAAAGAACAGTAATCAAAAGATATTTAGTATATGATAACTAAGAATTGTTTAAAAATAAATCATCTGCTCGCAGCCTTTCTATTCGTAGTTTTGTGGCTATCGACGGGCAGTTGTAAAGATAATAAAGCCGACTATATCAACCTTTCGGCCAACTCATTCACCTTTAATGCCGATGGCAAGGAAGAATTGAAAATCAACGTAGAAGCCAGCCAGGATTGGAGTGTGGAATATGTAGGCAAATGGGTGATCGAAAAAGGTAAAGATGCCAACTCAATCATGCTGGGAGCCACTCAGACACAGAACGGGTCGGTACGTTCGGCTCAAGTTATCTTCAGAGCCGGAGAGGCAGTGGAAACAGTCAACCTTACTCAGCTAGGCACCACTATAACCTTCAGTTTGCTTGAACCGACATCAGTTTATACGATTATGTCGCCGGGTGGTAAATATATTGGTGGGGTTACTTCCGCTATGGAAGGTAGCAAATACAAGTACACTCCTTTCACCATCCATATAGCTACAGGCAGGAAAGAAGAAAAGCCGGCCATCATGGACGTCTCTCATGTGGCTTCAAGTATCTCAGATGAAGGTTTCTTCGTGATCTATGAAGAGGCGAAAGGTATCGCCAAATATTATGATGAGAATAATAACTTGACGACCATGAATATCCCTGCAAGCTTCGAATCACCACAAGTCTCCGCAACATCAGCAGACGGAAATATACTGGTGGGTTATGCCAAGAATACGACCGACAAGCGGTATTATCCAATCAAGTGGACCGGAGGAACGCCGAAAATACTGGATATTCCGGAAGAATCGTTATTTGGTGAGTTAATTGATGTAGGGGTTTATGCCAGAGGATGCTCGGCAGACGGTTCTGTTGTTTACGGAGCTATCGCCGACGATCAGAGCGCCCTTATCTGGAAAGGAGACAATAAAGTGAAGTTTGTCGGAGAAAACCTGATTAAAAAGCACATCATAACAGTGAATACTGGCGCCGGCGATTTCTCATATTTGGAAGTGGACCGTCCGATTTACTATGCCGACTGTACCAGCATAAGTATGAATGGTAAATATCTGGCTACAACTTTTCTAGAAATAACAGCACCGAATAAAGCAGTGAAAGTACTCTCCTATCCTGCTTATTATGATGTAGAAAATGAGACACTGACATATGTCAAGAATTTGCCCGACGGCTTCGAAGATGCTTCCGGAATCACAATCAGTAATGACGGTATTCTGTCGTTTGTATGTCCTGCCACGGCTTTCACGGATGGTTATGTATATGATATTCATTCCAGGACAACGATGAAAGCTACTACTTTTCTTCGCGATGAGTATGGCGTGATCTTTACAGGCAATACTTCGGCAATCTATCAGTTCGCCCCGGATCGGAAAGCAGTATTCGGTATGAATATGCTTCTTCAGGGATCGGCTTATCAGTATTGGTATATCCATGCGGAGGAGTAAGTAAATCTTATATTAATTACTTGTTAATGAAAGAATAACATGAGAAAATTTATAAACATTGCGATAGTGGCACTGGCAGTCGGCTTCTTCTCTTGCAGCGATGACGACTCTACCGATACGACAGGATATGTATCTAAAAACGTTACAATCAACGGAGCGGGCGCAGAAGATAACCCGGCCGGATGGGGAAATGAAGTGGTGGTCACGGGAGAGGGTTTCTCGAACAAGACTCTACTGTATATCAGACCTGCACAATCAAACATAGATCCCGACAGAGGAACTGCGATTGATCTATTAGAGCAATCTGCCACATCTCTTAAGTTCAATGCGCCGCTTACCGACGGTGGAGGTCAGTTTGAGCTCTTGCAGGTGGAAAACGATGCTATATATTCCTTAGGAATGATTTATTTGAAAGAAGAGAAGTATCCGCTACAGCTCGTAGGAAATGTGAACAGTAGCGAGTGGGGCACGAATGTATCTTTTTACGAATTTGAATATGACAAAGGGAAGATAACGAAGATTAGCAGATGTAGTAGCTCCGATCAGTTTGGAAAGACTATAGAAGATTGGTGGACTTTTCAATATGACAGCCAGCAACGACTTGTGAAATCAGCACGTGAAGGTACTTGGGGGGTAATGAAAGAGTGTACTTTTGAATACAAGACAGCCACTAATATTGTGTTCATAGAAGACGAGGGCTACGGATATCCCAAGACATCGACCCTGACATTAAATGCTGCCGGACAAATGACGAACCGGAGCATGACATGGGAAGAAGCGGTAGATATATATGAAGAGGAGTTTCCGTGGGATTATATAGAAACTGTTATTCATAAGTACGAAACGACTTTTACTTATGAGTATGACGCAAATGGCAACCTATTGGAATATAATTCGGTGACTTCTAAAAATAACGTACAGACAGAAACTTCTTTTATGAAACTCCGTTATGATTCGCAGAAGGCTTTTTTCCCGCATATATTACCAGCATGGTATTGGAATATTACGACTACGGAACATTTCAACTTAATGTTGGGTTATGCTAATAATATAGCCAGTTACACTGTTCCCGGCGGTGGAGGACCATTCGGAGGAAGCGGAGACGTAGTGATAAATTACGAAATTGAATATGCGAAGAATGCGTTTCCTCTCTATATCTATAATCTGAATGAAATGTTCGATGGCAGTATTCAGCGTTTCAAGGCATTCGATATTGTTTATAATTAGTATAAGGATATTCGGCTAATGCCGACTTTTGATATTGAAAGAGGAGTAAATTTACTTTTAAGTAATATTTACTCCTCTTTCAATATTCATTTTGTTCTTATCAACCAAAAACTTAAAGTTCCGGGTGTATGTAGCCGGTTTAGAACATATAGCCCAATGATAACATCAGGTTTCTGTTTTTCATTCCTAAATCTTTCGCCACTTCTACCAAACCGAAGTCATAGCTTATGGCAACTTGATACTTCTTACTGAACTCAACACCTGCTTTCAATCCAAGACCGAAATCAAATCGCTTTAATCCATCATCGCCAAATATATCTTCGGACATAGAGTTGCCACCAAACTCCTCTAAATCGACAAGATCACCATCAACCTTTGCTTTAAACTTCCCAAACAAACCGACAGCAATATAAGGGCCTGCACTACCAAACAATGCAAAATCATCATTCACAGCATATTTATAACCGATATGTACCGGTACTTCCAAATAATACGGATTCATCTTGAAACTTGCAAGTGAGCCTGCATCAATCTTCGCACCTTTTAGTGTCAACAACGCGGCAAAGTCCATATATGCGCCACTCGCTTCTTGCGATAACCCCAATTCAGCTTTGACACCTGCATGAAAACCTATCCTGCTGTCAAATCCGGTAATAGTGTATTTGCTGACATTCATACCTGCCATCACACCCCATTTCAGGTTATCCTGCGCGTTGATACTTACCACGCTTATCGCTACTAAAGCGAAAAACAACAAAACCTTTTTCATAAGAATAAATAATTTAATTATTGTTTAGAAATCATATGTGGCAAATATATAAAAACAAGCTCAATATATTCAGAAAAATAAAATAAATTTTCATCAGCTTATACTCTTCACATTTCAAACCTTCACTGTTCGCAAAGCATAAAATTCCTCACACAATTCATCATAACAGTAAATATATTAATTATTAACAGCTATATTTTGATTTAATAGTTAATATATTTACCTTTGTGGCATGGCAACGAATCACATTACCCAGGCAATGGCCAATCCGGAAATCATCACGGAATTAGGCAGAAGATTTAAGGAGTATAGGTTAACCTACAAGCTCACCCAAAAAGAGGCTGCCGATAAAGCCGGCGTAAGCCTTATCACTTTGCGACAGTTCGAGAACGGGAAAGCCTATAACATCAATATGGGCAACTTCCTTGCGCTGCTGCGAGTAGTGGACTGTCTGGAACAAATTGACAACTTGCTTCCGGAAATACCTGTTTCAGCCTATACAATGGAACAAATAATGAGCAAAAAGCCGAAAAGGATAAGACATGGAAAATAATATTATAAGTGTTATGCTATGGGGAGAAGAAGTTGGAAAACTTTATTGGGACGAAAGAAGTAAAAAAGCTGTTTTCAACTATCACCCGGATTTCATCAAGAAAGGATTGGAAATCGCCCCACTGACCGCTTCTGTCAAAGGAGCGGCTGCAAAGGGTATGCCCATACTCGGAAACAAAGAGAAGATTTATCAAGGACTCCCGCCGTTTCTGGCAGATTCTTTGCCTGACCGGTGGGGAAACATGGTCTTTGATCAATGGACAGCCCTGAACCATATCCCCAAACGCGGGCTTACGCCGGTAGATAAACTCTCTTTCATTGGGAAACGAGGAATGGGGGCCTTTGAGTTCATTCCAGCCACCCCCGGATTGGAATCTTCTTCCACCCTCCAAATAGACAGCTTATACCAACTGGCCCGCCGTATCTTTGAGGAACGAGAGGAAATATCAGTACAGGAAGATGAAACACTGCATCTGCAAAGCGTCTATGAAGTAGGAACATCAGCCGGAGGACAGCACCCGAAAGCCATCATCGCTATCAATGAAACGACACATGACATACATTCCGGTCAAGTTCCATTGCCGGAAGGTTATACCTACTACATTCTGAAATTTGCTGAAGGAGACGACTTTCCTTTTACGCAAATAGAAATGATATATTATGAGATGGCAAAAGAAGCCGGAATTACGATGATGCCTTCCCAACTTATTCTAATTGATGGAAAACATCACTTTCTGACGGAACGTTATGACAGGATAAATGGAGAGAAGATACATACACAGACACTCGCCGCCATGAACCCGGACGCAACAAGCTATGAGGATTTATTTGAAGTTTGCCGAAAGCTGAACATTCCAGCCAATGAACAGTCTGAACTCTACCGCCGGACGGTCTTTAATATCATGGGTGGTAATGTAGATGACCATGTCAAGAACTTCTCCTTCTTGATGGAGAAAAACGGCACATGGCACATCACCCCTGCTTACGACATGACATTCACCACCAATTTAGACGGTGCAGCCTACGAAAATGCACATTCTATGAGCATTTCCGGAAAGGATGGCGGAATCACAGAAGATAATCTGCTGCAATTTGCTAAATTGAATGGTATCAAAAATGCAAAAAAGATAATCGAAGAAGTCAGCCTTGCCATCAGCCATTTCTATAATTATGCCACCAATTATCAGATAGACGATTATTGGAAAGACCGTATCGAGCAACATCTTTCCGATCTTGTACCTCCAAGCATAGGAGAAAACATGAAACACTATCTGCCCACCATTGTCGAACCATACGAAACGGAAGATGGCTTTCTGGTAACAGAAATCAACATTGCCGAAAATACCCGGCATGACTTTCGAATCGAAGCTGTCATCAACGGGAAACGACAGAAATATATTGTCGGGCGTAAAAGTAATTTAGCTGCTGAAATTATCACCAAAGGGAGGAATAAAATGACTGTTGAAAGCAAAAAAGAGCTTGTGCAACGATTATTACTACCTTTAGCTAGGAGAGAACTCACAGCATAAACAAACTCACTAAAGTAACCAGCAGAGAGAGGTGTTCTAAAACACCTCTCAGAATATTAGTAACCACACTGTTTATTCCAGTATGGTTGCAATAGCTTCTTAAACGTTATCAGAAGTCCTATTCAAAAGAATTAAGAGGGAAAAACACATAAGTAATTAGTTGATTTCCTTAGCAATAGGGATTTTCCATATTTAACTTTGTGGGTAGAGTATTATCTCATTATTATTGAACTACCATAAACTAATTACACCATGATTAAAATCGACCTTTACACCAAATTTGTGCTGACAATTATAGCATTCTCGCTATCTGTCATAGCTTATCGTAACATTGATTTTATTCCTTCTGCCAACGCGAATCCCGTCAAGTTTGCACCTCAGGCTTCCCCTATTGATGTGAACATAGTTTCTATTCCTTATAATGGACTGGATGTTAATGTGAAAAATACGGTGAAAACCAAGTTTGATGTTCCTTACGAGGGGATAGATGTAAATGTAAAGAATAGGATAGAAGTTAAATCTTCATCCTATAAAGGGTTGGACGTAAATGTTACTAATTACAAGGATTTCAAATAAAAAATAATTGCCACTGAAAAAACTGAGGATTGACAAGAGCATGATTCAATTTATTATTATCTTTGCATAGTCGTAGCGCGACTGCATTTTTATATTTTAAGAAAAAAAGCGTTTAGCTGATTTCTGTGCAAACGAAAAGTCCAAATAAAATCAACGCACACGAAATAGATAGATGCTCCCCGTAAATATGGCGGGGGGTATTTCCTATTTGTGCGTTAAGGGCTTGGACTCCCTCGTTTGGCGGATAGGTAAATACCCTTCCGCTTTTTTTATGTCTATAAAATTGCAAGTCAAAAACGCAGTATTCATAGGTTGCTACTTACCTTTGCCTAAATATTATTAAGAATTGGCTAAGACCCGGAGGGGAACGAACGGATTTATCCGTTCGTTCCCCTTATTTTTTTGGAGGAAGTAAAAGTTACAAAAATTGCAAAGTCAAGTTTATATCATTAAATTATATCGTGGTAAACCTTACGGCTGTATTATTTCGTAATCCCCCTGACTTCTATATCAAAAGAATGAATATCACCAATAAATGCCAAATCCCCTACAATAAAGTTTGAAAAACACAAAAACATCTGCCATCTGCAACAAAAGCGCTTTATATTACTGAATATAAACTACTTACATCGTTGCAGATACCGGTTGCAGATGGTTGCAGATAAGGTTATCTGCAACACACTATTTAAGCACTGGATTTGCGTAGTTTGCCTACACCTCGTGCTGTGTACAAGCTAGGAAAACAAAGTATTCAAGCTGCTGAAACAAAGTGTTCAAACTGTTGAAACAAAGTGTTCGCCACGTTGAAACAGAGTGTTTACTTACTTGAAACAAAGTGTTTCAAAGTACTAAACAAAGTGTTTCAAGCTATTGGAACACGTTGAAACAAATAACAAAAGAAAAACACAACCGAAGCAACAGAAAAAAGAGTATAAAGAAATAAACAAAACACACGTGTTTACTTGTGGGATTGAAAGGGTATAGCTACCTTAGTAGGATATTTTCAAACAAAAACAAATTTATGAAAATTACTCAATTAAGAGACAAAGACAAGACTACCGCCCTGACCACGATGGACATAGAAACATGGATAAACAAGACACGAACTGAAACAAAGGCACAACCGGTTACCGCTTTCAGAGAAATGCTCAAGTATTCCCTGCCCGATGCACGTAGTTACGAAGCGGACAAGTTACCAAAGATTTTGCCTGCTGCCGAATTCCGCAGAACGGAAGGTGGCAAACAGATGAAAAGTTACAACGGTGTAGTGGAAATAACCATCGGCCCGCTATCCGGAAAATCGGAAATAGCATTCGTGAAACAAAAAGCCTGGGAACAGCCGCAAACGTACTGTGTCTTTACAGGCTCCAGCGGACAAACCGTGAAAATATGGAGCAAATTCACCCGACCGGACAAATCGCTTCCACAGAACAGAGAAGAAGCTGAAATATTCCATGCACATGCCTATCGACTGGCCGTAAAATGTTATCAACCTCAAATTCCATTCGATATCCGTCCTAAAGTGCCCTCTTTGGAACAATATTCCCGATTATCTCATGACCCGGAACTCATGTACAGGCCGGATTCCGTACCGTTCTTTCTGTCGCAACCTGCCGGAATGCCTGAAGAATTATCTTATCGGGAAGCGGTACGTTCGGAAAAATCACCGTTGACACGCGCCGTTCCGGGATATGATACCGAAAGGGCTGCCTTCATGCTCTTCGAAGCTGCCTTGAGAAAAACGCGTGAGGAAATTTACGAAGCGGAAGATGAGGGCGCATATCCGATAGAGGGAGATTTTCAGGCATTGGTGACACGATTGGCCGCAAACTGCTTTCATTCGGGAATTCCCGAAGAGGAAACGGTGAAACGCAGCATCTTTCATTATTATCTGAATCGGCAGGAAACACTTATCCGGCAGATAATCAGAACAGTATATGATGAATGTGATGGTTTCGGCAAGAAGAGTAGTTTAGGAAAAGAACAGTTGCTGGCTTTGCAGACAGAGGATTTTATGAAGCGGCGTTATGAGTTTCGTTACAATACACAAGTAGGAGAAGTGGAATACCGCGAACGAAATTCGTTCCGCTTTTACTTCAATCCGATCGACAAGCGGGTATTGAACAGCATCGCGCTGGATGCACAAGCCGAAGGTATCCCATTGTGGGACAGAGATATCAGCCGATATATCTATTCCAACCGCGTACCGGTATTCAATCCGTTAGAGGATTTTCTTTATCACCTTCCTGTTTGGGACGGCCGGGATCGTATCCGGGCATTGGCGCAGACCGTTCCTTGCGGAAACGCACATTGGGTAGAGTTATTCCATCGTTGGTTTCTGAATATGGTGGTTCATTGGAGAGGTACGGATAAAAAGTATGCGAATAATGTATCTCCGTTGTTGGTAGGTGCACAAGGTACCCGTAAATCTACTTTTTGCCGGAGTATCATACCACCTGCCATCCGTGCCTATTATACTGACAGTATAGATTTCTCACAAAAGAAAGAGGCCGAACTTTATCTGAACCGGTTTGCATTAATCAATATCGATGAATTCGATCAGATTAGTGCCACGCAACAGGGATTTCTGAAACATATCCTTCAGAAACCTATCGTAAATATGCGTAAGCGTTACGGCAATGCCGTGCTGGAGATGCGTCGTTATGCTTCTTTCATCGCCACGAGTAATCAGAAAGATTTATTGACCGATCCTACGGGTAGTCGCCGTTTCATCTGCATTGAGGTACAGGGAACGATTGATACCAATCGGGCAATAGATTACGAACAGTTATATGCACAAGCCATGTATGAGCTGGATCATGGCGAACGCTACTGGTTTGACCGGAAAGAAGAGCAGTTAATGACGGAAAGTAACCGCGAATTTGAACAGGTATCACTCGAAGAACAGTTGTTTTACCGTTATTTCCGTCCGGCAAAAGAGGAGGAAGACGGAGAATGGCTTTCACCGGCAGAGATATTGGAAGAGATAGGAAGAAGTAGCGCTATCCCGTTGTCTAACAAGCGGGTAAGTGTATTCGGACGGGTACTGCGCAAACACGAAATTCCTTCAAAACGAGTTCGGAGCGGTACTGTTTACCATGTTGTCAGACTCTCATGAACTAAAAACAGATGTGTTGCAGATACTTTATCTGCAACACATCTGCAACAGGTATCTGCAACGCTATAAACTATTATATTTCAATCGAATACAACGATTTTGTTGCAGATGGCAGATAATTACCATTTATATTCTTCTGTGTAGGAATCAAACACAGGTTCTTCAGTTATACCTTTTTGGCGAAAAATTCTACGGATATATTCCTGCTGTTCAGGAGACAGATATTTCTCTTTGCGATAAAAGCGGTAATACATCGCGCGTCCGAAATAACCAAGCATCTGGCTTTTAAGTGCTTCCGCATCCTTATGGGGCACGTTATCCAACAAATGCCTTACTCCCCACGCTACCCGTATCTTCTTTATCGACTTATAAAAAGAACAAGCGTTTGCATCTTCCGGGATGCAATTGGGATTTACCACAGACAAAGTGGGATACTGATCGGTACTATGCATTGCTACCAAGCGATGCAAGCATTTTTCTCCTTTCGGACATTGGTTATTGAAGCAATGGGTAAAACCATAGGGCACTGCCTGATAGTCAAAATTTTCTTCCATTATCGTATTTTATTTTGCTTTCTTATTTGACGAAACAAAGTTACAGCAAATTAATTAGTAAGACAATTTATATCGCATTTTTATTTTTCTGACCCGTTCCACTATATATATTCGAAATTACCTCAACAACCATTTCCAAACAGGAACAACTTCAATATCCATTCCATACTCAGAAATTATATTCTCCTCATCACGAGTAATGATAAAAGCTTTTTTGAGAGAATAAACTTCCACAATTTTACGCAAAGCTCTCACCTCCCGTTCTCGGGTAAGAGGTTCGTCAATACTGTATGAGACTTGTATTGCCATTTCTTCGTTTGGAAGATAAAAGTCCACTTCGACGCCTTTGTTATAGAAAAACACTCTATCATCCTCACCTTTTCTATAACGCTCGATAAGGTCGATAGCCACTATATTTTCCAATAGTTTGGCCTCCCCACCGACCAAAAAATTATTGAGCAATCCATTATCATAATAATACCGCTTGCAAGTAGAGGTACGTTCAACCAATGAATCTATGAAGTTGGGAATATTAAAAGTCAGATAAACATCATTCATATAAACCAGATAGTCGGCCAAAGTATTACGACTTATATTACTGCCGGAGGATTTGATAATATGCAGCAACCGGATTTGAGTAATCGGTTGCATCACGCTTTCAGCCAGTTTTCTGGCAAGCAAACGAATTGCGTTACCATTACGAATTTCATTGCGAGCTATAATATCTCCCAATAATATCTTTTGGTACAACGAATTAATCCATTCTCTCTTATCAATTAACGAAAACATTTCCGCGAATCCCCCAAAATGAAAATAGATTTCAAACAATTTAATAACCTGCAAGCGCAAAGTTGGATTATATTCCCAATTTTTTTTCAATTCAACTTGATGATAGGTAAGAAACTCTGCAAATGAAAAAGGAAATATTTCCCGTATGATATATCTTCCCCCCAAAGTCGTAGCAATATCACTACTCAGCATCTTTGCATTACTTCCGGTAATAAAAACTCTGTATTTAGAGTCGGCTAATCGACGGGCAAATTTTTCCCAGCCTTCAATATTCTGAATCTCATCAAGATAAATCAACGGTTTAGGATTATCATACATCTCAGCATAGCATTCCAATAAAAGTCCCAGTTCCGAAGCTTCAATAGAAGCAATGCGCTCATCTTCAAAATTTATATAAAGAAAGTCCTCAATAACCGCTTTACCCGATTTTATCCTATTCTGTATATCCTGATACATCTGATAAGATTTTCCGGCACGCCGAATACCTACCAATACATAATTGGCTTGTTCTTCAAAAAATATCGGTCTCTCGACCAATTGTATCTCATTGATTTCTTGCTGACGCTCAGCAATAATCGCCTTTATAATCCTTTTCTCCATATCCATTGCTTAATATATTGAACAAATATAATGAAAATATGCTCAATATACTAAGCAATATCCATTTTTCCCTAGTCATAACAATCATTTTCTACAGTTCTGATAATGGAGAAAATATCAATAATTATCCACCCGCATAAAACGTGCTATGAAATCCATATTTTCCTGAACCAGTTGTTTCCCTCTTTCCAACCCTTTGGTGGAATTAATACAAGCATCGGGAAGCATATCATGTACTATCAGGTAATGCAACAGTTCCTTCGAAGTCGTTGCATCAGAAACAATAAAGTTGATGCCCTGCTCTTCCGCTTTTTCCTTATTATAATAAGGATTGCGTTCATCCTTTACCACCAGAGCGCCATCAGGAAGCACAGCCATATCCCGCACCTTATCTACATAGACAGCAAAGAAATGTTGCTTTTTCATTTGCTCAGGCAATGTAAAGCTTTCATCCAACCCGATATGACTGTCGAACCACTTCAACATCTCTTCATAATCCTTAAAATACAGCATAGGATGATTCTCATTGATTTTCAAAATTTTATCATATAAGATAGGATCACCCCCTATCGCAGCCATATTTTCCTTATAGGCATCAAAAAGCTTCGTTCCTAAGCTCCATGAACTTATACCATTCACCAGCCATTCACCATCAAATTTCACTAATGAACCGATGAAACTTTTATTATCCAACAAGGTAGTATCCGGTAATTTGTTAAAAGAATCGCGGGGAATAATGTACTCTTCCCCTTTGATATCCTCCAGGCAAATTGTTTGTGAATCATATCTCTTCAACAAATAAACGGCATACTTTAAAGATTTGATCGCTGCAACACGTTCGCTCTCTTCTTTCATCCCCCAATGGGCCAATATAGCTGCCAGCCAATCATGAGCATAAAGAGCCAAAGGTCCGGTCTTTTCACAGCACGATATTATCGAGTCTACAGCATAAGCAAGCGATGAATCATCCAAGCTATTTCCTAGCAACGCATTCACTTCATCTTCCACTTTAGTTATCCGCTCATCTATGAAAGGCTCGAACAAGTAAACTTCACTTATCAAACGAGTCAGCATAAGCTTCACTGAATAGAAATCTCTATAATAAGATGGATTCTTCAAATGTTCCAACATCTCTGTATTCATAGGGGCCTCCTCAAACTCAGCATCCAATACCTCATAAATCATTGAAGCCATTTTTACCAAGTATGGATTCTCCGGATTCAAAAAAGTCCCATCCTTTTCTTTCTGAAGAATCATCCACACAAGGAAGCATACATCTTCTAAATTTACTTCGTCCTGATAATATTCTTCTTCATCCAAATCATAAAAAGGAAGATATTTACCATACAACTCTTTATGCTTGGAAGTAAAAGTTTGCCATATACCGATGCCGGACACGACATCTTCAAAATAATAAGCCGCAGCCATAGCAAAGCGTTCGCACATAAATTCTCCTTCATCCCTTCCGATTTCTGAGAAGCGAATTATACCATACAGTTTACGCGCCAACTTTACATAATAAAAATCAGAAGCATTAGTTTGGATATCGAGATGTCCTGAATTCCATGAATTTATATTTATCAAGCTTTTCATTATGCCATTCTTGTGTTGTTTTCTTCCCTGTCATTCCTGATAAATTCCAGCAATCTTTCCACTGCTTCTTCTTCAGGGATATTCTTTTCGACACAAACTTTGCCTTTATAAAGACTAATCTTGCCACGTCCGGCACCTACATAACCATAGTCAGCATCCGCCATTTCACCGGGGCCATTCACAATGCATCCCATGATACCAATCTTCAATCCTGTCAGGTGTGAAGTAGCTGCCTTGATGCGGGCAATTGTCTTTTCCAAGTCGTAGAGCGTACGTCCACAACCGGGACAAGAGATATATTCTGTCTTGGAAGTGCGGGTACGTCCGGCTTGCAGGATTCCGAAAGCAGTTGCGTCTACTACTGCATGGCTCAGGTTACCTTGATTGAACAGGAAGATTCCATCGCAAAGTCCGTCAAAAATCAATGCGCCCATATCGGCGGCAGATTTTATCTGCAAATCCTCCGCATTATCTTCTGCGTAATGCTGGAAGAAGACAACCGGATTTTGCAAACCTTCCGTTGTCAGTTGATGTACCAATGCACGGTGCTCGCCCAAACGGTTCGGGTGATTGCTTTGGGAAACGATGACTACTTCGGGATGTTGCTTCAGGCAGGCAATCACTTCATCAGTCTGTGCCATATAGGGCATAAACAAGAATTTGAGTTCTGCATTGCAGCCGCCCATCAGTGGCAGTTGCGCATGGTTAAAAGCAGGCCAGGTGCCGGGTTCCCCCTTCCATACGTCGGCATCGAGGATATATTCTACACCGTCTTCCCGTTGTTCGGGCAAAGCGCGTCCGGCATAGATATAATCCGGGGTGAATTGGGGATTCACCTCCGTCTTTCCATCCATACGGTCGGCAATCACCACAGGTACGTGTTCGCCACCGATATTGCGGACAGCTTTCGTCTTCCGTCGTTCGGGAGACAGATAATTGAAGTCCGGTGCTTCCAGTCCCGGGATATATGGATGGTTCTGCCTCAGCAGGATGTAATCTACCAGTTTGCGGGCTACGGGAATTTCTGCTTCGGGCGCTTCGCTCAAAGACACACGGATGGTATCACCCAGTCCGTCGTTCAACAGCGCTCCGATGCCGAGAGCAGACTTGATACGTCCGTCCTCACCGTCTCCGGCTTCCGTCACTCCGAGGTGCAACGGGAAGGCCATGCCCTCTTTTTCCATTACGTCTGCCAACAGGCGGACGGTTTTCACCATGACGACTGTATTGGACGCTTTGATAGAAATCACTACGTCGGTGAAGTTCTCTTCGACACAGATACGAAGAAATTCCATGCAGGATTCTACCATTCCGGCGGGTGTGTCACCATAACGTGACATGATGCGGTCGGACAAAGAGCCATGGTTTACTCCGATGCGGATAGCCGTGTGGTTCTCTTTGCAGATATTCAGGAAAGGAACAAACCGGTCATGAATCTTTTGTATTTCCTGCGCGTACTCTTCGTCTGTATATTCGAGTTTCTTAAAAGTACGGGCAGCATCTACATAATTTCCCGGATTGATACGCACCTTTTCCGCATATTGAGCGGCTACATCGGCCACTTTCGGGTTGAAGTGTACATCGGCAACCAACGGAACCATATATCCCTGGCTGCGCAAACCGATGTTGATATTCATCAGGTTTTCCGCTTCCTTGATGCCCTGCGTTGTCAGGCGAACATATTCGCCACCTGCGTCAACAATTCGCTTTGCCTGTTCCACACAAGCCTCGGTATCCTGCGTAGATGTGTTGGTCATCGACTGGACACGAATAGAATTGGGGCCGCCCAACGGTACAGCCCCAATATTCACTTCTGTGGTTTCTCTTCGAAAATAATTGAATAGATCCATTAGTTCGTTTTATATTCAAACTTCACTTCTTTCAGTTCTTCGTTTGCTTTTACGATTTTCTTTTTCAGTCCTTCTTTGTAAGCAGCAAAAGCTTCCGCCAAATTCTCGTCACTCAATGCAAGCATCTGAATAGCTAGGATAGCCGCATTCATCGCGCCATTAATAGCAACGGTGGCTACGGGAATACCCGGAGGCATCTGAATGATAGAGTAAAGGGCGTCTACACCATCGAGAACGGAACCTTTTACGGGTACTCCGATAACGGGAAGCGTAGTGTTAGCCGCAATTACACCAGGAAGGGCGGCAGCCATTCCGGCAGCAGCAATAATCACTTTGATGCCACGGTTGCAGGCATTCTTGGCAAACTCTTCCACAGCCTCGGGCGTGCGGTGAGCAGAAAGTGCGTTCATTTCGAACGGTACATGCATATCATTCAGCAGTTGCGCAGCCTTCTCCATTACGGGGAGGTCGGACGTGCTGCCCATGATAATACTTACAATTGGAGTCATTTTGATTTACTATTTTACGATTTTCTATTTACTATTTAAAGTGGGGTAAGAGTTATCCGTTTACCACAGCTTTATAGCCTTCGGCACCCAGCAAGTCTTCTACGTCTTTCAGGTTTGCCGGTTTCATTTTAATCAGCCAGCCTTCACCATAAGGGTCCTTGTTCACCAGCTCCGGATTTTCTTCCAGCGCTTCGTTTTGTTCCATCACTTCACCCGCTACCGGCAGGAAAAGGTCGGAAATAGTCTTTACTACCTCGATGGTTCCGAAAACTTCATCAGCTTCCAACGATTCACCAACAGTAGGTATATCTACGAACACAATATCACCCAATTGTTCTTGAGCATAGTCTGTGATACCAACATAAGCAATGTCTCCTTCAACGCGAATCCATTCGTGTTCGTTCGTGTACTTCAAATTCTGTGGAAAGTCCATAATAATTAGTTTTTAGGATTTATACTGTTTTAAAATAAAAATATTCGAAATAAGGAATTGCTCATCGGATGAAGCACCAAAAGGGCACATACCAGACCGACCGCAAAGCCGGAAAGTACCTCACCCAATGTATGATGTCCCAGGATGATACGGGCTGAACCGAGTATCCCGGCTATCAGGATAAACAGGCATAACCAACCTACCGGATTATAGCCGAACAGGGCACTGAAAGAAACCAGTCCGCCTATCACTCCACCCATTCCGGCCATATGTTCGCTCAATTTCCATTTCAGGTTGACTGCAATGCAAATGACAGATACCACCAGGGAGGCCAGAATAATGCCTGTCATATACCAGGGTATATTCAGTTTGCGCATCATCAACAGGCAGAATACATAGGAGATGATAGTCAGCAGGATAGGTATATAGCGTTTCTTACGTTCACTCAATTCCTGACGGTCAAAACCATTAATCTTGCGAAACAGGAAAATGGTGATGGTAGGTGTCAGTATGGTGAAGCAGTAAACGATTCCCAATACAATCAACTTATACACCATCGGCATGATGCGTAGATAAGAAAACAGGAATAACACCAGAAACGACAAAAACGGAATGGAAAATGGGGTAAACAATATCGAAGTGACTCTCGCCACCTGCAACATTGACTTATCCGCTATGATATGCTCTCTTTCTCTGTCCACTTCTTTTTTAATTACTGATTATTAATTGCAAATTACAACTCTCGTTCCTATAATATCAATTGTCCATTCTTATTTCCGAAGCCGCTATTTCCTAAGCCGCGCCACCGGTATATTCAGTTGCTGGCGGTATTTGGCTACGGTCCGGCGGGCAATGGGGTATCCTTTTTCTTTCAGGATTTCTGCCAGTTCATCATCGGTCAGTGGCTTTTTCTTGTCCTCTCCGTCGATACATTCTTTCAGAATCTTACGGATTTCGCGGACGGACATTTCCTCTCCGTCTTCCGTGGTATATCCGTCGCTGAAGAAGAATTTAAGCGGATAGATGCCGTAATTCGTCTGCACATATTTACTGTTGCTGACACGGGAGATAGTCGATATATCCAGTCCTGTACGTTCGGCTACGTCTTTCAGAATCATCGGCTTCAACAGGGATTCGTCTCCGTCGATGAAAAACGGTCGTTGCAGGTCGATGATTGCCTGCATGGTGGTCATCAGTGTATTCTGACGTTGTTTGACAGCGTCGATGAATCCTTGTGCCGCGTCCATCTTCTGCTTTAGGAACATCATTGCTTCTTTGGATTCTTTGGACTGGTTGGCTCTATTTTTAGTATGTTCTTCCACCATTTCCGTAAAGTCACGGCTCATGCGGAGTTCGGGGACATTACGGTTATTGAGACTTATATTGATCGTTCCGTCATCATACGTTTCCACGATAAAGTCGGGAATTATCTGCTGAAGATTTCTGCCGATGGTTTCGCCCAAAGAAGCGCCGGGTCGGGGATTCAGTTTGGTGATTTCGCAGATGGCGTCATTGAATGTTTCTTCATCAATATCCAGCTTCTTTATGATTTTCTCCCAATGCTTGCGGGTGAACTCTTCGTAGCAGTCACGGATGATGCGTTCTTCGAGGTCGAGTATGGGATTGGGAGTTCTTTCTGTCTCTTTCTTCCGGTCAATCTGTATCAACAGACATTCCTGAAGGCTACGGGCACCAATACCTGCCGGATCAAAGTCCTGCAAGATGCACAATGCTTCTTCGAGTTCTTCTTCTGTGGATTCTATGCCGGCATAAATAGCCAGTTCGTCACAGATGCTTTCCAAAGATTTACGGAGCAGTCCGTCGTCATCCAATGAGCCGATCAGGTATTCTACCAGGTCGCATTGATGTTCTGTCAAATTCCGTTCACGGAGTTGCTCTTTCAGTATTTCATAAAAAGAAGTGGTGTCGGAGAAGGGGATATCTTCCGCCTGCTCGTCTTTCGAGCGGTTATTCTCTTGCAGTTTATAGTCGGGAATATCATCTTCGGTGAGGTAGTCACCTAAAGAGTCATAGTCATTGGCATCACTCTCCATGCCATCTTCCGCACCGTCGGCATCGGAAAATTCATCGGCGGCATTATCTTCTTTGCCTTCTTCAAGTGCCGGATTTTCAAGCAGTTCGGCATGGATACGGTCTTCCAGCTCTACTGCGGGAAGTTCCAACAATTTCACGACCAGAATCTGCTGTGGCGAGAGCGTCTGTACTTGCTGTTGCGCCTGAGATTGTATTTGACGGGAACCTTGTGCCATATTCGTTTTTGCTTTCTACTATTTCTCGCTACAAAAGTAACTTTTTAACGAGAGATTACACAGATTAAGGGGATTATTTTTAATCCTATAACACAAAATTCGTTATCTTTGTTGCACGAACTTAAAATTTAGGACCATATGTTTGCCAAAGAAACGTATATGCAGCGGAGAGCCCTGCTGAAAAAGAATATAGGCTCTGGAGTATTGTTATTTCTTGGAAATGACGAGTGCGGACTGAATTACGAGGATAACACGTTCCGTTATCGGCAGGATTCTACTTTCCTCTATTATTTCGGGCTTTCTTGCGCCGGACTTTCGGCAATCATAGATATTGACGAAGATAAGGAAATTATTTTTGGCGACGAACTGTCTATTGACGCAATTGTGTGGATGGGATCCCAACCAACGTTGCGCGATAAGTGCGAACGTGTAGGTGTATCTAATTTAATGCCATCCGCTGATATTGTAAGTTATCTTCACAAGTGTGTGCAGAAAGGGAAAGCAGTTCATTATCTGCCGCCTTACCGTCCCGAACATAAATTGAAGTTGATGGATTGGCTGGGTATCCCGCCTGCACGTCAGGAGGGGTCTGTTCCTTTCATTCGCGCTGTCATCACTCAACGTAATTATAAATCAGCTGAAGAAATCGTAGAGATAGAAAAGGCTTGCGACGTGACTGCCGATATGCATATCACTGCCATGAAGGTGCTTCGCCCGGGGATGTATGAATATGAAGTAGTAGCGGAAATGAACCGGGTGGCAGAAGCTAACAACTGCCAGCTCTCTTTTGCCACAATTGCTACTATCAACGGACAGACATTACACAACCATTATCATGGAAATAAAGTGAAACCGGGTGATTTGTTCCTGATTGATGCCGGTGCGGAAGTAGAATCGGGTTATGCAGGCGATATGTCGTCTACGGTTCCTGCCGATAAGAAATTTACTACCCGTCAGCGTGAAGTTTATGAAATTCAGAATGCGATGCATCTGGAATCTGTGAAAGCTCTCCGCCCGAGAATTCCTTATATGGAGGTATATGAATTGTCTGCACGTGTGATGGTAGAAGGTATGAAGGCGCTTGGGTTGATGAAAGGAGATGCGGAAAGTGCAGTTCGTGAAGGTGCTCATGCGTTGTTCTATCCACACGGATTAGGTCATATGATGGGACTGGATGTACATGATATGGAGAACCTGGGAGAGATATGGGTAGGCTATAACGGTCAGCCGAAGAGTACACAGTTCGGTCGTAAGTCACAACGTCTTGCCATTCCATTGGAACCGGGATTTGTGCATACGGTAGAACCGGGTATTTACTTTATTCCCGAACTGATTGATATGTGGAAGGCAGAAAAGAAGTTTACTGATTTCATCAATTACGATGTGGTAGAGACTTACAAGGATTTCGGTGGTATCCGTAACGAAGAAGATTATCTGATTACTGAAACCGGTGCTCGTAGACTGGGCAAGAAAATACCTTTGACACCGGAAGAAGTGGAAGCTTTGCGGTAAAAGCAAATTGTCGGAATAAGACGAGATTATCTATTATACAATGGCGGAAGTTTTTCATTTATATGAGAAACTTCCGCTATTTTCATCAAAGTACCAAATAATCCATTTCTTTGCACATTTTTTCTACACACTTTTTGCCAAATCTTCCGTAATATTGCATCAGAATTTAATTACTTACTTTTATGCTTATATAAAATGATGAATAACACCATGAAGAAACTACTTTTATTCGTATGCCTGTTGTCAGTTAGTTTGCTATTTGCCGTAGCCGAAAATTATCCTTATAAAAGCGATGTGCTTTGGGTTACTGTTCCCAATCATGCCGACTGGCTTTATAAGACAGGAGAAAAAGCGACGGTGGAAGTACAATTTTATAAATATGGTATTCCGGGAGATAACGTAGTTGTCAGCTATGAAATAGGCGGAGATATGATGCCTGCCGATACGAAAGGAAGCGTGACACTGAAAAATGGCAAGGCTGTAGTGCCTGTCGGCACAATGAAAGAACCCGGATTTCGTGATTGCCGCCTGAAGGCAACAGTGGACGGAAAAACGTATTCGCATCATGTGAAAGTCGGTTTCTCACCGGAAAAGTTAAAACCTTATACTACTATGCCTTCCGATTTCAATGAATTTTGGGAAAAAGCTAAAGCAGAGCAAAAGGACTTTCCGCTGACTTATACAAAAGAGCATGTTGAAAAGTATTCTACGGATAAAATAGATTGTTATTTGGTGAAACTTCAATTGAATAGACGTGGCCAATGCGTCTATGGTTATTTATTCTATCCGAAGAAAGAAGGTAAATTTCCCGTTGTATTGTGCCCGCCGGGAGCAGGAATTAAAACGATAAAAGATCCTTTGCGTCATAAATATTATGCGGAACAAGGCTGCATCCGTTTTGAAATAGAGATACACGGTCTTAATCCTGAAATGAGCGAAGAAGACTTTAAGGAAATCAGCAATGCATTCAATGGCAGAGAGAACGGATATTTAACCAATGGACTGGATAGCCGTGATAATTATTATATGAAACGGGTATATCTTGCTTGTGTTCGCAGCATTGACTTCCTGACTTCTTTGCCGGAGTGGGATGGTAAGAATGTGATTGCCCAGGGTGGTAGTCAGGGCGGTGCATTGGCATTAATCACTGCCGGACTAGACCAGCGCGTGACAGCTTGTGTTGCCAATCATCCTGCTTTAAGCGATATGGCCGGATATAAGGCGGGCCGCGCCGGTGGTTATCCCCATTTCTTCAGAAATTCCGTAGACATGGATACGCCTGAAAAGATGAAGACGATGGCTTATTACGATGTAGTAAACTTCGCAAAGCTAATCAAGGTAGATACTTATATAACATGGGGATTCAACGACGATGTATGTCCGCCGACCACCAGTTACATTGTATATAATGTATTAAACTGTCCTAAAGAAGCATTGATTACTCCGATTAACGAGCATTGGACATCAAATGATACTGAATACGGGCATTTGCTTTGGATAAAGAAACATCTGAAATAGAGTAGACGATTAGAAATAAAATCTACCATCTATAACAATATTATTCAGGCACGGATTACACGGATTTCACGGTTCTAATTAAATAAAAACCGTGTTTATCTACGTAATCCGTGCCTAAATAAAAATCATAAGGGAGATTTGATAACCTCTATTCTTTAATCATTTTACTTGTTTTTAATCGTCCCAATCGGACAAAGGCAAGGTTTTCTTTCCGTACCATTTCATCCATGCATACGATTTTCTTTTTCTGATATAAAGTGTATCGCCGCAATTCTCGATGGCCTCCCAATCGAAAACAGAGTGAGGACGGAATGACTTTTCCAGCCAGTAAAATATGTGATAGGTCATGAAGGGGAGAATCATCCACCACCATGAATACACTAATGACAAGATCAAGGCAGGCAACAGTGTCAAAAGGAAACATTCCCAAAATTGCCTTGCATGAATCCGTAGTTCCATATCTTCCCAAACTTCCAAATACTTATATCGGGTAAAGATAAAACCACCAAACATAAAATAATGACTCTTATTCTTCCCTTTTCCTAAGAACCATTTTGCTAAAAGATTATTGTAAAATATCATATTCTCATTTTTTTTGTTGTATGTAGATTCATAACAGAATAGGCAAACAAAGGTTCAGTGCTTTAAAGTTTAATAGGAAGTTTAGAGTCTATATTTCGAAAATAGAATCTGATTATTATTTATTTTGCACTTTCTTTGCTTTTATACAACATAAAAAGTCCCTGTGTTTTCTGTCATGAAAACACAGGGACGAATATATTCTTTAATCGTTTTACTTAGTATTTAAAACTGCTTCCGCCTAAGAACTCACGGAGTAATGAAGTAGGCGGAATTTCTTTGTCCTGCACCGGAACAAAATACTTAATGAATTTCAGCAATCGGTAGGCTTCACAATATTCGGGACAGTTTCGCGGAACTCCCATCAAAATAGGTTCTGCATGCAGGCGAAGTACGGCAAACTCAAAAAGCAAGGCAGAGTTGAACATCACATCGGCATTCTCCTGGTAAGGGAATATCCACTTATCTTCACCGGCACGTACACTCGGCCAACGTGAGATAGTTTCGCGGGCAGAATATCCACGATAATTGAAATCACGGATAATACGGCGCAACAAACGGTTGTCGGTGGTCGGAATCCAGTTATGGTCGTCCAAAGAAATGGTAGTCAGTGCGGATACGTAAATCTTGAACTTGCGTTCGGCCGGTATATGCGGTGTCAGTTCGGGGTTCAAGGCATGGATGCCTTCCAGAATTAAAATCGTATTATCTTCTATTTTCAGTTTATCGCCTTTATATTCTTTCTTGCCGAGGGAGAAGTTGAAACGTGGAAGTTCTACTTCTTCACCACGGAGCAAGGCTTCCAATTGCTGATTGAATAATTCCAGGTCAAGCGCGTAGAGTGATTCATAATCATAGTTTCCGTTCTCATCCAACGGAGTATCTTCACGGTCTACGAAATAATTATCCAAAGAGATGGGATATGGCTTCAATCCGTTTGTCATCAACTGGATGGAAAGGCGTTTGCTGAAAGTAGTCTTTCCCGAAGATGAGGGGCCGGCAATCAATACCAGTTTCACCCTGTTGCCATTCTCTCCACGGTGGAAGATAGTATCGGCTATCTGCGCTATCTTTTTCTCCTGCAAAGCTTCGGCTACATTAATCAAGCCCGTAGCATGGCCTTCTTCGCAAGCCAGATTAAAATCACCGGCATTGTTGATTCCCATAATATTGCTCCAGCTTAGATATTCCTTGAAAACATCCAGCATCTTCTCCTGCTTCACGACGTCTTCCAGCACTTCCGGGTTTTCGCGATTCGGAATCCGAAGAAGCAATCCATCGTAATATTTCACGATGTCGAACAGTTTCAAGTATCCGGTGCTGGGCAACAGATTACCATAATAATAATCGACGGTATCACCCAACGTATAATAATAGGTATAGAGAGAACCGGAAGTTTCGAGCAATCGCACCTTATCATTCATTCCCCGTTCGCTGAAAACACGAACAGCTTCTGCCGTATGACATTCAATGCGGTGATAAGATATATTTTCTGCGATAATTTCCTGCATCCGTTGTTTGATGCGTTTCACATCTTCCAGTTCAATGGGGCGTCCGATCCGTAAATTACAGAAATATCCTTTGGATACGGGATGTTCTACGAATAACTTTCCTTCGGGGAATAATTCCGTGACAGCCTTGAACAGGACAAAACAGAGCGAACGTACATAAGTACGCATACCGGACTGGTCTCTCACATCGAGAAACTCTATATCCTTATTATTATAGACTCTGAAATTTAATCCTTCGGAACGGTTATTGACCTTGGCGCTAACCACCTGGTAAGGAAAATTAAGATTAAAACCGTAATAAATATCCAAAAGTGAGCTTCCGATAGGGAATTCTTTGGAAATATTGTTATTTTTGCAACATATTTGTAACATCTGTTTCATCGAGTTCGTTAAAAGGTGAATAATATGGGACTAATATACTTATAATCAGACTGAGAACAAATAACCATTAAAAATATTATAGATGGAATATTCTTTTTATGATTTTTTAAAGCTCATCGGCTCACTAGGACTCTTCCTGTACGGAATGAAGATTATGAGCGAGGGCTTACAAAAGGTCGCGGGTGACAGACTACGAAGTATCTTGACGGCAATGACTACCAACAGGGTAACGGGGGTTTTAACAGGTGTGTTAATCACAGCCCTTATCCAATCTTCTTCAGCAACGACGGTAATGGTCGTGAGTTTCGTGAATGCCGGGTTACTCACTCTTGCTGAATCCATTAGCGTCATTATGGGTGCCAATATCGGTACTACCGTAACTGCCTGGATTATTTCTATTTTCGGATTTAAGGTTGATATGGCCGCTTTTGCTCTTCCTCTCCTGGCCATCGCTCTTCCGCTGATCTTCTCGGGTAAAAGCAATCGTAAGTCCATCGGTGAATTCATTTTCGGTTTTTCTTTCCTCTTCATGGGACTTTCGTACCTGAAAGCAAATGCACCCGACTTGAATGCCAACCCGGAAATGCTCGCCTTCGTACAGAACTACACGGATATGGGATTCTTCTCCATTCTCCTGTTCTTATTCATCGGTACGATACTGACCATGATTGTACAGGCCTCAGCCGCCACGATGGCAATTACACTGATTATGTGTGCCAACGGCTGGATCAGCCTCGAACTGGGAGCAGCACTCGTACTGGGTGAAAACATCGGAACCACTATCACGGCCAATCTTGCCGCACTTACAGCCAACACACAGGCGAAGCGGGCAGCATTGGCCCATTTTGTTTTTAATGTGTTCGGTGTTATCTGGGTATTGATTATTTTCCACCCTTTCATGCAATTCGTGAATTGGGTAGTAGACACCTTCTTCCAAACCAGTAATCCGGAAGTTGCCATCTCTTACAAACTGTCCGCTTTCCACTCTATCTTTAATATATGTAATGTATGCTTGCTGATATGGGGTGTGAAACTGATTGAGCGTACCGTATGTGCTCTAATCCGCCCGAAAGAAGAGGACGAGGAACCGCGCCTGCGTTTTATCACGGGTGGTATGCTTTCCACTGCCGAGCTTTCTATCCTTCAAGCACGTAAGGAAATTCATCTTTTCGCGGAACGTACACACCGTATGTTCGGTATGGTGCAGGATTTGCTACACACAGAGAAAGATGATGATTTCAACAAACTATTCAGCCGGATAGAGAAGTACGAAAATATTAGCGATAATATGGAGCTTGAGATAGCCAACTATCTGAATCAGGTATCCGAAGGTCGTCTGAGTTCTGAAAGTAAGTTGCAAATACGCGCTATGTTGCGTGAAGTAACAGAGATTGAAAGTATCGGTGATAGCTGTTATAACCTGGCACGTACCATCAACCGGAAACGCCAAATTAGCCAGGACTTTACCGAAAAACAATACGAGCACATTCATTTCATGATGAAGCTGACTAACGATGCACTCGCACAAATGATTGTGGTGGTGGAAAAACCGGAGCATCAAAGTATTGACATCAACAAGTCCTTCAACATCGAGAACGAAATCAATAACTACCGTAACCAACTGAAGAATCAGAATATCCTGGACGTAAACAACAAGGAATATGATTATCAGATGGGAGTTTATTACATGGATATTATCGCCGAATGTGAGAAACTAGGCGACTATGTAGTGAATGTAGTAGAAGCGAGCAGCGATGTGAAAGAGAAAAGAGCTTCTTAATTCTTAATAGGAAAGAATAGAAATAATAAAAGGAGAATCAGCCGTGCCAATGCATCAGGCTGATTCTCCTTTTTTATATCTCTTTTGAGTCAACGGCTAATTATATACGTAGGATTCCGCAAGTCTCCAAAATAAAGTGGATTCAGGAACATTGGTTGTACGAAGTACCTTTTGTGAACTACCTTCTGCCGGGTTGATATTAGCAAATATATTCCACCCTTCATTAAAAGAACAATCATTATAATAATAAGATTTATCGCTGCCGGTCAATGTAAAAGGACGATCAGCATACTGATAGCTCACCAGAGTTGCCTTCTCCGCAGATGAGCCTTTACCCGACCAATTAGAAATTGCAATCCGCCCCACTTTCGTCTCACCATTAAAAACGAGAAAATCCCCTAGCGTAGCCACAAGTGCATCACCGTCATCTGCTGTTCCAGTCCAGTATCCTCTCATACCAATACCAACCCGACGATCTACTTTCTGAAGTTTCTCCGAAGGAAAAGTAGTGGGAAGCTCCATTACAATCTGTCCGTTTTCATAGGGAAATTCAAGAGTCTCGATTACACTCCAATCAAGGCCTGTTACTTTCACCCTAACTTTGTCAAAAATGAAATTCTCTGGAATATTTCTTATGTCTTTGACAATTATCGTACTATAATCCGGTGGTTCGGGAGTAGGTAGTTCGGGAACAGGTGGTTTCTCTTCATTATCATCATGGCAGCCTACGATTAAAAAACTGAATATCAATAATACAGATATAAAAGGGAATAACTGTGAGATCCGATGAGTAGCTATCTTGTTGTAATACATAATTCTATAATTTTAATTCAAAGGTATTACAAATATAAGTATCACAAGCATTTGTTATCACAAAAAAACAAAAATAGCTGAACACAATTTCATGTATTCAGCTATTCCCACTTAATAAATTCTCCCTCTTTGTTTTATCCTTCGTACGGTTCGAAATCATCTTTTCCTACCCCACATAACGGACAAGTCCAATCATCTGGAATGTCTTCAAACGCAGTTCCTGGGTCAATTCCGCTATCCGGATCTCCTTGTTCGGGGTCGTAAATATATTCACAGACCGTGCAAATGTACTTTTTCATAACGTTCGTCTTTTAATTGGTTTTCTAAATAATATAACAACAATAACAAGATATTTGTTCAAACACTTTTCGAATAATGAAATAAAAAACTATCTTTGTGAACATATTAACCAAACTAAAGCAACAATATACAAGTATGCTCATAGCATTAATATCAACCCTCATCGTCTTATGTGCTGTCCTGCTAATCAGTTTTTTGTGGGAACGCAAAAAATATCTCCGGATGCAACGCCGATTATTCCGGGAATCAAGAAAGTTGGAACGTACCAACCACATCGCCGGTGCTGTCCTAAAAAATGTGCATGCTTTTATTCTGCTTATAAATAATGATTTCAAAGTTCTGAAAACCAACTACTATCAGAAAACCGGAACAAAAAAAGGATTGGAAGACAAAAGAGTGGGTGATCTGTTGCAGTGCCGTAATGCATTGTCGGCAGAAGGTGGCTGCGGCACGCATTCATTCTGTGGTTCCTGCCCGATACGCACCGCCATACGCCAGGCTTTTGAACAAAGAAGGAATTTCACCGACCTGGAAGCAACATTGACAATGGTCACTTCCGACAATGCAACAGTAGAATGTGACGCCGTCATATCAGGTTCTTACTTTCTTCTCAATGATGAAGAGAACATGGTGCTTACCGTTCATGATGTCACCCGACGGAAGAAAGCGGAAAAGGAGCTGATTATAGCCAAAGAAAAAGCGGAGAAAGCCGATATTTCCAAATCTGCTTTCTTAGCCAATATGAGCCATGAGATACGTACTCCACTTAATGCTATCACCGGATTTGCGGAAATAATGGGCAGCGCAAACACAGAAGAGGAAAAAGCCCAATATCAGGAAATCATAAAGATGAATGCTGACCTCCTGATGCAACTGGTGAATGATATCCTTGACATGTCCAAGATTGAGGCAGGTACTTTGGAGTTTGTATATGCTACGGTAGACATTAACCAGTTATTGTCGGATTTACAACAGCTTTTCCAAATGCGGGTGAATGATGCAGGCGGAATAATTAAGATAATAGCAGAGCCGTCACGCTCTTCCTGCCTAATATCGACCGACCGCAACCGGGTTGCCCAAGTGCTTTCCAATTTTACTTCCAATGCGATGAAATTCACCCACGAAGGGACAATCCGCATAGGATATGAAGCCAGGAACACAGAACTCTACTTCTATGTGAAGGATACCGGAGCGGGTATTCCTGCGGATAAATTGCCGGATGTATTCGGGCGCTTCGTGAAGCTGAACAAGGACAAGAAGGGAGCCGGACTGGGATTGTCTATTTCCCAAACCATCGTGAACAAGCTGGATGGCCAGATTGGAGCAGACTCCGTGGAAGGTGAAGGTTCTACATTCTGGTTCACCATTCCTTACCGGACGTGTGGCAAACCGCAGTAATAAATTCAACTTCATAAAAAGTTTTAATTAAACATTTAATCACAATATTATGTTGTACTTTTGCAATCCGAACTAAACGCATGTATCTGCATGAGTACAAATAAAGATGATTTTTATCATATAGGACTTACTGATAATGAAGTCCTTCAAAGCAGGGAAAAGAATGGTATTAACCTGTTAACACCCCCCAAGCGTCCTTCCCTATGGAAGCTCTATCTCGAAAAGTTTGAAGATCCGGTTGTACGTGTGCTATTAGTGGCAGCCGCATTCTCGTTAATTATCTCCATCATCGAAAACGAATATGCCGAGACTATCGGAATTATCGCCGCTATCCTGCTGGCTACCGGCATCGGTTTCTTTTTCGAATATGACGCCAGTAAAAAATTCGATTTGCTGAATGCAGTCAATGAGGAGACACTGGTAAAAGTGATTCGTAACGGACGCGTACAGGAAATTCCCCGTAAAGATATAGTAGTAGGCGACATTGTAATTTTGGAAACCGGAGAAGAAATACCGGCGGATGGGGAACTGTTGGAAGCCATTTCCTTGCAGGTAAACGAATCCAATCTGACAGGAGAGCCTGTTATCAATAAAACTACTGTGGAAGCGGATTTTGATGATGAAGCGACGTATGCTTCCAATCTGGCAATGCGCGGAACTACGGTAGTAGACGGACATGGAACGATGCGCGTGTTACATGTAGGAGATGCTACCGAAATCGGAAAAGTAGCCCGCCAAAGCACGGAAGATAATCTTGAACCGACACCGCTGAATATACAGTTGACCAAACTTGCCAACCTGATCGGAAAAATTGGTTTTACCGTTGCCGGCCTCGCTTTCCTTATCTTCTTCGTAAAAGATGTAGTGTTTGCCTTTGACTTCGGCGCGCTGAACGGATGGCATGAATGGCTTCCGGTTTTCGAGCGGACACTCAAATACTTTATGATGGCGGTTACTCTGATTGTAGTGGCCGTGCCCGAAGGTTTGCCTATGAGCGTCACCCTTAGCCTGGCGTTGAATATGCGCCGTATGCTTTCTACCAATAATCTGGTACGAAAGATGCACGCTTGCGAGACGATGGGCGCTATCACTGTGATCTGTACAGACAAAACCGGTACGCTGACACAGAATCTGATGCAGGTACATGAACCGAACTTTTATGGTATAAAGAATGGCAGTGACCTGTCCGATGACGATATCAGTGCACTTATCGCAGAAGGTATCAGTGCCAATTCAACCGCTTTCCTGGAAGAATCGACAGCCGGAGAAAAACCGAAAGGAGTGGGAAATCCTACTGAAGTAGCTTTGCTGTTATGGTTGAACAGCCAGGGAAGAAATTATCTCGAACTTCGTGAAAACGCACATATTCTCGACCAACTCACGTTCTCGACAGAACGAAAGTTCATGGCTACTCTTGTAGAGTCTCCATTGATTGGCAAGAAAATACTCTATATCAAGGGAGCTCCCGAAATCGTTCTTGGCAAATGCAAGGAAGTAGTCCTGGACGGAAAACGGGTAGACGCTGTGGAATACCGTTCGACAGTGGAAGCGCAGTTGCTGAATTATCAGAATATGGCTATGCGTACACTTGGATTTGCGTTCAAGATTGTCGGAGAGAATGAGCCGGATGACTGTGTCGAATTAGTATCAGCCAATGACCTGAACTTCTTGGGAATCGTTGCCATCTCCGACCCGATTCGTCCTGACGTGCCTGCTGCCGTAGCCAAATGCCAATCGGCGGGTATCGGCATTAAGATCGTGACCGGTGACACGCCGGGAACAGCAACGGAGATAGCCCGTCAGATAGGTCTTTGGAACCCGGAGACAGATACGGAACGGAATCGTATCACCGGAGTTGCATTCGCTGAATTGAGCGACGAAGAAGCATTAGACCGGGTGATGGATCTTAAAATCATGTCGCGTGCCCGTCCGACGGATAAGCAACGCCTGGTACAATTACTTCAGCAGAAAGGGGCGGTAGTAGCCGTAACCGGAGATGGTACGAATGATGCTCCGGCTTTGAATCATGCACAAGTCGGGTTGTCAATGGGAACGGGAACTTCCGTTGCCAAAGAAGCCAGTGACATTACATTGCTCGATGACTCGTTCAACAGTATCGGAACCGCTGTCATGTGGGGACGTTCGCTTTATAAGAATATCCAGCGTTTCATTGTTTTCCAGTTGACGATCAATTTCGTTGCGCTGCTTATTGTCCTGCTAGGCTCTGTCATCGGAACGGAACTTCCGCTGACCGTGACACAAATGTTATGGGTAAACCTGATTATGGATACCTTTGCGGCACTTGCACTAGCTTCCATCCCGCCAAGTGAGACAGTGATGCTTGAAAAACCCCGTCGCAGTACTGATTTTATTATCAGTAAGGCAATGCGGACTAATATACTAGGTGTAGGGTCTATTTTCCTTATTGTGCTGCTCGGAATGATTTATTATTTCGACCACAGCGTGAAGGGCATGGATATACACAATCTCACAATATTCTTTACCTTCTTTGTCATGTTACAATTCTGGAACCTCTTTAATGCCCGTGTATTCGGTACTACCGATTCGGCGTTCAAAGGACTTTCCAAATCGTATGGCATGGAATTGATTGTGCTGGCCATCCTGGTCGGACAATTCCTGATCGTACAGTTCGGTGGAGCTGTATTCCGTACGACACCACTCGACTGGCAAACCTGGCTTCTAATTATAGGCGTTTCGTCCATGGTGTTATGGGTTGGAGAACTTATTCGCCTTGTTCAACGTATTATTCACAAAAAAAGTAGAAATGAAAAGTAAAGGAATTAAAAACCTTCTTATTGATTTAGGTGGTGTGCTTATCAATCTTGACCGCCAACGTTGCATGGAGAGCTTTAAGAAATTAGGGTTCACAGACGTAGAAGAGCGATTGAACATACAACAACTGCATGGAATATTCATGCAGCAGGAGAAAGGGCTAATTACTTCCGCCGACTTTCGGAATGAGATCCGGGATATGATGGGCAAAACAGTAAGCGACAAACAGATAGATGCTGCATGGAATAGTTTCCTGGTGGATATTCCCGCTTACAAACTCGACTTACTGCTGAAACTGCGCACCAAGTATGTAGTCTACCTGCTTAGCAACACAAACGAAATTCACTGGAAATGGGCTTGCCAACATGCTTTCCCATATCGTACCTTCAGAGTAGAAGATTATTTTGAAAAAACATATCTCTCTTATGAGATGCACATGATAAAACCGGAACCGGAGATTTTTAAAGCTGTCATCGAAGATGCAGGCATTGAACCGCAAGAAACACTTTTCATCGACGATTCCGAACTAAATTGTAAAGCGGCCGAAGGACTTGGCATTTCCACCTATACGGCAAAAGCCGGCGAAGACTGGAGCCATCTTTTCAAAAGCAAATAAATTCGTAAAAATGCAGATCATACGTGACATATCGCCCCTTACTCCGGAACCTTGCGTAGCTACCATCGGTTTCTTTGATGGAGTTCATGCAGGACACCGCTATCTGTTTCAGCAAGTGAAGGAGATAGCAGCAGCCAAAGGTTTACGTTCTGCATTGGTCACTTTCCCTGTTCATCCCCGCAAAGTGATGAACGCGGATTATCGCCCGGAACTTCTGACTACACCGGAAGAAAAAATAAACCTATTAGCCAACATCGGAGTGGACTACTGTCTGATGCTTGATTTCACACCGGAGATTTCCCACCTGACGGCACGTGAGTTTATGACGCAAGTACTGAAGGAACGCTTTCAGGTAGAATGCCTGGTGATTGGTTACGACCATCGTTTCGGACACAATCGCAGCGAAGGCTTTGAGGATTATGTGTGTTATGGAAAAGAAATCGGCACAGAGGTTATTCAGGCAAAAGCCTATACCAGTCCCATAGAAATGGAGGACGGACAGCATGCAACTGTCAGTTCTTCCCTTATCCGCAAACTGCTCCACAAAGGAGATGTAGACTTGGCAGCCCGCTGCCTGGGATATGAATATTTCCTGGACGGAACTGTTGTAGGCGGCTATCAGGTAGGTAGGAAAATCGGTTTCCCGACCGCCAATTTAAGCGTAGACGATCCCGACAAGCTCGTTCCTGCGGATGGTGTTTATGCCGTATGGGTGACATTCGACGGGAAAACTTATATGGGAATGTTGAATATAGGCGTCCGCCCGACAATTGGTAACGGCCCTAACCGTACGATTGAAGTGAATATCCTTCACTTCCATTCCAACATATATGACAAGTTTATCCGGCTCACTTTTGTAAAGCGGACTCGTCCCGAACTGAAATATTCCAGTATCGACGAACTGATCGTACAACTTCACAAAGACGCTGAAGAGACAGAAGCCATCCTCCTTGCCCAAAAGACAAGCTCATCAAAGGAGAAAGAAGTGCCTCCGACAGAATAGACAATATGAATAATATAACAACAACTTAAAAGCTGATTCTTATGCAAAAGACATTTATGAGTATCTCCCTCGTGGTAATAGCTATTTCAATGTTAGCTATGTTCATATGCAGTTTCTTTACAACTAAATAAAGAGCATAAAACCTTATGAAGACAGCCATCAAACTAGTTCTGATCGACCTTCTCATCGCACAGATCGTCGCCCCTATTCTGATAATGATTCCCTGTACCATCTATTTATTGGTTACTACCGGGGATTTGGACAAAGCTGTCTTGACGCAGACAATCATGATTCCGGCACAATTGGCCGGTCAGGTTATGATGGGTATTTATCTATGGAAAGCCGGTTATATCAGTACGAGAAAGGCAACATGGTCGCCTGTATCAGCTCCTTATCTGGTATGTAGCGGACTGGCTATTCTCACCGGTGGATTTACAGTATCCGCACTTATGGGACTGCTTGACTGGATTCCTGATATCATGGAGCAATCTTTTGACATTCTCCAATCCGGCTGGGGAGGGATTCTTGCGATAGCCATCATAGGTCCTGTGCTGGAAGAACTGTTGTTTCGCGGAGCTATCACCAAAGCCTTACTGCAACAATATAGCCCGACAAAGGCTATCCTCATCTCAGCGCTTCTGTTTGGTGTCTTTCATATTAATCCAGCGCAGATACTTCCGGCATTTCTTATCGGTATCCTGTTTGCATGGACGTATTATAAGACCGGCAGCCTGATTCCCTGTATACTCATGCATGTGCTGAACAATTCCCTGGCAGTATATCTCAGTATCCAATACCCCGAAGCGAAAAACATGGATGACCTGATAAGCGGTACACCTTACCTGCTTGTCTTATCCGGAGCGGTTCTACTACTTATCGGCAGTGTGCTGACAATGCGTTATCTGACTTCCGCAAAAACAGAATGAAAAAAGGGAAGTTTTCACTTCCCCTCTTTTGCCTTGAACGCTAATGCGTACATTCGTATTTGTTTTACCATCGACAGCAATCCATTGCTGCGTGTAGGCGATAAATGTTCTTTCAATCCGATCTTATCAATAAAATAAAGATCCGTATTCAGAATTTCGTCAGGAGTGTGCCCTGACAATACCTTAATCAGCAAGGCAATGATTCCTTTTACAATCAACGCGTCACTTTCTGCCTTAAAAACAATCTTACCGTCTACATCATCCGCCTGAAGCCATACCCGGCTTTGGCATCCTTCAATCAGATTCTGCTCCGTTTTATATTTTTCTTCAAGCGGTTCCTGCTCATTTCCTAAGTCAATAAGTAGTTGGTAGCGATCCATCCAATCGTCGAAGTCACTGAACTCTGCAATAACTTCGTCTTGCAATTCATTAATTGACATGATATATTTATTATTTCTCGTTATAAATTACTTCCAATACAGTCTGTCCGACTGCTTTCAATGTATTTTTATCAATATGATCCATATTGTCCGTCAGCGTATGCCAGGTAGGAGTAAAGCCCCCTTCGGGGTCAGAAGCGATGATATCAATCGTTTTGATGCGTGCCAGCCGGTTGATAAACAGATGGTCGTCCGTCACTCCACCGCCGTCTTCATCAATAAACATACTGCCATATCCTAACTTCTTGGCTGCTTTCCAAACTTTCTTATTGATGTCCGGCGCAAATCTTTCGGAATATGATTCTTTCAGGAAAACGGTATTTTTACCGCCCACCATATCGAGCAGGATACCAAAACGGGCATTGTATCCCTGCACATGAGGGTTGCGTGCCCAATATTGTGCGCCCAGGCACCATGATTCTTCATTATTCTGATCGTGCGCCCCATAATCTTCCGCATCAAGGAAGATTATATCAATACCGAGTTGCGGTTGCTGTTGGTTTATCAAACGGGCTATCTCCAGTAAGGCTCCTACCCCGCTCGCTCCGTCATTTGCTCCTAAAATAGGAGTCTTATGATTCTTTTCATCGGGGTCGCTGTCGGCCCAAGGACGCGTATCCCAATGCGCAAAGAGGGCAATTCTCTTTTTACTATCGGGCTTATAAGAACCGATGATATTCCTTGCTTTCAGCAAAGTTCCGTCATAGGCTATCAGGTCGGCATATTGATCGGTCACCTGTGCACCAAAGTCTTTCAACTGTTTTGCCAGGTAGTTTCCACAAGCCACGTGTTCCTTCGTATTAGGCACACGAGGACCGAAATCCACTTGATTCTTTACATACAGATAAGCACTATCCGCATCAAACTGTGGCACATTCACAACAATCTTTTCGCTTTGTTCATTTGTACTATTTGCCTTGTTGCCGCCTCCGCAAGAGAATGCCGATAATAACAAAAAGGCACTTGTCAATACTATCATAGTTTTCTTTTTCATCGTCCTCTTTTCTATTAAAGCCTCAAAATTAGTCATTTTCAACACAGTATCGTTCAGATGGAATAGATTATTAACAAATAAACTTTAATTCGACATTTTTCTTTCCGACCGTGAACTCTACTTTCGCCCCATTGACAAGCGGCAAATTATGTGTGACATGCCCTACCGGGAAATTAAAACAAACGGGATAATCATACTCTTTCACTAAATCTGCCAGGGCTGCATACAATTCCTTTCCCAAGGAACGGTCTTCTTCATATTCGGTAAATTGCCCGATGATAAGCCCTGACAATTTTTCGAGCACGCCGCCCAATTTCAGATTATACATCATCCGTTCAATGGCATGAGGGCGCTCGCTGACATCTTCTATAAACAGCACAGTCCCTTCTGCCGGAATATCGTAAGGAGTTCCCCGCAAACCGTAAGCTACTGCCATGTTTCCGCCATGCAGAATGCCTTGCGTGCTCCCCTGTTTATTCAACTTGTGTTTTTCACAAGTATAAACTGGCAGATTTCCGAACAGGATATCTTTTAAATAGACGGTACACGGATCATCCTCCGGCTCTACCGTGAGATGGCGTGCCATCAGTGAATGCAGGGATGCATATCCGTTTTTCTGAAACAGATTGTGCAATGCCGTGATGTCACTGAATCCAAGCAACCACTTCGGATGCTCATGGAAAGCTGTGAAATCTATCTTATCTACCAGATGTACGGCTCCATATCCCCCACGGCTGCAAAGAATAGCTTTCACCGTCGGGTCATCCATCGCGTCCTGCAAGTCTTTGAGACGTTGCTTGATGGTTCCGGCATATCTTCCGGCAGAACCGCCGGCATGCTTTCCGATAGCAACCTTCAGTCCCCATGACTCGATCCGCTTGCGGGCACCTTTCAGAAACTCTTTGTCTATCTTACTGGAAGGCGACACAATGACTACTTTATCACCCGGCTGCAAAAAAGGGGGAAATTGAATATCCATATATTATAATTTAGAATCTATTTTGTTGACTTTCGCTGATAAAAACGTACCCAGTCTACTTCCATCTCCACCGGCAGGTCTTCAGGATCGACAGCGCCAACCCACGAGCCGCCCAACTGCATATCTATCAGCAGATAAAAAGGCTGGTTAAAGGGGAATTGTCCTTCTTCCTTCGTTTGTATGCGGGGATAAGTAAACGTATGTACATCATTGACATAAAATGAGAGACTATCCGGGTACATCTCAACCGCAAAAACATTGTACCGATCGGGGTGAATCACTCCTGTCGAATGAGATTTTGGATTTTCCTTGATACCCAGCGTATAGGTATAATGGGAATGTACCGTCTGATAGGCTATGGAATCGTAATTCAAACGTTCCATTATGTCAATTTCTCCGCCCGATGGCCAGGCTGCTTTTTCAGGCAGCATCCAGATAGCAGGCCAGGCTCCTTTCGCCGCATTGAGCTTGGCACAAATCTCGATACGCCCATTATCAAAAGCCTTTTTGCCTTTCGTATAGACACCGCCGGTCAAATAGGGGGCGGTATCATTAGGCTGCGTATGATTGACAATACCTCTCAATATCAGTTTACCTTTGCGCATAGAGTAACAAGAATCAAAGTCCGTCATATAGTTATTCCAATCAGATTTTCCCCGTGGAATCTTGCTCCATACCTTCGAATCGAAAGTATTTTTCTGACTAAAATTCTCTTCCCAGGCCAATGACCAACCGGATGGGATTTTAGACGTTTTACAGGATACAAGCAACCAACAAAGGAGAATTAAGCTAATAAATAATAGATTTTTAAACTGTTTCATGTCATTTTTATAATTTGGGGGATTTATGTATGCAAAAATACACGAAAAAACGATTCCATGCACATCTGGCGGCTAAAACAAATGAAATATAGCAAAATGTTACACAACAGATGTATTTTTTTCGGGTTAGAATCCCTGTTTTCTCAATCATTTTTCTGATATTTGCTAAAAATCTAACGTTATGGAACCTATTCTTAATTTTGCCCAGCTCACAGACCATCTAAAGAAACTAAACCACAGAAAACGGATTGCCGTGGTTTGTGCAAACGATCCTAACACGGAGTATGCAATGGCGCGTGCTCTGAAAGAAGGGATCGCGGAGTTCCTGATGATCGGAGATTCGGCTATCCTGGAAAAATATCCTACGCTCAAACAATATCCGGAATATGTGAAGACCATTCATATAGAGAACCCGGACGAAGCGGCCCGTGAAGCTGTCCGCATCGTTCGTGAAGGCGGAGCGGATATTTTAATGAAAGGAATCATCAATACGGACAATTTGCTGCACGCCATACTGGACAAGGAAAAAGGACTGCTCCCGAAAGGCAAAATCCTCACGCATCTGGCTGTGATGGAAATTCCGACTTACCATAAGCTGCTTTTCTTCTCGGATGCTGCGGTTATCCCACGTCCCACATTGCAGCAGCGTATAGAGATGATATGGTACGCTATTTGCACATGCCGGCATTTCGGTATTGAACAGCCGCGCGTGGCATTGATTCACTGCACGGAAAAGGTGAGTGCCAAATTTCCTCATTCACTGGACTATGTGAATATCGTGGAATTGGCTGAAGCCGGAGAGTTCGGCAATGTCATTATCGACGGTCCGTTGGATGTGCGTACGTCCTGCGAACAGGCCAGTGGAGATATAAAAGGAATTGTATCTCCTATCAACGGACAGGCGGATGTACTTATATTCCCCAATATAGAATCGGGAAATGCTTTTTATAAGTCTGTTTCCCTGTTTGCCAATGCTGAAATGGCAGGATTGCTGCAAGGCCCCATTTGTCCTGTCGTTCTCCCGTCCCGCAGTGATTCGGGACTATCTAAGTATTACAGTATAGCAATGGCCTGCCTTCAGGTATCAGGAGATTGCGAATGCAGAAAGCAAGTGCTTAGTCAAGGTAACAATTCATAATTCAAACATCAAACTCTATGAAGAAGATCCTGGTTATCAATCCCGGTTCCACCTCTACAAAGATAGCTGTATATGAGGATGAAAAACCTCTGCTAGTCAGCAACATCAAGCATACGGTAGAAGAATTGTCCGTTTATCCGCAGGTGATAGACCAGTTTGAGTTTCGGAAAAACTTGGTACTTCAGGAGTTGGAATCGAATGGGATTCCTTTTACGTTTGATGCTGTCATCGGGCGTGGTGGACTGGTGAAGCCTATCCCCGGTGGTGTATATATAGTGAATGAAGCAATGGAACGGGATACACTTCACGCTATGCGCACACATGCCTGCAATCTAGGTGGACTAATAGCCAAAGAACTAGCTTCTTCCCTTCCCGGCTGTCCCGCTTTCATTGCTGATCCGGGAGTGGTAGATGAACTGGAAGATATAGCCCGCATTACAGGTTCTCCATTGATGCCGAAAATTACGATTTGGCATGCGTTGAATCAGAAGGCCATAGCACGGCGTTTCGCAAAAGAGCAAAGAACAAGATATGAGGACCTTGATTTAATTATCTGTCATTTGGGTGGCGGTATCTCGATAGCTGTCCATCATCACGGACGTGCGATTGACGCGAATAATGCGCTGGACGGCGAAGGGCCTTTCTCACCGGAACGTGCGGGGACACTTCCTGCCGGACAGCTCATTGACCTATGTTTCAGCGGTCAGCTTACGAAAGATGAATTGAAGAAACGTATTTCCGGTCGTGCCGGACTGACGGCACATCTTGGAACGACGGATGTTCCTGCCATTATCAAAGCGATAGAAGAAGGAGACAAGAAAGCGGAACTGATACTGGATGCCATGATTTATAATGTAGCAAAAGCTATCGGCGGCGCAGCCACTGTTCTCTGCGGAAAAATAGATGCCATCCTTCTGACTGGTGGAATTGCTTATTCTGATTATGTAATTCCCCGTTTAAAGAAACGCATTTCATTTTTAGCTCCCATATATGTATATCCGGGAGAAGATGAGATGGAAGCATTGGCGCTTAATGCGATAGGGGCGTTAAAAGGTGAGTTACCCATACAGGTCTACAAGTAACACGAACTTTTGATTCACAAGTTTCACAGGTTTCACCTCACATCTGAAACTCCGATGAATAGGGCAATAGCAGGTGAAAGCATGGGGAAAAATAAGGTGAAACCTTCCGCTATTGCTTTCACCGGTCGATTTTATTTACATCAATTATTGGGCATATAGGCGCAATGTGCTGGGCATATAGACACAATATGCTGGATATATAGATGCAATGTATTGGGGATATAGACACAACAATTCAGCTATTAATAGCTGAAGGCTAGACTATTAACTTCTAAAAGATAAGCTATTAACTTTTGACAACCAGACTATTAATATCTGACAGTCCATTATGCCTGACCGTAGATTTGCAATGAGCATATTTCGATTAGCTATAATCATATCCGGATTAGCTATAATCATATTTATTTTAGCTCAAGGGATATTTGTTTTGACTTAAGGGGGGATTAAAAAAACAAGGTGAAACCTATCATGTTCAGTTTCACCTAAATTTAGTCCTTGCCTTCACCCGCTATTGCCTTATTCATCGGCATTTCAAGAATCAGGTGGAATCAATGAACCGCAAAAGTCTTATAGTTGCATTTATGCTACTTATTTATTAAGAAAGAGTGATTTCTTCCAATAATACAAGTTCCCAACTACGCCATACAATCGTAATCAGTTTGAGTCCCCCTTTTGCCTTGGCTTCTGCCACCAGTTCATCTTCGCTATAACGAAGTAACTGCTCACGCGCTTCATCGGCAAGGACACGTATCTCATTCTCCGAAGCACCCGCCTTTGCATATTTCACTTCAAGCAAATAAGTAAAAGGGGGCATCACAGGAACCGATGGACTGGGTTTAAATAAGAAATCTGCAAAACCTTTATTCAATTCGTATTCCGGATAAAGCTGATAATAACGGTACATCCCTAAATAAGCAAGCAGGAAACCTTTAATATGCGCTTCACCTTCAATATATTCACGAATACGACTCTGTTCACGAATAGCCTCAGCTATAAAATCGAACAGGGGTTTCCAGTCTCCCCTGAAAGCCATATTCTCAAATAAAGCAGCCATCCTGTCCATATCCATTTTGAAAATATCATGTTTAATGTATCCTTGAATCAGGAAGTTGAAGAGCTGTTCCCTCACAACTAAATTCGGAACGTGCAAAATGGGCCTTCCTACCATATTTACACCCTTAATGGTAAGAAGTCCGAAATAGAATAACAAAGACTTGAAATTACTAGGATTCGTCATTTCCAATGCTGAAAAATGAGTAACAATATCGGTAGTAATTTCTCCTTGTTCGGCAATTTCTTTTATAACGGAGAAGTTTTCTCCCAATCCGTGGTCAAGCTTTATCAAGTATGTCAATTTGTTGAAGTCAGTACGGATGTTGGGGTCTACTATTTCTTTTGGTTTTTTATGATGAAGAACAAAAGATTTCAGAAAATAAAGTGCCATATCAGAGTTGAACATACACTGTTCCAACGTATCTTCACTAAAGCAATAATTGTCATAATTGGGTTTCATCATGGCAACTATTTCATCTACAGATTCTTCAAGGACTCCCTGCTCTTTATAATAGGTCAGCATTTCACGCAATTCCTTCTCACTAAAGCCAACCAAATCATTGAACCATGAGTCGGTTGTGATATTAGTTCCGATATTAAAGCCACTAGTGACATCGTCCATCGTTACCGGACTCACTCCTGTGATAAACAATCGTTCGAGTGCAGAGCCTGTTCCGGTAGTAGCAGATTTTATCACATTAAAGAAGCCACGGATAAAGCCTTCACCATGCGTTGCTTTTCGGTAAAACTCTGTACCGTATGTTGAAAGAATGGTATTGGTGAAATTATCGTATTCATCAATAAGTAAATAAATACGGAGATTTCCTTTACGACTGGCATAGGTACTGATTGAAGATAAAAAAGCACCGGGGGCTTCTTGGGTTTTCTCGTCAAGTACATCCCAAATTTCTTTTCCCAGCAGTTCTTCGTACTTAAAGACAAAGTCCTTTAACTTGTTACAACAATGAAGTTTAAACGATTGCTCAACCTCATTGACATTGGAACTAATTTCTGAAAAATTAAATCGCATAATGAGGAACTGATTATGCAACTTAGTAGGATGTTGCCCTACATATAAGTTTCCGAACAATTCATCAAACCTGTCTGCATACTTTATGTCATAATAGGTTTCGAGCATAGCCAAAGTTAAACTCTTTCCAAATCGGCGAGGGCGAATCAAAAATAGATAAGGCGGCTGCATTTCTATTTTTCCAATGAACATGGTCTTGTCCACATAATAATAATTTTCTTTCCGGATTCGACCAAAATCAGTAATTCCGTAAGGTATTTGTTTCATCATACTGCGATTCCTTTCAAACTATCTGTTTACTTATTTCTGCAAACTCTGCTCGATATGCTGCAAACGACGTTCTAATGCAGCGTACTTTTCATCTTTCTCTTTTAAGAGACGTTCGTAGAGTTCGGTGATTTTGTCGATAGGATTGAAATTGTTAACTCGGTTATCGTTATCAACATCACATGTCTTAACAGTTCCCAAATTAAAGCTAGCTCCGCCTTGATCGTTATTATTCACCGTATTATTCTCAAACACCACCGTCTGTGCATCCTCCTCCAAAGTCTTGAGATAATCGAAGGGTACATTCAACGCCCGCGCAAAGCGCTGCAACATTTCATCATCAATCACCTTCATCTTCTCATATTTAGAGATAGCAGGCTGAGACAAATGTACTGATTTACTTAAAGCCTCCTGTTTTATATTCTTTTCAATGCGGGTTCGACGTATATTGCGTCCATGATGAACTCTCCCGATTATCAATTCTTCTGTTTCCATCTTTATTCTTTTTTCTTTTTAAAATCCAACAAATATACAAATGAAAAGTTTCGCTCGAAGCAAATATACGAAAAAAACGAATAGATGTGATAATATGAATAAAAGGAATATTACTTCCGAGCAAATAGAATAAAAGGAATACAGTCAAGGCGCTTGATAGTAGAAAGAAATATGAACTTTGCAATAAATGAGAATAAGAGGTAACTCGAAAGTAAACACACAATCAATTCTTAACCAAATAGCGAAACATGAAAAGAAACTTATTAATTTTAGCTGCATGTATTTATGCAATTTCTTTGAGCGCTCAAAGCGCAGGGATCAACTTTCTACATGGTGTCACATGGGCGGAAGCCGTAACGAAAGCAAAAGCGGAGAATAAACTTATATTCATAGACTTCTACACCCAATGGTGCGGTCCTTGTATGAATATGGCACAAACTGTATTTTCTTTGCCGACAGTAGGGTATTACTACAATCATACATTCGTCAATCTGAAAATAGACGCAGAGGAAGGCGAAGGAATGACTCTTGCCAAGAAATACGGAGTGCACAGTTATCCGACTTATGCGTTCATAGACCCCACCACTGAAAATATAGTTCATAGAAGCAGTAGTCGCCAGTCGGCAGAGCAGTTCATTCAGACAGGAAAAGCCGCTACTATACCCACCCAACGTTCTTTCTATTTACAGGAACAGTATGCGAAAGGCAATAGAGAACGTGCTTTTTTAATCGATTACATCCGTTATAATCACTCTATTTATGCACGTAACAATGTCCAAAAGGCTTTTGAGGATTTACTGAAAAACGGTGCCAAGCTGACAGAACCGGATATTTGGGAAGTCTATGCAGATAACATCCCGGGCATTACTCCTTATCTGAGACAAGTGTCGAATAATTATATGGACTTTTGCCAACGCTTCGGCAAAAAAGCAGTGGATGCAAAGCTCGCCAAAGAAACAACCTACGCCGACCTCGCTGCCATTGAAGCTTTATGCGACTACGAAGGAAAAGATTTCAATTGCAAAATGATTCATATCAACAACAGCATTAACGAAAAAAAGTACGATGATGCCGCAGCACGGATTGACGCAATGATTGCCGATACAAATGTCAATCAGCAAGAGCTTATTTCCCGATTGAAATTTATTGCACGCTTAAGTTATAAAACTGATGAGATGCCTGACGCATGGTTCTACAAGTGTGTCGACTATTTACGCTATATCGCTTACAACCAAAAAGAAAGAGACGATGCTTTTATCCATCAGGAATATGCGTCTGCCTTGGAAATGGTTGTCCGCAGAATGAATGACAAACAAGTTATTCCTGCTTATATCATCGCTCCGCCGACACACGGTAAAACGGTGTATAATATGCGCCCGGATGCCTTGAAAGCAAAACCCAGGCGAAAGTAACACGAATATATTTAATAAACTGCCTAATATATGAAAATAGCAAACATTACGAAGAGAAGCAGTATATATGGTTTACTTGCTTTTAGTTCTATTTTGTTTTATCCGGTCTCTTCTATTTACGCCGTTCAGGCGAATCACGATGATACGGCAATGGAAGCAAACCAAAAGAAAGTAAAAATCACCGGTGTGGTAAGAGACGAAAACGGCAATGCGGTTCCCGGTGCCAGTATTATTGTAAGAGGAAGCAATAATGGCACTGTCACTACTATGGACGGACAATTCTCACTAAGTGTGGAGCCGGGAAATACATTGGTGATATCTTTTGTGGGATATGCCAGAACTGAGTTGAAAATCACTCCGGGTAAGGTGAACTATGCGATAGATTTAAAACCGGAAAGCCGTCTGTTGGATGAGGTGGTAGTTACCGGCTATCAAACCATCTCGAAAGAACGTGCAACGGGTTCTTATGCTATCATAACCCCGAAAGATATGGAAGGAAAACTTCAGACCAATATTCTGGATAGAATGGAAGGAAAGATTGCGGGACTGGATTTAAGACCCAACGCCAGTCCTTCCATACGAGGCATATCGACTTTGGTCAGTAGCAAACGGGCGCCATTGTATGTAGTAGACGGCATCCCCTACGAAGGCGGACTGGATGCCATTAACCCCGCGGACATTATTAATGTGACTGTATTGAAAGATGCTACGGCAGCCTCCATCTATGGAGCTCGTTCGGCCAACGGTGTCATCGTTATTACTACTCGTTCCGGTGAAAAAGGCAAAACCCGGGTAAGTTATAATGGTAGCATAAAGTTTACGCCATTGCCTTCACACAGCTATATGAATCTTACGTCAAGCGCTGAACTGGTTGATTTAATGCAAGAGTTATTCGGATATTATCATAATCCGTATCAACCTAACGACGCACGTGCCACCAATGAAATTTATTTATTAATGTATAAACGCGAAGCGGGAGAAATAGCAACCGACGGAGAGTTGCAGTCGCAACTTGATGTATATCGCAATCGTAATAATTATCAGCAGATAAAAGATGAGCTTGTGCGTAAGGCTGCGATAACCCATCAGCATAACATTGCATTCAGCGGAGGTTCCGATATTTACAAATATTCTTTATCAGCCAATTATAAAGAAAATCTGCCATACGAAAAGGAACAGTCCAATCGACGTATCGGCTTTAACTTAAAGAACCAGTTCGACTTCTTTAAATGGATGCAGGTAAATGTAGGCATAATCAATAGTAATTACAAAGAAGATTACGATAATGGATTCAATGGATTTAGCAATTTATATTCAAGGCCTTACCGTATGCTTCGCAATGAGGACGGTAGTCCTGCCATATGGACTATGAGCCGCACACAGACATCTATTGACGGACTGGTCGACAAAGGCTTACTGGATGAAACTTACCGCCCGTTGGACGAAATAGACAAGGCACATTCTATCAATGAAAATAAATATCAGAATATAAACTTTAGCGCAAGATTCAAAATAATGCCTGAACTGAATCTGTCGATATACTATCAGAATGAAAATACTTCTATTTATAGAAGTCAGTATTACGATGTTAATTCATATACCATGAAATCTGAGATAAATAATGCGACTGTTATTAAAGATGGAAATATTACCAATCATATCCCGGCAGGCGGACGTTTAAGTGAAACATGGAACAAGAATAAATCATATACATTCCGCATACAAGCCGATTTTAATAAAGAGTTCGGCCGGCATGACGTACAAGTGCTGGTTGGCGCTGAAAGAAGACAAGTGAAAACCCAAAGCTCATACTACACCAAATGGGGATATGACCCGCAAAGCCTGACATGGAAATCGTTTAATGAACTGCAATTGGGGACTGGCATCAGTGGAACACAGGCTTTATATGGCAGCTATTATTTCAGTGGCCCTTATGACAAGTTCACCGAAACTGATGACCGCTATGTTTCATTCTATGGCAATGCGTCTTATTCATTGGATCAGCGTTTATCCGCCACCGGCAGTATTCGTATTGACCAGTCAAACCTGTTTGGCACAGATCCCAAATACCAATATCGCCCGTTATGGTCATTCGGTTTACACTATGTGGCTTTAAAGAATTGGAATTGGATTGACCGTCTAGCGGTACGCGGAACCTATGGTATCAATGGCAATATAGCCAAAGATAGCGGTCCGTATATGATAGCGACAACAAATTCCCGCCCCAACTCCTACACAAATGAATATTATTCATACATCTCTACTCCTCCCAATCCAACTTTACGTTGGGAAAAGACAGGGGTTTTCAACCTTGGCGTCGACTTCAGTCTTCTGAAAAACCGTCTGAGCGGTTCAATAGAGTTCTATAATAAAAAAACTGTGGACTTGTTGGGACAGCGACAAACAGAACCGACTTCCGGTTGGGCTTCCTTGCAGTTGAATTATGGACAGATGTACAATCGTGGTGTAGAAGTCACTTTGCATAGTGAAAACATTAATACGCGTAGTTTCAACTGGTCTTCCGATTTCATTTTCAGTTATAACAAAAACAAATTGACTCAAATTGAAAACTCGGGAACTTCGGCCTATAGTTACTTCGGCTCTCTGCAAAATCGCGAAGGTTATCCTATGAATTCTATATTTGCAGTTCGTTATGCCGGTCTGGACAAAGAAGGTTTGCCGCAAGCATATAAAGCCGACGGAACAGTTGTCAACAGCTATGCTTTGCTAGAACCGGAGGATTTGGTACATGTGGGAACTACTACACCACCCTATTCCGCCTCTTTGTCGAACCGGATTACTTACAAAGGATTTGACCTGGATTTTATGTTTGTATTCTATGGTGGTCATAAATTAAGAGATGTCGCAGCAAGCAATATGTTTACGATGTATCCTGTTATGAATTCTACCAGTGCGATAGACCGTGATCGCCTTAACTTCTGGAGAAATCCGGGTGATGAAAATAATCCGGATATAGCTCCTGCTTTTCTGTATGGCAATAGCCGTTCAAGTCAGGTGCAATATCTGTGGAGTGCAGCTGACAAACATATTCAAAAGGGAGATTATATCAAGTTGCGTGACCTCTCTTTAGGGTATACGTTCCCTAAAGTATGGATCAACAAATTCTTCATGCAAAATCTCCGCATCAACCTGCAAATTCAGAATTTATGGTATTGGGCTGCGAATGACAAGAATCTGGATCCGGAAGTATGGTCGGGAACAAGCCTTTCTCCATCCAGAGGACAGCATATTCCTGCCACTTACACAATCGGGCTATCAGCCAATTTCTAAAATTAAAACTTGAATAATATGAAAATAACAAAATATATTGCTGTTGCTTGTGCTATATTATCTTTAGCTTCCTGCGATGACTGGTTGGACAATAAACCCAAAGGTTATACAATCCCCGAGACTTATGCTGATTATGAGAAGCTGATGTCTAACCAATATCTAATTAATGTCCTAGATCCTTATCTAGTTTATTTCACCGACGACCCCATGATGGTGGAAAAAGGTGAAACGACAGTGGAATGGTTCGAGTATATCAGTAAAAAAGATCATGAAAGGAATATCTTTTCATTCCAGCCGGGACAGGTATATACCCCCGGAAATAGCGATGCTATCTGGGAAAATGCGTATTCCAACATTTTCAGTTACAATGCAATTATTAATAATGTATTAAGCTCTACGGGTGGTAGTGACGCTGATAAAAGTCGTCTGCAAGCCGAGGCATTGGTCGGCCGCGCATTCGAATACTTGTGCTTGATTAATATATACGGGAAGCATTATGATGCTTCTACTGCGGCTACAGACTATGGTGTACCTTTAGTGCTGAGTGAGGAAGTAGGAGGAGAAAAGTATAAGCGCAATACGGTTGCCGAGGTATATGAACAAATAAAAAAAGATTTGGAGGCTGCTTCTGCCAATCTGGCCGACAATACGGCATTCCCTTTCTACCCTACCAAAAATGCTTGTCATTCAATATTGTCCCGCATGTATTTGTACATGGGAAATTATGATGAATCTTTGAAATATGCCGATATGATACTTTCTAACCCACAGAATATCCGGTTAATCGAATATAAAAATTATAAGAAGATTGACGGGACGCAATGGAGGAATATCGTTACGGATGATGAAAATGAGACACAGTTCCCTGACGGACAGTACGGCTTCCCAAGCCCGGAGCAACTGTATACCCGTTATATTAGTAACCACACGTTCAACAGTGTATGTGAAAGCGAAGATTTGCGCCAAGTTTTTGCCAAAAACATCAATGAAGAAATGGGTGAAGCGGATTTGCGTGAAGATTTGTTTTTCCGTGCCGACTGCATGAACCGTGGTGCCGGTATGGAATATTTCAAGGGGTACACTATTTATACAGCATGGATACAAATCAATGCCGGCACTTCCATTCCGGAAATGCTCCTGACTGCTGCAGAATGTGAAGCCCGTATAGGAACTACGGCGAAAGCTATCGGATATCTAAATACACTACGTGCATCTCGTATCAGAAACCATATCCCGTATAAAGTGACGGACTTTACAGACAAACAAAAAGCATTGCAATTAGTACTTGATGAGCGTCGTTGTGAATTCGCAATGATAGGATATATGCGATATGTGGATTTACGACGCTTGAACAAAGAACCGAAATTTGCAAAAACAGTTGTCCACAAAGTAGGAAATGAGACATGGGAACTTCCAGCCAATGATTTGCGTTATATTATGCCCGTTCCACAAAATGTATTAGAGTACAACCCGGATATTCCTCAATATGAACGTTAATAAATAAAAGTATAACAACGAAGAAAAGTTTGACAACTATTGAACTAACGCTCTACATATATCGAAAAAGTAAAATAAGATTAAGAACGTGTGATAATGAAAACAAAAGACCTCGTTGGCATCACTTTGTTTGCGAACGAGGTCTTGATATTAATTAAAGATTTTCCACACTAAATTTCCCTAATAAATTACTTTTTCTCCTCAATTAGAGCGATTTTCTCTTTTTTATTTGTACATTTGCAGTGCCCATCTACAATTAGAAGGGGTTTCGAGGCTCGTTTTGGCAAGATCCAATTCGGAGCCTTGCGTTTTTTATATAACTTCGTTCAGTTTCTTTTTTAGCATTTTCTTTATTTTCTTTTCTCCGCCCGGCATATTCAGATAGTAAGCCGTCAGCAAGTAATATCCGTGTGGACTTCGCTGCGGTTCAAGGACTATTACATATTTCTCTATCTTATCATATATGTATGTACGGTAAATATTCTTACGATGCTTTATATCTCTTTCCTCGCAACTGAATATTTCCAACACATGAGATGTCTTCTCTTCTATATGATGACGAATCCAATGTAAGCGGCGGGAACGATCAGGTTCAAAAACTCTTTTTTTAGTTGCAGCACCTTCCTCTTCCTTGTCGTCCGTTGTTGTCAGGTGCATAAATTCACGTTGCATATCTATTTCCCCGTCCGATTTGATGGGATAGATACGTTTGGTACGGAACATGAATGTTTCGTTATCCTCTATATCACGGCAATAAACTCTATATAACGAATCCTTGCGTTCTTTATCTCCCAGATGCAATATTTCCAACAGTTCCGGGTATTTCTTTAACAAATTGAATGGCATAGACTTATTTTTGCAGATTGATAAAGAACAGGTTGAACTTCTTGTTTTTCAGAGGTGTGGTACACAATAACGAAAGGTTAGTCTGCTTCTTTATTTTTTCGACAATCAGACGTTTCGCACGTACCTTTCCCGCGATCACCCCTTTCTGTATGCGTAGATGGTAATTTATGGCACCCATAAGAATATCTGCCAACTGGATAAAGTGTACCTGATGCGACTTAACGAAATTAAAATCCCGTATCGCCGAGTTATACTTTAATATTTCCGCCAGTTTGTGCAACTTCTGCTGGCTACATGTGTCCTTGATGTCAAAATAGACATTATAAGTGCTCTCCATATCCATCTGATGATGCAAAAGCTGGTAATACATCCGAAAGTAAAAATCGTTATAACTGTATTCTGCCCGTGTATTGTCTATTTCCGACTTGTCCACGATGACCGCACGGAATTTCATGTTGGTCATAAAGAAATAATCTACAATCTCATTGTAAAGAGGAAAGGTCTTGTCGGAGATATTCGTCCATTTCAGTTCTCCCTCGTATCCATGCTTTTCTTTGATTTCCCGTATCTGCTTTTTAGCAAGAGCCATCTCGTTATACGGTACACTTACATAGCCATATATCATGTAAGGTTGCCCGTCATTTTCCAAATGCGTACTCTCGTCACAATATATATTATAGGTCTTGTGGTTGCACTCCATTGTATTATTCGTTTTATAATCGGGAGACAAAGATAGGGATAAAAAGTAACTCCAAAGAAAAGATGTGCAATTTTTACCACACAACGGAATGATAAGATGATAACCCCAATATTACAACCAACAGCTAATTCGGCATAGAACGAAAGTAGGGTAAGCATATTGCACAATAAATACTGACCATAAGAAAAAGGATGTTGGGTGAGGAATGTCGTTTCGCCATTTGCTCATCCTTACCACCACTGATGAATTTTATTTTATTATTGTTTTCTTTAAGCTCAAAGGGAGCGAAGCCCCCTCGACTCCACTCCCTCACAACCTTTCTCCTCTCACTTTCAAACACTAATACACGGAGAAAACGCGCTTAGATCATAAAAATTATACCTATAATTTATAAACTACTCAGCCATTTTTAAAACTTATTCTGACCGGCATCCCACCAAAGACGGGTTCCGCCATTATCTACTCCGCCGAGAGCAGCCTTCAAGAATCCGTATTGTGCAGGATCTTTGTCGGCATCATCTGTAGAGAATGGTAAACGACGAATCATTATATCCGTATCAATTGTTCCGCCACTATTATTTGTCTGAACTTTAAATAGTTTGGGATAGCCCGTGCGACGTTGTTCCGACCAGGCTTCATAACTTTCAGGGAAACATGCCAACCACTTCTGAGTAATAATGTGCTCCAATTGAACTTCGGGAGTTGCTCCATCGTCCCATTTAGGAGTAATAGTAATAAGTGCATTCATGTCTTTACCACCACTGGCAGGAACATAATCTTTATATCCCACCGGTTTTTTCTCACTTGCCAAATAAGCATCAGCCCCGTCAACCTTCCATTGAGCAAACGAGGTTTTTACACCTGTCTCATAGCAAACCTTCACATCTTCAGTCGTAAAACCGCGCAAAGCAGCTTCTGCTCTCAAAAACCAAATTTCTGCCGCTGTCATTAGAATGGCAGGTGTCGTCTCACCACTGATTGCATTGAAAGATGAATAACCGCTATAATAGCTGGGATCTCCTTCTCGCATCAATACGCCTTGAGGTATACCAATCCACTGGTCGGTATGCCCCGTTAAAGTAGCTTTGTTAAACCACTTCTCACGACGCGGGTCTTCATATCCATTCAGCAGGGATGCCATGCTTGCTCCCATATACACTTCACCCCAACCGGCTACACCATATAAAGGATTCGTATATCCACGGCCTGACACTTGTATAACTTCTTGAGATTTCTCCAATAATCCATAAGAGTTTTCAAATGCCTTCGCAATCTGCTCCGCTGCCGTAGCCTTGTCAACATTGGATATACGGATAGCGAGACGGAGACGAAGTGAATTGGCAAACTTAATCCATCCCTTAATCCCGGTAGTATTCATCATATCATGGGCATTGAAAGTTCCATCACTGCCACCATTTTTCAAAAACTTATCGAGCGCTTCGATTCCGGCATCCAAATCTTTAAAGAAAGCTGTATAAGCCTCTTGCTGCGTATCCACCGCATTGGCTTCCCCGTTACCGAATTTGCTGTACACGATCGGTCCATAAGTATCCGCAATGCGATGCATCAGTTCTACTTTCAAGATTTTTCCTATGCCATAATATTGAATAGCTTCTTCCACATCTTTTGTATTGAGTTCGGCTTTATGTATAGCCGGGAATATATACTGATAAGTATAATTCCATGCGGCATTAGACCAGCCGGTATTAATATTATAAACGGAGTTCTTATCATTAAACTTTGCCGTAGGATCATGGAAATATCCGGAAAACATATCGTGCTGAAGCGCCTGCGTCAATTGCCACGGCCAGTTCAATCCGTCTCCCCAGTTGTATTGGAAATAAATTCCCGATTGCACAACCTCAAGTGGCATTGTGTATTTCTGACGGTCGTAGGACTGCGCCTGTTCATTAAATGCGCCTTTCAGTTCATTGTCAGACTCGAAATTATCAGTACATCCTGAGAAGCTGAACAATCCTCCCATTAGTAGTGCTACTATATATGTATATTTTTTCATAATGCTCAATAATTTAAAAGTTAGAATGTGAATTTAACGTTGAATCCAATATTGCGGGTAGTCGGCATTCCAAATACATCCACACCCTGATTATTGTTTCCTACTGACAGAGTTGCATCCGGATCAAATGGGGCATCTTTATAGAAGAAGAATAAATTACGGGCTACGAGTGACACGTCAATTCCCTGAAAGACTTTTGTCTTGGCCAACCATGTCCTCGGGAGGGCATAACTAAGTGATAATTCACGCAAACGGACATTAGTAGCATCATACATATAATATTCTGAAACACCGTTACGTCCGCCGACCGATCCGTAGAAGCCTTTTACATTATCAAATCTCTGTCCATTATATTCTACATAACCGCGATCACGAGCTTCGGCAGTTGCCTTAGTTACGCCACGGGAATCCAGGTCGGCTTCCGTCAATGACATTACATCGCCACCAATACGTGCATCTATGAGGAAGTACAGACTGAAACCTTTGTATGTGAAAGTATTGCTCCAGCCCAGCAAACAATCTGGATTGGCATTGCCTAAAAGGTCTTTATTGCCGGTTTTATTTACCGGTGAACCGTCAGCATTCACTTGAATAGAGCCATCATCATTGCGAACAAAAGCATTGCCATAAATATCACCTAACTTGCCGCCTTCCTTAATACGCATCTGATAGGCCATAGAGAAACCTTCCTGTCCGTAAGAGAACTGCGTATAATCGGGATGCAGAGAAACCACTTTATTACGATTGGCTGATACGTTTACCGAAGTTTTCCAACGAAAATCATCATTCATCAGCGGAGTTCCGTCAACAGTAAGTTCAAAACCCTTGTTACGTATTTTTCCTGCATTGATATAGCGATAAGCGTAAAGAGAACCTGCCGGGTTGGGCATCATCAACAACTGATTTTTTGTATCAGTCTGATACCAGGTAAAGTCAATTCCTAAACGGCTATTAAAGAATCTCCATTCCGTACCCACTTCAAAAGAAGTACTAATTTCCGGTTTCAAGTCGCCACGATGTTCTTTATCATTCACCTGAATAGCACCTCCTGCCTGTATAATATCGGCAAGGCTAGTGATACCGATTGGCAAGTCATTACCCACTTGCGCCCATGAGCCGCGCACTTTGCTGAAAGATACCCAGTCCGGCATTTTCAACGTTCTGGACAAAATCCATGTCAGACCTACAGACGGGTAGAAGAAACCTGAATTTTTACTATTCGTATTTGCCAGTGTAGACGACCAGTCATTACGGGCTGTCAGGTCAAGATAAAGCATTTCGTCCCAACCGAGTTGCGCTGTCGCAAATATTGACTGAATGGTACGCTTAGAGTCGATAGTATGGGAAATAGCTGCCTTGGAAGTTGATACGACATTGGGAACTGTAAACACATTGGGATGATATAATGAAGCAAGTTTGGAATCAATCATCAGCGAGTTGGCCGTCGTAGCATTGATACTTGTTCCGACAGCTCCATTGATAGAAAACTTGTCGAATGTCTTGTTAAACATGGCCATTAAGTCACCATATACCTGGAAATTCTGACTATCAGACCATACATAACGTCCATTCATCAATCCGTCATACGTTCCGGCAATATTCGGAGAAGTGGAAGCGTACATCTTATTCTCAAATTTGTCGCTGACAAAATCAACATTGCCACGAGCCTGCAGACTGAACCAATTATTTACTTTCACATTAGCTGTCAGAGAAGCCATTGCACGGTAGCGTTTGTTCCTGTTAGTAACACGGTTCTTTATCCAATAAGGGTTCTGATCCCATTCACTGATAGAACCATCCTCATTCGTCACATACCAGTTTTGGAGGTTCATGTTACGTCCTGCATCATAGAGTTCAAAATTATCTTTATAAGGAGTCATATCCATTCCGCGCGGGAAACCATAGATATTCACCAATGGGTTGAGGTAATATCCACCGGAAGAAGGACTATTTTTGATAGTCTGCGTCATCAAGGTCGCATTGCCGTCCAACTTCAAACGGTCATTGAAGAAACTGGCAGTTTCGCGGAAAGTAAGGTTATGCTTCTGAAGTTTGTTCGAGTCAATAATACCTTTGGCAGTGGTATTCGCATAAGAGAAATAAGTTTGCGACTTGTCATTGCCACCCATGAAAGAGACAGTATTGATAGCAGTCACACCATTACTGAAGAAATCATCCACATTGTTATAATCCGTAAGATTTCCCTCCTTTCCCCAGCTACTGGTTCCTCCTTCGATTCGTCCGTATGAGTTCTGGAATTTTGGCAGACTAATAGCATGGTCTACTGTCAGATTAGAAGAAAAGGTTACTTTTTGCATCCCGGCTTTACCTTTTTTGGTTGTTATGAGGATAACGCCATTGGCAGCCTGCGAACCGTAAAGAGCAGCAGCGGAAGCACCTTTCAAAATACTCATGCTTTCAATATCTTCCGGATTCAAATTGGAAACGCCGTCTCCTGCATCACGGTTCACACCGTTATTTTCGCCACCCATCACTGTAGCAGTTGATTCGGTAGTGTTATTGAGCATCGGAACACCGTCAATCACATATAAAGGTTGGTTATTACCACTGGCAAATGCGGAACGTGCACCACGAATAGAAACTTTAGCAGAACCACCCAATCCGGCAGCACTTTTAGTTATTTGAACACCTGCCGTTTTTCCGGCTAATGCATTAATCATATTCGGGTCTTTGGCACGTGTCAGCTCATCGCCTCCCACTTGTTGGGTGGAGTAAGTCAGAGAAGCTTCTTTCTTCTTGATACCCATAGCTGTAACTACAACCTGTTCCAAAGCCATCGCTTCTTCCTCCATTTTTATATTGAAGCTTGCTTGTCCGTTGACAGAAATACTTTGAGGTTGATAACCTACATAGGTAACATTGATAACAGCGTCACTAGGCACTTTCAGTGTAAAGTTACCATCCAAGTCGGTAATAGTCCCGTTCGTCGTACCTTTCTCTACAACACTGGCACCAATGATTACTTCACCTCTCGCATCGGTCACGATACCTTTTACCGTTATTATTTTCTGTTGCTGTGTGGATGCACCGGGATTTTTGGTCAGCACGATATTATTGCCTTCCATTACATAGCGGATACCTGTTCCTTCAAATGCGCGGTCAAGGATTTCGGATACCGGTTGATTGCTTGCATCTACATTAACAACCCTTGCTACATCTACCGTTTTTTTATTGTAGACAAACAGGTAATCGGTCTGAGACTCTATCTTAGAGAGTAATTCACTTACTTTCAGCGTTGAACGTGGAATGCTGATTTTTGCACTTTGGGAATATCCATTCTCACAATAAGCTTGAAATGTTACGAACAGAAGAAGGAATAAAGTTATCTTCATAGTTAGTATTATTTGCTTAGATTCTAAACTTTTTGGACAAAAAAGTCCTTTCAAAGAAATTTTTCTCATATCTTTGCAACGTGTTAAGTTAATAAATTGATTAAGGTCGATTTTTGACTGTTTCGAATCGGAAAGTATGGGGGTACTTTCCGATTCTTTTGATAAGGGGGTTATTGACTGTAATTCATAATTGTTAAGTTTTTAAGGGGTTAGTACTAATTCAAGGTATATATCAAGTGAGCTCTTTTTTTTATTTTATCCAAATACTGTCTCTTTCTTCATTGATAGAATAAGTAAAGGGAAGGTCTTTCTGAATGACTTTGAGAATATGTTCTATGCCATCCTGTTCCTTGAACTTACCCGTGCACCGATAGTTCAGCAATGCCGGATCATCCACAATGATCTTCACATTATAGTATTTCTCAAGTTTACTGAAAATACATTCGAGGGCAGAGTCATCAAAGCAATATAATCCTTCCCGCCAACGCAGGTAGTCATAAGAGGGTAAAACGGTCTTTTTATTCTTTCCCGCATAGGAGCCAAAGAATTCATTCTTTTTCAGGCGTGCCAAAGGGTGTTCGTTACCTTTTGCATAGATATCTACGATACCTTCTATCAATGTCGTTTCAAATTCATCACTTCCTTTATAAGCACATACATTGAAATGTGTTCCTACGACTCTCACTTGATTTGTTTCTGTATTCACATTGAAGGGTATCTCTTTATTCTTTGCTACTTCAAAATAGGCTTCTCCGTCTAGTTCCACATTTCTGTCGTTACGACCGAAGTTGGAAGAATAGCTTAATGTGGACTGTGCGTTCAACCAGACTTTTGTTCCGTCTGCCAGGGTTATCTGTGCGCGTTGTCCGGCAGGGACTGCCACTGTTTGCGTTTGTGCTACCTTATTATATTGGTATTCTTTCAATAAGTATCCGCAACAGAGCACGACGATAACAGTTGCCGCTATACGGGCACTCCACCTCAACATAGGTATAAGGCGGGCGCCCGCAACAGCTTTCTCTCTCTTGTGTCTCTTTGAATCTGTAAAAAGGGCAATGTCAAATAGCATACGTTCATTCAGCAGTGTTTTCCGATTATCTTCGGATTCATCCACCCAGTTAAGAATACGCTTCTCTTCTTCAACAGTAGTGTTGCCCTTGAAATATTTATGTAATAACTCCTGGTTCATGCGGATTGTCTTTTTCTGTTTCTATTTATAAGAGGCTTTTTCTCCCCCTTCTATATATAAAACAGGTTAGCTTGAGACAACCCTAATGAAAAATCCCGTTTTTTTCAAAAAAAAACGGGATTAGACTCAAAAAGAATAAATTCATATTTATTTAGGAGCGGGGAAGTATCTTAAAATAAGGCTAAGTCTATTACTTTAAAATCATCCCTTAGTCCTTTACACAACGAATAGACTGACCGAAACTTGGCACCTGATACATGAAACCTGGATTTGGCCATCTACTCAAAAACATACTCCATGAACTTTGAGCATTTTCACCTGTGGACTCAAAGATCGAAGCAGTATGGTAATAACCAGTTTGTCCTTCAAACTCTAAACCACCATTATTACTACGTCGTCTTCCTGCCAGCGGGAAGAAAACAGAGGCATTATTAGTAGCATTATATACTAAGATTCCTCTATAAGCTGCCTGCGCATTGTTCGGCGATACGCTGGAAGGGCTATCACCCACTACCTTGGTAATGGGTCTGCGATCAAAGAATCCATCAGCATATAGACCTATGGCGAATGTGATATGCCCTTGGGCTTCATTCGTCTGCCCGCTGTTGTCTTGCCAGAAATTCTGTTCACGCACTACACCGGTTACACCAATATTTGCGCCAACATTATCATTTACTCCGGCATCTCCACTTAACGGGTTCGTATATAATGACTGTCGCAATTCAGAAAATGCTATTTGACTGCTATAATTGGTTTGCGCCACCTCTTTAACAATCCCATCTGTACTCACAGTAACATAACTACTCCCCCTTTTGTAATTAGGATACGGGCCGTTATAGGAAATCTGGTCAATATATCCATCAGATGGACGGTGATATCCTTCCGGACAAGTCTCAAAGATTTCACCAAACTTATAATCATACATGGAAGAAGGTGTTCCAGTAGCCGCTCCCCATACTGGTAAGAAGGGCCCCCAAAACTGTAGATCGGTATTCCAACCATTTATCTCATTATTAGAATTTACCATTGTAGGATGATAAGCTAATCGAAAATTGCTCGACTCAGCGTCCCTGGGAAGCCCCCATTGGAAGAAGGCTCCGGCTTGTGTCGGGTATTTCACAAACTTTCCCTGCTTTATTCCCACTGGAGTGGATAGGTCATTATTACCTCCCCAATAACCCGGAGATGTCAGATTATAAGGTGAGATTTTTCGAGCATAATTACGTGCCTGTCCCGACAAAGGCCCCTTAGTTATAGGATCTTCTATACCGGGTCGCATAATATAATCAGCTTCTTCTCCTTGCCGCACGTATATATAATATGGAGAATCATACCACACATGATCATCTTCCGTTCCCCATCTACCGCCATAAGGTTCGATCATTACCACACCATATTTCGGGGTCGTCCCAGTAGCGTACTTTTGTTTTGTACCAATACGGAAATAGATACGTCCTCTACCAGTCACCATAGTTCCGGATTCTCCTTTATACTCATTAGGCAAAACTTTATAGTGTTCCGGTTCTCCCGGATTATCCGTCCCAACAAGCGGATCAAAACTTGGGGTAGAACTGAGTATGAAATCACCGCCACCTGATATTATCGTAGCTCGCCAAGGACTTGGTCCCCCGATATCTTCCGGGCGTTCATTAGCACTTGCACCGCTTATCACTTTCTGTTGTCCAGTGATAATTCTTTCTCCTATTTCATTATTTCTGAAAAAGGCGCCTACATATCCTTTTCCATATATATCAAACATAAAACGTTGTCCGTATTGACTGGTATTGACCTTTATTTCTCTTTGTAACTTACCGCCGTCTTCATCCTCAACGGACAAAACAATCCGATAAGTTTGTGTCCCTACCACATTGCGTTCATCCAATAATACGTCCATATAACCAGATCCTGATTTAGATGCCTTATTATAAATATAAGAAAAACGAGAGGTAGTAGATGTTATTGTAGTCCCATTATCTTTTACATCTGCCGTCCTTAATACAAGGTTATTAAATATCCTTTCAGTTTCCGCCGTACCGGTTCCCGTAGCACCCACATACACATTAGGCAACACCTTTACTATCGGCATATTAGAACTAAAAGAGATTCGTGCTCCATTAAAATCGGTAATACTAGTTTCCAAAGTTGAGACATTCAAAACTTTGATACCTGCTATGTTCCAGTCATCATCAACGTCAGTCCATTCGGATGCCATAACATTCACAAGCAATGGTTCCTTTATATACCCTGTCAAATCGAGCTTGCTATTTTTGGGCAAACTGTAATTTACCGGATTCGCTCCAATCTCCAATTCACAAGACGGACTATACTCATCCACCATATCAACGGTAAAAATCACAGCTTTGTCTTTATCAATAGTAGATAGAGGTTCATTGGCTGGCAAGATAATACGATTGACTTTCTTTTCCCAAGTCCAATCGGCAGTAGAAGTACCATCGGCAAAATAGCTACCATCATCTCCTACGGTAAACTTACGCGTTACACTTCGTCCAATAGTCCCCTTATAGCCAGCGGTCAATGGAACAAGATCCGGGATATTACTAAATACTACTCCATTGAAGGAACCGTTCAAATTATCTTTGGCCTTGAGTACCACGTCTACGCGTACCCCAAGTCTTTCAAGAGCTAGCTGCAAGATAGACACTGTTGTACCACCGTCTAATGTCGCTCCCTGCCCGTTGGTAAGAACTGTTACATTCTTAATCTCCTGCATCATCGGAATAATCCGGTCTGACGCAAAAAAGTCGGCGGGATAAGCAATCTCGTCTAAATCTGAATAATTTTCAATAGCATTCAGTTTATTCTGAATCGGTATATTGGCAGGTTCATTAGCAAGGAACACAAAGTTATAAGGCCCCGGATTAATAGGATGCCGAATGATGTCACCATTCACTGCGTTATAAGATACATTGCTTACTATATTTTCTGTTGATATGTCGAATGCTAAAATACGAAGAGTCTGTACTACATGATCTTCCGGCGTACCATCATGAGTGCTACTGCGAGGTGTTATTCCTCTTACGGTTATAAATGTACCTTCCACAGTATTCTCCGTGAATGTCTCATCTATACAAGAAGAAGAAAAAATAATCAGCGACAACAAATAAAACCAATTCCTATATATTCTATTTTCCCTTTTCATCATAAAAACTGTTCCCTTTTACACAACATCTAAACTCTCTCTATTCTCAGAGTACAAATATCGTGAATTTGGGCAACTCAATGAATTATATTCATTTCTGATATAGGCAATAAAAACGCTGAATAACAACTGATTAAGCAAATTAAAGAAGATTGTATTGCAAAATGCAAAATACACGTTTAGACAATACGATTATTTACTCATATCGAATCAATAAGGTAATTCCGGTTCCGATATTAGAAACTGACAAAATGCAAATCCACACATTTATATATAAAAAAGCCCTAAGCAGTCATACTTCAAGGGCTCTAGTGAATATATCCTCCAACTCTGGTTTTATTGTTCAAAGAAGAATAGAAGCCAGGTAATCTTTCAGTTCAGTACGCAGAATTTTCAATGCCTTAGTGATATGAAACTCCACAGTTTTAAGAGAAATGTCAAGCTGTTCAGCTATTATTTTATTCGGAGTATTTTGATAGCGGCTTAACAAAAAAATCTTCCGGCTCTGTTCGGGCATACGTTTCAATGCTTTCTGTACAATATGCTGTATTTCAGCATTAAAGATAGTATCCGGTTCACAATCTTCCAAGGTAGAAATACGAAGATTAAGTTCACGCTGCCTATGCGTATTTATTTCTTCTTCGGCACGAAGGCGCACTTGCACATGTGCCAGATAATTCAGCGCCTTATTTTTTATGATCGTCAATAACAATGCGTGCAGATTAGAATTTTCATCCCATTTTTCTCTGTTTTCCCATAAAGTAATCATAGATTCCATCAATATATCTTCCGCTTCCTGCTTATCACGGATGTATGAATAGGCGAACGACAAGAACTTCTCCTGATTCTCATGAAAGAATTCAGAAAAAAGTTGAATAGAAGAAATATTGTTTGCTATGTGCATCACGCATTAGGTTTAGAGGTTATAGACTTCTTTCTTGATACAAAAGAACACAAACTTTTTCACAAAAGCAAAAGTTAAGACAAAAAAATAGTCCGAAAACTAAGTTTTCGGACTATCCTTTGTCATATAAAAGCTATCACTTTTTTACTTTTTCTCCGGTCTTGGCATCAAAACTTTTCTGGAAAGTTTGAATTTGCCTGTCTTTGGATCGACGTCAATCAATTTCACTTCAATTTCGTCACCTTCCTTGATTCCGGCTTCTTCTACAGTTTCAAGACGTTTCCAGTCAATTTCTGAAATGTGCAGCAAACCGTCTTTGCCCGGCAAGAATTCGATAAACGCACCGTAAGGCATGATAGAACGAACTTTACCTTTGTACACTTCACCCACTTCAGGAACAGCAACGATTGCCTTAATCATGCGCATTGCATCATCAATACATTTTTTGTTTGTTCCGGAAACTTCGATGCGTCCCATACCATCAATCTCTTCGATAGTAATCACAGCACCTGTTTCTTCCTGCATACCTTGGATGATCTTTCCACCAGGGCCGATCACAGCACCGATGAATTCCTTAGGAATGGTCATCGTTTCAATGCGAGGAGCATGGTCTTTCAAGTCAGCACGCGGTTCTGCGATTGTTTCGGTAATCTTATCGAGGATATGCATACGTCCTTCTTTAGCCTGATTCAAAGCATTTTCCAGAATTTCGTAAGACAAACCGTCTACCTTGATATCCATCTGAGTAGCAGTGATACCGTCTCTTGTTCCGGTTACCTTGAAGTCCATATCACCCAGGTGATCTTCGTCACCAAGAATGTCAGACAATACGGCATATTTCTCTTCTCCCGGATTCTTGATCAATCCCATAGCAATACCTGACACCGGTTTGTTGATTTTCACACCTGCATCCATCATTGCCAATGTTCCGGCACATACGGTAGCCATAGAAGAAGAACCGTTAGATTCGAGAATTTCTGAAACCACACGTATTACATACGGATAGTCAGCAGGAATTTGTCCTTTCAAAGCGCGCCATGCCAAGTGACCGTGACCGACTTCACGACGGCCTACACCACGTTGTGCTTTTGCTTCACCTGTAGAGAAAGGAGGGAAGTTATAATGTAACAGGAAACGTTCTTTTCCGTGTTCCAGAACATTGTCGATAATCTTTTCGTCGAGCTTGGTACCCAGCGTAACAGAAGTCAGTGACTGAGTTTCACCACGAGTGAATATAGCAGATCCGTGAGGACCAGGCAGAGGACCAACCTCACACCAGATAGGACGGATTTCGGTAGTCTTACGACCATCGAGACGCTTACCTTCGTCAAGGATAGAACGGCGCATTGCTTCTTTTTCTACATCATGGTAGTAACGGTCGATCAGCGCAGCCTTTTCTGCCAATTCTTCTTCAGAGAATTGAGCCTTGAACTCTTCGCGGATAGCTTCGAAAGCATCAAAACGTTCGTGCTTGTTCTTATTTCCTGAAGCGGCAACAGCATATGCTTTGTCGTAACATGCTTCACGAACTGCCTTACGCAAATCATCATCGTTTACTTCATGGTCATATTCACGTTTCACAGTTTTGCCAACAGCTTCTGTCAACTCCATCTGTACTTTGCAATGAACCTTGATAGCTTCGTGAGCCACTTTCATTGCTTCCAGCAATTCAGCTTCGGATACTTCATGCATTTCACCCTCTACCATCATGATATTGTCATAAGTAGCGGCAACCATAAGATCCATATCAGCTTTTTCCAGTTGGTCAAAAGTCGGATTGATAACGAACTGACCGTCTATACGTGCTACACGTACTTCAGAGATAGGTCCGTTGAATGGAATATCTGAAACGGCAAGCGCTGCAGAAGCTGCAAGTCCTGCCAATGCGTCCGGCATATCTACACCATCAGCTGAGAAAAGGATGATGTTCACATATACCTCTGCGTGATAATTATCAGGGAACAAAGGACGGAGAGCACGGTCAACGAGACGGCAAGTCAGAATTTCATAATCAGAAGCTCTACCTTCTCTCTTGGTGAAACCACCAGGAAAACGGCCGAATGCCGCAAATTTTTCTTTGTACTCTACCTGTAAAGGCATAAAATCTGTTCCGGGAACTGCATCTTTAGCGGCACAAACAGTAGCTAATAACATGGTGTTGCCCATGCGTAGCATTACAGAACCGTCTGCCTGTTTTGCCAACTTTCCCGTCTCGAGTGTGATGGTTCTTCCATCTGCCAACTCGATCGTCTTAACAATTGGGTTAATCATAAAAATTGTTTTATCTATACTTTTTCTTTCAAAATTCCTGCAAAGATATACATTTATCGTTGTAATCAGGTGGAAATGAGGTAAAAAGTTAGTTACTAACTGATTTTTTTTCAAAAATAGGATGAAGAACACAGCAAAATGCTTTGACTAATCTCGAAAAGAAGTATATTTGCATCTCGTAAATAACACACACTATATGAAAAAGGTTACTTTTGCAGCGCTCGCCGCACTTACTATGACAGCTTGTAGTTCCGGTCCTAAATTCCAGGTGAACGGGGATGTATCAGGAGCCGACGGTAAAATGCTTTATCTTGAGGCTTCCGGTCTGGAAGGTATTGTTCCGCTTGATTCTGTTAAGCTGAAAGGGGAAGGTACATTCAGTTTCAAGCAACCCCGTCCCGAATCACCCGAATTTTATCGCTTGCGGGTAGACGACAAAGTTATCAACTTTTCTGTAGACTCTATCGAAACAATCCAGGTCAAAGCACCGTATGTAGATTTCTCTACCGCTTATACCGTGGAAGGTTCGGAGAACAGCAACAAGATAAAGGAACTGACGCAGAAACAGATCCAGCTTCAGAAAGATGTGGATGATTTGCTGGGCGCACTGCGCAGCAACAAAATCGGTCACGATGTCTTTGAAGACAGCTTGGCGACACTGCTCAGCAATTATAAGGAAGATGTAAAAGTCAACTATATTTTTGCCGCTCCAAACACGGCAGCCGCTTACTTTGCCCTATTCCAGAAGCTCAACAATTATCTGATATTCGACCCGTTGAACAATAAAGATGACGTGAAGTGTTTTGCCGCTGTAGCCACGAGCCTCAACAACGCATTCCCGAATGCCGTGCGTTCCAAGAACCTTTATAATATTGTAATCAAAGGAATGAAGAATACACGCCAGCCGCAAGCGAAAGCGTTGGAAATCCCTCAGGAAAAAATCGTAGAAACGGGGATTATCGACATTGCCTTGCGCGACGTGAAAGGAAATGTACGCAAGCTGACTGACCTGAAAGGTAAAGTCGTATTGCTCGACTTCTCCGTATTCCAGTCGCCTGCCGGAGCTCCTCATAACCTGATGCTTCGTGAACTATATAATGAATACGCAAAGAGTGGACTGGAAATCTACCAGGTATCTCTCGACGCGGATGAACACTACTGGAAAACATCGGCCGACAACCTTCCCTGGGTGTGTGTACGCGATGGAAACGGAGTATATTCGACGAACGTAGCCGTATATAATGTTCGTCAGGTACCATCTATCTTTTTGATTAATCGTAACAACGAATTGAAGCTTCGTGGCGAAGATATCAAGGATTTGGAAGCAGCTGTCAAGTCATTGCTCTAAGTTGTTATAATTTAGCATATTTCTTTTAAATATGTTACATAGCATCATTTTCCACTTGACACGTATCACTTAAAAGGCTATCTTTGCAAAGAAATAATGAGAAGAGGGTTCCAGCATGGCACATGTTGGAATTCTTTTTTGTTTATATGACCATTTAAAACAATTAAAGGAGGAAAACATCATGGCTTATATGTCAGAAGAAGGTTACAAGAAACTGATGGCGGAACTAAAAGAACTGGAAACAGTGGAACGCCCGAAGATCTCTGCGGCAATAGCCGAAGCCAGAGATAAAGGAGACTTGTCGGAAAATGCAGAGTACGATGCAGCCAAAGAGGCACAAGGAATGTTGGAAATGCGTATCAACAAACTGAAATTAGTGATCGCAGATGCAAAAATCATCGATGAATCCAAACTCAAAACTGATTCTGTACAGATCTTAAATAAAGTAGAGTTGAAGAATGTAAAGAATGGAATGAAGATGACATACACCATCGTTTCTGAAAGCGAAGCTAACCTGAAAGAAGGAAAGATTTCCGTTAACACTCCGATTGCACAGGGTTTACTTGGCAAGAAGGTGGGTGAAGTAGCAGAAATTACTGTTCCACAGGGTCAAATTGCATTGGAAGTAGTAAACATATCAATTTAACGTTAAGGCAGGTCTTCGTATGAGGCTTGCCTTATTTTATCAATAAAAGTTATGGCAACAATATTCAGCAGAATCATCGCAGGCGAAATCCCCTGCTACAAGATAGCGGAAAACGAGAAGTTTTTTGCTTTTCTCGATATCAACCCGTTGGTAAAGGGACATACATTGGTGGTGCCCAAACAGGAAGTAGACTATATTTTCGATTTGAGCGATGAAGACCTGGCTGCTATGCATGTATTTGCTAAGAAAGTAGCCCGTGCCATCGAAAAGGCTTTCCCTTGCCAAAAGGTAGGCGAAGCTGTTATCGGACTGGAAGTTCCTCACGCACACATTCATTTGATTCCCATTCAGAAGGAATCGGATATGTTGTTCTCGAATCCGAAGCTGAAATTATCGGATGAAGAATTCAAGTCCATAGCACAAGCAATCAACTCCTCTCTATAAAACATGATGATAAAATAAGCAAGAGGGTGTCCGAAAAGGGTACCCTCTAACTTTTTTCTTTTTTGTCTCTTTTTTGTGATTTA
>NZ_JAAXGE010000014.1 GCF_014750685.1 Bacteroides sp. GM023
TAAGTTATTTTATAAAGAGTTCGGTATTGCACCGGACTCTTTCCTTTTAACTTAGCTTTGATTCTTTTATTGTTGTAATACTCTATATATTCTTCTAACGCGTTGCTGAATTTATCGGCTGATTCAAACTTTTCTATATAGAGCAGTTCCGATTTCATGATGCCGAAGAAATTCTCAGCCATTGCGTTGTCGAGACAGTTACCTTTACGGGACATGCTTTGTATTATGCCCTGCTCTTCAAGTCGTTTCTGGTAACTGAAGTGCTGATACTGAAATCCTTGATCGGAGTGAAGTATAAGTCCGTCAAGTTGTTCAAAACGGGCAAAGGCTTTATCAAGCATATCATATACCTGCTCCATATTGGGACTTTTAGATATATTATAAGATATGATTTCTCCATTAAACATATCAAGGATTGGAGAGAGATATAACTTCTCTGAACCAATGCTTATCTGGGTTACATCCGTTGCCCATTTACGGTTGGGAGCTATCGCCACAAAATCCCTATTGATAATATTAGGAGCAATTTTGCCCACTTCTCCTTTATAAGAACGGTAACGAACCTTTCGAATTTGACTTTTAAGTCCGAGTTTTTCCATTAGTTTTTTAACTGTCTTATGGTTGATTATATAGCTCCGATTATGCATTTCCGCTGTCACACGACGATAACCATAACGGCCTTTGTGCTCATGAAAAATCTTTTTAATTTCATCTTCTTCAGTACTATATTTATCAGTAACTTTCGTACGATTAAGATGATAGTAAAATACCGAACGAGCCATCTTTCTCAATTCAAGCAATAAATCGAGAGGATATTCCAGCCTTAGTTCGTCGATGGCTTTTGCCCATTGAGCCGTGCCCGGGCTTCTTCTTCCTCGACTAAGGCCTTCACTTTTTTTAGTAGTGCGTTCTCGGCTCGCAGGCGAAGATTCTCCACCTGTAGCTTCTCAAGTTCTGTCAATGCTGTTTTTTTCTTCGGTCTTGCCATTGAATCTTTAGTTCGTCCTCGTCCATCAGGCTCATATAAAGCACTATAACCCTGCGAACGGACTTTTTTTATCCATGACTTTAGCGTATCTACACTAATGTCATAGCTGTTGGAAATACTGGCCAAAGATAGTCCTTTTTCAAGATACTCGCGTACTGTTTGTTCCTTTTCTACTCCAGAAAGACTTGCATTTTTCTTTCTATATAAACCAGATTCTCCATATTTATCATAACGGCGAACCCACATACGGATATCCTTCGGGCATATACCAAAAGTGCGGCCAAGGAAACCTATCGGATGACCGCTCTTAACTTTGCTCACGATATTGAGCTTTTCTTCAAATGAATGTCGCATAAAAAAACTGCACTCCTAAAGTTTTGTGTCCAACTTTTGGGGTGCAGTTCATATCTGTGGCGAGGGTGTTTTTTTTTAATTTATAAGGGTTTTGACATCCTCCTCATTCTGACTATACCGTAGTATAAAAATCAGAGAATATTTTGAGCGAGACTAACAACAGAGTATTAGTATAGATTGTAGTATGAATCTACAAGTGCTCTTATTTTCTTTTCTTCTTTCTTTTGTTCACTGATTCCACAGCCTCCGTTACCACAGTTTTATCCTGGAAACGTTTCGTATAGCTGGAATAATCAGGATGAGTACGTTCGTAATCAGGATCCATAAACAACGGGCTGGAAATAATATGATCCGCCGTTGAACGGTTACAGCAGAAAACGATATTTTCGACACCTGCCAGGCGGGTTAACGCCTTCACATCCGTATCATGCGGCTGCAAAGTCATTGGGTCAGTGAAAAAGAAAAGATAATCAATCTGTCCGTCCACAATACGCGACCCCATTTGCTGGTCGCCACCCAAAGGGCCGGATTTCAAAATCGTAAAATCCCATTCCTGTTCGGGATGTTTCTCTTTCAATGCTTCCAATATCAATGTACCGGTAGTACCTGTACAGTAGAATTTATTCCCCATCAATAATTCTGAGTTCCACAGTACCCATTCGATGAGGTCTTTTTTCATTGCATCGTGCGCTACCAGCCCGATACCTCTTCTAACTTTTGATGCTTCCATCTTGTTATCCTTTTAAGTCCGACAATTGAGAGAACCGTTTGCATCCTCTCGCATAAAACTGCCACAAGATACTACTTTTTGTTCGTTCGGGAATCGGATTCAAAGTTTTTTTTCTTTGATTCTCTTCACGGGATGAAGAAAATGACGGACATATCTGCTTATACTCCTTGCGTGCACTTACCACCGCACGAGCATTATCTACATCACCTTTCAGTAGAAAAACAAGTGCCGCTACATAATCAAGACAAGCCCGGATACGCATCACTTTATTTAACTCTTCCTGTGGAAGATTCTTATAGAGCATGACAAGATTATTACGGAAATTAAGAAAAGTCTTACGGGGATTCTCTTTTTTGAGGGTAGCCCCGCCTACATGATAGACAACACTCTGAGGAATACAAACAATCTCACGTCCACGGGAACGGAGTCGCCAGCAGAGGTCAATCTCTTCCATATGTGCAAAGAAACGTCCATCCAGTCCGCCGACATTCAGATAATCGGCACGGCGGATAAACAAAGCCGCCCCTGTCGCCCAAAATACGGGAAGTATCGTATCGTACTGACCTTCGTCTTTTTCAACGACTCCCATGATGCGACCACGACAGAAAGGATAACCGTACTTATCTATAAATCCACCCGATGCTCCGGCATATTCAAAATATTCTTTTTGCCGCTGGCTCCGTATCTTCGGCTGACAAGCAGCAACTTCCGGATGAGCATCCAAATAGGCAATCATCGGTTTCAGCCAATGCTCCGTCACTTCCACATCGGAGTTCAGAAGTACCACATATTCAGCGTCTACCTGTTGCAAAGCCAAGTTGTATCCATCCGCAAAGCCATGATTCTGTTCGAGCAAGATTGTCCTGACAGAAGGAAATTCCCGATGAAGCATATTCACGGAATCATCTGTAGAACCATTGTCCGCCACACAGACCTCTACCCCCTCTCCTTCCGAATAACGAATGACAGACGGAAGGAAAGTGCGAAGCATATCGCATCCGTTCCAATTCAGAATGACAACCGATACTTTCATTTTCCTTCTTTTCTCTTGAGCTGTTCTTCCTGTTCATTCCGCACACATTCTTCCGGAGTAAATTTCCATCGTTTATGCGACCACAGCCAGTAGGCAGGTTCTCTACGAAGAGTTTGTTCCAAACGCTGCGCAAACATTTCGGTTATCTCTCCCTCGGCTGTTTCCTTGGGAGTCTCCGTCATCAATTTAAATTCGGCTTCGCAATATCCTCTGCGATTCTTCGTCAGCTCACAATAGAAAACGGGGAAGTTCATCATTTTGGCAATGCGTTCCGCACCATTCAGGAAAGCGGTTTGCTGTCCCAGGAAGGTAGTCCAATATCTATCACCGCTAGGCCACTGGTCGGTAATCAGTCCAACCACCATCTTTTTGCCTTCACGCTTCAATTTAATAATCTCGCGGGCAGTAGAATGTTTCGGTATATTGTATCCGCCAAAACGGGAACGGATACGTTTGAACAGTTCGTCCAAATATTTATCTTTCAAAGGCTTATACACCTGTACGGGGACATCTCCCGGCTTCATGATCGCCCCCATCCCTATCAGCCATTCATAATTGGCATAATGAGGAATCATCACGATAATTCCGCCATACTTTTCCGTCAGTTCCAAATACTGTTCCGTATTCTTATAAGTCATCCTTTTGCAAAGGTCTTCGGCAGACATATGCAGCAACTTCAAATCTTCCAGCATATAATCCGAAAGGTAACGATAAAATTTGCGTTCTATCTGTAATCTTTCCGCATCCGTCTTTTCCGGGAATGACCTCTTCAAGTTCCCTCGTACGACTTTCCGGCGATATTTTCCCACACGGTACATCAACAGATAATTGAAATCCGAAAGTATATACAATATTCTGAACGGAAGGGCTGAAAAGAGCCACATCCCCGTAGATACGAGCCAATAGATAAGTTTTGATTTCATACTTATATCAGAATTGTACCTTTTAAGGCTGTCTTATCTTCGTTAAATTCTCCCAAACGTACATTGACTACCTGATTGTCGAGCGAGTTGTCACTATCCACTTCCACACGGATATAGTTTTCCGTAAATCCATGCATCGGAGTGCCTGCTTTCGATTTCTCCATCAGCACCGGCATGGTTTGTCCGATATGACGGGCATAAAAAGCCTGCGTCTTTTCATCCGAAAGCGTCAACAACCGTTGGCTGCGCTGATGCTTTTCTTCAGGTGAAACGACATAGTCTATCTTAAGCGCCTGTGTTCCCGGACGTTCGGAGTAGCTGAACACATGCAGTTGTGTCACATCCAATCCGGCAATGAACTGATAGGCTTGCTCGAAATATTCCGCCGTCTCGCCACGAGTTCCCACAATCACATCCACGCCGATAAAAGCGTCCGGCATCACCTCTTTTATCTTCTTCACTTTCGAAGCAAAGAGAGCGGTATCATAGCGGCGGCGCATTAATTTCAATACTTCGTCACATCCCGATTGCAAAGGAACATGGAAATGGGGCATAAAGCGTTGGGAGTGAGATACAAATTCGATGATTTCATCCGTCAACAGGTTGGGTTCGATAGAAGATATACGGTAACGTTCGATTCCTTCCACTTCATCCAGTGCTTTCACCAGGTCAAAGAAAGTTTCTCCCGTTGTCTTGCCGAAATCTCCGATATTTACTCCGGTCAGGACGATTTCTTTTCCGCCTTCGGCAGCGGCACTCTTTGCCTGCTCCACCATAGAAGCAATGGTTCCGTTACGACTCCGCCCGCGGGCAAAAGGAATGGTGCAATAAGAACAGAAGTAATCACAGCCGTCCTGCACTTTCAGGAAAAAGCGCGTACGGTCACCCCGTGAACACGAAGGAGAAAAGGAACGAATATCTTTGGTTGCAGTAGTAACGGCTTCGCCTTTTTCATATTTTTGCAAGTCGCCCAAATATTGGAGCAACTCGCCTTTCTGTTCGGCTCCCAGTACTACGTCCACTCCGTCTATCTTTGCCACATCGCCGGGTTTCAACTGAGCATAACATCCGGTCACCACCACAAAAGCACCGGGATGCTGCTTCACCAACCGATGAATGGCCTGCCGGCATTTCTTATCCGCCATCTCAGTCACCGAGCAAGTATTCACCACACAGATATCTGCTTTCTCACCCTTACGGACAGTCCGCACACCTGCCTCACGCAGTATTTTACCAATAGTCGAAGTCTCTGAAAAATTTAATTTGCAGCCTAGTGTATAATAAACGGCTGTCTTATTTTGAAATACAGTGGTATCTATCATAAGCTGTTATAAACGCATTAACTTTGCAAAGTTACACATTATTATTAGTAAAACCCTTTTGGATACGAAAGTTTATTCCTATTTTTGCACAATTCACTAAAAAACGTGCAATGATTAAAGAGAATTTCATTAAACTATACGAAAATAGTTTTCGTGAGAATTGGGATTTACCTTGTTATACTGATTATGGAGAAAATACCCAATATACGTACGGACAGGTAGCTGAAGAAATCGCCCGTTTACACTTGTTATTCAAGCATTGTAGCCTTCGCAGAGGAGATAAGATATCAGTTATCGGCAAAAATAATGCGCATTGGTGCATCGCCTATATGGCAACTATCACATATGGCGCAATCGTTGTGCCTATCCTTCAGGACTTTACTCCCAATGATGTTCATCATATCGTCAATCATTCCGAATCTGTCTTCCTGTTCACAAGCGACAGTATTTGGGATAACTTGGAAGAAGAGAAATTGCAGGGATTAAGGGGAGTCTTCTCACTGACCGATTTCCGTTGCCTGTATCAGCGCGACGGAGAGACAATACAGAAGTTTTTGAAGAATACCGATAAGGAGATGCATTCTTGCTATCCGAAAGGATTTACCCGCGAAGATGTGCAGTACACTACCCTGTCTAACGATAAAGTAATGCTCCTGAACTATACTTCCGGTACTACCGGCTTCAGCAAGGGAGTCATGCTAACCGGTAACAGTCTTGCCGGCAACGTCACTTTCGGTATTCGCACCGAGTTGCTCAAAAAGGGAGATAAAGTACTCTCTTTCCTTCCGCTTGCCCATGCCTATGGTTGCGCATTCGACTTTCTGACAGCAACAGCCGTCGGCACGCATGTCACCCTGCTTGGAAAAACTCCTTCACCCAAAATCATTATGAAGGCTTTTGAGGAAGTGAAACCCAACCTGATTATCACCGTACCACTCGTGATCGAGAAGATATATAAGAATATCATCCAACCCCTTATTAATAAGAAAGGGATGAAATGGGCGCTTAATATCCCTTTGCTCGACACGCAGATTTATAATCAGATACGCAAACGGCTGATCGATGCACTGGGTGGTCGTTTCAAGGAGATTATCATCGGTGGTGCCGCCATGGATAAGGAAGTGGAAGAGTTTTTCTACAAAATCAAATTCCCTTTCACCATCGGTTATGGAATGACAGAATGTGGTCCGCTTATTAGCTATGCCCCGTGGAATGAATTTGTACTGGGTTCCTCGGGAAAGATACTGGATATTATGGAAGCCCGTATCTACAAGGAAAACCCGGAATCGGAAGTGGGAGAAATACAGGTACGCGGTGAGAATACAATGGTAGGCTATTACAAGAATCCGGAAGCCACACAGGAAGTATTCACCGAAGACGGCTGGCTGCGCACCGGAGACCTCGGAACAATGGATGCCAACGGCAATATTTTCATTCGCGGACGCCTCAAGACGATGATTTTGAGTTCAAGCGGACAGAATATCTTCCCGGAAGAGTTGGAAACGAAGCTCAACAACCTGCCGTTCGTTCTCGAAAGCATCGTCATCGAGCGCAACAAGAAGCTGGTAGCCCTTGTCTACGCAGATTACGAAGCACTGGATTCACTCGGACTGAACAACCCGGATAACCTGAAAACAATCATGGTCGAGAATCTTAAGAATCTGAACGCTAATGTAGCCGCTTACGAGAAAATCAGCAAGATACAACTCTACCCCACGGAATTTGAAAAAACGCCGAAAAGAAGCATCAAAAGATACCTATATAACAGTATAGCTGTCGATTAATATGTTCTAAAACATAGGGAAAGAGTAAGAAAAGGGCTAGTTACCAAAAAAACTATAAAAAAAGTTGGCTTTTCGAGAACAACATATTGAAAAAGTACATACCTTTGCATCGTTTTAATAAAGCAATTGATTGTATTACGTTTTTAAAAAGCAAAGAAAATGAAAAAATTAGTTTTGATGGCCGTAGCTATCGTAGCAGTATCATTCGCATCATGTGGTAACAAAGCAGCTGACGCAGCAAAAGCAACTGCAGATTCTATCCGTATCGCTGACTCAATCGCAGCAGTAGAAGCAGCAGCTCTTGAAGCAGAACAAGCAGCAGCAGATACTACAACAACTGATAGCGTTGCAGTAGAAGTAACTGAAACTGTAGCTGAATAATTCAGTAACAGCCTAGAGAGAATTGAAAGTCTGACATGCACAAAGCATGCACAGACTTTTTTTTATGCCTTATCTCAAGCTGTTTATACTATTTGGAATAGGAGCTTTTCACAAAAGGAGCGTCCAATAAGTAATCCAGGCTCACTTCCACACTCTCCTCTACCGGGATACTATATTTCTCGATTTCAGCAACAAGATAGTTTACACCTGCCGTCTTTGCATTATTAAAGATAGCATCGAAACCTACCATTCCGCTCTGACCGATTTCCCTGTGGTCTTTGATATGGAATATCTTGAATCTGCCCGGATATTTATTAAAATAATCTACCGGACTGTTTTGTCCGCGAACCACCCAGTAAACATCCATTTGGAAGAAAACGTATTCGGGATTCGTATGTTCCAGCATATAGTCATACATCACACTACCTTCCACTTTTTGGAATTCATGAGCATGATTATGGTAGCCAAACTGCAAGCCTTGTTGCTTACAACGTTTGCCTATTTCATTGTAATAAGCACAGTAAGTTTCCAGGTCTTTCAGTGTTTTAGGAACATCCATCCAGGGAGCTACGATATATTTCATACCTGCTGCCTTATGGTCTGCAATACACTGTTCCCACCATTCAAGTGATTTTGAATAATCACCGGAAGCCAGTTCTTCCTTCGACAATCCACGTGTGCAATGCGAGGACAAGACTTTCATTCCTGTCGATTCGACATCTTTCTTGAATTGCTGGGGAGTTCTATCGTAAAATTTTCCATTATTATAATTGGCCGCTTCAACACCGGTATAACCCATTTTTGCCAATTTCTCGAGAATAGCAGTATAAGCCGGATCACATTTACCGTCCTTATTGTCCACCTTATTCAATATATCTCTAACAGAATAGAGCTGAATAGCTACTTCTTTCTTTGCCTTTTTAGCTTTTTTCTTCGTCTGTGCGGTCATCGCAACCGGAATCATGAGAAGAACAGCCAAGGCACATAAATACATTCGGGTTCTCATATAATAGATATCAGGGATTATAAAATATACAGCTTCCACAAATAAACAAATCCTCATTTACCTGTGAAAGCTGTGGTTAGTTAGTGAAGTTAGTCTAAAATCTTCACGCGGATATTGCGGAACCAAACATCATCACCGTGATCTTGGAATCCGATAAATCCTTCGTGGTTTTCGCCACCGCAATTGTTCAGCAATTCAAATGCCAAAGGCCATTTTTCTTCGCTAAACTTGCTTGCCTGCAACATATCTGTCCACTGTTTTGTCCACAGGTGATATTCCAATACGTTTTCATCGTTTTGTCCATGAACAACCGTGCCTTTATAAACCATAACCTTTGCCTTGTTCCATTCACCGAACGGTTTAGAGTTTTGAGGAACTGCCGGAATCATGTCATACAGAGAAGCTGACTGACGATTGTTATCCTTACCCAATTTAGCATCCGGATGATTGGCATTGTCCAATATTTGATATTCGGGTGCAGAGATATAAATAGGTTCGAGCACGTCGTTACCATCTTTATCTTTAGAAGTAATTTCCTGAGCTAGATACAAGATACCTGAATTGCTGCCTTTAGCAACTTTCCATTCCAGTTCCAGTTCGAAATTTTTAAACTTGTGAGCAAAAATCAGGTCGCCACCGTCACCGTCCTGCGCTTCACCGCCACCGGTTCCGTTGAATTTGATGCAGCCATCTTCAATTGTCCACTTGGAAGGAACACGGTCCTTACCATAACCACGCCATCCGTTAAACGTTTCACCGTCAAAGATAGTGATGTAACCATCCTTATCAATAGGTAAATTCAAGCTGTCTGCTTCCACTGCTTTCAATGATTTAGAATAAGACAATGCAACCTTGTCTGATGTCTGCTCGCCTTGAGCATTTCCGGCTTTCTGACCGCCACAAGAAGTGAAAACTCCCGCAACCAGGCAACAAGCCAAAGGATAAAATACTTTTTTCATGATATTATTCTGTTATTTGATTAAGATATTCTTCTTATCTCGGCATATCAGGCAGTCTCCAGCCTTCACGATAGTTATGTTTCACCAGTTCGGCAGCGAATTGTTTCGCGTTCACCGGTTCTGTCCAAGTCTTATCAAAAGTAGGATGACCGTTATGAATCTTAAAGCCATCTTTTATACAAGTTCTGATAGTTTCGTTATCACCAATGTTGGTAAAACACATATTAGCGCCATCCCATTCCAAAGTCTTGTTCAGAGCTTGCAGGCGGATAGCCAATACTCCCATTACCACCATTTCATTCATCGGTCCTGCTTCTGAGAAATCAGATTTAGTCATGACACGATTTGACTTATCTTCTTTACAAGCGCGCACCCAGTCCATTTCATGGCCGCCATTCATAGCATTCGGCACACGACGGCAAACTTTCGGAGCATTAGGTTTACGACCGGAAAGCAGCCAAGGATTCTGTCCATAACATCCGCAAATCAAAGTATCTTTCGTTCCGTGGAAAATAGTCAAACCACCACCACTCTGCATCAATTGTTTACCTTGTGGGAATCCTTTCGGACGTTCGGGCATCATACCGCCATCATACCAATGGATTTCAACTTCCGGCAACGCCACTTTCGGCATATTATCACGGGCAGGGAAAATCATTTTCACATGCTGCGCCTGCGGAGCACAAGCACTCAGCAACAGAGTAGAAGAACCTTCCACCTTAGTAGGATAGCCCAGTTTCAAAGCTCTGAACGGTTGATGCAGGATATGACAAGCCATGTCACCCAATGCGCCTGTTCCATAATCCCACCATCCGCGCCAGTTCCAAGGATGATAAATTTCATTATACGGATTCAACTTAGCCGGGCCGGTAAACAAATCCCAATTCAATGTACTAGGGATACGGTCTGCCTTTTCAGGAGCATTCAATCCTTGCGGCCAGATAGGACGGTCGGTAGCACATTCCACCTTAGTCACTTCACCGATTTCGCCATTCCATATCCATTCGCAAACCAAATCCGTACCTTCGTCGGATGCTCCCTGATTACCCATCTGAGTAACAACACCGGTCGAAGCAGCCAGGTTAGTCAGCAAACGTGATTCATAAACCGAGTGAGTCAACGGTTTCTGACAGAATACGTGCTTGCCCATTGTCATCGCATCAGCGGTGATAATAGCATGAGTATGGTCGGCAGTAGCAATAATCACCCCGTCGATAGATTTACCCATTTCATCGTACATCTTACGATAGTCCCAATATTTCTTTGCTTTCGGGAATTCGTCAAACACACCTTTTGCATATCTCCAGTCCACATCGCAAAGAGCCACAATGTTTTCAGTGCCCTTCACTTTATTAATATTGGCATGTCCCATGCCACCAATACCCACGGCTGCAAGATTCAATTTATCACTGGGAGCCACATGACCGTGACTCATACCTAAAATAGAACTCGGAGCAATGGTAATGCCTGCCAAAGCCATAGCGCCCGTTTTGAGAAAGTCTCTCCTCGAAATGTCTGACATAATTATCTGTTTTAAGGGTTCGTTATTTGTGGAAGATTACTATGTAGCAACCCATATCCATTTTTCATATTTCTTCTTCTTTCACGAATTTGTTCCAGCGTGCGCAGATTACCGATAGCCGGCAGATCATGTGTACGTGTATCTTTCAGGAATGTCCATGCATACTCAGACGCAATGGCCGAATCACGCATTAGCGGCAGGCGGGGACTACGTTGTCCGGTCACTACCGAATCAGCAAACAAGTCACATAATACGTCGATATTCTTGCCACCGAAAGGCTGCTCCACCCGAAGTGTCTGATTCACCCCGTGCAGATCGACCACAGCGGTATTGAAGTCATGCGTCATGCGCACCACCCCTTTCGTTCCGATTATATCTACGTATGAATTATGTGTCTGATCTTTAGACAATTGTCCATAAACAAATCCTTGGGTAATATCAAAGACTACGCCATTCTGAAAAGTACCGTGGCATTGCACCCACCAGGGATCTTTATAATTCCACATATTCACTCCCTGCGCATTCCAGGTCCGGTAATCGCATCCGGCATACCAGCGGGCAATGTCTACATAGTGCATTCCACAATCATGGAAAGCAGGTCCTTCATATTCGTGACCTTCGCCCGGCGCCAGTCCGGGAGTCATATGACAGATACGGATGATGGCCAACTCCCCTATTTCTCCCTTTTGGATATATTCCTTCATCTGATTATGATACCAGGAATTTCGCAGATATAGGTTCACGGTAGAAATAAGATTTGAGTTTTCCGTCATTTCCACGACCTTCCACTCATTCTCCATCGTATCTGCAACTGGTTTTTCAGAAATGATATGTTTTCCGTAGCGAATGGCTTTTTCAATCTGTTCCATTCGTGAGTCTGCCAAAGTGAAAAGTCCGACAACTTGCACACTTTCGTCCTCAAAAATACATTGATTATTTTCTACTATAAGAGATTCCAGAGATAATTCTTTAGCTAATTGACGTGATTCCGGATCGGTATCACAAATATAAGCAATATTCCATCGCCCACTTTTCCGCATCGCTTCCCAATAGAATCTTCCCATTCTACCGAAACCGATTATACCGACCTTAACTTTTGTGTCTACTGCAGATTGCGTGTCCATAAAACATAGTGAATTTAAGTACAATAAATAGATAGGTTATCAATCACCGTCATCGGGTAGATGAATCGGAAACCGATAATGCAAAACTAGCCAAATAAACAACGTTTTATTCGGCTTACACTAATTTATGTAGATATTAAAATAAATTAAACATCTAATAATAAGATATTTAACACTTTCACAAGACCTAAAAAATGTAGATGATTTGGAATCGTTTTTTCTTTATAATGGCAACTATTTCTCTTGAGTTGAACTTATTTTCATAATTTCATTCTCAAATTCGTCTCTGTCTACTGCCGCTTTATTTCTCATTTTCGTGCGATAGTTGTACACCGTACTTGTAGAGCAACGAAGGAAATTAGCAATCTTTCCGCTGTCCGTAATCCCCAAACGCAAGAGGGCATAAATGCGAAGTTCCCGGTTCAAAAGCGCATCCGGTTTCAGGATAATCTTCTCCTCATCTTTCAGCAAAGCATTAAAATCAGAAACGAAAGTCGGATATAAACCCAGGAATACCGTATCGAAACGGGTGTATAAAGCGGTAAGTTCACTGTCGATAAGCGCAGGCGACTTCAACTTCTTAATTAATTCATCATAATATCTGTTGATAGCATACTTATACAGCACATTTTGAAATTTCTCCATTTTACTGATATAGCTAAAACAAACATCGAAAAACTCAGCGATATACTGCTCCTTTATATTATTAGTCTCAAACAGCTGGTTATTCTTATCGTTCAACTGACTATTCATATGATTCAGCTTGTCATTCAATCGCAGAAGTTTCTCATTACTTTGCACTAACGCACGCTTTATCTTTAGAATCTTCCTCATCTGAACATAAATACATACCACCAGCAAGAGTAGAAGGAAAAGAATAACACTGGTCGAGACAAGGAAAGTCACTAGATTTGATCTTGACTTGGCCTGTTCCGTCTGATAAGCGGAATTGATAATCGAATAGAACTTATAAATTTCCATGGCACGGAAATGAATACCCGAAGAAACCACGTCGTCAATAGCCGACTGCGTAAACTTAAAAGCATCCGCCAAATTCTTTTCTTCGTATTGTATCAATGCCAATGCCTGCAAAGAAGCTGTTTCACGCGTAGCATTTTGAATATCCGCAATAGCAGACAACATATAACACTTCTTCACTTCATCCGGCCGTTTCATATACCTGCACAATCCGGCACATGCATGAGTGATCATAGCATAATTAGGAGAACCCGCCTCTTCTGTTTCCAGCAGTTCCCGAAGTATCTTTTTGGCTTTAATGGAGTCCCGCCAACTGTAATAATATCCCCTGGAGAGTTTATAGTCAAAAGAATTATGATCCAGCAGAGCTAACAGTGAATCCTGATAAGCAGCCCGCTGCTTTCCATACCGATTGTTGGTAGCAGAGATAGAGTAATATTCCCAAAATCGGGAATAGGTTTCATAATAAACAGGGAGTAGTTCACGGGGAAGTTCCGTTCTTTTTATATTTTCAAGGATAAGCTCCGCATCCCTGTATCTTCCACACATCGAATAGAGAAGACTAAGTTGTAAAGACGACTCATACTTCAGATAAGCCTTATCCATCTTACGGGCAATCTCAATATTCCGGTCTACATAATGGATGGCAGAGTCTACAACAAACTTTTTATACTCATAATACAGTTGAAGGTTTATTTTGTATTCCTGCTCCGGAGTTAAGTTAGCAGCCTTCAATTTACTTTTAATCCGATTAATCCGCACCTCTTTCTTATGAATATAGACAGGTTTTTCATCTATCATCCGGCGTAAAGAATCGGTCAATAATTTCAAATCGTTGTTCGCATAAAGAGTGCCACTACCAACGCCCAAGGCAATTAGCAGCAATAGGAATCCCTTCTTTATTAAACAACGTCCGATTTTCATATTATTAGTATAGCAAGGGAAAGAAAAAAGCGATTCATTCATTAAGAACAAATCGCTTTTCATATATTGAAGTAAATTTGCTCTTATTCAGCAACTACCTCGAAAGGAATTTCTACCGAAACTTCCTTATGAAGTTTAACTATCGCCTTGTAGTTACCAACTTCTTTCACAGCGTCTTTTACAACGATGAGTTTTCTGTCGATTTCGTGCCCCAGCTTAGTCAATGCTTCAGCGATCTGAATGTTACCAACAGAACCGAAGATAGTACCAGTTGAGCTAACTTTAGTTGCAATAGTCAAAGTTACGCCTTCCAACTTAGCAGCAGCAGCTTCAGCATCTTTCTTGATTTTCTCAAGTTTGTGAGCGCGTTGTTTCAGTTCTTCAGCCAACATTTTCTTTGCAGAAGGAGAAGCAATAACAGCTTTTCCAGTCGGGATCAGATAATTACGACCGTATCCGGATTTCACGTTTACGATATCGTTCTTATATCCCAAGTTTACTACGTCTTCTTTTAAAATAATTTCCATACTTTTCCTCCTTCTTATTTCATCATGTCAGTTACATAAGGCAGTAATGCCAAGTGACGAGCTCTCTTCACAGCCTGCGCGATACGACGTTGGAACTTCAAAGAAGTACCTGTGATACGACGCGGAAGGATCTTTCCTTGTTCATTCAAGAATTTCTTCAAGAATTCAGGATCTTTGTAGTCGATGTAACGAATACCGCTCTTTTTGAAACGGCAGTATTTTTTCTTCTTAACGTCTACTGACGGCGGAGTTAAATATCTGATTTCTGATTGAGTCTGTTGTGCCATGATTTAATCCTCCTTTTTGTTTGATTTAACACTTCTTCTTTTAGCAGCATATTCTGCAGCATACTTATCCATCTTGAAAGTCAAGAAACGGATAACACGTTCGTCACGACGGAAGTTTATTTCCAGCTTGTCAATTACAGTAGGATCTGCATTGAACTCAATCAACTGATAAAAACCTGTAGACTTCTTCTGAATTGGATAAGCCAATTTCTTCAGTCCCCAGTTTTCCTCATTGATAATCTCAGCACCTTCAGCTTGAAGAATACCTTTGAATTTCTCTACCGCTTCCTTCATCTGAACATCAGATAAAACGGGAGTTAAAATGAAAACGGTTTCGTATTGATTCATACTTCGTTTAATTAAATAAATAAATCTTTGATTTTTAAATGCGGGTGCAAAGTTAGACAATTTATTTTGAACTACAAACATTTAATCTTTTTTTGTATCCGAATGTAGGAATTATCCAAGAAGTGGCTTACCTTTGCAAAGTTGTTTAAACAATAATTTCATGATAGAGCAATTCAACTTCGACATCCGGCTTATTTTTGCCATATTGAATGGTAAGGTTTCTGCGGCAATCAACCGGAAACTGTACCGCAACTTCCGTCAGAACGGTCTGGAAATCAGCCCGGAGCAGTGGACTGTACTTATTTTCCTATGGGAAAAAGACGGCGTGACGCAACAAGAGTTGTGTAATGCAACTTTTAAGGACAAGCCCAGCATGACCCGTTTGATTGACAATATGGAACGGCAGCATCTTGTCGTGCGTATCTCTGATAAAAAAGACCGCCGCACCAACCTCATCCACCTCACCAAAGACGGAAAAGAGCTGGAAGAAAAAGCACGTATCATCGCCGGACAGACTTTGAAGGAAGCGCTTCACGGTATTACGCTCGAAGAACTAAGCATCGGACAGGAAGTATTGAAAAAGGTTTTCTTCAACACGAAGGATTAAGCAGAGAAACAGCCTTTTAAATCATAAAATCCACTAAATCCTATCTTTATAATGGATTTTTTATTTAAATAATTTCGCCCGTTAAAGAATTATGCTTTAATTTGTGACTGGAATATTATAATCTATTAAAATACACACACATGAAAAGTTTATTAAAGAACTTAGGATTGATCTTAATCTTGGTCGGAGTAGTCATCCTGCTGGGTTGTTCCTTTACAGGTAATGTAAACAACAACGCCATCTTGGGTACCTCGGTAGTACTGGTAGTACTGGGACTCATTTCTTATATCATTATCAATAAGAAGATCGCTGATTAATTTCGTAGAAATCAATAAAAAATCCCGGAAACGAATGTTTCCGGGATTTTTTATTTGTAGTTATCGAATGTAATCTCATTAAGATTCAACTTCCGGCGTAATCAGCTTATAGCCTTTTCCGTGGATGTTGATAATTTCGATAGAGTCATCTTCTTTCAGGTGCTTACGCAGTTTCGTGATATACACGTCCATGCTGCGGGCATTGAAATAGTTATCGTCAATCCAAATAGTCTTCAACGCAAAGTCACGTTGCAGAATCTCGTTAGCGTGAGCGCAAAGCAATCCGAGCAATTCAGATTCTTTTGTAGTCAGCTTAGTCTGTTTGCCTTCCGAAGCCAGAATTTGTTTTTGGGTGTCGAAAGTAAACTTACCAATCTTATAGATATTACTTTCTTTGTTCTTCTTTCCGCGAACACGTCTCAGGATTGCTTCAATTCTGAATGTCAATTCTTCCATGCTGAACGGTTTGGTGATATAATCATCCGCACCAATCTTAAATCCTTCCAGGATATCTTCTTTCAGCGTCTTAGCTGTCAGGAAGATTATAGGAATTTCAGCATTTGCTGCACGGACATCCTGTGCCAGTGTGAAGCCATCTTTCTTAGGCATCATTACGTCAAATACGCACAAGTCATATTTATTCTTCAAGAAAGCCTTATAACCGGCTTCGCCATCAGGAAATAACTCAGCAGAATAACCTTTTGCCTGTAAATATTCTCTTAAAAGCATGCCAAGATTTTCGTCATCCTCGCATAATAAAATACGCAGTTTCTCGTCCATATCAATTATTTTTTAATAAAGGTAATGCAATAATAAATTTAGTTCCCACGTTCAGGTCGCTTTCTGCCCGGATGGTTCCCTTATGCTCGACGATAATCTTCTTCACATAAGCCAATCCCAGTCCAAAGCCCTTCACATCGTGCAGATTACCCGTATGCACACGATAGAACTTTTCAAATATCTTTTTCAGGTTTTCCTTCTTGATGCCGATACCGTTATCTTGTATCGAAATCATCAGTTTACCCGATTCATTCCACGTTCTCACTTTCAGTTCCAGATCCTCTTCCGGTTTCTTATATTTCACCGCGTTGTCCATCAGATTAAAGATTACATTGGTGATATGCATCTCATCTACAAATATAACAGGATCAGTAGCCTCAAGGTTCGATGTTATCTTACCATTATATCGTTCCACTTTCAGGGTAAATGTATTGATAACTCCCGTTATCATTTCATTCGCATCAATCTCCTTCATCTTCAAAGTCGACTTCTGACGGTCGAACATCGACATTTGGAGTACTTTCTCTACCTGGAAGCGCAAGCGCTTGGTTTCATCATTTATCACTCCCGATATATGCTGGAACATCTGCGGAGATTTTCCCACCGCGGGGTCTTTCAGCATCTGTGCCGCCAACGAAATGGTGGATATCGGTGTTTTAAATTCGTGTGTCATATTGTTGATGAAGTCATTCTTCATTTCTGTCAGCTTCTTCTGACGGAATACGATATAAATCGTAAAGATGAATGTCACTAACAGTACCATCGTAAATATCAACGACGGAATCATGAAGCTGATCGAATCAAAAAGATAGTCTCTTCTTCCCGGAAAATGCACTTTCAGTACACTCATCTTGGCAGGTGGATCGTTCTTGAACAATGCCTGCTGATAGAATTCATCACTCCCCTTTCCGTCATAATCCGCACAACGGTAGACTTCCCGTCCGTCCTTATCAATCACCATAAAGTGAAAAGGTAAGTCTATACCATTATTATATAGGTTCGATTTCAGATAACCGTTCAAGTCTCCAAACCTTACCCTGTCTCCAATAGACTTGTCACTTGCCCGATAAATCATCTGCCAAACCACTTCATTCAGCAATTCACGCTGATACATATATCGGTTTTTGATAGCCTCTATCAACGAACGCGAGGTTTCCGGGATCGTTTTGGTTCCCCTGTAAGGAGAAATCATCGCTTTCGGTAGTTCGGATGGTTTGGTAGTCATCACTTTCAGTTCAAAATCCGTATATACCTTTCCATCTTTAGACTTCATCGTAAACCGCTGCGTCTGCTGAACTAAATCATTCTGCTGCAATGAAGCGTTGTTTTCAATCAAAGCTTTCCGTTCAGCATCAGAAACATCTTCAATTAACCAACGTTGCGTTTCTGCATATTCTACATCCTTAGAAACTTGATCCAGGCTATTGCGTACAGCCGAATCAAACTGTTCCTTCCGGGTTTTCATCATTTCCTCTATATAACTGACCTGTAAATACAGCAAACTGAGGAAAGAAAGCCCCATTACAATACCTAATATCCAAATTGTTGACTTCTTCATAGCAACAAAATTAACACTCCCTAATTAACACTCCTAATGCATTAACTTGATTTAACCGGAACTTCCCGGAAATTAACCGAAAGGAGTTATTAAGGTCGTATTCTGATTACTACAACAATATAAACCCTCCTTTGGTTTGCAAATTTAATAAAAAATTAAATCTTTTCCTTGTGTTTTTCCATCTTTATTAATCATAGTTAAACAAAAACCGTCCTCTTTTACTTAAAAAAGAGGACGATTTTAACAGTATTAAGAGAATTACAAATTATTCTTCGGTTTGTTTAGCTTCAAAATCTTTAATTAACTTATCCTGAACATCTGCAGGAACAAGCTCATAGCTAGAGAATTTCATGATAAACGAAGCACGTCCGCCTGTGAGTGAACTAAGTGCTGTCGAGTAAGAAGACATTTCTTTCAAAGGTACTTTAGCAACCAGTTTCTCGAAACCTTTTTCGCTACTCATACCCATAATCATGGCGCGACGTCCTTGAAGGTCACCCATCACATCTCCCATTCTATCGGATGGCACAAACACTTCAACATCATAAATCGGCTCCAAAATCTTCGGGCCTGCATTCTTGAACGCTTCGCTGAAGGCATTACGTCCGGCAAGCATGAAGGAGATTTCATTAGAATCTACCGGGTGCATCTTACCATCGTAAACGATCACGCGTACATCACGGGCATACGAACCTGTCAACGGGCCTTGCTCCAAACGAGCCATGATACCTTTCATAATAGCAGGCAAGAAACGGGCGTCGATAGAGCCGCCGACGATACTGTTGATAAACACGAGTTTACCACCCCATTCCAATGGGATTTCTTCCGTACCTCTTACGGTAATCTTAAATTCCTGTCCGTTGAACTTGTAAGTATCGGGCACAGGCATACCTTCTTTATAAGGTTCAACAATCAGGTGAACTTCACCGAACTGGCCGGCACCACCGGATTGTTTCTTATGACGATAGTCTGCACGAGACGGTTTTGTGATTGTCTCACGATACGGAATCTTCGGCTCTTCGTATTTTACCTGGAGTTTTTCATTGTTTTCCAAACGCCATTTCAATGTACGGAGATGGAATTCTCCCTGTCCGTGTACCAAAGTCTGTTTCAATTCCTTTGATTGTTCGATGATCCATGTCGGGTCTTCTTCGCGCATACGGTTCAAGATGGTCATCATCTTTTCTACATCTGCTTCATTGACCGGCTTGATGGCACGCGTATATTTGGAATTCGGATATTTGATAAAGTTGAATTTATAATCGCAATCCTTGCCATTCAGCGTATTACCTGTTTTTACGTCTTTCAGTTTCACGGCAGCGCCAATATCACCGGCCCGCAATTCTTCCACTTTCACACGATTACCACCGGCTACTACATAAATCTGCGCAATACGTTCTTTCGAGCCACGGTCAGCATTCAGCAAATCGTCGCCTTCATGAACTTTACCGCTCATTACTTTGAAATAAGATACTTCACCGATATGCGGTTCCACGCTTGTCTTGAAGAAATAAAGAGATTCAGGGCCGTTCACGTCCGGCGCCACTTCCTTACCATCCGTATTCTGTACCTTCGGCATTTCTGATACAAAAGGAACAACATTCCCCAGAAATTCCATCAAGCGGCGAACCCCCATGTCCTTACCGCCACAAACACAGAATACCGGGAACATACCTCTGGCAATCAAACCTTTGCGGATACCTTCACGCATTTCGTCTTCCGAAAGGGATTCCTGTTCGAAGAATTTCTCCATCAGGCCTTCATCATTTTCGGCAGCGGCTTCTATCAAGGCTTTGTTCATTTCCATCGCCTTTTCCATTTCTTCAGCAGGAATATCCTCAATTATAGGAGCACCGCCTTCGGGTTTCCATGAATATTTCTTCATCAGTAACACGTCAATCAGAGCGTTGAAGCCCGGACCGGTACTGATAGGATATTGGATGGGAACAACTTTAGAGCCATAAGCTTCTTTTAATTGCTCAAGGATATTATCATAGTCGCATTTTTCATTATCAAGCTGGTTGACTAGAAAAATAACTGGCTTATTCAATTTTTCTGTATATCGGAAATGATTTTGTGTACCGACTTCGACGCCGTATTGGCCATTGAGAAGGATAATTGCAGTGTCGGTCACGTTTAATGCAGTTACTGTACTGCCTACGAAGTCGTCCGAACCCGGACAGTCAATGATATTAAGCTTTTTATTGTTCCATTCTACATGGAGAACGGTGGAGAAAACGGAGTAACCATACTCTTGTTCAACAGGGAAATAATCACTAACAGTGTTTTTAGCGGCAACAGAACCGCGACGTTTTATAACACCACTCTCGAAAAGCATCGCTTCCACGAGAGTGGTTTTCCCAGAGCCAGAACTTCCCAACAAGGCAATGTTCTTGATTTCATTTGTCTGATATACCTTCATAATATATAAGATTTTAGTAATTACTCAGTATGTTTCTCACATACCATTAATTTTGTGATGCGCAAATTAGGGATTAATTGGGGGAAAAGCAACACTTACGGTAGTGTTACTAAACAATGTTATGTAACACATCTTTATCGTGAACCTTTTTACTTGAGTATAAATTGAATTCTAACGCTATTCAGGTATTTTCAATGGCCGTATTCATTTCGCTACGGAAACGAATGAAGTGATATACACTCAACTAATTTTCAGGCTGCATGAACAGGTTGTCTGACACCCGGGTCTCAGTAGTACCGACACCCGGGTGTTGGTATGCCTGACACCCGGGTGTCAGGATGCTTGAGACCCGGGTGTCAGACAACTTGTTTATATAACACAAATATTTCTCGAATGCAGAGCGCTTAGTTCACAATAGTACAGAAGGAAAGTTATTTGGTAAACAGTCTTTTGATATATCAGATAATAATCTTACTTTTACAGCCACAAAATCCAAAACGGCATAGCTATGGCAGGTATTTATCTCCACATCCCTTTCTGCAAGACTCGTTGCATCTATTGCGATTTTTACTCAACTACACGCAGTGAACTGAAATCACGCTACGTACAAGCACTCTGCCGCGAGTTGGAAATACGGAAAGAATATCTGAAAGGAGAAGATATAGAAACCGTTTATTTCGGTGGCGGAACTCCGTCGCAACTGGAAAAGGAAGATTTTGAACTGATATTTGAAACCATCCGGACACATTATGGACTGAACCATTGCCAGGAAATCACTTTGGAAGCCAATCCCGACGACCTGACATCCGAATATCTGGAAATGCTTTCTTCTCTCCCGTTCAACCGTCTAAGCATGGGGATACAGACTTTCGATGACAACACGCTCAAGTTACTGAAACGCCGCCATAATGCCCGCACTGCCATTGACGCCGTCAGCAGATGCCGGCAAGCTGGGTTCCGCAATATCAGCATTGACCTTATATACGGACTGCCGGGCGAAACAAAAGAACGTTGGGAAAATGATCTCCGACAGGCTATCGCTCTGGATGTGGAACACATCTCTGCCTATCATTTGATTTACGAAGAGGATACACCTATATATAAGATGCTTAAACAACATCAGATATCCGAAGTGGATGAAGATTCAAGCCTGGAGTTCTTTACGTTACTGATAGAGCATTTGCAGAAAGCAGGGTTCGAGCATTATGAAATTTCTAATTTCTGCCGCCCCGGTAAATACTCCCGCCACAACACTTCGTATTGGCAGGGTATCTCCTACCTGGGCTGTGGTCCATCGGCACATTCTTTCGACGGAATGACACGGGAATGGAATGTTTCCTCCATCGACCTATATATAAAAGGTATAGAGGAAAACCAACGTGCTTTTGAAATCGAGCACTTGGATCAGGTTACCCGCTATAATGAATTTATCATCACTACGATACGTACCGTATGGGGCACTCCCATAGAAAAGCTGCAACAGACATTCGGCCATGAGTTATGGGAATATTGCCGGAAGATGGCTGCACCTTATCTGGAAAATGGAAAACTGGAAGTACACGATGGCGCCTTGCGTCTGACTCGTGAAGGTATTTTCATTTCCGACAGTATAATGAGTGATTTGCTTTGGGTAGATTAATAAAACAAACGGCAAGCCGATGACCGAATCAGAAGTAAGAAAGTTATTACGGCAAATGAAGGAACTGGATTCGCAAACTGCGTTCCGGAACTTTTACGACATGACATACGACCGCCTTTTCCGCATTGCTTACTACTATGCAAAGCAAGAAGAATGGTCGCAGGAAATCGTACTCGATGTGTTCCTGAAACTTTGGAAACAGCGCGTTACGCTACTCGATGTGAGAAATATTGAAGATTATTGCTTTATCCTGGTCAAAAATGCTTCACTCAATTATTTAGAGAAAGAATCCAAACATACGTTTATTCATGCCGATTCCCTTCCCGAACCGCAGGAACAAAGTTACTCTCCGGAAGAATCATTAATCAGCGAAGAACTGTTTGCCCTCTATGTGAAGGCACTTGACCGGCTTCCCGAACGTTGCAGGGAGATATTCATTCGTATCCGCGAAGATAAACAGAGTTATGCGCAGGTAGCGGAAGAATTGGGTATCAGCATAAACACAGTAGATGCCCAGCTACAAAAAGCAATAACACGCCTGAAGGAGATGATTAGCCGGGCCGAGATAGATTAACATTTATTCGCACAAAGAGCGTAGGGAGTTTCTGTCAACCTTCTGTCTTTATCAGCAAATAACCCGATTAATAACTAAAAAGACAGAAATGATGAAAAAGTTTAATGACGCAAACATTGGGGTCTTTGTTCTATTATCCATGTGCCTGAGCCTGTATTCATGCAGCAACGACAATGACAATTTCCCTAAAGACTATGTAGGGTTCGAAGAAACCGCCAAAACAGTGGAATGTGAGAGCGGTAAAGCGGAAAGCGAGTTACAGATTAAAATTATCGCAACGGACAAGTCCAAAGAAGACCGGACAGTACAACTTTCCATTCCACCTGTGCCATCGGGACAAGCAGAGGTTATGAAGCTGACAGAGAACAAAGTGACCATCAAAGCGGGAAAGAAATCAGTTACGACTACCGTAAAGATATACCCGAACCGGATGGTTCTAAAGAAACAGAATTTTATCATATCCTGTATTCCTCAATGGAAAGAAAGCGGAATCAGCAAACTGTCAATTCTGTTGAAACGGAAATAATAAATGAAGTAATACAGAAAAAGAAATGAAATACACCGATAGGGAATTAGAAGAAATACTGAACAAGCTTATTGCTTCCACGCGTTCACCACGAGGACGTTTTTCTGCAGCAGCCGGCTATCCGGAGTTAGAGAAAAGGCTGAAGTCCCATACCCGGCGGCTGACCCTGATACGTACATTCTCGGCAGCAGCGGCAGTACTTCTACTCTGCCTATCGGCATGGACAGTTTATTTATATATGCAGCCTGTCTCGATAGAGACGGTTTCAACATTGGCGGAAACACGGACAGTTCATCTCCCTGATGGTAGCACCGTCACCCTAAATCATTATTCTTCGATTTCTTATCCGGAGAAGTTCAAATCGGGCAACCGGGAAGTGGATCTGAATGGAGAAGCCTACTTTGAAGTAAGTAAGGACAAGAAGCATCCGTTTATTGTGCAGACTGAGATGATTGACGTTCAGGTATTGGGAACTCATTTCAATGTGGATGCCTATCGTGACAATCCTGATGTGAGAACAACGTTATTAACAGGTTCGGTGGCTGTCAGCAATAAAAACAACTCTGTCCGCATGGTATTAAAGCCGAATGAAATTGCTATATATAATAAGGTAGAGCAAAAGCTCACCCGCAAAGCCCTGGAAAATGCGAAAGATGAAATCTCCTGGCGGCACGGAGAGTTTATATTCGATGATTTGCCTTTGCAGGAAATTGTCCGCGAACTATCCAATTCATTCGGGGCAAGTATCCGCATATCCGACACGGCTTTGCAGGATTACCGGATTACAGCCCGATTCCGCAATGGGGAGGATTTGAAAACGATTCTGTCTGTATTACACAATGCCGGTTATTTCGACTATTCACAAAACGATAAACAGATTATTATTACTGCTAAACCAGACTTAAAATGAGAACTATTCATCAAGGACACCTGCCTGTCAGAACGATTGTTCTGATAGGTATGGTGCTCCTTATCACCACTCGGGCCTACGCACAAAATGCAAACGCCCGGCTCACACTGACACTACGAAACGCTACATTGAAAGAGTTCACCAAAATGATTGAAAACTCAACCGGTTACTCTTTCATATACAGCGAAGAAATCAGTATCAAACATAAAATCAACCTGAAAGTTAAAGAAAAGCCTCTGCACGAGATACTTGATCTTGTATTCAAGAATGAAGCGGTCAGTTACCAGTTTTCCGGTCGCTACATCCTGCTGCAAAAAAAGAAAAAGATTAAAAGCGTAAGCCGCAAGTTTACTATCAGCGGATATGTCACTGACGGAACGTCCTCCGAGACGTTGATTGGAACAAATATCTTTGAGAGTCATCAGAATCAGGGAACTACTACCAATCCTTACGGTTTTTACAGCATCACCCTGCCCGAAGGAGAAACCAGCTTGCGTTTCTCTTATTTGGGCTATGCTACGGAGACTCGTCAGTTCACACTCTCGAAGGATACATTGATGGATATCCGTATGCAAGGGAATACGCAATTGCAGGAAGTTGTTATCGTCTCGGACAGGGCGGAAGCGGGAGCTATGGCTACGCAGATGGGGTCTATCGAAATTCCGATGACACAAATTAAAAGTACTCCGAGTATATTGGGAGAAGCCGATGTGATGAAAGCCATCCAACTCATGCCCGGAGTGCAGGCAGGTGTGGATGGTTCTGCGGGATTGTATATACGCGGCGGTAGTCCCGACCAAAATCTTATCTTGCTGGACGGAGTTCCGGTATATAATGTAGATCATATGTTTGGCTTCTTCTCTGTTTTCACTCCCGAAGCAGTCAAGAAAGTAACATTATTCAAAAGTTCTTTTCCGGCACGCTTTGGCGGCCGGCTTTCTTCAGTGATTGATGTTCGTACCAATGATGGAGATATGCAGAAATATCACGGTACGCTTAGTATCGGATTATTGACCAGTAAGTTCAATTTGGAAGGCCCGATTGTGAAAGGAAAAACGTCCTTTAATATCTCTGCCCGACGCTCATATCTTGATTTGCTAGCCAAACCATTCATGCCCGATAACGAAAAATACAGTTATTATTTTTACGACATCAATGCCAAAATCAATCATAAGTTTTCCGACCGTAGCCGTTTATATCTAAGTGCTTACAATGGAAAAGATCATTTTGCGGCCAATTTTGACGGGAATACTGACCTCAAGGATGGAAGTAAAATGAACTGGGGAAATACAATCATTTCCGCCAGATGGAATTATATTTTCAACAATCGTTTGTTCAGTAATACAACGATTTCTTACAACAACTATTTGTTTGATATAAATTCTTATACCAACAACCAATATTCAACCAATAAGGGAACAACAATTACCAACCGATATTCGGCTGATTACCGTTCAGGAATTAATGACTGGAGTTATCAGATAGATTTCGATTATAATCCGACTCCTGTACATCATGTTAAATTCGGTACGGGATATATCTATCATCGTTTCCGCCCGGAAGTGATGACTTCTAAAATTTCGGATAAGACAGATAATACGGTAGACCGTGACACTACCTACAACAATATAGCCAACAGCAGGATTTACGCTCACGAAATATCGACTTATGTAGAAGATAATATAAAAGTAAACAGCCGTCTGCGTCTGAATCTTGGATTGCATTTTTCCTTGTTTCATGTACAAAAACAGAGCTACTTTTCCTTGCAACCGCGCGTTTCCGCACGTTATCAGTTGAGTAAAAGCATAGCTTTGAAAGGTTCTTATACACAAATGAGCCAATATGTACATCTATTATCATCAATGCCAATCGCCATGCCAACGGACTTATGGGTTCCCGTCACTAAAAAAATCAAACCGATGCGTTCTCACCAATATTCGTTGGGTGGATACTATACGGGAATCAAAGGTTGGGAGTTCTCGGTGGAAGGATATTATAAAGATATGCGCAATGTATTGGAGTACAAAGACGGTGTCAGCTTTTTCGGTTCTTCCTCAGGATGGGAGAATAAAGTGGAAATGGGAAAAGGGCGCTCGGCAGGTATTGAGTTTATGGCTCAAAAGACGCTTGGGAAAACAACCGGATGGCTGTCTTATACTTTATCTAAAAGCGACCGCAAGTTTGCCAAGGGCGGTATAAATAATGGTGAATGGTTTCCATACAAATATGATCGACGCCATAACATCAATCTGACGGTCAACCATAAATTCAGTGATCGCATTGATATTGGTGCTTCGTGGGTGTTTTATACAGGAGGAACCAGTACGATTCCTGAAGAAAAAACGGTTATTATTCACCCCAATGGCGGTTTGAGTGGTGACTTCGGTGGTGGATATGGAAATTATTTCTACCCAATTAAATATGATGATTCACCTGCGATCGGAGAAGCAACCTATGTGGAGCATCGTAACAACTACCGATTACCCGCCAGTCACCGTTTAAATATAGGTGTCAATTTCAATAAAAAACAAAGCATGGTATGCGTACCTGGAACATAAGCCTGTACAATGCTTATAATGCAATGAATCCGACATTCGTATATCGCAGCACCAGCAAAAAAGATTATAATAAACTTGTTATCAAGAAATATACCATACTCCCATTAATTCCGTCATTCACTTACACATATAAATTCTAAAGTAATCATGAAGAATCGTATATATTATCCATTTATTCTGTTAATCACGTTGCTGACCGCAGTATCCTGCGAAAACGAACTTCCTTTCAATATAAAGGATAATCCACCCAAGCTGGTTATGAATGCTTTGATTAATGCAGACAGTCTGACAAATGTTCTTTTCCTCAATTTTACAGGAAGAAATAATGCAACTCATGTCACAAACGCTACAGTAGAAGTACATATTAACGGAAAATTATCGGAAAGTTTGCGCCCGCTACCACCTAAACATGAGGAAGATATGCAATGCCGCTTCAATATTACCAGCAAATTTACTCCCGGAGATATTGTACGCATTGATGCCCGTACCGATGACGGACAATATCATGCGTGGGCGGAAGTCACCGTTCCACAGCGTCCTAATGAGATAGCAAACATTGATACACTCACCGTTCCGTTGAGTCAATACAATTATACGCAGAATTATCTCCAGTACAAAATCAGCATCAAAGACCGCCCCAACGAAAACAATTACTACCGTCTCATAGTCGACAAGCAAATGTTGGTAAAAAGCTATAACGAAGAAACAGGTGAGTTTGTTACTCAAATGGCACATCGCTACAATTTTATAAGTCGCGAAGATGTCGTGCTCACCGACGGGCAGCCCACAACCAGTGACGATGAAGATAACGGCATGTTCGACACTGTTAAAAATATATATGGTGTATTCGATGATACGCGATTTAAGGATACGTCCTACATTATGACTGTTTATAATCAGACAGACAGTGAAGTCTTTCCCGAATATGGCTCTAATGTAAATATAGATGTGTTTATCCGCCTGTTAAGTATCACAGAAATAGAATATTATTATCTGAAAGCGCTCAATCTTATAGATACGGATGCTTACGATGAGACCATAAATGAGCCGATAAAATTTCCCAGTAATGTACAAGGAGGGGTTGGAATTGTAGGCGTCAGTACAGAAGTGAGTAAAGTTATTCACATCAGCTCTTTCTCTGCCCAATACTAAAAGATACCGGAAAGATAGCCCTGCTCCACCAAGCCCCGCTTATCGGTAAGCTCCATCAGTGCACCGTCCCGAATCAAAGTGAGCCGGGTTACTACTTCCAGTACTTTCTCATAGTTATGGTCAGTAATAACAATCCCTTTGTCTGCGGAATGTATTTTGATTTGTTCTATCAACTTATCCGCCAAATGGAAAGAGAGGTAATCGAACGGTTCGTCCAATAGCACAAACTTTGTATTGCCAAATAGCAGCAACTTAGATTCCAAATAGCGCCGTTCTCCACCGGAGAGTTGTGATACGCGCCGTTCCATGCACGATTGTGCCACTTCATCGTCTTTGTAGAAGTCGTCTGCTTCCTTTTCGTTCAGGTAGTAGCTTACCAATTGCCTTATCTTCTGATGCCTGGGAAGATAACCGCACTGTGGCAGAAAAGCAATTACTTTGGGAGACTGATAAGGAACCGGAAGAATTTTACTTTCATCCAAGCGGATAAATTTTCGGTCGGCTCTCATTGTCCCGAAAATGATTTGCATAAGCACAGACTTTCCCGTACCATTCCTGCCGAACAGTCCAACAATGTCACCCGTATTTATCTTCAGGTAAACATCTGTCAGCAACTGCCTGGTGCCGAAGTTTTTGATAACACTATCTATCTCAAGCTGATGACGCATAATCTTATAATCCAAAGGATGAACCAATAAACAATAAATGTAAAGACTATCAAATTCCTTTTCGGAATACCGGAATTATAATAAAAATAATAAGCTTCTTTCTCCATGACTTCTTTGTAAAGCAGGCTCGTTATAATTCCTACCCCGCCCAACATATACGGAAGGGCGTCAAAATATATAGTCCAATCGCCTTTTGATATGAGCAGACAGGCCAACAAAGATAGCGGAACGTTTATTTTTAACGTACTGATAAAAAACAGATGATATAGTTTTAATCTCCGCATCAAACAAGATATTAATTGCCGCAATAAATATATTAATAAATCCGATTATTTCCAACCAAACAGTTCTTTAATACTTATTTTACTTCAAAGAAGGGCGGGAACGTACATTTTCAATTATCTTTGCAACCAAAAATACGTACGAACTATGTTTATTATCATCGGAATCATGCTGACCGGTATGCTTATTGGCTACCTTCTACGCAGCAAACGGTTGACATGGATACACAAAATCATTACTTTCCTTATATGGACACTGCTATTCCTGCTCGGAATTGATGTAGGCGGAAACGAAACCATCATCAAAGGACTGCCCACGCTCGGACTGGAAGCTGTCATCATCACTCTAGCCGCTGTCATAGGGAGTACCTTATGTGCATGGGGGCTATGGTACCTATTATATATAAGGAATAGAGGAAAGGAGACAGAAGTATGAAAGGTAGTCTGATTATTGTCTCTTTCTTCATTATCGGTACTCTCTGCGGAGTTTATCATCTCATTCCGTATGATTTCACCGATAGTAAACTCAGTTATTATGCCCTCTGCGGACTGATGTTCTGTGTAGGTATCAGTATCGGTAACGACCCGAACACGTTGAAAAGTTTCCGTTCACTAAATCCACGCCTTATGTTTCTTCCTATCATGACAATACTCGGTACATTAGCGGGATGTGCGGTAGCCGGAGTTTTTATGAGCCAGCGGGGTGCTTTGGACTGTATGGCTGTAGGAGCAGGATTCGGTTATTATTCGCTCTCCAGTATTTTTATCACTGAATACAAAGGTCCGGAATTGGGAACTATCGCATTACTTTCCAATATCATGCGTGAAATCATAGCTTTACTATGTGCCCCGCTGCTAGTGAAGTATTTCGGAAAACTTGCCCCCATCTCCGTTGGTGGAGCTACAACTATGGATACAACTCTTCCTATCATTACGCGATACTCGGGAAAGGAATTTGTAATCATTTCCATCTTTCATGGTTTTGTTGTCGATTTCAGTGTTCCTTTCCTGGTTACATTCCTTTGTTCAATATCATTTTAATAGCAACAAATCCTAAAATGCAATAAAATTCCATTTACGTTTCCGCACACGTATTACAAAAACGTTTCAGAAAAAGGTGTTTTTGTATCAAAAAGCACATCATCTCTTGATTTACATCAAGAAATCAACCCTAATAGAATCTTTTCCTTTTCTTTATTTTTGTGTTATAAAACATATTCCTATATTTGCATAGGTAAAAAGAAAAAACTAAGCGCTTAGACAGTATTTTCAATAGGTATTAGATTTGTTTTTAGGAATAGTTTTTAGGTATAACAATTAAAAAAGTAGGTATTATGAAACGTTTAGGATTAACATTAGTGGCAGCGCTCTGCCTTGCTGCTACAACATTCGCAGCTGGAAATCAGCCTACAACTGCAAAATGGGAAGGTAACATCAATGTAAGTAAACTAGGTAAGTATTTAAATCTGAACTCTGCTCAAAGCGAAGAAGTAGCAAACATTTGCGATTACTTCTCTACACAGATGTCAAAAGCCACAACAGCAAAAAAAGATAAAGAAGCAAAATTGCGCAATGCTGTTTATGGTAACTTAAAACTGATGAGACAGACACTCAGTGCTGAACAATATGCCAAGTATGCTGCTTTGATGAACATTACCTTGATGAACAAAGGTATTGAATTGAACAAGTAAAAAACGATTAATACACAAAAGTGAAAGGGTGGAAGCCGGTTATCGACTTCCACCCTTCTTTTTTTATTCGGCAAAACAGCATGTAATCAACAAGTGTTATTTTATAGTCACCATCGTAGCCCCGAATCCATATTCCTGGAAAGAAGCGTCCTGATAACGGCAATTACTGTATTTCCGTTTTAATTCATCAACTATGGCTTTCCGAAGCACTCCGTCACCCTTGCCATGAATGAATACAATCTTCTGTTCGCGTTTATTCTTATAGTTCGCCATTACTTCGCGAAACTTGTCCAATTGATAGTTTAATATTTCGGTATTGCCCATCCCTTGCGTATCATCCAATAAAGAATCAATGTGAAGGTCTATTTCAACAATTCCATTCTTTCCACCTTGCGCATGGTTAGGCTTCACAATAGGTTGTGACTTCGGTTTATCTGTCGATTTCTTCTGCAACAAAGCGACTTGAATTTCTTCTGCCGAAACATAGACTTGCTTGGCGGGCATATCATCTTTCACAATGTCATAAATCAATGCAGGTTCTTCAAAGAAATCGGAATTGCTGAATGTATGTAGTTTATAGAACTTCACTGTATCAATCCGTATCTCCACGCTGACAGCCGGTTTGAGGGCCGCAGTCTTACCATCTTTGAATGCGATTAGTTGAACGGCTACCCGCTCCATTTCATTCAATATATCCTTCGTGAATTCTTCCAACAGCAATTTTGTATTGGGTTCTACCAGACCATGCGAACGGGTCTTCCAGGCTTTTCCTTCCGCACTCAGATAAGTATAATACAAATAGTAATTACTATCATTTACCAAATAAGTCTCAAAGGGAGTGGTCATCATTGCCTTTGCATCTTCGGGTACATAGGCAAGAAACACATTCAAGGTATCTCCCCCGCGCACTTCCGGCTGACGTTGTATAACGGGCATTTCCGGTTTTGACGGTTTCACAGGTTCTTGCGGTTTCGGAGCCGATGTGCTCGACTTATGTTTTATATTATAGTCATCTGTTTCAATCACTACACACTCACGTATCGGCATAGGAATATCGAACCCATCCGCATCTTCAACCAAAACAAAATCCTTACCTTTGAATCCTGTTACAATTCCACCGCCTACCTCACTGAGGAAGCGTACTTTATCTCCTATTTTCATCGTTGTACATTCAATTAAAGTTCAAACTAAAAAAACGAGTAACAAAGATAGATATTTCTATGAAATTAAATCGGGATTCGGCGCTAAAAACAAGATTCGTATCTATATTCATCTTTTTCTTTTAACTTTGCAACATTAATAAGAAAACTATATATCGGAAAAATCACTATTAATCACACCAAGAATCAATGAAAGAACTTATTAAAGTGATAGCCTTTGATGCTGACGACACTCTGTGGAGCAATGAACCCTTTTTTCAGAAAGTAGAAAAGCAATATGTCCGCCTGTTGGAGCCTTATGGTACGCCAAAAGAAATTTCAGCCGCATTATTTCAAACGGAAATGAATAATCTGAAAATTCTCGGATATGGCGCCAAGGCTTTCACTATTTCTATGGTTGAAACAGCCTTGTATATTAGTGAACAAAAGATTTCGGCCGATACTATTCAACAAATCATTGCTTTGGGAAAGTCATTATTAGAAATGCCATTGAATTATTGCCGGGAGTAAAGGAAACTCTCAAAGCTTTAAAAGAACAAGGGAAATATAAACTGGTAGTTGCCACTAAGGGTGATTTGCTGGATCAAGAAAATAAATTGGAACGTTCCGGTTTAGCTTCTTATTTCGACCATATAGAGGTGATGTCCGATAAAACGGAGAAAGAATATCTCCGGTTATTGAATATCCTGCAAATCACTCCTTCTGAATTTGTAATGGTCGGCAATTCTTTGAAATCGGATATTCAACCCGTTTTATCCTTAGGCGGATACGGGATACATGTTCCTTTCGAAGTAATGTGGCAACATGAAGTAGTGGATACATTCACTCATGCACACCTCAAGCAAGTGAAAAGCCTGGATGAATTGCTGGCAGTATTTGAGTAGACAGATACAATTATTCTTTTTACAGCAACTTCATCAATTCAGCGGCACGGCACGCTTCAATCGAATTACCGACAGAAAGTTTTTCCAGGATATTCTGTCGGTGACGGTTGACTGTATTCACACTAATGTATAAAGTGGCAGCTATCTCTTTACTTGACAGTCCTTTGCGTATGCAACGAAGTATTTCCTTTTCACGTTCGGACAGTATATGGGTATGTTCTTCCGAGAGGAAAAGCGTTTCTACTTCTCCGTTTTCCATATGGGTAATGGTAGGATATATCCCTTTTTCCGTCCGCTGGTCTGCCGACAAGGTATAAAGACAGAATATCAGCCACACACTCCCGGAAGGAGTATTTTCCATGATTTGAACCAGATTGTCTATATACTGATATTCCCCTTTCTCATTCATCATACGCAGCCTGCACCTTCCACGATACTTCAAGCGTTCTCCGGGTGACGATGAAAAAGTTTTCTGAAAGAACTTATATTCCAACAAACGTTTCTCTACCAAATCTTCAGGATGAATACGCCGATAGATACAATCTTCATCCATCGAGTCAATGACGCTTAATGCCGCTTCTTCAGGAGTCAGCCCTAAGAAATGTGCCCACGGATGAACAGAGACATAGCTTTTCCGGTTCGAAAGATCGGAAATCACAGCACACCCGCCGTTTATTTCCGTCAATGAACGAATGAATTGCCGATGACGTTCAACGGTTTCATTATTCAGCGTTTCGTGAGCTATCGGCTGTGTAGCATAGACTTCATCAATTTCTTTTTGTAATACGTCCATCCTGTAAAATGGTTATTATTCAGTATTGTTACACAAAAAGGCGTGCACTACCTTTGTCCCACAAAGATAATCAAATAAGAAACAACCATGAAATTTTTAAAAATCAAAATCATGTCAATAGCCTTGCTGGCAATAACAACTTCGACTATGGGACAAAATCTGAATAAAATGAACTGGCTGAATGAGCCTCAGCAATGGGAAATTAAAGAAGGTAAAACACTCGTAATGGACGTACCGGCAAAAACCGACTTTTGGCGAATCTCTCATTATGGATTCACCGTAGACGACGGGCCTTTCTATTATGCCACCTACGGCGGTGAGTTTGAAGTAAAAGTAAAGATAACCGGTAATTATGTAACCACTTTCGACCAAATGGGATTAATGCTGCGCATCGACCATGAAAACTGGATAAAAACAGGAGTTGAATACGTAGACGGAAAACAGAATGTCAGTACTGTAGTCACTCACCGTACAAGCGACTGGAGCGTAGTGCAGCTACCGGATGCCCCGCGTTCTATCTGGATAAAAGCAGTCCGCCGCCTGGATGCAGTCGAAATCTTCTTTTCACGTGACGACAAAGAATATACCATGACACGCACCTGCTGGTTGCAAGACAATTGTCCTGTCATGGTCGGACTAATGGGAGCTTGCCCCGACGGTAAAGGATTTACTGCCATATTCGAAGAATTCAAGGTAACTCCGCTGCCAGATCAACGAAGACTGGAATGGGCTAAAAGGCAATTAGATAAATAAGGGTAACACAAAAAGGATTTATTATCTGTATCTTCTACTTGAAAAAGTGGAAGATGCAGATTTTTTTATTCATTCTACATCTATATGTACGTTAAACGAAACTTTATGTAACACTAGCAAACACCATGTAACGAGCATTAAACGATACGCAATGCCACTAAAAAACATTTTATTCATAATCCATTATCTTCGCAGCTATGAAAAACATCTAAAGAACTTATCAACAAAAAACAGGTAAATTCACAATAGTACCTCTATTCAAAGTTTTTTAGTAAGTTTGTAAACAGAAATAATGCGCTATGAAAACTAAATCAATATTATGTTTTTTGTGTCTGTGTATATCTATATTATGTTACGGACAAAAAGGAAAACTGTTCACCGTAGACAGAGAACTGTCTAGCAGTATGATCAACAGTATCTATCAGGATAAGGAAGGAATCATTTGGATAGCCACCGAAGATGGACTGAACCGTTATGATGGTGCAAAATTCACCGTTTATAAGAACATCCCCGGAGACGAACATTCTTTGTTGAACAATTATGTACGTATTCTTTTTGAAGACAGCAAAGGACGCTTTTTCATTGGTACACTGACCGGACTTCAAATCTATGACCGGGCAACAGACCAATTTAAAACCATTCCAAAAACATTCAATATAGCCGGAACTAACATGGGAATCAATGTTTCTTGCATCGTCGAACGCCGCAGCGGAGAAATATTAGTTGGTACATCCGGTCATAGCACATTCTCCCTGGATACCCAAGGAGACAGTATTACAGCCCGACAAATAAAACCGTTTTTCGGCTATTTCATCACTAATATATACGAAGATAAGAAAGGAAAATTATGGATTATCACCGAAGATAAGGGTATACAATGTCTGAATGACTCTGGACAATTGAAGAGTTATCCTCAAGGGACAGATTCGAATCGGTTCAGTAGTATCTGTGAAGACAGCTATCATAACATTTATGTAGGAAGCCTGACCAATGGACTTTACCAATACAATCCGAAAACGGATAAGTTTACTCTACTTCTCCACGAATCTTGTCCCGATTTGCCTGTTAAATTCCTATATCCTGCCAATCAAGAAGAAATCTACATCGGTACGGACGGAAACGGTATGAAGATCTACAATATTCGTACAAAAAAAATAGAAGGTACCAACCTTAATATCACATCATTCAACCTGGACAAGACAAAGGTACACAGTCTGCTGAAAGACAAACATAATAACATATGGTTAGGACTGTTCCAAAAAGGTGTCATGATAGTTCCTCCTGTAACCAATCACTTTAAATACTTCGGACATAAATCGACTATCCATAATACTATCGGTTCCTGTTGCATCATGTCTGTATTCAAAAGTCATGACGGAACACTTTGGGCAGGAACTGATAACGACGGCATCTATGCCATCAACCCTAATGGCAGCCAACAAGCACATTATACGCCTACAAAAACACCCTATTCTATTCCGGCTACCATTATGAGTCTTTATGAAGACTCGGAAAAGAATATATGGGCAGGTTCTTACCGCAACGGGATTGCCAAACTGAACCGACAGACAGGACGTTGTGAATATTTATCTCTAAAAAACAGCAAGGGGATTCCTGCACAAGACATCTACTGCATGGTAGAAGACAAACACAAACAACTATGGATTGGCGCCATGGGATCAGGGCTCTATAAAAATAATCTCACTACTGGTGAAATACAATCATGTCTGATGGCTGAAAGTGGCTTGGATTATAATCCACAGAAAAATGTACTACATAATGCCTGGATAAATTGCTTGCTTTATACCGACAATGAAAAACTCTATATCGGAACTTACGACGGACTGGGATGTCTGGACATACCTACCATGAACTTTGTATCTACCTTTGGCACCAACCGCTTAATTGAAGGGAAAGTCATCTACGCTCTCTACGAGGATATTCATGGGAATATTTGGATAGGTACCTCTCAAGGGTTGAAAGTATTGAATCCGCAAACTGCGGAAATACACGAATATACCATGAAAGACGGTTTGCCCAGCAATTCTATTTCCGGTATTAAAGGAGACGCAAACGGCAATCTGTGGATAAGCACTAACTTCGGAATCTCGCGCTTCAACCCAAATACACAGACTTTTGTTAATTTCTATTCCGGTGACGGGCTACAAGGAAACGAATTCAGTAAAGGGGCAGCTTTTAAGGGAACAGAAGGGGAAATCATATTTGGTGGTACTAATGGCATCACTTACTTCAATCCTCAAGAAATAACCAGTCCCAACAAGAAACCTGAGATACGTATCAGCGATTTTTATATCCATGATAGAGCCGTAAGACAAGGAATGAAATCCGGAAGCCATGATATTATAAATACTTCAATCATGGATGCCGACGAGTTTCATTTATCCTATAAAGACAATTCCTTCAGTATCGAATTCTCTGCTATGGAGTTTTATAATCCCGAGCGAATCAGCTATGCCTATTCTTTCAATAATAATACCTGGATAGATTTACAGCCGGGAATCAACCAAGTGTCTTTCAGTGATCTGACACCAGGAATATACCATTTCCAAGTGAAAGCCAGAGATTATGATTCCTATTCAGATGTGAAAAATATTTCCATCATAATATCTCCGCCCTGGTACGTATCCTGGTGGGCTAAAACATTCTATTTCCTATTTGCCATTATCCTTATAATACTTGGCATACAACAAGCACGGCAACGTTACCGTGCCCGCCAGAAAATGCTGGAACACATACATGCCGAGCAGCTAAATGAAGCCAAATTACAGTTTTTTATTAATATATCCCATGAGATACGCACCCCGATGTCACTAATCATCAGTCCATTACAAAAACTGATGGCAACGGACAATGATAAAGAACATCAACGAAGTTACAGTATGATTTATCGGAATGCGGAACGGATTCTTCAACTCGTTAACCAATTGATGGATATCCGGAAGATAGATAAGGGACAGATGCTGCTCAAATTTCAGGAGACAGATATCGTTACATTTATACAAGATTTACACCATACTTTTGAATATCAGGCAACTACTAAACACATCGAACTAACCTTTCAACCGGAAGTAAAAGAATTGAAAGCATGGATAGATCCTAAGAATTTCGATAAAATTATTCTGAACTTACTTTCCAATGCATTCAAATTTACTCCGGAAAAAGGTAGTATCCACATTTACTTGCGTATCGGAGAAGACTTAAAAGCAACACAACCTGCGTTACAACATTATTTTGAGATAATAGTAGAAGATAGCGGGATAGGAATCAATGAAGAAGAAATCGACCGGATTTTCGATCGATTCTACCAAATACGAAATAACCAAAACAACTTGAACATTGGCACTGGTATCGGCCTGCACCTGACACGTTCGTTGGTGGAACTTCACCACGGGAGCATCGAAGTCCGTAACAATGAAGAGGCTTTGGGATGTAGTTTCATTATCCGTTTACCTCTCGGCAATGAACATTTAACAGCAGAAGAAATAGAAAACGAGATATCCGAAACAGTTCCCGTGCAAGTGGATACAGTGCTTCCTGTCTCTCCTACAACCGAAGATGATTATGAAAAAATACGCGCAAAAACCAAATATCATGTACTGGTAGTAGAAGATGATGAAGAAATACGCAATTATCTCTGTCACGAACTAAGCAATGATTTCCATATGCTAAAGTGCAGCAATGGCAAGGAAGCCCTAGCTCTTATTCTAAAGAAAGCGCCAGATTTAATTATCAGTGATATCATGATGCCCGAAATGGACGGTATGACGCTTTGCCAAAAAATAAAACAAAATATAAACATTAACCATGTCCCCGTGATTCTGCTTACTGCCAGGAACCGGGAAGAAGATAATCTGGAAGGGCTCAGCATAGGAGCTGACGCATATATAATGAAACCATTCAGTATTGAAATAGTACGTAAGACTTCCATCAACCTGATTAAAAGCCGCGAATTACTAAGAAACAGTTTTAATGGTAATCAAGAGCAAGAAGAGAGGGTACAGAAATTAGAAATGCAATCACCCGATGAACGCTTACTGAACCGGGTTATGAAAGTGATAAACAATAATATTGCCAATACTGAACTAAATGTGGAAATGATAGCCGCATCTGTCGGCATCAGTCGTGTCCATCTTCACCGAAAACTGAAAGAGTTGACCAATCAATCCACCCGTGACCTGATACGTAATGTACGGTTAAAGCAAGCGGCGATGTTACTGTCTGAGAAGAAGCATAATATCAGCGAGATAGCTGCATTGACAGGTTTCACAAACGTCGCCTACTTTTCTACGGCGTTCAAGGAACTTTATGGCATGTCACCGACTACTTATATGGACCATATGTCTCTCTAAGTAGTCGGCTCCCTATGCCGGTGTTACTTATATGTACCTCAATTTCTAAATAAATTCGGGAGAAACTCTCTCAGGCAACGCCGCCATGTCAACCATTCATGGCCTGTACCTTGTGACTCATAATACACGGCATTAATCCCGATTTCATGTAGGGAGTCAACCAGTCTTTTGGTTCCGAACTGCTCTTCTGTTCCACATCCCAGAAATAGGTAATGTACTTTCTTATTAAAACTGCCGGCATCAGCAAATACACCGTTATAGCAAGTCTTAACGTCCAGCCCAAAGATAGCCCCACTAAAGCCACCTATATAAGAGAACTTATCTAAATTCGGCAGAGTAGTGGCAAATGTTTGGTGTCCGCCCCACGACAGGCCCGCCATAGCCCGATGTTCACGATCGGTATAAGTACGGAATGTATGGTCAATCATCGGAATAAGATCATCTAATATCACGCCATAAAAAGACTTACCGTACAATGCTCTTTCTTCATTCACATCCTTGCCCGGACGTGGCTGAAAAGGTGCTTCCACATCTCCACTATCCATTACAACAAGCATTGGCACACACTGTTCCGCTGCTATCAGATTATCCATAATGTGCTGCATACAACCTTGGGTAGCCCATCCTGTTTCATTTTCTCCCATTCCATGTTGTAGATAGAGCACCGGATAGCGCTTTTTCATATTCGTTTCGTATTCCGCCGGTGTATATACCATACAACGACGAAACTCCTTCTTTGTATCCGAATAATAAGTACAGGAACGCACTTGTCCATGTTTTACATCCTGTTGCGGACGGTAATAATCTCCTTCCCTGCCTTCGGGCACTTCAATCCCACTCGCCATGCGGCAACATCCGAAGAAAGTATAGCTGGACGGATCAACGACCGATACTCCGTCCACTATCAGAAAATAATAATGAAAACCCACTACTAGCGGTTCTGTTTTCACTGTCCAAAAGCCTTCAGTATCCTTCTGCATATTGTACTTTTTCCCACAACAATCTACCTGGAGCTTGCTTACCTCAGGAGCATAGAAACGAAAGTAAGCGCAACGCTCAGTGTCTAGCCGGGGATATTCATAACCAGGAATATTTGTTGACGGAAGCTCAGTCCTGCTTTTCACATCTTGTGCGGCCACACTGATTGCGGAAAGCAGCAATACTACCAATAAAAAGAGATTTTTTTTCATGTGCTATATCTTTTTATATTTTTACTGTTCTGCCTCAGCATATTCTTTAAACCAATGGTAAATAGCCCACGGACATGCTTCCGGATCATTTAAGAAAGTATAATTACCCGGTTCACCCGCTACATCTTTAAAAGCTGCCAATTCGTGCGATCTTGTAGTAAAGAACAACCAGGAAACATTCCCCGATTGATCGGCTATATACTTGAAATTAGCCCCGAAGCCATTGCCCTTCGCTACTCCTGTAATACTCTTTCCCCATGTTGCGTCATACTTTTTGGGTCCCCAATCTATCTCAGTCACCATGATAGGTGCAAAACTTGCTACCGGACCTACCTGTTTATCCCAACCACGCTGGAAAGGCTCATACCCACCACCTGTTGATGAACCGTTTCCTTCACCACTGTCCTGCTCGGCATCACTCCCATACCAGCCCGGATAGCAGTGTACGGCAAAACCAATATTCTTGCCTTCAAAACGATAGTTCTTATATCCGCTATACTGCGACTGCCAACCCAATCCCGGTATCCAAATGATGTTATCACAATCATTCCCACGTATTTGATCAACGATTGTCTGAAAGTATTTCTGCATATTGGCGAAACAAGCATCGCCGTCACCACCATATCTACCATCCGTACCTTTAATATGAACAGGTTCGTTAGCCAGTTCGAACATAATTCCCGGATTATTTTTCACAGTAGCATCTTGTGACACAATGTCCCATACCTTCAACAAAAACTCTTGATAAGTATCACCCAATTCTATTCCCTGATATCTATTGTCATCTGTATCATTAGCATGCGGACAGACTCCGGGCGGGCGCATTACTACATACATTCCTTTAGATATGAAGTATTCCGCCATTGGAACAAACAATTCTTTCAGATATTTCCGGAAGCGTGTTTCCGAAAAGCGTTCGTGTCCTTCGTAACGTACATAGGGCAATGTAACATCGTCACTCCAATAAGGATCCAGATGTAGACGTACGAAGTTAAATTTCCATCCGGCAGCTAATATTTTGTCTACCATACTTTTGTTGTAGTTAAGACAACTGCTTACATCATAATTACCCCATGCATTATTATTGAAATAAGGGCTGTAAGTTTGCGTAAATCCATGTAGATTTACGATTTTGCCCTGCTCATTTTTCAGATAACGCCCCTCTACACGTAAAGGTGCAATCTGCATCGGAATATCCGGTTCATCCTCACCCGGTTTTTCACCAGATGGTGTTTCTTCTGTTTTCTTATCGTTTGCATCTTGCTGGATTTCATCTTTGGTACAAGCTGAAAATAACAGACAAGACAAAACCAATATTTCTATTATTTTTTTCATGATAGCATCAGTATATTTGATTACGGCAATTTACAAGAATAGCGGAGCTCTATTGAGAGACTCCGCTATCCGAGTAAGCGTGCCTAACCTTATTAATTAAAAACTAAGATCCAAGTTCCATATCTATTTAGCAGTACCATTCTTCAAACCTTCCAGGAAGCCTACATAAACAGGTTTACGGTTATAATTCAAATCCCAAAGCCCAATAGGCTGACCTTTTCTCCAGAAAGAGTTTTCAGACGGGCTGTCTGTCGGACTCCAATGAGTGATACCATATTGCTGTGCAACCGGAATAATTTCAAAGAACTTCTCAATAATAAATTGATAGAAGTCTGACATATTCTGTTGCATCTCATCAGTCAGGTTTTCTGTCAGTATGGTTTCACCGGCTGCATCTATAATCCCCATATCCAGTTCCGTGATTTTTATGAGTTTACCGGTAGAAGCCAATAATGTGAACATATTCACAATAGCTCTCTCCTTACTAGCCTGTGTAGCCGGATTCATAAAATAGGATACATGCATCTGTGTTCCGATGCCATCTACTTTCGTTTCGCCATCTGACTCCCAACGCTCAATCCAATGTATCAAGCTCTTCAGTTTCTTATTATCATCCCAATCGGATTCCAAATTATAGTCATTGATGAAAAGTTTCAGTTCGTCAGGATTACCACCGGACTCCTCGAAATACTTGCGGGCAAACTTAATAGGAATACGAACATAATCATCACCCAAATAATCCTGCCAATAGAAGTTTTCACCGGAGACACCGTTATCATCCGTTTGTGAAGCCGATTGAAGATTGTAATAGCCATCTCCATCCGTATCCCTTCCTGAAATAGGTTCGTTTACCACATCCCATGCTTTAACATAACCGTCACAAGCTCCCAGCATACCTTTAGTCCAGCGTTCCATTTCATTGGTAAGGATTTCTTTTTTCTCTTCAGGAGTAAGCGGAATCGTATTACCTGACTTCTGCCAATATATAGACAAGTCATCAATATAAATAGTACCTACATATTTGCCATAATTCAGAAGAAAGCGGTCTGTTCCATCTCCTGTACAGTTGGTAAATACAGTAACCTCTTCCCAATCTGTTGTAATTGATATGGAAGGGAAATCTCCCCGTCCAGCATACCCGTCTGTTTTTTGAAAAGCTGCTCCAATGCTACCTGGTACAGTACCTTTAATTTTCATTGTCAGAAAGTAAGTAGTCCCTTCCGTCAATGGAGTCGTAAAGTCATACCCCGCCTGTGCACTCCACGGATTCGTTTCTGATGGATTTGTCATTTCATGTACTCCATCCACCACTTCGCGGGTTGAATTATTTCCCCAGCCTATCATTGCCGTCCCACTCGAAAAGTCATCCTCAATAACAGGCATCTTAATAATCACACCACCGGTTGATTCTGTATGTGACACTTTCAGCCATTTCATTTGAATAGTACCTACAAAAGCTCCTGACTGGAAAACCACAAAGCTATTGGTTGCAGGCACTGCATTCAAATTAACAGTCACTTCTTTCCATTCGGTAGAAAACTCTAACGAAGCTGATGCCGAAGCCCCCCAATCACCCATATTAACGCCTAACGAACCTTTGGAACTTCCCTTAATGAGAGCTGTAATCTTGTAATTCCCACCTTTTGTCGTAGACACTCCATCAGCACAAAAATACTGAACTTGCCAGTTTTCCAAGGCTTCATTATTAGTTATTTCCAACTCACCGTTACCATTGATAATGGTCAATTCCGTCATTTTATAAAACGGATATTCATCGTACTGTGAATAGTCCACAAAAGCATCTTGTATGTCCTCTGTTGCCCCCGGGTCAATTTCAATCTCTTTATCGGCAATCAGCCCGTTCAGATAAGTATTCTGCTGTTGTGAATGCCAACAAATGGTATGCCCGTAAATACTAATACCTGCTGCTTTAGCCGTTTTCACAAACTTCTTCACTGTTCCAAAATCCATATTACCTTTGGCATCCACGCAGGAGCTATACTTCATAGCATTGCCGGCTGTCACGTCGTCATAGTTGCTGACTGCCAAACTATAGACCAAGTCTTGCTTCAAGAAATCACTAACCGTGATCCCCGTTCCCAACTTAAAGTTGGGATGGGTAGTACGGTCAATATAACTTTTCAAATCACCATATTCGTTCAAGTACTCATACTTTGTCAAGCTTTCCGGTTTCTCCGTCTTGAAGTCTGCAAAAGGTGCATCCGCACAAGATACAGTCACTCCGGCAACCATAACAAGCAGTAAAATTCGATTGTAGTATTTCATATTCTTTAAGATTTAGTGATTAATTCTTCACGTAAACAGGTGCAAAATCTTCTCTTGCTACACCACGACTATGTGCAACCAATGTATCTTCTGTCTCAAACTTCAATCCATTGCCGAAATCGACAGTATACTTCAAGTAAATAGCATCGCGGTCTTTATTTCCCCAGCTATTCTTCTCACCATCTTGCACAAACTTACCTGTACCTGTAGCCGTAACGCCACCCAATCCCGATACTACACATTCGTCACCATTGAAAGTCATCAGTAACTGATAGTTGATATTACGAGGATTATCAGTCGTACCCAGATTGGTGGTAACAGTAAGAATCGTTTCAGTCAAAGATTTTGTTGTAGTCTGACAAATTTCATCATTTTCCACATATTCATTCCGACGGCTATTCTCAGTAACCACTCCGTTTTCAGTCACTTTGTCTATACCGTGACGCAAATACTTACCAGTCCATTTATTGATATACCTCACACAATAAAGCACATAATCATGTGGTTGTTCCAACCACATTGCCGAATTGCACCTAATAGCTTCCGCACCTTCGGACAAAGTTCCACTCAAGATACGGTCGGCATTGGTCACCCCTGTCATCACCAAAGGAATAACATAGGTTGTAGTCAAAGCCTCGGGATCGGCAAAAAAAGCATCAGTAAACGATACTTCCACACCATTCATCAGTACCTTATTCAGAGATATCTTATCACCGGATAAAGTATAGTAGTTGGAAGGCATGGCTTTCACCGGAACATTATCCGATGCAGAAGTGTATGAATAATAAAGATTATCACATAAAGTCTTGTCTACTGCAATATCTATTGTGATATTTTTCTTATTAGCAAAAACACCGCCCATGGTGGCATTTATTTTACACTTATGAGCATTGTCAAGTGTCGTATCATACTCATCTTCCCCCATAACCAGCGTTCTCACCGGATACTGGGTTGCAAAGTAGACAGAAGTACCGCCCTCATAATCGGGAAATTCATTATCTTGATTTTCACAGGATGTCATCGTCCATGAAGCAAAGACTCCAACTGATATGGCAGATATTAATTTAAATAATTTCATATTCTTCGTTATTTAGCATTTTACAATTAAGATTACTTCCATCCGGCATTTTGCTCCAAATTGCTCCATTTCATTACTTCGCCAAAAGGTAACGGGCCGTATATCATATAACTTTCATACTTTCTTTTTTCCACCGTCAGCGGAGTATAGTTCATCGTAGAGCCACTCTTGCTAATTTCCACACCAAGAGCCGTTTCGTTCAGTTCTGTCAAACCAACATTCCAGCGGCGTAAATCCCAGAAGCGGAAGTTTTCGAAGCAAAGCTCAAGGCGACGCTCATTACGGATTAATTTACGCATTTCGTCCTTATCGTTCTTTATGCTCTCCAAATAAGCATCTCCATTATCCGCACCTACACCAGCACGTGTACGAATGGCTTTAATTACATCATAAGCACTAAAAAGATGTCCGTTCCTGCCTTGTGGTCCCCAAGCTTCATTAGCTGCTTCCGCATAAATCAGGAACATCTCTGTGTAGCGGATACGTGCCGTATAATGCTTCTTCTTTGTGTTATACTGCGAATTTGGGTTACATTCTTTACGTAACAGTTTACGTAAATAATAACCTGTACGAGTCGATTTCCCACTTTCCTTATTCACAACGTCCGTATTGGTTCCGTAAGCTCCCGTAATAATTTCCGTATCACTGGGGCCTTGCTTACCGCCATTATACACAATATATTTTTCCAAACGCGGATCACGATTGTCATACGGTTTATCAGCTTCGTAATCGCCTTGTGTCTTCGATATAGGATAGCCATTCTTCATCGGGAAGGCATCTACCAGATTCTGTGTAGGATTAACACGGCCATTTCCGTAAAGCGACGGCGGAAAATTAGCCGCTTCCAACGTATTATTTTCATCCGTACTACCGCGCCAAATAACCTCTGCCGGACTACCACCCGTTCCATAATCTTTGTCTGCAAGTGTATACCACTCTAATCCTTCGGCATCCAGTCCACAACCACCGCCACCGTTAGCTTTTTCTACAATTTCGGCTGCATAATCGGCAGCTTGTCCCCAAGTCATCCCCGACTCGCCTTGAAATGCCGGACTTGCAGCCAACAAAGCCGCCTGTGCACGAACAGCCATAGCAATACGTCCGGTCATCAAACCTCTAAATTCTTCACCACAAACACGACGATAATCACTGGCATTTGTCACGCCGATGTTTTTATATTTTGCCGGAATCTCACTATCGACAAATTTCTTATAATCAAGCGGCAACAACTCGATAGCCTTATTGGCATCTTCCAGAATCTGGTTAACACAGTCGGAATAAGTAGCACGCGCATGATTAAAATCAGCATCCGGCCCTTCCGATTTTAATAAAATAGGTACGCCCATCAATGTACCGTCTACAGTCTTGCCACCATGTGCACGCAGCAGATAATACATATGAAGTGCACGCAACCCGTAAGCCTCGCCTTTCAAGCGGTCAAGAAACATAGTAGCGATGCGTTCGTCTTTCGCCCACTCTACCTTATCCACATTTTCCAAAAAAAGATTGGTGTATTGGATAGCATTGAAGCGATTCTGCCATTGAGATACCGGATTGTTATTGGCAGTCCAGGAACCTGTAGCCATACGCAGATAGTTACTGGAAATCTCATTAGTCACGGCATCATCCGTAGCCAAGTCACTTGTGGGCGATGTCTCGTAAGGAAGTATAATATAAGCGTTCGCAAGGATACCTTGTGCATAGCCCGGTTCTTTGTACATGGCTTCAAGGTTTCTGTTATTTTCCAGTGCCGGCTCAAACAAGTCATCACAGGCTGTCAGCAGAGGTAATAAAACCAATAATTTGAATATATTTTTCATAATTTCGTTCTTTAATTATTGAAATCGTAATAACATTAGAAAGTAGCAGTCACACCCAAATTATAGAATCGGCATTGCGGACTGGAACCAACGTTCAATTCCAACGTCTTGCGCTCTTTAGAAATAGTGAGTAAATCGGAACCACTGATGTAAGCGGATACTCCATGAACAAAACTATTCTTAAACCACTTTGAAGGAAGGTCATACGTCACCTGCACTTTAGCTAAACGGAAAGCATCTGTCTTATACATCCAAAAGTCAGAAGAATAAAAGTTATTCGTTCCACTTTCCGTAGTCAGGCGCGGATAAGTAGCTGTTGCTGCTGTCTCGGGTGTCCAGCGATTACGAACTACTGCCGAATACTTATCTTCACCGGATATCCAGTAATAAGATTCATTGTTTTTCATGCCATGACCGCCAAACTCTCCTATACCCAATACAAAGAAAGTCAATCCTTTCCATTTGGCAGTCAGGTTTACGCCCAACGTTAGAGGAGCTCCATACCAGCCACCACGAGCCAGATAAACTTGGTCTTTATCATCAATTACGCCATCATTATTTTGGTCTACATATTTCAAGTCACCCGGTTTTATCGTACCGCCAAGACGTTGTTCCGGAGAATCGATTATATCCTGTTCATCCTTGAAGAAACCAACACATTGCAATCCCCAAATACCATCAATTGAGTATCCTTCACGATATTGATATTTATCCTGATACAACTCATCCCGTTTGGTAGCCTTAGTAGCGTAATAAGTAGCGGCAACACCTGCTGTAAAATCTACTTTTCCAAAACGCTTGTTGTAATTCACATTCAGGTCAAATCCCATACGACGGTCATTGTCATAGTTGATATACGGGCGGAACGAAGACGTAGGATAATAAGTAAAGAAGTACTCCGGATATTGCGTAGTAGAAGTTACGAGTTTACCTTCAATTGAGTTGACAAAGAATGAAGCGTCTGCCGTAATCATGCGATTCCACAAAGATGTTTTCAGATTTACGGAGAACTCTTTACGCTTGATAAAACTCAAGTCCTCATTCGCACCTTGCTTGGAATTAGTAGAGTGCATCGATACACTTTCGCGCCATCCCCACCATGCGCCATCCGACTGATTGTAATAGCCGTCATACATATAATAGTCATTAATTCCCAAATCCGTATTCAAGATACTGCCGGATACACTCAACATCAAGTCGTCCACTACCGGAGAATCTTTGAGGAAGTTCTCATTAGACAATCTCCATCCTACTGTCAAAGAGGGTGAGAAAGCTTTACGATGTCCCGGAGCCAACTTCGCAGAATGTATAATTGCTCCACCAAAATCTGCATAGTATTTATTACGGAAATTATAATCCAACTGCATACCTAAATTCACATTGCTTGTCTTATGATATTGTCCTGAATAGCTCTGCTGATAACCGGAAGCAATCAACATGGCAGACAAGTGGTGATCATCATTAAACGTATTCTGGTAGTTGAACTGACCGGAGAATAAGACTGTTTGATTATCCGTGCTTCCGCTTATATTCTGTACACCGGATTTCTTGTCTTCATTGTATTTTTTCAAACCTACAATAATATCTTTTCCGCCATTATTAGACCAAGTAGGAGCATATGTGGCGTAACTGTTATTGTAAGAAGTATTGTAAGCAGTAGAGTAATCTACAGAAAACTGTGTCTGAAAAGAGAGGCCTTTCAATACCTTGTCCAAACCAATGTTTACTCCGGCATCAAATTGAAACAGACGTTTGGTTGACTTGCTATACCCCGAAGCATAAAAGTCTCCAAAGACATTCGTCATATCCGACTGTGTACCTGCCAGGAAGTATTTTCCATCAACTATATTATTACTGTTTGTCACCAAATCCCATGCGCTGACTGCATTGGCATCAATATAACTTAGCGGAATCAACGGAGAAATACGATTGGGACGCAATGTAGAAGCAGCACTCCAGTAATAAGCACCATTGGCACTACGTGAATTGGAGAAAGAAACATTGGCATTCACATAAGCCGTGATAAAGTCGTTCAATGTCAAATCTACATTACCACGGATATTCAAACGGTCGGCTCCATTATGCTTCGCCTCACCAAACTTAAACATATCATTGGAACGGAGATAGCTAATATTGGTATAAAAGCGCGCACGATGATTACCACCGGAAATCTCGGCTGTAACATCCGAACGATTATATGCTTTTTTTATGTAATCCGACGAGAACATATTCACATTAGCGTAACGGTAGGGATTCTCACCGGAACCATAATGATAAATGTCTTCCGCACTATAGAGCGCACCAAGCCCATCATTCGCACGTGCTTCATTATAAAGAGTCATGTATTCGGCGGAACCTAAATATTCAGGATAACTTTTCGCCACATAAAATCCTGTATTGGCACGCACGTCCACCTGAAGGTCTGTATTCTTACCTCTCTTTGTTGTAATCATGATTACTCCTTTAGCTGCACGGCTACCATAAAGCACCACTGCCTGTGCACCTTTCAAGAAAGTAATCTGGCTGATTTCCGTAGGAGAAATATAATCAATCTCACGGGGAACGCCATCCACCAATATCAACTTTTCATCCATACCCCACAATGAGTTCCCATTGTAACCACCGACATATCCCTGCATATTGGTCAAGCTCCACGTATTGTAGTTCTTCTTCGTCAATTCCTCAATGTTCACCACTGAGGCACCACCTAATAAATCATTCTGAGAAACCTTTCGGAAAGCCACCTGCACCAACGAATCGTTTTGCAGCAAACCTGTATTATTTCCCGTCAACTCTTGTGCGCCGGCAGAAATTACAACCGGAAAAACAAGCATCGTACAAAGAATGAATCTCTTATATATATGTTTCATTGTTTATTCATTTATAATTATACATTCAGTAATCTTCAGGAATTACCATCCCGGATTCTGCGGGAATTCAGCATACAGATATACATCACCATCCAGTAAGGGGAACCAATAATGTTTCGTTCCGAATACTCGTTTCAAGATTGTAACCTCACGGAAGTTCTTCACTTCAGCTTCTGCCGGATCGTTATTCTTATAAAAATCTTCATTTTCAACACGCTCAAACTCCTGTGAGGTCTTGACCGTATAAGGCTCTTCAGTCAACAGCAGCCAACGCTGCAAATCATTGAAGCGGAAACCTTCGAAAGACAACTCGACAGCACGTTCACGACGGACTTCGTCCATAAATTTCTGACTGTTGGAAACATACTCCGGACAAAGAGTACCGTTTTCATCATCAGGGGAGCCACCACCCACAGGGCCTACTCCTGCACGTTTACGCAATGTATTGATAGCAGCTACCGCAGTCTTACTGAAGTTGGTAGACTTACCGGCCGCGCCATTTACCGCTGCACAAGCCTCGGCATACATCAGATAAATATCAGCCAGGCGCATATAAGGTAAATAAGTATGGAGGTTACCCGACCAGTTGTAAAGTCCATCATATTTATTGGCCTGATGTGGCACTAACTTCTGAATGAAGTAACCGGTACGGCTGGCATTAGCCACAGCTCTCATTGCTCCACCTGTATACAAGGTACAATAACGCAGAAATTCCTTGTCAGCTTCGGGAATAGCAGCATTGACATAATGAAATCCATCGAACACAATGTCATGGTAAAAACGGGCATCACGATTCCTGAATGGAAATTTCTCACTGAAACCGGATTTAGACTTATCCTCACTCAAAGGCAATCCATTCCCCATACCATACAGATTCACATAGTTGGCAGTAGGCTGATGAATGATATTATCATGTTCAATCAAACCATAAATCTTGGGTCCCCACAATTTGGTCATATTCCAGTTACTGCCATTGAAGTCTTCAGACGGACCACGGAAAATAGCTTCCGTAGTACCCGGCATCTTCCAGTTCTGACCGGTGGTATAGAATATTTCCGAATAACTATTGGAAGCAGATGCCGACTTGGTATGATTATAAATATCACTATAATCGAACTCCGCTAACGCATATTGTGTCTGCCCGCTTTCTACAAGTGTGAGTAATTCCCCGAATGCTTCGGCAGCTTTCTTTGCATATTCCGTATTGTAACTGTAAGTATGGGTACCACCTAAGCGTGCGCCATGCTCCATCAAAGGACTGGCAGCCCAAAGGTAATTTTTACCCAAATAGCCTAATGCCATTATTTTGTTAATACGCAAATCATTCTTGCCCGCAGTCTGTTTACCGACAGTTGTGTTATCCCAATTAATCGGAAGCAAGTCCGCTGCCTGGCGAAAATCGGACGCTGCTTTGTCCGCGCATTCTTGATAGCTCAAACGTGGCAAAGACATTTTATCTGTAGCCGATAAAACTGTATCGATATAGGGCAAGCCACCAAAATATTGCATCATTTCCAAATGCCACCACGCACGGAAAAAGTAGAGTTGACCTGCAATCAGACTTTTTTCTTCATCTGTAGCTTCCGTCAATCTATCCAAGTTGTCGATACCTATGTTAGTTTTACGGATGCAATACCAGGCATGCGGCCACAATGAATGTTTAAACTTGGCAGTACCGTCACTATTCGGATGATAAGTAGCTTTAGGATCACTGCCCGTACGATAGAGCCAGCATTGATTATTGGTAGACCATGCACGGAAGTTACCCAAATCAACTTGATGTGTCATGTGACTATCACCTTCCGGGTTGAATATTTCATCATCTCCCCAATTCCAGGAAGTAGTATAATTGTTCTTCTCCTTATCAGGGATACAGTTGTAAATCTCCTCGATAAAGCCTTGAAAGTTCCTGAAGTTCTTAAAAGCTTCTTCTTCTGAAACGGTAGAGTCAGCTTCCTTGTCCAGATAGTCTTCGCAAGATGAAAATCCCAACGAGAGGAGTAATAAGCCGCCGCATAAAAGAGTTCTGTATATTTTTCTCATGGTATTTTGATTATAATGTAAATTTAACACCCAAGTTGAAACGTTTCACTGTAGGATAAGCACCCTGATTACCGGAACCGGCAAAATTCGATTCACGGTCATCCGGCATCTTAGACCATACCCATAAGTTATTTCCATTCAAATAAACCTTCAGGTTCTTCACACCCAGTTTCCGTACCCAGCCATCTGTAAAGGTGTAAGCTATCTCGGCATTTTTCAGACGAATGTAGGAACCGTCATAATAGTATTGTGTACCATTGCTGTAACCACTCACTTTTGACAACCAGCGGGGAGTTACTACATCAGCCGCATCCCCTGCATCAGACCACCAGGTACCTTGGTCATACACCGTATTCATCTGGCTACCGAAACTGGTCAACTGAACGACACGGGTCACATTGTTCACACCATAAAACTGCACAAACGCACTGAATCCCTTCCATTCAAAACCAAGAGTGGCATTATACGTGTTTTGTGGAGTATCAGAGTAACCATAAGGAGCCTGGTCTTTACTGTCAACCACACCGTCTCCATTGAAATCGACAATATAATAGTCGCCGGGAAGACGTTGTGAATTGTTTGTATCATGCTGCGGGCTACCAATCACATCATCATAGGAATTCAAATATCCATTATCAATATATGCCTTATTCTGGCCAATGGCATAACCTGCCACCTTTTGATAACCTGCCAACAATGGGGCATCATCTTTCTCGAGTATTTTATTCTCTGCATGGGTCATACTCATATTAGCCCAAACACGCATTTTGTTGGCAAACGTCTTGTTAATACGAAGTTCCAGTTCATATCCCTTGGTCTTAACCTTACCCAGGTTGGCGGTAACTGCCGTAGCACCGAAATAAGAAGGAATGGCACGATTACTGCCACCAACCAGAATATCGGTACGTCTGTCATTGAAGATTTCCACGCTACCGGCAATCAAGCCATCCAGGAATGAGTAATCAATACCAAAATTCAATTTCTTTACTTTTTCCCAGTGCACATCAGAATTGCCTACTGCCGATTCACGATACCAGGTATAAGGGCTTTCACCACGATCTACATCCAAAGACGAAGTTCCACCATAAGCCCATTGGTTCATATACAACCAGCGTGTGCTTACATTATCATCACCGATTTCACCATAAGAAGCGCGAAGTTTCAACATATCCAGAATCCTGCGTTCTTTCAGAAACTTCATAAACGGCTCTTCACTGACCATCCATCCGATAGCGCCGGAATTAAAGAAAGCGAAACGGTTCTCCTTGCTGAACTTCTCAGAACCGTTATAGGCACCATTATATTCGATAAAATACCGATCAGCCCAGTTGTAAGTAGTACGGAATGCCCAGTCTTCACGATAGTGGGGAATCTCGCTACCCGTGGCCGTTTCCTGACGGCTGAACAGCCCCATAAGAGTAACATCATGCTTTCCAAAACTACGTGCCCAGTTCACTTGTGCCTGATAGTTAAGATTACGCTGCGTTGCCCAATTCTTGACTTCACCACCTTCTGTATTCCACATTACTCCCTGCATAAAATCAAAACCGGTATTGTTATCATACGATTTTTTATAACTGACTTCACCCGTATCCGGGTCAATCCATTTATGTTGAGCATCGTTAAACAAGTCATTAATACCACGCTTCCATTCCACAAACGTATTATCCCAAGAAACCGCAGCTCTCGCTGTCAAACCTTTTGTGATAAATTTCAAATCCTGCTCCAGCGCAAAGTCAGTCGTAATCTGCGTAGTAGTAGTGGTCATCGTACCACCCAACGAAACATTTTCCGCAGAATTGGTTACATTCGAGATATTCGGATAATATCCCCATGAACCATCCGAGTATTTGGGAAGGAACACATCCGGAGCAATATTATATGCTCCCGCCCATTGTTGGGCAATCGACCAGTCGGCCGAACTATCATAATTGGAATTATTATAAGGAGTTTTCTTATATCCATTGGAGCCTGCCACGTTTACCTTGAAAACAGTACTCTTGGTTACCTGAAAGTCCAGATTACTACGTACATTAATGCGGTCATATCCATAGCCGGAGTTATAATCACGTCCATTATCAAAAACGTCAAACAAGTCACCTTCATGTACATAGTCAACCGAAGCGAAATATTTCACAAAGCGTGTACCACCACTGACGTTCACATTCGCATTGTAGGACATTGCATAATCTTTGAACAATACATCCTGCCAATCCACATTCGGATAGCGTTCTGCTTCTTCAAGGTTAGCCGGATTGCGGTACTTATTAATAATTGCCTGCGGCTTTATGTACGACCATGAGTCAGGATATAAGCTCAACTCATGCTCAATGGCTACGTTACGTGCCATTAACGCAGCATAAGAATCCAACTTGTTAGGAAGTCTGGAAGGCACCTTCATTGTGGCATTAGCAGCTACATTTATTTGAGCAGCTCCCTCAGTTCCACGTTTGGTAGTAACCAGAATAACGCCATTTGCACCCTTCACACCATAAACTGCAGTGGCAGAAGCATCTTTCAATACGGAAATGGATTGTACAGAGGCAATGTCCACACTACTCATCGGACGTTCTATACCATCCACCAGTACCAGCGGATCACTATTGTTCCAGGAACTAGCTCCACGAATCGTTATTTTCGGTTCTTCTTCGCCCGGCATACCGGAACTCTGAGTCGTTATAACACCCGGCAAGTTACCGGTCAACGCCGCACCGATATCGGATATACCAGCCGCCCGTTCCAAAACCTTGCCCGTAGTCTGCGTGATAGCACCTACCACACTGGCCTTTTTCTGCTGACCATAACCTACGACTACAACTTCATCCAGTTGTTGTGAATCATCTTCCAGGATTACTTTTATCAATCTTCCGGAAATTTTCACCTCTTGTGCTTTCATGCCAACAAATGAAACGACAAGGATAGACTTCTCATTGGGCACGGTCAATACAAAATTTCCATCTATATCTGATACCGTACCTATTGAACTATTTCCTTTTAAAACCACCGAGGCACCAATAATAGTTTCCCCATTGCCGTCCACGACCATTCCCTTCACCGTTATCCCCTTCTGTGCCGACACCGTCAGACAACTGAGCAGCATAAACAGAAACAGGTAAAGAATCTTTTGATTTTTTTCTGTTACATTTTTCATTACCATTAGTTTAAGATGTTAATTAACTACTTCGTTTTCTCATCATCAATCATTATCGGATAGCTTCAGCTATCGTCATACATACAATCTATTTCCATTCATTTATAATATTAAGAAATAAGGGGGTATCGCATTTACTTACGTGTGGCATACAAGCCAATCGTGCTGCCAGTGAAACCGCCGGCAGTAGCCGTAGACAAGAAACCGGCATCTATATTCTTACACAGCAATGTCCATTCTTTCTGTTTGCCCTGCATATAATAAAAATCATAATAGATGCCCTTTGATACAATTTTCAAACGAAAGTCTTTGGCATCATCCGCAAGCTTACAGTCCGCCAAAACCAACTCTGACGTCTCACCCGATTTCTTCACCCGGATGTATTTGCCTTCTTCCGACTTATCGACACAGAAGAAATAATAGTGTGCTTCATCCTTGAACAACAGCATACCAGCGGCCTCCTTGTCATCGGAAGGATTGAAGAGCATACGGGTAGTACATTCAAAATTATGATGTTGCATACGGCGACAGACAAACGCAGGAGTATCTTTTTCCGATATGCCGACAGTTCCACATTTCAGAGTCATATAACCAGGTGTCTCGGATAACGAGTATAAATCCGTGGCGGGAGCACGCAATGTCATCCACTGCATTCCTAGAGATGGTTGTTCAAATTCCTCTACCTCTTCAAAGTTACCAAATGTAGTCTGCCCGTTACGCTTCACTCCCGGGCGCTTCAAAATCATAGGAACAACGTCGTCCCCCTGCGTCATATAAGGAAAACCATCCTCACTCCACTTCACCGGCATCAGAAAAGTTTCACGTCCCAGATTTTCAAACCGATTGTTAATAGGACGGCACGCCAGAAAGACAGCCCACCAGTCACCTTCTTTGGTCTGCACCAAATCGGCATGTCCGGCACAAGTAATAGGATTGGGACGTTCAGCATCCAAATGACGCTGTGTCAGGATAGGGTTCTTTTTCCACGGAGTAAATATACCCATCGGAGAATCTCCGCGGAAAATCACTTCCGAATGCCAATTACTTGTACCGCCCTCAGCATTCATCAAGAAATATTTGCCATTTATCTTATACATATGCGGACCTTCAATCCAAATAGGCTTCTCTTCGGGATGTACCCCCTTGTTCACCAATATCTTGCGCGGTCCTATTGTTTTATCAGACTTCACGTCAAACTCCTGCACACGTATCGTACGGTGTCCGCTGTATTCCGGTTTATTGTCGGGTGCGTCGTCATTGTTTACAATATATGCTTTACCGTCTTCATCGAAAAAGAAAGAAGGGTCTATTCCCCCAACTTCGGGCAGCATAATTGGTTCAGACCATTCACCAAACGGATTCTGTGTCTTCACAAAAAAATTGCCTGCACCGACATTGGTCGTTATCATATAATAGGTTTCATTATTGGGATTATAAGAAATGGCAGGAGCGAAAATACCACCGCTCACATGCTGTCCTTTCATATTGACAAGTTGAGAAGGACGGCTGAGTACATGCCCAATCTGTTTCCAGTTCACAAGGTCATTACTATGAAAAATGGGTACACCGGGAAAATAAGTAAAGGTAGAAGTAACAAGAAAATAATCTCCCTTTCCGTTAGTACATATACCGGGATCAGAATACCATCCCGGTAAAATGGGATTATAAAATGATTCCTCATCAGGCAATTGATTTTCTTTATAAAAGTCGTCATTTCCCCGATAAGTGAAATTATCGAACAAAGCTACCGATTTGCCAATTACCGGCAGTTTACTTTCACCCTTGACAGAATTACAAGCACCAAGGAATCCGAATGTTGTAGCAAAAAGCAATAATATCGGAAGGCTCTTAAAAGATTGTTTCATACTCATCAACTCGATTTTTATAATTATTTCTATATATATTCCGGAGCTTCAGAAAGGAAAGTGTTTTTCATATCGTGTCTTTCCTATTATCAGCGTTGACCCATCGGCAGCAAATGTATGAAAGGCTTCCGACATTGTTTATATAATCATGCTACACGTTTTTTCGATGGTATAACATCTTTCTTTTTCCCGTTACATTTCTTTTCCTCGCCGTAACAACAAAGCCAATACATTGCTATGTATCAGCTATTTGTATAAAATCACTGTATTTACGGTTGTATCTGTCGAAAATAAAAGAAGGTATATCTTCTACCCCGAAAAAGGAGAAGATATACCTTCTTTTATTAGTTCTCACTAGTCAAATAGAATGGTTCTATAGACCGAGGAATTTCACATATTTCTGTTTCGCCTCGTTCAACATTTCCTCATCCATAGAGACATCCGGTATAAACCATGAATGTGGCAGTTCAATTCCTTTCTTCCTGGCAGACCTGTCCCAATTTCCTATCACCTGACCATTATGGAGGATAATCGGGAAAAACAACCCATTATTAGTAAATGCTTTGGGATAATGCTCTTTGGGAAGGACATCCGTCCGGTCTTTATATCCCAGCAAATACTCATCATAAGAAGGAAGAAGATGCAGACAGTTGGAAACCCTGCCACGGGTACGGCTATCCGCATGGATATACCACGTCTCTCCCTGCCACTGTTCTTCCGTCAATTCCGATGCTATTAAATAGATAGCCTGTTTAGCATCTGATATTGGCAGTCCTGACCACCAAATAAAATCCTGCAACACAGCCGGAGCATGGCTGCGAAAATAGCTTCTCGCCAAACGTGCCAGCGCTTCATCCTTCGTTATCTCCGGCATTGGCGGCACCCGTTCTTCCAAAAGAGCATATGTACATTTTCCACCCTTATCTTCCCCGCTGCAAATAATGCCTTCCTGCTCGGCACGTGCCATAAACCGGGTCATGCGATTGTTGTCGGGCTCTGCCAAAATCCCCGAACGACAAAAGTGCTCGGTAATCTCCTGCTTGGTCAGGCTTTTATTTCCGCCGAGAATCTGCTCCAACAGATTGTAACTCTTCATATAAAGTTCATCGGTTATTTCCAAATCCCATCCTTTGGCAAAAGAGTCATTGGCCGACTTGATGCGTTGGGCGGAAAGTTTCAACATCCAGCGAATATCCTCGGCAGCTACAAGATGCCACGTCGGACGCATAACATGTGTTCGCAAAATCTCACCATCTCGCAAAGCCTTCTCCACAGTCTGAATCGTTGCCGATTTCAAACGCATTCCCACTGCCCATTTTACCATGGGATAATTCTGTGCCTGCATGGCTCCCATCCAGGAAACCAACTCTTTCGGCTTACGGAAAAGCGGATTCAGCAACTGCTGATTCTGTAAACGGATATTCGGTATCTTCATATAAATAAATTTTATAGCACAAATATAAAAATTCCTTGCAACAAATCACTATAAACAATAGAATCTTGAACTTCGGGAAAGGAGAATCAAAGAAAAATGCCTATTTTTGTCATCTCAAACCTAAGATGATAAAAACAATGCGTTATAGACTTTCAGCTCCTTCCGCAATAAAAGCCACCATTCAATTGCCGGCTTCCAAGAGTATCAGTAACCGTGCACTTATTATCAATGCATTGGCAGAAGGTAACTGTACTCCTGATAATCTGTCCGATTGTGACGATACACGTGTGATGATAAAAGCTCTCACCGACGGTGAAAATACAATAGACATCATGGCCGCCGGAACCGCTATGCGTTTCCTGACAGCTTATCTGAGTGTCACGCCCGGAGAACGAACCATCACGGGTACAGCACGTATGCAGCAACGTCCGATACAAATATTGGTCAATGCACTTCGTGAGTTGGGAGCGGAAATAGACTATGTTAATAATGAAGGATTCCCCCCCTTACGCATAAAAGGCGCAGAGCTGAAAGGAAATGAGATTACGCTGAAAGGAAATGTCAGTTCCCAATATATTTCCGCTTTGCTGATGATAGGCCCGGCACTTAAAAACGGACTTGTACTGCATTTGACCGGAGAGATTATCTCACGCCCCTACATCAACCTGACTTTACAGCTAATGCAGGATTTTGGCGCAAAAGCAGCATGGACTTCTCCGGAAAGTATCTCCGTAGCTCCACAACCTTATACAAGTATTCCTTTCACAGTGGAAAGTGACTGGAGCGCGGCTTCTTACTGGTATCAGATTGTAGCATTATCTCCCCGGGCAGAAATTGAATTATTGGGATTGTTCCATAACAGCTATCAGGGAGACAGTCGTGGGGCGGAAGTTTTCTCACGGTTAGGGATAACCACTGAGTTTACTCCTAAAGGAGTCAAGCTGAAAAAGACAGGGAAAGCACCGGAAAGACTGGAAGAAGACTTCGTTGATATTCCCGACTTGGCGCAGACATTTGTGGTGACTTGTGTCCTGATGAATATACCTTTCCGTTTCACAGGATTGCAAAGCCTGAAAATCAAAGAAACCGACCGCATTGCCGCTTTAAGAAACGAACTTAGAAAGCTGGGATACGTCATTGAAGAAGAGAACGACAGCATATTGACCTGGAACGGCGAACGTTGCGATCCCGATGAAACACCCGTCATTGCGACATATGAAGACCACCGGATGGCAATGGCCTTTGCTCCTGCTATATTCCGCTGTCCCAATATACAGATTGCAGACCCACAGGTCGTTACCAAATCATATCCGGGATATTGGGAGGATTTGAAACAGGCAGGTTTTCAGGTAACAGAAGAATAGTAATTACTGTCTTGTGGAAGATTTTAATAAATATACTTCTCACATCAACTATTCCCCTCTTGTAGACTTCGCACTGCAACAGGGGAAACAAATTCTTTATAAGAAAGGAGAATACTTTGTCCGCCAGGGAGAAATCTGCCGGACAATGGGATTCGTCGTTTCCGGCTCTTTCCGCTACTGCTGTACCAACAGTGCAGGCGAAAGCAGCATTGTAGGATACACCTTCGATGATTCTTTCGTCGGCAATTATCCGGCTTTCCAATTACAAGACCAGTCGAATGTAGATATACAAGCCTTGTGCGACAGTTCAGTGTATGTGGTTACTCACCAACAACTAGCCGACTTTTATGAAACGAACAACGAACATCAGAAATTGGGACGCCGCATTGCGGAAACGTTATTGTGGGAAATCTACGACCGGATGATTTCAATGTATAGCCTGACACCTGAAGAGCGGTATCTCGACATTATCAACCGTTGTCCCGACCTGTTGAAACTGATAACATTAAAAGAACTGGCATCCTACCTCCTGATTCGCCCAGAAACACTAAGCCGCATCCGAAGAAAAGTGGTACAAAAGTAATTTCTTGATTGAAATCAAGAAATTATCCACACCCGCTCCCTACTTTTGCAGGCAAACGTAGAGAAAATCATGAAGAAGATAATAATTATAGGCGCAACTTCCGGTATTGGCCGCGGGTTGGCGGAAGCGTATGTTCAGGAAGACTGTCTCATCGGTATTACCGGTCGCAGGGAAAACCTGCTGCAAGAGATTTGCGCCCAGGACAAAGACAAACTATTCTATCAAGTATGCGACATCACTGACACGCAGGCAACCATCCAATGCCTGGAAGCACTCGTACAGGAAATGGGCGGAATGGATATACTGATTATCTGTGCCGGCACGGGAGAACTCAATCCTGAACTTTCCTACCAACTGGAAGAGCCTACCCTATTGACCAATGTAATAGGATTCACCAACATAGCCGATTGGGGATTCCGGTACTTTGAGCAACAGAAAGGTGGTCATATGGTTGCTATTTCTTCCGTAGGCGGTACGCGTGGCAGTGGTGTCGCACCTGCTTACAATGCTTCAAAGGCTTATCAAATCAATTACATGGAAGGGCTAAGGCAGAAGGCTACCAAATCTCCTTATCCTATTCATACGACAGATGTCCGTCCGGGGTTTGTAGACACAGCGATGGCTAAAGGAGACGGATTGTTTTGGGTTACCCCAGTAGATAAAGCCGTGAAACAAATAAAGAGAGCCATTGCAAAAAAGAAAAAGATTGTTTTTATCTCAAAAAGATGGAGATATGTAGCATGGATTTTCAAATGTATACCGTCTATTCTCTATTGCAAAATGTAATAGCCTGTACACAAAACAACAAAAATCAACAATATATAGGAAAGCAACCAAGTTCTATAAGAACTTTCCGAAAGACATTTGAATCAATTAAAGAACTTGTTTTCATAAGTACATCAATCTATAGGGTTATAATTCAAAAATATATAATAAACTCCTGTTGATAATCCAGGGGGATATTGATATCAATTTGTGCTACTTTTAAGGCGTAAAATTCTATAACATCACTTTGCAAAAATAAGAACATTTTTTATAAATCCAAGCTGATATACTAAAAAAGATAATAAAATAATATTTTCATAGCGGAAATATTGGCATATATAGAAAAAACACAACTTAAAACTATATTATAGAAAGGTTATAAAGAAACAACTCATTGCATAAGTCCTTATAGTACTTAGTATTCCGACTGGCCTGCTATGCCACAATGATGTGTTTGCCAATTCTTACAGCAAAAGTGAGAATGAAATTTCAGCGATTGTCCAACAAACAAAAAAGATTACAGGAAATGTAACCAATGAGTCAGGTCAGCCGATCATAGGTGCTACCGTATTAGAGAAAGGACACACATCCAACGGTACCATTTCCGACATTGATGGTAATTTTACAATTACCGTACCTGCCAATGCAACTCTTACCATTTCCTACATAGGATATATGACGCAGGAAATAAAGATCGGGTATCAAACTTCTTTCAAAATCGTACTGAAAGATGATACAAAAGCATTGGATGAAATCATAGTTGTGGGATATGGTTCGCAAAAAAAAGCTAATTTAACCGGTGCAGTATCTTCCGTGAAAATGGATGAGGCATTGGGAGATCGCCCCTTGCTGAATGCCGCTGACGCGCTACAAGGAGCAGTTCCGGGATTGTTTGTTTCCAATGGAGGTAATGCCCCGGGAACAAGCAAATCCTTTCAGATTCGTGGTGCATATTCATTAGGTGTCAAGAACTCGGATGGAACCTATGGAAATACGATCAAGCCACTTGTTCTGATAGACAATGTGGAAGGTGATATCGACATGGTGAACCCGGAAGACATTGAATCTATCAATGTACTGAAAGATGCAGCTTCGGCCGCCATTTATGGAGCACGGGCAGCAGGAGGTGTCATCCTGGTTACTACCAAACGTCCTCAAGGTGCTTCCAGATTCGAACTGAACTACAACAACAACTTCGCATTTGGAAAGGCGGTAAACTTACCGAAACAGGCTCCCTTGATGGATTATCTGCAAGCCTATCTGGATTGTGGATACTCTGATGCATACTGGTCATTAGGTTCACCAAGTGTCAGCAAATGGATGGAATATCTCGCCGCTTACCAAAAAGATCCATCTGCATTCAATACAGTAGGCGATGGCATCTATGTGGATGGATCCGGAGTCCCCTATTACCTGAACGAGAAGGACTTATATAAGAACTTCATGGAAACCAGTTTTCAAATGACACACAACATATCCGCCAGTGGAGGAACCGACAAGCTTCGCTACCGCATATCAGGAGGTTACAATTCCAATGATGGTGTCCTGGTTTCCGACAGAGATAAATTCGAGCGTTTGAATGTAAATTCATTCATTTCCGCTGATGTCACAAAATGGTTTACTCAGGAAGTGACGATGAGCTATGCACACAGCCTACAAACTTCCCCTGGAGGAATGGGAGGAGTATACAACACCCGCTTAGTTTCTTATTATCCCGAAGGTGAATTACCGGCATCTGTCAATACACTGGCGGATGAAGATTTACCCTTATTTACTCCCCGTAATCAGATATTATATTCGAATCCGGTCAACAACAAGAATGATAATCCGCGTATTTTTCTGAAATCCATCCTTAAACCTCTCAAAGGACTGGAAGCTGTGTTTGAATATACATTTGACAAAAACATATATGATTATCACTGGTATACCGGACAATATGACTATACAACCATCCAAGGAGGAAGTTCTAAATCCTTTGTCGATGATTACCTTAGAAAATACAAACAACATACTAATTATAATTCCATCAATATTTATGCCACTTATACCAAAGATATAGCCAATCATCATTTCAAGGTAATGGCAGGTTTCAATCAGGAATCCAGTTATCAGGAAACCTTGGATACATACTCGTACAATCAAGCTGTGCTTGACGTCCCGGCAATGGCATCAGGAACGGGAACGATCAAAGCGACCGATTCTTATAGTGAATATGCCATCCGTGGCGGATTCTTCCGTGTCAACTACAACTATCATGACAAATATTTGCTGGAAGTAAACGGACGTTATGACGGTTCTTCCAAATTCCCCAAAGATTCACGGTTCGGGTTCTTCCCGTCAGTATCTGCCGGATGGCAAATCGCACAGGAGAAATTTATGGAATCCACCCGTCATTGGTTGGATGGTATGAAACTGCGTGCTTCTTATGGTGTCATTGGGAATCAAAACATCAATCCATATACATTCACACCGTCTATGAGCGTAAACAATAAGGCTACCTCATGGATCATAGACGATACATATGTAACCTCTATCAGTTCTTTACCTGCATTAGTCAGCCAAAACTTTTCATGGGAGAAAGTAGGGACAATAAATGTGGGAATAGATCTGAATATGTTCAATAACCGCCTGAACGGAGTATTCGAGTGGTATCAACGGAACACAAACGGGATGCTTGCGCCGGGCGTACAACTGCCGGCTGTCGTAGGTGCCAGCGCCCCTTATCAGAATACGGCTGATATGCGCACGCGAGGTTGGGAACTTAGCCTGAACTGGAGAGATCAGATAGGAAAAGTGGGCTACCGGTTAGGATTCAATCTCTCGGATTATAAATCGGAAATAATAAAATATGACGACAATGCAGCAACAAAGTTATTGAGTTCTTATTATCCGGGGCAGACACTAGGCGAAATTTGGGGATATGTCGTAGACGGATATTATACCGTAGATGATTTTGTAGATACTTCTTCCTGGCAACTCAAAGAGGGAGTCACTTCTATCAATGGTTACAATGTACGCCCCGGTGACGTGAAATTCAAGAACCTGCGTGATGATGACAGTTCGACCAACGTAATTACCAGCGGCGACAATACATTTGATAATCCGGGAGACCGCAAAGTGATTGGCAACACCACTCCGCGCTATCAATATGGAATAAACCTCGGATTGAATTATGCCGGATTTGACCTCAACGTCATATTGCAGGGAACAGGCAAGCGGGATTACTGGATTTCAAACGTTCTCACTTCTCCCATGAACGGTGACAATTTTGTTCCCTTATTTGAAGGTTTGAGTGATTACTGGATGCCCAAAGATCCGGATAACGGTGACTGGAGCGCAGTGAATCCGGATGCCAAGTATCCACGGCTCTACGGAAACCGCGGTAACTCCGGTTCAAACCTCCGGCAAAGTGACAAGTACTTGTCCGATGCCTCTTATCTGCGAATCAAGAACATTACTCTATCCTACAAACTACCTAAAAATTGGGTGAACCGGATTCTCCTGAATCAGATGAAAGCATTTGTCAGTATAGAGAACGTAGCGACATTCACTTCATTACCTTCGGGCATCGACCCTGAAAGGATTGAATGGAACTACCCGTCATTCCGCACCGTTTCATTTGGGATAAATATCACATTATAAACATTAAATCTGATACATAATCATGAAAAAGATACTATTACTTCTTACCCTTTTTACCGGGATAATGTTGACAGGATGCAATGATAGTTTTTTAGAGAAATATCCTGTGACCAGTCTGACTGAAGAAAATGCTTTCCAGTCATACGATAATTTTAAAGCCTTCATGTGGCCTTGTTATGAAATGTTTTCCAATACGAACATAGCTACGTCCACTACTGCCATCGGACGCAACTCCCATTACCTTGGTGATGTATACGCCGGATACCTGGAACAAAGAGGTGCAAGCAGTCAGAATAAATACGCATTCCAAACTGTGACGAACGCAACTTCCGGCAATGGATGGAATTTCTCTTCTTTCATCCGCCGTATCAATATCATGTTGTCTCATGTAGACGCTTCCAATATGACCGAAGGAGAAAAAAATCACTGGAAGGCTGTGGGATATTTTTTCCATTCATTTTGGTATATGGAGCTGATCGACCGTTTTGGAGATGTACCCTGGGTAGATACTCCATTGGACGACACTTCAGAAGAGGCTTACGGTTCACGTATGCCCCGCATCGAAGTAGCGGACAAAGTATTGGAACGGCTGCTATGGGCTGAATCGAATATCGGCGATGCGGCAACCTATATGAAAAAGGATGGTTCGAATACAATCAACCAAGACTGTGTGCGGGCTGCCATTTCCCGCTTCACTCTTCGCGAGGGTACTTGGAGAAAATATCATGAACTAGGAAGTTATGACAGATATTTCACAGAATGCAAGCGTGTCTCGCAACTGCTGATGCAAGATTATCCTTCCTTATATACAGGAACAGACGGGCAGCCTGCCGCCGGCTATGGTGAAATGTGGACTACGGATAATCTCAGCACAGTTCCGGGAATCATCCTTTACCAGCAATGGCTGGAAACAATCAAACCGGGAAATTCATGTTACTATGAGCATACTTCTTCACATGACATAGAAATGCATCAAGGAACAGTAGACCTGTATCTCTGCAAAGACGGAAAAACAATTTCCAATTCGGATTTATATGCCGGAGACAAAGACATCTATTCCACATTCCGTAATAGAGATCCACGTATGTATCATACTATCATGCCACCTTATAAAGTAGTGGACGGTAAAGGAGACTATACGACATGGTCGTACACCAGTGAGCCTGCCGACCGTGAATACATTGACATCATGGGAGCTAACGAATCATGCAGCAACCCGGGAGTGGGAATGAAACGTCTGCCGGGACAGAACTGGAGCGCTTCATTAGTACGGCGTATCCCCAACCTGCAAGGCGGTGCTCAATACACCATCGAAGGAAAGCAATACGGGCCACATGCTTATGTTGCCTGTCGGTCAGGATATTATGTATGGAAAAACTGGGATAACTGGGAAGAAAACTATAATAATGCGCAAGTAAACACAGCGGATAAGCCGATCTTCAAGATTGAAGAAGTTTTGTTGAATTATGCAGAAGCGATGTTCGAAACCAGTGAGTTTAACCAGACCGTTGCTGACGAAACCATAAATAAATTACGTACACGGGCAGGAGTATCCCCGATGACTATAGCGGACATTGATGAGAATTTCGATCCGAAACGTGGAAAATATTACCCGAAAGGGAATACAAACGGTATTCCGGTAGATCCGGTTTTGTGGGAAATACGCCGTGAACGTATTATTGAACTGATGGGTGAAGGATTCGGATTCTACGATGTACGACGTTGGAGAACAGCTCCCTGGTTTGTTAATATGCAGCAGAAAGGAATGTGGATTTCAAAAAGTGAGTTGAGTTCGCTTACTTTACTGAATGAAACCACCGGAACATCAGACGGTGCTAATGGCTCTATGACCGAAGGATATATTTATCTGTTCAATGATCCTGTCAAGGATGGTAAAGGCTGGCTGGAGAAATACTATTTATATCAGGTACCACTGGAAGAGATCGCTTTAAATCCTAACTTAACGCAAAATCCGGGCTGGGAATAACAAACAACTATATCAGTCCAATCTTTAGTTGTAAATCAACCGGTTCTCCTTCCCCCAAAGGAGAGCCGGTAAAAACTTCGAATGTAATTTAATCAATATGCCTTTTCATTCGCCATCTTCCACATATTCAAGAAGGAAGCCTTTGTGATTTCTACAATTTTATCCCAGTTCAACCGGTCGGCATGGTCGGAGGGTTGGTGATAATCGGGATGTCCGTCCGTATGATACCAAATGATAGGAATACCCACTTTAGCAAATGAACCATTATCGCTACCGCCTATCGGGTTAGCCCATGCACGGTAGTCCGGTTCTAACTGCAAACCGTATTTCTTAATATCTTCTTTCAGCCAATCACCAAAAGCAGGATGAGCAGCCGTATAAAAATAGACTACATGGCGAGATTGTTCGGGTTTGTTATTACGGCCAATCATATCAAAGTTCAAATAACCTCTGATTTGAGACATGAAAGGACAAGTCTGCACAAAGTATTTCGAGCCTAACAGTCCTTTTTCCTCTCCATCCCAAAAAGCGAAGATGACATTTCTTTCCGGTTGTTGTCCGCTGGCAACAAAAGCACGGGCTATTTGCAACACAGCCGATACACCGGATGCATTATCATCGGCGCCATTATAAATTTGGTCACCGTCAAGTGCAGGGTCTATTCCTAAGTGGTCGAAATGCGCGCCTACAATCACATATTCCTTGTTATTTTTACCGGGAATCATACCTAATACATTCCTCATGGAGAGCTTTTGGTGCACTTCCTGCTTTAGTTTGGCAATAGAATCGGGATGGACTTCCAAGCGTCCTTTCTTTTGACGCTCTTTGCGATAGGCATCAAAAGGTTGAAAATAACTGCCGTTTAAAGGGTGTACGCCCATCCATTGCAATAAAGAAACGATGTATTCCGAGGATACACGGGAACCATGAAATCCTGCTTCACGTCCTTGGAGTTCGTCACTTGCCAAAAAGTTAATCGTAGCTTCGGTAGAAGAGCGGTTGATGGTGTTCAGTGCTTTGTCTACGGGAGACTGGACAGGTTGGGCAAAGATAAGCATCGTTCCGCCCAATAAAAAAGAAATAAATAGATAAAATCTTCTTTTCATTAGATTCGAGTTCATGTTAACAATCAGTTTTTATTCGTGTCTATATACCAGTTTTTATTTTTAAGTATGCTCATATCACAGGTATTCTCTCCCGAATTGTCGTAGAAAGATATTCGATAATCCTTTTCATGTTCAGGAGTCGAAGGTTTATCACATGCTTTCAACGCACTAAATACCGCATTTAATTCATCCGCCTTTAAGTTGCAAGAATGACAACGCAGTATTTGCACCAGATCATTTGTCGGAATCAATAACTGAGTCAACTTTCTATTGAAGCTACAATCCAGGAAACGAAGCGAGCGATGCTTTGATAAATCCAATGTTGTCAATTGGTTGGAGCGACAGCTAAATTCTGACAACAAAGGCAACTTATCTAAAAAAGCCAATGAACTAAAAGCGCAGTTCTGTATATATAACCCGGCAATAGTCATCTTATCACCTAAATCAATAGTGGTCAGAGGATTATTATTACAATAGAGAGTTCGCAAAGCAGGCACTCCGTCCAGGGAAAGAGCAGTCAATCCATTACCGGCACAATTTAAGTCCTTCAGTTTGGGAAGGTTTACTATATTCAGGGAAGTCAACCGGGGATTGGTATAGATGTCCGCCCTTTCCAGTTGCTTGCACTGGTTTAGTTCAAGACGTTCCAGGTCAGACCAGTTGCCAATATTTATATCTTCCACATTAGGACATGAATTACTCAAATCAAGTTCCGTAGTACCCGAAAAGCTATTCAGATTCAAGCTTCTCATCCTGGGTAAATATCCCATGCGGAGATCGGTCGTGGGAAGAAGCAAGCCACTTACACTAAGAAAGTCCAGTTCTTCCGCCCATATTCTTACCCGATAACTTTTCCGGTTTCCATATTTGTAATTGATAGGTCCGGTCGTTCCCGGGTCTTCCACTTTTTGCAAACGTCCGTCGCCCCATTCAATAGCCATTCTTCCGCCGCCGGCAATCACTTCTATCTGCTTCCAGTCACTGGCGACTTCGACTGTAAACTGCAACGTATTATCATCCGTCAATTCGGGAATTTCAATATCATCTCCAAAGATTCTTTTATCTTCCGCACAGGATGTAAGCCCCAGGAACAGGCACAGTCCTATCAAAGCAAATAAATACTTATTTTCTTTCATTATGGCATATTTTGAAATCTAGTGTACAAAAATAGTAAAAGAAATAAGTAATCCCTTCAAATACAACAAAAAGTAAGCAGATTATGCCTTTTTACCCACATTCAAATTGGGCAAAAAGCGTCTGCTTACTCTTTCTTTATGCTATTAAAGCTCTGTTATCCTGTAATTCCCTGCTTATTTTGAAAAAGGAGACATACGGAAAGCATACTGATAAACCGTACCTTTCCGAATCTCGTACTTAGGTCGAGGACCCGGGCCGCAACTCGCGTTACCTAATCCACGCTGTATGCAATCTAAATTCAAAACGACTTCCGCACGGCGAATATCAGGCAAAGCGTGACCATATTTAACTTCAAACAAATCCTTATCCGTATAATGCAAAGCACTAAAATCGAAGGTATCGGCAGAAGTTATCTTTATCCCCTTCCCTTCCTTGTCCGTCAAGGTCAGCCAACGGGTATCACAACGTCCGCCCATCGTTTGTGAACGTGCATACTTTTCCTGCATATCGCTGGCGGATGATTGATACTTGCCAACGTATGCCGCATTCTTCCGGTCCTGATAATTTTCTATCGGTCCACGTCCATACCATTCCACCTGTTCTAATGAAGGGTTGAACAAAGCCTGCAAAGATAAACGGGGAAGATTGAACTCATCGTTTGTAGTAAAAGAGGCGTCCACATCTATTTCGCCATTGCCATACAAACGGTAAATCAACGTATGAGGAACCTTCACGTTTCCAACAGTTTGCTGTAACTGAATCGTTACCATAGCCGATTGATTGTCTTCCGCCCACTTCCATTCAAAACCGATAACTTCCGTTTTCGGTTCTTCCCATCTGCGCACGTCGTTATTAATGAAACGGAAAGTATTCAATGCCCATCCATCACGCAAATGGAGCATATTCTTTCCATTGTAACGAACTCCGGTCAGTTTGCCTGCTACCTTATCAAACGTAATTTCCACTTCGGGACTACGGAAGAATAAATAGCGTTTTTCTTCTTCCACCACTTTAAACGGATGTTCTTCTACAAGAGTGGAAGAAGTAACCGGTTGCAAACCTGTATGTGGAGCTTTCTGAAGCAAGAGCTGTTCCGTAGCTACGATGTGCCCGGCTTTCGCCCATACGCAATCCTCTTTCAGTTTCACTTCCAAATTCAGGAAGTATTCGCCTTCAGGAGTAAGATAACGGGAATAAGGAATCTGTACGGCACGATGTTCGCCCGGTTTGCCATCGGGCAGGGTAAATTCTTCTTCCATAACAGGTACGCCATCTTTCAGAATCACATAACGCAGATTAAAGTCATGCAAGTTAAGGAAAGCATAACGGTTGCGTACTCCCACACTATTCTCCCCATTCGGTTCGAGAGTGATATACTGATACACCTTTTTCACTTCCCATAACTTCGGAGTAATCCGACGGTCAGGGGTCACAATACCGTTACAGCAAAAGTCATTGTCATTAGGGCGGTCGCCAAAACTGCCACCAAAATAATAGTGGTCGGCAGGTTGTCCGGGCATATTCAATCCCTGGTCTACCCAGTCCCAGATACATCCGCCAATCATACGTTTGGAATGATTCTCTATATAATCCCAGTATTCTTCCAGGTTACCAATGGCATTTCCCATCGCGTGGGCATATTCACAAAGAAAATAAGGTTTATTGCGGGGCTGTTCGTCCTGTTCTACCATACCTTCAATCGAAGGATACATACGGGAGTCCATATCTGCCACATCATTCATTCCTTCATAGTGGATATAGCGGTCATCTATTGCTTTGGCGGCTTTATAAGTAGCTTCAAAGTTACGTCCGCCCCCCGATTCATTTCCCATAGACCAGAAAACAACCGAAGGGTGATTCTTATCCCGTTCCACCATTCGCACCATTCTGTCTACATAGGCTCCTTCCCAACTCTCACGGGTTGACAGAGACATATTGCCGTGACACTCGATGTCGGCCTCATCCATCACATACAATCCGTAATAGTCATACAGAGCATACATCTTCGGATCGTTTGGATAATGGCTGGTACGTACTGTGTTAAGATTGAAACGTTTGAAGAGAAGAATGTCTTCTATCATACTTTCCATCGGAACCGCTTTTCCAAACTGCGGATGCGTATCGTGACGATTGGCTCCTTTGAAAAGAACGAGCGCGTTGTTGATATATACTTTATTGTTCCTGATTTCTATCTTACGGAAACCATATTGCTGGGTAGTTGCTTCCAGTACATTTCCTGCCGTGTCAAGCAGTTCAAAATTGACTGTATATAAGTCAGGAGTTTCTGCGCTCCACAGTTGCGGGTCACGAATCGTAGTCTTGCCTTCGCACACATTCTCCTGTCCGCCGGAAATTTGTCCCGTAGGTATCGTAAACGAACGCAGGGATTCGCCTTTCGTATTGAATAAAGAAACATGTAAAGTTCCTTCCTGAGCTTTCTTTCCATAATTGTGCACATCCGCTTTCACTTTCAGTTCCGCTTTATCCAGGCGGTCGCTTATCAGAGAAGTCAGGTGGATATCACGCAGGCGAACTTTCGGTGTAGCCACGAGATAAACATCGCGGTGGATACCGCTTAAACGGAACATATCCTGGTCTTCCAGGAAGCTACCGTCACACCAACGGTAGACTTCTACGGCTACCGTATTCTTGCCCGGTTTCACGTAAGGGGTAATACGGAATTCCGCATCGTTATTCGCTCCCTGCGAATACCCCACTTTCTTACCGTTCACCCATATATAGGCGGCACTGTAAATACCATCGAAATGGATAAAAACTTCCTTATCCTTCCAATCGGCGGGAAGTGTAAAATCCCGGCGATAAGAACCTACCGCATTCGGTTCTTTTTCGACTGTGTAGCCGCGTTGTCCCTGTATGAAAGGGGGATTGTTACGGATAGGATAAGTGATGTTGGTATAAATCGGAGTGCCATATCCGTGCATTTCCCAGTTAGACGGGACAGGGATTTCTTTCCAATCGGATACATCATAATTCGTTTTATAGAAGTTTACCGGACGTTCGGACGGCTGTTTTACCCAGTTAAATTTCCAGTTACCATTCAGTAGCAGGTAACGGGAAGAGTTGGTACGTTCCCAAGGACGCATATAAACCGGATCCGCCTTCATCTCCTCCGGGTTGGCGAACGGAATAAATGTAGCCCTGCCTTCCTCTTTATTGACGGCATAGATACGTTCATTCTCCCAATCATGGGTACTCTTTACTTTCAGAGCTTCGGCTACTACTTTCAGGTTCGACTTCCGTATCTGCCACTGTTGGTTATTCTTCGAGGCATCCGCCTTTAATTGGAAGACAGGATCGCCCACCGGCCCCGCATCCGAAAAGCCTAAGTTATAGCCGGTTGCCACGTTGGTAAATATATAATTCCCGTTCGGCAAAGCGGTCACTTTCCATTGTTGGTTCGGGTTCCTGGCATCCGATGACCATTGGATGACGGGACAGGCTACCTCTCCTTTACCGCTATTATCAATGTTCATCTGCGTCAGCGGACTGGTAATGGTATAACATCCTTCCTGTTCACACGGAATCAAATTCCAAACTTGCGACTCTTTGTCCGCTTCTCTCTTACTGATAAACACTTTCGTATTGGTATCCAGATTCTCCTGATTGTCAAGAACAAGCCCGTTGACCGTATGGATTTCGTATCCTTGCTTCGGGTCAAATTGCTGTGCTACGGCAGAAGAGACTGAAAACGTCAGTGCAATCAATGCACTTCCAAAGATTTTTAATCGTTGCATATCTAATTTATTATGATTGGAAAAGAGATGATTGTTTATATACACCAAATGTATGAATTGCGGGACAAGCCTTACCGTCCAGAATACGCAAACGTACTTGTCCGGCTTTTACAGGGGCAAAACGTACAATCCATTTATTGCCGACAGACTGTTTATCCGTAGCTTCCGGAATAGGAATCCAGTTCTTGCCGTCTTCGGAATATTCCACACTCCATTTCGTAGTCCGGTGTCCCAGCTCTATGACTTCCTGTATCATCAGGCAGTCAAACTCGGTTTTCTTTGGTAAGGTGAAGACAATATCAGCTTTCACATTCCCGTCTTTTCCGGCAAAATAGGTTTCTTTCTTATCATCTATCATTTTCTCGGGGGCAAACTTGGTTCCTCGTACATTAGTGGCTTTTACTTTAGCTTTAGTCAACAGGTTGACACTGAAAGTTTCATCAATTCCTTGTTTTAGTAATGCCGCATGCAGTGAGTCGGTCGGATGAATCAGTCCCCGTCTGTCAGGCGGAAAATTAAGAAGTAATACACTATTGCGTCCTACGGAAGTGCAATAAATATCCCAAAGTTCACTGACGCTCTTCACGCGGTTATCTTCTTCGGCATGATAGAACCAGCTTGGACGGATAGAGACATCCGTTTCCGCAGGAACATACGCATCTCCTTTCGGACTGCCTTCATTCAGTCCCTTATAATACTGCGCTTCATCACGGATAGCTATCGAATCGGTCGTTGCCCAACAAGGGTCGCCCGCTTCTCCCGCTTCATTTCCCATCCAGCGGACATCTGCGAATGGATATGAATTCTTTGTTCCGAAGATAACGCAATCCGGTTGTTTCTCACGGACAATCTTATACCAGTGACGGTAAATCGGCGTTGTCAGTTCGTCAGCTCCGGCACCATCCCACCAGGTTTCCCATATCTTACCGTAGTCGCTCATCAACTCATTGAGTTGGCAGGCGTAATATTCTTTATAACGTTCGGTGGTATAAAGAGGAGAAAGATGTTCGTGACGATCGTGCGGCCCCAGGTAGATACCTGCTTTCAGTCCATATTCTTCACAAGCATCGACAAACTCACGGACTACATCCCCCTTGCCATTCTTCCAGGTGGCGTTCTTCACACTGTAGTCAGTGTATTTACTCGGCCACAGGCAAAATCCATCGGCATGTTTGGCGGTGAGGATAGCAGCGGGAATCCCCGCTGCTTTTAAAGTTCTCATCCATTGTCCGCAATCTAAAGCTGTCGGATTAAAAATTGCCGTACTGGCACGTCCGTCTCCTTCGTTCACAAATTCCTCGAAAGTGTTGATTCCAAAATGAAAGAACGCAATCATTTCACGATTGTACCATTCCAACTGTCTTTCACTCGGAGTCAGTCCACAAGGCGCAGGCGCTTGTTGTGCCATAGCCATGACGGAACAGGTAGTAGTTACGACTAATGCCAAGAGTTTTTTTATGTTCATGATATATAGATTACGAATAAGATTTAGTTAGTAGGTCCCAGGTTTTGTTTCACAAGTTGCACGAACTGGTCAACGGGGACAACACGTACATTATCATTCAGCCCGTCAATGACTGTTTTGATACATTGTTGGTCTTTTGTCCAGCAATGTACGAAAACAAAGGTGTATCCGTCCGCACTGTGCGGATTAGCAGAACGGCTGTTGATTTGGGAAATAACGGCTGCTTCTTCGCCCCTGCCGTTACTAAGACCTTCCCACAATACGCTTCTCTGCTCAATCACAGGTTTGCCGTTATCCGAAAACTTAATGCCGCCGGCTCCTGTCTCCCCATATCCCGTATAGAATATGGCATCAATATTAGGCTGAGCCAGATACTTGTTATAAACCTTGGAATTAGTCATAATTTTCTGATCCAGGATATTACAGATATTCAAACCTACCTTATCCACATACTCGTTAAGCTTAACCAGATATGCGTCCAAATCGGCGTCCGACATCTTACTAGGAAAAATATAACTGCTGCCACTCGGCCCTGCTACAAAGTAATCCCCTTCCTTGCTATTCTCATAATACCAACGCAATGCTGCCGGAGCCAGGTCATACAAAGAAGGCGAAATGGTATAGCCTACCGGGAATTGTCCATGCAGATCATGGTCGAAGTATCCCTGTTGTCCCCAAAGGTTAAAGGCGATATTGTCACCATCACTTACGAGGAATGTCACATAGTGTACGTTCTCTTCGGTAGTCACCTCTTTGGTTGCCGGACGTTGTTTTAATCCCGACGTATCATAGATGCTGCTCAATGTCGCCAGGTTCGCAGCCTGGTCGGTCGGCAGCATAGATACTCCCAGTTTGGAAGCATTATTCACCATTCCCCATTCATCCAGATCGTAATAACCGAAGCAATAGGCTCCCTCATCCAAGTCTGTCAGAATAGATGTGCGCCAAGTCCAGTCTTTACGGGCGTTATAGTCATAAAATGCAAAGGCGTTCGTCATCGTGATATAGTCACGCAGATGATGAAAAATCTCCGGTTTCATATCAGCCGCCAGGCTTTTATCCAACTGGTCTTTATAATTTTCATACAACCACTTTTCGTCGTGTGAACTTACATTCATTAATTCGGTAGTCACTCCCATCGCCTTGACCTTATCCACCAAAGATTCCTGAACGGCAATTCCACGTAGCAAACCACACAGAGAAGTAGCTACATTGACAGAATGGGATTGTCCGTCTGAATAAGGTTTATAAGTAATGTACCCTTTTATCACTCCTGTCTCTACATAATGTGCCACTAAAGACGACAATGAATTGTAGGTTTTCACAGGAATACCATATTTGTTCTGCATCTGCTTCAACCATACGGAAGAAGGGCCGCCCTCATTTATATAAACCTGATCGCCCGTTACTCTTGCCGCAAGTCCCGCCAAGGTGGAAAGGATTACTTTCTCGCCATCATTCAGTCCGGTGATAGACAAGGAATTCAAGGATTTCAATTCGCGCCCTTTCAGATGTACAAATCCTCTGCTCAACGGTTCGGACGGGTCGATGAGGTCATCTCCCGGTTCTTCAGGTTCTTCAGGATTTCCGGTGGAAGGAGTATATTTGGGTATAACCACACCTGCCGTCGGGTCTTCCATGCAAGAAGCCAGTAAGCAGAATGTTAATAATATATAGATGTATTTTTTCATGATGATTATCTTTCCTGTTACTTAATAATAGAAATCGCATTTATTTCAGCCACAGCAGTAGCCCATTTTCCACTATATACGGCTGTAATGGTCAAGCGGAAATAACGCGCCTGCTTGAATCCGGGGAAATAAGAACGGAATTCTTCTTTCGCTCCTGCGGGCAGGTCACTGTATGTTCCGGCTGATTCCCATTTGGTTCCGTCGAGACTGGTTTCCATCGTCATCTCCTGCGGCCATGCTTCACCGTGATCCCTGGATACATATTGAAAGCCGAGCATCTTCACTTCCTTGCCCATATCCACTACGATATGATGTGGAGGTTCAGGCTCATTGCCCTTCCATTGTGTATGCCAAAAAGTTCCTTTCAGCCCGTCGAAAGCATGAATGGCATGCCCGTTGTCCGAACCTTCGCCGCTGGTTTCTTCCGAAGACACTTCTACTATCTGCCACTCACTGCGATCCGCCAACGGCATCGCCCACACATCTTCTGCGCCACTCAACAGATAATATACTGTCTGCTGAATATGATCGGCTTGCGCTCCCTCTATGGAAGTGATGGTGATTGGTAATAAATAAGAGTCGAACGGCTGAATCTTTCCCTGGGCGTTGACTGCAAGTATCAAGTCGTCAGAAGAGCTCTTCCCTGCCTGAATAACCGCTTCCGTAGTGAGCGTATAGCAGTCTGAAGGAAGCAAAGGGTAATCTGTGCCGCATAAAGAATTATATTCGTTCACTTTGGCTTCGTCTACGCTCAACTGTACCTTAACGTCTCCCGACACTTCCTTACCGGAACGGGTAACATAATCACTGGCAGTCACGGCTACATGAAACACCTCTCTTAACTCTGTATCCAGGTCGAAATTCTTAATCTGCAAAGCTTTCGCTTCCGGGATATAGACTTTGCAAACATCATCATCACTACATCCACTCAGCAAGGCCAATGAACAAAACATCGCACCTGCCGCTATGATAAATCTATTTAGTTTCATACGAATAATCTTTCAAGGTTTACATTGTTATTAATATCCGGGATTTTGTCCGCCTGCCCATCCGTCTTCGCCGCCGTTCTGCTCACGGATTACCGGATTCTTATCCAACACATATTGCGGAATAGGCTGGTAATACATACGGGGCAGGAAAGTACGCTTGCCCACTTCGTGATAATTATATTCCCATACGCCGTCTCCGTCCGTATCTTCAACCTTCATACCGCCAATAGGCTTATTCATCACGCCATTCTCACCGTCACAAATCTTCCAGCGAAGAATATCCCACCAGCGTTTATCTTCGAATGCCAGTTCGATACGTCGATCCCTGCGGATAACTTCACGCAACTGGTTCTCCGTAATGCCCTGCGGATATGTGTCTTCAATGGAAGGCATATTACCGCCACGCGTTCTTACCATATCCAGGTATTCTACGGCTGTCGGTTTATCTCCCGCTTCCAAAGATGCTTCGGCATACATCAGCAATACATCCGCATAACGGAAGAAGATATAATTCGCCATACCGTTGCTCATTTGCAGATTATCCGCTCCATTCACAGATTCGTCAATCGTTTTGCGGGTATAGTAACCCGTATTCGTAACGTCACTTTCGGAAGAAGTATCTATCTCATTCGGACTGCCTACTCCTACGCGGGTAATGATTTCTTCACCCTGCCACATGGAGCCGTCATACAAGATACTCTGATAGAAACGTTTTTCACGACCTTTATATGGATTATTCTTATTATAACCGGAGGCAGGATCAGAGATCGGCAGTCCGTTTGCCATGCAATAGTCGTCTACAAGTTCCTGTGTAGGTTGCATATTCCCCCAACTGGACTGTACTCCTTTCACAAATACCGGGCCGAACAGACCTTCACGGCGTCCGCCGTTCTGCTTGGACATCTGGAAGTCGAAAATAACTTCATCATTATTATTCGTAGCTTCTGTCCAAAGATCGAGGATAGTGGGTTGCAAATGATACACCCCTAATCCTATCACATCTTGCAATGTCGCGGCAGCAGCTTCCCAACGTTTCTTATCCTTGCCGGGATTACGTAATTCACTGGCATGGAACAGTTCCACCCATCCTTTCAGTGTCAGGATTGCTCCTTTGGAAGCGCGTCCCAAATCGGCACCGCTACGACGGTCGGGAAGGTCTTCTTTGATTTCATCCAACTCTTTATCTATAAATTCAAATGTCTTCTGCGCAGTTTCACGCGGATAGAAAATATCCGTACTCACATTATTATCCAACACCTCTGTAATAATAGGCACACCGCCGTAAGCCATCCAAAGATAATGGTAGAACCAGGCACGCAGGAAACGTGCTTCGGCCAGGCGTTCTTTCTTATAATCGGCAGAAAATTCCGATTCCTTCACCTTGTTGATGAAAAGATTGCAGGAACGGATACGTTCATACTGTCCCTTCGCGTCATCGTTATTCTGACGTCCCCATTTCCACATATCCCATGGGCCGGGTATCCAACTGGTAGGAGACAACGCTCCGGTATATATAGTTGTCCGCGCATTCATCCATTCGGCTCCGACATATGAATTGTCCGAATATTGATCCAGATTCTGCGTTTCATTATTCAAATGAGGCAACTGATTATAAATGTCGTTCAGAAACATATCGGCATTCTCTTCCGATCCCCAAACCGTCGTATCTCCGAAACGGTCTTTCGGCTCTATCTCAAGCCAGTCTTCACAAGCAGACAGCAAAGCTAATGTTCCTGCCAGGCAAACTGTTTTTATTATAGTATGTATTCTCATATTCTATACTTTTTATGATGGTTAACTAATTAAAAAGTGACGTTCAGACCAAAAGCATATACTGCCTGCTGCATATAGTATTTACCATTGGCAGACTTGGCTTCCGGGTCTACAAGTTCTTTCATAAACGGAGTCCATGTCCATAGATTCTGACCGGAAGCATATACGCGCGCGGAGCTGATACCGATAAAGTTCAATGCCGAACGGGGCAAAGTGTAACCGATTTCAATACTTTTCAGACGAATGTAGGTAGCGTCACGAACCCACCAGGAAGAAGGCTGACGATGGTTGTTGACAGTCACCTCACTGGTCAGGCGCGGATAGCGAGCGTTCGGATTATCCGGTGTCCAGTGATCCTTGAACTGCAACTTGGTGGCAGAGCCCGAATCAAAGAACGGCATCACCAATGTTTCACCCAATGAAATGCTGGTACGGGTAGCTCCCTGAATCAAGGCATTCAAGTCGAAATTCTTCCATTGGATGCTGGGAGATAGACCGAAAATAATTTCGGGAGCCCAGTTGGAGTATCCGATTACCGTCTGGTCATGTTCATCAATCTTGCCGTCGGGCACTCCGTTAGGGCCGCTTAAATCCTTGTAACGCAAATCTCCCGGATATACTTGTCCCCAAGGCTGTGTAGCGATACCGGACTTCAACGAACCGTCGGGATTGAAATCATCATATGTGAAATAGCCCAGCGCATCATATCCGAACATTGTCCCGTCAGGACGTCCCGTTCTGCGGCGGTTCGGATTATTATATGTAGCTTCCGTTTCAAATACTTCATCCAGGATATTCCGCGCGAACGTAAATGTTCCCTTAGCGCCGACCATCCAGTCTTTGTTGATACGTTTATTGAAGTTCAAAGAGAAATCAACACCCTGGTTGTGCATGCTTCCCGCATTTACCTGCGACAAGGGAATACCATATTCTGCCGGAACCAAAGCATTAGGAGCCATCAGCATATTCGAACGTTTTTCATAAAAATAGTCCGCTTCTAAAGAAAGCATGCCGTTCAGTACGGAGAATTCTATACCGAAGTCAAACTTCTTCGCTTTCTCCCAAGTGATATTCGGGTTACCTTGCAGGTTTTCCCACATACCCATCATGGGCACTCCGCCGAAGTTGACAGCATTACCGAATCCATAATCACTCATGTACTGGTAAGAACTACCCGCCAGGTTTCCGGATTCACCGTATGACAGACGGAATTTCAATTTGTCCATCCATTCTATATCTTTCATAAAAGATTCTTCGCGCAAGTTCCATCCAAGTGAGAAGGCGGGGAAGAAACCGAAACGTTTGCCCGGAGCAAAGTAATAGTGTCCGTCATAACGTCCTGACACTTCAGCCATATAGCGGTTATCGTAATTGTATCCCAAACGGAATGCGTATCCCACCTGACGTTCCTTCCAGGAAGTTCCCCCGTTGCTTATATCAGCAGGGTCGCTGCTGCCCGCATTGATTTCATCAATGTCGATATTATAATTCAGACGCTTGGCATTCATGTTCCACACGTTTCTTTCGCGGGCTTCAATGACTCCCAGTCCGGTCACTGTATGCTTGCCGAAAGTCCGGGAGTAATTAATCATTCCCTGGTAGGTCATGCTCACACTCTCTTCAAAAGATTGTTCCAGATTCGGTTTCTCCGGTCCTTGGAATCCTTCCATATATTGATAGGGAGTTTGTGAGGCATCCAGCGTATAAACAGGGATTGGAGTCATATACTTCTTTTTCTTTATCCGGTACGGGTCGTAGTTGATAACGCCTTTAATGCTCAATCCTTTGACGAAAGGAAGTTGCTGTTCGATAGAAAGTGAAGTATTCAGCTGGTCGGCAGGTTCCTGGCGGTATCCGCTACGGTAGGCCAATCCGAAAAGGGATTTTCCTACATATTGTCCCCACAATCCATTGGAGTATTGGATAGCTGAAATAGGCGGTGTACGATAAGCCTGATACATGATGTCTCCCGTATCGGCTCCCGGATAGTTTTTCTTTTCGTGCCATCCGCCGAGACTTAAACTTATCTTCGTGTATTTGGTGGCATCCACGCTCAGGTTAGCCAGCAGGTTGAAACGCTGATAATCCGTAGTGCTCCACATACCTTGCTGATAGGAATATCCCAAAGATACGTAGTATTGGAATTTGTCGCTACCACCGGACAATTGCAAGTTGTGATTGGTGATTACAGAATTGCTTTGCACTAAATCGCGCAATCCGTTGCTGTTAGGATAACGGTCAGGGTCGGCATCCGGGTCGCCTGCACTTGTTTTACGATACATTTCGAGGTCATGCTGTGAATAGGCGTAATAATTAGGATAACCGGCATTCATAGCGGCTTCGTTTTTCATCAAAGCATATTCATAGGAGTTCACCTGGTCCGTGATGCGGGTGGGATTCTGGAAACCGATGTATCCGTTGTATGACAATACGGGAGCACCGCTTTTTCCTTTTTTAGTAGTTACCAGCACTACACCATTGGCACCCGCCATACCGTAAGGCGCTACGGCAGCCGCATCTTTCAGAATCGTAATATCTTCGATCATGTTTGGGTCGATGCGTGAGAAGTCACGGGGAACACCGTCTACCACTACCAGCGGAGACTGGTTTCCCAATGTAGCCACACCGCGGATTCTCAAATCAGAACCATCGGCTCCCGGTTCGCCCGAGCCTTGCTTCGCGATGACTCCGGCCATACGTCCCGCCAAACTGTTAGAGATATTGATAACCGGCTTTTGCGCAACATCTTTTGTTTTCATGCTCGAAACGGCAGCGGTAGAAGAGATTTTCTTCTGTGTACCGTAAGCCACGACGACTACTTCGTCCAGTATTTCAGAGTCTTCTTCCAGAATGATACGGACATTGTTCTGTCCATTTACTGATACGTTCTTAGTTGCAAAGCCCACATAGGTCACGGACAACACCGCGGTGGAAGGCAAAGCCAGAGTAAACTTACCGTCGATATCCGTGATTGTACCATTGGCTGCGCTCCCCTGCTCCATGATATTGGCTCCGATAATCGGCTCACCGCTTTTATCTACTACGCTCCCTTTGACTGTTATTTTTTTACCTATTGATTTCTTGTCTATCTGCGTTTTCTTCAGTGAAATGTAATTGTCCGCATATTCATACATCAATCCTAGCTGGGGCAATGCATTATCCAGCAGAATCTTTACCTGTTTATTATGAGCGTTGATTTTTACCTTTTGTTCGATATTGATGTCTTTTCCGTAGACAAACAAATATCCAGTCTGTTTTTCGATGTCGCGAATCAGTTCTTTTAGCGAAATCGAGTTCTTATTAATATTCACAACTGCTGTCTGTGCCTGTACCTGATATGTAAAAAGGTTAATAAACAGGAGCAAGGCAAGCAGTGAAAGGATTTTTTTCATAACTTTGCTAAGTGATTTTGTTAGTACTTTAATTTAGGTTCACTATCTTGTGAATCAAGGAAAGTATTAATAGCCGAGGAATTGGGGAAGGTGGTGCAACACTTTCCCCCTTTTTATTCCTCGTTTGATGTCTATTTACTTTCGTTTTTCTTCTTCCGTTGTGTTACATAGGCATTAAACTTTTTAATCTGGTTATTAATAAATAGTTATCTCTCGCAGTGAAATTATCTTGTATTCAAATAAACCTGCCCGGCTGATTGCCTTCAATATCGTTTCAATCTGGTCGCTTTGGCGGAACTTACCCGAAATTATCTTATCCAACAGGGATGGATTATCTACCACAAAGCTGACATCATACCACTGTTCCAACCTTTCAAGCACTTCGCCCAATGGCTTTTCTTCAAAATCATAAATACCTTGTTCGCGATATTCTTTTCCTTCAAAGTGAGAAACAGACTTCATCAATTTTCCTTCTACCAATGATACCTTTTCGTTAGGCATCAGAGTGATTGTTTCTTCCGGATACTCTGCTGAAATAACCTGTACTTTCCCGGAAAGCAGGTCTGTCTCAAACTTCTGACTGTTGCCATAGGCGTATACGTTGAATTCAGTTCCAAGCACTCTCACATCATATTTCTGTGTCTGCACCGTGAAAGGGCGTGAAGCATCTTTGGTCACAGTGAAGAATCCTTCTCCATCCAGTACAACGGTACGTGCATCGGACGAGAAAACAGAAGGCCACTTCAAGGTGGAGAGAGAACTCAGCCATGCCTCGCTACCGTCCGGCAGGGTCAGATGCACCCGTTGGCCTTTCGGAACTGTTATTTCAGTATAAGAAAGCGTTTCCGAATCGGCAAATATATACCAGGCAAGCATCCATGTCAAGGCAATCATCGCGGCAGCCGAAGAAGCGTACCGTATGAATTGTATAATCTGCTTCTTTCTTTGTTTCTTTTCCTGACGAAGCATCAGAGCTTCCAAATTCTGTTCACCCTTCAAAGAATCATCTTCACGGGGTAACAATCCTGATAGGCCGACGACATTTTGCATAGTAGCAAAATCCCGTTTCAGTTCTTCGTCCTTTGTCAGTTGGCTGAAAAGTTCCCGTTTCTCTTCTTCGGTCGGTTCTCCGAAAAAGTATTTATTCCATTGGTTATTCATATTATCGTTCATCATATTGCGCGCTTTTGATAAGAAGACACATAGGTTTGAGTTTACCACCAAAGGAAAATGAAAAAAAATAAAAGAAAGTGGAAATATCAGTTGATGACCTTTTATATAATACCTGATAATTCATTCTCTTACTCTGTTTGGTACGATAATCAGGCTTTCTTATGCAGATATGGCTGCTTTATCATATGTTTTATTTCTATTTATCAATCGCCGACTAGGGTTGTCTATATAGACAACTAGAATTGGCTGATTAGACAACTCGAGTCGGCTAAGTAGACAACGATAGTCGGCTTCTGTTATGCAAACTATTTAAATTGATGAAATCGGCATAGATGAGGCGAAGGCTATAAACTATGAAGGTGTAAACTATGAGGATACAAACTGTGAGGGTACAAACAGCGAAAGTACAAGCTGTGAAAGTACAAGCTATGAAAAAGGGAAGTATCTTATTTCAGACTCCGAACAGAAGCAATAAAGGCAGGCAATGGCGTAGTTCTTCCCGAAGTTTTTTCAGGGCGATAGCCATCTGTCCTTCCACTGTATTCTGCGAAATGCCAAGAGATTCGGCTATCTCACGGTATTTCATACCTTTGAGTTTACTCATGACGAATATTTCCCGGCAACGTTCCGGCAAGGTAGAAATCGCTTGATGAATCTTCTTTTCCACTTCATCTATCGACATTTGAGAGTCATCGAGAAGTTGTAAGCTATAAAGTTTCAGTTGAAATTCCTGTTCCGCAATATCGGAAAGTGGCTGTCTGCGGTCGATTACAGAAAGCTGCGAACGAAGAAAATTCAGGCAACGATGTTTGACGGCTGAAAAAAGATAAGCATCGGGTTGTTGAAGTTCGGGAAGTATCTCTCTATGCTCCCATAAGTAGAGAAAGAAATCCTGTACTATGTTTTCAGCGTCTCCCACCGCTCCCACATAAAGAGAGGCAAAACGTACCAAACGCGCATAGTAAGCCACATAGAGCTTGGAAAAGAGCTGTTGCGCTGTTGGTTGTTCGGAAGAAGTGAAAGAATGTATCATAAACCTCGTATTAGATGCACAAAGGTAACAAAAGGAATAAGAAAATACAAAAGGCAGTTATAAATAACTGATGGTATGACCGGTATAGATGCAACCCCACTTGGAAGCTCTCTATACCGGTCAATGAAAATATATACTGAAAACCTATTGAAACTACTTGGAATAAGAATAAGGGAAGTCCTTGGGTTGTGTACCTCGCTGTGTATTGGGCACGCTGTCCATTGACAGGTTCAGTTCTCCACCTTTCAATAACTCTTCATGAGTCAGATAGTTCCGGGAAAGTTCCGCGCCATTGAACAATGCCTTTTGTATATAGGGGCGGTCTGCCGCGTTCTCTGCTGCCGAAACTACAAACGTTTTTCCTTCGGGAAGATGCAAAGTCACCTTCTTAAACAGCGGAGAACCAATCGCATACTCCGGCATTCCCGGGCAAACGGGGTAGAATCCCATCGCGGAAAATACATACCAGGCGGATGTCTGACCATTATCTTCGTCTCCACAATATCCCTTGCTTCCTGAATTATAGAGTTTATCCATCACATTGCGGATGTGGTATTGAGTTTTCCAGGGCTGACCGATATAGTCATACAAATAAATGGCGTGCTGCACCGGCTGGTTGCCATGTGCATATTGTCCCATATCCAAAGCGACCATCTCGGCTATTTCGTGGATTACGAAACCGTATGTTCCATAATTATAGGTATTCGGAGCGACAAACATAGAGTCAAGGCGGGCAATCATCGGGTCGTGTCCACCCATCAATGAAGATAAACCTTCCGGGTCGTGAAATACGCTCCATGTCCAATGCCAGGAACTTCCTTCCGTGAAAGGGCCGCCCCATTCTGTTGCATCAAACTTATCACGCCAGTTACCTTTCGCATCTTTTGCCCACATAAAACCATGTTCAGGATAGTAGAGATTGCGGTAGTTCTGCGCTTTCCGGTAATACTGTTCTGCGATATCCTGCTTGCCCAATGTTTCGGCAAAACGGGCGACACACCAGTCTGCGTAAGCAAATTCCAGTGTTTTAGCCGTAGCTTCGTGAACTTCGGGATAAGGAATATATCCCAGCTCATCATAATACTCGAAACCGTCACGTCCTACGGAAGCTATTTCCGGATGACGGGCTTGTGTCTGATGAATCATGGCGTCCAATGCTTTCTCCGCATCTACCGTACGTATGCCTTTCATCCATGCATCTACCAACAGAGAGATGGAATTATTACCTATCATACAGCCACGATGACCGGGACTAGCCCATTCAGGCATAAAACCGCTTTCATTGTAGGCATTGATGATGGATTGCGTCACGCGCTCCGATACTTCCGGATAGAGCAGGGTAAACATCGGATGAACGGCACGGAAAGTATCCCAGAAACCATTGTCGGTGTACATATACCCGCTGTGCACCTTTCCGTCATACGGGCTGTAATAAACAGGATTTCCCTGCGAATCGAATTCGTAGAACTCGCGTGGGAAAAGGAGTGTGCGATACAAGCAAGAATAGAAAGTACGAAGTTGCTCTTCCGTACCACCTTCTGCTTCGACACGTCCCAGATAGTTGTTCCATTGTTCGCGGGCTTTATTGCTGATAAGTTTCACGTCTGCATCGACCACTTCACGATTGAAGTTGATGGCAGCCTGTTCGGGGCTGATAAAGGAAGAAGCCGCACGGATAGTCAGTTTCTCTCCTGCCGGAACGTCGAACTTTAAATATGCACAAGTATAATCGGCTGCCACATTGGTTTGGTGATGAAGGAGTGTGTCACCGTTATAAACTCCATATTCACTAACAGGGTGACTGAACTCTACCATAAAATAGTTGGCAAAATTATCCGGTACACCTCCGTTATTGTAACGGGAAGCCCCCTTTACCAATCGGTTGCCCGGCTCTATTGTGATGGAACTTCCGCCATTGTAGGCGTCTACTACCACATACTGTTCCTCTTTATCGGGGAAAGCAACTTCAAAAACAGCGCCACGGGAAGTAGCTGAAAGAGTCGTTTTCACACCATTATCAAACGCAATATTATAGTTATAAGGAGTCGATTTCTCCTGTTCGTGAGAGAAAGGAACCAGGCGTTCTTTATGGCTGACTTTCAGTTCACCGGCAAGCGGCATTATAGAGAATGTGCCGTAGTCATTAATCCAGGGACTGGGCTGGTGTGTCTGCCGGAAGCCACGCATCAGGCTGTCGGTGTACATGTACATCCATCCACTCCCATTCTCGCCCGTCTGCGGACTCCAGAAGTTCATGCCCCAAGGCACTGCCACAGCAGGATAAGTGTTGCCGTGCGAAAAAGCAAAAGTAGACTCGGTCCCCATCAAGGGATTCACGTAGTCTACATACTCTACAGCCTTCTTCGACTGTTGGCACGAAGCAAACAGAAGAGGAAGACAGATTGATAAGAAAAGCAATCTTGAAACCATATCTATTGTTATTTGCGTAAGTTCCACAAATCTCCGCATCGCTTTTCCTCTTTCAAAGAAAAGGAGAAAGCAGTGCGGAGAATCCGTGAAACTCAGGTTAATTAAAATACTTCATTCAGATATCTTTTTGTTTGTTCGGGACGCTGACTCATGCGCAGACGCCATACTAATTCTTGTAGATTGACTACTTCAAAGTTATCATTCAGATGTCCTGCACAAAGTTTTGCTGCACCGGCTCCACGAATGTTTCCGGATTGATTCTCTATCAGCGGGTCATCTGTCTGCCCATGATTCGAGAAACTACTCCATGCGTGTACACAAACCACAGAATAACTTTCCTGCTGTGCTTCCTGTTTCAGCTTTCCACCAATATAAGCTGGAGTTCCTTCCCGTTCGGCATTGCGATTTCCGAAATTCCAAAGGGAATATTTTACGGTAATCACCGGAATATCATATCCTGCCTTGTTGGTCACCCAAACAACTTCGCCGCCACCGCCCGCATAAGGGCTGTACTGAATCGCAACAATACCTTCCAATTGGTCGTTGGCATCTACATACGCCTGAAACGCTTCTTTGGCAGCTTCCGATTTTACATTCATCGCCATCACACCGAGCAACTTCACACGATGCTGGCGCATATGGGCTGCCAAACGGTCGGCCACGACTTTCAGGTTCTTTGTCCGGTCGGCATTCTTACTATAATTGTCTACATAGTAGTAGCCACCTCCCAACATTTCCAAGATGGAACAATTGGGTTTCTGCTGGCTCAACAGATTGTCGAATTGCGCAGGTGCCATCATCGGCAAGACCGAAGCAGGCATACCATATGTCATTCGCACCTCTTCAGCTTCCGGAACATTATAGAAATCCTTAAAGTCGTTCATCATCCACTGTATATTATCACCATCGGACAGGAAGAAAGAGACAAAATTCTTTTTCTTTGTATAATCAAAGAACTGCGGATTCTTGACATGAGCCAACACAGGTTGCTGACGCCGGGAATAAAGCAAAGAAGTCAACGAGTGATTATAACTCCAGTCGCAAGGAATCATCGGGTGTCCGCTCTTGGATACCAAGTCTACGAAAGCATCTTCGCTCACACCTTGCTCCCAGCCATATACCGGTGCATTAGGTTCCAACCAAGCCAGTATTTCTTTCAACAGAGCTGTGTTTTGTCCGCCTAGCGAACTTCCTTGACGCTTATTCAGGTTTAAGACAAACAAATCGTTCTTGATAGCGAACTCGCGTAGCTCACCAGTCTGCACCGGCATTATCACCAAGGCTTTATTACTACATTTATCTTTAAATTCCGCCCAAGCCTGAGCCGTAGATTTGCTTCTCGCATCATACTTCATGGTATATCCCGCTTCTTCGTAATATTCTTTATCACGAACATCTACGATTATAGAATTGTAAATATGCGAAGCTACAGAAGCTACGACTCCACTTTCAGGGTTGTTCTCAATATCTGTCAGTACATATCCGTCGAACATTCCTTTTAGCTGAATAGTCACTCCGTCGGACTGTCCATAATCATTGCGCGCCAATTCCAGTCCGCTCTGCATTCCCTGTTCGTGAACCCCCATATCTTCGAGTGCCTGTTTAGAGAGTTTATAAGAATCATTGCCACTGTGGTCGTGCAACCAAACGGCTATTTCACTTTTTCCCTGTTCCACCGCACGATTGGCTAATCCAGCTAATGATTGGCACATCAAGTGATACTGTAATCCCCGCACTTTCTCTGTTTGCCCCAAATCGTTGCGGCTACCCACTGTCACCACTTCCACACAGTTCCAGTATTTTTTCGGTTTCACTTTCATCTCGGGCATATAGTATTGTCCTACGTTACTGATAGGATCGTAGGCTTCTACATAAAGAGAGGTGTTATTTTCTTCGTCCAATCCCTGATTGATTTTCGGTGATTCATACACTTCGCAACTAGCCACTGTCAGGCTTAATAGCAGGGCAGCACCGCATATAGTCGTTTTCATAATTAATTCTTTCATTTGTTAGTTAACCATTTATCAATAACCTTCATTCTGAGATAATCCATCGACCTTGTTACGTTCATCCTGCGGGATGGGACGTAGCAAATGATTCTTATTCAAATTATCATATTTCACCACAAACGGGTTGTATGCAGGTACACGTGTGAGTAATGTCTGAGTACGTTTCAAGTCAAACCAACGGTCATGCTCTCCCATCAATTCGCGTGCACGTTCATCCATAATGACATTGATATTCAAATCCGTCAGTTTCATGGCCTCATAAGCAGTTGCGTCTTTGGCTGCACGCTTGCGTATGCTGTTGATTCTCTCTATTGCCAGTTTCTTATTTCCGGCGCCCAGATAAGCCTCAGCACACAATAAATAAGTATCTCCCAAACGGAATATCACATCTTCGCGAGAACCGCCTTCACCCCATTGTATCTTTGTATCCTTGAATTTCCGAATCATAGGCATACGGTCTGAAGCGATTTCCAAAACAGGCAATGCCGTGGATTGCGGATACCATACATATTCATCATCCTGCTTGAACGGATAGAATTTCTTCGCATTATTACTCATGCCCGACTTATCATTCCAGCGGGGAAAATAGATTCCCAATTTGCCATAGTCGGCATTATCCGGATTATTGATGTAGTATTCACGTTCAAAAGTAACATCATAACGAGTGTCTATTTCGGGATTTGCATAGAGTTCATGAGCTTTCGGATTCACCCAGTATTTACGGGAAGCGCTAGAGTAATCACTTTGGTTCTTCGTAAACAGTTCCGGTTCCAATGCCGTTATGCTAAAGCCAAACTGTGCCTGCTGCGGGTTTCCTCCTCCCCTGTAATTCTTATCCAGTCCGTATTGGATAGCCCAGATTACTTCGGAATTTGCCTGGTTGTTTTCATCAAACAAAGCCGCGAAGTTCTCCTGCAAAGCATAGCCCGAAGAAGGATTTTCTATCAGTAGATCAAATGTCGTAGCTGCATCGGAAAAATCATTAGCGTCGGCAAACGGTTTATATGCCCGTGTCAGATACATTTTTCCTAAGAAATGAAGTACTGCCGCATTGGTCACTTTTCCTGCGGAGTTGGTAGTCATATCCAACTGGTCTTTAATATCATTCAACTCAGTAATGATAAAAGTGTAGATAGCCTGTTCACTGGTACGTTCCGCCTTTTGAATTACTTCCGTACTCTCTTCAGTCAGTAAGGGTACGGGGCCAAAGGTTTCGACCAGATAATAGTAAGCCATCGCCCGGAAGAAGCGGGCTTGCGCAGTCAGCGAAGTATATTCATTTCCTGCAATAGCGGGCGTACAACGGTTCAGCAGGATATTGCTTTCCTGCGCAATCTTATAAAGCACCTTCCAATAATCGCCCACGATGGGAGCAGTAGAGTTGAAAGTCTTGTCATAGCCATTGAACATACGTTCGGCAGGTTCTTCGGAGATAGCCATATAGATATCTGTTCCGTAATATTGCAGTTCACCCGTATTAAAGACACTGCGATAACGGGCATTAATGTCAGTCAGCAATTTCTGTTGCCCTTCTTTCGTGTTGTAGAAATCGTCTGTTACTGCCGAAGGGTTATAACTGTCTAGAAAATCGGAGCATCCGCTCAGCAAGCATACTGCCAGCAATGCCACATATTTGATTTGTTCTTTTAGTCGTTTCATAAGGTTTTAAGTATTTAGAAGGTTAAATTCACTCCAAAAGTAAACGTCATCGGATAGAGCGACAGAGATTTATACACATCTTCGCCAATCGTTTCCGGGTCCGGACCGAGATAGTCGGTAAACGTAAACGGATTCTGCACATTGATATAAGCGCGTGCGTTTTTCATCTTCATCTTCTTCATCCAGTTTTCGGGGAGAGTATATCCCAACGTTATGTTCTGTACCTTCAGGAACGAACCGGAAATCTTACCTAATACCTGTGTATGGTATGATTGCGCACCAATCTGCTGATATTCGTTACTATGATTTTCAGGAGTCCAGTATTTCACATTTAGTTTGTTCCAATGCTCATTATCCCATGCGGTAAACATATACGTGAAGTCATCATTATAGACACCTCCGATGCGTGCATACATATAGAAAGAGAAGTCCCAGTTCTTATAAGCAAAGGTATTGGTCATACCTGCCGTCCAGTCGGGAGACGGAGTGCCGATAACTTTATGGTCGCGTTCATCAATCACATAGTTTTCATCGAGATCGGCTACCCGGATATGCCCCGGCACTTGTCCGTACTTCGCTGCCAGTTCTTTGTCTTCCATCTGCCAGATACCGACTTTCTCCAAGTCGTAAATAACCTTCATCGGCTGACCGATAAACCAGCGGTTTGCCAAGTCGTCCTTCTTATCTCCGTAGAGGTCTACAATCTTGTTGCGGTTCAGTGAGAAAGTAAGATTAGTCTTCCACGTAAAGTCTTTCGTGGCAACGTTTACCGTATTCAAACCGACTTCCACCCCTTTATTGGATGAAGTTCCTACGTTTTCAAGGATAGAAGCATACCCGTTGAGACTGCCTACCGAACGGGCAAATATCAAATCTTTCGTAGTACGGCTATACACGTCAACCGTACCGCTGATACGGTTGTTCAGGAATCCGAAGTCAATACCGTAGTTCCATTCCGAAGTCATCTCCCAACGAAGGTCTTTGTTACCTTTACGGTCGCCAAGTCCGAAAGCATTTTCTCCTTTCCCACCATAGATATAATGTGCCAAGTCCAGTTTCGTCCAGGTGATATCATGGTCGATACTGTTATTTCCCGATTTACCCCAGCTGACACGAAGTTTCAAACTATTCAGCCAATCTACATTTTTCAGGAAGTTTTCATTCTTCATCTGCCAACCGATAGCTGCCGACGGCATAAATCCCCATTGATTTCCGGTAGCCAAACGTGAAGTCCCGTCATAACGGCCTGTTACTGTAAATAAGTAGCGATCCATCAACGTGTAATTGGCACGTCCCATAAAAGAAAGCATGGATGATTCCCAGTAGTAACTCTTCACGTCACGGATTTCTTCGGCCGTTTCAATCGCATGCCAGTCGGAATTGTAAGGAAGACCGTCACCGCGCATTGACGAACCTTTATGGGTTTCTTTCTGCACACTGTACAGACCGATAGCGTTCAAGCGATGAATGTTTTTCCATGTTTTATCATAGGTGATAATGTTATCCCACACCCAGTTCATATTCCGTCCTTCGCTCCGATAGGCTTCCGGCGCGTTGAGTCCGCCCTTAGCTTGTGTCATCGTTCCGACCCATTCTCCGCTTACATCCGAGTCATATTGGACTGCCACTTGTGATTTCAGCTTCAACCCTTTAATCGGTTGATATTCCAGAAAGCCGGAGAAGTTTGTATAGTTCGCCTCTTTCTCCCTTTTATTATTTTCAATCTGAATGAACGGATTAATCTTGCTGGAAGTAGGCTGGCAATTAAACAGATAGCTTCCGTCTTTATCATACGGGCTGACCGTAGGCGGCAAGAAATACGCATTAATCAATGCGTCATTGGCTCCTTCATTCGTATTATTCAAGGAGATATAGCTATTGATTCCCGTTTTGATTTTATCCGAGAAGCGATATTCTAATCCGATGTTAGCGGTGATACGCTCAAAACTTTCGTCACCTACCATACCATCGTCCTTCAAGTATCCCAAGCCAAAAGAGAAAGATAGTTTTTCCGTTCCACCGGTAGCAGAGATAGAGTGGCTGGTAGTCAATGCATTCTGAGACAGCTCGCGCAACCAGTCATAATATTCACCATGTTTGATACGACGTTTCTCATCAGTAGTCAGGAAGTCCGGACGGTTCAAAGAAGCATCTCCGTATTTCTTTTTCCACAAAGCGGTGCGGTAATCCACATATTCCATACCGTTCCCCATATTACCAATCATTTCAGGAATACGTGTGGGGGTCTTGAATCCTACATAACCGGCATAGTCAATGCTGAATCCCTGACGCTTGTTAGCTCCTTTGGTAGTGATAATCACCACACCGTTTGCACCCCGCGAACCATAGATGGCACTGGAAGAAGCATCTTTCAGAATGTCGATGGACTCAATATCGGCGGCGTTCAAATGCCGCATACCTGTCTGTGAGGGTACTCCGTCAATCACATATAGGGGTTCGTTGGAGAAATTAAAAGAGTTGATACCACGGATTTCTATTTTCGTATCCGAGCCGGGACGGTTGGAAGTCTTGTTCACCAGTACCCCGCCGACACGTCCGTTCAGCGTCTCGGTTACGTCAGTGGTAACTAATTTGCTCAATTCCCTACTGCTTACGGATTGGATAGAACCTGTCAGGTCTTTCTTTTCCACTGTGCCGTAACCTATTACCACTACTTCATTCAACTGCTTGGAGTCGTCCTGCAACTGAATGGTCAACTGAGTCTGATTCTGGCTGACGGTGATTTCCTGTGTTACGTATCCTATAAAAGAGACGGAAATCGTTTTTCCTTTCGGCACTTGAATGCTAAAGTTTCCATCCAAATCGGTCACTGTGCCGGTAGACATTCCTACGACCTGGATACTGGCTCCGGGTAGCGGCTCTTTCAGAGCATCTACCACAACACCTTTCACCGTAAGCACTTGTTGTGCCTGTACGCTTACCCATCCACACGCCAAAAACAGCAGGCAAAGGAAAGCTCTTATCTTTATTGTATTATTCTTCATAATCTTCGTCTGTTTATCAAGGTTAGTTTCCGGCTTTAAACCACTTGTAGTTTCCTACAATCTTTGCAGTATGTTTTCCTGTTTTGTCGGGAATGTTAGTGACATCCTCAGCCACCGACGTAAAGTCCCATGCGCACACTAGTCCGCTTTCCGTTCCTGTCACGTCCGAGTTCATTAATGACTTGATTTCATCGGCAGATTTCGCTGTGCTCCACATACGGAATTTCTTTAGGAATCCGGTCATACAGCGCGCTTTGTCCGTAGGTTCCTGAAATGCCCACATATTCCGGTTGCGTGTATTAGGCATATAATTCTGCAATACTCCGGCATCATTCTTCACATCATTCGTCTTGCTGAAGAATAGCTCACCATTGATATACATCTTCAGTTGACCTTCCGAAAGTGTACCGTCCCAGACTGTCACAATATGATTCCACTTTCCAAAATTATCGGGATAAGCACGTCCCTCTTCCAAGACGCGGCCTTCTTGCGGCCCCATACCGATAGTGGTACGAAGATTAGAACCTAAAAAATTAATCATCCATCCCTCATTGGGTTGGTTACCATCAAAGGTAGCGAGGAAAGTTCCGATTCCCGACTCGAAGAAACCGGCGTCATACTTCAGCCAGCCTTCTACTGTAAAAGTAGTGCCACCACCATAAGCAGGGTCGGAACCGAATTCGATACGTCCCTTACCGTCAATACCGAATATTTTCAATTCGGCTGGTGTCCCCGGTTGCAATGTCTCTTGATAAGAATCCAGAAATTCGGCAATCGCCTTTTCGGCAGAGATACAGTAGTTGTCAATCTCATACTGTAGAACAAACTGTCCTGCCATACCTTTAGAAATACCCTTTTGTAGCTCGTCAACAGCTTTCTGCAAACTTTGGGCATTTGCCAACGGGAAAGTGCCGTCGCTTGTACCGATCTTCGCGGTATCAAGCATGTTTGTCATGTCGGTCAGATGTGCATGCATACATTCAAGGGCAATAGGCCTCACTGAATCGCTGCTATCGCTCTTGCACGAGCTCATACACCAAACCAACAAGCAAAGGAAACTAAGTTTCATAATGAATCTTGTTTTCATACGTATTAGGTTTTTAAATAAAACAATAAGTAAAATAACATCGCTGCAAATCTAATGTAGCAAGGTTAAGTAACTTATTAGCGGCGGGTTAATGACGGGTTAATAAGCCCAAATATTTCATTAACCAATGGAATATTACTGAAAAGAAAGGGGATTGCTGCCCATCACGTCAGCATAAGAAACCGGATAATCTTCATTCATCAATTGTTTATACTCACGGACAAAAAGAGAATATTGCATAATGGCTTCCTGCGACGAACCCATAGAATGGAATGCATGCATACAATAAGCCAATGCGGTCTCACTAACCGGATCTACCCGGAAGAGCAGATGACAGAAACGGATAACGGTATCATACTTACGCTGTTGGTACAAACGTTCTATTTCCAATGGCAGGAATGAAGACAGGAATTCTTCTACCTTCTGTTTAAAATGATCCAATATCCCCGCATCCATACCTTCCAGAAATTTGCCGCGCATCAATAAGATGCCCAGTTCGCTCTCCACTTCTTCGGCATTCTTCAATTCACGGAAACGGAAATAATCGCAATAACAGTCTGTTAATACTAACCTGAAATAGCCTTTATCATGGACAAGTTCCACTCCGTCCAGTTCTGTCAAGTTCTTACGTATCTGATTAATCGTTACCCCTTTCAGGTTTTTAACCTTATCATCCGGCTTATCCGGCCAAAACACTTCATTCAAAGAAGCTGACAGAACACCATTGTGGGTACTGTGAAGCAAAATATACACAAGCACCTGCCGTAAGCGCGAGCTAAACAAATGGGTTATGTCACGTCCATTGCGGTCAATCACTGTAAAAGAGCCGAATAAATAAATCGAGTTGGAGCGCACGATTGACTCGTATGCTTTTTCTTTGGAAAGTGTATTCTTCGTTGAAGCATTCTTTACCGGTTCTTTCAGAACAGAGGTCGACGCAAGTACAGGGGTTTGTGCCGAAACACTCTCTTTGAAGTGCTTCCGCCGTTTACCGAAGAAGAAGAATCCGGCACAGATCAGTACTATTCCACCTACACTTGCGAGAATCCATCCCCAATGAAGGGTGAAAGAAGACTTTGAACCATAAGAACGAATCTCTTCCAAAGAAACCGGAGGATCGGATAACACATAGGTCCGAATGACCGAATGGCCTTCTTTATCAAATTCTGTGGTCGTACAATAATACTCATGCGTCAACGGATTATAATAAAGATTCGCATTCGTCATAATCTCCTCAGACCGCATCGGAATAGAATCACCCAATATCTTCATGGTTCCGTCGGCAACCGTCAAACGATAAAGTTGCAGATAGGTATCCGAAATATATTCCGGGTAGCACAGGGCGTACACATATTGTTCATCGGGTGTCAGTATCATATCCCGCGCAACGACAAGACGATGTTCAGAAGCATTTTGCCATAGGCGCTTTATGGCATTTCGCTTTCTATCGAGCAAATAGAAATCCTGGAGATAATTCCTGCCTACACTTTGTTCGCCTGACTCATTCCCCATCCCTCCGAAAATATAAATATGTTCCCGGCTCTTGTTTACTGCCATGCCTGAGAAATAACGGGGGACAATCCAATCACCGGAATAGGAAAGGCTATCCCACCGGTCTGTGGCAATATCATATTCGAGAAATGTATTGTTATAACGCTTATTACCAAATCCGCCGAATATAAGATACTTCCCGGAAGTTTCGTCCCAAAAGCCATCGTGATGATGCAACTGTACAGGCAAAGCAGCTGTACCCGTTTGCTTCCATTCTCGCTTGTCCAAATCGAGAGCTGCCACGGTGGCATCGCCCAATGGCAGGTTGTTCAGCTCATATACATAGAGTTTTCCATCGGTGGTATTCATAAAGTGAGTTGCCAGTTGCAGTTTTACAGGCAGCTTATTCGCATAAGGATAAGTTTGTGACTGACGTTTCAGTAAATTATAGGTAAGAAGCGAGTCCTGATTGAAAACAATCAATCGCTGACTATCCGGCTCAAAGGTGATGCCGGAAGGGGTTTGAGAGCGATATTCAAAAAGCTCTTCCCAATGATAAGAACCGTTGATAAGCCAAACGGGATTAATGACCGTACCCAATACTTTCCCGGTAGAGGTATGTACGTCTCCCCCTTCATTCTCATTCAGCGGGAAAGTGTATGAATAGCTTTTATCACCTTCCAACTTCATATTCCGGATTGCGAAAGTGGGTATATCCAGAATGTAATCATGGCGTCCAAAGAATAATTGGGGACAAAAGTCGCCTTTCAATCCTAAAGATTTAATTATCTTTTCATGGTTGCCGATATGGATGGTTAGTTGATCTTGCTGTAAATCAAACTGGAACGACACCGGAATCCATTGATATGCCAATGCGTCATTCCGTAAGTTCAGGGAGTAATGATTCTCCTTTCCATCCGTATTGAACTTGAATGTGCTGTTATCACCGTCCAGATAAGTATATGTGAAACTGTATTTCGTCTTTCCCTGATTCTCTTTCAACAGAAATACATATCCGAAAGTATCAAAATCACGAATGGATAATTCAAAGCTCAACTGAAAGTTTTTGGTGAAACAAGGTACTTCCCCTTCCTCAAATATCTGAAGAGAAGTCCTTTCTTTTATCTGCCTGTCATTAGCTTGGAATAACAATCCTTGCGAATAGGCAAACATAGTAACTTCAAGTAAAAGAAATAAAAGGCAAAGCCTACGCTGTATCATAGTCATTCGATTTATCATCACAAATATACGGGATTTTTTAATAATCACTGAATGTTATCACTACTGAATGCAAATTTATAAGTAACTTTGCAGAAATTTGATTTAGTACGATTATGTGGATACTCATTATAAGTCTGGTGCTGCTGGGTGTTATCGCACTGATAGCCGGAATCATCCGCAACAAGAGACTGCAAAAGAAAATAGAGAGAGGCGAACTAGACCGCATGCCGGAAGTGAAGGAAGTGGATACCGAATGTTGCGGACAACATGAAGTGTGCGAAAAAGATAGCCTGTTGGCTGCTGTCAGCAAGAAGGTAGAATATTACGATGACGAAGAACTGGATCTGTTCATAGGTCGCGAAGGGAATGCGTACACGGAAGATGAGACAGAACTGTTTCGGGATGTACTGTATACCACCAAAGATGATGAAGTGGCCGGATGGGTACGCAGCCTTCAACTCCGTGGCATCGAATTGCCGGACGACCTCAAAGATGAAGTGTTCCTGATTATCGGAGAAAGAAGAATCGTAGAGAAGAAAGAAGACTGACAAACATAGACCTTGTTTATCAGATTCGTAATTCAGAACTTATAATTAGTAAATTAAATCAGTGGATCTACTACAATATACATTCTTTCAACATGCCCTGTTAGGGAGCCTGCTCGCAAGTATTGCCTGCGGGATTATAGGTACATACATCGTTACTCGTCGTCTGGTATTTATCAGTGGCGGAATTACCCATGCTTCTTTTGGAGGGATAGGATTAGGGTTGTTTGCGGGAATTTCCCCGATACTTTCTGCTGCTGTCTTTTCCGTGCTGTCCGCCTTTGGCGTCGAATGGCTTAGCAGGCGGAAAGATATGCGTGAAGATTCCGCTATTGCCGTATTCTGGACGTTGGGAATGGCATTAGGTATCATGTTCAGCTTTCTGTCGCCGGGATTCGCTCCCGACCTCTCCGCCTATCTTTTCGGGAATATCCTGACTATCAATCAGGCTGACTTATGGATGCTTGGTATATTAGCGCTGATATTGACTGGATTCTTTTACCTGTTTATCCGACCTATCGTATATATCGCTTTCGACCGTGAGTTTGCGCGTTCACAGAAGATTCCGGTAGAGATATTTGAATATGTGCTGATGATGTTTATCGCATTGACGATAGTAGCCTGTCTGCGCATGGTAGGTATCGTGCTAGCCATCTCCCTTCTCACCATTCCGCAGATGACTGCCAACTTATTCACTTACAGTTTCAAGAAAATAATCTGGCTGTCCATCGGTATCGGCTTTTTGGGATGCCTGGGCGGGTTGTTCATTTCTTATCATTGGAAAGTCCCTTCGGGAGCTTCCATTATATTCTTCTCTATCCTGATTTATGCTGTTTGCAAAATAGGAAAGAGTTGTTGCAGGAAATAGTCATTATAATAGAATTAGTATATGGAAATCAAAATTCAATCACTGGAAAGTATCCATGAAGCAGCCCGCGAATTTATCGCTGCTATGGGCGACAACACTGTATTTGCTTTATACGGAAAGATGGGTGCCGGCAAAACGACATTTGTCAAAGCACTCTGCGAAGAATTGGGCGTGGAAGACGTTATCAGCTCCCCTACCTTTGCCATCGTCAACGAATATCGTTCGGACGAGTCAGGTGAATTGATTTATCACTTCGACTTTTACCGTATCAAGAAACTAAGCGAAGTGTACGACATGGGATACGAAGATTATTTCTACAGCGGCGCTCTTTGCTTCATCGAATGGCCGGAGCTTGTAGAGGAACTACTTCCGGGTGACGCTGTGAAAGTGACGATTGAAGAATTGGAAGACGGAAGCAGAGTTATCAAACTATGACCGGACAATATATCGTACAAGGAATCTTTGCGCTGGCAGGAATTGTGTCCCTGCTGGCGTCATTGCTCAACTGGGACTGGTTCTTCACAACGCGCAATGCACAGACCATTATCCGGAACGTAGGACGAAACCGGGCACGGCTCTTTTATGGCATATTGGGAATTATCATTATTGGCATGGCTGTCTTCTTTTTTATAGAGACTCGGAAAGCCATCACTCTTTGACGTAACTTTTTTTTCAGACAAAAGAGCAAAAGCACAAAAGATTACAGAAATATGATCTTTTGTTCTTATGTCTAAAGCAACTGCCGTGCTTTCATCTCCAAATACTTATTAATCACATCAATCGAAAGGTTCTCCGGTGTAGTCAATAAGGAATAGATACCATTCTGCTTCAAGGTAGAAACAACCAGTCGTTTTTCGTAAGCAAACTTTTCTGCAATCACATGACGGTAATAGCCTTCCGTATCTTTGGCAGGAGTAGCTATGTACTCTTTCAAATCAGCATCCTCGAAAAAGACAACGAGCAGACGATGCTGGCGATTCAGTTGTTTCAAATAAGCTAACTGCCTGTTCATACTGGATATACTGGAGAAATTCGTATATAACACCAGCAGGCTTCGCTTACTGATATGCTTATTCAGATGCACACAAAGAGCCGAGAAGTCCGTTTCCCCGAAAGTTGTCTTCTGGCTATAAAGTTTTTCAAGTAATGTCTGCATATGCCCCGGCTGCTTGGAAGCAGGAACGAACGTATCGAAATGCTCATCAAAAGTCACCAATCCCGCTTTGTCCTCTTTCTGCATTGCCACATACGAAAGCACCAACGAAGCGTTTATCGCATAATCCAGCAAAGTCATTCCGCGAAAAGCCTGTTGCATCACTCTACCCTTGTCTATCACATTATAAATCTGCTGTGAACGCTCATCCTGATAAACATTCACCATAAGCTCATGCCGACGGGCACTCGCCTTCCAGTTTATCGTACGGTAATCATCGCCTTTCACATACTCCTTTATCTGCTCGAATTCAGTATGATGACCTATCCGGCGAATACGCTTTATTCCCAGTTCGGTAAGATTATCACTGATAGCCAGCAATTCATACTGATGAAGCATCAGATAAGACGGATATACTTTTATATCCATCGGTTCGCCGCAAGTGTACCGACGGGAAACCAAACCTATCCGCCCGGTTACAAAAACCCGGATATGCCCGAAAGAATAAACACCCCGACGAGTAGGGCGAAGACGGTAACTGACTGTCTTTCCTTCATTTGCCCGGAGTTCTACACGAAAGTCAATATCTCGTTTTTGAAATATAAAAGGGATTTCGTCAATGATTTCCAAAGAAACAGGACGCGGATAACTGCTCTCCACCCGAATACTTACTTCGTTCTCGTCACCATTGGAGAAACGGTCGGCACAATGTCGGAATGCCTGAATCCCACGAATAGAATAAAGCAGATAACCATCCGCCAGTACAGTCAAGAAAAAGGCAAAAAGTACCCATTGCCCGATGACAAAAAGCGGAGCAAAGGCGTATCCACTACCCAACAAGAGGATAATTATGACGAGGGCAATATAGAAACGACGGGTTAAATACAAGGATATTAAGTTTTAAGTTCTAAGTATTAAGTTCCAAGTTTTAAGTAGTAAGTTTTTAATAAGCAGAAGTTTCCGTCTTCCGTTTACTTAGGCACCTCTACTTTATCAATCAATCTCTGCGTCACTTTCACAGGAGAATATCCTTCCATTTCCGCTTCCGCAGTCAGGATAAGACGATGCTGAAGCACGTAAGGAGCTACAAACTTAATGTCTTCCGGCATCACGAAGTCCCGTCCCTGCAAGAGAGCGTATGCTTTCGAAGATTGCAGCATGGCTACGGATGCACGTGGAGAAGCTCCCAGGTACACCGCTTTGCTGGTACGCGTCTGTTGCACAATCAATGCGATGTATTGAAGCAGCGTACGGTCTACAAATACCTGATTCATAAAAGCACGAAGCGACAGAAGTTCTTCTTTTGTGATGGAAGGCGTGATGTTGTCCAGTTTCACCAATGCGGCATTGGTATGATGGCGCTCAAGGATATTCACTTCCTCTTCAAGGGAAGGATAGTCCATCGTAATCTTCATCAAGAAACGGTCGAGTTGCGCTTCGGGAAGTTTGTACGTTCCTTCCTGCTCCACAGGATTCTGTGTGGCAAGAATCGTATATAGTTCACCCATCCGGTGCGTAGTTCCGTCGATACTGATTTGACGTTCTTCCATTACTTCAAACAGAGCCGACTGCGTCTTGGCAGGGGCACGGTTGATTTCGTCAACCAATACGATATCCGCAAAAATCGGTCCCTGATGGAAATCAAAGCCATTGGTTTTCATGTTGAATACCGTCGTACCCAATACATCACTCGGCATCAAGTCCGGCGTAAACTGGATACGGCTGAAGTCAGCATCAATCAGGCGAGCCGTCAAACGTGCCAACAATGTCTTTGCAACTCCCGGCACTCCCTCTATCAGTACATGACCGTTAGCCAGAATTGCCGTCAGCACCAAATCCACCGTCTGCTCCTGTCCGACAATGACGGAAGCAATCCGGTCTTTCAACTCCTGTATCTTCTCGGAAAAGAGAGTTAAATCCACTCGCTGTTCTGTATTCTCTTCCATAAATTTCTTCTTTAGATATGATTGATTATTTCATTCATTTTATCAATAAACACTTTCATCTGCTCCGAGTCAATGGCACGTCCACCGTAAAGCACCGGCCTGACTTCATGGATAAATTTAGCAATCTCTTCAGCATCCATCCCTGTCTTCCGGGCAATCCGCTCGAAAGAGCGTTTGTCATCCGCCACTTCCTCTATATCCACCTGAATTTCCCTCCGCAACTCTTCTGCCAAGTAAGCAAACTTCTTGCGAATCAGGTCAACATGGTCTTTCTTCTGAAAATAAAGAGTACCTATCAATTCAGTAAATTCGAGTGATTTGTTGGCCGGTTCACGGACAACGGGAATGGCTCGCTGCTTTCTCTTTGCGGTAAATATCATAAAGAGCAGGATGGTAATCATCGTCAGATACAAAGCCCAACGAAGCGGCTGGTGCGCAAGCAGATAGCGGAAAGGTGACTGTTGCACCTGTGCCGTCGCTTTCATATATCCTTCACTACGGACAATAGGAAGTTCTCCCATCTGCGATAACAGACGGAATATATAATTTACATTATTTTCGTCCAATACTCCATAGTTCGTAAACAACAACGGAGTAGATACAAGTATGATTTCTCCCTCACCCCACGGGCGGGCCATCGCCAGCAACGGATGATAGTTACTGTACACTTTTACCGAATCTGAATCATCCAACGCGTCACCGATAGCATCCGTCATATCCTTTTCTGCCAACTTCCGTACGACCTGCGAATCATAACGCCTGAAACTGGAATTACAGAATTGCGGATAACAACGGTATAACTGACGGGAATAAACAGAATCGGCCACCCAATAAATGCTGTCTTTCCTGAAAATGGAAGAAGCGTATTTCCTGAAAGCAGCCGCATTAAAATGGGAATAGGTACAATAAAATCCCAACGTATCTTCCAGCAATTTAGGATAGTTATTGCTCACCAACATTATCTTATTACCCCGTTCCGCCATTTTCAATAAAGCATTTACATCCGCTTTCACCATAGACAAGCTACTGGCAATCACCAATATTCCCATCTTGTCTACCGTGTCTTCATCCATCTGATAGAAGGTTTCCTTAGACAGGGAATAGCCATGCGGCAAAGAAGAAGACAGCAGGCTGTCGAACAACGCACAACCGAGAGGTTGTTCGTCATAGTGACTAAAAGTAGGTGTCCACACAAACTTCTTCGGCAGATTATACTCTATCGCAAACATTATCAGCAGGAAAGCTACAATAAAGACGATAAACCAACGACTCGCTTTCATGAAACGCCTCCTTTCCTTATTTCTTCCTGTAAGGTCTGCATGGTGCGGAAAAGTTCTTCCGTTGCCTCAAAGTTTCCGTAACGCACTCGCAAGAAGTGATTGGTAAGCTGGCGGAAAGCCGGCAACCGTACTTCAGCAAGATACTGTGTAGGCGTTTTATAAAGTTGCCAGTCAATGCGTTCCGCATCACTTAGCTGTTTCAATGTCTGCAAATAAAGTAAACGTACCGCTTCCCGATAGTCCTGACGGGAAAGCGCATCGGTAATCCCTCCCGGAAAATCTACACCATAAATCGTATCTTCCCCTACTGTATAAGGTAATGCGTTCTTACGTGAACGCATGAACAGTTCGGGACGTTTTCTGTAGACGAACCAAATAATCAGGAGCAGGATAATAATACCGATGCATATCAGGATAAGCCCTGAATATTCTTCAGCAAAACGGCTGCCGAATATTTTGCGCATGAATTCCCCGAACTGTTTGCTGAACCACTCGAACAGGTTAAGTTCGGGAGTAATCAGCTCACGGTTATAGTTGTATGCCGGATCGGACTGCCAAAGGGCAATCTGCGCCGTATCACAGACCAATGTATCAGCCGGGGAAGTGATATTCATCTATTCGGGAGTTGCTTTAGAATTTATCGAAATTGTCAATATCGCTTTCTACTGTAATGCTGTCTACTACTTCGGATGCATGGCCATACTGATAAACCAGTCCGACAATGCTGAATATTGCTGATAGATAAGAGCCATACAACATAAGAATAGAGAACAGATATTGTGCAAAGTTCAGTCCGACAGATGAAGCAACTTCGCCACCGTCACTCATGGCAAAAATCATTTTCACAATATAGATAACATACCACGGAATAGAAACAATTCCTTGCAGTACACTGGCAATGATTCCCATCACAATCAAAATCAGGAAGACTCCTCCCCAAGTGGCAAATCCCAAACGGAATGTTTTCTTGAAGGCCTCGCCCATTGAAATATCCTCAAACAAATAGATAGGTGACATCAAAGCCAAAGGAATCATGCAAGCAAACAGCAACGGGAAAGTAAGCAGTAATGTAAAAGGAGTCAGCCAAGCCAATAAGCCTATTATAATAATGGCAAAGATAAGTAAGAAGCTAATAACTACTCCCATGATAAACAATCTCTTGACATTGTGAAGCAACAACGGTTTTATGTCACTGAATACAATGCCGTTCAATCGTTCTTCACGCTCATTATACAATCGCACCATTGCATAAATCAAGGAGGTCAACAGCAAGGCACCTAAACATGAAAAGAAGATAACTCCCGCATAATTCAATGCAAAGGTAGGTCCCAACATAGCGAAAGGATTGTCGCTCACTCTTCCTGCGGACTGCATAGCGCTCATGTCTATCATACTTCCCATCAACCCGCTGAAATTAGCAGCTTGAATCAAGCAGATAGGGAGCATCAGATACGTTGAATACTTGAACAACTGTTTCCAATTCTCTTTTATAAAGTCAAAAGAAGCGTTCAACTTTTCGCCGAAGGGGCGTTTTACGTACATCGCAATCTTAGGTTTCTGTGATTCCATGTTTTTTTCTATTTGGTAAATAAATATAGTAGAAAATGATAAATGCTAAAGAAGTGAGGATCACACCCAGCCTCAACATATCAGGAAGTTCGGTGTGACGGGTGATGAAGCCTTCGATAAAGCCAGCCATAATAAATACAGGGACAGTACCAATTACTATTTTCAGTCCCCGCTTCGCTCCTCTCCGGAAAGATTCCAGTCTTGAATAAGTTCCGGGAAACAACCATCCGTTGCCTAAAGCTAATCCGGCAGCACCGGCTACGATAATTGCCCAAATTTCAAGCGTTCCGTGCAGCCAGATAGCAAGGCTGGATTCCCAAAGCAAATCGTGTTGATGAAAGAAGGTCTGAAAAGCTCCTACCATAATTCCGTTGGACAGAAGCATATATCCTGTACCGAAACTGGTGAATATTCCCATTACAAAACAGTTGAAAGACACCATCACATTATTAAGCGTAATTCCCAAAAACATAGGAACTTCTGAAGAGCCGCCATATACCGCCATCGGTTCTCCATTGGCTATATTCTCCAACGTCATATCTACATAGCCGTTTCCCAAAATCAAACGGACAAAATCAGGATCATTCGCGGCAGATAATATACCAATCAGTACGCTGGATATAAAAATAAGAAAGGAAGTCAGCAGTTCACGGCGTGCGTCATACATTGTTTGCGGAACTTCCCGTGTCCAAAAGGTAATAATTCGCCCCCACTTTTCGCGCTTGTTCCGATAGATTTCGTTGTGCAATGCCGAAGCCAGGTTATTCAAATAAATCGTAATGCGGGATGCGGGGAAGTGTGTCTGGGCAAATGCCAGGTCAGCAGTCAGATCCGTATAGGCGTCGGCGAGTTGGTCGGGGGACAGGCTTCCCGCCCGCTCCACTACCTTTTCAGTCTCTTTCCATTTTTCAATGTTCCGACGGATAAACGTAACTTCTTTCATGCTTTTCAAGAGTTTTCGGATAAGTTTTGTCCGAAAGCAGAAGCAAAAGTAAGAGAATTAGATTATATTTGCAACGGAATCCTAAAAATGTTTAACCATAAATGGCAGAATCTACGATAATCACCGGACAATTCGTCCGTATCAGCCAAACACCCGCCAGTATCGGCGAGCGATTCCTGGCATTAGTCATCGATTATTTCCTTATCGTGGTTTATGTATATTCTACAATTGCCCTATTAATGGAGCTTCGGTTATCATCGGGATTCAGGTCATTCTTTTTCCTGTGTATCATCTATTTACCGATACTTGGCTATTCTTTTCTTTGCGAGACATTCAATCATGGACAGAGCTTTGGCAAGAAGTTGATGAATATACGTGTTGTTAAGGTAGATGGCTCTACTCCCACCGTCAGTTCTTATCTGCTGCGTTGGCTCCTTTTCATTATTGATGGGCCATTGACAAGTGGCTTAGGAATTTTTGTTGTTCTGCTTACTAAAAACAATCAACGACTAGGCGACCTTGCTGCCGGTACTATGGTGATTAAAGAAAAGAACTATCGCAAGATACACGTCAGTCTTGACGAATTCGATTACCTGACCAAAAATTATAATCCAGTCTATCCACAATCTGCGGATTTATCACTGGAACAAGTAAATGTGATTACACGGACATTGGAATCCGGCGAAAAAGATAGAATACGACGCATTACAGCACTTGCCAAGAAGGTGCAGTCACTTCTTTCCATCACTCCGCGAGATGGTAATCAAGAGAAATTCCTTCAGACGGTGTTAAGGGATTATCAGTATTATGCGTTAGAAGAAATATAAAGAAAGTTTCCCCGTAATGCAACTGTTGTTTCCCCGTAAACAAACTAGAGTTTCCCCTATGGGGGAACAACAGTTGTACTAAGGGGAAACTATGGTTTCCCTACGGGGAACTTTTCTTATCTCCTAGAGGAACGTCGCCATCATCAGAGCTTCGATATTTTACTCCTTTATATTATCGCCACCTTAACAACTAAGTCCAAAGAATATCTCTTGCAGATGCTTCTCATCTGCATCCCAAATACCAAAAATGAATAAAAGCCTGAAGGATTTGCATCCTCCAGGCTTTTATTCATTTTATCAACTAATGAGACTGGACGTTGTTAGTCCACCTGCCCCAAAGAGTTTCCGTATTCCATTTCTCCCTGAACCACAAAAAGAATATCTTCAGGATCGTATTCTCCTTGTTCGTCACTCTTAGCTTCTTTCACGATGAAAGCTACAACCTCTTCCAAGTCAATGTTAACATAACCGTCTTCATCGGGTTGAGCATCGAGGATTCCGCTTTCAGCGTAATATTCGTCTATCAAATCAAGGAAGTAATACAACTCGTCGTCCGAGAATTTCTCCTTCAGTTCTTGAGGCAGATAGTTCTTGATGAACTCGACGGTCTTTTCGTCGTCAGCATCTGCAATAAAAAAATCTTCTTCCAGTCCCATAATTATTTAAGTATTAAGTGATAGGTATAAGTATGACCGCTTAGAGCAAGTTCTTTACTTTTTCGGCAAAGACAGGTTTGCCAACAGCACCTACCTGCTTATCTACAATCGCACCATCCTTAAAAAAGAGTACGGTAGGAATGTTGCGGATACCGTATTCGGCAGCCATATCACCATTTTCGTCTACATCGCATTTACCGATGATTACTTGTCCTTCAAACTCCATAGCCAGTTCTTCTATGATAGGACCCACCATTTTACAAGGGCCACACCAGGGAGCCCAAAAATCTACTACAACCGGTTTTCCTTCTGCAAGGATTTCCTTATAGTTGCTGTCTGTAATTTCTAAAGCCATATTCTTTAAATATTAATGATTAATGTTATTTTGTTACTATTAACGCCACAAATATAATCAATTTATTCGAGTTGGTATTACTGAATCCACTCTTATCATATAAACAATTTGATTAATAATCAAATTACAACTTCTGTTAGGGTTTATTCTATGGAAACGTGCAACGGTCTTTAAATGAGAACCGTTCATTTAACAGACAGTCATATTTGATATGTTGAATTTTATTCGTACATTTGGTGCAACTATCGCATATGGTTTAAAGTTGATAATTATAAACGTGAATTGCTAAAATATTAATGTAACACAAGGTATAGACGCCTGACACTTTATCGTACATATCATGAAAAAGAAACATTTAACAGCTACTCTTCTTCTAAGCTTGCTATTGGTTAGTCCTGCCATACAAGCACAAAAAAAACTTCTGCCTGCCGAACAAGAAATAGAATTGAAATATGGAGCCGACCGTTTAGGCAAAAGACAGGACGCAGCCATGCAAAAGTTTAGAGATAACCGTTTGGGAGCTTTCATTCACTGGGGATTGTATGCCATTCCCGGTGGAGAGTGGAACGGAAAAACCTATCAGGGAGCAGCCGAATGGTTGAAATCGTGGGCCAAAGTACCATCTAATGAATGGTTGCAACTAATGGACCAATGGAACCCTCAAAAGTTTAATGCAAAGAAATGGGCACAAATGGCCAAAGAATCCGGAGTGAAGTACGTGAAAATCACGACCAAACACCACGAAGGTTTTTGTTTATGGCCCAGCAAGTATTCCCAATATACTGTTGCCAATACTCCGTATAAAAAAGATATCCTGGGAGAATTGGTAAAAGCCTATAACGATGCCGGCATTGATGTGCATTTCTATTTTTCAGTCATGGATTGGAGCCATCCTGACTGGCGTTACAAAATCAATTCGGAAGAAGACAGCGTCGCTTTCCAACGTTTTCTCACATTCACCGACAATCAACTTAAAGAACTGGCCACCCGCTATCCCACAGTGAAAGATTTCTGGTTCGACGGCACATGGGATGCAAGCATCAAACAGAATGGCTGGTGGACAGCACACGTCGAACGTATGTTGAAAGAACTTGTTCCCGGTGTAACAATCAACAGCCGCCTTCGTGCCGACGATTATGGGAAACGCCACTTTGACAGTAACGGCCACCTCATGGGCGATTATGAATCAGCCTATGAACGACGTTTGCCCGACCCCGTAAAAGACTTGCATGTAACTAAATGGGATTGGGAAGCTTGCATGACCATCCCCGAAAATCAATGGGGATACCATAAAGACTGGTCATTGAGTTACGTAAAAAGCCCGGTCGAAGTGTTGGACCGTATCGTACATGCCGTTTCACTGGGTGGCAACATGGCAGTCAATTTCGGCCCTCAACCCGATGGGGATTTCCGATCGGAAGAAAAAGAATTGAGTAGCTTCATCGGCAAATGGATGAAGAAAAACGGAGAATGCATTTACGCCTGCGATTATGCAGGATGGGCCAAACAAGACTGGGGATACTATACACGCAAAAAGGATGAGATTTATATGATTGTCTTCAATCTTCCTTACTCAGGCCAGCTTACTGCCAAAACACCCAAAGGCGTCCAAATTGCCGAAGCCACCCTGTTGAACGGACAGTCCGTCAAGGTCACCGAAGTAGCCCGTAATGAATATAATATAGGTATACCGACACAAACGCCCAATGAGCCATTTGTCATCAAACTGAAAATAAAGACATCTGATAGTCCGGTTAGCAAATACAAAGAAGCACTTACATAAGTTTGGTCTATAATAAGCGGGTATAATAACAGACCTGAAATCTTGAAGTAAAATAATCCTATGGACAATTTTACCTCTTTAAAAAGAAAAAAAGGACACATCAGTTCTTTTTTTCTGCCGATATTTGCACCTATTATTATCAACAATAAAAATATGAAAATCACCATTCGTTTTATTCTAGCAATATTACTTATCATAAGTGATATTTCCTTTGCCAAAGCACAATCCGGTAAACAGAGTTCTATTGACATTCAAAATGAGTTTGAGGTGCTAATGAAAAAAATCAGACTGGACTTTGCTCAAAACCCTCAAATAAAAGAAGCACTCAATAAATACAATGAAAAAGACGGCTCTTTTATAGATGTGGATTATGCTAGCATACGGCGCACGGAATGGCCGCCAATGACACATATTGAACGTTTGTATGATTTTGCTTTTGCCTATACAAATCCTAAAAACAAATATTACAAAGACAGTAGCCTATTTAATAAGATACAAAAAGGACTGGAATTTTGGCATGAACGCAACCCGTGGTGTCATAACTGGTGGTATAATCAAATAGCCGAGCCGCAATGCCTGGGCATATTACTGATACGAATGCGAACCGGGGAACAGCGTCTTCCGGCAGAACTGGAAAGTAAACTCTTAAAAAGAATCAAAGAAGATGGTGGGCATCCTGCCAAATGGACGGGAGCAAACCGTACGGACATCGCTTTACATTGGATATACCGTTCTTGCCTGACACAAAACGAGAGTGACCTGAAAATAGCCCTTGAAAATGCGTATAGCCCGGTAGTCTACACAACCAAAGAGGGTTTCCAACATGACAACAGTTATTTTCAACATGGTGTACAACTTTATATAGGAGGTTATGGAGATGAGATTCTGAAAGGTATCACTCAAGTAGCAATGTACACGAAAGGTACGCAATATGCCATCTCCGAAGATAAATTAGCCATAGTGAGTAAATTCATGCGTGAGACTTATTATTCAACTATCAGAGGTCAGTATATGTTGTTCGACGTATTGGGAAGAGGTGTCAGCCGTCCCGATATTACGAAGAAGACGAATACGATTTTATTTGCCAGGCGTATGATTGACCTCGATCCCGCTCATGCAGACGAGTTCCAAACGATCATCAAACGTATAGAAGGAGAAGAACCCGCCAATTATGGACTCACGCCGAAGCACACCCATTACTTCCGCGGCGACTATACGTTGCACGTACGCCCGGAGTACACATTTGACGTGCGTATGGTATCCAACCGTACCAGTCGTTGCGAGTACGGAAACGGGGAAAACTTAAAGACGTATTTCATGTCTGACGGATGTACCAATATCGTAGTGGACGGCAATGAATATGCCAATATATTTCCTGTATGGAACTGGGCACGCATCCCCGGAGTCACCGCCCCGCAAATGAGTGACATCCCGAAAGCCAAAAGTGATTGGCAGACGCGAGGAACTTCCACTTTTGCCGGAGGAGTATCCGATAGTATTTACGGTGCATCTGCTTATTCTTACACAGATGATTATGCGAATATAAACACCCAGGCAAAGAAAGCATGGTTCTTCTTTGATGAAGAAGTAGTATGCCTTGGTGCATGTATCAGTTCCACTGCTTCAGAAGAAGTATTCACAACTGTCAATCAAAGCCTGCTTTTGGATAAGGAAGTTACGGTTTCTTCCAATAAAAAAGTTTCAACTATTGGAAAAGAATCTTTCAGCTATATAATCCCCGATTGGATACTCCACAATAAAATCGGCTATATATTTCCCGAAAATGGAAATGTATTCGTCAGCAACCAAACACAGAGCGGCAATTGGTATGACATCAATAACACGGCATCCAAACAGCCTTTGCAAAAAGGAATATTCACTATCGGCTTCAATCATGGGGAAAAACCATCTAATGCCAGCTATGCTTATATCGTAGTTCCCGGAAAGCAGACAGTGAAAGACATGAAGAAATATCAGAAAAGCAAAAACATTGAAATCCTCGCCAATACAGAAGAGCAACAGATAGTCAGAAATAAAAAGCTAGGTATCTGGCAAATGATATTTTATCAGGCTGGAGAATTTAAGAACAAGGATATAGCAGTTAAGGTAAATCAAGGCTGTGCACTTATGATTAAAGAGAATAATAAATATAAGGTGGAAATCCATATAGCTGATCCTGCACAGACACAGTCAATCATAGAAGCCGACATCTGTATTCCACGCAAATCTAAAGAAATCAAAAAGATTTGTTGTGATTTCAATCACAGTGGAATCTATGCAGGAGCTTCGCAAAAGCGGGAACTTCAATACTAAATCTCCTATCTTTTCTTTATAAAACAAATATCCCTAACATAAAACAAGGAGACAAATACTTTTCCAAAGTAAATGTCTCCTTGTTTCATTATATCACAATTTGTATCAGTTTATATGGAATCCGAGTTCTGGGCGGTCTTTTAAATAAGTGATTAAATCGCGACCTACCGAAAGCTTAATCGGGCGGGAAATCAAATCGACCGACACACGATTCACATCGACATCGTCCGTCACCTTGAAGTAGAGTTCCGTATTTCCCGGATGCTCTTTGGTCAACGACGCAAGCTCTTTGACTAAAGAGGAGTTCAATACCGACAGAGGTATCATGATTGTTATTTTCTGCACAAGTTCATCCTTCACGTCCGGGAGAAGTTCCATAGAAGTAATTTTCACTTCCAATTCATCCTGCCGCCACTGTTTTGCCTGGCAACGGGCTTTGATATATAGGAAAGTTCCTTCATTGAGGTACCCTTGATAAGTCACCCAGTCATTTCCCCAAAATGGGATTTCGGTAGAACCGGAATAGTCCTCTATCTTGGCGATGCCGTAAGGGTTTCCGTTTTTGCTGATTCCACGACGGACACTGGTCACAATTCCGCCCATCGTTATCTCACGACCGGCAAGCGCAGCCTTATCTTCCAAATCCGCCATACGCGTGTTGCAGACATGATCCAGTACAATCGAAAATTCATCCAGCGGGTGAGCGGACAAATAGATACCTACCAAATCACGTTCACGGTTCAAACGGTCAAGATCGTTCCAGCGTTCCACACCTTGCGGTATTTCAGGAGTTGCCACGTCAATTACGTTGTCACCACCAAACAGAGAGTTGACCGCAGCCGACTTATCCGCCTGATAACGGTTACCATAGCGCATCAGGGTTTCAAGAAATACTTCCCCTTTGGAGTTGACAGCGAAGTATTGTTCGCGTTTCAGTTCCGGGAAACTGTCGAAGCCACCCGCCAATGCAAGACATTCCATATTCTTTTTGTTGCAGGCATTAAGGTTGACACGCTGTACAAAGTCGAAAATTCCGGTGAAAGGACCGTTCTTCTCGCGTTCTTCCATGATACTTTGCACGGCGGCTTCGCCTACACCTTTCACAGCACCGAGTCCGAAACGGATATTACCGTCATGGTTTACGGTGAATTTCAGGTTACTCTCATTGACATCCGGCCCTAAAGTCAGAATACCCATTGCCTTACATTCGTCCATCAGTTTCGTGATGTCGGTAATGTTGGACAAACTTCGGCTCATTACAGCCGCCATATATTCGGAAGGGTAGTTCGCTTTCAGATAAGCTGTCTGATAAGCTACCCATGAATAGCAAGTTGCGTGAGATTTATTGAAAGCGTAGGACGCAAACTTCTCCCAGTCCGCCCAAATCTTTTCAAGGACTTTCGGATTGTGTCCATTCTTTCGACCGCCTTCGATAAATTTAGGCTTCATGTGATCCAGCTTATCACGCAGCTTCTTACCCATCGCTTTACGAAGAGCATCGGACTCACCACGGGTAAAGTCCGCCAGCAGACGTGACAAAAGCATCACCTGTTCTTGATAGACCGTGATACCATACGTATCACTCAAGTATTTCTCCATTACCGGAATATCATACTCAATCGGCTTGCGTCCGTGCTTACGGTCGATAAAATCAGGGATATAATCCATCGGTCCCGGACGATAGAGAGCATTCATGGCAATCAAATCTTCGAATGTAGAAGGTTGCAATTCGCGCAAGTACTTCTGCATACCGGCAGATTCAAACTGGAATGTACCGATCGTACGGCCGTCACTATATAGTTTATAGGTCGCAGGGTCACAGATGTCTATGGTATCTACATCTACTAAGATGCTACGACTCAGGCGGATATTTTCAACAGCTTCTTTTATGATGGACAATGTTTTCAGTCCCAGGAAGTCCATCTTAATCAATCCGGTATCCTCAATTACCGAGCCTTCATACTGTGTGACGAGCATCTTTTCACCCGTTTCCTTATCATCGGCGGTGCTGACAGGCACCCAGTCGGTAATATCATCACGGCAGATAATCGTACCACAAGCATGCACACCCGTACCACGAACATTGCCCTCGAGCATCTTGGCATACTTGAGCGTATCCCGCACCAATGGGTCGGGCGATACTTCCGCCGCCTGCAATTCGGGAACATATTCGATGGCATTGCGCAGGTTCAGCTTCTTGTCGGGAATTTTATCCGGCACTAATTTTGCCAGGCGGTCTGATTCGGAAAGAGGAAGTTTCTGCACACGGGCAACGTCTTTAATCGCCAGCTTCGTAGCCATTGTACCATAAGTGATGATATGGGCTACTTTTTCCTGTCCATATTTATTAGTTACCCAACGAAGCACATCGCCTCGTCCGTCATCATCAAAGTCAATATCAATATCAGGCAAAGAGATACGGTCGGGGTTCAGAAAACGTTCAAACAGCAAATCATATTTGATAGGGTCAATCTTCGTTATCTGCAAACAATAAGCTACTGCCGAACCGGCAGCAGAACCACGTCCCGGTCCAATAGACACCCCCATGCTACGTCCTGCTGCAATAAAGTCTTGCACAATCAGGAAGTACCCCGGGAAACCCATTGTCTTCATGATATACAGTTCGAATTTCAATCGTTCTTTGACTTCATCCGACAAGGGGTCGCCATATACTTTTTTTGCTCCGTCGAATGCCAGTTTAGCCAGATAGTCACCTTCCAGTTTAATACGATAGAGTTTATCATATCCGCCCAAACGCTTTATCTTGTTTTTTGCATCCTCTTCACTCAAGACTACATTCCCATTTTCGTCTTGCGTAAACTCGTCGAATAAATCTTTCTCCGTATACTTCTGCCGATACCCTTCCTCCGTTCCGAAATCTTCGGGAATGGCGAAAGTCGGCATAATAGGTGCATGGTCGATGGAGTAATATTCTACTTTATTGAGGAGTTCCAATGTATTGCTTAATGCTTCAGGCACGTCCGCAAAGAGTTCATTCATCTCTTCACGTGTCTTCATCCACTCCTGTTTTGTGTAAAGCATACGACCCGGATCATCCAAATCCTTGCCGGTACTCAAACAAATCAGCCGGTCATGCGCTTCGGCATTTTCTTCATCCACAAAGTGAACGTCGTTCGTACAAATCAGTTTGATGTTGAACTTCTGTGCATACTCCATCAAGTGTTTGTTCACATTCACCTGCAATGGGTAACATTCGTGATTGGCACGGGGAACAGTCGCTTTATGACGTTGCAGCTCAAGATAGAAATCGTCACCAAACAAGTTCTTATACCACTGTATAGCTTCTTCGGCTTCCGCGAATTGCCCGGCAGTAATCCGTTTCGGTATTTCACCACCAAGGCAGGCCGAACAGACCATCAGTCCTTCATGATACTTCTCAAGTTCGCTGCGGTCTGTACGCGGACGCATATAGTACCCTCGCGTCCATGCGTGCGATACTAATTTAATAAGGTTATGATAACCTTTCTCATTCTTTGCCAATACGATCAAGTGATAACCACTCTGGTCGGGTTTTCCCTCTTTCAGATCCATCGTGCGGCGTGCCACATACATTTCACAACCGATGATGGGTTTGAAGAGTTTGTTTTCCGCTTCTACTATCTTGGCTTTGCAAGCGGCAATCTCCGCTTCTTTATCTGCACATTCTATCGTACCGGCTTCGATTCCTGCTATTCGCTTCTTCAGGTCTTTGATTTCACCTTTCGGGCCGCTATTCTTTTTATTGACGTAGTTCGTAAATTCCTTGATACCGAACATATTTCCATGGTCGGTCACAGCAATACCCTTCATTCCATTCTTCATTGCTTTATCGACCAGACGAGCGACGCTTGCCTGACCATCCAAGAGAGAATATTGGGTATGGACATGTAAATGAACGAAATCCTGCATAATGATAAGTAGTTAAATTGAAGGCATAAAATTACTACCTCTTGGGTTATAAACAAAAATAATCCTCAAAAAGTTATCAACATTCGCATTTCTATGCCCATTTACTTGCTGATATTTTAAATTAAGTATATTTTTGCAGTCAATATCATTAAACAGCATTCATGAGCCGACTAAAGAAATTGAAGAAAATACGTATTCACCGTGAAGGAACACATATATTATGGGCTAGCTTCTTGCTATTGCTATTGATTAATGCCGCTCTTTATTGGGGAATCGATTGCAAAATTCCATTTTATGTGGTAGCAGTGGCGAGTATCGCAGTCTATCTGCTAATGGTGAATTTCTTCCGTTGTCCGATCCGCCTCTTCGGGCAGGACACTGAGAAAATAGTCGTTGCGCCTGCCGACGGGAAAATCGTCGTGATCGAAGAAGTCGATGAAAACGAGTATTTCCATGATCGCCGTTTGATGATTTCTATATTTATGAGCATTGTGAATGTTCATGCCAACTGGTATCCGGTGGACGGCACTATCAAGAAGGTGGCTCATCACAATGGTAACTTTATGAAAGCCTGGCTGCCGAAAGCCAGCACAGAGAATGAACGTTCTACGGTAGTGATCGAAACACCGGAAGGTGTGGAAGTGCTCACCCGCCAAATAGCCGGTGCTGTGGCACGCCGTATCGTAACCTACGCTGAGGTAGGCGAAGAATGTTATATCGACGAACACATGGGATTCATCAAATTCGGTTCTCGTGTGGATGTATATTTGCCCATTGGTACAGAGGTCTGTGTCAGCATGGGTCAATTAACGACCGGTAACCAAACGGTTATCGCCAAACTTAAATAATTCTGTCACAATGACAAACGTTATTAAAAACAGTATCCCGAATACTGTAACCTGCCTGAACCTTTTCTCCGGTTGTATCGCTTGCGTCATGGCTTTTGAAGCAAAATACGAACTGGCACTGCTTTTTATCGCTTTAAGTTCTATCTTCGATTTCTTCGACGGACTGTTGGCCCGTGTTCTCAATGCTCATTCTATCATTGGAAAGGACCTGGATTCACTGGCTGATGATGTCAGCTTTGGCTTTGCGCCTTCAGTGATTGTATTCTCTTTGTTTAAAGAGATGTACTATCCGGCAAGCATGGAATTTATAGCTCCTTACTTGCCTTATGCCGCTTTTCTGATTTCCGTATTCTCTGCTTTGCGTTTGGCAAAGTTCAATAATGATACCCGGCAGACAAGCTCTTTTGTCGGCCTTCCTGTTCCTGCCAACGCCTTGTTTTGGGGTTCTTTGGTGGCAGGCGCACATGATTTGCTGATTTCCGAAAGCTGCCATCCTGTCTATCTTTTTATACTCGTTTGTCTATCTTCATGGTTGCTGGTATCAGAAATACCGATGTTTTCCCTGAAATTCAAAAGTCTGTCATGGGGTGACAATAAAGTCAGTTTTATTTTCTTGATTATTTGTATTCCTTTACTTGTTTTCCTGGGAATCAGTAGCTTTGCAGCCATTATTGTATGGTATATTTTACTTTCACTTTTTACAAGAAAAAGTAAATAAACAATCTCTTGGCACGTTTGTTGTACTATGAGTTTTATCAAAGTTACAATATAAAAATCATAGCCCGATGCATATACTTTTATTTATACTTATCTTTATTATTGCCATTGTCGTATTTGGTCTCTCTATTGTCGGATTCCTGCTAAGAGCCATTTTCGGAATAGGACGCCGTTCCTCGTCGTCGTCACGTCCGAAACAAGCTGAATCAGGACGTAGTGCTACGGGACAACAGAGTTACAATCAGGGAACACAGAACCCGACGGATAATGAAGAGGAGATATATTCGGAGAATGTAACGGGAAGAAGGCATAAGAAAATATTCACGCAGGATGATGGTGAATATGTGGACTTCGAGGAAATTAAAGAATAGTGATTAGCGTTTAGCGATTAATAGCTGCTCTGCATAGTGTTAATCACTAATCACTAACCGTTAATCATTTATCTCCGTTTCGCAGCAAAAAACTCTTTCATAAGCGTGGCACATTCATCTGCCATCAGTCCTTTAACGACAACAGTTTTAGGATGCAGAGCCGAACCGGCATATTTCTGATAGCCACGTTTCTCATCTTCGGCACCAAATACAAGTTTTCCTGTCTGTGCCCAGGCAATGGCTCCGGCACACATCACACAAGGTTCAACGGTGACATATAGTGTACATTCATTGAGATATTTACCACCAAGTACATTGGCAGCGGCAGTAATGGCCTGCATTTCGGCATGAGCCGTCACATCGTTCAATGTTTCCGTGAGATTGTGAGCACGTGCGATAATCCGCTCTTTACAAACCACGATAGCTCCTACGGGAACCTCTCCCCGGTCGGCAGCTTTACGCGCCTCTATCAAAGCTTGTTTCATGAAGTAAGTATCGTCCAGCATATTCTTATCGTCTCATATCGTGTTCACCGAAAAGGGTGGGATAATCTTCTTCCATATTCTTATGGATAAACATGAGAATGGTTTCACGAAGCCAACGTGACTTATTCGATATCTTGTATTTTTCAAGATAACGATCAACTATCAGTTGCTCTTCATCGCTCAACAAAATGCTCATCCGTCGTTCCCTTTTGGTACACTCGACGTGCATTTTCAGGCACTTCTTATTCCTTTTTCTCATATCTTCTGCAAAATTACTTTTACTTCTGTAAATTCAAAGAATAAAAGCAGTAAATTTGCAAAAAAAGATGGCTAAACATAATGAATTGGGTAAAGCCGGAGAAGATGCCGCTGTAGCCTATCTCGAACAGCATGGTTATATCATTCGTGACCGTAACTGGAGAAAAGGACATTTCGAACTGGATATTGTGGCTGAAAAGGACAATGAGTTGATTGTAGTAGAGGTGAAAACCCGCAGCAACACTCTGTTTGCAGAACCGGAAGATGCTGTTGATCTGCCTAAAATAAGACGTACAGTACGTGCTGCGGATACCTATTTGAAACTGTTTCAGATTGACAGCCCTGTACGTTTCGATATTATCACTGTAGTAGGTGATGATGGAGATTTCAAGATTGAACATATGAAGGAAGCATTTTATCCGCCTTTATTCTAATTATAAACATATAAAACCGGAATACTAATGAACGTAGAAACTGTCAGAGAATACTGCCTGAGCAAGAAAGGAGCCACGGAATCTTTTCCTTTTGATGATGTATCGCTTGTGATAAAGGTTATGAATAAGATGTTTGCTCTTATTGACCTGGAAGGGGCAAATCACATTGCACTGAAATGTGACCCTGAAAAGGCAATTGAACTGCGCGAACATTATTCGGGCATTGAAGGGGCTTATCATTTTAACAAGAAGTACTGGAGCAGCGTCAGTTTTGACAGCGATGTGGATGATAAACTGATGAAGGAGCTTATCGATCATTCCTACGATGAAGTAGTCAAGAAGTTTACTAAAAAGTTACGCACAGAATATGATGCCCTCCCCTGATTTATTTCCGGTTCCATTGATTCATATCAGCGAAACGAATTCTACCAATAACTATCTGCAAACTTTCTGTGCCCGGGAAAGCACGGAAGAACTGACGACCGTAGTTGCAGACTTTCAGACATCCGGACGGGGACAGCGTGGCAATTCATGGGAATCGGAACCCGCTAAGAATCTTCTTTTCAGCTTTGTACTTTTCCCTGAGTTTTTGGAAGCACGGCGTCAGTTTCTTATTTCGCAGATTGTGTCTTTAGCTATTAAGGAAGAATTGGATACATATACTAATGACGTTTCTATCAAATGGCCGAATGATATTTACTGGAAAGAGAAGAAAATATGTGGCATATTGATAGAGAATGATTTGATGGGGCGGAATATCAGTCAAAGCATTGCAGGAATCGGAATCAATATTAACCAGGAAGCATTTCGCAGCCCGGCTCCCAATCCTGTTTCTCTATACCAAATCACAGGAAAGCAATATGATATTTTTGAAGTTCTGAAGAATATCATGCTGCGTATCCAGTCCTATTATAGCCAGCTTCAAAAGGGTGATACATCATCCATTGTCACCCAATATGAAAAGTCGCTTTTCAGAAAGGAAGGAATACACCGATACAAAGATGTCAACGGTGAATTTCTTGCACGAATTGTATGTGTAGAGCCCGAAGGCAGATTGATTTTAGAAGATGAAAGACAGATAAAAAGAGGTTATATGTTTAAGGAAGTGGAATATTTATTGAAATAAATAATTGACTGACTGATTAAAACATTATCTTTGGGACCTACGTTTCTATATAAAAACTCTTTCATTTATGAAAACAAGACTAATTTTTCTCCTTCCATTATTATGGGTGCTAATAGGTTGTAGTGATTCAAACTCCGATTCTGCAACTTTGGAGATTTCCCAATCTACATTTGATGGTGTCAGTTCGGAAGGAGCTGCCATAAAAGTATCTATTACATGTAATTCCACATGGAGAACCACTAGCAATCAAAGTTGGTGTATTCCCAACCAACAAAGTTCAAGCAATGATGGAGAACTCGTTTTAACCATACATGCTAACACCACATCAGAGGAAAGAAGTGCCACTGTTACCATCATGGCAAAAAAGACGAATAAAACTATTAAAATAACCCAATCGCCCTCCACTAACATAGCCAGCGAACATCACTACAAATTGCCTGTCATATTCCATGTTCTTTATAAAGACCGTAATGATGAAGATCAATATGTAGCTGAAGGACGTCTTGCCCAAATCATTAATGCGTGTAACTTGATATATAAAAATAAGATATATAAAAACGCAAATAATAATATTAGCCAAGATATGAACCTTGAATTTGTCTTGGCTACTGAAAAGCCGGATGGAAGTCCTTTAGAAGAAGCAGGCGTTGAACGTATAGAATGGGAAACTTCTTCTATGTCTTGCAAGCAATTTATGGATGGTAAAGACAAAAACCAAGCCAAGAAGTATGCAGAAATGTTATGGAATCCTAGAGTCTATATTAATATCTTCATATATACATTCAGTGAGAACAATATTCTAGGAATCGCACACTTACCTTACTGTTTGTCATCATATCCGTTAGACGGTTTAAACAATGGAGATTATTTCTTAAGCCATGAGGTAGAATATCCGCACTGTGTCTCTATCAATAGTAAGTATATTTATATAAATGGTGATAGCCAATATTACTACACAGCCGATGTTTATAATACGCTCGCACATGAATTAGGACACTATCTTGGATTGCACCATGCCTTCTCTGAAGATGGAGATAATACAGATTTGTGTAAGGATACTGATTACTGTACAGACACTCCTACCTATAACATTACTAAATATACAGAATTAATTAACGGTATGGGCGATCTAACCAAGTATCCATTTGCTGAATTGTGTACAAGAACAGATTGTGACGGTGGCACTTTTGTTTCACGCAACATCATGGATTATGCCTATTGTTATTCGGATCAATTTACATTCCAACAACGAAAACGCATCCGCCACGTATTGTCTTATAGCCCTCTTATCCCTGGGGTAAAAGAATACACATCTGCAGATACCCGTTCATTGAGTTGTGACGAACAACCACCAATACAATTCAGATATTAAAACAAAAAGAGGTGAACCGTCTAACGATTCACCTCTTTCTCTATTCTCAATATCTTATCCAATGTCTTTTGAGCTTCTGTCGATGGAAACCGAAGGATTACCTTCTGCAATGAATCCCGTGCTTTCTGATAGCCTGAAGAAAACACTTGGGACAATCCGTCCCGATAGCGGGCATATTGCATCTTTGTCGGTGACGATATTTTCTTGTAGTCGGTATCCAACTTTTTCTTCTCCCTTTCGGCCATCAAATAATAATAATTACCTAAAAAGATATTGGCAGCCAGGTTTTCCGGCTCCAGTTGCAATATTTTCTCGTACATACGCAACCCATCCTTTTCCTGCCCGCGACATACCTGCATTTCTGCACAAGCTTCCAAATAGTCTACATCATTCGGATTCTTTTGCAGTAACTCTTTATAAAATAAATAGGCTTTATCAAAATTCCGATGTTTTTTATAAGCAAGAGCCAACTCAATAGCCAGTTTCGAACTAATCTCGCTGTTCTTGTCCACATTTGTCCAATAGTACATTTCCGTGCGGTCAATATTCAGACTGATCGTCTGCCGGAAATAACTCACAGCTTGCCCGTTCTGCCCTGCTTCGATAGCGGCAGACACTTTCTGCAACATCTCATCGACCGACTGCGCATTCAGCATCAGTGGCAACGAAAACAAAGATAAAAAGAAGATAGTTAAGGCTCTCATAATCCAATATTTGCTATTTAGTTCGTGGCACACAAAGATACAATAAAAAAATAAAAAATGTACCTTTGCGCACAAAAAGAACAATCAATTTGATAAAAGTGTTTCTATAAAATGATAGATAAAAAACAAACCTCTGAAAACAGACGAATATTACAGATTGCCATACCATCGATTATATCCAATATAACCGTTCCGTTACTGGGACTTATTGATGTCACTATCGTAGGTCACCTCGGTTCTCCGGCTTACATCGGAGCCATTGCCGTAGGGGGAATGTTGTTCAATATTATCTATTGGATTTTCGGTTTCCTGCGCATGGGAACCAGTGGCATGACTTCGCAGGCTTACGGTCAGCACGATCTTAATGAAATCACCCGGCTGCTATTGCGTTCTGTCGGCGTGGGATTATTAATCGCCTTCTGTCTGCTGATACTTCAATATCCTATCTTGAAACTGGCATTTACATTTATACAAACGACACCGGAAGTCGAGCAACTGGCAACGACCTATTTCTACATTTGCATTTGGGGAGCTCCCGCCACATTAGGACTTTATGGATTTGCAGGCTGGTTCATCGGAATGCAGAATTCACGTTTCCCGATGTATATCGCTATTACGCAAAACATTGTCAATATTGTAGCCAGTCTCTGTTTTGTCTATTTATTGGATATGGAAGTGGCAGGTGTAGCTTTGGGAACCCTCATCGCCCAATATGCAGGTTTCTTCATGGCTATTCTGTTATACCTACGCTATTATCATACACTTAGAAAACGAATTGTATGGAAAGATATTTGGCAGAAGAAGGCTATGTATCGTTTCTTTCAGGTAAACCGTGACATCTTTTTCCGTACGCTTTGCCTTGTCATAGTCACCATGTTCTTCACTTCAGCCGGAGCTGCACAAGGAGAAGTTGTTTTAGCGGTCAATACGTTACTGATGCAATTATTTACTCTCTTTTCTTATATCATGGATGGCTTTGCCTATGCCGGCGAAGCATTGGCAGGACGTTATATAGGAGCTAAAAACCAAGCTGGGCTGCGCAGCACAGTGCGCCACCTTTTCTATTGGGGATTTGGACTTTCGTTGGTATTCACTATTTTATATTCAGTTGGTGGAAAAGAATTCCTGGGATTGCTGACTAACGATGCTTCAGTAATCAATGCGTCGGACTCCTATTTCTATTGGGCACTTATCATTCCGTTAGCCGGTTTTTCTGCTTTCTTGTGGGATGGAGTATTTATCGGCGCCACCGCTACGCGTCAGATGCTTTACTCGATGCTAGTTGCTTCCGCCAGCTTCTTCGGGATATATTATGCATTTCATTCTCTTTTGGGAAATCATGCTTTATGGTTGGCGTTTCTTGTTTATCTTTCCTTAAGAGGAATCGTACAAACTTTCCTGGGAAGGCAAATAATGAAAAAGTAATCGCATCCCGTAACCCAAGTTTTAAAGTGGTCGAATTTGACCACTTTAGTAATGCTTAAAAAATAACTTGGGACACATTGAGATTATTTGTTATACTTTAAACGGTCACTTTTTATACACTTCGGTATGGTAATGAATCATAAGTTCCACCGGTTTCACCTTATAGTTAAAACACCGATGAATAGAGTGAAAGCGGGTGAAAGCAATGGCTAAATTTAGGTGAAAACTACCCTATTCGCTTTCACCTTGTTTTCTTAAAATATCCCTTGAGCTAAAACGAATATGGTTATAGCTAATCCGGATATGATTATAGCTAATCGAAATATGCTAATAGCAAATCCGCTGTCAAGTGTTAATAGTTTGGGTATCAGGTATTAACAGTTTGGGTATCAGGTATTAATAGTCTGGCTATCAAGTATTAACAGTTGAATCATTGAAGCTATATACCCAGCGTATTGGAGCTATATCTCCATCATGCTGAATCTATATGTCCAACACGGTGGGGCTATATGTCCAACAACCGGTATAAATAAATTCAATAGGTGAAAGCGATTACGGAGGATTTCACCTTATTTATTCACTTGCTTTCACCCGCTTTCACCTTATTCATAGGTGTTTCAACTATAAGGTGAAATTGATGGAACCAATGATTTAAAAGTTCGTGTTACTTATGCGAATCAATAATAAAAAAACAAACGATTCTTGTTTTTGTTAAGATACGGTTTTGCATACGTTAATAAAAACATTGAGTTGGAAGATACGAAGGTGACAAGTTGGAGCGTATATTGAATGATGCGAAAGATATTACCGGGACTTCGAGGCTTTTCCGCAGAAAGTCTTAAGAAAATGAGATTGTTCTATGAAGGATGGATGATGCTGGAAAATGGTTCGTCTATTTCTGGAGATGATAATTCGGTAATTGCAATTACCGAAACAGGCGAGATTGACATTTATCACGCTATGGTCATTCCTAATACGGCAGATTTTCCTGCAACAGAATTCCTAGCAGTTCCGTTTACACACCATTCGAGAATTCTGAGCAAAACAAAGACTTTATTAATAAGCCATTCGGTGCCATTTCTCCCTTTTCATTCGTTTATTCCAGAGATTTTCCGTAAGTTTGCGGCAAACAATAAAAAGCAAAAGATATGGCTAAGTATAAAAGAATCTTACTAAAGCTCAGCGGAGAGAGCTTGATGGGCGAGAAACAATATGGTATTGATGAAAAAAGACTGGCAGAATATGCAGAGCAAATCAAGGAAATCCACGGACAAGGCGTACAGATAGGTATCGTTATCGGTGGCGGAAATATCTTCCGTGGATTGAGTGGCGCCAATAAAGGTTTTGACCGTGTGAAAGGTGACCAAATGGGAATGTTGGCTACTGTTATTAATAGCCTTGCCCTAAGTTCGGCCCTTGTAGCTACCGGAGTGAAAGCCCGTGTATTGACGGCAGTCCGCATGGAGCCTATCGGTGAATTTTATAGCAAATGGAAAGCTATCGAATGTATGGAAAACGGTGAGGTTGTCATCATGTCCGCAGGAACAGGAAACCCTTTCTTTACTACAGATACAGGTTCTTCACTAAGAGGAATAGAAATCGAAGCTGACGTAATGCTGAAAGGAACCCGTGTAGATGGCATTTATACCGCCGATCCGGAAAAAGATCCTACTGCAACTAAATTTGATGACATCACTTATGATGAAGTACTGAAACGCGGTTTGAAAGTTATGGATTTGACAGCCACTTGTATGTGCAAGGAGAATAATTTGCCTATCGTCGTATTTGATATGGATACGGTAGGTAATTTAAAGAAAGTAATCAGTGGAGAAGAAATAGGTACTTTGGTACATAACTAAATTATAAAAAAGGACGTTCCCGGGAAATAAGGGAATTTAGTATTCAGGAACGTCCTTGAAAACATAACACTACAAAACACGGACTTTCACAAGGGCATATTTTGTTTCTCTTTATGATATTTCCATCCTATAAGTAATAATATTATTGATGAGAAATATCGGGAGAAGTTATTGTTCTTCGTGGGAAATTTTGTTTCCTTCTGAAAAAGGGGCAATATGATTGTATTATAGCGATGAGCGGTAGGCAGTCCGTATATATTCTCCTATCGCATTATCGTTATTGATTTCTATAAATTTCTTCAGCAAATCCGAAAATCCGGTTTTTATTTGTTCTGCATTTTTGTCCGTGCAAGTTGCGGAATATTCGTCAACAGCCATCAGGAAATCCTGCATACGTTCATTAAGCATCGTTCCTTTCGTAAAGACAATATCGGAAATACCAGCTTGGATAGTTCCGTTTTCCAAAACGACAGGAAGACGATATTCAAGTCCCGGACGACGGGTAGAAATGGAAAGTATCTTCACTATCGGCGAGACAATCGTTGCCGTGTCGGCAAAGACAAACTTTCCGTTTATTATCTGTGCACTATCTACGGGTAGATCGGTACAAGCATCTTTCATATAGACCTTTTTACCTTCAAATTCAGGTAGGGATGCTGTACCGTCAATCTCATATCCTTTCAGTTGATGACCGGAACAGGCTCCTCCCAACAACCCTATACCTAAGAGATAAAATAATATTTTTTTGCTCATTGAGTTATTTATTCTTCATCAATGAAAAAGAAAGCCGTCCGCCAATACCAGCAGAGCGGCTCTCTCTTTTCATTTATACATTTGTATAATCATTTATCCTTAGAATCTGAAACCCAGTTTCACCACAGGCATTTCGAAAACCTTGATGTTGTGGTGACCGGCATTATATTTATCAAACCCTTTCGGACAAATCTGTATCAAGTCATAGCGGTAAGCCAGCGGATGCATTTCGAAACCGAAAATAAAACCTTTGGCAATACTATACTCGATGCCTGCTACGGCAGCTACTTTGAAACCGTACATCTGACCGGCTTTACTACCGGAAGTGAACACTTGAGCAGGAAGTTCTTCCGACTCGTCACTATCCTTATAGGTGTCTCCGGTATAAGGTTCGGTAGTTTCAATGCGTGCCATCTGGAAGCCAAGTGCGCCTCCGATATATGGATGAATACGTTCGTTGCGCGTCTTGAAATAATAGTTGGAACCGACAGACATATACCAATTATTGGTCATCTGCGCATTGATATAACTTTGCGCCGGGATAATCATGTCGGGTACACTGTTGTCTCCTTCCACATAGTCTTTCTTGGGAGTCAGGCTGACATTCATGCTGAACTGGAAGTTTACATCCCAGTTGTCAGACAGAAAGTATTTACCTTCCACACCTGCAATATTGACAAGACTATTATTGTTCAGACTACCGATATTCAGGTAGCGGTCCAGGTCGCCGGAGTTGTCCGTTCCTCCATTTGGAAGTCCGATTACTCCTTCGGTATTGGTAAACTTGGGTAGTAGATAAGAGGTGTTCTCATTGAAGAACTTTCCACTGCCAAGCATCACCGAAACCTGCCACTGCCCTTTCTTCGGGGCAAACGACGCATCATCACTGCTGCTGTAGCGCTGCGCCAATGAAGGCGCAGCAGTCATACAGGTCAGCAAAAGTAATGTGCATAGTTTTTTTATCATCTTGTTACTTTTACGTAGTTAGAGAATTATTTGGTCAAAGCAGCAAGCAAAGCTTCCAGTTGAGCAAATGCCATCTTATAAACAGATTGTGATTTATCATATTCAGCTTGTGCAGAATCTAAAGCCATTTTTGCATTTTTAGTTACATAAGCCAATGTATAATCACCTGCGATGAAAAGGTCTTTTTCCGTTTTTTTAACTTTAACTACTTGTTTAGCGTCTTCAACATCTGTTGCGGCTCCAGCCACTTCTGCCTTCCAGTAATTTATGATTTCAGCAACAGATTCTCCAACAGCAGCTCCGGTAGTACCAACCTTTCCAATATTTTCAATTTGGGTATCAACAACGCCGACCAACGCTTCTATATCTATCACCAAATCTTTACATTTTTGAATTTCCGCTTCTACTTCTTTAGTTAATGCTTCCTTATCTTCTGTAGCTTGTTTCTTTTCTGCCACGGCTTTATAATAAGCGATACGAGCTTCATTTGCTTTATCAACATACTCCTGTATCTTCACTGAATTTGCCTGAATTTCTGCCTGAAGTTTAGTACGGACATCTTTCAGCTGCTTATTCAATGCTGTAAGCAAAGGCTCAACATCAGATAAGTTAGTATAATAATCAACCTTGTCCTTTGCAGCTACAACTACACCTAACTGTCCATAATCACCATAACTACCATTATTCTCCAACTTAGTATTAGGATGCTCTTTATAATAGCTACGAACCATATCTTCTGTCACTTCGGTAAGTCTTGCTGATTCTCCTGTTGTAGGAATAATATTACCAAATGCATAATATGAAGCTTTAGTTAAGTCATTTTCCATAGCAGTATCGTCTTTCAGCTTGGTTTCCGTCAGCTTACCATAGTCATTATCTTTTCCATCTACAGAAATCTTCTTACCTAAAATCTTATAAGTAATTTTTTGCGTAGTTGCATCCGTTTCTTTTTTATAAAATCCACTAGTGTTATTGGTCAAGTCAGAAATACTTAAATTATTCACAACAATCTGTGTGTAAGGGTAACTAGCAAGAACCTTAAAAGAAGATATTGCAATGTCCAACGGTGACAAAGTACTCTGTACTTTAATATTTGCAGCTGTAATCTTATCATCTTTCAACGATTTTACAGCAGCCAATGCTGCAATGCTAGCATTACTTTCTATAGTTGCTTTATTAGCTGTATAATTTTTAGTCACTTCATCAGAGATTGCACCTTCACCCGGAATACCTACACCACTATTCAAGTTGGTAAGTACAAGTTTGGCTGTACTGATTTTTTGGTCAATAGTAGGGCTAGCACCAACGAACGAATTATATGCAGTACGCAAATTGTCTTTAGCATCAATAACCGCCCACATCAGCTCGAATTCTACATTCTTTTTCTCATCAGCTTTCCACTTATCAATTGAAGTATTATAAGCAGCATCATACTTAGTTTTATAGTCTGTATTAAATGCTTTTATAGCAGCATCTAATGCATCATAATTTGTATTATAAGTATCAACAGACTTCTTCAAGTCCCAATCCGTTCCCTGAGAAGTTTTTCCCTTTTGAGGAACAGCAGTAATCTCTCCGTCTTTATATGCTTTAACGATAATATTCCAATCAGCTTTTAAGTCGTCTAAGTCTGCTTCTTTCGCCTTAAGTACTTTTTTAGCTTTTTCTAAAGCTATCTTAGACCATTCGGTACCATTATCATCAATTGAATATTCATCACCAAGTGCTTTAATCCAAGAATCGACAGCATATAATGATTTAGCAGCAGCAGCAGTAGTAGCCTGCAAACTATCTTCCATAGCTAAATCTGCCAAATAATTTTCCTGACTATACGTCCCCCCATTGTAAATGAATTGACCCTTAGCGGTGTCATATCTGCCACCTACAGCACTTGCAAACGGATTTACTTTTCCAAAAAGTGTAATCAATTCTTTATTAATAGGTTCCGACTCATATTTTTTAATAGAAAGTGTAGTAACAGTTCCACGAATAGCAGTACCTGCCATAGCATATATCGAGTCATTATGAGCAACGTCATAAGCTGTCTTTGTTTCAGTTTCAAGCGTAGCTTTCTCTCCTTCAAGTTTCTCAGCCTTTTTATATTCAGGTGAATTTAACTTCTCCTGTTTTTTCAATTCAGCTTTCTGTTGTTCGCTCTTATACTGATCAATCTGTTTTTTATAGTCTGCTTTCTTTACATCCCATTCAGCAGCACCAAAATCTTTACTTTCTACAAAAGCCAAAATCTCTGTATTTTTTTGCAGACTGATTTCAGCCTTCTCAACATCAACTTGAGCTTCTGCCAATTGTGCCTCCAATTGTCCTAATGTAGGCATTTTAGGATCAGTCAAAGCATTAAAATAAGCAGTTTGAGCATTTTTTAAGGCATTATACTTACCATTCATTGTACTAGTTGCAGAAGCTAAGAACTCTTGCGCAGCTTGAACCTGTCGCTGTTCTTTATCACTTAATGTCAACTTGGCAAGTTCAATCTCTTCCATAGCTATATCATAAGAAGCCTGAGCTCTTGCTGTTGCTTCCTGAGCTGCCAGCATATCCTCTTTAAATTTCTCTGCAGCCAAAGCCATGTTGTTTTCTGCATCGGCTTTTCTTTTATTCGATTCAGCTATTTCTGCTTCAATTCTTGCTTTTTCTGCTTCATTCGTAGCCTGTTCCAACTCAACTTTAAGCTCCTTCAGCTTCACTTCCAATGCTTGCAACTGATTGTCATACTCTGCTTTCTGATTAGCAAGTTCCTGTGCTTTGTTCAGTAACTCCTGATTAGCAACCTTTGCTTTCTGCATTTCAACTTCCACTAATTCTACTGCAGCCTGTGCCTTAATCAACTCAGACTTCGCCCCCCTCAGATTGGTGATGCCTTCCGGTTCATCGGTGTCAATACATCCTGTGAATGTAGCTGTCGTACCTGCCATAAGCAAGGCTGCGACTAAATACGTCCATTTTCTCATAAAAGTAAATTAAATGTTATACAATTAATAAATAAAAAATTTGGTTCTATTATTCATAGTTCTTTTTCGTATTAATAGTTCTACTCCCGTTACTTTGTAGGTAACGGGAAAACACATTTATCCCCAACAGTAGCGTCTGTAGGGTATACTTAATAAATAAGGAATGGAAATAATTTAACCCCTGCTTCTGACAAGCGGCAGAGGGGAGGGAAACATTTTGCAATATTTAGAAGTTAATAAAGCCCTAATACAAAGAATCCACGTGTTTTATCCGTCTTAGTTCCGTTTTTGAGTGGTTTATTAGAAAAAATGTTTGATTTCGTTTGGTTGTTTTAAGAAATATGCTCATATTTGCACCGATATTTATTCCCGTTACCTACAAAGTAACAGTTCTATTATTCAGCGACTTACCTATTTTATATAAATTTCCCAGTGAAGAAATTACTTTTACATTTGCTTCATCAATCTTCTTATTTTTGAAAGGTTTCAGATAGGTTTCTGTCACAGTGATAGACGAATGTCCCATTGCCTCTGAAATAACACCTGGATGCACTTCGCAATAATAAGCCATTGTAGCCCATGTATGCCGGGCGGTATACGAACTTATATCTGCATTCAACCCAAGCACCTCTTTTAAAATAGTTAACTGATAATTAAAGTTTCGCAATGCCAGCTGATATTCCTTGTATGCGGCTTCCGATCCTTCAGCACTGGTAATTAATGAGAAAAGATAAGGAGAGGAAGAATCTGTATTCATATACTGTTCTATCAGCTTCATGGCTTCCGGCGTAAGGGTTACGGTCAGTAAACGACCAGTTTTTCTACGGCGATAAGTCAAGACGTTCCCATCAATATCATGCTTTTTCAAATAAGCAAGATCAACAAACGGCATACCGCGAAGCAAAAACATTAAAAAGAACAGCGCACGCGTACGCTGCAAGTCGCTATTTTCCGAATAGTTTCCTACAGGAATCTTTGCCATCAACAACCCCATATCCTCCTTTTCCAATGCACGCTTACGGTCGGCACGCGTTCCTGTATAGACATAGCGGAAATGATGTGGCACATAAGGAGCCAAATGTCGATCAACCGCACGATTATACACAGCACGCAATGTACGCAAGTAAGTAGACACGGTATTCCAACTGCAATTCTTCTCTCGCAAATACGACTCGTATTTCTTAAGAAAAGCCTGTGTTACTTTCCGAAAAGAAAGATTCCCACTACCATTGAATGCAATAACAGCATTCATACTGCTCCTATAAATGTGAGCAGTACCAAAATTCCCACTCTTTTGTAGCCCATCGGCTACTTCTTTCATAAAAGAAATAAAGTTCCCCATATTTTTTATTAATGACGGGGAGAAGTATTTTAAAAAGCCACATGATAAATTGGCTTTTATAATACTCTCCCCTGTTTATTAGTTCAAGACAAATATAGCGATATATTTGTTTTAAAGAAAAAAACAAGCAACCTGAAATCTCTAGCAAGCCGACACTAACTAAGAATGACTTTTTCTCGCATATAGTTATCTTCTACCTGTCTGAAAATTATCCTTCCGGCGACATACTTTTAATCGCCTGTTCGTATAAAATTAATCGTCTGACAGCTGTTATTCTTTCGTCTGACAGTTGTTATCTTTTCGTCTGACAGCTGTCAGACGAAAAGTCAACAGCTGTCAGACGATTAATTTTATATAGACAACCCGATTAATTCTATGCAGGCGAAACAATAGTTTTTAGCATACGAAAGATTAAATTATACTATCAACGCCCTAAACACTTGTTTATCATTAACTAACTGCGTACTTTTGCACGCCATTTTAAAAGAGCTAAAAACAATGACCAACAAGACCAAAGGTTTTCTCCATGGAGCCATTGCCGCTGCAAGCTACGGCATGAATCCACTTTTTGCACTTCCGCTCTATGCAGCCGGTATGAGTGTCGATACGGTTTTATTCTATCGTTACTTCTTTGCCGCCATAGTACTGGCCGTTTTGATGAAGATACAACGCCAGTCTTTTGCTCTCCGAAAGGCGGATATTCTGCCATTAGTCATCATGGGATTGTTGTTCTCTTTTTCATCACTGCTGCTGTTTATGAGTTACAACTATATGGACGCCGGAATTGCTTCTACCATTCTGTTTGTCTATCCGGTGATGGTAGCTGTCATTATGGGAGCGTTTTTCAAGGAGAAGATTTCCGCGATTACCGTTTTCTCGATCCTGTTGGCACTCTCGGGCATCGCTTTGCTTTATCAGGGAGACGGTGGCAAACCGCTGTCTACCATAGGTATAATCTTTGTGCTGTTGTCCTCACTCTCCTATGCTATATATATAGTAGGTGTAAACCGTTCGACATTGAAAAACTTGCCGACAACAAAACTTACGTTTTATGCTATCCTGTTCGGACTCTCGGTTTATATCGTCCGCCTGAACTTTTGTACGGAACTGCAAGTTATTCCATCCGCCTGGCTTTGGGCGGACGTACTGACACTGGCTATTCTGCCTACTGCCGTATCACTGGTCTGTACAGCCCTGGCCATCCATTACATAGGCTCCACACCAACGGCTATTTTAGGAGCTTTGGAACCTGTGACAGCTTTGTTTTTCGGAGTTCTTTTGTTTAACGAAAAAATTACGCCCCGGCTAATGGTAGGTATTTTAATGATTATCACTGCTGTTACCCTGATTATCATAGGAAAGTCGCTCATAAAAAAGATGGGAATGCTGTTGCAGATGAACAAAAAATAATATACTTTTGCTAATTAATCAATCGAATAGCAACTTTAATTATCGAAAAATATGGTAGACGTAAAGACTTGCCTTGACAATGCACAAGAAAAAATGGATATGGCCATCATGTATCTGGAAGAAGCACTGGCACATATCCGCGCCGGAAAAGCGAGTACCCGACTGTTGGACGGTATCCGTGTAGACTCTTACGGAAGCATGGTTCCTATCAGCAATGTAGCAGCCCTGACTACTCCCGATGCACGCAGCATCACCATCAAACCTTGGGATAAAGGTATGTTCCGTATCATCGAAAAAGCAATTATCGACTCCGATCTCGGCATCATGCCCGAAAACAACGGTGAAGTAATCCGTATCGGCATCCCTCCTCTGACAGAAGAACGCCGTAAACAACTGGCAAAACAGTGTAAAGCCGAAGGCGAAACTGCTAAAGTAAGTGTACGCAACGCCCGCCGTGATGGTATCGATGTACTGAAGAAAGCCGTTAAAGATGGATTGGCAGAAGACGAGCAGAAGAACGCGGAAGCCAAACTTCAAAAAATCCATGATAAGTATATCAAACAGATTGATGATATGCTGGCTGAAAAGGACAAAGAAATCATGACTGTCTAAAAAAATAAGGAGAGAAGCGTGCACGGATTAGTAATCAAAAACACAGGTAGCTGGTATCAGGTAAAGACCGATGACGGACAATTTGTTGAATGTAAAATCAAAGGTAATTTCCGACTCAAAGGGATTCGTAGTACCAACCCGGTAGCGGTGGGCGATCGTGTTCAGATTATACTCAATCAGGAAGGCACGGCTTTTATCAATGAAATAGAAGATAGGAAGAACTACATCGTACGTCGTTCTTCCAATCTTTCCAAACAATCTCATATTCTTGCTGCCAATCTCGATCAATGTATGCTGGTGGCAACCGTCAACTATCCCGAAACTTCCACTATCTTCATCGACCGTTTTCTGGCATCGGCAGAAGCCTACCGGGTTCCTGTCAAACTGGTGTTTAACAAGGTGGATGCGTACAACGAAGACGAACTTCGCTATCTGGACGCACTAATCAATCTATACACACATATCGGATACCCCTGTTTCAAGGTTTCCGCAAAGAATGGTGACGGGGTAGACGAAATCAAAAAGGCTCTGGAAGGTCAGATTACTTTATTCGCCGGTCATTCGGGAGTAGGAAAATCTACGCTTATCAATGCCATACTGCCGGGAATAGAAACAAAAACCGGTGAAATTTCTTCTTATCATAATAAGGGAATGCATACCACCACTTTCTCTGAAATGTTTCCCGTAGACGGAAACGGATATATCATTGATACACCGGGTGTCAAAGGCTTTGGGACATTCGATATGGAAGAGGAGGAAATCGGACATTACTTCCCCGAAATATTCAAGATTTCTGCTGACTGCAAATACAATAACTGCACCCATCGTCACGAACCGGGATGTGCTGTGCGCAAGGCAGTAGAAGAACATTTAATCAGCGAATCACGCTACACTTCTTATCTGAATATGCTGGAAGATAAAGAGGAAGGCAAATATCGGTCTGCATACTAATCTTTTTTACTACATATTATCTTTCAATCAAGGAAATATATTCCATGATCGCTTTTCATACCCTATCAAAATGAATTCCTGATATTTTACTTTTAGAAGAAAAACCTGAATATTGCTCTACGGTATACTCAAAGAGTAGAAACACTTAGAAAAACATATACAAGTACTAACAGTACTTGGTCATTATTTCATCGTCTGCTATCAATAAAAAAATGTATAACGTACTATAAGACACAAATAGCTTTACACTTTACATAAATTTGGCGTTTATTCTACTTTTAAATACCATAACGGAACAAAAGTATATATTCTTTTTGCAAAAAGCAATAGAAATATGTCTTTTTTTTATGAATTCTGCATTTACACCAAGCCTCAAAGTAAAATATATATACCAATATCCTCCCAAGCAACCAGTTTATTATAAATAAGATTACAAACTCTTCATAACTATACCAAGTACTGTTAGGACTTAGTGGATACAAGCAATCAGACATAAAGTAAAAAAAAAAGTTTAGATAAGCGAACCTGAATGTCAACTAAAAATTTAATTATTATGAAGAAAATCACGAGACAAGTCTCTATGTTTTTAGTAATAGGTGTATTGGGGCTTCCCGCCACCTTACAAGCTAAAACCGAGATGGAAGTTTCAAGCCCGGAAATGGTGCAAGAGAGAGTATCAGGAACAGTCACAGATGCTTCTGGACCCGTAATCGGGGCAACAGTCATGCAAAAAGGTACGACAAACGGTACCATTACCGACATGGATGGTAAGTTCTCCCTGGATGGAGTAAAAAAAGGAGATGTCATCCAAATTACTTATATCGGATACATCATGCAAGAGATTACTTACACAGGAAAAACAATCCAAGTAAAGTTGGTGGAAGACAGTAAGAAGCTGGATGAAGTAGTCGTTGTAGGTTATGCTACAGTTAAGAAGGCCAACCTAACAGGTGCCGTTTCTGCCGTAGACAGCAAAGTGTTGGAAGATCGCCCGATTATTAACCTCGGACAAGGTTTACAGGGAACGATCCCCAACCTGAATATCACTACCAGCGGACAGCCTGGCAAAGGGTCTACCTACAATGTCCGCGGCGAAACATCCATCAATGGTGGCAGCCCGCTAGTATTAGTAGATGGAGTAGAAATGGATCCTAATCTGATTAATCCTCAGGACGTTGCCAGCGTATCTGTATTGAAAGACGCTGCTTCCGCTTCTATCTATGGAGCACGTGCCGCTTATGGCGTAATCTTGATTACTACCAAAACCGGTAAAAAAAATATGCCGACCCAAGTATCGCTCGATGCTTCCATATCATTCAACAGTCCGACCACACGTCCCAGCTACATGAACTCTATGGAATATGCAAACTGGATGAACGCAGCCAACAACTTGACTAACGGTCGTGACCTCTTCAGTCCTGACGAAATGGAACATATCACTGCTTATTTCAATGATCCTGCGAATAATTCTCCGGTATTCGTCACTAACGACCCGAACAGTTGGCAATATGGGAACTGCCAGGCAGGCAAGTATGCCTATTGCGGCAACACAGACTGGATGAAAGAAATGTATAAGAAAAGTTATCCATTACAGCAATATAATGTGAACATCAGTGGCGGTAGTGATAAAGCCACTTACTATACTTCAGTAGGATATACCGACCAAGGTTCACTGCTGCGTTACGGCGACGAAGGATTCCGCAAATTCAACATGGTGAATAACATCAATTACGACATCAACAACTGGCTGAATGTATCTATGAAAACGAGCTACATCCGTACAGAATTGTCGGGTATTGTGCAAGACGGTGTACATGGTGAAGCCTGGATTGGTAACGATACCCAACCTCTAATGCCCGTAAAACATCCCGACGGCAACTGGGCCGGACAGGGGAACTATACTAATTTTGCAGCCGTATTGGACGAAATGGGTTCTCGCAAAACGACTAAAAACGATTTTTGGAATACACTGGCATTAAAATTGACACCACTGAAAGGCATGACCATCAATATGGACTATACCTTCAACTATTATGCCGAACATAATAAAAACCACATCAAATCCTTTAATGAATATGGAATAGATGGGAATTTCCTGCAAGTGTTCCAATATTCCAAACCGAATAGTGTATATGAAGGACAAAACAACGACACTTACAATGCCTTCAACTTCTTCGGCGACTATGAACGTACTTTCGGCAAACACTATTTTAAAGTAATGGCAGGTTATAACCAGGAAACCAAGCATACACGCAGTTTATATGCCCAGCGCGAGAACTTAATATCAAACGATCTCCCTTCCATGGGTTCAGCCACAGGCGAAAAATATGTCGGTAACTCTGATGATAGTTGGGCAACACGAAGCGGTTTCTTTCGTGTCAACTATACATATGCAGACCGTTACTTACTGGAACTGAACGGACGTTATGACCTTTCTTCTAAATTCCCCAAAGACGACCGTGCCGTATTCAACCCTTCTTTCTCAGTAGGTTGGAAACTTTCAGAAGAAAGCTGGTTCAAGAATCCGACTAATGGCTTCTTTGACGAATTGAAAATCAGAGGTTCATATGGTAGTCTCGCCAATCAGGCGCTGGACAATGGTTGGCACTCTTATCTATCCACTTACGGAACCGGAACAATGAGCTATATTATGGGAGGTGCACAGAATCAATATGTATCTCCCGGTGGTTTGGTAAGTACTTCCATCACTTGGGAAAAAGTTACCCAATGGGACTTAGGTCTTGATTTCGCTATCCTGAATAACCGCCTGCAAGGAACTTTCGACTATTACCAACGTTCTACCACAGGTATGCTGGGTGCCGGTAAAGTACTGCCTAGCGTTCTTGGAACAAGTGAACCGGAAGAAAATGCAGCAGACATGGTAACCAGAGGTTGGGAACTTTCCCTCTCTTGGAATGACAGGCTGGAGAACGGTTTCCACTATAGCGCAAGCTTCAACCTGTCTGATACACAAGCTGAAATCACCAAGTTCGACAACCCGACGAAATCTCTCTCCAGTTCCTATTATGAAGGTCAGATATTGGGTGACATTTGGGGATATGAATCTGCCTTGTTCCAATCGCAAGCTGAAATTGACGCAGCTCCTGACCAGTCACAATTAGACGGTGGCATTAAAAAAGTGCCGGGAGATATCAAATTTATTAATTTAAATGGTGATAATGTAGTAGATAACGGTGAAAATACGGTAGACAATCCCGGTGATATGAAAATTATCGGCAACAACAAAGCACATTTCCGTTATGGTTTCAATGTCTCGGCTGACTGGAAAGGGTTCGACATCGGTATCTTCTTCCAAGGTGTAGGCAAACGTGACCTAATGCTACCTGCTACATTCAAATGGCAGTATGGCAGTCAGTGGCAAGTTCCGGTAGCCACAGCTCAAGACTACTGGCGTGAAGACAATACAAGTGCGTATTACCCTGTTGCACGCTTCAATGGCGGTAAAGCTCTTGGACAAAATCAGACACGCTATTTACTAAATGCTGCCTATCTCCGCTTGAAATCATTATCAGTAGGCTATACCTTGCCGCAAGCATTGACACAACAATGGGGGATTCAGAAATGCCGTATTTACTTTAGTGGTGAAAATCTGTTGACATTCAAACATACCCCCGAAGGATTCGATCCCGAGTTGGACAATCCATATAAGTATCCGCAGCAGAAATCATTGTCCGTTGGTATTAATGTCACATTTTAATCTTAAAACTTATGAAACTAAAATATATGATTTATATGACTACAGCCTTGTTGACGACAGGTTGTAATGATGCCTTTCTCGAAAGGGCTCCTCAAAGCCTGAACGATCAGACTTTCTGGTCTACTGCAAACGACCTCAAAACATACGCTAATGGTTTTTACGGCCTGATACCCGCCGGGGTTAGCAATCTGGATGATACAAACAGCGACACACAAGTTCCAAATAGCATCAACACTTTCTTGTGGGGACAATATACGGTACCTACGGAAGGGGGAGCGTGGAGTCAGTCCAATTGGTCGACCATACGAAATCTCAACTACTTCATGACCCACTATCAGAATGCACAAGGCACTGAGGCTGAAATCAACATATATGTGGGTGAGATACGTTTTTTCCGTGCCTTGCAATATTTTGACAAAATAAAGACTTTGGGAGATGTGCCTTGGTTGGATAAGGATTTGAACGTAGACAGTGAAGAGCTTTATGGTCCGAAGATGGCACGCAATGAAGTTGCCAAAAAAATTATTGAAGACCTCGACTTCGCTATCCAATGGCTTCCGGATGCCGGTAGTGAAGAAGCGAACCGCTTGAACAAAGACATTGCCCGCCATGTGAAAGCCCGCGTTTGTCTGCACGAAGGTACTTATTACAAATATCATACAGAACTGAATTATGCAAGTGAAGCCGATGGCTTGTTACAGCAGGCGGTTGCAGCATCCAATGCTCTTATCGAGCCCGGAAAATATGAAATATATAACACTGGTCATCCCGAAAGCGACTATCACAACCTTTTCACTATGGATGATAAAAGTAATCTGAAAGAAGCCATTCTTTATATTGATTATATAGAAGACAAACGTATGCACAATATGAGTCACGGCACTCTGGAAGCTTATGCCGGATTCTCAAAGGACTTTGTAGACTGTATCTTATATGATGACGGACTGCCTAAAGGAGTAACTACCCAACCTGCAACTGACAATACCATTGCAGAAGAAATGACAGGACGTGATCCACGTTTCTCCCAACTCATAAAAAATGATGCTTACTTGACAGACGAAGAGAAGGAAAAAGCAAATTATGATGATAACTATGTGGACAAATTCCACTTGACCGGCTATCACACTATCAAGGGTTATATCCCGAATTTGCCATCAGGTTATTTTGTAGAATTTACAGACGGTATTGCCTATCGCTATGCAGAAACATTATTAATCAACGCCGAAGCCAAAGCTGAACTTAAAACATTGACACAAGACGATTTAGATAAGACCATTAATGAATTACGTGACCGCGCAGGAATGCCGCACCTGAAAATGACGGTAGGATTTACAGATCCCAACTGGCCTGACTACGGATACACTCTTTCACCCGTATTGCAGGAAATACGCCGTGAACGCCGTGTAGAACTGGCAGGAGAAGGTTTCCGTTTCGATGACTTATGCCGTTGGAAAGCCGGACATTTGCTGGACAATGTAATGACATATGTCGGAAAGAAACTATCCAACGGAAAATATGCTATCGTATATCCGAACTATACCAATGATGATCTCTCCTATCAAGAAGGAAAAAGCCGCAAATGGGATGATAAGATGTATCTTTATCCAATAGCCACAGGTGAATTGCAACGCAACCCCCAATTATTGCCGCAAAACCCGGGATGGTAATAACTTAACACAATACCCCCGATTGTTTTTTAGTTAATAATACGGCGGTAGATTCCTTTTTATCCGAGCCCGGCATAGTGCCGGGCTCTTTTTGATATAATCAATTTTCATTTCTTTACTTTTATTTGCAGAAAAAACATCTTGGAGATTAAACCATTCCAAGGATAAGAAGTCTAATCTACGAAAAGAATAATTATTCAATAGCTATATACTATACTAAACCATGAATAAGAAAACTAAATGGGGCATCATTATTCTTGTTGGTGCCGGTATCATTGGTGGAGGAATCTACTCACAATTACCAAAAGAGAACGACGAACTAGCTGCTGCCGAAAAAGTGATGGGTGGCAATAAGAAAAAGGGAAGGCAGATTTTGAATGTGAACGCTAAAGTCATAAAGCCACAATCCCTGACAGATGAATTTACGACTACAGGTGTGCTTCTACCCGATGAGGAAGTGGATTTGTCTTTCGAGACTTCCGGAAAGATTGTCGAAATCAATTTTAACGAAGGAACACCGGTGAAAAAAGGTCAGTTGCTTGCCAAAGTGAACGACCGGCAGTTGCAGGCACAATTACAACGTCTCGTTTCGCAGTTGAAGCTGGCGGAAGATCGTGTGTTTCGCCAAGATGCGTTATTGAAGCGGGATGCTGTCAGTAAGGAAGCCTACGAACAGGTTAAGACGGATTTAGCCACCCTGAATGCTGACATAGAGATAATCAAAACCAATATTGAATTGACTGAGCTTCGTGCCCCGTTCGATGGGGTTATCGGACTTCGCCAAGTCAGTGTCGGTACATACGCCTCCCCTACCACGGTTGTTGCCAAGCTGACTAAAATAGCTCCGTTAAAAGTAGAATTTTCCGTACCGGAACGCTACGCCAAACAGATAAAAAAAGGAACTAACCTGAATTTCAGCGTTGAAGGAAACCTGGATGCTTTCGGTGCACAGGTGTATGCCGTAGAATCATCTATTGACCCTAACTTGCACCAGTTTACGGCACGTGCGCTCTATCCTAATGTCAATCACATTCTGCTTCCCGGCCGCTATGCAAGTGTATTGCTGAAAAAAGACGAGATTAAGAATGCCATCGCTATCCCGACAGAAGCGATTGTACCGGAAATGGGTAAAGATAAAGTCTACCTGTATAAATCAGGAAAAGCCGAACCGGTAGATATTACCACCGGCATCCGCACCGCATCCGAAGTACAAGTGATAAGAGGATTACACATGGGAGATACCATTATCACTTCGGGAACATTACAGCTCCGCACCGGACTCGCTGTGACACTTGACAACATTGATTAATATCAGCGCCTCATGAATATATCCGAATTAAGCATACGCCGCCCGGTATTAGCTACCGTACTGACAATCATTATCCTACTCTTCGGATTCATCGGATACAACTATTTGGGTGTCCGCGAATATCCATCAGTGGATAATCCGATTATTTCCGTCAGCTGCTCCTATCCGGGAGCCAATGCCGACGTTATCGAGAATCAGATTACCGAACCGTTGGAACAGAATATCAATGGTATTCCGGGTATCCGCTCTTTGTCCAGTGTCAGCCAACAGGGACAAAGCCGTATCACGGTAGAATTTGAATTGTCCGTCGACCTGGAAACGGCTGCCAATGACGTGCGTGATAAGGTTTCGCGTGCACAACGTTATTTGCCGCGCGACTGTGACCCGCCTACCGTATCGAAAGCTGACGCAGATGCCATGCCTATCTTGATGGTTGCCCTTCAGAGTGACAAACGCTCTCTATTGGAATTGAGTGAAATCGCCGATCTGACTGTCAAGGAACAGTTACAGACCATTTCCGACGTTAGTAGCGTATCCATCTGGGGAGAGAAACGTTTCTCCATGCGTCTTTGGCTAGACCCTGTAAAGATGGCAGGTTACGGAATTACTCCTATTGACGTTAAAAATGCAGTAGATAATGAGAATGTGGAACTTCCTTCAGGTAGTATCGAAGGAAACACAACCGAACTTACGATTCGTACCTTAGGATTGATGCATACCGCAGATGAATTCAACGATCTGATTATCAAGGAAGCGAATAACCGTATCGTACGTTTCAGTGATATCGGGCGTGCCGAACTGGGTCCTGCCGATATCAAAAGCTACATGAAGATGAACGGTGTGCCGATGGTGGGTGTGGTAGTCATCCCGCAACCGGGAGCCAACCATATCGAAATTGCAAACGCTGTATATCAGCGCATGGAGCAAATGAAGAAAGACTTGCCGGAAGATGTACATTATAACTATGGTTTTGATAATACCAAGTTTATCCGTGCGTCTATCAATGAGGTGAAGTCTACTGTATATGAAGCATTTATACTCGTTATCATCATCATTTTCCTTTTCCTTCGCGACTGGCGTGTCACATTGGTACCTTGTATTGTAATTCCTGTCTCCCTAATCGGTGCGTTCTTTGTCATGTACCTGGCAGGGTTCTCTATCAATGTACTTTCGATGCTTGCCATCGTATTGTCCGTGGGGCTAGTGGTGGATGACGCTATCGTAATGACGGAGAATATCTATATCCGTATAGAAAAAGGAATGAGTCCGAAAGAAGCGGGAATAGAAGGAGCTAAAGAAATTTTCTTTGCCGTAATCTCAACGACTATCACATTGGTTGCCGTATTCTTCCCTATTGTCTTTATGGATGGAATGACGGGACGACTTTTCCGGGAATTCAGTATCGTAATCTCCGGATCGGTTATCATTTCTTCGTTTGCCGCACTGACTTTCACACCGATGCTGGCAACAAAGCTGCTTATAAAACGGGAAAAACAAAGTTGGTTCTATGCGAAAACAGAGCCTTTCTTTGAGGGGATGAACCGGATGTACAGCCGTTCGCTGGCTGCTTTCCTACGTAAACGATGGATTGCACTTCCCTTCACGCTCATCACAATGTGTCTTATCGGTATTCTTTGGAATGTGGTTCCAGCGGAAATGGCTCCGCTTGAAGACCGTTCGCAAATCAGTATTAGCACACGTGGCGCGGAAGGGGTGACTTATGAGTATATCCGGGATTACACCGAGGATATCAATCAGCTTGTAGATTCCATTCTTCCTGATGCAGAAGCTGTTACCGCCCGTGTATCCAGTGGTAGCGGAAATGTGCGTATCACATTAAAAGATATGCAAGACCGTAACTATACACAGATGGAGGTTGCCGAGAAAATCTCAAAAGCTGTACAGAAAAAGACAATGGCACGCTCGTTCGTACAACAGCAATCTTCTTTCGGCGGACGCCGTGGAAGTATGCCTGTCCAATATGTACTTCAGGCCACTAACCTAGAAAAACTAGAAGAGGTATTACCCCAATTTATGGCTAAGGTGTACGAGAATCCGGTCTTCCAAATGGCGGACGTTGACTTGAAGTTCAGTAAACCGGAAGCCCGTATTCAGATTAACCGTGACAAGGCCAGTATCATGGGAGTAAGTACCAAGAACATTGCTCAAACCTTGCAATACGGATTGAGCGGACAGCGTATGGGATATTTCTACATGAACGGCAAACAATATGAAATCCTTGGTGAAATCAATCGCCAGCAGAGAAATAAACCGGCTGACCTGAAAGCTATTTATATCCGTAGCAATAACGGGGATATGATACAATTGGATAACCTTATTGAGCTAGAAAGTGGTATTGCACCTCCCAAATTGTATCGTTACAACCGTTTTGTATCGGCAACTATTTCAGCAGGATTGGCTGATGGGAAAACAATCGGGCAAGGGTTGGATGAAATGGATAAGATAGCGAAGGAAACACTGGATGATACATTCCGTACCGCTCTCTCGGGTGACTCCAAGGAATACCGGGAAAGTTCTTCCAGCTTGATGTTTGCCTTTATCTTGGCTATTCTTCTGATTTATCTGATTTTGGCAGCACAATTCGAAAGTTTCAAAGACCCGCTGATTATCATGTTGACAGTGCCACTGGCTATTGCCGGAGCGTTGGTATTCATGTATTTCACTGATATCACAATGAATATCTTTAGTCAGATTGGTATTATCATGCTGATTGGTCTGGTAGCGAAGAACGGTATTTTGATTGTAGAATTTGCCAATCAGAAACAGGAAGCCGGAGAGGACAAGATGAGTGCCATCAAAGATGCCGCACTGCAACGTCTCCGACCGATTCTGATGACAAGTGCTTCTACGGTTTTGGGACTTATCCCACTGGCATTTGCTACCGGAGAAGGTTGTAATCAACGTATCGCCATGGGTACGGCAGTAGTGGGTGGTATGGTAGTATCCACATTGCTCACCATGTATATTGTACCGGCCATTTACAGTTATATTTCGACAAACCGGATAAAAAAACTAAAGGAATGAAACAGAAAGATATTTGTATGAAACGCATCATATACATAGTTACTTCATGTGTCTTCTTATCAGTTTCTACTGTGAAGGCACAACAGGTGCTTACCTTGAAAGAATGCCTGGAAGAAGGATTACAAAATAATTACTCTTTACGTATCGTCCACAATGAAGAGCAAATCAGCAAGAACAATGCAACATTGGGAAATGCTGGTTATTTGCCGACTTTGGACTTCTCCGCCGGATATGCCGGAAACTTGGATAATATTGAAAGTAAAGCCCGTGCCACCGGAGAAATAACCAAGAACAACGGAGTATACGACCAAACAGTCAACGTCGGCCTCAACCTCAACTGGACTATCTTTGACGGATTCAATATCAGCACGACTTACAAACAGTTGAAAGAATTGGAGCGACAGGGAGAAACCAATACCCGTATCGCTATCGAGGACTTTATTGCCGACCTGACATCAGAGTACTACAACTTTATTCAGCAGAAGATTCGTTTGAAAAACTTTCATTACGCAATGTCACTCTCTAAAGAACGTCTGCGTATCGCGGAAGCGAGCCACCTCGTCGGTAAGTTTTCGGGACTGGATTATCAGCAAGCAAAGGTTGACTTCAATGCAGATAGTGCCCAATATATAAAACAACAGGAACTACTGCACTCCTCACGTATCCAATTGAATGAATTGATGGCGAATAATAATGTCAATCAAGTTATTATCATCAAAGATTCTACCATTGACGTACACAGTGATCTGAAGTTCGAAGATTTATGGAATTCTACGTTGTCGACGAATGCTTCTTTGCTAAGAGCTGACCAAAACACCACGTTAGCACAACTGGATTATAAAAAGATAAACTCACGCAACTATCCCTATCTCAAATTGAATACCGGATACGGATATACCTTTAATAAATATGACATTAACGCTACCAGTAAAAGGGGCAACCTGGGTTTCAATGCCGGAGTAACCGTCGGATTTAATATATTCGACGGAAATCGCCGCCGCGAAAAGCGAAATGCGACTCTTTCCTTTAAAAACAGACGCCTGGAACGTCAGAACCTTGAACTGGCACTCCGCTCCGACCTCAGTAATTTATGGCAGGCTTATCGTAACAATCTTCAATTGTTGAACCTGGAACGACAGAATCTTATAACTGCCAAAGATAACCATGATATTGCCATGGACCGTTATATTCAGGGAGACTTGTCAGGATTTGAAGTGCGCGAAGCGCAAAAGAGCTTGCTGGATGCAGAAGAACGTATCCTCTCCGCAGAATATAATACCAAACTTTGTGAGATTTCCTTGTTACAGATTAGTGGAAAGATTACGAAGTATCTGGAAGAATAGAAAAGACATAAGAACAAAAGAACATATACTCCACGTTCCATATTTTAAGAATATTAGTATCGGAAAAAATATGTTCTTTTGTTCTTATGTCCTCAAAAAAGCCTTTGGCCTTTTATCTCATTATGTATTTTGTTATCCCATTATATATTTTGCAGGTTTACCAATACGGTTCACCAAATGTACTATCAACCAGGAAACAACAAAAGCTACTATCGCAGCTATCGGTATCTGCAAAGGAATAGGTATATCAAGAGCTCTCATCAATACCACAGACGGACCGGTAAAGAAATAATGTATCATATAGACCCCAAAACCACATTCGGTAAGATCTGCCAATGCTTTCCGTATTCTTTCCGAACGGATATTCACCTTTTTGGCCAGCATAAATACAGGAATGGTCATCATAACCACATTGAGGGAGCAATAGGTAAAGAACAACTCTAACATTTCATCCGTGCAATCCGGCAAAGCCGTCATATGGCGGAATCCAAAGAACGTCACGACATAACCTACCGCAAACATCGGAATACCGATTGCCAATGTTTTCTTCATGCTCCAATCAAGGTTCTTCAAATAATGTCCCAATAGCAAATATCCGTTGAATCCGGCAAAAGCATATAACATTCCAAATGAGTTCCACGAACAGGAACCCCACAAATAGCCGTCAACAAACTGATAATAATAAGGTAATAATAAAGTGACTCCCCAAGCCAGCAAGAACATTAGTTTAGCACGTTCCGATGCTTTCTCTACCCATGCCGAAAAAATAGGCAGATAAAGGTAAAGCCCGATAAGCAGATAAATGTACCACATATGTACTGCCAAAATGGAGAAGTTGAACGGAATCGTCAGGATGTACTTCATAGCAACCGAAAAAGACTGCTGCATTACTTCTTCACCGGAATAAGGGAAGAAATCAAGAATGATCTGCGGACTCAAACCCAACAGTCCCGTTATCCAGGGAAAAAGATTGTAAATGACAGACCAAATCAGGAACGGATACAACACACGGGTAATACGTTTCTTATAAAAAGTGGAAGTATCACCCCGGACAGGTAAAAGCAAGGCACCCGTTATCATCACAAACAGGGGTACACAAGGACGGAGAACAGCTCCATAGATAGCTCCCCATAATTTAATTTCCCCGATATTGGGAGCAGTGCCCGGATAAAAATTAAAAGGATCGGTGCAATGGCAGCAAACAACTGTAAACATTGCGATAAAGCGCACAGCATCCAGCCATACGATATGCTGGTTCTTTTGATTAGATAGTTCGATTGTCGGTGGTTTCATAATAGTTAGTAGCAGAAAGGAGAAGTTAGTAAAAAAGGGATACCCATATGAATAAATGACAGGTATCCCTTAAATGAATCGTTTTATATAAATGGAATTATCGACTAATTATTTAGTACAATTCCATGGTTTCAACTGTTTGAAGAAGTCGTTGCCCTTATCATCTACCAGGATGAATGCAGGGAAGTTCTCTACTTCAATCTTCCAGATAGCTTCCATACCCAATTCAGGATATTCCACACATTCGATGCTCTTGATATTATTCTGAGCAAGAATTGCAGCCGGACCGCCGATAGAACCCAAATAGAAACCACCATATTTCTTGCAAGCATCCGTTACCTGCTGACTGCGGTTACCCTTTGCCAACATAACCATGCTGCCGCCATGACTTTGGAATAACTCTACATAGGAATCCATACGTCCTGCAGTAGTCGGGCCCATAGAGCCACAAGCCATGCCTTCCGGTGTTTTTGCCGGACCTGCATAGTAAATAGGATGATCTTTGACATATTGAGGCAAGTCTTCACCACGATCCAAACGTTCTTTCAGTTTGGCGTGTGCGATGTCACGACCTACGATAATCGTTCCGTTCAATGACAGACGAGTGGATACCGGATATTTAGTCAACTCTTTCAGGATTTCAGCCATCGGACGGTTCAGGTCGATTTTGACAACATCGCCTTCGCCTGCCTTACGCAATTCTGCCGGAATAAGTTCGCCCGGATTTGAATCCAGTTTCTCAATCCAGATACCTTCTTTGTTGATTTTACATTTGATGTTACGGTCGGCAGAGCAAGATACGCCCAAACCTACCGGGCAAGAAGCACCATGACGAGGCAAACGGATGATGCGAACATCATGAGCCAGATATTTACCGCCGAATTGTGCGCCAAGACCAATCTTATGAGCTTCTGCCAATACTTCTTTTTCCAGTTCTATATCACGGAATGCACGGCCATATTCGTTTCCAGTTGTAGGCAGGTTATCATAGAAATGAGTAGAAGCCAGTTTCACTGTCAACAGATTCTTTTCAGCAGAAGTACCACCGATAACGAAAGCGATATGATAGGGAGGACAAGCGGCTGTTCCTAAAGTCTTCATTTTTTCAACGAGGAACGGAACCAATGTACCCGGATTCAAGATAGCTTTCGTTTCCTGATACAGATAAGTTTTGTTGGCAGAGCCACCGCCTTTTGTAACGCAAAGGAATTCATATTCCATGCCTTCGGTAGCTTCGATATCAATCTGAGCGGGAAGGTTGCATTTTGTATTTACCTCATCATACATATTCAGAGGTGCATTCTGAGAGTAACGCAGGTTCTCTTCAGTATATGTCTTATAGACACCCAACGAAAGAGCTTCTTCGTCAGAATAGCCGGTCCATACCTGTTGGCCTTTCTCACCGTGGATGATAGCAGTACCCGTATCCTGACAGAAAGGAAGTATCCCCTTTGAAGCAACTTCCGCATTACGCAGGAAAGTCAATGCCACATACTTGTCGTTTTCACTTGCTTCGGGATCACTCAGAATCTTAGCAACTTGTTCGTTGTGCGAACGGCGGAGCATGAATGATACATCACGAAAAGCCGTATTAGCCATCGCAGTCAAACCTTCTTTCTCAATTTTCAGGATAGGATTTCCTTCAAACTCGCTTACTGACACGTAGTCTTTTGTAAGCAGATAATACTCAGTTGTATCTTTCCCCTTTTCAAACATGGGCTGATACTTAAACGGAGGTGTTGCCATAAGTCTCTTATTTTATTACGTAATGTTAGTTAGTGTGGCAAAGGTAGTAATTAAGAATGAAGAATGGTGAATGAGGAATGAAGAATTAAGAATGAATAACGGAGAAATTCGGCGTTGAAACAAAAACGGCGGACAAGTTGTGCTTTAGTTGCACACTGCCCGCCGTCTATCGTTTCATAGGTTATGGTTTGTTTACTCTTGTATACCTTCGATACGTTTAATCAGTTCATTTCCAAGAGCTGTTTTTTCTTCAATATGTTTCAACACTGCCGTCACGAATGTATTACTTTCGAAATCGCCGCGCACTTGTTCGAAATCCTGCTTCATCTCGTCATGAGAGCCGTCGGCACCAAATCCGGTCATGGAAGACAGTGAGAATTCCTTCTTTGCGTCTTCATATACCATCTTATCCAATCCGACTACGGCTTCCTGCCAGGATTTCACGATACAAATCACATCCTGTGCCGTAATTGTCTCTGGATTCAAGCCATAGAATTCCTGAATCTTATTGTAAGCCCATGTCCATTCGTAGGTGTAATAATTCTCGTGCATCTCCGCAAAGCAGGCATTGATTGACTTCAAACGATTGATAGCGCCATTCTCAATGCCATCCAGCAAACGGTCTATCTCGCTCTTCGGAGCAATTAGTCCTGACACGTCCACCCATTCACCGATTCCTATCTCCGTATCCGGTTTCAGACGTTGACGGATCTCTTCATTACTTTGGAAGTTAATGCCTTCCAATCGCTTAATGATTGAGTTACCCAGAAATTTATGAATAGCTATTTCATAAAAACGAATACCGTTATTCAAGGAAGAGTTCCTTATTTTAGCGCTCTGATAAGAATAGATTTCGGATGTTTCACCGGATACCCGTCTCATCTCTTTCAGGATGGAGCGTCCTTTGAACATTTTCTGAATGGTATAGGGACTCAAAAGGTTGTAGTTGATGTAATCCAAACGGTTCGGGTCTTGCCGTTTATCACGCTTCGGCCATTTCTGAGCATCACGGATGGTACCGACACTTCTCAGATTAACGCCCGGAACCAGATAAGTCGTATTCCGTTGCTCTATCAGATAGGAGAAAGGAAGATTGGATGTATCGGCATGATTGACATGGCGTCCCATTACAAGGGAGAAAGCTCCGACACGTGCCGGCCACAGGATGTATGAATCGGAAGTCGTTTTCGCTCCCCTTTCCATCGTTCCCTGATGAATGGGACCTAGCTTATACATATGGTTACTCTGATTGGACCCCGAACCTGCATTCATAAACGAGAACATTCCGGCAATCAGCAACGTAGATTTGTGGTGCGTCACGGTGAAAGGACCTGCAAAGATGGCGCATGCCTCTCCGTTCTCTCCCTGGCAATTACTAAAAAACAAGGAATTGGAAGCAGAATAGTTATGTCCCAGTTTACAGGACTGCCCCACAAAGCAACGGCTCAACATGGTACCATCATCTACCCGTGAACCGGATGAGATTATAAAATCGTCGCAAATCACACCATGTCCTATATACACAGGGGCTGTCACGTTACTATTAACACTGCCATTGGACAGTCGGTTGGTTCCGCAAATATGGCAATAATCGCCAATCCGCACATTCCGGATGGAACCTGTATTGAGAATCATCACATGATCACCAATACTGCCAACGGCAGATGCATGTTTGTTGGAATAATAATCCGCAATCGACTTCATGCGGCTGATTAGTTCGGGACGATGGCGGTACAGCGCAAGTATATACGCCTGATGTGCAGACAGCTTGTCATTAATCAACACCTCACGTCCTCCGGTTTCGTTGAGAACCGCCACTTCTATCCCATTACCGAAAGTAGTCAACCCATCCACCAGGATGATGTCTACATTTTCAATAAAGGAATCGCTACCAATCTCATAATTAGCAATGTAATTCTGGATATTCTCAATGCAGCAGTTATCCCCTACTGTCACATTGTGCAGCGTCACATGGCGCAATCCCGAGTGTTTCTTAATGCCTCCCCGTAGTGTAAAATCCGATTCAAATACCCCTAGCTTCACTTCTCCCGAAAAACGAGTGTGGTGAACGTACTCACAATTAAATCCATCGGCTACCAAAACATTTCCCCATTCATCGGCCAGACACGACTGGCTCTTCAACTGAAGCACTTCATCTTCAGTCAATCTACGATAGTCTTTCATATAAATAAATATAGTAATGTACTGCCTTCCCCCAATTAGCAAAGCAGCACATTGATTAATTATTCTTCCTCTTCTTCGTAGGTCTGATAAAGAAAATCGTTATAGGGATATTTCTGAACGTGCAATTCTTTCACCCGTCGGTAAACTACATCTTTCAGTTCGTCCATATTGATTCGTTCGCGGGCGGAAATAAAAAGACAGTTGTCTTCCATCTTTGCCATCCACGTCTTCATCAGTTCTTCGAGTGTTAAGTTTTCCTTTGTCCGGGGGGTAAGGTCGTCCGACGCTTTCTCCACGTAGGTGTAGGCGTCTATTTTATTAAATACAAGTATCATAGGTTTGCCGGCACCGTCAATTTCGGCCAGCGTCTTGTTCACCACCTCAATCTGTTCTTCAAATCCGGGGTGCGAGATATCTACCACATGCACTAACAAGTCCGCTTCGCGAACTTCATCCAGGGTAGATTTAAAAGATTCAACCAGGTCGGTAGGCAACTTACGGATAAATCCCACCGTATCTGATAACAGGAACGGAAGATTATCAATTATCACCTTACGTACAGTAGTATCCAACGTAGCGAACAGCTTGTTTTCCGCAAACACTTCGCTCTTTGCCAGCAGGTTCATTATGGTCGATTTGCCCACATTGGTGTAACCAACCAGTGCGACACGTATCATACGTCCGCGGTTCTTACGCTGGGTAGCTTTTTGCTTATCAATTTCTGCCAGACGTTCTTTCAACAATGACATACGGTTCAGGATGATACGGCGGTCCATTTCGAGCTGTGTTTCACCCGGACCACGAAGTCCCACGGAACCTTTACCACCACCGGCACCGGAACCACCACCCTGGCGTTCCAAGTGAGTCCAGAGTCTTTGCAGACGTGGCAGCATGTATTTGTACTGTGCCAGTTCCACCTGCGTTTTAGCGTTGGCAGTCTGGGCACGCATGGCAAATATATCGAGAATCAGCGAAGTACGGTCCAGTATCTTCACTTTCAGTTCGGCTTCTATATTACGAAGTTGTTTCGCGGAAAGCTCATCATCAAAGATGACCATTCCCACTTCACGTTCTTCTTCCTCTTCGTTACGGATATATTGTCTGATCTCCTCCAGTTTTCCTTTTCCTACATAGGTCACCGAATGAGCTGTCGGCAACTTCTGTGTAAATCGTTTCACTACTTCCGCCCCAGCCGTCTCGGCAAGGAACGCCAGTTCGTCCAGATACTCGTTCGTCTTACGCTCATCCTGCGTTTGCGTGATGAGTCCGACAAGTATTGCTGTCTCTACTTTGGCTTCGGATATTACAAATTCTTTCATTCTTTACTCTTATATAATAATGTGGGCGCAAATATAACAAAAAAAAGAGGACAATGTTATAAAAAGGCATCGAAAAAAGTCTGCCCCAGTCAAACCGGGACAGACTTTTACATATAAATTGTCTATTATATTTTATCTGAAAAGATTAATATTTTAATCGGTTACGCCGTCAGTAAGTCCAGCGCCATCTCCTTGTACTGGCATTTTTCCGTCCTTATTGTTATCACTTTCAGAAATTCCATTGTTTGAGTTAATTTCTTTCTGCGGAATACGCAATAACAACCATCCGTCGTCTGCTTTAAGATTAAATTTGAAAGCATCCGGGAAGTTACTTTCTACTCCGCTGTTGTTGAAACGAACGATGTTCTTTTTCAGACGCATAACATCAGGAAACGCGAAACCTTCTCCCCACAACTCAATACGGCGTTGCAACCATACGGCATCCTGCACTTCTTCTTTGGAACTTGCACTACAAGTATATTCTTCATCACGGTAAGCCTTTATGAAGTCTTCCAGTATTTTCTTACCACCGCCCGGGTTACCGGCCATTGCTGTTGCTTCCGCCTGAATCAGAATCATTTCTTCTGCACGCATCAAGCACCAGTCACCACTATTGATAGTGGTACCGATATTGCCCTGGTAAACTCCAAATTTAACATTGGTATATGGGGTGAATTTCTGTTTTACATCCGGAATCTCCAGCTCCGGAATAGATTGACCGTCATACCCAGCCCATGATAATCCATCCAGATTCTTTGATTTCAAGTTTTCGTCTACCCACCATCCTTTACGCACGTCTTTGTCTCCTATCTTGGCATAAAGCATAGAACTAATCATTTTATAACAGCCAACTCCCGCAGTATAGGCATCTCCAGAGAACGACGAAATAGTCGAAATCCATGAAGGATAGGCAGCAGGCATATTAGATGGATTTAATAAAATAGCCCACATCCAGTTAGCGCTTGCTTGCGCATCAACAAAAGCCGGTTTAGAAATTTCTCCTTTGCTAGCTGGTGAATAACCACTAAGGGCCTTAGTAGCATCATCTGCTGCCGCTGCCCAATTCTGCATAACCAAATTAACACGTGCGCGAAGTCCATAAGCAACGTTCTGATTAATGAAGTTCTTAGAAGCTGCCGGTCTGTTATAACCCTCAAGTAATGTTACAGCTTGGTTCAAGTCACTCATTATAAGTTCATAAACAGCCCTCACTGTTGCACGGGGATTATTAGAAGGATTTCCGGCCTCTTTATCTGTCACGATAGGTACAGCCGGCTTATCTTCGTTTCCTACATAAGTAAACTGATAGTTTTGCACGAGAGAGAAATAGTCGAAAGCACGTGTAGCCAACGCCATTCCACGATAATATTTCAACTCGGCAAGCTCCGTATCTTCCGGAATAGAAGACAGAATATCATTCGCTTGCTTAATCTGCGTGTAGAACATACTCCAACGCATATATGGGTTGGCATAGTTGTATGTACGGTCAGAATATTCGCTGGCTACAGAAAACCAGTTGAAGTCATTATTCGGGGCAACCATATCCGCCGAGTTCAAATCCTGACAAAGTGCTGCCATAGGATATCCGAAATCATCGTCACGCGGGTCTGTCATTCCATATACGCATCCTTGCTTACCAATAGAAGCAAACATTCCTAAAACATCACTTGCCACACGGCTGGGCAATGCTTCTGCTATCTCTTCTTTTTGTTCAGAAGTTATAATATCCCCTTCGGGCTTAGTATCCAGATCAGTGCAAGCTCCAATTCCAAGGCTTACCAATCCTATTGCTAATATATTGTATTTTTCTAATTTCATAATTTTCAGTTTTATTCTACAAATAATTTAGAATGTAATAGTAACTCCACCGGAAATCGTTCTAAGTGAGGTATACATACCGGCACCTGTATCCTGGAAATATTCAGTTCCCAAACTTTGACGTGGATCAACACCCTTACGTGCAGTCAATAACCCCAAATTATCACCTACAACGTAGAATCTTAATTTGTTGATATTAAACTTCTGACTCAGTCTCTTAGGAATAGTATATCCAACTGTGATATTATTCAAAGATAAATAATTAGAGTTAACCAAGAATCTGGAAGAAAGCAACTGATTGGATTTATCCGCTGTACTGATACGAGGAACGTCCGTATTTGTATTTTCCGGTGTCCATGCTTTCAAAATATCCTTGTGCCAGTTCTTACCAGGGCCATCTCCCGAGTGCATTAATTCCTGATAAGAGAAATCATAGAATTTACCACCTAACTGATAAGAAAGTGCCATAGATATATCAAATCCGTAAAGGCTTACCGTAGTGCTTATACCACCGTATATTTTAGGAAGTGACGAACCCAGATCCGCTTGTTTGGCAGCAGACCAGTCATCAGTTGTAGATCTGTCGCCTTTATCAGGATCAACATAGTATAAAGCCTTACCTGTTTCTTTATCAACTCCCGCATATTCACGCAGATAAGAGTTAAACAGCGAACCGCCAACTTTCCAGATGGTAACAGTTCTGGTGATACCATTTTCTGCTACACTAGAATCCAAAGTAAGGATTTTGTTCTTATAGTGAGTTCCATTCAAGCTAAGTGACCAATATACCTTATCAGTATTTAACAATACTCCGGTTAAATCAAATTCAACACCAGAGTTACGCATTGAACCTACATTCTTAGGCATATAAGAATATCCTTGTGTCAAAGATACCGGCTGGTTGTACAGCAAATCTGTTGTTTTACGATTGAAATAATCGATGCTACCGGTTAACCGATTGTGGAACAATCCGAATTCGACACCAAGATCGACACTATGAGATGTTTCCCAAGTGATGTCCTTGTTTCCTTTATAAGTAAATGTAGGAGCAAAATCTCCGTTACTGCTTCCAAGAGTGTATTGATCCAAATAAGGATAGTAGTTGGTTGTACCATCGCTATAATTCAGATTATCATTACCTTGCACACCATAACTAGCTTTCAGCTTTAGCATATTTACCCAGTCAACATTAAAGAACTCTTCTTTATTGATCAACCATGCCGCACCTACACTACCGAAATTTCCCCAACGATTATCCGGATGGAAACGTGACGAAGCATCTCTACGATAAGAAGCAGAGAAGAAGTATTTTTCGTCATAATCGTATTGTGCACGGAACAACCATCCCTTGGTAGAGTAACGATCGGTGTAAGACGTTGCTTTGGGAGTTTCGAAAATAGCATTACTAATTTCACCTACCCATGGGTTATACAGTTTTTTACTTTGTACATCCAGATCTTGCAACTTCAAGTTGTATGATTCGTAACCAGCCAAAATGTCTATACTATGTTTCTGAGCAAAACTAGTCTTATAAGTAAACAAGAATTGTTGATTCAATCCTATTTTTCTATAATGCTCAACTTCTACTTGTCCACCTGCTGACACAGAACCACCATAGAATGGATTATATAAAATTGAAGAACGTTGGTCACTTGTGTTCACACCCACATTAGCGTTGAACTGCAATCCTTTGTACAAATCAACTATTGCATAGAATTTCGCATTAATTACATTAGTCAAAGATTCGTATCTATCCAGTTTTAGCGATACTCCCGGATTCGACATTGCCATAAAAGCACGTACTTGTCCGGTAGAGTTACCTGAGTCATAAACAGTCATGCCGTTATTATCAACTTTGACATTTCCGTCAGCATTTCGCACATACATCGGATAGATAGGAGCGATCATGGAAGTAATATAAAACAAGTTTCCAGTTGATCCCCAGTCAGTCTGATTTGTCGGAGCTTTGCTATTATAATAGGTATATCCCATATTTGCGCCCACTTTCAACCATGGTTTAGCTTGATAATCAGCTTTTAGACGACCTGTATAGCGTGTAAAGCCTGATCCCTCGACAATACCGGAGTCATCCAGATAGCCTAATGACATATAGAAGTTCAATTTATCACTCGAACCGGAGATTGAAGCATTGTACTCTTGTCTTAAGTTACCCTTATCAAACATTTCATCATACCAGTTGTCCGGTGTGTAGTAATAATTACCATCACTATATCCCAACTTTGCATTTTTATTGATTTTACCGTCTACTCCAATGAAGTCTTCTCCAACTGGTACATTATAAACCTGATAGCCCAAACCACCATTCTTTACATCCAACATGTTTTTCAAAGCATAGGCACGTGCTTCACTAGCCGACTTTCCATTATAAGCCTGACTATTATACATTGCTTTGTAAAATGTCTCATAATACATGGCAGGATCTTTCATTACATTATAGTTAGGCACAGCACGTGAGTTGCTACCCCATTTTGCGTCAACTGTAACTACCGCATTACCACCGGACACACCTTTCTTTGTTGTTATCAGAACAACTCCATTAGCTCCACGTGCTCCATAAATAGCACTGGCAGATGCATCTTTCAATACGCTAATAGACTCAATATCCTGTGAGTTGATAGCAGAAATACTACCATCATAGGGAACACCATCTACAACATACAAAGGATCATTGCTAGAACTCATTGAGCCAATACCACGAATCTTGATTTTGGCATCCTCTCCCGGTTGTCCATTAGCGCTGGTTCCCTGCACACCTGCAACAGAACCAACTAATGCATTTGTTACATTGGAAACCTGACGCATAGCAATCTTTTCAGCTTTCATTGTTGATGCAGAACCGGTAAAAGCTGCTTTCTTTGCCGTACCATAGGCTACCACTATAACTTCATCAATCTGCTTTGCATCGGACTTCAAAACGACTTTCAAACGAGGTTTAATAGTAACTTCCTGGGTTTCCATACCAATGTAAGAAATCTGCAAAGTCTTTGCAGAACTAAACACAACCGCAACAGACTCATAACCAAAGACTTGTCAAAAACGCTATTTCCCTGGGATATAAATGCATGATTATATATATATCACAGATTATTAGCTCATTAAATATTCTTAGGAAGGCTCAAGTCTGTGAATTATGATACTATATTTCTATCAAAATATAAGCTTTATAATCTTTATTCTCAGTCACTTACATTAGCATTTTATCGAAATAATAGAGCAATATTGTTACTTCTTTATTATCAATATCCATTTTTGTCATTGCTATTCGTAATCAATATTAACCAGCAACAAGTGTACTTATTCATTTATGAGTAAGTAGCCGACGTGGATATGCAAAACACCAAAGGTGTAAAAGGCGTTGTCTGTTATTATATCTCATTAATGTTCCATAAATGGGACATTAATGAGAATATCCCGGCCTAACTTTTCCGCTTGTTACTACCTTTTAGTGAAGCCGCTTTTTCAAGATCACGCACGACTGTGATGTCCATTATATTTGCATACACCTGAGTGGTCTTTACACTTTTGTGACCTAATAATTTTTGTACAGTAGTTATATTAGCACCACTATATAATAATAAGGTAGCATTCGTGTGGCGCGCAGTATGAAATGATACTCGTTTGTCAATTCCCGCCAGGTTTGCCAGTACATTCAGCTCTTTGTTAATATTAGAATTATCTTTTAACTTGAAGAAACTATTAAGATCATCTTTGTAGTGCTGTAATATCTGAATTCCTTTTCCTTCAAATAATAGGTATAATGGCAAACGTACTTCAATTCCCGTTTTTACTGATTTGTATATAAGCCAGGTTTCCTGATGAAATTCGACAATATTCGCAGATGTTAGATTTATAAAATCGGAATATCGTAACCCCGCATAACAACAGAACAAAAAAGCATCTTTTGTTTTTTGTAATTTTGCAAACTTTCCCATTAACTGCAAATCTTCAAATTTATGCAATTCTTCTGGTGACAAATGTGTATGATTTCCTTCTACACTCTTGATCTTATATTTTCTGAAGGCATATTTTTGCACATCCATATATTCCTTATTTATAGCAACATTGACATACCGTTTCAGATGTTTCATATGCTTTGCTATAGTATTAAGGTGATACCCTTTAGATTGCAAGTAATTGTCAAATGAAGAAACAAACTCAAATGTCAGATCCATAAACGATACATCTTTCTTGAATTCCCGAAGTAATTCAAGAGTAGAAAGATGATTCTGCTTAGTACTTTCTTTCAAAGAAGAATTAGCCACTTCTTCTTTGTAGAAACTTAAAAACGACCTTCCATTACTCATCGGTTTGTCAATAGACTCTTTTAACAAATCCAGTGAAATTGGTTTTCCTTGTTGCCATAATCCAAGCTCAGTTTGCTCAATCGCAGCTATATATTCATATAACATACGGTTTAGAACATCAGCATTAGGATGACTTTTCACCATTCTTCGTTTTGTATCCCATTGATCAACTTTGAGATATATTTTGGTGGAGAAATACATTTTCCTCCTATTGAGATAAGCCTCTACCTGTACTAATGCCATTCCCTTTTTATTCAATCTCTTTTTTCTGTTAAACACAAGATTGTAACTAATCTTTTCCATACTTTTCCTTTTTAATTAATAATAGAACAAATTAAACGTAGTTCTGTGCTACATCAGAGATGAATATGCATTAATATCTCTAAAAAAATAATCTTTTAATATCTAAGTATTCACAAAACTTTAAATTAAATGCCACTTTTTCATGTCTATTCTTGCGTAAAAAGCAAAAAGTAGCCTTGCGAATACTCTTTTGTGACTAAAAACGAGTAAAATAAATCTTAAAAGATACATTTTGCTTAGACAAAATATCACTATAACTTTTTAAAACTAACCACTTTTATATCGAAAAATATGCTTATCAGCATAAAATAGACCATTAAAATAACAATATGTTATATTTACAACCTTTTTTTATTAAATCAATTGCTAGTTTCAGATTTATTAATATATTTGCAAATTGTTAGAGTAAAGAAACAATTAATGTAAAGTTAAACTTTAAGAGAGAATTTATGAAAAGAAAATTAATGCTGTTATTGGCATGCCTTTTTGTGGGCATAAGCTTGGTAACTGCTCAGACTCAGAAGGTCACAGGCGTTGTGATTTCTGAAGAAGATGGGCAGCCAGTTGTTGGCGCTTCTGTGTTAGTAAAAGGTACCACCCAAGGTACAATCACAGATGTAGATGGTAACTTTAATTTGTCAAATGTACCAAGTTCTGCAAAGACTTTGCAGATTTCGTATATTGGAATGCAAACGCAAGAAGTAGTTATCAAACCTAACTTAAAAGTCATATTAAAGCCAGATGCCCAAAAGCTAGATGAGATAGTAGTGACAGCTATGGGTATCTCACGTGAGAAAAAAGCGCTGGGATATGCCGTACAAGATGTAAAGTCTGACGAGTTGACACGTGCTGCTAATACAGACCTAGCAGGAGCCTTGCAAGGGAAAGTATCAGGTGTTGATATTACTCCATCGTCAGGTATGCCGGGTGCTTCTTCCAAAATCACAATTCGTGGTTCCCGTTCTTTCACCGGAGATAACACTCCATTGTATGTAATTGATGGCATGCCTATTGCTTCTACCGCTGATGTGAGCACTTCGCTTACTGATGGAGCGTATGGTACAGACTATGCTAACCGTGCTGTGGACATCGACCCAAATGACATAGAAAGTATCAACATCTTAAAGGGACAAGCTGCTTCTGCCTTATATGGAATGAGAGCTTCCAATGGTGTTATTGTCATCACTACCAAAAGTGGAAAAGGAGCGGATAAAGGAAAACCGACTATAACCTTTAGCAGTAACCTTGTCTTTGATAAGGTGTCAACTCTTCCGAAACTGCAGCAAGAGTATGCACAAGGTTCAGGTGGTACATTCAGTCCGTCATCCCCTTTTGCATGGGGCCCAAAAATTTCGGAATTAGCGAATGATCCCAACTATGGCGGTAATACAGACAATAGCTATACCAGTAAGCTTGGCAAACATTCCGGACAATATTATGTTCCCCAACTTGCTGCTGCCGGTATGGATCCTTGGGCTACCCCAAAGGCATACAACAACATGAAAGACTTCTTTGAAACTGGTGTGTCATGGAGCAACAATGTCAATGTAGCACAGAAATTTGATAAAGGGAACTACTCCTTCTCTATGGGTAATACTACCAGCAATGGTATAGTTCCATCAACAGGTATGGACAGATACAACGTCAAGCTGGCAGCTGAAGCACAATTGCACCCCAATTGGTCAACCGGATTTAATGGCAATTTTGTAACCTCAAAAATCACCAAGCAATCTACTGCTAACACAAGTGTGGTCGCTACAATCTATAATGCACCTGTCAGCTATAATATGGCTGGTATTCCTTCTCATATCGAGGGTGATCCTTATACTCAAAACACATTCCGTAATAACTGGATTGACGATGCATATTGGGCAGTTGACAATAACCAGTTTTCAGAACGCTCACAGCGTTTCTTCGGAAATGCCTTTGTGAAATACTCCACAAAGTTTGGAACGGACAACCACAAACTGGATATTAAATATCAGATAGGTGATGACGCTTATACAACCAATTATTCCGAAATCTATGGATACGGAAGTACTTGGGCTCCCACAGGTGAAGATTCTGAATATCACTACACCGTTAACGAGCTAAATTCACTATTAACAGCTGCTTATACATGGAATATCAATGAAGATTTGACCTTGGACGCTTTAATTGGTAATGAATTTGTTGACAAAAAAACAAAATATGAGTATGCATATAGCATGAATTTCAATTTCCCGGGCTGGAATCACCTGAATAATGCTTCTGTATTCTCAAATGAAAGCCTATACTATAAGAAACGTACTGTAGGCAATTTTGCAAATTTGTCAATTGCATGGAAAAACATGCTCTACCTGAGTGGAAGTATACGTAATGACATTGTTTCAAGCATGCCACGTGACAATCGTTCCTTTACATATCCCTCTGTATCTTTGGGATTCATCTTCACAGAACTGGAACCTTTGAAGAACAACATACTAACTTTCGGTAAAATACGTGCGTCTTATGCAGAAGTTGGTATGGCTGGTGATTATACTCAGAGTTATTATTATACTCCGGCTTATGGCGGCGGTTTCTATATGGGAAATCCGATCGTTTATCCTATAAACGGTTCAATGGCTTATATTCCATATTATAAGGTATACGACCCCAACTTGAAACCGCAGAATACAAAATCGTATGAGTTGGGAGCTGATCTTACTTTCTTTAACGGCTTGGTGACATTGAATTATACCTATTCACGTCAGAATGTAAAAGATCAGATATTTGAAGTGCCTTTGGCCGGTTCAACCGGAGCCTCAAGTATGATTATGAACGGTGGCAAGATCCATACAAACACCCACGAATTGACAGTAGGCGTATCTCCGGTAGATACGAAGAACTTCAAACTCGATTTTGCTTTCAACTTCTCTAAGATAGACAATTATGTAGACGAATTGGCACCGGGAGTAGAAAGCATCATGCTGGGAGGATTTGTAACCCCGCAAGTACGTGCCGGAATTGGTGACAAGTTTCCTGTAATCTATGGAAAAAGCTACATGCGCAATGACGAAGGAAAGATTGTAGTAGACCAAAATGGACTTCCTATGCAGGGAGAAGACGCAGTTATCGGAACAGTATCTCCTGATTTCCGTTTAGGTTTCAATACTAGCATCGAATTATACAAGTTCCGTATTTCCGCAGTATTTGACTGGAAACAAGGTGGACAAATGTATAGCGGTACCGCAGGCGAAATGAACTATTATGGCGTAAGCAAATTATCAGGTGATATGCGTAAAGCTGATTTCGTTGTAGAAAACTCTGTAAAAGAGACAGGAAAAGATGCAGAGGGAAATCCTATTTATGCACCTAATGATATAAAAACTAACGCACAGGATTATTTCACCAGAAGAAGATCAATTGATGAATCATATATTTATGACAATTCATATATCAAAATGCGTGAATTATCTGTAAGCTATCCGGTTTTCTCAAAGAAATGGTTAAGTGTGAACGTAAATGTCTTCGCTCGCAACATTCTGGTTTGGTCTGAAATGAAAGGTTTCGATCCGGAAGCTTCACAGGGTAACGACAACATGGGAGGTGCATTCGAACGCTTCTCACTCCCGGGAACAGCCAGCTATGGTTTTGGATTTAATGTAAAATTCTAATTAGCTAAAAGAAAGATGAAAACATATAATATAATCAAGGGCATTTTTGCCACTACAGTTTTATCAATTGTCTTTTCCGGATGTTCGGAAGACGCAATGGATAGAATCAATAAAGATCACGGGCATACGCAAAGTGTGGCTGCAAGATTCATCCTGACAGATGTAATAACCTCTACTGCATTTTCTAATACGGGAGGTGATTTCAATACGTATCTATCCTCCTACATCGAATATGAAGTAGGTGTTGACAACCAGCTATTTTACGCAGAAACCAGAGAAAGCGAACCGACATCGTCTTCCACTTTCAACAATACATGGAATGGCCTATATTCAACATTGAAGGCCGCCCGTATCATCATCGGCCAATGCAGTGACGGAGGAATAGATCATGGCAATTATGTAACCAAAGGTATGGCCGAAGTATTGGCTGCTTATAACTGTGCGTTGATAGCGGATATGTTCGGAGATGCCCCATGTAGCCAGGCAGCAATCATTGATGAAAACGGTTCTCCTGTTTATCTGACTCCTAAAATGGACAAGCAAGAAGAGATCTATACACAAGCTATGCAATATCTGGATAATGCCATCGAAGACTTGCAAAAAGAAGATTTGATAGACCCGGCAGATCAGGATTTGCTCTATAAAGGCGATGCTGAAAAATGGTTGAAATTAGCATATGGACTAAAAGCACGCTATACAATGCATCTACTTAAGAGATCTGCCAACAAAGACGCTGATATGGAAAAAGTATTGGAGTACGTAGGTAAATCTTTTGAAAGTGCAGATGAGCAGGCAGCATTCAATATATATGATGGTAATAACATAAACCCGCTTTATGGATTTTATGTGGCACGCGCCGGATTAGGAGCAAGCGAAAGCATGAGAAGCAAACTGGCAGAATATAACGATCCACGCTTATCCAGAGCCTTCATAAGCACACAAAAAGAACAAGCTCCGGGAACTGCCGATAACGCCGTATATGCACCTAATGGCATTCCAGAGCAAGGTACAGACAAATATGGTTCTTCTTTATTCATGTATTCCATATCAGCACCAACACTTTTGTTGAGCTATCATGAGATAAAGTTCCTGCAAGCAGAAGCTTTGTGCAGATTGGGCCGTGATGCGAAAAGCGCACTAAAAGATGCTGTAGTAGCCGGATTGTTAAATGCCGAAAACAGCTTTAGCATTTCAAGAAAAGAACTGGGGAAAACGTTAATCAATCCGAAAGCAGCTATCACTGAAGATGAAGCTAATGACTATTATGACAATACAGTAGAAGGCAAATATACAACTGAACCTTTGAAAACAACAATGACTCAGAAATATTTTGCATTATGGGGAGCTTCCGGAGAAGCTACGGAAGCTTATAATGATATTCGTAGAATGAAAGGACTCGGTGAAGACTTCATTCAATTAAAAAATCCGAAATCATTCCCATTACGTTGTCCTTATGGCAATAGCGACACTACAACAAATGCCGAAGTGAAAGCAGCATACGGAAACGGACAATATGTGTATAGTGAAAATGTATGGTGGGCAGGTGGAAGTAGATAATCCGTTCCACCTATAACTAGCAAAAGCCGGCTGGTGAAATTAGTTCACTAGCCGGCTTTGTCTTTTTTATACTATACAAAGTTATTTTTCAACCAAAATCATTATTTAAAAAGACCACCCATCCCCTCTCTCACAATATCCACCAATATCGGCTTCGCCCCGCTCACGAAACATTCCACCGCAATCACCATCAGAATCAATCCCATCAGACGCATCATCACATTATTTCCTGTCTCACCCAGGACATTCACCAATCTCGTAGAAGCACGAAGAATGAAGAAAGTCAATAGATAAATCAGAGCAATAGTACCTATCAATATCCCCTTCATTTCATAGGAATGTGCATCCTGCATCAATACGATAGCGTTGGCAATCGCTCCGGGGCCACACAACATAGGGATACCGAGCGGAGTAATAGAAATATCATCCGCATACGTTTTGATTTCCTCATCTTTCAGTTTCATTGGAGTATAACGGGCTTGAAGCATATCAAAGCCTATTTTAAAGATAATTACTCCACCGGCAATACGGAATCCGTTGGTAGAGATACCGAAAAACTTAAAAAGGAACTGGCCGGCAAAGACGAAAACCATTATCGTGATAAACGACACAATAGTGGCACGACGAACAATCGACTGACGCTCTTTCTCCGTCATTCCATGAGTCATCGTCAGAAAGACAGGCATTGTCCCCAAAGGGTTGGTCAATGTAAAAAATGAAGTGAAACAAAGTAAAGCAAAAGGCAGAAGTGCACTATCCATGATTATATCGTATTTTTATGCATTTATTAAACGCAACAAAAATACGACTTAATCCAGAAAACTTATAATAAATTCATTAATTCTTTCAGAGAATGGATGTGATAAGTAGGAAGAAAAGGGAAAGTACTCCGTTCCGTCACGTTGTAGAAGGCTTGATGCATCCCTACCCCATGCGCTCCGGTAATATCAGCTTCCCAACTGTCACCAATCATCAACGATTCGCGCAACTCCGATTGAGTGGCGGACAAAGCAAAATTAAAGATTTCAGGCCAAGGCTTCAACACTCCCAGATCTTCCGAAAGAATCACCTTCTTGAAATAACCATCCACGCCCGCCGAACGCATCTTATGCGATTGCAATTCACGAAAGCCATTGGAAAGGATATACAGATTATATTTAGGGGCAAGATACTCCAACACCTCTTTGGCATGAGGCATCAAACCGCTTTTAGTAGGAATAATGGTAAAGAAATCCTTCGAGAACTTTTCAGCCAAATCCTCATCATCCACTCCTACCGCCTGCAAAGGATAAAAGAAACGCTGACGGTTCAGTTCATCTTTCGTCACCTTCCCTTCACCATATTCAATCCAAAGTTCAGTATTTCGTTTCTGATAAAGCATATAATAATGGTCGAACGAATCAAAGTAACGGTCGAATGCATATCTCTGATATACCTCTTCAAAGGTGTCGCGGGCATTACGGGAAAAAGCCCAGATAGTGTCGTCAAGATCAAAAAACAGATTTTTATATTTCATCAGTAGTTATGGGTGTATATAAGAAATAAAAAAGCCAATGTGCTAATTTCTTGAATCCAGGAATCAGCACATTGGCAATTCAAAAAAAGGAATCCTACCTTATTTTACCTGGATAACCAAGTATCTGGATACACTCCAGAATTCATTAGGATTAGTAATCTTCAATGTCAACTGACCTTTGTCATCTTTCACCAATTCATAAGAACCGGCAGGATGAGTAGTCAACAATTCGGCACGTTTAGAATACAACTTTATTTCCTTAGTTGTACGGATGTCGATTTGAGTGAAATAATCCTTGTTGAAATCAGCGCTCTTCAATACATCTCCGCTCTGAAGAATCTTTTGAGCTTTCAATTCAGATTTTGTACCGAATACGAACCAGGCAGCGTTCAGACTCTTTTCCTGTTCGGCAACGGTCTTAGCCTTAGCTTCGTTTTCTGCAGTCAGTGTTTCTTTAGCAGCAGACAAGTCGCTGACAGCAGCATCCAGTTCCTGAATACGGATATTCTTGGAAGCCAGTTCTGTCTGGAGCTCCTCGATACGCTGTTGTTTAGCGTTCAATTCGGCAGTCAGTGCTTCAACAGCCTTTTTCATTTGTGCAGAATTGGTGTTGCTTTTCTTCAACTGAGCCTGCAATTTAGCGATCTGCGCTTTGTTTTCTTCCATCTGTTTAGAGATGAATTCGATGTCAGAAGCAATCTGCTGTTTGGCGCTGGCTGAATTTTCAGTAATAGTCCCGCGTTGTAAGTCCACGCGGCTTTCAGCAGCATTGATCTTACGGAAACCTTCCTGTACTTCATTGAAAGTTCCCATCATATCATCCAGTTCAGCATTGCGCTGGGTCAGTTCCATCAATAGAGAATCATTTTCAGCCTTCAGGTCTTTGTTTCCACCTTTAAAGCCATCACACGAAGCCAACATGGCTGCGCATACAAATAAAACTGCTAACTTTTTCATACGTTTACGTTTTACGTTTTTAAATGAAGTTATTTTAATCGTCTATTCCTGCTAATACTATCACAATCTCGCCCCGTGGTTCGGTGGCGGTAAAGTGTTCTATCAATTCTGTCAGACTGCCGCGTACCGTCTCCTCATGGATTTTGGATATTTCGCGCGACACACTTGCCTGACGTTCAGCACCGAAATATTCGGCAAACTGAGTTAACGTCTTCAACAGACGGTGGGGCGATTCATAAAACACCACGGTACGGCGTTCTTCTGCCAATGCCTTCAATCGTGTCTGACGTCCTTTCTTTTGGGGCAAAAAACCCTCGAAGCAGAACTTCTCGTTCGGCAATCCCGATGCTACGAGTGCCGGAACAAAAGCAGTTGCTCCCGGCAGGCATTGCACCTCGATGCCATTGCGCACACATTCACGAACCACCAGGAATCCGGGATCAGAAATCCCAGGTGTTCCGGCATCCGAAATCAACGCAACTGTTTCACCTGCCTTTATTCTATTAACAACACTTTCCACCGTTTTATGTTCATTAAACTTATGGTGGGACTGCATTGCGTTCTTTATTTCAAAGTGTTTCAGCAAGATACCGGAAGTACGCGTATCCTCTGCCAAAATCAAGTCGACCTCTTTCAGGATTTTGATAGCCCGAAAGGTCATGTCCTCAAGATTTCCTACCGGCGTAGGTACTACATACAACTTTCCCATATCTTTTTTGTTTATGCTGATTGGTTAAAATACTTCTTTAGTAGCTCCAGGAAATCAACTACCGCTTCTTTCTCTTCGTCTATTTCTATTTTCGAAGAAAGGAATGCGACAGCAGTCTTATAAGAACTCATTACCGAAATCTGTTCGACCACACGATTCATCAATTCAGTATCCCCTTTAAATAATTCACGTGAGAAACGGAAAGAATCATTCAGGCTGATAGAATGGCGCAGACCGGCGGCCAGTTTGATACTTTCTCCCAACACTGCAGATTTAGGTTCCTCCTTCTTTTCAATGACAGGTTCTTCCTCGACGACAAGCACTTCTTCCGTTATAACCGGTATCTCTTCTACGATAAGAGAATCGCCTTCTTCATCTTCTTCCACAACGACAGGTTCGGGAGATTGGATAATAACGGAAGAAAGAGAACTTACCTCAACAGCATCTACCTCCTGCGACAGTTCGTCCAGGCGTCCCTGCATTCGTTCAATACTCCGCTTCAACAGTTCAGACAAAGTCTGAGTCGGCTCTTTGGAAAATGACTCCATGAGATACTTCAACTCATGAACATCCAACTCGATATCTGTTAATAGCTTCTGTTTCATGTTCATCCATTATTAATATGGTGCGAATGTAGGAATAATTTATGCAATAACTTAAAATAATGGATATTTTAACAGTTCTTGCACATTGAATTGTTTACCTTTGTGCAGTCATTTATTTAATCAAGAAAGCACAAATTCACATGGTATTATTTTCAGAAGACCACATACAGGAGACCAGAAGAAGAGGTAGAATTGAAGTTATTTGCGGTTCTATGTTCTCAGGAAAGACAGAAGAACTGATTCGCAGAATGAAGCGGGCAAAGTTCGCACGTCAACGCGTGGAGATATTCAAACCGGCTATCGACACTCGTTATTCGGAAGAAGACGTCGTTTCACATGACAATCATTCCATTACTTCCACTCCTATTGATTCATCGGCAAGTATCCTGCTGTTTACTTCCGAGATAGATGTAGTAGGTATCGACGAAGCACAATTTTTCGACAGCGGACTGATAGACGTTTGCAATCAGCTTGCCAACAACGGGGTTCGTGTCATTATTGCAGGATTGGATATGGACTTCAAAGGAAATCCCTTCGGACCGATGCCACAATTGTGCGCCATAGCCGATGAAGTATCTAAGGTGCATGCCATCTGCGTAAAATGCGGAGAGTTGGCATCTTTCTCACATCGTACAGTCAAGAACGACAAGCAAGTTCTCTTGGGCGAAACGGCAGAATACGAGCCTCTTTGCAGGGCGTGCTATCTCCGTGCGCTGGAAGAGGACGGGCAAAAGATATAAACCCAACAGAAAACATATATGGAAAGGAAGAAGATAACATTCGACAGTTTTATACGCGGTGCCATCGGATGCGTGATGGTGGTAGGGATATTAATGCTTGTAGAACGGTTGAGCGGAGTGCTATTGCCTTTCTTTATTGCCTGGCTGATTGCCTATATGGTTTATCCGCTAGTCAAGTTCTTCCAGTACAAGCTGAAGATGAAAAGTCGTATCCTTTCCATTTTCTGTGCTCTATTTCTGATTAGCGTTGTCGGAGTTGCGTTGTTCTATCTGCTGGTTCCGCCGATGATTTCCGAAATAGGCAGGATGAATGATTTATTGGTGTCCTACCTCACCAATGGAGGTGGCAGCAATGTTCCCAAGACGCTTTCCGAGTTCGTCCACGAGAATCTCGACCTGGCGGCATTGAATAAGATGCTTAGTGAGGAGAATATTCTTGCCGCAATCAAGGAAACAGTACCCAGGATGTGGGCTTTGCTTGCAGAATCCATTAATATCCTGTTCAGCATCCTTGCTTCCTTTATCATATTATTATATGTAATCTTTATATTACTGGATTATGAAGCCATAGCCGAAGGATGGCTTCACCTGCTCCCGAATAAATACCGCAAGTTCGCTTCCAACCTCGTTTACGATGTGCAGGACGGTATGAACAGATATTTCCGTGGACAGGCATTAGTTGCATTCTGTGTAGGTATTCTTTTCAGTATAGGTTTCCTGATTATTGATTTCCCGATGGCAATCGCCTTAGGGCTTTTCATCGGAGCTCTCAATATGGTTCCTTACCTACAAATTATCGGTTTTCTCCCTACCATTGTACTGGCTATCCTCAAAGCTGCCGATACCGGACAGAACTTTTGGATTATCATTGCATGTGCATTGGCAGTCTTTGCCATCGTGCAAATCATACAAGACACTCTCCTCGTCCCCAAAATCATGGGAAAGATTACCGGACTGAATCCTGCCATCATCCTTTTATCTCTTTCTATTTGGGGCTCTTTAATGGGGATGCTGGGAATGATCATCGCATTACCTCTCACCACTTTGATGCTTTCCTATTATCAACGCTTTATTATCAACAAAGAAAAGATAAAATATGATGAAGTCGAAATTACTGATAATCAAGAAACAAGCGGTAAAGAGGAAAAATAATTGAAACTTTTTTCTACGAAACACTTGCAGATTAAATAAAAGTCACTACCTTTGCACCCGCAATCAGGAAATAACTGATTCGCAAATAAGGATTGATTCGCTAGCTCAGCAGGTAGAGCACAACACTTTTAATGTTGGGGTCCTGGGTTCGAGCCCCAGGCGGATCACCAAAATAAAATTAAGCCTCTGATTTTCAGGGGCTTTTTTCTTACCCTACGGCTTTACTCCCCCATTCTACTCCCCCGCTGAAAAGCGCTATATTTATATTACTTTAACTCTGCCTATCCTCTCCTCTCGACAAATTACACTAAAAATACCTCCTTCCACTCCCATCATCTCTATTCTGAATAACAATAAAAAAGGGAATACACAGTAAGCCGTATATCCCCTTAATCAATAACATATTCAAGTTTACACTATAACTTTTCTATTTCCTCTTTAGACAATCCAGTAGCTTGTGAAATTATCTCAATAGCCACTCCTAATTTTTTCAGATTACGAGCATTATTCAAATTGGCTTCTCTTGCTCCTTCTTCTTTTCCTTTATTCAATCCTTCCTCAAGACCTTCCGCTCTTCCTTCTTCTCGTTCTGTGTAAATATTATCTCGGAGTATGACAATATTATCCAGGTGACGATAATAAGCCGCCAATTCATCTTTCGTCATGCTATCAAGCTTTAATCTCTCACGTGCCTCTTCAAGTCCAGGAGCTGTAGCACTCGAAGGAATCTCACCTGTATTCAAATAGTAAATCCATTCTTCCAACGGACTCTTAGCTACCTGATTAAAGCCATTCACTTTCAGAATATAATATTCAGGATAAAGTTGACTCACCGTATCCACCTTGAATGTTTGTTTTTGGAATGGAGTCAATTCAAGAATATCCCCCTGATGAATACCTCTAAATTCCGTCTTTCCATGATATACAAAGTCTGTTCCGTGACCTAATGAGAAATAGACGATATTGACGCTATAAACTTTACGTACTTTGTCATAACTCTCTCCTCTATTGATATATTCAGTCACCAGTTTAGAAGTACCGAACAACATTCGCTGAAAGTAGGCATATTCATTATTATTCTGCACTTCTATCAAAACAAGCTCACCTTTAGAATTTTCGGCAAGCATATCTACACGATTATACTTATCAAATTCATCCTCCTGATTGCTTTCACTTTCAAGGAGTTTCTGGATAAAGATCTTCTCACCCAATAGCGTAGTCAACAAACCTTCAAGTACGCTAAAGTTTGCCTTATTCCGGAGCAATCTCTTCATCGCCCAGTCAAAACGAATTATCTGATTATTATTGTTCATATTCTTCTATCTAATATATTGTTAGACACAAAGGTAAACAAAATGCTTTAGATTAACAAAGAAGCAGATATCTTTCAATACATAAAGTTTCAAATAAAACTACTCCATAAATCAACTTATTCTTCAAAAGAATATATATAAGAAATTATACTCTTTATTATATGTACCTAATCATTATCAGTACAACAAAATAAAAATCTGTACGATTGTTTATTCATGTTACGATTCAACAATAAATTATTAATTTATCTTTTTTGTATCTAAAAGCTATTTCAATGAGATTTCTCTAACAATCTCATAAACTCAACTTCTATAGAATCAAACATATAGCATAACAAGCCACTCCTACTATAGTTATAATAGTGACAATCATACCTAAACATCCTTTATTAGTTTTTAGCCTAGCCTCTTCAAGCTGTCTTTCTAATTCCCGACCTCTTTCCTTCGCTTCATTTAAGTCTTTTGCAACCTGTGTATTTTGAGTCGTCAATTTTTGAAGAGATTTGTTTAGATTATCATTGGTCTCTTGCATCATTTTCAAACTATCATTAAATTCCTTAGATTGCTTACTCATTTGCTCCACGTGAGCTTTTTGAATATCCTCGTTGGCTTTACTTATTTCTGCAAGTTTCTTTTGCAGTTCTTGATTCTGTTTATGGGCAATTTCTACTTGTTCTTTATGTAGTTTTTGAGCATCCTCGTTAGCTTTACTTATTCCTGCAAGTTTCTTTTGCAGTTCTTGATTCTGTTTATGAGCGACTTCTACCTGTTCTTTATGTAGTTTCTGAGCATCCTCGTTAGCTTTACTTATTCCTACAAGTTTCTTTTGCAGTTCTTGATTCTGTTTATGAGCGACTTCTACCTGTTCTTTATGCAATCTCTGAGCAGCCTCTTGAGTTTTAGTAAGGGAAACTAACTTCTCTTGTAACTCCTTATTTTGTTTCTGACCCGCTATGAGTTGCTCTTGAAACTGCTTTTTTATTTGCTCTGTTAAAACAGCACGAGATTTATTTTTCTTTTCACTAACAGCTTCAACCAAATCTGAGAAGTATTGTCCTAAACCATTTGGAGTTGGGGCTTCCTTATCCACAATTTGCTTTATAAATAACTTCTCTTCAACGTGACCAATTGCAGCGATAATTGGAGTTTGCATTTCCACTATCATGTCTAAGACATCTAGTTCATCGAGACTCTCAATGCCACCACCACCTCCACGAACAAGAGCAATAACATCATATTTTTGTCGATCAAGCTCTTTTAAAAGAGTAATCAAATCTTTTATATTAGCAAAATTTACACGTTGTTCGTAAAAATCGATAGCACTTTTTGCAGCATTAATACCAGCATTAAAATCAGACATAGTTATAGAAGTAGTAGCAAAAACTAAAGCAACCCTAGGCCTTTCATCAATAAATAGCTTTTGTTCTAAAATCCCATCTATATTTTTATATCCTATTTGAACTTTCTTTCGACGAAATTCTATACGCTTCTGCTCTTCTTCATCAACAACTTGTTCTTGCACTATCTCTACGCGACTAACAACTAACATTAGCTGGATATGACTATTGTTTTGTACCCTTCTTCCTAATACTCCACCTACTGTGACAAGATTGCCATCTTTCAACTCACTACATAGTTTTTGTGAAATTTGAAGAGTGATTTCTGTTTGAGTATCTTCATCTCTTAAAATATCATATCTATATATCCAACGTGGGTCGTGTTTAGGGTTCTTTAAATATATTCCACGAAGATATATTACTTTTAAATTCACATCTTGTTTAGACAGGTAGGATGTAAACATCCCAAGTAGTTCTGAAGGTTTATAGATGACTCCTAGAGAATTATCGCTAGACGGTTGTAGATTATTTACCATAAGCTAACATTTTTCTTGTTTATCTTATATTAGATGCTGATAGTTTACAATTTATACAATCAATTGTTATCACATTCTCTTTATTAAGGAAACCTGTTTTTTTTAGAACCCTATCCACTTTCTTCTTTTCTTGTTCAGTAAAATACAAAATAACTTCTATAGATTTATTTGTATTGTTGGCCTTTTCATAAACAGATAGCTGATGTATCAAATTGGCTTCTAATTTTGAATTTGAAGCGAGTTTAAATTCTATCAGTGTCTTATCATTAGCACCTTTAGAAATTATAAAATCAACAACACCTCTGCCATTTCCTACTTCACTATCAACTGCAAATTTTGTTTTATACCAAACTAACTTAAAACTCAATTGAACATCCGTTTCTTTACATTTACCGTCATTCCTATTAAATAATTTATATCCATCTCTATCTTCTATAAAATTTTTGAAGAACTTTATCCTATGTATAGCTTCTGAATAAGATGTATCATAAGTATCCCCTTGGGAGATGCTCTTATTAAAGTCTAATACTGATTTTGTTTGCTCAATATAATGTTGTTGAATCTTTAACCATTTTTTTATTAAGCTAATATAGCGTAACTCCTCCTTACTATAAGACTCAAACAATTCTTCATTTTCAATCTGATAAGATTTGTCTATTATAAGTTTCTGATATTGTAAGAGAATTGGGTTCTGCTCTAAACTACGAAGATCAATCTTCTTAATTAGCGCTTGAGTACAACCTAATAAATAATTAACTAAATCTTTTTCCGTTATTAAATGTGCTTTCGTTAATTGTGTATAAGGGTTATAAGCTGATTCTGTAAACATTATGGGAGAACGTTGCTCAAAATACTTTTTTGCATTTTGAAATTCAGGAAAATCGAACGGAAAAGATTTAAGCCATACATCATATTTAGACAATAAAAAATTTATTGGATTTTTAGTAACAGACTTTATGGGCTTTTTTAAATCAGCTATATATGAATTGATAAAAGAACGGATTTCCGGCTTTATATCTGAGTTCCCTTTTATTAGTTGAGATAGATAATCAAAAAATTCACCAATAAATAAAGGTACTCCATAACCCTCTGGAAATAAACCAAAACTATTTATTGCATACTCTAAATAGTCCTCAATATCACTTTTCCAATCTGTCCTATATTGATTATTCAAAATATGCTGATAACAAAAAATCACCTTATCTGCACACATCACATCAGCATTATAATAATCCCTCTTATCAAACTCCTTTAAGGTTAATAATTTTTTATGATGCTCACAACAGAACGGGAATTTCTCCATCTTGTTTTTTAGATTTTCAAGAATTTGCCGCCTGTTCTTCTGGCAACATTCACAGGTTCTGTAATCGTGTTCTCCTGTAGTAGGAATAATCAATTCAGGTTTTGCTAAAAATGTAGCCACTCCATAATTATATCTTCTACTACCACATTTAGTATCAAATACTTCTTTTACGTATAATGCTTTAATAGACATCACAAATAAATTATATATACAACAAATTATCTTATATCAATAACATGATGTTTGTATTTTCCCAACATCCCATATATTTACTATATCTGGCTCAAAGATACATAAAAACGAAAATTTTATATCAAAACCTGAGAATTAAAAATATCGTATATCTATTTTATTCATAATATTCATCTATAATTATTTCTTCTAAGCATCATTTTTCTTAGCATATACAGATATTCACTAATAAATCTCCCTCTCCCAACCCCTCAAACCCTTATACATGAGAAAAACTTGAAGTATTAGATAGCACTGAATAAGCAAATGGTGCAGTCTGCTTCAGGTATTATAATAGAACAAATTGCCGGGTTGAATTCAATTGCAGAAGATGGTTGAAACATTCAATTCGAGGGATAGAAACGATACAAGTAATCATCACAGCTTTAGTCTTGATAATGAAAGTAGCGGATCTGTCAAAGAGCATGAGTCGAGATGATGAGTCTTGATAACGGCTCTTTATTTTTTTTCTTCCCCACCATTCCCATTTCCCCTCAAACCCTTATATATGAGAAATATATAAGAGAATAGAAACATAATATCAACAATTTAAAATCAAAAGAACAAAATGGGAAAATTAATCAAAGGAATCAAAATCGCGGCTTGGATAGCTGAGATTATCGTAGCAAGTTCAGTTATCGTTGAATTTGCAGAAAAGTATGGCAGCAAAAAGAAAAAAGAAGATGCTGCCGGTAAAGTTGGTACAGACAATGTAACAACAGAGAACCAATAGTACGTCTTATGAATGGAATATAATAAAGCACAGGACGTAATTATTACAATACTGGAAGTAACTGTTTCGGTATTAAAAGGGCTCAAAAAGCTAAGAGGATTTGTAAAAGCAAAGAAATAACCTCTTGGCTTTTTCTTTTATCGGATATTTATTAACCAACTAGAAGTAAATAAAATGGAAAGAATTAATTTATTATTGCCATCCATACAAAGGACGGCAGGAGCAAACGAATGGAAACAAGATGTGGAAGATGCAGTACTTATCACGGAACAGGCACACAAGCGTTCACCATTCATTGAAGCCAATACAACAGAGGTGACTTTGGAGCATCTCAAAAACGATTGTATTATACCGACTTTTGCCAAAGATAACGAAGTCTGTATATCACATCAGAGTTTCATAGAATCAGTCTATGAGGCAGCCAGAGATTTTTATCATGGGGAAACAATCTGCACCCCGGAAATAAGAACATCCCACATTGTCAGAGGGCGTATTCCGGAAGCGATCAATAAAAGAGTCGATCAGCTGTTGGAATCAGACAAGACAATGTATTATGAAAGAATGATTTTCAACATAGAAGTTCCGAGTATCAGCCGGAATATCAATGGAAATCAACTGAACCTATCCATCACAGGCTGTAAAAGCTATGCAAGGGATAATCTGAGCGGAAAGATGACGGCACAGAAATTCAATATTGCCGTCGGATTTCTCAATCTTGCCTGTACCAACCAATGTTTATCAACAGACGGGTACAAGGAGGAAATCAAAGCGACAAGTTCGAGGGGACTATATCAATTCACCCTAGACTTGTTCGGACAATACAATGTAGCAAAACATATTCACCTGATGCAGTCGCTGGGTGATACAATGCTGAGTGAACACCAATTCTGTCAGATACTGGGGAGAATGAGACTATACAACTACTTACCCCAGCACCAACAGAGGACATTACCGAGACTGCTTATTACAGACAGCCAGATCAACAATGTGGCCAGGCAGTATATCCATGACGAAAACTTTGCCGGGAATAACGGTGAATTAAGCATGTGGATGTTCTACAACCTGATAACGGGAGCAAACAAGAACAGTTATCTCGATTCATTTCTGGGACGTAGTGTAAACGCGACAGAGGTATCAGTGGGACTAGCGGAAGCATTGAATCACAGGGACGAAGCATATTCCTGGTTTATAGAATGACCGGAAGAATATGATTTGACTACTATATCCGAAGAGGGTATCACCAAAGAAGAACGGTGGTATCCTCTTTTTTTATTATCAGAAACTCAACTAAAAAAGAAAGGAGAAAAATATATGAGCGTAGCATGTGTACAGGACATATACAAATGTGACACCTGTAAATCAGCATCAGACGAGCACGGAAGGAATTGCAGGCACGGGATATTATTTCCCCTGCTTCTTTTAATGGGAAATTGTAAGAAGTGCATGAATTATGAATTTGATGCAGAAAAGGTAAAACTTCAGCTGCAAAAAAGAGAAAATGGACCAACAAGCCACTCTGAAAAAGATTTGGAAGGACTTAAAACTGTAAAACATGAGTGAATATTCATTGAAAGAAAGTGTTCGGATGTTGACAGCATCACTTGTTTATGGCGGTCCTATGACATTTGAACAAATCAAAAAGTTGGATTGGTTAAAACATACATCTGAATATGGGATATCCTTCTATATCCAGGAAGCGGAACGAAATGAATGGATAAAAACCAAATGTTTCAGCAATAAACCCAATATCTATTCGGCAACTGCAAAAGGTAGGAAAATGGCTGAAGCAAGAGATTAACATAAAGTATAATAGTAAAAACATAATAGAAAAGGAGTTATTATGGCATGGTTAGCAATAGATAAAATTGGAAGGGAAACAATATCACCCGGCAGACCTGAATTTGACGGTTCCGAGTGGTATTATGAAGAAGAAAACTCTATAGAAGGCGAATACGGGAATATAGGATACTCTATAGACCTGCCTGATGGAACAATTGAAAAGATATTAGGCAGGAAACTAACATATGAAGAAAGTCCTGTAGAAATCAAATAGAAAAGAATTATGGAAAAATATGAACTTGAAAACAGTAAAGAGTTCAAGGTGGCACAGGAACTGGAAGATGCCTTGAACAATATGTCATGGAACAGTGAGATATTCGCGGAGTCAGTGGGGTATTATCACAGGACACTCCAACAAAAGCTGTTCAGCACTATGGTAAAGGTCATAGAGATGATGGGAAAAGAGGAATATGGATATGACCTGAGAAATGAGGCTTCACACAGGATAGCCCGGAAAATAGTTGAATCAGGAATACTGGACGAGACTATACCGATCATTTGAAAAACGGTTGAAACAGACCGGAATTATATCTGAGGAGGATATCACAATCAACGTGGTGTCCTCCTTTTTTTATTTACCTAAAATACAAAAGATTATGTTATACTATAAATTTCAAAATTACGAAGAATTCAAAAACATGTTTGGTATTATCAAGCATGGAAACGGAGTATGCAGCAGAAAGAACAAGATACTGCTGGCATATGTGAAAGACAAGAGATTATTACATGAAGCCGTAGAGAAGAACGATTATACGCTGCTTCATATCTCTTCAATGGCGGAACTGAAAAAGACCGTTACCCGAAGAATAATTATAAGCGGACACTCGGATAACTCCCTACGTTATGTTCTGGAACTGGATGGAGACTTTTTCTATTCCAGGAACCTTGAAACGGACAGTCTGAAAGGACTCTGTGAAGACGGGGACACTAAGGCAATCCGCTACATTAATCATAAGAACGGAGAAAAGGTGTTTAAAATGAAAGCGGGAAAACTCTACCGCTCCATCATACAGGAAACGGAATTTGGCAGAACCCTTCCTGAACAGGTAGTGACCTATCTATGTGAGGAATTTTCGGCAGACTGGCAGGTGTATACTCATAGCAAACTCCCGAAGAACACACTACACGTTGATAAAGACTTTGAGAAGATATATTCATCAGACTGGTGCAAAGGAGATTTCTCTTCGTGCATGACGGACAAGGATTATTACTATTTCTATATGGACTCTGTCAATGCAAGTGCAGCATATCTGACAGATGAGGATGATATGGTGATTGCAAGATGTATTATCTATAACGAAGTCAAGGATCAGGATGACAACAAATGGAGACTGGCTGAAAGACAATATGCCAGTGATGAAAATGATATCCTGAAGCGTGCCTTGATAGATGCCCTGATCAAAGGGGGATACATTGACGGTTACAAAAAAGTCGGTGCAGGTGCAGGTGATGCAAGAGAGTTCGTTGACCTTGAGGAGAATTCATTGTCAGACAGGAAATTCAGAATAGAATGTGACCTGGACTATGACGATCCACTAAGTTATCAGGACTCATTCAAGTGGTATGATGAGTGCAATAGAATAGCTGACAATTATGGACATGGAGACATTGGACTGGATGTTACGGACGGTTCTATAAATGGTGAAGAAGAGGAGGAGGAATACGATGACTTCCATGACTATCATTGTCAGGCAACCAGAGTTGTATACTATCATGGGCAGGAATATTATTGTGATGTAGAGAATCTGGAAGACTTTACATGGGTGGACAGACTGGAAGAGTACCATCATGATTCCGATGTACTGCAATGTCCTGAATGTAAAGCGAATTTTCTGAAAGAAGACAAATGTGATTCAGAAATAACCGATGAGGACTATTGTTGTGAAGAATGCAGGGAAAAAGCAGAGGAAACATACAAGAAAGCAAACTGGTATTATTCCGATTATGATGAGGAATATTATGAGTATGCAGAAGACATAACCACGTATCAGGTATGGAACAATATCCTCTGTGAATATGAGGAGAAAAACATATCGGTTGAGTCCGGGAATAGATTATTGGCGAGAGGAGAACTTCATGAACTGAACGGTATACTCTATAGCAGAATAGATGAAGAAACCGGACTGCCTTATACATACGAGATGAATGAAATGACTGTTTAACCCACAAAAAATAAGAATTATGGAATTACTTAAGAAATTATATAAGATTTATAGCCCGAGCGGAAAAGAATGGGCGATGACAAAGTTTATATGGGATTATATAAAAAGAATCCCCGGTGCAAAACTTGAAATTGATAAAATCGGGAATCTGTATATAACAAAGGGGGACACGGAATCATATCCCTGTATCGTAGCACATCTTGACCAGGTGCAGAGGTTGCATTCAAAAGATTTCACGGCTATTGAGACCGAGGAAATTATATTCGGATACAGCTCCCGGAATAAAAGACAGGAAGGACTCGGAGCGGATGACAAGAATGGAATCTGGATAGCGCTCAAATGTCTGGAAAAGTGCAAAACCCTGAAACTGGCCTTCTTCGTCAGTGAAGAGAAAGGATGTGTCGGTTCAGAGAAAGCGGTGATTGACTTCTTTACTGACTGCCGGTTTATTATAGAACCGGACAGAAAAGGGTGTCAGGATATTATTACTGAAATTAGCCGGACTTCCCTCTGTTCTCCTGATTTCCTGAAAGCTACCGGACATGAGAAATTCGGATATAAGGAAACGGACGGGATGATGACTGATATTCTTGCATTGAAAGACAAAGGACTCGGGATTAGTTGTGTCAATCTTAGTTGTGGATATTACGAGCCACATACGGATCATGAATTTACAGTGAAAGAAGATATCATGGGGTGTCTAAGACTGGTGGAGCATATCATTGAGAATTGTACTGAAACTTATCCTCACCTGGCTGAAATACAGGGAAGGCGAAGGGGCATCTATGATGAATTCGATGAAGCTGTAGATGAAATATTCGCCCTGCTCGATCAGGAAGATATATGGAGTGTGAAAGACCTGTATTACATGTATCACTCTGTTTTTCCTGACCTGAAAATGGAAGATTACCAGAGAATTTATACTGAATATTACAACCTATACTCAATGAAAGAATATGGAGAACAGAAATTATGATCTAAAACTGGCAGGATATATATGGAGTATCCTGAGAACCCGACCGATTATCATAATGTCATGGGGAATAGATACGAATACGGTCAGACCTGTAAATCTTGGTCTGGAATTTCATGTACAAGGCTTCAAGCATACAGGAATGGTACAGGTTATTCTCGATGAAGGAAAGGACTTGTTTGAGATCCATCTCATCCCTGATCTGGAAGGAGAAAGGAAAATAATAGAAGACGTTTACTTTGACATGCTCGTTTCTGTGATAGATGAGAATGTGGAGAAAACGGATGACTATGAGAAGAGGATTTCTGAAGAGTACGGGATTATCAGAAAATGATGTTTCCCTGAAATAACAGAATCTGTAATAACTGGAATCCTGTGAGAAAGTAGAGTATATGAAAACTTGAAAACTCACAGGATTTCTTTTTTATAACCCGATTTCTTCCCGCTTAAAGGGAACTAAACGATCGTTGGGTATTCGAGAAGCAAATTAAAAAAAGTTAAAGACTAATTATGAAAACGACATATATAGCATACTTGAGACAAAGTACACAAAAACAGGAAATGTCAGGACTTGGAGTAGAGGCACAAAGAAGAACAATACAGAATTACTTGAAAGACAGAAAGCCGATCGCTGAATATATCGAAACAGAAAGCGGACGAAAATCTGACAGACCTAAACTTACAGAAGCTTTGGAAGTATGTCGAAAAACTGGTTCTACCCTGATTGTTGCCAAGCTAGACAGATTAAGCCGGAATGTTGCTTTCACCAGTAAACTCCTGGAAAGTGATGTTGAGATTGTATTTTGTGATTTCCCCGAAGCTAATAAACTCGTACTACATATCTTCTGTAGTATAGCGGAGTATGAGGCAGGGCTGAACAGCCAGAGAACGATACAAGCTCTACAAGCAAAAAGGGCTAGAGGATATAAGCTTGGTAAAGCTGAAAACTTATTATCCAGATTGGAACAAGCGGTAGAAAACAGCAACAGAACCAACCGACAGAAAGCTTTGGATAATCCGAATAATAAAAGGGCTATTGCAATGTTAAGAGGTTTAGTTAAAGAAGAAAGGTCATTGTCGGAAATGGCAAGAATACTGAATAAGGAAGGATTCGTAACTTCCAAAGGATGTCAGTTCAAGGCATCACAGGTGAGTATATTATTAAAAAGATATGATCTAAAATAGAAAAAACACGAAGTAAGAGAGACTATGATAATATGGTTTCTCTTATTTTTTCTTCTCATAATCTACTAAAAAAAGAGAGTACAAGAAAATACTTTGTTTGTGTATATAATATAATGGAAGTTTATTATATTTGCATCAACATTAATTACAATCGAACCAATATGTTATTATGAAAAGCATCAAAAAAATAGAATACTTATTACGTGATATAAATATCATTCGAAAAAAGTATGAAGAACGTGAAGCCAATGAAGATAACTTCAACCTTTTCACAATCTTACGAAAGGATTCTGACGAACGCTATCTTCATTCCCGTTTCATTTCCTCACTTCTGGATTTCAGAGGTCCTCACAAATTAGGCAGTACTTTTCTTTCCCTATTTCTAAATGTCATTGGAAGTAAGTTTGAATATGATGAAGGAAATATAGACATATGTCCCAATAATTCAGTACGAAGTGAATATAAGAACATTGACATATATCTCATTAACAAATTGAAACAACAAGCTGTCATAATTGAGAATAAAATATATAGTGGAGATTCAAATCACGAAGAAGAAGGGCAGCTTGAAAGATATTATGGAACGCTGATAGAGGAAGATAAAATCCCAAGAGATAATATTGAAGTTTATTATCTTACATTAGATGGACATGGACCTAGTGATGACAGTGTTAGTACTTTAAATAAATTCCCGGAATTAAAAGATAAAGTACAATGTATATCCTATTCATTAGAAATTCTTGACTGGCTTAAGAAGTGTGTGAAAGAAAGCTATAATAAACCCTCCTTACGTGAATCAATAATCCAATATACTAAACTTATAGAGAATATGACAAATAACGATACAACTATAGATGAAAGAATAGAGCTTATTAATATTATAGGCAATAATGATGATAATCTTCAAAGCGCCAAAATGCTTATTGATAATTTTAGACATATCCAGTGGCATACTTTGTATAACTTCTGGAAGGAATTAGGTGAAGAACTGCAAAGACAGGGATATAATATTTTTCAGACGATTCAAAATGACGAAATAGATTTACTGGTTCATGGCGGTCCCATACAAAGAAAGACAAATCTATATCTGATAATAACAACTAATAAAAAACTTCCTATTTATATAAGTGCCGAATATGAAGATTGGTTATTTTGGGGTATTTATAAAAATGAAGGCAGTGAAAAAATTCCTGAAATATACGAAAATACTATAGAAGAACTTATTAATAAAAATAGCGAATACCAAAAAGAGGGTGATTGGATCTGTTGGAAATACTTATCCTGCAATGAAGATGAACAGATTGTATGTTCCAATTTTTCAAGAGAAGGTACATTCAAACTTATAGCTCCGAAACATCGTAGTAAAATTATTGAATGTATCGTATCTGAGATCAATCAATTTGTTATAGAACTTGAGAATATAGTTGCCAAATCTAATTAGTAGTTTAATGGGAAAAAATGAATTCACAAATGAGGAGATCAAACAACTAGAAAAGTTGATTAGGTTACGTGTTGCTTCAGATAGAAAGAACCAGAAAAGAATCAGAAAAGACATGAGAACTATTGGTTTCTATGGTAGTGACTATGGCATAACCAATATGACTATTGACAAATTTCACGCTTTGATTGATCAAGGGCGGATTAAAGTAATTAGTGATTTTCCAGCCACAAAGCAGATAAAGCCCAAAACCATATCAACAAAACAAGAAAAGATAACAATTACTTCTTATTGCACTAGTATGAAACCTGTTATATTTCCAGACTCTGAAATTCTCATACTCGGAACCATGCCAGGAAAAACCTCATTAGAATCCCAAGAATATTATGCCGCCTCCAATAACTGTTTTTGGAAGATAATAGAAAAGCTTTATAATAATGGAAACAGACTGACTGATTATAATGAAAAAACATCCTGTCTTAAGCAGAATAAGATAGCTCTTTGGGATGTATACGAAGCTTGTGCCAGAAATGGTAGCCTTGATAGAAACATAGGTAAGATTCAATTAAATGATATAGATAAGCTCCTTTCCGACTACAAGAAAATCAGAAAAGTCATATTCAATGGTCAAAAGGCTGCCTCGGAATATACACCAAAAATTCCATATGAGATACTATGTTCAACAAGCAATAGTAATACCCATAACACACTAGAGGAGAAAATCAGTTTCTGGAGAAATGCTCTTATTTTGTGAATGGGATAAGAAATGTAGAGTGTAATGTTAGCTAAAGACCAGATAACCAGTAGATCTTTTTGAAAATAAAAATAATGTGATAAACGAATCTCTCCCAACACTAGTAGATAAGAAATGAATATAGAAGAATTTAGAGAATACTGCCTGTCATTAAAAGGTGTCTATGAAAAGATGCCATTCCTTAACGTTCCTGATAAATATAATCAAGAGATACTGTGCTTTTATATCGGAAGTAAATGGTTCTGTTATGTCAATATTGAAGTTTTTGATTTCTGTTGTATCAAATGCCCTCCCGATAAAATAAAAGAACTTCAGGAACAATATACAGGAATTACTCCGGGATGGCACATGAATAAGAAATACTGGATTAGCGTTCATTTTGATAGTGACGTACCCGACCAGAAGATAAAAGAATTGGTGAAAGGATCTTATGACATTGTACTTAAAAGTCTGACTAGGAAAGAAAGAGATATGGTAGGTATAGAATAAATTACTAACTACTAGGATAAGAAAAAGAACTCCCCTAGTCTATTTATTTAAGTTTATCTATTGATATAATATCTCTTCCTCTGAACCAAAAATTTCCATTATCCTATATAATAGTATATCAGAAAAAAAGAAAAAAGGTTACTATACTTGTCTTGTCGGATTTTTGAAATATTATGCAATATTATTTCTTTAAGACAACAAATATCCGCTCCTGTACTATAACTGATTGATCATTTCATATTGTCTGCCGATAACATTGATATTCCTATTCTGCAAAAATGATGTAATAGAACTGCATGAAATATCAGTATTCAGAACTTTAATAATATCCGCTTTTACCAAATGGAGTGCTTCTTCAAATAGATAGGCTGCAACTCCCTTTCTTCGAAATGGATGGTCAACTGCAATTTGAGTCAAGTCACCCGAATTTGGCTCAACAACACAATATCCAACAATCCCGGATGGTGTAAATGCTCCTAAACAGACTAAATCATCTCCAGCTCTTTTTATGGAATCCAAACTATTCTGCCAGGAAGGATAGAAATCACAAAATTCAGAAGCAGATAGAATAGAATTAACTTCAATCGGTTCTATTTTACAAAGGCAATTTCTTTCTCTTATCTCATTACGTACTTTGCTCTTTTCCTGACGAAAGTAATTGAACTCACGTGTTATCTTAAAACCCAACTTGGTATAAACGGAAATAGCTGCCGGATTATGCTGTAGAACTTCCAAAAGATATTGCTTTATTCCTGCCTCTTTCAGATAGGGAATGGAATATTTAAAGATTTCCTGTGCCATCCCCTTCCCTCTGTAAGCTTTCAATGTACCTGTTCCAGTATCATAAGCAGTAGCCACACCGTTATAACTCCCTACACCATTGAGAGTAAATGATATTATCTTATGTCCTTCAAATGCAGCGAATGATAACTCCGAATTAAAGCCCCGCCTTTTCAACATGGCACGAACCTGCTCTTTATCAAACTCTACTTCATAATCAGAAAACGCTTGCTCAAAAGCATCAAAAATGATCTGAATATCTACATTTTTAAGATTTCGTATTTCCATAATCAATTTATACTATATTTTTATAAGAGTTCATGGTACAAATATAAAAATAGATGATAACCGTCCACTGAGCTATTCCTTTTTTACTTTCGCTTATAAACAACCTCTATTATACCATTATAATTTGTTGTACCGATTAAACTTAAGTCTATATGTTGTTCCATTTCTTTAAACAGTCTTATGCCATGCCCAAGTATGACAGGTATAATGCAAAAATGAAATACTTCTATCAGATTCTCGCTCATCAACTGTTGAATAAGATCTGCACCACCACAAATCCAAATATCTTTGCCAGACTCTTGCTTCAACTGTTTTATAAGCGAACCTAGTTCTGAACCAGTAAATATGATATCAGCAGCTTGTCGGCATTGTTGTATCTCATGAGTAATAACATAAGTCTTCAAACCATAGTAAGGCCAATGATCAGGCGATAATTCTTTTACAATCTGATCGTATGTATTCCGTCCGATAATAATTGTATCTATATTCTTAATAAACGGTGTATAAAAATCATAATCAGATACTTCCTGACTTTCTCCATGCAACCAATCAACCTTTCCTTCAGCGTCAGCTATATATCCATCAAGACTTAAAGCTATGAATAGTTCTACTTTTCTCATTGCCACCCTTCCTTATTACTATTACCTTTATCTGTCTCATCATCTCCTAATTTGCAAATATAATAAATATAGTGTATCGTATAATATACTGTATGAACCAAAAATTTCTCATACTCTATATAATAGTATATCAGAAAAAAAGAAAAAAGGTTATTCTACTTGTCTTACCGAATTTTGGGATATTATCGGTTGGAAATATTGCAGTTGATGGAGGTTTAGACGAAGCAAGCTCTTTTATTTATGTATACAAAAAAGGCAGCAAATGTATTAAAATGCTGCCTTCGGTAGAAATTGATTTACTATGTATGTTATTCTGTAACCTTTTTATAGGTTGATGTTTCTTGATATTCGTATTTTATGCCATCCTCTGTTGCTGTTTCTGAAATTCCAATAACCAAACGTTCTGAATTAACTTCAATAACATTGCCTATTACATTTTCTGCATCTTCGGAAGTTGCATAAAGTTTACCATCTTTATAAGTCCAAGTAGCAACGTAATCTTCCTCTACCCAGACTCCATTAACTTTTTCATAACCTACCAATGTACCGTCAGAATTAAATCTCATTCTTACGTCGCTCAAATCTTCTGTGTCTGTATCTACAATTTGCCCATTTTCTTTTTCAACAGAATCAGATGATACACCTTCCCATAAGCCGATTAAATCAGCAGTATCAAAATCATCATCATCGTCACCACAAGCTGCAAAGTTTACACTCATAATTACGGCAATTACTGCCATTCCAATAATTCTCAAAGTTTTCATTTCAATTAAAATAAATTTTTTATTTATAAATTAGTGTTGTGATATTCGCGATTAAGAAATAGATTACAAAGTTAATTAATAATACTAACTCGTAAAAAGTGAAATTCCGTAGCTTATGACTAAATGGTACGAAAACATGCTTATTGGCGTAAAAATAATGATTAAATTGAGCAAAAATATTATTGAATATTTGTCTTGAAGTAGGAATATCACTTAGATTAATGAAAAACATTTCTCCAAGAACCATATTTCCAGCAACTCATGACATTGGATTTTTTATTTCGTATTTCTCATTTTTGTTCTATTCAATGGAAGACTGTATTTTTGCCATTATTTTAGCAATTAATAATTTATACAAATGGCTTTTATACACAATTTATTACTCATTCTGGGACGTGGAATAGGACAAGTAATGTTTCAGAATAATGCACTATCCGGGCTCTTTATGTTAATTGGAATATGTCTAAATTCATGGCAGATGGGAATACTGGTGGTCTGTGGTAATATAATAAGTACACTGACAGCATACTTTTCAGGATACAAGCATGATGATATTAAAAATGGATTATACGGATTTAATGGAACTTTAGTAGGTATAGCGGTTGGTGTATTTCTGCAATTATCGGTAGGAAGTTTAATCATGTTGGTTATCGCTTCAGCCCTTTCTACATGGATTGCCTATCTTTTCAGTCAGCAACGTTTATTCCCCGGCTTTACTGCTCCTTTCATTCTTGCCGTATGGGGAATGTTGGGAGTTTGTACCTGGTTTATACCCAATTTACTATTAGTTTCTGATACAATCATTAATACCACACAGAATATCAATTATATCCAAGCCTTCAGTTTAGGTATAGGTCAGGTCATGTTTCAGGGAAATACTATATTGACAGGCCTGTTTTTTCTTATAGGTATTTTAGCCAACTCTCCCAAAGATGCCTTCTATACGATCTTAGGAACACTTCTTCCTATCCCTTTAGCTATTTTGTTAGAAGTAGATGCAGCAAACTTAAATGCCGGATTAATGGGATACAATGGTGTATTATGTGCCATAGCTTTAGGAGGAACAAACTGGAAAAGTGGTGTATGGGCAGGGTGCTCTGTCTTACTGTCTACCGTATTACAGATTCTAGGAATGAACATGGGGATCACCACCTTGACTGCTCCTTTTGTTATGTCTGTATGGATCGTGATGATGATACAAAGAATGATAAAGAAGTAGAAAAGCCAGAAGTAATATAATATAAAACGCTTTATACAGCAGATAAATCCATACATTAACCTATAACTATAATGAATATTGATTTATATACAATAGACTGGACTGCTATAGGATCAATAGCAACTACAATCGCTTTAATATTTGCTTTCAAGTCCATAAATGCATCCAATAAGCAAAATAAGGAAAATCGTAAACTCCAAATCTCGCTAATTCGTAAAGAACAAGAGCAGAAAAGGCTTGATGAAATGGTAAATAATATTTTAGAGATAATCCATTCTATAAAACCAATTGATGTTCTCGACTTTTCTTCTAAGTGGATAGATGGAGCATTTACAACAGAAGATAGACATAAACTTGACCATATGGCAGAACAAGATCAATTGAATTATACCCGGCTGAATATCCAACTCATAAAATTAAAAAACTATCCTACTGCAAAGCCATTATTAGCCCGCCTAAATACAATCAGAGAGATTTATGGATCATGGGCCAAATGTATCAACCCACTACATGTATTCATAGAATCTGGAAATAAACTTAGGGCAGAAGAACGAGAAGCAATTATTGCAAATATAGTACATCAAATGGTCAATACATGTAAAAAAAATCCTGAATATACACCAATAATATCTGATATTTGCAAGAAAAAAAACAAGATAGAAGATATAGCTAGAGATGTAATGAACATTTTTGAAACAGAAATATCAAAGCAAATCCAAGCCCACAAATTAGCTTTCGAGAAGGAATTATATGAGTTTGTAAAGAAAGAGCAGGAAAGGATTGATAGTATTATTGATATCGAATAATTGGAAAAGTAAGTCATTATCTATTAAAACTATTCTAACTTTTAATAGTTACTTTTATTTCTCTTATCATTCTCTATTCTAAGTATTTGGATATATAGTATCATATTATCATATACTAGATGAACCAAAAATTTTCATTATCCTATATAGTAGTATAGTAGAAAAAAAGAAAAAAGGTTACTCTACTTGTCTTACCGGATTTTGGGATATTATCGGTGATATAACAGTTAATGTCGGAAGATTAGTTCTTTCTGCTATTTAGATATAAAATTGAAGTAACTTTCAGCCAATCATATATTTTATTAGAAAGCCCTGCTACGGGAAAAATAGCAGGGCAAATTTTTGTGTTTGTGTGTTAGAGTTATTATTTAGGACGTCTTTTTCAAATTGAGATATTAATTAGTTACCTGTGTGTTTAACAGAAAATTTTGTCGCGTTCTCTCTTACACAAAAAATATTGATTCAAAAAAAGGATTTATTGATTATTCTTGAATTGGGGTTATATTTCTAATTTGTAATATTCTACTTTCTCGTATTTCTGCTTCGCTATCCTTTAATATCCAGTAACCGTCATAAATATCGAATGCATCAATTCCACGATATTGTGTTACGATTTCACTATCAAGAAACACAGTTCCTTCCCTGTGTCTCAATTCATACCAATCATCATCAACAGGGACGAAGTTTTCAACTTTGATTTCTCCATTGCACTTCACCATTCGATATTCTGCATCAAAATCTATATTTGCAATTCCGTTAACACCGTCTTTTACATCATCATCACTGCCGCGACAACCAATAAATAATGTAACACTAAACAGCATTGTAAGCAATGCAAATAAATTAATTTTCTTCATAAGTTTGTAATTTAATTGATATTAAAAAATGATTTTATTGTATTTAGAATTGAAATATAGTTTGCATCATATATCACATGTTCACCGTTTGTTTTAATACGATGTAAATGCTTTTTCTTTGTTAAGATATACAATGTATTATCAGTATATAGAACACTGTATATTGCAGCGATTGAAAGAGTAAAACTTGAGTTTACGAAACACACCTCGTCAAAATCAACCGCCAAATTGAATTTCTTGCTGATTAGTTGAAGTAGATAAAATGCATTCAAATATGATGTCCGCTTCATCTGTTTTAAGATCACCTTTAATTCACCTCTGTTCATATTGTCGTATATATAGTGTTGCTGATTGCAAGGCACAAAAAAGAGTGCAGAACTTATCAAAAGCATTTGTAGTCGGTACTGGCATACCTTGAATCAATGCAGTTGTAAGTCTGCACCCATATTTTCATACATAGTATATAAACATAGATGCAGACAATTAACGCGTTCTGATTCAGATAGTTCAATTTGCCAGTTTCACTACAATCAGCGTTAAATGTCTTATAACGAGTGTTCGATGTTTCCTGAACACGTTGCAAAGATAATAATTTTTTAAATAAACTATGTGAGAAAGCCTGATTTAGATTACCATTACCAATAAGAAGAATATTAATATTCTGTAAGGGTGAATTTGAAATTTGTTTGATTGTAATATCTGTTTTGCATATAACAAACTGACAACTAGATTATCCTTTGATTAATTATAAAAGTCCGTTTTAATACATACCTTCAAGGTATATAAACCCCAATTATTTTAGGTAGAACCGTAGGAAGGAGTGTTCTTATGAATGAAAACATAAGAATCTCAACACTGCATCTATATTATTAAGTTATTGTTATTGAATAAGAGTTAGCTGGTGGCAGAAAACCATGAACAAAGTGAAGTATAGATATAGCTGTAAGACAAAGTGCAAATAAAAAAATCACAAAAGAAGTACAGAAGCTTAAAAAGATAGAGTTTCTGTTAGATTTATTGTTTTATCCTACGGTTATGTAACTCTCTACTATCGTATATCCCCTACATTCGATCCCTAATTATATATGAACATATTGAAATATCCTATCTGAATATATCCTCTTATTTGACTTGTGTAAATTTTGACAATTTTATAGCATATCCCAAAGAAGGCCATTCTATATAAACCTCTCCATCATCTATATGTCGGCTAATCCATATTTCTTGTGTAGGAGACAGGGTAGCAAAGAAAACATATTCTGTTAAAGGTAACTGATATTCTTTCTCAACACCTGATTCTACAAGAATGAGAGAAAAATACTTCCTACTAATAATCACATCCTTTATTTCATATATATTGGATTGACTAAACGATCCTCCTGTCTTTTGAATTTGTAACCAGCCTTTTCCTTTCACAAATTTATCAAGGAGTCGGCACCATATCTGTTCATTTTTTACACATGGACGATAAGCATTAATACAATGCATAGCGATAGGTAATTGATATGACACGTTAATCTCTGAACAGGGGACAAGATGTAATATATACTCATCGAAATCATATTTATAGTTATAGTAGCAAACTGTTTTATCGGCATTCATGATGTGAAGTTTATTTTCTGTAACTTCTTCTATAAATCGGAACACGTACATTTCTTCTATATGAAAAGTTTCTATATCATTACCGACTTGTATCTGATAAACAGTATAACATCCATGTGAAGTCGTATCAAAATCGTCTTGAAACCATACCCAAGCCCTTTCTCCTTCTTTATATTCAGTACCAGGAATAATCCAAAAACTCATTTTCGGACAATCAATCAGCTGAGATGAAGTTGCAGCCAATATACGTAAAAAGTCAGGTTCTGTATAAATACGGCATAGAATGCAGCCACTATAAAGCAACATCCACAAGCTTGGAATAAATTTTTCTTGCATTATGGTTGCTTTCAGGCCCAAGACACTTCCTTTAGCTCTTATGTTTTCAGGATAAATTTCAGAAAAAAAGATTTCCAGCTTATCTATCCAATCTATCCATAATCGTTTAAAATCTTTCTGATATGGATCAATATTCTCTACTTTTATATAAAGTAACAGTAGTATTCCCCAAAAAAAGTTTGGATTATCTCTCCTTGCCTCTTTTAAAACAGGTACCATTTCCTCTTTAAATTTTTCAGAGTAGTTATAATGTTCTTTTATAAAGGTACTAACTACCATATCTATCCATTTGGAATCCGACCTGTCTACTTCAGAAAAAAGATATTGTTGCAATATGGGGATACTTTTCTGGATGTTGTATAACAAGGTCAGTTCGCTATCTGTAACAACAAATAACTCTTGTAATTTCTCCCAGATTTCATCAATAATTCGTAATGAAGTTTTTCCATCCAGAAGACGATAAATTGTCATTTTTCCTTTATACCCCAATATTTTAGCCAAAGCAGAGGGAGAAGGAGCAAATACCCTACTTTCTATCAGACATTGCAATATTTCTAGTTTTTCATTCATATCCGTATCACTCTTTAGGTATTTTGGTACTTTTATTTAGTTATATCAAAAATGCTCCGGCATCTTTTTTAATTATAAATTATATTACCCTATTTTTGCAATAAATGATCGGTAAAGGTAAAAAAACTCTTAAATAAGAGCGTCATGTTCAAGCAAAAAATGTATATTTGCCACATTCGATTGGAGAAATAATCGGATATAGTGAAAGCGTTTTTGCCACACATCCTGAAAAACGAAATCGCCAATTTCAAAATCAGAAGGATAATGGACATGACGCTCATCTGTTTTTGTATATGTTGTTATAGCCTATGCTATATCTTCATACCAAGACGGCGTGGGAGTACTGTTTTTATTCATTTCTGATTAGGCGTTTGGCGATGCCTGTTTTTCGATGAATAGCAGACAAGTCCTCACGCCTTTACTTTTATATAAATCTAATGCTGAATTCTGAGGACTTATAAGCGTATAATATTTAAGGAGGTATCATTATGCCATTATTCAGAGTAACAGTAAAAAGAATGAAAAACTCTAATGGAGTTCGTCTTGAAGCAGGAATGACAGTAGACATCCCATCCAATTCCTTTAGTAATCCGGTAACTAGCAATGGAGGACAAGTCGTTGTTGATGCATTTTATCGTATTTACGGAGTAGATATTAAGAAGGCAGGTGCATTAAACATGTCTGATTTAGATGTACAACGTATTGACTGATCTGTTGTTACAAAAACTTGCCACATTCGATTTTACGAGTGTGGCTTTACTTGTTTAAACAAGAAATATGAAAAATAGATATATTGCAGCGTTACTGGCTTTCTTTTTGGGAGGTTTGGGAGTTCACAAATTCTATTTAAGAAAGTGGACTGGTGTTTTCTACCTTATTTTATGTTGGACGTATATTCCTACTATTGTATCTTTTATAGAGGGAATACTTTATTTAACCAATGGTGAAAGAGAATTTAATAGAAAGTACAATAAAGAGAGAAGTACTTATCAACAACAATCATCAGATTATTTAGAACAAAATTACAATTCTAGTAGCATAGAAACCTCACTATCTAAAATTTGCCAAAATTGTGGAAAAGAAAATGAGGCAGATAGTAATTTCTGTGAGAGATGTGGAAATAAATTATAAGTTTCAATTTTAAATAAAAGTATATGTTTTGCAAGAAATGTGGACAACAAATTAATAATGGAGCAAACGTTTGCTCTAATTGTGGAACCAAAGTAGTCTCAGAACAATCCATAAAAAAGATTTTCAATAAAGCCAATTGGAGTAACGAAAACGAATTAAATAACAGCGATTGTTTTGTCTATAACATACCAGAAGATGTAAAAAGTGAAGTTCGACAGAATTTTGGAATTGAATACAACGAACAAGTATTATTTGTGAGAGATACGTCTTTCTGGAATTCACGTAATCAGGGTTTGGTATTAACCGATGGTGGGATTTATTGTATTCCGGATAATGAAAAAGCTGATGAGAAAATATTCTTCACATGGAGTGCTGTAAAACAAGTAGAATACAAAGATCTAGTTTTATATTTTTGGGGATATGAAGAAGATAATTGTCCTATTCACATATCTTACTTTATGAAATCGGATGATAGCACTAAAGCTCTACGTTTAGGAAAGGCGCTGGCACAGAACTTTACTGAAATGGCTCAAAGCATAACACCGGAAGCAGATCCTTTTGATATGGCTGTTGAACAGTATGATCAATTGTATAATGCAGGAAAAAGAGATGAAGCTTTACAGTTTGCATTATCATGTGCAAGGCAAGAACAAGAAAATATGAAACTTTTTTATACAGCTGCTGCCCACTTATGTATGATCCAAAAAGACTATCTTAGAGCTATTTCTATTTGTAATGAAGGCTTGAATTATTGTGAATACACTAGTCGAATGGCAATGGACCTGTTATATGCAAAATATTCAGCATTTCAATGGCTCAACGATAAGGTTGAGGCACGAAAATATTGTTTACCGGTCATGTTATATGCTCCCGATGACCTGCAAATAGGTGATGGAGTCTTAATCAAAGAGGATGCAACAAATGATTTTGGTATATATGAAAAAGAATATGTCTCCAATTATTTAACACAAAGCTACGCCAAGCGTAAAGTTCTTTTGCCTGTTAAAGAGTATACAAATTTAGACCAAGAACATTTATCTGTAATTGACATAAAAAAACTTCCAGATACTCATATTGAATTTCCCATAGGGCATCCAGTTGCCTATCAGTTATATATAGGCCATCCCTATATAAGTCAAAAATATATACCTTTTGAGAATTACGAATTAGAATTGATTGAAGATAAAGTACGTGAATTTTGCCAGATTGTTCAAAAGTTGGGAGCTACAGAAATTACAATAGAGTGTGTAAACAGTTCTTCAAGTGACAATAATACACAGTCCGAACAAAATATATCTGGAAACATTTCCTATAAAATTGCATCTGCTTCAGGTTCTGTACAAAGGGAAAGAAATAATCATTTAATTGATGAAATCAGTCAATCCATCAATCTACATCAGAAATTTACTCCTAAAGCTCCTCTCAGTCTTCCAGACAATCTTGTGTGGTATCCTAATGAGCCGTCTTGGCAACGATTATATGAACAACGGCTACAAGGCACCCTTCTACAACATGAAGAGCGAATTGAAACTCGTAAAAACAGAGTGCTTGAGAGTAGTGAACTAAATTCAATAGAAGGCGAATTCAAAAGCCTTTTTATGGAAGCAAAAGGACATTGGAATAAAAATGATGAAGAAAAATTTACTCTTCAAGAAAATGCTATTTTATCTATTCAGGTCCATTTTATATCTTTGGAAGAACTACAAAATGAAGAAGTTATTCAGCAAGCTCAAATTAATAACATAACATTCACAGAAAATGAACGTATATATTTAGAAGAATTCCAAATTTGTTTAGAAGAAGCTAGTGAGATTTCCGCTCGTGAACGCCGATTATTAGACAAGTTCCGTATCCAATTAAATATTAGTGAAGATCGTGCTAAGGAATTGGAAGAAAGCCTTCTTTTCCCAAAACTAGCAAAAGAAGAACTAGAATATTTAGAAGAGTACAAGGCCTGTATAGAAGACGGAGAGATTTCCCCAAAGGAACAAAGATTACTTGATAAACTTCGTATAGGCTTGGGAATTTCAGATAATAGAGCTAAAGAAATCGAATACTTATGCAATCATAAACGTAAATAAAATGTTAGGAAAAGATGAAATAATAAATATTGCTAGGTTTTTCGGTTTTCCATACTTTGATCTATTTTATTTTTTATGGAAAAAATATATCGAGAATCTATTGAATACTCAAAAACGAATAGGTATTTCGATTATAGGAATGTCGGAATCAGGAAAAACATATTTATACGATAAAATTCGAGAAGAAGATAGATGCAAAGAGGGAACAACAGCTTTTAGTGAAAAACTAAAAGCTAAAATCATAAAAATAGAAGATAAAGAAATAGAACTGCAACCAACAATAGATATTTCCGGGGATTCAAAGGGAATGGAATATTTTGAAGAGCTGTATGAAAACTGTGATATCATGATTGTTACATTTGACATATATAAATTTCTTTCAAATGAAGATTATCGGCGTGATTTTGCTCAACGGATAAAAGCTGTTTTGACTAGAAAAGAAAAGAAAAAACGAAAAATTATTTTATTGGGAAGTCATTTAGACCAAATTGAAAAAACTAAAGAAAACCAAGTTAGAAAGAAAATTCTGGAATATGCATTGAACGAGAAATATATAGCATTGCAAGAATATATCAAGAGTATGAATCCACTTGTTTTAGGTAATTTAACCAACGATGATTGGATAAAAGAATTCAAAAGAAAATATCTATTCCTAGATCTATTAAAACAATGAAAAGTTATCTATGGTCACAGAAAGAATCTTATAATAAACCCTCTTTCATTATAGAAGATGGCACTATTTATACAGATGATATGATTGTGTACAGAAATAAATTCCAACTTTTGAAAAAAGAAATTGATATAGCGACTGTATTCTATCATAATAATGGAATACAGGTTGCAAAATCAAAACAAAGATTTATCATTTCAGGACATTATAATGAAATGGATGACATCCAAAGATATACAGCCTTTACATATGCCAGTACTTGTGTGAATAATACACAGAGAATACAAGAAGAACTAATAGAATTATCTAAAAAAATCAATCGTACTATCAATGTAAAAACCATTAATGAAATCACTGTAGCGATAAATGAATATAAGAGGATAAAACATAAAACAGATCGTATATTATTGTATCTCATGCTGATAGTTTTTATATTAATTCTAACCATTATAAATTACAAATTATGATTAGTACTATATTTGACAATAAAATAATATTAATTGGAAATGAAGAGAATGAAGGGCTTAAATACTTGAGTGAAAACAGGAGTAAAATGAAAGATATATATATCTATTCTATAGACAAGGCTAGACAGTTAGTACTTTCAGGGATGTTTAAATGTGGAATGCCTGAAGAAGGGATGATTTTCATAAAGCATCCATTTCTCCCTGTTTATTTGCCTAATGATTCACAATTAGAACTTAATATCTGTCGATGTAGCATCAATCATTATTTAGACTTTATAAGTAGATTAGGTGCCATAAAATGGAAATTTACAGTGATTATTGAAGAACATAGTTTTCTTAAACGAATATTCTCAGGGAAATTGAAAACTATACAAGGAAATGGCTCTTTACACGTTGAAAGCACTACTGAAAATAAATTTAAACAGGAACTCAATTTAGAAGAATTTAATTATTCTCAAAGCGATCGTTCCATACTAACATTAGAAGAATACGAAGAAGCCTGTAATTTCTATGACAAATCTTATTATTTAAAAAGTTGCCCTGAATGCCAAAGGATACTTGATTTTAGGGCACCTAATCGAGACAAGCAAAAGGGTGAATTTCATTTAAAACTCCAGATTTCCACTCGAATGAATGAAGTTTTAAAAATTGCAGCAGATCTGGATACACTACATGGTGTTGATATTAATACTAATTATACTAGCAATAACGATTTAAGACGTACCATCTTCATGGACTCTTCAGTCTCTTTTCTTAAGTAATAATTATAGAAATAATACAGTACCTTTAGAATATGGTATCCTATTTAAATTTTTGTAAGAAAATAGTCAAACTAAATCGTTCATCCTATTAATGAATATTGATGTAAGCATATGAAAACAGACGAAAATGAGTTTGGTATAAGTTCAATTTTAGGAAAAATTGTTTCTTTCTTCTTTTTCTCATTCTTTTTGCTATCTTGGGGAGTTGAATATTCATTCTCCTTAAAGAATATGAAAAAAGCATGGATTGAAATACATGAGATACAAAATCAGGTATATGGAATAATAGCTATTTTTATATTAGGTTTATTATGTCTTATTTTTTGTGCCATTTTTTACATTTTAATTAAAGATGAATTATCTAACTGGTTTAATCATCGCCAAAATAGATATAATCAATTAAAAGAAGAGAAAATAGGCATACAAACTAAAATCCTTTGTACCATCATATGCTTTTATTTATTTGACTGGTTCCTAAAATATGTTACCATATAGTGTAAGATGCTATATAAATAAACATCAATGGTAGTTTCATTTCCATTACTAATATCAAGTAATTATGACAATTAAGAAAAAAAAGAAACGCTCTATAAATTTGGAAGAGAGAGAAATATATTATCTCCAACTAATAGAAGAAAAACAAATTGAGCTCATTTGGCATCCTGCTCAAAGAGATCAATGTGGTATTCATTTCACAGCAGAAGATTCATCATGTATTTTATATGCCTATGCAGAAGATACTCCAATGTCCGTTTTTAAAGAACTGAATATGTTTCGATTGTTTCTGACTCATTTACAATTTGATGGTTTGACTAATGGAGATTGGAAAGCGTATGCTTTAAAAGCTGTTAGTTATCTACGGTTGTTACCGCCAGATGTACAAAAAACTGTACTTAATATGTATCATAACTCTGTAGCAAATGTATATGAAGAGGAAGGCAATATGGATAAGGCAAACTCTCATCGTAGACAGGCTCTGTCATATCAATTGCAAACGGAAAAGGAAATAGATGTCATGGATATAGAAACTTTGTTGCAGTCCATGGAGAAGACTCCTAATTCACAGCTTGATTTATGCTTGTATATACTGTTGTTGATTGTAGAACCCGGTATCTGGGCAACAGATGATTATTATAACTACTGGACACGATGCCATTATCAGCTAATTGAAACGATCATAAAACAAGATTTGACGAAACTTGTAACAGATGATAAAAAGATGCCTTACGTTGCCCTGTTAGTAAATAGTTTGAAGGGAATTTATTTCAGACGAACCAGACGTTTTGTCCTAGCGGAAAAATATTTACTAGCGGCTCTTGATATACAGGTAACTCTAAGAAAAGCAGACAAAAAGTTTCCCATCAGTCCTTTAATGATTTATCTTCAATTAGTCCTAAACTGGTTAGAAGGGGGAGATAAAGAAAGAGCTAAAGAATATATGAATAAAGCAAATATGGAAAGGGGTTGTTGGGATGCCGATTTACTAGATCCGGTAATTAATTCTTTTCATGGACAACCTATAAGTAAAGAAGAGTGGAGAGAACTGGATGCTTCATATGCAGATATTTATATAAACATTTACAAAGAGAATTATTCTCTCAGATCTGCTATTAAAGATGCTATAAGAACTATTTTCACCCCACCGGAAATTTATGATGATGAAGAATACGAGGAAGAAGTTGAAAATAATGATGAATACACATTTGATGATTGGTATGAATGTGCTGAGTCCGGAGATACAGAGGCACAGTTGGTTGTAGGCCATTGTTATTATACAGGTACTGCTGTTAGTCAGAATTATCGGTTAGCTCGTGAATGGTTCTTTCTGGCTGCTTTGCAAGGAGATGCCATTGCTCAACAGAATTTGGGTTATATGTATAAGAAAGGGTATGGGACGGAAATAAATCAAGAAGAAGCTGAAAAATGGTATCAAAAAGTAAAGGCCGGAACAAGTACATGGAGAGTTGATTTCATAGAATTCTTATTGAAATAATATACCTAAATATGATTCGCTATATACAAAATGAACAGCATTATAAATTACTTGTGAATGAAGTGTCCAAAGTAAGGCATACGCTATGGATCGGAACAGCAGATCTGAAAGATTTACATATCAGGCAAGGGAATTCTGTTGTTCCTTTTCTTTCCATACTTGAACAGAAGATCAGACAGAAAGTTTCCATTAGGCTTCTACATGCTAAAGAGCCCGGTGAGAATTTCAGAAATGATTTTGATAAATATCCTTTGTTATGGAAGGGACTGGAACGTTCTATATGTCCACGTATTCATTTCAAAATACTAATATTCGATTTACAATTAGTTTATATCGGATCGGCTAATCTTACTGGTGCAGCATTAGGAATGAAAAGTGAAAGAAACAGAAATTTTGAAGCTGGTATCATTACAAATGAACAGGAATTAGTTGACAACGCCATCACACAGTTTGATGAGATATGGATCGGAAAGTATTGTAAAGAATGTGGACGAAAAAATGTATGTAAAGATAGGATAGGGATAGAATTATAAGAAAGACCTATCAAAATATTATTTTATTTACTCCAAGCTCCATCAATTATAAAAGCTGTTGAGTCTTATTTCTTGATATATTATCAAATACAGGATATTAATAATTGAAATAATCTCCCCAATAAGCACGTGCTAGGACTCAAATCTTAAACACGTTTCTTTTATTTCCTTCTCCCAAATCGCTAAAACGCCATTCATAACCGTTCAAAACCTAATATCTGAATTAGAAGCTAATCTTATGTTTAGTGAATACATAAACAGAATATTAGGATCTGAACGAGGTTTGGGTTCTAATCGTCAGGTTTACGCTACACCTGATGTTATCGAAAAAAGTAGCATACCATCCAAATCCATTCCAGCCAAATACGAGAAAGATATAGAAGCTCTCAAAGAAAAGTATGGTGAGGAGCTTTTCTTATCTACCGGACTCTGTGTTATCAGTATGACATTACAGGAAGCTTTGTCTATCATGCCAAGAGAAAGAAGAAGGATTGATGCCTACAGAGGATTGGTATCATATTTGGGGAAGGTATGGAAAATTGAATTGAAGATCACATCACAAAAAACGAAGGAGGGAGAAGTATGATTATTCTGGCATCGAAAGAAAAGTATATGAGTGAGAAAGCGGAAGAGCCAAACCCTAAACTAGCCCAGTTACCGATAAAGGATCTTATTTTCTTACGCTTTATAACAGAAACAGATCTAATAAAATACTACACGGGAGAAACAGAATACATTCCATACGGTCTGGTAGAATTTATGTTGGACTCGCGGGCACAAAATAAAAATTGGATCAGACATGAGCTTTCCAGTTATGAGGATCGCTTTGTTATTTCATGGCATTTCCTGTTTGAACAAGCTATATCCAACAACTCCGAACTTGTACATATCGCTGTCGCTTCTGATATACTAAATTTGACTGATGAAGAAGTTTATGAGCTGGCGAAAGATGATGATGAACTATATAAGAGAAAGGAGAAAGAGATATATTATGTCACCTTCCAATGGTTAGTGAGTCAGTATATGGGATTGATCGAGAAACTAGGGGTTGAAGCTGATATTAGCTTAATCCACAAGAACAAGGACAAGGTAAAATTAATAATAAAAAGAATACTATGAAAAAGAAAATTTTTATAACATCAAAGGTGTATGATACGAAAAAAATGCTAGACGAAGAAATAACAGCATTAGTACAGGTTGATCTGGATACTCTTATTGGAAAAGGACGGGTTGAATTTGAGGTAAACACCACAGAAACAGAAATAGAACTAACCTTCAGAAGAGGAATTGATTACTCTGACGATAGACTACAAAAGAAATTGATTATTGATGCTGATGCCTATATGATTTGTGGAATTGGACTGAACGGATTTAAACCACCTGTAATGTGGTATGAACCTCCGTTTGGCTATACATACTTCTTCGATCAGGCAGAATTTGAGAAGTGTTATAAAAGGAGTGCAACAAAACTTGGAGCCAACAGAGTGAAAGACTTGATACTCGATGTCAGGAAAGATGCTTTGGTGATGAAGTTGAAGTGGGGATAAATAGGAAAAGGAAGATAGTGTAAAAGCTACCTTCCTTTATTCTTTAAAGGCAAGACTATATTTTATTGAGACAAATTGGGTACTATAAAATATAATATCTTTCTACTTCATGTATATTACACATTAGCCAAATGAGAAGGAGCAACGATCTTCCCCGTAGACTTCTATCAAACCATTTATACGCTGTATACATACTTTGTTTTCTCTAGCAAGCCAACCAATTGCCAAAGCTGTACTTTCTACGCTCAAATTTAGTTTTCTTGCTAACTCAGGAATACTAATTTCCTTTACCTCATTCAGAGCTTGCCAGACTTTGCCGGCATTGAGCCCCACGATTTTCTTGTCCATAAGACTTTGTGTTTAGATGTTATTAATGACTAAGACACTCACAATAAGATGAGATGCCCCAGTAGAGTATACTAGAAGATGATCAGACAAGTAACGAAATACTTATCTAATATATGAAGGGAGTTTCTTTTCTGTAGATTTCCAATGCTTGATCAGAATATCCGGGAAGAAAATAGGAAGGGTTACAGGTGCTTCTACCATATAGTTCTAAGTATAATTTGGCTTGTGCCCTATAATACAAGCCTGTTAAATAAAAAAGCGAAAGGGCATTAGCCTTGTCATAAGTGAGGGAGTCGAAGCCCTTGGTACAAACAGGAAACGCCCCCTCGCGAATATTGCAAGGCTGAACGTAAGGCTGTTTTTGCTGTACCAGTTGATGAAATTTCGACTTTTCACTTATACAGAAATCAGCTAAACGCTTTTTCTTTTCTAAAATGTAAAAACACCGTCGCTCTCTGTTACGACATCACAAATATATGAATTATTTTACATAAACCTAAATATTACGTCTTTTTATTTTATTTTTTGTTCAAAGAAGATAGTTAAACTATTGGGCAGTAGAAATGAGTACAATTAATTCCTTTCTTATTTTTTCTTCAACTTCGATATTTTTCCTAACTTTGTATATAATGTAAATATTATATATGCTAATACATAGCATTATAGAAAAATGCACAATAACAGGATACACCGCTTTCAATGAAGTTTATCAATGCAGGTATAACTTTGCAGCATAACAAAAAATATAAATATGACAGAAAAAAGAACTATTGGAGAACTCATCGAAAAGGAAGTTCGTAGGCAACAGCTTTCAATTGTGGAATTTGCAGATAAAATTTGCTGTAAAAGGAATAACGTGTATAATTTGTTCACTCGTAATAATATGGATATTCAACAACTTGCATTAATATCCAAAGTATTAGGACGTAATTTTTTCAAAGAATTAGCTGAAGACTTAGAGCTTGCCAATGAAACGGATGAGTCAGAAGAAGATGTTCAAAACAGAAAAGCCGTCTCTCAGTTTATGGAAGTAGCCCCAAAGGTATTACGAAAACTGAATGCCTCCCCCATCATCGTATTTAGTGTCAGTGAGGATGGAAAATACGAAGGGAGTCCTGTTCCAGACTTTATGCTTCCCGATTATGCTATCTCTTTTACAATTGGAGAGACCTTTCAAGAACGTGCAAAAGATTTCTATCATCCAAGACTTATCTCTATTGAAAGTCTCCAAAACAAGGGAGGAATTTCAATTGAAATCTCGACAAATCATCTGCATGGCTCCCGTATCATAAACATAAAGTTAGACTATAAATCAGAAGATGAATGGTATGATACCTTGAAATTCGCTCTTGAAGTCCATAATTCATTCAGAAAATAAAATTAGAACCGTTATGAAAGTAGATATTGATATATACACAGAGGTCAAAGATTGTACCTATAAAGATGAACACTATTCTGTTCGTGATAATGGAGCTGTTTTTCGTCATGCTAAAAATGGGCACAAGCCAAGGAAACTGGATGAACAATGGCTGTTCGGTACTAAGAATGAAAAAACAGGATATATGACTATAGGAGGTCATCGAGTCCACATAATTGTTGCAACAGCGTTTCATGGTAGTCATGATTCAAAAAGAGACATAGTAGACCATATTGATACTAACAGATGTAACAACCGGCCAGAAAATTTGAGATGGCTCACAAGGTTGGAGAATGCATTGAACAACCCCGCTACACGAAAAAAAATAGAATACCTATGTGGCGGTGATATTCAAAAATTCATCGATAATCCTGGTTGTTTAAGAGATCTCACAGGTACAAACCAAGATGTAATGTGGATGAGAACGGTTACACAGGAAGAAGCCAAAGCAGCTTATGAACGGGTTATGAAATGGGCTAAGGAACCAAACAAGCCGTATTCAAATGCAAGTAATATGGGAGAATGGATATTTACCCAACCTGATTCTCCAATAAATCAGGACACATATAGGCAAACACTGTTCCCTGCTCTTTCACCTGATACAGCACTGCAACGTGAATGGAAAACACCCACTGAATTCCCGCTTTGTCCTATACAAATCGGTGAGACTCCACTTACTTCATATCTAGACAACCTTTGTGTTGGAAAAGTTATAACGAGAAATCAATATACTACTCAAATTATAGATGACTTTGCTCTATGCAATGAGAATCTAATAATGGTAATATGTCATAGCCAAAATGAGGATCTGAAGAAATATACTTCTGTTTCTATCACTTTTGAAGCTGGTAAATATATCCATGAAGGACGTACATATTTTGAAAAACGCGGAGCACAAAAGACTCTCACAATAGCCAGAGGATTGGAGTGGGACGGACCGGACGGAATTGACGATTATTGTTAATATTAATTATATATATTATGATTGTACCATCAATGACGGAGCAAGAAATCCGTGAAGAACTATTGAAAGATTTAGCAGACTTAGAGAAACCAACAGAACGATTTCGTAAGAATTTCAGATCTAAAGTTCTGGACTCTTACAAGTTTCCAGTAAAAGCTTCGTATGAGTGTAAGAGCATCAAGAGAAAAAATCTTTTTGTCATAACTTTTACGGCTGATAAAAGAAGACAGCATAATAATCCCAACATAAGTATGTACTGTATATATGAACGTAAGGAAGGAAAATATGCAGCTGTTTATCAACCTATGACACATAAAATAACAATATATGCCCCCCATTTCTTCAGGAGGTATCAAGAGCGGATTCTTAAAGATAATAATTTGCCAATGCTTGAAATTATCAAAAAATACTTCAAAAATTGTTGGGGACTTACCAGTGTTGAGATTGATGAGAATCTGGAAGCAACCTACCAATGTTTTGAGGGCCATTATAGTGATGAAGTAATTGATTTTGTATCAGTAACGGCAGGAGGCTACTGTTTTGGTGAGAAACATGGAAATGTCTCTATTATAAAGACTATTATTTCGGAAGAGATGTTATCTGAAAAACAAAAGACATTTTTCTATGATTTGAAGAAACTATGTGATAATATTCAGATAGATTACACCAGCCAAGGGATAAAACTGATTGGGGGATAAAATTGTATAAGAGACAACTTATGATACAGATTGCTCAAGCCAAAGGGATAGCTGTATACAGTTTTAGACATGAACAAAATAAGTTATGCACAATACTAGAAATGGCATTAGCTTGTTTCTGATATTAATTATGAATGTATAGAATAGATCTTTGACGATTGTTTCCTATATTTGCCAAAAGTGTGTAACAATATTAATGGACTAATATGGACAATCTTCAAGAAAAACTACATATATGGGCTTTAAATACAGTAGAAGTCTATAAAACGATGGCCAAGGAAGAGGAGAATACCAGTTTTAATTCATATACATCTTTTTATACACAATCGGATTTAACAAGGCTTTCATCCAATCCGGAAATAGTAATAATGGCCACTAATCCGGGAAGTGCTGGAGGTTATCAGGAACAAAAAACAAATATAAATTGGAATCTTGATCCGAAAAAGGGAATGACAGCAGATAAGTTCTTACAGGGTAATCCTTTTTTCATTTCAGAGAAAGCCAAGTGGCATCTGTGGCGTAGATTAAACTCTATATTGCAATACGGTAATCTTGGACATATACTAGAAGAGTCTCAAAACTATGCATACACAAATCTTGTTTTCTTTAATACTCCCAAAGCATGTCAACTCTCTCAAAGAATTATAGAAAGATGTGCCCCTTGTACAATAGAACTTTTATCTATATTATCTCCAAAATTTATTTTATGCCTGGGCGAATTGACAATGGACGTATTCTGCAAATTATCAGGTTCTATTAAAGAAACCCTTATCAAAGGGGAACTATCAAGAACCTATTGGAATAATACATTAGTAATACACTTACCACACACAAGCAAATTCTATTCAAGAGAAGAGATGAACTTAGTAGGAAAAGGCATTTGTCTATTATATCAGAAGCCCTCAATCCCACAAAGTGAGTTTTATACGGAAATGTCCCCTTTGATTGAAGATTTGAAAAGAAAAAAAGAAGCTCCCGTAACTTCCTCAAAAGAACTTCGGTATGCTATTGAAGATTTATTTAACAAAAAAATGGAAGAGTTACACTATGAAAAGTTCCGATATAATCCGATTTGTTTTCCATTAAATGAGCATTTACTTGTGTCTGTTTCTCATGATAATAAAGCTTCTGTAAATATTAGACATCGTGATTTTTATATAAATGGCAAAATACATTATAGGCAAGATTTAAACAATATGGATGAAATTTATCCAAATTGTTCGGAATACGCTTCTATTTTACGTGATTTGGATTATACAATATATGCAGAAAACGTATGGCTTGGAACAAAGTCTATAAAAAAATTTAGAGGGAATAATGCAACAGAGATTGTTGGAAGTATTATAGAGGAAATTAAGAAAATAAGTATGACTAAACTTTCAAGCAATGACAACAAATAATAGATACATGTTTTGAAGGATTTTGTAATGCCAAGAATATACATATAGAAGGAGACGATACCACATAGATATCCCCCCTTCATCTAAACAACTTCCTTTATTTCTGATACCCATCCGGTAATATCAGAGAAATCTCATTCTTGTTTTTTCCATTCCGATACTTCTCCAGTTCCCTTTGGCATAACTTCGACTCCGTAAATCCCTGTTGTATAATCAATCTTCCCATACCCTTTAATACCCAGTTCATAATTCCCGGTAACTCTGTAGATATGATCTTCTGTGTCAGCTTAGGATCAATCTTTGATTTAGGTATCTGTACTTTGAAAGGAACAATGAGAAACCTTCTGAAATATCCGTCAGATCTGTCATTCGTCTTTGGAAGTTCATTCAGGCAGAAAATCATCCTGGCATAGTCTGTAATAGTGACAACATCCTTATACAGAATCTTGGCACTTATCGGCTCCCCACTAGCTATACGCTTGAAGATATCACCAGAAAAGGCATTGGGAGCTACATCAGAGCAAGTATTAAGAAGTTTACCTGCCAGATTTGCCCTACTGTTACCGCCAAATTCTCCACACATGTCAGACAAGGATTCATGGGAAACATTATCCCTTCCCAGGAGAGCTTCGATTATATCAACGAAGACCGATTTTCCATTGCATCCCGAACCGTACAAGAACAAAACTTTTTCAAGTTTCAGATCAGGCAGAAAAAGCCAGCCTATATACTCCGCCAACACCATTTGGGTTTTCTTGTCAGGTAATACTTCATCCAGGTATTTCATAAACATATGACAGGATGCACCGGAAATACAATCATATGGAAGTACATACCTGAAATAATCAGTAAAAGAATGTTGGTACACATTCCTTATTCCTAAATCAAGCGTACCATTCAGGAAATTGATCTTACCCCGTGCTTGTGTTACTCCAAAATTCATCACTGTATACGGGAATTGCTTGAAAAGTCCTTCTATCATATCTCTTTGTGAGGCTTTGATTGGATCACTGAAGATTTTCTGATATGCATCCCTAAGAAACACTTTCAAATCCAAGTCACTTATTTTCATCCAATGTGTTCCGGTATAGAGGTAGACACATTGATCTTCGAACATCAGGAAAGGATGTTTTATACTGAAGGCTGCATTTTTAATAACAGTACAAACCTTAGAAAATAAATCGCTCCCACTTCCTGTTATGGTTACAGGTTTGATTGCATTTATAATACAAATCAATATTTTTTGAATATTCATAATATTATATTTTTAATTTCATTTATATCCATCGTATTCTAAAACAGGGACTAATGATAAGCGGAATGAATGATCCCCTTTATCTCACAACTGGAGAAACCATTCTTTGCATCTCTATAGTAAGCCACTAAATAATCTGTTGCAAAGTCCTCCGGAATACCATCGTTATAGAAAAAGTTTGCTAACACAAACAGATTCTTATTTCTCACGCTGGGATACATGCTGTAGAATTCCTCAAATAACGAATGAGTTTCCAATGCTTTCTTTCTGATTTCCTTTGGATCAGTCAACAAAACAACCTTAGTAATATTCCTTACCGCGACTTTATCTCCCTCCGCTTCTTTACCTTTGGATGACGGTATAGAGACTGAAAGTTCATTCGGCTCTATCTGCAATGGAGCAGCTTTCTTATTCAGGTACAAGTCTGAATCATATGACCAAAAACAAGGGTGTGATATATTGGAGCAAGATGAGTCAAACTTCAAATCAGGTCTTCCAACTAAACCCAACATGTCACCGACATAATGGTATAAATCTTTATGCCGTGATGATTCAGTGAGATTGTGTACTACCATAACCTTCAATCCTTTCCCCGATGGTGATCTGAATATTGACAGTACAAAAGGGAAATCTTTCAATCTATTTATTTCAGCTTTCAGATTAGCTACATTATCAAGGTCTATACATATTACTTCCGACATAACAGTCAAGCCGTTATCTTCTCTCCTTTCAAAGGTACCGGAAGGACAGAATACAGGTAATATTTTTACTTTCAGATCATTTCTTTTGGTGTGATCCTTCTCCTTCCGAATCGTTGCAATATATTTTTTGTTATCACCATTTCCGCTTTTGATACTATCTAGAATATCGAGTAATGGAAGGTGTTGGGGGTTCTCCTTTACCTTAACATTAGGAAACACGGAAACCATAATATCTTTTAGTTCCATATTAATCTTAGTTTTAAGTTTGACAATCATAGTAACCTTTTTTCTTTTTTTTCTTATATACCATATATAGGATATTAAGATTTTCTGGTTCTATACTATATTCATATATATCTTTCTTTCATTCAAGAATTTAACTAAATCATTATATCTGTCTTTTGCTTTTCTTGATTTAGGGATAATACTATAAAGTTCATCAAGAGTAATATTGAATGAATAGGTAGTCTCATTCTCTATACTATCTCTTATCTTTGAATCATAAGAATAAAGTAATACCATATCTATCATCTTCCCCTTGTCCGGTTTTGTATATTTCCTGCATGGCTTCTTTATACCTCCTATCTTACAACTAGCCGGAGAGTTCTTTATGAAATACTCCTGGACATCAGCCATCAGATTATAGTCAATATCAGAAGAGAAATAAACTTTGATCGGTAGCTTCGAATGTTGTCTGATCCGAATCCTGCATATAGTCTGGATGATAAGCGATTTCATATAATCCTTAAACTTACACTTGCAACCGAACATCTTATTTATATCCCCCACTATATTATCAGGAATATGCCACTCACCGAGAAATACAATATTCTGAGAATCCCTGTATTCATTGGAACCTCTATCATCTCCGCTACCACGATAAATGACATCGAAACAATCCTGATTAACTCCGGACTCAATGAGGCATTCGCTAAGGAGCTTGGGAAAGTTATATTGTACCTTATCATCCTCCCTTTCATAATAGTCTGCATTACCATCATTCTTATGTTCCTTGAATATATCCAGAGACTTCCATGTGACAATCAAGGTCTTCTCTGAACTGCAACTTTTCTTGAGCATATCAAGTACGGATTTTCCAATAACCATGAACTTCTCTTTCGTCCAGTCCTCCTTATTCTTTCTCTTGAACGGCATATCGTATTGGATAAACTCAATATCACTATCGTAGCGTTTACCGGACACAGGAAGAAGTCTTAAGTCTGTTCCACTGAAAATACAATCAGCAGTTCCATCAAATAAAATGGTGCAGCTCTTGTCGGCAAAGTCTTTCAAACGGCTTAGGATAGGAGACAGACCATTCTCTAAGATATGCCGGAAGATGTATTCGGTTTTGTATCGGCTCAATTCATTCTTAGCTTTAAACAGCTTGTAACCACTTTTCAGATATGCCGCCTCCATTACATCGATATCCTGATAACAATGTTGATACCATGTCACTCCTGAATCATCCTCAAACATAGTCCCGGTTTTTCCATAATGAGTTCTATGCTTGTCTATGAAAGTAAGTATATTCCTCATTTCTATCGGTATGTCAAAAGACTGTGGATAGAAGTTTATCATTTCATCTATCAGTATCAATCCTCTGGTTCTACTTCCACCCTCATAAGACAGAAACAGTTCGTAAGGATCTATAATAAGTCTTGCAGACGTAATAATCAAAACATCTGAATGGGCAAGAGACAGAGGAGCTGATTTATATTCTTCCATTTCTGCTATTCTCTTCTGTCCGGAATGAAGAACCTTGATACTACACCGTCCAAAAGTATATAGTCCATCCTTCCATTCCTGTAGCCTTTCATCCAGTTCATCCGCTGCATTCATTGTTGCAGTTATCACAAGAATACCTTCCCTCCACTTGTCTTTGATAATCTCCTGAATCATGGTTGTCTTCCCTGAACCACAACCGGAAGAGACGATATGAAGGCCGTTGCTGGTAGGGAAAGGTATACTACAACTAATGAACTGCATATTTCCTGCTTTAAACTCAATACTCATCGTGTATTTGTTTAGAAATATAAATTAATATCCACCTAAAACACCCCTACTCTTTGCTATGTCCGGGATATTTTCAGACATAGAAGGGGCTGTGACAGGAGGTGAACGACCTCTTGCCTGAATAAATAATACCCTCATGTTTTTTGAAATTATAGAAAGAGAATAGTTATATCTTATCCAATATCACTCCTCGTCTACCGGTTAGAAAATTATGGATTCTGATTCTTCAAGAACCGCCCAACTACACTTTTGGAAATACCGAGCATGTCCGCGATTGCACGTACACTCTTACCCTCTGAACTCAACTCTAAAATGTTTTGCCCAATAAGTCCAGTAATCACACCACGATCAGTCTGCTTCGTTTCAAGATGATTCAATTCATCATCAAATTCTACGAACTCAAAATGAAGATAAGGAGACTCTTCCAAATTCATAACAGCAACTCCTGGCATTTTCATTGTACTACGTGTCTTCAATTGTTTCAAGTACTTAGTCTCCGGTCCTACATTAGAATCACCTATGGCAACTATACTGTCAGCATAGTTACTGATAATAGAACTACCCTGTATATTATTGATTTCGATAGGATTTCTCCTGTTGTGTTTATGAAAGTGTGCAACCAGTATGATTGTTAGCCTGAATACTTCCTTGAGATATTTCAATCTTTCCATTACCTTTTTTACAACGGATGATGATATGGTATTATCCATCAAAACCATCAAATTATCAATAATCAGTAGTTCAGGATGGTGGATAGATACCAGTTTTTCTATGTTCCCTAGTTTATCTTCAGTAGAGCACCCACGTACAAAAGAATTAAGATGTGCCCGTTTTACACTAGCGGAAACATCAGCCGGGATACCAACATAACGTCTGGCTACTTGAGAATCTGACATTTCAAAATCAATATAAAGAGTATTCCTGATTCTATCGCTGATCGGTTCGTCCCAATAAGAAATATTTGAAGCATTGGCAAAAGCAATATCACAACAAAGGACCGTTTTCCCATTATTGGTAGCTGCTCCCACTATGGCAAGTTCACCCTCCTTGATAAAGTCGCCAAAAACAGCTCCCGGTTCCTCGAAATTGCTCTTGTCATCAATTACCTCTTTTAATGTCTGTATAATGAATATATTATCCATAATTCTGTAAATTGAGGGGCGATAAATACTACCGCCCCAAAGTTTAAATTAGCTATAAAAAATCTTATCAAACAAGGTGCACAACACAATCTCAGTTGTCATAGTTTTGTCACCTCTGACACCTCTGGCGTCCTGTAACTCTGCAATACCCTTCGGATCAATAGCGGAAAATGCCCGGCTGATTTGCAGAAGAACCTCATCTTTATCCTCTGCCTGCCTAAATTTATTACAGGTCCACCGGGCAAGAGGTACACCTTTCAGTACCCTGGCCGAAGCGTTTCCAACGAAAATACCCTGATAAAGTTCCAAAGCTTTCTGCATGTAACTAACCAGATCTGTATCAACACTCACTGCCTGCCCCTTATTGATTTTAGTCACATCTTCCCTGGACAATTCCTTGCCGTAGACATAATGTGCAGCGGCTTTAACCACAAAACCTTCCTTCTGTAACTCATTGTAAAGTTTTGCACTAGGATCATTATACACTGTAACAGCGTAGCTTATTAGTTGTGCATTTGATGGCTTCTCTACATCAAAATTGATAGAAACGAATTGCTGCTGAAAAAGCTTAGGATCACGAATATCCTCATAAAAGAAGGGAAAGTCAAAAGGTTTGTAAGTAGGATCTTTCTTTGCCTCTTCCAAGTCCAGATTATGTCCTTCTCTTCGTCCGTTACCATCCATTACAACATAATAGGGATCTAGTAACGCGTCTGGAACCTCCTCCGAATTCCCGGTTTTCGGATTATCAATTACAAGAGTGTATCCGGCAGCTTTTACAACTCTGGCACCTACATATTTAGCAGGTTGGGCCATACCTACCGAGCGACATCTCCTTTGCCATTTTACCGCACGACCGAGACTGTCCCGGTTTTCCTTTATATAGCATTCCTTTAAACCTAACATTTTGTTACGGTTATAGAGAACTCCTTCTACCAAAGCTGTCCCATCCCACATTGCAAGATAGGGATTCTTCAAGGCTGTCCCACTTAGTACTGTCCCACTTGATGCTGTCCCACTTGATATGTCACCTATTGGGACACTTGTTATTGGGACACCTCGCGTATCCGCTTCCTTCGCGCTAACATTACTATCAGGTGTAGCACTCCCCTGAGGTTTAATACCAATATTATCACTCTCTACTTCTTTAGCGACTTTCTGTTCCGTTACGATCACAGAAGTCTCATTATTTTCAATTTTCATAATGCAATTATTTGAAATACTTACGTCCCCAGTTCTTATTAGATATTCTAAGTAAATCTAACGCCAGGTCAGCATCAATCACTATGATTTTGCCATTCTGAGAAATAGCTGCATCAAGTACACCACTACTCTTAATACGTTGAGCAGTAGAAGATGAAGCTCCCAACAGTTTGGCCAACCCTTTAATACCATAGACATAATGCTTTTTACTTGACGAAAAGGGATCGCCTTTAACTTCCTTACCAGGCTCATTAATAAAGCCTAATGCTTCTTTCATCACACTAGCCAAATCTTCTACAGTGCTATCGGAAGAAAGCAGTTCTTTTAATTTTAGATTTTTCATATTATTATTTTTTCTACTGAGAGTTTATAGTCAGAACCGTATACATGTATTTCATAGCTATCGTTCTGATTACGGATGCAAAGAAATAACATTAAGAAATACAAAATTAAGAGGAGGAATAGAAAAAGAGATCATCAAAAAAAGAACTCCCTGTAAAACAGCGTAATAGCTATCTTACAAGGAGATCAGAGACTATAAAATAGGAATGGATCAGGAACGGGTTATTTATGTTAAGTATGTCGCTTCAACCAATGGCTTAAGAAATTGAAAATGACGTCTAAGCTCTCTTGCCTTTTTCTTAACTGGCCCTTTACCTGCCGTATACTCCTCTTTAACATCTGGTAAATTCTCTAATTCAAATATTCGAGTTATATCATCGCGAAAAACAGAAAAGTTTTTATCACATATTGACTGATTAAAATATTTACTTCCCCACAACAATAAAGCAAAACCTGCAACATCAAGTCTAGTTTTAAGAGTTGGAATCACCTCATCTATAACTTTAAGCAAATACATCCGAGTAAAAAAATAATTTTTCTCATTAGTAGACTTATCAACATTATAATATATGGATAACTCATCTGCTACTTTCATCATATTCAATTGCTTGAAAAAACAAAAATCCCTACCTCCTCCTGTTAGCTTTCGATATTCATCATATCTTTCTTGAACATATTTTGACAAACCTAATTCCTGTAACTTATTAATTGTAATTTTCATTACTTCTGGTCTGATAAAGCCATAATTTATTGCATGAAAAAAACGATCGAAAATTTGTCCTTCGAAAAAACAATACCAATATGAAAAAATAGTATTCATACTTAGTGTATCTAAATAAAAATCAATAATGGTATCTGAATTAAGAATTCCACTTTCTCTCACGTTATCTTTCCATTGTTCATATTCTTCGTGATGTACATTCACAAAAGCTTGCAGATAATAATACTCAACTTTATCAGGCCCACGTAGTGGTACTCTTGCTGTATCTATTTCTATGTCATCCAAAATACGCCTAGTATCTTTCAGCTGTAACCGCCCTTCTCCCAGTTCCTTACAAAAAAAATTATTAAAATCTTCTTCATTTTCTGAATCAAATTTTTGTTGTAAAAGCTCCATCTCTTCACTTGTCCCTTCAAAAAATTGCTCTAAAGGATTTTCGAGGAATGATGAGAGCTCCTCCGTTATTATAGCAGGAGACAGTTTCTCATAACAGGGATTATTGTCCATATCCTTATCTAGTTCTTTTATTCGGGCTGTCAAGTCATGATATTCTTCTTCTCCTTTTGTTAATAATCTCCTAATCGAAAGTGGAAGAGAAGCCATAAAACAATAAACTTTCTCTGCAAAATCTTTCTTAGCACGGTCTAATTTATCTTTCAGACAAAGCTCTTTTAATTCAGCCCTTACTTTATCATCATCTACCTCGTGCACAAAAAGAATATGTATATATAAACTCAAATTAATAATAGAACACTCATTACCATCAGTATCATATACACATTTCTTATGTTCATATTTTGACCTGTCTAATTCACTTTCATCATTTATCAACTCCTCTATTATTTGCACATCATCGTCCTCCAAATAAAAATCTTCTCCCCCTATATTATAATGCCCCTCATCATCTCTCCAATATTTCAAATCATATCTAGACAATAAATCATAAATATTCAAAACTATATCACTTACAGAAACGGCCTCATTATTAATCAGATATGCTTCTTTTTGTAATTTATACTCCTCAATAGGTCTATTCTTGTTGTTAATTATATCTTCTACTAATGGAATAAGCTCCTCTTCAACGGATAACTTTCCACTCATGGTTTCATAATAACAAATCTCATTTTCCAGTTTTTTTCGCCGTATATAACGTGAACCTAACCATTTATTTATTTCCGTTATGAGATTAGCAACTGGTATTTCCTTCTTGTCTAGAATATAGCTTGACCTACTTAAATTATAATCTTCAATAGCTATATTCTCTTCTTGTACAACAATATCACGTATTATTGGAATTAACTCCACGACTTCATCTTCAAAATAAACCCTATTGCCATTTATTTTATAATAGTTCTCATCTATCTTTTCAAAAATACCTTTTATTAATTTATTTTCTTTTTCCATAATCAATTTAATTAGAAAGATTATAATAAAAAACAGCACCGGATTTTCCGAATGCTGTTCCAAATATAGGGATTTTTTTATTACGCTATACTCCTGATATGTTCATAAATTTCCTTTAATTGTGTCGAAGTCATTTTTTCCAAACTTTCTATAATATCTGATTTATACTGATGAGTGTTCCATTTATCCATTTGCATCTTCTGTGTTTCATCCGCTACTTCGATGTAAGGCTTCATACTTTCATAATCTGCATGTCCCGTACAACTCATTACAACAGATGGTGTTACGCCAAGAGCAAGTGAACAACAAACAAAAGTACGTCTTCCGTCATGGCAGCTAATCGTTTCATAAAATTTATGAATTTCCTCATGTCGCTGTGTTCCTATAAAATAAGTTTCGACAATCTCTCTATCCAATCCTGCTAACTCTGCCGCTTCTTTCAAGTAATCATTAAGTTTTTGATTGGAAGGGACAGGAAAGACATAAACTCCCTCATTATCCTTGTATTTTTCTAATATTCTACGAGCATGAGAAATGATCGGAATTCTAAGCTTATCCTTCGTCTTCTGTGTATACAATTCCATATATTCATCAGATACATTCGCTTTTTTCAGAGCTCTCAAATCTGAATAGCGTAAGGAGGTGAACGCCATAAAACAAAAGTAATCCCTTGCCCTATCCAAATATTCCTTATTCACGGGGAACTGAAAGGAAGCAAAATGAATTAGTTCCTTATATTTTAGGAAAGTAACTGTTTTAGGCGGAACAGGCAGATTAGTCTTATATGCAAAAACCTCTTTCTTTACCGGATAGCCATTAGAATCAGCCCACTTCAAAATACCTTTAAGATTTCGGAAATGCTTGTTAGTGGTAGCATTATGATAACCATTTGCAATATACCATTCTTTAAGCCCATTCAGTTTCTTCTTATCCAACTTCTCCAATGAAATGGAAGAATCAAAACTATTCAAATGATCCCACATCTGATTATACTTACAATGGGTTTTCTCCCCCCAGTTGTTCTCTGACGGACGTAACTTCATAAACTCAAAAAAAGCATTCTGCAATGTTTTCTCATGCACTTCTTCAGTTTCTTTCTCTGGAGTCTCGTCTTCTATTCTCCCTAACTTCTCATTTACCAACTCTTTTAATTCCTTTGTAGTCGGAACTTGAGCATGTACACCATATTCAGTGAAAGACTCTTCAATACATTCGAGAAACTGTGAGATTCGATTATTTATATCCCGGGCAACATACACCTTTCCACCAACTTTGTGAGTAGTATTGTATCGGGCTCTTTGATTCTCATTATCCCATTTTTCAGGATCAGCATTGCAACCCACAGAAAATCCAACTTCACGCTTCTTGTTATTCCATCTGACGCGAATCATAACCTGTCCATTCTTATGTAGAAACGTTCTACAATTGTAACTAATTTCCATCATACATTTACTCCTTTATTTGTTATTTTGGAGCAAATATAGAAAGAAAAACGGAGGGGAGTAAGCGTCTATTTCTACTCCCCCCTTTTTTGAGCGTACAAGATTTTATGTGCTATTAAAAGATAGAATCAAAGACATAACGCTCTGATTAATAACACTATACAAAATCAGTAAAAATCAGACAAATTCAAGCTATAAATCCCAGGCGGATCACCAAGAAAATCCCTGATAATCTATGATTATCGGGGATTTTTCTTTTCAGCTCTATAGCATTCACTTTTGCATACAAAAATCATACGCAATGGGACAGTTCAATGAATATATGGATCGCTTCGATTTCTCCGTATTTAAAGATATATTTATAGAGAAAGGGAAAATACGACATTACAAGAAAAACGAGTATTTTCTTCATAAAGGTGACAAACATACATATATAGGTTTTATTATAGAGGGCACATTCAGATATACTTGCATAGATAATAATGGCAATGAGCATGTAGTTGCCTACAATTTTTCTAATGAACCATTAGGAAATTATTCCGCATTTCAAAAGAAAGAGTCTGCTATACTAGATATACAAGCCGTAACAGATAGCACTGTTTATTTGTTGTCCCATTCTGATGTAAACGAATTCTATAATTCAAATATGGAGGCACAACAGCAAGGTAGACTATTAGCAGAGGAACTATTATATGTCGCGTGGAACAATATCATTTCGACACATAAAGATACTCCAGAAAAGAGATACAGAGAACTTCTACAAAGATGCCCCAATTTACCCAACCTAATAACACTGAAGGAATTAGCTTCATATATAATGGTAACTCCTGAAACATTAAGCCGCATACGCAAAAGAATTCTATTTGAATAAGTCTTGATTTCCATCAAGATTTTTATTTTTTCTTCTATCTAATTTCGCTTCATATTACTAAAACAACAATAATATGGAGACAAAGAAAATACTGTTTGATAACAATCTATGTTCTAAATGCGGCAAGTGTGTAAAAGTCTGTCTTAAAAGTGTATTCTCCCAAGAGAACAAAAAAGCAGATATAAGAACCGGGAATATAATGCAATGTGATCTATGTGGTACTTGCGTCGAAGTTTATAGAAGAAAAGCCCTTACAGTAGAAGGCATATCCCTTTATAGAATGACTTTCAGTGAACAAGTAAAAACAAAAGGAGTAGCATTTTCATTAATGCTCTTCCCTATAATGTTATTAGTGGGCTTCTTGATGCACCCGCATTTAGAACAAATGAAGATGATATTTACAGCACAAGATTTAGTGGAACGCTTTCACAACAATTCTTATTATCATATCGGGCATTTGATTGTCATGTTTTCAGTTCCCTTTATTATAGTTTCAATGATAGGCATCATGAACGGATTGCAATCCTCTGGAAAGAATTGGGGATTTTGGGGCTGTATCATTGGCGTATTTGGAGCATTTATTTTAGCTGTAGATAAAGGTGCTTTATGTTTAGTCTTATCTGCATTTGACACACTTCCAGAAACAGACTTTATTAAAATCAGTCCGTTCTTACAAGTTATTGTTGATAAAGCTGGATTGTTGAAAGTTTGCTATTTACTTCCTCTATTACCTATCGGTGCAATCATTCAAGGTGTAGGATTAATAAAAGAAAAATGTATAAAAAAATGGCAGGGTATATTAATGATTTTAGGTTTATTACTTCTGAACAACCCTGATATAGAGTTAATAAGCACTATTGGGACTCTATTTATGTGCTTTGGATATTTCCCTATTGGCATAAAGGCTTTACATAACACTTTATAATCATAACCTAAGATAAGGAGATTTGGAGAACAAACAAAGCAAGAAATCATTCAGCATACAAAGCTAACGCTTTGATATATAAATAATTTATCCACAATTTAAAATTTATGCCTATGAATGATTTATTGAAGACGAGGTTTTTCATCTTATTAGCTGATACCTCAAAAGAAGTAATTAACACGGAAATGAAAGATGCTTATGAGGAATTTATTAAGCAGATAGTAACAATTAGCTATTCAGAAGATTACTCTCATATCTTTCGGACGCTAAATCTCACTCGTATTGAGATAGCACCCCTAAAAGAGTTATATCAATGCGAGCAGGGGAAAAAATGCGCTTAAAAATTTATACATCCACAAAGCATTATCCTTGATTGATTCTGAACTGCAATTAATCAACCTTAAAATAAATCATCCCGAACAATTCGCTTCATCTGTTACTACAGAGTTCAAGTCCGATCTATATGTAATCCCTAAGTCAAAAGACTTGGGGATTATTGGTATTGCAGAAATCGTTATTGCCCTGTTTCTACAAGGGCAAATAGTCGGAGAAGATGGAAAGCCAGTTCCAGAAGTTCGTCTGGCTCGTGGCTTTGAACAGCTTTTCAATCTGAAATTCGGTAGTATTTATGATAAGGTAAACGAAGTATTTAATCGTAAGCAATACAATCTTACCAAAACATTAGATGCTTTACGAAATACCATTATTAAAGAAGACAAAAAACGTAAGAACCGTAAAGATTAGAAAAGATGATTTTTCAATTCGCTTATTGATAGCATTTTAAAAACTGTTTTTAGGGGAGTAGATAGCTACTCCTCTTTTTCTGTAACCTTGTTTTGCGGAACTTTGCTTCATCAATCGATTGAAAATAATAATGTTGAACTTAAAATTGAAGCAAAATGTATATAGACAACGAAAACTTCGAGAAGTGGATGGCAACACTTTCAAAGAAACTCACCGAAATCGGGCAAGACCTGAAATCCCTTATCAATACCGACACCGTATTAGATGAAAATGAGAAACTATTGGATAATCAGGATTTAGCCTTTCTGCTAAAAGCATCTTTCAGAACTCTACAACGTTATCGGGCAAAAGGGAAACTACCCTACTTTACCATCGGACGGAAAACGTACTATAGAGCGAGTGATATTCGGGCTTTTGTTCGTGAATTTGCCGATTTTCAAACCTATAAGCAGTTTGAAAAAGCCAATCAGTTAGCCGATCAGCCCTGAAAGCAAAAGGTAGCAGAGGAAAGAAGTCTGTGCTTAGGCTATTTCTCTATGTCACCACCCCGATTTAGCACAAACTGCTTCACCTATCGGTTCAGCCCGTTTCGCTAAATCGAGCAAGAGGGAACTGGGCAAGTCCTGTTCTTCCCTCTTGCCCTGCGGGGCAAAGCCTTCGGCTTTAGCGTGTTACAAGAACACGCTGTAATGACACCTGTAATAAGCATTTTCTTTGTAATGCTTATTATCAGGAATTTATCTATTCATATTTCTATAAAAAAGTAATTACCATGCCAAACAGCAGTCGAAAAACGATATTCACTACCATTTCCATAGACAAGGAAACGGCAGCTTTGGTAGAGAAGATATGCAAACGCTATTCACTGAAAAAGAGTGAAGTTGTAAAGTTGGCGTTCGGGTATATAGATAAGGCGCATATCAATCCATCCGAAGCTCCTGAATCTGTAAAATCAGAACTGGCGAAAATAAATAAGAGGCAGGATGATATTATACGTTTCATCCGTCACTATGAGGAAGAACAACTGAATCCCATGATACGGGCTACAAATTCTATTGCTTTGCGTTTTGATGCTATCGGTAAAACTTTAGAAACTCTTATTCTCTCTCAACTGGAAGCCAGTCAGGAGAGACAAACAGCCGTGCTTAAAAAGCTAAGTGAACAGTTCTGTAATCATGCTGATGTGATAAACAATCAGTCCAAACAGATAAATGCACTTTATCAGATACACCAACGGAACTATAAGAAACTACTCCACCTGATACAACTCTATTCGGAACTTTCCGCTTGTGGTGTGATGGATAGCAAAAGGAAAGAGAATCTAAAAACCGAAATCAGCAATTTGATAAATACATAGGATTATGTATATAGACTTTGCTCCACCATCAAATGGAACGTATAATAATGCTGGAAGTAGCCGACAGCTAGCTAACTATTTAGAACATGAAGATTTAGAACGGATAGAGAAAGGAATCTATACTGATGGCTTTTTCAATCTGACGGAGGATAATATCTATAAATCAACCGTCATAAAAGATATAGATACTAATATTGGACAACTTCTAAAAACTGATGCTAAGTTTTACGCTATCCATGTCAGCCCATCGGAAAAGGAACTTCAGGCGATAGGTAACACAGAGCAGGAGCAAACGGAAGCCATGAAACGCTATATTCGTGAGGTATTTATCCCTGAATATGCTAACAACTTTAATAAAGAACTATCTGCTACGGATATAAAGTTTTACGGTAAGATTCATTTTGATCGTAGCCGTTCGGATAATAAGCTGAATATGCACTGCCATTTGATAGTGAGCCGGAAAGACCAATCCAATAAGAAAAAGCTATCCCCGCTTACTAATCACAAGAACGCCGAGAAGGGAATAATCAAAGGCGGCTTTGATCGTGTGAACTTATTTCAACAAGTAGAACAAGGATTCGATAAGCTATTCGGCTACAATAGGCAATTAACCGAATCCTTTGAGTATTATAACACAATGAAGAATTATAGTATCTCCGAGCAACTCGATATGCTGGAACGGCAAATTGGTAATGAAAGTAGAAACACAGTTATACAAATAGAATTGAATAAAAACAAACAAAACAATATTCTGACAAATATACAGCTTGAAAATCAAGGAAGCAAGAATGAAGAAAAACAAATATTCAGCATCCCTAATTTGGGTTTATCCTCTGTATTAGATTTACTTACTCATGAATCTAACAACAACGATGAACAACAAATTCCCGTGAAAAGAAAAAAGAAGAAACCGAAGCGAGGTTTCGGACGATAATAGCCCAATTTAAATTTGTGAGACAAGATTATATTCTAAACCTGAAACGGAAATGCCAAACTTGGGTTTTAGTAAATGTCTTCTTTTTCGCCTATAAAAAGAGTAAATTTCTTAAAATCATTGTTTTATTTAGCCTTTCCACACAAGGGATGTCTAACAAATCTAAAAAGATGATATATATATATCAAAATGTAACTATGGCGTAAATTTGGGCTGGTTCCTACAAATATCCTAAAAAAAATCCTATATTTGAAGCCAAATTAAATTCTTAATCATGAATCGTATAAAAAAGATTCTCAATGAAAAAGGAATCAAACAGACATGGCTTGCTGAAAAATTAGGTAAAAGCTTCAAAATAGTGAATGCTTATGCTTGCAACCGAAAGCAACCAAGTGTAGAAACACTCTATGAAATAGCAAGGCTACTTCAAGTAAGTGTAAAAGATTTATTGACTGAAGAAAATAACTTAGAAAACGAAAATGGCAATTAAAAAATCAGAATTATATAGTACTCTTTGGCGTAGTTGTGATGAACTGCGTGGAGGGATGGACGCTAGTCAATACAAAAATTATGTATTGACTCTGTTATTCGTTAAATACGTTTCAGATAAAGCAAAATATAATGTAGAATCGCTGATAGAAGTTCCTGAAGGTTGCTCTTTTGATGATATGGTCAACCTAAAGGGAAAAACGAACATTGGCGAACAAATGAATATTAAACTTGCGGCATGGGAAGAAGCCAATGATTTAGACGGGATGTTTAAAGAGGCAGACTTCAGCGATGAGAGCAAGTTAGGCAAAGGGAAAGATTTAGTTCAGACAGTAAGCAACTTAATCGGCATATTTCAATCCTCAGGATTGAATTTTGGGAAAAATCAAGCAAGTGATGACGATTTAATGGGTGATGCCTATGAATATTTGATGAAGCACTTTGCCACTGAAAGCGGAAAGAGTAAAGGACAGTTTTATACTCCTGCGGAAGTAAGCAGAGTAATGGCAAAAGTGATCGGATTAAATAAGGAAACACGCCCCAATGTGTCCATATATGATCCAACATGCGGATCGGCATCGCTATTGCTACGCGCTTTATCCGAAGCGTCGAATGGTGCTGCTTTGTATGGGCAGGAGTATGATATTACTACTGTGGGATTGGCGAAAATGAATATGATATTACATGGGTATGAGACTTATGATATTCGTTCCGGCGATACGCTTAACAATCCTCAATTTATAAAAGATGATAATTTAACGACATTCTCCTACGCCGTGGCAAATCCTCCATTCTCACAGAAATCATGGCTTAAGAGTGCAAAGACAAATGATAAATATGAACGTTGGAATGAACACATGATAGGAGTACCTCCCGAAAAAAATGGCGACTATGCCTTTCTGCTTCATATCATTCGTTCGTTGAAAGATAAAGGAAAAGGAGCATGTATTCTTCCGCATGGTGTTTTGTTTAGAGGTAATGCTGAGGCTGATATCAGAAAATATCTTATAAAAAGAGGCTATATAAAAGGAATTATTGGATTACCTTCAAACCTCTTCTACGGAACAGGAATTCCTGCCTGCATTATAATTATTGATAAAGAAGATGCAGCAAGCCGTAAAGGCATATTTATGATAGATGCCAAAAATGGATTTGTCAAAGATGGCAATAAAAACCGTTTACGGGAACAGGATATTCGGCGCATTGTTGATACATGGGATGCTTTTGAAAATGTGCTTCATTATGCCCGATTTGTAAAAAACGAAGAGATAAAGAAAAATGAATATAATTTGAACCTGCCTCGCTATATTGATGCAGAAAACGATGAAGTAATCCATAACATTGAGGCTCATCTAAAAGGAGGTATTCCGGAACACGATATAAAACAGTTTTATCGCTATTGGGAAGCATGTCCTTCTTTACAACAAGTCCTATTTAAGAAGGACAACAGAAAAGGATTTTTCCAATTTATCCCTGATAAACAAAATATAAAAGAAACAATAAACAATCACCCTGATTTTGATAACCAACATAGAGAGCTGTTCCAAAGTTTTGCGGAATGGAGCCATATTTGGTCGCCTCAATTCGAGACTCTCCGACCAAATTCTTTCAATCCCAAACAAATGATTGAAGACATGGGTGATTCTGTATTGGAAAAATTTGCTAATTCTAAATTGGTTGATAAGTATGATGTGTACGACCAATTGATGAATTATTGTGCGGAAACACTTCAGGACGACCTTTATTTAATTGAATCAGACGGTTGGAAAGTACAAACTTATGTACCTCAACCAATAGAGAAAAAGAAGAAAGAATGGGCAGAGGAAAAGCCGAAAAAAGAAAAGGAAGCCAAAACAATAAAGGATATTGCATGCGACTTACTTCCTGTTGATTGTATTGTAGATGAATACTTTTCGACCGAAAAAGAGAAAATCGCTTTTTTAGAAGAAAAGCTATTAAGCACAGAAACTAACCTGAATGAGTTGGTAGAAGAATATTCCGACTCCTATTTAGATGCAAGTAATTATGCGGATAATAAACTAAATAAAGGAAATGTGCAGAAAAGGCTGAAAATAGCAGAAGGCAAAGAAGCTAAAATATTGCAGGAATATATCAATCATTCCAATATTATTGCCGGTTATAAAAAGCAGTTGAAGGATAATAATTCCGACTTGTTGGAGCAAGTGCTTCAGAAGTACACCTCTCTCTCCGAAGAAGAAATAAAGAAATTAGTAACAAACAAATGGTTAGTAGCTTTTGGGAATAGATTAGCCTCTGAAATCCAACAAGTAAGTCAATCATTAAACAGCCAGCTAGAAAGTTTGGAAGAACGTTATGAACAAACTCTACCAGAAATAAACAAAGAGGTAGATCTGTTGGAGACTAAAGTAATGCAACATTTGGAAAAGATGGGATTTCAGTTATGAAAGTACTCAAAAAAGGATATAAAGATACAGAAGTCGGAGTTATTCCTACGGATTGGCAAATAAGAAATATTGCCAATTCATGCTCAATTAAAGCAAGGATTGGTTGGCAAGGTTTAACAAAATCAGAATATCAAAAATTTGGAGAGTTTATCTTAATTACAGGAACTGATTTTAAAAATGGTACTATTTGTTGGGAGACTTGTTCATTTGTTTCCAAGTATAGATATGAACAAGATAGATATATTCAAGTACAAATAGGTGATGTGTTAATAACTAAAGATGGAACAATCGGTAAAGTCGCATTTGTGAATGAATTGCCATATCCTAGTACATTAAATAGTGGCGTATTTGTTGTACGCCCTTTAGACAAGGATATTGACAAAACATTTTTATCGCTCATTTTTAAATCAAAATATTTCGATGATTTTTTGGACAAATTGATTGCAGGCTCTACAATAAACCATTTATATCAAAAAGATTTTGTAAGCTTCAATTTCCCAATTCCTTCAAAGCAAGAGCAACAAGCCATAGCGGAAACCCTTTCCGATATTGATGCTTTGATAGATGTTTTAAATAAACAGGTTGAAAAGAAAAAGAATATTAAACAAGGTGCAATGCAGGAGTTACTTACTCCAAAAGCAAATTGGGAAATTAAGAAATTAGGTGACGTTAGTTACATTGTCGGAGGAGGAACGCCTAGTACATTCAATTCGGATTTTTGGGATGGTGAAATAAATTGGTTTACTCCAACAGAAGTTGGAAGCCATAAATATTTGTTTTCAAGCCTACGAAAAATAACTGAAATGGGATTAAGAAGTTCATCTGCCCTTATTTTACCTATTAATACAATATTGTTGACTTCAAGAGCCGGAATAGGAGACATGGGGATTATAAAAACACCAGCTGCAACAAATCAAGGTTTTCAATCGATCATATGTAAAGACATGGTTAGCAGTGAGTTTATTTATTATCTTATGCTCACAAAAAAAGAGGAACTTTTAAAAAATGCTTCTGGTAGTACATTCTTAGAAGTAAGTTCAAAGAAAGTGAGGAATATTGAGATCTCAATTCCTAAATCAAAACAAGAGCAAACAGCTATTGCTCAAATTCTAACTGATATGGATAATGAAATTGAGCAGTTAGAGAAGAAGCGGGATAAATATCTGAATATAAAATCGGGAATGATGCAGCAGTTGTTAACTGGACAAGTACGGTTGATAAATACTACCTCTTGTTCAGAAGCAGAAGAGGCAGAAATTAAGAATTATTCGACAGATAATAAGAAAAAACATAGTAAGCAATTTGAGGAAGCAGTTATAATCGGTTTCTTGGTCGATAAATTTGGTTCAGCAGCAGAACCATTATCCCGTTTTATGTACACAAAGCTATCATATCTTATTCATAGAAAATATGATTGTACAGTTGTTGATTACAAAAAGTTCGCTGCTGGACCTTATAACCCCAAATCAAGATATGGAGGTCCTGAAAAAATTGGAAAAAAGAATGAATATTTCGATTTGGTAAAAGATACTAAGGGTTATGATGCTTTTATCCCTCAAAAAAAGATCCAAGAAGCAGTAGATTATTTTATCCAATGGTATGGAGCAGATATTCAGAAGTGGATTGAGGAGTTTCGAAAATGCAAGCCGTGGGATTTGGAAACATTAGCAACGGTAGATATGGCAATAAACGATTTGGAAGAAAAAGGAGTAAAAGTGACTGTTAGTACAGTGAAAACATATCTTTCTTCCATACCTAAATGGAAAGCAAAATTAGATAAACCGCATTTTTCAGATGTACACATTCAAAGAGCAATCAATGAGAGTATAAGACTATTTAAAATATAAGACCTATGGATTCTCACATTGGCGAAAAAGAAATTCGGACACAAAAACGTTTAATCGGACTATTCGAGAAACGTTTAGGCTATACTGTTCTGGGCGATTGGAAAGATCGTGAGAATAGTAATATAGAAGAAAAACAGTTGAAGAAGTATCTAAAAAAGAAAAGATATTCCGATTCCGAAATTACTAAAGCAATCGCAATTCTTAAACGTGGTGCGAATGATTTGAGTGACGGCTTGTATCAAGCCAATTTGAGAATTTATAATCTTTTGCGCTATGGAATAAATATCTTGCCAGAAGTGGGTGAGCAAAAGAAATTCGTCCATTTGATAGATTGGAATAATCCTCACGAAAACGATTTCTACATAGCAGAAGAAGTAACCATAAAAGGAAAAGAAAAAGCAACAAAACGTCCAGATTTGGTCATTTATGTCAATGGTATTGCTTTAGGTGTTATTGAATTAAAACGTTGTACGAGCTCTGTCCACAATGGTATCCGTCAAAATCTGGATAATCAGAAAGATGCTTTTATTCCTCATTTTTTCACTACCATGCAGTTCCTTTTTGCGGGCAATGATACCGAAGGATTATATTATGGAGTAATTGATACACCCGAAAAATTCTGGCTTCGTTGGAAAGAAAGTAATTCTAAAGAGAAAAATGAATTAGATAGAAGTACTCTTCAGGTCTTTGATAAAGAGCGTATCTTAGAGCTAATCCATGATTTCATTATTTTCGACGGGGGACGGAAAAAAGCATGTCGTCCAAATCAATTTTTTGGAATAAAAGCAGCACAACCTCGTGCTAGAAATAAAGAGAGTGGTATAATCTGGCATTCACAGGGTTCCGGCAAAAGTCTAACAATGATATGGCTTGCACGTTGGATCCATGAAAATATAGATGACGCACGTGTAGTAATCATAACCGACCGCGATGAATTAGACAAGCAAATCGAAAATGCTTTCAAAAATGCAGGCGAAGAAGTAAAAAGAGCTAAAAGTGGTTATCAATTAATTGGTATGCTGAATAATGCCAATCCTTGGCTTATTTGCACACTTATCCACAAATTCGGAAAGGGTTCAGCCGACGAAGAACAAGACATATATGGCAAAAAACGTCGAAAACCATTAGATAAGTATTTGGAAGAAGTTGCAAATTCGCTACCTACCGATTTTAAGGCTAAAGGCAATTTGTATGTGTTTGTAGATGAGTGCCACAGAACTCAAGGTGGTTACATGCACGAAGCTATGAGAAAAATCATGGGTGATGATATGATGTTGGTCGGTTTTACAGGAACTCCATTGTTGAAAACAGAAAAAAAGACCTCGTTAGAAACCTTTGGTAGCTATATCCATACCTACAAATTTAATGAAGCCGTAGAAGATAAGGTTGTTTTGGACTTACGGTATGAAGCTCGAAATGTGGAGCAATATCTTGGTAATAAAAACAAAATAGACGAATGGTTTGAGAAGCGAACGTTAGGCCTTTCCAATGTTGCTTCTGCTATATTGAAGCAACGTTGGGCTCGTATGGAAAAACTGTTTAGCAGTAAAGAGCGAATACAACGTATTGTTGCTGATATTTGTCAAGATATGGATACTAAGCGAGCCTTAGCGGGTGGTTATGGTAATGCCATGCTTGTTGCCGACAGCATTTATCAAGCTTGTCGTTATTGGGAAGTATTTCAAGAAACAACATTGAAAGGATATTGTGCGGTTGTTACAAGCTATGGTGCAGAACTGAACGACATAAAAGGCGAATGTGTAGGTGAAGGAAAAACCGAAGAAGAATTCAAGTTTGATATCTACAAAAAAATGTTGGATGGTAAAACGCCGGAACAATATGAAGAATGGGCTAAAAAAGAATTTATAGAAAATCCAGCTTCAATGAAACTCCTTATTGTAGTTGATAAGTTATTAACCGGATTTGATGCGCCTTCGGCAACATATCTATATATTGATAAAAATATGGTAAATCATAATCTGTTTCAAGCTATTTGCCGTGTAAATAGAGTGAACGGTGAAGAAAAAGATTATGGTTATATTATAGATTATCAGGATTTATTCAACTCAATAGCCTCTTCTATTAAAGATTATACAACCGAAGCATTTGAAGAGTACGACCAAGAAGACATACAGGGACTGCTTACCGATCGCCTTCAAGAAGGTCGAAAAGCACTAGAAGATGCATTACAGGCAGTTGTTACATTGTGCGAGGTTGTTTATCCGCAAACTCGTGAAAAGTTTTTTGAATACTTCGTTTACAGCGAATCAACTCCTTATGAACTACAACTAAAAGAGAGAGAGGACAACGCAGAAAAACGTGATAAGTTATATAAGTTAGTGAGTAATCTGGTCAGAAAATACATTGATATTGCTAATGATATCTATGCTGCCGGATATACTCAGGAAGAAGCATCTAGAATAAAAGAACAGGTTGATTTTTATAATGATCTGAAAGACGAGATTAAACTAAAAAGCGCTGATGCTATAGACCTTAAGATGTACGACCCTGCCATGCGTCAGCTAATTGATGCTTATGTCAGAGCTGATGATAGTGAGGAATTATTGGAATTTAATGATACTTCATTTCTTGATTTGGTCGCAATAGCAGGAGAGAATGCTTTTGGAAAACTACCTAAAGGAATTCGGAACAATTTGAAATCCATAGCAGAAACTTTGCAGGCAAATATGCGTAAGGTTTTCATTTATGAAAGACCAAACAATCCTGCATATTATGATAAGTTATCGGATATTTTACAAAAGTTGATAGATGAAGTCAAACAGGGAAAGACAGATTATAAAGAGCATATCAAAAAGCTGATTGAACTTGTTCAGAACAATAAAAATAAAACTCAATTCACATATCCGGAAAAGATAAAGACTGATGCACAAAAAGCTTTATATGATAATTTAGATAAAGATGAAGAATTGACATTAGTTGTCCACAATAGTATACTTACAAATGCAATGGATGGATGGAAAGATGGGATTCCGCCGACAAAAACAAAAAAAGTAAGGCGGGCTATCGCTAAGGCTATGGAACTGCAAGAAAACAATGAGAGAGTTACTGATATTCTAAACATTGCGAAAGGGCAAGGAGAATATTAATGGAGCGAATAGTTGTAAATAACATTCCGATTGAAGTTGAATATAAAAAGATTAAAAATATTCACTTATCGGTTTATCCTCCTAATGGAAGGGTTCATATTTCCGCACCGGAAACGATGAAACCCGATTCCGTGCGTTTATATGCCATTTCAAAACTAAGTTGGATAAATAAACAGAAGGAAAAAGTCCTTCAGCAAGCAAGGCAAACTCCTAGAGAATATGTTTCAGGTGAAAACCATTACTTCAAAGGACAACGCTATCGCTTAAAAGTCATATATCACAAAGACGTTCCTAAAGTTGGATTAGGTGGGAAAAAGTTTATCAATCTTTATGTGAGAGAAGATTCAACCGTTGTTAAGCGAGCAGAAGTCCTGAAGGAATGGTATCGAAAAGAGCTAAGGGAAACTTTATCGCCTTTGGTTGAGAAATGGTCGCAAATATTACAAGTATCTCCTAAACACTGGGAAATAAAACAAATGAAAACAAGATGGGGAAGTTGCAATACACGAACAAAAAGACTTCTTTTTAATCTTGAATTGGCAAAAAAACCAACTCATTGTATTGAGTATATTGTCGTCCATGAACTCGCTCACTTAATTGAACGGCAACATAATGAACTATATATTTCAACACTAAACACTCAATTACCTCAATGGGAAGTGTATAGAGACGAATTAAATGAATTTATAGTGTAAGATTCATATCTTTGCATAAAGATAAAACGATTACAAAAAATATGATTATAAAATATTAGAAGTATGGAATTAGAAGTTCGTTTTACAGTAAAAGGAAAAAGCATTGAATACCCCTTTACGGTTATTGATTTGGGTGAAGGTGATTTATTTCTATATTCTAATTATGGAAATGAAGAGTTTAAATATAAACTTAATAATAAAGAGGGGAATCTTTCGCTATCAGATCAAAATAAATATCCTTTTGAAGAAGATGAATCTATCGTAGAAGAAAGGCTTGTTGGATTATCCTCAGCTTGGCTTGAAGCGAAATCTCAAGGATTTGAAAATGAATCAGATTTTGATTCTGGGTATTTATCAAAACCAGGTTATGGTCCTGACGATATTTTTGTTGAAAACAAACCATTTTCTTTAAGACAAATTGTTGACTTAATAAATGACGGTGATATTGATCTTTCGCCTAATTTTCAAAGAAATTTTATCTGGGATAAAACACGACAAAGTAAGTTAATTGAATCTATTCTTCTTGGCCTACCTTTGCCATCTATATATTTAAGCCAATATGAAGACGGAAGATTAACAATTGTTGACGGTTTGCAAAGATTGACAACTATAAAACATTTTTTAGAGGACAAACTTGTATTATCAAATTTGGAATATTTAGAGAAATGCAACAACAAAAAGTATTCCGAATTAGAAAGCGTTCTTTCTCCTTTAAGATTAAGACGATTTGGGCAAACTCAGATTATGTGTTTTGTGATAGATTATCGTTCACCAAGTAAACTTAAATATGATTTATTCAAAAGATTAAATACAGGAGGGAAACCTCTTAATAACCAAGAAATAAGAAACTGTCTATCCAGGCCGCATTTGCAAAATGTTTTACATGAAATGGTGAAATCTGATGCTTTTAAAAATGCGACCAATGGAAGTGTTAAAGACACTAGAATGGAAGCTCAAGAAGCGGCACTTAGGTTTATCTATTTTTACGATCAATATAATGCATCAAATCCAATTGGAAACTATAATGGGTATATGGATGATACTTTAGATGGTTTTGTTGATTATTTAAATCAGGTAAAGGATGTTGGTAAATACATTAATATCTACGAAAACGCCCTAAAATGCTCTTATTATTTATTTCAAGAATATACTTTTAGAAAAGTATTTCCTGATGGAATTGGTGGACGAAGAACCCCAATTAATAAATTACTAATGCTCAGTATAACCGTCTTGTTAAGTAGGTACAGTTATGATTCAATAGAATCTAAATATGAAAAAGGATGTCTAATTAGACCTTTAGCAGATATTATTCTAAATAATAATGAATTCTTTAATGCCATAACATGGAGTACTAACTCAAAATGGAATATCAATACAGCATTCATTATACTGAAAGAAGAATTGCTTAATATTTATTTAACCTAATAAGCCATGATTTCACGATTTAAAATAAATGGATTTAAATGTTTTAATGAAGATATATTTGAGCTGAATGATATTACCATTCTTTGTGGGAATAATGGTGCTGGAAAAAGTAGTGTTATTCAGGCTTTACTTCTAATAAGACAAGCTGTTGAGAATAATTCATTCATCCAAGAAGAACATTACAATTTAGAACATTGGAATAACTCTCGTGTCTTTTTGAATGAAAATTTTGAGTTAGCTTTGGGGATTACAGATGAAATATATAATGAAAAAGCAACGAATAATATTGAAATTACATTAGATTCGCATTTTTTTAAAATACCCCTACCTGAGGAAAATAATACATCGGATTCTGTTGTTATTCAGCATGAATTATTAGCGGAAGATTTAAGCCATTTTCTTTCATATAAAGAATTTTACTATTTAAATGCAGAAAGAATAGGACCTCGTTATAATTCAGATACACATTATTCTAATTTTATCCACTGTGGATACAAAGGTGAATTAACAGCACAAGCATACTTAAGAAAAGGTTTTTATAAAGTGCAAAAAGAAAAAATATATAACCAAACTCAAAAAGATAATTTCCAGATACAAGTAGATGAATGGCTTAGTTACATTTGTTCTGGTACTGCAACAGTCAAAGTAGAGCCAACAAGTCAATTAAGTAGTCAAATAAGGCTTAGAAATAGTAAAACAGGGCACACTGCAACTGCTACAAATATTGGTTTTGGAATAAGCTACCTTCTCCCTATTATTATAAATGGATTAATTGCAGAAGAAGGTAGAGTTTTTATAGTTGAGAATCCAGAAGCACACCTCCATCCAAAAGCTCAATCAAATTTGGGCTTCTTTCTGGGACAATTGTCTACTGCTGGAGTAAAAATTATAATAGAAACACATAGTGAACATATTATTAACGGCATTAGAAGAGCTTGCTTATCTGAAAACATACAATTAAATCATGAGGTTGTGAATATTTATTTTTTCAAAGGGTTTAAAGAAGATTTTTCTGTAGATTATCATTTAATAAAAATCCTAAAGAATGGAGACCTCAGTGATTTTCCTGTTGATTTTTTCGATCAAACGAGACAGGATTTATTTGAAATATTAAAATTATCTCAAAGATAAAATGGGAAATTTATTATTAATTAATGAAAGTTTTGAGCTCGCAGATTGCAAAGAAACAGAGAGAGATGCTAAAGTTCGTAATTTTTGTGATATGACACAAAAATGCAAAAACGACCATGATATTTTTTATGCACTTACATCTCTTGTAACCCATGAATATTCTTATGGCAATTTTTATAATGATTTTATTTACAAAGAATGGGAAGAAATAATAAAAGAGCCTAATTTAAAAGGGATATCAAGCACTTCTCATAACCTATTTTTCCACCTATGCTTTGAATATCCGTCTTTTGCAAAACTAATTGAAAATAGAGACATGTTTGATAAAATGCCTCATCATAAAGGTTATTCTGGACTAGAATATCAAAATAGCGAAGAGCCATTTGTTAAATGTATTTCTTCATGGTATATATGGAAAATTAGTTGGCTATCCAAAAATCAAAAAGAAATATTTTGGAAAAATAAAGATTCATTCTTACCAAACAAGGAATATTCTAACACAATCCTTCTTAACGAAATCAAAAAGTATAATAAAGAGGACAAATTGGAGAAACATAAAAAGGATGTAGCTATAACATTTCATGAAGAAGTTATGAAATACAAAGGGCGAGATCTAATTGCTTATACGATGAAAATTGGAAAAATGATTTGCGAAGCAAATTATTATATCTATGAAGGAGAATTATCAAAGAGAGAACAAGCTCTGTCTAAATCCTTGAGGCATATCTATAGTGTTATTGGAAATAATGGTAAAAAACAATATATTTCTTTAGACTTTCGACATGGAATGTTTGAATTTCATAACTCAAAAGGTGAGCATTTAGGAGAGTTTCACTTTGATGGGAGTTACAACTCAAAATCTGAATCTGATCATAGCCTAAAATCGTTTCTTTAAAAATTATCTTATTAAGAAGGAAAATTTGTATAATTATGAATTTCGAAACTAACCGATAGAATACAAGCAACAACTTACAGAAGATTTAGGAAAAGAAGCAATTGTACCGAAAATGGATCTTATAACTATAATTCTATATTTTGTAAATCTGAAAAAAAAGTTTATCTTTGCTCTTAGTATTCTCCATGAGCAAACTACCGCAAAGGCACGTAGCAAATTAGTGGGTTAAATCATGGGATATGCTTGAAGCTAAAAATATAAAGTTTTAAATATCAGCGTGGTAACTCTTCAAGGAGAATCCCAGGCGAATCATCCAAAAAGCCTCTGAAAAACAGAGGCTTTTTCTTTTATGTGGTATTTTTATTAAATTGTGTATATTTCTAAATAACTAAATATAGAAAAGCCCCCCTTTTCACCTACTTTCCTCGTTTTCCTTATTATATTTCTCTCTTTCTATTTTCAACAATTCCTCAAACAATTTCACAGCCTGCTCCATTGAAAAGTGATTGAGATTTTCCACATGAGTTATAGGACCTATATTAGATGCACTCACATGGCAATTTTCATAAAAGTTGTTTGTACTATACAAAACAGTTTCTTCCGTGAACTTCTTCAAACCATCTTCTGTAACCCCTAACGCTTCAGCTACTTGTTTTAGTTTATCATCATCTATTTTTTCCGATTGTTCCATTTTGGAGATAGCTTGTTTACTCACTCCCAAAAGTTTGCCCAAATCAGTCTGCGTCATACCACGAAGACGCCGTATCCGTTCTATTTTCCGTCCTAAATGCGAATTGTTTGTATAAGATTCAGTTTCCATAATAATAAATTTATTTTTAACTTACCTCAATCGGCTAATTTATAATCACTTATTTTTCAATAACTCTACTTTTTCTCTTTCACTTTGGAGCAAACGCTCATACAACTCCACAATTTTATCCACTGGATTAAATTGTTGTGCAATTGATGTAGAACCTTGCTCAAAAGTGTTATCTCTGATATTATTAATATTGTAGATAGCCTTCTCCACATCAAAGTTTTTAATAACTTCAGCAGATATTCCCAACACAGAACCAATTTGATTTAAAAGCCCTTCCTCTATCTCCTCTTGTTTCTCAATCTTTGAGATGACCTGTTGGTTTACACCAAGATCAGCCGCTAAAGCTTCTTGTTTCATACCAAAGTAAACACGGATCTTTTGCAGATTATGTCCTACATGTCTCCGGTTCGCTTTATCTTTTACTTCGATATCCATATCATTATTTTTTAAGTGAATACATTGAGACAAAGATAGTAAAAATCAACCCAAATCAATTCAAAGTCAACTTTATTTTTTTCAATCCCCAGTTCTATATGCATAATTTTGCCCTGTCAGTTTTTTTGCTGACAGGAATCGTGGCGCCACATTCAAAATATTTGCAGAATGATGTTCAATATTGATATTCTGAACAATCATTATTTAACCAATAAAATCTAATAGCCTATGGGGTAAGTAAAGTCATTACAATCGAGACGTAGCTTTGAATTGTCCGGAAATTTAGCTATTCAAAAACAAATTAATAAACATACAATTAAACAAAAAGCATGAAATCATTTTCTGATAAAACAAACATAGGGTGGAATAATCCCCTAAAGACTGTTTATAGAATGAATTTTTACCTATTATTCCTATTAATAGGTTCATTATCAATACTTGGAACAACACGGGCTTATTGCCAACAGAGCAGAACAATCTCGGGTATAGTGAAAAACTCTCAGGGAGAGACTATTATCGGAGCGAATATCGTTGAAAAAGGCACTAGTAATGGGACGATTACGAATGTAGACGGGCAGTTCACACTACGCGTGTCGTCCAATGCTATATTAAAGGTGTCTTATATGGGATACACGGAACAGGAAGTCAACGTACGCAACAGAAGCAAGCTGGAAATCATAATGGCAGAAGACGCCAGACTGATTGATGAAGTGGTGGTGGTAGGATACGGCTCGGTCAAAAAGCGGGATTTGACGGGTGCGGTAACCTCTATCAAGAGTGCGGAAGTACTGGCAACTCCTACCAATAATGTGATGGAAGCCCTTCAAGGGAAGATACCCGGAATGGATATCACCAAAACTTCAGGACAGGTAGGCGGTGATGTCACTATCCTGCTACGCGGTTCACGATCCATCTATGGCAGCAACGAACCGCTGTTTATTATTGATGGGACTCCCGGTAGTTATAGTCAGGTCAGCCCGTCGGACATCGAGAGTGTAGATGTATTGAAAGATGCTTCTTCCACCGCCATTTATGGTTCTGCGGGAGCAAACGGCGTTGTAATCATCACTACCAAAAGAGGAAAAGAGGGAAAAGCCACCGTAAACTTCGATGCTTATTACGGATTCAGCGGTTCACCCAATTACAGGCACGGAATGACTCGGGATGAATGGGTGACCTACCAACGGGAAGCCTATAAATATAAAAACGGTGACTATCCCACCGATATGTCCGCCCTACTGGGTAAACAGGATTTTATAGATGCCTACAACGACGACAAATGGATAGACTGGGTAGATGAAGTGTCGGGCAATACGGCTACCACACAGAAATACAGTCTTTCGGTCAGTAGCGGCACTGAAAAGACTAAATTATTTGCTTCGACTTCCTACAATCGGGAAGAAGGTTTACTCAACAACGAGAACCTGAACAGATATTCGTTACGTCTCAATCTGGATCAGCAGATATTTTCATGGGCAAAGGTGGGCTTTACCTCCAATTTAGTCTACCGGGACTTGAACACCGGAGTGAAAAACACGTTCACCAAATCTCTCTCTGTCATTCCGCTGGGTGATGTTTATACCGAAGAAGGAAAGATCAATCATGAATACATCACGGGACAATATTCTCCGATGAGTGATTTCATAGAGAATCAGTATGTAGACAACACACGTTCCACCTATCTGAATATGAGTGGCTATGTTGAGCTGACTCCTGTCAAAGACCTGACTTTTACCAGCCGTGTCAATGGTACTTTAAACCACTCGCGCCACGGGCAATACTGGGGAGAAAAGTGTAATGCCAACCGTCCGTCTTATGCAGGTTCGCCACATGCTTCCATCACTAACAACAATGCCTGGAATTACACATGGGAAAATACCCTTGCCTACAACACAACCATCGCAAAAGTCCATAATCTGGGAGGTTCGCTGGTTACTTCCTGGAATAAGAACCAGTCGGAAAGCAGCATGGCTGCCGCCAGTGGTCAGATGGTAGATCAATGGTCTTTCTGGCGACTGACATCGGGCACTTCCCAACATGTGGAATCCGACTTCGCACAGACACAGAAAATGTCCTTCGCTTTCCGCCTGAACTATTCATACAAAGGTAAATACCTGTTTAATTTCTCTACCCGTTGGGACGGTGTTTCGCAATTTTCCACCGGGCATAAATGGGATGCCTTCCCCGCAGGCGCACTGGCGTGGAGAATATCCGACGAAGCATTTATGAAAAAGACACGCAGTTGGCTGGACAACCTGAAGTTGAGAGTGAGCTACGGCATCACGGGCAACTCGGGAGGAACAACCGCATATAGCACCACAACACAAGCTTACGTATATACAGCTTCGGGAATTTCCATTAACGGGAAGATCGTTCCTTTCACGCAATACTCAGGTACTTACGGTAGTTCCGATCTCGGATGGGAGAAGTCATACAACTGGAATGTAGGGTTGGATTTTGGTATTCTGAACGGTCGCATCGACGGTTCGGTAGAATGGTTCAAGACGACAACCAAAGGATTATTATTCAAACGTACTCTGCCTATCACCAGCGGCTTGACCGGATGGGGATCGCCTTTAGCTATTTGGCAGAACATCGCCCAAACCAGTAACCGGGGTGTGGAAGCAACAATAACTTCACACAACATACGGCACAAGGATTTCACCTGGAACACCACTTTATCCGTCACCTGGAATAAGGAGCAAATAGATGACCTGCCTGACGGTGACCTGATCGCTGAAAACCTGTTTGTCGGCGAACCGATTAAAGCCATTTACGGATATAAATATGCCGGTATTTGGGGAACCGATACTTCGCAGGAGACATTAGACGCCTACGGCGTAAAACCCGGATTTATCAAGATAGAAACCTTAGACCAGAAGGGTGATGGAGGCGTACACAAATACAGCACGGAAGACCGGCAAATCCTGGGACATTCCAATCCGGACTGGATTATCGGATTCAACAATTCCTTCACCTACAAGAATTTTGACTTGTCCGTCTTTGCCATGGCACGTTACGGACAAACAATCAACAGTGACCTGCTCGGCTATTATACCGCCGAACAAAGCGTAACCAAAAATCAACTGGCAGGCGTAGACTATTGGACAGAGAACAATCAGGGAGCCTATTTCCCCCGTCCCGGAACGGCAGACGAGCAGAAGACCGTCTATCCTTCATTAAGAGTGCGCGACGGTTCCTTTATCAAGATTAAGAATATCACCCTAGGATATACACTGCCCGCAAATATCTCACGTAAGGTTTTGATGGAGAAATGCCGCATCTATGCCACAGCTTACAATCCGTTCATCTTTGTAAAAGACAAACAGTTGAAAGACACCGATCCCGAAACCAACGGTTCGGACGCATTTCCCACCTACCGGCAATTTGTTTTTGGCGTTAATTTGACATTCTAACTAAAGATTATAATCATGAAAAGTATATCTATAAAATTCATATTTTGCAGTGTGCTACTCTCGGCATTGTCTCTACACTCCTGCACTTTGGAGGAGTACAATCCGGGCGCATTTACCAAAGAAGCTTTGGCTACTTCCATCGACGGATATGAAACCCTGATTAACCAGTGTTATTTTGCAATGGAAAGATTTTATTATGGTTCCGCGGACTGGATGTCACTGACTGAAGGCGACACCGATCTTTGGACATACAAAGCCAACGAATCGACAAGTTACACACAGTGGTTTTGGTTTTTCGCAGGAACATCGCCCAATACGACTTACACCAATAATTGGTGGAACGGGACGTACGACGGCGTAGGAGCCTGTAACGAAGCTATCGCATTAGGAGACAAACCGCCCTACACCACGGAAGCTGAACGGAATGCAAAGATTGCGGAAGCCCATTTTCTTAGAGCAGTCTATTATTTCAACGCAGTGGAGCAATTCGGAGCAGTGACGATGCTCACAGAACCCATAGTGACGGAAACGATGACTTACTCCCCCACCCGTACCGATCCGATGACTATCTATCAGGAAGTTATTCTACCCGATTTAAGATTCGCATCCGAATGGCTGCCGACAGGTACTCACGCAACGACTACCACCCCGACAAAGAAAGCCGCTCTCGGTTTTCTGGCTAAAGCCTGCTTACAGACGTACGAATATGGAAGCACCGAATACTTGCAGGAAGCTCTGGATGCAGCCGGGAAATTAATTACCGATTGCGAAACCGGTGGCGGGAAGTACAATACGTATATGTATCCATCGTACAGCGAAGTGTTCAAAGAAAGCAATAACCGGGAAAACAAAGAAGCCCTTTGGAAGCATCGCTGGTATGCAGGAGCAGACGGTCACGGGTCAAGCAACGGAAACTATAAGTTAAATCGCAACGACGAGTATTTCTTATGTAATATCAATAAATTCGGTGCGCGTGAAGACAATCAGGAAACACGGCTTACCTGGGAAGGCTCAATCACCGGCATCTTTATGCCTACACAGCATCTATTGAATTTGTATGTACAGAAAGACGGGACATTAGACCCCAGATTCCACGAATCGTTCACTACAGAGTGGAACGCAAACAAGAATTACACTTGGGATGAAAGCGCCGTACATATGTATGACAAGGAAGAAGCCGTCATTGGTAAAGCTCTGAACAAAGGCGATTTAGCCATTAAGTTCATCATGCCGCAAGATATGGATTATTTCGTAGAGAAGCAAAAAGAGCACAATGCCGATTATTTGCTCATTGATTATCACCATGTATATAGTGACGACAATAATAACGTGAACATGAATTATGCTTATACAAACGTCACAGGCAATTACAAGAATGACGGAACGAATGAGAATCAGTTCCGCTACTACTATCCGTCACTGAATAAGCATAACAGCAGTAATTATTATGTAGCCAATGCTTCCAAACAGAGAAACGGTAATCTGAATGCAACATTTATCATGCGTATGGCGGAAGTTTATTTGATTGCGGCAGAAGCTGATATTTACCTGAATGGCGGTGCGAATGCAGCCGGCTATATCAATAAGGTTCGTGAACGTGCCGGAGCAAATCCGCTTACAGGAAGTATTACGGTGCGGGATATCTTGGACGAAAGAGGTCGTGAGCTTTGTGGCGAATATTGCCGCTTCTACGACTTGAAACGAACAGGAATGTTCAAAGATTCCGAGTATCTGGAAAATACTCATCCGGATCTAGCCCAATTCTTTCATCCGAATTATGCGCTACGTCCCATTTCAACAACTTTCACTGCCACGATCACTAATGGCAGTGAGTATCAAAATCCGGGATATTAAGTAAGTATCTCAAAATGTACAGGTGTCGGGATTGATTCCATGACATCTGTACATTATAATAATTTCAGAGATTTCTTTAAATATGCCTTGTTACCTTCCACCTCTTCCCTATTTTCTAAATAACACTTAAATCTTCACGGCAAGTTCCATCCCTCACCCTAAATATCGCTATATTGCAACAAATTACAAATATAATTTAGAATGAAGTGCAAAGCCTTTTCAGATAGTTTCAGACTGCACTAACTAACTAACTAACTAACTAACTAACGATACACAAAACCAATAAAGATTATATGAATATCATTTCACTTCGAAAATCACCCCAATATTTAGAAAGAGCTATTGCCTATTTTCAAAGCAAATGGGCGGACAATGACTCAAAGATGGTTTATGACGACTGTTTCAGACATTCCATCACAACAGAAAGTCCTATTCCCCAATGGTATCTTTTAATGAAAGATGATGAAATCGTCGGGTGTGCAGGTCTTATAACCAATGATTTTAATTCTCGTATGGACTTATATCCCTGGCTGGCAGCTTTGTTCATAGAAGAAAAATATAGAGGAAATAATTATGCGAACCTTTTAATAGAACAGGTAAAGAAAGAAACGTTGGCAATAGGGTATTCAAAATTATATCTAAGTACGCACCATACTTCATATTATGAACGCTTTGGCTTTACTTATATAGGAGAATGTTATCATCCGTGGGGTGAGCACTCCCGGGTATATGAAATTGACTTGAAATAAACAAGATATTAATCAAATACTAAAAACAAGCATATGAAACTTTGGAAATATAGTGGAACATTTTTAACAGCAACAGGAATCATTCATACGATTTATGCATTATTTATTGGGAAAGATGCCTTTTCTGAAATGCTCGGAAATGGATTGATAAACTCTGTTGGGGAAAATTTCAGTCTGGGATTTGCTTTCTGGTTCTTAATCTGTGGAATAATGCTTATTCTTTGGGGAGAAACACTCCAATATTATATCAGAAAAGAACAGAAACCGGCACCTGCATTTTTAGGTTATGCTCTCCTGCTGTTTACCATAATTGGCTGCATCATTGAGCCAGTCTCCGGTTTTTGGCTTTTCTTGCCACAAGCAATAATCATTATTTATTCAAATATCAAAACAAAATAACATAGTATATCACTCAATCAATATTTAGAGAATATCCCTTAGCAATATCAAAGAACACTCTTCCTGTATTTAGTCGGGCTGACGCCAGTTTTTCTTTTAAAGTATTTGCTAAGGAAAGACTGGTCTGAAAAATTCAGGTCGAAAGCAATATCCTGAAGGGATTCATTGGTGGACTGCAAGCGTATCTTTATTTCAGAAATCACATAATCATCAATCCACTTTTTAGCGTTCCTTCCATCCATTTCCAGAACAACCATAGAGAGATACTTTACACTTATATTCAGTTTGTTTGCATAAAACAAGACCTCCCTGTTTATTCTATAATCTTCCATCACAAACCGGGCAAACTGTTCAAAAAGCTCCATTTTTCGTGTTTTACCAGTCAAGCCATTATTCAATAATTTATAAATGCTATTATACAATTCCAAATAGTATACGCGTACCAAATTCAGAATTATATCTCTGCGACAGACATTGCACCTATCATCAAAAGCAGACTTCAGCATTTCAAATCTTCGCATTTCAACTTTTATATTTTCATACGAATCGTGGCATATCACCTGTTCTTTGAAGAAAGTAGTAAACTCAGGAGGAAACCGAAACAAAACTTCAGTCAGAGCCGCTGCGGAAACCGTAAAATACATCACTTCAAGATTTTCACTCATTGCTTTTACACCCACAATCTGTCCGGGAAATAACACAAGAAAGGTATTCCTGCAAATATACAGTTCTTTCCTATCCACTGCCATTCTTATTTCACCATTCAGACATATGCAGACAATGGCTTCCTGCACTCTAAGAATACCACTTACAAAAGGAAGTTTTCTGTCAGATAATTCGACACGAAAATCCTCCTCTATTTGCTTGTTTTGAAACAGAGGAGTATTGCCTGCCTGTATATTAGTTTTATTCTTAACCATATTGAAGTTATTTCGCATTGATTTAACAAATATACGAAAAAAAGGCAAATCCAGTACCGAAATCGGCAAATGCCGGGCATAGAAAAATGCCGAAATTTGCATGATGAAAAGAAGTACAAATTACTCACATTTTAAACTTTACAGAATGAATGAAAGAAAACAAGAAAAGAATTTGTGGATAAAGATTAAAAAAGAACCTGCGTAAGTGTCCGGTAAGACAGTTAATCATATGTTTAATTATCAATCATATCAAATTACTTAAAATGGAAAAAATATTAGTTGCACAAATTATCGCTCATTACATAGCAGATTTTTACCTTCTGCCTAAATCCATTTGGAAAGGTAAACGTAATAATATCATACGTTCATGGCATATTTATGTCCATACATTAATCGTATTTTTCACATCAGCGGTATTGACTCCGGCTTATGACTTTATATTATATGCAGCATTGATTGCTACATCCCATTATGTGATTGATTCACTGCTGGAATATTCAGAGCATCTGTTGCTGGCATACCGTATGAAACAAAATAACAGTACAGAAAACGAGAATAAAGAAAGATGCAAGTTTTCAGAATTTTTCTTTTCAGACCAACTCTTACACATGTTGTCCATTTATATCTTTGTAAGGTTGTATTGTGCCAATGGAGGTTCCACGCCCGTTTATTTCAATACTCTATCCTTAAGGATTATGCTTATTGTATGCTGTATCATATTCTGCCTTAAACCGACAAGTATTTACATTAAGAATTACCTGAGGGGATTGAGGCTGACATCTCCTAAAGAAGAATCTTCCATCACAATGGAAAGCGGAGTAGGACTTGACAGGGCAGGAAGAGAAATAGGTTATATTGAGCGGACTGTTACTTTATTGCTAGTCCTACTTGGACAATATACGGCAATCGGCTTTATTCTTACAGCCAAATCCGTACTCAGATATGCGAATATTCAGTTTAAGAAAACGGAATATGTATTAACCGGTACGCTTTTTAGTTTCGGGATAGCTATCATTGTCGGAATACTGCTTGAAGAAGGTGTTTGGGAATACATCATACATTATATCTCCATTTAATCGTCTTCGATATACCGGAAGGATACATTTAATATCTTTTCATAGATTAAGTATGGGGTAGAGTTTTATTTGGCCTATCTTTAGCCCGAATATTTATTATTATAAATTACATTATGAGAAAAGCAATTTTTGTTTTCGTAGCATCTGCATTTGTATCGTTTACATATGCTCAGGATGCGAATTTCGATGTCTACAAGAGAATCGAATCGGATAAGGTGTTGAACCTGTCAGCCGACCAAATTGCAAAAATCAAAAAGTTAAATCGAGAAATCGGACCTAAATTCAGAGCTATCGGAAAGAGCAACTTACCAGGTTATGAGAAAGGAAGGAGAAAGAGGGAGCTAGCCCTTGAGCACAAAGCAGCCATCAGAGAAATTCTCAATGAAGGCCAAATTGGCAGATGGGAGCACCGCTATGGAAGTATGGATTACAACGATGGGATGAAGAATATCGTTGGTGAAAAATACGATGCCCGCCTGGAACAACTGGAAAGAAAGTTTGAGCAGGAAAAAGAAGCTATTGAAGATAGCAACTTGCCTAAAGATGTCAAGAAAGACAAGATCAAGGCGCTCAAGAATGAGTACAAAGCGGAAAAAGAACGTTTAAAACATGAACGTAATGTCGCTAAAGCTCATGTAACCGGAGAGATACGATAAGGAATAAGGTAGAAAGGAGACTGTCTCAAAGTTGAGTTCAGTCTCTTTTTTCTTCGTCATACCCTCGGAGATAGTAAACACGATACCCCAAAGAATATTCTTGGAAAATTATAAATAACCTGTCATGTCAATAGAAATAAAATATTTTGAAAACAGAAAAGAGTGGCGAGAGTGGCTGGCTGCCAACTTTGAGACTGCCAATGAAATTTGGTTTGTATTTCCCTGCAAATCTTCGGGCGAAAAAAGCATTACATACAACGATGCTGTTGAAGAAGCCCTCTGTTTCGAATGGATTGACAGTACAATAAAGGCGCTTGACAAAGAACATAAGATTCAGCATTTCACGCCTAGAAATCCTAAGAGTACCTATTCACAAGCCAATAAAGAAAGGCTGAAATGGTTATTGGAAAATAAGATGATACACCCTAAATTTGAAGATAAAATACGTAATGTCTTGTCTGTTCCTTTTGTTTTTCCCAATGATATAATGGACAGGCTGAAAGAAGATAAGATTATATGGGGGAATTATCAACGTTTTTCCGACACATACAAACGTATCCGGATAGCATATATTGAAGCTGCGAGGAAACGACCGGAAGAATTTGAAAAGCGATTAAATAACTTTATCAATAAGACGAAAGAAAATAAAAGAATAACAGGATTTGGAGGAATTGAGAAGTACTATTAATCCAAATATACTTTATCTGCACTTTACTCTCATCATATCTCTACACTCCCCTATCCTGTATCGTTCTGATTTTAGCGGTTCTTTTGCAATTTAGTTGAATTATTCATTATCGTATAGAAATGAATTAAACGTATCGGCATAAATAGTTCCTGCATATTCCTATTTATTATATGGGTTGCAATTAATTTCCAGTTACACATAAATTTAATCGTCTGACTATAGTGCTTCTTTCGTCTGACTATAGTTGAACTTCCGTCTAACTATAGTCAGACGAAAAAGAAACTATAGTCAGACGATTAGATCTGTGCATAGCAAGTATTAGTTTTCGGTGAATAAAGAACTAGTACTTGCTATGAATAATTTTATTCGTCTGACAGTTGTTGTCTTTTCGTCTGACAGCTGTTAAACTTTCGTCTGACAGCTGTTGAATTTGCGTCTGACAGCTGTCAGACGAATAGATTTATGTATAAACTGGAGCTAATTGTAATCCATATAATAAATAGGGATATGCAAGAACTATTTATACCGATACGTTTAATTCAAAACAGTACGATAATGAACGATAAAAAAAACAGTTCATCACCATCCGGGCTATACACTTTGCACAAAACTTCCAGTATTTATTCCCGTATTTCCAATATATTTCAAAAAAATCACATATCTTTGTCATGCACTTTCAGCCCATCGGCGTGATGAAACTGGTGGAAAGTGTTTTTTTATTTCCTTTATGGAGTAAAGAATGTATTGTCTCTCTGATTCGAAAATAGCAAGTTCCAAGCAAGGAGAGATGATACAACAGATACTCCACGTGAACGGATGTATATCAACATATTCGTAAGAGATGTGTTATATATAAACGATTGGCGTGGGTGTCTGTTGTTATCATTATCTTTTGCAAGGGTATTGCTAGCCTCGAATCAAGATAATGGTGCAACAGCATCTACGCCTTTCTTGTGTCCGGTCGGTTTGTTCTCATAATCCGCAACATCCCTAAACACTCCACCCGCCGGATTATAGAAAGCATAGATGCTTGTTGTACTAATATAAAAAAGAGGTTTCCCCTCTTTTCATTGTATCACACATAAAAAAACAAACGCTATGGCAGAATGGATTAGCACAAAAGAAGCGGCCAAGAAGTACAATATTGATGAAAGTTATATTCAGCTTTGGGTGGATATGAAAGCAGTCACTGCATACTTCAAAGATGGCAGAAATTTAGTTTACGATGAAAGCCTTCAAGGTATATTGAAAGTCAGGGAGCAAGGGGATAACTCGGTATATGTCAGAATATTAGAACGGTTTTGCATAGGCAGATCCGAAACGTGTATAACTTATGCTTACCTCCTGGGTGCACGTGACAAAGAACTCCTATTATATAAAGAAGCGCAATCCGAACGGGATGCATTACGAAGAATGTGGCTGGAGCAAAACGACCAAATGCGGGATTTGGCAATAGAGCTAGCTTTGGAGCAGGACGACTGCCACCAATGTTGGCTGAAAAAGCTGTGCCTGAAGGTGAAAAAGATCAGTAAGAAAATCGAGAAAATAAAAAGAAGAAAAAAGAGACGAAAAGCAAATAATTCCATAAAATAATAAGACATTATCCATTTATTTTCAGAAAAAAGAGCATAAGAGCAAAAGAAAAAGCAAGATACCATCAAAAGATTGCATAGAAAATTTGTTCTTGTGTTCTTCTATCTGAAACATCTCCTCTTCGCGCGCACGTTCTTATTTACGTTTATAAAAAAACAGGTATTACTAGACGGATAACACACAATAGAACAACACATTACGAAAGAATAATTAAATCAGTCCTCATACAAACAACCAAGAAAGAAGTGTTCTCTTTTTCATCAGAATCTCTGAAAAAACGGAATTGTTCGCCGTATTTTCTCCCGAAAATATCCTTTTAGTCCGCAAAACTGGTTGATATGGAGCAAGTTTCCTTACAAATTTTGCGAGTATAAAAAACCTTTCATATTTTTACCCCCATTATGAAAGCTATCAGTGTAAAAAAGGTTGGAACGAAACGTGAAATGGACGATTTCGTGAAGTTCGCAGGTTGGCTGTATGCAGGCTGTCAATATTACGTTCCTGACTTGGAAATGGACATTCGTGATACATTTGATTCACGTAAGAATGCAGGATTGGAATTTTCCGACATACAGCCTTTCATTGCATATAATGAGGAGGGAAAAGTGGTCGGCCGCATAGCGGGCATCATCAATCATCGTGCCAATGAGAAGTGGCAGAAAAAGAATGTACGGTTTGGCTTCATAGATTTTATTGATGACACGCAGGTGTCGGCGGCATTGCTCAAAGCTGTGGAGCAGTGGGGCAAGGAGCATGGCATGGAGTATATACAAGGGCCGATGGGTATCTTCGATTTTGATAAGGAAGGCATGCTTATCGAGGATTTCGATAAGATGGGGTCGATGATTACAATCTATAATTATCCGTATTATCCTGAACATATGGCGATGCTGGGCTATGAGAAGGAAGTGGACTGGGTGCAGATCTGCATTGAAGTGCCCGAAGAAGTACCGTCCAAGTATGCGCGGGTAGCCAAATTGTCGAAAGAAATGTTCGGACTGCATATGAAAAAGCTGACGAATGAGGATGTGTCGAAGCGTGGATACGGAAAGAAGGTGTTCGATCTGCTGAATACGGCGTATGCTCCCCTGTTCGGCTATACGGAATTATCCGATAAGCAGGTGGATATGTATGTAGACCGGTATTTTCCGCTGATAGATAAACAGATGTTGCCTATCATAGAGAATGACAAAGGCGAAGTAGTCGGAGTGGCTATTACCATGGGAAGCCTGTCTCGTGCCTTGCAAAAGGCAAAAGGGAAGATTTTCCCTTTCGGATGGTATCATCTGGCACGTGCGCTGAAGTGGAAAAGCGAGGAGAAGGCGGAATTGCTTTTGATTGCCGTGCGTCCCGATTATCAGGGGTTGGGGGTGAATGCTTTGTTTTTTGATGATCTTATACCTGTCTATAATAAACGGCATTTCAAATGGGCGGAAACAGGGCCGCAACTGGAAGACAATATCAAGGAACTTACCCAATGGAAACCGCTGAATCCCACATTGACTAAGAGAAGACGATGCTATAAAAAGAAACTATAAAACGATAAAGAAGTATGAAAAGAAGAGTAGTGATAACAGGCATGGGAATATGGTCGTGTCTCGGAAAAACACTCGAAGAGGTACGCGATTCGCTATATAGCGGAAAGAGTGGTATTATCTTCAGCCAGGAACGAAAGCATGCCGGTTTTCGTTCAGCGTTATGTGCCAATATAGAAACTCCTGATCTCAAACCGTTCATTCCACGCAACTTACGACATTTCATGCCTGAAGAAGCTCAATATGCTTATATGGCGACACGTTCGGCGCTCGAAAACGCAAGGCTAGATCAGGATTATATCGACAGTCACGAGGTGGGCATTATCTATGGTAATGATTCGGTGGCAGAGGCTACCATGCAGGCGCTTGATAAGTTTCGTGAGTTCAAGGATACGTCGGCTTGCGGCAGCGGCGCTATTTTTCAGTCGATGAATTCTACTGTGACGATGAATCTTGCGTGTCTGTTCAGACTGCGGGGAATTAACCTGACGGCTTCGGCTGCCTGCGCTTCGGGTTCACAGTCCATAGGGTTGGCACATACGCTTATACGCAACGGGTTGCAGAATTGCGTCATATGCGGAGGGGCACAGGAAGCGAACCTGTACAGTGTGGCTTCGTTCGATGGTATCCAGTCGTTTTCTATTCGTGAGGATGAGCCGGCAAAGGCGAGCCGTCCTTTCGACCGTGACCGGGATGGTTTGGTGCCGGGTGGCGGTGCGGCTACGGTGATAGTCGAGAGTTATGAACATGCCGTGAAACGCGGTGCGCCGATACTTGCCGAAATCGTCAGTTGGGGATTTTCGGGGAATGGGGATCATATTTCGACTCCGAATGTAGAAGGGCCGGCACGTTCATTGGAATTATGCCTGGAGAACGGGGGGATTCATCCGCATCAGATAGGGTATATCAATGCGCATGCGACTTCAACACGCATCGGCGACAGCAGGGAAGCATCGGCCATCGCCCGTATATTCGGAAATTACAAGGTTCCTGTGACATCTACCAAGAGTCAGACGGGGCATGAGATGTGGATGGCGGGTGCCAGTGAGCTGATTTATTCGATGTTGATGATGAAGAACGGTTTCATAGCGGGAAATATCAATTTCGAGAATCCCGATGAAGAAACAGCCTGCATCCATATAGTGCCGGAGACACGGGAGACGCATTTCGATATGTTCCTTTCCAATTCCTTCGGGTTCGGCGGAACAAATTCAACTCTTATCGTAAAAAACTTATAATATATACATTTAAAAACTAGATGATTATGACACGTGAAAACATTATCGAGCAGGTAAATGCCATACTGGCTGAAGAATTTGAAGTTGATTCAACACTTTTTACACCGGACGCGAATGTGAAAGAAACGCTTTCTTTGGATAGCCTGAGTCTTGTGGATCTTGTGGCGATTATCCAGCATACGTATAAGATAAAGATACCTGTGACGGACTTGCAGCAGATTCAGACTTTCAATAATCTTTATGACTATATAGAGTCACATTTCGGACAGAATGGGTAATGAAGATATAAAGAAGCTCGTTCCGCAACGCGATCCTATCTTGATGGTCGACAGTCTGATGGAAGTGGATGGTGATGTAGCTGTCACCTGTCTGAGCGTCAGAGCCGACAATTATTTCATAGATGAAGATCGCCTGCTTGCCGAACCGGGGATTATAGAACATATCGCCCAGTCGGCTTCGGCATTTGCGGGATACAGGGCGATGCTGGCGGGAGCTGCCGAGCCGCCTATGGGATATATCGGTGAGGTGAAGAAATTCCGTTGTTACCGTTGTCCCCAGGTGGGTGATGAATTGCGTACCACTATTACTATGGGGGCGGAAATGGCCGGGGTGACTATCATTACCGGTGAAGTCCGGTTTTCCGGCGGAGATGAGATAGTAGCTGACACGCAAATGAAGATTTTCATTAAAACAGAATGATTAAACAACAAGGTCTGCCATGCTACTTGAGAATAATTATTATAGGATAATTGACAGGCACAGTGACGGGATGAGTGCTGTTTACCGCATTACCTTTTTGCCCGGTTGCGATGTCTATCGCGGGCATTTTCCCGGCCGTCCGGTATGTCCCGGCGTTTGTAACATCGGGATGATAAAGGAATGTGCCATGATGCTGACAGGCAAAAGGTTGTGGATTAGCACCATCAAGCAATGCCGCTTGACGGCGGTTGCTACGCCTGCGGTTTGTCCGGAAGTGGATGTGGCAGTCAGCGTCTCTCCTACCGACGGGGGATTCACCGTCACGGCAACAATTACCGATACTGAAAGAACGTACATGGAGTACAAAGGAGACATGATTGTATGACAGAAATCTGCATAAGAATTTATCGCTTTTTCCGTAATCACCGGGCTGTATTTTGGCTGTCGATGATTGCTTTATATGCCTTCTTCGGATATTTCGCTTCGAAAATATACCTGGAAGAGGATATAAACAAGCTAATGCCTTCGTCGAAGAATGAGGACGGCAGTACCAAACTGGCTTTTGCCAATCTGCGTATCAAGGACAAGACTTTCCTGCTTTTTGAGGGGAAAGACGGAGCTTCCGTGGAACATATCACGGAGATATGCGATGCGTTCATTGATTCCCTGGAAGCGAAAAACGCGGCTATGGATTCTACGCGGCAGATTATCGGAAATGTTTTTTATAAACTGCCGAATGATTTGATGCCGGATATCATTGATTATCTAAGTGCCCACTTGCCGGCTTATATTGACACGGGTGTTTATGCGCGTCTTGACACGATGCTTACTACTCAGCAGATGAGCCGGCAGATGCAGGCGAACCGCAAAGATTTGCTAAGTCCGGTGGGGAGTATGTTTCCTGAACTTATAGAGATGGACCCCGTGGGATTGCGCAATCTGCTTATGGAGCAGATGAAGCCTTTCACGGAGGGGGCGGCAGGTAGTTACAAGACGATTGACGGACATTTCTTTGTGCAGGATTCTACGGTGTGCGTGGCATTTATCACGCCGATGTATTCGGCTACCAATACAGGACAGGGCTCTACCTTGTTCCGCATACTGAATGAGCAGATAGAGCAGTTTTCCGCAAGTGCGCCGGATGTAAAAATCAGCTATCACGGCACTCCTGCCAGTGGGTTCTACAATTCATGGCGGATTAAGTCGGACTTGAAGGAGACAATTATCGGTTCGTTGATACTGGTGCTTATCTTTATTTTTATCTGTTTCCGCAATTATGATACGATACCGTTATTGCTGCTTCCTGTTGTGTTCGGCACGTTGTTCGGGCTTGCGGCGATGTACTTTATCAAAGGGCATTTCTCACTGTTGGCACTCGGCATCGGGGCGGTGGTGTTGGGGGTGGCACTTAGTTATGTGCTGCACATTATCACACATTCCAAGTATATCAATGACCCTGAACAGGTGCTTCGCGATCAGGTGAAACCGGTTTGTTTGGGATGTCTCACTACTATCGGGTCTTTTATGGGGCTTATCTTCATTCAGACGGAACTGTTACAGGATTTCGGCCTGTTTGCCGCTTTTGCCATTGTAGGAACTACGTTCTTCAGTCTTGTTTTCTTGCCGCAGTTCCTCAATCCTAAGAAGAATAAGGTGAATCAGCGTGCGTTTGCCATTATCGACCGTATCAATGCTTATCCGTTCGACCGTAAGAAACCTTTGCTTTTCACGATATTTGCCGTTGCAGTGGTATGCATAGGGTTCTACATTGCCGGGGGTACGCAGTTTGATGCCGATATGCACAATTTGGGGTATAAGGCCGAGAGTACTTCGTATTCGGAGAATCTGCTTCGTTCCAAGACACATACGGGAGATAAGCAGAAGTATTTTGCCAGTTCGGGGACGACAATGGAAGAAGCTATCGAAAACTTCGAGATGATGGCGGGGAAACTCGACTCTTTGCAAAAAGCCGGACTTGTGAAAAGTTATACGCATACGAACCGGATATTTGTGCCTATGCAGGTGCAACAGCAACGGATTGATGCATGGAAGAACTTTTGGACGGAAGAACGGTTGCAGCTTGTACGGAATCTGATTGACAAGACTGCTCCCGAAGCGGGACTTCGTCCCGACGCGTTCGCTCCTTTCTTTGAGTTTGCGACTGCTGATTATGAGCCTGACGAGCTCTATAAAGCGGGGATTATTCCCGAAGGGTATCAGTCTACTTTGATGGAACAGTCTTACAATGGCGAGTATCTGTGTTTTACATCCGTGAGATGCAAAAATGATTCTGTCCACAGCAAGGAAAGTGATTACAACCGGATTTGTGACGCGGTGGTTTCATCGCCTGAGTTGCTTGTGCTGGATACTTATTATTATACCACTGACACGTTGATTCAACTGAATGATGACTTCAATGTGCTGCAATGGGTTTCGATGCTCTTTGTGCTTGTTGTGCTTTTCTTTAGTTTCCGTTTCAATATTAAGCATACTTTGCTCGGTTTCATGCCGATTTTGTCGAGTTGGCTTATTGTGCTGGGCGCGATGGTGATTTTCGACATGCGGTTCAATCTTATCAATATCATCATTTCGACATTTATCTTCGGGATAGGTGTGGATTACAGCATATTTGTGATGAACGGTCTTATCGGCGGGAAAGAGAATTCACGGTTGTTGGGGTATCACAAGACGGCTATATTCTTTAGTGCGGTGATTCTGATTGTGACGGTGAGTTCCATGTTGTTCGCTGAGCATCCTGCTATCAAGTCGGTGGGATTCTCTACGCTTGTGGGGATGATTTCGGCAGTGGTGCTGTCTTATGTGGTGCAGCCTGCCATTTTCAGAATGATTAATAAGAATAAGGAATGAAATACGATGTAATTATCATAGGCAGCGGATTGGGCGGACTGGAGTGTGCACACATTCTCTCGAAGGCCGGTATGAGTGTTCTTTTGCTTGAAAGGGGAACACAGGCCGGTGGCTGCCTTCAAAGTTACAGGCGGAACGGGCTGTCTTTCGATACGGGATTCCACTATGTGGGCGGGCTTGATGAAGGGCAGTCGCTACATTCTGCGTTCAGGCATTTGGGATTGTTGCGGCTTCCGTGGCAGCGGATGGATGCTCATTTCGATCGGGTGACGATAGGGAATCGTACGTTTGCTTTTGCACAAGGGTATGAGGAGTTTGTCGATACATTGGCGGCAGAGTTTCCTCGGGAGCGTGGTGCGTTGGGCAGGTATGCAGAGATGTTGAAGCAGTCTGGCGAGCAGCAGCTTGATGCGTTGAATCCGCAAGCGGGGGAATTGTTACATTCTCACAGACTTTTTGAGACGGGGGCGTATCCATATCTGACGGAGACTTTTCAGGATTCACTTCTGATAAATGTACTTTCCGGCACTTCGCTGAAAATGGAACTGCGGAAGGAGTCGCTGCCACTGTTTACTTTCGCTCATGGGAATGGTAGTTTTATCGAGAGTAGTTGGCGGTTGAAGGGAGACGGTTCGTTGATTGTCCGTTCGCTCGTGGATGATATTCGTATGCATGGCGGGGAGATTGTCTGCAATGCCGAAGTGCGGGAGTTGGTGGAGAAAGACGGAAAACTGGTGCGTGCGGTATGTGCTGACGGGGAGAGTTATGAAGGTGATGTTTTCATCAGTAATGTTCATCCTGCCGTTACTTGCAGTTGGGTGAAGCAGAGTGAAAGGATGAAGAAAGTGTATCGCAACCGCATGGCGCGTTTGGAGAATACGTTCGGTATGTTCACTGTATCGCTTCGTATCAAGCCACGGATGCTCCGGTATTTCAATTGGAATCAGTATGTGTATAAGCGGCCTGATGTGTGGACGTTTTATCTTGGTGATGGGGCTGTCAGTGGAGTGCTGGTTAGTTGCCGGCTACCGGAAGACGGCAGTGAATATACGCAGCAGGTGGATTTGCTTACGCCGATGATGTGGAGCAAGTGCGGGGCATGGAGTGATACGAAGGTGGGGCGTCGCGGTGATGAATATAAGGCTATGAAAAGGCGTGTGGCCGATGAGTGCGTCATGTTGGCTGAGCAGTTCATACCCGGACTTTGGAATATGGTGACAGGGTGCTATGTCAGTACGCCACTCACCTATCGTGATTATACGCTTACGCCGGAAGGTTCCGCTTATGGTCTGCGAAAGGATTTCAATCATCCGATGACTACCCTGCTTTCACCACGTACACCGATTCCGAATTTATTCCTTACGGGACAGAATCTGATGTTGCACGGGCTGCATGGCGTGACAATGACAACGCTTTTCACTTGTGCGGAAATACTTGGGAAAGAGCGGATATGGGATATAGTAAAAAACTAAAAATAGATAGAACTATGAAGTATGCATTAGTAACCGGTGGCAGCCGTGGCATTGGCCGCGCTGTCAGTGTGAAACTGGCCCGGATGGGTTATCATATCATTATCAATTATGCAAGCAACGCCACGGAAGCTGAAAAGACGCTCGAGCTGGTGCGGCAGGCGGGTCAGGATGGGGAGATGCTGAAATTTGACGTGAGTAATCATCAGCAGGCCCGCGAAGCTATCGAGTCGTGGGAAAGTGTTCATCCTGAAGAATATATCGAAGTGTTGGTTAATAATGCGGGGATTCGTCGTGACAATATTATGGCTTTCATGCCGGAAGAGGATTGGCGGCGGGTGCTCAATATCACTCTCGATGGTTTTTACAATGTGACGCAGCCTTTACTGCAACCGATGTTGGTTCATAAGTTCGGACGTATCATCAATATGGCAAGTGTGAGCGGTCTGAAAGGGATGCCGGGACAGACGAATTATTCTGCGGCAAAGGGGGGTATCATAGCCGCCACGAAGGCACTGGCGCAGGAGGTGGCACGCAAGAATGTGACTGTCAATGCGGTGGCACCGGGCTTTATCAGGACGGATATGGTGGAAGGGTTGGATGAGGAAGCGTTGAAGAAGACTATTCCGGCCAATCGTTTCGGTACTCCCGAAGAGGTAGCCGAGTTAGTGGGATTCCTGGTTTCGCCTGATGCCGGTTATATCACCGGCGATGTGATTTCGATTAATGGGGGACTCTATACTTAATTTTTTTATGCTTAAACCACCTTATATGAAAAGACTATTTACCCTGTTCATCTCTGCTACCTTCGCGTGTGTCACTCTGTTTGCACAGGAAAGTGACATACGGAAGGTAGCAGTACACTACAAGAACATGAAAACAATGACGGCTACTGCCACCCGTACCAAACATAATGCGGCAGTGGCGGACGATGCTGCCTTCAAAGGGGAATTCTACTTCAAGAATCCCGACAAGATGTGTATGATATTCAATGACGGAAAGGATATGCTGTTGATGGACGGCAGCGTCTTTACGATGGTCAATAACGGGAAAAAGAGTATTGCCAAAGGGGAGACTGCCAGGCAGTTCGAATCGCTTCTGGTTGTTTTCAAGCATCTTATGTCGGGGAAAGAGAATGATGACACAATCAATGAACTGGCGGCTGTGGAAATCACGAAGCAGAATCATATGTGTGTCGTGACGGTCACTCCCGTTGTTTCGGATGCAAAGGCAAAGCGACGGTTGATGTTCACGTCATTCGTATTAACTATCGACACTCAATCATCCGAATTTAAGAGTCTGCGTATGAATGAGAGAGGTAAGAATTATACGCAATATGACCTTTCAGGCTATGTGCTCGATGGCGTAGTCAATGATAGTGTCTTTCATCCGGAGTTTTAACTCTCATTCTCCGTTTTAAAGAAAGAAAGCGCTATCCGGTTATTTTCATCGGTTCGCGAGGGTAATTAATGGTAGACAAGGGCGATTAATGACAGGTAAGCCCGATTAGTATCAGGAATGGCAGAACAGGTTTCTGCGTCAATAGGAGATTATCATGGGAAAGAAGATTGTTTTTTTGTTAGCAGCCTTATTCTTTGTATGGGTTGCGAACGGGCAGAATACGACCATAAAAGGGGTTGTAACTGATTCGATTACGGGAGAAAGACTGTCCTATGTTTCCCTCAAACTGAAAGGAACAACCATAGGGGCGGCTTCGGATGAGAATGGACTTTTTTCATTCTCCAGTCCTACTGCGGACAGAGTTTTGGAGGTTTCTTATTTAGGGTATGACAGGAAAGAAATAACCATCACTCCGGGCGTAACCAATAATCTCAAAATTCAATTGGCTCCCAACGGAATTACATTGAATGAGGTTACCATCAAACCGCAAAAGGAGAAATACAGTAAGAAGGAGAATCCTGCCGTTACATTTGTGAAGCAGGTGATTGCTTTACGGGAGAATAATGCTCCGCACAATCACGATTATTTCCGGTATGACCGATACGAGAAAATGGTCTTTGCCATGAATGAGTATGAGCCGAAGCCTAAAAAGAACGGTAAGGCAGGCAAGTTCGATTTCCTGGTCGAGTTTGTTGATACGCTCGATGCGGGTACGACTATTCTTCCTATTTCGGAAAAGGAAAGAGTGGAGACGGTTCATTATCGGAAAAGTCCGAAGTCGGAGAAACGTGTCGTGAAAGGGAATAAGTCGTCCGGTGTGGATGAGATATTCTCACGAGACGGTGTGCAGCAGGTTTTGCATGAGGTCTTTCGGGAGGTGGATATTTTCAAGAATGATATACCGTTATTCCTGCAACGGTTTGTCAGTCCGCTTTCTACCATCGGCCCTAATTATTATAAATATTATCTGCTCGATACGCTGAGTGTAAACGGGCAGCAGTGTGTGGACTTGGGATTTGTTCCTTTCAATTCGGAAACCTTCGGTTTTACCGGACATTTGTATGTCACGCTCGATTCTACTTATTTTGTTCAAAAGGCTGTTCTCAATGTTCCCAAAGATATTAACTTGAACTTTGTTTCGAGGATGACCGTCGAGCAGACGTTTGAACGGGCGGCGGATAGTACGCGTATTATTACGAAAGATGATATTAGTGTCAATTTCAAGTTAAGTGAGAAAACGAAGGGGATGTATGCCCGACGTCTGAATATTTACAGTAACCAGTCATTTGAAGAGCCGGATACGGAACAGGCATTAATATTTAAGGAGAGTGCGCCTGTCATCACATTGAAAGAGGCTTATAGACAGCCGGATGACTTTTGGGTAGATAACCGGCCGGAAGAAGGGAACAAGAGGAATCCGAATTCGGTGAAGAAGTTAATGACGAAGTTGCGCTCCGTTCCCGTCTTTTATGTAACGGAGAAGGTGGTGACTACGCTTGTTTCAGGCTATATTCCTACGAATAAGGAACCACTGAAAAATAAGTTTGAGTTTGGCCCGATGAATTCTACTATTAGCGGTAGTGCTATTGAAGGTGCCCGCTTCCGGGTGGGAGGAACGACGACGCCCGCACTCCACAAGAATTTATTCTTCGACGGGTATGTGGCGTATGGTACGAGAGACGAAAAGCTGAAATATGATGCTCTCATCGAATATTCGTTCAATGACCGTAAGGAGTATCGCAAGGAGTTCCCGTTAAACTCAATTCGTTTTGAGTATATGTATGATATTAATAAGTTGGGGCAGCAGTATATGTACACGAGCAAAGATAATATCCTCTTGTCGATAAGACGCCAAAAGGATACAAGAGCTACGTATCTGCGAAAAGCTGAACTTACTTATTCATATGAACAATACAACGGACTGGGGTATAATGCGATTCTCCGCAACCGTCGCGAATATGCTACGGAATATGCAGCTTTCAACCGTATCAATGCGGACGGAACAATCAGCCATCCCGGGCATTATGATATGACGGAATTAGAATTTAAATTTCGCTATGGCAAGAATGAAAAGTTTTATCAAACACGCAATACCCGTGTCCCGATTACTTTTGATGCTTTAATCTTCAACTTCAGTCATGTGATGGCAAAGAAAGGTTTATTAGGTTCGTCCTACGATTATCACCGTACGGATATCGGTATTCAAAAACGTTTTTGGTTTTCTGCCTTCGGATATATAGACATCATTACCAAAGCTGGAAAAGTGTGGAACAAAGTTCCGTATCCATTATTAATCCTGCCAAACGCGAACCTGTCTTATACCATCCAGCCGGAAGCCTATACGAACATGAACGCAATGGAATTTATCAGCGACGAATATGCATCCTGGGACTTGACATACTACATGAACGGAAATCTCCTGAACCGTCTGCCGCTTATCAAAAAGCTGAAAGCAAGAGAAGTTTTTTGCTTCCGTGGGTTGTGGGGGCATTTGACGGATAAGAATAATCCCATGAATGGTGGAAAAGGATTGTATCTTTTCCCGGAAGGTTCTTATACGTTAGGAAAGGTTCCGTACATGGAAGCAAGCGTCGGCATTGAGAATATATTCAAGTTCCTTCGTGTCGATTATGTTTGGCGTTTGAATTATCGCAATCATCCGGGGATTCAGACAAAGGGAATACGGTGTACGATGCGATTATCGTTTTGATAGCTATTAAACGACAAGCAGCAGACAAATCTAATTGCCTGCTGCTATTTTCTTTCGTTTTCAATACCCACCAACTATGGGAGGAATTTCACTTTTTTCAATACGTAACAGTACACGGTTTACCTGTCGACGGATATGTCAAATCAAAGTTAACCCGGATAGTATGTATCTCATTGACTTCCTCCGGAGCTATACGGATATTCTCAACTACGTAGCAATCAAAACTTTCGCATATTTTATCCAACTCTATATGATGGCTGCCGTGCTTACCGATCCCATAAGAATCAATTAAAATCAATTGAGGAGACTTTTCTAAAATCGACAGAAGCGACTCTTGCTGTATAGATGTATCTGTTTCGTCGAAATACGCCTTACTTCCGTATTCATTCCGATACAGATTTCCGGTATAGAGTATCAGTGCTTTATCATCAAGTGCCGGCAATGCAGATACCATCTCAACATCCGGCATCCCCTGCCGACAGTCAAGGATATAGACAGGAAGATGGAATTCTTCCTGTTGGGGAGTCGAGGTATAACAATCAATGTGAGTTCCAAAATGCCCTCTGGATCCAATCTTGTCAGCTTGCTTTTCGAGCCATGAATATGCAGGATGGCTCTTATCCAGTTCAATATGTAAATTCATAATCGTTTATTTATAAATGTATATTATATTACTAATCACAAAAAGGTGATTTACACATCTACCAAAAAGCCGGATTATACACTTTGATTATTCTTTTCATACACTCACTTATTTACATTCACTCATTATTCGCTACAAAGATACTATTTTTGAAGCCAAACGCAAAGTAAATATAAAGTAAATATAAGGTAGCAATATCAGATTCTCTTTTCTTCAGAGATTCATTCTTTCTTTAGAGATTCATTCAAATTTGTTTTTTGTTACAGAAGCAGGAAATTCCAATTTATTTCGCTGTCCATTTGCTAACTACTCTACGTAGCTCAGGCGGCGAGACCGGTTTAGTCAGAAAATCATTGCAACCTGCATTGAAAGCCAGTGATTTATCATTAGCATAGGCAAAGGCCGTAAGTGCGACAATGGGAACTTGAGTTCCGGTTTTTCTTAACAAGATGGTCGTTTCTATTCCGCCCATACCCGGCATTTTCATATCCATAAGTATGAGGTCAGGAGTTTGGGCGTTGAAAAGTTCTATGGCTTCGCTACCATCGTGTGCTCTCAATAAGCGATAATCCTTTTTCAGTAACGCTTCAATCAGCAGGTAGTTGCTGTCTATATCCTCGGCTACCAGAATCAGAGGTTTATAGTTTCTTGGGGTAGTCTTTGGGATTGGAAGCTGTTCGTTTTCCGCTACTATTTCCAAGACAGATTGGGTATCGGATAGATATGGGTGTGTGAACCAAAAACAGGAACCTTCTCCTTCACGGGATTCAACTCCAATTCTTCCGCCCATCCGTTCGACCAAACTTTGACATATTGAAAGCCCAAGACCGGCGCCTTGCGCGAATGAGTCGAGTTTCACAAAACGATTAAAGATTTCATCTCGCTGTTCGGCAGGAATGCCTTTCCCCGTATCCGTTACACAGAAACGTAACTGACCGTTATTCTCTAAAGTATAGGAAAGAGTAATCGAGCCTTTTGTAGTAAATTTCAAAGCATTGGTCATGAAATTAGAAAGTACCTGCACGATTCTATTTTTATCGGCATCCATCACTATCTGCGGTGAACTTTCATCAAAACGGAGTTCTACTGCTTCATCATGTTTTTTGTGCGAGAAGGTAGCTATCACTTCTCTGCAAAGTTGATGTAAATCCACACTTGATATAGTGAGTTCTATTGTACCCGCCTCTATTTTAGAAATATCCAGAATGTCAGAAATAAGGTTGAGCAACAGTTCATTATTCTCTTGTACCAGTGGCATATATGATTGACGCAGCTCCGCCTCATCAGTTTCGGCAAGCAGGCTGGAAAAGCCTACAATGGCATTCAGGGGAGTACGTATTTCATGACTCATATTAGCGAGAAATGCCGATTTGAGCCTGTCTGCTTCTTCGGCTTTTTCTTTAGACTGAATCAATTCCAGCTCTACGTGTTTGCGGGTAGTGATGTCGGTGGCAAGTTCCATGATTGCCCATCGTCCGTCGAGCCACTTTATAGCCATACTTTGGATGGTGTACCAACGTTCGGTATTAGGATTATAGTCTTCCCAAAAATGAACGCCTGTAATCTTGCGATTAGCATCGAGCAACTGCGGCTTCGGACAATGCGCACACTCACAATTCAACCCCGCATTCAACATTTTCCAGCATTTCGCCCTTTCCGGAACCATTCCAGCTTCTTCTCTGAAAGGTTTATTTGCGAAAAGTACTTCCAGCGAATCATAATCGCTAACAAAGACATTAGCATTAATATTGTCCAGTACCTTTTGCATAGTTCGTTGCGACTGTTGCAAAGATACTTCAACCTGCCAGCGTTTCGTAGCAGTAGATACAATTTGTGATATTTGGCTCATGAGTTCTACGTCTTTCTCATCCCATTGCTTATTCCAGCAAAAGTTAAACGAAAGGAAACCGAAATGTACCCCCAACTGAGATAGGGGAAACACTGCAATGGCCTTTACCCCTTGCACTTCGAGCATTTGAGTAATAAAAGGGTCGAGCGAATAAATATCGGATGTACAAATGATGTTGTTATCTTCGAACATATCAAACCAGGGTTTTCCCGCTTCAATAGTCATACTGCGCAAGTAATCTATCGCAGGCTCAATGCCATCATTACACCATTCGTAGGTACATCCGTATGTAACTCCATCCAAATGGTTTTCCCATGTCGCCAAACGGTCAACACCAGTATAACGGCCGATTTCGGCAAGTGCCATATTCATGGCTGTGGGTATATCGGGTTCCAATTGGAGTATTTGCAGTACCTTGATGAACAATGCCTGTCGCCGGTTAGTCGCTTCGAGATTTTCCTGAATAGCAATCAGGTCTTTAGATTTTTCTTCGACCATCTGTTCGAGCCGGGTACGGTACTGCTCCAGTTCCATATCGGTTCCTTTTTGCTCGGAATCGGTAGTTTTCATAATAAATTTAGAAGTGGTGATAATGAATAAAATAGTAATTTCAGACTCTGACAATACATTCTCTATATTCTGCAAATATAGAGATTAATTTTAGATTCCAAAATATTTCTTCTTAAAACAGAGTATTATCGCAAATACCTGTACACAAAGAGTGTATGTATTGCATTATTCATCTCCTAAAAAATCTCACTTTCCTATCCATCAGTCTATCCCTGCATATTTTCCCGTTTTCCTTTCTCTTTTTACATCCCAATCCATATTCTTAGACGGCAACTGCGCTCCAACCGTTTCTATCCATTTTTGGAGAAGATTATTGAGTTCATCCACCTTTTCAGGGTATTTATCCTTCAGATTCTTTTTTTCTCCAATATCCTCTTTCAGGTTATATAGCTCATATGTATCCGATTCGTATTGCTTAATCAGCTTCCAGTTGCCCAAACGAATTGCCGAGTAAGGTCGTGCTCCCCCATTATGATAATGAGGATAATGCCAAAAAATAGGGCGTTCCTTTTCTTTTGTCCCTTTTATAACAGGCCATAACGAAACTCCGTCAACCGTTTTATCATATGATTTCACTTTAGCAACATCCAAAATCGTACTAAACAAATCCATAGTGATAGCAGGAGTACTTATTTTCTTATTCACAGGTGTTTTACCTGTCCAATTCATAATCAACGGCACACGTATTCCACCTTCATACTCAGCCCCTTTCCCTTTTCGCAAAGGATAACTTCTTGATATTTTATGCACAGCCCCATTATCACTTGTCACAATAATCAGTGTATTCTCAAGTATTCCTTTTTGTTTTAAAGCATATAATATACGGTTCAAACTTTCATCCACACTCTGAATCATTGCCGCATATGTAGCATTGTTGTGAAAATAAGAACTATCTACCAAAGCTTCATATTTTCTCTCTAATTCGGGTTTAGCCCCCAGCGGAGTATGTACTGCATAATGTGCCATATTCAGATAAAAGGGGCTTTCACCTTGCTTTTCAATTAAACGAACAGCTTCATCTGTCAACCTGTCGGTGAGATACTCTCCCTCTTCTCCATTATTTAACCGTGGCAAGCAATAGGGAGAAAAATAGCCATTACACCCTTGTTTGTTTTTGATGGGAGCTCCTTTATAATTCCCACCAATATTCACGTCGAACCCCTGGTTCTCAGGCCAATATTTTTCATCATCACCTAAATGCCATTTACCCACATGCCATGTTTGATAACCAACTTCTTTCAAGTATTCTGCTACCGTTTTCTCCTCTAAAGGAAGATATTTTGTCCAGTCCGGAATTCGCAATTTAGCCCAAGGATAATTCCAACCGGCAATCCAGTCCGTAAGATGGAGACGTGCAGGATATTTGCCGGTCATTAAAGCTGCTCTGGTAGGAGAACTTACTGTACAAGCGGCATATCCGTCCGTAAATAAGACTCCGGTATGCGCCAAACTATCTATAGTGGGTGTTTGATAAAACTTGCTCCCATAACATCCGAAATCATTCCATCCCAAATCGTCTATCAAAAACATTACAATATTAGGTGGTTGTTCACATTTCTCTTTTGCCAACAATGAAATTGCCGGCAAAAGAGCTAAAGTTGTCAAAGGAATAATCCTAGTCTTCATTACGTTATTTATTTTGAGTTTTCCCATTTAAAATGCTGACTTTCTGTACGAGCCTTCATCGCCAGTTCGCGCAGCATACCCGCTTTGCCAGGATATTGATTAATCAGATCCTTCTCTTCTCCAATATCATCCGGCAGATAATAAAGTTCTTCTTTCAATTTTTCCGGTTTGGACATATTCAGGCGAATCAACTTCCAACCATCTTTTAAAATAGATTGCTTTCCTCCCTGCTCATAAAATTCATAATAAATATAATCATGGTTACGGGGCTCCTTACCTTTGCCTGTCAGCAAAGATAAATAAGAGATGCCATCAACTTCCTTCACAGGCTTTGCTCCTACAATTTCGGCTACTGTAGGAAGAAAGTCCCAAAAGGTAGTGATATGGTCCGTTGTCCTTTTCTTCTTTATCACATTCGGCCAGTTTACTATAAAAGGAGCACGGACTCCACCCTCATATAAATCTCTTTTATACCCACGATATGGACCATTACTATCGAAAAAGTCCGGTTCATGTCCACCTACACAATGTACGCCATTATCTGAAGAAAAAATAAAGATAGTGTTCTCCCAAACACCCTTATCCTTTAGCAACTGAATAATTTGCCCCACATTTTTATCAATCTCACTCACCATAGAAGCATATGCAGCCTTAGGTTTCATCTGTGTCTTAAAGCCTTTCTTCTTGTTATTTATATAAGGAGTTTCAGGAAAAGCATCTTCATACTGACTTAAATCCGGATAGTCCAAATCAGCATGAGGAGGAGTGATGGCAAAGTAGGCAAAAAAAGGCTGATCAGCATTTTTCTTTATAAAATCAAGTCCTTTTTCCATAATCAGGAAATGACTATAGACTTCTCCATTCAACATTACCTTTTTCTCATTTTCGTAAAGATACTCCGGATAATAACGATGAGCTGCTCCCTGACTTAAATATCCAAAGAAGTAATCAAAGCCCTTATTTATTGGACTCCCTGAAGTTTCGGGACCGCCTAATCCCCATTTTCCTACACACATCGTAGCATATCCCTGTGCCTTGAGTATTTCAGCTACTGTTATTTCCTCCTGCGGCAAATGCAGGTCAAAAAATCCATTTTCTGACTTCACACCCTTATTTCCACGTATATAGCCATGCCCCGTATGTTTACCTGTCAACAAGCTGCAACGTGAAGGAGCACTTACTGTAGAACCACTGTAATGATTAGTGAATAATAATCCTCCCTCGGCTAACTGGTCAATGTTGGGTGTTTTAATTTTTCTCTGACCATAACAACCCAAATCGCCAATCCCCATATCATCTGCCAACACAAAAACAATATTAGGTGCCTTATCCTTTACTTGTCCTAAAGTCTCTACGGAAGCAGAGACTAGAATAGCTCCCATTAATAACGCTGATTTTTTCATCACACTTATTCTTTAAACAATTGAATTACATAACCATACCGATAATCTCTTAATAGTATCCGGTAATCTACGTGTACCGGATTACCCCAAGAATTGTCTCCACCGACTCCCATCTGACCAAAATCTATATTCAGAAAAACGTCCTTCTCCTGCTTCAAATCTATAGTATTCCGGATAGACTTTCCATTAATCTCATAATTTTCTTTAGGTGCATATTGGGCATTAAAACAAATCAATGGCAATCCTGTCACTTTCATCCTATTTCCTCCGGTTGACGACAATATCAGTTCACGAACGTCTGTTCTATATCCATTTTCTTGTGGACGTACATACGAATATGCTAATTCTTTCACCGGCATCCGATAGCGCCCCACCAAGGCAGATGTTTTACGATCTGCATAATTTTCCCATGGTCCTCTTCCATACCATGCAGCCATCTCCAATTCACCATTCAACTTAAACAGTTGACCTATACGAGGTACCGACATCTCTCTTTCCGCATGATAATAAACAGGAAGAAATTCATTTTCCACTTTTATTGTCGCATTCGGATAAATAGTATAATTCGTATTAAACCAAACTTCAGATAAATCCGGTGTTTGATCTTCCGGATCTACATTTACCAACATTTTAAACGATAGTTTCACTGACTTTACAATCTCCCTTTTATCCTCTTTCTGCTTTTCATAAGATACATAAAAGGTATCCAAAGAACATCTTTGATGTGCATTTTTCCAATACTTGCCATCTTTAAACCAACCGTCATTATCTGTTTTCACCCGCCAAAAGTCTGGGCGAACAGGCGTATCCAAATAAGTAAATCCATTTAGGATTAAACCTGATAAAGCTCCTGAGCGTTTATCAAAAACAGAACTGAAGTTTTCATTTCCAATCATTATTTTCTCTTCTGTCTCATTTACAATCAGGCTGCCACTCAAAGAAGAAGGTTGATAATCAAACATTCCGGATTCCTGAATTTGAAGCTGGTCATAAGCTACACAATAATCTTTCGGAAGCATTCCTTCCATTCTTAATGTTTTAAATTCAAAAATAATGAAATATTCTTTGTCAACGTCCATTCTTGTTTGAAAAGGAACCTGAAACCTCATCGAACCAAGCGGAGTCAGTCTCAATTTAAGCTCACCCTCCTCTATCTTCACCCCATTTTCTTCCAATCTCCAACATTGCCGATAATGAGATGCATCTGTAAAACTTAGATTGTTAACCAATTCAAATTCATTCTTCATACCAGGGATAGCTTTTACCCTGAGTCCCTGCATCACTTTCTTCGCTTCATGGGCATGAGGATTCAGCTCCCGGTCTGCATTAATCAGACCATTCAAACAGAAAGCTTTATCATTACGTTCGTTTTGTAAACCGAAAGCTCCTCCATAATCAAGAAAACGAGTACCATCACGAAAATCTTCCATTCCCTGGTCTACCCAGTCCCAAATAAAACCTCCTTGCAACATTGGATATTTTTCAAATAAATCCCAATAGTCCTGGAAATTTCCCAAGCTATTCCCCATAGCATGGGCATATTCACATAGAATCAAAGGACGGTAAACGTCAGTAGAAAGTGCATAGTTACGAATTTTATCCATACGCATATACATAGGACAATATATATCAGTATGTGCCTGTGTCCCCGCCTGCTCAAACTGAACCAAACGGGTGGAATCCGTTCCTTTCAATTTATGATAACCATTTTGAAATATTATCCCATCACCACACTCATTACCCAATGACCAAATAATGACGGAAGGATGATTTTTATCTCGTTTGAACATCCGAAAGATTCGATCATGATGTATCTTTTCCCATGATGGATCATCAGCTATATGTTTTTTTAAATCATAAGGAGCCTGTAATGCTGCTCCCAAACCATGCGACTCAATATTGGCTTCATCACAAATATAGAGCCCGTAGCGGTCACACAGTTCATACAGATATGGATCTGCCGGATAATGACAGGTTCGAATAGCATTAATATTCAATTTCTTCATTAGTTCTATATCCTTTTCTACCGTCTCACGAGGTACATAATGCCCATACTTCGGGTGATGTTCGTGACGGTTTACTCCGCGTACATATATCGGACGACCATTTACCATCAATTGAGCATTTTTTAACTCCACTGTACGAAACCCAACCTTAGAAGATACATAATTCAATTGCTGGTCACTGTCACCCGAAGAAATCAATAATGTATACAAATACGGAGTTTCTGCCGTCCATGCTTTAACACCCGGTAAAGTGGCACTAAAGCATATTTTGGTTTCTTTCCCCTTGGCTATTTTCACCGATTCTGCCGCACTATACACAACGTCTCCATTTTCATTCATCAGTTGTACATTAACTTGTTGTTTGTCAGCCCTCAAATTTGTAGCCATTTTCACTTCCACATCCAATTTTCCATCTTTATATTCATTTTTCAATGAAGCTTTTGCCCAAAAATCTTTAATATATGCCTTAGGAGTAGCATATAACCATACATCTCGTTTGATTCCAGCCAAACGCCAGAAATCCTGACATTCAAGATAGGAACCTATTGAAAAACGGTACACTTCAACTGCCAGTACATTCTCTCCCTCATGCAGGTACGGAGTTATGTCAAACTCCGCTTGCATCTTCGAATCCTGAGAGTATCCGACCTTCTGCCCATTTATCCATACATAAAAAGCAGACTTCACCGCCCCAAAATGTAAGACGACACGCCTGTCTTTCCATTCCTGAGGCACTGTAAATACCCGTCTGAATGAGCCTACCGGATTCCAGTCATGGCGCACACGCGGAGGATAAGGATTCTTCAATGCAAATTCATAAGGATGATTCAAATAAATAGCTTTATCATAACCTTGTAATGGCCAGCTACTAGGAACTTGTATCTCATCCCAACCCGAAACATCGAAAGATGGTTTATAAAAATCAATTTTTCTCTCATCCGGGTTAGTCGCAAAAGAAAATTTCCATTTACCGTTCAAGGATATATTGTCAGGACAATTATAATATCCTCCATTTATAGCAGTCTCTTTTGTTGAATAATACCAAAAAGAAGCTCTGCTATCTTCTCGATTTATTCCTGTCACCTGATTATCTTCCCACTCTTTCAACATTTCCACCGCATGGATAGTCAAAGAAATAATACCTAATACGAATATTAGAAAGACTTTTTTCATCATACAATCCGTCTATATATAAATAATTTATGTTTTTCTTTTCTGAGGCAAAAATAGAACTCTATATGCACATTTGCCGGAGAAGAATTATGCAAAAAGGTAGAGCATTTATGCAAAAACAGGAATAGATATTTCTCTGCGGGCATATCTATTCCTGTTTATTACAAAGAAAGAATCACAGTATTATTTTTCCTGTTCAATCTATCACCATTCTTCATAATGCAGATCCTTCAAAGGATCTTGTCTGCGAACTAAAGTTTCTTCAACCTCATATTGTTTGGCATCCTTCTTAAAACGATACTTCAACGAGATTTCAAGCCGTTCTTTTGTATCATCATAAGTTCCACTTCCATCAGTGATCTCTATACTGCCGTCTAATGTTTCTACCGTTACTGTATGATTGGATTGCATTGTCATTTTTACATTTTCAGCACTAACAACCGAAAAATCCGCAACGCCTTCTCTCACCAATATGTTTTTAGATAAAGAATTTACAGCGCGAGTGATATTCTTTGATAGGTCTTTATTCTCATATTTCTTTGTTTCTACAACTTCACCCGATACACTCAACTCCTTTATTGTACCTTTCACATAGTAGGTGCCATGATAAGTGCTAATGTATTTTACAGCCACAATACTTGTTTCCTTCCCCTCCAGAATCTTATCGAGTGAGCTATCCGTCACTCTAAAAGGTAGTGCGTAGTGTACTTTAGTTGTTTTCTCATAATCTGCATAAAAATCATCAGTAAAACTAATCACAACATCTGCTACTGCCAAAGAGGTCTTAGAAACCTGAAATCTGTCAGGGTTTGATAATGTATAATATTTCTGAGGAAGAAGTGTCAGACCTGTCCCTTCCAACAAAGTAGGATCAATCTCGAATTCTGCCCAATCATCAGTGTTGACTTCACGTTTACCTCCAATAGCTACTCCTACCTTCATTGTCATGTCACGGTCGGCAATCACTGTACGCAAAGGATTTTGAGAAGCAAAATATGTTGTAGAAACATCATAATCTTTCACATAATCGTCATAGCAGGATGTCATCAGAAACAGACATAGTGCATAATACAAAATATTCATCTTTTTCATCGCTCTATAATTTATTTATTATTATTTCCAGCCTAAATTATTAATCAAATTTGGATTCTTCACACATTCATCATATGGAAGCGGTGAATAATAGTAACGAATATCATCAAACTGACGAGCTTCTATTTCCTTAGAAGTGTTGTATTGCAATACTCCATTCTGTTCGGTTACCGTAACACCTCTAACTGGCTCGTTCAATGGTAACAACCACCTGCGTATATCATAATAGCGATGATTCTCGAAAGCTAATTCCAGGCGTCTTTCATTTTGGATAAGTTCACGAAAAGATGCCTTATCAACTGCCATTTCATCCAAATATCGCGTATCTGTTATTCCTCCGGAGGTTTTACGTATAGTTTTAATGATCTCATACGCCGTATATTTACATATTCCATCCGGATCCTTACCTTTTGGTCCCCAAGCCTCATTAGCCGCTTCCGCATAATTTAAAAAGACTTCGGCTTTGCGCATAATAGGATAATAATGTTGGGAATTTGTCGATGTGACAGGGTCAAGCATCGCTTCTTTTTTGGACAAGAATTTCGCCAAATAGTATCCTGACCGGGAAGCGTAACAATCGAAAGACTGGGAATCCTTGCCACCATAGATTACATCAACAGGTAATCCTGCCTCTCCATATATAGCCCCATGATAATAGATATTCAAATAAAAACGATTATCACGTCCCTCATACGGATGTTGTACATCATAACCAGACTTTACCTCACCAGCACTAATCGGATAACCACTATTTTTCATTGGAAAAGCATCCACCAGATTCTGAGAAGGAACTGTGTTCGCCTTTCCCAAATAATAAGGGGTAAAGTGCCTGTTCTCCATCTCTTTAGTATTATGGAACGTCCGAAATAGAAATTCTGCCGGAGTTGCATTCCCTGCATCAGCCAAATCTGTAGATTTTAAGGCATAAAAGTTACCAAAGCCATCCATTTTTAATACCTCGTCTGCTATTTTTGCAGCTACTACCCACTTTTCTTCATACATAGAAGGATCTATTACGGAAAAACGGCCCATAGATTCTATCTGAGTACAAATATTGGGTTGGAATGCCGGACTGGCGGCATACAATGCCACCCTACTTTTTAAAGCAGCCGCAGTCAATTGGGTAGCTCTACCAATTTCCGTAGCCCCAACTACCGGGTCGGATCCTTCATATTTCAACGGTAAGCATTTCATCGCCTCGTCACAATCATTCATTATCTGATTTGCACATGCCTGATAAGTATCCCGTTTAAAAGACGTCAGTTGGGAAGCTTCTTCCTCCGTAATAAAATGTAGGGCAAGTGGATATCCTAAGGCCTGTCCGTTGTCGGTTTTACCACCATAATGTTGCAATAGCCTGAATCCCCAAAAGGCACGTAAAAAATAGGCTTCCCCTCTTAAACGTTTTTTATAAGCAGCATCCTTCTCCTCATCGACTTTATCATACTTAGTCTGATCAGTCAAACCATTCTCCAAAAAGCTATTGATATACTGTAATTGCTGATAACATGTAGACCAATTTCCCAAAGGATTGTCCGTTACGGAAAGCTTGCCTGATACTATTTTATACACAGATGAGCCCAACTGGCTTGTCAGTGCATTATCTGTAGCTGCATCCAGAAAGTTACCATCATAATTATCCGGACGTTTGGGAATGGCACTATAGGCATTGTTTAGAACACCTTGAGCTATATCAGACACACTCCAAATATATTTAGGTTCCCATTCATTGTTTGTCTTTTCGACAAATGTATCATCACACGCACTTAATGTACCCAACAATAAGGGAGTCATATATAATAATCTTACTAATTTCATAATATATACAAATTAAATTACTCAAAATGTTACCGTCAATCCACCAGTCAGAGTAGTGTATACCGGATAATTAGTCAATCCGGCATTCATCATCTCCGGATCTAAATCTTTCTCTTTTGATAAAACAAAAAGATTAGTTCCACGAGCAAAAATTCTGATCTTCTTAGTCAAGCTGTTTTCTTTCTTATTAACAATGGTGTAGCTTAACTCTACATTCTTCAAACGAAAGAAAGAGGCATTTTCCAACCAAAAACTAGAGTTGACAAAATTATTATCACCCTCTGTTACAGTCAACCGGGGATAGGAACCGTTCGGGTTGTTAACCGGATGATATCTGTCCATTACAACCTTTGAATATTTTTCCTCTCCCTTATTCCAGTAATAAGTATTATTCTTCCATGTGTCCACTCCCAGTTCGGCCGTTCCCAACACATAAAGTCCCCAGTTTTTATATTGCAAATTAACATCCACTCCCCAGGCGGTTCTGGGATGCGAATTACCAAGCATTTTTTTATCTCTGGAGTCTACCTTTCCATCATTATTCAAATCAGCATAAGCAATATCTCCTTCCTGATAATGTCCCAAGAATTGATTGGAACCCTGCAATGGAATATTCTTACCGAATAATCCCAAAGACTGATAACCAAACATTGCATCAGTGGGCTTGCCAACTGCCTTCGTATATTGATCCGGATATTGAGGTTCATTCCATTCTAATAGTTTATTTTTTGACCAGGTCATATTAACACCTACCTGATATGCTAAATTCTCACTCCTGTCACTCCATTGCACATATGCATCTATACCATTATTACGAATCTTACCAATGTTACCCAAACTTACAAAGTTGCCAACCATGCTAGCTTGCACTGCACTTTTACTACCTATAATATTATCTCTTGTCTCGTTAAAATAATTCAATTCCGCTTTTAAACGATTCTTCAAAAAGAATCCTTCAACACCAATATTCCACTCTGTGGAACGTTCCCATTTCAAATTCTTATTGCCGATACGAACAAAATCTGTGGTATATGCAGTCGTTTTATTCTGTTCTCCAAAAGCCGTAGTAGAACCATTTTTCCAAGCTGTTTTATAAAGTAAAAAATCAGTTCCCCGGTCATAACCTAAAATGCCAAAGCTCGCTTTTAATTTTAAAAAATTAATTGCCGCACAATGAGACAAAAAAGATTCATTAGAAAGAATCCAGCCGGCCCCCATTGCACCTGACAAGAAATACCGTTCACCCTTTTCGAAACGATTGCTTCCCATCAATGCCAAATCACCTTCGAGCACATAGCGATTATCAAACCCATAATTCAAACGAAGCGTAGTATTGGTATTTTTCACATCTTGTGATCCTCCTTTTACTTCATCCTGATAATAGTTATAAGCTAACAATGCAGAAATGTGATGCTTATCAAATTGATTAGTGTATCCCACATTTGCCCGCCATCCTAAAGTTCGACGAGTTTCTTCTCCCATTCGTGACTGATCATCCTGAAGCGTTAATTTTTTCATCTGAAGAAACTCAGGTGTCCCGTCTGTTATACCACGAACTGCATATGTAGGATAGACATTAGTTTGTCCTTGTTTGAAAAAGTTATAATTATCAAAGGTAACAAAGGCATTAGCAGTCAGTCCCTTCACCCATTTATCCAATGTAAAATCAAGTCCCACATTTGTCTGACTGGTAATATATCTCTCTGACAAAAACCCACCATACTCCATATCAGCCAATAAGTTGGACGGATGACGAAGACTTGCCCCGAAATAAGGAATACCCTTTTCATCCGGCTGTAAACCTAATGCATCTGAAGCTATAGTTAATGGATACTCATTAGGGCGAGTAGTAGATAAAGCTGTATAAACGTCCGCATTGCCCATGCTACTCCAACTTTTCATCTCCAAGCGTGCTGCCGCATCCGCCACCACACTCAAGTAGTCTGTCACTTGGATATCCAAGTTACCACGCACATTCAAACGATTCAAATCCGGACGATCGCCGACTTTCTCAAAGCCATTTCCTCCGATGTAATTGGCAATCAATGAGTATTTGACTTTATTACTCCCGCCATTCAGATCCACTACTGCTTTACGATACATACTCTGCTTTTGCAGAAAATAATCATAATAGTTTACGTTCGGATATAAAAGGTCGTTGACACCGGTACTGTTCTTATAACCATTCAACTGCTCCGGAGTATAAAAATCAGGCAAACCGTCGTTTTGTCTCGCCTCATTATATAAAGTTGTATAATTATAAGAATCTAAAAATTCAGGTGTTCGGGTAGTAAGCATTACGCCAGCCTCAACTGATGCACGTATCACTCGTTTATTCGCTTCTCCTCTACGAGTTGTCACTACCAAAACTCCATTGGCAGCACGTGCACCATATAAAATTTTAGCAGTAGCATCTTTCATAACATCAATAGTCTCTATTTCCTCCGGAATTATATCCTCCATACTACGTTCGATTCCATCTACTATTACAATAGCTTGGTTATTATCTTTCCTATGCAGACCTCTCACAAACAAACTGGAGCTATTCAGCGCAAATGCACCGGAATTAGAACGAACAACCAACCCCGGTACTCGTCCTTGCAACGTATTCGATAAAGAAAATTCTGGAAATGAGCTTAACTCTTCCCCGGTTATGGAACTAATAGCTCCTACCAGATCCTTCTGATTCGTTGTTCCACCATCAGGACGATTCAAAACATACTTTCCTGATGATAACATTTCTGTTTTCTTCAATTTCAATACTTTGGGAAATTGTTCTTTAGACAGATCTACAATCACATCTTCATATCCCAATGCTTCGATAAGCACCACTCCATTCGCCTTTGTCTGAATGGATACTTTACCCTCCTTATCTGAATAATGAGTGATGGCCCCTTCTCCGGCGATAACCTCCGCATCTTTTATCGGATGCCCTTTTTCATCAACAATTTTAGTGCTGACGTTTACAATCAAAGCCGCCTTAGTGGTTTTAGGTCTTTTCTGATTTTTTTTATTTTGTGCATTACAAGGCGAATTAACACAAAAACCTAAAGCCAATATTAAACTACTCGTATATAGTATATATTTATTCATTGCTTTATATTTTAATGATCTTATAAACTAACACACTTACCAACCGGGATTCTGCTCTAGATTATTTAATGAAGCAGCATCATTCATAGAGAACGGATACCAGTAATTCTTCATCTCAAATACCCGTATTTCCGGAATGACATCAATGGTTTTAAACGTAAATTCCAGAGTACTTTTATCTGCCACCTTCGCATGGTCTTTATTCTTCGGAGTAGCCTCAATTCCCTTTATAGGATATTGTCCCGTAAAAAGCTCATGTGCTATCATCCAACGGCGTATATCCCACCAACGATGATTTTCAAACATCAATTCGACTGTTCGTTCACGACGAATAGCTTGTCTAAAAGCGTCCGAATCATTATAAATATCAGACGGAACATTACCTATTCCAACCCGGTTACGAATTATATTTATAGCCTCTAATGCAGAATAATCACACCCCTCCACCTTAGTAGTCACACTTCCTGTTGCCTCGAACGATGCCTCTGCCAAGTCCAGATAAATCTGAGCTACTCTAATATAGACAGTTATCACCCGGTTCAATCCATACAATTCCTTCCACTGATCGGCTCCTTCCCAAAGGAACTTCTTACATAAGTATCCAGTCTGCTGACGTTTATTTGTCTGATTATTATTGATGACCGTGTTATACATATTTCCTCCGACATAGGTGGTTATATACTGATCCTTTCCACTTTTATTCTCTCCCCATTTATTTCCCGGATACAATATATTATTATAAAAACGTGGATCTCTTTTATCATATGGATGCTGATCGTCATAGCTCGCCTTCATATGCGTTATTGGATAATATAACCCATCATCTCCCTGTTTTTCATATATATCTACCATATTCTGTGTCGGAGCATTATATGCCACCGCATCATTTCCAGTACCTGATGCATACTCACCTGCCAGCCAAAATGCACGTATATACCTTTTGTAGTTATATTCTCCCAATGCTTCCTGGGAACGATTATACCATAGATATTCCGGTTGCATATATGGAGGAGCTTTCCAATAAAATATATTAGTATATTCTTCTTTTTCCATCAAGCGATACCCCATTTCCGGATGGTCCTTTATATATTTCAAAACCGCATTTGCCGATTTTGCAGCTGTTTTTGCCCTATCGGCATCATATTTCATTATTTGAATACTGGAAAGATCGTTTTGCATCAAAGGACTTGCATCATATAATTGCGCCATTGACTTGAAGGACATCGCTGCGATCTTATTCGGTCGTCCCGCATTGTTATCATCCCACATATCAGGCAACATCGTTACAGCCTTTTCAATATCGGTCATCATCCAATCATGAGATTCATGATAAGTTTTTCTAGGCAAATCTTCATCTCCATCTCCTACGAATAATTTATCAAATATCGGCATCCCGCCATATCTATTAATGAGCTGAAAATAAAACCATGCCCGCAAAAAATGAGACTGTCCCAATAATTCGTTCTTCTGTTGTTCTGTAAGTCCCGAAACCATATCTATATCACGGATCACTCGATTCACAATACGTATCCCCTGATAAGCTTTCCAAATAGAGGTACCTCCATTCTTATTACTATTACCAATTTCAAAATCGGTACCTTCCTTACTCAACCAGCTCCCTGAATTTATAGGTTTAGCTTCCGTAAAATTATAAAGTGAAGCGAACTCGTCGGAAATAGCTCCTATATATGTGCGACCATTATTATATTTCTGATACAAATGGAAATTATCCAAGAAATTATAAGCCCGGTCCATGAACCCTCTAATTGAAGCATAATCTTTATAAACATCATCCTCGGATAATCCCATATCCGGTGATTTATCCAGAAAATCCTCACAACCAGTATGAATACCTAATATACAAATGGCAATCATACCAACCCATATTTTTTTCATATTTATATTCATGACAATCTATTTATTTCTAGAATGAAAGTCTGACTCCTACATTATATCTCTTAACAATGGGATACACTGAACTGCTCCCGGTTTCCGGATCTCTTCTGCTATCAACATTAGAGATTGTAAATAAGTTATTGCCATTTACATATACCTGACAACTACTAATGCTCATCTTTTTTATCCACTTTTTAGGAAATGAATAATTTATTTCCAAATTCTTTAAACGAAGATAAGAGTGGTTGGTATAACTATATGTACTGCTTTGACTATTATAATCGTTAACCAGATGTACTGAAGGGCGGGTTATTCGAGTCGAATACATATCATCCGGCGTCCATCGGTCTAACGCATCCGGTTGAGCTTTTATATTACCCTTTGGAAAGTCCCATAAAAAAGAGCCTATCTGATCTTTATATACTCCCGTAGCTGCATAAAATAATGCATCTATACCAATTCCCTTATAAGTAAATCCTAACGAAAAGCCATAAGTGGTTAATGGATAGTTCATGTGAGCTGCCGGAGCCGAGTCTTTTCCGTCAATGACACCATCTCCATTATAATCAATATATGCCAAATCACCAGGAATCAATTGATTTTGTAAACCGTTAGTGATATTGCTCTGGGTATAATTGAATATATCATCAATAGATGATAAATTCCCCGAAACTATATACTTTCTCACATATCCGATCGGTTTTCCCGCAGCCTTTAAATAATCATCCATACGATTAGGATCGTCCTTAAATACTACACGGTTTTCACTAGTAGCAAAATTAAACTTTGCATAATAGGATATATGTTTCCCTATCTTATCATTCCAGGCAAACTCCAGTTCCAAACCATGGTTTTTCGTTTCACCGATATTAACAGATGGTAATCCAGCTCCCATCCATGGTGCAATCGTGTTGCGCGACATTAAAATGCCTGTACGTTTTTCATTAAACAAGTCGACTGATGCTTTAAACTTTCTGAAAAGAGTCATTTCTATACCCAGATTCTGTTTTGTTGCAGTTTCCCAAGTAGCATCATGATACGCTAAACTACCTTCTGTATACAAGGGGCCGTAAGTTACATCCTGATTCTTTCCAAAAGTTACATTACCGCCCGACTCAAACAACTGAATATAATTGAACCGGGGAGCACCCTTGTCGCTACCGACTTCTCCATATGAATAACGAATCTTCAAGTTTGTCAGCCATTTTTCTTGGATTTTCTTCATAAACGGTTCTTCCGACAATCTCCATCCTATGGAAAAAGAAGGAAAAAAACCAAAACGTTTTCCCGGAGCAAATTTCTCAGAGCCAGTATATGCCGCATTTACTTCTGCCAAATAACGTTCTTTCCAGTTATAGGTAATACGTCCTACCCAATCTTCTTCATAAGAAGCAAACGACATCTTACTATTATTATTGGATTCTGTACTATCTGTAATCTTACGGTTGAATACAGCCAAAGCTGTTACATTGTGGTCATTAAAACTTCTCTGATAATTCAAAGCTATTTCATAATATAATTTACGTCCATAATTCTTAAAATTATCATGACTGGCTCCAACCGGACGGTCCTCTTCCATTTGCCAAGTAGGAAAACGGTCTTCTCTTATCACCGGATAATCAATTGTTCCATCCGCATTCACTGTAGGATTTGCATAATCATACACTCTATAATATCTGATAAAAGACTTAGAAGATGCATCAGCATCATTGTTTCCATACATTTTAGCTTTAAAAATGCTTGATTGCCTATCCGAATATGTGTTGTATGAAACTGACGCTTTCACTGAAAGCCCTTTAGTTATCATACTCAAATCTTGTTTTAAAATAACATCATAAAAGCCTTGAAACGATTTATACTGCCGCTGTCCCTGAGAATTCATCTGAGCTACAATATTTCCATCTCCCTGTCCGTCAGCTCCCCATTCACCATCAGAATATTTAATAGGAAACAGATTGGTCGGTGTCTGTATAAACGGATCGAAAATATAACCATCCCCATTATCTGCATCCCGATATCCCGGCTGATTCCTATACCCCATCTTTCCTGCAATATTCACAGAAAATGTAGTGGTTTTCGTCAGTTTAAAATCAAAGTTAGTACGCCAATTATATCTTTTATAATAAAACCGAGGGTCAAAATCAGGCTGTTTCTTTGTATTATAAATATCCCCATCGTTCAACATTCCTAATGAAGCAAAGTAAGACATACGCTCTGTACCACCACTGATATTTAAATTGTAGTTTTGTTGAAAACCAAAATTACGTACCATCTCATTCCACCAGTCTACCTGAGGAAAATAATCATTATAAGGTCCATAATTTCCTGTTGCATATGCATGCTCCCAAGCTGCAATAGTTGATTCGGGAATGCGTTTATCCCACATACCATCATTAGCAGCCGCTTCATTGTACATTTTCATCGAAGTAGGATAATCTGCCCATTCTAACTTTGAAGTAGGTTGTTTAAAACCAAAGTTTGCAGAGAAATTCACTACTGTTTTTTTATTCTCTCCGCGTTTCGTTGTAACCAAGATTACGCCATTTGCTCCTTTCACACCATATACAGCTGTAGCAGAAGCATCTTTCAATACCGAAATAGATTCGATTTCATTAACATCAACATCATTAAAATTACGTTCCACACCATCCACAAGAGTCAACGGAGCCGCATTTCCCCATGTAGCCTTTCCACGAATAAACAGATCAGCAGCGTCTGCTCCCGGTTTGGAAGATGTATTTATAGCAACCACTCCCGGCATCTGTCCCTGCAATGCTTCCGAAACAGTTGTTACACTACCAACCTTTAGCAAATCATCTCCTTTGGCTGTTGCAATAGAGCCAACACTGGAAGCCTTTTTTTGTTGTCCATATCCAACGACAACAACTTCTTCAATCTGTTGCATACTTTCGGACATGATAACTCTCGACAAATTGAGATTAGGCTTTACTACAATCTCAACATCCTTATACCCAATAAACGAAAACAGCAATACTTGATTTTTCTGTGCTGTAATAGTGAAATTACCGTCTACATTGGTAATCACCCCATTAGTCGTTCCTTTCACCGTGACATTTACTCCAATCAGAGGTTCATTAAGCACCTCATCCCAAACTTGCCCTTTCAATGTCATCTGTTGAGCATATCCGATCCCCATCGAGCACACCACTAGCAGCAAGGCAAGTACAGACTTGACTTTCATGTTCTTCATATATTAAAAATTAAATGTGTTATTTTTCAAAAGCGAACTTCCAATTATCATTGGTCGTTCTGGCTTGTTTCATAATCTTCTTTAATTCCTGCACTTTCTGAGGATACTGCTTTAATACATCTGCTACTTCCCCCGGATCTGCATTTAAATTATATAGTTCATACTTCTCTTTCTTCGGATTATTAACCTGAAGATGTAATAGTTTCCATCCGTCTTTAATCACAGCTTGCTTACCTCCCTGTTCGTGAAATTCAAAATAAAGGTAATCATGCTGTTTTTGCTTTCCCTTACCTGTCAAAGTTGGCAAGTATGAAATACCGTCAATACCGGCGGGAGCTACCGTACCAATCAATTCACACATAGTTGGCATAAAATCCCAAAAAGAAGAAACCTGATAAGATACCGAACCTTCAGGAATCACTCCAGGCCACTTTACTACAAATGGAGTACGTATCCCCCCTTCATACAAATCACGTTTCATTCCTCTAAACGGACCATTACTATCAAAATATCTGGGATCATGCCCACCTTCCTTATGAGTACCGTTGTCTGAAGTAAAAACAATAATAGTATTATCTAAAACCCCTTTTTTAGACAACAAATCAACAACTCTTTGTACATCCCTATCCAAACGCGTAACCATAGCCGCAAAAGTAGCCCTCGGTTTTTCCTGTGGACGATACCCCTTACCCGGATAAGGAACTTCCTCAAATTTTCCATCATAATCAAACAATTCATTATTGGGTACTACGATATCTGCATGAGGAATCGTTGGAGTCAAATACAAGAAAAAAGGCTTATCTGTATTCTTATCTAAAAAGGCAAGTGCTTTATCCATTATCATGTCATGAGAATACACTTTATTTTCCAACCTTACCGGAGTATTGTTCTCGAATAACTGGATAGGATAGTAGTTATGAGCATTTCCTTGCCCCAAATAGCCGAAAAAATAATCAAAGCCCTGGTTATTAGGATGTCCCTCGGCCGAAGGACCTCCTAACCCCCATTTTCCGACACATGCCGTCACATAATCTTTAGTTTTAAAAACCTCCCCCAATGTTACTTCTTCATCAGCCAAATTCAAGTCATATTGCCGTCCATCTTCGGCTGTATACCCCTTATTACCTCTGATAAAAGAATGCCCGGTATGTTTTCCAGTCAATAAAACACAACGAGACGGAGCACTGACTGTCGAACCGGAATAATGTTGGGTGAACTTCATTCCCTGTTCAGCCAATGCATCAATAGCCGGGGTTTTAATTCGTTCCTGTCCATAACATCCTAAATCTCCAATCCCTAAATCATCAGCCATAATAAAAACAACATTAGGAGTTGTCTTGTTAGAGTTTTGCTGTTGAGCATATCCTGAGACAAATGGAAGCATCAGCGTACCGGATGCTAACAAAATCTGATTCACTTTATTCATCTGTGATTTCATTTCTACACTAATTTAAAGTCAAACGTTTATATTCGCACTACAAAAATAGACACTACAAAAGTTAATCAATGGTGAAAAATAAGTCATTCGCAGGGTAAAAAACGGTCATTAGTATCTTTGAATGCCATTTTCAGAGCATTTTAACTCTGCCATTTGTATAAAAGCATATCTTTGGTGTTTTTCCAGTTCCGAGCCTTTGACCTTTTCAGGCCGAAATGGCTCCACATGATAAAAAATATAAGTTCTATCATCTTGCACAAGCACACTGGGATGCCTTGCCTGACTCCAATCCAAAGTTCGGGAAGAAGTGCCAGTTTCCATGATTTGTCCATGATATTTCCAAGTGATTCCATCATCGGAACTATAAGTTGCGAGTCCTTTGTGCGGATCGGTCAACATATAGAAGCGGTCTTTCCACAGGAAAACATATACTCCTTCCTGATAGCCTATTCCATGTACTTTCTTATCATTAACCTCTCCTTTTACGTCTCCCTTTACAGTCCAATCATTTAGATTACTACTTTCAGCATATCGAATCGTCTTACGTCCCTTTGTATCCTGATTATTAACACCTCCAACATAATACATCCGAAAATTCCCGTTCTCCAATTTAATGACTGAAGCATCCAGACAATCATCCTCACCAATAGTGACGTCAACTCGTTTCCATCCATTCAACATATCGGCAACAGAAGCCTTATAATGTGCAATACACCCACCCGTTCCCCATGGTGGAGTGGCATCTTCTTTGTATGTGACGAACATATGAGCTTCATCTCCATTGAGAATAATTCCCGGAGCCCAAAAAGTATGCCTGCTATCTGGTTTTCCTCCTTCTCCATCAAAAAGGCAATATCCTCTAAACATCCAATTTTTCAAATCCCTGGAAACCGCCACTCCTATCGGATTACCACACGTAGCCGCCACCCCCAAGGCCGGACGCCTACCTGTATAAAAACACATCCATTCTCCCGAAAAAGAATTCCATACAATTTCCGGGTCACACGAACCACAATAGTAAGGATCAGCATAAATAGGAGCAGAAAACTCTACCATCTGTTGAGATTTTAACGCACCAGGAAACAGAAGTAATATAACGGTCACATAATATTCAAAAAATGTATTTTTCATTTCACCTTTAAATATTTTAACCGCCAATCTACACCATTACACTTCTGAGGAACATCCGCCGCATCTAATACGAACTGATACCCTAAACCGGCATCTTGCAAATACGTGATGTCATTCAGTATCAAAAGAGATTCCGCACCGGTCTTTGCTATCTTCAAAGCCTCCCGCATTGGATTTGCCGGATCTATTTGCTTTACTTTACTTAAAGCAACAATAGCCCGACTCCGCACATAAGCTTGCGAATCGTTCAATAGTTTTTTTAATTCTTTATTTAAAGAAAAAGACTCCCTTCCAAAAGAAGCACATACTGTAGCCCCCCAATAACGATCTACCGGATCCAATGAACTTAATGCTTCACGAAGTTTTCCTTCTATTTGTTTGAAAGGGTAAAGTTCCAAATCTGCAATATCCGAATACCTTCTTAAGGAGATAGAATTATCCCGACCGAACTTTGTCGGATTCTGTTTTCCATTCTCCAACCATTCACACTCCGGGAAAAAACCTAGATCATATTCATCAAGCATCTTTTCTTTCAAAATTCTACGTAATTCTTTCAATTTGGCTTTGTATTCCGGATCATCTGCCAAATTATGGATTTCATAAGGATCAACAGACAAATCATACAACTCCTCAGCTCCCTGTGGTTCAAAGAAACGTCTCTGAACAGAATTCAACTTACCCATTTCATACAATTCACGCCATTCACGAAAAGCCGCCTGTTTATAACGATAAAATGCATAAAGAGATTTGGAATGATAAGGTTGGAAATTACGAGAATACTTAAAATCTCCTTTTCGAAGTGTACGATTAAAAGCATAAAGTTCATCAAAACGATCGCCATAACCATATACCTCATCGCGCGCTTCCAACTGTTCCAAAGAAATGTCAGTTCCCAAAAAAGGAATACCATCCATATCGTCTGGTATATCTACTCCTGCCAAATGAAGTAAAGTCGGTCCAAAATCCATAAAACTGACTAATCCGTTTGCTCTCGTATCAATTTTAACTGGCAATTTATCACGCCATTTTTTAGGAACATACACAACTAAGGGCACTTGCAAACCGGTTTCAGTCGTATACCCTTTCGTGCCCGGAAGAGAACCGCCATTATCACCAAAATAAAAAATAAAGGTATTATCCAGCTCACCGTCAGCCTCAAGCATATCTATCAACTGCCCCAGTTCTTTGTCTGAATCCTGAATACGGTCATAGAAAGTAGCATATGTATACCTGAACAGTTCTGTGTCAGGATGATAAGGATGCACGAAAACTTTGGAAGGACTATTGATTGTTGGTACTTCCTGAAGAGCAGTTTTCTTAAACTGCAATTTCCCTTCATGCGTCACTGCATTCGTACGTACATGGAAGAAAGGCATATGTTTATCAGGGCGTTTACGCCAATCACCCATTTTTCCATCAACAATATCCCATGCTGTTTTATCCAAAAAGCAATTATAATCCGTTTTTGAAGCATTCGAAGTATGATAACCTACATTTCGTAAATAAGCCGGAAACATTTTAAGACCCTCAGGCATAGGCACTTGTTCCAGTTTACGATGAAAACCAGCTCCTAAACGAGGTGCATAGCACCCTGTAATCAAGGTAGAACGGGCCGCAGAACTGACAGGAGCATTACTATATGCATTGTTAAAAACAATGCCTTCATCAGCCAATCTTTCTACGTTAGGAGTTACGGCTCCATATTCCCCATTATTATATAAACTCAAATAATGTTTAGATACATCTTCGGTCATGAACCATACAAAATTAGGGCGTTCCTGTTTTACTTCTTCGGCAGACAGCAATGCAAAACTGCCTGATGCCCACAAAAAACCTATTCCTTTTGCTAATTTATTATTCATATAATATCATTTTTGTCTTTCTGAAAACGAATTCACATCTCTTCTTTTATTTTCTCCCCTGTCAGCCTGTCTGAAATATCTTTTTTCAAATTTGTTTCTCCGGGAAAATGGTCACCAACCGATTGTTGCCATATATCAAGAGCCATTCTTAGTTCTTCAACTGCCCTTTTCTTTTGTTTCTTCCCTGCAAGATTCTTCGTACAATGTATATCATCAGGTATTTCATATAATTCCTCAGCTCGACGCGGAGCTGTAAAGCAATCTTGCTGTACTAAAGGAAGCTGTCCTTTTAAATAGCTATCAAGCATCTTCTTATAAGCAGGCATACGCATCGTTTCACCAACAGATGGATTAGGCAAATGAGGCAGCCAGTTCTTTATATATACATATTTTCTAGTAATAACCGAACGCTCATAAGCCTTAAAGACATGCCAATTATGTTCTGCAAAAGCATAATTACGTATCTCATCCTGAGGATTTTTCATTATAGGCAACATACTTACCCCTTGTAGACCGGGAGAACGTTTCACTCCGGCCAGTTCCAGTAAAGTAGGTCCAATATCAACAGCACTAGCCAGGCTATTTGTCACAGTTCCCTTTTTTATTAAAACAGGATAGTAAACAATAAAAGGAGACTTCAAACCCTGCACATTGACACGAGTTTTGCATTGTGGAAATGGACGTCCATTATCAGTCATTACTATAATAACCGTATTCTCCAATATCCCTTCCTCACGTAGTACATCTAAAACTTGACCAATATGATTATCAAATCTCTCTATTTCATCATAATAGTCGGCCAGTTCTTCACGCATTTCCGGTGAATCCTGCAAATAGGGCGGAACTATTACATCTTTAGGATCAAAAGGGTGTTCAAAATGTCCTTGCTTATATGGCCGGTGCGGATCAATAGATGCTGCAAACATAAAAAAAGGTTTATCTTTGGGACGTTGATGCAAAGCTTCCTTCCACAAATCAACCATTGTCCATGGTTTTGACCAGTCAATGAATTTACCATAATCAAAGCGTGCTTTTACTTTCGGATTATTTGTTCCATGAGTCTTTCCAACAAGCATAGTGTAATATCCCTTATCATGCAAACGATCCGGGAATAAATTAATATGTTCCGGCATATTCTCATGCAAATTAGGTGCCCCGGTAGCGCTAGGATACATCCCCGTCAAAATTGAACAACGACTGGGACTACTGGAACTTGCCGTCAAATAGAAATTATTAAAGCGCATTCCGTTTCGGGCCAGCCAGTCAATATTAGGGGTGTGAATGGTCGGATGCCCATAAGCACCGATTTCCTCCCATCCCAGATCATCTGCTATAAACACCAGAATATTGGGCTTCTGCACTGGAGCATCAGCTTTGACAGCATGGGGTGCGGCAACACTACATAAAGTAGCTAAAGAATAGATTACATTTTTCATCTCATTTCGTGTTATTCAATTTCAAAATCAATATTGCAAGATTGTAGCAATGGGGAAGTTAATTTTATGTTCACTTTTCCTTTGCTGATAGTTTGAATATAGCCTAACAACGTACCATTCTTACAACGTTGTCTATTATCACGATAATTGTCAGCGACATTATTATCACCACTTTCAAGCCCCAGCAATTTGGCCGGTCCTTCCATATGACATGTTATTTGATTATCTGCCAATACTACCGGAATTCCATTCTCGTCTACAATGTGAATCATCAAATGTATGCATTCCTTTTCTTGTATATGGTTATCCTTATCCAAAGTTGCCTTTATAGCATACGGACGTCCACTCGTACGTATCATTTCCTTCGTAACGGCCTTGCCTTCTTTATATCCTACAACCTCTAAAGTTCCGGCAATATAAGGAATATCCCAATAAATAATGGCAGTCTGGTCATCATATTTTCTCTTTTCTCCTACCAACCCACCGTTCAAATATAACTCTGCTTCTTCACAATTGGTATAAGCCACTACCCTAACGAGCTCTCCTTGTTCATAATTCCATACTGCCGGGGCATTGGTTAAAAGTTTTTTCTTATTTTCATTATTCTTATATGTACCTATATAAATGGTAGGAGCATCGGCCCATAAAGCACGGCGAAAATAACCATTAGGCTTTATGTTACCAGCCAAATCGATCATACCGGTAGTAAAACCTCTTGACGGCCAAGGTCCAGCCTCCCCCAAGTAGTCGAACCCTGTCCAAATAAACTGTCCCAAAATATACTCATTATCACGAACCGCTTTCCATGCATTCAAGTCATGACGAGTTTCACTGCCATAAAGTATCCTTCGGGGATATTTTTCATGGTCAAGCTTATATCGTTGTTCCGTATAGTTATATCCAACAATATCCAGAACACCCGGATAATCCGTTTCATTGGACATTACTGCTCCTGCCAAAGCAGCAGTAACGGGACGAGACAAATCATATTTTTTCACTTCAGCCACCAGTTCTTTGGCAATATCTCCTAAACGCTCCGCACGAGGCTGATTTTTTTGATACCCCTTCACATGCTGCTGCCCGATTCCCTCTTTATCTAATATTGGATGCGAATAAGGATCATTGGGATAATCAACTTCGTTACCAATACTCCACATTATGACCGAAGGATGATTACGATCACGACGAACCATATCAGACAAATCCCTTTTACTCCATTCGCGAAAATAAGAAGCTGATCCCTCAAATCCAGGTTTACCTTTATTCCATCCTGCTATCCATTTCTTTTTAGGATATTCCCATTCATCAAAAGCTTCGTCTTTCACCAATAAACCTAATTCGTCACAAAGTTCATAAACACAAGTAGCCTGCGGATTATGGCTCATACGAATGGCATTACATCCTATTGCTTTCAATTGCATCAAACGACGACGCCACACTTCCTTAGGAACCGCCGCCCCCAAACAACCTGCATCGTGATGGACACATACGCCTTTTATTTTCATACTCTTCCCATTCAAAGCAAAACCTTTATTGGAATCAAAAGTAAGAGTACGAATTCCTGCCATAGTCCGAGTTTCATCTAAAACCTTTCCATTCTGTAAAACACGGGTATAGATAGTATATAAATGAGGAATATCCAAACTCCAAAGTTCCGGCGACGGAATAGCAATGCGACTTTCAGTCGTAGTTACTTTATCAGGCAAAGCATGACAAACAGAAATATCCCCGGCAACCTTCTTTTTATCCGGAGAATATACTTCATGTATAATTTGTACTTTGGATGAAAGCGCCGTCGCATTATTTATCTCTGTCTGTATTATCAGATCCGCACTATTCTTCTTTACCTCTGCCGAATAACTTACTCCCCATTGATTAATATGCACCGGAGCGGCATATACCAGATACACATCCCTATAAATTCCTGAACCTGTATACCACCTGGAATCCGCATCTTGCGAATGATCTACTCGTACGGCTAATACATTTTTACCACCATAATGTATATAAGGAGTCAAATCATACATAAAAGAAACATATCCGTTCGGGCGCTTGCCAATCCACTTCCCGTTAATAAAAACTTCACTATTATTATAAACGCCCTCAAAATAAATATAAACACGTTTCCCTTTTTCATTTGCAGGAATATCCAAATCTTTACGATACCACCCAATCCCCCCCGGCAAATATCCGGTACAACTCGATAAGTCCGGGCTTGCAACAGCCTCGACACTCCAGTCATGCGGCAAGTCTAATTTCCTCCACTGAGAATGGTCAAAATATTCTGCACCTAAATATTTCCCGTCTCCCAGATAAAAAAACCAATTGTCATTAATAAGTTCTCGTCTGCCAAAACCTTGGCTAAAAACCTGCAACAGACACAATTGCATTGCCAGAAAGAATATAAATCTATACTTATTCATCATAGTCATAATTTTATGCTCAAGAATACAATACTTTTCGAAGGAAGATTAACAGTCAATGAATTATTTGCCATAGTAAGCTTTTCACTTTGTCCCTCTATGGGAAGTGATATATCAAACATGATTTGTTCTGCCTTTCCCTCCAATGACGCGCCATCCAAAAGGAGTGATACATCTTTCAAATCATTCTCATTCTTATTGATTATAGTAATAAACAGCTCTTCATCATTAACAAAAGCCATCGTATAAACATCATCTTTTATACCATAAGCCTGAATAGGAACATACCACATGGTATTGCCAGCTATCGCATTGGCAAACACTTTCATAACATAATAAGAACGCATTCTTTTAGCCTCTTCGCCTTTTTTAAAATAAATGGATCTTGTTTCCGAATTTACCCCTCGGGAAAAAGGCTCGAAAAAAATTTCTCCCTGAATCCCATCCTTATAAAACTCAGCTTTCTCTTGATAAGCATCCAGTATAGCATCCAATGTTTCCGGCTCTACCCCATTTGTACGTCCTCCGGAGCCAATTCCAGTCTCATCCGCAAATGCATATTTCCCATTACGTCGCGCTTCTTCAACAAACATTTCGTACAAGTACTGATCGCTCTCATTATTATTTAAATTGTGAGTTGAAAACCCATAATACAAATCAAGGCTACCATTTTCCTTTGCTGATTTTATAAAGTTCACACCTTGGGTAATTCCCCAGCTTGCCGGGTCTACATATAAAGGCTTTGTTATGCCTCTAGCCAAACACTCTGCATTCAACCGTAATATGATTTGTTTAGCACGTTCGGCATTAATTACTCCTACCCACTCTTTGGCAATAGCCAAATACTTGACAGGCACTCCATTGTTCTGCATATATTCCAGATAATCAGCGAGAAAAACAGCATATTTCGCACAATCAAAGCGGGTTGTCGGCTTATAATCGCAAATCCACTCAGGAAGATTATTTTCATTATTATAACCATTATAGTCACTTTTCATAGTAGCCCAAAACTGAATATTGGAATTCACTGCCTGCAATAGTTTCATACTTTTCACCGCATCTTCATAGAATGAAAGATTCTTTTGCCCTTCTTCCAATTCCTGCTTCTTGTCATAAGAAACCCGGCAAACATCGAAATGTATATCTTGAAAGCACCATTGAGCCACTTCTTCCGGGTTAGCCGCCTTTTGTAGAAAGAACTGACTACGTTCCATATCTCCTCCAACCAGAAGGATTCGCTGCTTTCGTTCATTCAAGTTTATTTTCAAGGCATTATCCAAAGGAATTTCATAATCTTTCAATATGATGGTATAAGTAATCTGATTGTCTGTGCTTCTCGCAACAAAACGCTCCTCTCTCTCCCAATTATTCAGGTAAGTATGCGGATCAGGATATAGGGTTGTTCCCGGAATCAAAGTATATCCGAGATTCGTTATTTGGCTCCCATCTTTAACCCCGCTAATTATAATTTGGTGATTTTCATTATCCACCACCGCTTCTATTTTCTGTTCATTCATCCATACCACAAAGGAACTTAATAATCCCTCATTCGTTATTTTATTATCATTGGAGCAACAAACATGTGATACCCCTATGAATAGAAGAATCAACCAAAAGAAATATTTCAACTTACAGTTTGTATATACATGTCTCATCATAAACTCTTGTATTTTAAAATTCTGTTCTACTTATTTCCTAAATAATAAGGATTCAATTCCATAGGAACGGGGGCTTTAGTACGCTTTATCCAATCCATTAATTTTCCGTAAAGCTCTTTCCTCTTTACCGACTGGCTACGGGACAAATCATGAGTTTCACTCAAGTCATCCTTCAAATTGAATAATTCTACTGACTTGTCTTCATAATAGTAAATCAGTTTCCAATCGCCGGAACGAATACTGGAATATGGAGTAGCACGCCAATCCTTACCACTCTTTTTATAAGATTCCAAATAAGCCGGAAAATGCCAGAATAAATCTCTTTCATATGCCTGTCTACCAAGTAATGAAAAAATATCATCTCCATCCAACTCTGCTACCGGCTTCCCTCCCGCTATCTCGACAAATGTCGGATAAAAATCTACTCCGGAAACGGGCACATCAGAGATTGTGCCAGGTTCTATCTTTCCCGGCCATTTTATGATTAACGGAACACGAGTCCCTCCCTCGTAAGGAGAGCCTTTACCTTCACGCAGAGGAAAATTGTCTGTCACAGGTTCCGAACCACCGTTATCTGAATAAAACACGATAATCGTATTGTCTGCAATACCCAATGAATCGACAGCACGGCAGACCCTGCCTACATTTTGGTCAAGACTTTCAATCATAGCAGCATATACCGGATTGGAATGATATCTGCCTTTCGCCTTTTTCTCGTATTTTTCAATCATTTGCTGAGGTGCACGCAAAGGCGTATGTACCGCATGATGTGCCAAATATAAAAAGAAAGGCTGCTCTTTATGTTCATTCATAAATCCGATTGCCTCGCTTGTAAGCCGGTCTGTCAGATATTCACCGGGAGTTCCTTCGTCCAACCCCAAGTGGCACTTTTTCTTCTTAGGATTGCAATACGGATAAAAATAAGCATAAGGAGTTCCGGCTCTTTCTCCTGCAATATTGAAAACGAACCCCTGCGACAGAGGTCCTGTTCCATCTTTATCGTCTCCCAAATGCCACTTCCCGACATGCCCGCATTGATATCCATTAGACTGTAAGGCTTCAGCCATAGTTACAAAATCAGCACAGACATCTTCATTATTAGGTATTGGGATAAGTTTGCGTTTAGTCTTGTCTCCACGATCAGGCGGATTAACTGTAAACACTCCGTGACGCGGAGTGTACATCCCTGTCATAAAGCAGGCACGACTCGGAGCCGAATTGGCAGCCGCAGCATAAGCATTGGTAAACAACATCCCCTGGGATGCCAGCCGGTCAATATTAGGAGTCTCATAAAAATCACTTCCTGTCACTCCCAAATCAGTCCATCCCAAGTCATCGGCCATGATAAATACGATATTGGGCTGTGATACTTTAGCCTGCAACGCTATTGAATGCATACCTAAAGCAAGCGTTGCAAAAGAATACATAATCTTTTTGTTCATCTCTTCTTTTTATTTAAGTTGAAATTGGATATGTGTAATCGACCGTCGTGGCAAATTTACAGAAAACGTCTTATCACTCACTTTGTTGGCTACTGCGTCTTCCCCTTCAACCGGGGTGTTATCCCTCCATTGAGTGTAAGTAACTTCACCGTCAATTGTTCCTTCGTCCAATCCAAATTCATAATTCTCATAATTAACAGCCTCCGACAAATCATTTTCCGGGCACATATTGATTGCATATACATTCAACTGATTTCCTTCTCTGAAAGCACGCGTCTGGAGTTTTCCTTTCTGAAAGATATCTACACCATCATGGTCAGTCATTTCAACAGGGCGAGCACCACGCAAAGGAGCGGATACGGCACGCATCAGACATCCTCTCAGGTTACCATCCCGCTTGTAATCCCACCACATAAATCCGTCCATTCCTAAATCCGTTTGATCCCATAACGCGCAAATGGCTGTTTCAGCATGATTCAATATATCCGGTTGTGCAGTCTCCGATCCCCAATGAGGCTCTGTCGCCCAAAAAGGACGTTCTCCTATCAGAGACAATTCAAACCTTAACTTCTCAAAATAACGATGCTCCGGATAATAATGTGTGCCATAAATATCAATCCGATCTCCCCAGCCGCTATCAAGAAACTTTTTCCACCAACCATTTTCCACGTCTCCCATTGGCTCATACCGTTCCGGACCTACAATCAACGGCATCTTAAAATTCAGTTTCGTAGACTGCTCTTTCAGATAATCCACTATCTGCATATGTTTTTGAGGAGTTATATTTCCTTCATTGAAGTTAATCTCATTATCAATACCCAGCACATTGACTACGATATCTTGGTCTCTCATATATAAGATATAATCAACCAGCATCTGACCATATTTCTCGGGAATCACCCCATTCTTATCCTTTACCCAGTCTGGGAATGAGTTTTTCCCGTCCAGTTTTTTACTGGCAAAGATAGTCAGTCCCCTATCCCCTCTTGCTATTTTAGCCCTATTAATCGAAGCAATCATCTTTGTATAGTACGATTCCTCTATCTTTCCCGGTTCGGGATGAGCCGGTCTTGTCGCATCTCCATAAATAGAAATACGTACGCCATTCATATCATCTTCTATAAAAAATTCGTTAGCCTTGGCAAGGGTATTAATCGCGCCGGCATTTAACTTCAAATCGTAAAAGAAATCTTTGATTTGTCTCCCGTAATATTTTTCCGGTGAGATCACAGCATCTCCCAAGTCTTCCTCCTCTTTCTCATTATCCGCCAAAATAACGATGTAGAGCTGCTGTCTCCCGTTCTGAGTTATAATAAAACGTTCCTCATTTTGCCATTCATGAAGCCAAGTTTCAGGTTTGGGATAGACTGTTGCATTTTCCGCCAATTCATAATCAACTCCCACAATCAGACTACCATCCCGAATACCTTTTATTATTATTTCACCTGCTGATTCATCAATTGTACTACTTATATATTCATTGTCCACTTTCACTTGGAATGACTTTATTAAAGACTCGCGACGATTGTCGTCTTGACTACCGTCACAACCACATAAAGTTATAGACATAAGACACAAAATCAGTATCTTCCGAAATTCATCACAGAAACCAGGAAACTCTTTCATTATATAGCAATTTAAAGTTAATTATTCAAATAAAAAAGCGGGATAAACAATGTCTACTCCACAAAGTTCTATCCCGCTGTAGCCCTAAAACACTGTTCCTGACCCTAAATAATTCTAAAAACCAATCCTATACCTAAAACTAAACATTTGTTTCAATAGACTACGCAAAGTTCGGTTTTGTTTGTTCAAAAGAGGTATATAAATCATTCAAAGTATACCTAGAAATTGTTCATTATCGTGCTGGTAGGAAGTAATTGTTCACTTGTCAACCGTTTATAGTCATCCTGCAGTTCATTAAAGGATACCATGTGGTTCATTAAGAGATAGTATATAAATCCCGGTTAAATTGAATGTACGAGATGAGCATCCCGTACACCACCAGATGAGCATGTCATACATGACGGGATGAGCATCCCGTACATTCAATCTTATAATCATCGACATGTCATCTCTATATATTCCAATTGTTATGTCTTAATAGTCTGAACATTACATCTTAATATATGTGTACCAGTATATGTAAGTTCGAGTTGATTCTAAACCGTGGTTCAACGCTTGAGTGTTTTTCCTGTTATTCTATCTGAAGTATCTTGTTTCAATTTGCTTTCATCAAAAACATCACCAATGCTCATTTGCCAAGTTTCCAGAATCAGATTAAGTTTCTCTTTCATTTTTCTCATGGATTTTTTATTTGCTATATTATTCAAGCAATGTATATCTTTAATAGTATAAAAGAGTTCTTCTTCCGGACGTGGGGAGATAAAACAGTCTTGTTGAACAACAGGCAGTTCACCTTTTTCATAGGCTGACAACATCGTTTTATACGAAGGTTCGGTCATCACTTCGACCACAACAGGATTAGATAATTGTGGCAACCAATTTCGTATGTATATATATTCTTTAGTAATTAAAGCCCGTTCATAAGCTTTAAATACATGCCAATTATGTTCTGCAAAAGCGTATTTCCGAACTTCTGCTTCGGGTTCTTTCAATACAGGCAGTAAACTTACTCCTTGTAGTCCTGCTGCTCTTTTCACTTTTGCTATATCCAGTAGAGTAGGAGCAATATCGACCGCACTAGCCAAGCTCTCTGTCACTACGCCCTGTTTTATCAACGGAGGATAATATACTATAAAAGGTGACTTTATCCCTTGCATATTAACTCTTGTCTTCGATTGTTGAAAAGCACGACCATTATCTGACATTACAATAATAAATGTATTCTCCAATTCACCTTCTTCCCTCAATAGTTTCAATACTTGTCCCACATGATTATCAAAACGAGATATTTCATTGTAGTAGTCGGCAAGTTCTTCTCTCATCTCCGGCGAATCCTGCAAATAGGGAGGAACGACAACTTCATCGGGTAAATATGGTTTCTCATACTCTCCCTGTTTGAATGGTCTATGCGGATCAATAGAAGCGGCAAACATAAAGAAAGGTTTATCCTTAGGACGTTGTTTCAATGCATCTTTCCATAAATCAACCATTGTCCAAGGCTTAGACCAATCAATAAATGAACCATAATCAAAGCGTTTCTGTACAGCAGGCAAATTTGTACCGTGTGTTTTTCCTACAAGCATAGTGTAATACCCTTTCTCATGAAGTCTGTCAGGAAACATGTTTATATAGGCCGGCATATTTTCATGCAGATTTCTTGCTCCGGTACAACTAGGATACATTCCTGTAAAAATAGAAGAACGGCTTGGGCTACTGGAACTTGCTGTCAGATAGAAATTATCAAAACGCATTCCTTGAGAAGCCAACCAATCTATATTAGGTGTTTTCACAACAGGATGTCCGTATGCACCTACTTCTTCCCAACCTAAATCATCTGCTATAAATATCAATATATTCGGCTTCTTCTCATCAGCAGCCATTGAGAAAGTATTACTCATCAATAAGACACTGGAAGCTAAAATCAATGTATTCTGTTTCATTTTATTTCATTCTAGAAGTTATGTTTATGTCAATTGTGGCATTCTTTTCGAACAGGAATCCAAACTTTCATCTTGCAAGTATCACGATTAGCCCATAAGAAATAAGGAATCAATTTTAGTTCATCATTCTGCGACAACACCGGCATTTTAGGAACAATCGAAAAACCGGTAGTTATCGAATGACAAGAGAATGGTTCGGATAAAGATAATTCCAATTTATCCCAATCCGTTACATTGTCTATTTCTTCTGCACAATACACAAATGGACCATAAGTAAGTGCAGCACAATTCTCATTTTGTAAAACAGCAAAATGTGAAGCTATGCGCTGAGGCTGCATAAACAATTCCAACCTGATAACATCTCCTTTAGCCCACTTTCGGTTAATTCTAATATAACCTTTTTCAATTTGATAGTCAATTTCTTCTCCATTTACCCAAACATTCGGGCGTTCATTTGTTTTATCCTGTTCATATACACGATAAAGAGTTCCTGGAAGCGGCTGATTCAGACACCACCCCGGTATTCGTAGACATAAACTAAAAGTTTGTTTCTTATCCGGATTGATCGTCAGGCGAACATCACCTTCCCAAGGATAATCCGTTTCTTGCAGTAAATGCACGTTAGCCCCGTTCACCTCCATATCTGCCTGATTTTCCGCATACATATTTACATATAGCCTATCACCTTTCACACCATACACTCTACTTCCCATAGATGCAACATACCGAGCCAAATTAGGAGGACAACATGCACAACTGTTCCACTCTGTACGTTTTTTATTTCCTTTTGACTCTAAAGGATTCTTATAATAAAAATGTGTTCCATCCTGTGATATACCAGAAAGAATACCATTATAAGTTGCTCTCTCTATTACATCATAATATTTTGAATCTTGATCGAAAGCAAACATTCTTTCTGCCCAATACACCAAACCTATAGCAGCACAAGTTTCCGTATAGGCGTGAAGATTATCCAAATGATAGGGTAATCCAAAAGCCTCTCCTAATTGTTGATTACCAATACCACTGGTTATATAAATTTTCTTCTCCATTACATCACTCCAAATAGAGTCTAAAGCGAGCTTATATTTTTCGTTGTTGGTCAAGGTAACAATATCGGCCATAGCAGCATACATGTATACAGCTCTCACTGCATGCCCCACCGCCTCCCTCTGTTCCGAAACCGGGAGATGATCCTGATGATATTCTTTAAAAAATTCATCTGTATAAGGAAGACGTTCGGAATATTTTCCACGTGCTTCAAGAAAATAATAAGCCATCTCAAGATAAGATGGATTATTGGTTAACTTATATAATTTTATTAAAGCTAATTCTATTTCCTGATGTCCGGGAGGATAGGTCAGTTTCCCCTCGCCAAAAGTAGTAACAATTAAATCAGCAGCCTTTATTGCCACATTCAAGAAACGGTTGTTACCCGTCAACTCATAATGAGCAATGGCAGCTTCTATCATATGCCCCATATTATATAGTTCATGGCTGAAATGTCCCATATTTGTCCAGCGTTCTTCTCCCATAAATTTCATAACCCGGGGATGAGTCGCATGGGTGGTCCGTGCCGTATAAAGGTATCCATCTTTTTCTTGTGCTTTAATTATAGTATCGACAATAGAGTCTGTTTCCTGAAGTAGTTTTTCATTCGGATACTTCATCATTGAATAAAAAGCAGCTTCCAAAGCTTTATACATATCACTATCAAGCCATGTATTATCACTTAGATAATCACCACTAATTTGTCCTGCCGCTAACTGAAAGTTATGTAAACATCCCGATTTCGTACAACGTTCAACGCAATAAGGAACAGTCACCTTTGCATTCTGACCGGCATATTGACTCCAAAATCCTTTTTCAAACGTTACATTTCTCAAAGGTAGAGATGTATAGTCAAAAGCCTTTTCATTTTCCTGACAAGCCAAACAACTAAAAGCCAATACGATAAGAAGTAAAGAAATAGTCTTTTTATTCATTTTATTATGTTTTTTATATTTACGGCATAGACAAATTACCACATCTATGCCGTATTTAATTAAGTGTTCTTATTTTATTGCTCCTTGACCTGCAATGGTAGGCCATCCCGGATTCTGATAAATAGGAGAATCAGAATAATCACTAACACTGGAGGTCAATAAGAAATGATTAACTGCTATAGGATGCCAATAATGTGCCATAGCCCAGCGATAACCATTGTAAACCAGCTCCTTACCTGTACGGGAGAATGGGCGTAAATAGTCGGATTGAGCCGGATCAGACACGGTGGCAGTTGAACTTCCCCAAGTAAGATTAGAATTCCAATTCCCTGCTCCATCCTGATACCATGTTGAAATGGTCGAATTGTATAATTTAAACCCCTCAATATGGTATGGAATTTCAATCATTTGGTCTTTTGCTCTCCATCGTCCCAAATCCATATCTCTCAATCCTTCAGCCATTAGCTCACAACGACGTTCGCGACGGATATTATAAAGAGTAGGATCTATTAATCTCCCGGCAGAATATGCTCCCCAGTCTTTTAACGCTTCCTTTTCCATACGGGTAGCAGCTATCGTTTTATCATAATCCTCATCGACTTTCGCCCGATGCCTTATAGCTTTCCAATATTTATCGGCAGTAGCATCAATCACTCCATTCTTTTCATAAGAAGCTTCGATATAATTCAAATAAGCTTCAACAGCCCGGAATACTATTGAACCGACAGTAGAGATCCCATTACCAGACACTTGTAATCCATCAAAGCTTGTACCTTTACGTAATAAATATCCTGTTACAGAGCCTGATGTGCCTAACAAAATCTCAGGATACCCCTGAACTAGTTTAGCATGAGTCACAGCATCCATATTTATTAATATATTCTTCTGTCCTGGTACTCGCAAAAATAATCTCAAACGGCTATCTCTATCTTTCCTTTGACTTTCCAATTCATCATCTCCTCCCCAAAAAGCTTGGGAATCATAAATCGGCAGTCCATTTTGCATCAAAAAAGATTCCATTAATCCTCTTGTCGCTCCAGTATCTCCATTAGAACCGCTTGCCGCAACTTCAATTGCATGGGTTATTTTCAATCCCTGATCATATTTTCTCCATAGCAACACCTCCGGATATACAGACATATCAACACTACCAAACATCATTAAATAAGGATTTGGAGTTGCGTAATCTTCAGCCGTTTGTGGCAGAATACCGGTATTTTCCGTTAACGGAATTTTATCTGCAACAATCTTTGAGGCCGCCATACTTTGATCTAACAACCATTCTATTTCCTGTTCAATTCCTCCTGCCTGATATTGATAGCCTTGATTATAATCTTTCTTCTTTCCCGGCCAGTCAGCCCCATCAGGAACAAAAGCTGTGTTCTTAAAGTATTTCAACCAAGTAGCCTCATATAAAGCAACCCGGGATTTGAATAACAATGCACAAATCCCCGACAAGCGATTATTCTTACCATCAGGAGCATTTTCCATCATTAATTCAATAGCTCTATCCAAATCTTTCAAAATAAACCTGACAACTTCAGGATGAGGCATTCTTTTGCTAGCTTGTGTCAATATATCCCTGTCATTCGGGAAAGTCTCTGTTATTATCGGAAAATCACCCAAACTCATAACTCGGGTAAAATATTCATAAGCACGCAGCATATATACCTCACCCAAATAGTGCTTGATTTTTGTTATATCCCCTCTGATCTCTCCCTTTTCATATTTCTCCTGAACTATATTCAGGAAATAGTTACATTCAAAGATTTTCTCAAAATTCCATTCACCATCTTTGTCCGGAACGCGCCATTGACCGGGAGTATATTTTTCGGCAGCTAAAGTCCCTGCCTGGTTATCAGTATCTTTATCAAGACCAAAAGTCCCATATGAAAAGTTTTCATGGGTAGGAAATATTTCATATAAATTTATAGCATAACTTGCTAATTGAGACTCTTCCGTCAAATAATTGTCCGGAGTTAACTCAGCTTTCGGTTCTCTATCCAAAAAATTATCTAAACATGCTGTATTCAATAATAAAGAAAATGCAGCAATGACGTATATTTTATAGTTCATCATTCCATTATTTTAAAAGTTAACACTAATCCCCATTGATAAGGTCCTGGAAAGTGGGTAAGCGTTTCCATTATACCCTTTTCCTAAAAGTTCAGGATCAAATATGGAACTGAGTTTTGTTCCTGTCCATAAATTCTCTCCCGAAAAATAAACACGTAGATTCTGTATGTTGATTTTTTGAACAATACGGGCTGGAATAGTATATCCTATCTGCAAATTCTTTAGCCTAATATAAGAAGCATCCTGCAAATAACGACTTTGAACCTGTTTGTTCTTTTCTGTTCCAAAAATAGGACGGGGATAATATGACGTCAGATTCTGTCCTAAAGGATGACTTTCATCCAATCGAAAATAATCCTTATGTTCTGTGAAACCAGTAGACCACCATACATTCTTATCATTTCCCCAAAAATAATAACCATTCTGAAAATAATCCCGTTTCATTACTCCCTGGAAAAACACACGTATATCAAATCCTTTCCAATCCGCAGATAAATTAATTGCAAAATTGTATCGTGGCGTCTCATTTCCTATAATCATCAAATCTCCATGATTGGTTTCTGTGTTTGCTCCTGAATCAATTTTACCATCCCCATTCAAATCAGCATACATAATATCACCTGCATTCCAGTTATTTCCTAATGCATCTTGCCCGCCATGAGGTAATGAGGCTAAGTGTGTGTCCATTTCTTCCTGGCTTCTGGCAATTCCTATGGTTTTATATCCCCAAATTTCACCATACATTTGTCCGGTTCTATAAAGTTTTGAGTCCAGATTCAGTGCTTCATTAGGATAGGACAAGATCTTAGTTTTAGCATCCGACAAATGAAATGAAACGCTATAGCCCAAACCATTCCTCAAACGATCTCTCCATTTCAAACTCAGTTCCCAACCATAGGTGGATAAATCTGTATTATTTTCCATCGGGACATCTGTTCCTAACACAACAGGCAATTCACGGGCAGGCCCTACCATATCATAAGTAGAACGATTAAAATAATCAAAAGAACCTGTTAATCGATTTTCAAAACAACCAAAATCAACACCAATATTCCAGCTTTTTATCGTTTCCCATGTCAAATTACTGGACACCAAAGCCGGTGCAGAACTTATATTAGGCTTCAAACCACCCACCAACCAGTTACCAGCTCCCATTTCTGTATTCATAATCGGGAATGTAGGATAATAATTAGTTGTCAGTTGATTTCCCAGTGTACCATAAGAACCGCGTAATTTAAAGGAACCTATATATTTAGATAAATTACCCCAAAAGTTCTCATGAGCCAAGTTCCACCCTAAAGAAAAAGAAGGAAACAATGCCCATCGGTCATTAGCTCTAAAACGGGATGAGCCATCATAGCGCATATTAACCTCTGCCAGATATCGTCCCTCATAATCGTAGTTTATTCTTCCGAAAAAGCCGGCTGTAGCCCAATCGACAAAACCACCTCCGACCACCGGAGCAACAGCATTTCCATTGTAATCATATCCATTAGTTGTATCCAAATAAGGCGATTCGGGAACCATTATGCCATTTTTATATGCCTTGATATTTTTCTTATTTTCTTCTTCTATCTGAAAACCTACCATTAATTTCAGATTATGCTTTTTACTGATAGAAGTGGCATATTCTCCATATATATTCAGATTCATATAGTTCTCACGGTAATAACTTTCATTCAAACCCGAAACCTGCGAAAAAGCATAGGGTTCACCTTTCACATTGTGATTATAAGTAATCAGTTCCGAGTAATTTTCTTGAAAGTTCGTCGTACGATAATTAAATTCAGAGAAGATCTTAAATGACTTTACAGGTTCTATAGTCAATTGGATTTGATGATAATTCAAGTCGACTTGTCGATTTAAATCTCCGCCATCCCTGATATTTAATGCAGGCGATGGTGCCGCAAACATATAACCATTAGGATCATAGACTGGTAGGTTTGGCCATCCTTGGCGTGCCAACGCCTGAAAATAGTTATTATTCAGATAGGTAGGACGCTTGAATTCATTTCTTACAAATCTTTCATTCACCGACAGAGTCATCCAATCAGTTAACTTCGCAGAAAACTTGGCATTAAGTGAATATCGTTTTGAGAAATCTGCATTAAAGTTCATGAACCCATCCCTGTGATTATAATTCCCTGACGCATAATAATTAATTCTATCACTACCACCAGATACGCTTAAGTTGTGTTCCTGCGAAAAAGCAACATCTTTATACATGACATCGTACCAATCCACATTTGCATTAGCATCTTTATAGGATCCCCACACATTCGGATTTTTGGGGTCAGGTATTGTGGTTGTAGTTATTTTTCCGTTTTGATAATCCAATACCCGCTGAAGCACATCCTCTTGAAAAAAATTCCCCTTACCTTGATTTACCTGGGCATCATTCAAAAAAGTCATAAACGTATATGAATCCATCATTGATGGCAGGTTTGTAGGAGAACTCCAACGCAGATTGGCTGTATAATTTATATTAGTACGTCCTTGAGTTCCTTCCTTTGTTTTTATTAAAATCACACCAAAAGGAGCACGGGAACCATATATTGAAGAAGCCGCCGCATCTTTCAATACAGATACACTTTCTATGTCTTGTGGGTTAAGAGTATTTATATCCCCCTCCATTCCATCAATCAATACCAAGGGACTTCCTTCCGAACCTTTTCCAATCGTGCCAAGACCACGGATATTCAAATCCGGATTACTATCAAGACCACCGCCATTAGTATGCACATTTAACCCCGGAAGCTCCCCTTGTAACATCTCGGTGGCCGATGAATTTGCCCTTGAAATAAAGGCATCACTACTCACCATGGCTACCGCTCCTGTCAGATTCTCTTTCTTTTGAGTTCCAAAACCAACTACCACAACTTCTTCCAGGGCTTGAGTATCTTCTTTTAATACAATTCGATACTCAGAACTTGTTCCCACAATAAAGTCTGTTGTTTGATAACCAATATAAGAGATCTCTACTTTATTCCCCAAACTCACAGTTATAGTAAACTTTCCCTCGAAATCAGTAATTGTTCCGTGGTCAGCACCATACACTTTAACAGTTGCACCTATCACTCCAGTTCCAGTATTGTCGACAACAATACCGGTTATTCTTTTCGTTCTGGTCTGTAATATATTCTGTTTCAAAGGTCTTTTCATAATCATGATATTGTTACCTTCCATATCATAAATTAAGTCAGTACCATCAAAAGCTTCTTTAAGAACTGTGGAAACAGAATGATTTGAGCTGCTTATTTGTACTTTACGATTTATATCTATCTCATTTTTGTCATACACAAAAAGATACTTAGTCTGACTCTCGATCGTTCTAATCAGTTGCAACGTAGTCATACTACTTACGGGGATATTCACTTTTGCATTCTGTGAGTTTACATCATTAGCAAACAAACTTGAAGCAAACAAGATGGTTAACAATAAACATAGTTTCATAATTCGAAGAAAATATTTTAGATTATAAGGCACAGTACATATCTTGTACAAATTATTTTTCATATATTTGCAATGGTTTTAGTTTAGTACTTAGATTGTTAGTTGACTTCAAAGGCTATTCAAAACCTCTAAGCCGGAACAATGTTAGCGCATTAGCCGGCTTTTTTCATACATTTTTCATTTATCCATAGGCTATTTCTATTTAATGATGATGATTTTTTTATCAATAATATTCTGATAAGTGAATCGGTGCCTTAATTGGAGTACCTTTAAAATATGTTCCACTCCATCTATTGTTCTGAATTTACCTGTAAATTTATAATTCAGCAGTTCTTTGTTATAAACTTCGATCTTTATATTATAATACAACTCTAGTTTAGCAAAAATTTCATTAACAGTTTCATGATTAAAGCTCATAATTCCATCCTTCCACATAAAATGATCTATGTTTGCAATCATTCCTTTATAATTTTTTCCTTCTTTACTGTATATCCTCATTTTAGGCTTCAAAGCAACACGCTCCTTTGAGGGAGTTGTTACCATCACTTCACCTTTTAGCAAGGATGTCTCAAAAAAATCGGATTGGTTATAAGCGATTATATTAAATTCGGTACCTAACACTTCCACATTATATCCTTTAGCCTGTACTATAAAAGGATGTGTTTCATTCCGCGTTACAGAGAAAAAAGCCTCTCCTTCTAAAGTAACTATTCTATTTTTAGAGTCAAAATGAACAGGATAAGTCAAACGGGAATTTGCATTAAGCCACACACGGGTTCCGTCAGATAGTTTCAACTCGGCCCTTTGTCCTTCAGGCGTATAATAAGTCTGATATTCACTTTCCTTACTTGATGGATAATATTTTAAACTCAACAATGTAATAACTACAATCGCAGCTATCTTCAGGAATTCCAATACGATTTTCTTCATTGTACCTGCACGGTGAGCATTCATATGACCAACTGAAGATATTTCTTCCTTTTTTTTGTACCAAAGACTGAGGTCATGTAGTTTACGCAAAGCAAGAAACTCTTTCATATGATTAGGATCAGCTTCTAACCAACGGGTTATCTCCCCTTTCTCATCCAAAGAAACTTCTCCTTTAATATAGTTATATAATTTCTCCTTTTCCATTTTATCAGATTTAATATGTCTATCCTTCTTATATATAAAACGATTCATATCTTCAACACCCTAAACGAAAGAAGAAATTTATAACTTTTCCCCTCAAAAAATGTTTTCTTAGAATAGACTCATTATTATAATAAAAGGCAGATAGTCTTTCAAACTGATTCGAAGGGTTTTCAAAGACTTCGTAATATGATACTCAACTGATTTCACTGAAAGTTTCATACTAGATGCGATTTCCTGATTTGTTTTATTTGAAAAGCGGCTCAACTCAAAAATAATACGAGTTTGCTCAGGTAATGTTTGTAATGTTTTGGTTATAATGTCATGAATTTCCATAGATAATAACTCGTCAGAGTCACATGCTTCCAAAGTAGATATACGTATCTGAAGCTCCCTTTGGTAAACATCAGCCATATTTCTCAAAAAATCTTCTTTTACTATTGCATGTTTCAAGTAGTCCAGTGAACGGTTCTTAAGCATAGTCAACAACATTCCTTCAAAAGAATCAATGGAACGCTCCTTCAATATTTCCCATAGCTTTATCAATACATCTGAAACAATATCCTCCGCTATCATTTCATCATGTACATATGACTTTGTAAATAGAAAAGCCTTTTTATAATATGTAGTATATATACTATTAAAATCCATCCCTTCCAACTCACTTCCTGTTAGTATTCATACTTCAACATTCTAAAATCACCATTTGGTGGGATATAGTGAATGTCACGAATCTATTGCTATCTACCTTAGCTATTTTTTAGCTCCTGTTTGTACTATCAGGAGCATCATCAAGTAGAACTGGATCTCTTGAAAAAGAAGCGGGGTAACCATCTAAGAAATAGCAGTTGTATAAGCATGTGTATATTTATAAGTATCACTTACGTTTCTATCCACTCTACCCTTATTCTGCATCCACTAACCCTGCTCTCAAACAAACATTGACAAAAGCTGATGCAGACCAAAGTTGCCTTCCTGAGCCTCCTGGTTCTTTAGTTTTCCAATTCACAACTTCATGAAAAGATCCCCCTTTCACACAAGTACGAGCCAACAAGGCCGCATTTTGAGAAGCATAACTTTTATGTCCGGCAAGCTCCTTTGCCCACAAGAAGAAGGTATCTACAAATGGCCAAGATGTGTTATTATGATAACTTTTTGCCCATGGATAGAAAGGATGAAATAAAGGAACTCCTGCCCATGTTACCGGATAATCAGATAGGCATACTTTGGCATCTTTCCCTTTTACAATTCCAGTAATTACAGCCAATGCACTTCCAAGAGCATCTCGACGGGATTCCAGTTCACCATTCATGTATTTAAAATAAGAAAACGTACCATCCTTAAAACGAAGATTGGACAGAATGGAATTTTTTAAATGTTTAGCCCTCATCTCCCATTCTATTCCTTCCGTCTTTCTGCCTGTTTTCCGACAGGCCATAGCCATCGTCTGCAACCCTTCATAATATAAGCAATTAGTAGATAAGGCTTTAATAGATACACAATCGGCTATGGAAAAGTCTTGAGGATAGCCAGTTGCCTTTGATTGTTCAAAATGAATATCTATAAAAGAAGCCTGACCTCTATACAGACCATCTGATTCATCATAAAAAGGCGAATAAAGTTTATCAAAACATTTTTTCCCTACTTCATATAACCATTGCCATTCGGCCAAATTCTCATTTTTCTCAAATAAATCTCGTGTCGCCCACAGCCATACAACATCATCCGTTCTTCTCGTATATGAATTGGTATTATACTTATTCAGGTATGTTTTCTCATCAAACGATTCTTCCATCCAATCTCCACCTATTCCTGGGACAAGATAATCCTTAGCTACACGCAGCCCTAATTTTAACCGGACATCTCTACTCGTTTTCAATGAACTTAGCATTTCTTCCGGGTAAAGTACATTTAACCCCAGTATTCCTGAAAAACTTATATCCCTAGTATATATTCGTAATCCGAAATTTTTCCCGGCACCAAAGTATCTTCCATTATTTGTCTGAACAATATTAGATTCAATATCCGAAAGAGCTACCTTCCAAAGCTTATGCATTATCGGCGTACCTTTAGATAATTCAGTCATGTTAGCAGGCTCTACAGAAGGGAGCATTTGCATATCAATCGTACGTAAAGAATCCAAGACAAAACGCTCTGTTAATTTCAAATTAGCAGCTTCATAATATACCTTTTGAGCGCTGCATCCAATTGTCAATAAAAGACAACAAAACAATAACTTCAACAATTTATCCATTGTATAATATTTTAATATTTATATTTCATCAAGCTCTCCTTATCTGCCAAAATAACCTTTGGCTGACGCTTGTATGCATCTATTTTCATCCACCCAGCGACCACGATACCAAGAACAAGGCTTAAATTTATCATTCAGTTCTTTCATTTTAAAAGCCATTTGTTCTCTCTTTTCTATTAATGTTCTAGCAAATTTCGGTTCTGCAACCAAATTCCTAGTCTGCTTGGGATCATTTATGTTATCAAACAGAAGCTCTTTGCCATCTACTAAATATTTGGCATATGTATACTGTTTATCACGCACAGATCTCCATTCATGCCCGTCTTTCCATTGGAACGTATGTCCCATCCCTTGCATAAATGCAAAATCCGGTTCTTTACACTTTCTCCCAAAAGCCAAAGGAGACAGATCCATGCCTTCTACAGCTTCTGGAATCGGCAACTGCATCATGCCTAACAAAGTCGGCATAATATCCGGTGTATTCAAACAAGCTTCAATCTCCTGTCCTGGTAGTATTTTACCTTTCCAACGTATCATAAAAGGTACCTTAGCCGCACTATCATAAAATATCATTTTGAATATACGCCCGTTTTCTCCAAACATTTCTCCATGATCGGAAAAGAATACGATAATCGTATTTTCATCTAGTCCCAGTTTACTAACTTTATCCATCAACTCACCCATATAATCATCAATACTGGATACCATAGAATAATACACCCGTTTCATTTCAGGAATATTCTGCTTCCAATAAGTTATCCATTTTACAGGATTTGCATTCCGATCCATATATTTGTCGGGGACATCACTCCAATTGGAAGGTAATATAAAAGGAACTTCTTTGTATCGGTTATAATATTTCTCAGGCACATTATCTTTTGTCCATGGATCATGGGGAACCCCTATTGACAGAAACAATGCAAAAGGCTTCTTTTCTTTACAAAGACGTTCCAAAGAACAGCTTGCCATTTTAAATTGTTCTTCAGGTTCATATGTCCCTTCACCATAATAAATTTTCTCTTTTTTATCTTCATAGTAATAAGAATTCATATTGTTATGATGGAAGTTATACGCCTTCCACTCTCCATCAAACCCCAAACGATCGGGACCTTTCGGAATGAAGGCACACTCATCTTGATGGTGATCTGAACACGTTCCATACAAATGCCATTTACCGATATATGAAGTGTTGTAGCCATTTTCTGTCAAGACATGTCCCCAAGCACGTTGGTTTGGGTTTAACCGTAATTCATTAATCACCATCCCTGTACTTGAAGTATATTTTCCTGTAAAAAGAGACGCTCTTGCCGCAGCTGACACAGGAGTGACAGCGACAGCATTAGTAAAGTCCGCGCTTTCAGATTTAAAGCGGTCGATATTGGGTGTCCTCGCTATTTCGTCTCCACGACATCCGAATACATCATTCCTAAGCTGGTCCGTTATCACAAAAATCAGATTAGGATGTTTTTGTTGTTTTTCCCGGGCAGCCATTGGTAATGCAGTTATCAATGTCAAACCGATAATTATATTTTCTCTCATACTACAAATCTAAAGTTATCCATTTGTATTATAGTCAGTCGAACTCTCCTCTTTTTCCTTATATATCTTATCAGGTTCCTCTATCAATAAAAGAGCCATTGGTGAAGTTCCACGATTTTCCCACATAAAATATGGTACAGCCTTAAATTGAACATGCTCACCATCTAATAATCCTATGCCTTCCAATGTCATTATCCCCCCCAATATTTCTTTTGAATAAATGGCATTTACCTTACTTTCTACCGGCAACATCATAGAAAGAATGTCAAAAGCATTATCTATCCCTTCTAAACAGTATAATAAAGGCCCCCTCATCATCGCCACTCGTCCTTGATTTGCTTTAATTTTGTCATTCGTATATATCCTACGAATACTCATATCAAAAATTACATCTACCGTATCACCCTTTTTCCAATTTCGCTCCAAGGTAAGATATCCCTTCTTATTTGCTGGTACAACATACTCCTCACCATTGATCTGTAACACATACCCCTTTTGCATTTCATCGCCATAATAATAATAAGGAGAGTTCGGAATATGTTCCTTTGCCAACCATTGCGGAATACGGATATGTAGAGCAAAACAGCCACTCGTTTCTATTTGAAGTTTTGTTTTTCCCTGGTAAGCATAATCCGAAAATTGCCGTAAGCATACTGCTTTTCCTTTCAACTTCGTTTTCAGCTGACTTCCTATAAATTGATTAACATATATACCATTATCATCCTTAGCATATATCCAGCGCCCAATTCCCGTTATAAAACCGGGCAATTTTGAAGGGCAACAAAACAGGTAGGTTTCCCTAATCCCTGAATGCTTGTTTTTTCGTTTTCGATTGTTTATATTAATTTTATTTGAATAAAAAAACTTTTTTCCATCCAAACTGATACCTGATAAAGCACTGTTAAACATTTCCAATTCAACTAAGCCTGCATATCTGGCATCACCAGACAAAAGATTCAATCGATGATTCCATTGCGCCTGCGCAATATTCGCACAACACTCACTATAAGTAGGAAAAATAGGTAAATCATACATATCCCCATGCTGTTCCGCTTTAGTACCATTGCCTGTTCCACCATGTATGTACATTTTCCCTTTTACAATACTTTCCCAAAGTTTAAATAGGCTTTCTTTCAAATCTTCAGCACCAGTAGCACGTACCACATCTGTTGCACCAGTATATATATAGGCCGTCCGTACACAATGTCCAAACGCACAAGACTGCTTATGCAGAGGTTTGGAATTTTCCTCCTTATTAATATCTACCGGACGAGAGAAATTTATATATCGACTCATCAAGTCTGCCATATAAAGATATTTAGCATCCCCCGTTATCTCATATATTTTCATCAATCCAATTTCAACTTCCGGATGGTCAGCATACATTTTAATTTTATCCTCATCAAAATCTTTACAAATTAAATCTGCAAAACGGATTGCAGCATTTAGCAGCCTTTTTTTACCTGTCCCTCGATAATATGCGACTCCCGCCTCCATCATATGTCCTGCACAATAAAGTTGACTATAAGCAAAAGGCCAATTAGTTTTCAGAGATTTCCAACGATTAGAAGGACCAAAACCAAATGTATTGACATTAGGCAGATCTGGTTGCGGAGCTGCCGGATGAGCAAAATCAAGCATATACTGTGTGTGCAGGTATCCGGTGCTATCTTGCGCAGCAACGATATCATCAATTATAGAGTCACAAACAGTCTCCAAAGTCAGGTTACGACAGAAACTCATTGAATAGCCTGCCGCTTCCAATAATTTATAAACGTCTGAATCCGGAGCATTATAAAGCCTTAATTTTCCCTGTTTTCTACCGGAAACAATTCGAAAATTATCAATTTTTCCCTGTTTCTCCGCCAACTGGAATAACAAAGGAAGTGTCACATCCTGGATGACTTTAATACGTTCATTCCAAAAGGGATCATCTACCTTTACTTCATTAAATTCAACCGCAACCAAATCTGAATTAGGATAAGAACGATTCTTTGCGGACACACTTATGGAAGGTAACATATATAAAAATAGTATGCCACATAAATATTTCCATTTACAAACATGTTTTCTCACTGGTGTATAGCTTAAAATTATTAAAAGCAAAATTATGCCATTTCAGACCTATACACCGGATAAAAATCAGTCAAACACTGGGGAAAAATCAGTCATCGGATTAACGCCCTAACGATTCCATATACTTTGTGGGAGACATACCTTTTTCTTTTTTAAATATCAAACTAAAATATTTAGGGTCAGTAAATCCTACCATATACGCTACATCGGACACTTGTAAATCGGAACGTTGCAATAGCATACATGCTTTTTTTATTCGTACATCACGTATAAATTCATTCGGTGACATTCCTGTCAATGATTTCAGCTTCCTATATAAAGTAGACTGTGTCATATTCATCATGCGACAAAATACATCATTAGAAAATTCACTATCTTCCATTTGTTGCTCTACAATTGATATAGCTTTATCAAGAAACTCCTGGTCCAATTGAGAAAGCCCCAACTCCTGTACATTCAAATTGTCTTGCTGACGAAACTTTTGAACTAAAATCCTTCTATTGGTAATCAGCGCTTTTAACTGTGCAATCAATATTGCCATTTCTACAGGTTTAGTTATATAAACATCAGCCCCTGCATCATATCCTTCCAAATGATATTCAGCCTGCGTCTTGGCTGTCAGCATAACAACCGGCAAATGATTCAGAGCAATATCTTCCCTGATTTCCCGACATAATTCAATACCGTTCATCTCAGGCATTACATAATCAGTAACTACTATTTCTATCTGATCCGATTCTTTCAATACGGCTAACGCCTCTTTACCATTAACAGCTGTACTGATTCTAAAATGCTTCTCCAGCACCTTTGTCATCACAGTCAATAAGTCAATATCATCTTCCACCAGCAACACATGAATTTGCCTGTCAGGCATGTTGCTATTCACAGCATCCATACCAGCATTCTGATTTTCGTTCTCTGTTATTTCTGCCACATGAGCAGATTTATAAAGTTCTTTATTCTGTTCTTCTTGAGATTCAACTTCCTCATCCAGTTGTTCATCAGTATAGTTCTCTTTGTCTGCCGGAACAATGATTGTAAACAAGGTTGTTTCTCCCGGTATACTCTGTACGGTAATTGTCCCCTTATGCAACTCCACCAAATCCTTGGTTAAGGAAAGTCCTATGCCTGTTCCTTTTGTTTTAAATTTACGATAATCTCCTTCATAAAATCTTTTAAAAAGCAACGGTATTTTGTTTTCAGGTATTCCATCACCAGTATTTTCAACCTTTAACACCAAATATCTTTTTTCTTCTTGAACAACCTGAGCTACAGAAACCGATACCATACCATCCTGATAGTTATATTTCAATGCATTAGACAATAAATTATAAATAATCTTATCCAATTTGTCCACATCAAAATAAGCCATTATCACTTCTTCCTCCGCCTGAAACTTCAATGTTATATTTTTCGCTTGCAATAGAGGATAAAAATTCTCTTCGCATAGGTTTCTTACAAACACTACAATATTATTATAACTTACCTTCAATTTCAAGTTGCCACTCTCTGCTTTCCTAAACTCCATAATCTGTTGTAACAAACGTTGAAGTCTCTTTAAATTAATTTTCATTATATTCAACATTTGTCCATCCGTCTGCCCGTCTTGTTTAAGGCTTTCAATAGAACATTGTAGAACACTGAGAGGTGTAAACAGTTCATGAGAAATATTTGTAAAGAACTTCAGTTTTGCTTGGTTGACTTCTTCTGATTTCTTATGTTCAATCTGTTCTATTTTTAATGCATTCTGCAGAAGTATTCGCCGTCTGATAGTACGAATCACAATATACGTTCCTATAACAAACAATAATACATAAACCAAATATGCCCACCAAGTTAGCCAGGGAGCTGGCAATATAGCAATTTTCAGTTCTGTCGGGTCAGACCAAATACTATTCTCATTACAGGACTTCACTTGAAATATATAATTCCCTTTAGCCAAATTATTATAAGAAATATATCTTTTATTAGCATCTACGTATATCCATTCTTTATCGACTCCTATCATTCGGTAAGCATAACGATTAGCATAGGGATTAGAATACGAAATGCTACTAAAGTTAAGCATCACATTATTCTGATCATAGCCTAAAGTCAATTGTTTTGTATAAGGAGGAAGTTCACATTCTTTGATTTCCTTTTTATCTATTAATTCCTGCAAAGGTACATTCATAATTGACACATCCACAATCACCGTTTTAGGAGCAACAGAATCAATACGGTTTTGGTGAGGCACATAACAGTCTATCCCATTATATCCTCCAAAAAGTATTTCTGAATCAGAGAGTACGAGTGAAGCCCCCGTCACAAATTGAGTATTGACAATGCCATCACTCTGTGTATATAAAAGTACATGATCTTTTTGTTTCAAATTCATACGAACAAGTCCCTTGCCTGTAGCCAACCACAAGTTTTCTTGTTTATCCTCAACAATAGAGTAAATCGCATTATCTGAGAACATCCGGATAGCTTCCAACATTTCAAAGCTATCAGTTTGCTTATTATACCTGCTCAGCCCACCACCTTGAGTTCCAATCCATATTCTGCCTTTAGAGTCACGGCAAAAGCATAAGACGTTATCATAATTAAGTTTCTTATTTTCTAAATCATATTTAGTCAATTCTTCATTTGCCGACAAATGGAGAGCACCATAATTCTTTGTCCCTATCCATATGCCATCCTCATCATATAATAAGGTCTGTACGCATTCATTCATTATCTCGGCATTAACCTTTTCAACAGGTTCAATGCTATACTTTTCCTTATCAACGGATTTTCCAATAAATAATCCCTGCTCCGTGCCAATCCAGACTCTTCCAACCGAATCTTGTATCAAAACATTTATATTCTTCAACGTTGGATACTCATCCCGTAACCGCTTCAATGAAACAGCTTTTCCATCTTGATAATTAAGTACATATAATCCGTCATAACGAGTTCCTAACCAAATACTTCCAGTTATACGGTGCTTCATTATTGCCTGAATAGCATTACTCTCCCTATTCAAATCGCGAAGTATATCTATATCTTTATATGAATACTGCTTACCTGTTTTCCTGTCCCATAACAACAAAATATCCAAGCGTACTCCCATCCAAACGATAGCATCCGAATCTTCATACAAAGAAGTAACGATTCCACTTCCAGACCTTTTAATTGCTAATGGATTATGAACAAAAGAGACATATCTTCTCACCATTTTGTTTACACCTCCACCTAAAGCAGATGTCCAAATTATATTCTTGTCATTTCTAAACAAAGTCCAAATTTCACTACTGCCCAATACATCCGCCCCGTAAATGGTAAAACCTTCAGTATTTTCCAAATCATTCAAAACAGCTAATCCCTTGGCAGTACCAACCCAAATTTCATCATTTTCATCATCATAAATCAATTTATACAAGACTCCACTAGGCAAGCTACCTTCACGTTCAGACGATGGGTACAGTTTATAATTCTCAAATTTCTGTTCAAATGGTTTATCCAATCTCAACAGCCCACCACTATCCCAAGTAGCAATCCACATTCTATGCTTTTCATCCTCAACAAAGCTTGTTACGTTAAGAGGTTTTCCTTGAAAACTTGTGACTGATTCAATTATCTCCAAATTTTCCGGATTAAAAGTAAAAAAGCCACTTCCCCATGTTCCTGCCCAAATGATACCTCTAGAATCTTCATACAAAGAACGTACATAGGCTTTCTTTTGTAAAATAAACTCGTTTGAAACTATATTATATTTATAAATTCCACTAGTTGTACCTAAAAAAATTTCTCCTTTACGGGTAATCAATATACTTTTAATCTTATTCAATAGATTATTCTCTACGGGAACAGAAGTGGTGCGTCCTGTCATAGGATTAAATATAACCACTTCTTTGGTTGTAACAACCCACAAATTCCCATCGTTGTCTTTATCTAAAAGAAGAACATGATTCGAAACAAAAAGTGAAGGAAACAAATAGTCCGAACGGTAATTCTTAAATAGATAACCATCATAGCGACAAAGTCCATTTGTCGTACCAAACCACATAAATCCCAAATCATCTTGAATAATACAAGTGACTTCATTACTTGACAAACCTGAATTTACATTCAAATTTGTAATATCGACTTGCGGCTGAAATTTGCCTGTATTAGAAAAAACTTGTGAAGCTATAAAAAGCAATAAAGAAATAAGAATTGTGCGTTTCATATCATTAATTCATTTTTTGAAGTGATCTTTATGTCACACTCACCAAAAACGAAAGCAAATATAGAATTTATTCTAGAATATTCATCCCTTTGCAACAAGCTTAACACTCATAAACGAGTTAGCTTTCTCATAAATTCTACTTTTTTTTCAACAAAAAGCAAAATATAAGCAGATTAACATTTTACAATTCAAAAAGTTACATGCTTAGTTTTCCACTACTATTCATATTTACATAGTGCTAAAATTATAAGTAATCAGATACTAAGTTACACCGCTTTACAATTCTATTAGTTTATAGAAAGTATTGAGCAGAGCCCCCACTTTCTCTGATTATATCAGTTTCAATCCTACAATCGAAATAATCAAAGTCGTCATAAAGAACAATCGTCCCAAAGTGGCAGGTTCATGGAAGAACAGAATTCCGACCAACACTGTCCCCACTGCTCCTATACCTGTCCAAACAGGGTATGCAGTACCTATCGGTAATGTCTGTGTCGCCTTTGCCAAAAGCAACATACTCAATGTTACAGATACAACAAATCCTGTCCCCCACAAATAGTATTCAGGTCCCACTGTTCCTTTTATTTTACCCAGACAATAAGTAAAACAGACTTCAAACAGTCCGGCAATAATCAATATTATCCAATTCATATCTTCCTCCTTTTAAATTAGATTGCTAAATTAGTCCGATTGCCGGAGCTTTCACTTTACATTTGATAAGAAATGACTGCATAAGAGGATGAATTAATCTTCTTTTTCTATCGTAACTTTTCGTATTTTTGCAGAAAATGATTGGATGCTATTAATGATTGGATACAATTATGGATATACACGAAATTATAAATAAGATATACCTTATGCCGGAGACTTCTACGGATAAGTTGGTAGAACGTCTGTCAAGAGTGAATTATCCTAAAGGGTATCATATCTTGGAAGCCGGTAAAACCGAGACAAATATCTATTTCATTAGAAAGGGGATTGTCAGGGCTTATATTCCTGTGGATGGTAAAGAGGTTACCTTTTGGATTGGAAAGGAAGGTTCTACCATTGTCTCGTTAAAAAGTTATGTGAATAATCAACAAGGATATGAGTCTATGGAACTTATGGAAGACTCTGAGTTGTATCTATTAAAGCGTAAAGACTTACACGGATTATTTGAGAAAGATATTCATATTGCCAATTGGGGACGTAAGTTTGCAGAGTCAGAGTTTCTGCAAACAGAGGAAAGGCTTATCTCTCTACTGTTTACGACAGCATCGGAACGATACATGAAACTAATACAGGATAACCCTGAATTATTGCAGAGAATGCCACTTGAATGTCTTGCTTCTTATTTAGGAATGACTCCGGTAAGCCTGAGCCGGATAAGGGCGAAGTTGAAACGGATGCTTTGACAGCATAACTAAACTTCCCGTATAACCCGGCAAGGATTTCCGACTGCCAGGCTATTCGCCGGAATATCTTTAGTTACCACACTTCCGGCTCCAATAGTCACATTATCACCAATAGTAACTCCCGGCAAGACAACGGAGCTACCGCCAATCCATACGTTATTTCCTATTGTAACCGGAGCAGTGAGTGACTTCCAAAACTGGCTGTTTTGAGATAGTCGTTCCGTCGGATTCACAGGATGAGTGACTGCGTAGATGTGGACGCCAGGACCTATACCGCAATTGTCTCCAATCGTAATGCGATTGCAATCCAAAAAGACACAGTTCATATTTATCTCAACATGACTGCCTATATGTATATTCTCTCCATAATCGACAAAGAAGGGTGCCGAAATCCAAACATTATCTCCATGCGAGCCTAATAATTCATCCAAAATAGCAGATAATTCTTCACTGTTCCGGCTATCCGTATTATTATATCGGAGCTGAAGTTCCTTTGCATAATGCCAACGTTGGAGTAATTCCGAATCGCCGCAATCATATATTTCTCCGGCAAGCATTTTTTCTTTTTCTGTCATAAGATTAATCTTTTATATGTAGAAGAATTCTACTATCATGTATTTATAAATCCATCTATTCAAAATCAACGAATCAGTTTTTATAATTTCCACCCCGTTCTACTGTATATTCCTGTCCGGGTTCAGTCATTATATCATATTCATATACCTTATACAAAGCAGGGTATTGCGGGTTTATTTCTTTCGAGATTAACGGACTTTTGATAGTCGCTTCTTTATAAAGAGGATTCGGATTTTTCCCTTCCGCTTCCTTCAAGCCAACACCATGTAATGGAACGTAGGAACGTAAGCGCAAATTCCCTCCTAAACGGGAATGAATAACAGCCTTATTCAACTGTACGCCGTCCCATTCCATATCTACGACAAAACCGCCACGGGCTACTAATCCCTTTACGCTTCCCTTTGACCAAACATCCGGTAAAGCGGGTAATAGATGAACCGCTCCATCATGACTTTGGAGTAACATCTCTGCGACTCCGGCAGTATATCCGAAATTACCATCAATTTGGAAAGGCGGATGCGCATCAAATAGATTCGGATAAGTACGTCCTTGCGGATATTCTTTCCTTAAATCATCATTAGGCAACAGTTTCAACAGATTACTAATCATACGGAAAGCATGATTTCCATCCAACAATCTCGCCCAAAGATTGATTTTCCAGCCAATAGACCAACCTGTTGCTTCATCTCCGCGTTGCAACAATGTATTCCTGGCAGCCTGAAAAAGAAGGGGATGGGAATAAGGTGAAACCTGATTGCTTGGAAATAATCCATATACATGAGATATATGGCGATGATGGTCTTTCGGATTATCCATATCTTCCAGCCATTCCTGCAATTGGTTATACTTACCGATCTGCATAGGAGCCAAACGGTCAAGCATCGATTTCAAAGAATCCTGATAAGCAACCGGAGCATTTAATATTTTGGAAGCTTCCAAGGTATTGCTCAATACATCAAACACAATTTGATTATCCATCGTACATCCGGCAACAATGGTAGAAGCCTTTTGCGTATCTTCTCCACCCGGGCCATGCTCCGGTGACATGGAAGGCGCGCTTACCATCCATCCGTACTGAGGATGCTTCACTAAAAATGTAAGATAGAAATCTGCCGCACCTTTCAAAGCAGGATATACTTCAGCTAAAAATGCCTGATTGCCTGTGTATAAATAATGTTGCCACAAATGAGTTGTCAACCAGGCTCCGCCATTCGGCCATGTACCATAGAAAGCACTATCTACCGGCCCCGTAGCACGCCAAAGGTCTGTATTATGATGAGTTACCCATCCTTTTGCACCATACATTGTACGCGCTGTCTCCTGTCCGGTCACGGCCAGTTCTTTCACCATTTCAAATAAAGGTTGATGTGTTTCACTCAAATTAGTGACTTCAGCAGACCAGTAGTTCATTTCTGTGTTAATATTGATTGTGTATTTTCCATCCCAAGGAGCTAATAGTTTGTGATTCCATATGCCTTGAAGGTTGGCTGGTTGTCCACCCGGTTGTGAGGAAGAAATCAATAAGTAACGACCAAATTGGAACATCAATGCTGCCAAAGAAACATCTTTTCCTTCATTGAAGCGAGCCACACGTTCTGTGGTTTCATTCTCCGCAGCCTTACTTGTTCCTAAATCAAGTTTCACACGGTCGAACTGTTTTTTATATAATGCGGTATGTTCAGCCAGTGCTTTTTGATAAGGACGTTTCATTGCAGTTTTCAGATAGTTCGCAGCCCTCTTGCTTTCATTGGCTTTCACACTCTGATAATTTACAAAGTTGGTAGCAGCCGAAATATATAAAGTAGCAGTTGTTGCTCCTTCCACAACAATCCGTTGATTATCTACTGTCATTTTTCCACCTTCCACATCTGCCTGTGTTTGTGTTTCCATACAGATAGCTCCTTCGACACCTTCATGCGCCTGCCCGTTTCCTGTCAATATCAGTTTCTTTCCTTTCCGCACTACCCTATTCTCCAAAGGAGATTCATAGCTTGCCGTAAAGTTTAATCTCCCGGACTGGTCTGCCGTCAAACGGACAATTACTACATTATCAGCAAAAGAAGTGAAAACTTCCCGTTGAAAAGTTACGCCATCTACTTTATAGCGGGTAGTCGCCACAGCACGTTCTAGGTCCAAATCACGATAGTAATCTGTTACCTGATCATGCCCCGGACTACTAATTATCAGGCTTCCTATAGTTTGATATGGCATTCCGTTTTTTCCCGTGTAGAATGTCTTTTGGATAAGTTGCTGTGCATCCGCATTTCTGTTAGCAAATATCAATGCACGTACTTCTTCCAAATGTTTTAAAGCTTCGGGATTATCATTCCGGTAGGGACTACCTCCCCATACCGTTTCTTCGTTCAACTGCAATTCTTCACGAGCAGTGCCTCCGTAAACCATTACTCCCATCCGGGAGTTTCCTAATGGCAAGGCTTCCACCCAAGTTTTTGCCGGTTGTTTATACCAAAGTTTTAAATCATTCGCTCTTATCACGAAAGAGAAAGACAATAAAAGACCAAGCAGAAATACCTGTTTTCTCATAATATTATAATTTATATTGCCGGAATATAACCTTCATTCCGGCATGCATTTTATTGAACCAGTAGATTATACGGAGCAAACATACACAAAAATCTTCAAATTTTATGTATGTTTGTCTTTTGAAAAAGGATAAAGGGAGAAACCATGAATATCGAAGAATATAGAGAATATTGCTTATCAGTCAAGGGAGCAACAGAATGTATGCCATTTGGTGAAAACACTTTAGTTTTTAAAGTTATGGACAAAATGTTCACCTTTGCTACATTACGACCGAAGGATGGAAGATTTTGGGCTGACATGAAATGTGCTCCTGAAAAGTCAGAAGAATTAATAGAGCAATACGAGGACATTTTTTGGGGACCTTTTTCTGATAAGAAACATTGGATTACTGTTTATTTAGAAGGGGATGTATCTGATAAGCTTATAAAAGAGTTGATTAGTCATTCGGTAGAGGAAGTCATAAAAAAGCTACCTAAGAAAAAGCAGGAAGAATATCGCTCAATGATTTGACATTTTAACTACAACTATCCGGCTTCACAATCAGTATTGATAGCAAAGCCGGATAAGACATCTGTTCTTTAGAAACGTATATCCCAAATTCCACAAGACTTTTCAAGCTCTACCAATGACGTAACATATCCTTTCATTGTTTCAAGATACTCCTGTTGCACTTCATTATAGGTACGTTGCGCCACTAATACATCCAAAATATTAGTTTCGCCACGTTTGTATTTATATACCATTCCATCCAGTACCTTTTGAGAATCTTCAAGCATTCCCGATTTAAATTGAGCCACTTTCTTTTTCTCCGCTTCATAGCCGAACCATGCCTGAGTAATCTCCGCCTGTATTTGTAATTCCAAATCTTTTTCAATTATTTCAGATTGGGTAATACGAAATTTTGCTGCTTTGATAGCCCCCTTATTTATATTTGAAAAGGTGAGAGGAACAGATATTCCCGCAGTGGCAGAACGGGCCGGGGGAAGAAAACCGTTCCAGTCCCTTTCATAAGAGACAGACAGACCGATATTCGGACGACGTTCCGCCTTCGTCAACCTATACTCCCGGGTAGTGACTTCTGTACTTTTCTGAACAGCAAGTAAGTCTATGCGATTATTCAAACCGACTTTAACCAGTTCCGGCAAATCAAACTCACGGCTTAATTCATCCCAATTACCAAACGGAATATGGAGAGTATCCGCAGCAACTCCCATATGCCTGTTCAACATAACTAATGCAGATTGATACGCTGCTTCCTGTCCATAAACCGTATTGAGCAAAGTGACAGCTTCCAGTTTCGACTGGCGTGCGTCATTCTCCGTAATCTCTCCGGCCACATAACGCAAACTGTCCGACTGGCTCAATTTCAACATATATTCGTAGGAGCTTTGCTGTACTTTGAGTAGCTCCCTTTGTAGAATCGCTTCCAGGAAAAGATTGGCAGCCTCCGCCCTCAGCTCCTGGAATCCCTGTTCTAAAGTCAATTTTTCAAGCTCGGCCTGACTTCGTGCTAACTGGATACGTGCTCCCCGTTTATTTCCCAGTTCCAAGGAATAAGAAAGTCCCAATGAGAAAGTTTCATTACCGGCTTCAAATCCCAGTTCCGGGTCGGGGAATACTTTCTTAGCAACCATCTCCGCGTCGGCTATACTCACATTCAACTTTTCCGCCAAATAGTTCAGATTATTCTTCCCCACCCTGTTCAGATATTCTTCGAAAGAAATATCCTGGTGGGAAGTTTTCACAGGAAGTTGCGCAAAAGCAGAGATACACATTGCTTCCACAATCAACAAGAGAAATACAATATTAGAGCGTATATTCTTTTTCATCATCCTTCTTTTTATTTAAAACATTCTTCTCAATCAGATAATAGAAAACCGGAAGCACAAACATGGAAATGAGTGTTGAGAACATTAATCCATATACGATAACCGTCGCTAAAGGACGTTGTACGTCGCTGCCGATTCCGGTTGCCAAAGATGCAGGGAATAACCCAAGCGCTGTGGTGACGGAAGTCATCAGAATGGGACGGAAACGTTGGCGTGCCCCTTCAATAACAGACTTCTTCAGTTCCATTCCACCTTTACGTAAACTGTTTATTTGAGATACCATAATAATACCGTTCTGTATGGAAAGCCCGAACATTGCGATGAAACCGACCGCAGAAGATACATTCAATGTCATCCCGCGTACATTAAGGGCAAGCATCCCTCCGAAAAGAGCTAATGGCACAATGGATAATACCAACCCCGCCTGGCGGAACTTCCCGAATGTAGCATAGAGCAAGATAAACATACACATCAACGTCAAGGGAAGAATAATGGAAAGGCGGGTATAAGCCCTGTTCTGATTCTCAAAAGCTCCTCCCCATTTCACTGTATATTTACTTTTATCATAGTTCACCCTTTCATGGATAGCATTCTGCGCTTCTTTCAGGAAAGATGCCAGGTCGCGTCCACGCAAATTCAATTTTACCGTCAGATGACGCCTGTTCATTTCACGGGTAATCGTACTTTCGCCAACACTTAGTTTCACATCGGCAACCTGTGAAAGAGGAATTTTAGCTCCTGTAGAAGAAGTCAGCATCAGTCCGGCTATCTTTTCAGGAGTATCCCGTGCTTCTTCTTTATATTTACAGGTAATATCATACTGCCTATCTCCTTGATGAAGTTGCGCGATAGCCTTCCCACCGATTGCTACTTCTATCAAATCAGCGACATCCGACACATTCAGCCCGTACCGGGCAATCGCGTCCCGGTTCATGATAATTTGCAGTTGAGGTAATGGCGGTTCCTGGTCAATATCCAAATCAACAGCCCCTTTCACTGTTCCCAGTACTCGTGTTATTTCCTCTGCGATGCGGCGTGTTTCCCGGAAATCTTCTCCATACACTTTTACGACCAATTCACTATGTGCACCGGCAATCTTATCCATCACGCCGTCTATCATCGGTTGACTGAATCCTACTCTAAAGCCGGGCAGTGTCTTGTACTCTTCTTCCAGTTCATCAATCAAATTCTTCTTGGTCTTTCCTTTCGGCCATTCATCATAAGGCTTTATACCGATAGAAACTTCAAAATGCGAAGGGGTGAACGGGTCGGTACCATCATCATTTCTCCCTGCCTGAACCATGATATAAGTTACTTCGGGATATTTCATCGTGCGGGCACGAAGGGTATCGGACATCTCTCTCGATTTCTCCACGGAAATGCCGGGTGGAAGATTCACCTGCAACCAAATAGAACCTTCATCCAACTCCGGCAGAAAATCTTTCCCTACAACGGCACTCAATACGATGCCTGCTATCAGAACCAGGCTTGAAGGTACAATTGCCTTCATGGGGTTCTCTACCAATTTCGCTATCACACCGGTATACTTCTCTTTCAGTTTCTCCAGCCATTTATTCTTATAAATCTTGCGCGGCTTGCGATAAATAGCATAAGCAAGTCCCGGAATCAACAAAAGAGCAACCATCAGAGCGCCAATCATCGCATAACTCATCGTAAATGCCATTGGAGTGAAAAGTTTGCGCTCGACACGTTCGAAAGCGAATAAGGGCAAATAGGCTGTTATGATAACAATGGTTGAAAAAAGAATAGGGCGGCCTACTTCTTTGGCACGCTGCGCAATGCTTTTTTCTTCTATGTACTGTCCGGGATTATCTTCCCGTTTCTTGAGAATAGTCTCCAGCATAACGATAGCCCCATCTACAATTATTCCAAAGTCAATGGCTCCGAGCGACAAAAGATTGGCAGGAATATCCGTGAGATGCATAAGGATAAAAGCAATAAGCAAGGATACGGGAATCGTGACAGAAACCAGCAGTGCCCCACGCCAGTTACCCAAAAACAGGATAAGCACAATAATCACCAAAGCCATTCCCATCAGGAGAGTATGGGATACTGTATCCAAAGTTGTATCTACCAGGTTCGTACGGTCAAGAAAAGTATGTATTTGCACACCTTCCGGCAGGGTTTCATTATTCAATTCATCCACTGTCGCATGAATACCATCCAGCACTTTGGACGGATTTTCATGTTTCAGAAGAAGCACAATCCCTTCCAGGCTTTCGGAATAATTGCGGGTACGGTCTGTATATCCCAATACCCCTTTCCGTTCCAAATTACCGTACTTCAAAGAACCTATATCATTCAAAAAAACAGGAACACCAGACGTCGTGCTCACTACGATATGTCCTAAATCGTCCAAATTCTCAATCAATCCGATACCTCGTACCACATACCCCAAGTCTCCCCTGCTCAAAACACTACCACCTACATTGGCATTGTTATTTTCGATAGCTTCGATAACCTGGTTAAGCGACAGATTATATTGTTCCAGTTTATGGGGATTGATTTCCACCTGGAACTGTGTAGTGATGCCACCGAAATTTGTTACGTCCGCCACTCCCGACACTTCTTTGATACGGGGAATAATCACCCAGTTCTGAAGGTCTGTCAGTTCACGAAGCGAATGGCGGTCACTTTCTATAATATAACGGTAGACCTCTCCCACAGGTGAGGTTAGCGGGTCGAGCCCCGGAACCGCTCCATAAGGTAATTCTACTTCGTTCAGTCTTTCCTGTACCCGCTGGCGACTCCAATAATCTTCCGTTCCGTCCTTGAACACAATCGTAATCATAGACAGCCCGAATGTGCTTTTACTACGCATGACGTGCATACCCGGCAGACCGTTGATAGCACGTTCCAAAGGAATAGTAATCTGTTGTTCCACTTCTTCGGCGGCCAGTCCCGGCACCTGGGTGACAACCTGCGACGTGACATCTGCAATATCAGGATAGGCTTCTATGGAAAGCTGTGTCCATGAATAGTATCCGAAAATACTCATCATCACGAACAAACAAAGCATCACCCATCTTTTCTGTATAACTGAAAGCATTAAATCCTTCTTCATAATCTTCTACTTTAAATAATATCCACCTTCACTGATTACTTTGTCTCCCGGGTGCAACCCGCTACTGATTACAGCTATTCCGCCTTTGGTAGCTTCCACTTCCACCGCTGTTCTCACAAAGACTTCAGGAGCGACCCGCACATATACATAACTGGCTTTCTCTCCCTGCAACAAAGCCTTCTCCGAAATCTGTACCTGCTCAATGGGGGCACTAAGAAAATGTACAGTAGTGTACATACCCAATTTTAAATGTCTCTTCGAATTCTCACAAACAGAAAGTACCTTTATAGACCTGGTTTCTTCGTCAACTGCTTCCTCAACATGATAGACACTGCCTTTAATCACCGTGCCGGGCAATGCCGACACTTCAATATCCAGGCTACTACCCGCATTGATAAAACGAATATCTTTTTCTTTCACCTGCGCCGTAATCCAAACTTCGGACAAGTCGGCAACTATCGCGATAGGTTCGGCATCATCTTTCAGATATTGTCCGGTCACGATGTTATTCTCTATGATTTCTCCCGAAATAGGAGAACGAACCACAAGAGGTTGTCCGAGTGTCATATGCTCCGGCTGTTCCACCTGATATACTTCCAATGCGGCAGAAGCATTTTCAAACTCTTTATCAGCCATCAATAAAGCATTCTGCGCTTCTTCCAGTTCTTTCTGCGAGCTAACCCCGTTTCTTATCAAGTCTTCCTTACGTTTCAAATCCTTCTTAGCCAGTTCCCGTGACGAAAGAGCCTGGAAATAATCTTTTTGTGCCGTGGTAAAATCGGGTGAACTGATTTCAAACAAAGGAGTTCCCCGCTTCACCAACTGCCCGACTTGTATATATGATTTCATGACTCTTCCTGCAAAGGGCGGGGCAATATAAGCATAGCGCGTAGGAATAGGACGTACCATACCGGACGTTATCACTTCCTTGGAATAAGGTTCGAGTTTTGCATCCGCTATCTTTATCTTCTCTGATAAAATAGGGTCTGTGACATATACTGTGTCACCTTCCATACGGTAACCACTTTGCTGTTCTTCTCTCTGCTTACTCTTGCATGCAGTAATTAATAATACACTACAAATTAAGAGCATTTGTAATTCTCTTTTCTTCATCATAATTCCTAATAATATAGTTAGAACCGTTTTTCCGGTCGCAAAGGTAAGCGGATGCACTTCAGAAGACTGTTAGAGAATCGTTAGAACGCTATTAGAATTCCATTAGAGTTTTATAAAAACTATTTCAAGCTGTATTTTCTTTTTTTATGAATCTGTGTTATAAGGAAATGCCGTTTTTTCCCTACATTTGCCGAATCGAAAACTTAACTTATATATGAAAGTCATTTACCAATTCACAATCTTTGTTCCTCATTTGGAGCTCTCTTAGCTGGGCTTCCTATTCCCTATTTCTTTTCTCCGTCACAGGAAAACAGAGAATTATAAAGACTATTTCTCTTTATTAATTGTTTATTATTCAGGTATTACGGTATATCCCCTGCCATTTTCATATGCAGACAGGCAATACCCACTATCATCATCCATAATCAATGAAGTATTATGAATAATTGGAAAAAGAAATTTATCATTATATGGTCGGGACAACTGTTCTCTATTCTTAGCAGTTCTATTGCCCAGTTCGCCATTGTTCTGTGGATTAGTCTCGAGACTGGTTCTGCGGAAGTTCTTTCGCTTGCCACTATTGCCGCCTTGTTGCCTCAAGTTGTATTAGGTCCTTTTGCCGGAGTATTCGTTGACCGTTGGAGCCGGAAATGGACGATGATATTGGCGGATAGTTTCGTGGCACTCTGTTCGGCTGTCATAGCGTTGCTATTCTACTTGGATGTTATCGAAATTTGGCAGATTTATCTGTTGCTTATGCTCCGTTCTATCGGAAGCGCTTTTCATGCGCCTGCCATGAAATCATCCATACCATTGCTTGCACCGGAAAAAGAACTGACCCGTATTGCGAGTATCAATCAGACCATACAGGCATTATGCAATATCTGTGGCCCTGTACTGGGTGCTGCACTGATTGTCAGCACGAATATGAGCGTAGTTATGTTGCTCGATGTTGTTGGGGCAGCTATTGCCTGCACTTCACTGTTGTTTGTCTTCATCCCTAATCCGGAGAAAACAGAAACGGAAACGACGAATAATGTACTCCGCGACATGAAAGACGGTTTTATAGCGATTCGCAGCAACCGGGGGTTGAAATGGGTGACGGTGACCGAGATACTCATCACTTTCTTCATCATGCCCGTTGTTGCCCTGATTCCACTGATGACATTGAAAAATTTCTCGGGAACTGCCTATCAGGTCAGTCTGATAGAACTTCTTTTCGGTTCGGGAGCATTAGTGGGTGGTATTTTACTGGGGATATGGAATCCACGTGTCCGAAAGGTTGTGATGATAAATCTGTCTTATGTCATAGTGGGAGTTTCTATCTTTATTACCGGATTGCTTCCTCCTTCGGCATTTATTATTTATGCTATCATGGCGGTTGTACAGGGGATATCCATGCCCTTCTATTCCGGTCCGTTTACTGCTTTGCTACAGACACAAATTGAGGTATCTTTCCTGGGACGTGTCTTTTCTTTGTTTGACAGTATCAGTCTGCTACCTTCCATACTGGGATTACTGGCGACCGGATTTATAGCAGATGCCATCGGCATCGCCAACGTATTTGTCATATGCGGTATTGCCATTGTAATGACAGGATTACTTGCCTTCTTCATTCCGTCGATAATGAATTTGGAAAGGAAATAAGATTATCTATAAAAAATCCCGGTGCAAGCCATATATACACTTGCATCGGGATTTCACTCCTCTATCCAATTACAGATTATTTCTTTTCTGCTTTTTATTTCTTTTCTGTTTTCTGCGTATAAATCAAATTACCTCTTTGGTTGATTGTCCACAAACCATCCACCAAACGTACATTCTTTGTATCATCATCTTCTACATTCCATGCATAACCGCCCGAAGGTAAGCCACGTCTCTCCAAAATTTCATTGGCATGCCCGTCAGAGAAGAATAGTTCGGCACGAGTGGAATCCGGGCTGAAAACGATGAAAGCAGAGACATTATTTCCATCGACAGCTTCCGTACGAATCCCCTTTTCAAACAAACGGATACAATCTTTTTGTACCTCGCACCACACATAGCCGGCAGAGCCGATACATCCGTGTTCGTCCCGGTCGCCACCCAATTTTGCAGATTGCGGATACTGAACGAGTTTTGTAGCTTGCATCCCCGGAGTATATTTTCCGGCATAGAAGACTTCCAGTGTATCGTTCAGAAGCAAGCCGTTCACTTCTTCTTTATTCGCATCCATCGTACTGAATGAAAGCGTATCATTCTTATCTGTAACGATTGAAACCGTATTCATACTTGCATCACAAACGATGCCTTTTGAACTCGTCACTTCCGGCGTGCAACTTGCCATGAAACACAAGGTTCCTACTGCTAATAATGCTGTTTTCATTTTCTTAAAATTCTGTTTTGTTTTAAATTAATGCAAAGATAAAAGTTATATGGGAAAGAATAAAACAATATTTTATTAGTTATCGCTTTTTTAAAAGCATTTTTTTAAGTTATTTTGCGCAACAAATATCACGAACTCATCAAATTATGGATTGGATTGGCCTTGATTTAACATTCCCTATTACCGACCCTACATGGATATTTCTCCTTGTACTTCTCATCATACTGTTTGCCCCCATATTATTGAATAAGCTGCGTATCCCTCACATTATCGGCATGATTTTGGCAGGATTGGCGGTTGGCGAGCATGGATTCAATATTTTGGCACGCGACAGCAGCTTTGAACTTTTCGGAAAAGTCGGGCTTTATTATATCATGTTCCTGGCCGGACTTGAAATGAATATGGGGGATTTCAAAGAAACACGCAATAAGGCATTAGTTCTCGGATTGCTCGCTTTCGTCATCCCTATCGGAATTGGCTTCGTGGCAAATATATCCTATCTGAAATACAGTGTTGTCACTTCCGTACTGCTAGCCAGTATGTACGCTTCCCATACATTGGTGGCCTATCCCATCGTCACTCGTTTTGGCATATCACGCCATCGCAGCGTAAGCATAGCGGTAGGCGGAACAGCAGTGACAGATACGCTCACTTTGTTGGTACTGGCGGTTATAGGCGGTCTGTTCAAAGGAGAAACCGGCGGTTTCTTTTGGCTATGGTTGGTAGTAAAAGTCATCTTCCTGGGTGGATTCATCATCTATTTCTTCCCACGTATCGGTCGTTGGTTCTTCCATCGATATAATGACCACGTGATGCAGTTCATATTCGTTCTTGCCATGGTCTTTCTGGGCGCGGGGCTTATGGAGTTTGTGGGCATGGAAGGTATCTTAGGCGCCTTTCTCGCAGGGCTGGTGCTGAACCGGCTCATTCCACATGTTTCTCCATTGATGAACCATCTTGAATTCGTTGGTAACGCACTTTTCATTCCTTACTTTCTTATCGGAGTGGGAATGTTGATTAACTTGCGCGTTATCTTCGGGCATGGAGATGCGCTGAAAGTGGCTGCCGTTATGATTGTAATGGCATTGACTGGTAAATGGATTGCCTGCTGGCTCACACAAAAGATATACAAAATGTCCGTTCTTGAACGAAACCTGATGTACGGTCTGAGTAATGCACAGGCGGCAGCAACACTGGCAGCAGTGCTGGTCGGATATAACATATTCCTGCCCAACGGCGAACGCCTGCTGAATGATGATGTCTTGAATGGAACTGTCCTGCTGATACTGGTTACCTGCATAGTCAGCTCGCTGATAACCGAACGGGCAGCCAGGAAAATTGCCATGGACGACTCTGAACCGGAAAAGGAGTCTTCAACAGAAGCGGAAAAGATTCTGATTTCGCTTGCCAATCCGAATACGATTGAAGACATGATGAATCTTTCTTTAGTAATACGTGATACGAAACTAAAAGATAATCTACTGGCACTGAATGTTATCAATGATGATAATACGTCCGATAACCTAAGAGTACGGAGTAAACGTTACTTGGAAAAAGCAGCCATGACAACAACTGCTGCCAATGTACCGTTGAAACAGCTCACCCGTTATGACTTAAATATCGCTTCCGGCATTATCCATTCAGTGAAAGAAAATGAGGTGACGAGTATTATCACCGGTTTGCACCGCAAGGTCAACATCACCGATTCATACTTCGGAATGCTTACCGAAAACCTGCTGAAAGGATTGAACTGCGAAATAATTATCTCCAAATTCCTGATACCGGTCAATACAATCAAACGAATTGTCATTGCCGTCCCGCCCAAAGCAGAATATGAATCAGGTTTTCCACGATGGATGGAACATTTCTGCCGGATGGGAAGTACCCTCGGATGCCGCGTACACTTCTTCGCAAACGAAAAGACCACCATCCGCCTGCAAGCCTGGATAAAGAAACGACATAAACAAGTGCTGACCGACTTCTCTCCCCTGGAAGACTGGAACGATTTACTGGTCTTGACCGGACAAGTTAGTTACGACCATCTGTTAGTCATTATCAGTGCACGCCCCGGAACGCTTTCTTATGACAGTTCGTTTGAGAAACTACCGAGACAATTAGGAAAATACTTCTCTAATAATAGCCTGATTGTACTGTATCCCAATCAATCGGGGGAACCGCTGGACAGTTCTTTCTTCTCCAAGTTATATACCGATACCGAGACACAGCACTATGAGAAAGTAGGCAAATGGTTCTATAAATGGTTCAAGAAGAATTAATTCTTCATTGCAGAATCATTATTAAAATCCCATAGCTTCTTTCACCAAAGACATCTCACGATAAGAAGTCAACTTCTCCAATAGAAGCAAGGCAACGCCGTGGGCTGTCTGCGGACAATAAGACGTAATCACATTAGCATCCACTACAATCGGCTCATTGACAACCGTTGCTCCGAAATTCCGGAGCACTTTCTGTTTATGTGCACCGCCGAGATGATATGTGGTTGCTTTTCTGCCTTTCAACACTCCGCTCTTCCCAACAGGCAAAGCACCCACACATACCGTAGCAATCCATTTCTTTTGAGAGTCGAACAAGCGGATTAGCTCTAATAACTTTTCATTATATGCCTCTTCATAAAACCCGAAATCTTCAAAGCCACCGGGTATGGCAAGAGCGTCATAATCATCGACGACAATCTCGTCAATTGTTTTATCTACCAAAACGGGAACATTAAAAGCACTGACCACAGTCTTGCTCAAGCCACACGTCACAACATCGACATCACAACCGAAATCTGCCTTTGCCCATCCCATAACATCAATAAAGACACTGAATTCCATCGTCTCAAATCCTTTCGCCAAAAACACCAATAATTTCATAATCAAATACCATTATTAATTAAACAAATGATTAACGCCACAAAAGTAGGTATATTCAGAATTGTCTGAAATGACAATATTCCGTCAAAAACTGCCATATTTATCTTATCTTTGTGCATCTTAAAACAGAGACGGAACCGGATATGGATAGAACATACACGCATATAGCATTCCTCGTTGTCCCCAACGCCACATTGCTTGATATTACAGGGCCTTACGAAGCCTTCTCACTTGCTGCGCAATGTCTCCAATCTCATACAGGAAAACCCAACACGACGTATGTGCTCCATACACTATCAATAGATAAGAACAGAATCGTCCGAACTTCATCAGGACTTTGCCTGCAATGCGAAAGTTCTATTAAATCGTTGGATTATCAGATAGATACCTTATTTATTCCGGGTATTCCCGAAAACCTGGAAGATATGGTCAGCCCGAAAATACTTTCATGGATAAAGCAACAAGCTGTCAAAGTACGAAGAATCTGTTCTATCTGTACAGGAGCTTTTATCCTGGCAGAAGCATCTATCCTGAATAACAGAAGAGTAGCAACACATTGGAAATTATGTGACAAGCTGGCGAAAGATTACCCGTCTTTGGATGTAGACCGGGAATCCATCTTTGTCAAAGACGGACATGTTTATACATCAGCCGGGGTATCTTCCGGGATAGACCTGGCCTTAGCATTGATTGAAGAAGACTATGGAAGAACATTAGCCTTAGAAGTAGCAAGAGAGTTGGTTGTATATTTAAAACGTCCCGGCAATCAAGCCCAATTCAGCGTGACACTAAAACACCAGGACAGCGATTACAAACCAATTCAGGATATCAAAGACTGGCTGCCGGAACATTTAAAGGAAAGGATTACCGTAGAACAATTGGCAGAACAAGCGTTAATGAGCCCCAGGAACTTCGCGCGTGTATTTGCCAAAGAAACCGGAATAACTCCGGCAAAGTATATCGAAAAGTTAAGATTAGAAACCGCCTGTCGCTTTCTTACAGAAACACAACTGACATTAGAGACTATTGCGGACGAATGTGGATTGATAACAATAAACAATATGCGCAGGTTATTTCTGAAATACTTGAAGATAACACCGTCAGATTACAGGAAGTGCTTTAGGGCACAGATATAATAGATAAACTACTTAGAGAAGTTAGGGAAATCCCTATATGCAATTAGGAAGAATCACTCGTATAGAAGGTTTTCTTGCTCTACATTTGTGACATCAAGAAACACAAAACTATACTTAATATGAAAAAGAGTCAGACCTTTTTGCTTTTGCTACTGGCAATGTTATTCAGTAGTTGCTATACGACTAAAATCAGTTATAAGAACTTGGAGCGTATAGAACGAGGGATGTTTCCCAAAGAGGTGATAGCTATTTTGGGTGAGCCAAGTTATCGGGATTTTGATGATAAGGATGAAATACTGGAGTTCCGTTCTTCCGAATATGGTACGGCCAAGGTTGTAAGAATCCGGTTTGTGGATAATAGGGTGGTCGAGATGAAAAGCTATTTGGATAGCTATGATAGCTGTCGTGACAGAGACAAAACAACGAAAGAGAAGAAAGAAGAAAAATCTTCCGAAAAAGATACCAGTTCCAAAGTACGGGTATCAGCAGATGGGAAACATTTCCTACAGACAGGTTCAATCATAGTGACTCCTGAAGGTAAACATGAAATAGTAGTTAGTGACCAGGGCGGGTTAATTATCACTGCGTCCGGTGAGCACATACATGCATTGTAATATTCAAAAAGAATTGAAAAAGAGTTGGATAGAAAAAGTCCCTTTTTACTCGCAAATATTATGCAATTATTTATATTTGCATAATTAAGCAACTCGCAAGAAACATTTAAAGAAAGGGAAAGCCATGTCAAACTTCGATTTTTCCAAAGTTACAGAAGGGATTTATAATGTTATAAAAACCGAAGAACAAGTATTAATCAGCTTGCAAGAGGAAACGATTACATTGAAGCGTAATAAACAAAATCGTACAATTAAACAGATTCTCGGGCATCTGATTGACTCGGCATCAAACAATCATCAACGCATGATAAGACTACAATATTGCAAAGACTTGCTTTTCTTCCCTGATTATCGCCAAGACAATGATTTGTGGATAGCATTGCAAGATTATCAAAATGCGGACTGGAGTAATTTAATTCAATTATGGAAGTTCTTCAACCTGCATATTATCCAAGTAATAAAATCCGTAGACCAAACAAAATTGGACAGCTATTGGTGTGACTTTGAAGGAACAAAAGTCACTTTACAGGATATGATAGAGGGATATTTAGACCATTTACATCTACATATTAACGAGATTCATGAATTGATTAACTCTTAAACACACCGACATGTCAACTTACACTCACTTCGCAAAACAACCGGATGTTCTGAAACATCTGATACTCTGTGAAGCCCTTCGGAATGAAGCGCCACAAGTATATGTAGAGACCAATTCGGCATGCGCCATTTACACAATGACACATACTCCGGAACAGCAATATGGCATCTATCATTTTTTAGAAAATGCGGATAAAGATAAGTCCTTGACGGATTCCATTTATTACAAACTGGAAAGTGCAGAAATGGCAAAAGGGCATTATTTAGGTTCGCCTGCACTGGCTATGAATGTATCAGGGAAGCAAACACAAAGATTTGTATTCTTTGATTTGGAAAAGAGTGCATTGGATAATGTGGCTCTTTATACCAAACAAATAGGATTGAATACCTCTGTGGAAGTACATAATACCAATTCTTTGGAAGGGACGATGCAGCTATTACCCTCACTGCCCGAATCGTCATTCATCCATATCGACCCTTACGAAATAGATAAGAAAGGAGAATCAGGCTACACTTATCTTGATGTTCTGATAAAAGCAACTCAATTAGGGATGAAGTGTTTATTGTGGTATGGTTTCATAACTGAAGATGATAAAGAATCCCTGGAAAACTACATCACATCCAATCTGAAAAAAGAAGGTATCAAAAGCTACACGTGCGTAGAACTCACGATGAACTCAATAAGAAAAGATAGCATTTTATGCAATCCCGGCATTTTGGGAAGCGGCATCCTGGCAACAAACCTATCACAAGAATCTCAACAGATGATTCTTGATTATGGTAATAAGCTGGTAGACATATACAAAGATGCAAAATATAAGGAATATGATGGCAGTTTATACATTGATGCTTTTTCTCAAACATTCTCATGCCTATGAGAAAAAATACTCACTATAATGAGAAAAAATACTCATTGTATTGAGAATTAATTCTCATTATAGTGAGAATAATCCCCTCTTGTAATACTCTCAAACACGTATTTTATATACGAAAACATATAAAAGACAGCTATATTGGACAACTATCTATCGAAAAATCAGTCTATCTTTGTGATATTGATAATTGAAAGTAAATATAGATGCCATGAAAGAGACTTTGCAGATTCCCACTCCCGAAATGCTGGAAAACCTGATAGGTAAAGAACTTTATATTGTATGGACTTCGCTTTGCCAACTCATTGAACAGAAGTACAATATGGAGCAATTATGGAATTATGGCGGAAAAGCCTGGAAATACGAATATAAATATCGCAAAGGCGGAAAAACGCTTTGTGCCCTATACGCCAAAGAGCAAGCTCTTGGTTTCATGGTCATTTTTGGCAAAGACGAACGTGCCAGGTTTGAACTGCAACGAGAAGTTTTCTCCAACGAGACACTGAAGGTATATGATGGGGCGACTACTTATCATGATGGGAAGTGGATTATGTTCGAACTAAAAGATACCAGCTTATTCAGTGATATGGAACAACTTCTGTCTATCAAACGAAAACCAAACCGATAAATGATTGAATCAGAAATAAACAAGAAGTATTGTCAAAGTTGCGGGATGCCTTTACGATTTGATGTAGAGAAATACCTGGGTACTAACTCCGATGGTTCGCGAAGTGACGAATACTGCTATTATTGCCTGAAAGATGGAAAGTATATTGTTGATATTCCGATGTCGGAAATGATTAATATTTGGATAAAATACACCGACAAGTATAATGAATATGCAGACACCATGTACTCACCGGAAGAATTGAGAAATCTACTTAACGGACGATTACCCAAGTTAAAGCGATGGAAACAGAAATTGGAAACCAGTAACATTCATCATCAAAAGATTCAGGATATTATCGTTCATATCAATAATCATTTATTTGATTCTTTGGATACGGACAGGCTTAGTGATATGAGCGGACTTTCCAAATATTATTTCAGAAGGATCTTTCAGGCTGTTACCGGAGAGAATATAGGAATCTATATACAACGGTTGCGGCTTGAACATATAGCGCATCTGTTGGTATCCACCGATTTTACACTCAATCAGATATTGGAGCAGACAAGTTATCAGACCAAGTTTAGTCTAGCAAAAGCCTTCAAAAAGCATTTCGGAATACCGGCATCTCAATATAGGGAAAAATATAAGCCGATGTATGATGAACAGCACACGTCTCTCACTCCTGAAATTTGGTCAATTCAGCCAATGGAGATATTCTATATTGAAGTCGGTGAAAAGTATAAGGACGAGCTGCGATATAAACTCATATGGAACAGGCTTATAAATTATGCCAGGCAGTATAATGAAGGTAAATCGGATTGCAAATTCGTAAGCGTCAGTATGGACGACCCGTCCATCACACCCATGGAAAAATGCCGTTTCTATCTCGGAGTAACGATAGATAATAAGAAAGTAGATAACTCTCAACCAGGAGTGATGGAAATTCCCGGTGGTCGCTATGCGATATTCAGGCATACAGGAGATTATTCTTTATTACACAGATTCTACCGGAAAATTTATGAAGAATGGTTTCCGAAAAGTAAGTATCGGCCACAAAGTACCTTTAGTTTTGAGATGTATATGAATCAGCCTACTTCCACTCCTGAAACGGAACTGGTTACCGATATTTATATTCCGGTCGTAAAGAAACAATAGATTACCAACACTTTAAGAAACAATATATTATGGGAAAGATTTCAGAAATTATGCTATTGAAGCAACCACAGCAACCTGCCTTGGCTGTTGAAGTACAAACTGATATGAACGGAATGTCGAAAGCTATCGGAGAGAACTTTGTAGAAATAGACTCTTTATTCAAAAAACAAGGAGAAATTACAACAGATATTCCCTACGTTGAATATCCCAACTTTGAAAGCCTAACCGAACAAAATATCAGAATGATTATCGGTCTCAAATCATCCAGGGAATTACAAGGGGAAGGGGAAATTCAATCTATAATAATACCGGAAAGAAAGATAGTTTCCTGTTTGCATAAAGGAACCTATGCAGAACTGGCAACGCTATACAATGAGATGATGGAATGGATACAAGTCAATGGATATAAAGCTTCGGGAACATCTATAGAATATTATTACACCGGACCTGATGTGCCCGAAGAGGAACAAGTGACAAGGGTAGAAATGCCGCTATTATAAACGTATTGTTCCGGTCAAGCATTTTTTCTGTCACATAAAATAAATACCGCTATATTTTATGTACATTTGCAGGATACGGAATGAGCATGAAAAAAGAAACTCTATATCAGAAAATAGCCGGAACAATGGCACGGCAGATAAAAACAGGTATATGGAAAATGGGGGAGAAACTTCCTTCCCTGCGTACTATCAGCAATGAATATGGAGTGAGCCTGAATACCGCAATTCAGGCATACTATGAATTGGAAAAGGACGGATTTATTATTTCACTGCCCAAATCCGGTTATATTGTCAATTACAAACCGTTGCGTTTGTCCGCGCCGGCAACGACACAGCCTGCAATTAAGTTTACGGGAAAGGGGGATGAGGATTTAATAGCCGAAGTATACAGTTCGATAGAAGATACATCCATCACTCGTTTCTCCCTGGGAATACCGGAAGATGTTTTTCTGCCCATTGCCAAACTCAATAAAGAACTGACTAAAGCAATGCATTCGCTGCCGGGAAACGGGACGAGATATGAAGATGCGCAAGGAAACGCCCGGCTTAGAAAAGACGTAGCCCGTTTCACATATAGTTGGAATGGTAATTTAACGGAAGATGATATTGTTACGACAACAGGAGTGACTAACGCTATTTCTTTAGCTCTGTCCGTCGTTGCACAGAGAGGAGATACCATCGCTGTTGAAAGTCCGGTGTATTTCGGGATGTTGCAATTAGCCAATAGTATGGGACTTCGTGTGCTGGAACTACCGACAAATCCTGTTACGGGCATCGAACCTGACGCCCTGAGGAAGGTGTTACCGCAAATAAATGTGTGCCTGCTTATCAGTAATTTCAGCAATCCGATGGGTAGTTGTATGCCCGATGAACACAAAAAGGAGATTGTGTGCATGTTGGCAGAGTATGATATTCCTTTGATTGAGGATGATTTATATGGAGATGTTTTCTTCGGAAATTCACGTCCCAAACCATGTAAGGCTTTCGATGAAAAAGGACTTGTGCTATGGTGTGGTTCCGTGTCAAAGACGCTGGCTCCCGGATACCGGGTAGGCTGGATTGCACCCGGAAAATTCAAGGAAGCCGTGATTCGTCAGAAAAATATTCATTTCATATCTTCACCTACTCTTAACCAGGAAGCGATAGCCAATTTCATGGAGAACGGCAGGTATGAGAATCATTTGCGTAAGCTACGTCATGAGTTGCATGCGAACAGCCTGCATTTTGCACGTTCTATCATCGACTATTTCCCCGAAGATACTAAAATCATCACTCCGCAAGGCGGATTCATGCTTTGGGTAGAACTGGACGAAAAGATAGATACGACACAACTGTACTATAAAGCTATGCGGCATAAAATCAGTATTGCTCCCGGACGTATGTTTACGTTGCAGGAGCAATACAGAAATTGTATGCGTTTGAGTTACGGTCAGCAGTGGAGTCCTTTTATCGAAGAACGTCTGATGATATTAGGGAATATGATTAAAGAGTCACTTTGATTTGTGGATATATTCCGTCACGACTTCTCCCAATATCTGAAGCCCCTTCTCTATTCTGTCTTCCGGCATATTGGAATAGTTGATTCGAAGGGTGTTTTCCCTGTTTCCGTTGGGAAAGAAAGAACCGCCCGGAACGAAAGCAATCTTTTTCTCCAGGCATTTTTCTAGGATTTCACGTGCCGGAATTCCTTCGGGGAGTTCTATCCATGTAAATAATCCGCCTTCGGGATGAGTAAATTTGACTGTATCGGGAAAGTAACGCTCCATGCATTTCATGGCAATATCCCTGCGTTTCCTGTACACTTCGATTATTTTTGCAATATGTTTGTCGATATCATAATGTTTCAAGTATTCGGCGATAGTCATTTGGGCGATAGTATTACATTGCAAATCTGTGCCTTGTTTCACAAGAACGTATTTACGGATAATCTCCTTATCCCCTGCCATCCAGCCAATCCGGAAACCGGGGCAGAATATTTTGGAAAAGCTGCCTGTGCACAGGACATTGCCAACCTCATCAAAAGACTTGACAGATGGCAGGTGTTCTCCTTCGAATCTTAATTCACCATATGGGTTGTCTTCGACAACTGCGATATTGTATTTCGCGGACAATTCTGCCAGCTTTCTGCGTCTTTCCAAACTCCAGGTTCTTCCTGTCGGATTTTGAAAGGTAGGTATGACATATATCAGTTTTATGTTTTCCGTACTGTTCAAAACATCTTCCAGGACATTCATATCCATACCGTCTGCATCGGTCGGTATTTCAATGAAACGACATCCGTATGCTTTCAATGCACTGATGGCAGCCAGGTATGTAGGGCTTTCGCACAAGACTACATCGCCTTCGTCCAAAAAGACTTTTCCCGATAAATCCAGTCCTTGTTGGGAACCATGGGTAATCAGGATGTTGTCTTTATCGAAAGCTGTGCCCAGGCGGTTGTTCATCCGTTCGGCAATCCATTCTCTTAAAGGGGCGTAACCTTCTGTTGTAGTATATTGTAGTGCTTTTGTTCCCGCTTCTTCCAAAACAATCCGGGTTATTTCATTTATCTCATTCACTGGGAAAAGTTCCGGGGCGGGCAGACCTCCTGCAAAGGAAATTACATCGTCCTGTTCGGTTACCTTCAGTATTTCCCTTATCTCCGATGCCTTGATATAAGACATTCTTTTTGCGAAATTCAGCTTCATAATCATTAAATATTTAGGGAGATTAAAACAACGCTGCAAAGTAAAGCAAAAAAGGAAAATGAAAACAGATACAATTTTCTTTATATAAACGGATACAGATTTACGCGTTCTTCCCGCCGATAAACAGGCAAAGTTAGGCGCTTATATTACCGGTTTCGTCATGCATAATGGGGGGTGTTCGTCGAATAATTCTATTTCAGGACATTATTCGGCGTACCTTTGCACTATTCAACAACAAAAAAACAGTTTAGAACTATGGAAGAACAAATACTGATTTTCCGAACCTCTATCAAGAGCTCGCTGGATATAAAACATATCGCGGCTCTCTTTACCCTGTGTCCTCAAATCAACAAGTGGAATGTAGACCTTGAGGACTGGGAGAAAATACTAAGAATAGAATGTCAGGGGATAACCTCGACAGAAATTTCAAAGGCATTGCGTGCAATCAATATTTTTGCCCGGGAATTGGAGTGAAGTAAAAAGAGATGCCCCGTCACCTAATAACGGGGTACATCTTTTATTTCTTCATAATATTTCTCGATTCCGATTTCCCGCATCCGTTTGTTAATCGTCACAAACCTTTTGTATAAATGTTCGTCAAAACCTGTATGTTCACAAGGGAACTGACTGCATTGGAAACAGAACTCGACTTCTTTTTCCTCACTGCATGCACGGACATTGCAAGTTTTGAACAACTTGCACTTTTCTTTTCTACATCCCTGACAAGAAGCGACAGAGAAATAATCCAGCATTTCCTTAAAGTCAGGATACTTTGCAAAGACCGGCTCGTCAAGCATACCTACAAAACGCTGTGCATACACTTCAAAGTTACCCAGCGACTTTTTTAATTTTGTGCTATGACAGGATATGTCACCTTCAGTAAACGCAAAGCATTTTCCACAATGCAGGCCACATGGGGCAATGCGTTTCTTTATAAATTCACGTTCCACGTTTTCCATCATTTACTCTTCTAAAATTAATTCCATTTGTATGTCTCCCCTTTCGTAGGTGGTATGATATTCAGGAAGTTCCTTGAAACCCAACTTGCGATAAATATGAATGGCAGACTTTAAAAGCGTATTACTTTCTATAAAGACCTTCTTACCGCCAAGTTCCTTGGCCTTCTTTACAACAGCCTCACACAATAGCACCCCGATACCTTTTCCTTGCACCACAGGACTGACAGCAAGTTTGGCCAGTTCATAATCGTAAACCGGATTATTCAATTTGCACAAAGCACATACACCAACCGGTTCATCTTTATAAAGGGCTACAAAAATAAAGCCGCCTTTATCCAAGATATATTCCTGTGGATGTTCCAAGGCTTTATAATCGGCCTCTTCCATCCGGAAATAAGCAGTTATCCACGCTTCATTAAGAGCCCGGAAAGCGGACTGGTAGCAAGATTCATAAGGAACTATCCTTATATCCTTACTCACACGTTCTTTTTGGGCTTCTTTTACCCGTTCCAACAAAGACTTATCCGATAAGAGATTTTCCCATTCTTCAATAGCCCGCCAAAGGTCATTCCGTGTTTGCCGCGTGATTTGCTCAATAGCTGTCGTAACATCTATACACTGCTCCGCAAAAGAGTTGGACATTTTTTTTCCTTTGGCAGATAACATCACCACATTTCTTCTCCCGTCGGATTTATCTTTTGTCTCTTTCACTAATCCTTTAGCCACCATTTCTTTAATAATATTGCTCACTGAAGGATGAGAATGTCCAATCTCCTTTGCAATAGCCGTAATGGTTTTTGCCTCTCCTTGTGATAAAACAAAAAACACAGGAAACCACTTTGGTTTGAGATCTACTCCAAACATTTTATAGATTGCAGCTGCATCTACTGTTATTTTATCGGTCAGCATGCGTAATCTGCTACCGATAGCCAATTTGCCCGTCTGATTAAAAAAGTCCATATTTTTACTAGTTTCGTCATTAAATACGTAATTGATTACGCAAATATATCGGCTTTTAATCAAACATACAAATATTTCCCAATAAATATGTAACCAGTTACACATTTACAGTACGAACATATAATAAAAAGACTCTGCCGGAACAATGCTACCTGCATTTTGCCCGACAGAGTTTATCGCAAAACTACGCTAATTTTATCAAATAGCTTTATTGGGCAGATTGAAAGAGTAAAGTGGTTTTATCAGTATCCATCCATTCTGCCATCAGACGATAATATGCCGGATACTCTGCCGGAGTTATCAATTGTTTTTTCAGTTTTAAGGTACGGACAATCTCTATTTTATCCGCTGTTTTTTTCACTGCCACTTCTATCGTTCCAATCGCATTTTCAACCTTTTTATCGGTCGGTAAAACTACCGGTTTCATTTTATCTGCTATATTTATGACGCAGGTATAAGTCTCGTCGGGCAAATATCGCAGAAGCAGATTAACAGGACGAGTCGTATTCATGGTCGTAGCTCGTGCATCATAACCAGCCCATCCGCTACGGGCTTGTGGTAAGCTGAACATCTGATAACCATCGTTCAGACTCTTTCCTGCTTGCGAAGTCACGTTTAGCGTATCTGTTCGTGAAACAGCATGGAAAAGTGGTTTCAAGCTTATCGGTTGTGCATCCATATTGACAACGGAAACAAAATCCTGCATATCGGCAATCGTATGACTGTCTACAAATAATCCGCTGACAGCAGCGAGTCCTGCCGCATCTTTATCTTCTGTTTTAGGAAAAACTGCTTTTATTTCTGTTTGCACACCGATAGCTTCTTGCAAAGCGACTAATAAAGCGGCTTTCTCCGCTTCTGTCCCATAAGCCGAGCGAATGACTTCGGCAGCCGGGCGTAAACGATATCCGGTTTGTGATAATGACAAACGGCAGTTTCCCAGTCCTTGCACGTAGGCAGCAAGTATCTGTTTTTTCTGCTCCGTGTTTTTTGTATTGGCTGTCAACTTCTGCGCTAATTCGGTAATTTCCTCTCCATTATCTCCCATCTGCTGTTTAATCACTTTCAATGCATCGGCTTTGGAAGCATACGTGGAAGCTACAATAGCCTGCACATTGCCGGCAGGCAAAGAAACGTCAAGCATACGGGGACGCGGTTGCACGTTTCTCAATGTCCAGGTTACTGTTTTTACACCATCAGTCGTTTTCACTGCCGGGGCAGCTTTTCCATTCAACAATTCATAATGCAGAGGTTTGCTTTCGGGCACTGACAATGAAAAGGTGTATTCTTTAATTGGAGAAAATTCTTCTATCTGTTCGCAAACATCCAGTTCGGGCAGATATCCCGGACGGGTGATAACGGAGTAATCCAAATAAATGGTAGCTCCCAGTTCCAGTCCGGTGTGGACGACTACCATTTCTTTCAAACCATTATAGGCCGGAGCATCTGCCGCCGCAGAAGGAAGTACTTCTACAAATGCGTTGGCAGGAGTTTTTACGATAGTCCCGTCTTTTTGGCGGGTATAGGATTCGTGTATCTTCAATTCCTGAAACTCCGGATTGTAGATAATAAAACTCTCACCATACAAACTATTCATTGCCGCGTGGGTAAATAATGTCAGTTCTTTTTGTACACGCATCTCCTGACTGCCGTCAGTATGGATGGTATAGGACTTGTTTAATTTCCCGAACTCCGCTTCGGAAGCTGCCTGCATCGGTAATGCCATAGACAACAGCATTGCCAGGACAGCTATATAATAATGTATATTTTTCATTCTGCTTTACTTTTTAATCACTAAATAGTTATCATACGCCTTGTGGGCATTTACGGCATTGCGGAAACTTGTCCAATCAGAAGCTTCATAAACACGTTTTTTTAATGCGAGCCTGTTATGGAGCAACACTTTATTGCCTTTCTGCATCAATGAACCTTCGAAATCGGCTCCCGTACCTTGCATTGTTTCGTTTCTGCTGTCACTTACCAGTTGATAGCCTGCCGGAAGCTGAATGGTTTCATCCAGTTCGACCAAGCGTGAGCAACCGTCTTTGAAACCATACTTACGATTTTCTACCGAAGTGTCAATACGCAGATAGGAACGTACCTGATTATAAAGGTTATTCATTACCATCGGGCGGAAGAACATTTCTTTTTCTCCCTTCAATGCGTAATCGGGTATCTCATAGCGGAAAGTAATCTTAATGGGGGCTGACTGATAATCTTTAGGATTTTTACCATAATCCACACTCAACAGTCTGGCTTTCGGGGAGATGGCAAGTAGCTGACGTTCCATCGTATTTTTCCATTCGCTTTGGAATCCGGTGGTAAAGATACGACGGATATTGCTGTCGCTCTGTCCTTCGGCTGTAAGGGTAAAAGTGCCCCGCAATGTGCCATCCGCTTCCAGGCGATTGTCTGCTTTGATACGTACATAGTGATTTTCGGGGGCTGAAACCGGAGTGATACATAAATCAGAGCCTTCGGGTACGCCCGGCAGATAGTTTTGTTGCTGTTCGGCACTGCTCCACAGTTCGCGGCAGAAAGGAACCCATGTAGGGTCAAGGGGCATATAAGTCCCATTGGATAATTTCACCACTGCCACACAGTGATTAAAGTGGTCGGCAGGAATACTCTCTACCCGACTGCCCGCCATCGTCATAGCGGGATAGGCTTCGAAGCCTGCCATACGCAAAAATGAAATCAGGGTGCCTGCTATGTCTTTGCAAACTCCGCAACGGTCGGTATAGTTCATTTCCGTGTTATGGAGTGTATACCCTTCTCCTTTTCCCATTGAAATGCCTGAATAACGGATGTTATCAGCCACCCAATGAGTTAGCACGGCAATCTTTTCCATTTCGGTTTTCTTGCCTTTTATCAGTTCATCCACTTTTTTCTGTGCAGCGGGGAAGGGAGCAAAACTACCGTAGTCTTCATTCACTTTATTGAACCACAATGATTTATCTTCCCATTGAGGAGTAGAGGACATCATCAGTTTGGGAGCAGCATCGAAAAGGTCTACCATATTCGGCTCTTTCGCAAAGGGCATCATCTTCTCCATCACAAAGGTATATGCCTTGCGCCCGTCTTCATAGCGCATGGACGAAGTACATTCTCCCTGATAAAACTGAAATTGCATTTCTTTCTCCATCGGAATGGATACTTTATAAACTTTACATACAGTGGGAACGGTGCTCCAAAAAGGAACAATATCATAGAATTGCCCACGCATAGGCGGAATAAAACGGGAATCGTCTTCCTCACCGGCTCCAAGCAGTGCATAGGTAAAACCCTTTTTGGCAATTTCGTAATCTACGATGTCACCGGGCTGCAAAGCACCTACTTCAAGCATTATTTGTCTCGCTCCCCAATAAATCGCCCGTGCGGGAGCAGCATAATCACAAGTTTTCTTCACATCGAGTTCTTCTACCCGACCATCCGCACGATAAATGGTTGCATGTTTGAATTCGGCATAAGCAGTTAGCGGGTCATAGTCATATTTAATTATCCGGTTAGTCACCGCTCCTTTCGGAGTCTGTACCTTGATTACTTTACACACGGCAAAAGAGCCTTGCCCGGTAGGTTGGACAGATACCAGCGTGCTGTCCAATAATGTCACGCAATCGGATTTTCTGTAAGTCTTTTCCTTCGCAATCTTTTCATAAGGTTTCCAGCTTTGAGCGAACGCCGTAGCCGAAACAAAAAAGAAACAAGCGAATGTGACCGATAGTTGTTTTCTCATGTTTTCTACTTAGATTTTGTTTACAAGGGCAAATGTAAATAAAATCTTTGGTTTTGTAACAGTCTATCAGGTTCTTATAACAGCATCTCCCCTCAAATAACTAAATCATCATCGGCAATCGTAGCCAAATCAAAATATAGCAAACGGGTAGCAGCGTCAGCATCTTCTTCATTCAAAGGTATGAAACCATTCTTCTGATAAAAAGGGATAGCGTCGGCATAGGCATCTACAGTCAAGAAACGGCATCCAGTCTTATTGTCGATAATGAAATGACTTTTGATAAAGTCAAGCAGAAATGACCCCATATGTACGCCTTTTGTTCGCTTATCAACACCCAAGCGGCAGATTTTTACAGCAGGATAACTCTTCAAAGCGCTTTTCATTCACAAAACGGTGTTTACGGAATCGGTTGAACTCTGTTTTGCTTTCAAAATCATTCAAAGAAATCTTGTCGTTTGCCAAACTGAAATAGGCAGAAACGGGATGATTGTCTAGCTTTTCTTCTACCACATAGCTTACTGCCAGCAATGTCTTTCTATAAAAGAGAGATTCACTCAAAATAAAATCGTTCAAATCGGCATCACCGCAATCGAACGATTTTACAATTTCTTTCTTATTCAAACGACGTACCTCGTATATCGCATGAAATGTTTCTTCTGGCAATATCATAATGAATCAAACCTTAAATGCTTTCATCACGGCTCTATAATGTGCCAACCTTCTTTCCCGTTCTTCTTTCGTTTCTTTAGGAGGATTTTTCATCCTTTCCTCGAATCTGCGGGCATCTTCCCCAAAAAGTATAGGGGTTTCCTTAATCGGTCTTGCCATTTAGCTATCCTCCTTTCTACTGGTTTTGTTTTATGATACAAAGGTAAGCATTTTGGTATAGAAGAGCAATTATATGGCTGTTTTTCCTTAGTTTCAACACAATCCTTTTTCAAAAAAGTATTATAGAACCACTATATAAATGTGCTATTTTTAAGATTCCACAAGAAAACAATCCATTCAAAAATTATAAACCAAAGAAAAAACTGCATAAATTCGTGCAACAATATACAAAAAAAACAGTTATTATCGTATAAAGCTATATAGTATATGCACTTTTATCCACCGATAAAGCACCTGTTTGTTTAAAACCAACGGGGTGTTCCTCGGTGAGGAACGCTCTCTTCCTCACCGAGGAAGCTACCTTTCATCGGTGAGGAAGAAATTATAGAATGATTCCAACTCTAGTTTATTAAGAAATGATAGCTAAGCCAAAGTAACAATACAGACTACTATCATCAAAAGCACAGTCCAAATAGTAAGTAAAGCAAAGATTAGTAAAGCATTTTACTCATCATATTATTCAAACGGTAAAAAGACGAAAGTCACAAATGGCAAATGCAGGAGTTTTTATGCCCTCGTTCATAGGAAAACGAAACCACAAGCTTCCTTTACTGCTTAAATATTCGTTTTTTAAGAAAGGACGTTTTTTAATCAAACGATCCTTCTAATTCGCACGCAAAGAATTTCCCTTGATTTTTCCCAGTATTTTAGGGAACTGCCAAAAGAATAGCAAGGTACAACAGATGGCGGCCGTAGCATCGGAAATAGCTTCGGCTGCATAAACTCCGGTTACTCCCATAAAATGCGGCAATATTAATGCTAACGGAATCAGCAGGATTGCTTTGCGCAGCAAGGCTATGAAAATAGATATTTTTGCCTGTCCCAAGGCTACAAACATATTCTGACAGGCTCGCTGTAATCCGAAGATAGTCATACCGCCCAAGAAAACAGGCATTGTCCAGCGGACTGTTTCTATCAGTCGTTCATCACTTGTAAAGGCGGAAGCTACTGTTGAGGGGAATAGAATCATAAATAGCATCAATAACAGGTTGAATGAGAACATGGTTATCAATGCGACACGGAAACAGTCTTTGACACGTTGCTTATCACCGTGCCCGTAATTATAGCTCACAATAGGAACGAAACCTTGCGCAAATCCGGTTAACGGGACACTTGCAAATTGCATCGCACTTTGCAGGATGGTCAATGCGCTGACATAAATATCTCCAAAATCTTTCAGACTGCTGTTCAGAACAAAGCCGACCAAGCTTTCGGTACTTGCCATAATGAATGGTGATACGCCCAAAGCAAATATAGAAAGCAGAATCTTCCGGTTCAACGTCATGTAGCGTTTTTCCAAAGGGAGAGAAGCACGTCGGGAGAAAAGGAAAGTTAAAACCCATACGGCACTACATGCCTGGGAAAGTACTGTAGCCAGGGCTGCACCTTTCACTCCCATATCGAGCCAAAAGATAAAAATCGGGTCGAGGACGATATTCAGCAGTGCTCCTATTAATACCGAACACATGGCGATAGTAGGGCGTCCCTGTGCATTGATAAAAGAATTCAGACCTGTGGATATTTCTACGAAGATAGTTCCCAATAAATAGATAGAAAGATAGTCGACAGCATACTCCAATGTATTTTCCGAAGCTCCTGTAAAGAGTAGAATCGGTTCCATAAAGGTATATGCGATGAGAGAAGTAAACAAGGTGAATAGTATCAGCAGGATAAAACCATTACCCAGGATTTTTCCAGCGCGTGAACGGTCTCCCTGTCCAAGTGCGATAGCCGCTAACGGCGCACCGCCACCCCCTACTATCGCTGAAAAAGAAGAAATCAGTATAACAAGCGAAGTCGTTACTCCCACACCTGCCAATGCATCCGTACCAATTCCCGGGATATGACCAATATAAATACGGTCGACCATGCTATAAAGCAAATTAACAAATTGAGCCGCCACTGCCGGAAGTGCCATCTTAAAAACAAGCGGCAACATGCGCTCTGTCCCTAGCCGTGCTTCATATTTATTTATCATCTCGAATCTTCTTTTCTCTGTAATCGGCTGCAAAGTTACAAGAAAAAGAGGTTGGACGGCTTAGAAGATTGAATAAAATAGATATAATACTCTTCGCATAACAAGAAAAATCACGCCTGGTACGAATACTTATTTACCGGACACTATAAAATAATCTTAATATAAGCCGTAGCCCCATCAGTGGTGAAATTTACATTGTCATTTTGATGAATAACCTGTAAAGGTACGGTTTCATATCCTTCAACTTCCCAAGTCGTTTTGATTGTATGAAATTCATCATCACCATATAGCGCAGGGATTTTTATTTTAATAGTATATCCTCGGGTATGTTTCTTATTATATTGATTAAAGATGCTCATATCACTCCAATCAATGCTTAAAGCGCCTAAATTAGGAATATAATAGACACTAGCCTGTAGAGAAGCATCCGAAGCAGAAAGGTTCTCTATTTTCACTTCCAGTAAGTCTTTCCTTTGAGTTAAGTTCATTGATTCGGCGGATTCAGGCAGTTCCAACAATGTTTTAAACAAATTAAGACCTTCTTCATTCTCGTATGTCAACATTATATCCAACGGATGAATAGGGGGAGAGTCCTCTTTTGAATCAAAACAGGATGAAAACAGGAAAAACATACTTATCATAAAAAAGACCATCTTGTTCATTGCCGTATATCTTTTATCAGGATTTCTATCTTTAGAAGATACGTTTTTTCAACGCTGTCTTCTTTTGTCATTGTTATTTGTACGTGAATCTATCAGCATACTAATATATAAATGCAAATTTAGCAATAATACTGCATCCACTTATCGCACAAATTCATAAACATACCGATTTATGAGATTGTGTTGTTCTTTCGTTCCATTCTCTCCCATATTGGTATGCGTTACTCCATCCAATTTCACTACTTTCATATGAAATTGCTCCTGCTCTTGTTCAGTGGGTAGTACTCCTGCATCCGCATCATAATCGCATCCTCTTAATGTATACAACCGGGGCTTCTCCGTTCTAGGCATAATCATTCTGCGATGGTCCATAGATATGGCTTTATCTATTAACTGTTGATATTTTGTAGCAAACAACATGGTCATATCGCCACCATTAGAATGTCCTATCAGTATAAGTTTATCCCAGTCCAATTGTGGTTTCAACTTCTTAAACTCCTGAATGGTGAAATATATATTTGCCACTCCCCTTTCCCAATTCGGCATACGGGTTTGCATAAAATCACCTTCCATCGCCAAGAGAGAATCATTCGACAATTCATGTTGTATGCTTATTACATAAAAGCCTTTTTGTGATAAGAACCGTGCCAGATAAGAATAGGTCTGATTAGATTTGCTATTCTTATTTCCATCATAACCGTGATTGAATATAACAACTTTCGTTTTTGAGTTTACCTTCTGTGGCTGATAAACAGCTATGGGTATCACTCTGTTTCTTACCCCGTCAAACAAGCAAGTTGTAAATTCCGTTTGTGAGAAACAAGAGAATGTTGATAGTAACAGAATGAATATGATAGCCAGTTTCTTCATGTGGATTATGTGATTGTTTATTATGCTACAAAATTACATAGAATAAAAATATCCAAGCAACAATTCAAATGATTTTCTCGTATAACTTGAACCAGTCGAGTCCATATTTACCTAATCCCAAATCTACTGTATCAATAAATTCGAATCCACATTTCTCGTATAGAGAAATGGCAGGAAGATTCTTCTCGTAGACATCCAGGCGAACAGAACTCATTCCTAATCTTTGAGCCAATTCTAATGAATAATCCATTAGTGCACGTCCAACTCCCATTTGTAAAAAGGAAGGATGCACAACAAAAGTACGCACCACAAGAATGTGGCTATAATCTATGTCTATTTTCCATTTGATATTCGCATAAGCCTCTTCAGGCTGATGATTCAGAATGACTGAACCAGCAATTCTACCATCACATCGTGCTACAAAAAGACTGTTTTCACTCACACCGGCAACGGCATCTTCCCGAATCGGATAGATGCCTTTTATCCAACCAGGATAGTTAGTGGTAGCTGCCAGGTAATCATTCAGTTCATCATAGAGGTTCTCCAGTTCATTTATATCGGAAGAGGTTCCGGGTTCTATTACAAATTCCATATGTATATTGTTTATTTCTTCATTAGTTCTTCAATTTTTCCGTTCATGATGAAAGGGAGACATTCGGTTATCTTGCTGATACTCCAATCCCACCATTGCAGTTCCTGTAATTTGGCAATCGTATTCGTATCAAAACGTTTTCGGATTTCTTTGGCAGGTATGCCGCCTACTATCGTATAAGGGGGAACATCTTTCGTTACCACTGCCCGTGATGCGATAACTGCTCCATTCCCAATATGTACTCCTGCCATGATAACAGCTTCATAGCCTATCCAAACATCATTGCCAATTACGATATCACCTTTATTGTCCCAGGCGGAAGCAACTTCTTTTTTATCCAAATTCCATTCTTCGAAGAAGATGGGAAATGTATAGTTGGACAAAGATTTTAATGTATGGTTCGCACTGTTGAAAAGGAACTTAGCTCCGCAGGCAATAGAACAGAATTTTCCTATTATCAACCGGTCTTTGTTGATGGGATAATGATATAAAACGTTGTTCTTCTCAAAAAGAACCGGATCGTTTACAAAATCATTGTATATCGTATAATCACCAACTGTAATGGCAGGGTTCTTGATTACCGTATTCAGATAAATAGTCTGAGAATCATTGGTACGGGGATATATTTTCGTATTCATTGTGTAATAGCTTCTTTAAAAATGGTTTCAATATGGTTTCCCAAATAGAATAATGAAATAACTTGCGACTTATGTGAAGTCACAAAGAGTTGGGACAACAGACTTTTCCATTGTTCACAATCCATATGAGCGAAGCTATTTACAGAGTTGCCATTTCATTGCGTCAGAAGAATAGGATTTATATCACCTGACAAATGTACAAAATAAATTGTCTGATACTATTTTTTGATAGGACAAACAGAAGAAATCATACCGAATTTACCTCTATCATTCAGTTGCCATACCACTTTACCATTTGAATCAATCTCTACCAATTGAGGATGTTTACCCTTACCGGCTTCACGGTCATGTCCTTGCCAGTTGCAAATATAAAGTCCGCCTTTTTTCAAAGGGAAAAGTTGAGCTACAAAAAATAGTTGTAACCCGTCTATATCATTGGCATTTACCTGACGGATAATCTTGTTCGAGCTAGCATCCATCTGCACGAAACAGTGAGCATCCCCGCAAGCTACCAAATAGTCGCCATTTTTTAGGAAAGCAGTGGAGAAAGGAGTACCGGAGAGTTTTATGGTATTCAGCAGTTTACCGTCAGATGCAATTTCGCGCACTTCAGAAGTAGCAAATAAAGGAACAAGATAATTTCCCTTTTTATTCTTATTTATTTGACGGAACTGTGAATGGGGACGTTCGATACCTGTTTCAAATTCAGTTTTCGAAAGAATTTCCCCTTTTGGATTTACTTCTAAAATGGTAGACGGATGACCGCACCAGGCAATTAACGCATTACCGTCAGGCAATATACGTGCAGTCTGCATCTCACAACCCGCAGGGGCAGCAATGTTCCAAAGTTCCTGTCCGTCACGGGTTATCATTTTTGCTCCTTTGGAGTAGGAAAAGAGGATTTCTCCTGTTTTTGTAGCTGCTACCGAGTTACATTCCCATCCTTTTTCCAAAGGATACTCCCATACTATTTCTTTTGTTTCTTTATTTATAATGGCAATTTTGTTCCAACCGGAGCCACCCAACAATAAATGTTGGGGTGACTTACTCTGAACAATCGGTGACAGGCACAATAGAGTAAATAATAATATAAGATTCTTCATAGTATTCTTCATTACGTTCGATTAATTATTCTGTTTTTGTTTTCCCATGAAAGATAGAATTCCAAGCAATGCCACCAGAAACACCGATGCAAAAAGATAGATAAATATACCGCCTACATGGTCGTTTTGACCATAAGAATGCATACCGCTCAAGAAATAATTCACTCCGAAGAATGTCATCAGTACGCTATAGAAAGCAATCACTGAAGAGAGATTGAACAGCCACAACTTGTTTCTGAACGGCATCAAATGAAGATGAGTGACAATGGCGTAAACGACCATTGTAATCAGTGCCCAAGTCTCTTTCGGGTCCCATCCCCAATAGCGTCCCCATGATTCATTTGCCCAAATAGCTCCAAGAAATGTTCCTATCGTCATCAAAGCAAGTCCAATCAGGAGAGACATTTCATTTATGATACTCAATTCTTTTATTCGCTGTATCAATACCGACTTTCTAAGACTCATCATCACCAGGTTGACTAATCCAAGCAGGCAACTGATACCGAAGAATCCGTACGCACCCACAATAACGGCTACATGAAACATGAGCCACGGTGATTTCAGAACAGGAACGAGTGGATTGATTTGCGGGTCCATCCAGTTCAGTCCCGAAACAAATAAGATAGTCCCACCGAACAGTGTAGCCAAGGCAAAAGTCAGCAGACTGCGACGGGCAAACAGTAATCCTGCGAAAACTGTAGCCCAGGATACATACACCATTGTTTCATATGAATTGCTCCACGGGGCATATCCTGCGATATACCAACGCATTCCCATTCCGTACATATGAAAAAAGAAAACAGCTAGAATAGCGACACAAAACACCCAACCTGACAAACGTATCCAACGGATACGCTTAAATAAAGAAGCGAAAGCAGATACCAGCAGTAAGCCTCCAAAAATCAAATATCCTTTCTTACACTGGCTGAATACATCCAGACGGTTATACTTTATCTCTGCTTCCATCTTTTCGGGAGTAACACCTTCTATCTTATTCTTTGCCTGTTGATAAGTAGAAATCATGCCTACTATTTCATTCGGTTTTGTCCAGTCGCCACTCTGAAAAGAAGTTTGCACTTCCTCTGCATACCAGGTCAGGATACGGGAGACAAACATCGAATCTTTCCCCGAAAACGCAGACAAGTCATCGCCTGGCGCATACCATGTATGTTGCGGGTCGTCTTCCTTCGGAAAGAGATTTAATAACTGCCAGTTGAGTAACTGATGAAAGATATTGATTTGTTCATCAAACTTTATCAGTTCTTTATCGAAACGCGTTCGTGCAGAAGACATCCTGCCATAGGCTTCTTCTAGTTTCTCCTGCAATTTATAATTCCCATCGTCATCAAATACATCCATATAAGCGCATTGTTGAGAGGGAAGATGATAGAAATCACTCAATTCTTTTCCGGGAACGGCAATAAAAGGTACTTGCGTCCAAAGTTCCGGCATTACCAAGACACTAATCAGAAACTGGTCGGAATTTAAAGAACCGAATGTATCCGATTTATGTAATTTCCGTAAGACTTCGGACGAGAAAGTGTTGGCGGGAAGTACACGTCCTTTTCCCGACTGAAGGGGCAATGCACCGAAACGGGCGGCATGTCCGGCATTTATGACGTTCTTCAAAACTGTTTCTGTTGCTTGTGCTTGCATCGCTTCTGTCGCTCGAATCGAAGTATCGTTGGTAACTTGCGTCGAAGTATCGTTAGCATGAACCGACAAAGAAGAAAGTACGGACAATATCAGGAGAACTGAACTACGTAATTCCTTCAACCTGCGACCGAGCTGCATAAACCGCGAACGCTTATCCACAAAGCATAAAACCAGCCCGAGTAACAAAACAGCGTATCCGGTATAAGTGATTGTACGTCCTGCCACATCACGGTTGACAGAGAGCACTGTGCCCTGTTCATCCTGGTCATAAGAAGCTTGAAAGAAACGATAGCCTTTCACATCCAGCACGTTATTCATATAAACCCGCTGGGAAATGACTTCTTCTCCCATATGTACCAGCAACTCGCTTTCATAGGCGGACGGACTGGACGAACCGGGATAACGGGTCAGCGTAAAATTCATCAGTTCTACACTAAAAGGAAGCGTATGGTAAGTCACTCCATCGGCATGACGGACGGCAAAGCGGTTGCTCGTCTCTCCCTCACGCAAATGCAGAATACCTTCCTCACCATAAAGGTGGGAAACCAGTGCTCCCAGCAGAATGATAACGAAAGCGCCATGAGTAATCAACATTCCCCATTTTCGCATTTTCAGCGAATGTTGTCGGATGGCGATAGCCAGCCAATTAAGCACCAGCAGAAATTGAAGAAGGAAAAACAAAGGAGAACAGTACACCATCGACCTGGCTACCTCACTTCCTTGATACTTTTCAATAAAAGTGGCGGCTGCCAAACCAGCACCATAAACAAGCAACAATACAATTGTAGTTGTTGAGGATGAAATCAGCCTTTTCAGATTTGTTTTTCCCATTCAAATACTCACTTTATCTTCAATATACTCACTTAATCTTCAATAATGACACGGAAACCGACATTGAACACGCATTGATAAGGATAGAATCCCTTACGCGAATAAGCAGTAGAATGTTTCGGACGTTCAATATACGAACCGCCACGAACTACTTTATATTCGGAAACCTTTTTCGAATTCTCTTTATACGGATAGGGTACATAATCCGAACGCGTCCATTCGGCAACATTGCCATGCATGCAGTATAATCCGAACGGGTTGGCTTCATATTTCTTTCCGCCTACCTGAACCAAACTGCCATCATCCACATTGTCAGCCTTTGGAAGGAAGGTATAATACTTATACCAAGGCGATTCGGGCGACATCGGTTGCGGGTCGACTCCAATCACAGCAAACTTGTTAGTTGTCACATCGGCCAAATTATCTTTCTTACCGAAATCAGCATTTAAATTACCGAACCAAAAGTCCTGGTCGCTACCGCCACGGCAAGCCCATTCCCATTGTGCCTCGGTTGGAAGCGTGATGTTCAGTCCGGTCTTTTGACTCAATATCTTGCAATATTCCATTGCGTCATTATAACTTACCCGGATAACAGGCTGTTCCGGTTTATTGGCAGGATAGCCCGGCACTACATGGTCTTTCCACTGCTGGTCTACATAGCGGCTGTCGTGCTGCGGGAATACAGTGTTATACTGCTGATTGGTCACTTCCAGTTCACCCATCCAAAAGGCTTTATCTATCTTCACTTTGGTAGTAGGATAAGCATCCGGTTCACCTTCGTAACTGCCCATAACAAACTCACCGGCCGGAATACGCACAAATGTCATTTGGATGCCCGGTGCTATTTCCAACACCTTGACGGTTTCTTTTTCACCGGCTAACAGTTCCTTTACTTTATCCGCAGTAAACGGCCATCCTTTTACCTTCTGTACCTTCTCTTTCACAGGGGTGGTTTTCTCCGGCATTACCGGTTGTATTTCACCTTTATTCTTCAGTTGGCTGGCATAATCGGCAATTTCCTTTTTCCAGTCCACTCCGGCTCCACCGGCATATTTATCGGTCAGTTGTTTACGGCGTTCTATCTGATTGTATCCCTGATAAGGGAACGACGTCAACACATTGGCATTGAAATATCCTTTGTCGGGGGCATTATAATCAATCCAGTTATAAATTTTCCGCCACTCCGCATCCGTCAGTTTCACATTATAATGTCCTTTCTTCAAAAGACGAACCAGTTCACTGGTATTCGGATGATATTCATAAGGATAAAGCACTACCATATCCCCTTCACCACCCTGACGATGTACATACGGATGAAGATTGAGGTAAGATGTTCCATATCCTTTCTTATCCTTCTTGCCGCCACGCAGGTCGAACGCTTTTCCCTCACCGTTATGGCAGGCGATGCAGGCACGATCCAAAATCGGCTGTACTTCCAGGTCAAAGGTAAACGAGCGGATGCCGCCTTCAGGGGGAGTCAGAGCGTGCGGTGCTTTTTGCGAAGCAATCACACGTTTCGGTATGACAATCTGATTTTGATTTTCATGGCATCCTACGCAGGAGACCATCTCTCCCGGTTGCCCGGTCAGCCAGCTGCGCATCCACTGTACGGCTACTCCGTCCTTATCCAAAGGCTGGATGGATACAGGAGTATTGGCAGGGATTTTAAAGATAACCGAACCGTCTTCTTCTACCGGAACAGTTCCCAGCATACGCTTGATATCCCATCCCGACTGAATGCCATGCCAGTTATGGTCGGATTGTGTCTGTACATAAGCATATTCATAAGCGTGCAAACGAAGTGACTTCACTGTTCCGCGCGGAATACCTTTCAGCCCTTCGCCTTCATAAATGTCCTGTATAAAGACGGTTGCCTGCTTATCGTCCAACTTCACCCGGTCGGGGATGGCAGGCGGAGTCACCGTTTTGCGTACGGCTATCGGACTGATATATCCTTCACCGTCCATCTTGTGCAGGCAAGTTACGTTATCGAACTTATCCACCAGATAGATTCCCCACAAATCATTCTTATCCAGTTTTGCGGTGACCAGGAAGTAAGTATCATTAAGTGGAGAAGGCTTGATAAATTGAGGCCATACACCATCTACCAACCTGTCTTTTACTTCTTCAACGATAGGTCGGTTGCGGTAAGGAATCTCCTGCAACATACCGGCTGCTCCTTTACGCGCCTTAGCCGGGTCGAACAGAATCAGACGACCGGAACGTGCCACTCCGTGATGCCCTGAAATGATACCGACAAAAGCGGAACCATAACCAGGTAAGGGCTGCACGTCAAATGTACTGTTGGGGAACATCGAGCCACTGCCGTACAGTGCTTTTTGTTCCGTACCGTCAGGATTCATATTCATTACGATACGGGTGTAGTAGTGAGTAAGGTCTGTGTATTCCCAGCGGGTATACATCACACGCCCATTATTCATTATCACCGGATTCCAGTTGGCATCCTGGTCGAATGTCAGACGGCGCAGATTTTTATTCTGTGGTGTATAGAGCACCATATTCCCTACCGGGTCACTACCGTTGACACAAGGAACTCCCTGATAACCGATATTCGAATTGGCGATGATACGTCCATCCGGCAGATAAGTACCGTCGTAAAACTCCAAATCCGGTTCAGGATTATCAATCAGTTTCTTACAATCACCACCATTCAGTTTCACTTCAAATACATTCCAGCGATTATCAGACATGGTTTGGGTAAACATAGCACGCTCCCCATCCCAATGCAATTTCAAATCAGCGATAGAGGAAGTATTGGCAGGTTTATAAACCGTACGAACCTGCACATTCTTACGCAAATCACTTAATTCAACAATATCCGCTTCAAAACCTTCCCGACGGGCTGATTCCTGGTTACTCCAGTTATTCGACTGCGTACCAAGTTCGGGAGCCATCGCCCGGCGGTCCCTGTTTCCTAATTTATAACGGACGGTCAGGACTTTGTCTCCATCCAGCAACGGATTAGCCAGCAGGATAGTGCGCTTATTGGCAATCGCCTTTTCCGCATTTGCCAAAACAGCCTCATCACCGCTATAGATATTGCCGAATCCCTTCTTCACTTGTTGTTCCAGCTCCGTCAAAACAGGCTGATACTTTACAGCGTCGAATCCTTCAAGCCGCTTCATATCTTCATATGCCAGTCGAACGGCTTCCATATTCAGCCATTTCAGTTCGTTCTGTAACAGGAGCATGCGTTGCACTTGTTTATACAACTTTTGATAACCGGTAATTTGAGTTTCGACTTTCTTTTCGGTTTCAATTTGTTGAACCGCATTCTTCACAAAAGAAGCGTCTTTCAGATAAGCAGCCTGCTTCAAGACGAGCTCGCGTTCGGAAGAAGCATCGACAGGTTTCTTCGATGGGTTTATAGCCGTCGATACAGTTTTTTGTTTTGCGGAAGCATTCGTTTTAGTATTCTTCTGTTGAGCCGCAGCCACAGAAGTCAGTAAAGGAAATACTAAAAACAATACTAATGTGTGATACTTGTTTTTCATGGTGGTTTGTTTCAGTCGAATCTATGCTAATTCGAAATATTCAGTTTATAACGCAGCAGTCGGATGAGTGAAACGCAGTCCGGCATTATCATGGTAGTTGGCCCATTCACAGACAACAGCGCCTTCCGGCCCTGCCATCATAAAGTGAAAAGTTTCCATTTCTTTCAAGCGTAAGATATCCCCTACTTCCTGTTTTACACAATTCTTGCTTTTAATAGGTCCATGCGTGGCAGGAACTGCCGGAGCATCCGGGGTAGTCTCTCCTATCTCAGAGAAGTTGTAAACCCATCCTTTCTCTACCATCCATGATTCATGTTTGGCAGGGAAGTCCGTTGTCACATGAGCATGTTCAGGAATCATCTGTCCCGGAAGTAAGTAAATGGCATGGGCGAAATAACCGTATGTCGGGTCGTTAATCCAAAAGATACCGCCCATACCTACATTTTCGAAATCTCCCAAGCCAAAGTCCGTTACCCACATATTCTCAGCCATAAATCCGGTAAAAGGGATGTCATAGTGAACAAACATTTCCTTCATTGCTTCAATAGCAGTCTCTTGTTGGAACACGCCGTTCTTATAGAAATCGGCATTGGTGTACTTTTTCAAATTAGTCATCGTTTTTATCTGTTATTATTTATATTAGTATCGTATTTATTCTATCGCTATTCCTTCTATTTCAATCAATAGTTCTTCCCTGCATACGCCGGCTTGCAGGTAGGAAACGGGAATATTCAGTCCATAGCTTTCAAGTCCCCGCCTTGCAAGCTCATAATCCGACTTATTCTTCAGGTAGACACGCAACATCATCAAACGGGCGTTGTCTATTAATTGGGCGATATTCTCCATCGTAATCTGCAACTGACGTTCCAGGCCGACTCCTTTCAGACTTTCTTCTCCGCGGATAGCGGCTGTTCCTGAAATATAGACCAAACGTCGGTCATAAAAAGTCATGCTCTTGGCACGTTCAAACTTCGGAGTAGTCTTTTTCTGCCGGGCTTCTTCAAGCACTTGTTCAGAATAAGCATGGGCGGCAACCTGCAATTTATTATCAATAGGAGTGGCGAAAGCATCAGACGTATGAAACACCGCGGCATCTACATCAATCAAAATACCGCCCAAGTCCATGCCGATTCCCGTAGCGGCAGGATACCCTTTCGACCAGTCGCTTTCCGCATAGAACGCTGTACGCACATTGTTGAATGACTGGTAGTGCTGACCGGCTCCGTCATATCCGGTTATCCGTTCTATATAATTCCATTGGCGAATAATACTGCTGACAGGAAACGACTCCTTATCCAATACACCTCTCAACTGCCGGAAAGCTACTGCCGACTGTTGTTCTCTGTCCGTACAGGATTCATCCCCTCGAAATCCGCCCGCAAAAAGGAAACGTCCCGATTCATTTTCCACCAATACATAAGAAATGTCCTCATATCGGCGATACGAAATCCGTTCGTCCGTATCGGGGCGATAACTGTGCACTTCCAATACTAAAGGTGCATCTAGTACCGGTTGTGAGACATAGCTAAGTGCAGGTTCGCAATCTCCGAAAAAACGACGTGCCTTCCTCTTGAAAATCTGACGCCAAGCGACATATTCTTCTTCCAAAGCAGGCGTACCGAACAAAACCAGGCGTAGCACGCTCTCTTTTTCGGGCAACTGCGACAATAAATCGTCTATCATGGACGAAAAATCATTTGCAGAAGCAATGTACAGGGAGTAATGTATTTTATCGCAATAATTCATAAACCTTCTTCTTACAGGGAATTTACATATTCGGTCAATTCCTCTATTTCTTTCTTTGAAACCTTCTTGTCAACTCCATGTTTGTGGACTTCAAACACTTCCTGCATGGTGGCAGCACGCCCGTCAAACAGATAAGGAGCTGTACGCCAACACTCCACCAACGTAGGTGTATCCCATCCTTTCTCAAATTCTATATCTTCACCAATCCGGTGCATTTTCATATCCGTATAGAAAGGCCCGCTATGACATTCGCCGCACTTCAACTTATCAAAGACTTTCCTTCCCGCCTTAGCTTTCTCCGATAACTCTCCGTTTATCAGATACGGACTGGGAACCGGACGCAAAGACTTCATATAAGCATCTACACATTCGGCCATTTCTTCTTCAGGTTCATAGAACTGGATATAGCGGAAACCTGCCCGCACAGCTATTTCAGCTTTGGCACGAATACCCGAAATCATATTGGGCGGTGTCACATGGCTATAAAGCATACTTTTACAATTCTTGGGATTACCTACCCCGTCATTCATCAAATCCCAGTTCATACCGTCCGTACGACCATCTCCGGGGTGACATCCGTTACAACTTTGCCATCCTTGATAGCAATGTCCGGCATCATTAAAGTATTTCTCCCCTTTTTGTTCTTTTGTCTCAGTACGTCCTATATTCATATTAACGGCAGCTACCGACAGCGTATTCACATCTACTATATTTAATATGTCGGCAAAGTAGGTGGGAATAATCAGTTTATTATTTGAAATCAGGAAATTGCGCGGCCCGTTGCCCTGCAAAGGAATCCTTTTGCGAAGACCATAGAGAAAGGTCAGGTCGTAGTCCAAACGACTTTTATCCTCATAACTCCTAAATTTATTCAGCATCCGGGAATGGTCGATAACACTGACTTCGTGTGTTCCGCTATGAGTTGCGTAGATATATTTCTCATCGCAGGCAATTCCCCATATACCGGCAGCTCCCCGGTCGGGCTCGTCCACCAATACGGCTCCTTCAAACTCCTGCTTTTCTACATTGATGACACTAAAGGCACTTGTATTCATCCATCCCTGCTGCAATTGCGAAGTAGGTACCATAAAACGGCCTAAATTATGAGATACATAAATATATTTGCCATCGGGAGTAATACACATATTCTTCAAAGCGTTACTACCATTTGCCAGTTGGATGTCCTTCACTTTGGTAAAGTCTTTCATATCAATAACCGAAACACAGGCTGCTACTATATTCAAGTCTGCCCGTTGCGCCGGCAAGAAGTTTGCAACAAACATATATCGTCCGTCTTTACTGAATATAGCAGACAGGGGTTCACGCAAGACTTTCACATTTCGCACCACTTTACGTGACGCAACCTCTATCTCACTTACGGTATTGGCAAATTGATTGCATACATATATATGTTTCTTGTTCGCATCAAATAGAGGATAGCAAGCTCCCGAACCGGTAGGAATCACGGCTTCCACTTGTCCCGACTTCAATGACAGCACTTCCATCTGTCCGGTTTTCTCAAAAGTAGTCACATATGCTATATCTCCATCAAGCAAAAGTCCTGTGGGAGTTTCTTTGAACGGATACGAACGGAGCAGAGTGTTCCCGTCAGCGGCAAAAACATCCAGCCGTTTTGTTCCCTTTTGAGTCATCAACAGTTCTCCTTTCCCATTGACGGCAGTGCCCGTGGTAAAGAAAGGCGGATTTCCGGCCGTTGCCAGAGATATGCCGCAGCCGAGCAAGCAAATTAGCAAAAAGTTCCTTATCATAGTATCTTGTGTTTTTAGGATGTTATCTTTTAAACTCTCCTGTATCCCAGTTCGGCCGAAATCTGCCCGGCTATCTCCTTGACAGTCTGCACGGTGATTCGCAACTGTTCTTCCGTCAAGCGGTCTTTAGGGCCTGAAATCCAAATAGAGCCACAAGGGTATCCCGTATAATTCAGGACAGGTGCGCCTGCGCAAATCACTCCGCTCAATTCTTCTTCGTTATCCAAAGCATATCCCTGCTGATAAACTTTCTCCAGTTCTTCCAGGTAGGCTTCCCGTGAAGTAATCGTACGGGAATTATAACGGGGGAAAGTCATATAGGAAAGATAACGGTTGCGGACGGTTACGGGCAGATAAGCCATGATGGCTTTTCCCGGTGCGGAGCAGTGCAACTCAAAAGGTTTGCCCGGCGACAGGACAAAGCAGAACGCATGATGTCCCCGCGCCTGTTCGATAAAAATGCCTTTTTCATCTCCCAATACACCGAAACAGGCTGTCTCTTTCACCCTGTCCCTCAAATCACGCAGATGCGGCAGGACTGTTTCCAGCAGATTGTGTTCATTCAGTGCACGGAAACCCAGTGTCAGCAATTTCCGGGTTAATTTATACCGCTTGGCATCTTCACTAAAAGAAAGATAATCCAGGCGCACCAATGTATTCAGGATGCGATAAGCAGTAGTCTGCGATATATCAAGCGCCTGCTTGATTTCCTGCAATGTCTCCCCTTCCGCCCGTGAAGAAAGATATTCAATCACTGCAATGCCTTTTTCTAAATTAGGCACTTTATAATTATCGTCTGCTTTTTCCAGACTTTGCTCTGTATTTTCCATATTTGGCAACATGTTTTCCATATTTGAAATATCATTCCAGCTTTTGATTAAAAATAAGGATGTTGCTCTTAAATGGCACTACGGATATGCGAAAAGAAGTTAAGTATGCTGCAGAACATATTTGGGACACTAAATATGTATCCCATATTGATGCTTCACTTCGGCCATCACAAAGGTACTTTCCAACGACCCCAAACTATCAATCGTGCCTAATACATTCAGAATAAACTCCTGATAATATTTCATATTGGGAGCATGAATCTTCAGCAGGTAATCATAGCTGCCCGATATGTTATAGCATTCGGTCACCTCAGGAATATCCTGTATGATTCGGGTGAATTCGGCAGCAATATCCCGATTCAGCCGCCTAAGCTTCACACTACAAAACACTACAAATCCCTGATTCAGCTTTTCCGCGTCGAGTACGGCGATATACTTCTTTATATAACCGCCACTCTCGAGCCGTTTGAGCCGTTCGAATACAGGGGTTGATGACAAACTCACCCGCGCAGCCAGCTCTTTGGTAGTCAGGCGGGCATTCTCTTGCAAAGTACGGAGTATTTGCAAATCCACTTTATCCAGTTTTTCTAATGTACTCATAGAATAATATTCTTCTAAAAGGTAAATTCAAAGAATGAAAGCAATTATTCATTCTATATATCAGCACAAAAATAGCATTATTTTCTATATTTTCATCATATATTGTTCGATAACTCCACACACTCTAACTTTGCAAGAAAATAAAGAAAGAATATTAAACCTCAAAAACATACGATTATGGCAACAAAGAATTTACACTTCGAGACTTTACAGGTACATGTAGGACAAGAACAGGCAGATCCGGCAACAGATGCCCGTGCAGTACCTATCTATCAGACTACTTCTTATGTATTCCACAATTCGGCTCATGCTGCCGCACGTTTCGGCCTGCAAGACCCGGGAAATATCTACGGTCGTCTGACTAACTCCACCCAGGGAGTTTTTGAACAACGCGTTGCCGCCCTCGAAGGGGGAGTAGCCGGACTGGCAGTTGCTTCGGGTGCTGCCGCCATCACTTATGCTTTCGAGAATATCACCCGTGCAGGCGACCATATCGTAGCAGCCAAAACCATCTACGGCGGAAGTTATAATCTGCTGGCACATACGCTGCCCAGTTATGGCATTACAACTACTTTCGTTGACCCGAGCGATTTATCCAACTTCGAGAAAGCGATTCAGGAGAATACAAAAGCTGTATTTATTGAGACACTGGGTAATCCGAATTCCAATATCATAGATATAGAAGCTGTAGCGGAAATTGCCCACCGTCACAAGATTCCTTTGATTATCGACAATACATTCGGTACTCCTTATTTAATCCGTCCCATCGAGCATGGAGCAGATATCGTGGTACATTCAGCTACAAAATTCATCGGCGGACATGGTTCTTCATTAGGTGGAGTGATCGTTGATTCCGGTAAGTTCGATTGGGTAGCTTCCGGCAAATTCCCGCAACTCACCGAGCCTGACCCTTGCTATCATGGCGTACGCTTTGTAGACGCTGCCGGCCCGGCTGCTTATGCTATCCGTATCCGTGCCATCCTGTTGCGCGATACCGGGGCAACTATCAGTCCGTTCAATGCCTTCATCTTGCTGCAAGGACTGGAAACTCTGTCATTGCGTGTAGAACGTCATGTAGAAAACGCATTGAAAGTTGTGAATTTCTTAAACAATCATCCGAAAGTGAAGAAAGTGAATCATCCGTCATTGCCCAGCCATCCCGACCATGCCTTGTATCAGCGTTACTTCCCGAACGGTGCAAGCTCTATCTTTACTTTCGAAGTGAAAGGCGGGCAGGAAGAAGCGCATCGTTTCATCGACAGTCTGGAGATATTCTCCCTGCTTGCCAATGTGGCCGATGTGAAGTCACTGGTGATTCATCCCGCAAGTACCACCCATTCACAACTGACTGCACAGGAACTTGCCGAACAGGAAATTTATCCGGGCAGTGTCCGCCTGTCTATCGGAACGGAACACATTGATGATTTGATTGCCGACCTGGAACAGGCACTTGCCAAAATCTAAAATGCAGTGATTGGTGCATTGAACTTTCCGTCGCTGTGAAACGTTATAACGATATAACATTAAAACATTGCAGTTATGGAAAAATATTTAATACACAGCAACGAACTGCATCTGATAGACGCAGAGAAAATCCATCAGGCCGTGGAGAAGATGGTGGAGTCACTCGATTTAGCCGCCGGTTCTACTACCAACTTTGACCTCTATCAGGTTGTAGAAGACTACTTTAAAGACCTTGAGAAGAGAAGGAAGATTAACCATGTATTGGGAATCAAAGAAGATAGATATGAACTGGTCGAAGACTTCGGCATCAAATAAAAGAAATTTCATTCATCACACCAGACAAGTTTTTTAATAATAAAAGGAGAGAGTTCCACATTCAGTGAGACTCTCTCCTTTTTTATTATAGACTATTTTATTATATAATATGCAATAATCAGTTTCCCTTATGTACGGTAAGTTGCGGGAACGGGAAATTGATACCTTTCTCATTAAAGGTTTCGTAGATAGCCTTGTTTATATCAAAATATACTCCCCAATAGTCGCCACTGTTCACCCATACACGGGCGATGACATTCACACTGCTGGCATCCAACGCATGAAGGGCGATAAACGGAGCAGGCTCATTCAAGATACGCGAATCGGCAGCCAGTATATCACGGACGATTTGCTGTACTTTATTATAATCTTCTCCGTAGTCGATGCCGACAATCCATTCCACACGACGGGTAGTTTGCGTGTTATAGTTAGTCACGACTCCGCTGCTCATTGCACCGTTCGGAATATAAATCACTTTATTGTCCCCTGTAGCCAGGATAGTATGGAATATCTGAATTTCCTTCACTGTTCCCGAAACACCCTGGCTTTCAATCCAGTCACCTACCTTATAAGGTTTGAACAGCAGTACAATCAATCCGCCGGCAAAGTTCTGCAAATTGCCGGACAAAGCCATACCGACAGCCACACCGGCAGATGCCAACAAGGCTGCAAAAGAAGTAGTTTCAACACCCAGTGCACCGACTACTGAAATGATTAACAGAATAGTCAATGTTATATTTACAAGACTTTTGACAAAAGTCTTGATACTTATATCGACTTTCCGCCTATCCAGAAGACGTCTGATAAATTTGTTAAGCATTGAAATAAGGAAACGTCCTACGATAAAGACAATTACCGCTATCAAGATACGTTCTCCGGCACGGATACCGAAATCAACCAGTTGTTGGGTTATTAACGAGAGTTTGTCCAAGCCTTCGGCGTTGGCTATGGCTTGTTCCATCATTTTATCTGCGGCCACTTGCACGGAATCCGCTGCTTGTGTTGCCTGAAGTAATAGTAGCATAATTTAGAAATGTATTAAAATGAATAAATCGTTGTTTTGTTATTTCAACAAATGACAAAGTTATATTGTTTTTAGCAAATCTAAAAGTTTTTTTTGCTTTACTCCTGCAAAAGCCGTATTTTTGCAACTGATTCACTGGTAGGGGTGCCTTAACATGACGGGCTGAGAACATACCCATAGAATCTGAACCGGGTAATGCCGGCGTAGAGAACTAATTAATAAGCAAGATGAAAAAAATTGGATTGATGGCCATCGCCTTATTGGGCGCAGGCGCTACTGTTCATGCACAGACGAGTGCAAAGGACAGTATGAAAGTTGTAAACCTGCAAGAGGTGCAGGTAGTATCCACCCGTGCCACGGCAAAAACTCCGGTGGCATTCACCAACGTTAAAAAAGAACAGATTAGTAAACAGAACTTCGGACAGGATATTCCGTTCCTTTTATCTACCACTCCATCCGTACTGACTACCTCGGATGCGGGAACAGGCGTAGGATATACCGCCATCCGTGTACGTGGTACAGATGCTACCCGCATCAATGTCACTGCCAACGGTATTCCAATGAACGATTCCGAGAGCCACGCTATATTTTGGGTAAATACTCCCGACTTTGCTTCTTCACTGGAAGATATGCAGATTCAACGGGGTGCCGGAACGTCCACCAATGGTTCGGGAGCATTCGGTGCCAGTATCAATATGCGCACACAGAGCATTTCTTCGAAACCTTACGCGGAAGTATCCGGCTCTTACGGTTCATTCAATACGCATAAGGAAACAGTAAAGGTAGGAACAGGACTGATTAATAAATACTGGGCGTTCGACGCACGTCTTTCTAATATTCAGAGTGACGGCTATCGTGACCGTGCCTCATCGGACTTAAAATCGTATTTCGTACAAGGCGGTTATTTCGGCGAAAACACAACGATTAAGTTTATCACCTTCGGCGGAAAGGAAAAGACCTATCATGCCTGGGATGGTATCAGTAAAGAACAATTGGAAAATGACCGGACATACAATCCGAACGGAGTGATTCTTGACGATAACAAAGGAAAAGGAAATCCTATCGGCTTCTATGATGACCAAATGGATAATTACCGCCAAACACATTATCAACTCCTGTTCAATCATATTTTCTCTCCGGCATGGAATTTGAATATTGCTTTCCATTATACCAATGGCTTCGGTTATTATCAGGAGTATAAGAACGGATGCAGCCTGGAAGAATATGGTTTGAAACCTTTCTATCTTCCTAACAATAGCGAAGCGCAAACAAAGACGAACCTTGTTCGTCAAAAATTAGTGGATAGCGACTTCGGCGGTGGTATTTTCTCATTGAATTATCAGAACGAAAAACTAAACGCTTCTTTCGGCGGTGCTTTGAACCGATACAGTAACGACCATTATGGAAAAGTACTGTGGGTGAAAAACTACACCGAACAGCTTGCCCCTGACCATGAATATTATCGCAACAACGGTGGAAAAACAGATGGTAACGTCTATTTGAAAGCCAATTATCAGTTAACTGGCGGATTAAGTGCTTACGCCGACTTGCAATATCGTCATATTCACTACACGATTGACGGAGATAACGATAAATGGGATTTCACTGCTACTCCCAAACACCTACAGCGATTAGACGTGAAAGAGAACTTCAGCTTCTTCAATCCGAAAGCAGGGCTTTTCTGGCAAATCAATCCGAATCATAGTGCCTATGCCTCTTTTTCTGTAGCACAGAAAGAGCCTACCCGCAACAACTATACGGACGGTATGTTTGATGAACATCCCAAAGCAGAAAAGTTATTGGACTATGAATTAGGATATACTTACCGCAACGAATGGTTTACCGCAGGTGTCAATCTATATTATATGGATTATACCGACCAATTAGTATTGAACGGAAAAACGAATGATATAGGCGAAGCGATGGCAGAAAACGTAAAAGACAGCTACCGCATGGGAATCGAACTGGCATTGGGCGCTAAGTTCAATGACTGGCTGCGTTGGGATATCAACGGGACATGGAGCAAAAACCGCATCAAGAACTATGTAGGTTATGTGTATGACGAAAGTTTGGTGAACGGAGGAGCCGTTGACAATTTATATACACAGACAGCGATTGAAGGAGGCAACACGCCTATCGCTTTCTCCCCTTCTTTTATTGGAAACAGTTTGATTACTCTCGGCAGCAACGGGTTAGAAATTTCTTTCCAGTCACAGTATGTCAGCCGCCAGTATCTCGACAACTTCGGAACAAAGGATAATTCACTCGACGCCTATTTTGTTAATCATCTTAGCGCATCGTATTCTTTCCAAACCCGCTACACAAAGGGAATCACAATAGGAGCTACCGTTTATAACCTATTCAACACGAAATATGAAACAAACGGATACTCGCAAAGCGTTGCCCTTTACGAAAACGGAGACAAGACAAAGCCATATGTGATAAAGCACGACCCACGCTTCTATCCGATGGCAGGCACCAATATACTGGCACATATCACGTTCCGTTTCTAAACAGATTTGAATGATGGAAATGAATTTCCTTGAAATATTCGGTACAATTGTCGGTTTAGTCTACCTGTGGTTGGAATACCGGGCAAGTATCTATCTTTGGATAGCGGGCATTATCATGCCTGCTATCTATATCTTCGTCTATTACGAAGCAGGATTATATGCAGATTTCGGTATCAATATCTACTATCTGATAGCTGCCATTTACGGCTGGTTCTTTTGGATGTGGGGGCAACGGAAAGGAAAACGAAATCAGTCTATTGGTGACCATACGGGGAGTGATAAACCGAAAGCACTCCCTATCGTGCATACACCGTGGAAATGCTACCTTCCGCTTTTCCTGGTATTTGTCATTGCATTTTTCGGCATTGCCTGGATATTGATTGAATATACGGATAGCAATGTGCCTTGGCTGGATAGTTTTACCACGGCATTGAGTATCGTCGGCATGTGGATGCTGGCACGCAAATACATAGAGCAATGGTTTGCCTGGATTCTTGTAGACATCGTTTGTTGCGGACTTTATATTTATAAAGACCTTTATTTTACCTCCGCTTTATACGGACTTTACTCCATTATAGCTATCTTTGGCTACTTTAAATGGAAAAAATTAATGAGCATACAACAATGATAAGCGAACACTATACTCCCGAAGCCGTAATACTGGCAAACGGTGAATACCCTACTCATCCCCTCCCCCTGCAACTGTTGGAAGAAACTAAATTCGTAGCCTGTTGTGACGGTGCAGCCAATGAGTATATTTCTCGCGGACATACACCGGACGTGATTATCGGCGACGGCGACTCCCTTTCCCCCGAATATAAAGAACTTTTCTCCCCTATTGTACATCAGATATCCGACCAGGAAACGAACGACCAAACCAAAGCCGTTCACTTTCTGCAAAAGAAAGGATTCCGAAAGATTGCTATCGTAGGAGCTACCGGCAAACGGGAAGACCATACTTTGGGAAATATCAGCCTGCTCATGGATTATATGAGAGAGGGTATGGAAGTGCGGACTGTCACTGATTATGGCGTATTTATGCCTGCAAACGGTACGCAGACTTTCGAGTCTCATCCCGGACAGCAGATTTCCATTATCAATTTCGGAGCGAAAGGATTACAGGGAGAAGGGTTGGTTTACCCGCTTAGTGACTTTACCAATTGGTGGCAGGGTACGCTTAATGAAGCAACATCTAATGAGTTTACTGTTCATTGTACGGGAGAGTATTTAGTATTCCTAGCTTCTATATAAACTATATTGCAATTACCCGGTTTATGCCACCTTATTGTCACAACTGTGCCACCGTGTTGGCACGGCCGTGACACTTCGATGGCACAACCGTGCCAACAGGGTGGCACAAATTCATTCCTAGGAAGAAGAGAATTAAAGCGTCAGCAAGTACTTCTTGAAGTCCGCAAACTCTTTTGTCATTTGAAGACTCTTCTTCTCACCTTTCATAAATTCCTGTAATTTGGCAGGTATTTCTACCGTTTCACCAATGATACTTTCTACTGTTTCGAGGAACTTGGCAGGATGGGCTGTTTCGAGGAATACACCCGTTTCGCCCGGTTGTAAACCTTCCACCAATGCACGATAGCCACATGCACCGTGAGGGTCGAGCAGATAATGATGTTCTTTCCAAGTCTCTTTCACGGTTTCCCGGATTTGCTCGTCGGTATAGGTAGTTCCCGAAATCTCGGCGGAGATAGCGGCATGAGAACCTTTATACAAATCGAGTACACGGGCAAAGTTGCTCGGGTCGCCTACGTCCATGGCGTTAGCGATGGTTGCGATAGATGGACGTGGGTTGTATTCGCCTGTTTGCAGATATTGGTAGAATATATCGTTGCGGTTATTAGCCGCAATGAAACGCTTCACGGGTAATCCCATTTTCTTACCGAACAGACCGGCAGTGATGTTTCCGAAGTTTCCGCTAGGAACACAGATTACTGCATTGTCAGCTTTTCCGGCACGCTTCAACTGGGCATAAGCATAGAAATAATAAAATGCTTGCGGCAGGAAACGGGCAACATTGATAGAGTTGGCGGAAGTCAGGGACAGGTGTTCATTCAGTTCCTTATCCATAAAAGCCGATTTCACTAATGCCTGACAATCATCGAATGTTCCGTCTACTTCGAGGGCGGTAATATTCTGTCCTAGTGTGGTGAATTGCTTTTCCTGTATTTCGCTGACTTTTCCTTTCGGATACAATACATATACATGAATACCTTCCACTCCTAAGAATCCGTTAGCCACCGCACTTCCCGTATCACCGGAAGTAGCAACCAGCACATTCACATTCTTCTGCCCTTCTTTCTTTATGAAGTAACCGAGCAGACGTGCCATAAAACGACCGCCTACGTCTTTGAAAGCCAATGTAGGGCCGTGGAAAAGTTCGAGTGAATAGATATTCTCCGATACCTTTACCAAAGGTACATCGAAACTCAACGTATCATATACAATCTGTTTCAGTATATCTGCTGGAACATCTTCACCGAAAAAAGCATCGGCTACACGATAAGCTATTTCCTGAAAAGATAAGCTGTCAATCGTATCGTAAAAATCTTGTGGAAGCGGCTTGATGGACATAGGCATAAACAGCCCTTTGTCGGAAGCAAGACCTTTCACCACCGCTTCTTGCAGGGAAGCGTCAGGTGCTTGTTTATTGGTACTATAATAAATCATAATTCGGATGCGTTATTTCATGAATTCTTTTATAAACTCGTCTTCTTTCAGCAGACCGTAACTACCGCTACAAGCCGATACTTCATCATACGTCTGCACTTCGTCCGGTTCGATACCCGGATACCAAATAAGGAACGGGATAGGGTCGGCAGTATGCGTGCGAAGTTCGCATGGAGTGGGATGGTCGGGCAATACGGCTATCGCAACCGGTTCGTCCCAGTTTTTCACTGCTTCATAGATAGGGCCTACGGCACGCTTGTCGAGATTCTCGATTGTCAGGAGTTTCAGGTCGATGTCTCCTTCGTGTCCCGCCTCATCGCTGGCTTCGATATGCAGATAGACAAAGTCGTCCGTCTTCAGAGCTTCCAGGGCAGCAGCTACTTTATTTTCATAATTCGTATTGTAAAGTCCGGTAGCTCCTTCTACTGCGATGCGGCGCAAGCCTGCATAGTAGCCAATTCCGTTTATCAGGTCGACAGCCGAGATTACCGCTCCTTTCTTCACTTGCGGAAAGGTTTCGGAGAAGGTAGGCATCTGCGGACGGTAACCGGGACTCCAAGGCCATATGCTGTTAGCAGGGTCTTTGCCTTCGGCGATACGTTTCAGGTTCAGCGGATGGTCTTTCAGCAGTTTCTGTGATTTCAGAATCAGGTCATTAATCAAGTCAGCCGTTTCCTGAGCTTCCGGCACTAATGGTTTCACCATCAATGGACGGAAAGGTTTCAAAGGCACATCGTGCGGCGGGGTACAATCCAATTCTTTGTTTCCCCCTTTGATAACTAACAGATGGCGGTACTGAACTCCCGTGTGGAAACGCACGCGGTCATTTCCCAGTTTCTCTTGCAGGTATTGAATCAATACGTCTGCTTCTTCTGTCGAGATATGTCCCGAAGAGTGATTTTTCAGAATCTCCCCTTCTACGCAAATCAGATTGCAACGCATCGCCATCTCTCCCGGTTGCAGGTCTACGCCGATACTGGCTGCTTCCAGCGGCCCGCGGCCTTCGTACACCTTCGGAAGATTATATCCCAAAACGGACATATTGGCGACCTCACTACCCGGATGGAAACCTTCGGCTACGGTGCTCAACCGTCCGACACGTCCCATGCGGGCTAACTTATCCATGTAAGGCGTCTTTGCATATTGCAGGAGCGTCTTGTCCCCTAATGACTTCACTGGCCAGTCGGCCATTCCGTCTCCCAATATGATAATATACTTCATAAATTGAAAATTGAGAATTGAGAATTAAAAAATGAAAGAAAGCCTAAGGTTCGTTTCCGAATGGTATTTCTCAATTTTTAATTCTCAACTTTTAATTTATTAAACGTTTGCGATGCTCATTATATCGGCAAAGACTCCGGCAGCAGTCACACCCGCACCGGCACCGTATCCCTGAATCATCATCGGATATTCCTTATAACGTTCCGTAGTCAGCAGGATGATGTTGTTGCTGCCTTCCAGACCGTAGAACGGATGGTTGGCTCCTACTTCCTGCAGGCCGACAGAGGCTTTTCCATTCTCCAGCTTAGCGACGAAGCGCCAGTGCTTATTCTCTTTTTCCAATACTTGGCGACGGGCTTCAAAGTCAGCGTCCAGGCTCGGTACACGTTTCCAGAAGTCATCCAAAGAACCTTCGAAGAAGTCGTTCGGAACAAAGAGGTTCTTTTCCACGTCTTCCTGTTCGATGCGGTATCCGGCTTCACGTGCCAGGATAACCAGTTTGCGAATTACGTCTTTACCACTAAGGTCGATACGCGGGTCGGGTTCGGAGTAACGTTCTTCCTGCGCCATCTTGATGGTGCGGCTGAAAGGAATATCAGCGCTAATCTTATTAAAGATATAGTTCAATGTACCCGAGAGTACAGCTTCAATCTTCAATATCTTGTCACCACTATGTATCAGGTCGTTGATTGTATTGATAATCGGAAGTCCCGCACCTACGTTTGTTTCAAACAGATACTTCACGCCACGTTGACGGGCAATCGTTTTCAAGTCGCGGTAGTTCTCGTAAGCCGAAGAAGCGGCAATCTTGTTGGCAGCTACTACGGAGATATTATGCTCTAACAAATCCTTGTAAAGCGATGCAATGTCGGGGCTTGCCGTACAGTCTACAAATACAGAGTTGAAGATATTCATTCCGACTATTTCATCGCGGATAGATTGCAAGCTGCTGTCTTCACCTTTTTCTTGCAGTTCTTCACGGAAGTTAGCGAGGTCAAAACCTTTACGGCTGAACATAGCCTTGGCTGCATCAATGATACCTACCACATGAAGTTTCAGCCCGTTTTCCATCATTAACTTCTGCTGCTGGCAACGAATCTGTTCCACCAGGCTACCGCCTACCGTACCGATACCGCAGATAAAGAGATTCAATACCTGATATTCGGACAGGAAGAAGGAGTCATGGATGACGTTCAGTGATTTGCGCAAGGATTTGGAATCGACTACAAAAGAGATGTTGGTTTCCGAAGCACCCTGTGCACAGGCGATAACGTTAATACCGTTACGTCCCAGCGTACCGAAGAGTTTACCTGCGATACCCGGCGTGTGTTTCATATTCTCGCCAACGATAGCAACCGTAGCCAGATTTCTTTCCGCGAGAATCGGAGAAATCTCTCCCATCTCGATTTCTTTGGCAAATTCTTCGTTCAGCACTTCGCAAGCCAAGTCGGCATCGGCATTACGCACACCGATGGAAGTACTGTTTTCTGATGAAGCCTGGGATACGAGGAATACACTGATTCCGTTCTTTGCCAACGCCTTGAAGATGCGGTAGTTGACACCAATCACACCTACCATACCGAGTCCCTGAACAGTAATCAGGCTCGTATCGTTGATGGAAGAAATACCTTTAATGGCTTTGCAGTGCGGATTGGAAACTTCCTGTTTGATGATAGTTCCTACTCCGTCCGGATTGAATGTATTCTTTATTATAATAGGTATATTCTTGTGGCATACCGGATAAATAGTCGGCGGATAGACTACTTTCGCACCGAAATTACAAAGTTCGGTTGCTTCTACGTAAGTCAGTTCGGCAATCGTATAGGCTGTTGAGATGACACGCGGGTCAGCTGTCATAAAGCCGTCCACGTCCGTCCATATTTCCAAGCTGTTGGCATCGAGCGCCGCAGCAATAATGGATGCTGTATAGTCCGAGCCACCACGACCGAGGTTGGTCACATCGCCTGAGATTTTATCAGAAGAGATGAATCCGGGCACTAACGCCACTTTCGGAACGGAACTGAAAGCGTCCTTCACCAACTTATGAGTCAGCTCAACATCCAGTGTATGTTTATTATGCTTCTTTTCTGTCTTGATAAAAGTGCGCGAATCGAACCATTTTGCCCCTTCAATCAGTTCGGCAACGATAATGGATGAAAGGCGTTCTCCATAGCTGACGATAGTATCCGATGTCTTCGGGGAAAGGTCTTTAATCAGGTAGATTCCCTGGAATATGTCTTTCAACTCGTTCAGTAGTTCGCCAATCTGACGTTGCAACGATGTCTGCTTTTCTCCGGTAGGAAACACTTCCTTAATCATCTCCACGTGACGATAAACGATTTCGCGGAACTCGCCTTCATAGGCCGAATCTCCCACTGCCGCCATCTTCGATGTGTTTATCAATTTGTCAGTGATGCCTCCCAATGCGGAAACAACTACAATTACCGGCTCGCCGGCCGACTCTACAATTCTCTTTACGCTTAAAATGCTGTTCACGGAACCTACGGACGTTCCGCCGAATTTCATTACTTTCATGAAGATACTTATTTAAATGCAATGTCCTGTGTATAGTTTATTACAGAACGATTGGTTGTTTACGAATAAAATTGAATTTGAATTTTGCCTACTTACACAGGCGTGAATCACGTAGATACACAAAACTATCCATTAACCCCTAAGGGTCATGGTACACATCGATGTGACTGTATGTGGATAGTACTTCATCATAGTCCTGTTTCTACTCTTGTTTTTGATAAGTGTCGCAAAAGTAATAATAAAAACGTTCAATCTATCACTTTTTCCGGTTTTTTTCTGATAAAAAGAATATTTCGGCTTCTTTCCGCCTTGTAATTTCCCTTAACTTTTATGACATTTTGCTATTAATATTTCATTTATATTATTATATTTGCGAAAACGAACGTACAAATCAGCTTATGAACCCGCTAAATACTTCCGTATTGTTAATATACACCGGTGGAACAATTGGAATGATTGAGAACACCGTGACAGGCGCATTGGAGAGCTTCAATTTTGAACAACTCCAAAAGCACGTCCCCGAATTACAGAAATTCAACTTCCCGATTGATACGTATCAGTTCGACCCGCCGATGGATTCTTCGGACATGGAACCGGATATGTGGCGGAAACTGGTTCACATCATTCATGAGAATTATGACCGTTATCAGGGCTTTGTCATTCTGCACGGCACGGATACGATGGCTTATACTGCTTCCGCACTTAGCTTTATGCTGGAAGGACTGGACAAACCTGTTATCCTGACGGGTTCCCAACTTCCCATCGGAGTACTCCGCACCGACGGGAAAGAAAATCTGATGACGAGCATCGAGATTGCTATCGCGCAGAATAAAGAGGGAAAGGCGCTTGTTCCTGAAGTCTGCATCTTCTTTGAGAATCATTTGATGCGGGGCAACCGGACGACGAAAATCAATGCGGAGAATTTCAATGCGTTCCGGTCGTTCAATTATCCGGTACTGGCGGAAGCGGGGATTCATATTAAATATAATAATGTACAGATTCATGTGAACGGAGAGGAACGGGAATTGAAGCCGCATTATTTATTGGATACGAATGTAGTGGTATTGAAGCTGTTTCCGGGGATTCAGGAGAATGTAATAGCTACTATTTTAGATATAAAAGGGCTGAAAGGTGTTATACTCGAAACGTATGGCTCGGGGAATGCTCCCCGCAAAGAATGGTTTATCCGCCGACTTTGCCAGGCCAGTGAACGTGGAATTGTGATTGTCAATGTGACACAATGCAGCGCTGGGATGGTGGAAATGGAGCGTTACGAAACGGGATACCAGTTATTGCAGGCAGGTGTTGTCTCCGGTTATGACAGTACGACCGAGTCGGCAGTTACCAAATTAATGTTCCTGTTGGGGCACGGATATACGCCGGATGAGGTACGCGACCGGATGAACCGGTCGATAGCGGGCGAGATAACATTATAGGATACACCTATTCTATTAGGCAGGGATAACTTATTTCTAATAAATTATCCCTATTTTTGTACCCTACAATAAAGGAAGGAATTTCGATGGCAAAAGAGAAAACCGTATATGTATGCAGTAATTGCGGACAAGACTCACCGAAATGGGTTGGCAAATGTCCGTCGTGTGGAGAGTGGAATACGTATGTAGAGGAAATCGTACGGAAAGAACCAACCAACCGCCGACCGGTGTCGGGCATTGAGACGCAGAAGCCCAAACCCGTTGTCCTCAGCGAAATAGAAGCGGATGACGAACCACGCATCAATATGCACGATGATGAACTGAATCGTGTGCTGGGCGGCGGACTCGTGCCGGGTTCTCTCGTCCTGATAGGCGGCGAACCGGGAATCGGTAAATCAACGCTTGTCATGCAGACTGTACTGCATATGCCTGAGAAAAAGATTCTCTATGTATCCGGCGAAGAGAGTGCACGGCAACTGAAACTTCGTGCCGACCGTCTTTCCGGTGCCTCCAGTGATTGCCTGATTGTCTGCGAGACTTCGCTCGAACAGATTTATGTGCATATCAAGAATACAAATCCCGATTTGGTTATCATCGATTCTATACAGACCATTTCCACAGAGAATATCGAATCGTCTCCCGGAAGTATCGCGCAGGTCAGGGAGTGTTCCGCTTCTATTCTCCGGTTTGCGAAGGAGACGCATACGCCGGTATTTCTTATCGGACATATTAATAAGGAAGGAAGCATCGCAGGTCCCAAGGTTTTGGAACATATCGTTGATACCGTTCTTCAGTTTGAAGGCGACCAGCATTATATGTACCGCATTCTGCGCAGCATCAAGAATCGTTTCGGCAGTACGGCAGAATTAGGTATCTATGAAATGAGACAGGACGGGTTGCGTCAGGTGAGTAATCCTTCGGAGCTTTTGTTAAGCCAGGACCATGAAGGAATGAGCGGAGTAGCCATTGCTTCTGCCATTGAAGGGATACGTCCGTTCCTGATTGAGACACAGGCTTTAGTGAGTTCTGCCGTTTATGGAAATCCGCAGCGGTCGGCAACCGGTTTCGATTTGAGAAGAATGAATATGCTTCTCGCCGTTCTCGAAAAGCGCGTAGGCTTCAAGCTTGCACAAAAAGATGTATTCCTGAATATTGCCGGGGGACTGAAAGTGAATGACCCGGCTATCGACTTGCCTGTCATCAGCGCTATTCTTTCTTCAAATATGGATGCAGCCATCGAACCGGAAGTCTGCATGGCGGGAGAAATCGGACTGTCGGGAGAAATTCGCCCCGTGAACAGGATAGAGCAACGTATCGGAGAAGCTGAAAAATTAGGCTTCAAACGCTTTCTGCTGCCGAAATATAATTTGCAGGGTATCGATACGAAAAAGTTAAAGATAGAATTAGTACCTGTAAGAAAGGTAGAAGAGGCGTTCAGAGCCTTATTCGGATAAACAAAAAAGCTAGGAATCTAACAGATTATAATAGTAATGACACAAGAATATCAACTACGCATACTTCCCGAGATTGCCGCAAACGAACAGCGTTTGAAAGAGTATCTTTCCGACGAAAAAGGAATCAACCTTCGCAATATCACTGCTGTCCGAATTTTAAAACGGAGCATTGACGCACGCCAACGGACTATATTTGTCAATCTAAAGGTGCAGGTTTACGTCAATGAGATGCCGAAAGAGGATGAATACGAACATACTATATATAATAATGTGGAAGGAAAGCCACAGGTTATTGTAGTCGGTGCAGGCCCCGGCGGATTGTTTGCCGCCTTGCGTCTTATCGAACTCGGCTTACGTCCGGTTATCGTGGAACGGGGAAAAGATGTACGCGAACGTAAAAAGGATTTAGCGCAAATCAGTAGGGAACATACGATAAACCCGGAATCAAATTACAGCTTTGGCGAAGGGGGGGCAGGTGCTTACTCGGATGGAAAGCTCTATACCCGCAGCAAGAAAAGGGGAAATGTAGATAAGATACTGAATGTGTTTTGCCAACATGGGGCATCCGCAGCGATATTGGCAGATGCGCATCCGCATATCGGAACCGATAAACTGCCGCGTGTCATAGAGAATATGCGAAATAAAATTATCGAATGTGGTGGTGAAGTACATTTCGAGACTCGGATGGATGCGCTAATCATCGAGAGCAACGAAATAAAAGGAATCGAAACGAATACAGGAAAGACATTTCTCGGTCCTGTTATCCTGGCTACGGGACATTCGGCAAGGGATGTATATCGTTGGCTGGCTGCAAATGATGTCACTATCGAAGCGAAAGGTATTGCAGTCGGCGTACGCCTGGAGCATCCGGCAATGCTGATTGACCAACTACAATATCATAATAAGAACGGCAGAGGGAAGTACTTGCCTGCTGCCGAATATAGTTTCGTTACCCAGGCGGAAGGCAGAGGGGTATACAGTTTCTGTATGTGTCCCGGCGGATTCATCGTTCCTGCTGCCAGCGGACCGGAACAGGTAGTAGTAAACGGTATGTCTCCTTCCAACCGTGGTTCACGCTGGAGCAACTCGGGAATGGTAGTAGAGATACAACCGGAAGATTTGGGTAATGAAGAATTTCAAATGAAGAATGAAGAATTGGCTGCGCAGCAGAATGAACAGTTGCTTGCTATTAATCCTTCATTGAGCATCTCCCAACTTTCAACTCTTAATTCCCAACTTCTCCCTGTCCTCCACTTTCAGGAAGACTTGGAACGTCAGTGCTGGCTGCAAGGTGGCAGACGGCAAACAGCTCCGGCACAACGTATGCTGGATTTCACCCGTAAGAAATTAAGTTATGACTTGCCCGAATCTTCGTATGCTCCGGGATTGATTTCTTCTCCGCTTCACTTTTGGATGCCGGAGTTTATCAGCAAGAGATTATCTCTTGGTTTCCAACAGTTCGGACGCAGCAGTCATGGCTTCCTGACTAACGAAGCGGTGATGATTGGAGTAGAAACACGTACTTCTTCTCCTGTCCGTATCGTACGCGACAAGGAGACATTGCAACACATATCGGTTCGTGGACTATTCCCCTGCGGGGAGGGGGCAGGCTATGCCGGTGGTATTGTTTCTGCCGGAGTAGATGGCGAACGATGTGCGGAAGCGGCCGCTAACTATCTGAATCAATAATCTTAACAATAGAAAAGAATGAATTACAAACCCGAAATAGCAATTGTAGAATCAAATACCCTCACTTGTCTTGGACTGAAAAGCATTTTAGAGGAAATGATTCCTATGGCAACTATACGTATCTTCCATCATTTCAGTGAACTAATGGATGATACACCGGATATGTACGCCCATTATTTTATTTCCGCACAAATTTATGTAGAGCACAATGCTTTCTTCCATCCCCGAAAACGAAAAACAATTGTACTGGCAAGTGACAGCCCGCAATTCCAACTGTGTGGTGTCCCTGTACTCAATATTCATGAATCTGAAGAAGAACTGGTGAAAAGTATATTGAAGCTCCACCAACACGCCCACCATAACGGCTATCCGGTGAAAGATATGCCGCCCATGACACCGATAGAGCCTCATCAGGAGATTTTATCCGCCCGTGAGATTGAAGTGCTTGTACTTATCACTAAAGGATTAATCAATAAAGAGATAGCAGACAAACTGAATATCAGCCTGACTACCGTCATCACTCACAGGAAGAATATCACGGAGAAATTAGGTATCAAATCGGTATCCGGCCTGACTATTTATGCTGTTATGAACGGATATATAGAAGCAGACCGGATTTAAGTTATTGATTTCAATTAGCCCATACAATTGAACCATATGGCACATCGAGAAGTTCATCGTTAGATTTCCACTCCTTGCTGTTCCAATCATAGTCGGAAACGGCATATTTTCCGTCTTTTTCTGTAAGCACGGTGAGTGTCCCATAACGGTCGGGTCTGTGAGCAACTGCAACCACCTTATCGGGTAATTCAGTTAACAGATTCTGCTCCCATAACGTATTATCAACATCGTTACTCAAAAGACAGAAGCGACTTCCACCCTTATCGGACGAGGAAGAAATCACATAACCTGTCATCTTTTTATAAGTCGATGCCAAATCTCCATCAGGTCTTACATTGAAATAAAACGGGATAAGGGCATCTGCTTCCATTTCTTTGAGCGCAAAGAAACCTTGTGGGGTATAAACCACAGGCGCCCATTTCCTTTCCCCTGTCTTTGCTGACAATAAAATCGTCCTGTCGTCTTGCATAAATACGCCCGGATAATCACCGAACTGTCCGGCATTGAATCCATCGGGTAGTTCAAATCCATTGATTATTGGCGACATGTTACTCCGTGTCTTGGTAGCATAGTTACTTTGCTCCAAATCCGTAGAGATATAGTGCAATGAATATCTGTTGGTGTTGTTTCTCATTTGAAGAGCCGCAATAATATTCCCTCTGATGGCTAATGCCAGTGTACTATAATTGTTGTAATTTAAAGATTTCCACTCTCCGGTGCAGAAATCAAGGAAGAACGGTTGCGGCACGCCGTTTACGTTCGACAATCCACACAGTCCATAAGTATAAACCATATTGAGAACCGAATGAAAATCCGGTCGTGCAGTGATATCCCAAGTTTTACCACCCGCAACGTTCTCTTTAGAATCCGCCCATGCCGTTTCTATTGTATTACTGGTATTATTTATCCCATACAGTCTGAAATCCTTCGGGGTCTGTCCGTCTGCAAGTTGCACTTTCCCTAATGACATCCTGTCGTTTGCCCTGTTCAAGAATATCTCAACACGGGACTCCGGCTTGCGGTAGGGCATTCGGATACTCATTCCATTCGAATGTCTCTCTACAATCTCTGCACTAACAAAGGAAAGAAGACCTTCGGGAAACATCGCATCTCCAGTATCCCAACGAAATTCAAAATCAACCTGGTCGCCTTCCTGAAAACCGTCACCATAAATATGAACGATATCCCCCGGCCTGACCATTTGGTTAGCTTCCGTCACTCCTGCATTGGTAATTAATTGCTTTTTAGACGAGTCATCCTTTTCATCGCTACAAGAATTCAATGAAAGACAGAGAAATGTGATAACCCAAACGAATAGTTGATTCTTCATAATAATCTGTTTTATAGAGTCATGTTGTCTGACAAAGATATAACATTATCAGGCAAGTAAAGCAAACTCCCGGCAAAATCTTTGAATATTTATTTTATGCATTATTTATCTATCATGCATAATCCTAATAAATGAGGATTGCCAGTTAACTAAATTTGCCGTTTCTTTGCACCAGACAAATTAACCGCGAATGAAGACAAAGAATATGATGTTTGCCCTCACTCTCCTAGCGACAGGAACTGCATGGGCCGAAGATTTTCCGAAAGACTCACTGAAAGTAGTGGACATAGAAGAGGTGGTAGTAATCGCCACTCCGAAAGAAAACCGTAAACTGCGTGATTTACCCGTAGCCGCCACTGTATTATCACAGGAGAATATGCGTGCCAACCAGGTCAACTCTGTAAAAAACCTGACGGGTATTGTTCCCAACTTATTCATCCCGGACTATGGTTCGAAACTGACTACTTCCATTTATATTCGTGGAATTGGTTCACGTATCAACACTCCGTCCGTCGGACTTTATGTAGACAATATCCCTTATATTGATAAATCTGCATTCGATTTCAATTATTGTGACATCGAACGTATCGACGTACTTCGTGGTCCTCAAGGGACACTTTACGGTCGTAATACGATGGGGGGACTTATCAAGGTACACACCAAATCTCCTTTCACTTATCAGGGAACCGATATACGAATGGGGGCAGCGACCTACAATAATTATAATGTATCACTGACGCATTATCATCAAATATCCGACCGCTTCGCTTTCTCTACCGGAGGTTTTTATGAACATACGGGCGGTTTCTTTGAAAATTCGGCACGGAATAATGAGAAAGTAGACAAAAGCAATGCCGGCGGCGGACGTTTCCGGGGTATCTATCTGCCGACATCCAATCTGAAAATAGATATGGCTCTTAGTTATGAATATAGCGATCAGGGTGGTTATCCTTATTATTATACCGGGATTACTCAAAACGGTATAGATAAAGCTAAAGAAAAAGGGAAAGAGCTTACTGAAGATCGTGCTGACTACATCGGAAAGATTTCATATAACGAACGTAGCAGCTATCGCCGTGGATTAACGAATGCCGGAGTCAATTTGGAATACCAGGCACGGAATTTCATTCTTAGTGCTGTCACTGGTTATCAAAATCTAAATGACCGTATGTTCCTAGACCAGGATTTTACAGAAAAGGCAATCTATACACTGGAACAAAAGCAAAAATCAAATACCATTTCCGAAGAAATTGTGTTCAAATCAAAAGCCCAAAAAAGATGGCAATGGGCAACAGGTGTTTTCGGTTTATACCAAACATTGAATACCAAAGGGCCTGTGACATTTTGGGAAGATGGAGTTAAAAATGTTATTGAGGGAAATGTAAACAGTATTTTTGATGGTATATCGTCCCCAGTAGCACCAACTTTGCACTTGACAGTCAACAATCCTACTATATTAGTAGGCGGCAGCTTTGATACTCCCATTTGGAATACAGCAATTTTTCATCAATCAACATTGAATGACCTTTTTGTAAAAGGATTATCACTGACTATCGGCTTACGTTTGGATTACGAAAAAATGAGTTTGAAGTATAATTCTATTAGCGACCCTACTGATTTTAACTTCAGTCTGAAGACACCACCAACATCGCCGATGCCACCTATGTCAATAGAAGCTAAAAATCTAATTGCCAATGCCGGTTATGATGGAAAAATATCAGATGATTACATTCAGCTATTACCTAAGTTCGCTCTGCAATACGAATGGAAGAAGGGAAATAATGTATATGCAACCGTATCAAAAGGTTATCGTTCCGGCGGTTATAACGTACAAATGTTCTCTGACCTAATCAGTGGAGATTTAAAGAATTCGATGATAGATGCCATAAAAGAAAGCGAAGAGTTCTCTAAGTTTGCTGCTATGATTGAACAGTATGCAAAAAAAGATGAAGTACCTGAAGTAAAAGAAGCTACTCGCTATAAACCCGAATATTCATGGAACTACGAAGTAGGAAGTCACCTCACTCTTTGGGAAGGAAAACTTTGGGCAGACCTTTCCGCTTTCTACATGGATATGCATGACCAACAAATCTCTCAGTTCGCTGCAAGCGGTTTAGGACGTACGACTCTCAATGCCGGAAAAAGCCGTAGTTACGGTGCGGAAGCCTCTCTCCGTGCCAGCCTGACCAACGCACTAAGCCTGAACGTAAGCTACGGATATACTTATGCCACCTTTACAGACTACGTTGAATATGAAAAGGATAAAGAGGGAAACCTCACTGTAAAAGATAACTATAACGGCAAATATGTCCCCTTCGTTCCCAAACATACCCTGAACATCGGTGGAGAATATGCCATCACTTGTAGCCCGCACTCCATTTTCGACCGTGTAGTATTCCAAGCAAATTATAATGCTGCCGGACGCATCTACTGGACGGAACAGAATGACGTAAGCCAATCTTTCTACGGCACACTGAACTGGAGAACGAATCTCGAAATCGGAGATGCCATGATTAGTTTTTGGGCACGCAACTTCCTGAATAAGGATTATGCCGCTTTCTATTTCGAAACAATGAATAAAGGATTCATGCAGAAAGGACGTCCGGTACAATTTGGGATAGACCTTCGCTGCCGGTTCTAAAATCCCCCAGCACTCCACGAACATCATAGATGTAAGTGAGGTTCATCGATTTCACCTGATTCTTGAAACCCCGATGAATAAAGTGATAGCAGGTGAAAGCAAGGTATAAACAAAGGTGAAATCGTTCAATATCGGTTTCACCTTATTTTTCAAAATATCCCTTGAGCTAAAACAAATATCATTATAGCTAATCCGGATATGCTTATAGCTAATCGGAATATGCTTATAGCAAATTCACTGACAGGTATTAATAGATGAACTGCCAAGTATTAATAGCCTGGCCGTCAAGTATTAACTATCTGATGACAATGTATTAATAGTTGAGTTACAGCATATATAGATTCAACACATCGGGCATATATGGCCAATACGTTGGAGCTATATACCGGACACATTGGAGCTATATGCCCAACAACCGATATAAATAATTTCAATAGATGAAAGCAATAACAAGGGGATTCACCTTATTTCGCCCTACGCTTTCACCCGTAACCTTCTTATTCACAAGGATTTCAATTATAAGGTGAAATCGGTGAAACTTACAAATCAAAAGTTGATAGTACTTATACAAATCAGTAGGAGGAAACAAAATCTCATTCATTCCTGTACCATCATAGTTTGTATCTTCTGATAAGCAATGCGTTCCGTACCATTCTTTACGTAGATGATACCACAGCGCTGGAATCCATACTTCTCCAGGATATGCTGCATCACTTTATTATCCCGGTGCGTATCCACCCGAATATTCGCCCAGCGTTCAAAGCACCAGTTCAGGCAGGTTTCCGCTACTCCTTTTCGTGTACCGTTCGTTGCCAGTCGATGCACCACTCCATAAGGTTCATCATTGAGCCAGGCTCCTTCATAAATATGCTGATAAGTAGGATCATCGCCCAATATAAAACAAAAGGTTCCCAATATTTCACCCTGCCCATCTACGCAGACGAAGCTATGACCGTCTTCTATCTCCTGACGAATAAACGCTTCGGACGGATAACCGTCAATCCATTGGGTAGTATTCCCTGTCGCGCGCATAAAAGCACGGGCATAGTCATAAATCTCCATTACTAAAGGAAGATCTTTTAATTCGGCAGACCTGATTTTCATCATTTAAAAAGTTATTCAGAAATAAAACGGATAATAAAATTATTCATTGATTGCCCCGCAATGCGGACATATACCTTTCTCTTTCAACTTCTCCCCACAATGCCCGCAACGATACTTATAACCGATATTCTTACGCACTTTGCCCACAAAAACCCAAATAAAAAGTGCTAGAAATAAATAACCGATATAAATATGCGTCATTAAAATGAAGAAGAAATAACAGAAGATACAGCATGACAACAGCCCCAATAAATAAAAGATGGCCGCCGCCGGAGCCAGCTGACGGAATAAATCCTCAAGCACCGCCAATGCCACAATCAGAAACAACCATATACTTAGCAGAAAGACTGAAAGAATAAAAGGCACTTTAAACGGTGATAAGGTAGGATTGAAATAGAAATGCTCCCACGTTTCCGGCATAAAGACCTGCATCGACTCATAAACCGTTGCACTGAAAGCCATCAACAAGCATAGGAATAAGGGATAAATACTGTCAATATCATTGAAGTACACCATCTGCAACTGCTTCCGGCGGAAAGCACGAAGCAAATAAACTCCAACGAACAAGGCAAAGATAACCACAAAATAGGAAGCATGAGTATCACTGAAAAGGTGAATGGCCTGCGAAATACTGTCAGTCGGCACGAATGACTTTTTCAACTCCATCTCACGTATCCACCCCTGCTCGTCCTGTGTATGCGCCAGTTTCACCCAAACGCTATCCACACTATCGGCAGAATGAACCGCAAACTCGGCAACCACTACCCTGTCTCCCTTATTCAGCCGGATAAAGGTGTCCTTTATCGGAAGACACTCCAAAGAAATAGAATCATCAACTACTTCCAGATTCGTATTCCATGTGTAATGCCGCTCATAGAGATAGGTCAATGAATCCTTTGTTTTCTCGGACAATCCTTCTTCATCCAAAGCAGGCGCCTTGTAAAAACAGGAAGATAATAAAAGTACACTCAATATCAAGTATACCACCTTCCTGCAACTGCCACCTATTTTGTGATGAAGCAAAATCATACTGCCGCGCTTACTTTCATTTGACAATTCTTGCAATCAAATTCCAAACGGAAACGCTTTCCATCATTCGATACCAAATAATAAGGTTCTTTATAAGGTGAGCGCACCCGCTGATGAATGGGACACCATCCCATGCTATAACGCAAACAATGTTTGCAGAACATCAATACCGCATCTTCTACCGCTTCTTTCTCGTAAGCCATAGCAACACGCTGCACCCCATGCTCTTCATAGAAAGAAGCCGCACGGCTGTTCATCACATTTCCCAAATAGGTCAATGCCGTTTGTGGGAAAGCATGATTCGTCTGTTTCCATACCGCCAGTTCCTGACGATAGTTTATCCGTCGGGCAGCCATTAACTTATCTATTGCCTGCCGGCGAAAATCAGCTAATACCGAAGCAGGCAGAAACCAGTTTTCCGCAAATGAGACTTCTATCGCTTTCGCTTCGAAAGGCGTATTTCCTAATTTTGCAAGCTGCGTTTTCAGGTTCTCTGTCTGCGGCGTACGTGCCAATTCCTTTTCGCGTGAAAGACTCAACGTGACGCTGTTATCATCTTCATCGGTCAACCTCAGTGAAAAGCCGAACTCATTATCAGCAAGCAATATATTTACAGCTATCTTTCTTTCGGCCGACTTCCGTGAAAGTACACGTTCAAACTCCTGGTCGAAATTACGATACAGTGTCGTACGGGGTTTGATACGGGGCATCTCCTGTGGATACAGTTTATTACTATCCACCCGGTTGATACGGAATCCCTGCAAACGTCCCTGTTCGTCGATATAGCAAACGCCGTCTCCATTATTAAAGGATTTCAGTCCGGCAACTGTCAGATAATTGCCACGGGCTTCCTTCATCGTTCCCATTTCCTCTCCCAATGACTTGGGAGTATCGAAAGAGAAAATCTCTTTATCACGTCCATGCAGGAAATAATGAGTAAATCCACGGCTGAAACTCTTGTCCAACTGCGGCTTGAACTCATAACGGCAAGTTCCCGAAGATGCTCTTACATATTCCTGCCGACGGGCAAAGATAGCATCCAGCTTCTGACGATAAGTAGCCGTCACATTCTTCACATAAGACACATCTTTCAACCGTCCTTCTATCTTGAACGAAGAAGCTCCGGCATCCAGTAATTGCTCCAATTCATCACTCTGATTCATATCTTTCAGAGAAAGCAAATGTTTATCCTTAACAATTACTTTCCCGTCCGAATCGACCAGGCTAAAAGGCAAACGACAGAACTGCGCACATTCTCCCCGGTTCGCGCTACGTCCGAAACAAGCCTGACTGACGTAGCACTGTCCGCTATAACTAACACAAAGCGCCCCATGTACAAACACTTCCAAAGGCACTTCGGGGCAAGTATCATGTATCTTCTTTATCTCACGCAACGATAATTCCCGCGCCAGCACAACCTGGCGAAAGCCTGTCTCCCAAAGGAATTTCACCTTCTCGGACGTACGGTTGTCCATCTGCGTACTGGCATGAAGCGGTATCGGCGGAAGATTCAGCTTAGTAATCCCCATATCCTGCACAATCAGCGCATCCACACCAATCCGGTACAGGGCATGAATCATCTCTTCCGTCTCTTTCAGTTCCTCTTCTTTCAGAATGGTATTGACAGTGACGTAGATACGTGCATTATACAAATGGGCATGCTGTACCAATGCTTCGATATCTTCCAAAGAATTCACAGCCGCCGCACGGGCACCGAACTTCGGGGCGCCGATATATACGGCATCCGCACCATGATTGATAGCTTCAATACCACACTCCAGGTTTTTCGCCGGAGCGAGAAGTTCTATTTTACGCTGCTTTATCATTTAATATCATTAATATTGTAAGGAGTTTCCTGATAAACGAAGTAGTTCAGCCAGTTGGAGAACAACAGGTTGGCATGAGCACGCCAACGTACCAACGGGCCTTTATCAGGGTCATCATCCACGTAGTAATTACGGGGGACTTCTATCGGCAAACCTTTATCCAGGTCGCGACGATACTCCGTGTCCAGTGTCAACGGGGAATATTCCGAGTGTCCGGTCACGAAGAACTCACGTCCGCCGCGTGCCATCGCCATGTATACTCCCGCATCTTTCGACTCGGAGAGCAACGTCAACTCCGGAACTTTCAGTATATCTTCCCGGCGTATTTCCGTATGACGGCTATGCGGCACATAGAAACAATCATCAAACCCGCGGAAAATAGAGTGGTAAGGCTCCAATACCTGATGTTCGAAGATACCGAACATTTTCTGTTCCAGCGGATATTTGGGTATTCCGTAATGATGATATAATCCGGCCTGCGCTGCCCAGCATATATATAAGGTAGAAGTTACGTGCGTACGTGCCCAGTCAAAGATTTCCGTAATCTCATCCCAATAAGTCACCTCCTCGAAGTCCATCTGTTCCACAGGGGCTCCGGTGATAATCATACCGTCGTACTTCTCGTGACGCATCTGGTCGAAATCCGTATAGAACGTTTTCATATGTTCTATCGGCGTATTCTTAGACGTGTGGCTCTTAATCTTCATAAAAGAAATCTCCACCTGAAGCGGAGTATTTGAAAGTAAGCGCACCAAGTCTGTTTCCGTCGTAATCTTCAACGGCATCAGGTTCAGAATCACAATTCGTAGCGGACGAATGTCCTGCTGCGTAGCGCGGGAAGTGTCGATAACGAAAATATTCTCTTCCTTCAATAGCTCTATCGCAGGTAGTTTATCGGGTAAATTTAAAGGCATAATCGCTATATATTAGTAATTTGAGTGCAAAAATACGAAAAATATAGCAGATAATAAGGTGGTTGCTTATTTAGAAGACGTACAAATTAAGTCAATTTAATCATAGAAGCATAACAACCAATCAATAAAAGCCTTATTTTTGCGAAAGAAATTAGTACTAATAATTTAAATCTTATAAAAATGGCTTACGTAATTAATGACGATTGTATTGCTTGCGGAACTTGTATCGACGAGTGTCCGGTAGAAGCTATCTCTGAAGGTGATATCTATTCTATCAACCCGGATGTATGTACTGACTGTGGAACTTGCGCAGACGTTTGTCCGTCTGAAGCTATTCACCCGGCTGAATAATACAATCTACAAAAAAAATTATAGGCTGCTTTCTACGGAAGGCAGCCTTTTTTATTATCTCTTCCCAACAAAAAAAGCAATGGGCGATTTCCAAAGAAACCGCCCACTGCTTTTTTTATTCTATATAAGAATCGCTTATTTCAATTTGCCCAATGCTTCCTTGATACGACGGATAGCTTCCACGATATTCTCATCGCTTGTAGCATAACTCATACGGATACATTCAGGAGCACCGAAAGAAGCACCGCCTACACAAGCTACATGAGCTTCTTCAAGCAGGTACATTGCCAGGTCGTCCGAGTCTGCAATCTTACGGTCACCGTTGCTCTTTCCGAAGAAAGTATCGCATTTCGGGAACAGGTAGAAAGCACCTTGCGGAACGTTTACTTCAAATCCCGGAACTTCCTTTGCTAGTTTCACAATCAGGTCGCGACGACGTTCGAATGCTTTCTGCATTTCCTTTACTGGCTCTTGTGTACCTACATACGCAGCCTCAGCAGCCTTCTGAGATACGGAGCAAGGGCCTGAAGTGTATTGACCCTGCAATTTGTTGCAAGCCTTTACAATCCATTCCGGTCCGGCGATGAAACCGATTCTCCATCCGGTCATAGCGTAAGCCTTTGATACACCGTTTACAATCACTGTACGTTCCTTCATTTCCGGGAACTGTGCAATGCTTTGGTGTGCACCGATATAATTGATATGTTCGTAGATTTCGTCAGCGATAACGATTACCTGCGGATACTTAGCCAGTACGGCAGACAAGCCTGCCAGTTCTTCTTTTGTATATACAGAACCTGTCGGGTTGGACGGAGAGCAAAGAATCAACGCCTTAGTCTTCGGAGTAATAGCAGCTTCCAACTGTGCGGGAGTAATCTTGAAATCCTGTTCGATACCTGCCGAAACGATAACGGGAGTACCTTCCGCCATTTTCACCATTTCCGGGTAGCTTACCCAGTAAGGAGCCGGAACGATTACTTCGTCACCCGGATTTACCAATACAAGGATCGTGTTACAAACAGACTGTTTTGCACCGTTTGCACAAGAAATCTGGGCGGCTGTATATTCAAGACCGTTTTCTTTTTTCAGTTTCTCAACAATAGCATTGCGCAAAGCCGGATAACCCGGTACTGGAGAGTAACGAGAAAAGTTATCATCTACAGCTTTTTTTGCAGCTTCTTTGATGTGGTCAGGAGTATTGAAATCCGGTTCTCCTACACTTAAGTTAATAACATCAACGCCTTGTGCCTTAAGCTCGTTGCTCTTCTGCGACATGGCAAGCGTCGCCGACGGCGACAAGCTGTTCAAACGATCTGATAATTGATTCATTTTGTATCTATTTTATTGTTGTTGAGTGAAAATCGTTGCAAAATAAGCGATAATATTTGATATATGAAAACAAATTGGCAATTTACTTATTAAAATGTAAAGTATGACCCATTCTTTCTTTCTTTGTTAGCAGGTAGCGTTCATTGTACGGATTAGGAACGGTTTCAACAGGTACATTTTCTACTATTTCCAATCCATAGGCTTCAAGACCGACGCGTTTCACAGGATTATTTGTCAAAAGTCTCATTTTGTGCACTCCCAGTTCGCGAAGAATCTGTGCGCCTACTCCATAGTCGCGCTCATCGGCAAGGTGTCCCAGGCAAATGTTTGCGTCAACGGTATCCATGCCGTCTTCCTGAAGTTTATAGGCTTTCATCTTTTCCATCAGACCGATGCCCCGGCCTTCTTGGTTCAGGTAAACGACTACGCCTTTTCCTTCTTTTTCAATCATTTCCATTGCTTTATGCAACTGTTCGCCACAGTCGCAACGCTGTGAGCCGAGAATATCTCCAGTAGCGCAAGACGAATGTACACGTACCAAAATCGGTTCGTCCGCACTCCACGTACCTTTAAATATAGCCATGTGCTCCAATCCGTTCGACTTCTGACGGAAAGGAATCAGGTGGAACATTCCATGTTCGGTAGGCATATTTACCTCTACTCCTTTTTCTACGATTGATTCCTGTTTCAGACGATAAGCAATCAGGTCGTGAATAGAAATCAATTTCAGGTCATATTCATCTGCCATTTTGCGAAGTTCAGGCAGACGTGCCATCGTACCGTCGTCGCTCATGATTTCCATCAAAGCACCAGCCGGGTAAAGTCCTGCCAGGCGTGCCATATCAACAGTAGCTTCCGTATGTCCTGCACGGCGAAGCACTCCCTTTTCCTGTGCGTACAACGGATTGACGTGTCCCGGACGTCCGAAAGTAGCCGGTGTGGAAGTAGGGTCGGCCAATGCCTGAATCGTAGCGGCACGGTCGGAAGCAGATACTCCGGTGGAGCAGCCTTCCAGTTTATCAATAGTAACCGTAAAAGGAGTTCCCAGTACGGAAGTATTATCACTCACCTGATGCGGCAAATCCAGCTCCTTGCAACGGGATACTGTGATAGGTGCACAAAGCACTCCACGTGCATGTTTCAACATGAAATTTACGTTCTCGGGAGTTATCTTTTCAGCGGCAATAATCAGGTCACCTTCATTTTCGCGATCTTCATCATCTACTACTATGACAAACTTGCCTTCCTTGAAGTCGGCAATCGCGTCTTCTATTCTATCCATTTTAATCTCTTCCATAACAATTATTTATTAATTTTCTGTATGATGAATTGAACTTGTTCGTTATTCTTTATAATTCGTTCCATGTCTTTCGCCAGGCGAATACGGAACGCCCAAATGCGGAAATAGAAAAACAATCCCACGGGGAAAATCACTCCGGCTGCCAGATTCAGCCAATAAGCATGGAACGGTCGTATATGAGCAGAAACGGGAATGACAGGATAATTGTTTAATGCTCCTATCAAAGTAGCCGACTTGGTATTGGACATTTCCTCCACCAATGCCTCCAGCCTGTCATTGATAGCCATTACTTCATCATCCTTCTCGCCTTCCATCCATAACTTGAAGTAGTTTGGTGCTTTCATCAACTGATTACGGGTAACATATGCCTGACATTCCCCCGTAAGCTGTTCCAGTTCTCCCGGTATGCGTCCGTAGTCCGGGTCATGAATAATGACCTCTTTCTTGAACAAATGACGCACGCTACGGATTCCGGCAATCTTCTTAAACCAGTTAATATACGCATCGGCATTCAGCACCACAGAGTCCTTGTTCGATTTGTAAGTAAGGAAAATGCCCAGCGGAGCGAGAACCGCACTACTTGTCCACATCCCCATCCATACAATCCATTTACCGTCACGCGCCATCTTATAACCCGTGTTATCAATGATATAATAAATGATAAACACCAGCACCGACACGATCACTGGCATACCCAGACCACCTTTACGAATAATACCGCCTAAGGGTGCCCCGATAAAGAAGAATAGCAGACAAGAAAGGGAAATCGTAATCTTCTTATGCCACTCCGTCTTATGTTTCCGGATGGCATAGTCATTATTCTCCATCGTGAATTTCTTGAAACTAAGGTCACTGGACACATTCTCGGCACGACTAGTGGCAGAAGATAGCACCTTCTGTTTCTGCGTCAGCGATGCGGCGGCATAAAGACTGTCCACGTTATACTCTTGTATATTCGCATTCTCTATTTTGACCGTATCTTCTTTGCTCAATCCATAAGAAGGGCGGAAATTTCCTTCGGCCACTTCCCGGTAATATTGCCTTCCGATGCTGTCTCCCAGCACTTTCATCGAGTCGATGGAAGCCTGTAACATCGTCATATTTTTGGCACTGGACTGGTTGCTCATGATACTTTCATCCGCCATATTAAAGTCGGAGTCAAATTCAATCAATGTATGTTTCTCCCTGAATGATTCACGCCGATAGGGCACATTCTGCGATTTCATACTCTGTGCTTTCAGATTCTCGAATAAGTCGCCGCTGTACAGATGCAACCAAAGATGCTGTTTGTCAGCCGTCATTTCCATACGTCCTGAGTCCGCATAGATGATATGCGCATTTTCGAATCCGTCCTTCATATTATAAATCAGGACATCGTAGAGCATACCTGTTTTCCGGTTTTTCTTGGCAACTTTCAGATTATAATCCTTTATCTCGGAATAGAATACGCCTTCGGGAATATCCAGTTCCGGGGATTTCTGTTTCATCGAAAGAATCAGGGTTCCCAGTTTAGCCTGGGCAATAGGACCAACTACGTTTTGGAAATAGAATGAAACGCCGACCAACCCGCATACAAAGAAGGCAAGCGGGCGCATGATTTTGAGCAGAGAAATACCCGCAGCCTTCATCGCGAGCAATTCGTAGCGCTCACCGAAGTTACCGAAAGTAATCAAAGAAGCCAGTAGCACTGCCAACGGCAACGATACTGGCACTAATGTCAATGCGGAATAAAAGAAGAATTGAGCCATTACACTCATCTCCAATCCCTTTCCGACCAATTCGTCTACATATCTCCATAAGAACTGCATCATAAAGATGAACAGACAAATGAAGAATGTGCCTATAAAGAGCATGAAAAAGCTCTTTACAATGAATATATCTAATTTCTTTATGCGTAGCATCTTAATAGGTTCGTGCATTTAAGACGCAAAATTAGCACAAAAAAAGGAGCATCGAAAATTTTTAGTTGAAAGTTAACTAAAAACCGCAAGTTCTTCTTAATTTAGCTACCTGTGACTCCCATAATTCTTTCATATCAGTCACTTCATCCGGCTCTGCGAAATCGGTAATTTCTAATACATAGTCACTTGTCAGCTCATTATACGTCATTTTGATTTCGAAGTAATCGCGCTCGTTTTCATCATCCTGCCAACGGAAACGGATAAAAGAGAAAGCACGGATAGCTATAATCTCAGCTTTTCTCTGTTCAGTTTTCCCCCAATGGAACTCTACTATCTTATCGTCGGATATTACTTTGTCAGCAAACCAGTCCTCCAACCCGGTAGGTGTACTAATAGCTCCCCAGAGAATATTTTTAGAAGTTGCGTTCAGCAAATATTCCAAATGAATCTTTTCCTTTTTCATAGCAATTTCGAATTGTTTTTACGTGTGCCAAGATAAATACTTTTTTCTGAATACACCGCATAAATCAGACACTTTATTTAATTATTCTTTCACTATCGGGTCTCAAACACCCTGTTTATAGGGAAAATCAAAACCTTTCCTAAAGAAAAAAACAAAAAAAATACTGAATTGTTTTGGAGGTTATGAAAAAACATCTATCTTTGCACCCGCAATCGAGAAACGATGGCGGGATAGCTCAGCTGGTTAGAGCGCATGATTCATAATCATGAGGTCCCCGGTTCAATCCCGGGTCCCGCTACTTGATAAGAATAAGGCATTTGGGAGGCTTCCACTTCTGGGTGCCTTTTTCTTTTTTATATATATTACAAAATCAGCCCCGAATGTCGGTATATCCTACTTTCGGGGCTGATTAAGTTTTATCCTCTATGTTCTTATTCCCATTCTATGGTCGCATTGGGTTTCGGCGACATATCATAACAAACACGGTTTACATTCTTCACTTCTTTCAGAATACGGTCTGTGATTTTCATCAGGATCGGCCAATCAATCGGCTCAATGGTAGCAGTCATGGCATCTACCGTATTGACAGCACGAATAATAACCGGCCAGTCAAAAGAGCGGGCATTATCACGTACACCTACAGATTTAAAATCGGGCACTACTGTAAAGTATTGCCATACTTTCTTATCCAATCCGGCAATCTGGAATTCCTCACGCAGAATAGCGTCGGACTCACGAACTGCTTCCAAACGGTCGCGTGTAATAGCACCCAGGCAACGCACACCTAAACCAGGACCGGGGAAAGGCTGACGGTAAACCATCTCATAAGGTAAGCCCAACTCCAAACCACAGGCACGAACTTCATCCTTGAACAATTGACGCAATGGTTCTACCAACTGGAATTTAAGGTCTTCGGGCAAACCGCCTACGTTGTGATGAGATTTCACCATTTTGGCAGTCTTTGTTCCGCTTTCTACAATATCCGGATAAATAGTACCCTGACCTAAAAAGTCGATGCCGTCCAGCTTACGTGCTTCTTCTTCGAACACACGGATGAATTCACCACCGATAATTTTACGTTTCTGTTCGGGATCTTCCACACCTTCCAATTTGCCCAGGAAACGGTCTGTGACATCTACATAAACGAGGTTTGCTTTCAATTGATGGCTGAATACTTCGACTACATCTTCGGACTCCCCTTTACGCATCAAGCCGTGATTGACGTGCACACATACCAGATTGTCACCGATTGCTTTCAAAAGCAAAGCAGCCACTACAGAACTGTCGACTCCACCTGACAGAGCCAACAATACTTTCTTATCCCCTACCTGGCGCTTAATCAACTCGATCTGATCGTTCACAAAGTTCGTCATGTTCCAGTTAGTTTCAGCTTTGCAAGTATCGAAGACGAAAGATTTCACTGCATTCTTGATAGCTTCAATATCGTCTGTAAATTCTGCCAGTTTCACTGTACAAGTCGCCTTATCGTGACCGGCTGCCATGACAGGGATACCCATTGTATAAACAGACGGATTCACATCAATGGAAACACCGTCAATCACATTGTTCGGTCCGCCATTGATAATAATACCCTTTACGTTGGGCAATGCTTTCAGTTCTTCCACTGTGATGTCGTGAGGATAAATCTCACTATACACTCCTAACGCACGGATGGCGCGAGCCAATACCGTATTCTCATGACTACCCAAGTCAAGGATAACAATCATGTCCTGTTTCATCTGATTCTGATTCTTTTTAATTATATTATTGTCAATAGTTTGACTTTTGTTTCAGTCCGCAAATATAAATATTTTAAAAGAAGCTACAATGTCCAGCCAGTCCAAAGTTTCATTTTTAATTCAATACTAAGTATTTTTTATCTTTTAGCATTAAACAAGGCATCATTATTTCACATCCTAACATTTAGAAATCAGCCTATTACAGTTTCCTTCGATTTCTAAATAAGGAAACGGCAGTTTCCCGTTATGGATACTGCCGTTTCTCTACGAGGGAACGCCCGTGTCTCTACGAGGAAACTGTAGTTTCTTTATAGGGAAACGGGCGTGTGAATTACTCATTCATTTTTTGTTCTAGTTAGAACAATCGACCAAATTATAATCGGTCTTTGCATCACCATATACAGCACGTTGCGGATTGATATACATCGATAGCTTCCAACCACCGAAGCGGGCGGGAACACAAGTGTTCGGATCGAAATTGTTATACTTCATCTTCAAAGTCGACAATTTGGGTAATATAGAGAATACTGGTGGAAATTCTCCCGTGAAACGATTAAATTCCATTTCTATCCAAGTCAACTTTTGCAGATTCGGAATATCCGGGAACTCTCCGCTGAACTGATTTGAAGTGATATAAAGATGCGTCAATTTTGTCAGACGGTTGATGCTGGCAGGAAGCGGTCCTGAAAGTTTATTCCGTTGCAACTTGATTTTGATGATTTCAGTCAGCCAACCGATTTCATTAGGCAGACTTCCTTCCATATTATAATCCAACAAACTCAAATCCACCACACGAAGTTCACCGTCAACCGTATCAAAAAAGACTCCCGGCCAATTCGAATCCGACAATGGCAGTTCCGGTTTCCAGGTATATTTCCAGTTTTCTCCTTTGGTAGCCTGATAAATAGCAACTAATGCCAAGCTGTCTTTCAGTCGTCCGTCAGGTATATTCTTCTGTTCTACGGTCAGTACATCTGTTTTATCGGTTTGCACAAGTGATCTTATAGTTAGTCGAGCCGTGCGTTCCGTACTAGTGGCAGATACTTTCACAAATACATTTGCATTACCTTCATATTCTGTTTTTTCCAACTCAATCCATCCCGGCGCATCTTCAATCTTCCATTTTCCGTCTCCGCTAACAGAGAATATGAATTGCGATTCCGCACCATCAAGCATGATTTTCTTGTTTGTCGGTGATATTATTTCCATCTTCAACGGACGAGCGGATTGCGTAAGCAGAATACTATCTTTCAGTGTCGGGAATTCAACTGACTGGACGTAGATATACATCGAACGGGGAACAATTGTTTCATTCTCAGTCACAATCAGCGAACCACTTCCCGATGTTTCACCTTTCTTCGTCATTATCGTACTCCATCCGTCTGTCGCTTTGGTAAATGCACGCCAAGCGGTAGGACTGCTCACTTCAAACTTCACTTCGGCAAAAGACTCGCCGGACAAAGGTGCTTTCATATCATCCGATTCAATCTTAATTTTATATCCCTCGGGGATAAAGCTGATGGCACATTGTTGTCTGACAGTCAATGTATCCAATCTCTCTTCGCCAATCGTATTGCGGACTACAATCTTACCAATGCGTGTATCTCCCTTATTCTCCGGCATGGAAAAATAAATCGTATCATTATATTCTCCGGCGACCGTGTTGCACGTCAGCCATTCGGACAGACTTTCCGCTTTCCAACGCGCGTTGGAACGGAGCAGGGCATAACCGGTTTGAGCTTCCGGGGTAAAGTTACCCTCATTTTCAGCGTCGGCACTTATCTCCACCAAAGGGGCGTCCGCTCCAAAAAGATATTCACTTTGTTGGTGGCATGCCACCAATAGAATAGCGAAAGCCATTGATGCTAATCTTAGAATCTTATATCTCATATTTCTGAATTCGTTAGTGGTTTACTTTCTCGAGAATTATATTTTTCAAGGCATAATAAATAGTCGGGTAATCAGTCGGACCAGCATTTTCATCAATGAACAAACCGGCAAATCCATCAACCTTAAAAAGCAGCCGGTTGCCGGACTTTTCTATCTTTATAGGATCCGCAGTAGTATATCCTTCACTAGTCAAACCGATAGTGAATCCTTCTCCTGCCCCATAATCACCGATTTTCTGCTGAGTGGGCATTGACATACTTCCGTCATTGCCTACAACGAAATACAAATCACCTGCCAATGTAAGAGGAAGGACATTATCTCCGGCAACCAAAACCATATTCTTCATGTAATACTTGTTGCTATCATCCAAGTCCTGCACTATTTCTACTCCACCCGGAGTAGAAGACAATTTAGTTCCCTCTACAAAATCCTGTGCTGTAAGTGTGTAATGCCCCGCCATGGTAATCTTCTCTACATCATCACTAATGATATAAACTTTTATACTGGAAATTTCGGATTTCACTTCCGGATTGTCAGCTTTAAGACTAATCGTAAAGGTCTTAATGTCATTCGTGACCTCTTCGTTATCAATGATTTTGACTTTCAATGTAGTCTGTCCGCATACCTCAAATGCCAGCCGGGTATCCATCAATTCATAGTCAACACCCGCTACGGCATCCCCATCGGTAGCCGACACTTGAACCGATACTTGCAACGGCATATCCATGTTACATCCCGACAAGACTACAGGAATCTCAAGTATGCCGGTATTTTCGCCCACATCAATCTTGTTCTTCTGAAAGCCGACACTGAGCTTCGAATACTCCACTTGTTCCGATTCGCTACAAGCAAACAGGAATATCAATATCCACAAATTATATATTATATACTTCATATTTTATCTTTTTTACTGATGTGCCACATTTATCTATCTACATCTGTCTGTGTATACGGATAGAGAGTGAAGAAACTTCCCACTACATCTTCCTCGTCAACGACTTTCACGGTTGGGTTGTTTGTATTCAGACCTTGCGCGTACAATCCCCATCCCCGCTCGTTCAGTAATCTGTACAGCATAGGCAGAGCTGCTTTCGCTTTGTCTCTGGCATACTCGGCATCATCGGGGTAAGCGTCCAGGAACGCTTGTTCGACAGAGCCTTTCAATGAAATAATCCACATTCTGTCGGCAGATGTTTCAAATGAAACAGGGATGCGCACAAAGGTAGGATTGTTGCCATACAAGTCCTTGCTCGAGTAACTGGGGTCGGAGTCGGCATAGATGATAGTCAGTTCTTCCGCATATTTAAATGGAATCTTACCCATATCCTTATCAATGTTTTTAGCGAAGTAAATCACATTGAGATGCTGTTCCATCGGCGCATATGGCGGTCGCAAGTCATCGAAGTACTTTTTGAGGTTGCGTCCTATCGGGTCACCAGTAGAGTGGTAGACTTCAATACCGAGATAAAGTTTGTCGAATATACTGAAAGGAGTCCGCTGCACGGCCGGCACTTTGTCTGTATATACCACGCGGAGTTGCTGGTGGGTAGACTCTGTGACGGCAGTTCCATCCTGGCTCACGTCAAATTGACGTATATTCCCGACACCTTTTATCTTCAATGGTGAAACGAGTGTAAAGCCCGTCGGAGTGATATAAAAAGGAAGAATCTGCATTTGACTGCCCGCAATTTCCGTTGACATATAGAGTACCACTCTCGATTCCGCGTCAATGAGGAACAGGCTTTCCAACAACTCACCATTGTACTCCAAACGTTGATATTTACCTTTGCTTTCGCTGTAATTTATCGCTTTCTTCACGTCTGCTATACCATTCAGAGTCCAATCCGCTTCCGAAGCCGGTTCAAAAACAAAAGTCATTATCTCCTCCGGTTTCTTTCCTACTCCCATATTGGTCTTTCCTTTCATATAGAGCTTTCCGTCCCGGTAAGCATCAAATATAAACTGGGTTTCGGGACTGGCATATTTATCGAAATATCCGTCACCGTCACTATCTACATAAAATTCATTCCAGGCCGAGAACTGCGAGAAAGACTCGAATACGAGTTCGGGAAACTGCGAGTAATCAACCCGATACGTTACGGGGTCTTCAATACTGACGCCACCTATATAATAATAGTCGACCGGGTCACATTTCATCGTGACTTTGCCATCGGCGTCAAAATCCATGAGAATCAGCCAGCGCCCCAGTTTGTCACTGGTTCCAAAATAGGTTTTCCAACCGTGAGGCGTCTCAACCAGTATGTTTTTGTATTCCGCCTTTACTGCCGCTATTCTTTCTTCGGGAGTTTTGTCGAACACGTTGTCCACCTCGTTGTTCGAGCAAGAATAACAACCTGCGGCGAGTAACAAGATACCTATTATATTTTTCATTGTATTCTTCATTTTACTTCATGTTTATTTCGTTCAACCTTTGTAAGATGATTTCTCGCAAGTGGGTAAGGTCTATTGAGAAGTTACTCACGTAATACTCTTTCACCAATGCCAGTTTCTTGTCGATATTGGCTTTGCCTACATCCAAGAAAGTCCGTTTGGGGTCTGACGCGATATACGTCTCCTCGAATACGGCAGGTTCCGTCAATAAATAGAGCGATACGATTTCCGCAAAGTCCTCAAACTCGGAAGAAGTTCCGTAAGGTGTGAGCATTCCTCTCTGAATCGCCATGTTCTGGGCGACGGAGTCTATCTCATGGGTGGTCGGAGAACTGATGCCTTTTCCTATCAACTCGGCCTGGGCATTTGTATTTATATCTTTCCATGCCTGTCCGGTATAAGTATCCTCGGTGATTTTATTAAAACCGTTGGGCATCTTGTAGGTCTGGTGGATGATGTGCGAAAACTCATGATGCATGGTATGCAACTGCTGAATCACCCATTCCCTGTTTGTCAGGTCGAAATAGTTCAGTTCCGTAAGGGTAATGCGTACTCCGGCATCGGCATAGCCCAGTGTACGTGTGCCGTCGGCGTTTCGCAGCTCCGAGCCTACACATACAATCTCCGGTGGAAAATGCTTGCGAATGAACTCACCACTCTGCTTCGATTCAAGAATAAATGGTTCTATCCAAAAACGGCGAATCATTTCCCCTGTCGGGATAAGTACTTTGCGCATAGCCGGCGCGACGATATAATTAATATCGACATATTTATCAATCCACTGCCAGCGAACGGTAGAGCCATATTTCTCCTGAAAGTTCTCCTGAAAATAAACATCGATCTCATCTGTCGATAATTCTTTCGATTCGGGGACGTAGTTCGTACTTTCGTCATCGGAACACGACATAAGACAGCAGAGCGACAAACAACAGATATATAATATACTTCTTTTCATATGCATGTTAATTACGAATTACTAAATGAGCTTCCGGTTCGGAAGTGTTTTTTCTTTCATTAGGCTGCAAGTTGCCATAAATAATCGCCGATTCGGGAACCTGAATGACTTTCCTCGAATCATCGGGTTGCAGAACACGGGTGACTCCCGCTATGTCGGTATGCGTGACGCTCAACTTATGACGACAGATGTCGAACCACCGGATTCCTTCTTCCACAAACTCACGACGCTTTTCGTCGAGCACCATTTTAAGACGCAGTTCGTTCGCGGGCACTCCCGGATAGAATCGCTGGTAATTCTGATATAGAATAGGATAATCCACTGTTCCGGCATAAACGGCCTTCAGGTATCTGCTGAACTGGCTTTCAAATTGCGACAACTTGGTTGTTCCCATCATTGCCCAGGCTTCGAGACGGTTGAAAAAGACTTCTTCACCCCTGAAAGCGACTTCGATAACGTAAGGATAGCCCGAAGAGGACGTCAGGGAAGTCTTGCGTATCAAGTCCCTTTGGAATTTAGGGAGAAATGAAGAGGTTCCGCCATAGCTATAGGATACGGAGAAGCGCAAATCCCTCTGCGACAGCACAAGGCTGTTGTACACGTCCTGATTGAAGCGGTAGCCTGCATAACCTTTATAGGCGTAGAGTACATCTTTACGAATCAGTAATAAATTGGACGGCAAAGTGGCTGCCGTGAACTTACGTCCCATCATTTCGGAAGTAGTACCGGTATAGATTTGCGTGTAATCACGTATCATCTGCGAGTTGTAGTCATTGCCCAAAAGTTCGGTCGCGTACTTTTCAGCCTTTTCATAATCTTTCTTGAAAAGGAAAAAGCGCGAAGCGAAAGCCATCAGTGCCGCACGGTTAAAGTGATATTTTCCGGAGTTCTTATAATACTGGTCGGATACGAGTTCGATGGCTTCGAGCAGGTCTTTCTCTACAAAGTCGTAAACTTCCTGCACGGTACTGCGTTCGTAGGTAGCCAGCAGGTTTTCTTCCGGTTTCGTCATTATGACAATCCCTTTGTCAGATACGGCCGTTGCGGGATCGTAGCTCTTTGCAAAGGTGCTCACCAGCATAAAATGCGCGAAAGCACGGCAAGCCAAAGCCTCTCCACGAATGGCGTCCTTATAGCCGGGATTGTTTTCTTTCACTTCTTCCAAGGCTTCCAGGGCTTGATTGGCATGTGCTATCGCTTTATAGTTGCCGCTCCAATAGAAGGAAGGAGTATCCTGTCCTTCTTGTTCCACATCCTGCCAGTTGTATGCCTGTGTCATTTCAGAACGCTGTATGTTTTTAGGGTCGGCTCCCACATTGTCGCTCATCCATTCCATGAAAACGCCGCTTCCTTCGGGATAAGCGTTGGTGACGAGTTCCGCTATAGTCTCGTAGCTGTTCAGGCGCAATCGGTTATCGGGAGTTTCATCCAGAAAGGAGTCGCACGAAGAAAGAACCACCACAGCAGATAGTACGACCGCTATTTTTATATATAAATACTTCATGAGTTTATTATTTAAAAGGTTAAGTTTACTGTAAAAGTATACATCCGCGATACCGGTGAAGATACTCCGCCCGAAAGATAAAATTCGGGGTCGATGCCGTTCAGCTTGCTGTCAGAGTATAGAAGCCACAGGTTGGTTGCCTGGAATGACAGGTTCACATTGTGTATGCAAGTACCTGTGAGCCATTCTTTCGGGAATCGGTAACCGACGCTCAGGTCTTTGAGACGGATAAAATCGCCTTTCGCCACTCTTTCGGTGCTCTTGTTATACATTTGATACGTATATTTTCCTTCGATACGGTCGTAAGTCCGTTTATCCAAAATGGCGGGAATGGAAGTCCGGTTCTCGTCGCCCGGCATAATCCAGCGGTTCTTCAGCTCTTTCGGGAAAGAGGAGAAGTCGTCGTAGAACGGATAAAACTCATCGTCCAGACGGATGACATTGCCGTACTTGTAGACGAATCCGAAGGATAATGTCCAGTCTTTATAACGGAATGTATTGGTCAGGCCGCCATATCCTTTGGGTTCCAACGGTCCTTCATACTTCAGTATTTTATCGACATCATTGCGCGACTGGAGATTCATATCATAAACGATTTCATTGTTTGCCCCGTAGAAAGTAGGGATACCTTCACCGTCGAGTCCTGCAAAGCGAACGGAGAACAAACCTCTTTGAGGATAACCTAGCATGGCTGTACCTGTGTTGGCTATAGCGGTGGACATTCTTGAGTAATTGTTTAACTTGGTAATCTTGCTTTTATGGAAGTTGATGTTCAGGCTCGTTTTCCAATCAAAGTCTTTCGTGCTTATATTGGATGAGTTGATGGCAAATTCAAAACCGTAAGATTTCATGTTACCGATATTTCCGAGTTTGATGGATTGCCCACCGATTCCGGCTGTATTGACATAATCAATCAAGTCGATGGATTTACGACGATAGTGTGCAAAGTCCATCATAATCCTATTGTTGAAAAGTCCGGCTTCGAAACCAAGGTTCAGTTCGTACATTTTCTCCCAGGTAAGGTCTTTGTTCTTAAGTCCTTTTATGACGTTGTACACTTCATTGTCGGAGGGGCGCAACGTTTGTTCGGCATAAATAGCCAGTTCCGCACTGGTAGAAGGCCCCATGATACCGTTGTAACCATAAGAGATTTTAGGTTTCAGGGTATTCACCACTTCCGAGATGCCTTTCATAAAGGTCTCATCATGCATATTCCATGCCGCGCTGACATTCCATGAAGGCAGGTAGCGGGCTTCTCTCGAACTGCCCAACTGATTCGAACCGTCATAGCGGAATCCGGCGTTTACAATGTATTTGCCTTTGAAAGAATAAGCGGAATTGATAAATGAAGAGAGTCTTCTGTCCCGTCCTTCGGCATAATCAAAATAGACTTCACCCTGTTCTTTCAGATAATAAGTCAGGTCGGGATGAGTCACAACGACACCGCCCTTATCCCAAAGGTATCCCCAGCCTTCGTTCAGCCTTACCTTTCTTTCTACCTTATTGATTTCAAATCCGGCGAAGAAGTTTACCACATGGTCTAAACCCAACTTTGGCGAGTAGTCTGCCGTCGCTCTGAAGTAGGTATGGCGAAGGTCTGCTTCATTCGTATTATAGAATCCGCCTTCGGGCAGAATGCTATACGGATTGGCAGTGGGCAAAGAAGGATTTTGGAACAGGAAACGATTGTTGTCAATGATAGCTTGCGAGTAGTCGGCCCTGTAAGCTTCGGCCTGGTTGGAGAACTCATGGATTTTATGTTCTCTCAATGTATTTGCCGAACGGTATTGGAAAGAACCTTTCAGAGTCAGTACTTTCAGAGGTTTGTATTCCAAATCCATTTGTGTGGATATATCTTTCACTGTGAGGTCAACGAAGTTGTGACGAAGTTCATGCAAGATATTAAAATCGGCAAAGCTCCGGCGAAAGAACTCAAGATTCCCGTTTGAATCGTACGCACGCATACTACGGCTGGTGTTGAGCGCATAGTTGAAAGGGTTGATGTCAAAGTCGCGGGTAAATTCTCCCGTAGAGGTATCAAAGTTACGGTCTTTCGTTCCCGGCACTCTCTGGTCACGGATATTGGCAGACAATTTCAAGCCTATATTCAGTTTGGGAGATACTGCGAAAGTTCCGCGCAATGAAGCGGTATAGCGGTTCACCTTATCAGAGGAGACTGCCATGCCATTGTCGGTATAGTAACTCAGGGAAGCATAGAAAGTGGTTTTGTCACCACCGCCGGATATGCTCAGTGAATGCTGATTGACCAGCGAATTATGAAACAAGGTATTGAACCAGTCTGTATTACTATTGGCATAAGCCGACAGAAAATCTTCATTCAAAGAACCATTCGGTCCCCAATTGATATTCTTCCTTGTTATTTCATCAAACATTTTACCCATAGCACCGAAGTTTTCGCTGCGGGCAACGGTAGTAATATCAATCCAGCCTTTACGTTCCAGCTCTTTGTAAATCGACATTTCGTCATCAGAGTTCATAATGTTGAAATTACGGTAACTTGGTTTCTCTTTCAGAGCAATACTACCCGTATAGTTGATAGACAGACGATCTTTCTTTCCTTGTTTGGTAGTGATGACAATCACTCCATTCATGGCTTGCGCACCATACAGGGAAGTGGCGGATACATCTTTCAGGATTTCGAAACTTTCAATATCTTCGGGATTCAGACCTGCCACGCCCGAACTTAATAACGTAGAAAGATTACCGGACGTCAGTTCTTCCGCGCTTACGCTCATCAAGTCTTCCAGAATCACGCCGTCCACTACCCACAGGGGCTTATTGGTTCCGTTGATAGAAGAGTTACCACGGATAGTAAGCACGGGGCTTGCGCCGAAAGTGCTCGAGACATTGGTGATTTGCACACCTGCCACTTTTCCCTGCAAGGAGTTAGTCACATCGGGATTCCCTTTCAGTACAGTTTCGTCCGCATTGACCTTTGAGGCAGAACCGGTGAACATTTTGCGGTTTATCTTCTGATAACCTGTGACCACCACATCGCCAAGACTCACAGCATCATCCTTCATTACTACATTCATGACTTTCGTGCCTATCTTTCGCTCGATTGTTTCCAATCCGACATAAGAGATGATTACTTTATCATCCAAAGAAGCCTCGAAGCTGAAGTTACCGTCAATGTCGGTGATAGTCCCCTGCGTAGTTCCTTTTATCTTAATAGAAGCGCCTATTACGGGCTCTTTGTTCTCATCAACGATATTTCCCTTGATAAGAACCGGGGTTTTCTTGTTCTTTACTTGTTTGGGAGTCAGCACAATAGTAAGATCCTGAATCCGGTAAGAAAGATTCTGTGAAGGAAGTATACTATCCAGTACAACTGTCAAAGATTCATCTTTGCATGAGAAACTGACCGGCTTCGACAAGTTTATCAAATCCTTTCGATATAAAAAGGTATAATGTGTTTGTTTCTCTATTGCTTTCAGGCAATTTTCAAAAGACACATTCTCCAAATTTAAAGTCACTTTCCTGACTGTTTGCTGCGCCGCCGTCCAGGGAGCATTGCAGAATAATAACAAGATGGTTATTATCAGGTATTTCAAACTATTAGATATTTTATTGCTCATATTCATTTACAGTGTTATGATAGTGAGTTCATTGTGTTTATTGTATAAGAAATTGGTAAATTTCATAGAGTTTTCAACCCTGGTGTTGTCTCTGCTTTTGTTAGCGTTTCGATAGTGAATTTTCATAATGTATAGTTTTTAGTGAATATTAGTCCCCGCCACACGATGTTTTATCGTATGGTAAAAAGATTGTATTTATAGTTATTTACTGATTATCAGCGTCTTTCCGTCCTGTTTTATATGTATAAGCCCGCATTCCTCTATCATTCGGATTATTTTGTCCAAGTGTTCATACTGCTTGAAAGAACCTGTGAACGGTAATCGTTTCAGTTCCGGACTCTCGTAATAAATATCGACATCATACAAACGACTCAATGTACTTAGGATTTCATTGAGCTCTTTGTCCTTAAAGACAAGGACTTCGTCTATCCATGATACATATTCGTATGTATCGACTTCTCTTACAGACAATTTATTATCTTCCACCCTGCATTGCTGTCCGGGAGTCAGGATAACCGATTCTTTTCCTAAAGAATAGGCTATCTTTCCGCGAACCAGCGTGGTCATAGGCACTTCATCTTTATAGCAATGTATATTGAAAGCGGTTCCTAAAACACGGATATTTCCGGTAGGAGTTTCTACAACAAAGGGTTGCGACTTATTTTCGGTGACATCGAAAAAGAGTTCACCCTTCGCCAATACCTTTCTTTCTTTTCCGTCAAAATTGCTTGGGAAGGTGATTTCCGAATCTGCATTGAGCCAAACAATCGTTCCGTCACTCAACTGCATCTTGAATCTTTTCCCCCGTAATATCTTCAATGTATTATACACCACCTCAGCAGGGGCGGTCTTCATCTTTGCATATTCCTCGATAGGCTGCTCATCTATTTTTATAGAGCCGGATGATACGGACAACATCTTTTGAGAACTTTGCACCGGAATTTTCTCCCCACTGGCAGTAATAAGAACTATGTCTGTCGAATCTGCCGGGAGGGTATCTGTCTGTTGGACAGACACGTCGGCAAGTTCCGAAGAAGAATGTGGCTGCCCGCCCTTATACATATATACTATTACGGCAGACGCGCATACAAATGCTATCAATACGGCTGCCGCCACATACTTGCCCCAGGCCAAACGGCGCATTTGATTCTTGGGTGCCATACGCCGCATAAAGTTTGAGTATGCTTCCTGCGATTCCTCAAAATCCTTTTTGAAGTCTATTGATGACAGAAAATCAGTGTTATTATATTTATCGAACAGCTCACGATGGCGCGCCGACTCATTCAACCAGTCGTCCAACTGTTTCTGCTCTTCCAAAGTTATTTCGCCCGAAATACTTTTCCTTATTAATGTAGCGATATAAATAAGATGACGATTGTTCATTATTTTGTCTCCTTTCTATAAAAAAGACACATAAGGGAAAGAAAAGTGGCGCATTATCTCAAAAAAAACGGTTATTTCTTTTTTTTTGGATAGAATCGAAATATTTTTTATGTATTTAGTTCAAAGTTAGATAATACTTATACCTTTGCAAAAAAGAGAATAAACACTGTATGAGATAACAGAAGTTTTTTACTTAAAAATGGCAAGACTTAACCACGATGAAGTAATCATATCAAAAATAGCGGCAGACTTCCCTGAAGGATTCCGGGCGCTTTTCATCACTTATTATAAGCCCTTATTACGTATTGCGGAGAAAATGATAGGAGTTGAATTTGCAGAGGATATCGTGCAAGACACTTTTCTCACCATTTGGAATAATAAACAGAGTTTCGACAATATCCTTTCTTTGAAATCATATCTATATACCAGTGTTCAAAATAAGTGCCTGAACGTAATACGCACCAATCAGCAGTTCGAAAAGTATAAGGTTGAACAATCCATTAAAATGGATGAGGAGTATATTCTTGATGAAGAGGTTATCTCACAACTATACCAAAGCATAGACTTGCTGCCCGAGCATTACAAAGAGGTAATGCTCAAGAGCATGGAAGGAGAATCCATTGCCAAGATTGCCCTGTCAATGGATACGACGGAAGATGCGATAAAGGCTTATAAACGGAGAGCCAAGCAGATTCTTAAGAAAGAGTTGGGGGACAAAGCCTTTATCATCCTGTTTTTATAAAAATTCCGACGATGCGTTGGGCATTATGCTTTCAAACGTATCACGAACCGGCTTCCTCTCCCTAATTCGCTCTCCACCGTCAACGTGCCGCCATGGGCTTCCACAAAATCCCTCGAAATAGACAGTCCGAGTCCGCTTCCCTGCACTTTCGTTCCGGGGACACGGAAGTAACGGTCGAAGATACTTTTATGGTAGCGCGGGTCGATACCTTTACCAAAATCCTTCACATAAAGTTCGATGATATTATCTTCTTGCTTGGCACCGATGACCACATGACCGTTTTCTTTGGAATAGCGGATGGCGTTGCTTAATAAGTTGGTCAATACCCAGGCTATCTTTTCGCTGTCAACGAAGAGTTTTCCCATCTTCTCTTCAGGGTATTCCACTTCTATCTGGATATTGAACTTGTCCGCTTGTACCTGATTCGCTTTGATGGCGTATTCTATCAGCTCAACGGGTTTCGTTATTTTCGGCATCAGTTGCAGTTTTCCGGCTTCTACCTGAGTCATGTTCAACAATTCTCCGGTGATACTAAGCAGGCGTTCACTACTCTCTTTGATACTCTTCGAGAGTTGCTCCTGTTCCTCGTTCAGTTCGCCGACACGCTTGTCCTCTAATAGCTGAAGGCTCATCATAATGGCGGCAATCGGAGTTTTCAGTTCATGGGAGATGGTGGAGATAAAAGTCGTTTTGGCAGAATCCAGCTCCTTAAATTCCGTAATATTCTTTAATAAGATTACATCACCCAGTTTATGCGGTTCGTCCTTTTCGGCTTCCGTGTTGATGATAGGAACATAAGATGCTTTGAAATAACTCTCTTTGTTGTCGGCATATATCTTCAAAGGTTCTTTCTGTTCGCTGGGCGTCACCAGTTCACGAATCAAACGACGAAGAAGGTCATTCTTCAAGGCAAGCTCTTCCGCCGATTGGCGGATTACATTCTCACGTTTCAGGTTCAGCACATTCAGCGCTTCCTCGTTGATAAACAGGATTTCGCGCTCCATATTCAAACCGATAACGGGGTCGTCTATACTGTTCACAATCGCTTCTATGAATTTCTTGGCAGAAAGAATATCCGATAAAGTGCTGGCACGGTATTCAGCCAAGCGTTCCGCCATCCGGTTGAAACTATCGGCCACTTCACTGAATTCTTCATTGCCGTTCATATTCAGACGCTTCTCATAATTATGGTTGGCTATTTCGAGGATTCCTTCTTTCAGTTCCTTAATCGGTTTGCTGATGGTGCGGGGAAGCCAGTAGAGCAATACCAGTCCGGTCAGGATACAGATACCGCCGGTAATGGAAATCCATAGTAACGCACGTTCCAGTCCGGGCATGGCGGCAGGACTATCCGGTTCAGTAGCCGTCAGGATTTGAAGATTTACAACCGAAAGGGTTACCAGCAAAATAATCATTCCCGCCAGCATCCCGATGCCAAGAATCAGTTTCGTTTTAATATTCATAATGTTCATGCGATTAATATTATGCAAGTATAATCAAATCTACATTAGCTTGCGACAAATTATTTAAAAACTTTCTGTATCCCAGTATAGAACAGATGGCAGACGACAGTTTCAAGTTGGGAGTTCCCATACAGACAGTCGATATTTGCTTCTCCTTGCAAACCCTGACGATACTTCCTAAAATATCCTTTGACTGCACCTGAACCACTTCTCCGCCAAGCTCTGCCACCAACTTAAAATGATTCAACAGATAACGCTGGCTAGCCAGGTCAATCCTGTCCATACTTTCTTTCGGGGTTTGAACATACAAGGCTATGAACGTGGTATTATAACGTGTTGCCAGCCTTGCCGCCTTTCTGATAATCCGCCGGGGTGTCTTTTCGTGGCTACTGATACAAGCCATGAACTTTTCATGGCGCAGGCCGACGGCAACTCCCATCCCAACCTCATTTTCAACCTTCTTTTCTACACGCAACGCTACTTCCTTCAAGGCGAGTTCGCGCAACTGAAGGATATTCTCCGTACGGAAGAAATTACTCAATGCCATCTGAATCTTTTCCGGACGGTATATCTTTCCCGCTTTCAGACGGGAAATCAGTTCTTCGGCTGTCAGGTCGATATTCACTACTTCGTCCGCTTCCTGAAGCACACTGTCCGGCACCCGTTCTTTCACTTCGATGCCCGTAATCTCCTGCACTTCTTCATTCACACTTTCGATATGCTGGATATTGATCGCTGAAATCACATTGATGCCTTCGTCCAGCAATGCCATTACATCCTGCCACCGTTTCTCGTTCAGACTTCCTTCCACATTCGTGTGCGCCAATTCGTCCACAATCACAATTTCGGGATGAATACGGATGATGGTATCCAGGTCCATTTCTTCCAGCTCCTTACCTTTGTAGAAGATTTTGCGCCGCGGAATAACAGGCAAGCCTTCCAGCAGCATTTCCGTACCAGCACGGCCGTGCGTTTCGATGTAACCGATCTGCACATCCACCCCATTCTCCAGCAATTCATGTGCTTCCTGAAGCATACGATACGACTTGCCTACACCGGCTATCATTCCGATGTAAACCTTGAATTTTCCCCGGTGCGACTTTTTTATCAAATCGAGGAAATGTTGTACACTTTGTTCTCTATCATCCATGTTTTCAACCTGTTTTTTATAATCCTAACCCGTGGCAATCATCACGACTCCCACGGGTTCTCTACACATTTATAAATTCATGAGTTTAATTCAGGGCCTCAGAGTCAGGCCAAATACAAGATATGCATCTTCATATCGTGGATTCCAAATCCCCTGGACAAATATAGGTAATGAAAACTTATCGTTAATCTTAATTTCTTTCATGGCCTTCAAAGCTACGTTCGTGACAGCGAAGCCACTGTTAGGGAGATTATAAATTGTATTCGTCTGATAAGGTAAAAATCCGCAGGTCAGATTGAGATTGCAGGATTTCACCACAAACGGGTAGTTCAGTTCGACATAAGAAGAATAATTGTTCTTTTCTTTCCCTTCCGCGTCATATCTCTTGTCGGCACCTGCAAACATGGTGTACCAGGCAACAGATAACGGGAATCTTTCTATCGGCAAGGTATAAGATAATCCGGCTTCAAAGAAGTGATTCGTTTCGTGCGCGTTGTAGTTGAAATATTTATTCCTTTCATCTGACGGATCCGCTTCCCCTTTCCACCAATAATCAGTAAAAGAAAGCGTAGGACCATTCTCCCCGAATGTATAGGAAGCGGATAAATCCAGTTCTTTCTTGCCACCATTGAAATTGGTAGAACCCCAGGCGCCGATATAGAAATTACCGATGTCGAATCCTAATGTCGGCTGGAAGGCAGCACCACCGCCCTGATTATAACCTCTCCATACATAGGTACTGACAATATCCCCCTGTACGGTAAATTCTTGCGCTTTTGCCGTATTTGCCGTCAACATACAAATAGCTGCCACAGCGGCTGCTCCTAAAAAGCTCTTTTTACTTAAATAATTTTTCATACTCTTTTTTTCTAATTCTATTTTATGTTTCTAAGAAAAGAGCAGCGCCCTGTCCATCCCTGTTTTATTTGAATCGCCGGAAATACACTCGGACGATTCGGCCAGGAACGCTGCTCATGGTTTATCACTTATCAATGTTTTTCTTCGAGTGCTATGTTCAGTTTCAGCACATTCACTTTCTCTGTTCCGAAAAGACCCAGTAATGGTTTTTCCACACTCTTGTCAACAATCTCTTTCACCTGGAGTTCTGTCAGCCCGCGTGCCTGTGCCACCCGCTTCACTTGTACATAAGCACATTCGGGAGTTATATCCGGGTCAAGTCCGGAAGCACTTGCCGTTACCATTTCGGCGGGCACTTCCCTGCGGCTCAGATAAGGGTGATGCACCAGGAAAGTATCTATACGCGCTTCCACTTCAGACAAATATTCGGGATTCGTCACCCCTTTATTACTACCCGATGAACTGGTAGCATCATATCCGTCGCCCGCACAGGAAGGCCGTCCCCAAAAGTAAATATCCTTTGTAAACATCTGACCGACATTGGCTGCCCCCACAACTTTGCCGTCCAATGTAGCCACTTCGGCATTTCCCTTATTAGGCCCTGCCACCTGGGCAAACAGCCACAGGACAAGGATATAGAACACAGAGAAAAAGACACAGAAAACAAGTGTTATTTTTAATGACTTCAATAAAGTTTTCATTGCTATCGTTTTTTAATTAAAAGAATAAACCTACCAATAAATCAATCAATTTGATTCCGACAAAAGGAACAATCACGCCGCCCACACCGTAAATCAACAGGTTTCGGCGCAGCAAGGCACTTGCGCCTATCGGCTTGTATTGCACGCCCTTCAAAGCCAACGGAATCAGAATCGGAATGATTATCGCGTTAAAGATAACGGCCGAAAGAATCGCACTTTCAGGACTATGCAGGTGCATGATATTCAAAGCAGCCAATTCGGGAATGGCAACCATAAACAAAGCCGGGACGATGGCGAAATACTTAGCCACGTCATTGGCGATAGAGAACGTAGTCAGTGTGCCGCGTGTCATTAATAACTGCTTGCCGATTTCCACAATCTCAATCAGCTTCGTCGGGTCATTATCCAAATCGACCATATTGCCGGCTTCCTTGGCTGCCTGCGTACCGCTGTTCATGGCGACTCCTACATTGGCCTGCGCCAAAGCCGGAGCGTCATTCGTACCGTCGCCCATCATTGCTACCAGTTTGCCCGCTTGCTGTTCCTTCTTGATGTATTCCATCTTGTCTTCCGGTTTGGCTTCGGCGATAAAATCATCTACTCCGGCCTTTTCTGCGATATATTTGGCAGTCAGCGGATTGTCACCGGTCACCATCACTGTCTTTACTCCCATCTTGCGCAGACGTTCGAAACGTTCCTGAATACCCGGTTTGATAATATCCTGCAATTCGATAACACCCACTACTTTACGATTCACACATACCACCAGCGGAGTACCGCCGTTGTTTGAAATAGCAGAAATCACCTCTTCCACTTCCTTTGGGAACTTATTTCCGGCGCTCTCCACCATCTTACGGATAGCATCGAAAGCACCTTTACGAATTTGAGTGCCATCGGCCAAATCGACACCGGAACATTTGGTTTCCGCCGTAAACTTAATCATGTGTGCACCTGTCGTATTCAGGCTACGCATACGGATACCCGATTCGCGTCCCAGTTCTACGATTGATTTTCCTTCCGGCGTTTCGTCCGAGAGGGAAGAAAGCAGGCAGGTTTCCACAAAGTCATGCAGATCGACGCCCGGTGCCGTATGGAAACGGGTTGCTTTACGGTTACCGATAGTGATTGTACCCGTTTTATCGAGCAGCAATGTGTCAATATCCCCGGCAGTCTCTACCGCTTTACCGGATTTAGTGATTACGTTCGCGCGAAGCGCACGATCCATTCCGGCAATACCGATGGCGGAAAGGAGTCCACCGATAGTTGTCGGAATCAGACACACAAACAGAGATATCAAAGAAGCAATGGTGATGACCGTATTGCTATAATCGGCAAACGGCTTCAACGTCACACACACAATGACAAAAACGAGTGTGAAACCTGCCAACAAAATAGTCAATGCTATCTCATTCGGTGTTTTCTGACGGGATGCACCTTCCACCAATGCAATCATCTTATCCAAAAAACTTTCTCCCGGTTGCGTAGTCACCATTACTTTTATATGGTCGGACAGCACTTTCGTACCTCCCGTAACAGAACTCTTGTCTCCCCCTGCTTCACGAATCACCGGAGCGGATTCGCCGGTGATGGCACTCTCGTCGATAGAAGCCAATCCCTCGATGATTTCGCCATCCGAAGGGATTACGTCTCCGGCTTCGCAAACAAACACATCGCCTTTCTTCAGTTGTGAAGAACTTACGATACTGATTTTACTTCCTTCCACCTTCTTCGCCGGAGTCTCTTCACGAGTCTTGCGCAAACTGTCGGCCTGTGCCTTACCACGCGCTTCGGCGATGGCTTCGGCAAAATTGGCAAACAACAAAGTGATGAACAGGATAAAAAATACAGCAATGTTATAACCGAATGCCCCCTGCGAGGGATTTACGATAGAGTAGAGCGTAACGAACAGCATCACCACCGTAGCCACTTCTACCGTAAACATAATCGGATTCTTTATCATCATTCGCGGATTCAGCTTCACGAATGATTGTTTCAGACTTTCTATAACTTGCTCCTTTGGAAACAAAGAAGCTGATTTATTATTTTTCATATCTTCTCTAATTCAGAATTACAAACTTAAATGTTCAGCAATCGTACTCAATGCGTGTACCGGGAAGAACGACAGGGCGGCAATAATGAAGATAACTGCAAAAGTCATCACTCCAAAAGTCACTGTATCTGTCTTTAATGTTCCGGCACTTTCCGGTATAAATTTCTTTTGAGCCAGCAGCCCGGCAATGGCAACCTGTCCGATGATAGGAATAAAGCGACTTAGAATCAACACAATACCACAAGTATAATTCCAGAAATACGTATTGTCTCCCAAGCCTTCAAAGCCCGAACCGTTATTTGCGGCGCAAGAAGTATATTCATAAAGCTGTTCGCTCAATCCATGAAAACCTAAGTTATTCAGCCAACCACCCTCGCTTTGTACAAAATCGGGATGATGCGTATAGAGATAAGACGATAAAGCAGTAAATACTAATATCACAAACGGATGGAGTAAAGCGACAATCGTAGCGATTTTCATTTCGCGGGCTTCCACTTTCTTTCCGAGAAATTCCGGCGTACGCCCTACCATCAGCCCACTGATAAAGACGGCTATAATAATAAAGGTATAGTAATTCATCCAGCCTACGCCGACACCGCCAAACCAGGTATTAATCTGCATATTCAGCATTTCAACCATTCCTGACAGCGGCATGGTTGAATCATGCATACCATTCACCGAACCATTGGAAGTTACAGTGGTAGTCACACTCCACAAAGCCGTCGCTCCGGCTCCCAACCGCACTTCTTTTCCTTCCATCGCACCGTTATCCTGACTGATTCCCATAGCATCAATACGAGGATTGCCGCCCATTTCCTGATTCACATTAATGCAGACACCTGCCAAATAGGCAAAAAGCATCACTCCGAAAATAGTATATCCCAGCTTTCTTCTTCGTGTATAGAAACCCAAGGCAAATACCATCGCCATCGGAATAATCAGAATCGACCAACATTCTGCCATATTCGTAAGATAAGTCGGATTTTCCAACGGGTGGGATGAGTTTACACCGAAGTAGCCGCCGCCGTTCGTACCCAATTGCTTAATGGGAACAATTGCAGCCGTAGGTCCCTGAGAAACCATTTGTTCTTGCCCTTCAAGAGTGGTAACTTGCATCTTTCCGTCAAATCCCATCGGCGTTCCCTGAAGAATCAAGATAAAACCTACAATCAGAGAAAGCGGCAGCAAGATACGTGTACAGCTTACTACGAGAAACTGCCAAAAGTTACCGATTGTTTTTGTCGTCTTTGCAGCGATACTCTTCATAATTCCTGCCATGGCCGCCATACCCGTTGCAGCGGTAATAAACTGGAAGAGCATGATAACAAACAATTGTGTGAAGTAAGTCAATCCGCTTTCACCGCTATAATGCTGCAAGTTACAGTTGACCATAAAACTAATACATGTATTGAATGCCTGGTCCGGCGACTGTGGGCCGTTGCCATCCGGGTTGAGGGGTAACCATCCTTGCGAAACCAATAACACCATCCCCCAAAAGAACCAAAAAGCGTTCAATATTAACAGGGCTTTCAAGAACTGCTTCCAGTTCATTTCTTCATTAGGGTTGATTCCACATACTTTGTAAATCACCCTTTCAATAGGAGCCATAAAATCCGACCAAGTCTTTTCTCCTTTGTAGACTTTGGCTATATATTTTCCCAGTGGATAAGCAAGGATTACCATCAAGGCAATCTGCGCAACTACACCTAAAATTTCTGTATTCATACTTTTACCTTAAACTGTGTATAACTTAAAACTTTTCGGGTTTGATGAGCACATACATCAAATAACCGAAGATTGCAATGCCTAATACAAATAGTGTTGTGTACATAAGTCAATTCTCCTTTTCTTTTAAATATTCTCAAACCAATCTATACATTTCCAAAATAGCCAGAAGCAAGCGAAGCCGCTCACCAGGCAGAAAATAAATGATAATGTTATTCCCATGTTTTTACCTTTTTAAATGGATTAATAATTCTAATTATTTGCCGGAGATAATGCCAAAGATGTGCCAGAAAAAGAAGCATAGAAATAAACAATTGATTTACAGCGAGATAAAAAGAAAAGACAGTTATAAGAAGGAAGGAAAGACCCTACCATTTTGGAAGGGTTATGCTATTTTGAAAAGTTATATAGAAGTTATACAGTAGAGGAATGAACGTAAAGAACAGTAGTAGAAAAGAAAATATGGAGTAAACAACAAAGTGAGTGTATAGAGTAAAAGATGAAGGATATAAAGTAAACTATGTGAGGTGTATAGAGGAAAATATGAAGTATATAGAGCAAACTATAAGGTATATAAAGTAAAATACGAGTATATATAGTGAACTATGAGATGTATAAAAACAGAAAGCCCCTTGATTCATTGCTGAATCAAGGGGCTTCTTCAAAATGGCGGCTACCTACTCTCCCACTGTTACGCAGTACCATCGGCGTGACGAGGCTTAACTTCTCTGTTCGGAATGGGAAGAGGTGGAACCCTCGTGCTATAACCACCTAAATAAGGTTATGACATGATGAAAAGTAAAATTATTAGTGGTTGTACTTATTGTTTCTGTTTCTTATGTTTCCGTTTCAGTAGTACTTCGCTAAACGTATATATCGCGCCCCGTACAAGTCCGAAAGAAAGTGAACGGGCAATTAGTAAT
>NZ_JAAXGE010000015.1 GCF_014750685.1 Bacteroides sp. GM023
AAGATGGCGACCGGCGCACGGGTGAGTAACACGTATCCAACCTGCCGATAACTCGGGGATAGCCTTTCGAAAGAAAGATTAATACTCGATAGCATAGTTTCACCGCATGATGAGACTATTAAAGAATTTCGGTTATCGATGGGGATGCGTTCCATTAGGCAGTTGGTGAGGTAACGGCTCACCAAACCTTCGATGGATAGGGGTTCTGAGAGGAAGGTCCCCCACATTGGAACTGAGACACGGTCCAAACTCCTACGGGAGGCAGCAGTGAGGAATATTGGTCAATGGGCGCAGGCCTGAACCAGCCAAGTAGCGTGAAGGATGAAGGCTCTATGGGTCGTAAACTTCTTTTATATGGGAATAAAGTTGAGTATGTATACTTTTTTGTATGTACCATATGAATAAGGATCGGCTAACTCCGTGCCAGCAGCCGCGGTAATACGGAGGATCCGAGCGTTATCCGGATTTATTGGGTTTAAAGGGAGCGTAGGTGGATTGTTAAGTCAGTTGTGAAAGTTTGCGGCTCAACCGTAAAATTGCAGTTGAAACTGGCAGTCTTGAGTACAGTAGAGGTGGGCGGAATTCGTGGTGTAGCGGTGAAATGCTTAGATATCACGAAGAACTCCGATTGCGAAGGCAGCTCACTAGACTGGTGACTGACACTGAGGCTCGAAAGTGTGGGTATCAAACAGGATTAGATACCCTGGTAGTCCACACAGTAAACGATGAATACTCGCTGTTTGCGATATACAGCAAGCGGCCAAGCGAAAGCATTAAGTATTCCACCTGGGGAGTACGCCGGCAACGGTGAAACTCAAAGGAATTGACGGGGGCCCGCACAAGCGGAGGAACATGTGGTTTAATTCGATGATACGCGAGGAACCTTACCCGGGCTTAAATTGCATTTGAATAAGCTGGAAACAGTTTAGCCGCAAGGCAAATGTGAAGGTGCTGCATGGTTGTCGTCAGCTCGTGCCGTGAGGTGTCGGCTTAAGTGCCATAACGAGCGCAACCCTTATCTTTAGTTACTAACAGGTCATGCTGAGGACTCTAGAGAGACTGCCGTCGTAAGATGTGAGGAAGGTGGGGATGACGTCAAATCAGCACGGCCCTTACGTCCGGGGCTACACACGTGTTACAATGGGGGGTACAGAAGGCAGCTACCGGGCGACCGGATGCTAATCCCAAAAACCTCTCTCAGTTCGGATCGAAGTCTGCAACCCGACTTCGTGAAGCTGGATTCGCTAGTAATCGCGCATCAGCCATGGCGCGGTGAATACGTTCCCGGGCCTTGTACACACCGCCCGTCAAGCCATGAAAGCCGGGGGTACCTGAAGTACGTAACCG
>NZ_JAAXGE010000016.1 GCF_014750685.1 Bacteroides sp. GM023
GCTATTAGGGCTCACGAGGGACTTGCACCCGTTAGATAATACTCATGCCGAGCATACACAAAATCACCCGCGTTGCATCTATTTGCAACGCGGGTGTTTACTATTTATAAAGGCTTTGATACGCCTTCGTTTCTTCTTTTTATTCCAACCACTGCGCTACCGTCCGCTCCGTACTTTCCCAAAGCTGCTCCTGTTGCACATGGTGAGCATACTTGTCAGGCAGTTTTTTCCAGCGATTGCTTGCATATAGCTGTCCCGTCACTCCTGCCTCTTTTTCATCCAGCAGCAGAGCGATGGCTGTAGAAGCCCCTTTCTTCGGTTTGCGGATAAAAGGACGGAAAAAGATATCGGTCAATGGATCAAACCATTGATGCATCGTAATAATATTGGTAGAAACAATTCCCGGGTCAGCCGCATTGACAGTGATGCCCTTGTCACGAAGTTGTTCAGCCAATTCGAGGGTAAACAATAATAAAGCCAGTTTCGTATTACTGTAGATAGGGATTCTCCAAAACTTTCCCACCTTTCCCCGATGGAAAAAGTCAGGCAGGTCGATGTGTCCGATTGTGTAAGTACAAGAAACCATGTTCACAATACGCGCGCCCCGCACCATTGCAGGAACCAATTTCCGTGTAAGCAGATAAGGCCCTACATAATTCACACTCACCGTCCGTTCAAATCCATCGGGAGTAACATGAAATCCTGTTTCCATCGTTCCTGCATTATTCATCAACAAGGAAACCGGAATATTACGTTCCAAAATCTGTCCGGCAAAAGAAGCTACCGAGCGCATGGAAGATAAATCAATAGCCATCACTTCCAGGTTCGGATTTCCGGTTTCTTCGATTAAGCTCTGACGGACTTTTTCTGCTTTTGACGGATTATAACAGGCCATTATTATCTGATAACCGGCTTTGGCTACGGCACGTGTTATTTCCCGTCCCATTCCTCCGTCGGCACCGGTGATGATTGCCCATTTCACTTCATTCATCGCTTTTCAAGTTTTTCAATCTCCTTCTGTAAACAAGAAGGCAATGGTTCTTTCAAATGTTGATGACAAGCCATTTCTATGGTGTACATACGTCCGATGCAGTAATTACTGTGTCCGCAGTTACAACGTGCCTGCTCTTCCTGCGCCATCCGGTTGACAAATCCTGGTTCGTTGAGCAAAGCACGCGCCATCTGCACAGCGTCAAAACCCGCATCCAACACTTCATCTATCTTTTGACGGGCGACAAGGCCGCCGACATAAACCAACGGAGCTCCCGGAAGAGCTTCCCGAAACTTCAACGCATCTTCGAGAAAATAAGCTTCTTTGAAAGGGACTGATGGAATCATCCATTTTCCAAACATCTTCACTCCATACTTCAGCCACCAGCAATTCATATAGTAAGACATCGAACGGACAGGCATCGCGCCCCGCATCACATACATCGGCGCTTTGCTTACGAAACCGCCGCTCAACACCAATCCATGAGCGCCAAGTTCCAACAAGCGTTTGGCTACCTGTATGGATTCGTCTATTTCCATTCCGCCTTTGAAGCCATCACGCATATTCATTTTCACAAAAACAGCCATGTCACTGCCTGCCGCTTTCATGACTTCTTCCATCACCAACTCCATAAATCGCATCCGGTTTTCCAGTGAACCACCAAATTCATCTTTCCGATGATTCGTGTAGGGGGACAGGAATTGGCTAATCAGATAGCCATGTCCGGCATGGACTTCCACAGCGTCAAATCCGGCTTCTCTTGCCAGGTTCACAGCTTCTCCATAGGCTTGTGCCAGTTCCGGGAGCTCTTCTTTTTCCAGTCCGCGGACGAATGTAGGAGAATAGAGATTGAATCCCGAAGAAGCGGACACGGGGGTGACACCACAAATATTTTTGTGGGACATATTTCCGCAATGTCCTATCTGAATGCCTACGGCGGCGCCTTCGTCGTGCACTGCTTTGGTCAATTCATGCAAACGGGGAATGATGGATGGACGCAGCCACAACTGGCGGTCGAAAGAAAGTCCGCTTTGTGTCACGGCAGCGTAAGCCACTGTCGTCATGCCTACCCCGCCCGCAGCTACCGAGCGATGGTAATCCAATAGCATTTGTGAAGGAGTATTCTCCGGACACATACTTTCGAAAGCTGCCGAACGAATCGTCCGATTCCGCAGTGTCAGAGGTCCGAAAGTGACCGGAGTAAAAAGCTTAGATTTCATAGTAGTTGAAAATTATTCAAGTCTTATTTAATTTGTGATAACAATCATTTTTAATAAAGGAAAGGAAATACCCGCTTCTTCTCTCCTACCGCGTCACCGAATTCTTCGCGATAACGGCACCACAGTGCATGGGCACGCGGAACAAGATTGGCAATCGTCCACCAAAGAAAGACAAGCCCGGAAAGCGAACAAGTGAGTATTGCCCAGCCTGCCCATTCTATTATTTCACCGAAATAATTGGCGGACGTGACGTAGCGATACATTCCCTTTTGCGGCAGATAATGGCGTGTATCTCCCGGTTTGCGCAGGTGGCGGATGATATAATCCGAATGCCAATTTATCAGCATTCCCACAAAAAACAGCAGAGTACCCACTATAAACCACGGAGACGTAAACCAGTCGGGCTGATACATCGTTTCGGGAGCAAGGTAAAATATCCATTCACCTTGCATATAGCCATTCAGCAGATTAAAGAGAATCCCCATTGACATAATTGCCAGTGGCATTTTACTTTTTCCGGTCAATAACAGGGGGAAAATGAAGGCACGCTGGAAATAATGAATTTGAAAAAATAAAAAGAAAGTCAATATTACCGGCTCAAAACGACGTTCGGAATACATCCACATACCACACATCACCAAAAAAACCGGAGCTTCCATCAGTACCCAAGCTACTTTATTAGATATAGCTATTCCCCACGACGCCGTGCGAAAAATACCGTATCCCGCTTTCACAAAATAGAGTGCTATAAAAACCACCAGGGCAATCAAGCTCATCACACCCAGGAACAGATTAAAAGCTGCTAAACTCATATTAAAAGTCTTTTGTAATGCGCAAAAATAACAAAAATGAAAGGAATAACAACACAAAATCCCCTTTAAATAAAAAACTCTCTACGAGCGGAATGTTTTTTCATTACAACTCCCCGAACAAAGTTGAAATTCAATCTTCGTTCGGGGAGTGCTTTTATATATTCAACAAAAGGATTTGTCTTTGTCAGCGCTTTTTGATGGGTATGTAAGCCAAATCTTCGAGAACATTCTTGTAAGCAGGACGGATGATACGCTTGCCTTCGAAAGTCAGTTCTTCATTGCGATGCGCACACCAGCCTACGATACGTGCCATAGCAAACAGAGGAGTGAAAATTTCCTGCGGCAATCCGATCATTTCATAAACGAAGCCCGAATAGAAGTCGATGTTGCTGGAGACGGTCTTTCCGTTGTTCTTTATACGACCGAAGGTAGTGATGGCACGTTCTTCCAACAGTTCGAGAAAAGCAAATTCGCTTTCTCTACCTTTTTCACGGGCAAGGTCGCGGGCAAGTTCCTTCAGCAAGAGCGCACGAGGGTCGGAGATGGTGTAAACGGCATGGCCGATACCATAAATCAATCCTGTTTTGTTGTACACTTCTTTGTTGAGCATACGGGTGAAGTAAGTGTCAATTTCGTCTACACTGGTCCAGTCTTTGATATTTTCTTTCAAGTGCTGGAACATGTCGGCAACCTGGATATTCGCACCACCGTGAAGCGGACCTTTCAGCGAACCGATACCTGCGGCGATGGCCGAATACGTATCCGTTCCGGTAGAGGAAGTGACGCGGACGGTGAATGTGGAGTTGTTACCACCACCATGTTCTGCCTGAAGAATCAGCAGCAGGTCGAGAGTGCGTGCATCCAGTTCGGTATAGTCTCTTTTCAGCATATACAGGAAGTTTTCGGCGATAGACAGTTTTTCCTGCGGGTGGCGGATATGCAGCGAACGACCGAAAGTGGCGTGGCGAAGCATATTGTAAGCATAAGCGATGATGGTCGGAAACTTCGAGATAAGTTCGATACTCTGACGCATCAGGTTATCACGGGAAGTATCATCCGCGTTAGCGTCAAAACGATACATTTCGAGTACGCTGCGCGAAAGGATATTCATAATGTTGTTTCCTTCCAACTCGATAATATTCATTTTCGTTTTCTGTTCCAACGGCATATTGTCGTTAATCAGGTCACGGAAAGAGATCAGCTCTTCTTTATCCGGCAGACGACCGGAGAGCAACAGGTAAGCCACTTCTTCGAAGCCGAAACGTTTCTCCTTGATGATAGCGTGCGAGATATCTTCCACGTCATAGCCACGATAGAACAATTTGCCCGGTATGGGTTTCAGGCCGCCGCCCGGAATACGTTCGTAGCCAACTACATTACCGATTTTAGTCAGACCTACCAATACACCTGTGCCGTCTTCATTACGCAGTCCGCGTTTCACGTCAAACTTAGGGAACAATTCATTATCAATCCGGGTTGCTTCCTTCATATCTTCGGAAAGCTTGTAAATCAAGTACTCTTTCTTCATTTTTCTTTGTTTTTATTCGTTGCTTTTATTTTTCAATTCGTTCCACTATTTCACGTGTGAAAGCGGAAGTTGAGAGGGAGGTTCCGTTCGGCATAAAACGTGCTAAATCATGTGTAGCGCGAGCTTCAAGGAAACTTTGTTCCAAGGCTTTCTCTATAAGAGTCGCCGCTTCTTTCCAGTCAAAATATTCGAGCATCATCACTGCTGAAAGTATGATGGAGCAAGGGTTCACGACGTCTTTTCCCGCAATGTTCGGGGCAGTTCCGTGGGTGGCTTCAAAGATGGCGTGACCTGTCTTGTAGTTGATATTCGCTCCCGGAGCAATGCCGATACCGCCTACCATCGCCGCCAGTTGGTCGGAAACGTAGTCCCCGTTCAGGTTCAGGGTGGCTATTACGGAATATTCTTCGGGAATCAGTAAGGTGTTTTGCAGGAAAGCGTCGGCGATGCAGTCCTTTATCACCAGTCTGCCATCCGCCAGGGCATCAGCAAATTCACGCTGTGCCAGTTCGTAGCCCCACTTCTTGAAACCGCCTTCAGTGAATTTCATTATATTTCCCTTGTGCACCAATGTCACGGAAGGCAGATGATGGTCGAGCGCATACTGGCAGGCAGCACGTACAAGACGTTCCGTACCTTCACGGGAGACGGGTTTCACGCCGAAAGAGGACGTTTCCGGGAAACGGACTTTCGTCACGCCCATCTCGTCTTTCAGGAATTTGTAGAACTTTTCAGCTTCCGGAGTACCGGCTTCCCACTCGATACCTGCATAAATATCTTCCGTATTTTCACGGAATACGCACATATCCACTTTCTCAGGTGCCTTCACAGGCGACTGCACTCCCTGATACCAGCGGACGGGACGGAGGCAAACGTATAAGTCGAGCGTCTGGCGCAAGGCTACATTCAACGAACGGATGCCGCCACCGACGGGAGTTGTCAACGGGCCTTTGATTCCTATCAGATATTCCTGAAAGGTCTTCATCGTTTCGTCCGGCAACCAGGAACCTGTCTCATTGAAGGCACGTTCGCCTGCCAGCACCTCTTTCCATTCGATGCGGCGCTTGCCGCCATAGGCTTTCTGAACGGCCGCATTCACTACGGCCTGCATGGAAGGAGTTACTTCGGCTCCCACTCCGTCTCCGGTAATATAAGGTACGGTAGGCACATCGGGCACCAGCAGCGTACCATCTGCTTTCATGGTTATTTTATTCATGGTTATCTTGCATTTAAGGCAGAGCCGGCACGGAACCAGGCAATCTGCTGTTCATTGTATGTGTGCTGTACTTCAAAACTCTCTTTCGTTCCGTCTTCGTGGTGGAGAACGATGGTGAGATTACGTCCCGGCGCGAAATGCACCAAACCAAGCACGGAGAGAACATCGTGTTCGCGAATCTTGTCGTAGTCGGCTTTATCGACAAATGTCAGGGCAAGCATTCCTTGTTTCTTCAGGTTCGTCTCGTGTATACGGGCAAAACTCTTGGCGAGAATCACACGGACATTCAGGAAACGAGGTTCCATAGCTGCGTGCTCGCGGCTGGAGCCTTCGCCGTAGTTTTCTTCGGCAACGACAATAGAAGGAATCCCCTGTGTCTTATACAATTTCGCTGTACCGGAAACTGTTCCGTAGGTATTTGTCGAACGGTTCCAAACGCTGTTCGTTTCACCGTTAAAGGCATTGACAGCTCCCATCAACATATTGTCGGAAATATTCTCCAAATGTCCACGGAAACGGAGCCACGGGCCTGCCATAGAAATATGGTCGGTGGTACATTTGCCTTGCGCCTTGATTAGCAGGGGCATATTCAGCAAGTCCTGACCGTCCCAGGCAGGGAAAGGAGTCAGCAGTTGCAGACGTTGGGAATCCGGTTTCACTTTGATTTCCGTTTTTGCTCCATGCGGGGCGATATAGCCTTCGTTGCCCTGCGTAAAGCCCTTCAAGGGAAGTTCGTCTCCGACAGGTTCCGCCAATTTTACTTTTTCGCCGTCATGGTTCACCAATCTGTCTTTCAAGGGGTTGAAGCAGAGGTCGCCTGCGATGGTCAGCGCCATAGTCAGTTCGGGAGAAGCGACGAAAGCGTAGGTGTTGGGATTGCCGTCGGCACGCTTCGCAAAGTTACGGTTGAAAGAGGTGACGATGGAGTTCTTCCGTGTCGGGTCGTCCGTCTCACGTTTCCACTGGCCGATACAAGGACCGCAGGCGTTCGCCATTATTGTCGCCCCGATTTGCTCAAAAGCACCAATCATTCCGTCTCTCTCGGCAGTGGCGCGAATCTGTTCCGAACCCGGATTCACAATCAGCGGGGCGGCTACGCTCAAATTCTTTTCAGCTACCTGCTTTGCCAAAGAAGCGGCACGGCTCAAGTCCTGATAAGAAGAGTTGGTGCACGAACCGATAAGCCCGACTTCCATCTTGCGGGGATAACCGTTCAATAATACTTTCTCCGCAAATTCGGAGATAGGCGTGGCGGCATCCGGCGTGAAAGGGCCGTTTATATAAGGTTCGAGTTCCGACAGGTCTATTTCAATGACACGGTCGTAATATTTCGTAGGTTCATCCGTCACCACTTCGTCTGCCCGAAGGTCAGCGCCAATGGATTCGGCCAAATCGACAACACATTCTCTTCCCGTGGCTCTCAGGTAAGTAGCCATGCGCTTATCAAACGGGAAAAGCGAGGTGGTAGCTCCTACTTCGGCACCCATGTTACAGATGGTCGCTTTTCCGGTGGCGGAAAGAGATTCGGTGCCGGGACCGAAGTATTCGATGATGGCATTCGTTCCGCCTTTTACAGTGAGGATACCCGCCAGTTTCAGAATCACGTCTTTGGGGGATGCCCAGCCGTTCAGTTTTCCGGTCAGGCGGACACCGATAATCTTTGGCATCTTCAATTCCCATTCCATACCAGTCATTACATCCACGGCATCCGCGCCACCGACACCGATAGCCACCATGCCAAGACCGCCTGCGTTCGGAGTGTGCGAGTCCGTTCCCACCATCATTCCGCCGGGGAACGCATAGTTCTCGAGCACTACCTGGTGGATGATGCCTGCGCCCGGTTTCCAAAAGCCGATGCCGTAGCGGGAAGATACGTCGCGGAGGAAATCGTAAACTTCTTCGTTGGTCATTCTCGCCGTGGCGATGTCTTCCTTAGCTCCTTTATAGGCTTGTATCAGGTGGTCGCAATGCACCGTCGAAGGTACTGCCGCCCGGTCTTTGCCTGCGTTCATAAACTGAAGCAGAGCCATTTGGGCAGTCGCATCCTGCATAGCCACCCGGTCGGGGCGGAAATTCACATAGTCTTCTCCTCGTTTGTAATCTTTTACATCAGCCGCATCATACAGATGAGCATACAAAATTTTCTCGGCCAACGTCAAAGGGCGTTTCAATACAGCCCGCACATGTTCTACCTTTCCTTTATAAGCAGCGTAGAAGGCTTCTAACATAGTCACATCGTATACCATATCGCTTTTTGTTTTTTTAGTCTATCTATAAAAATAACGAACGACGTTCGAGTAATGTTTAACAAAATGAAATATTTTTTCGACTCAGGGAGAAGAATTGTTACCTTTGCATCCATAATGAATAATAATTCGAAAAGTCCGATAGCCAATCTTCAGCAACAGCAACTCCTCTTACGGATGGAGTACGAATACGAGAAAGAGGAATTTAAACGGCAGACCGAAACGATGGGCGTTGCCCGGAAAGTGAAACGCGGTCTCTGCTGGTATCCCGTCTCTCTCGGCCGAAGTTACTACAATTCGCTGAATCAGCTTGTAATAGATATTACACGTACCGAAAATAAAGAGATAGAACATTCTTTCGAGTTCGGGCGTCCCGTCTGCTTTTTCCATCAGTCGCTCGAGGGGAAAATGAAGTATATGAATTTCATTGCTACCGTCAGTTATGCGGACGAGGAACGGATGGTGGTCGTGTTGCCCGGGGCGGGCGCTTTGATGGAGCTACAAACTCCTAATATACTGCTTGGTGTGCAACTTTATTTTGATGAAACGTCTTACCGGGCGATGTTCGAAGCACTGGAAGATGTAGTCCGCGCCAAAGACAACCGGTTGGCAGAACTGCGTGACACGCTGCTAGGAACACTAAAGCCGGGATTTCGTGAGTTGTATCCGGTACGTTTTCCGTGGCTGAACAGTACACAGGAGACGGCAGTCAACAAGGTGCTCTGCACGCGTGATGTCTCTATCGTTCACGGCCCGCCGGGAACGGGAAAGACGACGACACTGGTTGAAGCGATTTATGAAACGTTGCACCGGGAGCCGCAAGTGCTGGTCTGCGCGCAGAGTAATACGGCTGTCGACTGGATTTGTGAGAAACTTGTAGACCGGGGTGTGCCTGTACTTCGCATCGGAAATCCTACGCGGGTCAATGACAAAATGTTGTCTTCCACTTACGAGCGGCGGTTCGAGAGCCATCCGGCCTATCCGGAGCTATGGGGCATCCGCAAGTCTATCCGCGAAATGAACGGCCGGATGCGCCGGGGAAGTTACGCCGAACGGGAGGGTATGCGCAGCCGCATGAGCCGCTTGCGCGACCGTGCCACGGAACTGGAGATAGTCATCAATGCCGACCTTTTCGACAGTGCCCGTGTGATTGCCTCTACTTTAGTGAGTAGCAATCACCGCCTGCTTAATGGACGGCGGTTTCCTACCTTATTTATTGACGAAGCCGCCCAGGCACTCGAAGCGGCGTGCTGGATTGCTATTCGCAAAGCCGACCGGGTTATTCTTGCCGGCGACCATTGTCAGCTACCGCCCACTATTAAATGTATAGAGGCAGCCCGCGGCGGACTGGACCAAACATTGATGGAGAAAGTAGTCCAACAAAAGCCGTCTGCCGTTTCTTTACTGAAAGTACAGTACCGGATGCACGAAGCCATCATGCAGTTTCCTTCTGACTGGTTCTACCATGGCGAACTGGAAGCTGCCCCCGAAGTGCGCTACCGGGGGATTCTCGATTTCGATACGCCGATGAACTGGATAGACACTTCGGAAATGGATTTCCGCGAAGAATTTGTAGGCGAGAGTTTCGGGAGAATCAACAAACAGGAAGCGAACCTGCTTTTGCAGGAACTGGAAGCATATATCAACCGAATCGGCAAAGACCGGATACTGGAAGAAAGGATTGATTTCGGTCTGATTTCTCCATATAAAGCACAGGTGCAATATTTGAGAAGCAAAATCAAGGGGAGCAGTTTTCTCCGCCCTTTCCGCAGCCTCATCACCGTGAATACAGTGGACGGCTTTCAGGGACAGGAACGGGATGTTATCTTTATCAGTCTTGTCCGTGCCAACGAGGACGGGCAAATAGGATTCTTAAATGATTTGCGAAGAATGAACGTAGCGATTACAAGAGCACGAATGAAGCTCGTCATACTAGGAGACGCAGCCACTCTGACAAAGCATCCGTTTTACAGAAGATTGATGTTATTCATTAAAAAAGAGGATTAGATTTAATCCTCTTTTTTGTTTTATAAGAGCCACTTTCTCACGAAACCGAACTCTTTAATTTAACACAAACAAAACAAACAATATTTATTTTAGGTATCATTATTTCTATCTCATTAATTTACCGGCAAAGTAAACTAAAGACTTATGTATATCGAAAGCATCCAATCCCAGCAACATCTGAATCGTTCTTGTTTTGGATTTTCGAAAAAAACATCAAACTAAAAGGGAGTAATACAGCCATTGACAGGCCAGGAATAATCAATATCTTTATCTATACAATTTATTACCACATAATTATCCAAAAGCAATCTGCAAATGCAGACATATGCCTGGAAATAACTTAAAAACTTCTCATACGGTATTATTTGCTTCAGTTTGATGGCACAAATATAAACATAAAGTTGCATTTTCTGCCCATTATAGTGATATATTTTTCAAAAAAAACTTTCATAGGCTTTATAAGGTTGATTTTTAGCCAATTTACAGACAAAATAAAAAGGGAGAACTATTTTTTCAGTTCTCCCTTTTATTCAATTTATATCATCTAGTCCGATTAATTGTTTTCAGGACGAAGTTTACGTACTGTAACAGCTGTCTGCCACATTTCGCTTTCGCGCAATGCTTTCAGTTCTTCTTCCAGTTTCTCACGATAGTCCACTTTTGAGTTGCTGTCGATAGAAATTTGAGCTTCGTTACCAGTCTTAACGCTGTGATACAACTTTTCAACTACCGGTTTGATAGCGTCGTGGAAGGGGCCCATCCAGTCAAGAGCACCACGTTGAGCAGTAGTAGAGCAGTTTGCGTACATCCAGTCCATACCGTTCTTTGCGAACAACGGCATCAGTGACTGAGTCAGTTCTTCCACTGTTTCGTTGAATGCTTCGGAAGGAGTGTGACCGTTTTCACGCAACACTTCGTATTGTGCGAGCAACAGACCTTGGATAGCACCCATCAATGAACCGCGTTCACCTGTCAGGTCGGAAGTAGCTTCGCGAGTGAAAGTTGTTTCGAACAGATAACCTGAACCGATACCGATACCCAAAGCGATTGTTTTTTCGTAAGCTTTGCCCGTAGCATCCTGGTAGATAGCATAAGAAGAGTTCAAGCCACGACCTTCAAGGAACATAGTACGCAATGAAGTACCCGAACCTTTAGGAGCAACCATGATGACGTCGATGTCAGCAGGAGGAACTACACCTGTGCGGTCGTTCCAAGTGATAGCAAAACCGTGAGAGAAATAAAGAGCTTTTCCGGCAGTCAGGTAAGGCTTGATAGTAGGCCATACAGACATTACTGCTGCGTCAGACAAGAGGCACATAACGATAGTACCTTTCTCGCAAGCTTCTTCGATTCCGAACAACGTTTCACCCGGAACCCATCCGTCTGCTACTGCCTTATCGTATGTTTTTCCTTCACGTTGTCCAACGATTACATTGAAACCGTTATCACGCAGGTTCAGTGCCTGTCCGGGACCCTGTACGCCATAACCGATTACTGCAATTGTTTCATTCTTCAATACTTCACGAGCTTTTTCTAATGGAAATTCGTCACGGATTACTACTGTCTCAACAGTTCCGCCAAAATTCAACTGTGCCATTTTCTTTTTTGTTTTTAGTTTTGATGGCTTACGCCATCCGTTATTAATTGATTTTATATTCTATATTATTCAAATACTATTTCCGAGTTATTCAAATACTACTTTCAAGTTATTCAAATACCACTTTCGAGCGGCAGACTACTTCGCTGCCGTTTTTCTTCACTTCGACATGAAATTCGTTATCGTTGACTTCGTCACAGAAGAACGAAAGTTCGTCTCCGAAATAACTCTCGGCTACGTAGGCCATTTCGAAACGGCGGATACGCTTGGTCTTGTACAACTCTATCGGGAACAAATCAAGGATATGTTCTATGTATCGGATGCTGTTCACATGACCGTTGATGTCAATGTCGCTGTATTTTGCCGTCAGCGTAGCCAATGGCTGGTCGCTGGTCACCTTGATGCGTGAGGGCTTTTCTATCGGGCAGGGTTCATCGCATACATAGTCTACGATGCTACCGCCATGCAGCGTCAGGAGGTCCGCAGGCTTGCGGGTGTTCAGGTTAATCATAGCCCATACCGAACGGGCGTAACCTATCTTCTTGCCATCTTTATTGATGACGGCAAAGTTACGGTCAGTGAACAGGCGATATACATTTTCCACCCAAGTCTGAACCGAGAAGTCCTCGTATTGGTAGGGCATTTCGTCCAGTTCGATAGCCAGTCGGGAAAGTACCCAAGTGTAGTTGTCCTCGTTGAGCGTTGCGATGCCAAAACCACGGTCACTGGCATGGAAACCTGCGCAATTCAGCAGATGGTTGCCCAGTACTCCCATTGTCAAGCGTCCGTTGAAGTCCACGTGAAAGGGTTCTGCCACAAACTTGTAAGTTCCTATTTTATTTGATTCACTCATTATTCTTGCAGGTTTTTACTTTGGTTATAGCTGGCTTCCCGTCCGTCGAGAAACTCGTTCACCCGTTCAAAACAACTGGTAGTGATGGCTACACGTCCCGAACGGACAAATTGCAAAACACAATTCAAAGCCTTCAGTTCACCGTAGAGCGAAGTGATATCCTCACTCATGCCGTTCTTTTCGACAATGGAGAATACGGGATTCACTTCTACCACACGGGCGTTGTATCTACGTATCACCTTGGATGCTTCCGGCGTCTCCTGAAATTCGGGAGTGGACACCTTATATAATGCAATCTCATGGAAGTAGATTTCATCTTCTGTGAAGTAGTGAGCCTGGATGACGTCAATCTTCTTTTCAATCTGCTTCACTACTTTTTCTATCGTATCTTTATCCGTCCATGCGGTGATAGTATATTTATGTACGCCTTTGATTGAGGACGCAGATACATTCAGGCTTTCGATATTAATCTGCCTGCGGGTAAATACGGCCGTTACCTGATTCAGCAATCCGGCGATATTCTCCGAATGAACGATGATGGTATATAATGTCTTATCACTCATAATTCTTAATTTAAATTGTGAACTCTCAGCTCTCCATTCTCAACTCTCAACTTTTCCTAGCACTCCAGCAACATTTGATTCACTGAGCCACCCGGAGGAGTCATCGGCAAGACATTGCCTTCTTCCACCACACAGGCTTCGAGCAGGAACGGTCCGTCCGTTGCCAACATTTCACGAATGGCTTCCTTCAGTTCTTCACGGGTGAAGACACGTTTGGAAGGGATGTCGTAGGCCGAAGCTATCTTCATGTAATCCGGATTCAACATCGGCGTGAATGAATAGCGACGGTTGAAGAACATGGCTTGCCATTGGCGCACGTTGCCGAGGTAATTGTTGTTCAGACAGATAATTTTCACCGGAGCTTTCTGTTCCATAATGGTTCCCAGCTCCTGGATGTTCATTTGGAGTCCGCCGTCACCCATGAATACACATACGGTACGTTCCGGTGCGCCGAAAGTGGCGCCGATAGCGGCGGGAAGTCCGAAGCCCATCGTTCCGAGTCCGCCGGAAGTGATGATGCTGCGTTCTTTCGAATATTTAAAATAGCGGGCGGAAATCATCTGATTCTGTCCTACGTCCGTTACTAAAACGGCTTCGTGGTGGGTAGCGTCGCTTACTGCACGTGCTACTTCACCCATGCTTAATGAGTCCGTAGCGGGATGAAGTTCGGGGCGGATTACCTTTTCTTCTTCTACCTTTTCGTATTCCTCGAAGCTGCCTACCCATTCGGTATGCGTGTTCTTCTTCAGAAGTTCCGTAACAGAAGCCAGTGTATTCTTGCAATCTCCTAAGACGGCGATATCTACTTTTACATTCTTGTTTACTTCGGCAGGGTCGATGTCGAAGTGGATTACTTTCGCTTGCTTGGCGTAAGTGGCGAGGTTTCCTGTCACACGGTCGTCGAAACGCATACCGACAGCAATCAGGACATCGCATTTGTTGGTGTTGATGTTCGGGCCTAAGTTGCCGTGCATACCCAACATACCTTTATTTAACGGGTGTTCCGTCGGCAAGGCCGAAAGTCCGAGCAGCGTACAGCCAGCCGGCATGTCTGCCTTCTCGATAAAAGCACGCAGTTCGCTTTGCGCATTGCCGAGTTCAACGCCCTGTCCTACCAGTACAAGCGGACGTTCGGCATTGTTAATCAGTTCGGCAGCCGCTTTTACAGAGTCCGCGTCCGTATCGGGCACGGGAACATAGCTGCGTATGAAATCGACTTTCGTCGGTTCGTATTTCGTTTTCTCTACTTGAGCGTTCTTGGCAAAGTCCAGCACTACCGGGCCGGGACGACCGCTACGGGCAATATAGAAAGCGCGTGCTACCGCCCAGGCTACGTCTTCGGCACGACGAATCTGATAGCTCCATTTGGCGATTGGCTGGGTGATGCCCACCAAGTCAACTTCCTGAAAAGCATCTGTTCCGAGAAAAGCTGTTCCTACCTGTCCGGCAATCACAACGATAGGCGTACTGTCTATCATGGCATCGGCAATACCGGTAATCGTGTTCGTAGCACCGGGACCGCTTGTCACCAGGCAAACACCGACTTCACCCGATACGCGGGCATATCCTTGTGCTGCATGGGCAGCTCCCTGTTCGTGGCGAACCAAGATGTGGTTCAATGTATCTTGATGGTCGAATAAGGCATCAAATACCGGCATAATAGAACCGCCAGGGTATCCAAAGATGGTATTTACTCCCTGATGTTCCAGAGCGCGCATCAACGCCTCTCCACCTGTTATTAAGTCTTTACTCATTCTTTTTTAGTATTGAAGGATGTGTATCAATCGATTATTCTCACTGCTCCCTTATCGGCGGAGCTTACCATGCTGGCGTATGCCTTCAGACTCTTCGGCACGTAACGGTCACGGGTGACGGGTGTCATCGAGCGGGCAGCCAGTTCTTCATCCGTTAGTCGCACGTTAATCGTCCGGGCCGGAATATCGATTTCGATAATATCTCCATCAACAATTTTCCCGATATTACCTCCTGCTGCCGCTTCGGGAGACACGTGTCCGATACTCAAGCCGGAAGTTCCACCACTGAAACGTCCGTCGGTAATCAAAGCACATTCTTTTCCGAGATGACGGGATTTAATATAAGAGGTAGGATAAAGCATTTCCTGCATACCGGGGCCACCCTTCGGACCTTCGTGCGTGATGACGACGACGTCGCCACTGACGACTCGGCCTCCGAGGATGCCTTCACAGGCTGCTTCTTGCGAATCAAATACTTTGGCAGGGCCGGTAAACTTCCAGATACTTTCGTCTACACCTGCCGTTTTTACTACACAACCGTCCTTGGCGATGTTACCTTTCAGTACGGCCAGTCCGCCGTCCTTACTGTATGCGTGTTCAAAATCACGGATACATCCGGTGGCACGGTCTTTGTCCAGTTCTTTATAGTACATTCCTTGCGAGCCGAGTACGAGGTTGAAACGATTGGCGGCTGCGCTGGAATATTTCTTGATAGCTTTCTCGCTGACATTCGGACTGGTGATTGAATATTCGTTGATTGCTTCCGCGAGTGACATTCCGTCTACGCGGCGAACGGAAGTGTCTATCAGTCCGGCTTTTGCCAGTTCGTCCATGATGGCGATGATACCCCCGGCACGGTTTACGTCCTGGATATGATATTTCTGTGTATTCGGGGCAACTTTGCAGAGACAGGGAGCTTTGCGGGAAAGCAGGTCGATGTCATCCATCTTGAAGTCTACTTCCGCTTCGTGGGCAACGGCCAACAAATGCAGAACCGTATTGGTAGAACCACCCATCGCAATATCGAGTGTCATTGCGTTCAGGAAGGCTTCGCGGGTAGCGATGCTGCGCGGCAGTACGCTTTCGTCTCCTTCGTTGTAATATTTCATGGCATTCTCGACAATCAGTTTGGCAGCGTCCTTGAAGAGTTGCGTACGGTTTTCGTGGGTAGCTACGATGGTTCCGTTTCCGGGAAGAGCCAGTCCGATAGCTTCATTCAGGCAGTTCATAGAGTTGGCCGTGAACATACCGGAGCAGCATCCACAGGTAGGACAAGCGTTCTGCTCGATATTGGCCACTTCTTCGTCGCTTACGCTTTGGTCGGCAGACTTAATCATAGCGTCGATCAAGTCGAGATGCTGACCGTTCCACTCTCCGGCTTCCATCGGTCCGCCCGATACGAATACGGTAGGGATGTTCAGGCGCATGGATGCCATCAACATTCCCGGGGTGATTTTATCGCAGTTGCTGATACATACCATTGCATCTGCCTTGTGGGCGTTGACCATGTATTCTACACTGTCGGCAATGATGTCACGGGAAGGAAGCGAGTAGAGCATTCCGTCGTGTCCCATGGCTATACCGTCGTCGATGGCTATGGTGTTGAATTCCGCAGCGAAGCATCCCAGCTTTTCAATCTCCGCCTTCACCAGTTGACCGATTTCATGTAGGTGTACATGCCCCGGCACAAACTGCGTAAAGGAATTGACGATAGCGATAATGGGCTTGCCCATCTGTTCTTTCTTCATGCCGTTGGCTGCCCACAATGCACGGGCTCCCGCCATCCGACGGCCTTGTGTACTAAACGAACTGCGTAATTGCTTTTTCATTTCAATCTGTCTTTTAATTAAAGAGCCTCTCTCACAAGTGAGAAAGGCTCTAAATTTTATCTTTTATGGTACGAACACATACAACACAAAAACCTTCCTCACGCTCTTGATGGAATCACCACGACGCGAATAATATGCAGGACTGCTAGGTTTAGAGATGTATGTAACATATTCATATCTTCTTTTCTTTATTTTCGTGCTGCAAAGGTAAGGGCTTTTTTATTATCTCCAAACAAATCGAAGAAAAAAATCACATAAAAACTAATAATTGTAAGACAACTGCGGTATTATTTCTCTATTTTATCACTTAAAGGTTGAATTTACAACTATTATACAAGTATCGTCCCCACCGAACCTTTCTAACAAAAGCACTTAATAATCTGAAATTTACATTCCCGATGTCCGTGTACAAGCAAATAATTCGTATCTTTGTCAACCCGTATCCCGGGATTTATTAATTAGAAATATAAAATATCAGATGGAAACAGTAGAAAACAAGTACATTACCGTTGCATACAAACTATATACAATGGAAGATGGTAAAAAAGAGTTGTTCGAAGAAGCAGGAGCAGAACACCCTTTTCAATTCATTTCAGGTTTAGGAACAACACTCGAGGATTTCGAAAATCAAATGACCGCTCTTTCTAAAGGTGATAAATTTGAGTTTACCATCGAAGCAGATAAAGCATACGGTCAATATGACGAACAACACGTGATTGACCTTCCTAAAAATATCTTCGAAATCGACGGTAAGTTCGATAGCGAACGTATCAAAAAAGATAATATCGTTCCTTTGATGACTGGTGACGGTCAGCGTGTGAACGCAAGCGTAGTAGAAGTTAAACCGGACGTGGTAGTAGTTGACCTCAATCACCCGTTGGCAGGCGCTGACCTTATCTTTGAAGGCGAAGTGCTCGAAAGCCGTCCTGCTACTAACGAAGAAATTCAGGACTTGGTAAAAATGATGAGTGGCGAAGGTGGCTGCGGTTGCGGATGCGACAGTTGTGGCGACGGTGAATGCGGCGACGATTGCGGTTGCGAAGGCGGACACTGCCATTAATTGAAATATGGCTGTTGTTGATAACAACAGCCAATAAAGATAAAATGGATAATGAACTTCTTGGTTTCATTATCCATTTTTTTATTGGTTATTCTTTAGCAGCTTGGCTGTTCCTTAGCTTGACTGTTCTTTAACTTGGTTGTTCCTTAGCTTAGTCTTTAGCTTGACTGTTCTTTATCTTGACTACTCTTTAATGCAGATTCTCTTTAATTCAACTATTCTTGTTTCAGCATCCTTTGTGCGTCATAATATCGAGTACCATTTTATCCGTCTCATTCATGGCTTGTGAGCCGATTCTTGTCAGGTTACGGATACTTTGGTCTACATCTTCATCAATAATTCCTTCTACGGAAGTCACACAGCGGTCTTCCATCGCCATCATCGCAGACAGAACGGCTGTTGATACTCCGGTAGTTACTTTCAGGGCACAACTCGGTTTGGCACCATCGCAAATCATTCCCGTCAGGTTCGCAATCATATTTTGAACGGCAAAGGCAACTTGGTCGTAGTTGCCACCCATCAACCAAGTGATTCCGCAACTGGAACCTGTGGCGGCTACCACACAACCACACAGGGCAGACAATCGTCCCAGGCTTTGTTTTATATAGATAACTGTAAGATGGCTCAACATCAGGGCACGAATCAGTTCTTCTTCGCTCTTGTTGTTTTCTTCGGCAAAGACTACTACCGGAAGCGTAGCGGATATTCCCTGATTACCGCTGCCGGAGTTGCTCATGACCGGAATCATCGCTCCTGCCATTCGGGCGTCACAGGCGGCTGAAGTATAAGAGAGGATATGGCAGAATACGCTATCGCCCATCACTTTATGTTCGTAAGTGCCGCGGAGCATTTTACCCAAGCAATGTCCGTAGTTGCCTTTGAAGGCTTGTTCGGCGGCTGCTTTGTTCAGGCGGGCGGTGTCGAGGATGAAACTGATTTCATCCAGCGGAGCTGTCAGGGCGAAGTCGTAGACTTTACGCAGGTTCAGTTCGGGAGAAGCGTCTTCTTCCTCTTCACTGGCTGTATGTTGCTTGTCGAGCAATACTTGCTCGTCTTTGGCTATATATATAAAGGTGGTATGTCCGCCGGCAATGATGGTTTTAGCTGTTTTGCCTGCAACTTTGCAAATGACTTCGATGTAGAGCTTTTCGGTGATATTGTCTTTCAAGGAGATACAGATTCTCTTTTCTGCGATAAACTGTTCCCCTTGCGCTACGGCTTCAGGCGTACAGTCTCTCAATACTTCCAGTTGATAATCAGACTTACCGATTAACGCACCCAAGGCAACGGCTATCGGAAGTCCTACCATACCTGTGCCGGGGATTCCTACTCCCATGGCATTCTTGAGTATATTAGCGCTCAACAATACTTCGATTTTCTCCGGTTTCTCACCCAGCGTTTCGGCTGCTTTCGCAACACAAAGTGCCACCGCAATAGGCTCCGTGCATCCGATGGCAGGAATCACCTCTCTTTTAACCAGCTCTATAATTTGCCTTCTTTCTGACTCAGTCATGAACATATAAGTTTTGTTTCTATGAATGTTTCCACAAAAATAGAAAATTCTTTTCTATCCTACACGCCTTAGTGAACAAATAAAATTGCATTTTGTTATAAATCCTTCTGATAACCCAACTTTAACAGCAAGAATAAAGAAAAATGAAAGCAAAACACGTGATTTTCTATTTGTTATTAGCTATTATTTCGTCTTCTTGTATTCGCGACGAAGCTCCCAATGCAGAGGCAGATATTCTCAGTTGCAAACTGCCGGAAGTAGCAATGACTACCAGTCCCATCATCAATAATAACTCAGTAACTCTCTTTGTCGGTCCGGGAACGAATGTTTCGGCACTTGCGCCGGAGTTTATTCTGACGCCGGGAGCGACAATCAGTCCGCAAAGCGGAACGGTACATGATTTTAATTCTCCGCAGAAATATATCGTCACAGCCGCCGATGGCGTTTGGAAAAAGACATATACGGTGTCTGTCATTGATACGGAGCTTGCCACCAATTATCAATTCGAGGATACTTTGGGCGGAAAGAAGTATTATATCTTCGTGGAACGTGAGGGAGATAAAGTAGTAATGGAATGGGCAAGCGGAAATGCCGGTTATGCTCTGACCGGAGTCCCCAAGACAGCAGATGACTACCCCACCTTCCAAGTGACGGAAGGTAAAGAAGGAAAATGCCTTTCTTTGGTGACACGCAGTACGGGATTCTTCGGAGGAATGATGGGTATGCCCATTGCTGCCGGGAATTTGTTCATCGGTTCCTTCGATGTGGGCAATGCAATGAGCAATCCGTTGCAAGCTACGAAGTTCGGGCTTCCTTTCCGGTATGTGCCGACTTACCTAGCCGGATACTATAAGTACAAGGCGGGAAATAAATTCACGGAAGGAGGTAAGGAAGTGGATGGAAAACGTGACATATGCGATATATATGCCATCATGTACGAAACGACCGAATCTGTCCCTACCCTGGATGGAAGCAACGCGTTCACCAGTCCGAATTTGGTTTCAATAGCTCGTATTGACAACGCTAAGGAGACAAATGAATGGACATATTTCAAACTTCCCTTCACTACCCTGCCCGGTAAGTTTATCGATAAGGAGAAGTTGAAGAATGGAAAATATAATGTTGCCATCGTATTTACATCAAGTCTGGAAGGGGCATACTTCAACGGAGCTATCGGAAGCACTCTACTGATTGATGAAGTCGAATTAATCTATCACTCGGAGAATTAACCTATCACTCGGAGAATTAATCCATTACCCGAAAAAATTAATTTTATAATAGACAGAAAGATGAAAATTTATCCTTATATATTCAGTTTTCTCACTTGTATGGGAATAGCCTTGCCGGGGTATTCACAAGTAGACAGAAATGAAACGCTTATTCGTTCCGCCCTTCGTGGACTGGAATATGAAATAAAGGCAGGATTCAGCATCGGTGGCACGGCGCCGCTTCCCTTGCCGGTGGAAATCCGTTCAATCGACGGTTATAACCCGACGCTTGCCATTACTATCGGCGGCGAAGTCACCAAATGGGTGGCTGTTCAAAACAAGTTGGGTATCATTGTCGGGTTGCGTCTTGAGAACAAAGCGATGACAACCGAAGCGACCGTAAAGAATTACAATATGGAGATTCTCGGGCAAGGCGGTGAAAGAATCAGCGGCGTATGGACGGGCGGAGTAAAAACCAAAGTACATACCGCGGGTCTAACTATTCCTTTAATGGCGACTTACAAGCTGACTAACCGATGGAATATAAAGGCAGGCCCCTACTTCTCCTATATTCTTTCAAGAGAGTTTTCGGGACATGTGTACGAAGGGTATTTGCGTGAGGACGACCCTACCGGGCCTAAAGTTGAATTTACGGATGGAAAGATTGCGACTTATGATTTCTCCGACGACTTGCGACATTTCCAGTGGGGATTGCAGGTAGGAGCCGGATGGAGAGCATTCAAACATCTCAATGTGTATGCAGACCTCACCTGGGGACTGAATAATATTTTCAAAGATGATTTTCACACGATTACTTTCGCCATGTATCCTATCTATTTGAATATCGGTTTCGGGTATGCATTCTAAGGAAAGATATATGTTTTAAATAAAAAAAGCCGAGCTGCCTGAACGATATTTCTTCTTCAGGCAGCCCCGCTTTTTAATTCTACAAGATTAGTTTTTCTCAGGGTTCTCTACCTGTTTCACACCCAGGAAAGTTACTTTCACTGTCTGTTGCAATGCAGGCACTTTCACGTTGATAGTCATATTCGCGTCCATATCTTCCACCGTTCCTGCTACGGTAACGTTGCAAGTTCCTAGAGCAGCGGCATCTCCCTGAAAGGTAAGGTCTTGCTGTCCCGTAAAACTGGAAACACCTTCTTCCTTCTTCACCGCACATTTATCTATCACAATATCCCCGAATTTCAATATCTGCCCGTTCAGGAACAGTTCAAAATCCTTCAGTTCTATTTTTATTTCCGTATCGCTGACTTGCGAGAATGTGATAAACTTAGGCAGTCCGTCAGCGATGACAATCTCCTGGTCGGAACCATCCGCTATCATGGAAATGTTCAGGTTTCCCCAGTAAGTCCCTACTACATCGGGAGCTGTTATTACCGCTTCTTCACCGGGTTCGTTACCGTTGTTCTTCTTGCTATCGTCGTCGTCATCGCTGCTACAAGCAGAAAAGAGAGCGACGGAACATACAAATGCCAATAAATACAATAGATTCTTTTTCATACGTCTTCAGTTAAGTTATTATATAAAATCGCCATTTATAAACCGAATTGAAGAAAAAAGGTTCAATATGCTTCCTTTTTTGAAGATATTTTGAGTTCACAACAATCTTACCGAAAACTTTGTTATATTTGCATACAGTAATTTTAAAAAAGCCACGACTATGTTTAATTCATTTGGCAATATCTTTCGGCTCACAAGTTTCGGTGAGTCTCATGGAAAAGGAGTTGGGGGAGTGATTGACGGTTTTCCCGCAGGAATAACCATCGACGAAGAATTTGTACAACAAGAACTGAATCGCCGCCGTCCGGGACAATCTATCCTTACCACACCACGTAAAGAAGCTGATAAAGTGGAGTTTCTCTCCGGTATTTTCGAAGGCAAATCCACCGGATGCCCTATCGGATTTATCGTATGGAACGAAAATCAGCATTCTAGTGACTACAACAATTTGAGAAATGTATATCGTCCTTCACACGCTGACTATACTTACACCGTGAAGTATGGAATCCGTGACTACCGCGGTGGCGGACGTTCTTCGGCACGCGAGACGATTTCACGCGTTGTAGCCGGTGCTTTGGCGAAATTGGCACTCCGCCAGTTGGGAGTCAGCATCACCGCTTATACCTCGCAGGTAGGCGCTATCAAACTGGAAGGCAGCTATTCTGATTATGACCTCGACTTGATAGAAAGCAACGACGTACGCTGTCCGGACCCTGAAAAGGCAAAGGAAATGGCCGACCTTATCTATAAGATGAAAGGTGAAGGCGATACTATCGGTGGTACGTTGACCTGTGTCATCAAGGGATGCCCCATCGGACTGGGACAACCTGTTTTCGGCAAACTTCATGCTGCCTTGGGCAATGCCATGCTAAGTATCAACGCTGCCAAAGCATTCGAATACGGCGAAGGATTCAAGGGACTGAAGATGAAAGGTTCGGAACAGAACGATGTTTTCTTCAACAACAACGGACGAATCGAGACGCATACCAACCACTCCGGTGGTATCCAGGGCGGACTGAGCAACGGACAGGATATTTACTTCCGGGTAGTTTTCAAACCGATTGCTACTATATTGATGGAACAGGAAACAGTCAACATCGACGGAGTGGACACGACGCTGAAAGCCCGCGGACGTCATGATGCTTGTGTACTGCCGCGTGCCGTGCCTATCGTAGAAGCGATGGCTGCCATGACGATACTTGATTATTATCTGCTGGATAAGACCACGCAGCTTTAATATCAGCAAATTATTCAATATGAACGAAATTCAGAAATATATTGCAGCGAACGAGCCAAAGATAATGGAGGACTTGTTCAGCCTTATCCGTATTCCGAGTATCAGTGCACTGCCCGAACACCATGACGATATGTTGGCATGCGCAGAGCGTTGGGCACAACTATTACTGGAAGCCGGAGTGGATGAAGCATTGGTAATGCCTTCCAAAGGTAATCCGATTGTCTTTGCACAGAAAATTGTAGACCCGGATGCCAAGACTGTTTTAGTCTACGCCCACTATGACGTAATGCCTGCCGAACCATTGGATCTTTGGAAAAGCCAGCCATTCGAACCGGAAATACGTGACGGACATATTTGGGCACGTGGCGCAGATGATGATAAAGGACAATCTTTCATTCAGGTGAAGGCTTTCGAATATCTTCTCAAAAACGAGTTATTAAAGAATAATGTGAAGTTTATCTTTGAGGGGGAAGAAGAAATCGGTTCTCCGAGTTTGGAAGCCTTCTGCGAAGAACACAAAGAACTGTTGAAAGCAGATGTAATCCTTGTCTCGGACACGAGTATGCTGGGAGCTGAACTTCCTTCGCTGACCACTGGTCTGCGCGGACTGGCTTACTGGGAAATAGAAGTGACCGGCCCGAATCGTGACTTACATTCAGGACACTTCGGCGGCGCGGTAGCCAACCCCATCAATACGCTTTGCCAACTTATCAGCAAAGTGACAGATGCCGACGGACGGATTACTGTTCCCGGTTTCTATGACGACGTGGAAGAAGTTCCGCAAGCCGAACGGGAAATGATTGCACATATTCCTTTCGACGAAAAGAAATATAAGGAAGCAATCGGTGTGAAAGAAGTGTTCGGAGAGAAAGGATATAGCACACTGGAACGTAACAGTTGCCGTCCGTCTTTTGATGTGTGCGGCATATGGGGCGGATATACGGGAGAAGGCTCAAAGACGGTTCTTCCTTCAAAGGCTTATGCCAAAGTTTCCTGCCGGTTAGTTCCGCATCAGGACTACCATAAGATTTCTCAAATGTTTGCGGATTATATTCTTGGCATTGCTCCCGACACGGTGCAGGTGAAAGTTACTCCGATGCATGGCGGACAGGGATATGTATGCCCTATCTCTCTTCCTGCTTATCAGGCGGCGGAGAAAGGTTTCGAAATAGCTTTCGGAAAGAAACCGTTGGCAGTGCGTCGCGGTGGCAGTATTCCTATCATTTCCACTTTTGAACAAGTGTTGGGTATCAAAACCGTATTGATGGGATTCGGACTTGAATCAGATGCTATTCATTCGCCAAATGAGAACTTTTCACTGGATATTTTCCGTAAGGGAATAGAAGCGGTGGTTGAGTTCCATAAGGAATATGCAAGGCTCTAAGTAAATATGTAAAAAGGATAAAAACCCCCGGCAAAGTTTTTCTTGCCGGGGGTTTTTCTATTATCGCCTTTATGTGTTATTTAAAATCCAACCTAAATGTGGGAACCTGGCTATTTCATACATTCAGGCTTTTTGGCAAACAAATATCTGTTTCTCCGAATCATCACAAAATGCTTCTTCGTCAAAACTCCCCAACTTATGAATAATCTTAAAACCATTCCATTCCAAGTATGCGTCCAGTTCTTGAGGGAAAAATAACCGCATATCCAAATTTTGAATCGAATCAAACTCACCATTAATGAAATAATGCCATTCTATGCAATTAATCTGAGTTTTTCTTTCATATCGCATGAGTTGTTTTATCAAGATTTCCCTTCCATCTTTGGTTGTGTATTCAGCAACTTCTACTTGTTTCTTTTCATGTTCTACTATATATTGAATATTCGGATTAAAACAATCCAGCAGAAATAATCCTCCGTCTTTGAGATGACTTTTAACAACATCCAATGCCTTAAACAAATCTTCATTTTGATAGATATGATGGATTGAATTAAAAGGAATAAAAACAAGGTCATATTTCTTCTGCAAATCCAATGTCCGAATATCAGCTTCTATAAACTCTATTTCCAATCCTGCTTCGGTAGCTTTTAATCTCGCCTGCTCAAGCATGGAAGAAGTATAGTCTACTCCACTGATATTATATCCATCCTGTGCTATTGGAATAGTAAGCCGACCTGTGCCACAACAAAGCTCAAGTATATCGGCAGCCTTATTTCCTGGCAGCCACCGCTTGTAGAATTGCAAATCATCTATGTGGGTATTCATTCCATCATAAATATTCGCATCATATATCAAATCTCCAACTTTATAATTACTATTCATTTTTCCTCCACAATCTATTGGTTAATTTTCAGCTAAGTTCCAGGCAAAAGAAATCCGAGTCATCATACGGATAATCATAAGCGATAGGCAATTCTTCTTTTTCTATTTTTCTGAAGCCCGCCTTTTCATAAAACTTATGCGCCCTGTCTGTATTTTTAGGCGTATCGAGAATGATTTGCTTGAAACCATACTTTCGAGCAAAGTCCAAAAGTTGAGCATATAGCTGGCTTCCGAGATAATGGGGATTACCTCTGTAAGCCTCATACACGAAAAACTTCTTTAAAATACCCAAACCATCTCCTACATTCATCAAACCAATGCTTCCTGCTACTTTTCCATTTTCCTTTGCCACCCAAAAGTTTCCCCCGCCGTCAATGTACTTTTCTTTGATGCAAAGTAACTCCGGCTGGTCATCAACACCCACAAGCGGACGTGTACCATCGTTTTGGCAATGCAGAACAAGAGCTATTATTTCATCTCTATCCGATTGGATATATTCTTTTATTTCTATCATGATTCGATTGTTTTTTTAATTTCTACAACTAGAAAGCGGATTCTGTATCCACTTGTATCTCTCTGAATGTCTTCTATTCCTGATATTCACGAAACAGTTTATAGTACACCTTTTGCCGGTACATTTACAAATGTACGAAATTAATATAACAAGTAATACAAGCCTACTCTTTATTTCTTAAATCACTCTTCTTCAAATCCAACCACAACTAATTCAGAACTAAAATCGAACCAAAAGAAAAGAAGGAGAATCTGATTTGATTCCCCTTCTTTGTTACTGCCAATCTAACGAAAAGCTTATTATCACTCTATTGCATTTGTGTTATAAAAGTAACTAACTACCAACCCGGATTCTGCACCAGTTTGTTTGATTTCTGAATTTCATTAAGTGGGATTGGATACAAGTACATACGTCTCTCGAAGATACGAGTCTCAAAAGCAGTACGTTCCATAAAGCCTTCCAAATTATCGGCATTCATATTCATACCATGTACTGGTCCGCCTTGCTTATACCCTTCCTCGTCGGCACACATCCATCGACGTACATCGAAATAACGTTGTCCTTCAGCAAACAACTCAATGCGGCGTTCCATACGAATCGCTTCTTCCTGCAATGCCTGATTACCTTTTATTCCAGGTTTGATATCTTTCAACAAAGGTATACCTGCCCGGTAACGGACACTGTCGATATGCGCAATAATACGCTCATCAGCAGGATTCACATGATTCAAGGCTTCTGCATACAACAAATAAAAATCTGCCAGGCGGAACAACATACCAGCCCTGTATTTCGACTTCGAGTTACTACCTTGATTTAAAAGGTCGCGATTCATACCTTTATATAGCAGATAACCCGAATAACTCATGTCTGCTTTAGAGTTGTCATCCCCTGTACCTTTATAGAAATAAATCTGTTTAGTCGTCTTTTGCCATACTTTGCCGGAATAAGTGATTGCCTGATAGAAGCGTGGTTCACGATTTTTATACATATTAGGAACACCGTCATCACCGATACCCTTTTCATCAATATAAAGACCGGACTCATGAATACTCTTACCATCACTCATAAGAAAATCATCAATAGCTTCTTGCAATACGCCAACACAACCAAAGCCACTATAAATAGCACGCGGAGTACATCTGCGCTCTCTTCCTTCTCCGCCAACACCTCCCCAGGAGTTCTTACTGGTCTGCCAAATTGCTTCCGGATTGTTCAAACTCACCTGAAAGAGTTGATACAAAGATTCTCCTGCATTGACTTCGTTCTCATCATTCATCACTTTATACAAGTAATAGTGCGTCTTTGCATAATCAATGAAACGCTGTAAAGCATTCAAAGCCGTCTGCCATTTTCCATCATCTTTGCCAGGGAACAATTGTTTATCCTGCTTATCCCTTAAAGCGACTGCTTCTGCATAACCGCCATTCAGCAACGGACTTGCAGCATATACATGAAGTTTAGCCAATATAGCCAATGCAGCACCCTTTGTAGGAGCAGCAGCACGGTTTTCATTGGCACTTCCATCATCATTCAGTTCTTTTTCGGGCAATAAGTCATAGCACGCATTCAATTCTCCGTCAATGAAACTCACTACCTCATCCACCGAATTACGATAAAAATCCAAATCCGCAGCTGAAGGGTCTGAAATTTCTGTCATAACAGGAACAGGCCCATACAATTCAAAAAGCAGGTAATGATAATAAGCACGCAGGAAACGGGCTTCGTTCTTCAACCTCGCCAACTCTTCATCATCTATAAAGTCCGTCACATCACCCTGTTGCGGAATCGTGTGAGCATATTCAAGAAATTCATTAGCCTGACGGATTTGCTTATAAAGGCTCCACCGCGACAAATCTGCCGAACCGGCATGATAACCTACCGTAGGAATAGTTTTCACATTATTCTGCGCACTTTTCAGCTCGTCCGAAACGGCAGGCCACGGATTATCAAGCCCCGTTAAGGCTGCATATGCGCTAGTTATAATAATATTCGATACATCAGGAATCCCTGAATAGATATAACGGTGGAAACGGCGTGTATAACCCGTATTATTGAATACCTCGTCCATCGTCAGTTCCGCAGCCAAGTCATCCGATACGTCCAAATAGTCGCTACAACCCGAAAAGAATATCGTGCTTAGTCCTATAAATAACAGGATTGATAATTTTTTCAATGTTTTCATATAAATCGATGTGTTATAGATGATTAGAAAGTAAAGTCAAGACCAAAAGTGAAAGTCCGGCTAAGAGGATATGAGAACCCGCCATTAGCGTTTCCAAGTTCGGGGTCCCACATTTTGATATTGTCCCACACACAGAGGTTATTCCCTTGCAAGTAAATTCGCAAAGACTGTACCCCAATCTTTTTCAGTAATTTCTCCTTGAAATTATAGCCGAGTTCTATATTCTTCAGACGCAGAAAACTAGCATCACGCAACCACCATGTACTGGCAGCTTCATTATTGGTGAATGCAGTAGAATGAGCACGTGGAAACATTACATTCTGACTGGGATTGTTCTCCGTCCAGCGATTGGCAACTTCGGCACGCACAGCAGACTCTTCAATTCCCCATTGGAATGGAAAGAATGTTCCGTTAGAACCATTGCCCAACACCGTTGAAGTGTTTCCCGCTCCTTGAAAGAATATACCGGCATAGAATCCTCTCCATTCGACATTAAGACCAAATCCGTATACAATTTCAGGAACAGAAGGATTGCCTACATCTTCCATTTGGTCATTACTGTCAATCTTTCCATCGCCATTCAAATCCTTATATTTTATATCCCCCGGACGTACCCCGCTTGACAAACCTGACACAACTCCCGGTTTCAATGCATAACTGCGTTCCAGTCCTTCTCCTGTGATGATGAAATCATCGGGCGTATACAGTCCATCTGCAATATACAATTTCCACGAGTTAAGACGGGTACCTTTCTTTTCGAGCCACGGATAAACCTGCGGCACTTGGTCATATTCTATAATCTCATTACGTGCAAAAGTAAAATTACCACGGGCACTCAAATTCACTTCACCTATTTTGTGATTCAAACTCAAACTGGCGTCTATACCATGATTCTTCACAATACCGAAATTCTGCCAGGGCATTTTTTGGAAACCTGTCACGTTAGATACAGTATTACGTTGCAGAAGAATGTCCTTACGCTGGTTATTGAAATAGTCAACCTGTATATCGATACAATTATCGAACAATCCCAAGTCAATACCATAATTGCGCTTATCTTCGATTTCCCAGGAAAGGAAAGGAGATTCAAATTGCGCCTGAGTAATTCCATTACCCACTCCACCTGTTGCATTACTATTACTGAATCCGATGTCATAGCCACCAGCGCCCTGATTCATCGTTCCACGATACAGGAAACGGTCACCACCCGTATCATCGTTACCGGTACGTCCAACAGAAAATCTCAACTTCAGTTTATTTAGAACCTTTTTTATCGTTTCCGGGTAATAAGGTTCGTTACTGATATACCATGCCAACCCCATTGCGGGAAAAAATCCGAAACGGAAACCTTTGGCAAAAGTTTCGGAACCTGTATAACCAAAGTTTCCTTCTATGAAATAGCGTCCGTCATATCCATACGTCACACGGCCAACCAAGCCCTGTTTCCTATAAGGCAAGGCATTGTTATGATACTGGGTATCTTTCTGCATATACAGGAACATAGCACCTACATCATGCTTTTCGGCAAAAGTCCGGTTATAATTAAAGGCAGTCTCAAAATAAATCTTTTTGTTCGAGGTATTCGACAAAGTTTCAGACAAAACATCACTGCCCTCTGATACAGTCTTATAATGCAACATACCATTTTCATCACGTCCTGTCGCCAAGTATTGAGTCGGATTTTTCGTACGCTTTGCCACATAAGACATATCGGCGTCGAAACTAATCAGTCCCTTCCAGGTCAGCCCTTTTGTCAGGAAATCCAATTTTTGGTTTACTTCAACTTTGGACTGGATAGAAGTTCTCCATTCTTTTGAGTATCCTGAGTTCACGAGCTGGTTATACGGATTGACGCGATTGCCCGAAGGACGGGGATGCCCGGCTATGGTACCGTCAGAATATACGGCAGGCATAATATAAGACGGAGTGCGGCACATCGTATTAAAAATAGTACTGGTTCCCGTACCCGGATAGTTTGTTTGCAGATATTGTCCACTGATATCGACCTTCACCGTTGTGGTTTTGGTGGCATCAAAGTCGATATTACTACGCAGGTTATAACGTTTCAGACCGATATTATTGTCATAGTCATTGCTGAATTCCTTGAAAATACCATTTTCCTGATAGAAAGCGCCGGAAACAAAGTAGCGGGCACGTTCCGTTCCACCTCTCACATTAAGGGTATATCGCATATTGTACGTATGGTTTCTCAACATGACACCCAGCCAGTCCGTGTCCGGATATAAATCACGGTCGGCACCGGGACCGTATTTTGCGATTTCCTCTGCCGTACGTATGCTGGCGGTTCCTTCATTGTTCAATGCTTCGTTGTAAAGTTCCAGTGTCTCTACGGAATTCATAAACTTCGGCAGGCGAGTCGGTTCCAAAATGGTTCCTTCGGCACGGAAAGATATTTTCGGTTTCTGTGAATTACCCCGTTTAGAAGTAATCAGGATAACTCCGTTTGCACCTTCGGCACCATATACGGCTGTAGCGGCAGCATCTTTCAGCAATGTGAAAGATTCGATTTCATCAGCTTCTATGTCCTGCATCTGACGGGGGACACCATCTACCAATACAAGCGGGTTAGTACCACCCTTGAAAGAACTTTGTCCGCGAATCCAAAAGTCGGCATTGTCATATCCCGGTTCACCGGAACGCTGCACAGCAATAAGTCCCGGAATCTGACCTGCCAGATTATTCGTCATATTACGGCTGGAAGAAACCGATAGTTCTTTGGGGCCAATGGCTGTGATAGAACTGACTACACTATTCTTCTTTTGTTTGCCATAACCGATAACAACGACGTCTTCCAGCATCTCCGTACTGGGTAGCATCTTGATAGCCAGTACCTTTTCGCCTTTATAAACCAGTTTTTGGGGTTCATAGCCTACGTAAGAGAAAAGGAGTACGTCACCCTTCTTCGTTTTTATCGTAAAATTTCCGTCCACATCAGTGATTGCGCCAACGGTCGCGCCTTCTATCTTTATCTGTACTCCAATCATCGGCTGACCGTTCTCATCGACTACAAGTCCTGTCGGGCTTTGCTCTTGTGCATACATCATGTTCACTCCTGCAAAGATGGCAAACAGGACGAGACATGTTATTTTTAATATCCTATTCATAAATGTGTCTTTTAAGTAAGAATTAGAAAATAATTAAGGCTACTTATCCGTACCGTAAACATACAATTCTGCCATGTGCCCTACGGATGCCCCACTACCCAAAGTCGGGATATAAATACGAATCCAACGTGCGTCACAAGCCTTTACAGGAACCATTTGTTCTGTCTTTATGCTGCCGTCGAAGAAATATTTTCCAATCAGATTCCATGTTTCACCGTCATCTCCTGCATAGATTTCCAGGTTCATGGAAGTGAGTGCATTTTGTCTTGCAACAACTCCTAACTGACTGATACTGTTTTCTTTTCCCATATCGAGTTTGATTTCGTACGGGGGAGCCGCTTCTCCTGTCGGTTGCGACCAATGACTATGCCAGAAAGTGTTTATATCTCCGTCAATCAAGGATATGGCCTGACCGTTATGAGGGTAGTCATTGGATGTCTCACCTGTCTCTTCTTCTGTGTTGGCGGTAACTGTCCAATGTTCCCGGTTTATAAGTTCACCCTGTTTGATTATACAAAATGTAGCCACCGTCTGATTATCCAAATTAATACTGGCATCACCCTGTCCGCTCAGTCCGCCTAGTGAAACCGGAAGAAGATAATTTCCGGGGGGAACTGTCGCACCTTGCAGGTTGATAGTAGAGCTTCCTGTAGTTTTTCCTTTAGCAATAGTCGCATCAGGAAGCGTATAGTAATCAGAGGGTAATAATATAAAGTAGGTCGAATTTTTTGAATTATAACTGTCTACATAATCGGTTCCTTCAACAGCAAATGAGGTAGTTAACTCCCATTCATTGTCAAAACTCACTTGTGTGTTAAGTTTCATAGGAGAAGTGGTGGTTTCGCCTTCTACAACAAAATCTCCTCCTGAAGAGGTGAGTCTGACAATAGCTTCTTTCACTACAAATCCGTAAATAACTTCCGTACGTTCAGGATTCATGGGGGTTCCTGTGGACGATACCCGTAGAGGAAGTACATATTTTAATTTGTCGAAGCCGGAAAGATTGTAAATCTTGTGAGGGTCATAAACCAGGTTGCTTCCTTTTACATATCTGTCGCCACCGGAAGTAACCGCATAGGTTGCGTTTTCAATAGTGTAACATTCGGAAGGTAATAACTGATAATCAGTTCCATCAGCATTATTCAAAGAATCCAACAAAGATTGCTCTACCGAGAAAGTCACTGTTCCGCCGGCATCTTGCAGCCCGGCTTTGGCAACAGACAACTCTATCTTGTTGAGAGAACCCAAATCATAAACTTCAAGGGTGGTAAACCCGTTTTGTGATGCTGAAAACATTCCGACGGAACGTCCGTTATCAACATCTTCTACACACCCGGTAATGCATAAGCACGCTAACAAGCACGATGTTAACTCAAGGCATTTTTTCATAATTGATAATAGTTTTATTAAAGGTAAAAAAGGTGTAAAAAGCAAGTAAAAAGTATCTACTGATACTTTTGATACTTTAGGAGTAATAATAATTCATTTCTTTCTCATAGGCATTAAATTGATTAATTAAAAACTCTTGTTCTCTTGTGTGCTGAACTGTGCTGATTTAATGTTTCAAAAAAAGAAAAATTATAGGTTTAGTTCCAATAGAACTTAAATGAGGAAGAATTATCGTCAACAGATGAATTAGCTAGTGTGAAAAGTCTATTTTTCCGGAAGAATAAGCGTATATACGTACCTATTTTCTACCTGTTTTCGGTAGGTATAGAAAAGAATATAATTTTGTTTCATGCAGTTTTATTCTAAATAAATTAGTTTATATGTAGGTAATTTTGAATTTATTAGTATATTTGCTGCCGATTTATTGAGTTTTATCGGAAAACTGTAAGTCTGTGCGACTGGCTGGAAAAGAAGAAGGAAAGTATGTTTGCTACATTTCAAGCGCTAAGTTCTATTGGAACTTAGTGGTATAAATCGAACGAGAATCTATTTCTACAAAATTCATTTTATATTCATTATCCATATCGTCAACAGATGTCAATTATATTCTTGCAGTAATTGTTATTAAGTGCAGATAATTAATTATATAGAAAAGGCAAGCCAGTGCTTGCCTTTTCTATATAATTAATTGTTTAAATATGGTATGCATCGAGTCTTTTTCAGTGTGCGATGCTCAACCACCCTAGATAAATCACATCACCGGAGTCTGAAAAAGGAAAGTAAACGACTTGCTGTCTTTCAAATCCTTCACAGCGTCACCTGCATAAATCTCACCATTCGCCAAAGACAATTTCTTGATACTTGCTTTCGGGCTGAAATCAATCTTCTTCAAATCCAGCCAAAACAAATTCGGAGTTAAAGTCGATTCAAAATAATAGACCTTATTCTTTTGGTCGGAGACGGTACGCCAACGGGTAGAAGAAATATGAGGTTTATCGGGAGTAGAGATTCCGAACGGAACGGAGACATTACGCATTACACTCAATACACTTGGGATGGCGATTTTTGCATCCGAGGTTTGGGGAATGGCATGAATATAGAAAGAAGCACGTACAAAGCGGTCGGTGGAACGGTTTGTGCCCGGAAGCATTTGCAGGCCGCCTACTTCTTTCCAGTAGTCGTTGATAGCCAACTGGTATTCATAGCGGGGAGAGTTTGTCATTACTTGATATTCTTTCCCTTCATGGATGCTTAGTTTTCCATCTAAATATTCCAATATGGCAGTATTTCCCGTTTCATCGGTAATAGCAAGGTGAAGAGTCGATTCCGAACCATTCGGCAGACGGGGAGCGTCGATACGGAAGGTTTCCTTTTTCAGTTCGTCCACAGCTTCACGCACTGTTGCAAAATTATCAAGCACATACTGAGTCCAAATACTTATTCCCATCGCAGGACGGGTATCTCCCGGCAGTGAATAAATTGTTTCAGGCAGGAACAGCAGACTTGCTACCAGTCCTTTCTCATTCATTCCATCACAAGTTCCTATATCATAACCTGCTGCAATGACACTTCCATACTTGGATGTCCAGTTCAGCGTTTTCTCCTTATTGTGTCCCGTGCGCTGAATGCCACGTGGAAATACATAGAGATTCGAGTGGAGGTCTTCCTTCCAGTCCATCGTACGACCGGTTACCACCATTTGGTCCGGTCCGATATACACTGCACGTGTACACGCTTCTACCTGCTGCATGCTCCCTAAAGAGACAGCAGCCAACAATAATACAACTCCCGCTAGATTTTTCTTCATTTTTCTTTTCGGTTTAAATAATTGATACTCTTATCTATAAATAACAACTGCCTGGTGAATATTGCCTGAAAGAAAGACGAATTTAATGAAAATAAAGGATTTATCCGAGGACTTCTTTGGTTATTCCAAGGTTCATCAAGTTAAAAAAACTTGTCGTTGAAAGGAAATGCTGTTTACTATTTGTTATTCCACTCTCCTTTCGTTATTTTTGTGGGTAGAAGAATTTACTAAACTATAAGGAGAGGACAAATGCGTATGAAACAAAAGATTAGCATTTCACGGTTTCCAATTTTCCTGGGTTTGCTCCTTCTGCTGTCTTCCATTCCGCAGTTGCTCTCTGCACAGGAAGGGATTGACAGTCCCCGCATTGTTCGTAATGATTTGCTAAAACAACCGGAAGGTATATTGTTTCAACATGCTACACCTGATTTGTTTCAGTATGCCACGCCTGATTTGTTCCCGCCTTCAAAGTTCAAGGATATTCCTTCTCCGAATTTGTCCAAACAGTTATTTTACTTTCCACCCGATTTTTCACATAAAGGAGAAATCTATCTGCCTTATCAAGTTAATCCTTCTCCACTCTTCAAAGGTGATTACAGCACAAGCGGTATATTAATGCAATTTCCTCACGGAGCAGTATTCGGTTCAGGCAAGCAAACGAGTGTGCCGGGCATCGGACTTTTCAATAATGCTTCGCTGGGTTATCAGCACATTTTCAATGACAGGTTTGAATTACAGCTTCAGGCTAACGCTATGAAAATAAATATGATGCATTCCACCGGACATACGTTCAGCACTTCGGGTGCTTTGCTCTATCATGCTTCGGACCGCGTTGCTTTCAAGGTATTCGGTTCCTATGACATGGGCAATTCTTACGGAATGAGTACTCACAGTTATGGAGCTACCATGTCCATTGATATGTCCGATCGCTTCAATATGGAGATGGGGGTACAACGTTATTACGATGCTATGAGAGGACGCTGGGAGACAGTTCCTGTTGTAATTCCCACCTATCGCTTCAACAATAATTTCAAACTGGGTTTTGATGTAGGCGGAGTCCTGTACGAAGTTCTACGCAATGTCTTCTTTGACAAACACGGTGGTGGGGATTACAGCGGCGGTCCTACGATTGCTCCACCCCGTTCATTTCTGCCAATACGTTCGAGATAAAGACTTAATTTCAGGAAGCCCTGATGATAGCACAGTTTCCCCATAGGGAAACGCCAGTATCCAAGGCAGGAAACTGCAGTGTCCTCGTAGGGAAACTGGAGTTTCTACGGCGAGAAACGGGCGTTTCCTGCAATGGAAATTACAGGAAACTATAAGAGATTGATATTTAAACACATGGATAAGAATAGCCGAGAAAGGAACAAAGGAATTTTATTCAAAATTCTTCCGGTAAGCACATCCGTTTCTCCATTCCGAACATCCGTAAGCTGTCTTGCCTTTGATGATGGTTCCTTTGCCACAAAGCGGGCAGGGTTGTCCGACAAGTGCATCCGCGTTATCCGCTACTGAAGGGATTGCAGTAGGTGTAGCCTTCGGTTTACTATCTTTCGGGGCACTTGGCTTCTTTTCTTTTGGGGCACTCGGTTTCCGTTCGCGCTTCTTCGTTTCTTTCTTCGCTTTTTCTTCGGCTTGGGCGGCTACTGCGTCCTGAATAGTGATACGGCGGTTTGTATTATCCGACAATACACTCATTACTACTTCCGAAACCATTTGCTTCAGCTCTTCCAGGAACTGACGGGCATCGTAGGTTTTCTTTTCTATTTCGCGGAGCTTCTTTTCCCAAATACCTGTCAGTTCGGCAGATTTCAAAAGTTCTTCGTGGATAATTTGCACCAGTTCCACTCCTGTCGGCGTGGCAATCAGGTTCTTTCTTTCCTTACGGATATAATTCCGTTTGAACAGAGTTTCGATGATAGCGGCACGGGTAGACGGTCGGCCGATACCGTTCTCTTTCAAGGCATCGCGGAGTTCGTCATTATCCACCAGTTTTCCGGCGGTTTCCATCGCACGAAGCAGGGTTGCTTCCGTGAAAGGTCTTGGCGGTTGCGTCCATTTCTCGTTCAAGTCAGGGATGTGAGGACCGCTCTCCCCTTTCACAAAGGCAGGAAGAACATTTTCGTCCTCGTCCTCTTTCTCTTCGGTGGAGTCCTTCACGTCTTTGGCGAATACGACACGCCAGCCCGGTTCTAAGATTTGCTTACCGGTTACTTTAAATTCTATTTTGTCTACTTCACCCATCACGGTGGTGGTAGAAATCTTACAGTCAGGGTAGAATACGGCTATAAAACGACGCGCTATCAGGTCGTAGACACGACGTTCCATATCGGTCAGGTTTTGAGCGTATACTCCGGTAGGGATGATGGCATGGTGGTCCGTCACTTTCGAGTTATCGAATACTTTCTTCGATTTAGGCAGTGTAGAGCCGTTCAAAGGGGCAGTCAGTACTTCGTAGTCACGGAGTCCTTTCAATATGCCGGGACATTTCGGATAAATATCATCGCTCAGGAAAGTAGTATCGACACGCGGATAAGTGGTTACTTTCTTTTCATAAAGAGACTGGATAAGTTTCAGTGTCTCATCGGCAGAGTAGGCGAATTTCTTATTACATTCTACCTGAAGGGAAGTCAAGTCGAACAAACGCGGAGCGTATTCCTTTCCGTCTTTCTTCCCGACGCTGGTGACTATAAGCGGCAGGTCTTTGATACGTTCTACCAGTGCTTCGCCCTCTTCCCGATTGGCAATGGGGTCGATGCCCGGATTATCTATTTTCTTTTTTCCACCGTTCTTTTCTTCTTCCGCGGCGATTTCTTCATCACTTTTGCGGATAAGGGCGGAGAATGTGGTATCACGATAGTTGGTTTTCAGCTCCCAGTATTGCTTGGGCTGGAAGTTGGCTATTTCCAGTTGGCGGTTGACAATCAATGCCAAGGTAGGCGTTTGCACACGTCCGATGGAGAGTACTTGCTTATTCTGACCGTATTTAATCGTATAAAGACGGGTGGCATTCATACCCAGCAACCAGTCGCCCATGGCACGGGAGAGTCCTGCTTCGTATAATGACTGAAAGTCCGATTGGTCTTTCAGTTTGGCAAATCCTTCGCGGATGGCTTCTTCGGTCAATGAAGAAATCCATAGACGTTTCACCGGACAGCGTGCGCCTGCTTTCTGCATTACCCAACGCTGAATCAATTCTCCTTCCTGGCCGGCATCACCGCAGTTGATAATCTCGTCTGCATTCTGCATCAGCCATTCGATTGTATGGAATTGCTTTTCGTAGGTAGGGTTTTCAATCAGCTTGATACCGAAACGGGGTGGAATCATCGGCAGACTGCTCAGACTCCATGACTTCCAGTTGGGCGTGTATTCATGCGGCTCTTTCAGGGTACAGAGATGCCCGAATGTCCAGGTCACCTGGTATCCGTTCCCTTCTATATATCCTTCTTTTCTTGTATGAGCGCCGAGTACTTCGGCTATATCGCGTGCTACAGATGGCTTTTCGGCTATGCAAACTATCATTTTTACTCTTCTTGTTTTTATACTAACAGCTTACAAAGTTACACGATTATTTCTCATTGACCGCATGAAGAGGGAAAAAAGTCCATTATACCTCCCAGCACTTCCATCCTTTATTGGCACAGATATATACCACATACGAACGGACATTGTAATTGGGAAATTTCCTTTTCGTATCTTCAGCATACCCTTTCACCTGCTCTACGTGTTCAGCAAGCGGTTCGGTAAGTGATAGTATCCGGTCGGCTTCTTTGGCATGATAGTATTTGAATTCCACAACGCGATCGTCCGTGTAATAATCCGTGCCGGGAATACCTGTCATCTCAAAATCCGAACGCCCTGCGGAGTTATTCTGTTCGATGGCAAAGGTATAGCAATGGCTTAAATAGCGGGATACAAGTTCGTAGAAAGAACAGCGGATGAAATTCTCGTTGATTTTATCGAATACTTGAGCGGGGAATTGCCCCAGATATTGTTCAAAATAGTTCTGTACCAGAGGTTCGAGACTACGATTGGCATCATAAAGTTCGTAAACCGGAACATATCGGCTGGCGTTGCCTTCAATATTGTTCAATTGGTTGTAGTAGTCCATGTAAATGCTCCGCATAGTCATATTAGGTAGAACCATACGATAAGCATTCTTTAAGGTTGTCATTCCTAAATAGAACAGACTGACCGGGTAGAATTCCTTTTCAAAAAACTTTTTCTTGTTGAACTTACTGGACAAGTCTGTTACGTTGTAGGACAGTTCGTCGTCTATAACCAAAGCGTCCAGCATTTCTTTGGCATTGTTTAGTGTAAGAGTCAGTCGACGAATCCAGTTGATGTCCGTACGCAGATTCTCATCAATCAGTTCAGACGGAATACTCCCGGCATTAGCCGCAAATTTCTTGAGGAAATAAGTCAGAATGGTCGAATTGAAAAGATGTTGACCGGTGGGACTGAAACGGTAGCCGTCATAGTTGCTCACTATAAGCTGCCAGATTTCTTCAAAACGTTCCTGTCCCTCATCAGGAGTATATTTATCGAGAACATAGCTCAGATATATTTTCGCTTCTTCGTAGGTGAAGCCAAGCATATTCAAGAAAGCCGGTTCTAATGTAAGAATTTCCGCTATGTTGTATCCGCTGGTCAGATCGTCCATGGTGACAGGTAATACGCCCGTACAGAAGCAGGTACGAATACTGCCTTCACCTATACCTTTCTTTATTACTTTGAAAAAGGTACGAAGGAAACTATCGCTGGTGGTCACTTTTTCATAAAGCGGATCGTTATAGGAGGTAAGCAGTTGGTTGGTGAAGTTATCGTATTCATCAATCAAAATGTAGGCTTTAGGAAGTCCGTGAGAACGGGCATAAAGAAGAGCTTCTTCAAGCATTTTAGCTGCGCTTCCCCGAGCTATAAATTGAAAGTCACCAAACAAATCTCGATTATGCTCCACCATTAACTCTACAGGACCACAATTCAAGTCATCGAAGTTTTGCGATAACCCTTTCATATCATTCGCCATCACCATTGCGGAGAAGTCATAGCGGATAACCAGATATCGGTTATGTTCTTGCGTTGGATGTTCACCAATCCATGTACCACCGAAAAGTTCTTCAAAACGGCTTGCTTTTGTACGGTCGTAATAATGAGCCAACATAGATATTAACAGGCTTTTCCCAAAACGACGGGGACGAAGAAAGACAGGAGCATTATAATCTTCAAGTCCCGGAATATAATCTGTCTTATCAACATAATAAAAGCCACGTTCGCGAAGATCTGCGAAGTCAGCTACTGCATAAGGAATGGTTATTCTTGCCATAATATCTGTTTTTCTTTCGATGAGGACAAAGTTACAAATAAATTAGTACCTTAAACAAAAATTGCGCTAATATATATAGTACCTTAAATAGAATTTGATATTCTACCTGTCCTCCCTCCTACTTATAAAAAGCAGTTTGGCAGAATGGCAGAAGTACCATAGCAGTAGAACAAAAGTCACGTATTCCGACTCCTATGGTACATCTGACTTCAAAGAACCGACAGCCAGTCTGCCAAGGTAATGAATCTTACCAGTCTTTCCTGAAATAAGTATTATTCGGGTCATTGCCAACTACTCCGGCCTGGTGTGGAGCCAGCATAACCTGACTTTCATAAAACGGGTCATAGAAAAATTGCATCTCATTCATGGGAGCTGTTGTTAGCATTTCTCTTCCCCGCACATTATCCGGTATATCATAAGCAATATAAGCTTTGGAGCTCTCTTGGAAAGCAATTACCCCATTCGGATCTTCACCCGTTCCATCCATGTCCAGTATAAAATAGAGAAAGTCCATATCATCTCCCCAAATTTCAGACATACTTTCTGTAAAATCGAATGAGAAGCATACAAACCTTTCTTTCTCTAATCCGGCAAAAGGTTTCCGCCCGCTTACCATCCATTCAGCTCCAGGTATCTGAAAAGCTGTCCAGTGTGGAAGTGAGTATTTATTCAGATAGCCATTGTATGCATAATCAATATATTTACCCACTTCGATGCCGCCACACTTCTCTTTATCTGAAAAATAAGAAGTAGCATCCCCCTTATCGGCTACTGTCAGCATTTTCTCTTTAGGCAGTGCTTCACGTAGCGCTTTTATGAGTTTGGGATAAACAGTCATATTCTTCACACCTTCTACGCCATATTCATCTCCATCATCCCAAAGGTCAATACCATCCAGTTTATAAAGTTCCACCACTGTCTTTGCCAGCATTACAAAGTTTTCAATGTCTCCCTCAGCTAAATGGCAAAAGCCAACTGCCGGACTGCTCTTTATGGTAAGGCACACTTTTATTCCCATCAACTGTAACGGACGGATATATTTATCCGCATGTTTCAGTACATAAGAAATATCAGAATTCAGTTTCAATTCACCACCTGTACTCACAGTGGCCCGCAATAAATTAACGACATCAAATAATTGTGAGGACTCATAACCCGGAGTCATATAACTATCCTGAAACCAATATACGGAAGATACCAAAGGACTCATTTTCTCCGTATCGACATAGCCAATACAGGTATGCCCTTTATCGGGAGCTGTCAAACGCATTTTACCATTTGTCCAGTTGATACGATAAAGCAGGCTTTGGTATCCACTCTCATCTTTTAAAATGAGAGGAAGCAGATATTGCGTATCTTTTTGAGAGCCCATATCATTCTCAGCTTTTGGTAAAAGCCATCCTTTAAGGGTCAATGCTGCTTTGCCTGACTGTGTAGCTCCGGCTGCCAAGGTTATTTTTCCTCCGTTTGCTATCTCGTAAGCGTAAGCCGGCAACAATAGATAGTTCGAGTTTGTATACTCCAACTGAAAAGCTTCCACATCAAATTCTTCATCTACGGTTACAGTCAGATTCTGAGTTTCGGTAGCAGCTTCCTTCAGTACTATGGATACTTGGTCGGTCACTACTGCATCTTCCTGGTCGGTCACAACAAGAAACACTTGCTGATTGTTCTTTTCCAAATCGCTGCACAATCTTTTCGGCAGTTCACCTATATTTAATTCTGTCGATTTATCGTGCGAGACATCGGGATTCAGCACGGCAGCATCTTCCTCGCAAGCAGTTACTGCCAGCAAGAGCAAGAAACAAAGTCCGGTATATTTTAATATTTGTCTCATATTATCATTCGTTTTAAGTTAATTAATCACCCGCTTATTTATTCAATATAGGAACTTCAATACCGGCAGGCCACAGTTCTGCATCCGTTTTATCACGTGGCTGTGTATACGTAGCGTCTGTCCAGTATGGAATAACCTTTGCATCATTCCGGTTGCCAGTCTGGTCTGTGATGGTCATTCCGGTTCCTTCGTCAAATTTCCAGTAAGCACGCAGGTTCGGTTCCGCAGCAGGTTCAAGGATATTATACATATTCTCGAAAATCTGTTGTTCGGTACGAGCTACGCTCCATATACGCCCCTCACAAATTTCTCCGTTCAACTGACGAGATATATCGTTAGACTGACCGTATGAACGCCCGAAATAGAAATTGAAATCACCTCCATTGCCTACTTCATCATCTGCCAATTTATCTCCCAGGTTAATGGCTGTAAGTTCACTACTTCCATGACCGCTTTCACGCCTTTGCAGTTTTCCGTTCACATAGAAAGCGATAACCTGTGTTTCAATGTCCCATGTCAGTGCGATGTGATACCATTCTCCGACCTGAAGTTGCAGATTGTTGTCACTGTTGCCGGGGAATTTTCCGACAGGTGTCTGGACTTGCAACTGCTGACGTGGGTAACCTACATCTCCCAAACGTACACAGAGATATTGTTCAATGCCCATAATAGTGGTAATGTTGGTTTCTGCATCAAACTGGTTGATACGTATGATAGCTTCCATCGTTAACGCTGTCAGATTATTCACTACATCGGCCGTAGGACTCCCCTTGTCAAATCCCGGTACGGCCACGTAAACTTTCTGTAGATTTGCCGCTGTGGTAATGGCACTCGACCTTTTCACCAAATAATACATGACATGCGAGCCGTTCATCACTCCCACCTTATCAGCTTCAATAGCAAGCGGACAGACATAGGTTGCGTCAATCTCCAGTTCATCCAGTTTGGAAAAATGGATAACGACCTCTTCGGAGGTGGTCTTTCCCGCAGGAATCACCACTGAAGTAGTGGAAAATTCATAATGTCGGGCATCCAATGGCAGATAATCAGTGTCATTCTTCATATTGTAAGCGGATGTCAATGACGGGTCTACCTTTATATTCACTGCAACATCACTTCCCGACGGATAGGATAATTTCACGTTGAATTTCTTATCCTGTTTAGTCACCAAGCGATTGAAAGTAAAACCTTCCACATTTTTCACTTCTGCCACACTAAGATAAGCGGAGTTATCGAACGGAGAACGATTACTATAATCGGTGTTATCACAGCTTGCCAATGCTAAAGCCGCAATTACCATCCATAAGTTATATATTCTTTTCATAGCACTCCAAGTTTTTAGTTGCCCGAAGCGGGGTTGAGTATCTGTATCACCCCACGGGTCTGTTTATAAATAATCTCTGTATTGTAGTAATCAGCAGAAATATTGTGTACAGCGATTCCACCGGGCGAAGCGACATAATTATGCAGATAAGCGGCTATCCATCCCATTGCATCGAAAGTTTTCTGCGTCTTATCGGTTATCGTATACTGTGGCTCGACTGCCAGCAACAAGCGGTCACTGATTCCAAAACTTTGGGCATACATCAAAGCTGTTTCTACATCAAATTCATCGGCTTCCGCAGGGATTTCGGTCACGTAATAGTCGAACAAGCTACGGAATGTCGCGGGAACGAATCCTACTTTTCCATTGAATATCATCAGGCAGTCCACCTGTCCCAAAGCATTATGGAGAAATGCGATAGAAGATTCATTGACAGAGGTCTGTGCTGTCAATGTTATTCCGTCAAATTCTCCATTTTTAACTGCTATTACGGCAGCTGCCATAGCCTCTTCACCTGCATCGGCATTTACTTCGTATAGTATTCGGGTACCATAGTCTGTACGTACCAGTTTCATATCTTCCCGGTCGTAGTCGGAAAGGCGGCTTGCATTGCACATCGTCACTATGTCTACACTATCCGGCAGGGAACGCAGGTAATTTTTCTCACTGACATACGTTTCGGGAGCATTATCGAACCGGGCATAGACCAATGCGTGCTTCGTTGCTTTATAAGCGCGGAGATTTTGCGTATAGGCGGCATACTGCGCCGGGTTCTGTTCTTTTGCCTCTTTCACCTCGCTGTCATGAATTTCCATGTCCGTCCAGTCGCTGCAACCAGCGGAGACGACTAACAGAAAAACAGTCAGCAGACATAAATTGAATATGGATTGATATTTCATAATCTCATTGATTTAAGATAGTCTATAAAGTTCTTCATTAGTTGGTATGGTTCTTTACATCCCACCAAAGCTTGGTTCCGGCAACATCGGGGCCATTCAGCATTTGTACGGCCTGTCCGATATAGACCGGATTCGTGTTGTACTCGTCGGCCGGATAAGGCAGGCGGCGGGGACCGATATTCACGTTGACACTATTGTTGGGGTCTTTATTTTCCACGGCAGGCAGCAATTTGGGATAACCCGTGCGGCGATGTTCTGCCCAGGCTTCGATACCCAGCGGGAAGATGGCAATCCACTTTTGGGTGATGATTCGTTCCAGGTTCTTCTCGAAGTTCTCTGCTCCCGGTTCCCAGGCGATAGTAATCGTACTTATGGCGGGATGGCTATATTCACCCATCGGGTCTACGTAGTCGGCAGGCACTTTTTTTGAATCCTTCGCGTAGGCGTCGGCTCCCGATGCTTTGCGTTCATCAAATGACAGAGCGATGGCTTTCTCATACAAAGCTTGTGCGTCTCCTCCCATTGTCCAGCCACGCAACGCGCCTTCGGCACGAAGGAAAGCCACTTCGGCAGCATTCATCCAAAGATAAGGGTCGGTACTGCTGATTACTTGCTTGGAAAAGAGGTTTATCATGTCATCTTTCTTTTTGGTGAAGATGCCGATACGTACTCCATAGTAATCATATACGTCTACTTTTTCACCGTTCTGGTCTACTGTCTGCATACCTTTGACCAGCATTTTATCCAGGCGGGGGTCGTCATATCCTTTCATTACGGAGACAAGGTCGGCACTGATGCGGTAGTCACTCCAGTTGTTGAACAAAAGTTCGGAACGGTTCTCTGCTACGTGCAGCAGTGCGTTGTCTTCATTCGACTCGATGACTCCGGCTGCAACAGCGGCTTCGGCGACACGTTTCGCTTCGGTCGGTTGCACGTAGCTCATCCGCATGGCGATACGTAGTTGCATGGAATGTACGAATTTGCGCCATTTGGAGATATTGCCGTAATATAGGTCTTCCAGTTTGCGGAAGGCTTCGGATGAAAGGTCTTTGTTTTCTTCCAGTACCCGGTCGGCTTCTTCGAGCTCTTTCAGCATTTGGGTGTACACTTGTTCCTGTGAGTCGTAGGGTACGGCCAGGTCTTCTCCCGTATTATCGCCACTCATCATTTTGGAGTAAGGGATAGGGCCGTACATATCGGTCACACGGTGCATGATGCATACACGGAGTATTTTCCCGAAAGCCAATGCTACGGGGTCTTCCGTTTTGTTGAGCATATCACGGTATTGCGGATACATCTCGGTGATGGGGTCGGCAAAGGGTGATTTGAGCCAGCCCTGTTCGGGGTTGAAGGTTGAGAATTTCATTACCCAGGTGTCTACGATACCTTCCAGGTAACCGCCGTAGGCTCCTCCTGCCATGGCGTCCATAAATTGGTAAAGGTGTTCGCGCGTGGGGATAACCAAACCTTGCATTCCTCTTAACGTAGCGCCGACAATATGATTTTCACGCTGCATCTCTCCGGCGTCCGCTTCGTACATGCTGCGGTTGATGTCACTGTCGAAACAACTGCTTAGGGGTAGCAGAAATACCGAAAGGAGCATTAGTTGAAGGTAGTATATTCGTTTCATGTCCATCATAGTATTTAGAAGTTAATCTTAATGTTGAATCCTATATTCCGGGAACTCGGCATCATAAAGTAGTCGATTCCCTGGTAATAGTTGTTCGTAGTAGCTACCGCTTCCGGGTCGAAAGGAGCCTTGCAGTAGAGCATCCAAAGATTTCTCCCGACAAGGGATACATTAACATCACACACATTGCCCAACCAACGCCGGGGAATCGTGTATCCGATATGTGCTTCCTGCAAGCGCAGGTTAGTGGCACTGTATGTGTAATAGGTGGGCAATCCGCTTTGCGAGGCGACCACTTCATAGAATCGTTGCGGGTTGACGTGGCTGCGTCCGTTTACCAATACTCCTCCGGCATCACGTGCGGCGGCGGAAGTTTCGGATACTCCGTATAAATCGAGGTAGGCTTGCGTGGCGGAATAGACGATGCCGCCCAAACGCGCTGTCAGCAGGAAGCCTGCATGGATACCTTTATAGGAGAAGCTGTTGTTCCACGCCAGGTTGGCTTTCGGCAATACGCTGCCTAGTTTTATGTCGCCGGCGTTGTCAATAGCTGTTACGCTTCCGTTGTCGTCAATCAGTATTTTACCGTTGATGTCACGCTTCAAGTCGGCGTGCGTGTAGAGGTCGCCCAGTGTGCCGCCTTCTTTCAGGATGAATTTCGCTTTACCGAAACCGCGTCCATCGGACGTTTTCAGTTCGAGTTTATCGACATTGTAGGTTTTTCCGCTTTCCGGATGGATGTAGTCTTTTACCAGTTCTACGATTTCATTCTTATTGGTTGAGAATGTGAAACTGCTGTCCCAACCGAAGTCACCCCAACGATGCCCGTAGGAGAGCATTGCTTCGAAACCATAGTTGCGCACGTATCCGGTTTGCACATAGAGCTTGTCATATCCTGACGATACGGGGAGTTGAGGGTCGAAGGTCTGATTGTACGTATTGGCGTAGTAGAACGAGCCGCTCAACTTGAAGTCTTTGAACAGGGTAGCGTCCAGACCGATTTCCCAGGAGTCAGTGCGCTCCGGATATAATTTTCCGATAGGATAATGCGTCTGTGACTTCCAGTCCTGCTTGGTAGGGTCATAGGCATACGTGGGGTAAGTGAGGAAACGCGGATAGGGCGTACCTACCGAGCTGAAAGAGCCGCGTACCTTCAGATAATCCACCCACGACGGCAGTTTCACCATTTCGGAGATAACCGCCGAAAGTCCTACGGAAGGATAGAAGAAAGAAGCCTGCGGGGAATGGGTTAACTGGGAAGCCCAGTCGTTACGCCCCGTCAGAGTGAGGTAGAGCATACTCTTCCATCCGACTTCCACACTGGCGAAAACGGATTCCGTCGCTTCGCGCCAGCCGACTTGCGTAGCCCGTTTCTTAGCGTTATCCAAGTCATAGACATTGAACAGGTTAGGAATGCCGGTGTCACGTATCGGCCCTGCGTAGCCCAGTTCCTTACTCGTCACTCCGCTATAACTGGCTCCGATATTGGCGACAATCGTAAAGTCCTGAATACGTTTGTTGATATTCACCAGTACGTCGGCATAGGTCTGCGAGTACTGTCCGTTGTTGACGGTATAGTGTCCTTGTGAACTACCGTCGGTCAGCGTACTGCTGGTACTCGCATATAGTTTGCCTTCATATTCGCTATTCGTATTGTCAATGCGTACACGTCCCGCTACGTTCAGCCAGTCGAGGATTTGATAGCTCAATCCTGCCGATGCCATATAGCGTTTCTTATTGTTGAGCCGGAGATTGCGGTAAGCAATCCAGTAAGGATTCTGCATACGAAGGTCACCTTCTCCCTGCGGCCAGAACTGAACACTGATCTTACGTGCCTCATCCCAACGCTCGAAGTTCTTTATCAAAGAGAAATCGTCCCCTCTCGGGAAAAGATAGGCGGAAACCAACGGATTGGAATATTGTCCCTGGTTTGTCATATTCCGGTCGTTCTGAAGGATATAGCTGGCACTTACGTCCAGTCTCATTTTATCGTTCAGGAAACTGGTTGTGTTGCGGAAAGTAAAGTTATATCTGTTGTATCTGTTATTTGGAACCATTCCCGCCGAATTGACGGCAGCCGCCGAAAAGAAAGTCTGATTCTTGTCCGTACCTGTGGACAGCGTGACAGAGTTGGTATATACAGCGCCCGTATCGAAGAAATCGGAAGGCTCGTAGCCTGTCTGCGCGGCAGAGTTCAGCTTCGGACCCCAACTGTAAATACTGGAGTTTCCTGTTTTACCATTGCTTCCCGTGCCGTAACGTCCCTGGAAGTCGGCCATTTTAAAAGGTTTCAGCCATTCGAAGCCACTGGATACGCCTACTTGCAGTTTTCCTGTTTCTCCTTTCTTGGTGGTAATCACAATCGCTCCGTTGGCAGCGTTACTACCATAAAGGGCAGCGGCAGCCGCTCCCGTCAATACGGAAATGCTTTCAATATCTTCAGGGTTTATATCGGCAATCGCTTCAGAAGCTCCTTTCGAGCCAAATTCCGTATCGCCTCCACCACCGAAGTTGTACATGGGAATACCATCTATTACGTACAAGGCGTTACTGCTCTGCTCGATGGATTTCGTTCCACGCATCACTACCCTACTCGCGCCGCCGACTCCAGAAGAACTGGTATTGATAGTAACACCCGCCACTTTACCGTTCAGGCTGTTCACGAAATTGGCATCCTTGATTTGTGTCAGTTCGTCGGATTTCACTTGTTGCACGTTGTAGCTCAATGCCTTTTGTTCACGCTTGATACCGAGTGCGGTTACTACTACCTCGCTCAACAGCTTTGCATCCGAAGCTAGCTGCACATGATAGTTATTTTGGGCAGTTACCTGTATTGTCTGCGATGTGTATCCCACATAGGTGATACTCAACGTACTGCCAGCAGGAGCTTCAAGCGCGAAGTTACCGTCCATATCGGTAATGGAACCAATAGTCGTGCCTTTCACAAGAACGTTTACACCAATCAGGGGTTCTCCCTGTTCGTCCAGCACACGTCCGGTGATACGTTTGGCAGGAGACGTTTCCGCTTCTTTCTTTTCCTGCGGGACGATGATTATATATTTTCCTTTCAGTTGGTAGGTATAGCCCGTACCTTTCAGAATCTCATTGAGAGAGGTTGCCAACGTTGCCTTCTCCAGGGCGAGATTGAGGGAAGGCTTGCTGATTAGCTGCGATTCATTGTAGCCGACGGATAATTTCGTCTGCTTCTCTACTTCTTTCAGAGCTTCGATGACCGAAATATTCTTCTGATGAATCGTTATCCGGGCATTGCTGCTTTGTGAGAAAAGAGGTGTCGAATAGAGCAGGCAGCACAAAAAAAGCATAAATACTCGGCTCATTGCCTGCTTATTGGCTAGATTTTCATAAATTTGCTGCATCTTCTTAGTATTAGTTTATACAGATAAAGTTAGATTCTCGAATTTAGTAGCGTCTGTCCAACGCTAATAGTAAGAATTTCGATTTCACATCCGGGAGAAGCTGCAACCTTCTTCCGGATATTTTTTCTACATAGGCTTTTCGGTTTTCAAGGTTAAATACTTATATATAATATTTCTTATCTTCTCTCACTGGGAGAAGGTTGGGATGAGACTTTCATCCCGAATATATCCGACAGATTTCTTCTTTTCACCGATGGGTTAGATAACATTTATCTTCCACGATTTTATAATCTATCGTTCCCGTCACACGGGCAATGATATCCATTATATCTTCTATCGAAGCATTCGGGTCGAAGCTAAGATTGAAACGGTCTTTCTTCAAGCTACGGAAGCTGTAAACGAATGTATATGGATATTTTCGTTCGAGACGGGTGAATATCTCTTCCATCGTCATGCTACGGAATACAATTTCTCCCCGTTGCCAAGCTGTCACATCCTGCATATCCGGACGAAGCACGTTGCCGGAACAGGTACTTTTATTGTAAGCCAACTGTTCGTTCGGTTCCAGCATTTTTTGTTCCTGCTGATTATTATATTCTACCAATACGCTCCCTGAAATCAGTGTTGCCGTCACTTCCTCCTCATTCGGATAGGCTGTCACATTAAATTCCGTTCCTAAGGCAGTAACTTGAAAATCAGAAGTTTTCACGATGAACGGATGTTTCGCGTCCCGCTTTACTTTGAAATCGGCTTCGCCAACCAAATAGACACAACGTGTGTCACCCGTAAATTGCTGTGGATATAGCAGCGTGCTCTGTGAGTTTATCATCACTTGTGTGCCGTCCGGCAAAGTAATATTCCGTGTTTCGGCAGTAGGAATATAAGCCTGCAACAAGTCCGGCGCTTGGCGGTTCTGCAAAGCCAAATATATAGAGACAGAAGACAAAGCGATTAATAAGGTAGCTGCTACTCTCCAAATAATCAAGCGGCTACGCAAAGCACGCATCTTGCGTCTTGCTCCCATTCCGGTAAATTCGTGCATCCGTTCCAGCGAGCGGTCATAACCGGGCGTGCTTACTGATTCTGTAGATTCCCAAAGTTTGTTCAGTTGATTCTCTTTCTCATCTGCATGTTCCTGGTCGGTCAGCCAAACACGGAAATCCCTGTCGACTTCTTTCGGATAGTCGTGCTTGATGTAACGGTCGATAATGTCGTGAATATAATTCTTCATAAAAGTATTTATTGGTTTCTTAAAAACGCTTACATAAATACCACTATTCAGAAAGACGAACTACGGAAGAATCAGGTGAAGGATAACAAACATTAACACTTTTCGGAGTTCTGTCAAGGTTTTATAGATGTGGTCTTCTACCGTACGAAGGGGGATTTGCAGTTTCTCTGCTATTTCTTTATGGGAAAGTCCTTCAAGACGGCTCATTTCGAACACTTCTTTCCGGCGCGGCGGCAATTGGGTGAGTGCCAGTTCTACGAGCATCAATGCTTCCTTGTAATAGATTTCCTCTAAAAGGGTGGTATCTTCATCGCATAACTCGCCAATCAGTTGTGCCTTGATAATCTTATTCTCATATTCCTGTTCTATCTTCTGATGTTTGAACAGATTGAAGATTTCATTCCGGGTGACAGTGTACAGATAGCTATTCATAGATTCTTCCCCCGCCCATAATTCAGGACGAGTCCATAATTTGAGAAATATGTTTTGGGCAATATCTTCTGCATCCTCTTCCGACTTGGTCAACAACCTCGCAAAGTTCTTGACTCTTGGGAAATTGGCGGCATAAAACTGCTCAAAACGGGCATCCATGTCGTCTGTCTTTTTATCCATTCGCTGAGTTTTTGGAATGAAGGGGCGGACAAATATAAGTAAATTTGAGAGAAGATAAAGAATAAAGACAAAAAAAATTCCCGTCTTCCAGTCCTAACGGACAAGAAGACGGGAGAAAATCATTGTTACCCTACGTTTTTATTTTAAACCGGAGAAATCACAGAAAAGAGGATAATGTGTAGAAGCAACGGTCACGTCTACCCCCGACAGGCTCTCTATCACGTCGGTTTGTGTCACATTTACATTATGACTCTTCAAAGATATAATAAAATCAAGGCGACGTTTCTTACCACTGACTTCAGTGGATTTATCAGCGCTAAGAAGATTCCAGTTACTCTTCACCATTTCGAAGAACTCGCTTTCCAAATCCCCTTCATTGAAGTATCCCAACAGGAATGCCGGTTTATTATAGGCAGACAGTTTTGTTTCTAACGTTTGAAGGGCTTCTATACGTTTTGCCATATCCGTATCGAAGTTGGTGCTGGCTACGACAAACTTTTCATATTCCACTACCATAGCTGCACGCATCTCACTCTTTCCCGCCATTTGATATCTGTCCACACTGACAGGTTCTTCTTTTGTCAGTATGCCGACACCGAATTCGCCGCCTTTGTAGTCGATAGCTTTGGCAAAGTAATCATGCATATTCGATTTCTGTGCCAGCACGTTCAACTGGTCGATGCCTTCCGAACGTTCCGTTTCCTTATCCAGTCCCTGCAAGCATACAATATCCGCATTCATTTTGGTGACAATACGTCCTACCCGGTCGTAATCAATCACTCCATCCGTTCCTTTACAATAGGTGAGGAAATAGTTACCTATGCGCAAGTCAGTTTCTGCTTTCGGATATTCCTCAAGTCCGGTCGGTTTTTTAAAATCACAATAAAGCGGATAATGGTCGGAAGTTATGCTTACGTTGACACCGTCCAGGTTGTATATCACATTCGATTTCACCACACTGGTAGGCGGAGTTTTCAAAGTAACTACAAAATCAATTCGTTTGGTCGCTTGTCCGGTAGGGAAAGTGTTCTCTGTGGAACTGACAACCTCCCATTCTTTCTTCAGTTCCGTAAAGAATGTGCCATTCATCAAGTCCTCGTTAAAGTCACCCGCCATATAGACCACTTTATTATATTCTTTAGCAAGGTCTGTGAGCAGTTTCGCAGATTCAACTCTATTATTCTCTTCCAAAGCCAAGTGGGTGGAGATAACGACATAGTTCTCAAATTCGGCTATGGCAGCAGAACGGAGTTCGGTACCGGGAAGGGGGTAAGTCCGTGTACTGATTGGTATTCCTTTGAATAAAAGTCCGTTGCCGTATTCACCACCCTGATAGGCTATCGACTTACTGAAGTAGTGGTTCATGCCTGTTTTATCCGCCAGGGTTTTCAGTTGGTCGACTTTATTACTGCGGGTAGTCATATAATCCACTTCCTGCAAACAAACGACATCAGGCTCCATTCCATTGATAACAGCGGCTGTCCTGTCATAATTAATCACGCCATCATTGCCGGCACAATGTCTTATATTAAAGGTCAGTACCCTAAGGTTACCTTCTGTTTTGGGATAAGTGTAGGAAACTTCCTGTTTACCGTAGGGTATCATATTATCGAATTTGGAGTTGTCCAGGTCGTCAGCACAGGACAGGTTGGCAAACATGGTTGCCAAAAGACATATATAAGGAATCATATTTTTCATAAGAATTTATATTTCTGAATCTAATTAATTAAAGTTCAATCCGTCATTCCAACCGGGGTTCTGTGTTACCACACCATTGGACAAAGTACGTTCATTGATAGGAACAGGGTATAGATAATCTCTGTCTTCATTCCACTTCCGGGTAATCAGACTATGACTGAGAATATAGCCGTTCTGACCATTCGACAAGCGAATCTGTTCACCAATCTCCAAATATAGAGGTACATTTCCGGCAGGTTTTGTTCCTACATAGAAGCAGACATCATCCGTGCCGTCTTTATCCAAATCGTAGGTGCCGGGACCGGGAATATAGATTCCCAGCAGGTCATTCTCGAATAGTTTGCCTTCTTTCCAACGCATGATGTCGTAATAGCGGAAACCTTCCATTGCCAGTTCGATGGTTCGTTCGCGACGGATTTCAAGGATGACTCCCTGATTGGCCCCTTTCACATTCGGATAACCTGTGGCGGCACTCATCAAATACGGGTCGGGTTTTGAGTTTGCCAGTTCCATATCGAGGTTAGTCATACCTACCCTGTCTCTAAGCAGTTTGATGGATTTATTGATGTCGGCTTGCTTCAAAATACCCAGCTCGGCTTTCGCTTCGGCAAAGTTCAGATACACTTCTGCCGTGCGGAACAAAGGAATATCGTTGCACGATTTATTGTATTCATCGTAGTTGGCCGTCATCGAATATTTTATCAGGTGATATCCGGTCATGGTATAAGCCAAGTTCGGGGCTTCTTTCTTTGTGCTTCCTATTCTCGTATATCCGGGGGTACGGATGGTCTGTGCCAGTCGCGGGTCCCGGTTCTGACATTCCTGGTCGAATGTCATCGTTTCATAACCGGCCTTATCCGTGAAACGGCTTCCGTCTGCCATCAGATAAGAATTCACAATCTTCTTGTTCATTCCCGGACGTCCCATCGTGGTGGAGTTCTCATAATTCTGCACATTGTGGAGAACAGAAAGAGAAGCTTCGTAGTCACGACCGAAAATCACTTCATCCGCCTGTAGATTTATGGAAGCGAATAAATCCCTGTAAGGTGCGCTGCCCGATTTATAGAGCGTATATCCGCTTTCGTTCATAAAGGTTTCGGAAGCCGAGACGCAGGCATTCAGGTATTTTTCATAATCTTCCAGTCCGTGATATTTGCGGAAAGTACCCTCAAACAGGCAGACACGGGATTTCAGGGCTAATGCCGTCCACCGGGTCAGTATATACGCATTCTTCGTTTTCGGAAGATTGGTAATCGCAAAATCCAGGTCTTCCAACATTTTCTGCATGACAAATTCACGTGAGTCACGGGCTTTATACAAATCGGGGTCGTCTGAATCGAGTGCTTTGTCATACCAGGGAATATCACCATATCTCTTCACCTTCTCAAAGTAGAAATAGGCTCTGAAAAAACGGGCAACACCATCGTAACGGTTACGGGCATTCGCCTCCGTGCAGTTGTGGGAATGCTGCAAATAGAAATTAATATCGCGGAGTGCCGTAAAGTTCCAGCCGTTTCCTTCATCGGGTATGATGCGCTGTCCTGACATTTCAAGCATTAAGTCGGACTTGACAATCAAATCGGACGACTCGGAATAAATATCGACGGCAGAAGGAACCAGATTGTTATAAAACTGATTCGTAAATAACCGCAACTCATCTTCAGTCTTGAAATATACATCCGGATACAGGCGGTCTTTGGGGGTCTTATCCAACCAATCGTCGCAAGATGCGAAAGATACCGCCAATGCGAACAACCAAGATACTATATAAACAGGTTTCATAATTCAAATATTAGTTAGTTTAAAAAGTTACGTTCACTCCAAAAGAATAGGTCTTTGACCAGGGATACAGTTTTGCGTTACCATTTGCCGATTGAATGGAATTCTCAGCCGAAGCCTGTTCCGGGTCAATGTAATCACTCTTTAGCGGAGAGAAGGTAAACAGGTTCTCACCACTGAAATAGATATGCAGGCGTTCTATCTTTACTTTCTTCGTCCATGCAGCGGGAATCGTATAGCCTACTGTAATATTCTTCACTCTGCAATAAGCCAGGTTCTGCAAATAGCGGTCGTTCACCACTCCCAAAGAACGGTTATTGCCGAGGGCAAGATATCCTATCGGACGCGGGAAATAAGCATCGGGATTTTCCGGGCTCCATACCTGACTCAAGAAATCGCGCGGAATGAACGACGAGTACGGACGGGCGTATGGTCCCCAAAAGAATACGGAGTTAGTGCCCGGATACCAATCCTGGCGTCCTACTCCCTGAAGATAAATGGAGAAGTCGAATCCATACCAGTCGAAACCACCTTGAATACTGTATGTATAGCGAGGCAATGAGTTTCCGATTATTTTACGGTCGCCCGGGTCATCTGCTGTGTTCGAGCCGGAAGAGATTTTATGGTCGCCGTTCAAATCAACAAATTTCATATCACCGGCATGAAGTCCCGGATTCACCTGTGCTGTATTGATAACGAAATTGACTGCTGTCTGGTCGACGTTATAGCTTGCCGCTTCTTCGTCTGTCCTGAAAAGTCCGTCCACTACATATCCCCAAATATCACCCAACTTCTGACCGACATAGTAATCACTCAATATCTTCGAAGGATTATCGAACTTCGTTATTTCCGATGTATTGTCCGCCAGCCCTACGGATAGGTTATAGCGGAAAGGTTTGTTTGCCAGTTTGAACGCATCATTCCAGGTCAGCATCAATTCCCAGCCTTTGGTACGCAGGTTGGCTGCATTTTGCTTGGGTTCATTAGCTCCATAAGCACCGGGGAGCTTTTTACCGGAAGTTTGCATACCTTTAGTATCGCGGATATAGGCATCGGCGGTCAAGTTCAGGCGGTTGTTCAGGAATCCGAGGTCCAGTCCCACGTTCCAGGTCGAAACGGTTTCCCAGGTCAGGTCGGCGGAATTCGGGTCGGAGACACTTGCATAAGAGCCTTTCTTCTGGTCGCCAAAGATGTAGTTCATCGTGCCGTTGGTATTAATGGTTTGGATATAATCGTAATATCCTACCTGCTGATTTCCCAACGAACCGTATGATAGGCGTAATTTCACATTATCAATATTCTTCTTTAAGTTTCCGAAAAACGGTTCTTCACTGATTCTCCATCCTACGGAAGCCGAGGGGAAGAAACCGAAACGATGTCCGCTTCTGAAACGGGAACTTCCGTCATAACGGCCGCTCGTCTCAAATAAATAACGACCGCCTTTGTAGGAGTAATTAAGACGATAGAATGCTCCGAGAAGCGCGTATTCATTCTGTCCGCCAGACATAGTCATCGCATCTCCTACAGCCAGGTTCAAGTCATTCAGGTCATCGGAGAGCAAGCCCTGGCGGGAGACTTTGATATCTTTCAAACGCTTGGTTTCATAGTTGTAACCCGCCATGATTTTTATCTGATGGTCGGCAATATCCAACATATAGTCACCATAGACATTGAAAGCCTGGTACCAATGGTTGGTCTGTGTTTCCTTCAACTGATTCACACCGCTTCCGGTAGTCAGATAGGATATCTCACCCGGATATTTGGAATACGGCACATTTACCGTTCTGTTCATGGTCTGATAGTTATAGTGCAGGTAACTGTAATTTGCACGGATATTCAGGTTCTTCATCACATTGAAACTTGCTTCAAAAGTTGTGGAGAACTCATACCGCTGGTCTTCATTCTTATGCTTGCCATAGGCAAGGATAGCTCCCATACCATCCAGGACGCTGGAATTACTCAATGAAGTCAGATAAACAGCACTGCCATCCGGATTGACAGGTACGAAGCTTGCCAACGCATGGTTAACCGCAGTATTGAAGTTGTTATTAATACCCGATAATCCCGGATAAGAATAGCTGTTATAGTGATACTTCGTGTTATTGCTGATTGTCAGCCGCGGGGTAATTTTTGCCGAGATTTTACTTCTGAAATTATACACCTTATATTTATCAGGGTTTTGTCTGAAGATACCTGTTTGATCGACTGTATTTCCTGATAAATAATAGTTCAGCTTCTCATTTCCCCCGCTGACACTGATATTGTGCTCCCACATCGGCCTGTTTTTACGGTAAAGATAATTATACCAGTCGAAGTTGCCGTAATAGACGTATGTATCCCTTCCGTCGCGTTGGTCAGTGACCACCCAGGGGCGTTCAGGATTCTCCGTTTTATCATTCCGCCTCAACCAAAGCTGGCGGTAGTCTTCTTCCGTATAGTTGGTATAAGGCTTTCCGTTGTAATTGGTATAAAACAGATCGTTGATACCTGCCGAATAATATCCCCTGGTTTCAAAATCAGTGGAAGTCGTCTGATTGCTCCACGAATATCTTCCATCATACGAAACGGTAGTCTTGCGGGCAGAACCTTCCTTGGTAGTCACGAGGATAACACCATAAGAAGCACGAGCCCCGTAAATAGCGGCCGAAGAAGCATCTTTCAATACGGAGATGGAAGCGATGTCATTCGGATTCAAGCGGTCGATATCTCCTTCTATTCCGTCAATCAGTACTAATGGCGACGCATTGCCGCTGATAGAGTTCACACCACGGATATTGATAGTTGCCGAAGCTCCCGGATATCCCGACCCGAAAGTCACATTCATGTTGGGTACCGTTCCTTGCAGCATCTGTGAAGCTCTCGGCACGGGTCTGTCTTCCATCGCTTTACTGTCTACTACCGCAACGGCTCCCGTCAGGTTTATTTTCTTTTGAGTACCATAGCCTACCACCACTACTTCTTCCAGCGTAGCCGTATCTTCCCGCAACATCACTCTCGGAGATTTCTGCAACTCGGAGACTTTGATTTCTTTCTTTTCAAATCCAATATAGGACACTACAACTACTGCATTAACCGAAACTGCCGACAACGTAAATTCACCATCCAAATTCGTAATCGTTCCCATAGACTGCCCCGTCACCTGCACGCTGGCACCGATTACCGGGTCACCGTTCACATCAACCACCTTCCCCGTAACCCGGTGTAAAGACTGCGACGGTACGGCAGCAGTATTGCGTGCTGTTTTCTTTGTGATGATAATCATCCGGTTCTGTAGTTTGTACTCTACATCTTTATCCAAAACAGCAGCAAGTACATTATTAACAGTTGCCTGCTGAAAGGAAGCCGTTATCTTCTTATTTTCATTAACTTCGTCCGTTTTATAGATAATGGAGTACTTCGTCTGCCGCTCAACTTCTTTCAATACCGCCTTCAGCGGCTCATTTTTAAAGACCTTTGTAACTGTCTGCGCCCGTAGTGACTGGACGCCCAAACACAACAGAATCAGGAGAAACAGTCTAAAAAATGAGTTTCTTCGGTCATTCATAATTTTATCAATTAAGTTGTTACAATTTAAAGTGATTTATATTTAAGGATATATATATTCGATTGTAGTATTTCTCTGAATCGCTTCTATAAGATAAAACAACTCATCATTCATCTGCCCAACCCCTATAAAAGCAAAAAAGCAGATTATTTCTGCTTTTTTGTATCGACTGGCTCTATTTATTCAGACCACTTGAATATCGGATAACCGTTCGTTCCTTTTTTCCAAAGATTCGGATTCCAGGCTACGATGATATTCCCCAGTTCTTCCGCTGACTTCGCCACTCCGTGAAAAGTAGTTCCCGTGGCTGACGATTCGTCTGATGCGGTAATCGTATTTTCATTCACCTTGAGTACAATACTCTCACAGGCGTAACAATTCTCATAACTGCCCAACGAAGCAGAGACACCAACAATGCGTCCTACGGTTGACGAAGCATCTACTCCGGTCAAGTTGCTCCACGCCACGCTGTTCTTGATGGCAATGTCACTATTTTTGTCGATTTGTCCCAAAATGCCGCCTACGCCTCCTTTAGTCGCGCTGACTGTTCCGTATGCATAGCAGTTCTCTATAAATCCGCCGACACCCACTTTCCTTCCGGCAATGCCGCCTGCTTTTCCACCACTTGCCGCCTGGTCGCTGACCGTTGCACTTGAATAGCAGTTCTTTATATAACTTTCTTGCCCATCATAGCTGTTTGCCAGCACGCCGGCTATTCCACCCGCCGCACCGGAGCCAATCACTTCACCGGTCGTATAGCAGTTCACTATTCTTCCTGTCTTATTGCCGTTACCCTTATCTTTAAGTCCAAGGTAACCGGTGATTATTCCAATCCCCTGCCGCGCTGACGATACAGAAGCATTCACAAAGCCCACATTACGGCAATCACCGCACAATACTCCGAAGAAACTCGGATAATCACCGGCAGAACATTTGAAGTTCTTTATGACATGGCTGTCTCCGTCAAAATCTATTTCATAAGGAAAATCCCCTGAAGCATTCAGCGCCTGCCAGTCATCAACGCCTGCCATATCAATATCAGCACCCAACTGGAAATAAACTTTTATTCCCGATTTCAACACACTACGCATATTCCTAATCTGCGTCGCATTCATTATCATATATGGTTTGCTGTCCGTTCCGTTTCCTTTCTCGAACAAACCGCCGGCACCGTCTCCGTCACCATCACTGTTTCCGTCATCCGTTTCCGCCTTTTCAAACGGGACACGGGTATATGAGTCCAAAGGATTAGGGTCAGAACACGAGATTGCAACAGATGCCATCATCAACAGCATCCCAAATCTACCTATTTGAGTAATATTCATACTTGATTTCTTTACAATTAAACATTGAGTTCTTATCTTATATATATATCCTTTTCCTTATATTCTACTTTGATAGGTATGATTTCTTTCAATGCGTCCATTACATCTACGATCGTCTCTTTATTACGCAACGAAACACGGAACTTCATATCACCCAACTTCTCCGACTCCAACTGAATACGTACATCATACTGACGGGAAAGTTTCTTCACCATCTCTCCTAACGTAATGTCGTCATATTCTATCCTGTCTTCCGCCCATGCCATTGCCTGACGTGCATTTACTTTCTTTCCTTTCAACTGTCCTGTCGCCAAATCCAACGAGATGGATTCTCCCGGCGACATCCTTATCCGGTCTTCTTTATAATTCAACTCTACCGCTCCTTCCAGCAAGGTGGTTGTTATATATGAATCTTCCGAATAGGCAGATACATTAAACTTCGTACCTTTCACCACCACATCATATTCATGCGTCTTTACTGTGAATAGCTTTCCATTCTGTTTGGTCACTTCAAAATAGCCTTCTCCTTCCAGTTCCACTACCCGGTCGGCTGTATTGAAATGATTCGAATATCTTAGCACGGAACCTGCATTCAACCATACGACCGTACCATCCGAAAGCTGTATCTTACTCTTATCTCCCAACGGAGCTTCGCAAACAAAGAAAGTCTTTGGCGTAAACAAGTAAATGGCTTGCTGAATACCCAGCGTAGTACCGACAATCAAAGCTATAACAGCAGCGATGCGGGCAATCTTCCATATACCCGGTCTCGGCTTTTTCAATAACGGAACAATAGCTTCCTGTGTATACATTTTATGCTTCAAAGCTTCCCATTCGGCATCTGTCTCCGAATCGGTATCCCGGTGATTCATCCATTCTTTTTCCCATTGACGGAACCTGCCATAGCCGCCTTCCACCCGGTCGATATATTCGAACAGATTCTTTTCGTCAGATCTTGATATGCATCCTTCAAAATACTGAATAGCCAATTCACGGATATTTTCTTCTTGCTTCATTATATTCACTTTCTATAAGATGTAACAACCCATATTTCTTTTACCCAACCCCTGAAACAAAAAAAGCAGAAAAAACTTTCCTGCTTTCTATTCTTTATATAACCGAAGAGCGCATTGATTATTTCTGCTCCATCATCAGCCATGCTAATATCACCATATACAAATCCACTGGATAGTGTTCGCTGAAATGCCGGGAGAAATATTGCAAAGCCCTTGCGATATGCTTCTCGACTGCCGTGGTAGATATTTGTAGTTTTTCCGCGATTTCCCTGTTCTTCAATCCCCTGAAACGGCTTAACAAAAAAATCTCACGCGACCTGTCCGGCAACTGATTGAGCACAAGGGCAATCTGCTCCTGCAATTCTTTGTATAATAACTTATGTTCCGCATCCTGCATAAAGTCTGCGTAGTAGAGCCTTTCTTCCCCATCCACCTTTGCCAGGTATTCCACCCGGTACTTTTCAACAATCGAGCGATGCTTCAGATAATTCAGACATCCATTGCGGACCATAGAAAAAAGAAGGGAAGTAAGTGAGATGGCAGATAACATTTCGCGACGTTCCCAAAATCGCAAGAAACACTCCTGAATAATATCGCGAACCGTTTCTTCATCTTCTATAAAACGAATAGCATACCCTCGCAAACGAGGATAATAACTCTTGAACAGAAACTCAAAAGCTGCATTATTGCCTCTTTTCAGCTCTCCCAACAATTGTTTATCATCCATGAAATCTACCATAGTTTAGAAATTTATGCGCAAAGGTAAGGGCCAACAATTAACAAAGTGATGACAATATTATGAATATTTTTTCAATAAATCAAATTTGAGGTACTTTTTTCTAAACTCCTAAAAAGAAAGATTTCAATAATAGGATACAAAAAAAGGGTCAGCAACTGACCCTTTTTTAAATTATCTATTCATGGTTTATACAACCACATATAATCCATCGATTGTCTATTCTTCATCCATCAGGATTTCCAAAATCTGACAAGCAGCTTTCGCAACCGGAGTACCAGGGCCGAAGATAGCAGCTACACCTGCTTTGTACAGGAAGTCATAATCCTGTGCAGGAATAACACCACCGGCGATCACAACGATGTCTTCACGACCCAGTTTCTTCAATTCTTCGATAATCTGCGGAACCAATGTCTTGTGTCCGGCAGCCAGTGAAGAAACACCTACTACGTGAACGTCGTTTTCTACTGCTTCGCGGGCTGCTTCCGCAGGAGTCTGGAACAAAGGTCCCATATCCACGTCGAAACCACAATCCGCATAACCGGTCGCTACCACTTTGGCACCACGGTCATGACCGTCCTGTCCCATTTTGGCAACCATAATACGAGGTTGACGTCCCTCTTTCTTCGCAAACTTCTCAGCCAGTTCACAAGCACGTTTGAAGTCGCTATCGTTTTTACTTTCTGATGAATACACGCCTGATATAGTTCTAATTATTGCTTTATAACGTCCTACAATCTGTTCGCAAGCAGATGAAATCTCACCCAATGTAGCGCGAACATGAGCCGCTTCCACAGCCAGTTCCAACAAGTTCCCCTTGCCGGTCTTCACACATTCGGTAATAGCAGCCAATGCCTTGTCCACCTCTGCCTGATTGCGTCCTTCTTTCAAACGGTTCAGGTTGTCAATCTGTTCAAGACGAACCGCTGTATTATCAATTTCAAGAATGTCAATCGGGGCTTCTTTTTCCAAACGATACTTGTTCACGCCGACAATAGTCTGCTGACCACTGTCGATACGAGCCTGCGTACGTGCGGCAGCCTCTTCGATACGCATCTTAGGAATACCGGTTTCAATAGCTTTCGCCATACCACCCAGTTTTTCTACTTCCTCGATAAGTTCCCAAGCCTTGTGTGCCAGTTCGTTAGTCAGAGATTCTACATAATAAGAACCACCCCATGGGTCAACGTTCTTACAAACATAAGTTTCCTCCTGGATATAAATTTGTGTATTACGGGCAATACGTGCGGAGAAGTCCGTCGGCAGGGCGATGGCCTCATCCAGTGCATTGGTATGCAGGGATTGTGTATGTCCCAAAGCGGCAGCCATAGCTTCGATACAAGTACGTCCCACATTGTTGAACGGGTCTTGTTCGGTCAGTGACCAGCCGGAAGTCTGAGAGTGAGTACGCAATGCCAGTGATTTCGGGTTCTTCGGATTGAATTGTTTCACAATCTTTGCCCACAACATACGTGCAGCACGCATCTTGGCGATTTCCATGAAGTGGTTTGTACCAATCGCCCAGAAGAAAGACAGACGGGGAGCAAACGCGTCAATATCAATACCTGCGGCAGTTCCGGCACGAAGATATTCGAGACCGTCAGCCAGTGTGTAAGCCAACTCGATATCTGCCGTAGCACCTGCTTCCTGCATATGGTAACCGGAGATAGAGATAGAGTTGAACTTCGGCATCTTCTGTGAAGTATATTCGAAGATGTCGGAAATAATCTTCATTGAGAATGCAGGCGGATAAATATAGGTATTACGCACCATGAATTCTTTCAGAATATCGTTCTGAATAGTACCTGCCATTTCTTCCAGTTTGGCACCTTGTTCCAGTCCGGCATTGATGTAGAATGCCATAATCGGAAGCACCGCACCGTTCATTGTCATAGATACGGACATCTTGTTCAAAGGAATACCATCGAACAATACTTTCATGTTTTCCAAGGAACAGATAGACACACCTGCCTTACCTACATCACCCACAACACGTTCGTGGTCGGGGTCATAACCGCGGTGAGTAGCCAAGTCGAATGCAACCGACAAACCTTTCTGACCGGAAGCCAGGTTACGGCGATAGAATGCATTTGATTCTTCGGCAGTAGAGAAGCCGGCATACTGGCGGATTGTCCAGGGACGAAGGGTGTACATTACTGAATACGGGCCACGCAGGTAAGGCGGAAGTCCGGCAGCATAGCCGAGATGTTCCATTCCTTCAAGGTCTTCTTTTGTATAAACAGGCTTCACTTCAATGTGTTCCGGTGTTTTCCAGTCAGCGGAGATACCGTTAGCCTTTTGCCATTCAGCACCGTTGGCAGGCTGAAATGCGGCATATATATCTAAGTTTTTAAAATCTTTTCTCATCTTACTTCAATAGTTTGGCGTTAAACTCTTTCAAGGTATCCAGCACGTTGACACGAACATGGATGAAGTTTTCGATACCTGCGGCTTTCAGTTCGTCCATGCAGGCAGGAGCACCGGCAACAATAAACATAGCACGACCATTCAAGGCTTTGAATGCAGGCACTGCATATTCTGCATATTCATCGTCACTGGAACAGATAACAACAATGTCAGCTTTCGCAGCCATAGCAGCTTCCACTCCGGCTTCCACTGTTTCAAATCCAAGATTATCGACAACTTCATAACCAGCACAAGCCAGGAAGTTGCAAGAGTATTGTGCACGTGCCTGACGCATTGCCAAATTACCGATAGTCAGCATGAATGCCTTCGGACGTTTACCCGATGCTTCCGTTTCGAGACGCAATGCTTCAAATTCGCTGGCGGCACGGTCGAATACCAATGTATCCACATCTTTTTCGCAAGTATGAGAATCACCACCGCAGCAGCATTTCGCTTCTGCCGGTTGCTTGTCACCTGCTTTCTCGTTGAAATTCGGGAACTGGTTGGTACCCAACAACACTTCACGACGCTGAGCAACTGCTTTATGACGAGCCTTATTGCTTTCGTTCACGGCAGCCTGAACGGTTCCCGCTTTCAATGCAGCATAGAAACCACCGGCTTCTTCTACTGATAAGAACAAATCCCAGGCTTGCTTAGCGATAGATACAGTCAAGTTTTCAATATAATAGGAACCGGCAGCCGGGTCGATCACTTTATCAAAATGAGATTCTTCTTTCAACAACAGTTGTTGGTTACGGGCAAGACGTTCGGAAAATTCATCCGGAGTTTCGTATGTCTTGTCAAACGGAGTCACTGTCATAGAATCTACACCACCTAATGCAGCGCTCATCGCTTCGGTTTGTGTACGAAGCAGGTTCACGTGTGCATCAAACAAAGTCAGATTGAAAGTGGAAGTTTCGGCATGAACCGCCATTTTGGCTGCACAACGGCATTCACCGTTAGCACCTTTGTTATCACAATCGCGCACACATTCGGGGTTGTAAGAAGCTACGATGTTCGCCCAAAGCAGACGTGCGGCACGGAATTTTGCAATTTCAAGGAAGTAGTTGGAACTGATACCAAAATTGAATTTGATTTTCTTGGCTACGATAGCGGCAGGAACACCGGTATCGGTCAGTTGGCTCATGTATTCGTTACCCCAAGCCAATGCATAACCCAGTTCTTGGGAAATATAAGCACCTGCGTTATTCAGGGATAGAGCGTTTACATTCAGTACACGATAGAAAGGAAGTGGTTGGATAGCTTCAATCAGAGCTTTGGCGGTTTGCACCATATCACCCTTTTCCTTACCGCGGGTCAGCATCTTGTTGAAGAAATCATAGTTGATGGAACCTTTCAGTTTCTTCACATCATAATCTTTCTTCTGGAAATAAGCTACCAGCAGATTAGCCAGTTCAACAACATGTCCCTGGCAAGTAGAGAAGTTAAGCTCTACACACTCAGCCTGAATATCATTCAACAGAGTCTCAAGATATTCCGCACTGAGTTCTTTCGCCTTCACATGGAAAGAAAGTGAGTCGACACCCTTGTTCAGAATATCCAGTGCTTTCGCATTGGCTTCTTTCGGACATTCGACCTTGATTTCCTGGCGAACCAGCCACTCATTGTTGTCTTTTTTAGTTCCTCTCAGATAAGGGAATTCTCCGGGAAGTGCATCAGTCGTTTTCAAACCTTCCAAGTCTTCCATCCGGTAGAAAGGTTTCACTTTGAACCCTTCGTTTGTTTTCCAAACGAGCTTCTTCTCAAAATCAGCACCTTTCAAGTCGGCTGTAACCTTCTCCATCCATTGTTCGGTGGAGACAGGAGAAAAGTCTGAGAAGAGTTTTTCTTTTTTGTCTGCCATAGTTTATCTAAAATTAAAACAAGAATTAATATTGTCTTTATTTTTATCTATCTCTTTCTAAATGTCCGTTGTTCGACTTGCAAATATAACTAATAAGTTAAAATAAAGCTCTTTTTTAGAGAAAATTCGCACAGTCCGCTTGCAGAATGTCGGACATTTGATAAAGAAAATAAAAGAGGAAAAAACTTGATTTACATCAATGTTATAAGTAATTTTGCACCCGTTTTGAAAAAGACATTATAAAAACTGCTATATTATGGATTGGTTACAAAGTTTATTGTGGGACCCCAGTTCCGTGGCACATATCGTGTTCCTCTACGCTTTTGTAGTGGCAGCGGGCGTGTATCTCGGCAAGATAAAGATATTCGGAGTATCTTTGGGCGTCACGTTTGTTTTGTTTGCCGGCATCCTAATGGGACATTTCGGCTTCACGGCCGATACACACATCCTACATTTCATCCGCGAGTTCGGATTGATTTTGTTCGTATTCTGTATCGGTCTGCAGGTGGGGCCGTCTTTCTTCTCTTCTTTCAAAAAAGGGGGAATGACACTGAACCTGTTGGCTGTAGGCATCGTAGTGTTAAATATTGCCGTTGCGCTGGGACTTTACTTCCTGTGGAACGGTCGTATAGAACTGCCGATGATGGTAGGTATCCTCTACGGAGCTGTGACGAACACTCCGGGACTCGGTGCTGCCAATGAGGCACTGAACCAGTTGAGCTACAACGGGCCGCAGATTGCGCTTGGTTATGCGTGCGCATATCCGCTTGGCGTGGTAGGTATCATCGGTTCTATCATCGCTATCCGCTACATCTTCCGTATCAATATGACGAAGGAAGAAGAAAGCCTGAAAGTTCAGAGCGGAGACGCGCATCACAAACCTCACATGATGAGTCTTGAGGTACGCAATGAATCTATCAGCGGAAAGACGCTGATTGAAATCAAACAATTCCTGGGACGTAAATTCGTTTGCTCCCGTATCCGCCACGAAGGTCACGTCAGTATTCCTGACCATGAGACTATATTCAATGTAGACGACCAGTTATTCATCGTCTGCTCGGAAGAGGATGCTCCCGCCATCACTGTATTTATAGGTAAGGAAGTGGAACTCGACTGGGAGAAACAAGACCTTCCGATGGTTTCGCGCCGTATCCTGGTTACCAAACCGGAAATCAACGGAAAGACGCTGGGTTCTATGCACTTCCGCAGTATGTATGGTGTAAATGTAACTCGTATCAACCGTTCCGGTATGGACTTGTTTGCCGACCCGAATCTGATTCTTCAGGTGGGTGACCGCGTGATGGTGGTAGGTCAGCAAGATGCGGTGGAACGTGTGGCAGGTGTACTGGGTAATCAGTTGAAGCGTCTGGACACACCGAATATTGTGACTATCTTTGTTGGTATTTTCTTAGGTATCCTTTTGGGTAGCCTTCCTATTGCATTCCCCGGTATGCCGACTCCTTTGAAATTAGGATTGGCCGGTGGCCCGTTGGTGGTGGCTATCCTTATCGGACGCTTCGGGCATAAACTACACCTGGTGACTTATACAACTATGAGTGCCAATCTGATGCTTCGTGAAATCGGTATTGTGCTCTTCCTCGCCAGTGTCGGTATAGATGCCGGTGCCAACTTCGTGCAAACGGTGGTCGAAGGTGACGGACTGTTGTACGTAGCTTCCGGTTTCCTTATTACCGTTATTCCATTACTTATCATCGGTATCATCGGCAAGTTATATTGCAAAGTCAACTACTTTACCCTGATGGGATTGATAGCCGGTAGTAACACCGACCCGCCCGCATTGGCTTATGCCAATCAGGTGACATCGAGCGATGCCCCTGCGGTAGGATACTCTACTGTCTATCCGTTATCTATGTTCCTCCGTATTCTGACGGGACAGATGATATTATTGGCAATGATGTAAATCGAGCTTAGCATATAAGCAGTAAAGCCGGCTATATTCTTCTATAGAATTACGCCGGCTTTATTCATTTCATATATCAGTATTATCTTGTACTATCTATCGTCTTATAGTATCAACTCCAATTTCTTCACCACAAACTCTTCTACAAACCGTACGGTTTCTTCCACTCCCAGTGAAGAAGAGTCCACACACAAATGATAAGTAGCTGCTGCTCCCCACGTCTTATAACTATAATAATTATAATATTCCGAACGTCTCTTGTCTGCTTTCTCGAGAATTTCTTCCGCAGCCTCTTCATTCACCTGGTGAATCTTGCATATCCTTCCGATACGGTCTTCTTTGGAAGCCGAGATAAAGACATTGGCACAACGTGGATGTTCGCGCAGGATATAATCCGCACAACGCCCCACAAACACACAGGACTTCTCTGCCGCCAAACGACGAATCACATCACTCTGAACCTTAAACAGAGCATCATTGCTCAAACAATTCGTGCATGGCATCGCCCCTTCACTGATAAACGGGAAACGCATACCGAACAATCCTCCAATAATGCCTTGTGAAGCTTTCTCGTCCGCTTTCTCAAAGAATTCCTTACACAGACCGCTTTCTTCGGAAGCCAGATTAATCAGTTCCTTATCGTAGAAGTCGATTCCTAAACGAGCTGCCAACTTCTCTCCGATTTCTCTGCCGCCGCTACCCAATTGTCGACCGATGTTAATTACATAATTACCGCTCATAGTACATTTTGTTTTATGGTTTGGTAGCAAACATACGACTTTTTTCGAAAACTCACATCATCAGACGAAAGTTATATTTGAAAGTTACGATGAAATATCCTTTAATTTCCTGTGTGCGGAACTCATAAAAGCCATCGGAAGTAGTCATGCGCCCAAAACTTTTCCTCCGCCCCAGAATATCCGACCAATGAGCCGACAACTCCGCCTTTTTCTCCTTCAGGAACCGCCAGGTAGCAGTCGCGTTCCACACAATCTCATTATCTTCGCCTTTCTTGATATTCGTACCACTACGCAACAGATACGCCGCATCCGTGCGCAACTGCAAACCGAAAGGGAAATCCACATAACCGTCAAAACGGAAATTATAATAACGCGTATAGTTATCATTATCATTCAGAGAATTGAGCGAATACTGATAATCCCAAGAAGTGGCAAGTTCAAGTCCGCCCCATGCAGGCTGATAGCCTGCTTGTACCTCACAATTCAATCCTGTATCATGCGTCGTACTCTTCTCCGGCTGCACATTCCTGTCCTCGTTCACCATACTGACATGATTGCTATACCTTCCCGCCGAATTCAACTTTAAAGAGAAATGTCTCCAACGCTTCCACCAGTTCGCACTTCCATACGTATTCCAGTTGCCGTTGATATTCACGGGATACGTCTCCCGTCCACCGGTCTGGACATCATAGAGCATCACATGCGTCACACTGTTCTGCTCCGTCTGCCATCCCGCATTGGCCGATATACCCTTCGAAGGATACTGAAAGTTCAAACGGATATTGTGAATAAACATCTGCTTCAAATCCGGATTTCCACGCGTGATATACAACGGATTACTATTATCCGTCAGCGGCATCAAATCCGACAGGGAAGGCTGCCGCGTCCTGCCGTCATAACTGAAGTTGATGCGCATCTTCTCCTTCTTATGCCACCCTACCCAAAGCATAGGCTGATAGTCAATGATATTCATGGCCGTATCCCCATGAAGCGTCCCCACCTTCCGGTCGATGGTACGTCTTTGCGGAGTGACCGCCACCGACGCATTGAACATCCAGCTGTCATCCGAATAATTGAATCCTACATTCAGGTCGTGTCCGTTGCTACGGCTATGACTCCGGTTACTCAGACTATCCACATAGCCGGCTTCATAACCGGAAGGTAACTCACCGAACACACCCGGATGCTCCAATAAAGACAACTCATAAGTAGAGCGATTATCCCGTTCATATTGGGTATTCCAAGTATATGCCGCCCTGAAATGCATCTTTTTGCCGATAGGCTGAGTGAAGTTCACCCCTACCCGCCATGAATTATTCCGCTGGGGAGATTTCAGATATTGATTACGATAAAGCACCGAATCATTTCCATTCTTATCTTGCAGCTTGAAATATGTAGTCTGCGACAGCGCAAAACTTTCATTATCGCCCCACGAATCCGAGTTCATAATATTCAAACCCAAAGTCGTTCCCTTCTCATTCAGACGTCGCATAATACCCATTCCCAAATCATACCGAGTTGACTTTCCATCCGAAAGCGAGCGGTTCTCACTACGGTTCACCTTTATATCTTCAGGGATAGATTCAAAATCTTCAAACAGGCGTTCATGGTTCACACTGGGCGGAGCGTCGAAGGAAGCGCTCTCGCTATTACTCACATTCTTATTGGGAGAGAATCCGAAATTCCCGTTGAAATGTATGCGCGTACGCTTATCCACTTCCCAGCTTCCCATAAAATTGGAATTTATCGACCTACCTTTAGAATATCCCTCATTGGCAGACGCAGAATACTGGTTGCCCGTCTTCAGATACTGTTCCTGATACATGGAATTAATATTCCCGTTCCGGTTAAGATTATAATTCACATTTCCGTTCAGCGTAAACTTCTTACCGAACTTATGCGTCATGTTCATTCCGACGGAATTATTGATATTATCCTTGTATGTACTATTCTGATAACGATTCGTAGAACGTGCAATAAAAGAAAGATTCTGCCCGTCCTTGCTGAAATAATTCACTTGTCCTTCCAAATCCTTCTTCTTGTTGTTGCCATAGCCTACCGTCGCATTCGTCAGCCACGTCTTGTTCAGTTCCTCTTTAGTTTGCAGGTCGAGCACATACTTCTTTTCCCCGGAACTAATGCCGGTAAACTCCTCCTCTTTTGATTTCTTGTCATACACCTTCAGTTTGCTAATCAAGTTTGCCGGCAAGTTTTCGAGTGCCGTCTTTTTATCTCCTGAGAAAAAAGACTCACCGTTTACATTGATTTCGCTGATAGGCTGACCGTTGTAAGTGAGCGAATTATCTTTCTTATTATACTCCAGTCCCGGCACACGCTTCACCAAATCTTCCAGATAAGCCCCTTCGGGAGTCTTATAAGCAGCAGCGTTAATGACGGTCGTATCCCCTTCCATCACCACCTCTTTCAGTTTCCCCGTGATGGTCACTTCATCAATCCGGATATCCTCATCCTTCAGCACCACCGTGCCGACATTCACCGATGCGGAATCACCCAGCGCACGATACACCGACTGCATCCCCATAAAAGAAACCTTCATCAAATACTGCTTTTTCTTCTGCGACTGATAATTGAGAGTAAACCGACCATTTCGGTCGCTCGTCGCACCTTTCACAAACGAAGAGTCATTCTTCTCCAAAACAACGATGCTTGCAGAAGGCAAGGGCTGTTTTTTATTATTATCAGGTTCCACAGTTTTCACAATCCCTCTGACAGTTCTCATCTGCTGTGCATACGTCATTGTATGTACACAAAAGATAAGCAAAAGAAGTCCACATAGTCTGCTAATTTTCATGTCAACAGTAGTCAAGTCTATATTCTTGTTTCAGTCGAAATTACGGGGTAAAATTAAAGAGTTTTCTTGAAAGCATACTACTTTATTCATTTAATTAAAACTAATTACATATCAATCACACAAGATATAGAATTATCGCACCCGGAAACAAGTACTCACAGAAAATAAAAAAGGCGATTAAAAACAAGAAGATTTCTTTTTACTCCTTGCTTCTAACCGCCTTTTCTTATTTAAAGGAAAAGTTACTTATCAAATCCTACGTCAACCCGCACCTTCTTTTCCACCTTTTTTCCATTAGAAATAGCGATAACCTTACATTCTGTATTACCTGTATTTTCTTTAGCAGTTACAGATAAGATTCCCTCTTTCAATGAATAAGTCACCAAATTATTTTCCGCAAATTCCACCTTCCGAATAATAGAAGCTGACGTATTATCCGCGTCAACAATCTTCTCCTTCAAATCAAATGTTTTAGTTTCTCCCGGAGCAACCAAAATTTGATTTATCAAGATCTCCGGTGTATTGGCATCTTCAAAGAAAGGTACGGCCGGGAACCAGTAATATCCATCAGTATTAGACTCTCCGCCTCCCAGTACATCAATTTCTTTCTTTAAAGATCCATCCGGATTGATTATATAAATCCAGTTATAATTCTCATATCCACGTGCTACAGTAGCAACCACACAATCTGTAATAGGATCTACACGAAAGCCGGCTCCATAAAAAGACAGCGATTTATTCTCATGTTTTCCCAGTGTATAAAATTCAGTATTGACTTCTTGAGTATCTATATCGTATTTTACAATTCCTGTAGTACTCCAGCCACCACCTTTTCCCCAATAAAGTACATTCTTTTGTGTACTGGCACAAAAACTACCTGCATTCCACGCCCCCCACGAGCTACCCACTTTCATTCCACCGGGATAATCTATTAATTCTTCCTCCAGCGTCAGCGGATTTACTTTCAGGAATTTATCAACTGTGGCAATCCATACGATACCATCCTTACTACGTGTCAATGTATTAAATGATCCATCCAATGTCTTTTCAACCGCATTGGTTGCAACATCAATCACATATACTTTCGCTTGGGTCAAAGCAAAAACCCTTCCTTCCGCATAACACATTGCTCCCATTTGTCCTTCAATTCCAGCCACAGGATCTCCTAATTGCAGATTAGTGATATCGAACTGACGGATACCATTACTATGACCAATATAGCCTAGCTTATCGTCCACCCCTACAAAAGAGCGCCCGTCTCCACCTATATCTGTGAAAACTGCTTTTTTCTTTAGCGTGTTCGCATCTGCTACAACCAAACGATTATTTTGTTTGGACACTAAATAGATATTATCTCCCCACGTTGTACCGAATTGAGTTGTTGTACCCAGAATCTCATCTTCATTGGCTGCCCGGTAAGCCCTATACACAACATCATAACCGTTTCCGTTTACTTTGAAATAATTTACCGTACCATAATCATGACCGAACCAATCCTCATTGGCCACATAAAAACCTTTTGCCTGATTCACTGCGGACGGTTGCGAATCCTCTATTACACCGACACGCGCCAAATCTTCATTATCATCACAGGCTGTAAAGCCAATTCCTAAAGCGATAAACGCCACTAAAAAAAACTTCTTCATTTCTTATTTTATAATTATGTGTTTAACTAATTATTTTGCCGATATATGCAGGTCTTCGATTTTGCCAACCTCGGTAGAAACCTCTCCCACCCAGCCGCAATACTGATTAACACCTGTATATATCTTTATAAAATCAACTCCCGGCAATTTTACAGCCTGTCCTTTCAAATCGACAGCCCAACCAATATCAAATACATCTCCATCTTTCGTATTATCGGCATATCCCCAATCATAAGCATTCAATGTCCAACGTGCATAGACGTCAGGTCCATTATCAACCCCATTATTAGCCAATAATGTACCTTTAAATACTATCTGATTATCAGTAATCCATTTCGGGAAATAATCTTGGTCATGGTATATGTTTTTATACACATAGCCATTTCTACCCTGGTTATCAGTCCAAGGGCAGTACGTGTCATCGGACAAGTAGTTCTCAAGATCTGGAGTAGATACGTGGTCTTTTTCGTTTCTGAAATAAGTGATCTCATACCCTTTAATCGTAGGCTTTTTATTATACTCACTGCCAGCCAATTCATACCATTCATCAGCGTCCGGTTTTCCATTCTGATTTTTGTCATAAGCCACCATCACAATAGCCGGTTCACTATTACCGATAAATGCATTTCCAACTATCCGAAAATCCTTTTCTCCTTCCACATTCTGAATAGTATGGTCGAAGCCAACTACTACATACCCTCCATAAGCTCCTAAGGTAATAAAACCGTTCTTTCCGTTTCCGATAGTAGACAGTACTTTCGCATTCATAGTCTCCTGTGTATCACCTTCCTCGTAGGACGGCATCGTATTGACAAACTGTCCCGGTGCCGGACGATAGTCAATGACCTTCGTAACATAGGGACTACCATCAAAATTCAATTCAGGATCGGGCTCAGTTCCTCCTTCTTCTTGTCCCCCTTCATTACCATTATCAACCTTATTATCCTCGTCAGTACAGGCTGTTAATAAACTTCCACTTAACAAGACAGCTCCAAAGAGAGCAAACATTAAAAATAGACTCTTCTTTTTCATGAATGATTAAATATAAAAATAGAACTTCAAATATAATTTTTTCACGCCATTTGTTTATTTTTGTACTAGATTCTATTAAGTACGACTTCATTACTTATAATCCAAATAAATGATATCCGACAAGCTCATGTAATGATATTTGTTTCAAATTATTAATATCAATAGGTTTTTGTATTCCATATTGTATCCAAATAGGAGCATAAGCCAAAGTAAAAGCTGTCTTACTTTTCTTGCAAACCATATATACGTTGTTATTTTCCTTACAAGTACAATATTCATAATCAGAGATATTTGATGTCATGTTATATGTATCAAATTGAAATTCTTTTTTAGGTAAAGATGCAACAACTTCCGTTATATTTTTATCATCATAAGGAGATGGAACAGTTAGATAATAATGTTTGGCTTTGACTTTTAATCCCGAAAAAAACGATTTCCCCTTACCTATCATTGAATCAAATACAGACTGTACAAAAGCGTTTGTTATAGAAATTCCTGGGAGTTGAGTTGATTCTATTCGAATATAATCACCATATTTAGTTACTAAAAATAAAGAAGCAAATCTCATATCAATAGTCCCATAAGTTTCTAAATATAAGTATGGCTCAATCAACCCCATGTGAGGGATGTTAATGCCAACAGTTGTGTATCTTTTAGCTTGCTCTTTAAAGTTCTCTTCTAATAAAAAATCATAAATAGGTACAAGACCTTCTTCAGATATTTGTGAAACAACTAAGAGACTTTTATCTTTCAAAGATTGTGCCCATGAATCAAAACTTATGTCCGACAAATTGTCAATGTTTGCAGGAGGGGTAAATCTTGATGAAGAAAAATCTCCACCGAAAGTTCTATAAGATATATTTATGGCAGAATATTTTTTCACAGAGCCAGAAGCATTTGCTTTACTTTTATGTATTGAAATATCAGCACTTCCACTGACACCCTTAAATGACATAGTTGCATTGATGCTATCTGACATCGTTTTAGATCTGTATTCATAATTTTCGTGAGAAGTAAATGTACCCTGATACATAGCAGTTAATATACCACCAGTTTCTATTCCTGATATAACAAAATAGCCATATGAGTTGAGAATATCTAGCATATGCATATTATATAGATCTTTTTTGAATCTTAAATTATAAAGACCTGAAAGGTCTTTATACGTGCTCTCTGACATATGAATGCGATGCAAGGAATCACGATAAATGATTTCCATTTTTCCATAGACAGATTTTGTTGTATCAATAATCAAAGAATTAAAAACTTCTGTGTATTTCTTTCTACTTCCAAATCCAAAAATCTTGCCAACTATTGGAATATTAGTCAGAGAAAAACCTCCTTTAACAGCTTTAGTCACACTTTCAGATTTAGCATAACTATCAAAACTTGTAAATGTGGTAATATCAGGTAACCAAGAATTTATTAATCTGGAAGATTTTAAATCCAATTCTTGGTTATTTTTACCTACTTCAATTATTTTATCAATGTCAAATATTGGCGAACTTATATTAGCAGCATCAATTAATGGTAATGTGATAGGTTTAAATCCATGTCCCAAATATTGATATTGATGTGTTATATCACTTCTCGTTTTTGAATCATAAACTGGACTATAGTTTAATTCTAAAGGAAATCGAGAATCTCTATTCCTGATAGTAAATTCCTTTGTTTTTACATTATCAAGATTATAAAATTCTTGTTCATTCGAACAAGAACATAAGCAAAGAACAATTGTGATTAATAAAAAATGAGTAAGTTTCATAATGGTATATTTTAATTATTAATGATTCTTGTTAGAATTATATAGTTGCGTTCTTCTTCTGAATCAAATCTTATTAACTTTATCTTATTTTTCTCCGATATCAGAAAATGCCATAATCCATTGATAACTAATTTATCACTGTCACCATATACATTATAGAATCTTACCTCCTTGTTTACCATTGAATATTCAAACAAACAAGATTCATCCTTTGACGAATTAGAAAAACAAGATCCCTCAATTCCTGAATCAAAAGAAATAACAATAAAACTTTCTACACCAGCAAGTACTATTTTCCCTTCCCATAATGTTCGTGACAAGTCATTAGAATTCCAAGCAACTTCTTCCGAAGATTCTTTAGAACAAGAAACAAATAGTGAACCCACCATGATAAATAATAAAAAAATTCTTTTCATTTTTCTCTCCTTTATTAATTTTATATTTGTAAAAAAATATTTATACACACAAAAACTAATGGAAACTGATAATCCATTATAGAGAAAAGAAAATACAAGAACTCTTAATAAAATTCTAGTTATTGATTCTTATTGCTCAATTCCGCACCAGCTTTAAATTTATGTTTTGATAGGTCTTGACCTACCTTTTATGTTGATTCAAAACTTAACGAACTATTGATTTCATATAAATAAAGTATTAAACATATTTCTATTCACTTCACCAATCCTTCTGTTACAAAAGCAAAGTGTCCGGGGATATTTCCTCCCTGAGTTTTCCATCTCAACTTTCCTTCCGGTGAAAAGCAGTATACAAAACCAGACACTACGTAATTTTGGGCGTCAGACATCAATATTTCCTTCGTTTCCGGATTGATGGCTAATCCATAGGGAATCATAATTTCTTTTTCCGTTCCATCGGTGATAATCCTGTCGGTTAATTCCTTTTTAGTCCGGGTATCCAGGATTCCATACGTCACTCGGTTTCCACCCGAAGTCATACTATATGCCACGCTGTAATAGTAAAGTGAGTCTCCACTCATACACATTCCCCCTACGGGAATATCCAAGCATTGCTTCACTTCATCCGTCCGGCTATCTATCACATACAGGTTGGGAGAAATATTTTTATAATCTCCCCGCGAACTTACATAAATATCACCACGCTTGTCAATAGCCATCCGGTACAGGTTGATAGCGACCTCTATTTTCTTTTTCTCTTCAAAAGTCTCCAAATCCACAACAGACACCGTACGGTCATAATTCGGTGCCCGATATCCTCCTGAATTAGCCACATACAATTTACCTTCATGCACTACCATTTCTTCCGGCTGATACCCTACCGTAACCTTCCTTGTCAGTTTCAAAGTGACCGTATCTATTTCAGCCACCAATCCTCTCTCCGCATTCGGGTCAATCTGGACAGGCCCTGCATACGAACTCACATAGGCTTTTCCATTGTGGAAAGCCAGATAACGGCAATTAGGTATTTCTATTTCCTTGAGTTTCCGTGCGGTACGCACATCAAAGACAACCACCAAATTGGACACATTAATAATCGCATATACCTTCTGCCCATATACCTGAATATCATTTCCCACATCACCCAACTCTTTTACAATGTCAGGGTTCCGTTCTGAGAAAATATCCCGAGTATAATAACCCGTGGTATAATCAAAGTAGTCGAGCGAAGCACCATTCGTTCCCATATTTCCCTCATTCAGTTGGTAGAATCCTTTAATACGTGTACCTACCAATGGTAGCGTCACTTGTACGCTATCCGAAAGGAATATTTGCTCATCTTCCCGGCATGCCGAAAAGAATAAAAGAAACAGTAGCAGGGGGATTAAATATAATTTTCTCATAAACTCAAGCTTATTACAAACCGGAAATTTCGTCCGGGCATCGGATAATTAAGTACTACATCGTAATATTGATTGAATACATTATTCATCTCCACAGAGGCTTTCAACAAATATCGGTCACAGAACCGAAATTCTTTTTGCAGAGAGAAGTCATGCGTATACCAAGGCTCTACGTAATTGCGAGGTATGTTATTTACAGAACCGTTATAGCGTTCGCCTACATAGATAAAACTGTAATTCAATGTCCAGGTATCATATTCCGCACCGGCAATCACCGAACCGCTATGCCAGGGTGTATAAGGAATCTGGTCGCTATATGAAGACAGTTTCTTACCGTTTATTTTCGTAAAGTCCTGTGCTTTCGTAAAAGAGTAGGTAAGATTCGTATGCAGTTTGACCGGTCCGGCATGTCCCGACACAGCAGCCGAAACATCTACACCTTTACTTTCCACTTTTCCCATATTTGTCATCATCCAACGAAAACTACTACCGGTAGGAGCAGCTATAATTTTATCAGTAATCGCGGCATAATAAGCGTCAGCTTGCACAGAAACCCGGTCAATCCATCCAGATTTGAACGCCTTCTGATAACTTCCTCCAATATTGAATTGATCTGTAAACTCCGGTTTTAATTGACTAAATCCGATTTGTGCATAATAAAGGTCATTGAAAGTAGGCAAACGAAAAATCCGTTTATAAAACGCACGCAGGTTGAAGTCATGATTATCGAAAGGCTTATATCCAATGATGAGCGCCGGAGAAAACTCCGACTTGTCCGGTGCTTTTACATTATTCCTCACCTTCTCTACTACGAATGTTCCCAACACATCAGCTTGCAGTTTCCACTTTCCCAAATTCAAGGCTGTAGCAAACGCTGCCCAAGTAGTATATCGCTGTGGAAAAGTAAAAGGAGTCCCTACTCCACGCATTACAGCATTCAGTTTATTATATTGGAAATCAACAGAAAGGGAGACATCCCACACAGGAAGGATGCTATACATGTTCACCATAGATATATACCAGTCCTGCTGATAATAAGTATTGTCGAACTGCATCTTTTTAGTCACATTTTCCTGCAAAAACTGAACCGTATCCCTCGAAAGATAATGCGTGTAATCATAGGCAAACTTTCCGTTCAACTGTATTTTATACCTGGGAGTTATGTCTTTCACAAAGGTAGCTTGAGCAAAGAAGTTCTTATCTCCTTGCCGCTCCCCATTCTGCCATACATTCTTTACGATAGCTCCGGGCAGCCCCCGGTCCGAATCATAATAGTACAACTTGGCCTGCCAATAGCCGTTACGCACCGTCCCATATACACCCGCCTCCATACGATAAGCCTCTATGTCGCTATTCCAACGGGTAGCAGTCGTGTCATAAGCCACTTCTCCTGTCTGGTTCAGACGTCTGTAACGGAACTTATATTGTCCGTCGGATTTCATATATTCTCCGCTCAGACTAAAACTTAACTTATCATTCAGTTTCTGTTCCAAACGTATGGAAGGATTGATTAACTGAATACTCCCCGCCTTGTATCTCACCAGCAGATTAGTATTCTTCCCTCCCTCAAACCTGGGTTTCTTTGTTTTCAAATACACTGCAGAAGCAGAAGCGAAGTCTTTTGCAGACTGAAATATTTCACTTTTCTGTCCATTATACAAAGATAGTTCTTCCAAATCATCCAAAGAGAAACGTCCCAAGTCAACCACCCCGTTTTGTGCATTTCCTATCTGAATACCATCATAGAAAACTCCGACATGGTGTGAACCCATATTACGCACGTCCACCGTTTTCAGTCCACCCATACCGCCGTAATCCTTAATCTGCACACCGGAAAAATAACGTAATGCATCGGCTACATTATGCGTATTCAACCGTTCCAACTGCAATCCATTGAGTCTTTGGGCGGGAATCACTTCTTTATATGGCTTTGCCGTAATCACAACCTCATTCAAGTGCTGCAAACTATCCAGCCGACTTTGCGCCACCACCAATAAAGGAAGCCCCAGGCAACCTGCCACTACCCATGCCATTTTCCAAACTACTTGTCTTATCATTCCGTCCGTTTATTTTTCGACAACAATAAACTTTCCGGGGAAAGGGCATTCAAAGATAGAAAAGGGCAGTCTGCTCCCATTCAACAGAGCATAGATCGGTATTCTGCATAGGCAGACACCACGCATGTCGCACGTCTTTACAACAGCTACTATAATATGATTGAATTAAAAACTGCACTCTTCAAACTCTAATCCCGGAAAGTTTCAAGAACTCAACTTTGGCAGGTCTTCTGACTTACTCCATTTTCCTAACGCCCTTCCCATCCCCTCCAAAGTGAGACAGTGGTTTTGAGTTTTGTAGGAAAACTTTTGGCGGAGCTTACAGCAGCGGGTCTGTTCAGGACTTACACCTGATTCCCTTTTCACCATTCTTCCGTAGCATCGGAAGAATGACACCAAAATTTCTGGGGACAAAGATACACAAATAGAAACAAATTAGCAGAAAATTCTAATTAAAATAAAAACAAACTAATAATAAGTCCTATCTTTGCCGCTCGAGAATACACACTAATTATTTTTTTTTCTAACTAAAATTCTTATAAAAGTGAAATCTCCTATTTTGACTGTCGCGCTACTTAGCCTTCTCTTTTTGGCAAGCTGCATCACCCGTAATAAGACATCTATTGAAACATTCAATCAAGATGTATATAACCCTGAATATGCTTCGGGATTTAAGATTCTAGGTGCAGAAAATTCCGCCAGCACCCTTATACAAATAACGAATCCATGGCAAGGAGCGAAAGACGTCACAATGTCCTATTTCATTTCACGCAACGGCGAACAGGCACCTGCCGGATTCAACGGTCCCGTCATTCCTGCCGGAGCGAAACAAATCGTATGCATGTCCTCTTCTTATATTGCCATGCTCGATGAACTGGGAGAAATCAACAGGATTGTCGGAGTGTCAGGAATCGATTATATTGCAAATCCTTATATTCTCGCTCATAAAGATTCAATTAAAGATATGGGGCCGGAAATGAACTACGAGTTGCTGATAGGGCTAAAGCCTGACGTAGTATTATTATATGGTATAGGTGATGCCCAAACCGCTGTAACGGATAAACTAAAAGAACTCTCCATACCTTATTTATATATGGGAGAATATCTGGAAGAATCTCCACTCGGTAAAGCCGAATGGATGGTCGTTCTTTCGGAACTGACAGATAATAGGGAGAAAGGAATAGAAATATTCCGGGAAATTCCTGAACGCTATTATGCACTAAAAGCGCTTACCGACTCTGTCAAACAACGCCCTACTGTCATGTTCAATACTCCGTGGAACGACAGTTGGGTAATGCCTTCCACCCAAAGTTACATGGCACGGCTGATTGCCGACTCGGGAGCTGATTACATTTATAAAGAAAACAATTCAAACTGTTCCACTCCTATCGGACTGGAAACGGCTTATGGACTGATACAAAAAGCGGACTATTGGATTAATGTAGGTTCAGTGAACACATTGGATGAGCTGAAAGCCGTCAATCCTAAATTCGCAGATGCAAAAGCAGTACATGAAAAGAGTGTCTATAATAACAACTTGCGGTCGACGCCCGCAGGTGGCAATGATTACTGGGAATCGGCAGTAGTACGTCCTGACGTTGTACTGCGCGACCTGATTCATATCTTCCACCCGGAACTCGTATCCGATTCACTTTATTATTACAGACACCTGGAATGAAACAGCCCCGTAAACGTACCACCCTTTTATTTATTGCATTAGGCATTGTTGCCGTGCTATTATTACTGGTAGACATGGCAACAGGGGATACCTATATTCCTATTTCGAAGGTATGGGCTGTACTCACCGGCGGCGAATGTGACGAAATGACGCGCAATATTCTCCTGTCCATTCGGTTCATACGGGTAGTAGTAGCGGCATTAATAGGCGTGGCACTCTCCGTAAGCGGACTGCAAATGCAAACGGTTTTTCAGAATCCATTGGCAGACCCTTATCTACTGGGAGTCAGTTCCGGCGCAGGGTTGGGGGTAGCCCTGTTTATACTGGGGGCTCCGCTACTCGGATGGTCAGACTTTCCGCTGCTTCAATCATTGGGTATTGTCGGATCGGGATGGATAGGAACGGCTGTCATTTTATTGGGGGTAGCCATCATCAGCCGGAAAGTGAAAAATATTCTCGGTGTACTGATTATGGGAGTTATGATAGGTTATGTGGCAGGTGCCATTATCCAAATCCTGCAATATCTAAGTTCTGCCGAACAACTGAAAATGTTCACACTTTGGTCGATGGGGTCACTCGGTCATATCACAGCTACACAACTGGGGATTATGATTCCCATGCTATGTATAGGTCTGCTGATCTCCGTAGCCTGCATCAAGTCACTGAACCTGCTACTGCTCGGCGAGAACTACGCACGGACAATGGGAATGAACATCAAGCGTTCACGCACTTTTATCTTTATTTCTACCGCACTGTTGACAGGAACTGTTACTGCTTTCTGTGGTCCGGTAGGATTTATCGGTCTGGCAGTTCCGCACGTCACACGATTGCTGTTCAACAACGCCGATCACCGGATACTCGTACCCGGTACTATGTTGACGGGACTTATCAGCATGCTTATCTGTGACATCATAGCCAAAAAGTTCCTGCTCCCGGTCAACTGTATCACCGCCTTATTGGGGGTTCCGGTTATTTTATGGGTAATAGTTAAAAACTTGCGTATATTCAAATGATCGAGCTTAAAGAACTGACACTGGGATACGGACAGCGTACGCTGTTGAAAACGGTAAACGCCCGAATCGTAGGCGGGCAACTCGTAGCCTTGCTGGGACGTAACGGAACAGGAAAAAGTACCTTACTGCGTGCCATGATGGGACTGGAACATCCACAGTCGGGAGAAATCATCCTGCAAGGTAAGAAGATAGCTTCGCTGAAACCGGAAAAGCTTGCCCGCAGCATCAGCTTTGTAACGACGGACAAAGTACGCATCGCCAATCTCCGTTGTAAGGATGTAGTGGCTATGGGACGTGCTCCTTATACGAACTGGATCGGTCAGCTACGACCGGAAGACGAGAAACGCGTAGATGATGCCATGCGGCTGGTTGGAATGTCCGGCTATGCGGAAAAAACAATGGATAAGATGTCCGATGGTGAATGTCAACGAATCATGATTGCCCGTGCCCTTGCACAAGACACGCCCGTCATTCTGCTCGACGAACCGACTGCTTTTCTCGACCTCCCCAACCGTTACGAACTCTGCCTACTCTTGAAAAAACTGGCGCAGGAAGAAGGCAAATGTATCTTGTTCTCCACACACGACCTCGACATCGCCCTGTCACTCTGCAATTCCATCATGCTGATAGACAATCCGCATATGTACACCCTCCCCACCCCGGAAATGGTGAGCAGCGGACATATCGAAAGGTTGTTTCGGAATGAGTCAGTGACATTCGACGCGCAGGAGATGAGGGTGCGTATAAAATAAATACACTATGTTCATTTGGTTTATTCATAAATTCACTATCTTTGTCCAAGAATTGGTTTCAGATGGAAACATCAACTGTCTGAATTAAAAGGGAATCGGGTGTAAATCCCGGACAGTCCCGCTGCTGTGAAGCTCCATTCAACTTCTTGATAGTTACTATTGCCACTGGCCTTTTTTTTATAAAAAGGTTGGGAAGGCATCAAGGAGGGAGTCAGTCAGAAGACCTGCCATTTTATTGTCTTAATAGCTGTTTTTACTCGTGGGATAGGAAAGCGGCAGACTAAAAAATAATTGCTAATATGGAAATGCAAATTGAAAATCACATTGCTGATATTATTATAATCAGCAAGGATGGAAACTATGTATGGCTCAATACTGATGAACTGGCTTTTTCACGTGAATATCGTGAAAGTTACAACAGGAGACTAAATCCTCTCTAGCTAAAATACCAAAGGACGGCATTACGCCGTCATGCTCAATGTGTGCGTATCCCCGCAGAAGTGATTTCTCCGGGGATACTTTTAACTCTTCAAAATATCATAATATAATAATCAAAAATGGAAGTTCTAAGAAATTTGTTCGAAGGATACCCCAATCTTTGGGGTGGCGGAGTAGCACACTCCGTGCTGATTCTGTCGCTTACCATAGCATTCGGAATCATTCTGGCTAAAATCAAAGTGCGGGGAGTATCGTTGGGAGTCACCTGGATACTCTTTGTAGGAATCGTGTTCGGTCATTTCAACATGAATCTGGACGAACATCTGCTCCACTTTCTTAAAGAATTCGGATTGATTCTGTTTGTTTACTCAATCGGTCTGCAAGTAGGGCCGGGATTTTTCTCGGCATTCAAAAAAGGTGGTTTCACGCTGAATATGCTGGCGGTACTGGTGGTGGTACTGGGCGTAGGAATCACCATTATCCTGCATTATACCACCGGCACCCCGATTACCACGATGGTGGGTATCTTGTCGGGTGCTGTCACCAATACACCCGGACTGGGTGCCGCGCAACAGGCCAACAGCGACCTAAATGGTATAGATGCTCCCGAGATTGCTTTGGGATATGCGGTCAGCTATCCGCTGGGCGTGGTGGGTATCATTCTTTCATTGCTTGCCCTGAAGTATCTTCTGCGTATCAACACTGCGCAGGAAGAGAAAGAGGCGGAAATCGGACTGGGGCATTTGCAGGAACTAACCGTACGTCCTGTCTCTATCGAGGTGAGAAACGAATCGGTGGACGGTATCAAGATTAAGGATTTGGGGCCGTTACTGAACCGCAAGTTTGTAATCTCACGCATCAAGCACCGCGAAGGTGGCGAGACTGAACTGGTAAACTCTGAAACAGTCATACATGTGGGAGATATTATATTGGTTATCTCCACACCGATTGATGTGGAAGCGATTACTGTCTTTTTCGGTAAGGAGACTCAGATGGAGTGGGATCAGTTGAACAAGCAGCTCATCTCACGCCGTATCCTGATTACGAAACCGGAACTGAACGGCAAGACGCTCCCCCAACTGAAAATACGAAATAACTTCGGCGCAAGCATTACCCGTGTCAACCGTTCGGGTGTGGACTTGGTAGCTACTCCGCAATTGCAGTTGCAAATGGGCGACCGTGTCACAATCGTCGGGACGGAGCTTGCCGTTGCGCATGCCGAGAAGGTGCTTGGCAACTCGATGAAGCGTCTGAATCATCCGAATCTGATTCCTATCTTTATCGGTATCGCCCTGGGTTGTATCCTGGGTAGTATTCCTTTTGCATTCCCCGGAATACCGCAGCCGGTGAAGTTGGGACTGGCGGGCGGCCCGCTTATCGTCTCTATCCTTATCAGCCGCTTCGGTCCAAAATACAAGCTGATTACTTACACGACGATGAGTGCCAATCTGATGTTGCGCGAAATTGGTATTTCCATCTTCCTCGCCTGTGTAGGCTTAGGTGCGGGCGAAGGTTTCGTGGAGACGGTCATTCATGGTGGCGGATATATATGGGTAGGTTACGGAGTCATTATCACGGTTCTGCCTCTCCTGATCGTGGGATTGATAGGACGATACTATTGCAAGTTGAATTATTTCACACTAATCGGTGTTTTGGCAGGTTCTACTACCAACCCGCCGGCACTGGCTTACTCAAATGACCTGACATCTTGCGACGCGCCGGCGGTGGGTTATGCCACGGTGTATCCGCTTACGATGTTTATGCGGGTGTTGACGGCACAGTTGTTGATTTTATCGCTGGGATAGAGAAATGTGGGATAGGAAAATACAGGTGATGGAATAATACTAAAGAATCTATATCTTTGTGATATGAAAGCAGGAGAAGATTATATTGCCGAAGACTTTACGACTACCATCCCCGTTGCCGAATATATGGAGCATTACCGGGATGCGGAGAAGTTTATCGGTTTTTGCAAGCAATGTACGCGGTATAGCACGTACTGGGCATGCCCGCCTTTTTCTTTCAATGTGGATGAGTATCTGTCGCAATATAGTACGGCTTTCCTCATCGGGACTAAGCTCACACCTCTGCACCCCGAAAAGATTACGGATAATATTTCTTTCGGCAGGGAAATGATGGAAACGGAACGGATACGGACGGATGCATTATTATTGGATATGGAAAAGTCTCATAAGGGGCGTGCGTTCTTTCCCGGCTCTTGTCTGCTCTGTCCGTCGTGTACCCGCGCGGAAGGCAAGCCCTGCGTACATCTGGAAAGGATTCGTCCGTCACTGGAAGCCTGCGGGTTCGACATCGGAAAAACTGCTTCCGAATTATTACACATAGAACTTAAATGGGGAGAACACGGCAAAATGCCGGAATATCTGTTATTGGTGAGTGGCTTATTCTGTCATTCTTCTTTCAAATCGGCAAACCAGTAGGTATAGGTTTTAGTCGTGCCATCATCGAGACGAATATCGTAGCTTTGTGAAAAAGGCTCTCCCAAACTATACGGAACAGGAGAATGGAAAATCGGTCCGTCATAACAAAGGGTATGATATTCACCGTTTTCTCCATTAGGGTCGGCTTCTGCGGGAAGTGATGCTACAAAATCACGGTCTATGAGTTTTCCGATAGCGGCAGCTCCCAGTCCATCGTCCATTGTAGTGACTACGATGGTTTCTAGTCCGGATGACAGAAAGTCTTCCATCACCTGCTCCGAAGTTTTTCCCCACAAGGGTTCTACTACTTCGATGCCATGAGGTGCAAGTTGTTGTTCACGATATTGCCGTACGTCATGCAGGAATATATCTCCGAAGATGAAATGTGTTACTCCCAATGTCTTAAAATGCTGCACCGCCTGCAACATGGCTGACGAATAATCTTCCATATTTCCTTTCGGGGTCAAGTCAACAATATAGAGAGGAAGACCGATACTTGCTGCCTGTGTTTCAAGCAAGGATAAAGGAATTCCGTGCATCGTCGAGCGGTGTGTATCACGATTGACGGTTGTCAGCAATGCGACTATTTCATAACATCCTGATTCCATAGCTCGCAGCAGGGCATGGGCGGAATCTTTACCACCACTCCAATTGAAGACAGCTCTTATTTTATCCATTATATTTTTTTGCTACAAAAGTATTACTTTTATCCATTCTTCAAGTAAGAACTAAAGTTAATAACCATGATAGAAATTACCAAATGGTAATTTTTATCTCCTCTCATAGCTCTACCTTTGCAGCCGTTTTCTAAGATTTTTAAAATTAAAGATATGAAAGATAGTATTGATTTCGGCAGTATGGAGATTTCCACATTGTTCCGTAAGTTATTAATTCCTACGGTGCTAGGAATGATTTTCTCGGCTATATTCGTTATTACGGACGGCATATTTGTTGGAAAGGGGATTGGTAGTGATGCGCTGGCAGCCGTTAACATAACGGCTCCACTTTTTATGATTACCGCCGGCATCGGCCTGATGTTCGGAGTCGGAGCTTCGGTGGTCGCTTCTATTCATTTATCACAGGGAAAACGCAAAGTGGCAAGTATCAATGTTACTCAAGCACTCATGTTTTCCACTCTTCTTATACTTATTATGTCCGCTCTGTGTTTTTATTACATAGAGCCATTGGCTAAATTATTAGGAAGTTCGGACAGATTATTGCCGTTGGCGGTGGAGTATATGGCATGGTATCTCCCTTTTCTTGTATTCTATGAGATATTAAATATAGGTATGTTCTGTATTCGCCTGGATGGTTCGCCCACCTATGCGATGATGTGTAATGCCGTCGCGGCCATACTCAACATTATCTTAGACTATATATTCATTTTTGAATTTGGTTGGGGAATGATGGGAGCAGCGTTCGCTACCAGTTTGGGAACTGTCGTAGGCGGATTGATGACACTGGTTTATCTCCTCAAATTCTCCCGTTCCCTTCATCTGTGCCGGATTAAGTTAAGTATCAAAAGCATGATGCTGACTCTTCGTAATGTCGGTTATATGATAAAGCTGGGAAGTTCCGCCTTTATCAGCGAAGCATCCATCGCCTGTATGATGTTTTTAGGGAATTATGTTTTCATCCATTATCTCGGTGAGGACGGGGTAGCCGCATTCAGTATCGCCTGTTACTTCTTCCCGATTATCTTCATGGTTTACAATGCCATTGCACAATCCGCGCAACCGATTATCAGCTATAATTTCGGAGCCGGACAGCCCGACCGTGTCAGGAAAACTCTGCATCTCGCCATTCGGACGGCATTGATTTGTGGAATCAGCTTCTTCATTATCACCGTCCTATGCCGGCAGAATATCGTTTCGCTGTTTATCGACCGGAGCTATGAGGCATTCGACATAGCCGTGAATGGTATCCCATATTTTGGTGTCGGATTTATATTCTTTGCTTTCAACATGGTAGGAATCGGTTATTATCAAAGCGTTGAACGGGGGCAGAGGGCTACGATTATCACTCTCCTTCGAGGGGTGGTATTTATGCTGATTGGTTTTCTTGTGCTTCCTAAAATACTAGGCATACCGGGTATATGGTTAGCCGTACCGTTTGCGGAATTGTTAACAATGCTCTATATCATCGGAATTTATTTCAAAGATCGCTTTGTCGTCCGCCGACGATGAGTATCTTTGCAACATGAAGGCATTCATTGAGAAAATTTGTAATAAATATAAGATATCAGAGTCGGACATACAGGCTTTATTGGACTGTATGGAAGAGGTGCATTTCAAAAAGAAATCATTGATAGTGCGCGAAGGAGCAAAGAATAGTAATCTTTATTTTATCAAAGAAGGCATTTGGCGGGCATATTATCATAAAGACGGAGTGGATTCGACTTTTTGGTTTGCTTCTGAGGGAGAAGCCGCTTTCTCCGTTTGGGGATATGTGGAAAATGGTTACTCATTAATAAATATTGAAGCGATGTGTGACAGCGTAGCTTATTGCATTTCCCGTATAGCCCTGAATCAACTGTTCGCTTCTTCCATCGGACTTGCCAACCTGGGAATTAGTCTTATGAATCACCAAATGCTCTTACAAGAGAACTGGCTTATCAGTTCTGGAAGCCCGCGGGCGAAAGAGCGTTATCTTACTCTTATCAAAGAGACGCCGGAATTATTGCAATATGTACCATTGAAACATATCGCATCTTACCTGTGGATAACGCCGCAATCGCTAAGCAGGATTCGGGCGGAAATAGCAAATACAGGTGGTACAGAAGGATAGTTATCATTCGTGCGAATGAGCACTAACAATACGGTCTAAACTTTCATCAACTACTCCCAACAGCTGAAGTTTAGATAATAAATGATAGTAGGAAATCTTTCCTACTCCATCCATTCTTAACAGGCTCTTCCACCCTCTCCCCGATACTATCTCAAATAAATCCCGTACTGTACGGACATCCTGATTCTGCAAAATATTAGCCAAACGGGTATCGGCTACCTTATCAATAGGTAATTCCAGTATTCTTGCGTCTTGTTTCACATTGATATTCTTGCTACTATCCGCCAAACTAAGAAAACGATAATCCATAGCGCGCTTTCGATAAGTTGCGAAAATATCTTTCCTCAAATTCAAGGATTTAAGGAGAAAATTATAAGTTTGCAATGTACGCGCATAGGTAATTCGGTGACGATTGGCAACTTTCGCTATGGACTCTCCCATAGAAATGGAATAGAAAATTTCACGGGCGTCGGGATTGATAATTAATCCGGCAAGTTCACGAATAATCATCTCATACAAAGGCTTACACGTTTTTTGCGTTCTCAACACATAGAGCAGATCATCGTATTTGGAAATGATATAATCACGTTCCAACTTCTTTTCCTCTATCATTTTAGATAGATAATCCATTTCCAATCCTACCCTTTTGTGAGCTTCCAGATAAGCAGCCAGACTTTCATCATCCAGGAAAAGTTGTTCACCGATTCGGGAACTTGTGATATATCCAAGATTCGCCCAGCTTTTAAGGGTCGATTCCTGAACGCCATGTCTCTCGGACATTTGTTTTGTTGTGAGCCAGTGTGACATAAAAAAACGGAACTAAGTTAGTAATTAACTTGTTCCGTACCTTTTATTATAAAAGAGTACGGAGCTATCTAATCCCGCTAGCAGAAGGTTGTAGCGAACACCCCACACACACGGGACAGACAGCCCGTACCCTATGAGAAGTCATAGAAGCACAGGCGTCTTCCCGGCGTATGTTAAAAATCGCTACATTTTCTGCTAGCCGAGGAAACGCGCAATCGTATACCATAAAGCGGCATACTACGTTTCAATGACAAAGGTACAAATACTTTTGGGAAAATAACAAAAGATACTTATAAATGTTTAGGACAGAAATAAATGAAGATTGTATCGTTAAAGGGCATGTTTATAAAAAAACAGGCTCAAATATGCTTTTTGTTTCGTATATAGAATAAAAAGCTGATACAATATTTATAGAAAAACATCAGAATGTTTAATGAAAAGATACTAATTATTTCACAATATCATTCAAGTCGAAATAAAGCAAACGTGTAACAGAGTTCACATCTTCATCATTCAAAGGAACAAAACCGTTTTTCTCATAAAAAGGAACAGCTACCGCATACGCATCTACTGTTAAAAAGCGACACCCCGTTTTGTTTTCAATAATAAAGTAACTTTTGATAAAATTCAAGAGGAATGAGCATATCGATTGACCTTTCACTGATAAATCAACCCCCAAACGACAAATCTTAGCAGCAGGATAACTTTTCAAACGTTTCTCATTCACAAACCGATGCTTCCGAAAACGATTAAAATCTGTTTTATTTTCAAAATCAGACAAGGAAATACGATCATTAGCAAGACTAAAATAAGCTACAGTTTGTTGTCCCATTTTATTTTCAAGCACATAACTTACAGCTAACAAAGCTTCCCGATAAAGAAAAGATTCATTCAAAATAAAATCGTTCAGATCGCTATCTCCGCAATCGAACGATTTTATCTTTTCTGAGATATCTAATTTACGCATCTCATATGCTGCTTCTATCAACTGACGATCCATATTTTATTTTTTAAAGATTTTCATTGCCAGCTCATAGTCTTTCAACCTTTTTGCCCGTTGCTCCGATGTTTCACTGCGCTTTTCTTTCATTCGTTCTTCGAACCGTCGAGCATCTTCTCCGAAAAGTATCGGAGTTTCCTTAATCGGTCTTGCCATACTTACACCACTCCTTTCTTTGGTTAATACGCTACAAAAGTAATCTAATAAATCAGGAAGTGCAAGTTATTATAAGGTTATCTTATTCATATAAACAACCTCATTGCAATTAAAGCACTTCTCCCTTACATAGACTAATTACTTTTGCAGCGAATAACAATTCGTTCCACATATATGGAACTAAACAATAACAGTTGTAGAACTAAAGGGAAACAGATGTAGAACTAAAAGTTAACAGCTATAGAACGAATTAATAGTAACTATAAAATCACTAAACATTAGTATATGAGTGCAATATATGATTTATTTGAGACTCCTAGCCCTAACAAAGGAGAGAAGCAGCCGCTACACGCCCGCATTGTTTCCAAAGGAACCGTAGATAAAGAAGAGTTTCTGGATCGTGTCCATAAGTTCACCGGTATCAGCAGAAGCTTATTGGCAGGAACTATGGAAGCCTTCGCCAATGAAGCACGGGACTTACTTGCCGACGGATGGAATGTAGAAATGGGAAACTTCGGATTTTTCTCTACCTCTCTGCAATGCCCGCCGGTGAAAGATAAAAAAGAAATTCGTGCCATGTCTGTCCGAATGAAAAACATCAATTTTCGTGCAAGCCGCCCGTTCAAAAAAGAAGTGGGCGACAAAATGAGGTTGCAGCGTGGAGAATCCCTCACACGCCCCAAGAAAAACAGTATCTCCCGCGCGACGTGTCTCTCCCGCCTCAACACATATATGGAAAATCACCTGTTCATCAGCCGGACTGATTACAGCCATCTGACAGGACGAAACAAGAAAGTCGCCATTGAAGAATTAAACTCTTTCGTTGCCGACGAAATCATACGAAAAGAAGGGGTCGGAAAGTTGACTGTATATATAAAGGTATAGATTACATGAAGTGGCTCTGACAACAATCTGAATTTCATTTCATCATTTTATCTTATAGACAAGACAAAAAAAAATAAAATCCTATAAATCAGTAGTATACAAACTAAATAAATAAAAGTAAATCAATCTACGTTCATTGAACGCCATTAAAGCACCTACCCGGAAAGCGCCCATAGTATCTTTGCATCGTGATCACAAAGAGAATTGATAATTAAAGTAATTAATTTAAAAACTTAAAAACTATGGCACTTAGATACGTCATTAAAAAAAGATCATTCGGCTTCGATAAAACTAAAGCTGAAAAATATGTAGCGCAAAATGTAATCACCAATACGGTGGAATTCAGAGACCTGTGCGAAGAAATCACTAAAGTGGGAATGGTTCCCAGCGGAGCAGTGAAGTTTGTGCTTGATGCGTTGATTGATACGCTGAACCTCAACCTTAGAAAAGGTATTTCCGTCCAATTGGGAGATTTCGGTTGTTTCCGTCCGGGTATGAATTGCGAGAGTCAGGAGACTGAAAAAGATGTGGATAGCGATACTATCCGCAGGGTAAAAATCATTTTCACACCGGGGTATAAATTCAAAGATATGCTGAGTAAAGTAAGTGTCCTGAAAATGGTTGTTTCCGATGACGGCGCTAATAAGCCGGAAAATCCCGATACTCCAAACCCGGATGAGGGTGAAGGAGAAACTCCGGATCCGGCAGCATAAAATTAATCATTGCCTTTGCCAATGGAAAGCACTTTGCCAATAGAAAACAGTACCCGCCTACGGGCGGATACTGCTTCTTAAAATATTCCGGTCAAAGACTTGACAAACGCCTTTTAATTTCGTATATTTACAACTTCTAACAACAAAAAAATAAAGAATGGAATCATTAGCTGACGAAGAAGAAAAACCGTTTATTTTCAGGGCATACAGAAAAAAAGAATTGGCTTGTATGTACAGCCCTGATATTACACCCCGTTGTGCCATACGCATATTCACCAAATGGATTAAAATGAACAAGGAGTTATTCCGCTTATTGACAGAAACCGGCTATCACCCACGGACTCGCACATTCACTCCCCGACAAGTAAGAATTATCACTACTATTCTGGACATTCCTTAGGAATGCCCGGAATATTGCATTATTTGCTCTTTTTACTGAATAATTGCTATCAGTTTACTTACTTATCTTTTCTACAAGGTCTATTATCATTCGAGAAAAATCTTCAATCACCTTGTTGTTTGCATATCTTTATTCTTACTATTTTTTATTGTGTGCTACTGAGAACTGCCGGAACTGCCACCAAAGCATTGCTCCCGCTATCAGACTAGCCATCAGGTCGGAAATCGGCATGCTTATCCACACACCCAATTGCCCATAATAACGAGGCAGAATCAACAGACAAGGAATCAAGATAAGAACCTGACGGGACAATGACAGCAAGATTGCCTTGCTTGCCATGCCGATGCTCTGAAAGAAGTTGGAAGTCACCATCTGAAAGCCGACAATCGGGAAGAACATCACGACGATACGCAGACCTTTGGCGGAGATTTCCACCAGTTCTTCGTGGGTCGTAAAGATGGAAACTGCCAGTTTGGGAATCAACATTCCCATTAGGAAGCCGACGGTAGTCACTATGGTGGCGGCATAAATCGTTATTTTCAGGACTTTTGTCACACGCGGATATTGCTGGGCACCATAGTTGTAGCCGGCAATCGGCTGCATACCCTGATTCAGCCCCATCACAATCATTACAAAAAGGAATACGAGCCGGTTGACGATGCCGAACGCTCCGATGGCCAGGTCGCCGCCGTGATGCTGCAAGCCTTGATTTATTAGGATAACGATGAAGCAGGCTGCCAGGTTCATCAGAAAAGGAGCCATACCGATAGCCAGAGAATCGACTACGATTTTCTTTTTCAATCGGAAAATTCCTTTATGGAAGTGCAGGAGCTCTTCTTTGTTGGAGAATAATTTAAATTGCCATGCCAATGCGATGACCTGTGCCGCGATGGTAGCGATAGCCGCTCCCTGAATACCCCAGCCGAAACCGTAGATAAAGATAGGGTCGAGTATGGTATTGATGATAACAGTGGCAATCGTGGCAACCATCGCTTTCTGCGGATGGCCTGCCGAACGGAGTACGGCATTCAGTCCGAGATAAAGGTGGGTGACGACATTACCTCCTAAGATAACGACCATATAATCGCGGGCGTAACCTACGGTCGCGTCGCTACCGCCGAAAAAGTAAAGAATCGGGTCAAGAAATATCAAGGTTACCACCGTGAAGGCAAGTCCGATGATAATATTCAATACCAAAACATTGCCGAGTACCCGTTGCGCGGTGTCGTAATCTTTTTGTCCCAACTTCACCGAAACCAATGTAGCGGCTCCCACACCGACCAGCGAGCCGAAAGCAGCGGCAAGATTCATCAGCGGGAAGGTCAGTGCCAACCCCGAAATAGCCATTGCTCCCACACCGTGACCGATAAAGATACTATCTACCATATTATAAAGAGAAGACGCCGTCATGGCGATAATTGCCGGAATGGCATACTGCATTAAAAGCTTTCCAATCTTTTCTGTTCCCAGCGCAGTGGGGGTCTTTTGTCCTGTCATACTTATTAGTTTGAGGGGGCAAAGATACAAAAAAGAGACGGATTACGGGATATATGAGAAAAGTTTCGTATTTTTGCCCACAAAATTGAGTTAATACGTAACGTAATGAATATATTAGAACTAAGTGAACAGGAAATCATTCGACGCAACAGCCTGAATGAACTTCGTGAAATGGGTATCGACCCATACCCTGCAGCAGAGTATATAACCAATGCTTTCTCTACAGATATTAAAGCTGAATTCAAGGACGAGGACGAGCCGCGCCAGGTTTCCGTAGCGGGTCGTATCATGAGCCGCCGCGTGATGGGTAAAGCTTCTTTCATCGAATTGCAGGACTCTAAAGGTCGCATCCAGGTGTACATCACCCGCGATGACATCTGTCCGGGAGAAGATAAGGAACTGTACAACGCTGTATTCAAACGCCTGCTCGACTTAGGTGATTTTGTAGGTATCGAAGGTTTCGTGTTCCGCACACAGATGGGTGAAATCAGTATCCATGCCAAGAAACTGACTGTACTTGCCAAGTCTATCAAACCGCTGCCTATCGTAAAATATAAGGACGGCGTAGCCTACGACTCTTTTGAAGACCCTGAACTCCGTTATCGCCAACGTTATGTGGACCTGGTGGTAAACGACGGTGTAAAAGAAACTTTCCTAAAGCGTGCCACCGTAGTGAAGACAATACGCAGCGTGCTCGATGAAGCCGGATACACGGAAGTGGAAACTCCTATCCTGCAATCCATTGCCGGCGGAGCAAGCGCACGTCCGTTCATCACTCACCATAACTCACTGGATATCGACCTTTATCTGCGCATCGCAACAGAACTTTATCTGAAGAGACTGATTGTAGGTGGTTTTGAAGGTGTATATGAAATAGGTAAGAACTTCCGCAACGAAGGTATGGACAAAACCCATAATCCTGAGTTTACCTGTATGGAACTTTATGTTCAGTACAAGGATTACAACTGGATGATGAACTTCACCGAACAGTTATTGGAACGTATCTGTATGGCTGTGAACGGCTCTACGGAAAGCGTTGTTGACGGAAAGACTATCAGTTTCAAGGCTCCTTACCGCCGTCTGCCTATCCTCGACGCTATCAAGGAAAAGACAGGATACGACCTGAACGGCAAGAGCGAAGAAGAAATCCGCCAGGTATGCAAGGAACTGAAGATGGAAGAAATCGACGACACGATGGGTAAAGGCAAACTGATTGATGAAATCTTCGGAGAATTCTGCGAAGGTACTTATATACAGCCGACTTTCATCACCGATTATCCGGTGGAAATGTCTCCGCTGACTAAGATGCATCGTTCCAAGCCGGGACTGACCGAACGTTTTGAATTGATGGTGAACGGTAAGGAGTTGGCGAACGCTTACTCGGAATTGAACGACCCGCTCGACCAGGAAGAACGTTTCAAGGAACAAATGCGCCTGGCTGACAAAGGAGACGACGAAGCAATGATTATCGACCAGGATTTCCTGCGTTCTTTGCAATATGGTATGCCTCCTACATCGGGTATCGGCATCGGTATCGACCGTCTGGTTATGTTAATGACCGGACAGACTACCATCCAGGAAGTATTGTTCTTCCCGCAAATGCGCCCGGAAAAGGTGGTGAAGAAAGACGCAGCCGCTAAATACATGGAACTGGGAATCGCTGAAGACTGGGTTCCGGTTATTCAGAAAGCCGGCTACAATACGGTAGAGGATATGAAAGATGTCAACGCGCAGAAGCTACACCAGGATATCTGCGGCATCAACAAGAAATACAAATTAGAGCTGACCAATCCGTCGGTAAACGACGTAACTGAATGGATACAGAAAATTAAATAAGTTCTTCATCCAAAACCATACAAATGAAATTACCCGGTAAGATAGCGATTATGGGCGGTGGAAGTTGGGCCACGGCTATTGCGAAGATGTGTCTGGCTCAAGAAGACTCTATCAATTGGTATATGCGACGCGACGACCGCATCGCTGATTTCAAGAGATTGGGACACAATCCGGCTTATCTGACAGGAGTGAAGTTCGATACACGGCGTATCTCTTTCAGTTCCAATATCAATGATATTGTGAAGGAATCGGATACGCTGATTTTCGTCACTCCTTCCCCTTATCTGAAGGCTCACCTGAAAAAGCTGAAAACGAAGATAAAGGATAAGTTCATCATCACCGCTATCAAAGGAATCGTACCCGACGATAATATTATTGTATCAGAATACTTTACTAGGGAATATGGCGTACCACCCGAAAACATAGCCGTACTGGCAGGTCCCTGCCACGCGGAAGAAGTAGCTCTGGAACGTCTCTCTTATCTGACCATCGCTTGCCCGGACAAAGACAAAGCACGCATCTTTGCGCGCCGGCTGGGAAGCAGTTTTATCAAAACCTCTGTTAGTGACGACGTATCGGGTATCGAATATAGTTCGGTACTCAAAAACGTGTATGCCATCGCCGCCGGTATTTGCAGCGGACTGAAATATGGCGATAACTTCCAGGCTGTGCTGATTTCCAATGCTATCCAGGAGATGAATCGTTTCCTAAATACGGTACACCCGCTGAACAGAAACGTAGATGAATCTGTTTATCTCGGTGACTTGCTGGTGACGGGCTACTCCAACTTCAGCCGTAACCGGACATTCGGCACGATGATAGGAAAAGGATATTCCGTAAAGAGTGCGCAGATTGAAATGGAGATGATTGCCGAAGGTTACTATGGTACGAAGTGTATCAAGGAAATCAACAAGCATCATCATGTCAATATGCCGATACTGGACGCTGTGTACAACATCCTGTATGAACGTATCTCGCCCATGATTGAGATTAAATTACTAACTGATTCTTTTAGATAACCTTTAAACAAGAAAGATATGATTAGCTTAAACATTGAAAAAACATTTGGATTCATCTCCAAAGAAAAGGTTTTTGCCTACGAGGCTGAAGTAAAAGCCGCACAGGAAATGCTTGAAAAAGGAACGGGCAAAGGAAATGACTTCTTAGGATGGTTACACCTGCCTTCTTCCATCACCAAAGAACATCTGGCTGATTTGAACGCTACCGCAAAAGTATTGAGAGATAATTGCGAAGTGGTAATCGTTGCCGGTATCGGTGGTAGCTATCTGGGTGCACGCGCTGTTATCGAGGCTTTGTCTAACAGCTTCACTTGGTTGCAGGAAAAGAAAACGGCTCCTGTCATGATTTATGCCGGACACAATATCAGCGAAGATTATCTGTATGAACTCACTGAATATCTGAAAGATAAGAAATTCGGTGTTATCAATATCTCTAAATCGGGAACTACTACCGAAACTGCGCTTGCTTTCCGTTTGCTGAAAAAGCAATGTGAAGACCAACGTGGCAAGGAAACTGCCAAGAAGGTTATCGTTGCCGTTACAGACGCAAAGAAAGGTGCTGCACGTGTCACTGCTGACAAAGAGGGATACAAGACATTCATCATCCCTGATAATGTAGGCGGACGTTTCTCTGTACTGACTCCGGTTGGTTTGCTGCCGATTGCAGTTGCCGGATTCGACATTGACAAATTGGTAGCCGGTGCTGCCGATATGGAAAAGATATGTGGCTCTGACGTTGCGTTTGCCGAAAATCCTGCTGCTATCTATGCTGCTACCCGTAATGAGTTGTACAAGGATGGCAAGAAGATTGAAATCCTCGTTAACTTCTGCCCGAAACTGCACTATGTAAGCGAATGGTGGAAGCAGCTTTACGGTGAATCTGAAGGTAAGGACAATAAGGGTATTTTCCCTGCATCAGTAGACTTCTCTACCGACCTTCACTCTATGGGTCAATGGATTCAGGAAGGTGAACGTTCTATCTTCGAAACTGTAATTTCAGTAGAGAAAGTAAATCACAAACTGGAAGTTCCTTCTGACAAGGCTAACTTGGACGGCTTGAATTTCCTTGCCGGCAAGCGTGTGGACGAAGTGAACAAGATGGCTGAACTGGGAACTCAACTGGCTCACGTAGACGGTGGTGTACCCAATATGCGCATTGTTCTTCCCGAATTGAGCGAATACAACATCGGCGGCCTGCTTTATTTCTTTGAAAAGGCTTGCGGTATCAGCGGTTATCTGCTGGGCGTGAATCCGTTCAATCAGCCGGGTGTAGAAGCATACAAGAAGAATATGTTTGCTTTGCTTGACAAACCGGGTTATGAAGAAGAGTCTAAGGCGATTCGTGCTAAATTGTAATAGATTTATCTATACATAAAAAAAGAAGCGGTTTTCTGTAAACCGCTTCTTTTTTTATGCCCTGTATTCAGGTTTTAGTTTGATTTATTCTTTTTCATCATCGACTTTGGTTTTCAGACCGATTTCTTCCTGCGCTCCTTCACATTCCGCTTTAGAGGAAAGATAGAATTCCAGTCTTACGTCACCGTTTTTGTCTACGTGCTCGATGGTAGCGTGCACCATTACTCTGGTTTGCGTCACACCATCCTTAAAACGAAGTTGACCTTTTTCTTCATCCGTCAGGTTTCCTTCGGTAGAAACTTCAGTTTTCTGATAGACGAGTTTGGTAGCCAATGTCTCATCGTTATCCTTTTGAAGCTTAAAAGTTTTCAGTTCAGCCCCATTTCCGTCCAGTAGCAGAAATGCATTAACCTTATCTCCTACTTTCAGAGCCGGCAGTTCGTCCATCTTGTTGGCATAATCTTCTTCCTTAGCGCTATCAGTGTCCGAATCAGCCTTTACATATAGCTTTTCGATCTTAATCACAGGACTTTCCCCACTATTGGAACAAGCGCCTAAAAACAATGGTAGCAACAATAATACTCTCTTTTTCATGCTATCGTCGAGTTTATAATGCTACAAAAATACACATAATCTTCTAAACAGCAAATATTTGTATAGTTAATCGTTCCACAGTATTGTTTACAACTATCTTACCATTCTGTCTCTTCTCTCATTTTTTATCGTTATCTTTGTCTCGTATATGGTAGTAATTCAATACGAATCAAACTTTAAAAGATAATAGAATGGAACGGAATTTAGTAAAGAAATCCTACGAATTGGCGCTACTATGTAGCTTGTCATTATTGATGGTGTTAGTCAGCAGTTGCCAGCAGAGCAAACTCAAAGCGGTAATTGCCGTCGCAAACAAACAATGTCCTATGGATATGGGAGAAGTCGGAACGGTTACCAGTATCACTTATGACGGGGATAACGTAGTGTACACGCTCAATATGAATGAGAACTTTACGGATATTTCGGTATTGAAGGACAATCCGGAAAGCATGAAAGAGTCAATAAAAATCATGTTCGGAAATCCGTCAAAGGAAGTAAAACAATTGCTTGAACTGGTAGCTGAATGCAACGCAGGATTGGAAATGAGATTCGTAGGGAAGGATTCGGGTGAACAGGCTGTTTGCGGACTTACTACCGAAGAGTTGAAAGAAACTCTCAAATCGGATGCTGACCCGTCACAGAGCGAATCTGCCAAACTCGAAGCGCAAGTAAAAATGGCTAATCTGCAATTTCCGATGCAAGCCAGTGACGAAATCGTTGTAGAGAAAATAGAGATTATTGATGATGCAGTGACTTATCTGTGTGTGGTGGACGAAGATTTATGCCCCGTAAATCAGATTGAAGCAAACGCCGTAGAGGTGAAAAAAGGAATCGTAGCCACATTGGCTGGACAGACTGACGCTGCAACGCAGTTGTTCCTGCAAACTTGCATTAATTGTGATAAGAATGTTACTTACAGATATACCGGTAAGCAGTCCGGCGCGCAGTATGATGTAGTAATCACCCTGCCCGAACTGAAGAAAATGATTGTAAAAAAGAAATAAAGATTCTACGACGTACTAAGTATGAAAAAGAAACTGAAAGCCGTCCTGTTCGACATGGACGGCGTACTTTTCAACTCTATGCCCTATCATTCGGAAGCCTGGCATAAAGTGATGAAATCTCACGGGCTCACTCTCAGCCGCGAAGAAGCGTATATGCACGAAGGACGGACGGGAGCTGCCACTATCAATATCGTATTTCAACGTGAACTGGGCAAGGAAGCTACCCAGGAAGAAATAGAAAGTATTTATCAGGAGAAGAGTGTCCTGTTCAATTCGTATGCGGAAGCGGAGCGTATGCCCGGCGCATGGGAGTTATTGCAAAAAATAAAGAGTGAAGGATTGGTTCCGATGGTCGTGACCGGCTCGGGACAGCTTTCGTTGCTCGAACGGTTGGAGCACAACTTTCCGGGAATGTTCAAAAAGGAGTTGATGGTTACGGCTTTTGACGTGAAATACGGAAAACCGCATCCTGAACCTTATCTGATGGCGCTAAAAAAAGGCGGATTGAAAGCGGATGAAGCCGTTGTTATAGAAAACGCTCCGTTGGGAGTGGAAGCCGGGCATAAGGCGGGCATCTTTACCATTGCCGTCAACACGGGGCCACTGGACGGACAGGTATTGCTGGACGCGGGAGCTGATTTACTGTTCCCTTCCATGCAAGCGCTTTGCGAAGCCTGGGATAAATTGGATATATAGGCATCTGTTTCATTCAAATTATTTTTATCTTTAAAAACATCGATTCTACTATGCAAAAGTTATTATCCTTGCCACCAAACTTAATCCATTGTTTTCACGAACTGGAAGAAGTGAATCATGCCGACTGGTTTTGTACGTCAGACCCTATCGGAAGCAAGCTGGGTTCCGGCGGCGGAACAACGTGGTTGTTGCAAGCCTGTCATCAGGAGTTTGCGCCCCAAGATAGTTTCAGCAATTGGATAGGGCGTGAGAAGAGAATATTGCTTCATGCAGGCGGACAAAGCCGCCGTCTCCCAAGTTACGGGCCTTCCGGCAAGATATTAACTCCTATTCCTATTTTTAGTTGGGAACGGGGACAAAAGCTGGGACAGAATCTGTTGTCATTGCAGCTTCCGCTATACGAAAGAATTATGAAGCAGGCACCTGCCGGAATGAATACTCTGATAGCCAGTGGGGATGTGTATATCCGTTCGGAAAAGCCATTGCAGGATATTCCTAATGTAGATGTCGTGTGCTACGGTTTGTGGGTGAATCCTTCATTAGCAACACACCACGGCGTGTTTGTGTCCGACCGGAAAAGTCCGGAAGTTCTCGACTTTATGTTACAAAAGCCTTCGCTTGAGGAATTGGAGGGTTTATCCAGGACGCATCTTTTCTTGATGGACATCGGTATTTGGATTCTAAGTGACCGTGCCGTAGAAGTATTGATGAAACGTTCTTTAAAAGAAGGAACAGACGATATTAATTATTATGATTTATATTCGGACTATGGGTTGGCTTTAGGAAAGCATCCTAAAACTAAAGATGAAGAAATCAACCAATTGTCCGTAGCCATATTGCCTTTGCCCGGTGGAGAATTTTATCATTATGGTACAAGCCATGAACTGATTTCTTCGACGCTGTCTATACAGGACAAGGTACGCGACCAAAGAAAAATCATGCACCGGAAAGTAAAACCGAATCCGGCTATTTTTATTCAAAATTCCATCACGCAGGTGGCTCTTTCTGCCGATAATGCTAATCTTTGGATAGAAAACAGTTATATAGGAAAGGGCTGGAAATTGGGTTCCCGCCAAATTATTACAGGAGTTCCTGAAAATCAGTGGGACATCTGTGTGCCGGATGGTATTTGTATAGATATTATTCCTGTTGGTGAACATGATTTTATAGCTCGTCCGTATGGTTTGGATGATGTATTCAAAGGAGCGTTGGAAAAAGCTACGACTACTTATCTCAATATCCCGTTCTCACAATGGATGGAAGAAAGAGGGATTACGTGGGATGATATAAAAGGTCGCACGGATGATTTGCAAGCGGCTTCTATTTTCCCTAAAGTATCTTCCGTAGAGGAATTAGGGATATTAGTACGTTGGATGACGTCGGAACCGCAATTGGAGAAAGGAAAAGAACTTTGGCTGAAAGCTGAGAAAGTTTCTGCTGACGAGATTTCGGCAGGTGCCAATCTGAAACGGCTTTATGCACAACGCAGCAGTTTCCGCAAGGAGAATTGGAAGGGCTTGGCTGCCAACTATGAAAAGAGTGTATTCTATCAATTAGATTTGCAGGATGCGGCTAATGAATTTGCACGTTTAGGGTTAGAGACTCCCGATGCCTTGAAAGAGGATGCCGCGCCAATGGTTCGGATACATAACCGTATGCTTCGTGCACGGATTATGAAGTTACGCGGAGAGGATGCTTGCCAAAAGGAAGAACAGGCAGCTTTCCATTTGCTTCGTGACGGTTTACTGGGAGCTATGGCAGAACATAAAAATCGTCCTGTACTCAGCGTCTTTTCCGACCAAATAGTATGGGGGCGCAGCCCTGTACGTATTGATGTAGCTGGAGGATGGACGGATACTCCGCCCTACTCTCTTTATTCAGGCGGAAGTGTCGTTAATCTCGCTATCGAATTGAATGGTCAGCCGCCATTACAAGTATATGTGAAGCCTTGCAAAGAATATCATATCATGCTCCGTTCTATTGATATGGGTGCTATGGAAATTATCAGAAACTACGAGGAATTGCAAGACTACAAGAAAGTCGGTTCTCCGTTCTCTATCCCAAAAGCAGCGCTCTCCCTTGCCGGTTTTGGGCCGTCATTCTCCGCCGAATCTTACGCTTCACTGGAAGAACATCTAAAAGCATTCGGTTCAGGACTGGAGCTTACTTTATTGGCTGCTATTCCGGCAGGTTCCGGCTTGGGTACCAGTTCTATTTTGGCATCTACTGTTCTCGGAGCTATCAACGACTTCTGCGGACTGGCTTGGGATAAGAATGATATTTGCAGTTATACATTGGTACTGGAACAGCTTCTGACTACCGGCGGCGGTTGGCAGGACCAATACGGCGGTGTATTCTCCGGTGTCAAGTTACTTCAATCGGAAGCTGGCTTTGAGCAAAATCCGTTGGTACGCTGGTTACCCGACCAGCTCTTTGTTCATCCTGATTATCGTGACTGTCATCTGTTATATTACACAGGAATCACCCGCACAGCGAAAGGTATCTTGGCTGAAATTGTAAGTTCCATGTTCCTCAATTCAGGGGCACATCTAAGCTTATTGGCCGAGATGAAAGCGCATGCCATGGATATGAGTGAAGCTATTCTACGCAGTAATTTCAATAGTTTCGCCAATCTGGTAGGTAAGACCTGGATACAGAACCAGGCATTGGACTGCGGAACGAACCCACCGGCAGTAGCAGCTATTATCGAGAAAATTAAGGATTACACACTAGGATACAAACTCCCCGGCGCAGGTGGAGGCGGTTACTTATACATGGTAGCCAAAGACCCGCAAGCCGCAGGACAAATCCGCCGGATACTGACGGAGCAAGCTCCTAATCCGCGTGCCCGCTTCGTAGACATGACGCTTTCCGACAAGGGGCTTCAGGTTTCAAGAAGCTAAAAACCTCAAAAAACGAGCTTGGACATAGATGACCGTAATTGATTCTATGTCCAAGCTCTAATTTTCAAGCTCCATAATGATTGCTTTTACATGTTAATACTTGAGATAACCGTAAAGTAAATCAAAGCAATGATAAAGCCGATAGCGCCAACAACCAGTACAACACTAGTCCATTTCTTCTTTCTTGCTTCTTCCATGATACTGATTCTAGTTAGGGGATTAATGTAATTATCATCAAATGTCTACTTCCGCAAGGTTATAAACATAGAATCTCAATCAGCATTCATTCACCTGCCCACACCTACAAAGTTATCATTTTCCACGGAAAACTAACCATCCAGAACAACTTTTTATTCAATTTAGGCTAAATTATGCAACTATAAACAGAAACCTATGTCTTGGGACTTTAGTCGCATAATACGAAAAACTTCACCATTCATCAATTTGATTATCAATCTAAATATCAACAATATAAAACAGATTTATTTAGCAGATTACTGTTGATATATTATGTAAAAGTAGTACATTTGTAAGTCTGTTAAATAAAACAGACCCAAATACTAATCTAAGAAAAAAAATATAAAACCTATAAAATACAAATATGAAACTATTCAGATTATTACTCGTTGCTCTGCTATTCTCTTGCAGTGATGATTCAAAAGAAACTCAGGAAACAGGAGAACCCAAACCAATTGTCGTAGAAATGGAAAAAACTAATGTGCCAAATAATTTAACAGATGTCACTGGCACTTATATTCTCGAAAATAACAGAGAATATGGTGTTCGAGAAGATGGTAAGTATAAGATATTACTGACCAAAAGCAAATACAAAGATAAAGACCAAAAAGAAAAAGAAGTTCTTACTTATACGATTTTTGATGTAGCGAAGAATAAGCCTCTCTACTTTACAGTAGAAATAGATGTGGCTAAAAGACTTGAAAGGAATTGGGAGTATTATGATACATATAATCCAGAAATCACTGACAAGAAATTAGTTTGCAAATCACGTATAAAAGAAGAAAATAAATAAAAAAGATTTTAAGACACAAAATATCATGACAAAAAAAGATGCTATAAAAATATTCGAGAACAAAAAGATTCGTGCCGTATGGGACGATATGAAAGAAGAGTGGTATTTCTCTATTGTAGATGTTGTTAGCGTACTCACCGATAGCGTAGATGGACGTAAATATTGGAATAAGTTAAAGCAACGGCTCAAAGCCGAAGGAAGTGAGTTGGTGACAAATTGTCACCAACTGAAATTACCTTCCTCCGACGGCAAACTATATAAGACCGATGTAGCAACTACCGAACAACTCTTCCGTCTCATTCAGTCCATTCCTTCCCCAAAAGCTGAACCTTTCAAGCTTTGGATGGCACACATTGCCAAAGAACGCCTGGACGAAATACAAGACCCTGAATTGACTATCGACCGGGCAATGATGGAATATAAAGCACTTGGCTACTCTGATAGTTGGATAAATCAGCGATTAAAAAGCATCGAGATCCGGAAAGAACTCACCGATGAATGGAAAGCACGTGGTCTGGAGGAAGGTGTTCAATTTGCTACCCTTACGGATATTATCACGAAATCCTGGTCGGGAAATACGACTAAAGAGTATAAGCAATTAAAAGGTTTGAAAAAGGAGAGCCTGCGGGATAATATGACGAACAAAGAGCTTGTATTAAACATGCTTGCCGAACTCTCAACCAAAGAAATCTCCGAAGTAAGCCAACCCGAAACATTTGACGACCACAAAGACATCGCACGACGTGGTGGCGGTGTTGCCCGTGAAGCCAGACTAAAATTAGAAGCTGAAACCGGACAAAAAGTAGTATCTTCACTCAATGCGAAACGGATTTTACAGATAGACAATAATCAGAAGAAAGAAGAAAACATAAAGGACGATGAATAGACCCGAAGAATATACAGAAGAGTTTTCTTCTATTTAAAAGACGTACAAATGATACAAAAAAGTCGCACCCTCTAAGAGTACGACTTCAAAGTACACCCGAAGGGAATCGAACCCTTATCTGAGGTACCGGAAACCTCCATTCTATCCATTGAACTACAGGTGCATATACGTTTTAATTCAATCAGAAAAGACGCTCTATTCATTCAATAACAAAGCCATTCTTTCTGAATGCGATGGCAAAAGTATAAAAAAAGTTCTCATCTTCCTAATGATTCTTCTTTTTTTATAGTTGTTAAGGTAGTCACCCTTACAAGGGCTCTGTTATTTTGAAATGCTTTAGAGCATTTACTTTATCAATTTGACAATCTTTTAGAGAATATCCGTTACATATATCAATTTTATTCCTATCTTTGCCGACAATTAACATTCAACAAACCTATGAGTTACTTGATAAAACCTAAGAACTATAACCCACTACTCGACCTCAAACAGACCGAGCTGGGAATCAAACAAATAAAAGAGTTCTTCCAGTTAAACTTATCATCCGAATTGCGTCTCCGACGTGTGACTGCCCCCCTGTTTGTGTTGAAAGGAATGGGTATCAATGATGACTTGAATGGAATAGAACGTCCTGTTTCTTTCCCTATCAAAGACCTGGGCGACGCACAAGCAGAAGTGGTTCATTCATTGGCTAAATGGAAAAGACTGACATTAGCTGATTATTGTATCGAACCCGGATATGGCATTTATACGGATATGAACGCCATCCGCTCGGACGAAGAACTGGGTAATCTCCACTCCCTCTACGTAGACCAATGGGACTGGGAACGTGTCATCACCAATGAAGACAGAAACGTAAACTTCCTGAAGGAAATTGTAAACCGCATCTATGCGGCCATGATCCGCACGGAATATATGGTATATGAAATGTATCCCCAAATCAAGCCATGCTTGCCACAAAAGCTACATTTTATTCATTCCGAAGAGCTACGCCAGCTTTATCCCGACTTGGAACCCAAATGTCGCGAACATGCTATCTGTGAGAAATACGGAGCTGTATTTATCATTGGTATAGGTTGCAAATTAAGCGACGGCAAGAAGCATGACGGACGTGCACCTGACTACGATGACTATACAACCAAAGGTCTGAACGACCTACCCGGACTGAACGGCGACCTCTTACTATGGGACGATGTACTGCAACGCTCCATCGAACTATCATCTATGGGCATCCGTGTAGACAAAGAAGCCCTGCAACGCCAGGTGAAAGAAGAGAATGAAGAGAAAAGACTGGAACTTTATTTCCACAAGCGACTGATAAACGACACTCTCCCCTTATCCATTGGTGGTGGTATCGGACAATCCCGCCTGTGTATGTTCTACCTTCGCAAAGCCCATATCGGAGAAATACAAGCCAGCATCTGGCCCGAAGATATGCGCAAAGAATGTGAGGAACTTGAAATACACCTTATATAATTACCATGAACGTACAGATTGAAGAAAGCTGGAAAGCACATTTAGAACCAGAATTTGAAAAAGACTACTTTCGCACACTGACCGATTTCGTCAAAAGCGAATATAGCCAGTATCAGATATTTCCTCCGGGAAAACTGATATTCAATGCTTTCAATCTTTGCCCTTTCGACAAAGTGAAAGTTGTAATCATCGGACAAGATCCTTATCATGGACCGGGACAAGCACACGGTCTCTGTTTTTCTGTGAACGACGGAGTCCCCTTTCCCCCTTCATTGGTGAACATCTTCAAAGAGATTAAAGCAGACATAGGCGTCGATGCCCCCACAACGGGAAACCTGACACGTTGGGCGGAACAAGGAGTATTGTTACTCAACGCCACCTTGACCGTACGTGCCCACCAGGCAGGCTCACACCAAAACCGTGGTTGGGAAGCATTTACCGACGCAGCCATCCGCGCATTGGCAGAAGGAAAAGAAAACCTGGTATTTATCCTGTGGGGATCATATGCTCAAAAGAAAGGAGCTTTTATCGACCGCAACAAACACCTGGTACTTACTTCCGCCCATCCATCTCCCCTTTCTGCCTACAACGGCTTCTTTGGAAACAAACATTTCAGCCGGGCAAACGATTATCTGAAAGCACACGGAGAAACGGAAATCGTTTGGTAAATTGAGAATTGAGAATTAAAAATTGAGAAATGGCTGCGCTATTCTTTCTTCAATGAAGTGATAGCGCAGCCATTTCTCAATTTTTAATTCTCAATTTATCCTAGTACCATTGAATATTACTTTGCGTCTGACTTCTCTGCTCATACTTCAAGTCTTGCAGGATACTTGCATTCGCACGGATAGTTACATTGTAATATTTCCAACGTCCGAAAGGAGAAAGGCTGGCAGACAAGTTGAAACAGTGCAAATCACGAGAGATAGTACAGGAAGTCTGCGTAATCTCTTTTGCTTGGAAGTCATAACCCGAATTGAAGGACAACGACCAGTTATTGGAAATCTTCACATTTCCGTTCGCGTTGATATTATGCGTATACGTATAAGGATATCTCATAGAATAGCGGTTGATAGGTTTCGTCCTGTCCTCACGAATATTGAACGAATAACTAAGACTCAATGACCACGGCATCTTGAACACTTGATAACCGTCCGCGTCAGCCGCAGCCTTCTCGACCTTTTTGGTCACAGTGCCATCTTCTCCGTCAGTTCCTTCCGAATCATCGTCTTCGCCGTCTCCTTTCTTCTTATCCTTCCCCTGTTCGGCATCCTCTTTCGGACCGAACCATTTCTTCCATGTATCATTATTGAAGGTATAATTGAAAGAAGAACCATAACCCTGGAAACGTCCAAAACGTCCGTAAGACCATTCAGTGCGATTACTTGTCACAACATTACCACTCTTATCAAATGTATAGGCATACGTAGCAAACGAAGCGTTCATATTGAAAGTATAGTTCTTGGTCAACTTCAGACGCAGGTTCATGCTCAAGTCACTCCACGGTCGTTCTTTAGCAGCCATATTATAGGACATATTCGCACTTAAATCATCAATAAGGCTCACTTTCTTAACGGTATCTTTCTTTGCATCATAATATTTCATCTCCAGGTTATTAGCAATTGAAAAGCTTACTGTCCCAGATCCTTCACGAGAAGGCACGCCATAAGGCTGACCGGTGAAAGGAGAATAATATTGTGTATTACCATTATAATCGGTGTATTCTTCCCAGTATTTACTAAATCCAGGAGCACCACTTAAACTCACTTGCGGAGTGAAAACGTGACGAATCTGTATCTCCTTCTTCTTTGCAAAAAGTGGTTTATACATACCATATAACTTTGTGCTCAGACTCAAACTTGCCGAGTAATTGGATACACGATAAAAACCATTGAGTGAATCACCTGGTAATGCTTCTAGTTTGTGAGTATCTTCGTTATACTGCTGATTAATTTTACGAGTGTACCAACGTTCCGTATAATTGACTGAAGGATTAACCTGTAAATACTTGAATAGCGTAAAAGTAGCACTGATAGGAATATTATGATTCATCGCATTCTCCCATTCGCTTAGCCCAGCTTTAAACAGACGATCGTCTTTCGTACGGATACTGTTCGTCAGACGCCCAGTATAGCTGAGAGAAATCTTCTCATACCAACGCTCGGCACCAGCCGCTTTCTTACGTTTGAACGGATACAGGCGGCTTAATGAGATATTAAGGTCAGGCAATGTAACAGCGATAGAAGAATCACGCATTGTTTGGGCGATATTGGTCGTTCCTGATAATGTCAGACCGATGTCGGGGAAACTGCGTGAATAACTGATACTTGATGTCTTGGTATTTTGAGTCAACAACTGGGAATTGTAAAGGTTGTTGATATTAGAGCGTTCATAACTACTGGTTGAAAAGTTTACGCTGGCAGAGAAAGTGCTGTTCGGGCTGGCTTTAGCATCCTGACGATGATTCCAAACCACCTTGAAGTCCTTGGCGACTGCATAGTCCGGCATACCTTTATCACCCGTCTTGGTGACCTGATAGTCTGCTTGCAGCGTACCGGAGTATTTATAGCGTTTATTATAGTTTGTCAAACCGGAAAGTCTCCATGAACCTTTCGTGAAAATATCCGCCGTCAACTTCAAGTCCATGATATCACTGATAGCGAAATAATATCCTCCGTTGGCCAAACCAAATCCACGGCTAGAGTCGTCCATATAAGTCGGCATAATAAAACCGGAAGAATAGCTGCTGGAGAACGGGAAGAAGAAGAACGGAACGGCCAACGGCAAGGGAACATCTTCCACTACCAAATAGGCAGGACCCGTTACCACATTCTTTTTGGGACGCACTTTCGCACGTGTCAACTGCATATAGAAGTGAGGATGATCGTGATGGTCGCAGGTCGTATAACGTCCGTGCTCCATAAAGATTTCATCATTCGCGCCTTTCTTTGCTTTACTACCGGTCACATATCCTTCTCCCTGCTGGGTGACGATGTCCGTGATTCCCGCCTTCTTGGTTTTGAAGTTATAACGGATAGTTTCCGTATCATAAGAGGTATCCCCTTCCTTAAATACCGGCTTACCTTTTTCCACTCCGGTGGAGTCTTTGATACCATAAGCATGAACAGTACTGCTGTCCAAGTTCATCGAAATAACCTCGGCAGCCAGTTCGATATTCTGATAATTGACCTTTCCGCTACCATAAAGCGTAGCAGCTCCGCCCAAAGTGAATACAGTGGAGTCGTTAGATTCATATACAACCGGGGCATCAAGCGGTTGTTTCTTCTGAACAGGTGCGATGGAATCGATGCGTACCGTAACCGTATCTGCTTTCAATGAATCATTCCCTTGCAGGGAGTCCTTTTGTGCAGTATTGGACGTTATCATTCCTCGTCTTCGACGCTGAGACACAGCCTCATCGGGAAGCATCAGTAAGACAATCAGCAGTATAAATGATATAAGTATTTTTGCTTTCAATGGCGCCATTAACTAATAGTTTACGCTTGAAGTGGCAAAAGTACACAAACTTCACCAATTATGAGTTAGAATCTTCGTTATTTAATTATTTTTTAGTGCTATAAAAAGAGAGAGCACCATCTATCAAAGCGGCTTAGGCCTTCTTCACCATATTTTGCAATACTTTTCCGCGCCTTTTCCACTGTCTTTTCTTCGTCCAAATGAGTTTTAGAAAAGAATTTATCGGCAAAACAAATCAGTTGTTCTTCCATAGTGACAGGCAGCATCTCATAATGAGGGATAGGGAGCTGCTGTGCGATAATATCCTGTAAGGAAAGTCCTGCTCCCGTATGACGTTCGCAGACAAGTGCGTGTTGTGGGAAACCTTCCGCCCGCAAGATTTCAGCTCCCAAATATCCGTGAGCGATATATGGATTCGGGCCAAAGCACTGAATGGCCGGGGCATCCGTCTGAAAGATACCAATATCGTGCAGGAGAGCAGCTTCTTTCACAAAGCTACGGTTCAGGCGTAATTCAGGATGTGCATCCAGTATTTTCATTGCCTTTCCGGATACAGAAAGACTGTGTATTACTAAAATTTGTCGCTGCTCTGTGTTCTCCGGATAATACTTGTCAATGATTTCGTATGGATTCATGTGCTTGTTTTTTGTTCTCTCGAGGAGAAATTAATATTTTTGTGCAATATTACTAAAAATTACCGACATGCAAGCTAGAAGTTTCCTCATTCTTTTATTTCTGTTCGCTACATTCTTCTCCGCACACGCTGGTGGCAAAGTTACCACAGGTGCTGAACGTATCGAACAATATCTTCCACTCCTTCAGGGCAAACGTGTCGGAATGGTAGTCAACCACACTTCCATTGTAGGGATGGAGCAGACCCACCTACTTGATACTTTGCTAAAGCTGAACGTGCAGATAGTCAAAGTATTCGCCCCCGAACATGGCTTCCGTGGCAATGCGGATGCAGGCGAAACAGTGAAAGACGGAAAGGATTCCCGTACCGGTACACCTATCGTCTCGCTTTATGGCAACAATAAGAAACCGACTGCTGCCCAACTGAAGGACGTTGATGTAGTTCTTTTTGATATCCAGGACGTAGGAGCACGCTTTTATACTTATATCAGTACGATGTATTATATGATGGAAGCCTGCGCAGAAAACAAGAAGGAAGTGATTGTACTGGATCGTCCTAATCCATGCGACTACGTGGATGGCCCGATACTCAAGCCGGGTTACAAGAGTTTTGTCGGCATGCTCCCCATTCCTGTACTTCACGGATGCACCATCGGCGAACTGGCTCAAATGATAAATGGAGAAGGATGGATTGCCAACAAGAAAAATGCCTGTTCATTGAAAGTCATACCCATGACGGGGTGGAAACATGGAGAGCCTTACTCGCTTCCCATCAAGCCCTCTCCCAACTTGCCGAATGACCAGTCCATCCGATTGTACGCGTCTCTTTGTCCATTCGAAGCAACCTGCGTCAGCGTAGGACGAGGAACCACTTCTCCTTTCCAGGTATTGGGTGCACCCAACAAGAAATATGGCAGTTTCGCGTTCACTCCCCGCTCCTTACCCGGCTTCGACAAGAATCCGATGCATAAAGGAATAGCCTGCTACGGAGAAGACCTGCGAAACACTACAGATGTCAATGGTTTCACACTTCGTTATTTTTTGCGTTTTTATCGCTTGTCCGGTGAGGGTGCTGCTTTCTTTTCCCGTCCCCGATGGTTCGATTTGCTCATGGGAACGGATAGCGTGCGTAAAGCTATCCTCAAAGGTGAATCTGAAGAGACGATACGGAATAGCTGGCAAAAAGAGTTGCAAGCTTACCGGGAGATGAGAGCGAAGTATCTGCTTTATTGAGCACTGTTTTACTATTCATGTTAGCCCACCAAAAAGATACAATATGTTTTAATTTTCCATTTCATAAACCTACTTTTCTCTTATAAGATTCTTAGCAGACTGTTGAATATCAGCATCTTTCAATACTACTAAATAATCACTGCCAATCGCTCCATCAATTACTTTTTCCCGCCCATCTGCTTTTTCTATATTTCTTAGAAAACCCGAATCGGGAATCTGTACTATGGGATTATCAGCAGATGGTTTATAAATAGTAAAAAGTGCTTCTATTCGACATACAGTTCCTCGAAGAATATACAATCCTTCATCTGTTTCATAGTGTGCGTCGTATATATAATCAATCTCTTTATCAGTACCGACAACACCTTTCCCAAAAACAAAAACCGACCATTCCACGACATCACCTATACGGAATGGCTGACCACAGCATTGCATTTGCCAAATCTCATAAAGCACAGTATATTCATTCATAATGATAATAAAGAAATTTCGTATTTATTTCCAAAAATTATCCTGCAAGTGCTTCTCCAAATATCTGCAGACAACACCCCATCCCTCATTATCAGGGCTATCATAATTCCACATTTTTTCAGTAACAGCATTTATTTTTTCCTGTTCTGCCAAATATAAAGATGTCAGATGTTCTCTTTCTGTCTCTGTATAGCCTTTTAACTCATCTATTGTTATAGTAAAATACTTCCCTTCACTTATGCCACGCAAGAAGTTTACGACCTCACAAAACTTCTTTTCATCAAGAGACAAAACATTCATTTTTAGTGGGAAAATATATGCAATATTTTTCGTAGCTTCACCAACAGTTGGCAAGCCTATTTCATACATAGCTTGGGAAATATACGGTAATAGTTCCCTGTTTTCTTCGATGATACTTTGCCAGCCATCGCCTTTATAATTACCAATCACATTTGCTACAACATGAAATGTAAATACAACATCAGAAACTTTTTCCTTTATTGTTCCAATATTACCAAGCTCCCATATCTTATCCGACAAAGTAACAATAGCATCTTCTGTATTCACATCCATCCCTTGCAGGACATCACTTATTTTTTCAGTTTTCATATTTATATTGTTTTTAAACTAAAATCACTTCGAGTACAATTTACCAAATAATTAGTCTCCCTTTCATCCTTCCAATACGAAGTTACACTTTATTTCATCGTTTTCTTTTTTCAAGTAACAACAAATGGCATGTCCTAAAAAATAGTCAGGAGTACAAACTAAGTAAATATTGATTAAAGGTTCGTCATCTATATCCCCGATGCAGAAATCTATTTCAGACAAGCTAAGACTATTACAAAAATCATCCTCAGAAATAGTATCCTGGAGATTATTTTCTGCCACCCATTCCTGTACTGTTCCTATGAATTTATCGTTAATTGATTGAACTATTTCCGCCTTACTCTTATCAAACCATGACAACAATTCTTTGATTTTATCGAAAAAAGGAGCAATTTGTTTGTTTTCTTTATAGAAATAAGCACTGCTAAGGATACATTCTTCTTCCCATACAATAATAGATACCGTTTTATCTTCTGTAACGTTATTCAAATCAGTTATTGTAAGTTGTTCTATCGTTTTCATAGTATTTGCTGTTTTTTACGGTGGCTTATAAGATATAGCTAACAACACATTAAGTATCCACTATTCTTTTTCTACCTGTACATTCTATACAAATATAAGAAAAGTATAATATACAATGAATTATTAACTACACTTTTCACACATACAAACAAATTCAATCGTCTTAAACCACAAGAGATAATTCTCATTTACGATTCTCATTCTTCAATACAGTTAATAACTCCATTTACTACGGACATGAATCAAAAGTTTCAAGCAAGGAATTCAACTACTAAATTTATATGCCAGTCCTGTAGAAAATAACATCTTCATATGCAAAAATTAATTCGTCGGACTATACTCTTTCTTTCGTCGGACTATAGTGCTACGAAACGTTGACTATAGTCTCTCTTTCGTCGCACTATAGTCCGACGAATAAAACTGTGTATCCGAAGTTATTATATTTAGTATGACCCCGGAATAATTATAGCACATAGAAGCAATAGTTACAGTTAGTGAGAAATGAATTCAAACGCTCTGACGATTGACATTTACTATTTTCGTGTTATAATAATATCATCAAAGCAAAGCTCCATTGATTGGTTATCGGGCTTATACTCTCTCCAGTCCTTCGGATCACCACTTTCGTAATCTACCATTAAATGGTAATAAGAAAAGCCAAAGTTAGGATCGGGCAACCTATGAATTTTATACTTGCCTACTGTTTCCAAGTCATTATCTTCAATTACTTTCAGCCAACCTAAAGCCTTGTCTATCTGCTGAAGATAAGCTAGTTTATCCTGTTCGCCCTGCTTTAAAGCATCGACCGTTTTTATTCTCTCGTTTTGCAATAATTCTATAATGTCTTTCATACTTTCCATTCGGTTAATATTGAATTGAAATCCTCAAGCATCAAATCAAAATCATAATCTAACTTCTTCTTTTTCAATTTGCCGATTATATAATTTAAGGCAAACAGAATATATTCGCTCAATTTCAATTTCTGCTGTGCATGACTTAACTCACTAAATTCTTTCTCAAGCTTCAGCCCTATCCTAATCTTTCCGGTATCTGCCCTGAATGGTCCGAACTCAAAACGATTTCGAAGATAATATCCATTCTTTTCAATCTCTTGCTTAGTAAACATGGTGAGCAATGTCGGATAGAAGTCTTTTTGTTTCAACTTCAACTTTTCATCCGCAATGATGTAATTTGTTTTGCAATGATCGTGATCATAATAGCTATACGAACAGTTTATTATAATTCGATTAATAGCTCGCCCGTACTTTTCGGGACGCATCCTCCTGTTCAGTTCCGGTTGTAGTTCCTTCTTAATACTCTCAATCACAGCCTTCGAGTTTTCATAACAATTACTGATGGTTCGATTAATCCAAACTGGATTTTTAGGAATCCAGTTTCTTTGGCTTTCAAGTTTCAAATCTTGGATATCTTCTTTCACCTCGTATTCCCTAGATACGGATTGTTTTTGCTCCGGGGCGTCAGGACTGAACCAATACCCCGTTCTTCCTTGTTCCATAGTGAAGCCCTTGATTCGTTTCGACCAAATGGCATCAACAAAACGAGCTTCTCCAAATTTATTAAAAAAACAGGTCATAGGATTTCCATTAAAGAACTGCCCTCTCAATGCTTCGAGAGGTTCATGAGTTCCCCAACCAATAATCGCCAGGCACTCACAAAGACGAACAGCCTTGTTCCAATCTTCCGCATTTTTATAATTCGCATATTTCAGAAACTCTGCAAACAAGCGTTCACGCAACTGTTCTGTTCCTGTTTGGGATTGCAAAAAATCGTCCAGAGCTTTCAGGTCTTTTATTTCAAATATTCTTTCCATCGTTTTCATTTTCAATATCCTGTGTTGAGACTATGCAGAAGTCCGTAGCTTTATCATTATATTTTTTCAAAAACTCGATTTCACCTACCTGCTTTAAGAGTTTCTGATTCTCAATAAAGTTCTGACCATACTTCAGCCAACGTTTAGCAAAACCTTTAAACTTAGCACAGGGAAATTTATCGCACTGAAAACAATGCGTTATCCCTTTTTCCACACAACACAAATGGAATGTCTTGCATTTTTCACAACGGGCACTATTTAATTGCGCTCCCGGACAAGGATTTTTCTGTCGTGTATAGGTAGGACATCCACCACAAAACACACCACAAGCGGGAATACGACCATTATATACTTTTATCATACGAGACTTTTTGCCATCCAATAGTTAGTAAGAGAAAGCTGATTAGCCCTGCGTTTTTGCTCCACTTCTACCATATATCCTCGCTTTTCAAAAAATGGACGGGCTGTTATACTCACTTCAGAGGTAATTCGTGTAATCCCGGCTGTGACGGCATATCGTTCTATCTCTTTCAACAATAGCGTAGCAACACCTTCACCCTGAAAATCCTTATGAACAAACATAGAATGCAAATAGCCCTGGGGTGTGATGGATGAAAAGCCTACAATTTGTAATTGTTGATTCACTGCTACTATAAAATAGTGAGTTTTAATCATACTCTCCAATTTAGAAAGATCATCTCCACACGATGCCCAGTCTTCCACTTCCTCCTGTGAGTAGTTACGCCTGTTTATCACTAATACAGTGTTTCGATATAAAGACTGTATTTCCTCTATATCCTCATTTAAAGCTATTCTGGTAGTAATCATATGCTCCATTTTTATTTTTCACTAACACCTGTAATGGCATAAATCATAGGTAATTTATCACTCAAATGTTTTATTCTATACTTATCTTTGTCTATTTAGATTGTATGTTTGAAACAGTTGTACGGAGAATAGTCATATTCTTCAAACCGCGTGATATAGACACCGGCCTGAATAAGGCTATTTATAACCTCGCTCAAACTATGAGTCCAGGTCACAGTAGTATATTTTATTTCAGCATTTCTATCGGCATAACTTCCTTCCAATTGTTCTATGATTTCTGCTCCCTTAAAATAGCTATAATCAATGGCATTAAAATCATCATTGAACATCCATACCACGGGATGAAACTCTACCATAATGAACTGTCCACCCGGTTTTAAGTAATGAGCCACAATTTTAGCCCATTGTTCCATATCAGGCAACCACCCGATTACTCCATAACTTGTAAAAACGATATCAAACTTATCATCCAGGATATTTGGGAGTTCATAAATATCCGAACAAATAAATCGGGCGTCAACCGACAATTCTTTTGTCATCTTTTGGGCATAATTAATCGCATTATCCGATAAGTCTATACCTGTAACTTTCGCCCCTAATCGGGAAAGCGAAATAGTGTCTTGACCAAAATGGCATTGTAAATGAAGTATGGATTTTCCCTGAATTTCTCCTAACAAACCTAGTTCAATAGATTTCAGTGATGATTCTCCCTTTAAGAATGATTCATTATTGTAAAACTCACTATCAATGTGTATATCTGTTTTCAAATTCCACGCAGCTTTATTTATTTCCTTATAATCATCCATTTTTCTACTTCCTTTATATTACCGATGTAAATATAATTATTTAATTTGTTACAACAACGTATATGGGTGCACAAAATGATCGATGGACAGATGTGGCTAATCGCCTTTTACGACGATTAAGCCACGTGTTAGCTGCCTTTATTCCATCAAACTCCCATCAGGCAAATAGACATCTCCTTTTTGTCCGCTTGCATCAAAGAAGCCTACACCGTGCTTCTGCGCAAGTGCTTTTGTCAACTCATAAGCTTCATTTGCTACAGACCAAGCAAAAGCAGCATAAATTACATGATGCCCTATACTGTAATCGGTAAAATGTGCTTCTGCATCTTCATCGTCCAGTTCATCATCCGAAGCATCTGGGCCATTCATGTTTGGGAATGTTTTTGTAATTTCTTCATACCAACTTTTTAAAGCTGGTGATGTAACTGCTGGATCATTGTAACCATGCTCTTCTTTCCATTCAGTTTCTTTTCTATACCATTCAAGAAAATCTTTGTGCTTTTGCGGAGCTGTTGTCCTTTCAAAAACCATTAAATCGTAACTCATACTTCATTTTTATATTTAACATATTGATTAATTTGTAATTGGCAGCTAGCGTCAGGTAGCGTGCCGCTTTAAGCAGCACACTGTTTGTTATCTGTCTATTTCATTGCACCTATAATTTTTTCAAGTATTTCCTCTGATGTATATTCTACATATTCTCTATTTACCTTTTGTCTATTAAATAGGCTTGCAATAGAAAACTTTTTGGGTAATTTCAAATTCAGCTCCAATAAATCTATATAGTAATCGTTCAATATCGACCACATTAACTCTTTTGGAAATGGAGCATTTTCAGCTATTTCTTTCAAATCATCGTGCTTGGGGTCTCTTATTCGCTGAACAATCTCAAATAACTCATCTTTCGATAAAGGTGTAGAGAGAACTGTTGGTTCGGCAAGCGAGAAACCAAAGGCTATCTGATCGTCACCATCGACCTCCCAATGTTCAAATAAATCATTTTCCGTAAATTCTTTGCCTGTCAATTCAGATAGCTTCCGAGTAACTTCCTCGCATTTATCATCATCTTCATCATCACAAGCATCATCATACTCATGTATTAAGTTCAACACTTGCGGATATATTTCTTCTGCTTGAATAATTTTAGGTTCGATTTCGTCTCTTAGTTTCATATCTTTTATTTTTATTGTTTGGCCGATAATGAGTTACAGCTAATTACCGTTCAGTTAATTGAGGTTCATATTATCAATCTTTTTAATCACAATCCACATATAGGATATATTTTTTGCAATTTAGACAACGAAATAAATAGCCTTGGCATGAACCACCATTGACGATGTATTCTTTATGTTCAGAATAGCCTTCAGCTTCAGGAGTGAACTCAACAGAACTTTCCAATCCCATTTCTATAATCTCTTTCCAACCTACATAAGCGATAAATTCACAGAAGTCCCCACAATGGTTTGGCCAATACTCTTGTTGCCACCCCTTGTAGGACGGTGTTCGGCAACATAGTTCTTTTTTGTATTCTTCTGACATTACAGAGGAAAGAATTGCGTAATCCACAAATTCACCATCAAATCTTTTTGATGCTTCACCCGAAGCGATACATTTCGGACAAAGAACATTTATATCTTCAACGCTGTAAAAAGGACCGGAATATATTACAAATGTTGCCTTTCCACAACAGTCGCATACCTCCGGCGAATCAACATTTTCCAATAGTCTTGCTTCCAACGGTTTGGAACAATACTTGAAGTTCGGTATTTCGATAGAACCATCTTTCACCTTTCGAGGACGCTTTAAGCCATATTTATCCCCATCTGTTTCCGACTTTTCTTTGGGGTAATACAGTTTTTTCGCATCCTTGATATTATGATTGTCGGCAACGGCTAACAGATAATTATATGCTTTCGTGTAATAGCACAAATAACTGAATACATCACTCAAAATTCGATTATTCTCTTCCGTCTTATCATTAGCTTCCAAATCATCTGCCAGTCGGAACAATTCTGCGATTTTCGTCCTTTCCGGCATTTTCATTGCATCTATATATCGTTGTCTAAATTCTGATATTTCCATATTTTTCTTTTTATGATTGATAACGTCCGGTAGATAATCACCCTTTGAGGAGATTGTTTCGTTTGTTATCATCTAATTAGTTATTTTGTTTCTCCTTATCAATTGGTTCAAGTCCATTAATACAACAATTTGGTAATATTTCTCTAAGCAATTTCTGTTCAGATCGATTTGCCTTAATAGCTAAATCTCTTAATCCCCTCAACTGACTCAAACAAGACACTGTATCTTGCATTTTTATAGCATTGGTATCTATCAACAATAATATATTTATGGAATCAACATTTGCTAAAAATTCAAGAGAAGGTAAGTTCCTATTTAATGATATATCCAAGACTAAGAGTTGATTTAATCTTGAAATAAAATCAAACTCTATAAATTGGTTACATTTCCGAATAGCTAAAAACTTTAGATTTGTACAATTCTCTGCATTTATAATCCTTTTTAGTTTGGGATAGTTGATAATTTCTAAGAACTCTAAATGGGACTGCTTTGGAAGAATAATTGTTTCACACTTTCTTGATGTGTAAAGCTCTATTTTATTAAGGTCATTGAAATTTGATAAATCTAAAATCACATTATTAATTTCTTCCAACTTTAAGTAGCTATCTAATAGATTATGAATATTGCTATATTCGGCAGTTGTTCTTAATACGTCGATATATTTATTTCTAATAATTATCATTAGAGCAAACCACATTTTTGATGTCATATCATCCCTGTTAAATACAGGTTCAAATACAGAAAAAGAATGAATATCAGGAATATCATTCAACCATATTTTAATGTCATCCACTCCAAATCCAGCAGGGTATGTTTTCAATTTATTATTGATAATTTCATTTATTCTATTCATGACAAATCTTGTTTCTGAATTTTGGTTTGATAATAATGTCCGGTAGCGTGCCATTTTAGGTGGTATCGCTGTTTGTTGTCGTTTTAATCATATTCGCCATCTATAATTTTTTGCATATAAGTTGAAATATCTTTCAGAAAATCCTCAAATCCGCAGATATTTTTGAGTTCTTCATGTTCCATATCATAATAAGCAATCTGTTTAGCTTTGGGATTCCAGACGATATAAATGTGCCCGTAATCCCCTGTTGCTTTAGATATCCGAAGTAATTTCTGTCTACCAACTTTCATTGGGATAGTATCAATCAATGGAAAAAAGGCAATATATTCAAAATCGCATTCCTGTATGTCAAAATGCAAGTTTTCTCTCTGTAAAAAATCAATCAGAGTTTTGGGTAACTTATACGGCCTTAACTCATCCATTTTATTCTGCAAATTATGATATTCGGCAGGTTCCAAAGACTTGAAATACTCTGCCAATTCAAGATCGCCTTTTTCAAGCGAAATGCTGTATGGTCGCATACCATCCTTCTCCGTCAATGTAACATCTGCACCATGTTCTACAAGATACTTGCACATAGATATATCCACGTACCTCGCTGCTACACACAATGGTGTCGGTTTAAAGGGATACACCATATCCGGCTCACGATAGTTAATATCAACCCCGTTATTAAGGAAGAACTCCAGTACATTGTAATTCCTGTCACTAACGGCAGAACGAAAGGCTTTCCCACCATATTTACTTACAGTATGTCCAAGCTCATGAATTAAAGGCAGATTCTTGTATCGTTTCCCGTATAATGCCTGCTCAAAAGCATCTGTTTTTACATGATTCAAATCATTAACTTTTGCCCCGTGAACTACGACATATCGAACTATTTTTTCATCGCAATACCGTACAGCAGTCAAAAAACTGGGATTTCCTTTCTCATTAAGATTGACGTTATGCTCAACAAGCCATTTTACTGATGCAAAACATTCCATAATCAAAGCATAATCAAGAGGTGATTGACTGATGTATTTACCAATATTGATTTTTTTCTCAATATCCCATCCTTGCGATAAATGATCATTCAGTGCAGGGATGTTCTCGTTTATAATATCACTGACAATCTGCGGAACAGACTGAAAGTTTCCAATATCTTTCATTTTAATCATAACTCAATGTTTGTATTAATATATCAAAATATTTTTTATTTATTTTCCTAAACGATAATATTATGCTAACAACGGAACATACTTCTCCGCTGCCATTTTTCTATTTTTATACCTCTATATGCAAATATAAAAGAAATGCAGTCCATTATACCTTATAGACTGCATTTTTTATTGAATTCCAACAAAATAGCTTGTTTATAGCTCCATCCCCATGTTTTTCTTTTAGGATATCACCGCCACCCAACCGACCGCATCCGTTTCCTTACGGAAAATCAGCCATCTATACTTAATTCTCTTTCTTTCTCTTTTTCCACAACTGCCAGCTATTGATAATATTCTGCCACAGGACATACGAACCCGGAGCAACGGAAGACAACGGATTGAGATAAGTATGCGCCATCCAAATAGCCAAAATCGTATTCTTCTGTCCCAGTGCCTGACCGCCACTGATACGGTCATTATAAACAGAACCGATTGTTTTTCCCAGGAAGAACTGCAAACAACAAGCTACCAAAGCTCCAACAGCAATCATGATTTCCGTAAAACCGTCCGCAGGGTCATTGAGCAATGAATACAAAGTTTGCGCTGTCACGATGGCCAAAGAAACTGCCCACAGATAGAAGGCTAGTTCATGATAACTTAATAGTTTCCGATGAACTTTCGGCAGGCATTTGCTCAACAGCCATGCAAGCAGGAACGGACAAATCAGCAACGGGAATACTTTACTCAAAATGACGAAGAACGCTTCCCAAAAACTGACATCGGGATGTACCTCTATCAAAGGGAAAAGAATAGGTACGGCAATGGCTGCCCCGATATTGGCGAGCAATGTATAAGTAGTCAGACTCGCTGCACTACCACCCAACTTGGAAGTTATCACCGCGGCAGCAGTAGCGGTTGGGCAAATAATACAAACCATCACTCCTTCCGCCACAATCTTGTCAAACCGATAGAGCAACAGATAAGCAGCCAGCGCACCGCCAATCTGAATCAGCAATAGCCACGCATGGAGAGGTTTCGGCTTCAAGTCGCGTGGAGATACCTTACAGAAAGTCAGCAGCAACATCGTAAAAATAAGATAGGGAGTAAGGAAAGAAAGGCTGATGAACAGTGGATAACCCACGGCACCTACCAACATGGCAATAGGTAATGTCCAATTCTTCAAAAACTTAAGCATCGTCGTACATTTTAACTTCGAAGCGCAAAGTAACGGAGATTTCAGGAAAAAAGCTATCATTAAACCGAAAAAAACACAAAACTTAATGGCAAATAATGAGTTTTCTACAAATTTCTACTACATTTGCACCGTGTTACAAATATGAAACTGAATAGACCATACATAGTATATATATGCATTTGCCTCTGGCTACTTTTTCTACCCTCATGTACCAGCCATTTATGGGGGAAAGACTTCGTAGTGGTTATTGACGCCGGACACGGCGGACATGACCCCGGCGCCATAGGCAAAACAGCCAAAGAGAAGAACATCAATCTGAACGTTGCCCTGAAAGTGGGAAACCTGATAAAAAGAAACTGCGATGACGTCAAAGTGATTTACACCCGCAGCAAAGATGTCTTCATCCCACTGGCACGACGGGCAGAAATCGCGAACAACGCGAAGGCTGACCTCTTTATCTCTATCCACACCAACGCACTGGCAAACAACCGCACAGCAAAAGGTGCATCTACCTGGACACTGGGTCTTGCCAAATCGGACGCCAATCTGGAAGTTGCGAAACGGGAGAACTCCGTAATTCTCTACGAAAGCGATTATGAGACACGATATGCCGGCTTCAATCCGAACTCCGCTGAATCCTATATCATTTTTGAATTTATGCAGGACAAGTATATGGAGCAAAGCGTGCATCTTGCGTCACTGATGCAAAAACAATTCCGCCATACCTGCAAACGGTCAGACCGCGGAGTGCATCAAGCCGGTTTCCTTGTCCTGAAAGCAAGCGCCATGCCGAGTATTCTGATAGAATTGGGATTCATCTCTACCCCCGAGGAAGAGCGTTATCTGAATTCAGAAGAAGGGGCCGCAACCATGGCAAAAGGCATTTATCATGCTTTCCTGAATTATAAAAGAGAACACGAAATACGCCTTACGGGAGTCAGCAAAACGATTATCCCGACCGAACGGGAAGAAAACAACGCTCCGGCCATTGCGCAGAAAGACACGGAAAGCGTGACAGCTCCTCAGCAGAAGGAATTGTTGGCAGAAGCCAGGACAAAACCCACTACAACAACAAAAACAACAACAAAACGTCCGATTGCGTCGGAAAACGCAACCAATGATAGTGAAATTACGTTTAAGATACAGATACTCACCTCTTCCAAGCCTCTCGCCAAAAACGACAAGCGACTGAAAGGACTGAAAGATGTAGATTATTATAAGGAAAAAGGCATATACAAATATACGTATGGCGCTTCCAGTGATTATAACAAAGTGCTGCGTACGAAACGCACTATTACGCCACAATTTAAGGATGCTTTCATCATCGCTTTCCGAAATGGGGAGAAAATGAACGTCAACGAAGCGATTGCCGAATTTAAAAAGAGAAGAAATAAATAAAAAGATAAAATGAAGTACATTACAAAAGAAGTCAGAATAGGTATTGCAGGTATCATTGCACTATGCGTGCTTGTTTATGGGATTAACTGGCTGAAGGGAATACATATGTTTCAACCTTCGAGCTATTTCTATGCCAAATTTCAGAACGTGAACGGACTGACCAAGTCAAGCCCGGTATTTGCGGACGGTGTTCGCGTAGGTATTGTACGTGACATCTATTATGATTATGCCAATCCCGGAAATGTAGTGGTGGAAGTGGAACTGGATACAGAACTGCGTATCCCGAAAGGAAGCACTGCCGAACTGGTATCCGAACTGATGGGCGGTGTACGCATGAACATACTGCTTGCCAACAACCCACGCGAAAGATATGCCGTAGGCGATACAATCCCCGGCAAACTGAATAACGGAATGATGGAGAGCGCAGCACAACTCATCCCCAAGGTACAGGAAATGCTTCCGAAACTGGACTCTATCCTTATCTCATTGAACACAATCCTGAGCGACAAGAGTATCCCTGCTACTTTACATTCAATAGAAACAACCACAGCCAACCTGGCAGTAGTCAGCTCGCAAGTGAAAGGACTTATGAGTAACGATATTCCGCAGCTCACCAGCAAGCTGAATACAATCGGGGATAACTTCGTAGCTATCAGCGGCAACCTGAAGGAAGTGGACTATGCATCTACTTTCAAAAAAATAGACGAAACGCTGGCTAACGTAAAAATACTTACAGAGAAATTGAACAGCAAAGATAACACCCTCGGACTGCTCTTTAACGACCCGACTTTATACAATAATTTGAACGCTACAACTGAAAACGCAGCGAGCTTATTGGAAGACCTGAAAGAGCATCCGAAACGCTATGTTCACTTCTCATTATTCGGCAAGAAAGATAAGTAGCATTTTATCGCTATATAGATTTCATCTAAATAACGAAGCGTTTCGAAAAGCGTGTCATTGCTTCTCAAATGTCTATCTACAAACCGAAATAATATTCCCGTACAAACGTACAAATGGAAGAAAAATGAACAGCATTTTATATATAACAAACTAAAATACAGATACTTATAATTTTGCAAGAGTGGATTAGCATATAGTGTTCCGACAGATGTATATAAGTCATTGAAAGTAAACACATTATTGTTCTCACGAAAAAAACAAGAAAAAGCTGATTTGTTTTTTCGGAATAAGATTCCCAATTTTGCAAACGTAGAAGTTTTGCTTAATTAATAAATGTATTAAAAGTCACTATGATTGAATCAAATCATGTCGTACTTTGGAACCGCTGTCTTGACGTTATAAAAGACAATGTTCCCGAGACGACATATAATACTTGGTTTGCCCCTATTGTTCCGTTGAAATATGAGGACAAAACTTTGATTTTACAGATCCCCAGCCAGTTTTTCTATGAAATACTGGAAGAGAGATTCGTAGATCTTATCCGCAAGACATTGTATAAGGTCATTGGCGAAGGCACCAAGTTGATGTACAACGTTATGGTAGACAAGACTTCGATTCCGAATCAAACCGTGAATCTCGAAGCAAGCAATCGCTCTACGGCTATTACTCCCAAAAGCATATTTGACGGTAATAAAGCGCCTAACTTCTTGAAGGCTCCTGCTGTTCAAGACTTAGACCCGCATTTGAACCCCAATTATAACTTCGAAAACTTCATTGAAGGATACAGCAACAAGCTGTCGAGAAGTGTAGCCGAAGCCGTAGCACAAAAGCCCGGGGGCACCGCTTTCAACCCGTTGTTCCTTTATGGAGCATCCGGCGTTGGAAAAACGCACCTTGCAAACGCAATAGGCACGAAAATCAAAGAAACGAATCCTGAGAAAAGAGTATTGTACGTTTCGGCACATTTGTTCCAGGTACAATATACGGACTCTGTACGTAATAACACGACGAACGATTTCATTAACTTCTATCAGACGATTGATGTATTGATTATCGATGATATCCAGGAATTTGCCGGTGTCACCAAGACACAGAACAATTTCTTCCATATCTTCAATCATTTACATCAAAACGGCAGACAGCTCATATTGACTTCCGACCGCGCTCCCGTGTTGTTGCAAGGTATTGAAGAACGCCTGCTCACACGTTTCAAATGGGGCATGGTAGCAGAGCTCGAAAAGCCGACCGTAGAACTTCGTAAAAACATTCTGCGCAATAAGATACACCGCGACGGATTACAGTTCCCACCGGAAGTAATCGATTATATTGCCGAGAACGTAAACGAAAGTGTACGCGACTTGGAAGGTATCGTTATCGCAATCATGGCACGCTCTACTATTTTCAACAAGGAAATAGATATGGATTTGGCGCAACACATCGTACATGGAGTGGTTCATAATGAGACAAAGGCTGTTACCATTGATGATATTCTCAAAGTGGTATGCAAGCATTTCGACCTGGAACCGGCTGCCATACACACAAAATCCAGAAAGAGAGAAGTAGTTCAAGCAAGGCAGATCGCCATGTATCTCGCCAAAAATCACACAGACTTTTCAACATCCAAGATAGGAAAGTTCATCGGTAACAAGGATCATGCAACCGTACTTCACGCCTGCAAAACCGTAAAAGGACAATTAGAGGTGGACAAGAGCTTTAGTGCAGAGGTACAGGAGATTGAGTCGTTACTGAAGAAAAGAAATTAAAATACAAGTATTTGAAGTATTAGGCATAAAGTATTAAGTATTATCCGTGCGGATACGCTTTATATGTATTTCACGCAGTTACGGTAATACTTAATACTTTTTTAATACTTATTTCAAGAATCCCTGCTGGCGAAGTACTTCCAATAGATTTTCAGACATAAATTCGTTATCTTTCTTTGTGTAACGTACATCTGTAAATACCTGGGCAAGAGTTTCTTTCTTGTTTTCTTCAATAAACTGTTTGTTTTCCGGCAATGATTCTTTGTATGCGTAGAGCTTATCTATCTCTTCCGGCGTATAATCGTGATACTTTTCATCGTGCACGGCAGCTTTCAAGGGCAAACGGTCTACCTGTGCGGGAATACCATCGGGATAACCTACCGTTATCGTTGTGAGAGGAAATACCAGTTCGGGCAATTGAAGGGCATCAATAATCATTTGGGGATTATAAGTAGTAGTGCCCAAATAACAAATGCCGAGTCCCACTTCTTCGGCCAGCGTGCAGAAAGTCTGCGCAACCAGCAAAGTATCCATGGACGCATTCATAAAAGACATTAAATTATCATAGCCCGGCACGGCTTTCCGTTGTTCACACCACTTGCTGAAGCGACGAAAATCAGCACAAAAAGTAAGTACCACCGGTGCATTTTTTACCATTGGTTGATTAAAATGAGCAGGCGAAAGTTTCTCTTTCATTTTTGCGTCGCGAGTGACAATTACACTATAAAGCTGCATCCCACCCATCGTAGAAGCACGGAAAGAGGTTTCAAGCAAATCATTTAACAAATCAGGAGCAATGTCCTTCGACTGGTATTTCCTGATTGTTCTTCTGTTCTTTACGGTTTCAAACATATCTTTTTTTTGCAAAGATATAAAAAGAAAAAACTATTTCACCATACTGATAGAAAAGAATAGTTTTCTTTTTGGAAAACTTTAACCTTTGAACAAAATCCAAATTTATCTGTTTATCAAATACTTAGCGCACACAAATGGAAAACTTGCAACCTGTTAATAAATTGTTTCATTTTTATTTTGATAGATGAAAAAACATTCTTAGCTTTGCGCCTACATTTGTTACCGATAAGTAAACTTCTACACATTACTTATTAAATATCAGATTTAACACACATTGAATCGTGGAAAAACAAATTTATTCTTATGACGAAGCCTACGAAGAATCTTTACGATATTTTCAAGGCGACGAGCTTGCTGCAAGGGTTTGGGTAAACAAATACGCAGTAAAGGATTCTTTCGGGAATATCTATGAAAAGTCCCCGGAAGACATGCATTGGAGAATTGCAAATGAAGTGGCACGCGTCGAATCAAAGTATCCGAACGCGCTGACAGCTAAAGAACTGTACGATTTACTGGATCACTTCAAATACATCGTTCCCCAAGGTAGCCCGATGACAGGAATCGGTAACGACTACCAGGTTGCTTCACTATCCAATTGTTTTGTTATCGGAGTAGATGGCGCTGCCGACTCATATGGGGCGATCATCAAAATCGATGAAGAACAGGTACAACTAATGAAAAGACGTGGTGGCGTGGGTCATGACTTGTCGCACATCCGTCCGAAAGGTTCTCCGGTTAAAAACTCCGCATTGACTTCTACTGGTCTTGTTCCGTTCATGGAACGTTTTTCGAATTCGACTCGTGAGGTAGCTCAAGACGGACGCCGCGGCGCGTTAATGTTGAGCGTATCTATCAAGCATCCGGATTCTGAAGCTTTCATCGACGCCAAGATGACAGAAGGAAAGGTGACAGGCGCAAACGTTTCGGTTAAATTGGACGATGATTTCATGCAGGCTGCCGTAGACGGAAAACCTTATGTACAGCAGTATCCTATCGACTCGGCTAATCCGTCATTTACGAAAGAAATCGACGCTTCTACCCTATGGAAGAAGATTGTTCATAACGCATGGAAATCAGCAGAACCGGGTGTCCTGTTCTGGGATACGATTATCCGCGAGTCTGTGCCCGATTGCTATGCAGACCTGGGTTACAAAACCGTATCTACCAATCCGTGTGGAGAAATTCCTTTGTGTCCTTACGACTCTTGCCGTCTGTTGGCCATCAATCTATATTCTTATGTAGTGAATCCGTTCAAACCGGATGCCCACTTTGATTTCGATTTGTTCCATAAGCATGTAGCTTTGGCACAACGTATCATGGACGACATCATCGACCTTGAACTGGAAAAGATCGAGCGCATCATGAACAAGATTGATGATGACCCAGAGAACGAAGAAGTAAAACGTGCGGAACGTGTACTTTGGGACAAGATATATAAGAAGAGCGGACAAGGTCGCCGTACCGGTGTAGGTATCACTGCCGAAGGTGATATGCTCGCTGCTTTGGGACTGCGCTACGGAACGGAAGAAGCAACGGAATTCTCAGAAAAGGTACATAAGGCAGTAGCTCTCGGAGCATACCGTTCGTCAGTAGAAATGGCGAAAGAACGCGGCGCTTTCGAGGTATACGACAGCAAGCGCGAACAGAACAATCCGTTCATCCAGCGTTTGGCAGAAGCTGATCCGGCACTGTACGAAGATATGAAGAAATACGGACGCCGTAACATCGCTTGTCTGACTATCGCTCCTACCGGAACAACCAGCTTGATGACGCAGACAACTTCGGGCATCGAACCTGTGTTCCTGCCGGTTTACAAGCGCAGAAGAAAGGTGAATCCGAACGATACAAACGTACATGTAGACTTTGTTGACGAGACAGGAGATGCATTTGAAGAATATATCGTATTCCACCATAAGTTCGTTACCTGGATGGAAGCTAATGGATATGACCCGTCAAAACGTTATTCACAGGAAGAAATCGACGAGTTGGTGGCTAAGTCTCCTTATTACAAGGCTACTTCCAACGATGTAGACTGGTTGATGAAAGTGAAGATGCAGGGAAGAATCCAAAAATGGGTGGATCACTCCATCAGCGTGACTATCAATCTGCCGAACGATGTAGACGAAGATTTGGTAAACCGCTTGTATGTAGAGGCATGGAAATCCGGCTGTAAAGGATGTACCGTATATCGTGACGGTTCACGGTCGGGTGTATTGATTTCTACGAAGTCGGAAAAGAAAGAAGATTTACCGCCTTGCAAACCACCTACGGTTGTAGAGGTACGTCCAAGAGTTTTGGAAGCTGACGTAGTACGTTTCCAAAATAACAAGGAGAAATGGGTGGCTTTCGTCGGCTTGCTGGACGGACATCCTTACGAAATCTTCACCGGTTTGCAGGATGATGATGAAGGTATCCTGTTGCCTAAGAGCGTAACTTGCGGACGTATCATCAAGAATGTTGATGAGGATGGTACAAAACGTTACGACTTCCAATTTGAGAACAAACGTGGATATAAGACGACCATTGAAGGATTGTCAGAGAAGTTTAACAAGGAATATTGGAACTATGCGAAATTAATTTCGGGAGTACTTCGCTACCGGATGCCGATTGAGCAGGTTATCAAGCTGGTAGGCTCTCTGCAATTGAACAGTGAAAGTATCAACACCTGGAAAAATGGTGTGGAACGTGCTTTGAAGAAGTATATTCAGGATGGAACCGAAGCCAAAGGAAAGAAATGTCCGAACTGCGGCAATGAGACATTGGTTTATCAGGAAGGCTGTCTGATTTGTACTACCTGCGGTGCTTCCCGATGTGGATAAACATCTTACGTATGTTAATTAATATATAAACAAAAGGTTAAAAGGAGTTCGTGAGGACTCCTTTTATTTTTTATTCAAAAAAATGTCTTATACTTGCAGTGTCTTAAATATTCAATCAAAATCTAATATATATGATTTTATCATTTAATATCGAATATCGCACCAACTGGGGGGAAGAAGTCAGGCTTGCCGGCTTGTCCACGGAGTCTGTCCCCATGCACACAACAGATGGTATATACTGGACGGCAGAACTGGAAGTGGAGGTTCCCCAAGAAGGGTTGACTATCAATTATAACTATCAGATAGAACAAAACGGGAGTGTTATCCGCAAGGAATGGGATAATTTCCCACGATGTATTTTCTTATCCGGCGTCCCCAAAAAGAAATACAGAATCAATGATTGCTGGAAAAATATTCCGGAGCAACTGTATCTTTATAGTTCGGCTTTTACGGAAGCGTTATTGTCGCATCCCGAAAGGGAAAGTATTCCGCAAGGTCACAAGAAGGGATTGGTAATCAAGGCTTATGCTCCACGTATTAACAAGGATTACTGTTTGGGGATTTGTGGCAATCAAAAAGCACTAGGCAACTGGGATCCGGAAAAGGCTGTTCTGATGAGTGACGCCAACTTCCCGGAATGGCAGGTGGAACTGGATGCCAGTAAACTCAAATATCCGCTGGAATATAAGTTCGTTCTTTACAACAAGCTGGAAAAGAAAGTGGACTGCTGGGAAAATAATCCCAATCGTTACCTGGCAGACCCGGAAATAAAGACGAACGAAACGCTCGTGGTTTCCGACCGGTACGCTTATTTTGATATTCCGGTTTGGAAGGGAGCAGGTATGGCTATTCCTGTGTTCTCGTTGAAATCGGAAAAGAGTTTCGGAGTCGGTGATTTCGGAGATTTAAAACGTATGATCGACTGGGCTGTACGCACGCATCAGAAGGTGATTCAGATTTTACCTATCAACGACACCACCATGACTCATGCGTGGACGGATTCTTATCCTTACAACAGTATTTCTATCTATGCTTTCCACCCGATGTATGCGGATATGAAGCAAATGGGAACTCTGAAAGATAAAGAAGCTGCATCCGGGTTCAGCAAAAAACAAAAGGAACTGAATAGTCTGACTGCTATTGATTACGAAGCGGTCAATCAGACGAAATGGGAGTTCTTCCGCTTAATTTTCCGACAGGAAGGAGAAAAGGTGTTGGCTTCCAAAGGGTTCAAAGAGTTCTTTGAAGCAAATAAGGAATGGTTGCAGCCTTATGCTGTATTTAGCTATCTGCGCGATGCTTACCGGACACCTAATTTCCGCAAATGGCCGAAGTACTCTGTTTATAATGCAGAGGAAATAGAAAAGATGTGTCAGCCGGAGACGGTAGATTATCCGCATATCGCTTTATATTATTTCATCCAGTATCATCTGCATCTGCAATTACTGGCAGTTACGAAGTATGCCCGTGAGAAGGGTGTCGTGCTGAAAGGGGATATTCCTATCGGTATCAGCCGCAACAGCGTGGAAGCCTGGACGGAACCGCATTATTTCAATCTGAACGGACAGGCAGGAGCTCCGCCCGATGATTTCTCTGTGAATGGACAGAATTGGGGATTCCCCACATACAACTGGGATGTGATGGAGAAAGACGGATACCGCTGGTGGATGAAGCGTTTCCAAAAGATGGCTGAATACTTTGACGCCTATCGGATCGACCATATTCTCGGATTCTTCCGTATTTGGGAAATACCGATGAATGCCGTACACGGATTGTTAGGTCAGTTTGTACCTTCCCTGCCTATGAGCCGGGAAGAGATAGAGAGTTACGGTTTCACCTTCCGGGAAGAGTATCTGAATCCATATATCCATGAGTCCTTTCTCGGACAGCTATTCGGGCCTTATACGAATACTGTAAAACAAGATTTTCTTGAGTTGGCAGACGAGTCCGGGATTTATCGCATGAAACCGGGATTTGAAACGCAACAAGAAGTGAAACAGTTCTTTGCCGGCAAGAATGACGAAGATAGTATTTGGATTCGGGATGGATTGTATTCTTTAATCAGCAATGTATTGTTTGTACCGGACAAGAAAGAGGAAGGTAAATATCATCCCCGTATCGGTGTGCAACGTGACTTTATCTTCCGGGCATTGAGCGAAGAGGATAAGAATGCTTTCAATAAACTATACGATCAGTATTATTATCATCGTCACAATGAGTTTTGGTATCAGCAGGCTATGAAGAAATTACCTCAATTAACACAGTCCACCCGTATGTTGGTATGCGGGGAGGATTTGGGTATGATTCCTGCTTGTGTAGCGTCCGTGATGAATGATTTGCGCATTCTTAGCCTAGAGATTCAACGAATGCCTAAGAATCCGATGTATGAGTTCGGGCATCTGAAAGAATATCCGTATCGGTCGGTTTGCACCATTTCCACGCATGATATGTCTACGCTACGCGGTTGGTGGGAAGAAGATTATCAGCAAACGCAACGTTATTACAATACAATGTTGGGGCATTATGGTATTGCGCCTACTGTTGCGACTCCTGAACTGTGCGAAGAAATAGTACGCAAACATCTTAACAGTAATTCTATTCTCTGCATTTTGTCATTCCAGGACTGGTTGTCCATAGACGGAAACCTGCGGAATCCGAATGTGCAGGAAGAACGAATCAATGTTCCGTCCAATCCACGGAATTATTGGCGGTATCGGATGCATATCACACTGGAGCAGCTGATGAAAGCACAGGGGCTTAATGATAAGATAGGTGAGTTGATAAAGTATACCGGAAGAAATCCTGAAAAATAGATATGATATAGAAAAGATACTATAAATAACGTAGATAATGCGCGGATAATACAGGTTAAGAATATTAGAGCCCTGAATTATCCGCGTTATTTATATCTCTGACATTCTTTTTTGCAATAACCGAACCGGTGTTCCTTCTATTGTTTCTCTTTACGCAGCCATCTTTTAATTTTCTTTATCTTCTCCGTTTTTATTCCAATTTATCAAGTATCTTTGCGCCCGAATTGCGAAATAAAAGATATTAAAAGAGAGAATGGAAGGCAACCCGGGGAAACGTATTGATTTTGTGGACTTAACCAAAGGAGTCTGCATCATTCTTGTAGTCATAGCGCATATTGGCGGGGCTTTCGATAAACTCGACAAGGATTCTATGCTATCTTGTTTCCGCATGCCACTCTATTTTTTTATATCGGGAGTCTTTTTTAAATCATACGAAGGGTTATTGGGATTCATCATCCGAAAAATAAATAAGCTGATTATCCCTTTCCTGTTTTTCTATCTAAGTGCTTTTCTACTGAAATATATCGTTTGGAAAATAGCCCCGGGAGTTTTTCAATTACCCGTATCATGGAAAGAGCTTTTGGTAGTATTCCACGGACATGACCTTATCAAGTTCAATCCGCCTATTTGGTTCCTGCTCGCACTGTTCAACTGTAATATTCTGTTTTATTTGATACATTTTTTGCGGGAAAAGTATTTGCCCCTCATGTTCGCTCTTACACTGTTGATAGGCGGTGCTGGATTTTATCTCGGAAAGTTGCAGATAGAACTACCACTCTATATAGATGTTTCCATGACTGCCCTGCCTTTTTATGTAGCAGGTTTTTGGATTCGCAGATATAACTTCTTCCTGTTTCCAAGCCATCGGTTCGATAAGCTGATTCCTGTTTTTGTCCTATTGGCATTAGTAGTGATGTACCTTACTGCCACTACACTGGGGATGCGCACAAACAGCTATTCAGGAAATATCTTCCAAGTTTACGTCGCAGCATTTGCAGGAATATTTATGATTATGTTACTTTGCAAAAAAGTGAAAAGGCTGAAGGTGGTTTCTTACCTGGGGAGATATTCTATTATCACCTTGAGTATTCACGGGCCTATTCTTCATTTTTTATGGCCATTGGTGGCGCGATATATTCATAATGAATGGGCACAAGCAATTGCGCTTCTGCTCATAACATTGAGTATCTGTATCCTGCTCACTCCCATATTTCTGAAAGTAATCCCGCAAATGGTTGCGCAGAAAGACTTATTGAAAGTAAAACAGAATCATACTAACAATTCATCATATGAAGATAAACAATAGCTATATTCTTTTGAAAGAGATTCTCTGCTACGCTTATCACGGAGTCGCGCCACAAGAGAATCTTATCGGGAACGAATACATCATTGACTTGAAACTGAAAGTAAATATCAGTAAAGCCGCACAAACGGATGAAGTTGCCGATACCGTTAACTACGCCGAAGTACATCATGTGATAATGACAGAGATGGCTGTTCCATCAAAGTTACTGGAACACGTAGGAGGACGAATTGTTGAAAAGCTGTTTGAACAGTTCCCGACTATTGAGGAAATCGAGCTTCGACTTTCTAAAAGAAATCCGCCAATGGGGGCTGATATAGAATCGGCAGGAATAGAGTTGCATTGTAGCAGGGAATAAATCATGCTCAAATGGGCTATATCCGCTATATAATAAGATAAAAAGAATAATATACGACCATATCATTTAAAGGAGATGTGTCAAAACTCCCCTTTAAACAAAATTACCCTCGCTACAACTATCTGAACTGCACCCCAAAAGTTGGACAGTTAATAATTAAGTTATTTTATAAAGAGTTCGGTATTGCACCGGACTCTTTCCTTTTAACTTAGCTTTGATT
>NZ_JAAXGE010000017.1 GCF_014750685.1 Bacteroides sp. GM023
GCATCTAATTGATACCTTTTCTGCCTGCACTGGAGAGAAACCGGGAAGGTATTTGATACCGTACTTTTCCGGGTTCTGCCCGGCATGGACGATAAGAGAACATTATTATGATACCAAAAACTTTAGGGAAAAATAAAACCTCGGCAGTCTATAAACCTAAAACCATTTTTAACAAAAATAATTGTCCTATTATTTGCGACATTTATAGAAAATCACTATCTTTGAGTATTGAAAATAAAGAGATAAACAAACCTTTAAAGCTGGTTTGGCTGCCAGTATAAAGAACAGCAAACAAAATCATGAAACATTGCTTCTTAAATCCATTTCGTAGCCAACTGTTAGTGCTATTTTTCAGTATTAATTCATTAATCATTTTTTTATGAAAAAAGAGTTTACATTACGCTTAGACGATGCAGCCTGCGCAGAGTTAGAAAATCTAAAAAAATTATCTGGTGAAAAAACAGATGCTAAAGCTATTAGATTTGCTATTCAGAATTATGCAACTTTGAATGATAGGTATATTGAAACACAACGGCAAATAAGGACGTGGAAAGATAAATATGCAGCGTTAAATAAAGCTGTTGATGATTACTTGTCTTCTTTTGAAGCATTGAAGAAAACTACAGATTGATAGTCAATTATTAGAAATGTGAAAGGATTAATTTATGATTGGAGTAGAGAAGAAAATTTTCAGATTATCTAGTTCTGTGTTAAATCGTACTTTTAAGCAGGAAAAGAGTATTTTTTGTTCAATGGTGTTACGATTGATGGATACAGAAAACTATGCAAACAATTATTGCGATTCGCTAAGTCTTGTTCTTGAACTATTTCCAGAGATTGATAGGGAAAAGCTAGAAAAAGAATTGGATAAATACGTTTGATAGTATTTGAAATCAAAAATGGGCTATTAAACTAGTTAATAGCCTTATTTTAATACATAAATTCATGAAATATGGCAGCGGATATGACAGATGAAACGATTGCACAATACATGGAACGCATCGAGAAAATGAGCATAAAAGAAATTCAAAAAGAAATTGAATTTCTGGAAAGCCCCGGTTACAACTGTGAAGGACTGGTATGTGCAGACGGAGTAATTACTCCCCGGACAAAAATGCATCGTAAGGTTCTTTGGTATAAGAGAATGAACCAAAAGAGCCTAACAGCCCTGCAATGGGCAAAAGAAGGATATGTTGTAAATCCGGATGCAATAGGAAGAAAGTGGAAAAACAATCCTCACAATTCAAAGGCTATAATATATTATGTATCAGATGAAGTACATGAGGACAAAGAAGCGGCTAAAGAATTTCTCAAATCGAGGCGTAAGGAAAAGAAAGAGTAGTCTTTAGTTCACAGGTCTCTTTTCCAGATATATAAGTCAAGATAAAATGGGATTATCATACCAAATAACGCATAACAGAATAGTAATGAATCAAGAAAGAACATTAACCTTTGGTAAGTATAAGGGAACACATCGAAGTAATATTACTGGAGGCTTCTCAGCAGGTGACTTCGGTGGTTTAATTTATTCAATCGAAAATTTCAATGAAAGTGAATATGAGTTTTAACCAATAAAATGAAGATATGAATAATGAATTTATTGATGGTATTTGGTTTGCTGTTCAGCATATTGTAGTAGTCAGAGATATGCCAGCAATCGCAATAGGGATAATTAAGGAATCGAATCTTTCCATTGATGATTGTAAGGCTGCGCAAAAAAGGAGTGGTTCTTTTCACAATCAGATGATGAAGTTTATTGAAACAGAATTAGCGTAAAACAGTATAAATATGAGCAAAATTGAAGAAGCCTTCAGAGGCTTAGGAAGAACAGAGAAAGTGAGATTCATTTCGCAGAACATCGAGTATGCAAATGCGGTTGCAGTAGCCAGTTATGTAAAAGGTTATCTTTTCGATGTCCTTAATGATGTCGGAGATGATGAGTATATAGCAGCGTATCTCAGAGAAAAGGGATATGAAGTAAAAAAACAAGAATAATCCTCAAATCGATATATAAATAAACGAATTATGAATGAAAGAACAATCCAAATAGACGTAATTGGAAAAATAGAAGGTACTCAATTTATGAAGTGTAAGCTATATACAAATGAAAATATTGTCATTATCATGATGAATGAATTTGATTATGAACGGTTGAAAGAAGAAGGAATCTTCATAAGAGATGGCAAAAGTCGAGATTCAGCCGGGGTGTTGAATACAACCAATACTTTCATCGAAAAAAATTAATACTCAAAACAAAAAAGAATGATTATGGATAAAAAAGAAAAGAATTTTGCCACATACAAAGAATTTGCAAAGATGCTTCGGGAAGTGGCAAACATATACTCTAAACTGGGTGACGAACCATTGTTGAAAGAAGGATATGAGTATAACGCCATTAGAGATGCTGTTCAGTATGTAACGAACAAACACGATTTTGGTTACTTTATACAGCCTTGGAAGGATGAGTTTCTACGTATGCCTTTTGATGTGACGAAGCGAAAAAAATGGGCTGATTATGTGGCTGAATGCCATGCTACAGGAAAGGAAATAGATTACGATAATTATGATTGGGATAAATGACCATAATTTTTCGAATAGTGTGAAAGGGAATAGATGTCATATAATCAAAATATAGATAGAATGTTTATTGAATATAAGGTATATCGTAGGGTGTCAGATTTGAAGCCTTTTATATCTAGGGATGAACTTCCTTCTTGTCAGATGATTGGGAAAAAAAAGTTTGTAGGAAAAAAAGCAAAAATGGAGGCTGTTTATAGACTTACAGGGAAACGTTTGCCAGAAGACTATACAACAGAGCAGGTAAACAATTTTCTTACGGTAGAGCTTTTTAATACGTCTTTATGGCATAAGTATAGAAAGATTTACAATGAAGTTTCCAATGAAAAAGAAATTGTTGTTGAGAACTATAGTTATCAATATACATTAGTTGTAGAATTAGCAAATAAATCGAATTTATCATTGGATGAAGGAAAAATTGTACATTTTGTTATGTGCGAACTGTTAGGAAATCCTTGTGAAACGTATAAAGGGATGAAAAACCCTATAATTTCTTTACGAAAAGATTATGATAGATAAAGCAAAAACATTAGATGAATGCTTTAAGGAACTAATTCTTAAAAGAGGTTGGTCTAAAAATAGTCCATATGACCGCCGAACTGCATCAAGGCATAAAAAGCAATTCCTTGAAGGAACGTTGCCCGATGAATTTAAAAGAGTATATTTGCAAAGTGCTGGTTATACAATAGTGCAGCCGGAGCTTTGGCGACAGGAATTATAAAACAAAGAAAATGGACTGGAGGAACATAATAAGAAATCTATTAGAAATTATCATTGCTATTTTTAGAATGATTTTCATAGGGCTATTTTATATAGCCAAGTTTATGTTTGTGTTCTTTATTCTACTTTTTTTTGGAGTATTAATCAGTCAAAATAATAAGCGATGGTAAATAGAGAAATAAAAGCCCGAAAACGTGCGGTGAAAGAAGAAAAAGAAGAAATAGACGGTGAGATTGTTAGAATTAGGAAAGGGCATCCTCGTACAAATCTTCCTGTGAAACTCCCAGAAAATCCCACATGGCTGAAACAACCTAATGTAGTTACATTAATGGCTGGTGATTTTAAGACAGTACAGATTAGAATCTTAATTGCTGTTATAGAGAAATTACAGGATGTCATAGAATTAAGTATTCAGCATCTAGATAAATATGGTACATCTATTCCATGCGAGCAATTATCTTTATTTCAAGAATATTCAGACCGTATAAGAGTAGATATCGCATATCGGGATTTGGGCGTTAATCCAGACCAATACAAGGAAGTAAAAAGCATGGTTCGTAAATTAATCAGTATTCCTGTAGAGCTTGATGTTAAAGACCCAATAACAGGTGAGGATAGTTGGTCTATTACTGGTTTATTCACTAAGGCAAATATACCCAAAACTCCTTATTCAAGAGGTTTTTCTTTAGAAATGGATAGAGAGGTTGCTAAAGTTTTCATTAATGTTGATAGAGGTTTTACACGCTATATAAAAGAGATAGCTTTAAGAGCGCAAAGTAGATATACAATAAGAATGTATATGCTGATTAGCTCATGGAAAGAAAAAGGTGGTTTTTCTATCTATGTGGATAGATTTCGGAAATTCTTAAAATTAGAAGATAAATACCCCGAATTTAAAGATTTGTATAAACGTGTAATACGCCCTGTTTACGATGATTTGTTTGAACAGGCTGATTGCTGGTTTGAAATGGCAGAAGTTTATCGTAATTCAGGCGATACACAGCCTTATAAACTTAATTTCAAAGTTATTAAGTCTGCATTATCAAAGAAGGAAGAAGAACTATTAAAAGGACAAAAGAAGATGATAACGAATTTTTGTTCTTTGCACTTTGCAATGAAGGACGAGCATTTGCAGCAGTTTATTCCACAGATTACATTAAGCAACTATAAAGCAGTAGTAACTAAGATGCTTTATCTAGGCGAATATGTTAGAGATAACTGGAATAAAATTTCAAATAAAGCAGAATATTGTTTATCCGTATTATTAAAAGAAGTAGAAATACTCCCCGGAATGATTGGAGAAGAAAAAGAAGATGAATAAAAGTTGGGTTTTTGTCCCTAGGAGGGGTCTAAAAGTTGGGTTTTTGTCCCTAAGAAGTTGGGTTTTTGTCCCTAAGAAGTTGGTTTTTTGTCCCTAAGAAGTTGGGTTTTTGTCCCTGATTTTTTACCATTATCTGTTGTTTTTCAGATAGTTACCCTTTCATTTTTAAGGGTACTACCATCACTAGCTGATAAAAAAAACCTGATAATCATACCAACACACAAAAAAGGAACTTTTCTTATTACATAAACCCATAAAAAAGGAACTTTTCTCATAATCTTAACACAAACTTTAGGGAAAAGAACATCTATTAACAAAAAAAGACACTATATGATACAAATAATCAATCAAAAGTTGGGTTTTTGTCCCTATCTAAAAAAAACATATTTTAAAAAGTTGGGTTTTTGTCCCTATCTAAAAAAAACATATTTTAAAAAGTTGGGTTTTTGTCCCTATGCTTTTTTGATATACTGTAGGGAAAGAAATTGATACCGAATTATCATTCCTGGCACACCCTGTAGAACGACCTTTTGATACCAAATACAAAAAGCAGCCGGAAGCCGGACGCAAAAAATTGATACCATAAAACATTAGGGAAAAAGAACAGGAACAAAATGCAATATTATATATATATAAATAATATGTGAATATATAATATATAAACAAATAATATATAATATGTGATTAACACGCTTCACTTCCAGAGTTCCAGAAAGAGCCACACGAAAAATCTTCTTTTCCCTAAAGTTCCTTGTGTCGTTTCTCTCTATACTTGAATACAGGAAAACGGCTGCATCATAAAAGAAAAGACACCGACACCATTCAGGAACTACCGCCCATCGGTAAAAGGATTGCATCTAATTGATACCTTTTCTGCCTGCACTGGAGAGAAACCGGGAAGGTATTTGATACCGTA
>NZ_JAAXGE010000018.1 GCF_014750685.1 Bacteroides sp. GM023
GCAGCCGTTTTCCTGTATTCAAGTATAGAGAGAAACGACACAAGGAACTTTAGGGAAAAGAAGATTTTTCGTGTGGCTCTTTCTGGAACTCTGGAAGTGAAGCGTGTTAATCACATATTATATATTATTTGTTTATATATTATATATTCACATATTATTTATATATATATAATATTGCATTTTGTTCCTGTTCTTTTTCCCTAATGTTTTATGGTATCAATTTTTTGCGTCCGGCTTCCGGCTGCTTTTTGTATTTGGTATCAAAAGGTCGTTCTGCAGGGTGTGCCAGGAATGATAATTCGGTATCATTTCATCATGCCATGTTTACCCATCAGTGCCGGAACTCCGAAAAGTACGGTATCAATTTCTTTCCCTATAGTTCTTATTGGGTTAGACAACAAGACGCATTAAAATGTATTCTCAAAGTGAGAATGTATTTTAATTTGCGTCATGTTTCCGCTTCTGCAATGCTTACTAAAGTGGAGTTACCTAAAAGGTAGTGGAACTTTACTAAGGATTGCAGAAGGGATAAAGAAACATACCTTAGAAGGGTGGGTGGGTTTACCGATAGCAAAACTATTGGAGCGTAACAAAGTGAAGCGATTAAGCCTTTTTGGTTCTTTTTTGGCGTTTGAAAAAAGAACTCCCCCCAATGAGGGGGGAAGGAACCTTTAAGCAACCTTTGTATTTTTCTCTTCTTCAACTTCTTCCACATCTAGCCTTATATTTAGATGCTGGGCTATGAATTTACTACCTTTAATAGCATCTGCCAATACAGTAAATAAAAATTTAGGTTCTTCTTTTATTGCTTTGCACCATGATTTTAAATAAGCCGCATTTTCTTCTCTGACGGTTACAGAAATACCCAAATATACACCAGACAAAGCCGATATTAATTCTGCTACAAGTTCTTCACGCCCATAATTGAATTTATCATTTTCATAAAATCCTTTTCGATTTAGTCTATTTTTAACACCTGTACTATGTCCCATTTCATGTAATTCTGTACCATAAAAACTTTCTCCGTCCTTAAATTGGCTCTTTAAAGGTAAAGTAATGCTATCATTTGATATTGAATAAAACGCACTATCACTAGAAACCGTTTGAATAGGACATACCCAATTTTGATTCTTATTCATTTCATCAAGTATTGGATTTACATACATTTCTTTCTCTTCTTGTGGCTGTTCCTCTCCTGAAAATTTAGCCTTTAATATATCCCATCTATTGGGATATTTTTCCGCAAAGTTTGTTTGGTCTAAATTAAAAACTTGGAAATATTTTGTATAAGCTGCTAAACGGTATTCTTTTTGTTCTTCTTCTGATAATTTGTTATATTCATCATATGAAATTTTTTCATTTGTCTGACGATGATAAGCACAAAATAATGTATAATAAACAGGAAAAGCAACAGCACCTTTTAGAACATTAATACCTTCGTTTCGTGCTTGATTGAATGTCAAAAAAACAGGAGTTTGATAATTATATTTTTCACACAAAAAATAAAGTAAAAAAGCGTTTCCACCACTATAAGTACGACCTGTTAAATTTTGTGGTAAAAAGTTCTGTTTAGAGTTGACTTTAGAGAACCAAGGTTTTTGCCAATTCATAGACAAGCTTTCAATTTTTTCAACCATAAGGTTTACAAACTTCTCTGCATTTTTATCAAAAGTAGATTTCATAATTTTGTTTGCTGTTCTTTATACTGGCAGCCAAACCAGCTTTAAAAGTTTATTTATCTCTTTATTTTCAATACTCAAAGATAGTAATTTTCTATAAATGTCGCAAATAATAAGACAATTATTTTTGTTAAAAATAGTTTATAATCGGCTGATTTTTAACGTATTATCTTTTCCCTAAAGTTTTATATATTTTGGGTGAGAGATAAGGTTTTATAAACGGAATATTCCCTTTAGGGAACATGAAGTCTATAAAACCGAATATCCAATGCCTTGCTTTTGTAGGTGCTTCATAGAAGCGGTGAAAAAAGCAAAGCATTGGATATACCTTAGAAGGGTGGGTGGGAAAATGCGTTAGGGATTGCAGCGGAAAGCCCACAGCGTAGCGAGGACTTGCAGCGAAAAGCCCGACCTGAAAGGTAACGCCCTATTTATTTCTTCTATTCATCAATCTTACTTTTTCATAACGTAAATACCTATACAAAGTAGCCTTACTTCCAATGTGTAAAATTCTACATATTTCATCTATAGAATAATCCCGATTTTCATATAAACGCTTTGCTGCTATAGCTTTTCTCTTTGCATCTTCCGATAACCCTATAGGTCGTCCCGTAAGTTTCCCTCGTTCTTTTGCAGCTTGTAATCCAGCCCTAGTTCGTTCTACTATTATTTCACGTTCATATTCAGCCAATGAAGCAAAAATTCCAAATTGACATCTTCCTAAAGCACTATTAGTATCAATACCATCAACTATGCTTTTGAATGCAATTTTTCTTTTCTGCAAACAATCAACTATATAAACTAAATCTTTCAAAGAACGTCCTAATCTATCTAGCTTCCAGATAACAAAAGTATCACCTTCTCGCAAATATGCAAGGGCTTTATCTAATTCGGGTCTATCCTTTACTCCTGATACTTTTTCCTCAAATATAAGTTTGCATCCGGCTTCTTTTAAAGCATCTAGCTGCAAATCTAAATTCTGTTCCCTCGTTGAAACACGAGCGTAGCCTATTATCTCCATTTTATTTAAATCCAAGTTTCATAAATTCAACTATTCGCGAAACTATTTTAAACTAGGGCTTTCCCCCCTGTTATTACCTCTAGTACTATTATAAATCAAAAGTACAGAAAAAGGGTCGATTAATGAAACTTTTAAATTTAAGAATATGAGTTATTCACAATTTATCATGGCTGTATTTGCCATTTATGTAGTTTACTACGCTGCAAACATCCTGTATGATGCTTTCCTAAAGCAAAGCAAAACCAATACAGGTGAAGAAGAAGAAATTATTTCAATAGGAGAGGAAGAAGAAATACCTCACAAAGTTGTAGATGAAGATTTTGAAACAGGCTCATACGAAAAAGAAGATGAAAAAAAAGAATCTGAACAGAATTATGTATCTGTAAATGAATCTATTGAAATGGAAGTTGAAACACAAGGTATTCCAATGGAACAACTTCTTGCTAAAGGGAAAAGCATGTTTTCACACGTAAATTTTAACAAATAAACAACTAATTTTTATTCAAATGAAAAAGTTTTTTTCAAAAATTGCTCAAAGAGCATTCGCTTTAGCCATTAGCATAATGGTAGTAACTAACACTTTTGCACAAGGTGCTGCGGGAATTGATGCAGCTAGTTCTGAACTTGCAACCTACATGGACCCCCTAGGAAACATGATGATGATACTAGGAGGTCTAGTAGGATTAGTTGGAGCAGTGCGAGTTTATTTAAAATGGAACTCTGGTGACCAAGATGTACAAAAGGCTGTTATGGGCTGGATGGGGTCATGTATCTTTCTGGTTGTATCAGGTGTTGTCGTAAAAGCATTCTTCGGAATCTAATATGTCGAAAGAGTATCCAAGTTACAATGTATATAAGGGGCTACAAAAGCCCCTTATTTTCAAAGGATTTAAAGGCAAGTTCATATATATCGGTGGAGCTTGTATTATTAGTGCTTTACTTTTATGTGCTATTGTTTCTACTCTGGCTTCTTTTATGTGGGGAGGTATAACTCTTGTAATAGTTATGTTTGGAGGGTTAGGAATAACATCGCAATTACAAAGAAAAGGGCTTCACAGGAAAGATAAACGAAAAGGCATATATATAGTATCACGCACTTTTATAAGAGATAGAAAAAAATAAAGCTTATGAAAAAGAAAAGTGAATTTGAAGCTCCTTATATTGGTATTGAAACAATAGACAATACTCCTATATTCTATAACCGAAGGGGCGACTATTCTGTTATCATTAAATGTGAAAATCCTATAATACAGTATTCAGCAGATATGGATGCTTACTATGATTTTCACCACTTATTTACTAATATCCTCAAAGTATTAGGAACTGGATATACAATACAAAAACAGGATATTCTATGTAAAAAATCATTTTTACCACCCCAGAATAGGAAGAACGACTATTTATCAAATCGTTATTTTGAACATTTTAAAGGACGAATATATACTGATATTTCTACTTATCTTGTTATTACAGGAGAAGTAGAAAGGTCTAAATTCTTTTCTTTTGACCCTCGAAGGTTTGATACTTTTATTAGAAACATCACAAAAGTATTAGGACTATTCGCTAACAGAGGAATAAGAGCTAAACTATTAAATGAAAATGAAATAGAAATATATATAAAAAGATTTCTATCTATCAATTTCAATCAGCAAACAGTAAGCCTAAAAAATATCAAAGCAAGAGAAGAAAATCTTATAATTGGAGAAAAAAACGTACAGTGCATTTCTCTTGTAGATATTGACGAAGTTAATTTTCCTTCTGTTATAAAACCATATAAAGAGGTCAATATTGGGCTAAGGTTTCCTGTTGACTTACTCTCTTTTTTGCATGATACACCAGGTATAGACACAATTATCTATAATCAAGTAATAAATATTCCAGACCAACGAAACGAAGCAAACAAATTAGAAGGCAAAAAGAAAAAACATAAAGGAATGCCTGACCCTGCAAATGATTTATGTGTAGAAGACATAGAACGAGTGCAGTCGGATATTGCCAGAGAAGGGCAAATGCTTGTATATGCACATTATAATATAATTCTTGCTGGTCTTGATGATATTAGTAAGGCTATCAACTATGTTGAAACATCTCTTTTTGATTGTGGCATTATTATTAATAAACAATGCTTCAACCAATTAGAATTATTCGAATGTGCACTGCCAGGAAACGCAATCAACCTAAACAGTTATGACAAATTTCTAACAACTTCCGATGCTGCAATTTGTCTTTTGTTCAAGGAAAAATTACAAGTAACAGAAAACAGCCCTTTTCTTACTTATTTTACAGACAGACAAGGATTGCCTGTTGGAATAGATATGTCCGGGAAAGAAGGTGAGAAAAAATATACAAATAACTCCAACTTCTTTGTTTTAGGTCCAAGTGGTTCTGGTAAGTCTTTCTATGTCAACTCCAAAGTAAGACAATGGGTTTTAGATAACACTGATATTGTATTGGTAGATACAGGGCATAGTTATTCAGGAATGTGCGAATACTATCATGGCAAATACATTACTTATTCTGAAAGCAAGCCTATATCTATGAATCCTTTCCGAATTACTGAAGAAGAGTATAATGTAGAAAAGAAAAACTTTCTTAAATCATTAATTTTCCTGATATGGAAAGGTGCAAATGGTGAGGTCAAAAAGCAAGAAGAAGAAATTATGGATATTACCATAGAAAAATACTATTCTTTCTACTTTCATCCCTTTAATGGTTATTCAGATGCGGAAAAAGAAGCCATACGTGAAAATTTACTACTCGAATTTCAAGTCAATGAAGAAGAATTTGAAAACGAAAGGGAAAAAGAAGAACGCAAGATACTTTCCGAAAAAATAGAGAAATTACAGCAACTAGTAGAAAAAGGAGAAGGCGGAGAAAAAACCAACGCAGAAAAAGCGATACAAAACATTCTCATCGAAAAAGGCTTTACACGCCAAGAGCTTGATAATCCTGAAACTAGATTACTTTCTATAATAGAAAGACGAATCCAGAAGAAGGAAGATATATTGAAAGAAATAAAAGTTGAAAGCTTATCTTTTAACTCTTTCTACGAATTTTCCCTACGCATTATACCTATCATTTGCAAAGAGAACAAAATTGATTTTGATATTACTAACTATAAGTTTCTATTAAAAAAATTCTATAAAGGAGGACAGTTAGAAAAAACTCTTAATGAGGATTTTGACACTTCCCTTTTTGAAGAACCCTTTATAGTTTTTGAAATTGATGCAATTAAAGATGACCCTGAATTATTTCCAATAGTAACCTTAATTATTATGGACGTTTTTATTCAAAAAATGAGATTAAAAAAGAACAGAAAGGCATTAATAATTGAAGAAGCATGGAAAGCCATAGCTAGCCCTATGATGGCTGGCTATATACTCTATTTGTATAAAACAGTTCGTAAATTTTGGGGTATGGCAATGGTTGTTACTCAAGAACTGGAGGACATAATTAGTAATCCTGTAGTCAAAAACTCTATAATCAGCAACTCCGATATTATATGCCTATTAGACCAAAGTAAATTTATAGACAAATATCAAGAAATAGCAAATCTTTTATCCCTAACGGAAGTAAATCAAAAGCAAATATTTACCATAAATCAACTTCCCAATAAAGAAAACCGTAATCGGTTTAATGAAGTATTTATAAAAAGAGGAAATTATGGAAATGTATTTGGAGTAGAGGTTTCTCTACACGAATATTTCACATTTACTACAGAACGAATTGAAAAAGATGCTGTTGGATATTATCATATCATTTATGGTAGTTTCCAAACAGGATTGGATAATTTTATAATAGACCTAAAATCTTCCAAATTAAAAAATATGGATTGGGTTTTACAAGTCAATAAGGTACTAGGGTATCACTCCGATGATGGAAGCCTAAAAGATATACTTAACATCATAGGGGAACAACCATTATATAAGTATATCCTAGATAAATACAAATGGATTACAAACCGTTAAAGATAATATCATGAAGAAAATCCTATTTATTTTAGTGGTAGCATCTACTTTAACCCAAGTTGCATATTCGCAAAAGGCAGTCTTGGATATAACCTGTATGGAAACACTTATAGCTAATCATAAGGTGCAACATACTTCTTTCTCTAAAGTGAAAGAGAATGAAGCTCAAATAAGCCTTATACAAAAACAAATCAGTGAAAAAATGGTTCAGATTGAATTTTTCCAAAGCAAATTTTATAATAGCCTAAAATCTGTAGAAGCCATCATAAAAACAGGAAAAGATATTATCTACTGCACTGATATTGCAGCAGATATTGGTAAATATCAAAAACAAATGGTTGAACTTGCTGTAGGTGACCCGGCTTTATTATTGGTGTCAGCAAAAACATGTATCGAATTAGTAAATCGCACTGCGGATTTGACACAATACATTTATCAGGTCGCTATTGTCGGGACAGATGTAAACCTTATGGATAATAAGCAAAGAATAGACTTGCTTAAGTATGTTATTAATGAACTAAGAAACATGAGAGGTATAGCATACGCTGTATGCCGACAGATGAAAACAGCAAAAAGAAATGGAGTATTACAAACATTAGCTCCGGGGGTATTTAAATACAAAGATAATCGTTCAAAATTAGTTGATGATTTATTACAGAATTATAAAGTAAAACCTAAAAGATAATATGAAAAGAGTGCTTTTATTTTTTTCCCTAATGTTGATTATTGGTACTTCTAATACCTATTCCCAAATGCCTGTAAAGGATAAAGGGAAATGGAGCGTGCTTAATAATATGGAATTTATGGATAGAGTACGACTACAACCAGAATGGTATCATTACTGGATATGGTATAAAAAGGTTTTGGGTATTAAAATTCCTTTGCCGGGCTTAGGGTTACACGACAAATACGGGAAGGAAGATAGACGTAATTTCCAGTTACAAGAAATTCCCATGATGGCAGCCGTAGAGTACAATAAATCAGAAACAGAAAAAGAAGGGTATAATGTTGATACCATATATAGACAGGAACTCTTCAAATTTGGAGATAAAGAAATTGATTATCAATATACTTTAACTAAAAATCGTAGAAATGATATTCTTAATGATATAAATAAAAAACTTGTCGAATATTCTTCTAATGGCGGTAATAAAGAACATGTTGAAGTTATAACTGATGAAGTTACTAGAATAAAAAAGAACATAGATATAATCCATGATTCACATATGAGTAACTCTAAAAAAAGGGAAGCCTATTTAGATTTTGATAAAGAACTAATAGAGGTTCTTTCATTAATAACAAGATTGAATAATATAAATAAAACAATAATGAGCCATGAATGAGTTAATAGATAAATTCTTATTTGAATTATTTGATGGACTAAGAGATAAAACAACTGTTCTATTCGGAGAATTTATTGCGGATGCACAAGCATTGGCAGCAATCTTTATGTTGTTATATTTTGGAGTAGAAAGCTTCAAAATGATGAGTGGAGATAAAAAATTAGAGATTATCCCGTTATTGCGTCCATTCGCACTGGGATTGGTTCTTATGTTCTGGATTCCCTTTATTAATCTAATCAGTTATCCCGGAGAGTTATTAACAGCACGAAGCAAGGCTATGTTTACGAATCAGATAGAAGAAGTAGAATTACTTTCTCGTAATAGATATGCACTCATTGATAGCGTAGCAGTAGAGTTATTACATACTTCATTAGAAGTTGAAAGAGCCGAAAATGAAGTTAAGGATAAGAAATGGTATGATTTTAGTATAGACTTCTCAGCTATTGGAGACAAGATAGCTGGATTATATGTATATGTAGTCGCTAAGGTTAAAATGATAATGTTTAATATCATTGAATTTATTGTCGTTACTTTTTGGCAAGTATGTACCTATTTTGTCTTTTTCCTACAAATCATATTCACAGGAATATTAGTTATTCTTGGTCCACTAGCTTTTGCATTCTCTGTTTTACCTGCATTTCGGGATGCTTATATACAATGGATAGCTCGTTTTGTCAGTGTTAGTTTATATTCATGTATTGCATATATAGTATTATCAATTTCTTTAGTAGTAATGCAATATGGGATAGAAAGAGAAATTGAAATTTTAGAATATGCGCTTAGAAATGAAGCTGCATTTGTCATGTATGTCGGAATGACCTCTGGAGGTGTCAATAGCTTCCTTCTTACAGCATTACTTGGAGCATTTGCCATGCTTACAATACCTTTTGTTTCTACATGGATTGTAAGTACAACTGGAGTAGGGCAAGCAGTAGGAGGCATGGTTGGAGGAGCAGCCATCGCAACCAAAGCTGTAGCAGCTCCGGCTACAGGTGGAGCCAGTGCAGCTATGTAAAAAGATTCATTAAATTTTAAATTCACATAATCATGATTATTAAAAACTTAGAAAATAAGATCAAATTAGCCGGAATTTTATCCATTGGCTGTTTTGCAACTAGTATAGTTATTTCAGGTATGGTACTAGCCTTTTGTTTCTCTTTAGTAAAAGCTGAAAGAAAAAAAATATATGTTTTGGATAATGATGTCCCTGTACTAGTAAAACAAACTGGTACAGAAGTCAACTTGGAAGTCGAATGTAAGAGCCACATAAATCTATTCCACACTTTATTTTTCACATTACCACCAGACGATGAATTTATAAAATACAACATGGAAAAAGCCATGTATCTAATTGATGATAGCGGATTAAAACAATATAATAATTTAAAAGAAAAAGGATATTTCAACACCATATTAGCGAGTTCTGCAACAGTAACAATTATGACAGATAGTATCAAGGTGGACATGAACAACCTATCTTTTGAGTACTATGGCATCCAACGTATAGAGCGAGAAACCTCTATTCTAAAAAGGCAACTTGTAACTACAGGGAAATTAAGACAAATTCCACGTACTGAAAATAATCCTCATGGACTTATTATCACAGATTGGAAAACGATACTAAACAAAGACCTAGATTATAAAGTAAAAAAGAATTTCTAATGAAACTGTTTAAACATAAAAAGAATGATAGAAAAGAAAGTATCAAGACTAAAGCCGAGCAAGCTACAGTTGTTCTTCTTACTAAAATATTTCAAAAGTTCGGAGTTAATAACGCTTGTGAACGCTTATTGGCGTGGGCTGATATACACCGTAAAGCTATGTTTGGAATTACGATTTCATTCCTTTCTTTCGTCACAATTCTATCATTAGTAATGCGTCCAGAAAGAAAGCCAATGCAAGTTTTCAACGAAGAAAAAAGCAAAGTACAAATTAACATTGATAGTACCCTACAAAAAAAACAAGTAGGAGTTCACGACTTGTTAGAAGTGATTAAAATGCAAAATGAAATTAATGAGCTAAGAAAAAATGGGAAATTAACTCCAGAAGACACTATACGAATAAAAAATTTATACAATAAATTAAATAAATAGCGTATGAAACAGATTGATATTAAAAAGCCTAAGTACATCATTCCGATACTCATCCTACCTTTTATTCTAGGGATAGGATGGCTAGTTAAGGATATGATAAACTCTGCCCCAGCAGAAGAAACTACATTAGTAGAAACGGAAGAATTAAATCTTGATATTCCTGATGCTAATTTAGAAAAAAGAGAGATAAAAAGTAAATTTGAATCACTCAAAGGAGCTTTCAATAAATCTTCTGATTATTCATCAATACAAACCATAGATAAAGAAGAAGAAGTTAGCGAAATTGAAAGTTCTGGTTCTCTTTACTCCAATGATGAAATAAGGCAAATTGACAGTTTAAATCAAGCTTCTAGAATCCGAGAAAAGGAATTGGAACAACAAATAAAAGGATTTCCTACTATAGATGAATCAAGTCAAACAGAAACTAGGAAAGCTCCTGAAAAATCCAAGATGCAAGAAGAAATGGAGCTTTTTAAAATGCAAATGGCTTATATAGATTCATTACAAAATCCACGTCCTAGAACACCTCAAAAAAAACAAGATGAAAAGCCAAAAGAAAAGGCTATAGAAGTTGTAAAAGCGAAAAATCCCGCAGAAGTATATTTTAATACTGTAGGGAAAGAACAAAAAACTTCACTAATCACAGCTATATTAGATGAAACTTTAAAAGTAACAGATGGTAGCCGAGTACGCATACGGCTTCTAGATGATATAATGATTAATGACGCTCTTTTAACTAAAGGCACTTACCTATATGGGAATGTATCTGGCTTTAAAGCTCAAAGAGTACACATTAATATTTCCTCTATAATGGTTGATGGCAGACAAATGAAAGTAGATTTATCTGTATATGATAATGACGGACAAGAAGGTTTCTTTGTTCCTTCATCAGCTTTTAGAGATTTGAGTAAAGATGTTGGAGCGCAAATAGGAAGCCAAACTATACAAATGAACAGCCAATCAGAAGGAGTAGAACAATTCGCTTTAGGTGCTTTACAAGATGCTTACCGTAGTACAACCCAAGCTCTTTCCAAAAACATCAAAAAAAACAAAGCCAAATTAAAATATAACACACAAGTTTTTTTAGTAAACAACAAAGATAAAGAACAATAATATGAGAAAGATTTTTATTGCATTATGCACAATGGTTTCTGTTATTACAGGAAATGCACAGAACACCCCTATTGGAGAAAACATCGAGCTTGCAGGTGAAAACCCAGAAGAACTAAAGGTTATATACGTCAACAAAGATGTTTCAACGCATTTTATAGCTATGGAAGATATAAAATATGTTGATATATCAGTCAATGATATTGTTGGCGATATTCCTACTGGTAACTCTCTTAGAATAAAGCCCACAAAAGAAGGAGCTAGTGGAGTTATCACCATTGTTACAGAAAGATTTTTCGTACAATATATGCTAGTATATAGTAGCGATTTAGCAAAAGCATACACTCGCTTTAATATCCCTTATGCTGATTTACGTAGCTATATGAATCCAGAAGTGAACTTAACCAAAGCACAAATGTATGATTACGCACATAGAATGTTTATTTCAAAAAATAAATTCTATGATGTTTCCAGTAAAAGTAACCTAATGAAAATTGTACTAAACAATATCTACACATTAGATAAGTATTTCTTTATTGATATTTCTATGATTAATAAAACAAAAATACGATATGATATAGACCAAATACGCTTCAAAATAGAAGATAAAAAACAAACAAAGGCTACTAATTTTCAATCTATAGAAATACTTCCATTGATGCAAGTTAATAAGAATCTTGTTTTCAAGAAGAACTATCGAAATATTTTTGTCTTTGAAAAATTTACTTTCCCAGACGAAAAAGTTCTTACCATAGAAATATCTGAAAAACAGATTTCAGGACGTACTATAACATTAAGAATTGATTATGCAGACATTCTTCATGCAGATGCTTTTACTGAATAAAATTTTACGATTATGAAAAGAATAGCATTTCTTGTTATCACCTTATTTTTTTCCCTAAAGTCAATGGCTGGTGATGGTGATAAGTTTTTTAATATTTCAGGAGGTTGGCAATGGAAAAATACCGTCAATGCAGTTGTAGGGCTGGAGTTTGAAGGTAAATATCACAATGCTTATGAACTATATATTGATTTAGCTACAGCATATGATAAATGCCCGGTATGTAATAAGGTATGCTCTGATAGTTTCTGGAGCTATAAAACATTCGGCATAGGTGCAGCATATAAACCTACAATCTCACGAGGCAAAAACAGTAATTTAAGATGGCGGTTTGGAGCAGATTTAGGAGCTAACAGAAAAGGGTTTCAGGCTTCCATTGATATAGGTTTAGAATATAGCTATTCATTTAGAAATGGAATGCAAGTCTTTGTAATGCAAAAAAATGATTTTGTCTTTTGGACACGTGACCATTTCCGAAATGGATTATTAGTAGGTGTCAAATTTCCAATAAATAATTAAGTATGAAAAAAATATATATAATTCTATTATCCATTATAGGGGTAATATCATCATGTACAAAACACGAAGATATTATAGACACATCATTACAGCCGGGTAGTATCTTATGTAGTGATGGAAGTATAGTGCATCCCTCACTTTTTTCACCCAATGAAAAAGAAGCCATTGGAGTTGTATTTTGGTGTAATGATGGGAATAATCCTGATATAAAAGAAACCGCTTATGCCGTTTCATTAGAAGATTTAGAAGAAAATCCTTTAATAGATACAGACGAGGATATAGCTAATGTTTCGGAAGATGAAAACAGCTTTGATGGAGCAGCTAATACTGCCGCAATAATGAACTTTGCTATAAAAGATAGTTTAGCTTATCCAGCAGCTCAAAAAGCTATAGAATACGCACCAAAAGGTGTTACAGGTTGGTTTATTGGCTCTATCGCACAAAACAAAGCAATCTCTAATAATCTTGAAAAGGTATATTCTTCTTTCTCAATCATTGGAGGAACGCACTTTGATGGTTGGTACTGGAGTTCTACAGAAGATGGAGCAGGAAAAGATACTCCTAAAGTGTTTGCACTAATTTCTTCATTAACAAAAGGAAGAGCAACCAGTACAAGCAAAAGAAATTCATTTAAAATCAGACCTATTATAGCAATAAGATAATCATGAAAAAGAAAATAATTATACTAGCAGCCTTCGTTGTTACATTTTTTACCGCATGTACTTCAACGCATATGATAACTTTCAGTAACGCTGAACTAAGCGACAAAGAAAAAGACATGATAGAAAATAATAGTAACTATTCAACCGCTTCAATAGTTGGTGGAAGTGCAAAATTAGTTAAAGAGGAAAGAGATAAAGCTATCCAAGAAAAGATAGAAGCTAGAAGAAATAAACTAAAAGCTATTGATGGCTTATCAATCTCCAGCTATAAAGATAAAAATGGAAAAGAACAGTTTAAAGCAACAGCTCAAAGTGAAATCCTATTCAAATTTGATTCATATGAATTAAATGAAGAAGCTCAAAAAATGCTTTCTGACTTATGTAATATCATTAGTGAAATACCCAATACTAAGATTAAAATAATTGGGCATACTGACAATATAGGAGAAAAACAATACAATATCATACTTTCTAAAAATAGAGCAGCAGCAGTAGGAAATTACCTTAGAACCGCTGGTATAGAAACAAACAACATAACAGAAGATGGAAAAGGATATAGCGAACCCATTGCAGACAATACAAGTGAAGCTGGACGTGCTAAAAATAGGAGAGTAGAAATATTTATCACAAATGATGAATATTAAAAAGAGAGATTTCTATTAACAAAGACCGGGAGGTAAAACTCTCGGTCTTTGTTTTATAGTCTGGAAAGAAATTGATACCGTACTTTTCGGAGTTCCGGCACTGATGGGCAAACATGGCATGATGAAATGATACCGAATTATCATTCCTAGCACACCCTGCAGAACGACCTTTTGATACCAAATACAAAAAGCTGCCGGAAGCCGGACACAAAAAATTGATACCATAAAACATTAGGGAAAAAGAACAAAGAGAAAACACTATATATAAATAATATATGAATATATAATATATGAACCTATAAACATATAATATATGATTAATATACTCCACTTCCAGAAAGAGCAACACGAAGAATCTTCTTTTCCCTAAAGTTCTTTGTGTCGTTTCTCTCTATATCTGAATACAGAAAAACGGCTGCATCATAAAAGAAACGATACCGACACCATTCAGGAACTATCGCCCATCAGCAAAAGGATTGCATCTAATTGATACCTTTTCTGCCTGCACTGGAGAGAAACCGGGAAGGTATTTGATACCGTACTTTTCCGGGTTCTGCCCGGCATGGACGATAAGAGAACATTATTATGATACCAAAAACTTTAGGGAAAAATAAAACTTCGGCAGTCTATAAACCTAAAACCATTTTTAACAAAAATAATTGTCCTATTATTTGCGACATTTATAGAAAATTACTATCTTTGAGTATTGAAAATAAAGAGATAAATAAACTTTTAAAGCTGGTTTGGCTGCCAGTATAAAGAACAGCAAACAAAATCATGAATATCTTAAGATTTCTTTTAAGTAGCTTTTTATGGGCTATGGGTGGAATTTTTGTATTAGCAATCTATGCGTATAGTGAACTAGTCTATTTGATTTTTATTTGCATTGCAATAGTAGGATTAACCATCTACTACAGAAAATCCATAATAAAAATGTACGCAGAAATCTTTAATGAGTTAGGAATCAATAAGTATGTTATACAAATTAAAAATCTAAAGAAATACAAAGAACCTATTTACAAACTAATCAATACAATAGGTCTATGATGATTGTTTTTTCTCTATCTTTGCTAAAGACATCAGCAAGATAGCTATATAAAATTAGAAAATAAATAGTTATGGAAACTAATCAAACATATCAAAATGAACTTGGTTCGGCTATGCTCCCATTTGTTATGAGAGAATTGGTTGATACAGTCATGAAAAGAAAAACGCTACCTTTAGAAGATGCGTTATACTATATATATTCTTCCAATTTGTACAAGGCATTATTGGACGAGAACACAAAACTATGGTATTCAAGTACATTATCACTTTATGAAGCATTAGAAAAAGAGAAAACAGAACAGAAGAAAGTACAAAAGGACAATCCAAAGATATTGCTTTTTCAAATGTTTTGTGCTGAAAATTACAGGGAAACTAAAAATATAAGTGCTAAAGAAACTCTTTTGCTGTTTTCCAATCATGGCATTTTTGAATTTCTATATGAAAATTTTGAAATGCTGCACACACAAGATACAGAGTATATATTAGATACTATAATAACTTATATCAATAAAAAGGCATGAAACTATATCACGGCTCAACAGTTACCGTCAAATCCCCTAATATACAGAAAGGGCGTAAAGCTACTGACTTTGGAAAAGGATTCTATACGACAACTAATTTTGAACAGGCTAAGAAGTGGGCAATACTCAAAAGAAATCGGGAACATGGTAAAAAAGCGGTCGTTTCAGTTTATGAAGTCCCCGATAATATTCTTGATAGAGAGTTTTCAGTCCTTCGATTTGATGGGGCTACAAAAGAGTGGCTGGAGTTTGTAGTTAATAACCGCAGAGGAAAAGGAAAAAACAGCTATGATTTAATAATGGGACCCGTTGCCAATGACCAGTTATATGCAACAATCCGGCTTTATGAACAAGGTGTTGTTACGGCTGATGCAGCGATTGAAATGCTAAAGACCCATAAGCTTTTTAACCAACTTTCATTTCATACAGTGAAAGTTATTCCATTATTAAAATTCACAGAATCTATTGAAGTATAAATCATAAAACTATAATGAACCATGAATAAAGAAATGAGCTTGGATGTTGCGCTCGACATTATCGGGACACTCCGCATGATGAAGATAGATGAAATATCAGAAGAGAAGGATGAAAACAGAAAAAAAATACTGCAAAAAGAACTTTCTGTTCTCAACACAGAAGAAAAAATAGCAAATGGATTGTTGCAGTTTGAAGTTTCTGAAAATGTGCGCTTATCAGTCATGGATAAGATACAAAACTATTACGCACCTAAATTGAAAGCATATTATGCAACGCTATGAAGTAGAAGCCATCTTTGAACAAAAAAAAGATGGCTTATTTGAGGACATCAATATATCATCACAAAAGCCTATTGCTATAATCTTAGGTGGACAACCAGCTTGCGGAAAAAGCACTCTTATAAATGTTGCAAAGAAAGACCATCCTAACTTAGATTTTCTCACTGTTAATGGTGACCTTTACAGACAGTTTCACCCCAATAAGGAACTAATAAAAGACCCTATTAAATACCCCATTGAAACCCAGATTTTTTCTAGCGTTTTTACAGAAAGACTAATAGAAGAAGCCATTAAACGGAAATGCAATATTATTATAGAAGGAACTATGAGAAATCCAGATGTACCTTTAAAGACAGCACAAAAATTTAAAGATGCAGGATTTAGAGTTGAAGCATATATTATTGCAGCCCCCAAGGAGTTTACCCAACTAGGACTTTACAACAGGTATCAAGAAGAAGTACTAAGTAAAGGACAAGGACGATTAGCCGATATTGATTCACATAACAAAGCCGTAAATGGACTAATGAAATCTGCAAATCAATTATACAGTGATAAGGCTGTAGATAAGATTTCTATCCACACCTACTTAGCGAAAGAAAGAATTAAAGATTTCAATCTAGTAAATGGTGAATGGAGTTGCAAAAGTATGCCATCTATTTTTATAGATGAAAGTCGTTCAAAACAGATGAAGAATAAAGAAATACTTAACACTAACATTCAAAGAGGAAAAGAGCTTATTGAATCCGTAACGAATCCTGAAGTAAAAAAAGGAATGAAAGAAGCTCTGTCACAACTTCAATCTTCACTAGAAAAAGTTCAAAGACAAGAAAAAGGATTAAAAAAAGGTTTCTTCTGATTCTTCCAAAAAGAGAGGACTGGCTTTTCCAATCCTCTTTTTCTATTTATTTGCGTCTTAACTCATTATCTATTTGCTGTGAAATTTGTCCTTTAACGGTTCTGATTACCTCATTAATATAATCAAGAATTGGCTTAGGGTCTATAGTTTTATCTTTGTATTCCATTTGAAAATGTAAGTGTTCTCCTGTGCTGCGCCCGGTACTTCCACTAATGCCTATTGGTTGCCCAGCTTCAACAGCTTGTTTCGCATTTACAAGCACACTGTATAAATGCCCATAGATAGAAGTAAAATCACCATGACGCACTTCTACATAATTGCCCAACCCTTTATTTTTTCCTGTTTTTACAACCATTCCCGGCATTATCGAATAAACATAGTCGTTGTTGCCTTTAAGGTCTATCCCTCTATGATTTGCTATTTTTCCAGTAAATGGGTCTTTTCTTTTACCATAATGGGAAGTTATCACCATTGAATCAATGGGCAAAGATAAATACCTTCTTTGCTTCCAGTATGCAAGTCGTTCTGTAGTCAAAGCATCATTGACGACAACAGCCTTTTCTTTTTCTTCTATCAATTTATTTTCTGTCGTTGCTAATACAGGTTCCGCTTTAGGAATATCCTTTTTCTGTAATACCGTATTAAACTGACAGTAGCCATTCACTGAAAAAAACAATGAATAAGTAAAAAACATGATAAATTTATTCTTCATATTGATATTTTTATTACTTTTGAGCAAAAATATACATTACATGGATAAAAAGCAAGCTATTTTTAATGAAAATGATATTCCATATAAAGAATTAGAACTAATAGGAATATCAAAAAAACAGATATGGTCTTTGGATAAGGCAAATATCACAGCTCTATTATCTGGAAAGAGAACCAGTTTACTAGACCTTTCTTTTCACGATAATAATGGAGAAGAAATAAGTATGAAAGGAAAAATAAGTTTGTACTGGAAAGATAGCAACAATGCTGGCGTTAAAGTTCATCCAGTCAGACCAGAAATAATGAATGATATAAACCTTAAACCAAAGGAGTTAGAACGACTTCAAGATAACGAGATAATAACAAAAACTATTAACAATGAAAAATATCTCGTACAATTAGACCCTGAAACAAACGAATTGCTTAAAACAAAAATCAAAAGTATTTCAATACCTTCAAACATAAAAGGTGTTGAGCTGGATAAGCAACAAAAGGAAACTCTAAAATCAGGTAAGGAATTAATTTTGAATGTTGACAAAGAAAAAATTGCCATAAGATTAGATTTAAATAATCCAAGAGGAATAAAATTCCTAGACTTCGAGCAGAAACAGAAAATAGCTTATGACCGGCATAACCCACAAATTATAGGAACTATTCATACTGATAAAAACAGAAATGAATATATAGAATACATGAAAGGACAAAAAACAACACTTGGAAATGAATCGCAATCTAAAGTAGAACATAAATTCAAATTATAAAATGGAAGAAAAGAAAAAATTTGAAGCTTTGCAATATAGTTATGAAAATGCCGGACAATTCCGAGCAATAGCAGCAATTCTTGGATATTCAGAAGAATATCGGAATGGTGATATTACCTTTTCCAAAGGTAATGAAACATATACTTATCCACTGAATACACTTAAACTTGGCAATTTAGGAGATAATAGAGAATCTTTATTAGAGCAATCTAAAGAAAGAATAATCAGTTTCTTTGATAAAGAACAAGCTAGCAATAATTTCCAAGAATATAGCCAATATTTACGAGAAAACCACAATGTTGCAATTATAAAATGGGATGATATAAAACAAGGTACTAACAAGAATGAAGGATATAAAGACGGATTTACAGTCATTGACCTTGAAAATAAAATTGCATATAAAGGAGAAGACCTTTATCGATATGCTTATGAACAAAACCAAACCCTAGATGGTAAAGGTTCATATGTTGATATAGACTGGAACAAGTTTAATGAAGTAGGAGTTAAACCGGAAAATTTAAGCCCCGAAGATATTGCAAACATCAAAAATGGGAAAAAAACAGGTATGCTAAATTTTTCCATTGAAGATACTCCCGGTAATAGAACACTTCTAGACAATGAAAAAGTGTCTTATAAAACAGAAAATGGAAAACTCCATTTTGAGGGGAAAGCAACAACTCTTAAATATATAACAGCCGAGAATACACCTGAAAATAAATCTAAATTAAAAACCAACGAAATTGATTTCAAAGAAGAAGGTAAACGCATCAAAATTGATGGTATCAATGCTAGAAAACTAGCAATCGCAGCTATTACAGTAGTTTACCCAATCGCTGGGATTGCTATCTTGCTCATTCCTAAACGACAAGAAATAAAAAATGATTTATCCTTTACTAAGGATGAAATAAAAGCCCTAAAAGCTGATAATGTCGTAGTAAAGACTAATTCAAAAGGAGAAAGAACATTGCACCAACGTGACAAAGATACTAATGAGATAGTATCAATAAAAGCAAAAGACATTCATATTCCCCAAAAACTTGGAGGAATAGAGCTTACTCCTATGCAGCAAGAAAATCTCAAAAATGGAAAAGAAATTACCATTGTAAACGAGGAACTAAACAAAGCTGCAAAAGTAAAACTAGATTTGAATGCCAGAAATGGATTATCAATCAAAGATGCAAATACTATAGAAATTAAAGCGACTGAAAAGAAAGAACAAACAATAGGGAAAGAAAGATATATATCTGATAAAGAAAGATTAGAGTTTGTAGCCCAAAAAGGAGCTAAAGGGATTGATGAAATTTTTAAAGATAAACCCACCGAAATGGCTGCCTTTTTAGAGAAACATAAACTTTCTAAAGATTATGCTTCTTACAAGGAAGTAGAAAAAACATATTCCAGCTCTAGGGAAGCTACTAAACAAACTGTCGGAGAACAAATATCTACCCAAATGGATAAAATAGATAGTTCTATTAAAGCAACAGCGAAGCAAGAAGCATCTATTCTCGGATATGGTAGAACCTACGGAAAAAATAATGATACTCCAACAATGAAACTATAATATTATGCTAACATTTGACGATTATAAGGCTAAAATATCCATCATTCAAATACTTGAAGATTTAGGATATAAACAAGACATTAGCAAAGGAAAGGTTTCGCCTGTTTTTAAACTGACAGACGGAGCAGGTAACAAGTTGGATGAAATCATCATCAAGAATCCTCATAGTGTACAAGAACACTACTATGATAGGAATTATAAAGGTGGAGATTTAATTCAGTTCATCAAAAATCATATTAACGACTTCCCACAATTCCAACATCAAAATACATTTGTGCGAATCAATATGATTTTAGGACATTACGCAAATGAGCCTTATAGTCCTAAATATGAAGCATTCAAAGTTGTAAAAGCAGAAAACAAATCTTTTGACAGAGATAGATATAAAGAATTTCCTACTACACTCGCTGATTTAAGATTTCTCACAAATGAAAGAAATATAAATCATCAAGTCGTAGAAAAGTTTCTACCATTTATCACAAGGGTTAAAGACTTACAAGGAAACGGCAATTATTATAATATAGGTTTTCCCTATATTAATCCAAAAGATAAAGACAACAAAGTAACAAATTACGAATTAAGAAACTATGGATTCAAAGGAATGGCTGCCGGAGGTGATAAAAGTAACTCGCTTTGGATTGCTGATTTTTGCCCACACCCCCAAATGGCAAAACATATATACTTTGCAGAATCCGCTTTAGATGCTATGAGCTTCTATCAGCTCAATGCTAACAAAATCAAATTAGAAGAAAGTGTTTTTTGTAGTGTAGGAGGGTACATTTCAGTTAATCAAATAAAAAACACTTTATTGCGATACCCACAAGCTAAAGTACATACCTGTTTTGATAATGATTTAAACGGTAATTTGTATGACATTAAAGTGTCTGGAATCATTAGTAATACAGAAATGACAATAAAAGAAAATAAAGATGATGTGCTGTTTAAAACTAAGGGTAGAGAATTCACTATTAACAAAAATGACGTTTCACTAGAAAGTTTTAGGGAAAAAAGCAAAATAATAGCTCCTATGATTTCTCATAAAGCAGAAAAAGCAAAAGATTTCAATGAAATTCTAATGAAACAACATGAACAAAAAAAAAGTATTAAGTTATGAATGATGGAACAAACATAGCTTCTGATGATATTATATTAAAGCCTAAATTCCGATATTGGTTAATGAAGAATTTCCTTTTAATCACATTAGCGATTTTCGTATTCATTTTTAGTAAATATATAAGAGAACATGAATTATTAAAATTTATCAGTGGAACGATATTAGTATTGTTGATATTTATAATTTTCTACAGATATATTTCAATGTTACTTTGTACAAAATGGATTATAACTAGAGAGCAAATAAAAATATATCAAGGAGTGCTTTCAAAAAGGATTAACTACATAGAATTATATCGTGTATATGATTATGAAGAAAAGCAAAGTTTTATCCAGTCTTTAATAAACAACACCAATATCTACATTTATTCTGGCGATAAATCAACACCAGAACTACTGATGAATGGTCTTAAAGCTAATAGTGATATAATTCAAACCATCAGAAATAGAGTAGAAGAACAAAAAAAGAAAAAAGGAATATATGAATTTACAAACAGATAATGATATGAAAAGAGTGCTTTTATTTTTTTCCCTAATGTTACTGTTAGGCAACATAAAAGGACTAGCACAATCTATTGTCATTGACCCGGTAATGATTGGAACATTGGTTTATTCCCATCAGGAGCAACAAGGTGTATTGAAAGACATACAAAGTGAGGAAACAAAAATCCGCAACTTTCAAATTTTAATCCAACAAAAAATGAATCAAATTCAATCCTTACAGGAGAAGACATACAACTATCTTTCTACAGTTAATGCAGTTGTGAAAAATGGAAAAGATATTATTTATGCTTCAACCTTAGCTAGAGACATAGCTAAATACCAATCCGAAGCAGCTAAATATGCAGTTGGAGACCCTAAATTATTAACCATAATTGCAAAAACAGAGTATGAGCTTATCAGTCGAAGTGTAGATTTAATGATATACATAAACAATATAGCATTGCAAGGCGGTGAAAAAAATCTTATGGATAATAAGCAAAGGATAGATTTATGTATTCATGTGGTCAATGAACTTAGACGAATGCGAGGACTTGCATACGCTGTATGCCGACAAATGAAATCCGCTAAAAGGGCTGGAGTACTAAAAACACTTGTACCCGGACAATTTAAATATGTAAATAGTGGGAAACAAAAAGTAGATAATATTTTAAACGGTATTAAATGGATTAGTAAAGGAGGATATTAAATGGATAATGATACAATCAAAGATTTAGGCTTATGCCCTATTTGCCAGAAAGGACACATAATGAAAGGCAGTTTAGGATATTCCTGTAATTACTTCAAAAACATGAATGACAAATGTACATTTAATATTTATCATTCATATTGGGGAAAAGAGATTACAGAAGAAATAGCCAGGCAATTAATAACAACAGGGAAAACAGATATATTTCATGACTTCCATAATAAAAAAGGAGTTCCTTTTTCTGCATATCTGACTATCGAAAATGGAATCGTTATTCCTTCTTTCGTAAATGAAGTATTAGAAACTCCGTGTCCTGTGTGTGGTAGAGAAATTGAAATTTTACTAAATGGATATGCTTGTAAAGGGTATTCACAAAAGGACAAGGACAACAACAGAGTTTGTAACCTCTATATACCCAAAACTATTGCACAAAGAGAAATACCATTGGAAGCAGCAGAAATACTTGCCAGAGGAAAAAAAACACCGTTTATGACTGGATTTAAATCAAGAGAAGGAAATGATTTTTCTTCACGGCTGGTTCTAACAGAGAACTTAGATATTTCTTTTGACAATACATTGTGTAAGTGTCCTAAGTGTGGAGGAAACTTATATATAAACAAAAAAGCCTATAATTGTTCCAACTATAGAAATGAAGCCATAAAATGTGATTTTGTCATTTGGCGTGAAATGTCAGGACGTTCTATAACTCCCGAAGAAGCAATAGAACTTTGCGAGAAAAAAGAAACACCTGTGTTAACTGGATTTCATGATAAAAACGGGCAACCGATGGAAAGAAAGCTTGTACTGAACGATGATTTTAAAATAAAACTAATATGAAAATAGAATTTATAATTTATAGCCATTTTTTTAAAGAGAGAGGAATGAAGGTAAAGGGTGATTGGAATTTTCCGCATCTTCCAAGGATAGGCGAAGAAATTTCACCTCACATTATAATGTTTCAGAATGAATTTACCTATCAAAATTTATTAGAATATCTAACAGATGAAGCTAAAAGTGATTTTAATAAATTCAATGATGGTGAAGATGATTTAGAAGGGAATTTTAAAGCATGGGTATATGATGTTATCTGTGAGGTCAATATAGTTGAATCAATACATTATAGACCAGATACAGAAGACTATACCCAAATTATTCCTGAAATTTGTTTAAGTGATTTAAGTAATTAAATATTATTGATATGCAAATGAATAAGACTGATTTAATCAAAATGGTTGCTGAAAAGGCAAATAAACCAACAAAAGAAGTAGCAGAAATAATTGATAGTTTTTTCAAAGAATTATCTCAAAATCTAAGAGAAAAAGATGTTTCTATAAAAGATTTTGGTACTTTCAAAAAGATTATTCAGCCAGCTCGGATAGCTAGAAATCCGGCAACTGGAGAACCTGTAGAAGTTCCAGAAAAGGAAGTTGTTAAATTTAAGCCGTCCAAAAATATACTAAACATGAAATGGCTATGATAGAAATAAACATCCATATTCCTATAGATGGTGTGAACAATATTTCTATACCAATCCAATTACCTGTAGTTCCAAGGGTTGGAGAAAAGATTTATCTATCTGACAAACAAATAAATAATTTGATAAGTCTATTAGAAGAAGAATATTACCACAATCCACAAACAGAAGAATGGAAAGAATCAATAAGACGGTTCACCAATATTGAGGAAGTAGCATATAATGCTGCAAATGGAACGATACACATTGAATTATCAACTATTTAAAAGAAACAATATGAAAAAGTATTTATCATTAGTAATGATTGGTTTAAGCCTTATGTTGTCTGGATGCAATAAAGACGATAACAACGACCCTGATACTCCACCTACAGGAGATACAGGAAAAGTACGTTATGAAGCTACCGTAAGCGACCCAGAAAATTTCAAACTTCTAATACATTATACAGTAGGAGTAGATATTTCTTCCGAAGCTCCCGAAGAAGCTGCCAAAGAAACTATTGTAGAAAGTCCATTCACATTTGAGCAAGAAGCCAAACAAGGAACATATTTATGGCTATCTGCCTACCCTATACCTAAAGATGAAGAAAACCTTGAAAATTTACAGCTACCTAAGACAGTCGAAGTAAAAATTTTTATTGATGATAAGCTGCATAAGTCTAACAGTGGTGAAAATTATGCAATGGTTCAACATATATTCGGACAGGAAAATTACCAGTAGAATTGATACCTTTTCTGCCTGCACTGGAGAGAAACCGGGAAGGTATTTGATACCGTACTTTTCCGGGTTCTGCCCGGCATGGACGATAAGAGAACATTATTATGATACCAAAAAATAAAAACCAATACCACTCTCACTGCATAAAAGAGTGGTATTTTCATTTGAATTAATAAAATGAAAGACCAAAAAAGATTATTACACAAGTGCCTATTAGAAGACATTCCAGCTTTTGTAATATGCGGAACAGATATTTGTTCCGTCCAAGCAATGGAAGCATATTACCAGATAGCAGTAGAAAAAGGTTGCAATAGCAATTTTTTAGAAGACTTGAAATTAGCTATAGAAGATTTCAAGGCTTTTCAATGTGAGGAACCTGAAAAAGTTAAAATACCCGATTAAATCATGGAAGAAAGCAAAGAATTACAAAAACTATATGGATTCATGCAAGCATTCATTTATATAACTGTTTGCATAGAGATTCTACTATTTGTTCATTTTCCCTTTAGTGAACAAATTATGCCCTTATTATCAAAAATGGCAAAAATTCCTATCTATTCTAATATTCTTTATAGTAAACTATTTACATTCTTTATTATAATGGTTACTTGCATTGGAACACGTTCAAAAAAGGATTTAGAATTAGACCCGACTAAACAAATCATTTTTCCTTTAATCTTTGGATTCATAATGTTCTTTGGAAGTATATGCTTTCTTTTCTTTAAAGAAAAAGGAGAAACTAGTTTAGAATGGTATAATATAGCTTACATTATACTATCAATAATTGGAGCGACATTAATAAATTCAGCTCTAGATAACATTTCCAAACGTATTAAATCAAACTTTATGAAAGATAGATTTAATATAGAGAATGAAAGCTTTGAACAATCTAAAGACAAGGTAGAAACAGAATTCTCTGTCAATATTCCGATGAAGTTTTTCTACAATAGAAAGTGGCATAATGGGTGGCTGAATATATGTAACTGTTTTCGTGGAACTTTCGTAATAGGAACGCCTGGAAGTGGTAAATCTTTTTCTGTTATAAATTCTTTTATAAGACAACATTCAGCTAAAGGATTTGCAGAAGTTGTTTACGACTTCAAATTTGTGTGACGAGAAAGTCATGTAGATGGCTGTTTGACAGAGTAATCCTCTGATTAAAC
>NZ_JAAXGE010000019.1 GCF_014750685.1 Bacteroides sp. GM023
CTCCCAAGCAATCACACTAACCAATGCACAACCTTTAAAAATTAGCATGGGAGAAGATGCCCAAGCTTTGGATGAAGTTGTTGTAACAGCTTTGGGTATCAAGCGTTCTGAAAAAGCATTGAGTTATAATGTACAACAAGTAAAAGGTGATGAGTTGACAACAGTGAAGGACGCTAACTTTATGAATAGCCTGAATGGTAAAGTTGCCGGTGTAAACATCCAACGTAGCGCATCCGGTGTGGGTGGCGGTACTCGTGTTGTGATGCGTGGTAATAAATCCATTGCAGGACAGAACAACGTACTATACGTAGTAGACGGAATTCCAATCGGAAATAAAGCCGATCGTGCAGGAGATGGTACAGGTTTCGGTGGAGCAACTTCTGGCGAAGGTATAGCCAATTTCAATCCGGATGATATCGAAAGCCTATCTGTATTAACAGGCCCGTCGGCTGCCGCATTATACGGTGCAAATGCGGCTAATGGTGTTATCCTGATTAATACAAAGAAAGGCGCCGAAGGTACAATGCGGTTGAACGTATCATCCTCCGTTGAATTTGCCAATCCATTTATAATGCCTGAATTCCAGAACACCTATGGAAATGTTTCAGGTAATTATTTCTCTTGGGGCGATAAAATGGAAAAGCCATCTTCATGGGAACCCAAAGACTTCTTTAATACAGGAGCCACATTCAATAATTCATTCAACCTTTCAATGGGAACGGAAAAGAATCAGACATATATTTCTGCTTCTGCAGTTAATTCTACTGGTATGGTTGAAAACAACAAATATCATCGTTATAATGTAACATTCCGCAATACAGCAAAATTCTTGAATGATAAGTTAACTTTAGATGTATCTGCCAGCTATATTCGTGAATTCTACAATAACATGGTATCTTTCGGTACATATTTTAACCCTATTGTAGGAGCTTACCTATATCCTAGAGGAATGAACTTTGAAAGTGAAAAATATTTCGAACGTTATAATAACGAATTAGGATACAATGCACAGAACTGGCAACCAGGTGGTATGGGTATGGATGTACAAAACCCATATTGGATTGCTTACCGCAATTTGCGTCCTGAAGCAAAAGATCGTTATATGCTATATGCGAGTTTGAAATATGACATCACAAACTATTTGAATGTCGTCGGTCGTGCCCGCATGGACAACACATACTCCGAATCGGAAGACAAACGTTACGCATCTACCATCAGTACTTTCGCTGGAGAAAACGGTCGCTACAAGTACTCAAATGAGTTCTACAAACAGAAATATGCCGATATTATGGTCAACTTTGACAAACAGTTTGCCCAGATATATCATGCTACAGTGAATGCCGGCGTATCTTTTGAGGAGTATGATACGAAAGGACATGGATATGGTGGTGACCTGTTGTTGGTGCCCAATAAATTCACCTATGGAAATGTAAATTCAGCCGTTGCCAATGTTTTCGAAACCGGTGGTGATTCCCGTACACAAAATTTCGCTGCTTTCGCTTCTGCTGAATTTTCATGGAACTCGGCCTTGTATCTGACTCTGACCGGCCGTGCAGATAAACCATCACAATTAGTGAATAGTAAAGAAGAATGGATTTTCTATCCGTCAGTAGGTCTATCAGCTATCGTCACCGAACTTTTGCCAAATAGTCTTCGCGAAAGTATCCAGCCTGTATTAGGTTATTTAAAGGTCAGAGGTTCTTATACAGAAGTAGGCTCTCCAATTCCATTTACAGGCTTGACTCCGGGCACTATTAGCCATAAGCTGGAAGATGGGACTGTAGCTCCTTTCGAATATTATCCATTAAGCGACCTGAAAGCAGAACGTACCCGTTCATATGAATTAGGCCTCGACTCCAGATGGTTTAATAACACCATTACTTTAGGAGTTACAATATATCAATCTAACACTTACAACCAGTTATTGAAAGCCGATATGCCGGGAACCAGTGGATATAAATATATGTATGTTCAGGCCGGTAATGTACAGAATAGGGGTATCGAATTGACATTAGGTTACGACCAGACGTTTGGCGAATTTAATTACAATACAACTTTCACTGCTACTTCCAACAAAAACAAGATCAAGAAACTGGCTTCTAATGTAAAGAATCCTGTTAGCGGTGAATTGATGGATTTAAGTGATATCAAACTAGGTCGTTTCCGTCTCCGTGAAGGTGGTGAAGTAGGTGCTCTGTATGCTGATCGTCGGGTAGAGAAGAATGAAGAGGGATACATTCCCTACAATCCCGGACAGACAATAGCTACGGAAAATACGACACCGTTTAAAATCGGTACAGTCAATCCGAAATGGAATCTGGGCTGGAGACATGGATTCAGCTACAAAGGAATTAATGCTAACGTAATGTTTACTGCAAGAATCGGTGGTAATGTTATTTCCAAAACACAAGCTACCCTTGACCGTTTTGGTGTATCTAAAGCATCCGCTGATGCCCGCGACGCAGGTTACGCTATGTTGGGTAATATTAAGATGCAACCAGAAGATTATTATGGAACTATCTACGATTTGGATTCATATTATGTATATTCTGCCACAAACGTTCGTTTACAAGAAGCCAGCATTGGCTATACCTTACCCAACAAATGGTTTGGTAATGTTGTGAAAAACGTCAATATTTCTGTATATGGTACCAATTTATGGATGATTTACAACAAAGCTCCATATGATCCTGAATTAACAGCTTCAACAGGCACATTTGGTCAAGGTTATGACTATTTCATGTTGCCCAGCAGCCGCACTTACGGGTTTAGTTTGAAATTTGGATTCTAATTATTGATAATTGAAATTATGAAAATTAAGAAATACTTATTATTAATCTTCTCGCTAAGTTTACTAACCGCTTGCGAAGATTATGTGGATATAAATAAAAGTACCACCGGTGTGACGGACGAAGAGCTGGAAGCAGGCGGATTAATTTATGGTACCCAACTAATGGATATGCAGCAGCGTGTTATCCCTATCGGTTCACCGAGTAAGACAACTGGACCAGGTAATGACCTGGCTGTTACAGATATTATGTCTTCTGGAAATTACATTGGTTATTTCGGAATGAATAATAATTGGAAATTTGGTACTGAAGCTACTTGGGATTTTGCCGACAACCGAATGAACTATGCTTATGAACAGCTATATATGAAAGCATATCAACCTTGGGTACAAATATATCAAAAAATAGGAACCAGCGAAGAACCCGAGAAACAAGAGATTATGTCTATATTCAATGTCGTAAAAGTTGCCGGTTGGTTAAGAGCTACTGACTGCTTCGGCCCCATCGTATATTCCAACGCCGGAAATGGTGACATCGCTCCAGCATTAGACAAGCAGGAAGATGTCTATAAAGCTATGCTAAAAGATTTAGAGACTTGTGCAGACATTCTAAACAAAGCGACTTCAAAGATTATGCCGAAATACGATTTGATTTATGATGGAGATCCCATAAAGTGGACAAAATTAGCAAATTCATTAATGTTAAGAATAGCGGTTCGTGTTCACTTTGTCAATGAAGATTTGTCTAAAGAATATATTGAGAAAGCGTTAAATCCTAAGAACGGAGGGGTGATTGAAAGCAAAACTGATGAAGCTAAAATCGGTAACACAAGTAAATACCCATTACTTAATTCTTTAATCGCAACAATTGATTACAAAGAAAATCGTATGGGTGCTACAGCATGGTCTTACCTGACAGGATATGGCGATCCACGTTTGGAAATGTACTACACACAGGGTACATATAACAAAATAGATGGATACTATTGTATAGCTCCGGGTAATACTCAAGGCCAAGGTACAAAAGAAAACAGTGCAGAGTTTGCATCTTGCCCGAAAGCGGAGAATGCAGATCCATTATATTGGTTCAGAGCTTCCGAAACATTCTTCTTAAAAGCCGAAGCAGTATTATATAATCTGACAGAAGGAGATGTGAAAAGTCTGTACGAAGCTGGAGTTAAAATGTCTATGGATGAATGGGGTATCACAGATGCCGTAGCCACTAGCTATTTAAACAAAGGTAATGTGAAACCTGCGATATTAACAACGAGTAATTATCATTATGCTGGTTATTATTCTTACGGTTTTGATATCACCACGGGTAATGTTGCTCCTAAATGGGATGATACAGCTTCTGAAGAAGGCCAACTACAACAGATCATTACTCAAAAATATTTGGCTCTCTATCCTAATGGAGTAGAAGCTTGGACAGAGTATCGTAGAACAGGTTTCCCTTATCTGGCAGATCTTTTCGATGACAATCTACCTAATAAGATTGGTGCAGATGCAAAATCCAGAACGCCTGAACGTTTCAGCTTTTCCACAAAAGAGTATGACGGTAACCCTAATATGTCTTCCATCTCAACTTTGTTAAATGGTCCGGATAAAGGTGGTACTAAACTTTGGTGGGTACGTCCTAACAGACCTGTCCAAAATTAAGAAAATAATCTATTGTTTTAATAATCAATAAACAACAATTAATATTATGAAGTTACGTAATTATTTATACATTGGCATTGCAGCTCTGGGATTCGCAGCATGTTCTGACTGGACAGAAACAGAGCGTGAGATGTTCCCGGAACAGGAGGAAATAACACGTTATATCCCCTTTATTGAGGCTCAGGGCGAAGAGGATTTAATGCCATCGCAACGTGAATATTATCGGGAGCTTAGAGAATATCGTAAAACTCCTCATGTGAAAGGTTTCGGTTGGTATGGCAACTGGACTGGTAAAGGGACAAATGCCCAAAACTATCTGAAGATGTTACCTGATAGTGTAGATTTTGTTTCACTTTGGGGGGCAAGAGGATATTTGTCAAAAGAACAAAAAGCAGATCTGAAATTCTTCCAAGAGGTAAAAGGAGGTAAAGCCTTACTTTGCTGGATTATCCAGGATATTGGTTCCGCCATCACTCCGGAAGGAAAAAATGCACAGCAATATTGGGTAGAAGAGCTAGGAAAGGGAGATCCAGTGCAAGGAAGTATTGCATATGCAAATGCCATCTGCGATACTATTGAGAAATATAATATTGATGGTTTTGATATTGACTACGAACCGGGATATGGGCATTCGGGGACATTGGCTAACGGTCAGACAATTAGCCCAACCGGCAATAAAAAAATGCAAGCCTTTATTGAAACCCTGAGCACCCGTTTACGTCCTGCCGGAAGAATGTTGGTAATGGATGGTCAGCCGGATCTATTGTCTACTGAAACATCCAAGATGATAGACCATTATATTTACCAAGCCTATTGGGAAAGTAGTACAAATTCGGTAATTAACAAAATCAATAATCCACATTTGGATGATTGGGAACGCAAAACGATTATCACTGTTGAATTTGAGCAGGGTTGGAGAACCGGTGGAGTTACCTATTATTCCAGTTCGGTGCGTCCCGAATTCAGATATAGTAACGGAGCTCAGATTTTCGACTATGCAACTATGGATCTGCCTAGTGGTAAACGAATTGGTGGCGTAGGTAGTTATCACATGGAATACGACTTTGCCAACAACCCCTCGTATAAGTGGCTTAGAACCGCACTTTATTATGGTAACCAGGTATATCCGGGTAAATTTGAATAAACATTTTAATCTGAAAGAAAATGAAAAAAATAGTTATGACTCTGTTCGGTACATTGCTTCTAGCAAGCTGCCAGAACGAATTGTATACAGATCCTCAAAAAGATTATGGAAGTGAACAAGGTGCATATATCGCCGCTGACGGCCCTATCCAGATTTTTGTGGAAGAAGGTAGAGAATATTTCATCAAAGACGTCAAAGTTGGATTAACGGTAAAGGAGGATAAAGCATGCGATATACCTCTAATTGTCGGTGACCAGGCACAACTTGACGAATACAATAGAAAGAATAACACATCGTATCTGATGTTGCCAGCCGAAATGTACGAAATACCAACTGTTATGAACTTTAAGCCTAATCTGGCTATGCAGTCCATTCCGGTTTCATTGAAAGACCTGAAATTTTCTTTGAAAGGAGATTATGCATTACCGATTCGTTTGTCTAAGGGATCTGTTGCTCCTATTCCGGGGGAAGAAGATGCATTAATTATCTTGGAAAAACGTACACGTACCAAAGCACTTCTTATGAATAATGCCGGAAGTGAGAGGAGTGATATGTTTCCACAAGACTTTAAAGTTAAACAGTGGACTATGGAAATTATGATTAAACGTTCTGCATATTCAGCTAACAACAGATCTATTGGTGGAACAAAACTGGTTGCCAATGCGGGTCCGCACGATGAGATTTTCACTCGTTTCGGAGACGTAACTATCGACCCGAATCAGTTGCAAATAAAAACGGGCTCTGCACAAATTGATGTACCAAAGAATAAATTTGCGGCGAAAGCCAATGAATGGTATATGCTTACATTCGTTTATGACGGCAAAGATACTTCAGTATTTGTAAACGGTGATTTAGTGGCATCGAGTGAAATCAGAGACGGAGAATATGGTTTGATTGGCTTCTGGTTGGGCGGTGCTAATGAATATGTCCGTGAAGTTCGTTTCTGGGATATCGCTCGTACTGCACAACAAATCAAAGCATATACCTGGAAAATGGTGAATCCTGATGAGAAAGGTTTATTACTTTACTATCCATGTAATGGAAAGAAGCGTAATCTGGAAACAGGTGAAATTACAGAAGATGCAACGAAAATCTGGAACTGGGCTACCTATTATAACGGAGATAAGGATAATCTGAACCTTCCGATGACGGGAAGATTCGATGATAATGGTGGAGAAATGTTTGTCTTCCCTGCTGAGAAATAAAGACAGATAATATAAACTCTGTGAGAAGTGCCCCTGAAAACCAAAATTAAGTTTTCAGGGGCAAATTATTTTTATACATGTTTAAATAGAGTAGAATGTAACTATATCGGAATGTTATTGCTCTTTTATAACATCGCTATAGATAATATTTGTTTTAACAAAAAAACTACATGAAAATTTGAAAGTAGAGATAATTTTTTGAATTAGAATTTAGTCCTCTATTTTCATTCTCACATTTCTCCCAAGCAATCACGCTAGCCAATGCACAACCTTTAAAAGTAGTGATGGGAGAAGATACTCAAACACTGGATGAAGTTGTTGTTACTGCATTGGGTATCAAGCGTGAGCAAAAGGCTTTAAGTTATAATGTTCAGCAAGTGAAAGGAGATGAGTTAACTACTGTGAGAGATGCTAATTTTATAAATGCCCTATCTGGAAAAGTTGCAGGTGTTACTATTAATGCTTCTTCAGCAGGTGCGGGAGCAGCAGCACGTGTGGTGATGCGTGGTACGAAATCGTTGGAAAAAGATGACAATGCTCTCTATGTGATTGATGGTATTCCGATGTTCAATGTCAATGCTGGCGATAATGCTGGTGGTACAATGAATAAACAGCCGGGAACTAATAGTGTAGCTGATATTAATCCTGAAGATATTGAGAGCATGACAATATTGACAGGGCCTTCTGCTGCTGCATTATATGGCTCGGATGCTTCCAATGGCGTTGTTTTAATTACAACGAAAAAAGGAATAGCTGGTAAGGTTAAGATTACATATAGTAATAGCACTAGTTTCTCTTCTCCATTAATGATGCCCAAGTTCCAGAACCTTTATGGTAACCGTGAAGGAGAATCAATGAGTTGGGGTAGATTATTAGATACACCCACTAATTTTGATCCTTCGGATTTCTTCAATACAGGTGTGAATGAGATGAATGGATTCACCATGACAACGGGGACGGAACAAAATCAGACCTATGCTTCCATATCAACTACTAATTCTACTGGTATTTTACCTAATAATGCTTACAATCGATATAATTTTTCTATTCGTAATACTAGTAAGTTCTGCAATGATAAACTAAGTCTTGATTTAGGAGCACAATACATTATTCAGAATAATAAGAACATGGTAGGTAGTGGACAGTATTTCAATCCGTTGGTTTCTCTTTATCTTTTCCCTAGAGGTGAAAATTTTCAGGAAGTACAGATGTATGAACGTTATAGTGAAGCTCGTAATATCATGACCCAATATTGGCCGGAAGCTATTTTTGGTACGGCTTTAGATATGCAAAATCCGTATTGGATAATGAATCGTATGCAAAACCGACTATCAAAACGTCGTTATATGTTTAATGCCAATTTGAAATGGGATATAACAGACTGGATTAATGTTGTGGGACGTGTACGGGTAGATAACTCCGATCAGGATATGTTTGAAGAATATTATGCAAGTACTAGAGGAACTTTTACAGAAAGTAGTTCAAAGGGATTTTATGGACATACAAAACAAAATGACCGTTCCGTATATGCGGATGCAATGGCAAGTATAAATAAGACATTTTGGGATGATAAGATTTCGTTAAATGCTACTGTGGGGGCTTCCATTAATGATATACAGGAAGATGCCATGTATGTAAAAGGTGGTTTGGCGCAAGTTACCAATAAGTTCCATGTTGGTAATATCAATATGAATACTTCAAAACGTAATGAAAGTAAATGGCATGATCAGGTGCAAAGTATCTTTGCCAGTGCTGAGGTAGGTTGGAATCACCAATTGTATCTGACGTTGACCGGACGTAATGATTGGGCTTCGCAATTGGCTTTCACCAGTAAAGATTCTTATTTTTATCCATCAGTAGGTCTGTCATGGGTGATTAGTGAGTCGCTTAAGTTACCGGAAGCTATTTCTTACTTAAAAGTACGTGGCTCATGGGCGGAAGTAGCCTCTTCACCGAGTCGATATTTGACACAGATGCAGTACACGTATAATGAGCAGACTAACACTTATGAATATCCTGCTAACCATTACAACACGGACTTAAAGCCCGAAAATACAAAGTCATGGGAGTTTGGCTTGAATGCCAAGTTCTTGAGAAATCGGATTAATTTCGATATGACGTTATATCGTTCTAACACTTACAATCAAACATTTTATGTAGATGCCTCCGCTTCATCAGGATATAAGAAAAATATAGTTCAAACCGGAAATATTCAGAACCGGGGTATTGAACTGGCAGTCGGTTACTCAGATACATTTAATAAAGTGAAGGTTTCTACCAACTTTACTTATACAATCAATGAAAATGAAATCATTAGTCTGGCCAATGGAGCAATTAATCAGGATACAGGTGAAACCATTCATATGGATTATTATTCAAAAGGTACGTTGGGTATTAGTGGTGGTCCTACTTTGCGGCTATATGAAGGTGGAACAATGGGAGATATCTGTATAAATCAACGTTTACGTCAATCTCCTAACGGATATATATGGAGAGACCCTGCCGATGGAACTGTTGCCATTGAGAATACAGAGTATCGTAAAATAGGCTCGGTGCTTCCTAAGTATCATTTGGGTTGGAATGGAAATGTTGCGTGGAACGGCTTAAGTCTGGGCTTTGCATTTATAGCCCGTGTCGGCGGTCTGGTTGTTTCTGATACACAGGCTATGTTAGATAATTATGGCGTTTCTGAAACGTCTGCAATCGCCCGTCAGAATGGTGGTGTTTGGGTTGGTGACACTCAGGTTGATGCCGAAGATTATTATAAGAAGGTTTCTACTGCTATCGGTACTTATTATACTTATAGTGCTACGAACGTACGTCTTTCTGAATTGAGTTTGAGCTATCAACTGCCTAATAAGTGGTTTCAGAATAAACTGAACATGACAGTAGGTTTGACTGGGAAGAATTTGTGGATGATTTATTGCAAAGCTCCTTTTGATCCGGAAAGCACTTCATCTATTACTAGCAACTTCTATCAGGGAGTGGATTATTTTCAGCAACCAAGTTTGAAGAGCTTTGGATTTAATGTGAGACTTTCATTCTAAATGTAATTATAAGTATGAAAAATATGATGAGAAAGTACGTTAAACTGTCAGCATGTGTTTTGATGGCTTTGCTGATGACCGGATGTACCGGTAAGTTTGAAGAATATAATACGAATCCTTTTGGACCGACCCCGCAAGATATGTTGGGTGATAATGCTGCAACAGGTTCGCTGATTCGAAGTATGTTTCCCGCATTGGTGCAGGGACAACAGAATAATTCGCAAATGCTGGACCAGATGACCGGGTCGGAGTATGGTGGAGAAATAACTTGTATCGCTACGTGGAAGAATGGTGGTAACTATTATACCTATAATCCACGTATCGGATGGTACGGCAATATGTTCGATACGACAATGCCCCAAATCTATACCGGATTTTTCCAGATTAGAGATTTATCAGAAGGAAAAGGTTTGGCATATCAATGGGCGCAAATATTGCGTGTTGCTGCTTCGGTAAGAATCAGTGATTGTTATGGGCCAATTCCTTATTCAAAAATCACAGGTTCTGCTTTTACTGTAGCTTATGATTCGATGGAGGATTTATACAAGAGTATGTTTGCAGACCTGGATGAGGCTATTGTTGCTTTCAAAACTGCTGTTCTTGGTGGTGAGGATATGTCTTCATTAACAGAATATGACCTTGTATATGGTGGCGATTTTAATAAGTGGGTGAAATTTGCCAATACGTTAAAATTGCGTATGGCAATGCGTATTTCTAATGTAGCCCCGGAACTAGCCAGACAGAAGGCGGAAGAAGCGGTTTCTGATGTGATAGGAGTTATGACTACCTCTGCTGATGCTGCATACAGTAGCTTCAATGATGGTATGAATCCTTATTATCGTGTCGCTTTCTCCTGGAATGAAATACGTGTAAGTGCCAATATAACCTCTTATCTAGGCGGATATGCCGATCCCCGTTTGCCTGCTTATGTGAATGACGCACAACTTGATGGTGCTGGTCGCATCGGAGTACGCAATGGTATTTATCAAAGCGATGCTACACAGGCTAAATATGCAACTTTTTCCCGTCCTAATATAGGAGAAACAGACAATTTGCTGATTATGTCGGCTTCTGAAGCCTATTTCTTGCGTGCCGAGGGTGCATTGAAAGGTTGGACCATGAATGGAAAGGCAAAAGATCTCTATGAACAGGGAGTACAAGTTTCTATGGAAGAACGCAAGGTAACTATCGGTGATTATTTGGCGAGTACCAAAAAACCTAATGATTACGTAGATCCGACTGACTCTGGTAAGAATAAAACAGCAGTGTCTGAAGTCACTCCGAAATATGATGAAACAGCAGATCCGTCAGTTAATTTAGAACGCATTCTCGTTCAGAAATGGATTGCTAATTTTCCTAATGGTTGGGAAACATGGGCTGATATTCGTCGTACAGGTTATCCGAAACATTTTCCTGTTGTCAATAATCTGAATACAGATGGCGTGACAGTTGAACGTGGTATGCGTCGTTTGCCTTTCCCGCAGTCGGAGTATAATACAAACAATGCCAATGTGCGGGCGGCTGTATCCATCATGGGTGGTTCGGATAATTCCGCTACTGACATTTGGTGGGCAAAAAAGAATTAATAAATACTATAAAATTGATTATTTATGAAAATGAGTAAATTGAAAAAAATAATATATGGAATAGGCATTAGCTTATTCTTTTCGCAGGGATTCCTGAACTCGGCCTGTAGTGATTGGACGGAGATTGAGGCGAAAGATTATTTTGTACCCGTATCAGACGGATATAAGAATAACCTGAAGGATTATTTTAATTCTCCTCATAAAGTTATGTTTGGCTGGTTTGGTAACTGGACAGGAGTTACCATGTCATCTTCTCTGTGTGGGCTTCCTGACAGTGTGGATTTTGTGAGTCTTTGGCTGTGTTGGGGGAATTTAACAGCAGAACAGCAGAAAGACTTGAAGAAATTTCAGGAAAAAGGTTCAAAAGCCGTACTTTGCTGGCGTGCTGGTGATATTGGAGACAATTTAACTCCGGGTGGTAATGCAACTGATGTAAAGAATGCTTTTTGGGGGATTGACCCAAATGATGAAGATACTTATATAGAAGCGGCTAAAAAATATGCTCTCGCTATTGTTGATACATGCAATAAATATAATGTGGATGGATTCGATTATGATATTGAAGACAATGGAACATTAATGTCTTCAGCTTACCCGGAAAGAGCTAATACATTTATGCGCACTTTACGTGAAGAGTTTAATAAGACGGGAAAGATGCTTGTTGCCGATATCCCAGGTGGTAAATCATGGCTCCGTTTTTACGATATTCTAGCTGATGATGTAGTACAAAGTCTGGACTATATTGCTTGGCAAACTTATGAACTGGGACATTCCGGGCTAGACGATTTCTTTACTGGTTATGGGGGAGTCAGCAGTTATCATCCGGAAATATTTGAAGAGGTACTGAAAAAATCTATTGTTACGGCTACTTTTGAAAGAGCCATAGATAAACATTATTTTTCTGAACAGCAAGATTATCATCCTTCATGTGGAATAGAACATGGAGGTATGGGAGCTTATCATATTGAATATGATTATCCTGGAAATCCGGATTATCCAACTGTACGAGCAGCTATTAGTGCCCAAAATCCTCCTATCAATAATTAAAAGAAGAAAGGAAGTATGATATGAATAGAAAAACATTATTAAAACTGATGGTACTAGGGATGCTCCCCATTGTACAAACTGCTTGTGAAAATGCGCAAAATGCAGCTATTGAGAATTTGGTGTATATCAATGAAGCCGTTAGTGCTAAAACTAAAGAGGTAACTATGCAAGATGAGATGACTCGTACATCTGTAACTATTCGTTTGGCTAGGGCTATGAATCAAGACGTGACTGCTGAATTGTTTTTAGACAAGGATGCATTGGAATCTTATAATAGGAAGAACGAAACAAGTTATAAACTACCTGAGGCGGAATATGTTAGTTTTCCTGAAAAGGTAACAATAGCGGCTGGTTCTGTCAGTGCTGATCCTGTTAATATTGATATTAAATCTTTTGAGACGGAAGGTGCTCAGTATGCTATTCCTATCAGTATAAAGAAAGCTGATGGAATAGACAAAGCAGAAGGTTCTTCGAACTTTATGGTTGTTTTAGTGAAGCCGTTAAAACAATTAGTTCCCAAATTTCACCGTTATAATGCTATGCAGGCTGCACCGGAAGGAAGTTGGGGAATGAGTTTACCCAATTATACATTGGAATGGTGGTGCAAAATGAGTGCTTTTTCTACCAATAATCAGGCTATCTTTAACTCTGGTGGTAGTACGGAACTATATATACGTTTTGGTGATTTAGTTTATTCCAGTGGTGGACGATATGTGTATAATTTCTTGCAGATTAAAACAATGGGGTCACAGTTTGATACAGGTGATCCGACTGCTGGAAATGGATTAGAAGCAAATGAATGGTATCATTTTGCTATTACTTATGACGCTGCCACAGGTACTTCATTACTTTACAAAAATGGAATGCAAATAGCTTCTTTAGTTGGTGCTACTGGACAGCCAATGATTATCGACAAGCTTCAAATGCTTTCTTCTGCTGAGTTTATAGATGCTTGTGAAATGTGTCAGGTTCGATTGTGGAAAGTAACTCGTTCGGCTAATCAGATAAAGAAAGGTATGTATTCTGAAGTAGAATATACAAATCAAGATTTGATATTGTATTTACCGATGAATGATGGTGAAGGGGCTACTACTTTGCATGATGTAACAGGCAATGGGCATGATGTAGAAATAGGTAATTTGAAGCCTAGTTCTCCGAACCATGCCGATGTGACTTGGGAAACTTATACGTTTGCTCAATAATTAAATTTGAAAATTTATGAAAACATTGTTTAAATATTTATTGATGTGTATGCCGTTAGCAGTATCACTTCTGCTTATAACTGCTTGTAGCGACGATGAATCGGTAGATCCTTATGATATTAATTATGTGTATATTTATTCTCCGGTAAGTACAGAGAATACGTTAGAATATAAAGGAAACGGGACATTCTTAGTTGACATTGCACCGGAATGTATTGTAAATCCGGTGAGATGTACGAAGCCTGCTCCAACCGACTTGACAATTCATTTTGATGTCAATCCGTCTTTGGTGGATAGTTATAATCAAGCCAATGGCACTAATTATGCTTTATTGAAAAGTGTTCAGTTAGAGAATGCAACTTTACATATAAAGAAAGGAGAGTATATATCGGCAGATTCACTAAAAGTACATTACACTGATATGACAGAGTTTCAAAGTGGAGCGGAAAATTATCTTCTTCCTATTGCTGTCACTTCTATTGAAGGCTCAGGAGCCTCAATTAGTGAGAATAGCAAAATATATCTAACTTTTAGCTCTATTTATAAAGTAAATACTGTTACTATGGGCGCTTCTAAAAGCATGAACTTAGAGTATGAGAATGGCGGATTTACGAATTTGACAGAACGACTGGAGTTAGAGAATATGTTGACTGCTGACTGGGCTGCCGACGATGATGTCAACATATCACTGGAGATAGATCCTAGTTTAATAGGAGCATATAATGCAGTAAATGGAACAAATTATGTGCTTATGCCTAATACGGCTTTTGAGCACTCTACGGTAACTATTAAAAAAGGCGCCCGGACACCGGAGGAGAAAGTGGTATTAACATTTTCGGATGTTATGGCAGCCGTGAATTTAGGTGAGAACTATGTTTTGCCGATTGTTATCAGTGAGGTGAACGGAGGTGGTGCGGAGATAGGAGAAGTATCAACAACATATATCATATTCAATACTGTAAGAAAATTGACACTATCTGTTGAAAAAGCTCCTATCGGCATCCCTATTAATGATTTCACGGATTGGATTATGACTGTGGATGGAGAAAGTGAAAGTCGTTATGGAATCAGTTGGATGAATTTATTTAAGGAACCCGGCCGAGGGATAGATACTTTGACACCTACTAATGTGATTGACATTAATATGGGTAAGTTAGTAAATCTTTCTTCCATCCGAATAGGATATAATATGGGGAAATATAATTCAGCTTTATTAGCTTCTGTGGCAATTAGCATGGATGGCATGAATTACAGTATAGGAGAATGTGCATTGACGGCTGGAAATACACACAATTTGGTATTAAAACATCCTACAGAAACACAATACATAAGACTAATGTTCCCAAAGAGTGTTAGTCCCGGTGGATCATTCCCTTCTGCTTTATATATTTATACGAATGATTGACCAGTAATAATATACCTCAAGAACACATTTTTCATAAAGTGATAAAGTGAATTTAGTCCCGTCTTTTTCGTTACTACGGATAAGACGGGATTCCTTCTATAAGTTAATAAATAACAAAAGAGAAAGTTTGAATGCTTAATAATATCGTATTGATTGTATTACTAATAAATAATAACTTTAAATGGAAAGGAAAACATGAAACGAACTATCTTGAAATTCTGTTTATTTTTTATTGGAATATGTGTAACGATTCCATGTGTTTCTCAAATAGTATTAGTCACAAATGGAAATACAAAATCTAAAATCATTATAGAATCGGATGAGCAAATATCATGGACAGCTGCTAATTTATTGCAAACTTTTATTCAAAAAGTAAGTGGCTGTAAACTGCCTATTATTATCAATCAGTTTCCTAAAAAGGGGGATATTTTGATTGGTGGAGAAGCTCCTTATGAAGTGACAGAAGATGGATTCTCCATTTCTACTACAGACGGAATCTTAAGAATCTCAGGAAAAGATAATGGAGTTGTTTATGGAGTTGTAACTCTGCTGGAACAATACTTAGGTATTGACTACTGGGGAGAGAATGAATACTCTTTTATACCGCAGAAAACGATAAATTTGCCCTTAATCAATATGATAGATAATCCGGCTTTCCGTTATCGTCAAACACAGTGCTATGCCATTCGAACGGATTCTATCTATAAATGGTGGAATCGGCTGGAAGAACCCAATGAAGTGTTTGCTGCCGGTTATTGGGTACATACTTTTGATAAATTGTTGCCTTCTTCTGTTTACGGGAAAGAACATCCTGAATATTATTCTTATTTTAAAGGCAAACGTCATCCGGGGAAAGCCAGTCAGTGGTGTTTGAGTAATCCTGAAGTTTTTGAAATTGTAGCACAGCGTGTTGATTCTATATTTAGAGCCAATCCTGATAAACATATTATGTCTGTTAGTCAGAATGATGGTAATTATACGAATTGTACATGTGATGCTTGTAAGGCAATTGATGATCGGGAAGGGGCATTGTCGGGAAGTATAATAACCTTTTTGAATAAATTGGCTGCCCGTTTCCCGGATAAAGAGTTTTCTACATTGGCTTATTTATATACAATGAATCCACCAAAGCATGTGAAACCTTTGCCTAATGTGAATATAATGCTTTGTGATATTGATTGTGATCGTGAAGTGACTTTAACAGAAAATGCTTCAGGCAAACAATTTGTGAAAGCAATGGAAGGATGGTCTGCTATAACTGATAATATCTTTGTTTGGGATTATGGTATTAACTTTGATAATTATCTGGCTCCATTCCCTAACTTTCATATTTTGCAGGACAATATCCGTCTTTTTAAAAAGAATCATGCCACTATGCATTTCTCTCAGATTGCGGGAAGCAGGGGAGGTGACTTTGCAGAATTGCGTGCTTACTTGGTATCGAAGTTGATGTGGAACCCGGAAGCTAATGTAGATTCATTAATGCAACATTTTCTGCATGGGTATTATGGTGAAGCTGCCCCTTATCTTTATCAATATATAAAAGTGATGGAGGGAGCATTGATTGGCAGTGGACAAAGACTATGGATTTATGATTCACCTGTATCTCATAAATATGGAATGTTGAAACCGGCTTTGATGCGTCGTTATAATGATTTATTTGATCGGGCAGAGAAAGCGGCTGAAGCAGATGATCTATTTTTGAAAAGAGTTCAACGTGCCCGTTTGCCGCTTCAATATTCTGAATTGGAAATAGCACGTACAGAAACAGTAAAAGACCTGTCTGATATAGATAATAAGTTAACACTTTTTGCGGAGAGGGTAAAAGAGTTTAATGTTCCTACTTTGAATGAACGTGCAAATTCACCGATAGAATACTGTGAATTGTATCGTAAACGCTATATGCCACAGGCTGAACAAAGTTTGGCATTGGGAGCCAAAGTTTCTTATATTATTCCGCCTACGGGGAAATATGTAGAAATAGGAAAGACAGCATTAGTGGATGGTCTATTTGGCGGAGCTACTTTTGTAGATAGCTGGGTCGGTTGGGAAGGAACCGATGGTGCATTCATCATAGATTTGGGAGAAGAAAAAGATATTCATAGTATAGAAACTGATTTTTTACATCAGATAGGGGCTTGGATTCTCTTTCCTTTGAAAGTCACTTATTCTTATTCGGCGGATGGAGAACAATATACACTTTGGGGAACGACAGATTTACCCGAAGAACGTTCCGGTAAGGTCGGATTTCGTGGAGTAAAGACGGAATCTGCAACACCTATAAAGACGCGTTATGTAAAAGTTGAGGTCACAGGAACAAAAGAATGTCCAACTTGGCATTATGGTTTAGGGCATCCTTCATGGTTTTTCATAGACGAAGTGATAATAAAATAAAAAAAGTAGGGGGGAGACGTTAGTAGTTTCCCCCTTTTAGTTGTATTATATATAGATGGGTTAGAAAAATGAATTTTTTCATCTATATACTATGATTTATGCAACAGAATAAAACTGCTTCTCAACGAAACACTATTAATCCGGCTCGCTGGGTTCCTACCGCTTATTTTGCAATGGGGCTTCCCTTTATTGCTATTAACTTGGTTTCCGTATTCATGTTTAAGGATTTGGGGATTTCAGATACGCAAATTGCGTTTTGGACTTCTCTTATTATGATGCCTTGGACTTTGAAATTCTTGTGGAGTCCTTTCCTTGAAATGTACCGGACAAAGAAGTTCTTTGTATTGTTCACAGAATTGCTGAGTGGAGTCTTGTTTGGAGTAGTAGCTTTTTCTTTATTCTTTGATTACTTTTTTGCCATTAGTATTTCCACAATGGCAGTAATTGCCTTTAGTGGAGCGACACACGATATTGCTTGTGACGGTGTGTATATGGCAGAACTGAATAAAGAAGACCAAGCAAAATATATTGGAGTGCAAGGTGCTTTCTATAATGTTGCCAAATTAGTTGCTAATGGTGGATTGGTTGCTATGGCGGGTGCGTTGGCCGAGCATTTTGGAGCAATAGAAGGAGCTTCTATCGAAGCGAATAAAGGAGCTTATTCGTCTGCATGGATGATAATTTTTGCGGTGATTGCAGCGATTATGGTGCTGATAGGTATTTACCATATAAAAGCTTTACCTTCTTCGCAAGTACCATCGACAACGAAAAAGACAGCATCAGAAGTTGAAAAGGAATTAATGGCGGTAATTGCTGATTTCTTTACCAAGAAACATATTTTCTATTATATCTGCTTTATTATTTTATATCGCCTGGCAGAAGGATTTATCATGAAGATTGCTCCGTTGTTTTTACGTGCTTCGAGAGATGTCGGTGGTTTAGGATTGTCCTTGACTGAGATTGGTACGTTAAATGGAGTTTTTGGGTCTGCAGCTTTTGTGCTAGGCTCTTTGTTGGCAGGTATTTATGTGTCCAGGTTTGGATTGAAAAGGACACTTTTTACTCTTTGTTGCATATTTAATCTTCCATTTGTCGCCTACACTTTCCTGGCGGTCGTACAGCCTACTAATGTGTATTTGATAGGAACATGCATAACAATGGAATATTTCGGTTATGGTTTTGGTTTTGTCGGATTGACACTGTTTATGATGCAGCAGATTGCTCCGGGAAAACATCAGATGTCGCATTATGCATTTGCATCGGGAATCATGAACCTGGGAGTAATGCTTCCGGGAATGGCTAGTGGTTACCTTAGTGATTTATTGGGATATGAGAATTTCTTTATTTATGTCCTGATTGCGACTATTCCGGCTCTTCTGATTACATATTTCATACCTTTTACGTATGATGATTCAAAAAATAAATAATATAAAAAAGATTGATTATGAATAAGATTCAAATTCCTTGGGAAGATCGTCCTGTCGGATGTGCGGACGTTATGTGGCGTTATTCACAAAATCCTGTTATCGGACGTTATCATATTCCTTCATCCAATAGTATTTTCAATAGTGCTGTTGTTCCTTTCGGAGATGGTTTTGCAGGTGTATTTCGCTGTGATAATAAAGCAGTGCAGATGAATATCTTTGTAGGGTTCAGTAAAGACGGTATTAATTGGGATATAAATCACGAGCCTATTCAGTTCAAAGCCGGTAACACAGAGATGATTGAATCGGAATATAAATATGACCCTCGTGTTACATGGATTGAAGACCGCTATTGGGTAACCTGGTGTAATGGCTATCATGGTCCTACTATTGGTATCGCTTATACTTTTGATTTTAAAGAATTCTTCCAATGTGAAAATGCTTTCCTGCCATTCAATCGTAACGGTGTACTTTTCCCACAGAAGATAGATGGCAAATATGCTATGTTGAGCCGTCCTAGTGATAATGGTCATACACCATTTGGTGATATATATATCAGCTACAGTCCGGACATGAAATATTGGGGTGAACATCGTTGTGTAATGAAAGTGACTCCATTTCCGGAAAGTGCATGGCAGTGCACTAAGATTGGTGCAGGTTCAGTACCTTTCCTGACAGATGAAGGTTGGTTGCTTTTCTATCACGGTGTTATCACTACTTGTAATGGTTTCCGCTATGCAATGGGATCTGCTATACTCGATAAAGATCATCCGGAAAAGGTTCTTTACCGTACCCGCGAATATTTGATAGGTCCGGCTGCTCCTTATGAACTTCAAGGCGATGTGCCCAATGTAGTATTCCCCTGTGCTGCTTTGCAAGATGGCGAACGTGTAGCTGTTTATTATGGTGCGGCAGACACAGTTGTAGGCATGGCCTTTGGATATATTAAAGAGATTATCGACTTTACTAAACGAACAAGTATCATTTAATAAAGGTATGAGACGTATTTTATTAACTTACACACTTGCTTTCGCTCTTCTTCCCGTTTATGCGGGAGAAGGGGGAAGCCCTCCCACTAATAAGAATCTTTTGATAGATTATGTAGATCCCTTTATCGGGACTACAAATTTCGGAACTACCAATCCTGGTGCAATCTGTCCGAATGGTATGATGTCTGTGGTTCCTTTCAACGTGATGGGTTCTTCAGAGAATACATACGACAAAGATGCCCGATGGTGGTCTACACCTTATGAACATACAAACTGCTTCTTTACCGGATATGCTCATGTGAATTTGAGCGGAGTCGGTTGTCCTGAATTAGGCTCCTTATTATTGATGCCTACTACCGGAGAATTGAATGTAGATTATAAAGAATACGGTAGTAAATATAAGGATGAACAGGCTTCACCGGGTTATTACTCCAATTATCTCACTAAGTATAATGTAAAGACAGAAGTGTCCGCTACTCCACGTACAAGCATTGCACGTTTTACTTTCCCTAAAGGTAAAAGTCATTTATTATTGAATTTGGGAGAAGGATTAACGAATGAAAGCGGTGCCATGCTCCGTCGTGTAAGCGACAGTGAAGTGGAAGGAGTGAAATTACTTGGCACATTCTGCTATAATCCCCAAGCTGTATTTCCTATTTATTTTGTGATGCGGGTTAAAAAGACTCCTACTGCGACTGGATATTGGAAGAAACAACGTCCAATGACAGGTGTGGAGGCAGAATGGGATCCGGATCAGGGAAAGTACAAACTTTATACCCGCTATGGAAAAGAAATAGCAGGTGATGATGTCGGTGCCTATTTCTCTTTCGAAACAGAAGAGGGAGAGCAGGTAGAAGTGCAAATGGGAGTTTCTTTTGTCAGTATAGAGAATGCGCGATTGAATTTGGATCGTGAACAAGAAGGAAAGAATTTTGAACAGATCCATGCTGAAGCACGTGCTAAATGGAATGATGACTTATCACGTATAACTGTAGAAGGCGGAACGGATGCGCAGAAAACAGTATTTTATACAGCACTTTATCATTTACTGATTCATCCGAATATTCTACAGGATGTCAATGGAGAATATCCGGCAATGGAAAGTGATAAGATTATGACAACAAAGGGGGAACGTTACACAGTATTCTCTCTTTGGGACACCTATCGTAATGTTCACCAGTTATTAACTCTTGTCTATCCGGAACGTCAAATGGAGATGGTTCGTACCATGCTTGATATGTACCGGGAACATGGATGGTTACCTAAGTGGGAACTGTATGGAAGAGAGACATTAACAATGGAAGGTGATCCTAGTATTCCGGTAATTGTGGATACATGGATGAAAGGATTACGTGATTTTGATGTTGACCTGGCTTATGAAGCAATGTATAAATCTGCGACATTGCCGGGAGCAGAAAACCTGATGCGTCCGGATAATGATGATTATATGTCAAAGGGATATGTGCCTCTTCGTGAACAGTATGACAATTCCGTATCCCATGCATTGGAATATTATATTGCAGACTTTGCATTATCCCGTTTTGCAGAGGCTTTAGGTAAAAAGAAAGATGCGGAGATGTTCTATAAACGTTCTTTAGGCTATAAACATTATTATAGTAAAGAATTTGGTACATTCCGTCCGATTCTTCCTGATGGAACTTTTTATAGTCCGTTTAATCCCAGACAGGGTGAGAACTTTGAACCGAACCCTGGTTTCCATGAAGGAAATTCCTGGAACTATACATTCTATGTACCGCACGATGTGTATGGGCTGGCTAAGTTGATGGGAGGAAAGAAACCTTTTATTGATAAGCTGCAAATGGTTTTCGACGAAGGTCTTTATGATCCGGCAAATGAACCGGATATTGCCTATCCCCATCTATTTTCATACTTCAAAGGTGAAGAATGGCGTACGCAGAAAGAGACACAACGTTTATTGGATAAGTATTTTACAACGAAACCGGATGGTATTCCTGGAAATGATGATACGGGAACAATGTCTTCCTGGGCTATTTTCAACATGATTGGTTTCTATCCAGATTGTCCGGGACTACCTGAATATACATTGACGACTCCAGTATTTGACAAAGTGATTATTCGCCTGGATCCGAAATGGTATAAAGAAAAAGAGTTGGTAATTGAGAGTAACCGTACTCAACCGGGAACTCTATATATTAATAAGGTGTTATTGAATGGAAAGAAGTTCAATAAATATCATATCACACATGATGAACTTGTTCATGGTCAACGCATATATTTTGATTTGAAGTAACACACAGTGTTTCATAGGTATCGTTTTTGGGTTGACAGGGCTGTCGGACTTTTCAGGGTTCGGCAGCCCATTTTTTTACATTAATATTCTTTATTGCTACTCCTGAAAATGGTGACGGTATGTGCTTGGGATAGTGACGGTATAACAATGGGATAGCGTCACTATCCATTCAGTATAATGTCACTATTTAGTTTTTATCAGAACCTGCTTTATTGTCTTTTTGTTTATTCTCTGTTCAACAAGCGATTACAAAAGTTTATTCCATCCGTCTACTACATAAATAAGTATATAATAAGACTGATATGAAAAAGAAATTATTAGGACATATCCTTTGGATATTGCTCATGGTGGAGTGTTTCCCTTTAATGGCTGTTGCTGCACCGAAGCAGAATGAACAACGGTATAAGATAGCCGTATGTGATTGGATGATTTTGAAGCGGCAGAAGATTGGTTCATTTCAATTAGTACATGAGCTGAATGGAGATGGTGTAGAATTGGATATGGGAGGTCTTGGCAAAAGAGAAATGTTTGATAATAAATTGCGTGAACCCCATTTTCAGGAATTGTTCCGTGAGACTGCCCGGAAATATCAACTGGAGGTTCCCTCTATTGCTATGTCCGGTTTTTATGGTCAGTCTTTTTTAGAACGGGTTAATTATAAAGAATTGGTTCAGGATTGTTTGGGCGCAATGAAAGTGATGAATGCCAAAGTTGCTTTTCTTCCTTTAGGTGGAATTAAAGCCGGATGGGAAAAAGAGCCTGTACTTCGGGCACAAGTAGTGAAACGTCTAAAAGAGGTAGGGGATATGGCTGCTTCTGAAAAGGTAGTTATTGGCATTGAAACCCAATTGGATGCCAAAGGGGATGTGAAGTTACTAAAAGAAATAAACTCTCCCGGCATCAAGATTTATTTCAAATTTCAAAATGCTTTGGAGAATGGTAGGGACTTGTGCAAAGAACTGAAAATTCTCGGGAAAAACAGAATTTGCCAGATTCACTGTACAGATACAGATGGAGTGACTCTTCCTTTCAATGAGCGACTGGATATGAATAAGGTAAAAAAGACACTTGACAAGATGGGGTGGAGTGGATGGTTAGTCGTAGAACGTTCGCGTGATAAGGATGATGTGAGAAATGTGAAAAAGAATTATGGAACAAATATCAGATATTTAAAAGAGATATTCCAGTAATGAATATGCTTTTTATCATATTAGAAATCCGAACTTAAAAACAGGTTCGGATTTTTTTTGTCTTCCCAAACGAAGTTCTCTGCCTGTAATCATTCTATTTTCTATAAAATCCATTATTTCCATTATGGTATTAATCAGGCGCTTTTTGGTGGATTACAATAAATATATATATCCGTCCTTAATATAAATCGGATAAAAGTAGGATTTAAAATAAAAATAGGAGGGAAATTATGATATTGTTAATATGATAGAGAAAGAAAGTTGATTATGAAAATGTTATATATTATTTTGTTTAAATTAAAATTTAATCTATGAAGAGTAAACATTTATTCTTACGGGTAAAAAGGAATAGTCTGGCGTTTGGGGCGGCTATACTTCTTTTTAGTTCTTGTGTCGATGGATACAAAGATGATAGAACCTTTTCTCCGGGAGTTCAGGGAGTAACACTGGAATCACCCTCAACTGAAGGTTGGACTTTTACAAGAAATGTAGATATTACATCTCTTGAAATTACATGGCCGGTAGTGCTTGGAGCTGGAGGATATCAGGTGACATTCTATAATGCGGATGATCCGGATAATCTGATTGCTATTGGTGAGGAGAACGAGATTGTGGACAAATGCAAGATTGCCCGTGATATCACCGTAGATACGAGGTATAAAGTGGTGGTTAAAGCGTTAGGGAATGAAAAGTATAATAATAGTGATGCCGTTACAGCTACGGAGATGACTTATAATACTTTAGTGCCGTTGCGTGAAATAATTCCGTCCGGAACGAATCTGACTACTTATTTCACTGATAATCCAATAGCACCTCTTGAGGAAGGTGAAGAAGAAGTTGCTTTTGAGTTAGTGGCAGGCGGTAGCTATGAAATGGATGGAAACATTGATTTGGGTACGACAACATTGACTATTCGTGGTGATAAAGTAAACCATGCAAAAATAAATATGAAAGGAAATGCTTCTTTTATTAATCACGGAGCAGGGTTCAAGGTTAAGTTCATCGATTTTGATTTTGATGAAAATACCTATACCGTTTCCAATAGTAGAGGTGTGGTAATGTTTAACAGTACAGAAGCAGGTATAGTGCAGCAGCCTTATGTTTTCCAGTCTTGCAATTTGAACAATATTCCTGTGCCGTTATATTATTGTAACAGTGGTTATGCTTTGGCAGCCTTGTCCGTTGATGATTGCCTGGTTGGTATCAAAGACGGCAGCACTACTTTTATTGCGTTTAATGGCCAAGGTTGGATTAAGGATTTATCTTTTACGAATAGTACGATTTATTATCCGGTTGCCGGAAATGGTTATTTAGTGCAAATGAGAGGACGTACTCCGTCGAACTTTAGTGGTTCCGGTTGGAGCGCATCACTTAGAAAAATGAATAATTGTACTTTTTATCGTGTCGGTAACAATCGTTTCTTTAATAATGTAATTGGCAGTAATAACGCAGTATTTACTCTGGAGATGCAGAATACGATTTTCGCAGATTGCGTTGTAAGCTCGTCAACAGGAACTGAAGGTGTTTTCAGACGTATATGTAATGCCGGAAATTATGGAAACGTGAATTATATACTTGGCTATAACACCTATTATTATAGTGCTGTTCCCGGCGGATTCCTTGATTATGATACTAGCGATGATGCCGGCCGCGACCACTCTGGAACTGCCATCAAGGTAGCACCAAGTTTTGCCGATGCTACTAATGGCGATTTTACTTTAAGTAGTTCAGAGCATATTGCGAATCGTTGCGGCGACCCGCGTTGGCTTCCGGCAACAGAATGAATAACAATGTATAAACAATAACAGAATACTATGAGTAAAAGATATTTTATTTTAGGCTTATGTCTGCTTTTCATACAAGCCTTCACGCAAATCGTCTATGCCCAGAACTCGCGTACAGTGAATGGTTCTGTGGTGGATGAATTTGGAGACCCTATTATTGGAGCTGCAATTAAAATTGTAGACACTACAGTGGGTACGATAAGTGATATTGACGGAAAATTCACTCTTTCCGTTCCGGAGGGAGGACGATTGACCATTTCATTCGTCGGTTATATAACCCAGACTATCACAAATCTGAATAATCCGAAAGTCATTCTGCTGGAAGACGTTTCAAAGTTGGATGAAGTAGTGGTCGTAGGTTATGGGACGCAAAAGATGAAAAACATTACGGGTTCTATCGAAACCATTTCCACAGAAGAGATAAAAGACCTTTCTGTTGGTAATTTAGGAGATGCGTTGAGTGGAATGATGACCGGTCTGCATGTCAGTGCGGGTGGTGGCCGTCCGGGTAGTACGCCGAGTTTACAAATTCGTCAAAGTAATATCAATACCAGTGTGACTCCTAATTCAACACGAGGTGGAGATGCAAATCCTAGCCCTCTATATGTAATTGACGATTTCATTTCTACAGAAGATGCATTTAATAATTTGGATGTGAATGAAGTAGAGAACATAACAGTGTTGAAAGATGCATCAGCGGCAGTATATGGAGCCCGTGCAGCTTATGGTGTAGTGTTGGTGAAAACAAAACGTGGTAAAGTAGGTGCACCCAGTATTTCATATACAGGCCAATTCGGTTTTACTGACGCTTTGAAACTGCCTAAAATGCTTAATGCTTATGATTACGGACGTCTCTATAATGCAGCCCGTGCAGCAGGTACTTCTACTGGTGAGTCTGAATCGGACAATCGCAGAACACAATATTTTCAGGCTGACGAATTGGAAGCTATGAGAGGACTGAATTACGATTTACTCGATCAGGAATGGAGTGCAGCCTGGACTCAACGTCATGGCATCAATATCAATGGTGGTACGGAGAAGGCTACTTACTTTGCAGGTGTTTCTTATTATAGCCAAGAAGGAAATATCGGACGTTTAGATTATGACCGTTGGAATTTCCGTGCAGGTGTGAATGCGAATATCGGTAAGTGGGCTAAGGCTACCTTACAGGTATCGGGTGATATGAGTGAACAGAATAGTGCCCGTAACGGTATCACCAGCGGTGGAACAGATGCTGACTTCAACTCTTTAATGACTCACATTCCGTTTGTGCCCGCTTATATAAATGGTCTTCCTGTTGTATATACAGGTATGGAAAACGCATCTTCGGGCCTTACTGCCGTACAATTATTCCATTATGGAGCTGTGCAGAATTCACCGGATAACACAGAGAAACAATCAAACAATATGTCCATCAACGGTTCGTTTGAGTACGATTTCGGTTGGAACAAATGGCTGAAGGGGTTGAAAGTGAAAGCGTCTTATTCAAGAAACATCATGAATAATAAAGGCAACGAAATTGGTACCAAAATGTCTGTTTACAGATTGCTGAACCGTGGCGGTAGTGGGAATCACCTTTATACAGGCAGTGATATAGATATAGCCGACAGTAATTTCGGTACTTTCACTCTGGATAATGGTAACTTGTTGGCTCGTTCAATGAACAAGACGGACAATTATCAGATGAACTTGACAGTCAGCTATGCACGCCAGTTCGGATTACACAATGTTAGCGGTTTATTCTCAATCGAAAAGGCTGAATCAGAATATGAATATCTGACAGGTACTGTTGCCGATCCTTATAGCTTTACTGACGGACAGTCTACTTCTGCTGCTACCGGAGCAGATCAAACGACAACATTCGGTCGTACCGAATCGGGTATGCTTTCTTATATTGGTCGCTTGAACTATTCGTATGCAGATAAGTATCTGTTTGAGTTCCTGCTGCGTTCGGATGCTTCTACTAAATTTGCTCCCAGCAATTATTGGGGAGTATTTCCTTCCTGGTCGGCAGGTTGGGTTTTATCAGAAGAGAACTGGTTCAATAAAGAGAAACTCGGTATTGACTTCTTCAAAATCCGTGCTTCATTTGGTATTTTGGGAAGAGATAATATACAACCTTGGTTGTGGACTCAGCTCTATGCCCGTAACCAGGACGGGGGACCTATATTCGGAACAGCTAGCAATACATATGCTGGTGCAACTTTCCAAATGCCTCAAAGAGGTGTGAATAAAGATGTGCATTGGGACAAGACCTACAAAACCAACGTTGGTATTGATATCAGAACACTGAACAACAGATTGGGTATCACGCTGGATGCTTACTATGATATGGGACGTGAGTTGTTTACAACCTTTACGGGAACTTCTTTCTATCCGACGACTGTTGGTACACAAGCTACCCCTGAAAACTTCGGAGAGATTGATACCTATGGTATGGAACTTACTTTGAACTGGAAAGATAAAATCGGCAAAGATTTCTCTTATTGGGTGAAGTTGAGTACAGGTTACAGTGATAATAAAATTAAGGAAGCTGGTTTCCAAGCTACACCTTTCTTTGATGACATAGTTCGTGGTGAACGCTCCGACCGTGGAGTATGGGGATACGAATGTCTCGGTATGTTCCGTAGTTATCAGGAAATTGATGAATATTTCACAGTCAATAATATCACTTCTTATCTTGGATATTCAAAGGATAATGTTCATCCGGGTATGTTGATTTATAGCGACCAGCGTGGACAACGTAATGCTGATGGAAGTTATGGTGAAAAAGACGGAGTAATCGACAAGAATGACTATGTGAAGATTTCTAATCGTGCCAACAACCCTTGGGGATTTACAATGAACTTTGGTGCTTCTTATAAGAACTTCTCGTTTAGTGCGCAGTTTGGTGCAAATTGGGGTTCTTACGCTCTTGTTCAAACCAACTTACGTCAGGAAAGTTACAATGATATGGAGTATAAAAATCTCTCTGCTATGTGGAAAGATATGTATGTGTACGAAGATGTACTGGACGCTAATGGCAATGTTGTGGCAGCAATGAACCGGAATGCTAAATATCCGAATCTACGATATAAAGAGGTGAATAGCCAAGCTTCTACATTCTGGAAAGTTAGTGCAGCCAACGTCAGATTGCGCAATCTGACAGTAGCTTACAATCTTCCGAAAGAATGGTTGAAACCTGTTGGTATCAGCAGTTGTCGCTTGAACCTGACTTGCCAAAACCTTTTCAGTTTCTACAATCCATATGAAAATGGTGTATGGGATACATGGGGAGGTACGTATGGAAATTATCCGAACCTGCGTAAATTTACCTTGGGTGTGAATGTTTCATTCTAATATTAAAAGAAGATTATGAAAGAAAAGATAAATATATTTAGTTTGAAGGCGTTGACGGTAGCAGCAGTAATTTGCTTTACCGGATGTAGCGATGACTTTCTGAAAGACAAGAAAGTATACGGAAGCTTTGACGGTTCAGTCGTATATGAATATTATGAAACAGCCAAAAGCCGTATAGATTATTTATATCGCTGTTTGCTGCCTAATGCAACCGGAGGCTCCAATGCTCTGTCTGATATAGTCAGTGCGGGAATCAACGACGACTTCTCCAAATGTACAGAAGAATATGGTGAATACTCACTTTTTAACAATCCGTCAGAGATTCTTACCATTCAGAGTGTGCCTGACTATTTTTATGTTATCAACGGAGAAACAAGTCCTTGGGGACGTATTCGTGAATGTAATGACGTAATTGAAGGAGTAACAGGAAGTGAGACTCTCACACAGACAGAAAAAGAAGAATTGCTGGGACAGGCTTACTTTTTCCGTGCATGGCGTTATTATCTGTTAGTGAAAATGTATGGTGGTGTACCTATCGTAGACCATGTTCAGAATCCGGTGATTGGTGATGGAAATGGTGAGAATTTGGTAATTCCCCGTTCTTCAACCAAAGATTGTGTCAATTTTATATGTGATGATTTGGATTTGGCATCTCGATACCTTCCTGTGCGATGGCCGAATGAAAGTGATTACGGACGTATCACTTCAGGTGCCGCACTTGCCTTGAAAGGGCGTATGTTATTGCTTTATGCCAGCCCGCTTTTCAATCGCGCTGACGACCAATCACGCTGGAAAGCTGCTTATGATGCAAATTCTGCTGCAATCACTGCACTAAAGGCAGGTAACTTCGGACTTGCTTATGAAAGTAATGGGGGAGATAACAATGCAAAGAACTGGGCTAAAATGTTTGCTGACTATACAGGAGGAAGTGAAGCTGTATTTGTAACTTTATACAATAATGTTTCTCCTATTGCCGGTCAGAATATAAATAAGTATAACCTGTGGGAACAAGGAATCCGTCCGGGTAATATAAACGGAGGTGGAGGTAGAACGGCTACATCAGAAATGGTAGATCTATTCCCTATGGCCGACGGTAAAAGACCCGGAGAATCAACGTACACGTACAGCAAAGAAGATAGTAAAATCTTCATGAACCGCGATCCGCGTTTCTATCGTACGTTCACATTTCCGGGTGTAGAATGGAAGTTTAATAGTGGAGATGTAGATTTCTCAGATGATACAATGAATGGTCTTTGTCCGAGCTATTACACAAGTGGTGCTGACTATGAGCTTTGGAACTACTGTTGGTATGTATCGGCTACTGATCTTGCAGATCCAAGTAGAAGCGGTTATGCGGCTGATAAGCTAGGTACTAAAAACAGAAGTGTCTATGTACGTAAGCGTTCGAATGATGATCCGTCTTCCAGTCTCAATGTGTTTACAGATAATAGTTCCGGCGATCAGCAGGGTTTCAGACGTTCGGCGGCTCCTTATATGGAAATACGTTATGCAGAAGTGTTGTTAAACCTGGCGGAATCTGCTTGTGGTGCTGGTGGTACATACCATGCTGAAGGAGTTCAGGCATTGAAAGATGTGCGTGCCCGTGTAGGCTACACGGCGGCTAACAATTACGGACTGAATACCGATATTGAAAGTGACCGTGCCAAATTGTTTGCAGCTGTACTATATGAGCGTCAGGTAGAATTAGCTTATGAAGGCAAACGGGCTTATGATATGCGTCGCTGGATGCTTTTTGATGGTGGTGCAGGACAAGGTGCCTTGAATGCAAGTTGGGCGTTATCCGGATTTAGTGGCAATACTTGTAACTATCTGGGTGTAACACCGATGAATGCTCGTGGCAAAAGACATCGTATTGAAATTCATGTGGATGGGACTGGAGCTGCTAATGACAATAGTGACCCTCTTAAAAATGTAACTCGTCCGACTGCATTAACATTGAGCGAGAATATCGTATCTGAAATGAATGGGGATGATGAGATAATTGCTGACCCGGTTGTCCAGGCGATGTGCAAGTTCTATAATGATAACTTTACGCGTAAGGATATCAGTCTTGACGGTAATACGCTTGGTATTGATCCTGTTTTCCAACCCAGATATTATTTCTTCGGATTGCGTCAAAGTGCGCAGCAAACCAATGCTACATTGTATCAGACTATTGGTTGGGAAGATCACTCTCATGGTGGTATGGGAACTTTCGATCCGCTGGCAGAATAATAGTTTTCCTGATTTTCAGGAAAAGGTAATTTGCTGAAACTGGAAGAAAAGCAATTTACTGTAGAAAATGAGTTCAAATCATTTCTCCTTTCAAAGGGAGAGTGGTTTGGACTCATTTTTTTTAGAAATATGGCTCTCTAAGTAAAAGTTGATAAAGTAGTTTCAGCTTTCAGTTTCTTCTGTAAGTCCCTGTTTTTTGATGTTCCGACTGAAAGCGCCTACTTTCAGCCGGATTGTCAATTATTAATAGTCGAGATGTTGGCTATATATAACTGACGCATCGGCTCTATATGTCCAACAACCGGGCTTATCTCCTCTGCCCCCAGGACATATTATATTACTCCCTGGGATTGGAGCCTCTAACTCATGGGTATAGAGGCTCCAATCAAGGGAAACAGAGGCTGTATTTTACTCAAACAGACCTTCTGTTTTGCAAAATCGAGTGGCTGAAAGCGGGAGAGTGAATCAAAAATTAGAAGCTTATTATAAAAGCAATTCATTACACTTTAACAATAGACATAAAATTTTCAACTAATTATTTTTTTTATCCTTATGTGTGATTACATATTTTCTACCTATTCGTCCTGTTTGTGTATGAGAATGAAGAAGTATGAATTATATATTTTAATTCTATTTAAGTGATTACATATTTCTTAGTCATACGTCTTTTATTTGAATATCCTTAGAATTGGGAAGATAATATATTAATTTTGTTTAATACGAGATTTGCTCTATTAAGTGGTGTATGCTTTTGATAATTTATTAATTTAAATATATTACATGATGAAAAACAATTTTCAATTTTTGCATAAAAGGAGTAGAGGTGTGGCTTTTATGGCTTTGCTGGCTCTTTTTACTACTTGTGACAGAGGAAATGACGCAGATGAAGCTTTTGTCTCAAATGTGACAAATTCTACTTTGGAGTCACCCAAGACCGATGATGTTATGACGACATTGTCACCCGATGGAACTAAGCTTGTGGTTACATGGCCGGTAGTATATGGTGCAGGTGGCTATGAATTTACGCTTTACAATGTGGATGACGTTGAAAAACCAGTTGCAGTAGGTACTGAAAAGGAAGTGATAGATGGCTGCAGTGCGACCAGGACGGTAGATTCAGATACTCAATATAAGATACAGATTCGTACTTTAGGCAATGAAAAGTATAACAATAAAGAGTCTGAGATTGCATCTGAAGTAGCTTACTCTACTTTGGCTTCTTCTGATGCCGCCATAGAAGGTGGTAATATCAACGCATGGTTGGCTGCCAATCCTATTCCTTCGGATAAGATTGGGCAAGAGTATACTATCGACCTTGTGGGAGGAGAGGAATATACGATTAACGATATTATTGACTTTGCTAATCAACAAGTTACTATTCGTGGTAATAAAGTGAATCATGCTAAGATAAAGGTAACCGGTAATGCATCGTTTCTTACGAATAACGGTTTCAAATTGAAATTTGTAGATATTGACTGTGCGGATTTAACGGGTGAAACGTTGTTGGGTACCAGCACTACTCCCGACGAAAATTCTAAAGTTGCAACGGGCGAATATGTTGTAAGTAATCCCATTATGTTGCAAGGATGCAATGTGACTAATTTAAAGAGTCATCTGTTTTATGATATGAATAAGGTAAAATATTGTATCGATTATTTGGGTTTTAGTGATTGTAATATTCAGGTACATCAAAGTCAAATATTGATACGTGCGGCTCAGAGTTCAATTATTCGTATGGACATAGTAAAATCTACTTTATGGAGCACACTGCAAGCCGGTTCTTATTTTATGCAAATCAGTGGTCAACGTCCAAATAAGATTACAGGTCGCACAGGTGCTGAATTCAACTTCCTTAATACTACGTTCTTTAACATTGCTTACAAGAAGGATTTTGTTAACTGGAACAATTACCGTGGACAATCTTGTGTGTTTTTAAATTTTCAGAATACTCTTTTTGCAGATTGTGGTAATGGTGATATTACCAACAAGATGCAGGGTAATGCTAACATGAAGCATGATTACAAGAATAATGCTTATTGGTACAATAATGTCGAAGGTAAAGATAAATATGATACTTCAGCTACTTTTAGCGATCCTCAGATGGCAGATCCTAAAAATGGTGATTTTACCCTGAGTGGTACCGAGCATATAGCCAAACGAATTGGTGACCCCCGTTGGCTTCCTGAAGTAGCAGAATAAAGACTTATTTAGAATTATATACACATGAATAAAAAACAATTCATAATAAAGATGTGCTTAGGCGCAATGCTTTCAATGGCTACGCTTACAGTTTCAGCACAGAATCGTGTCGTAAAAGGGAAAGTAGTCGATGAAACCGGTGATCCGGTAATGGGTGCTACGGTTGTGGTAGAAGGTTCGATTGAAAATGGTGTTATCACCGATATTGATGGAAACTATACTATTACTATATCAGGTAAAAAGAATTTGGTGATTTCTTTTATTGGATACACTACGCAGACTATCACTGATTTGAACCAAAAGAAAGTTGTGTTGAAAGAAGATGCTCAGCAGCTTGATGAGGTTGTGGTAGTAGGTTATGGTGTGCAGAAAAAAGCTCATCTGACAGGTGCTATCGCTACCGTGACTATGGATGATATTCAGGATTTATCAGGTGCCGGGTTAGCTTCTTCGCTGGGTGGTATGGTCAATGGTATGAGTGTGAGCGGCGGTCAGAGCCGTCCGGGTGAGAATGCCAAAATCTATATACGCGATACCAATTCATTTGGTGAAGTGGGTAGTGTAGCGCAAGAACCTTTGTATGTAATAGACGGTTATATTTACCCTGATGATATCAAGATAGGTAATACACGTGAAAATCTGGGTGCGCAGGCATTCAATAACCTTGATCCTTCGGTCATTGAGAGCATTTCTGTATTGAAAGATGCGGCAGCTGCTGTGTATGGTGCGCGTGCAGCCAATGGCGTAATTTTGGTAACTACCAAAAAGGGTAAAGCGGGTGCTCCTCAAATTTCTTATGGTGGCAGCTTTGGTTTTACTGACGAGATTTCGCGTCCTAAGATGTTGAGTGCTTATGATTACGGACGACTTTATAATACTTGGTCAGCGGGTGATCCTATCAATACTTCACTTAACTTAAAAACAGACCTCTATCAAGCTGATGAATTGGAAGCAATGAAAGGATTGAACTACGATTTGCTTGACAAATATTGGAAAACAGGTTTCACTCAGAAACATAGTATCAATATCAGTGGTGGTTCAGAAAAAGCCAATTACTTTGCCGGTGTTTCGTACTTCGACCAAGACGGTAACTTGGGAGATCTCGAATACAATCGCTGGAACTATCGTGCTGGCGTAGATGTAAAGATAAGCAAGTGGTTGAAAGCAAACCTTACTGTATCAGGTGACTATGGTAAGAAGAATAAACCCAATGTAAAGGTGGGAGGATCGAGTGATGAAAAAGACTACAACCTGTTACTCACTCGTCCAGGGTATATTCCCGAAACTGTAAATGGTCTGCCTATTTCAGCTTTGGGTATCACTAACTCAGCGCATCACGATAACCAAACTTATTCTTTCTCTGTCCTTCAAAACAACGGTGACTATAACCGCAATATGAATTCTAACATGTCTATTAATAGTAGCCTAAGCTTAGACATGGGATTTGTGAAATCTCTGAAAGGCTTGGAACTGAGATTTAGTTATGGTAAGAGTATCAGTACTGATAAGAATAACCAGTATGGATCTAATTATTCTATTTATCGTATGGTAAATCGTACGGGTAGTGGTAACCACCTTTATACACCTGTGGAAGGGCAGGCTTACGATGACTTGATGACAGAAGATAATTTCATTGTCTCTACTATCGCTAATGGAAGTCCCTCTTACTTGCAACGCAGTACTACTCGTTCAGATAGTTATCAGATGAACTTTAGTATGAATTATTCCCGTTCTTTCGGAGATCATACCGTAGGTGGTTTGTTTTCTATCGAACGTTCGGAAGCTGAGAGTGAATATCTCATGGGAAAGGTGAATGAACCCTACGAGTTTACTACCGGACAGTCTAACTCGGCTGTCGGTGAAAAGAATACTGTATTCTCTCGTTCAGAATCGGGTTCTTTGTCATACATCGGTCGTGTGAATTATGCTTATCAAGATAAGTATTTGGCAGAGGTGCTATTTCGTAGCGATTCTTCTACTAAGTTCGCTCCCGAAAACTATTGGGGATTTTTCCCATCCATGTCTTTGGGTTGGATTGTATCACAAGAGAAATTCATGCGTCTGAAATGGGTGGAATATTTAAAGATTCGTGGCTCATTCGGTTTGACCGGTCGTGATAATACCGCCCCTTGGCAGTGGATGCAGATTTACTCTACCGAGGCGGGTAAAGGTCCCGTATTTGGAACTACAGGTAATATTGACGCTTCGAAGCCTATCTCTATTAATAAAAACAATTCGGCTGTAAACCGTAATGTGCATTGGGACAAGTCGTATAAAGCAAATTTTGGTATTGATTTTACTACACTTAGCAACCGTTTGGCTTTCAATATAGATGCTTACTATACTTGGAACCGGGAGATGTTGATGAACATTGAACAGACAGTTCCTACCACTGTCGGTACACAATCGGCTGCAGTTAATCTAGGTGAGATGAATAACTATGGTATCGAAATTTCGGCTACTTGGCGCGACCGTATCGGTAAGGATTTTAAATATAAAATCGGTATCAACACCAGTTATAGCGATAACAAAGTGTTGGTGATGGACTTTGAAAAAGAGTATCTATATCGTCAAATCACTAAGGGTAGTCGTTCCGATATTGGTGCTTGGGGAATGCAGTGCATGGGTATGTTCCGTAGTTTTCAAGATATTGAAGAATTCTTCAATAAATATAATATTACCGATTACATGGGTTTGACTAAAGATAAAGTTCGCCCTGGAATGTTGATTTATAAAGATGTGCGTGGAGCTCAGCAACCCGATGGTACTTATGCAGCCCCCGATGGTATAGTAGATAAAGATAATGATCAAGTACATCTCTCTAATCGTAGCAATCCTTGGGGATTCACTACCAACCTCAGTGCTGAGTGGAAAGGTATCTCAATCTCGGCTCAACTCAGTGCCAGTTGGGGCGGTTATAGTTTTATTCCCGGTCAGGCACTGAAACCCGGTAACAGTATTGAATATACCAATATGCCTTCGTTCTGGAAACCTGACAATGTATATGTTTACGAGGATATTTACGATGCCTCTGGCAATTTGGTAATGTCGCAGAACAGAGAAGCCTCACTTCCCAACTTGAAATATTCAGATATTAACGCTGTCACTTCGTCTTTTTGGAGAGTCAATGGTACGCGTGTAACTCTGAATCGTATCACTTTGGCTTATGCGTTGCCTAAGCAGTGGATAAAGAAGATTGGTTTGAGCAGCTGCCGATTCAATATTACAGGTCAGAATTTGTTGAGTCTCTACAATCCTTATCCTGATAACTTTATGGATCCTCAATGTAGCTATGGCTCATATCCCAAACTGAGAAAGTTCACTATTGGTGTGAATGTAGGTTTCTAAGTTTTATAATGCTAAGTGAAAAAGAAAATAATGAAAAGAATAATATTTAGCGCTGCACTGATTGCAGCATTAAGCTTCTCTTCTTGTAGCGATCAGTTTCTGGAGGATAAGCAGAATTTTGATAACGTTACCAGTGAAGTGTATAACAACTATGCAGGTGCTAGCGGGCGTGTACTTGACCTCTACTGGTGGATTTTGCCCGACCCAAACTCGGATGCAAATTGGAAGTATCCGTGTACTGGTAAAGCTGACGGGATCTCTAAATCAACTGAAGAGTATAGTGGATTTGGTTTATTTGTAAATCCACAGGCCGAACTCTCGGTTTTGGGCAGCAACAAAGTCCCCGATTATTTTCATAATCAGAGTAACAACATCCGCGAATCGGTATGGGGGCGAATCCGCAACTGTAATGATGTGATTGCTGGTATCAGTGGCAGTAGTCTTACCGAAGAACAAAAAAGTGAACTGTTAGGTCAGGCGTACTTCCTCCGTGCATGGTGTTACTATAATATGGTGAAATGGTATGGTGGTGTACCTATTATCACTGAAGTGCAAGATCCTGTTGAGGACTCTTTCGTTCCCCGCTCTACTACGAAGAAGTGTATTGAGTTTATCTGTAAAGACCTGGACCTCTCTGCTGATATGCTACGTGCAAAGACAACCAATGGTGGTTGGGACGGTACAAATTACGGTCGTGCCACTACTGCTTCGGCCATGGCGTTAAAGGGACGTGTATTGCTGTTGTGGGCAAGCCCGCTCTTCAATCGTGGCAACGATGAAAGCCGTTGGACTGCAGCTTACGAATACATCAAAGCATCTATTAAAGATATCAATGCTTGCGGTAATCACCTTTATACTGCAGGTAATAATATCAATGGTTCGGACTTTGCCAAGATGTTTACTGTCATTCAGAATCCTGAGATGGTATTTGGTACCCTGCATAATATGAAGCAAGAAGATGATACAAAGAAGAATAATAACTGGGAACGTTTCATCCGTCCGAAGAATACCACCGGTCAAGGTTTAGAGGCATCAGCTATGTTGGTAGATATGTTCCCCATGAAAGACGGTAAGCGTCCTCGTGGTTTGAGTACCTACTTAAAGTTGGATGAGAGTGAAGATGGGGCGAACATTAAAGACTATCCTTTCATGAATCGTGACCCGCGTTTTTACCGTACGTTTGCTATGCCCGGTTTCCGTTGGGCTTATACTGGTGACCCTGTTCCGGCAGATGCATTCAATCCCAGTTATAGCAATGGTAAGGATTATGTATTGTGGAACTATGTATGGTATGCCGATGCGCAAGATGTGGATGATGTGGAAAGTGGTAACGCTTATGGTGCCGACAACCTGTTGAAAAATAGAAAAGGTGTATATGTGCGTAAACGTAGTAACGATGGTGATATTTCAGATCCACTTTACTCATTCAATGCTACTTATGATAATGGTGGTTTTGCATATTCTGCAGCTCCTTGGATGGAGATCCGTTATGCAGAAGTGTTGCTCAATTATGCCGAAGCCGCTTGCGGTGCCGGACATATGAGTGAAGCGGTAGACCAGTTGAAGTTGATTCGCCAGCGTGTCGGATACTCTGGGGATTGTGGCTTGCAAGGAAATCTTTCTACTGATCAAGCGGCTTGTATGTCGGCTGTACTCTATGAACGTCAGATTGAGTTGGCTTACGAAGGTAAACGTTTCGATGATCTTCGTCGTTGGATGCTCTTTGATGGCGGTATGGGTAAAATAGAAGGTGCGCCGGCATCATGGACGCTCACCGGTTGGGGGGGGAACACTTGCAGATGGCTTGGTTTTACTGAACTTAATAACCAGCGTCGTGAAAATATGGAGTTTCGTCTCAATAATAATTATGGTATAGGTGGTACTACTGGAGATGTAAGTAGTGACCCCTTGCTGAAAAAAGGTGTAGAACGTCCGAATGGTATTGACTTACGTAAGGAAATCAGCGATGAAGAGGGAAACCAGTTGGCAGAACTTCAAGAATTTTACAATGAACACTTCACTCGCAAGCTGAAAAAAGGTGACGCTTACGATTCAAATAAGCAACCTCTAAAAATGAGATTCTCGCCTCGCTACTACTTTCTCGGCTTCAGCCAAGGCGCTTTAAATAATTGCTTAGGCATTGAGCAATGCATTGGTTGGGAAGATTCAAACAACGGTGGTAGCCTCGGAACATTTGACCCGTTAGCTGAATGATATTATTTCGTTATCTTTTTTGAAATGGTATGAAATGAAGTCACCATTTTCCAAGTCTTTTATAAAAAGATGATAGAAAATGGTGACTTTCTGTCTCCTTCTACTTTATATGTTTTATTTTGCGCACTATTTTTTGCATTTTATCACCCATGTTTTTCATTATTACTGATTACAAATCCTTTTCTCTTTCGTCTTATTATTGTATTTTTGAATTAACAACTTCACAAAACCAAATAAAAATGAAGAAGAAGCATGTACTTTTAGCAGCTTTTGCTGCAACAATGTTGACTCCGACCATTGCATGGGCGCAATACCCGCAAATAACCGGCGAAGCCAAAGATAATTATACGAAAATGATGACTGAAGAGCGGAAGCGCTCTGACGAAGCATGGGCAAAAGCATTGCCGATAGTCCAGAAAGAAGCGAGAGAGGGACGTCCTTATATCCCTTGGGCTGGTCGTCCATATGATTTGCCACAGGCTGATATTCCTTCATTTCCTGGTGCAGAAGGTGGTGGTATGTACAGCTTCGGTGGTCGTGGTGGCAAAGTGATAACTGTTACTAATCTGAACGACCGTGGACCAGGTTCTTTCCGTGAAGCTTGCGAAACAGGTGGGGCACGTATTATCGTGTTCAATGTAGCCGGTATCATTCGTTTGGAATCTCCGATTATTGTTCGTGCTCCCTACGTAACTATTGCCGGACAAACAGCTCCTGGAGATGGTGTTTGTATTGCCGGAGAATCATTTTGGGTAGATACACATGATGTCGTGGTACGTCATATGCGTTTCCGTCGTGGAGAAACAAAGGTTTGGCATCGTGATGACTCTTTTGGAGGTAATCCGGTAGGTAATATTATGATTGACCACTGTTCATGTACATGGGGATTGGATGAGAATATATCTTTCTATCGCCATATGTATGATCCAAGCGAAGGACAGTATGAAAGCAAGGACTTGAAACTTCCTACTGTAAACGTGACTATTCAAAACACCATCTCTGCGAAAGCATTGGATACATACAATCATGCATTCGGTAGTACATTAGGTGGTGAAAATTGTGCATTTACACGTAATCTTTGGGCTAGTAATGCCGGACGTAACCCTTCTATTGGATGGAATGGTATATTTAATTTCGTAAATAATATCGTATTCAACTGGGTTCACCGTTCTTCTGATGGTGGCGATTATACTGCCATGTTCAATATGATTAATAACTACTACAAACCGGGACCTGCTACTCCTAAAGATTCCAATGTAGGACATCGTATATTGAAGCCGGAAGCTGGTCGCAGTAAGCTGGATCACAAAGAATATGGACGTGTATATGCTGACGGAAATATCATGGAAGGTTATCCTGAAATCACAAAAGACAACTGGAATGGTGGTATTCAGATTGAGACTCAACCGAATACTGACGGATATACTGAATACATGAGAAGCTACCAACCTTTCGCGATGCCGTATATCAATATTATGGGTGCTAACGATGCTTATGATTATGTATTGAAACACGTAGGTGCGAATATTCCTTGCCGTGATATTGTAGACGAACGTGTTATCGAAGAAGTAAGAACAGGTATTCCTTATTACGAAAAGAAACTTCCGAAAGACGCTTACGGTGATTTGACAGGTTTGTCTCCTAAGTCAATGGGTGAAGACGGACAGTTTAAATACCGTCGTTTACCTAAAGATTCCTATAAACAAGGTATCATTACTGATATTCGCCAAATGGGTGGTTATCCTGAATACAAAGGTACTCCTTATGTAGACACAGATGGCGATGGTATGCCGGATGAATGGGAAATAGCTAACGGACTGAATCCGAATGACCCAAGTGATGCCAATAAAGATTGCACAGGAGACGGATACACCAACATTGAAAAATATATCAATGGCATCAGTACGAAGCATAAAGTAGATTGGAGAGATATGAAGAACAACTACGATACATTAGCTGAAAAAGGAAAATTAATGTAACCGCCGGCAAGGTGCCGGAGCCAGGTTTCCCTTCGGCATCTTATTAAAAAAACAAAAACAAAATCAATGAAAAAGATACTAATAATTTCTCTGTTACTGTTTTCCGGCTGGATGTCTGCACAGACAGTCAACTTACACAAAGAGAACCGTAACCCGGAATATGTAAGCTCTATCATCAATCGTTCACAAAAGATTGTCGATAAACTTGGAGTTACAGATGCAAAAGTTGCCGAAGATGTTCGTAATGTCATTGCCAATCGTTATTTCGAATTGAACGATATCTATGAAGTGCGCGACGCTAAAGTAAAGAAAGTAAAAGAATCTGGATTGACAGGTGAAGCCAAGACAGGAGCATTAAAAGCGGCAGAAGATGAAAAAGATGCGGCGTTGTATCGTTCTCATTTCGCATTTCCTGCCAATTTATCTCTTTTCCTTGACGAGAAGCAGATAGAAGCTGTGAAAGATGGTATGACGTATGGGGTTGTGAAAGTAACTTATGACTCACATCTTGATATGATTCCTACTTTGAAAGAAGAAGAAAAAGCACAAATTTATGCCTGGCTGGTAGAAGCACGCGAATTTGCTTTGGATGCTGAAAATTCAAATAAGAAACATGCAGCTTTCGGAAAGTATAAAGGACGTATCAATAATTATCTGGCAAAACGCGGATATGACTTGAAGAAAGAACGCGAAGAATGGTATAAACGTGTAAAAGCACGTGGAGGCACATTATAAAGAGGTACACTATAAAATAGTATACTGCAAAAAGAAGTGGAATTCTTTCCCATAATTAAATGGTTAGTTTGTTTGATGATGGAAAGGGTGGCTCGGAGAGTCGCCCTTTTATCGTATATAAATTTTGAATCTGATGAATCTTCGAGTATATTTGAGTACAAATTAGGGCTTTTATCGTCTTTTCTGTATAAAGGATACAATTATAAATTATAATAGAAATGAAAAAGTTAAGAAATACATTAGCTGCAATAGGTATTTTGTTTTTAGTTTCTTGTGGGGGAAGCAAAGACTATTATATGTTCACTTCATTTCACGAACCGGCTGACGAAGGTTTGAGATACTTATATAGTGAAGACGGAATGCATTGGGACAGTATTCCCGGAGTTTGGCTGAAGCCGGAACTGGGACAACATAAACTGATGCGGGATCCTTCGATGGTACGCACTCCTGACGGAACTTTTCATTTAGTCTGGACGACAAGCTGGAAAGGTGATTTAGGATTCGGTTATGCAAACTCCAAAGATTTGGTTCACTGGTCGGAACAGCAGATGATTCCTGTCATGGCAGATGAACCGACTACCGTTAACGTATGGGCACCGGAAATTTTTTATGATGACGATAGTGAACAGTTTATGGTAGTATGGGCTTCTTGTGTTCCCGGTCGGTTCGAGAAAGGAATAGAAGAAGAAAATAATAATCATCGTTTATATTATATCACAACAAAGGACTTTAAGACAGTTTCAAAAGCCAGGGTTCTATATGATCCGGGCTTTAGCACGATTGATGCTGTCCTCGTGAAACGGGCGAAGAATGACTATGTAATGGTGCTTAAAGATAATACACGCCCCGAACGTAATTTGAAGATTGCTTTTGCGGATTCTCTGACAGGTCCTTATTCCCCGGCGTCGCAGCCGTTCACTGAATCGTTTGTAGAAGGTCCGACCGTAGAAAAAATAGGAGAGGACTATCTTATTTATTTTGATGTCTATAAGAAGAAAATATACGGCGCCATGCGTACAAAAGACTTTCAGAATTTTACCGATGCAACAGATGAAGTAAGCGTACCTGTCGGACATAAACACGGAACAATTTTTAAAGCTTCGGAATCAGTGGTAAAAAAACTGTTGAAAGAGAGCAAAAAGAAGTAAATTAAAAATCAGAAATAAACCATGAACAACTCTACAAAGATTCTCCTTGCACTGGCTGCCGGATGGCTGACAGCTACAGTTTCAGCACAAGACAGAATCCATTACACAGGAAAAGAACTTTCAAATCCTACTTATCATGACGGACAACTGTCACCGGTAGTAGGAGTACATAATATTCAATTGGTGCGCGCCAACCGCGAACATCTGGATGCATCGAACGGCAATGGATGGACTTACAATCATCAACCGATGTTGGCTTATTGGAATGGACAATTCTATTATCAATACCTGGCCGATCCTTCGGACGAACACATACCACCTTCCCAAACATTCCTGATGACATCAAAAGACGGTTACCAATGGACAAATCCCGAAATCGTATTTCCGCCTTATAAAGTACCGGATGGATATACTAAAGAATCCCGTCCGGGTATGCAAGCTAAAGACCTGATTGCTATCATGCACCAACGTGTAGGTTTCTATGGCTCTAAATCCGGCCGATTGATAACGATGGGGAATTACGGAGTTGCTTTAGATAAGAAAGACGACCCGAATGATGGAAACGGCATTGGTCGCGTAGTGCGTGAGATAAAGAAGGACGGTTCGTTCGGCCCTATTTATTTTATTTATTACAATCACGGATTTAACGAAAAGAACACTGACTATCCATATTTCAAGAAAAGTAAAGACCGCGAGTTTGTGAAAGCCTGTCAGGAGATTCTCGACAATCCCCTGTATATGATGCAATGGGTAGAGGAAGCTGATCGTGAAGACCCTATTATTCCATTAAAAAAAGGATATAAAGCATTCAACTGCTACACACTTCCTGACGGCAGAATAGCCAGCCTTTGGAAACACGCACTGACTTCTATCAGTGAAGATGGCGGACATACTTGGGCAGAACCCGTACTTCGTGCCAAAGGCTTTGTTAATAGTAACGCGAAAATATGGGGGCAACGTTTGAGTGACGGTACATATGCTACAGTATACAACCCTTCAGAATTCCGTTGGCCATTGGCTATCTCATTAAGCAAAGACGGATTGGAATATACAACGTTAAATCTGGTACATGGTGAAATCACCCCAATGCGTTACGGAGGCAATTATAAATCCTATGGCCCCCAATATCCTCGTGGCATACAAGAGGGAAACGGAATCCCCGCAGATGGTGATTTATGGATTTCTTATAGTGTGAACAAGGAAGACATGTGGATTTCCCGTATCCCGGTACCGGTAGAACTCAATGCTTTTGCACATGCCAATGATGACTTCTCAAAATCGAAAACGATGGCAGAACTTACCGACTGGAATATTTATTCTCCAGTTTGGGCTCCGGTTTCCTTAGATGGACAATGGTTGAAGCTGCAAGATAAAGATCCGTTTGATTATGCGAAAGTGGAACGTAAAATTCCGGCTTCTAAAGAACTGAAAGTTTCTTTCGATTTGCAGGCCGGACAGAATGATAAAGGCACGCTTCAAATCGAATTTCTGGATGAGAATAGCGTTGCCTGTTCCCGCATGGAATTGACAAATGACGGCGATTTTCGTATGAAAGGCGGTTCCCGATTTGCAAATATGATGAAGTATGAAGCTGGAAAAACTTATCATGTAGAAGCTGTTCTTTCAACTACAGACCGTAATATTCAGGTATATGTAGATGGCAAGAGGGTAGGATTGCGTATGTTCTATGCCCCGGTAGCGAGTATCGAAAGAATAGCTTTCCGCACAGGTGTGCCACGCACATTCCCGACGGTGGATACTCCCGCCGATCAGACGTATGACTTGCCAAATGCCGGAGAACAGGAACCTTTGGCTGAATATCGCATAGCTAATGTAAAAACAACTTCAACGGATAAAGATGCATCTTCCGCCTTTCTGAAATATTCGGATTTCAGTCATTATGTAGATTACTTTAATGGGATGGAAGATGAAAATATCGCGCAGGCCATTCCTAATGCCAAGGCTTCGGAATGGATGGAAGAAAACATTCCTTTGTTTGAATGTCCGCAACGCAATTTCGAAGAAATGTATTATTACCGTTGGTGGTCATTGCGCAAGCATATCAAGGAAACTCCAGTCGGATATGGCATGACGGAATTTTTGGTTCAACGTTCCTATTCGGATAAATATAATCTGATAGCCTGCGCTATCGGGCATCATATTTATGAAAGCCGTTGGCTGCGCGACCCGAAATATTTGGATCAGATAATCCATACTTGGTATCGCGGTAATGAAGGCGGGCCGATGAAGAAAATGGATAAGTTCAGTTCATGGAATGCAGATGCGGTATTGGCACGATATATGGTAGATGGTGATAAAGACTTCATGCTGGATATGAAGAGAGATTTGGAAACCGAATATCAACGCTGGGAGCGTACTAATCGTTTGAAAAACGGACTCTATTGGCAAGGTGACGTGCAAGATGGCATGGAAGAATCCATCAGTGGCGGTCGTAAAAAGAAATATGCCCGTCCGACAATTAATAGTTATATGTATGGCAACGCGAAAGCACTTTCATTGATGGGAATCCTTTCCGGTGATGAGGGGATGGCTATGAGATATGGAATGAAGGCAGATACACTGAAAACTTTAGTGGATACTGAATTGTGGAATACACGTCATCAGTTCTTTGAGACAATGCGTACTGATTCTTCAGCTAATGTACGTGAAGCTATCGGTTATATTCCATGGTACTTCAATTTACCTGATACGGCGAAGAAATATGAAGTTGCCTGGAAAGAGATAATGGATGAGAAAGGCTTTTCAGCTCCTTACGGTCTGACTACCGCCGAACGTCGTCATCCTGAATTCCGTACACGTGGAGTTGGCAAATGTGAATGGGATGGAGCCATTTGGCCGTTCGCTTCTGCACAGACATTGACAGCAATGGCTAACTTTATCAATAATTATCCGCAGACTATGCTATCCGACAGTGTATATTTCCGTCAAATGGAACTGTATGTAGAATCACAGTATCATCGTGGTCGTCCATATATCGGCGAATACTTGGACGAAGTGACCGGTTATTGGCTGAAAGGAGATCAAGAGCGTAGTCGCTACTATAATCACTCCACTTTCAATGACTTGATGATTACAGGATTAATCGGGTTGCGTCCGCGCCTGGATAATACAATAGAAGTGAATCCACTGATTCCGTCAGATAAATGGGACTGGTTCTGTTTGGACAATGTATCCTATCATGGTCATAATCTGACAATCCTTTGGGATAAGAATGGAGACCGTTATCATTGCGGAAAAGGATTGCGAATTTTTGTTGATGGCAAAGAAGTAGGACATGCGGATACATTGACAAGAATCGTTTGCGAGAATGCACTTAAATGATAATTTTAATTAAGGCATGGATTACGCGGATTTCACGGTTTTTAGAAATATGATTGTATAAAGCAATAGCGTAATCCGTGTAATCCACGCCTAAAATACCAATATTCCGCATGGAAACCTTGCCGGGGCGCTACGCCCCTAAATTCCCATTTATCAAATAGATAAAAGATACTTGAGATATGAATTTAAGAAAATATTATTTTTTGATGCTACTTTGCCTGCCATGTTTTGTACAGGCAAAGAATATAACAGTCACCCGCCTTACCTGTGAAATGCAGGAAGGATTGGTGGTAGTTGAAGGTACACCTCGTTTGGGATGGGTGATGGAATCGCCGGAAAATGGGACGCGACAATCTGCTTATGAGATTGATATCCAAGAGGCTTTTACAGGACGTTCTATTTGGAATAGTGGAAAGGTTAATTCTTCGCAGAGTCAGTTAGTCCCAATAGAGGGAACCAATATACGCCCTGATAATTCATACAATTATATTTGGCGTGTGCGTGTTTGGGATGAAACCGGCAATCCTTCTGAATGGAGCTCTGAAGCGAAGTTTCGTTCCGCTCCCCAAACGCTCTCTGAAGGCAAATGGATTGGAGCGATTACCCGTCAAAATGCACACCTTCCGGAAGGACGCAAATTTCACGGTGGCGAGTTGAAGAAGCCGGAAGTGAAGGCAGCATGGGAAGCGGTGGATACTTTGGCAAAGAAAAGTATCTGTTTGCGGAGAACATTCCAATTGGATGACATAAAGAAAGAAAAAAGTAACCATAAATCCGGTAAGAAAATAGTCGAGGCAACCGCCTATGTTTGTGGATTGGGATTCTATGAGTTTTCTTTGAATGGCAAGAAAGTCGGTAATAGTGAGTTTGCTCCACTTTGGAGTGATTATGATAAAAGTGTTTATTATAACACATACGATGTAACGAAACAATTGCGGCAGGGTGAGAATGCTGTTGGAATCTTATTGGGGAATGGATTCTATAATGTGCAGGGAGGACGTTATCGCAAGTTGCAGATAAGTTTTGGTCCTCCCACACTTTTATTTGAATTAGTTATCAACTATGAAGACGGAACAAGTACAACGATTCATTCTGATAATGAATGGAAATACGATTTGAGCCCGGTGACATTCAACTGCATTTACGGAGGTGAAGATTATGATGCCCGTCGTGAACAGAAAGGATGGAATCAGGTAGGCTTTGACGATAGCCAGTGGCGTCCGGTAGTAATGCAGGAAGCTCCCAAAGGAATACTTCGTCCACAGATGGCACCACCTGTGAAGATCATGGAACGGTATGATATCCAAAAGGTAACCAAACTAAATACAGAACAAATAACGTCTGCTTCTAAATCAACAAAAAGAACAGTAGACCCATCCGCTTTTGTACTGGATATGGGGCAGAACTTAGCCGGTTTCCCGGAAATAACAGTCCGTGGAAAACGTGGACAGAAAGTTACTTTGCTGGTTGCCGAAGCATTGACGGATGAAGGTGCCTGTAATCAACGTCAGACGGGGCGTCAGCATTATTATGAATATACCCTGAAAGGTGAAGGTGATGAAACCTGGCATCCTCGTTTCTCCTATTATGGTTTCAGATATATTCAGGTGGAAGGCGCTGTACTGAAAGGACAAAAGAATCCGCAGAAGTTACCCGTACTGAAGAATATCCAATCCTGTTTTGTCTATAATTCGGCAAAGAAAGTTTCTACGTTCGAATCATCCAACCCGATATTTAATGCCGCTCATCGTCTGATAGAGAAAGCCGTTCGTAGCAATATGCAATCGGTATTTACAGATTGCCCTCACCGGGAAAAACTGGGATGGTTGGAACAGGTACATCTGAATGGACCGGGACTGCTATACAATTATGACCTGACAGCCTACGCTCCACAGATTATGCAGAATATGGCGGATGCGCAACACTCCAATGGAGCAATGCCAACCACAGCCCCGGAATACGTAGTTTTTGAAGGTCCGGGAATGGACGCCTTTGCCGAATCTCCTGAGTGGGGCGGCTCTTTGGTTATTTTCCCATTTATGTATTATGAGACGTATGGAGATGATTCGTTAATCAGAAAGTATTATTCGAATATGCGCCGTTATGTTGATTACCTGAAAACACGTGCGGATAATCATATTCTCTCTTTCGGGCTGGGCGACTGGTATGATTATGGAGATTTCCGTGCCGGATTCTCACGAAATACACCTGTGCCACTGGTAGCTACTGCACATTATTATATGACTGTCATGTATTTGATAGAAGCTGCGAAGATGGTAGGCAATGACTTTGATGTCCGTTATTATAGCTCTTTGGTACAGGATATCAGCATCGCGTTTAATAAGCGTTTCTTTGATAAGAATACGGCACAATATGGTACAGGAAGCCAGTGTAGCAATGCACTTCCCTTGTTCCTTCATATGACGCAGGATGAAAAAGTCTTTATGAATCTGATTAAAGATGTGGAAGCACATGGCAATCGTTTGACTACCGGAGATGTGGGGAATCGCTACCTGATTCAGACATTAGCCCGTCATGGTCAGCATGAATTGATTTATAAAATGTTCAACCATGAAGAAGCGCCCGGTTATGGATTCCAGTTAAAATTTGGCGCGACAACCTTGACAGAACAATGGGACCCGCGTCAAGGCTCTTCCTGGAATCATTTTATGATGGGACAGATTGATGAATGGTTCTTTAATTCATTGGTCGGCATTCGTCCATATGCTGCGTCTGCATTGGAGAATCAACAAAATAAATCCCAGCAGGGTTATCAGAAATTTATTATTGCTCCGCAACCCGTAGGAGATTTGAAATTCATCAAGTCATCCTATGAAACCTTATATGGTGCAATTGTTGTGGATTGGACTCGTCAGGACGGTACTTTCACTTTGAATGTATCTGTTCCGGTCAACACAACTGCTGTTGTTTATCTTCCGGGCGAGAAAGAACCCAAGGAAGTGCAAAGTGGAACGTACAAGTTTGTATGTGCAGAATAAGGAAATCTTTGCATATATTTGTAGCATATAAAAACAATGCATATGTTTAAAAAATCATGTAGCGTGTTTGAAAAAAACATTGCAATGAATTTAAAAAACATTGGGAAGAAAAAATAAATCTATTAGCATGATTTTTTAGAAAGTAACGACGAAATCTTTTTTAATAATATAGACTATGAATTTACGAATAACTCTTATTTCTTTTCTTTGCTTCTGTGCTGCAACTGTTCTTCGTGCTGAACGCGTAGATATGTTGAAAGCCGGTGCAAAAGCAAACGGTAAGACTCTTAATACAAAGTTAATCAATACTACAATCGACCGCCTCAATCGTGGTGGTGGCGGTACGCTTTTCTTTCCTGCCGGAACTTACCTGACGGGAAGCATCCACCTGAAAAGTAATATCACACTGGAACTGGAAGCCGGAGCAACTCTACTCTTTTCCGATAACTTTGATGATTATCTCCCCTTTGTGGAAGTTCGTCACGAAGGAGTGATGATGAAAAGTTTCCAACCCTTGATATATGCGGTAGATGCCGAGAATATAACCATTAAAGGAGAGGGGACATTGGACGGGCAAGGCAAGAAATGGTGGATGGAATTTTTCCGTGTCATGATTGACCTGAAAGATAATGGTATGCGTGATATTAATAAATATCAGTCGATGTGGGACGCCCAAAACGATACGACAGCGATTTATGCCGAAACAAACAAGGATTATGTGAATACATTGCAACGCCGTTTTTTCCGTCCGCCCTTTATACAGCCGGTTCGCTGTAAGAAAGTAAAGATTGAAGGAGTGAAAATCATCAATTCTCCTTTTTGGACGGTAAATCCGGAATTTTGTGAAAATGTGACTATAAAAGGTGTTACGATAAATAATGTTCCTTCGCCCAATACGGATGGTATCAATCCCGAATCATGTCGTAATGTACATATCAGTGATTGCCATATTTCAGTCGGCGATGATTGTATAACCATTAAATCAGGAAGAGATGCGCAAGCCCGCCGTTTGGGAGTACCTTGTGAGAATATTACCATAACGAACTGTACGATGCTTTCCGGTCACGGTGGCGTTGTGATAGGTAGCGAGATGAGTGGAAGCGTGCGTAAGGTCACTATCTCTAATTGTGTGTTTGATGGAACAGATCGTGGAATACGTATCAAGTCAACCCGTGGAAGGGGCGGAGTAGTTGAAGATATTCGTGTCAGTAATATTGTGATGAGTAATATCAAGCAGGAAGCGGTCGTGCTGAATCTGAAATACAGCAAGATGCCGGCAGAGCCAAAGAGCGAACGTACTCCGATATTCCGCAATGTGCATATCAGCGGAATGACTGTGACAAACGTAAAGACTCCCATCAAAATCGTAGGGCTGGAAGAAGCTCCTATCTCTGATATCGTATTGCGCGACATCCATATCCAGGGGGGAAAACAGAAGTGTATCTTTGAAGATTGCGAACGTATCACCATGGATGATGTAATCGTCAATGGAGAGGAGATTAAATTATAATATAGATAGAAATCAAATTAATCAGAAAATGAAACGAATCCTTTTCACAATGCTTCTTGCCGCATCCCTTTCGGCAGAAGCGCAAACACAAACATATGAGACGGAATTTGCCCGTCCCTTGAACGAAGTCCTGACAGATATTCAGAACCGTTTTGGAGTACGATTGAAGTACGATATTGATACGGTAGGCAAGGTGTTGACCTATGCTGATTTCCGTATCCGCCCTTATTCGGTGGAAGAGTCCCTGACAAACGTACTGGCACCTTTTGATTATAAGTTTGTCAAGCAGAAAGGAAATATGTATAAGCTAAAAGCATATGAGTATCCACGCCGTACAGATGCGGATGGAGAAAAGATGCTGGCTTATCTCAATACGTTATATGCAGACCAACAAACATTCGGACTTCGTGCCGATTCTTTGAAAAAGGAAGTTCGTCAACGTTTGGGAATGGATACTTTACTGGCTCAATGTGTGAAGTCAAAACCTATCCTTTCAAAGATACGCAAGTTCGATGGCTATACGGTACAGAATTTTGCCCTTGAAACACTTCCCGGATTATATGTCTGCGGTTCCATATATACTCCCCAATCAAAAGGAAAACATGCATTGATAATCTGTCCGAACGGACATTTTGGTGGTGGTCGTTATCGTGAAGATCAGCAGCAGCGTATGGGCACTTTGGCACGTATGGGAGCGGTCTGTGTAGATTATGACTTGTTTGGATGGGGAGAATCCATTCTGCAAGTTGGAAGTGCGGCACATCGCAGCAGTGCGGCACACACTATCCAGGCCATGAACGGTTTGTTGATTCTTAACTATATGCTTGCTTCCCGCAAAGATATTGATACCAACCGTATCGGAGCGAATGGTGGCTCAGGTGGCGGCACGCATACTGTTTTATTAAGCGTATTGGATGACCGTTTTACTGCTTCTGCTCCGGTGGTAAGTCTGGCTTCCCATTTCGATGGCGGATGTCCTTGTGAAAGCGGAATGCCGATTCAGCTTTCTGCGGGAGGAACTTGCAACGCAGAATTGGCAGCTACTTTTGCCCCTCGTCCGCAATTGATTGTTTCGGATGGCGGAGACTGGACAGCAAGCGTTCCTGCTTTGGAATTTCCTTATTTGCAGCGAATATACGGGTTCTATCATGCAAAAGATAAAGTAACCAATGTACATCTCCCGAAAGAAAAGCATGACTTCGGCCCTAATAAGAGAAATGCAGTCTATGACTTTTTCGCGGACGTATTCAATTTGAATAAGAAGATGTTGGATGAAAGTAAAGTTACCATTGAACCGGAATCTGCCATGTATAGCTTCGGAGAAAACGGTGAATTACTTCCTGAAGGTGCCATCCGTTCATTTGATAAGGTAGCGGCTTACTTTGATAAGAAAGCGTTTGCCAAACTAAAATCGGATGCTTCTCTTGAGAAAAAAGCGATGGACTGGGTAGCTTCACTGAATTTGAATGACGATAAGAAAGCCGGATTTGCCGTAACAACTATTTATAATCATTTGCGCCAGGTACGTGATTGGCACAATGACCATCCTTATACAACAATTCCTGCCGGTATCAATCCATTGACAGGTAAACCATTAAGCAAACTCGACCGCGAAATGATAGCCGATTCTGCCATGCCGAAAGAAGTACATGAGAGACTGATGAAGGGGTTGCGCAGAGTGCTGACAGAAGAACAAATAGAGCAAATACTTGATAAATATACGGTTGGCAAGGTAGCATTTACTTTGAAAGGTTATCAGGCGATTGTTCCTGAAATGACAGAAGAAGAAACAGCTTTTGTCCTGGAACAATTAAAACTGGCTCGTGAGCAAGCTGTTGATTATAAAAATATGAAGCAGATTTCTGCTATCTTTGAAATCTATAAAACCAAGTGCGAACAGTACTTCAATGAACATGGTCGCAATTGGCGTCAGATGTTTAAGGACTATGTAAACAAGCGAAACGCAGAAAAGAAAGCTCAAGGAAAGAAGTAGAATCACTTTATCCGAATCCGAATAAAAGACTATAAAGGAAAGGCAATAACCCGCTGAAAAAATGGGTTATTGCCTTTCTTCTGTTATTGGTTTTCAATCAGTCAATCCGATTATTAATCGGAATTAAACATCTTTTTTGTGAAAAATGTGTTATCTTGTAAACGACTAACAGAATAGTATATTATATGAGTAAGCAAAAAGTAGCATTGGTGCTTTCTATGGGTGGAGCACGTGGAATAGCACATATTGGAGTAATTGAAGAATTACTGCGGCATGATTTTGAGATAACCTCTATTTCAGGAAGCTCGATGGGAGCAATGGTAGGAGCGATGTACGCTTCGGGAAAAATGGAAGAGTGTAAGGAGTGGCTATACCATTGGGATAAACGTAAGATGTGGGAATTGGCAGACCTCACATTGAGCAGGGACGGACTTGTGAAAGGTGATCGCTTTATCAAGGAATTAAAGCAGATTATTCCCGATATGAATATTGAGGATTTGCCGATTCCCTATGTGGCGATGGCTACGGATATTGTCCGTGACCAGGAAGTGCGATTCGACCGGGGAAGTCTGCATGAAGCGATTCGTGCTTCTATTTCCATACCCATGGTTTTCCGTCCTTTACGGAAAGACGGTATGGTTTTAATTGATGGAGGTATTTTGAATCCTCTCCCGTTAAGCCATGTGCAGCGCACGGAAGGGGATATTCTGATAGCAGTCGATGTGAATGCTCCGGTCGATTGTGGCAAGAAAAAGAAGATGAGTCCATACAATCTGTTGACGGAATCTTCAAGGATGATGATGCAGCAAATCACCCGTTACCAGGTAGACCGTTGTCAACCCGACCTGTTAATTCAAATGTCCGGCAATGCTTATGATATGATGGAATTTCATCATGCGGCCGCTATTGTGGAAACAGGAGTTAAAGTCGCCCGACAGGCATTACAGGACTTTACTCAACATAAATCATCTTTTTAGTCATTCCACCGTCAATGGTCATGTTTTCTCCATTGATAAAGTCATTCTCTTCCTGGCAGAGGAATAAACACATACGGGCAATATCTTCCGGTTTTCCTACTCGTCGGGAAGGATGCTGTGAATGGTCTTCCGGGCGAAGCTGGTCGTAATCATGGTTTTGTATCCATCCCGGTGCGATGGAGTTAACCGTAATGTTATATTCGGAGAGTGATAAGGCCAAAGCGTGAGTCAACGAAAAGATTCCACCCTTGGAAGCAGCATAACCTTCACTTCCTGGCTCGCTCATCAAATAGCGTGTAGAGCAGATATTAATAATTCTTCCATATGGGTTGGGAGAGAATTGTGCTTTACGATGAATGGCAAGTAATCGTGAGGTGATAAATGCAGGGCGCAGATTCACAGAAAGAATCTTATCAAAATCCTCCACACTTGTCTCCGTGATAGGAGAGAACTTGCTGATTCCTACATTGTTGATGATAATGTCAATGTCTTCCCAATCCTTCAGAATTTGCAGCATACAGTTCTCAAGCGTATCTTTATCACTGGCATCTACCTGGTAGAATATGGCTCCGGTTTCTTTAGCAGTCTGTTGCCCCGCTACTTCGTTTATATCGCAAAAAACTACTCGATTTCCAGCCTGACAGAAAGCTTCTACTATTGCTTTGCCTATACCTTCCGCACCACCGGTGACGAATACTCTTCTTTGCGAATTCTCCGCCTTTGATTTGGTTTCAGTTGCCTGCTCTGATTTTACCGTGTGAGTTGTTGTGGATTTCTTTTTGCCATACTTTTGCGCCTGTTTCCAGGCAGCTTTCCTGGCTTCATATAGTTCCTGTTGTTTTTCTATATAATTATCTGCCATTGTTTCTTTTTTTATTGGCAAATGTAAAACATAAAAAGGAAAAATACAAAGAATCGACCGCTTGATTGGATAGAAACGACTGCTCAATTCATAAGAAATGACCGTTCGATTTGTAAGGAACGACCGTATGATTATAACAAAACGACCGCTCGTTTCTGTTAAAACGGGCGGTCGATTTTATTCAAATGACAGTTCGAATCTTAAAAGCTCTTTGGGTCTATTTCTGCATATTTGACTCGTTGGCGACGCCAGGTATAAACAGCATGTAGTTTCCCGTCCTTCCCCTGAATAATACTCGGATAAGAATATTGGCTGATTGGGCTGTCTTCCAATGTGAGAACAGGCTTCCAACTGATTCCATCTTCTGATACAGCTAGGCAGAGCGGAGTACGAGGCCCTTTCGGAGTTCCGGGTAGCGTAGAGAAGTTGTTATAGATAAGCACATGTCTGCCATCTTTCATAGTCACAGCATCTGTTCCTGAATTATTATTCGGAACATCCAGCAATGTAACTTTGCTCCATGTATCTCCGTTATCGCTGCTCCAGGCAGTCGCTATCTGTGCGTTACGTGTACGGCAAAGCACTTGCAATCTTCCGTCCCTATGCTTCAGAATACTGGGTTGTATGGCATAAATCGGTTTTGCGCCTTCTTCTTTGATAGCTTCTCCACCTTCCTGGTCATCTGTATTTATCCCTCCCTTTTTACGGTTTTGAGTAGGTACGGATAATTCTGCATCCAACGGGTCTACCATCCTCCAGGTTTTACCCTTGTCATCGGAAATCTCAAAGTGAACACGCCAGCCATTACTGCCTTCCGTACTGGAAGGACAGATAATACGTCCGTTGATATATTCCGGTTTATTCTTGATAGGACCTAGAAAACCTTTCGGCAGAGGTTCGCGTTTGCTCCATGTCTTTCCACCGTCACGTGAACGAACCAACCAGCCTGTCCAGTCACTTACTTTCAGACCTATTTTGTAGAACAGAATCAAGTCACCACCGGGAACCTGAAAAAGTACCGGATTCCAGCAGGCTTTCCGACGGGCAATCAGTTTTCCCTTTGCATCCTTTACAGGTGTACAGGTAGAGTCAATTCCCGCTAAAATAGCTTGTGAATCTTTGAGTGAAAATACCCCGTCAGCAGCAAGTTGGGGGGCGGTCCATTCTTTAGCGCCTTTCGGCTTGCGGCATACCCATATACAACAGTCGGGATTACGCTCTTTCGTTCCACCGAAGAAGGAAGCAACAAGGTCGCCGTTCTTTGTCTCTACAATAGTAGCTCCATGACATTCGGGAAAAGAAGCCTTTTCGTATAGAAATTCATCACTTAGAATAGCTGTATTCTTAGTCGGTATATCCACGCTGAAATGATATTTTCCTGAGCCTATTTTCTCTTTTCGGCCATCCGGCAAATGTACTTCTCCTGTTGTATTTGCAGGAAGCTCAATATCCCATTCCAGATGCATGGGCGTTTTGCTCCATCGGCTGGTTATTTTTCCGTAGATACTCATATAAGACGCATCCACTTTACCCAATTCTTGAACTTCAAAAGCCGGTTGGAAAACAATATGTTTATAACCGGATTTCCAACGGTCTGCCCGAATACCTGCGAGATTATTGAAACACCAGGGTAATAAGTCCCCTAAAAGCATCACGTGGTTACCACTATTCATTTCAGGATTTGCCGTATCACCGTTCCATAATTCCCAAATAGTAGTAGCGCCTTTTTCAACCATGTATCCCCAGGAAGGATATGTGTTGTTAGTAGCAAGCAAGTAAGCTACATCGGCATGCCCGCGACGGCTTAATTCGCGCAACAACCATTGTACACCTATTACTCCGGTGCTGATATGTCCTTTGTTAGTTGTAATGATCGAGGTAACGGCATTCTTGGCTACTTCCTTGATGTGATTTTTAGGAACCAAACCGAAAGCAAGCGGCAGAATATTTGCAGTAACCGTATTATTTCCATAGTAGATACTATCCGGATATAGCGTATGTCCCGGAACGGGGGAAGTTCCCTCTTTTATATGCAGGAAACGGGCATTGAATGCATCTTTCATACGATGTTCCAAGTCTTCCCACTCTTCCGCATCCTCTTTCAGCCCTTGCAGACTTGCAAAACGATGCATCAGTTGCAGCACTTTCAGATAATAGGCAGTAGCGATTAACGAACCGTCTGTTTTGCGGGAAGGGTCTTTACTATGAATCAGTTCCAATGATTCGGGCGGAACACACCAGTCACCATATTTGTCTTTGGTAATGATAAATTCCTCTGTCATGTAGTATTCACGAATATGGGACACCCACTTCTTGATAGCCGGATAATTCGTTTCTATCGGACGTTTGTCTCCGAAATTGGTGAAAAGCATATCACATGCCATAGGTAAGGCAGTAGGCCAGGTCACATTGTCCGAGTAATAGTTCCAGTAAGCCGGAGCTACATCGGGAATACAGCCATCCTCACGTTGTGCTTCGCAGATGTCACGTGCCCATTTGGTGTACATGGCATGATTATCGAAAAGCATACTTTCTCCCCAACAACCCATAGTGCGGTCGCCTAGCCAGGGCTGACGTTCATTACGTTGCGGACAGTCTACCGGCATACCTTTATAATTGCTCCGGATTCCCCAAAATGCGTTACGGACAATCTTATTCAGCGTCTCATCGGAACAACTGAAAGAACCCGTATGTTCCATTTCATCTTCTACAACTTCAGCCACGAAATCTTCCGCCTTTGCGTCAGGATAATTGCTGACTTCTACATAGCGGAAACCATGATAAATAAAACGGGGTGCCCAGGTAGCATCTTTACCTTCCCGTCCGTTTACAATGTATACATCTGTAGAACGGGCGTCACGCAGATTCCTGGTATAGAGTTCTCCATTGGCCTGCAAGGTTTCTGCGAAGCGGAGACGAATACTATCACCTGTCTGCCCTTTTATATGGAAACGTACCCAGCCTGCCATATTCTGACCGAAGTCCAGGATATATTTATCACCCAGCTTTTTGATAGAAACAGGCTTCAATGTTTCCATTACTTTCATACCCGGCATCATTTGGGCGCGTAATGTGCCCGAAGGAATACTTACCCGTTGTGCCGGCATCCAGTTCTTGTCATCATATCCGTTTTGCGTCCAGTTTCCCAGTTCTTTGCGGGCATCATATTCTTCACCGTCATATTCGTTGTTGCTACGAATAGGACCTTCGGTAGTCAATTTCCATGAAGTGTTTGTAGAAATTGTTTCTTTGCTGCCATCCGTATATTCAACAATCAGATTCAGACGAAGTTTGGGATAACCGAATGTTGGTATCTTGTATGGTTTGTAATTCTGACGCATCGTATAGAAACGACCGTTTCCCAAAGTAACGCCAATGGCGTTCTCTTTCTGAAGTTGCGAAGTAACATCGTAGGTATTATACAGAATTGTTTTCCGGTAATCGGTAGGAGCGGGCGCCAATACCTGGTTACCGATACGCTGTCCGTTGATAAACAATTCGTAAAGTCCCATTCCGGCAATGTGTATCGTTGCACGTTTCACTCCTTTGTTTAAAGCAAATTCTTTGCGAAGGTAACGGGCTGCCAGGCGACTCCATTGAGTCTCACTATCACCGGGCGCGGCACGGTCCAAACCAATCCACTGACCTTGCCAGTCTGCTTCGTTTAGTAATCCCATGCTCCAGGAAGCCGGAGCACTCCAGTCTGCTTCACCCTTATTGGTATATGCTTTCACTTTCCAGTAATAGGGAGCATTGCGCTTTAAGGACTTTCCCTGATAAGTGATCCATTGGGAAGCGTCGGACTCTATTTTTCCCGAATCCCAAATATCCCCTTTTCCTTGTGCCAATAGATCGGGAGAAGATGCAACAAGAATGTGATACGCTGTTTGCATCACATTCTGTTCTCCTGATTCGATACGCCAACCTAGACGTGGCTGGCGTACATCGATACCTATCGGATTCTTTAGCTGCTCTACTCGCAGGTCGGTTATGCCTATGGCTGCATGTAGCGAACCTGCAAAGAACAGAAGAGAAAATATAGATAATATAAATATTCTTTTATTCATGAGCGTTGATTATATAAAGAGAGTGGCTACTAACTTTATGTAGCTAATTTGTACCGAATGGAAACTAGGATCCGGCACCTTGCCGGTGCGGGTCGGGAAGTTCCGTCCAGTCCTTGTTCAGATAATCTTTACTGCTGTCTACAACAATCAGGACATGATCGTTTCCGCTGCAATAACCGCTATCATGCTGGAATTTGTGCACACCATTATCAAACTCACCGATATATTCCAGTTTGCCGTCTTTCGTTGTGTACCACCAGGCATTCTTCTTTGCACCGCTGATTTTACTGAAATCAACTTCCATCGGACGTCCGGTATAATTATATACCATCAGATAATCATTACCACGTGTAGCGATGGCACGGTCGTAACGCTCTCCGTTCTGACCTGCGATAATGGACTGATCCGGCACACGTTCAAAGAATGGGAAAGTCAGCATCAGATTCTTCAGATATTTCATTTGATTATAACCGGGATCGTTCAAAGCATCATACCAGGGTTTCTTTGCTCCGTAAGCACCACCTACACCCGGTTTGATAAACTGCATGATGGAGTTGTGTCCATACGTATGTCCGAAAGAGCCTGCGAAGACAGACCAATACGCATAGCGACGTACATCATAATCCTTCCATAACAATTCATTTTCGTCATGCAGGCCATGAGGAATTTCTTCATAGATAGGTTCTCCGTCGATAACAGGTTTCATCGGTTTCATAGCCATACTGCGTTCAACGAAACGCCAGTTGTCTTCTTCCGTATTCTCTTCGATAGGATAGTCACCGTCTCCGAAACGTTGCCCGTAACGACGGTGTCCGCTTTGGAACATATTGAAATCCAGCCAAGGGGCATCATTGAACCAGGTTGCCGAGGTCGTTCTGCCACGTGGATGGAAAGTCATCAGGTGATTTTTGTCAATTGCCTTGATAGAGGTTGCCAGTGCTTCCCATTCGGCTGTTTTCACATCACCGCGAATATCCCCGCCGATAAACCAAATGATATTCGGTTCGTCTTTATAACGTTCTGCCAGGAACTTGCCGTAAGCTTTCGCTTGTTCCACGGTCATTTCGCCACGGTTCACAGGGCTTCCCCATATGCAGACCATACCAATATACATACCTTTTCTGGCTGCGGTACGAATGATATAATCCATGTGATCCCAATAACCATATACACCTTTCTGATTGATATTCTTAAAGTTATATCCGTCTATCATGGAATATTGTCCGTAGATATTCATGGATGGCACATTATTCAAAGTCTGAACCTGGATAACATTATATCCGCGACGTTTGCATTGCTCCAGATAATATTCAGCTTCATCGCGATTCAACCGTTCGGGAAGCAACCATCCTGTTTCTCCGAGCCAAAAGAAAGGAGTGCCGTTTTCGTGTTTCAAATAACGTCCCTCTTCGGAAACTACGAGTTTGCCGTTGTTCCAGGGAATATACGTTTTCTGTGTTTTCTTTTGTGCTGCCACAGAAGTGCTCAAGCTCAACAGTAGCAGTAAAAAAGGAATGATTCTTAGTTTACTCATTGTATCTTATTGTTTTAAATTGTTTTCTTAATTGCCTTGCTGGGTAAGTCGATTATCTATCGGACATTTTCTCAAACTCAATAGCGGCCAGGATAAATGAACCGACTGATTTCGGGTCATTCTCGATAACCGGTTCACTGATATAATATTCAAATGATCCGTCGCGGTATCTTTTAGAATCTCCGCCCAGTCCGGCTACGGCACAGCAATTAGTGATGGTATAACTTCCGTCTTCTTCAAGGCGGGTGAAATTCTTAGTCATGCCGTCGAAAGCCTTTTGCACAGGTTCGATATATTCGTTTCCGATATATCCTTTGTTGATAGCTTTGGCGAGTGTATAGATAAACAGGGCAGTTGCCGAAGATTCCAGGTAATTTCCTTCGCGTGCACCCTGGTCAGTCACCTGAAACCAGGTACCGGATTGAGGATCCTGATATTTTACAATAGCTTTGGACAGCCCTTGCAGGATTTGTATGACACTGTCGCGTCCGGCAGTGTCCTGTGGAAGATAATCCAGCACATCTACGATGGCAGCACCATACCATCCGATACTACGGCTCCAAAAGTTAGGAGAGCATCCCGTTTCGGGATTCGCCCATTTCTGTTCACGGCTTTCGTCCCATCCGTGATAGTAAAGTCCGGTAGTCGGGTCGTACGTTTTACGGGCAATCAGAAGTATTTGTTTTACAGCTTCGTTAAATAAAGCCGATTCTTGGAAAGTAGCGCCATATTGCACCAAATAAGGAGAAGCCATAAAGATACCGTCCAGCCACATCTGATGGGTATATTTCAGTTTGTGCCAAAATCCACCTTCGCTGGTTCGTGGCTGTTCTGCCATTTGCTTGCGTAGTGTATCCATCGCTATTTTGTAGCGTTCATCTCCTGTCTTTGCATAAAGGTCGAAAAGAATCTTTCCACCGTTGACATTATCAATGTTGAAAGAAAGGTACTTCATTGTTTTTATATGTCCGTCGGCATCGATCAGGCTGTCTGCATAGATTTTGGCATAATCATAATATGCACTGTCACCTGTGTGTTTCCATTCCTCGAGCATTGACTTTACGACAAGTCCATGCGTATATCCCCAACGCGGCTTCTTGGCTTTTTCAATCATCCAAGGTTCCGGGAAACGTTTCATTTCGGAGCGTGCCATCCGTTCGCTCCATTTCTCTGTTTCTACTTTCTTGGTGGTTGTACAGGCAATGAAGCAGACAACTCCGCAAGCAATAATCAGCTTTAATAAATTTCGATTCATATAGTTGAGTTTTTATTTTCCAATCAGAATATATTCTTGTCCCGCTTTTGTAGGCAGATCATACAAATAAGTTTTTGTCAGTTCTACTTTATTCAATTTTGCTTTTTCGTTAATCAACGGTCGGGCAATATCGGGTACTGCAAAGAGAGGATTCGGATTTTCCCCTTTCGCACGTTTCAAGCCTTTACCTGTCAGTGGGTTGAGTGAACGAAGTCGGCAATTACCCCCTTTATGGGATTTTACAATCAGACGGTCTACTTTTCCATCTTTCCAGTTGAGGCTTAGTTCGAAGCCGCCACGGGCAATGATTCCTTTCACTGAGCCTTCTTTCCAAAGGCTGGGAAGGGCAGGGAGCAAATAGATAAATCCGTCATAACTCTGCATCAACATTTCAGCTATACCTGCCGCACAACCGAAGTTACCATCAATCTGAAAGGGTGGGTGTGCGTCAAATAAGTTAGGATATGTGCCGCCTTTTTTCTTCTCGTTGCGTACAAGAGTCAATTGGTCTGTTATCAGTTTATAAGCGTGATCGCCATCGAGCAGGCGTGCCCAAAGGCAAACCTTCCATCCCATACTCCAACCGGTAGACGGATCTCCACGATGAATGAGTGAAGTGCGTGCGGCATCGAATAATTCCGGTGTACGATAAGGAGAAATTTGATTGCTGGGGAATAATCCGTAAAGGTGAGAAACATGACGATGCACGTCGTTCGGATCGTCCCAGTCGAACATCCATTCTTGTAATTGTCCCCAATGTCCTATTTGCATAGGAGCCATTTCTTTTAGTCTTTGTGTCAGGTGAGTGGCGAACTCCTGATCGGTATCTAATATTTGGGATGCTGAAATAATAGCCGTCCAAAGGTCAAAAATTAACTGATTATCCATTGTGCATCCTGCGGCTGTCGTTGCTTTCCCATTACTGCCTGAATGTACATTTTCCGGTGAATTGCTAGGACAAACTACCAGCCAGTTGTGTGCCGGTTCCTTTACCATAATTTCATCAAAGAAACGACCGGATTCTTTCAGTATAGGATAGACAGAACGTAGAAACTCAACGTCTCCGGTATATAGGTAGCGTTCCCATAAATGACGGCAAAGCCATGCTCCGCCACTAGGCCACATACCTGAAGGAGCTTTATCGAGTGCTCCTGTAATGCGCCATATGTCCGTATTATGATGTAATACCCAACCATTGGCTCCATACATGATTTTAGCAGTTTCTTTACCTGTCTCACTGACTTCTTTTATCAGGCGGAAAAGAGGTTCATTCAGCTCGCTCAGATTAGCAACTTCTGATGGCCAGTAATTCATTTCCAAATTGATATTGCATGTATATTTGCTATCCCAGGAAGGGAACAATTTGTCGTTCCAAATACCTTGTAAATTGGCGGGTTGTCCGCCGGGTTGTGAAGAACAAATCAGCAGATAACGTCCGAACTGAAAGTAAGTGGCAACCAAATGAGCATCATTTGTTTCCTTGAAATTCTCGACACGTTTATCGGTTGTTACATTTTTATATTGATCTTCGCCCAAATTCAAAGATACCCTGTTCAGATATTGACGATAGAAATCAGTATGACTTTTCTTTGCTTCCGCAAACGAACGCGTCATTGCCTTAGACAGATAATCTTTAGCCCGTTCAGTCTGATTGCCTGTAATATCCAGATAATTATTGAAGTTGGTAGCAATAGATACATAAACAATGGCTTCGTCAGCTCCTTCAACGGAGAGAACTCCATCTGTACAAGCTATTTTTCCACCCTTATTTTGTGCACTCAACCGTCCCTGAAATTCCACTTTCCCTTTAAGTCCTTCATGCCAGGAAGATACACCTGAAAGTGTGACGCAATTTCCTTCTTCAGAAGAAATCATAACATCTTGATGAGGAGAAGTTAATTGGGCATTGAAGGTAATCTGCCCCGGACGACTAGCTGTCAGTCTGACCATTACCACTTGGTCAGTAAATGAAGTGATTGTCTCACGCTGATATTGCACCCCGTCTACCTCATAACGTACGATAGCACGCGCTGAATCCAAACTCAGCTCCCGATAATAATTGGCATAACGGGTATGTCCGGGGAAAGCAATTCGTAAATCACCGAAACTTTGGTAAGGCATTCCCGAATTTGTTTTTGCCATCACTTTCTCCGTAGCAAGGGTTTGTGCTTCCAGATACTTTCCGGCAAAAACAAGTTCGCGTACTTTCGGAATAAATTCCAGTGCGTTCGGGTTTGCGTTGTTGTTGGGGCGTCCTGCCCAAATGGTTTCTTCGTTTAGTTGTATTTGTTCTGTTCCCGGTGTCCCATATACCATAGCTCCCAAACGGCCGTTTCCTAAAGGCAAAGCCTCTGTCCATACTTGTGCAGGACGGTCGTACCATAACTTGTATTCCTGTGCAGAAATATTCGTTTCTTGCGCATGAATACTGCCTATGGACATCAGGACAAACATATATCCGAGCAATCTCTTTTTATTCATTTCCATCTAACTGCTTTTATACTTTTATAAAAGGACGATTAAATGGGAATTTTGTACCCAATATATAGATAAAAGAAGTATATTTGTCAGTAGAATAATTAACAAAAAGACATTATGAAGAATTTGAAAGCTACGTCTATGTTGGCAGCGCTTTTATTTCTGTTCGTAGCAGGGATACAAGCACAAACCGTTACTCCGAGTAAGAAGTACATCACGAAGGAAGTAAAAAATGTGAGTAATTTTAGTGCTATTAAGGTGTTAGGCAGCCCGGATGTCGAGTATAGTCAAAGCAAAGGTTCCGGTACAACCGTTTCTATATACGGATCGGACAATCTGGTCGATTTACTGGAAGTGTCTACGGTAAATGGCGTGCTTCTGGTAAATATAAAGAATGGCGTTAAGATTCTTAGTGGTGAACGTCGGTTGAAAGTGATTGCTTCTTCTCCTTCGTTGAATGAGGTAGAGATAAAAGGTTCGGCAGATGTGCATCTGAAAGGCACGGTTAAGGGAGCTGATATGCAGTTGAGTGTGATTGGTTCGGGAGATCTTGATGCGGAGAATCTACAATATACCAATGTGTCTGTCTGGGTAAAGGGTAGTGGAGATATTAATCTGAAAAATGTAAAAGCAACGAGTGTAGATGTTCAGGTGAAAGGTTCCGGAGATGTAGATATTAAAGGTTCCACACAGCGTGCCGAACTATTGGTTAGTGGCTCCGGTGATATTTCTGCTGATAAGTTGACTGCTACTGAAGTGGTTGCCACTGTTGCAGGTTCAGGCGATATCTCCTGCCATGCTTCAAAACAATTGGATGCAAAAGTAAGTGGTAGCGGTGATATTGACTATAAAGGAAGTCCTTCTATCGTGAATAAACAAGGTAGAAAAAGTCAGATTTCAGGTAAATAAGAAACTGCCTGATATTAATAGAAAGCGGGTGAATGTGTAATATATTACGCATTCACCCGCTTTTGTGTATCCAATAATGGAGTTGAATTATTATACAGTAAATATAACTTATGGTATAGTTTATCATCGAATAGCCTCCCAATTTTGTGAAAATACCTTTTAGTGTATAAGTAACAAACGTCATTGTTACCATTTTTGAGAGAAACCACCCATTCTTTTTGTCTGAAACCACCTCATCTATGGTGGTTGAAAGGTCTATACTTGCGTCGGATTTTGGCATGCTGAACGATTGTTAGGCGTGTTTTGTTGAAGGTGTAAATATTAATTAAATCCGATATTAGCATGAATTATTGTTTTCTGAATTTGTTATTAAGCTTTCAAGCTTTGCTCCCTTTAGATGGTGGAGTCAATTTGTTAGGATATGTAGCCCCTGTGGGAAGTTTTGGTGTCGGGCTGTTCATTGTTCTATTTGCATATCTTGTTGTAGAGTATAATATTCAGTTGTTATCCCATGAAAAATTTAAGATTGCCATCAATATACTTCATACCACGCACACACCGTTGATATTACTACGCAACCAGTTGGAAGAGCTTAAAACCGGAAATCTTCCTGAACCTATCTCTCAGAAAATAGAAGAAGCATTGGGATATACTGAATCTATAATATACTGTAACCAGAATGTTGCGACGCTCGGCAAAGTCAATGGGAAAATTAAACCCAAGACATCAACCGTTAATTTGGAACTCTCCACTTACATCACTTCCATTGTTAATCGCTGTCGTCCTTATGCCAATTCCCGCCAAATACGGTTGACGGTCAATGAATGTTCGGATTGCGTCAGTTGCAAGATAAACGAAAGTATCATGACCGCTGCGCTCCAACATCTTTTAAACAGGATGATTCTGATAACGGGGTCGGGCAGTTGTATATCAATTAATATAACACGTATAATGAATACCTGGAATTTGCAGATAAGTAACTGCGAAGCAGAAGGGAAAGGAACAGAGAAAATGTTCCCGTTTATTCCTGTCATGTTTCCCATGTACGGATATAGTGACCTGTGGACTGTCAGAAAAATCATCCGCCTACATGGTGGCAGAATAACCGGTTATGGACATGGCAAAGCTGTTACCTTTCAAATATCTATTCCTACAGAGTGCCACTGCCAAAATAAGGAATGTCCGGTCATGAAACAATCTTCAGCAAGCAAGAAGGGCAATCCCCAACCAAAGGATACTCCTAACATCTTATTAGTAATGACAGACAAACTATTCAGTAATTATCTGAAGAAATCCCTGTCGAGATATTTTCAAGTTTCAGTTCTTGAAGATCCGGGTCAAGTAATGAATACTGCCATTCGTCAAAATCCTGATGCAATCATTATTGATGATAATGTAAACGGTGTAAGCGGTGATTCACTCTGTTTTCAAATCAAGGCCAACAAGTCCATTGGGAATATGCCGGTTGTGCTTCTGACGAGATCTTTTGATAACGAAAGTTATCTGTCTCATTTAGGAAGCGGAGCTGACCGGCTTGAACTACGGGCAGAAAGTATTTGCAAACTTAGGGCAGACATACGTATGCTTATAGAAAACCATATGATTTTACGTGAACGAATAAAACTGTTTTTGTCGGATGTCATTCCTCCGATATCTCCCATGAAAGCGGAAACAAAAAATGAAAACCAGATATTTATGGATAATGTCAATGAAATATTAGAGAGAAATCTTGCTACAGAAAAATATACGATAGATAGACTCAGTGCCGACGTAGGTATGAGCCGAACCGCCTTTTACAGTAAAATGAAAGAAATTATCGGACGGACACCGGAAGACTATGTCTATGCATACAAAATGGAAAAGGCGCTAAAATTACTGGCTTCCCAACAGTTTAGCATTTCAGAGATTGCATATATGCTGGGATATTGTGACAGCAAATATTTTGGGAAGAAATTTAAAGGTTTCTATCATATATGTCCTACTGATTATATAAAGAAGATTGTAGGATAAAAAGACGTATTTACCATATTCTTGTATAGTTAGATTGGAATGTATTTAATCTAACTATACATTGATATAAAATGTGTATTTGGTTGATATTAAGTATTCATAATCAGTAAATTCAATCTATTCTCTGAATTCCGCAGGTAAATACCCCGTTTGCCGTTTAAAGAATTTCACGAAATAGGATGGGTCTTCAAATCCCAGGTAGAAAGCTATCTCCTTAATTTTTAAATCAGAATGAAGGAGTTGCCGCTTGGCTTCCAGTATTATTCGTTCGTTGATAATCTTTAAAGGAGTACTATGAGAACTTTCATAGACGTAATTAGTTAATGATTTGGTGGATACATTCAAACGACTGGCATATTCTTTTACAGTATGCATCTGTCTGTAATGATGTTCCAATATTTGTCGAAATCGTACAAAAGTACGGTTGGAAGAATTATTAATGCACAGAGGAATACCAGTTCCTCTTTCACCTGTACGTTGCACATATATCAAGAACATTTTTACTAAATATTTCAAGTAGTCCTTGTGTGCAAAAGCTTTTATATTTTCTGTTTCTACTTTCATTTCTTCAGCAATATATTCAAGTCGTCGGGTATCTTTGGGCATTATCTTATAATATGGCACTGCGTCAAAAGCATTAAATACATTGTACTTGAGAAATACATTCTCACTACTTCCTTCGTCTGAAAGGAAACTTTCATTGAAGTGTATGATGATCCCTTTTGAACAATGATTATCATCGAAATAGTGTATTTGTCCGGGTGAGATGAAAAATAAGGTGTTATCCGTAATTGGATATTCCTTAAAATCGACATAATGAACGCCCGTACCCTGTTGAAACCATATAATCTGATAAAATGTATGTATATGAGCCTTTTGAGGAGCATCTCCGTTGTTGTGGAAGAAGTCCGGCATCTCCATTATATCGAATTGTATTTCGTCAGGAGTTTCCTTTTCTAAATCATATTGGGTAAAAACAGTGTTCCGTGTCATATCATTCTATAATTTATAGAGTACAAAGATAGTATGTTACCTGTTCTTTGCAATGGTAAAAAGAAGATATTCAATGGTAAATATGGGAAAGCAATTTTTAATCAGGAATACATATTCCCAATTTTACCATATATTTTCTCTAATGCACATTGAACGGCAGTCTGAATGACTCTAACTTTGCAGTGTTAATTAAAAAATAAAGAAAATTATGGCAACAGAAAAAAAAGCAGGTGCTTTCTTGGAAATCACAATGAAAGTAAGTGAAAAAGACAGAGCCGCTGCAGCGGGAGTGTATACAAAGTATCGTCAACCCTTCTTGGATACAATTGCAGGTGCAGTCAGCAAACAATTGCTAGTACGAGAAGATGATGTTCAGGTGCTCCATGGTTTTGCATCTATAGCAGAAGCAGAAGGATATTTAAAATCTGATTTGTTTAATCAAGATGTCGTTGTAGAACTGAAACCGTTCTTTCAGGCAGCACCGGAAATCGGAATTTATAGTGTAGTTGGTTAAAAACTAAAGAATGTAAGTAAATACAGGCAGAAAGAACATAATTCTTTCTGCCTGTTTACGTATGAAAGACTATTGGACTATGTTACAATAATTAACCATATTTATTTGATCGCTTGCTTCACAAGGCTCATGATGTATTCTAAATATTTAGTATCCGAAATCTTTAGTTCATAGTCTCCATTGCCAAAATGTCCAACAGTTGAAATATCCCTTGTTAATTGCTTACTATCTTCTAAATGTCCTTTGGCTACATTTATAATAAGCTTTATTCCATTTTTCTGGATTTCAAGTGCACAAATATGGTTGTTGGCTTTTTTGAATGAAATATACCACTTTTGTGGTTTAACTTCTATTTCTGTATTCAAATTAAGAATTGCATTCTTATAACTCTCGTATAATTCTACTACATCGTCAGATTTTCCTATTAATAAATTTTCCTCGGAATACTCTTTTATTTTCTCCGTCACTTCTTTATATTCCGGGTTATTTTGCATCACAGTTTTAATGCTTACTGATGCATGACTTTTGCGAATGGGGGTGATGGATACACTATCATTCTCATAACGCTTCACTTCCCATAGCTCAATGGATAAATCTTTGAAATTGACGGCTTCGCGTTGGTTAGGTGTGAATCCTTGTGAAACAAATACTACTTTAGTCTGCGACCAGTCCACATCATTCCGTTTCAAGTTCCCTACTTGTGTTTCATTATATTCCAGAATAAAATCAGCTTGATTTTGCAGCATTAGGCTTAGGTAAGTGAACCCTTGATCTATGACACTTGAGTTTCTTTCCCTTTTATATTCAATGATAACAAAAGCCTTCGACTGAGGATCAAAGGCAAGCGTATCAATACGGCGGTCTTTGATCGTAAATTCGGACTTAATCATTTTAAGTCCCATAATTTGAGACATATTCGTTTCAAACATTCGTTGAATATCTCTTTCCAATTTAAAAGGTTTTTCCTTTATTTCAGAAAAGACGCCTGAAGTATTATATTTGTAAAGTGCCATAATTTTATTTTGAATTGTTTATTGCTGTAAAGGTAAGGATTCTTTTGATATTACTATTTCATCTATCCCTCAAAACAACTTAAGAGTTACAAAAAAGTATCGTTTTTTGAAAAGGTGTATCGCAAAATGGGACAGCCAGACACTACTTTTGCATTGAGAAATAGTTCTCACCGATTAAAATGTTTAATTATGCCACTTTGGAAAATTTCAGCTAAGAACAATTGGAATTGGGGTGTAGGTAAACAACTTGTAAAAGGAATGTTCATTGAACTATCCACTCCTAGTACTTCTAATCCATTGGGACAAACTAAGTATTTAGATGTGATTGCGAAAGCATTCAATACGAAGTACTCTACCAATTTTGATAAATCAAAGATGAGTTCTTCATATTTGATATCAGAGAAGATTGGTTAAAAGGAAAAAACATACGTATTTTGATAGGAATATTGTATGCTTTCTCTTTTTCACATCCATGGATAAATAGTCTACAACTATTTATAGATGAGGTGGCACGCTAGAGGAGAATTTCCAGGATTTTATTCACGTCATTTTCAGTAATACCTATTTTCGGATTAGTTAATATCAAATGTGATTGCTGGTGAGAAAGAAACGACTGTTTATCATTTAGAATTGCGTATTTGAGCTCTTCATAGTAGAAGCCCTTTCTTTTGAACCATTCATCAATCTCTTTCCCGTTGATGTATCGAACTGAGCACACCGTCAAAATCGAGAAAAAGATATTTATTTTTCATTAGATAACGATGTTTCTACAAATGATACTATTTGTTCTATCTTCTCAAGTGGATTTTGGCCTTTCAATTTTGCAAATGAAAGATGTATTCGATTTTCGTATTTTTGTATATCATATGCCCGCTGGAATCCAAACGAACTTCTCATCTTGTTTATAACTGCTTCCATTCTTCAAGTAACTCACTTAAGCAATAATTTTGCAACTAATTAAAAGTGAGCACATGAAAGAAGAATTAAAGGTGCTATTCTACCTCAAAAAGAATCAAGTAAAAGCCAATGGTTTATGTTCCATAATGGGGCTTATCACCATCGGGCAGTCGATGGCACAATTTTCCGCAAAGATTGAAGCCGAGCCATCAAAATGGGATGCCAAAGTAGGACGAATGACTGGAAAGAGCAACCACGCCTTGCAAGTAAACCGTCAAAAATCAATCTAAGCATTCACGCCCGTTACAAAGAGTATCTAACTAATCGGGGAAGTGTGACAGCTGGAGAACTGAAAAACGCATTTCAAGGTATCGCCTCCACACATGAAACCTTACTGAAAGTATTTGCGGAACACAACGAGGTCTACGGTAAGCGTGTCGGAATAGACAGGGTGAAAAGAACCTACAAGGGCTATTGTAACGCTTACAGTCATTTGGCTGATTTCCTGCAAAAGAAATACCATGTTCGGGATATGTCATTTAATCAACTCACATTCTCTTTTATAGAAGCCTATGACTTCTATCTACGGGTGGATTTGAAAATGAAACCGAATACTATATTGGGATATATTATCCCATTCAGAAAAATAGTCCGTATTGCTTTCAACAAAGGATTTATTGCCCGTGATCCATTTACGGAGTACAAACCTGAACGTGGACAGAGTGAACACCGTACCCTAACGAGCGAGGAACTGCAAAAGATAATGAACGCTACGTTTGACTCCCCGAACCGTACACTTATCCGTGATTTGTTTGTTTTCTCCTCTTTCTGTGGATTAGCATTTGCCGACCTGCGGAGATTAACCGAAAATGAACTTATTACAACTGAGGACGGGAAACAATGGATTGTCATGGCACGAAAAAAGACGGGTACAATTTCCCGTATCAGGTTGTTGGATATACCACTGCAAATCATTGAGAAGTACAAAAAGGATAGATTTTGTGAAAGAATATTCAATGTTCCCGGATATTCAACTGTTGATATTAACCTCAAACGTATTGCCGAAATATGTGGAATAAACAAGACGCTAACCTATCATCAAAGCCGTCATACATTCGCTTCGGTGGTGTGTCTTTCGCACGGTGTACCCATCGAAACAGTTAGCAGAATGTTGGGACACAAGGATATACATACTACACAGATTTATGCGACCGTTTCCACCCAAAAGATAAGTGACGATATGAAAAAGCTATCGGAACGGATGACAGGAAAGTTCCCTTTTGTTAAGTCTCAAAACCAATAATAACACCATGCGTAGCACTTTCAAATACCTATTTTATATCAATAGGAACAAAGTAAAAAAGAACGGGCTTTGTCCCGTAATGGGGCGTGTGACTTTGGACGGGGAAATCGCCCAATTCAGCACAGGGTTGGAAACCAATCCCGATTTGTGGGACGCCAAAACGGGACGTTCAACGGGGAGAACGACATACGAAGCAGGTGTGAATAGAGAACTAAGAAGCCTTTCAGCTTCCATTGAGAAGCACTACACCTGTATCGTAGAGAAAGATGGCTATGTCACAGCCGAACGGGTTAAAAATGCAGTTATGAATATAGCCCAAGAACATACCACGCTACTAAAGGAATTGGACGAAGCAACCGAAGAAATACGAAAAAGCATAGGCATAAACCATACAATTGCTACCTATCGGTCATATGTAAATGCCCATCTGAACCTATCCCGCTTTATTCGTGATAAATACGGCAAAAGTGATATGCCATTTTCAAGTCTGGAATATTCATTTATTGAAGATTACGATATGTATCTGAAAATAGACCATAAAATGGCAACGGGCAGTGTGATGCAACATATTATCTTTCTCAGGAAGTTAGTAAAACGAGCCATGAACAAAGGAATTATATCACGTAATCCATTTTTCGGTTATGTGCCCGACCAGCCTAAAACAACCCGCAAGTGGTTGTCCTGTGAAGAAATAGAAAAGGTAATGACTACCCCAATAGAGCATCCGAGCGTGGCATTTGTAAGAGATATGTTTGTCTTTGGACGTTGGACTGGCTTATCGTACACGGACATCAAAAATTTGCAGGATATAAACATCGTTACAGATAGCGAGGGCAGTCAATGGATAGATATTAAACGACAAAAAACAGGTAATAGGTCACTGATTCCATTGTTGGATATTCCAAAGGAAATTATCAGGAAGTAGGTACTGGCGAAAAAGGAAAGGTGTTTAAAATGTTATGTATGAACGTTGTTTGTCAATATACTAAACGTATCGGCAAACTTTGTGGGTTGGCTCAGAAGCTCACCTTCCATCAAAGCCGCCATAGCTTTGGAACATCTATTTGCCTGACACAAGGCGTTCCAATAGAAACACTTAGCCAAATGATGGGACACCGTAATATAAAAACTACTCAGATTTATGCGGAGATTACAGGGGCGAAAATAGAGGAAGACATGAAACGCTTGTCCGAAAAACTAAAAAATAATTATCATTTATAATTTTACGGGAGGGTAAAATACTTGAGGGCAAATAGGGCTTTGAGAATCTCTATTTGCCTTCTATAATAATTAATATAACCATTATAAATATATATATTTTACCTCGCTAAATGTTCTTTGTGTGATCTAAAAATAGAATCAGCTAATCGAGTTCCTGTTGAAACTAGTTTTGATAAAACTCTCAACTGTTCTTTGCAAGCGATACTCTCTGTTGGATGTGGATAATTAATAGTATGGTCTATCTCTCCCCATATTTCTTCAAAAAGTGTTCTAACTTGGATCTCACAACAAATGGCGTTTTTATTATTGGGCTTAACTAGATAATGAATACTAGTGTAATATGTGTCACGCAGTTCTGTTTCTAAATTTAGACCCTCGTAAAATTTTACTGTTTCTGGATCCCAAGTATATGCTTTAGGTTGTTCAACAAAAATCCAATCTCCACTTTCTATTTTTTCCATTATGGCATTATGAATAGTGGGAAATTGATCTTGATATAGATGTAGAACTCTAACTCCAATAAAGTCTGTAATTTCATTAAAAACATTCTCTTCCGTTATTAGCTTTCCTTTCTCTAGTTTTCGTAATAGCTTATCTTTTAAATGTGTAGGGTCTTTTAGCCTAGACTTAATAGAATGAATTATAGGTGATTGGCTAAGATTCAAATTTGGATGTTTCTGAAAGAAAACTAAAACACCTGCTAAAAATTGCTCATATTCAAATTGTTTAGCGACATACGCATCGACAGCTTTATCAATATCAGAGTTCATATACACTTAGTTTAGAGTATTGATACGTTCAATAAAGCTATCAGAGAATTCAATATATTTGTCTCTTGTAGCTTCGTATATTTTTCTATTCCCCATAATTGTTCCTTTATCTTCTGCATCAAGATTTGGACATGAAGGAATCTCCCATATTGGAAGTTTATACTTTTGTGCCATATTTGGGAGTGTGTTATGTGAATGCATAACGGCAGTTCCACCCATCGGATTTCTTGCTTGCTCCTGTGATAAATGTCCTCTAACATCAATATCTATGCATTGTTCTATAATTGCAGGGATTTCTTGTGCATAGTTATAATGAGCAAGTGCTAAATCCCATGGAGAATTGCCGGAATATTTTTTTGCATTATAAATTGTATAACCCAAAAATCTCACAAAGTTTTCAGGGAATCTTAATCTCTTATCTTCAGATATTAATCCATATATAGTATTAAATTCTTTTTTCCAATTAGTCAATGCATTACCTATATTTCGGATTCCGTACGATGAAAACATATCTGGAAGAGCTGGGATTATAAAACCATCAACCATAGAAATTATTACTTTATTCAAAGCTCCTAAACTTGGTGAGGTATCAATAATGATAAAATCGTAATTATTAATAGAAGAATAATTTTCTGCAACTTCTCGGATTTTTGTAATCGTCCTTATTGAAAGAGGATCTCCCGAATATGCACCACTCCATCTTTCGGAAATTTTATTCTCATATTGGTAAACCGTAAGCCTTCCCGGTATTAAGTCCAAATTATTTCTAACAGGATAAACCGGTGGTAGATTAGATAGATCTCCTTGTCCGTCTTCTGTTGGTTTTAATAAAAAATGAATAGTTCTTGTTCTAGAAAGAATATCAGAAAATTCTTCTTGGGGTTTACTCTGTTTTGCGGCTTCAAAGTCATCTATAAACAAGTCTTCTTCACGCCATATTTCGTGAAGTAATTCCTCATTCATCCCACAAATTGTTAAGTTACACTGTGGATCTAAGTCAATCATTAAAACCTTATATCCTCTCTCTGCCAAGATATTCGATAGGTGAAAAGCTAAAGTCGATTTTCCTACTCCGCCTTTATTGTTAAAAAGTGAAACAACTTTCATATTTTATGTATTTTATTATTTATCAGCAAATTAAATGCATAAAGCTATTTTACAGTAGATGTACAGAAAACAGTCAAAGTATATATAGATACAAAGTTACTAAATATTTGAATGCAAACAAAGTACATGTAATATTTTTCCTTTTTTTCTCTGATAAACATTACCCATATGGAGAGAATAAATAAGGCAACACTTTTTGGAAATTTACTCTTTCGAGGTACGAAAAAGGAAGAAATTTTCAAAAACCGCTTGCGGCTCGGTGTTGCCGTTTTATTCTTGGAATATACCTTTGTGTTCAGAGAAATAAAGGAATTATTAAATTATTCCATTGAAAAATAAGATGTTAGATTGTTTACAGTTGTGGAATAGTTTTCATCATCTATTGAATTGAAACCTAACTTCTTGGCGAAAGCCCCGCTTTTCATGTTGGCACATTCAATTCCGATGTACCTGAATCCATACTTTATGGCTATTTTTGTCAAGAACCGGAGAAAGTGCGTACCGTGTCCTATTCGCTCTTTGCTGAATCCCCATCGGGCAATGATATGACAATCAGGTGGAAATAGGCTTTCAACCTTTCTGATACGCAAGTACAGATCTATACGGCTGTTTCTTTGGGTGGTGATAACATTGTCTATCGTTAGGCTGACAAGCGATTTATGATACTTGAAACGCTCCATCAGGTAGCGGTCTATATCGGCTCTTAGTTCCTCATATTCAATCATCGTCTAATCCCTTTCTTCTTTTTCTTTTTGAGTTTCTTTGCCTGTGATTCCTCTGCCGATGTTGCATCATAATGATTACTATCTCCCAATGAGAAGATAGATAATAGAGAATCACCACCACTGTTATTTTGCTGATTGTAAGACTGTCTATTGTCTGCCTTGCTATCAAGATTGCAAGAAATCATGTTTTCTTTTTCACCGGATTGGAATATCACTTTTTTATTTTCGCCAGTAGAATATTGTTTTGGCTCTTTCAACTCCTGCTCCTGCATTTTTAATTTATCGTCTATACTACCATTCTTCATGGTATTGGCATACTCAAAGGATTCTGATATTGGCGGTCGTAGCTGAATAGCTTATCAAAGCCCTGTTCCGCTTGTTGGAATAGGTTCACACGGTCAAAGCCACCTGTTATTACTCCGTTTTTGGTGTTTTTGTGATTAGTAAGCGGTGACAGTTTCTTTTTATTCGATTGGTCTTTACGGCTCACAATCAAATGGCAGTGCATATTCAGTTTGTTGTCTGAACGGCTACGGTCAAAATGAATCTTTCCGTAAAACTTTATATCTGCTTCGGATAGCCCTTTGTTGAAGTTCTTAGCATATTCAGGAATGAATACTTCCCTGATATATCGTTTCATCGCTTCCGCTTTCTCCTGCTCGGTGTTCCCCATTATCCGAAGTTCGCTTTCCGATGGGCTGACATGGATAGCGAAAAACTTAGCATCCGTTTTCAGTAATTGCCCGATATTGCTGTCTATATCCTTAATCACCTTTGATTTGTAGATATTATCATCTATCAGGTCGAAAAAGCCATCGGTATAGATTCCTTTCTCCATCCGCTCCAAATCCTCATGCTCCATGTAGGAGACTAACTGTCGGCTACTTCCTGCATTGTTATATGTTCCGCCCGATAGTGGGGCAAAATCTATGTGCATGGTTCTATGTATTTATTAAGTTCATAATTTCAGCCTTTAGGCTCTCTTTCTTCTTGCTATCCATCACACCGCAAGCGGAGAGTTCCGAATAGAGTTGTATTAGTTGAAGTAGCTTCTTATAATCCCGTTGATGTATCTGATACAGGGCGGTGAGTTGTTTCCCCTGCTGGTTGATTACATCGGCATGCTTGCCGAACTGTTCACTGACCTTTTGTAGTACGGCTGTTTGTTTCCCCTGACTGGATTCCAATTGAGAAAGAATAAGTGTTTCCAATGTCTTACCAATACCATCAAACCGAACCGCAATAGAATTGGCGGTTCGTATCATGGGATTTAGTTGTTCTTCCTCATAGTGTCGGATAAAGCGGATTATATCGTCCTGGCGTTTGTTTATTTTCGCCAGTTCCGATTTTACGGATTCCGGTGCTTCCGATGGGTTGATACACGCTTTATCAATATACACAAATGCCAACCGGACTATTTCACCCTTTTTCAGCGAATAGCGTTGGCAGAGTTTATCTATTAGCTTTCCCGTCTGTCGGTCTATCCCGATGGTGCTAAGCGTGGATATATTACTGGTCTTATACATGATTATAAGTTTTTTATAAAGAAAACAACAATCATTCAGTTGATTATAAGCGAAATACATTTTCGACTTATAATCACTGTTATAAATGGTTACGAATGTAACCCATTAAAGCCGAAGGCTTTGCCCCGCAGGGCAAGAGGGAAGAACAGGACTTGTCCAGTTCCCTCTTGCTTCATTTAGCGAAACGAGCCAAGCCACAAGGCGAGGCGGTTTCTGCTAAATGGGGAGTGGTGGCACTGCATCAGGCGGTAACATTACCCACCCTGTTTTGCGTCAGTATGCGTATCGAGTTGATTTTCCTTTTTGAACCGTTCATAGGTCTTGCAATCGGCATTTTCTTGAACAAATACCCGAATATCAGCGGCACGGTAATAGGTCTTATGACTTATCGTAAAGTAAGGAAGCTTGCCACTTGCCCGATACCGTTGCAAGGTACGGAAAGATACTTTCAGCAGAAACGCTAAATCCTGATTATCCAACAACTTGTCGTTAGGATCTAATACGTTGTCGGTATTGATTAGGGATTTCAGGTCTTGCGCGATTTCAGAGAGTTTTTTCGACAGTCGTTCCATCCACTTATCGAAGTTTTCGTTATCTATATACATTTTGCTTCATTTTTAAATTAAACATTAAGATTTTCAATCGATTGATGAAGCAAAGTTCGGCAAATGGATGCAAATAAGTTAGGAGGGTGTCCGAAAAGGGTACCCTCCATTTTTTTATGCAAAAGTCCGAACTTTCCCAAGCTCGGACTTTTTAATTTGCTCTAAAATGTTTATCTTAGAGCATGTTAATCGATAGTGCAAATATACAATTTAAGGAGTATTCTCAAGGCATGGATTCCTTATTTCCTTCCCGTCTTGATGAAAATATTTCTTCGGATGCTCCGGTCCGGCTTGTCAACCAGATTGTTGATGAGCTTGACATCAGTCCGTTGTTATCGACTTATAAGGGTGGTGGTTGTCCTGCTTATTATCCCCGCATGCTTTTGAAAGTGTTGTTTTTCGCCTACCTGAACAATGTGTACTCTTGTCGTAAGATAGCCCGTCTGCTTCAGGAAAACATCCTTTACATGTGGCTTTCGGGCAAGTCCACTCCCGACTTCCGTACCATCAATGATTTTCGTAGTAAGCGTTTGAAGAGTTGCATCCACAGTTTGTTCACCCAGATTGTGCTCATGCTTGTGGAGTTGGGATATATCAGCCTGGAAAAACAGTATATCGACGGGACCAAGATGGAGTCGGCAGCCAACCGTTATACTTTCGTCTGGCGCAAAAGTGTGGAAAAGTATAAAGAGCGTCTGGAAAAGAAGATTCAATGTATACTTTCTCAAATTGATGAAGGTATTCTTGGTGACAACAATGCTCCTGAAGAATCAACTCTTCCTATTGACAGCCGTGCCCTGAAAGAAAAAATAGATGCCATTAATCTGGAGAACCGCAATAAACGTGAACTTCGTCAGATTAAAAAGCTTAATGAGGAGTACTTGCCCAAGCTGCAGGAATATGAGAAACACCTGGAAACAATGGGTGAAAGAAACAGCTATTCCAAAACAGATCCTGATGCGACTTTTATGCGTATGAAAGAAGACCACATGAGGAACGGCCAGCTTAAACCGGGATATAATCTGCAGATATCCACGGAGAACCAGTTCATAACAAACTATGCTTTCTATCACAATCCCGGTGATACGTTGACTCTAATTTCATTTCTATTGTATGGCCGGATGAGATACTGCCGGTTCATGAAAGAGGTTTGTGCGGATGCCGGATATGGAAGTGAGGAAAATTATGAGTTTATGGAACGCTTCGGTATAAGCGATTATGTAAAGTATAATTATTTTCATATGGAACAAACAAAAAAATGGAAACGTGACATCTCCAAACAAGATAATTTGTATTATAACGAACCGAAAGATTACTTTGTATGCCCGATGGGACAGCATATGGAACTTGCCTACACGACAAAGGCTGTCAATGATAATGGATATGAAAGTGAAATAAGTGTTTACCGCGCTAAGAACTGTCAGGGATGTCCCTTACAAAATAAATGTCACAAAGGGAAAGGAAACAGGGAGATCAGGGTGAACCATAAATTAAGGCGGTACAAGCAACTGGCACGTGAGAAACTCACTTCACCAAAAGGGTTTGAACATAGGAACAAAAGACCGGTGGAGGTGGAAGCGGTCTTCGGGCAAATAAAATGGAATAAAGGGTACAAGAGGTGCAGGCATAAAGGCTTGGAGAAGATTGTCATGGACTTTGGAATATTGGCTATTGCATTTAACATCGGAAAAATGATCAGCAAGAAGAAAAAGGCTAAGAAAGGGAGGAATGGAAAGGATTATAAGACTGATGAAGGGAGAAAATCAAGTTTCATGAGGGATATTTTTATAAGTTGTTGGATGAATCACAAAAAAGAAACAAAAAAGAAAAAAGTTAGAGGGTACCCTTTTCGGACACCCTCCTATAAATAGTTGGTAAGTTGTTGATTTACAAATATCCTTTGTTCTTACTTTCTTCGGCAATGGCTTTGCGAAGTATATCTAAAAACTCGGTTACTTTGGATGGCTTACGTTTAATAACACTCTCATGCTTCTTGTGAATGTCACCCAGTTTGATATTAAAGAGGTGTTCAAACGCTCGTCCGATTTCTGTTAGTGGTGATTCTGTTCCGTTATGGGTAACTACTCGTTTAGATAAGAACAGTCCGCTCACCATCTCCATAATTTCAATAAGATAGGTTTCGTCTGTTAGGTAGAGGGGTGAGAGTGGGTAATTATTTTTTCGGTTCTGGAACAGATTGGGATATTGGATTTTTAGATTCAACAGCTCCAGTTCTGAATTGATAATAGCCAATGTCTTTTGTAAGAACAGCTTTTTAAGCGCATTTTCCCCCCTGCCCATAAAGAGGTGTCGTTTCAAGTGAAGCTATCTCGATACGGGTAGCATTCAATGTGCGATGAATAACTGCGTAATCCACTCCACCGCTTACACTTTCGATATGTTCAAGAAATTCGCCATAGGCATCTTGCATTTCTTCTTTACTTACTTGTTCTGAGGTTCCAGACAATAGCCCGCAATATCCTCATTTTCATTAAATCATTCATAACTATAACTTTTTAGGTTTATATATTTATTGAAGCATTTGCTTTGCTACTGAATGATTCTATTTATCTGCTATAATTCAGATGGTTTTTTATTTGTTAGACATTGAGACTCTTTTGCAAAATGAGAGAAGTCTGTATATCCTAACTCATCATACGAATTGCTACTTCCTTTAGAGCGGTAATTCATCAAAGCTATTTTAAACCTCATGGTTCTAAAGCATTGCTTTGGTGACATACCTAACACCTCTTTAAAGTATCTATTTAGTGTAGGTGTTGATACCCCGACTTTCTTACTAACCATATTCGATTTGAAGTCACCGCAATGAGTAATGTAATAAACTGCTTTAATTACGGTCTCTAATTTATAATCAGACTTGAAGATATCTATATTTGATAGAAGATAGTTTTCTGCATAGCTGACACGTTCATCAAAGGTCTTTTTAGATTTTAGCTCTTCAATAATTGTGTTATCTATATAATTACTCAATGGTTTGTAACTGTCCAATAAGCAAGGAATATCATCCTTCAAAAACGGATATAACACACCCGGTTTGAATTTAATTGCAAATTCATGTGTTCCCGGTGCGTGTATTATGGTCATTGCATCTGACAAACTACCATATAATTTATCTCCCGTAGTATCTTTGATACCGAGTTTTCTATCCACTTTTAATGTCTGACTTTTATCTGTAAGATTAACAGAAGCAACAATATTTACATTAGGAAGAGCAACTATTGAGAATGGAGTTATTAAATTGCTTTCCGTTGTAATCTCAAAGTAATACTCAACAATATCCCTCAACTCAAAGCCGGGATATTTAATCCTTACATGGTCGTTTACTTCATCTTCGTATATAACTTTAGATATCAACATATTATTTTCTGAATAGGTGTAACAACTGTATTCCTAACCCCATAGTTAGCATACGTTCTTTTTTATTTGCTAATAATTTTTGAGTCCAATCAAGTAATCCTCCATCGCCAATTTCATATTCTACACCATCAGCTATAATTTTAGCTTTAATTCTCATACCGTAGTAATAGTTATTTTGTGAATCTGATTCGGCAATACGAACATCAAAACCGCTATTTTTAATATGTGATAAGCTATTAGATACTAATGGACTGTTGCTGTCATATTCTTTACAAGGAATAATCTCAAAAAACAGATTATTAAACCCAAAAACACTTTTGCACACATCTTGAGTTATAGCAAAGTGTTTATGTATCTCTGTTTTCTCAAATTCAAAACTACCCGTATCCATACCGCAGGAAATTAGACACAGAATAGGGAAATGGGGTGTAAAGTTGGGATTAGAGAAAACCTGAGTCCGTATAACTCTCGACACATTGCTGAAATTATACGTTTTCTCCGACAACTCGTTGTTTTTCTTCAATGAAGCGTAATGTAAAGCTATTGAATTTGTTGGGTCTGACTGAACTTCTGTATTTCGGAGTGCTGTAAGAACTTTCTTTTGGTTTACAGTTGCCATTATACTACTTGTACCTAATTGAGCAACAGGAGATAACTCGATTAATTCAAAACTGCTATTTGCTACTATTTTACAACACTCTAACTCTTCTTCTTTAAATTTTAGAAAGTCTAATTGTGCAGGCTTAACGAGTTTGTTTTTAGTGTATTTTTCCAATAGTGAAGAGGGAGTTTCTTGCATAACTCGTCTTTCAAACACCTCTAAAAGCAAAGAATTTAACTCTGAACCGCTCAATTTATTAGACAGTATATCAACAATTTCATTTAAGTTGTATTTGTCGATTATATGTTTTATTGCTTCATCTTTCATGTTTTCCTTATACTATATATATGTTCATCAAATATTTGTCCCTTTTTTATCACAGACGATTTAATAATAGCCTCTTTCTCAAAACCAACTTTTTCTAATACCTTCATTGATGCCATATTATATTCAAAAATATTTGCATATACTCTTTGCATCCCTAATTGATTAAAAGCCATTTCAACTAACAGTTTAACAGTTTCTGTTGCATATCCATTTCTCCAATATGGTTCGCCAATCCAGTATCCGACCTCTGCATTAATTCTATATACATCGCTTTGAGGATTCAAGCTACAACAGCCAATAAATTCATTTTCTGAATATATTCCAAACACGAGTCCTAATTCTCCTGTCTTAGCTAATTCAATAAAAGAAACTGCATTATCAATCGTGTAGGGATGAGGAAATATATCACGTAAGTTTTTAGCAATCTCATAGTTATTTGCTAACTTAGATATTACCCAAGGTGATTCATTTTCTATTTTACGTAACTGTATCATATCTATACTTTTATCTTTTTACAAAGATATGCCTATTTATGAGATGATTAGGTGTAAAAATGAATCAAATTTCATTGAATTGCATTTTTGCACCTAAAATTGAGAGTTTTGCAAAAGAAATAAATTTTATTTAGCAATATAGATTAAAAGATTATTTATATCTTTGTAGGAGAGTTATTTGAAGCAATGGGAAAACATAGCAGACTAAAGTAGTTCGCTCATTTCTATATCGTTACCCATTGTTCTTTCTCTTTCTTCTAAACATCTATTAATCAATGGATAAAAATAAAATCTTCTACTGTATTGATAGCCTTTTGTACTAATGTTAATGTTCCCATACCTTGCCCCACGGCTTTCACATTGGCTGAAGTCAAACGAAAAGCATTAAAATAGTCCGGTTCAGTATTCACTCCTTCGCAAATAATCAGAAATGTTTGTTTCACTTCACGCACACCACTGATACGGGTTATCTTTCTTTCGACACGCGGATTTATATTTTTCCTTTTTGTAGCCGCCATAGTTTAATTTTCTTGGGTATTAAACAAACGGGTTAAATCTCCAACAATTGGAATTGCTCCATACTTCCCAGATAAGTAATCTTTTTCAAACGAAGCATCATTACGTACTTTATACTCTGCTAATGAATAAAGTTCGGTTGCCCCATAACGGTCTTTTTGTGTAAACCAAATCTGATCCCGTCGGAATATATTAGCACTCAATAAGTTCGTATCGTGAGTAGTGAAAATTAATTGGGCATTTTTCGGATTTGTTTCTTTTGAATTAAACAAGGCAATAATTCTACACGTAAGAAGTGGATGCATTTTAGAATCAAATTCATCTATAATCAGACGCTTTCCATTATCCAAAGCATCAATAATGGGATATGCTAAAGAAAAATACTTTATTGTGCCTTCCGATTCATTTTTCTTGAATGGGAAAGTAACAGCTTTGACTTCATTACCTTCATCATCGTATTGTGTATGCGTACTAACAATCGTATTATCAATTTTTTCAATATTCTCAATGCCTAAATCAGCATAGCGGGAAAACTCTACAATTCTCTGTTTCATTCTGTTGTCATCCAGTTGGATAGTTGCGGTATTCCATATCTTCTCATTATTAGAGTCTGAGATAATAGTGGTATCATTCAGCCATTTCATTATCTCTACTGCTGTCGGATCATTAAATTGCGCCGCAACAGAAAGCAATAATGCATTTGCCCTTACCATTCGTTTACCTGCAAGCTCTTTACCGACGACAAACTTGGTATGAATATCAAAATTATCTTTTTCGCGATAGAATAATTCTACTTCCTTAGCTCTCTTTTTATTAGCTTTTTGATAGAGCCATTCCGAATGTACCAATGAATTATCAGCCTCAAATCCATAACGATATTGATTGTCTTCGTCACAGAATATGGCTTCAAAATGACTTGGTTCACTTGCAGTAAGTGAGTTCAACCGAAAATTTTCTATATTAACTCGTTCTCCTGCTTGAATATCCTTCGATGAATTTATCACATACCACTTAAAGAACTCAAATGCCTTAATGAAGTTGGATTTGCCAGATGCATTAGCACCATAAACAACTGCGCTCTTCATCAATGATAATCCGGCAGTCCCTACGCTAAAGATTATATCTTCAGCCGGAACCTGTATTTCTTTCAAAGCCGATGCTGCCAATGACAATATAGATTGTTCTTTGAAAGATAGAAAGTTTCCTATTGTAAATTGAATAATCATATTTTAACCATCTTATTTGAGAATTTATCACAAATATAGTGTTTATATTTCAAAACAAAGATACTTATTAGGTGAATTATATTCTTTTATGTCTAATAACATATCTTTTACCCACCGGAATATTTTCTATTTTTCCGAATATTCTTTCATCTTTTTCCTCCACCTCTGAAACCCTCTCATCAAACTTTCCTCTTCCACTGACTCCACCATATCATACTCTACCACAAATTCATGCATTGATTTTATATACATCACCCCGTTTTTGAACTTATTTTCCAACAGGAAGGAATAGAGCTCCGCTTTCATTTCCACCTCAATTTCCTTTTCAATAATAAAGATACTGTCCTGACCGAAATAATTATAAACTTCCGGATTTTTGCCGAGTCTTGGACTAGGGAGTACAAAGGTGATATTTCCTGTTTCTTTCCAGGAGACGCCTTGCGGACGAGGAACGGACAATTGGTGCAAGAAGTGATAAATGGGAGTGAGGTGGGAGAGGTGGATTGGGATAGGGAGTCGTCTTGAAGGAGAATTACTGTGTGATTGGGATTCTAAACTTTGTCCGTACCGGACATACATGTATCCAGCCAAATATGGCTTGATGGCAAATGTAACTGTAACCATGGGAATTGAATTTTGAATTGTTGAAATTTGTTGTATACTGATTGCCGCCTGAAGTGGCGGATTCC
>NZ_JAAXGE010000002.1 GCF_014750685.1 Bacteroides sp. GM023
GCTATTAGGGCTCACGAGGGACTTGCACCCGTTAGATAATACTCATGCCGAGCATACACAAAAAGGGCTGCAAACTCCATAAAGTTTGCAGCCCTTGGCCTATATCAGAGACTCTGTCTTCCTAGCTGACGCTGGAAGACAAAGTATATTTGTCACTATATTGCACTGTTTTCAAATTCATTTTTATCCATTTTTTCGTTTATCGTTCCATAAAAACGATGTTCTTTCTCTACCAACACCAACAAAGATACAATATTTTAAAGCATTTGTCAAGTGATTAGTGAACTTCAATCTTAAAACATTGCTGTCCCATTAAAATCTAAAATAGTTCTTTGAAATATTTGAAATTTAGTTAGTTACAGAGTTTTTTCGATTAAACGGATTTCGATTTGCACCTTTGACTCTCTAAAAGGAGATTTGCAAATGCATAAAGATAAATACGTTTTCGCCCAACTAGTGTCATTCTTGGATAGGAATAAGTTCAATTACATTGTACGCAAGTATGATGGCGACAAATATGTGAAGCACTTCACTTGCTGGAATCAACTACTTGCTTTGATGTTTGGTCAACTTTCTAATCGTGAAAGTCTGCGAGATTTAATAGTTGCGCTTGAAGCCCATCATTCCAAATGTTATCATTTAGGAATGGGCAAAAACGTATCAAAGTCATCGCTGGCACGAGCAAATCAAGATAGAGACTATCATATCTTTGAAGAATACGCTTACTACCTGGTTGGTGAAGCACGACAAAAGCGTGTTAATCATATTTTCAAACTTGGCGGTAACGTTTATGCCTTCGATTCGACAACTGTTGACTTGTGTCTTTCAGTCTTTTGGTGGGCTAAATTCCGCAAGAAGAAAGGTGGTATCAAAGTGCATACATTATATGATGTAGAAACGCAGATCCCTGCATTCTTTCATATCACGGAAGCATCCATACACGATTCTAAAGCGATGATTGAAGTTCCTTATGAACCAGGCTCTTATTACATCTTTGACCGCGGTTATAACAACTTCAAGATGCTGTATAAGATTCAGCAGATTGAAGCCTACTTCGTTGTCAGAGCAAAAAAGAATCTCCAGTACAAATCCATCAAATGGAAACGTAGGCTGCCTAAGAATGTGTTTTCAGACGCAAGTGTACTTCCGACTGGATTTTATCCTAAACAATATTATCCAGAGCCAATTAGACTGGTTAAATATTGGGATGAAGAACAAAAAAGGGAGTTCATATTCATAACCAATGCGATGCATATATCTGCACTTCAAGTTGCCGAACTTTATAAAAATCGCTGGCAGGTAGAGCTGTTTTTCAAATGGCTCAAGCAGCATCTTAAAATCAAAAGATTTTGGGGTACTACAGAGAACGCTGTTCGAATACAGATATATGCTGCAATATGTACTTACTGTTTGGTGGCAATCATTCAACACGATATGAAACTGGATAGAAGTACATACGAAGTGCTACAAATATTGAGTATCTCATTGACTGATAAAACTCATCTGAGAGACCTCTTTGATAAAACTAAATTTCAAAATGACAAAGAACGATTCGGACCAAATGGGCCAAGTTTTTTTAATTTTTAATTTGTCCCAGTTTTAATGGGACACTAGTGATCTTAAAAAATAAAAAGAAGAAGACAGTGCCTTTAAGAATTGATCTTCATTCTATATTACAACAAATTTGTAACAACAGGATTTACCTGCGCTAACGTTTCCTGGTCGAAGTCTTTCAGATACACCCGCGTCATCTCTTCTGAAGTATGTCCTAACCCTGCACTAATGATAGATATAGGAGCTCCACTTTCTCGTGTCAACGTTGCCCAAATATGGCGGGCTGTGTAAGTAGTCAATCGCCAGATTCTTTTGAATTTAAAACGTCCTGTTTTTTTTAGTACTAATAAAAAAAACAGGACGTTTTTAATCACCCCACTAGTATATTTGTTTGTGCTATTAAAACTATTTGCTCCAACAGATAGACTGTAAGAACCATACCTTATTATCATCGTTCAAACCCTGACGCTTCAAAACTTCAGGAAGCTCACCATAACATTTCCAGAATTCGGATACTAAAGAAGAAATCTTGTCCGGATCATAAGTTACCGCTTCGCTTAAACTTCCCATTTTACCAAATTCTTCTTTAAAGCAAATATACGAATCACGATATTTCAACTGTTCCATAGATTTGGCGATTCGCTTGGATGCTCCCAGCAAACCGTTCATATCAGCCGTTTCTGTAGGATAAACTATTTTGATTATCTTTTCCTGGTCACAAGACAAAACCGGCAGGTCAACTGAAAGCGCAAACTCTTCGCCTAAATATTCAAATTTGACAGGTTGACCGTTGACAGTGACTGACTGTGGAACAAGCGATGAAAGCACTTTCACTTTAAAGGAACGGGAAGCAGGCATATCTTTATACTGTCCCTCGCGTTTACCAATAACAACTGTTTGTTCTTGTCCCTGGCGAGAAGATGCCAATTTAGTCACAGCATATTCTGATGCATAATTCTTGTCGTTTCCATTATCTTCGTAGAAATTAAAGGAAGACGCTCCAACCCCACCTGGGAATATGGTAATCACGACCTCTTCATCATTGCCATTCAGATTCATTACTTTTCTTGTGTACATCGGTAATACAGCACCTGCTTTTACATAAATCGGATATTCATCAATAGCAAAAGGACGCTCTATAATCTGCCCACCTTTCAGCAAAGTACCCGTATGCAACTCATACCATTCGCCTTCGGGCAACCAAACACGTACCTGTACATAGCCATCTTTAGCAGGAGCTGTGGCAGGAGCAACCAGAATATCATCTCCAAACATATATTCATTACGGAACTCATAGGCTTCCTTACTATCTGGATAATCATAATACATCGGACGGCAAAGTGATAATCCTTCATCATAACCTTTACGAGCCATTGTATAAATATAAGGAGCCATCTCATAGCGTTGCTGGATTGTCTTACGAAGAACATCACAATATTCTTTGTTGAATACCCATGGTTCCTTATTCAAACCGGCACTTTTTTGGGAATGTGTACGCATAATCGGGCTTAATGCTCCAAATTGCAACCAACGAGTGTACATTTCCGGATCTATACTTTCACCGATATGTCCTCCCAAGTCATGACTCCAATAACCATATAATACATTGGAAGCTGTCGAGTTAAAGTAAGGCTGAAAATCTAATGATTTCCATGAAACAACAGCATCACCGGAGAAACCTACCTGATAGCGATGATTACCCAAACCGCCCCAACGGTGATATAACATCGGACGTGTGTCCCTGTTCTTTTCCATATTGCTAAAGAACGCATAGTTGATCCACCAAGTGTTGCTCAAATTCTTCACCTTCGGATCATATATCCCTTGCTGCCAGTCCAACCACCAAAAATCAACACCATCTTTCTCCATTGGCGTCAATACATTCTTGAACATATTCTTGATAAACTTCTTATCTGAATTTATCCATGGAATTGTCTGTTTGGACTGAGGATCGACTCCCATATCTTTTGCTAATCCAGGATATTTTTCTTCATAAGAAGCCACTCCATCCGCCGGATGTAAGTTAAGGGTGATTTTCACATCATTCTGTTTCAGATATCCCAAAAAGTCCTTTGGATTCGGGAATAAATCACGGTTCCATGTCCAACCAGTCCAACCACCTTTTCCTTGTTCTGTATAGTGCCAGTCCATATCTACCACCAATACATCCAAAGGAACCTGATAAGTATGGAAATTGTCAATCAGATTACGGAACTCCCTGTCAGAATACAACCAATAGCGTGACCACCAATAACCAAATGCATACCGGGGAGGTAATGGCACCTTTCCCGCAAAGAGTGTATAATCTTTCAAGGCAGCTTTATAGTCATGACCATATGCCATGAAATACCAATCCTGTCCGCCGTTGGCCGGACGCTCTTTCACCCAATCCCAATCTTTATTATCATCAAACAAAAGTCCCTGAGAATCATCAATAAAAGTCCAACCGTCCGTAGCCAGCAGGCCATCTTCCAATTTCAGCTTATCACCTTTCTTTGTATCAGCCACCCATGTTTGTGTCTGTGTATCACCATCCATACCATCCAATGTACGATAGGTTCCTTTCAAGTTACCCTTCTGTTGCATACCGGGTTTCCAGGTAAAAGGCAATATTTCTTTAGCAGCGGTGATAACCAAGTTCTTATCTGTAAACTGTCCACTGTTTTTCTTATAACGCATCTTCATTTTAGAAGTCGTTATTTCAATCCATCCCCCTCTTGTTTTTAGTTTGTAATCTACCTGGGGATAGTTACGATTCACAACGATGTGAGATCTATCGTCTACGAATTTCCCATCCGGAGCATACTCCATGCGGAGCGCTCCATCAGAAATGACTGTAAATCTTACATTATCATCTGTATAAGCAATATTTCGCTGTGTGTTTTGCGCTTGCAATACAAATAGAAAACTCTGCATAACACAGAGTAAAAGCAATAATCCTTTTTTCATGATAACATTTAAAAGCAATAAATTTATAATTCGAGAATTAAATAGGGTAGTTGTAGTTATCATAGCTACAACTACCCTATACCAACTACTTACTCTGCTTGAAAGTCGGAGCTTCCGCCTTTACAACCGGTCCGTCCCCTACGAGATAAGGCCAGTCATTGTCATCCCAATAAACTCTATCAAGTAATACCACACGACCTAAAGATGGATCGGCAGTCCGATAAGCATGATAGATTATCCAATCTTTACCTTCATCATCCTGTACTATTTCAGCATTGTGTCCCGTACCCAAGAATGCATCATTTCTGTGTATCAGTACCTCATGTTTGTTATCATTCATGTCTTCACCGGCTTTATTCAAATAAGGACCAAAAAGATTAGTGGAACGACATACAACCGTCTGATATGTACTATTCGCGCCTTCACAACAAGTACCTGTAGAGCAGAACAAATAATAATAATCACCTCTTTTCAATATATATGACCCTTCATAGGCATTGGTATTTCCTGTATTGGCAGCAACCTGTATTTTTGTCGCTTTCGCATTCTCGATTCCACCCTTCAGAGATAGTCCGTCCTCACTCAGTTCAACACCCCAAATGCCAAACCAACTTCCCCAGAAAAGATATTTTTTGCCATTATCTTCAATATAGAAAGGGTCAATACTGTTGTGTACACCTATTTCATTACTACGGAACATCTTACCTAAATCCGTAAACGGCCCTACAGGAGTATCCGAAACGGAAACACCTATGCCACAAGTCGCTCCTCCACCCCATGTAGACATCGAATAATACATCACATATTTACCGTTAATATAATTAATATCCGGTGCCCATATGCCAACACCTTCTCCGGTTTCCCAAGACGGCTTCTTATCCTCTTCGTAAGCACCACTCACAAAAGTCCAATGTACTAGGTCTTTGGATTTGTGTATCCATGTATTCCCTCCGGTAGCATACAGATAGAAATATCCATCCTCCGCCTTTATCACTGTCGGATCCGGATTATCGGAGTCGATAACCGGATTTGAATACCACACTTTGTCTGCTAATGGAGCTTGTTCTGCTTCACCTTTCTGCTTATCGCTATTACCGCATCCCCATGTGAACAGGGAAATTATTCCAAGCGCAATTGTATGTTGTATGTATAACATAAGTTTAAGTTTTTCTTGTTAATTGTTACTAATCTGCTCCGGATTCACTTCTATGCCAGGGCCTAGTATAATATTAATCTCAGAGGTCTTCGAAGCTTTGGATACATCCGAGGTTATTGGCATGCCATCCGCTTGAAACGCTTCCAGCGTAATGCTCAACTGAGCTTCGTTTCCATCCAGTCCAAAAGCCTTCATGTATTCCATTATCTGTCGGTTGGTAAAAAGTAGTTCGCGCACTCCATCGTAGGTCAGTATGCTTTGGTCTTCTACTTTTATAGTTTCAAACGTTTCATCGTCCACTTGCAGCCCCAAGGTTATAACATACTTTGATGCCGTTTCCATATCCAGCCAGCGGTAAACGAAAGCCACTCCATCTATATTTTCCTGCACAATCTGTACATAATAGGTTCCAGATTCTACTTCTACCCGCGGTACGCGTGGTTGCGGCTCACCCGCACTTTCTACATCACTGCATGCTCCCAACACAAATATATTAGCAAGCAAATAGATTATAATAAACAGTTTTTTCATGATTTCCATATTTTAATTAACTCACTATGAAGATTACTCTGCAGGGTTCAAATATATCTTCATTTCATTAAGGTCTACTGTCAAAGTGTATTTACCGTCAGAAGCAACACTCCATTTCAGGTCACCACCTGCATCTTGATACCTTGCTTCTCCAAGTTCATGTTCTGCAGCCGGATTGGCACCCGCAGTAGGAGCAAAGAAGAATTTGCCGCCCCAGTCAAGATCCACTGAAAGTTTAAATTCATTGTCACCACCATTGAAATGGAAATTGCCTGTATATGTCCAAAGTTCCGGATGACGCGGATCTTTGCTTGTCAAGCCTCCCTTATCTTTAGCAACCCCCAAGTCCCAGCCAACATCGCAAGAATTACCGACAATCCAAATGCCATCCTTGGGTAGAGGATACAAACTGACTATATTCACATCAAATACATTCAAATCGACTACCATTGTATATGTGCCTCTCTTCGTATTTTCCAACATCTCATAATCACCTTCTTCCGTTACATACTGCAAAGAATTATCTCCATTCTCACCTTTCATATAACATGGATAGTCCGAATCTGCACTAAGGGCAAAGAAGTATTTACATGGCTTCAACTCTGCCGTTGACTGATATATACCCGAACCAACTACCTTTTCTGTCATTCTCCGGACAGTTCTTTCTCCATCACCGTCCAGCATTACCATATAAATTGCAGTAGCATTCTTATCATATCCGGCCACGTCCAGTTGTATTTTCGACAATTCCGGTTTCAAATATTGAACTGATGAATTCACTTGCGCAATCACCTCAGCTTCAATGGTCACCTTATCCCCGGGAAGTATGCTCCAGGAAGCCAAAATATCATTCAACTCACTATGTGTGAAACTTATGGAACGTTCCCCCGATATATTTTCATATAAATTAGTTACATTAGAATGCAAATCTGCCATATACATCCTAAAGAAATAAGTGATACTGGCATTTGCACCGCCACGCTGAGCTGCGGCATCCCATGTAAATGTAACAGCCGTTTCGTTCTCGCTCTCTTTCTCTAAAGTAATTTCTGTAGAAGAAGCTTTCAACAACATCTGATCCACAGGAGTTTCCAGTGTATAGAATTCCGGCTCTTTGTTACAACTCGCTACTATCGACATAAGAAAGAGCAAGCATATTAGTTTCATTATCTTATTCATAATCATGCTTTTTCATTTAATTAATTCCAGAAAGGTGCCTGAACAAGGTTAGGATTCTTATTTATCTCTTGGAAATATACCGGCATCCAATACATCGCTCTTTTCCATACACGTGTCTGAAATACAGTTCTCTTATAAAACTCATTACTGTTCGTCCCACCATAATTCATACCAAAGTCATCTCCACACATTTCAGGAAGGCTCTCTACGATTCTCCACCGACGAATATCCGACCAGCGTGATCCTTCACAGCAAAGTTCAACACGACGTTCCATGCGGACTATATCACGCACTGCCAACTGATTATCATCTACATGGATGTACTTAGCATCATCCGCCGACACGACATTCAATGTATATTGTCGGACGCCTGCACGTTCACGTACTTTATTCACATATTTCAACGCCTCCTCACGGGATGCCTTATCGTCATAAGCCTCATTGATTGCTTCTGCATAATCCAGATAGGAAGCCGACAAACGATACAGGAACATCTGGCGCCATTTGTAACTGCCATTCTTCGGGTTATCCTGAGGATACACTTTTTTACGAACCAAATAACCATTCTGAGGTGCGTCATGCGTATAGTCATTATCTTTCTGGTTCTTAAAGAACTCAAACTTACGATTAGCCAAAGCATACCAGGAACCATTATAACTTACTGTTGTATAGAAGCGCGGCTCACGATTACAATACATATTATAAGTTCCCGCATCAGTCACATCTCCTTTCTGTCCTGTTCCACCAGCCCATTCAGTAACCCTAGTCTCTTTTTCTGTAGAAAATCCTTCTTCTACATATTTCGCATTGCTATCTTTTATCGGAAGTCCGTTCTTCATAAAGAAAGCATCCACTAGTCCCTGATATACACCCAGACCATTTCCGCCACCATATTCTTTAGTCACAGCTTTATTAGTATAGAACTGGTAGCTTTGATAAGCGTCTTGCTTCGTATAAGGGAACAAGATCTCTTTATTTCCGTCCTGAAACTTGGTAAACCAAACATTCTCAAGTGAAGTGAAAGGGTCGATTTCTCCTTCGGCATTATATTCTACATACAAACGGTAGCCAGCCTGTTCTGCTTCATCAAGCAGTAATTTGCATGCTTCAGCAGCTTTTACCCATTTCATTTGGCTGTAAGTAGAATTGAATAATTCTTCTCCTTCCCTATTTTTATGTCCGATGTACCACTCGTTACCATTTACCAATGGGCTGGCAGCAAACAACAGCATTTTTGCACGAATGGTGAGACACATTACAGAAGTAATACGACCATATTTCTCTACGCTTTGCCATACAGCAGGCAATTGTTTGGATGCTTCCAGCATTTCATTATCCAAATGGCTGACAATCTCATCGAATGGTCTTTGTCCCACCATCAATTCAGAAAGTGTAAAGTCTGTGGGGGCAATGTAATTCGGTCTGAAAGGTATCGGCCCATAAGTCTCCAGTAATTGCCACCAATAGTATGCGGCGAGAAAACGTGCTTCCGCCTTCATATAATCCACTTCTCTCTGAGGCAGGTCTGCATCGGGCAATGCATGTACGCGCTCAATGAAGATGTAAGCCTGACGTATTTTACGTGGAAGGCCATCCCAAAAATTTCCCGCCCATTGTGTATTGGGAGTCCATCCCCCGAGGATTTTAGTTATATTAGGCCAGTCCCACTGTTGCCAGCGTGCAGAAGCGGTCAAGTCATCTGCAAAGACTTCCCATCCATACGTGTTCAGCCAGTCATTTCCCGGATTGGGGATACGGCTGTATACATTCGCCAACCAGGATTCTACCTTTGTCTTGTTTTCAAAGACCATATCAATATCAATCTCCGTATCCGGTTCTTTGTCAAGATACGTACAGGAACCCAACGATACGATGCCTATCAAACCGGCAATTATATATTTTCTTAAATTCATGATCGTCATTATTTAATATTAGAAATTCAGGTCAACTCCAAACATAACGGAACGCATAGCCGGATAACGCAAGCCGGTATCCGTGTTCAATTCCGGATCCCAAAGTTTGAACGGGGAGAAACAGAACAGGTTATTGCCGCTCACATAAAAACGAATTGATTTGGAATGTATCTTTTCAGTAACTGATTTCGGCAAAGTATATCCCAACTCCAACGTTTTCAGGCGTAAGAAGCGCATGTTCTTTTTCCACCATGTAGAACTACGGTAGTTCTGGCGGTTAGGTTGTTCCGACAATCTAGGCCAAAATACATCCTGAGAAGGATCTTCTTCTGTCCACCGGTCATTATAGTTGGAATAAACATTTCCTTGCAATGTTTGTCCGCTACCCGGAATAAAGTAAGTAGTGTTACCGATTACACGATACGTATCACCGGTTCCCTGAAAGAAGAAATTCAAATCCCAGTTCTTATAGTTCACATTACCTCCGAAGCCATAAACGATACGTGGGTCTACCGTCCCACCAATAAAGCCTTCGTCCTCATCGGTAATGAAACCATCACCATTCATATCTACATATTTAATATCACCCGGACGAACTTTGGAAGCCCCCACATCTTGTGTCGGTATGCCGAACTTCAAGTTGCCATCCGCATCGAAGTCGTCTGCTGTGAACAGTCTTTCTGCTTGCAATCCTTGCAAAGTATTTAGCGAACGTCCCGTCAATCCTTTATATGTACCTTTTACAGATTCCGGTTCGTCAAACTCGTCCACCCGGTTGATAGCATAAGTAAAGTTGGAACGGAAACCTATAAACCAGTCCTTATTGATTTGTTTATTATAATTTAAAGAGAATTCCACACCACGGTTAGTTACTTCACCAAAATTCGCCCATGGATTTGTCAGGAACCCGGTTTGTGACGGAATAATTGCACGTTGCATAAAAATGTTTGTACGTTTCTCCCTAAACACATCCACCTGCAACTCCAGTTCATTCCATAACCCCAACTCCACTCCGAGATTCATTTTCAGGGCTGTTTCCCAAGTAAGGTTTTCCACTCCTACTTCCCCTTCAGAGATACCCTTACGTTCAATCTGTCCTGTATCACCCCAATTGTATTTATCGGTATCCGTATTCAGTGTAGTCATATAAGCAAAACGACGTCCGCCAATGTCATCATTTCCTACTTTTCCTATAGAACCCCTCAACTTCAATTTACTCAAAGTGTTTCTGAACTTGTCCATAAAAGGCTCTTCGGATATAAGCCAACCGACTGCAAAAGAGGGGAAAAATCCAAAACGCTTTCCTTTGGCAAAATTCTCCGAACCGTTATAACCAAAGTTGAATTCCGTCACATAGCGGCTATCGAATGTATAAGAAAGGCGACCGGCAATACCTTGTTTCCTATAAGGTTGCACACTACCATTATCAAAACTTTGCTGATTGTATAAGAACAATGCATCGATGTCACTTTTTCCGAAGGAACGGGCATAGGTGAGTGTTCCTTCAAAGTACACTCTCGAGTTTCCATATTCACCTTTATTACCATGTCCCAAAGATTCGTCTCCGTACTTCAATACCGAATGAATCAGATTTCCTTCTACATCACGGCCAGTAGCAATAGTATGGTAAGTCGCGTCTTTTCCCCTGGTTATCGAACTTTGGTTCCAGCGGTCGAACGAGAATGTCACTTTTGCTTTCAGCCCCGGAGTTATCATTTTCAGGTTCTGCTCAACAGCAAACAAAGATTGAATCTGTGAAGCTGTAACCACATCATATCCACGTTGCGTCACTGCTGCCCAAGGATTCACACCGTTAATAGCCATAATAGGAATTGTTCCGTCAGAATAACGGGCGGGATGCACAAAAGGAGAAGTTATAAACGCCCTATCAAAAGCATCATCCGTACTAAAAGCTTGTTTACGGTGTGTTTGCAGGAAACCTCCGACATTCAAACGCAGCACTGTTGTCTTTGTCACATCCAAGTCAACGTTTGCACGCATATTGTAACGAGTTAACTTCGTTCCCGTATCGTAAGGCAAGGACTTATCTGTTTCCATGATCCCTTTCTCACCAAAGTAAGAGCCAACCAATGAATAACGCAGGAAATCGGAACCACCCGATACTGTCAGGTTTGCACGAGTAGAATAGGCATAATCTTTGGTTATTTCATCCAGCCAGTTCACATCCGGATACAAATCCCTATCATAACCATACCGCGTCCTGTCAATCTGTTGTTGGCTAAAAGGCATACGTGACTTGTCTTCTGTTATTGCATTTATCAAAGCCATATGATCAGCCGCACCAATAAATTCAGGAAGTTTTGTAGGTTCTGCAATAGAATGTTCTACCCGGAGATTCACCGAAGGAGCACCTATCTTACCACGTTTTGTATTAATAACGATGACACCATTCGCACCACGCACACCATACATTGCACTTGCCGAAGCATCTTTTAATACAGAGAACGATTCTATTTCCGCAGGGTCGATATGATTCAAATCACGTTCGATCCCATCAACCAATACGAGTGGTGACTGTCCCCCTGAAAAAGAGGCAATACCACGAATCCAAAAATTAGAAGAATCGTATCCGGGTTCACCTGAACGCTGTACTGCTATCACTCCGGCAATTTGTCCTGCCAAATTATTAGTAACAGAACGAGTAGAACCCACTTGTAATTTCTTAGGCTGCAAGGTTTCGATAGATCCGATAACCGACATCTTTTTCTGACTGCCGTAGCCAGTAATCACTACTTCATCCAGTGCTTCAATATCTTCTTCAAGAATCACATCAAAATTAATCTTGCTTCCAACCTTTAACTGTTGAGTCTTGAATCCAATATACGAAATCTCTATTACAGAATTCTTTCCGGGTACATCCAAATAAAAATGCCCGTCCATATCCGTAATCACTCCAGTTCCTGTCTGTTCCAGCACACGTACGTTCACGCCAGGAAGAGGATTCTTATCCTTATCGGTTATCGTACCACTGATACGAATACCTTTCGCTTGCTCCAACATATTCGTCTTACCATACATAGAAGAATGCACAGGTAAAGCGGAGCTAGCGCTTGTTCCATAATACAATAACAAGCCAACAAACAATGTTTTCTTTAAATCCATAATATTAAATTTAAAAATCTCATAATAAATACTTTATCTCATATTGAGTGAGAGCAAAAGTAGGCAACCAATACAGAATGTAATAAAACAGATAGACCAATAATTAAAAAAAATCGTTCAAAATTAAATTAAAATATAATTGGAATATCTTCTGACCTATTTCTGTCATTTTAAGAAATGTTCCGCACGTCCCGGAGTCAATAACTCCCACAAAGAAGCGACTGTCCATCCCGGTGCGAAGATATCGTTATAATACCCTTTCCCGTTTTTGCCGTAATCCCAACCTGTATGCTGAACAACTTCCGGATAGTAACCAGCTTTAGCTATTCCACACATATGTCCCTCATGAGGTAGCAACTGGCGCATAGAAGTAGAAATAACTTCTGCAAAACGGGTAAAACGCGGTTCTTTATATTCTTCTGACAACCATTGCAACACGGAAGCAAACTCAAAAACGAACACATCAATATGATTATTTTCTACGGAGACATTACCCCACCCACGGGTTTTCAGACCTATATCACCCAGCATTTGTCCTTGAGCGAAAGGAACATCCCATACGTAGTACCATGACAATGCAAAATAAGCAGCTTTTTTTGTCAAGTCAGCGTAATGACGGTGTTCATCCCCCTTTGTTATTAACGAAAGATAGTAAGTAGCCGTAGCTGCATAAAGAGAAGCCTCTTTATCTTCACAATTAGCATCGAGAGTAGATGAAAAATAATCAGCTTTAGAAATCAATACTTTCTCCAAATAATCCGCCGTTTGTTTAGCACTGGCTAAATAACGTTTATCTTTAAAATACTTATATCCCATCACTAAAGGCAATGTAGCCGAAGGTGTACTCCCCCCACTATTATCAACGACTTTAAAATCATCGTAAAATTTACGAGGAAAGCTACCGTCAGGGTGTTGCAACTGCAAAAGCATATCCAGCATATTTCTCATCTTTTGTTCCCATTCAGGGTGGCGGCGTCCGTTTTCTTTTTCATAAGCGAGGAAATGCAACATTGCATATATTCCTTCTGACTGACGGCGGATGCTATGAACAGGATCTTCATATTCTTTATCAAAATCAACTGATTCTTTAAAGAAGCCGGCCTGAGTAAAACCATTCTTGAGATAACTATCGAATACTTTCATACTATTCTCCTTCAGTTCTTCCCTGCCGCATTGGCAGCCATACTCCCAGGCATTGAATGCGTTAAGAAGTACACGTCCGATAAAGCCGATTTCTGCTTGACCGTTACTCTGACAATCAGCTGTACGCAGGTGAATGCCGGAATTAAAGGTTAATGAATGACCGGTCACCAAGCTGCTCACAAAGAAACGGCTCAGTACTTCTTTCATATCTGCAATAGAATAAGAGGTTTCAACCGGTACCGGAGCATACGTATCATAGCTATATTCCCATGCATGACAAATAAAATCAGAATAATCATCCGCCTTATTTTCCTGGATTTCCCATGTCAATAGAATCGTTTCTCCTTTTTTCAGGGATTGAAAAGCTTCTACAGCCGGAGCCAATGTTAATTTGCGGATATAACTTTTAGGAGCTTCACGATAAGGAAAGCCAAATGAAAGCGCAGCCGTTCCGTTCAAGTTTTCGAATCCTGTAAATCCGATAGAAGTCTTACCGGAAAGAATAATTTCACCTTCCCTGTGAGTAGACAAAGCTTCACCCACAAATTGGTCTATACGGCTCACTGTTACAAAACTCTTTTCCTTTTCCGAATAAATACCCGTAAGAGGAGCACTTAACCTGTCTTCGCGTACCAACCAACTGTCCGAAGTGTGAAATGAAGGTGCTTCCTTAGGAGAACGAAGGTTCCGACGATACCAAAAACCCGGCATATAGAATTGGCAATCATCATGACGAAAGCCTGTCAACATCTGCTGGCTAAAATTAAAGTAAATATCCTCTAAGGCAGTCAGAGTGACGTTTATGCGTAATTTACCATCCATATCCTCTGTTTTCTGAGTTATAGTCATCGGGATGCTTTCAGAAGCTTCCAATAAATAGGATGAAGGGTCATTCTTCCACTGCCGCAATTCCAATGAATATTTCTCCGCCTCATTCCCCGGAACTTTTAAAGAAATAGATGCAGAAATATTCTCCGGAATATAATTGACGGCTTCAGCAACGTCAACATACAATGCAATAAGCACTCCGCAAAACAAACATTTTAAATTCATGTAAAAACCTAATTATATGAATCAGTAGTAAAAGATACTGGTTCTGTGTTAATACTAATTATGACTGTAGCAAAAGTAGGGATTTGCATAAACTTCGGATATTAAAAATTGACCAATAAATGAAAGTTCAGTCGCAATCGGAGTAAAAAGCAGGTAAATATCAGTGGATAATATATTCTTTAGTAGATATATAGATGCGGCGTAATGGATATATATAGCTACTGTGATGCATATACATACCCACCACGGCAGGTATATATACACCATTCAAAACTCAATAAGGTTATTTTTGTATTCTGCTATAGGTCTTTTTGTCCTTTCCTACTCCCGTTATCGTTAACTTCTTCCAATGTTTCGGAAGTTTAGATGATAATTGTTTGATGCCGTTATCCGTAATTTCCAGGCCACAAAAACCATTAATTACAGTTTGCAGAAGTCCACCTGCACCAGTTACAAAATAAGGATTCGTTCCTCCAGCACCTTCGGAAATAACACCAAACGGCGGTAACTGGTTAGGACGGTAACTTTGCACAAACAATTCATAAGCTTTTTCACTCTCACCCAGACGTGCATATTGCAAAGCCAACACAGAAAAAGACATTGCCGGTCCAGTTTTATCTATTTTATCTTCATAATATTCCAAATCCTTACGGATCTCTTCCGGACGGGTAATCAGATTCAGCGGATACACCAATAAGTTAGCATCTGCCTGCTTGATAATTTGTCCATTATACCCTTCATATTCCATAGTTACCCCATCTTCAAATTTCGGGATTCGTAACTTTGATGCTATCTCCTTCCAGATTGCCGGAACCTTGACGCCACATATTGCAGCAGCTTTGGCAGCATCTTGCAATGTACGCATAGCGGCACCATTGGTAAATGCATTATCATCCACCCCTTCAGCATATTCATCGGCACACACCACATTACGAATCGAATAAGAACCATCCTTATTCTTCTCCACCCGACTTACCCAAAATTCTGCCGCCTTCTCCATCAGAGGAAAACCTTCTTCGCGCAACCAACGTTTATCACCATTCATACAGTAGTAATTCCAGGCCGCGATAGCAATATCGGCAGTGATATGATGTTCAAAAGCTCCGGTCAATGCCCAAGTCGGACATGACTCTTCTCCCGCATCATCGCTTTCCCAAGGAAACATGGCTCCGTCATATCCATAACTCAACGCTCTCTGACAAGCAGCTTCCAATCTGTCAGTACGGTAGTCCATCATTGTTCTTGCAATGCCCTGATTCATGAAAAGCATAGGCGGATACATCCAAAACTCAGTATCCCAAAAAATATGCCCGTTGTATCCCTGGGCAGAAAGCCCGAAAGGAGAGATACTCAACCGGCTTCCCTTACGGGCATTAGAATAAAGATTGTAAAAAGCAAAGCGTACGGCACGCTGTGCCTCGTCATCTCCTTCAATCATAATATCCCCTTCCCACAGCTCATTCCAAAGTTTCCGGTGTCCATTCATCAAACGGTTCAGACCTTCTTTTGCGCCATAAATCACTTCACGGTCTGACTCATTGTATGGATCTATAAAATCACGTCCTGTACACACTGCGCCTAATAATGAAAAGGCAAACTTCTCTCCTTTCTTTATTGAAACAGAAATCCGGTTTGCTCCATTATATTGTTGCTGTACATTCGGATTTTTATCATAAATAAAAGCAGAAGAAGCCGACACTTCCTGTTCGCGATATTTAGATAAAGCCCAAGTACGCACTATTTTCAGTTCGTTTCCATCCACATTCACACTTATCTGTTTCGATTCGGGGTTCTTATATTCATCCGGCACATCAACAGCATTTGCTACTGACAGATACATATCTTCCAACGCTTTAACTTCTACACGGATTAACCCCGCATAGGGTAAATTTCTCAAAGCACAAATACTATAAGCAATGTTCGCTTTTCCACCATAAGTGAAACTGGTATTATGCGTGGCTTCCCTCATATCTATGCACTGTTTCCATTCAGAGACATTGTCACCATTCACCATCTGCCCATTAATTTGCATTTGCAGATTAAATGGGTTTATACCCCGCAACACACGGCTCACATCCTGTGGTCCAGCAGCATCAAATACATGATTCAACATGACATGATGAATAGAAAAAGGCTCTTTCCACGGCAGGATACCAATTCCACCGTTGGCAACTGCCGCCCCGTAATAAGTTCCTTGATAATCAGTAGCCTGTATTTTCCATAAACTTTCCTGCCCGTTCGCCTTAATGGTTAGAACCGATACCAGACAAAAAAATACAATAAATAGATTCCTCATATGTTACTATGTTTAATTAGTGGACGACATTTCTTACAAAGTCGTTCATGCTTGATTGTTTTACCTCATCTAATGCGTACTTCGATTGATTTCCCGTTCTCAACCTTATATCTTTCTACAATTTTATCATCCTTTTTTATCAGAACTAACAACCTGTTACCTTTATTGCGCTTCACTTCAATATCAAATGTCGCACCAAATGCACGAATACGTTTCAAAGACATTTCGTTCCATTTCTCCGGCAACTGTGGTGCCAACTTAAAGGCATTCAGCGCAATAGGGCGTATGCCGAACAAACCTTCCGTCATAATGCGGCAGTATAGAGCACTTTCTGTCGATAAATGCCGTTGATTTCCTTCCGGCCATGCCTCTACAGCATAAGGTACATGGTCGCCCAACAAACGAATGGCAGAATATTTCTCCAGATATTCAGTAGCTATCTCCCGGGCGCCACAAGCGTAAGCTCCCCGAAAAGCATAGAGGGTAGAACGATCCCAATAAGTAGAAGTGCCCGACTGTGTGAGCAGGCCATTCTCCATCCACAATTTATCTGAAAACAATGCTGAAACAGTACCTTCAGCATGGTCATAAATCCCCAGAGTCAATGGAATGCAAATCCAGGAACGAAGCACATCATTACCATCATAGTAACGATACGTTTCATATCCTTCCACGTTCCGGGCAAAATATGCATCCATATTCTTATAAAGTTCAGCAGCTTTATCCTGGCAGGATTTTATCTGTTCACGATCTTTTTTCAGTGCTTTTCCCAAATAAGCAGCCGAAATCAAAGCGTCATAATACAGCGAAGAAGTACACAGGTTGGCTTTCCCGGCAGGAAAACGATTCTCTAATTCATCAGAATCCGATTCCACTACTCCTTCAGAGTTCAGCTTCCGGTTGCAGTATTCCAGGCACCATTCAATCAGCGGCCACAACTTTTCCGCCTCGTGGCGGTTACCGGATGCCAAAGCATAACGCGCCGCACCATAACCAACCATTGCCACATCTCCACGGTCACCTGCCACACCAAAACAATCTATCCCTTCTGCAATTATAGATGAGGGCAAAGGTTTATACTCATCATTCATGTAACGCATAAACAAACTGAATGAATCCATTGCCGAACGATTTCCAGCCTGATAACCTAAATAAGGGAAAAAAGGATTGATATACTCAGCCTGATCATTGGCCCAAACAGCCGCATAATAAGCTTCCCCACCAGGACTTTGCATATATCCGCCCTTTGTATCAAAAATACTTTCCGAACCACGAATCTTGGCAAATGAAAACATGGTATTGATTACATCACTCGGAGTCTCGAGCACCAAGTTACTCTGTACTTGTCGCAAGAATTCCCGGCGTGCCATAAGTTCTTTGCCAACATCCAGTGTCAACTCCCGGTCATGCTTTTTGTATCCTGCATAAATAACCTGAAAACAAGCCTTCTCACCTACTTTCAATTGGAAAGTGCCTTCTTTTACCGGCGACGAAAGAGTGGCTGTTAATGTATAGCTACCTTCTACTCCTCTTGCTTCATCAGTACGATAAGAAAGGGTATTCGAAGGAAATTCTACTGTCAAGGAACGATCGGTTATATTCTCCAGTTCGTACTTTTCACAGAAAACCGGATACGAGGTAGAAGGAAAAAGCGTACGTGTCAGTGCAATACCTTTATTGGCATATATACTCTTTACAGTCATCACCCCACTCAAAGATACAGTTTCTACCTTCTCTCCCAGCAATGGCTGTCCATTTACAAGACACAGATATGCCCAGTCTCCGGTGAAACGATGCTGCAAACTACCGTGGGTATCATTAGGGATAGTGCGAAAAGTCGGCAAGACCATATTTCTGTCAATCACCCATTCGCCTGTTTCATTCACACCATAACGCAACACTGTTGATACCTTCAGTCCGCTCATTTCAATATGATCATGGTGAGCGCCGTTCACTCTCCAACAAATACTATCGGGTGAAACAATAGTCCATCTTGCGGTTTCACCAGCATTTAAAAAATTCATGCCAAACAAAGTAGCCAGCATTGCAATCCATATTGTCTTTTGCATAATCATTATATTCTATTATTAAAACATAGCGATAAGTCCGCTATTCCTTCGAATTAATGAAATCCTTCGGCAACACACCGAATTGTTTCTGGAAGCATTTGGCGAAATAGGACGGTGAATTAAATCCTACCATATAACAGATTTCATTGACACGGTTTTCTCCCTCTTTCAGCAATTGAGCCGCTTTTTTCAAACGTTCCAGGCGAAGGAATTCATTCGGGCTCAAGTCCAGTACTCCCTTTATCTTCCGATAAAAATTTGATCGGCTCATATTCAGATTGTCAGCCATGTCATCCATACTAAATTCAGGGTTAGTATAATTGATTTGGATAACCTCATTCAGTTTCTTAATAAATTCTTCATCAGCTTTTGTCAAAGCCATCGTATTGGCAGCAATAAAAGGCGACTCAGCAAAAGCCTGACGTAGTTTTTCCCTGTTTTGAATAAGGTTAGAAGCACAAGCCTGCAAATATTCCACTGAGAAAGGTTTCTCAAGATAAGCATCCGCTCCCAGTTCCATTCCTTCTATCTTCGACTGGATATTCGTTTTTGCCGTCAGCAGTATGACGGGAATATGGCTATAATTCAAATCCGACTTAATCGTCTTACACAGTTCGAAGCCATCCATTACGGGCATCACGACATCACTTACCACCAGGTTCACATAATGCCCGTCCAACACCTGCAATGCTTCAGCACCATTGGTGGCGGTCAGTACCGTATATTCTTTCGATAGCTGGCGAACTACGAAAGCAAGCATATCCGGATTATCTTCCACTACCAGCACAGTCGGGCGGTTATCCTTCTTTTCCGTATGTTCCACAGGGGGTTCGTTCATCTTATCCATTTCAACTTCCGCTTCCGGAGTCAATGTGATTGTCATGTCCTGGACAATCGGCAGAGTCAGACAGAAAGTGTTATTTTCCTCTCCGTTGCTCATGACCAGCGTCCCCTGATGCAGTTCGGCCAGTGAACGGGAAAGAGCCAGGCCGATTCCTGTTCCGGTAGTCACTTTTCCATTTTCCTGCTCATTGAAACGGACGAAAGGTTTGAAAATTTCTTCTTTCATTTCATTGGGGATAATCACTCCGTCATTCTCCGTACGGATGCGGAATGAATTGTCACTATCTACTTCCGGCACTTCCAGAGATATATGCACATAACTTTCCGCATATTTCACTCCATTATTCAATAGATTACTGATAATCTTTGTAAAGGCTTCCTGATTGACATGGGCATAAAAGTCCTTCTCCGGCACCTGCAAAGTAAAGTCCAGCCCCTTTTGCTTGGCGAGAGAGGTAAAGCGTATATGGGTTTCTTTCAAGACTTCCGTTATGTTACACTTTGCAAAATTCAATCGGAATCCCTGGCTTTCGGTCTTGCGGAAATCAAGTAATTGATTAGTCAGATTCAGCAGTCGCTCTGTGTTCTGCTTCATGACGTTCAAGTCCTCACGGGTTTCCGCGTCTACCTGTTTCTTCAATATGATGTTTTCCAACGGGCCTTTAATCAATGTCAGCGGAGTACGTATCTCATGGGCTACATTCGTAAAGAAGTCGATTTTGGCATGATACACTTCCCGCTCTTTTTCCTGCTCGAATTTCTCCATCTGCCGGCGATGTTTATGGTTGCTACGTCTCTTGAAGTACATAACTGTGTACAGAGAGCAGCCTATAATCAGCAAGGCATACACACAATACGCCCAAACCGAAAGATAGAAAGGGGGAAGAATATGTACTTTCAGTGACACTCCATCTTCATTCCACACTCCATCACTGTTGGATACTTTCACCTGAAAAGTATAGTTGCCATATCGCAGATTGGAGTAAGTGACGATAGGACTTTCGCCAACCGTCAGCCAGTCGGCATCAAAGCCGTCCAGCTTATACGTAATCTTACTCATCTTGGGGGCTTGAAAATCCAGTGCGGCCAAACGGAAAGAGAAAGAATTCTGATTGGACTGAAGCATGAGTTCATCGGAGACAGTGATACTCTTTTCCAATGGAGAGCCCGGTTCGCCGACATATACTTCCTTGCCGAACAACAGAAAATCCGTAATTACGATAGATGGAAGCGATTTGTTTTCCGAAAAGTTCTTCGGATTGAAGGCAACAAAGCCGTCGATGCTTCCCAAATAAATCGTACCGTCTTCCGTCTCGAAACTTGATCGATAATTAAACTGGTCGCCTAGCAGACCATTGGAAGTGGTATATACTTTCATCGCTCCGGTAGTAGGCTGGAAACATACCAGGCCATTATTGGTTGTCAGCCAGAAAAGTCCGTCCTTGTCTTCTACAATTTGGTAAACTACATCATTCGGCAATCCGTCCGCCAGATTATAGCTAGTGAAGGTTTCCGTTTCCGGATGGAACCGACAGAAGCCACCACCCTGCGTTGTCAACCAAACCTGCCGGTGAGAATCTTCGAAGATACTCACCACTTTATCATAAGGAAGGCTTTTCGGATTATTGTCATCATGCAGATAATTCTTCCATCTTTTCTCGCTTACATTATAGCAGTAAGCACCGTTTGCATAAGTTGCCAGCCAAAGGTTTCCACCGGAATCTTCCTTTATATCATATACAAATTTACCGTTCAACTCCGGTATGCGGTCGAAATCATCAGACTGTTTGTTGTAACGTAACAGGCCGAATAATGTGCCTAAATAAATATCCCCCGTCGTTGTCCGGCAAATGGAGAAAACACTGTTGTCTATCAATGAACGGGGCGAATCTGTTTTCTGATAGGTTTTCACAATCGCTCCCGTGCGTGTATCTACTACTTTCACTCCTTTGGAGAAAGTGCCTACCCAAAGGTAGTCATCGACCAGACATAGCCCGTGTACATTGGTGAAAGCATTGCTCGGGGTGAAAAAAGAGAAAGTCTTGGTTTTCGGATTAAAGCGGTTCAGACCACCGTCTTCGGTACCAATCCACAAGATTCCCTGATTATCCTGGCAGAACTCACGTACCCGCTTTCCATGTAATCCGTTGTCTGTTCCTTTCGGATAGTATTTTTCGAAATTTGTATAGAAACGGGGATAGTAGTTTACACCGCCGAAGTAAGAGCCAATCCAGATTCCTCCTTCGCGGTCTTTACACAACGAATAGATGGCATTATCAGATAAGGAATAGGGGTCATTGATGGAACTCCGCAAATGAACATACTTACCCAACCGGAGATTATAAATATAGAGCCCCGACTCTGCGCCAATCCACAGTTCATTGTCGGAAGCCACCAGTAGTTCACGACAAAATACGGATTCCCCGTTCTCATCCGCCAAGAGCAAATCGTGCAATTTGTTTGAAGTCAGATTCAGTTCTTTCACTCCACCTTTCAAGGAACCCACATACAGGCAGTTATATGCACCTTTCACTAGGCTTATCACTACATCGTTCGCATAGGTTTCTTTATTCTCGGTAGGGGAAAGATAAGGATGGAGTGTCTTCAGTCGGTCTTTCGAATAGAAAAGTCCGTCACCATAACAACCTATCCAAAGGGTTCCGCTATTGTCGAAAACGAAAGTCTGTACATTGGTGGTGAGGAAAGAAAAGTCTTTTAAGGTATAATTCTGAAGTTGCCTTTTCTCCAAATCATAGCAGAAGAGTCCTTGAGATTCAACCGCTACCCAAACACATCCTTGATTGTCTCCTGATATTGCGGTTACAGTATGTTCTATCTTTGTACTCTCTGCACTCAATTCCGTAAAATGCCGGAAGAAGTCTTTCTCCGGGTCGTAGATATAGAGCCCTACGTCCGTACCTACCCAGATATTTCCTTTCGCATCTTCATAAAGTGCAGTGATGAAGTTATTTCCGATACTCCGTTGGCTGCGGTCGTCGTGTTTGAATTTACGAAATGATAATCCGTCATAGCGGTTCAGTCCATCTTTCGTACCGAACCACATAAAACCTTGCTTGTCCTGCAAGATTGCGTTGACGGTATTCTGGGATAATCCGTTCTGTACGCTTAAGTTTTTGAAATAATAATGCTCATCTGCTACTTGCGCGCAGCAGAGTATCGGGTAAAAAATGAGGCAGATTAAAAGTATCAGGACTTTCTTCATAATACGTGTTTTCTAGCTTTCCGTTTGAGTTACCAAATGTAGGCAAAATTACAACGGAAAGATAGTAAATACGTCTCAATGAATGAAAGAATCGTCCTATTTCTCTATTCTAATACGGGCATCGACTGCTATAACAGCCTTCTCAGTAGCCAGAAGAGGGTTTATGTCCATTTCTTTGATTTCTGTCGCAAAGCGGAGCAAGGTAGATAAACGAACAATGATCTCTGCAAATTTATCTTCGTTTACTCCTTTCTGTCCACGTGTTCCCTGTATGATTTTATAGGCACGCAGTGAGCGAATCATCGAATAAGCTTCTTCGTAAGAGAGCGGAGCCAGACCGGAAGAAACATCTTTCAGCACTTCCACAAAGATACCGCCCAAGCCACAAAGTACCACATGCCCGAACTTTTCTTCATACTTCGCGCCAATGAAGAGTTCCGTACCTTTCAGCATCGGTTGTACCATGATTGCTTTCGCGTCAGCAATCTGCATCATACGTTCAAATTCCAAAGCCAGGTGTTGCTCGCTTTTGATATTCAATACTACTCCGCCAACGTCCGATTTATGCACGGGGCCGACAACTTTAGCCACTACCGGAAATCCGCATCGGCGTCCGAAAGCTACTACTTCTTTTTTATTATTCGAAACGAATTCGTCTACAATCGGAATACCGGCTGCATGAAGCAGGGCTTGTACATGGTGAGGTTCGATATACCCATCTTCCGGAATAGAATCAATAACCCGACGAATTCTCGGAACATCGACTCCGAACAGTTCAATCTCAGGAGCGGCAGGTTTGGGAACATTTACGATACGGGAAAGGGCTGTTCCCAATGTTACTTCATCTGCAAAGTTCACGTGTCCTTTAGTCAGAAATGCCGCAACTTCAGCTCCGGCTGTATTTATGGAAGGAAGAATCGGGAAAATCGGTTTGCTGCACACTTGCATCTTCTCATGGAGTACGTCGTACATCTCAAACATGGTGACCAGTCCCGGGGTTCCGAAGATAGCCATCATGGCATCTATGTTTTCCAATTTCTCTTCGCAGTAATCAATGCAGAGACGCAAATGTTCAGGAGTTCCCGTAGCAAGAATATCAATCGGATTTCCAACGGCAGCACCCGGAAAGAGTTGCGCTTTCAATTCTTCCGCCAACTCACCTTCCAGTTTCGGAACATTCAATCCGCCTTTGCTTAGTGCATCCGTCAACATCACTCCCGGGCCTCCGGCATGCGTAATGATGGCAAAATTCTTCCCTTTCAATTCAGGCAGAGTAAATACACAGCCAACAGTAGTCAATTCCTCGCGGGAGAAACAGCGTACAATCCCCGCTTTACGAAACAAAGCCTCAACTGCTGAATCTGAACTGGCAATAGCTCCCGTATGTGACGAAGCCGCCCGGCTTCCGCTTTCTGAACTTCCTGCCTTTATCGCTGCAATTTTACATCCTTTCCTAATTAGCGAAGAAGCATGAAACAAGAGCCTGTCAGGATTCTGTATACTTTCAATATAGAGCAGTTTGATATGGGAGTCTTTCCCCGGATCGAAGTTTTCATCCATGAATTGCAGTACATCTTCCACACCAATCTGCTTGGCATTTCCCACCGACCAAACTGAGTTGAACTGCAAGCCTTTCGTTACGGCACTCTCCAGGATGAATACCGCCGTAGCACCGGAACTGGATACTAAATCTACTCCTTTCGGATTTAAATTGGGAATCGGCTGGCTGAATACGCTATGATGCCATGTATTCATCAATCCGATGCAATTAGGACCAATCAATGAAGCTCCATATTTGTTGACTGTCGCCAAAATACGTTCTTCCAGCAATGCTCCTTCGTGAGTTTCCTCACCAAAGCCTGCGGAAAGAATGATAAAAGCCCGAGTCTGCTTTTTACTAGCCAATGTTTCCACAATATCAGGACACATCGAAGCCGGAACTGCCAGCACCGCAAGGTCTGTATCAGGCACATCCTTCACATTTGCATAAGCAGGAACTCCCTGTACTTCCTTTTCTTTCGGGTTTACCGCCCGAAGTTCTCCCTGATAACCTCCGTTGATGAGGTTCTTTAATATTGCGCCACCCGGCTTATGTACATTATTCGATGCCCCTACTACAACAATGCTTTCAGGACGAAGCAACTGGGTTGTTATCATATCATGCTCTTGTTTTTGTTTAATTGAATACAAATATATTCTTTCTTACGAGAAAAAAGAAAGAAAAAGGGGAGAATTGTATGCGGAAATATATGAATATATGGAGAAAGAACGGAAGGAATGGTTGCTCGTGATAACTTTTTGTTTAGTTCGTAATTATTCTCATATAATCATTGTTACTATATCAAGTATTTCAAAAATAAAAAGCACCCTGACACTAGTGATTTTTAGAGCCATGCCAGGGTATCAATAAAAAGACGTAATTAATGTCATTTCTATCTGATGGAAAGGTATATCGCTATTTTTTACAAGTATGAGTTGTTTTTAAAACTTTCGCTAAAACAAAATACCCTGATATTAGTCAATGGTTAATCGACTGATATCAGGGTAAAACATGATGAATTAAATTACCATCACATTCATCTGTCATTTCTAAAGAATAGACAGAGTTCAATTACTGATTCACATCATTTATTAATTATTAATCCGCCGGGCTTTTCGTAGCAATGCCCATATGCCACATTGGTTATATGACCATCTTCGTACGCATAATGCTATTCCATTTCTGAATCTCCCATATTATGTAGTTCATATTGATATTTCTTTGGAGATATACAGGATATTGTTATTGTTTTATCTGTCTTTTAAAAAAAAGACTCATAATAATCACCTCCATAATAAAAATCATATCCTCCATAACAAAACATTGCATCTGTCCATTCAGCGTGATTAATGTATTTAGATAGATAAACACTGGAAATTCCAAAATTCGTAATAGAATCACTCCCAATAGCATAAATAAAAGCCATCTTTACTTTGAGTCCTTGGTACATGGGACACTCTTCCGTTTTTATTATAATAGAATCCAGTATAGGGTATAAGCATTCCTTTACTTCATACACTTTGATTTCCTTAGTTATATAGTCTTTAGCTTTGTAAGGCTTAAACTTGACAAATTCTTCACTAGACCTACATCTGACAAATAGCAGAATTAATAACATAGCAAATGAACAATGAACTAATACTTTCATAACTTTTTTATTTTACTATTTACGTACTTTATTTGTATAATCACAACATTTCCCATTATTTGAAATTCTAAAAATGGCTTTAGGAGAATGTTGTTATAAGATATTTTCAACAATTCCTATATCCCATCACCCAACACTACACGTCCTTCTCCCGAGTATCGTTTTCCAAATAATCGATTTGTTTCAAACACAACAAACCACTATAAACAGGATTATAACCACGGAAGACATTCTCCGACTTCACATTCCACTATTTCTTCTATGAAGATAAAGTTTAGATATTCCCGTTCAATTTCAATCTAAAAAAATGGAACATGAGAGAATAAAACTACTCTAGTATAAAACGGTTAGTTTATATATTAGAGTAGTCATTAGTATTCAAGAATAATCAACTTAAATCAAAACCAAAACACCAATATGCACTTCCCTCTACAAAGAAAATTCCACCAAAAAGTGAAAAATAATAGACAGGAAAAACTAAAGTAACCTCAATACTGGTTTTTTATTTCGATATCTCCATTCTCTGTTTGTTCAAAACCATTAGCCCAACTAATCGCTCCCACAGTTACTTCAGTAATCACAAAGTTTGAACGGGGATACAACTTGAATCCGGCCTTATCAATCAATTTATCTATATAGCTTTCAGCCAAAGCATATGAAGAGAATGTTCCAATATTGACAGATAATGAATGCCCTTTAAATGAATGATAATGATCCAATTGATAAAATTTAGTCATAATTATTCCTCCAAACTTTTTTAATTTCAACTTATAATTATAGTAAATCCTTCGTCCCACCCTGCGAGATCAATATAACATCTACTAATCCAAAAACATTTCTGCGAATATTTCCTAAAACCCGGTTTATGCCGCAAAGACTTCACCACTTCCCAAGCTTCTTTAGGCGTATTAAATATACCTATAAGCTTTACAACATCATCCAATTTATCATCTTCATAAACATGATATAGTTCATAATATTTTTCCATAATCATATGATTTAACTTGTTATTCAAAATTTCTATCGCCATATTTCTTTATCTTATTGTACTCAGAATCAGGTCCAGTCTTATATTCAGCACCTTTCCCGAGTTTCTTCTCCATCATCCTTTTTGCAAAAGCCTTTCCATTCTCGCCTTTATAAGGTCTTTCCTCTTTAACCCAACTAGGAGGATTATTCGACTTCTCTTTACCGGAACCAGACTTAGGCTGTTTATATTCTGGAGTTTTCGCTGATGCCTGACTACCATTATTTCCACTTTCTTGCGCCCTTCCTTTTCTTGAGAATAACTTTTGCGTTCCACTTGTAGCCATCATAGAGCCATGAGTAGCAACAGCAGTTCCTTCAGCAGCCACAGAAAGAGAAAGACCTCCAGTCTCTGGAGTAGCCAAAAGTCCTCCGACAGCTTTTGTCACTCCAACTATAATTTCTCCTGCGCCCATAATGATACTCGCCGCATCGCCAAAATCTTGACCGAAGTTATAAGCAGCCACACTACTATAAATTCCTGTTTCACGGAAAGAAGTTCCTCCAAGTAACATATTATCAGCTATGGCGCTGACGGTTCCATTTACAAAGCTGAGACTTGTATCTAAAGCATTACTTAATCCACTCTTTATTCCTCCCCAAGTAGGCCACATACCATTAGGGTCGATTAACAAAATGGGATTATTTACACAATAATTATAAGGACTTAACGAATAATACTTCTCCGCCATCGGATCAGCCACATGCCATCTTCCCAAAGTCGCATCATAATGTCTCGCGCCATAATCATACCAATTCAGACCATTTTTCGCATCCAATTCCTTTCCGCTATATTTACAAGACTGAACGGACGATGAATTAGCGAATGTCCCCCCAAAAGGATAATAATGATTCACTTCCTCTACAACTTCGTTTTGATTTACAACTACACGGTTATTCCCTTGATGATCCTGAATAAAATAATGATATATACCATCATTTAAAGAGAGATAGCCACCCTCAAACAGTATTGTCTTAGCTACACCATTTTCATAGATCACATTTCCGCAATAGTCAGTGGCAGTATTCACATCATCTATCTGATGAACAGTACGAAGTTTCTTTCCTGTCGCATCATAACTATAAGAGATACTATTCCCGTCACCAAACACTATCCGACGTGGTAAATTTAAATAATTATATTGAATATCAACAATATTCTTATTCAAATCTTTTGTCAGATTGCCGTTTAAGTCATAAAAATACTCTACTTCACTAGAATTACCGTCTTTGAATTCAAAACCATTATTATAAGCTGATGCAACGGCAGAATCTTCTACTGACTCTAATTGATTACCACTATAGAACATATACAAATCATCAATAAGACCATAAAAATCAGACCCTGTCTGTCCATAACGTTCCATATGTGTAATGTTTCCGTGTTTGTCATAACGGTAAGACGTGTCAAACCGACCTTCCACCCGAATACCATTTTCCTGATAATCGGCTTGTTTCAAACGCGATAGACCATCATAAGTAAAATTATACCCACGCAATACATTCTCAGCCCCTACTTTCCAGTCCATACCTGATATGTTGCCATTATAATAAGTATTGCCTGTTCCATTCGGACGTTTGTCGTTATAATACAACTTCTGACTAAACAAAGAACCGTTAACCGCTTTCACCCAAGAGCGGACATTGTAATCATACCAGGTTTCAAAACGGCTGCAGTTTCCATGGCGGCAGACAGAATACAATCGTCCGAGACTGTCATAAAGTTTATCTGTCAAAAGAACAGTACTACCTCCATTTAAACTATGCTTCGTCTGTAAAGGCCTTCCCATATGATCATACGTATAAGTATATTCTTCCGTTTGTGTAACTTTTCCCGTAGCCGAATGAATATGTTTTCGTTTCAAGGGATTACCCGTGAAGTCATAGCCTACATATTCTTCTTCAAAACCTCCCGTCAGATGGCTGCCGCTCTTACTCTGTATCATCCGCCCGCGATAATCATAATACATCACCGAAGGAATGTATTCCAATATATCTGAAGTAGCACTGTCACAATAAGCTGTCAATGTTCCGGTCAGTAAGGATTGAAAGACTTTTCCACGTTGTTCCCCATAACCGGAAAGAGATGTATATTTATAGTTTGAGTCCGTGGAAGACGGAAAGCCATTTCTTCCCATGAAAGCATAATCATCGTAATAATTCACAGTCATTATCTGAGCAGCAACCAACGAAATCCCGGAGACAGAATACCCTTTATATCCCGCTGCCAGACTATCACGGGCCACATTCACCACTGTATCAAGCGAATTCTGGGATAACTCAAAGTTATTCCTACAAATCCCTGTCAGACATACTCTTTCCAAACCGTCAGTAATGGAAAAACTCCACTCTCCCCGTCCACGTAGTTCACCATCTTGCGTAAATACAGGATGATCCGTCTTATCATAGACATAACGTATCCAACTCTGTCCGGGAAGTTTCTTAGCTATCACACGGAAACGGTCGTCATATTTATAGAAATAAACGTAGGCGTGCAATATCGGATGAAAATCTGTTGTCCAATGTCCACCTGCTGATTTCATATACTCCACTGCTTGAGGCGGAAGAACCACATGAAGGTTGCCCCATTCATCATAGATATAGTAAGTATCATGTAGCACAAGCCGCCCATTAGCATCACGTCCTATCTGCCGGTTCAGCACCGTTTGCCCGAAACGGTGCTTGAATTGCATAACGGCATTTCCGTCTTCGTCTTCCACGCGAACAACCTCCAGGCTTCCTGTCGCATAATTTCCGTCATGTCTCACGACAGCTGTTGTATCCGCGCCAATACATCCCCCATAATATCGGACACAGTTCAGTGTGTCATTTCCAGCCACGTTTGTCAACTGATATTGCGTTCTTACCGCTTTCCCCTTTGAATGCCAGTCCTGTCCGACACCATACTCACATACAGGACGCCCCAATGGAGATGATTCATATTTCTCTAACAAATAAGGAGCTGAATCATTGCAATTGATTGAACGAATGCTCTGTTTCAATGTTTCCGGCGATATATAAGAACCATATCCGTCAAGAGTCCAAACCTCCGCCGGCAGCCACTGCTTCTCCATCCGTCCATAAACGTCATACTCTGTCAGAGTAGTAAGATCATCCCCGAAAGGCGATGCATTGACAAGAATCGTCTCTTCTTGCCGTCCCATTTCATCAAAATAATCCACCTTGTCTTGCCATGTAGCCCCATAGGCGTCGCAAAAAGTGCGAGACAGAATGTAATTCTTATCTGCCGAACCGATTTTCGTTTCAGGTGCTTTACATATTATACGCGTGATGATTTTCCCTTTTTCCCGTACTCCTTTAGACACAACATAATAAGTGCCGGCTGAAAGTGAAGGCATTTCTAAATAGGCATGATAGCTATTATCACAAGCATTCATCCCCGAATAGAAATTATTATAATCCAGCCGGTTTCCATCCTTATCCAATAGATAGATTTCGGTATTGTTCACCTCCGACCCACAATGCGATATTTCCACATCCATTGCGCAAGGAAGTGTGAAGCGATAGCAAACTCCGTCCCTGTAGTCATCATAGCCTTGATAACCTATTTCAGGATCACTAGTATCTTTCGTACTCTCATATGCAAAAAGAGGTTCATAAAGACTAATACTTCCGATTCTCTCAGCAAGTTCAGTGATAGCAGGCACTTCAACAGTCGGCGTACCTGTGACACGGGTAGTAATCTTCCCCTTTCGAGTAATGCCTTTTGATACTACGTAATAAATCCCGGGGGGCACGTTCAAGCGCTTCATATAAGCATGGCCTTGATGACTACAGCTTCCATCTACCGTAACGCCGATTCTGTTTCCTATATCATTTCCGCTCTCATCCAGCAAACAAATATCTGTGATGTCTATCTCGGAGCCACAATGAGAAATGGTAATATCCATATTGTTCAGTAATTCGAACCCATAGCAAACACCACCGTTGTAGGCATTATCGCCCCGGTAACCGATATATGGATCACTAGTATCTTTCGTATCAACATAATTAAAGAAATTATTGAAATCACCTATATGCTTAGCAGACCTTATAACATTGGGGGATAATCCCTGCAGTTGAGTATATACGCTTCCTCTTACATTAGGGCTCCAGTCCATTTCTATCATATAAGTTCCGGGCAGAAGGCAAGGGGCTAAAATATAAGCATACCCGTCGATGCAATGTTCATAGTCTCCAACACTGGAAGCAATCACCATATCGTCTCCATCTACCAAAAAGATACCAGTGCCACCCTCCAATGTCGACTCACAATGAGAAACGATTATATCCATCGGATAAGTCAGCGTAAAATAGTAACACGTGGAAATATCGGTATAATTTGGTGGATAAAGTCCCCACTTAGTTGAGAAGGGAGCCGAGAAACTACCCAGATTCTCGGAACCGCCAGATATCTGACCGAACATATTGCCGATAAAAGTGAAGCAGGCGATTAGTAAAAGCAATATTCTTTTCTTCATGTTTTTTCTTGTATTTATTGGTTTGCATAATGATATTCATTTTTCTCAATCACTTCCTGCCTATTACCGTTTACGATATATGTCTTTATCAATCTATTCAAGTCATCGTATTCATAGCAAGTAGTCAATCCTAACGGATTAGTTATGGAAACTATTCCCACTAAAGGCTTATAGGTATAAGTTGTCACGCGTGCCGAAGGCAGGGATTGGCGCAGCTTATCAATGTTATACATAAATGGAGATTTAGCAGAAGCATTCCTCTTCACAGCATCTTCACCACCCAACTTTGCAATTACCTCCTCATAGGTCACATTTTCAATTAAGGCAATGACGTGCTGGTTACTATAACCATACAGATAAACCACATTCCTCTTTCCATCTTTCGTTTCCTGGCGTACTTTGCCGTAATCATCGTACGAATATGTCACTCGGGTATCACCGTTCTCAGAAGCGGAACGACGTATAATCGCACTCTCCGGCTCATATACATTTGCAAAAGGAGCGAAATAAGGTGTCTCAATCCCCAGATACTCTCTCCCACGCGTATATTCTTTCTTCACTACAGGGCTCAGGATATTACGTTCCACCATTTCGGAATATGGGTATATATCGCCGTAATCTTGCGGATATGTCAAGCTAGTGACATACTTAATACCGTCAGGTCCCGTCTCGGTGATACGAGTGGGATAAGTGGTAGCAGGGTCAGCATATTCGTATCTCGTAGAAGTGACAACAGAAGTTTCACCGGTATACACTTTGTGAGAAGTACTTAGCAGTAACTTGCATCCCACAGAAATCTCCGTACGCCTATAAGAGTATCCCGACTTGGCGCTATGAGGGATCACGCTTAAATCAGATGCCCTGATTACATTGTTGGCAAAAGCTTCACCTACCAGTATTTTGCCAAAGTATTTATCAGCACTGGAATAATGGAATGAAGTTTTTTCCAACGGGATATATTTTCCAAACTCATTCTTATAGATAGCTTTATCAGTCAAATGTCCAAATTGCCATCCCAAGTGCCGGTTGCACTGCATTGTATTCTGATCTTCCGGCATAGGATGAGTACGGTCTATCGCATATTCATATACAGTTTTACCCGCATTGTTCTCAGGGGTTCCGTTGTATTCAGTCACATAATTATACATCACGGACGAGCCACCATCAAAAGTAATCGGGCGAGTAGGATTACTGAAAAAAGTACGCTGACGACCAGTAAAATACTCAAGGGATGATATATAACGGATATCACAAAGATATATCCCTTGCTCCACCCTCATGTAATCCAGTACATTCGTAGTCAGCGGAGTGCCGCATCCATCCTCGCTTTGCCCATAAATAAAAGTACGAATATTTACTTTTTCACCTTTATTCCTAGTCTTAATCTCTTTGATACGCAGCCCCCCTGCCTGTTTAATCATCCCCTTCTCGTCTTTATAGCGATGTGCTTCATAGACAAACTCGTCAGTGGAACCGGCAGGATAAGTAATACCGGTTAGAGTGCCATATCTCATATAGTCCTCATCTACTTCCCGGGTATATGTAGAGCCAAAAGTCAGAATATTTCCTCCACTGGCACGTACAATATCTTCAGCTGATGTACCAGTGTTTATATATTTCCACCTACTCGTATCAATCGTTTGGCATGGAACCAGCGTCTCGTTATCTGGGCGGTTAATGCCATTATAATATCCCCAATAGTCAATTGACCGATTGCCTGGCGGCATCAAATTATTAGGATAATCATAATCAAAATGATAGATTTCCAACGGTTCGCCGTCCGCATCAGTCATCACAAGTTCTTCCAGAAAGTAACGCTGTATGATGCGATCATTGGGAGTCAGGTATTTGAAACGAATCTCCTTAACAAAAGTCCCGTCACAATTATAGACAGTGATTTTTTGTATCCTGGGAAATCCTGGTTCTTTTGCAAAAACCAGCTTTCCCTGACTGAAATGAATCTCACTCAATGGCTGACTAAGCATATCCGAATAGTGCTCAGCCGAATGCTCTTCAACTGTTCCATCGGATATTAATTCGCCTTCAGCATTCCGTTGCAGTCCATACGTTACTCCATTCACCTTACTGACTACGATCGGATCTTGCATAAACTCGTCAGGAGCATAATCCATTATATCTGAACGATTCCTTCGATCAGTTTCAATACCAATTTTATCAGTATAATTATCCTTTACCACAATATAGTCATCATGAATTTTCACCCGGTATTGTACCTGCCTGTCATCATACACGAATGAGATAGAATCTTTTTTATTAGAAGCAACAATGGATGATGCCTTCCAGCCGATAATATTATTCACGGCCATTTCCCGGCCTCCGCCAAACTTATAAACTGTCCCATCATCATCCGCAATCTGAAAATATTTTCCTAACCAGTCAATACGAATATTTTCATAAGGTAAAGGCAAAAACTTCCGGCTTTTATCCACAGGCTCCATGGCATACATAAACATTCCCTGTTTATCTGATAGCCGATAATAGTATTCGTCCGGTTCTTCGTTGGAAATTGACGTCAAATTTTTCACATAATCAGGGAAACGACTGATATAATCATTTTTATTAAACTCACAAGTCATAGTCAAAGGATCATCTATCCATCCCCGAACAGTACGTGAAATCATCGGTTCAGCCACTAAGTTCCAACCTAATCCTGCCCAGCCGGCAGCATCGCTCAACTTGATACCCGAAGCGTGGTAGGTAAGATAAATAGGTAGAACTACCTCCCCACTTCGTACCTCATAAAGAGGAATCTTTATTTCAGGCAACCCGGTACTATAATTCACCGGGTAAACTATGTTCTGCTTCAATGCGGCTGTTGTGGGCGTACCTATCTGTTGAGCATTGAATAAGGCTTGCATATCAATCGGATTACCGCTATTACCCGATTGCCCATAAGAATATGACTGACAGCTAAAGACAGTCATCAAAGTAAATAGCAATCTCCACCGGAAACCACTTGAAATATTCTGTATATATTTTCGATTCATAAATTTAGTAGTATAGTTTAGTTATATTAGATAAAAATACGTATTAAGTCATCACCCTCACAAGACTGTCAAAACATCCAATGAGGGTAATGAATGCTTTCTTACAAATTCATCGCATTAGCGCCCAAAACGCCTGCCACAGCCGAAGCCACTGCGATAACCACCTTTAGGATCACATCCCATACTGATTTCTTCATTGCCATAATTTACCTCCTTTCCGTTTCTTTAAATTGTTGTGTTACTCTGTGTTCTTCCCCGCTCTCTGTCTTTTCTGCAAATTCTCCGAATTCACTCGTCATATCAAAGCACGGGCACGATTTAATCCACTCTTCCGGATGAGACGGGTGATGTACAATTTTCCATCCTTGCGGATGTAGTAATGATAGCCTGTTCCGTTGAATCCGCGACGGCGGTGCATCAGGTCCAAAGCTTCGGGAGAAAGCGTACAATCCCCCCGCGTGGCACTACAGTGCACCACGATTAAGTTGATAATTCGCATGTTAGTGGATAATTACTAGTTTAGTTAAAAGTCAGACGTTTAGTTAAGTCTTCCAAAGTCTTTCGTTTACATTTTGTGTATTATTTCATTGCAAGAGCACTTATGCTGCCGGATCCGGTGTTTCTCCACCGTCGTCACCGGAATCACCGCCATCGGGTTTGCCGCTATTCCCGCCATCCGAAGACGAGGTATCGGCAAGGTCGAAACGGACACACTTGGCGCCTGTCACCAAAGAGCGTGTGGCGGTGGTGCGGTCGGGATTCTTGGTATAGTTGGGCAGGAAGCGGACGGTAAGGGAAGCCTGGGCAGCCGATACTTTTTCCGGCAGTTCCACACCTTTTCCGTTGGACTTCATCACCATGCGGAAGGTACCGAAGCCGTCGAGCGTTACACTTTCCGATGCTTGCAGGTGCTGGGCAGCCACCGTCACCAGGTTATCAAGCGTGTTCTTCACGTCACCCGTGGAGAGAGACGAATAAGCGGCTATCTCTTTGGCGAGTTGGGTGGTGGTCACATTGGCCGTGTATATCACACGGGGATGAAATAATTTCTTTTTGTTTTTGTCTTCCAGAACCGACTGGAAGGGTTTGTATAATACTGGCATAATCGTAATAGTTTTTTACGTTAATAAAATAGTTTAGTTTTGTCTTCAATCTTAATGACACTGCAAATATACGGGCTTTATTCAGACTGACCCAATCATTTTTTCAAAGTGCGTTCATAAATTAATTAATCGCCCCAGAAGGTATTGTAGCCCACTATTCGATAGTTGCAGGCTCGCAATATCTTCCTGCATCACAGCTTTCCTTTTTTCAAAATACTCTCCTCCTTCGTCCCCTCCTTGAGGAGGGTTAGGGAGGTAGTTTATTTTGTTTTTGTTTGTTTTACTTTGTTTTGTGTACTCAATGTTACAATTTTGAGCTGTATTGTTACAGAATCGGCACTTCATGTAACATCATACGCAGTTTTGTTAACAGTATCACGGTTTTTGATTACCGAATCCAAAGTGTATCAACTTCCGTATTCTTGCCATGAAAAATATGGATATATCGCCGGCAAGTTGGATGTATAGATACTGAAGATTGGATATATAAATGCTAGGAATAGCCTATATAGTTGCTGAAAGTAGGATATATAGATGCTAGGAATAGCTTATATAGTTGCTGCAAGTAGGACATATAGATGCTGAAAATAGCCTATATAGCTGCTACAAATCGAGCAATAACTTCTCATGACTATCCAGCAAGCTTCTCTCCACATCCGCACTAGCATTTGAAAACGTACAATAATGTAAACGTTCACTACAAAAAAGCATTAAATCACATTGATTTCTTTTTACCCGTTTTTTATTCCGAACGTTTCTGTTTCATTCCGCGGTCACTTCGTAATGAAATAATCTGTGTAAATCCGTATAATCTGTGGTGAAAAGTCATTATCTTTGCACATTGCAAAGCTGAGAGCAACAAAATTTGCAAAGCTGAAAACAATAAAATCACACTATATAATGGAAAAGAAATTCAAAAGAACCACCGTCACATCGGCACTGCCGTATGCGAACGGGCCTGTCCACATCGGTCACTTAGCTGGTGTATACGTACCGGCAGATATTTATGTGCGTTATCTGCGTCTGAAGAAAGAAGATGTATTATTCATCGGCGGTTCGGACGAACACGGGGTGCCCATCACTATCCGTGCGAAGAAAGAAGGAATTACACCGCAGGATGTAGTAGACCGTTACCATTCGCTGATTAAAAAATCATTCGAGGAGTTCGGTATCTCATTCGACGTATACAGCCGCACCACTTCACAGACGCATCACGACTTGGCTTCGGATTTCTTCAAGACATTGTATGACAAGGGAGAATTTATCGAAAGAACTTCCGAACAATACTACGACGAAGAAGCAAAAACATTCCTTGCCGACCGTTATATCACCGGAGAATGTCCGCACTGTCACTCTGAAGGCGCCTATGGCGACCAATGCGAGAAATGCGGAACTTCACTCTCGCCGACAGACCTTATCAATCCGAAAAGCGCCATCAGTGGCAGCAAACCGGTGATGAAAGAAACCAAGCACTGGTATCTCCCTCTCGACAAACACGAAGGCTGGCTGCGCAAATGGATTCTCGAAGACCACAAAGAATGGCGCCCGAACGTGTATGGCCAATGCAAGAGCTGGCTCGACATGGGATTGCAACCACGTGCCGTAAGCCGTGACCTCGACTGGGGTATCCCTGTTCCCGTAGAAGGAGCGGAAGGAAAGGTGCTTTACGTATGGTTTGACGCTCCTATCGGATACATCTCCAACACGAAAGAACTTCTTCCCGATAGCTGGGAGACATGGTGGAAAGACCCTGAAACCCGTCTGCTGCATTTCATCGGAAAAGACAATATCGTGTTCCATTGCATCGTGTTCCCTGCCATGCTGAAGGCGGAAGGCAGCTATATCCTGCCGGACAACGTGCCGAGCAACGAGTTCCTGAACCTGGAAGGAGACAAAATCTCTACTTCACGTAACTGGGCTGTATGGTTGCACGAATACCTGGCAGAGTTCCCGGGCAAACAAGACGTGCTCCGCTATGTACTGACCGCCAATGCACCGGAAACAAAAGATAACGACTTCACTTGGAGAGATTTCCAGGCACGCAATAACAATGAGTTGGTTGCCGTATACGGTAACTTCGTGAACCGTGCTATGGTACTGACTCAGAAGTACTTCGACGGCTGCGTACCCGCACAAGGCGAGTTGACCGACTATGACAAGGAAACGCTGAAAGAATTTGCCGACGTAAAAGCGGAAGTAGAAAAGCTGCTCGACGTATTTAAATTCCGTGACGCACAGAAAGAAGCGATGAACCTGGCACGTATCGGTAATAAATACCTTGCCGACACCGAACCGTGGAAACTGGCAAAAACAGACATGGAACGTGTAGGAACCATCCTGAATATCTCCTTGCAACTGGTTGCCAATCTTGCCATTGCTTTCGACCCGTTCCTGCCGTTCAGCTCGGAAAAACTCCGTAAGATGCTGAACATGGATACTTTCGAATGGTCTGAACTCGGAAGAGACAATCTGCTTCCTGTAGGTCACCAGTTGAACAAACCGGAATTGTTGTTCGAGAAAATCGAAGATGCTACTATCGAAGCACAGGTACAGAAGTTACTCGATACAAAGAAGGCAAACGAAGAAGCGAACTACAAAGCCAATCCGATTCGTCCGAACATCGAATTCGATGATTTTACGAAACTGGATATTCGCGTAGGCACTATCCTTGAATGTCAGAAAGTTCCGAAAGCTGATAAATTGCTGCAATTCAAGATTGACGACGGACTGGAAACACGTACCATCGTATCGGGCATTGCCAAGCATTACCAACCGGAAGAACTGGTAGGCAAACAGGTGTGCTTCATCGCCAACCTTGCTCCGCGCAAACTGAAAGGTATCGTCAGCGAAGGCATGATTCTGAGTGCCGAGAATAACGACGGCAGCCTGGCAGTTATCATGCCGGGACGTGAAGTGAAGCCGGGTAGCGAAGTAAAATAACAACCAACATAATAGAGAATACATGAAAAGCTATCCATGTGCGTAGCCTTTTCATGTATTCTTTTCAAATAATGATATGAGCGAGGGACAATCACTAAAAGAGAAAACAGCAAAAGGATTATTTTGGGGTGGGTTCAGTAACGGCATACAGCAGTTGCTAAATTTACTCTTCGGGATATTCCTCGCCCGCCTGTTGTCCCGTGAAGATTACGGTATGATAGGCATGCTTAGCATCTTCTCGCTGATAGCCGGTAGCCTGCAGGAAAGTGGATTCACAGCTGCGCTTACCAACAAGAGGGAAGTGCGGCATCAAGACTATAATGCAGTGTTCTGGTTCAGCTCCGGAATGGGGCTCACGCTATATATCGTGTTATTTTTCTGTGCTCCCTACATAGCAAAGTTCTATGATAACCCCGCCTTGACACCGTTGGCACGTTATTCATTTCTGGGATTCTTCATTTCCAGTCTCGGAACTGCCCAAAGCGCCTATATGTTTCGCAACCTGATGGTGAAACAAAAGGCTGTTTCAGCACTGGTCAGTCTTACCATTTCGGGAACCATAGGTGTGACTATGGCATACTACGGCATGGCTTATTGGGGATATGCAACGCAAAGTCTCATTTACGTATTCTCCGTTACTTGCTGTTATTGGTATTTCTCCCCCTGGCGCCCAAGCATACGCATCAACCTGAAGCCGCTGAAAGGAATGATTGCCTTCAGCAGCCGGTTACTGATAACAAATATATTCACCAACATCAATAACAACATCCTGTCCGTAATTCTCGGCAAGTTCTACTCGGAGCAAGACGTCGGAGACTTCAACCAAGCCAACAAATGGAACGCTATGGGATATTCCGTAATCTACGGGATGGTAAGAGAAGTGGCACAACCCACATTGTCCAGCGTCACAGACGACCATGAACGCCAGAAACGCATCTTCCGCAAAATGCTCCGTTTCACAGCATTCATTTCTTTCCCCGCCCTGTTCGGCCTGTCGTTTATTACGCCGGAGCTGATTACTATCACCATCACGTCCAAGTGGGCGGTAAGTGCGGAAATCTTGAGGATATTATGTATCGGAAGCGCATTCCTCGCCATCGGCAACCTCTACTCGAACCTGATTATCAGTAAGGGGAAATCAAATATTTATATGTGGAGCACCATCATTCTGGGCGTTGTGCAAGTATCAATGATGCTCTATTGCAGCAGTTATGGCATTTCCACATTGGTGAAATATTACGTCTGCATCAATATCGCCTGGCTGGCAGTGTGGCAGTATTTTGTATGGCGGGAGATACGGTTGAGCGTGTTCCAGGCTTTGAAAGACATCTGCCCCTTTGCCATTATTGCCGCCGGAAGTATGTTGGCGGCACACTATTGCACCCGTGATATATCCAATATATACTTATTGCTGGCTGCCAAAATCGTTGTTGCGGGCACCTTATATACAGCGGCCATGTGGATAAGCGGCTCAGTCACATTCAAGGAAAGTGTTCAGTACTTCTGCAAAAAGAAGAAGAAGTAAAATCCAAAAGGAGAAGAAGCATGATGGAGAAAATACCTGTTTTTTTTACATTTGACAGAAACTACGTAGTAGCGGCCGAGGTCGCTATTTACTCCATGCTGAAATACGCCTCGCCAAAGTATGAATACAAGCTGTATGTACTCCATACGGACATTCCTGAACATCTGCAAGAAGAAATAATCCGATTAGTAGGTAAATTCAGGAATGCGTCCCTCGAGTTTATCGACACCTCTTCTTTTGATGATGATAAGAATATCCTCCGGAGCAAAGCCCACTTCTCCAAGGAAATATACTACAAACTTATTGCAGCCGAAATATTCCCCCAGTATGACCGGATTATCTGTACCGATGTAGATGTCGTATTCACCGGCGACATATCCGAATCTTATTTCATGCATCAGGACAAATTCTTCTATTTTGCAGGAATAGGGCAGATATTGGAAAGCGACCGCGTCAAGAACTACAAGGATAAGTTCACCACAGAAGAGATAGAAATACTGAAGAAAGAAATTGCCGCCGGATACCTGCTGATGAACTTAAAGACAATCAGGGAACATTCGATGCAGAAGAAGCTGACAGATTACTATAAAGCCAACTACCACAAGCTATGCTTGCCGGAACAGGACTGCATTATCCTGTGCTGCTGGCCGTACATCGAATATCTCCCGATAAAATTCTGCGTGTGCAATCACTATTATAAGACAAATCCCGATACAACGGCTTTCTATCAGGACAACGACGGCCTGCCGAAAGCACACGAAGAAGCACGCCGCCTGTTCAAGGAAGCTTTAGATAATCCCGTGCAACTTCATTATGTGGGAGAAAACAAGCCTTGGAACAGCCTTTCGGTTATCAAACACGGAGTCTGGCTATCCTTGCTCCGCGAATCCGGCTGCACAGCCAGATTCCTGAAAGAACTGCCGGGCTTCATACAAAAAAGAGCAAGGAAATACAGCCTGAAACGTTTCTTATCAAAAGTTTCATCCCGTCTTTCCTCTAAAAAACAGTAATTATGAATAGCAATCAAGTACGTGTCATAGCCTTTTATCTTCCCCAATATCACCCCACTGCCGAGAATGACCAATGGTGGGGCAAAGGGTTCACTGAATGGACGAATGTGGGCAAAGCCCGGCCGTTATTTCACGGGCACTATCAGCCCCGTGTTCCTGCTGACTTGGGCTATTATGACCTGCGAGTGCCCGAAACCCGTATAGAGCAGGCTGAAATGGCCGAAAAATACGGAGTAGAAGGTTTCTGTTACTGGCACTATTGGTTTGGCAACGGACGGCAACTCCTGCAACGCCCCTTTCAGGAAGTACTGGCATCCGGCAAGCCCGATTTCCCCTTCTGCCTTTCATGGGCTAATCATAGCTGGGAAGACAAGCAATTCAGCAAAGAGGGAACCCACCGGGTACTCATGGAACAACTCTATCCGGGCGAAGCGGACGAGACAGCCCATTTCAACACATTGCTTCCTGCTTTTAAAGACCATCGCTACATATGCGTAGACGACAAGCCCGTATTCATGGTATATAACCCCTTCGAGTTGCCCGACGCCAAACGGTTTATCGGACTATGGCAGAAACTCGCCCGTGAAAACGGTCTGAAAGGTATCCATTTCATCGGACAGACCAATAATGCCAACGAAGTGCAGGTGCTAAAAGGAATGGGATTTGATGCCGTCAACATTGTCAGACTGTTCGACTTCTTCAAACAGGACTACTCCCTCCTTGAAAAAGTTCACATGAAAGCCATGCGTATCATTTTCAAAAGAGGACGTGTCGTTGACTACGCCCGGGCTGCCAAGTTCTTCACCGGCACCGAAGACCGGGAGACGGACTGCTACCCGACCATCATTCCTAACTGGGACCACTCCCCGCGCTCCGGCAGAAAAGGACATATCCTCATTCATTCCACACCGGAGAAGTTCAAGAAGCATATACTCCAAACGTTCGCCAATGTCATTCACAAGCCTGAGGACAAGCGCATTGTCTTCCTCAAATCATGGAACGAATGGGCGGAAGGTAACTACATGGAACCGGATTTGAAGTTCGGGCTTTCTTATCTCGAAGCATTAAAAGAAGCAATGAACGAAACCAGCCAAAAATAACAGCATATGATGACTCCAGCACCTATCCTTTTATTCGTATACAATCGGCCGGAACACGTCCGCCAATGCATCGCCTCTTTACAGGCCAATGAGCTGGCGGCACAAAGCCCACTCTTCATATACTCCGACGCAGCCAAAACTCCTGAAAGCCGGGAAGGCGTGGAACAGACCCGCCGATTCATCCGCGACATTGACGGGTTTGCCTCTGTCACTATCATCGAACGGGAACAGAACTGGGGCTTGGCACGAAGCATCATTGACGGAGTAACCACTCAGGTAAACCACTTCGGAAGAGTGATTGTAATGGAAGACGACCTCATCGCCGCCCCCTTTTTCCTGCAATTCATGAATGACACACTCGAGACGTACAAGGACGAGCCACGTGTAGGACATATTCAGGGCTGCGATTTCACGCAAGACACTTCCCTGCCCGATACCTTTCTCATCAAATGGACAGGCAGTTGGGGATGGGGCACCTGGGACAGGGCTTGGAAACTGTTCAATCCGAATGGCAAGGAACTTCTCCAACAATTGGAAGAGCGCAATCTCACTCACAGATTCGACTTCAACAGCACTTACGGTTATACACGGATGCTGCGCAGACAAATCGAAGGAAAGAATAACTCATGGGCCATCCGCTGGAACGCCAGCCTATTCCTGGCAGACATACTTTCACTAAATGCCGGACGTTCACTCATCCGGAACACCGGCTTCGACGGCAGCGGAACCAATTGCGGTGGCGGGGGATTGTATGACTCAACCCTATGGTTGAACCCGCTTCCGGTGAAAAAGCTATCGCCGATAGAAGAAAACGAGAAAGCCAGAGAAGCATTTGTGCGCTACTATCACCGTACAAATTGCTTTATGGCAAAGGCCATCCGAAGAATAAAACGCACATTGAAGGGAGATTTCGGAGCATGAAAATCTATTATTACCACACACGTCCCATACAGGAAGCACTGGAAGAATGGAAAAACCACCTGCACCCCGGACACATCTTATACGGGCTCACGCACTTCGAAAAGCAGGGCATCACCCCGATACTCCATCGTTACCGCCGATTCTCATCCCGGTTACGGTTTTCGCTCTACAACTTCTTTGAAATCATACGTTGCAAAGAGCCGTATGACCTGTTATACGGCACCTCTTTCTACGGATTGGAACTTGTCATCTTTTTCCATGCGCTGGGACTGTACCGCAAACCTATCGCCATTTGGCATCATCAGGCAGTAGTTCGCAACTCCGGCAAACTGAAAAACCTGATTTCACGCTTCTACTATAAAGGTATCGACCAAATGTTCTTTTTCAGCCAGGCATTGATAGACGATTCGCTAAAATCGGGCAAAGTCACCGCCGACCAACTGCATCTGATACATTGGGGAGCCGACCTTGCTTTTTACGACTATCTGAAACAGCATCTTCCCGCCGCAAAAGACGAGAATCAAGAGAATCACGAAAATCAAGAGAAAGCGTTTATCACTACCGGAAAAGAGAACCGCGACTTCGCCACCCTGTTAAAAGCATTTGCCGACACAGGACTCCCCATCGACATTTTCACTACGCCTGACAAGGACTACGAACGACTGTTGCAACAATACACATCGTACACCAATATACGGACACATATCACCAACGGCATCATTCCTCACAAACTTGCCATAGAAGTGTGCCGTTCAAAAGTGGTAGTAATCTGTTGCCTCAACTTCCCCTATACAGTCGGGCTGACCACCCTGGTAGAAGCATTCGCACTGAGGCTTCCGGTGATTTGCAGCCGCAATCCCAAGTTCGAGATGGACATCGAAAAAGAAGAAGCCGGCATCTACGTAGACTATAACGACATCGAAGGATGGAAACGAGCCATCCACTACCTTTCCACCCATCCCGAAGAGGCACAGCGGATGGGAGCCAACGGTCGCAAACTGGCGGAACGGGAGTTTAATTTGGAACATTACAGCCGCGAATTATCCGAAAGACTGGTGGATACGGTAAAAACTTACCGCAAATAACCATAGATTTACAACGAAAAATGTAACTTTGCATAAACTTTTATGCCCATGAGAGTCCTGATTATAAATACATCCGAGCGAATAGGTGGAGCAGCCATCGCAGCAAGCCGGCTAATGGAATCACTGAAGAACAACGGTATCAAGGCCAAAATGCTGGTACGCGACAAGCAGACTGACCAAATCAGTGTGGTTAGCCTGAAAGGGAATTGGCTGCAAGTATGGAAATTCATGTGGGAACGCATCGTTATCTGGAGTGCCAACCGTTTCCGCCGTTACCACTTGTTTGACGTGGACATTGCCAATACGGGGACGGATATTACATCACTCCCTGAATTTCGCCAGGCCGACGTTATCCACTTGCACTGGATTAACCAGGGAATGCTCTCATTGAGTGACATACGGAAGATACTTGTATCCGGCAAACCCGTAGTCTGGACAATGCACGATATGTGGCCATGTACGGGTATCTGCCATTATGCACGGGAATGCAAGAACTACCAGCAGGAATGCCACAACTGCACCTATATCTATAAAGGCGGATGGCGGAAGGACTTATCTTACCGCATTTTCCACAAGAAACAAAAGCTATACAGCCAGGCTCCCATCCATTTCGTCACTTGCAGCCGCTGGCTGAAAGAACAGGCCAAATCCAGTGCGCTGCTTGAAGGGAAAAGCGTCACTAATATCCCGAATGCCATCAATACTAATCTGTTCAAGCCAATGGACAAGCAGAAAGCACGGGCTAAATTCATGTTGCCGGAAGACAAGAAGCTGATTCTATTCGGCTCGCTGAAGATTACCGACAAACGCAAAGGGGTGGATTATCTCATCGAAGCCTGCAAACTGCTGGCAGAGAAGCATCCCGAATGGAAAGATTCGTTGGGAGTCGTCGTATTCGGCAACCAGTCGCAGCAACTGCAAGAAATGCTTCCTTTCCGCGTCTATCCGCTCCCTTATATGAAGAATGAGCACGAGATAGTAGATATCTACAATGCCGTAGACCTCTTTGCCATCCCGTCCCTGGAAGAGAATCTTCCAAACATGATTATGGAAGCAATGGCTTGCGGAGTGCCCTGCGTAGGATTCAACGTAGGCGGTATCCCCGAAATGATTGACCATCTGCACAACGGCTACGTAGCCCGATATAAATCTTCGGAAGATTTAGCCAACGGCATATACTGGATTTTGACGGAGCCGGAATATGACGAACTCTCCGCGCAAGCCTGCCGCAAGGTAGTGGCCAACTACTCGGAAAGCATCATTGCCAAGAAATATACAGATGTCTACAACAAAATAACGGGAAAATATGCATAGCGTCCACCCTACTCCCAAGTTCTCGATTATCACGGTGACATACAACGCTGAGAAGGTGCTGGAAGACACGATTCAAAGTGTCATCTCGCAAACGTACCATCACGTGGAATATATCATCGTGGACGGAGCTTCCAAGGATGGGACTTTAGCCATTATCGACCGCTACCGTGAGCGGATACACACCGTAGTGAGCGAGCCGGACAAAGGACTGTATGACGCCATGAATAAAGGAATCGCCCTCGCCGGTGGCGACTACCTTTGCTTCCTGAACGCGGGCGACTGCTTTCACGAAGACGACACGTTGCAACAAATGGTGCACAGCATCAATGGCAACGAACTTCCCGACGTACTCTACGGAGAAACCGCCATCGTAGACAAAGACAGGCACTTCCTGCGTATGCGCCGGCTGGCCGCCCCGGAAAGACTGACCTGGAAAAGTTTCAAACAGGGAATGCTGGTCTGCCACCAGGCTTTCTTCCCCCGCCACACGCTGGTGGAACCCTACAATCTGAACTATCGCTTTTCCGCCGACTTCGACTGGTGCATCCGCATCATGAAGAAAGCGCGTACACTCCACAATACCCACTTGACGATTATCGACTATCTGGACGAAGGAATGACTACCCGCAACCGGAAAGCGTCTCTCAAAGAAAGATTCCGTATCATGGCTACACACTACGGACTGATTGGCACCGTAGCCCGTCATGCCTGGTTTGTCCTGCGGTTAGTAACCCGACACTGATTATGACCTATTCAAAAGAGAAGAAGTACAAAGACTTTGAAGCATTGTTCCGGGAGAATTATACCCGGCTGTATTTCTATGCGTTCAACCTGGTCGGCGACCAGGAATGTGCAGAGGATATAGTGGGCGACACCTTTAGCTATTTATGGGAAAACTATGATACGGTAGTGGGAGACGTTTCGCCACTACCTTTATTATATTCCCTCGTCCGCAACAGCTGCATCGACCACCTGCGCCACTGCGACGTGAAGAGCAGATACGCATCCAATATCTCGCAGAACGCCGAGCACTGGGAAGAAAACAGTGACGACGAAGAACACCAGGAACGTATCTCCCAAGTGATGTCCGCCATCAACCAGCTCCCGCCGCAGACCCGCAAAGTCTTTGAAGCCTGCTTCCTCCACGGAAAGAAATATAAAGAAGTGGCAGAAGAAATGGGCATCACGGTCAATACTGTAAAAACACTCATATCCAGAGCCTTATCTTTCGTCAGAAATAAAACCGAGAAATAATAATTGCACACGAAGACAAAAAAAGAGTTTTTATTGTCACCCATTTCGTGTAGCACAACGTAATAATATATAGAATATGAAAACTGAAGAGCAACACATGCAGGAGCAAGATTACGAATATGCCTTACGGGCATTGGACGACTGGAAATTCCGCCAGTCCGAGGAATTCATTGCCTGGCTCGAAGAGGAATCCCACCACGCTCTGTTCCGTGAAATGATGGACAGCCGGGAAGCCTTGATGAACCTGAGCCCGCAGATGGCGCCGGATGTGGAGAAAGCCTGGAAACGGGTAGACCCGCATCGCAAGACGTCCTCATTCAGAAAGTACTATTTATGGGCGGCAAGTGCGGCAGCTATCGCCTTGCTCGTCATAGGTTATTCATTCTTCTCTACCCCAGAAGAAAATTCGTATCCAGAAGTGGCGATTGTTTTCCCCGCTTCTGAAAGAGTGCAGAGCATAGAACTACAAACCGGTGACGGACAGATTGTGCCTATCACCAGTGAAGCAAACAAACATTTATTAGCGAAGACAGGGGCTCAACTGGAAAATGAGTCCCTAAGATACCAACACGCCACCGAAGCGGAAGAGCCGGTGACTACACATATATTAAGCACGCCGAGAGGTAAGAATTTCAAAATCGTACTGGAAGACGGAACGGAAGTCTGGCTGAATGCGGAAAGCAAGCTGCACTATCCCAACCGGTTTGCCGGCAAAGAACGGAGGGTGGAACTGGAAGGGGAAGCATTTTTCCATGTCGCCAAAGATGCCACCCGTCCTTTCATCGTAAAAAGCGGAACTGCGGAAACACGTGTGCTGGGAACCGAATTCAACTTCCGGTCTTACCCCCACGAAAGCAGGCACGTCACACTGGTATCGGGCAGTGTCATCGTATCCGACACCCAAAAGGAGAATGAATTGCAGCTTCATCCCGGCGAGGATGCTCCCCTGGATGAAAACGACTTGATGCTCATCCCGCGCAAGGTAGACATCAACGAGTACGTATCCTGGAAAGAAGATTTATTCTGTTTCAGGGAAGCGCAGCTCGTTGAAATCATGAAAGCCATCGGGCGCTGGTACAACCTGTCTATCGTTTTCGCGGACGAAGCGTCCATGCACTATCATTTCAATTTCTGGGCGGAACGCACAGACCAGCCGGAACAAGTTCTCAAACTTCTCAATCAGGTAGGAAAAGTGAAGGCTACCCTCGAGGGTAACCGGATTACGATAAGTAAACTATAAAAAAAGAGAACGATGAAAATGAAAAGATTTTATGGACTTTGTATCTTCTTACCAGCAGTTTCTATGGCTGTGGCGCAAGTGCCCTACCAGATTGAAGGAACCTGGGAGAACGGAGCTGGAAAAACTGTTTATCTGCAGAAATACGTCACGGCCGATAGCCTGCAAGCCATCGACTCGGTAAAGGTTGCCTCGGATTTTTCTTTCTCACTGAAAGGGAAGGTAAAGGAGGAACAGCGGATGTCCATCAGTTGCGGTCCCAAGAATAAAGCCGAAATCTTTGTCAACGCCACTCCCCTTCAAGTTACTATCGAAGAGAAAACAGTCACCGACAAGAAAGGAAAAACACGCAACACCACCCATATAGAAGTGAACGGCGGCCGCGAACAAGAAGTCCTGAAAGCAGGCGGAACGCTTTCCACCACCGCTTCTTTCTTCCAACTGGGAAGGATGATAACACTGTCACAAGCATTGAACTCAAAAGATACGACGGCCATTGATTCGGCCAAATACAAAGTGGCCATGATAGACAGCCTGATTGCAAGGTCGGTACAGAACTACATGGATACCACCCGCAATGACGTTGCCTCCACTTATTTCTTCGAGCGTTATCTAATGACGAACCAGACATTGGACGAGGTGCTTTCTTTCTACGACAAGCTGACAGACCGGGTAAAGAAATCGGCTCCGGGGTTGGTCTTGAAACAAAAGATAGAAGATATGCAACAAGTCAATATCGGTGGAATGGTGCCCAACTTTGAGCTGACTACTCCCGAAGGAAAGAAACTTTCCCTGTATGAGCTCCGTGGACACATCGTGCTGCTGGACTTCTGGGCGTCCTGGTGTGGCCCCTGTCTGGCAGAAGTGCCCAACTTAAAAGCAATCTACGAGAAATATCACAGCAAAGGGTTGGAGATTCTCGGTGTATCGCTGGACGAGAAAGAAGCTGCCTGGAAAGGTGCCATCGAAAGAAAAGGACTCACCTGGAAGCACGTATCCTCACTGAAAGGATGGAAATGCCCCATAGCGCAAATGTTCAAAGTGACGGGTATCCCCCGCATGTATATCATTGACGCGCAAGGAAAAATCATAGCGCAAGACCTGCGCGGAGAAAAACTTGCCCAAAAGATGGATGAGCTTTTCGCAAAATAGTTTTTTAACTCTGTGATACTGTAAACTGTCATATAGCCACATAAACACGGCTGTATGACAGTTTTATTCTATTAACACCTTTCATTTTGCTATACAATTCAAGTGTTTACCTGTTGCATAATTATTCAAAAAGTATAAAATAGAACCAATTGCCTGCATTTTCTCAAAAAAAGTTTCTTTTCTGTCACCCATTCCCAAAGATAAAACGTAATAAACATATAGAAGGCTTAAAAAAGCTTACGGAAGGGTTTTATAGGAGTAAAAGAACAAAGTTTGTCAAACACTAAATGCATAATCATGGTGGAAATTTGGACTAATTCCTTCAAAAGGAGCAGAATGAATCACTTTGCGGCCAAAATGTTCTGGTTGTTGTTGACCTTAACAGTATTCAGTGCCAATATCCGGGGACAACAAAGTGAAAAGAGGATTTCACTTGAGTTCAAAAATGAACGGCTTGCCAATGCTTTCAAGAAAATAGAAGAAGCAAGCGGGTACAAGTTTATCTTTAACTATGAGGATATCTTTGCCTACGGCGTCACGGGGAGTATCAGGAACAAGACAGTCACCGAAGCGCTGGATGAAGTGATTGGCAAAAAGCCGTTGGTGTATAAGATAGACGGCAATTTTATTACGATTGCCCTGAAACCCGGCAGTCCGGAAGCTGAAGCAAAATCCAGGCTATGCCAGTTGGACGGTATCGTCATAGACGAAAACAGGCAGCCGCTTCCAGGAGCGCACGTCATCATTGAGGGAACGAAATGGGTGACAACTACGGATATAAACGGGGCTTACAACTTTTTAGTTGAAAACAGTACCACCTACACGCTCCGGTTTTCTTATCTGGGCATGCAAACAAGGCAAGTCAAAGTATCTATCGAAAAGGGGCTTGCCAACAAGAAAGTATCGCCTGTCATCCTGAAAGAGAGTGATGCTGCTTTGAGTGAGGTGGTCATCACAGGTTATCAAGTGCTGGACCGCCGTGAATCTGCCAGCGCGGTTTCCTCGATAAAAGCTGCGGACATCATGGTGCAGGGAGTCAGTTCTATCGACCAGATGCTTCAGGGTACCATACCGGGCATGGCGGTAATGAATACTTCGGGTGAGCCTAGTGCCACTCCCAAAATCCGTATCCGTGGTAATGCTACCATCAACGGTAATAAATCTCCGGTATGGGTGGTGGACGGAGTTATTCTTGAACAGGATGTACCTTTCACTGCTTCGGACATCAATAGTGAAGATGCCGAGTATCTGATAGGTAATGCCATCTCGGGGGTAAATCCGCAGGATATTGAAAGTATCACTGTATTGAAAGATGCGTCGGCAACTGCCATTTACGGTGTGAAAGCCGCTAATGGGGTGATTGTAGTGACTACCAAGAAAGGTAAGGCAGGTCGTCCTGTCATTACTTATAATGGTAATGTCACGCTGAATACCCGTCCTTCCTACTCCAACTATCATCAGATGAATTCGCAGGAGCGCATCGCTTTCTCCAAACAGTTGGTTGATGCCGGATACAACTTCGGACGCACGCCGTATGGCCCGACGTACGAGGGTGCTTATGAAGCATTGATGAACAAAGACATGACGTTGGACGAGTTCAAATCGGAAGTCGGCGCCATGCAGACAAGGAATACGGACTGGTTCAAGCATTTGTTCCGCAACAGCATCACGCATACGCACAACGTCAGTGTGTCCGGTGGTACGGAGAAAATGACTTATTATATCTCTGCCGGTTATCAGAATATCGAAGGCGCGGCAAAAGGTTCGGATACCGAAAAGATTAGTACGCTGGCTAAGATGACGATGGATATTAACAAGCACATCAGCTTTACCGCCAAAGTGGACTTTACCAATACGGCCAATAGCGGATACAGTTCTTCTGTCAATCCTTTCAACTATGCGTATAGCAAGTCAAGAACCATTCCTGCTTTCAACAATGACGGTTCATACTATATGACTTTTGAGAAATCCGGAAACACCGGTACAAAGTCTATCGGCTACAATATCCTCAAAGAGTTGGATAATACCGGAAAGTCGTCCCAACTGGATGATTTCAACGCCTTGCTCCAACTGGATGTGAATATCATCAGCGGACTGAAGTACACCGGTACTTTCTCTTACCACAATACCAATACGGCACAAAGGGACTGGGCTACCGAGCAGTCTTACAACATAAGCAGTATCAGAGGGTGGGATTATGGTATGTACACTCCCTATGATACGGATATTTACAATGCGTCCGCACTTCCTTACGGTGGTATGCTGTATCAGTCTAACCTGCGTAAAACGGGTTATACCATCAGAAACCAGGTAAGTTACACCGAAATATTCGGCGGATATCATCACGTCAATGTCATGGCGGGTACGGAAGCACGACGCAATGCTTACAAAGGTGTGGGCATCACGGGCTACGGATGGACACCTGAATTTGGCGAGAAGTTCAATCCGGTGATAACCGAGCTTTTCACCAGCCAGTATATACAACCAGGAAAGACTCTGCCCAGCAATACCAATTCGTTCACGCAGGTGGCCTCTTTCTACGGAGTGGCTTCTTACTCATATGACAACCGCTATATTCTGAATATGAATATCCGTTCGGATGGTTCCAACAAATTCGGTAGTAACCCCAAATACCGTTGGTTGCCTACTTATTCATTCGCGGTGAAATGGAATCTTATGAATGAAGGATTCCTGAAAGATGTTTCGTGGATGGATAATCTGGCGCTCAGAAGTTCCTACGGTATTCAGGGAAATATCCATGAAGATTCTTCACCATTCCTGATTATCACTACCGGAAACAGGGTGGAGAATATTCCGACTTCCAGCATCCGTTTATTGCCCAACCCCGACTTGAGATGGGAGAAAACACGTTCATGGAACGCTGCTGTTGACTTCTCGTTGCTGCAAGGACAGATAAGGGGTGGAGTCGATGTCTACGGTAAGAAGACATCCGACTTGATTATGAGTAAAACGGTAGCCTCCTCCAACGGAAGGACACTGTTATATTATAATGCGGGAAAAATGAGCAACAAGGGTGTGGAAGGCTTTATCAATGTCGGGCTTTTAAAGAAGAAAGACTGGGAATGGAGAGTCGGAATGAACTTCAGCCGCAACATCAACAAGATTACTTATGCCAATCCGGAAGATTTAAGTGATGTGGAGATTGTAGAAAAGATGCTGAATGGTAGTCTTGCCATAGAAGGAGCACCCATCGGTTCCCTTTACGCGTATGAGTTTGCAGGTATCAATCAGGACAATGGATATGCCATGTTCTATACAAAAGACGGAAGAGAATCAATCCGGGGTTCGAAAACGGATATGAGACTGGTGCGCTGCGGTTCTATCTTCCCCAAACTAACCGGTGGATTCGACACGCAACTTCGTTATAAGGATTTCTCTTTATCAATGAATTTCACGTATAGCATCGGTAGTGTGGCACGGATTCCCAATTATTATGCGGATAATACCTATTATATAGACCCGTTGAGCAACCTTTCCACCGATTGGCTGAAATGCTGGAACAAGCCCGGCGACCAGACCATTTATCCGGCGCCGTATAACAGCGCTGCATTGACCAACTACTTCGGAACGGAAGCGGGAGCCGCCTACGATACTTATGACTCGACAATAAAAGGAAAAACGATTTATCCATATGAAATGTATAATTACAGCAATATCAGAGTGGCGAAAGCCGACTTCCTGAAGCTGAAACTCGTTGCGCTAAGTTACAATCTGCCCAAAAGAGTGTTGGAGCCATTGAATGTCAACAGTCTGATGTTGCGCTTTCAGGTAACTAATCTGTTCACCATCGCGGACAAGAAGTGGAACGGCCTGGACCCGGAAACAAACGGAGCCAATATCCCCGCTTTACCGACATTCAGTTTAGGAGTAAATGTTTCATTTTAACATCAAATAGCTAGAAATCATGAATAAGAAAATTATACATATAGCGTCTTTTACGGCTATCCTGTCGCTCTTTTCATGCAGCGACTATCTGAAAGAGGACTCGGCGGACTTGCTGATACCCGAATCTGTAACCGATTTCGTTCCGCTGCTTTTGGGAGAAGGTTATCCCGACCGGTTCGGCTCACAAATATCTTTTGTCAACCTGATGACGGACGATGTGGAGATGGGACCTCTCTACTATACCACGGAGCAGAAAAACGACAAGTATTGCACCACCTGGCGGGAAGGGATAGATGCCAAGGCGGGATATGGTGAAGCTGCTTTCGTGTGGCAGAGTGATTATTCGGAGAATATCAAAGACGGATTCTGGAGCGGACGGTATAGCAATATCCTGGGATGCAACACTATCATCAATGCGTTGCCGGAAATGACTTATGCCGAAACGGAAGAAGGTATCTACCGGGCTTTGGCGGCACAGGCGTATGCACTGCGTGCTTATCATTATTTCTGCCTGATAAATACATATGCCCTTCCTTACTCGACAGCCAACCTGGATAAACCGGGCGTTGTGATAAAGACCAGCCCGGAAATACAAATTGCTCCGCAACCGAGGGCTACTATCAGAGAGGTGTATGCATTAATCAATGATGATATAAAGAAGGCACAGGAGTATATGGCAGGAGCTGTATTCCAATGCGAAAAATATACCGGCAGAAAACCGGAAATTACTTCTGCGGCCATCTATTTCCTGGCAGCACGAATCGCCTTGTTCCAGCAGGACTGGGACGGAGTTATCGCGGCGGCCGAGAAGTTCCTGGCGAAAAATTCTTCTATCCACAATCTGAATAGCGAAGACGCAACTATGTTCGGGTACGTTTCATCTTTCGAAAAGACTAGTTTCTGTGCCAACAACCAGCAACTGGATGAGGTGGTCTTCGGATTCGGACGGAATGACGGTGGTTATGATTATCTTGCGCCGAACAGTCCTGTGCTCATGTACTACGAATATGGCTTTCATACTTCATGGACGGGAGAGAGTTCTTTAATCGGGCTATATGATGAGGACGATTTGAGACTTCAGGCTTATTTCCAGAGAAGGTATAACAAATCCGGTACCACACGTAACCCGACTTATTATACGGGACAATATCACCCTCATAAATACGACCAGAGAGCGGGTACAAACTATTCCAGCCAAGCCTGGAGAACTCCCGAGCTTTATCTGAACCTGGCGGAAGCATATGCACAGAAAGCAAGCGGAGTCAGCAGTGATGCCATTGAATTGCTCAACCAACTGCGGATAAAGAAATACAAATCGGGTAGCCCGGATGCCGAAAAGCAAGTTTCGGACTTCGCTACAAAGGATGATTTGATTAAATTCATCTGGCAGGAGCGTCGCAGGGAGTTGTGTTTTGAGGAAATTATGCGTTTTTGGGATATGCGCCGCCAAGGTATGCCGTCTGTGGAGCATCAGCTTTTCAGCTCGCCCAAAGAGTATTCGGTATATCGTCTGAAAGCGGGAAGTCCGAACTATGTGCTTCCTATTCCCGAAGATGAGACTAGTTATAATAATGCTATTGAGAACAACCAGCGGGAAGTTATCGCTTCTTCTTCCCAGGGAACACTTGAATAATACAACCATTAAAAAAGTACTATTATGATAAAGAATATACTATATGCATGGTGCATCGTCATGGCGGTAGCCATAACCGCTTGTTCTGAGGATTCGCTGACTTCCATTGATGAGCTGAACAGTACGATTTATGACCCGGAAAGTACGGGGAATGAAGCGATTGATAGCCAGATTAATGCTTTTTACAAGAAATATGGCAGTAAAATATTGTATGATTTCCAGTCCAGTGACCTGTATTTCGGATGGAGCAGCAGCGATGTGAAGTGGTATGTCCCCGTGAAACAGGAAGGAAGCGAAACATATATCAAACGGATGGTTTCTTTTTTGGAAGATGATGCGTTAAATGAATATCCGCCTGCATTTGCAAAGAAGTTTCTTCCATACAGGATTTTTTTGGTGGACTCTGTATGTGACAACAAGGAATATCTGAAAAGTAAACTGGTGAAAGTGCTGGAGTTGAAAACACATGGTATCGTTATCTCCCAGGTAAGTAAAGACATGGACGCTTTGACTGAGAGTGACTGGCAGGCTATGAAATCTTCCATTAACACGGCATTACTAAATTCAATTTATACCGCCGTAGGTGTGGAGCCGACTGATTTTAATGCTTCCAGTGAAGTCACTTTCATGATAGACCTTCTTGAAGACCCGCTGGGAGAGTTTACGGATTTGGAATATTCATGTTATTCGGCGACAGTTATCAATGCCAATCCTATCTATGTTGAGGATATACTGTACTACATCATGAAGCCCAGCAACAACGAGGACTTCGGCCATTATGTATCTTTCATTATGAAAACGCCCAAGACCAAAATAGACAGAGTATTCGAACGTTTCCCGAAAGTAAAGAACCGGGCTACACTGGCTTATAAGTTTATGTTGGAAAGAGCTGAAACCGATTTGGTAGAATTTCAGAGGAATACTTGTCCGGATGACCCGCTTCCTGTTGATTATTTCTCCAGATAACGAATAGATATCCATGATAAACTAAATAAATATGTATATGAAAAGCTGGATTATAAGTACTATAATCGCCATCTGTCTGACAACGGGAATGGGATTTGCCCAGGTTCCCTATCAAATCGAAGGAAAATGGGCTGCCGGAATAGGGAAAAAGGTCTATTTGAGTAACTTCCCTGCGGATACTCCCGAAGCGGTAACGATTGATTCGACCATCGTAGCCCCGGACGGAAGTTACAAGCTGTCGGGGAAATTGGACAAGATGCAACTCTTGTCTATCACGCATGAGGGTAGCAAAGGCTACCGGGCGCTGATGGGTGACGGAAAACCTGCAAAGATACTCATAAGGGATGTTGAATACTCTTATAAGGCACCAGCAGCCGCTTATGAAATAATAGGGGATTCAATAGAGCATAAGGCTTCTGAAGCCATCCTGGCATATTGGGGACATGATTTTATACGCAAGATGAGCGAAGGTATGTTTGTCACCGGTATAGAGAAAAGTGCCAAAGAAAACGACCTGTCGAAGAAAGCTGAATGTGAGGAGAAGCTAAAGGCTGTTCTACAGGAAAGGGAGAACGAGAAAAAAGATTTTCTAAGGCAATATGGGAATTGTCTCGCCGCGCCTTACTTCATTGTTATGAATCTGCTGAAAGGTATTCCCGTGGATGAGACGGAAGCATTCTACAACGGTATGGGAGAAAGGGCGAAAAAGACACCGAAGGGAATCGAGCTAAAAGAAAGTATTGCAAAGATGAAGGCTTTGGCACCGGGAGCGAAAGCACCGGATTTCACATTGCCGACTGTGACAGGAGAGGAATTTTCGCTTGAAAGCCTGCAAGGTCATATCGTCATTCTCGATTTTTGGGCTTCCTGGTGTGCGCCTTGCATTGCAGAAATGCCTACCGTTAAGGAGATTTATGCGAAATACAAAGATAAAGGGTTAAAGGTAGTAGGTATCTCTATGGATAACTCGAAAGCGGCATGGATGAAATCCATTGATAAGATACAGATACCGTGGCTTCATGTTTCATCTCTCAAAGGTATGAAAAGATGTCCGGTTGCAGAACTTTATCAGGTATATGCCATTCCTAAATTATATATCATAGACAAGGAAGGAAAAATCGTAAATAAGGACTTACGTGGAGAGGATTTAAAGAAAAAGGTGGACGAGCTTTTCGCTCGTCAGTAGAAACGCTCAATCATCATAGAATTCCCCAATCCCCAAATATAAAAATTACATGATTGAGAAAGCCCTGTTATCGTGAGATAACGGGGCTTATTGCATTCAGTTCGAGTATGCCATAGACTATGGATACACACAGTCTGAATATCACGACTTAGTATCTCATAAAGTCTTGTCCGGTTTCTTTTAGAACCCCACCGGTAATGTGAATAACTGATACATCAATGTACGCGCCATGCGTACCTGTCCTTTCGTATTGGGATGCAAACGGTCATACCCCGCATCATAAAAGTAAACCAGTTGTTCCTCCACCATCGGATTCAGTCCTGTCATCGCATTAAAGTCTATCACAGGCACTCCCCATACATTCCCGGCTTCCTTAACTGCCTGTACATAAGCATCCACATATTCACCACAACTATTCTGATAGTTTTCATCCGGCTGCACATTTGTTTCTCCAAAATCTGCCAATGAACGATGCAACGGAGTTAAAAGAACAATTTGCTTATCCGGGAAAAGCTGTTTCAACCGTTGCATCCCGATATTGATACGTCCCTTATACGTATTTCCATCCATTACAAAGGTACGCTTCTTACGTGTCTCCATCTTTTTAGTCTCGCCACGAGCCGCCATCACCTGTTCTTCCGTTTCCGTAAACCATTCTCCAATAGGGACACCGGCATTAAAATCATTTGTGCCCATGAAAACAATGATTGCATCCACTTCCGCGCCATGTTCTTTCTTCAACTGTTCCGCCTGACGAGGGACATCATTCCACTGCCTTCCGCTTATGCCATATACATAAGGAGTGATTCCCAGCCACTCTTGTAGGAAATCCCAGTATTTCTTTATCTTATCGCCATAGCAATTTGGATCTGTTATAGAATCGCCTATATATCCTACTCTTTTCCCCTGCCACGGATGCTGGATGCTCCCGTTATTGTTTTCACGGGGATTTACGACTTTAGAAGATTGATTCTGTCCGAGTACAAAACAGGAGCAGAAAAACAGGGCTGTACAGGTGAGTAATAGTTTGCTTTTCATTGGTATTTTTATATTAAATGTGAACTACTTGCAGTTAGTATCTGACAAAATTAGTTCAAAATTAGATAGTTCCAACGAATTTAGCAAAACTTTTGTTTATCACATTTAGGGATGGATTATTTAATTTAGTAGAGCTTGTGTATAGGAGTTATAAGAAAAGGATTCCGAAACAAAAGCCGAAGCCCAATGGCAAGAGGCCGTAGAACGGATGGAAGAAATATAGTGTTGCGAAGACTACTCCCGCAGCATTCCGCAATCATATGTTAGATACGAGAGGTTTAGCAGGGTTACTTCCTTTCTCCTTTCTCTTCCTTCTCTATCATCTTATCGTAATACGCTATGCGTGCGGCACACTCCCGAATAGTCACCTCACGCAGCACTTCTGTACGTGCCAGCATATATTTGTATTGCTCTTTGCTAACAGTAAACAGCCGATTGTATCGTGCCTCGATATACGCACGGCATAATTTATCAAACGATTCTTTGTTCTCAGGAGTGTTTATTGGAAATACATTCGCAAATCCTCGTGAACGGCTTTTCGCCATTGCCCCCAATACGTCCAATTTATGAGATTTAGGGCGAGTACCACCAGAAACAAGCAAATACGCTTTGTAGTAGCGTTCGCAGGCTTGATGTAATTCAAACGAACCATATTTAAAATCATCGTTTTTATAGGCAGTCTTCCCGGTATCTAAGAAACATTCTCCCATGTGGAAGCATCCAACATATTCTTCCTCCGCATATTGCTTAATTTCTCGATACGGCAGCTTCTCCGGTTTACCAATCTGAAACGTACCGTCATCATAAAGCAAAATACCATCTTTCATGATTTCATAAAAGAAATAATGCTTTCTCCTCATAGCCCGGTTAATGGTCACCGTGCTTTCTACAATAATTTGCGGTGGTGTAGGGTGGTGTCTCCCTTCCATTCGTTTATCATACTTAGGAATAATAACGTCACGCGCATGATTCTCCGCTTTAATCGCATCGCTCGTATCACATATCACCAGAATATCCAAATCACTCTGGTAATAAGTAAGCACTCCGTGTTCGTCGTATGATTCATCCCAGATGACGTGTTCTCCCCGGGCATAACTCCCGTAAAGGACAATCATACGCACATTAGCAAGATGCGCCAATATCAATTCTTGTAGCATCGCCAGTTCTTCCTGCGTGCGTTTAGGCAAACGCTTTATTGATCTTTTCATATTGTCAGTCTATCCGGGATTTCTTTGTCTTATCCGCAAAGATAGCTTAAATCAGTCTATTAATGATTGCAGTGCAGAGCTTTTTTTCGTCTGCTATTTCCATTTTCCATAATTCATTGCACCTCTTCATTTCTCAATCCTTCTGTTATTACTTTCCTTATCGGCATCAAAAACCTTTCCAGTAAAGACATATCCTCAGTAATAATATCCGCCTGCCCTTCCATCTCAGGCAAGAATGGTAATTCTTTATTGTAACTGGTTCGCAACCCGTTCGGAAGTTCAATGTCTACCATATAACTTTTAGCATTCTGTCCGTCCACTATCGGTATTAAAGAAATATTCTCCACTATCCCTTTCACAAGACCGAATTCTTTATCCGGATAATTACTAAACCGTATATTCACTTTCTGACCTTTTCTCACCTTGCCCGACCTTTCCGTTGGTAACATCGCCTTTCCGATAATCTCTCCCTGATTAGTGGGTACAATATTAAAAACGATATTTCCCGCTGTCACATTCTGATTGTTTGTCCAATACTGCGTCAAAGTAATCTCTCCATCTATCGGAGTAATCAATGCATAACTTATTTCCCAGGCATCTATTTCCGCCCTTAATTGATTAACAAGTGAGCGCAGTTGAGTTTCCAACGCATTCTTTTGATCCAAATATTGGTATTCCGTATCATACAAGGATTCATTCATTTGCGCCAGTTGAATCTGTAGATTCTCCAAAGAGCGATCCATGTTTTCTACCGAAAGGGATGATTGCAGATATCTGCTGTAAGATTCTTCAACTGCTTCTTTAGAGATAAGCCCTTTGACTCCCAGCAGCGAATCTCTGGCATATTGTTGATGCGCAATCTTCGCCTGAACTTCCGACAAATCTTTCTGTTTCAGCATATTCCTATAATAAACTTCATTCCTCACAATCCGTTCTTTTACCAAATCTATCTTTTTTAAATGATACGCTAACTCCTTAAACTGCTTGTATTCAGACATCGACAGGTAAAAAGACGAATAAAGAGACTGCAAACTGCCAAGCTGAAGTTGTTGAGAGGGAACTAAAGCGATAGTATCCAGACTATTTTCCGTCTGTCGTAACAATTCCTTGAGACGGAGTATATCATTAGTCTTAGCCGGATTTTCTATCACTGCAAGCAAAGTATTCGCTTCCACTTGCTGATTATTCTCCACATACAACTCCTGTAACTTCCCCGAAGTTTTCGCCATTACTGCGGATACAGGTGTAGTCCCGGTCAGGGTTACTGTGGAACTGATAACATCCGGATATTTGAACACGGCACTGCCGATTAGCAACATAAGAACGACACAGGCTGTCACCGTGATTCCCCAACGGATAATCCATGCGGGAACAGCACTCAATACCTCATTGAATTCCTCGCTTCTTAACTCTATTTCCTGCTTCTTGTCTTCCATACGCTATACTCCCAGTTCCAACTGATTTTTCACCAATGTGTAGTAAGCTCCTTTCTTTGCCGTAAGTTCCTTATGGGTTCCTGCCTCAATCACTTTTCCAGCTTCCATCACGACAATATTATCCGCGTTCTGAACTGTACTGAGACGATGCGCTACTACCACCACCGTTTTGCCTTTATAAAACTGTGTCAAATTGTCCAGAATAATCTTTTCATTGTTGGCATCCAAAGCATTAGTGGCTTCGTCAAAAAATAGGAACATCGGGTTCTTATAGATGGCGCGGGCTATTAATAGCCGTTGCTTCTGTCCTTGACTCACGCCATTTCCTTCCATACCGATCTTACTGTTGTACTTCTGCGGAAGAGATTCGATAAATTCTTTGATATTAGCCATCTCTACAGCGTTCGACAACTTCTTCATGTCTACCGATTCTTCACTGATAGTAATGTTTTTCGCAATAGAGTCTGAAAAAAGAAAACCTTCCTGCATCACGGCTCCGGTATTTTGTCTCCACAAATGCGGATTGATATCTTTAAGCGGGTAATTGCCTATCTTTATATCGCCTTTCACCGGATTATAAAATCCTAGCAAAAGTTTGATTACAGTCGTTTTGCCACTACCACTGGCACCTACAATAGCAGTTACTTTGTCATGCGGAATGGTGAGATTCAAATTTTCCAGTACATAATCTCTTTCTGCACCGTCATAACTGAAACATACATTCTCCATTGTAATATCCCGATTCTCCGGCAACGTATTTATTTTATCATTTACCGAACCTATTTCTTCTTCCTTGTTATTAATTTCATTGAGCCGTTCAAGACTTATTTTGGCATCTTGCAATGATTGGCTGAAACTTATTACCTGACTGATGGGACTGGATAATTGCCCGATAATATAACTGATAGACATCATCATACCCAAGGTGATATCCCCATCTATTACAGCCTTTGCCGATAAGAAAGAAATGAGAAGCGAGGTCGTTTGGCTAAAGAAAATAGAACCCACTTGTTGAGTCTGTCCCAACGCAGTTCCCTGGATGCTTATCTTAAACAGTTTCACTTGTATGGATTCCCATTTCCAGCGCTGTTGTTTCTCACAGTTGTTTAGTTTGATTTCCTGCATACCTGTGATGAGTTGTACCATGTTGCTTTGATTGGCTGAAGCCTGCGCGAAGCGGGCATTGTCCAATTTGCGGCGGTAACGCATAAAAGACAGAATCCACAGTACATACAACGTATTCCCTACTAAAAAGACTATTAATATAGTCAGATTATAATACGCCATGATACCGGCGAAGATAAAGAAGTTGAAAAAGGAGAAAAGAGTGGATAATGTCGTTCCAGTCATAAACGATTGAATACGCCCGTGGTCACCAATCCGTTGCATAATATCCCCTATGTTTTTGGCATCAAAAAAGCGGATGGGCAATCTCATCAATTTGGCAATAAAGTCAGAAATTAGAGTAATGCTTATTCGAGTATTCATATGCAAACTAATCCAACTCTGAATAAAACCGACTCCCATTTGAGTGACCGATAACACGAGTTGTGATACCAATATCAGCGTGATAAAGTTCAGATTATTGTTTCCAATGCCCTGATCAACCATAGCTTGTGTCAGAAAAGGAAGAATAAGCGAAAAAACACTGCCAAGCAGCATTCCAATCACCAATTGAAACAATTGCGACTTGTATGGGAACAAGTAGCGCAGATAGAAAGAAAGATTTCTCTTTTGTTGCTCCTCGTCGTCTATTCGTTCGTAAAAGTCGGGCGTAGGAGTTACCAATAGAGCAAAACCTGCTTCCTTTCCTTCATCTCTGGTACTAATCCAACATTTCTCAAATCCGGCTTTACTAATAGGATACTTTCCTTTGGCAGGATCGGATATGCTGAATGTGTAGTCTTCCGCGATTTTAGAAAAAACTTTTCCTTTCTTTTTAATGTCATACAATACCACGAAATGATTCTGATTCCAATGAAGAATACAAGGCAAAGGGACATCTTCAATCAGCTGCTGAAGGCTGATACGTACTCCTTGCGTCCTCATGCCGATACTCTCGGCAGCATCGCTGATGCCTAACATAGAGACCCCTTGCCGGGTGATAAAACTTCTTTCCCTCAAGTTTTGCAGAGAATAACAACGACCGTAGTATTTAGCAATCATGCGTAGGCATGAAGGACCGCAGTCCATCGAATCAAGTTGCTGGTAATGAGGAAAAGATTTAATCATTGATCCAATAATTTATCAAGAACATATTTAATCCATTGAAGACAACAAGTCCTCATATCCCTTTAGCATTTGCTTTACACTATAACGATTATGGTATATTTCCTGTGCATTCCTGCCCAAATTTATCCTTAACTCCTCTGAGGACAATAGCTTTTCAATGGCTTTCGCCAAATTATAAGAAAATTCTTCCGAATCATCTCTTTTGCCAATCTGAGCTATTAATGCATTCACACCATCTTGAAACATATTTCGCACGCCAAATCCATCAGATGCAACAATAGGAAGCCCATGCATCATCATTTCGATTCCAACATACGGGCATTGTTCATAATAAGAAGGAATTACGCCAATATCAGCAATAGAATACCACTTTTTCAGTTCCTCTTTATTTATTAATCCAAGATATGACACATATGTAGCAAAACTTGAAGAAATATTTATTAGATTTTCAATTCTGTTGCTATTGTCAGAACCGATAATAACCAATCGAACATTTGGACTATTTCTCAATACAATATGAAATGCGTTCAATAGTGCCTGCATCCCCTTTTGCATCGTTGGTCTTCCCACATAAAGAATAATTTTCTCATTATCAGGTATAAACAATTCTTCTTTCAATATTTCCTTATTACAACTCTGCATATCATCTCCACCTTTTTCAAATCCATTCGGTATTAAACGAATTTTCTTTGGATCAACTAAATAGACAGTTTGCAATAGATTATAAGTATCCTGAGATAAGCACACCACAAAATCCACCAATTCATACATCTTTACTTCTTTAGCATAATAATTCAAAACATATTTAGCTTCTTTCTCCTCCACCTCTTTCTTTTCAACGATTTGCTTGTATTTATCTACATCCCCCATACATTTTGAGGTCCACCCTAAATCATGAATAGTAAAAATGACTTTAGACAATGGGTAGTCTCTTTTCAATATTGCCAATAACTTTTCGCAAGGCGAATGATTGACAAAGAAAATATTATCAACAGAATCTTGAATATATAGCCTGAAAAACTTAATAATGATCTCCCCGTTACCAACAAAGTTACCGAACGGAAAAGGAGGAAACAGCATTCTTTCCATCTTGCCATCTTCTCCTGTCTGAATGGTAAATTCCGTCACATTTGCATTAAAAGTCAATATACAAATATCCACATCAAGCTGTTCCATACAATAATGAAACTCCTTTAGAAAAGAGCCTATGCCATTTTTCTGTGAACTAACGTATTCATCAAACACATAAACCTGTTTTCTCATAACAATAATTGTTTTAACAATAGCCCGGATAATCCATCCTTTACACCTAGTTGTAAGTCACTAAGTAACTCCTGTTCCTCTATTGAAGAGCAGATAAATTGCAATATATTTAATTGGTAATCCGGAATCAATCCTTTTTCATACCAATCAATGTATGTGACACTTAGTTGAGTTAAAGATGGTGAGTTATTATTGGCAAGCAAAGATTTTACCATATCATACAAATCTGAAAAATACATTTCATCAAAAGGTAATTGGCTATTTGCCGCATTGCTACCACCGATATGTATCAAAACGTAATGCAATAATCCTTCCAAGCCACTGTCTAAAGATAAATCAATTATTCTGCGAGGATCAAATGCCATAATTCTTTTATCTATTTCCTCACATATTTCTATGCCTTGCCCCTCAACAAAGCGATTTTGGATCAAATATTCTATTCCCCAACCTATTCCGGAAAGACCGGACATAAATCCAATGTCCAACCCTTTATGAACATGCTCTAAAACATCATCTAATAACTCACACATATAATCGTAATATATCTCATTATGAGTGAGTTCATATAGATGTGCGAAGGCTATAACAATACCAGTTTTACCATTCAGCAATCCTATATCTGGCATAAATTTCGACTTTAGCATTAAAATATACTGAAGTCTATTCGAATAAGGTATAATATTGTTCATCATTTCACTCCTCTTCAATAAATCTGCAAACTATTCAGCCAAATTTAAATTCTCTATTTTCAATTTATCTTCATCTTTTCGTATTTCCAGCCTATCGGCTTTTTTCTTTCCCGGATAAATCAGATATGAGTACGGTATAGAAAAGACTTTATATCTATCTCTTATTTCATTAATTTTTCCGTCCACGGTCAATGTTCGCCATGAGATTTCTTGTTTTTTTACAAGTTGATTCCATTCAGACAACCGGTCCGGTTCGTCTAGGGTCACATAAACAATGTCCATCACCTCTTTTTTCTTTTCATAAAGCTCTTTCAATAGAGGAATAAGCTTATGACAAGGAGCACACCACGAGGCGGAAAACACAAGTAATGTATACTTATTTTCATTGACGACTATTGTTTCTTTTTGTTTCGTCAAACAATTAGTTAGTTCTGTATCAGGAAATTTATCCATAAGGAGCTTTATGTATTCATCCAATTTCCTACCATAATGACTTTGTTTTTGTTCTTCTACAAACATATTTCTGAGGGAAAGTAGCTGTTCTAAAGAAAATGTATTACGCTCGCCATAAAGTAAAAGCATACTACTATGTGAGCTAGGGGCTTGAGAAATCATTCGGCAGAAGATGTCATAAAACTGATTTGAAGGCGCACCTTTATATTTTGCATAATGATTGTTTGTATTCACAATTGCTCGTTGAAGTTCTAAAGAGGGATTTTTAAGGTCAAACTTTGGAGTTATGACAATTTGGTCTGTGCCATATGTACCATAGTAAATACTATTTCTTATGGTATCTTGACGTACAAATTGTGCATACACAGATAGCGTATCTGTTTTTTCAAAAAACGAAAGTTCACTCCAAAAGGATGTTGTGTCTCTTTCCGTAATAATTCTGAAACTCGGACGTATATATTTTATTTCTGGTGTATTCTTTCGATTTGCAAAGAAACGAATGTATCTAGACTCTTCAAAAACCGTGTCAGGAATATGAAAAAGCCAACTATTTGTACTAGTCTGGCACTTACCCAAGTAATAGATTTTATCAAAGTACTCGGATACTGTCGAGCATTTCAAAGTATCATAAGGTATTAATCCTTCCAAAGTTACTTTTAATACTCGTTCTTGTCCATGTGCCACTAGGCTAACGCAGGACAAACAGATTGTTAATAAAATTATTTTCATATATTTGATTTTGTTTGGAGTCTTACAATTATAATGCAAGACTCCGTCGAGTTCTTTATACTTTATCCGACAAATACACAGCCAGCATACTTGAGTTCAGGTATAATCTTCCATTCACATTTACCCGCCACTGGCTCATCGTTAATAAGTTCTATCATTGGGCCAAAGCACGCGCTCGGCTCAGTGTGGTCTGAGCAACTTATAGCACTTCCAGAGCCACCACCATTAGCACCAGTTCCACCACCACTAAAAGGATCATCATAATAACCTCCCACCACATTTTTCATCTCAGAATCACTCATCTCACGAAAATCTTTAAGATTCAGTTTACTAAGTTTTTTCATATTATCAATATTTTAAATGATGTCGCAGATTCATTTTACTTGCCCTACAACTTTAGCAAGAATTATTTAGGATCGATCTCTAAATCAGTAAAAAATGCAAGTTTCTCTATCTGTTAGAAAAATATTTCAGGTAATTCATATCCATTGAAAAAAACTGTCGATGTTGCATATAGCCTTATTTACTCTTTCCAATCTATACTACAACAGAATAACGACATATCATTAACATCAATTGTTGCTTTTTCTATATCATTCGAGCAATAATTTCTTTAACTCCTCAAAACCTTTCTGCCCTTTTCCCTGAAACATGATTTTTCCCTTACGATCTATCAGAAGGACCGAAGGGAACGTATTTATTTTCAAACTTCTCGTTATGGCATCACTTCCCTTGCGAACATCTTCAAAAATTTGTTTCCACTCGATATGCTGGCCTTCAAAGATTTGTTTAGCCTTCTCGAAGTTATTCGGTTCGTCAAAACAAACACTGACAAATACATATTTATTCCGTACTAATTCATACAAAGCTCTCAATTCGGGTAACCCTTTTATGCAAGGATTACACCATGTTCCCCAAAAATCAATCAACATATATTCCTTCTCCTCACCAAAAAAAGGATTCAGCTTCTCCATAATGCAAACTGGTAACAATTTTTCCGCTGGATTAGTGTCAATGTCGATAATTTCACGCATATAAAAATGTTCCCAATCCTCCGTCAGACAGCACAACTTGTAAAAATGCTCATTCACTCGCACCGTATCATCCAAATGATACACCGTTTTTTTTTCTATTCTCGTCCCTTTCATGTGAACATACTCATCTGCATGAAAAACACCGTCTTTGCTGATATATATTCTGACAGCCTTTTCATTCGTTCTCACATAATCATCTTTAGCAAAATAAAAGGTATACCCTTCAAAATTAGCTTTTCTGATTCTTTCCATTGAAATAAGCAAAGGAAGTGCCTGCACTTGTTCATTATGGAAATTTATTCCCAATCGACTGGGAATAAAATAAATGTCCACACACTCCGTTTGTACTGCATTATTAATACAGAAAGGAACATTTATCTCTACACGTGGAACTGACAGATTTCTGTCCCATACATTTAATGAATCTACATGATACAACAATATGATATCATTTTCCACTATGCGATTCAACCTTTTGAGTACAGATACTCGTATCTTTTTTTCCTTCTTTTCAACTAATATATTTATTGTTAAAGGAGGTGTCCCGCAAGTCATATCTTCTTTCTTCTGCAACAACATTTCATAAAGAATGCTATCCGGTTCCAAATTGCCAGTGTTCCATATTTTAACTGCTCTCGGGACGCAAATTGATTGGTATCGAAATTCTTTATAATGTTCCAAAGTATCCAACTTTAGTACAATCGATCGAATATTTTCATCAGCACAAATGCTGAATGAACAGAATATCATAATGCAAAATAAGATAAAAGCTCTAAATTTCATATAGTTTACTATTATCAATAAGATTAAAATCAGAAACTCTTGGAGTAAAAAGTTTCCGATTTTAATTAATTATTCAAACTATTTACATGAATAAGTTGATTTTTCACATCTGATAGCAACCATTACGTTATCTTCCCAAACATTCTCACAGTCCCCTATTGAACTTGAACATGATATAGACCCTTGGGCACATGATAGAGATACCGTGCAAGACACAACATCACCACTACCATCACCAATATCACCAGTTCCTCCACCAGCCCAAGGATCAAAAGAACCTCCTACCACATTTTTCATCTCAGAATCGCTCATTTCACGAAATTCTTTAAGTTTCAATTTACAAAGTTTCTTCATGTTATCAATATTTTAAATGATGTCGCAGATTCATTTTACTTGCCCTACAACTTTAGCAAAAGTTATTTAACGTGAATTCTAAAAAGATATTATTCAATATACTTTGCACCCTAATAACTAAACAAAGTCAGACTATTGATCTCTTTAGCTAAATCATGATGCTGCGTCGGTATAGGACGTGGTGCTTTAGCATTTACCACCTTATGTTCTTTGTCCAACAAAATATATCTGGGAATTGAATTTATTTTAAAATACTCTCCCAAAGGAGATTTTCCGGAATGTATCTCCATATATTGATTTTCAGTAATATCATATTTTTCCGAAGCATTAGCCCAATTCTTAAGTTCCTCTTTACGCCCAATATATAAATACACAATATTCTTTTTTTTCAAGTAGGCTTTTGCCTCTCCCGATTCTAATATATCCTTTTTACAGGGGCCGCACCACGACGCCCAGAAATCTATATATACAGCTTTTCCTTCATGTTTTTGCAGAACTTCTTTCAATGCCACTTTACTTTTAGTATTATATTCTATTAGATAAGTACTTTCTAGAATATTCTCAGGTATTGGTCGACCTAACAAAGTATAAAACATTTTTGCTTTTTCGATATACTTCAAGCATTCCTCATTTTGTGTATATTGTGGAGCCATCTCAATAGCATTTAGCAATTGTTTGCTATATGACTGACTGTTGCTGGAAACAAAAAGACCGATCATTGCACTCATAAGGTAATCCCTTTCATTCCCTTCAAAATCATTTATAATATGACTATAGACTGTATCAAAGTTATTATAAATATCCTCACTATAATTATACATATTCAAATACCATAATGCAGTAATATACAGATTTGATAAGCTATTAGTGACACGCAAGTTTTCATCAAAATAGCCATTAGGTATATCTTTATTTAATATTTGCTTGCTGGCCTCAGGGTAATAAAGATCATAAATATATCTATTGTTTATAGATGCTTCGGCATAATCATAGAATTCATCTGAAACCGAATATTGACGACTATAATCTTTCAAAAAATCTAGTTGATCATCTCTATATTTTTTAGCTGTTTGTTTATGAAGTAATATATCATCCCCTTTTCGATAAAGTTTTGGCCAATTTCGTACTACTCTATCTTTTTGAAAAGAATAGTTATAATGAGAAGCATTTTTCCCAGAAAACTCAAAAAACACTCTTCCTTCTTTATTTCTTTTTGCAACAAATGATACAGAATCACCGGGAGTCATAAATAACGCCATTCCTCGATTTCCAGGAGCTGCTAATAAAGCTACTCGAGGTATCTTACTTTCAATCTCTTCTATGCAGAGATTACCTTTTATAGACATATCTTTGAAAAAAGAATTATTAAATTCACTATCTTTAAACGGATTTGTAAAATGCATTATTGATAATTCTTTTATATCAGGACTTTCAATGGAGCCGATAAGTTGGATTTTCTCGCCGTTTTGAGAAAAGAGTGGCAGAATCACGAAAAATAGACTACAAAAAATAGGCATTCTCATGTTTTTTATTTTAAAAGTAAATTAATGAATAGCCTGACTGAAAGAAAGAACTTCTTACATACATTCTTTACATATATCTGTAAAAAAGTGAAATTTTCTTTTCATCCTCTTAGTCAGCCCTTAACCTATTTGTGATTACTTTGGACAATTACAACTTTCTACATTTCCACCATAGTATTCACATGCACTAGCTGAACTAGCTTCATCACAATCATAAGCTTTAAACGACTCGCCATTAGTGCACTTTAAGTCGCATTGATGTGTAATTTCTCCAGAACCACCATCGACATTACCAGTTCCTCCCTCTTCAAAAGAGCCAAAACCACCTAACACATGTTTCATCTCAAAATCACTCATCTCACGAAAATCTTTAAGATTCAGTTTACTAAGTTTCTTCATGTTATCAATATTTTAATGATATTACAGATTTATTTTACTTGCCCTGCAACTTTAGCAAGAATTATTTAGGATCGATCTCTAAATCTGTAAAAAATGCAAGTTTTTCTATCTGTTGGAAAAACATCTCAGGCAATTCATAACCATCAAAAATGACTGTAGGTGTTGCTCGTAGTTTTGTCTTCCCTTTCCAATCTATATGTTTCTGATATTCTTCGCTTATTATATTTTCCTCAATGGTAAAAGAATATCTTTTAAAGAAATCCTCTTTGTTATATTTTCCTTTCTCAAACCATTCATTATATATTTTATTCCTTTCTCTCCCTGTATAGATTTTATTTATATAGAGAAAAAACTCACAGCTAGAAATTAGTGTACTATTGAATGATGATAGTATATATTGTATTCTAAATTGATTATTTGTATCTTCTAATAACTTCTCAATTTTGCTATGCATTCTTGCACAAGGTCCACAATGCGGATTCGAGAAAACCGTGATTGTATTTTGCGCATCTGGATTGCCAAATATAATAGTGGGCATATCTTTAGATATCTCATAAAAAGTCTGCTCTTTTAACATGCTTGCAAAGACTTTGTCATTCATCTTCAAATTATTGAATTGCTGAGTGATCTTTGTCAATTTCTTACTTGCTATCAAATTTGGCAATAAAAGATGTATCAGTAAAAAAGGAACGCCATAAATCAAAGTCATCGACAAAATATCTAAAATAGTAAATTCCGGCAGTTGAACCAATCTGGACAGCAAACTAGTTATAAACAAGAGCCAAAATATTAGTTGTACAATTAAACACAAAGGACACCATGCCTTAGCCCTGAACTTTTGATACCATACACTCCAAAAACTATAGAATACCCCCAACATATTTAAAAGCACCCAATAAGATAATAGCTTGGGAGTAAAAAGTAAAAGAAATGTATTAGATAAGAAATAGCCTAATCCCAATTCGCTCCATCCTATGACACCTAAAAACTTTGCAGCGGAAGAACTCAGTACATCATTACAGTCACTCTTGAAAAATAGAGAACATATTTTATCTGCAATACTACTATGGATACTAATTTGCTTTTGCACTAAAAGACAACTGATATATATCCCTAATAAATTCAATATAAGTAGTAAAATCGAGCCCCAAGTATGGAGAAATTGATTTTGATAAAATCCAATTGCAATCAAAGTTATTCCAGCCAAAATGAGCAATATTTTTGGAATAGATATAGCCAATTCTTCTTTTCTGTGTTGCTTATAATCTGGTTCAACCGATGTTGTATTAGCTTCGGTCACAAGTATAACTCCAGACCAAATATCAAAGAAGTCTTTAACAGGTATGGTTAGTTTCTTTTGATGCCAGTAATAAGTAATATTTTCATTAGAAATATATTTGACTGTAACAAAATCATTACCTATATGAGCTATGAAAGGAACTTCTAAGAAATAAACATCTTCTTTATTTGTAACTTCTATTCCTTTATTATATACACTATAATGGTTGAGCATTTTAGACAATCCAAATAAGCTATATTTATACGGATGTTCATTAAAATATGCATTCGTATATTTATCTGTATGCTTTACATTTAGTAAAGAAAGGATTGATACCAAATTATTTGTATGTTTCTTTAAAAAGAGAGTCATATTATGCTAACATTGATTTACAAATTCAACAATTCAATCTTATTTTTCGCCAACATTATCATTTTTATAAAAGCATGAACTTGTTGTTCTTCAATTAACCTTTTCAACTCAGCCCTTAATGGTTTCTTCTTCCATTCCAAAAATGTATCATATTCTGCTATACCTTGACAATACTTCATTATATCATCAGCTAATCTTTTTGGAGAGCCATAATCTCTGACATCTATAAAAGTACGTTCTCCCGGAGAAAACATCTCAATATTAGGAGCGCCAAGATAAATAGGAACAGAACCAGCAATAAGCGGTTCAAAGAACTTCTCTGTCACATAATCTTTACTTATTGCATTTTCAAATGCAATAGTAAACTTATATTGTTTTATTATATCAAGTTTGGTAATATAACCTTTATCTTCATCCAATACACAATTCCTTCTCCAGCTGCCATAAGAATCAATAGGTAAGTATTCCATTAATTCTGAAATATATTCCAACCGATGACTATTATTTACGGGACTGGATATAAACATACACACATCTTTAGTCTTTTCACAAGACGGAGTGAGCAGTTTTTCTTTGAAAGTATAATCATAATATGGTAACACAATATCCGAATCCAAATGATAAGTCATCCAAAGATCAAATATATCTTTTAATTCGTCGGAAAGCATCCAAGGATAATTAACCTCACTTTCATAACTCCACGCCACCCAAATCTGGTGCTCCGGTTTCTCAAGGTCACCTTCCAGTTCACGATATAAAAAAGGAAGATTGAACACCACTACATCAGCAACCGACATTTTATCCCGATCATACGTGATTTGTATATCGCAAGGTAAAATTTGCGATAGCTCATCCATTCTCAGTTGATCATAAATAGAGAATTTTGTACGGAGAATTTTTGTCCAAAATAAAATCAGCATATCATTTTGTATTTCATAATATTGTACATAACCCTTGTTTCAAAGTTACGAAATCGTCAATTTGTATCCAAAAATCGCGATGGACATTTTTAGACTTTTTTCTCACTAATAATCAACACATTAGGCGTTACAATCAAGCACTCGATGGACACGCTAAAAAGGAGTAGTTAAAAATAAAGAGACAATTCAGTCTTTTATCCGATCCTCACCATAAGTACTCCCCAAATATACTTCATCTTCAATACCCATGCTTGGAACTTACTTTGAGGTTTCAATATCAACAGATAATCATAAAATGGAAGCAAATATTCATAGTGTGTCACTGCTCTACGATAATGGTTTATTACTTTCTCCTGTGCATTGCAGGTAACAGCAAGCCTCAACATATGCTTATGATAATTCATATAAATCCGGTCTGTTATCTCATCCTCTATCGAACGTATAAAACGGATGCACGAATCGAAGTCAATTGTACGGGAAGTGTTAGAGCAATAATAAATCACTGTAGGAGTAATCTTCGGGGACATCCTGTACTTCCGACTATACCTGACCACGAAGTCGTAATCCTGATGCCGATAAAGTTCCTCATCCCAAAGAATCTCTTTCGCACTTGAAGCAGTCATTACAAGCGTAGAAGTCTGCGCTCCATATCCCGTGGAAAGCAGAAAATCAATCATTGTTTCACCCTCATTTACCGAGCGGGTAGTAAAAACCGAATCCATTTTTCCTCTAAGAATCAAGCTGCTATACACACAATCAGTTTGTCCTTCCGATAAAACACGAAGAGAATCCTCTAAGTGACTTTCCAACCATTCGTCATCCGAATCAAGCATGGCGATATATGCCCCCTGACTGTGAAGAATACCATAATTGCGAGCCACATTGGCATTGGTGTGTTCTGTCAGGCGGTAATAAGATATGCGGGGATCACCTAATGCCTTGATTATTGGGAAAAGCTCCATATCCGAGCCGTCATCCACACAGATTGCTTCCCAATGCGTATGACTTTGCTTGCATACACTCTCGAGCGTTCTCAGAAGCTCGGCAGAATTATAACAGGGAATAACGACTGATACTAGCAAAGTATCACTAGGAATTATTGCATCTTCCATCAGAATCCAATATTAAAACAGTTAAATAAGTTTCCTGTCAATTCCGGTATCCACTCCCGACCATACTTTTTGTGAGGTCCATGGCTCTGCCGGAGAAGTCCAAAATGAATGAGAAGCAGAAAGTCCTAGCGGTAGAAAACTAAGACTAGTAATATAAAGACTACCTGTATTCGTATAGTAGTCTACGATATGGGGTTGATAACCATTTACACCTAATGTCAAATATTCCTCAGGAGTAAAGTTCTGCGTACCGTCAAACATTTTTTTGAAGACAGCAGTAAGTGCCGCCCGTACTTGTCCACAGGGTAAGGATTGTGGAAGTTCTTCGTTTAAAGCTAACATTGCCAATGGTTGAAATACAGCCGTACGATAAGTAGCAGACCGCCCTACGATCGGAAAATATCCTTCAGGCGAAATCAAGCGTTCAAGGATACACCCGTAACGTTGCATTCTTTTCAATGCCTTCTCATACAAAAAACGATAGGATGGACTTAAGAATTCGGTTAACGTTTCCAGACATTCCACATACATAGGATGTATTACATAACTACTATAATAATCAAAAGCAAAATGAGCACCATCCGAATACCAACCATCTCCCACATACCACTCTTCCATCTTGTTCACAGCGAGAGTGATCCGATATAGGTCATATGCTTCACCAGCTACAAGCAAAAATGTCTCTATAATAGCGGGAAACATCAGCCAATTGTTATAAGGCGGAGTTATCTGGCGTAACCTTTTGAACCGCTCAATGTAATGCTGTTTTGTTCGTGGCGCTAGAGGAAGCCACAGTCGTTCATATCCACGCAAGAAACTATGCGCAAGATAAGCAGCATCAACCAAGGGTTGCAGTTCTCCTTCCCAAAGCAGACAATCAGGATTATCAGGGTCCACAGCATTTGCATAGCTCTGGAGAGCCCAACCCTTCAGTTCCTGCCGCAGCTCCGACTCAGAAGTATTGTCATCATCCAACGATAACCAAGGAGCCAAACCAGCCATCAGTCTGCCAAAACATTCCATATAGGCGACTTGCTTATTTCGTCCGTCCCAAATATGGCTATATTCTACCGACATATTCTTCCTTAGCATACCTTTACTCATATTGCTAAGTACCGGAACAGCAATCCGGTAAAGAATGCGACACCAAAACTCACGGTCGTCATTGTCCGATATAGTTATTATATTATCCATACAGTTCTAATAATTTAATTCATCAATGTTACTATTATCCTTAATATGATAAAACAATTACATTGCTAGAATACTCCCAAAAAAATATGCGGTTAGCCGAACTAAATCAAAGTATCCTTTTCATCAATCATACGGAAGAATTATGGAATTCTATTAGACGACTTAAACGATTCATCTTATTCTGTTAATTACTTCTTCTAATACTATTAACCGGACACAGTTGAACGATAAACTAATTGCACAAGTGCAACCGAACGAAAGGACAAGTGTAACAGAGCATTTACACAAGTGCAATCCAGTAGTCAAAAGCAGATAGAAAAATCGCCATTAGTTATTTGAATATCAAAACATTACAATAAAAATGCACTTTTTCTCCCAGAAAAGTCTAAAACATATAGTCGTTTTTTGTAAACTTATTAAAAAACAGTCCAATTTTACTACTTAAGTATCTGATTATAAACGATGCAACATTTTTGTATTCCCCCTTATATAATTTAAAACTAATACAAAAATGTTGCAGGTTACGTAATCATACTTTGACGACATCTTTGAAAGCTATCCCTTGTGGAATCATCAGTTTGTCTCTCAAGCGTTGCTTACGTTTACTCAGACTTTGCGACGAAACACCAAAGAAAACAGCCTGATTTTTATGTTTTACTCCTATATAACAGAAATAACAAAGAGCTGTTTCCTCTTCAGACAAGCAATCATGTTTAGCCAACCAAATTTCCAACGCATCTCCATAAAGGATATCCATTAGGGTAAATAGCTGCTTCCATTCTTCAGCTACCAATTTGTGACTAAAAGTGACAGGAGATAGAATTATACGTATCAATATATTAACTGATTTCTGATATTCAAAGATGTATTCATCATTCAGTCTAGCAGTTATCAGGCTATTATAAGCAAAATCTGTATTCATATGCTTCCTCCTTATTAAATCATAAGATCATATTATAGTGCTTTTTCATAGCACCCTCATGGTCACAGCCGTTTCGTATACATCTTCAACCGGATATATCCATCCTTCGATTGTTCTTTCAATGCAATACCTATACGAGTATAAGCCGGAGAATTCACTTCAATGGTTTCAGAAGTAAAAGAAACTTTGCCGGATGCTTCTATATTTACAATCATCTGCTCGGTATCAGTAGTCAGGATAAGGTGCTTATCGTCCAGCACTTTCCAGTTGGCTCGTGTTGTTATAGCTGTTTCGAATCGGACAGGTGCTTTTGCCGTAAATTCATCACCAACAGTAAAGTTGCCTTCACCTTGACGGTTATAGACAAAAGTACGGATCAGTTTATTCAGATTGGGGGTAGAATAAGCTGAAGTATAGTCGATACTAAATAAATCTTTCTCGTTTGTAAATTCTTTCTTGAGGACAATACCTTTGGCATTAGCACCGGCAGATTGTGTCACTCCGTCCACTACGGGAACCGGATGGCCGAATGAACCTTTTATCTTATATTTTTCAGGAGCATCTGCACTGAAATAATCACCGGGATAAGAATAAGGACCGCCCTGTTCGCCAGTTATAGTACTCTTTCCTAAAGCAACGGCATAGGAACCGATATCATTATGATTGTGATTCTCGGCATTGTTACCACCTTTAGCCGAGATAGCCATAGAACATGAGCTTCCCTTTGCAGGACGGGATATCAGGATTCCTGCCTTCTCGTAATAAGCACGCAGAGGATCAGAGTCTTCCTTTAATGCCTGGCGAATCTCGTCTGTCATTTCTACTTTCCATACTTGCCCAGGGAATAGCTCTATAAGATAAAGAGATAAGTTATTACTTCCGGGAAGAATGTATTTTTCTTCCGGAGAAGTAATGCCAAGCGCACGGTCGCAGTAATCAAGAATGAATTTATCGGGAGACAAACCGATACGACAGTCGGAGTAAGCAGGGCATACTCCCTCATTCATTTGCATCTTCTTTCCGTATTGAGCAATACATACAAATTTGGGATCACGGAAAAAGTCTATTTTGCCTTGTGTAGCACGGCATACTTCCTCACGCAACAAGATATAAGCGCGAAAACCATAATTATAGTAGCCGACACCTTCGCTACAATAGCCGTCGTCAGCATATCCTTTCATACCGTACACATTGTATTTTTCGGCTGCGGCAACAAAATAAGCACGTTCTTCCTTGTCCGTCAACAAGGTAAGGGCGGCACCTGTAACACCGGCCAGGCAGACTGAATTCCAGTTGTTGGTAGCCGTAAACCACCAGAATGGTTTTGTCTCTTCCAGACAACGGTATATCGGACGGAATATTTTTTCACGAAAAGCGCATTGTACGCGGGCTCTTACTTCCGGTGACAAGCGGTCGTCAAGCATAGCAACGCATTGAGCGATACCGTTTCCGGCGGTAGCCACTACTAAATCTACGTAATAATCTGTCCCATGGTAGTTTTTCAAATTGCGGTCGTGCGCCGGGATAGACCAGGAGTTTTGATTGCAAAGAGCAATCAGAGCCTTTTCAATAGCGGGTATGTAGCGTCTTTTATTTTCCAGGCATTCGGCTAATGTTAATCGGAACAGGTAGTCGTAGCGGGCATTCATCATGTTTTCTCCCGGCAGACGGATATTCGTTTTATTCAGATGGAGATATAGCGAATCAACAAAAGGGGGCATGCCTTTCTTCAGTAATGCGGGAGCTTCTTCTGCCAATAGCTTCTCGGCTTCATTACTTTCTTTTATCTTATTCCAGAAAGTACGGTCTTTGTAAGAAACACTCATTCCTTTCGGTTTATCGGGCAGCATGGCAGCGATTTCCCGGATGCGGCTTTGGGAGATATTCGCATTTTGCTTCGGTGCATCCTGTGCCATACGATAGATTTCCGTTCCGGCTAGCAGGAAAGCGCCCGGGCCGTATACTTCCGTCATATTGCGGGTTACTTTTTTGGGATCGGCACCGATAGGTTGTACGTATCCCAGCTTTCCGTCTTCATTCACTGCTGATTCCAGAGCTTGCCATCCTTTTTCTACTACAGGCAGGAATTCTTCTTTAGGCAGAAGCCCTTCGTTGATTCCATAGGCCAGGGCATAGACAAAGAAACCGCTGCAACTCGTTTCGGGAGAAGGATAAGAAGCAGGATCAAGCAGGCTTGCGTGCCAGAATCCGTCGCTATTTTGTAAAGGGGCAATACGACGGCATAACCTTTGGAACAAGTCCTGATAGAACGGACGGTATTTGCTCTTGGCGGGAAGTTCGCGTAGCATTTCCACAAGCCCTCCGAGTACCCAGCCGTTGCCACGTCCCCAGAACACTTTGGTTCCATTGGCTTCCTTCTTCGCAAAATAATGATGGTCGCGGAAGAAGAGGTCTTCTTCTTTATCGAATAGATAGTCGTAAGTGGCTTTGTACTCCTTATCCATAAAACGGATGAATTTCTTGTCACCTGTGATATTATACAGTTTCAAGTAGACAGGCGGTGCCATGAAAAGAGCATCACACCATGTCCAATGTTCCAATGTACTGGCATCACTATAATTCAATTCGAACGAACCGGAAGGCGGATTCGCAATCACCCATTCCGTACGTGCCAATGTCGGGACAAGCATATTTTTCCGTTTATATTTCTCGTACAAATACAGATAAGCCTGTGAAATGCAAATGTCGTCCGCATGATACATTCTTTGGTCTACCTGCCAGTAGTTACGACCACCAAGGCGCAATAACCATCTATAATATGAATCATCCTTGTCGACCTGCTCGGCTATGCCAGCCCAATGGACAAGCCCCAGATAGAACGTTGCATTCACCCAATTAAGATCACCATAGATCGCTTTGTTGTAATGACCAATTTGCCAGTCGGCTACCCGACGCATGGATTGCTTCACTTCAGCTTTGGTGAATGACTGGGCATTTATCGCACTCAGACAGCCTATGCATAAGGCAAGAATTAAGTATAGTTTTTTCATGATATTATATTTTGCAATACAAAGATACTGGGTTTTGTTAATTAAGCATAGCTATATTTTCCATTTAAGATGCCCTAATCTTCCACATGGGAAGAATAGGACATCTTTTTACATAACTAACCTAATTATCAAATGCCCAGTTTGTGTGTATTTAATCTTTTATCAACTAATAAACCATCAATCATCTTCAAATCGAATTTCACTTTCCGCTTTGCTTTAAACTTCAGAATGCATAAATCAGTAGTCCCCGTAAGTGTTTTCTTATTTCCCACATTAACAAAAGTAGGATACAAAGCCTTCGAACCATTGGTGTGCAAACGGTCGTAAGTCAGATTCTCCATTTCCCCCATATTCTGTAGTTCGACACCTGCAAACTCATAATCCTGTTGATTATAAGGCAAAGCAAAGCTAAACGCATTGACGGCAGACAGGTCGATACCTTTCACCTGAACCTCTATAATTTCGTCTTTATCATATACCGACTTAGAAGTACTGATTTCAATAGTACCGTTCAACGTTTCAGTTACTCGATTGTCAACACCATCTTCAAGTTGTGTGGCGACGACTGAAATATCATAAGCATCAATCAACCCATTCTTGTTGATGTCACCATTGCTGATATAACCTTCAAAATCCGAATCTCCCTTTCGCAAACCTGTATAGTTGGTGTAGGATATCAAGTCATTATTATCGATCTTACCATCCAGATTAATATCTCCCTGAAGATAACTTTCCGTTCCGGGCACTTTGAATACATAGATTTCCTTACCCGAACCGTAATTACCAATAGCTTCTGTGACAGAGAGCTTGATATAGCGAGCCGTAGGATGATCGGTGAAACTGAATATCTTCACATCATCATTACGCTGCCACTCGAATGTTCCGGCTTCTGTCCACAATTCCTTGTTCGTACTATAAGAAACGGTTCCTTTCAGTAGTGTTCCATTTCCGGCATTCGTACGTGGCAAATAATGGAATTTATCGAGTTGGTTGACTGTCACCAAGTCCATAATCAAGTCAAACGGAACAGCTTTTTCACCATATTTTGTATGCCATACATCACCGGACTCAACAAAGTCGAACAGACGTTTTACTCCGACTCTTCCTTGGGAAACTGCCGTTGATTCACCTTTAATACCACGAATAGCAAATTCAAGGGGATCGGATTTCGTTGTAGCGCCAAATTCTGCCCAGTCGGAAGCTCCGTCTTTATTGACGGCGCGTATTTTGAACGAGTAAAATGTTTCAGGCGTCAAATCTTTGAATAATAGCTCCGTATCCCTAATCGTAGTATATCGCATATCGTTAAAGTCAATCTCGTAGAAGTCGGCATTAGCAACCTTGTTCCAAGTCGGTTTCAGTGTATAGGCTTCCGTATGGTCAGCAATAACCTGGGCAGCAGGGGGAGTCAAAGTTCCGGTAGTTATCCGGTGGCTGTCCTGCGGAGTGAACCGGAATCCTTCTATACACAAAGTCGTTGTGCCGGCCGTGATATCAGCAGTAGCGAGTTTTACCAGAAGCTGCGGGTTCTTGGTGATTACCACTTTCTCAAATTCACTTCCTTTGGTAGCAAACTGGTTCAGGTTCGGAGCCTCATCATAGTAGAATACGTTTTCACCTTTCAGAAATTCGTCTTTCGAAGCTGCCTCAGTCAATTTCAGTTTGTTCTTTCCTACTTGAGCGGTCACTTTCTTCGGCGGGGCGGTGACGTTGATTCTGAACTCCGTAGCTTTCTCTTTTATAAAACCTGTAAATTCTCCCTTTGTGGGATGAATGGTGACAGTTACATTATTTTTCTTATCAACAACGGATTCGATGTTCGTTGTTACTCCTTTACCCAGCTTGTATTCCTCGGTCACACCATCGTCATCATATTCGATAAAAGAGCTCTTCCCATACGGATAAAGTTCATAAATACGCATTCCCTTATTTATCTCGCTGACATTATTATTAGGGTTCGTCACCGGAATAATAGCCCCGTTCTTCACAAATACGGGAAGTTTCCAAAGTGGAACTTCAAAATTGTTGATAATGCAGTTGCCCTCGTATTTCTCTCCCTTGAAGTAATCTATCCAAGTCCCTTCCGGCAGGTAGATGCCATCGCGAATATCATTTCCTCCGTCATCTGTCCTAGTTGCCTGATAAATAGGAGCGACCAAGAAATACGGCCCATACAGGAACTGATATTGGGTAGCCGTACCCAAAGTATATGTGTTCGGATATTCCAGGAACATGGCTCTTATCATTGGCATACCGTCTACCGCTTCTTTTGCGATGCTATACGCATAAGGCATCAATTCGGATTTAAGTTTCAGATACCAACGGTTGATGGATGTAGCCGGTTCTCCCAAGGCATGGGGATATTTCTCATTGGCTCCCCAGCCATCCATATTCAACTCCATCGGAGTGAATGTTTTCCATTGGAAATCACGGGTATTCACCAGCAGGTTCTTACCACCAAAGATACCATCCATATCAGAGGTGATATTAGGCTGTCCGGATAGTCCCGAACCTATATAAGTTGGGATATGGAAACGGATATATTCCCATACACCTCCCGTCTGGTCGCCCGACCAGATACCGGCATAACGTTGTGTACCCGCCCATCCATCCAAAGAAATGATAAATGGTCTGGCGTCATTTCCATAGTAAGGCATAATATGTCCGACATCGGCTACTCCATTCAATCCAAATGAATAACCCGAGCCTACCCAGGCTACATCGGTTTTCAGTACACGTACTCCCGCATCCCTTACCTCTTTCACGATGTCTCTTTGCAGCAAGGCACTCACGCCTTCCTTCGGGTGTAAGTCCGATTGCGTCCACAATCCGATTTCCACTCCATTCTGACGGGCATAGTCGCCCAGGCTTTTTAGATTTTGTATATTTCCGTCCAGCGTTTCCGTTTGTCCGTAACCGGCTCCATAGCCGTCGTTCGGCAATAACCAGCCGAAGGGCATATCATGATTTTTATAACGGTCGATCACCGCGCGTGCAGAGAATTGATAGTTATTATTTTCACCATTCAATGATTCCCTGATACCTCCGTTATCTTTCTGACTCTCTTTATAACGCTTGCCGTCTTCAAACAGGATACCCTTTTCGTCTTCTTTCCAGTAATCCCGGTTGTATGCATTCAGATGTCCCTGATAAAAGCCGAATTTGGGGATTAATACCGGATTACCGGTCAGTTGATAGAAGTCATTCAGCAGGGCTACTGCTCCGTCGTTAATCATATAGAAGATATCCAGATAAGGGGATTCATGATACAGTTTTACTTTCCCTTTCTCTGATGCGCCAAAGTCGTATTTTCCTTTCTTGAAAGTATACCACATCATCCCATAGCCGTTAGTAGACCAGTAGTAAGGTGTAGGAGAAGCCACTCCGCCATCAGTCCAACTATTCTGATTCTCTATTGAAATAACTTTCTCTTTATGAGAGAATCTACCGTTTTGCACTCCGCCTCCGTAGAAATATTCCTGCGGATTTTCTTTCAATGTCAGGGTGACTTTCTTCTTCTCAAAAAGAGGAGCTTCTATTTCCTCCAGCACTACAGCATTGGTTATCAAATTGATAACGCTAAGCAAAGAGGTTTTCTTATTTAGTTGCACTTTTATTTTTCCGGTAGTCATAGAGACAAAATCCGGAGTCTCATCCAAATCCAGCCTGGATATCGTTTTTCTAGGAGTATCCACCAAGATCTGTGCTTCAGGTTTCGCTTCAGGATCTCTGATTATACCTCCCGAATTGTCCTGAAACAGTCTGAAAATATTTTCGCCATAGAAATCCAGCATCATTCGCTGATTATTGGATAATACGATCTCTACGGTAGTCGGATTTATTTTCTTTGCTCCCATTATCTGAGAGATAGGTGCTGAGATTTCCGTCTCAACCACACCGGAATGGGATATACCCTGAACTGGCAAAGGCCAAAGCATTACGGACAATCCGAATGCAAATAAAAGTGTTTTCTTCTGCTTTCTTGTTACAGTATGATTTTTCATGTTTTATGTATCATAATTATTTAGAGAAAAACAAGGCTACCTCATTTCGATAGTAAGGTAGCCTTATCACTTAAGTACAATCTAATGCTGTTCCCTGTATTCTACTTTTTACCTACATTGAACTCTGCAATTGTTGCATTCGTACCTGCATTCCTATTCCAATCTCTAAATTCGACTTTTATGTATCTGAACTTAGATAATGGAAGATCTTTTGTTAATTCTACCGCATAACCCGGTCCTCCTAAAACAATATCTTCCTCAATGGCTGTAAAGTTCTCATTATCATTACTACCAAACATTGAAATTGCATACACTTGGAAATTAACAGTTGTATTTCTATGTCTATAGTAGAAATAGTTGAATTCCTGCTCTGCATTCATATCAACCACAAAGAACAATACATGATCGGCAGGAGTTATTTCAGCATTATACTTCTTACCTGGTTTTGTCAAAGCCAAATAAGTACTGTTACTTCCGTCTATCAAATGTTCCGGTTTACCTGTAGTATTATCTGCCGTATAGTTATTGCCATTCGCATATACAATAGAAGTATCTACAAACCACAAAGAACGTTCAAACAATGTCAGAGATTCACTCACCTTGAATTTAACAATCAAAGGCGCTGCTTCCTGGAATTCATCAGTCACAGAAATCTTGATTTCAACATCTCCGGCAGCAAGTGTCTTCACCACTCCATTCTCATCCATTGAGACGACTCCCTCTCCGGCAACGAGTTCGTAAGCTAATTTTTTCTCTGAAGCATTGATCGGATATGCAGTTGCACAATTTCCCAGATTGAATACCTGAGCTATACCAACTGTTTTACCTTCCAGCTTAGTAATGCTACCCGGTCGGATTTCCGATACTGGAATCTTGCCTGTTACTGTCAGTGCAAGTTCCTTAGATATTTTCGATCCGTCCGTTGTAGATACGATAATAATGGCAGCACCTTTCTGTAGACCTCTGATAATACTACCTTCTACAACCTCCACATAATCTGTAAAGCCTTCTTTCACTTCATAATGAAGCACTTTATTATTCACATCAGACGGAATAACAGATGTATACTCTGCCAAATCAAGTGTTTTTTCCTCTTCCACGCAGATTTCATTGCTATCATCTATTATCAAGTCGCCAACCAATGTCGGTTCAACAACCAACGTACAAGTTGTTGAAATCTCCTGATTGCCACGAAACTTCACAGTCAACTTCGTTTCACCCACTTTGAGCAAAGTCAGTGTACCGTTTAATGCCACCGTGGCAATAGAATTATCATCAATCTCATAAAGATATGCCTTTGAGTCAATAAACACATCTTCCGGAGTGACTTTGACAGTAAGAGCATGAGTTCCATTCGCCAATTTCACAGCCAATACATTATTCTCATCCGCAAGATTCACTTTCAGTGTCGCATCTTTATGAAATGAATAATCAGTATCGTATTTGTATTCTTCCGAACAGCCAATTGCCAATAGTAAAGCCGCAATCAAGCAGAACGAATTTATTAAATTATTATATATTGATTTCATACATTTTTTTATTTAATGATTACCAATCCGGATTTTGAATCAGCATTCCGTGTGAAGCATTAATTTCCCGCTGCGGAATAGCACTAAAGTACATCTTCTTAGAAAAGAAATGTTGTTCGATAGGCAAAACCGTCCATGTATAAACGCCCTCATTGTCTAGCTCCCAGATTGCCGCATTTGTCCATACACCATCCAATTTCTCATATAGTTTACGACGTTTCAAATCCCAGAAACGATTACCGCATTCATTGGCAAATTCAATACGTCTTTCATTTATGATAAACTCAATCATCTTATCCTTATTCATATTTGCCGGTATGCCATACCTTTTATTATCACCCGCGTCAATACCTGCTCTATCACGAATTTCGAATAATTGCTTTTCAATTTCCGTCCGGTTTCTATCTATGTCCAGCTCAGTCAATGCTTCTGCATAGAGCAACATGATGTCGGCATAGCGAATGAATGATAATCCTGTTCCTTCACCATAAGAAGCAGATCCACTTCCCAGTTTTCCCTCCACAAGGCATTTTCTGAAATAATAGCCGGTCGCTGTGCCACTAGAAACCCCGTATCCGTCTTTTGGAGCATTCTTATACGTATATACCTTTTCAGGCTTACCATCCGCTACCGCCGCCCATTCCGACTCATTATGAATGATAGTAAACCCTAAACGGGGGTCACGATTAGCATATGGACTCTTTTTATAATCGGCCTTATTTTTGTCAATAGCCGTACCATCCTTCATTGGGAATGCCTCTACCAATTCATGATACGGATGGAGCTGTCGACCACCACTACGACTATTCGGCAAAAGTGCACTGCCGGGAAAGCAAGTAGTATTGACAGTGACCCAGAACCATACTCGTTCGCTGTTTACACGCTTTGTTGTGGCTAAATAAAAACCGTTTCCAGGGCGGGTCTTATTATCTATCACCAATTCATGAGTACCCAGATTCATTAATTCTTTAGCTGCAATCACCACATTTTGCCATCGGTTTACATCATAGTTATCATAACCTACCAACAAACGATTATCTCCACTTCCGATATTTCCACCATTGTATAATGGACTGGCTGCCAATGCATATAATTCCGTTAATACGCCCAAAGCAGAAGCTCTGGTAGGACGCCCATAATCAGCTCCATCTTGAACAAGCGGTAGTGCTTCGGCAATAATTCTTAGCTCCTGAGCAATGTAGTTCACACAATCTTCAAAGGTAGAACGCGCCAATAAAGTCGGGTTGAACGGGTCAATCACTTCATCATAAACCAATGGTACTGAACCATATTGACGAAGTAAATGAAAAAGGAAAAAGGAACGGATAAAACGGGCTTCGTAAGCCAGTTTCTCTTTTGTTGCATCCGTCAAAGGAGCTCTTTTATAATTCTGAAGAAAAGAGTTACAGCGGTAAATCGTTTGCCAAGCTTCCATCCATCCTGTCCGGAAGTCAGTAAAGTTAGCATTTGTACCGCCCTGGCTAAAATCTCCTTTCGTATATGCAGGTGTAAACTCCGTTACTCTGAAATAAGCAGTATACCGGCTGTTATCTGTTCCTGCCTCATAGTCCTTGTAATTCGTGAGAGAACTGGGCACACCGTGAGGAGACATGGTGGCTCTCCCCACTTGCCAGAACAAAGCGGCATGGAAGCCCATTACCTTCACACTATCCTCAAAGACGCTTTCTAAGTCAGTCGTCTCCTTTCCTTTACTATCGAGGAATCCTTCCGAAGTTTCGGTACATGCCGCTATTATGCAGCATAAACCTAGAAAGAATGTTATTATTTTTTTCATTGTATTACTTATTTAAAATACGATTTGACATCCAAGGTTATATACGCGTTGCTGAGGGTAAGTATCCACCGGGTTAGCCGAGCTTACGCGGCTGCTTTCCGGGTCTACCTGATAGTCACCCAATGACGACCACGTGGTCAAATTCTGTGCAGAACCATAGAAACGAACCGAATTCAAACCAACTTTCTTCACCCAAGTTTCCGGTAGTCTATACCCCACTTCCAGATTTTTCCAACGAAGATAGTTAGCAGAACGCAACCAGAAGGTAGACTGTGCGGAGTTATGTCCATGATCTTTTCCCAAAATAGGAAAAGTAGCATTCGCATTCATCGCAGCCAGTTGTAACGGGTCTGTCACCTTATTGCCGTTTTCGTCCAGTTCCGTCCATCTTCCCAAATGCAATGGCCGCGGACGTCCGTCAGTACTGCCGATTTTCAATGCTTTCTGGATGCTTAATGAGGCTCCGGTAGCTCCCTGAAACAATGCGCTAACATCGAAATTCTTATAAGAGAAGCCAACTGTCAGACCATAGTTAAAATCAGGACGTGAATTGCCAATAGCGGCCTGGTCATGCTGATCAATAAGACCATCAGGCACTCCTTGCGGTCCACTGATATCTTTATAACGAAGATCACCAGGTTTCAAACTTCTCAACTGGTCGGCAGGTCCATTATCTATTTCTTCCTGAGAATTATAGAAACCATCAGCAATATAGCCAAAAATTGTCCCAATAGGTCTACCTGTACTCATGCTTAATGTATACGGGCTGGGAGCTTCTCCCATTTCCAGAATCTTATTCTTGGCATGAGATACGATGCCACGGAAGAAATAACTAAAATCTCTACCAATCTTATCTCTCCACGTCAATTCTGCGTCCCATCCTTTATTCTCCGTACGCCCGATATTCATCATAGGCAATACACTGTCCTTATATCCTGCATAAAGAGGAACAGACTTGGGTGTTGACAAAATATCATTTCGACGATTATAGAAATATTCAAATGTAGCAGACAAGCGACTATCAAACATTCTCAAATCCACACCTAGATTCAATTTTTTATCTACCTCCCAACGAACTTTTTCGTTAGCGATTTTATCAAGGAAATAGGCGACAATCTTTTTCGTCGTACGAGGGTCTTCACCAAAAGGATAATCATAGTCATCTTTATAAACTTCGGCATAGGTGTATATACCACCAGGAACGGCATCGGAACCTGAAAGACCATAAGACGCTCTCAGTTTCAACATATCTACTTTAGCCCGATCAAACCATTTCTTTGCATAAGGCTCTTCCGCTAAATTCCAACCGACAGAAATAGATGGGAAGTAGTCAAAGCGATTTCCTTTCGCAAAACGGTCTGACCCATTGTACGTACCACTATATTCTATCAGATATCTGGAATTATAATCATAACTAAAACGAGTTGAATAACTCATTGAGTTGCCCGGAGTGTCTGCTCCCGTACGATTAGAGTACCAGTTGGCAAGCAGTAATCCGCTCACGTTGTGTCCACCGAATCTTCTGCTATATGACATATCCGCACGAGTGTTGATTTGTATATAAGGCTTAGAGGTAGCTTCCTTCACTTCCATAGGTTGCAATACATAAACGTCATTATTAACCGGCAAATAAGAATCAGTTCCGGCATCACGATAGAAAGCCATAAAGTCTGTTGCTCCTCTATGGACTGTTCTCTGTGTCCCCCAACGGTTAGTTAATGCCATTACACCTCTTACTTTCAAGCCTTTGGTGATAAAATCCAGCTTATGTTCTAAAGTGATATTACCATTCACATTATTTTTCCATTCACGGTCATAGCCACCCTGAGACATCAAAGCCAATGGATTCATCGATTCTCCACTCCGCATACCAAACGTTCCGTCCGGATTATAAGCCGGATAATTCCAAGGTGTAAAGTGACCACCAAGAAGACGAGTAAATATACTGAAGGTACCAGACTGTCCCGGATTAGGTAAATAAGGCTCATTCACTTCAGAAAGAATGGCATTCGCATTAATTCTGAATAAAAAGTCCTTTGTGATCTGTACATCAAAGTTGGAACGAAGGTTATAACGCTTCAAATAATAGTCGTTATTAAAATCTTCTTTTTTAGAGATTTCTTTAAGCAATCCTGTCTGATTGGTATAACCGAACGCCACAAAGTACTTCACTCTGTCAGTCCCACCCTGCACATCAACATTGTATTGTTGCACCATGGAACTTTTCTTATACATCTGGTCATACCAGTCTACATTCGGATAGAGATACGGAGAATCGCCTGTACGATAATGTTCCAAAGTCTCATCATTATATAAATCTTTATATGCCTCCAATGCGGCGTTGTCTGCATCATTCAAGTGCATCTCCTTTATCAGTCTCAAACTCTCATAAGAATTAAGAAATGTACTCTTATAGGTGGGTTGTTGGAAACCAATATCGGCTCTGAATGTGACTTTCGGCCTTCCTTCCGTACCACGACGGGTGGTAATCAGAATTACACCATTAGCACCTTTCAGCCCAAAGATAGCCGTACTACCAGCATCTTTCAATACACTGATGTCCTGAATGTCGTTTGGCGACAACTGAGACAGAGTTTCGATATCCGATTCCACATCATCAATCAGCACTAGCGGAGCAGTACTTACATCTGCATAAGTGGATACACCGCGAATAAAGAGATCGGCTGCATCCTTACCCGGCTGCCCGCTTCCTTGCAACTGGAAAAGTCCGGGCAGACGACCGGCAAGCGCATTCTGCACAGTGGCTGTCGGCGATTGTCTCAAAGTCAAACCATTCACCTGGCTAATAGAAGCTACGTTTGAAAGTCTGGACTTCGTACCAAAGCCTTGCTGCACGATTTCTACTTCCTGAAGCATATTCCCGTCACTTTGCAAATTGATAGTCATGCCATCCGTAGCTGTCACTGTCTGTGTGACATATCCGATATAGCTAACCTTTATCTTTGCTTTGGCTGCTTTCAGTTTAATGGAGAACTTTCCATCAATGTCCGTGATTGTTCCGTTTCCCGGATTACTCACTTCCAGAATGGTTGCTCCGACCAGTACTTCGCCAAGGTCATCCTTTACACTACCTTTGACGGTTACTTGTGCCCATACGGCAAGTGGCATGAGCACCAATAATAGGGTGATTATTCGTTTCATAAGATTCTGTGTTTTTAATAGTTCCATCCGGGATTCTGGGTTAATTTCGTATTCCCCTGCATTTCACCTCTCGGTATGGGATACCAGTACATTCTTTCTTCAAAAGTAGATGTGCATACGTCTACATAATTATAATAGAATGAGCCGTCGGCCTGTTTGATTATCTCAACCCCTCTTATAGGTTTGGTCATCACCGATTCATTTCTGTCGGCAATCATCCAACGACGGATGTCCCAGAAGCGATGTTCCTCAAATGCAAGTTCTATTCTTCTCTCATTACGGATTATTTTGCGCATTTCTCCCTGAGTATAGGTCGACGGTAATCCATAACGTTTATCATCACCTTCTTCAATACCGGCTCTTGTGCGCAACTGTATCAGATATTTTTCTATTTCTGTTTTATTAGCATCCATATCCGCCTCATTCAGTGCTTCTACATAGTTCAGCAAAATCTCTGCATAACGGATTATCTGATAATGATGATAAGCACCATTGAAATCGGAATTATCATTTCTCGTTTCGTTCAAACCCAGGAATTTCCTCAGATAGTAGCCGGTCTGTGTAGTAAACATTCCCGGTTTATTGGAGCGATCCAGTCCGCCATTAAAGGTTTCAACAGGTCTTTTCAGCCATGTAGCCCCATTATAAAAGACAGTATATGTCAATCTCGGGTCTCTATTTTCATATGGTTTCTGTTCATCGTACGTATACTTAGAAGTAGGATCATTGATTGATTTACCATCCAACATGAGGAAAGCATCCACTAGATTCTGACTCGGGCTGGTCAAGCCTTTACATTTATTTCTCTGATACCCGCACGGACTATTATCGTTTTCCAACGTAGTACCACCAGAAGATTCTTTCATCATAATCGTCTCTCTGTTGGGAAATGCATCGTTATTTCCAAAAAGATCCAACAATCCGGGAGTCGGTTCAGTAGTATCATCTGCTCCTTTAGAGGCAGTATAATGCAAATCATACTCACCCAGATCCATGACAGCCTTGGCAGCATTAGCCGCCTCTTGCCATTTGGCCAAATTATTACTCGAATTATAAAGCGGACTCGCCAAGTATAATTTCAAACGAGCGATTAACGCCAACGCGACTCCTTTGTTGACCCGGCCTACAGTACCTGTCAATTCTTCAGAAGGGATAGCCATTACATCAGATAGTCCATCATAACAAGATGTAGGACTTTCTTTACTGATTTCATCCAAAATGTATTTAACGCATTCGTCCAAGCTGCTACGGGCAATATTCCAATCTTCATCATAATTGAATATTTTATCACCCAACAAAGGAACTCCACCCCATCGCTTCACCAATTCGAAATAGAAATAAGCTCTAAGTAATCTGCTTTCAGATTTCATTCTTACAATCTCATCTTTAGGAAGCTTAGTGGAAGAAGGGTATCCTTCCAACGTTTCCAACAAAAGATTTGCCCTACGAATGCCGATATAGAAGTTTTTCCAGGCAGCTCCGTCAAGACTGGCAATATTCTCAGGTGACATAGCTCCATTACGATAGTTTTCCAGACTACTGCTTCCCCCTTTATCCCTGGTAGGCACACCATCGTCCGTAGCAGCGTCCAAATAAGAGTTGCTGATACGAGTATGCAAACTCGGAAGCGAAGCATATACTGCATAAAACAGACGTTTCACATTTACCGCTGTAGAATCCGCCGGGTTGGTCACATTCGCCTCCGTATTCCATTCTAGCGGCTCGGACTCGAATGTATTACACGCGCTCACAGCCAACAGGCCTGCGACACATACAACTTGAATCGTTTTATATATGATTTTTTTCATGTTGTTTTCTGATTTAGAATTGAACGTTAATACCGAAATTATAGGCTTTTGTATTAGGAATTATTCCGCTGGTAGTACCATTTGTAAAGCTTATAAGTTCCGGGTCACGGTCTTTAATTCCAGTAATTGTTATGAGATTGTATCCGTTGGCAAACAGTTTGACGCCACTGATATGGATGCGTGAAGTCCACGCTTTCGGCAAGGTATAAGACAACTCGATATTCTTCAATCTCAGATAGCTTGAATTTTGCAGCCAGAAAGTGGAAGTTCTTTCATTATAGCTATTACTTCCTGCAGATACTCTTGGATATCGTGCATTTGGATTTTCCGGTGTCCAACGATCAAGATGTTCTTCTAATGCTTGTCCGTATCCGTTCTGATACGTAAATGTGAACGGCATCACTTTGTTGCTTGTCTGAGCATTACCCAGTCCGGCCCATTGCATACTTAATGCCAATCCTTTCCATTCCGCACCTAGATAGATGCCATATTCAATCAATGGCGCATTCGTTCCGATTGCTTTCACGTCTCTGCCGTCAATGATATTATCGCCGTTCAAGTCGCGATATTTGATATCACCCGGTTGTGGTTTGTATCCTTCCACCTTCGTTGTTGCCAGATAATCATTCACTTCTTGCTGGCTTTGGAACAGTCCGTCTGCCACATAACCAAAAGTCTGGCCATACTTCTCACCTATGCGTTGCATATACGATTCCGGATAAGGATTTTCCCCATTAGCCTGCAATTTACTCTTGTAAAATAAAGCATTAGCATTGGCAACAAACGATACATCTCCAAATCTCTTGTTATAAGTCAAGTCAAGTTCAATACCGCTTCTTCTATATTTCCCCAAATGTTCTTTTGGAAGATCCAGACCAATCAAGTGATTGGCATCCTTACCTACTGATTTCTGCAGAACATCCGTGTATGTATTATGGAAGAATTCGACCGTAGCACTCAGACTTCTGTCGAAAGCCTGAAGATCAACACCTACATTCCAACGTGTTATTTTTTCCCATTTAGTCAGATACGGCATATTCGCTTCAAACCAAAATTCATGTTCCGTAGGAGTGGAGCCCCAGTAAATTTTATTCCCAGTATCTAATTTCTTATAATATTTCATATAAGTGTAGTAGTAGTCTGCGAGAGTTGCACTACTGCTTCTATAATAAGACCCTGTTCCATCATTGCCATTCATACCGAATGTAGCTCTCAACTTCATAGAATTGATGGCAGAAACATCAAACCACTCTTCTTTATGTATATTCCATCCTGCACCTACCGACGGGAAAATGCCCCATTGTTCGCCCGGTTTAATCGTATTAAGATTCATACCTGCAATCGCAAACTCTGCCAGATAACGTCTGTCATAATCATATTCGGCGCGGAAATTCACTGAGTTTTTGCGCAACGGAATATTCTTTGCACTTGCAGTATAGTCATTGTACGAATATAATGCTTTGGTTCTGAAATTATGTTTCTTAATATTGAAATCATACCCTAAAGCCAATTCCAGATATTGCATACGGTTCAAACGATCATATTCAGTCTTATTCTCCTGTGCGGCGGTAGATGCCATCTGCTGATATATTTCAGTAGAGTTCGGTTCTGTCGGGTCTTTCCAGTAAGAATATGCAGCGAATTTCTTACTCCTGTTCAATTTTTCACGATAAGATGAATTGTAAGAATAAGTAGCACTGGCATACAATCCTTTCAACGCTCCTTGAAAACGATGTTCTAAAACTGCGTCAACATTGAAATCTGTCTTCGGATAGAGATAATATCCAGCCATCACGGACTGCCCATACAAGTTATTATCCTGATAGATCGGGCTAGCACCTAAGGTTCCGTTAGGATTAAATACAGGATAAGCATTGTTCGGAACTGAATACATATCCCTGTAAATACTATTCTCCAGCGATCTCCCCGGCGTTGTCTCCCGATACATCTGTCCAAATACATTTACTTTTAATAATGTATGGTCTGTGAGGAAGATATCCGTATTGGTGCGCAATGAATACTTCTTCACACTCTCACGTGTATTATAACTATTCAACGAATTATCCTGTTTCAGAAATCCGTCTTGGTTATACACATTCAAATCAATGAAGTATCTCGCCACTTTACCGCCACCCGACAAGTTCAGGTTATACTGCTGGATAGGAGCCGAATTACGCAACAGTTCCTTCTGCCAGTCCACATCGGGATGAGTGTAAGGACTTGCACCTGTACGATAAAGCTCCAAATCTGTCTGTGAATACATTTTGGATTTTCCATCATTGGTCAATGCTTCATTTAACAATCCACCATACTGATATGAATTCAGGAAGTCAGGACGATATATCTGTTGGTTAAAAGCGAGCTGGGCGGTGAAGCCAATCTGCAGAGATGTTCTCTGTCCACGCTTCGTCTTGATATATACCACTCCGTTGCCGCTCGACATTCCCATCATAGAGAGTCCCAAACCATCTTTAATGATGGATACGGACTCGATCTGACTCGCTGGAATATTTGCATCCGAACGGGGTATTCCATCCACAAGAATAATTGGCGTATTTCCTCTCAAACGAAAGGCACTTTGCGCCGTAGAGGAGCCTTGCGTCATATTGATATACAATCCCGGCAATACTCCATCTAAGGTAGATTCCATCATAAACACAGGTCTGTGTTGCAATCTGTCGCCCGATGCGGTAGAGATTGCCTGAACAGAGACTTCGGAATCTTGGGTTCCCATAATGACATTTTTCGTTTCGGTACGTTGCTTCAAAGGAGTCTCTTTTTTACTCTCCCCTTGTTCTTGTGCGGCAACAAAATTGGCAGCGCACAGCAAGCAAAGTGCAAACAGGCAACTCCTGTACCTTGAAGTGTTTCCTTGTTTCAATTGTTTTTTCATACGTATTAATTATATTAAGAGTTTCTAAATATTACCAACCGGCATGTTCTTTCTTGTTCTCGTGCGAGTCGGCGCTACGTTTTTTTTCCCCAGTATAGATCCATTCTATTTCATCTGTGTATTCTTTTCCATCGCGTGTTGTAACGGCTTTAATCATATTCTTACCCTGATCCAATGTCACATCATCGAAGATATAATGTACATCAGTGTATCCCTTTCGAATTCCGGTCAGTTCCTTCCCGTTCAGATATACCTTCGGAGTACCGATGTTAGAGTATACGGTAACAGTCGTTTGTTTTCTTTCGCGGTCGGTATTGCGTCGTTGCGTCAGGAAAAGCACCGGTTCTTCGCTCCAGTTGGCTTTGTACCAGTAGTAAGAGTCCTTCTTTATCTTCCGGTCGAAAGTAATCAGACCCTTCAGGTTACGGGCAGGTACTCCGCCACGGGTCCACATCGGTACACCAAAGTCAAACATATTCCAGAGATAAGAAGCGATGATATACGGGTGCTCCGCGATGACACTCCAGTGATATTCGTGTGTCTTGGTCTGAAAAGTTTCCGGATAGTAGGGTTTCCCCCAGTTCAAGACATCCCCGAGATATTCCGTCTGATGATCCAAATTGGCATCAGCGCCATACTCTGTCAACATCAACTTCTGCCACGGAAAATTCTTTTCCAATCCTTCCACCCACGGTTCAATATCCTGTAGTTTCTTCTCATACCATCCGAAATAGCGGTTCATTCCCTGAATATCCGCATTCTGGTTCACGGCATGATTGGCTGATCCATGACCGTTGACAGATACCGTATAGCGGTCGGGGTCTTCGGTCTTGGCAAGGTCATGAAGCGTCTGCGTCAGTCCGGCAGTATATTCGTTCGGGCTATATACTTCATTGTGCAACCCCCAAACATAAATGGAAGGATGGTTGAAGCTTTGACGTATCAGTTCACGAAGCTGCGACTGTGCATTCTCCGACTCATATCCTGTCGCACGGTTTACGAAAGGTATTTCAGCCCAGATCACCAATCCCAGCGAATCACAACGTGAATAGATATAATCCGATTGCTGATAGTGGGCAAAACGAACGGTGGTAGCACCGATGTCCATAATCTGCGCCAAGTCGAAATTATGCTCCTTATTTGTAAGAGCACTACCTAGTCCCCACCAGTCTTGATGACGCGTAACTCCGTACATCGGATACTTCTCACCGTTCAAATAGAAGCCTTTGCCTGCTACAATCTCAAACTTACGAACACCCAGCGGCTGTATGACTTCATCAATTACTTTTCCATCCGACACTAAACGCGAAACCACCTTATACAGATAAGGGTCTTTACGTCCTTGCCACAAATGCGGTTTGCTCAGTTTGAAAGTGGAAACATAGGTTTGTGTCCCTTGCGGAGTGAGCTCCAAAGGAAGACTGTGAGCAGTCACTTTCTTTCCTTCCTGTGTATAGAGTGTATTCTCCAGCACCAGGTTCGCGGGAGCGAGGCTACCGTTATCCAATTTCACTTTCACTGTAATATCCGCCGAGCCTTTCGACACATTTTTCTGAGTAACATATACCCCCGGAGAAGCACAATCAGTAACCGTAATATTATTCTGTTCAGTCACAATCAGCCATACCGGACGATAGATACCTCCATACACCCCAAAGAGATGATGATTCACCGGAACAACATCCAAACGGGATGCATTGTCCGCCTTTACCATGATTTCATTCTCGGCTCCTAATTTCAAAGCCGTTCCGATTTCAAAAGCAAAAGCACTGTATGCTCCCTTATGTGTTCCTACCAGTTTATCATTGACATATACCTCTGTGTTTGCGCCCACACCTTCAAAATGAAGAAATATTCGTTTCCCTTTCAGTTCTTCGCCAAAGAATTGTTTTTTCTTGTAATACCCCACTCCTTCATAGAAAGAGTTGGCTTTTACCTGCATATCTTTAGCATTCCAGGTATGAGGCAGGTTTACAGTTTCCCATTTCCCAACCCATTGAGCAGCTGCTTTCACCGGTTCCTCCGAAAAAGGTCCGCGTTTGAACAGCCATCCTTCATTGAAAGAGGTCACTTCCCGGGCAGTCAGAGAGAAGAACTGCCCGATAAGTGTTAATAAGATGAGCGTTAGTTTTAGCTTCATATTATAATCCCCTTTTCATTTATGTTAGCGCGTCGCGATAAACTCCTTGCGTTCCTTCGGCCACACGAATCTTCAGTTGAATAACATAAGGTTCACCCGGATTCTTTTTCGGTACGGATACATTATATTCGTTGCGGGTAGTTTGCACTACAGTGATATCTTCGCCGGTGGACAATAAAGAAGCCTTCTCGATAGAAATACCTTTTGGTGTTTTAACGATCAGTCTTTCGCTATAAGGTTGGTTGAATACCACCATATACACTTCGCCTCCCTTACCACGTGTGTAATATCCCCAGTCCTGCTTGTCGAATCCAGCATAGTCGCAACCATAGATAGCAGCACCATAAAGTTTTGTCCATTTGCCAATAGCAGCCGACAATACTTTCTCTTCCGGACGGAAATCACCGTCTGCCTGCGGGCCGAAGTTGACAACCATATTGCCACCCATAGAAACAGCATGCACAACACGGTCGATGACTTCAATCGGAGTTTTCACATAGCTCAATGACCAGTCTTTGTGGTATCCCCACTGATTTTCAGGAATAGTCATACAGCCTTCCCAGTCCCATTGCGTCACTTTAAGGTCTTTTACCGGATCGGGCAAACGACGTTCGTAGGCAGATTCATAATCACCCATCAGGCGACCATTGCTGTCAAAATGACGTTTACCTTTATCATCAGCACGCAGGCGGCTATTGATAGTAACTCCCGGAACCATTTCTTTGAGCATCTGTTCAGCATGAGCTGTCCACCAGCCATTCTTCTTAACGCTGGCATCCCAAGTACCATCAAACCAGAAATCCTTTACAGTAGGGTAACGGGTAGCCAGTTCTTTCAACTGATTGTCGGTGAATTCCAAAAAACGATTGAAAGCAACGCTATCTTCTTCGGACTTGATACTATAACGATAATCAGGATGACTCCAATCCATCACTGAAAAATAAAAATGTACATCAATACCTTCATTATTATATGCTTTTACCATTTCACCCAACAAGTCGCGTTTGTCTTGAGTCTGCGCTACAGTATATTTGCTATACTTACTAGGCCACAGGCAGAAGCCTTCATGGTGCTTCGTTGTAATCTTTACATATTTAGCGCCCATATCTTTCGCCATTTTAGCCCATTGCTTCGCGTTGAATTTATTGGGGTTCCACTGGTCCATCAACTTCATCCAGTCATCAGCAGGAACTTTCGCCCAACTTTTCAGCCATTCCGCTGCCCCACCATATACTTTTCCATTCCACTCGCCACCGGGAATAGCGTACAATCCCCAATGGATAAAAATACCCAAACGATTATCGCGGAATTTTTGCATGGCAGGGTCTTGCCTCTTTCCTTCGTTCGTTGCTCCATACTTCAAAGGAATCATCTCCTTTTTAGCTTCCTGTGCACAAACAACGGAAGTGGCGGAAATCAGTAATACTAAAAAGATAATTAATTTGTTTCTCATGATATTTATTAGTGTAATAGTTTATATGTCAGTATATTATTTCTTGAATGATTCACACGTCTCATCTGTGATCTCATGTACGTTCGGAGCTGGCATCGCATATCCGGCTTTTTCTATTTCCTCTTTCAATGCATTAATCTGATTTTGGGTAATAGCGAAAATCTTATTCCCGTAATCATTCAAAGTGGTATTAACCGGTCTTAGGAATCCCCATTTTTCAAAGAAATCAAGCATGTTTAGTTTGGAGATTCTACACACCTGTCGTACGAAATCCAACTGATCGAGTCCTGCATTCTTCCCTTCGTCACTTGGACTTGGGTTATTACGGAAGTATTCATACAGATCGTGATAGAAGTCTACCTGTCCTAAAGCATCTACAAGATATAATTTCAGTTGCCAGAAAGGAACAAGCTGTGTTTCACGGCTATTAATGCCTATGGATGGAAGGCAATGTGCACGCTCCGCATCAATAATATAAGCTGTAGATACTTCATAAAAATTCTTGAGTTCCTTATAGTTCGGAAGTCCCTTACCGTTTTCATCATATGGATCACCTTTGTCTACCTGTAACTTGGAAGGTTGTCCGAATGAAGTCTGGACATGCAGAGCTGTCAGGTTATTGGTAACTTCAGTCATACCCGCCCATTTCATTCCCGGACGCGTTTGATTACAGTGGCCTACTTCATGGGCTGCTCCCCAAAGACGCTCTCCGAATCTATCCGGATTACAGAAAATTTCCGCATAAGACGTACCTGCACTATATACTGTGCGATAATCACTGGCATTGGGGCTTTTTGCCGCATAGTCAAGACAGAAGTGCATACGGTTCTTAAACATCTTGTTATACTTCACAAGACCGATAAATTCCTGCTGCTGATACACCAGTCTGTCACAGTTGTCAATAGTTCTTACAATGTCTGTAATCACTCCCTGGTTACTTTGTACATCATTTCCCTTGAACTGCTCCACATTCCAGGTAATATGCGAATACCTGCCTAAGACATCAATATCCTGATATTTTGCGTTCCCAAGTATTTCTTCCCATTTGGCTTGTGTTTTGTGCACCTCTATATCAAAATAGCCATTCACCTTACCGAATATAAAGTGAGCCTTCACTGTTTTAGCTGCAGCTGCTTTCTTCGCCGCTTCCGTTTCCAGAAATAAAGGAATATCATCCTCTACATTATTCAGTAAATAGATAAGTCCGCCGATAGGTGCAATAATTCTATTCAGACCTTCATTTAATGCCAGGGTCTGGAAATTATTGTAGCCACCGTTCAAGTCCTGTATAATAATGGAAATCTTAGCTCCTTCATATACATTCCCTAAATAAATAAAGAGTTCATCACCTTTCTCTGCATAAATTCCGGTAGGATTATCCCGCAGGCTATAATGATTGGTCTTATTGATTGCAGACATGATACGAGGGTCTTGATAAGGACGATAATTACCAACACGATACTCCATCTCATACTCTCCTTTTTTCAGTGCAAGCGCCAGTTCACGCATTTTTTCATAAGGAATCTTCGCAATATCCGCTTCGGTGATTCCAGACTTTAAAGCAGAACAAGACTCGTCTGTAAAATAGGCACTGTAATCACTTTTCTGATTCACATACATCACGTTCTTATGATCTTTATCATAAGCTAATGTGATAGCGGCAGAACGGGAGAATCCAGAAGGTGATACGGTAACAGACAATGTATTGTTTTCTAATTTCACATCACACCACAGTCTGTTTTCCTCTGAGAGTATGCAGGCGATATTCCCACTATTCACACTCTCATTCAGTGTCAATGAGAAAGTCTTCGCTCCCCCATTTACATCGAACTCAACACTTTCAGGTAAATCTAAAACCCAGTCACTCGGAATTTCACTGGTTTTGTTGTCGTCACTGCATCCTATTATAAGGAAAATACATAGGAAAGACAGTAATGAACACCAGACGACAGTTGGTGTTACTTTTCTTGTGTTCTTCATGCTCGTCTAATTAATTTTTTTTTGGTTTACGTACTACAATAAAATTTAAGCACTGTAAAAGTACAAGGGCTGGAGGATACCGATCAATGCATATATTACAAAATATAAGCTCTCGTATTCTCGTGGAAAATTTAGGCACATATTATGGAAGATTTAGACACATTTTACTCTCTTTCCCCTTACGCCAAAGGACGGAATGAGTACATTATTCTCCTTTCTTGCTTCGTACTCCCTGCGGAGCAACACCGAAAATGGCTTTAAAAGACTTACTAAAATAACGCGGTGAAGAAAATCCCAGGCGGATGGATATTTCCGACACATTCAGTTCCGGATGATTCTTCAGTAAGAACATGGCTTCATCCAGTTTCACCTTTAATATAAATTCATTAGGGGTCAGTCCCGTCATTTGTTTAAACTGCATATATAACTTGCTACGCCCCATACACAATTCTGAAGCAAGCGTTGTCACATCAAACTGCGGATTCTCGAAATTTTCCCTGACTATGGCAACACATCTTTCCAGCAATTCCTTATCTCTTTCATTGATAGCTTCCGAGACGGGTGACTCCGCAATACCCTTACCTGCATAATAAGCATGCAATCGCTTCTTATTCCGAATCAGATTATTACAACGAGCTACCAACATTTTTATATTAAACGGCTTCGTCACATAATCGTCCGCTCCAAACATCAAGCCTTCCACAATATATTCGACAGAGGTCTGCGCCGTCAACAGAACCACGGATATATGAGACAGTTCTACATTCGTCTTAATCTTATAGCACAATTCCTTCCCCGACATTTCGGGCATCATCACGTCACTCAAAATCAAATCCGGCTGAATCTGTTTTGCCATCTCAAATCCTTCACGTCCGTTACGTGCCATATGTACCTCATACATCGGATAAAAAATATCACTCAACAGTGACAACAACTCTTCATTGTCATCTACTACCAGAATCACAGGTTTGTCTTCTTCCTCTTGTTCCTGTTCCTGCACAGGAGCACCCTCGCCTTCCTGTTCCTGCGAAATCTGCTCATAAGCAAGAAGCGGTAAATCTTCCTGGATAGCAATTTCTCCCCGTCCTTCTGTAGTTGCCATCTCTTCATCACTAAAATGCCGGTTACCCAAAGGCAGACTTATAGTAAACTTAGTACCTTTACCAAGCTCGCTTTTCACATCAATAGTCCCATGATGCATACTCATAAGCCCCTTCACCAATGCCAACCCTATCCCTGTGCCCGAAGTCAGGGAAGAAACCGAATTGTCCGCCTGATAAAACCTTTCAAATATTTTTGAAATGTGTTCTTCAGAAATTCCCACTCCCGTATCACTAACCGATACCACAGCCTGTGAAGCTATCTTCCGGACTTCCACCGTTATTGTTCCCTTATTGGGGGTATGCTTAAAAGCATTTGACAACAAGTTAAAAATAACCTTCTGCATCTGTATGGAGTCAAACCAAACAGAAATCGTCTCTTCTACATGTTCAAAACGATAATTGATTTCCTTCTTTTGCGCATATTCATAAAAGGACATATAAATCTGACGGGTGAAAGTAACTAAATTCTGTTCTTCTACTTTCAGCTTCAGGTAACCTTGTTCCTGTTTACGGAAATCAAGTAGTTCTGAAATCAAGTTCCGCATATGCCAGGCATTCTTATATATACGCAGAATACGGTTATAAACAGTTGTCCCCAGTTTATCCATCTGCATCAACACCTCAATTTGCCCCAGAATAAGGGTCAGCGGCGTGCGGAATTCATGGGATATGTTAGTAAAGAACCGCAGCTTCGTCTGATTCAGTTCTTCAATCCGCTCTTTCTCTTTCCGTTCAAACTCCAGAGAAGATTTCAAAGCTGCCTGCCGGGTTTTAAAGCGGATAAACGCAATCAATACCCCCAATGCACAAAGCAGATAAAACAGATAAGCCCAGTTTGTAGCATAAAACGGAGCGGATACATGTATGTTCAATCTGATTTCCTCGTTCGGGTTCGTTTTACTGTCGACTGCATGGGCTCGAAGGGTATAATCACCGGGCGGCAGATTTGTATACGTAATGGAAGTGCCGGAGGTCTGAGTCCATGAATGGTCGAAACCATCAAGACGATATTCAAACAAACGGTTAAGATCATTTGTATAATCGAAAGTTGCCAGTTCAATCCTTATATTATTCTGTTTATAGCTCAAATATATATCGGATGTCTTCGGGAGAATGTCGGTTAAAATACCTGTCCCGTCATTAGGTCTTATTTCATCATTGAGAATAAACAGGTTATCAAATTCCAATAAACTTTTCGCAGGGGAGGCATACAGCAATTTTTCCTTAAATAAAGCAAGCCCGTTTGTACCGCTAATGTAAACAACTCCCGAATCATCTCTATACAACGCAGAGCCTTGACTGTAGCTCTGGTGAAACAGATGGTAAGTCTCTTCTACTTCTTCTTTCTCCGTATTAAAAACAGAAAGTCCTTTTCCATGTAGGAAATATAAACGGGAAGGATCGGCGACTTACATATATAGTAGCAATAATCACTTGGAAGGATCTTATTGAAAGTATCATAAACTTTAAACGTATCCCCATGTTCCTGATATTTGAGTATCCCCGAACCTATCGTGCAAAAATAAATATCTCCTTTATCATCTTCAAAAATATGCACTGCCCTGACTTTTCCCTGCACAGACGAAGTATCATTATTATTCATTGTGTAGCGAGTGACTTTAGAAGAAGGCAAGTCTACGCGTACTACTCCTCTGGAAGCAGATGCCAGCCACATGCGCTCCCGACTGTCAATAAGGAAAGTCTCGTAAGCAAATTGCCTGTTGACCAATTCCTGCACCTCTGCATCTTCAGAGAGTGGAGAGAATTTCTTAGTCACCGGATCCATAAAGACAGGACCACCCTGCGTCAATAAAGCAAGTCCTCCTTTATACTCTTGTATATCATTCACAATCTCGTGAGGTAAGGATGAAGAATCTCCTTTTATATATTGAACCCTATACCCCTGATTCGAGTTCAAATCCAACACAAACAATCCGCCCAAATGGGCACCGACATATAAGCTATTATTCTCTTTCCGATAGAAGATTGACTTTAGATTATTACTCCCGATACTTTTGGAATCGCGTACCCGATATTGAAAGCGTATAAAGTTTCCCATGTCCGGATCATAACGATTCAGCCCTCCTCCCTCAGTGCATATCCACAATTTCCCCTCGCTATCCGCTGTCATCTTTCCGACTACAGGAAAACTAAGGCATCCGCGGCTCAAAGGTTCCGCGCTATAAAAATGATGACTGTCCTTATCCGGATTAAAGATATTGACGCCTCCATAATAAGTCCCTACCCAAATATTGCCTTGCACATCTTTATGAAGCGACAAAACAGAACAGTGACTCAATGTGTTTGAAGTATTGCCATAACGCGTGTAGTGACTCCATTTATCTGTTTTAGGATCGTAGCAATCTATTCCGTGGAATGTCCCCACCCAAATACGCTTAAAATCATCTTCCAGTATACACCGGACCTGATTATTGGATAACTCATCCTTATTTGCACGACTGGTGTAGTGTATAATCTTTCTATCAGCAGAGACACAGAACAATCCATCCCAACTGCCTACCCAAATATTACCGGAACTATCACCCGAAACACAGCCACCTTTACTAAATGAAAATATAATTTCCTGCTGATCTGGATTTTTGCGCGAAACGGCAATTAAACTATATCCTGTGACAATCCATATCGTTTCATCATCCACATACAAATTTCCTCCTACTTTATCATTCAACCAAGTAACGAGTGTCAGGTCAGAGTCACCATCTGTATATTGATAAATACCTTTACCACAGTTTACCCAAAGTGTATCTCCCTTACAGAAAATTCCATTTACACCACCTCGTCGCAAACAGGTGAATTGTTCTTTATAAATATCAAGTTTTATCAGATCATAACCGGAACGGATATACATTCTTCCTTTCTTATCGCCACACAATCCATTGATTTCATTATTCGTCAACCCTTCATTGTCACGTGACGGTCGGAATATTTTCACATCCTTACCGTTATATCTATTCAGACCTTCTGTTGTTCCCAACCACATGGCTCCCAGCTCATCCTGGTAAATAGATGAAATACAAAGTTGGGACAGGCCGTCGGCTACTCCCAAGTGCTTAAAATAATGGTCTCTTGCGTGAACCATTGTGATGGACAACAGGCTCAAAACAAATAAAAAGACTCTCCCATCTCTAAACATTAACTGATTTACCATAAAGCAAAAATACAAAAAGACAAAGTAATTATATCGTTTCTGCAACGCTCAGTATCACCCCTAACTTCTTGAATATGAAACCACATTTCCTGTTTGTTAACATTTCAAGGTTTTAACAAGTTATTCGTGAATACTCATGTAATAATAGACGAAAAAAAACGACATATTTTTGCAATGGTTTCCAGACAACCGGATATAAGAAAAGGGTACAAACGCACTTTTCTTTATTGCTTGGTAAGGCTCTGACTAGCCTGAAGTTCAAATAAAGTAAAAGCGGTTTGCACCCTTGATGTAAGGGCACAAACAATGCTTAGACTTATTATTTGGAACTTCTCTATTAAATTAGTCAGATTTAACCAAGTCAAATAATTGTCTGCAAGTTATGCAATATGTGTTTTAATAAATGTCTGTTTTTATACTACCTCCTTTTAAATTTGATTTGTGTACAAAGTAAAGAAAAAATGCAAATATATGCAAACATCCGCCAAACAATATCGCAGTACATACAGATTAAAATACATTCATTTGACGATTCTTGCTAAAATACAGGCTCACAGCATTTTTTCTTAAAAGAAATCATCGGGTTTTACACCTAAAACCATATCTTTGCCACAAACTAAAAGAATAATTGGATGTTTATCACATTTTCATTCCGTAAGGATTCCGTTCTGTAAATAATCTGTAAGTCTTCCTCTCATTACAGATTATCCATTTATTTTTCTCCGACATATTCATGTCAGAGGTATTTTCTATTATCAAAACATCAATAACCGTATGGTCAGCAAAAGGCTTCTTACAGTAGTCCAGCCATTATTGACTCATACCTAAAACATTAAAACAATGAGTGAAAATAAATCAATCCACGAATTCGACTTTACACTGATATGTAATTACTTCAAATCAATAGAACGTCAAGGCCCCGGTAGTCCCGAAGTAACCCGGAAGGCTGTAAGTTTCATCAACGAACTATCCGATAGCGCAAAGATAGCTGACATCGGTTGTGGTACCGGTGGACAAACGATGATTTTAGCCGATTGCATAAAAGGCCAAATCACCGGCATCGACCTCTTTCCCGATTTTATAGAGTTATTCAACCGAAATGCCATAAATACCCATCATGAAGACAGAGTAAAAGGTATTACCGGTTCAATGGACAATTTACCATTTCAGGATGAAGAACTCGACCTGATTTGGTCGGAAGGTGCCATTTATAATATCGGATTTGAACGTGGAATGAATGAGTGGAACAGGTTTCTGAAGCCCAATGGCTTCATAGCAGTAACGGAAGTTTCATGGTTCACGTCCGAACGTCCTGCTGAAATAGAGGATTTCTGGATGGACGCTTATCCCGAAATCAATACGGTTCCGGCCAAGATAGCCCAGATGGAAAAAGCGGGATATACTCCGACAGCCCATTTCATCCTACCGGAGAACTGCTGGACAGAGCATTTCTATGCTCCGCAAGTTCCGGTGCAGGAGGCTTTTCTAAAGGAACATTCAGAAAATAAGGCAGCCTTTGAATTCATTGCCAACCAACGGCACGAACAAAACCTATATAATAGGCATAAGGAATATTATGGCTACGTATTTTATATAGGACAAAAAAGAGATTAACCATCTACCGGAGAAGTTAGCAAGATAGGATAACTCTCCGGCGCTTATTATCCTTTACTTTGCAAAAAGATATGGAAACGAAAGAACTAAATAGGCAAGAATACCAATTACGGATTAACAAAGTCACAGACTATATCCATAATCATATAGACCAGCCGTTCTCCTTACAGAAAATGGCCGGTATTGCATGCTTTTCGCCTTTCCACTTTCATCGTGTTTTTACATTTCTGACAGGTGAGACGCCTACGGATTACATCAAACGCACTCGGATTGAAAAAGCAGCCCTATTATTAAAACAAGACAAGGAACTTTCCGCCACCGAAATTGCCCGCCTTTGCGGCTTTAGCAGCCTTTCACTTTTAAGCCGCAATTTCAGGCAACATTTCAATATGACTATCCGAGAGTTCCGTTCACTATAAAATAAAACTCTAAAAAAGACATGGAAAGTAAAATTCTAATTTTTCGGACTTCCATCACTAAAAGATGTGATATCAAACGGATAGGAAAGCTCCTGGCACAATATCCCCAGATAGATAAATGGAACGTAGACTTCGAGGACTGGGAAAAAATATTAAGAATAGAGTGCAGTGGAATCACTGCACTCGAAATCTCGGAAACTCTCCGAAACGATCATATTTTTGCTATCGAACTGGAATAAAGTCGAACTGGAATAAATAAAGAAAAGAAGGCCTAAACTCCCAACAATTGTTTCAGTTCCGACACTCCCTCGGAAGCTCCTTTCTGAATCACATGTATCGAACGGGAAGTATGTGTATCTACCGGTTTCGGGTCAATCAGATACACCTCTGCTCCTCTCGGTACATAATGAAGCAGTCCTGCTGCCGGATATACATTGAGCGAAGTTCCGATAATCACAAAGATATCCGCCTTCTCCACATACCGGATAGCCGTTTCAATCTCCGGCACAGCTTCGCCGAACCATACGATAAAAGGTCGAAGCTGAGTCCCGTCTCCGGCTTTGTCTCCCATCTTCACTTCATATTCTTCCGGTTTCAGTTCCTTTATATAATGAGGATTATACGGATCTCTGCTCGAACAGACTTTAGTCAGTTCGCCATGCAGATGAATGATATGACAGCTTCCGGCACGTTCGTGCAAATTATCTACATTCTGCGTCACCACAGTCACATTGAAATTCTTTTCCAATTCCGCCAACAGTTCATGTCCGCGATTCGGCTCCACTTCCAGTAACTGTTTCCGGCGTTCATTATAGAAATTAATCACCAAAGCCGGATCACGCTGATACCCTTCGGGAGTAGCCACCTGCTCCACAGGATATTTATCCCATAAGCCGCCTGCATCCCGGAATGTACTGATCCCGCTTTCAGCGCTCATGCCCGCACCTGTCAAAACTACCAGATTCTTCATACTCACTCCTCCTTTTTATTTTTAAATTGAACATACAAATATAATCAGAATCATCGGATAAAAGAAAAACTTTCCGTGCTTAATCTAATCCGAAATATACGAAGATTAAAAAGAGATTTGCCTGCCAATTCATATTCGATATGAGAAACAACTGTCAGACGCAAGTTTAACAACTGTCAGACGATTACTGATCCGTATAAAAGAAACTAAATAATAGAAACAAAAGAATTAATTCTTTAAGGAAAAGAGAGTAACTTTCACGGATATAAGAATTTTTAAATACCAAATGCTAAATCATTCAAATAAAACACGTACTTTTGCGATTCATAAATTTGCAATTGATTGGAAGCTAAAACTATGAAGGTGATGCCTTTCAATCGCCAACAAAAAACATTATATGGATAAATTCAGTTACTCTATTGGCCTGGGAATTGGTCAAAACTTATCAAGCATGGGGATTGGAAATCTCTCAGTAGAAGACTTTGCACAGGCAATCAAAGATGTATTGGAAGGTAACCAGACGGCTATTAGCCATCAGGAAGCCCGCGAAATAGTAAACAAGTATTTCGAAGAACTCGAAGCTAAGATGGGCGCTGTTGCCATCGAACAGGGAAAAGCTTTCCTCGAAGAAAACAAGAAAAGAGCAGGTATAGTAACTTTGCCTAGCGGATTACAATACGAAGTTATCAACGAAGGTACAGGCAAAAAACCCAAAGCTACCGACCAGGTAAGATGCCATTACGAAGGTACATTGGTTGACGGTACCCTGTTCGACAGCTCTATCCAACGTGGAGAACCTGCCGTATTCGGTGTTAACCAGGTAATTCCGGGATGGGTGGAAGCACTGCAACTGATGTCTGAAGGTGCTAAATGGAAACTGTATATTCCGTCAGAACTGGGTTATGGCGCAAGAGGTGCCGGAGAAATGATTCCTCCTCACAGCACACTCGTATTTGAAGTAGAATTACTCGAAGTATTATAAATAAAAAATTTCAAAGCAAAATGAAAAAAGTTAGTATTTTTATGGCAATCGCCGCTGCTGCAAGCCTTGCTTCTTGTACAGCTCAGTCTCCTAAAGCAAATATGAAAACCGAACTCGATTCACTGTCTTATTCTATCGGTATGGCTCAGACTCAAGGTCTGAAAGGCTATCTGACAGGCCGTATGGATGTTGATACTGCTTACATGGCAGAATTTATCAAAGGCTTGAACGAAGGTGCCAGCAAAGATAAAAAGGAAATGGCAAAGAAAGTTGCTTATATGGCAGGTATTCAAATCGGTCAGCAAATCAACAACCAGATGATGAAAGGTATCAACCAGGAATTATTTGGAGCTGATTCTACCAAAACTATCAGCAAAGAGAACTTCATGGCTGGTTTCATCGCAGGTACTTTGGAAAAAGGCGGCATGATGACTATGGAAGAAGCTCAGACTTATACTCGTACAGCTATGGAAACTATCAAAGCAAAAGCTTTGGAAGAAACATATGCTGACTATAAAGCTGAAAACGAAAAGTTCCTTGCTGACAACAAAGCTAAAGAAGGTGTAAAAACAACTCCGAGTGGTCTGCAATATAAAGTAATCACTGAAGGTAAGGGAGAAATTCCTGCTGACACTTGCAAAGTGAAAGTGAACTACAAAGGTACTTTGATTGACGGAACTGAGTTCGACAGCTCTTACAAACGTAACGAACCGGCTACTTTCCGTGCTAACCAGGTAATCAAAGGTTGGACAGAAGCGTTGACTATGATGCCTGTAGGTTCTAAATGGGAACTTTACATCCCTCAAGACCTTGCTTACGGCGCAAGAGAATCAGGTAACCAAATCAAACCGTTCTCTACTTTGATTTTCGAAGTTGAACTGTTGAGCATCGAAAAAGATAAGAAATAAGAATATTCTTTTCTAAATAGAAAAAAAAAGAGGTGCAAAGCGTTTGCACCTCTTTTTTTTGCTTTTTCCTATTTTTATTCTCGGAAAAGAAGAATAATTAAAATAAATCTCTATATTTGCTTACTATTTGATAACAACTGGAAATTATAATTTATTATTATGGAAAGAATAGACAACCTCGACAGGCAGATCCTAGAGATTATCTCCCAGAATGCCCGCATCCCTTTTAAAGACGTAGCAGCCGAATGTGGAGTATCACGTGCAGCCATTCACCAACGTGTGCAAAGACTGATTGACCTAGGTGTCATTGTAGGCTCAGGTTACCATGTTAATCCGAAATCCCTTGGTTACAGAACTTGTACCTATGTCGGTATCAAGCTGGAAAAAGGCTCTATGTACAAATCTGTTGTGGCAGAACTTCAAAAAATTCCCGAAATTGTGGAATGTCACTTCACCACAGGCCCGTACACTATGCTCACCAAGTTGTATGCATGTGACAACGAACATCTGATGGATTTGTTGAATAACAAAATGCAAGAGATACCGGGTGTAGTAGCAACCGAGACATTAATCTCTCTTGAACAGAGCATCAAGAAAGAAATTCCTATCCGCGTAGAGAAATAAGCACAGCATGGAATTTCTAAATGAATATCACCTGGCAGGGTTATTCATCGGAATTTGCACCTTTTTGATTATCGGCCTTTTTCACCCTGTCGTGGTAAAGGCCGAATATTACTGGGGCACAAAATGCTGGTGGATATTCCTGATACTTGGCATAGCCGGCGTCATAGCCTCATTAAGCATTGATAATGTGATACTGTCTTCTCTGCTTGGCGTCTTTGCCTTCTCTTCCTTTTGGACAATCAAAGAGGTTTTCGAACAGGAAGAACGGGTACAAAAAGGCTGGTTTCCCAAGAATCCGAAACGTAAATATAAGTTTTGAGAATAAAGTATCGTAGTTTTTTATCAAAAGGATTTGCATAATTCGACAGAAAATACTACTTTTGTCACCGCATCCAGTAAATGGATACATCGGGCTTTTAGCTCAGTTGGTTAGAGCAACAGACTCATAATCTGGAGGTCCTTGGTTCAAGCCCAAGATGGCCCACAAAAAACTCCTGTAAGTGAAATACTTACAGGAGTTTTTCTTTTATAGTCACCTGTTTCAAGACGAAGGAACCAATATAAAATGATATTATATATTATTTCTTATTATATGCCAGCATTTAGATGATTCCAAAATGCTTCAGCGCCTTACACAAACCATCGTTCTCTACCGTATCAGTAACAAAATCGGCTGAGGACTTAACTATTTCCGATGCATTTCCCATAGCCACACCGATTCCGGCAGCTTCCAACATGGGAATATCATTGCCACCATCACCACATGCCATAATTTCCGCAACTTCAATTCCATAATAATCAGCAAATACCGAAATCCCGGTTGCCTTACTTATTCCTGCAAGGTTGACATCAGCAAATAAAGGATGCCAGCGTGATAAGCAAAGATTCGGCAGGAGCGACATTACTTTTTGCTCCGTTTCAGCATCTATATAGAAACAAAGCTGGCAACATTCTTTCTTGTCAAACAAATCTTCAATATCCACAACCGACGGAACCGGATGTTCTATCATTCTTGCAATCTGCTCGACAGTCGGGGTCAGACGGTTGACGAACACACCTTCATCCAATTCAATAGCGACTGCAAAATCAAAAGCCTTTGCTATTTCCATAGCTCTTTTAAAATCATCTCTGGGAATGAGATGTTTTCTTATCGTATGACCATTCCGCAAAACACAGTCAGCACCATTCAGCGCAATAACTCCATCATAGGGAATAGCAGCTATTTCATGGAGATTGCCCGCAGCCCTGCCGGTAGCAATCACTATTTGAATACCACGTTCATGGATTTCTATAAGAGCCTCGACAGAAGATTGCAATACTTTATGAGTTTCAAAACTCACCAATGTTCCATCCACATCAAGCATTATTGCCTTTATCATAACATCTATATATTTTTTAAATCACCTTTCACATAAACAGGAATCTCTGAAGAAACAGACTTCCGTCAACTCTTTTGCAAAAGTAATAAAAGGTTTGCTTTACACAATCGGCCTGATATGAATAATCACTTTAAAAAAAGGCAAAAGGAAGTAGTTTCCTTTTGCCTTATACCTATTGATATCAACTGAAAAAATGATAGCTAAAGTTTAGCGGAAGTCTTTCAATTCTTCCTGTAATTTCTGACGGGTAAAGAAAATACGGCTCTTTACTGTGCCCAATGGAAGATTCAGTTTTTCTGCAATCTCACGATACTTGAATCCGGATACATGCATAGCAAACGGAACTCTATACTCTTTGGGAAGAGCGTTGACTACACGGCGCATTTCCTTTAAGTCGTAGGCCGTTTCCGTACTTTCATAGGCCGAATCCTGTGGCAGATTGATGTGATACAGATTATCGGTCTGGTCAATGAATGTCTGGTCGCGTACTACTTTACGGTAGTTATTAATAAAGATGTTACGCATTATCGTGTACATCCATCCCTTAAAATTTGTGTCAGGGGTATATTTATCTTCGTTATCCAATGCTTTTAATGAGGTTTCCTGTAACAAATCGTTTGCTTCTTCACGATCGGTCGTCAGTTTGTATGCGAAACGAAGTAATTCTTCCTGTACTCCTACCAGGTCTTTTTTGAAGCTTAAACTTTTCATATACATTATTTTTTTAATTGTAAATACTCGTCGTAATAATTTTGATGTTGCAAGTTTACGGGAATTCAACAGAAGTGACAGGTCAAGAACAAACATTATTTAGGGGAAAATCTATCAGCGGATAGTTTTTAGGTCATTTTAGACAGAATTCAGGTGGTATTTGGGCTATCCCTGAATAAAAAAAAATCCCATTTTGAAGTCACTCTTGACTCAAAATGGGATAACACAAACAAAACAAACAATATTAGCGATTTTCACAAACAGCTGTACCTTATATTCTAAAATTCATAAGACTTATTTAGATTTTGTCGCTAAAACATTTTTATAGGAACAAAAGTATCACTTTATTGCAAAATGCGACACTCGATTTAAGAATAGTTATAAAGAATAATCGTTTAATATGTAAAGAATTGTATCGACTTATAAAGAATTGTATTTAATTTCTTCAGTAAATCACTCATTTATAGACATAAATAATATATTTGCAATTTCCATATTACAAAAGGACATTTAACAGAGGATATTCTCTAAAATATAAAAGGAGCTATAATCCTTAAATTACACTCCCTTTATATTTTCAGTTACACCCAAAAACAATCTAATCAAGCTTATCCATTCTGATTAACAAGCTTATCCTGTCAGCCATGTTTATCCGTCATTACAAACTCTAAGATTCCACCTTTCGTTATATCAGAATGATAAATACGAAAATCTCTCAATGGTTTTCCATTTAACGTAACAGCCTTGACATACTTATTAGCTTTCGATAAATCTATCGCTCTTACAACAAATTGCTTCTGATCAGGTAAATCAATTATAATTTCCTCTAATTGAGGTGCTCCTATCACATACTCACCACCACAAGGGTTTACCGGATAAAATCCCATAGCAGAGAAAACATACCATGCCGACATCTGTCCACAATCATCATTTCCACACAAGCCGTCCGGTCTTGCTTGATAAAAACGGTCAAAAACCTCACGTATCAGCTCCTGCGTACGCCAAGGACAATTCACGTAATTATACAAATAAATCACATGGTGACTTGGTTCGTTACCATGAGCATATTGTCCAATCAACCCTGTGACATCAAGTACTTTGCCCATCTTGTCCGGTTCAGGTTCTGTCATAAACAAACTATCCAACTTATTGACAAAAACATCTTTACCACCCATCAATGCTATCAATCCTTCTACGTCCTGTTGCACATGCCATGTATACTGCCAGGAGTTACCTTCCGTAAAATCACCACCAACTTCTCCCGCATGAAACAAACGCATCGGATTGAATGGAGTTCTCCAATTTCCTCCAGAATCTTTGCCACGCATAAATCTTGTTACCGGATCAAAGAGATTCTTATAATATTCCGAACGTCTTATAAAATACTCATAATCGCCCTTTTCATCGAGTTTTTCAGCCATTCGGGCAACGCAATAATCATCATAAGCACTTTCCAATGTCTTAGATACAGATTCGGCGGTTACCATATCAAACGGATAATAACCATACTTATCATATACTTCCCAGTCTGAATTCCGATGATTGACAGTAGATGATTCTTTGATTGCCCGATACGCCTCTCTTTTATCAAATCCATCGAATCCCTTCAGATAAGCATCCACAATAACAGGAATAGCATGATTACCAATCATACAATAGTTTTCTTTCCCCCACAATGTCCATATAGGCAGATATCCATATACTTTATAATGCGCAAGCATACTATTCACCATGCCATTCACCTTTTCAGGAGTAAGAATAGTATATAATGGGTGCGCTGCACGATAAGTATCCCAAAGAGATAAAGTAGAATAATATTCCCCTGAAGGAGATATGAATACACTATCATTCACACCTCTATATTTACCATCTGTATCTGTAATATTGTTAGGCTGAATAAACAAGTGATAAAGAGAGGTATAAAAATTAGTTTTCTGCTCATCTGTTCCTTTCACATGAACTCGCTGGAATAACTGATTCCATTTATCATGAGTTGTTCTTCGTATTTTCTCAAAATTCCAGTCTGGGTTTTCCTTTTGCAAAGAAGCCACCGCACCATCCACGCTTACAGAAGATATTGCAATCTTGACTTGCAGAGCTTCATTTTCTTGCAGATTAAAACTCAATAACAGTCGTTTGGCCTTCTCACCCTTATAAGCTGGAAGTATCTCTTTTACTTTATAGGGTTTATCAAAATTGATCGCATAATAAAAGTGACGACGTACCCAGACATTAGTCTCATTATGTCCAGTTATCGTCCGGTCATCAGGCATTTGCATCTCAGCCAGCAATACCCTATCATGAATAGCCTGAGAAGAAGTGACAAGACCACTCTGCAAATCCAGCAATAAATTGGCTTCGCTACCATTCTGATACGTGTATTTATGGAATGCAGTACGTTCTGTCGCTGTTATCTCCACATTTATTCCAAAATCCGGTAAAGTGACCGCATAATATCCAGGGGAGGCTGTCTGCTTCGATTTATCGATTCTACTTTTATAGTTATTATCCGAGATTGTTCCGCTAAATGGCAAAATCAAGATATCTCCTAAATCCGGACATCCCGTACCATTCAAATGATTCTGAGCAAAACCAAAAATTTCATCGTCATCATAGTTAAACCCAGAACAATAGCGCCATGACCCGTTACCGCTTTCGGGGCCAGCTTGTATCATACCAAACGGAGCGCAAGCACCGGGAAACGTATGTCCGTTATCAGCATTACCTATAAACGGATTTACATACCGGGCATAATCTGTTTCTACCTCTATCTCTTTATCAGACGTACATGAATAAAGAATTCCTAAGAGCAATAAACCTACAATATAGTTTCTCATGAACAAGTTTTTTTAATTCACCAAAATCAGTCTAGTAAACATCATCCCATTGGTCTGTCCGAAAAGGAACCAAGGGTTGTCCTTCCGTAGTCATCACATTCGCATCATGATAATTCTTGAAAGCATATCTGACAGCTACCGGATGAGGTACTTTTTCACTTGTTATCTCCATTTTATTCTGCCCTTGTATCAGCAAGGCCTTTGCCGGATAAAACTTACGATCCTTCCCTGCCATTTCAAAACCCTTCAATTCACCACCATAAAAGTTGAGACTACCTACAGCGGCAGGGCTATAATCCGGCACTCCCTTGAATGTAAGCATAGCTTTATTTCCTTCAAAAATAATATTATCCACCATAGGCGCATCCGGCAATAATCCATCAATATGATACGTCTGTCGAAGGGCCAACGCAGCCAAGCGCTGCCCAATCTCTTTTTTTCGTGGCGGATGAATACAAGTAGAGTGTCCTAAATCAGTTGTCGCAGCAATACCTGCATTCGGGATGTTTTGTAAAGCTTTGTATTGTGCCTCAATAACTAAAGGCAATGCGATTTTTTCCGCTCCATCATAAGGGAAAGGAACCAATTGTACATAATAAAACGGCATTCCTTCATTCTTCCATTCTTTCCGCCAAAGTTTTACCATAGAGGTCATCAGTTTGTCATAATCAAAATAATTATGTTGATTGGACTCTCCCTGATACCATATAAAACCACGACTAGTATAGTTACAAATCGGAGCTATCATTCCATTAAAAAGGTAAGAAGCATTGGCAGCCTCTGTTTTTACCTGAGGAGTAAAAGCAAGTTCTTGATTGATACCAACTGTTTCTTTAATAGCTTCTACAGTCATCCAAGGCTCAATGGCAATACCACCACAATTAGGCGTAATCAGTCCAATCGGTATATTCAGAATACGACTCAGATTCTTCCCGAAAAAGTAACCCACAGCACTGAAATCCCGGACACTTTCAGGAGTCGACTGAAGCCAGCTCCCCCTGCAATTCTCCTGTGGATATTTCGCCGGAGTAGGCGGAACAGTAAACATCCGAATACCTGAATACCGTTTTGCTTCAAATATCTCATCTAAAGAGCCGGCAACCGGCTGCCCATAAAAACCATGTACAGGCATTTCCATATTTGACTGCCCCGAACATATCCAAACCTCACCTATTAATATATCATTGAGCACCAAAATCTCACCATCACTGATCTGAATATGATAAGGACCACCAGCTTCGGGTGTCTGTATCTGAAGCAACCACTTTCCATCTCCGCTAGCCTGGGTTGCATACACTTGGTGATTCCAGGAAGGCTCTACTGTCACCTTTTGAGAGGGATCAGCCCATCCCCAAATATTGACACAGCTCGAACGCTGCAACACCATATTATCACCTATAATAGAAGGCAATTTTACTTTTCCCCAAGTAGATAATGTAATGAACAGGTATAAAACTAACCATATAGTTCGTCTCATAAATATTTAATTAGCTTCTTCTTTTATTTATTAATAACAGTTCCGGTATGCTCCAATACTATAGAACTTTTACTCTCACAACCCGGATAATTCACATTTATCAGTTCAGCTTTCCCTATGTTATTCAGCCAAAATGCAGGTCGTATATCTTCTCCCTGGAAATTTAATTTCACATTCTCAAGAAGCATATTCTCCACATTACGCGCATACCATCCCCAACACGGTAATGGGCGCGAGTCTGCCGGTGGTTGACAAACCTGTATATTCTTCAGTTCAGGATTCGCGTCACCGATGTAATTAACAGAAATATCTCTGAACGTCACATCGCTGAAGGTTCCTCCTTTCCAACTTTCAATCGAGACAGCAGCCTGATTGATATGTGTAGCCTTCATCCGTTCCACAAGAATATTATTTCCGGTATTTCCCTCATTCAATACAATCATTAACGGATTATTCATTGTATCAATGCTGATATCGTGTATATGTATATCTTTAATTTTACCAGGAGCTTTCCCCCAGCCACCCGGTTGCAAGATAATAGCAGACAGCATATTGTTCCGTTTCTTTTCTTTAGAAGTGCGATGTGCATATTTGCCCGGACCAGCGAACACACAATTAGAAATCGTAAGTCCGGTTGCCGGCATTATCATACGAATCCCATTACAAGAAGAATTGATATAACAGTCGTTTATCACCATATTTTCCCAATAACCGCCTGCAATAGCATCATCTCCCGTGAAGAACCGGCAATTACGGATAGTAATATTCTTGCCTCCACGTATATGTATTCCATCCCAGCCTTCATTAAATTCAAGTTCATGAAATACCATATCTTCTATTTTGTAAGCCATGAATGCATAATTGGAAGCACAGTTCATAGTAATTCCACGCATCAACAAATTTCGCGACTCTGCAAAAATTACCGCATGCGGACCACGCATTTTTTCTTCACCTTCCGGATCAAACACATGATTACCGTCAATAATGCCTTCACCCTCGATAGCAACATTACTCACACCTACTCCAAGAATCAAAGCCCGGTTCCAATGAGGATCAACTGAGCTATTCGCATTCTCACCGCCTTCCCCACTATCAAACATAGTAAGATTCCCCAAAGGAATATAGGACTTATATTGACTGACATCCGGAGTTCCCTTCAAAACTGCCTCTTTGTGTAAGTAAAGTGTTATATTATCTTTAAGATAAATTGTGCCAGTGAGATAAATCCCCTTGGGGATCAACACCTTACCGCCTCCATTCCTGAAACAATCCTCTATAGCAGAATTAATAGCATTTGTATTCAATGTTTTACCATCTCCCTTTGCTCCGTATTTACGAATATCATAGAAAGTACCTTCACCGACTGATGCTTCCACAAATAAAGGTAAAAACAGGAAAGTCATTAAAAGAATAATTTGCAGTATATTTTTTTTCATCATATCTATGTTTTACTTTACAAAAATTGCATATCCATTTTCATGCAACGAGATACCATCTGTTATCGAGAACTCTTTATCACCTCCATTCAGATAATCTTTAAACTTACCAGCCGGAACATCCTGGGTAAATCGCAGTCTTTTAGGTACCTGAGCAAAATTTAAAAGAACCAGCACCTCATTATCGCCCCTCATACGTGAATAGGCAAACAAGTTTTCATCATTGGTAGAATATATTTTCAAAGCTCCCCGATTTGTACCATCTTCAAGTGCTGGTTGAGTACGTTTCAAGCGAGTCAGTTTCTGATACAGATTAACATAAACTTTATTCGTCGGATCCCACTCCACCATTGAGGGCTCAGCAAAGTTCATGGATTTATTCATTCCAATTTCCTGTCCGTTATAAATAAGAGGCATATCATAAATGGTAAAGGACAGGACTGCCAATGGCAACACATTATTCCCATAACGGTCAAATTCTGTACCTTCATAAGCATTCAAATCATGATTAGTTATATAAACCATACGTCCCTTATTCTTGTATACCGCATCATTGAACAACTTTTTGCACTCAGCAATCAGTGCCGGAACATCATTGTCTGTTCCAAAATCTTTCAATGCAGTTGCAAAATCCCAAGCATAGTCGTAATCAAAGACCTCCATATTAGCAGAACCGGAGCCTTCGGCAAGCCAGGTTACCTTTTTTACTTTATCCACTTCTTTCCGCAACTCTCTCCAAAAATCTACCGGAACAAAATCAGCCGCATCAAACCGGAAGCCGTCAATATCAAATTCAGTCAGCCAATATTTCATTGCATCAGCCATAGCGGTACGCATCTCTACATTACTGTGATCCAGTTGAATGACATCCAGCCATCCTCCGGGAGAGTAAGGACGTTCTCCATCCTTCTCCGCATAATAATCCAAATGGTCAGCAACCCAAACATTATCCCAAGCAGTATGATTTGCCACCCAATCCAGCCAAATTTCCATATTCATGGTATGAGCGGCTTTCACCAAAGACTTAAAGTCTTCCGTTGTTCCAAAATCAGGATTGATTCCTTTATAGTCTTTCACTGAATAAGGACTTCCCAATGTTCCTGCCCTATTTTCCTCACCACGAGGATGAATAGGCATTAGCCAAAGAACATCTACACCTAGTTCTTTCAACCGAGACAGGTCGTTTTCAAGTCCTTTGAAATTATGCCCGGAAGAATAGCTATACACATTAACCTCATATATCACTTTATTATGCGAAGTGATTGGACTTATCTCGTTATTAGGTATATCAGTCCACGTATACTCATCATCATTACAGCTATTCAACACCAACAATGAGAATAGCAGAAGCGAAAATATTTTTACCGGATTCATAGTATCTCTATTTATAATCATTAATCATTTAATTTCATCATTACATAATACCCTGTCAAATCATTAAGCATAAACAGGAAGTTGCCTCCTTCATCCCGGACAATATTAACATCCCGATCAACAGGGTTCAATTCACAAATACCGTATGGATTCGACCATTGGTCTACAGGAACATAATTGTTGCCAAATGCATTATTAGCCACGAATTTGACACCATTATCCGAGTTTTCCGTAAAAGGCATATTAATCTTCAACTTCCATATATGAGGATTACCTGGCATTTTTGTCATCTGCGCTATCGGATTTGACGGATTCCATCCACAATATGCTCCAACGACACTCATCGTATTCCATTCTATAGCACCAGCTACATTATACTCTATCACCTGATAAGTCATTTTCTCCAAATTAATCGTAATCGTCTTATAGCCATCGGTTGTAATTTGAATCTTTCCTTCCTCACTATCCGCATAAATCAATGTGCCGTCTTCTTTTCGGCAATAAGCCTTATTAGTGCCCAAAGACTCTTCCGGAACAAACTTTAATGAAGTATTTCCATTAAAATATCCGGTAAAAGTATATATGTAGTTCTGTACGTTACTATTTTCCTTGAACATCATAAAGTCGGTATTAGTTGTGTCCCAGCTATTCATATCTCCTACAAGATATACAGGTCGCCGAGGATCGACTTCTACATATGGAACTGCAGAAAACGTTATTATATTCGATACAACCTCTTTTGTGATACCTGCTTCCTTATAATGACTCAGCAATCTCATTTGTAAATTCATGCTCTCACCGGGAGTTGCCCCCAATTTATCAATCAACAGGTTATTCAACTCCTTAGTCAAGACATTTGCCGTAAGCGAGGAAGTAACAGCTAATATTTTAGGAGATTCAAAACTATTATCAGCTTTATCAATTTGTAAGGTATATTCTACTACCGGTGATACAGGAGCCGGCGTCTCAGTTCCTTGCAGATAAAATTTCGTTTCTGTCCATGTAGCAGCAAACAATAAAGGATTATCTTCTCCTGTCGGTCTTTCGAGTATATAGCTATTATCAGGTAGAGAATTCACGACACCGGATACAGCTTCGATAACCGGTTCAGGTACATAAGGAGTAATTGACAGAAGAAGTGGCTCCGAATAAGTTATTATTTGATTACCGGTACTCTTGACACGGATGCTAACTACCTGAGTCTCCTCATTTCCTTCACCTGCCAAGTCTACCAAAATATCACGCAAAGTTTCTTCATAAACATCCATATAGAGCCGTTGTGTAGAATAGATTGTCCGGGGATTAGCAAAATTTCTCTCTGCCAAATCCACTTCTACATCATAGCTTACATCTTCTACATAAATCGGCGATTCAGATTCTGAAAAGAACTTAGTCTTTGTCCAAGTCATTCTGAATAAATAAGCATTCTGTCCTTCTATAAATTTCGGCAACGAATAATCTGTGCTTTCAAGATCGCTGATTACAGAAGGCACTGCATTTAGCCGATTTTGATCGTCGTCATTACATGCCGGCAGAAAAGCCAGCAAGCAAAGTAAAGCGAATATAATCTGTATTTTCTTCATGTTTCTGACTAGTTTATTGTTTTTTTCTGGAAAATGTAATGTCCGGTCAGGTCATTGAAGATTACCTGATAATCCCCACCCTCCCGCAAAATAATATTAGGATCATATTCATCACCCATCAGGAAAACACTCTTTCCATACGGAACTGATTCCGGATCCGTAGCTGCCCATCGACTGTCCCAACTCTTATTAGCACGAAACTTCACCGGATGTGTAGCTCCCGAAGTAAGAGGCGGTAGTGTAACATCCATTTTCCAAATATGACTATTGTCAGCAGAAAACCTCGTCATCAAGGGCTCATTATCCCAACCACAGAACTCACCGATTAATCCGACAGAGCCCCATACTTTAACCCCGGTCATATCATAATCTTCAACGCTGTAAGTCAGTTCCTTGAGATTAATCGTAATTGTTTTATAACCGTCAGTAGAATTATATAGAGAGCCACCGTCACTTTCCACATATTCAAGTTTACCTTCTTCCTTGAAACAATATGCTTTGTATGTTCCCAATGATTCTTCGGGAAGAAACTTATAATAACAGTTAGCAGGCATATATCCTGTATAAGTATAAACATGGTTCTTGCTATCGCTGTTGTTCTTAAACATAATATACATCCCATCTACATTTGTATTATTCCATCCATTCATATCCCCAATGATATACATCAATTGCAACGGATCCCTATCTTTGAAAGGAGTTACCGCTAATTGTATCTTGTTACCTGATACAACCTCTCTGACCACATTCTGACCATAACTGGTCAGAACTCTTAACTCTATCTCCATCTTTTCTCCAGGAACACCGTTCAAACCTTCTTCCAGCAAATTATTAAATTCCTTTGTATAAACATTTGCAACTAAAGAAGTGGTAGTCACCAACGTTTGAGGAGTCTCAAAATTATTCCCGACCCTGTCTACCTGCAACGTATATTCTACCGGAGCTATCGGAGTAGGGGTAGAACTTCCGTCCAAATAGAACAAAGTTTCTGTCCAGGTTGCTGTAAATAAGAGTGGGTCGACATCCTCCGGATTCTGAAGCTCATAGCTATCAGCCGGAAAATCATCAAGTGTACCAGGTACCACCCGAGTCAATGCAGGTTCTGTATCCCTATCACTACAAGCTACCATGCCAAGCAGGCATAGAATACTAACAATATATTTCAGATATGTTTTCATGTGTCTTTTCATTTAGTAACCGGTATTTTGTCTTAAATCAAGATTAGATGTCAGTTCTGTTGAAGGAAGAGGGTAAAGATTGTACTTACTATCAATATTAGCCACCCCACTGAACACTCCATTTTTCCAGGGCCATTTATAATTCCTCGTAAACCTGTCAAAGCGAATCAGGTCTGTACGTCGATGGCCTTCCCAATACAACTCACGTGCACGTTCTTCCAAAACGAAGTCCAATGTCAGTTCTATATCCGAAATGGGTGAAATACCTGCACGTTCGCGAAGTTCTTTAATATATAGCAAAGCTTGCGCTTTAGTACCACCTTGTCCACCGCGGAGTACCGCTTCCGCATACATCAAATAAGCATCAGCCAAACGGAAGAAAGGAAAATCAGTATCGGCATGTGCACTATTTGATCCTGCCGTACCATCACTCTTCAAATTCGAATATTTAATCACCGACCATCCTTTAGTGAAATCATACCAAACGGAAGTCTCCAAAGTTCTGTCCTGTTTCCAAAACATGGCACGTTTATCACCTTCCTCAAACATTGTCGATAAAGACTCCTTCGCTCTGATATTCGACCAAGCTTGGGAGAATCCCAAATTTGTCAGCGGATTCATATCCGATTTGCATGCAGCTGCGATCAAATAGGTGGTCCCGCCAAAAGTTGTAGCCCTGCGACCATCATAAACCAATGGAAATATTATCTCCGGTGATTTCTCATTATCCGCACAGAACATATTCTTATAAACAGGATCAATAGTAAATCCCGCTCCCAGTATCTTCTTCAAATAAACCAAACAGTCATCATATCTTTTTTCGCTGATATATACTTCGGCATTCAGATACATTTTAGCCAAAAGCATCCAAACCGTAGGCTCATTCACCATACCATAATGTTCCTTATCAGCCAGTGGTAATTTCCCTTCCACACTCTTTAATTCGGACTCGATCCAAGCGAAGAAGAACTCTCTTCCTCTTTGTTCTATTTGCCTAGAACCTACTGCCACGCTTTCGTCAATAAAAGGAACATTAGCATAAAGATCCATCAAGAAATAATAATTCATAGCACGTAACACCGTAGCTTCCGCCCTAAATCCATCAATTTTTGCCCTCAACCCGTCGTTCACACCCCGATGTTCTAACTTCTCTTCTGTCGTTTCACGCAAATACTCGTTGGCATAAGCTATATTCATATAAATACGCGTATAATTCAATGCAACAAAATTGTTATTCGAATTCCATTGACAGAATTGCAATCCTCTCATCGTTTCGTTATCTTCCGCACAAATGACCTCATCCGTACCCAACTGCTGCAGATTCCAGTAAGACCGCAGAAAAGTAGCTTCTCCCTGATCATTGGCAGAAATATCAGGAAGCCCAAACGGGCCTTCGTTTCCCGAAAGAGTCAATCCCGCATATATCTTCGCTAAAAATTGTTCATAAGCATCTGGATCTTCCCAAGCTTTCTCAGGAAGTAATTTGTCATCCGTCAGAGGTACTGTATCCAAATCTCCCAAACAGGAAGAAAAGATTATAGGCAAACAGATAGATAATAATAACAAGTTATATAATTGCTTCATAATTCTATGTTTTTAAAAATTAAGATTCACACCAAGTAAGAATGTCATAGGACGAGGATACAAAGTTCCGTCATATCCACCAAACACTTCAGGATCGACTCCTTTATATTTAGTAAATACAAAGGGGTTCTGCACACTTCCGTAGATTCTTCCGTTGAACGGGATTCGCTTTGAATTTTTAAACGACCATCCCAGTACGATATTGTCAATACGGAAAAAAGATGCATTCTGCACATAGTAGTCAGATAGAGGTTGTGCTATCTGAAAGTTCGTATCAAAGGCACTTGTCACTCGATTAGACAAGGATTCACTGGCATAAATAGTGGTAGGACTTAATCCGGCATGATTGGCAGCAATTGCATTATAATTGTAAGTTCCGAAACTTCCATGCCCTGCAATAGACAAATCCCAAGCCTTCCAGTTCAACCGAGTATTCAATCCGAGAGTGAAATCCGGTGCAGATTTCTTATACGGACGTAAATCCTGTTCATTAATCTGTCCGTCATTATTCTGATCTTTATAAAGCCCCTCTATCGGCTTGCCCTTATCATCATAAATCTGCTCATAAACGTAATACATATTAGCTGCATGTCCCACCATATGCACAGTCATACCATTCACACTTTTCGTATCCTTATCATCTCCAACACTTAATCTGGTAATCTTATTTTTATTATAGGCTACATTGCCTCCTACTTCCCAAGTGAAATTTCGACTGACAATGGGACGTCCATTGATCGCAAACTCGAATCCCGTATTTTCAAGATTACCGATATTAGCTGCAACATATTCTTTAAAGTTCGTTCCGGCGGTTGTTTTGGTCTCCGCATTTATCAAGTCTTTAGTCTTACGGCGATAAACATCAATCGTCCCGTCAATCCGGTTATTAAATAAACTATAATCCACACCCACATTATAAGTAATTGTAGATTCCCATTTCAAATCAGGATTGAACGCTTCCGGACGTAACAGTGATACCCATACAGGTACCCCATTATTGTATCCACGCAGGTAATTGGCCTGATCTCCCACTGTATGCAGATAAGTAGCCATATAAGGATAATCCCCCTGATTAATATCCTGTTGTCCGGTAACTCCCCAACCTAAACGTAGCTTCAGGTTATTAATAAATCCTAAGTCTTTGATAAAACTTTCTTCCGATATTCTCCATGCCAAAGCGACCGAAGGAAACAATGCCCAACGATTATCCTTATGAAAACGGGATGAACCGTCATTACGTAACGTAAAGGTCATCAGGTAACGATCTTTCACATTATAATTGAGACGTCCAAAGAAAGAAACGATGTAGTGCTCCGTTTCATAATTGCTTTGAGTTACAAGCAGCGGATCACCGTATGCGTCAAACTTCGTAATGCGATGGCCTATTCCATCACCTGCACGCCAGTAATGCTGCCAGGAATAGCCGCCCATCAAATCAAAATTGCTATCCAGGAAATTAAAGTCTTTCGTATATTGAGCATAGAAGTCGAATGAGGAATTACGAATTTCCTGGTTCCAGCTCGAATCATAACCTCCATACATATAATCAGACGGAGCAAATTCTGAAATATACTTAATACCTTCTCCTTTCGAATAATCCATACCTACATTCATGTTCAGTCGCAAATCAGGAAAGAAATGCAATTTATAGTCAATCTGAGCATTTCCGATAAAGTTACGTACCTTCGATTTGTCCTGCGTCATTTCCAACATTGACAGTGGATTCTTGGTTGCCACCTGGATAACATTTCCATCATCACCTCTCCATGTAAAATATCCGCCATAGGGACTATCCTTATCATAAACAGATTGGGAAGGATCCATTACAATCGCTGCTCCAATAGCTCCCCAATCGGCAAAGCGGTTCTTTACATACATACCACGTCCGTTAAGATTGATTTTCAGATGATCATCAAATAAAGAAGGAGTAATAGAAAAACTTCCTGTATAACGTTCCGTCTTGGACGTTTTCAAGATACCATCTATGTTGGTATATCCAAAAGAGATACGATAAGGCATCAGCTTTCCTACAGTTCCATATACACTCAGATTATGCTCTGTATTCAATGTAGTGCGAAATATCTCATCTTGCCAATCAGTATTTACCAATCCCTGTTTCTTCGCCATTTGCTCATAGATACTCAAATCTGAATACGTATCTTTGAGAAATACACGGAACTCATCTCCCGTCATTACATCGATTTTCTTTTTGGGAGTACCTATGGATACATTCCCGTCATAGGTGATTTTCACTTTTCCTTCTGACCCTTTTTTAGTAGTAATCAGGATAACACCGTTTGAAGCACGTGAACCATAAATAGCCGTCGCAGAAGCATCCTTCAAAATAGTGAAAGATTCAATATCAGTTGGATTAATTGTGCTTAATATATTTCCGGCACCATTTAACCCCTGATTATCAATAAACACACCATCCACTACGATCAAGGGATCATTACTGGCCGTAAGGGACGAACCACCTCTGATTCGGATAAAAGAAGCACCATTAGGAGATCCTCCTTCACTGGTGATAGCCACTCCTGCTACCTTACCAACCAGCAAATCCTGTGTATTGGGAGCGAATCCTCTGATTTTGTCATCTGCCTTAAGACTCGTTAAAGCCCCGGTAGCATCTCCCTTTCGTACCTGACCATAACCGATAACTACCACTTCATCCAGCAACTTATTATCTTCTGTCAGAGTCACTATTAAAGTGGGCTGTCCCTTGTAAACAACTTCTTTAGTGGTATAAGTGATATAAGAAAATACGATGGTGGCACCAGTTTTGACATTAGATAGTATAAAACGCCCATTCGTATCCGTTACCACTCCATTAGTAGTACCCTTTACAGACACATTTGCTCCGATGACAGGTATTCCTGCCTCATCTTTAACAAGTCCCTTCACCGTACTCTGCTGGGCAACTGCCCGGGAAGCAAAGAGTATGAAAAGAACTAGCACAAAAAACTGTGTGATTTGTTTAATTCTGAATTGCTTTTCCATAAATATTAGTAATGTTGAACAAGTTAGTTTTACCGAAATTCTCTAAGGCAAAACTAAGAAGATATTGTAGAAAACAAATAGGCTAGTAAGTGCAAGGTAAAAATTAACAGTTAGCTTTTTAGATTATTACACTGATTATCAAACTATTAATCAAGAGTCCTCCATGTATCTATGTAAATTGAATTTTCTTTCAAAAAGCAATTTACCCCTTTATAAAGACATTAAAAGCTATCCTGACAAAGACGTTTTACCTTCTCTTCAAAGTCTTCATCCATATTCAAAGCTTTCGATTTAATCTTACTACGATAATTATAGACTGTACGGGGGGTATAGTGAAGAAAAACAGCTATTTTATTTATGTCCTTAACTCCTAACTTGATTAATGCGAAAACACGTAATTCCTGATTCAGAGACTTATCTCCAGTAGCCGGATATCGTTCCTCGGGTCGAAGAAGCCTATTAAACTCTTCAACAAAAGAAGGATAAATATTCAGAAAGGCATTATCAAAATTAGCATATAATTCTTTTAATTCAAGTACCGAATTTTCTGTTTTAGATGTCAACTTCAATATATCGGTTATCTGACCCGCTTTCACCTTGCGGTTCACTGTTCCTTTAAAGGCATCCAATTTCTCGATATATTCAGTACATATTTCAAGGAAGCTACTGATAAAAAGTTCCTTGATATGATTAGATTCGGCAAGGGAAAGATTCGTCTGTTTTAATTGCTTATTAACATCCTGCAGGGCTACATTCAATTCGTTCAGACGTGCATTTATTTCCTCGATATGTTTCTTTGCCTTTGCCAATTTTTTCATCTGTTTTACGACAAATAGAATAACAACTAACAAAATGATAGAGAGTACACTCACTGTTGCCAATAGAATTCGTAATCTATCCCGTTGTCTTTCACGATCCAGCTGATAAGCTTTGTCAATGATAGGCAACATTTTGGCGGTTTGTATATTCCGCAACCGTGCATTGTAAAAATTAGCATCATCCAAACTCTTTTTTATATATTGGTTTGCCCGGTTTATATCTACATCACTATTAAACAAGATAAAAGCCAAGGCCCTCAATGATATATTCTCTTTCACAGAGGCCTTTATATCAGAGATAGCAGAGATAGCCAAATATTCTTTAGCCTTCTCCTTATTTTCCATCCGTTCATACAGAAATGAAAGAATAGATGTTATCTCCGCACATTCTTTTGTATCCTGTTTCACCTTAGGATAATAAGATAGCAATATCCTTTCCGCAGTAGCCAATTCTCCTGTTTCAATACAGCGAAAACCATACCGTGTAGCATATTCAAACGTGGCCGTATCCGCTATTTGAATCAATGAATCCTGGCAAATCTCCTTTTTCACAATCAGATCAGCTAAATCATAACCATCATTATACTCAATCATATAGATATATACATCAATATATGTCTTATAGTAGTCAATCAACTGATGATGCTTTAAGTCTTCCCTCGAGATTGAATTCAGAATATCAATCGTCTTCGAAAACATCCCCGCCTTAGCTTCTCCACGTGCCAACTGTATTTTACTATCATTTACCCATCCGGCATTCTGTAAATTTATAGCCATATCCAAAGCCCGTGTAGCATAAGCTATCGCCGAGTCACAGATAAAAGTCTCATATTCATGTGCCAGACTTTGATAAATAGAATATTGGCTTTCTTTGGGAAGATTCTGATTCCGAAGTTGTTCTTTGAGATTATCCAAATAGTTTTCTTTACGTACGGTATATTCTTTCTCTTTTACTATGACATTATCCAGTTCATTCAGTAAAGAATCGAGCCTTGTCTGGGCCGGCAATGAAGTAGCTACAAGTAAACTACAAACGATTAAAGACATGAATCTCATCAAAACATCTCTACCCATAAGATATATGACTTTGTGTATAAACATAGACAATCCCATTTTCTCCAAGAAACCAAATAATTACTAGAGATGCACAAAGATAATAAATCTATGGAAAGTAATGTTAATCACTCAACTTCTTTTCTTCCTAAGAATAAATTTCTATATTTGGGGAATGTACAATCAAATTCCTATTTTATTAATCTATGGCTGATACAATCTCTTACCAATACGCCGCCCCTTCCGCACTGCAACGCTCTGCCGACCAGGATGAGCTATTCCTCGCCAAATACAGCGAAATTGAGAAAAAAGATGCTCCCTGTTTCTTTTGGGGGAAGTTGACACAACCTTATATGACAGCACGTTGTCTCATAGCCTTATCCAACGTTGTGCAATCCAGTTTCAATCTGACACCGGCACAACTTTCGATGCTGAAAGACCCGATTGTGACGGCAGGAAACAACCGCTTGCGTTTTGAAGGTTTTTCCAACTGTGCAGGTGTATATGCCAGAGTCGATGTGCTTCCCGATGGGCACGACGGGGAATTTCTGGAGAACGGAACGACGAATGTAGACTTCAATGCAGGGATGATTTCCGCTTTAGGCGGTATCGGCAGGCAAGAGAAAGTAGTAATGTCGGTCGGTCCAAAAGAAGTGGGACTATATAATAAAGGTGAGAAAGTAATAGAACGCAAAGTTCCCCTCCCTGTGAAATGGATAAAAGGGCTGACTACGGTACAAATTTATCAATCCGCAGCCGAACGGCTCTATTCTTTCAATCGCATACAGACTTTGCAACTCTTTCAGACTCTTCCGAAAAGTACCGTAAAATGCGACTATTATTTAGTGATGCGCGGTCAAAAACCCGCCTTTTCACCGGTGAAAAGTCTGAATTCCGTATGTATCGGCGGACTTCATCGTTTGCGGTTACTCGAGCCACTACTCCCGTTCGCTGATGAGTTGAGAGTCTTTGTCCACCCCACCATGCAATCGACTACCTGGCAACTCTATTTCGGCCCGGTTCGTTTCAGCCTTTCTCTCTCGCGGGAATGTTGGCGCGGTTTCTCCGGAGAAGGAGCCGCTTTGGATGCCTTGCTCGAAGACATTCCGGAAAGATGGATAGAAGCTATGGATAAATACAGCTATGCCAATCAACAGTTCAATCCTACCCTTTTTGCCATTGAGGAACATATCGACCTGGATAGGGTAGATTCCCTTTCGGCACGATTGGCGGCTATGGGACTACTAGGGTTCGATTTGGATGAAAACAGTTTCTTTTATCGCCGTCTGCCTTTCAAGACCGAACGGATTATGAATCTCAATCCCCGAATGGTGGCTGCGGAGAAACTCTTGGAAGAAGATAAAGTCGAAATTATATCGAACGACGGAAACCGGGTGGAAGCCCGTGTCGCAGGAAGCGGCGGAGTGAGACACACTGTCATTTTAGACAGGGAGAATGAGAAAGAACGTTGCACTTGCACCTGGTTCAGCAGTAATCAGGGAGAACGGGGAGCTTGCAAACATATTTTAGCGGTAAAGAAACTAGTACAATGGAAGAACTGAAAGACGAATTAGAGAAATTATCCAAGGCTTATGTGGATAATCCGGAGAATGAAGAGAAGATATTAATACCTTTTATCAAGAGATTACTCGAACTGCCGATGAAGGAACGGCGGAAACTCTTGCCTGTCATCAAGGATTTACGGTGGATAAAAAGCAGATTTGCAGGTTGTCTCAGTGAGACGCACTGTAAGCCGGCACAAGCACGTTTCCTGTCAGCTGTTCAATTTGTATGCGGTAATAAACGGGAAATAGACATGGCATATGACATGAAATTCGATATGCTCTGCAAATTACTCCCGCTATATTGCCCTGTGTGGTTGACTGATTTTATTAATGACGATAAAACCTGGTATGGCTTCGACCTCAATTATGAGGAACTTATGCAACTCATGGACATGGGGTACCTCAAAGAGCTTCATTCAGGACGCATCGCAAAAGTGCTTCCCTGGGTAACCCGTATAAGAAGCAAAAAACCCCAGGGAGACGATACTTTCAACAGTGATTTCCTGCTCAGGCGGGACATCACACTGAAAGAGCATATATGGGCACTCTTCGAGCACGAATCAGGCATCGGTTATCAGGACGATTGCGCAAAAGCTGCCTATAAAAAAGGAATCACGGCACGAGACGAAAGTATCAGCATTGCCCTCTACCGCTTTTCCCTTGACGGACATGTAGACAGAAACCGACTGTTAAAAGCAACACTTGCCACTTTTCATCGGAATTTCAAGAAAGACATGACAGGATGGTTTGCCGGATTTTTCGAAACATTGCAGCCCACTACCGAAGAACTACTGTCCCTACAAGAAGAAATGATGCAGGTATTCACTTCTTCCTACACGAAACCCGTCAATGTAATGCTGCAACAATTCAAGAAAATTGCAGCAGAAGACGGGTTCTGTTATCAGGAATTCGTAGAACGTGTAACCACTCTTTTCTTTTCGAGTCCCAAAAACTCGTTGCTCACTATTCATGCCATCTTCGAGAAAATCGCTACACAGCATCCCGAAATGAAAGAAGCATGCTGCATTGCTCTCTGCCAACTATTCCTAAAGAAAGACGAAAGCCTGCAAAGGAAAGCCGCCGGCTTTATTTCAAAATATGGGGACGCTTCCTCATCCGTTCTTCAAGAAACGCTGCAATCCTATCAACCGGAAATGTTTCAAAGCGTACAAGCAATTATCGCCACTTTCAATGCACAATCCACAAACAAGCCTAACAATACGAAAACAGCCAATGCCGGAGCTGCCAACTCAGAAACAATCAATGCTGAAGCAACAAATACAGCATCAAACGCAGCAACCGCAGACCATCCTTCCGCAGACTCTCTTTCCGAAGAACCCACTATGGAAGCTCTCCGCATTTGCAAGGAAGACAACCGTATCTCCTTTCCTGCCAACAAAGAAGATTTCCTATTCCAACTCAGCCGCTTGTTCGACATGGAAGACAGTTGGGAGATAGACACAACGATTGCAGCCATCATCACTTTCCATCCCCAACTGGATGAAGAAGATTTCAGCCGGATGGAGCCCATCTTCCAACGGGCATCCAACGCCGTTATCAACAGTTGGATAGCATACGAAGACCTTCTTGCCACCTTCCTCCTTGAATACCAACGCTTATGGGCACAGAAAGACACTTCGAAGACAGGAGTCTTGAGAAATATGTTCACCCGTCTGGAAGAAAGACTGAAAGGGATAGACTCAAACAGAGGAGCCTATGACGAACGCGCCTTCAAGCGGCTCGCCGACTGGAAACCGGGATACAGCGATGCAACCTGCTTCACCCCTATCCAAAAACTATGGCTGGACGTCATCCGCAGAGTTAAGGACGGCAGTACACTACCCCTGCTCTCCACTCCCACCCACACTCCGGCATACATACAAGCCACAGAACTTGTACGACGACTTGCCGCCTACCAAGCAGCAGATGCAAAACCCTGCACATGGGATTTCCAACTAGCTATTGCCCGCTGTGCCATGGAAGATAAAGAAGAAGCTATCGCTACCGCCCGGCAAGTATTGAAAAACGAATATCTGCACCTTTTCCTGTTCCTGCTGGATGAGAATACCATGCCCGAACCGCCTTACACCCACCAACCCGCCTGGGTAACAGCCGGACTGGTGAAATCGCCGGAAACAGAATTTGAAGCCTTCAAATCCTTCTCCTGCTGCACATTGCCACACAACTACCTGTCAGGAGACTATGAATGGAAAGAATTGAAATCGAAAGAAAAGCCATACGAGACAGATAGGCGCCTGCTCCAACTGGAGTTCTACAAATGGCATGAATATGCCGAACGCAACAGCCATCAATTATGGCAGGAGCATCTGATTCTTAACAGCAAATACAACATAGACGATTCCCGTTACATGGAACCGCTGCTATGCTGCTTTCCCAACCGTCCGGAACCGTTGATAGCTCAAATTATCTCCTGTTATCTATCTTTCGGCACTCCACAGGAAGACAGCAAACGCAGCATTGCCCACGCCCTGCGCATGCTTCTCTCTTTCCATTGCCCGCTCCGGGAAATGAGCTTGCTTCTATTAGGCGGCTCACTGCTCTTTGTCGACAAAACCGTCCGTTCCTATGCAGCAGAATTATGGATAGAAGGACTCACCGCAGGAAGAATAAACAACCGCCGGACAGGCGAAATCCTGGCACGCCTCATCAGTATGGAACTTGCACCGCTCAAACGTTTCACCACACAAGTGTATGAAAGCATGTACAAGCGAAGCACCTTTCACAACCATCAACTGGAAGAACTGCTCACCGTACTTATCTGCGGACTACCCGACAAACCTGTCACCGGACTCAAACAGCTACTCGAACTTCACCTCGAACTGCTGTCCAACAACCACAGCAGGATTACGGACGAACAACTCCGCCAACGCCTGCAAGAATGGACAGCGAGCAGCAATCTGAAGAAAGTAATCACTTCACTGAACAACTTATAATACCTCCTGAATATGACCATAGAAGAACGTCTCAAAGAAATAGTAGAAAAAGGACAGGGCGATGCCATCATCCCCTTTCTACAAGGATTAACGCAGGAAGAACGAAGAAGTCTCGTCCCCTGTCTCAATAAATTGGAAGATTATTACAGTAAATTCGTCCAACTCAACAAGAACACATACGGTACACGCGGAACTCCCGCCCAGCATCGTATCATCAACCTTACCGCCCTCGTCATCTACACTCTGAAAGAATTCCGTAAATACGAATGGGGAATAAATGTAAATCAACTGAAAGAATTGATTCCATGGCACATTCCTTCCTGGCTGGATAACTTCTTCAAAGAAGGTGAAGGAAAAGAGTTCGATGGTTTCTCCGGAATGGATTATGAACTACTGATGGACTGGCTGGAACAGGGAGTCCTCAAAGTCTCTCCCACTCCGCAGACCATAGCAGGCTATCTGGTAAGCTACATCAACACCACCGCCATATTGCTAAAACGTGAAATCACACTAAAAGAGCACATCTGGTATCTCTTTGAGTCCGACTGCGGCCAAAACTGGATGGACAAGAAAAATGGAAGTTTTACCTATTATCCTTATAAATATCTCATCGAGAATGGAAAAATAGACCGTATGCGTGTGCTGCGGGAATCCTTGTTAGCTACCAACCGAAACCTGAACAAGAACTTATGCGGATGGTTCGCCGGTATGTTTGCAGCACTCGAACCCAGCGTAGAAGAACAACTGGCATTACAACCGGAAATATTTGCTGTCTTGTCCGCTCCCCACAGTCGCCCGATAAATGTCATACTCGGAGTTCTGAAAGACCTGTGCAGCCATCCCCAATTCCAGACAGAAGAGTTTCTAAGCCAAACTTCCGTCCTGTTTGCTTCGGATGTCAAAGCAATCCATCAAAACACACTCGCCATCCTCAGCAAACTGGCAAAAGAGAGGAAAGAATACCGCGACGCCATCTGCTGTGCCGCCGCGCAAGGGCTTATGAGCCGTGAAGAATCTATCCAAAGCAAAATAGTAAAACTGATTCAGACCTATGGAGACACAGAGTCAGTAACATTAAAAGAGGCACTTTCCGTTTATGAGGATACCATATTGACCGGTATCAAAAAAGAATTGAAGCCTTACTTAGAAGACAGCGCACCGGATACTATCGCTGTTGTAAATCCGGACGCTCCTATGGCTTCCCTCACTTATGAGCCTATACCGCCCATCGTCGGCGAAGAGAACCGGATACCGGAAATCACCTCTACCGAAGACCTGATATTTTTAGCCAGCCAAGTGTTGGAAGTAAACGAAGTGTATCACTTCGAACAGTTTATCAGTTCGCTGATACAATGGGACGGCCAACTGGAAGCCGGGCAAGTCCCCCAATGGACACCCATTCTACAACGTGCCTATAAACTGATTCTAAGCGGTGGAAATTCCCGCACCGGCGTATTGGATGATATGATGGCAACTTTCCTCATCGACTATTCAAAGCTACTAATCAGGCGTTTCCCCGAAGAAGGGAAAGAACTGAAAGTCCTGCACGAGAAAATGGTACAGCAAGACGAAGTACAACGGGGAGCATGGGGATTCCGTGATTTAAAATCACGCACTATCCGCAAAAAAATAAATAAGAAAGTAGAGCATCCCGTACACAGGCAACTGCTATGTCATACTTTAGACGTTCTCGAAAGCAACAATCCCCGTTTACCGTTGCTCTCCATGCCTACACATACGCCTATGTTTATCGACCCGGCAGTTCTCATACAGCGACTGAAGCAATACCAACAGGCAAATGTCGAACCCGATAGCCTGGATATGCAGATAGCACTGTCCCGCACCGCATTGGATAATACCTCGCAATTACTCCCTATCATTCCACAAGAGCTGGAAGGAGAATACCGCAATCTGCTTCTTTTCCTGTTTGGTGAGAAAGAAGCTGTTCCCCAAGCTCCCTTCACGCATCCTTCATGGTGGATGACAGCAGGGCTTATCAAATCACCGGAAACGATTTATCCCGAATTCAAGGATTTCCTCTACAACCAGAGTCCGCGCCAATTTCTGACCGGAAACTTCACATGGAGAACCTATCAGGAATCTAATTCATATACAGATTACAATAAAAAAGAGGTAACATGGTTTTCTTCGACACTCAGCTTCGATATGCCGACAGGACTGAATGCCCGGATTATCAACAAAGGTAAATATGACGAGAGAGTAGAATATCATTCGTATGACCCGCATCCGTTGTTGGTGGAAATATATCCTCAGATACAGCATTTCGACGAAATAGTAAATGATTTGCCACGCCTGCTATGGCTGTCACCCAATTCTCCGGAACCATTATTGGTATGGTGTATTCGCCAAGCCATATATGACCCGATGTTAAATGAAGTGAGAGAAATCAACATGACCCGGACTACCATAGAGACATTCCATCAGTTCAGACATACATGGCACGAGATATCTTATCTCCTGGAAGCCACTTGTATGTTGGTAGCAGACAAAACCAGTCGTGCCTACGCTGCCGAAATATGGATAGAGCGTGCAAACACAGGATGCATAGACAGCTCACGCATAGGCAGGGTTCTAGGCTCGCACCAATGCACTGGATGGGGACCTCTGAAAAGATTAACCGACCTGATACAGCAACAGATGATGAACGTCAGTCCGCTGCACAACCGGGAACTGGAAAAACTACTGACCGCAATGCTTGCCGAACTTCCTGAAAAGCCTATCAAGGATTTAAAGAAACTATTGGAAATCTATGCGGAAATACTTTCTATCAATAACAGCAAAGCGGAAGATGAACGTGTCTTACGTCTGCTGGATGTATGGAAAGGAGTAGCCAATCTGAAAAAAGCAGTTCAGAATATCAAATGCTAAAAGCAAAAAAGAGTACCTTTGCCGCCGTAAAAACAAAAGTACAATGAGATTTCTGAAACACTGTTTGCCTGCTTTTTTTGTTCTGCTGATGTGGTGTTCCTGTATTTCCGGGACAAAGGAAGGAAAGGATTCCACAAAAGCAGGGACTGAATATATAGATACCGTACAAGTCAGCGAAACCGTTCTTCCCGCCCCGCAGCCGGAGAAAAGTCCGATGGCTCGCTATATGGATTCTTTAGGACTGGTAGACGTGACCGAACTTGACAGCAGTCTTGTCGTGAAGTTGATGTACACACAAGCGGATAATTTCACAGGAGAGGTTCTTTACGATGATATGTCGGAAGCCTATCTGCACCCGGATGCGGCACACGCTCTTGTAAAAGCACAAAGAGCACTGAAAGAGCTGCATCCATCGTATAGTCTCCTTATTTATGATGCCGCACGCCCGATGTCCGTACAAAAAAAGATGTGGAATGTAGTGAAGGGGACGTCTAAGTACAGATACGTTTCCAATCCGAATAATGGCGGCGGGCTTCACAATTACGGGTTGGCAGTAGATATCAGTATTCAGGACTCTTTAGGCCAACCGCTACCCATGGGAACGAAAGTAGACCACTTGGGTGCAGAAGCCCATATCACTCAGGAAAGCGAACTGGTACGCAACGAAAAAATGAGTGAAACAGAACGGCAGAACCGGATACTGTTGCGTAAAGTAATGAAAGAAGCCGGATTCCGTGCATTGCCCAGTGAATGGTGGCATTTCAACTTTTGCAGCCGGGACGTAGCCAGACAGAAGTATAAATTAATACCATAAACCGTTACTTAACGGTTCATCGTACTATCACAATAACGTAATAATACCCTTATGCAAATCTCCCCCGAAACTCAACAATTCATCCGCGAACACCTATCGGACAATGTACGCACCCTAGCTCTGCAAGCTAAAAAGTACCCGGACGTGGATATGCCGGCTGCCATCACTCAAATTGCAGGACGACAGACCGCTGCCGAGAAAATCCCGTCGTGGAAGGAGATAGAAGATATATGGTATCCGAAACATCTGTCATTGGAACAATGTTCTTCGGAAATCACCGCACGCTACAAGGCAAGTCTCCTGCAAGGCGACTCTCTGACCGACCTTACCGCAGGATTCGGAATAGACTGTTCTTTCCTTGCTGCGGGATTCCAATCAGTCACTTACGTAGAGCGCCAGGAAGAACTTTGCGAAATAGCGGCACACAACTTCTCCATACTCAACCTAAACCATATAACCGTCAGAAACGAGGACGGAGTAGACCATCTGAAAGCAATGTCCCCCGTAGACTGTATCTTCCTCGACCCTGCCCGCCGCAACGAGCACGGTGGTAAAACCGTCGCCATCTCCGACTGTGAACCGGATGTCGCCGAACTGGAAGAACTCTTACTAAGCAAGGCCAACCGAATCATGGTTAAGCTCTCCCCCATGCTCGACCTCACATTAGCACTGAAAGAGCTGGAATATACGCAAGAAGTACATATCATATCCGTCAATAACGAATGCAAAGAGCTACTGTTATTACTCGGACAGAACCCGCCGGCAGAAGTCCCCATCCACTGCGTAAACCTCTCCACAAAAGGAGAACAGGAAGAACAGCACTTCGTATTCACCCGTGAACAGGAGCAGCGTAGTGAATGCACCTACACGGATGCATTAGAAAACTATCTGTATGAGCCGAATGCATCCCTTCTGAAAGCCGGTGCTTTCCGCAGTATTGCCACGAAATATCCGGTAAAGAAACTGCATCCCAACAGCCATCTTTATACTTCCGATACACTGATTACCGACTTTCCCGGAAGAATCTTCCGCATTGTCAGCCAATGCAGTTTCAATAAGAAAGAAATAAAAGAAAGTCTGGCAGACCTGAAGAAAGCGAACCTCACCGTCCGCAACTTTCCGGCTACTGTGGCGGAACTACGCAAACGCATCAACCTTGCAGAAGGGGGAGATACCTACTTATTTGCCAGCACATTAAATAATGGGCAAAAAATTCTGATTCGTTGTGAGAAGTTCTAATATATTTTCTACTTTTGTAAAAAAGACGCATTATCTAAACTAATCTATATGAAGCAAACACTGATAAAAGCGATTTTATTATTCATCGTGCTCACCTGCCACTCTTCTCTCTTCGCACAAAGGGATTTCAAGAGACACGAGTTCACCTTTCATGCGGGCTATGGTGTTATGCTCCATAATCCCCCCTCACTGACACTGACCACCCATAGTTACCAACGCGACCTCGCGCAAGGCGTAAGCTGGAATGGCCAATATACTTTCCGTCCTCTCAAACGCTTTGTTTTCGGCGCAATCTACTCCGGTTTCTCCTCTAAAGGTAGTCATCCCGAAGGGAAAGACCACTTATGGACTCATTTCATGGGTGCTCAGATTGGTATGTGCAATGCTTATACAAAGCATTGGCAAGTTCGTGTGGAAACCGGTCCCGGTGTAGTATTTCTACGAAACAACAGTCAGGTATTCGGCAAAACACGAAAAGTCAACGCTTGCAGTATCGGACTTCTTACCCAAGCCAATGTCAGCTATAAACTGACTCCCAATGTAGGAATCGGACTGGGAGTACAATATATGTTCAGCGGACTTTTCAAGATGAGGTCTCATTATCATGGAGAAACGATTGATATAAAATTGGACTCAGATAATGACTCAAACCTCACACGACTGAATATAACTACGGGATTATCCTACTATTTCTAACATTTATTGTAATAGCCATGAAGAAATCAATACTCATCCTTCTCACTATCCTCAGTTTTTGGAGCTGCATGGAAGATGACACAATCGATATCACAGTTCTGCCCCCCGCCACAACTACGGGTACCGATACATTCGGCTGTCTTGTAGACGGCTGGATTTATGTAGGCGGACGATACCTTGGATGGGGACACTCGAACGCATGGACTCACGACTCATTCCGCTATAACGAAGAAGAGGATAAACTATCCGTTTCCGTCACTGTGAAGCCTGCAATCAGCATCCATTTTACCCTGTTATCGCCTAAAGAAGGCAAAGAATCAACGATTACGGACGTGCGGTTCGAAGGGGAAGAGTTGGAAGACGGCATAGCCTTTATAAGCCGCTTCGACACGAATAAGCGAATAATCAGCGCGACATTCGGCAATGGCGAACGTCTCACTAACGGACGTTTTGATATTCATTACGCCATACCCGGAAGCGATTAACCGTTCAAGCCGATAGTCTCACAAATGTTGTAATACAAACGTAGCATATTTGTTACGCGTTATTCAAGTAACTGTAAAGAGTAAGAAACCTTAACTCTCTACTTTTGCGGCAAATAATTAACGCACGCTAACATTTATGAAACGACTTTTAAAATTAGTCCCATTCGTTCTTTTAGTCATGAGCACCTGCGGTAACACTTTTGCAGAAGAAAAAGTGAACGTAGTGAAGCAAGGTACTATCCGCGGACGCATTGTGGATACTTCCAAACAGATTCTTCCGGGAGCATCCATCTACATCGAAAAGCTACACACCGGAGTGACCAGTGACATCAACGGTTACTACACTTTCGCCAATCTTACTCCGGGCACATACACAGTAAAAGTCAGCTACGTAGGCTACTCGCCTGTTGAAATGAAAATCACCATTCCTGCCGGAAAGACACTCGAAAAAGACGTGATACTCAATGAAGGGCTCGAATTGCAGGAAGTAGTGGTAGGCGGAGCTTTCCAGGGACAACGCCGCGCCATCAATGCGCAGAAAAACAATCTTGGAATCACCAATGTAGTTTCAGCCGACCAGGTAGGTAAATTCCCCGATTCCAATATCGGCGATGCCCTGAAACGTATCAATGGTATTAATGTGCAATACGACCAGGGCGAAGCCCGTTTCGGACAAGTGCGCGGTACTTCCGCCGACCTTAGTTCCGTCACCATCAACGGAAATCGTCTCCCTTCTGCCGAAGGTGATACACGCAACGTACAACTCGACCTTATCCCTGCCGATATGATACAAACAATCGAAGTCAGCAAAGTGGTTACTTCGGATATGGACGGAGACGCCATCGGCGGGTCTATCAACCTCGTTACGAAAAGCACTCCCTACAAACGAATGTTCAGTGCCACAGCAGGAACCGGATACAACTGGATAAGCGAAAAAGCCCAACTGAACCTGGGACTTACCTATGGCGACCGTTTCTTCAACAATAAGTTAGGAATGCTGGCAGCTATCTCTTATCAGAATGCTCCGGGAGGTTCTGACGATGTAGAATTTGAATACGACGTCAACAAGCAAGGGGAAGTGGTCATGGTGGAAGCACAAAAACGCCAGTACTACGTGACCCGCGAACGCCAAAGCTATTCACTGGCTTTCGACTACGATATAAACCCGAACCACCGGCTGACACTGCAAGGTATCTACAACCGCCGCCATGACTGGGAAAACCGTTACCGGGTGACCTACAAAGACCTGGACAAGACCGGACTGGATGACAAAGATAAAATGCAGCAAGCCGCCCAAATAGAAACCAAAGGGGGCACGCCCGATAACAGAAACGCACGCCTGGAACTTCAACAGACTATGGACTTCAGCCTGGGTGGGGAACACCAATTCGGCAAGCTGTCTGTGGATTGGGGCGCATCCTATGCACGTGCCAGCGAAGACCGTCCGAACGAAAGATATTTCAACCTGAAACAGGACTTCCTCGGGTTCAACGTTGTAGACGCAGGCGGCCGTTTCCCGTATGTGACAACAGACGTAAGCCTGCACAACGGAGAAGTGAACGGTGAAAGAGGAAAATGGAAAGTAAAGGAGCTGACCGAAAGCAACCAGGAAATCTATGAAAATGACCTGAAATTCAAAGTCAACTTCGAACTGCCACTCACAAACGGTATCTACGGAAACAGCCTGAAGTTCGGAGCCAAATACGCATCCAAGACCAAAGACCGTGACGTGACCTGTTATGACTATGCGGATACCTACAAAGATACGTACAACACTGAATACATGAATAACCTCAGCAGCCAGATTCGCGACGGTTACATGCCGGGCAACCAGTACAAAGCAACTGATTTCGTATCCAAAGAATACCTGGGTTCACTCGACCTGAAGAATATGGAAGGTGAACAGGTACTCGAAGAGTCTTCCGGCAACTACCACGCCAAAGAGAACATCACTTCCGCCTTCTTTCGCTTCGACCAAAATCTTGGAAAGAAGATAAAACTGATGCTGGGATTGCGTATGGAAGCTACCCATATCAAATACAACGGCTGGAACTGGAACGTAGATGAAAACGAAGACGAAAGTCTTGAACCTACCGGAAACCACAAGAACAACTATGTCAACTGGCTTCCCAGCGTATTATTCAAATATGATGTAACGGATGATTTCAAAGTCCGCGCTTCTTTCACCGAGACATTGAGCCGTCCCAAATATTCTGCGCTGATTCCATGCGTCAATATCAACCGCAGCGATAACGAGTTGGTCATGGGTAACTCCGACCTGACTCCCACCCTCTCTTACAACTTCGATTTAAGTGCAGACTATTACTTCAAGAGCGTCGGACTCGTCAGCGCAGGTATTTTCTACAAGAAAATCAATGATTTCATTGTAGAACAGGTAATCGGCGACTATACGTATCAAAATAACGAGTACAAGAAATTCACCCAGCCCAAGAATGCAGGCGACGCAGACTTGTTCGGTGTGGAACTTGCCTACCAACGCGACTTCAGTTTCATTGCTCCCGCGCTGAAATGTATCGGATTCTACGGCACATACACCTATACTCATACCAAGGTGAACAACTTCAACTTCGAAGGACGCGAAAACGAGAAAGACCTTTCACTGCCCGGCTCTCCCGAACACACTGCCAATGCTTCACTTTACTTTGAGAAAAAAGGTTTCAACGTACGTCTCTCCTACAATCATGCATCGAGCTTTATCGATGAGATGGGCGAAGTTGCCGCATTAGACCGTTATTACGATGCCGTAGATTACATGGACCTGAACGCCAGTTATACATTCGGCAAGAAAATAAAAACAACCTTCTATGCAGACGCTACCAACTTGTTGAATCAACCGCTTCGCTATTATCAGGGAACCAAAGACCGCACAATGCAGTCAGAGCATTATGGTGTAAAAATAAATGCCGGCGTAAAAATCAACTTCTGATACTCTCCGGTCATCGGATTCATTCCTTTAAAAGGAAACCCTCGTTCCTTTAAAAGAAACGGAGCGTTGGTTTAAAAGGAACAGCCCCTTCCTTTTAAAGGAACAAGCCGAAAGTCCGGGAGTAACAAACGATATATTATAAATCACTAATTACCAATAGAATATGAAGATTAAAAGTTTATTGATTCTCGTACTGATTTCCATTTGCAGCTTCGTCCAGGCACAGTTGGACTACTCTATATTTGACAAGAAGTTTAACTTCTATGTAGCAAATGATTTGGGACGCAACGGATATTACGACCAAAAGCCCATTGCCGAATTAATGGGTACGATGGGGGAAGAAATCGGCCCCGAATTTGTAGTGGCTACCGGAGATGTTCATCATTTCGAAGGAGTACGCAGTGTGAACGACCCTTTGTGGATGACTAACTACGAACTGATTTACTCTCACCCGGAACTGATGATTGACTGGTTCCCCGTCCTGGGAAATCACGAATATCGCGGCAACACGCAAGCCGTACTGGATTATACCCATGTCAGCCGTCGCTGGACAATGCCCGACCGCTACTACACCCGAACATTCGAAGACAACGGCGCTACTATCCGCATCGTATGGATAGACACGGCTCCGCTGATTGACAAATATCGCAATGAAAGCGATAAATATCCCGATGCCTGCAAACAGGACATCAACAAGCAATTATCATGGTTGGAATCCGTACTCGCCAATGCCAAAGAAGAATGGATTATCGTAGCCGGGCATCATCCCATCTATGCCTATACGCCGAAAGAAGAGAGCGAACGCCTGGATATGCAAAAACGGGTGGATTCCATCCTGCGGAAACACAAGGTAGATATGTATATCTGCGGACATATCCATAACTTCCAGCACATCCGTATTCCGGGAAGCGACATCGACTATATCGTTAATTCCGCCGCATCCCTGGCACGCAAAGTGCAACCTGTTGAAGGGACAAAATTCTGTAGCCCTGAACCGGGTTTCTCCGTCTGCTCCATCGACAAGAAAGAGCTCAACTTACATATGATAGATAAAAAAGGGAATATACTCTATACGGTCACCCGGAAGAAATAAGTTCCCTCAATGATATAAATTCTACTCTCAGTGAAAAAACACACGACGCAAGGTGTCTCTTTCGTGATGAAAGGGGCACCTTATACTTTATCGGTCTTATCTCCCTGTTCCGGCTGATTCGCAGGATCGCTATTTCTTAAATCATCTTTTGGAGTCGTCGTCTCGTTTCCATCCCGTACAGCCATGTAATGCGGTGACATGATTTCTATTCCCGCTTCATTGAACTTATCCTGGATATTCTGATACAAATCCGAATAAATTTGCGACATCCGGTTGGCATCCTTGATATAGGCATTAATCTGATAAACCGGATACCAGTCGCTCAGTGAAGTTTCAAGTACGAATGGACGCGGGTCGTCCACCACACCCGGGGTATTCAATGCCGCTTCAATCAGCAAAGGATTCACCCGTCGCCAGGGTATATCATAACCTATGGATACTTCAGTATGGATAATCAAACCATATTCACGTGCCGAAGTACTGTAATTCACCGTATGCGATGACATGATAAATGAATTAGGCACGGTGACCACTTCATTTTTAGGCGTACGGATACGGGTGACAAGGGGAGTTTTCTCTATAATATTTCCGATGGTATCGTTCAACTTAATCCGGTCGCCCATCTTAAACGGACGCATATAGGTAATCACCAGTCCGGCAATGATATTACCGATAACCGTACTTGAACCGAGCGAAACAATCAATCCGACAAAGACGGAGATTCCCTGGAACACACCGGAACTAGCCCCCGGCAGATAAGGGTAAATCATCGCAATCATAAATGCATAAAGCAGGAATCGGATGATATGGAAAGTCGGCATCGCCCAGTCCGGGTAGAAACCGTTAAATTTCAGGCGTCCCGCTTCTACCTCACGTGCCAGATAAAGTACCAGACGCACCAGATACTTCACCGCATACCAGATAACGATGATGGTGAACAACTTGGGAATATAGTCCACGATACTGACAAAGATACCCCGAATCGGATTCCATATATATCCCAGCAATCGGTATGCCAGCCCTTCTGTCTGCGGAAATATGATAAAAATAAGAGGAACGGTGAATAGCAGTTGCAACGCCATCAGTATATACCGCCCTACACTGGCGAGAAAGACTAACAGGTTGGCTTGCTTCTGCGTATCAAGCAATTCATATCCCTGGATGGAGACAGGCTTTATCTTCGTATCCTTCAAACGCAGGATGCGTGCTTTCAATTTGCGGAACAGCCAGTTTGTGAAACGGAAAAGCAGATACTGTCCGACAATCACCAGTACGAAATAAAGAATCCGCTTTGCCATCCGCCAAATGCTATGTTCAGCCTTCATCTCATGCAGTTTGGAGATAACGTTCTCCCGTCTCTCCTTGGCAAGGGAGTCGCGGGAAACACCTTCCCACAATGCATCCTGGTCTGTAAGGGAAAGCAGCACCTTATTGCCATACATCAAATCGGAGACAATATCCGAATGGTCGATAGAAACGGAATCGGGACGGAGATTGAAGCGTTTTCCCAGTTCCTCAACTGCGGCGCCTGTCATTTGCGCCCGTTGCTGGGGAGTGTATCCGCCACGTTTGGTAAAAAGATAGAATAAGGTATCGCCATCCGCCACTACAGGTATTCCCTTCGTGAACTGACGCAAAGAATCAATGCGCTGCCGTTGTTGCGCATACTTCACGGAATCGGCAGAAGCCATCTGAAGCTTCATCTGCTCCATCTCCATGCGCATATTCGCTTCATTGAGCCGGGCTTCTTCCAATGTCCTTTGCAAACCTGCCACATAGGCAGAGTCCGAATCCCGCTTCAAAGCGGTATGTGGCTCGGCTATGGTATCTCCGGCAAATATCTTTTTAACGGCTTGTTCCAGCTGTGCCTGCGCTCCCATTGCAAAGGAGGACACCAGCAACACCAGTACTAATCTTTTTATTCTATTTATTTCCATATCCTATTATTCGCAGATAGTGAATGAAGGTTAATCTCTTTTTTTAATTAAAACAGAGCAAACATACGGATTGTTTTTGACATATCAACTTCCAAAATGATTATCTTTGCCACCAAACGGATAAAAATTATGAATATATTGTTTCTTATAGGAGGACTTATCCTCATTCTTTTAGGAGCTAACGGATTAACGGACGGCTCGGCTTCAGTAGCCAAGCGCTTTCGTATTCCGCCCATCGTTATCGGGCTTACCATTGTCGCATTCGGTACTTCCGCCCCGGAACTGACAGTCAGTGTGTCTTCCGCCCTCAAAGGCAGCGCGGATATTGCCATAGGAAATGTGGTGGGGAGTAATATCTTCAATACATTGATGATTGTAGGTTGCACCGCCCTGTTTGCGCCGATTGTCATCACCCGGAATACACTAAGAAAGGAGATACCGCTCTGTATACTTTCTTCTGTCGTACTGCTCATCTGTGCCAATGATGTCTTTTTGGATAAAGCGTCGGAGAACGTCCTGAACAGGGTAGACGGTTTATTGCTACTTTGTTTCTTCGCCATCTTCATGGGATATACCTTCGCTATTGCCCGTACTCCGTCCACGCCTGTGGCAGGTGACGCGCCCGCTCCTCCTGCCGAAGAGGACGACATCAAATTGCTTCCCTGGTGGAAATCCACTCTTTATATTATCGGCGGTTTGGCCGCGCTTATTTATGGCGGGCAACTGTTCGTCAATGGAGCTACGGGCATCGCCCGCAACCTGGGTGTAAGCGAATCCATCATCGGACTGACACTGGTAGCCGCAGGAACTTCCCTGCCTGAACTTGCCACGTCCATCGTAGCCGCACTGAAGAAGAATCCAGAAATTGCCATCGGAAATGTTATCGGCAGCAATCTTTTTAATATCTTCTTCGTACTGGGATGCAGCGCCAGCATTACCCCGCTCCGCCTAAGCGGAATCACCAATTTCGACTTATTCACGCTGGTGGGTTCATGTGTCCTGCTTTGGTTCTTCGGGCTGTTCTTTGCCAAACGAACGATTACACGGATAGAGGGAAGTATCATGATACTTTGCTATGTGGCATATACGGTGGTGCTGATTTATAATACATAAAATCAGAAAAGCTTCCGGCATGACTACCGGAAGCTTTTTCATTCGTACTAACAAATTTGAAACTAACACTTATTTCACCTCAACATCAGTTAAGACATTCACGCCATATTTTCCATCTTCAGACACCCACCAGGCAGTATCACCATTTGCGCAATGGATAGCATAGCGGGGATTATATTTCAGCCTGTCCGACTCATCCGGTATCCACAAACCCAGTTTATACTCTCCGGGTACAACTGAATCCGGCAAATCAAGGGATAAACCGATGGAATGTGTCAATGATGTACAGGTAGTATCACCCGGTTGATACGGTTGCCAGTCCAACGGATTGGCTTCAGTCAGAAATTCCGTGACTTTTCCTTGATTATCAATCAATACAAAATAAACAGGGTGTTCTCCAAATACAGTAGCGAAGCCTCTGTTTACCAGGTTCAGATTCAACTGATTTTCTTTCCCTGATTGCAGTTTATCGGGTAATTGGAGAGATTGAAGTTCTATGCGGTAACCCAAATGGTCCCGTATATAATCGAACATATTACGCTCCACTTTCGTTCCGTCCTGCTTTTGGAAATAACTGTCCGATACAGGCATATGGTGCTGACGAAGGGAATCTTCCGTTATCATCGTTTTCTTCCATACTATCATGGAATATTCGGGAGGATTATTCTCGTCAAACCTGTTATTGGGATGTTGTTCCTTATAATTATGGATAATGCTCAAGGAAGTATAATGTTGAAGGAACAGGCGTCTTGCCGCTTGCAGACCATCAATAATCCATCCGGCAGAAGGGCTGTCGGGGTCTGCACCTACACTCCAAAATCCCCAGGGAAGTTCTCCGTCCACTACGAGAAAAGGCGATTCCGCCACAATCTGGTCGAACTTGGCAGTTCCTTCGTGCATATCTGCATCCCATCTGTCGGGACGTATGACAATAAAATCATCGTGAAACGAAAGTCGTTTATATAACTCCGGTTTATCCTTCAGCAGGTTCTTAAATTCAGGAAGTCTTACTTGTACGTTTCTTCCTTCGGGGACTACTGATAGCAGCTTCTCCAATACCGCAGTTTTTGTCTCTTCCGAGTTTTCCAATCCCTGGATAGAGCTATGCCATTCGCCCCACGCGCCGATCATTCCGGCTTGCACTACCAAAATCAAGTCTTTGTTTTTTTCCAGAAAAGGTTTCAACTGGTCCAAATGTTCCAGTATCTGTTCTCCGGTCGGCCCCGCAGCAGCCCTTCCCATAAAATCTCTTTCGTAGGCAAAACGCAACACGGCTTTCTTTCCCTGTTTCTGTAATTCATCAAAATACGTCTGCATAGTCTGGAAATTCTCTTCAGACAATTTCTCTCCTATCAGATAAGTAAGATAGAAATAACTTTGGGCAAGCGAGACGCTATCCGCCACATACTTTTCTGACAGCTCCAGCAATTCTTTTGTAGGAGTATCTTTCTCGTGCAGCACATCTACCGCCGTCTCCAGTCGGAATCCTCGCCCGGGATTATAGAGTCCGTTTTCACCATGCGTGTCATCTACACAGATTCCGCGAAACTCGACCGTCCGCCGGGAATCACCGCAACCGCTTGCCATCAAGGCAAACAAAGCAGCCATCACACTGCCATACATCCAATTCTTCTTCATAGTAATATTTCGTTTGCCGGCAAATATATAACAAATAGGGATATAATGCCCCCTCACAAGTCATTTCGCACAGTAAAGTATCAGTTTCGGATAAATAACGCAAAAGTATTAGAGAATGCTAAGATTGTATTTGTCCCTCCAACGGAATTGCGCTACCTTTGCCTTTGTCACAAAGAATTGTGTCTCAATAATATTTGTCTCAATAAAGAAAGTAATACATGAAGAAACAGAATTGGCTACTCTTACTTATCATTCTCCTGCTTCCGGCAGAAAGTATCATTGCTAAAAAGAAAGCGGAAAAAAGCGACAGGGAAATTTGGTGCGAAGTAATGTACCGGATGGCAGTTCCCGTACTAAGCAATATGAGCGAAGGTAAGTTAAAACAGAACATGCTTGTGGAACTAAGCCCGACGTGGGATGGACGCAATAAAGATGTCACTTATATGGAATGCTTCGGACGATTGATGGCAGGGCTAGCTCCCTGGTTATCATTGCCGGATGACGACACTGCCGAAGGAGTGCAACGCAAACAGCTTCGGGAATGGGCTTTGAGCAGTTATAAGCAAGCCGTCGACCCCACTGCGCCGGACTATCTGTTATGGCGTCAGGAAGGGCAGACATTGGTCGATGCAGCCTATATCGCAGAGAGCTTTCTAAGAGGTTACGATGCCCTATGGATTCCTTTAGACAGTCTGACCAAACAGCGTTATATCAATGAATTTACCCAACTCAGACGAGTTGACCCGTCATATAGCAACTGGTTATTGTTCAGTGCAACTGTCGAATCGTTCCTTCGAAAAGCAGGTGCGCCCAGCGACACCTACCGCATCAGTTCTTCTTTACGAAAGATAGAAGAATGGTATGTAGGTGACGGCTGGTATTCGGATGGCCCCCACTTCGCATTCGATTATTATAATAGTTTCGTGATACACCCCATGTATATAGAAGCCCTGGAGATATTCACCGAAGCCGGCAAACATAAAAAGATATGGAACATGCCCGGCTGCGATTACCACAAAGCAATAGCACGTGCCCAACGCTTCGGCATGATTCTCGAACGGCTTATTTCCCCGGAAGGAACTCTACCCGTTGTCGGACGTTCCATCACTTATCGCACGGGCTCCTTGCAAACGCTGGCATTACTTGCCTGGCGAAACTGGCTTCCCGAAGAACTGTCAAACGGCCAGGTACGTGCCGGCATGACAGCCGTCATCAAACGTATGTTTGGCAACAACCGCAATTTCAACGAAAAAGATTTCCTCACGCTAGGTTTCAACGGTTCGCAACCCGGCATTTCGGATTATTACACCAATAATGGAAGTTTATATATGGCTTCACTCGCTTTCCTTCCGTTAGGTCTTCCCGCAGACGCTCCCTTTTGGACGGATGCTTCACGGTCCTGGACTTCGAAGAAAGCATGGGATGGAGAGGATTTTCCGAGGGTTCATTCTTATCATGAGGAATAATCAGTATTAAGCAATAGTTTCCAGTGCGACTGGAAACGATCTTTCATTATGCCTGGAAACTATTACTACTTTCTATTTCTTATAAATAATGCGAATCAATAGTTGAAATCACTATCTGATTCTGTTATTTAAAATGTTATTATTCAGTTAATCACCTCATATATTTCTTAACCTCCCCATTGAGAATCAGCATATTAGAAGAATAAGATCACTCATTATTCTAATTATGATTCCCAAGGAGAAAGAGTTGAAACTTATAAAAATATATATGTATATCTGCGATGTTTACCAGTTTTCATGCCAGCGATTCAGTAACAATGCCAATCCCCTCTTTACTGATGAGGAACTACTAACTGTATATCTGTTCTGCGAAGCATATCAACGTTACTTCAACATCAAAGATATATACATTCACTAAAGAATATCTGCTTTCATGGTTTCCTAATCTTCCTTCATATCAGACATTCAACTATCGGTTGAATCGGCTGAGTGGAGCGATTAACGAACTTGTAAAGCATCTCATTACATTTTTTAAACCAGAGGATTGCGATTCTATGACATCACTGATTGACTCTATACCCATTATAACCTGTGCAGGGAAGAACAAAATCGGGAAAGTAGCTACTGAAATAGCAAACAAAGGGAGAAGACACCACTATTATTCAAAGGGAGAAAGCTGGCAGAGACCTATCCTCGACAGCTGTTTCAAAGGTCAGACAACCCATAGAATCATTTTCAACTGGCTGAATGAGAAAACAAATATTCAAAGAGCAATGAAGAGTTCAACTACTGATTCGCATATATAAATAAAAAAACTACGAGAAGAATCCCGCAGTTTTCTATTTACACAATTTAATGTACAGTCCCCCTATTTAGAAAAGATGTCTCTATCCTAAACTTATTAGCTACAAGAATATATAATTTTACACTATTTCTCAAAGTTGAAGATAGTTGAAGAGGTACGAGCTCTATTCATTAGCATTTGTAGTTCACGCACAATTTCAGGATGCTGGTTTGCTATATCTTTACTCTCATTTACGTCTGTTTTTAAATTATATAGTTGAAATTTATCATCTCCTTTGATATTGTATACTACACCTTTCCAATCACCTTTTCTAATAGCTTTGCGTCCATTCATCTCGTGAAATTCCCAATATAAGTATTCATGTTTTTTTTGCTTGGGAATATTTTTGAGAGTCGGTAAGAATGAAATGCCATCTGTTTCGAAATAGATTTTGTCATTTAGAATATCTTTAACTGTTGGCAGTAAATCCCAGAATGCGGATATGTGATCTGTTTTTTGCCCAGGCTTTATGACATTGGGCCATTTGGCTATGAATGGGATCCGGATTCCGCCTTCATATAAATCGCGCTTAATACCTCGTAATCCTCCGGCACTATTAAAGTATTTCGGATCTGCGCCTCCTTCTGCATGTGGACCATTGTCGGATGTAAAAATAATAATTGTATTATTTTCGATATTCAGTTCTTTCAGGGTATTCATAATGTCCCCTACTTGTTTATCTAGTAGTGTGAGCATTGCGACAAATGCTGCGTGAGAGTCTTTCTGTGAACCATACCAACCATTTTTATAGTTGATACCATCATCACATCCTTTAAAAACTTTTTCAGGAAGATATTGGTTGATAAATGGCTCCATTTCTTGCTGCGGCAATTTTAACTCTGCATGAGGTAAAATAGTTGTATAAAAAAGACTAAATGGTTTATTCTTATTCTCTTTTATAAAATTGATAGCTTTATCATGAATTATATAAGGTGCATAGTCGTTTTCTCCGATTCCTGTATTACCGTCTAAAAAATACTTTGTCTGATTGTTCCATAAGTAGTAAGGGTAATAGTTATGAGCTGCCCTTTGGCAGTTATAGCCAAAAAACATATCTATCCCCTGATTGTTAGGATCTCCCTCGGAACCGGGAAATCCTAATCCCCATTTCCCGAATAATCCTGTAGTATAACCATGTTTTTTTAATAACTGAAATACATTGAACTGATCGGCTGGCAATGGATGTTGTCCTTCACCATCTGGCACTTCTTTGTTGCCTCTGATCGGAGTGTGCCCAGTATGTAGCCCTGTATACAAACAAGAACGTGAAGGGGCACTAACAGACGATCCGGAATAATGTTGAGTGAATACTATTCCTTGTTCTGCTAACTTGTCTATGTTAGGTGTTGAAAATTTAGTCTGTCCCATACAGCTTAAATCACCATATCCTAAATCATCCGAGAGAATAAAAATAATATTAGGAGGAGTTTCTTTATTTTGAGCCTGAAGACTGAGTGCGGTCAGTGTAAATATAGAGCTAATTGTAATTTGTTTTTTCATATTTGTATAATATTTAAATTGTGTGATTCTTTACTCTTGTTCGTCTGTAAGAAGCATTATTTGATCTATGTAGGGAGCCACTTCTGAAGTACTTTTCAACATGAATTGATTGGCACCTGAATGAATTTTGAGTGGAATTTTTAATACACACCAATGGTTATCCTTATCAGGAGAGTTGACAAATTCGATACTTTGTAGTAGCTGGGAATTATTATAAATTTCCATGATAGGAGTATCCTCTTTCTGCTTTTGCAAATATTGGATAGATAGTATACAATTCATCTCACTGCCATCATTTTCCTGATACCAGTAGATGTTGCCTGTGTCAGATTTTTCAAACTCAATCTGTTCATCGGTAGTTTGCTGGGATAATTCAGTCGGAGTATTCCAATGCAATCCTTCATCGTTCGTAAAGCATTCTTTCATATCCAATATCTTACAGTTGCCGTCATATAAAGCAGCTTTTACTGTTGTTCCTTGAGCAATCGTAAACGGCTGAGTATAAACACGATCTTTTGTTGTCGGTTCTTGTCCATTGGTAGTATAATATACTTTCCAGTTCCTGTTCGCTCTTTTTCCGCGCAATGTTACCTCTTTGATGTCAATACTTATCTTATCAGAAAGAACTAGTTTTTTGTCTCCGCAGATAGCTGCTAATACAATTGATACAGGCTTCGATGCAGATTCATCTGTTGATTGGACAAACGCGCGATTCATCCCAAAGAAACATTTTCTTGAAGTTGCATTGAAATTACATTCTATATCTACAGGATTTCCATTTTCGAATGACAGCATACGTGCCCCTCCATAAATCTGGGTATAAATACGGTTTTCACCATACGGATATAGCACCCCGTTTGCATCTTTCTGTTCGATAGTGATAATGCTGATATTTTCTTTATCTGCTTTTAATATGGGGTTCTCAATTGATATATGTAATTGTGAGGGTACTGAAGCTGAACGTTGTGTTGTTCGTGCAATCTCTTTACCATTACGATAAGCAATAGCCTCTATAGTTCCCGATTGCCAGGGAACTAACCATTCACATTGTATTTCGTTCCATTTTTTACCTTTTGCTTTGCGGCCAAAACTTTCTCCATTAACAATAAGCTCTACTTCGTCACCAGTGGTATAAACCCACACAGGTATTTCAGTTCCTTCTTTCATGACAGGGTGCGTCCAATGTGGCAGAATATGTACCATGTCTTTTGGGGTCCATTCGCTCTGATACAAGTAATACAAATCTTTTTTGAACCCGGCCAGATCGAGGGCGCCACTCTGGAAGGCACGAAACGGCCATCCTCCATGCACATAGGCTGCTTCACCTAAGTAATCGAATCCGGTCCAGCGAAAACTTCCGGAGAACCATTCTTTGTCGCGCATCAGTTCAATGATGTGGCGAGCCGTGACGCGCACAGTGGCATTGTCATACGAAGAATTAAAAATCTGTTTGGTGTTTCTTCTTTTTTGGGGAGAGGTCCAGTCATACATGAATATTTCTTTCTCAGTCAGATTAGGAATCTCCATTGGTTGCTGCTGCGGATTGGGATACTTGTCGCGATACCAGGTTTGTGTGCGATAATACCCTCTTACCTGCCATGTATGAGGATTTTCTGTCGCAATGAAAGCTTTTGCTTTCGGCAAATAGTTTTCTAGAAATTTTTTCTTTTCGCTATGTCCATTTACACCGAAAACATCCATTTCATCAGATACGGAGTGACCGGAAGTCACCAGCCGTGTTGAATCTTCTTTGTGACATATGCTTACTAATTGTCGTGCGATGTCGCCATTCGTCTCATTTCCTACACTATATAGGAAGACAGAAGGATGATTCCGATCACGACGAATGAAAGTGCATAAATCTTTTTCCCACCATTCGTCGAAAGCTTGAAGTCCGTAATCATAATCAGCCTTCTTTTTCCAACCGTCGAATATCTCATTCAAAACGAGAATACCCATTTCGTCACAAAGATCGTAGAATATGGGTAATTGTGGGTTGTGTGCCGTACGAATGGCGTTACAGCCCATATCTTTTAATAACTGTAATTTCCATCGCATTAATTGCTCTGTATAAATAGCACCTGTCGGTCCTCCTTCAAGATGTTCGCAAACACCACGTAGTTTAACTTGTTTGTTATTCAGATAGAAGCCCGAAACGGGCTTCCACTCTATTTTTCTGAATCCAAAACGAATATTCTGCGAATCAATCGTTTGATTTTTCTTGTTTATCAAGGTAGCCTGAAGAGTGTAGAGTGTCGGTGATTCAGGACTCCACAAATTCGGATCCTGAATATTGGAGGTAAAATCATAAATATTCTTTCCTTTTTTCAAATGAAGATTTTTTATAATCTCTTTCCCAACAGATTTTCCGTGTAGATCAAAGAGTTTCAGTCTGATCTGGCAAGTTCTGTCCTGTTTGAATGAGATGATTTCCGTATTAATACTGACTTTTCCATTCGCTTCAGGAGTAATAATGAAAATGCCGTTTTTCTCGAAAGCTGCCTCTTGATGGGTGCGCAGATAAACATTGCCATATATTCCACAGCCATGATACCAACGTGCGCTTGGTTCCAACGAATTATCTACCCGCACAGCCAACACATTTTTACCCGGTTTTAGAAATCGGCTGATATCATATGAGAATGAGATATACCCGTATGGGCGTTTACCAAGATATTTACCGTTGATCCAGACTTCACTATTCATGTATACAGCATCAAAATCAATAAAAGAATATTTGTCCTTCAAATCTTTTTCGGACAGATTGATTGTTTTTCTGTACCATCCTATTCCTCCCGAAGCATAACCTCCTTTTTCTTTTTGTATACCATCCGCTGAATACCCATTTTCGAAGGCCCAGTCATGAGGAAGGTCGAGTGTTCTCCATTCACGGTCATCGTATTCGGGAGACAATGCTTGAGGTACATCCCCCAATACGAATTTCCATGCATAGTTGAACTTCTGCTCTTTTGCTGCACTTGGTAATAAGTAACATAAAAGCCAGCATATAAATATGTATGTCTTTAATTTCATGAATGATTAATCTTAATTGATAGTTATACGTGTAAAACACATTTTAGGTACACTTACAATCAACTCTTTCAACTTGACATTCCCGTAAGGTTTTTCAATAATATTTCCGAGTTGAGAATACGTACTCTGTTTAACATTACCTTGCTCGATATTATAATTACTAATTTGAATAGGGATATTAATATCGTCGCTGTTTTTGTTTAGCAAGTAGATTTCAACCGTTTTCTTTGCAGCATTTATAGTAGCAAACCCATGAATGCCCTGAATGGGATTTTCTAAATTTATTAAAAAGTTTCCTTGTGCCGGTGCTATCAAACTGAATACATTTCCTATTACGGAAATCTCTGTTAGAGATGCATTGGCAGTTCCATAATTCTCTACTTTTAAGATTCTAGAATTGATGTTTCCCATATTCAGATTCCAATAACAAGCCATCACAATCTTATTTCTGAATATTTCAATTAAATAATCAGCAGCCACCAGGCCGTTTTCAAAAGGAGTTGCCTCTTTTATATTTCCTATTCCCCATTCATTCATTGCTAATTTCACCTTTTTCCCAGCTTTATCCATTTCTGCATAAAACTTCTCAGTATACGAACTAAGTAAGCCGTCATATAATGGACTTTCTTTTTGCCAGTCTTCCATATTCTCTCCGGATATCAACCCCCATCCTTCTGCCCATTTTTCATGTACTTCGATGATATCCAGTTGTTCCGATGCTTTGGCTACTTGTATTAATTCGTTGAATCGATTCTTTGCTTGAGGACCAAATTTCCAGTCAGCGATAATCGTAATATTGGGGTTTACGCTTTTTAGAATAGAAGCATATTTATCAATATAGGTGGCATACTCTTTGACTCCAAAACCGGTAGCATATGCTTCATTGCCTATATACCAATATTTTACATTATAATCGCTATCCTTACAATGCAGGATTAGTCTTCTGGCTTCGTCCTCAGCAAGTGCTGGTTTATTGTATTTCTTCCCGGATTTGATGTTTATTCCTACCATAGGTTCTGCTCCTACTTTCCTGCAGAAAGCGATGAACTCATCTAAATCCATGTAGTTTGCAGGATCTTTGTAACCGCTATTATAATCGGGCTCCCATGTATCGCAATCGAAAGCAATTCCGTTTAATTTGTCCCAATGGTAGTTTTGGACAGCAGTTCCTCCCGGCCAACGGATTACTTTCACTTTGCTTCTTTCCATCCAGTCGCTTATTCGGGAATCTTTGTATAAATTGTCTGGTTCATTGGCATATACAAAATGCGACCCTGTCAGATACTCGGATATTTGCCATTTGATGTTGGCTACATCTATCTTAAGAGAATCTTTAGTAACCTCAGGTTTATCGGGAGCATTAAACTCCGATAAACCATTATTCTGATTACACGCAAAGCTTGTGATTGCTGTTATAGAGAGACAAAGTAATTTGACCTTTATCAGTTTGTTTTTAATCATTGTTATTTTTTTTATTTATTATCTTTCATATCCATTTTGCTTAATAGCACCTTTTGACTCATCAATATAGCCCTGAGGAATCCAGAAACGATTGTGAATATCAGTTGCCTTGAAATAGTTTTTTCCACTAGCATTGGCTTTATCGATTCTCTGATTTGCTTTTTCAACATATTTACCAAAACGGATCAGATCTTGTCGGCGGAGTCCTTCTAAATAGAATTCGTGTCCTCTTTCTGATAAGATAGCTTCGTTGAATGCCTCTTTGGATGCCGTTTGTGCAGCAGTTAAGTCTTTTAATCCTGCGCGGGTGCGTACTCTGTTCACTAGACTTATAGCTTCTGTCGTTGGTGCTCCTTCATTTCTGTTGATACATTCCGCCAGAGTGAGAAGAACATCTGAAAAACGGTAAACTATAATATCTATTCCGGCTTGTACACCAGTTTGTTCCGGATCGACTCCGTATTTAAGGGGTAAAGCTCCTTTTAATAGGTTTCCACTTTTACCTCGCTCCATTTTGATACCTTTCTTGTTTGTATATTCTGCGATAATATTAGTGCGTCGAATATCGTCTTTATCAAATGTATCATAGAACTCCCAAGGAATAACGAAAGCTCCCCAAACTGTTGCTTTTTCTGCAGGCCACGGATAGTCTGCAGGAACTACATGGGCCAATAGATAATTGGGGTAATCACTTACGTTACAGGGTATCTGAAGTATTATTTCATTATTCCCCATACCTTCTTTGCTGAATATGTAATTATAGTTTGTCTGCAAATCATAAGTATTTCCTTCCATTGCCAGCAAATCACGCGATAAACTTTCGGCTTTATCGAAATATCCTTTTATGAGATAATACTTCAATAAAATCATCCGGGCAGCTCCTTTGGTCATTCTTCCTTTCGCCGTGGCTTTGTTGGGCAGATTATTGATTGCATCAATTAAGTTACTTTCCATGAATTTGTCATATTCTTCCTCACTCAAACGTGGAAGATATACAAAGGTAGTAGGGTTGTCCAAGACTTCATCGGGAGCTACAGGGACAGGACCGAAGATATCATATAAGAATAATCCCATCCATCCAGTCAGAGCTTTCGCTTCAGCAATGTATTTCTCTTTAACTTCTTCTTTTATGGGTGAACTTTCTATATTTCTTATCATATTTCGAGCTTTTGACAAATAGTTGTAGCGTGTAAAGGCTGTATGGATAATACCTGGTAAATTTGCTCCCATCGTAACGTACCATTGTTGATAGTGTAGTTCGTCCCATTCCCATCCCCAGGTACACCATAGGGCATCGGTTGACATTTCAGTAAAGGTTTGGTATCCTTTATTATTAGGGGAATATACTCCGGAATATTCGGAACTGAAATCCTTATAAAGAGAGTTTACAGCCAATTGCAGGTCATTTTCTGTCTTGAAGAAGTTCTCAGGATAGATTTCTGTGTAATCTTCACGTTCCAATTCACATGAAACGAGAAACAAGAAGCACAATGCAAAGATATATTTTAAGGTATTCATAATATACTATAATAAGTTGTTGATAATCAGAATTTAATATCTAATCCGATAGCAAATGAGGCTTGATTAGGATAAGCTCCAATACCATCACCGGTTTCTGGGTCCATTCCTTCATAAGGAGTGAATACGGCGACATTGCGTGCTGCCGCATAGATTCTCAACGAATTTATTTTGTTTTTGAAACATATGCTGGGGAATGTGTAACCTAAAGAAACGTTATCCAAACGCAAGTACCATGCTTTCTCCAGAAAGAAATCACTATCTGCCGCACCAACGGAGGCATCAGCTTCTGCTACTCCGGGCAAAGTGCCCGACGGATTGCCAGGCGACCAACGGTCTTTGATATCTACCAGAGTATTGGATCCCTTTGTAAGCCCTTGGATTCCATATACCGAATTCAGTTTTAAATTGTTAACCTTCCAACCATTCAACGACCCATATAAATAGATGTTGGCGTCCCATCTTCTCAGACGGAAGGTATTATTAATACTGAATGGTATGGGGGTATTATTGGCAAGAAGCACTTTGTCAGCTGCATCAAGTACATTGTCGGCTTCGTTGGAAGATAGATATCTGCCTTCACTATCTCTCATCTTTTCATTGTTTTCATTCAATACATAACCGTTTATATCTTGGTATACAATTGCACCAGGACCAGATTTGGGTAAATGCTTGTAGCTTTCATCCATTTGTACTAACCCGTTCGTGCGGTATCCATAGATATTATTCCATTTTTCAGTGTAGGCCTGATAGATAGCAGGAATGAAGTCTGGATCACGCTTCGTTGTATAGTTCTGATAGTATGATAGGATTATATCTGTAGTCCAGCCAAACTTCTTCGTGTCGAAATTAATGCTATGGATATTGAAGTCAATACCTCGCGTACGATATACTACGGCTGAGTTGTAGTCAATGGTTTTCACCTCATTGTATGACATCAGGTTTTTTGATAGTATCACGTCTTTGCGTAAGCGCTGATAAAGATCAAGTGTTCCCGATAGGCGATTGCGAAGGAAGCCAAAGTCTAATCCTATATTATAGTCTGTCAGTGTTTCCCATCGCAGATCACTGTTGCCCAATTTTGCCTTATATACACCATTTACTACACTATTGTCCGGAGCAAAGGAATTATTCATTATCTTATAGTATGAGTTGATACCCGTTAATGAGCCTGCGTTGCCTGTTTGCCCGGCACCGAGTCGCAGTTTCAGATTACTGATCCATTCTATCGGTTTCAACCATTCTTCTTCTGTCATGCGCCATGCAACAGAAGCACCGGGAAATGCACCCCATTGGTGTTTTTTAGAGAAGTTTGAAGAACCGTCTACGCGTAAATTGACTGTCAGTACATATTTTGAAGTAAATGCATAATTCAGGCGTGCTATAAATGATGCCATTTCGCTGCTTCCTTTGTAAGACGATATGCCGGGACTTTCCTGTTCACTACTAGACATATTATTAAATGAAGCTCCATCATAAGGGAATTTTGAGGCTATGATTCCCATTCCTTCCCATGAATTCTTTTTATATTCAAATCCCGCCATTAAGTTTACATCATGAACCTCTTTGAATGTTTGAGAATAGTTACCTATAATATTGAATAATCCCATCTGGTTTTTTGTGTTCTTTTTGGATGCTTCTCCCCCTTTGCTATATCCATATAGTGTAGTGGTAGGGATGTACTGATCGGCTTGCGCATCTTTTATGTCAGTACCCAATGTTGCTCTGAAAGACAAACAACTGATCGGCTTGAAATCAATATAACCATTTATAAATAAGTCTCTTTTTACCGTTTGAGACTTAACTTCCAGTAATGAAACAGGATTAGGCATAGTCGGTTTGTCCGGATTTAAAGAGAATATGTCATTCTCATCATAAACAGGTACTGTAGGATTAAATGTCATTGCTGAATAAATGAGTGCTGATTGTTCATTTTTAGCATCTCCTAATGGTACCTCATTGTATTTTATTTGTGAAAAGGTTGCATTAATACCGGCTTTTAGCATCTGATTGAGCTTTTGGTCAACATTCAGTCTTCCTGTGATACGGCTCATACCATCGTTTTTCGCAACACCCTGATGATCAAAATAACTCATAGAGAAAAGATATTGTGAACGGTCGGTGCCTGACGAGACCGACAGGTTATGTTCGTTTACAACCCCTACGCGAGTCACCTCTTTCAACCAATCCGTTCCGTCTCCAACAAAGTTCGCTATTTTTTCAGGTGTGTGTATCTTTTCGTTTCCACGCCCCAGTTCATCAAATACCTTGTTTTGTTCGATCATAAAGTCTTTAGCATTCATGAAATTGGGTTTATCAGATATATATTGCAATGCAACAGACCCTGAATAGGAGATTTGCGGCTTACCTATTTTCCCTTTTTTGGTAGTTATCAGAATAACACCTCCCGAAGCATCCGAACCGTAAATAGCGGCAGCGGATGCATCTTTCAATATATCTATGGATTCAATGTCATTAGGATTCAAATTAATTAACCCCTCGTCTTTGGCTGATCCATTGTAAATGGTACCTGAACTTATATTTGAACTGCCGGCCTGTGGTACTCCATCTACAACAATTAAGGGTTGTCTTCCTGATAGTCCGCCACGAATTTGAATATTAAACGAAGAACCTGGTGCTGCATTGTTTTGTTTGATATTTATTCCCGAAGAGCGTCCCCTTAGCATAGAACCTACGGAAGCGGAAGCGGCAGTAGGCAGTTCATCCGTTTTGATGGACGAAACGGCACCGGATATACTACTTTTCTTGGCAACTCCATATCCTACGACTACAATTTCGTCCAACAATTTAGAATTGTCTTTCAGCGTAAAGTTCAATATACTTTCTCCTTCATACTTCTTGGCTTGGGTGTCATAGCCAATGAAAGTTACTTCTATAATATCTCCTTTTCTGACACCGTCCAATGTGTAATTTCCATCAAAGTTTGTTATTGTACCTGTTTTAGTTCCTTTGATGATAACATTCGCTCCAATTATGTTTTCGCTCTTATTATCTTTAACATTTCCTTTGAGTTTTAATTGAGCGAAAGTCAATGCAGGGGATAGAATGAGTATGAATGCCCAAACTATTCTTTTAAATTTTAAATTAATGTTCTTCATAATGTTTGATTATTATTGTTTTTCTACCGTTACCCAAAGAATTGCAGTGTCAAATGTGATAGTTACATTATTATCGGTTGAGATAAAGCCCGTGTTAGAACCTGAGTTTGCAACAAACCAGCTCGTTCCATTACCTTTCCACATTACATTTGTTGTTTGATCCTTGAACGATAACTTCGCTTCTACTCCTGTCTTTACCCCTACATCCATTGCTAGTCTATATGGGTTGTCGTTTTCTACCTTCGTCATAGGACTGGAAAGAGCCCAGTCTGCAATTGTTGTATAATTGGAACCAGTAATAGAAACAGTTCCGTAAGACGTAATCCCAGCTGTTGAGAAAGGAGTTATTGAATAAGTGTGATTTTCTATATCTATACTTACAGTGTAATAACCTTTTTGGAGTATTTTTACCGGCTTCACAACTCCATTCTTATTCATCAATTTTGTGTCATTGCTTGGGCTTACTCCCCAATAATCTTCGACAATAGTCTGTTTAGCAGTGAAAGCTACGAGAGTATTAGCTTTAGGGGCATAGATATTTGCAGAATACTGAAATGCTCCAGTCCGTTTCATAAATTGGTAATATCCCATGAAATAGTTATTGGGGGATTCTTCTGTTTGGATAATGTACATGTTGGCATAATCAGAGTAAGGGTCTTCTACTTCCGGTTCTGCTACGTTTATAATCGTGTTTATAATTGTATTATTTCCTTCTAAATCAGATATTGTAATAGTTGCAGGATATTTTCCTTTTTCGGTAAATTCTATTCTCTGCTTGAATTCACCAGAGCGTCCGGTTAATTGCTTGATTATGTCTGTAGATGACTTAGGTATTTCAAGATGAATCTCTTTTAATCCTCGGTTATCGGTAACTTTTAAATCTAGTTCCCATATAGCAGAACCGCTCGTGGTGTTAAGGTCTAAATTGACTTGTCCTTGAATACTACCTTTAAGAGTAGGAGCTTCGGTATCTGGAATATATTTTAGCAATATTGTTTTTGTTGTTTCCAGTCCATTCTTATCTATTACACTGACTATGATGTCTTCGTTCCCGAACGATATCTTTTGAGGTATGGCCACCCTATAGTCAAAATTAAAAACGGTTGGTTTATGATTATCTAAGTTGTAGGAACCATTCAGATTGATTTTACCATTACTAAACCTGATTGTAGAGAGACCTACGTAATTAGAAGCGGTTCCTGAGATTACAATGGTATCTCCAGGAAAACTTTCTATCTCTGTCGAACTAATATATAGTCCGGGTAAAACGTCCTCATGTTCTTCTTTGCAAGAAGTAATAAAAAAAAGTAAAAGCCAAAAGGACAGATTAAAATGAAGTTTTTTTGCTTTCATAATAAACACTTTTAAGGTTGTTTTTTTAAGTTTATTGTCTCTATGATATAATTTGGCTGTAAAATTATCAAGTCTTCTTCGTTGGGATAGGTACAAAATCATCATTGTTGTTCACTTTTTCATCAATCTTCATTTTTTTATGTGAAAATAGAGTTTGGAAGGCTCTTTATAATTGATATCTTATAGAATGTGTTATTTTTGCGAAAGATTATTGTTAACCATAGTAGAATATGATTCGATATTTTTTCTTTGTAATTGTTTTATTCCTTGTTTCATATATATCTTCATTTGCAGAAAATTCTTCCATTCTGTGGTATAAGCAAGCAGACTTGAATTTCCATAATATTGTTGATATTGAAACTACTTCTGAGGGATTTGCTTGGATAGCTACCCATATGGGATTATATAAATATGATGGTTGTGAGTTGGAGCGTCAACCGGATATTGAATATGAAATTAACTCGATATGCTTAGAGTCGGGGGGAGACTTGTATTTTTGTTCAGGAAGGGATCTGTATTTATATAATCCTATTCACTGCACTGCCGAGTTATTGAGGCGTTTACCTCTGCCTGCAGGACAAAAGGTGAATGTAATATATGAAGATTCGGATAAAAAATTATGGATTGGGACATCGGATGGATTATTTCTATATTCTCCTTTATCGAAGAAAAAGGAGCTCATGAAGCTGGAACTACCCGGTATGACAAATGACACACCTACTATAATAAGAACGATTTATCAGGATTGTAAGAAAACACTGTGGATAGGAACCTTTGATGGAATTTATTTTATTGATGAAAAGTTGCAGATTTCCAGAATGCTATCTCAGGAATCATCCACATTCGGTCCTAAGAACAATTTGACTCTATCTTTTTGTGAAAGTTTATCTGACAAGAACATAATATGGAGTGGAACCGAAACGGGACTTTTGAGAATAAACATAGATAAAAAGATAGAAGAGCGAAAATATTTTCGTGATAATAGGTTTGGAACGAAAAATGATTGCATAAAGTCTGTAGCCGCCTATGGTAATAAATATCTTTTTTTGGGAACTGACAATGGACTTTATCTTTTCGATACTGAAAGCCAACGTATAGTTCAAGAATGGTTTAAAGATATTGGAAATAAGAATGCTATAGGAGGCAATATTATTAGTCTTGTTAAGGTGGTAAACAATTCGTTATGGGTATGTACAGATAATAAAGTGTCTATATTCTCTCTTGAAAGTTTGGGGGTAAAATGGGTTGACTCATTCCGGTGGGCTGATGGAAATAAAGGTGAATTCTCTTCAACGATAAGAGCTGTAGTGAAGGATAGCCTGGAGAATATCTGGATTGGGACTAACAATGGGCTGTATAAGACTCAGAAAGGAATTCTCACAGGAGAATATAGCAGAAAAAATGCAGGGTTATCGTTTGATCAAGTGTCCTCCTTATTGTTCAAAGAGGATAAGTTATGGATTGGAACTGCACATGGATTGAATTATTATGATTATCATGAGAAAACGATTAAAAGAGTCATTTTCGAGAATTTTCATTCGGATTTTCAGTATATAAACGGGTTAGTATCGGCAGATGGAGAAGACCTTTGGGCGATTGCAATGAATGGTTTATATCGGATATCTGGAACAAAGAATAAAAAAGACATTCATTATAGGATACAGCATTTCTCCAATCCTATACTGAAGAACGTAGTTCCTTCTATTATTTATATAGATCATTTAAATGTGATTTGGGTTGGGACTTATAGTGGAGAATTATTGAAATTAGGAAGTGATCGTAAAGAGTTGATTGCTGTCGACTATCAAGGTGATATCAAAAAAGGGAATAGACCAGTTCGGTCTGTTTGTATCACTGATAGTATCTTATGGGTAGGAAGAGATGATGGATTGTTCTCAGTCAATCTGATAGACAATAAAATGGTTTCTTATCCGGTTCGCGATGATGAATTCTTATTAGGAATGATCGCACCAGATCAAGAAGATAAGGATGTGCTGTGGTTACTTTCTTCAAATGCGGTGATACGTTTCAGCCAACGTAATGGTGAATATAGGAGAATAGCACTATTCGACTATTTCTGCAATATTACCTTATCGGGTATTAATACTGGTTTTGTAGATATGGAAGGTGTTATCTATTATGGAGGTAATAATGGATATATATGTTTTAATCCTGCTCAGGTGAATGTCGAGAATGATAATGTTCATATTGTTTTCTCAAGGCTACACATAAATAATGAGATAATCAGACCCAATCGGGTTTATAATGAACATGTCATTTTAACGCAAAGTATCTCTACCGCAAAAGAGTTTTCGCTAGTGGAAGGATTCAACAATATAAATATAGAGTTTGCTTTGCTGGATTATGCCAATATGGGGCTGCATACATGCAGATATACGCTTGATGGCTATTTCAATACTTGGATAGAATTAAATGATGATAATAGAATTGCACTCAATAATCTTCCGATAGGACAATATACACTAAGAGTACAAGTGTCAACAATATCTGGGAATATACATGAAGCTTCCATAATCATTAATATACTACCTCCTTGGTGGAAGACAACATTGGCAAAGCTAGTATATATACTTATATGTATAGGTGCTGTATATTGGTTTTTGAGATTGCTATGGACCCGGTTGAAATGGAAACAAGAATTTCAACTGGAAAGGTCTACCAGAGAATTGCAGGAACAGACCATACAGATAAGATTAGATTTGCTGACAGATATCTCGCATGAATTTAGAACCCCTTTAACTTTAATAATGAGTCCTGTCAATAGTCTCATAGAAAAGATCAAAGACGAATCGGACAAAGAAGAATTGATGCTTATAAAGAAAAATAGTGAAAGATTGGAGAGAATGGTCACTCAGATTATCGATTTGAAGGATATTGAAATTAATAAAGACAGAATGCAACTGAAAAATGGAGATTTACCTTCGATTATCCGCGAACTGATGAATGGTTTTCAGATAGCTGGGAGAGAAAAAGGAATCCTGGTAGAATACCATTCAGATTGTGACAGTAAGCTTTCTTTGTTCGATAGTGATAAGGTGGAGAAGATTTTCTCAAATTTACTTTATAATGCATTGAAGTTCACGTCTGACGGGGGTACTGTTGAAGTATCGGTTAGTGAAGTCGATAAAAATTATGTCATATCGGTAAAAGATACTGGTATAGGAATCTCAGAGAAAGATTTACCGCATATTTTCAATCGATTTTATCAAGGGGAGAATAATAAGAAAATCTCTTCGAAAGGACGTGGGATTGGATTAATGCTAGTGAAGAAATACGTAGAATTACATGATGGGGAAATCAGCGTTATTAGTAAGATGGGAGCAGGAACGGAGTTTACTGTGACATTACCGATTGTTGTTCTGCCTGAAAAAAAGGCCGAAGATATTAGTAATGAAAATACAATTGATTTAGGGGACGATAAGAAGACATATAAAATTCTGGTAGTGGATGACGAGAAAGATATCAGACAATTCTTGAACCTGCATCTAGGGCCGAATTTTAAAGTCATTCTGGCAGATAATGGGCGTGAAGCTTTGCATAAAATTAAAGAGAAGCTACCGGATTTAATAATTACTGACTGGATGATGCCTGAGATGAATGGTTTGGAATTGTGTAAAACTTTGAAAGGGGATGAACTCACTTCTCATATACCAATTATTATTCTTACTGTGAAGAGCGATGAAGAGAGTTATTATGACTCAGTTTCTGCAGGAGTTGATGATTTCATTAAAAAGCCATTTAGTATCAGAATGCTAAAAGCAAAGGTCAGGAAATTGCTTGAGAAACAGGAACAGCAAAGGAGATATTATACCGAATTAATAAAAACGATGCCTTACGAAGTTGTGCTTGAATCGCATGGAGATAAGTTTATTAGGAATTTGACGGAAATAATACATCAGAATGTTGATAATGAGAATTTGGACACAACGCTACTTTGCCAGAAACTTCAATTGTCCCATCAATGCATATATCGTAAGTTGAAAACATTGACAGGAATGACCATCCCCGAATATATCAGAATGATTCGACTAAAAAAAGCAGAGCAATTATTACTCACAACGGACTACAGTATTACAGAGTTAATGTATCATATAGGATTTTCCAGCCGCTCTCATTTTTTTAAATGCTTTACTAAACAATATGGGGTATCTCCGGATAAATATAGAACACAAAAAGAGTAGTATTGAATGCCTTGCCTTTGTGAATGGGAACGAAAGAAGGAGGAGAACGTAATACACCAAATGCTCGCCCGATTTCCACAAAAAAGCGCATTACAAACCATGTAAAATTAATTTCCATAAGAACCCATTATCCCATCGTATTCATTTATCTAATTTTCTAAAACAATGAATCAAAGTTCAACTACTGATTCGCATAAGTAATAAAGCAAAAGAATAACACCATTTTATTTCTTATACGAAATAAGAAAAGAAAGAATTGTTTAATAACAGCCAACTCTTGACTTTCCCCTTTTTATTTCGTATCTTTGAAGAAATAAAAAAGAAGAAAACTAAGATGAAACATACAAATATCAAGACATAATAGAGCATTATCAACTATATATTTCCATATATAAAGGAATTGGAATGGGAGAAAATCAGCACTGATTTTCTCCCATTTTGTTTATATTATTCACAAACAATTCAGAAATTCATCAAAAATAGTTTTTAATAAACTCTGATACCGTTTTTAATAAACCCCTCAATAGTTTATTAAAAACGATATTCGGGTTTATTAGAAAACTGTCAAGATATTATTGCTAAGAAGAAACAGACTTATTCATATTTGAATAAGTAGAGTTGTGGAATAGTTAATATTATATACAAATAACTTATTGTATTTTCCTTACAATATATTTATTCTCCCGTTTTGTCTCTGAAATCACCATCTTTAATAGCTATTATTCCATAAAGCAAGCGCATTGAAAAAAAGTATTAGTATCTGCTAATATTATATTTGTCTCTCCTTTAAAATAGCCCTATCTTTGTCTATCGTTAGTTATGACCTCTCATTAAACAACGAATAAAACATTAACCATATAAATAAAAGTATCATGAATAAACAGACCTTATTAACACTACTTACTACATTTGCTTTACTCTTCAGTCTAAGTTTCTCTTGCAATGCCAAAGGAAAAGACAAAGCCAAACACGTTGTTTTTATCGGATTGGATGGCTGGGGCGCATATAGCCTGCCCAAAGCAGATATGCCCAATGTCAAAAAGCTGATGGAAGACGGTTCTTATACACTAAAGAAACGTTCCGCCCTTCCTTCCTCCAGCGCCATCAACTGGGCATCCATGTTTATGGGAGCCGGACCGGAACTTCACGGATACACCGAATGGGGCTCTAAAACCCCGGAACTTCCATCACGTGTATTGAACGAACATGGCATTTTCCCTACTGTTTTCCAATTGCTGCGCGATGCTCGTCCGAAGGCAGAAATCGGCTGTTTGTACGAATGGGAAGGAATCAAATATTTAGTAGACACTCTTTCCATGAGCTACCATTACCATGTTGCCGATTACAACAAGACTCCAAAAGAGTTGGGCAATATGGCATCCGCTTATATTAAGGAAAAACAGCCGGCTCTCGTCGCTATCTGCTATGATAGTCCGGACCATACCGGTCATACTGAAGGACATGACACTCCTGCCTATTATGAGAAACTCAAAGAGCTGGATACTTATGTCGGCCAAATCGTTCAGGCAGTGAAAGATGCCGGAATCTTTGACGACACCATTTTCATATTGACTTCCGACCATGGTGGCATCGACAAAGGACACGGTGGAAAAACGATGCAAGAAATGGAAACCCCGTTTATCATTTCCGGTAAGAATATCAAAAAAGGACTTAGATTCGATGATGTAAGTATGATGCAATACGATGTAGCTTCTACAATAGCATCTATTTTCAATCTTGAACAACCACAAGTCTGGATTGGCAGACCGATGAATATTGTTTTCAAATAACCATTGAGATTATATAGGAAATTAAGAAATAAGGAAAGGAGAAGCTAGATTTGTTGTAGCTTCCCCTTTCCTTATTAATAAGTTACTTATTTGATTTAAACGATTAGTTATTTAAAAGACAACCACATAACAAGTTTTATTCATATACAAAAAAGCTGTGAAAAACTAATTCCATCGCTTATTATAATTTAGCTAAAGTATATATTACTTATTTATCTCCATAGTGCCCTTTTACAGAAACAACAGTTACTGTAACTGTCTCTTCATGTATAGTGTATATGATACGAAAATGTTTATTTATGCGCCTACTCCAATACCCTGAAAGGTTGCCTTTCAGTTGTTCCACTTGTCCTGTTCCTGTGGATGGATGTTCTTCCAACTCTTTGAACAGAGAGAGTATTTTTGCTAAATCCTTCTTTTGCCCGGATTTTTTCCATTGGATAAGTTGTTTCTCGGCTTCTTCCGTTAACACTATCCTATAGCTCATACCCCTAGTAAGCTTCTGATTTCATCCATTGAATAAGCTTTGACTTTTCCTTTTTTAGCATCTTCGATTCCACGTTCTACGGATGCCATGTTTTCGGGATTATCAAACCATGAGTCACCACTTGGGCTTGGATTGGTTGATACTTCCACGCTTAGGCTATCAGCTTTGGCCACCAAAATATTTTCAATGAATGCCTTCAAGCTTTTGCCTTGAGACGCCGCCATGATGGATAATTTCTGCAAAGTCTCTATTGGCAAATCAATGTTTTTTCTTTTCTTTTCTAATGTTACTGCTGCCATAATCTTTGATATTTGATACAAATATATAATATATATATGATATACACAATATACATTATACTATTTAACACAACTCATTGATTCATAAGCCAAAATGCGATGGCAAAAATAATATATAAAAGAATAAAAATTCAGTTGATTAAAATACAAACAGCCAGTGTAAGTGTTCTAATATAATATCACTATAAAATAAACACATTATGAATTTAGAAGAAGTCCTCAATTATCGCCGTTCCGTACGGGTGTATGATAAAGAAAAACAGATAGCTCCGGAAAGGGTGAAGCATTGTTTGGAACTGGCAACATTAGCTCCCAACAGTTCAGATATGCAGTTATGGGAATTTTACCATATCACGCAACCCGAGATGTTGGCGAAAGTTTCAAGGGCCTGCCTCGATCAAAAAGCAACCTCGACAGCCTCGCAAGTGGTTGTTTTTGTTGTACGAAGGGATGCGTACAGGAAACGTGCACGATTTGTACTCGAGTTCGAACGTGAAAATATTCGTCGTTACAGTCCAAAAGAGCGTCAGGAAAAACGCATCAAAGACCGGGAACTGTACTACGGGACATTGATGCCATTCGTTTACGCCCGTTTCTTCGGAATTTTAGGGCTATTCAGGAAATTACTGGCAAATATTATCAGCATTTTCCGTCCGATGATGCTCGAAGTCTCAGAAAATGACACACGCGTAGTAGCCCATAAATCCTGCGCGCTTGCCGCCCAGACATTTATGATTGCGATGGCAAACGAAGGGTATGATACATGTCCCTTAGAAGGCTTGGACAGCCGTCGACTAAAAAGAGTTCTGAAACTACCTCATGGTGCTGAAATTAACATGGTTATTTCCTGTGGAATACGGGATGGGAACAAAGGTATCTGGGGAGAACGATGCAGAGTACCGTTTGATGAGGTGTATCATAAAATTTAATGTATACATTTTTAAAGTAGGCAGAAAGAATTAAAGAAAAAAGAGATAATCACCGATAAGGTTTACTAATGAATATTAGGCATTTAATCTTCATATTCTGCGAAAAAGGTTGTAACTTTGCCATAACTTAAAAAAGGAAGTGATATGGAACAGGCAGACAGATATATTCGTTTTGACTGGGCAATCAAAAGACTGCTTCGTCAGAAGGCTAACTTCAGTGTTTTAGAAGGTTTCCTTACGGTACTACTTGGCGAAGAGGTGAAAATCATCGAGATACTTGAAAGTGAAAGTAACCAGCAGACAGCCGATGATAAATTCAACCGTGTGGATATCAAAGCCAAAAATGATAAGGATGAAATAATTATCATTGAGGTTCAGAATACTCGTGAACTTTATTATTTGGAACGTATTCTCTACGGAGTGGCAAAAGCCATCACGGAGCATATATCTCTTGGTGAACGCTATTATGAGGTGAAAAAGATTTATTCCATCAGCATCTTGTACTTCGATATTGGCAAGGGAGATGACTACTTATATCACGGACAGAACAACTTTGTCGGAGTACATACGAACGACCGACTTGAAGTGACTACCAAAGAGAAAGACGCACTGGTGCATAAGCTCCCCGCAGAAGTATTTCCCGAGTATTTCCTAATTCGGGTGAATGAGTTCAACAAAGTGGCTGTTACTCCTTTGGAAGAATGGGTGGAGTATCTGAAGACAGGTTGTATCCGTTTTGATACGGAAACGCCGGGACTGAAAGAAGCTCGCGAAAAACTGGTTTATTATAATATGTCCAAAGCGGAACGCCAGGCTTATGATGAACATTTGAGTGCCATCATGATACAGAATGATGTGTTGGATGGAGCGAAACTGGAAGGACGTATGGAAGGACGTATGGAAGGACGCATGGAAGGGCTTCAAGAAGGACGTATGGAAGTTGCCCGTAACATGAAAAAGCTGGGAGTTACTATTGAGGTAATCATACAAAGTACCGGATTATCAGAAAAAGAAATAGAGATTTTATAAGTAAAATATATATCTACATATCCCCTTCTTATTTCTCCCTTATCAGAAAGTTGAAATAAGAAGGGAAGTGTATCATAAGATTTAACACATAGTCCTTATGTTTTGACCGCTTTGAATGTATCAATGGTCGCCTCTGTGGCATGGGAAAAAGCTCGTAAGGCTACTGCGAAGATCGTCCCGGAGAATTATATCCTGCCAATAAGAAGTATCGGCACCTATTACCTGACAGAAGAAGGGACATTAAAAGATATTGTGGATGCTGAACTACATATGGTAAGCGGTTTGGAGCTTGATGGTATCTCCGATTTGGTAGATGAGAGCATTGCCGCATTAAATTCAATTATTTATGGCTGATACAAATTTACACGAGAATAAAGTATAAAAGAGATCGAACCACAAGCGGATACATCGCCACCTTCTTATAAACCTTTTAATAAAGCAATCCAAATATCCATAGCGGAATCCTGTTGTGATGTCCTATTTCTGTTCCATCAACAGCAAGAAAACTATTTGAAATATCTTTTATTTGCTCGAATGTTTTTGTCCGTCCTCCCACCTCAAACAAATAATGTCTGTCCACATAAAAATCACCCCGTTGAGGTAACAACAATTCATGAGTAATATTTAGCTGATTAAAGAAAAAAGTCTCTCTCAACGTACCAATATCTATATTGGGAGATAAAGCATACATTAGATTAGGATTATCCAAATAGATCTTATCCGGCCTCGAAAGACTCTTGTAATTCTTCACCTGTGTAGTCAGCAAAGATAACAGACCTCCTCTTTCCAAAGCATATAACATCTTCAAACCTTGCTCTCTATTCGTTTCCAATTCTTTATAAAGCTCGCTCATCTTAGGAGTATGAGGAACTCTTTCCGCCAGAATCATTAACATCTTCTTCACCTTCTGTATTGTTACATATTGTATATCTTCCACAGCCGGCAGGTCCGATTCAATCACTTGCCTGACCACTTCCTGTAACCGGAAATCATATCCCTCACAGGTATTTTTATAAAAAGGGTAATAGCCTGTTCGAAGATATTTCTCAAACAATGGAAGAATTTTCACCTGCTCCGTTATATTTGATGCGATTGCCACATGATCTTGCAGTAATTCTTCCAATGAATATGCTCTAATTTTCAGTCCGCATTCAAATTCCAGAAATTCCCTGAATGATAAACCTACCAGTTGATAAACCATCTGTCGTCTTGACAGGTCACCTTGCTGTAAATCAATCTCCAACATTGAAGAACCTGTATATGCTATATGCAAATCCGGGTAATCATCATTCAAATTTTTAAGCATAGTCTGCCAATAAGGATATCGATGTATCTCGTCAAGGAAAAGGTGGGTTCCCCCATGTGTATAATGATACTCGACTAAGTCATCTAACGAGTGATTGGAAAACCACAGGTTATCTAACGAAACATACAATGCACAATCTGTCTGCTCCCAATTACGCTTAATATATTGAAGCATAAGTGTTGTTTTCCCTACTCCTCTAGCTCCTTTAATGCCAATAAGCCTATCATTCCAATTTATTTTCTCATACAGGAATCGTGTAAACGACAGAGGTGTATCTTTTAGTCTTCTCCGATAGCTTCTATATATTTTTTCAATCTCTCTTTCTTCCATGGCTGTTTATTTTGATACAAAAATAGCAAAATAAATCTTCCAACGTCTTTTTTATAGAAAAAATAAATCTTCCAACGTCTTTTTTCGCAGTTATATATACAATATAGAGTATATGCTTTAAAAACAGATGATTCATAGGCGAGGATAGAGCGTACGTACATTTAACCCTTGTTCTCTATTCGTTTCTGTACCGATATGAGCTAAACGAACATCAGGAATGACTGGTTATCGAGGATATATAGTTCCAACGTGCAGGTCATATAGACCCAATGTACAGCGTATATACATCCAATGTACAAGGCATATATAGCTTGTGTCTTGGATATTAATGTCTGATGTATCAGGTATTAACACCTGACGTATCAACTATTAATACCTGACATCTCAACTATTAACAGTTGATGGGCAGTTTATGACATCGACTTATTGTTTAATAATACTTGAAAGGAGAAACAACATAGGGTCACCGGATGGTGTGATTTAGTTCAAAATAAATATTCAAAGCCTTTTATGCAGCCACATATATTACAATAATGTATGCTTTAAAAACAGACACTCCATAGACGAGAACAAAGTATACACAGATTTAACATTTACATCAACAAATACAGCAATTTATGGAATTTCAGTATTGTATTAAAGATATAAAACCACTATTTTTACTCATTTTTACGCTTTTTGTTAATATTGTATTAGTATTTGATAAAATTATATTTGTCCTCCATTACAAACCACCCTACCTTTGCCCCCAGAGTTTAACAACATAAAATTATATATGCAATGAAAAACAAATTATTTTATCTTATTAGTGCAGCGTGCCTATTGAGCTACACAGGCACTTTTACTTCTTGTGTAAACGGTGTCGATGACGAATATCTGGAACAGAAAATTACTGATGACACAAAAGCTGAAGATGAGATCCCCGATTTAAATGGTGAATATAGCATGGTGGGTGATTTTGATCTGGAGATGATATGCAATGGTGACCTGCTTGAAGGACAGAAAGTAGTTATGGCTGTTGATGAAAATAATGAATCAGCTACAATTACATTTACTGCTATAGAGACTGATTTGGAAAGTGTAATTGCCTTGATTCCAGGTGCTAATTTGATTCAGGGTATGGGTCTTAAGTATACAGGAAGCTGTCCGATTCCGGGAGTAAAGGAACTAACCTTTACTAATGTTTCTGTATACAAAAGAGGATCGACCTATGCATTTAGAGGTAGCCTTGATCAGAAAACATATACGATGGAATATGAAGGTAAAATTACAGATGGCAAAATGACCTTAAATATTAATTATGAACTAACAGAAACCAAACTGGCAAGTACGTGGAATTTACAAAAGCCAAATCTAGAATTGCCAAGTCCTATGATGACACCCTTATGGTTTGATTGGGATACCAATCTAAAAATTAAATTTGGGGAAATAAACATACCAGGTCTCGGCGATATGAATATTGATACCTACACACCTAATGAACTGCAAGGTTTACTATACTTTGCTGCTATGTTTCAAGTATTCAATCTCCAACAAACAGTCGCAGACCTATTGCAAAGCATCACAGCTATGCCAAACGGAAGCCTGTATGCTACTTACGCTTGGGACAGCGATACATCCAATCCGGACAGATGGAGTTCAAATATGAACCGTAATATCATTCGTTATTATTATGATGAAAAGAACGAAAATCGTATCTATATAGAGATTAATGGCCAATTCTTATTAAACACGATCAAAAGTCTTGTACAACCGACACCTAATACTCGTGGAGCAGCGGAAGACCTTAAAGCACTCGGTACAAAACTAATTGAGTTTTTGAAACCAGCTCTTGAAAATGGTATTCCATGTGAGTATTCAATTAATAACAATAAGCTGTCTATTAACATAGACGGAGAGTTTTTATTAGGTGCTCTCAAATTATTAGCAGAAGTGGGCAATAATGAAGCGGCCATGGGTTTTCTCATGCCATTACTGAAAAGCGATCCAACAATGGCTCAATATGCTCCTAATCTGGAAATCTTCTTAAAACGTCTACCTGACTTATTAACATATAAAGAAGAAAGTGGAAGTGGGGAATTGAGTGGAGAATGTAAATACGTCAAAATTGGGTTACATTTAGAAAGATAACAACATAAAGACAGTAAAAAAGATTTCTAATGAATAAGTACAGTTTAAACACTCAAATAGTATCATGAAAAAAATACTTTGTTTTTTCTTTTTCTTGTGCCTTCTTACCCTTCCCGGGTTTGCACAAGAAATAAATATAACAGGTACAGTCACCGAAGCATCGACCAATGAGCCGATGCCCGGAGTCACTGTCCAAGTAAAAGGAACCGCCAACGGTACCATCTCCAATATAGATGGTCAATATACCATACAGGTGAAAATGAACGACATACTTGTTTTCTCTACCATTGGTATGAAAACTGTTGAAAGAAAAGTTTCTTCCAATACTCCCATCAACGTATCGATGGCGGAAGACAACGTGCAACTGGATCAAGTAGTAGTTATCGGTTACGGTACAGTGAAGAAAAGCCACCTTTCCGGAGCTGTAAGTTCCGTTGGAACGAAAGAACTCAACGGAGATATTGCAACTTCCGCAGCTACTGCCTTACAGGGAAAAATCCCAGGTGTATCCGTTATGAGTTCCAGTGGTAATCCTAATGACGGAACCACTATCAATGTACGCGGTATCAGTTCTCTATCCAGCAATACCCCTCTATTTGTTGTAGACGGTGCATTTGGCGACATCAATATGATCGATCCTAACGACATCCAGTCTATCGAAGTATTGAAAGATGCTGCTGCAGCCGCTATCTACGGTTTGCGTGCAGCGGGAGGTGTAGTGTTGATTACTACAAAAGGCGGTCGCAAAGAAATGCCAACCAAAGTTGATATCAACGCTTTCACTGGCATTCAGCAGAACCCTAAAAAACTGAACGTAATGAATGGCGAAGAATACAGCCGTTTTTCACGCTACTATGGCTTGGCTGCTGATGGTTACGGAGCAGAAACAGATGCAGTGCCATTTGTTGGTAAAGGCACAGACTGGCAAGACATTATGCTGAACACAGCTATGGTTTACAAGGCCAATGTCGGTATCACAGGTGGTTCGAAGAATGCATCATTCAGTGCATCCGGCGGCTATCTGAACAAAGACGGCATCATGCGCAATAGCAGCCACGAGTCCTACAATATCCGACTGAAAAGTGATTTCAGCTTCCTCAACAACCGTGTCACCATAGGCGAATCATTAATCGTTCGTCTGTCACAGGGCAAAGGCAACATAGATCAAGACACAATGAACGGCCTGCTACGTTTCCCGACTGTTATCCCCGTTTTCGACCCGACCAATAGTACCGGATGGGGAACATCTGCAGACATTAACCTTCCGAATCCCTATGCCAACTCCGAAGTTTATGATGCAAAAAGCGAAAATACGCAAATCTTCCTAAACGCTTATATTCAGGCAGAAGTTATCAACGGACTAAAATATAAACTGAACTTAGGCGTAAGAAGAAACCATACGAAGAATCGTAATTACACCAATGCATACGACCTGGGAACTTATGGCATCAACGAAGCCCCGGATCTTTCGGAAAGTTTCTCTAGTTTCGATTCTTGGGTACTTGAGCACACCCTGAATTATGACCGCACTTTCGGCAAACATACCATATCTGCGCTGGCAGGTTATTCGGCACAGAGAGACCATATCTATGGTCTAAACGGAAGCAACTCCGATCTTCCGAAGTTCATTGAAACAATGAATGGGAATGTAACTACCATGAAAGCAAGCAGTTCAAGAGCTGAGCTAGCATTGGTTTCGCTCTTCGGACGTGTGATGTATTCTTATGATGACCGTTATTTGCTCTCTGCTTCTATCCGTCGTGACGGCTCTTCACGCTTCGGAAAAGGACATCGGTACGGTAGTTTCCCTTCAGTTTCTGTGGGATGGAATATCAATCGTGAGAAGTTCTTCCGCCCATTGGAAAACATCTTTGACCAAGTGAAACTACGTTTAAGCTACGGTAAACTGGGTAACCAGGAGATGGATGGCTATTATCCTACGCTAAGTGTGGTAAGTGAGGGTATGAACTACCTACAAGGCAACGCTATTTGGTTTGGAAAACTACCTTTCGTAACTGCCGTATCTCCAGACGACCTTACATGGGAAAACACAGAGACTTACAACATCGGTATGGATGTAACACTATTAAACGGCAGACTTGCCCTTACAGCCGATGCATATATCAAAAATACCAATGATGTGTTAATACCTACTACCTTAGCAGCTTCTACAGGTATCAGCGGCCTTCCTATCCAAAATGCCGGACAAATACAAAACAGAGGTATCGAATTGTCAGCAACATGGCGCGACCGTCTTGGCGACAAAGTAAACTACTACGTCGGAGCCAACTTGAGCACTGCTAGCAATCAGGTAACCAATATCACTGCCGGTGGAAAGTATATGTCTATTTCAGGATACTCAGCACACGGAGCGGGCGGACGTGGTATCAATATGTTTAAAAAAGGACATTCCATGTCTTATTTCAACTTGATTGAAACAGATGGTATCTTCCGCAGTATAGAAGAAGTTGAAAACTACAAAAACAGCAAAGGTGAATTGATTCAACCAGGTGCACAAGTAGGTGATGTGCGATACAAAGACTGGAACGGCGACGGAAAAATCGACACTAATGACCAACACGATGTTGGCAGCCCGCTTCCTAATTTTACTTTTGGCTTGAGACTGGGCGGCGACTGGAACAACTTCGACCTCAACATCTTTATCGACGGCGTAGCTGGCAACAAAATCTACAACTATCCACGTTATTGTCTTGAATCAGGAGCATTCAACGGTAACTTGAGTACAAACGTAGCCAAATCCTGGAGACCGGATAATACCAATACCGACATGCCGCGTTTCTCCAAATCAGACGGTACGGACAATAAACTTGCCTATACTGACAGATGGTTGGAAGACGGTTCTTATGTACGCCTGAAAACAATAGACATAGGCTATACATTCCCAAAACAATGGTTACAAAAAGTAATGATTCAGCATCTGCGTCTTTACGTATCAATGGAAAACCTGTTGACACTGACCAAATATACCGGCTACACTCCCGATTTGGGTGAAAGTTCTTCAACCGGCGTGAGCTATAGCGTATTCTCCAGAGGAATTGACCAGGGACGTTACCCTATTCCCCGTACTTTCTCTTTTGGAATCCAGTTAGGATTATAACATACTAAGATTTACACATTGAAAAATTAAATTATGAAAAAGAATTGGTTATCATATATGCTTGTATCAGCTCTCCTTTCGGGAGCGCTGACATCATGCAGCGACTCTTTTCTGGATCTGAAAGACCCGAACCACTTTACAAACGAAAATTTCTGGAAAGATAAGGCGGATGCAGAAAGTGCATTGGCAGCGGCATACTCACCTATCAAATATCAAATGTACGGATATTACGGTGCCTTCGACGGATGGCTCAACCTCAACAGTCGTGGAGATGATATCTTTACTATACTGAACGAAGAAGCCAGTATGTGGGACATTGCCACATTTCAAAACTCCGCTACAACAGGAAATGACCCCTACGGTGCACTGTATGCAGGTATTCAACGTGCCAACATCGTACTGAGATATATCGACAAGGTTCCGGCAAGCGGCATCACGGAAAGCGACCGTGCTACAATTAAAGGAGAAGCCCTCACGCTAAGAGCCTATCAGTATTTTCTGCTAGTGAGTAACTACGGAGCAGTTCCTCTGCGCTTAATACCATCGAATGAAGACGAAGCCGACAAGAAGGCATCTCCTGAATCCGAAATTTGGGCACAGGTCGAAAAGGATCTGCTTGCCGCCATCAAAGACGGAAACCTGCCTGAAAACCGCCCTGCAGAACAAAAAGGACGTATCGAAAGAGGTGCAGCCATCACTATACTTGGCAAAGTATATGCAACACAGCATAAATATGCCGAAGCTAAAACTCTGTTGAAAGGTCTGATTGATTCATCTTACAGTTATTTTGACGGTTCCAATCCGGGCAAACGCTATCGATTGATGGAAAACTTCGTGGATAATTTTACTACAGCCAATGAAAACAATGCCGAATCCGTATTTGAATTGCAATATAGCAGTGACGGCGATATGTCATGGGGTAACGAAGGCGGCATCAGCTTGGGAAGCTCACTGGCACAATTTGTAGGTCCCGCAAAATCAGGGGGATGGGCAAAGCTAATGCCTTCTGCATTCCTTGTCAGCGAATTCACCACCGAAACACGCGGAAGCAGATCCATGATTCAAGACGAAAACGGGGACTGGATAACAAATCCGGATAAAACAGCGGAACCGGACTCTAAATATGATAAACGTATTTATGCCAGTATGTTCTTCACACCAAGCGAATATGGCGATTGGGTATCAGAAGAAAATGGTTGGTATGACGGGAAATTCTACGGCGGCCTTTTCACGATGGACGATCTTTGGACAGGCAATGCTTCCAAAATGGCCGGTGGTGCTCCCATCTTTAATGTCAGCCAATCCAGCGGTGCACAAATCGGCAGATTCCTTCTGAAAAAATATACTGCACACTATGTAAAATCAAAAAGTGCCGACAACATGGGCAATGTAGAAGGGAGAGCAAACAATGTACGTGCAATACGTTTTGCAGAAACATTATTGCTATACGCTGAAGCTTGCGCTAAAGTTGCAGACAAAGACCAAGCTAACTGGGCATTGAACGAAATCCGCCAAAGAGCAGGTTTACCCAAAAAAGATTTTGAACAAATCGACTTGATGAAAGAGATTGAACATCAATGTCTGCTCGAATTCTTTGGCGAGGGTCATCGCTTCGACGACTTGAAGCGTTGGTATACAACTCCCCAAATTCAGATGATATTAAAAGGTAATGATAAACAGGGAGCTTATAACTTCAAAGAAAAATATAAATATTTCCCTATTCCTGCAGGAGAGTTGAATAACTCATCAGTGGAACAGAATGAGTTATGGAAATAATTAAAAACAATTTAAGATACAAATTTATGAAAAAGATATATTTATTTGTAAGCACATCTTTGTTCTTGCTGCTCGGATGCATCACAGCTTGTGATGACAATAGTCTGAGCCATGATGAAGTGTATATTCCGGATCCGATGGTCATATCCGACGAAGATGACGGTCTTTCACCGGAACCCAGCACAGAGTCGGTTATCAGAATCCAACCTGAAAGCAAGCAGCAGGAAATCGATGGTTTCGGATGTAATTTCGGATGGGCAGAAGCCGTATACGGGTGCACAAAACGCGAACAAATCATGGATGACCTATATGGCGAAAACGGATTGAGATTTAATATCTATCGTGGAGAGGTATGTGCTTCATCCGCATCTGACGATGGCAAAACATTCAATTTTAAAACACAAGAGAACTATCATCTGGGAGCGCATTCTGCGGAAGCAAAAGTACTTTTCAGTTCAAACGCTGATAAATTTAAAGAATACGCACAATTGTGGATTATCGACTATCTATGTAAGAAGAAGTTGATGGATATCTATTATTTCTTTTCTGTATGGAGTCCTCCAGTAATATGGAAATCTGGCGATGGCGAAACAGCCACTTCCGGAAGTGGTTCTTTCAATAGTAAATATAGCAAAGAGTATGCCGAATTCCTTACCGGTTTTGCAAAAGCCTTTAAAGAAAAGTTTGGCATCAATGTCTATGGCATCTCCGGCTGGAACGAACCAGACCAAGCTATGGGCGGATGGGACGGATGTATGTGGGGAAACCAGCAAATGGCAGATTTCGTAATGAATAACCTGCGTCCGGAACTAAATAGACAAGGTCTCCAAGACACAAAAATCATTTATGGAGAACTACCTTGGTGGGCAAATGCCGTTGAATGGGTAGAAACTGCATTGAAAAACAATCCGGGATTAGTAGATGCCGATATTGTTGCAGCAGGACATGGTTATTCCACAGTTGACGCTAATATATTACCGATGAAAACAGCCGAAGAGAATGGAGTTCATGTATGGCAAACAGAAACTTGCGATGACAAAACTCGTGACGAGACATGGAATGATGCAATGAAATGGGCAAAGAACTATCACGATTATCTGACAAAAGCACGCACCAATGCCGTTGTATGGTGGGCAGGAGCACGTCAATGCTCAACGACCGGTGAAAACCTTCTCCAAACTAATGCGTGGGATTTCAGTACTGACTATTATCGCGTAGACCGTTACTACTCTATCGGACAATTCTCCAGATATATCAAAAGAGGTTCAACACGCGTAGATGTAGAAACCGTTTCAACCACAGCAAACAGAATTCCGAGGGATTTGAGTGCATCGGCATACATCAAAGACGATACATATACCATCGTATTGGTGAATAAGTCAAAAAGCAAAGCATTTGACGCTTTACTGGAAATTGAAGGCAAAGAATTTGAAAGTATGGTTTCATATACTTCTAATTCCAGCGTAAAGTGGTTCCGCAAGAAACTGAATCCTTCTTCAACCGGAAAACGTTCTGTTAATGTACCTAAGTATAGTGTAGTAACTATCACCGGAAGATTCAAATAAAAGGAACAACTGAACAATTAAAATGAATTAATACACGAATGAAAAAGAATATTATATACTTGGCAGGAGCTTTATTAAGCTCCGCCATACTAACATTCGGATGCTCGGAAGACATCCCGTCGTACAATGAATTGACTATCGACAAAACAGAGGTTTTCATACAAGCGGATGGAGAAAACCCTTTTGCTGAAATCAATATCACGAGCGGAAATGGCAATTATAAACTAACCATAGCTGATGAGAACATAGCAAGCGCCACTCTAGATGGTAATCGCATTATTATTAACGGTCTGAAGGACGGAACAACAACAGCCACCATAACGGATTGGAGCAAACATTCGGCTGCATTCACTATTAAGGTAAAGGAAGATTTCGAACTGAAGCTGGACAAAGAAGAATTAGTCATGTTCTTGGATGAAAACAAAACTGCACTAGTTAACATCATCAGCGGTAATGGCGGCTATCAAGTGGAAAGCAGCAACAACGAAGTGGCTACTGCCGAAATAAACGAAGATGGCAAAATATTAGTCACTGCACTTAGCAGCGATTTCTGCAATATTATTGTAACCGACGCTGACGGAAATAAAACGACTTTGAAAGTTAGAGTATGCGTTGAGCATCTAGTAACTGAAGATATAACGAAAAAAGTTTGTGAAATAGGTAAAGAATTGATTATCAACATTACGTCTGGTAATGGTGAGTACTCTGTAGTCAGTGAAAATCCGGAAATAGCAACTGCGGAAATGATAGAAGGCGCCATTAAAGTAACAGGAGTCTCCAAAGGCGAAGTTAATATTACTGTTACTGACAGAATGAAGCTCACCAATTCCATGAAAGTAAGAGTAACAGGCGGACTTGTTATTGAAATGACTCAGGTTGACAATCTATGGATTGGCAAGGAACTAAGAATCCCCATAATAGACGGTAGCGGAGATTATACTATCAAATGCGGCCCGTCTATGACATGTATTCTCTCAGAAGACAAGCAAGAACTGATTGTAACTGGCATTGAAAAGAAAATGGCATTGAATGAGGATATTACAATCACTGACAATATACTTGAAACACCAATTGTAATCACTGTGAAATGCATTGATTATCCATTTGAAGAGAATGTAGCAAGATGGTTTGTCCAAGGTTCCTTTGGAATACCAGGCGGATGCTCTATTAACGAAGCAGACGGTATCACAACCATAAAGACAGGAGACAAAAACATACGAAATGGATTCGTTATCTCCTTCAAAGGAGATCGTACAGAAGGCAACAAGACCGATGCTACATTATACACTCTCAACAGTTCCGGTCAAAATGGTAGTGAAATTAAGATTTCTAATGTAGTAATGGAAAAAGTACAATATGATGAGGGGCGGGAACCAAATGGATTTTTTTGGATAAAATTCCGTGAAGATGGCAAAGATTATGATTCTTACATAATAGCTCACACATAAACACATTAGCCTTATAAAGACATATGAATCCACCGGAAGTACCCCATACTTCCGATAGATTCTAACTTTAGAAAGATATAGAAAGAACAATTCACTATGAGTAGAATTTATGACAATAGATTGCGCCTTCTACAAGAAACGCATGAAACTCTGATAACCCGCACGAACAGGATCATCCTTCCGGGCAATGGGATTTTTGAAAGATACGAATATCCGGTTTTAACGAACGAGCATGCTCCCCTGGAGTGGCGTTATGACTTGAATCCGGAAACTAATCCATGGCTAATGGAGCGAATTGGCGTCAACGCCACCATGAATTCAGGAGCTATCAAATGGAATGGAAAGTATCTGATGGTAGTACGCGTAGAAGGAAATGACCGCAAATCTTTCTTCGCCATTGCCGAAAGCCCCAATGGAATAGATAATTTTCGTTTTTGGGAATACCCAATAGAATTACCGGATACTGACCCGGCAGAAACAAATGTCTATGATATGCGTTTGACGGCTCACGAGGATGGCTGGATTTATGGTATTTTCTGTAGTGAAAGCCTTGCTCCCAATGCTGCACCGGGCGACCTGTCCTCTGCCGTAGCCAAAGCAGGCATCGTACGCACCAAAGACTTGAAGAACTGGGAACGGCTGCCGAATCTGATTTCTAAAAGTCAGCAACGCAATGTCGTATTACATCCGGAGTTCGTAAACGGTAAATACGCTCTATACACCCGCCCGCAAGATAACTTTATCGATGCCGGAAACGGCGGTGGTATCGGCTGGGCGCTGATAGATGATATTACTCATGCAGAAGTAAAAGAAGAAACCATTATAAATCATCGTCATTATCACACCATTAAAGAGGTGAAGAACGGTGAAGGGCCTCATCCTATCAAAACCCCCAAAGGATGGTTACACCTGGCTCACGGAGTTCGTGCATGCGCTGCCGGTCTGCGTTATGTCCTGTATCTATACATGACATCGCTGGAAGACCCGACAAAGAGCATTGCCGAACCGGGTGGTTTCTTATTAGCCCCCATGGGAGAAGAGAGAATCGGAGATGTATCCAATGTACTTTTCTCCAACGGGTGGATTGCAGACGAGGACGGAACAGTGTATATCTATTACGCTTCTTCCGATACTCGTATGCATGTGGCAACTTCGACAATCGACAGATTGATAGATTATTGTTTCCACACACCGGCGGATGGATTCCGCTCGGCAGCTTCTGTGAAAAACATCCGTAAACTCGTAGAAGCTAACAAGCTTGTTCTGGCAGAACAGTTTTATTTTTAAGATAACACGAGTTAGATATAGGTCTTAGCATAATAGCAACTGCCCGTTATTGACAAATTCCAAGTCAATGGCGGGCTTGTTTGTTTGTTGCACCTCAAAAAGTGCGTATTGCAGGTGAAATAGCACTTATCAAAAGCGCGCATTGCAGGGTATAAATAGGATATTAAATTTGCGTATTGCAGAATATATCATTAAATTTGCGTACTAATAAGATGATAAATAGAGAATTACATGATATTTAAACGCAAAATGTATAACAAGCTGCTTGCCTGGAAACGACAGGCGGCAGGAACCAAAGCGCTTCTGATAGAAGGCGCCCGGCGAATAGGTAAATCCACTCTTGTGGAAGAGTTCGCAAAAAATGAGTACCGGAGCTATCTTTTGATAGACTTCAACAAGGTAAGTGACTCAGTTATTTCAGCCTTTAACAATTATATGAACGATCTCGACACCTTTTTCCTGATTCTTTCTTCGGAATATGGTGTAAAACTTTACCCAAAGGAATCCATCATCATATTTGATGAGATACAACAGTTTCCGAAAGCTAGGCAAGCAATAAAGTATCTGGTTGCGGATGGGCGGTTCGACTATATTGAGACAGGCTCGCTCATTTCCATAAAAGAAAATGTACAGGATATAACCATTCCCTCAGAAGAGAGAACACAGCTTATGTACCCCATGGACTTCGAGGAGTTTGCTTGGGCAATGAATGAAGAGCCATTGATAACATATATCCGCCAATGCTTTGATAAAAAAGAACCATTGGAACAGGGGCTTCACGCCAAAGCTATGCTATTGTTCCGTCAATACATGATTGTGGGTGGTATGCCGAAAAGCCTGTCAGCATATCTGGAGAACAACCGGAGCTTCGAAATGGCCGATATGGAAAAAAGGGACATATTGACTCTGTATCGGAACGACATAATGAAGATAAAGTCAGGTTACAGGTCGAACGTATTGAGCATTTTTGACCAGATTCCTGCTTTTCTTTCTCGTTCGGAAAGACGGGTAGTGATGAATCGCATTGAAAAGGGAGCAAGCTTCCCAAAGTATCATGATACTTTCTTTTGGCTCTCCGATTCGATGATTGCCAATGAATGCTTTAATTGTTCGGACCCTAATGTGGGACTCTCGCTGAATGAAGACAGAACCTACGTGAAGTGCTATATGGGTGATACCGGACTGCTCATCAGCCATACGTTCGATGAGAATGAAATCTCTGACGGAGAACTTTACCGGGAAATCCTGTTGGGAAAACTGTCGGTAAACGAGGGGATGTTCTATGAGAACGTAATCGCGCAGATGCTTGTGGCTGCCGGACATAAGCTTTACTTCTACACACGATACAATGAAGAGAAGCACCGCAACGACATGGAAATAGATTTTATCCTGTCGAACCACAGCAAACTAAAATATAAAATTTATCCGATAGAGGTCAAATCGAATGACAAGTATACTATTCGTTCACTCATCAAGTTTAACGAAAGTTTTCATCAGCGCATAGGAGAATGTTATGTGATTCATCCGAAGAACCTGTGCGTAAAGGAAGGAATAGTGTATCTGCCTGCTTATATGACCTTCTGTTTGTAGTTGATACAAAACGCCAAGTTATCCGATTCGAAATACAGAATCATCAACTTGGCGTTTTTTTTATATTGAGTTACTTCCAGTCAAGCAGGAACTTACGAATCGGAATCTGTTTTATTCCTCGATAAGACGTACCTTCGAGTTCATCCATAGTAACCACTATTTTGGGATAATTATCCTGTATATCCAGCAAATTACCAAATTCCCGTTCATGTGTTTTTGCATCTATAACTGAATATGCCACTTGGACATACAGTTTCTCCCCATTTCGCTCTGCCACGAAATCAACCTCTTTGTCGCCATCCCTGCCGATATATAAAGTATATCCATACACCAATAAATGATGGCACACCACATTTTCCAAGACCTGCCCAATATCAGTTGCACGAAAAGGCCGGATAGCATTACGTATCCCCAAGTCTTCAAAATAATACTTCTCACCAATTTGAAATTGCTTTTTCCCCTGAATATCCATTGGACGGATTCTTCTCACAAAATAAGCATTGCTCAGATAAGTAAGATATTCTAATATTGTTTTGGGCAATAAATCCACCCGTTGTGATTTCAGATATTCGCTTATTTTATTTGCTGAAAAGAGGTTTCCTATTGTATCAGCCAAATAAACCGTCAAATCCTGTAATTGCCGTACATTCCTTATACTATACCTATTTACTACATCCTTTAATATAATTGTATTATAAATATTTCTCAGATATTCCATAACAAGGTGTTCCTCAAAAGGCAAACTGGCCAAATAAGGAAGCCCACCAAATCGATAAAAACGGCTGAATGCCTCACTGGAATCATCCAACTTATGAAATACCAAGAATTCTGCATACGTCAAACCATATACTTTGAATTCAATATACCTGCCACTCAGGAAAGTAGCCAACTCCCCTGAAAGCATGGTGGCATTACTTCCGGTACAGTAAATATCATATATATTCTCTGCAAAGAAATGCCTCAAAGCCTTCTCAAAATCTTCTATATCCTGTATCTCGTCAATAAACAGATAGCATTTATCTTCTGTATTTTTCCTTGCAGCAGACACATAATTGATTAAATCGGCATATGTTTTAACCTGGTCAAATTCAAATAATTCTTTATTGATATAAATGATGTCTGCCTTTGGAAATTCACTATGAATCTCGTCCATCAACTGAAATAGCAAATAGCTCTTTCCTACACGCCTTTGACCAACAATTACTTTTATCATCTGCGTATTGACAAAAGGTCTTATACGTTGAATATACAATTCTCTTTTATAATACTCCGGCTTCCTCATTTTATTTCTTATAAGTAATAACTAAAGCAAATATAGCTATTTTATTTCTTATACGAAACAGAAAAGAGCATTAAATAACTACCTGTCAAAACAGACTATATTTCCAATTTTAATCACACGCAAGGCTGAATAAGTGGAACAACAGAAGCAATATCTAAATTATTACCAGCAAAATAGTATCACTAATAAGATAATCATAGTATCATATTTCTTCTTTATAATACCATAATTCCTTTTCTTAATATAAGAAAAAAGATAGAATTATACAATAAATGAAAGATACAAGTAGTTTTTCCAAGGCATACATGGCTTATAAACAGCATATTTTGGTTTCACATATAAAGCACAGCCCTCTTATTAATAATTAATTACATCAAGAAAATGCAGGCAAAATTGTATCAGAAGCAGCTAAAATAATATTTGCCGTACGTAGCATTATCCTCTACATTTGCATCAGACAATTGTCAGTTGAAGTTTCCATGGATCAATGAGCAATTGAACTAGAGTTATAAATCTAATGCAATAAATTATGAGAAGAAAAATTCATTTCTTACTATTCTTATTTCTCTGCATGACCAGCATCCCATTGGCAGCTCAAGACATTGAAGTAAAAGGAGTAGTAACAGAAGCTACAACGAATGAACCTTTACCTGGAGTTACGGTCAGAGTCAAGGGCAAGGACACTGGCACAGTAACAGACGCGGATGGAAAATACGCCATCAAAGCAAGCAGAGGGAATACTTTGATATTCTCAACAATAGGTATGAAACAAATAGAAAGGGCTATTACATCCGGGGCTCCTATCAATGTCTCGATGGAAGAAGATAATATAGCTCTTGAACAAGTAGTAGTTATCGGCTATGGTACAGTAAAGAAAAGCCATCTTTCGGGAGCGGTTAGTTCGGTTAGCGCCAAAGAACTGAACGGACAGGTAGCTTCCAATGCCGCAACGGCATTACAAGGAAAGATTCCCGGCGTATCAGTAGCAAGTTCCAGTGGTGATCCTAATGGAAGCATGACAATCAACGTACGCGGTATCAGTTCATTATCCAACAACAATCCGTTGTATGTAGTTGACGGTGCTTTTGGTGACATCAGCATGGTCGACCCTAATGACATTGCCTCTATCGAGGTATTGAAAGATGCTGCCGCAGCAGCTATCTACGGTTCGCGCGCAGCAGGTGGCGTGGTATTAATCACCACAAAAAGCGGTCGTAAAGACATGCCTACCAAATTGGATGTCAATTTCTTCACAGGTATCAGCCAAGCCCCTAAAACACTGAAGGTTTTCAATGGAGAAGAATATAGCCGTTTCGCACGTTACTATCGCCTGGCAGGTGATGGCTACGGTTCGGAGAACGGAGCAACACCCTTTATTGGTGAAGGTACAGACTGGCAGGATGTAATGCTGCGTACTGCCATGACGTACAAGGCCAACGCAACTATCAGCGGCGGTTCAAAAAATGGTTCTTACAGCTCATCCGTAAGTTATCTCAATAAAGAAGGTATCTTGCGCAATACAGATCATGAGTCTTACAATATCCGTTTGAAGAGCGATTATTCTTTCCTGAACAATCGGTTGACAATAGGTGAATCCATGATTCTGAACATGACCAAAGGTAGCGGATATATTCATCAGGATACTATGTTCGATATATTCCAGTTCCCGTCGGTAGTGCCGGTATACGACTCTACAAATTCGGGCGGTTGGGGTACTTCCAACGATATAAACCTGCCTAACCCATTGGCGGAAATGACAGTGAATGACGAACGGACGGAAACAACCCGAATCTTCCTCAATGCTTATTTGCAGGCGGAAATCATCAAAGGATTAAAATATAAGTTGAATGTAGGTATCAGAAAAGAACATACCAAATACCGTAAATATACAGATGCGTATGATTTAGGTACCTTCGGTAAGAATGACAAGCCCGACTTGGAAGAGAAATCATCGACTTGGGAATCGTGGGTATTGGAGAACACGTTGAATTACGACCGTACATTCAATAAGCACAATCTGTCACTTCTTGCAGGTTACTCAGCACAGAAAGACAAGAGCCACAGCCTGTACGGTAAGAACAGCGATATGCCTCAATTTATAGAAACAATGCCGGGTAACGTGGACCCTTCCAACCTGAAAGCATCCAGCAGTCTGAATGAACTGGCATTGGTATCTCTGTTCGGACGTGTAATGTACTCCTATGACGACCGTTATTTATTCTCTGCGTCTATTCGTCGCGACGGTTCGTCACGTTTCAAGCAAGGACATCGGTACGGTGCATTCCCATCCGCTTCTGTGGGATGGAATATCAATCGCGAGAAGTTCTTTAAACCGTTGGAGAATGTATTCGACCAGTTAAAGCTACGTTTTAGCTACGGTAAACTCGGTAATCAGGAAATGACCAGCTATTATCCTACGCAGAGTGTCGTATCGGACGGAATGAACTATGTATCGAACAATGCGCCGTGGTTTGGCTCCATGCCTTATGTACAGGCTATTTCACCCGCCAATCTGACGTGGGAAAATACGGAGACTTACAACATCGGTCTGGATGTCAGCGTTCTGAACGGACAATTGACTTTCACTGCGGATGCGTACATTAAAAACACAAATGACGTATTGCTTCCTATTCCTTCGACCGCCTCTACCGGTATTAGCGGAAACTCTATTCAGAATGCAGGTCAGGTACGGAATAAAGGATTTGAGTTTGCGGTGAATTACCGTGGTTCTATCAAGGAAAAATTCACCTATTATATAGGTGCCAATATCGCTGCCGATAAGAATGAAGTAACCAAGATTACACTCGGTGGTCAGAATCTGATGATATCCGGATATAGCGCGCACGGTGCCGGTGGTCGTGGTATCAATATGTTTGCCGAAGGGCATCCGATGTCCTATTTCAACCTGATTGAAACAGACGGTTTATTCCGTTCGGCAGAGGAAATAGCCAACTACAAGAACAAAGACGGCGAACTTATCCAACCCGGAGCACAAGTCGGTGACGTACGTTACAAAGACTGGAACGGTGACGGCAAGATTAATACAGACGACCAGCATGATGTAGGAAGTCCTTTCCCCGATTTCACTTTCGGTATCAGACTGGGTGGCGAGTGGAATAACTTCGACTTCAACCTGTTCTTTGACGGAATGGTAGGCAACAAAATCTATAACTACCCACGCTACCGCCTGGAATCAGGAAACTTCAACGGAAACATGAGCACTGTATTGGCTGACTCATGGAGACCGGATAACCAGAACACCGATATTCCACGCTTCTCCAAGACAGATGGCGCGGATAACAAGTGGGCATACAGCGACAGATGGCTGGAAAACGGTTCATACATGCGTCTGAAAACACTGGATATTGGTTATACATTACCGAAAAACCTGACTAAGAAGGTAAAACTTGAAAATGTAAGAATATACACTTCTATGGAAAACCTGTTCACACTGACCAAATATTCAGGCTATACTCCCGACTTGGGTGAAAGTTCCGTTGCAGGCGTTAGTTACAACGTATTCTCGAGAGGTATCGACCAGGGACGTTATCCATTGCCCCGTACAATCTCATTCGGAATACAAGTTAACCTGTAATACCTTAAATTAATATTAAACATTAAATGTCTATAAACATGAAAAGAAATTGGTTATCATATATGTGCATGGCAGCTCTTCTCACGGGAACGCTGACATCGTGCAACGAATCCAGCTTTTTGAACCTGTCAGACCCGAATTATTTCACAGAAAGTAATTTCTGGAAAGATAAAGCAGATGCGGAAAGCGCTTTGGCTGCTGCCTATTCTCCCATAAAAGGAGCTATGTACGGGTACTTCGGCGCATTTGACGGCTGGTTGAATCTGAATGGTCGCGGGGATGATATCTACACAATCAAAGGAGAAGAGGTTCCGATGTGGAATATCGCAAACTTCCTGAATTCACCGTCTACCGGCAACGATCCTTACGGAGCACTTTATTCAGGCATCCAGCGTGCCAATATCGTATTACGCTATATCGACCAGATACCGGCATCGGGCATTACCGAAGACGACCGTTCGATGATTAAAGGCGAAGCGCTCTTTCTGCGTGGCTATCAATATTTCCTGCTGGTCAACAATTACAGGGAAGTTCCTTTGCGCCTGATACCTTCCAACGAAGATGAAACAAACAAAGGCCCTGCCAGCGAAGCTACCTTATGGGCACAAGTGGAAGAAGATTTGGGCAATGCCATCAAATGCAACTTACCGGTGGAACGTACTACTGCCAAAGAGCGGGTAACGAAAGGCGCAGCCATCGCAATGTTGGGTAAAGTATATGCCACTCAACATAAATATCCGCAAGCAAAACAGCTATTAGGAACGTTATTGACCTCTCCTTATTCTTATGAATTGATCGACGACTTCGGGAAGAACTTCACGAATGAGGAAGAATTCAACAAAGAATCCGTGTACGAAATAGCATACAGCCCTGACGGAGAATACTCCTGGAGTAATGAAAGCGGCATCTGTCTGGGTTGCTACATACCACAGTTTATCGGCCCGGTAAAATCCGGCGGATGGGCTAAACTAATGCCGAACTCTCTAATCGTAGGAGAATTTACAAAAGAAACCCGTCCGGGTGACGCGGATACTAAGTTTGACAAACGTATGTATGCCAGTCTTTTCTTCGACGCGGCCAACTATGGCGATAAAGTACCTAATGAGAAATGGTATGGCAATAATTATTCGATGGATGACCTTTGGGAAGGCAACGAAGGTAAAATGGCAGGCGGTGCTCCCAGCTTCAATGTCAGCGGAACAGCAGGTAAATTCCTGATTAAGAAAAACGTTGCATACTATGTAGACGATAAAGCGCCGGACAACATGGGTAATAAAGAAGGAAGATCAAGCAACCTACGTGTGATGCGTTTTGCAGAAGTGCTGTTGCTTTATGCAGAAGCATGTGCCAAAACAAATGACGCGGATGGCGCGAACTACGCCTTAAAACTGATTCGCAAAAGAGCGGGACTTCAGGAAAAGACTTTTGCGCAAGCTGAGTTAATGACTGAAATCGAGCATCAATGCTTATTGGAATTCTTCGCGGAAGGTCACCGTTTTGATGATCTCAAACGCTGGTATTCTGTCAGTGAAATCCAGTTGATACTCAAGGCTAACGGAAAGCAAGGTGCGGAAAACTTCCAGGAAAAACACCTGTACTATCCGATACCGACTAGCGAATTAAACAATAATACTGCGATGGTGCAAACCACTCTATGGAGATAATGCCCGGGCAAGATTAACTTAATAAAGAAACAATATGAAAAAGATATATTCATTATTATTCGTATCCTTCTTCCTATTTCTAGGATACTCCTGCGAGGACGGAAGTCTGAGTCACGGTGACGTCTACATTCCCGACCCGGTAGAAGAAACAGACGAAGACGACGGTTTCTCTGCCGAACCTACTACCGAAGCTGTCATCAAAGTACAGTTCGGAGAAGGACATGAGCATCAGATTATTGATGGCTTCGGATGTGCTTTTGCCGAATGGTCACACCGTATATGGAATCATATGCAACGTGAAGATGTAGTAAACGACCTGTTTGGTGAGAACGGTTTGAAACTGAATATCTTCCGGGGTGAGGTATTTCCACACTATCAGAATCCGACTACCAATGTTATCGACTTCGGTATTAACCGCACATTCAACCTGGCTCCGAATGACCCGTCCATGATTAATGATTATTGGAGAGACTTCAACGGCTCGGGATGCGGCGAACAGGTGCAGTTGGGACAAATGTGGCTGGTGGATATCCTTCAGAGAAAATACAAAGATGTGAAGTTCATGTTCTCTACATGGAGTCCTCCCGGAACAATGAAATCCAACGGAAAACCTTCCGGCGGTAGTCTGAAAACCGGTTCGGGAGAAGAATTCGCCGACTATCTGATAGACTTCATCAATACATATACTAATAAATTCGGTATTAAGATTTATGCCATTTCACCGTCCAATGAGCCGAACAGTAGCGGAACAGGATGGAACGGATGTAGCTGGACTTATGGTAATTTGGCCAATTTCTGCCAGGATAATCTTCGCCCGGCTTTAGACAAGGCAGGTTATCAAGATATGAAAATTATCTTCGGAGAGCACTCATGGTGGAAAGCGGGAGTTACCTTCCTTGAAAACGGTTTGAAGGCTCGCCCCGAATTAGCAAATTCCAATATCATTACTGCTGCTCACGGATATACATTAATCGGTAACACGGAATTTGTACAATCTCCGCTCTCTGCTGAAAAGAATCTTCATCTTTGGAATACTGAAACCAGTTCTACGGATACGTATGACCCCTCCTGGAAAAATGCGATGCAATGGGCTACTACTTTCCACAATTACCTGGCTGTTTCCAACCTGAATGCATTTGTATGGTGGGCAGGCGCACGTCCTTGTACCAATAACGAATCACTTATCAGACTGGAAGAAGCACTGCCCGGAACAAACTATGAAAGAGCCGCCCGCTATTACAGCTACGGACAGTTCACCAAGTTTATCCCGGAAGGAAGCCGCCGCGTGGACGTAAAAACAATTGCTCCTGAGAATGACGAGGAAGCTTTCCCTAAGGAACTGCTAATGACGGCTTACGTGAAAGACGACGGTACCTACACCATCGTATTAGTAAACAACTCTACCAGCAAGGCTTTCGAAACGAAACTGGAGATTGAAGGAAAAGAATTCCAGACGATGATTGCCTATACATCGGACGAAGGCGTGAAATGGCAACGCAAGAAAATAAATCCGTCTCTTAGCGGACTGCGTGCTATCACCGTTCCTAAGTATAGCGTTGTTACCATCACCGGTAAAATGAAAGATATTGAAGCAGAATAAATGTTTTAAATAAACAATGAATTGTATGAAAAGAAATCTATTATATTTAGCAGGATTCCTGCTTGCAGCCACTACTATTTTCACCGGCTGTAATGATGACGATCCTTCCTATCATGAACTGGTGCCGAATACACAGGAGTTGATTATCAACTTCGATGAGACATCGGAAGGAACGATTCAGATGCTCCAGGGAAATGGAAATTATAAGATAGCCAGCTCGAATGAAGAGGTGGTAACGGCCGTTGCCGAAGGAAACGCGATTAAAGTAACTGCGTTGAAAGCCGGTAGCGCCAATCTGACCATCACCGACTGGGCGAAAATGAGCACCAGTGTAAAAGTAATCGTTGACCAGTTAAGTGAATTGGTATTAGCGGTTTCTACCACCAAGATGTATCCGAACGAAAGCAAAGCAATTCAGATACATACGGGAAACAGAGGATACAAAGTAACTGTCGATAAAGAATCGGTTGCCAAAGCTACGGTGAACGAGGAAGGACGTATCCAGGTAGAATCACTGTCGCCGGGTACTGCAACGGTTACCGTTACCGACAGGTTGAATAAGAGTACGGAACTTTCCGTAAAGGTTATCAAGCAGTTGCTAATCGATAATAGTGAAGGAATACCGTATCTGACTATCGGTGAACCCGTAACTATTAAAATCCTGGATGGCAACGGAGGATATGCCTGTGTCAACAATGGTTCTGCTACCTATCTGAAATGCGAAATGGCTGAGAATGGAACGGAGGCAATCGTCGAAGGAATCAAAAGATACCGTTTCAACAAGACAATAACTATCAGTGACCAGGAAGGAGAATCAATCGATCTTCTTGTATCTTACGTGGATGATCCTTATTTGGTAAACCCTTCTTATCGTAGCTTTATAGCAAGTTCAGCCACTTATCAAAGCTTAGGCACTTCGACGGTGGGTTCAGTTACTCACGCGAAAGAGTTTAATATGTCCGAACTGGTTCTAAAAGGAACGGGAACCTATGCCAGCGGTTTCGCTATCCAATTCACCGGTGACTTGACAGTAGGCGATAAGAGTAATGCTATATTATATAAGGTGGCAAGAAACGCAATAGACATGACCGTGAAATATCCGGTAGAGGAATGTCGTATTGATAAAGTTGAAGACGGCTGGTATTGGGTTAGCTTTGTAGAACCAAGCGGCGTGGCTCGTTCTTATATGATAACCAAAGATAATTTGTAAACTTGACACATGTATTTTGAAAGTACCCCCATACTTTTGAAGTAACAAACATAAAAAGAGATTGTTCCCGCAACACAGTATATCCTTTGTATCTGTCTGTATGGTAGTCAGTCTCTTTTTATTAATTTTGAATAGATATGAATAGATATGATAACAGGTTACGTGTTCTTACTGAAGAATTCGAAACACTCCTCTCCCGTGAAAATGAAAAGATACTGCCAGGCAACGGAATATTCGAACGTTACAAATATCCCATACTAACGGCTGCCCACACTCCAATGGAATGGAGATATGACTTTAATCCCGAAACGAATCCGTTTTTTATGGAACGTTTTGGTATTAATGCCGTATTCAATGCGGGAGCTATCAAGTTCAATGGGAGATACCTTGTGATGGGACGGGTAGAAGGATATGACCGCAAATCATTCTTCGCCATCGCCGAAAGCCCCAACGGTATTGACAACTTTCGCTTTTGGGAGTATCCGGTTCAACTGCCGGACTTATATCCTGAAGAAACGAATGTGTACGATATGCGACTGACGGCTCATGAAGACGGTTGGATATATGGTATTTTCTGTAGTGAAAGTCTTGACCCCGATGCAGCACCGGGAGATTTATCTTCTGCTGTCGCCAAAGCAGGTATCATACGTACCAAAGACCTGAAGAGCTGGGAACGCTTGCCGAATCTGATTTCTAAAAGCCAGCAACGTAATGTCGTTTTGCACCCGGAATTTGTAAATGGTAAGTATGCCTTATACACCCGTCCGCAGGATAATTTCATCAACGCCGGCAACGGTGGCGGTATCGGCTGGGCACTGGTAGACGATATTACCCATGCGGAAGTGAAAGAAGAAACGATTATAAATCATCGGCATTATCACACCATCAAAGAGGTGAAGAACGGTGAAGGGCCTCATCCTATCAAAACCTCTAAAGGATGGCTGCACCTGGCTCACGGAGTTCGTGCGTGTGCCGCCGGTCTGCGTTATGTCCTGTATCTATACATGACATCGCTGGAAGACCCGACAAAGAGCATTGCCGAACCGGGTGGTTTCTTACTGGCACCTGTGGGAGAAGAAAGAATCGGAGATGTATCCAATGTACTTTTCTCCAACGGGTGGATTGCAGACGAGGACGGAACCGTATATATCTACTATGCTTCTTCCGATACCCGTATGCACGTGGCAACCTCGACCATCGACCGATTGGTAGATTATTGCCTTCATACGCCGGCAGACGGATTGCGTTCCGCTGCTTCTGTGGAAAGCATCTGCAAGCTCGTAGAGACAAATAAGCTTGTCATGACAGAGCAATATGTTTAAAACCCTAAAGCGCAAAGCTATCCGATTCGCTATGTAACCGGCAGCTTTGCGCTTTTCTTTTTCCTCAAAAGAGCCAATCTCCAATTCTGAAACCAGAGATAACAATATAGTATCAGAATGAGCTAAAATAATATTTGTTTCCTTACCACTTTCCCCCTACCTTTGCAACATAGATCATAAAACATATAAATCGATTCAAAACTATCATATGAAATTACACACTACCGACCTTCTTATCATATGCGCCTATCTTATCGCTATGATTGTCATCGGACTTATTCTGAAAAAACGGGCTGCCCAAAATATGGATTCCTATTTTCTAGGCGGAAAGTCATTACCTTTCTATATGTTGGGATTGTCCAACGCTTCCGGAATGTTCGATATTACAGGCACTATGTTAATGGTGTATTGGGCATTTGCCTACGGATTCAAGAGTCTTTGGATTCCCTGGTTATGGCCGGTATTCAATCAGATATTTCTAATGGTTTACCTGTCCGTGTGGTTACGTCGTTCTAACGTGCTCACCGGTGCGGAATGGATTAAGACGCGTTTCGGGAAAGGTAAAGGTTCAACTCTTTCACATACGATTGTTATTGTATTCGCATTATTGAGCGTACTCGGTTTTTTAAGTTATGGATTCATAGGTATTGGTAAATTTATGGAGATATTCATCCCCTGGGATGTAGTATCTCCTTATATTCCTTTCAATGTTCCCGTAGAATACGTTCCTCATGTATATGGTATTTTCTTTACCGCAATCGCTACTTTTTATGTGATGCTCGGCGGAATGTTGAGTATTGTATGGACGGATGTCGTTCAGTTTTTGATTATGACGGTAGCGGGTGTCGTTATCGTTGTTATCGGTATGCAGATGGTGGCACCGGACATGATTCATTCATTCGTGCCTGCCGGATGGGATTCTCCCTTCTTCGGATGGACCCTCGATGTAGACTGGAGCGGCCGGATGAATCTCCTCACAGAGAGGATGGCGAATGAGCCTTACAGCCTGATAAGTATTTTCGTCATGATGGCTTTGCTGAAAGGTATCTTTATGAGTATGGCGGGCCCTGCCCCCAACTATGATATGCAGAAGATTCTGTCTTGTAAATCCCCTAAAGAGGCGGCTATGATGAGCGGTTCCGTATCAGTGGTATTATTAATCCCCCGTTACCTGATGATTATGGGATTTGCGTTGCTGGCTATCTATTTCTTCAAAGAAGATGGCGGACTGGCACAGATGGAAGTCACACGGACTGATTTCGAGACTATCCTTCCGCACTTAATCACACGTTACGTTCCGGCGGGATTGGCCGGGTTGCTATTGGCCGGACTGTTGGCAGCTTTCATGTCTACTTTCGCTTCTACGGTGAATGCAGCCCCTGCCTATATCGTGAATGATATTTATCTGAAATATATCAACCCGAAAGCGAGTGTAAAAACACAGATACGCAGCAGTTATGTTATCTCTGTCGCCGTAGTAGTGGTCAGCACTGTCATCGGATTCTTCCTGAAAGATATCAATGAAATCTTCCAATGGATTGTAGGTGCACTCTTCGGTGGATACATCGCAGCCAACGTACTGAAATGGCATTGGTGGCGTTTCAACGGTGAAGGATATTTCTGGGGAATGACTGCCGGAGTACTGGCCGCAATCGTGATGAAATTCACCGTTCCCGATGCATGGGTGCTCTATTTCTTCCCGGTATTGTTCGGCGTTTCCCTGATAGGATGTATTGCCGGAACATACAGCGCACCTCCGACAGACGACGAAACACTTATCAATTTCTATACCCGTGTACGTCCCTGGGGATGGTGGAAGCCGATTGAAGAAAAAGCTCTGGCACGTTACCCCCATATCCAGCCAAATAAGAACTTCAAGAGAGATGCTTTCAACGTGGCAATCGGTATCGTTTGGCAATGCAGTCTTACCATTATTCCGATGTATCTAGTTGTCCGCGAGCAATTGGGACTTTGGAGTTCTATCGCCCTATTGCTGGTTACTACACTGATATTAAGAAAGACGTGGTACAAGCCTTTGTGCAAAGAAGAAGTTCGTTATAACGAAGAAATGAAACAACTGAAATAAGAAAAGGAATAATTAGCTTAACACACTAAAAACCGGAGAACTGACCATGAAAAGACTATCTGTTATACTAATCTCATTTTTACTATATCTGCCACTATGCGCTCAATTTAAAGGAACAGTCTATGTCGACATCGACCAATCGGGCATATTTGATAAAGGCGACCAACCACTAGCGGGAGTTATGGTAACAGATGGACTGAATGTAGTAAGGACAGATAAGAAAGGTCGGTTCTCTTTACCCGGATTCGAAAAGACGCGATTTATCACTATCACCACTCCCGCCGGATACGAAACGAAACAGTTCTATCTATCTACCAAAGAAAACAGGAAAAGTTATGATTTTCTGCTGACTGAAAGCGAACGGACTAAATCAAAGGAGCACTCTTTCGTTCAAATCACCGACACCGAAGTGACCGGTGGAATGGGGCGTTGGGTGACTGACCTGAAACATTATATCGGCAACGAAAAACCCGCTTTCCTGATTCATACCGGAGACATCTGCTACGAACCGGGATTGAAAATGCACGCCGAAGTGGTAAATTCGCAAACGATGGAGTGTCCTGTCTACTATTGCATAGGCAATCATGACCTCGTAAAAGGCAACTACGGGGAAGAACTTTATGAAACCATCTACGGCCCGACATGGTATTCATTCGACATCGGCAATGTCCATTACGTAGTCACCCCCATTGACCACGGAGACAACCCGACCGATTATACTTTAAAGAACGTATATAACTGGCTGAAAAACGACCTCGCCTTAATGAAAAAGGATCAGGCATTGATTCTTTTCAACCATGACCTGTTTACCGCAAGTGATACTTTCGTATTCAAAGCTGACAATGAACATATACTCGACCTGCGTGCTTTCAATACAAAAGCACAGATATACGGGCATATGCACTACAATTATGTACGCAATCAGAACGGGATTTACACCATCTGCACCGGAACACTGGATAAAGGTGGTATTGACCACTCCCCTTCTTCTTTCCGTGATATTAAGGTAGATGCGGATAATAATATCAGTACTGAACTGAGATATGCTTTTGTCGAACCGCAAGTCACCATCGTTTCTCCAATGCAACAACAGAAAGCAGTAATCAGCCCTGAAGGGCAACTTTCCATTTCTGTAAACGCGTACAATTCACAAGCAAAAACAAAACAAGTTTCATATACATTGAGCATTGCAGGGAATAACCAGGAGATAGCCAAAGGTACTCTTCTACCGCTCACCGACTGGAACTGGGCTACAAACATCACACTCCCGGCCGGCAACAAAGGAAAAGAGCTGAAACTGACAGTTACTTCCTGTTTTAACGACGGCAGGAAAGCAGTGGATTCCAACCTATTCATTTATGAAGAAGGCATCCGACCGTCCGTCGCTCCCGGCGAAAACTGGAATACCCTACTTCAAAATGCAGCCCATACAGGCGGAATCAATCAGTCCACTATCCATCTTCCCCTTCAACTGGCATGGACAGCTAATGCCGGAAGTAATATCTTCATGGCTTCTCCCCTTATCGCAGAAGGGAAAGTGTTTGTAGCTACCACGGATGATAATGTTTCACTAAACACATATGTATGCGCTTTTGACCTCAATTCGGGAAAACCAGTATGGAAATACCGTACAGAGAACTCTATAAAGAATACAATCGCCTACGAGGATGGAATTGTCGTAGCACAGGATGCTGCCTACCACCTATACGCCCTCGATGCTAAAACAGGCAAATTGCTTTGGAAGCAACTTATTAATTTGAAAGGCTATCCATATCTCGCAGAAGGGCTGACCGCAAGTAACGGAGTAGTCTATGCCGGAATTGGCGTAGGTCTGTCTGCTTACGACCTGAAAACCGGACGCACTATATGGACAAACAAGGATTGGAGACAACGCGAAGGCTCCACTACTACCTTGACCGTTGCCGACAATGTATTAATCAGTGGTACACAATGGGGTGGACTCTATGGAAATGACCTAAAAACCGGCAAACAACTCTGGAAACTCTCTGATAACGGACTTGGCAACCGGGGCGCTTCTCCAGTCTATAAAGATGGAAAGCTATGGATTATATCTTCTAAAAGCCTGTTTCTGATAGAACCCCAAAGCGGAAAAGTAATTGAGCAAAAAGAATTATCCGCAAATCTTGATGTAACTTCCACTCCGCTCGTCACTGAGAATGAAATCATCTTCGGCAGCGCAGACCGTGGAATCACCGCACTGGATAAATCTACGCTTTTCATCAAATGGAAAGCGGAAACAAAGCCTTCTCTTGTGTACACCGCCCCTTACTCTACTACTCCGCAAGCCAGTGTAGAAACCAGCCCCGTTGCTTCGCTAGGAGTTGTCTATATCGGAGCTTCCGACGGTTATCTATACGCTATCGACGAAACGACGGGTATTATCAAGGACAGGATACACTTCGGAGCACCTGTATTCTCAACGGTTGCCGTATCGGGAAACTGTATGATTGTTTGCGACTTCGCAGGTAATGTCTATTGTTTTGGAATGTAGAATTGAAAACATAGCCACTCCCTGTTCCGTAAAAGCAAATGGGGAGTAAGCACCAAAATTATATTGGGGTGTCCTAATTTGGGATACCCTATTGAATAACATCAAATTCCCTACCTACACAGTTTTTACCACCCTACGCGTTGTAATTTGAAGATTATCACGTATCTTTGCCCTCAATCATAAATACGAGATATGGCTATTACAATCAAGAAAGTCACCACAAAGAGCGAGCTTAAGAAATTTATCCGTTTCAATTACAGGATGTATAAGGACAATCCTTATTCCGTGCCCGACCTCTACGACGATATGCTCAATACGTTCAATAAAAAGAAAAATGCGGCATTCGAGTTCTGTGAAGCAGATTATTTCCTGGCATACCAAGACGATAAAATCGTAGGACGTGTAGCCGCTATTATCAATAATCGTGCCAATGAAAAATGGGACAGCAAGAACGTTCGTTTCGGATGGATAGATTTCATTGACGACCCCGAAGTTTCCGCCGCACTCATCAAGACAGTGGAAGACTGGGGAAAAGAACGAGGCATGACGCGTATCGCCGGCCCTCTCGGGTTTACCGATTTCGACGCGGAAGGTATGCTGATTGAAGGATTCGACCAACTCAGCACCATGGCTACCATCTACAACCATCCCTACTACCCTGTACATATGGAGAAACTGGGTTTTGAGAAAGATGCCGACTGGGTGGAATACCAAATCTATATTCCCGATGCCATCCCCGACAAGCACAAACGTATCTCTGAACTGATTCAACGGAAATATAATCTCAAAGTAAAGAAATATACCTCGGGAAGCAAACTGGCCAAAGACTACGGACAAAAGATATTTGAACTGATGAATGAGGCCTACAGCCCTCTTTACGGTTATTCGCCACTATCCCAAAGACAGATTGACCAATACGTAAAAATGTACCTGCCTATTCTTGACTTGCGTATGGTGACACTTATCACCGATGCCAATGATGAACTGGTCTGCGTGGGTATCTCCATGCCTTCACTGGCCGAAGCCCTGCAAAAGTCTCACGGACGTCTGCTACCTCTCGGATGGTTCTATCTGCTGAAAGCATTATTCATGAAACGTCGTGCCAAAATGCTTGATTTACTACTTGTTGCAGTAAAGCCGGAATATCAGAACAAAGGTGTTAACGCTTTGTTATTTTCCGATTTAATTCCAGTTTATCAAAAATTAGGTTTTATATTTGCAGAAAGCAACCCCGAGCTCGAACTGAACGGAAAGGTTCAGGCTCAATGGGATTACTTTGAGACTAAGCAACATAAGCGCCGCCGTGCGTTCATCAAAGAGATAAAATAAAAAACAGCTATGGAAGAGAACGAATTGATACCTGTAGACAACAACAATGCAGTAGAGTACACTGACGACAACATCCGCCACTTGAGCGACATGGAACATGTCCGCACACGCCCCGGTATGTATATCGGCAGGCTGGGCGACGGTGCGCATGCCGAAGACGGAATCTATGTCCTGCTGAAAGAAGTTACCGACAACAGTATTGACGAGTTCAAAATGCAAGCCGGTAAGAAAATCGAAATTACCGTTGAAGAAAACCTTCGTGTCAGCGTTCGCGACTACGGACGAGGCATTCCGCAAGGAAAGCTGATTGAAGCGGTCAGCATGCTGAATACAGGTGGTAAGTACGACAGTAAAGCATTTAAGAAGAGTGTCGGACTGAACGGTGTCGGTGTGAAAGCCGTCAACGCATTGAGCTCCCGTTTCGAGGTACGCAGTTACCGCGACGGCAAAGTACGTATCGCCACCTTCTCCAAAGGAAACCTGCTGACGGACGAAACGCGGGACACCGAAGAAGAAAACGGAACCTATATCTTCTTCGAGCCGGACAACACATTATTCCTGAACTATTGCTTCAAGCCCGAATTTATTGAGACGATGCTACGTAACTACACGTACCTCAATACCGGACTTGCCATTATCTATAACGGTCATCGCATCCTGTCGCGCAACGGTCTTGTAGACCTCCTGAACGACAACATGACGGCAACCGGACTTTATCCGATTATCCATCTGAAAGGCGAAGACATCGAGATAGCCTTCACCCATACCGGACAATACGGAGAAGAATATTACTCTTTCGTCAACGGCCAGCACACCACGCAGGGCGGTACGCACCAAAGTGCTTTCAAGGAACACATCGCCCGCACTATCAAGGAATTCTTCAACAAGAACATGGACTACACCGACATCCGTAACGGATTGGTTGCCGCTATCGCCGTCAATGTAGAAGAACCTATCTTCGAAAGTCAGACCAAGACCAAACTGGGTTCTACCAATATGGTTCCCGGCGGCGTGACGGTCAATAAATACGTAGGTGACTTCATCAAACTGGAAGTGGACAACTTCCTGCACAAGCATGCGGATATAGCCGAAGCTATCCAGCAAAAAATACAAGAATCGGAAAAGGAACGTAAAGCCATCGCTGGCGTAACGAAACTTGCCCGTGAACGTGCCAAGAAAGCAAATCTGCACAACCGTAAGTTGCGCGACTGCCGCGTCCACCTCAACGACCCAAAAGGCAAAGGACTGGAAGAAGACTCCTGCATCTTTATCACCGAGGGTGACTCTGCAAGTGGTTCCATCACCAAAAGCCGTGATGTCAACACACAGGCAGTATTCAGTCTCCGCGGTAAACCGCTGAACTCTTTCGGCCTGACAAAGAAAGTGGTTTATGAAAACGAAGAATTCAACCTGCTTCAAGCAGCCTTGAATATAGAAGACGGCATAGAAGGACTGCGCTACAACAAGGTCATCGTAGCAACCGATGCCGATGTGGACGGTATGCACATCCGCCTGTTGCTGATTACCTTCTTCCTGCAATTCTTCCCTGACCTAATCAAGAAGGGGCATGTATATATCCTGCAAACTCCCTTGTTCCGTGTACGCAATAAGAAAAAAACAATTTATTGCTACAGCGACGAAGAGCGTGTCAACGCAATCAACGAATTAAGCCCGAATCCTGAAATCACCCGATTCAAAGGATTGGGAGAAATTTCACCGGACGAGTTTAAACACTTTATCGGCAAAGACATGCGCCTGGAACAAGTATCATTGCGCAAGACGGACGCAGTAAAAGAACTACTTGAATTCTACATGGGTAAGAATACCATGGAACGACAGAACTTTATTATAGACAACTTGGTTATAGAAGAAGACTTGGCATCATGAGAAAAGCAATATTCCCGGGTACTTTCGACCCCTTCACCATCGGACATTATTCGGTAGTGGAACGCGCACTTACCTTTATGGATGAAATTGTGATAGGAATCGGTATCAACGAGAATAAGAATACATATTTCCCCATCGAGAAAAGGGAAGAAATGATTCGGGAACTTTACAAGGACGAACCTCGTATCCAAGTGATGTCTTACGACTCTCTGACGATTGATTTTGCACAGGAAGTAGATGCCAAGTTCATTATCCGCGGCATCCGTACCGTGAAAGATTTTGAGTACGAAGAGACGATTGCCGACATCAACCGTAAACTGGCAGGCATCGAAACGATCCTGCTCTTCACAGAACCGGAACTGACTTGCGTCAGCTCTACAATCGTACGCGAGTTATTGACCTATAATAAAGATATCAGCCAGTTTATTCCCAAAGGAATGAAGATGAGTGAATAAACCACTCGCAAGGAACAAAACGGCGAGTTTAGAAAGATGATGAAGAAACTATATATAATATTATCCGTTTGCTTGTGGGCAGTTGCCGCACAAGCTCAGAATTTCGGTTCGGCCGCCATGCGCAAGCTGCAAATGGCAGAGTTTGCAATCTCCAATTTCTATGTAGACAAAGTAGATGAGGACAAGTTGGTAGAAGAAGCCATCATCAAGATGCTGGCACAACTCGACCCGCACTCTACCTACTCGGATGCAGAGGAAGTGAAGAAAATGAACGAACCTCTCCAAGGCAACTTCGAAGGTATCGGGGTACAGTTCCAAATGATTGAAGATACATTACTGGTGGTGCAACCCGTCAGCAACGGCCCTTCCGAGAAAGTCGGCATCCTTGCCGGCGACCGTATTATCGCCGTCAACGACAGCGCCATTGCCGGAGTAAAGATGAGCACGGAAGATATTATGAAGCGCCTCCGCGGTCCGAAAGGTTCCAAAGTCAATCTGAAGATTGTTCGTCGTGGCGTACAAGATCCATTGGTATTCACCGTAAAAAGAGATAAGATTCCCATCCTTAGCCTTGACGCTTCTTACATGATTCAACCCAAGACAGGCTATATCCGCATCAACCGCTTCGGAGCAACAACAGCCGAGGAGTTCAAGAAAGCGATGAAGGAACTTCAAAAGCAAGGAATGAAAGATATGATTCTCGACCTACAAGGCAACGGCGGGGGATATCTCAATGCTGCCATCGACCTTGCCAACGAATTCCTGGGACAAAAGGAACTAATCGTCTACACCGAAGGCCGGACTGCCAAACGCAGTGATTTCTATGCCAAAGGCAACGGGGATTTCCGCAACGGCCGCCTCATCATATTAGTAGATGAATACACAGCTTCCGCCAGCGAAATCGTCAGCGGTGCCGTACAGGATTGGGACAGGGGAATTATCGTCGGCCGCCGTTCTTTCGGTAAAGGACTGGTGCAGCGTCCTATCGACCTGCCGGACGGTTCCATGATTCGTTTGACTATTGCCCGTTATTATACTCCATCGGGTCGTTCTATCCAAAAGCCATATGACAGCACTGTCGATTACAACAAAGACTTGATAGAGCGTTTCAATCATGGTGAACTGATGAATGCCGACAGTATCCACTTCCCGGATTCACTGAAAGTACAGACTAAGAAACTGGGACGCACAGTCTATGGCGGCGGCGGTATCATGCCGGATTATTTCGTTCCTATCGACACTACTTTGTACACGGATTACCACCGGAATCTGGTAGCCAAAGGGGTCATTATCAAATTTACGATGAAGTTCATCGAAGGCCACCGGAAAGAATTGTCTAATAAATACAAGAAATTCGAATCATTCAATGATAAGTTTGTCATTGACGACGATATGCTGGCTACTTTACGTGAGATGGGCGAGACGGCCGGTGTGAAGTTCAACGAGAAACAGTATGAGACTTCGTTGCCACTAATCAAAACTCAACTCAAAGCATTGATAGCACGTGACCTTTGGGATATGAATGAATATTTCCGAGTGATGAATACAACGAATGAGAGTGTACAGAAAGCCTTGGAGATACTGAATTCGGACGAGTATCAGAAGAAACTGAAATAAACTGCAAAAATAATTCGAATAAACCGTACCCGATCAAACGCCTTTGTTGTAGTATAAGTAAAATTATAAAAACAGGAGTAATATGCGACAGTTTTATTTTACTTGGACAACAATCGGTTGGCTATTGATTGGATACGGTTTATTTTTTATCCCCTCGCTCACACAGGCACAAGCAGTCATAGAGAAGTTCTCATTGGAATTGAAAGATGAAAGCCTGCCTGAAGCACTGAAACAGATAGAAAAGAAAGGGGGAAAAAGCATCCTCTTCACTTACAACGGAACCGAAAGTTATCGTGTGACAGCCAGTATTCACGAAAAGACAGAACGCGAAGCCATAGAGTTCGTATTGAAAGGCAAACCTTTCGTTTCCGTCGAACGGGAAGAATATTTCGTTGTACAACGAAAGAAATCAAACAAAGCCATCGTCGTAGAAGGCAAAGTATACGATGAGAAAGGAATTCCCCTGCCCTTTGTCAACATACTTGCGCTTGCTGCCGATTCCAGCTTCATCACCGGAAGCGTGACAGAAGAAGACGGCTCCTTTCGTCTACCTGCCATAGCCGGAGAAGATTGTCTATTGAAAGCGACCTACATAGGTTACTGTTCGCAAATCGTCCCCTGCCGACAGCAGAATACCATTCGACTGCAACTCGACACGAAGCTACTCAAAGAAGTCGTTGTAACCGCCGAACGGCCACTCATAGAGCGGAAAGACGGAACTCTGACAGCTAACGTAGCCGGCACTCCTCTTTCACTAATGGGCTCGGCGAGCGAAATGATTTCACATCTCCCTTTTGTGACCGGTACCGAAGGCACCTACACGGTACTAGGCAGAGGTACTCCCGAAATTTACATCAACGGACGCAAAGTCAGAGATATCACAGAGTTGAACCGCCTGCAAGCCAACGAAATACTCTCTGCGGAAATCATCACCACTCCGGGCGTACAATATGGTTCTTCCGTAGGCGCTGTCATCCGTCTTCGCACCATCCGCAGACGGGGACAAGGCATAAGTAGCAGCTTCTATACGGATTATTCGCAAGGACGCAGAGCAAGAGGCAATGAAGGGATATCACTCAACTACCGCACGAGCGGACTCGATATTTTCATAAAAGGAGATTTCGCACAAGTCAACAACTACCTGACAAACACAACAACCCGTGAAATTCACACCACATCCGACTGGATTCAAGAGACTGAAGATAAAGGTAAACACAGCTATGACACATTCAATGGTGAATTAGGATTCAACTATGAAATCAACGAAAACCAATCATTTGGTATGCGCTATATGCCCGGCACAAATATCGGCAGTGCAGAAGGTATGACAGAAGGCACGACGCTCATCCTGCAAGACGGCAAAGAAGTAGACAACCTGCATTCTCTCCAACAAACAAACGCACATACCGGTTGGTGGCAGGCAGCAAACGGATACTACAACAGCACATTCGGCAAATGGAACATTGATTTCAACGCGGACTATCTGTATGGACGTGACCGCATCAAACAATACGCCGAAAACAACGGAATAGAAGACGCCGCGTCAAGCAACCGCGTACGCAATCACCTCTATGCTGCCAAACTTCTTATCACCACCTCACTTTGGAAAGGCCAAATCAGTTTCGGAACGGAAGAAACATTCACCAACCGCCACGACGTATTTTTTCAAAACGGTTTCTCTGCCGATGCGGACGACCGTATCAAGCAGACCATGATTTCCGGATTCATAGACTACAGCCTGCCACTAGGCAAGTTCAACATCTCGGCAGGACTACGCTATGAATATCAAAAAACGGATTATTACGAAAAAGGGATTCATCAGGACGGTCAAAGCCCTACCTATCAGGATTGGATACCTGTAGTCAGTATCAAATATGCTTCCTGCGACTGGTTCTTCGGGCTTTCACACCGGACATTGAAATACAGTCCCAGCTATCGTATGCTCACCAGTGCCATCATGTATATGAATAAATATGCTTATAAAAGCGGAGACCCTTTTCTCGTTCCACAGATACACCGCGCCATTCTTTTAGACGGAGGATGGAAATGGATTAATTTCAACCTTTATTACGACCATACCTGGGATATGTACACCAGTTATACAAAGCCTTATGACGACATCAACCGTCCCGGCATACTACTATTTAGCATGGCAAGCATTCCGCATACCAATACATACGGAGGTTCTCTTGTCCTTTCACCAAAAATAGGTATTTGGCAACCACGATTCACAACCGGTATCAGTTGGTATGATGCTCACGCCTCATCTTTGGGCATCACCCAACACTGGAACGAGCCGTCATTCTATTTTGGGCTAGATAGTAACTTCAGTTTACCGAAAGGATGGTTCATCAACTTGCAAGGAACGATTAGCACCAGAGCCAAGCAAAGCTATGCTTTACGCCACACCGCAGGAAGAGTAGATGCCCAATTAACAAAATCATTCCTGAAAGACGAGCCATTGAAAGTATCCATAGTAGCTAAAGATATCTTCCACACAGCCTACTATTACTTCACTATTTATGGTGACCGGACATTCAGCTCTAGCCGCGATTATTCAGACCATCAACGTTTCGGTATCCGATTGAGCTATCAGTTCAACGCAACGAAAAGCAAATATAAAGGAACCGGAGCCGGCGGCAGCGAAAAGTCACGTTTGTAGGCTTTTATTCAAAAGAGAAGTGTTACTTTTGCAGTATCAGACCCTTAATAAAGCATGTTCCTATTTCATAAAGGCTATACAAAGAAAGAAGTTTTCGAACAGATGTTTGTGGAAATGTATCCGCGAATGGTACGTTATGCCTCACAGTTGACGGGAGATAAAGAAGAAGCACGCGATATAGTGAGCGAAGTTATGGAACAAGCCTGGAAACATTTTGAGCAGTTGGATAAAAACGACCGGGGCGGATGGATTTATACCGCAGTCCGCAACACCTGTCTCAACCGCCTGAAACACCTTCAAGTGGAACATGACAATGCGAGAGCACTCTACGAAGCGACATTAGCCGATGTAGAAAGTAACTATCAGGAACACGAAGCGTTATTGCAAAAGGCGGAAACGATAGCCCGAAGTCTACCTGAGCCGACTTGCACCATCTTACGGCTGTGTTACTACGAACATCTCACCTACCGGGAAGTTGCCGAACGTCTTGGCATCAGTCCCGATACAGTGAAAAAGCATATATCCAAAGCACTACGCACACTACGCGAAGCCATGAAAATTGAAGCCATGAACGATTAAGGAAGGAGAACAGATAATGGAAGAAAAGAAAAAACAGACCACCCGAGAGGAAGCCCCCGATTACGGATTGACGGGAGATGACTGCCGCCCTTTTTCTGATGATGCCGGAACACGCCGTTTGCAAAATGCCTTTGGCGAAGCGTTAGGTGATTTGCCCCTGCCGGAAGAAACCCGGGAAGAATGGGCAGCTTTCTTACAGCGACAGGAACGGAAAAAACGACAGGCTTATCGCCGCATATGGCTGTCCGGTGGCATGGCAGCAGCTATTGCCCTGCTCCTAATCTTATGGTCACCCTGGAATAAATCAGGCAGTACGGCATCGGATATTGAAATATTTGCCGCCTTCGATGTCCCCGAACAGGTCACAACACAAGAAGAAAACGGCAGAATAATCGTTTCCACCCCGCCAACGACTGTCATTAATCTGACATTAGAGGATGGAACCCACGTTCTGTTAAGTGCAAACAGCCGTCTGGAATACCCCAAAGAGTTTAGTCCACGAAACAAACGTATAGTAAACCTCACCGGAGAAGCACGCTTCGAAGTAGCCAAAGACAGTCTTCGTCCTTTCATTGTTTCCGCCGGAGAGATACAGACACAGGTATTGGGCACCGTATTCGATGTAAATGCTTATCCTTGTAATACGCCCACCGTCACATTATATAGCGGACGGGTGCAAGTAGCAAAGACCGATTCTTCACACCGGAAGGAAATGTCACCCGGCCAATCCGCCACATTAAAGACAAATGGTGATATCGTATTATCAAAGGCTACGCAGACCGAAAAAGAAGGATGGACAGATAATGAGTTTTATTTCGACAACACGAAGATGATGCAAGTATTACAGAGTTTGGGAACCTGGTATAATATTAGCGTCATCTGCCACTCTCCCAACCTCTTACAGAAACGGATTCATTTTCGTTTTAGTCGAAATGTTCCGGTAGAAAGCCTGTTGGACACACTGAATGATTTAGGTATTGCACATTTCCAGTACAAGAATGAGCAGATAGTAGTCTATTAAAGAGATGTCTCCTTCATAAACGTACCACAATGAATCATTATCCCACCATTGTATCTAAGGATTTTCAGTACAGAGATTAAGGATTTTCAGTGCAGAAATTAGTAACCTTTTACGTAGCCGAGTAGTCGTCACCTTATAAAGTGATAATAGTCATCTTATAGAGTGACAAATATCACCTTATAAGATGATAAATATCACTCTATAAGGTGACTATTACTTTTAACGAGAGCGAAAAACACTAAAGATACAAAATTAAATAGTGAAAAGCAATAGTGAGACAGGAAATATTGCTTTATCTATTGAGCGAGTGGGAGCATTTTTTCGCTCCTACTCTACTATCAATTATTCTTATTAATCAGATTAATTACGACTTTCACCATCATATCTTTTTCTTCCGTCCGGCTTTCTGCAATCATCAAAGTCAGTGCCACCAGCGTATTATTGCCAATCAGCTTCGAGCCATCAGGTTTATAGAGAATATCATTCCTCTCCAAGAACCAAAGGAATAGAAAGGCGGCAATACGTTTGTTGCCATCACTGAAAGAATGGTTCTTCACAACGAGATAGAAAAGCATCGCGGCTTTCTCTTCAATGCTTGGGTAAAGTTCTTCTCCACCAAATGTTTGGTAAATCGTGTTGATAGAACTCTTGAATGACTGGTCTTTCTCATTCCCAAACAAATCACTGCTTCCAAACTTTTTCTGTAGAAGACGAATGGCATTCATGGCTTCATCGTAGGTAGCACGAAATTCTTTGCTAGTTGTGGTGGAGGTTACTTCCAGTTGCTGATAATCATACTTATCCAGCGTATCCAGACCGTAAGTGTAATCTGTGATGACACGCAATAGCCCGTTGGCCTCATCCAAAGTCAGTTGCTTATGCTCGATAACGTTGGAAAGAAGCCTCACAGTACTCTTCAAGTCTTCCAACTGCTCGGCTTTGGCTTGCTGATTGATGGCATAGCCTTTAATAAGGTAATCTTTCAGAATCTTGTTTGCCCAAATACGGAATTGGGTGCCACGCTGTGACTTTACACGATAGCCGACGGAGATAATTACATCCAGATTAAAATATTCAACCTGATACATTTTCCCATCAGAAGCAGTTGTTGCATTTTTTGCAACAACTGAATTTCTCTCTAACTCTCCCTCATTAAATACATTACTAATATGCCTAGAGATTACAGATTTATCACGGCTAAACAACTCTGCTATTTGATTCAGTGTCAGCCAAACCGTTTCATTCTCCAACTTCACATCAATTGATGTCTTTCCATCTTTCGTCTGAAAAATGACAATATTTCCCCTATTGTCCATTACATTGCCTCCTTATTTTAAGCATTGTGCCCGTCCATTACCTTCGTAGTAATGGACGGGCACACAAAGATACTCCTTTCTAAAGGAAACAAGACATTAAACAGAACTTTCTTTCTTATAAAGCCTGTAAGAGATTCAGTCCAATGAAAGCATCGTTATAATGGAACGTGCCGGAATCTGAACCGTCTTTCCGCTTTTCACTTTCCCTACCGGAAGCAAATCCTCTCCTTCTATATCAGATGTACGATACATCTGCCATTGGATAGTTCCGGTATTATTTTTATTGATACGAAACTCTTTTGATTCATCGGAATAGTTGATAACGACCATGACATACGTTCCATCCGTATTCTTATAAGCAGTACACATCAATCCTTGCTGGTCGGTATCGCCGTCAGGAATCAAATTGTCTGTCTTATCAAAAGCCGAAACGGATAACCGGACTGCTCCCGGGCGAATGAAACGGCTATAATTTCCTAAAGCCCACATCAGTTTGGAATCTTCTACCCTACCATCCAGGAAGTTATCTTCCGCTGTGTATTCACGAATCAATCCGTCTTTGTAGTCACCACCGATAGCACGCCACCATTGCCAGCTCTTTGCTTGGGCATATACAATGTCATGGTGGATGATACGGGCCACATAAAGTGCGGTCTTCATCGTACAGTCATAACCGTTGCCGCCGCCGATTTCTTCGTCATTACCCATGATGCAAGTCTCTGTCTGCCAAAAGTCAACATGGTGTTTATCCAATGTATCACGCAACTGACAACGTATATTCCGCAATTCGCTTAATGGCGTAGTAGTCCAATAACTATGTCCGAGCATCAGCCGGGAAACGTTCGGGGTATCTCCCAAATACGTATCTACACTATCGGGACAGAAGAAAGCCTGAATCTGATAGCCACGTTGCCAATCCGTTTCGTGAGTGCGGAACATACAGCGGTAATCGGAAGACTCATTGACAAGAATCTGTGTATCCATATCCCGGTTTACAAACTCTTTGCTCAACAAACGGACGGTATGAGCCACTTCCCTGTTGGTTGCCGGACAGCCTTCCTGTTTTGGGCCTACCCAGTTCCAATGTCCGTCCGGTTCGTTGAAAGGACATATGTAGTTGAATTTGATACCATCATGCTCTTCTACTCCTTGCACTACGTCTGCCAGGAAACGGGCATACTTTTCGTAACAGTCCGGCTTCAGGTTTGCCGTACCACCACGACCGGTGTTTGTTGCCAGTCCGTTCTGTGTGTAGTGTACAGGAGGAGAGTTCAGGAAAGCAAGGAATTTATTCACTCCCCGTTCCTTGGCCAGTTTGAGGAAGTTACGCTGACCTTGTTGTTTGTTCCAGTCGTACGTTCCGTCGGCGTTGAGGAAACATTCGGCACGCATCCAGGGGGAAGCTATCTGACTGGCTTCACCTTGTTCGGTGCTGCCCGCCCCGACGTTGAAACGCCAAAGGGACAAACCGATGCCTTTGGGCTGTCCGTTCGCATCATTCTCAGTGCTGAACAACCAGTCGGCTATCTGATTTTGTTTCTCCTGCGGCCAAAGTCCGATGAACTGCATACTCCAAGCGTCGGAAGCTCCGAAATAGTTCATGGTTTGGCAGGGTTTGTCCGTTTCTATCTGATAATTTATATCGGGGGCAGACTGGGAAGAACATCCTCCCGCCATACCTGCGATTGAGAAGAAGCCTAAAGCGGCTAAGAGCGTTTTACCTTTCATACTTTAATAACCTAATGCCTTATATAAATCTAATACCTATCAAAACTTTATCCTGTTTATTGCAGTTCATAGACCATTGTTACCACAGATTTCGATGGAATATAGCCGGTCAGATAATCTGCTTCTTCCTTCAAGTCTCTTGTTTCAGAAGTTGTATATTGACGGACTGATTTCACAGTCTTATCTCCTATTCCTTCCAGTGTAGTATCCATATGGATGGTTTCTACTCCCATGTTGGTATATACTACTACCAGTCTGTCCTGTTCAGGAGAAATGTAGGCCGAACCGAAGAGCATACGTGAACCATTAGGGATATTAAGGTCTACACGTTTGTATCCCGGACGGACGAACAAGCTATAGTTACCCAACACCCATAGGTTCTTGCTGGCAGAATAAGTGCCGTCCAAAGCAATGTCACCATAATCGCCATCTCCCGGAATCAATCGAATCATATAGAAGCGGCTTTTTTGGCTATATACTTCTACGCTAGCTGTTGTCCAGTATGACCATGAGCTTACGTTCGCTGTAGCCAGGTCATGATGGAGTACTTTTGCCATAGAGAGTGCCAAATCCATGTAAGTAGCATCATCAAAGCTGTCATAATCTTCGTACATGGTTTCTCCTGCATTATGGAGCATACTCCATTCTGTCTGATAAACTTTGAGGTTATTCTTCTCTGCTGCTTTACGCAATTCAGTACGTGTTTCCTGCAATTGACTCCAGGTTCTGTCAACCCAATAACTATGTCCGCAAACTACATTAGGTTGCATATGTTTTAAATTGCCAATATAGTATTCACCTGCTTTATCTTCAAAGAACTGAAGTATCACCTGAGACTTTTGTCCCTGTCCATCAAAACCATAAACCGATTTCCATGAACCGGACTCAGCTATCAGGATATTTGTTCCTTCCAAATTCTTTTCAGTCAGTTTCTTATCCATTTCCCTAGCTAAATTAGCAATCTCCCAGCTCATCCAGCCACTACCTTCCTGAACGGCTTTTCCATCGCTTCCGGGCCCCCAATCATATTGTGGCTCGTTCAACGGGCTGATAAATGGTATATTATAACCTTCATCTACAAAGTGTTTTGCTACCGTAGCCATATAGTCGGCAAATAGTCCATAGCCGTCTACACCATCATCATTCGTATTTTTCAGATTCGCATACCAGCCGTTATCCGAATATCCTTTTCCATTCTTTGTATAATATACGGGAGGAGTATTGCTGAACAGCACGAATTGGTTACATCCATATTCTTTGGCTTTCTGCATAAAATATTGCTGACCGGCGCATTTGCCCCAAGTGTAAGTTCCGTCGGCGTTCAAGAAACATTCTGCCCGGTTTGCTTTGCTGGCTATATTGCTGGCTTCACCTTGTTCGGCAGTCCCGCCACCAAGATTGACGCGCCACATGGAGAGACCGATTCCTTCGGGTTGATTGTTCTTGACTTCTTGAGAGAATAATAATTTAGCGATTCCTTCTTTATTGTTATCGCTCCAATATTTGCCTACATAGTCCATTGTCCATGCATCGGAAGAGGCAAAACCGTCAATGGTTTGATAAGTTGTTGCGGCATTCACCGTAGCTGTTTCATTTTTGGCTTTCAACACCGGTTCGTAGTCCGGTGAGAAAGTCAGGTCGTCGCTGCAAGCGGAAAAGGCAGCAGTCAGACAGGAAATTCCGAATAAGATATATCTATTTTTCATACGTCGCATTCTTTAATAGTTAGTTGATTTTAATAGCCGGGATTTTGTTCTATACTTCCGTTCGACATGGTTATTTCCGTTGTCGGTATCGGGAAAAGCAAATCGCGGGTTTCGTTGAAGTTGATGCCTTTATCACTTCTTTCTTTTTGGTTGTTCGCTTCATAACTATCTGTGTAGGAAAGGTTGTACCTCACAAATGAACCATTCTTGCCCATGATATTGCAGATAGCCGGTTTACCGTTATCGTCTTTCCAACGGCGAAGGTCGAACAGGCGGTTGTTTTCCAAAGCCAGTTCCAGGCGGCGTTCCTGGCGGATGGCGTCACGAAGTTCAGTTCCTGAGCTTTGAGCTTCTTCCAGTCCGGCACGTTTGCGTATCCGGTTCAATGCCCAGCGGGCTTCGGCATCACGGCCGAGTTTATTTTCCACTTCGGCGTACATCAATAATACATCAGCAAAGCGCAGCAAACGATAGTTCAACGGAATATGTGGCGCATCGTATGGATCGGGGCGTTTGCTCTTCGGGATATACAGTTTGCGTGTCACACGTGCCGATTTATGTTCGTCCGCTTTGATTTCATAAGCTCTGGCTTCTTCATCGCCTGCCACATCCTGCCCGTTTTTGATAATCGTCCATTTCAGACGAAGGTCGCTGCTGCTATATGCTTTTTCCAGGTTACTGGTAGGCAGTCCCCAAGCCCAGCCGCTGTCGTTTCGCGAACCGCAGACAATGGATATACGTTCGCCCAGTGAATAGGAAATATCGCTGTTGGTCTGTATCTCGAATAGGGATTCCTTGTTGTTGTTATAATCCATGTTCCACACTTGGCTGAAGTCTTCCATCAAGTCGTACTCACAAGATTCCCCGGCATACTCCCCACGGCAAATCAGTTCTTGCAGTATCTTCTCTGCTTCTTCATATTTTTCCTGATACAGATATACTTTAGCCAACAGTCCTTGCGCGGCTCCTTTCGTGGCGCGTCCCAAATCTTTTGAGCTATACTCACTACGTTTGGGCAGGTCACCGATAGCGTCCAGCAAGTCTTGTTCTACTGCCGCATAGCTGTCTGTTATGCTGGAGCGTTGGATACCTTGCACCTCACTCGGCAGTTTGACTCCCATCACCAACGGGATACCACCGAAATTACGAATCAAATCGAAATACTGGAAAGCACGCAGCATCTTAGCCTCAGCGATATAACGCTTCTTCAGATTGTCGTTTTCAAAAGAGACTCCAGGGATACGCTCGATAGCTACATTGCAGCGCAGGATACCTTTATAACGGTATTGCCAGAAGTTCTGACAACAGTTCCCCGCATTGTATGTATTGCCGGTATAGTGCGCCAGGTCACGATATTCGCCCGGGTCCTGGGTAGTGTTGCCCATCCACATATCGTCAGTACACATATCAGCAGCCAGATAGAATTTATAAATCTGCCACCAGTCGTCGAAGGCAAGAGATTGATAACAGCCTGTTATCTGCCGTGCACATTCATCTTCATTCTTGAAATATTCGTTCAAGTCTTGCTGCCCTCTCAGCGGTTCTTCGAGGAAGTCGGCGCATCCGGTGAAGGATAAAGTCATGGCAGCCATTGAAAGACCTAATATATATCGTTTCATAATTTATACTGATTTATGTTGGTTTAAAAATTGATGTTCAATCCGAAGAGGTACGTGCGCGGGTTGGGATAGCTTGCCCAGTCGATACCCATTTCCGTCACACCTTTGCCCACTGACACGGCTTCCGGATCCATGCCGGAATAACCGGTGATGGTAAACGGATTTTGCGCGGAGAAAGAGAGACGCAATACGATGTCTTTGGTCCACCGCTTCGGCAAGGTATATCCTATTTGCAACATCTTGCAACGAAGGTAAGAACCGTCTTCCACGAAGAAGCTCGATGGACGTGTCCAGTTCATGTTCGAGTCGTTCACTGACAGGCGGGGCAATGAGTTGCTCGTTCCTTCGCCATGCCAGGAACTATTGTATGTTCCGGCATACACGTTCTCGCCACCCGCACCGGAGTAACGACCTTTGGTCGTGTTGAACACATCGTTGCCGATAGTGCCGTAGAAGTTGGCCATGAAGTCAATGTTCTTATAAGAAACACGTCCGTTGATGCCGACCATCAAATCGGGGAATGCCGAACCGATGTATGTTTTATCTTTATCATCCAGTGTGCCGTCGCCGTTCAAATCTTTGAAACGGATGTCGCCGGGTACTGCATTGGGTTGGATTACAGAACCATATTCGTTGGTATGAGCGTTTACCTCTGTCTGGTTCTGGAAAATACCGTCGGCCACAAAGCCGTAGAAGCGGCTGATTTCTCCGCCTTCTTCATTACGGATAATGTAATCGCCGTTGAAGGAACCTGTATAGATAGGAGTGTCACCACCCAGCAGTTTCTTGGCTTTACTCTTTACAGAAGAAAGATTTACGCCTACTTCATAGCTGAAGTCTCCTTTGTGGTCGTTCCAATTGAGGGAAAGTTCCCATCCGGTAGCTTGCATACTGCCTACGTTCTCCCACATTTGTCCGTTCCACATGGGATAACCGAGAACCAGCAGATTGTCTTTTTTCATCAACATGTCTTTCGATTCTTTGCGGAACCATTCGGCAGTAACACTCAAACGGTTGTTCAGAAAAGCCATGTCCACACCAACACCATAATCTTCCACTGTCTCCCAACGAACACTCTTGTTACCAATGGTACTCACGCTTGTCCCAATGACACGGTCGCCATTCGGTCCAAAAGCATAATCACCGCCACCAATAGCCGACTGATAAGCAGAGTTATCAATATTCTCATTACCTACACGTCCCCAGCCGGCACGTAATTTCAGATTATCAAAGATATGCTGGTTTTTCATAAAAGGTTCGCCCGACACACGCCACGCAGCAGATACTGCGGGAAAAGTAGCATATTTATTATTTTTGGGGAATCTTGAAGAGCCATCCACACGTACAGAAGCTGTCAAATAATAACGGTCATTGTAATTGTAGATGATACGTCCCAAATAAGAAATCATTGAATGGTATTCGTTCAGTCCGTCTGCCTTCTCATTCAATGTTCCACCACGTACATATTGCAGAAGTTCATCATTATTCGTCGGAACGCCGTCACGTGAACCGGTCAGCCAGTAATGCTGGTAACGTTCCATCGTATAGCCACCCATCAGGTTGATGTTATGCTTTTCATTGAATGTTTTCATCCATGTTATGGTATTTGTCCAGTTCCAGTCTACCCAGTTCTTCATTTCCCGTTTGGCGGTATTTAGTGAAGCTTGTTCCAAATTGCTCAGATGGAATTCAGGGCTGAACTCATCAAAAAGACGGAAACGTGCATTTACTCCGAATTGACTGCGTATTACCAAACCTTTAATAGGTTCAATACTTACATAAGGGTTGGCAAGCAATCCGTATTCATCAGTGTTCTTCGACAAACGTGCCATGCTTGCCACCGGATTCCAAACCTCGCTATTGTGAGAACGTGAATAATTATCATATTCATTATCTGTCCATTCATTTTCGGGGCGCATCACCGGGGTAGTCGGATCCATTGCCATTACAGCACCGAGCAAGTCCGGAGTATCTTTCCAGTTTTCGTATTTGGGTGTGAAATCAATACCGGCTTTCACTATCTTGTTGAAGTTATATTCCATACTGAAGCGAGCGGTAAACTTCTGCCAGTTACCTGTCTTATACTGTGAGTCTTGTCCGAAGTAGCCGATACTGGCTGAATAGAGCAACTTATCAGTGCCACCGGAGAAACTGAGGTTATAGTTATGAATCAAGGCGGTCTTATTCAATGTCTCTTTCCACCAGTCGGTGCCTTCGGCATCGGTAATATTAGCTTTTCCGCTATATGCCGGCATACTGTCGTCATTGATATAACGTGCTCTTTGAACATATTCGTATTCGGAAGCTTTTGCCATATCGGGTTGTTTCAAGGTCTGGAAACCGGCAGAAGCAGAGAAGCTAAATTTGGTATCGCCTTTCTTGCCTTTTTTAGTGGTAATCAAAATTACGCCATTCGATGCACGTGTACCATAGATAGCTGCTGCCGAAGCATCTTTCAAGACTTGCATACTCTCAATATCATTTTGGTCGAGGAAGTTGATATTAGTTCCTACCGGCATTCCATCTACTACATACAGAGGGTCGACACTATTGACAGTAGATACGCCACGAATGATTACACGGGGAGTAGTACCCGGACCGCCACTGCTTTGTACCTGCACACCATTGATTTTTCCCTGCAAAGAGTTCATGGCGTTGCCGGTACTCATCGTTTTCAGGTCTTCACCCTTTATGGCTGCAATGGAACTAGTCAAGTCACCTTTCTTTACCGCACCATAGCCGATAACCACTACCTCGTCCAGCGCCTGCATATCATCGTGCATCACTACATTGATGGCAGTACGACCGTTTACCTTGATTTCCTGAGTTTTATATCCAATCATAGAGAAAACGACAGTGGCATCTTTAGATACATTGCTCAAGGTATAGTTACCGTCCAAATCGGTTACAGTACCGTTCGTTGTTCCCTTCACCAAGACTGTAAGACCAATCATCGGCTGCTTGTCACTCGCTGCAACGGCATTACCGGTCAGCCTCACTTGCTGGGCACTTAAGCCCAGCGCAAAGAACGATAATAAAAGGAATAAGTATCGTTTCATGTTTTTATAGCATTATATTAGTTATTCTTCTTTAGTAATTTAGATTGCCCAAGGTGAGTGTCAAACTCAAAAGTGTATTTGCCTGGGGGAACTCTCTTGGAACTGTTATTCACTCCAGTCAGGAAAGATTCATTGGCACCGTCAAATCTCCAGGCCGGTTCCGTCCACCATCCATCCGGATGATAAGGAGTGATATTCACGTCAAATGAATCTTCTTTACTATAGGTCAACTCTGTAGTCAAACGATACAAATTGTTCGGGTCCTGCGTCAATTCGTGAATATTCTTCGGTCCGCCCCAGCCGGGAGCACCATCAAACCAGCCGCCGACAAAGCCCATCTTCAGTTCATACTCCTGATCGTTATAATGTAACTTCGAGCCAATAGCTATAGGAGCATCTGTCGGCGTATATGGAGTCACTGTATATTCTCCGCTTTCAAGATTGAAAATGATTTCATAATATCCTTTACCGGGTAAAATAATAGGTTGTATATTCTCTTTCACTTCCGTCATATTTCTCGGATTTGTCTTATCATCACCAAAGCAGATATCAAAATTATCCTTATTGGCTACAAAACGAATTGGCGTGTTTTCAACAGCCGAATAATAACGGGCTCTATATTGAAGAACCGACATACGTTCAACTGGCATCGGAACTCCCCAAACATCTCCATCTGTAAGCAAAGCATTATCCGTTCCTTCAAAGTCCACCAAATACATACTCGAATAGTCATGCAACCTAGTCACCAATATAGTAGATTCTCTTTCAACTACATTATCAAAAGCATCGACAGCACGCACAGTCATTATATAAGCACCAACTCCATCTGAAGGGAATGTGATTGTTTTCTCAAAAGTAGCTTCCGTTTCACCTTCTTCCACATCCACACGTTCGGAAATATCCAAACCGGGAATAGTCAACTCCAAATAAGCTAATGCTTTATCATCTTTGGCAGTAAAATTAAACGTCATACTTTCATTAATAGCAATATTGAAGTTTTCAGGGAAACTAGTAGATATAATTTCCGGTTCTGTATAATCACCGTCCATTGTAATCAGCACATTGCTTTCCATTGTACGTCCGCCCAAATCCGTAACGGTTACTTTTACAGTAAATTCGTCGCCTTCAGTCTCATCGGGAATGGTAAATCCATAGTTCAAATCGTATTCATAGAGGGTTTCCGGGTAGAGAGCCACCAGGTCGATTATCTTATCCAGATATAATTCTGATGATTGCAAACGGATGGAACGGATACCATCTTTATCCGCTACTTTTCCCGCAATCTTAAATTCATAGCCGGTTAATGTACGTACATGTTCGGAAGCCAGTTCGAGAGTCGGGCTCTGCCCGTCTACATCTTTGTAGTCATTATCGTCGCTACATCCGGTAGTCAACGTTGCAGCAAAAAGAAAAGTCCATAACGCTGCGCCATGCAAAAATCTTGCCTTCATAATAATAGTATTTAATGATTAAAACTTCTAGGTTCGCTGTGAAAGCTGAGGTACTTTTTCCGCTTTCACAATGCAAATATAAGTGAATAAGCCACATAGGAGAGATAAAAATCATGCAGAGAAGCATCACAAATCATGCAATGCACGATTTACATACGCTAAATAAAATATTTATTCCTATTTTTGAACCTGTAAATGAAACGAATAGGCACGAGTTATGAGAAAACACATTGCGTTTGGCACTTTATTTCTTTTCCTGTCTTTATTATCAGTCTCCCGGCTGATAGCGCAACCTTATTCTGTGAAACGGTTGGGTATTGAGCAGGGACTTTCTAATAATTATGTAGTCAGTATCGCGCAGGACAAGCAAGGGTTCCTGTGGTTTGCCACGGAAGAAGGGCTCAATAAGTTTGACGGTACCCGCTTTATCACCTTTTATAAGAACGACCCGTCCAAGAATTCCCAAAGTATCACCGGGAATGAACTTAACCGGATATATGCCGACCCGGAACGTCCCATTGTATGGATTGCTACGCAACGTGACGGGTTAAATGCCTACAATTATCATTCGCAGACATTTACCGCTTATCAGCATGACCCGCAGAATCCGCATAGCCTGATAACAAACGATGTCACGGATATTGCCGCTTCCGCAGAAAATACGGACGGCTTATGGATAAGCACTTATTATCGGGGCATAGATTATCTGGATATTACCACCGAACAGTTCACGCATTACAACAAGACAACTGTTCCGGCATTGGACTGCGAACAGACATGGACTGTATTGGACGGTGGAGACGACAATCTTTATATCGGACATGTGAACGGCGGTTTCAGCATACTTTCCTTGAAAGACAAGAGTGTAAGGAACTTCAAAAATGAACCGGACAATCCCAACAGCCTGCCGGGGAATGATGTACGGACAATATTAAAAGACAGCAACGGGAATATATGGCTCGGGACGGACAGAGGTTTGGCTCTCTATAATGCCGCTACCCAAAACTTCGTAACTTTCCGGCAGAACCCGAACGACAAATATGGCACACTCTCCAGCCGCATCTTCTCTATCAAGCAACTGAATGACAACAGACTATGGATTGCTTCCGAATTGAACGGCATTGCCATACTCGACCTGAAACAGAGCCAGTTCCTTTCACCCAGACAGATTACTTTCGAATTTCTACGGGAAGGGGACGATAACCGCAGCCTTTCCAATGCCAGTGTGCGGTATATCTATCAGGACTCTTTCAATAACATTTGGATTGGGACATGGGGCGGCGGCATCAACTTTATCAGCAGTGAGCCCCCTTTATTCACGACTATTGATTATTCTCCTATCCCCGACAATGAGAACAGTCTGAACAATAAGGTGGTAAGCAGTATCTGCACCGACAGGCAGGGGCGTCTGTGGGTAGGTACGGACGGCGGCGGAATCAATGTTTTTGAGAATAACAGACGGATTGCCATTTATAAGAAAGAGACGGGAGATTTACAGGCAAACTCTGTTCTGAGCGCTTTCCGTGATTCCAGGGACAATCTATGGTTCGGTGCTTTTCAAGGAAGTATCAGCCATTATAACACCCGGACAAAGACATTCCGTTCAATCTCCCCGATGGGTAAATCGAATCTGGATGTCCGTGCCTTTTACGAAGACAACCAGCACCGTATCTGGATAGGATGCAGTGAAGGGATATTCGTCTACAATCCCGACAATATGGAAGTCATTCAACATTACCACACTGGTAACAGCGAACTGCACGGCAACTTCATCCGAAGCATCGCACAGGATGACAAAGGACGTTTTTGGATTGGTACATTCGGCGATGGAATGGGGGTTTATTCACCGGATTTCCACTTAGTCAAGAAGTATATCCAAAGAGAGGGCTTCTGCTCCAACACTATCAATCATATCTATCGGGACAAACAAAAAAGAATGTGGATAGCTACCGGAGACGGATTAGTATGTTTCAACCCTGCAAGCGATTCGGATTACAAGACTTACCAGCGTAAAGACGGGCTCGTCAATACGTGCATCCAAGCCATCACCGAAGACCAGGCAGGAAATATCTGGTTCAGCAGCAACAAAGGTATCGGCTGCTATGTGACGAAGAAAGATTGTTTCTATTACTACGGTCACTCGGACGATGTGCCTGCCGGAAACTTCACGAGTGCCAGTGTAGCAAGGAATATGGACGGCTCCATCTACTTCGGCTCTATCAACGGCGTGTGCTGCTTCACTCCCAACATCACGATGAGCGAACTTAAAACGCCGCCGGCTATCATCACGGAAATGAAAATATTCGAACGGCTGGACAATCAGGAGAACAATGACACCTTTGTCTCCCTATTGGAAGGAAAAGAAGTGGAACTGACCCATGCCCGGAATACATTCAGCCTGACATTCAACGTACAGAACTACTCGCTTGTCAACCAAATGGAGTATGCCTATATGCTGAAAGGACTCGAAAACTCGTGGTACACGGTGAATGAAAACAACAGCGTCACTTTCCGGAATATCCCGCCGGGGAAATATGAATTCCTTATCAAGGCGCGGGTGCATAACCAGGAATGGCCGGACGAAGCGACTTCGCTCACCATCCGGATTAATCCCCCTCTTTGGCTGACGTGGTGGGCAAAACTAGTCTATATACTGGTATCTATCAGCATCATCTACCTTATCCTGCACGCTTACAAGAAGAAGCTGGATTTGGAAAGCCTTTATACACTGGAGAAAAAGAACCACGAGCAAGAACAGGAATTGAACCAGGAACGCCTGCGTTTCTACACGAATATCACCCATGAGCTGCGCACACCACTGACGCTAATTCTCGGTCCTCTGGAAGATATGCAGAAAGACCAGTCCCTTCCGGCAAAACAGGCACAGAAGTTGTCCGTCATTCATCAGAGCGCACTCCGGTTGCTCAATCTGATTAATCAGATATTGGAGTTCCGCAAGACGGAGACACAGAACAAGAAATTATGTGTCTGCAAAGGCAATATCGCCCCCCTAATCTACGAGACAGGGCTTAAATACAAGGAACTCAACCAGAAGACAAAGATTGACTTCCGGATTCAGGTAGAGAAAGAGGAGATGCTTCTTTTCTTTGACAAGGAAATCGTTACCATTATTCTGGATAATCTGATTTCCAATGCCATCAAATATACGGAGCAGGGACGCATCACTCTAAGTCTGTATCAAACGATACGCAATGAAGTGGCTTATACGGAGATTAAAGTCAGTGATACCGGATACGGCATCTCAGCCGAGGCTTTGCCGCATATTTTCGACCGTTATTATCAGGAAAGCGGTTCGCATCAGGCATCCGGGACAGGTATCGGACTGGCTTTGGTCAGAAATCTCGTGGAACTGCATGAAGGGGAAATACGCGTTGAAAGTACGCAAAACGAAGGAAGTACTTTCTATATCAGCCTATTGACGGATAATATTTATCCAAATGCCTTACACGCCGATTCAACGGAACAGGCTGAAAAAGAGGAAGAAGTACAAAACGTTTCTTCGGACGATGCACAGGATGCGACACTGGACAGCGGCAAACCGATCCTGTTGATTGTAGAGGATAACGAGGAAATACAGAATTATATTGCCGAGTCTTTCTCCGATTCCTTTGAAGTAATCACAGCCAACAATGGCGAGGAAGGGAAACAACAGGCTCTCAGCCGTATCCCGGATATTATAGTCAGCGATATTATGATGCCTGTCATGGACGGTATCACATTGTGCCGGCAGCTAAAGGATGATGTACGCACAAGCCATATTCCTATAATCCTGCTGACTGCGAAAGACTCTTTGCAGGATAAAGAGGAAGGATACGAGGTAGGGGCAGATTCTTATCTGACGAAACCGTTCAGTGCTTCTTTATTGCGCAGCCGAATCAATAACCTGCTTGAATCAAGAAAGAAACTCGTCGCACAATTCCAGTCGCAGCCTACTCCAAGCAGCCATACGGACTTAAACGAGAAACGCACGATGATTACCGAAGCGCTGAGTAAACTTGATAATGAATTTATCAAGAAGATTACGCAATTAATCGAAGAGAACCTTTCCTCGGAAAAGATTGACATCACTTACCTTTCAGACAAGATGTGCATGAGCGGTTCCACCCTTTACCGGAAGATGAAAGCGTTGACCGGACTTTCGACTAATGAATACATTCGGAAGGTGAAGATGGAGAATGCAGAACGCCTGCTGCTTGAAGGAAAATACAACATTTCCGAAATTGCTTATAAAGTAGGAATGAACAGTTCAGGATACTTCCGCCAATGTTTCAAAGATGAGTTCGGCGTCTCTCCTTCGGATTATCTGAAACAAATCAAGCAATCATAAAGAAGTGTTTTGTTGCGCATAAATAGACACCCCTATCAACAAAAAAAGAGAAAATAGAATTTTTCTTGGTACTAGCATAATGATTCTTTTTTATTGGATTCAGAACACAAAAGTACGCAGTCACACGTTTAATTCATGTTCAATAATCACTATAATACTTCCAAAAATCAACATAAAGTTTTCCTAATGACAAAGAAAAAACAAACCCTACTTATGAAAACGTTAGGAAAAACAAAATAAAGTCTGTTTCTTTGTACGCTAAACCACAATCTTTTACCAGAAAAAGGAGAGCCTATGAGCAACAAACAACGTATAAGCAATGAACAGGAGATACTAAAGCTAGTATCCGAAGGAGATTCGAAAGCTTTTCGTACGTTGTATATGCACTATTACGACCGCTTATTCAATTTCGCCATGCTGTTTCTTCATTCGGAAGCCGCCTGCGAGGACGTCATAGGAGACGTGTTTTTTGTTTTGTGGAAAGACAGAAGCATGCTCACTGCTATCCCCAATTTCCATCCTTACATCTATCAGGCAGTACGCAACGGATGCCTCAACGTACTGAAAAGCGGATATATCTCCAAAAGAGACGATATCTCCGAAAGAGAAATGCAAATAAGCATCACTACCCAGAACCCTTTGGACGAATTATCCTACAACGAGTTGCACCATGCAGTGAAGCAAGCCATCTCCTCACTGCCCGAACGCTGCCGCGTCATCTTCCGGATGGCGAAAGAAGATGAAATGAATCATCGCGAAATTGCAGAAGCTCTGAACGTGAAACTTTGTACCGTAGAACGCCAGCTTTTGCTCGCCAAAGCTAAAATAAAAGAGTCAATAAAGCCCTTTCTGGAAAAAATTTAAAAAAAAGTGCATTTTCCTTTTAGTAGTTTTGCCCCTTGAGTTTTCTATATAGTATAAAGCTTTATATTATATTTGAAAACAAAAGAAGATGCGCACTAAAGAAGAAGAAACAAGTAAGTTGGATGCCCTGTTCGAAAGCATAGAATTTCGAACTCCCCATCCAAGCAATGAACACTCGGCGGAGAAATCATTCTCCCGCCTGATGACACGAATCCAAACCGACAACAAATCGATTGACATTTTCCGCCAACGCGCCAACCGGTACCGGATTTGGCTGGCTGCCGCCACAGTGGCACTATTGGTTGCAATGAGCGGCTGGTTATACATGATGCTGGACAATAATCCTTCATTCATCGTGACGAGTAATAACACCGGTATCGTACAGAATGTATCGCTTCCCGACGGAACCGTTATCAAACTGAACAACTGCTCCAAGCTCATTTATCCGGAGCATTTTTCCGGTGACTTGAGAGAAGTCTTTCTGGAAGGAGAAGCCTACTTCGACGTAGCACACGATAAGAAACATCCTTTTATCGTACGCGCCGGAGAATTGAAAATCAGAGTACTGGGAACGAAATTCAACGTAAACGCAAGTTCACGGGTTCCGCAAATTACAGCCACACTGATAGAAGGCTCGATTGAAGCAGTCACGGGGAAGAAAAACATACTGATGAAACCCAACCAGAAGCTGAAGTACGACGTAAACAGCGGAAGGGTATCTCTTACGGAACTTGCTAATGCAAACAAGGAGATAAAATGGACACAGAATGTATGGATGTTGTCCGATACGCCATTGCTCGACATTTGCCAGCGTCTGGAACAACAGTTCAACGTAAAATTCATCATCATGAACGACGAATTGATAAACAAGTCCTTCACCGGAGAATTTTACACGAACGAGAGCCTGGAGTCTATCTTAAAGACCATGCAGATAAGCACCTCATTCAAGTATGAATGGAAGGGAAAAAATATTGTATTGAAATAAAGTAATTGTAAACTATTAAAACCTTATCGCCTATGATATAGTACTGTAAAAGACACAAAAAAAGCGAGAAAATAGTACCAGTATTTCCTCGCTTCAGAGCTTCGTAAAAATCATGGCAGTGTTCACATTGCCACAATCCTTAATTTCTAATTTATAAAAGTATGACAAACTTAAGAAAGTACCAAATTTCTTATCAAAAATGTTGCCACACTTCCATAAAAGCACTGCAAAAGAGCATTTATGTGGCAATATTACTTTTAATGATCCCCGGTTTCGCCTTTTCCCAGACAACGAAACGAGACATTAAGCTCAATTTCAACAACGTACCTATCGTTAAAGTATTCGAAAGTATCGAGAAACAAAGTGATTACTCTTTCTTTTACAACAACGACATCAACACCAGTCTGAAAGCTTCAATAGAAATTACCTCAAACAATATCAACCAGATTGTCGGTACTCTGCTGAAGGGAACATCAATCGATTACCGGATTTCCGACAAACGCATTGTCCTGTTCCAGAAAAAGACAGCGGAAGAAAGTAAAAAAGCATATACAGTTTCAGGAGTAATAAATGATGCTTCAGGACCGGTTATCGGGGCTTCTGTCGCCACTAAAGACGGAAAAGGGACAATCACTTCCATAGATGGTGACTTCCGGCTGGAAAATATACATGTCGGTGATGTGCTGACAGTATCTTATATCGGCTATAAGACACAGAACATCGTGTTCAACGGTCAATCGAAACTTAATATCACCTTGTCGGAAGAAGCAACCGAATTAGACCAGGTGGTGGTGACGGCTCTAGGTATCAAACGTGCCGAGAAAGCACTTAGCTACAACGTTCAGCAAATCAGCGGAGATGAAATCACGACCGTAAAAGACCCGAACTTCATGAATTCACTGACCGGTAAAGTAGCCGGTGTGACCATCAACTCCGCCTCTTCAGGTGCCGGTGGTTCGGCTCGTGTAGTGATGCGTGGTGTCAAGTCAATCACCAAGTCAAACAACGCACTTTACGTAATCGACGGTATCCCCATGTTCAACATCGTCAATGAGTCTGGCGATACAGGAATCCTGGCTTCACAGCCCGGTAGCGACGGGGTTGCAGATATCAACCCGGACGACATTGAATCGATCAATATGTTGACCGGACCTGCTGCTGCCGCTCTTTATGGAAATGCCGCTGCTGCGGGTGTGGTACTTATCAACACCAAGAAAGGGTCTAAAGACAAGACGAGTGTCAGCGTTTCAAGCAGTACCATCTTCTCCACACCCAATATGATGCCCGAAATGCAAAGCAAATACGGGAACAAAGAAGGCGTGTTCGCCAGTTGGGGAGATGTTGTAAACAGCAGCTACGACCCGAAGAGCTTCTTCAGAACCGGAGTCAATACAATCAATTCAGTGTCGCTTTCTACCGGTACAGCCAAGAACCAGACTTATGTCTCCGTATCGGCAACGAACTCAACCGGTATTATTCCCAACAATAAGTATGAACGGTACAATGTATCCGGACGTAACACGGCTCAGTTCCTGAATGACAAACTGACACTGGACTTCGGAGCCAACCTAATCTTCCAGAATGATAGAAACATGCTGGGACAAGGTCGTTACTTCAATCCGCTTACCTCGCTCTATATCTTCCCGCGTGGAGGAAACTTTGACGCGATTCGTATGTACGAGAACTACAACGAAGGTTTGGGCATCCATGAACAATATTGGCCGTACGACACACAAAGTATGGAATTGCAAAACCCGTACTGGACAATCTACCGTAATGTCCGCGAAAACTCCAAGAAACGTTTTATGACCAATGTTTCCTTGAAATGGGATATCATCAAGGGCCTCGACATTGTCGGACGTCTGAAATATGACAGGACGACTAGCCGCGCGACCGACAAGCGTTATGCCTCTACCATTGAACAGTTTGCCAGCGATTACGGTGGTTATTACGATACGCAGAGCTCATACAGCAGTTTCTACGGTGATATCCTGTTGAATATCTCCAAAACATTCAAAGAAAATATGTGGTCGTTCAATTCAAACGTCGGAGCGTCTATCAATGACCAGCGGAAAGAAGTGCTCGGCCACGGTGGAAACCTGAACGGTATCTACAACTTCTTTGCTATCCACAACATTGACACTTCTGCCAAATACAGAAGAGAGCAATCCGGATACATCGAACAATCACAAGGTATTTTCGCCAATGCCGAAGTAGGCTACAAAAGCATGCTGTATCTGACCGCTACCGGACGTAACGACTGGGAGTCGCAGTTGGCCTTCACCGATACATCCAGTTTCTTCTATTATTCTGTCGGCTTGTCGAGCGTCGTTTCCAGCATGGTCAAGCTACCCGACTGGATTTCATTCCTGAAACTGCGTGCCACGTATACGGAAGTAGGTAACTCGCCCGAACGATTCATCACACGTTCATCTTATGCTTATGACAATGCGTCAGGCAACTGGACTTCCACTTCTATCTTTCCGATGCGTGACCTGAAACCGGAAAGAACCCGTTCATGGGAAGTCGGAATCAACTCCAAATGGTGGAACAACCGCATTTCTTTCGACTTGACTTATTATCGCTCCAACACGATTAACCAGACGTTCACCGCAGACCTTTCGGCTTCTTCCGGTTATTCAAAAGCTTATGTGCAAAGTGGTAATATCCGCAATGACGGTATCGAAATGGGATTGGGATTCAGCGACAACTGGGGTGGTTTCTCCTGGGACAGCAATGTCACCCTGTCATGGAATAAAAATAAAATCACCAGACTGACCGAAGGTTCTGTAAACCCGATGACCGGTGAACCGATTACCAAAGACAGCTACGATGTAGGAAGCTTCGGTAACCTGGACGCAACCGTAAAACTGGTTAAAGGAGGTACGGTGGGTGATGTGTACGCCACTCACTTAATCAAGAAAGACGGTAACGGGAAAATATTCGTAAGCCCGCAAACAGGAAAAATAGAAGTCGAAACAGTAGAAGAATTCAAACTGGGCTCCATTCTTCCTAAAGTCAACATGGGTTGGAACAACAACTTCTCATACAAAGGAGTCAACCTGGGTGTCACGCTGACAGCCCGTATCGGCGGTATTGCCTTGTCGGGAACACAAAGCGTGCTCGACCAGTACGGAGTCTCCAAGATTTCTGCGGACTACCGTGATGCCGGCGGCGTTCCTATCAACAACGGATTATTGGACACCGAAAAATACTATGACGCTGTCAAAGGCTATGCGGCTTATTATACATACAGCGCCACCAACGTGCGACTGGCTGAACTGAATGTAAGCTACACGCTGCCCCAGAAGTGGTTCAACGACAAAATGAAATTGACTGTCGGACTGGTAGGCAAGAATCTCTGGATGATTTATTGCAAAGCACCGTTCGACCCGGAAATGTCACCCTCTACTCAATCTAACTATTACCAAAGTTACGACTACTTTATGCAGCCAACTACACGTAATATCGGATTCAGCGTAAAACTTAATTTCTAAACAGAAAATGATTATGAAAAAAGTAACAACTCGATTTATAGCTTTTGCACTATTGATACTCTTCATGTGCAATTGTACGGGGAAATTTGAGGAATATAACAGCAACCCCTACCAGCCGACCGAATTGAACCCGCGGCTTTTATTTGCACAAATCATCTCATGCATGTCCTCCATCCAGGAGAACCCGGCCCAGCGTAACATTACTTTCTGGTCAGGCCCTTTCGGCGGCATGCTGACTCCGTCAAGCAGTTGGAGCAGAACCCAGCATTTCTACACCTACAACGTGGATGACGACTGGAACAAACGTTCTGTCAATCTTTATTTCAACAACTTATATCCCAACTATTTCTCTATCGAGAAATTCTCCAACGCTTCGGGGCACTATTATGCGCTCGCCAAAATCATGAGAGTGCATATCATGCAAATGGTAGCCACCATGCAGGGGCCACTCCCTTACACCAAAGTATCCAATGGAGAATACTCGGTAGGATATGACAACGAAGAGACAGCCTGGAAAGCCATGGTAGACGATTTGGATTATAGCATCGGCGTACTCACATCCTTGATGAATACCGACCCCGGCTTTAACGAACTGACTACGGAAGACCGTGTGTACGGGGGTGACTATAAGTTATGGATCAAATTCGCCAACTCCCTGAAGCTGCGTATTGCTATCCGCATCAGCGGAGTGGCAGATACTTATGCCCAAAGAATAGCAGAAGAAGCGGTTTCACATCCTTACGGAGTGATGGACAGCAACGCCAGTGACGCGTATGACATAATAACCAACACGAACTACAAAAACGGTCTGGCTAGTGTAAACGACTGGAAAGAGGTTCGTGCCAACGCCTGCATTGTCTCTTTCATGAATGGATATCAAGACCCGAGACGGAGTTCTTATTTCACCCAGGCCAGCATACCCGGCAAAACCGGATACTATGGTGTACGCTCCGGGATACAAGGTATCACCACGGATATGTTTGTCAACTACTCCACTGTGAATGTAGATGCCAAATCCCCCATGTTGATATTCAACTCTGCCGAGGTAGCTTTCCTGCGTGCCGAAGGAGCTTTGAAAGGTTGGAATATGGGCGGGACCGCCAAAGATTTCTACAACGAAGGAATCCGTCTGTCATTCAGCGAACATGGAATATCGGGGGCTGATTCGTATATTACCAACAACACCAATGTACCGGAGGATTATGACTGCCCGTTGGACTCCAAGTACAATTACACGAATCCGTGCAAACTGACCGTAGCTTGGGATGACGGTAGCGGTGCCGATGTTAAAGAGAAGAACCTCGAACGTATCCTGACGCAAAAAATGATTGCCAACTTCCCGATTGGCAACGAAACATGGGCCGACTTCCGACGTACGGGATATCCTGCCGTATTCCCGGCATACGACAACCTTTCCACACAAGGGGTAACCAAAGAGCGCCAGCAACGCCGCCTTCGTTTCTCCGAGGATGAGTATAAGAGCAATGGCACCAGTATAGCAGAAGCTTGTACATTCCTGTCCAGCGGACAAGATACGGAAGCTACCGACCTTTGGTGGGCTAAGAAAAACTAATGTATAATGACTCAAACAGATAATTATATGAAAAATTTATTATATATAGCATGCATGATTCTACTGGTTGCCGCATATAGTTGCAGCGACTGGACCGACATGGAGAATAAAAACTACGACGTCACCGTACGTTCGGATGAATATTATGAGCAACTAAGAGCCTACAAAAAATCCGACCATGAGGTTAGCTTCGGATGGTTTGGCGGCTGGACAGGTAAGGGAGCTTCTCTTTATCTTAGTCTGGAAGGACTCCCCGACAGCACCGACCTTGTTTCCATTTGGGGACAGGCTTTCCCTCTGGACAACGAACGGAAGAAAGACTTGAAGTATGTTCAGGAAGTGAAAGGAACCAGAGTAATGACTTGTCTTATCCTCGGCTCTATCGGTAAAGGATATACTCCTCCTGAAATAAACAACAACTGGAAAGAACTTGGTTATGAAACAGAAATAGATTGCTTGAAAGACTACTGGGGATATAGCTTGGACAAAGGCATTGATGCTGACGTGGAACAAGCTATCAGAAGATATGCCAACGCTATTTGTGATACAGTTTATAAATATGGATACGACGGCTTCGACATAGACTTCGAGCCGGGCTATATCAGTTCCGGCAACTTGGTGCTTGAAAACGACAGGGTAGCCATCTTCGTAGAGGAACTCGGCAAACGCTTAGGCCCGATGTCCGGCACAGGTAAACTGTTGGTTGTAGACGGAGAACCACAAAAGATGCCCTCAAGTGTAGGAAAATATTTTGATTACTTCATCGTACAGGCTTATTCATACTTTGCTTACCCTCCGGGTGATAAAGACTTGAACAAACGTCTAAACAGCACTGTAAAGAACTTCGCAAGCGTCATGACGGCTGAAGAAGTGGCAAGCAAATACATTGTTGCTGAAGACTTCGAGAGAGCCGGATACGCTACGAACGGCGGCGCAACTAATTTTGAAGACCTTGAAGGAAACGTTATGCCTGCACTCATCGGTATGGCACGCTGGCAGCCGCTCATCGACGGAAAAACGATGCGGAAAGGTGGTATCGGCGCCTATCACATGGAGTACGAGTACAATAATCTACCGGAATATAAATGGCTGCGCCAAGGTATTCAGATTATGAATCCAGCTAAACAATAAATCAATCTATTATGAAAAAGAATAAGATATATACATTATTTGCCGGAATACTGGCACTGGTAGCTCTGGCAGGATGCAAGGAAGACTATGAACCGATTGAGAACCGGATTTATATCAGTGAAGCTCTTTCGAAAAATGTAGCTAAAGTCTCCGTCAATGTAGGAGAGAAAACGCTGACGAACTTCACTGTCCGTATGTCTAAAGCAATGGCTAGCGACGTACATGCCACTCTGGAAATCGACGAATCCATACTGGAAGCCTATAATGCAGAGACACTGGCAGGTTATTCATTACTGCCGCTCGACAAGGTTTCGTTCGAAAAAGACGTAGTGATTGAGAGCGGAAAAGCAATGGCCGCGCCGACTGTGGTCACCATCGAATCGTACACCGCAGAAGAAGGTGTGAAATATGCGCTGCCTGTCAGGGTAGTGAGTGACGGAAGCGTCGCGCCCGAAAAGCTAGGAGCACAATACCTGCTGTTACTTGACAAACCTTGGGCACAATCGACTCCATACTTAGGTAGGGGAGCCGGATTCAAGTCCGATAATGAAACACCGATTCCAATGGACAGTTACACCATTGAATTCTGGCTGTGGATGGATGGTTTCAGCGCTTACAACCAGTGTGTAATCGACTGTGCTACTTTCTACATCCGCCTGGGTAACTCCAACGGTCAGGTATCGAAGGAACAAATGCAGATTAACGCCTTCGGAGCCGGTGGCGAGAACAACAAGGTATTCTTCGCCAAATACAGTTTCCAGCAATCAACATGGACGCATGTAGCCATTACGTACGACCAAGCTAAGTGCTGTCTTATCATTAATGGCGAATTGGCGCAGGAAGTAGATGTAGCCGGTGTACCTGCTCCTCTCAAAACGATTACGTTCTTTAACGGTAACACTACGAACAATCATATGATGGGACAGGCAAGACTCTGGAACAGAGTGCTTACAACAGCGGAGATTAAGGAAAACATGGGTGGTCCGGTCACTGTCAGTCCAAGCCTCATCGGCTATTGGAAAATGGATGAAGGTGAAGGTACTACTATCAACGACAGTTCCGGCAACGAGAAACATGCAGTAAAGGCAACCGGAAGCAGTTTCTCTTGGAGACACGACCAATGTTTCCTCAATCCGTAAAAGAACCATTGACCGGAATAAAAATATCCGGAACTGTAAAAAGAATCTGCTAAAAGACAGAAGGTAGTAAAAACATTCTCTATCTTTAGGCGTGAATAAAGTAGATGCACGGATTCACCAGAAATTCGCATGTATGCTTACTTGATTCACGCCTAATTCATATATTGTACCTTAAAATACAATTATTACATTTATGAAACGAACCATTCAATACACCACCGTTCTTCGGTCGCTCTCACTGGCAGTAATACCATTAGTTGCCGGATGCCAGCCGAAAACAAAGGAAGCGCCACAGCCACAGCCGAATATACTCTTTATATTGACGGACGACCTGCAGGCTTCTTCCATTCATGCTTTGGGAAACAATGACGTGCACACACCGGCTATCGACAGTCTTATCGCCGAAGGTGTCACTTTTACAAATACTTATACCAACGGGGCTTTGTGCGGAGCCTTGTCAATGCCCAGCCGTGCCATGCTTATGACCGGGCGCGGACTGTTCAGTATCCAGGCGGACGGCATGAAAATCCCGCAGGCACACACCACTTTCCCGCAACAGTTCAAACGGCATGGATACCGGACTTTCGCCACCGGAAAATGGCATTCGGACTATGCATCCTTCAACCGTTCTTTTCGGGAAGGCGATAATATTTACTTCGGCGGGATGCATCCTTACGAACTGAACGGGCACTGCTCGCCACATTTGCATCATTTCGATTCTACGGGCGTGTACGGACCGGAAACGGCATTCACAGGAGAAGAGTTTTCTTCAAAGATGTATGCCGACGCTGCTATCCGCTTCCTTCAAAAGCAGAAAGGCGAGAAATGCCCCTTCCTCGCTTATGTCGCTTTCACCTCTCCCCACGACCCGCGCAACCAGCTTCCGCACTACGGTCAGAAATATGCTCCCGACACGCTGAATCTTCCTCAAAACGTTCTTCCCCAGCACCCGTTCGACAATGGCGAGATGGACGTACGCGATGAATTACTGGTACCCGCCCCACGGACAGGAGAACAGGTACAAAAGGAGTTGGCCGATTATTATGGTATGATTAGCGAAGTAGATGTACAGATAAGGCGCGTCATGCAGGCACTGCAAGCAACAGGGCAGGCAGACAACACCATTGTCGTCTTTGCTTCGGACAACGGACTGGCAGTCGGCCGGCACGGGCTGCTAGGCAAGCAGAACCTCTACGACCACAGTGTAAAAGTGCCGCTTGTCATCATAGCTCCGGCTTACAAGAACCGGAAAGGAGAACAAAACAGGTCGCTCTGCTATCTGCACGACATTGCCCCGACCCTCTGCGAACTGGCGGGCATCCCCTTGCCGGAAAGCATGAATGCGCAGTCATTCTACCCCGTACTGGAAGATTCTACGGCAACTCACCGCAAAGATTTGTTCCTGGCTTACTCCAATCTACAACGGGCATTCGTCAACGAAAAGTATAAATACATCATCTACCACGTAAACGGAAAAACGACGGAACAATTATTCGACCTTCGAAAAGACTCGTTGGAAATGCACGACTTATTCTCCGAGAATAAGGAAGAAGCCGGAAAACTGAAAGAGCAACTGGCTTTCCGCATGGAAGAGGAAGATGACTTCTGCGACTTGGACAACCCGGACTGGTGGCAGGACGGGCACAAGCTAACATTTGAAGAAATGCAACACTTATATATTTATGAATAAACTGATACTTACCGGTCTGCTGGCAGCCGGAGCAATGACGCACATGCAAGGCGTCCAATCTGCCGGACAACAATCTGCCGGACAAGAGAACCTACAAGGAAGCCAACAGGGAAGCCTACAAAAAAGCCGACAGGAGAACCAACAAAAGAGCGGGAGCGATAAAAGCCAGCGCCCCAATATCCTTTTTATCCTGAGTGACGACCACACCTCACAAGCATGGGGTATCTATGGCGGAGTCCTGGCTGATTACGCCCACAACGACAACATCCGCCGGCTGGCAAACGAAGGCGTAGTGCTCGACAACTGTTTCTGCACCAATTCCATCTCCGCCCCCAGCCGCGCCAGTATCCTCACCGGGCTATACAGTCACCGGAACGGGCTTTACACGCTAGCCGACTCACTGGACACTTCCATCCCCACACTGGCAACCGCCCTGCAAGCCAACGGCTACAACACAGGACTTGTCGGCAAATGGCACATACAGTCGCAACCGCAAGGATTCGATTATTACTCTATCTTCTACGACCAGGGAGAATACCGCGACCCTACTTTCATCGAAAGTACCGACCCGTGGCCGGGCAACCGCCGGTTCGGCGAGCGTGTACTCGGCTTTTCCACCGACCTTGTCACCGAAAAAGCCATCAACTGGATAAAGCAGCAGGACGGCAACGAGCCTTTCCTGATGTGCTGCCACTTCAAAGCCACCCACGAACCATACGACTACCCGACGCGCATGGAGCATCTTTATGACGGCGTCACCTTCCCCGAACCGGAGAACCTTCTCGACTGGGGGCCGGAAACCAACGGCCGTTCTTTCGTCGGACAAACCATCGAAGAACTGGAGCGTCGCTGGAGAACCGCCTCGAAAGACCCGGACAAATGGTGGTGCCGCTACCCCGGACTGCCATTCAGCACCGAAGGGATGCAACGGACTGCCGCCCGACGCGCAGCTTATCAGAAATTTATCCGCGACTATATGCGTTGCGGAGCTACCATAGACGACAACATCGGCAAACTTCTGAAAACTCTCGATGAAATGGGCATTGCCGACAACACCATCGTTGTCTATGTCTCCGACCAGGGTTATTTCCTCGGCGAACACGGCTTCTTCGACAAACGGATGTTTTATGAAGAATCAGCCCGCATGCCTTTCGTCATCCGCTATCCCAAAAAGGTTCCCGCAGGGCAACGTCTGAAAGACTTGGTACTCAACGTCGACTTTGCACCGACATTAGCCGAGTTTGCCGGAGTAAAAATGGAGAATGTACAAGGACACAGCTTCACCGCCAACCTCGAAGGAAAAACTCCGGCAGACTGGCGGAAAGAAATCTATTACCGCTATTGGACGAACCATGCTGTCCGCCCGGCACATTTCGCCATCCGTTCCGACCGGTACAAACTTATTTTCTACTACGCCAGAAATTTGGATATGACCGATACGGAAAACTTTGATTTCACTCCGGCATGGGATTTCTATGACTTACAGAATGACCCGCACGAGAATCATAACCTGTATAATGACCCGAAATACGCTTCTATCATCAAACAGATGAAGAAGGATTTATTAAATCTTCGCAAGGAAGCAGGTGATACTGACGAAAAGTATCCGGAAATGCAGGAAGTGCTTGAGAAGTACTATCAATAAAGACTCATTCATAACTGCGCAGAAATGAATGATACGGATTCTTTTACAAATGCCGTATTTTAGTTATAATGTAAATATTATTACAGTAATAGTCGTAATAGAAATAGAAGGTGTTGCCAAAAGTTGTCAATAAAACTCCTATATATTCCTGACAGATAACACTTTTTCGTAAAACGCTGTTATCCAGACGATTACCATTCGGCTTTTTTCCTTTAAAACCAACGACCCGTTTCTCACCGAGAAACAACCTGTTCGACACCGAGAAACAAAGTGTTTCTCGGTGAGAAACGAATCGACTGGTAAAATCCTAAACTTAAATAAAGGTAATTGTTCGTCTCTTTTATTTTTGACGCTTCTATCGCAGGAATGTATATGTTGAAATATATTTCAATGATAATCTTATCATGTCTAAGATATAATGATATGGAATAAATATATAACCAACTGTCATCAATTGAGTAAGTGACTCACCCGATTAACTGTTGAGTCAAATAAGTTATCTTATTAGAAAATAAAACAAAGTAAAACTTGTTTTTATCCGATATTTCCATATTTTTGTATGGCATTATTAACCCAAAAGAATAATGTTATGAAAACAAAATTATTTTTTAGTTTGCTTAGTGCATTCTTTCTCCTGTCTATTTACAGTTGTAGTAATGATGAAGAGTTAGAAAATCCACCAATGAATACTAATTTTGAGCTATCAAGCTCAAATATTTATGAGGGAATATGTGGAGAGTATTCTGTGGTAGATTGGAATCGATATAAAAATGGATATGTTTCTGACTCATTAACAAGTTATGATGCTTGTTCTAAAATGGCGACTCGGTCGATGCCGGTAACGGATCTTAGTGAGTACCGTCAATTCATTCGTTGGAATGTTAATGCTGTTGTCTTTTTTTGGGCACCTTGGTGTGGACCATGTAAGATGATGTCCCCTTATTTCGAAGCTTTAAATGAAAAACATAAAGATATAGAATTTCTGAAAGTAAATATTGATGATGCTAATGATATTGCACAAGATTGTAATGTTAGCTTAATTCCTACTTTTATATTTTACAAAAATGGTAAAAAAATAGACGTACTAGTAGGTGCCAATAAAAATAAATTAAATGAAATGATAAAGAGATATTACTAGCAAAGATCGTTGGAAATTAATAAGATTTAGAATAATAAAAGAGGGCATCATTTCACTTGATTCCCTCTTTTATTATAAACACCTAATTATTAGCAGTTTTAAAATAAATCCGAAGTGGGGCATATCCTGCCATATTCTGTTCGAATTCATATATACCGGTGAAAAAATCAGTAGGTTCATAGTCATCAAGTGTACATTCCAAAACTTCCTGTTCATCTATAGTAGTCACACGGAAACTTACCTTAGCGGAACGCTCTTTATTATTTAGAGCTGAGAAATTCACATTGACAGATGCAAATTCGTAAACAGCCACTCTTTTTTCAACTTTTGGATAACCTAATTCTTGAAAAACTTTATTTTCTTCTTTTTCAAAAGTAACTTTACATTCCTTGTTAAAGTAGTTTTTTAAATCACCAACAAGATGAGGCGTAAAGGTGTATTCTTTATAAGAATCACCGCTGAAAGTAATCTTGTCATTGCTAGAAGCCTTTGGAAAGGTAGTTTCATCAAAATAGCCGGTACCATATTCTGACGGATAGCTACTTTTTAACCAGTCTTTGTTTGCAAACATATCAAACACCCACGTACCTTCCAACTGGTTAGCTCCATTAATAGTAATAGTAATCGTAGCATTATTGCCATAAGCAAATCCGTCTTTTTGTGATAAACGTAACACCAACTTATCCTTACCTGCTTCTTTTTTTAGGAACTTGACAGCAACACTCCCCTGATATTTATTTGCTGCAAATTTAGCATATTTCCCTTCATTAAATTCAAAGTGAGTTCCTTCCACTGCTGTAGAAGAGGGATCTACTTCTACATTCAGATTCATTGCAGATGGCACTTTATAGTTTCCACCAGCTATTTTTTGCAGAGAAACATAGTAAATACCGGATAATGACAATATATCCGTCGTGTTATCAAATGACATAACAACTCCCGTATTACCAAGTAATTCTACAGCAGTATAATTTCCCACCCCAATTTTAAAACCAGTGGGAGCTATTCCCAAATTTACAACCAGTTCTTTATCTTCCTCACCGATATTTTCATCAATACGTTTTACTTTAAGTACAGCTTCTGATTCACCTGCTTTCAGTGTTATTACTTTATCAGCCGTAAAATCAGTGCTTTCTACTGCCGTTCCGGAGAAAGAAACAGGTATTGAAACTGTGGTAGTAGCAGGCTGGTCTGATATAAGTTTCAACTCCACTTCACCCTTAGCCAAAGAATAGCGCGCCTGGCTAAAATTCAATTCTACTATCTCTACCGAATTACCATCATCATCCGACGAACAGGACGCAACTACAAAAGAGCACATCACTAATAAATAAAACAAAACATTTTTCATCATTCTCGTAATTTTAGATTGTTAATTATTGAGTTACCTTCTCATTATATTCTTGCTTAATGGCATCTATTATTGCAGTTTCAGTGGCATTCAAGACAACCGGATCAGCTATCTTATATACATTACTACTTCCACTTTGTTCCTTTGGTGGCAATTCTTCAATATTCTCACAAGCAAAGTATGTGCAGTTTGTAAACAATAGACAACCAACCAGCACATATCTATAAATCAACTTTGCATTCATATATTTATTCCTCCTTTTATTTCAGTTCAGTATATCCCGGATTCTGTACTAATCCATTTACTAAGTTTAGCTCATGTGGCGGAATCGGAAGTGTGTACATATATTTTCGAGTTACATATTTCCTACCATTATATGCTGTCCAATATTCCGGCATTCCATTTCTTTTTTGCTCGAAAAAACGGTCTCCCTCCAGAAACAGCTCTTTCCGGCGTTCACGCAGAATCAGCCCCATCAAGAGTGTCAATGCATTTCCTTCTGCATCGATTGTGATAATCTCTGTTTCTTGAAGAGAAGGCAGGTTGTTCATTGTCAGATTCTTATAATCATTTATGCGATGTGCACGAAGTTCATTGATTGAATTCAACGCCAGTTCCAGCTTATCCAAATGGTAATAACACTCGGCTTCCATCAATTTAAATTCTGCCGCCCGCATACCGCAAAAGAAAGTTTTTGTTACTACCCTTTTATTGTTTACCCAAAGTGCGTAACGCATGTCTTTAACTTTTTCTTCTTCGGTAAATGTATTCAAGAATCTTTTACTTACCGGACGGTACTGAAGCATCGTTCTCGAGCCTGTCATTTCAGTCATATCCGTTACAGCCCGATATGCTTTCAATAATTGATTTCCTGCAAGATCATAAGAAGTTGTCATCATACTCTTATAGGCATCTCCTTCCAATAATGCATACTTTATTAGTAGTTCTTGTGTTAATGGCAAAGCCTTTCCCCATTGCCTGGTCCAGAAATAAAGACGGGCAAGATAGCCTTTGGTCACATCTTCTGTGAAGCGGTAGAGCTCATTCGATATATGATATGATATTGAATGATTCAAGTCTGATTCAATCAAATCAATCGTTTCCTGCATCGTGCTACGGATTGGTTTTTCCTCCATATCAAATGTTACTACTAAAGGCACACCGAGCTGATTTTCAAAATTTCCGGTTTGCGGTGTTTCACAATAAAATCGTAATAGTTGATAATATGCCACCGCACGCATCGTATAGGCAGTCGCACGTACTTCATTGGCTTCTGTAGTTACGCTCTCTTCCATTTCATTGAGGACAATATTGCAGTCACGTATTATTTCATACAAATTACTATAATTCTCAGAAACTTTCGTAGAACTAGCTAAATCTCCCAAATAAACATCCATAAAACGTCCGCTCTGTGCTGTCAGGCAAACTTCAAAATCGTCTCCATACGCACCATCCATATTCATAAGATTAGACGAATTACCAACTAGTATGTCATCTGAACCTCCATCAATTTTATTCAGCCAAGTATGTAATAAAGCTGAAAATTCTTCTGCCGTTTTAGGGATTGTTCTGCCATAAGGCTTAATATCCAGATAATTGCTGCATGATATACAAGACAATATTATGAGTCCATATATACATATAATAATCTTCTTCTTCATGATTTTCTTTCATTCAAAATCCGACAGATAAACCCATTGAGAATGTTCGTGGAGTAGGATACACTGCTCCTGGAGTTTCTGGATCGATGCCGGAATAGTTTGTAATAGAAAATAAATTGCTCACACTGAATGATAGTGCCAACGAATTGATACACACCTTTTGCATCCAACTTCCGGTAAAATTGTATCCAATCATCAACGAGCCAAGTTTAAAATAAGATACATCTTCCAACATCGAAGCTTTTGTTATAAATTTGAGAGAAGGCACAAAATCATCCACTCCCAAATCTTCACCATACGCATCAATAATTCGCGGATGACCATTAGTAATTGGATTATCCGGTGTCCAACGATTTATAGCATCTTTTCTCACATTCAAGTGATTAACATATAAGTCATTTTCTTGTGTAGGCACATGCTCCAAAACATTAGCATACAATGTTGAATAACTGACAGGACAATCTATATTATTTAGGATCTTTCCTCCTAATGAATAGCTTCCTCCAAGGCTTAGATTGATATTCTTATATGAAACTGAAATAGAATATCCACCATTGATCGGTGCATTACTGGTTCCTAAATAAAAGGAATAATTAAACTCATCACGGCGATCTGCTGCCGTTGTAAATATCGCATCCGGACGGGCTTCATATGTATAAATGCCTAACTTCTTATCAATACCTTGTACTTTTCCACTAATGATAGATCCCAAAGGATACCCCACATGGTTAGTTCCCCAAGCATTGAATCCTGAATGTACATCATATTTTAACAGCTTATTCCGGTTATATGCCATATTTGCTGAAACAGAGACACTCCAACTCCTCGTTTTTAAGACATTTGCATTCAAAGTGATTTCAACTCCTTGATTCAAAAGTTCCGATGTATTATATGATTGCGTACCAAAGCCCGTCGTATAAGGGATATATACGGATGTCACCGCATCACGTGTACGGCGGTCGTAAAGTTCTCCTTGCAGACGGAAACGGTCATTTAAGAAACCTATATCAACCGACAGTTTCATATCTCTTGTTTTTTCCCAACGCAAATGTGGATTAGGTGCATTCCTTAAATACCCCATGCGGTAATAATCCGTATCAGTCCGGCGAAATGAAGTATTATAATCCATCACTAACTGCGGATAGACACTCTTGTTGATATTGCCGGTATATCCAAATGCCGCACGGAGAGAAAGACTACTGACTACGGGTTTCAATGCTTGCATGAAGGACTCCTGATCCACGTTCCATGACAAGCCGAGTGAACCTGTGGGGTTGAACTGCTCTTTGCTACCAAAATTGTTAGACCCATCAGTACGTCCGGTAAGGCTAAGAATATAACGCTGTTTAAATACATAGTCTAATGAAAAATAGAAAGAAGCAAATGCATCTTCCGTAATACTTTGTCCTGACAACCCATCCATGATTGCAGCATAAGATAAAATATCGGCATACTCCAGTTTAATATCCGATGGATAAGTAGGCATAGCAGAATTACCGGTAACAGGATCATAGCCATACCTCTTCTCATAAATGCTCTTTGCATACTGCCCCCGTATTTCGGTTCCCAATAAAGCACTAATGTAATGATCTTCAGCGAATGTATTGAAATAATGCAACTGACCTCGCAGATTGTAATTTGTATTATATGCGGATGTTTGCGTAATCGACCCATATACACGTTCCGTATTATCATCTTTAAAAGGGCGATCTATCCATGCGGTATAAGTATTCTTACTATTAATATTGTCGGACATATTTGATACATAACCATAGGATGCTAATCCTTCGAATATGAAATTATCTAAAATATTCACACTTAAATTCGCAATTAACGAAGCCGAAATATTTTTTGTTTCACTGGATGTTTCATTTATTTCTCTAAATATATTGTATCCATCTTTTGGTAATTTCACGTCATAACTTCCATTTGCATGTGTCAAATTATAGTAAGTATTATCAGCCGCATAAGAACCATCCTCATTATAAACCTTTTCATAGGGATTGGCGAAATAAGCATACTTAAACGGATCCACACTCAACGAAGGAGAATTGGAATGCTGTATCGCCATGTCGGCAGTAAAAGCCAACTTTACGCGTTTATTAGGTTTCATATCTATCTTCGCACTAACATTGTAACGATCATAATCCGTTTTCTTCACTAATCCGTTATTCTTTGAATAACCTAAAGAAACGTAATATGAATTCTTTTCCGAACCTCCGGATAGAGACAAATAATGACTTTGTGATACAGAATTTTGGAACAATTCTTGAAACCAGTCTGTCGAATGTCCTCCTAAAGCAGCAATTTCCGCATCCTGCTGTTCTCTATTCATATCAGCATATTGTCCGTATCCCGATCGAATCATACCTACGGCACCAATCACCGGATAATTATCGCCTTCAGTAAATTTCTTAGCGGAAAATTCATCCCATAAATCCTGCTCCCAAGCCAATTTTTCCTTTGCGTTCATCAGATTTGCGTCACGGGGCGGGCTTGTTACAACAGACACATTTGTAGAATAGTTGATTTGCATTTTACCTGTCTTTCCACGTTTCGTTGTTACTACAATAACGCCGCCTGCTGCACGGGAACCATAAATCGCTGCTGCGGACGCATCTTTTAGTATTGTAATCGATTCTATATCATTGGGGTTAATTCCAGCAATACCATTCGTGAAAATGTCATTAAAATCTCCCGCCTTAATTTGACTAGTCTCAATACTCGGTATATCCCGTTGCAAAGGTACTCCGTCTACTACCCACAAGGGTTCGGCATTACCTGTAATCGTATTCGTGCCACGAATACGAATCTTTGCCGATTCTCCCGGACGCCCGGAGACGGCTTTCACATCCATACCGGCAACCTTTCCCTGCATCAACATATCCAGATTGGCGGTAGGGGCACCTTTCAGGTCTTTTGCCGTCAATGTCGCCAATGAACCTGTAGTACGGCGTTTTGTCGTACGCTGGTAACCGGTGACCACCACCTGATCCAATTCCGACATTTCATCCTCCAAAGTGATATACCCCGAAACAGGCTTTGTCACTTTCATAAACAAGGATTTCATCCCCACATACCTGAACTCAATTTGAGTATTCCTGTCCACCCATAAAGAAACTTCGCCGCGATCATCGGCGACAACTCCCTGTGCTTTCCCTGAAACTATTACCGTAGCTCCCGGCAACGGGTTCCTGTCCGCATCCACTACTATCACCTTGACCAAGATAGTGGCAGCGCCTTTCGGCGACTGGGCAAACAGACCTACAGCAATACAACAGAAGCAACTAAATAGACATGCTTTGAAAATTTCCAGATGCTTCATAAGTTTGTTTCTATTTATGATTAATAATATCTATATGTCTATGCGATTCATGAAGAAGATTTTCTACAAAATAATAACGGATCAGATTCTGATAATAAGGGCACACCACTCCATGGTCCTTCCCCGGAAGGATAAACATGTCAAACCGCTTATTTGCCTTAATCAAGGCATCCGCCAACCGGTAAGTGGAAGAAGGCGGGACATTCTTGTCTACATCCCCCGTGATTAGCATCAGCTTTCCTTTCAAGTTGTTTGCCAATTCCATATTGGTCGGGATGTTCACGGAGAAAGCGGTTTTTCCCGTCTTCGGGTCTGCTTTTTCATCCAATCCATGAAATGTCTCTCCCCACCATTGAATATAAATATTGTTATCGTGATTGCCGGAAGCAGCTACTGCCACTTTATAAAAATCAGAGTAAGTCAACATTGCTGCTACCGTTTGAAAAGCTCCTCCGGAATGTCCGTAAATGCCTACCCTGTCCAAATCTATATACGGATATTTCCGAGCCAACTGTTCTATTACATATTTATCATCTGCCAGCGGATAGTCGCGTAGATTACCATAACCGAAACAATAAAAATCATGCCCACGCAGTGGAGAACTGCCTCTGGATGCTACGTTAATCACAATAAAACCCAGTTCCGCCAAAGACTGGTTCCCATTATCATCAAGTGCAAAAGATTGCGGAATCTGATCGTCTTGCGGCCCCGGATATACATTGCTGATTATCGGATATTTCCTGCTTTCGTCCAAATTGGAAGGAAGATACATCAATCCGTATAAATCCGTTTTCCCGTCAGCGGCTTTCACTTTCAGCAAAGTGGGCGGTTGCCATCCGGCTTGCTGCAAGTCGCTGCCATCCATTTGCTCTACCTTATAATTCTTTTCCGGGTTTTCTATGGACAACACACTCGTCACCGGAAGCAAGTCCATACGGGAATATTTGTCTATTGCATATTTCTTGTCTTCTGACAGAGATAATTCATGATTGCCATCACCGGGCGTCAACAAAACCTGCTTTTTACCATCCAGGCGTGCCTTATAAAAGAATGTATAATAAGGATTTGTATTTTCCTCATTTCCATATCCGGCAAAAATAATTTCTTTTCCCAGCGTATCGACACTGGCGATACTGCCTGCTACAAGATTTTCACCGGTTGTAATCCGGTTCAACAATTCTCCGTTACCATTGTAGAGATAGTAATTCCCTTTCCCTGTACGTTCCGACCACCAAATGAAATACTTACCCTGTTCCAGTATTTTGTAATTGAACAAAGTTAAATTGATATGAGGGATACATTCTTCCGAAATCAGTTCGGTCACTGTTCCATCTTCCACATTAATCCGGCAAAGGTCTACTTTATCAGCTTTCCGGCTTCTCCGTGTAATATACAGAGCGGTAGATGAACGGAAATAGTCCATCGCCACCACTTGGTCAGGATATTTTTCAATAGGTAATAACTTCCCTTTTCCATGATCGGCATCATACCAATATAAACGGTATTGGCGTACTCCGGCATCTCCCGGCATAGGCATCTTGAATGTATTTGTGACAGGTCGCGAATGACCGAGTGAATGAATCAGGCTTACTTCCTTCACTTCGCTCATATCCTGCATCATATAAATATACCGGTGTCCCAACCAGAATCCTCTGGAATTGGCAGATAGCGTATCTTTCGAATTACGATATGTATAAGCGGCATCCTCTTTCCCGTCGAAAGTGATTCTTTTTACTCTTCCGGACTGGTTATCACGGACAAACAAGTCATAACCGCATCCAAGCATAGAATACAGTGAATCGGCAGAATGGCAGGACTGTTTGTAATCCGGCCTTTCAATCCTCTTCTTTATCAAAGGCACCTCGGACAATTGACCGTCATTCATATTATAAACCATTGATTTGCCTTTCTTGTCCAGATAGAAACGGTTGAAATCATTGTTTTCAAACCGGAATCCGTATAACCTGATATTTTTTGCATCCAATGTATCTCCGGTAATCCGGGCATATTGAAGGACAAACCGTTCATTGTCTTTTATCAAGTTCCGCTTCTTACCGTTTTTTGCATTCACCAGATAATATTGGTGCCCACTTTCGCGGCTTACATCATAAGTAAAGTAATGACTGTCTTTTATCCAATCAGGATAAAGGGACTTCCCTTTTATATATTGCTCCAGCGAATCAGCGGAGAATCTTTCCGCTTTTGTCCAATTAGCATCCTGCGCCAGAGCGGATATAAAGAAAAGGCCTGACAGGAATGCAATAGCCAGCCTTTTCATTTCTTATACTCCATAGCCAGTTTGACCGCCTGCAATGCGTCTATAATGCCTCCGCTTACACAGAGTCCTTTTACCTGCATCGGACGCACGCTTTTTATTAATATCTCTTTCACCTGCGAAGCTTTCAACTTAGGAAAGTAAGCGCGTATCATTGCTGCTACAGCCGTGACCACAGGAGCTGCGATACTTGTTCCCTGCGATTCGGTATATTCGTTTCCTGCAGTGACCGATATTATTTCCGTACCCGGTGCAAAAACATCCACCTCATTCTTTCCATAATTGGAAAAAGAACAAGGTTTTCCCTGTTTATCCGATGCGCCGACTCTCATATAATTTGCGAAAGTATTTCCCGATTTGTCTTTTGCCGAAGGGAAATAGGCTACCCTATCAATATTCTTCTTATTATTGCCTGCTGCCTGGACCAATAAGACATCTTTTCTTGCCGCATAGGCAATAGCGTCATTCACCATGCCGGCGTCAGGAGATGTATATTTGCCTAAGCTCATATTAATGACTTTGGCGCCATTGTCCACTGCATAGCGAATGGCACTGGCTACATCCTTGTCATATTCATCGCCATCCGGCACAGCACGGATAATCATCAACTCGGCCTGTGGATAAATCCCCGTCACCCGAGCATCCCCGGTTCCCTGTCCCGCAATCACTCCGGCTACAAAAGTGCCATGGTCACAGCCTTCCACTTGCAAAACTGGATTTCCGTAGAAACAATCTTTCGGATTCTTCAAGTCATCTCCCATCAACAAACGTTTATCCGCATCATTCTCTATGCCGTCAATACGCTTTTTCATCAAGTCAAATTGTATCCGGTGCGTATTTCTCACCTTTTTCCAAAGTGCGTCCTTGCCTCCTTTATACATATCGACAAACAGTGTCTGGCATGCGTCGTTCCACTTTTCACTTTCTACGGATAAATGCGCAAGTCCATTGACAGTCAATGTATCCATATCAACTTCGGAAGTCGTTTTCAATACGGAATCTATCAGTTGATAGGCTGCATCTTTCATTGCATTATATCCGAAGAACTTGATATAATTGACAATGCCCGCCTTCTTTTTCATCTTTTCATAATAAGCATATTCCGCCGTGTCTTTTACTGCTGTCGAATCTAGACCTTTATATGTAGGAAAAAGCCGCTTGAATTCACGAAATTCTTCTGTGCCGGCACTGGTCATGTTGAAAGATTTATCTCTTGTTCCCAAGAAGTTCCAACCGTGCAAGTCGTCAATGTATCCATTCTTGTCGTTATCTCTTCCATCTGGTTTTTCTTTAGGATTCCTCCAAAGAGCAGGTTGAAGGTCAACAACGGTAGTGTCTATGCCGGAATCAATAATGCCGACGACCAATGACTTTACGGGTTTGATTTTCTTTGCTTGTAAGAAAAGGAGCGCTTCGTCCGATCTGACTCCCTGCAAGGTGTCATTGTACACTTTGTGCCAACCGGATGAGGAAGAAACCTGCCCAAAAGAGGGAGTCGAGATGCTGAAGCAGGCAATCAGGAGTGCAGCAATACTAAACACTGACATAAACCGTGTCTCTTTCATTTGTGTGATGATAAGTTCTCTTCTCAGCCCCGAAGAAGAATCCTTAAAATACGAAGGCGTGGGGACTATTAACTTATTTTGGAAACAAGGCGTCTGGAATGCCGTCGAAGCAAAATAAGCAACAGTCTCCCACGCCATATATTATGACGCGAGAGATGCTAACCTATCTCCTTCTAAGTTTTCCAGACTTTTGTTTCGAGAATCAGTTAAACACTTTCGTGTATTCTAAATTTCTAATATGTCTGCCACATTACTGTGACGCTGCAAATATACCTTTTATTTTTAATTTTAGACATCTTTTTTTGCATAATTTTCGTTTTTAACAAATGAGGGTACTTCTTCGACATTTGGGTTGGATAATTAAATCAAAACAAGAATGCACACACGTATTTCGTATGGAGTTAAGAAGATTATTTAGTTCAAAATTGTACGGAAATGAGCCAAACATTTACTTTTTTACTATAAAGTTTAAACGCACAATTATCTTACACCTTACACTTTTGCTATTTATCTATCTAATATAAAGTGAATTGAGTAAGTGCAAGATAGTGTTGCAGATAGTGTAAGATACGGTTATCTTGCACTATACTTTTCTGAAATTACTTGCCAGATTATTTCCGACGGCAGTTTAATTTTGTTTCAAGCGCTTGAAACAAAGTGTTTGCAGGCTCGAAACAAAGTGTTTGCAGGCTCGAAACAAAGTGTTTCCCTATATGAAACAAAGTGTTTTGCTATAGGAAACACTTTGTTTACCTACATGAACAAATCATTCTCTGCATAGATTTCGCCAATTACTACGTACTTTCTATAGATTTACTACAGTCCTTTTAAATTTCAGGAGTGTAAGATAAAGGCATCTTACACTATCTGCAACCCTATCTTACACTCACGCAATTTATTTTATATCAGATAGATAAATAGCAAAAGTGTAAGGTGTAAGATAATTATGCGTTTAAACTTTATAGAAAAAATCCCAATAGTGTGATTTGATTCAAAACCTTTCCGATAGAAGAATTTAACCCTTTCATCCTCTCATTAATCAAATAAAAGAAGTATATTTGCTTAATTATTAAACTATAAGCAATATGACTATCATCGCCAATCCCATTTACGACGCCGTCTTCAAATTCTTGATGGAAGACAAGAAAGTCGCCAAGATATTTCTTTCCGCATTGCTCAAAAAGGATATCATAGACCTTGAAATGCGCCGCCACGAGTATACTTCCATGGAACATACGCGCATCTCACTCTTTCGTATAGACTTTTCAGCAAAGATTCGTGAAGATGACGGTTCAGAACACCTTGTACTCATCGAACTGCAAAAGACCTGGCTCATCACTGAAACCTTGCGTTTCCGCCAGTACCTGGGCACGCAGTATCTCAACAAGGAGAACATTATCGAAGAAAAGAATGAGCATGGACAAAGGCGTACATATGGTTTGCCCATCATCTCTATCTACATCCTGGGACATCCCTTGGGTGACCTTACCGAGCCGGTGGTTTACGTGCGCCGCCGCTATCTGGATTATGACGACAATCCTCTTCCTGCTCCCGACCCCTTCATAGAGAGTCTGACTCATGACAGCATCATCGTACAGATTCCTTTCCTCACCGGACGAACCCGTAACCGTCTTGAACGTCTGCTGAGTGTATTCGATCAGGAATACCGGCAGGCTGATAGCGAGCACTATCTGGAAATTAACGATGAGCATCTTGATGATGAAGTGAAGTGTGTTGTCCATCGTCTGCTGAAGGCTGCCGCCGCACCCAACGTGCGTCGTGCCATGGAGATAGAAGACGAGATTCTTTCTGAAATAGAGGACAGGGATACGACAATTATGATGAAGAATAAGGAAATTGAACAGAAAGAGCAGGTGATTGAGCAGAAAGAGCAGGTGATTGAACAGAAAGAGCAAGTGATTGAACAGAAAGAGCAGGTGATTGAACAGAAAGAGCAGGTGATTGAACAGAAAGAGCAGGTGATTGAACAGAAAGAGCAGGTGATTGAACAGAAAGAGCAGGTGATTCGCTCAATGGTTAAGATACTCTGTAAAAATGGGACATCGGTTGAAGAGATATCCAAACAATTATCAATGCCAGTGGAGCAAATCAAACAATACATTGATTAATATATAATTCTCATCTAAGAAAGATGCAAACACTATAAAAAAGCAGCAAGCTACTCTTACAAACAAGAGTAACTTACTGCTATTTTTTCTGTTATCGTGGTAATACTTTTTTCATTGTTTGAGTAGATAATTCACATAACAAGTTCAAAACTAATCCACCCTTATCTCATCTACAAACAGGAAAGGCCGTTCGCCCTCACCGGAATGTCCTTTGGGAAGCCCCTTAAAAGGTTCTGCCACCACTTTTACATAACGTGCGGATACCGTGTCAAAAGAGAGGCGGTTCAGTTCACTTCGTTTCTCTCCCATGGCATCTGTCGGCGCGTCATATGTCTGACGGGCTACCATTTCATATTTTTCTCCATCCGGAGAGACGAATACGGAAATAGACTGCGGCCCCATAATCCATGCACTTAAATCGGTCAAAGCGGAAACTCCCACCGAAGAGATAGACTGCAAAGACTCCAAGTCTATCACTGCACTCAAATCAGAAGAATGATACCCTACCCACAGACCTGTATTATGAAAGTTTATACTTCGAATCCCGTCTACCAAAACCTTTCCATTCTCTCCCTGATAACGCTCGGAAGGAACATTCAATAACCGGACAGGGCGGAATGTCGCTTTATTTACTACTACCTCTTTTGTCAGTTCGTCACTCGAAAGTCCGTTGGACAAATAAGAGATAGCTTTCAACGTGCAACTTTTGTCTACCCGGATAGGATTCTTATACAAAGAACCGGATTTCGTAGGTATGCTGCCGTCCAGAGTATAATAGATTTCTGTATCAGGCAGACTCTCCATTGAGATTTCAAGGCTTTTATCAGTAGGAATAGATTTATAAGTAGCGGAAACTGTAAAGAAGTGATTGGCATAACCATAGCCTAGCCGGGTATAACAGTCTAAAAGCATAGGCAAGCGATGCAGGAAACCGCTAAAAGCACCGCATCTCCCTTCGCACCACGCAGCTTCGGCAAAAGCAGACAGGCGGGGAAGAAGCATATAATCAAGTAACGAATCACTGTTGATAAACGAAGTCCACAGGCAAGCTTCCGCGCCCAGTACTCTTTCTTTTTCAGCCGCCGTCAGTTGCGGAGAGAAGAAAGGCGTCTCAAATACTTTCTTCATTTCTACCAGTCCGCCGGTCGCACGGGGTTCCTGTTCCGAGTTTATCGTTTGATAATGATTCAGGTACAGATGGGAATCTGCGGAAACAATCACAGAGTGTCCTTTGCGAAGGGCAGCCGTGGCACGCCCCAGCCCACGCCAGGACATAATGGTAACATCCCGGCTCAAACTGTCGGAAAGCACTTCATCCCAGCCAATCATCCGCTTTCCCAGTCCACGCAGATAACCTGCTATTTCTTCATTGAAAGCATTTTGCAGAAACTCCTCTGCCGTATGCTGACCGATGTCTTTCAATCCATGCTTCGTGATTGCCTTCTGGCAAGCGTCGCATTGCTTCCAACGGTCTTTAGGCACTTCGTCACCGCCGATATGGATAAACTGTCCCGGAAATAAACCGGCAACTTCTTTCAAAACATCCTTTACAAAGGGAAGGGTAAAATCATTCCCTACGCACATCACATCTTTGTGGACTCCGCCCACTTCCGTAGCCACTTCATAAGCCTTCCCCGTACAGCCCAGTTGCGGATATGCCGCTAATGCCGCTTGTGTATGACCGGGCATATCTATTTCCGGGATAATCGTTATAAATCTTTCGGCAGCATAAGCCACTACGTCTTTTATATCTTTCTGTGTATAGTAACCACCATATCTGTCCGTCCCTCTCCATGCACCGACTTCGGTCAGTTTCGGATATTTTTTTATCTCTATCCGCCATCCCTGGTCGTCTGTCAGATGCCAGTGAAAATGATTCAGACGGTGAAAAGCCAACAGGTCGATATAGCGTTTCACCTGCGCGACCGAGAAAAAATGACGGCTCACATCAAGCATGGCTCCCCTGTATGACAGAGAAGGGTAATCTTCCAACGCCACAGGGGGAAAACTCAGTTCCTTTCTTTGCACGCCTGCTGCTCCTGCTACCGTCGGAAACGACAACTGCCGCAACATCTGAACCGCATAAAAAGCTCCCGCCAGGTCTGCTGCCTCAATTACCATATTATCTTCTGTGACTTCTAATCTGAACCCCTCTTTTCGTAGCAAGGGATTCCTTTTGAAGATAATTTCATTAGAACGCAGCAACTTCTTTGTCTTTCCAACAGCCAACGAATATCCGGTACTTTCCGAAAGACAGGCAGCCAGCAAGTCCGCAACAGATTTCCATTCGGGATGATTCCCCGAATAAAGCACCTTTGTCCGCTCATTCACGATGAATGGAGCCCCTTCTTTTTCTACTAATGACACAGGTTCGGGAATTAAGTTCCGATAGGAAACCGATGCCATTGAATCCACAGCGAAAAGAGAGAAAACTCCCCAAACTAACAGGATAATTAATATAGGTGAAAATAATGTATCCCGACAGATATTGACTTTAATCATATACTTTCCGAGTTTATTTGGCAGCCTTGCCCGACTTGGCGGTTTTATTCGACTTGGCAGCCTTCTCTGATTGCATAGTCTTATCCGATTTACCGGCTTCCCTTCTCGCTTTTCCCTGATGCCCGGTCAGGTCGTCTCCCAGTTCTTCGCGCCATACGTCAGCTTCCCTCATCAAATCCTGTACCACTTCCGAATGTTGACTAATTACATTCACACGCTCGCCCATATCCCGTCGCAGGTCATACAGTTCGCACTCCTTGACTTCACCCTGTCCCAATTCTCCGGGAAGTCCGTCATTGCCGGGCACCTGGCTGTCATAAGACACATATTTATGAGGGAACACCAACTTATAACTCCCGTCGGTAATCGCTTCCAACGAATTTTTATGATAATAGAAACAAAGATATTTGCGTACCGCAATCGTAGGGTCTACCGTCAACGTGGGCACCATACTCACCCCGTCTATCTTCTTTTCAGGCATTTTCGCCCCCGCAATCTCTACCAAAGTCGGCAGAATGTCAATATTGGAATACAGATTATTGCATACGCCGGACGGTTGTATTTTCCCTTTCCAATAAAAGAAACAAGGTACGCGCGTACCGCCATTGAATGTGTTCGCCTTTGCTTCCCTCAATCCGCCGGATGAACCGGCATGGTTGCCGTAATTAGCCCACGGGCCATTATCCGAAGTGAGAATCACCAGCGTATTGTCCTCAATCCCTTCTTCGCGGATAGTCCGCAGGATTTCTCCCACGCTCCAATCCAACTCCATCATCACGTCTCCGTACAAGCCTTGCTTGCTCTTTCCTTTAAACTTGTCGGAAACCGCCAACGGTACATGAGGCATCGAATGCGCCAGATACAAGAAGAACGGTTTGCTGTTCGCATTCCGGTGAATGAAGTCGACCGCATAATTCGTGTAATCAGTCGTCAGCCGCGACTGGTCCGTATTATAGCCGATGATGTCATTCCCTTTAATTAAAGGAAGGTCGGGAAACTTATATTGAGGATGGTTAGGCCACATATCGTTCGAATAAGGCAATCCGTAGTATTCATCAAAACCATGCTGAAGCGGCAGGAACTTCTTCTCATCTCCCAAATGCCATTTTCCGAAGATAGCCGTCGCATACCCTTTGTCACGCAACAACTCCGCCACCGTCTCTTCCTGCTCACTGATGCCATAAGGTGAACCCGGATTCAAGGCATAGGCAAACCCGATACGGTTCGGATAGCATCCCGTCATCAATCCCGCCCTCGACGCACCGCTGATAGGCTGAACCGCATAAAAGTTGTTCATTGACATTCCGTTGGCAGCCATCCAGTCGATATGCGGGGTCTGATAACCGATTGCCCCCCGACAGGAAAAGTCTCCATTTCCGGAGTCATCCAAGTTAATAAGAATAATGTTCGCAGGCTTTTGAGCGACAGCCTCGGCAGACAACATAGCCATGCCGGCCATACCCAATAAAACGTTTTTGTTCTTCATAATATAATCGCGCATTTAGTTATAAATATACATTTCACTATAATAAAGACAATCATATAAAGCTTTTCACTAAAACATAAATGTAAGAAAGAGTTTCATTTTCCGCAAAAAACCTTATCTTTGTTCCCCAAAGATAACAATTCATGAAATAAAACTCATGCCAGGAGATTCTTTTTGCATACAATATACAAACTGTGAGGGATGCCCCAGAGCTACGGAGAACATCCTTATACATCGGAACTTACCCAAAGGGGAGCATATTCCCAAGGATAAGTGTACGCAAAACTGTATGCTTTTTATGATAAAAGGGGAACTGCTTATCAATAGTGAAGAATATCCGGGAAACATACTGCGCGAGAAACAGTTCATCCTGCAAGCTATCGGCTCGAAGATAGAAATACTGGCACTTACGGATGTCGAATATGTTGTGTACTGGTTCAACGAATTGCCTCTGCTTTGCGAGGACCGTTACAAGGAAGTGATGGAACAGGCGGAAGTTCCCCTGACCTATACTCCGATGGTTATGAGCGAAAGGCTCTTTCATCTAATCACCAGTATGCCCGAATTCCTCAATGAGGAGTCCCCTTGCAGCAAATACATTGAGCTGAAATGCAAAGAGCTGGTTTTCCTGATTACCAACTTCTACCCTTTGCCGCAATTAAGTTCTTTCTTCTACCCGATTAGTACCTATACGGAAAGTTTCCACTATTTCGTGATGCAAAACTACGGCACCGTGAAAAACGTGGAAGAATTTGCACATTTGGGCGGCTATACCACCACCACTTTCCGCCGGCTTTTCAAAAACCTCTACGGCATGCCCGTGTACGAATGGATACTGGAGAAAAAGCGGGAAGGTATCCTCGAAGACCTTCAGCACACTAAAATGCGCATCACGGAAATCTGCAACCGATACGGATTCGATTCCCTGTCCCACTTTGCGCACTTCTGCAAAGACTCTTTCGGCGACACTCCCCGCGCGCTGCGTAAGAAGGCAGCCTGCGGTGAAAAAATCGGAAAGATTGCCGATTAAGGAATTATTTCTTTAATTCCTTGCTCAATCAATCTATTTCCCCTATTTTTGCAGTCCGTAAGAGGTGTAAAACGTCGAAATTTTAGTTCTAACAATTAAATAATTTAAATTCAATCATTTATGTGGTTAAGTAATTCATCTGTAGGAAGGAAAGTGGTGATGAGCGTTACCGGTATCGCCCTTGTCCTGTTTCTAACATTTCACATGGCGATGAACTTGGTTGCAATCATCTCGGCTGATGGTTACAACATGATTTGTGAATTCCTGGGAGCAAACTGGTATGCGTTAGTGGCTACCGCAGGATTGGCTGCTCTTTTCATCATTCACATCATCTATGCGTTCTGGCTGACAATGCAGAATCGCAGAGCGCGTGGTAGCGAACGCTATGCAGTGACAGACAAGCCTAAAACTGTAGAGTGGGCTTCGCAGAACATGTTAGTGTTAGGTATTATCGTAATCGTAGGCCTTGGCTTGCACCTCTTCAACTTCTGGGCAAAAATGCAATTGCCTGAACTGATGCACAACATGGGTATGCACGCTGACACACTGACGCTGGCTTATGCCGCTAACGGTGCTTATCACATCCAGCAGACTTTCTCTTGCCCGGTTTACGTAGTTCTTTACCTCGTTTGGCTCTTCGCTCTGTGGTTCCACCTGACTCACGGTTTCTGGAGTTCCATGCAATCACTGGGATGGAACAACAAAGTATGGATCGACCGTTGGAAATGTATCTCCAACATCTACGCTACAATTGTTGTACTCGGTTTTGCACTCGTAGTAGTGGTATTCTTCGTGAAATCACTGATGTATGGCGGTGCTTGCTAAATAGGATATTGTAAATGATTAAATTGTAAATAATATTATGATCAAGATAGATTCAAAGATTCCGGAAGGCCCAGTGGCTGAGAAATGGACTAACTATAAAGCTCACCAGAAATTGGTGAACCCCGCTAACAAGCGTCGTTTGGATATCATCGTTGTGGGTACAGGTTTGGCAGGCGCTTCTGCAGCCGCTTCACTCGGTGAAATGGGTTTCAGAGTATTCAACTTCTGTATCCAGGACTCTCCGCGCCGTGCACACTCTATCGCTGCACAGGGTGGTATCAATGCTGCAAAGAATTATCAGAATGACGGTGACTCCGTTTACCGTCTGTTCTACGATACAGTAAAGGGTGGCGACTACCGTGCCCGCGAAGCTAACGTATATCGTCTGGCTGAAGTATCAAACGCTATCATCGACCAATGCGTAGCTCAAGGTGTTCCTTTTGCCCGCGAATATGGCGGTACACTGGACAACCGTTCTTTCGGTGGCGCTCAGGTATCCCGTACGTTCTACGCCAGAGGCCAGACCGGTCAGCAGTTGTTGCTGGGTGCTTACTCCGCACTGAGCCGTCAGGTAAACGTAGGTACTGTAAAACTGTATACCCGTTATGAAATGCAGGACGTTGTCATCGTTGACGGACGTGCCCGCGGTATCATCGCAAAAAACTTAATCACAGGTGAACTGGAACGTTTCGCCGCTCACGCCGTAGTAATCGCTACCGGTGGTTACGGTAATGCTTACTTCCTGTCTACCAACGCTATGGGCTGTAACTGTACGGCTGCTATCTCTTGCTACCGCAAGGGTGCTGTATTTGCTAACCCTGCATATGTTCAGATTCACCCGACTTGTATCCCGGTACACGGCGATCAACAGTCAAAACTGACGTTGATGTCCGAATCTCTCCGTAACGACGGTCGTATCTGGGTTCCGAAGAAGAAAGAAGATGCTGTGAAACTTCAGAAAGGCGAAATCAAAGGAAGTGATATTCCGGAAGAAGACCGCGACTATTACCTGGAACGCCGCTATCCGGCATTCGGTAACCTGGTTCCACGTGACGTTGCCAGCCGTGCAGCTAAAGAACGTTGCGACGCAGGTTTCGGTGTGAACAACACAGGCTTGGCCGTATTCCTCGACTTCTCTGAAGCTATCGGTCGTCTGGGCATTGATGTCGTTCTTCAACGTTATGGCAACCTCTTCGATATGTACGAGGAAATCACTGACGTGAATCCGGGCGAACTGGCAAAAGAAATCAGTGGTGTGAAATATTACAACCCGATGATGATTTATCCGGCTATCCACTATACAATGGGTGGTATCTGGGTAGACTACGAACTGCAAACTACCATCAAGGGTCTGTTCGCCATCGGTGAGTGTAACTTCTCTGACCACGGTGCCAACCGTCTTGGTGCTTCTGCATTAATGCAAGGTTTGGCTGACGGCTATTTCGTATTGCCTTACACAATCCAAAACTATCTGGCTGATCAGATTACTGTTCCCCGTTTCTCCATAGATCTTCCTGAATTTGCTGAAGCAGAAAAGGCTGTTCAAGCTAAGATTGATAAGTTCATGAAGATTCAGGGTAAAGAATCGGTTGATTCCATCCACAAGAAACTGGGTCACATCATGTGGGAATACATGGGTATGGGACGTACAGCAGAAGGTTTGAAGGAAGGTATCGCCAAACTGAAAGAAATCCGCAAGGAATTCGAAACTAACCTGTTTATCCCTGGCTCTAAAGAAGGTATGAACGTAGAGCTTGACAAAGCAATCCGTTTGTACGACTTCATCACTATGGGTGAGCTTGTTGCTTACGACGCATTGAACCGTGACGAAAGTTGTGGTGGTCACTTCCGTGAAGAATACCAGACTGAAGAAGGAGAAGCATTACGCGATGACGCAAACTTCTTCTACGTAGCTTGCTGGGAATATCAGGGTGACGATGAAAAGGCTCCGGTATTGTACAAAGAACCGTTGGTTTACGAAGCTATCAAGGTTCAGACTCGTAACTACAAGAGCTAATTGGCGAAGTTAAACATTAAAAAGAATTAGAAGAAAATGGATAAAAATATATCATTTACACTGAAGGTATGGCGTCAAGCCGGTCCAAAAGCTAAAGGTGCTTTTGAAACCTATTCAATGAAAGATATCTCAGGTGATACTTCATTCCTCGAAATGCTGGATATCCTGAACGAACAGATAATCAGTGGCGGAAAAGAACCTATCGTATTCGACCATGACTGTCGCGAAGGTATCTGCGGTATGTGTTCCTTGTACATCAACGGACATCCTCACGGCCCTGCAACAGGTGCTACTACTTGCCAGATTTATATGCGTCGTTTCAACGATGGTGACACTATCACTGTTGAGCCTTGGCGTTCGGCAGGTTTCCCTGTTATCAAGGACTTGATGGTAGACCGTACTGCTTATGACAAGATTATGCAGGCTGGTGGTTACGTAAGCGTCCGCACAGGTGCTCCTCAGGATGCCAACGCTATCCTGATTCCAAAACCTATCGCTGACGAAGCTATGGATGCTGCCGCTTGTATCGGTTGTGGCGCTTGTGCCGCTGCATGTAAGAATGGTTCTGCTATGTTGTTCGTTTCTGCAAAAGTTAGCCAGTTGAACTTGCTTCCGCAAGGTAAACCGGAAGCTTTGCGTCGTGCAAAAGCTATGTTGTCCAAGATGGACGAACTGGGCTTCGGTAACTGTACAAACACTCGTGCTTGTGAAGCTGAATGTCCGAAGAACATCTCTATCAGCAACATCGCCCGCCTGAACCGTGACTTCATTATTGCAAAATTGAAAGATTAGAAACTGCTAGGTTTTGGTACGAGAGACAATTTGATTAATGACAGAATCCCCTGCCGGCTTGCCGACAGGGGATTTCTTTTATCAACGAATTATATTATGAGCTCTTTTTTCCGCGCAAGTTACGAGGAGAAGCTCCAAAGGATTTTTTACAGAAATTGGAGAAGTGTGGTAGTGATTCAAAGCCGTACTTATAGCATATTTCAGAGAGTGTGCAGTCAGAGTGATGTATGTCGTCCAGAATGCCTTCTTTACGCCGCGCCTGCATCCATTCATATACGGGTTCGTGGAAAACATGATTGAAGATACGACGAAAGGTACTGACAGTATATCCACCCAGTTGGGCTAATTCTTCTACTGTCTTCACTTTCTTATAATTCTGAATTACGAAGCACTGAAAACTGTTAGTATATTTAGCAAGTGAATGTACCAGACTAGAAAGATCGTAATCGGAATAATAGTAACCTAATACGAACGCCAATTCTTTCCGCTTTAAAGAAAGCAGGTCTCTACATATCTTGTTTTCCTTCAGATAGGTAATAGAACTATCTAAAAAGGATTGTAATTCAGGTACTATTTTTAATGGAGAATAAATAAGCGGTGGAGAAACGTCTTTCATGATATGGTTGAAACGAAAGTCACAAAACATCTCCGGTTGAATGAAACGATAATAGATGCATTCACATTCAGTCATAGCAAGCATCTCAAACTTTGACCCGATAGCCTGAAGAATAAACTCCCCTTCTCTAAGCATCGTACCTGCATATTCCTGACTATTAACCAGCATTTCTCCCTTTAGCAGAAAAAAGATGAAATTCTCATCACACCTTTGAGCAGATCTATGGAATCCTCGTTGGTGGATGATATGGGTTATAGCATTCCCCACTGCTTTCGGGCAGTTTTGACAGTCCCAGGTTCCTTGACAGATAGATGACATATGTTTGCCTTGTTTGAATTTGTTTATGCTCTCGGCAAAAATATATGAAATCTTTTATATAGCCATAAAAAAAGGAAGAAATATGAAAATAGGTTGTATGAAAATCCTGATTCTTCTATTCCGAAAAATCAGGATTCATTTATGTTACAAAATATTGCCTCCTACGACTAGAAATATATAATTAATAGTCTTTAGTTTCTTAATAGATTATATAACCTTATCAGTATCAACATTTGTAGCACCATCCTTAGGAGACCAAGCATCTTCCAATGTTCCAGAGACCTTAAGTTCATCACCAGCTTTGAGTAATAGAGTATAAACGTATTTTTCACCAGCAGCCCATGTCCCTGAAAGCTTAGCAGTTTTTATACCAGACTTAAATATTTCAACATTATCTTTCGTAGCAGAGAATGTGACTTCCACAATAGTTTCATTAAGCACCTGCGGCATCAGAATCATCAATTGATCTGTAGCTTCCAATGTTTTAGCAGCTTCATCGCCTCCAACAAAAACATTATTATCAGTAAGTTTTATCGAATAGTCAGCTAATGGAGTATCTTCAGTAGTCCAACCCCCACCTTCATAACTATATGAACCAGAAGTTTTTAAATCCTTAAAAGTAATATTAGTTACTGTATATTCGACATTTTTATCATCGCCTTTCAATTTAAACACAACCTGAGTCAAAGCATGTTTAAATGCTAAAGAAACAGCATTAGCACTCTTAACTTGGTTTTCTAATTTAGCAATAAGAAAATCAACTTGACTAGCAATTGTATTATCTACTGCATACGTAACTGTGGGATATCCTCCATCAGCCGGATAGGTATAATTTTTGGAAGCAGGCAACTCCGATGGACTATATCCAAAGAAAACAACCTTTCCATCAGAAGGCCAATAAAACTTCTTTGCATCTTTTTCAATCCAATTGGTTTGATCAGTACTTGTAAAAGAACCATCAAGAATGTTAAGTCCTATTACTGAAGCACTATATGCATCCGCAGTATACGCATAACCAAATGCTCTAAACTCTGCAAATTGATTAGTGACCATAGGTGTAGCTCTTGTCACAGCAGATGTTCCCATCTTTATCTCAGCTTTCTGCCCTGCATTTTCAAACTCTTCATTCTGTGAGCAACTCGTAATTGCCAAAGCAGCTGTTACTGCCAATAAAATCTTTTTCATAACTATATTTTTTAAAGTTTATAATATTGTCATATTCTTCTTATACCATATTAACCTACGGGCAACTCAACATTGCCTCCATTTTCCCAGTCGTCAACGCCCCCTTCAAATCCTCCACCTCCATCAGGATTTGGTGGTATTTCTGGCTTTTCTACCTCTATTTCATCATTAGGCGGTAGTACTATTTCTGTTGGTGGTTTCAACTTTCCATCCTCGCCTGTTCCAATATCTTCAAGCGTATCTATTATTTCAGTAATATCAATAGTTGCTTCTTGCACCGTATTGTCTGTTTTGATAAATCTTAAAACCAGCATAATATCACCTTTTCCACGGGAAGCTACACCTTTTGATATTGTCATCTTCATCGGCACCGACATTTCCTTTGCCTGCTTGAAAGCCGTAAAATACGCTATAACTTTATCACCATCCTTCTTTCCCTCAAAAAAAATAGGCTGTGACGAGTTCACTCCGTAACCTTTGCCTAGACAGTAGCAATCTGATAATCCTCTAATACACCCCACAATTGATGCCACATATTCCAATCCTTTAACCTCTACCGCAAAAGAATATTTCTTCACCACCGATTTCAACTTCCATGCCAAGTAAAGCACCTCTTCACTCTTCTTTATATTCAGTTCATCAATGTTCAACACATACAACGAATCCGGCGACCAAACCATTTCTTCTGTTCCGGCTATACCTAAACCATTGCAGTGTCCCGTGTAAGCTTCTATCGTTCCATAGGACTCTTCTCCCCTGATTCTTACATATTCCGTATTATAGTTGTATGCTACTACCGAATATCGTCCCGGAGGAACTTTCATTTCTCCACCTCGTACTGAAAGATACCTGTCCACCTTCTTCCCTTCACCATCCTTCGGGTAAAATATAACCCGAACCCCTTCTGGCAATTTATCCGTCACTCCATCCCAATCCAACGATATTTCCACTCCACTCACAGGATAATCGTCCAATATATCACGACGGCTACATCCCGCCAGCATTAGCAATGAGGACAGAAGCACAAGAAGCATATATCTTGTCTTTCGCATAACGTCACTACCTCCTCGTTGTTATCAGCCACACCAAAGACACTTTCGCCTTGGTAGGACCAATAAAGTTATAACGCCCACTGTTTGTCCATACAATATCCCCCTCGTAAGGAGTATATTTCTTATATTCTGTTGCCAAATATCCGATGCCCAAACTGAATTCAAGAGAAAAATGTCGCGCCAGTTGCCGTGCATACCCGTAAGTGACTCCCGCAGCTCCATAATATTTTCCCTGATAACCATCTCCCCGCATTTGAAAATCATAGATTCCTCCTTCAGCATACAGTCCGATGAAATGTCCGGTCAATCGGTTGCGTTTCCGACGATTGCCCAACCAACAACGCCCTTCTACACCTCCCGAAAGAAGTTGATAGCAGAAATCATGTTTACTATTCAACCACCACGGACATTTATATTCAGCGTTCAAAGACCATCTCTTGCCTACCGGAATCTCCACTTCTATATTCGGCGCCAAAGCCAAATCATATAGCAAATTATTCTTTATAGCAAGCAACGTCTTATCTTTTACCGGTTCTTCTGTCTCCGATACGACCACCTCACAGGCCTGTGTCTTTTCCCTCTCACTCACAGACTTATCAAGTCGACAATTCGGAAGCGCATCTTCCTGTTTTGAAACCGACAAAACGGAGACAGAAGATACCGGTTCAGAACTTTCCCTAATTATTCCTGAATTTACCCCGACAATTGTAATTATAGACCGCCTCAACCTGGGAAATATATTGTGAACAAGGTATTTGTAAGCAATCCCTTGATTCAACTTGCGTAATAAGTACTTTCGTTTTACAATATCATCCTTATGATAATCAATCAACATCAGTACTTCTTCCCGATCCGGCAAATTAGTATCAGTAACCAGTAGTTTACGAAACTCTGACCAATCTTCCCCTTCCGATACTAAATGAACTTTATCAATCTCTACGCTATAACGCTTTAAAAACTCTCTTATCGAATTATTTCTTTTATTAGCTAAACCCTTATTATAGATCTTATCACCGTCAGGAGATACATAAGTGACAACATTCACCCCATCAACAGCTTTCATATCCAAATTAGCGAACAAAGAGTCCAACGAATTAATTGCCTGATTATTATTCCCATAACAGGAATTCACTCTCGTATCGTCTACGTCAAAATATATTGCAATCCGACAAATCGTATCATCTGTAGCCGTTAAAAATGGAATCGCAGCATATACATTTCCCAAAAGGCCTGATAACGTTACAAGAATAGCCAATATACCGATACGATGTTCCATAGTTGTTCGCTTCTATGAACAAATATAGAAGTTAAAATATAAATAAAATCATACTTAAAGGACAAAATACAGGGTATGAAAGGTTCTGTGAAACGATTGAAACGAATTCGCAAGTTTGAGAGATATTTACGAATGAACAAATGGAAAAAAGTGCAGATAATAAACCAAAAACATAACTTTTACATACTAACATCCGTGCGTCAAACCAATTTGGTATAAAAAAGGACTCAAAAAAGAATAAAAGTCTGCATTTACTTACATTATGATATTAAACATATCTTTTTATCGTATAATACAGCGCATAATATTGACCATATGTCAAAGCAATCCTTTATCTTTGTATATGTGAAGTTAACCGTAGAAAAAACCTTTAATACTGATTACAATGAAAAAGGAAATTAAGTTCAGTCTTGTGTATCGGGACATGTGGCAGTCATCCGGTAAATATCAGCCACGAGTTGACCAGCTAGTATGTATAGCTCCTTTAATTATTGAAATGGGTTGTTTTACACGGGTGGAAACCAATGGGGGTGCTTTCGAACAAGTAAACCTGTTGTACGGCGAAAACCCTAATAAAGCTGTCCGTGCCTTTACCGAACCTTTCAGAGAAGCTGGTATTCAGACGCATATGCTTGATCGTGGATTGAATGCATTACGAATGTATCCCGTGCCAGCAGACGTACGCAGACTGATGTATAAAGTCAAGCATGAGCAAGGCGTGGATATTACACGTATCTTCTGCGGACTGAATGAGACAAGAAATATAATTCCTTCCATCAAGTATGCCCTGGAAGCAGGCATGATACCGCAGGCTACTCTCTGCATTACTTATTCTCCGGTACATACCGTTGAGTATTATGCACAGATTGCCGATCAACTGATTGCAGCCGGTGCACCCGAAATCTGCTTGAAAGATATGGCAGGTGTAGGACGTCCGGGTATGTTAGGACGACTGGTTAAGACTATCAAAGACAAGCATCCCGACGTATTGATACAATATCACGGTCACAGTGGCCCGGGATTGTCTATGGCCTCTATTCTTGAGGTCTGCGAGAATGGTGCGGATATTATCGACGTGGCTATGGAACCCATGTCCTGGGGTAAAGTTCACCCGGACGTTATTTCCGTACAGGCGATGTTGAAAGACCTCGGTTTCCAGGTTCCTGATATAAATATGAAGGCATATATGAAAGCCCGTGCCATGACGCAGGAATTCATTGACGATTTCCTGGGCTATTTCATGGATACTACCAACAAGTATATGTCCTCACTTCTATTGAAATGCGGTTTACCGGGTGGTATGATGGGGTCTATGATGGCAGACTTGAAAGGGGTACATTCCGGCATCAATATGATATTGAGAAGCAAGAACGAACCGGAACTTAGCATTGACGACCTGCTTGTCATGCTTTTCGATGAAGTGGAATATGTATGGCCCAAGCTGGGGTATCCGCCTTTGGTTACTCCTTTCAGCCAATATGTGAAGAATGTCGCATTGATGAACCTTATGCAGTTGGTAAAAGGTGAAGAACGTTGGAGTATGATAGATAATCATACCTGGGATATGATTTTAGGCAGGAGTGGTCGCCTTCCCGGCACACTTGCACCAGAGATTGTGGAACTAGCCAAATCCAAAGGGTACGAGTTTGTCGATACCGATCCGCAGTTGAACTACCCGGATGCCTTGGATAGTTATCGCAAGGAAATGGATGAAAATGGCTGGGAATATGGAGAGGATGATGAAGAACTTTTTGAACTGGCTATGCACGACCGTCAATACCGCGACTACAAATCGGGCGTTGCCAAGAAACGTTTTGAGGAAGAACTACAACGCGCCAAAGATGCGTCCATGGTAAAGAATGGCTATTCCGAAGAAGAAATTAAAAAGCTGAAACGTGCAAAAGCAGATCCGGTCATTGCGCCCGCCAACGGACAGGTGCTTTGGGAAGTCTCTGTAGAAGGCCCCTCGTCTGCACCGTCCATCGGATGCAAATATCAGCACGACGCAGTATTATGCTACCTTTCCACTCCGTGGGGAGAATATGAAAAGGTATTTACCGGGTTTACCGGGCGCATAGTTGAAGTTTGTGCGCAGCAAGGTGATATTATTCACAAAGGAGACGTAATAGCTTACATTCAGAGATGTGATATCTTTGCATAATGATTAATTAGTAATGAAAATCCCTTGTCGACACTGTCGGCAGGGGATTTATCTTTTAAAAGAATAAAGAAACAGTTTTGATTCCCCAAATACAAAGTACTTTTCTTTGGGGATACTTTCATCGTAATACTGTTTTTTTCATCATTGATAGATATAATTTGAACAGAAAAGCATATACAACATGTTTTTATATTCAAAAAATAGCTATCTTTGTGATATGAACAATCCATTAGTACAGTTAGGCAATATACCTGTAACGGCTTCTGCTTTGGAGTCTCTTTTTCCACATATTAAGGGAGGAAATCAGAAAATCAGGTTGCTTGAAAGGGATAAGCAAATCATCCGCCTCAAGCGAGGGCTTTATGTGTGCAATCCTGAAATAACAGGCAAGATTCTTTCAACAGAATTGATTGCCAATCATCTTTATGCGCCTTCGTATGTTTCTATGGCATCAGCTTTACGTTATTATGGGTTGATACCGGAAGCGGTATACACCACACAATCAATCACTTTGAAACATTCCAGAGATTTTGATACGCCATTGGGGAGGTTTGAATATACTTATATATCAAGAGAGACATTCTCAGTGGGACTGACCAATATCAAAAAAGAAGATTACACTTTTGTGATAGCAACTCCCGAAAAGGCGTTGTGCGATTTGATAGCAAACTCTCCTAAGGTAAATCTCCGTTACCTGAAGGATGCTGAAACTTATTTGGAAGAGGATATTCGGATGGAGTTGGAAGATTTAAAGCAGATGAACGCTGAAATATTCGAGAAATATATGAAGACTGGCAAAAAAGCCGAATCAATACGGACATTACTAAAATTAATGAAGAAATGAAAAATGCACAGATTATCGGTTATTGATCGATTCTCTGTGCATTTAACTAAACTAAACTGACTCTAACGCAAAATTAAATTCCATTATGCTGCCGGATCCGGTGTTTCGCCATTATCACCTTTGCCATCATCTCCGCCGTCAGGTTTTCCGCCATTATTGCCACCGTTACTACTTCCGTCCGTATAATCCGTTTCAATTTCCGCACGACGGGTAATACTCATATCATCCAACGTATTCTTGAAAATTTTTCCCGGATAGAAGTTTATCTTCCTTTGGACGATTGACTTCGCCGACACATCTTTCGCATCATCCGCACTCTTCGTGTGGATAGTAGGATTAAAGATGCCAAACTCACCTAACTGTACGCTCTTTCCATCGTCAATGTCCTCTGCCATAATATCCACCAGTCCACTGACTACCAAATCTACCACCTTACGGTGAACGCCACAAAGCTGACTCACCTTACGGCACATTTTAGTGAAATTTACTCTACCGGAACGAACCGATCTTGCCACATACTTTTCGTTTTTGTCCTTGTCAAAACCGAACACTCTTTTTGTTACTACATACTCTAAAGCCATAATTGTTAAAGTTTAAATGGTTAAAAAAATAAAGGTTATCTGTATGCCATTCGCTTTGTTTGAATGACTTTGCAAAGGTACATCAACCGCAAAGTGCCCAGTCCCCTTTTGTCTCCTTTGTGTCTCCTTTCATAGTTTGAGAATACGTATAATTTGAATTTATTTCACTAATAATCAATGGTATAAACAATAGAATTATTTTTTCAGTAAATGCGTTCATATCACATTAAACATTCAAATGAGACTAGAAATAATCACAAAAGTCCACTAACAAGTTTGTTACTAACAACTTTGTTAGTAACAAACTTGTTAGTAAATAAAAGAAATACTATATTTGCCTCAAACAGAGAAAAGAAAATTATGGAAAAGCCATTCGTATTTGGAGTTGCGACTTCTGGGAACAACTTTACCGACCGTGAAAAAGAAACAGAAAGGTTACTTCTTAACTTCACACACGGTGTGAACACTATTCTTATATCCCCTAGAAGATGGGGAAAAACATCTCTTGTTAAGAAGGTAGCTCAGTTGGCACAGAATAATAAAAGAAAAATAGTCTATATGGATATATTTTCCTGTCGTACGGAAAGTGAATTCTACCATCTCTTCGCTACTTCTATACTGAAACAGACTTCTTCCAAATGGGATGAGTGGATTGAGAACACAAAACAATTCTTATCGCACATCAATCCCAAGATTTCTATTGGAGCAGATCCAATGAACGATTTCTCAATTTCATTTGAATACAATATACAGAATGGAACGGAAAATGACATTCTCCAATTACCGGAAAAAATCGCCAAAGAAAAAGGGTTCCAAATAGTAGTTTGCATTGATGAATTCCAACAGATTTCTGATTTTGAAGATTCCAAAACTTTTCAAAAGAAACTGCGTTCTGTATGGCAACTTCAGCAGCACGTATCCTATTGCCTTTTCGGAAGCAAAAAACATTTGATGAATGAACTATTTGAGAAGAAAAGCCTGCCGTTTTATAAATTTGGAGACGCTCTTTATCTCACTAAAATAGGAACTAAATACTGGATAGAATACATCTGCAAGCGTTTTGAAGATACAGGCAAACATATTTCTCCTGAGTTGGCCGAACAAATTTGCCAAACAGTGGATAATCATTCTTCCTATGTACAACAACTTTCCTGGCTACTTTGGATACGTACCAGTGAAACTGCAACTTCTCGTCAACTCACCCTTGCCATAGAAGACCTATTAGAACAGAATAATATTCTATTCCAAAGTGAAACAGAAAATCTTTCCGCTTATCAAATGAATTTTCTAAAAGCCATAATTGACGGAGTTCATTCAAAATTCAGCAGTAAAGAAGTTATTTCAAGATATAACCTGGGGACTTCTGCCAATATTGTCCGCCTAAAAAATGCATTATTACAGAAAGAACTTATCGAAACAAACGGGAAAGAAGTAATACTTGCAGATCCAGTATTTGGTATTTGGTTTAAAAAAGAAATATTTCGTTAGTTCTTTCCTTTAAATCAACATTATACATATCAAATGAATCCCATACATAAAAAAGCTACTAACAAATTTGTTAGAAACAAACTTGTTAGTAGATAAAAGAAGTACTATACTTGCCTTAAACAGAGGCTAAAAGTACAATACATAATTGCGCAAATAATTCAAAAGTACCCAAAACGTCATCATCATTGCCAATATAAACATAACAACGCCAGCAATTACCAAAGCGATCCAATGTTGTGAATGGTCATCCGAATATTCTTTGTGTCCATCATTGAACTTATAAATTGTTCGCACTGTCTGCGCACCTGCCAACAAGCCGAATAATCCGGCAAAAATACCATTGTGAATATTCCCTCCGCCACGAAGCGCACGCTTATCAATGAGGAACTGGGGAGTTCTGCTTGCCACTATATAGAGTCCGGTAGCCACTAAAGTGGAAACCATCATGCCAACTCCCATCATCCAATACATCAGGATACCAACAATGACACCCAGCCAAACCAACTTTTTAGAACCATCAAAATGACGTTCTTCACCACTATTTATCACATCAGTCAATGCATTCAACCGTTCTATCACTCCCTCGTCAGTAGGTTGCATCGCAATAACCTGATCTATCAAAAGTACCGACTGCTTGATTTGCTTCATTTTTGTCGGCTTCCTTAACTCATCATCATCTGTTTTTTCAACCACAGTCCAAGTAGCGAATGCCTCATCCATTAGTCGCCATGCCTCTTCTATCTCTTCATCCGTCATCTTTTCAGACATTCCGGCCGCCGCACGTTTATTCACCATGCTTTCTACCGTAAATCTCTCTTTATAACGGGCTCCTTTATACCATACATACCCCATGTGTCCTATAACGAATAAAACGATAGCGGAAGACAATATTATTTGAAAGATAGCCAATATCTTCTGTCCCAAAGGTATTCCGTCATCTGTGGCTGCGTCGGCGATTGCCTCTTCCCCGCTACCGGCTTTCACAAATGTCAGACCATTAAACGCAGCATCCTTTCCGCCTTTGTCAAGTCCGGTGAAATACAGTTTATCATCCTTACAAACGACTTTACATCGACCTGAAATACCCGTATCAACATCCGGACGCCCGCCCACAAAACTCAAAGTCACCTCATTGCCATTCAGATTCTCAACATAAAATTCATAAGTTGACAATAGGGACTGTCTCCCACTGGGCTCCAGCATATTCACCTCCATAAAACCATTGCACCTGGCATTCTCATTATAAGGATTCAACTGCCAGTTGCCATCACAATTTAATGTCAACGCAACCGATAAATCGCCTTCTTTATTTGCTCCTTGCCAATCACCGGTGAATAGTTCTTCCTGAGCAAACACATTGATAGAAACAAGCATCATTACGATGCCAAACAAATACTTCTTAATTTTTCCCATATCACAATAATATTAATTATGTTAGTTAACAGCTATCGTCACAACAGACTCAGGCAGTCAAAACGTCAGTATTTAATAAAGTCAGTACTTCAGCACTTTAGCCGCCACATTCTTAAATTGCGGCATGGCCAAACCGATAGAAGCACCTATATAAGTAGGATCACAAATAATATATTTCTTTCCGCCTACAGTCACATAATCCCCATCGACAGTTTCATCAAAACAAACTGCCGTTGCCATATGGTTGGGATACTCTAACAACACAACATCCAATCCCATCAGCGTACGGATCAAATAGAAATACAATACCGCACGATCCTCACAGTCGGAATAAGGATAATAGAACAGCTCATCCACAAAGAAAGGTTTTTCGTAACCAAACTGCTCTCCGTCCGTCTTATAGTCAAAGGCTGTCTGCACAAAATTAATCAGTATATTGGCGGCTTCCGACTGTTTCTTCCCCTGTATGGCTGCCTGCAACGGCGGAAGTACCGTCTGCTGCACTTCTTGACTTACAGGAGCACCCACGTAGACAGAAAAGTCACATTGCGGATAATCCTTGTAAAAGGAAATAAGCCCCGAGTTAACCATAGAATTGACTTTAACAGACGGATAAGCCTTAGCTTGCAGCTTCTTTTCAACCTGAGTCCCCAAAAACATTTGAGAAGCGCCGATACTCATATTTACCTTGTTCTTCGCATTGGCAAAGTCACGATTATACGTATAGATAGAATTGCTTTTATTTTTAGAAGTATCAAACCTGTAATAAGTCACACCATTCAGAGTGATGAAACAAGTGGCATAAATCATGCAGTCTGAAGCATAGAATAAGGTAAGGCGACCATCCATGCGCGCCACTTTTACCCTATATCCCGATTGGGAGAGGATGAACATTTGCAACAAAGCTATTTCATCGGAATGAGTACTTCCACATAATTCGGTGGCAACTTTCCGAGTGAGCAACAGATATCCGTAGTCATTCAGATTATTTTCTTTCCTGATAGTCAGGCAGTCGTCTATCAAAGGCTGGTAATCGCTACGCGAAAGAACTTCCCATCCGGCGGAAATATCTTTTTCGGCAATCCCTTTCAAGCTAAGCCGGTTTTTCAGCGATGGATTGACAATACACTCCTTATTGTAAAAGGAGAATGCCACACCAGAAGGCGACCGTTTTACCGGAGTGGTCACAACAGGTTTCACATCCGGATTTTGTTCTGGCTGATCTTCTGCTTTCTTTTCCGGTTTCACTACTGAGTCCTTATCTCCCCCCGGTAGAACAGGAACAGGTGTTTTTCCCTGCGAAGGTAGAAAAGTGGCACTGGGTGCCACTTCCGGAATGGGTAGCCGGGTTATACCGCCGACTTTAACCTCCTGCGGCTTTCCTACAGGCTTTTTACGGTCAAAGTTAACCGGCTTTACTGGTTCCGGCCTTTGAGGACGCGCCACAGGCTTTTGCAAGTCATATTCTTTCCAAGTTTCTTTCAGGAATTTGGCAAACTCCCTATTTTGCTCACTCACGAAGTCTGTAAATTCCTTCTTCTGCTGCTTCACGAAATCATCAAACTCTTTCATATCCTTGTCTATCTGCGCAACAAGAGTGAACGGTAAACAGATTGACCATACAATCATAAAGAATATCCGTTTCAAATTTTTCCTCATTTCTCGTTTGTTTTTTGTTGTTCTGTAATTAGCCAATCCATACACAACTTATTATTCCGTATTCCCTTTACCAAAGGAGATATGGATAAAACCGTGACAATCTTTTCTCTACAAAGCGCACGGCTGGAATTGTGGCCGTCATTAAAATCATCACCAACCCGCTTGACATCTACATTGGGAAAGGGATGTAATAACAAAGATTTTACAAAAGAAGTCATATAAGCACTCCAAAAACCGCTTTCCAGTACCATCCCATCCAAACTTTCCCGGCTTCCGGCACAGGGAGCATCTTCGTACCAATAACCTTTTTGCGACGGACGGATCGGAACTCCGTTCATACATGAAAATATACAGGGAGACACCAGTGTCCCTTTCACCTGAAACCATGACTGAAACGATTCCTCCGGACAATTGCCGGATTCCAACAACAAGTTGAATCTTATCTCTTCTTCTTCCACCCTCTCTTTCGTAAACAGAAACATCAGTTCGCTGACCGAATGGTAAGATAATTCGCAGCTATCCGCCTGAATAAAAGAAACCTGTATAAACTTCTCACCGTACGCAGAGGTATATTCCTTCTCTATTCTATAAGTTTCCTGCCGGACAGTTTGCTCAATGACTCCTAAAGTAAGTATTTTGTTTCTTTCTTCTTCATAAGTGTTGGTGGCAGTTTCCGTGCTTGAGAACACATCGGACAGCAGATTCAGACAAGCACCCTGCTGCAACGAATACAGATAGGCCGCTCTTTGCAAAGCCTGAATCCTGGCTGCTTCGGGGTTCATGCAAGGGTCGGAAACCCCTATCACCCTGCCTTGTTGCCGGGGAGCAAACACCCATTCGGGCAAGGCTTCCCGATGTCCTGCCACCCAATCATAAGAATGATTATAAACAGTATCGGCAGAGACAACCTGCGAGAACACCTCATCAGTCAGAGACAAGAATAACAGAATCATAAAAATAACTATCCAATTATGCCTTATGTCCGATAAATCATATTTCATTATTCAGTTTTTAGATGATTGGATAGTTATTTAAAGAAGTCGTTTTTTATACCTGCTATGATTCCCGAAAGTTATTTACTGAGCATTCTTACTCATTTCTTCCTCAAACACTTTCTTGAACTTTTCGTACTCAAAGTCAATACGTAATTTGTCATCGTTCTTAATGCGATTTACCATCGCATCCATGATTTCCTGTCCGGCCAATTCCAAAGATACATATACCTTATACTTACCATCAGGAGTTTTCATAGTCTTCTCACAAATGACACGCGTACCACTCAATTCCTGTTCCACTACCGTACGAGTCAATGATTGGTAACGACTCTTACTCTCGTCGTTTTCTCCTTGCTGGTAAGAAGAAGCGTAACTATCGGTCACCGATTTCACCTTTGCACCGATAGCAGTCGCTATTTCAGCGCGAGCTTCCGTCATTGCCTTTTTCTTGGCAATGGACATATCCGTAGAAAGCCCCATTGCACTCGCCCTGAAATATTCCTTATTCGTTTGGAACTCCGGTCCTGAGCAAGGAACATTAATTTCGACATCCTGCTGTACGACCGGTTGTTGCACGGGTTGTGCCACAGGTCGTGAACTACCGCAACTTGTCATGACAACAATAGTAAGTAATGAAGCGCCCAATAAATTAATTTTTTTCATGTCTGTACATTTTAATGTTAATATAAAAATCATTTTAAGTCTCTCAATTTAATAGTATTGCCTTTGAAATCTTTCAGTTGAAGTAATGCCACCGATTGCAACTTGCCTACTTCAACAACCATCTCCGTCGGCACTTTAGGCACAACGAGCGCAGTGACCCTGAAATTATTGGACTTAGAACCCAATTTAAGATTTACGATCGGCTTTTCTTCCCCTTTTTCGTTTACAATCGTGAGATTTCCACTGTAAAGATCCACCTCGCAATCATCGGCATTCTCATTGATAATCCGAAGACATATTCTTGATTTATCTCCCAACATCGTAAGTTTCTCAAATTCCACAAAGACTCCGTCGAACCACTCAGCCCGAATTGCTTTCGATGGTTTCGTTCCGGCTTTCTTCACCGGAATGGGAGAAGGAGTAACTTCGGGAACCTCCACAGGAACGGATACGAGCGGGACAGGCTCTTTCGTCGATACGGAAGGGGCAATCACCGGGAGAGGAATATCCGGCTCCATCCGTTGCCTCTCAGGAATTTTTCCACTCCTGTCGAATGTCAACTTCTTCAATTCGCGGACAAACTCCCGGTTCAACCGCTTTATCACTTCCCGTGCCGCCATATTCTTACCTTGAGAACCTGCCTTGTTCTCGGGAACCAATGTCCGTTCATCATTGATTGAGTAATTCAACATGATTTGCCCCGTTCGATTATTAGTTACTTTAATGCCCAAAGTAGAAAAGAACTCAATAAAATTATAGAGTTCGCCCGGAACAGTATTGCCTTTACGGCACTTGTTGTCTAATACCACAATGACGTCTGCTTCAGAGGGCGACGCAACTACATTAAAGAAGTTATTATTCAACAAGCTCTTTACGGTTCGCTCCACCATATCTACATCGTTCTGAATACTCTTCACATAAGCAGCGACCTGCGCTTGCTCCGTTTCTATAGTCAAGGCAGCTTCGGGAAGAGAAGAAAGTATCCGTGTAAATAAGGTAGCGTAAGTTCCTTTGCGAAATACGCCGAACGCGTCGTCCACCAGTGAAATACCGATTTGTTGCCGGGCTTGTTTAGAAGTAATATTGCGTACATACAAAGCAGTCACTCCCGTTTCACTGGTGGGAGACAGGGAAGCCAAATCTCCTGAACCGGAAATGAATTCTGCTTTCAGCCGGATATTCCTCAACGGATTTCCATTACGGTACACTCCAACAGCAATCGGTTCCTTTATACCCTGAAACGGTGTGCCCGAAACTGTCGCCGGATTCAAAACAACCGTTACCCCATCGAATACCCCCGCCAAAGCTGCGTACAATTCGGTGGCCAAATTAATCGTTTTTCCCTCATAAGAACAGAACAATTCCTGATTAAGTACCGGGCGGATAGCATCCATTCCTTTCGAAAACAATTCGATGGCAGTCATCAAATCACCTTGCCGGAGAACAATGTTGCCCTTATACCAAAAATCAAAGCCATTACGGATTGCCTTTTGACGGCGAGCCTCCACAAAGTCCGCATAATCGTCTTTATTCAGTTCATAATATACCCAATACTCATTGTCACCCTGCCAAGAATCCACCAAGCGGAAATTCTCTATCTCCTCCCGGGCTTCCGTCCGTATGCTCTCGGCAAATGTTTGTTTCACACTGCCAGCCTCTTCAATAGTGCTCAACAAGGAATGGGCAGCTATTTCCACTTTTATTTCGGATACAAGGTCGGACAATGCATTCTGCTTTGCTTTCTGCTGATAATCTTTTTCGGAGATTCCAGCCATCCCCACTCCGCTATAATTCAAGGCATCAACCGGATGCTGCCGTACCCAATCCGGCCGGTTTGCCTGTTGTCCCGAAAGTGGAAGATAGGACAAAGAAGCCGCAAGGGCACATAAAAGCCAATGTTTCATATACTCTTTGATTATTGAATAGTCAAATAAATGGTGCTTCCATCCACCCTGTGTTCGCTATCTATTCCGGCATCATTCAGATAATTAACCAGATTGTCGGCAAACGTAATACAGTCCATGGGCAAGCCGTCACTGTCTTTTGCCGGAATCTGTACGGAATCAAATATCAGGCTATCATCCACAGCGCCCTGGATATGATAACGCCCTCCCTGGGCATTCTTCCGCACCCAATTGCGTATGTATGCCGAAAGTGTGGTATTCCCGTTTATCCTGCTATTCATCGTGTTAACAGCATTGTCAGCAAGGCTGACCCGGAGAACAACCGTATTACCATGTTCAACTTTCCGGGCAAACTCTTTCGAGATATCTTTCAGAAAACCATCCAATACATCCTGCGCTGCGTAAGCACACAATTTATCCACATCCGTTGTCCTGAAACGGTTTGTCCAACTTTTCCGACTGGCCAAATCCATTCCGGTGGCGGTCTCACGAGCAGTCATAATCAGCGAAACTCTACTGCCTGCAGTTGCCGATATATCTTTTTGTAGGTCGACAATCACATACACGTCTGCCCCCGAATTCATCAATAACTGTTTATCATTGGAATCGGCATTTTTACTTTCCCATTCAGAAGCACGCAGTGTTCCTTCCAGTTTTCCCTCGGCAGCTATGGTCTTCACGCCGAGCTTGATAAACCCGTCCTTTACTGTACTGACCGCTATGCGGAGGTCAAAATCATTTTTCAAAATAGCAGCGTACGAACTCCGGTCATTCCTTTTATAAGGAACGACCATGATAGTTGGCAAAGCTATTTCTTGCTGCGTTTCTTTCATTGTCTTGTCTTCCTGCGGCTTCGCCATCAACTTATTCCGTATCAGGTCCTTCTTTAGCGCACCTAACAGAATTTGGGCTGTCACCGTCCCTTTATAGAGTTTGGACGGTTGCCGCACAGGTTCTCCCACTGTCTCATAGTTTTTGACAAAAAGCATATAGCGCGAATCGAAGAACTGGCTCAGATAGTACGAGTCCTCTTTCCCGATCAGCGGTTGCCCATTTTCCACTCCGTCAATGCCGTTAAGAAACATAGCATTAAAGATTGATTTCAATGCCATATCATATACTTCTTTCTTTTTGCCGGATATTCCGGCAGCAGTGACAATAATCAAATTATCATCCGCTTTCACACAAGTCACCTCATTAGAGTATAATTCCTGTGCTGTGAGATGAATTGTATATACCGACAATAGTCCCCAAAGAATCAGTCGTGTTTTCATTTCTCCTTCCAGTTTGTAAAGTTACCAAGTAAGCCTAATCAGAATCCCAGGAAAGTATCCGGGCGGGAAATAACAATCAGTTTCTTTTCCTCTTTGGTTGCTTTCATTATCTCTTCCCCACCTTTGTTCACAGAGCACAAAGAACGTGTTCCGCTTAATACTTCCTTTACATTCAAGCGTCCCACTTCTTTGAGTGACAGTTCGCCGGCAATGTCCATCTCAATGTAAACTCTAAATTTCTGACTTTTCTTCACGCCTCTTTTGGTTCCGAGGTCAATATATACAGTTTGCGCCTTGTCTTTCTTGGTACTTTCCACTTGTACGATTGTCCCTTCAATTTTAAAATACTCGTTGACAAAGTCATCCATACTAATCTTTGCATAATCCAATGTTTTGATGATTGCTTCGTCGGGAGTATCACCTATGCTTCCGGTCAGCCCTTCGTGGGAGAATGCCTTCGTAGCTATGAGCGTGCCGTTAGTGGGATTTACAATCTTTAATGTGTAAGAGACACTGCCTTTATAATAAGTTTTTCCCTTACTATCTGTTTTCTTGAGCCCTTCCATGCTAGTTATATTTCCCTGAATCAGATATTGGGCACCCAGTGTCGTCATTTCCTCACTTCTGGAGATGACATCTCCCATAGCAGAAGCAGCCTGGCGTCTTTTGGCTTCATTTTTCAGTGCCTCATTGGAATCAACATCAATCAGCACTACACGTTCTATTTCCTGAATGCCTTCGATCACTTTATTGCGCAATGCTTCTGCCAAAATAGGATTGATAGTTGCAGGTCGAGAGAAATAATCAATGTAAACTCTTTCTTTTTCATTCTCTTCTGTTTGTGCAAAGCCCGACATTGAAATCAGGCAAATAGATAGTAACAGTAAAAATCTTTTCATATCAGTGTATTATTTGTTATTAGCTCATATGTTTGTTTGGTTGCAAAGTTAAGCACATAATGACATTAATTATATACACAATAATTACTACAAATACCCAATATTCGGAGAATTATCACCAAATATTGGAGACAAAAACCAATTCAGAGGAAATATGACCATATGGCTCATGAAATAATATCTTTTTTTATACTTAAGTTCTCCATGTTTTCGCATTTTTCTCATCGCTAGATAATAAGTACAAAATAACATTTGCTATATCCACCAAATTTGCTACATTTGTCCAATAAAAGATTGCTTCCCAATAATAAGGTACATGGAAACAGATTTAAAAAAAATAGTAGGACAACGATTACAATCACTCCGTTTGAATAAGAAACTCACTCAAGAGCAGATGGGCGAAAAGTTGAATTTATCAACCAGTGCTTATTGTAAGATTGAGTATGGAGAAACAGATCTTACGCTGACGCGGCTGAACAAAATAGCAGAAGTGCTAAATATGTCTGCATTGGAACTATTTAATAAAATAGAGGGAAATGTGTATTTCACTAATTCCGGTACGATGGGAATTGGAATAACAAAAGACTATAGTAACGGACACAATGTCAATAATGAAGCAGCAGATGATCTCCGTGAACTCATTAAAGCAAACAGTCGTCTCATTGATATGTTGTATAAACGCATAGAATTTTTGGAAAACAAATTACTGATAACTGAATCATAAGTTTTAAACGGGAAAAAGCGGTATAATAAGCCACAAAACATCACATTTTCTTTGTCCCTTTGATATAATAGGAGACAACGTCATTTTAAGCATATTATTAAAATAGATATTCAATAAGGCGTACAGTGACCTGTACGCCTTATTTCTGTCAAATAAAACGCACCCATTCAATGTCATGATAATTCAACGCATTAAGAATCAAATAAAGAGAATTTGAAATCTCTACATTTCAGCATATGGAAAAATACTTATCTTTTTTCAATAAACTACTTTTTAGTTTCTAATAAACTTTTGAGGGGTTTATTAAAAACGGTATCAACGTTTATTAAAAACGCTAATTTGGGTTTTAGGGAGGTTTGCATTGAATTTATGCAACAAAAAAGGCTGCAAACCTCATAAAAGGTTGCAGCCTCAAGCTCTTCATCGGGTCGTCTATACCCTAATCCTCATAAGGATCTCCTAGATGTTTTGTTATAATCTTATACTGTTTCATCGTCAGGAAGCGATGATTATACGGCATATAACCGGTCGGTACAAGTTCTTTGACCAACGGGTTACAGTCCTTAATCCATCGGCTTAGACAACGCACTGCATTTTTACTGGTCGCACATCCCGGGAAGTACAACGCAGCTAATACAGCAAAAGATAAGATTCGTCTCATTTCGTTTTTAAAGTTTTAATTTGTATTTTCATTGTTTCGTCCTACAAATATACAACATCAAAAAGCGTTTGTCAAGTCTTTCAGAAGTTTGCCGTGAATATTAAGGAACGGCATTATTTATCGTTCTATTAATCAACACATTACCCTCAAGCCCTCAGTTTATAATATTTTACATCGAAAAAATCAAGTACCCATTTTACTTCTTGGCAGTAAGAACATCTTCATGAATAGAGGTTCCCGATAAACGAATCCGATAGGGCCACTGTTCTTCTTTCCCCTTTTCCTCTTCCAGTTGCCGCCATTGCTTGAAATAATCATTATGCTCTGACGGAGTAGCAGCAACTACCACCCACAAGAATTGCGTATCTTCAGGTACCTCAAAATAAACTTTCTTATTTTTCCCATTCTTTGCAATATTCATTGCTCCATATATCCGCTCTCCATTCTGTTTCACAGCCAGAAAACCATATCGCCAGTTTGCCTGTCCTACTCTTGCCGACTGAAACCTTTTATCTCCTACAAGGCCATCAAAGTTCAATGAGATCTTTCTGCCGCCATCCGGAATATTCAGACGAATAGCATTATAACCATAGTTTTGTGGACAACGAGTTGGGGATATTTCATACCAGTCACCTTTCACTTTATTCATTTTACAATGATGCTGGTTAGCATATTTACTACAGTACTTTTTTATACGCGGTAAATCCCAGGTCACAAAGCGAGTAGCCGCATCATAAACTTCATCATTAAATTGTTGTTGATTAATACCTGTCAAGCGTTGATAGGCTAAAACTGGATCTTCTTTCTCCACTGCCCCACACCATACCTTACCTACAATATCAATCCCATGCTTATTTGACCAATATTCCATTAATTGCGGAGCATGATACATATTTGTTTCATGGAACGCGGCATAATGTGTTTTCTCCATGAAAGATTTCAAATGGTAATTCTCGATAGTCACCCAATCCGGATAAACCTGCCACAACATCCATTGAGAAGTATACTCCACCAATGGGCATCCTGAAAATCCACGCATCCCATCAGCACTCACCATATACTGGAAAGAATGCCCCATCTCATGCGCCAAAGCACAGTAAGGATATTCTTTCGCTCTACATGGACGCATCCACATCATGCCTACACCTTCAGCCCCCCAGCCATATACAGTAGACTCATCGTCATTATACATCCAAATAATCATCTTGTATTTATCAGTATACGAATGTCCTTTCCTGACAAATTTCAACTTATCTACATAATAACAATAGAAACGTTCTGCTTCTTTCAGTATCTTTTCGGGAAAAAAACGTTTGTCAGAATCCGCATACTGTGTCGGATCAGATCCAAATGACTTATCCCAGAACAACACCAAATTCTCCGTCTCAGCCTTATATTTATGACTAAAATTTCCATCAGGCTTATCAAATCCCTTACTTTCTACCTCTTTACGAGGAACCAAAATTTCTTTTGTCGCTACATTACCTGCTGATATTTGTAAACAGATAACTATCCATAAAAACAATAAAAATATGCGTTCAATATTCATGATATTAAGATTTTAAAATAATTTCTCTAACCAGGAAGACACCGCAAAAGTATGTGAACCGCTCTAAAAGTAGTATGTTATCCGTACTGAATACTATTCTATTTGTCCACATCTATTTAAACATCCATATTTATACTCGAACAAAAACGAAAAACAAAACATTGCGTACAAATAGCACAATAGTAGATCTAATTCCGCCATACATTTACAGAAAAAAAAGTATGAAATCACATTATTTATTTATGACCGGCTTGCTGGCACAAGTTCCCATCGTTTCAGCTATGGCAGAGGAACTCCCAAACATCGTTTTCGTTTTAGTGGACGACATGGGGATAGGAGATATCAATTGCTATTATAATCAGCCCAAAATTCAAACGCCACATATAGATGAATTGGCGTCAAACAGCCTGCAATTCATGCAGCATTATAGTGGGTCAACTGTAAGCGCTCCTTCACGTTGCTGCCTGTTGACAGGTAAACACACAGGAAACGCTTATGTACGAGGAAATAAGGGTATCAGAAGCGAAGAAGGAATTTTCGACTTGCACCTTCCTGCTGAAGAAATGACAGTGGCTGAAGTCTTAAAACAAAAAGGGTATGCAACCATGTGCGTAGGGAAATGGGGGCTGGGTGGTCCAAAAACGAGTGGAAGCCCTATAAAAAAAGGATTCGATTATTTTTTCGGTTATTTAGGATAAGGAGATGCACATCGGTACTATCCCCAATACTTATATGAAAATGAAACAAAAGTGATGCTGGAGGGGCGAGTTTATAGCCACTGGATGATAATGGAAAAAGGACTGGACTTTATTCGTTCGCAAAAAAAAGGACAACCCTATTTTGCTTATTTCTCCATTACTCCGGTCCATGCCGATTTGGATTATCCCGATATGAGCCAATATCTCGGAAAGTTTCCCGAGAAGCCATATATCAACAAAAACGGAAAAGGTGGATTCAAAACACAGATGTCTCCTAAGGCAGCACATGCCTCAATGGTGGCAGAAATAGACAACAGTGTCGAAAGAATCATTTCTCTGCTCAAAGAAAGAGAAGAATGGGAGAATACTATTTTCATCTTTTCATCAGACAACGGAGCGCACATGGTCGGCGGGCACAATCCGAAGTTTTTCGACAGCAATGGTCCATTCCGTGGATATAAGCGTGATTTGTACGAAGGCGGAGTCCGCACTCCTTTTATCATATCCTGGCCTAAATACATAAAAGAGCACCGCAAGACACCGCACATTTCCGCCTTTTGGGACTTTCTACCTACAATATGCGATATTATAGATGTGGAAGTACCCGAAGGAGTGAACGGTATTTCTTATCTGCCTACTCTTTTAGGCAAAAACAACAGGCAATCAAAGCACGAATATATTTACTTCGAATTTTATGAGGGTAACGGTAAACAGTCTATCATGAAAGACGGCTGGAAGCTCGTCCGTTTAAATACCTCTAAACCGGAGATAACGATCGAAGAATTATATTATTTGCCTGACGATATAGGAGAAGAAGAAAATCTGATAAAAGCCAATAATAACAAAGTGAAAGAATTAAAAAAACTAATGGGTAAAGCACACACCAAAAGTGATATTTTTAATTGGTAAATGACTTTGCCCATCAGTTTTAATCTGATGTATATTTTAAGTTTGTTTATTTCTATTACGATTAAGAGATATTATTCTCATCTACACTAGAATTTGAAATTATCAATTTTCACATACACCCTATATTCCTTGATTTGTCCGGGTACCCCTCTTTCTGCACGGGGCAGGCATTTAAACCCAGTGACAGTCTGCTTTTCTCCCAAGTCAATGATTATCTGATGAGGAAAATCAGGCTTCTCTACCGTTCGCCAAAAAGTGGACTCTTGCAAGTCGAAAACTTTATCGGCTGTAAAGTTACCTTTGTCCGTTTCTTCACTATCGGCATACACGACACTCCATGCATCACGCGACACAGGTAATCCGTCAGCTCCCAACACATCCAATTCGGCAATAGCCGCCACAGTCTTTTCATCGAAGGAAGATAATCCTTCTAAACAAAAATAGCGCCCCTCTACCGGAAATGGGAATTTAATTTCCTGCCACCCGTTACCTTGGGTAAACCGGCCATGCATCACAACCTTTTCTCCGGTAAGATTCAGGTTCTGCCCCTCTTTACGGTGTGTTTCGGGAGTGTTTTTCCGCAGCATATCCAGTATCGGTTTTTCCAATCCACGAACAGATGCCTCTCGAGGTCCTTTTAAGTCCAACACAATAATTTCATTCTTCCCTTTTCGTAACCAACATCCGGGCATATACAATGTTTGTTGAGGTCCTATCTCCCAAAAACGACCGATAGCGTGCCCATTTACCCATACCATACCTTTACCCCATGTAGACATATCAAAGAAAGTATCCCCCACTTTATCCAGATTGAACGTTGCCTTATAATATGCAGGCATCGTCTGTACCTCGCTCTTCCGGTATTTCATACTGCAAACAAATGAATAGTCTACCGGGAAACTATAAACCTCCCAATTAGATAAGGCGGTAGGAATGCCATTCTCTATAATCTCAACCTTCTCTGTAATACCCTTTCGGTCATGGATAGACCAGCCGAAGTTCACACGTCCCATCGCTTCTACCAATATATCCAGTCGTGTACCTTCTTTCAGAGGGGGAAGTTTGGTCGTAAATTCGCGATGTCGGCGATCTAAACGTGCCAGCAGCTTACCGTCAGCAAAAACCAGTGCCCAGTCATGCACTTCTGTTATCTTTATTACTCCACCTTTAATGGATGCAGGAAGCGTAGTACGATAAAGAATACTCCCCCAGCCCTGGTCAAACTGTTCCATTGGCTGAATATCTGCCGATTGTCTGGATTTAGGTAAATTAGTGAACAAGGGTGCTGCTTGTGTGAAATGTATCTCCGGTACCTCTATCACCGGATAGCTTTCGGGGATTGCAGGTAACGATTCTCCCGGTTTCAAGTAATTCGAAAGCAAGGTTCTCAACTGATGGAATTTATCAGTAACCCAGCCCGCTTCACTAATAGGGGCATCATAATCATAAGAACTACACATGGCAGAATAAGCCGGATTATTTGCTCCTCCCCAATGCCCGAATGTAGTTCCTCCATGCGCCATGTAAAGACTGAAGGAGATATCTCGGTCAAGCATATCTTTAATGCCTTGTACCATTGTTTTAGCAGCACGTGTCTCATGCTTGCGCCCCCAATGATCGAACCAGCCACTCCAAAACTCACTACACATCAACGGTGAATCAGGACGTTCTTTCTTTAGTTCCTTAAACTGATTGTCAATGTTGGCCCCCGTGCCAAAATTCAATGTCCAAAGCAGATCATCAAGGCCATTTTTCTTGAAGGTCGAGTTCCAGTCACATTGAAACAAAGGTACGTCGGTAAATCCTGCATTGCGTACCATATCCCGGATAGTGGAAACATATGTTTTATCTGTCGCATATGCTCCATACTCATTTTCAACCTGCACCATAATCACATTGCCACCACGATTTATCTGCAAACCGGCAAGCTGCTTGCCCACCGCATTCATAAATTTACCCACACGTTCTATAAAATAGGGATCCATCGTGCGCACTTTCACATCTTTCTTTTTCAATAGCCACCAAGGTAAACCGCCCATCTCCCATTCCGCACAAACATAAGGACCGGGACGGACTATGACATACATACCATGTTTCTGCGCCAAACGGCAGAATTTGACAATATCCTTATTTCCGGAAAAGTCAAACTGGTCGAGACGTTGTTCATGTAGATTCCAAAAAATATAGATGCAAATGGTATTCATACCCAATGCCTTGCACATCTGGATACGATGTTCCCAATAGGGTTCTGGAATACGGGGATAATGAATTTCTGCCGCCTTGATAACAACAGGCTCGTTGTTTACCAAAAATGAACCGTTGCCAATAGAAAATGTTTGTTTTTCCTGTGCTGTCGCCTTCATTACACACACACAGATGAGAACCAACATAACAACTAAATACTTCATTGTTTTTAAGAATAATGCCATAGACAATTTATTTTGATTTATTTTCACCAAGAGTTATTGTTGTAGACTTTGTAAGTTATCACATTCTGACTATCAGAAAAGGCTGCCTAAAATAAACTTTAAGGCAGCCTAATCCTGATTACTATTGATTAATTACATCTATTATTTTCCATAGAGTTTAAGTTCCGAAATCGCAACTGCAGGCCAACCGGAATTACCTGTCGGTTTTACAGTCTGATCATATACACCAGTTTGTTCCGCCCAAGTTTTACCTTTATATGACTTTAAGACAGCGAAACGTAAAGCAACTATTTTTTTTCCATTTAGTTCGATATATTGCTGCTCCATCTCGCTATACTTGTATATAGTCTGATTAGTAGCTGTTCCAATAGCATTATCCTCTTCTGACGTTGGCGTTCTTAACTTATTTCCTATCATCATTTCTTCCGTTAATGGCATCCAATCAACCCCACCTTCTTCTTTACCATAAATCCTGATTACGTGTGGTTTCAAATCGCTCCATTTTACTTGCATGAAGAAATCAAGTTTTTTAGACAAGGTGAAACCTGCATTTTTGATATTAATATCTATATATTGCCCATATATCGGGTCATTATAAGGTTCATCTATAGAATTACCAGAGGTACCGTTTTTACCGGTATGAGTTTGCCATACCCAACTAGGGCTGCCATCAAATATACGGAATGGCAGATAATTATTACTTCCTCCCAAATCGGAGCCGCTAGCAGTCACTATATCATCATTAGGAGCATTCAACAGAATATTTAAATATGGCAATATATCCTTATATTCTAAATGTATATAGCATATTTTATCACTCACCTCAAATGGAAGTGGTGCGCCTGTGATATTCTTCAGCACGATTGGTAATAAATAGTCACCCTCTTGCAGATTATTATCAGAGTTCAACTCCACACTCAAACTTTTAGAAAAGTCATTGGCAGTAAATGCAACAGATGATGGCAACTCATAATTTGCTTCAGGCAACAACTGATATGTTATCCCGGTAGCAGAGTTATCATTATTGTATTTATTAACCAACTCTTCCAGTTCAGCCCGATTAGTATTCAGATTCACAGTAAAAGTCCATTCATTGAAGTAATCGAACAAGATACTTGTCTCAAATTTCACAGGGTCATCACCAACTCCCATTGTTATTTTATGTACCCCCATATGCTCGAGCGAAACTGTAGGAGTAATGACATTAGGATGTAGTAATAACGAATTTTTGTATTCATAGACACTATGACCGTCACTTTCAAGACGGACAGGCAATATGTACGACTGGGTCAAATCCAGATTTCCTATATTACTTTTTAGCACAAATTTCACAGGCACTGCTTCTTGACCTGGTTCAAATGATATTTTAGCCGGCATAGTATAACAATCGGCAGGAAGCAACTTAAAATTCGAACCATAACCAGCATTATATGCAGCCAATTCTTCTTCCGTAAATACAACCAACGAAGCATCACCAGTTACGGAAGGAGTAGTTCCTCCTTTAGACACATATGTCTCAAAAGTAACATCCTGCCCGATATTATAGAACTCAATGTCTACTACTCCGCTCGTTTTCATGTGAAGTACAGACGCATATTGCTCCTGATCGTACGCAACGTCATCAGTACAGGCGGTATTACACGCAAGCGCTGTAGTCAATAATGAAATTAAAACTATCTTTTTCATGTTTTTTAATGCTTAAATCTATAAGTATTTTTGTTCTTAATATCCCGGAGCCTGAACCAGGTTCAAGTTCTTAGAGCTTTCTTCGAAACCGTAAGTAGCCAAATACATACGATCATTCCAGGTGAAAGGCTGATTTATTACCATCGGTGTATTGAAAGTTTCGAAAGACGGATTTTTCACCATGCCATTCAAGCCACGACGTTTGCCAGCTCCCAAATACTCAGGTCCTTTTGCCCAACGGTGTACATCATGCAAACGGTGTCCTTCACCCCACAGTTCACAAAAACGTTCGTTACGCACCCATTCCATAATATCATAGCCGGATTCTGTAATCATTTGCTTTGTAGCTTCGGGGATTCCGGTACGTTTGCGTACAGGATTCAAATATTTAATAGCATTATCTTCATCATTAAGCGCCGCATAACATTCAGCCACATTCAGGTAAAGTTCTGCCATACGGATAAGCGGGCGCGGTCCTTTCTTCCAACTTTGGCTTCCGGATGTTGTACGCACATGTCCCGGACTAATGAATTTCTGATTAAAATAACCTGTAACACAATTATTACGATTAAAATTATCCGGATCATATCCTTGTGCAGCGCTATTTTTTATATCTACGATCAACGGCTTATTATTGGCATACTGCGTTGACCAATCACCACCGTCGAAAGTCATCCATGCATAAAAACGCGGTTCACGCCCTACATTCATTTTTATTATATCAGGACGCTGAGCATCTACGTTTGCTCTTTCAAAGAGTCTGTAGTCTGTAGGCTCCTTTAAACGTGTTCCGTCCGCCATATAGAATCGTTCAATGGAATTCAAAGTCGGATTTACACCTGCATAGCCATTTATCCAGTTTCCATTATTCTGCTTAAGTACACGATTTGGCATAGAAGCAGTAAGAAAAGAGTCATTATCTAAGTTTACTCCCCAGATAAATTCGGTATTGCCATCATTCGCACGTGCTGTTACCAAATAGCGAAGCATTAGTATTTTTTCCTTAAACTCATCGGTAATACCATCACCCGGAACATATACCTTATCTAAGGTAATATTATCACTCTTATACCGTTTCATCACCGTTTCATCCACTTCACCGTTGGATGTAAGGCCATACAGGCAATATCCGGTTTGCTGAGCATACTCCAGTACCTCTCTGCAAGCTTCAAGTGCACGATGCCATTTTCCTTCATCATAACTTTTGCTCACTAATTCCTTTCCGTAGTTCTTACCTTTATATTCAGTTTCCACCTTGTTTGTCCAGGTCGGATAAGGGAATTCTCCATTCCATAAAGGAGAAGCAGCGTAAAGCAGCACTCTGGCTTTCAAGGCCATAGCGGCAACATGCGTTGCACGGCCTGTTTCATTTGTATTACGTTTGTCTTCCAGAGGATGTCCTGCCAATACCTTTTCATCTATGGTATCAACAATCCAGTCAACGGCTGCGTCATAATGCCAACGTCCTCCATATTCCTCTTGGGTAGTCTCAATTCCTGCTATTTTATCAATAATCGGTGAAGGACCATAGAAACGAAGAAGCTCCGAATGATAATAGGCCAGCATAAAATATGCCTCTGCTTCCCATGCAATCCGCTCCATTTCTGTAATACCACGTGCTTTGGGCAATTCCTGCAGGAACAGTAAGGTCTGTCCAATATATTTACAATTAGTAGTCCAACGTTCGTCTGCCGGCTGGTTCTGATTACTTTGGTCGTACGCAATTTTTTGGTCTCCTCCCTGCCATAAGGGTGGATTTACATATTCATCCGCAGCACCCTCACTGGCATTATATCGTATTGGATTAACAATGCCTGCATAACAGGAAGAAAGAAAACCCAAAGTTGCATCCGCATCTTTAGTCGCATCATACAAAGTCGCTTGTTCTGGGGGGACAATGTCCAAAAAGTTACAGGAAGTCATAACTGCCCCACATGAGAGGAACAGTGCACTACTAAATATTTTTATATTATCAAATAATTTCATAACTGTCAGTTGTTAGAAGGTTAATTGTAGCCCGATATTAAATGTACGCTGTAATGGATAAGAATTCCAACTCAATTCAGGATCCCATTCTTTGAAAGGACTGAATACTGCAAGATTGTCACCAGTAAGATATACACGTCCGTATTTAAATGAATAACCTAATTCCAATTGTTTGAGACGAAGGTAATTACCATTGCGCAACCAATAAGTACTGTTTACCGTGTTATTAGCGCGGTCTCCATCCAATATTGCCAGGCGAGGATACTTGGCATTCGGATTAGGATTGGCTTCACTCCAATAGTCGTCCGCAATGAATTCAAATATATTATATTCGGTCTGCCCAAATGGATGAATACCGCTTAACATAATCTTGCGCATACCTGCTCCATTGAAAAACACGCCAAAATCGAATTTCTTCCAGGTGAGGTTCAAACCAAAACCATACTGAATGCGAGGAATACTACTATAGTCTGAAATCACACCATAGTCATTTTTGTCAATTACACCGTCTCCATTCAAATCACGATACTTAATATCACCAACCTTAGGTGTACTACCTAAATCCTGTTTAGCATGTCCGGCTATTTCTTCTTCACTCTGGAATAAACCTTCGGCCAAATAACCTTCTGTGACCGTACTAATTCTTCCGGTCATCAGTTTCCACTCATAGGGATAGCTCGGTTCATCTTTGAATACATATTCGTGAGCGGCATAAGAGAAGGTTCCACGTAAATCTACTCGCCAGTCTTTATTGATCTGATATGCATAACTTGTGCTGAGTTCATATCCCCAACTATCCATTTTTCCTTGATTGAACCATGGCACTGCATCACCATACCCCAATGCTTTCGGCCATGCGGAACGTTGCATCAAAATACGGTCGCGCTTTTCATAATAATAGTCGAAAGTAAGATTCCAATTCCGGAACAAAGTCAGGTCAAGTCCCACGTCAAACTTTTTGGCACGTTCCCAACAAGGATTAATTACTGCATATTGCGTAACTTGAGGACCTTTTGGGGAACCAATCCAGTCATCACCAAAGTTGAATCCAATCTCACCTAATTTCACTGCATCCAGATAAAGAAAATCAGCCGGATAGCCGTGAGTATTATCACTACCTACCAAACCGAAGGTAGTTCTTAACTTCATGTTATCAATTACGCTAGTAAGTGGCTTGAAGAATTTTTCATTGCTGATTACCCAACCTAAAGATACAGCAGGAAAGAATTCAAAACGACCTCCATCCGGCAATACTTCACTACCATTATAACCAAAATTAAATTCAGCCAGATAGCGATGGTCATAATCATAGGTAAAACGTCCGGAAAAGCCTTGATTGCGATGAGGAAGTACATCCGAACGATATTCACGTTGCATATACTGTAACATTCCAGTCACATTGTGATTGCCAAAACGACGTTTGTAGTCTAGTTGGAACTGTAGCAAAAGAGTATTATCACCATTCTTGCTAATTCCAGACTGGGAAATATATTCAGTACCTGAAGTACCCAATGGCTTCACTTCCATAGACGGATTTGAAGGATCGTATGTACCATTGACCAATTCGTAATAATAAGGTTGGATAGAACGGTTGTAAGAACTCGTTGAATAACTCTTAAAGTTGACGAGACCGTTTACCGACAATCCTTTAGTAACAAAGGATAAATCCTGGTCAATACGTACTGATGTATTCAATGTATTCATATTCTGCTCCTTAAACGAAGTCACCATATCGGCATACGGGTTAGTGTAAAGAGTGTTACCACTTAAAGTAGCATTACCGAACTTAACGTGTTTGTCTCCTTCTTCTGCCGGATAGTAAGCGGGAAAATTGATTGGGTTGACCGTCAGAGTCTTTTTAAACAGGTCGGAAGTTGAATAATTAGGTCCTTTATACTTACGAATTTGTGCATTCATATTTAAACGCACTTTCGTAGTCGGAGTTAATTTCACCTGAATATTGTTCTGAAAGTTATAAGCCAGATTGTTGATGTTATTGTCCCATGAATAGATTTTGGGGGAATCAAGCAAACCCGTATCATGATTTACGTTCAAGCTTAAATAATAGGTAACCTTTGAACCACCACCCTGTACGTTGATATTAGCACGTTGGCTCATGGCCATATCTTTGAAAATCAAATCACCCCAATCTACATCCGGGTAATAGTAAGGATTAACATGATTCCGTGTATTCTGTATGGTAGTGTCATCATAACGTGCCACAGCCGAACGGTCGCGTGTCAACTGCGCTTCATTATACATCTCCATCCAGGTAGCACCATTCACAAACTTCGGAAAATTTGTCGGAGTATGAAACGCATTCTCTAATGTTACATTAATCTTTGTTTTAGAATTCTCCATTCCCGACTTTGTTGTCACAATCATAACACCGTTAGCACCACGTGCGCCATAGATTGCAGTGGCTGAAGCGTCTTTCAGAATTGTAAACGATTCAATCGTTTCAGCAGGAATATTATTCAGGTCACCTGATGATATTTCGACATCATCCAACAGAATAAGCGGAGTGGCGCGTCCACCAAATGTAGAAATACCACGAACATAAAATGTAGAAGCTGATCCCGGTTCACCACTATTAGTATTGACAAATACACCCGCCAGACGTCCTGCCAGGGAATTAGTTAGTGATGAACTCGGAGATTTCAGTTCCACACCTTTAATTGTAGAAATAGCCCCCGTGACACTGATCTTCTTTTGTGTACCAGAACCTACTACTACTACTTCGTCCAAAAGTTCATTATCAGAATGAAGTTTGATGTTAAGAACGCCTAAATCTTCAACCGGAACTTCACGTGTCTTATATCCTACATAAGAGACCACAAGTACGCTTCTACTATTTACCACAGAAACAGAATAAACTCCATCGAGATTTGAGATGACACCTGTAGTAGTATTTTTCAATCGGACGGTGGCGCCCACAATAGGAGTACCGTCTACCGCATCCGTGATTACCCCCGTAACAACTCTTTTCTTTTGCTGTTGAACCGATGTCACTTTACCGGCCTCACTTGTACCGCTTTCCGCCATAGCCACTTGATAGCTGAAAGCCGGGATAGTCAAAGCCAAGAACATTGCGCAGGCAATTTTACTGGAATGTTTCATTTCATTGATTTTTTTAATTAGACTTATTATTGAGTTAACTTTAGTTTTTAACTGTCCAAAGGTCCATATAATGAAAGGAAACGACTTTGTTTTGCGTACAGAAATGTTTGTTATTCGTACAAAAGAACAAAAAGAATACAAAAAAGTAATATCAGCACAGTTTTCCCTGTCTTCTAGTAAACATCAGCTATTCATGCATTGTTTTTTGTAATCGGATGGGGAAATACCGTATTTCTGCCTGAAAGTTTTAGAGAAATGAGAGTTGTTAATAAATCCAACCGTAAACATCACTTCATTGATATTCATATCAGAATGTTTCAGCAGATATATGGCCTTTTCTAAACGGGCATTACGTATGTGGTCAGCTAAAGGCTGCTCGCCCAGTTCCTTTAGTTTTGCATATAATTTAGTTCTTCCCAAACCCAGTTTACTACAAATAAAATCTATCGAGAAATCCGGATTACCCATATTCTCCTCAATTAGTTGTTTCAATCGGGTTTCAAAAGAGTTACCATCTCCTGTAATTTCCTTCTTTTCTATTGAAGGCTCTTGTTCTTGCTTCAACCATTTTTCCCTTTGGGCTAACAATCTTTTAATATTGACTTCCAGAAGTCTGATAGAAAATGGTTTGGGTATATATAAATCAGCACCCGACTCATAGCCCTTAATCTGACTATCATCTCCCCCTTTTGCAGTTAATAATATAATAGGTATATAGGCTATGGAAAGGTTCTCACGTATCTTTCTGCACATCTCTATACCATCCATCTCAGGCATCATAACATCACTAATTATAATATCAGGATAAAGCGTTTCGCACATTTCCAGTCCCATCTTTCCATTATCAGCTATCTCGATATGATAGTGAGATGACAGCCGTTCACTCAAGACATTTTGTAATTCCTTATTATCTTCGACAATGAGTACGGTGGGATAGTCCTCCACTGAAGTATGTTCTATCATCGTCTGTCCTTCTGTAGCTACATCTTCCGAAGGAATATATTCAAGGTATTGGCTGTTGATGAACTCTCTAGTATCAAAGAGCGAAAGATTGGCAACCGGAGCACCAGCCTCTTTCACAATAGGTAGAGCTACAATAAACTCTGTTCCGACAGAGCGTTCACTACTTACTATGATAGAACCTTTATGTAACAGCACCATATTCTTAGCAATGGCCAGACCAATGCCAGAACCTAAATGAGTAAGATTAACGTCTTTCACCTGAAAAAAGCGTTCATAGATATACCGTATAGATTCAGGAGAAATACCCACGCCATTGTCTCGAATAGTAAAAATACATACAGGCTGTTCTAAGCTAACTTCTCCCTCTTGATGTGCGACAGGATACAAAGGAATAATGTCTTGCATCATACCGGTTCTCAATGAAAGTTTGATTGTTCCCCCTTTCGGAGTATATTTGACAGCATTAGAAATCAGATTGATTATTAATTTACCTATTTTATCCCGGTCAAAGTCCATTTCTATATCTTCTTCTGGCGATTCATATTCAATAACAATATTCTTCTTTTCACCCCAAAGACTCAACTCTGTATATAACTGATTCACCAACTCGGACATATTTTGAAAAGATAGGGATAACTGGTTGATTCCCAGATCTGCTTTTCTTATATCTACCAATTCTGTTATCAGCGACAACATCCTCCTGCAATTGACGAGTATAGTTTTACATTCCTTAGACAAATCCAATTCTGCCATGCGCTCTGCCGCCAACATTATCAGTGTAAGAGGGGTTTTCAATTCATGGGAGATATTCATAAAGAAACGCATTTTTGACTGATACTTCTCTTCATCATTTATACGCTTAAGTTCCTGAATATGATTCTCACGTTTCAGTCGTTGTTCCTTATTATATTGATAAATGATAACTGTAGTAATCAACACAGCAATGATGAAATATAACAGTTTGGCCCATACGGTCCACCACCAGGGTGGAAATACAGAAAGCCGAAATGTACGTTCCTGCAACAGCCAACTATATCCATGATCGGTAGAAACCTGAAGTTCAAATCGATAATCACCATAAGGCAAATTGGAATAAAAAGCCTTATTCGTGGAGTGAGGAACTATCTGCCAATCTTTATCATAGCCTATCATTCGGTAGCGATACATAATCCGATCTGAGAAATTATAGCCTAATGCTGAAAAAGATATGATGAAATTATTCTGTTTATAGGTTAATTTTATATGTTCCGTTTTATTTAGCACAACCGGCAGTATGACATCTCCATCATATTCTTCCTGTGGAATAACGGCCTTGTTATTAACATATAAATCACAGAAATTAAGCTTCACAGGATAAGAGTTACTAACAAAATCCCTGGGACAGAAGAAATTCAACCCATCAATTCCTCCCATATATATAGTCCCATTCGCTGATTTATACCCTGCACCGATTTTAACCGAGTTGCTTTGTAAACCATCTACCGATTCATAAACTGAAACCTTTTTCGTTTCCGGCATGAAACATGCAATGCCATTCCCTCCTACCCACACATTTTGCTCATGATCTAAATAAACGATCTCACAGTCATTACTTGTCAATCCATCATTCTTGGTATAAACAACAGCAGAATAATCATTATCCTTCTCCGAATGGATTGTAACTTTGTTTAATCCTCCTCCGATTGTCCCTATCCAATAAACAGAATCATTCTGTTGGTCCATACTAGCAAGGTAATCAGAAGACATGGAATTCGCAGAGTTAATATTTGCACGATAAGTGGATATGTTTCTAACCTCTCCTTGGGCATTCAGCCATATCTTATTTAGTCCATTAGTCGTACAAAGCAAAACGGCATTCTCTTCCACGTGCAAATCTAGTACAAGGGATGAAGTAAGGGAGGGCTTCGTATGAATATCCAACTGGTAAGCAACAGTAGCATGATAAGTATGCGGTTCTTTAACACAATAAACTCCCCGTCCCCAAGAGGCAATCCAAAGTCTTCCCAAACGGTCTTCTACTACTTTGGGAACGCTTATAATATCAGATATTATTGTCGAAGCGCTTCCAATCAGCCAATAATTCTTTCCTGTATTTATCTCATATACAATTAGTCCCTGCGCCAAACCAATATATAATCTTTGTCGATCAGAACTCAAAGTCAATGTTTGCAACCCATCAGCAGCTCCTTTTGTTACTGACAATGGTATACGTTCCACGAGCTCTTTCTGAATGTCATAACGCAGCAGGCTTCCTCCCTCCATAATCATCCATAATGCCACACTATCCTGAGCAACGACTGCATTTACGTCATTTCGTGAGAAACCCACGTCTAATAACTTCTGCTTCGATATGGAATGAAAGGGAGAAAGAGTTAAAGAACGATAATACAACCCCTTGTTCATTGTAGGTACCCATAAGTTATTATAAGTATCAATAAACAATGACGTTATTCTGCTTTGGGAAAAGTTTATATTCTTATTATTTGCCAGATAAATATGAATGGAGGCATCTTCTGTAAAAGGAGAAGTCACTTTAAACAAACCTCCGAAATAGGTACACCAAAGAGTGCCTTCCCGATCGACTACAAAACTACCGGATGTATAATCAGGAATCACAGCATCAACTTTATGAAAATCTATAAAGGAAATATGATGAATATCTAAACCAGAAATAGTAAATGGTATTTTATAACACCCTTGAGCAGAACGGAGATATAGACATTCGTCTGTCGCAAAAAGAGATCTGGAAGCTACCTGGTGGCCTATGATATCAGATAAGCTATATATTTTTTTTACATTTATCTTATCATCACTACTACCTATTTCAAACAATTTATTGCCTGAAACGACCCATCCTTGTCCACGATGTAGTACAGGTTTGGAATAGACTTTCGGAGCATCGGAACTATTTTCCCAATCTTGTATATACAAAGTATTGGTTGATTCTTCTATCCGAACAACACAGAAGGCATTTTGTGCCAATATCCACAGACGCTGATTAGCATTATCTACCGTCAACCGCAAAATACGTTCATGAAAAACGCTGTGATCATTGCCTATTATTGTATAAGAAATATATTGATGAGTATTCAAGTCCAAACAAGTCAGCCCGCTATCCGAACCAATCCACAAACGGTTTGTGCCACATTCTATTGCATTCACACGGTTATGAGACTCGTATATTTTCTGTCCTAAAGGATAATAATCAATAGTATGAAGTTCATAGCCATCATAACTCTGCAAACCGGAATTGGTACCTATCCAAATCAATCCGGTACTATCTTGAGCAACGCAGTTAGCATCCGTATGCGCTAACCCGTCATTAATTGTCAAATTTCTGAATATGTCATTAGCATAAGCCGGTGTAATACACAACAGTATACTACTTAATAAAAAAAGGAAGAAAAGCTGCGTAGTTCTTAGCATAGGAATTATGGTCATAAACAATCTATTATAAGTAAGCTGCCACAAAAATAGAAAACTTATAGAAATATCCTTCAAAATATAACAAAAAAGAACAAGAAGAACAAATAGAATAGCATTACGAACAGAGAACACAATCTGATAAAGTCAAAAACCATAGCTTTGCAACAGAATCTAAAGTGGATTAACAAGAAAATATTAATAATTGAAAAACTAACAATCATGAAAACATTAAAGTTTAATTGGTGGGGAGTACTTCTGACAATAACCTGCTTATTTTTTACCGGATGTTCTTCGAAAGACGAAGAAGATAAGAACGGAAATAACAGTAATACTCCATTTACCGTAAGTCTCAACGATAAAAGCGTTACAGGGACAGACCGGTTATTAGTTCCTTTTAAAGGAGCTACATATGAATTGAATATTAAAGCGCCGGCAGATGTTACATGGACAGTGACCGTAAACGAAGTTACACCAACCAATTATTTAAAAGTAGAGCCCATAGGTGGAGGACAAGGGGATGCAATCATTCAGGTAATAGCGGCTCCTAATGAGATCAAAGAAGAAGGACATATAGGTACAGTTACCATCACTAATAACAGTGACAACTCAATAATAAAATTAATCTTTGATCAGAAAGAAAAAGAACTATTTTTACCTGAAGGATTCCCTAATGAAACCTTGTATGACCTTCAGCATTTGGTAGAAGGACCCAATGTCGCCATATTCTATGATAAAGCATGGGGAAGTAATCCTGAAGCTGATCCCACATATCCATTTGATCGGGTGAAAGCCGTAGAACGGGCCGAAGATATATACGCCTGGATTATTGATAAAGGCGGCTTTTGCAATTGGACCACCTCTAATGCAGCCAAATATAAAATGCTGATTTTTATTGAGCGCTCCGGTGCGGGTGGAGCAGTAGGCTATGGCAAGCCCAATGTCGGCATAACAGAGCTGAAATGGTCTGGTATTATGAAAGTCAATAAATATGGTGTAGCAGGCACTTTGCAACATGAAATGACACACTGTTTCCAATACATCACACATTATGATAATCGTGAAACTGTGTATGGATGGTCAGGTCCTATCTATGAAATGACCTCACAATGGTCATTGCTCTGCAGATTCCCGGATTGGCCAGACCTGGAATACAATCACTTTACCGCTTTTATGAAAAATACCCATCGGGCATTTATGCATGAAGAAAATCAATACCATTCTCCATATGTACTTGCTTTCTGGGAATATAAGTATCCGATGATGGTAAGTAAACTTTGGCAAGGCAATAAGCCTGAGGATAATCAAGATCCTGTACAGACTTATAAACGTATGAATAACCTCACACAAGAGCAATTTAACGATGAGATGTTTGAGGGTGTATGTCGTTTTGTTACCTGGGATATTCCTGCACTCAAAGAGGCAAATGTACACCATATCGACAAGCATCAATACAAACTAGTGGAAGTTTCATCTACAAAATTCAAAGCAGATCCAACCACCTGCCCGCAAAACTACGGTTATAATTGCATTAAATTAAAAGCCCCCACTGCCGGTTCAACTGTAACTATTGATTTCAAAGGAAATCTTAATCTTCCTGGATATAAGATTAAAAACGGTCCATTCAGAGGATGGCGTTACGGTTTCGTAGCTTTAAAAGAGAATGGTGAACGAATTTACGGGGAAATAAATAAAGATGAAAGTAAACGAATCACATTCACAGTACCCGAAGGTGGCATTAAATATCTTTGGTTTGTAGTAATGGGTGCCCCGACTGAACATTGGAAACATAAACAATCAAGCGAAACAGTAGATAATGAAAATAATTGGCCTTATGAATTCTCTCTTAATGGAACAACATTAGATACTCCCAAATCTCTATAACAAGTGTTCCTGAATCACGTAAAAAGATTGTTCTAAAAAGGAAAACCAGAGCTCTCCGATTATCGGAGAGCTCTTTCTATTCAGCACAACCGGATACTTAAAACGACTTTACTATGAACCCTTATACAAGATATAAAGAAAGCTGCAAGAAATATAGACTCACTCTATCTTTCTTGCAGTCATTTCAATAACTAATTAACCCTTTTTATTCTATTGTAGCAAAAGGTTTATTCAATCTTTGCTTGTATTTCCGCTCCAACAGGAACCTTCACTTCAACATAAGATATTTTATTTCCCATAAGATCAGTACGTACTTGTGTATTTCTCTGTTCGCCATCAATAGTAATTTTTGCAATCTCTCCCATATAAGCAGCTTGCCAGATCAACTCACCGGGAGTATTATTTACAAATTTGGTAGCTTTATTTCCGTCATGACGTACTGTAATGTAACCTTGTAACATCGGTATATTTTCAGCCTGCAAATAGGCATTTGCATCAGGATTCAACATTTTGGGCAAAGTTATTACCTTTTTTTGCGATGCACTGGGAACAATCCCCATTGTACCACTGATAATTCCCTCAATCATGCCATAAGATACTTCCGGATAGCTCGAACGATTCATTGTTGAGATATTCTTCAAGATTTCATAGGCATCTTCAATATAATTATAACGATACCATAACAATGGAAAATGAGATATATTCTCTATATTCCAACTAGTGCGTTCCATCATCTTGGTAATAGTACCGCGAATCCGTTCGGTTTGCTGTGCCGCATTGAACCAAAGCATATATGTCAGTCCTTCACCATCTGCAAATGTTCCATTATCTCTTCTAAATGTATGGTATGCGTTAATATCGCTATTCCACCATTCCTCTTCCAATAATCGACGATAAGCCTCTGCTTGTGCCTGGTATTCCCCACCATCACCTTTTCCTAGCACTGTACGCATTTTGGCATAAGCATCAAAACCACCATAAATCGTGGCTATCAGGTCCGAGCTGGATGCCATACCACCAAAGGTCTCCACATAAGATGGAATACCACGTTTGGAAAGATTACTATGCATCACTCCCTTACGGGACATTATATTATCAGGTCTTAACTGCCAATGTTCTACATAAGTATTGATTGACAAATCGAAAAATTCAGCTAACTTCCTGTTCTTTAAATAACGTTCGTCACCAGTCCATTCATAAAGCCTCCAACAAGCGAAAATAATATCAAAATTAGCATTCAGATTATACCAAAAATTATCATCACTCACATAATCAGCCTTACATGGCCTGTTGTCCTTATCTATTTCCCAATGTGTACACCAGTCTTTTGCTTCACTGATGTTCTCAGCAAATTTCTCCATAATATTGAAATTATGCTTAGAAAGCCCCAGAATTTCAGCAGCAATACTTTGATGAGATGCATCACGCATACAAAAAGCATTACGCCCGGGAAGAGCGGCTTCATACCAGTATCCCACAGGGTCATTGCCATCGTGTGCATACGAAAGTGCCGTTCTCTTTCCCCAATAGAACGTACTTTCCAGTTTCTTGTCGGAAGAGTTAAAAAGCAGGTTTCTGGAAGAAGCCGGTCCTTCATCTCCATTATCCGGTTTTTCGCCTGATTCACCTCCACTATCAGAACATCCCCAACAACCGCAACACATTGCAGACAGCAGCATCCACAAACATATACATTTAATGTCATTTAATATTTTTACACAAAGCATTTTTTTGTTTTTCATATCCTCATTTATTATTCAAGTTTTACACATACTATTGCACTTCTTGTAATTCAAGGGCCAGACTGGAATATTCACTTTTCAGTAATTCTTTTAACGCAATGCCTTCCTCCATCAACATTTTCCCGCTTATTATTTTCCCTTGTAATAAACAGGGTTTATTCTCATTGACAGCGGTCAAGTCAATCAAACGATACTGTTTCTCAGGCTCCAGTCCATTCATCCGTACATTAGGAATCACCATATTTATAAAGTGAGACAGTTTATAGGCAAAGAAAACAGCCCTGTCTTTTTGGGATGATACATACATCAGAGACGAAACTCCTTTATGCTCATAAGGAGATACTAATCGATACAAATCACCCAACTGTATCACAGGACGGATTTTTTTATAAGCACTAATTGCCCGCTTTGCAAAAGCTTTATCCGCATCATTCATATCTTTAGGTTGAATTTCCATTCCCAAGCGACCGGACATGGATACATCAAAACGAAATTTCAACGGAAGTTTTCGACCAGTCTGATGATTTTTATCTGCGCTTACATGGGAAGCCATCGCAATAGCAGGATAAAAACAAGATGCACCCCACTGAAGATATATACGTTGCAAGGCATCTGTATCGTCACTTGTCCAAAATTCATTAAAATAAGGAAGCATTCCGTAATTTACACGCCCACCGCCACCAGCACATGCCTGTAAAACCAAATCAGGATACTTGGTACGAATGCGTTTTAAGACTTTATTTAGCCCTCTATGATATTCAATATAAAGATGAGACTGCTTTTCTTTCGGAAGATAAGATGAACCATAGTCCATCAGACTACTATTGTCATCCCATTTCATATAAGCAATTTCTGGATAGTCGGTCATTAACTTATCTACTACTCCAAATACAAAATCCTGTACTTCAGGATTGGTCAGATCTAATATGACTTGTGTATTACCACGTCCTGTAGAAAGCGGGCGGTTCTTAATACGCATAATCCAATCAGGGTGTTTCTCGAACAGCTCACTCTTCGTATTCGCCATTTCCGGTTCAATCCAAAGTCCGAACTTTATATTATATTTTTTAGCAGATCTCAATAGCCCTTCAATACCTTCTGGTAATTTCTCCCTGCAAACTTCCCAATCGCCCAAGCTACTATTGGCGCCATTACGCGGATACTTATCACCAAACCAACCATCGTCCATCACAAATAACTCTCCACCCATAGCGGAAAAGTCTTTCATCATCTCATCCATTCCTTGTTGGTTCACTTTGAAATAAACCCCTTCCCAACTGTTCAACAGAATATCATTGGGGATAGTTCCTTGCCATACTTTATATTGCCGCGCCCAATGATGAAAAGCACGACTCACTCCACCCTTTCCGGTGGTACTATAAGTCATAGCAAACTCGGGAGTGGTAAATACCTCTTTTGCTTCCAGAATATAATGTGAATTCTCCTCATTTATGCCAGCTACAATATTGAACTTTGTATTATGAACATCCATCTTAATTAAATAATTACCAGTCCATGCCAAAGTCCCACCTAATACGTGTCCACGTTCCTCTTGTGGTTTACCGTCCATTGTTAGCATGAATGACGGATTATCAGTCTCTGTATTAGCCAGACCATCTTTATTAGAAATCACCTTTTGTCCATTGGTCAACCTTTCTTCTTCCATTGTCTGCTCCGCTCCCCAATGTCCATGGAAGTGCGTCATATAATTATCTCCGCGGTGAATTGGAAAAAATGCCGATGCGAAACGATATAATGTAACAGCCTTTTTAGTGTTATTTTCCACTTCTACCCAAGTGGATATAATATCTGTCCCTCTATATGCCTTAAATATCTGCTTCACTACAAAAGGATAAATCTTATCTTCCAACCGGATTTCAGTGATTTCAGCCTCATCCACACTATATTGTTTAACCTGTTCTACCACTAAGTCTAAAGACATATTTCCATCTGCCTGAGTTACAGCCATTGCCCTTTCACCCGGAGTATTCAACCCGAAGACCGGGTAACTTTCTACACCAAATGCCAAGCCGCTGTCATAGATACTTTGTATCTCTTTCTCTGATATATGGCTTCCATAATATTGAAACTTTGACTTCTCTCCGGGAGTGGCCGTCACCAATAAAGAAGTATTTGGAGTAGATATAAGATAATCTTTAGCAAACGAGCTTATGCATAAAGCTCCCAATACCAAAAATAAACAGATTCTTTTTCTCATATTATTTTGATAATAAGTCATTTTACAACTAAAAATAGCTTTTACTCATATATAAATTGTCCTGTTGCCACACAGTCATTATCAGCTGACAGATAAGCCCAATGGGCACTAAAACCTTCCGGGAATACATATTTAACTTCTTCGTCGGCTTTTAAATTAAATTCCTTATAAGCTAGCTTCTGCTCCAAATAGTGGGAGATATTCACCCAAAGGGTAACAGTCACATCTTTATCAGCACGCAATATCAATGTTTTCTTGTCATAACCTGTCATCAAATATGGGTCACTCAATACATCTTTACTGACAGACGTGTGCTTCCACGGTCCGCCTGTACCAACAGGTTTGCCCAATTTCCACAAATCGTCAATAGAACCAAACCACAAGCCGGCTGTTTTATTTTTATTTTTATAAATATGTTCTGACTTCTTTGCATCCCGTTCAATGCCGGACATTACTAACAATCCATTCCATGAATTATAGTCATCTATAAATTTATGATGGGAAGATACAGGACGCATCATCATAAATAAAGGTTCGCGCCCCACATGAATCAATGGTAACTCATAGAAAGTACCGTGTATATTGGCCAATTCACGTTCTGATTCCACTTCGCGTATACAGCGGCTATTTACATGTTTATCGTATGCACTATCCCCCTTCGGAAGACGAAGGTTACCAACAGAAGTATATAAAATTACAGAAGCATCATCTACACTCCATAATTGTTTCATAAGTTTCTTATCCACTGTTTTTGCATTAAACTGCATAGTTTCAGCATAATGTACTTTTGTTTCCAATGCTCTTTCAGCCAGCGATTCTGTAATGCCGGGTACAAAGTCAAATTTAAATTTATTGAGTTCGAATTTCCCATTTTCACTGACCTCACCATTTTTCTGTATAGCTGTAAAACAAGAAAGATTCAAATTTGAACGGTTACTGAATAATTTAGCAGTCAAAATCTCTTTAGAAGTTCTAATTTCAGCCAGCCCTTCGAACATAGTTTTAAATGTTTCCGCATCTTGATACCGATTTGTAGTATAGTGAAGTATAAAAGATAATTGCCCATCATTTAATGCTTTCAGACGTATCCATTCTCCTTTTATATCTTTCGGGAAAACGTAAGTCTGATATTCTCCGCCTTTCAAGCGAATCGTTTTATAATCACTCCACTGACTATTACCTTTCTTATCTATTTGTATAATGAACGAAACGGGTGTAGTCTTATGATTCACAAGATGAGCCATACGACGGGCAAAACCAGCAAACAAATAAGGTTCACTTATACTACCTTCCTCTACTTTATCATCCAGCCAAATAGCTCCATAACCAGTTGATGGTCCCCAATTGTAAAATTCTTCGGCAGAACCAAACCAAAGGTTCGATTGTGGCTGACCTGCCAAAGGATTTCCCTGAATACTTGTTTCGTCTGTAGCTAATACAACCTGTCCGTTCCAACTACAAAAATCAGGTATATAACGCAGATGAGAAGCAATCGGACGTATTCCCGCGGAATTGCCGGAAGAGAAAGTAGCAGGAAAATCAAAGAACATACCATGCATATCCATCATCATCTTATCAGTTCCAACCTCTCGGATACGAGGCCATTCCGTAAACCATCCATGAGAAGGGTCATTATTATAAGCAGCTTTGGGGAGCAAAAATGTAGTCCACTTTCCATCTTCCATCACTTTCAGACGAACAGCTCTTTTATCCCATCCCATTGACCATAAAGGAGAATTATCATTCGGAACAGCCTGAATTCCATAGCGAGTTGTTACATCCGTAAACTGTTTGCGTTCTACTACTTTAAATATCTTTCCATCATATTCAGCCAATACACCATATTTTTCAGGACCAGTCAGTCCTTGTACCGGTACTTGCCATTCTTTAGAGGACTCTCCGGCTTCTCCATTATTGGCCAAAACTAATTTTCCCTGTGCTGTATATGCTCCTTTACCATGCCATCCGGGAAGAGGATTATTATAAAGTTTCTTCACTTCTAATGTATGAACGTCAGCTTCATAAAGCATACCTTCCATATCATAATAGTAGACCTTATTTACAGGATCTTCTAAATGCCGGGCTATAGCCGTAATACGTCCGGGCATCGTAAGAATAGGTATCGTACGGATATTCCCTTTCTTATCTATTAAATAGTGTCCAATCAATAATTGTTCAGACTCTTCATGAATCATACGGGCAGCCGGAGTCCCTCCTACGCTACCTGGATAAATAGTCATTTTTTTATCCTTGTCCAAAATATATAGTTGATGTTCACTGCCTTTAGGCATATGTGCCGCATAATTTACCATATATAGTTTCCCGCCCCATACGGCCAAAGCTCCGATGCCACATTCATCCCCGAATTTATACTGTCCGTTACTGCGGGCATGAGCATAAGTCGTTAAGTGAGGATAAACTCCACTAATCATTTGTTTGCCCGAAATGACAGACATCTTTCCATCCTTTTCCGAATAAGTGGCCTGTGCACTACAAACGTTCGAACCGACTAACATAAGTCCGACAAGGCAAGTATATACATTCATTCTATTCATAATGTGTTAAATATTAAATTAATTTTGTTTCTACGCAAATCTACTGCTCTATATTATATAATTATGTGTTATTTGTACTCAATACTTTGCTATTTGTTTTTTTGAAGCAAAATAAAGACGTAATCAGCAATTCATTCATCTAATCTTCGTCACCGTCATGGCAAAACCTCCCCCAGGAGCCATCCTTATTTTCTTTAATGTACTAGAAGTTACTACAAAAGTCTCTTTCTTATAATCTGCTGCTTGTTTGGCAGCATTGATTCCATCCTTAAATAATATAACTTGGTAATCTCCACCTTCCAAGAATTTAAAATCTAATGTTATATCACGCGGATTCCAATCCGTCATGCCACCAACATACCAATTGTCATTCACTTTTCGTGCACTTACAATATATTCACCTAATGCTCCTTGCAAAATACGTGTTTCCTCTATATTCTGATTTGGAATACTTGCTATGAAGCTGGTACATTCCTGCTCTTCTTTATAAATTGTCGGATTATCGGCCAACATAGTCAAGGGTGAGTCATGCACAATATACGCAGCCAACTGATGGCAACGTGTACCCTGACTCATCGGATTGTAATATACATCTTTAAAATCCTTTTTAGTCGCATTCCGCATGGCACCAGGTGTATAATCTACGGGCCCTGCCATCATACGAATATAAGGAAAAGTCACATCATATTTCATCATATTCTTTTCAATGGTACTCCATTTCATTTCCTCCATTCCAAAGATGGATTCCACATTGATGATATGAGGAAAGGTACGGTTAAAACCTGTCGGTTTATAGAATCCGTGCAAATCCAGACTTAACTTATATTTAGCAGTCATCTCCGCTATACGATAGGTCATCTCTACCGCCGTCTGGTCATCCCTATCCAAAAAATCAATTTTAAATCCACTAATACCCATCTCTGAATATTTTTTGCAGGCTTCCTCCAACTGATTATCCAAAACATTAAATACAGCCCACAGAATCAAATCTACTCCTTTACTCTTACCATAACGTACCAGTTCCTCCAAGTCCAATTCAGGGATTACAGTCAGCATATCTCCTTTCCGGGGATCATACCAACCTTCATCCAATATGACAAATTCAAGTTTATTTTCTGCTGCGAAATCAATATAATATTTATAGGTTTCCATATTGATGCCAGCCTTAAAATCTACATTGTAAATTCCCCAATCATTCCACCAGTCCCAAGCAACTTTTCCAGTTTTAATCCAGGAACAATCCCCTATACGATTGGGAGAAGCAAGTGCATATACCAAATTATTCACAGGCATATCGGTATCTTTCTCCGTTATTGCCCAAATTCTCCAGGGATAAGATCGTGTGCCTTCTGTCTTAGCTATAAAATCTTCCCGCTCCAACACATATGTCATACTACGCGGAGGACGCTGGGACATTGTTTTCGGATATTTTGCGAAGGTTCCTTGTAAAGAAACAGATTGTCCGTTACCTTTTATGAACATACCGGGATAATCTTCCAGGTCCGATTCCAATAAAGTCATTTTAATGCCTTCACCACAATCTATTGTTATAGGTAAAAAAGCAATATTATCCGTACCAACATCTTTTACTGTAGATTCCGTATAGATATTCTGAAATGCCATAGCATATTTATCATTCCCCCGTTTTACTGTTGAATAAGCCATATAGGTTTTATAGTTGACAGGAAAATTGATTTCGACTCTTTCATCCTCAATTACCAATGGTGTTTTCATCGTTGTATAAAAACGATAAGCTATCCCTTCATTATAAGCTCTAAAAATAACACCATAGCCACTCTTGAACTTCAAGTTACATTCATTATACACTACATCAAATGACGCAAAACGATAATGTGGAGAAACGACATGCTCTTTTACAAAAGAACGATTAGTAGTATTGAGCAGCTTCATATGTTCTCCCAAAACTTTATTCTCCAACACTAATCCTATAGGACTTTTTTCTAATAACAACTGATTAGCATATCTCACCACATAAGACAATTGCTTTTCCGCACAAATCTCCACTTCTAATTTTCCATCCGGAGACTTTAATACGAAATTATGTTCTTTTGCAGACAAAGACAGTGTAAATAAACCGGTAATCAAGAACAAGCAAAATAAGTTTAGATTTCTCATATATTCTATTCTTAGTTAATTAATCTGTTACAAAATTAAGTGTCGGGACTCTTAACAATTATTCTTTCCGTACTAAAAGATATGCTATTTGTCCAGCCGGTTCAGAAAGAACATCTTTTTTTCATATCAGAACGCATAACACAATATTATGGACAAATAAAACAGTGTTAGTGAAAAATCCGGCGTAATTTTGCATATCGTGAATAAGATAGATAATACCATAAAATGAGAAAACACCTTTAGACGAATACCATGAATGCTAAATTATTATCTTTTATTTCTCTGGTATCTTTCAGCAGCACTATTCAATCTGCTACTGAAAGCGAAGAACAACGCAAACATCCCAATATATTATTTTGCATTGCAGATGATGCAGGACATATGAGTGCCTATGGTACTCCCTGGATTTCAACACCTTCTTTCGACCGTGTCGCTAAAGAAGGTTTATTATTTGAACATGCTTACACATGTAATGCTAAATCAGCTCCCTCACGCGCAACAATCATTACCGGACGTAATTCATGGCAATTAAAAGAAGCTTGTAATCACTGGCCCAAATTTCCTGCTGAATTCAAATCGTATCCTGAAACCCTCTCGGAGAATGGTTACTACGTAGGATGCACAGGAAAAGGGTGGGGACCAGGAATTACGAACGATACAAATGGAAATCCCAGAGAACTGACAGGAAAAATGTGGAATCAAAAAAAATTAGTTCCACCAACTCAAGGAATTAGTAATGTGGACTATGCAGCTAATTTCAATGAATTTATGAAAAACAGGCCCGAAGGTAAACCATTCTGTTTCTGGTATGGAGCTTTGGAGCCTCATCGCGGCTACGAATACGCTTCCTCACTACGTTTCGGAAAATCCGTGTCACAAATTGACTCTGTCCCCAATTATTGGCCGGATAATGAAATTGTACGTATAGACATGCTTGATTATACGATAGAAATAGAACACTTTGACCATCATTTGGAAGAAATCCTGGAAATATTGGAAGAAACAAATGAATTGGATAATACCATCATTATTGTAACTTCTGATCACGGAATGCCTTTTCCACGCTGCAAAGGACAAGAATACAATAATTCTAATCATATTCCATTTGCTGTTATGTGGAAAAACGGTATCAAAAATCCCGGAAGAAAAATAAAAGAATATATCGGTACGATTGATATAGCGCCTACCATATCAGAAGTAACAGGCATTAATCTGGAAAAAGCTGGAATGAAAACTATCACCGGACGTAGTTTTATGGATATCCTGAAAAACATAAAGGCGAACATAGACCGTGATTATGTTATGATTGGTAAAGAATGTCATGATGTAGGAAGGCCAGACGACCAAGGATATCCCATTCGTGGATTAATTCGTGGTGATTTCCTATATTTGAAAAATTTTAAAATTGACCGCTGGCCTGCAGGAAATCCGGAAACTGGGTATATGAATGTGGGCGGAGGACCTACAAAAACTAAAATTTTAAAGGCCAGAAGAAATCCAGATACAGCCCATTATTGGCAATTATCCTTTGGCAAACGGGAGACAGAAGAGCTATACAATATCAAAAAGGATCCCAACTGCATGATAAACTTGGCCAAGAAAAACGAGTATAAGGAAATAATGCAAAAACTCGAACAAGAAATGACTCAAAAATTGGTAGAACAAAAAGATCTCCGGTCATTTGGAAAAGGATATATTTTTGACTCATATCCGGATGTAAGTAAAGCCAAACAAGTATGGAACCGAATGAAAGCTGGCGAAAAAGTTCCCTGTTTGTGGATAGAAAAGACTGATTTTGAACCGGAAGCATCAGGATTAAAAGTGAATTGGCAGAAATAAATCTAAAGTAAAAATAATGATTATGGGAAAGAAATATTTGAAGTTACAAAAGAACAAATTGCCCAGACCGAGCAGAAAATTACCGCAAAACAATATAAGAAACTTCATATGCTATTCTGGTATATCACCGATAACACAGTAGGGCATTTCCAAAACCCTCGTCCTATATCTGAAGGTACGGCTACCTGCAAGGGAAACACCTTTACAATGTTAAACTGGAATCAAGTGGTGGCTTATGAAGTTCATCAAAATGACAAGTTAATATTTGTATCCCCACTTAGCCACTTCACTGTAGAAGAAAATATAGTAGATGCAACGACTACACTCTATGCAATAGGAGTAGACGGAACCAAGAAAGAAGTAAAATTCCAATGGAAAGAAGATCCGGAACAACTCGACAAAGTAAAAGCAAAAGGATCTGACAAAAATAATATGTATAACCGATAATAATAAGTTTATTTTATGATGTACAAAAAACTTTGTATTATTACAGCTTTGACTGTATTCTGCGTATTCAATGGATGGGCTAGAAAGTTCAAACAGGAGCAATTCGTTAATTTATTAAATATTGAAGTCGGATATGAAATTACCCCAAATGGTTTTTTATTTGCAGACCTGGGTAACTGGCATGGCTATGGATTTAATAATCCCTCCGACCTTTCAAATGCCGGAGGATTCAGAGGCCCGGCATTCATAGGCGAAAAAAAAATCAGCTTACAATGGCTGTCAGATTGTTTCGAAAAATTAACATTGGTAGGCGTAGACGGAAAAACAATCCCCTACACCCAAATAGTGTCTTCTGAATATTTACCGGGTATGTTACGCCTACATCTAAAAGCAAAAAATCTGGAAGTAAAAATCAGAGAGATTGCCATTACAAATCGAGGAACAATGATTGAGTATCAGATCATAAATACCGGTAATGAACCACAAACAATCAAGGCTAATTTTACAGGCAATCTCACTTATAAAGATGCTAAACTTACACAAAGAAACAACTTATTGTGTGTTAGCGTGGTTAATGATAAACATCAATTTATTTTTTCGTTGCCTAGAGAATGTCAAATATCAAAAGTTACGGAGAAAAATTATCATGCTGAATCTGAAAAAATGAATATTCGTCCCGGAAAGGTCGTTGTTCTTCACAGCTTTTCTACCTATTCCCCAGCTGTCAACCAGAAAGAAGCGTTAAACAACCATCACCAAATAGAACATGATAAAACAGATAAATATTTCAAACAAAACAAGGAAAGATGGGAAGGGTATCTAAGTAAAGTTTTAAACCGTCCTACACCTTATTTACAATCTGAACGCTACCGTAATTGGGCAGTAAAAGCTTTAATGACATTAAATACCAACTGGAGGAGTGCAGCAGGAGATTTAAAACATGCTGGACTTTTCCCGGCAACCGGACATTTTGATGCTTTTTGGGCATGGGATAGTTGGGAGCATGCTACAGCAGTGGCCATTTTTAATCCGGAACTAGCCAAAGACCAAATGCGAACGATGTTTGACTATCAAACACCGGAAGGAATGATTGTGGATTTAATCTCGTTAGACAGAAAAGAGAATAACATTGTTTGTTCAAAACCTCCTATTGCAGGTTGGGCAACTTACATGGTATATCAACGCTCTAAAGATAAAGCATTTATCAAAGAAATGCTTCCGAAACTATTGAAGTATCACGAATGGAGATATAAATACAGAGACCATGATCAAAATGGATTATGTGAATATGGAGGAACCGGTTCAAAAGTCTATATGGGGCAATGGGAAAGCGGTATGGATGTTGCTGTAAAATTTCATGGTGTAAAAATGTTGAAGAATGCTCCAGAAGCTTATTCTTTCGACCAAGAGTCTATTGAACTAAATAGCTATCTATGCGCGGAAAAGTTCTATTTAGCGTTTATGCTTGACGAAGTCGGTGATAAAGAAACAGCCGCCAAATATAGAAAAGAAGGAAACGAACTTAAAAAAAATATTCAGGAGAAATTCTTTGATAAAGAAACTGGTTATTTTTATGATCGAAAGTTAGGCACAGGCGAACTAGTGAAAGTGATTGATATTTCAGGATGGATTCCTCTATTAACCAAAGTTGCCACTCCCAAACAAGCAGAAGCCGTTAAAAACAACATGCTCAGTCCCGAACTATTCGGAACTTATTTCCCTTTCTCTTCACTGAATCACAAACATCCTTTATATCAGCCTGACAAAGGTTATTTCCGTGGACAGACTTGGATGAACTATACTTACTTTGGCATCCGTGGATTCAAAAATTATGGTTTTACTGAAGAAGCGACCAAATATACCTGGTTATTACCCGACCGATTAAAAGGCTTAACAGAACCAGGTATGCCCATCCGGGAGAATTGGAATTCGGCTACAGGAGAAGGAATGACAGCCAGGCATTTCGGTTGGTCCAGTGCTTTCTCAATCTTATTACTAGGAGAAGATGCCGACAAATTCATGTATGTTCCCTGAATGTAGACTTAGTTCCGCATTAATTGAATTTACTAAAATCCGGAGTTTAAATTATTATAAAAATATAGTATGCAAAAAATAATTTTACTTTTCCTATCTCTGTTATACATAACCTTTATTAATGCGCAACAGCGTTGGAAAATCAATAACAGCAATGGTATTTCATGGCAAGTAGAAAAAGACGAAGTACACTATGATCACATTGAGATGGCTGGCAAACGAATGGCGGTTGTACTTAGATATGGTGTTAATAAAGAGGGAGGTTTTGAATTAAACAAAAGTATGATATGGCCAATGTTACGTACTATTCCTAATAATACTCATGGTAGTTTGATGCGTCGTTTGGACTGGAATCCATTAGATGCTGTTACCATAAATGGACGTAGTCTCAAAGAACAAGTGAAAACAATAACACTGAATGGAACCTTGGAAGTTATCAGCGAAATTCCACTGGTCAAGAAAAGTTCACTGTCCTTAAAACGGACGTATCTCCCCTCTACGGATTTACCTTCATTAATTGAAATTTATGAATTCACCAATACCGGAGATACAGAAGTCAATCTGGAAATACCTGCTATTCATACAGTGCTCCCGACAAATCCTAAAAAAGGAATAGAGGGAAGTTATGTAATCAGCCTAGCGACACAAAAAGCAGAACCTACAACCTTGCTTCCAAGCCAAAGTTACATATTTACAGCCTCTGTTTCCGCATATAAACCTATGGAAAAAGAAGATGGTATTGACGCAAACAAAGAATTGTCAGAACGGAAAGTATTTGTAAATGAATGGATGAATAATTTAGTATTAGAAACACCCGACCCAATACTTGACAAGATGTTCGCTTTCTCTAAAATTCGTGCCTGCGAAAGTGTGTATGAAACTAAAGGCGGTCCGATGCACGGTCCTGGAGGGGAATCTTATTACGCAGCCATTTGGGCTAACGATCAGGCTGAATACATTAATCCCTATTTTCCATTCATCGGCTACCAATATGGAAACGCATCTGCGTTTAATTCATTTGAACATTTTGCACGCTATATGAATGACGAATGGAAACCTATTCCAAGTTCTATTGTCGCAGAAGGTGACAGTTATTGGAATGGAGCGGGTGACCGTGGTGATGCTGCCATGATCGCTTACGGTGCAGCACGATATGCTTTAGCTAATGGCAATAAGGAAGAGGCTGAGAAGCTATGGCCATTGATAGAGTGGTGCTTAGAATTCAGTCGTAGAAAAATGAATGAAAGTGGGGTTATAGCTTCCGATACTGACGAATTGGAAGGACGTTTTCCTGCCGGAAAAGCTAATTTATGTACTTCTTCTCTATATTATGATGCACTTCTTTCTGCTGCTTACCTGGCTGAAGATTTGAAGAAAGGAAGTACCATAGCAAAAACATATAGAAAACAAGCATCTCAATTGGAGAAAAATATAGATAGTTATTTTGCAGCTACAGTGGAAGGATTTGATACATATGCGTATTACAAAGGAAACGATATATTACGGGCATGGATTTGTATTCCGCTCACAGTAGGAATTGATAAACGCGCTGAAGGTACTATCGATGCGCTCTTCTCTCCCCGTTTATGGACAGATAATGGTCTTTTGACACAGGCAGGTAGTCAGACATTCTGGGATCGTTCTACCTTGTATGCCCTGCGAGGTGCTTTCATGGCAGGTGAAGTAGAAAAAGCCATGAAATTTATGAAGCATTACTCCACCACCCGTCTGTTAGGAAATCATGTGCCTTATGCTATTGAGGCCTGGCCGGAAGGCGGGCAACGTCATCTTTCTGCGGAAAGTGCTTTGTATGGGCGTATTATCACGGAAGGAATATTTGGTATTCGTCCTACCGGACTCCACTCATTCTCAATGGTACCCAGATTACCACAAGAATGGAATGAAATGTCACTTCGAAAAATTAAAGCATTCGGCACTGACTTTGATGTTGAAGTAAAACGTGTGAAAGACCAGACACTTCGTATAATTGTAAAAAAAACAGGAAAGAATGTGCTGGATAAAACAGTAAAGAGCGGTACTATGTTGGATTGTAAATTGTAAATTTATATATGAGTTTAATATCTAAAAAATGGATAGCTATCTTATTGATAGCCGTTCCTTTATGGACCTATGCACAGAAAGCTGTGGAATTGAAAGATCCTTCGGGTAAAATAGAGGTCAATATATCCATAGGAAGTAATATTACTTATTCCATATCACATGAGGATGATGTTATAATCGGAACTTCTCCTGTTGCAATGACTTTGACCGATGGAACAGTTTTCGGTAAAGCTCCGCGATTAAAGAAAAAGAGTTATAAGACGGAGAACCAGACTATTTATCCGCCTGTCTATAAAAAGAAATTTATAAAAGACCATTTTAACGAATTGACTTTGGATTTTAGAGGTGGATACAGTTTGATATTCAGAGCTTATGAGGATGGAGTTGCCTACCGTTTTATTTCTAATCTGAATAAACCGTTTCAGGTAGAAAGTGAACAAGCTGTATTCAATTTACCGGATAATCCGAAAATTTTTGCAGCTACTCCCAAAGGCAGAAAGATAGATGGAGTGGAAAATCAATATCATAGTTCATTTCAGAATACGTATCAGCACGTCGAACTTTCCAAATGGGATAAGTCTCGTATGGCCTTCTTACCTATTCTGTCGGAAGGTAAGAATGGAAAGAAAGTTTGTATTACAGAAGCCGATTTGCTAAATTATCCGGGAATGTTCTTGAAAGTGTCTCCTGATGATAAAGGCTTCTATGGAAAGTTTGCCGCTTATCCTAAAGATGTTTCTGTTGAAGTAAGAGGATTGAAAGAAATGGTAAAAACACGTGAACCATATATAGCGAAAACAGAAGGTAAAACTGCCTTTCCATGGCGTGTGATGGTGATATCTAAAAAAGATACGGATTTATTATGCAGTGATATGGTATACAAGCTCGCGACTCCTGCAGCAAAAGATGATTATTCATGGATAAAACCAGGCAAAGTGGCTTGGGACTGGTGGAATGACTGGAGTCTGTACAATGTAGATTTTAGCGCAGGCATCAATACAAAAACATATAAATACTATATTGATTTTGCGTCCAAATTCGGTATAGAGTATGTTATATTGGATGAAGGCTGGGCAGTTGCCGGCCCGGCAGACTTATTCCAGATTGTCCCTGAGATAGACATGAAAGAGCTAATACGTTATGCTGACAACAAGAACGTAGGACTTATTTTATGGGCAGGGTATCGTGCATTTGATTTAGATATGGAACGTGTTTGTAAACATTATGCAGCAATGGGTATAAAAGGCTTCAAAATTGATTTCATGGATCGGGATGACCAGTATATGATTGACTTTAACCGCCGCTGCGCAGAAACGGGAGCCAAATATAAGCTACTTATCGACTTACACGGAACCTCCAAACCAACAGGATTACAACGTACTTATCCCAATGCCATCAATTTTGAGGGTGTCCACGGATTAGAAGAAATGAAATGGGCTGAACCAGGGACAGATCAAGTTACTTATGATGTGACCATGCCATTTATTCGTATGGTAGCCGGACCACTGGATTATACACAAGGAGCAATGAATAATGCCAATAAAAAGAATTTTAAAGCCGTTTATTCAGAGCCGATGAGTCAAGGAACACGCTGCCGACAACTAGCTGAATACATTATTTTTGAATCTCCATTAAATATGCTATGTGATGCGCCTACTAACTATCTAAAAGAAGAAGAGTGTACAAGATTCATAGCCTCAATACCCACTGTATGGGACAATACAATAGCTTTAGACGGAAAAGTAGGAGAATATCTAGCAATGGCACGTCAAAAAGGTAATACATGGTATATAGGGGCTTTAACAGACTGGAAGGAACGTAATATGGAATTAGATTTATCCTTTTTAGACAAGGGAGAATACAACATAGAATTTTTTGAGGATGGAATAAATGCTAATAAAGTAGGAAAAGATTATAGACGCAAAGTAGGATACATTTCAACAGGTAAGAAATTTAAAGTTCACATGGCTTCAGGTGGAGGATTTGTTATGAAAATATGGAGGTAAATATATAAGCTTATTTATAATTCAATAGTCAAAGTACCTGTATTTTTTCCTTTAAAAGGAACACCTCGTTAGTTTTAAAGGAACGGTGCCTTGGTTTTAAACCAACAGGGTGTTCCTTTTAAACCAACGAGGTACTTATATTGAAGTCCTATTTCGTATATTTTTCAAATGGAAAAAAACATTCAGGAAGACTTACTTATTTCCCTATTATTTATTTCAGATAGCATCGAATCTATAGATTGGAAAAGCCACCGTGTACGATAACAGTGAAAATCAGTGAAAGAATTTAAAAGAGAAACAAATACAACAGAATTATTTGGAAGTTAACTCATGAAGGCATACATTTGTCATGTGATTTTTTTCATAGTATTAGATTTAAGGTTAACAAAGGTTGGAGCAAGGCGTTGCTCCTTTTTTTATGCCCCAACCTCTGCTATTTTATTCGGCCATCATTTCTTTTTCGCTTCTCCGCAAATATAAATCTTACATTGATAAGGAGCCAGTTTGACAATGATACCCTTTGTTGTATCTACTGTTGTGCGGGTATCCAGGCTATATACCTGATTGAGCGATAAATCTTCCACCGTTTGGGTGTTCAGTTCCACAACTTGCGGAGAATTCGTCCGGTTAAAGCAGGCAACCGCTTTGCGACCATCCGCCAACGGTTTCACCCACACATCATAATAATCTGCACGGATACTACGTTCAGCCTGCTTGCCAAGCATATCCTGATTAATAGCAATCAAATCCTTATCCAACAGGATTTGCAAAGTGCTGTCATTCATATTCCGCACATCATTGCCGCACAACAGAGGAGAAGCCATCATGCACCATAGTCCGAAATGGGATTTGTATTGTTCTTGCGTGCATCCTTCCGATTCAGAACCGATACTCATACTTTTTCCGCCGATACCTACTACCAGCATATCCGGATCATTCCAACCTGCCGGCCCGGCATATTCATTCAAAGGAGCATTAATCTCAAGGATATTCAGAATGCCACGTAATCCTCCCATCTGATTGGCTTCACGATTCCATACATCACCGATATCTCCTGAAACTCTCCACAAATGTCCGCCTACTTCTTTCGCCCATTTCCACGGTTCACGCTGTCCCCATTCGCAAATAGAAAAGACAATGGAACGATCGGTAGCCCGCAAGGCTTTTCCCATTTTAGCATAGCGGTTCATAGCCTCCACTCTTCCGGCAGGGGCATTACAATAATCATACTTCAGCAGGTCGACTCCCCAGGAAGCAAAGTCTTTTGCATCTACTTCTTCATAACCATAACTGCCACAAACGCCACCACAGGTTTTATCGGCAGCATCAGAATAAATACCTAACTTAAAGCCACGCTCGTGCAAATAATCGGCTACATATTTTATTCCACGCGGAAACTTGGTCTTATCTATCTGCAAATGCCCGTCTGATCCACGCTCCGGCAGTTGCCAGAAATCATCTATATTAATAAATGAATAGCCTAAATCACGCATTCCGTTTGCTATCATGGCATCTGCGGTCTGCAACACCAGTTCTTCGGTGAGATGGCGACCGAAAGTATTCCAGCTATTCCATCCCATCGGGGGAGTCAGTAACAACTCGTCGCCGATACGGATAATCATTTTCTGTTCGCAAGTGCCCAGTGCATTCTTTGCTTTAAGGGTTACGGTATAATCCCCCTTAGAAGCTATTGTTCCCGAGATAATACCTGTCTCCGGGTTCAGTTTCAATCCTTTCGGAAGTTTATCGACACTCCATTCCATCGGACGTTGACCGGACGTAGGAATATAGAATATAAAAGGAGTAGAAGGATAATTGCCTGTTATCTGTGGCGCATTGATGACGGGCTTTCCCTCAAATATTTTTTCCGAGGCAGGATTTCCAGCAGATACAGACAGGATATTGACTAAAAAACTAAAGAAAAGTACGACTGTAAGGAAGCATTGTTTATTCATAATTAGGATGTTTGTAATATTAATGCTGCTAAGATATGAAAAAATCGAGTAGGAAAAACAGTAAGGAACGCATTATCTTACACCCAGTTCGTCAAGAACAAGTATTACTTCCATCCACAAAGTATTAATTTAGCAGTTGATACATTCCTCCCGCCAATACACGAATCACCCCTTTCATTTCCAACTCAAACAAAAGAGCACTCATCTTCTGCACGGGCATATTTGCTTCTACCACTAACGCATTAATCTGAAGACTTCCTTGTCTCTCCAAAATATCCACTACTTTCTGCTCTTCTGCAGATAAATCAAGGAAAAGACTACGTTGTACATTTTCGGTTTTTGTCGGATGAGAAGATATGCTCCATCCCATTGCCGAAACTAAATCTTCCGCTGAAAGAATCAGGGAAGCTTTATTATCACGAATTAGTTGATTACAGCCTATGGAATACTCATCACCCAAACGGCCGGGAAAAGCGAAACAGTCGCGTTGATAACCTTCGGCCAGTTCGGCAGTAATTAATGAACCGCCCTTTTCGGCAGATTCTATGACGATGGTAGCGTCGCACATACCGGCGACAATACGGTTACGACTGACAAAGTTGTGACGATCGGGATTGGTTCCGGTGAGAAATTCCGTCAATAGCCCGCCGTTTTCAAGCATATCAATGGCCGTTTTACGATGGACATGAGGGTAGATACGATCCAAACCATGCGCAAGGACGCCCACAGTAGGAAGTTCATTGGCTAATGCTTCACGATGGACATGAATATCAATTCCATAAGCAAGGCCGCTGACTACCAGGACATCCGGACATAGTGTTTTTAAATCACGTAGAAAGGAGGCGCAAATCTGAGTTCCGTAATCGGTGGCATGGCGGGTACCTACCATATTAATGATATGAAGGGAGTTTAAGTCTGCATTTCCTTTGAAGAAAAGAACAACGGGAGCGTCTTCACATTCCCGCAACCGTGAAGGATAATCGTCGTCCGTGAAAGTCAGGCAACGGATATTTTTCTTTTGGATGAAATCAAGTTCCTGTTCGGCACGGGCTATAGCCTGCGGACAATCCAGTGCGTCCACTACACGCTGGCTTATATCCGGGAAAATGCCGGGAAGTGCTTTTCGATTATGAAATACAGATTCAGCACTTCCTGTTTCAGCGACTAAACGTTTCGCCCCAATATGCCCGATACCGGGTATCATTGTCAGGGCGATACTATAAAGTTGTTCTTCTTCGTCGGATGTCATTTCAGGTAAGGAGCAAAGACATTATCAAACAATTCGCTGTCACTTAAACGTCCATTTACTACACATACCGTTTCAACAGTGGATTTCACTACTATTTTATTATCGCTTTTGCGGAAAATATCCTGATAGAATACATATTTGATGCCTTCTTTCTGCATGTATAACTTGGATACAAATTCATCCCCGCTTCTCAACGGAGTTTTGAAAGCCATGTTGATACGTGCCACTACCGGGTCTACTCCCTGTTCGTGGAGTGCCGCGAAGCTTACGCCTACCGAGGTCAGAAATTCGTGGCGTGTATGTTCCAAATAATGCTGATAATTGGCATTGTTCACAATACCTTGAAGGTCGCATTCATAATCGCGTACCTTCATTTCCAATTCATAGATATATTGCGCCATCGTTTTATCCTCTTTTCTGTTCGATATCGAGTCCTTTGAATTTCTTTAATTCTTCGGTAGATACCAGTTTGTACAATTTGTCACTCGGACGTATCTTATCTGATTTCATCGAGAAGCGTTCGCCTTTCTTCACCGTTTGCACCGGCTTCAAGTCGACACGCGCCTCATCCAATGTCATAAAGACGGCACCGGTAGTCGGGCCTGTAATCAGCAGTTTATCGCCTACGCTTACTTCGGCAGCTTCTACCAGAAATTCGGAAACACCGATGTTGGAGTAGTATTTAATGCCTTTACCCACATAGATTTTGCGTTCCGTAGCGGCAGAACCATAGTTGCGAGTCCATTCTCCCAAACGCTGTCCGAGGTAATATCCATTCCAAAAGCCACGGTTGAAAACAGCCTTCAGACGTTCGTCCCAAGCTGCCACCTTTTCGTCGGTAAATGTATCTTCCAGATAGGCTTTGATAGCTTCTTTATAACATTCTACGACCGTACGCACATATTCAGGTCCACGGGCACGACCTTCAATCTTGAATACACGCACACCTGCATCCATCATCTTATTCATAAAGTGAATGGTTTTCAGGTCTTTCGGTGACATGATGTATTCGTTATCAATATCGAGTTCCACATCCGTTTCCTTATCACGGACGGTATATGAACGACGGCACACCTGCATACAGGCACCCCGATTGGCAGAGTTGTTCATTTCATGCAAAGAGAGATAGCACTTGCCGGAAACGGCCATACAGAGTGCACCGTGGCAGAACATCTCGATGCGAATCAGTTCACCGCTCGGTCCGCAGATATTTTCTTCTTTAATCTGACGATAAATCTCTGCTACCTGCTCCAAATTCAATTCACGGGCCAAAACGACTACGTCTGCAAATTGCGCATAGAACTTCAGGGCTTCTGCATTGGAGATATTTAATTGTGTGGAAAGATGTACTTCCTGTCCTATCTTACGAGCATGATTCATTACCGCTACATCGGCAGCAATCACAGCAGAGATACCTGCTTCTTTGGCTGCATCGACAATCGTATGCATCAATGGGATATCTTTATCATAGATGATAGTGTTGACCGTGAGGTAGCTTTTCATCCCATGTTCATCGCATGTACGGGCGATTTCCCGCAAATCATCAATCGTAAATGTATTGGCCGAACGGGCACGCATGTTTAGGTTTTCTATACCGAAATAGATAGAATCAGCACCTGCCTGAATGGCCGCAGCAAGGGATTCGCGCGAACCGACAGGAGCCATTATTTCAAAATCTTTCAAACTAAGGCTCATAGAATATATACTTATTTGTATCAGTTAAGCAAATGAATGCGTACAAAGGTAGGCTTTTTTCCGTATTTTTGCAGCGAAAACAAGAAGTTACTTCAATCATAAACAGTAAATAACAAAATCATATATGAAGATTGGCCCTATAGATTTGGGTGAAAAGCCCATCCTGCTCGCTCCCATGGAAGACGTGACAGATCCGGCTTTCCGCCTGATGTGCAAGAAGTTTGGAGCGGACATGGTATATACTGAATTTGTATCGAGTGATGCGTTGATACGTGCAATCAGCAAGACTGCACAAAAGCTCAGTATCAGCGACGAAGAACGTCCTGTCGCTATTCAGATATACGGGAAAGATACGGAGACAATGGTAGAAGCTGCCAAAATCGTGGAAGAAGCGCAGCCTGATATTCTAGACATCAACTTCGGATGCCCGGTGAAAAAAGTTGCCGGGAAGGGGGCAGGAGCAGGAATGTTGCAGAATATTCCTAAAATGCTGGAGATTACCCGTGCCGTGGCAGATGCCGTGAAGATACCTGTGACCGTGAAAACCCGTTTGGGATGGGATGCAAATAACAAGATTATCGTGGATTTGGCAGAACAGTTGCAGGACTGTGGCATTGCAGCCTTGACTATACACGGTCGCACACGGGCACAGATGTACACCGGAGAAGCAGACTGGACACTGATAGGCGAAGTGAAAAACAATCCGCGAATGCATATTCCTATCATCGGCAATGGGGATGTGACTACCCCCCAACGCTGCAAGGAGTGTTTCGACCGTTACGGAGTAGATGCCGTAATGATTGGTCGCGCCAGCTTTGGGCGTCCGTGGATATTCAAGGAAGTCAAGCACTATCTGGAGACAGGAGAAGAGTTGCCGCCACTTAGCTTCGACTGGTGCATGGATGTACTTCGTCAGGAAGTAGTTGATAGCGTCAATCTGCTTGATGAACGCAGAGGAATCCTGCATGTACGGCGCCATTTGGCTGCCAGTCCTTTATTCAAAGGGATTCCCAATTTTCGCAATACACGTATTGCCATGCTTCGGGCTGAAACAAAGGAAGAACTTTTCCGGATATTTGATGAGATACTCGCTAATAGAGAGGGCAATCCGGAAGATTAATTTATGATATGGATAGCATTGTATCCGCGAAAATAAGAATGTTGCGGAGCAATGCTATTTTATTTGAACATAGGCTGCGCAAACCACTTCTTGAACATCCAGGTTGCAACCACATACAGCAGGAACGCAGAGAAGAACCCCACGATAGCATCAATGACATAATGCGCCTGAATATACACGGTAGCCCCACAAAGTAACATATAGAAAGGTATCAGGCAGGCAAATAACCTCTTACTTCCACGCCAGGCCATAATCATCAGAATGGTAGAAATACCGACGTGCGAACTCGGAAATGCCGCCGTAGGACGCTCACCCACTTGTTGGGAACCTTCCACCAGGCTATAAAAAAATCCATGCTGATATCCCGGTCCGGGCAATAATTCCTGATTATGATTGAAATAGTCGCCGATGGCAGGAAAAATACCTTTAGATACATTATCAAATCCAATGGCAGGAAAGTAGAATTGAGGGCCTGCAACGGGAACAAATATATAAATCAGGTAATATATAAAGAAAGAAGTAACCAGTACAAAAGACATCTTTTCGAACCATTCGAACCTATAAATGAAGTAGAATAACGCCACAATCAGCATCATCGGGTAATAAAAGAAATACCCCATGTTAAATGCTTCACTGACCAGAAGATGCGGGAATGTGTGACAGAACCAGATAGCAGGCTGTCCATTAAAAATAAACTGTTCAGTAATGGCAAAGACATGGTCCAGGTTCGGAAAGAAGCGATTGAATTCGAAAGTATCCGGATACCAGTAGGAAAGTAGACTCATCTGAATGACAATACGCACAAACGCCGAGAATTTACAGGGAGCAAGGCGATAAAGATACATCAACAGGAAAGTCATCGCAGCAATCATAGCTCTATCCAGCAACATATGCCATGGATGATCCATCCGCTGAAACAGGAACAGAATCAATATGGAAGTCAGCAGATTATAAATCAATGTAATCTTCTCCACAGCAAACAACCCTTTCCGGGTTTCTACGCGCTTAAATAAGTCTAAAGCCATCCTTCATTTTTATACCAGGCAATAGTTTCACGCACACCTCTCTCCAAATCATATTCGGGTGTATATCCCAATTCATTGATTGTAGGGGTTATATCACATTGCCAGTTGCGTTGTTTCATTATCTTATATTTATCAGAATTCAATGTGCTGCACTTTCTGGAACGCGTAGCAACGAATTCAGCGAGCAAAGATATAACTTTTAGCACAATTAATGGACATTTCATGTGAAGAACAAACGGATTCCCTAATTCTTTTTGTATCAGGCGCGAAAAAGTGCTGCTTTTATAGACCTTTCCATCTGTCAGGAAATACGCCTTCCGGGTTACTTTTTTCTCCATACCCAGGAAGATGGCCTGCACAATGTCTTTCACATAGACAAAGGTCAAGTCCTGCCGCCTAAAGCCAACAGAGAAATCAACATGCTTCTGAATAGACTTCGCCATCAGGAAATAATCAGACTCGCGGGGACCGTATACTCCCGTAGGACGATAAATGACATAGGGGAATCCCGGAATACTCTGAATATATAGTTCGGCTTTCAACTTGCTGAAGCCATAGGCAGTATTAGGAGCAGGAAGGTCATCCGCTTCTATCGGAGTGTAATCTTTCTCACGCACAGGGCCGAACACACTAAGCGTACTTATATATATAAACTGTTTCGGAACCATATTCAGTTCCCTCAAAGTATCAATAAAATACTTTGTCTGAAGATAGTTCACGTAGTCGAAAGCTTTTTTGTCGAAACATTTCGTCACGCCGGCACAATGAATGATATAGTCAAACTTGTTATACGTACCTTTGTGTCCGGAGAGTTGAGCACGAAGTTCGTTGGGATGTGCAAAGTCCAGTTCCAGAAAATGAATCTTCCGGTTTTTCAGATACTGCTTGCTACTGGTGGAGCGAATTCCTGCCCACACACCAAACCTTCGTTTCAACGCTTCTTCCACGATGAAACTCCCGATAAAACCGCTTGCGCCCGTTATTAAAATACTCTCCATTATTATTTTCCTAGTTCTATGCGAATATGAATTATGAATCCCTGCCACAAAGATACAATAAATATAAAATAAAAACCATTTTGCTTTTCTCAATTATTATTTGTTTATTTGCAACGCAATTTATTTACTATTCAACACTTTTAAAGCACGTGGAAGATAAGGCCGATTTTGATTTTCTTTTTAAAGAGTACTATCCCCAACTTTATTATTACGCATTTCATCTGATTAATAATATGGAGGCTAGTAAAGATATCGTAAGCGATGCCTTCGAATTTATCTGGGCCAATTATGCAAAAATAGATAAAGCCACGGCTAAATCTTATCTATATGTCTATGTTCGCAATAAAAGTATCGATTTCCTGCGACATCAGAATACACACGAACAGTATGTGCAACTCTATTCCGAATTAACCAAAGCTTACGCCGAAACGGAATATCAGGAGCAAGACGAAAGAATGATGCAAATCAGCAAAGCTATGGAAAAGCTGACCCCGCACACAAGGCATATCTTAGAAGAATGTTATATCCAACGCAAGAAATATCAGGAGGTAGCAGAGGAACTAAATATCAGTGTCAGCGCCGTAAGAAAGCATATTGTGAAAGCATTGCAGGTAATACGCGAAGAATGTGCAAAAAAATCATAAAGCAGGTGTCCTTATTTTATGAATAAACGTAATATAAACAAGAGTGATATAGTCTGAACAGTAATGAATAAAGATATTGACAACATAAATAACGCAGATGATTCTGTAAAGAAGGCGCTCGACCTCATGGAGAGCCGGGCAGAATTGAGCGACGAGCAGTTGCGGGAAATGCTTGAGGACGAAGAATGTCTGCAAGCATGTCGCGACATTATGGACAGCAGCCTTTTCCTGCAACAAAAAAGCGGAACAAAACTACCCAATGTAGAAGCAGAACTGGAATGGTTCAAAAAGAAACAACATTCATTACGAATGCGTTCTAATCTATGGAAAACAGGCATTGGAATAGCTGCCATGATTGCCATTCTGTTCGGGGCTTATTATTTTATCAATACGCTGACTACCCCACCCATCGAACCAATCACGGTGTTTACCGCCGATGCTACTCCCCAGCATATCGTTCTTCAGAAAGACAATGGAGAGAAAATTGTATTGGACGAGCCAAAGGCAAACAACCAAACTTTACCCAAAACCGTCATATCGACATCCGAAAAGAAGGAATTGGATTACCGGCAAGTTATTTCAACGACTACCCAAACACACATACTTACCGTTCCGCGAGGTGAAAGTTTTAAAGTGGTATTATGTGACGGTACGGAAGTCTGGTTGAACGCCAATACCAATTTCGTCTATCCTACCGTTTTCGTAGGCAATGAGCGTGTAGTCACTTTAGAAGGCGAAGCCTATTTTAAAGTAACCAAAGACTCCAAACATCCTTTTATTGTAAAAACTCCCAATGTACAGACCCGTGTTCTCGGTACGGAATTCAATATACGCAGCTATACTCCTGAAGACACCCATGTGGTGCTCATCAACGGAAAAGTAGAAGTCAGCAACGCGGAAGGCGGCTCCTTTACGAGGCTCTATCCCGGCGAAGATGCACATCTGCAATCCGATGGCAACTTCCTTTTGACAGAAGTAGACCTGGATTCTTATGTTTACTGGAAAGATGGCTATTTCTACTTTGATGATGTCACATTGAAAGATATTATGCAGAATTTGGGACGCTGGTATAATGTGAACATAGAATTCAGAAACAAGGAAGCTATGGACTATAAGATGCACTTTGTATCCGATCGCACCAAAGACTTGGAACACACTATTTCATTACTTAACAGAATGAAAAAAGTCACCGTAACCTTGCAAGGCAATACGCTTACTATAGATTAAGTTTACTTTGCATAAATATTATAAATTCATACAGATAATAGCAATTTATCACTTTTCTTAAAAAATAATTCGCAAAAGGGGTATCCATTTTTTTAGCTCATACGCATTAGTAGTATAAACATATCCAAAGAGTGTTATTAAACTAAAACGTATGAGAAAAAATTGGAACCTACTTATTGTGTGTTTTCTATGCGTACTATGCTTTTTACCTTACCAGGTAAATGCCCAGGCACAACCACAAAAGAAAATCACGATTGAATTTAGTAACGAACGGTTACCGTCCGTACTAAAGCGCTTGGAAAAGATCTCAGGATACAAAATCCTTTTTACGTACGATGATGTCAAGAAGTTCACTGTTTCAGGCTCTGCTAAAGACAAAAGCATAGGACAGGCTCTCGATATTATCTTAGCTAACAAACCATTAGAATATCACATTGAAGACCAATTCATCACTATTACGCCCAAAGGTCCTTCCAAACAAGCCAAAGTATTCAACGTAAAGGGAGTTGTTATTTCCGGCGACGACAATCAACCTCTGATCGGTGCAACCGTTCTCATCAAAGGAAGCAAATCCGGTGTACTGACAAACATGGATGGACAATTCACCATCGAGAATGTATCAAACAAGTCCGTGTTACAGTTCTCTTATATAGGTATGAAGCCACAAGACCTTACTCCGTCTCCTACAATGAATGTAACCTTAATGCCCGATGTACAAACGTTATCTGAGGTAGTAGTAACGGGTATGCAGAAAATGGATAAGCGTTTATTTACGGGAGCTACCAATCAATTGACGGCAGAAAACGTGAAACTTGATGGGCTTCCTGACATTAGCCGCGGACTCGAAGGACGTGCAGCAGGTGTATCCGTTCAAAATGTATCAGGAACTTTCGGAACCGCTCCGAAAATCCGTGTACGTGGAGCCACCTCCATTTATGGTAGCTCAAAGCCGTTATGGGTGGTAGACGGAGTTATCATGGAAGATGCCATTGACGTAGGTCCGGACGATTTATCTTCCGGTGACGCGGAAACACTGATTAGTTCCGCTATTGCGGGGTTAAACTCGGATGATATTGAGAGCTTTCAAATTCTGAAAGATGGCTCTGCAACTTCTATCTATGGTGCACGTGCCATGGCAGGCGTTATCGTAGTTACAACCAAAAAAGGTAAAGCCGGAGTCAGCAAGATCAGCTATACGGGAGAATTTACCACCCGCATGATCCCCAAATATAATGAGTTCAATATCATGAACTCACAGGAACAAATGGGTATATATAAAGAAATGGAACAAAAAGGCTGGTTAAGCAGTGGCGACCTCTTTCGTACAAAGAACAGTGGCGTATATGGCCGTATGTATAAACTCATCGACCAGTTTGACGAGAGTAACGGACAATTCGGATTAATGAACACCCTCAGCGCCCGGAATGCATACTTACAGGAAGCAGAAATGCGCAATACAGACTGGTTTGATATTCTATTTTCCAATAATATATCACAGAATCATTCTGTCAGTATCACATCCGGTTCGGAGAAATCCTCTTTCTATGCTTCATTAAGTGCCATGCTGGATCCGGGATGGTATAAACAAAGTGAAGTAAAACGCTATACAGCTAACTTAAACACAAGTTATAATATTTATAAGAACCTGTCTATTAATATTATATCCAGTGCATCTTACCGCAAACAGCAAGCACCAGGAACAATGAATTCATCATTGGATGTAGCTTCAGGAGAGGTGACCCGTGATTTTGACATCAATCCGTACTCATATGCATTGAATACATCACGTACACTAGACCCATCCATTGATTACGTAGCCAATTACGCTCCGTTTAATATTCTGCGAGAACTGGACAACAATTACATTGAATTAAATGTAGCTGATGTCAAATTTCAGGGAGAATTAAAATGGAAAATCATTCCTGAATTGGAAGTCAGTGCTCTGGGAGCCGTACGATACCAAACCTCCTCACAAGAGCATAATATATTAGATGACTCTAATCAAGCCGTAGCTTACCGTAGCGGATTGGATGATGCCACCATCCGTGATGAAAACGACTGGCTCTACACAAATCCAGACAATCCTTATGCATTGCCGATCTCTGTTCTTCCTGAAGGTGGTATTTACCAACGACAGGATCGCAAAATGCTGGGGCTCGATTTTCGTACCACTCTTTCATGGAATCACTTGTTTGCAGAAAAACATATCACTAACTTTTTTGCAGGAATGGAGATCAACGATCTGCAAAGATCGTATTCTTCTTTCCAAGGTTGGGGAATGCAATATGCAATGGGAGAAATTCCATCATACGTCTATCAGTTCTTCAAACAAGGAATTGAAACCGGAAATAAATATTATTCATTAAGTCACTCACAGACACGCAGTGTGGCCGGATTTGCTAATGCTACCTATTCTTACGATGGTCGCTATACTATAAACGGAACCTTCCGGTATGAGGGCACTAATCGTATGGGACGCAGTCGTTCTTCCCGTTGGCTACCGACCTGGAACATATCCGGTGCATGGAATGTACATGAGGAAAAGTTCTTTAAGTCAATAGAACCTACAGTAACCAATCTAACACTAAAAGCATCTTACTCATTAACTGCCGATCGCGGTCCGGCGGATGTCACTAACTCACAGGCAATCATCCGCAGTTTTTCACCATACCGGCCTTTTACAGATATACAGGAAACAGGATTGTATATTGAAGACCTCGAAAACAGTGAATTGACTTACGAAAAGAAACATGAGCTCAATTTAGGTATTGATATCGGTTTTATTAATAATCGGATCAATTTATCTGCCGACTGGTACACCCGTAACAACTATGACCTGATAGGCTTAATCCCAACACAAGGAGTAGGCGGAAGCGTGTATAAGTTTGCCAATGTCGCTTCAATGAAATCTTATGGAACTGAATTTACTCTTTCAACTAAAAACATCAAAAACAAGGATTTCTCCTGGACTTCCGATTTCATCTTTTCTCATGCTAAAAATGAAGTTACCGAACTAAAGGGACGTACACGCATGATGGAACTTGTAGCAGGAAATGGATTCGCACGTGAGGACTATCCGGTACGCGCACTATTCTCCATACCCTTTGCGGGCTTGGATGAAAACGGAATACCGCAGTTTAATATTGATGGTAAAGTTACATCAACCGATATTAATTTTCAGGAACGTGAAAAACTGGACTATCTGAAATATGAAGGTCCCACCGATCCAACCATCACAGGTAGTTTCGGAAATATTTTCACGTACAAAGGATTTAAGCTAAACGTATTCATGACTTACTCTTTCGGTAATGTAGTTCGCCTGAACCCGTATTTCAACTTCAAATACACCGATTTAAGCGCTATGCCGCGTGAGTTCAAAAATCGCTGGACTCTCTCTGGAGATGAGACCAAAACTAATATACCTGTTATACTCAGCCGTCCGCAATATGAAGCAAACAGGACTATTTACAAGGCTTACAACGCTTATAACTATTCTACCGAACGCATTGCCAAAGGAGATTTCATTCGTATGAAGGAAATATCCGTCACTTACGATTTCCCGAAAAAATGGATTAATCCGGCTAAGATTTCAAACCTATCCCTGAAATTACAAGCCACTAACCTATTCTTAATCTACGCCGACAAGAAATTAAACGGTCAGGACCCCGAATTCTTTAATACAGGTGGCGTCGCCTCTCCTGTCCCACGTCAGTTCACATTGACTGTAAGGCTAGGACTCTAAAGATTAGTTATACTATTCCTATTATTCAGATAAAAAACAATGGATATGAGACATAACAACATATTTTATACAATTCTACTAGGTTCAGTAATCAGTCTCAGCGCCTGTAACGATTTCCTAGATAAACTACCGGATAACCGCACGGAACTGGATACGGAACAGAAAATAGCCAAACTGCTCGTTTCCGCCTATCCCAGTACGACAGTAAACGAACTATTTGAACTTTACAGCGATAATACAGACGATAATGGACCCAAATACGCCTATTATCAGCTTTCCGAAGAAGAATGTTATAATTGGAAAGATACTCAGGAAGAGTATCAGGACACCCCCAATTATCTATGGCAAGGCTACTATGAAGCGATTGCCGCCGCCAATATGGCACTGAAAGCCATTGAGGAAAGAGGGAATCCGGAATCACTGGCACCACAACGTGGAGAAGCACTTGTATGCCGCGCATACTGTCACTTCATGTTGGCGAATGTTTTTTGTAATGCCTATAACTCACACGCATCACAGGAATTAGGAATCCCTTATATGGAAGAAGTGGAAACAACTGTTCTTCCTCAATATAAACGCGGAACCTTGCAAGAAGTATATGAGAAAATAGAACGGGACTTATTGGCAAGTATTCCACTAATTTCGGATGACAGCTATTCTGTCCCCAAATATCATTTTACAAAGAAAGCTGCTTACGCTTTTGCAACACGTTTCTATCTCTACTATATGCAGACGGACTTCTCCAATTGTGATAAAGTGATAGATTACGCAACCCGTGTGTTAGGTAACACTGCCGGTAATCAATTGCGAGACTGGGCAGCATGGGGTAAACTCACAGGAAATGATAATGTACAACCTGACGCCTATATCGCCTCAACCAACAAAGCCAATTTGCTTATCAGTAGCACGACTTCCAATTGGGGAGTTCTTCTGAGTAACTACACGGTCGGGAAACGTTATATGCACAACAAACTAATTGCAAGTTATGAAACGGTACAATCTTCCGGCCTATGGGGTAATGCAAACAACCTGTATGTGAAGCCTTTTACCACGAGCGGATACGAGAGTAGCTTTGTTCGCAAAAGCGGATTATATGAAGGAGATTACCTTTACTATATGCCCATTCTTTTCAGTACAGATGAAATCCTGCTCTACCGGGCAGAAGCCTACGCTCTGAAAAAGAATTACAACCAGGCCGCAGCTGATATCACAACATGGCAGAAAGCATATACTAACAACAAAAGAACGCTTACTCCTGATATAATCAACGACTACTATAAGGATATGCCCTATTACAGCCCATTACAATCCATAACACCAAAGAAACGATTGAACCCAGACTTTGCCATCGAAGAAGGTATGCAGGAAAATATACTCCAATGTATTCTCCACGTACGTCGTATCACAACTATGCACGAAGGACTCCGCTGGCCGGATATCAAACGCTATGGTATTGTCATTTACCGCCGGTTAGTCAGTGACGGCTATGGAACTGTTACGGACGAAATGCCGGTCAATGACCTGCGCCGTGCCATCCAGATTCCCAAAAGTGTGATTTTGGCCGGAATGCAACCCAATCCAAGAATTAACGAATAAAGAGAGAGGAGGAAAAATATGAAAAAACAAACCATATATATTATAATATGCATATTGAGCTTCAGTTTTGCAGCTTGCAATAATGACGATGATATAGATACCGGTCACAGTATCTTTACTGATATTCCGGTAGAAACAAACGCTTTCGACCAATGGTTGCTTAAGAACTACACGTATCCATACAACATCGACTTCAAGTATCGGATGCAAGATATTGAGAGCGACCAGAAATACAAGTTGGTACCGGCAGATTATGATAAAGCAGTTATGCTATCCAAAATCATCAAACACGTATGGATGGAAGCATATACCGAACTGGCAGGTCCTAATTTTGTACGCTCATATGTACCCAAGACATTCCATCTGATAGGTTCTCCGGCCTATGATAGTAGTGGTACAATGGTACTCGGTACAGCAGAAGGTGGAAAAAAAATTACCCTCTACAATGTCAACGACTTGGATCTGAAAGTAATCGATATAACACTACTTAATAAATATTATTTCGAAACAATGCATCACGAGTTTGCACATATCCTGCATCAGAAACGAAACTATGATCCTTCATTTGACAGAATCTGTGAAGGAAAATACATAGGGACGGACTGGTATCAGGAAGCAGACCGGGATGGAGGCAACACCAACGCATGGAAACAAGGCTTTGTCACAGCTTATTCCATGAGTGAAGCACGCGAAGACTTTGTTGAAAACATTGCCATGTATGTCACTCACAATGAAGCATACTGGAACAATATGCTAGTCAAAGCCGGCGAAACCGGTGCAAGCATCATCAATGAGAAGTTCACCATTGTCTATACCTATATGCTTGAAACCTGGGGAATCAACCTCGACGATTTACGCGACATTGTATTACGTCGCCAACAGGAAATTCCCGCACTAGATTTAAGTACCATTGAATAAAAGTCTATGATTATGAAGAAAATACTATATTTCCTGTTAGCTTTCTTATGTATAAGCTTACAGTCGTGTCTATATCAAGAAGACAGTTTTTTTGATGATTCTTCTGCCAACCGGGCTACAACAGATGTAGAACGATGCAGTGAGTTATTGAAGAACGCTCCCAATGGTTGGAAACTGGAATACTATGCCGGGAAAAACTATTCGATGGGTGGAATTACATTACTCTGCAAGTTTGATGAGAAGAATGTAAGCATGATGTCCGAAATCGGCTCACGAAAGACAGAACCCGGAGTTGAGATTACCTCACTTTACAAAGTAGTCTTTGAACAAAGCACTATGCTGACATTCGACACTTTCAATGAATTGCTTCATTGTTTCTCCGAACCGATTTTAAGTCAGAATAGTAACTTTCAAGGGGATTATGAATTCGTAATCATGAGTGCTTCTGAAAATGAAATCATACTACAAGGAAAAAAACACCATAATAAAATGGTCATGACCCCAATGCAGGCAAATACAGACTGGAGTACATATATCGCCAGTCTTAACAAAATAACCAACGAAGCTTTCCTCAATACTTATATATTAAAAGCCGGTGGAGAGAAAGTTGGAAAAATAGAACGCTATTCACGAGTTTTCAGTATTACTACTCAAACTGAATCCCAGGAAGCACCATTCGCTTACACCCCAGAAGGTTTCCATTTCCGCCAACCAATTACTATCGGTGGGAAAGAACTACAGAACTTCAAGTGGAATAAGACAAGAATGGCATTTACCTGTACAGATACAGGTGCCGAACATATCAGCATAGAAGGAGTTTACCCGGAAGGATACAAAAAATATGAAGACTATACCGGATTTTATTACTTCTACTACAAAACTCTCAAAGTAGATGCTGAAGGCAATTTTGACTTTGTAGATGCCATGCCTTTTATTGTGCAGCTCAAACAACAAGTCGATCAGGAAAGCTATGTTATGTTAGGAGCCGATCTGGAAACAGACATCATTGTCAATTATGAGAAATCAATCGGCAAACTGGTTTTAAGACCACAATATGCAGGTGATATTATAGGAAACGGACAGTATTACGGTACATACATCCTGGGAAACAATGAAGCATATGCATTACCTGCTCATATGGGAGCAGACTTCGGTCATATCGCATCTTACGTAGATGCCGATTACGGCCTAGTTGCCGAATCATCGACCGACGGCATATTATCTTTCGTTGAATATGGTACATTCTTCAGTTCGATAGTGGGTTCATCGGCTACCTCTTTTGTTCTGACAGCTTATAATTCAGAAAAATTCTCCAGCAGCACATACCTCGGTTATCTAAGCTGGATGGATTCTATCAAGTTAATGCCTTATTGAAATTAAGTATAAGTAAACAGACAGATTAAAATATGAAACAAGTAATAAACATATTCCTATTCGTCCTCTGCTTCACTATTATCAGTTGCCATGACGATGATACCGTCGTTTCAGGGTTGACTATCATTAAAGCAGATACCAATCTGAAGGCAATCGGTGGAGAAGCAAGTATACAGATACAAGCTATTGGGGAAATCAAGGCTACATCAGATGTAGAATGGTGTCAGGTTGCAGAGGTGACGACGGAAATCGTCAAACTCTCTGTTTTGGAGAATACAGATTATCCGGGTCGTTCCGCACAGATAATTATTACTAATGGCAATCAAACAGAACAGGTAACTCTTATTCAGGAAGGTGCCATATTTATTTATAACAAGTCCGAACAAATACAAAGCACGAATAATGACGCAGCAGTCTTACCAATCAAACTGTCCAGTTCATTTCCTATACAAGTACTGATACCGGAGAAAAATAAGAACTGGTTGTCATTCAATCCTTCTGCGGATGGTAATGGCGGAAGCTTTATTGTCAGTGAAAACAATACAGGAGAAGCACGCGGCAGTGATGTCACCATAACAGCAGGAAAGCGTACATTAACTTATCAGGTATTGCAATATAATGCAGAAAATTTCGTTGGCAACTGGAAAGGAACATACACAAATCAGGGATACCAATATAGTTTGCCCGAGGTTTCAATCTCGACACCGGATGAGAATGGAATATATACTATTTCCGGGCTTTATAAGACCAGTCTCTATGACTATAAAATACAAGCTACCTATCAAAACAATATGTTTAACGCAACAGCAGGACAGGAAGTAGGAAGCAATGTCTCGTCAGGTTTACCATTAACTGTATATTTCTGCATTGTTGATGGTACCGGTCTCCCCGTATGGACTCCTGACAATAGTATAGGTCTGATACCTGTCCTTTTATCCGACGGTTCCTTTGTACTTGCATTTGCAGACAATGGCGGCATACCCGGTGGAGTAGCGGATAAAATCTCATTTGCCGGCTTTTTGGGAGAGCCCAGTTACTCTTCTTTCCAAGGTAATATCAGAATCCTGGGAAACTGCTTCTTTTTCAGATAAGAGGAAGAGATAATAAACGACTAATATTAATCTTTTAATAAATTACAGTATGACAAACAAGTACGCACACTTTTTCTTTAGTGCTTTATTAGCACTTTGTGTCATCACAAGTTGTGATGATAAAGATGACGATGCACCCGCAATGACAGTATCTTCCAATTCTGTCACCATTCTGGCTGCCGGCGGAGAAGAGTCTATTGAAATTACCACCAACCAGACTGAATGGACTGCAAAACGCCCTGACCTAGACAACTGGTGTACCCTGAAAACAAATGGCAATACATTAAAGATCAGTGCATCTGCTAATGAAACAATAACCTCTCGTTCAACACTGGTTACAGTTACTGCAGGTGTTGGCACGAATGCTAAAACACAGGAAATCACAGTTACACAAAAAGCGGCCGATCCTTCCTTAGAGATTACAGGAACACCTGTCCATCTGGACGCAGCAGGAACCGCTGTTGAATTGACAGTCACTACGAACACAGGTATTTGGAATGCCAGCCGTCCCGACGCAGATACCTGGTGTGTCCTATCACAAGAAGGAGATAAACTTACTGTTTCGGCAGAAGCTTATACAGTCAATGCAGAACGTAAGACCACCATTACAGTAACTTACGGAGAAGATGCTTCTCTTACTCCGAAAACATTTGAAGTGACTCAACAAGGAGCAGCTCCAACGTACGCTATTCAAATACCGACAGACTTCTCAGAAGGTGATATTCAAAAGGTCATGTATAAGAATATAAAAGTTGCTGAAATCTGTAGAGAATATATCAGAATAGCATCAGCTTCTATTGACAAGCAAATGATTGTAATTTATCCAATGACAACGGAAGGAAAAACCGACCTATCCAAAGGCTTTACTATTCCCGATGGTGGTTCAATTGTTTGGGATGTAGAAACTAACACATGTACCTATACTGCAGGAACCGAGTCAGCCCTGTCCAAAATCTATCTGGCAGACGGAGTATTCTCTGCAACTACTACAGCAAGTTCTCCAATCACAACCATTGTAGATGCAAATCTGCTAACAGATACCCGTCCTAACGATACTAAATTCAATTATAAAATAGTAAAGATCGGTACACAATATTGGATGGCCGAAAATCTAAAAGCACAAACCTATTTAGATGGTACTGAGATTTTGCGCGTGACAGATGGTAAAGAATGGGATGCCAATAAAACAGGTGCATTTCGTCTTCCATTCTCCGATACACAAACATTCCTCACGCATGGAGCATATTATCATGGATATACGATGTATAACGAAGCAGGTCTTGCACCGGAAGGATGGATCGTTCCGTCAGACGACGAATGGAATAAGTTAAGAAAATACATAAGTACACCCTACGACACAAAATTGAAATCAGCTTCTACTTCTCATTGGAGTAATAAAGTCGGAACAAATATCACAGGATTTAATGCCTTATCCAGTGGATACTACAGTTCTGCAACCGGAGATACAGGAAGTGGTACTGATGTTTATTTTTGGAGTACAACCAAAACAAAGGATTGGTTAACAAGAGAAGAAGTACCGCATTACTATCGCTTATCCAATGCTGCGGCTGGAATGCCAACTGACACCCATTCTTACAATTTCGGTCATTGTATTCGTTGTGTCAGAAAATAATAAAGACATAGAGCTAGCGTGCTCAATATAAAACTAAATTCTCTCTTAAAATTAAGTTTTATTCTCAGAAGAGTTGTTTCCTTGAAGGAAACAACTCTTTGCTTTCTTATCTTGATTCTCTTCTAAGAGTTGATTTTTCTTTCCCCAAAGTTTCCATAAGGAAAATAATCCTATATCTTTGTAACTAGATATTTTTAAAAGACTACATTATGGCGAAAAAGAAAGAAAAGAAAGAGAAAAAGGCCGGCAAGAGAATGAGTAAGAAAGAGCTGGCAGCGTTGTTAATAGACTTTTTCCATGCCAAACCCAATGAGACTCTAAGCATGAAATTTATTTTCTCGGAATTGCGTCTCACCACCCATCCGCAGAAAATGCTATGCGTCGATATACTACATGACCTTTTGGATGATGACTATATCAGTGAAATAGAAAAAGGGAAGTTCCGTTTGAACAGTCACGGAACGGAGATGACAGGTACTTTCCAACGGAAGAGTAACGGTAAGAACTCGTTTATTCCCGAAGAAGGGGGCGACCCGATATTCGTAGCCGAACGTAATTCCGCCCATGCGATGAATAACGACAAGGTAAAGATAACCTTCTATGCCAAGCGGAAGAATAGAGAAGCCGAAGGAGAAGTTATTGAAATACTGGAACGTGCCAACGATACATTCGTCGGAACGCTGGAAGTTGCCAAGTCCTATGCATTCCTGGTGACGGAGAACCGCACACTTGCCAATGACATCTTCATTCCGAAAGAGAAGCTGAAAGGTGGAAAGACGGGAGACAAGGCAATCGTAAAGGTGACCGAATGGCCGGACAAGGCAAAGAATCCTATCGGACAAGTGATAGACATACTGGGCAAAGCCGGTGAAAACACTACGGAGATGCACGCTATTCTCGCAGAATTCGGTTTACCGTATGTATATCCGAAGGCAGTAGAGACAGCAGCCGACAAGATTCCGGCAGAGATTACTCCCGAAGAAATAGCCAAGCGCGAAGACTTCCGCAAAGTAACAACGTTCACCATCGACCCGAAAGACGCCAAGGACTTCGACGATGCACTTTCCATCCGTTCCATTAAGAACGGCCTGTGGGAAGTAGGCGTACACATTGCCGACGTGACACATTACGTAAAAGAAGGCGGAATCATCGACAAGGAAGCCGAGAAGCGGGCAACCTCCGTTTACCTCGTAGACCGTACCATCCCGATGCTTCCCGAACGCTTGTGTAACTTCATCTGCTCACTCCGTCCGAACGAAGAAAAGCTCGCATTCTCCGTCATCTTCGACATCACCGAAAAGGGAGAAGTCAAAGACTCACGCGTCGTACATACAGTTATCAATTCCGACCGCCGCTTCACCTACGAAGAAGCGCAGCAGATTATTGAAACCAAAGAAGGCGACTTCAAAGAAGAAGTACTCATGCTGGATACCATTGCGAAAGCACTTCGCGAGAAACGATTCGTAGCAGGAGCCATCAACTTCGACCGTTACGAGGTGAAATTTGAAATCGACGAGAAAGGAAAACCTATCAGCGTTTATTTCAAAGAGTCGAAAGACGCCAATAAGCTCGTTGAAGAATTCATGCTGCTTGCCAACAGAACCGTAGCGGAAAAGATAGGCCGTGTACCCAAGAACAAGAAAGCCAAAGTGCTTCCTTACCGTATCCACGACCTGCCCGACCCGGAAAAGTTGGAGAATCTGTCGCACTTCATCGCCCGCTTCGGCTATAAAGTACGTACGAGTGGAACAAAGACGGATATCTCCAAATCCATCAACCACCTGCTGGACGATATTCACGGAAAGAAAGAAGAGAACCTGATAGAAACCGTATCTATTCGCGCCATGCAGAAGGCACGTTACTCCACGCATAATATTGGTCACTACGGACTGGCATTCGATTACTATACCCACTTCACCTCGCCCATCCGCCGATTCCCGGACATGATGGTACATCGCCTGGTAACCAAATACATGGATGGAGGACGCAGCGTATCCGAAGCCAAGTATGAAGACCTCTGCGACCACAGTTCGAACATGGAGCAAATCGCAGCCAATGCCGAGCGTGCTTCCATCAAATACAAACAAGTGGAATTCATGAGCGAACGTCTGGGACAGATTTATGACGGCGTCATCTCCGGCGTAACCGAATGGGGACTATACGTTGAACTGAATGAAAACAAGTGCGAAGGACTTGTTCCCGTTCGTGACCTGGATGACGACTATTACGAATTCGACGAAAAGAACTACTGTCTCCGCGGACGTCGCAAAAATAAGATATACAGTTTGGGAGACGCTATCACCGTCCGTGTAGCACGTGCCAACCTGGAGAAGAAACAGCTCGACTTCGAATTAATTGAAAAATAAAGAAAGTCGCTGTCATTAGCTTCGCTCAAAACATGCTTTGATTTTTTAGTTCAAAGCAAGACAAGTACAGGAAGGAAGAATCCGCTCTTCATATAAACATCAAGAGCAGATTCTTCGCTTCACTTGAATGACAGAGACTACGTTCCACCCTAATTATTAAGATAACTCAGAATCTATGAAAACCCTTATTATCGAAGACAAACAACGAATCGAATCCATTATCCTTCACTGCGATGCCTGTTTCGTAGGTATCATAGACCTTGAAGGTAATCCATACGTAATTCCGATGAACTTCGGTTATGAAAACGGCACACTTTATCTGCACTCCGGCCCCGAAGGCGGTAAAATAGAGATGCTGGAACGCAACAACCATGTCTGCATCACCTTCAGTCTCGGACATAAACTCGTCTACCAACATGAGAAGGTAGCTTGCAGTTACAGCATGCGTTCCGAAAGCGCCATGTGTCGCGGGAAAGTGGAATTTATAGAAGACATAGACGAAAAACGTAGTGCACTGGACATCATCATGCGCCACTACACAAACAACGAATTCACTTATTCCGACCCGGCCGTACGCAACGTAAAAGTGTGGAAAGTAGCGGTAGAGCAAATGACAGGAAAAGTATTCGGCCTTCGTGCCGGTGAGAAACCATGAAACGGTTTCTGATTTTCTGCTTATTCACCATTACTCTTCTGTTACCTGTTTTTCCCATTCCCTCCCAATCAGAAAAGCAGGTAAACAGCCATTCTTTTACCTATCAGTACCTCACCACCAAGGAAGGACTAAGCAACCAGCGCGTCTTTTCCATTCTCGAAGACAAGAAAGGCTTCATATGGATTTCCACCCGTTCAGGCGTAGACTGCTTTAACGGAAGAACCGTGAAGAACTACAACCTCTTCGGAGAAGACATCATCGTAGACGGAGCCGGACGCATGATTTACCTGACCAAAGACTCTCACGAAACACTTTGGGCATACACGAACGCCGGAAAAGTATTCAAATACAACTCCATATCCGATGCCTTCACGCTCGAAATAGACGTAGCCGAACTGACAGAAAGCGGAATCCTGCTAAATGACCTCTTTATCGACTCATCCGACCGCTTTTGGTTCGGACTGAAAAACGGACTGTTCTGCTACGACAGTTCCAACGCCCATATAGAGAACATACTGAAAGGGAAATGCGTCAACTCCCTATCCTTCTCCCCAACCAACGAAATTCTGTACATCGCCACTACCGAGGGACTCTACGCACGCAACCGCCAGAACGGAAAACTCACTGCCATCTTGCCCGGCTGCTACATTCAATCCGTATTTTACGACTCCGCAACCTCCCTGTTATGGATAGGAACATTCAATGCCGGAGTAACAGTACAGGATACCCGCACCGGAAACTGTGTATCCAACGAATCACTGAACCAATTGCCACATCTCCCCTATCGTTCCATCATTCCCTATGACGGACAAACAATACTATTGGGAATAGACGGCGCAGGCGTCTATGCAGCTACCCGCGACGCAAAAGACTCCTGGTCTTTCCTCAACGCCAACCAGGAAGAAGAAGGCGAACTGAAAGGCAACGGCATCTATGCCCTTTGCAAAGACAGTTCTTCCAATCTATGGATTGGAAGCTACACAGGCGGTGTCGCCTACGCCAACCCGAAAAGATATTTCTTCGAGCTCACCCGGCACGAATACAAAAACCCGCAATCACTGACGAACAACCACGTCAACGCAATCCTCGAAGACAACGAAGGCGATTTATGGTATGCCACCAATCAAGGTATCAGCGTACACCTGACAAAGTCCGGCAACTGGAAACACTTCCTGAAAGAAAACGTATTCCTGACACTCTGCAACGACGGAGACGGCAACGTATGGACAGGCGGTTACGGCACAGGCGCCTATTGCCTCAACAAACACACAGGCATCCGCCGCCACCTCACCACCGACCAACCGGGCACGCTGACGACCAACTATATCTACTCCATCCTGAAAGATGAAAACAACAAAGACCTGTGGCTGGGCGGCATGTACGGCAATCTCGTCAGATACACCCCACCCCAGGCAGGAAAAGCAGAAGAATTCACCTCATACGGCATCACGCTTATCAACTCGATAACCCAAGTCAGCAAAGACACCCTGGCACTGGCGACAGCCAACGGCCTTTATCTATTGGATAAGCAAACAGGAAACTTCCAACAATACTTCACCTCGCCTTCCAACGCCGACACCCGGAGTAACAGCTTCATCTATTCCATGTACTTCCCGTGCCCCGACAAAGTATGGTTCGGAACAGACGGCGGCGGCATCAACCTGCTAGACCTGAAAACCGGCAAAGCCGTCACCTACTCCACCGCAGACGGACTGCCTTCCAACTACGTCTACAGCATCCTGCCCGACAACGAAGGACATCTATGGCTCAGCACGGACAAGGGACTGGCTTACATCACCCCTTCTCCCACACCTGAAATCACCAACATCGGCTTCCTCGACGGACTGGCAAACGAATTCAACTTCATGTCCTACACCCGCCTGAGAAACGGAGACTTCATCTACGGAAGCACCAACGGCGCCATACGCTTCAACCCGGAGAACTTCACCCGTCCTCTCTACGAAGCCCCCTTACACTTCACCTCTTTCGAAGTTCCGCAAAAATCACGCGAAAAGACCGAAGAGAAGAAGATACAATTCAACCGCATGCTGAACGAAGGAAAAACAATCCAACTGAAATACAACGAGAACTCGTTCCTTATCTCTTTCATCTCCGTCTCCTACCAGTATCAGCAGGACATTCAGTACAGCTACCAACTGAAAGGTTTCGAGCAGAACTGGAGCGCCCCGACCGGCGAGCTAGGCATCCGGTACACCAACATTCCCCCGGGCGACTATACTTTCCACGTGAAAAGCATGAGCAAGAACGGCGGTCAGCAACTGGACGAGCAAACCATCCGCATACACATAGCGCAGCCCTACTGGAACACCGCATCCGCCTGGCTGATATACATTATCCTGCTGGCGGGAATCACCTATTTCGTATGGCGTTTCTTTGCCAACAAAATGGAGAAGAAGCACTTCTCCGAAAAGATACAGTTCTTCATCAACACCGCCCATGACATCCGCACCCCGGTAACGCTTATCATGGCTCCCCTCGGCGACCTAAGCAAAGAAGAAGGGCTCTCCAAAGAAGGAAAAAGATACCTGCAAATCGCCCGCAAGAACACAGAAAAGTTGTACAACCTAATTACGCAACTACTCGACTTCCAAAAGATAGACACTACCCACCTCACCCTGCAAGTAGCCGAATATGACTTGAAATCGTACTTACAGGAAAAGGTTCTCAACTTCCAGACACTCTGCGAAAGCAAGCAAATCCGCATGCAACTGCTTCTGCCGGACTCCCCCGTCTCCCTTTGGATGGACAAGGACAAAGCGGATAAAATCTTCGACAATCTTTTCTCGAACGCAGTGAAATACACTTCCGTCGGTGGAGAAATCACCATCAAAGCAGAGCAGAACGACAAGAAGATAACTATCGCAGTGAAAGACAACGGTATAGGTATCCCGCGCAAAGCGCAGCGTTATATCTTCTCCAACTTCTACCGTGCCGAAAATGCCGTCAACTCCAAAGAAACGGGTAGCGGTATCGGTCTGCTCCTTACCCGCCGTCTTATGAAACTGCACAAAGGGCACATCTCTTTCAGCAGCAACGAGGGAGAAGGTTCCACCTTCCTGCTCACTTTCCGCAAGGGGAACCGCCATTTGGCAAGATACATCGTCCCTGCCCGGATAGACACTTCCAGCATTCCCGCGACAGAACCGATTACGGAAGTCATCGAACCGTCCGACCTATTATCCGACTTTCCTGACTTGTTCGACGCCGATTTGTCCGACACCGATTTGTCCGACCCCGGCAATAACAACAACCCGCAAACTGACAAATCCAAAGAACGGATTATGATAGTAGAGGACAACGACGAACTCCGCTTCTACCTCAAAAAGACTTTTGCACCCATCTATTCCGTCATCGACAAGCCCGACGGCGAATCTGCCCTGGAATATCTGAAAGAGAAATCCGTAGAACTAATAATCTCCGACGTCATGATGCCGGGTATTCAGGGAGACGAACTCTGCCGCCGTATTAAATCGGACTTCGCCACCTCGCATATCCCCGTCATCCTGCTGACGGCCAAGACAGAAAAAGACGCCATCCTCGAAGGACTGGAAAGCGGTGCGGACGACTACTTGACCAAGCCTTTTGACACGGAAATCCTGAAAACCAAAATCAAAGGAGTATTGCAGAACCGCAAGATTATGCGAGAGTATTTCCTCTCCCACTCACTAAGTTCTGCCCCTACCACCGCTGTCGCACCCAACGAAGACAAAGAAAACGTAGCATGCGCCGGTCTTCTGTCCCCCATGGACAAGGAGTTTCTGGAACGCTGCACCAAACTCGTCACGGAAAACCTGGCAAATCCGGATTTCACCATCAACCAGCTTTGCCGTGAGGTGGCACTAAGCCGTACCCTATTCTACGAAAAGCTGAAAGCCTTGACGGGGCAAGCACCTACCGAGTTTATCAAGCTACTGCGTATGACGGAAGCCGCCAACCTGCTGAAACAACAGATTCCGGTGCAGGAAGTCGCCCTGCTGGTCGGCTTCACCGATTCCAAGTATTTCAGTACTGCCTTCAAGAAGCATTACGGAGTCTCTCCGAGCAAGTTCCTCTAAACAAAAGTTAGACGCCATTTTGCTCCCATGCTCCCACTAAACATCCACATTTCTTTATTCATCGGCACTTCAGCTATGGGAGCAACTATGGCAGCAGTATGGGAGCAACTTTTTACCCTCACACTTCTTGCGGCTTAATCCGCTATACAACATAGGATATGCAACCGCTATACTTTCCTTATCTCTCCTTTATTCTTGTGTTAAGGCACCGATATAGTTAATTCTCCACAGCCGTGGTAAGGACTCGTCACAGCCGTGGAAGATTCTCTTCATGACCGTGGTGAGAGTTCGTCACGACCGTGACGAATTAACTATATCGGTGCCTTAGCACAAGAACAAGCAATAGAAAACAGATGGTTCCCTACTTCCCAGCTCATATTCTCCTACTTCCTAACTTCCATTTCCTTATTTATCACGACCGGGAAAATCCCTTTGCGGTCTTATTATAAGAGCCACCTCACCATCAAATACCAGATTCTTTTTGTATACTTGCAGAATAAAAAGGCGGAAAAAATGCAATTCCGATAGTTTTTCAACCTATTCCGATAGCTTTCAAACCTGGCTAGACGGTGTTACGTCCTATATTTGTGACGTAAATCAACAATCTAATATCATAATTAAAATGAAAAAGCAGTTAACCCTAATTCTCTGTCTGTTGCTATTCATTCCTATGTATGGATACGCGGGAGACAAAGTAACCCACCAGGCAGTCATGCAGACTTCCAAAGTGAAAGGTACAGTTACGGATGAGCAAGGCGAACCTCTGATAGGAGCCAGTATTGCCGTCAAAGGTACTACACAGGGAGTCATTACCGATTTCAACGGTCAATTCAGTATCGACGCTTCCAAAAGCGCTACATTAATAGTAAGTTATGTAGGTTATCGCTCTGAGGAAGTGCAGGTAAAAGGACAATCCAATCTTAAAATCGTCTTGAAGGAAGATAGTAAAATCATAGACGAAGTAGTGGTTACCGCATTGGGCATCAAGCGGGAACGGAAAGCACTCGGTTATTCCATCGGCGAGGTGAAAGGCGAAGAGTTGGAGAAAGCTAAAGAGACGAATGTCATTAACTCACTGGCAGGTAAGATTCCGGGACTGGTTGTCAGTCAGACTGCCGGAGGACCTTCCGGTTCGTCGCGTGTCATCGTTCGTGGTAGCACGGAAATGACGGGAAACAATCAGCCGCTTTATGTAGTGGACGGAGTACCTTTGGATAATTCCAATTACGGCAGTGCCGGACAGTACGGGGGCTATGACCTCGGAGACGGTATCTCAAGTATCAATCCGGATGATATTGAAAGCATGTCCGTGTTGAAAGGCCCGGCAGCATCGGCACTGTATGGTAGCCGTGCATCTCACGGGGTAATCCTTATCACGACGAAGAAAGCAAATACGAAGAAGAAATTCGCGGTGGAGCTGAACAGTACTACCACTTTCGAGAAGCAATTGACGAAGTGGGACGATGTACAGTATATATATGGTCAGGGAACCGGCGGACGCATCAACGGTACGGACGACCAGTATTCATCCAACAAGAACTGGGGGCCTAAAATAGACCCGGGACTGAATCTGACTTATTTCGACGGAGTGACCCGTCCGTATGTAGTCATTCCCAATAATATCGACGGTTTCTTCAGAACCGGTATGACTACTACCAATACAATCGTTGTCAGCACAGTGAAAGACGATACGGGTATCCGCGCCACTTACACGGATATGCGCAACAAGGACATTCTTCCCAATACGAAGATGAGCCGCAACACGCTGAACCTGCGTGCCAACACCACAATAAACAAAAAGGTAGACCTCGATTTCAAAGTGACTTATACCCGCGAGGACGTAAAGAACCGTCCCGCCCTGTCCGACCACCGCGCCAATCCTGCGAAGAACCTGATGTCACTCGCAACAACTTACGACCAAAAATGGCTGCGCGACAACTACAAGGATGCCGACGGCAACTACTACGACTGGAACGGACGCGACGTATGGAACCTTAACCCTTACTGGGTGCTCAACGAAATGACGAACGAATCGGGAAAGGATAAATTCATGGGTTCGGCACTGGTACGCTACAATGTCAACGAGCACTTCAAGATTCAGGTGACCGGTGGTGCAGACATCAACTTTATGAACTTCGAGGATTATGCAGCCCCTACCTCACCGGGATTCGAACAGGGACAGTTGCAAATCAGCGACTTCAAGAACCGGATGTATAACGTGGAAGCACTGGCTATCTATAACAACAGTTATAAGAAATTCGACTACGGCGTAACCATCGGCGGCAACATCTACAAGGTAGACAACAAAACCCAAATCGTGACTGCCAAAGAGATGGTGATGCGTGATGTCATTGCCCTGCAAAGTTTCACAAACAAGGAAATCACCGAAGGAACCTATCGCAAGCAGATTAACTCGCTCTACGGTTCTATCAACCTGGCTTACGGCAACTTCGTCTACCTGGACGCTACCTTGCGTGGCGACCATTCATCGACCTTGCCTTCAGGCAACAATACATATCTGTATCCGTCGGTATCAGGAAGCTTCCTGTTCTCCGAATTCTTCAAAATCAATCCTACGATATTGCCTTACGGTAAGGTCAGAGTTTCGTGGGCACAGGTAGGTAGCGACACCGACCCTTACCAACTGGGATTGTCCTACGAACTGTCTCCCAAAAACTACTCGGGCTATGCATTGTCACAGATTGCCAATACAACCATCCCGAACAAAGACCTCAAACCGACCAAGACCAACTCCGCCGAAGTCGGACTGGAACTGAAATTCCTGAAGAACCGTATCGGACTGGACTTCACATACTATACCCAAAAGAGCAGCAACCAAATCATGCGGCTGAACACTACCGGAACTTCCGGCTATAACTCCATGCTGATAAACGCGGGCGAGATAGAAAACAAGGGTATAGAAATCGCATTGAACACACGCCCCATACAGACGAAGGATTTCTCATGGGACTTGAACATCAACTTCTCAAAGAATAGTAATAAGGTAAAAAGATTAGCTTCAGGTATTAAAGAATTTGAATTGGAATCAGCCCGTTGGATTAATGTAAAAGTGGCTGCCGTAGAAGGTCAGAACTACGGTTCTATCCTCGGAAAAGACTTCTTGAGAAACGACGCCGGACAAATTATCGTAGACGCCAACACGGGACTCCCGAAAGTGACGGAAGACCTGAGAGTGCTGGGCAACGCCACCTGGAAATGGACAGGCGGTATCACCACCAACCTGACTTACCGTGACATCTCCCTGTCCGCTATCTTCGATATCAAGGTAGGTGCCGACGTTTATTCCATGTCTTCCCGTTCTTCTTACATGACCGGAAAGGATAAAGCAACCCTCACAGGACGTGACGGCTGGTACGAATCGGAAGAAAAACGTCTGCAAGCCGGCGTAACGGAAGCCAAATGGGAAGCGACAGGCGGTTATCTCGTAGACGGAGTCATAGAGATGGCAGACGGAAGTTTCGTGGAAAACAAGAAATTCGTAGACCCCGAAGTATATTGGAAACACATAGCCGACCAGACACCGGTACCGTTTATCTACGATAACTCTTACGTAAAGGTACGCGAAATTACTTTAGCTTACCGTTTACCCAAAAGGTGGGTAAGTAAAGTATTTGATGCCGTATCCGTATCGTTCGTGGCGCGCAATCCGTTCATCATCTACAAGAATGTGCCGAATATCGACCCGGATTCCAACTACAACAACGGTTCGGGAATGGGACTGGAATATGGCTCGCTGCCATCCAGAAGAAGTTATGGTTTCAACGTTAACGTAAAATTCTAATAAGTAAGCAATCATGAAAACAATCTATAAAATCACCTTTGGCATGATGGTATGTGTATGCAGTCTTCTGCTGGGAGCCTGTACCGACTTCGAGGAACTGAATACAGACCCTTCCAAGTCTTCGTCTACCGACCCGAATCAACAACTATCCATGATTCAGTTGCAAACATGCGGACACTGGCAGATGTGCCAGCCCTATCCTTTCTATCTCGCAGCCTTCGCACAATATATGCAGGGCGACTGGAACACCACCAACTATGGCGGACAGTATCGCAAAAATGACGCGGAAATGGGAAATACATGGAATTTGATGTATCCGGCATTAATCAAGAATATTGTCGACATTCTGGATAAAACCAAAGATAATGAAAGAGAAGTCAACATCCACTCCGTAGCCCGCATTTACAGAGTATATCTTTTCTCCATACTGACGGATATGTACGGCGACTGCCCTTACTTTGAAGCGGGAAAAGGTTTTATCAACGGCAACGTAAAGCCCGCCTATGACAAACAGGAACTGATATACAAAGACTTCCTGAAAGAGCTTGGCGAAGCTGTGGAAACTCTGACCGCCGACGGCGACAAAGTGACGGGGGATATTATCTATCAGGGCAACATTGACAAATGGAAACGTTTCGCCAACTCCCTGCACCTGCGCTATGCCATGCGTATCGTGAACGCGGAGCCGGAACTGGCTAAACAGGAAGTTATCAAAGTGCTGGGACAGGAAGCGGGTCTGATGCAGTCCGCTGCCGACGATGCTCTGATTACCTATACCGACATTGTCGACTGGGCATCCGATGAATACCGCAGAAACGGGCTTGCCCAAATGTGGAGAGGACGCGAAGCGTATCCTACTGCTTATATTTGCAGTACATTCTGGAAACAGTTAGACACCACTTCCGACCCACGGCAGTTCGTTTTCGGACGTTGCTATGACGAAAGTTCAGCAAATAATCCATTCGGACGCGTAGATTTGACAGAGGAAATGATTGCTACGGAAGCAGCCAAATTCCAGCCGTGCAACCCGGGATACTTCTGGTATAGCAACGGAACATGGCCACAAGGTTATTGGAGCCAACTGACCAATAAATGGCAGGATAAAGCTACCCGTCCGCAACTCAACAATATTTTCCTGAAAGGCGATATGCCCGGAGTGGTGATGACATACGCGGAAGTTGAGCTATTGTTGGCAGAAGCCAAAGCCCGCTGGGCAGGTGAGGTAGCAACCGGCGCAGATGCTTCCACACACTATGAGAACGGTGTACGTGCCGCCATCCACTTCCTTGAAAAGTTCGGAGCCAAGGCTTTCAACGAACAGGCCATCGATACTTACTTGCAGGCCAATTCACTCCCCGCCGGCGGACTGGAAGCACAACTGACTGCTATCAATACCCAGTTATGGATTCTGCACTTCAACAATATCCCCGAAGGGTATGCCAACTGGAGAAGAACGGATATTCCCGTATTACTTCCTTCTCCCCACTACGGAGCTGTAACGATTGATTCGCAGACTACGCCGCTGCGTCTCTGCTACCCGCTATTCGAGAGTTCTTACAATCCCGAAGGCTATCAGTCCGCCGTTCAGGCTATGGGCGGTAAAGACGACTGGAATTCACCGGTATGGTGGGACAAATAAATCTAGGTTATCAACACTAAAAAAGAAAAACGATTATGAAAAGAATTCTATTTATATGCACATTGTTGGTATCCCTGTTTGCCATGAGTGGTTGCAGTGATGATATAGACACTCCGGCATTGACTACCGACGAGTACCCATGTATATTAGGCCGCTGGCCGGACAAACAGGAAGACGGTACACTGGGAAAATTCACGATTCCTTTAAATCAGGTGCTCTCGATTAATGTACAGTACACGCCTGCCGAACTATGCGAAGGCACATGGTATCTGGACGGAAGAGAAAGCCACAAAGGAGTGGGACTGGAATATGTACCTTCTACCATCGGTACTTTCCATCTCGAACTGATTGTAAAGACTCCGACCAAGGAGACCAACCGCGAAGCTATTATCGAAGTGACCGAACCGACGGAATAAACCATCTTAAAACAAGAATTGTATGAAAAAAAGACTTATAATCTATCTGGCAAGCTTATTCGCATGCCTGGTAGCTTCCTGCACAGAGAAAGAAGAAATAACCAATGGCGGCGGAGAACCGCAGACTTACATTCCTTTTGCTATCAATAAAGGAGTGAACATCAGTAACTGGCTTTCGCAAATGGAAGCTATACCTGCCAACGGATTCTCACAGGCCGAAGCGCAAAAACTCGCTTCATACGGCTTCGACCATATCCGCCTGCCGATAGAAGAAAAGCTGTTCTTTACGGAAGACGGGGAGAAGATTCCGGAAGCGTTCACTCTGATGCACAATGCCATCGGATGGTGCAGGGATGCCGGCATGAAAGTGATTTTAGACTTGCACGTATTGCGCGACCATCATTTTAATACGACCGTCACCACATCGGGCGACCCGATTGAGAGTTTCTACGACACGTTTGAAGACACGAAATGGGCGAACTGGTTCGCTAATGGCCCCGGAGTGACAGTCAACAATGTAGATAATCCAAGCAAAAGCGGTATAAACACCAGTAACAGGGTATTTATGGCCGAACGTAAAACGGGAGTGGACAACTGGTCGAACGCCAAGAAAAAAGAATTTGGCGCATTGCCGGTGGGAACCGGAAAAATGCAATTCAAGTATCTTCGTGCCAAAATATACAAAAGCACCAAAAGTACGATTACCGTTGTGCTTAGCGACGAGAACAATACGAATGACGGTTACTACGGATATGATAACACGAAGACGAATGAATGGGAAGAAATCGCAGTAGATGTCTCCAATTATAATAAGAATTGCGGTCGTATCGCCATCCGTCCGCAAGAGGGAGAAACAATCTATTTCGACGATGTTTTCTTCTCCGACAGCAAAACCGGAGATAACAAGATTTATCCTGAAACGGGTACTACAACGATTGTTCCGAAACTCTGGACGGACAAAGATTCCCAATACAAATATCTCGATTTGTGGAAAGTCCTGGCTGAAGAGTTGAACCAATATCCCAACGACCTCGTTGCTTACGAACTGTTGAATGAACCGGTAGCTCCTTATGCTTCGCAATGGAATTCACTTTCTATGCAGTTGATTCGCGAACTCCGTCAGACGGAACCGGAACGTAAACTCATCATCGGCTCCAATCGCTGGCAAAGTGTCAACACTTTCAATGAACTGGCTATTCCCGCCGGTGACCCGAACATCATTCTGAGTTTCCACTTCTACAATCCGCATCCTCTCACGCACTATCAGGCCGAGTGGACGGAAGAAAAAGACTTGAATGTAGCTATTCATTATCCGGGCGAACTGATAAAGGAAGAAGATTTCAACCAGTTATCCGAAGCTATGCAGAAGTTGGTGACGCCCTATATGGGGACGTATGATAAAACGACACTCGAATCATTGGTGTTGAAAGCGGAAATGAAAGCTGCCAGTCTCGGCGTGCAAGTCTATTGTGGTGAATTCGGCTGTTACAAAAAGACTCCGGCTGCTGACAGGATGCAGTGGATACGGGACGTAGTATCTATCTTCCGCGAACGCCACATCGCTTATTCTTATTGGGAATATAAAGCGGGATTCGGTTTCTGTGACTCACAGGGAAACGTGATTGAGCAAGAAGTGTTGGACTTATTAACAAAATAACTATACTCATTCAAAAAAGAGAAATATGCGACAAATATTTATTGCTATAGGAATCAGTTGTGCTATCGGCGTCTCTACATCGGCTTGTCAGGATGGAGGGAAAGACTACACCAATCCTGACTTACCTGTATCCGAGCGCGTCTCCGCCCTGATGTCACAAATGACATTGGAAGAGAAAGTAGCCCAAATGTGCCAGTACGTAGGACTGGAACATATGAAGACAGCCGAGAAAAACATGTCCGCAGAGGACTTGAAGCATAGTCATGCACAAGGATTCTATCCGAACCTGCACTCTTCGGATGTGGAAGAGTTGACTAAAAAAGGTATGATAGGTTCGTTCCTGCACGTCGTAAAAGCGGAAGAAGCGAATTATCTGCAATCGCTGGCACAGCAGAGCCGTCTGAAAATTCCTCTCCTGATTGGCATTGATGCCATTCACGGAAATGGGCTTAACTGTGGCGCTACCATTTATCCGACTCCTATCGGACAGGCTGCCACTTTCGACCCTGCGCTCGTTGAGCGGATGTCTCGCGAGACGGCAGTCGAGATGCGGGCAAGCGGTATGCACTGGACTTTCACTCCGAATGTGGAAGTTGCCCGCGATAGTCGCTGGGGACGTGTGGGCGAGACATTCGGAGAAGACCCTTATTTGGTTGGACAGATGGGAGCGGCTACCGTACGCGGGTTTCAGACTAAAGACTTTACGGGCGATGATAAAGTAATCGCCTGCGTCAAGCATCTTGTAGGCGGCAGTCAGCCTGCCAACGGAATCAACGGCGCGCCTGCCGAGTTGTCGGAAAGAACGCTGCAAGAGGTATTTTTCCCTCCTTTCAAAGATTGTTTAGATGCAGGAGTGTTTACGGTAATGACGGCTCATAATGAGCTGAACGGCATTCCTTGCCATGGCAGCAAATATCTGATGACGGAAGTTCTGCGCAACCAGTGGAAGTTTGACGGATTTGTAGTCAGCGACTGGATGGATATTGAACGTATGCACGATTATCACAATGTGGCAGAGACTCTGAAAGATGCTTACCGGATTAGTGTAGATGCCGGAATGGGTATGCATATGCACGGGCCGGAATTCTACGAAGCAATCATCGAATGTGTGAAAGAAGGAAGCATTTCCGAAAAGAAGGTAGATGCTGCCGTCTCTAAAATACTGGAAGCCAAGTTCAGACTCGGACTGTTTGAGAATCCGTTTGTCGACCTGAAAAAGAAAGATGAAATCGTATTCAATGCGGAACATCAGAAGACTGCATTGGAAGGAGCACGGAAGTCTATCGTCCTGCTGAAAAACGAGGGGAATGTATTGCCATTGGAGACTTCGAAGTATAAGAAAGTATTCGTCACGGGGCATAATGCAGACAATCAGTCCATCTTGGGAGACTGGGCCATGCAGCAGCCGGAAGAGCACGTAACTACTGTACTGGAAGGTTTGAAAGCTATCAGCCCCGAAACGAATTATAATTTCCTCGACCTTGGCTGGAATGTACGTCTGCTATCCGACAGTCAGATTAAAGAAGCGGTACAACGGGCACGTAATTCTGATTTGGCGATTCTTGTGGTTGGAGAAAATTCCATGCGTTATCACTGGAATGAAAAGACTTGTGGAGAGAACAGTGACCGCTACGAGCTTTCTTTGCCGGGACGTCAGCAGGAATTAGTGGAAGCCGTGGCTGCTACGGGTGTTCCGACGGTGGTGATACTTGTCAACGGTCGCCCGCTGACCACGGAATGGATTGCTGAAAATATGCCTTGCATCATCGAAGCATGGGAGCCGGGAGTAGCCGGAGGACAGGCGTTGGCAGAGATTCTTTACGGAAAGGTGAATCCGAGCGGCAAACTTCCTATCACTATTCCACGAAGCACGGGACAGATTCAATGTATGTACAATCATAAATTTACCAATCATTGGTTTCCGTATGCAACAGGAAATTCATTACCTTTGTACGAGTTCGGCTATGGTTTGAGTTATACGACGTATGCATATGATAATCTCAAACTGTCTGAAGCAACAACGGCTCCCGACAAGAGCGTGGAAGTAACCGTAGATGTCACGAATACCGGAAAGAGGAACGGAGAAGAAACGGTTCAGCTTTATATCCGCGACGAATATAGTTCGGCTACCCGTCCTGTCAAAGAGTTGAAAGATTTTGCCCGCGTACCTTTGAAAGCGGGGGAAACGAAACAAGTTTCGTTTACTCTCACTCCCGAAATGCTGTCTTACTATGATGCTGATATGCACTATGGTGTAGAAAAAGGGACTTTCAAGATTATGGTGGGAGCTTCTTCAAGAGATGCCGACCTGCAAAGTGTGATACTTACAGTGAAATAAAGATAGATATGAAGAAATTACTATGTGGACTCACCCTGTTCTTATCTGCCGGTAGCTTGTTTGCCGGCAGTAAGGACATATACAAAAAGACTTGGATTGACTTTAACAAAAATGGAGTAAAGGATGTATATGAAGACCCCACCGCTCCTATCGAAGCCCGTATCGCGGATTTACTTTCGCAGATGACACTGGAAGAGAAGACCTGCCAGATGGCTACTCTGTACGGTTCGGGACGGGTATTGAAGGATGCGTGGCCTACTGCGGGATGGTCTGGGGAAATTTGGAAAGACGGTATCGGAAATATTGATGAACAGGCGAACGGACTGGGTAAGTTCGGTTCTGAAATCTCTTATCCGTATGCCAATAGTGTGAAGAACCGTCATGCTGTTCAGCGTTGGTTTGTAGAGCAGACACGGTTGGGTATTCCTGTTGATTTTACGAATGAGGGAATACGCGGATTATGCCATGACCGTGCGACTATGTTCCCCGCTCAATGCGGGCAAGGTGCCACGTGGAACAAAAAGCTAATCCGGGAAATCGCGAAAGTCACTGCAGATGAGGCGAAAGCACTCGGATATACGAATATTTATTCTCCGATTTTAGACATTGCACAGGACCCTCGTTGGGGACGTGTCGTAGAGAGTTACGGGGAAGACCCTTATTTGGTGGGCGAACTGGGTAAACAAATGATTCTCGGTCTGCAAGCTGAAGGGCTTGTTGCTACTCCGAAGCATTTTGCCGTTTACAGTATTCCGGTTGGCGGACGTGACGGTGGTACCCGTACCGACCCGCATGTGGCTCCGCGCGAAATGAAAACGTTGTATTTGGAACCGTTCCGCAAAGGTATTCAGGAAGCGGGTGCATTGGGGGTTATGAGTTCTTACAATGACTATGACGGTGAACCGGTTTCGGGCAGTTATCATTTCCTTACGGAGATTCTGCGTCAGCAATGGGGATTCAAAGGATATGTAGTTTCAGACAGTGAAGCGGTGGAATTTCTGCATACGAAGCATCGTATCACTCCTACCGAGGAAGAGATGACCGCGCAAGTAGTGAATGCAGGATTGAATATCCGCACGAACTTCACTCCGCCACAGGATTTTATTCTTCCGTTGCGTCGTGCTATCGGTGAAGGCAAAGTCTCTTTGCATACGCTCGACCAGCGTGTCGGCGAGATTCTCCGTGTCAAGTTTATGATGGGACTTTTTGATAATCCTTATCCCGGTGATGACCGTCGCCCGGAAGCGGTGGTACATAATGCCGCCCATCAGGATGTATCCATGAGGGCTGCTTTGGAGTCTATCGTGCTTCTGAAAAACGATAAGGAGATGCTTCCATTATCAAAAAGCCTCAGCAAGATAGCTGTTATTGGTCCGAATGCGGAAGAAGTGGAGGAACTGACTTGCAGATACGGTCCTGCCCATGCGCCTATCAAGACGGTGTATCAGGGAATCAAGGAATATCTGCCCGGTTCGGAAGTTCGGTATGCGAAGGGTTGTGATATTATTGATAAGTATTTTCCAGAAAGTGAATTGTACAATGTTCCGTTGGATGCACAGGAGCAGGCTATGATTGATGAAGCGGTAGAACTGGCTAAGAGTTCGGATGTTTCGATTCTTGTATTAGGCGGAAATGAAAAGACTGTCCGGGAAGAGTTCTCACGCACTAACCTCGATCTTTGCGGACGTCAACAGCAGTTGTTGGAAGCGGTATATGCAACGGGCAAACCTGTGGTACTGGTTATGGTGGACGGAAGAGCGGCTACTATTAACTGGGCAAATAAGTATATCCCTGCAATCGTTCATGCCTGGTTCCCCGGCGAGTTTATGGGAGATGCCATTGCCAAAGTTCTTTTTGGAGATTACAATCCGGGCGGTCGCCTTGCTGTTACTTTCCCGAAATCCGTAGGGCAAGTTCCATTTGCTTTCCCGTTCAAACCGGGTTCGGACTCTAAAGGTAAAGTACGTGTCGACGGTATGCTTTATCCTTTCGGATATGGGTTGAGTTACACGAACTTTAGTTATTCGGATTTGAAAATCTCGAAGCCTGTTATCGGTCCGCTGGAGAATATCACTCTTTCATGTACCGTAAAGAATACAGGAAAAAGAGCGGGTGATGAAGTGGTTCAGCTTTATATCCGGGATGATTTCAGTAGTGTAACTACTTATGACAAGGTACTGCGTGGCTTTGAACGTATTCATTTACAACCGGGAGAAGAGCAGACTGTCAGCTTCACTCTTACACCGCAGGACTTGGGATTGTGGGATAAGAATAATCAATTCACCGTAGAACCGGGAAGTTTCTCGGTGATGGTGGGAGCTTCCTCTCAAGATACCCGGTTGAAGGGAAGTTTTGAGGTTCAATAAATTCAAATAAGTTATTAGCTGAATACATAGTAAAATGTTTCAGAAAGAACAAGAGATATTCCTTTACAATGCTATAAAAAGGAATATTCAGTAATAAAAAACACAAGGCAACTAATTCATTACGAAATAGTTGCCTTGTCTGTATTTTTAAGCAGAGATATCTCTCGTGCACATTTATTCTATCAATAGGCTTTCAGTATTTATCAATGCAGAATACCTGCGAAACTTGAGTTATCCAGCAATCATCTATGGTAGTACTAGAGCCTGCTGACCTCACTATCTATATAGTTTGCCCTATTCTTCAACCAGTTTCTCAATTCTCCGACTTTGGTATTGAATGACTTAGTATTATCCCATAATGTACTATTTCTTTCCACAGATGGTTTAAGCATTGCAGCATAATCATCTACATACTGCAACAATGCGTCCAGCTTATTATTCTTAAAATCTTGCCAGGTTTTCTTATATATCGCTTTCACACGGCTATCTTTAAGAAAGCGCTCAAAAAATGCTGTTCCAACGCCACCCATGCTGCTTGAGAATAGTGGTGTATTATAACGCCCAAAATGCTTATTCGTACCTTCATAATCATACGCCCAATCGAAATCCCAAATCGGTCCCATCACATACTTGCCATTTCCTTCCTTATGGAGAAAAATGCTTTTAGGATGATTGATTTCCATATTATGCACTAGATTAAAAGTTATCAGATATTTGGCTACCGATTCAATATCAATCAAGTCAACGTATGTATTCCCTTCCAATGGCTCTTTAGCGAACTGCGTTTCAAATATATTAAAGTCTTTCTTCCAATATTCAAACTGTTCAGTAGTTAAATCAGGGTCTTTCACCATTACAGGGAGCTTGAATGTAGTCGATTTAAACTTCTGTTCTTCATCAAAATAAGAATCAAGTTCCCACATGACGCTATTGTTCTCATCTAGGTCTACACGATTTTCTTTAACTTCTATCTGCTCGGTCAGTAGATAAGAACCCTTATATTTTCCATTCAGAACCACATCTACAGGTATCGCATGATTGGTAAAAGGAAGTTCCAGTAAACGCCCGATTTTAAAGGCTACTGAATTGAGCATTAATGTAGGGTCTAAATGATTCGCCAACAACACATAGTTCTTTGCTTTTCCAAAGCCGCAAACTTCTGTTTTCTTATCTAGTTTCAATCGATAGGGCTTTTTAGGATATCCCCAAGTTGAATTGCCACGTCCTTTTACTTCAGTTTTCCCCGTATAATCCTCATATACACCTTTACCGCTGACTGTTAAAGTGGCGTCCAAATAATAATCTTTGCTTGGTATTTCTGATATAGAGGGGTCTGCCGTAGTAATAGTCAATTCAGGAATAGCCGATAATAGGAATTCAGCCTTTACTGTATATTGATAAGTCTCTCCATTCGGCATTATAAACTGATAAGTTACAGGAGATGAAAAATCATTCTTTGTCATTCCACTTTTTTGTTCAACATCATTCACCAACACTTTCACAGCATTCGTGGTAAAGGTAGGAATGAGCTCGGATTGTGAGAAGTTGACAAGGGGAATTATACTTCCTTCTCCGATAGAAGATGAAACATCAGCAGCCAGGAATGTATTATTCTTTTTCAAAAAACGGAAAGCGGAAAGCACACTGGTATCATTCAACGTGACTTTCACTGTATATTGTTGTTTACTCCCATCTTCTGCTTCCACTGTAAAAACCAAAGGTTGGGAATAATCATTCGAGGTAATTCCCGATTCCTGCTCAACACCATTTACCGTAACTGACTTTCCATTATATTCGAATATGGCAACCAATGACTTCAAATCATCATATTTATCTAATGGCAAAGTTATCACACTCTCCTGAATAGAGGCTTCTACATCATTTGCAATCTTACCTTGATTATCACCTTTCAGAATAGAAAAGCTAATCAACTGCTTCGGAGCAGGAAGGGTAGAATCTTCGTCTTTACAACCGGAGAATAGTAAGAGAATAGTTACTATAATTCCTAAAGTCTTGTTTAACATAGCATTAAATAAAAATGGTTACTTGGCAAATATACGACTTTGCCAAGTAACCATAGGATTATTCTCTCTCTTTTTTTCTTAAAAGTATCTTAATTATAAAGGATATTCCTCAAAAGCGTATAAGATGGTAGACAAATAACGTTCTCCCGTATCGGGCAATAATGCTACAATCATCTTTCCTTCATTTTCGGGACGCTTGGCAAGTTCCGTAGCAGCATATACGGCTGCTCCTGAAGAGATACCTACCAATAAACCTTCCTGCTTTGCCAGTTCGCGGCTTGTACGGATAGCTTCATCATTCTGTACCTGGATAATTTCATCTACAATAGAAGCCTTATATGTCTTCGGTACAAAACCTGCACCGATGCCCTGAATCTTATGCGGTCCGGGCTTTCCACCGGACAACACCGGAGAGTCAGAAGGTTCTACCGCTACTATTTTGATACTCGGGTCACGCATCTTCAGCGCTTCGCCTACACCGCTAACAGTCCCGCCAGTACCTACTCCGGCTACAAAGATATCGACTTTCCCCTCGGTATCTCTCCATATTTCCAGGCCGGTTGTGCGTAAATGCATGGCGGGGTTAGCAGGATTCTCAAACTGCTGCAAGATAACAGAACCCGGAGTAGCTGCTTTCAATTCTTCCGCTTTGGCTATGGCTCCTTTCATTCCGTCCGCGCCGGGAGTCAGAACTAATTCCGCACCCAGGGCTTTCAGAAGATTACGACGTTCAACGCTCATCGTATCAGGCATAGTCAATATCAGTTTATAACCTTTGACAGCAGCTACAAATGCCAGTCCTACACCGGTATTCCCGCTAGTCGGCTCAATAATGGTAGCTCCCGGCTGCAAAACGCCTTTTACCTCGGCATCTTCAACCATTGCCAATGCTATACGGTCCTTCACACTTCCCGCCGGATTGAAAGATTCCAGTTTCACTACCAAACGGGCTTTCAAATTATGACTCTTATTATAATTTCCCAGTTCCAACAACGGAGTGTTACCTACCAAATCCGTCAATTTTCTTGCTATCTTTTCCATATATATCTGTTTTAATTTCTCTTGTTTTAATATAGTACAAAGATAGGGCGGATTCTGTTCAGAGTAAATACCACATATGTGGTAAATTCATACCACATATGTCTGACTAAAATTACTTACTCATCTGTTTTTTGATATAATTGACCATAAACAGACAACCGGGCGCACACATACTTCCATGATTAAAGCCCTGCAATTCATGCAAGTAAACCTTATCGTTGCCTATGCTGCGAAGTACGGCGTACAAATGGGCATTTTCTTCATAACGGGCAGCCAATTCCTGATTCCGGTCACCTGTAATTAAGTAGATAGGTGGTGTTCCCGGGCGTGCATTAGATAGTGGGGCAAACTGGTCGATAACAGGTATTCCTTCTTTCAGTTTCCGTTCGCTACGAATCGTATAATGTGTCACTGTCTGCCCGCTCAACGGAAACCAGGCGGCAACTTTATCCGCATCTACCTGATACTTTTGAAGATAATCTTTATCCAGCGCCAACATTAAAGCCAAGTAACCACCAGCAGAATGACCGGATACATAAATCTTATCCGGGCTACCGCCATACTGGCTTATATGTCTGAATGCCCATGCCACAGCTTCGGCAGCATCTTCGATATAAGCCGGATTAGTGGCACGCGGGCTTAACCGATAGTTGACTGTTACCACAGCGAATCCCTGTTCTCTTAGTTCTTTGGGAATATGCTTACTCCCACCCGTCAGCCCACCACCATGAAACCAAACAATTGTTGGAAAGTCCTTGATACCTTCCGGGTAGTAAATATCCAGTTTGCAACGTTCCTGACGATAGGCATCCGTTTCATTTTCCAAAAGATAAGAAATGTCTTTCTTGTCTTTATAAATCGTTTGTGCTGACAGTGACACAACACAGGCTAGTAATAGAAGAAGGATTCGAGTTCTCATATAGTTTAAATATTAGTATTCTTTCGTTTCATGGCCGGACTATCCGGCATAAAATCAGCCGTATGGACAAAATTATGTACATCTTTTGTATCACGCAAATAATCGACTGTAAATTTCCATAGATAAAAAAAGTTCCCCCATCCGAAAATATACCCGGAAGTATATTTCAGACAGGAGAATCCACCATAATAGACAAAACTAACCGTCTGTCCCTCTCTTATGTTTTCTTTAAAATCTCTCTCTAAAGTTTCTTGATGGAGAAATCGGCAAAACGGATTTCCTCATCGCGCAACTGGTCTTGCCAACTCCGGTTCTCGCCCAAATAACGGTAGATGCCCCATTTGGGACGAAGTCCCGTACAGTCTGTGCGCCACATATCCATCTTTTCAGGAGCGAGTTTTAAAAGAACTTTTCCGTCTTTGATACGCGTGATGGTTACTTCATAAGAGCCGTTCTCGCCGAAACAGGCTTTTTCTTCCACCTCTACCCAGTTGCCGAGAAAGTCTGCAAGGTCTGTACTGGCAAGAGTGGTAGTGCCTTCACCGCGCTTATCATAGCGTACCCGCAGTTGCTGACCGCCTTTGCTGTTGGAATAAGCAGTCAGGGTGATAAGCGGAGAACCGACATCTGCCGTGCCCGACGAATTATCAATGCCTTTCAACTGGTGAAGATGGGAGAATTTGGTCGTCGTCTGAAATCCTGTCGGCAAACAGAATTTCCAACGGAATACCATAGTCTCTCCGTTTTGTCCGACAAGGTTTTTGGGTGATTTGTTATCCGTCTTTATCTCATTACGCTGACGGTCGGTGATATTTGCCAGTCCACGGTCATCATCTATCGCAACATGAATAAAGAAAGCAAAGACGTACTTATTCAACAGGTTATCATGTACCTGCTGAATATGCTGAAAATGCGCGGTCTTATGTTCACGCGAGGAATCGGGAGCTTCATGGTTATAGCCCGAACGTTTAATCAGATCATACGTTTTTGTGCTATTGCCGTCGGCAATCAATGTGCCGTCCACCTGTTGTTCCGGCTTCGGCTGTTCTTTCTCGTCTATCACTTCCGACGAACTGTTGGAGCAGGCGATAAAAGCAAAAAGGGCTAAGAATAAGATTCCTTTTCTCATTTGGATTTATTTAATATGATTGGTCAGGAAATCTACCGACTTGAAGAAAATCTCTTCCATTTTATCAGAAGTTTTTGAACTGACATTATGGTCATAATATTCATACTTCAACAGGTCACAGACTCCTCCTTTTTTCTTCAAGGCGGATGCGAACATTTCACTCTGCTCACACTCTACCGTAACATCGCATGTGCCACATACCAACATGGAAGCAGGAACATTCTTCTTCGGAATCAGATTGACCGGAGATGCTTCACGAAGCACTTTCGGAGCCCGGTCACAGAAATACGCGATGCGTTGAGGATCTTTCGTCTTCATGGTGATAGCAGCCTTTTCCAAATCATAAATACCGGAATAGCCGACAAAAGCCTTCGTTCCGGGAACGGTCATTGCAGCCACCGCAGCCAAATGCGCACCGGCAGAAGTACCCAGGAATCCGAAGCAATCAGGGTTGATATTCAACTCTGCCGCATGTTCACGAACATACTTCACTGCGTCCAAAATATCCTGGATAGAGACTTTCACAGTCGCATCGGATTGCGGAGCCAATGTGTAGGAGACACGTACGCCCGTAATCCCTTTTTGTTTCGCCAAATACTGGGACAAAGACCGGGACGAACCGTTATTGCCCCGTGCCCATCCGCCACCGTGGATGTAAACCACAAAAGGAGCAGGTTTATCTGTCTCTGCAAAGTCTACTGTGAGTGTCAGTTCATAATCCTTATGTTTCTTGTAAACAATGTCCTTGGTGGTTACTCCTTTGTAGTCCTTGCTTTTCAGACGGTCTGCCTGATAGGTATAGGGAACCATCACATCGGGAATGGTATTCACATCAATGAACTTTGCATATTTCTTTGCATACAGCAACGAATAAGAACCGTCATCGTTCTGCGTCATCTTCATGCCATAGCGGTTGGAGAATTGCTGCGGTTGAGCTTCTTGCGCAATGCAGAGAAGCGGCAGCATACACAAACAAAAAATCAGTTTCAATTTCATGTTATCACGTTATATTAGGTGAGGATAATTTTATTTCTTCTTTAAAATCAGATACGGTATCGTTTCCACATCGGACGTACTGTATTTCAATCCGATGCGCTTTGCCATATCGACATATTTCTGATTGCCCAATGCCGTTCCCGCCTCATAGAGAAGAATGGCAGCACGGGATTGGTCGAAAGGCTTAATCTGTTTGAATTTCCAGCTTTCGGGGTTCAGATAATAAGGATATAGATAATCTACTGCCTGTGAGGCCACTTTTCCGTTCGAAGCAGGGGTGCTCCATAAGTTGATGCCTATCTGGCTCGTGATTTGATTGGCTTCCATCAAGGCTTCCAAAGCGAAAGTTGAATAATGCAGGGAGAGAGTTCGTTTCAACTCCTGGGGCAATGAACCGTCATCGGCAATCTGCGCACCCATTTTGGGAAGGATGCTTTGTTCAGCCACTTCGCGGATGCGGTCGGTACGGTCTAAGTAGGCCAACACCATCAAGTGAATGGCTTCGTACCACAATCCATGATTGTTGGCTGCATGAGATTCTCTTTGCCCTTGCGTGCTGTTCTCCATCCAGTAGCAGAAAGCAGTAGCCCAGTCATCGAGTTTTTTCTTGTCCGAGGGAGTCCAGCTTTTAGAGCCTTCTATCAGTTTGGCGACACCCAGCGCACGACTGAAACGACGTGAGTCAATAAAGCCCGAACCACGCATATTCTTCATACCCGGCACGGCTTGTGCGTAAGTCATATTCGGGTTCATGCCCAGTTTCGGGTCTGTAAACCAAGTTCTTAAATGATCGGCACATGCTTTGGCGTAGGCTTCTTTCCCGGTGATATAATAGAGTACACCCAGGCAGAAAGCGGCATCGCCGAAACGATTGGCATTCTCACGTTCGGGGTATTCGTAGACTTCAGGATTGCGTTCGCCATCTTTCCGGATGTAGGGAAGTCCGTCTGTTTTTGTAGAATCAGGCCACCAGTAGGGAGATAAGGTCATATAATCCCGGGGGTCTTTGCTAGGGGGGAGTTTCTTTTTGGCAGTTACCGATAGAGGAGTCATCTTTATATATTTCTCTGCCATCTTTTCCTGCAATTCGATGTACTGGGTAACGTCCTTGTCACCTTTCTGATAATCGTTCTTTAGCTGTTCAAGCAATGTCGCGTTAAACGGGCCTAACGGAGCGGCATTCAGTATTCCCCAGCAGAGGCATACAGCCCATATAGCAAAGATTCGTCTCATAACTATTGTCTTTAAAGTAGGTAAGTAGTCGGGCAGTTAATGACTTACTGCCCGGCTACTGTTTATTATTGAATCAATAATTCTTCTTTAAGAGAAGAAACAACCACCGTTAATATCAATGTTTGTACCTGTCAGGTAAGAAGATTCGGAGCAGGCGAGGAAGCAAACCAGGTCGGCAACTTCTTCGGCAGTTCCTTCACGACGCAATGCGTAAGAGCCTTTCATACGTTCGCGGTTTTCCGGCGTATTGAAGCGGTCGTGGAAAGAAGTGGCAATCGTACCCGGGCAGATAGCGTTGCAACGGATGCCCTGCGGGCCGAGTTCCTTCGCCATAGAACGGGTAAATGTCATTACCGCACCTTTCGCAGTTGCGTACATGGAAGCGCCGTTACCACCGCCATCGCGTGCAGCCAATGAAGAGAAGTTAACGATAGAACCACCTGCCGGCATCATCGGAACTACTTCACGGGTGCAAAGGAATACAGAACGCATATTGACATCCATCAGGAAGTCATACCAGTCTTCGTCCTGTTCGGTGATTTTCTTACGGCCTACAATTCCGCCCACCACATTCACCAATACATCCACCTTGTCACCAAAAGCCTTGTTGCACTCTGCAAAAAGATTCTTCACCGCGGCAGCCTTTGTCATATCGCCCTGAACAGCGATTGCTTCGCCACCGACATTTTTAATTAATGCCAGTGTTTCCTGTGCATCGGCTTCATTGTCGAAATAGTTCAAGCAAACTTTAGCACCTTCTGCTGCCAGTTTCACTGATATTGCACGACCAAGATCGCGCGCGCCACCTGTCACGATAGCTACTTTACCTTCTAATTTCATAATTGTCTTGTTTTTAAAATACGTTTATTTTTCTATTTGTTTAATCTCTCCTACTGTCAGGAAGATGGAGCACAAGGATAGCGGCACCAAAGCTCCCAACAGGCTGAATAATAATATCCAATTCGTGATATAACTGGCAAAAAGGATTGCCAGGATAGTGCCTAATACTGCCGAAGCGCCACCCAGTCCGGCCAAGGAACCGACAGACTTGCCGCTGTGCAAATCGCTCGGAATGGTCTGCAAGTTCGTCATGAAGAACTGGAAACCTCCCAACACCAAAGCCATAAAGACGATGGCAACCGGAGCCGTAGTAGACATGATAGCTGCCAGGATGGACGGGATGATGATAAACCCACCAATCAACATAGCCGCCTTGCGGGCATAATTCACCGTATGTCCCCGGTTTATCAGCCAACCGGAATACCAACCGCCGGCAATACTTCCCAATGCCGCACCTACATAAGGTACCCAGGCGGAGAATGCCACTTCTTTAATATTCAGATGGAATACATCTGCCAAATAAAGCGGCAGGAACGTCACGAACATCCACCAAATAGGATCAAGAAAGAATCGTCCTAAAATAACAGACCAGTTCTTCTTCACCCGGAGCAGTTCGCCCCAGCTCTTTCCTTTTTCTTCTGTCTTCAGTTCCTTTTCAGGCTGACCACTCAAGATATAAGTCCGTTCTTCTTCTGTAATCCAGGGATGTTTCTTCGGTCCTTCCTTATTGATAATCAACCAGGGAATCAACCAAATCAATCCTAATCCGCCGACTACGACGAACGTCAGTTTCCAGCCAAAGGCAATGAACAGCATCAGGATAATAATCGGTGCAAGGATAGAGCCGATGGAAGCTGCCGCTCCAAACAATCCCTGTGCAAAAGCACGCTCTTTCTGTGGGAACCATTCGGCATTGCTTTTCGTCGTACCGGGCCACGGTCCGGCTTCGCCCAGTCCGAGCATCATCCGGAAGAAAGTCAGCGAGAAAATTCCCCTGGAAAGAGAAGCCAATGCATCTGCCGTACCCCATATAAGTACACTCCAGAAGAAACCTTTCCGGCATCCGATCTTATCATACAGTTTTCCGGAAACAAGCTGGCTGATACCGTAGGCTATCATAAAGAAGATAGTAATCAGACCGAGAATATCTTTCGCTTTTTGCGAAGCGTCAGGGTCATTGCGGTCTATCAGTCCGAGGTCGATGGCAATACCTTCGCGATTGGTCACGAACGTAACTCCATTTTTCTCTTTCATCTGTACGTTGGCTACGCTGACAGAGTCCCGGTTTCCGTTTGCGGCCGTCAGGATATACTGTTCTCCTGTCAGGACGGCATGGTTGCCTTTATCTGCCAATGCATCCGCTTCGGGAACCAGGTGATAGTCGATATTAGCCACCCACATATAGTTGAGCGTACCTCTATCCAGGTAATTGATAATGGTTATCAGCATGATTAACCCGATAACCACCCATCGGAGTCCTTTTACCTTCATATTATCAGAGGTTTAAAAAGTCTGCACGTACAGGGCTGAATGTATCAATCAGGATACCGGCTTCGAGGCAAACACATCCGTGCAGCTCGTCGGGGGCTACATAATAACCGTCTCCGGCAGAAAGAATTTCTTTCTTGTCACCGATGGTTAGTTCGAATTTGCCGCTTACTACGTAAGTTGCCTGACTGTGGTAATGCTCGTGCATACTTCCTATCGCACCTTTGTCAAATTTTACTTTGACCATCATCAACTGACCGTCATAGGCCATTATTTGACGATTAACACCCGGAGCAGGATTTTCCCACTTCAAATCTTTCTCAAACTGAAAAGTTTCACTACATGTTTTCATACTTCTGTCTATTAATGGTTTGTTATATTCTTAACTTATTCACCTTTTACTAATTGTCTCGCTTCATATTCATATTCTAAAAACAGGCTATTAACAGGTCATTTTCAGGTCATTAATTTATCATCCGTCAGGTATTAATAATTGAGTTGTCAGGTATTAACAGTTGAGCTGACAAGTATTAATACTTGAGAAGTCAGGTATTAACACCTGAAAAACGGAAGATTAATAATCATTTCATAAATACTCCGCAACGCCCGTTCCATGCATAATTAAGACCGTCGATGGTCAGATTATGTTTCTTCTCTTTACTATTATCCGTATTGCTAAGGCAAAGCATCACAAAATGTCCACCTTTATATATAGCCTTCACAACTGTATAGGAAGCCGTATCCATCACCACTTTTACTTCTTCGCAAGAGGAAGTCAGGTTATTGGAAGTTTCCATTACCACATCATAATCTCCGTGCGTCTCGATAGATGTGGCAAATGTATGGTTCTTCCGTGCTTTTTCCCTTATCAGGAAGGCAGTCTCGTTTCTCAGATTAAAGTCCGGGTCATTGGCTCCCAAGCGAAGCATTTTCATCTCTGTCTGCGGAGTAGTCGCCGTACTGATAGTATAGAAACGATTCTTATTGACAAAGGTAAAGTTTGATGTATTCTTGCTCTCATTCTGCCCCCAGGCTTCCAGCCAAAGATGTTGGTAGCCGTCCTTTGTTCCAAGAGTTTTCAGTTCGTTACCGGCTTTGGTGTAGGGGAAGTTCAGAGAGACGAAATGCCCGTTATACCATAGAGGGTAGTCGTACTGATGCTCTTTGTCCGCATTTGCTTGTAGTACATCCAGGATCAGGGGGAATTGCAGGAAAGGTGTGGTCACGTAAGCTAATGTGCGCTTCATCTCTACGCCGGGGTAAGCATTGGTGTCCTTTGCTATCATTACCTGAAAATGTTCTCCGTTGAAATCATGGTAAATGATGTCCGAATGGTAACGGGAAGATACTTTCATATCTCCGCCGAAGTTGGATGTTTCATCTACCACCAACGTGTTATGCGCGATTGTCTGCTTGGCAAACGATTGGTTCTCACGGGTATAATGTCCTTTGTATTTGGCTTCGATATTCAGGAAGCGGGAAGCGCCGTAGTCGGACAGAATCTCGTTTCCATTGTCGTAATAAGCCATCGTCAGTTTATCAAAATGACCGTGGCTCAAGCCGTGTGAGGTAGCTTTTAGTGTCAAGGCGCTGTTCAGACCGGAGTCTGTGGAGCGAATCACGGCTATGCCGCCTTCATCGCCTTTGCGTCCGTCGCGAAATACGCTGCTACGGTAAAGGATCAGAGCAGCCTCTCCACGGGCAATATCACGGGCTACCTTGAAGCCGCCGATAGTAGGGAGATAGGTATGCTGGTACTTATCCGCAACGGATAACAGTGATTTATCCGAAGGATTGACGTTATACAATATGTCTACCGCATATACCAGTTCTTGCGCGGAAAGTCCTTTCAGCAATGCGTCATTGATATGAAAGAATTCACCTTCATAAGAGAGCTGTATCAATGTGGAGAGTGCTTTCGAAAGAATGTTGTCCCGGTAATTGAAGATTTTCAAGTCGGGCAGTTTGTTCTCGATACACTGGGCGAAGATGACGAAAGGCCAGATGGCATAACGCTGATAGTAGGCTCCTTCCGTGAAGTAACCGTCAGGAGAGAACAGGTAATCCATTTGGCGGATAAAGCCGCCCCGCTTGCCTGTTTCGTCAGAGCCGTAAAGTGCTTTCTTCACGTAATCTTCACGGTTCATGGCAAAGCCGATCATGCCGACGGCAGCCGTAGCCCATGTGGCATGGTTGTGCATCTTATTGAAAGTCTTGTTATTGGCATGGTTGTCTCCCATTCCATCCATGATGAAGTCTGCCATCGGGACAAACAGGTTCTTCTCGATAGTGGCACGTTGTTTGGATGAAAGTGTATTGTAGATACAGTCGTAGGCTACTGCTGTGTGTACCAGCCATACGCTTTCATTCAGTGTCTGCCAAAACAGACGTCCCGGAACAGGAGAGAGTTGCAAGGGGTGGAAACCCAAAGTGGGATATAGTTTCGCATAGGCTTCCAACATATTGGCTACATAGGCGGCATATTTCTTATCGCCGGTCAGTTGATAGGCGACTCCACAATGGAACATGGCATAGTAATTGGATTTATGCTGTTCGTGCACCACTCCACCACCGCCATCCATCGGAACCGGAACGGATATAGGAGAGTTTACTGCTGCATCGGCTGCGCCCAACACTTCCGAGAGCGATTTGTCGAATCCGGGTATCGTCCCCTTTCCTGCCCTGATCTCGTTCACTTCTTCCTGTGTGAAAAGAAGGGACGGATGCTGGGCAAATGAAAGGAGACATCCTCCTAAAACCATGAATATACAACTAATAAGTTTTCTCATCTTATATCATTTTCTTTTTCAATACTGGTATCGCGTGATAGCTGTTCAATTCTTCTTCAAACCGATAGAGAGTTTTTCCAGTTCGCTACCCTGAACCGGAGCATAATCGTATGCTTCAGCGTTGGTATAGGCGGGACGAATATTGTACATCTTTCCCTGTATGGCTTGAGAAGTGGTGGTTACCATTCTGCCGGAGTTCCACAAGTTACAGTTCGCAATGCGTACTTTTTCCCAGGTGGCCTCATCCAAACGGATGGTTGCTCCGCCACGTCCGCTGTTATCAAAATTACAGTTTTCCACTGTCAGTACTTGCGGTCCGATCAGGCGCATGACGCTTCCGCGTTCTTTGTTGCAGCAGTCTACGAAGGTGCAATGTCTGATAGTAATATAAGGACCTGCCGTACTTTCGTCACTTCCACCGCGATAAATATTAATGGGTAAACCCAGCAAGCGGTAGAAAGAGCAGTTCTCAATCAACATATCATCGGCATTATAGCGACCTATATCATCTTTTTCTGCTGCGTAATTGATAGCATCCCCTGATAAATCGCGGAAGAAGCAGTTTCTGATAGTAACGCTTTTGGCAAAAGTAGCTTTTGTTCCTTTGATTGCAAAGAATCCGCCTTCTCCAAAGTTTTGGAATTCGCAACCGTCTACTGTCAGTGTATAAGGCTGAATCATATCAAGAGCTGTGGAAATTCCGGCTTTAGCCAGTGCTTTTCCAGGTTCTAATACGCCGTCGAAGGCGATATTCTCAATGACCAGTTCACCGCCATCGGCGATAGTCACCATATTATCCGGCTTGTCACCGTTGAAACGGACAAGCGGTTTATTCGCCGGATCAGCGGCACGAATCGTCAACGGTTTGTCGACGAGCATAGAGCGCTGAATGGGATACGTACCTTTCGACAGAATAATGATACCGCCCGGTTCTGCCGAATAAATGATTTCGGACAGATTCGTTCCCGGAGATACATTATATTTTTTATGGGTATTGGTTGTGGATTGTGCTATCTGGTTTTTAAACCATGAAGCGCCTTTGTCCTTACGTATCACAGCATCGTCGGGCAACTGAGGAGTTTTCACTTTTTCCGTAGTGAATCCCGGTGCTGAGTAGTTCTTGCCCAATTGCACTTTATTACCTTTGAACTGGATACCCGATACGTCGTCAACGGCTATATAGGGCTGGTCGAGTTCCTTATTAATAATGGTATTGTCTGTAAAAGAGACTCTTTCAGGCGCAAGGGTACGTTCCATATCTTTGCCTGTACCAAATTCTATATTCGTGCAATCGACGAATGTATTGCGGTACATTTTGACATCGACAACCTGGCAATATCTGTTTGGCAATGAATTGGGTACGGCATCCATGACTCCTAAAGCTGAAAAGAAACGGGTGCCTGCCAAGCCGACCAATAGATTATCGTAAATCTGATGTCCGGCATTGACTACACGGATACCGCCTGTGTTACGACGCCCGTTGCCGATAAATAAATTATCATTCACCGTATTACGGTCACCATGACGCAAAGCGACTACTCCTTCACATTCCAGCAAAGTATTGTTTCGGATAATGTTATCACTGGATTTAATAGAGATTACTTCCACTTCGCCGGAGCAACGTTCGAACAGGTTATTTTCAATGATTGTATTTGAGGAACTGTAAGCCTGTTGAGAAGTTCCCACACGCATTGTTTCGGCTCCGTTCGATCCATATACAGGTCTTTCACCAAAATAGTTATGGTCGATCAGGTGATGATTTTCCAGGCAACGTTCGTCGTTGAGGATGACAATTAATGTCACCCCCAAATTAAGTTTTCCTGTCAACGAACAATGGTCTACTCTGTTGTGACGACCATAAAGCAATATATAGCTATAAGCCTGATCCCGGCGGGACGGATTGAATTTATCTATCACACAATTCGTCAGGCGGCAGTGATTAGCCAGTTCCTGTCCGTTACGGAATTCTATTACGGAACCCTTGGGAGCGTATCCATCAGTAAAATGTAATCCGCTGACAGACATCCATTCGCCTGCTATCCGCAGGGTGGAGCCGCCTTCTATCTTTACCTTTCCTGGGTTCAGGGCTTCTATGGTAATGGGAGCTTTTTCGGTTCCTTTACCCATCCACTTCAACTGCATGTCTTTGTACTGACCGTCCTTGATATAGATTTGGTCACCCGGTTGCACAGTTTTTAAGCAGGAAGCTACTTCGGGAAGCGTTACGTCATATCTTTTTGCAAAAGAGACTAACGGTAGCCCGATGAGCAGGGAAGCTATAATTGCCTTATGTATATTTCGTGTCATCATTAATTATTGAACTTTTGAGTAATCGTAATCTTTCTTCTGCCAGTACATATCAAATTCAATCGAGCTGGATGAAGGAGCATTGGTGTTATTCCACATCTTAAAATCAACAGTCTTTATATGCAACAGCCCAATACGTTTCACATTCTCTGCAACATTGGATGTCGAACCATTTACATTGTAATAAAGAATCAATATGACAGCATCTACAGTCGCTTTCTTCTCTACGCCAACCGTAAAGATTCCATTTGCCCAAACATCTGTATTAAGGGATGTTTTCATACTTGCAATACTTATTTCACCACAAGTCTTAGCATCTACATCAATCGGGAAAGTAGCCTCATCAATGTTATCCAACGTACCGTTCTTCACCTTATCTGCCAATGCCTTGGATTTGGAGTTTGACGGATCAAGGTATAAGAAAGTCAATACAGGCGTACCGTAACAGTTTCCATTTGCTCCCGTCACCCGATACTCATTGGCTGAATTATTGAACCAATAGAAGTTTTTCAACTGGCTTGCAGAAGCTGCCGGACTATTAATCTGTAACTGTCCCGCATTTACACCGGAGAAGAAGAAGTATGGATTCACTGAATTATATTCACTTTCCGACACTGCCGGTTTATTGGCGGCAGAACAGGTCGCAGCTTGATAACTATAAGATATAGGATCTACTTTTTCTCTCCAATCCGAATTAGCATATACCAATCCCGTCTCCGGTGAGAAGAAGGATGACATCTCTTCTACATCACGTCCTTGACCATACGCTTTCTTGTTCTCCCAAAAATAAACGAAAGGCACTTTAACCACAAATGCGTCTGTCAGAGTATGCACTTCGCGTCCGTCAAAATAAGAAATCTTCAGTGCCATCGTATTATCTCCATCTACATAGTTCTCTGACGAAGGTACGGCAAATTTCAGTTCATTCTCATTTTGAAGAGTAATATTACATTCGAGATCTCCTAATAATACCTTATCAATCTTATTCAAATAAGTACCGGACAACACGATGATATCTCCGATTTTTGCCGCTTCAAATGAAGAAGTAGTGACATTCGGTTCATAACGGGCTACAACCATCTGCGGTGCAGATTCAAGCGGAGTTTCTACTTCCGATGTTCCATTAAAGTATTTAAAGGTAATAGAAGCTTTATCACTTTCCACATAAGGAATCTTCACCAGGATTTCATTTTCACTTTGTGAAAGTATGGTAGCTTCGTTACCGGTCGTATGTCCTTCGGCTGTAAAGAGTACGGCACTAATCACATTCATATGGGTTCCTGAAAGCAGGAGCTTATTACCCATCTCTACTTCGGTAGGCATTCCTGTCGCAGAGATGGCAGGAGCCGGATATTCAATCGTAAAATTAGCTTCTGATACACCATCGCCAATCGAATTGCTCAATACAATCTTTCCGCTTTTTGCATTACTTGTCACTTTCAAGGACAAACGTTCGTTGGATACCTTCTGAAGGATAGTGACTTTCTCGCCGCCAATCGTTGCGCTGACTACATCGTCCAAATATTCTCCGGTTATCACGATTTCGCTTCCTACACTCCCACTCTCCGGTGAGAAGGAAAGAACTTGTGGAGCACTCACCACAACGTCTTTCATAGATATAGAATCACAACTGGTCCATAAGATCATGCATACCAATAAAGATGCAAGGCTCCATTTTCTATATTGTTTCATATTCGTATTCATTTTAAGAGATTAATAACCCGTATTCTGTGCTATGTCCGGATTGATATTGATAACACTCACCGGAATTGGTAGGAATGTTTGCCAATCTTCAATGTCATTCACCACATACGTATATTCAGAATAAAAAGTCTCGCTTTTGAAGTACTTGTTCACTGTTTGGCTAGCGTCTCCCCAGCGAAGCAGGTCGAACCAACGTTGATTTTCGAAAGCAAGTTCCAGTCTTCTCTCATTGCGTACAGCTTCCCTGAAATCATACCGATTGAAAAGGTCTGCCAACGTATATGTAGAAACACCGGCACGCTCACAAATCATATTCAAATATTTCAGGTTATCAGCCGACGGGCCGGAGACTTCATTAGTCAACTCCGCATACAACAGAGCTATATCTCCCACACGAATAATCGGCCAGTCACTTTCACCGTCATACTGTGTAGAAACAGCGTTCGTGTACTTCTTGCAATAACGGCAGTTGCCGGTAGTCACCCATTCCTGCGTAGTAGAGTTGAAATACTTCTGCGCGATATTCACATCCAAACGCTTATCGGCAGTACCTCTCGTTTCATAAGCAGCAATGATATTATCACTCGGCGTATTGTAACCTAGAGACGCGCCTATAATCACATTCGCACCATTATTGACCGGAGCAAACATATTGCCAAACGGTGAACCCAGCCCCACATTGCCTGAAAGATAACGGGCGGCAAAGATGATTTCTTTATTCATCTCGTTCGAAGTATCGAATACCTTATCATACGCCACCAAATCAGACCCCGATTGTGGATTACCTACCGCAGCACTTTCGAGAACTTCCTTGCATAACTGTGCCGCACGGGCATACTTGGCATCGCCTGACTTATAATGAGTGGCATATACCTTTGCCAACAGAGCCTTGACAGCATTCTTGTCTGCACGTCCCAAATCAGCGTCCGCCATCTTTTCCGGCAACAATTCATTATCGAGAATCTTCTCCAAATCACCTTCAATCAGCGCATATACTTCTTCTACAGTAGAACGCTGCATATCGCGGGCCACATCCGACGGAACCTTAGAAGTAACGATAAAGACCGGACCCCACAAACGAACAAGATTAAAATATTCTAAAGAACGGAGAAACAGGGCTTCCCCCTCATATTGATTCCGCACCGTTTCGTCCTCTATTATATCAAGATATGAAATCACATTATTGACACGGGCAATGGTTGCGTAACAGGAGTTCCAGTAATCTTCCACCCATTGATGTTCCGCTACGATAGTACCCTGGTCCAGTTGTTCCACCAACTTCGTGGTACTGGCAGAAGAACCCGTGGCATACATACGTCCGTTGTCCGAACGCAACTCTGTCACCGCCCACTCATAATACATCACGTTATGAAGAGAATTATAGCAACCAAGCACCAAATTATTCACCGAAGAAGCGTCTTTCACATATTCATCCGCAGCCACTTCCGAATAAGGATACTTGTCCAAATCACAAGATGCAAACAGTAACGTTACTAACAGTAATCCTATATAATTTACTTTTTTCATCGTTCACCTTCCATTAAAAGTTAATATCAAAACCTGCGGAGATAGTACTGGTCAATGGGAATCCACCGCGCTGATATCCCGAAATCATAGAGCTTGAGTACTGGGAAGAAGTAAGACGTGATTCAGGATTGATGCCTTTATAACCACTTCCCCAAATATAGAACAAGTTGCTGCCTGAGACATAGAAACGTACACCGGACAACTTCATCTTGCGCGCAGCCGCACTTGGCAGCGTATATCCCAGCGTGAAGTTTCTCAAACATGCATAAGAAGCATTCTGCAACGGATAGTCGGTCAGACAGATGTCATAACCCAGTTTCAGATAAGGCACTTTTCCATTACCCGGATTCTCCGCGCTGACCCAACGGTTTTTCGTGTAGTTCTTATTCCATTTCAAGGTTTCGTTGTAATAAACGTCGCCATTGTAAACGTCGATTCCCTGTACTCCCTGAATCAGGAACGAGATGTCGAAGTTCTTGATTTGGAACGTATTTGTGATACCCCATGTGAAATCAGGGTACGGGCTACCCAAAGGAACACGGTCTTCAGGAGTCAAAGAACCGTCGCCGTTCGTGTCTACAATACGCAATCCACCTGGTACGTCATTCGAGAAGTGTGGGTTCGCATTAATTTCTTCCATACTGTTCCATACACCGTTTGTCTTATATCCATAGAACTGAATCAGCGGTGAACCAACTTTTGCAATATAACATTCGCTTCTTTCTCCCTGATTGATAACCTGTTGTTCACCACCCAGTTCCAGGAGTTTGTTGCGTGACAAGGAGAAATTTATATTTGTATCCCATGAAAACTTACGATTCTTAAAGTTGTGTGTATCAAGCTGTATTTCCACGCCGGAATTACGAACTTTTCCAATGTTATTCCAATAATAGCTATAACCGGTGAACGACTGTGTAGGCTGTTCGAACAACAGGGCACGGGTCACTGAATAATAAGCATCAATCGAAAGATTAATCCGGTTCTTCAGGAATCCTACATCCAAACCATAGTTAAACTCATCCGTCTTTTCCCACGTGATATGAGGATTGGCAAGCGAAGAAGAGATATTGGCCGAACCGTTCACTAACTGCCCGTTTCCTGTACCAGTCACATAATTCGCACTGTTCAACACTTCGAGGGCGGCATCATAACTGATACGGTTATTTCCCGTCACACCGTAAGAAGCACGGAGTTTCAAGTTAGAAATAGCCTTGATATTCTTCATAAACTTCTCCTCGTTCACACGCCAGCCCAGTGACACGGACGGGAACCATGCATTGCGATTTCCTTTTGAGAATAAGGAAGAACGGTCCAAGCGCAAAGAAGTAGACAATAAATAACGACCCAAATAGTTGTAATTGATACGTCCCAAATAAGACTCGAGTACCACGTCCGGATAGCGGAATGTTCCCGTACCATCGGTATTTCCATTGCCGTTACTTGCCAGTGAATAAACGGTTGCCGCATTCAATGTATGAATATCATCGGTGGCAAATCCTGTTCCAGTCATGGCTACACGCTGGTTGCGTGTGCTTTCTATCGTATAACCCAGTAAAGCATCGAGGCTATGGGCTTTGTCTTTTCCGAAATCCAAATGATAGTTCAACGTATTCTCACTCAGCAGATCGACATAAAGCGTGCTGAAGTAAGTAGCCTTACTCTCTTCCTTGTCCTTCGTAGCATCCTTGTTTCCATAGTAGTAGGAAGGGCTAAAGCGTACATTCAGACCGTTGGAAGTCTTGAATTGCAAGCCTTTACAAATATCAATCGTCAGATACATACTAGCCAGTCCCTGCATAGATTCGCTCCAGCGTGTTGTATTAGCCATCACACTTTTCGGATTGTTATTGGCAGAAGTGAAAGGAGAAGATTTCTCCAAAGTAGGATTTCCGTCCGCATCCGGCGTTCCTGTCGGAGTCATGATGTTATTGAAATGACTACCTCTTGCAAAACCTGAATAACCAGTCAGCTCAGTACTCCAATCATTGTGATAAACCGGAAGGAAAGAAGGAGTACGATAGAAATCTATAAAATTATTCTTCGGACGTTCCGTTTTCGTATAAGTTCCGGATACGTTCACCCCGACACTGACAATGTTTGAAAGTTTAGCATCCAACTTCGTACGGAAATTCAATTTATCCAATGAGTTCTGAAGCATCACACCCTGATCTTTGGTATAAGCGGCAGATACAAAATATTTCGTCTCCTTACGTCCGCCGGAAATACTCATCTGTACATTCGTAATGCCAGCCAAATCACGCAAGCCTTCTTTTTGCCAATCGGTAGTACCCATCTGGCTTTCCAGGTAAGCGGCTCCGCGTGCATTCGCCGGAACCGACGGACCACCCATTTCCGCTTCTTGGGTCAACAGATTCAGCCATTCGGAAGAAGTCATCATGTCGTGCAACTGATAAGCATACTTGAATCCCTGATAGAATTTGAATGAATATTTCGGTTTATCGGGAGTACCGCTTTTCGTTGTCACCATAATAACACCGTTGGCAGCGCGTGACCCGTAGATAGCAGCAGAAGCCGCGTCTTTCAAGATTTCAATGGATTTCACGTCCGCCGCATTGATAGACGAGAGCCCGCCTGCTACCGGAAAACCGTCAATGATAACCAACGGCTCACTTTCGGCAGAGATAGAACCTGTTCCGCGTACACGGATAGACGGCGTCACACCCACTTCCGATGTCTCGTTTGAAACAGTAAGTCCACTCATCGAACCTTGCAGGGCGGTAGTGACATCACTTACCGGCGCATTAATCAGTTTCTCACCTTCCAATTTCGAAATCGAACCTGTCAAATGGGATTTTGCCTGTGTACCATAACCGATCACCACTACATCGTCCAACATCTTCGAATCTTCTTCCAACGTCACATTCACTACTGTGCGTTTGCCTACCGCTTCCGCCTTATCAACGTAACCGATATACGAGTAAACCAAAATTGTCTTGGAATTAGGAACTTTAATGGAGTACTTACCTTCAGCGTCCGTCACAGTCCCCGTAGGAACAGAAGCATCTTTCACTGTTACTGAAGCTCCAATCAACGGACCCTGTTCATCTATCACTTTACCAGTAACTACATGCTGGGAGTAAACGTTCAATGTCCCTACCAACAACAGGAACATCAATACGACTTTTTTTAAAATACAGGAGTTGTTCATAGATTAGTGTTTTAATTTCTAGGACAAACGTAGCGATTAAAATTGGTAAACCAAAATTTTGGTCTACCAATTATTATTTATTAACAATACCATATAACTCACTTATAAATAGCACGTTACGCGTACCTCTTTATAAAAGGGGAAAAGAATATTTTTACTATAAAGCTTTACTTTGAAAGATAATATTCGTACTTTTACAGCCGAAACAGAAAGGAAAACCTTTTAAAATATTTATATCTTATGAAAGACGAAGTAAATTCGCAACCAGTTAAACTTGTCATTGAGCACATAAAGAAACAAATCGCAGAGCGTCAGATTCTGCCTGGTGAACGTCTACCGTCTGAACGGAAATTATCGGAATTGCTGAATGTCAGCCGTTCGCATGTTCGTGAAGCTTTGCAAAAGATGGAGCTATATGGAATTGTAAAAACATATCCTCAAAGTGGAACGGTAGTCTCCGAGTTCTCAAAAGACCAGTTGGATACCATGATTACAGATGCTCTGAAGATAAGCAAATATGACTTTTCCAGTTTGGTCTATGTACGTGTTCTATTAGAGATTGAAGTATGTAAATTATGCGCTACCAACCGAACAGAAGAGGATTTGAAGAATATAGAAAATACGCTTATAGAACTTGAAGAGAAGTTTGACACCGACCTCCGCGTTGAGAAAGATTTTGCTTTCCACCAGGCTATTGCGCAGGGTGGACACAATCCGGTAATCAGCTCATTACTACTCATCATCACCCCCGATATTTTAAAATATTATCAAAAATATAAAGTTTGTGCCGTACCGCAAAAAACGGTTCATGCGGAACATAGGGAAATGCTTCAGAAGATAAAAGATAGAGACAAAGAAGGAATGAAGGAATTAGTACTTCGCCACCTTTCGAATCTGATTGATTTTGCAAGAATATCAGCAAAAGAAGATATACCGGAGTTTGAATACGGACATATCTAAGATATACCGCATAACTAATTTTGTTTATACATAAAATTAATCGTCTGACAGCTGTCAGACGGAAAGTTAACAGCTGTCAGACGAAAGTTCAACAGTTGTCAGACGAATAAATTCATTCGATGGAAAGATTAGTTTTATGCATATGGAAGATTATTTGATCGTATCCGGGCAATTAATCTTATTTTATAAGGTAAGTAGCCACTACCGGATAATGGTCCGATTCCTTATCTGCCCAATAACAAACATTGTATGACTTCACTGTAAATGCTTCGTTCGGGGCATAAATCAACCAGTCACACGGATAAGTCGGATTTGGAGCGGGTACTGTCCACGGAGCACCATCGCTCAAACAGTTGACAGTGAAATACTTCTGAAAAGCCGCCATGGTGTCAGAGCCACGACGGGAGTTCAAATCTCCACCCAAAATAACCGGTTTATCCAGTTGCTCCACACAGGCAAGAATCTCTTCAACCTGTTTCAAACGAGCAGCATCCTCGTATTTATGATCTAAATGTGTCGTAGCGAAGTAAAATTCCTTATCGTCCTTCACCACTTTCACATAACCGAAAGAACGAACATAATCCCCCTCTTTCAGCACACTCAATTTAAAGCATTTCTCTTCAGATATTGGAAATTTGGAAAGAATCACATTGCCGTAATCTCCGCCGGTCGGAATATCGAGTGCATGGGCAAAATAATAAAATTTCATCCCCGTCAATTCCGACAGTTTCTTTGGAGTATCCCATGGATTTATCTCCGTGTTTCTTTCTATTTCCTGAAGCGAAACAATATCCGGGTTCTCTTTTCTGATGACTTCAGCGATTTTATCAATGCCTTGCTTACGTCCACTGTAAGTATTGTAAGTCATCGCTTTTACCGTGACTTCTTGCTGTTTCTCCGTAGTCTTCTGCGCCATCATGGGTGGCAGCAGAAAGCACATCAGAAACAAAGAAATACATATTCTGAAATTCATATGCAATCAATTAATAAGTGAATGTTATCCTGAAAACCAATCTTTCCTACCTGATATAAAATCAATCCTTTTCTATCTTACGAATCTTATGATTCCAATAATCTGAAACATACAATGCTCCGTCGGGGCCGAACTGTACTCCTTCAGGATGATTGAACTGCGCCTTATCCAATGGACCATCCGTCACACCGGAAGTACCTGTACCGGTATAGCTTGTCAGTACGCCGTCAGGAGTAATTTTTGCGATACGGTGTTTTTTACGAACTGCCACATAAATATTGCCTTCTTCATCCAAATCCATTTGACAAGGTTCTTCCATTTTGGCATCGTTTCCCTGCCCCTCTGTAAAACCGGCTTTCTCATACTGTCCAATCCAAATATGGAGATTGGAGAACTCTCCCGTCGCCATATCATAATCTCCTTTATAAATCACATCCTTTTCCTGCGAGCTCATGTATACAGTAGTCCCTGCCTTATCGAAAAGAATACAGCGGATTTTCACTTTCGATGCGTTTTTGCCATCGCCATCGGGAAGTTGCACTCCGGTGGTCACCATCGTATTCTGCTCCGGGTCATATTTATAAATCATGGCATTCCCATGAGCCACGGAAAAGACCTCTCCTGTGACAGGATGTACACCCACATTGGTGACACCATTGCCCAAAGAGGAAGTGATTGACCATATCGCAGTCAGATTGCCGGCATCATACTGATGCGTATCACTGTTCCATGGCATCGTTGCAATATGCGCATTGCCCGAAGCATTCGCATCATTGGACAGGAATAAAGTACTGCCGTCCAGCGAAAAAGCAATATTCATCATTCTGAATACAGCCCCACCTGCTCCATCTCCCCGCAGGAAAGTAGCAACCTGATTGTTTTTCGCAATGCGGATATCACGGTCATCGTCTTCAACAATATACAAAGCCCCTTCCTTATCGAAAGCGATAGAGCCCGGTTTCCAAAGAACCGCTTCCATAAGAGTCCCCTCTTTCTTTTCCGTTTTTGCGGCAGGAACATAGCTGCCAATATAGGAACTCACAATAGGAGATTGGGAATACTCGAACTCCGTTTTATACGTCAGTTCCTGTGCGTCTTCTCCCCGGCCGATATATACTTTCACCGGGCCGGAACCGGCCCCCCTCTGTACGTTGGCAGTAATAATATTCCCCAATGCACCTGTCACTTCAGCATCCACCCCGTTGACAGTCACGCGGACATTATCCAAATCCGTACCGAAATGCGTGCCGTATAAAGTCAGGCTTGTAGACTTTCCGCCGGCTGTCGGTGTGTACATGGTTATTTTGGGAGCAACCTCGCCTTCTCCGATTTCAGGCGTCATATCCTGTCGGTTCTCATCCTCACAAGCAACAAAACCGACGGACGCAAACAACAGGGAATATATAGAAAATCGTTTCAAATGATGTATCAATGTTTTCATGTTTCTGTCTTTTTTAGATTAATCGTTTATACTGAATGTAGCTACCACCGGAAAATGGTCTGATTCTACATAAGCATCATAATATACATCATAAGCCTTCGGAGTCATTCCTTCGTCCGGAGTGTACAATACGAAATCAATCGCTTTCACCGGAACGGGTGTCCCTGTTGTGAGCCCGTAGTTCCCGTTCAGGCAACCGATATCAAAACGTTCATACAATATCTTCATCGGGCCGGAGTCGGCCAAAGCATTGAAGTCACCAGTCAATATCATCGGCATATCCAATCCCTGTGTCTTCTCAAGAATAGTTGTGGTTTGGTTGATACGATTGGTTTCATTACCTACATGAGACAGATGAGCCACTCCGAAGTAGAAACTCTTCCCATCTTTTTCTGTTTTCACTACGCCCATAGAACGCGGGTAGACATCTTCCACAGTCTCTATTCTCGGCAAATCATAGTTCACTCCGTCACTTATCGGATATTTCGAGAGAATCAGGTTACCATATTCGCCACCGTCCACATCACGGGTTTTGACGAAGAAAGCATAAGGCATTCCCGACACTTCTTTCATCAGGGCGATAATATCCGCTTTCTCTACCTTGTTGGTTTTCGTTTCAAACTCCTGCAAACCCGCCAAATCCGGGTTTATCTTTTTAATCACCTGAGCAATTGTCTCCATTCCTTTTTTCCCGGAATAAATTTTCTGCCCGCTGTATATATTGTAAGACATGACTTTTACCAATACTCCGTCCTTCTCATCGGGCGGGGTTACACCGTCATCATCCGAACTGCAACCGGCGAATAAGCCGCTCATCAATAGTACCAGTAATACATAGAATTTATGTTTCATTGTTACATTCTTTTTTATCGTTTATCTTATCTGATATCATTCACAGTTACCTCCACTACCCGGCTATAATTCACGTACGGTTTGCTTTCCGCCGTCACCGTAGCCGCAACGCGCACATATACCCTGTTCTTGTTGGAGACAATTTTATAGTGATTCTCTATAAATTCGGTATCACTCATCAGGTCGATGACGTGTGTCCCATTCGATTTTGTTCCCAGTGAAGAGAGAGTTGCATGGTTCGCATTGTTCACGTCCACCCCCGGAGCATAGTTCCATATAACGGAGACATCCGTCAGTTGCAATGTCTCGTTCGATGTTTTCGCGTCATAAGTCAGGGTCAGTTTATTATCAGCCGATACAGTTACATCGAGGCTGATACGTGAGAACGGAATCGTGTACAGATCAAGCTGCGTTTGTCCGTTCACGGTGACATATCCCTCACATACTCCGACAAAAGGACCATCCTTTGCCTGAACGCGATAGCTGCCATTAAAAACCTTGGTGTGTTCAAACGTTCCATCCTGACGGGCACGGAAATCGACGGAAGCTGTAGCCCCCGTATTCTGTTCATACAGACTCATCATCACACCGCTGCTTCCCGGCACAGGCATGGGAATCGGCTCATTCGTTTCCTTGTCATAGATAGTACCGTATATGCCGCCGTTCGGGGCATCATAATTGTCGATATCATTTTCGCAAGCCATCACAAAACAGGCGAATAATGCAGTCAATCCTATGTTTATTATTTTATTCATATCGTTCTTTCTTTAAACTTATAGTTGGACATATCAATTGCCGTAACCCGGATTCTGCGTCATTAACGGATTCGTACTCAAATCTTCCGCCCGGAAAACCGTGTAATAGTTCTTTTCGAGGAAAAGACGTTTTCTCTTTTCGGGTACACCGGTTTCAAAAGTGTACTTACCGCTCTTGATATTATAATACGGACAAAGAGCTGTACCCCGGAAATTCGTCAAACCGCCCCTACTTACATCCAAATGAGCCAAGCGCCAACGCTTCAAATCCCAGTAACGATGCTTCTCAAAAGCAAGTTCCACTTTCCGTTCATGGCGCACTTTGTCCAGTGTGAGGTTGCCGGCGGTCAATAGTTTGATACCTGCCCTGCCGCGAATCTCATTCATATCTTTCAAAGCCACATCCAAATGCAGGTTCAATTCCATACAAGCCTCTGCACGATTCAGATAGATTTCCGCCAGGCGGAAAACAACCCAGGGAGTAGAAGAGCGTTTTGCGTCGATGTCCGTATAATCCGTCAGACTCTCATCCAAAAATTTACGTTGATAAAAGCCTGTCTTGCTGGCATCGCCCACACTTAATGAACCGCCGTCTTTCCCGGAAGTATTGTAAGTCTGTCCGTCTACTACGACCTTATTCTCCTTATCCGGCTGGGCAGAAGCTTCGTACTTGGTTCCTATACCCTCCTGTCCGTTGATAACGCCGCGCATCCATTCAATCTTACCACCGCCATATCCTTTATAATCAGCACCGGGCAGATATACGGAACCTAACAATCGAGGGTCTTTATTCTTAAAGATGTCATACGGGCTGTCGTAGCTGATTGCCTTTCCCCCACTGTCCTTCATCTTCAGTTTTCCTTCCGTACCGTCGATATATTCAAACTCTTCGACCATTTCCAATACCGGAGACATACCGCATCCCCAGCCATCACCACGATAAGAGAAAGGAACATTCAGCTTATCCCACATATGTCCTTTACCGGCAGCTACGTTATACTGTTTTTGGAATATATATTCGCCATTATCACCATTCACTGCCTTGGAAAAGAGATTGTAAAAATTCTGCGCCAGTTCTTCCGGGGCGGTACTTGCCGATTCATACAAGCTATATACACGGGGAACCATCTCATCCAAAATCTTTGATGAAGCAGTATAACATTCGCTGAAGTAGCGTTCCGCTTCTGTCTCGGGAATATACACATATCCCCTGGAAACAGCTTCGCCCGTCAGAGTCAGTGTCTTGGAATACTTGGCGATAGTGCCGGCATATAAAGCCGCCCGAGACCACAAAGCGAGTACTGCTCCACGGTTTGCCCGGTATTTGGCATCGCTGCTGCGTACTTCCGGCAGTGACTCATAGATAGCCTTACATTCATTGATAATAAAATCATAGGTAGCGGCTTCCGTGTCGCGAGCCTGATAAAGAGTCTCCGTATTTCCGGCGGTATATTCCTGCGGAACTGTCTGCAAAGGAACACCACCGTAGCGTTTCACCAGCCCAAAGTACTGCATGGCACGGATAAAACGGGCTTCCGCTCCGAGCTCTTCTTTCTCATCCTCACTCAATACGGAAGTCTTTTCGATATTCAGCAGGAAGTTATTCACGATACGGATTTGCTTATAGCGGGTCACCATGTCGTCGTTGAACACATAGTCTCCATAAGAATAGGTAGAATTTGACTTATCGAACGCGCTTTCTTTCTGATAACTGGCGGTAGCCTCATCCGAAAGACTGGTCTGATTCGCCAGGTTCGCTTTCTTACTTCCATACCAGTCATCGTATTCATCCAGTTTCAATCCTGAGTCATACATATCCGCCAATACGGCTGTGATTGCTTTCGGATTTTGCCAAATCAAATCCGGCGTGTTGACACCACTGGTACTTTCGCGGTTCAGATAATCATCACATCCCGTCCATACGAAGATGGATACTCCGCCTATCAATATATATTTCAGATAATTTCTATTCATTGTCTTTACGGGTTTTAGAAGGTTACATTTACACCAAAGTTATACGTCTTCATCTGCGGATAATAACGCACTCCGCTAGAGTTGCTTTCCGGGTCAACATTCTTCATCAGCCCGTCACGCTTGGTGAAAGTCAGCAGATTGTTGCAGTTGATATAGAAGCGCACCCGGTCGATAGCAGCCTTTTTTGTCAAGGCTTTAGGCAGTGTATATCCCAATTCAAGGGTTTTCAGACGCAGGTAGCTTGCGTTGTGTAATGACCATGAGTTACCGGAGCGGTTGTCGGCGACACCTGCCACACGTGCGGCGGGCATATATCCCGGAATCCATTTACTATACGGATCGGTCGGGTCTTCCCGGTGCCAACGATCGGTCATGATGGCTAAACCATTCCCCAAACCTTGCTGGATAAACGGATCCAGAATATCTCCGCTCACATAAATATCATGTCCCGCAGCTCCCTGGAAAAAGACTGTCAGGTCGAATCCTTTGTATTCTCCGGACATATTCAGGCCGTAGTACATACGGGGCGTAGCACCATGTCCGAGCGGTTGCGTATCGTTATCGTCGATAATGCCGTCGCCGTTATAATCTTCGAATTTCAAATCACCCGGCATCAGCGAACGGTTACCGTCCTTATCCTGAACCGGTGAGTTCAAAATCTCCTCGAAGGAAGTAAACTGCCCGATCACTTTCTTTCCCCAACGGATATCTTTGTAACGCCCGTTCGTGTTGTTGCGCCAATCGTCATACATATTGGTAGAAGCCGCCCGTACCACATAATCATACTCAATCCGGGTAGTGGAGAAGTTAGCCGACACATTATAATTGAAGTTACCAATCCGGTTCTTATGTCCCACTACAATCTCGAATCCGGTATTGATGTCAGAGTTCAGATTTTCCTGCGGCATTGATTCTCCGAAAATAGTAGGCAGCGAGCCTACACGGGTGGCAGGCAAACCGGAACGGTTTCTGCGAAACCAGTCAAATTCTACGGAAATCAGTCCTCTATGCCAGGACGCTTCAAAGCCGATATTCATAATCTTCGACTCATACCAGGTGAGCCATGGATTTGCCATACCTACCGTAGTCATGCCGGAAGTCACTCCGTTGCTACCCATGATATAGCTTCCGTGAGCCGTATATCCATCCAAATATTGGAAAGCATCGAAATCTCCCTCGTCGCCCACTTTGGCGTATGAAGCGCGGATTTTCAGGTTATCCATATCAGGCAACAGTTTCTTGAAAAAAGCTTCCTCGGAAACACGCCATCCCAAAGAAACACCCGGGAAGAATCCCCAACGATTGCCCGCGCGGAATTTATAAGTCCCGTCATAGCGGAAATTAAATTCCACCAGATAACGGTTGGAGAAATCATAGTTCACACGTCCTACCAGTCCGGCATGAGCAGTTTCCTGTGTCTTACCTGAAGCTTCCTGATTCGTTTTATCTCCATAGTCCAAGTCGGGAATCAGCCCGATGGCAAAATCACGTGTTCCGGTCACCCAGCTCTTTTTATCATTATACATTTCCCACACCAGCATAGCACCGATATTATGCTTCCCGGCGAATGTATTATTATAGTTCATCGAAAACTGATAGGTCGGTTTATCATAGTTCTCCAGTTTCGATTCCAAATGTGCGGTGTTAACCACTTTCTCTATATACTCCTCATTGGCATAATCATATGTATATTCAGAGAGGTCTTTCCGCCACGTTTTCCATTCCTTGTTTGTATAATCGTAGGCAACCAATGCTTTTGCCATTAGTCCTTTTATCCAGGGAAGTTGCCAGGTGATAGCCAACGAGCTGTTAAACTCACGGCGCAAACGGTCTTCGTAGCCGCTGTCATCCGAAGCGGATACATGCACGGGGTTCGCCATATCGCCTACCGCTCCCCAATAATCCGGGTTATCATTGGCATACATGGAATAAGTAGGGATAGCCATTTGTGCCGAACGGAACAGGTTATCGCCATTGTAAGGCTTCTTGCGGTTATCAAAGCGGCCGCTCAAACGCAGTTCTACGTTCAGCCCTTTAGCCACTTCCACGCTTAAGTTGGAGCGGACATTGTAGCGCTGGTAATTCCAGTCGCCCGAACGGATGATACCACCCTGATCCATGTATCCGATGGACATATAATATTTCACCTTCTCCGTACCGCCTGTCAGGCTCAAGTTGTGCGAAGTTTGTGGAGCCGTGCTGCGCATCGTTTCATTCCACCAGTCTGTGCCTGCCGTACCGTTCCGGTAGGCTTCCAGTTGTTCCCGCGAATAAGCCGAAGCTCCGCGCCATGGATTAGCGTTGTGGATTGCTTCATTATAGAGTGAAGCATATTCATAAGCATTCATCATTTCCGGATAACGGGTTACTTTCTGAAAACCCACATAGCCGTTATAATCTATCTTTACTTTCTGTTCCGTTCCTTTTTTGGTAGTAACCAGCAGAACACCGTTGGAGCCTTTGAAACCGTAGACGGCTGCGGCGGCATCTTTCAGGATAGAGATGGATTCAATGTCGTTCGGATCGAGTTGGGTATAATCACGCTCGATACCGTCTACAATCACCAGCATGCTTCCATATCCGCGAATATCGACGGAAGCTCCGTCATCACCGGGGCTACCGCTACGCTGTACGGCACGCAAGCCCGGTAAACGTCCGGCAAGCATATTCGTCACACTGGGGGCTTTTACTTCCATCAGCTTATCCGAGGAAATGGCAGCTACCGAACCGGTCACAGAAGCCTTCTTCTGAATGCCGTAGCCTACCACCACTACTTCGTCCAGTGTTTCCGTATCTTCCTGCAAGGTCACTTTCAGGCCGGACTGTCCGTTCACTTTTACTTCAGTAGTTTTATATCCGATATAGGAAATCTGCAATACTCCGTTAGCGGGAACCGACAGGGTGAACTTGCCGTCCACATCGGTAATCGTGCCTACTCCGGCAGCACCTTTCAGTTGTACAGAAGCCCCGATCACCGGCTCTCCGCCGGCATCGGCAACCACACCTTTCACCGAAATATTCCGAACTGTCTGTTCGATAGCTGATATCGAAAGGCTATCTGCATATACCGTAAACGGTACGCACAGGAAAGTCCCCGCCATTAAAGCTGAAACAGTAGCTATCTTCAGCCTGTCGTTTAACGACTTCGAGACAACCGTGTTCATTTTACAAGCATGTTTCATAGATTAAATTAGTTATGTGTTTTAAGTTTCGAATCTATATTATCATCACATATCGCCACTGCAACCTGCGAATCGGCACAGCCATAGTAGAGATATAATTTGTTTTTAAAGTAAGCAAGCCCTTCGAGAAATACGGTTCCGTCCTTGTACTGACCGCTCTTTTCAAAAGCGGCTTCGGGCACAAAGAATGGTTTGTCCAGGCGGGCAAGCACTTTATAAGGATCCTTGGCATCAAACAGGAACTGTCCTGCACAATAAGCGCCTGCCGGATATGCCGGATCTCTTTCTTCCTTATATCCGTTCTTGCCATTATATAGCAATACAATACCGTTCGCTGTCTTTATAGCAGGTGGGCCGCATTCCGTCAGGCGGCTGTCGAAATATCCGCTGCGGGGCTTGGCTATTTCCCTGAGTTCGTTGTTCTCGTTCAGTACCGGAGTCCAGTCGGTCAGGTTATCGGAAGTAGCCGCACATACGGCATTTTCGCCCCAGTACATAAAGTATTTGCCATTCACTTTCTCAATGACCAGCCTGCCGTCTTTCACTCCGGTGACAAGAGAAGCCGACTTGCTTGCTATATTGGCAAAACGTCCGTTGTATGCTTTCGCAAAAGCGAGTCCGTGTTTTGTCCAGTTCTTCAAGTCTTTGGAAGTAGCCACCGCGAGACGGGGGAGATTGCGGTTCCAGGCTGTATAAAGCATTACGTACAATCCGTCTTCCGTCATTGCCACACGCGGGTCTTCACAACCGCCTTCCCATTCTATTTCTTTAAAGTTGTCTTCGGAAGGAAACAATACCGGTGCATCCGATTTGTTCATCATCACTCCGTCGGTACTTTCCGCATAACCAATGCGGGATGTTCTCTTTCCTATCCCCTGTGCCGAGTTGTCTTCGGCACGGTAGAGTACCACAATCTTTCCATCTTTGACCGTTGCCGCCGGATTGAAGGTATCACTCTCCTCCCATCTTACCAACTGTTTGCGCATCGGACATTGAAAAGTTGTCGGTTGCGGGGAAATCACCGGATTCACCCCTTCCGGACGGACAAAAGGCCCCAGTGTCCATTGTTCACTCTGCTCTTCGGCAGTTACGGATGCCTGTTTTTGACCGGAGCATCCGACCAGTGTCATCATACTGAATAGATAGATTACAGATCTTAGTGTTATCATACGTCGTTTTTTAGTTTTTCAAATCAGTCGTTCATCGTTTTTCTGACGGCAAAACTACCGTAGCCCCGCAAAAATAGAGTGTACTATATTCTCAAAAGGGTATATAGGTGCTGTACAACATAATAATTCATCCGTTTGCAATGACGACTTAATGATTTTGGAATATTAGTGAACCGTTTGATTCTGTTTAATGATGTTCTGAGCCAGCGGGTAGGCTATCAACTGCAAAGCTCCTACCAATATCAACGCATATTTCAAAGCAAAATCCTGTGATACGGCAAAGGCAAGTACCATAAAAAGGATGAGTCCGAAAGCACGTCCCAGAAACAATCCGAATTCGTGGCTTAAAATATAGGTGTATTCATTTCTTTTCTCGATTTTAACTACTGCGTCGATGGTCTGCATCATAATAGGATAATAAGGCAAGTCAAACAAGGGCTGAAAGATCACCTTACAGAGGACAAAGATAATCACTCCGGTGGCTGAAAACAAGACTCCGTTGAACAGAGTACCGGTAAAAAAGACAAGTAACCCGGCAATAAATATCTTCGGACGGTCTTCGGGTCTGGCAATACGTCCCAGTACATAGACCAGGATAGCCGTCAGTGTACCACTAATTCCCTGTATCAGACCTAATACACCTTCATCGCCTACCAATTTTAAAACCAGGATGGCAGGAGCAGTCACCAAAAATCCCTGTACCATTCCTTTCAAAGAAGCCAGTAACAGCATTTTCTTCCAAAGTGTACAAAAACGGAAGTACAGAAAGCTCTTCTGCACCGGATTGGCAAACTTGCCGCGCCACAAAACTGCTACGGCAAACAGAGTCACTATAATGACTCCGACCGTCACCAAACGGTAAGCTCCGTTTATGTCAATCAGGCATCCCATGATTTCTTTGCCGTCTATCTGACTGATAAAGGCACCAATCAGTAAAGGCACAGTTATCGAGGTGATGGAGAAAAAGAAAGATTCCAGTCCGAAGAAATAGTTCCGGCTGTCATCGGTCGTATTGTTAAGAGTCAGCAGATAACGGTTAGTCCAAAAGAAGCCTGATGCAGCCCCGAGTACAAAACCGGCTATGCCCAATTCCACAAAGCCCAGCGACTTTACCAGCATCATGGCAAACATCGACAGTCCGCTCACTAATATTCCACCTGCATACAATATCTTCACGCTGACATGCCGCAACAGGAAGCCATTGACAAACGAGGTTGCTATGATACCGATATACATGAAAAGCTGATAGAAAGCTACGGAAACAGGCTCGCTCGTGTGACGCATCACATAAGCGCCTACAAATATCTCCACCACAGGAAGTACGAACGCATAGAGCAGGTTAGTCATCAACAGTACACGTACATTAGGCGTCTGTTGCCTGAAGAATTGATATTCTCTTTTAAGTTTATTCATTCTCTACCTTATATATGTCATGACTTTAATGAACGAAGAATTTCTTCAATAGATAACTTCGCTCCACAGATTACTTCATCACTTGCACCATAGTAAATAGTCACTGTATCTCCCTCTACCAAATGACCGTTAGTGAAGACTACATTCCCGAAGAATCCTGTTTGTTCGTAAGGAACGACCGGTTCCATAATTGGGTCTTTGCTTCGGGCAATAACCTTTGAAGGATCTTCCAAATCAAGCAGGAGAGCTCCCAGGCAATAACGGTTTTGATGATCAGCACCGTGATAAATTTCCAGCCACCCTTCTTCTGTGCGGATAGGTGCGGCTCCCGCACCCACCCGGGCACAGTCCCAGCTATCAGGACGGGTGGTCGCAATACAACGGTGGTTACCCCAATGCAAGCGGTCGGGAGATTCGGCAAGCCAAATATAATTACCGCCCAGTTCGGGACTGCTCGGACGATGCAGGGCAAGGTGTTTTCCGTTTATTGTCTCTTCAAACAAGGCACAGTCCTTATTATGAGGGGGGAAAATCATACCATGACGAGTATAGTTTTTCCAGTCATGGGTATGAATCAGTCCTACGCCGACAGCAACAGAAGAGACTTCCGTAAATGTCAGGTAATAGCCGTCGGCAGTAGTGGCTACCCGGCAGTCTTCGATGCCGAAGGCTTCCAAAGCTCCCTTGCCGAAAATAGGCGGATAATCCAGTTCTTCTTTAAAATGAATGCCGTCTTCGCTCGATACCAGTCGAAGATAAGACATAGTGGTCAGATAATTCTGCCCTGCATACCCGATCACACGAGGGTCGGAAGCATCCAGTTTCGGATCATTCTCATCGAAAGAGAGTACTTCTATCTTCCCTTCCTTATTATATACAGGAAAGCTAATCACTCCCTGTTTCTGCACAGGGCGTTCGGCCACCCGCAACAATAACCAAATCTTTCCGTCAAAACGGAACACGCCGGGATTCAGGAAACAGGTAATTTCCATTCCTTCTATTCCCGGTTGTAAATCGGATGGTTTCAGTAACGGGTTCTGATGAAATCGTTTTGCAATATCCATTTTCAGATTATTAAATATGTGTTGTTTTTATTTCTCGTGGCAAAGCTACCCCACGCCTCAACGGAAAGAGTGTACTATATTCTCAAAAGGGTATACAGGTGTTGTACAGCATATTTTTATCTTTGTTTTCTTATTTTTCCTCTCTATCTTTGCGATATGATTCTACGAAGACACTCATATTTCCGTTACATCTGCATCCTTATTTATTCATGCCTGATGCCTGCTTTATTACATTCACAGAATGTAGTAAAACAGATTTCCAATGCGGACGGATTATCCAATAATTCGGTGAATTGCTTCCTGGAAGATTCGGAACATACGCTTTGGGTAGGGACATGGGACGGGCTGAATGCATACAACGGACGTAGTTTCAAAACCTATTCTTACAATAAGAGAGATGCCGGGTCTATCAGCAACAATGTCATTTGGCAGATTATTGAGCAGAGCGATTCTATCTTGTGGGTATCTACAGACTATGGAGTAAACCGTTGGAAACGTTCCACACAGCAGTTTACTCCTTATTATTTAGGCACGCAGAATAATCCGCCGAAACAGGAGAAATCATTTCTGCTGGGTATCACTTCCGGTAAGCATATCATCTGCTACGTGAAAGAACAGGGTTTATTCTATTTCGATGACCGGAAGCAGGAGTTTGTCTCATTGAAGAATGACCTTCCCGATGACATCAGAAACTTCGTCATTGATTCCAAAGACCAACTATTTTTTCTCACAGGACACGGACAATTATTACATTATCAACTGACTGTCCGCAATTCCAATCCCGCACTCTCGTTCAAAGAAGAAATCAGGCAGCCTGCTTCCGTTTCCAATATTTATCTTTCCCAGGATTGCCTCATCATTAACAATGACCGGACACTGACTGTTTCACAAGATAACCGTGTACTGGACCGTATTGATATTCCTGATAACAAGACTGTTTCACAAGTTATCTGCCACGGGGAGTATCTTCTTGTCAGCTTTATCGAAGGCGGATGTATCAGGCATAACCTCGAAAACGGGACTTCGATGGAGTTGCTTCAATTACCGGAGAAGGCTTCTATTTTCACTATTTATATCGGTTCGCAGAATATCCTTTGGGTAGGCACGGATGGACAAGGAATATTGGAAGTGTACGAACATAGTTCACCGTTCCACACCGTAAAGACGAATTATCCGGTACGTTGTTTCTGTGAGGAAGATAATGGCAATATACTCTTAGGAACGAAAGGAGAAGGTATCCTTTTACTCGATAAACAGGAACGGAGCGTCAATCCCTATCTATCAACCGCTAACGGGTTAATCTCCAATTCCGTTTATACTATCCGGAAAAATATGTCCGGGGATATATTCATCGGAACCGAAGGGGCAGGCATTAATTATATTCCACTCAACAGCAGCCAGGTAAAGAAGCTGAATATTCCGGCTGAATTTCCGGCTTTCAGAGCAGTATACAGCATCTTGTTTACCCATAATGATTCGCTTTTATGGTTGGGGACTTCCGGTTACGGACTTATCAGATTAAGCTTGCGAAGGGAAGGGAAAAACTATCTGGTAACAGGTATGAAACAATATAAATCTCCCGGCCCTTCTTCGCCAAGCAATAATATTATTTATTCGGTTATTGCCGGATACAATGAGAATGAGCTTTGGCTAGGTACGCGAGGCGGAGGAATCAATAAGTTCGATATTACTTCCGAACGTTTCCGGCAGATTAATGAAATAGATTCCGGTTTGTCTCTGACTAACAATGATGTGATTTATCTGACTAAAGGAGATTCCACCAGCATTTGGATAGGTACGAGCTATGGGCTGAACCGGTTGTTTCCGGCAGCCACTCCGCCTTCTATCATGGAATATACGGATAATAACGGATTGCCCAATAATACGATTCACGGTATCCTGAAGGATGAGAATGGAAATATCTGGGCAAGCACCAATCAAGGTATCTCCTTTATCGACCTGCCTTCGGGAAAGATTACGAACTATTCTTCGAGAAACGGGCTACAAAACGATGAATTCTCCGACGGAGCTATTTTTAAGGACAAAGCCGGATGGTTGTATTTCGGCGGTGTCAGCGGACTGAATTATTTCGACGAGAACAAGATACGTTTGCGGGAGCATATTGCTTCTTTAAGCCTGAGCAGTCTGAAGATAAACAATACCAGTCAGAACATCTACGAACGTATCCGTAATCACACTCTTCGGCTGGATTACGACGAACCTTATATCACATTGGGATTTGCCGCGCATGATTTTATCAATAATGAGAATTGCGAATTCAGTTACCGCATTATCGACTTTGCCGACGAATGGATCTACAATGAGAATAATTCGAATATCGTTATCACCAAGCTGCCGCCAGGAAAATACAAACTGGAAGTAAAATGTACCAATGGAGACCGGGTATGGAGCAATCAAGTTTATTCGCTCCATTTGGACGTTGCTTATCCCTGGTGGCTTAGTACCACGGCTTTTATTATATACTTTATCTTGATTGCCATTGCTATTTATATCACGCAGTCCGTTATCAAAAACCGGATTCGGCTGAATCGTCAGATCCTGTTAGAGCATATAGAGAAGCAGAACCAGCAACGTATCCACGAATCGAAGCTGAACTTTTTCACCAATGTGGCACATGAGTTCTTCACTCCGCTGACGCTGATATATGGCCCGGCACAGCACTTGCTGGAAAAGGCCGATCTCGACAGTTATACCAAGAGATATATCTACATCATCAAGAACAATGCCGACCGGATGCAAAAGCTTATCAATGAACTTATGGAGTTTCGGAAAGCAGAATCGGGGCATACGGCTATCTATGCGGAGAGAGTGGATATTCAGTTACTCGTTGATTATATATCGGACAACTATACCGAAATTGCTGAAGAAAACAAGATTGACTTCAGTTTCAAAAGTAAAGAAGTATCGTCTTTTACGACAGACCGGAATGCACTGGAGAAAATAATCTTCAACTTACTGTCCAATGCATTCAAGTACACGCCATCCGGCGGATATATCCGTGCTGAAATACGACAGAATGTTACTGACGGAACATTACATTTTCGTATTCGTAACTCAGGCAAGGGATTGACTGACAAACAAATGGGTGAGATATTCAGCCGGTTCAAGATTTTTGAAAGCAGTAACCTGAAACATGCGGGAAGTACCGGAGTCGGACTGAATCTGACTAAGAGTTTAACGGAGTTATTGGGTGGTGAAATCAATGTAGGAAGCATATTGGGAGAGTATGTAGAATTCAATGTATCTCTGCCACCTATGCATATGAATTCCGAGAAAGAGAGTCAGCCGACAGAAGAAGAGATGGAAGTCAGCGAAATGCTTTTCGTTCCCAGGCAGAAGGAGATTACGATATTGATTGTAGAAGATGAGAAGAATATCCGCGAACTGTTGAAAGATATTCTGCTCCCTTATTATCAGGTTCGGGAAGCCGCCGATGGAGAAGAGGCACTCCGAGAGGTGGAACAGAAGCAACCGGATATTATCATCAGTGATGTATTGATGCCCAAACTGGATGGCATCGCTTTGACAGATATATTGAAGTCGAACGAACGCACTGCTCACATTCCGATTATCCATATCTCTGCCAAGAATTCTATCGAAGACCAAATCAATGCGTATAATCATGGAACGGATTTATATATTCCCAAGCCTTTCCATCCAAGACATGTACTGAGTGCGGTAGAGAATATGATTAACAAATATTCTTTGATGAAAGAGTATTTCAAATCCGGCCGTTCCTCTCTCATTGTCAGAGATGGGATCTCCATGCACAAAGAGGATGAACTGTTACTGAACAAGATAATCAAATTCATTGAAGATAATATTGATGACGAATCCATGAGCCCGGATTCTCTTGCAGACTTTATAGGAGTAAGCAAAGCGGGATTGTATCGCAAGCTCAAAGAGTTGACGGAAAAGACACCCAGTGAATTTGTCCGAACCATCCGCCTGGAATATGCGGCCGGTCTGTTAAAAACGACCAAACTCACCGTTACAGAGATTATGTATAAATCGGGCTTCTCCAACAAGTCTTATTTCTACCGGGAGTTTGCCAAGTTATACAACACTTCTCCCAAAGAATATAGAAGCGAACAAACAGAAGAAAAAGATACTAAATAACTATCTAACAATAAAAAAACAATGAGAAAACTTTTTATTGTATTGGCGCTCTGCGGTGCGTCAATACTGAATGCGCAACAATTGAATGTAGCTTCGTACAATGTACGAAACAGTAACCCGAACGATGCCAAAGAGGGAAACGGATGGGAACAACGTTGTCCGGTACTCACTCAATTAATCACTTTTCACGACTTCGATATATTCGGGGCGCAGGAAGTGAAACACAATCAATTGGAAGATATGCTGAATGCCCTGCCGCAATACAGCTATATAGGTGTAGGCCGGGATGACGGAATGACTAAAGGGGAATACGCTCCTGTCTTTTATCGGAAAGATAAATTCAAGTCGCTCAAATCCGGAAACTTTTGGCTATCGGAAGATACCACCAAGCCGAATAAAGGATGGGATGCGGCCTATACCCGCATCTGTACATGGGGAGAATTCAAGGACAAAACCGGTAAGTTCAGATTTTGGTTCTTTAATCTGCATATGGATCATATCGGCATAGTGGCTCGTCGCGAAAGTGCCAAGCTGGTTATCAGCAAAATTAAAGAGATGTGTGGTAAAGATCCCGTCATACTGACTGGTGATTTCAATGTAGACCAAACCAGTGAAAGTTACCAGGAACTTCACGAATCCGGCATATTATCAGACTCTTACGAAGTTGCCCAAATGAAATATGCCACTAATGGAACATGTGCAGGTTGGAACCCGAATATATATACTCCTAATCGCATCGACCATATCTTCGTAACCAAGAACTTTATCGTAGAGAAGTACGGTGTATTGACAGATACTTATCGAGCTAAGAATGAAGTTACCGGAAAGTACGAAGCACATATTCCTTCAGATCATTTTCCAATAAAGGCGGTACTAAAATATAATAAGTAGTGGTTAAATATCAGAGAAGTTACAACCTGAAAAAACGAGTTGTAACTTCTCTAAAGAATTACTTAATCCATATGGTAAACTTTAAAATTCGCATACCTTGAACTGCGAGTGTACATTTGTCTTAAGCCTATCCTTCCTTTATCTATCCCCGGAAAAGAAGAGGCGTCAAAATAGAAAGTCTTGTCTTGTCCATCTCCCTTTACATTCATATATAAATCCGTATCATATTTTATAAAAGTCAGATGATAAGTGACTCCAATCTTAAATAAACCCGTATTCAAATATTCAGGCTTCAGATCCGTTCCTTCCAGCCCTTTTTTCCACTGAGGCATATACCGACGGGCACGGATATATTCAGGCTTATTTTCTGACGCAACTTCCGTCACTGCATAACTAATGTGATAAGTATCCATATTATTGAAATACGTACTCATCCGAGGAACTTTGCGAAGCTCATTCCACTTGAATATGTCTTTAACAAATGGTCTTCTTCCCGACCCTTGAGCCTGAATATATAGTATATTCACACAATAATGTCTAGAAGAATCCAGTCTCATAAAATCATATTCTATTTTCAAGTTTCCTTCAAATTCCTCTTTTGTCCACAGCACCAAGTGATCTGCATCTACATAAGCTCTTTCACCTGCATACATATCAAGTTGCCCATCTTTCTGCATTATCCTTGCCTTTTCACCATCCAGATGCCACTTTTCCGACCATGCATGTTGAAAATTATCCTCAAATACCAATTGCGCCGGTTGTCCCAATAATAAGTCGAATTGCTTTTGCAGTTCATTTTGCTGCCCCAATAGCATCCAGCAGGGGCATAGCAAAAAGAACAAACTAAGAATCATATTTTTCATCTTTCCATTTCCATTCAATAAGATTTCTATGGATTCAGTACCAAACTCATATCGTCAAGGAATGGTTGCTGATGACCATTTCTTCTCCAAACAATATATACTTCTGTCTTCCCGGCAGGCATAGTAAATGTGTAAGATACTTTTTTATGCTCATCGGAACTACTCAAGACACCATCAGAAGCAGCGACATATCCAAAGGTTACTTCCGGTGCCAACGGGTTGGACAAAGTCGATATATCGGCTACATCAACAACAGCGCCCAACCTGATATTTCCTGTTTGTACCATATCCTTTTCCGGAGGAGTCTTATACCAGAAGGAGAACGTATAGGATTTACCGGGTATCAATCCATTCAGTTTTCTCCACAGCCAGTCCAAAGAATTTGCCTGTTCACCATCACGCATACGTAAGAACAGATAGGAGTTTCCGGTATGAGGAGAAGGAGAGCCTGCAGAAACCCTGATGGCAGTAGCACTGGCTCCAAATTTACCAATACCTTCCGTATTCGATCCGCCCCATTCTCCGAGAGCAGGCCAATATTTATTAGTAGTAATTCTCTCAAAACTATAGTCTTCTTCCGGAGTATCTAGTAAATTCACACCTCCCATAGCTTTGGTCTGTTGTATAATATCCACCGTTTTGACAATACCTTGAGCAACAATACTAATCTTACCTTCACGAACCTCATCTTCTTCATTTTTTTCTACCACAAAGTTCAATGTCCCATCTTCCAAACCTGAAAGCGGATCAGTAAAGGTAATCCAGTCAACATCGGCTGAAACTTCCCAACCCACATTACACACAAAAGAAATAGATTGATTTCCTCCTTCAAAAGCTAGTTTTATCGGGCTTTTCGTGGTTATATCCAGTTGAGGAATAGAAGTATCCCTATATTTTTGGCTTATGTGCAAAATCTTCTGTAATTCACCTGCCACAATTTTAATAATCCCTGTCCTTTCTACCTCTTCTTCATTCTTTGTAACTTTAGCATGAATCACTCCACTTTGGCTACCACTTGTCTCATCCAACGTAATCCAGGAGACTTCTGAAGATGCTGTCCAATCCAGATTACAAAGAAACTCCACCGGAATAGTTCCTCCATATGTACTCAACCCTCCTATATTTTCTGTTATAATATAAAGAGTAGGCTTATTTTTCACTTCATCATCGCCATCACAAGATTGCAGAAAACCTATGGATATCAATAATAGCCCCATACATACACTCGTTTTTTTGAGCGTATCAATTATCCAATGATATAAAATATATTTATTCATAATTACCTCCTTTTAAGTTATTCGTCGATTCCTGCTGACAGAAAGCGCGTATATCCAAACAAATCCATATAAGACGACTCCCTGTTAAATGTACCTGAATTTATCATTTGTTTAATCGATTCACTATCGGGATAATACCGGAATCCTATTTCATACATTCCCGGATTATCACCGGCTTTTGCCAAACGTTCAGTTTCCCCGCAATAATATCCTGATTTGATACACGAATCCATCAACCGATAAAAATCACTATAATACTCAAAAGGATAGCGTAAATTCTCTCCTGTAGGCGCAGTATATGCAAATATATCCAAGCCATTGTTATAACACATTCGGGCATTAGTAGATAATAAAGTCAGTGTCAGATGGGTATATTGCAGCCCTTTCAAAGGTGCAGTGTCATGACGATAACGATCGTAAATCTCTCCTTTTACAGGGGCAGGGGCGCCTGCTTTTTCTCTTGAACACGGGATATCGCCATCCATAAATATACAGCCGGTAAGCAGTTCGTATATATCCCTCGGATTGGACGGAGAATCTATGGCAAATTGAATCAGCTCATCATTATCCGTAACCAGACCGAGCATCAAAATGCCCATTGTATGGGCTACGAGATGATTTTGGAAATATTGCTTATTGAAATAATCATTGTTTTCCCACTTTTCAATACTGAGTATCCCTTCTCTATATAAAATCTGAAACCAATCTATAATATTTTTTTTAGTTTCCTCATCCATGATATTTTCAGAAACCAACATATCGTATGCACAAACCATCGGATACATTCCTCTGGCAAGATACATGGCACTTCCAGCATCAGCTACGTAACTTATATCCTTACACGCTTTAGCCCAAACCTCCATAATCTCTATTGACTTTTGCGCGTATTTTTCATCTTTTGTAAACCAGTATGCCATAGCTAAATCACGAGAGTTTGAGCCCGGCGCATAACTTGCATCAATGAATTTAGCAGGATCTTGTCCGGTATAAGGGGTAGTTGCATAAGTAAGAGCTTTATTACAACGGTTCATCAAATTATTGTAAGTTGCCGTTATACTTGCCGAACTGCCAGCTTCTATTATACTCTTGATATTCAACAATTCCTCTTTTGTATAAAGTATGGAAGGATGTTTATGAACAAACCCTATTGTCTGGATGGCTTGTTCCACTTCTATAACTTCAACGTTACCTCCACAAACAATTGTCAACTTACCTATACGCTTTTCAGTAGAGGTGTTTTTATCTATATTTATTTTAACAATTGCATTTCCATTACCTTCTGTCGGACTCACAAATTTTATCCATGCCACATCAGACGAAATAGCCCATTTATCATAACAAATAAACTTAACCAGTTCTTCACCACCTCCATATCCAATCTTGACAACACTTTCAGATACCAAAGATATTGCTGTATCTTTCGCATTATCATTGCACGCCATAACCATCTGTGCCAATAACAGCAGTACCCAAATGACCGGATGTTTATATTTTAATCTCATTTTCTTTTTTATTTAATGGTTAATAAACTTATTCCATATAAAATACTTCTTTTAGCGGGATACTGACAGGTGAATTATCAGAATTTACTTCCATGATGTCCGCCATATAGTCCCACCATTTCTTCACGATTTCATTCTCTCCCATATCCTGTGAACCCGCGCCGTTATTCTTCTGTATAGCATACAGCACATTAGTCTCCTTATCTAAAAAAATAGAATAGTCAGATATCCCATTAGCCTTTAGCAACTTCACTAATTCAGGCCATATTTCACTATGCCGTTTTTGATATTCTTCTTCAAAACCGGGTTTCAGATACATTTTAAAAGCTTCTCTTTTCATGGTTTACTTCAATTTTCCGATTAAAAAAATGGATAGCCTACCAACCCGGATTATTTGGTTTTAAAGCCGGATTCCGTTGGATTTCCTCACTTGGAATAGGCCATAAATAGTCTCTTTCTGAGAATTTACGTGTAAAACGGATTTCTCCTGTAAAATCTTTCTCCTGACGATTATTCAGATATTGCATAGCTAGTCCCCACCGTCTCAAATCACTGAAACGATGCCCTTCACCAATCAACTCTATGGCACGTTCGTGCATGATACGCTCAAACATCTCTTCCTTATCAGTAACTTGCAACCATGCCGGTCCACTGTTTAATCCAGGCATATTAGTAGATTGTCTTTTTCTTACTTTATTCAGTTCAACCACAGCCTCATCCAACTGATTATTTTCATTATACGCCTCAGCCAACATAAGCAATACATCGGCCAAACGAATAACAGGGAAATTTATAGGAGTATGATTACGATTAGTTATCTCACCTCCCATATCTTCAATGGGAACAAATTTACGGTAAAAATACACGTTCCACCCTTTATCAAACTGGATAAACCCGTTAGCGACAGTAGTTCCCGCCGCAATTGCATAAAGTTGTTTCTTCGAACCAGTACCTACGATATAGCCATTATAATAAGAATAAGGGACAATCAGCGATTGCATCATTCTAGAATCCCTATTTCTATAAATACTACCCAGCAATGTTGTATCGGGAATCGTTTCCAGCTTTTGCTTTGTAGCATTCAACGTCGCCTGAAATGCCTTTTTCTTTATTGCATCATTCTCGTTGTATCCCGGAATGTAATTATTCCAATCAAACTCTTTACCATCCTTCTCTTCATACATATCCGCCAATGTCACCGAAGGCAGACAAGTGCCACGGCCTCCTCCATAAGTTCCACGTGTTCCATACAAGGTGGCAAACGGCATGCCATACAAATTGTCGGTAGTACCTTTGTTCTGAATAGCAAAAATTGTTTCATAATCTCCGGGAATCGGTCCTGCTGAAGTAAATAAGGTCAAATAATCAGAATATAATTTATAGCCATATTGATTAGTTTTATTATACACGATTTCTTCAAAATCTCCAATTGCCTTTTCCCAATTCTTTATATACAAATATACCTTTCCGCGCAAAGCATATGCGGCACCTTTAGTCGCCCTGCCATAATCGGCAGCATCCCACTTGAGAGGCAGATTGGCTATGGCCAAAGTAAGATCTTTAATGATGAACTGCCATACTTCTTCTCTGGAGTTTCGTGGCAATAACATTTCATTGAATGATTCGGAAACTTCCCAACTCTCATCATAAATAGGGACACCACCAAAAAGATCGGCCAAATGAAAATAATACAAAGCTCTCAAAAAATGAGCCTCCCCTAAAACATTATTTTTCACCTTTTCATCAATTGGCATCCCTGACACATTTTTAATCACGGTATTGGCACGTTGCACGCCATCATATGTATCTTTCCAATTTTGTACAAGGAAATCATATGCACCGTTGTATGTTCCTTGCTCAACCGGTCCTCCAGGACCATGAGCAATATCCGAATAAGTATCAAATAACGGCATATAGCCATAAGCTCCATTACTCTTTAATTGGGCATATACTCCCATTACTCCGGACTTGGCATCGGCTTCCGTCTTCCAATAGTTACCCTGAGCTACCTTATCATACGGGGCTACATCCAAATCATAGCAGCCACTTAATCCTAATACTATCAAAAGTATTGTAGCAATATATCCAGTTGTTTTCATAATCATATTTTTTAAAAGACTACATTTATACCCACAGTTATCTGTTTCATCGTAGGATAAGTTGTCCCATTTATCTCCGGGTCAATTCCCTTATAAGAAGTAAATGTCAACATATTCTCCAAACTTGTATATACACGTAGTTGTGATATTTCCAGTTTGTGGAGAAGTTTCCTCGGTATCTTATATCCTAGCTGGACATTTTTTAATCGCAGATATGACTTATTCTGTACCCAGAAATCACTTGGTTGAGTATTTATAGTACTTAAATTAGTCAACAACCTCGTATATTTGGCATCGGTTCTTCCTTCTCTCCAAGCACCTTCAGCAATTTCTTTATTGATCACACTCCCATAATCAATGCATCCCCTATAAAATTTATCTTGCCAATATACCTTAATTCCAGCATTTCCCTGAAACAGGCAAGCAAAATCAAATCCATTCCATTCAGCTCCGAATGTGAGCCCATAAGTTAAACGGGGAGCAAGACCATGGCCTACAGCATATTTATCATTATCATCAATGATTCCATCTCCATTGATATCCTTATACAGGAAATCACCTTTTTGCGGAGTTCCATATGAGGCAAACGGATTGACACGTTGTCCCGTAGACGGGTCAACCGGAGCATCTTTAATCATCTTCTCAACAAATAGCATATCCTCATCTGTCTGAAGAATCCGGTCTACCGCCAACACATATTGGACATTTATAGGATATCCTTCCTGAATCATGTTTGTGCCGGAAATAGACCTCTCTTCTCCTTTATAACGAGTTACTTCATTGTCTATAAAAGTGAAGTTACCTCCCACAAAATAGTTCACTTTAGCAATTTTATGATTCCATTTCAGGTTCACTTCTACACCTCTATTCCGGACCCTTGCAGCATTTTGTGTCGGAACAGAAGCATTACCTACCAATAATGGCGCTGGAAGGTCTATAAGAATGTCATGGGTGTCTTTGCTAAAAAGATCAATTGTACCATCAAGTCTTGACCCGAAGAGATTAAAATCAAGTCCGATATTAGTTACATATGTCGTTTCCCATGAAACCATCGCATTGGCCAATTGCGTTTGTGCCAGGCCTGGTATAACTGAATTTCCCAACACATAGTTAGCCTTATTATATACAGACTGATACTCGTAATTATCTACCGCATTATTCCCCAATGCCCCCCATGAGAGCCGCAATTTCATCATGTTAATCCAGTTGGCGGATTTCATGAAGTTCTCTTCTGACACACGCCACCCTAAAGAGAAAGAAGGAAATGTTCCCCACCTGTGTTTTTTATGGAAACGAGAAGACCCGTCACGGCGTATATTGCCTTCAAACAGATACTTATCAGCCCACGAAAGGTTTATTCGCCCGAAGTATGAACGCATCACCCAGTCCGTTGCCGCTCCGCTCGTTTCAGAGTCACCGGTAGCCCCATTTATCACTGATAAATTATCAGCCAAAAGGTCATAGCGTTTAGCTTCAAACCATTTTACATTATCTTTCTCTTGACTGGCACCCACCAATATGCCCACATCGAGTTTATTAAATAATGTCTTTTGATAACGTGCCACTACATCAGCTACATGATGTGTATTTGTCCAGTTCTTATTCCTCACATACGTTCTGCCGGCAGCCAACTGTGTTATCGTATTGGCCTGAAAGCTCCAACGGTCGACATAAGCGGGAGTCTCTTCTTCTTGTGTATTATTACGGCGGTACGTATATGAAGCTTCTATATTTAAGCCTTTGAAAACTTTTATATTTCCCCAAAACCGGGAAGTGATATTATTAACCTCTATATTTCCCTGATACATATTTAAATGATAAAGAGGACTCTGTACCTGCTGATTCTCCTCCGGATTCTCAACAGCTCCATACCTACCGTCAGGGTGACGATAAACGATACCGGGATTAGCTATCGTACTAAATAGTGAACTCATATATTTAGACCCCATCTCCGCATCTGATTTAAGCCCGCTGATATTCATGCCTAACGTTATCCAAGGTTTCAGTTCGGCGTTCACATTAAGCCGGGCAGAAAATCTTTCATAAGCCGAATTCTCCACAATACCCGGATTATTCAGATAAGCAACAGAACCAAAAGCTTTAAGTTTTTGGTTTCCAACCGAAAACGATAAATTATGGTTAGTAGATACTCCGGTTGAAAATATCTCATCTGCCCAATTTGTGTTTGGATACAGATAAGGCTCATTAGGATGTACCCTCCATTCCGCTATTTTTCTCTCTGAATATACAGGCGTTGCCGTAGGGTCAATATTATAAGCCGCCTCGTTATAATATTCCATATAATCTGCGTAATTATTCACTGTCTTAATAGTATTGGAAGGTTTCTGAAAAGAAACATACCCATTATAAGAAATAGATGCCTTACCCTCCGAACCTTTTTTAGTCGTTATAAGAATAACCCCATTCGCAGCCCTTGAACCATAAATAGCCGAAGAAGATGCATCCTTTAAAACAGAAACAGATTCTACATCCTGCGGGTTGACTTCATTGATATTCCCTTCCGCTCCGTCAATGATAACAAGTGGAGAAGAATTGTTCAGTGTTCCCTGCCCCCTGACCAGTAAGGTAGCCCCATCATTATTCGGACGTGCCGATCCCTGATTCACATATAATCCCGAGCTTAATCCGGCCAGACCTGTAGACAGGCTCGTCATCGGCCTACTTTCCGCCTGCTCCGTCAGATTTACAGTAGACACCGAACCGGTCAGGTTTACTTTCTTTTGGGTGGCATATCCTACTACCACAACTTCTTCCAGTGTTTTTCCATCTTCGGTTAAAGTGATCGTAGCTCCATTTGCCTTGGAAGCAACCCTTTCCTCAGAAGCGTATCCCATATAAGAAAAGACTAGTATATCTTTTGCCTGAACCTTTATGGAGAACCGCCCGTCTATATTGGTAATAGTTCCTGTTGTCTTGCCTTTCACCTGAACAGTGGCTCCAATCATAGGCTCATTATTCGCATCCACAACCATCCCATTTATATTCAGCGGTTCCTGTGCCCGGATACTATCTATCGGTATCATTAGCATGAATATAAACATATACAATGAATATATTCCTTTAGTGATGTTTCTCTGTTTCATAGATATTAATTATTAAAGATTAATTTATTCAATACAACGTCCGTGAGTGAGAACTACCGGGCCTAATAAATGTAAATTATGAGCAGTCCGATCATTAGTACGCAAAACCTCATTAAAGATTTTCTCTTCCGGATAACGCGCGTGACCAACTTCCCAAAGAGTGAATACTGCCTGGTCATTATGGTTAATCCAGGAGTCTTCGCCAGAATAAAATCCTCCTTTCACAGAAGCATCTTTGGTTATATAAAAATCAGCATAAAAGATCAAAGGCAGCTTAATATTTTCACCGGAAGGTGCTACATAACCATAAAGATCCACTCCATTCAGTCTTGCCATCTCTGCAGCTATCATCAACAGATTGGTCGATAGTCCCACATATTGCAAAGCCCTGTTAGGTTTCGTAGTATATCCGTGATGAGTCAACACAAAATGTCTGTACCTGTCCATAATTTCTCCATCCTGTGTAGGCCATTCACCGGGTTCGCCGGAATAAGGTGGTTGCCCTTTCATCAAAATCATACCTTCAATTACATCCTTTATATTACGTGAATTTGTTTCCCCATTATAAGCATAGTTTACCAGTTCATCGTCCTGAAGAATGATACCAATAGACATCAAACCTACAACCTCTGCCACAATATGATTCTGATAGTACTGTTGCCCGAAATAATCATTAGCTGCCCATCGTCTGGCTCCCTCTTTGACGTGAGGAAGCAATACATTGAGCCAGTCTTTAAATTGCTTTTGCCTACTCTCCTCAATAAGATTATCCGCACAAAGTAAATCATAGGCATAAAGGAACGCAAATACACCACGTGAAACCAACATTCCGGTATTAGGATAGAATTTATTCGGATCGAAATAAGTGCCCGGAGCATTTTTAGGAGAAGACCATTCATTGATTATTTCAATAGCTTTACGTGCATAGCGTTTATCTTTAGTAATCTGATAGCCTATTGCCAAATCTCTTGCAGCCGACCCATCACGTATGGCGGCTTTATAGAAAGACATACTGGCATCCCCCCGATATACATTCGGTTTCCATTTCTCATCTGCATAACCGTCTATCTCACTTTTCAGTTTTTCCCAAGCTGTTTTCCAAGGCTCAATACCCGAAAGAGCATTTCCCCGCATCAACTCAATATCCGCACTCGACAGAATCAGGCGGGGATGTTCCGCTTTAATTCTAACCGATTGGTTCTGCGAAAGTGACTTCCCTGCGATGAGAACCATCAAAAACAGTAACAATGATACCTTCATCAACTTGTTTTTCATATAGTAATGATTTTAGTTAGTAACTCTATTCTTTCAAATGCATGGCTCTATACCTCATTAATGCTTCTACAAAATAATAATCTGCATATGTCAGAGGTACATCCACTTCGCTATTCTGTGGTAAAAAGCCTACGCTGTGTTTAAGTATGAAATTACAGTTTTCTCCCGGCTTTGCCAGATACTCGTCCGAAACTAATGTTCTAAGTTGCGTTTCAGCAACAGCGATATATTCTTGTCCGGTTACCTTGTCTACATAACCTGACAGTTCCAATAAAGCAGAAGCCATAATGGCAGCAGCTGAAGCATCTCTCAAGGCATTCGGTACTTTTGGATCGTCAAAGTCCCAATAAGGAATCTTGTCCTGAGGCATCTTCGGATGATTAAGAAGAAAGCCGGCAATATGCTTTGCCTGTTCCAGATAACGTGGTTGTTTCGTTTCCCGATACATCATAGTATACCCATACAATGCCCAGGACTGGCCCCTACTCCATACTGATTCGTCACTATACCCTTGCCATGTACATTTCTGAAGCGCATTGCCGCTGATTGTATCATAATTCACCACGTGATAACAGCTATAATCCGGTCTGAAATGATTCTCCATTGTTTTGTCAGCATGAGAAATTGCTATATCATAGAAACGTTTATCACCCGAGAACTCCGTTGCCCGACAAAGTAATTCAAGATTCATCATATTGTCAATGATTACAGGAAACTGCCAATGCAAAGTGCCCGGATGACTCCATGAACGTGTGCATCCTACAGCAGAACGGTAACGTGTAGATAATGATCGGGCTGTAGTAGTGATTATATCCCGGCAGGAAGTATCGCCCAATAGCCGGTATTTATTTCCGAAAGAACAGTTTATCATAAAACCGACATCATGGTTGTCTTTATTATACTTCTGAATCTCAACTCTATCACTCATCCTGGAAGCCATCTCCCTAAGCTGCTCATCTCCGGTATATTCATACAAATACCAAAGAGTTCCGGGATAAAAGCCACTCGTCCAGAAATAAGAATCCGAGGTTTCAAGCCCACCATTCTTATCTACCGAACGGGGTAACATCTCCGGAATAGAATCCATGACAGAGTACATATACTTATATTGTTCTACCGCCCGGTTCAAGGCATAATCGACCATGTGTTCCATAGAAGGTTCCAGGGATTTCGTACATCCTGATACCATCAATGAGAGCAGACATATCGCCACATAATTTTTCATATTTTCTTTGCTTATAATTTGAGATATATTAAAAATTTAAAGATCCATCCAAAGGTTTTCTCCCGACAGCAAGAGCAAAAGTAGGAGATTACGGGAAGCAGCATTGGATAAAAAAGTACCAAAGGTTCTATAATTTTGTTCATATCCCTATTACAAACCGTTTTTTGTTTCATTATCTCAAAAAATAACGATACATTTGTGATTATCGAACCTGCTAAGATATAAGATATATAATAATAGTCCCCCATTATATGAATCCCTAAGATTAATACCCAAACTAAATATAGGAAGTTCCGAAAACAATAGAAACTTAATTAACGCTTTTAATATATGCCTGAACATAACAGACTAATCGCTATTATATTTATGCTGGTTTCATGCATCTCATCCATCGCTGGATTCGAGACCGCAAACTTCCAGCATCTATCACTCAATTCCATGTTTCCCCAGATTACGATCAACGGACTTTATCAGGACGAATCCGGCATCTTATGGATTGGAACTAAAGACGGTGTGAAGAAGTATAATGGAAATTATATCGAATCTGTCAACTTCATGGGAATAAACAACTGGATACAATCCAACCTTGTTCCGACAATCTGTGGAGACAAGAAAGGACACTTATATGTCAATACGGATTACAGCATCATTGAATATGACCTGATAAAAGAGGAAAGCCGCATCATATTCAGCCAGCCAAACACACAGATATTGCCGTCCATCGCCTTCAATTATGGTATCAACTCATTATGGATCGGTTTATTGGATAGCGTCTATAATTATAAGGAGGGTATATGCCAGTCCAGATATAAAATTGACGGTAGCCACCTAAGCATTTCATCACTGAAAGAAGCGTCCGGCAAACTATTATATATTGGCACCAAACATGACGGGGTATTTACCATCGACCCATCGGGCAGGCAACAGAAAGTACTGACTACCCGCAGTGAAATTATATCGATAAACGAAGATAGCCGGAACAACATCTGGGTGAGCACCCTGAATGAAGGATTATTCAAACTAACCTCATCGGGCGACGTTATCCAATATACGGAACCTACCTTAGCCAGCAATTATGTAAGAACGGTATGTGAAGACAACAACGGAAACATCTGGATAGGAACCATGTTGGGATTGAATGTCATCAACCCGCAAACAGGTGATATCAGTTTTTATGGTCTGGAAAAAGAGGGTAGTGCGGGACTAAGCAACCTCTCTGTCTGGATTATCATGAAAGACGATCAAGGTACAATGTGGTTCGGTACCTACTATGGAGGACTGGACTACTATAATCCGCATACGGACATCTTTGAATATAATAATCTGAAACTGGGACACGCCGGTATCGGTCCCGTAATCAGTAAAATTATAGAAGACAAGACTGGACGGCTATGGATCAGTACAGAAGGAGACGGGTTGGTATCCTACCTACCCGAAACAAATTCATATACATACTATACAAAAGAAAACAATACAATATCTCACAACAATATTAAGACCTTATATTATGATGATACAGCCAGTACAGTATGGATCGGGACTCATCTTGGCGGACTTTGCAGTTACTCGATTGACGAAAAAGAATTCAAGCATTTCATTATCGACCCATCCGACCATACGAAACGGTCGGAAATCGTTCAGGCTATCATCCGTCATAAAGATATCTTATATCTGGGTACGCTTTCGGGGGTATATTATATGAACCTGGAAGATGGCAGCATTCAAAAGCTACACCTTCTCGACAAATACATCTATGCTGTAAACTCATTGATGATAGACAAGCAGGACAACTTGTGGATTGGAGGGAATAACCTGTGCTATTACAGTATCAAACAGAATTATGTACGCAGCCTTGACAAATATCTTGCTAAAATCACCGCTTCTTCTAAGAATACCATTACGTCCCTTATTCAGGATAATAGCAATCGTATCATAGCCACCACATTAGGTGCAGGTATTCTTATTTATCATCCTACTCAAGATAGGCTCGAACAGATAAACAGCAAGAACAGTAATCTCGACAGTGATTATCTAAGTGCCGTTTATCCTCTGTCCGCTCATCAGCTTTTGGTCACTAGCGCAAACGGCTTATCCCATATCGATCTCAAAACAAAAAGAAGCTATAATTATAAGTCACAAAACAAGTTCGTCTTACCGTCAATGATTCCGGGTGACATAATGAAAAGCAGCGATAGCCGTATCATCATGGGAGGAATAAACGGCCTTGCCATGATTTCTGAAAAGAATTTGTTTCCGGAAAGTCTACCCACTAAAATGTTCTTTTCCAAACTATTCGTTAATAACAAAGAAGTGTCGGCAAATGATTCTTCCCGGATATTACCCTGTTCTCTTTTTGCAACAGACCGCATCAGATTGAAACATCATGAGAATAATATATCTGTCGAAATCGGAACCAACGACTTCGTAAATCTCGGACAATCCAGATATCAATATAAACTGGATGGGTATAACAATAGCTGGATTGAATTTCATCCCCAAAGATCAATCAACTACATGAACTTACCTTATGGAGACTATAAGTTAAAAGTAAGAAACATTTCCTTTAAAGATGAAGCCGAACTCAATGAAATCAGTCTGGGAATCACAATTATCCCTCCTATTTATGCCACCTGGTACGCTTATCTATTATATACGTTGCTAATATTAGCCATCATTATCAGCATTGCCTATTTCTACCGTTCCAAGTTATTGTTAAGAAATTCACTGGAACTTGAAAGACGGGATAAACTGCAAAAAGATGCAATAAATGATTCCAAAATGCGTTTCCTCGGAAATATATCACATGAGTTGAAAACACCGATCGCATTAATATCCGGACAACTGGAACTTATTCTTATGTCAAATTATTCAATGCCTACTATCCAGAACAGCTTGCGTGAGGTACATAACAGGGCTGCCAAAATGGGTACTTTAATCAATGAACTACTCGACTTCTTGAAATACAACAAAGAAAATTTCATGTTACGAATCAAACAGCAAGATATCGTTTTATTCACACAGGAAATATATGATTCTTTCGTCAGTTATGCCGAACTAAAGAATATCCATTTCAATTTTGTGTTCGACCAGAAGAGCCAAAACGCATGGTTTGACGAAGTCCAGCTACAAAAAGTATTCAACAACATACTGTCAAATGCCTTCAAGTTTACTCCAGAGAATGGGATAGTCGAGATAAAAATAACCTCGTCCGGTTCTTCTGTAATCATAACTTTCACTGATTCCGGCATCGGAATCCCTAAGGATATGACCGGGCGAATCTTTGAACGTTTTTTCCAAGTGAACAACTCTGTGAACAAAGGATTATCCAACACCGGAACCGGCATAGGACTATCACTGTCACTCAATATCGTGAAAGCCCATCACGGACTAATAACTGTAGAAAGTGAAGAAAACAAAGGCAGTTCATTCATTGTTAAATTGCCTGTCGGCAAGGAACATTTCAAAGAGGATAAGAATATCACTATCATAGAAGACGATGGAAATAAAGAAATTACTAACAACGCCCTAAGTATAGAAGGAGAAGAAGAAAATCTTGAAGATTTCATTGCACAGCAAAAACAGAACTTCAATCATTCATCGACTTTACTTATCGTTGAAGACGATGACGAATTGCGGAAGCTACTCATAGAGATATTTGAACCTATCTTTGAAATCTTTGAAGCCAGGAATGGTGAAGATGCATTTAAAATCGCACAATTAAACTCACCGGATCTTATTTTATCGGATGTCATGATGCCCGGCATCTCCGGTATAAATCTCTGTGCAAGAATAAAGTCTCATTTTGATACCAGTCACATACCGATTATCCTACTCACTGCACTAGGCAGCATAGAACATAATATTAAAGGTCTGAATTGCGGTGCCGATGACTATATCACCAAACCTTTTAATATCAGAATCCTAATTGCAAAATGTATTAACCTGCTGAATAACAGACGAAAACTGCAGGAACGATACAGAGCATTAGAAAACAGTAGTGCGGAACAACTGACCAACAACAAACTTGACCAGGATTTTATCGATCAGATAGTTAAAATTGTACAAACCAAACTAGAAGAAGGAAACGGTGACATTAACGTCACACTACTATGTGCTGAATTAGGATTAAGCCGTACAAAATTATTTCTGAAAATGAAAAAGATAACAGGAGAATCTCCTCATTCTTTTATTCAAAACATAAAGCTCAAAACTGCCGCCAAAATGCTTCGGGAGAATGAAAACTATAATATCAGCGACATCAGTTTCCAACTAGGTTTCAGCTCGTTGAATTACTTTGGAAAAAGCTTCAAGGAATACTTCGGGATATCTCCTACTGCCTATCGAAAGGTTCATCAAGAACAAAAACCAGAATCTTTTGGGCAATCACGCATTTGATAATATATACCTTCGATGTCCTATTTTTAATATTCTGCAAGAAAATAGCTAATTGAAAAGTAGCAAACCGGAGAATAAACTGCATAAAGAAGTGTATTAGTATGCAAAAAGAACAGCCCATATTGTATAAATCCAAACAGAATATACATCTTTTTTCTATTCGGAACACTTCATTACTTTAAAACCAACGGCTTGTTCCTCGGTGCCGAACAGGTCGACACTCACCGAGGAACACCTCGTTTCCCAGTGAGGAAGACAAAAAAGGATTATTAAAGAAGCATTTCTTATCTAGTTTATCCTAAAATACCGGAAATCAGAAAATAACAAAATGATTAGTTTCAAAGCTATTCACATCTTAAATATCAAAATCTATCAAGAATCTACCACAATTCGATTAACATATTCCTAAAACAATAAAAAAGAGAATTTCGTAATAACCAATGCGTGGCATATTTCAATTTTCCTTTATCAGAGCTACAATTCACGCCCTTCTCAGATGATTAAATATTCTTTTTTTAAGAATCATCGTTTTTTCAACAATCGACAGATTCTTTTAAAAGGTTCTCTCAATAATGGCTGTAAGTATACATATTCTGCACATTGAAAACAAGGTAGTATCCAACATAAGAGTTAATCCAATATTCACTACGAAAACAGTTCATAGCTCTTCCCCCTACACTTTATTCTTCAACAATTCCTTTGTTTTATCTGCCAAAAATAAAGGGATATTTATCAAATTTCCATCTTGTTTCAGATTCAACATCGAATACCGGATACGACAAGCAGGTTGGAAAAGTTTTTCATATTGAATTAAACTTTTACCTGTTATATTTTGGTCTGCCTTCACTTCTATAGGATAAATATGATTATCACATTGAAGTAGAAAATCAACCTCTGCTTTATTACCGGAAGTCCAATAACGAAAAGATGTTTGGAACTGCGCCGTAAGACTTTGCAATACGTAATTTTCAGCCAAAGCCCCCTTATATTCTGTATAACCGGGAGTGGGTAACAGCAAAACACTTGCGTCCAATTCCGATAATTGTCTCAACAACCCTACATCCAGTGCATAGAGCTTAAATGTAGACAAATCATCATAGGCTTTTAATGGCAATCTGGGAGACTTGCTCAAAACAACCTTATTGATAAGACCTGCCTGTTCCAGCCATAAAATAGCATCTTCGTACTCACGGGCACGTGCCCCGGGGCGAACTAACTGATAAACAAATTTACGATTTTCTTTGGCTAATTGCGAAGGTAGGGAATTCCATACGTAATTAATACGTGGAGCTAATGCCGGTGTAGTATGTTTCACAAAATCCAGGGCATAGTCATTTAATATATCACGAAGTGCCGAATCCACCTTTTCCATATCATTGAAGTCAATCATCAAGGTTGCAGGTTCGGGCATTCCTCCACAGATAGAATAAGCAATAAACGTTTCCCGCAATTTATCAAAGAAGATTTGAGGAAGAGGAGCTATTTCCCTGATAGAACACATATATTCATACATAGCTACATCCTTAGTCTTCAGAAACTCTGTAAAAGTAAGGGGATACATAAATAAATGATTCACCTTTCCAACTGGAAACGAATTACCGATATGATTCAAGTAAATTCCTAATAAAGAACCTGCACAAGCTACTGCATACTCAGGCGTTTCTTCACAGAAATATTTCAAAGCATTCAACGCTTCATTACATTCCTGAATCTCATCCAATATCAACAACGTCGTTTGAGGATTAATTTTCCTTCCATGCAAAAAAGATAATTGCTGAATAATTCTTTTCGGGTCTTTTGTTATTTTGAATATATCACAAAGTCCACTCTCATCCTTATCCAAACTAAAATATGCGACATCCTCAAAATATTTCTTACCGAAATATTTCAGAGCCCACGTTTTACCCACTTGTCTGGCTCCATGAACAACCAATGGCTTCCTGTTTTTATCCACTTTCCAGGTCGCCAACTGCAGGATAACTTCTCTTTCAAACATAGTCAATCACATTTTTGATATCAGATATGTGATGAATTACACATTTTTGATATGAGTTTCGTGCAAATATACACATTATTCACACGAAATAGAGTAAAAAGAGCATAAATTTTCGTGATAGACAATTTTTTAATCAACACAAACTTTAGACAGAAGCTACTACCTCCTGCATTCCGCCAATTAAGGTATATCTATGAAAACGAGCTATAGGTGACTACATTCAAGGAACTTACGATGCGTGTTAACCAATGAGCTGAATTACAAATATACTCCCAAAAATATTTCATTTAACGAAATAATAAGATTATATTTGCTATTGTAAATTGAATACACTGTACTAAAAATGAAAATACACACCCGGAGTTATATCATTTTTCTACTTTCTTTGTGCATCTACCCAACATTTGCCCAAAAAAAGAAATTTCCTTCTTTAAATGATTTAGATAAGGCAATAGTAGAACAACAAATTTATGTAAACAAGCGCGAAGAAAATATTCATGTTAATAAAAAAGCACTTCAAGAGGCTACAACAGATGAGGAACGTTACCGTCTAAAAAATCTTTTATTTAACGAATATACTGCATATAAAGTGGATTCATCATTGCACTATGCTAAAGAGAAACTTATTTCAGCACAAAAAATAGGAAAGCAGGAATATATAGACGATTCGCACATTAATATTGCTAGAGTTCTCATATTAGCGGGAATGTATAAGGAAGCTTCTGACATTCTAGATAATATCGACCGTTCACAGATGGTTGATTATTTGAAAGATTACTATTTCCAAACTTACAATATACTATATGAATCGATGCTAAAGCATTCGTTAGATAGCTCCAGTACGGAAAAGTATAGACAAAAAGCCACAGAGTACAAAGATTCTATTTTAATAAACTGCAACTATAGTAATCCTTATATCTATGCAGACCGGCTCATCATAGACGGAAATTATCAGAAAGGATTGAAGTTATTATTGGATACGTTTGAAAAAGTCAATCCTGAAAATCGGGAAATAGCTTATACGGCTTATGCTATCTCTGATTTTTATCGTCGGCAAGGTAATATAGAAGAAGAGAAAAAATATCTAATAGTTTCGGCACTATCCGATATAAAATGGGGAATAAAAGAATATATATCCTTATGGAGATTGGCTACAATTCTCTATCAAGAAGGGGATATTGAACGCGCCTATACATACGTGAACCGTTCTCTGGATGATGCAGCTTTCAGTAATGCCCGCCTACGTACTCTTGAAATAACACAAACGCTACCTATCATTCAAAATGCTTATCTATTAAAAAACCATACAGAACAACGGCGTCAGCAAAACGCTCTTATTTTTACCACCATATTGATCCTTTCTTTGGTAATCCTGTTATTTTTCATTCGAATACAATTGAAAAGACTGTCAAAAACACGGAGTCAACTAAATCAGGCCAATCAACAGTTGCAAAAGCTTAACGTAGAACTGAAAACTGTAAACGAACAATTATTGTCGACTAATGACCAACTTAATGAAGCCAACAATATATTATCTTCAACCAACAAATCATTAACAGAGGCCAACAATATCAAAGAGACCTACATAACCCGATTTATGAGCGAATGTTCCGCCTATATTGACAAAATAGACACTTATCGTCGGCAACTCAACAAACTTGCAGCTGCAGGCAAATTAGACTCATTGTATAAGGAACTAAAGTCTTCTTCATTCATAGAAAAAGAATTGGATTCGTTTTATAGCACTTTTGATGAAACGTTTCTTCATCTGTTTCCCAATTTCGTAGAACAATTTAACAGCTTGCTTCGCGAAAATGAAGCAATTATCCCCCCTAAGAAAGGCGGACTGTCCACTGAGTTACGCGTCTTCGCTCTGCTTCGTTTAGGCATTACCGACAATGAGCGTATAGCTTCTTTCCTCCGATGCTCCAAAGCTACCATTTATTCCTATCGTTCACGAGTACGTTTAAAGTCGTTCTCTCCTGAACAGTTTGAAGAACAAATTATGCACCTATAAATTCATAACATAAGGGGACAAGACGCTTTATAAGCTTAGTTCACATACGAATATGAAAAGCTGGTTACGCCATTTATCTTCACTTAAATAATGTTGTAATAACCATTAACAATATGACATTATCGGCTACTATCACAGAATAATCATTTCACAAAACAACGTTTTCAATAGGTATATACACTCATAAATTACTTGCAAAAGAAGCAGGCTAGTTACAAAATTTGGAACCAGCTTTTTCATATAACTTCAAGACCGACAGGAATAGAGAAAAACTCTGATTTTACATTTTTAAAGATTTATCAAGCAAGTTGAATCTTGTATATACTTTGTATTCTAGTTTATCTACTTCGCACCAACATACTACTAATCAACACTATATAAATACATCTATTTGTATTTTTATAGCACGACGTTTTATACCAAAAAAGAAATATTGATTTTTGCATCAGCCTTTGAGAAATGACGGTAACAATAAAAATAATCCAATTTCAATTAACAATCTAATTTCAATTAACAATCTAATTTAAAAAAGCTATGAATGTAAAAACTACTATTCTTGCATCGTTGTTCTTAGGTATCGGTCTTTTTCCGATACATGCCGAGACGCTGATGACAGAAAGTATGATTGTCCAACAGACAAAAGGAATCCGCATCAGCGGTACCGTACTCGACAAAGAAAAAACGCCATTACCGGGTGTTAATGTCACCGTAAAAAAATCAACTATAGGTACTATTACTGATGCGGACGGCCATTTCTATATTGAAGTGCCCAACAAACAAAGTGTATTAATCGTGACTTACATCGGTTTTAAAACCAAAGAGATAGTAGTAGGAAACGATATCAACTTCAACATTACATTGGACGAAGATGTGGAAGCATTGGATGAAGTGGTAGTAGTAGGATATGGCAATCAGAAAAAATTGTCAGTCATTGGCTCAGTACAAACTTTAGAGCCAACTAAACTTCAAGTAGGTTCTTCACGTTCTATGAGTAATAATCTGGCTGGACAGTTGGCTGGTGTAATTGCCGTACAGCCTTCGGGTGAACCGGGATATGATAATTCCAACTTCTGGATTCGCGGTATTGCCTCTTTTAGCGGAAATACCTCACCATTGGTATTGGTAGATGGTGTAGAACGCAATTTGAATGACTTGGACCCTGCCGAGATTGAATCTTTCTCTGTATTGAAAGACGCATCGGCCAGTGCCATGTATGGTGTGCGTGGAGCCAACGGAGTCATTATCATCAATACTAAACGAGGAACTGTAGCCGCCCCCTCTATTAATGTGCGCGTGGAGCAATCCATTCAAGCTCCAACCAAATTACCACAATTTATTGGAGCCGCTGAATACATGAACTTGCTTAACACATTGCAGAGCGACCCTTCCAAGCGAATGTTTACCAAAGACCAGATTCTGAAAACCTATTATGGTTATGACAAGGATTTATATCCCGATGTAGACTGGATTGATGCTATCACCAAGGATTATGCAAACTCTACACGCGCCAACCTAACAGTAAGTGGAGGTACCGAAATACTTCGCTATTCACTCACAGCTTCCCTCTATCATGAAAATGGTATTATGGCTTCCGACAAAACATTGCCCTATGATACTCAAAGTAAACTAAACCGCTATAATATACGTGCCAATGTCGACCTAGACTTGACAAAAACAACCTTGCTACGATTCAATGTGGGAGGCTACCTGCAAAATCTGCGTAAAAGCCGCAGTGGTACGGATGAGGTGTTCGGCGCAGCCTTTGAAACTCCTCCTTTTGTACATCCGGCTGTCTATTCTGATGGCACTATTCCCATTGCGAGTAGCAATCGTCCCAACCCTTGGGCCATCAGCACACAGAACGGATATTATCATAGCGGAAAAAGCAAGCTGGAATCATTATTCGCTGTAGAGCAAAACCTCAAAATGATAACTCCGGGACTAAAAGCTAAAGTTACCTTTGCTTTCGATACCTATAACGAAAATTTTGTAACACGTGGCAAAGAGCCAGATTATTATAGCGTCGCCAAGAATAGAAACGACGAAGGAGAATTAATACATAGTATCCTGAAATATGGAAGTGAGTTTTTGGATCATTCCAGTAATGCCAATTATGGTAATCAAAGCGTTTATTTGGAAGCTGCCATTACTTACAATCGGACCTTTGCCAATAAACATGCAGTAGATGCTCTTTTCTTATATAATCAACGCAGCTATGATTGGGGGGATATCCAGCCTAACCGTACACAAGGGATTGCAGGACGTCTTTCGTATACGTATGACCGCCGCTATGTTTCTGAGTTTAACTTTGGATATAATGGTTCGGAAAACTTTGCTAAAGGCAAGCGTTTTGGATTCTTCCCTTCAATAGCTTTAGGCTGGCTTATCAGTGAAGAACATTTTATGGAGCCGGCGCATGATATTATAAGCAAACTGAAACTTCGTGCCTCCATCGGTTCAGTAGGTAATGACAACATTGGTGGACGTCGCTTTGCCTACATTACTACCATCAACTCTAAAGCCAACGGCTACAATTGGGGCTATACAGGCGATACCTACCGTGATGGCGTACAAGAAGGAGAAGTCGGTGTAGAAAACCTGACTTGGGAAAAAGCACTCAAAATGAACCTCGGTTTGGAAATAGGCCTTTGGGACGAATTCGATCTTCAACTGGATTTTTTCAAAGAACAGAGAACTAGTATCTTCATGCAGCGTGCTACTATCCCCACACAAATAGGATTTATCAATAACCCCTATGCAAACTATGGTAAAGTGGACAATAAAGGTATAGATATTGCATTGAACTACAACAAACGTTTCAATAAAGACTGGAATATCAACTTCCGAGGTACTTTCACCTATGCTAAAAATAAAATAATCGAGCGTGATGAACCAGAATCCATCAAGGGTACTTATCGTTCTATTACAGGTCGTTCCATCAACACTCTGTGGGGATTACAAGCTGAAGGACTCTTTACAGAAGCCGATTTCGAAAATGGCAAGCTAAAGGAAGGAATTCCGGTTCCACAACTGGGATCAGAAGTACGTCCAGGAGACATCAAATACTGTGATATGAATAATGACGGTTACATTACCGCAGCCGATGAAGGATATATTGGCAATACCACTGATCCACGCATTGTCTATGGTTTCGGCGGGAATATAAATTTCCGCCAATGGGACTTCAGTTTCTTCTTCCAAGGAACAGGAGATGCATATCGTATCATTGGTGGATCCGATTATTTCATCCCCGGTAGTGGACAAGGGGTATTAGGTAATGTCTATACAAACTATACAGACTGCTGGACTGAAGAAAATCCTTCTCAAAATGCATTTTGGCCACGTCTTTCCGAAAGTACAAATATGAACAACAACCGTGCGTCAACTTTCTGGAAAAAAAACATGAGTTTCCTCCGGTTGAAAACTCTAGAAATAGGTTACAGCCTGCCTAAACACATTACTGACAAAATTTGTGCACAGAAAATTCGTTTCTTCGCCAGTGGCAACAACCTGTTTTATTTCTCCAAATTCAAATTGTGGGATCCGGAGTTAGCCACTTCCGATGGTCTGAAATATCCTTCCATGCGTTCTTTGATGCTGGGAGTGGAAGTAAACTTTTAATATCGAATGAAATATGAATAATAGAACTATGAAATTTGCAAAATATATTCTTACAGGGTTAATCGGTGTTGCTTCGTTGACATCTTGCGTTGACTATCTTGATAAAGAACCGGATACTGAACTGACACTTCCGATGGTATTCGAAGACAAAACCCGTATCGAGGGTTGGCTTGCCAATGTCTATTCAGCCATTCCTGATCCCTATTGGGGATATACCAATACATTAGGATGGGAAATCTTAGCCGACGACCAGACACCTTCTGAGCGCTGGCGCCAATGGGGTTGGAAAGTGATTCCTTATACATTAGGGGAATGGACGCCCAACAGCGATTGGGAAGGAGAGTTTTGGAAACGTCTTCCTCAATGTATCCGCGAAGCTAATATTTTTATAGAGAATATACATCCGCTGCCAGCCCAAGGTATTAGCGCGAAAGAAGTGGAATATATGAAAGCCGAATGTAAGTTTATGAAAGCTTACTATTACTATTTGCTTGCCAATACATATGGAGCTGTTCCTTTTAAACCAGACTACATCGCCCCAACTGATTTTGTATTGGCCGACCTTATGGAAGGACAAACGCCTTATTATACTGTAATAGACTGGGTGGATAAAACTCTGCTTGAAGCCGCTGATGTTTTACCGGCTAAATATACGGAAGCACGCAAATACGGACGTGCCACCAGCATTATGTGTCTAGCTGTACGTGCCCGAATGCTCCTTTTTGCAGCCAGCCCATTGGTGAATGGCAATCCCGATTATGCAGACTACAAAAACGACAAAGGTGAAAACCTATTCAATACGACTCCCGATCCCCAACATTGGGAGAAAGCCGTGCAGGCTTGTAAGCTGTTGATAGACGAAGCCGAAAAGAGCGGATACAAGTTGTATACAGAAAAGAAGGAAGATGGTACTATTGACCCGTTCATGTCCTATCAAAATCTGTTTTTAAAGCGCTTTGATGAAGGAAACACCGAAATATTGTTTGCCCGCCCCAGCAGTGACTATGGTTCCTACGAGAAGCATGCTACCCCGACTGCCAGTGGTGGTAGTGGTGGATTAGGTGTAACGCAGTCGCTAGTAGATGCCTTCTTCATGCAAAACGGGCTGCCTATCGACAATCCTTCAGCCGGATATAAAGAAGAAGGATTTTCTACCCAAAAAGTAACACTCAACAATACAATTTGGGATGAAGAAGTGAATGGTGGTGCTATTACTTATGAAAACACCTACAATATGTATTGCAACCGCGAACCGCGTTTTTATGTAAGCGTAGCTTTCAATAATTCTTATTTTCCTACCGAAAAACGCCTGTTCGATTTCTTCAACGGAGCAGCAGACAATACGCATACACACGATGCCCCACAAAACGGATACCTCATCCGCAAACGTGTATCTCCCAAGACGAATGTAAAAGAAAAGAATTACCAATATCGTCCGGGAATTGTCTATCGTTTGGGAGAGGCTTATCTAAACTATGCAGAAGCGTTGAACGAATATAAAAACGACTATACCAGTCGGCAGGAAGCGTTGAGTTATGTAAACAAGATTCGTGAACGTGCCGGTATCCGTCCATACACATTGGAAGCCGTGGATCCTGCTGTTGCTCAAAAAATACATGTGGATGACACTCAAGAAGCCGTACGCAAAGTTATTCGTGCTGAACGCCGGGTAGAACTATGTGGAGAAGGAATCCGCTACGATGACCTGCGCCGTTGGCAAGAAGCAGAAGGCACATTAAATGGTGATTTCTATGGAATGAATTATAACGGTAAAGATGCAGCTTCTTTCTATGAGCGTACAGTTTACCAAACTCGTGTATATAAACCAGCCTATTACTGGTTCCCTATACATCAGAGCGAAATGGAGAAAAATGATAAGCTAAAACAACTTCCGCTCTGGAAATAATCACATTAAAACAAGAAAAAAATGAAAAACAGAATATATCTTTTATTAGCTATGCTTTCCTGCTTTGCGATAAGTTGCCAGGACGAAGATATACGCTATAGCATTATCCGTCCCGATGATACCATGTGTTTGAAGGTATCTGCCGAGAGTGTCGAACTGGAACAGGAACTCGGACAAGAAACAGCAATAACCTTTACATGGAATGAAACATCAAACATTAAACAGAACACCCAAGTGACTTATTACTTTAAAATGGATATTGCAGATAACGATTTTGCAAGTTCTATTGACAAAATAGAAATGCCGGCTGGAAGTAACAGTTTCAGTTTAACTCACAAGAAGCTGAATGCGTGGCTAGGTAGTTGGAAGGTTACACCTGGAGAAAGTGTTACATTAGAAGCTGAAGTCATAGCCAAAATTGAAGGAGTAAGCCAATACATCAAACCAGAACTATCGACCGTGCGTTTCAACGTTGTAGGATATGAGGTACAACCACATAATGTCTTTGTAGTAGGTACTGCTATTGAAGGGTTGGACCCGGCAAAGGCGGTTCGGATGACAGAAGAGATACCTGAAGAAAAATATACATGGAATGGAGTAATGAAAGAGGGGACCTATAAATTCATTTTAAGCAATAGCAGTCTGACACCTTCTTACACACAGGGAACAGAACCGGGCAGTGTTGTCTTTAATGAAACAGGAACCGGAAATGAGACGCTCTTTACTATTGAAAAAGACGGATTCTATTCTCTGACACTCAATATTGAGACATTCACATTAGAATCTATTTATCCGACTACCGAATATAAAAATATTTGGATGGTAGGTGCAGCAACCCCGGCTGGGTGGGATATTATGAAATCAGTAAAACTAGAGAAAGACCCACAAAATCAGGTTTCTTTCTACTATGATGGATGGCTAAATACGGGAGAGATAAAATTCCCGTTAGAGCTGCGTGAGGATTGGAACGTTGCGTTCCTTATGCCTGTAGAGAATGGAACCACAGAGAATGGAGACAACCGCATGGAACACATTGAGGCGGGAGGACATGATTATAAGTGGAATATCACAAAGGCAGGTAACTATCGCATGGCCCTGAACGCTTATACCATGACTATTAAATTTGAAAAGTCCAAACAGGAAATACCGAATGAAGTGCCCTATAAGACAATTTGGGTTTTAGGAGATGCCACAGCTGCCGGATGGGACTTGAGCGCAACCGCCAACCAGATGTTTGGATATGATTATGATGCTACGCAGCAAGGCATTTTCACGTGGAAGGGAGATTTGAAAGCCGGAACATTCAAGTTACCATTAAATCTGGATGGTTACGGAAGTATCGATTACCTAATGCCGAGTAATGCAAATGGTGAAGGATATGCATCCCTTTCAGAGACCAGCATACAATATGTGTCACGCAATGATAACAAAGATTATCAATGGAAAGTAGAAGCAAGCGAAGCCGGTGAATATCTTATAACATTGGATGTTATGAATAATAAGATTAAATTTATCAAGAAGTAATAAACTTACAGGTGTGAAGTCCAAAAAACTTCACACCTACTAAAAAAATAATATGAAACATTATAAATTAACCCTAATTGCCTTATTTATGGCAAATGCCCTTACAAGTACAGGTTGCAAGGAAGATGGTACAGGATGGACTCCCGATATGATTTCGGATGATCCTGTTGTTGAGATACCAGATGACAAAGTGGATATCAGCAATATCCACACATTCAAGGCTCCGCTCTATTGGAGCGTCTATGAACTTTGCTGGCAAATGGCTCAGAATGGGATTCCTGAATATCAGATGGACATGAATGAAGCCGAATGGGACAAAGCTATTGACTGGATAGCTACCAACCTAAAGCCGTATGGTTACGATATGCTCTGTACAGACGGGTTTATACCCATGCTTTGTGAGAAAAATGAACATGGTTACATGGACAAATATGGTAGTATGTATCTAAAAGACATTGTTGCCAAATGCAAAGCAAAAGGACTAAAGTTAGGTGTTTACGACAATCCGCTTTGGCTGCATGGAAAAGACGAAACACCCATTCAGAACACCGACAACATCACATTGGGACAATTGCGATATGATGCTACCACCGATGTGGTAAATTATCCGAATGAAGAAGATAAGTTCTTTACCTATGCAGTAGCTACGCACAAGGGCGCAAAAGAGTATATCGATGGTTTCTTCAAACACTATAAGGAATTGGGGGTAGAATATATCCGTATGGATTTTCTGAGTTGGTATGAAGACGGTTTTGATCGTGGCATGAACGAGTATTGGGGTAATGGCATCGTGGGCCGTGGCTATGGTAAAGAATGTTATGATAAAGCTTTGGAATATATCTGTACATCGGCCACTCGTTATGGCATCTTCACTTCACTGGTGATGCCTCATCTTAATAATAAAGCCGAGTTGGAGAAAAAGTATGGTAACATGGTACGTATCGTGGCCGATACAGGCGATGGCGGATGGAAACATTTCTCTGAAGATAAGCGTGGAAACGTGTTCGATGGATGGCCCAACTGCATGAATATGTTCGATGGCTTCATCCACTGGTCACAGATTACCGGCCGAAACAAAGTCATTCCCGATGGCGATTTTATCCGTCTGAATACATTTAACACAGATGCCGAGAAGGAGTCTGTCATCTCGCTGCAGTTGATGGCAGGAGGTCCGATTACCGTGGCCGACCAACACAATACCATCGGAGATAATCTGAAGTTTTATCAGAACGAAGAAATGCTGGCATTGAATACCGACCGATTTGTCGGTCAACCTTTACTACGCAACGTACGTGATGAAAAAAGTCAGATATGGTATGGGCAGATGAGCAATGGCGATTATGTGGTAGGATTCTTCAACCGGGATAATGAACCTAAAAAACGTTCCTTACAGTTCGCAGAAATAGGTATAGAAGGGACAAAAAAAGTGCGCGACTTGTGGAAACACCAAGATGAAGGTGAAACCGATAAACTGGAAGTAGAAATTGGAGCTCACGAATGCAAAATTGTAAAACTGAGTAAATAATAAGTAAACAAAACATTTATCAAGTATGAAAAGATTTTTTTTAGGTATTGGCTTGCTTCTTTCTGCCTTTGTGGCAAAAGCGGAGGGCATCTCCTCTCCGTCAGGTACCGTATCCTTAAATTTCAACTTAGCTGAGAATGGGATTCCGACGTATGCGATGACATACAAAGATATTCCGGTCATCAAACCCAGCAAGTTGGGACTCGAACTGAATAACAAGGAAAACCTGCTGAACGGTTTCGAAGTTGTAAAAACTTCCTCCTCCAGTTTTGACGAAACTTGGCAACCTGTGTGGGGAGAGACGAAAAATATACGTAATCATTATAACGAACTATTAGTAGAACTTAAGCAGACATCTACTGACCGTTTTATGAATATTCGCTTCCGCATTTATGATGAAGGCATTGGTTTCCGATATGAATTTCCACAACAAAAAAACCTGTCTTATTTTATCATCAAGGAAGAACACAGTCAGTTTGTTATGACCGGTGACCACGTTGCCTGGTGGATTCCCGGCGACTATGATACACAAGAATATGATTATACGGAATCAAAACTTTCTGAAATTCCCGGTTTGCTGGCTACTGCTATCAATGATAATCTTTCACAAGCAATCTTCTCGTCTACAGGAGTACAAACATCTCTTCAACTCAAGACTGCAGAGGGATTATACATCAATCTGCACGAGGCTGCTTTAGTAGATTATTCATGTATGCACCTCAATTTGGATGACAAGAACCTGACTTTCGAATCATGGCTGACACCGGATGCACAAGGCAACAAAGGGTATCTACAATCACCTTGTAGCACTCCGTGGCGTACAGTAATGGTTAGTGACGATGCATGTGAAATATTGGCATCGAACCTAATTCTGAATCTGAATGAGCCATGCAAATACAAGGATACCTCTTGGATTAAACCCGTGAAATACATTGGAGTATGGTGGGAAATGATTGCTGGAGGAAAACCATGGTCATATACTTGGGAACTTCCCTCGGTGAAGCTCGGTGAAACCGATTACAAAAAAGTGAATCCGAATGGACAGCATCCTGCTAATACAGCTAACGTAAAAAGGTATATCGACTTTGCAGCTGAACATGGCTTCGATCAAGTATTAGTGGAAGGATGGAATGTCGGTTGGGAAGATTGGTTTGGTAACTCAAAGGATTTTGTATTCGATTTTGTTACTCCCTATCCTGATTTCGATATCAAATACTTAAATGAATATGCACACTCTAAAGGAGTGCGTCTGATGATGCATCACGAGACTTCAGCTTCCGTTCGCAATTACGAACGTCACATGGAAACTGCCTATCAACTGATGAACCAATATGGATATAATGCGGTAAAAAGTGGCTATGTGGGCAACATGATACCGCGTGGCGAGCACCACTATGGACAATGGATGAACAATCACTATCTTTATGCAGTAACAGAAGCTGCCAAACACCACATCATGATAAATGCACACGAAGCTGTACGTCCCACCGGATTATGCCGTACTTACCCAAATCTTATTGGTAACGAATCGGCTCGTGGTACAGAATACGAAGCATTCGTGGGCAGCAAACCTTTCCACACAACTATATTACCTTTCACCCGCCTGCAAGGAGGTCCAATGGATTACACTCCTGGTATCTTTGAAATGGATATCAACAAAATCAATTCTAACAGTCACTCGCATGTAAACTCGACATTAGCTCGTCAGTTGGCTTTGTATGTCACCATGTACAGTCCGCTCCAGATGGCAGCCGATTATCCGCAACACTATGAACGTTTTATAGATGCTTTCCAATTCATTAAAGATGTAGCTGTCGATTGGGATGACAGTAAATATTTGGAAGCTGAACCAGGACATTATATCGTGGCTGCCCGCAAAGCAAAAGGTACAAACAATTGGTTTATAGGTTGCACCAGTAGTGAGGAGGGACACACATCTATACTGAAACTAGACTTTTTAGATAAGGATAAGGAGTACATCGCAACTATCTATGAGGATGGTAAAGATGCTCATTATCGGGATAATCCACAGGCTTACAACATTCGTAAAGGCACCGTATCGGTCAAATCAGTGTTGAAACTGCAAGCCGCGCCGGGTGGCGGGTATGCTATCAGCATCATGGAGGCTGCCGATAAAACTGTTCTAAAAGGACTAAAAAAATTGAAATAGAACATTTTTAGGATAACAACAAGTCCTTGCTAAACAGAATGCGATAAATAGTTTTCTAGTAAGGATACCCGTTGGCAGAATTAAAGTTCCCTGTTTTGAATAATTGCATATTTACTATTAAGGTCTATGAGGCATTACACCTCTTCGAGGTAGTGTATAGTGTCCTTTTAAAATTACTTGCTATTCTATGACAGCTTTCAGTTCCGCCAACGGGTTATTATATCTATTCTCATATATAATAACTTTTTAATTTGTCTAAGTATGCGAAGGATACTTTTTTTATTATTGCTTCTTTCTGGATTTCAATATTCCAAAGCAAAAGAAAGTCCAAATTTGTGGCAACTTACAACCACTGATGTACAATCTCTTTACGTGGGAACTCCCATGGCCAATGGAGGAATCGGAATACTTCCATGGCGCGAGCCATTTTCGGTAAGGCATGTCATTCTAAATCATGTATTCGATGCTGATAGAGAACGGGGGGTGAGCCGTGTTTTGAAGGGTATCAATCCTTTTCTGATGACTCTTAAAGTCAACGGAGATGCTATTAGCTTGGATAATATATCACAATGGAAGCAGACAATCGACATGAAAGAAGCTACTCACATATCTGAATTTATTGCTGATGGAAAAGCTGAAATTTCCTATTCTCTCTGCGCATTGCGTAATATGCCATATGCCGGTCTGATTCGTGTGACCGTAAAAGCTTTACAGGACATAAATTTGAATGTTGGTACACATATGGATATCCCCGAAGAATATGCGAGTAGCACACGCGAATTTCATGATACTGAATCTGATGGTATCAAAGTGTACATGTTACATTCTTATGCCTCTACCCCTTGGCGAAAACAACAAGTGGCATCTTCGTCAGCCTTTTTATTTGAAAAGGAAAAAGAGATAATCCCCACATTCAGCGACAGTTCTAAGGAACTGTGTTTTGGTATCAGTCTAAAAAAGAACGAAGAAATAACATTCGCTTTGGTAGGTAGTATTTGCTCTTCACGTGACTTTATTGATCCTTGCAATGAAGCGGAGCGAGAAATTATCTATGCGCATCATGAAGGTATTCATTCGCTGCTAGCTGCCCATACACGTCTGTGGAATGAATTATGGCAAGGAGATATTTTAATAGAAGGTGATGATGAGACTCAGCGTGCTGTACGTTTTGCATTATTCAATCTATATTCTTCGTGTCGTGAAGGAAATGGGCTTAGTATATCTCCTATGGGACTTTCTTCGCAAGATTATAATGGACATATATTTTGGGATACTGAAATCTGGATGTTTCCACCCATCTTATTATTTAACCAAAAGTTGGCCGAATCAATGGTGAATTATCGCATCGAACGCTTACCTGCAGCTTGCCAAAAAGCAATGTCTTATGGATATCGTGGTGCCATGTATCCATGGGAAAGTGATGATGCTGGAGAAGAAGCTACTCCTACTACAGCTTTAACTGGTCCTTTTGAGCACCATATCACAGCCGATATCGGTATTGCCTGCTGGAATTATTACTGTGTAACTCGTGATAAGGAATGGCTAAAAAACAAAGGATATCCGTTGTTGAAAGCCGTAGCTGACTTTTGGAGCAGTCGCGCTACCTGCAATGATGATGGTACTTGGTCTATAAACAATGTAGTAGGTGCCAACGAATATAAACATGGTGCTACAGACAATGCTTTTACTAATGCTTCTGCTAAACTGGTTCTACAGTATGCGACAAAAGCAGCCACGGCTTGCAGCACAAAAGCCAACAAACAATGGGAAATCGTAGCAAACGGGCTGAAAATTCATCGAATGCCCGACGGAGTAACCAAAGAACATGCTACTTATAACGGAGAGATGATAAAACAGGCTGACGTAAACTTACTAGGGTATCCCTTAAGAATCATTACCGACGAAAAGCAACTAAGAAAAGATTTAGAGTATTATGCCGGAAAGATCGATCCTCAACACGGTCCAGCCATGTCTTTCGCCGTATTCTGTGTACAATATGCCAGAATGGGAGATTCTGATAAAGCTTACGAGATGTTTCTTCGCAGTTATCAGCCCAACCAACGTCCTCCTTTCGGCGTATTGGCCGAAACACCAACAAGTAATAATCCATACTTTATGACCGGAGCCGGAGGCTTGTTACAAGCTGTAATTAATGGCTTTTGTGGCTTACAAATCACTGATAAGGGGATTATTCAATTACCAGCTACTCTTCCAAAGCATTGGAAAAAGGTGACTATAAAAGGAATTGGGAACGACAAAAGAGTGTATATCAACCACTAGGATTAGGAGACACATATCTCCATCCCATAATATCCCTAATGCATAGAATGCACATTCCTTCCGGACACATAGAGAAGGAATGCGCATTTTCTTGTTGGATGACGACCCAAGACAGCTTGACATCACACGAGAGACTGTCTTGAAATGAAAAGAGAGAGTCTATAATGCGCTGTTGACTAAAAAAATTGAAAAGATGAAAAAGACTGACTGGAACTGCTTAACAAGCTGTGAAAAAAGAATAGTGATTCTTTTCAATATTCCACCTTCACAATTTTGATTTTCAAAGTATTAACAGTTAGTAAACCTACCAAGTATTAACAGTTGAAGAGTCAGATATTAATACTTGGGAAAAGAATAGTTTATTAATATATCACGAAGTGCCAAATCCATCTTTTCCATATCATTAAAGTCAATCATCAAAGTAGTAGGTTCGGACATCCCTCCACAAATAGAATAAGCAATAAACCTTTCCCGTAATTTATCAAAGAGAATTTGATATCAGATATGTAATAATTTACACATTTTCGATACGAGTTTTGTACAAAAAACACATTATTGGCACTGACTAGAGTAAAAAGAGCATGAATCTTTGTGATAAATAATTCAAGAATCAGTACAGGCTCTAAATAGAAGAAAGTATTTTAGGCAAACTACCCAAATAATAATAAGGAAGATTGAGCAGTCGGAAACTTCTTCCGGCAACAGTCTTTACTTCATCAATAGAATATGGACTATTCCAAACACGAACAGCCAAGTCACCACCCGACAAATCAATAAAAGAATGTAACGAACGGAGGTGAGCGTTGCTTCCACATTTCACTTCGATTGGAATAATCTGTGTACCTTTTTGCCATACAAAATCCGTTTCGGCATTAGAACCTTGTTTGTCACGCACCCAAAAATGTAAATCAGAAATATATTGGTCATCGAGTAATACACGTAATTGCTGTGCTACGATATGTTCGGCAATAGCTCCTTGCCAAGTATCCATTAATGTATGGTCATGCAAAACTTCCGTTTGGATATTTGCTGCAAAATTAACCAATCCGGTATCCAACCACATCAATTTGGGAGCACGTTTTAGTGCAGGCAATGCCGGTGCATGCACAGCTGTGACAGGATAAACTAAATGTAATATAAAAGCCTTCTCCAAAATATTAAAAGCTTCACGTACTTCTTTGGAGTTATAACTCGATTCACCAAAATTTCCCAGTTTTATAGTTTGCCCCGCCCTATTCCATCCTACCCGAAGAATATGCCGGATAACTTGAGTTTGTAATTGAGAGAGAGCATACTTCTCAACATCTTCGTTATAGCCTTTCAATAAAGAATTATAAATGGGTTTCAGGCGTACTAAATCACCATTTTCTGCATAATCTGCTACTACCTCCGGCATTCCGCCAATTAAGGTATATCGATGAAAACGAGCCATTGCTTCTTCATGTAATGCAGGTGGTAAGTTCACTTCATCCATTGCAAGACGATAATGTTCGTCACCAGTAGCAGTCAGGTATTCTCCGAAAGTACAGGGAGCAAGTTGCATATACTCTACTCGCCCTACAGGGAAAGAAATTCGTTCTTTTAATAATGACTGTAAACGTGAACCTGCCGCAATAACAAACAAATCAGGCATATCCTCATAGAAATATCTAAGCAGTGCTACAGCCTTAGGTACATTCTGTATCTCATCTATAAACAATAACGTACGTCCTTCACGTAAAAGGAGATTTTTCTGAAAACATGCAATTCTAACTATTTCTTGCACTTTATCACTCCCCTGAAATAAACGCGCATCTTCTTCACGCTCTAAATTCAGATGAAGATAGTTCTCAAAATTCCGGGCAAACTCATTGACCAGCGTAGTTTTTCCCACTTGACGAGCTCCACGCAACACTAACGGCTTACGGCCCGAACGTTCAGACCATTCCTGCAATTGATTATAAATATCACGTTTAAACATATAAAATCATTGTTTATCAGGTTCAAAGATAGTATTTAAATCTAAAAACATAGGCAAAAAAAGGGAATATTTATCTAAAAACATAGGCAAAAAACGTAGTAATCGAGCTGAAAACATAGGATAAGCCATATGTGGATGAGTATATATATCCAGCCTGGTGGACATATATATACAACACAATGGGCATATATACCCACCACACTGAATATATATGCCCAATAAACAGGAAATAGTTCACTGATAAACAGTGAATCTACTTTCCATGATTTATGTTTGTTTTTACTATTTAAAGGTAATCATAATCTGCTTATTATCCCCCTTATCGGGTATTCTCACACTACATACACCGGTTTCTTTATCCCAACTCCATAGTACAGTTTCCGTATCATTCTCCAAATCTGCTTCCAGTCGTTCCGGTTTGGACTTCTTTATCTTCTTTCCCTGGATGGTTACTTCCTTGGGAGCTTTAGCTGAATAAATGCGAAACAGAAGATTTCTTGGGCCGGGGACAGTGTAGCCTTTTCCTTCGCGGGCAGAAATAGTGAGTTCATAGCCATTCGACAAGGTGCGGCATACAATGGGAGTTTTTGCAAACTCGTCACGTTGGTATCCCAGGTCTTCTCCTTCGTCTTCGTAGAGAGTAAAACTCGCCTGTGCACCTTCTTGTGCCGGAAAGACTTCAAAAGTAAGGGGATATACCGGTTTCTCATGGGTGTAGTTCATTACAGGCATGGTAGGTATAATAGAGCCTTGCTTTACAAACATCGGGATGGAAGCCAAGGGAGCATCTACGGTAGTCCATTGCTCACCCGTGTAGACCGTCTGTTTGTTGTTATAATCAATCCATGTACCTTCGGGCAGGTAGACGTTCTTTGTACGGACACCTTTCTTAACGACGGGGGCTATTAATAATTCACGGCCGAATAAGAATTGGGCATCCGTGGAGAAAGTTTCCGTATCCGTCGGATATTCAAGGAAAAGAGGGCGCATGATAGGCAATCCTGTATCGTAAGCTTCGCGGGCGTAGGTATAGATATATGGTAGTAGACGATATTTCAGTTCGATGGCAGCTTTCGCGTTCTTTTCCGCTTCCGGGCCAAATAGCCAGGGTTCTACTGCGTTATCCCCTTCGTGGTGGATACGGCTCAAGGGGTTGAAAGCGCCGAATTGCACCCAACGGATATAAAGCTCTGCCATAGCGGGATAATCTTCGATGTCTCCGCAATAGCCTGTAATATCACAAGTAGAAAACGGGATTAGTCCCAAGCCGGCGGAAAGCATGACGGGAATCTGATTGGCTAGCTGTCCCCAGCCTTGCAATACATCGTCTCCGTTGCCACAATCACCTGTCCAACCGAAAGTATAACGCTGCAAGCCTGCATAGGCGGCACGGGTCATTTGGAAAACACGACGATTTGGGTTTCTCTTTTCAAATTGCTCTTTGACAACCTTATCCCAGGTCAGGCCGTAGACGTTATGGATTTCATCGTGCATCCCCAAATGATGATGCATGACCAAACGTTCCGTTTGCTCTTCGTTGCTCCAGGCAGGTTCGCCCATATCCGTCCAAAAGCCGGAGATGCCGTCGTCGATAGGTTTCTGTTGATAAGTTCCCCACCAGTCGGCTACGGCGGGTAAGGTAAAATCCACCACACCGCAGTTGCCACCCCAAGGCCAGGGCATATCGTAACTCTTGCCGTTCGTGCTGTCCTTTACGAAATAACCCAGGCGGTCTGCTTCTTCCCATTGTTTTTTATTGGCTTGGGAGATTACCGGGTCTTGGGATACGATTACTTTGAAGCCCATTTCTTTCAGGTCAGAGAGCATCTTCTTCGGGTTCTCATAGTTCCCTTTCCGCCATTCGAAGTCCTGCAAATGTTCTGTCCAGCCGATGTCCTGATAGATAATATCACAGGGAATTCCCCGCTTACGGTAGCCTTCGGCTATTTCGCGACTTAACTTCTCGCTTGTCAGCAAGCCACGGCATTGCGCAAAACCTAAAGCCCATTTCGGCGGCATGATAGGTTTGCCGGTCAGGTCGACGTATTGGCTGATGATTTCTTTGTAGTCTTTGCCGAAAATAAAGTAATAAATCATTTCGCCGTCTGGGGCTTCGAAGCTATAATAATCACGGCTTTCCGTGCCGAATTTGAATTCCGTTTTATATGTATTATCCAGGAAGATGCCATACCGGTAGCTACTCATAAAGAAAGGGATGCTTTTGTAAAGCGGGTCTTCCGCAACACTGTAACAAGGTTTGTCACTATTCCACATTTTATATGACTCTCCACGACGGTTCATTTTGCCCGCTTTCTCACCAAGTCCGAAGAAATGCTCGTCACGGCGGAGAACCTTATATTCCACTTTCCTTGTTCCTTCACTCACATGCCCCTTGTCGGCATAGTCACTAAACAGGAGTTTCTGATACTTGTCGAATATCTGAAGGCTCATGGGTGATTTATTCACACGGATGCGCAGCTTCGGGGTGAATATTTCGTAGCATGCTGCCTGCTCGTCCACATGAATCGCGCCTAACTCTTCCAGTTCCTCATTGATGACGGCAAAAGAAGCGTTCTTCCGCTGAAATCGCCCGTCGGGCGAGAAGTATATTTTTACTACGGAAGGGCTGCAAAGTTGCAGTTGCAAGGCGGCGCTGTCCGCCAGGTGAAAAGTCACCCGGCGTCCCTGCTGCGAGAAAGAAGTACATGTTTTCGCGCCATCAGTTGCCCAAAGCACTGAAAGAGGGAGGAAACAGGCTATTATCCATACTATTATACTTCTTTGGCTCCCCCTTACAGTGTTTCCACTTCTGACTATTATCCTGTTCATACCTATTATTCTGTCCATATTATTCTATTCATACTATTCTGCTCATATATTTCTACTTATGTTTTCTGTTCATATTATTCTGCCCATGTTTTTCTGCGCATGTTTTTCTGCGCATGTTTTTCTGCGCATATTATCCTGTTCATATTCACAATTTCCACTCGTTTATTCGTATTCCACAACGAGCATTGTCCAGTAACTCAATGACGGAAGCGTCACCTTTATCTCGTTCCCCTCCTGCGTAAAGTCCAGCTTTCGGGATACTCCGAAACTTGCATCCGGCGAAGCTACCCAAACGGATTTTACCGTACCCTTTACGGCTATCTTTGTCTGAGCCGACTCAATCAGAGAAGGTACAGCCTGTGTTCCGTTAGAGTCACACCAATCGAGATGCACGGCATTTGTATAATTCAGGAAATGAATCACATCCCTGTTGTCGAACCGTTTTCCGACAGTTGCTATCTGATTGCGGACGGGCGGCCATTGGTTAATAGTCATCTTTCCATCCGTAGAAGAAACAGTAGCACCATAAAATTCTCCGCCATCACGCAGAAGATTCTCATATCCGGTGATAAAGTCGTAGTAAGTAACCATCGCTTTTTTCAGTTCCCCTTTCATCGACAGATTGCTGTTAGGGAAATATTCGGTTGTCAGCATATGTTCGCCTAATTCGAGATGCGCACCACCCCATGCATGGATAGCGGCATTTGCCATTAATACACCGGGCGTATTAAAATAACCGCGTCCCTCGCCGCCGAGCTTATAATTCATATAAGCAGCCAATACGGTTTTCTTTCCGTTCGACCATTTATCATTGTCCGTGATAACCCCGGAAAGGATGCTGAAACCATTACTAGTCGGTTTGTCCCAAACTTCCGTATAGAGGAAGTCCACCGGAGAATTGGCTATCTGGTCTTTCTGACCGTATTGCGATACGGCATTCATTACCAAAGACTTTTCCGGCTGCGCTTCTTTCATCGCTTTTATAAACGCGGGGAAAGTAGAGGCAAGGTTGACAGCATTGCCATCGTAGTTATACAAAGTCCCCCGGTCGCCCAACTGGTCAATCTGATAGCCGTCAAAATCAAAGACTTCATATACATCGTTGTTTTGCTGAACCATATAGTCTCTCCATTCCTGCAAAGCAGGATTCGTCAGATAAATATTACTCTTGAAAGGAGAACCTAGCGGATGATAATCCTTATTCCCGTGGTTCTTATCCTTAAAGAGATACCAGTTTTCTTTCACGCCGTCGTCCGCCGCATCGTTCAATGCTCCGTAGGCAAGGTTGTAGAAAAGAGATTTCATACCCCGCTTATGGCCGGCATCAATATATCCCTGTACGGTAGAACGGTAACAATCACGGTTGATAATATCTTTCCATACCTCCATCGGAGAAGAAGCCGAACCCGCCAATGGCTTATGATGCTTGTAATGCCAGTCCTGATACTGCACATAGTTGATATGATGCCGGTTCAGATTATCCATAATCTTATCAATCTCCTTTTCGCTCATCTTGCCATATTCGGAAAGGAATCCGTTGCGCGGGAAACGTGCGGGGTCGGAAGACACATCAATGGCAATGCTGCTCAAAACAACTTCCTCGCCACTATCTACCGTATACAAATCGACCATATACCCTTTGAAATCATTCGCAGGTGGCGTCCAGCTCCATGATTTTCCGGTAAGGGGAGCTTCGGAAAGCACCTCGTTGAGATGCTTGTACCGGATGGTCACTTGCCCTTCGGGCAGATTATTCAGAGAGAGCTGTACCGATTCCCCCGGTTTGTAGGCAGCCTTATCGGTAGACAGCAGTACGGTAATATACCCGTCACCATACGTAATAGGATTGTGCGAAGGCTCATCGTCAATGCAGCTGCCCAACGAAAACGAAAGGGTCATTGCTAACGCTATATATGCTAATTTTTTCATAAATCGTTCGTTTTATAGTTTACTACTTCTTTGTGAAAAAGACTTTCTCCTCGTAGAGGTCGACCACAATCTTATAGTCTCCGGCTTCTTCTATCTTCCATTTATTATCTCCCCCGGCCACTATCTGAAAGTCCGTATCAGATGTAATGCTTGCACCCGGCTTCATGGCTATGATGAATTTACCACCGAAAGAACGGTCTATCTCTACCGGGAACTTCATCTCGCCGGTATTCAGGGAACCTTCATAGATAAACTGGTTCTTATTATCCGGATTCTGTGTCATTTCAGATTTTGACATCACGTTATCCCAATCCCATCCGCCGGGAGTTGCGTCGCCCATCATCCATACCTGTTCATAAGCCACGTATTGGGAAACGGACAGACGTTTGGTGCGCAGGTTCAGTTTCAATGTATATTTATTACCTGCCGTTACATTCCAGTAGTTGGTAGCTGCCGCGCCATTCTTCACCCATTCGATGGCGGAAGAAGCCGGTAAAGACTCCGTTTCCGTTGCCGGCTGGTATACGTCACAGTCCGTTCCGGTAGCAGAAGAGACAATTTGGAATTTACCCGGAACCAGTTTTCCGTTATAGACAAAAGAGAATGGGTCGTCAGCATCCTGTGCCATTGCCACCGGGGTATTGCCTGCTGAAGAACCGGCTATCCACAGTTCCGTATACGGCACTTCCCCATCCAGGTTCTTAATGGTAATATCCAGTGTTTCAATACTTAATTCCACACGATAAGTTCCCACCTTTTCGATAGCAAACTTCGTATCCGGGTTATCTTCATCGTAATGGTCGCGATATACAAGCTTATTCTCCTGTGTCTCGTCCCTGTTGTAAGCAGGTGTCCAGTCAAGCAGATTCGTGAGAAGCTTAAATTCACCCTTCTGCAACAGACCTTCCCATACAAAACCACCTTTCACGTCCGTCACCGGATTCATCGGAGTAGCCCTTTCCAGCGTCCAGCCATTAGGAGTGGCGTCACCTATCATCCACAGATTCAGTATTCTGAATTTATAAGGAGTCAGTTTGAAGGTCACTACTTCCGAGATTTGCGTCGGGACAGATTCTGCCGCGACCACAGCCGTCACGCGAGCTTCAAACATAGCTTCTTCCTCTACGGGAAGACTCCAGGTGCTCAATAATAAATCATTCAGTTCTTTATGCGTATACGAAACGACCCGTGAATCGGTCTTTCCGACTTCCTTCTTGACGCCGCCCGCAAAGTCATTGCCTTGTATATCCATCTCAAACCGGTAAGAGATAGCCGCGCCCGTTCCCTCATTAGACCCCGGAGTCCAGGTCAGTTGGAGTGCTTCTTTGTCGTCGAGACGCTGGTCGAGAACCAGTTGCAGGGTAGAAGCCGACAACTTCAAGGGTTCGCTCCCTTTATTCATTTCCATATCATCTTCCGCACACGAAGTCCATGCGAAACAGCCTGCTGCCAACATGAGCAGACTCATTATCTTAGTTTTCATGATTTGTTTCATCTTTTAGGTTCTTAATTATATCCCGGATTCTGCTTCAGGTTTCCATTCGCTTCTATCTCTTTCAGCGGTATAGGCATCAGCAGATGCTTTTCCGTCGCATTGGTTTTTCCGATAGAATGAAAGAAATTCAAGGCATAGTTATCTTTCAGACGGACGAGGTCAAACCAGCGGTCGCCTTCGAAAGCCAGTTCCATACGGCGTTCGTGGATAATCTTTTCGCGCATCTGGGCTTGTGTCAGTCCTTCGATGTCCGCCCGGTTGGTCAGTCCCGCACGCTTTCTTACTTCGTACAGAGGGGTTTCCGCATCGGTCGTCAGGGCTTGTTCGTTCAGGGCTTCCGCTTTCATCAGCAGTACATCGGCATAGCGGAGCACTACAAAGTTGGCAGGGCTTGTATTGAAATCCATAGAGACGGATTTCGTCACGAGGAATTTACGCAGGTTGTACCCCGTGGTGGAATAAGACGACTGGTACTGCTTCCCGTCAAAGTCGGGGCATCCCAGGTAAAGAATGGTCTTATCTTTCCGGTTATCCCCCTCTTCGTACTGGCTGACAAACTCGGCTGTCGGCTGATTCCAACCGTAACCGCCTGCCACCATATCCGAATTGCGCGGGCCGGTAAATGCGCTCAACCAGGAAGCCTGATTCTCATTGCTCCAAAAATCATAGCTGGTCTTGCCATAATACTGCACTTCAAACAATGATTCCGGGCCGTTCTTCTTATTCGGATTGAAGTTGTCGCTGTAATCCTCATTCAGATGATAGCCCAACTTTTGAATTTCCTCACAAAGACGTACAATCTCCGCATATTCTTTTCCCTGAGTCAGATACACTTTTGCCAGCAATCCCATGGCTGCACCTTTGGAAGCACGGCCTAAGTCGGAAGCAGAATAAGAAGACTTGTCGGGAAGCAGGTTGATGGCTTCTTTCAAGTCATTCTCTATCAGTTTATAGATTTCTTCTTTAGACGCACGGAAAGGTTTCAGGTCGTCATCCGAAGTCTGTGGTTCTGTCAGCAAAGGCACTCCGCCGAAAAGACGCACCAGGATAAAGTAATAGTGGGCACGCAGGAATTTGGCTTCACCCAGGCAACGGTTCTTCAAGCTTTGGTCTATATTCATGCCCGGCACGTTCTTGATAACGAAGTTGCAACGGAGAATGCCCGGAGAAGGGCCACGCCATACGTCCAGCACACCAGCATTGTCGGTGGTGGTGATGAAGTTCGCCAGGTCGGTAGTCTCGATACCGTCCGTACCGCCGCCCGCACCAACGATGCTGTTTCCGGCTACGATATCCAGTGTCCACATACGCATATTATACAGTTTCGGCCATTGAAGCGGCTGATAAGCGCCATTCACGGCTGCTATCGCATCTTCTTCCGCCTGAAAGCTCTTGGAAGTGTCGATGGAATCCCACGGTTCTTTATCCAGGAAGCCGTTACAGCTACTCAATGTCAAGCCCAACAGGAAGCAAGGGAGTATATATTTGAACTTTTTCATATTTGTCAATCAATTAAAGATTCTATATAAAGGTATTTAGAAAGAAACAGATGCACCGAATGTGATATTACGGGCTACGGGATAGACGTTGTTGTCATTTCCCGAACCGGAAACCTCCGGATCGAGTCCCGTATAGCGGGTCAAAGTCAGCAAGTTCTGTCCCGAGACGAAAAAGCGTACAGAGGACATCGCTGCTTTCTTGCTCCATGCGGCGGGAAGGGTATATCCGAGCGTTACGTTCTTCAGACGCAGGTATTTGCTATCCTCAATGAAGCGGTTTGAGACACGTCCGTTCTTGTTCGGGTCACCGAATACGGCACGCGGCATACTGTTGCTTGTCCCTTCGCCGCGCCAGCGGTCGAGAACGGTCGTCATTTGGTTCTGTGCCACGGACATGGCTTCCAAAGAGGCGCGGTTGGCATTATAGATTTTATTTCCGGCTGCTCCTTGCAGGAAGATTTCGAGGTCGAAGCCTTTCCAGGCAAAGGAGTTGTTCATAGAGAAAATCCACGTCGGGGTGGGATTGCCGAGATAAGTACGGTCTTTGTCGTTGATGACTCCGTCGTTATTCAGGTCTTTGAATTTAATATCTCCGGCAGAAGTGCGGTTGTAAGGGTCGTTCCCCTGTGTCTGAATGGCGTAACGGTCTACTTCTTCCTGTGTCTGGAAGATTCCGTTCGTCACGTAACCGTAGTAAGAGCTGACCGGACGACCGACTGCATGGATATTATTATCGAAATACATCGGGACATCTCCATTCAGGCGGATAATCTCGTTCTTGTTATAAGAAGCGTTGAGAGACGTATTCCATGAGAACTCTCCTTCCAGATTGCGGGAGCTGACGGATACTTCAAAACCTTTGTTGCGCATCTTGCCCGCGTTAATCTTGGGGACATTGATGTCCGAATATCCGGTGGAGATAGGCACTACCATGTTGACAAGCATATCGTTCGTGTTCTTGATGTATGCATCGAGACTCAAATTGATGCGGCTGTCGATTAATGACAAGTCTGCACCGATGTTGTATTGTTCCACTTCTTCCCAACGGACATTCGGGTTCGGCATTACCGAGGGGGCAATCGCATTCACCTGTGTGCCGTTGAAGTTGTACTGGATGGTTTGGATAGTAGAAGCATATGCATAGTTGCCCACACTTGCCTGGTTACCTGTCAAGCCATATCCTGCACGGATTTTTACGTCGCTGAGCCAAAAGCTCTTTTTGAAGAACGGCTCTTCGGAAAGTCTCCAGGCCAAAGATACGGACGGGAAATTAGACCAACGGTTCTGCTTGCTGAAGCGGGAAGAGCCGTCACGGCGGATGGTAGCTGTCAGCAGGTATTTGTTGTCATAGGTATAGTTGACACGTCCCAGGTAAGAGAGCAATGCCCAGTCACTTCCGTTGCCGTTCACTGTCGGTTCGAGCGTACCGTTATCCAATTGCTGTGCGGTGGGGCTGATAAAGCCCATGATAGAGCCGCTCATGTATTCATAAGTATTGGTCTGTGCGGAAGAGCCGACCATCACTGTGAGTCGATGCTTTTCTGCAAAAGTCTTGTTGAAGGTCAGGGTGTTATCCCACAGTAAAGTAAGGCTCTTGTTATATTTGCGGGAAGCATAGGATTCCGGTTGTGAAATCGGTTGCCAGTCGTATTTGGGCGACCAGCCTTTATCGTCCCAGAAGAGTGCCTGCACACCGACGATGGTTTTGAAAGTCAGCCATTCCCACGGTTTCACTTCGGCGTAGATATTACCCAGTACATTGAAACCTTTGGTAGTGGTGGAGTTAGTCATCATCTTTCCGATAGGGTTGGCAATATCTCCTACGTACATCGGGAGTCCTACCGGGCCGGCCCATGAGCCGTCGTCATTCTTGATGGCCTGTGTAGGTAGGGCCAGCATGGTATTCTTGATGCTGTATTCTCCTTTTTGCTTGATGTCATGGTTCAGGGACAGTTTGTTTCCCATCTTCAGCCAGTTGTTCATTTGGGTATCCATATTGAATTGTACGGTGTAACGCTCATATTGAGTAGTGCGCACGATACCTTCCTGGTTGAAATAAGCGGCGGATACATAATAAGTCGTTTTATCATTTCCACCGGAATAGTTCAGTGAATAGTTTTGGGTGGCAGCCGTCTGAAAAAGTTCGTCTATCCAGTTCGTTCCCCTGCCCAGTGAGGTGGGGTCTTCAAACAGCGGGTTTTGCGGCTGACCGTTGGCGGTCATCATTTCATTGTGAAGGGAAGCGAATTGGGTGGCATCCAGTAAGTCCAGTGTGCGGATGGCTTTCTCAATGCCGTAAGAAGCTTTAAAGTTAAAGCGCGAGGCGTCTGATTTTCCTTTCTTTGTGGTGATGATAATAACTCCGTAAGCTCCGCGTGAGCCGTAAATAGCGGTGGCGGAAGCATCTTTCAATACGTCTACCGTCTCCACGTCGTCCATATTAATCATGTTCAGGGGAACATCGGTCGGCACTCCGTCAATGACGAGCAACGGGTCGCTGTTGTTGATAGAGCCGATACCGCGAATCTTCATCGACACGTTATCGCCCGGCGCGCCGCTGGAAATCACCTGAAGTCCGGTGGCACGTCCCTGCAAGGCTGCTCCAAGACTGGGGGACGGTTGTTTCATCAGGTCTTTGGAAGAAACGGAAGAGATGGCACCCGTCAGGTCGCTTTTCTTCATCGTGCCGTAGCCGATTACTACGACTTCGTCGAGAACTTCGGTATCTTCCTTCAGCGTGATGGTCAGAGACGTTTTTCCGTTTACCGGAACGGTCTGGGTGGCATATCCGATAAAAGAAACGGTCAGCGTACTCTTAGGAGACACTTTCAGAGAAAAGTTTCCGTCCATATCGGTAATCGTACCGTTCGTCGTACTTCCTTCTACCACACTGGCACCGATAACCGGCTCGCCCGTAGCATCTACGACATGTCCTTTTATTGAAATCTGTTGTGCGAATGCACCAAGAGATAGGAACAAGCCCCACATTATTAATAAGAGGCGGCGTTCAAAGCCTTTCGACTTCATGCTCTGTTTCATGTACATTAATTTAAAGTTAATATTAGGGTTACTTTTGTTTTTATTCGCTGCGTCATTTCCTGAATGACTGTGAAACAAAAGTATCCACATTTAATACTGCTTCTTTGAGCAGATAGCAAAAATATAGTGGTTTATACAGTTTCTCACAGTATAAACCACTAAGAATAAGAACGTTATAAAACAGCAGTCAGACTAAAAAAGTAGTGGTTTTCTTACTCTTCCACCTTCCCTATTTTCATTACTTTAGTTTCAAATTCATCTCTTTCTCCCAAAGCTTTGTTGCGGACACGTGTCCGGTAATTATAAATGGTAGTCACGGAGTAACGGAGGAATTGCGCTATTTTAGTGCTGTCCGTGATTCCCAATCGGATAAGGGCAAAGATGCGGAGTTCGGTGTTCAGCAGTTCTCCCGGTTTGGGTTGCATCGGTTCGGTAAGCAGGGCATTAAATTCGTCTACGAAGTTAGGAAAGAGTTGCAGGAAGGTCATGTCGAAGTTGGCATAGAACTCTTTCAATTCTTCGTCGAGGAATTGAGAGGATTTTATGGCTTTATAAAGCTCTTCCACTCTGCCGGCGGCGGCAATTTTATTCAGGGAGCGGCGGTATAAGTCCATCTTATCCAGGTAGGCGGAACATTGGTCCATGTAGCGGCCGATATATTCTTCCTTGATATAGTTTGCTTCCGAGAGCGTATGGTTCATTTCTTTCAGTTGCGAGTTGGAGTCGTGCAGTTCTTCGTTCAGTTCTTGCAGGAGCGTGTTGGTGTCAATGACTTCGCGGCGGGCGGCGGCTACTTTCTTCATCTGCTTGTACACAAAGAAGATAGCTACCAGTAGAAATACGGAAAGCAGGCTGATACAAATCAGGGAAGTCTTCATTTCCCGTTGCTGGCGTTCCGTTTTTAATTGGTAGGCTTTGTCGATAATGGGAAAGACTTGCGAGATTTCCAGGGTACGAAGGCGGGCATTGCAGAGAGTGGCATCTTCCAGGGAACATTTCAGATAGTTGTAAGCACGGTCGATATCTCCGTCCTCGTAGACGAGCGACGCGAGCTTCCGCAAAGAAACATATTCTTTTACTGCCGATTTCAGGTCGGCAATAGCCGAAAGAGCCAGGTAATGCTTTTGTCCTTTCTTATCTCCTTTCAAACGGTAGGCTTCCGAAAGCGTATAGGTTATCATGGCTTGTGCATGAGCATCCAAAAAGGGTTTCTTGTAGAAGTCTGCCAACATATGTATTGCCTGGTCATATTGTGCATGAACTGTGCATTTATCCGCCATTACCAATACATGACCTAAAGAATCGGATACATTGGTTTGTAGAAGAGAGTCACGGTATAAGTCCGTCATGCGGTAATACTCTTTTTTGGCTTTTGCCGTGACGGCATAATCGCCCATCAACCCATAAATAGTACGGTATAAATGATAATAATAGGAATACAGATAATCGGGCAAAGTTTTCTTGTCAATCTCTCCCAATAGTTCAAGCGCTTCTTTATACATTCCGGTAGTTCCCATCACTTCCGCCATATTCATGGCAGAATCATCCAGGTAATCCGGTTTGTTCAGACGGTGTGCCAAGTCCTGTTTCCGCTGGGCGTAGACAAAAGACGAATCCAGGTTATAAGCCCGGTATTCATCGAAAAGACGTCCGCAGAATCCATATCGCTGTTCGTCGGAAGTGGACTCAACCAATAATTTCTTTAAGTCAGCAATACGCACCTCTTTCTCCGCTCCATAAGTCTGGCGGTTCTTGATGATGCCGTCAATCTCACGGAGTAACGCATCGGTACTCTTATTGTCTTTTGCAGAAAGCAAAGCGGGAAGGAGAATTGTCACAAGAATCAAAATAACTTTTTTCATAGGGCGTATGTATTATATTGCAAAGATAAAAGTCTTTCAGAAACTTTCTGCTTTCAAACAAAAGATTGTAGTTATATAAATCATAATTTACCCCTGCGGGTAGTTTTCGGAAATAATAAACTGATAAATATTTGGCACGACACTGTGAATCAGCTATCTTTACACACACTATTACAAAATGTTATGCATATGCAAGATATAATAAACGGACGTTGCGGTTGGTGCGGAACTGACGAACTATATGTGAAATACCACGACCAGGAGTGGGGAAAATTGGTGACAGACGATAAAACGCTGTTCGAGTTTCTTGTGTTGGAGAGTGCCCAAGCCGGATTGAGTTGGATAACTATCCTTAGAAAGCGTGAGGGGTATCGCAAAGCCTTTTGTGATTTCGATGCTACGCTGGTGGCGCAAATGACCGATGAAGACGTGGAGCGGTTGATGCAGTTTGAGGGCATTGTGAAAAACCGCCTGAAAATCAAATCGACCATCACCAATGCCAGGCAATTTCTCGCCCTGCAAAAGGAGTTCGGCAGTTTTTATAATTACACACTGACATTCTTTCCCGACGGAAAACCGATTGTCAATACTTTCCGTTCATTGAGTGAGATTCCGGTGTCGTCTCCCGAATCCGATGCCATGAGCAAAGATATGAAAAAACGAGGATTCAAATTCTTCGGTTCTACGATTTGTTACGCCCACTTGCAGGCTTCGGGGTTTATCAACGACCATTTGACGGACTGCGCTTGCCGGGCAAAATAAAAGTAACACTTGTTTTCCTGATAAGATGCGGGATAGGTTGCAATAAGCTACTTTATTATAAACATAATAATTATGTTTATAATAATCATATCTATAATAATCAGTATGGCAGTTATTAATAAGCCTTTTTACCGTAGGTGGATACATATCACCTCATTATTCTTGTGACCTTATATATCCTCATTGATGCTTCATTGATGCTTTTTTAGTTCGTGTTACGAAACTCGACAGGGGTTTGTCCGGTCTTACTTTTAAACAAACGACTAAAGTATTGCGGGTACTCAAATCCGAGAGCATAGGCTATTTCGTTCACGGACAAGTTGGTGGTCAGCAACAGATTTTTCGCTCGTTCAATCAGGTGGGCATGGATGTGTTGCTGTGTATTCAATCCTGTCAGATTACGAAGTAAATCGCTCAAATAATGCGTGGACATCGCCAACTGCGAAGCAATATCGTTGGCAGTAATGAGTTTGTCTTTATCATTTTCAAAATGACTATGGAGCACGGATTGAAAGCGTGTCAATACATCTGATTCGACACTGTTTCGTGTCCGGAACTGCCGTGTATAAAAGCGTTCGGAGTAGTTCAGCAATACGTCCAGTTGGGAAACGATTATATCCTGTGTATGTTCGTCTATATTCTGTTTGTATTCGTTTTCGATACTTTCCATTATCCCCTCGATCATCGACCGTTCCGCATCGGACATATGCAGGGCTTCGTTCGTTTCATAGGAAAAGAACTTTAACTTGTCGATTTTCGTTCCCAATGGATACTTGCGGATAAAATCAGGGTGGAATGCTAACAGCCAACCCCATCTGCCGGAATTTTCTGTTTTCTCATTCCAAGAGTGTATCTGCCCCGGAGCGAAGAAATTTATTGTTCCTTTCTTAAAATCATAATCACGCCAACCGTATTTTGAGTTACAGGTGGAGCCGTCTTTTATTGTAACGGTGTACAGGTTAAGCTGTACAGGGTTTCCTATAGGAATAAACTCCTTAACATCCGTCAGCCGATTAATACTTATCAGCGGATGATTAGCGGACGGACAACCAAAGAGTTCTGTATATTCTTCAATTGTATTTATTTTGATTAGTTGGCTATCGCCGATTTTCAGTTCGTTGGATTCCATTATCTAAATCATTTATTCGTTTGACATTCACAAATATAGTATATTTTATTATTCCATAAATATCACACTAAATAATAGGGGTTTGCCGTATCAACCTCCACTGCTGATTGTTAGAATCCTGCCGGGGCATAAGAATTATATCTGAATTATTTTCGTCAGAAGTGGTGGTAAGATATAGCTCAGTATCTTTTAAACGTATCAGATAAGTTTCATCCGATCGTTTGATAAACTCCCAATATTGTAAACGACTGCCGCCTAATGTTTGTTGCCATAAACCCATACCCGATTCGGGCGTCGCTGACGGTTCGAAAGTTTTTTGAGTATAGAGGTTTTTGAGCAGATATGCATCCTTATCCAATTCAATCATCTGCCACGTCAGGCACTCCCAATTATTATGACTGTATGAGATAATCTTTGTGCCATCGCCATTTCCGGCGTTATATGGGCGGAGACATTTATCCGTTCCTACATTTTGTATCGCATAGGTATTTGCATAATTCTGTTTCTTTTGTATGTCTTTGATAATTCTCGGTGCGAAAACGCCCGTTGCAAGTATTATCAAGGCAAGCAGACTAAAAAATGCTATTTTCATAAGTACGGTTTTATGAGGTTCATACTGTAATTCCAAACTATCTGTTCATTTTCCGGCGAATAATACTTTTCACTAGGCTTTTCCTCTCCTTTGAGTCCGTAATATTTACCCGTGACACCCTCCAATTCGGGAAAGGTTGCCGCATAGATACTGCTGGCGGCTCCCTGTGCGGCTGTTTTCATAAGGGGCTTCCAAAGGAAATAAATAATCTTTGTCCCCAATGATTTTGTGGATTCCCGACCGAGATTTGATGTTGCCGATGCAGGGTGTACCGTATTGAATGTGATATTATTGATGCCTGCCTTTTTCATTTCAGTCACAAAGTGTCGCATTATCCAAATTACATAAAGCTTCGACAAGCCGTATGACTTACCCATAGAATAGTTATTATTCAACTCGATATCGTTCAGGTCAGGTTTACCTGCCATTTTATGCGCAGCCGAAGCAACGGTAACCACGCGTGCAGACTGGCTTTTCCTCAACAGGGACAGCAGAAGTATTGTCAAGAGCATCGGTGCAAAAACATTGATTGTCATTGTTTTTTCGTGTCCCTCAACAGTCGTTTCCCTTTTTCCTGTAAACTGTGCCCCTGCATTATTTACAAGCACGTCCAAACGGTCGTATTTCTGCTTTATTTTGTCAGCGAAATTGCGGACTTCGGCAAGCGACAGAAAATCGGCTGTCAGATATTCAATTTTATCGTTGCCCGATTCCGCTTTGACCTCTTCGCATGCGGATTTTGTTTTTTGCGGATTGCGACCGTGCATAATGATTATATGCCCTCGCTTTGCCAATGCTTTGGCAGTTTCTTTTCCGATGCCATCTGATGCTCCGGTAATGAGAATGATTTTATTTTCCATATCTGTCCTATTTAGGCTTAATAATAAGCAAAAGTACAAGTCTTCATTAAATAGGTAACTAAACAAAACGGAGATAGTTGGATACAAAACGGAGCTATCTAGCAAATACTTGACGGTAACTACTGAAAATATAGAATAGAGTTGATAGATAAATAATGCCACCTGTAGGGAAGTCAAAGAGGAGATGTAGGCAAACTATTTGTTTCCTACCTTGAAACAAACAGTTTCATGCCTTGAAACAAAGTGTTCCTCACCGTGAAACAAAGTGTTTCAAGCGTTGAAACAAAATGTTTCATCCTATTGAAACAGCTTGAAACTACACAGTGGCAGATACTTTTATCTGCCACCATCTTACACAGGTATCTGCCACCCTATTAATGCACTATATTTCAACGCAATACAGTGGCATTAGTGTAAGGTGGCAGATACTTTTTGTTTTTCAACTTTATGGTAGAACTAATAAAGTGAAAAACGAGTCTGACTAATAAGCTCTCAATCCATAATCGAATCTCATCTTCTTGGTATCCTGCACTTCAATCTTCAACAGGTTACTGCCTTTTCGCAGATAGCGGCTGTAATCGCTGATATTGTATTGATTATATTGCCTGGTCTGCTTGGCTTCCTGCGCAAAAACCTCTACGCCGTTCAGCCAAACCTTTGCTTCTCCGGTAATATTCAGCCATAAAGACAAGTGGTTGAAATCCTTATCCACATTAAAAGTAGCTTCGGATACTATGGTGGAACGAGGGGGACACTCGAAAGGTAAGGAAGTCATTTTCAGTTCCTGACCATTCACGCTGACAAGGCGGGTGTTCTTGCTTCCGTTCTGACTGTCTGCAATCAGGGTAACCGCTTTCACGGGATTGATTTCATACAAACGGTTGTGCATCAGATGTAATAAGCCTTCCGGTATTTTGGTAATTTTGCGGTCGTAGGTAATCAAGCCGTTCACTTCGCCTTCCACATCGGTGGTCTGCGTATAGACTGCCGCGCTCAATCCCTGGGCAATCAGTGTTTCCAAGTCATATACCAGGCGACCGTAGCTGTCGATAAGAGCCATTGCACCGTCTATATTCTTGTATCCCCAGTTTCTCATGTTCGGATTCCATATATGCTCGTTTATCGCCCATCCATAACCACCGAACTCTCCCAAAACGGAAATGCGGTTACCGTTGTTCTCCGGCAGAATCATCGAAGTGACCGGATAATTGTGCACATCGTACATATCGCCGACCCCCCTGTCCGTCCAGCCGGTAACTCCGTTTATCAGACGTGAATCATCGTACTTTATCACCTTATTTACAATTTCCACCGTATTGTGCTGTCCCCATCCTTCATTGAACACTACCCAAGTAGTAATACAAGAATAGAAACGCAGACGGTCTATCATCTCGAACATCTCTTTTTGCCATTGGCGGCTATGTTCTTCGGGAGCGTTCCAGTCCGTGGCAGCAAGCGGAGTCACGTGCTCCTCTTTCTTTCTCGACGTAGCAAAACCGGAAACCATGTCTTGCCACATCATCAGTCCGAGCGAATCGGCGTAGTAATAATACTGCTCCGGTTCTATCTTGATATGCTTGCGAATCATATTGAATCCCATCTTCTTCAACTGCACCATATCCCACAACATCGCTTCTTCGGAAGGAGGAGTCAACAACCCGTCCGGCCACCAACCCTGGTCGAGCGGGCCATACTGGAAAACAGGCTCGTTATTCAAACAGATGCGGTTATATCCGCAGGCATCCTGACGAATATCCACTTTTCGTAAGGTGAAATAACTCTTTACGTTGTCCAGTACACGCCCTTTATCGGATAGGATAATGTTCATATGATAAAGTTTCGGAGATTCCGGCGACCATAAAACAGCATTCGGAACGTCTATCTCGACAACATCACGCAATTTCCGTTCTACCGTCTTGATGACTTTCCCCTCATCCAGTACTTCTATCTTCACTTCTTCACTGCCTTTAGCTCCCGCCACGTCAAAATCCAGTTTGACGGATTTCTTTTCAATATCTGCCAAAGGGAGTACCTGGCGGATATACGTCTTATCCACCGCTTCCAGCCAAACCGTCTGCCATATACCCGATACGGGAGTGTACCAAATACCTTCCTGGTTGAGTTGCTGCTTGCCACGGGAAATGGATTCCGTATCCGTAGGGTCGGTGACCGCTACTTCGATGGTTTGCGCGCCGCTCTTCTTCAGATAGTTGGTAATATCGAACGAAAACGGATTATTACCGCCTTTATGAGTACCGACCAGGCGGTTATTCACCCATACCTGACATTCATAATCCACCGCACCGAAATGCAGGATAGTCAATTTGTTCTTCCAGGAAGCATCCGGTGTGAACTCGCGCTGATACCATAGTTTGTCCGAAGGAAGGAAAGTTCTGTGCACGCCCGACAAAGACGATTCTATCGCAAACGGCACAAGGATTTCCCCGTCGAAAGAAACACTCTTGCGGGTGGCTTCCTTATCCGTCACGGCATATTTCCACAATCCGTTCAGGTTGAGCCATTCCGCACGCTGCAACTGTGGTCTGGGATAGCTCTGCCACACATTATCGGGCGTCACCTGTTCAGCCCACACTGTTTTTATTTTATCTCCTTTGGGTTCCCATGCATGGGTAAACACCTGCGACATGGCACCTAAGGCCAAAGTAAGTAAGATTCTCTTATCCATAAGCATTAGCGGGTTTTATATTCTTTAAAATCTTTCCGTCGATTCTTATTGTACGTGTTCCACATCTTTTGGAAATACAGGACATCGCTCTTGTCCGCCCATTCGAAGTAGGCGGCTTCCAGTTCTTTAGCCATAGCGGGATGCTTGTCAATCAGGTTGTGCTGCTCGGTGCGGTCTTGCCTGATATTGTACAATTCCCATTCGTCCCCTTTGAAGTTGGCGGAAACCAGTTTCCAGTCGCCCTTGCGCACCATGCGGTTGCCTTCGTGCTCGGCATAGACATATCTTTCGGGCATCTTCTTTCCTTTCACAATGGGAAGGATGGATTTTCCCGGTGTAGGGAGAATGGTTCTTCCCTGATATTCCTTCGGGTAAGCAGCTCCCGCCAGTTCCACGCAAGTGGACATGATGTCGGAGAATTGCGCAGGCTGGTGGTCTATCCTGCCTTTGTTCTTTATATGGTTGCCCCAGGAGACGATGCACGGAGTAGAGATACCGCCTTCATGTGCATAATGTTTATACAGCGAGAAAGGTGTGCAACCAACGTTTGCCCAACCCGTTCCGTAATGATGATACGTGCCCGGCAACCCCATTTGGTCGAGTTCTTCGCCTGTATGCGTGTGATATTCGGTTCCGGTCTGCTTGTCGAAGCCAAATTCGTGCCATTCGGCACAAGCTCCGTTATCGGACATGAACATGATAAATGTATTGTCCAATTCTCCGTTTTTCTCCAGCTCATCGACTACGCGGCCGATGTTCATATCCATGATATCCACCATAGCGGCAAAAATAGACATACGGCGTGCCAGGTCGGTCTGCTGCGCCTTTGTCAGCGAGTCCCATGCGGGCAGCGGATGTGTTTCATCCTCAAAGAGACTTTCGGGAATGACACCACGGGGGCTGAGTTCCGGCTTTCCTTGCAGAAGTTTCAGGTCGACAATCCGCTTCCAGCGTTCGTCACGAATCTTGTCCCAGCCCTGCATATAGACAGACATATACTTATCCGTCACCTCTTTAGGCGCATGCAACGGGAAGTGGGGGGCATTGTATGCCAGATACAGAAATAAGGGTTTCTTCTCCTGATGAGCCTGGTCTATGAAGTCAATCGCATAGTCCGTTATCACGTTCGTAGCGTAGAATGTTCCTTCTTCGTACTGTCTCGGTGTGCGGTCTTTCGGCAAACGGGTATATACCGCCGGATTCCAAAAGGAGTTGAAGCCGCCCAAGAGTCCGTAGTACTCCTGAAAACCTCTATGAATCGGATTCGACTTATTCCCCAAATGCCACTTTCCGGACATAGCCGTGAAGTAACCGGCCTCTTTCAGCACTTCCGCAATCGTGACATTGTCCGAATCGGAACGGAAGCCGGAATAGCCTTTCGGCCATGCAGGATGACTGCCGTCCATATGTCCCAGCCCCGTCTGATGCGGGTAAAGCCCCGTCAGCAAGTTGGCACGGGACGGGCAACTGCGTGCACTGTTATACATCTGCGTCATACGGACGCCGTTCTTTGCCAGTTTATCGAGTACCGGCGTATGAATCTCACCGCCGAAGCAGCCGAGGTCGGAGAAACCCAGGTCGTCTGCCAGTATGACTATAATATTCGGTTTCTCCTGGGCATGAGCCATCGCGCCCAGTGCCAAGCCGCCTGCTATCAATAAGGAAGTTTTCATTTTGTCTTATAATTAAAATTGGGTTTGAATTTACCATTCTCATACAGCATCGGAATCAATCCGGGACGGCACGTCACTTTGTACTCCGCCGCCTGCGCTCCGCGCGGATTGAAGAACATCGTAGCCCACCAGTTTCCATCCTTATCCTGGAAAAGATTGTTGTGTCCGCCGCCTGTGATTGCGTTGTAACGTTCGCTGTACGGGCCATATACATTGTCGGCGGTGGCTATGATGCAGTCATAGCTATACCGTGTCTTGGGTGAGGTGACTCCCTTTTTCTCTACATACGTATCCCCCTCTGCCGTGCGATGCGACCATATCGCCTGTACCAGATGGTATTTATTGTCATACTTGAAGATGAAAGCTCCCTCAACGTACGGTTCAGGCCGGAAGTTCTTCTCCTTCAGTGTCTTCAGTTCTTCGGCAAATCCGCTCATGTCCGGTTTCATGCGGGCGATATAATGATTGTGTCCTACGAAATATACCGTGCCGTCCGTATCTTCAAACAGGCTTCCGTCGATGTTGGGGTAGATGGCTTTGTCCTTGTTTCCTTCGATGTTCTCGTAAGGGCCTTCCGGCTTGCCCGTGGTGCTCCGCAAGATAAAAGAACCCCGTCCGCCTGCCGACTCATTCATGCAAGCCACGATAAACCAGTTCTTCACGCTTTTGATGTAATGCATCTCCGGTGCCCATACCGCATGGAAACGGTTGTCCATCGGGTCGTTATTGATAGACTTCTTCTGATATTTCTCTCCTGCCTTATACACTTTCGGCTTCTGTTGCCAGGTACCGTCTTTCTCCATCGACCATATCCGTCCTCTCGCTTCCCAGGTTTTCATGTCCTGCGAACGCCAGAGATACAAGCCGTCGTTCCAGTCCCAGCAATGCCGCTGTCCGGGGAAGTAACGGTCGGGGGTGGAAGTGGTTCCTGTGATATAATAATATCCGTCGGGGCCGAGGATAGCCCAGGTGTCCCGCATCCAATAGTCAAATGCCGGTTCTACAGATTTCGGAACACGTAGTTCCGGAGCGTTCGTATCCGCCGTTCCATATAACTGCGCTGATGCCGTACAGATAAAAGTAAATCCTGTAAGCAATATCAATCCTAATCGCAAAATCAATTTCATATATTCCAGTTTTTATGTTTACGCTATCTTTTCGTTCCTTGTTGTTCCGGCTGAAGATAATTATACGGATTCTGTTTGAAGTGATACCGCTTTTGAGGAAGGGGCAGCGGGTCTTGCAGACGCAGTTCCCATGCCAGCAGCTTCGTCAGAAGTTCTGTCCGGACAGTGATGTATTTCTTCTCGCCGAAGAGATTATGAATCTCCGAAGGGTCTTTCTTCAGGTTATAAAGTTCGCCGTGACCGTAGTTGTCCATCACCAGTTTCCAGTCGTCTTTCCTAATCATACGCGAGGTGCCGCTCTGCGTCCAGGTGTTGAGTTCGTCAAAGTGAGCTATCTTACCCGGAGTCAGCGCGCCTTCCTGCTCGAAGGTGAGAGAAGCGTCCAGGCCGACATTGGCTCCGCCGAAGCCTTGCTGCACGACGATACTGGAAAATTCTTCTTTGGGATACGCCTTCCCGGTCAGCATTGGCCACAAGCTGCGTCCCTGCACTCCTGCCGGAATCTCTGCGCCGATAGCGGAACAGAACGTCGGGAAAAGGTCGGCTATCGACACATGACCGTCCATAGGGGCAGACTGATTCTTTATCTGATAACCCGCCCATACCATCGGGATACGTGCCAGGCTTTCCGAAAGTCCGGCTCCCTTGCGGATTAATCCGTACTCTCCCCAGTAGTCGCCGTGGTCTGACAGTACTACGAAGAGGGTGTTTTCGTATTGTCCGCTGGCTTTCAGTGATTCAATCAGTCTCTTTATCTGGTCGTCTATCAGGCGAATCATCCCGATGTAGTTGGCACGGAGACGGGGCAAGTCCTGTTCCAGGTTCGGGCAGGACGCGTCTTCCAGTTCCGCCAGGATTTGATATTTCTCTCCCTTCTTTGACAGGTCTTTGCGGGAAGTCCGCAGGGCGGGAAGCTTGTCGGGTGAGAACATGGAATAATAAGGTTCGCATACCTGATAGGGATTATGAGGTTCGGGGAAAGATACCCATACAAAGAAAGGATTCTCTTTCTGCTGCCCAATCCATGCCAATGCGTCGTTGACTATCTCCGTAGGATGCTGTTTCTCCACAGGAATCGGAGACGGGTCGAGCCATTGCCCCCTCGCCTGCTGATTCAGGAAGCGGGCGCTCTCCTTATCCGCAGCGGTGGTCTTTTTATTCTTTCCCCAATGTCCGTATTCAGACCAAAAGTCGAGGTCGGCAGGTTTCAGGTAGGAATGGTTCTTGCCGACCAAAGCCGTTTTGTAACCGTTTTCTTTCAAGACTCCTACCAGGTCTTGTTTGAAGTAAATATCCGGGATATTGTGGTTCGTACGTACATGGGTGGCGGAGGGGAAGCGTCCGGTGAACATGGAACAGCGTGCCGGAGAACTTGCCGGAGCTACGGTGTATGCCTTGTCGAACCATACGTTTTCTTGTGCCAGCCGGTCTACATACGGGGTGATGTCCAGAGGAAAACCTTCCCTGCCGCATAAGTCGGCACGCTGCTGGTCGGTCATGATTACTACAATATTCGGTTTGCCGGTTTGTGCCATCAATGACATGGACAAGCTCTGTATGGCTATTCCTGTCAGGCAAAAGGCTGTATTTCTCATAATGGCTGTTATTTAAAACGATATACAATCATGGAAGCGGCTTCGAGTTCCAACGGCTGGCTCAAGTCCAGCGTGGTGTCGGCTTCCGCGGGTTTTACTTCATTCGGGGTGTCGGGAATGTTCTCCTTACCCGGGGTTAGAAGCAGGCTTGTCATGTGAGCCTTTACCGGACGCTTGAAGCCGGAGACTTCGGGGCGGAGGGTGACTTTCTTATCTTGCAGGTTTATCAGTTTCAGGATATACTGCTTGGTGGCGGTGTCATATCCCATCGTAACGAAGATGTTCTGCAAGCCTTCCATATCTTTAATAGATGCGTCCAGGCATACATCGAACGTATTATCCCTGAACATCTTCGACAGGTAGAAGAAGGAAGTCTTTATGCTACTGTCGACGCCGTTAATCAGCATCGGCAGGAAAATGCGGTGTTCGAGGAAGTCCCAGTGCCTCATCACGGGACGTTCGGCAAAGAGAGGATTCAAATCGCCGTTGCGTTCCATCGACATGCGGACTGCTCCGGTAGCCAGGAGGTTATAAGGGAATTTTCCGTCAATTCCCAGTTCGCCGATAAATACGTCGGCCACTCCGCGCTTGTAGTTGTCGAAGCGGTAGTGTTGCTTGCACGCCCACTCGATGGACTGGTAAAAATGTTCATCGAATACTTTCACGTTTTTGGGGTTGACGAAGTTCGCAATGTCTTTCCGCTTGTCGTTGTTCTCTTTGCCGATGATACTGTTGGCAATATAAATCAAGTCGGGATATTCGGCGGATAATGCCTGGTAAATCTTCTCGTAACGTTCCCAATATACAGGGCCGAAATCTTCATTTCCAATCTCTACATATTTCAGTGGGAAAGGGGCGGGATGCCCGTTCCGGGCACGTTCGGCTCCCCATCGGGTATTCGTGTCACCGATGGCGTATTCGATAGCGTCCAGTGCGTCCTGGATATAAGCATCCAAGTCCACTTCGGGTTGCTGGAAGTTCCAGCGGGTGGTTTGTTTTACCCAGCCGGTGCAAACCATGCCGGTAGGCAGCACATACATCGCGTCGGCTCCCGTATATTCGCACAGTTCATAAAATTCGTGATAACCGATTCCGTCGGTACGGTAATAGGGCGCCCATTTGCTCCATTGTCCCGGGCGGTTCTCGATAGGTCCCAGTGTTTTCTTCCAGTGATACATGGTTTCTTCGTTCACTCCGTGCACGATGCATCCACCCGGAAAACGGATAAAGCTGGGGGAAAAGTCTTTCAGGTTCTGAACAATGTCTTTGCGGAATACGGATTTTCCATCGTTCCAGGTGTCGGAAGGGAACAGGGAGACAACATCCATCTGAAATTGTCCTTTCGTCACGGGTTGTATGGCAAGCATTCCCCGTTGGACGTTCTTTTCCGGTTTCAGTTCTCCGGTAAATTTCGTCCAGTCACGCCCTTCGACTTTCAGTTCGATTATATTGCTGACCTTTTTTCCCTGTTCATCGACCAGGAAGATGCGCAGCGGAGCCGAGTAGTTCCTGTTTTTCAGAAACAGAGACAGGCGGTAGGATGCGTTGGTATTCAGGCTCATTCCATAATATCCGCGGTTGAGAATCATTGCTCCGGGGTGATTGGCGATGTCGCCCGTTACATTGACCAGCATGGAATATTTATTTTCTTCGCTCATCGGCTCGTTCTCCGTGCGGCTGACAAAGACAGGGGCGTAAGACAGCGGATAAGTAGTCCATCCTATCAGCGGATCGACTGCAAATACTTTCTTTTCCCTTGCGCGGGGAGCGGGTACGTTTTCATAAAGCCCGTTCTTTATGGATAATCCGGCAGGCGGTGTGGCTTCCTCAAACGAGCGGTTGCGCACCATTTCGGCGTGCAGGGCGCCTTCTCCCATCATTCCGATTTCCTCATAGTGGAAGCCGTACTTCACAGGGGCTACTTTATGTGTCTTTGATTTGTTGATATACAATGTTCCGTCGGGAGAGCCGGAAGAAGAAAAACCGTTCCCATATGCCAAAGGCAATGTGAGAAGCAGACCGATACTCAAAGCAAAGGATTTTAATGTCGGATGATTCATAGCATTTGTTTTTAGAGTTTCACACTACAAATGTGGCTTTTTATATCCAGGAATAACAGAACAATAGTGCTTAATAACTGCAATCATGTATAAAAAATAACCGACAGGACACAAACTGAACATATGTACTGCCCGTTTGAACAATCTTACGACTGTGCGAAACAAAAAAAACGTATCTTTGGTCATGAAATCAAATCCAGAGAAAGCTATGAGAACCATCCTCCGCAAAAACGTGCTCTTATTCAGTCTCATGCTCTTGTATGCAAGCATATCCACAGGGCAAATCCAATACAACAACATACGTTTCAAGCAGTTGAGTATAGCCGAAGGGCTTCCGCATAGTACGATTAATGCCATCGCGCAGGACAATCACGGCTTTATGTGGTTCGGCACGCGCAACGGTTTATGCCGGTTCGACGGGTATAATATCTCGCTCTTTGCGCACGATGATGCCGACAGCACTTCGCTCTGCCACGATTTCATCACCCGCCTGTACAATGACTCGCTCCGCAATGTCCTGTGGGTATCTACTGACCAGGGGATTTGCAGTTACAACTACCGGACGGAGGATTTCACCCGCTATCAGATTAAAGGTAATACCAAAGACGATGTCTGTTTCCTGAATACCAGCGGACGGGTACTCCTGGCGGCATGCAGCAACGGACTGTACCGCTACGACGAAGCGGACAGCCTGTTTGTCCCCTATTTATTCAATGACGGAAAGACGCAGGTCAGGTACTTCGCAGAGGATGGGGACAAGACTTTATGGATGAATACGAACGAAGGGTTATTAAAATACAGCCTGGAGCAGCAGCAATTTATCCCGCTGCCAGCATTGCTCCAACCTTTCGCGGCAAGCTGTAACAACGCCATCCTTATCTCTCCCAACCAACTTCTGTTCAATACGAACAACGATTTTTTCATCTATCATATCCCAAGCAACACACTGTGCAATCTCTCGAAAGATCTCAATGTGAAAGACTTCCGGTGTGCGTCGATGGATTATACCGGTAATATATGGATAGGTACGGAATACGGCATTTTCGTATTCAACAAGCTCTACCAGCAGATTGCGCACTACGAGCAATCCGAACGGGATTTAAGTGCGCTGAACGACTCGCCCATCTACAGCCTTTATCAGGACAAAGCCCATAATATGTGGGTTGGAACGTATTTCGGCGGAGTCAATTATTATATATTCGGTGCCGACCAGTTCCAAATATATCCCTACGGAAGCAGTTCCAACCATCTCAGCGGAAAAGCGGTACGCCAAATCATCAATGCCCCGGGCAACGGACTGTATATCGCCACCGAAGACGGCGGATTGAACTACCTGAACGAAAAAAAGGAGATTACCCGCGCCGAACGGCTCCACAAGCAGATGCAGATATACGCCAAAAACATACACTCTTTATGGCTCGACAAGGATAACAGCCTTTGGATAGGACTGTTCCTGAAGGGTGCTCTTCACTATATGCCGCAATCGAACCGGACGGTCGATTATAACCTGCTGTCCAACGAAGTCTCTTCGGGTTTCTGCATCATCGAGGATAAAAACGACCATATCTGGTATGGTGGACCTTCGGGATTGTTCCTGATAGACAAGAAGAAGGCGAACGCCCGCCCGGAAAAAGTGGCGCCTCTCCGGGTGATGAACCTGGCTGTCTTCAACGACAGCATATTGTGGGCAGGTACGCGAAAAGGCAGTATATTCCAAATCAACACACGTACCCTGAAAGTAACCTCGCTCCCGATATTGCCGCACACCGACCTTTACGTGACCTATATCTACCCGGACTCACATCAACGGATATGGATAGGAACCGATAACGACGGACTCTACGTATCCGACCGTAACGGAAGCATCATCGCCTCTTACAGCAAAGCCCAACTGGGTTCGAGTGCTATCAAAGGTATTATCGAAGATGAAATGAACAACATTTGGGTAGGAACCGGCAGCGGACTCTGCCGCATCAATCCCCAAACGCAAACGGCAGACCGCTACACGGTGGCGGACGGACTTCCCATCAACCAGTTCAACTACTCATCCGCCTGCAAGAAGCCCGACGGAGAACTTTACTTCGGCACTATCAACGGCATGATTTCTTTCTACCCCGAACAGGTACGTTCCGTCAACCCGCACTTCAACATCGCACTGACCGGCATATGGAGCAACAGTGACTATATGTCGCCCAACAACGAGAAGGCCGCTATCCCCTCGTCCATCTCCGAACTGACGGAAATCACCCTGACGCACGAGCAAGCCCAGTCCCTGCGTCTCGAATACTCAGGACTGAACTACCAATATACCTACAACACCCAGTACGCCATGAAAATGGAAGGAATCGACAAAGACTGGCAGTTTGTCGGCAATCAGCATCAGGTACGTTTCTCCAACTTACCGTCGGGAAAGTATATCTTGAAAATAAAAGCCAGTAAGGACGGAGTCCATTGGGACGAGCAAGGGCAGAAGAACCTGGCAATCAGAGTCCTTCCTCCTTGGTGGCTGTCGCCGTGGGCATACTTCGTCTATGCGCTGATTTCCTTATTAATCATCTACGCTGCTTACAGATATACCAAGACGCGTATCATCCTGCTCATGCGACTGAAAACGGAACATGAACAGCGAGTCAACATGGAGAACATGAACCAACAGAAAATAAACTTCTTCACTTATATCTCCCATGACCTGAAAACTCCGTTGACACTGATCCTGTCTCCTCTCCAACGACTGATTCAGCAACCGCAAATCAGCAATAACGACAAGGAGAAACTGACGGTTATCTACCGCAATGCCAACCGGATGAATTATCTGATTAACGAGCTGCTTACATTCAGTAAGATAGAGATGAAGCAGATGCATATCAGTGTCCGCAAAGGCGATATCATGCATTTCCTGGAGGAATTGTCGCATATCTTCGACATGGTGGCCGGAGAAAGGGAAATCGACTTTATCGTCAACCTGGAAGAAACCGAAGAAGAGGTATGGTTCTCTCCGTCCAAGCTGGAACGGATTCTTTATAACCTGCTCTCAAACGCATTCAAATATACGCAGCCCGGCGGATTCGTCTGGTTAAGCGCCAAACTGATAAAGAATGAGAACGGCACGTTCGTACAAATCTCCGTGAAGGACAACGGCAGGGGAATCCCGCCCAAAGCCCGGGAGCAGATATTCGAAAGTTACTATCAGGTAGAGAAGCGCGACCACCGGGAAGGTTTCGGCCTGGGATTGTCGCTCACCCGTTCGCTCATACATATGCATAAAGGTGAAATCCACGTAGAGAGCGAAGTCAACAAGGGTTCGGAATTTATCGTCACCCTGAATGTATCGGAAAATGCCTACGCCCCGGATGAACGTTCTTCTGAAAACATCACGACCGAAGAGATACAGAAGTATAACCAGCGAATCAAGGAAACCATCGAACTAATCCCCGAAAAGCTGACTAATAAGGAGAAAGACCCTGGCAGGGAGTCTATTATGATTGTAGAGGACAACAAAGAAATGAATGACTATCTGACCAGCATATTCAGCGATAAATATGATATTATCCGTGCGTACAACGGAGCGGAAGCCTGCAAGAAGATAGCGAAACAACTACCCGACCTTATCATTTCGGACTTAATGATGCCCGTCATGGACGGACTGGAATTTACCGCCCACGTCAAGCAGGAAGTGATGACCAGCCATATCCCCGTCATTCTCCTGACTGCCAAGACGGACGAGAACGACCACACGGAAGGGTATCTGCGCGGAGCCGATGCGTATATCACCAAACCTTTCAACGCCAAGAACCTGGAACTGCTGGTGCAGAATATCCAAAAGAGCCGGAAACAGAACATCGAGCACTTCAAACAGGCGGAAGAACTGAATATCAAGCAAATCACCAACAACCCGCGGGATGAAATATTTATGAAAGAACTGGTTGAATTGATTATGGCGAATCTGACGAAAGAGGATTTCGGAGTAACGGAAATCACAGCGCATCTCCGTATCAGCCGCAGCCTGCTGCATATGAAGCTGAAATCGCTCACCGGATGCTCCATCACCCAATTTATGCGGACTATCAAGATGAAAGAGGCAAAGACGCATTTACTAAACGGCATGAATGTCTCGGAAGCGTCGTTCGCTGTCGGCATATCAGACCCGAATTACTTCACGAAATGCTTTAAGAAAGAGTTTAATCTCACTCCGACGGAGTTTCTTAAACAGTTGAAGTAATCTGCCGAAATAACTGCCACTGGTAAATCTCCTTATACTCAACAATGTTTGAAGATGACCCTTTAAATGATCCTTTAAATGACCCTTTAAATGACCCTTTAAAACTATCACCATTAGAGAAAGGCTACAAATAAAAAAATATCGCCGGGAATTAGTTGCATCATACTGCAAGCTAATTCACCGGCGACCACCCAAAAGACCTATATCAACCAACACCTATTCTACCATTCCTGAAAGCGCAAGTCCGCTTCGGGATTCTGACGACGAATCAGTTCTTCTTCGACCTGATAAGTAACGCTATTCTTCGTGTATTTATAAGAAAGTGTAAACTTAGGCTGTTTACCTACAAACTCCAATGATTCGGCAGCGGGGTCCAATGTGGCGGTGGCATCTGTGATAGCGACACTTCCGCCGGCTTCAATGCCGACACTTCCATCAGAGTTTACTGTCAGATTCACTGATTCGTTGTTTTCCAGTGTTTGTCCGAAGCCGGGTCTGCGCACTTTATTTCTACCCAATGAGACAAAGTCACGGGTAAAATTCTGGCTCAGATCCTTATTGTTGTATTCCGTGACCTGCTGAGTAGACAGGGTCGTGACTTTTCCTTTCACAAAGTAAGTGCCGTGATACTGGCTGACGAATTTGACAACTACGATGCTGTAATCCTTCAGTTCACCATTCACGTCGGTGCTCACTTCATCCTGATTATGGTCTGTCAGGCGGAAAGGGATGGCATAATGAGTATTCAGAGCAGCGTCGTCGTTATAGAAAGCATCGGAGAAAGTAACTTTCACATCTGCTATTGCCAGGTTCGAGTTGCTGATTGCCATTTTGTTCGGATTGGCAAGCTGATAGTAGCTTTCCGGCATCAGCGTCAATCCCGTTCCATTGAGCAGAGACGCATCTATCTCGAATGTAGCCCAATCACCGGTATTCACTTCACGTTTTCCACCAATGGCAACGCCCACTTTAATCGACATATCCGTGTCGGCTACCAGCGTGCGCAAAGGTTTCTGCGAAGCAAAGTAAACCACACTTTTTTCGTAGTCCTTTTCATAATCGTCATAACAAGCAGTCATCAGAACGCTTATTAATGCTACCCATACTATCGTTAGTTTTTTCATTATAATAAGTATTTTTATATCAACCGTACTTTATTCCCAACCCTGGTTATTAACCAGATTCTTGTTCTTCGCCAACTCCGAATAGGGCAACGGAGCGAAATAGTTCTTCACTTCGTATTTCCGTTTCTCCACCACCTGCTCTTTGAAGCCGAATGTACCATCTTCATTGCGGGTAACGGCAACGCCTGTCACATCTTCATTCAACGGAAGTACCCAACGGCGCATATCAAAGTAACGATGGCTCTCGAAAGCAAATTCCAGGCGACGTTCGTTCTGAATCAGTTTCCTGAAAGAATCTTTGCTTTGGGCTACCTCGTCCAGATATGAGTCGAAAGTGATGCCACCCGCCTGCGAACGGACATTCTTCATAATCTCATAAGCGGAATACAGGCATCCGTCACCCGCCACCTGCGGATTTCCCCATGCTTCATTGGCAGCCTCGGCGAAGTTAAAAAGAACTTCCGATTTGCGCAACAACGGATTGTAATGAACCGAGTTGAGCGTCTGAATCGGATTCAGCATAGCCGATTTCTTGGAGACGAACTTAGCCAGGTAATAGCCGGTACGGGTAGCATTCTCGCTGAAAGAAGGAGAATCTTTGCCACCTTCGGACATATCCAAAGCCTGGCCGGAGTCACCGAAAGTCGAACTATGATAGTAAACGTTCAACGCAAAGCGATTGTCGAGTACAGCGTAAAGCTGCATCATGCTGAAGTTCGGGTCGGCCATATTGATGCCCGAACGAGTGTCTGTCACCGGATAACCGTTTTTCGCATAGAAAGCTTTTACCAGGTTGTGAGAAGGAGCAGTGCGCCCACTTCCATAATAGAACGGCGGGAAATTAAGACCTTCCAACAGATTATTATTGAAATATCTGCGGAACGCATAATCAGCACTTTCCGTCTGTGCATCGGCAATGCCGGCCGCAGTAATAGGAACGAAAACTCCGAAGCCATCCATGCTCAGAATCTTATTAATCTCTTTGGCTACCGCTTCCCATTTTGCCTGATAGACGGTAGAGTTCAGGATTTCGTATTGTCCCATGCCTGTAATCTTCGTTACATCGTCATCCTGCATGGCAGGGCTGGCACTGTACAGGAGAACACGGCTTTTCAGCACGCCTGCAGCGGATTTCGTGGCACGGCCTATCTGAGTCGTACCAAATTCCAGGTCATCCCCCTGATAAACGCTCGGTAACAGTTCGATGGCCTTATTCAGGTCGTTAACGATGAAATCGACAGTTGCCTGGTAAGTGGGGCGGAGAAACTCACCGTTCTGCGCAGCTTCTTCCTGCGAGATAAAATGGTCGGCCAATGGAATACCCAGCGCCTTGCCGTTCTTCGCTTTTCCGCCATACATCTTCAACAGTTCGAAATGCCACCATGCACGCAGGAAGTAAGATTCACCTTCGAGACGCAACTTAATCTGTCTGTCAATCGCCGGGTCGGGGCGGTTGTAGAGCACTTGGTCGGTCAGGCCGTTTTCGAGGAAAGAGTTTACATAGTTCAGCATGTTGTAAGCCTGAGTCCAGTTCCCAATGGGGTTGGCGAATTCTGTCGTTCCGCCCATGCTTACTTTGTAGACTGAAGAGCTACGCGCGTTTGTCACTGCGTTGTCCGTGGCACAGTCCAAAAAGTTGTCTTCGAAGCAGTCGGGACGGTTGGCTATGCCGTTATAAGCTTTGTATAGTACGCCTTGAGCAAGTTCCGGCACTCTCCAGGTGTCAGAGTCATCAATCTGCCATGTCACTTTTGTGTCCAATGTGTCGTCACAAGCACAAAAGAGAAACAGACCTGCCAAAACGCAACTTCCTAATATATGTTTCATATTGCCATCTATTAATTGTTCAGAATTAAAATACAAAAGAGACTCCGCCTGTAAAACTCCGTGTAACCGGGTAGTTCGTCACACCGGCATTCAACAGTTCAGGGTCCAGGTCTTTCACAGAAGAGAGTACAAACAAGTTTGCGCCACGGGCAAAGACTTTAATCTTCTTCACTACCGAACTCGGTGAAAACTGATTGAACGTATAGCTCAATTCTACATTCTTCATACGGAAGAAACTGGTATTCTCCAACCAAAAGGAAGAGTTACGGAAGTTGTTCTCACCGGCTGTCGTTGTCAGGCGCGGATAACTTCCGGTCGGGTTATTCACCGGATGATAGCGGTCTAATGCCAGTTTGGAGTATTTGCCTTCTCCGTTGTTCCAGTAATAAGCATTGGTAGCCCATGTGTGGACGCCCAGTTCGGAATATCCCTGAACGTACAAGCCCCAGCCTTTATAGTTTACACTGAAGTCGATACCCAAAGTAGTACGGGGGAACGAGTTACCCAGTTGTTCCACATCGCGGCCGTCGATGATTTTATCACCATTCAGGTCTTTGTAGGCGATGTCGCCTTCCTGATAGTCGGCAAACGTCTGAACGGGATGACCGTTGATAGCTACGTCCTTGCCGAATAATCCTTCGGCAACAAGTCCGAGCATGGCATCGGTAGAACGTCCTACCGTGTAGCGGTATTCTTCACCATGTTTCAGTTGGTTCCATTTCAGTACTTTATTCTTTGACCATACGAGATTGGCTCCTACGGAATAAGACCAGTCGTTGACACGGTCGCTCCAGGTAACCATTGCTTCCAGACCGTGATTCAGGACGGAACCCATATTGGCCTGATAAGAGAAATTGCCTGTATAGTCTCCGTAAGAGGCATCGACCGAACCGATGATGTCGGTATGCTTTTCACGGAAATAGTTCATCTCGGTATATAAACGGTTGTTGAGGAACATACCTTCTACGCCGACATTCCATTCTGCTGATTTTTCCCATTTCAGGTTCGGGCTGGCTGCACGGACAAAGGTGGAATAGTAAGCAGTCGCACCGTTGTTGGTCGTTCCGAAGCGGAAGCTGCCGTCCTGTGTCCAGGCTTTCTCATATAGCAGATGGTCTGTGCTTCTGTCGTAACCCAGGATACCGGCACTTGTTTTCAGCTTCAGGAAGTTCACGTATTCGTTGTCTTTCAGGAAGTCTTCGTTGCTCAGAATCCAGGCAAGTCCGCCCGCTGCCGAGAAGAAATATTTGTTTCCCGACTCGAAACGGTTGCTGCCCATCAAAGCCATATCGGCTTCTATGGCATAACGGCGGTCGTACATATAGTTCAGGCGCAATGCGTAGTTGGCATTGATGATGTCCTGCGTCACTCCCTGGTTGCTCGTTTTCGAGTACATATAGGTCATTCGCGCCGATACGTCATGCTTGGTGTTGAATGTATTTTCGTAAGCGGCAAAGGCATTCCATCCCAGGGTTTGTTGCAAGGTGGTGGATTTGCGGCTTTGTGAAGTAGCTACATCCATCTTCTTCATTTGGGTGTACATGATTTCCTCGTCACCGGCAAAGTTGTTGTATGACTTGATGGCATACGTCGGATAGACTTTGCTAAGGGACAGTTGCAGGTAGTCATAGTTGTCGAAGGAGAGGAATGCTCCGGCTTTCAGCCCCTTCGTCAGCATATCGAGGTCCAGTTTCACACCAAAGTTAGTTTGGCTGCGTGTATAGCGTTCGTCCGTATAGCCGCCGTACATGGTTTCCGCATAGGCGTTCATCGGCCGTAGCAGACTTGCACCGAACAAAGGTATTCCATCCGAGGCTGTCAGTCCGGTTTCTTCGGGTGACATAGTCAGCGGATATTCATTCGGACGATGGGTAGACAATGCGGTGAATACCTGTCCGCAGTCCAGTTGTCCCCATTTACGCATTTCCATACGTCCGGCAACGTCGGCTGATACGGTAAGGAAATCAGTCACGTTGAAGTCCAGGTTTCCGCGAAGGGTCAGGCGGTGCAGCTGGGGAGTATAGGCCACGTCTTCGAATCCGCTGCCGCCTACATATCCGGCAATGAGGGCGTAACGTACCCTGTCGGTACCGCCGGTCATGTCGAACGATACTTTCCGGTAGTTGGCGTTCTTGTTCAGTAGCTGGTCATACAAGTCTGCATTCGGGTAGAGCAGGTCGTTGGCACCTTTGGAGTTCTTGTATCCTTCCAGTTGTTTCTGGTTATAGTAAGGAGTCATTCCGTCGTTGGCGCGTGCCTCGTTGTAGAGGTTGGCGTACTGGTAAGAGTTCAGGAAGTCGGGGGTGCGGGTCATTTGCACTATTCCCAATTCGGCGGTCGCGTTATAAATACGGCGGTTCGCCTTTCCTCTGCGGGTAGTTACCCAAAGGACACCGTTCGCTGCGCGTGCTCCGTACAGAATCTTGGCAGTCGCATCTTTCAGCAACTCGATACGCTCTATTTCTTCGGGAATCAAATCCGCCACAGGGCGTTCCACACCGTCGATGATAACGATAGCCGTATTCTCCGACATGCCGTGAAGCCCGCGGATATACACATCACCCGTGTTGTTTCCCAGTCCGCTGACCGTAGAACGTATCTGCAAGCCCAGCATCTTTCCTTGCAGCATATTGGTCAGATTCAAATCCGGGTAAGTACCGAACTGTCCGTTGTCGAGTACGCTCGTAGCACCTACTTCATTCGCTTTATAGGTCTGTCCGCCGTCAGCTCTGTTCACCAGAGACTCTTTCGTCATGAAAAGAGGTTCTTTCTTCAACACAATCTTTTCGGGGACGATATTGCTGCCTGTCAGCTTATACGTTTTATCTTCGTATCCCAGCGCTTCAATCATCAGGGTGGCGTCATTCTCCAGCTTGGTCTGGAAACGTCCTTTTGCATCCGTATATAGAACGACAGCACCTTCACCACAAATGACAGAAACATTCTTCAACGGGTTACCTTTCTCGTCGGTAACAATAGAAACTATTTCCACCAAAGGCTTTTTCGCCGACTTTCTCTTTGATTTGTTCTGTGCGAAAGTCAGGCTAGAGCCAACGATAAGGACAAATATGAGCCCTATCAGTCTTATATATCTAATCTTGTTTCTCATATACTTTTCTTTATTTTAATTATCACCATCCGGGATTCTGCTGAAGATTGTCCAAAGCTGCCACTTCATCCATCGGCAGCGGATACCAATAATTACGCTTATTGAATGTTCGCACGGCAGTTCTGACCGGAACATATTCATAAGTGAAGTCCGTCAACTTATATGTGCAGGCTTTTTCCACTTTCAACTGGTCGGCAGTATAAGAATGGTTGATTGGGGTTGCCTTGACGCCCATGATAGGATATTCACCTTTAAACAGGTCTTCGGCTATCATCCAGCGACGAATATCGTACCAGCGGTGTCCCTCGAACATCAATTCCACACCCCGTTCGCGACGGTAGGCTTCTCTGAAATCAACTCCGTCCGGCAGTTCGCCGATTCCGGCTCTCACGCGAATCTTGTTCAGCGCCTGGCGGGCGGACATCGTACAACCTGTCACCACTGCATCCGGGCTGCCTGTCGCTTCATAAGAAGCCTCAGCCATATCCAGATATACTTGGGATACACGGATATATACGGCTACCAGGCGATATAACTGGAAGCCCGCGTCGTCGAATAATGGCACACTTGCTTCCGGCCAGGTGAACTTCTTGCACATATATCCGGTCTGTTGGGAACCACGTGTGAACTGGTTGGTCGAAATGAAGTTCTCCGAGTAACCGCCTGAATAGGTGGTCGTATAGTAAGGAGTACCTTGCAGGTTCTTCCCCCACTGTTCGCCCGGCACGAGGATATTGTTAGCAAGACGAGGGTCTCTGTCCGAATATGGGTTGGTAGTCTTTACCGCATCATAACCGGAACGCGTGTCGGTAATCGGATAGTACTTGCCATCGGTTCCCATACGCTCGTACATATCTACTGCATTTTGCGTCGGAGCATTGTAAGGCGTACCTTCGGCACCCGTCTTGTTATCATAAGGCTGTGTCAACCATTGTGCCCTGACGAAAGCCGACCAGTTGCCGTGATGCCAGCGCAGGAACCACAAATATTCCGGTTGCGCGAACTGGTTAGAGTTCGGCATTAACTGGATGCTACGGTATTCGTCATGATTCATCAGGCGGTAATATTCGTGGCTTTCGATGGCGTTGATAGCCTGCTGCGCACTGCGGGCAGCTTCGGCAGCCATGTCTTTTCCGTAGCCTTTGTTTTCAATCGTATTCAGGTCATTCTGCATCAGGGGACTGGCGGCATAAAGCTGTGTCATCGCTTTCAGAGCCATCGCAGATACTCTGTCCGGGCGTCCGTGTTCTTCATCCGACCAGCTTGTCGGCAGGTATTCGATAGCCCTGTCCAGGTCGGTCTGCATCCATGCGTTGGATTCCTGATAGGTTTTGCGGGGGAAGTCGAAATCGTCCGATGCTCCCCATAGCTGGTCAAAGATAGGCATTCCACCATATCGCTTGATAATTTCAAAATAGAAGTAAGCACGCAGGAAGTGAGCCTGTCCCAGGAGTTTCCTCCTTTGTTCATCCGTGATGGATTTCACCTGGTCTACGCCGTTAATCACACGGTTCACGATACGAAGCCCGGTATAGGCACGGGAGATAGCAGTTCTGAAATTCCCCGCGTCACTTTTACTCCCGATTTCGAAACGGGTACCGGCGTTCTCCAGCCAGTTACCGGCATTGACAAACTTTGAAGGGTCATTATCACGAACGGATGCATATTCATCCGACAAATTGCCTACCGTTACATATGTATTCGCATAAGAGTTGATACCATGCGTAAAGATTAATATATCGCCATTCTGAAAGATGCGGTCCATGAAACCCGACAAGCTGTTATAGTCCTTATAAACATCATCTTCGGAAAGTCCGTCATCCGGTGAACGGTCCAGGTAGTCTTCGCAACTTCCACAGAACAACGCCAACACGATAACCCATATCCAATTCAACTTATGTCTTCTCATATCAGTAAATTTAAAGTGTCTCATAATCCTAATCTAAAACCAATATTATAACGTCTCACCATCGGATAAATATTTTGTCCTGCATGTTCAGGGTCACGGCGTGAATCGCCTTTCGTGAAGGTCAGCAGATTGGTTCCGTTGACATATACTTGCAGTTTGCTCAGATGCACAGGCTTCAACCAGCGTTTCGGAAGTTGATAATTCACTTCCAGGTTCTTCAGGCGAAGATAGGCATGGTTGGTATATGTGTACGTACTGGCTACGGAGTTATAGCTTCTCTGGACATGGATGCTGGGGCGAACCGCGCCGCTCTGAACCGGAGCGTCTGCCGTCCATGTATTCAACGTGTTTGGCTGCGCCTTGATATTGCCTTGCGGGAAGTCCCACAGATAAGAAGGGATAGCTTCTTTATAAACATCCAGGGCACTGTACCACAACATATTGAATCCGAATCCTTTGTAAGAACCACCCAACGTGAACCCGATAGTAGTCACCGGATAGTTGAGGTCTTTCATCGGAACCATATCTTTGCTGTCAATCATACCGTCACCATTGTAGTCGATATAGTACAAATCACCGGGAATCAAGGTGTTATGTGCACCGTTGGCGATGGTCGACTGTGCCGAGTTATAAATATCATCCAATGATTCGAAGTTTCCTGTTGCCAGGTATTTGTTTACGTATCCGATGGATTTTCCGGCTTGCTTCAGATATTCGCTCTGATTCTTCGGGTCGTCAATAAATACGATACGGTTTTCACTGGTTGCGAAGTTGAATTTCGCATAATAATTGAACTTTCCTATATGGTCGTTCCACGCAATATCGAGTTCAAGACCGTGATTCTTGGTTTTACCCAGATTCACCTGCGGGAAGGCGATACCACTATCCGCCCAGGACGGAATTGTGTTACGCGTCATCAGGATGTTATTACGCTTTTCGTCAAACAAGTCCAACGTAATGTTCAGTTTACTCCACAGACCGATTTCGATACCGATATTCTGCTTGATGGATTCTTCCCAGGTTGCGTCCGGGTCGGCAAGTTTTCCTTCCTTGTATAAAGGTCCCCAGTTGCTGGTTTGATATTTACCGAACTGAGTATTGTCCGAGAGTTGCTCAAACTTCTGAATATAGTTGAAACGCGTAGCACCCTTATCATTACCTACCACACCATAGGAATAACGCACTTTCAGGTTAGTCAGCACCCCTTTTGTCAACTTCTTCACCCAAGGTTCTTCACTGATACGCCAGCCGATAGAAGCGGACGGGAAGAAACCGAAGCGATGTCCCGGAGCGAACTTCTCCGAACCGGTATAGGCACCATTGAATTCGGCAAGATAGCGTTCCCTGAAGTTGTAAGTGACACGTCCTACCCAGTCTTCTTCGTAAGCCGGGAAGTTCATCACATCCTGATTGGTCGATTCGTTCATCTTGCGGTTGAATACGAACAAAGCGCCTATGTCATGGTCGCCGAACTTACGGCTGTAATTCAATGCCAGTTCGTAGTAAAGTTTACGTCCGTAAGCCTTGAATCCGTCATATACACCGCCGATAGGCAAGTCTCCGGCAGCATTTTCATCCGGATAGCGTTTCTCGGTATAATTATAGGTAATTGTTCCGTCGGCATTGTAAATAGGGTTGGCATAATCATACACGCGATTAATGCGGATATGCGTACGCTGGGCAACCAAGTCGTCCTTGCCTAAAATCTTACCCGGCATTATCTGGGTAGTCCATGACGAAGAAGTGGTATAGGATAGCGATGCCTTCAATGATAAGCCTTTGGTAATAAAGTCCAGTTTCTGGTTCAGGATAACATCGTAGAAACCCTGGTATCTCTTTATACTACGGCTACCTCCTTCCAGCATCAGGCAAGCGATATTCTGGTCGGAACTTGTTCCGTCTCCCCATACCCCATTGCTGTATTTAATCGGGAATTCATTGCTCGGAGCCGTGAAGAACGTTCCGAAAAAACGCTCATCCGGTGAATCGGTATTCTCATAATAAGAGGGTTGGTTCTGATAACCCATCTTACCGGCTACATTGAACGAGAGTTTCGTTGACGAAGTAATATTAAAGTCGAAGTTACTACGCCAGTTATAGCGGCGATAAGAGAATGAGGGGTCGAACTCCTCTTGTTTGCTCGTATTAAAAATATCACCGTCATGCAAATAACCCAAAGAAACGAAATAATTCATTTTCTTCGTACCACCCCGCACATTCAGGTTATAATTCTGCTCGTAACCTACATTCTTCACCAGTTCTTTCCACCAGTCCACTTGGGGAAAGGCGTCGTTGTACGGGCCATAGTTTCCGGTAGCATAGGCATTTTCCCATGCGGCAATAGTAGATTCGGGAACCAATGCTCCCCAGTTACCGTCGTTCGCCTGGGCTCTGTTGTACTGCTTCATGGAAGTGACGTAGTCAGACCATTCGGGAGCGGCAGAGGGTTGCTTGAATCCGAAGTTGGCAGTGAAAGAGATTTCCGGCTTCTGTTCCAGTCCGCGTTTGGTAGTCAGCAGGATAACGCCGTTGGCACCCTTCACACCATAAACTGCGGTGGCCGAAGCATCTTTCAAGACGGAGATGGATTCGATTTCGTTCACATCCACGTCATTAAAGTCACGCTCGATACCGTCCACCAATACAAGAGGTTCGGCCTCTCCCCAGGTAGACTTACCGCGAATCAGCAAAGAAGCCTGGTCGGAACCCGGTTTTGAAGTGGAATTGATGGCAACCACACCCGGCATCTGCCCTTGCAGGGCTTCGGACACGGAGTTTACATTCCCCACTCTCAATAAATCATCCCCTTTGGCGGTGGCAATGGAGCCGACACTGGAAGCTTTCTTTTGGACGCCGTATCCTACAACTACCACTTCTTCCAGTGTTTCCGTATCTTCAGCCAGGGAGATGACTCCTATGGTTGTCTTATTCTTTAAATCCAGTTCCAGCGTTTTATAACCCACATAAGAAATGACAAGTATATCTCCTTTCGATGCTTTCAGCGAAAAATTACCGTCGAAATCAGTAATTGTACCGCTGCCCGTACCCTTCACGCGAACGCTGACACCAATCATCGGTTCACCGGATACAGCATCCTTCACTTGTCCCTTCCAATAGTTCTGTTGCGCCTGCACACTCAACGTACAGAGTAAAAAGCAACAAAGACAGAAGAAAGAAAAATAAAGTCTGTTCCTTTTCATAAACATTAGTTTTAACTGTTAACAAATTCTTTACTCACAACACAAATTAACGGGGAAAATATCCAAAACAGAGGGACGATTCTCCTTAAAACCCGTACAAATGTGCAAAATAGATGTATCTACTACATTTCTGAACAAATCACTTCCACACCGGATTTATGACCTGTTCTTTATCTATTGTTATGCTATACACACCGTTTTCTTTTTGCAAAACCATCGGGACGATGCGTGTTTTGCGCGGCTGTACTTTGGTGTCTGTGTTATGGACGTGATAGACATAATAGTATCTTCCGTCCAGTCCCTTGAATACGTCGCCATGTCCCGAACCGTTTTCTCCCACCAGGCTACGATGGATAATCGGGCTGTTCGGGTGTTTCTTCCACGGACCGAAGGGGGAAGAGGAAGTGGCGTATCCTACTGAGTAGTCGATATTCATAAAATGATTGGCGGAGTAGAACAGGTAATACAGGCCGTTCCACTTCATAACGGTAGGCCCTTCCATAATCGGCGCGGACTTGTAATTCGGAGTCTTTTCCCAAGGCTCCGTACAGTCCATACATTGTTTCAGTGTCTCCGGCTTGATGCTTCCCTTCTTCATATCAAACTCGGCTACCCACAGGTAGTTGCCTTTATTGAAGCGGACATGATACAGGTAGTATGTACCGTCGTCATCCTTGAAGAGGAATGAGTCGATATTCTTCGCGGACGCGTCTATCGGTTTGATTTCCTTCTGACGGAAAGGGCCGAACACGGATTTGGAAGAAGCAATCACCGTCTGCTCATTGGCTGTATAGGTGAAGTAGTAGGTGTTTTTCTCCTTGAGGTACTGGGGTGCCCAGAAACCTCTTTCACCAAAGACATGGTCGCCTTTCCGCAGTATCAGTTGCAGGGAGTCCCCGTTGGCAACAGTCCAGTGTTTCAGGTCTGTCGATTCGAGCACGGCAAATCCGTAAGGTTCCCAGTTGCGGGTTCCTGTCAGGTAGTATTTGCCGTTCTCTACAAAGATGGTCGGGTCGGCATACGTAATCTCTTTCCATGAATCCGCCCATGATTGGGGAATGGATAAACACGTAATCAGTAGTATAAAAATAACTCTTTTGATAGTCTTGTATTCGTTCATAAGTATGATAAACTATTTCTTAATATAAGATATTGATTGCTTATTTTGCCAGTTCCCAAGCCAAGCGGGGTCTTTCTCCGTCAAGGTTCCAAATGGTCTGATTCCATCCGAGCGCTTTAGCGGCGTCTATCGGATTACTCATTGTAGAAAGGCCATTGTAACGGTCGGCGCCAAAAGTTTGCGCTGCATAGTCGGGCGTTTCTTCATCTACGATAGTCGGTGTATTGGCAGAGAAACGACATTCCATAGCCGGATTCGCATAACAGTTATTACCGTCATTCATATTAAAGCGTCCGCAGATTCTTCCCGACTTGGGCGCGCCGTTAGAATACAACTTCTGATTCCAGGCTATACAATGAGTCACCGTGATTCCTGTCGGCTTGTTGGCAAGTCCCATAATACCTCCCACCTGATTTTGGGCGGAAACTTCGCTATCGGAATAGCAATAAGAGATTACAGAAGTCGGATTGGGTTCCACAAATCCGGCAATACCGCCCGCAGGGTTCGCCACTCTCATCGGGTAAGCCTGTGCAAGACCTGAAGAATAACACTGTGTAACGGTAGCATACAGCATACGTCCGATGATACCTCCCACACATGATTCGGTCACAATGTCTCCGGTAGAGGAACATTGAGAAACGGTTGCCCCTTCTCTTGCTTCCCCACAGATACCTCCGGCACACCATACGGCAGTAATGTTCGTTGCCGATGCGCATTGATGGATTTTACTGTCCGCACCATGAAGTCTTGCGCAAATTCCACCGGCTTGACCGTTATCCCAGGCGGCTGTTCCCGAATTCAAGGAGATTGTACCGGATACCCGCACATTCTCTACTATACCCGGTGAAGCAGCAGCCCCCACCTGTCCGGCAAGGATACCCGCCATCTTTGTATCCGCTGTAATCTGTGCATTCTCAAAGATGATATTGGAGCACTTGCCTACCAGCAGACCGAAGAATCCCTGGTTACCGGTTGATGATGTAGTTACTTTCAGGTTACGGATGGTATGACCGCCGCCGTCGAATATAATCTGCCTGGAAGTCGAGGTTTCTATCGGTTGCCAGTCTACACCTTGCAGGTCGATGTCATTCTGCAATTCGGCATAGATGGTCTTGCCGTCTTTCAGTTTATCGCCGAGGGCAACCAGTTCATTGACAGTGGTCAGGATATACGGATTATCAATGCCACCCTGTTCCTGTTGCAGGAAGAAGGTCATCGTATTCTTTTCCTGATTGACTGCTAAATCGTCGGAAACCAGTTTCAGACCGAGAACGTATTTCTTGGAGCTGTCGAGCGTGCCCAAGTCATGGAAATGCAGGTTTACCATATGCAGTACATCGTCTCCTTTAAATTCCATCTTACCGCCATCCAAGTCATAATAAGCCGTCGGCAACAAGCTGTATTCTTCGCCAAATTCTTTCGCGTCGACTACCGCAAATTCTGCCTTCGCTTCTTTTTCGCAGTGGCTCTTTGCCACCATGATGGTATATTGGTATTCGGGGTTGTCGAGATACAAGTCGTACTTGCCGGTTTCATAGAGCGACAAAGTAATGTTCGAATGGGTGACTTCAGCCTTTTCCGGCTGCGTCAAATCCATGACTTCACCACATGAAATCAATGAAAACGCCGTTAACAACGTCACAACGGGAATATATCTTTTCATAAGTTATTTCTCTTTTAATGATTAAAAAACAGGAATTATTATACCGGCATTATCGCCCGATAACCATATCTTTCCTTCATCCGTCCGGACGACTTCCATTTGCATTTCATCTTTCAGGAAAGAAATCCCCCGGCAGGAGAAAGTAGCTTTCACTGTCTGCCCTACTGTTGCCGGTTTCTCGGCAAACTGTACATGAATGTATTGGCTTTGGTCTTGATTCTGTAAACGATAAGTCAGGCGTTTAGAGTTAACCGCAGTCTGGTTCTGATTGTCCACCGTGAAAGAACAGACGCCGTCCAAACTGTAAAAACCTGTATCGTTGTAACCCGTTATATCCTTTTTGCCGATTCCTTTTTCCGCAAACTCCGTTTCGGCGCAGGAAGCTAAGGTCAACAAACATACTAATAATACATATATTACTTTCATAAGCGAATAAATTTAAGATAATTACTTCACAATTGATGTAGACAATGTTTCTACCGAGCCATCGTTATAGGTGATATCCACCGAAAGCACTTGTCCGCCCAGGCTCTGATTCACGCTGCCGATTTCACGTCCGTCCATTTTCATTTTATAGGAAGCGACATCTCCGGGCAGGTTCAGTACCTGAACCAGCATATAGTCACCTGCTTGCTGGTATTTCAGCATAGGGAAGTCACGCACTTTCGTTTTGGTCTTGATGTCTCTTTCCCATGCCACACTGTTATCAGTCTTCACTAAAGAGATATGATACGATTTTCCGGGAAGCAGATTCTCGATAAGCGTGTAATTGGCATCCTGCGGCAATGCCTGTGAGGTCGTATTACCGCTTTCATCCTTAACTACCAGTTGGCAGGTCTTGTCGACTCCGGTTCCCCACTGGATAAAGATTTCTTTCTGTCCCTCTACAAACCTGGAGACGGACTGCCCGTTTTGGATAGCGATGAAATCATGATATACCAAAGGGCTCGGAGTGTACAGGCCATCTTCATCAATGCCCAAATAGCGGGAGAGATAAATACCGCCAAGTTCCCACATCTCCGTACTTGCGTCGTAAACAGCCCTGGCTCCACCGGGAACAACGCTGAAACGTCCTGTAATGGCATACGTATCGTATTGCTTGAACTTCTCATAGAAAGTAGTGTACCAGTTTTTCGGATACCAGGAGAAACTATGGAACAGGCTTTGAAACTCGCTTGAAGTGACCGGAGTGCCGGCACTTGCTTTCTCGGCTACCGTGTTGAGATATTCATAGAGTTTCATCGTGGCAGAATAGCCGTTATTGGCTCCCCAAGTTCCCAAAGTAGTGGCTACATACGGATTCAATGCGCGCACCATAGAGAATTCCGTGCTGATTATCTTCTTGGTCACTCCGTAGTAATTGCGGATTCTCTTTAAGTCGTTCTCTGCCTGCTCGATATACTGGGCATGGATATGCAAGTCCAGCCCCACTACATTCGGATTCGTGTTGACTACCGAAACCACAGCGGGGACAGTCGTACTTCCTAGCAGTTCGGATACACGGTTCAGCGCTCCGGCGAAGATGTCGAATGTCCAGCCGTTTTCCTGTTTCCAGGTAGTCAGCCGATTGGCAAACTCATACAGGAATGCTTTATAGCCTTCCGCATCGGATTCTCCGGTAGTCGTGTTCTTGTTCTCAAATTCCGGTTCGTTACCCATCACCAGGATGTCGATGTTCTCCGCCATATTGTATGTGTCGAGCAAGAGTTTCACCGCAGTGAAAATGTATTCCATTTCTGCGCTGCCCACTTCCGGGACAAGGTCGGTATAAGATTCAAAAGGAATCTTCAGGCTCAACATAAATTTCACCTGGTCGCCCAATGCTTTCTTTGCCTGGATATATTTCAGCGTGGGGATATGTGTTCTGATAGCATCTTCTTTCACACCCACAATCTTTCCATTCTCACTTTGGAGAAACAACTGGGGGACATTGACAAATCCTCTCACCCAGGTCACTTTCGATTTCTTCAGCATCTCTATTTCAGTAATCGGGTAGTCTATATTTTCGTTATAGTTTGCTCCCAATTCCTGCGCCTTTGTTCCCATTGAACATAAGAACAGCAATACAAACATTAAAAAGGCCTTCACTTTCATATACATACTTTTTTTCATAATAAATCACTTAAAAAAAGGTTGAACTCTTTATTTCACACTAAACCGATAGATACAAACCTGATGATAGACTTCCCCCGGATTCAATATCGTGGAAGGGAAATCCGGCTGATTGGGGGAATCCGGGAAATGCTGTGTCTCCAAAGCCAGGGCTCCATAGGGCGCATAGCTCTTTCCGCTTTTCCCTTTTATACTGCCGTCAAATGAATTGCCGCTATAAAACTGGAGTCCGGGCTCGGTAGTCCATACTTCCATGCAACGCCCATTAGAAGGCTCGTAGACGGAAGCCGCCAGTTCCGGTTCGTCCGTCGTCTTCCGGTTCAAGGCAAAGTTATGGTCAAATCCATGACATTGCGCTAATTGTGCGTCAGAACGTTCCAATTGCCCGCCAATCGGTATCAGAGAACGAAAGTCGAACGGTGTTCCGGCTACTGAAACCACTTCACCCGTCGGAATCAGTACGCTGTCTACCGGTGTATAGTAATCGGCCGCAATGCATAGTTGATGCGATTCAATGGAACCGTTTCCCTCGCCTTTCAGATTGAACAGCGAATGATGGGTGAGATTCACCGGGGTGCTTTTATCTGTTACGGCTGTATAGTCAATGCGAAATTCGTTGGCGGGGGTGAGGGAGTAGGTCATCTTTATCGTCAGGTTTCCAGGAAAACCTTCTTCCCCGTCTTTTGAATAATAGGAAAGGGAGAGGCAGTCCGAGGCTATGGAATCGACGTTCCATACTACACGGTCGAAGCCTTTATCGCCCCCATGCAGGCATTGGCCGTTGTCAGATACGGAGAGTTGGAAGGTTTCTCCATTTAATGAGAAACGCCCGTTAGCAATGCGGTTGCCGAAACGACCGACTGTGGCTCCCCAAAAGCCACGGCTATTCAGATACTTGTCGATGTTGTCATAACCAAGAACGATGTCATCCAGGTTGCCCCGGCGGTCGGGTGTCCAAAGAGATACCACACGGGTGCCCCAGTTGGTTACCTGCATCGTCAGTCCGTTTTGATTGGAGAGTGTATAAAGCGAAACCGGCTTGCCGTCTATCTCCGTTTGGAAACGGGACTCCGGCAGCAGTGTCAAAGGAGACTCGGAGCGACAAGCAATCAATAATATAAGGAAGAATAAAAAAACGGTGTTTCTCATATCATCAATCTTCAAGGTTAATCGTTCACTATCGAACAGAACAAAGGTAGAGAAATAAATCCCCCCAGGGTAGAACGATTGTTTTATCACCGGGGAGTTATGTTCAAAAAGACATTTGACCTTACTTTAGTGGTTCTTCTTCTACTTCACTGCGGTAGTATCCCTCTACTTCGGCAAAGAAATCTTGCTTCAGGGAATCCAGCAGTTCGGGATGTTGCGCCGCTTCGTTCTGATGTTGTGTCCGGTCGGCTTTTACATTGAAGAGTCCGTATTCGCCCAGGTTGCCCAGTTCATTTCCGGTCAGGTTCCGTTCCGAACCTTTGTAGGGGGGCATCATAATCCAGTCGCCCGAACGGTAGACCATACGTCCCTGTGCTTCCAGGACTACATCTTTGCGGGCGGTCTGTTCCTTGCCGAAGAAAGCGTCCAGATAGTTCCGGCTGTCAAGCCCTTCCGGCAAGCCGGCATTCACCATGGAAGCAAGAGAAGCGAGAATATCCACCTGGCAAACCAAAGCATCGGATACTACCGGCTGAATCTTCCCTTTCCAATAGACAAACAGGGGGATATGCGTGCCGCCGTCAAACAAGCTGTATTTACCACCGCGCAATCCGCCTGCGGGAAGATGGTCGCCGACAAGCTCGGCTGCTCCGTCTTTGTATCCGTCATTCAGAACCGGGCCGTTGTCACTTGAGAAGATAATCAGCGTATTCTCAAGTAATCCTTCTTTCTTCAGATGGGCGAGCAGTTCACCGACGCACCAGTCCGCCTCAACGATGGCATCACCACGAGGCCCCATTGTTGTTTTTCCTGCAAAACGTTCGTGGGGAGCACGTGGAACATGGGGTTCGTGCAAGCCATAGTAGAGGAAGAAGGGAGCATCCTTATGTCCGGTAATGAAATTCTTCACCTTATCTACAAAATAGTCCGCCATATCCTCGTCTTTCCAACGGGCTTTCTGGCCGCCTTTCATATATCCGATACGGGGTATTCCGTTTACTATTGAGTTATTGTGTCCGTGCGCCCACTGCATCTTCAGCATTTCCGGGTGGGAGATGGCGGTCGGTTCGCCTTCAAAGTTCTTTTCGTAACTCACCTCGATAGGGTCGGACGGGTCGAGTCCTACCACATCTCCGTTTTCTACGTAAACGGTCGGGACACGGTCGTTTGTCGCCGCAATCAGGCAGGAGTAATCGAAGCCGATTTCCTTCGCGCCCGGTTTCACGGTTTCGTTCCAGTTGACGTTTCCGTCGCCCATACCCAAATGCCACTTTCCGATGGCTCCGGTCACATAGCCGCACTGCTGCATCATCTTCGGCAGCGTGAACTGGTTTTCATTGATAATAAGAGGGGCATCACCCGGAAGAATCTTCGCGTCTTTATTTTTCCACGGATACATTCCGGTCATCAGGGCATAACGGCTGGGAGTGGACGTTGCCGAAGTGGCGTATCCGTTCGTGAAACAAACTCCGCCATGTGCCAGGCTGTCGATATTCGGAGTTTGGATGGTAGTGGAACCATAAGCACTGACATCACCAAAGCCCAAATCATCGGCAAGAATCACAATCACATTCGGCTTTTCTTCTACTTGTTGAGAGGTACAACCTACTAACGACAACGCAGGAACAAGATAGATTACATTTTTCATACTATTATGTGTAGTTTATAACAATGCAAATGTAGCCACCACTTGCTTATTTATATAGAACAGATGTTTAATAATGGGGAGTTATGTCCATCCTTCGATATTCCTGAAAGAAAAATAAGTTCGGTACTCATTTTCACATGCCAAAAGAATAGTTATCTTTGTACATATCATACAGCTATCATTACAACCATCTAATTTTTTCTCTTATGAAAATATTGAAAGCTTTCCATATCGTTATTGCCATTACCGGGCTACTGACCGGACTGTTCTTCTCATCTTCCATATCTGCCCAGGATATTTCGGGCACCTGGCACGGAAAACTAACTGTCCCCACCGGTTCGCTGACTATCGTATTCCACATCAATCAAACAGAGCAAGGAGTTTATGTGACAACACTCGACAGCCCCGACCAGGGCGCCAACGGCATAAAGACGCAATCCACTTCTTTCAAGGACTCCATAGTGACGATTCAGATACCTTCTATCCATGCTTCCTACAAAGGCAAATTGAGCAGTAATCATACGATAAGTGGAACTTTCACGCAAGGAATACCCATGCCGCTGAATTTGGAAAAGGGAGAAGCGGCTCCCCTCAAACGTCCGCAAGAGCCTCAACCGCCTTTCCCTTATAGAAGCGAAGAAGTCACGGTAAGGAATGAACAGGCAGGAATCAATCTTGCAGGAACACTGACTCTTCCCGAAAAGGGAAGTAAATTTCCGGCAGTGGTTATGGTGACAGGCAGCGGCGCACAGGACCGGAATGAGGAGATTATGGGACATAAACCTTTTCTTGTCATCGCCGACTATCTGACCCGGAACGGAATCGCAGTGCTGAGATGTGACGACAGAGGAACAGCCGCATCGCAAGGTGACCATACAACAGCTACCAACGAGGATTTCGTAACAGATACGGAAGCTGCCATCAACTATCTGCGTGGCAGAAAAGAAATAAACACAAAGAAGATTGGCATAGTTGGACATAGCGCAGGCGGAATTATAGCATTCATCGTAGCTGCCAAAGACCCGTCGGTTGCATTTATTGTTTCATTGGCAGGAGCCGGGGTAAGAGGTGACAGCCTGATGCTGAAACAAGTAGAATCAATTTCCAAATCCCAGGGAATGCCGGATGTGGTTTGGCAAGGAATGAAACCGTCTGTACGAAACAGATATGCCATGCTGCAACAGGCGGATAAAACAACGGGCGAACTGCAAAAAGAACTATATGCAGACGTTACTAAAAGCATGTCGCCCGAACAACTGAAGGATTTGAATACCGTACAGCAGATTTCCGCCCAAATCAGTTCAATGACTTCACCGTGGTATCTCCATTTTATGAGATATGACCCCGCCAAGGACATGAAGAAAATTAAATGTCCCGTTTTTGCGTTAAACGGAGAAAAGGATATTCAAGTGGATGCCGCCATGAACCTGACAGCCATCCAACAAAGAATCAGTGAAAATGGAAATAAGAAGGTAACTGTAAAAGCCTATCCGAACTTAAATCATCTGTTTCAGACCTGCGAAAAAGGGACATTGGCCGAATATGGACAACTGGAAGAGACTATCAGTCCGGAAGTATTGAAAGATATTACTGATTGGATAAAAAAAACAATAAGCCCATCAATTGGATTGTTAAAAACGTTTATAGACACATTAGATTCATGTATCTGATTAAAAACAATATATGTAAATATCTAATAATCTGATTATTTTCTTAGCTTTTGCTCTATTTTCACATTCCATGAAAATAGAGCAAAAGAATCATTACTTATCAAAAGCTATAGTCAGAAGCTCATTTTCAAGAACTCCCTCAAATGAAGTAATATTATTCCATCACGCTTGCCCCCCGAATAGAAAGAATCAAGTGAAATCACATATTTAGGATAATTATCTTTTATCAATTGTAAATTACCAAACTCCCGTTCTATCGTTTCTTCTGAAGACAATAGATAGGTAACTTGAAAATAAATAATCGCTCCTTTCTTTTTAGCTACAAAATCTATTTCCATTTGCCTGAATTGACCGACAAGGACTTCAAATCCTAAGTTTCTCAAGTGAAGATAAACTACATTTTCAATCAACTTTTCTATATCACCCACTTGATTGATACCAGCCAATGTATTTCTCAACCCCAAATCCTCAAAATAATATTTTTCATTTGACTCCAACAACCGTTTTCCATGAATGTCATATCTGGAAACCTTGTCTATAATAAAAGCATTGCAAAAATAGCTCAAATAATTCAGCACAACGGTAGCTGTAACCTCTACATTCTGCGATTTCATATATTTGCTTATGCTTGATGCGGATATCAGTTTGCCTATATTGTCACTGACAAAATAAATAAGATTCTCCAAAAAAGGGACATTGCGAATCTGTTCACGGGCAATCACATCCTTCAGCATAATCGTATTATATATATTATGGAGATAGTCCAATGCTAAATCCCTATCGTCCAAACCGATTCTATACAATTGTGGAAGCCCGCCATAGGTCATATATTTCATTAATGACTGGTCATTGTCTTCCAGTTGATGGAATTCCAAAAATTCTTCATAGCTAAGGCTTTGGATATGAAACTCAATGTATCTTCCGGACAATACAGTCGCCAATTCACTTGACAACATTTTTGCATTACTTCCGGTTATAAAAATATTGCACTCATCATCAGCTTGCAGGCTTCGCAAAGTTTTCTCAAACTCTTTTATATCCTGCACTTCGTCAATAAACAAATAGTTCTCTTTCTCAACGACCAAATGCTCATCTACATACTCTGAAAGTTCCATGTAACTTTGAATAAAATCAAATTCGATTTTCTCCTTGTTGATATAAATGATATTAGCATTTTCCTTTTGAGACAATTCACCCATCAATTGTTGTAGAATGCAACTTTTACCTACACGACGCTGACCGGTTAAAACGATTATCAGCCCTTTTCCAATAAAAGGTCTGATTCTATTCGTATATTGAGGACGATTTATTAATTTCATAAGAAATGAGTTTTGATACAAAAATAATGATTTTATCTTTTATAGTAGATAAAACCACTAAATATTTCAATTTTATCTTTTATAGTTGATAGAAATTTAAATTGGCATCAGCCCGAAAGTTATTATTCTTTCCAATTCTTGCAAATTCTTCAAACATTTGCAAGAATTGGAAAGAAAAGAGTTATATTTGTAGACCAAAATATAATATAAACAAGTGATAGTATGATTGAACTTCCACCTCAAATAAGCCAGGATGAATACTTAAGTGCTCTTCTTACTGAACCGCTTGAAAAACTCAAAGCAATCATAGAAAAAAACAATGATAAGTATAGTTACTGGTCTGATATAAAATATCAAAGGACTCCTGATGGAATATCCAATAAAGAATTGTGGTGCTACATAAAGGCATCCCGAAAAGCAAAACGAATTATCGTATGGAAAAAGTATGGTATATCTATCAGTATAACCAATGCTATGCAACGAATGTGCCACGAATTCGATATGAACTTTGGTGGTTCCTGGGGAAGCAGCTCAATCATTCCGGCAGAAAACAAAGAGCAATATCTAATTAGCTCATTAATGGAAGAAGCCATATCTTCCAGTCAAATGGAAGGAGCCGCCACCACCAGAAAAGTAGCAAAGGAGATGTTGAGAAAAAGCCTTTCTCCACAAGACAAGTCTCAGCAGATGATATTCAACAATTATCAAACCATACGCTTTATAACTCAAAATATAAACACCCCTTTATCATCCGGACTATTACAACAAATTCATGTTTTAATGACCGAAAAGACATTAGAAAACCCTGCCGATGCCGGGAGATACAGAACGAACGATGAAGTAGTGGTGGAAGATGCCATAACGCATGAAGTAGTACATACACCACCTCCATATGAAGACATTCTTCCGTTTATTGAAGATTTATGCATATTCTTCAATGAGAACAACCCCAAAGTATTTATTCATCCGATAATCAGAGGCATTATCATTCATTTTATGATTGCCTATATGCATCCTTTTGTGGATGGAAACGGACGTACAGCAAGAGCCCTGTTCTATTGGTATATGCTAAAAAGTGGCTACTGGTTGACTGAATATTTATCTATTTCAAGAGTCATTGCCAAATCAAAAAAGTCCTATGAAAATGCTTACTTATACACGGAAGCTGATGAGAAAGACATGGGATATTTCATAGCTTATAACCTCCGGGTGTTGGAACTTGCCTTTAAAGAACTACAAACCTACATTAAACGTAAATTAGAGCAGAAACACCAGGCTTCTGTATTCTACAAATTAGATAATATCAACGAGCGCCAGGCAGATATTCTTAGGCTTATTAATGATAATCCTAAAATATTATTTACTGTAAAAGAACTACAGAACAGGTTTTCTGTCACTCATACTACTGCTAAAAATGATATTGACGGTCTTGTAGAAAGAAAACTAATAGATGAAATATCACTCAATAAAGTAAAGAAAGGATATGTAAAAGGAGAAATGTTTGATGAAATAGTTAAATCAATTACTTAACCTTATCAATTCTTGCAAATATTTGAAGAATTTGCAAGAATTGGAAAGAATAGATAATTAGCCATAGTTCATATATCATATTATACCTCATTAAATGTATTACCTTACTTTTAATGAGGTATTGTATAAATTGATTTAAATCAAAATTTACCCGTGCGAACTCACTCTGACTGATTTTGTTTTACCTTTGCAGCCGAAAAAAAGCAGCGGCAGATAATTAAGGTAAAAAGTAACAGTATTAGGTATAGTTTCGTATGAAGAAAAGTCTTATTGCATTGGCATTCGGTACGCTTGGATTAGGTATTGCCGAATTTGTAATGATGGGAATATTGCCCGACGTGGCAAAAGATTTAGGTATCAGCATCCCTATGGCGGGACATTTCATTTCAGCTTACGCCTTAGGCGTTTGTGTTGGCGCACCTGTACTGACACTGGCTCGCAAATATCCGTTGAAACATATTCTCTTAGTATTAGTTACCTTGATTATGGTAGGTAATATCTGCGCGGCTATGGCTCCCAATTATTGGGTGTTGCTCGCTGCCCGTTTCATCTCCGGTCTGCCTCATGGAGCATACTTCGGCGTGGGTTCCATTGTTGCCGAGAAACTGGCTGACAAGGGAAAAGGTTCGGAAGCAGTTTCGATTATGATTGCCGGAATGACTATTGCCAACCTTTTCGGCGTACCGCTGGGAACTTCTCTAAGTACTATGCTTTCCTGGCGTGCCACCTTCCTGTTGGTAGGTATTTGGGGAGTTGTTATCTTGTATTATATCTGGCGCTGGGTTCCTCACGTGGAAGGATTGAAAGATACAGGTTTCAAGGGACAATTCCGCTTTCTTAAAACTCCGGCTCCATGGCTGATTCTCGGTGCTACGGCATTGGGAAATGGTGGTGTATTCTGCTGGTATAGCTATATCAATCCCATGCTGACTCATGTTTCCGGTTTCTCTGCCGAAAGTATTACTCCTTTAATGATTCTTGCCGGCTTCGGAATGGTAATGGGAAATCTGATTAGTGGACGTCTCTCCGACCGTTACACTCCCGGAAAGGTGGGAACTGCTGCGCAGGCACTTATCTGCATTATGCTATTGCTTATTTTCTTCCTTTCACCTTACAAATGGGCGGCAGCTTTGCTAATGTGTCTTTGTACGGCAGGGCTGTTTGCCGTATCCAGTCCGGAGCAGGTGTTAATTATCCGTGTAGCCAAAGGCGGAGAGATGTTGGGAGCCGCTTGTGTACAGGTCGCTTTCAATTTGGGAAATGCTATCGGTGCCTATGCAGGCGGACTTGCCATCAGCAGCGGATACCGCTATCCGGCACTTACAGGGGTTCCATTCGCTTTAATCGGGTTCACTCTATTCCTTATTTTTTATAAGAAATATCAAGCTAAATATTAAGACTCTTAAAATCAGTGTACCCGGTAAAAAAGAAAATCAAACCATTGAATGAAAAAAGAAAGACCTGAACGGTTATTGATTCAATAATTTACTATCTTTGTACGGTCGTAGCGCGACATGTATTTACATTTTAAATAAAAAAGCGTTTAGCTGGTTTCTGTGCAAATGAAAAGTCCAAATTATCAAGCACACACGAAAACAGACGAATGCTCCCTGCAATAGGCGGGGGGTGTTTCCTGTTTGTGTGCAAGGGCTTGGACTCCCTCATTTGCGGATAGGTAAATACCCTTCCGCTTTTTTTATGTCTATGCGTTTGCAAAAGGATAAGAACCATTATCTTGTAATGACTATAAAGACAAGTAAAATCAGGCGGGGGCGTCTGGCATCTGACGGCTATAAGGTCGAAAACGTAACATTCAGATGTTGCTACTTGCCTTTTACAATATATTTTAGAGGCTAGCAACCCGAAGGGGAGCAAATGGATTCATCCGGCTGTTCCCCTTATTTCTACTGATTCCTATAGGCATTTTTATATAACTGATTCACTATTCGAATTTATCTCATTCATTACTTTTATTTCGTTCCACTATAGTGTACTTTGCGTTCCACTATAGTTGGACGCAAGGTGCACTATAGTTACTCTTGCGTCCAACTATAGTCAAACGCAAAAAGAGTAAGTAATGAAATTAATTAGATTAGGTAGAAAAAGAAATTAAAATAGCATTTGATTCATTTCTACACCGTTATGAACCGAATAATAGTCCATATATAGTTTTGATGTTGATTGGACTTCTCTGATTACCTAATTATATTATTTCGATTGCCTACTATTAGTTCGTTTAACTATAGTTATGCGCAAAGATAACTATAGTCTTCCTTGCGCATAACTATAGTCATACGCAAGGGGGACTATAGTCATACGAAATAAAAATAGGCAATGAAATAGGTATTGATAACTAATCTGCGGAATAAAATAGCCTAAAAGGTTTGGCTCATTTCTGTAGCGTTTTACATTATGAAATAAGTCAACTCATACTAAATCTTTTGAAACACGAATTTAGCGCAGTTGCGTTGCATTTTCTTCTCCTTTTACTTGAAAATCAACAATTTATTTTTATCTTTGTGAGAAGTGTAAGCCTTTCGTTTCTAATAACTTTAAAAAACGACGAATATGAAACAACAGTATCTGTTCGACCGCTTCTCGCAGCAAGCGTTGCAAACCCTGCATCGCTACCGTGCTGTTATGTTCAGCCCCACCTTTCGTGATATGTAAATTGCAATTTGAGATTCTTTTCTTCATTTTCCACAATCTACATAGAACAAATTCTTATGGACAAACAATTTCAACCGACCCTTGCCGAAGTGCAGGAGTGGGTACTCAAGCTATATCAGACTTGTGAAGATACCATTACCAAGGCCGAACGCCGGGAACAGCATAAATACGCTGTCATGGTGCAGCGTCCGCAAGACAAGAAGTTCCTGGTCAAGATGCTCGATGAATCATCGCAAATCCGTGACCGGAAAATACTTGCCAAACGCATCAAGACCCTTCTCGACCAATACGGCGTACCCGAATTTCTGAACAAACGGGATGCTTTCTTATTCAAGATGTACCAGGCATTCGGCTATCATTTCGATTTTATCGCTATTCCGATTATCAAAAAGCGTTTGCGTATGGATACCTCGCAAGTCATCATCAATGAGGAACGTCCGCAACTCACAAAGCATCTCGCTACCCGTGCACAAGAGAAAATCGGACAGAATGTAAATCTGCTGGGTGAAGTAGTGCTTGGCAATGGGGAAGCCGACTATCGCTACCACCATTATCTGGAAGCATTGGAATCACCCGATATTAATTATATCTCTGTGAAAATATCGGGAATATACGCTCAGACGCATTCCCTGAATTATGAGGAAAGTTTTCCTGAACTCGTCTCACGAATGTCTGCACTTTATCAGAAGGCTATTGATTTCCCATATATAGACGAAACCGGGGCAAAACAATCCAAATTCATCAATTTGGATATGGAAGAATACAAAGACGCGCATTTCACATTGCGTCTTTTCAAGACTGTGCTTAGTTTGCCACAGTTTAAGAATTACTCTGCGGGAATCGTTGTTCAGGCTTATCTGCCGGATGCCCATGATTTCCAAACGGAATTGTTGGAATTTGCCAAAGCCCGCATGGCGGAAGGCGGTGCTCCTATCAAGATGCGTCTCGTGAAAGGGTGTAATCTGGAGATGGAAACGGTTATTTCTTCCCTGAGAGGTTGGCCAAATCCGATTCTTCCTTCCAAAACGGAAGTGGATGCCAACTATCTGCACCTGTTGGAACGGGCATTGATGCCCGAAAATGCCAAGGCATTGCATCTTGGCGTAGCTTCTCATAATCTGTTCTCTATCGCTTACGCTTATTTGCTAGCTCAGAAGTATGGCACAGCCGAATTTATGACTTTTGAAATGCTGGAGGGAATGGCCAATCATCTATGGCGTGCCCAGTCTATGCTCGGCAATCGGGTGATTCTCTATACTCCGGTAGTCAAGAACGAGCATTTCCTGAATGCAGTTTCTTATCTTGTCCGCCGGATGGATGAAAACACGGCGCCTGACAACTTCCTGACCCACTCTTTCAATCTGAAACCGAATACGAAAGAATGGGATTTCCTTGCGAAGCAGTTTGAAGATGCGTATGCGATGAAAGATAATATTACTCATGTATCGCCACGTATTCAGAATCGTAATCTCCCTTATACCCCCGTTGCGCCGTCAGATACGATGAAGAATGAGCCGGATACGGATTTCGATTTGCCACAGAATCAGGAATGGGTACGTCGTATCTTTGCCAAATGGAAGAAAAACGGGACGGAAGAACCGGAAATCATTCCGTTGCAGATAGGTGCGGAAACGGTAGTATGCGAAAGTCGTTACAAATACCTCGACCGTTGTCAGAATGATGAAGTCTGTATCTGTGAAATGTCACAAGCGGACAGTGAGCAAGTGGAAAAGATTATCGGGATTGCAGAAGCAGATCCTGCCGGATGGAGAAAGACCACGCTGGAAGAACGGCATCGGATTATGTATGACGCATCCAACCGGTTGGCAGATATGAGAGGCGACCTGATAGGTTGTATGTGTGCCGTGACGGGTAAAACGGTGATTGAGGGTGATGTGGAGGTTTCGGAAGCGGTAGATTATGCCCGTTTCTATACAACGGCGATGAAGAAGTTTGCCGCATTGGATGATATAGAGATAAAGCCGAAGGGAACGATACTGGTTATTTCTCCCTGGAATTTCCCTTGCGCTATCCCCGTAGGTGGCATAGTAGCAGGATTGGCGGGCGGAAACACGGTTATCCTGAAACCTGCTACTGTGGCGGCTCCGGTTGCCTGGATGTTGGCCAAGGCATTTTGGGATGCAGGAGTACCCAAAGAGACATTACAGGTCATCATTACCGACCGGGAGGCACTGAAAGTACTGACTACCGCTCCCGCCGTCAAGCATATTATACTGACAGGCGGCACGGATACCGCCCAAAATATCGCAAAGACTGCTCCGACAACTCCACTATCCGCAGAAACCGGTGGCAAAAACGCCATTATCCTCACGGCATCGGGCGACCGCGACCATGCTATCATGAATATCGTCGCTTCCGCCTTCGGCAATGCCGGACAGAAATGTTCCGCCTGCTCACTGTTGCTAGTAGAACGTTCGGTCTACGAAGACGAGAACTTCCAAAGCAAACTGAAAGACGCGGCAACAAGTCTGAAAGTAGGCAGTGTCTGGAATGCCGGAAATATGGTAGGCCCGATGATTACCAACAAGAACGACAAGCTGCTGAAAGCCTTCAACCTCAGGCCGGGAGAGTCGTGGCTGGTTCCACCCCGCTTTATCGACGAGAAAGAATATATGTTGGCCCCCACCGTAAAATGGGGAGTAACATCGGGGAGCCCCTCTTTCGACACCGAGTTATTCGGCCCGCTACTAAGTGTCGGCTGCATTGATAATCTCGAAAGAGGTATTGACCTGGTCAATGACCTGTACTACGGATTGACTTCAGGATTACAGAGCCTCGACGAAGCTGAACAGAAACTGTGGAAGGACACCCTATCGGCAGGAAACCTGTATATCAACCGGGGAATTACGGGAGCAATCGTCAACCGCCAGCCATTCGGCGGAATGAATATGTCCGCTTTTGGTGGCGGCCTCAAAGCGGGCGGCCCCAATTATTGCACTTGCTTTGTAGAAATCACAGACAAGCCGGACAGCAAGACTGATTATAAACAAAGCTACGAGAAAGCCTGGCAGGAAGAATTCTCAAAAGCCAAAGACATCAACAAGCTATACGGAGAACAGAATATTTTCCGTTATCTGCCTCTGTATGAAATGATTCTGCGTCTATTTCCAGAGGATACGGACGAGGAAGCATTGATGATTGCCCATGCGGCAAAGACCTGCGGAACACCGCTCGTCATCAGCTTCGACCCGACAGACAACCGTAGCGCCGCACTTGCCGAAACCGGTTGCAAACTAAGGGAAGAGCCAATGGAGAAATTCCTGGAGGTGATGATAGATTATGCAAGAATACGGACTTGTTCACCCAATATTCCCAAAGAAATGTATGAAGTAGCCGCGGAATATGATATGTACATCGCGACAGCACCGCCCGTTAAGCAAGGACGCATCGAACTGCTACACTATATCCAGGAACAAAGCATCTCTTTCGAGTACCACCGATACGGTAGTATTTCCGAAGTGCCACCTTGTGAGTAACGAATAAAAAGCTAGAATCAGCCAAACAAGGACAATCGTTTAATAATGTGCGAGTAATGTCCTTTGTTTGGCTTTTCTTTTGAGCAGTCAAAGCCAGCCATAGCCCAAAGCACGACAAAGTTCAACTACCACCTCATTACCTAAATTAAAACGTGTAAACGGAAAATAGCTATTTATGGTAACCTTTTGCATAATCTATTGAGTAACTTTGCACTTAAATAATAGAAAGCTTATGAAAATCAATACTGAAACAAAATATTGCCAAACTTGCGGAATCCCATTAGAGATTGATTATAATAATCTTGGGTTAGAACAGAATGAGGAATATTGCGAGTATTGTCTGAAAAACGGAGTCAAACTATATGACTTTTCAATGGATTATCTCATTTACCTTTGGGGACTTTTTCCCGAAGAATATTATAGAGAGACAGGTATTAATTACACATCGGAGGAATTGAGAGAAGTTATGTCCAAGCGGCTTCCGCATATCAAGAGGTGGAACAGAAGGTCAATACTGCCCATATACAATACGAATTAATTATAAAAGTTCAGGAATACATCAATCGTCATTTGTTTGACGAACTTGATTCTGATACACTATCACAGATTGCATCTATTTCCAAATATCATTTCCGCAGGCTTTTTAAAGCAGTTTGTGGCGAGAATATTGGAAATTACATTCAAAGATTAAGATTAGAATATATTGCATTTAAGTTAATAACAACAGATGTAAGTGTTCCGAAACTTCTCAGCCAAATCAATTATCAGAACAAGCATACTCTTTCAAGGGCATTCAAAAGTTATTTTAATTGTTCTATACCTGAGTTTCGCGAAAAACATTCAAAAGTCAGTCCTGAAAGAAAAAACCCCATACAAATAGACTTTAGTATTGAAAAAATACCAGGAATCCGAGTCGCGTATTTGAAACTGGAAAGGACACAGAATGTCAGCCATAGCTTTTCTGTCCTATGGAGACAACTGCTGCAATTTTCTGAAAACCATGAATTATCATCAAAAGGATGCAAATATATAAGTCTGACCCTCGACTATCCATTGATTACGCCGGAAGAACAGATACGTTTCATGGTAGGGGTGACATTGCCGCAATCATTCAGGATTCCCAAAGGCTTCGGCCATTATGAAATTCCTGCGGGAGAATATTCCGTCTTTCGCTTCAAAGGATTTTATCATCAGCTAAACAGGGTATATCGCCATATTTACCTTGACTGGTTGCCGACAAGCGATTATGCTCTACGGGAGCAGTTTACTTTTGAAACCTATATCGACACACCCGAAAAGACTCCGGCTTCGGAGTTGGTGACAGATATCTATATCCCAGTTATGAAGAAAGAGGTATGAAATATATGAATCAGGAAATAGAAAACGAATTAAAAAAGGAGAATAAAATGAATTATAAAGACAAAGCGATAAAGTGTGTCAAAGATACCATATTGCCAATGCAAAGAAAGCAATTCAAAGAATGTGGTTGCTGCCTAGACGAACAGTACAAACGGTACGGAAATACAGAATGGCTTTCCGCAAAGACAATCGAAAAAGGACATATTTATGAGATTGGTTATCCTGCGTGCGTCTGTCCGGACGTAAAAAGCGGAAAAGTAAAGGATGCATCACATTGCGAATGTTCACGCCAAAGTGTATTGTATATTATCGGAAATTTATTGCCCGATAAGAATATCAGCGTGGAAATAATAGAAACCGTTTTGGGTGGCGCAGATAAATGCCGTTTCAAGGTAACTGTGGAATGAGAAGACAGAAAGTGCACCAAGTTTCCTTTATTAGTTCAAAAATGATTATCTTTGCAAACTAAAATGGGCAACTTGGTAACAAACACTCTTTTTTATCCGGACATTGTCGCCAATTTGTTGTTCACTTATATGTATCCTATTGATAATAAAAGAAATAATAGATTAATATGGCATTGCAATGTGGTATTGTAGGACTACCGAACGTGGGTAAGTCAACACTTTTCAACTGTTTGTCGAACGCAAAGGCACAAGCGGCAAACTTCCCTTTCTGTACAATTGAACCGAATGTAGGTGTAATCACCGTTCCCGATGAACGTCTGAATGCACTGGCAGAATTGGTACATCCCCAAAGAATTGTTCCTACAACAGTAGAAATCGTAGATATCGCCGGACTGGTGAAAGGCGCAAGCAAAGGTGAAGGACTGGGAAATAAATTCCTTGCCAATATCCGTGAGACGGATGCAATTATTCACGTTCTTCGTTGCTTTGACGATGAGAACGTGACGCACGTAGACGGAAGTATAAACCCTGTCCGCGACAAAGAAATCATCGACTACGAACTTCAATTGAAGGATTTGGAAACTATCGAAAGCCGCATCCAAAAGGTACAGAAACAGGCACAAACAGGTGGTGACAAAGCTGCAAAACAGGCATATGATATACTGATCCAGTATAAAGCCGCATTGGAACAGGGCAAGTCGGCACGTACTGTCACTTTCGAAACGAAAGACGAACAGAAGATTGCCCACGAACTGTTCTTATTGACCAGCAAGCCGGTGATGTACGTTTGCAACGTAGACGAAGCAAGCGCGGTAAACGGAAACAAATACGTAGATATGGTACGTGAAGCCGTGAAAGACGAGAATGCAGAAATCCTCGTTGTCGCAGCCAAGACAGAAGCGGACATCGCCGAACTGGAAACATACGAAGACCGTCAGATGTTCCTTGCCGAGGTAGGTTTGGAAGAATCGGGCGTGGCACGTCTTATCAAATCAGCTTATAAATTATTGAATCTTGAAACTTACTTCACAGCCGGCGTACAGGAAGTACGTGCCTGGACGTACGAAAAGGGATGGAAAGCTCCGCAATGTGCAGGTGTTATCCATACCGATTTCGAGAAAGGTTTTATCCGTGCAGAAGTAATCAAATACGGAGATTATATCCAATACGGTTCGGAAGCAGCCGTGAAGGAAGCCGGTAAACTGGGTGTGGAAGGAAAAGAATATGTCGTACAGGATGGCGACATCATGCATTTCCGTTTCAACGTGTGATTATCGGTAATCACCAACGACTTATTAATTACTAATTCGCTAACAACATGAAATATCTCATTGCAGGAACCGGAGGTGTAGGCGGCAGTATCGCAGGATTCTTGTCGCTGGCAGGCAAAGATGTAACTTGTATTGCCCGTGGAGCTCATTTGCAGTCGATTCAGACAAACGGTCTGAAACTGAAGTCGAATTTAAAGGGCGAACATACGCTCCGAATCCCGGCAACTACGGCTGAAGAATTTAACGGGAAAGCAGATGTGATATTTGTATGCGTGAAAGGTTATTCGGTCGATTCCATCGTAGAACTGATAAAAAGAGCAGCACACAAAGATACGGTTGTCATCCCTATTCTGAATGTATATGGAACAGGACCGCGCATACAGAAACTTGTTCCGGGAGTCACTGTCCTGGATGGTTGTATCTATATCGTAGGCTTCGTTTCCGGCACAGGAGAAATCACCCAAATGGGGAAAATATTCCGGTTAGTATATGGTGCTCACCGTGGCACTGTTGTCAAACCCGGATTACTGGAAGCCATCCGGGAAGAATTGCAGGAAGCAGGTATAAAGGTAGACCTTTCACCGGATATCAACCGGGATACATTCATCAAATGGTCGTTCATTTCTGCCATGGCTCTAACGGGTGCTTACTACGATGTTCCGATGGGCGAAGTCCAAAAACCGGGAAAGGTGCGGGATACATTTATCGGACTTTCTACGGAAAGCGCCGCTTTAGGAAAGAAGTTGGGCGTTGAATTTCCGGAAGATCCCGTCAGCTATAATCTGAAAGTGATTGATAAGCTCGACCCCGAAAGTACCGCTTCCATGCAGAAAGACCTGGCACGCGGACACGAGTCCGAGATACAAGGCTTGCTCTTCGACATGATTACAGCGGCCGAAGAGCAAGGAGTCGATATACCGACCTACCGGATGGTTGCGGAGAAATTCAAAGAATCTAATCATTAACATTAATCCAATATAGAATGAATGCCATGCTATTATCCATCAACTGGAACCCGAACCCCGAACTATTCAACCTGTTCGGCATTTCTATCCGTTATTACGGATTATTGTGGGCAGTAGGAATATTCTTTGCTTATGTTGTTGTTCACTACCAGTACCGGGATAAAAAGATAGAGGAGAAGAAGTTTGACCCGCTTTTCTTTTACTGTTTCTTTGGTATTCTAATCGGTGCCCGCCTGGGGCATTGCTTGTTCTATGACCCGGGATATTACCTGTCTCATTTTTGGGAGATGATTCTTCCCATCAAATTCATGCCGGATGGAAACTGGAAATTCACCGGATATGAAGGATTGGCCAGCCATGGCGGTACACTAGGATTGATAGTTGCCCTTTGGCTGTATTGCCGTAAGACGAAACTTCATTATATGGATGTGCTGGATATGATTGCCGTAGCTACGCCAATCACGGCCTGTTTCATTCGTCTTGCCAATCTGATGAACTCTGAGATTATCGGTAAACCGACTGATGTACCCTGGGCATTTGTTTTCGAACGTGTGGATATGCTCCCCCGTCATCCGGGACAGCTTTACGAAGCTATTGCCTATCTTATCCTGTTCTTCATCATGATTTACCTGTATAAGAATTACAGTAAGAAACTGCATCGCGGCTTCTTCTTCGGCCTCTGTCTGACGTATATCTTCACCTTCCGCTTCTTTATCGAGTTCCTGAAAGAGAATCAGGAAGACTTCGAGAACGGTATGATGTTCAATATGGGACAATGGTTAAGCGTTCCATTCATTATAATAGGTGTCTACTTTATGTTCTTCTATGACAAAAAGAAGAAAGTAGCCTGAAACAGAAAAAGGGATTAGCGATTTAAACATCGCTAATCCCTTTTTTTATCATTTACTCTTTCCCGTTAGGGTGGATATCATTTTCCTGACACCAGGAAAACGATCGAGAATATACTCTAGGGCATATTTACCTACTATTTTCGCCTTATTTCTGTTTTATTTCTGTTTTATTTCCCCCTAACTATCTTCTTAATATCATTCAGTTTATTCAGCGCTTCAATCGGAGTGAGATTATTCACATCCAGGTTTAATATCTCATCACGAATCTGACAAAGAATCGGGTCATCCAACTGGAAGAAACTCAACTGCATACCACTGCGATTCTCGCTCACTTCCGCCAGCGGTTTACCGGAGATACCCTGTTGACGATTATCAGATTCAAGCTGTTTCAATATCACATTCGCACGTTTCACAATGCTCTTCGGCATACCTGCCATCTTTGCCACATGAATACCAAAAGAGTGTTCACTACCGCCACGTTCCAGTTTACGGAGGAAGATAACCTTATTATCCACCTCTTTCACGGATACATTATAGTTCTTGATACGCTTGAAGGATTTCTCCATCTCGTTCAGTTCGTGATAGTGCGTAGCAAATAACGTGCGCGCTTTCGCTTTCGGATGCTCATGGATATGTTCTACAATCGCCCAGGCAATAGAAATACCATCATATGTAGACGTGCCACGGCCTAATTCGTCAAACAACACCAGGCTTCGGGAAGAAACATTATTCAGGATATCCGCCGCTTCATTCATCTCTACCATAAACGTAGATTCGCCAACAGAGATATTGTCACTCGCTCCTACGCGGGTGAATATCTTATCTACCAATCCGATATGGGCACTTTCCGCAGGGACGAACGAACCGATTTGTGCCAGCAGCGTAATCAATGCAGTCTGACGCAAAAGAGCTGATTTACCGGCCATGTTAGGACCGGTTATAATGATAATCTGCTGCGTATTACAATCCAGCATTACATCGTTGGCAATATACTTCTCACCGATAGGAAGCTGCTTCTCAATCACCGGATGACGACCCTGGCGAATATCCAATACATCATTATCTTCAATAATCGGACGGATATAACGATTCTCACGAGCCACATTGGCAAATGACAGCAAACAATCCAGGCGGGCAATCTGATTCGCATTAATCTGAATCTGAGGAATAAACTCCGTTAATGCCTGCACCAAATCCGTGTATAGCTGCGTTTCCAAAACGAGAATCTTATCTTCTGCTCCCAGAATCTTCTCCTCATATTCTTTCAGTTCCTGCGTGATATAACGTTCTGCATTGACCAATGTCTGTTTGCGAATCCATTCCTGCGGAACTTTATCTTTATGGACATTACGAACCTCAATATAATAGCCGAATACATTATTATAAGCTACCTTCAGACTCGGGATGCCCGTCTGTTCACTTTCACGCTGCTGTATTTTGAGCAAGTAATCTTTTCCCGAATAAGAGATTTGGCGTAACTCGTCCAAGTCCGCGTTCACCCCATTTTGAATCACGCCACCCTTATTAATCAATAGTGGCGGGTCATTATTAATCTCCTTGGCAATCCGGTCACGGATGGAAATACAAAGATTCAGTTGCTCGCCAATCCGGTTCAGACTCGCATTATCAGCTTCCATACATGCCTCCTTTATCGGCTCAATAGCTTGTAAAGCCACCTTCAACTGCACCACCTCACGGGGTGATACACGCCCCACGGCTACTTTGGAAATGATACGTTCCAAGTCTCCTATCATATGTAACTGTTCTTCAATCAGTTCCTTAAAATCCGGTTGGCGGAAGAAATACTCCACAACATTCAACCGCTCATTGATAGGCTTCTCATCTTTTAGCGGAAAGACCATCCAGCGTTTCAGCAGACGTGCCCCCATCGGACTAATCGTCCGGTCGATGACATTAATCAGGCTGCTTCCGCCATCATTCATATTGCCAATCAGTTCCAGGCTGCGCACCGTAAACTTATCCAGACGAACGTATTTATCTTCCTCAATACGAGCCAGCGAAGTGATATGCCCAATCTGCGTATGCTGCGTCATCGTCAGGTATTGCAGGATAGCACCGGAAGCAATGATACCATTCTTCAAGTGCTCCACGCCGAAACCTTTCAGGTTCTTCGTTTCAAAATGTTTCAGCAGTTTCTCACGAGCGGTAGTTTCCGTAAATACCCAGTCGTCAAGCTCGAACGTGAAGAACTTGCCGCCGAAATTCCCCTCAAACATCAGGCGTTTGCCACGTTCGAAAAGAATCTCCTTCGGAGCGAAGTTGTTCAACAGCTTGTCTACATAATCAAAAGGTCCTTCCGCAGTAAGAAATTCGCCGGTAGAGATATCGAGAAAGGCAACACCACAGGAAGCCTTTCCGAAATGAACGGCAGCCAGGAAGTTGTTCTCCTTATAATTCAGCACATTATCATTGATAGAAACACCGGGAGTCACCAGTTCGGTAATGCCGCGTTTCACCAACTTCTTTGTCATTTTGGGGTCTTCCAACTGGTCGCAGATAGCGACACGCTTTCCGGCACGAACCAGTTTCGGCAGATATGTATCAAGAGCATGGTGGGGGAATCCCGCCATCTCAACAGTTTTTCCTTTTCCGTTAGCGCGTTTTGTCAGTGTGATTCCTAATATCTCGGACGCAACGATAGCATCCGTAGAATATGTTTCATAAAAGTCGCCGCAACGAAACAGCATCACTGCATCCGGATGTTGTGCTTTCAAATCCAGAAACTGTTTCATCATCGGGGTGAGGACGATTTCTTCTTCGTTCACGGTTCTCTCCCTTTCTTTTTTATTTAGAGTAAACAATTACAATATCTTCGCAAAGATAACGGTTTTTCGGCAGAGAATCAACGGTATCTCCTGTTTCAATTTTCAAAATAAGTGTTGCATACATTTAAAAAGGAACGGCGTTTTTCTTAACAAATAGGGAGATAATATTAAAACGTGTTATAAAACATACTGTTTTTCTTGGATAATTTGCTAATTTCCCAAGAGTCCGTATCTTTGCAATGTGTTTTTCATAGTATTAGATTTAAGGTTAACAAAGGTTGGAGCAAGGCGTTGCTCCTTTTTTTATGCCCGTATGTCTCCTCTAAAAATCCGCTTCAACACTCTAAAACTTATTTTTTATACTTTTATAAAAAATACAATAAAACCATAAGGCTAGATTGTCATACACAATTACACATTTTGCGCCTATTAATTAACATCTTCTTGTTTATATTAACCAGGAACGATACATTTGTAATTATACTCACCTAATTAATATGATTATGAATAAAGTTCCCATTTTTTCATTAACATTACTTTTTGCTTTTATTTTACCTTTATTTGCAAATGCACAGGTAACAGTGAAAGGTATTGTAACTGACGAAAGTGGGGTACCATTAGTTGGCGTATCCGTCCGCTATAAGGAGCTCCCCCAAGTCGGTGTTACCACAGATATTGATGGTAAGTTTTCCATTAAGGAAATGAAAGAAGGCAAGACCCTTGTTTTTTCTTACATTGGCATGAAAAATGTAGAGCGCTTATTGAAAGGGGCGACGCCCTTTATCAATATTAAAATGGAATCTGCAACGAGCGAACTGGACCAGATTGTCGTCACAGGTTATACCCAAACGACTTTTAAGAAAATGACCGGTTCCGTTGGGATTATCTCGGCCGACCAATTGAAAGACCAGCCTCAACCCACGATAGACGCCCTTATGCAAGGTAAAGTAGCGGGTGTGGCTGTATCAGCCCTTTCCGGACAACCTGGTAGCACACAAAAGATACGAATCAGAGGTACCAATACAATCACCGGAGACGGCGACCCGCTGTGGGTTATCGACGGAGTTCCTATGCAGAGCGGGGGTACTGATATGCCTAGCAGTTCTGAAATAAAATCCGGGCAATTTGACGACCTGTTCATGAATGGTGTCGCCGGAATCAATCCCAGCGACATAGAAAGCATTACCATTTTGAAAGATGCTTCCGCTGCCGCTATTTATGGTTCACGGGCAGCCGGCGGAGTTATTGTTGTCACTACCAAAAGAGGTAAATCAGGAAAAGCCAAGATTAACTATTCGGGCAACGTAGCGGTTACGATGTCGCCCCAACGCACCTACTCTCTGATGAATTCGCAAGAGAAACTTGCTTATGAACAGGGATTATGGAACGAATTTTCCGCTCCGGGCTTTGAAGCGGGGAATAAGGACTATCCGGTAGTAGGAGTGGTAGGCATCATCCGCGCAGGCAGAGGACGGTTTGCGGGGTGGAGCAAAGAGCAGCAGGATACATATATCGAAGAATTAGGCAAGACAAATACCGATTGGTATGACGAACTGTTCCGCAACAGTGTTTCCACGACCCACAATCTGTCTATTAATGGTGGTGGTGACAAATACACCTATTATACTTCATTAGCCTATACCCGCAATGCCGGTTTATTGAAAAACAATGATTACGACCGTTATAACCTGACGACTAATCTATCAATGAATCCCAGCCAGAAAGTCAAGATTGACTTTGGGGCATCCATGTCTTATCAATACTCAAAGTCTCCGGCGCTGAGTAGTCTCGACCCTTTCCAGTATGCTTATTTTGCCAATCCATATGAAAGTCCATATAACGAAGACGGCAGTTACCGGGCAGACGAAACATACTATGCGCTAGGAGAATATAACAATAATAAGACAAGTACCAAGATTATCCCGGATAGTGGATTTAATGTGCTTCGCGAAATGGACGAAACCTCTTCGCGCACAAAGAATATAAAAACGATGGTTCGTGCAGGTATTGATTACAACATTATCAGTAGCTTGCGTTTTGTGGGACTAGCCTCATACACTTACTCCACCAACCGTCTGAAGGAAATATACGGCAAGAATACGAAAGCGGCTTTCGACAACCGCCTTTCTGTCGATAACAATACTAAAAAAGAGTACGCTTCTATTTTGCAACGCAATGTAGACAATGAGAGCTACATGGCCCGCGGGCACTTCGCCTATGATGATTCTTTCGGCGACCATTCTATCTCCCTTATTGCCGGTGCCGAATTCCGCGGAAGCAAATCCGACGGTTTGTACAGCAAACGATATGGCTACGACGAAATCACCGGAAATGCCATAACCCCGCTTCCTGATGATCCGACAGGGGTAGGTTACGAAAAATTGAAAGCCTACCTGGCAGCCATTGACGGCTCAAACGGAGAAACATGGAGTGAGCAACGCTTTGTCTCTTTCTATGCGTCTGCCGACTATTACTACAAAAACAAATATGTATTGAATGTCTCTTTCCGTACCGACGGAAGTTCCAACTTTGGTAGTGACAAGCAATTTAATCCGAACTGGGCAGCCGGCGCGGCATGGAATGCCAGTGAAGAAAGTTTCATGGCTCCGCTCAAACCTGTATTGAACAGGTTAACTCTCCGTGTAGCAACCGGATTTACCGGCAATATCAACCGTAGTGTCAGCCCGCAAATGATTATCAGTTACTATGATGACTACCGCAATATTTCCAACAACATCTATCATATAGGAAAAGTCGTTAGCCCACCGAATCCCAATCTACGCTGGGAAAAGACACAAGACGTAAAAGTAGCCCTTGACTTCGGTATGTTTAACGACCGCCTGACAGGTATAGTGGAAGGATATTACAGGAAGAGTAAAGACATTGTGACCGGCGTACAAACGTTGAGCAGCACCGGATTCAACCAGCAGAAATACAATACTGCCGATATTGACAACAAAGGTATCGAAGCTACCTTGAACGGAACTCCCGTCAAGACAAAAGATTTCCGCCTGTCTCTTTCTGCCAACATCGCTTACAACAAGAACAAGGTGACTAAATATAAGGCTACCTATAGCAGTATGGGATATAACAACCTATGGGAAGGATATCCGGTAGACGCTATTTATAGTGGAAAATACACCGGTATTGACCCGGAAACAGGATTATATACATTCCAACTGCGTCCTGATGCCGAGATACACACAGCTACCGACTTGAACAAGCCCGATAATTACCGACATTACTTGGGCACCAGTGAAGCTCCCGTAACCGGCGGATTCAATGTCACTGCCGAATATAAAGGCATCCGTCTCAGTGTGAACGGCACTTTCGCCACAGGAGCCAAGAATTTTGAATTCATCAAGTCGCCAACTTCCGCCACCACTGTGAGCGGCAATGGAGTCTTCAATTACACAGAACGCGAACAAGTCTTCCAGAATGACTTATTCGCGCACCACCTGAATGTTCCGAAAGCAGCGGCCGACCGATGGACACCCAACAACACAAACGGTACTTACCCGCGTGTATGGAATCCGTTCGGTGAAGTCTACGGATTCGGCTATTACAACCCTATGCACAAGGAAATCACCCATGGAGCTTTTCTTACCAACTTGTCTTATGCCAGAATCAAGAGCATCATTTTAGGATATACGCTACCTAATAAGTTGATAAATAAATCCGCTCTCTCTAATGTAGATTTTTCTTTGTCATTGAATAATTTTTTCACATTCACCAGTTACTCGGGCATGGACCCCGAAACCCCGGGTGCTACTTATCCGATAAGTCGCTCTGTGATGTTTAGCGTAAATGTTGGATTTTAAATAACAATAAACGATGAAAAATAAACTATTCATATCTACCTATTGCGTTCTGATACTATTGCTGACTTCATGCAGCGGTTACTTAGACGTAAAACCCAAAGGAAAAATAATTCCTGAAACAGCCGAAGACTTTTCCACCATTATCCATTACTGGTTGGACCAGATAGAAAAGGGAAGAGATGATGTTATCATTTCCAATCCCGGAGAAACGACTAAATTAGAGATGTTTGCCGATGATCTGAATGCAACGCTTGCCAGTAATTTCGGCTATACAAGTATCTATGTCGGAAGTGCCATTAACAAGAATCAGGCTGGTTATAAGACACTTTACTCGATTATCAAAGATTGTAATATGATTATCGGCAACATGGATGATACGGAATCCGACCTGGCCAGAACATTATTGGGAACAGCCTGGAGTATTCGCTCCATTTGCTATTATAACCTTATGCAACGCTACTGTGAGCCATACCGCCCGGAAACAGCACAAGAGACTCTCGGACTTCCGTTGGTCGATGATTTCGACATGGAAGCAAAACCGGCACGTTCCAGCCTGAAAGAAACAGCCGAATTTATAGAAGAAGGGTTCCGAAATGCCCTCTCATATAATGTGTCCAATGAAGATTTTCTCTTTACCTCATCAGTGACAAAAGCCTACCTCGCACGTTTCTTCTTTTGGACGCAGAACTGGGGAAATGCCATCACCTATGCCAAAGAAGTATTGGAGAAATACCCGATGCTGGAAGCTGACGAATATGTAGAAGCCATTAGTCTGAAACAGGCAAAAGCACATAATGTCATCATCCGTTCGTTCACGATGGATGATGATATTGGAACCATGAGTTACGCCACCGCACAAGCCGACATAAAGACACGCCCTGTCGACAAAAATATGGTTGATTTATTTGCAGCCACTGACAACGATGTGCGTCGCAGATGCAACCATGACTCCAAACGACTTGTCAACAAAATCATCACCACCAAGATGCGCAGCGAAGAGCTTTGCCTCATCATAGCTGAATCCTATGCGCACCTGAACCAGGAAACGGATGCATTAGGTTATCTTAATCTGCTTCGTTCCAAACGAATCACTCAAGATTACGCAGCTTACACGATGAATAATCTACCGGAAGTTTTTCAACAAAACATAAAAACCGATGCTACGGGTATTCCTTTGACAAAGCTGATGTCCGCCATCCTTTGTGAACGTCGTAAAGAACTGTTTGCTGAGGGCGACCGCTGGTTTGAATTAAAACGCAACGGACGCCCGGAATTCTGGGTTACTGCCAAAGGAAAGAAATTTATCACAGAAAAGTATCTCTATACATTTCCTTTTCCGAAAGCGGATATCAATCTATATCCCGGTTTGCTCATTCAAAATCCGGGCTACATAGAATAATTTATTCCATCAAAAAAACAAAAACAGTTATGAAAAAGAGACTATATATCCTATGTTTCATTGCTACAAGTTCTTCCGCTCTCCTGGTTTCATGTGATAAGCCGGAAGAGTTGACCCCTAAAGTAGATGATACATCAACAGATTATTTACTCCCCACCGGAAGTATCCTGAATGCACAAGACCGTGAAGAAGTACAGGCATTATGGGATGAATACAACAATGCCATTAACCAATAAAAAGGGATTAAAATGAAAACAAAAATCAGAATAACGGGCGCTTTCCTGCTAATGATTATCCTAGTCATGGTATCAGCGGCTTGCAATGATGATGACTCGTCAGCTGCAAAGTTGTCTTTTAGTCGCTCCATATACATATTACCAGCCAGCGGCAGCCTGGAAGTGGAATTGAGGGCTTCCGTAGCTCCTGAAACAGACTTAAGCATTCCTGTCATCATTGAAGGTAGTGCCATACTGGATGAAGACTATGAAATCTCGGCCAACGGGTTTGTTATAAAAGCCGGAGAAACGAGTGCCACTTTAACCATCACTCCCAAAAACAACCTGACATCCAACCGTGAAATCCGTCTTTCCATCAATCCGGTTTCCGGATATGCGCTCGGTGATAAGAAAATAGCGATTATCCCTGTTGAAGTGAAAGAACACATTATGTACACTTTCAAGCCTATGGTTTACCGTTTGCTGAGTGAAATAGACATCAGAGTTGAAGTGGAAGGAGAATATAGTGGCAGCAAATTCAGGACAACTACAGATGTTGTGTTGCCATTGGAAATAGACCCGTCCAGCACAGCCATATTGAACGAGGACTTTGAATTTGAAAACGGAATCACTTCCGTCACCATTCCAAAAGGTTCTTACTATACCATCTTTAAGATAAAAATAAAAGAAGGAGCAGAAGATTATACGGGCAAGAATGTTATCCTGAAATTGGGTACGCCGGTTGATAACTCTGAGCTTTACTATCCGGGCTCATTCGCATCCTATAATATAAAACTGGACCAGTTGAAGTTTACCGACATGCTGGGTAAATGGAGACCCGTAGAAATTAAGGATAAAGACAATTATGTATATATCGGTATGCCCGATGAAGACTGGGTAAACAGTCTGCCGGAAAAGAATGGAGCAAATGACTACCTGGAGTTTGTACACCAGGAAGATGGCACGGATAAAATAATCCCGTACCTGACAGGGGACTTGAAAAATTTCTTTTGCAATCCACAGGGACACACGGTTGTATTTGACCATATAGAGAAAAGCCTCTACAACTGGATAACGGATGAAGAATATGACGCTCCTTATTTCATCGCTTCTCAAGTGAACCGTTGTTTCTCCAAAGGAAAAACAGAACTTGGCAATGCGTTTATAGGATTGGATAAGGTAGACGATGATAATATCATCATTTATTTCCACGATTATATACCAACAGATTTCTTCAGCGCAACATTTGAAATGTTCGGTTATGAATTCGACGCACTGTTCTTTGGTGTAACTTATGCATTCACTCGAGTGACAGAGTAAACGAAATCACCCATGCTACAACTTAAACTGCGGCATGGGTGATTTTTAATTTATAAGAGTTTTGACACTCTTTTTTTTATATCTGCTTATTCTTTCACTGATAGCTATTTTCGCAGTGCCTTCTCAATCGTAAACAAACGATAGTCATATTCTTCCTTCATTGCCCGGTTAGGCGCAACGGATTTTGCTTTCGCAAACTCACCTTTCAAATCCAGCAGACAACCATACCAAAATGGAGCCCGCTCAGGAGCAGAAGAGTAAGGGATACTTTCAATAGCCGTCATGCCCCGGTAAGGATAGACATTCTGAAGAGCCAGTTTGGAAGCAGCCTTATCCGCCTCTTCTTTCCCTTTCGGGACATTCACATTCGACGAGGAGATGACGAATCCCAGTAATTGCCCCTGCAAGAAACGTTTCCAGTCGTCAGGTTCCTTTCCTGCCCTTGTCTCCTTGAAAAGTTGGCTCTTCAAATCTTCAACAGCTTGTTGTTGCGTATAAGGGTCATCCGATTTACTCTCGCTAAGCCAAAGGTTATTGAGTTGTATCAATAAAAAATTGGCAAAGAACTTCTGCGAATAGTCTGCTGCGCTACCTGTCAGCGCACAATGGTCCAGCAATTCCCGGTTGTCGAGCCAGTTCATCTGACCGATGGCTTCCATCATCCATTGATACGAACGGCGTTGCAATTCTTTGGACACCGGCTGATAGGAAGGGTAGGCATCTCCCTGATAACTGTCATTCAGATAGATTCCACCGACTTGCTGCAATACATGCTTCACATATTCATCCGCCTGGTTGATAATTTCGCCATACAGCGAGGTTCGTTGCTCATAATTGAAATCCTCCTTGTCCAGCCATTGGTTTGCGTTCGCTATCACTTTGCCCAAATTCTCAAAAGCAATGGTTGCCCCACGAATCGCATCATTACCCAAATCCATTCCCATCCCGCGGGGGTCGTAATACGCTTTCCTGCTTTGCGGACGCTTGAAGAGCAATAATGGATTCTGATTCCGTTCAGAAACCAGCTTCTGCAAATCCGGTAATTCTTCTTGCGGAGTTTTCTGATTCATCGGTTGATAAAGATAACGAACCACCCATTTGTCATATTCTCCCAACACTTGTTGTGCCAAAGGCATATCAACACTATAATTATCAGCCGAAAGCAAATAGTTCATCGGCAGCTTATCCATGACCGACGCAGACAAACCGTGCTGCTTTACAAACTCTTTCGATTGAAGCGAATCCACCGGATAAGCAATAGAACCTGCCATATTATCCGTCAGCCCCAGGCAATGTCCCCAATGCCTCAACAATAACGAAGTCAACGCCTCTTCCACTAAGTCCTCGTCCGGCAACAGCGTGCGGGCTTTCTCGTTAAAGGAAGCTGTCTGCAAGAAATAATTCAACTGGATTTTTGAAGCTAGATTATGCGGAATATAAATATTAGCACTTATTATTTCCCCTGTCAACGGGTCACTCCAGCAGTTATCCGTAATCTGACCGGAAGGTGAAACGACATACCGGACACAGGACTTCGTGATGCTGTTAGCATCAAATCCCGTACTATCTCGAGGATAAGGCTTCACGTCCAACGCATTAGAGAAACCGATTTGCTGAAATGCCTTGTTCCATATTTCAGCGCTATGATACACACACTTCTGCCATTTTTCGGGCAACAACGTATCTACGTAGAATACAATCGGTTTATCAGCAGTCAGATTCCAGCGGTTCACCCAATACTGTACCTTACTCCCCTGCTCCTCACCCGAGAAATTCACCTTGCCGCTCCATAAAGTCCCGACACGGGGGTCAGCCAGGCGAGGACGATAATCCCCATCTTCCGGCAACAGCATAAAAGTACGCTTCACAACCGCGCTAAAAGGGATATTATCCGCTATCGGGAAAATACCGAATAACGACATCGCCAATTCATAACTCATATAGCATGAGACAGATACATTATCAGAATAAGAAGCTATCCCGGATATCATCGACTGTTTCTGTTTGAAGGTCGCTTTCCGCTTCACCCAGCCCCCCATCGTATTGTATGCCTTCGGGTCAATCGGATTCATATATATGTCATCCTGAAAGACAAAAGATGTAACATCAATCACCAAAGCGCTGTCCGGCGAATAGGCTTTTATAGAGAACTGATTTAAAATGACATCACTGAAACTTTTTTTCAGCGCCTCTCCGATACGGGAATCCTGCTCCGCTACCGGACGATTCGTTATCCGGTATAGCCTGACCAAAGAGTCAGCCCGGCAGAATCTCACCTGCAAAGGGGTAGCGGCACAAAAACCGACAGATGATTCCTGCGGATTACTTAGTTTATCAACCACACCGCCCATCAGCAAGCGTTTGCCCAAAACATCCCTGGGGATTTCCATATATACTTTATTGTCTACCCAATAAAGATTCATCAGTCCTTTCGTTTCAACGCTATTCGGTTTATCCTTCAGCAGTTTCTCATATTCAGTTTTAGGCTTAACCTGCTCTGTTTTCCCCTTTTTCTTGGCAACAGCCTCCGAAGGAGAAAAGACAAGCCCTCCAAAGACTGATAAAAAGAACAAAAAGATATATTTATTCTTCATAATCAACGATTTAATGCATTATTCATTTGATGGAGCAATAACTGATAATGAAGCCGTGTATCTTTATCGGCATGTTGCTTCCGGCTGTTCAGTAAATCTCGTACACGCAGGAAATAACCGTAACACATGCTATCCTGACTCTTGGGAATAAAATACTCGGCCATCGGTTCTTCAAATCCCGCTACCGGATTAAACATACGTCCAACATCGGAGACACAACAACATCCCTGATGTCCTGCGCCTTCCTTGTGATGAAAAACAGCCAACTGCTCCCATACATTTTCTTCATTCTTCAATGACTTAGTATCTTTACTCAAACGGATTCCGGCTGTCGAAGACAGATGTTTGATAAACAAATTCTGCAATTTCATTTGAGTAGCGTTCAGCTTGCGTCCCTGCATAGTAGGGTTCCATATATAGGTATAAATATCATTCATACACTCCTCAATATCATATCCACCTTCCTTGCCGGCCTTCAATGCCGAAAATTCTACCCGTGCAGGAGCTTTCATCAATAGTTTCATCATGACATCCCGCAAGGCATCCGATGGTTTCCCCATCATAGGCAATACTTTCTGCATACTCTCATCATCCAGCCAATCCAGGGTTGCGAGTTGTTCCAGGAAATAGTTCATCGCTTCTTTCTGCTTCGCTTTGGGTTCCACTTGCAAGGCTTCCACCTTGTCGCCAACCAGTTTTTCGTGCAGATAGATTCCGCCTATATTATGATATACATGCAACATATAAGTCAGATACTGCATGATTATGCCATCATAGATATCCGACCGGTGGGTATAATCCGCGTCTTCCGCTCCCAGCCATTGATTCAAATTAGCCAGGATATATTTCAGATTCTTCACTCCATATTGGGTAGCTTTCACTGCATCGTCGCCCAGGTCTTCCGTCTGAGAACGAGGGTCGAGTATATCCGACTGCTGTTTTCCATACCGGTATACAGGGTTGTCCGACAAATCAGTAATCCATTTCGATGTAATGGCATATTCTTCTTCCGGGGTCTTGGCTTCGGGCACAGGGGTATAATTCCATCGAATCAAATAATCGTCATACAAACCAAAATAAGGCGGCGTCATACGAACGCCCCGTTCCATATCACCGGGCTGCGCCACATAGTTGAAACGTGCATAATCCATAATGGAAGTGGTAGTGCCATGCTCTTGCGTGAACGAAGGAGAACGGAGCGAGTCAACCGGAATGACAGAAGAAGCGCTCATATTATGCATAAATCCCAGGCAATGCCCCACTTCGTGGGAAACAACATAACGCAAGGCATCGTCCATCACCTCTCTTGGAATCACTTTATGACGTACACGCTTATCTGCCTGCGCAGTCTGGATAAACAGCCAGTTATTCAGCAGTTTTATCACATTATGGTACAGATAGACCGAAGCATTCAGAATCTCCCCGCTACGAGGGTCAACCCATGACGGCCCCATCGCATTTTCAATCCCTATCGGGGCATAACGGATACATGAGTATTTCAAATTATCCGGGTCAAACTCCGGGTCGTCTTTCGGAAACTCTTCCGCCCGGATGGCCTGCACAAAGCCTGTTTTTTCAAAAGTTCTATTCCATTGGTTCACAGCCTCAAAAATAGAGCCCTTCCAGCTTTCGGGAAAACAACTGTCTATATAAAACACAATCGGTTTTACAGGAGTCACTTTTTCTCCTTCCAGATAACGTTTCAAGTCGGAAGGCTCCAAACGCCAACGGTTTGCGTAATAGACGGCACGTGTCGTCTGTTTCGCAGCCGAATATTCATTCTTCATGGTAGGAAAGATACCGATTCTGCTATCCATCAGTCGGGGACGGTAAGGAATGGTATCCAACAATATAATCGAACGGGTTACCTTTGCCGTCAGAGGTTCATCTTTAATGTCTTTTCCTTTTCCCCCGGTCAGCGAATACGTATAATTCAGGCAACTACGGACAGATACGTTATCTTTGAAAGCCTTGAAACTATCAATAAATGATTTGTTGCTTTGAAATGAAGCCGAACGTTTGCGTCCCCCCGATGTGTTCACACTGTATTTATCGAACGGCGACATCAGCTTATTGTCACTTACAAAGAACTCGGTAACATCAAAAACAACTGCTGTGCTGTCGTTATTATAAGCCGAAATATCAAATACCTGCAAAATTGCGTTCATATTGCTCATCTCAATAGCCGCCTTCAACCGGTGGTCATTGTCATCACTCACATTATTGGTCTGCACCGCTGACAGGCAGACTTTATTATTCAATTTCTCAAAACGAAAATGGAGCGGCGTGGTAGGTTTCGAGCCAATAATAGCATTTTTATTATCACTGATTTCTGTTACTGTAGAGCCCAGCAACATATCACGTTGCAACATCGCCAACGGAAGTTCAAAATAAACTTTCTCCTTTACTTTGTGTACAGTAATAAAACCTTCTGCTTTTGAATGATTGGATGAGAATAGTTTATCATAAGCAGTTTTTTCCTTCTCAACAACTTCTTTCTTTTTTGACTTTTTACGCTTCAAAGAAATCGCGTTTGCCGATACAGATACTCCCAGCATGGAAAATGCAAGGAAAGCAATCAGGATTTTTTTCATATTGATAAATGTATTAAAATATGGCTCACTAATTTCGTGTTCAAGATGAGTGATAACTAATATCACAAAGATACAGGGAATCACAGACATATGTTGTGAACTCTACCGACATATTTCAAACTAAACTTCGTCTAAACAGAACTATAAATAACCATTTTCCTGTTTGATAAATAATATATGCCGGGATTTTGAAGCTTAATGTGCTATTTTTAAGATTGCATTGAAAAGTTGCAGCACTAAAAGGTATGAATTAGAGTAGAGATTGCATAAATAAATGCAATAATATGCATGAACACGGACTTATATTGCATAAAACCTCCATAGAATATGCAATTATTCCTGCCAGTTGAGCTTCGAAAGTTTAAAACCAACAGGGTGTTCCCCGGTGAGGAACGGTTCCTTCCCCACCGAGGAACCTGCTTCTTCTCGGTGAGGAAGGAATAAAAGGCTTGTTTGAAGTTCGTTTCTCCTCTGGTTGTCCTTAATCTATCGAAAAAGCAAAATAACAAAAGGAGTTTCCTACTGGATATTTACCATCCAAACATCCAATAATAATGAGAAAAAGTCACAATATGACAAGCATATTCCCTGAATGATAAAAAGACAGAATTTAATACTCTCAAATGCCGGAGCTTTTCTATTCTTCTCAATCAGTCGACGTGATTAACGGTATTCCTGACCGTTTTAATATTCATTTTTTAAGATGGATTATTTTTCAGAGAACGATTAATAGGTTATTATTGAGAACTATCGGATTTCTACCATCCGGCATGTTCTTTTTTATTCTCACGGGCATCTGCGTCCCGTTTCTTTTCACCCGAATAGTTCCATTCGATTTCGTCAACGTATTCTTTTCCATCCTGTGTTGCGACAGCTTTAATCGTATTTTTCCCTTTTTCAAGCATTACTTCATCAAATACATAATGTACATCTGTATATCCCTTACGGATACCTGCCAATTCCTTACCATTCAGGTAGACTTTGGGAGTTCCGATATTTGAATAGACAGTGACGGAAGTCTGCTGACGTTCACGGTCAGTATTGCGGCGCTGCGTCAGATAAAGTACGGGAGATTTACTCCAATTCGCTTTATACCAGTAGTAGGAGTCTTTCTTTATTTTCCGGTCGAATGTCATCAATCCTTTCAAGTTGCGGGCAGGTACGCCGCCACGACTCCACATAGGTACGGCAAAGTCGAACATATTCCACAGATAAGAAGCAATGATATACGGATGTTCGGCTATTACGCTCCACTGATATTCATGTGTCTTCGTCTGAAAAGTTTCGGGATAGAAAGGTTTGCTCCAGTTTAAGGCATCCCCCAGATATTCTGTCTGATGGTCGAGATTGGCATCGGCTCCGTATTCGGTCAACATCAACTTCTGCCAGGGATAGTTTTTTTCAAGTCCTTCCACCCAAGGCTCGATGTCCTGCAACTTCTTTTCGTACCAGCCGAAATAACGGTTCATACCCTGTATATCCGCGTTTTGGTTCACCGGATGATTCGCATGTCCGAAACCGTTCACAGCAGCCGTATAGCGGTCAGGGTCTTCCGTCTTTGCCAAATCGTGGAGAGACTGGGTTAATGATGCCGTGTATTCATGGGGTTGGTAAACTTCGTTATGCAGCCCCCATACATAAATGGAAGGATGATTAAAACTTTGACGAATCAGTTCGCGGAGCTGTGTTTGCGCATTCTCCGATTCATAGCCTGTCACCCGATTGACAAAAGGTATTTCAGCCCAAATAATCAGTCCAAGCGTATCACACCGTGAATACAAGTAGTCCGACTGCTGATAGTGGGCGAAACGCACAGTCGTAGCGCCAATATCCATAATCTGAGCCAAATCAAAATCATGCTCACGGTTAGTCAGTGCACTGCCCAGTCCCCACCAGTCCTGATGGCGGGTGACACCATACATCGGATATTTCTCACCATTCAGATAGAAACCTTTTCCGGCAACAATCTCATAATGACGAATACCCAAAGGTTGCGTGACCTCATCAATCACTTTATCGTCCGCAAGCAAACGGGAGACCACTTTATAAAGATAAGGGTCTTCCCTGCCTTGCCAAAGATGAGGATTAGAAAGCTTAAAGGTTGATGTATAATTTTGTGTCCCTTGCGGAGTCAGTTCGAGCGGCAGGCTCCGGGAGCTTACTTTCTTCCCTTCCTGCGTATAAATGCTGTTTTCCAAAACAAGATGCGCAGGAGTCAGGCTGCCATTGTCCAGCTTCACTTTGACGGTGATGTCCGCCGAGCGTTTCGATACATTCTTTTGAGTGATATATACACCGGGAGAAGCGCAATCAGTCACTGTGATATTATTCTGCTCCGTCGTTATCAGCCATACGGGACGGTAAATACCACCATACACACCAAACAGGCTATGATTAACGGGAATCACATCGGGACGGGCCGTATTGTCAGCTTTCACGACAATTTCATTCTCAGTATCCAACTTCAAAGCTGTGCCTATCTCGAAAGCGAAAGCGCCATAGCCGCCTTTATGCGTGCCTACCAACTTTCCATTGACATAGACTTCGGTACAGGCTCCCACACCTTCGAAACGAAGAAAGACACGTTTACCCGCTAATTCATTACCAAAAAACTGCCTCTTCCTGTAATAGCCGGCACCTTCGTAAAAAGCATCGGCTTTCTGCTGCATATCTTTCGCATTCCAGGTATGGGGAAGCGTCACTTCTTCCCATTTACCCTCCCATTGCCGGGAAGCGCGCATAGGTTCCACAGAGAAAGGCCCCCGTTTGAATTGCCAGCCGGTATTGAAGGAGACTACGTCACGGGCAAATGTACTGTTGTTCACAATGACTCCTGCCAATAAAAGCAGAAACACAATCATTCTATTTTTCATCGTTCTGTTGATTGTATTTTTCTACTTTGCCATCTTATAAATCTCACATCCACCCATCAGGAAAGCGCCCACACCATATACTTCGGTCATATCACGCGTCACCTTTTTCGGGTCGGCTCCGATAGGCTGCACATAGCCCAACTTTCCGTCTGCATCCACAGCAGATACTTGCGCATTCCATCCCTTTACCAAACCGGGAAGAAAGGTATCCTTATCCAGCAATCCTTCATTAATGCCATAAGCCAAAGCATAGACGATAAATGTAGTACAACTTGTTTCAGGCGACGGATAAGAAGCAGGGTCGAGCAGGCTTGCGTGCCAGAATCCATCCTCATTCTGCAAACCTGCCACACGGGAACAGAGCTTCACGAACAGCGTCTCGTAAAACTTACGGTTCTTATCTTTTGCGGGAAGTTCTTTCAGTATTTCCACCAGTCCTCCAAGCACCCAGCCGTTGCCACGTCCCCAAAAGACCTTCTGACCGTTTGCTTCACGCTTGTCAAAATATCGCCAGTCACGATAGAAAAGGTTCTCTTCCTTATCGAAAAGATGGTCGTAGGTGGCTTTAAATTCACGGTTCATAAAGCGGATGTATTTCTTGTCACCCGTCAGGACATATAATTTGGTGTACACCGGCGGAGCCATGAAAAGAGCGTCACACCAAGTCCAACGCTCCAGCGTTTCGGATTTGCGATAGTCCAGTTTGAAATCATCTGTCGGAGGATTTTTCATCACCCAGTCCGTACGGGCGATAGTAGGGTCGAGCATACGCTTATTTTTGTATTTTCGGTAGAGGTCGATAAAGACTTGTGAGACAGCGATGTCGTCGGCATGATACATTCTCTTGTCCGGCTGCCATCCGTTCCGGCTGCCTATGCGGGTAAGCCATTTAAAGTATTCTTTGTCACCGTCTTCACGCTCCGCCAGTTCCGCCCAGTCGAGCATACCAACATAGAGTACGGCATTTGTCCAGTTCAGGTCACCGTGTTCGGCTCCCTTGTTGGGATGAGCGATTTGCCAGTCGGCAACTTTCTTCATTGTTTCTTTTATTTCCGCTTTACGGAAAGGCATATCCTGCGCCTGTATACTGATAGCAAACAATAAGGCAGCAATCATCCCTGTTTTTCTTTTTAGATTCATTCGTCTGTAAATATTATAAAGTTTTGTAGTTGTTTTTATTCCGATATCCGGTCGAATACAAATATACGCCAAATATCGGATATAATAAAGACAATTATCGGACGTATATATACTCAGTGTGGTGAATATATAAAAGGCATATATACCCATTATGTTGAATATATATGCCCAATAAACAATATGCTCAAATGCCGCTTTTACATCTATCTTGGCGAATATCTATCCTCTGATATTAAAATCACTTCTTGATAAAATCAGCAGGACAGATGACAGACTGAGTCACTCCGTCTTTCAAACGTATCCATGTTTTAAAACTATCGGCCGCCTTCTCGTCCAGTTCAATCACGCGGGCACCGTTAGGCAAATGGTTATACACCGTATTTCCTCCCGTATAACGGCCATAAGCTAACAAAATTCCTTTCCAGAATACTGCATAATCATCATCATGGTCATGTCCTACGAATACTCCCTTCACATCTCCCATCTCTTTCATGGCGGTAAATAAGCCGGAATTAAGTTGCGGAGCACATGCTTTCTCCTTACGGACACCATAAAGAATAGCCTCTTCGGAAGAAGCAGCCTGATTATACTCTGGCAAAGCGATATGGAAGAAAGCATACGACGGCAAGGGAACGCCCCCATTCTTATCGGTAAACTTCTTACTATTCTCTTTATACCACTGTATCTGGTCCATCCTAATGTAATCATATCCGCTGACACCCTTAATCTGGGAGTAAGAATGAGAATCAAGGCAATAAAGAACCGCCGCATCCTTTGTGCCATCTGACGAACGTACGGGAAGGATGAAATTAGTGACTCCCGCAATGTCCGGAGTTGTTGTCGTCAGGTTGCAGGGAATAGACTGAATAATTTTGAACAGTTCTTCACGGGTCAATCCCTGCTCATTATCATGATTTCCAAACATCACAGCAAATGGTAAATTCCTTTTCGACACTTGATTCAGAACGGTACGCATACTCTCTTCTGCCGGCTGGCCATAAATCACATCACCGGTAAAAAGTACCAAGTCGGGTTTTTCGGTATCCAACACCTGATTAATCCGTTCGATGGAGGCAGCCGACCGCTCGTCATTATAGATATAATGAACATCAGTAAACTGGACAATTTTAAACCTACCGTCTTTATTGAATTTCAGAGTCGATTGTTGTGCGGCTGTAAACTGCAAGCCCATACATACTAGAGCTAATAAAATATATAAACGCTTCATGCTTGTATTATATTAATTAATTTGTTATTCAATCTTTATGTTAAACTGGTCATACGATTCGGTTCTCCACGCTTTATCAGATGTTTGGGGCGACAAGGCAAACAAAGGAGAAAACGTTCTTACGGAAATAGTTCGTCCGTCGGGCATAAACTCCATAATCCGTATCCAGCAATCACCTCCATTTCCATGCCACTGCCCATCCGCTGTCTGAGCATTAAACATCATTTGCGGAATCACTCTCCCGGAAGCATTCTTATCGGTACGGAAACTTACATTATTTTTATAATCACTTATGATGCACTCATGTCCGCAAATCACTAAGCAGATATTCTTTGACGGATAAACCAACTTCTGCCAGATGGCTTCCCCATAATTGGCAGGAGATATTTTATAGTCCTCCTTTACGTAACGTTCGCCTTTATAATCCAGAAAAGAGTGTGTAAGCAATAATACCTTATGGTCTTTATACTTCGGACTTTCGGTCACCTTTCGTGCCCACTCGATGGCTTCGTCACGCGGAGCGAACTCCAACGAAACGACCAGTATCTTTCCCCATGTATCTGCCACAAACTCGTATGCCGCGTTTTCCAATGTCGGTACTCCGTTTGAGTCGCGTCCCACGGCTACCAACGTATTCCGCCAACAGCTATTCCGTTCCGACGGGAAATACGAAGGAAAGTGGCACAGCCTGTTTTCAGATTTCTCATATCCGTAATCATGATTGCCGGTACAAATCACATAAGGCAACTTACCATCCAGACGCTCAAAAGCACGGGATGCCGCTTTCCATTGTTCTTCACTGGTTTGGTTTCCATTCACACCATCCGGTATACGAATTTCATTCTGCTCAACTAAATCACCAGTGCACAATACTCCTTTTATCTTCAACCGCTCCATATTGTTGGCTACCCAGGCAGTCTGCAACTCAAACAGCGGCTGATTGGCATCAAATTTTATATAACTTTGCGGATCGGGCAACAGAATCATTGAAAATGATTGCTTATTACTCAACTCAGCCCGCACGGGGTAAACTTGTGCAAAGGCCATAACGACCTGCACAACAAGAAATACAATTAATACAATTATTCTCATAATATAATGAATTATTCTTCCAGAATCCACATCAAAGCATTATGATTGTCCTCACCTCCATACTGGCGTTGTATAGCTTCTTTCACATTATCACTATTGTAATCCAGTTCAGACTGCGGATACATCCAGCGCTTGGGAAATTGTGTTTTCACTTCATTCTGGTTAGTCTCTTCGTTCATCGGCATCTCCGGCCATCCTGTCCGACGGTGATCATAATAGGCATCCCAAGGGAAATGCAGGAATCCCGCCAGATAACGTTGGGTCATTAGCATTTCCAGACCGTTGTCTCTGCCTTGGGTAAGCTGTATTTCAGGACTATTGAGATAATCAACAATATATTCATCTGTAATTTTATGATTGTGGCAGTATTCATCTGCCGTATTGTCCGCAATGAAACGCATACTCGCTTCGATACCTTTTTTATAATAAGTATCGGCGGAACCGCTAATCCATCCTCTCAACGCAGCTTCTGCCAGAATAAAATTCTGCTCGGCATATCCTAAAGTAATAAACGGCTCGCCTTCAGGCTTTTCTTTATATCGCAAGTTGATGTTGCAGAATTCTTTATTACCATAGATTTCCATGATATCACTATTGGGAGCGGAAGGATTTACTCCTATATAAGCATCCCATGAATCTCCGGAAATACCGTTATTGATCTTAGCTACAGCCGGCTCTGCATAATAAAACATGCGGTAGTCCTTAAACTTCTTCAATACGTCGATAAGGGTGACAGACAACATAGGGTACTGGCTATAGTTAAAGTCGTCCTTATAAGTCGGATAACGCTGTCCTTTCTTTGCGGAAAAGACCACTTGAAAATTGTCATCGTTTGATTCCATCAACAAAGAGTTGGCTACAATATCGGCAAAGCGCCCTTTTACATTCAAGTCAGGGTCAGACACTTTCAGAGAAAGATTCAGTAACACCTTCAATTGTAAAGCAGTCACAGTCTTTTTCCATTTTTCTATGTTACCACCCATCATAGGGTCGCCGTCGAAGTCTTTTGCTTTCGAGAAGTTAGCATACGATTCTTCCAAACTGTTCAATATTCGCAGCATTACTTCTTTCTGAGTATCATATATCGGTTTTATACCGCCTTCTTCTCCTTTCAGAGCATCACTATAAGGTATGTCCCCCACTTCCATGGTGAGATAATACATTTTATAAGCCTCAACAAACTTTGCCAGTCCGATATAGGCTTCCTGGTTATAGTCTTTGGCAAGCTCTACCATCTTCTGCGCACTAATCAGCTTATAATATGAACCGAAACCACTACGCCCAAACTTATTGTATTGATAGGTAGCCGCTCCCTCACCCCATGCCATATACTTCATCATAAAACTACTGTTGAAGAAGGATTTGGCTGTGGATGGAGTGGTAATATTCAAAATCAAATTAGTGGCAATCATCTCCGGGCTGACCTTGGTAGTAGCATCAGGATCAGTATTCAATTCATCAAAACTGGTACATGAGCATACTGAAGCAAGCATCAATGCAAACATTAAATATATACTGAGTCTTTTCATAATTTCATACATCATTAAAAGTTAAACTTGACATTAAATCCGATATTACGAATAGAGGGTGAGTTCAGATTATCACTACCCACATCCGGATCAGAGAATTTATATTCCTTAGTCCATATCAGCAGATTCTGTCCCACAAAACTTATGGAGAGTCCTGTCAGCCCCAACTTCTGATAGATACTCTTAGGCATATCGTAGGTTAACGAAAGATCACGCAATTTCAGGAATGTCTCTAACTGATAATTCTGGCGTGCCGGACTACCGGCATTCGGATTGTATTCTCGGATATACGACTGATAGGACACCTCTTTATCATTGGGGGCAAACACACGCGTATCTTTCACAATCTTTCCATCAGCATCGCGTTCCACAGAACCCGAAACAATTTTAACCCCCTTGCCAATATAGTTTATTTTATTATTCACTACTTCGTCATAACGCCATTGGTTGTCTGAGTCAGGATGGGCTCCGGTATTCCACAATGATTGCACCATCTTATTGTATGAAAGTCCGCCCACACGTCCGTCAATTGTAAAACTCAGGGTAAAATCTTTGTAGCGAATCGTATTAGTCAGCCCCCACACCCAGTCGGGAAATTCATAACCTATCAAAGTGGGATAATCACTTAGTATTGGCAATCCGTCAGCACCATGGATAATATTTCCCTGCGGATCCCGTTCCCAATCTTCCACATCAAGCCAGTCCCAACGCTTACCGGCCGCCACATATTCTTTCTGCGTAGAATAAAGTTTATCCACTTTATCATAAAAATAACGGTCGCGCGACCAGTTGAACATCGCATTCCAATTCCAGTCACGTGTCTGGATAATGTCTCCCGAAATAGTCAGCTCCATTCCTCTGCGCAATTGCTCTTCATCATAGTTAATCAACGTATCCTCAAATCCGGCTGCGCTACTGATAGTAGCCTTACGAGTCAGGTTGTATTTTAATGTGTTATAATACGCAAAATCTACACGAAGTCTGTTATTGAAGAAGTTGACACCTGTACCGATTTCCCATGAGTCGGATGTTTTCGGTTTAATTAGCGACCCACGGATAGAAGTAGGATAAGAGGCTGAACTCATGCCGTCCCAGGCATCACTAGTCACACCATATACGTTATTGATTTCATATACATCCAAGTCCTTTTTAGTCCGAGTCCACGAGCCACGTATTTTCCAGAACGAAAGCCATTCAGGCAATTCAAACAGTTCACTTAGCACCACACTACCCGACACGGAAGGATAGAAATAAGAACGGGCATCGGCAGCCAGTGTAGACGACCAATCGTTACGTCCAGTCACATCAACAAAAACAGTACTCTTCCAAGATGCAGAGAAACGTCCCCATACACTGTTCAACTGTTTGCTCTTATATGTACTGGATGTTACAGCAGGATCTACAGATGCTTTCAAGGAATAGAAACCGGGAACAGTCAGACCGCCTTTGGTATTTCCCTGCACCTTGTCGTCATAATAATAATACATCGTTCCACCCACATAAGCATCCAACGTAAAGTCGCCAAACTTATGCGAAGCATTCAGCATAAGGTCGTTATTCATACTGAATCCTCCGTTACGCTCCATTTCATAATAGCCGTTCTCGTCCCAACCGGCATGGGCACTCTTCGGATTCTGCCATTCTTTCCTTTCACTATAGGAGTCAATACCTGAACGTAAGGTAGCTTTCAACCACGGAGCGAAATCATAACTCAAATTAGCATACGCATTAGCAATGTCATAATTGCTCGAACGGGTAATTTCGTTAGCAATGAAATAAGGGTTATCATACCATTTTTCATACATCCAATTCTGCTGTTCATCCGGTTTCACCCAGTAATTTTTGAAGTCACGCACATCATAGTCAGGCCCTGTCCATACAAGCAGATTATACAAATAACCACCCTTTCCATATCCGGTACCATAATTCTGTGGATAGAAACGCTTGTTGTAGGTCAATCCACCATCGAACGAGAACTTTTTCCATTTCATATCTCCCGACACCGAGTAACTGATTTTATTCAACTTCGTGTTGGGATACTGACCTTTATTATATACATGCGTCAGCGAAGTACGTATGCTTCCGTATTTCCCTTTCTGACTGATACTCACATTATTATTAGTGACAAAGCTGTTTTCAAGGAAATTCTTGAAATTATTCTTCCCTTTCGAGACCAATGGCATATCCACCCACTCGTGCGTCACGGGATCATACTGTACAGCTGTACGGCCAATGTCCAGTTTATCTCCCCACACAAAGTCGTCGGAATTATATTTGCCACCGATACCAGAACTATAACCCGATTGTACTTCCGGCAGCATCAGATAACCTGCCTGGAACATAGTGCTGCTGTTCACACTTACGTGCAATCCTTCTTCTCCACCTTTCTTAGTGGTAATCATCACAACACCTGCACCACCACGCGCACCATACAGTGCAGATGCCGTAGCACCTTTCAACACGTCGATAGATTCAATATCATCCGCAGCGATGTCTCTCAGGCCTACATTACCATAGGGTACTCCGTCAATAACGAGCAATGGAGTCTCGCCACGAAGTAACAATTTGGGAGCTGTGTTAAACTCAGTACTGTTCTCAATATTCAGTCCGGCCACTTTACCTGTCAGGGAAGTACCCACATCCACCGTTTTCACAGTATTGATTTTTTCTCCGCTCACCTTCTGTATAGCGTATCCCAATGCCTTTTCTTCACGCTTGATACCCAAAGCAGTTACTACCACCTCATCCAATGCTTTGGCATCTTCGGTCATTATAATCTTAAGCATCGACTTACCATCCACCGAAACTTCTTCCATCTTATATCCAATGTAAGTAAGCACCAGCACACCATTGACCGGAACTTCCAGTTTAAAGTTTCCGTCGATATCCGAAATTGTTCCATGTCCTTTATCACCTTTCAACTTGATATTGACACCGATAATAGGAATGCCCGCATGGTCTACCACTGTACCCGACACGCTTACAGTATTCTTCTTTTGCTGTACTTCTTGTGTCGAATCGGCTTGCAGCGCCTTGCGAACGTGCAACGAAACATAATTGTTGGCAAAGTTATAAGAGATATTATTTTTTGAAAGTACCTCATTCAGCAGATCTGCTACCCGATGCGTGCCTTTCTTCACATTGACGCGGTTCTCCACATTGATTTCCGTATCACTGTAGATAAAGAGATAGTCCGTCTGTTTCTCTATCTCTGTCATCAGTTCTTTCAACTTCAGTTGATCTCGATTGATGCTGACTCTCGCATTTTGCGAACTTACATGGCTGGCATGTGCCTGAAATATAAGTAAGAATAATAGCAAAACGGTGCATTTCATAATTCGTAAGATTTGTTTAAATTCACGTTGTTTAAGTACACACGCGGTGAGCAATAAGTTTTTTTTCATACTTTTGCAATGTAATAAGGTTAATACTTTTTTATTTTTTTGAAGAGAAATAGTCAAGGGTATTGACTTTACTGGGAGGAAAAAGGTGTAACGGACCATTTTCCTCTCTTTTTTGAATCCGGGAATCTTTACTTCATAGGCATTTAAAAAAATTAAAGGTTTAACAAAGTGTGTGTTTAATAAATAATTATCTCATTTTCATCGATTATAGTGTATTTAAAAGGAGTAGTACCCTGCAAAGCTTTCAATATACTTTCCACCGTATCGCTTTGCCTGAATTTACCGGATATTTTTCTTGTCAGGTCCACCGATTTTTTGATAGTGAAGTGCACTCCATTCCACAAAGCAACCTGATTTATCACTTTCCCGAAAGATTCAGACTGGAAAGTTACTATGCCATTCTTCAGGTATTCTTCATTATTAAAGTCCGAAGGACGCTTTACCTGTTTATCTCCCCATAGCACCGCTTTTTCTTTGGGTTTCAGCAATATCTCGTTCCCGGCATTAGTTGAATCATATACATATACTGCTCCTTCTAATAAATCTGTTTCAAACTCGGGACTCGCAGCATAGGCCGATATATTGAATTTTGTGCCCAATACCTGCACGCGGTATTGCTTTACAGCAACAACAAATGGTTTATCGGGATTCTTTGCCACATCAAAGAAAGTAGCTCCATCCAGTTCTACTATACGATCCTTGTTATTAAACGAACCGGAAAAACGTAACTGGCTGCAAGGACTGAGCCATGCCACGGTTCCGTCAGGCAAGTCCACCTTCACACGCTGACCTTTCGGTGCGGTGACAACCGTGTATTTCTTTCCAAATTCTTCAGACATATAGTGTTTAGTCACAAAAAAAGTGCCTGCTATCAACAAGCAGAAAACAGCAGCATATTTCATCGAAAGTACCAACGCACGTCTAAAGGATTTTAAAGTGCTTTTTTTCTTTACAACCAAGTTCTCCGCCTCCTCACATTCCTTCATACGCTGCATCATTTCTTTCCAATAGAAAGCTACATCCGGTGTATAATCGATAACCTCAGCACGCACCTTCTCCCAGACTCCCCGAAGTTCTTCGTATATCTCCCGGTTTTCACCGAAAGACAACCACCTCTCTAACCGCTTACTGTCAGCATCAGATATGTCTTGTTTTAATTCGGAGATGATTAGCTCCCAAGGTATTTCCTTTTTCATGCTTCGCCGTCTTTTTTAACTGTTACTGATACTATGACACAAAAAATGATTCATACCCTTATTCAGAAAACGCTTTTTTTTAGTTTTTACTAAAAAAATATTCTTTAACTTTGCAACATCCTATTAATATAATCGCAAACACTATGGACAACATCTTCCTTTTGCAATTAATAAAGAATGGTGATAAGCAAGCGTTCAAATATATTTTCGACACTTACTTCACTGCTCTTTGCCGTTTTATGTATCTGTATTTGGGAAATACGCAAGAAGCGGAAGACATAGCAAGCGATATTTTTGCGTCCTTATGGGAGAATAGGAAAAAACTTGAAATCAGACTAACTTTCAAAGCCTATCTTTTCCAAGCTGCAAAAAACAGATGCTTGAATGCTATACGGGATAGAAAAGCGACCGTATCACTAGATGATATTAATGGACAAGATGCCCCTCAAGTAAACGTCACCGACGCACTGGAAACTGAATAATCTAATTCAGGAAGCTATCCTTTCACTTCCCGACAAATGCCGTGAAGTATTTCAGAAAAGTCGCACAAATAATCTGACAAATCAGGAAATTGCAGAATCAATGGATATATCTGTCAAAACAGTAGAAGCACAGATTACTAAAGCACTGAAACAAATCCGGAAGTCTCTGGGTGAACAGTATTACTATTTATTCTAAATAGATAAAAAGTAAACTATTTTATTTCTTTTCTGCCAAATAAACACCCAATACAATAGAAGCTGCCCCCATCAAAGTAATCCATGTGATTTGCTCATGAAGAATCATGACTGATGCCACCATCGTCACCAGCGGATTCAAATAAATATAATTGGAAGCTCTCACAGTTCCCAACTGTTTCAATACCACATTCCAAAGAACATAACAGATCAAAGAAGCCAAAACTGCCAAAAACAGAAGATTGAATAATACAGTCGGTTGTGAAAGCACGGCAAAATCCGGTTGCAGCGGATGAAGTAGAAAAGCAGGAAGAATGGTCAATACTCCATAAAAGAAAATCTTACGGGTAATGAATACGGTAGGGTAACGTCCGGTCATTCTTCGTATAATCAGACTATAAAATGCCCAGGAAAGGGCAGCAAGCAGAGTTAGTAAATCTCCGACAGGAGATATTTTCAATATCACGCTTCCATTAAATACAACCAGCCCTACGCCAGCCAATGCCAATAATGAACCAACGATTAATCCTTTGGTAGCTTTCTCACTTTTATAAAAGAGCAAGGAGAGAATGGTTGTCAACAAAGGAGCTGTGCAGATAAGAAAAGAGACATTCGAGGCCTGCGTGATTCCCAGCGCAGTGTTCTCTGTGAAGAAATAGAGTGAGCCGCCGAAGATACCGCCTGCCATTAACCAAAGCTCATCCTTCCAGTTATCGGTAAACAAACGCTTGGGAGAGATAATCCAAATACCTGCATAAGCAATCAGAAAACGATAGAAGAATATTTCCTGTGGAGTCAGTCCATGGTTTATCAGTACTTTGGTTGATATAAAGGTCAATCCCCAAATGGATACGGTCAGTATCGCAATCAAGTGGTAGTATCCATGTTTCAGTTCCATATCTATGCTTTTAAGACGATGCAAAGATACAGGGAAACATGAATATACACACAGACTTTCCCCGATATATTTCAAACGAAAATTCGTTTATATAAAACCAATCCGATTCACGAATATTGAATCATCTTTGGATACGAATGATTATCGAACCGGGAAATCAAAAGCAAAAAGTGACCTGTTTGTAAAATAATTAGTCAAGTAGAATAATATACTATTTTTACCACAAAAAGGGGTAAAAATGAAACCTATAAACCAGAACAATATTTCTTCTTTACATTTTATGCCCGAAATCGCATAAACTCTCTGATCGTTTATAATAAACTTTCGAGGGGTTTATTAAAAACGGTATCAGAGTTTATTAAAAACGATTTTTAGACACTTTCAGAGGTGCGAATTAAAATATTAGAACAAAAATGGGCAAGAACCTTCACAGTTTCTTGCCCATTCGTTATCCTCGTAGTGCATAATGCACATCTAACCTATTGAACTTATGTAATAATATTTATATGTTTCATTTTCTCTTTTCTGTTTTAATTTCTCCAAATATACGAAATAAAAATGAGAAAGTCAATAGAGAAGTAATATTTGTTGCTGCTTTTTCCTGTATTCCGGTATTACCTTAGTTATAAAAGAAAGGTTTTTCATCACTCTTCGTGGTTATCTGAAAATAAACACGTAAATTTGTGCCTCAAAATGAAATAACAGTATAAATCACTATAAATAAAAACTTTATCACTATGGAGTACAATTTCAGAGAAATTGAAAAGAAGTGGCAGAAAAGGTGGGTGGAAGAGAAAACCTACCAGGTTACGGAAGATGATTCGAAGCAAAAATTTTATGTACTAAACATGTTCCCTTATCCATCGGGAGCGGGCCTACACGTAGGACATCCGCTGGGATACATTGCTTCGGATATTTATGCCCGTTACAAACGACTGCAGGGCTTCAATGTACTCAATCCGATGGGATATGACGCTTACGGCCTGCCCGCAGAACAGTATGCCATCCAAACCGGACAGCATCCTGCAATCACTACCATCAACAATATCGACCGCTACCGCGAGCAGTTGGATAAAATCGGTTTCTCTTTCGACTGGAATCGTGAAATCCGCACGTGCGACCCGGAATATTATCATTGGACACAATGGGCTTTCCTGAAAATGTTCAACAGCTATTATTGCAATGACGAACAGGAAGCTCGTCCTATCGAAGAATTGGAAAAGGCTTTCGCTATTTACGGAAACGAAGGGCTGAATGCCGCTTGTAGCGAAGAAATCAGTTTCACAGCCGAAGAATGGAAGGCTAAAAGCGAAAAGGAAAAGCAGGAAATACTGATGAATTACCGCATCGCTTACTTAGGCGAAACAATGGTAAACTGGTGCGCTGAACTGGGAACTGTATTGGCTAATGACGAAGTTGTAGACGGAGTCAGTGAACGCGGCGGCTTCCCTGTCATTCAAAAGAAGATGCGCCAATGGTGTCTGCGTGTATCCGCTTATGCACAACGTTTGCTTGACGGATTGGACACTATCGAGTGGACCGAATCACTGAAAGAAACTCAAAGAAACTGGATAGGACGCTCGGAAGGTGCTGAAATCCAATTCAAGGTAAAAGACAGCGATGTCGAGTTTACGATATTTACTACCCGTGCAGATACGATGTTCGGTGTTACCTTCATGGTACTGGCTCCGGAAAGTGAACTGGTGGCGCAAGTTACCACTCCTGAACAAAAGGCGGAAGTAGACGCTTATATCGACCGTACCAAGAAACGTACGGAACGTGAGCGTATCGTTGACCGCAGTGTTACCGGTGTATTCAGTGGCTCATATGCTATCAATCCGTTCACGGGTGAAGCAGTACCTATCTGGATCAGTGATTATGTATTGGCTGGATACGGAACAGGAGCCATCATGGCTGTACCTGGTCATGATAGCCGTGACTATGCTTTTGCCAAGCATTTCGGATTGGAAATCCGTCCGTTGGTAGAAGGTTGTGATGTCAGCGAAGAAAGTTTCGATGCGAAAGAAGGTATCGTTTGCAACTCTCCGCGCCCGGACGTAACTCCTTACTGTGACCTCTCTCTGAACGGACTGACTATCAAAGAAGCGATTGAAACGACCAAGAAATATGTAAAAGACCATAACCTGGGACGTGTAAAGGTGAACTACCGCTTGCGCGACGCTACCTTCTCACGCCAACGTTATTGGGGCGAACCGTTCCCTGTCTATTACAAAGACGGAATGCCTTATGTGATTGACGAAAGCTGTCTACCACTGGAACTTCCGGAAGTTGCTAAATTCCTGCCTACCGAAACAGGCGAACCTCCATTGGGACACGCTACCAAATGGGCTTGGGATACAGTAAACAAATGTATCGCAGACAATGAGAAAATAGACAATGTTACTATTTTCCCGTTGGAACTGAATACGATGCCGGGATTCGCAGGTTCTTCGGCTTACTATCTGCGTTATATGGATACGCGCAATCACGAAGCATTGGTTGATCCGAAAATCGACCAGTACTGGAAGAATGTAGACCTCTATGTAGGTGGCACGGAACATGCTACCGGACACTTGATTTACTCTCGTTTCTGGAATAAATTCCTGCACGACGTAGGTGTGTCAGTTATGGAAGAACCGTTCCAGAAGCTGGTAAACCAAGGTATGATCCAAGGTCGCAGTAACTTTGTATATCGTATCAAAGATACCAATACATTCGTTTCACTGAATCTGAAAGATCAATACGAGGTGACTCCTATCCACGTAGACGTAAACATCGTATCTAATGATATACTTGACTTGGAAGCATTCAAGGCATGGCGTCCCGAATACAAGACAGCAGAATTCGTTCTCGAAGATGGAAAATATATCTGCGGATGGGCAGTTGAAAAGATGAGCAAGTCTATGTTCAACGTTGTCAACCCGGATATGATTGTAGAAAAATACGGTGCGGATACACTTCGTATGTACGAAATGTTCCTCGGCCCGGTAGAACAATCCAAACCCTGGGATACGAACGGAATCGACGGTGTACACCGCTTTATCCGTAAATTCTGGTCACTGTTCTACAGTCGCACAGACGAGTATCTGGTGAAGGACGAACCGGCAACGAAAGAAGAATTGAAGGCTCTCCACAAACTGATTAAGAAAGTGACGGGAGACATCGAACAGTTCTCTTACAATACTTCTGTCAGCGCGTTCATGATTTGTGTAAACGAGCTTTTCAACCTGAAATGCAGCAAGAAGGAAGTACTTGAACAACTTGTTATTGTTCTCGCTCCTTTCGCTCCGCACGTTTGCGAAGAGTTGTGGGATGTACTTGGACACGAAACGTCGGTATGTGATGCCGAGTGGCCTGCATTCAACGAAGAATATCTGAAAGAAGATACAATCAACTATACTATTTCTTTCAACGGAAAGGCACGTTTCAATATGGAATTTGCGGCAGACGAAACTTCGGAAGCTATCCAGGCTGTAGTATTGGCTGACGAACGTTCACAGAAATGGATAGAAGGCAAGACACCGAAGAAGGTTATTGTCGTTCCTAAGAAGATTGTAAACGTTGTAGTATAAAACAAATTAGGCACGGATTACGCGGATAACACGGTTTAGAGTGAATCAAAACCGCGAAATCTGTGTAATCCGTGCCTAACATAATTATAAACCCTATGCATAAACTGGCAAAAGCGGAAGTAATGAGAGAAGTGAAAGATTATATCTATATCACTCTCGGACTGATAAGTTATTCTTTGGGATGGGCGGCATTCTTGCTACCTTACCAAATAACTACAGGAGGCACCACCGGTATCGGAGCTATCATTTATTACTCAACCGGATTTCCAATCCAGTGGTCGTATTTTATTATCAATGCAGTTCTGATGACATTTGCCATCCGGATATTAGGCCCGCGATTCAGCATAAAGACTACCTATGCTATCTTTGTGCTGACCTTTTTGCTCTGGTTTTTTCAGTTAATAGTAAACAACTACATTGTAGCACCGGATATGACGCCGGATGGCAAACCGCTTTTGCTCGGTGCCGGACAAGACTTTATGGCTTGTATCATCGGTGCGGCCATGTGTGGTGTAGGCTTGGGTATCACATTCAACTACAACGGAAGTACCGGTGGAACGGATATTATCGCCGCCATCGTCAACAAATATAAAGACGTATCACTCGGCAGAATGATTATGATCTGTGATGTATTCATCATTGGCTCCTGCTACTTTATATTCCACGACTGGCGTCGCGTTATCTTCGGTTTCGTCACCCTGTTTATCATCGGTGTTGTGCTCGACTGGATTATCAACAGTGCCCGCCAATCGGTTCAATTCTTCATCTTCTCAAAGAAGTATGACGAAATAGCCGACCGTATCATTAAAGATGCCGATCGTGGAGTAACAGTACTCGACGGCACAGGATGGTACAGCAAAAGCAATGTGAAAGTGCTCGTTGTATTGGCCAAGAAACGCCAATCGCTCGAAATCTTCCGCCTGGTGAAACGCATCGACCCGAATGCCTTTATCTCACAAAGTTCCGTCATCGGAGTATATGGAGAAGGTTTCGACAAACTGAAAGTTAAATAACAGATTGATAACTATCGGATAACTTTGCTAAAACAAGAAACAAAATGATGAAACGCAAACTTGTATTTGCTACCAACAACGCTCATAAACTGGAAGAAGTGGCTGCTATATTGGGAGAACAGATAGAACTGTTAAGCCTGAATGACATAGACTGCCATACGGACATTCCCGAAACAGCCGATACGCTGGAAGGAAATGCCCTGCTGAAATCTTCCTTTATCTATAAGAACTACGGACTGGACTGTTTTGCCGACGATACCGGTCTGGAAGTGGAAGCACTGGACGGAGCTCCCGGAGTCTACTCCGCACGCTATGCAGGCGGAGAAGGACACGACGCTCAAGCCAATATGCTCAAACTACTCCACGACCTTGAAGGAAAAGAAAACCGCAAAGCGCAATTCCGTACCGCCATTTCGTTGATACTGGATGGAAAGGAATATCTCTTCGAAGGAGTGATAAAAGGCGAAATAATCAAAGAGAAACGCGGTGATTCCGGCTTTGGTTACGACCCTATATTCAAACCGGAAGGTTATGACAAGACTTTCGCCGAACTGGGAAATGATATAAAGAATAAAATTAGTCATCGTGCGTTGGCTGTGCAGAAGCTCTGCGAATTCCTGCAACGCTGATTATTCATACTCTTTAAAAATAAAACGCAATGAAAAAAATTACGTTATTTACTCTTCTAGCACTGCTATTATGTACTTCGTGTGTAACGAAAAAGAAGTTCATGCTGGCAGAAATGGCAGCTACCGTAAGTAAAGATAGCTTGCAAGGATTATTGACCGACTGCCGCAATACAAACGCTCAAATGTCGGTACAAATCAGGAATCTTTTGCGTGATACGACAAAGATGGGAAACAGTATCCGCCAGTATCAAAGTATGCTGAACGTGAACATGACCGAACAGGAAAAACTGAATGCCCTGTTGAGCCAAAAGAAGAATGAACTGAACGAAAGGGAACGCACCATCAACGAGTTGCAACAGATGATTAATGCACAGAATGAGAAAGTGCAGAAGCTGTTGAGCAGTGTAAAAGATGCGTTATTAGGATTCAGCAGTGAGGAACTGACTGTTCGCGAAAAAGACGGGAAAGTATATGTGGCAATGTCGGACAAGTTACTGTTCCAGTCAGGAAGCGCCCGTTTGGATAAACGCGGTGAGGAAGCTCTTGGCAAATTGGCCGAAGTGTTGAACAAGCAGACGGATATTGACGTATTTATCGAAGGACATACGGATAATAAACCTATCAACACGGTACAGTTCAAAGATAACTGGGATTTGAGCGTGATTCGTGCTACCTCCGTTGTCCGTATCCTGATTAAGAATTATCATGTAAATCCTTTGCAGATACAGCCTAGCGGACGTGGTGAATATATGCCTGTGGATGATAATGAAACAGTGGAAGGAAGAAGCAAAAACCGCCGTACAGAAATTATCATGGCTCCGAAACTCGATAAGTTGTTCCAGATGTTGCAGAATTCGGAAGAAGCTCATTAAACTTTAGAGAAAGTCCTATATATAATAAACGGCTGATAGATTTTGAATACTCTGTCAGCCGTTTATTTTTATAATCCCAATTCCGCCGAAATCTCCAACATCCGTTGAATCGGCTTCACTGCCTTCTCTGCCACTTCAGGATCCACCGTTATTTCCGGTGACTCATTCTTCAGACACTCATACAGCTTCTCTAACGTATTCAACCGCATAAAGCTACACTCATTGCATCCGCATGTACTATCGTTCGGTGGAGCAGGGATAAACGTTGTTTGCGGACACTTCTTCTGCATCTCATGCAAGATACCCGATTCGGTAGCCACGATATACGTATTTTCAGGATGGTTCACGGCATACTTCAACAGAGCTGCCGTAGATCCTACCACATCAGCCAGTTTCAACACCGTACTCTTGCATTCGGGATGCGCCAGTACCAATGCTTCGGGATGCTGCGCTTTCAGTTCCACAATCTTTTCAACAGAGAACTGTTCGTGCACATGACAAGCTCCGTCCCAAAGAATCATATTCCTGTTCGTAACTGAGTTGATATAATTACCCAGATTTCGATCCGGGCCAAAGATTATTTTCTCATCTTTGGGAAAGCTTTCCACAATCTGTTTCGCATTGGTGGAAGTCACCACCACATCTGTCACTGCTTTCACCGCAGCCGTCGTATTGACATACGAAATAACAGTATGCCCCGGATGCTCTTTGACAAACTGCGCAAACTTGTCCGCCGGACAACTGTCCGCCAATGAACAACCTGCCGCCATATCGGGAACCAGCACTTTCTTTCCCGGACAGAGCACTTTCGCCGTCTCACCCATAAAATGAACGCCACACATCACAATAATATCCGCTTCCGTTTTCGCCGCCCATTGGGCCAATGCCAGACTGTCGCCAACGAAATCGGCGATATCTTGTATTTCACCCTTCTGGTAGTAGTGACCCAGAATGATTGCATTCTTTTCTTTCTTCAGCTCGTTTATAGCTTTTATTAGTTCATTCATTATAATATTCTTATTTCTTTCTTTTAAAAAAAAATCCTTTGTTAGTAATGATAGCCTGTTAATAGTGTTAGCAAATAAATACGATTTTTCTTGCCGGATAAGTTATTAGTCCATACTTCTGCTTTATGAGTCGGTTATGAACTGATATAAAGAAGAAATATCCTATCCTACTCGCTTCATTATCAATGAAAGCACCATCAATTGGGAGTTTGCTATTAACTCCCTGTTGATAAAGTGCAAAGTTAAAAACTTTATGGATATAAACAGGCAGATAAGTGCTGAAAAATATGTTGATGTCTGTGTAGAAAGTTTTGGGTTAGTTTTTTGGAATGTTCATAACGAAGGCCTCTTATACCTTCTTTTGAATAATGCAAGAATTATTTTTCAAAATCTTTGCCGATAGTTTTGACAGGTTTTAAACCGTTATCAACACCTCTGTTAACAGAAAAGAACTACCTTTGCACACATGAACATAATAAAAGAAAAGACGTATGCGTAAACTGAAAATAACAGAGCTGAACCGTATCAGTGCCGAAGAGTTCAAACAGGTTGAAAAACTGCCTCTGGTGGTAGTGCTGGACGATATTCGTAGTTTGCATAATATCGGTTCTGTGTTCCGTACATCGGATGCATTCCGCATTGAATGTATCTATCTTTGTGGCATTACTGCTACCCCGCCACACCCCGAAATGCATAAGACTGCGCTAGGTGCTGAATTCACTGTCGACTGGAAGTATGTTAATAACGCTGTTGATGCTGTTGATAACCTCAAAAATGAAGGATATATCGTGTATTCCGTAGAACAGGCGGAAGGAAGCATCATGCTGGATGAACTGGAACTGGATAAGACTAAAAAGTACGCTATCGTAATGGGAAATGAGGTAAAAGGGGTGCAGCAAGAGGTTATCAACCATTCGGATGGCTGTATAGAGATTCCCCAATATGGAACGAAACACTCTTTGAATGTCTCCGTAACTACTGGTATTGTGATTTGGGATTTGTTTAAAAAGCTACGTTAGCGGCACAAACAGGACTGGTTAATAAATTGTTTATAAGCAGTTAATAGTTTGGTTAATTCATTAATAATCAATAGATATGTATTGTTTATAACTATATAGTCCTATATCGGTTCAATGGTTATTATTATAGTTATTAATAGTCTGTTCTTAGACTGTTAATACTTGAGTTCTCAACTATTAATACTTGTCATGCAGGCTATTAATACCTGACGACTCAAGTATTAACTTCTGAGAAAGTGGCTATTAATATCTTATGAGAAGCCTGTTAATTTTTGAAATGATAACCGATATGGTTTGGATAGTTGACAATTGGTTTATAGGGTTGGTGAACTTATAAAGCATTTATTTCAGATTTGTCCATTCTCTACCAACAGCACTACACGTTCCGTTAGCTTATCTTCCCCTTCCGGGTCATATTCTTTCTTCAGACTGGCACCGAACAGCGCAGCAAATGTCTGATAGAACCCGGCTTTGAAAGGGCCCATAAATGCTTTCACCAGTTCATAACTGGTAGAATTACTTTGACGGTCTATCAATTTTATCAACAGTTTTCCTTGTGCAAAAGAGAGCTTTTTCATTCGGGGAGTATATTGTTCTTTCAGTCCTTTTTCCACCCGTTTGATATGTTTCTGACGGGCTTTCTCATTGGGTAAAGTTTGCAGATATTCGTAAGTTTCAATAATAGCCTGGTTAATTTCTTTGGAGATGGGATATACCTTTTTTACATTGCGCACTAGTCGGTAATACTCCTGGCGTTCTTTTTCATTCTTGAACTTTAACGGGCGGAAGATATACACAGTTCTTAACTGGACACATGGAATTGTATCTCCATTATAGATACACATCGGAACCAAGTATCCATTGATGCTTTGCTTTTCTTGGGCTTGCAGGCGCAATGCACAGAAAACAACAGCAAACAGCGTCATTATTACTATGTTAAGCCTTCTTTTCACGTTACAAAAATAGGATTAAAATTTTATTATTTACTCTTTTCGCAATGACGTTAACCTATTTAAAGTATCTTTGCGCCCTTGCACTTGAAAATGCAAGAAGATAACGCACATTTTATTGATGAAAACTACTCAACTATTTCGGTTGATAAGTATTATAAACAGCCTGTTCATAATTCCTGCTTGTAGTGCTCAAAACCCTACTGAAAGTCTTTTGGAGGATGTTCTTGAAGATTTGTCTGTTAATAACGATATTAATAACTCTGTTAATACCCTGAACTGGGAAAATGAACTGGAAGAGCTTTCCACCCGTCTGCAAGAGCCGGTTAATCTGAATACCGCTACCCGCGAACAACTCGAACAATTTCCTTTTCTGAGCGATATTCAGATTGAACATCTGTTGGCATATATCTATATACACGGACAGATGGAAACCATTTATGAACTTCAGTTAATAGAAGATATGGATAGACAGACTATCCAGTATTTATTGCCTTTTGTCTGTATAAAAGCTATTAACAATGAACCTGCTTTTCGGTGGAAAACTATGTTGAAAAGCGCAGCGAAGTATGGTAAGAATGAAGTGCTAACTCGCATGGATATACCGTTTTACAAGCGAAAAGGTTATGAACATACCTATCTGGGTCCTGCTGTTTATAACTCTGTGAAGTATAGCTTTCGATATAGTGACCGACTCTATGCAGGAATCGTCGCCGAGAAAGATGGCGGAGAACCTTTTGCTGCTTTACACAATCGTTATGGATATGATTATTATTCCTTTTACCTGTTACTGAAAAACTGTGGAAGATTGAAAGCATTAGCTATTGGTAACTACCGGCTTAGTTTCGGCCAGGGACTAGTGATTAGTACAGATTATCTGATGGGAAAAACAATCTACGCTTCCTCTTTCAACAATCGCAGCAGCGGGATAAAGAAACACTCTTCTACTGACGAATACAACTATTTTCGGGGAATAGCGGCTACTGTTGCTTTAACGAAGCATTGGGATATTTCCGGCTTTTATTCACATCGTTCATTGGATGGTGTGATAACGAATGAAGAAATCACCTCTATCTTTAAAACCGGACTTCACCGAAGCCAAAAGGAAGCGGATAAAAAGCACCTGTTCACATTACAATTAACAGGTGGAAACATAAGTTATCAACAGAACCGTATCAGACTGGGTATCACCGGTATTTACTATGTTTTCAACCGACCTTATGAACCGGAATTAACAGGTTATTCCAAATACAATCTTCATGGAAATAACTTCTATAATTTAGGAATAGATTACGCATATCGCTGGCATCGTTTTTCTTTTCAGGGAGAGACAGCAATCGGAAAACAGGGCTGGGCTTCTTTGAACCGTTTCCAATATTCACCGGTTCAAGACGTTCAACTCATGTTGATACACCGGTTTTACTCCTATAATTATTGGGCAATGTTCGCCCATTCTTTTGGAGAGGGAAGTGCAACTCAAAATGAACAGGGATACTATTTAGGACTGGAAACCTCTCCTTTCGCCCATTGGAAATTCTTTGCTTCTTTCGACTTGTTTTCTTTTCCGTGGAAAAGATACCGAATTAATAAATCTTCCCGTGGAATGGACGGACTGGCACAAGCTACGTTTACCCCACGCACTTATCTCTCTATGGAACTGAAATATCGTTATAAACAAAAAGAACGTGACTGGACAGGCAGTAAAGGAACACTAACGCTTCCTATTTTTCACCACCAATTTCGTTATCGTTTGAACTATTCTTTTAAAGATGTGTTTAGCAGTCGTACAACTTTAGATTATAATCATTTTCATTCTCAGGACAGAGCTGCTGACATAGGATATCAGGTTACACAGATGATATCCTCCCAACTGCCTTGGGCCAGGCTGTTTGCTGACGTTCAAGGCAGTTACTTTTTTACAGACAGTTATGATTCTCGTGTGTATGCAGCCGAAAAAGGATTGCTTTATACATTCTATACTCCGTCATTCCAAGGGCGTGGATTCCGATGCAGTGTCCGTTTAAGATATGAACTGAATAAACACTGGTTGTTCATAACCAAGTTTGGAGAAACCGTCTACCTTGACCGGAACGAAATAGGTTCCGGCAACGATTTGATTCGGGGAAATAAAAAAGCAGATGTACAAATGCAACTGCGCATCAAGTTTTAAGCTATCTTTGTACGGAACTAATTGGAGAAATTAGTAGACAAAGTTAAGCAGTTTAATATTGCAGTATCAACGAAGGATAATCGGTTGATAAAGTAGTAAATTGTAAATGATAAAATTAGAATAAGATGACTATTATTTTTCCTTCACCCATCTTCGGCCCTATCCATTCCCGCCGTCTGGGTGTTTCTTTGGGAATTAATTTATTACCGGACGACGGTAAAGTTTGCTCATTCGACTGCATTTATTGTGAATGTGGTTTCAATGCCGAACATCGTACGAAGAAACTTCTTCCTACCCGTGAAGAAGTCCGCACAGCTCTTGAAGAAAAACTGAAAGATATGCAGGTAAACGGCCCTGCTCCCGATGTACTTACATTTGCCGGAAACGGTGAACCGACAGCACATCCCCATTTTCCGGAAATCATAGAAGATACACTCGCACTCCGCGATACCTATTTTCCGAAAGCGAAAGTCAGTGTACTGAGTAATTCTACTTTTATTGACCGTCCCGCTGTCTTTGACGCATTGAATAAGATTGATAACAATATCCTGAAACTGGATACGGTGGACGAAGAATACATTCGTCAGTTAGACCGTCCGAATGGAAAATATTCCGTAAGGAAGATTATCGAAAAAATGAAAGAGTTCAAAGGAAACTGTATCGTGCAGACCATGTTTCTGAAAGGCGGCTACAAGGGAAAAGATATGGATAATACATCCGATAAATATGTACTCCCCTGGATAGAAGCGGTGAAGGAAATTGCTCCCAGTCAGGTAATGATATACACCATTGACCGTGAAACACCTGACCACGATTTACAGAAAGCCACCCACGAGGAGTTAGACCGTATTGTAGCTTTGCTGGAAAAAGAAGGTATTTCGGCAACGGCTTCTTATTAATATTGAATTTTTATAAATAGGTATAATAAAGTAAATAACAAAATTGCGTAAGCACACACAAAACTTAGCCAAGGAATAGTGACAGCAGATATAAATTCTTCCGTAAGTATTTCAAAGCTGCTGTCATATGATATTCCACCGTCTTTTCGCTGATTGACAATTGTTCGGCAATTTGCTTGTACGTCATGTGTCGTTCACGACTCAGGCGGAATATCTCTTGTTGCCGTTCCGGTAATTGGGATATCAGTACGGAAAGATGTTTCTTTAAATCAGCAATTTCAAGTTGGTCTTCTTCTTCATAAGACTTTTCTATTGATTGCATGACTGTCATTTTCAGAAAAGAATAATTCAGGCGTTTGCGTGAATAGTTGAATATCTGATTGCGGGTAATAATGAAAAGAAAACCTTCGAATGACTGTTCTTCGTCTATCAAATGTCGTGTCTCCCACAGTTTAATAAATACTTCTTGTACTATTTCAGCAACGTCTTCGGATGATGCAAGGTATAGACGGGAAAAGTTATATACTTTCTCCCAATAGAGTTTGTACATGGCTGAAAAGGCCTCATCATCCCCTTTCTTGAGCTTTTGTATTAATTCTTTTTGTATCATCTTAACTTCTGTCCCACAAAAGTAGATAATTAGATGCATTAACAAAATAAAATAAGAAAAAAATGAGCAATTAAAAAGAAATCAAAAAAAAGATGAGTTTTTCACTAGGGTGTGGGAAATCGGGAAGTGTATTTATAGCAAACGAGTAAAATATGTGCAATGGAAAAGATAAATAAGAATCATAAATTAATAAAGGATTTGTTTAAAGACAAACTTAAGAGACACGATGTAGGCGCATTATCTGAAATTGATATTGTAGAGCAAAGCATGCAGGAACAATGGAAAGAGAATGCTGAAAGAATAGACCCGGAGATTGGGGAGCAGATATGGGAGAAAATACTCAGGGAATATAAAGTACGTTCAAAGCGTAAACTGATTCGACGAATCTATTATCCTTTGGCGGCAGCTTGTGTGGCTTTAGTCACAGTGCTGGGCGGATGGCTTTTTTATATGAATAGTGATTTCTTCCTGAAAGAAGAATTCTCTGAAATAGTAGCTACTCAAAATATGTTGTATCAGTTGCCGGACAGTTCTGAAGTATGGATGTATCCAAATAGCTCTATTCGTTTTGCCAAGGATTTCAATAAAGACAGAAGGGTATGGTTGGAAGGAAGCTCAATGTTTCATGTACGCAAACAACATGGAAATACTTTCAAGGTTTATATTGATAAAGCCTTTATAGAGGTGAAAGGTACTCGGTTTTTAGTAGATAAAAAAGAGGCGGGAAATAATGAAATAACACTGTTCAATGGTTGTGTAGAATTTAATATGGAAGCGACCGGTAAGCAAGTAGTAATGAAACCGATGGAAAAAATCTTCTATAACTCGGTCAATACAGAAATGAAGATACAGAAGATTGAAAATATAGAATGGCAGGATGGAAAATTCAAGTTTGATGTTATGCCGCTTAATCGCCTCATCTCTATTATTAATCAGATGTATCATGCTAATATCGTATATGAAGGTAAAGATGCGTCTTCTCCGTTCAGTGGTACCATTCGTCAGGAAGAAACATTGGACGATATTATTCTCAAAATCTGTTTCCTTATGAACCTGAAAGAGGAAAGGACAGGAAACAAAATTATTATCAGAAATTGAAACTTTAATAAATTATATGTCTAATCTAATAAATGAGAACATGAAAAAATGTATTTTTTTGTATCGACAGCGGTATTTAAGTTATCTTGTAGTACTCTTATTGTTATGGCCGACTATGATGTTAGCGGCACAAGGAGATATTCAGATAAAGGGGAAGTTTTCTCTCAAAGAAGCTATTCGGTATATAGAAGAAACCAGTGATTATACTTTCTTCTATAAAGATAGTGATTTGAAAGATACTTCAAGAAAGGATATTAGCTGTAAGGGTACGATTGATAAAGTATTAAAGGAACTATTCGCCGGAAGTAATGTGAATTTTATTATTAATGGTAAAGAGGTTGTTTTTAAAGTAAGTAATCCGGCAACCGTTGCACAGCAACAAAAAAAACGCACGATAACAGGAATTATTGTGGATTCGGAAACCAAAGAACCGATAATCGGAGCCAGTGTATGGCTGAAGAATAGTTCGGCTGGTGCTGTAACGAATCTGGATGGAAAGTATTCAATTACTGTTGAAGGAGTTGGCGGCGTGCTTGAGTTTACGTATGTGGGGATGAAAAAACAGGAAATTGTAATTGGAGATCAGAAAGTGATTAATGTCATTTTGGCTCCTGATACAGAAGTACTGGATGAAGTGGTAGTTGTGGGCTATGGTAATCAGAAAAAGGAAAGTGTTGTGGGAGCTATTTCTACGCTGGACATTTCTCACTTGAAAGTTCCAGGTTCGTCTATTTCGAATGTTTTGGCAGGACAATTGTCTGGTGTAGTGGCCGTAACACGTTCCGGAGAACCGGGCAAGAATAGTGCGGCTGATTTCTATATTCGTGGTGTATCTTCTTTCAAGGGAACTTCTACTCCGCTGGTATTGGTAGATGGTATCGAGCGTGATTTAGACCTTGTTGATACAGATGATATTGCTTCTTTTTCTATCCTTAAAGATGCTTCTGCATCGGCCGTATATGGTGTACGTGGTGCAAATGGGGTAATTCTGATTACGACAAAGAAAGGAAAGGAAGGTAAGCCATCTATTAATGTACGTACAGAGTTCGGATTTACCAGTCCGACAAAAAGACCTGAAATGGTAAATTCGGCAGAGTGGGCTGAATTATACAATGAGGCTTTCCAGACTCAATATTATTCTCCTGAGGATATTCGTAAATATCGTGAAAATTCAGACTCTGACCTGTTTCCGAACGTAAATTGGTTCGATACATTGTTTGATGAGATGGCAGAGAGCGAACGTGTTAATCTGAATATAAGCGGAGGAGGTGATATTGTAAGATATTACGTGGCCGGTTCTTTCTATAACGAGAACTCTATTTATAAGAATGCAGGTAATATTTATGGATATAATTCTTCTTTGCGTTACAACAAGTTCAATTTCCGTGCTAATATAGATTTGAATGTGACTCCAAGTACAGTCTTGAATTTGAATTTGGCGAATATCTATGAGAAATCATTCGGACCGGGTTACGGAGATGATGATTCAAGCATCTGGTCTTATACTTTTATGACTAGCCCTAATGCTTTTCCGGCCGAATATTCGGATGGAGTAATATCCGGTCCGTCTACTGATTCGGGAGCAAACCCATGGAATATGCTGGCACATTCCGGTTATCGTGAACAGTTTTGGAATTCTGCACAATCCTTGATCGGAATTACACAGGACATTGGTAAATTGTGGGAACCTTTACAAGGATTGACTGCAAACATAAAGTTTTCCTGGGATGCCTGGAATACAACTCTTCAACGTCGCAGTAAATCGGTAACCTGGTATCATGCACGTGGAAGGAATGCCGACGGAAGTCTCAGGTATGATGATAATAATGAAGATGGCATTTGGGATCCTGTGCATCAGGGAGATGAACAGTTGAACTATAATATAGGTCGGGATGGAACTATGACCCGCTATCTGGAAGGTTCGCTGAATTACAATCGTTTGTTTAACGATAAGCATAGAGTGGGTGCATTGTTCCTTTACAATCAGAAAATTCATACAAAAACACAGGCTGGTGACAGTAACTCCTCACTTCCTTATAAAAATCAAGGTATTGCAGGACGTGTGACATATGCTTTCAAAGATACATATTTCGCAGAAGTAAATATGGGGTACAATGGTTCTGAGAATTTTGCTCGTGGTCACCGTTTCGGATTTTTCCCGGCTGTGGCTGCCGGTTGGATGGTATCACATGAAAAGTGGTTCGAACCGTTGACTAAAACGGTAGATATGCTGAAACTGAAAGGGTCTTACGGTAAGGTAGGTAATGATGATATCGGTGGACAAAGACGTTGGGTATATGAATCTACAATTGTAAATAGTAGTGACAAATGGTATTATGGCAAGACAGGAAATGATGGTGGACAAGGAATTCGTATCGGTGAAGTGGAAAATCTGAACGCATCTTGGGAAGAAGCATTGAAGCTGAATGTGGGAGTAGAATTCTCTTTATTTAATAAGGTGAAAGTGCAAGCTGATTATTTCCGTGAAGAAAGAACCGGTATATTCTTACAACGTGCCGGACTTCCCGCCATCGTGGGACTTTCTACCACTCCTTATGTGAATGTGGGAGAAACGCTTAACCAAGGATTTGATGGTACAATTGAATATTCACAGAAGATTGGTCAAGTATTTGTTACAGCCCGCGGTAACTTGACTTATACACGTAATAAACTTCTGAATAATGATGAACCTGACTGGGCATATAAATATCAGAACCGTATAGGAAAGCCTTTCGGACAAGGTGGTAATATGCAACCTTTCGGATTGGTTGCTTTAGGATTATTCCAAAGTCAGGAGGAAATTGATAACAGCCCGAAACAGTCATTCGGTGAATATCGTGTCGGTGATATTAAATATCAGGATATTAATGGTGATGGAACGATTGACAGTCAGGACCAGATAGCAATCGGATATACTAATCTTCCGGAAATAGTTTATGGGTTTGGAGCAACAGCCCAATGGAAAAACTGGGATGTTAATATCTTCTTTCAAGGTGTCGGGCGTACAAGTTTTTCTCTGAATGGTTCCTCTATCCGTACTCCTTTCTCTGCCGGCAATATGGAACGTGCAGCTATTAATAAAGACCTGTATGGAAATGTATGGATGTCAACTAATACGGATGAGCAGAATGCGAATGTTATATACCCCCGTATGAGTAATGGTAGCGGTGGTGCAGGTGCTTCCAATAACTCACAGAGTTCTACCTGGTGGTTGCGTAGTGGAAGTTTCATGCGTTTGAAAAACTTTGAGATAGGTTATACTCTTCCGAAGTCACTGACTGGAAAGACTTTTATCAAATCTTTACGATTCTATATGTCGGGCAACAACCTGCTGACATTCAGTAATTTTAAATTATGGGATCCGGAAAAAGGAAGTAGTGATGGTTCCGGTTATCCGTTGAATAAAATATTTACAGTAGGATTTAATGCTAACTTCTAAAAAAGAAAAAGTAATGAAAAAATCTTGGAATAAAACTATTTATATACTGGCTGCTACATGTGGTCTGCTCTTTTCCTCTTGCAATGATTTTCTGGACAGACAGGAGGATGAAAAACTTACCTTTGATAAGATTTGGGAATCTCGGAATACTATCAGGCAATATTGGTTGACTACCATGTCATTCCTGCCTAATGAGAATATCAGTAATCATGTGGACAATGATCCTTATATCGGAGCCGCTGATGAATTTTCTGTAGCTTGGGACCGTGATTATCGCAAACTTAATTTTGGTTCATGGAATGCAAACAACGTTCCCTATGATCGGTTTGCCAAATATTATAGGGGAATTCGTGAATGTAACATATTCATGCAAAATGTAGACCGTTCGTCCGACCCTATTTTGACGAAACAACAGATTGAAGAGTGGAAAGTACAGACCCGTTTTGCGAGAGCTTATTATTACTTTCTATTGATGCGTGATTATGGACCGGTATTCCTGGTAGGTGACGAATTGCTGGATTTCTCAGCTTCAACTGAAGAACTGTATCGTCCTCGTAACACTTGGGAGCAATGCGTTGATTATGTAGCAGCAGAAATGGTTGCTTGCGCTGAAAACGAATATATGTACAAGCAGTCTGAAATGCCGGATTCATATTATGGGCTTGCTTCAAAAGGAACCTGTTATGCTGTTGTTTCCCGTTTGAAACTATATTCTGCACGTGATTTGTATAATGGAAATAAACTATATAAAGATGTGAAGAATCCGGTTATGTCGGATTTCCCTGAGTTGTCAGGTGTGAATCTCTTTCCACAGGACTATAATGCTAATAAATGGTTAGAAGCTGCACAGGCTGCTCATAAAGTATTTGATGACGGTAGCTACACTTTATACCGGTCGGCAAATGATGATCCGTATGAAAACTATTACGGTATTATTCATGAAACCTGGAATAGTGAGCTAATTTGGACAGACAGGTATTGTAGTCTTAGTGCTTGGGGAACGGGTACCGTACCTACCAGTGTCGGTGGTACTGCGTATGGTTCTATCGGCCCGACTCAGCAACAAGTAGATGCATATGCAATGAATAACGGACGTTATCCGATTTTAGGTTATGAACAGGATGGTACTCCTGTTATTGACTCACAATCGGGATATAGCAAAGACGAGTTTGAAAAATCAACCTGGACATATCCTTGCAAAGGATGGTCGGTAGCATCTGACTATTCGATTGAGGCCCCAAATATGTATAAGAATCGTGAACCTCGTTTTTATGTTTCTGTATTTTTCGGTGGAAACTATTGGTTGCACGGACAAGGTGGCAAAACAATGACTTCTTTTGCCAAAGGAGCTAATGGAAATAAATCCCATGACTATCCGAAAAGCGGATATTTGGTAAACAAATGTTATGATCACACTTTGAACTCAGCCAATGGTTCATGGGGAAATGTCACTTTTCCATTGTTCCGTTTAGGAGAGACTTATCTGAACTTTATTGAGTCGGTACTTGAATGTAAAAAGCATGGAGTCACCCTTCCTAATGGATATGAACAAGAAGCCATGGATAAATGGGATGATTTGCGTAAACGCTCTGGCATGGAACCGATTATGGACATCTATCCGAATGCAACGGCAGAAGAACTGATAGAATTATGTCGTAAAGAAAGAAGAGTGGAGCTAGCCTTTGAAAGACAACGTTATTTCGATACACGTACTTGGATGATTGCCGAGCAAACGGATAATGGACCAATGTATGGTATGGATACTACTTGTCCGCTGGAAGAAGGCATGAACGCAAATGAAACCCCGGATGGATTTTGGAAGCGCACCGTATTCGAAACACGTGTGTTCAAGAGTAATCATTATTTATATCCGTTCTCGCAAAGAGAATTAGATAGAAATAAGATTCTGACTCAAAACTATGGATGGTAACCTTAAAAAAAGAATATCTAATTAATAGACAATATGAAGAAACAATTATTATATTTCTCAATGGTAGGCATGTTGTTGACAATGAGTGCCTGCGATGAAGATGGAAAAACTGAATTTCTGGATGACTATTCTACAATTATGTATTTTACAAATAGCGGGATACAAGATGTAGAGTGCCTGAAAGTAGGTGAACCTACTACTTATAATATAGCTATATACAAAGCAGGAAGTGACTTGTCGGCTACATCGGATGCTACTGTGACATTAATGACAGAGGAAGAATTGCAGGAATATAACCTCGCCAATGATACTCATTATAAAATGTTACCGTCAAATTGTTATCAATCTGAGCAGAAGAAGGATTTTCAATTTGAATCTTCTCAGATGGTTCATACATTTCCTGTAAGTTTTGACTCGGATAAGATTGATGCATTGGACAAGAATAGTGAGTATGCGTTACCATTTAGTCTTTCATCTACTCAGACAGTAAATGAGGAGAAAAAGACATTATTGCTCCATCCTAAGGCTACTACGCCTACTATCTATTTCCAAAATACGGATTTTGAACAAATAACAGTTACTGAAAGTGATCCGGCAAAAGTAGAACTTGAAAGAATTATCACTGTGCCCTTCCAAAATAAATGGGAATTTGATTGTGAAATAGGCGTTGACGAGACTGCGGTAGAACAATATAATGAAGAGAATGGCAGAGATTACAGTCTTTTACCGGAAACAGCATATGCTTATGACAAGACTGTGACGTTCAAACCTGGTGTAAACAGTATGTCGATAAAAGTAACTATCGACCGTTCAGGGTTGGATAATGGCAACTACCTGTTACCTTTGAAACTCAAGAAATGCACGCATCCCCGTTTTGAAATCCAGAATACAAAGAATCTTGTATTAATAGGCTATTGTTATGCTTTACCCAATATACCTCTGAACTTGAGTATGTTGAGTGCTAACGCCACTGTTGAAGGAGACGGTACGGGATTGACAGGATTGTTCGACGGAACCGGAAATGGTAAACATTATCATAGTAATTATAATGGCTCTGTAATCGACCCCATTTACGGACACTATATTCAGATTCACTTTAAAGAATCTATCCAAACATTGCTGTTCGAATACTGGACACGGTCGAATACCAATAACGGAACCCCGTTAAGACTTGAATTGTTCACAAGTAATGATGGTAATCAGTGGAACAAACTGGCAGTTATTGAAAAAGGTTTGCCGACAACACAAAGCACTAAATATCAGTCAGGATTCTTTAAGGCTGCCGAACCGTTCACTTATTTGCGCTGGTGCGTGACTAAAGGCCCGAATGGAGAGATGGCTAAACAAGGTGATAAAGGTTATTTCAATCTTGACGATCTGATTATTTACGGGCAATAATTGTCTGTTATATTCAAATTTGATTGGGCCTGTTTCTGCATTCCGTTGTGGAAGCAGGCCTATTTTAGTCTAATTATTGTATCAACTTAAATAGAGAATAAGACATGAAAAATAGATTCGCCGTTCTTTTATTATGTTCCACCATAATATGTTTGGCATGTGGTAATGAAGACGAAAAGGAGATTATAACTCCGGTATTGGAGGTAGGGAGTAAGACTGTTTATATTGGTGAGGAGGCTATGACCAAGGAAATTTCTGTGATTTCCAATGTAGAATGGACAGCTTCGGTAGCTTCTGAAGGTCAGGCTTGGTGTCATGTTGATATGCAGTCAGATCGGCTTGTGATTCATATGGATGAAAATACGGAAAAGGATATTCGTAGAACTTCCATTCAGATAGTTGCTTCCCAATTGAAGGAAACCATTCAAATAGCGCAATTAGGATGGGGAAAAGGCATTCTTGTATCACCGAAAAGTATTAAAGTGCTTCCTGTAGGAGAAGAATTCTCTTTCGAGGTGACTGCCAATATAGAATATGATATTCGGATAGAGGAAGGTTGTGACTGGATACATACAGTGCCTAAAACCCGTTCCGCCCACGAAATGGTAACAAATAAATTTGTTTATAAGGCTGATTTGAACGTAACCGAATATCGGGAGACTACTATTTGGGTAAAAGATAAAGATGAAAACTCGGAAATAGAATCAGGTTCATTGACAATCACTCAGGAGAAGATGAAAGATGATTATGAATCTACAGGTATTGAGGGAATTAAAGATGATATAAAAGTGGCGGTTGTGCGTGGTGAGGTAAATAAAGCACAATCTATCAGTGAAGGGATTGAAAAAACATTTGACGGGAACATGAGCACAATTTATCATTCTCCGTATAATGATAATAAAGTGACGGAAGAATCGCCCGCAATATTGACTTATTATTTTGATGAAGGTACCGATATGGATTATTTAGTATACTATCCTCGTATAGATGGTGGTGTTAATGGTCGGTTCAAGGAAGTTGAGATTCGTGTGCGTTCTAATGCCAATACTTATGGAACCGACGAATGGACTACTATCATTCGGAAAAATTTTGGTGGTTCTTCCAGCGCTACTCGAGTTGATTTTCCCGTTTCTCAAATCGGAGTATCTGCTGTGCAGCTTGTTGTCAATTCGGGTGTAGGCGATTTTGCTTCCTGTGCGGAAATGGAGTTTTATAAAAAGAATCCTGATCATTTTGATTATTCAATGCTGTTTACCGATGCCAGTTGTAGTGAACTCAAGCCTGGCATAAGCGAGGAAGATATTCAAGGCTGTACTTACTCATTCTTTAAGAATATTGCTTATTATATGTATCGTCAGAAATACCCCCGAGAATTTCGCATAGCAGAGTTCAAGGCTTATCCTCATCCGGATATACAAAAAGCAATCAATAAGACCAGTGCTTACAGTTTGCTTGATAATCCGACAGGCATTTATGTTACTCAGGGACAAGAACTGGTTGTATTAGTGGCCGATACACATAATGAGAGTATGAGTATCTGTATACAGAATCTGGACAAGCCGGGAGGAGACGGATTTGGAGGAGATACATATCCACTGACGACAGGAGTCAATAAGATAAAAGTGAAAAACAAGGGACTTGTATATGTAATGTATCATACTGCATCTTTAGAAGAATTGGTAGGCAAGCAACCCGTAAAAATGCATTTTGCTTCGGGTAAGGTAAATGGATATTTTGATAGTAAGAAGCATGAAGCTTCCCGTTGGACAGAATTGATAAACAATACAGCATGCAGTTATTTTGATGTATTGGGCGCCTATGCGCATCTGACTTTTCCAGTAAGTCGCCTACGTAGTTCCACAGGAAACAGAGGAAAAGAACTGATTGATTTGTATGATGAACTTGTAGAAAAAGAACAGACTTTCATGGGGCTGAAGAAGTATGGTGGTATGTTCATGAACCGCATATATTTGAATGTAATGTATCACAATTTTATGTATGCCAGCGACTATCATACAGCATACCATGATGATACGATAGATGAGCTATGTAATCCTGACAGGTTGAAAACGACAGGTTGTTGGGGACCGGCCCATGAAATAGGACATTGTAATCAGACACGTCCGGGATTGAAGTGGCATGGACTGACTGAGGTGACAAATAATATTATGTCTCAATATATTCAGACAACTGTTTGGGGGAATGTTTCGCGTTTGCAGTCAGAAGGTTGGTACACAAAAGCGTGGGAAGGGATTATTGCAAAAAGGCGGGCTCATGCTCAGGAAACGGATTTCTTTATGAAACTGGTTCCTTTCTGGCAATTGGAACTTTATTGGGGAAAAGTAAAAGGGTTCACACCGAAAGAAAGTAATGGTTGGGACGGATTTTATCCGCAGGTTTATGAGCATATCCGAAAGAATCCGGATTTGCCGACAGCGGGGGAACAACAATTGGAATTTGTATATATATGTTGCTTGAAAGCCAAGAAAGACCTGACTGATTTTTTTAAGAAGTGGGGATTCCTTACTCCGGTAGATGTGACGGTAGATGACTATGGAGATGGTAAAATTGTTATAACGCAAAAACAGATTGATGCGGTTCTTATGAGAATAAAATCTCTTGATTTGGAAAAAGAAACAGCAACTTTTGAATATATATCAGACAATAATCTGAACTACTTTATTGAGAATAAACCGGTTCAAGCGGGTACCTCTTCCAGAGATGGCGGTACAATTACATTGAGCAGTTGGAACAATGTAGTTGCTTATGAAGTAGAAAATGAAAATGGTGAGCTTGTATATGTAGCCAATGCATTGGAGCGTCCTTACGGATTCACAGTCCCGTCCTGGAAAGATTCTTATAGGGTGTATGCTGTATCTGCCACTCAGGGACGTGTAGAAGTTACGTTCAATAAATGATTATAATATTTGAAGAACTTAATAAATTGTTAAAACAAGAAGAATGAAAAGATTTTATCTATTTGTATTATTGACAGTTGTCTCCCTGCCAGCTCTTTGGGCATGGGACAACCATATTTTAATTTCCACTCCCCGAACTTCCCTTCTTCTCTATGCGGAAAAGGGAAACAGTTTGCGATTCCAGTATTTTGGTGATAAGATCACTTCCGGACAAATTCCTCATATTTATAGTAGTGGAAATGGATTGAACCGTCCTGCTTATCCGGTATTCGGAGCAAGTTGTTCACAAACTCCCGCTTTGCAAGTGGAACACGCAAGCGGAGACTGGACGTTGGATATGGTAACGGAAAATATAGAAACCCGGACAGTAGAGAATGCACAGCAAATTGTGATTACCCTTGTTGATAAACTATATCCTTTTATTGTGAAACTGTATTATAAGGCTTATGATAACGTAGATATGATAGAGACTTGGGCGGAGATTTCACATACAGAGAAGAAAGCGGTAACCTTGAAACGTTTTGATTCAGGACATTTTCTTTTAAGTCAAGGTGATGTTTGGATTTCCCATATGCACGGTTCATGGGCTTCAGAAACTTTCGTGACTACTGAAAGGCTTGAACCGGGTATGAAAGTAATCAAGAATATGGATGGATCAAGAAATGGTCAGAATGATCATGCGGAAATTATGTTGTCGCTGGATGGAAAGCCTAATGAGAATGCCGGTCGTGTGGTGGGAGCTGCCCTTTGCTGGAGTGGTAACTATAAATTTCGTATTGATACGGATAACAATTCAGTACATCATATTTTTGCAGGGATTAATGATGAGGCTTCAGAATATAAGTTAGAACCCAAAGAAGTATTTATAACTCCTAAACTGGCTATTACTTATTCGAAGGAAGGCTTAAGCGGAGCCAGTCGTAACTTTCATCGCTGGGCGCGCAATAATCAATTACATAATGGATGGGGAACACGCGATATTCTACTCAATAGTTGGGAAGGTGTCTATTTTGGTATCAACGAACCCGGTATGGATCAGATGATGAGCGATATTGCCGGTATGGGTGGTGAACTTTTTGTTATGGACGACGGATGGTTTGGTAGTAAATATCCTCGTAAAAATGATGTTTCTTCGTTAGGAGACTGGGTGGTAGATACCAATAAACTACCTAAAGGCATAAAAGGACTGACAGATACTGCTAAAAAGTATGGTATCAAGTTTGGAATCTGGATTGAGCCGGAAAGTACGAATAGTCAGAGCGAGTTATTTGAAAAACATCCGGACTGGGTACTTCAGGTAAAAGGGCGTGCATTCAATTATGGACGTGGTGGGACACAATTATTGTTGGATTTGTGTAATCCTGAAGTACAGGATTTTGCATTTAATCTGGTAGATACTTTGTTGACGAACTACCCCGAAATAGCCTATATAAAGTGGGATGCCAATACGGAACTGAAGAATTACGGCTCTACTTATTTGCCTAAAAATAAGCAGTCGCATATTTATATTGATTATCACCGTGGATTGATAAAAGTACTTGAGCGCATTCGTGCCAAATATCCGGATGTAGTTATTCAGGCTTGCGGTGGCGGCGGTGGGCGTGTCAACTATGGTGTGATGCCTTATAATGATGAGTTTTGGGTAAGTGATAATACAGATGCCTTACAACGTATTTATATGCAATGGGGTACTTCTTATTTTTATCCTTCCAATGCGATGGCGCAACATGTGAGTGCTTCTCCCAATCATCAGACGGGGCGCCGTCTTCCTCTTAAATTCCGGTTCGATGTAGCCATGAGCGGACGCTTGGGTATGGAAATACAGCCAAAGAACATGACAGAGGACGAGAAGGTGTTTGCACGAAAATCTATTGAATCTTATAAGAAGATTCGTCCGGTTATACAGTTGGGTAACCTTTACCGCCTGGCATCTCCTTACGACCGTAAAGGGGTAGCATCGTTGATGTATACAAACGATGAACAGACAAAAGCGGTCTTTTTTGCTTATAAGATGGAACATTTCGCTAATCAGATGATACCTCGTATACGTTTGGCAGGGCTTGATCCGCAAAAGAATTACAAATTGAAAGAAGTGACACCCAATGGAAAACCTTGTTTCTTGGATGAAAAGCTGATTTCAGGTTCTGTACTTATGAATACGGGACTTGCTATCCCCTTATGGCAGGAATATGCAAGTGTCGTACTGGAGTTGACGGCTGAATAAGACAGAATGAAGTATTTATTAAAAATGAGCAGTGTAAATAATGAGAAGAATAAGTTTTAAGGTGATTTTCCTGACAGGACTGTTTGTCCTGTCAGGAATGTTGACCAGGGCTGAAAATAATCCTGTTGTAATAGGAAATAGCCGTTTCACCTTCATTACAGAGAATCTGGTTCGGATGGAGTATGCTAATCATCAAAAGTTTCTGGATGATTCTACTTTGTTTGCTGTTAACCGCCAGCCTGGAAATGTAGATGTGAAAGTTGAAAGGAAGAGTGGGAAATATATACTTTCTACATCAATGATGGCAATTGAATTTGAAAACGATGGTTTTCCTTTCGGACAGAATAATGTACGTGTATCTTTTGAAATGAATGGAAAGCGTAAAAACTGGTGTATGACGGACGAACAGCAGGGTAATTTAAAGGGTGCTGTTACTACACTTGATGCGGTAGGCGCTCCTATATCCCTTCAGGAAGGATTATTGAGTCGTGACGGATGGTATTTGATTAATGATACAGGCAAAGATATTTATAAGAATGGATGGTTATCCATTCGGGACCGTGATCATGTTCAGGATTTGTATTTATTTGTCTATGGTAACGATTATAAATCGGCTTTGCGTTCTCTTAAGGCAATCAGTGGCGCAGTTCCTATGACTCGTAAGTATGTACATGGTTCCTGGTACTGTCGTTGGTGGCAATATACGGCGGATGATTATCGGGAGTTGGTAAAGGGATACCACGAACATGATTTTCCGCTGGATATGATGGTATTCGATATGGATTGGCATCGTAAAGACGGTAAGGTTGGCACCGGACATGCTTTTACGCGTGGATGGACCGGATATAGCTGGAATCGTGAGTTAATTCCCGATCCGGGAGCATTAATCCGGGAATTCCATGATCAGCAGATTTATGTGACTATTAATGAACACCCCCACGATGGACTTCGACCTCATGAGGATGTTTATCCTGAATTTGCCCGGGCATTAGGAATAGATACAGATAAAGATATTGTTCCTGTTTTCGATGCCGGTGATCGAAAGTATATGGATGCTTTTATGAAATATGCTCATCAGGAGAGTGATTCTATGGGAGTTGCTTTTTGGTGGCTTGACTGGCAACAGGATTATGCATATCCTTTGGTACGTGGTACGACTACCAAACATGTGCCTTGGTTAAATGAGTTATATTATAATTACTCAAAACAGGGCAATCTTCGCGGGGCAGGATTTTCCCGTTGGGGAGGATGGGGTGATCACCGTCATCCAATTCAGTTCTCCGGCGATGCTGTCGGTAATTGGAATATGTTAAAGTTCGAAGTTAAGCTGACCACTACCAGTGGCAATGTCGGTTGTTTTTTCTGGGCACATGACATTGGAGGTTTTTATGGTGGGCTGGATCCTGAACTATATACTCGTTGGACGCAATTTGGACTCCTGAATTCTTCATTACGTATTCATTCGGTAGTAGGTGATAAGATGGATCGCCGTCCATGGCTTTGGGGAGAACGTGAAGAAAAGGCTATGCAACGTATTTATCATATGCGTTCAAGATTGATGCCTTATATCTATAGTAGTGTCCGTCAGTGCCATACGGAGATGCTACCGTTAAATCGTGGGCTTTATATTGAATACCCTACTGATAAGGAATCCTATAAACATGAAGAAGAATTCTTTTTTGGCGATTTGATTTTGGCTTCTCCCATTACGCAAGCAGGAAGTGGGGAAGATAAAGTTGTGAATCAATCTGTATGGTTTCCAAAGGGTTCCGACTGGTATAGCTTTTTTACGGGTAGTAAATATGAAGGCGGAAGGACAGCTGTTGTAAGTTGTCCGTTAGAGGAATCCCCAGTCTTTGTAAAGGGTGGTTGGCCTTTGCCGATGCAGCCTTATACCGCGCGTATGGCTTCTACTCCGTTGACTACTCTCGTAATACGTTGTTATCCGGGAAATGAAGGAAGTAATAATACTTATTCATTGTATGAGGATGATGGCTTGACTACAGAGTATATCAAAGGCAAGTATGCTACTACTGATATGACTTATAAAAAGGAAAACGAGTCTGTATCAGTCAGTATTCATCCTACGGTAGGCAGCTACAAGGGGCAACCTCAAAAAAGAGCTTATCGCATCGAATTGCCCGAGGTTAGCCTTAAATCCAAAGTCAAGGTGAATGGAAGAACTGTTAAACCAATAGCAGACAGTAATATAAATGGAATAATTATTCCGGTAAAAGCTACTGATATAAGGAAAACCATTGAAATAATTGTAAAATAATTCTTTTGCAAACAATAGTAGGCTGTTTCAGAAATGAGACAGCCTTTTTTTTAGTGTATATAAGACTAGATGATAGATTTATTGTGTATCTAACTAATAAAAAAGGATTTTCGGATAGGGACATTAAGATTTGACGTGTATTTATAATAAGTGATTAAATTCTAATTAAATAAGACATGAGAAACTTAGATTATGTATTTTGTACATTAGCCGGTATTTCCTCGATACCTACCACGCTATTGGTCGGACAGGCCCAACCGGAGAAAAGATCGGTTGACAAACAACAGCCGAACATTATCCTGATTGTGGCCGATGACCTGGGATACGGTGACTTGAGCTGCTACGGCGCACATCGCATCTCCACACCGGGTATGGACCGTATAGCTAACGAAGGAATCCGTTTTACACAGGGATTCTGTACGGCAGCTACTTCCACCCCCAGCCGTTACTCCGTAATGACCGGACTATATCCCTGGACCAATGTGGACGCGAAAATCCTTCCGGGAAACGCAGCATTGATTATTGATACCAAAAAGATTACCCTGCCGAAACTGATGAAACAGGCAGGATACGCCACCGGTTCCGTAGGTAAATGGCATATCGGACTGGGAGACGGCAATGTAGACTGGAACAAAGATGTTCATCCCGGCGCAGCCGAAATAGGATACGATTATTCATTTATCCAGGCAGCTACGAACGACCGTGTTCCCTGTGTCTTTCTTGAAAACGGACGTGTAGTAGGCTTAGACCCTAACGATCCGTTGTATGTGGATTATCGCAAGAACTTCCCCGGCGAACCTACCGGAAAGAACAATCCCGAAATGCTCCGTATGCATCCGAGTGTGGGACATGCCGGTTCGATAGTGAACGGAGTACCCCGTATCGGATTCCAAAAAGGCGGTAAAGCTGCACAGTGGAAAGACGAAGAGATGGCAGAACTGTTCCTGAATAAAGCAAAGCAATTCCTTAACGACCATAAGAACGCCCCCTTCTTCCTCTACTACGGATTGCATCAACCGCACGTGCCTCGTGTTCCGAACGAACGCTTTGTCGGCAAATCGGGTATGGGACCTCGTGGAGACGTTATCCTTGAAGCTGACTGGTGCGTAACCGAATTCCTCAATGAACTGGACAAACTGGGATTGGCAGAAAATACAATCGTAGTATTTACCAGCGATAACGGCCCTGTACTTGATGACGGATACAAAGATGACGCAGTAAAACTGGTAGGCGACCACAAAATAGCAGGCCCGCTTCGCGGCGGAAAGACAAGTATGTTTGATGGCGGTACACGTATCCCGTTCATGCTTCGTTGGCCGGCAGCGGTGAAACCGCAAGTATCCGATGCCTTTGTATGTCAGATGGACTTGCTAGCTTCTTTTGCTTCTCTGCTAGGACAAACTTATCCTGAAAAGCTGGATAGCGAAAATACGCTGGACGCTTTCCTCGGAAAGAGCAAGAAAGGACGCGAAGAACTTGTTATCGAAGGTATGTTCAATTATGCGTATCGCCAGGGTGACTGGGCACTGATTCCGCCTTATTACAATCCTTACAGCAAAGAAGACGGTGATTTCGTAGGATTGGGATACGGCTACAAACTGTATAATCTGAAAAATGATATCGGCCAGCAGGAAAACCTGGCACATAAATATCCGAAGAAACTGGGTGAGTTAATCAATCGCTTCGAGTATTTGAAATCGACTACAAATAAAGTGACGCGTTACTAATTCTTGACGCGATGAATGATGAGCAGCAACATTAAAATTCCTTTTCGCAGGTATTAATGTTGCTGTTCTCATATCCCCCTATGTTTTCCACTCTTACTACCCTTGAATAGTGAAAAAAAGTAATAAGAACAAAGAATAATTAAAAAAACGGGGATAAAATTAGGGTAGCGGGCGTTTTACGTGTATTTATCATTGTATAACGACAAGCAATCTTAATGTCTAATTAAATAAATAAAGCATGAAAAACAGTCATTTTCTTTTTTCGCGGTATTTCAGACTTATCGCATTACTATTATTGCTATTACATCCCCTTTCCTATCTTTCCATACAAGCATCCGAAACTTCAGGGATCCTTCGGGCAGAAAAGGTAAATCCGACCACAGTCGATGTGCTGTTTACAAACAACCAGCGAATGACAATCGACTTTTACGGAGAGAACATCTTCCGTATTTTTCAGGATAACTCTGGCGGTATTATTCGTGATCCCGAAGCGAAACCTGAAGCACAAATACTCGTCGACCAACCTCGCCGCAAGGTATCCGGCCTTGCACTGGACGATAAAGACGGCCGTATCATCCTGACTACCGGGAAAGTACGGATTGAACTCGACAAACAGACTTCCCTGATGAAAGTCTTTAACCTTGAAACAAACGCATGTGTCATTGAACAGGCTGCTCCTGTAGTATTCAGCCCGAAAGAAGTGACCGTCACCCTGAAAGAACAGCCGGACGAATATTTCTACGGCGGTGGCGTACAGAACGGACGCTTCTCCCACAAAGGCAAAGTGACAGCCATCGAAAACCAGAATAGCTGGACAGACGGCGGAGTCGCTTCCCCCTGCCCCTTCTACTGGTCTACAAAAGGCTATGGAATGATGTGGTACACCTTCAAGAAAGGACAATATGACTTTGGAGCAACAGAAAAAAACGTAGTGAAACTATCTCACAATTCTTCTTACCTTGATTTATTTTACATGGTCAACGACGGAGCCGTTGCCCTGCTGAACGATTTTTACCAACTGACGGGAAATCCCGTACTCCTGCCCAAATTCGGTTTTTACGAAGGGCACCTCAACGCCTACAACCGCGACTATTGGAAAGAGGATGAAAAAGGAATCCTCTTTGAAGACGGAAAACGTTACAAAGAAAGCCAGAAAGACAATGGCGGTATCAAAGAATCTCTGAACGGTGAAAAAAACAACTACCAGTTCTCGGCACGTGCCGTTATCGACCGCTACAAGAACTATGACATGCCCCTCGGCTGGCTGCTCCCCAACGATGGTTACGGAGCCGGCTACGGACAGACAGAAACACTGGACGGAAATATCGCCAACCTGAAAAGCCTGGGCGAATATGCCCGTAAGAACGGAGTGGAAATCGGACTTTGGACACAGTCCGATCTGCATCCCAAAGAAGGCGTAAGCGCCCTGCTGCAACGTGACATCGTGAAAGAAGTCCGCGACGCAGGTGTACGTGTGCTCAAGACCGACGTAGCCTGGGTAGGAGCCGGATACTCCTTCGGACTGAACGGTGTAGCCGATGTAGGACGCATCATGCCTTATTATGGCAACGATGCCCGTCCTTTCATCATCTCACTCGACGGCTGGGCAGGCACGCAACGTTACGCAGGCATCTGGTCAGGCGACCAGACCGGTGGCGTATGGGAATATATCCGTTTCCATATACCGACCTACATCGGTTCCGGTCTTTCCGGTCAGCCCAATATCTGTTCGGATATGGACGGAATATTCGGTGGCAAAAATGAAACAGTCAATATTCGTGATTTCCAATGGAAGACATTTACCCCCATGCAGTTGAATATGGATGGCTGGGGCGCCAATGAGAAGTACCCCCATGCTTTAGGCGAGCCAGCTACATCCATCAACCGAATGTACCTGAAGCTGAAATCCGAATTAATCCCCTACACATATAGTTTTGCCAAGGAAGCGGTAGACGGAATGCCGCTTATTCGTGCCATGTTCCTTGACTACCCCAACGCGTACACCTACGGGCCTGCTACGCAGTACCAGTTCATGTATGGCACGGACTTCCTCGTAGCTCCCATCTATCAGAACACCAAAGCCGACGAGAAAGGCAATGATATCCGTGACGGTATCTACCTGCCCGAAGGCGCCTGGATTGATTACTTCACCGGCGAGAAGTACGAGGGCAACCGTATCCTCAACAACTTTGATACCCCCATCTGGAAACTTCCCGTATTTGTGAAAAACGGCTCCATCATCCCGATGACACACCCCCACAACAATGTCAGCGAGATAGACCCGTCTCTCCGCATCTATGAGTTCTACCCGAACCGCCATACGGCAACCGTAGAATATGACGACGACGGAGTGACTGAAGCCTATCGCCAGGAGAAATCAGTATCCACCCTGATTGAGTCCAACGTAATCGACAAGAAGAACAGTCTAACGATTACCATCCATCCGGCAGCCGGCAACTTCGACGGCTTCGTGAAGGATAAAAAGACAGAACTGCGCATTAACGTCACCGAAAAACCGAAGAAACTGTCTGCCAAAATAAACGGTAAAACCGTGAAACTGACAGAAGTGCGCACAGCCGATGACTTCCTGAAAGGTGAAAACGTCTTCTGGTATGAAGAAACTCCGAACCTGAATAAGTTTGCCACGAAAGGCAGCGACTTCGAAAAAGTAGCTATCACAAAGAATCCGCAGGTGCGTATCAAACTGGCTACTACCGACATCACCGCCTATCAGACCGTAGTGAACGTAGAAGGCTTCCGTTTTGAACCTGCCGACCGCTACCGTGTAACCACCGGAGCCCTGACAGCACCGCAGAACGCACAAGTAACCGAAGAAAACAGAGAAGCATATACCCTGAAACCGACTTGGGATAAAATAGCCAATGCCGACTTCTACGAAATCGAGTTTAACGGAATGCTCTACACAACCATCCGTAACACTTATCTGCTGTTTGAAGGACTGGAAGCCGAAACTCCTTATTCTTTCAAAGTACGTGCAGTTAACAAAGACGGTGTTTCCGACTGGGCTGAAATTCAGGTAACAACAAAAGCAAACCCATTGGAATTTGCCATCCAAGGCATTGAAGGCGAATCTACTGCTCCTTCACAGGGAGGATTCGGGGTCAACCGCTTGTTCGACTTTACCGAATCAGGTGACAACTGGCATACGAAATACCGTGAAAACGCTATCCCATTGGATTTGACCATCGACCTCAAGACCGTTAACCAACTGGATAAATTCCACTACCTGCCACGCACCGATGCCGGAAACGGTACGATACTGAAAGGTTTCGTATCTTACAGTATGGATAAGGAGCATTGGACAGAAGCCGGAGCATTCGACTGGAAACGCGACGGTGAAGTGAAAGTCTTCGAATTTGCCAACCATCCTACCGCACGTTATATCAAGCTTAACATAACGGCAGGTGTAGGCAACTACGCTTCCGGTCGTGAACTCTACGTATTCAAAGTGCCCGGAACAGCCAGCTATCTGCAAGGCGATATTAACAACGACGGTAAGATTGACCGCAACGACCTGACTTCTTATATGAACTACACGGGATTGCGCCGTGGTGATTCGGATTATGAAGGTTATATCAGCAAGGGCGATATTAATATGAACGACCTGATAGATGCTTATGACATATCTGTAGTAGCTACTCAGCTCGAAGGTGGAATCACTCGGAAAGATACGGTAAAAGTATCCGGTTCATTATCCATCAGCACTCCGAAACGTCAGTATCTGAAAGACGAAATCGTAGAAATCCGTGTGAAAGGCAATGACCTGAAAGGAGTGAATGCACTTAGCTTTGCCCTGCCTTACGACCAGAACGACTATGAATTCGTAAGTGTAGAATCATTGAATATGAAAGCGATGGAGAACCTGACTTACGACCGTCTGCATACCAACGGCGTGAAATCACTCTATCCTACATTTGTCAACCTGGGTAATCAGCCTTCACTGGAAGGTTCGGAAGACCTCTTCATCCTGAAACTGAAAGCGAAACGCAAAGTGAAGTTTGAATTGACTTTGAAAGACGGAATGTTGGTTGATAAACGACTGCGGATGCACTCATTCTAAGATGCTAAATCTCTCTATCACTCTAATAGATTAAACTTGGTTGGGCGACCGGTAGAATAGGAATGAAATTCCGACTCTACCGGTCGTTCTTATTGTTTTAAGCTCACAAAATATCAAGGATAAATTACCCTATTCTTTATTCAGCTTATAGGGTGATTTTATCTATTCATAAGGTAGAACTAATCGTCTCTTCTGCATGAATTAATGATTTCTTTCCATCAGTTAGCCAATTCTACTATATATATTCATCGAATACACTTGAACAGATGGCCTGTTGCACTTGTGTAACCCGTTAGTTACCCAAGTCCGTTTCGGAGAATGCACAAGTGCAAACGGCTACTGGTTTGAAAGGAAGGTTTTGGAGAATGAAAAGATATAAATGTAGAGGTAATGTATTAGTAAATAGCATATTACAAAGAAAATGTAGTTTCCCAACAGAAAACTGCAAAAACATCCTATTGTTTTTTGTGAACTTCTCTTAAAATAGGGTGGTTTTTAGGGTTAAATAGTTGATTATTAGTTCTGTGACATTTTTGTTTTTCCCCGTATAATACTTAAGATAAGAACAAAAATGTCACAAATGATTTCAAGGCAATAAAGTAGGAATATATATTGTTGGATATAAAATAATTCACTTGATAAATATCTTTGTTTTGAAAAACAAATCTACTTTTCTATATTCAGAACCGTTGTATGCTTAATTTCGCTAAGGACAAACGAGCTTTGCATTTTCACAATCCCGTGTACTTTGGTCAGCTTTTCAAAAGCAAACCGGTTGTAGGCATCCAAGTCCCTGACGACAATCTTCAGAAGGAAATCGTAGATGCCACCTGTGGAATAACATTCCATAATCTCATCAATATTCTTTATCTCCTCTTTGAAACGCTGGATATGCTCATCATCATGTACGGCCAATGACACATTACAAAAAGCGATAAGTGGTAAGCTCACCTTTTTATTGTCTACCAGTGCGACATATCCTTTGATATACCCGTCGTTTTCCAGTCGTTTGATACGTTCATAGATTGGAGTCTTAGAGATATGAAGCTGTTCGGACAGTTCTTTGGTATTCACCTTTGCGTCCTGTTGCAGTGATTGAAGAATCCTGATATCCGTTTCGTCTAATTGTGCCATAGTCTTTTTTCCTGTTTTTAATGTTTTAGAATCTCTCATTCAGGAAGAATGTATAGAAATAATAGCAAAAATAGGAAAATTATCGTATGTGATTGTCAGATATAGGAAAATAATCTATTATCCATAACTTTGCACCAACCAAAGATATAAATAAACATGGGAACAGAAACTCTTTCGAGCGCCACACACAAGTGTGTTTTAGTGATTGACAATGCCCAACCTACGGGCGTAGTAGCGAATATTGCCAGTGTATTATCCATGACACTCGGCTGCAAAGTCGATAATATTGTCAGTCACGATGTATACGACAAACAAGGGAAAAAACATTTGGGCATCACCCAACTGCCTATCCCCATACTTGGAGCATCCGGAGACAAAATAAAAGAGATATATAGCCACTTCCTCTCCTTAGATCTGGACAATGCGGTTTTAGTAGACTTCTCTACCATCGCCCAGCATGCCAGGACATACGATGAGTATGAACAGGCGATGGCTGAAGCAAACGATGATGAATTGCATTATATCGGTATCGGCATCTGTGCGGAGAAGAAAGCGGTGAATAAAGCTACGGGTAATTTGAGCCTGATTCGGTAAATCCTTTCTTCTTGTCATCCTTTCTTGATTGAATGATAATAGCTGCTATTAATTATTAGATAAATGTTCTTTGTAAAACACACTTTTAGAGAGAAAACGTTCTTTTCAAATAACACTTTTCTTCTGAAAGTGTGTTTTCTAAAGAATTTATAGACTTTGTTGTTATAAATCATAGGGTAAGATAGTTTTTTAGTATCTGGTATGAGTCTATTTACCTAATTATGTTTAGGCAAAATGGTGATTTGTAGGAAACATAATTAGGTAAATGAACTAATCTTCTTATATTTGCAGGAATTGAAAGTTATCATAAAAACTGATTTTGGTATGGAAAAGACTCTGATACGCCAGAATGCCCAATGGAACGGCAAAATGTTCGATCACTTGTGCCCAAGAGACATCATGGACAATCTTTTGAAAAAGAAAACGATGCGTCACGTCCAGATACTGACTGGTGTACGTCGTTGTGGCAAATCTACCGTTTTCAAACTATTAATCAATGACCTACTACAATCGGGAGTGAGTGGTAAGTCTATTCTTGTACTTAATTTGGATGATCCGCAGTTCATTCCATTCTGGGATGATTCTTCCAAATTATTCGGGGTGATAGAAAATGCGGAGCGTTTGACGGGAGAGAAAGTGAAATACCTGTTTTTGGACGAAATACAACATTTATGTGATTGGGAGATATTCGTAAAAAGTGCTTATGACACTGAGATATTTGAAAAGATATATATTACGGGGTCTAACTCGCAATTGTTACAGAACCGTTTTTCCGCCTTGTTGTCCGGTCGTTATTTCGAGAATGAAGTGCGTCCGTTTTCTATTCGGGAAGTTTTTCGTTCGCAAGGAATAATGACTTTGCTTGATTGCTATACTCAAACACCGAAAGTTCTACGTATCATGGATAATGTCCTTTCTACGGGTTGTTTTCCTGAAATAGTATTAGGTGATGCCGATGAGGACATCAAGCAGGAATTATTGAAAAGCTATTTCGAGTCCATTGTGCAGAAGGATTGCATCGTTTATAGTGGCATACGTGACACCCATTTGTTCTTTCGTCTGGTCAGTTACTTAATGCAAAATATGGGGAGCCGTTTTTCTATACCGGCTGTGGGTAAGGCGCTGAAAAGCAATGAAAATACAGTTGCGTCCTATCTCAACTTTTTGTGTGACAGTTATATTTGCGTCGATGTGCGTAACTTTTCTTATTCTTTGAAAGAGACTTCCCGTTCCCAGCATAAGTGCTATTTCATAGACAATGGTCTGGTTTCAGCCAATGTATTTCGTTATTCTCCACAAAGTGGAAGTGCCTTGGAGAATCTCGTTTATAATGAATTGAGGAATAAAGGATATGAGAATATTTCATTCGACAATAGCAAGACGGAATGTGATTTTTTGGCATATAAAAACGGGAAAGCTTATGGCTTTCAGGTTTGCTATGAACTGAATGACATGAACCTGAAACGTGAACTGTACGGATTCGAGCTGGAAAATGTGGTACTCGAAAAGAAAACCCTGCTTACCTACAACCAGAAGAAAACTTATGGGGATATTGAAGTCGTTCCTTTTTGGGAATGGGTTATGTCCCCACCTTTCACATAATCCTTCGGCAATATCCCGAATTGCTTCTGAAAGCAACGGGCGAAGTACGAAGGATTATTAAACCCTACGATGTAGCAGACTTCGTTAATCCGGTACTCCCCTTCGCGCAAAAGTTCTCCGGCAGTCTTGAGCCGTATCAGCCGGATATAGTCATTGGGTGGCATGCCGCTAAGTCCTTTTAGTTTGCGTTGCAGGTTGGAGCGGCTGACAGACATCTCTTCCGCCAGCTTATCAATCGTGAATTCCTCGTTCGTGAAGTTGCGGGTGATGATGTCATTCACCGTGTTTATCCATTTCACATCGGTTTTGTTCATCAATGCCTGGTCATACGACATATTAGGCACACTTGTGAAGTGGTTGAACAACATACGCCGGTTTTCCAGCAGGTTGTTGATAGTCGCTTTCATATGATTCAGGGAGAAAGGCTTCTCGATATAAGCGTCCGCTCCATAATCAAGACCGGCGATTTTCGAATCAATGCTGTCGAGTGCCGAAAGCAGGATGAAAGGAATATGGCAAAGCATATGGTCGGAACGGATGGACTTTAGGAGTTCGAACCCGTCCATGTGCGGCATGACGATATCACTGATGATAAGGTCTACCGTCGTTGTCTCGAGACATTCCAGGGCTTCCCTGCCGTTGGTGGCGGTATGGATGGTATAGGCATTTCCCAGGTTCTTTGCCAGAAATTCCAGCATATCCGTCGTATCTTCCACTACAAGGAGGGAATAACCGCCCGTTTCCGTTTCCTCTTCCGATGCGGGAGCCTCATCGGGCATGGAAGTAATGGAAGGGCTGACGGAGATACTTTTCTCCAGATAAGGAATCTCGACACAAACCTCGCATCCTTCCGTATAACCGGGATTGATATATACTTTCCCCTTATGCTTCTCTACCAACAACTTGACAAGACTCAATCCGATGCCCACTCCCGAACCGTTATTGCTCGTATTTCCCGCCTGATAGAACGGTTCGAAAACCTTGCTGCATTCATCCTGCGGAACTCCCGGCCCATCATCGCGCACACAAAGAGAAAGCATGCGCCCGTCGGCAGACAGATGCTCGTCCAAAATCACCATAATACGCGTGCGGGCATACTTCATGGCATTCGTCAGCAGGTTGCTGACAATCTTGGTCAATGCTTCCTGATCTACATTATAGCGTAGATGCCCTTTCGGCAAGGACACACTGAAAGAGATGCCCGTCAGGGAAATGGCACGGAAACGTTCGATTACTTCCTCTATCATCCTATTGATGTCTACTTCGTTGAACGAAAGAGCATATCCCTCTTTATCGACTTTGCGGAAATCAAGCAGTTGCCTGATAAGTTCCATCAGTCGGTTGGTGTTCTTTTGTATGACAGACAGGTTACTTTCCACTTCGCTGTTCCACTCGTGCGTCTCCAGAATAGCTTCCAACGGAGCTTTTATCAGACTGACAGGCGTCTTTATCTCATGCGCCACCTGCGTAAAGAAAGTTATCTTGGACTGGAACAGTTCCTGATTCTTTATCTGCTCCATCTCTTTCATCTTTCTTAGCTTCATCGCCTGCTGCTTGCGCAGATAGAGCCGTACCAACAGATAAAGCAGTCCGCAGATAACCAGCAGATAGAAAATCTTGGCATAAATCGTTTTCCAGGGCGGCGGAAGCACTTCAATATGCAGGCAACCATCATCATTGCTCCAATATTCATCATTATTGCTCGACTTCACACGAAAAGTGTACTCTCCCGGCGGCAGATTGAGAAACGATACATTATTCTTATCCGTATAAATCCAATCTTTATGAATCCCGTCCATCTTGTACGCATAGAGATTCTTGCCCGGAGCCACATAACTCAGACTCTCGAACATAATATCGAACGATACTACCTGATAAGGAATCGTAACCCTTCCACTAAGAGCGGATATACGCTTGCTAAGGCTTATCTTATCATCGGGACTGTGCATATATACAGCCGAAATGGAAGCCGTAGGCTTCACCTTGTTGATAGACAACTTGAACGGATAGAAACAGTTGAATCCGTTCACGCCCCCGAAATAAAACTTACCGTCACTGGCTTGCAGGGAAGAGCGGAAGTTGAACTGGTTACTTTGCAATCCGTCTTCGATGGTATAGAGTTGCGCCCGCTTGTTCTGTGGCTCGTACCGAATCAGTCCCCTGTTGGAAGAAAGCCAGTAATTGCCGGACTGGTCGTCCAGTATGCCGTAGATAATGTTGTTGGGAAGATTCTCCTTCGTGGAGAAATTCTCGAAATTGTCCTGCTGATAACTGTAACGGCAGATGCCGCCCCCTTCGGTGCAGAACCAAAGATTCTGTTTGTGGTCGATATACACACGAATCACCCAGTTGCTGCAAGGAGAAGACGGGTCGTTGGGAATGTTGCGATAGTTGTGCAGCTTGCCCGTGTTGCGGTTGTAACGCCATATGCCATCCCTTTTGCTTGCCAGCCATAAGTCGCCGTGTTGGTCTTCGACCATATCATAGATGAAGATATGCCCTAAAGGTTCCAATGTCCGGAAGGAATCGTCTTCCGGGCTGTACCGGCAGAAGCCGGACAACGTGCCGAGGTAAATGCTGCCATCTCTCGTTTGGTAGATGGAATAGATATGGTCGTTCGGAATCGAATGCGGGTCGGCACGGTTGTGACGGTAATTTTGAGTCTTTCCCGTCTGAATATCCAGGATATATAAACCTCTTGAGAAACTGCCAATCCATAACTTCCCCTCATTATAGAGCAATGCGTGAATGTTGTGATAACCGATGTTGGGATTGCCGCTTTTTAGCAGATGGTTTTTAAATTTCCGGGTGCGGGGGTCAAACACATTCAGTCCGCCGTCCTCGGTGGCAATCCAGATATTGCCATCGGGGTCTTCGCAGAATTGGCTGATAACATTGCCCGAAAGCGAGTTCTCCGTTCCGTTAGGATAATACCATTCGATATCCTTATGCTTGGGAGACAGGTAACTTACTCCGCTGAAATACGTACCAATCCAAATCCCCCCTTCCCTATCCTGATAACAGGCATAGATACTCTCTTTATTTTGTTCGTCATCAGTGGACAGACACTCTCCGGTGGTCGTGTTGAAGGTATAGAGTCCGTCGTCGGAGCCGAGATAGAAAGAGTTGGCGGTACGCTGAAACAGTGTGCGGATGCGCGGAATGGTAAGCGTATCCCCTTCGCCGAAGTAATAACGGAATTGCCCCGTCTCCTTGTTGAAACGAGCCAGTCCGCCATACCATGTACCCGCCCATAACACCCCTTGGGAACTCTCCATCAGGGAAATAATCTCATTGCAGGCAGGACGTCCGAAGGACGTTTCCTCGGAGACATAACCGGTGAAGTTGTCCGTGCGCTGGTTGTATTTTGCCAGTCCGTTCCGGGTTCCTATCCATATGGTGCCGAACGAATCGTTATAAATCACCCACACATGATTGTCCGGCAACGAATGAGGGTCAGAGAAAGAATGCAGATAATGCTTCAACGTACCTTTCTTTTCATCGTAGACAAACAGTCCGTTGGCTGTCCCAATCCACAGTTGCCCGTAGTCGTCATAAGCCATTCCGAAAGCGCTGTTCACCGTCACTCCGTCTTCCGTCTGCTTGTCGAATACGGCGAACTTCTCTTCGCGCGAATCAAATAGATACAACTTCTCCGTACTTGCTACCCAAATATGCTTGTTATCCTGGTGGCGGCAGATGGTCACTATATTCATATAGCTGTTTCCGCCGTTTTCCGAAGAATGCCCGTAGTTGGTAAATTCAATGCCGTTGAAACGATTCAGCCCGTCCTGCGTGGCAAACCACATATATCCGATGCTGTCCTGAAGGATGCTGCGGACACAATTGCCTGATAGCCCCGACCTTACATCATATTTCTTGTAAATATTGGCGGAGAGCGAGGAAGCCAATGCAAACAAAATGCATATGGGAAGAATGAATCGTTTCATAATAAGTTGCCTTTCTTATTTATCCGGTTCGATTTAGTTTTCGTTGATATATACCCCTCTGCAAGGTATTCCAGCCCTGTTTATCGGGCATATATACTCAACGTGCAGGAGCTATATGCCCAACGCGCAGGAGCTATATGTCCAACATGCAGGAGCTATATGCCCAACATGCAGGAGCTATATGCCCAACATGCAGGAGCTATATGCCCAATACGCAGGAACTATATGCCCAATAAACAGTGTAATAACCCCCTTCGCGAAGACTCTTATTTCACCTCATCCCACGTATCGGTACGGAATGGAAAAGCACTCAGCCCGAAGGTGTTGCGCAAGGTGATATTTCCTGCATAATTGCGGAACGCATAGCGGACGGCTACCGGTTGGGCAACCTCTTCGCTCCATACTTCCACCGTGTTGGTACGTCCCACGATTTTCGCTTTTGCCGGGTGGAACTTCTTGTCGGCTCCCGCTATCTCGAATCCGTCCAGTTGGGAGAAAGTAGGGAACAATCCGGCGGGAGCATTATCGAATGTCACTATCGCCTTGCTGTCGGAGTAGTCTACTTTCGTCATCACCGGGCCGTTGGACGGCAGTCTGCCGATACCATACGTTTTGGTCAGCGCAAGAGTAGCCAACCTGAGCCCTACGATATTCTTCTGCGGCGGATGGATACAGAACTCGTCGCCGATATCCGTAGTAGGCACGATGCCCGAATTTGGAATCGTTTTCAGCGCTTCCATTTGCGCTTCGCGCAACAGGGCGCCATCTATATTCCGGCTGTTCTCATATCGGTAAGGAGCAATCTGTACATAGTAGAAAGGCATATCGGGAGCTTCCCACATATTTCTCCACAGTTGCACCATGGCAGTCATCATCGGTGCGTAGAACTGGTGGTATCCCCGGTTCGATTCCCCCTGATACCAAAGGAAACCGCGTGCCGTGAAATTCTTCACAGGACACAACATCGAGTTGTACAGGCATCCCAAACGCTGATGTATATCCCGCTTGGAGCTTTTGGCAGCTTCCATGTCCACCCCTTCGATAGAGCCCAGTGTCTGTTCGTCCATCCATGCTTCGATTCGCGAACCGCCCCAACTGCTGATAACCAGTCCCACAGGGAGATGAAGGCTTTCCGTCAGTTGACGGGCAAAGAAATAAGCTGCGGCACTGCAATCAATCGTCGTTTCGGGTGCTGACATCTCCCATTTCCTTCCTTCGAAATCCGTGCGGCGTTCGATGTTCTTTGTCCTCGGCACGGTGATAAACCGGATACGGTCGCGGTAGTTGCCCGCATTCAGAAGAGTTTCGAGCGAATTATCAATAGGTTGCGCCGAATTACCCATCATGCGCATTTCCATATTAGACTGACCGGAGCAAATCCATACCTCTCCTATCAGAATATCCGAGAGAGTGACCGGAGTTCCGTCACTGATTGTTATAGAATAAGGAGTATAACCACCGGCAGGCGTATCCACTTTCACCAGCCAGGCTCCGTCCTTGTCGACAGATGCCTGATAAGTCCGGTTGTTCCACGAAGTAGTGACAGTCACTTTCTTGCCGTCCGCCCATCCCCATAACTTGACGGAGCTGTTCTGCTGAAGCACCATATGGTCTCCCATCATTGCGGGAAGTTTAACTTTGCTTTGTGCGAACGGAAGGAATAAAAGAGAGAAAGCAAGAATCAAGAAATGTCTTTTCATAACTATTATAAAAATTAGATATTAGATGATTGATATACATACAGGTATGCATGCAAAAATACAACCTATTTTTAAATATAGGATAAGAATCCCTAGTCATTTTCTGATAAAAGCTAGTCGAAATCTTAAAACCTTGTTTTTCCTTTCCATTCTCCGCCGAATTTTATTAATTAGTGGCATCAATCGCCTAAACTGTATTATTAGATTGGTTAAATAACCCATTTCTTTGCACTGTGAGTATTTAACAACCTAATTGTTTCATTAAATCTAATACAATGAAAAAGAAGCATTACCTTTTATTCCTATTGGCTTCGCTCTTTTTACTGACGGATGTGGTGTGGGCACAGACCTCCGTAACGGTAAGTGGAGTAGTGACTGATGAGAACGGGGAAACCCTGCCGGGTGTTTCCGTTGTCGAAGCAGGTACGACCAATGGTGTACTGACCGACCTGAGCGGACATTATACCCTGAAAACAACTTCTGCCAAACCTTCCATTTCTTTCAGTTACATTGGTTATGAGACGGCTACCCTTCTGCTGAACGGGCGTACCAAACTCGATGTACAGATGAAAGTGGAAACGAAAGTGCTGGATGAAGTAGTAGTGATAGGTTACGGCACACAGAAGAAAGTGAACCTGACCGGCTCCGTGACCTCCATCAACTTTGCCGACCAGACGGAAGGCCGCCCCATCATGAGTGTCTCTTCTGCCCTTTCGGGACTTGCGGCAGGTATGAACGTGACGCAAGGTTCGGGACAACCCGGTTCGGACGGTGCCACCATCCGCGTGCGTGGTAACGGCACTTTCAATACAAACTCCCCGCTTGTACTCGTAGACGGCATCGAATGGAGCATGGACAACGTGAACCCCAACGACATCGAAAGCATCTCCGTACTGAAAGACGCTGCCTCGACCGCTATCTACGGTACGCGTGCCGCCAACGGAGTTATCCTCATCACCACCAAAAGCGGAAAAGGCAAACCACAGATTTCCTACTCTTACTCAGGAGTCGTGCAGATGCCTTACAACAAACTCTCCTTTGTCAGCGACTATGCCCGCTACATGGAACTGGTCAACGAAGCATCCGAAAACGTGGATACCAAAGGCATCTTCTCGCAAGAGAGCATCGACCGCTGGCGTTCCGCTTCCGCCGACCCCTACGGGCTGAATGAGTACGGCGTCCCCAATTACGTGGCCTACCCGAACACCGATTGGTTCGACGAAGTATTCGACACGGGATTCTCGCAGGAACACAACCTGTCCGTATCCGGCAGCTCGGAGAAAGTGAAGTATATGCTCTCCCTCGGCTACCTCGACAACCAGGGAGTGATGAACCGCTGGAACCTCGACTCAAGTACGCAGAAGATTAACTTCCGCACCAACCTGGAAGCAAAGATTGTGAAATGGCTCACCGTCGGCACCCGCCTTTACGGGCAAAAGCAGGATTACGGCATGGCTAATATCAGCAACGGCTTCAAATATCTGTATCAGACCACCCCGGGCGTCTATCCCGGCGAACCGAACTACTGGGGACGTGCCGCGCTGGCAAGTGAAGAATCTTCCAATGCCAACAACATCTTCGGTCAGATGGCGGGAGCTACCGGCTTCAACACCGTGTGGCGTCTCAATGCCTCGGTCTACGGAATTATCTCCCCCTACAAAGGGCTCAACATCGAAGGTACATTCAACTATTCGCCGACTTTCACCGACCGGTCTTCCTATAGCCGCCAGAACGGATACTGGGACTACGTGACCGACCAGCGCGTCAGCGAGAGTGCTCTGGAGAACGCTTCCATCACCAATACAAGCGCACGAACCTGGCGTCAGAGCGCGGAAATACTGGTGCGCTATAACACTACCATCAAGAAAGACCACGACTTGGGCGCCTTGCTCGGCTATTCCGCACAGGAGTATTATAGCAAGAGCTTCGCCGTCTCCCGCAAAGGAGCGACGGACTGGACACTGAACGAACTCAGCACCTACGAAACACTGGTAAGCTCTTCCAGTTCGTCACCCGCCAAATGGGGGCTCATCTCCTACTTCGGCCGTGTCAACTACGGATATAAAGGACGTTATCTGTTTGAAGCCAACCTTCGTGCCGATGCTTCTTCCCGTTTCGGCGTGAACCAGCGTTGGGGATACTTCCCCTCTTTCTCCGGTGGATGGCGTATTTCGGAAGAATCCTTTATGCAACCCACTAAAGACTACCTTTCCAGCCTGAAACTGCGTGTCTCATGGGGAAAGACGGGCAACAACTCTACGGGCAACTACGACTGGCAAGCCAATTATGCCACAGGCAATGTTGTCATCGACGGTGAAGGAACGAAAGGGCTTGTACGCAAGAAACTGAGCAACGACAAACTGCATTGGGAAAGTACCGCCACCACCGACATCGGTCTTGACTTCGGCTTCTTCAACAACCGCCTGACGGGTGAGATTGACTACTACAATAAATATACCTCGGACATTCTCTATCATCCCGAACTCTATCTGTCGATGGGTGTCGTAGAATCCGCCCCCGAAAACCTTGGCGAAGTGCGCAACCGTGGTATGGAATTTACCCTCAACTGGAACGACCGTATCGGTAAGGACTTTGAATACAGAATAGGAGTGAACTTCTCCTTCAACGCCAACAAGGTGATGAAATTCAAAGGAAAACTCCAGAAATACTGGACGTATGACGCTGAAGGCAACAAAGTGAGCTACGTCAACAACTTCAGCGATGTGGCAGAGTCCGGTTTCAGCGGATACATCTCCGAAGGCCGCCAACTGGGTGAAACGTATATGTATAAAGTGTACAGAGGTTCCGGCGAAGGGTATACCGGCGGTGCGGTAGACATCCATGCAGGCCCGAAGGACGGAATGATACGTACCAAAGAAGATATGGTATGGGTACAGGCGATGATTGACTCCGGCTACTCGTTCGGTGGAATGAAAACCATCGCCAAAGACCAGCTTTGGTATGGCGACATCCTCTATGCCGACAGCAACGAAGACATGAACTACGGCGATACGAACGACCGGGACTTTTCCGGCCATACCAGTGTGCCGAAGTACAACCTGGGCTTCAACTGTGCCTTCTCTTACAAGAACTTCGATTTCTCCATGTTGTGGGCAGGCGCTTTCGGACATTACCTCAACTGGAACACGGATTATTATAACTCGACACTCGTCAGCCACGGATACGGCATTATCGAGCATATCGCCGACAACCATTATTTTTTCGACCCTTCCAACCCGGAAGATTCCCGTACCAACCAGGCAGGCAAATATCCCCGCCTCACCTACGGAACGACCTATAACAACCGAATCCAAAGTGACTGGAACGAATACCGCGGCGATTACTTCAAACTGAAGAATATCCAAGTCGGCTATACATTGCCGCAACGAATCTCCAACAAGTTCTTTGTCAACAAGCTCCGCGCCTTTGTGTCAATGGACAATATCCTGACGATAACGAGCTATCCGGGACTCGACCCGGAGATAGGAACGGCCATCGGCTATCCATTGATGCGTCAGATTTCTTTTGGCGGGCAGATTACCTTTTAACGATGTAGAATTAAAAAACAGAATCTGATATGAAAAAGATATTAATGATTTTAACGATGGCTTTGGCCGCCACTTCCTGCATGGATATTCTCGATGTGGCTCCCGAAGACCAGATAGCGAGTGAGAACATGTGGACGACGGAGGAACTTGCCGACAAAGGGATGGCAGGGCTTTACTATCCGTTCTATGCCACACAGCTTTCTTCCACCCAGCTCCGCCGTGCCGACGGACTGAACCGACAAGGTATCGAAGCGATGGGCTTTGCCACCGATTATTATTCAAACAACTATCCGGTGGAACTGCTTTCGTTGGCTACCAAACCCGCCAATGACTTCCAGGTGTGGTATGAGTGGAAATTCTGCTATACCATCATCCATGCGTGCAACGACGCGATTGCCAATCTTCATAAGGCAGGTATGTCCGCGTCCAAACTGGCGCGTTACCAGTGCGAAGCCCATTTCCTGCGTGCCTGGGCATACCACCGTCTGAATATGCTCTATCAGGGTGTCCCCATCTACCTCGAACCTATCAATAATGAGGATTGTACCCTTGGTCAGTCGTCAGCCGATGATGTATGGCAAGTAATCCTGGACGACCTGACCTATTGCATCAACACCCCTGACTTCCCGGACAACACCTTGAGCGAGAACTACGGCCGTCCTTCAAAGGGCGCGGCTTATGCGCTGCGCGGCATGGTATATATGTGGAAGAAACAATACAAGGAAGCATGCAGCGACTTCAAAGCGGTGGAAACTTGTGGCTACGGACTGTGGACGGGCGAATATGCCGACTTTTTCATCTATGAGAACGAAAAGGATAAGGAAATGATTTTCCCGCTTCAGTTCAGCGAAGAGACGGGCTATTGTGATAATATGCAGCAAATGACAGGCGCACGTGATACGTATGACGGCTGGACAGAGATAAAACCTTCCGCAGACTTTGTGGACTATTATAAGAATGCCGACGGCTCGGACTTCAAATGGTCGGAAGTGGACGGACTGGAAGACTGGGACTTGCTGACTCCGCAACAGCGTGAGATTTTCTTCTGCCGTGACGGACTGGAATCCATGTCTTCCCAAAAGACCGCGCTTATCAAGCGGGTAGGCGAAGATGTGTATCAGAAATATTATCTGAACAGCGGCAATGAAGCGCGTATCAAAAAGGCGTATGACAACCGCGACCCGCGTCTGCAACAAACGGTAGTCACCCCTTACGTCCCGGTAGACTGCTACAAGCCTAATTATGCCGGAGACGCCAATCAGATAGGCAAGCAAGCCCGCTGGCCGCTGAAAGAGCAGGGAACGAATGGCGGAGACTTCTGGTTGGACAAGCGTACTTCGGCTTTCTATTGCTACCGCAAGTACAACGAGTTCGAGAAAGGACGTCTTATCAGCCGTAGCCGTTGCCATACGGACTGGCCGTTGATTCGCTATACGGACGTACTGTTGCAGTATGCGGAAGCATTGGCGCAGACCGATGAAATCGGAGAAGCCATCCGCCTGGTGAATAAAGTACGTACCCGCGCCCATATGCCTGCACTGACAGAAGGCGGTAGCGGTGCGTGCGCAGTGAACGGAAAGGAAGATATGATTGAAAGAGTGCGCTACGAACGCCGCGTGGAACTTTGCCTGGAAGGTATCAACTTCTTCGACGAAGTACGTTGGGGAACGTATAAAGCAACCAAATTCCAGGGAAAAGACGTGAATGGCGGTAAGTCCTGGTGGGGCGATATGGTAGAATATAACTGGTATTACACCGATTATATATGGCCGTGGACTGCTCCTATCAGCGAGACACAGAAGAACCCGAACTTGACTAAACGCAGCGGTTGGGCTTATTAATCAGCTAGAAAAGAAGATAGATGAAGAAGATACTTTTATTATTACTCATGGTTGTGTCCGGTTACACAAGTGTATTTGCGCAGCAGTTTGATTATGACAAAATAGCGCCCCATCCCCGGTTGTTATTGCCGAAGGGGGGCGAAGAATCAGTCAGGCAGGCGATGGCGGAATATCCGCCGCTGGCTGCTGTTCACCGGCGGATTATGAAACTCTGCGACCGGACACTTACAGAACAACCTGTGGAACGTATCATGGAAGGCAAGCGCCTGCTGGCGATTTCGCGCATCGCGCTGAAGCGTATCTACTACCTGTCCTATGCATACCGCATGACGGGAGACGTGAGATACGCCCATCGTGCCGAACAGGAGATGCTGGCTGTCAGCCGTTTCACGGACTGGAATCCTACCCACTTCCTGGATGTGGGCGAGATGGTAATGGCATTGGCTATCGGCTATGACTGGCTGTATGACTCTTTGCAGCCCGAAACCCGCCGGATAGTGCGCGAAGCCATCGTAGAGAAAGGATTCGATGAGGCGAAGAACACCCGCCATGCCTGGTTCTATACAGCCAAGAACAACTGGAACTCCGTATGTAACAGCGGACTGGCGTATGGTGCGCTGGCTCTCTTTGAGGAGATTCCCGAAGTGTCGAAAGGAATTATCGAGAAGTGTATGGCGACAAATCCGAAAGCGATGGTAGGTTATGGCCCCGACGGCGGTTATCCCGAAGGGTTCGGATATTGGGGGTACGGGACAAGTTTTCAGGTAATGCTCATTGCTGCGCTCGAAAGTGCTTTCGGCACAGACAATGGGCTCTCCCAAGCCCCCGGCTTTATGGAGTCCGCCCGCTTCATGCAGTACATGACGGCTCCCGGTGGAGATTGCTTCTGCTTCTCCGATTCTCCGGTAGAGGCGGAGTGCAATATGATGATGTTTTGGTTTGCGGGGAAGGAGAAAGACCTCTCTTTGCTGTGGATTGAACGTCAGTATCTCGACCGGCCGGAAATGCAGTTTGCCGAAGACAGGCTGTTGCCCAGCCTGATGGTTTTCGGTTCGCAGCTCGATTTGAAGAATATCAGCCGTCCCAAAAAGAACTTCTGGTTCAGCCGCGGCGATACGCCTGTATTTATCTATCGTGGCGGATGGGATAGGACGGAAGATACCTATTTGGGTGTGAAAGGCGGTTCGCCTTCCACTTCGCACGCACACATGGATGCCGGTTCGTTTATCTTCGAGAGAGACGGCGTGCGCTGGGCGATGGACTTGGGCATGCAGAGCTATATCACGCTCGAAAGCAAGGGAGTGGACTTGTGGAACATGTCGCAGAACGGACAACGGTGGGAAGTGTTCCGACTAAGCAATATAGCGCACAACACGCTGACGATAAATGGTGAACGGCATCTTGTAGAGAGCAATGCTCCGATTACCCGTACTTTCGAGTCGAAGAAGCGGAAAGGGGCGGAAGTAGACCTGTCGAGCGTATTTGCCAACAGCGTGAATAAGGCCGTTCGCACGGTGATGCTGGATAAGAAAGATAACCTGGAAGTGACAGACCGCTTGGAGACGGGCGACAAGGAAGCTGCCGTGTCCTGGATTATGGTAACTCCCGCCGATGCCAGGATTGTAGGCAAAAACCGGATTGAGCTGACAAAAGACGGTCAGCGGATGCTGCTGATAGCGGAAACGGACACGGAAGCGGAGATGAAGATTTGGTCGAACGTCCCCCCGCACGAGTATGATTTCCGCAATCCGGGAACGCTTCGCGTGGGCTTTGAAACCGTGATTCCCGCCAACCGTACCTCGCAACTGAAAGTACGGCTTATTCCTTTGAAGTAATACAAATAAATTCATTGAACCATGAAAACGATTCTTTTTAAAACAATCATCATAGCTTTCTTTGTAGGGATGACCGCCGGTTGTTCCGACGAAGACGAGAACAGATTCCGTCCGGGTTCCACCCATGAAAAACCGAACCCCACGGAGCCCGAAGGCGGACTGGATTTCTCCAAACTGACTGCGGACAATCATCCCCGCCTGTTGATGAACGATGAGGCTTTCACCGCGCTGAAGGCGAAAGTAAATGCCAATACGAGCGCTAACCTGACTTTGCTTCACAACACCATCATGGGCGTATGCAATAGCAAGGGGATGAACGCGGCAGACCTTGTATATAAGCTGGATGCCAGCAATAAGCGTATCCTCGACGTATCCCGTGATGCCCTGCTGCGTATTTTCACTTGTGCCTACGCTTACCGCATGACGGGCGACGCAAAGTATCTGACGAAAGCGGAAAAGGATATAAACGCCGTCTGCAACTTCCCCGACTGGAACTCCAAGCGCCACTTTCTCGATGTAGGTGAAATGGCAACGGCTGTCGCCTTCGGCTATGACTGGCTTTATAACGAACTCAGCGCAGCCACCCGCACGAAAGCAGCGAACGCCCTGCTGAAATTTGCTTTCCAGCAGGCGCAGGAGAAGAACTGGAACCTGAACTTCTACGAAGCGACCAACAACTGGAACCAGGTTTGCAACGGCGGACTGGTCTGCGCGGCACTGGCTTCTTATGAGAACAACCCTTCGGAAGCGAAAGACATGATTGAAAAGGCGCTCGAATCGAACAAGCCGGCCTTGGAAGTGATGTATTCCCCCGATGGAAACTATCCCGAAGGCAGTGGCTACTGGTGCTACGGAACGCTGTATCAGGTATTGATGCTCGCCGCCCTTGACAGCACGCTAGGCACGGACAACGGACTTTCCTCTATTCCGGGATTCTCAAAGACAGCGGAATATATGTTGTATATGACAGGACTTAACAGCAAGTTCTTCAATTATTCGGACTGTGCCCCTTCTTCTACGGCGGCGCTGGCTTCGTGGTGGTTTGCCGATAAATACAATAATCCGTCATTGCTCTACAATGAACTGAAGATGCTGAAGAACGGTGAATATGCTTCCTGTGCCGAAAACCGCTTGCTGCCGATGATTATGGCTTTCGCCAATAATCTGAACCTGGACGCGGTTTCCGCCCCTTCCAATAAGCTGTGGAGCGGAAAAGGGGAAACTCCCGTTGTGATGGTACATACGGACTGGACGTACACCGATACGGATAAGTATCTCGGCATCAAAGGCGGTATGGCAGGTTCGAGCCACGGACATATGGATGCAGGCTCATTCGTGTACGATGCGTATGGAGTGCGTTGGTCGATGGATTTCGGCTTGCAGAGTTATACTACTCTCGAGTCGGTACTGGCAGGCTTGGGCGGTAACCTTTGGGATATGGGGCAGAACTCGATGCGCTGGGATGTTTTCCGGTTGAACAACCTGAATCATAGTACCATCTCCATCAATGATGCCCGTCACCGGGTAGGCGGCGCGGCTACTTTGACCTCTACGATTAATACGGCAACGGAGCTCGGAGCTATCTTCAACCTGACGGACGTCGTATCCGACCAGGCTGCATCCGCCACCCGCACCGTGAAAATCGTAAACGACGAAAACCTGGTAGTGATAGATGAAATAAAGGCACGCACGGATAAATCGGCAAAAGTGCGCTGGTGTATGGTGACTCCCGCCGTTCCTACCGTAGAATCAAACCGGATTGTGCTGACAAACGGAAGCAAAGTGATGTATCTCACCGCCAGCGGAACCGTGAAGCCCAGTTACAAAACCTGGAGCACCACGAGTGAAAACTCCTACGACCAGGCCAATCCGGGCACTTACATGGTTGGCTTTGAAGCAACTGTCACAGCCAATCAGACTGCTTCGTTTACCACTACCCTCACCCCCAAACAAAATTGATTGAACGTATGAGAATCTTATTATTATCTATACTTGGACTTTTGACATTGGCTTCCTGTTCCAAACAGGAGTCGATGGAAGCATTGATTGACCGTGTGTTTTCCGTTGCGGAGCAGCAGTACATACATATGGATACCCGTCTGACAGAAAAGACGCTTCCCCGCACCCTCTCCGCCGACGGCGAGTTCGTGCCTTCGAATATCTATTGGTGGTGCAGCGGGTTCTATCCCGGCTCCCTGTGGTATATCTACGAATATACGGGCAATGAGCAAGTGAAAGCACTTGCCGAAAAGAATACGCTGAAATTGGACTCCATACAATATGTGACCAGAGACCATGATGTCGGCTTCCAGTTGAATTGCAGTTACGGGAATGGTTTCCGGCTGACGGGCAACGAGGCTTATAAACAGGTGCTCTACCAGGGAGCCAAATCCCTTTCTACCCGCTTCAACCCTACTGCCGGAGTGATTCGTAGCTGGGACTTTGTGCGCAAGGGTTGTGACTGGAAGTTTCCGGTGATTATCGACAATATGATGAATCTGGAATTATTGCTCTCCATGTCGAAAGCCTATGCCGACGACGTATTGCAGAATATTGCCTGTACGCATGCCAATACGACTATCCAGCATCATTTCCGGGATGATTATTCCACGTATCATCTGGTGGACTATGATCCCGAAACCGGACAGGTGCGCGGCAACCAGACCGTGCAGGGATTCTCGGACGATTCTTCCTGGAGTCGCGGACAAGCCTGGGCTTTGTATAGCTATACGATGATGTTCCGCCTGACCGGTTATCAGAATTACCTGTTGCAGGCCGGGCATATTGCCGATTTACTGATTCGCCGTCTGCCTGCCGACGGTATTCCTTACTGGGATTTTGATGCTCCGGTAGACGGGCAGACTTACCGGGATGCTTCCGCCGCGGCTATCATGGCTTCCGCCTTTATCGAACTAAGCCGTTATATCCCCGGAACGGAAGCGAAAGAGTCTTATCTGGCAATGGCGGAAAAGCAGCTCCGCACGCTTGCTTCAAAAGAATATTTGGCAGAGACGGATACCAACGGGAATTTCATCCTGAAGCACAGTGTCGGCGCACTGCCTGATAAGAGCGAAGTGGATGTCCCCCTGACCTATGCCGATTATTACTTTTTAGAAGCATTACTGCGGTATAAGAATCTACAAAAATAAAACTAATACATATGATTATGAAGAACTTATATATAAGAATGGCATTTGTCTCCGTATTACTGCTGGCAATTGCCGCCTGCTCGGACAAGGATGACTCGGCACCGCGTGTCATTCCTACCATGACCCTGACTGTTTCGGAGGTTGTTGACAATACGGCTCTGATTGCTTCCGAACAAAAGACGGGAACGACTTTCGGAGCGAAAGTGCTTGAGTTTTATCCGGTAGCTGACATTGGCTTTGACTATAACATTGAAGTGAAACTGGTGAAATTCGTAGAAGAGAACGGAGTGCCTGTATCTCTGCCTTACACCCGTAAGATAGCCGAAGGGCTACGCCCGGGAGTCAACTATATCACTGCCATCATCGCCTACAATGACGAAGGACGTGCCGTGTGTTCCGCTTTTCAGACCTGGAAGGCATCAGGAACGGAAGGTGCATGGAGCGATGGCGGTTCCGCGGGTGATTTGGACGAGAATGAGTGGTAAAGGAAGGATGTAACTCTAAAGAATGAATGGTATGAAAAATATATTATTTGTAATAGGTGCAATGGCTCTGATAATGGCAAGTTGCACGCAGGACGAGATTGTTTCGTCCGACAATGGCAGAGAACCGGCCAATTCAGGTTCATGTCTGACTTTGGTAGGGCTCTCGTCTCCGCAGACGCGTGTTTCTATCGGCGATAAAGCGGGTGATGTGTATCCGGTAATTTGGAGTGAGGGGGACGCTTTGGGTGTCTTCTCACGTACGGCAGGAACGGACATCAACAATGTGCAGTCGTTATTGAGCGATGAATCCATCGGGCAAAACTCCGGTACTTTTACCTCGGACGACGTGAAGATGGCGGAAACGGGTGCTACGGAACTTCTTATCTACTATCCTTACCGGGCAAATACGGCATTGGCTGAAAGCGGTAACAAGATTACCGCTTCCCTGCTTGTCGAACAGGAACAGAGTCGCCCCGGAGATAGCCATCATATCGGAAAGTATGGCTTTGCCTACGCCAAAGCAACGGTCAGCAGTCCGGAAATGCTGGCCAAGTTTACCTTGAAGCACGCGATGGCGTATGTGAAATTCAGTATCGCTTCCCAGGAGCTTTCCACCTATAAGTTGAAAAGTGTTTCTCTATATGACAAGGATGCGAAAACCCCTCTCTCCGGTACATTCACTGCCAATCTGGATACAGACGAGCTGACATTCGGAGCGGAAGCGAAACCGTATGCCACTGTTTCCCTGGCAACTCCCGAGTTGCTTGCTTCCACACAGGACATCTATCTGACTACATATCCTGCTGACTTGACCGATAAGCCGGTATATATCGTCGTTACTTTGGAGAACGACCAGCAGACTGTTACGATTCCTATTCGTAAAGAGGGCAAGGAATTGAAAGCGAATGCAGTCAACACGATTGCTATCAATAATCTGAAGCTCTCGGATAATTCCTGCGAATGGTATGAGCCTGTGGAAACGCGTCTGTTGGCAGGCGGATGGGCATATGGTGAGTCCAACTGTCTTTTGACAGATATTTCTACCAGTGGTGTGAGCAATACGATTAGTGTGAAGGCACGCGGTAACTTCATGGAAGTGGAAGAACCCAAATATGCAAAGACGATTCTCGGCTGTGACTTGAATGTAAATCATAAGATGATTGGTGTGAATGGAAATACAACGGATATTTCTCCTGTTGCCGGTGATTATACCATCACAATCAATACGTATAAGGTGAGCGGAGGTTATGACGGTGGTTGCGGCCAAGTGGCTATCTATGGAGACGACCAGACTACTGTATTATGGAGTTTTATCGTATGGATGACTCCTACTCCGCAGGAACAGGCTTATGGTAACACAGGCTATACAGTACTGGACCGTAACTTGGGAACTTACATGACGGGAGAAGGAAACAACTGGAAAGCCAATGGCGTCTATTTCCAATGGGGACGTCCCACACCGGTCGGCTGGTCGGGAACCGTAGGTACGAACATTCCTACAAAAGCGACTGATGTCCGCTTCTCTATCGAAAATCCCCGTTCCCTGCTTTATACCAATGAAGTAGAAAATACGAAATCCGACTGGTATTTGGGTGCCTGGACTGGTGCACGTACCGACCGTAAAGATGATTTTTGGGGTAATCCGAACGAATCGAGTACTTATCTCAATCCTTCCGATGGGCATAAATCCATTTATGACCCTTGTCCGAAAGGGTATCGGGTTGTCTCTCCCCGCGTCCTGAACGAGATAGAGCAAAAAGCGGAATTTGTGAAATTGAGTTCGATCGCAGTGCTCAAATACTGCTATGATGGTATGAACTATGCTTATTGGCCGCTGGCAGGCTGTAAGTGGGGCTCTAATGGTGGTAATAACGGCAATAACACAGGCTTGGACGCAAGTAAAGGTGCTGCCTGCTATTGGTCTAACTCATCGGCCAGCAGTTATGGAAATGATAAAGACCAGGGAGCTACTTCCCTCTATTATAAAGTACTCGATACTACCTGGACACATTCATCCGGCCGCTCTCATGCTTTCTCCGTGCGTTGTATGAAGGATACGGAGAACCGTTGATTTTATGATTATGTATAAAAGGAGCAAATAGAAGAAAAAGCGCATATTCAATTGCAAGAATATGCGCTTTTTCTCACTCCTCTTTCCTGCTTCGGTAACTGGCAGGTGATGTTCCCAAATATGCTTTTACATATTTCCCGAAAAAGGACTGGTTAGGGAAGTTGAACTCCTCTGCAATTTCTTTGATGGATTTGTCCGAATGCTTCAGCCGATATTTTATTTGTTCCATGGCGGTTTCATTAATCAAGTCTGACGGAGCCCTGCCACACGCTTGCTTAATAATTTTAGAGAAATGCTTCGGTGTATAGCACAGCTCATTGGCATAATAACTCACCGAGCGGTGTATCCCCTTGTCTTTTGATAATAGTTCCATGAATTTCCGTAGGGTATGATTCACCTGCTTGATATTTTCTTTCGAACGACCAGTCTTGTCCGAACATTCCATTTCCTTATGAAGTTGCCCCATCATCTCACAGAAGAGGGCGGAAAAGAGATGTTGCATCACTTCCCTGTGGTAACAATGAGGTTCATCATTTATCTTGGCTACAACCAAATCCCGGTAGAATTTGAAAACAGAATTGTCTTCATCGTCGCCTACGGACTTCACCGGATTATTGTGGATATGAACGGCCGTATTCCACGTTTCCTTTTCCATTTTAATGATACGTTGCAGAAAACGGGTGGAGAATCCGGCAAACCATACCTTATATTTAGGACTTAGCATCGTATGGCTGATAATGGTATTCGGAAGTCCGAGCAACAAGTCGCCTGCTTTCAACTGGTAAGTCCGGTAGTTGATATCCAGTTGGATGCACCCTTCTATGCAAACAGCGATGATGAAACATTCCAGTCTGACAATATCATTATTATCAGGAATTCCCTCTAAGCTGTTGATTACTGCAAAGTCATTATCTATATAATCCAGTGTATGCTGGCCGTCCTTAAAGTCTTTTATATCTATTGGCCTGATGTTCTCTTTTTCCATATCCTTTTCTTTTTTTCTTTTTGCAAAGTTGGTGAATAAAGCGGAAAACAGAATGTCCTGATTGCCTTGGAAATTGTCTGATATGTCGTTTATTGACAAATAGTTAGCTGTAAAAAACATAAAAGGCGAAAATAGGACAGTTATAGAGGGAAATTGGTCACTATTGCCTTGTTCTTTTCTCCTACTTTTGTCCAGGTTTTAATCAAAGAACAAAAGAGAAAGTATGATTACAGTAAGCAAAAAATGGATACGGCTGATAGGGATTGTCGGTTGTACAGTATGGATGGCATCTTGCAAGCAGGCATCGGATGCGGGAGTGAAATCTTCTTCTTATGCAGTAATGCAGATAGAAGCGGGGGACAAAGAATTTTCTTCTTCCTATTCGGCGAGCATACGTGGGCGGCAGGATATTGACATCTATCCGCAGGTGTCGGGAACGATTGAGAAACTCTGCGTGACCGAGGGACAGAAAGTGCGCCGGGGACAATTACTTTTCGTCATCGATCAGGTGCCTTACAAAGCTGCACTGAAAACCGCCACTGCCAATGTAGAAGCAGCACGTGCTGCGATGAGCACTGCCGAGTTGACTTACAAGAGCAACAAAGAACTGTATGCGCAGAAAGTAGTCTCCGAATTCAGCCTGAAAACAGCCGAGAATACCTATCTCACTGCCAAGGCGCAATTCTCGCAGGCGGAAGCTCAGGAAATCAATGCCCGCAACAATCTCTCTTATACTGAGGTGAAAAGTCCCAGTGACGGAGTAGTGGGTGCATTGCCTTATCGTGCAGGCGCATTGGTAGGTGCCAATATCCCCTACCCGCTTACCACAGTCAGTGACAACTCGGATATGTATGTCTATTTTTCCATGACGGAGAATCAGTTGCTTGCCCTTACCCGCGAGTACGGTGATATGGACGAAGCATTGAAGAACATGCCGGAAGTGGAATTGTACCTGAACGACAATTCTGTCTATGATAAGAAAGGTGTCATTGAATCCATCAGTGGAGTCATCGACCGCCAGACGGGTACTGTCGTAGCGCGTGTGGTGTTTCCCAACGAATCACGGTTGCTTCATAGCGGAGCATCGGGCACGGTAGTAGTGCCGAGTATCTATAAAGACTGCGTTGCCATTCCGCAAACGGCTACTGTGCGGATGCAGGACAAGACTATCGTATATAAGGTAGTGGACGGTAAAGCTGTCTCAACCCTGATAACCGTAGTCGGAATCAATGACGGACGCGAATATGTGGTATTGAGCGGACTGAAAGCCGGTGATGAAATTGTATCGGAAGGCGCCGGACTGGTACGCGAAGGCACGCAAGTTAAATAAGAAGGAGACTGATTATGAAAGGAAATATGTTTATTAAGAGGCCGGTGATGGCAATCTCCATCTCCGTGCTGATTCTGGCTATCGGGCTTATTTCACTCTTCACACTGCCCGTGGAGCAATATCCCGATATTGCGCCCCCGACGGTGTATGTGACTGCCAGCTATACCGGTGCTGATGCCGAAGCGGTGATGAACAGTGTCATCATGCCTCTGGAAGAAAGTATCAACGGTGTGGAAGACATGATGTATATCAGTTCGAGCGCTTCCAATGCAGGTTTGGCTATTATTCAGGTTTACTTCAAGCAGGGCACAGACCCCGATATGGCAGCAGTCAACGTGCAGAACCGCGTGGCTAAAGCTCAGGGATTACTTCCGGCTGAAGTGACGAAAGTCGGTGTAAGCACGATGAAGCGTCAGACCAGTTTCTTGCAGATTGGCGCTTTGGTCTGTACTGACGGTCGTTACGACCAGACTTTCCTGGCCAATTACCTCGACATCAACGTCATTCCCCAAATCAAACGTATCGAGGGAGTGGGAGATGTGATGGAGTTGGGTGATACCTATAGTATGCGTATCTGGCTGAAACCGGAACGGATGGCACAATACGGACTGGTGCCGTCGGACATAACCGGCGTATTGGGCGAGCAGAACATCGAAGCTCCTACCGGTGCGCTGGGTGAGAGTTCACAGAACGTTTTTCAGTTTACGATGAAATATCGCGGACGCCTGAAGAGCGTGGAAGAATTTCAGAATACCGTTGTCCGTTCGCGTGAAGACGGTTCGATACTCCGCTTGAAAGATGTGGCGGAAGTAGAGCTGGGCACTATGACTTATAGCTTCCGTAGTGAGATGGACAGTCAGCCTGCCGTTCTCTATATGATATTCCAGACAGCCGGTTCCAATGCTACTGCTGTCAATAAAGAAATTACCGCGCAGATAGAGCGGATGGAGAAAAATCTGCCGGAAGGAACGGAGTTTGTCACTATGATGAGCTCGAATGACTTCCTTTTCGCTTCCATACACAATGTGGTGGAGACGCTGATTATTGCTATCATTCTGGTCATCCTTGTGGTGTATTTCTTCTTGCAAGACCTAAAGAGTACCCTAATCCCTTCCATTTCCATTATTGTCTCATTGGTGGGTACGTTTGCCTGTCTGGTGGCTGCGGGATTCAGTCTGAACATTCTGACATTGTTTGCTTTGGTGCTTGCCATCGGTACGGTGGTGGATGACGCCATTGTGGTGGTAGAAGCGGTGCAGTCCAAGTTTGATGCCGGGTATAAATCGCCTTATCTTGCCACTAAGGATGCAATGGGTGATGTGACGATGGCTATCGTCTCCTGTACCTGCGTGTTTATGGCTGTGTTTATTCCCGTTACATTTATGGGAGGAACTTCGGGCGTGTTCTATACACAATTCGGTATCACGATGGCTACTGCGGTAGGTATTTCCATGATTTCGGCTTTGACGCTGTGTCCTGCTTTGTGTGCCATCATGATGCGTCCGTCGGACGGAACCAAGAGCACCAAGAGTATTAACGGACGGGTACGCGCGGCTTATAATGCTTCGTTCAATGCCGTACTGGGCAAATATAAGAGAGGTGTGCTGTTCTTCATCCGCCATCGTTGGATGGTATGGACTTCATTGGCGGTGGCCATTGCCCTGTTGATTTATCTGATGAGTACTACGAAGACAGGACTTGTGCCGCAGGAAGACCAGGGTGTCATCATGGTGAATGTCAGCATTTCACCGGGAAGTACACTTGAGGAAACGACGAAAGTGATGGACCGGTTGGAAAATATCATGAAAGATACGCCCGAAATAGAACACTATGCTCGCGTAGCAGGATATGGGCTTATATCCGGACAGGGAACTTCTTACGGTACGATTATTGTCCGCCTGAAAGACTGGAGCGAACGAAAAGGCAAGGAGCATAGCTCGGATGCCGTGGTTTCCCGTCTTAATGCGCAATTCCAGTCCATAAAAGAAGCACAGGTATTCAGCTTCCAGCCTGCCATGATTCCGGGTTACGGTATGGGTAACTCCCTTGAGTTGAACCTTCAGGATATGACGGGTGGAGATTTGGGTACGTTCTATGAAGCGGCTATCCAGTTCCTCGGTGCCCTGAACCAGCGTCCGGAAGTAGCGATGGCTTATACCTCTTATGCTATCAACTTCCCGCAAATATCCGTGGAAGTGGATGCAGCCAAATGCAAGCGTGCGGGTATTTCGCCAAGTGCGGTGCTCGATGTAGTAGGTAGTTATTGCGGTGGCGCGTATATTTCCAACTACAACCAGTATGGTAAAGTATATCGTGTGATGATGCAGGCTTCCCCTGAATATCGCTTGGATGAACAGTCACTGAACAATATGTTTGTGCGTAATGGTACGGAGATGGCTCCGGTAAGCCAGTTCGTGACGCTGAAACAAGTGCTGGGACCGGAAACGGCGAACCGTTTCAACCTTTACAGTACCATCACAGCCAATGTGAACCCTTCCGACGGTTACTCTTCCGGTGAGGTGCAGAAGGTGATTGAAGAAGTGGCCGCAGAATCTTTGCCGATAGGCTACGGATACGAATATGGTGGTATGGCACGCGAAGAAGCAAGTAGCGGTGGAGCACAGACAGTCTTTATCTATGCGGTCTGTATCTTCCTGGTCTATCTGATTCTGGCTTGTCTTTACGAAAGTTTCCTTGTTCCGTTTGCCGTTATTTTCTCCGTGCCGTTCGGACTGATGGGTTCGTTCCTTTTCGCCAGATTGTTCGGATTGGAGAATAATATCTACCTGCAGACAGGGGTGATTATGTTGATTGGTCTGCTGGCTAAGACAGCCATTCTGATTACGGAGTACGCCATAGAGCGCCGACGTAAAGGAATGGGGATTGTGGAATCTGCCTACTCTGCCGCACAAGTCCGCCTGCGTCCTATCCTCATGACGGTACTGACGATGATTTTCGGTATGCTTCCGCTGATGTTCTCTTCCGGTGCAGGTGCCAATGGTAACAGTTCACTGGGTACGGGTGTGGTAGGCGGTATGGCTGTCGGGACACTGGCGTTGCTCTTTGTCGTTCCGGTTTTCTACATCATCTTTGAGTTTTTGCAGGAGAAAATCCGAAAACCGATGGAGGAAGAAGCAGACGTACAGGTGCTTTTAGAGAAAGAAAAGAGTGAAGTTGAACGCGAACGTAATTAAATGAAGAAAGAATGAAGAAGAATATCATTATATTAGTTGCCATCAGTCTGTCATTGAGCGGTTGCGGCATCTATACCAAATACAAACCCGCCACTGTCGTTCCCGACCATCTTTATGGAGAGGAAGTAGTGGCCGAAGACACTGCCAGTCTGGGTAATATGGATTGGCAGGAACTCTTCACCGACCCTTATTTGCAGTCCCTCATCGAAGTGGGATTGAAGACCAATACCGACTATCAGACCGCCCAGCTTCGTGTGGAACAAGCACAGGCGGCACTGATGTCTGCCAAACTAGCCTTTCTGCCTGCTTTTGCCCTTTCCCCACAGGGAACGGTGAGCAGCTTCGATACGCACAAAGCTACACAGGCTTACTCATTACCCGTTACTGCCAGTTGGGAACTGGACGTATTCGGACGTATGCGCAATTCCAAGAAACAGGCGAAAGCTGTTTATGCTCAAAGCGAGGATTACCGTCAGGCTGTCCGTACACAGTTGATAGCAGGTATAGCCAATACTTATTATACCTTGCTGATGCTGGATGAACAACTCGACCTTTCCCGTCAGACGGAAGCGGCATGGAAAGAAACCGTGGCATCCACCCGTGCACTGATGAATGCCGGACTGGCAAATGAATCCGCTGTGTCACAGATGGAAGCTGCTTATTATCAGGTGCAGGGCTCTGTGCTCGATTTGCAGCAGCAGATTAGCCAGGTAGAGAATAGCCTTGCCTTATTGTTGGCGGAGACACCCCGCAGCTATGAACGCGGTACACTGTCAAAGCAGCAGTTTCCTACGGAACTTTCGATAGGGATTCCTGTCCGGATGCTTTCTTCCCGTCCCGATGTCCGTTCGGCAGAGCGGACACTGGAAGCAGCGTTCTATGGCACCAATGCGGCACGTTCGGCTTTCTATCCTTCCATCACTTTAAGCGGAAGTGCCGGATGGACGAACTCTGCCGGGTCACTGATTCTCAATCCGGGTAAGTTTTTGGCATCGGCGGTAGGCTCGCTCACACAGCCGCTCTTTAATAAAGGACAGGTGGTGGCACAATACCGTATTGCCCGTGCGCAGCAGGAAGAAGCTGTTCTCGGTTTTCAGCAGACATTGCTCAATGCCGGCAGCGAAGTGAACGATGCTTTGATTGCCTGTCAGACCAGTCAGGGGAAAAGGCTTTTGCTGGACAAACAGATTACTTCCCTGCAAACAGCTTTACAAAGTACTTCACTATTGATGGAGCATAGTAATGCTACCTATCTGGAAGTGCTTACCGCCCGCCAGTCATTGCTTAGCGCGCAATTGTCTCAGACGGCCAATCATTTTACAGAAATACAAAGCTTAATTAACCTATACCGAGCTTTAGGAGGAGGTCAGGAATAAATGATATCATACTTTCTCTGTTTTTTAAACTGAAGAAAGAAGGGCTGCCGGAGAAGTGATTCTGTGGCAGCCCGCTTTGTAAGTTCGTCTTATATGATATAGTGAGTATCATCCGTATATTTCGGGAATGAAAGAGGACGCAGGAAATACGAAAGCATTGCGCACCTCTTTCTTTCTTTTATCGTTTTTATTCTATAATTTCCTTTGCTCTATCCAACGCCACATTAATATTCGGGCAAATATTCTCTTTACCCAATAATTCATAGAAACCGGATTTCTCCAATACTTTATGTACATTGGCATTGACTCCGGAAAGGATAACCGTAATCTTGTCCTTCTGTGACATTTCACAAAGATTAGTCAGGTTATGGATACCCGTAGAGTCGATAAACGGAACTTTACGCATACGAACGATACGTACTTGGGGATTATCTCCCAGTTGTGCCATCGTTTCCTCAAACTTCGTGGCGATACCAAAGAAGTAAGGGCCATTGATTTCATATACTTCCACTCCTTTAGGCACTATGATATTTTCTTCGTGCACAGAGAGGTCTGATTCCTTATTCGGGTCTATTTCGTCTGTAATCACAGAAATTTCAGTAGTTTCCATGACACGCTTCATGAAGAGGATGCAGGCAATGATAAGCCCAATCTCGATAGCCACCGTCAAGTCGAAGATAACCGTGAGGAAGAAAGTAATCAGCAGTACGGTGACATCTGATTTCGGATTTTTCAGCAAAGCCTTGAATACACGCCATCCACTCATATTATAAGATACGATAACCAGCACTCCGGCAAGACACGCCATTGGGATATATTGTGCAAGCGGCATCAGGAAAAGCAGAATCAGAAGCAGTACGACTGCATGGATGATTCCGGCTATCGGTGTCTTGCCGCCGTTATTGATATTGGTCATGGTACGGGCGATGGCTCCGGTGGCAGGGATACCGCCAAACAAAGGAGCTACGATATTGGCTGCGCCCTGGGCTATTAATTCCGTATTGGAATCGTGACGGTCGCCAATCACACCATCGGCAACGGTAGCAGACAGCAGTGATTCGATAGCTCCCAGCACGGCAATCGTGACGGCTACGGGGAACAGGTTCTTGATAGCTTCCCAGTTCAAAGCCGGGACAACGGCATCGGGCAGTTCGGATTTAATCGTGAACCGGTCGCCAATCGTCGGGATGCAGTCGATGCCGCCATACGTTTTCATCAGGTAAACAGCCACTGTCACTACAACGATAGCAATCAGCGAGCCGGGAATTTTTTTGGAAAACTTGGGCGAAATAGCTATGATAATTATACTGACAATGCTTACGATGGTATTCCACCAGTTCACCGTATCGAAATGGCGGAAATAGATGAGCCATTTTCCTACAAAGTCGCCGGGAACCTTCTCACCCCCGAACGACAGACCGAAGATATCAGCAATCTGTGTAGTGAAGATGGTTACAGCGATACCGCTGGTGAACCCCACGATGATAGGATAAGGAATAAATTTGATAACGGCTCCGAGCTTGAATACTCCTAATAATATAAGGAGAACGCCTGCCATAAGCGTTGCTACAATCAGCCCGGCTTCGCCATATTGCTGGATAATGCCGTAGATGATGACGATAAATGCCCCCGTCGGGCCACCAATCTGTACTTTGCTTCCGCCCAGCAGAGAGATGATGAATCCGGCAATAATAGCGGTAATGATACCTTTTTCGGGCGATACACCCGAAGCAATACCAAAGGCAATGGCTAGCGGCAAGGCAACGATACCTACGATGATACCTGCCATCAAGTCTGCCATGAATGTTTCTTTCGAATAATTCTTTAAACAAGAAACCAGTTTGGGTTTAAATTCAAATAGCTTCATTATTATCAGTTGTTACGTGAATATCCGGCTTTTTTGTAAAGTCGAGGTTGCAAAATTATATAAAATAATCGAAAGAAGTGTGTTTTTCAGCATACTATTTGTCTGTTGATAGGTTTTATCAATGAGCTGATAGTTTTTATTAATGAAGAAAATGTAGCTTATTACGAACAATTCGCTTATATTTGTGTTATAAATAGTACGACAAGTTACGTATGGTAATCAACCAATTTAAAATATAAAAAGAATTATGGCTAAGAGTATTAAAGGAACCCAGACAGAGAAGAATCTGTTAACTTCATTCGCAGGAGAATCACAGGCAAGAATGCGTTACACTTACTTTGCTAGTGTGGCTAAAAAAGAAGGTTACGAACAAATTTCCGCCATTTTCACAGAAACGGCTGACCAGGAAAAGGAACATGCAAAACGTATGTTTAAGTTCCTCGAAGGCGGTATGGTAGAAATTACTGCCAGCTATCCGGCAGGTGTAATCGGTACTACACTCGAAAATCTTCGCGCTGCCGCTGCCGGCGAACACGAAGAATGGTCACTGGATTATCCTCATTTTGCTGATGTAGCAGAACAGGAAGGTTTCCCAATGATTGCTGCTATGTACCGCAATATCGCAATCGCTGAAAAAGGTCACGAAGAAAGATACCTCGCTTTCGTGAACAACATCGAAAATATGACTGTATTCGCTAAAGAAGGCGAAGTGGTATGGCAATGCCGTAACTGCGGTTATATCGCTGTAGGTAAGGAAGCTCCTGAAGTTTGTCCGGCATGTCTGCATCCGCAAGCATACTTCGAAGTGAAGAAAGAAAACTATTAATCCAGAGATTAATCAGATAAAGAAAATGCCGCTTGCAATCATTTGCAAGCGGCATTTTTTATTTGTTTCGCAGGCTGTCTTTATAAATAGTAATCGTCCGCTGCCTTGCCGAATCGTTTTTGATACTGGTTACATCTCCCCGGGTGGTGAAATATACATAGTTTCCCATATCAAGAAAACGGTAGACTTTCACTCCGTCATGCTCAAACAGATAACTTACCTCGTAGGTTCTGTTGTTCTCCGATTTCCCGCTTTTTAGCGGAATACCTGCATAACAAGAAGCTAATCCTATGATGCAGAATAAAGAAATGAAGAGTTGGGCAAATGTTTTCATGACTATTTCTTTGCGTGAGGATAATCAATCGTATAATGCAATCCGCGGCTTTCCTTACGTTCCATTGCCTGACGCATAATCAGATAGCCGACATTGACCATATTACGCAATTCGCAGATTTCTTTGGAAGCTACACTGCGTTTAAACAGGCTTTCAGTCTCTTCGTAGATAATATCCAGTCTGTCCCAGGCACGTTTCAGACGGAGGTCGCTGCGGACAATACCCACATAGCTACTCATAATCTGATTCACTTCCTTCATGCTCTGTGTAATAAGTATCATTTCTTCCGGAGAACGAGTCCCTTCGTCATTCCATTCGGGAATATCTTCGTTGTAGGTATATTGTTCAACGGTTTCCAAACAATGCTTGGCGGCAGCATCGGCATAGACCACTGCTTCAATCAATGAGTTTGAAGCCAGGCGGTTACCACCGTGCAGTCCGGTGCAAGAGCACTCTCCTACTGCGTAAAGGCGTTCGATGGACGACTGTCCGTTTCCGTCTACAAGGATACCGCCACAAAGATAGTGGGCAGCCGGAGCTACCGGGATATATTCTTTGGTGATGTCTATACCCAGACTAAGGCATTTCTCATAGATATTCGGGAAATGTTTCTTTGTTTCTTCCGGGTCTTTGTGGGTAACGTCCAGATATACATGGTCGTCTCCACGGTTCTTCATTTCATTGTCAATGGCACGTGCTACGATGTCACGCGGAGCGAGTGAAAGGCGCGGGTCGTATTTCTGCATGAACTCCTTGCCGTCCATGGTTCGGAGTACGCCGCCGTAACCGCGCATCGCTTCCGTTATCAGGAAAGAAGGGCGGTCGCCCGGATGATACAGTGCGGTAGGGTGGAACTGGACAAACTCCATATCCTTCACAGTACCTTTGGCACGGTAAACCATGGCGATACCATCTCCCGTAGCTACTAACGGATTGGTAGTCGTTTGATAGACAGCTCCTACTCCACCGGTGGCCATCAGAGTCACTTTAGCGAGATAGGTATCTACCTTTCCGGTTTTCGGGTCGAGGATATAAGCACCATAACATTTGATGTCCGGTGTCTGACGGGTAACGGTTACCCCCAAATGATGTTGTGTAAGGATTTCAACGGCAAACTGGTTTTCAATCACCGTGATATTGGGATGCCGTTGTACGGCTTTAATCAGGCTGTCCTGGATTTCTGCTCCCGTATTGTCCTTGTGGTGAAGGATACGGAACTCGGAGTGTCCCCCTTCACGGTGCAGGTCAAATTCGCCTTTCTCGTTCTTGTCGAAGTCTACGCCCCACTTAATCAGTTCTTCAATTTGCGCAGGAGCTTCACGCACTACCTTCTCCACTGCGGCACGGTCACTAATCCAGTCTCCGGCAATCATCGTGTCTTCAATGTGTTTGTCGAAATTGTCTACCAGCAGGTTGGTGACGGACGCCACTCCACCTTGTGCGAAGTACGTATTGGCTTCTTCCAGCCCACTTTTACAGATAAGAGCAACTTTACCTTTGTGCGCCACTTTCAGCGCAAAACTCATACCGGCAATTCCGGAGCCGATGACGAGGAAATCGAATTTTCTTACCATAGTTTTGTTATTTCTCACCGCAAAGCTACAAAATAAGTTACTTCGTTGTACTTTTCGTTGTCACTAATTCATAAAATTGCTACCTTGCAGGCAAAAATCTGACAAAATGAATCGAATTTTCCATGCCCGTATTGCCTGGTACCAGTATTTCCTGCTGGTGGTGCTTACCGTGAATGTCGTCGGTGCCCTGTGGTGTAAATATATCTTGCCGGCAGTACTGCTGATGCTCATGCTAATTATTGTAATCGAACAGATTATCCATACGGTATATACTGTTACTCCCGATGGAATCCTGGAAATATCCACCGGACGCTTTATTCGTAAAAAAGTAATTCCTGTTTCCGAGATTACCGCTATAAAGAAATGCCATTCCATGAAGTTCGGCCGCTTCTCGGTGACCGAATATGTGTTGATAGAATACGGGAAAGGTAAATTTGTATCTGTGATGCCTGTCAAAGAACGGGAATTTGCCGAACTGCTCGAAAAGAGAATCAAGGCAATACACCTCGAAGAGAATAAATAACAACGAAAACACTAACTGATTACATACTATGAAATATCAAGTAATTATTATTGGCGGTGGCCCTGCAGGATATACAGCCGCCGAAACTGCCGGCAAAGCCGGTTTAAGCGTATTGCTTATCGAGAAAAACAATCTGGGTGGCGTATGCCTGAACGAAGGATGTATTCCGACAAAGACATTGCTATATTCGGCAAAGACTTATGATAGTGCCAGGCACGCATCGAAGTATGCCGTGAACATACCCGAAGTATCCTTCGATTTACCTAAAATTATAGCCCGCAAAAGTAAAGTAGTGCGCAAACTGGTATTGGGAGTGAAAGCCAAACTGACTTCCAACAATGTCACGATTCTATCGGGAGAAGCACAAATCATTGATAAAAATACAGTCCGTTGTGGCGAAGAAACCTATGAAGGTGAGAATCTGATACTTTGTACGGGCTCGGAAACCTTTATCCCGCCTATTCCGGGTGTGGACACAGTGAATTACTGGACGCACAGGGAAGCCCTGGATAACAAAGAACTGCCTGCATCTCTGGCTATCGTTGGCGGTGGAGTCATCGGAATGGAGTTTGCGTCTTTCTTCAATAGCTTGGGAGTACAGGTGACAGTCGTAGAAATGATGGATGAAATCCTCGGTGGAATGGATAAGGAACTCTCCGCTCTACTGCGTGCGGACTATACGAAACGGGGCATTAAATTCCTGTTGAGTACGAAAGTCGTTGGTTTGTCGCAAACAGAAGAAGGTGCTGTCGTCTCGTATGAAAATGCAGAGGGTAATGGTACGGTTGTAGCGGAAAAGTTACTGATGAGTGTCGGCCGTCGTCCGGTAACGAAAGGTTTCGGACTTGAAAATCTGAATTTGGAAAAGACAGAGCGCGGCGCTATCAAAGTAAACGGGAAAATGCAAACTTCTCTCCCCAATGTTTACGTTTGTGGTGACTTGACCGGATTCTCTCTGCTGGCTCATACGGCTGTCCGCGAAGCGGAAGTTGCCGTACATTCCATCCTCGGCAAAGAAGACGCGATGAGCTATCGTGCTATTCCGGGAGTTGTCTATACCAATCCGGAGATTGCCGGAGTGGGTGAAACGGAAGAATCAGCCTCAGCAAAAGGCATTGATTATAAAGTAGTAAAACTTCCTATGGCTTATTCCGGTCGCTTTGTGGCAGAGAATGAAGGAGTGAATGGCGTCTGCAAAGTACTGCTGGACGAGCAGGAAAGAGTAATTGGCGTGCATGTACTGGGCAATCCGGCTTCGGAGATCATTACGCTTGCAGGAACTGCCATTGAACTGGGACTGACCGCAGGGCAGTGGAAGAAGATTGTTTTCCCGCATCCTACGGTGGGAGAAATATTCAGGGAAGCGTTATAGACGGATTCGGATATTTGGTAGGTCATTCATTCATGATGATATCTTACTTATAAATAGAGCATATATGAAGAAATATATTATAACTCCGGTCTTATTGGTAATGGTTTGCGTTGTAATGTGTTATTGTACATCCAACCATAAGGCAGTTGCTGCAAACGAATATTTGATTCAGGGAGAATTGGCAAATCTTTCGGACAGTATAGTGATTGGTCTTTATGTAGATGAAGGGAATATTTTCAACTGTGTGGCGAGGGATACGCTCATTGATGGAAGGTTCTCTTTCCGGGATACGGTTTCCGCTACACGGAAGATGCTGATTATGTCTGATAACCGGGGATTTCCGGGTACATGGCTGGAAGTGTGGATAGCACCGGGCAAATCTATAGAAATCAAGGGACAGGATAAACTGTTGAAAACATGGGAAGTGATAAGCGATATCCCCGAACAGCAGGAAGAAAACCGCTTTACGGCTTGTGCAATGTCCCAACAGAAAGAACTGATGCAGCACGTGGCGGCAGAGTATGACTGGCAACGGATGATGTATATAGACCATGCGGGCGATCGGGAATTTGAGAAAAAGGGTTGGGTTAAGATAGATTCTATCCGAAAGCTGACAGACCCCTTGCAGAAAGAAATCTGGAAAAAGGAACTGGAATATATGCAAGAAGCTTCTATCGGCAGGGTATGGATAGATAAGTTACTGCTGTATGCGTCTATGATGAAATACGAAACCGTAATGCCTTATAAAGAAGAGGTGAAAAGCTTGTATGCCCGAATGTCTGAAGACGAGAAGCAGACAGGGGACGGACAGGAGATTACAGCGTATATTTATCCTCCTTCCGCTGTGGGAATAGGAGATATGATGGTTGATGGTGATTTGTATGATGTGAACGATTCGCTCCGCCATATTTCAGAGTTCAAGGGAAAATTCATTTTGCTTGATTTTTGGAGCAGTGGTTGTGGTCCTTGTGTGCAGTCGATACCGGAGATGGAGAAAGTCATAAATACATATAAGGATAAAATGACCGTGGTTAGTATCAGCGAAGACCCGAAAGCGCGTTGGAAAGAATATGTCAAGACGAAAGGGATGAGTGGCAACCAGTGGAATGAGCTTCGTAGAGGACGTATCGGTCTTGCTGTGAGTTATCAGGTGAAAGGAATCCCTCATTATGTACTGATTGCTCCCGATGGGAAAATCCGGGATATATGGTCGGGCTACGGCCCCGGTTCGCTTCTTGAACAGGTGGAAAAGCATCTGAAATAAAGGATAAAACTATTTTGCATAATATATTAATTATATAGTGAATAAGCTTTACCTAGTGTAATTTCGGTTGTTTTTTTCCTATTGTTATATACTATTGGTTTAGTATAATAAGATAAAAGCAACCATGTCTTTTGTGTATTATAAAAAATGTGTCAAAACTCCCTTTTTGACGAAATCATCCTCGGCACAGATAGTTGTAGCGAGGATGATTTTTAATTTATAAGGGTTTTGACACCTTCTTCTTTCTCTCTATACTTTCGGATAATTATTCTTCTTTCATTTCTATCCTTTTACCATCCGCTTGTACAGCATAGAACTTAATACCATCAACAAGTACAGTCTGTGGAAGCGTATAGGACAGGAAGTTGAAGAAATATAGTAACTCTCCGTTCTCGTTACCTTTACGCACTTCGAATGCTACGGCCTGTGTGCCGTTATTTACAGTAATTTTGCTTCCTGATAGTTTATAAGTGGGAGTACCTGTAATCTTCACATTGTCCTGGAACTGTGTATAATAGCCAACGTCACCCACTTTGTAATCTTCGATGCCTACATCACCGTTCTTACGGTCTTCTAGATAGTAGATAGGCGGTACTTTCTTAGAGAAAGTTGCCATATATACTTTTGCTTGGTCTATCATTCCTTGATTGACAATATACATATACTTGCCATAATCTTCGTAGTTCATAAGCATTACTTCTCTGAAGAATCCCCACCTCTCGAAGAACTCGGTCATATCCATATTTGCCACTTTGCAGACAGCTTTGGCATATTGTAATTGTGCAAGTCCTGGATTGTTGAAAGTGAGAGGGTTGGCACGTAATTCTTTGAAAAGTTCAGGAAAGAAGTTAGGCATATTTCCTAACCGATGGAAGTAATTCCATAATTGCCATTGCATACGCATATATAACTCTGAATATCCTAGCTCAACCCATGACCGCTTTAGTCCGTACGCATCAGCCAGTTTGCTGATTTCTAGTCCGCGTGAGCAATACTTGCCAAGTTTATATAGTACGTAGTTGGAGAATAGATTATTACTAGTTTCAGTACAACTCGGCCAGTTGATAGCTCCCTGATGAACATGCCCTATTTCATGTGCCGGTCCCCATACATTATCTTTTGCCGACATTACTTTTTCCGGTATCAAAATCTTATAAAGCGTACTTTTCGCGAAGGCAATCCGATAATCGTTTGCCCACATATAGCTGCCTTCCGGTGAGATGGCCATGAGATGATTGTTCATTTGACTGGGTTGGATATCTTCGATACCCATCAACTCTTGTTCCCATTTGATGATATTGCTCCAAAAGTCAATAGATGGTAAAATCTTGTGTGGCACTACTTCTTGAAGTTTATCAGTATGAAAATAGAACATGATTCTTTCTCCGCGTATACAGAAGTATTTGTGGGTTGCTTTTGATAATAGTTCAGCATATTTTTCATTTGTCTTGTGCTTTTCGGTGTCGAAATATCCTGTAACCTTTCCACTTCCCAGTGGTATATGGATTTTGATAGGCTGTGCGTCAGGAGAAAAGATATCGGCAGTGTATATCAGAAACAATTGTCCTGAACTTGTCATGACTAATTTATTGACACCTGGCTTTAGACTGAATGTATGTCCATGGGCGGCGGGTCGTTGGTATTCATGATCATCATTAGAACTGGTAGTTTCTTCATCGATACACTCAAGATATATAGATTGATTATGGGTGTCTCCGACTAAGACAATCAATTCATCGCCTTTCTCCACACTGATTCCTGTCGGATTGTCGAGATCGGTATATTTCTTTATTTTTAATTTGGTAGCCCATTCTTCATTATTGCTGTATGCTTTATATTCCTGAACACGAAACTCTTTTTCCCATTCACTGTATCGGTTGTTTTTTAAAGCATAAGCTATGCGCTTAAAATACTCAGCGGGTAATTCTTCAATGGCATCATCATTAATATCTGGTTTTAACTCTGAACAAGTTATATCTGCAAATACATTCAGTAATTGTTGTGTCAGTGTAATAGTCTTGGTACAGAATTCCATTTCACTACAGCCTGCCATATTGTTTTTTCCTTCCTGAACCTCAAACTTTATTTTGGTGGCTTTGATCCCCGTTGTGAAGTGAATAGTTGAACTCTCACTTTTCATTTCAAAGTTATATTCTCCTTTTAATGTATATTCAGGATTTTCAGCAGTGGCTGTATATAGCTTCAATTTGCCGAAATTTCCGGTAGAAGTGGGGGCATATATGATATAATCAATAACTTCGGTTCCTGAGAAAAAGTATTCCAGCGTTGCGGGAACAGTGTAGGTCATATAAGGTCTGGGGCTTCCATCCCATGTGCATTCAATAGTGTTACTTCCTGATGGGTTAGTTCCAATACCGCTTGTAGGCTTTACTCTGACATCCTTATCATCTGTTATTACTACATCATTCGGTCCATATTGGTTGATGGCCAATGTATATTCGGCCACAGGGGAAGTGACTTTAATTGCAGCCGTTCTCTTAGTTTTTCCGGGGTTGGCTTCGAATGACAATACAAGAGAGTTTCTTTTCTTGCCGTGCGTAATCCACGATTTATCATAGTCTACTTCCCAATCATTAATAGTCAGTGAACTATTGACGGGGATATAAACAGTTGTTGATTCTTTGTCTACGTCAACAACTAAATCTTTAGTTGCAATCTCAAAAATACCACTGGCAATATCATCTGATTTGCAGGAGGAAAAAACAATGCTATACATCACCAGACTAATGCATACTATCAATATATTCTTTATATTTATCATGACTTGAAAAATTATAGTGTTTTACAATAGTGTGTTTATCATCTCGCTCAATTCGCCTACCGCCTGTTCGTCAGAACCGGAGAAACCTACTAGTTTAAAGCGTATATTACCTTCTTTGTCAATAATATATTTTGCTGGAATGCCTTTTGCACCATAGCTTTCTATAACTCCGCATTTCTTACTCACCGGGTCTTTGAGATCGAACAATACATTGAAGTCATAATTATGCTCCTCTATGAATTTCTTTACTTGCGGTAGAGGATTCTTGGAGTTTTCCCATGTATTGATAAACAGGAAGACCACGTTTTTATTGTTCTTATATTTATTAGCTGCTTTCTGCATGGCAGGGAACGAGCTTTTGCAAGGACCACACCAGGTTGCCCAAAAGTCGAGTATTACCACTTTTCCTTTTAGTGCAGCCAATGATACTTCTTTGCCTTCTATGTTTTTCAAAGTGAATGCAGGGGCGGGTTCATTGACAATCCGATTCAGAACCTCTTCCTTTTGCTTGTTGGCTGATTCTTTTAGGAGTCCGTTCAGGTATTTGTCAAATCCCTTATCTGAACCGTTCTTGTGTACATATGCTTCTTTAAGTTGGACTTTCATGGTTTCCGTACTCATACCATGTCTGAAGATATCTTCCAGTACTGGGAATGCCTTGCTATATTCTTTCTTGTTTATTTGGACAGCTATATAACTTTTTCTAAGTTCGAAATCGGCCTTCTCGCCATTGGCGTAAGCCAGTTCCACCCATTTTTCGGCTTCTGAGGGTTTATTTTGGGCAACGAGTAGATTACCATAGGTACCGGTGATGACAGGAAGTTTTTCGTTTTCTTCTGCATCTTGTGGATTTTCTTTTTGAGCTTGGAGAGTTGTCTCGGCAGCTTCCTCAAGAAGAGGGGCAGCTCTGTCAAGAACACCATTTTCAACGTATTTGACACCAGTGATATATATCAAGTCCCGACGAAATCTTGATGGAGAAATCATGTTTATATATTTGTCTGCCTGCTCATATTTCTTTTCTCCGGCATAAGCCTGTATGACCTGATATATCATCATATTCAGCATGGATGAGACTTCCGTTACTTTTTTGAATCTAGCGAGTGCGTCTTTCAATATGATGTCTTTTTGTTCTGCGGTTTCAGTTTGCATCATTTTCATCATCATTTTCTGTATTTCCTGTTTGGCATTGCCGGTACCAGTTAATGTTTCCACAGTCAGTTTCAGTTTAGGGTCAGAAGGGCGCAATGCATTTGAATCATATACTTTTCCTTGCTGGTCGATGATAATTATACGTGGTACGGAACGGATGCCAAACTTTAGCGCCAGTGGTGATTTGAATCCGCCGGGAACATTGAGATTGAGCACTACGCCTTTTTTCTCCTTTGTCATTTCTTTCCATGCCGACAGTAGCTGATTGCCTGTGTCTAATGACATGGAGATAAACTGGACAGGCGCGTCTTTCATGCTTTCAGCAATACTTTCCATATATGGCATTTCCATTTTGCAGGGAACGCAACCGGTAAACCAGAAGTCGAGTACAATCACTTTGCCTGCAAAGTCAGACAATTTATATTCTTTGCCATTTACATCGACTGCTGTAAAGTCCGGTGCGGGCATACCCCGTAGAATCTCTTTGTTAGTTTCTTTCAGGATAGCGTATTTGGCTTCCAGTCCTTTCAATGCTGCCTGATCCTTCTCACCGGTGATTTTATTGCGAATACTTTCTACATAGGCGGGGAAATTGTCTGAATACCCTTTCTTCAATGTTAGGTCGAGTAGTTGCACCAGAAAGGTGGAACGTACTTTTTCGTTTTCAATTCTTCCGGCATATATCTGCATGAACTGGTCTTTATCCACAGGGATAATTCCTCTTTTTTCCATTTCACCAAGAGCGTTCGACATGGTTTCGAACCATTTAGGGATAGAAAGTATATCGGGGCTGTCAAACCGTACAGTCTTTAGGAAATCATAATAGCTATCAGGTAATTTCAGTTCTTTCTTCATAAATGCGGCCATGAGAGGAGCGTTCAGTTGCTGGGTATAATAACCGAATTGGTAGTATAGTTTGTGCATTTTTACAAAATCCTCAGAGAAGCCACCCTGTGCTAACTTGTTGCAGAGGTTATTCAATTCTTCTTTGCAATCTTTCTGCCATTGGGGTGTGTACATTTCCACTCTCGCTTTGGGATAACCAAAGAAACGGTTTGTGTTAATGAAGGTGTTGATTGAAGCATTGTCTCCCTCAATGGATATTCCATCTGTGTTTTCTATAATATTGGTTTTTGAACCGGGAGTCAGATAAACGGTGTAGTTTCTCATTGCTTCGTTCATATATTGATAATAAGCAGGAGATTGCAGGTCAATACTGAGAGTCTTTTGACCTTGGGCATCAAGACTGAGAAGGTCGTATCCGTTAATACCTTCCTGTTGAAAATAGCACTTTTTACCTGTTTTGTTAATAATGGTTACTTGCGCAGCTTTACTCTGGAAAGCTTTGCTTTCTGCCTGCTGACTGAATACAGTCAGCAGCAGGACTATAAATAGGGTAAACTGTTTCATTATTTAGAGTTCTGTATTAAGTTGGTTGTTTGTATGGCTTTTACAGGGAACGGGAAAGTCAGCAAGTGAGAATCTGGTTTCAATGTATAAGTATGCGTCTCACCATTGGTATCAGTGTATGTTTTAGTCAGTGTCTCGTCGAATTCTGTACAGAAACGGCGCATATCAAAGAAGCAGTTGTAGCTGCTGAAAAGTTCATGTACTCTTTCTTCCCTGACATACTTTAGTGCTTCATCCTTGTTATTGTTAACATCGGCAGATACAAGATCTTTATAATATCTGGTATCAAAACGCGTTTTTCGCAAGTCGTTCAGATATTTCAAGGTGAGTTCTATATTGCCTTGGCGTGCATAACATTCGGCAATTATCAGATAAATCTCAGACAGGCGAATACCACTCGTATTAAGCAGGGTGGTGGTAGAGTGCATGAAGTATAGGCATCCGGGTTCCGCCGTCGGGCGGGCCGGCATCTCAGGCATACAAATAACGTTGTATCTTAAGTCTGCTTGTGCATCAAAAGAGTCTCTGATGTATTTACGTAAGGCAACAGGACCTCCGGCTGTCCTACTTGGACAATAGAGCAGGTTTTCCGGATGAGAATATTTGTGTCCGTTCAACATCAATACCATATTACGGAACATCTGATATTTCGTTGCGTCAGGAAGAACTGCAAATTGCGGATTTTGAGCCAAGTATGCGGCCAGTTCCCCGCTCAAGTCCCATAATTCGTGATTGGGAAATTTGAGAACTTCCAACGCGTCATTTAATGCGTCCTCTATATTTCTCATATAGAGATGTACCTTTGCTCTCAAAGCATAGCCAAAGGCTTTATCCGAATGGTAGGCGTTGACAGATTTCTCCGGAAGATCAGGGAGCGCTTCGTTGATATCTTGAAGAATAGACGCATAAGTTTCAGCGACACTGTATTGCTTGCCTTCTGATTCAAGTTCGAACTTTTTACGAACAATGATTCCATGGTCTGTATCAGCGGTTGACGGATTATAAGGCTTTGCGAATGTGTTTATCAAGAAGAAGTAATTATAAGCTCTCATAGCTTTTGCTTGTGCTATTCCCATTTTTTTCTCGCTTTCCGGTCCTTCTGCATCTCCTATGTTGTCAATCAAGATGTTATAACGGGCAATCCGTGAATAACATTTATTGTATAATAACGAGCAAGCTTCACCATCCGTAATATTACTTGCACGGTCATACTCTTCATCCCAAAAAAAACAGGAAGAATATATAGGATATTTGTAGCCCTCAAGTTCAGCCATATTACCTGTTGTTTGTTCATTGGCTACGTAGCAGAAATTATCATGTACGTATTCGGCATCTACCGGCTCCAATAAGCCGAGATAGTCTTCTACCGTATTCAGTACTGCTTTTCCTTTAGGTTCTATGTCCAGATAATTGTCGCATGCCGAAAGGCTGGCAGCGACGCAAATACATGCCATTATGATATTTTTTTGCATCATTGTCTTTACTTTTTTAGAAGTTAATGTTTAATCCTACTACATAACTGGTTACCTGTTCTGCCGTGCGTGTGCCTGCGTTGGCATTGAACGCTTCGGGATCAATACCGTTATGGTTGGCAGCCCAGTAGAACGGATTGTCCACTTGTGCACGTACGCTGATATTGTTGAATCCCCAGCTATGGGTTAATTTTTGAGGTAATGTGTACGACAGTCCGATGTTACGCATCTTGATAAATGAAGCACTGGTCACTTGTTTGTCAGCATATTTCCAATGCTGGCTTCTATATGTATCGGCTGCGTTGTGCAGCCCCATTCTGGGAATATCGGTATCTGTATGATCCGGTGTCCATCTGTTTACGAAATCTTCATGCATGCCGGCAGATGCTTCCTGGTAGATTGGAGTCACGTCTTTGCGTAACGAATGTCCTGTGTAGTAAACAATCTTAGCGAACATTTCTACCGATTTCCAACGTAGGTTGACGTTGAATGCCCCCTGCCATTTGGGAGTTAGCTGGCCTACTTTTACGATAGCTTCCGTATTGTCTATGTTTACGTTTGACTTGATTTCTCCGTTTTCGTCATAGACGGAAGGGTCGCCCTCACTTGTCAGTCCGGCATAACGGAACGCATACATAGTTCCGTAAGTATCTCCTACCATATAATTAGAATATGGGCTTGTAATCATGGATTTGGCACTTGTCGGTACATAGCCGATTTTTTCTATTTTGTTTTTATTGTAAGATGCTGTTAATGAAGTGTTCAGTGCCCAGTCGCGGGTTTTCAACCAGTCATAGGAAAGGCTGATTTCCATACCAATATTTTTCATGGCACCGTTGTTGAATACTGCCTGTGCCCAACCTACTGAAGCGTCAAGGGTCTTGTTGGCAAGCAGATCCGAACTATAACGGCGGTATACATCGAATGAACCATTCAACCGTTTTAGCATTGCAAAGTCAACACCGAAGTTAAAAGTAGCGGTCTTTTCCCAGCGCAACATAGGATTCGGGGGAGTCATGATTTCTGTAACCCCTGTATTTGTCAGGAAATTGGTTAAATAAACTCCGATTAGATATGGGCTGGTATTTTGGTCTACATTACCTGTGATACCATAAGTCATTCTCAGTTTGAGCAGATTCAGCCAAGTGATAGGTTTCATGAATTCTTCATTGTTGATGTTCCAGCTCAAACCGACCGACCACAAAGGACGGTAGCGGTATTTGGGATCAGTACCAAAAAGGTCGGCCTGTTCTATACGTATACTTCCGTTGAATGAATAACGGCTGTCATAGGTATATCCTACATTGGCATATCCGGAAACATAACGGTGCATGATTTCACTGACTGACGCACTCTCGCTTGAGTATCTGGCATTATTGTATAGCTGTCCTATGACTCCTTCCTGCAATGCCATCCAGTTAACTTGTTTGTAAGTCAACTTCTGATCATTATAGCCATATCGTTCGCCGTTGGTAGTCCGCCATTTATCCTGACGGACTTCACCTCCCAAAAGGGCTGTAATGTTATGTTTTTCGGCAAGAGTCGTATTATAGTTCAACTGTCCGCGGACATTGTAGAAGTTTGAACGCCTGTTTTGTTCTTTCATGTGCCCACCTTCCGGGATATTGTATGTGAATCCACCCTTGCCATCCGAACTGGCATAGGTATCTATCATATTACGCATATAAAATGAGTCTTCTTCATCATACGTCTCAGAATTATAATAATTATCCTCATACTGGAATTTCAAGTCTAAGTCCAATCCTTTGGCAATTTTTAAGTCTAATTGGGTGAACAGACGCAGATACAGGTTACGAGTCTTTGTTGCGTTTCTCCTGTATTCATCCATTACGTTATATTTTAAAGACTTCAATCCTTCTGTATTGTCAATTTCTTGTGCACGGTAATAATTGTACATATATTGATAGACAGGATTCCCGTTGTCGTCAGTGATTCGTTCGTAAGGCATGAAAGCCAGTGAGCCGTAATCTCCTCCTCCCGACTTGCCGTTCTGATAGTCGATGTTGGTTCCATAAGTGAATTTGAGCCATTTGGTGAAGTCGAGTGAGTTCTTCAGGTAGAAGCTCAATTTATTGCTTTTCATGGAAGCTTTTGAGTTGCTTCCAAAGTCTTGGAAACGGATGGATGTGAACATATCTGATTTATCACCTCCTTTGGACAAAGATACATTGTAATCTTGGGTGAAAGCCATTTGTGTTAGTTTGTCCTGATATTCCTTTCTATAGTCATATTCACGAAGTTTTTCTATAGCACCTTCCACTTGTGCTTGTGTCATATTACCTTTTGCCATCTCGTAGTACAGCCTTTCTATTTGGGTGTAACTTTGGGGTCTGTCAGGGTCATTCTTTTTGTCGAAATAATCCATCGGATTATTTTTGTAATAAGAATCGGTGAGCAGATAATTTACTTCATAATCTACGATATCACTGGTTGATGCATAATGTTGATAGTCCAGTGAAGCGACAGGACGGAAGTAGAAATTTGCTGAGGCATTGATTACGGCTTTCTTATCTTTTGGTTTCTTGGTTGTTATTACGATAACACCATTGGATGCGCGTACACCATAGAGAGAAGTAGAAGCAGCATCTTTCAATACCGTGATATTCTCAATGTTTTCGGGATTGATACCGGACATACCTTGATTCACTACCTGTCCGTCCAATACAATCAACGGTGAGGTACCGACAGCGAATGAAGAAGTACCACGTATGCTCATAGTTCCGCCATAGGTACTAAGTCCGGCACTCATACCTTCGAGCTTACTCATCAGGTTGGTAGACTGAATCTTGTCTATCTTTTCTTTGTTGATAATAACAGCTGCACCTGTTGCCCGTTCGCGTGAAATAGTCTGGTAACCGGTGACGATAACTGCATCCAGTTGTTTTACGTCCTCTATCATGACAACTTGAAGCATTCCTTCCCCACTGTAAACTACGTTGTGAGGTTTCATGCCGACAGAAGTGAATTGCAGCACTGAACCATATTTTAGCGGTTGTGAGAAAGAGAAACGCCCGTCAATATCTGTGACGGCTGCTTGAGATTTGTCTTGTGTGAAGATAGCGACTCCCGGAAGATAATTGCCATCGCTGTCGGTGATACGTCCGTGCAGCAATGTCTTAGTAACAGCTTTTTTAGGAATGGTTGTGATGACAATCGTCCTGTCCTTGATAGAATACTGCAATCCGGTTCCTTCCAAAAGCTTCTTCATCACACTGTTGATGTCAGCTTCCTGAAGAGAGACAGATACATTGACTCCTTTCAATAAAGAGGCATTATAGAAAAACTGGTAATTGTACTGTTTACTTAGTTTTTCCAACACATTTTCCAACGATTTTTTAGTAACCGTTACCGTGATCTTTTCCGTATGGCCTGTCTGTGCATATGCTAACGGAGCCGTACAAGACAACATGAGGGCAACTGCCATCATTAGTCCTTTGGAAATAAACTTGTTCGTCATAACTGTGTGAATTTTTATAATATTAGATGTTATTGTTTATTTGTCTCTTTTCTCTACTGCATCTATCTTTCTGTCTTTGTAATATTTGAAATCGAGCTCGTTGGTCAGATGAAGGATGTTCAGTATATCAGTAAGGGGTTGTTTACGCGACAGAATACCACTATACCGCAGATTCCGTATATCATCACTTACATTGATTTCTACATTGTACCATCGGGATAGTTCGGTCATGATGTTGCCGATAGTTTCATTGTGGAAGACAAATTTGTCTTCTGTCCAACCGGTGGTAACGGATATGTTGGCTTGCGTTGTGTTGTATTCGTGTGAGGCTTTCCGGTAGATGAATTGTTCACCGGGAGACAGAGTGGCGAGTAACTTTTGCCCTTCGCGCACGTTGACTGAACCTTCAATCAGGGTGATACACGTATTTTCCTCTTCTTCGTAAGCTTTAATATTAAAGGTAGTTCCCGTGACTTGTACGTTCAGTGTGCCTAGCAGTACGTTGAACGGACTTCCCGGGTTGGCTTTTACTTTGAAATATCCTTCTCCCCGTAGTTCCACTTGGCGCAGATGTTTTTTGAAATGTGTAGGAAAGAGTAATTCGGAAGCGGCATTGACTTGAACCACTGTTCCGTCTTCCAGTGTCAGTTGGTAGGCGCCGCCTGCTGGAACGGACAGTTTATTAAATTCATTATCGGGCTTCAGTTCAATAGAGATGTTCTTTTTGCCGTCCAGTGAACTTCCGAACAGTTGATTGCCTTTGACTGTCAGGTTACTTTCCGCCAATTCCACTGGTTCATCGTTTTGTGCAATGATAGAAGTTTTCGGAGCGGCGGGAGCGGAAGCAACCCATTCGGGAACGACCTCTTCCCTGTTTTCCATCCATAACCATAGCGTAGCTGTACCTATAATTAAAAGGAAAGACGCAGCGACACTACTTATCACGCGAATATTGAATCTTCTCGGCGGAAGAATAATTCGTTTGTTCACTTGTTGCAGCGCTTCATTTACGTTGATGGAGTCGTGGAAAGAAATCTCATCGGGAAGTTGTTCCTGTTTCCGCAGTTCTTCGTATAGCTCCGGTGATTCTTCTTTCCATTCTCCGGCTAAAGGTGAAGTAGAAGTCTTACCTGTGCATATTTCTTTAGCCAATTCTTCGGCTATCTGAATATTTTCTTTGATTTTATCGTCTATCATGTATAATAAGGAATCTATGTTGTTTATAAGTAAAACAACATACTTAAAAAGTAGTATGATATGAAATTTGATTTTTTATAAAATAAGTAGTAGAAATCTTAATTCCTCCAGTTCGGCACGCAGTCGGGCATAGGCGTGCATCTTATGCGTTTTCACTGTGGGGACGGATAATGAAAGCATATCAGCTATCTCCTGGTTTGATTTATTCTGAAGCGAAAGGATGATGATTTCCTGTTCACGCGGCGTGAGTTGCTTGATTTTTTTCCTCACGATGAAAGAGACTTCTTCACGGATAATATTCTCCTGGATAAATTCCTCGCTCTGCATCCTCTCCAGTTGGCTTTCCGCATAGCGGTTTTTTACATCCTCATGTTTCAGATAGTTGAGGCAACGGTTGGCGATGGAACGGTAAAAGAATGCTTTGATAGTCATGATAGAGGAGAAGTTCTCCCGTTGTTCCCAAAAAGCGATGAAAACATCCTGGACGATATCACGCGCTTCTTCTGTATCTAAACGATACCGGCAGGCGAAGGAAAGAAATAGGGTATAGTATTTTTTGAAAAATAGATCAAATTCTTTTTTACTACTCATTCCTTGCGCTCCTACATTGTCAATATTGCTATTTTGAAGTGCTATCATCTGATTCTGTTATGCACGCAAAAGTACGTATTTTCTTTTATCACAAAAACTTTTTAATAAAAAAGTCTATATTTGTGGATGTGATTCAATCAATAAACCGTAATCCGATGAAGAAAGGTCTTTTATTAGTTGTTCTGTCAGTCTGTTTTCTTCCTTTATGGGGACAAAGAGACTTCTCCCAAATAGATTCGCTTATCAAGAAGATGCTTCCCGAAACATCCGAAGTCGGCATATCCGTTTATGACCTGACGGCAAAGAAGTCGCTTTATAATTACCGTGCGGAGAAGCTCTCCCGCCCCGCTTCCACTATGAAGCTGCTGACTGCCATTACCGCCCTCTCCCGCCCCGAAGCCAATGACCCTTTCCGTACGGAAGTGTGGCACGATGGCGTGATAGAACACGATACATTGCAGGGTAACTTATATGTAGTAGGTGGATTCGACCCCGAATTTGACAGTCAGGCAATGGATTCATTGATAGAAGAAGTAATCACTTTCCCTTTTTCCGTGATTAACGGACAAGTATATGGCGATGTCTCCATGAAAGACTCCCTTTACTGGGGGCACGGATGGGCGTGGGACGACACGCCGGCCGGGTATCAGCCTTATCTGTCCCCGCTCATGTTCTGCAAAGGAACGGTGCAGATTTCCGTTGTTCCCTCTACCGTGCAGGGTGATACGGCAAGCATTTCCTGCCGCCCTGTATCCTCTTATTACACCTTGGCGAACCGGACAAAAACACGTACTTCCTCTGCCGGAAAGTTCTCTTTCACAAGAGACTGGCTGACGAATGGAAATAATCTTGTTGTTTCGGGCAATGTAGCTTCCATACGGAAAGATGATATCAATATCTACGACTCCCCCGGCTTCTTTATGCACACTTTCCTCGAACGCCTTCGGGGAAAAGGTATCACAGCTCCCCAATCCTACGGCTTCGCCGAATTACCCCGCGATAGCGTACCAGTAGAGCGAATTGCTTGCTGGAATACTTCCGTGCAGAAAGTCCTGAATCAATTGATGAAGGAGAGCGACAACCTGAATGCAGAAGCATTTCTCTGCCGCCTTGGCGCACAGGCTACAGGAAAGAAGCAAGTAGCCGCTGAAGACGGTATCGTCGAAATAATGAAGCTTATCCGCCGTTTGGGACACGACCCGAAAGACTATAAGATTGCGGACGGATGCGGGCTATCCAATTACAACTACCTCTCTCCCGCCCTGCTGGTCGATTTTCTGAAGTATGCATACTCCCGAACCGCTATCTTCCAACAGCTATACAAATCCCTTCCCGTTGGCGGAATAGACGGAACTCTGAAAAACAGAATGAAAAGCGCTCCTACATTCCGGAATGTACATGCCAAGACAGGCTCGTTCACAGCGATAAATGCACTTGCCGGCTATCTGAAGATGAAGAACGGGCACGAAGTGGCGTTTGCCATTATGAATCAGAATGTACTTTCGGCTGCCAAAGCAAGAGCGTTTCAGGATAAGGTTTGCGAGACGATTATCGGGCGGTAGACTAATATATCAATCTTAAATACATCCATCATAAAATACATCCATATCTCAATACATCAACCCGAACAACCAGAGTGGAATTTCGTTGCCGAATCCTATTTCTATATTATCAAGTGCCAGATATCCGTTTTCTACTCCTTCCAGTTGTTTCTTCGTTTTATTCTTACCGCCGACTTCGAAGTTATATGTTTCATTTAGTGTGAAGTCTATTTGCGAAGAATAAGTAACCTTATATTTTACAGCTGTCTGGTTAAAGAAAAAAGTTTCCCGAACGTTTCCTATGTCGGTTTTTTCTCCTCCCAGTGCATACGCATAATTGGTATTTCCCAAGTAAATCTTTTCCGGTTTGGCCAATTGCTTGATGCCGGACGCTTCTTTGTCAAGTAGCAGGAGTGCTTTGGCCTTCTGGAGATAAGATAGATAATTCAACAGGCTGATGCGGCTGACTTCTATCTCCTTGCTGAGCATTGATATATTGGGAATATACGGCACGAGCCCGGAGAGGATGGCAAATAGCTTTTTTATTTTGCCGATGGAGTAATAATCTATTTTTTCGGTAGCAGGTAAGTCTACGTCCAGAATGGTATTCAATGTGGCCAGAAGTTTCTCGTGATACAACACTTTGTCTTCTTTATAAAAAGGAAAATAACCGTAGGTCAGGTACTCTTTGAATGCCGCAAGCGGTTTCAGTTGATTACCTATGTTGATGGCTATTTCGATATGTCTGGTCAGAATATCGGAAAGCGGAAGCGCTTCCATTTTATGCCCATACTCAAATTGCAGGAATTCCCGGAAAGAGAGTCCGTGCAGATGATAAGTGACAGCCCTTCTTGAAAGGTCTGCTTCGCCTTTGTGTATTTCCAATAAGGAAGAACCTGTGAATACGATTTTCAGGTCCGGGTAGCTGTCATAGATGTTTTTGATTTCTCTTGACCAGGTTGGGTATTTGTGCACTTCGTCCAGAAACAGAGCTTTTCCACCCATTTTTTGGAACTCGTCGGCCAATTCAACCAGGGAGTGGGTAGTAAACCATATATTGTCTAATGAAACATAGAGCGAGTCGTTGTTAAAGCCGGGGTAATGCTCCTTTATATATTGAAGCATAAGAGTCGTTTTCCCTGTTCCGCGGGCACCTGTTATGGCTATCAGTCGGTTGTCCCAACGAATCTCGCGATATAGGTATCTTATAAAGTCGAGTGAAACCCTCTCTCTCAGTTGATAGAATGTAGTGAATAATTGTTTCATAGGAGTGACATCTTGATTCTTCTACAAAAATACAATTGTATTCTCTAATAAACAAAAATATATGGATTTTGTTTACCAGAGAATACAATTATAATGGTAAAAGACCGAATAGTGTATATCCTATCTTCTTATTTTGCTGATTTATCTAGCGTATTCAGCCCAATTCGTATTCTTCATATCGCCACTCTTAGCCAGTTCTGCGTGCATGCCGAGTGCAGCCTGAATAGCGTGTGGAGTCTGTGCCTTGCCACCAGCCAGTTTGCAATAATCCCAAAGCAACTGTTTGTAGTCAGGATGCGCGCAGTTTTCGATGATAGCCTGTGCACGTTCTTTCGGGCTCTTGCCACGAAGGTCGGCAACACCTTGCTCGGTGATGATGATATTCACGGAATGTTCGCTGTGGTCGAGGTGAGACACCATCGGGACGATAGCGCTAATCTTACCTTCCTTAGCCACAGACGGACAAGTGAAGATAGAAATATAAGCATTGCGGGTAAAGTCGCCCGAGCCACCGATACCGTTCATCATTTTCGTTCCGCCGATATGTGTAGAGTTTACATTACCATACAGGTCGACTTCGATAGCCGTATTGATAGAAATGATACCGAGACGACGAACCACTTCCGGATTGTTGGAGATTTCCGACGGACGGAGCACCAGTTTGTCACGGAAGAAATCCATATCATTGTAAATTCCTTCCAGACAGTCATTTGTCACAGTCAGCGAACAAGCACTGCCGAACTTGATACGACCTTCGCGAATCAGCCCGATTACGGAATTCTGAATCACCTCAGTGTACATTTCAAATGCCGGAATCGTCTTGTCGCGTCCCAACGCACCAAGTACCGCATTAGCGATATTTCCCACACCCGACTGCAACGGCAGGAAAGTAGACGGGATAATGCCACGCTTCATATCCGCAGCAAGGAAGTCGGCAACGTTCTGTCCGATTTTGTCAGTCAACGGGTCGGCATCGGCGAAAGAACGGGCTTCGTCCGGCCAGTTAGTCTCTACCACACCAACGATTTTCTTCGGGTCAACCTGTACATAAGGCGTACCGATACGGTCACTTGGCTTGTAGATAGGTATTTCGCGACGGTAAGGCGGGTCAAGCGGTTCGTACACATCGTGTAGTCCCATGCCGGACTTGCTGTGTGCGCTGTTCAACTCCACGATAACCTGGTCAGCCAGGCGGCAGATAGTCGGAGAAATACCACCGGCAGCAGTCAGATAAATCTTTCCGTCCGGAGTCACTTCGCAGGCTTCGATGATGGCTACGTTCACTTTGCCCATGAATCCGTAGCGCACTTCCTGTGCCATCTGTGAGAGGTGTATGTCGTTGTAGGCAATCTCTCCACTGTTCACGGCTTTGCGGAAATCAGAGTTCGTGGTATAGGGAGCACGGTAGCGGATAGCCTTTGCGCGTGACAGCACGCCGTCACAAGACTCACCGGTAGATGCACCAGTAAAAATACCTACTTGAAATGGATTTCCTTTGGCATGTTCCGCTTCCGCAATCTTTGCGAGTTCTGCTGTAACAGCCTTGGCCGTTCCTGCGGGAGTAAATCCGCTCAGGCCGATGTTGTAGCCATGTTTAATAAGGCTTGCAGCTTCTGCTGCCGAAATACGATTGAATGACATAAATAGTACAATTTCGTGTTAAAATACAGTTGATATTTTATGGTTAATTATGCTCAATGTTCTTATAACCAATGTGTAATACTCTCTTAATCTTTATCGCTTGATAATCAGCGTTTGATATTCAGTCTCTAATACTTAATATTTTATACCTGATACTTAGTATTTGCTCCCTGTCAATACTTCCGTTGAAGTATTTCTCCCCAGATAATAGCGCGGCGGGCTTCTTCTGCCGAGTGGATTGTGAAATCTTCGTTGTTATCTGATGATTCGTGAGTAGCGTCGTAATGAGAACCTTGCCTGGCGTTCAGTTGGTCCTGAGCGGCACTGTTTGCTAGTGATGCGGCAACGGATACTTCTTCTTTCTTCTTTTTCTGCTTAGGTGCCTGCTTGGACGCTTGCCTTGAAGCCTGTTGCGAAGACCTTTTGGAAACCGGCTGTTCTGTAGATACAGGCTGAAACAATTCGTCCAGCGATTTGGGTCTGCCCCACATTTCGGGCATAGGAACAGCATCCGGTTCTATTTCGGTGGGTGATGATATCGGGGGAACGGGGCGTTTATTGGTCGCTTTTTTTGCTTTACTCCTCTTATTCACCTCCTGGATTATTCCCATAAGAATGACCCCTGCTATCGCGAGAAATTTCAAAAAATCTTCCATTATGTTTCACTGCTAATTAGTTATCCGCCAAAGTTACACATAAAATCCGGTTCGGGCTAACTTTTTATAATGAAAAAAGGGCAGCTTCACAGCTCCCCTTAATTTTTTTAACCTAAACCTTAACTATGAAAAAATCTAATGTTTCTTTCATTGCACAAATGTGAAAAATAAATTTAAATTTGCCAAGGATATCACCGGAAAATGTTTAATCCCTTAACATTAATTACAAGTTAGCATGCTAAACCATAAGTTTTTGCGTAATTTTTGTACCAATTTACCACTTATTGAAAGCGAAGCCGTATCTTTGCGGTCGAATTTTAAAACTAAGATTTGAATATGAACGAATTAACGGGAGCGGACTTTAAATCCGCAACTGAAACGGCCGATGACAACAAAAAGTTGTTTATCGAAACCTATGGCTGCCAAATGAACGTAGCCGACAGCGAGGTGATTGCCTCGGTGATGCAAATGGCGGGGTACTCCGTAGCCGAAACGCTCGAAGAAGCCGACGCCGTGTTTATGAACACCTGCTCCATCCGCGACAATGCGGAGCAGAAGATTCTGAACCGCCTGGAATTTTTCCACTCGCTGAAGAAAAAGAAAAAACACCTCATTGTAGGCGTGCTGGGATGTATGGCCGAACGGGTGAAGGATGATTTGATTACGAATCATCATGTCGACCTCGTAGTAGGCCCGGATGCCTACCTGACCCTGCCCGACCTGATTGCCGCCGTAGAAACCGGTGAGAAGGCAATCAACGTGGAACTTTCTACCACCGAAACTTATCGGGACGTGATTCCCTCGCGTATCTGCGGCAATCATATCTCCGGTTTTGTGTCCATCATGCGTGGCTGCAACAACTTCTGTACGTATTGCATCGTCCCCTACACCCGTGGACGCGAGCGCAGCCGTGATGTGGAAAGTATCCTCAACGAAGTGTCAGACCTCGTGGCGAAAGGCTACAAGGAAGTCACCCTGCTGGGACAGAACGTCAACTCTTACCGTTTTGAGAAGCCTACGGGCGAAGTCGTCACCTTCCCGATGCTGCTGCGCACCGTAGCCGAAGCTGCTCCGGGCGTGCGTGTCCGTTTCACCACCTCTCATCCGAAAGACATGAGTGACGAGACACTGGAAGTCATCGCGCAAGTTCCCAACGTGTGCAAGCATATCCACTTGCCCGTGCAAAGCGGAAGTTCCCGCATCCTCAAACTGATGAACCGCAAATATACCCGCGAATGGTACTTGGAACGGGTTGCCGCCATCAAACGCATCGTCCCCGAATGCGGGCTGACAACGGACATCTTCTCCGGTTTTCATTCTGAAACGGAAGAAGACCACGCGCTGTCCCTTTCCCTGATGGAAGAATGTGGATACGATGCCGCCTTTATGTTCAAATATTCCGAGCGTCCGGGAACGTATGCTTCGAAGCATCTCGAAGACAATGTTCCCGAAGATGTGAAAGTACGCCGTCTGAATGAAATTATCGCCCTTCAGAACCGTCTGTCTGCCGAATCCAACCAGCGTTGCATCGGCAAGACGTATGAAGTCCTCGTTGAAGGTGTCTCCAAACGTTCGCGCGACCAACTGTTCGGCCGTACGGAGCAGAACCGTGTCGTCGTATTCGACAGAGGTACGCATCGTGTCGGCGATTTCGTCAACGTGCGTGTCACGGAAGCCAGCTCGGCTACACTAAAAGGAGAAGAGGTTTTTTAAACCCTCTTCTCTCTCTCTTTTCCGCACCTTTTTCCGCATAATAATAGAGGGTGTGTCAAAATTACCTTTTTAACGAAATCATCCTCGCTACAACTATCTGTGGCGAGGGTGATTTTTTATTTATAAGGGTTTTGACACACCCTCCTATTTTTTGAATCATCTCTGAATCATCTCTGTCTGACTCATCGGGTATTTCTTCCTGTGTCAACAGGCTTTTCCCTATGTTATCAGACCTTTTTCCCTACATCATCATATGCCGGCGAATGGAAAATTTCACGATAGCCATCGCATTGATGGCCCCCAGCGGAATATCCATCGGCTCATGATGCGTATTATAGCTCACCAGCTTAATGCACCCTTCCTTTTCCGAACGGTTTGCGTACTTCACCGCCAGATACTCGTCTCCGTCTATCATAAACGAAACGAGATATATCTCCCCGTAAATGACATTATTAAAACTGCTGATTTCCTTATATCCGATAATATCCCCTGATTTTAGAATCGGATACATGCTGTCTCCATTCACGTACACCGCTCCGTCGCATGCGGAAATATTCGGAATTAATATCTTTCCCAACGCATATTGTTGCTTGTTAGTGAACAAGGTTTTCAAGTTTGCTGCCGCCGTAATGTCATATAACATCACGCTCCGGTCATCTACCGGTTCTACTGTTTTCGGATTGTGTAAAATCTCCACTTCTCCCGATACCAGTTCGCTTTCGCAAAATCTCGGTTGATGTTTCGGATTGCCTTTTCCTAACAGCAGCCAGTTGTAGTCCACTGTATTTCCTAATTTATTAAGCAACAGGCGGAAGTCTATGCTGTTCCGTGCGCACCAGTTGGATACTGTGGCGCGTGAGACGCCTAAATATTCAGCTAATTCACTGTCATTCTTGAAGTTCAGCGCCTGTTTGGCACGCTTCACGATTCCTGTAACATCCAGAAATGTATCCATTCTATTATCGTTTAATTTTGATGTAAAAATTCATAAACTCGCTAATTGCTCATTAATAATCTGTTATCTACTTTTTGAAGATTAATTTCCAAAATCATTTGTTTTCTTTATGAAAACTGTTTTATCTTTGTAGCGACGAAATCACAAATATGTTTCAAAAGTATAAATTTAAACTAGAAAAACCATGAGAAACCGCAAAAAGTTTACGAAAGGTTGCAAAAAACCTCATCCGCCGCCTTTTTAAGGACACCGTGCCGGAAGAACGGAAGCCATATCGAGCCCGCTTGCAGCATCTATATATCCTGCGTCTAGCATCTATATATCCAATGTGCAGCCGATATATCCCCAATATGCAGCAACTATATGTCCTGTACGCAAGCACTATATCTCCAATATACAAACAAATATTTAGAAATGAAAACTATAAAAACGGAAAAGCAGTATGGAAACCATTATGAACAAATCTCTGTGCATCTGCGGATGTTGCAAGCGAGAACTTCCACAGGAAGCCTTTTATATGAACCAGCGTACCCGGACTACGGACAACTACTGCAAAGAATGCCGTAAGGCAAACACACGCAGACATCGCAATCAGGATAAAAGTATATCATTTGAAAATAAACCTGTCTCCTATCCGGTGATAACCGAAGTAAAGGACTACGCTTTGCGGATGCTCCTTATCCGCCACGCCCGCCAGGTGGTGGCTGACAGTATTCGCCGGAAGCAGGAAAAGGAAAAACTACACGCATTATGGGAAGAATAAAACGGGGACTTGATTATTTCCCCATGAGCACCAGTTTCATGCACGACCGCATAGTGCGCCGTGTCATGAAACGGGAAGGTGATGCCGCTTTTGCCACGTTGGTAGAAACGCTGTCGTACATCTATGCCGGAAAAGGCTATTATATCTCTGTCAATGATGAGTTTTACGACGAACTGACGGATGGCCTTTACAGTACGGATATTGATGATGTGAAACGTATCATCGCCCTGTCCGTGGAATGCGGGTTGTTTGATGCCGGGCTTTTCCGGCAATACGGCATCCTGACTTCCGCCGACATCCAGCGGCAGTATCTCTTTATCACCAAGCGGCGCAGCAGTTCGCTCATAGAACCGGACTACTGCCTGCTGGAGGAGGAAGAACTTGCCTCCTACCACCCTTCTCAAAGTAGCAAAAGCGGTGCGGATGATACTGATACCCAAACAGCCGATAATGTAACATCAAGTACTGATGATGCAACATCAAACACCGATTCTGTAACAATGGAAGCCGAATTTGCGAGATCGGGTACACAAAACAAAGAAAAACAAACAAAAACAAATCAAAACAAAATAAACCACCTCTCTGACTCTCCTCAAGGAGAGGACGGAGGAGGAAAAATTTTGAAAAGAAGGAAAGTGATGACTCAGGAAGACATCAACAATCTGCAACCACCCAACGACGGTATGCAACGTAACTTCGAGGGACTGCTGGAGAACCTTCGCTCTTACAAGATTCCGCCTTCCGAGCAATATGCCATTATCCTGAAAAGTAACTTCGGAGCTATCGGACACCCGGTGTGGAAGGGTTTCAGTAACATCCGCGGGAGCAATGGGAAAATCAAATTGCCGGGACATTATCTTCTGAGCGTAATTAATTAATTTATGAACGCACTTTGAAAAAATGATTGGGTCAGTCTGAATAAAGCCCGTATCTTTACAGTGTCATTAAGCTTAAGGACAAAACTAAACTATTTTATTAACGTAAAAAACTATTACGATTATGCCAGTATTGTACAAACCCTTCCAGTCGGTTCTGGAAGACAAGAACAAAAAGAAATTATTTCATCCCCGTGTGATATACACGGCCAATGTGACAACCACTCAACTCGCCAAAGAGATAGCCGCTTATTCGTCTCTCTCCACAGGTGACGTGAAGAACACGCTTGATAACCTGGTGACGGTGGCTGCCCAGCACCTGCAAGCATCGGAAAGTGTAACGCTCGACGGCTTCGGTACTTTCCGCATGGTGATGAAGTCCAACGGAAAAGGTGTGGAACTGCCGGAAAAAGTATCGGCTGCCCAGGCTTCCCTTACCGTCCGCTTCCTGCCCAACTATACCAAGAATCCCGACCGCACTACCGCCACCCGCTCTTTGGTGACAGGCGCCAAGTGTGTCCGTTTCGACCTTGCTGACACCTCGTCTTCGGATGGCGGGAATAGCGGCAAGCCCGATGGCGGTGGTTCCGGCGGCGACGGTGGAGAAACACCGGACCCGGCAGCATAAGTGTTCTTGTAATGAAATAATACACAAAATGTAAACGGCAGACTTTGGTAGACTTAACTAAACGTCTGACTTTTAACTAAACTAGTAATTATCCACTAACATGCGAATTATCAACTTAATCGTGGTGCACTGTAGTGCCACGCGGGGGGATTGTACGCTTTCTCCCGAAGCTTTAGACCTGTTGCACCGCCGTCGCGGATTCAACGGAACAGGCTATCATTACTACATCCGCAAGGATGGAACATTGTACCTCACCCGTCCCATCGAACGCATCGGCGCCCACGCAAAGGGCTTCAACGCCAACAGTATCGGAATCTGCTATGAAGGTGGTCTGGACTGCCGGGGACGCCCGGCAGACACCCGGACTCCGGCACAGCGCTCCACGCTACGGCAACTCGTACAGCAGTTGCAAGAGAAATTCCCCGGCTGCCGGATATGCGGACATCGTGATCTCTCGCCGGACCGTAATGGAAACGGCGTGATAGAACCGGAAGAGTGGATTAAACAGTGCCCGTGCTTCGATGTGGCGAGTGAATTCGGAGAATTTGCTGCGAAGACAGAGAATGCGGAAGAACACAGAGTAACACAACAATTTAAAGAAACGGAAAGGAGGTAAATTATGGCAATGAAGAAATCAGTATGGGATATGATCCTGAAGGTGGTTATCGCAGTGGCTTCGGCTGTAGCAGGCGTTTTGGGCGCTAATGCGATGAATCTGTAAGAGTGAAAATAATGAGTTATAGGAAGGAGAGGTAAGAGCTCCTTCCTGTATTATATTATGATGAATAAATAATTAACAAAATGAAAACGAACTTATTTAAGATATATTTGACGATAATAGCATTGATCGGTGGTTGTTGTGGAGATATTAGCGGGCAGCAAATGCCTTCGTTTATCCTCGAACCAACTGTATACTCACCGCAAACATCGGCGATGATTCGTTATGATGAAATGCCTGTAAATATGAGTACAGGACGTATTGACTTCAATATTCCGCTAGTCAATATCGAAGACAGGGATTTTGATTTTCCGATTTCTCTGTTTTATAATTCAGACGGCTTCAAGCCTACAGAAGCGGATAATTATGTTGGACGTGGTTGGGCTCTGCGTTGTGGGGGCATGATTTACCGGCAAGTGAGAGGGATACCTGATGATCTTAGTGACTATCATATATTTGTCCCCATATTGGAAGGTGCGGGTAATGATTATTCCTTCGAAGGATTTATGTCATTGGTTGGGAAAGGACGATTTGATATGAATGAAATGAGAAATAATATCACTAGAAATCCTTATCAGTATGCTCATGGTAAGGATGATTATGCGCCTTTGCCTACAATTCCGAATACTAATGTTGAAAGTGCGGCAGATATGTATTTTTTCAACTTTGGAAAGCATTCGGGACGATTTATGATCAACTTTGATGGTACTGTTACTGCAAGAGGGTATGATGGACATCGTTATGAAGTAGATTTGAGCGATTATGAAATGGCAAAAGGAGTATATGCTCATTCTACTGTTATTAGGATAAAGACAGATGACGGCTATGTATATACATTTGGTGGTGATAGTTATGGACCGGTGGAATATTCTGCTGCTTCATGGGAAGAAGCTCAGCCAGCTTTGGGATATGATGCTTATCACAAACATGCTATTACTGCTTGGTATCTGACTGAGATAAAAGCACCTAATGGGCGTAAGCTATGTATTTATTATAAGGATATAGCTGAAAAGTATCATAAAAGTATCAATCAGTTGTTGGATATCGGTTTTCTTCCTGAATCAGAATGGCAGGATATCGCCCTTCTTTATTCCTTAACAGGGCGTGCTGCTTACCGTACTTCCAAACCGATGGGGCTTCTTGACCCTCCTGGAGAACTTTATGATAAAAAGGCCAATTCTTATTTTTATAGTCTAAATAAAGTAGCACTGATTGATTATATTACTATAGGAGATGCTTATCGGGTCGATTTTCATTATTCACTGAAAAAGAAATATACGGAGCAACATTTTGTGGGCTCTGGCTTCTATCGTTTCCGTGGTGCGCAACTGGATTCGATTAGTGTCAGTCATGATGGGGAAGAACGTCAGAATCATTCATTTACTTATTCTTATCAATGTGCTAATCGTTTATTTTTGAGTGGCTTGAATCATTCGCAAAAAGGAAAATTTCAGTTCTCTTATAAGATACCTGACATAAATGTACTTCCTACTACTTCTAATATTGACCACTGGGGGTACTGGACGGGAGGTAGTACTGAAAAAGATATAATGCCAGGTACCCGTTATGCCAGTAATGTGATTTCTTATGATGTCAAATTGACAACTACACTTCGTGATCCTTCTCCTGCTAATTGTGACGCGACTCTCTTGCAATCGGTAGTGTATCCTACCGGTGGAAAGTCTACTTTTGAATATCAACCTCACAAATATTCATATTGCTTTGTGCAAGATGCTATAAATTACTACAATATAGAAAAACGTTATGTTCCTGGAGGCGAGGCAATAACAGGAGGAGCACGGATATGGAAAGTTAAATTCCACGACGAAGATCCGAAAATACCTGTCAGGGAAATTCATTACAGATATGCTGATAGTTCGGGAATGGAAGGAATATTGACTTATATGCCTCTATACAGATGTTGGGGTGTCTATAATTATGCTGACTTTATGCTGGGAGATACATATGAAGATAGTGATGGCTTTGGACGGCAGTTCAATCCTTCGCAACATATTCTATATCCGGAAGTAAGTGAATATTATATCGATCCTAAACAAAGTATGAATGAAGAGGAAAGTCCGTATAAGACAACACGATTCTATACAGAAATGCATTTTGCAGATTATACGGATTTTTTCTATAATACTTATACTCAGGCAGAATTTCATCCGGTAGTTTGTATATTGCCGGGAAGTATTAGTGCACCATACTTTCTTGTAAATAGATTCCGCTGGCCGGGAAGAAGTGAAAGTTATAAGAACGGAAAAGTTCTTGGCGAATATTATTATGATGACAAGCATGCCTTGAAGAAGAGTGTCAATTATGTATATAAAGATGTATACCCGGAAGATTATAGTTTGTGTATTTATAGAGAAAGTCTTCATCCTGGAACACACTATGGAGTTTATACGCACGTCAATAAAGAATATTTCGGTATGTATCTGTTGTTTGAGAAACAGGTTACCGAGTATGATGACAACTTCCGTGTGTTGACTAAAAAAGAACTATATAAATACGATGATTGCGGATATCTGAAAGAGCAGACCTTTCTCTTGCCGGAAGGAGATAGCTTGATTACCAGTTTTAAATATTTGGAGAAGATGCCTTCGTATGTTACTGATAAGACACAGGTTGTGCGTAACTCAGGAAAAACAAAGAATATACAATGCGAACATTTTGACTATTTTATGCAGGAAGGGCGAGGTAAAGAATGGCCTGTACTCTCTAGCTACTATTCCGGAACTGATAAACAGCATCTGGAAAAGAGAATTGTATATATCAAATATGATCGTAATGGAAATCCTGTTCATATAGAGAAGGATGGAAAGTCATACCTTTATATTTGGGGATATGACGGACGATATCTGACTGCTAAAATAGAAAATGCTACCTACGAAGAATTGATGGAGGCTTTGGATGGAAATTCTCCTGAAAATATATCTGGCCAGTCTGATTATCTAGTTTTTGCCGATGAGGTGGAAGGACTTCGAGAAAGGTTACCACGTGCAATGGTAACTAATTATACTTATATACCAAATGTGGGTGTGAGTAGTGAGACTTCACCCAATGGGCAGACAATCTACTATGAGTATGATACTAAAGGAAGATTAGAGAAGAGCTATCGCATCGGAGAGAGCGGTAAGCAGGAAATATTGCAATTGAATGAATATCATCTTATTAATGAATAATGAATTGTATATGAAGACACTTAGATATTTAGTTTTTATACTTTTGGCATTACTGTCGATAGACGCTAATGCACGAAATTCAGCGTTTGCCAATAGGAACTATCCGCTGGACATTAATCTGGGAGAGATTTTTGAGCCGATGAAACTTCATGAATATTATGATACAAGAAAAGCGGCAAATGATTTTGGAAATGAGAATAATGAAGTTTGTTTCTTTTTTACTGTATATCGTCCGACATTAATATTGGCAAATTTTAATGGTTCTGATTTGGTGGGAATAAATGCACGTTTGCTTTATATGCCTTTGGACGAGAATGAGGACTATGTGGATGTTACTGACCCTATTACCGAAGAGAATTATGAGGAAGAATTACCTCAGCGGTTTGACAAATTATATGGGTACTTGAATGTTTCTTTGGATGAAAACATAGTGCATGGATGCTTGGGAGATCTTATATTTCAAATGGTACAACCGGGGCATTATATACTTTTTGTTGAAGGTGATGATGTATATGGTAATGATTATAATGGAATAATAAGGAATAATATTTATATTAATCCGATAGGAATTTCTTCGGAGCAGCCAGTGGAAGTTGGGTATTTTAGTGAGGATTTTTACTATCAATTTTCTGGTACATTCGTTGAACATGATTCTAATGAAGTCTGTTACTTTATTAATTTGAGATATCCAATGAAGCTACATGTATCTTCTCAAGGATCAGCAAATGTTTCTTCTATTGAATTGGTGAATAAGACCGGACAGCTCATAGCGGTAAGTGATGATTTCCCTCTGGAGAATGATTCTTATCCACAGATAGGAGAAATAGTAGTGGCACCTGGCGATTATTTTGTACATATCTACTTTAAAGATTACTCTAATATGAATCTTGATATTGCGGGAAAGTTTGATTTGCCTGTGGGAGATAGAAAACAAGATCCGCTTCTGATCCCGGTTGTCTCTGATGTAATTGACTACATTAAGGCGTTTGATACTTCTGAATATTCTGATTTTTATTATGCGAGTTCTGTTAATCACGGGAAAAGCACTAAGGATGTATTTCATCGTTTGGTACTTGAGAATTCGTTGGATATTTTAATATCTGCTCCTTTCTGCTCTCTGAAAAGTGGGGCTTCTATCCTATTGCTGAACGGGGAAGATGAGGTTCTGGCAATATTAGATACTAGTTTGAAGGAAGAAATGCTGGTAGAAAATCTAAAACCAGGCATTTATTATATCGTTTCGGAAGGTAATAAAGAGGATGGTGAAATAACGTTATGTGTAAAGGGTGACAAACATTATGACCGTTTTATCTCGAATAATAAAAATTATGTTACAACACTGACACCTAATATTGCTATATCGACAAGTGGGCTTATGAATAATCCTTTGAAAGTACGCCAATCTGTTAGTTATTATGATTATTTAGGTAGGTTAAAGCAAGATATACAATATGCTGCTTCTCCTACTCTGCAAGATTATATTACTTATGCAGAATACGATGAACTGGGACGTGAGTCTGCTAAATGGCTTCCTGTTGTAAGTGCGAATGCTGCAACTTACATGTCATTGGAAGATGTAAAAAGGATTTCTTTAGATTTATATCAGGATGCATGTGCATATGAAAGAACAATATATGAAATGTCTTCTTTAAATCGTATTTTGGAAAATTATGGCGCAGGAGAGGTGTGGCAAAATGCAGAGAAGGGTATAAAAAATATATATCGAACGAATGTATTCCAAGATTACTGTAAGTATTTTAAGGTGACTGGAAAACGTACTCTTCCTGTTCTTCAGATGTATAATGAGGCATACCCTGTCAGTGAGTTGGAAATAGTTGAAACAAAGGATGAGGATAATCATCTTAACTATCAGTTTACAGATAAACGTGAGAACGTTATTTTGGAGCGGCAAATAGCAGAGAATGATACATTGGATACATATTATGTATATGATGATTTTAATAACTTATGCTTTGTATTACCTCCGGTTGCTACTGATAGCCTGGCAAAGAATAATATGCAGGAAATACTTGATCGTTATGCATACCAGTATCGTTATGATTCTCGTAATAGATGTATAGGCAAGAAGTTTCCTGGATGTGATTGGATAGAAAATGTGTATGATTTTGCAGACAGATTATTGTTCTCTCAGGATGGCGAGCAGAGGAAAAAGCAGGAGTGGAGTTTTCAATTCTCGGATTTATTTGGACGTCAGTTATTGAGGGGAATCTATCACGGTGTATTGGATCCTGTAGCTTTCGAATCTGCAAATGTATATGTTGTTTTTGCTCCGGATAGTGCAACAGCCAAGTATGGATACGTTTTTTGTAATCTCAAAGAAATTGTTCTTGACAACTTGGAAGTACTACAGGCTAAATATTTTGATACGTACGAATATGGAAATCATTTGTCCGGATTCGTCTCAGCGCTAAATTATGAGGCAGATGAGAACTACGGTAAACGTTATGGAAACGATCAGGTAAGAGAGCATTGTAAGGGGCTGCTTACTGGTTGCATGACACGTGTATTAGAGACTAATCAAGAGTTATACAGTAGTTATTACTATGATTACAATCGGAATCTGATACAATCGCGCCAAACAACAATTACTGGAAATGTAGTGGTTGCTAAATCTATATTTAATTTCAATGGACAACCTATGGCCTCATGTGAAGAATATGATAATGGTGTGCGGTTAGAAAAAAGTTATGTGTATGATCATCAAGGAAGATTAACAGAAGAAACACATATAATAGGTACTCAGTTGCCTGTTTGTTTTAAATATGGATATGATGAATTGGGAAGGATGGAAAGTCTGACACGTATTAACGGTACTGATTCTCTGACAACAACAAACAGCTACAATATCCGTGACTGGTTGACTAGTATTGAGAGTCCGATTTTCAAACAGGCATTACACTATACAGATGGTCTGGGTACTCCTTGTTACAGTGGAAATATCAGTAGTATGATTTGGCAAACTGATGCATCAACAATACGCGGTTATCAATTCTCTTATGACGGATTTTCGCGATTGAAGAATGCTGTTTATGGTGAAGGTAATAGTTTGTCTAACAATGAAGGCCATTTCAACGAACAAGTGACTGGCTATGACAAGATGGGGAATATTGTCGGTTTAAAGCGTTTTGGGCAAATCTCAGAAAATGACTATGGTTTAATAGATGACCTGTCTTTCTTTTATAATGGTAATCAATTAAGGTCTGTGGATGATGAATCAACCAACTCTGCTTATGCTGGAGGCTTCGAATTCAAAGATGGAATTCAAAAAACAATAGAATATACTTATGATTCTAATGGAAACTTAATCCAAGATTTGAATAAAAAGATAGCTGATATTCAATATAATTGTTTAAATTTGCCCAATCAGGTACAGTTTGAGGACGGCAATAGTATTTCCTATGTTTATGATGCGAACGGGACTAAGCTTCGTACTACCCATATAATAGATGGAAATACTACTACGACTGATTACTATGCCAATGTGATCTATGAAAACGAAGTGCCTAAGTTATTACTTACTGAATGTGGATATATAACTCTTCCGGATACAGTTTATCATTATTTCTTGCAAGATCATCAAGGAAATACCCGTGTGGTTGTTGATCAGGATGGAAATGTAGAAGAGGAAAATCATTATTATCCGTTCGGTGGTGTGTGTGCTCAGAAAGGGAATGTTCAGCCTTATAAGTATAATGGTAAAGAGTTGGACAGAAAAGGTGGACTGGATTGGTATGATTACGGTGCAAGGCATTATGATGCTACGTTGGGAAGATTTATGAAGATGGATAGATATGCTGAAAAGTATGTTGCTTTATCTCCTTATCAGTATGCGGCAAATAACCCGGTAAATATCATAGACATTAATGGAGACAGTCTCTCTATTCAAGCCAATCCTAATGGATTATTTGACCAAATAAAGTTGTATTTTGGATTTGATACGAAGTTTCAGAAACTGGTAAAAGCGGATATATCACGACTTAAAACTGATAATAAAGAAGTTGGCGATATGATTGAAAAGTTGGAAAAAAGCACAAATATGCACACTATCACGATGCCTAGAAAAGATAAAAATGAGAACTCATCGACTTTTGATGAAAATAAAGCTGTTGAAGGAGTTTCTCAAGGTAGTGTTATTGGATATGATCCCTATAATTGGACAGATATAAATGGAAAAAGAAGAAATCCCCGAACTGCTTTAAGCCATGAATTGAGACATTCCTATGATGCAGATGTTGGTTCTGTTACATTTGAAAAAACAGAGAATGGAATTGGAATAATGGAAGTACGCGCAATTAATACAGAAAATAAAATAAGAATAAAAACGGGAGATCCCAGGAGGATTAGCTATGGAGGGAAAAAAATACCTGAAAAATATTTGGAGTAGAGTTTTCCTTATTTTAGGAATACTTATTACGTGCTTTGTAGTTATGCGTATATACAAAGGCGTAAATAAACAACTTCAAGAAGAGCGACTTTTTGAAGAGAAATATAGGCAATTATTAAAGGTAAGTAATAGACCTCCATTTATTGTTATCAATGTTAGTTATTGTGATACGGTCTATCGTGTAGTTGCAAGAGAAGAAATAAGTTATTTGAGAGAAAAATATCAAAAAGCTTTTGAATATGCATTAGATGAAAATGACACTTTAGAAATTGATAGTGTTACCTATTCGTTATTGGAAGCAAAAACTGTAAAACCTCAATGTCGGATAGATTCTGTATATAATGGAGAAATGAAAAATTTAATTTCTGCTTTCTTTAATGAAAGGGGAGCTATTTCTAGCTTTTTATCAGACGAGGAGATAAAATATCTAATAGATATTTTGTACCAAAACAATGTGACAATGAATGTTGATTGTGAAACCGGTATGCTAATTATTAGCAAATAGTTTGTGTACTGATTTTTAGTAGTAAATTAAATCCCGTTAGTCTACAAGGATTAACGGGATTTTGTGTTTCCTGCTCTATTTCTCAAAGCAGACCATGCTCTACTCATCTATCTCCACTGCTTCTAACAACCTCGAATTTAAGAACGGACTCAAGGCTATTATCAAATATGTCTAAGGCGCAAATGGTGATTTAGTGAAAGATTTGAATACAAGATTACTGATATTCAATATATTTGTTTAAATTTACCCAGTCAGATTCCATTTTGTAATTAACATAAAGATGAAAAGACTATCAATATTTTTTTTAATTCTGCTAGGATTACTGTCATGTAATTCAAATAGAAGTACTAAAGAGAAATTTGATTCTGTAGATAGTCAGATGGGCGTTGATGAAGTGCAAGAAATTCTATTGGCGGATACTCAAAATCTGATTGAACCTGACTATGATGTTGCGCCATGTGTTTTTGATGATTTGCCTAGTGATTCAAAGGTTAAGTTTATACATGATTATAAGTGCAAATTTGATAATGTACTTCTGCGTTATTATGACCGATATGCAACAATATATGAAATAGATACAATCTTTGAAATATTAAGTTTATGTGATTTTTCGACGAAGGCAAATAAAGAATCACTGTCTTTTTATATTCATGTATTGTTTGAACTAATGAAAAATACTCATATAGATGGATATGTAGGAGAAGCCATGGTTGATGCATGCTATACTCTCTTTAATAATTATCCGGGTGTCTTTTATCAACACACAAGATTGCTTGAGAGAAATATGCAGCAAATATTTATAGATAATATCGCTATGGGGTTCTATTATAACGATATAAAAGAAATTGAACTGGATACTATATTGAAAAGGCAAGAAGTGATGTTGCCCAGATTGAAGAGACAAATACGAATGATTGGTGAAGATATAAAAAGAAAATATGATAATATTGATTCTTAGACATATGCCTTAGTCTTGTCTTAACACCATTAGGTTATCATATGAATGAGAATAGCGTATGTTTTGTTAAAATGTTGGATGTGGGTAGGCTAAATAATTATACGAAAAGAAAAAAGGGTTGATCTTGCAGGTTATCACATTGTTAAATGATTGTGTTATGGAAAAAGAAGAAGCTAATGATAATTATGAGGGTTTTCAAAAAAGAATATTGATAGATATTATTTCGCAGTTACCTTCAGAAAGTATATTGGCATTTTCGATGCCAGCTTATTTTGTAGAGTGCCGCGCTTATGAAAAGCTTGCCTTTTTTCGAATTGAGGATAACTTTTCCAGAGATATTATAGTCCCCGATTGTTATTTTTTGATTACGAAAGAGTCCATTTCTACTTATATTGAACAAATTGTAGGCACAGATATTCTGACATACTTATGTCATTATATGATTTATAAAAAGAATGGTGAAGATGTGGAGATGCTAGTGGTAGTTTATGATGGATGTATTTTTCGTCTTTCTGACAAAATTAAAATTGAAGATTCTTTTATTAGGCAATGTGACTCCGAAGGATTATATATAGACTACTTATAATGATTTTCGTTTATCTATGCTCATAAAGAGATGAATGTCTTGTATATTCACAAATATATTAGTAGTTTTGTAGAAACAGAAGCAAAATAACTTTTGATAAGATATTATGAAAGAACACAATGTAAAAGACTTGACTAACCGCTACTATTTACATACTATGTGTGTATCATCAGCGAAAAAGATTGGAATAGCTTTATTGCTATCAACTGCTTTGCCTGTTTCTATGCTTCATGCAGAGAATGAAAGTGCGAATCCTACTCATCTGATACAAAGCTCCACTACTGACAAAACGAATCTTCTGCAAGATACAATAAAGTCATCTTATATCTCGCAACAGATTGACGGCGCTGATCTGATGAAAGTCAAAGATGCTAATTTTGTGAATTCTCTGATAGGAAGATTGGCGGGTGCAACTATCAATCCTGGTGCTTCCGGTGTGGGAGGTTCAGTGAGGATGGTGCTACGTGGTTATCGTTCCATATTGAAATCAAATAATGTGTTATTCACTCTGGATGGTGTACCTTTGCCACGATTGGAGGCAAGACAGCCTTATAATATCTATTCGGGCAGTGGGCAGACGGGTGATGGCATGGCTGCTATCTGTCCTGATGATATAGAAAGCATATCCGTGTTGAGTACTGCGGCAGCTTCTGCTTTATACGGTAGCCGTTCCGCTAGTGGCGTGGTAATGATTAACACGAAAAAGGCACATACCGGGAAACTCAGGGTAGAGCTGGGAAATAGTACAACTTTTAGTTCACCGATGGTCATGCCTGAATTCCAGCAGACTTACGACTGGCGGTGGGGAGAAAAAATGAGCCATCCCCAATCGTGGGATCCTGCGGACTTTTTTCGTACCGGACATTCTATCAATAATTCTCTTGCTCTGTCTATCGGAAATGAATATAATCAGACTCGTGTTTCGGCTGTCACAATGAATGGTGCCGGTATGATTCCCAATAACGATGTAGATCGCTATAACTTTTCGTTGCGCAACACCTCTTCTTTATTACGTCATAGGCTGAAACTTGACGTTAACCTGAGGTATATCCATACCGCTGAACAGAATATGCAATCACAGGGCATGTATGGCAATCCGTTGGTTCCTGTTTATCTGCTTCCTGATGTATTGCAAGAGAGAATTCCCGTCTATCCAGGCAGTAGCAATAAATATAGTTATAAAGATCTTTTTGAGGCTTACGATCCGGAGTTAGGCGGTAATACGCAATATTGGCCTTTGGGAGATATGGGGCTTGGTATGCAGAATCCGTATTGGACAATAAACCGTAATATGTATAATCGGAAAAAGAAACGTTTGATAGGCGGTGTAGGGGCTAAGTTTGATTTGACTTCCTGGCTCAATGTATCAGGGCGTGTTCATTATGACCGTGACAAAGAGAACGGGACTGAAAAACTTTATGCATCTACTGTATTTGCCGATAGGTTGGGGACGTACTATGAAAATGAGATTAAAAACACGCAGGTCTATTCCGAATTATTGTTCAATGCTCGCAAAGCGGTGGGGGATTTTTCAATTGATGCAACTCTGGGTAGTTCGCTCTGCGATACAAAGTTTGATTATTCTAACTATGGTGGTTCGCTGGAGGTGCTGAACCAGTTCGAATTATCCGCATTGGATAAGAAGAGGTACTACTCCATGCAATGGGATTATCACGATCGAACTACCTCCTTGTTTATGCTTGCGCAACTAGGATATAAAGAACGGTTATTTCTGGATTTGGGCGGACGAATGGAATGGCTTAAATTCTGGGATGATGATGATTCGAGCTTTTCTACTGATGTGTTCTATCCTTCGGTAGGAGTGTCTGTGGTACCAACCGGATGGCTGTCCGATAATCCCGACAGGTTTCTTTCATTTCTAAAACTCAACTATACGTATAGCGAAACCGGAAATAGCTTTACTGATTATATCTTTTTGAACAAAGAAAGGATAGGTTTGGAGCCGAGGCTGGTTGATAATAATCTGAAGCCCGAACACACCAAGTCTCACGAAATAGGACTGAATGCAGGCTTTCTTAATGATAAGATCAGCTTGGCGTTTACAATGTATAAGACATCTACCTCTGATTTGCCGTTTGGAGGATATGTTTCTGTTCCTTATCCTTCTACAAGTTCTCCCACAGATCTCTATTTAATGGATACCGGATGCAGAATTGATAATAAAGGTTTCGAACTCGTCTTGGGGACAAATATGAATATCGGGCAGGTGAAGTGGAACGGGCGTTTGACTTACTCTATCAATAAGAATGAAATAAAACAGCTCGGAGAAGTTCGGAAGAATCCTATAACGGGTGAAGATGTGGTGTTGGATGAAGTTAAGATGGCAGAAGGTGGCAGTTGGTATATTCCGTTGAAGAAAGGTGGTTCGATTGGTGATATATATGTTACCGATTTACAGAGAGATGCGCAAGGAAATGCCGTTGTTGATAAAACTTCGCAGAACGTTACTCCTGGCCGGGATTATATCTATGCGGGTAATGCTGACCCTAAATATACGATGGGACTGGCAAACAGTTTTGCTTGGAAAGGTTTCGAACTTGATTTCGTGATTCATGCCCGCTTCGGAGGTGTGGGGCTGTCGATGACTCAAGCGATTATGGATCAATTTGGAGTATCTCAAGCTACGGCTGTAGCCCGGGATAATGGCGGTGTTTGGGTGAGCGGTGAGAATATTCCGGCTAAGAACTATTACCAAACGGTAGGTGGGGCGCGTACGGGAACGTTATACACCTATGATGCTACAAATATTCGTCTTGCCGAGTTATCGCTGGCTTATCATATTCCTGTCAACCGATGGGTGAAGTGGATACAAGATGTGCGGGTGGCATTGGTGGGACGTAATCTACTGATGTTGTATAATAAAGCTCCGTTTGATCCGGAATCTACTGCCAGTACCGGAACCTGGTATCAGGGCATTGACTTTTTCCGCCAACCCAGTTACAGGAATATGGGATTTTCTGTTAATCTGACTTTTTGATGAAAAAGTGGAAAGGTTGTCCATATTTTTATTAATTTTGCGTATATATGTGCATAAAGGTGATTAGGATGATGGTCTTCTTTATTATTTGGACGCTATGCAACAATCTGTGAAATGAGACATGCGACTGATAAAGAAATAGCGCTTTTGGAAGAGCTTATTTCAAAAGCAAATATTGATATTTCTCCTGATTGGAAAGACAATTTATTGGTGTCCAATTTGAGTGATGAAGGAATGGGAAGTTTGTCTTTATATCCTTCGGGGGTGGCTTGTAAGAAACGAAAATTTGGTTCTCAAGTGAGCGATTGCCTATTTAAAGATATAGATGGAGTGGCGGTCATAGCTTCTTTGTATTTAGACGAGGAAGGGGATCTATATGAACTTGATATATGGAAAACTGATTTTGGGACATTAGAAGAAATATCTGAAGATTTTCAAGATGTATAGATAGAAGTTTCAATAGTCATCTTTGCCCTTTTCTTTATAGATTGTCGAATAAAAAAATGAAGTTATAAAATAGGGGTTATCTTACTTAGGATAGCCTTTTAAAAGAATAATATTATTTTTACTGAAAAGATGAGAAAGTATTTATTGTTATTTGTGTTGTTAATGGGAGTGGGTAATCTTTTTGCCCAAGGGAAATATGCATTTACTTTTTCCGATTATGTGAATGATAGATGGGAACTTTCGGATTCGTTGAAGATGGAAAGACGAACTCAAGGAAATAAGTTTTGGAGCGGAGGGGCCGATTTCAGACCAATCGTTGAGAATGATGAGACTCATGAATTACTGAAGAAACAGGTGCGCTTTGTTATTTGCAATGATACTCTTTTTGTGAATTGTCGTTCTTTGAAGTATGGCAGATATGTATTGGGGAAAGGATATGCTCTCGGATTTCGTCTTGGAGAAGACAAAGTCTGCTTTATTTCTATGACGGTTGGCAAAAGTGAGGCGATGAAGGCCGGGGCAATGGGAGGACTATTTGGTGCTGTGGGCGGAGCTATTACTGCGGCGGATATGTTGAAAAATCAGTCATGTTATATTATTGCGTCCGATGCCAATAAAGTAGAGCGCATTACTCCTGCATATATGGAGGAAATACTGAAAGAATCTCCTGATTTACTTGATAGTTATAACTCTATTGATAAAAAGAGAAGAGGGGCGGCAGATGTTGTCATTGAATACTTGTCTAAACTTCACTTGTTACATAAATATTGAGTTCTTGAGTTTTCGCTTCATTCGGCTATTTGTTTTCTATTAAAAGTCCTTAACAAAAGCCCATTACATCACATTTTATTTGTTTCTTTGCACCAAATTCGGGTATAGTGTTGCTTCTTGATTTGAGGCAGCACTTAATTTTGTTTAGAATTAATGGAGAAACTCAGTATAAATGCTTGTCCGGTGTGTGGCAGTACGCACTTGAAACGCGTCATGACTTGTACGGATTTTTATGCTTCGGGCGAACAGTTTGAACTGTATTCGTGTGAAGACTGCGGATTTACATTCACGCAAGGCGTTCCCGTAGAAGCAGAGATAGGCAAGTATTATGAGACTCCCGATTACATCTCCCACTCTGATACGCGCAAGGGCGCGATGAATAACATTTACCATTATGTACGTTCCTATATGCTGGGTCGCAAAGCGCGCCTGGTAGCAAGAGAGTCGCATCGTAAGACGGGGCGTTTGCTTGATATAGGTACGGGAACCGGCTATTTCGCCCATACAATGGTGCGTCGTGGCTGGAAAGTGGAAGCGGTGGAGAAAAGCCCGCAGGCACGTGAGTTCGCGAAAACGAATTTCGACCTGGATGTGAAGCCCGAATCAGCGTTGAAGGAGTTTGCTCCCGATAGCTTTGATGTAATCACTCTTTGGCACGTGATGGAACATTTGGAGCACCTCAACGAAATTTGGGAGATGCTTCGTGAGTTGCTGACGGAAAAAGGTGTGTTGATTGTGGCAGTGCCCAACTGTTCTTCTTATGACGCCAAGCGTTATGGTGAATATTGGGCGGCTTATGACGTACCCCGCCATCTTTGGCATTTCACTCCGGGCACGATACAGCAGTTGGCCTCCCGCCACGGCTTCATTATGGCGGCACGCCATCCGATGCCGTTTGATGCATTCTATGTATCTATGTTGAGCGAGAAGCATCGTGGCAGTTCGAACAGCCTCCTGAAAGGAATGTATGCCGGGACGTTGGCCTGGTTCAGCGCTTTGGGACGGAAGGAGCGGAGTAGTTCTATGATTTACGTATTCCGAAAAAAGAGATAACGCATGGGAAGTAAAAACAAATATAAGTCAAGTTCAGTATTCGACATGCAGTTCATTACGTCGAGTATCAGTACGACGCTAGTGTTGTTGCTGCTCGGACTGGTTGTCTTTTTCGTGCTGACGGCGCATAATCTTTCCGTGTACGTCCGCGAGAATATCAGTTTTTCTATTCTTATCAGTGACGATATGAAGGAAGCCGATATTCTGAAACTTCAGAAGAAGCTGAATCAGGAGCCTTTCGTGAAGCAATCCGAATATATCTCTAAAAAACAGGCTCTGAAGGAGCAGACGGAAGCGATGGGAACCGATCCCGAGGAGTTCCTGGGTTATAATCCCTTTACTGCGTCCCTCGAAATCAAGCTCCATTCCAACTATGCCAATTCCGACAGCATTGCGAAAATAGAGAAACTGGTAAAGAAGAATTCCAATATACAGGATGTGCTTTACAGGAAAGAGCTGATTGATGCCGTGAATGATAATATACGGAATATCAGCCTGGTGCTGCTTGCTTTGGCGGTGGTGCTCACTTTTATTTCTTTTGCCTTGATAAACAATACGATAAGACTTGCCATCTATTCCAAGCGATTCCTCATTCATACGATGAAGCTGGTGGGGGCGAGCTGGGGCTTTATCCGGGGGCCGTTTCTCCGGAAAAACGTGTGGAGCGGTGTGCTGGCGGCTACGATTGCCGATGCCGTATTGATGGGAACCGCCTATTGGGCTGTGACGTATGAACAGGAACTGCTTCAGGTTATCACACCCGAAGTCATGTTGATAGTATGCGCAAGCGTATTAGTGTTTGGAATTGTAATAACATGGCTATGCGCCTACTTCTCGATGAATAAGTACTTGAGAATGAAGGCGAACAGCTTATACTATATTTAATTCAAAAGAAGAAAAAGCTTATGTCTGACAAGCAGAAATTTGCCTTTGATAAAGTGAACTTTATCTTGCTAGCAATAGGAATGGCGATTGTTATTATCGGCTTTCTATTGATGTCGGGACCTCCGTCGTCCGAAACGGTTTTTGAACCGGATATTTTCAGTGTACGCAGAATAAAGGTGGCGCCTGTCGTTTGCCTGTTGGGATTTTTGTCAATGATTTACGCTGTATTACGCAAACCTAAAACACAAAAAACTGAGGAATAAAAATGGGGGATTTAACAACATTAGAAACGATTATTATTGCTATCGTAGAGGGATTGACGGAATTTCTTCCGGTTTCTTCTACAGGACACATGATTATAACGCAAAACATACTAGGCATAGAAAGTACGGAATTTGTAAAGGCATTTACTGTTATTATTCAGTTTGGTGCCATTCTTTCAGTCGTATGTCTTTACTGGAAGCGCTTCTTCCGGCTGAATCATACACCGGTTCCGGCGGGTACTTCTGCTTTGAAACGTTTTCTGCATAAGTTTGATTTTTACTGGAAGTTGTTAGTCGCTTTTATTCCCGCTGCCATATTGGGCTTCTTGTTTAGCGATAAGATAGACGAGATGCTGGAAAGTGTGGTGATAGTTGCCGTGATGCTGGTTATCGGTGGAATATTTATGTTGTTTTGTGACAAGATATTCACGAAAGGAAGCGAAGATACGGTATTGACAGAGAGAAAAGCATTCAATATTGGTCTGTTCCAATGTATTGCCATGATACCGGGTGTATCCCGTTCGATGGCGACCATCGTTGGTGGTATGGCACAGAAGCTGACACGTAAGGAAGCTGCTGAATTTTCATTCTTTCTTGCAGTGCCGACTATGTTTGCGGCAACCGGATATAAGGTGCTGAAGCTATTCCTGGATGGTGGTACGGAAATTCTGGTCAACAATATGTCGGCTCTTATTATTGGTAATGTGGTGGCTTTTATCGTCGCCCTGCTGGCTATAAAGTTCTTTATAAGCTTTGTTACCAAATATGGCTTTAAGGCGTTCGGTTGGTACAGAATTATCGTGGGTGGAACGATCCTGATAATGCTGTTGTTGGGATATAACTTGGAAATAGGCTGATGAATTTTAAAAAAGGAGAAGTACTGTTTTTTAATAAACCTCTTGGTTGGACTTCATTTAAGGTAGTAGGGCATGTCCGTTATCATATTTGTCGCCGGATAGGGGTGAAAAAACTAAAAGTCGGTCATGCCGGTACGCTGGACCCTCTTGCGACTGGGGTAATGATTGTATGCACAGGCAAGGCAACGAAGAGAATAGAAGAATTTCAATATCAAACGAAGGAGTATGTTGCTACACTCCGGTTGGGCGCTACCACCCCGTCGTATGATTTGGAACACGAGATAGATGTCACCTACCCTACTGAACATATCACGCGGGAGATGGTGGAAGAAGTGCTGACGCACTTTATCGGTACGATAGAACAGATACCGCCTGCTTTTTCTGCCTGTATGGTGGATGGAAAGCGCGCTTACGAACTGGCAAGAAAAGGCGAGGAAGTAGAACTAAAGGCGAAGCAGCTTGTTATCGACGAGATTGAATTGCTGGAATGTCGATTGGATGCTCCGGAGCCGATGATTCAAATCCGTGTCGTATGCAGCAAAGGGACGTATATCCGTGCGCTGGCACGTGACATCGGTGAAGCGCTTCATAGCGGAGCGCATCTGACAGGACTGATTCGCACCCGTGTAGGTGACGTCCGGTTGGAAGACTGCCCGGATCCCGAACACTTCAAGGAGTGGATAGACCAGCAGGAAATAGAAAATGAGGAAGAAAATAATTAACGTAATAAGGAATAGGTATGAAATTATCACAATTCAAATTTAAGTTACCCGAGGATAAGATCGCTCTACATCCTATGAAGTATAGAGATGAGTCTCGTTTGATGGTATTACACCGTAATACAGGTAAGATTGAACACAAGATGTTTAAGGACGTTTTGGACTACTTTGATGATAAGGATGTGTTTATATTTAACGATACGAAGGTATTCCCTGCTCGCTTGTACGGTAATAAGGAGAAGACGGGTGCGCGTATCGAAGTATTCTTGTTGCGTGAATTGAATGAAGAACTTCGCTTGTGGGACGTATTGGTGGATCCGGCACGTAAGATTCGTATCGGTAACAAGCTGTATTTCGGCCCGGACGATTCAATGGTGGCCGAAGTTATTGATAATACTACTTCTCGTGGACGTACACTGCGTTTCCTTTATGACGGACCTCACGACGAGTTCAAAAAAGCTTTGTATGAATTGGGCGAAACTCCGCTGCCACATACGATTATCAACCGTCCCGTAGAACCGGAAGATGCAGAACGTTTCCAATCTATCTTCGCGAAGAATGAAGGTGCGGTAACAGCTCCGACTGCCAGCCTGCACTTCAGCCGTGAATTGATGAAGCGTTTGGAAATCAAGGGAGTGGACTTTGCATATATCACCCTGCACGCTGGTTTGGGCAACTTCCGCGACATCGACGTAGAAGACTTGACGAAGCATAAGATGGATTCGGAACAGATGTTTGTAGATGCAGCTGCAGTGAAAGCCGTTAATCGTGCTAAAGATAGCGGAAAGAATGTGTGTGCGGTAGGTACGACAGTGATGCGTGCCATCGAAAGCGCAGTCAGCACCGACGGGCATTTGAAGGAATTTGAAGGATGGACGAACAAGTTTATCTTCCCGCCATATGAATTTACTGTGGCCAATTCAATGATTTCCAACTTCCATATGCCGCTTTCCACGTTGTTGATGATTGTAGCTGCTTTCGGCGGTTATGACCAGGTGATGGATGCTTATCATGTAGCATTGAAAGAAGGTTACCGTTTCGGTACATACGGAGACGCGATGTTGATTTTAGACAAATAAGATACGGCTATGAAGATCTGCCCTAAATGCCATGAGGAAGTAGAAGATAGCTTTGATATTTGCTGGAATTGCAATTATAGTTTCCCGGAAGATAAAGTCTTAGACCTGAATGAGCTGGAATCGGTAGAGGAAGAAGAACGTTCTATTGATTGTTTGCGCTGTCAGGTTGAGATGGAATACTCTGGTAAATATAAATTTCACGAAGGAATGAGTACCGGACTCTTTGGAAACTTATTTGAATTGTTTCAGAATCGCGAATCTTTTGATCTGTATGTTTGCCCGAAATGTGGCAAGGTGGAGTTTTTCATTCCCTTGGATGAAAGATAGTGGTATCTTCTTGTTTGAAAATAGATAATGGCAAAAGTTTATGTAGGGCTCGGCACAAACCTGGGAGATAAAGAACAGAATCTTCGGGATGCCGTGCAAAAAATAGAAGAGCAGATAGGGGAAGTCGTTTCCCTGTCTGCTTTTTATGTTACCGCCCCTTGGGGATTTACTTCCGAAAATAGTTTCTTGAATGCCGCCGCTTGTGTAGAGACGGAATTATCTCCTTTGGATGTGCTGCAGAAAACGCAAGCGATTGAGCGTGAGCTGGGACGCATGAAAAAATCAATCAATGGCGCATATAGTGACCGTTTGATTGATATCGACCTGTTGATGTATGAAGATTTGGTACTTTCTGTGACCTCTCCGACCGGAGTGGAACTGAATCTCCCCCACCCGCTTATGACAGAACGCGACTTCGTGATGAAGCCGTTGGCAGAGATTGCGCCGGAACTTGTGCATCCCGTGCTTGGAAAAACGATGCGCGAACTTATTTCTTCTTCTTGTCAGCAATAAATCGCGGCAAATAGGCTAAACAGCCTATCAATACAGCATACAGTAGCTCAATATCCCGAAACTCGCGGTTGATAAAGTGGCATACAATGGCGTAAATGGCAATCGTAAATCCGACATAAAGTGCCAAAACGAAAATCGTTCTTACTCTCTTATTTAGAATCATTTTAAATCTATTTATGTGTTAAATACGTGCCAAAGATACTGATAATCTCCGAATTCTCTTTATCTTTGCAACCGAAATGAAAGTGTGGACAGATTTGAGTAGCTTGCAACCACGGAAAAAAATGCTAAAACACGTCTTATCGACGCTTTGCGGTTTACTCCTTGCAGCACTCACCTCTCCTACTCTCTCATTCTTAATTCTTATTTTTTAATTCTTAATTTAAGAAAGATGGGATACTTATTTACATCCGAATCGGTGTCAGAAGGACACCCCGACAAGGTAGCCGATCAAATATCGGATGCCGTACTTGACAAACTGTTGGCTTACGACCCCAGTTCGAAAGTAGCTTGCGAAACACTAGTAACTACCGGACAAGTGGTGCTAGCGGGTGAAGTGAAAACAAAAGCGTACGTTGACCTCCAGCTCATCGCACGCGAAGTGATTAAGAAAATCGGCTATACCAAAGGAGAGTACATGTTCGAAAGTAACTCTTGTGGTGTATTGTCCGCTATTCATGAGCAAAGCCCCGATATCAACCGCGGTGTAGAGCGTCAGGACCCGATGGAACAGGGTGCAGGCGACCAGGGTATGATGTTTGGTTATGCTACGAATGAAACGGAAAACTACATGCCGCTTTCTCTTGATTTGGCACACCGCATTCTGCAAGTGCTGGCTGATATCCGTCGTGAAGGCAAGGTGATGACTTACCTCCGTCCCGATGCCAAAAGCCAGGTAACTATCGAATATGACGACAATGGAACTCCTGTTCGCATTGATACAATCGTTGTTTCTACTCAACATGATGACTTTATCCAGCCGGAAGATGATTCACAAGCAGCTCAGTTAAAAGCTGACGAAGAAATGCTGTCTATCATCCGTCGTGATGTGATCGAGATTCTGATGCCTCGTGTGATTGCTTCTATCCATCATGATAAAGTGTTGGCACTGTTCAATGACAAGATCATCTATCATGTTAATCCTACCGGAAAGTTTGTAATCGGTGGTCCTCACGGAGATACCGGATTGACAGGTCGTAAGATTATCGTTGATACTTATGGTGGCAAAGGTGCTCACGGTGGTGGTGCTTTCTCCGGAAAGGACCCTAGCAAGGTAGACCGTAGCGCAGCTTATGCAGCACGTCATATCGCTAAGAATATGGTTGCGGCAGGTGTAGCAGATGAAATGCTTGTGCAGGTAAGTTATGCTATTGGTGTGGCTCGTCCGATCAATATTTTTGTGGATACTTACGGCCGTTCTCATGTGAATATGACTGATGGCGAGATTGCCCGCATCATTGACCAATTGTTCGACCTTCGTCCGAAAGCTATCGAAGAACGTCTGAAACTTCGCAATCCTATTTATCAGGAAACTGCTGCTTATGGTCATATGGGACGTGAGCCGCAAGTGGTTACAAAGAAATTCTCTTCTCGCTATGAGGGTGAGAAAACGGTAGACGTTGAGCTCTTTACATGGGAGAAGCTTGATTATGTTGATAAAATTAAAGCCGCTTTCGCTCTGTAAGTCTGTTTAGAGCTTAGCTTGTTGTATAAAAGAGTCACAATTTCACCTTCCTTTCACGGGAAGATGGGGTTGTGGCTCTTGTTTTTTATAAGTTATATTTAAATAAATGTATTTTGGATACTAAGTTCGTCTTGCAGGAATTTGCTACTTTTGTTTCATGAAACGAACAATTGCCAGATGAAAATAAAATATTTCTGTTCAAGATGCCATTTATTGGTCTTTCTTTGCTTATTTGTCGGTCTGGGTGGCATTCTGTCATCTATATCTCTATCTTCATGTTCTTCTTCAGTGAAGAATCCTTTGCTATTGTGTGCTGATTCATTAATGGAAGCACATCCTGATAGTGCGTTATTCATTTTGGAATCTATTTCTTCTCCACAGAAGCTACCACGTGCTGATAGAGCGCTATATGCGTTGTTGCTTACGCAAGCGAAGTATAAGAATTATATTGCTTTAGAGGATGATTCGTTAATAAAAACGGCTGTTGAGTACTATGGTGATAGAAAAAAGAGTTTGTATGCTGCAAAGGCTCATTATTACTGGGGAGCTACTTACCGGGATATGGGGTATACTTCTTTCGCTGTAGAAGAATACTTGACGGCAATTCGGTTGATGCCTGTTAAAGATGAGTTTTTGGCGATGATATATGATAATTTGGCGGAATGTTATGAAGAAGAAGATTTGAGTAGTGTAGCAGCGGAGGCTTATCGCTCAGCTTATCAGATATTGAGAGGGAAAAGTGAACAAATATATCCACTGAGAGGTATTGCGCGTACATTTTTGTTGCAGAATGAGAAAGATAGTGCACTATACTATTATGAATATGCTCTTGGTTGTGCATTAGCAGATCAAGATCCTAATTTGATAGGTGCACTTTATCATGATTTAGCTATGGTTTACAGTGAAGAAAAGGATTATGTTCAAGCAGATAGATATATATCAAAGGCGATTGCGACAATGGATTATAATAGATCTTTTAATGCTTGTTTATTAAAAGCAAAAGTTATGCTTAATTTGAATAAGCTTGATTCTGCTAGCTATTTTTACTGTAGGAATATAGAGCAGCTTGATATTTATGGTAAGGTTGCTTGTTATGATGGTATGTATCAAGTTGCGAAGAGAAAAGGTGAATGGAAGGTTGCAGCAGAAAATATTGATGCATATAAGATACTTTATGATTCAATTCAGGTGATTGCTGATAATGAGGAACTTAATCGACTTATGGATAAGCATCAATTGGAAGAGCATAAAAGAGTGTTGTCAGAGCGTACTAAAATATTAATTGGTAGTTTGATTGTTGCATTTCTTTCTTTGATGATTATATGTGTTTTTTCCTTTATGTGGAATGACAGGAAACGAAAAAAGCGTTATATAGCTTTGCAACATGAGTTAACTCAAAAGCGAGTAGATACTATGTTACTAAAAGAGGAAGAAGTTTCTGAGTCCAATAAGGAACTTGTTAATAAGAAAATGTCCGAATTGAGAGAACAACAGTTTCAATTATGTGTGTCTGTGTTTCAGAATACCGATTATTACAGTAAATTGGAAGCTTTGGAGAAAGCGACTCCTAAGCAATTATTAGTGATGCGTAATTTGAGAGCGGAGATGCATACTGTTATATGCAAAACATTTATTGATGTGATGACGAATTTGCAAGAATGTTGTCCAACTTTAACTCATGACGATTTGTTTTATTGTATTCTTTCCAAACTTCATTGTTCCAAAACTGTTATTATGGAATTAATGGATACTACATCAGATGCTCTTAAAACACGTAAGAATCGAATTAAGAATAAAATGGATGCAGAGATGTTTGAATATGTATTTAGCATTGATAATCTGTAAATTATAGTGTCCTGTTACCATTGTTACCACATAAAAATCGTTTTTTTTATATCAACTATGTATTTTTGGGGCGAAATTTTAAACTCAATTTATTATGAAAGCTAAATTCTTACTTCTGTTATTGTTGACCATTTTACTTCAGGTAAACACAACTTCCTTTGCACGAGAAATGAAATCTTTGCGTCAGATTGAACTAAGAAATAAAACTCAGGCACAGCATAGATCTATTCCTATTATACCTATTGCTTTTGTTGAAAGCCCGATGTTATCCATTGATCTTGTTGTACCTGTTACTTCTGTGACAATCATCATAAAAGATGCAGAAACGGAAGAAGTAGTTTATTCATCTACTGATTTGAATGTACAAAAGATTAATATTAATCTTGCAGGTGAAGAGAAAGGTAAGTATATTGTAGAAATACAACTTCCGACTGAAACCTATGCCGGAGAGTTTGAATTAGACTAATCTCTGTAATAGATATATTTGCAACTAGATAAATATACCTAAATAATTAACTATTAAAGCTCCGCTATTGAGTATATAGTGCATTGCTGAAATAGCGTTGGCGATTAGATGTCGACCGAAAGGGGAAAGAAACGGTTGATTTTGACTCGTGGGCTTAATGTTCCTTGCGAAAGGCATATAATAGTTATTAGGTATATTTTGAAAATAAAATCACTTATAATAATTGCTTTGCTGAAAGCTGGTAGGGTGTTCGAACAAACTGGTTATTCGAATAAAAGTTCATTCAGCGGCAATTTGATACATCTGTTTGCAGATGCGATATCTGCAATAGATGTATTCTCTGTGAGAAAGGCTCTTGGGCTTCTGATTCAGAAGTCCAAGATTTTTTTTATGGAAAATAAGTAAGAAAAAAGTAAAACTAGCTTTTTGATTGTTTAGATGCATATTTTGAAGCGATTATTAGTAGAATTCAGTGTGTGTTACACTTCATTACCTATTTCGTTTAGAACTGTTACCTATGTTACCAAGTGGGATTGGTATCTTTCGTTATGCTTTTGTATCTTTGGACACAGATTATAAACACACAGACATTATGAAATCGAAACTTCTATTCTTTTTGTTACTAGCTATTTTGTTGCAAACATATATAAGTATATATGTAATAGAACAGAAAGCGAAATGCCAAGTCTTTTTGGTTGATGTGACTCAAATGCAGTCATACTCAATTTTCTTCTTGCCTAATGCTTTACTGGAAAATTCATTGATATTGATTGAATTTTCACTTATTGAAGCTACTACTGTAAATATCTTAAAAGATGTAGGATCTAAGAAAACAGTCTATTCATCTACTACTTAGAGTATTGATAAATATGTAAAATATTTATTGAGTAGTCTGTTATCATAATGCTTATGAATAAGAGTGTGCTGGAATACTTTTCTTATTAAATAAAATCTAATTAAAATTTAATCACGATGAAAAAGAATCTATTGATTTTCGGAGCAATGGTGGCTTTATGCTGCTCTTGTGCGGGAAATTCTGTATTACTTGATACAGAATCCGAATTAAATGGCTTGAACAATGAGTATGAACTAGGTACGTTGGAAGCGGGTGATAATGGTTTGAAATGTGAAACTTTGGGTGATGAAGACTCCATTCAGATTTTGAAGGATAATTATATCGCGGAAATTATGGGACGGATGGAAGTTGCTAAGGAGAAGGTTATGCGTACGGCTTATGGTGTAGCATCGCCAAGGGTCGGAGTTTTCAGAGTTGGTTCTTGTGGTAATTACAAGTATTTGTCGATAAAAATTGATTGTGAAAACGGAAATAGTAAATCTAGCGTAAGTGGCAATGTTGGAGATACATATGTTGATGGTGGAGATAATATGCGTCTCGAATTTTGCATGGTGGATGCGGGGTTTCGTTATCCGGGGGGAGTCTTTTTGTTTGAGGATGTACCTTTAGAGACCATGACATTGGTCCGTTATCATGATACAGAAGATGGTGGTCATAATGGTGTGTGGTCTGATGACCCTAATTATTATGATGTAATGCACATTTCTGGAATGTCTAAATTGGATTCTAATGCTACATTGGCATGGAATATAGATAGGAATATGAATAAATGGGGCGATATTCCAGTGGGACCTGTAGGTATTAATTATGGAGTCATTGCTCCTGCTAATATGGCTTCAGGCAATTTGTATTTTGATGATGAAGATCATAAGAATAAAAATTGGGCACAAGTATGGATAGGGCACCAACATCACAGTGATCCGCAAGGTTCATTTTATGGAGTCCAGTTGGATAGAAATACAAGATATCACATATGCCTTAATACGGATAAAACTAATTTCACAAAATTGGTGCAATCATCTATCTAGTTATTAATTTGTTTATAATCAATTCTTATTGGTAAAACTTGCCAATAAGAATTGATTTAATTAGTATATAAACATGAAAATATTGCATTTCTTTCTCTTCTCTTTTCTTTTTATTGCTTGCAATACTCCTGTTATAAATAAGAATGATATTGTTGCAGAAGTGAATGGAGAAAAGATTCTTCTTTCAGAGCTAGCGTCTCAAAGTAAACAAGAGATTTTTGATATATTGAATACGGCGTATGAAATCAAAAGTCGGGTACTTGCGGGTATGATCAAACAGAAATTGTTAGAGGATGCAGCCAAAAAAGAAAAAATGTCTTTGGAAGAGTTTATCGATTGGTTTGTCCAGCAAAAAATATGTGTAGGACAGGATAGTTTGAAAAAACGATATGGATTCAATACACAAAGCTCTTATATAAAAAGTGAATTAGTCCCGTTAGTAAAAGGTTCGATTGAGGAGAAACTATCTTATCAACAGAAACTTCGGAGTCGGATTGTTCAGGCATTGATTGATTCTTTATATCAAAAGGCGGATATTAAAAGATATTTATATCCTCCTAAACAACCGGAATGTGTTGTGAGGGACTTGTGTGTGTACTATAGAGGAAATTTAGATGCTCCTGTTACTTTTATTGTAGCCTCCGATTATAATTGTGAGCGTTGTGTGCAATTTGAAAAGACATTGTCCAAACTCTATGACAGCTATAAAGGGCGGGTTAAATTTGGTTTTGTGCATTTTGCGGATGCTCCTTCGTTAGCGGCTTTGGCATGTGAAGCTGCTGGTGAACAAAAACAATTCTGGACTTTTCATGATTCTATATTTAACTGTTCAGGAGTAGCAGATTCTGTTTTTATATATAACTTAGCAAAGTCTAAAAGATTGAATATGAAAGAATTTGATGCCTACTTACATTCTTCTGACAAATATAAGAAGATGGATAAGGTCATCAATCAGTTAGTAGATAGAGGGCTGATGGCTACTCCTACCATCATAATTAATGATCGTTTGGTGTACGTCACAAATAGCTATGAAGAGTTGTCCAAGCTATTGGAATATGAATTATAACACAAAAGATAAAAGATGAGGCTTTATTTCAATCTGAATAAGATAGTTTATCTATTTTTAATGCAGACTTTATATCTCTGTATTGCCTGCGAGGAGCCGTTTGATGTAGGTATGTCGCTCCCGGAAGACGCCATAGTATTTGATGGAGTGATAACCGATGAACCCCCACCCTATTATTTTGTATTAAGTAAACCGTCAACTAAACTGAAACACCCTGAAAATCGTAGCTTTGATAGAATTAATGATGCAGAAATTGTTATTGTTGATTTGACAACAGGCATAAGAGATACGTTGCAAAATGCCAAGTTGACTGATTATCAGGATTTTCGATTTTATGATCACTATAGGCATAAAGACGTTACTGTTTATATGAAATGGCTTCCTAGTGAAACGCCTGGTGGGCTTTATGTTACTAATAAGATTTATGGGATCGAAAATCATACCTACGAACTTCATATTAAATACAAAGGGAGGGAGTATACAGCATGCGAACGGATGGTGCCTAAAACTCCAATCGACAAAATAGTAATGAAACGTATTGATACTGGGGAAGGTGAACCTAATGAAACTCCATGTATCAGTTTTCATAATCCTCCTGAAGAGCATAACTATTATTTGCTTAAAACAGATTTTTGTTCTTCAAAAGTACTTCGTGTCGCATCTGTTTATAATCTATATTATGGAACAACAAATAGTGCCGGTTGGCCATATTCTATTTTGGATGACGAATATTTGGCGGAAAATGTGGTAGACTATGTTGTGAGCGAGGGAGAACAGTTTGTACTTCCCAATCGTCCTGGGTTTAGTTATCCTGTAAGCGATTCCATCTGGATAAAAATGCAATCCATATCTGAAAACTGCTATCAGGTGTTTGATCAAATGATTAAGCAAATACGTTCGGATGGTGGAACTTTTTCTCCACGTCCGGCTTCTGTAAAAAGCAACATTAGTAATGGTGCTTATGGCATATTTCGTGTCAGCGCTATCTCTGAAGTATATTTTTATAAGAAACATAGGATTTGATGGAAAAATATTTGTTATTATTTATATTATCCTGCTGTGGAAGTTTCACCATATGTAATGCACAGACGATCACAGTCAGAGGTCGTGTGACCGATAGAAAGACCGGAGAAGTGCTCTCGGATGCTAACATAGGAGACCTCATGTCGGGAACAGGAGTGGCTGCTAATACATATGGACTATATTCCATCCGTATTAAGGGTGGACGTTGTGTCTTAAGATGTTCGATGCTGGGCTATGTAACCCAAATGGATACGTTGACTCTGGCTGCAAATTCGGTTCATAATTTTGCTTTGATGCCCGATAACTATCAACTAAGCGATGTAGAGGTAATGGGAAATCGGAAAGCAGGCGGACAGTTGACATTGAACCAGAAAGATATTCAGGCACTTCCCACTTTAGGAAGCGAACCTGATGTATTGAAGTCATTGCAATATCTTCCAGGAGTCATTAGTGGTAATGAAGGCTCCAATAATATATCTGTTCGAGGGAGTAATCAATGGGGTAACTTGATATTGCTGGATGAAGCAATGGTTTATAATCCGAACCATGCATTGTCTTTCTTTTCTGTGTTCAATAATGATGCTATACAGCAAGTGAGTCTTTATAAATCTTATTTTCCATTGAAGTATGGTGGAAGAACTTCGTCTGTTATTGATGTCAAAATGCGCGAAGGAAACAATCAGGAGAAGCACCGGAGTGCTACCATTGGAGTTATCGCCTCTAAAATCCAGTTGGAAGGTCCGATAAAGAAAGGGAAAGCGTCTTACTTGGTATCTGCTAGATTTGCTTATCCGGGAGCTGTGCTTAGTGTGCTGAAGCAGTTCCGTGGTACCAAAATGAGCTTTTATGATGTGAATGCTAAAATTAATTCTACATTAAATGACCGGAACCGGATTCTCTTTTCAGTATATAATGGTGGCGATCATACTTTTTTTAATCAACTGGTACGCGGTTATGGTATGAATTGGGGAAATACTACTGCTACTTTTCGATGGAATCATGTTTGGACAGATCGGTTGTCGGGAAACTTCAGTGCTATTTTTAGCAATTATTATTATCGCTATAAATCAATAACAGACGGAATGAAGTTCTTGTGGAAATCGAATATCCAATCTTATCAATTGAAATATGATGCAGATTATACTGTTAACAATGCACTACATATTAGGAGTGGCCTTTCTGCGCATGTATTTACCACAATGCCTGGGAGTATTAGCAGTTGGGGAGACTTTAGTAATGTGGTTCCCTATCGAATGGATAGGCGGTCCCTGCTGGATATGGCAGCCTATGGAGAAGCGACCTATAAGATTTTATCAGCATGGCAGCTGAATGGAGGAATTCGTTTTTCCGTTTTTTATACTCCTAAAGTGGGAGAACTCAAGCAAAAGAGTTACATAATGCCTGAACCGAGAGCCGAGTTGTCCTACTCTCCCGGAACTGGGAACCGTTTGCATGCGGCTTTCACGCAGTCTTCACAAAACCTGCATATGTTGTCTAATTCCTCCGTTGGTATTCCTTCGGATATGTGGGTACCTGCTAACGGACAACTGAAACCTGCAGTGATGAAACAAATGGTTTTAGGGTATGAGAGAAGCCTGGCAAAAGGAATGTATACACTCTCATTGGAGACTTATTATAGAAAGACGGATCATATCGTTGATTTTGTAGATAATGCGAATATCTTTTTGAATAATCAGATAGAAACACAGTTGAATACAGGTTATTCAAAGGCCTATGGAGCGGAATTCTATGTATCTAAAAACAGAGGACGGCTAACCGGATGGATTAGCTATACCCTTTCACATGCCCGAAATTACATTGCTACTTTCGAAGATAAGGAATATCCGCCTGTCTATGATCGTCCACATAGCTTGAAGATATTTCTAAATTATGAGGCTGGACGTAAGCGAAGATGTGCTTTTGCAGCTACCTTCTCGTACAATTCAGGGATGAATCTGACATTGCCTATTGCTCATTACCGGGTGAACGGTACAGCTTTCTATATCTATTCTACAAGAAATGGTTATCGTGCTCCTGCCTTTCATGAGTTGGATTTATCCATGACTTGTAAAACAAACAAAGGGGGGCGATTGATTCTTTCTGTGATGAATGCATATAACAGAAAAAATGTGTTTACTATCTATACGAGTAGAGATGACTATGATTTCTCTGATATTGGCATGCATAAAATGTATTTGTATGGTGCACTGCCATCTGTCTCTTATCAATTTACATTTTAGTTAGTGTGAACTATAGTCTGTTATTCTATGTTTTTTTGTACTTTTGCACTCGTTACAACCATAAACCCCGTAAAGAGTGATGAATCAGATAAATTCCGTATGCGTATATAGTGCTTCCAGTACCAAGATAGATCCCGTCTACTTTCAAGCAGCCGAAGAGCTCGGCCGTTTGCTTGCCGAACATCATATCCGTTTGATTAACGGAGCCGGCAGTATCGGATTGATGTGCTCTGTGGCAGATGCAGTCTTGAAGAATGGTGGTGAAGTGACCGGAGTAATCCCTCATTTTATGGTAGAGCAGAACTGGCACCATACAGGATTGACAGAACTGATTGAAGTGGAATCTATGCATGAGCGCAAACAAAAGATGGCAAATCTGAGTGATGGCATCATCGCACTGCCGGGAGGATGCGGAACACTCGAAGAACTCCTTGAAATTATTACCTGGAAACAATTGGGGCTATATCTTAACCCTATTATTATTCTCAATGTAAACGGGTTCTTTGATCCACTGCTTGAAATGCTTGAAAAGGCAATTGAGGAGAACTTTATGCGTCAACAGCATGGAGATATATGGAAAGTAGCCCGGACGCCTGAAGAAGCCGTAAAGTTGCTTTATGAGACTCCGGTGTGGGATATTTCCATTCGTAAATTCGCAGCCATATGATAGGCGATACGCTAAGTACACAACGCGTTGATACTCTGCTACTGTTCCAACAAGGGCAGACTGCCCCGGCAAAGGCGGATAGTGATAGTTTGCAATTGACTGCGGCTCATACTGCGCAGGAAGTTGAATCAGGCTTTGAGGGAACCCCTATCCCCTATTCTCCCCGTATAGATGACGCAATCTCGTTGACGTTGCTGGCTTGCTTCTTCCTTTCTTCCATCGCTTTGGCACGCGGAAAGAGATTTCTTTCGCAGCAAGTGAAAGACTTTGTGCTGCATCGGGAGCGGACGAGCATCTTTGATAGCTCCACGGCGGCCGACATGCGCTATCTTCTTGTACTCGTATTGCAAACCTGCGTGTTGGCAGGAATCACCTTTTTCAATTATTTTCATGACACTTGTCCCGCTCTGATGAACCATGTATCCCCTCTCCTTTTACTCGGAATTTATGTCGGTTTTTGCCTGGCATATTTCTTACTAAAATGGTTGCTTTACATGTTCCTGGGATGGATTTTTTTTGACGAAAATAGGACAAATCTATGGTTGGAATCTTATTCTACACTCATATATTATGCCGGATTTGCCCTTTTCCCGTTCGTACTTTTTCTAGTTTATTTCGATCTAAGTCTCATCAATTTGATTGTAATTGGTTCAATTATTCTAATTTTCGCTAAAATATTGATGTTTTATAAGTGGATAAAGCTTTTTTTTCATCAATTTAGTGGCCTTCTCCTTTTAATTGTGTACTTTTGCGCTCTAGAAATAGTACCTTGTCTGCTACTCTACCAAGGTATGATTCAAATGAACAATATTTTGCTAATAAAATTTTAGGACGTTGAAAATTACAAAAGTACTAGTGTCGCAGCCTAAGCCTGCGTCAGAGAAATCTCCCTATTACGACATAGCTGAGAGGTATGGCGTAAAAATAGATTTCCGGCCGTTTATTAAGGTTGAAAGTCTTTCGGCGAAAGAATTTCGGCAACAGAAAATTTCGATTCTCGACCACACTGCCGTTATATTCACTTCGCGTCATGCTATTGACCACTTTTTCAGTTTGTGTACTGAGATGCGTGTAGCGATTCCCGAGACAATGAAGTATTTCTGCGTGACGGAAGCGGTGGCATTGTATATCCAGAAGTATGTACAGTATCGCAAGCGTAAAATCTTCTTTGGAGCTACCGGAAAGATTGAAGATCTCGTTCCTTCCATCGTGAAGCACAAGACAGAGAAATACCTCGTCCCGATGTCGGACGTACACAATGATGATGTGAAAAACCTGCTCGACAAGAACGGTATTCAACACACAGAAGCTGTGATGTACCGCACAGTGAGCAACGACTTCACGTCAGAAGAAGAGTTTGATTATGATATGTTGGTGTTCTTTAGCCCGGCAGGAGTGACTTCTTTAAAGAAGAACTTCCCCGATTTCAATCAGAAAGAGATTAAGATCGGAACTTTCGGCTCCACTACCGCACAGGCTGTACGTGATGCCGGACTTCGTCTGGACCTTGAAGCGCCTACAGTGCAGGCTCCGTCAATGACTGCCGCACTTGACATGTTTATCAAGGAAAACAATAAATAAACAGAGTGGGTATATATACTTTGTGCAAAGCCGAAAGGCTGAACAGTAAAATACAGATCGGAAAGATGTTTGAGGGCGGCGTTTCGAAGTCGTTTTCCATCTTTCCGATACGTGTTGTATATATGCCTGTCGAAAAGGGTGAGGCTTCGGCTTCCATACTGATCAGCGTGTCGAAACGACGCTTCAAACGGGCGGTAAAGCGCAATCGGGTGAAACGTCAGATACGCGAAGCCTACCGAAAAAACAAAGAACTCCTGATAGGTGAACTGCAACGGCGTGAACAGCGCCTGGCTGTCGCCTTTATCTATCTGTCGGACGAGCTTACAGCTACTGCCGAATTGGAAGAGAAGATGAAAATAGCGCTTTCGCGCATCTCCGAAAAGCTTTCCTCATGAAATCCCAAGGCTCCGGGATATCCTCCATTTGGGTATCCGTGAAAGGATTTTTGAGAAGGATATTTTCGCTCTTGTTACTTATCCCCATCTATTTCTACCGGATTTGTATTTCTCCGCTTACACCTCCTTCTTGTCGGTTCACACCCACTTGCTCGGCTTATGCAGTCGAAGCGATAAAGAAACACGGGCCTGTGAAAGGGTTTTATCTGACTGTGCGACGTATCCTGAGATGCCATCCCTGGGGTGGCTCCGGTTATGACCCTGTGCCCTAAAAAAAGAATTAAAACAAAGAATCAAATATGGAAGGGAAAACGATAAATACGATCCTGGATATTCATACCCATAGACGGGAAGCCGACTCTGAAGGCAAGTCCATTATCAATTATAAACAGTTGACAGGAGCGCCGCTTTTGGAAGGTTATTATTATTCTATCGGCATCCATCCCTGGGAACTGACAATGGCTAATATAGAAGAGCAACAGGATTTTATTATCAGTCAATTACCCGATAAGCGTATTGTAGCCATAGGGGAGAGCGGACTGGACAAATTGGCAGAGACTCCGATGGAACTTCAGCGAACGGCATTTATAATGCAGATAACCCTGTCGGAACAGTACAGCTTGCCATTGATAATTCACTGCGTGAAAGCGATGGATGAAATGTTGGCTGTGAAAAAGAGATTTCGTCCCATACAGCCTTGGATATGGCATGGTTTCCGGGGAAAACCTGAACAGGCAATGCAATTACTGAAGCAGGGATTCTATCTTTCTTTGGGAGAGCATTATCCCGATGAAACGATGAAGCTGATACCTGATGACCGCTTATTTTTGGAGACAGACGAAAGTTCGCTCGATATTGAAGACATCCTGCGCCGGGCAGCCGAAGTGCGTGGAGTGGGAGTGGAGGCACTGCGCGAGACAATCCATAGAAATATTCAAAATGTCTTTTTTAAGGCATAAGTGTTGTATCTTCCGTGAAAGAGTCGTACTTTTGTCGCGTATAGGATTGAAATACAATAAAAAACCTAATAATTAAAGAGTAATACGATGAATTTTGTAGAAGAATTGAGATGGCGTGGCATGTTGCAAGATATCATGCCGGGAACAGAAGAGTTGCTAATCAAAGAGCAGGTGACTGCCTATTTGGGTATCGACCCGACTGCCGATTCGCTACACATTGGTCACCTTTGTGGAGTGATGATCCTTCGTCATTTCCAACGCTGCGGTCATAAGCCGTTGGCATTGATCGGTGGCGCTACAGGTATGATTGGTGACCCTTCCGGTAAGTCGGCAGAACGTAACCTGCTGGATGAGGAAACGTTGAATCACAATCAGGCGTGTATTAAAAATCAACTTGCCAAGTTCCTCGACTTCGAGTCGGATGTACCCAACCGTGCCGAACTGGTGAACAACTACGACTGGATGAAAAACTTCAGCTTCCTTGATTTTGTTCGCGAGGTAGGTAAGCACATCACTGTGAACTATATGATGGCAAAAGACTCTGTAAAGCGTCGTTTGAATGGCGAAGCGCGTGACGGACTGTCATTTACAGAGTTCACTTACCAGTTGCTTCAAGGATACGATTTTCTTCACTTATACGAGACTAAAGGCTGTAAGCTGCAAATGGGTGGTTCCGACCAATGGGGAAACATCACTACCGGTGCCGAATTGATTCGCCGTACCAACGGGGGAGAGGTTTTCGCGCTGACTTGCCCGTTGATTACAAAAGCTGATGGTGGTAAGTTCGGTAAAACAGAATCCGGAAATATTTGGCTGGACGCTCGTTACACATCTCCATACAAGTTCTACCAGTTCTGGCTGAACGTAAGTGATTCCGATGCTGAACGTTATATCAAGATCTTCACTTCTATCGAAAAGGAAGAAATTGAAGCATTAATTGCCGAACATCAGGCTGCTCCGCACTTGCGTATCCTTCAGAAACGTCTTGCCAGAGAGGTGACTGTGATGGTTCACTCTGAAGAAGATTACAACGCAGCGGTAGACGCATCGAACATTCTGTTTGGTAATGCTACTTCCGATGCTTTGCGTAAACTGGACGAAGATACTTTGCTGGCTGTATTCGAAGGAGTACCTCAATTTGAGATTTCCCGTGATGCGTTGGCAGAAGGAGTGAAGGCGGTAGACCTGTTGGTCGATAATGCGGCTGTATTTGCGTCGAAAGGTGAAATGCGCAAGTTGGTTCAAGGCGGCGGCGTTTCGTTGAATAAGGAGAAGCTAACAGCCTTTGACCAGGTAATTACAACTGCTGACCTGCTCGATGAGAAATATCTGCTTGTTCAGCGTGGTAAAAAGAACTACTATTTGCTGATTGCAAAATAAGAAAAGAGATAGTTGAATGACTGAAAAATCAGGTTTTGTCAGCATGAGTCTGACAAAACTTGATAAAAAAACACCGAAATATTTGGAAGTTTAGTCAGATACTTCTATCTTTGCACCGCTTTTTAACAGAAAGCACCCTGAGTTTGTCCTATGGTGTAATGGTAGCACAACAGTTTTTGGTTCTGTTTGTCTAAGTTCGAATCTTGGTAGGACAACAACTTTCCAGTTTATTACAAGTAAAAACCCGCAAAAAACGTTATTTTGCGGGTTTTTTTGTGTCCTTTAATAAGCTCTTCCGAAAAAAGTTGACGCTCATTCGGGAGATTTATCGGGAGACATTATCCGGTTAAAATCAATTCTTTTTTGAAGTTCCAGCAAAAACATGGAACATGGAACAGAAAAAAAGAACTTTTAACGTTTTATTCCTGATGCGTAGGAATAAACAGAGTGATGCCGAAGCATCGTTATTTTGCCGGATAACCATCCGAGGACAAAGATACGAATTTCCTCTCAATTGTAAAGTACGAGCGCGAAATTGGAATGCTGCGGCGCAAAAGTCTACAGGAAAGACAGAGGTGGACAGGGATGCAAATACCCGCATCGAAGATGTAAAGCTCCTGATTGATGAAACAGTCAGAAAGCTGCATGACAAAGGGCATGAGTTGACCGTTCAAAACTTTCGTCTTACCTACCAGGCACGGGAAAATGAATACGATACCATTCGCAGACTGTTCGATTATCACGAAATCATTGACCGTAAGAACCTACGCGAGGGGAGTTATCGTGGCTATATGGTCACCAAAAAACACCTGTTGGACTATATTCGAATTAAGTATCATCTTTCCGATTACAAGATTACGGCTATCGACAAACCGTTTGTACAGGAATTTTTCGCTTATTTGCAGGGTTACAGAAGAGAGGGGAGCATTCGTTGTGCCGTCAATGGCGCATTAAAACACATTACCCGCTTTAAACGAGTGATGAATCTGGCATTGCAAAATGAATGGATAGACAGAAACCCGGTTTGCCTGCTCAAGATAAAGAAAACAAAAGTAGAGAAAGGATTTCTCACCGAAAGTGAGATTAAGAAGCTCGAAGATGTGATTTTGAAACCGCATCTGGCCATAGCAAGAGATATTTTCATGTTTTCCGTATATACCGGGCTTGCCTATGTGGATGTGTCTAAAATGACCCTTGAAAACATTGTACGAGGCATTGATAAAAGCCTTTGGTTGCAATTCAACCGACAAAAAACGGATATTCGTGTAGCGTTGCCACTGCTTGAGCCTGCCAACGTTCTTATAGAAAGATACCACAGTTATCACGAAGGGGAGAAAACTCATCATCTGTTCCCTGTACCAATGAACCAGGTAATTAATCGCTATTTGAAAGAGATTGCCAGGATTGCGGGCATTAACAAAGTGATTACCTTCCACATGGCCCGCCATACGTTTGCCACGACTATCACACTTATGCACGGTATTCCTATTGAAACAGTCAGCAAGATGCTCGGGCATGCCGCTTTGTCTACTACACAAATCTATGCGAAGGTTGTGGATAACAAAGTCATGGACGACATGGCCGCTCTCAAGGACATGTACGCAAAGAAGGAATCTCAAAAATCACCCGATAAAGCCGTAAACGAATGAAAACAACCGTAACCATCAGCCAGGAAGAACTGGAGCAGAAAGCTGTCGACAGCATGATAGCCTATGAGAAGAGCCTCATTTCCGGACAGGAAATGAAGGAAGCAGTCACCCGTGCGCTGCATCACTACGCCAACAGGGAAGGGCACCGGGAAATCGTCCTGAAAGGGTGGATTATAAAAACCATCTACGCCCTCGACAGCAGCCAACTGAAAGACCTCGACCGGGTAGCTTTCACCTGCCTGGATAAACAGCCGGTTACCCCCTAATAATTAACTCACTCACATAAAAAAAACAGAATCATGAAAACAGAAACCAACAGCATGAGAATCGTGAAACCTGAAAAGGAATCTGAAAAAGCCGCCGTAGAACCCCAAAAGGAGAAAGCCGCCGGAAAACCGAAGTACAAACCCGTGGAACCCGTCACACTCGAAACCGTTCCGGAAGATGCCGTGTTCATCCGCTCGACGGACGTATGCAAATTGCTCAACATCAGTAACTCAACGTTAAGGAACATGCGTACGGAGCACGCAATCCCATTCTACAAACTGGGTGGGATTTTCCTATACAGCAAAGAAGAAATCATGAATTACCTCGCATCCAATTACAGTAGAAGAATCTAGCGGCAATGGCAAAAACAGGATTATCATATTATCAGGCGGAAACCGACCGCTTTCAGGACATCAAGGTAAAACGCCTGAAGAAGCGGTACGGCTGCGAAGGGTATGCAGTGTACCAGTATATACAGAATGAGATATACCGGGTAGAAGGCTGTTATATCCGTTTCACGGACGACCAAATGTTTGATGTCTCCGAATACTGGGGCATTGAAGAGCAACGGGTAGAAAAAATCATTGAATATTGCACGGAAGTGGAATTGTTCGACACCATCACCTGGCATACGAATCATGTACTTACTTCCGTAGATATTCAGCAGAGATATCTCGAAATCTGCCGGAGAGCCAAGAAGAAAATCGTAATACCCGAAGATATACGGCTTGTCGAGATACAAGATGCGCCATCCGGCATGGATAGTGCGCCGCTACCTCTTTTCTCCGGTCAGGAAATCGAGACGAAAACCGGAAAAACAGTTTATGGTTCTCCCAAACTGGAGACCGGAAAACAGGCTGCAACCGATATCGGAAAAGAAACCGCAACCGGTACCGGAAAACAGACCGTAATCACTGCCGGAATATCTTCCGGCGTCATTATTCCGCAGAGTTCTGCGGAAATTCCGGAAACTCCGCGGAATTCTGCGGAAAAACGGCACAAAGAAAAAGAAAGTAAAGAAAATTCCCCCTCTATCCCCCGGGCTATTCCGCAGACAAGGGATGATGAGGATAAAGTTTCACTCTCTCCGGACGGGAATAGAGGAAATGTCTCCGCAGAATCCTGCGGGGAACGTCCGGAACATTCCGAAGAATACCGGATGAAATTGCAGCGGTTGGGTAAAATCTGTTATGACCTGGGATGCTCGAAAGGAGATATACGGGAAGTCCTACGGATAGAGGACATAGCGCAGGACGACAGTCCGATATGGCAACTGATTGAGGAATTGAAGGCTGGCGGCGGGCGTTATTCGTTCACCGGAGACGTGTTGCCCGCCCTGCGTGGACTGGTGAAGACGGGACGCCTGCGGATGATGGAAGAGTGTACGGATGAGGTGAAAGAGGACGTTCATAACGTCAGGCAGATGTTGTCGGGTATCGGCGTGCCGAGCTATGACATGGACGAACTATGCGAAGAGGCGAAAGGCAAAGAAGATGTCCTGCAAGAGGTGATACGGGAAATACGACGCTCGAAAGGGCGGATTCTCTCGGTGAGCTGTTTCATCAGGTCACGGCTGAAAAAAGCAAAGAAAAACGAATTGCAAAAAACGGCGTAAGCCACACGGTTATGAGTGAAGATAAAAACAAGACGCCGCTCTACTACCCCCGCAAAATGCGTACAGGGTGGTGCGTGGCGCACGAAGTGACAGCCGCAGGCGTCACTATCGAGAGATACGGAATACGCTGCCAGACGTATGCGGAAGCATATCGGCGGGCGGAAGTGATGAACCGGAAACAACAGGCGGAAGTGGAAGTGGAAGCGGGGCGCGCCGGGACACAGGCCGGAGAAACCACCGGTTCGCTGGAACCGTCCGTCTCCGGAGAGAAAGGGGGTGGGCGGTCATGAGCGAAAAAGTAAGCACCATCACCCTGCGGCTGACTGCCGAGGAAGCCGAACAACTCGAAGCGCTGAAAAGCCTTACCGGGAAAAGAAGCGCCAGCGAAGCAATCAAATACATTGTGCGGGAATACCCCCGCTTCTGTACCCACTACAAGCAGGAAGCGAAGGAACACGGAGAACTGAAACGAAGGTACCGGGAGCAGGGCGAAGCCGTACGGGGCTTTCTGTCGGCACTCGACAGGTTGGAGAAAGCGGGCAGGGAGAAAGAGTAGGGGATGATTGCTAGCAAAATACGCTCCGGAAGAGCTTGGCCAATGAAAGATTTGCTATCATATTTTTCCGGATCAGCTGCTGCAGCTCGGGAATAGTGCTAGCAAATGTTTCGTCCTGGAAGAAGCCGGCTGCCGGATTCTGCTAGCAGTTGGCGGGGGATATCAGGTTGATGAAGCCGGGAACCCGCCAGGTATGTGCTAGCAAACCGGAAGAAAGTCATGCTTGCAACTTTTCGTCTGATTGCTCACCGTGCCGCCGTGTGGTTCGTGGCAATGCGTGCAGCGGGAATACCGCCGCCCACACAGCCCCGCTCCCCGCAGCAGCACTCCGTCAGTGTTTAATCGGAACATTCCTTCACCGGCAGCGTTTCTCAGAAGGGCAGCGTTTCTATACCGTGCCGCTTTCCTTGCTTTCCCGTAGCCACCCAATGGGCGCAAAGAAAGCCGCCCTCTGACAGTGTTTCTATGGAACATTCTTGGGGGAAGTTTTTTGAAAGTTACTCCGGTGTATAACAGTCGAGGCTTGCCAAGTGGGTGATTACGAAAGTTACTTCCGCCTGAAGCATACGGCTCCGGCTCCCGCTCACACCCCGGCAAAGCCGGACTACAAGCGACAGCCTATGCGGTGGAAACTCTTTGCCATAGAAAGCACGAAAGCAGTTTTACCCACTACAAGCGACAGCCTATGCGGTGGAAACCCTTGCGGAACGGTAGCCCATGCGGTACGGGTACAGTTTCGGTGCCCGGTGCGGTTTCGCTCCGCCCGGCACTAACGCCGGGACTAAGGCGAGAATCCGCTACCTCTTTTCGTCTGACTATAGGAACGGAAGTGTCAGTCGGGAGTGCAGCCCTGCGGTGCGGGGTTCCCGTGTTTACGGTTGAACGGGTTTGTATTGTGGAAGTAAGCGCCCTTCGCCGTCCTTCGGGCGCGTGCTGACGTGATGCTGCGTGCGCCGTGGCAGTAATTGTTTTCCTTCCGCCTTCCTTTTTGGGGAACACCCAAAAAGAGACCGGAAGAAAAACAAAGGAGTAGCGATATTAAACATAACGGGTCATTATGCCCGCACGCCTTGCCATTCAGGCAAGTCGGGTGCATAATGCGTGGTTATGTTTAATATGGATTGTCTTATTTTTCCGCCCCCGGGCGAAAAAAGCCATGCGGACGGTTAACGCCACCGCGGCGGTCAGCGCCTTTACCGCCCTTTCCGTAGTGTTCGGGATGGCGGGCGCAAAAGGCGCAGCCGCCCCCGACCACCGCCCCGTAGTTACTCCTGCCTGTCCCGGTTTCCTGCGGGTTTCCGACTTCTTGCGGGTGCTTGTGTTCCCTACGGATTGCGCCTTGCGGCGTGCCCGGCTGACTGTTTGCACCTTGCGGAACATTGGAAATTCCCGGCGGTCGGCTTCGCCGTCCGCTCCGCGAAGCGGGGCGGGATGCCCCGCCGGGAAGTAACGGACAAAGGAAATCCGTGACAATTGCCCCAATGTCACAAAATAAAATGTAAATTTGAAGCTTTATACAAGACAACAGAAATATGATGAGCGAGAAAGAAAATTTCTTTTTTATGGTATACGTAGAGGGTGAACATACCCCGGCGTATAAACACAGCGACCTGACAAGTGCAGAGACAGAGGCTAAACGGTTGGCAGAATCTTTGAATAGAAAAGCTTATGTTCTTTGTTCCATCAAATCCTTTGAAGTAAACAAGTTTACGGTAAGAGATTGCCGTCCGGCACTTGGAGATGACCTTCCGTTTTAATCAAAATCCGGTAAGAAATGAAAGAATCACATACAGGTATTGGTATCTGCCGTTGCTACCAATGCCGGATGAGAAAAAAGAACTGCAGCACATCGGGACGTAAATCGCTCAAACGGGCAGTCAACAAGTTTCGCCGCAGGCAATTGAAGTTGGATGAAGTAATCAGGCACAATCACTTCGGTAGATACTGGGCCTAAGACTAATACACGCTTTTATCCGACCCACACTGCACAGGAACACATTTTTTTCCTTTTTTCTTATACCTCTCCAAGGGCATGGATGAACGGCAGACAAGAAATTTCAGATAAAAATACCGCACGACGTAGGAGCGCAGGATATTTTTATCTGAAATAGCGTAGCGGTTCTTGACTGACGGGCGGCCGTGACCTATCTTTGTAGAAGAAAAGAGGAAAAATACGATGTAAAACAGCAAACTTGTCATTTATCCTTTCCCGCCACTTTATAGATAATTGCGTTTCTGTCTATGTCACTACGTTTATTTACGGATAGAACCATACGGGAATAAAACGTAAAACGCCCGGAAACAGGCGGAAAAGAAGCAAAAACGTACTTGAAACCCTTCGAGATGTTTTCAAAAATTCATCAGACGTTTTTTTTATTTCGTCAGACGTTTTTTGAAAAACTCCTGATGTTTTCCATAAGCCCCTGATAAGCGTATTTTCTGAAAATGGCATCAAAAAAGCCCGGTGAATAATCTTTCATTCACCGGGCTTTCATCAAATTTGTTTGCAGTGTCTGACGGTCAGACCGTCTGTCGGCTTAGGCTGCCGGGTCGGGAGTTTCCCCGCCGTCGTCAGGGTTAGGAGTTTCTCCGCCTTCATTGCCGCCTTCTCCGCTCGTGCCGCCTGCTCCTGCCTTGGAAAAAGCATACATGGAAACGGCTTCCTTGATTTCGGTAGAAGGTACGTAGATGACACGCGCTTTCTTTACGCTGTTTGCGCCGCACTTGTCAGCGGTTGCGATACCGACGCCGGAAACGGAAGGACGGAAAGAACCGAGGTCGCCCAGGCGAACGGGAGAACCGTTTGCGAGGTTGCGCTTGATGACGACCATCAATGCGTCAAGTACCGCCTTGATGTCAGAGCCGGTAAGTGTACAACGGTCTGCGATTTGTTCAACGATTTGTCTCTGTGTCATTTCCGGAGCGAGTACTACCTGTGCGTAGTATTTTGCTGCTGCGGCTTTGTCCTGCGGATTCTTGCGTAATGCGGGTTTGATTGTAATTGCCATGTTTATTGGTGTTTTGATGATTAATAATGTTGCAAACTTAAGAATAGTTGAGAGTTGAGAATGGAGAGTTGAGAGTTAGCTGCGCTTTCCTACGCTTATATACTGAATGGTCACTCTCCATTCTCAACTCTCAACTCTCAACTTCTTAAAGTGTATGAAAAAAGGGCTGCGGTTTGTATTCCGCAGCCCTCAAAACAGGGGTTTTTAATGTTCTCCGTCAGTTCTTGCTGTCTGTTCTCTTTTCGCTTTCACTTACCGGGCCATCAGCTCCGGTGAGCCAGACGAAAATTTTACCGATAACTTTCAGTACTCTCAACGTGTTTCTCCAAAATGGTTTCATAATGACCTCCTTTTTAATTGTTGCCGGCAAAGGAAGGGATAAGTTGAGAATGGAGAGTGGAGAGTTGAGAGTTGCTGCGCTTTCATGCGTTTATATACCGCATAATCACTCTCAACTCTCCACTAAATACAAGTATTCAGTAGCCGCATCGAAACAGGGACACTGCTTGATATATTCGCAGGGTTCTATGGTTCCGTTGTGGTTAAGGTCGGGCGATAGGTCACGGTGACCGCAAATCTTTGCTCCCGGATAGGTAAGCAGCAGGAAGCGGAGAAGGATTTCAAGGCTTTGTTTTTGTGCGTCGGTACGGGTGTCGTCGGCACGTCCGGCGGCGTTCAGACCGCCTTCGTAGGCAACTCCTATCGATGGGGTGTTGAAGCCTTTGGCGTGGGCGCCGATGTGGGTGATGTCGCGCATGTGGTGTATCGTTCCGTCTTTGGTGATGTAATAGTGATAGCCACATTCGACGAAGCCTTGGCGTTTGTGCATGGAGTCGAGAGCTTCCGGGGTGAGGTTGCTTGTGCAACGGGATGCGGTGCAGTGCACCACAATCAGGGTGATGTTTCTTTGTTTAATCATTGTTTTGTGGGTGATTATGTGAGTGATTTTTTAGTTGTGTATGATTTCTACCCCCTTCCGTCCCCCGTTGGGGGAGACGCTTGTCGGGGGAAGTGCTCTTCCCCCTTGCCGCCGGGCGTTCCCCTAGCGAAGAGGGTTCGGGCTGTAGCCGTGGGGGCTGCTGCGCCGCGGCTTAAAAGGGTGAGCCGAAAGAGGTGGTTATCAGTTCCTTTTGCCGGGGTGTGAGGATACGGTTGCTTAGCTGATAGTTTGTTTCTTGCAATGCTTCGAGTAGTTCGGTGTCGTCCTTTATCCACTGTTTGAGGCGGATAGAAGCGGAAGCGGGTGCGATATTGGGAAAATAAAGTACGGCCAGTTCTTTAAAACCGTAACTCCGGTTGGTCAGGCTTTGACTGTTGTTTTGTAGGTGTATGTTGGTATACATGGTTATGATATTGGTTTACTGATTGTAAAGGTAGGGGTTTTAATGGCTGGTTGTTATCCATGCACTTGGTAGATATAGTTATATATGCTTGTTGGCAGAGGAAAGTTGTGACAATTGAGCAATTGTCACAACTTTCCTCTGTTTGTAACTTTTCGGCGGGGCGGACGCCCCGCTGCATGGAGCGGACGGCGAAGCCGACCGCCGGGAATTTCCGCTATTTCACACAGACTGTCCGCAGGGGGCAAACAGTCAGCCGGACACACCGTCAGGCGCAACCCGAAGGGAGTACAAGCGCCCGCAAGAAGTCGGAAACCCGCAGGAAACCGGGACACGCAGGAGTAACTAAGGGGCGGTGGTCGGGGTGGCGGCTTGCCGCCACAGTGGTGGCGTTTACATTCCGCAGGGCGTATTCCGCAAGGGTAAACATTAAACGGAGTAACTTTAAGCCTGTTCCTGAAGCAACGGAAAGCTCCCAAACAGCAGGAATATCTGGAATAGGCTGTTATGTTGAATTAAAGCACAAAATCCGGAACGGTTTTGGGACTAATTAAACATAATTGCTATTCCGGATTTCCTGCGCAAAAGCTGCACTCTACTAGAAAAACCGGAAGACCACGGCGCTAGCAACATCACGTCTGGAGGCGGCGGAAGCTTGCGCCGCCTCCAGTTCAAACGGACAAACCCGCTCAACCGTAAACCCGGGAACCCCGCACCGCAGGGCTGCACTCCTGACTGACACTTCCGTTCCTATAGCCAGACGAAAAGAGGTAGCGGATTCTCGCCTTAGTCCCGGCGTTAGTGCCGGGCGGAGCGAAACCGCACCGGTCATCGAAACTGTACCCGTACCGCATGGGCTACCGTTCCGTAAGGGTATACATCGCATAGGGTGCTGCTTCCTTTGCTGTATTCGGCAAGTGAGGGAGCGGCAACCGGAGCCCGAGTATAAGACGGGAGTAACTTCCGCTATCGTCCGCAAGGGCTACCACCGCATAGGTTGTCGCTTGTAGTCCGACTTTGCCGGGGTATGGGCGGGAGCCGGAGCCGGATACATCGGGCGGTGTAACTTCTGTAATCACTCACTTTTGATGACTTCGACCGTTATACACAGAAGTAACTTTCTAGAAACTTCCCCAAGAATGTCCCATAGAAACACTGTCAGAGGGCGGCTTTCTTTGCGCCCATTGGGTAGCTACGGGAAAGCAAGGAAAGCGGCACGGTGCACAGAAACACGGAACGTCCGAGAAACGCTGCCGGTGAAGGAATGTTCCGGTTAAACACTGACGGAGTGCTGCTGTGGGGAGCGGGGCTGTGTGGGCGGCGGTATTCCCGCTGCACGCATTGCCACGAACCACACGGCGGCACGGTGAGCAATCAGACGAAAAGCCGCAATACAAAGTATCTGCCGGAATCTGTAGAAACTATCAACTGCAAGCCATCAAGTGCAAGTACTTACAAATGGATGGCGTTCTACTGGGAACCTTACGTTTTTACAGCGTCTTTTTCCTCTTTTCTTCTACAAAGATAGGCCACAGCCGCCTGTCAGTCAAGAACCGCTACGCTATTTCAGATAAAAATATCCTGCGCTCCTACGTCGTGCGGTATTTTTATCTGAAATTTCTTGCCTGCCATCCGTCCATGTCCTGGGAGATGTATAAGAAAAAAGAAAAAAAATGTGTTCCTATGCAGTGTCGAGGCGGCTATCAGGGCGGTCTGCTAGCAGAATCCGGCAGCCGGCTTCTTCCAGGACGAAACATTTGCTAGCACTTTTCCCGAGCTGCAGCAACTTGCCCGGAAAAATCAGCTATCAGTTTTCTGTATTATATCCCCTTAGAGTTATACAGCTACCTGTTCTTCTTTGATAATAGAGATACCCAACGCTCTTTCTATTTTGGAAAGAGTTTCCAATGAAAGATTTTCCCGTCCTTTCAATATTTTCGAGATATACTGTTGGCTGCAACTCATCATTTCTGCCAGTTGCTTTTGGTTTATCCCCAGTTCGTCCATTTTATCCAGCATCAACATGGCTATGCGCTGTGAATATCGGAGCCATATTTTGTTCTCCTGTCTGGCTTCCAGTGCTTCACGCCATTTTGAAGGAGTTGAAGATGCATATTTTTCCAACTTCTCAATGGTTGTTTTCATGTCATTATCCATACTTTTTTCTCCTATAATTAAAGTTCAGTCATATAATCAACAAATCCTGTATCATCAATAACATTTTCCTGCAACAAGAAGTTCCGTACACGTTCCAATTTAGCGAGTTCCCTGCTTGTATGTTCTCTTTCCTGCATTGTTGCCGTCAATTTGATAGCCCCACCCGTAATGATATATATCCCGGAAACCAACTTGATAGCATATAGCCGTAACCATGACGAATGACCGAATTTGCGTTTCAGTCTTGCTTTTTCCTTCTGAAGCATAACATCGGATGCCTGATTGTTATCCAACGGGCGGAATATCCGGTTTAAATCAGCTTCCGGGGAAATATCTAAAATGATACGTTGCAGGCGGTCGCTATCGTCAATCGTATCGCTTATAGCGATGTTTATATCAGATATTTTAAAATAGGCAATCAAATCATTAATGTTCTCTATGAAAAATGCGCGCAACCATTGTACGTCGTCCCATTGGTCAATCGTTTTGATAAATTCGTTATCGTCATTTTCATCGAACCGAACTGCCCACAATCTTCCGTCTCTAGTAATCTTGTCGAATATCATATCTTTTTTATTAGTTGTAACAAAGATACAAAAAAAGAGGGAAACATACAACTTATAAGTTGATTATTTCGTTTTACGGATAGATTTTTATTTTGGTTTAGTAGTTGTATGGTAAATAGTAGTATCAGTATCCCAATCGTTTATTTCCTCATTTTTGTTTATTTGTAGACTGTCAATCAGATTTTTTTGATGAGTTATTTCCGGTTGTTCGCAACTTCCTATCAATTGTATAATAAAGATAATTCCTGCTATAATGATTCCCGCTATAATGTTATTGATAACATTTCTTTTTAAGCCTCTCATATAAGAATTTTGATACCTGTAATTTTGCATAAATTATATTTTTTACGCTGTGAAGTTAATAAATTAAATGCGATATTTATCACTATTTGTCACTTTAATTAGGTTTATCCGATTAAAGGAAGTATCTTTGTGTTATAATTAAATCGGACTTTGAAAAAGAATTGATACGGGTTTTGGCTTTTATCGGGGACTAATTCGGGATACACGTATAACTGCTGAAACGTAATACATTGGAATATAGCCTATATGAAGAAGCATGTTCGAATCTTGGTAGGACAACCAAAGTAGCCCTGAAAGAGAATATCTTTCGGGGCTTTTCTTTTTTTTATGACCTCAAAGCGGCTTATTAAACTAATACGATTATCTTTGTCATACTTATAATGTCGGAGTATGGATACAGAACTTATTTCTATTTTGCAGGAAGTGGATGTTTTGAAGGCAAAACTGGCTTCTTGTCGTCCGTTGCCTGCTGAAGCTTTGAAAAAGATTCAGGAAGCGCTGGATATAGAATATACTTATGAGAGTAACCGTATTGAAGGTAATACGCTTACGCTTCAGGAAACGGCTTTGGTTGTGAATGAAGGTGTTACTATTGGCGGTAAATCCATGCGCGAACATTTGGAAGCTATTAATCATGCAGAAGCTATTGATTATATCAAAGATGTGGCCAGGCAGGATATAGAGATAAGTGAGCGAACAATTAAAGAGATTCATGCTTTAGTGCTTCATGGTATCGACAGGGAAAATGCCGGTAAGTATTGCAATGTTCCTGTGATGATTTCAGGTAGTACCCATATGCCGCCACAACCTTATCTGATAGAAAAGCTGATGGAAGATTTTATGTTGGAATTTGGCAGAATGGAGAAGGACGGTGTCCATCCTGTCGTTATTGCCGCTTATTTGCATGATGAATTAGTACGCATCCATCCATTTATAGATGGCAATGGACGCACTTCACGTCTTTTGATGAACCTTTATTTATTGAGAAAGGGATATGTCATTATTACATTGAAAGGGGATAATGATGCAAAGCTTCATTATTATAAGTCATTGGAGCGTTCGCATACGGAACAACAGCATGATGATTTTTATCTTTTAGTTGCGGAAGCAGAGAAAAACGCTTTGGAAAAGTATCTTTCCATTATGATGTAAGAAAATTATTATAGCTTATTTGTATATAATATTAACTGTTTTAAAGGTCATCCTATTCATATTTGAATAGGATGACCTTTTTGTTAGCAATAATATCTTTACAGTTTTATAATAAACCCGGATATCGTTTTTAATAAACTATTGAGGGGGTTATTAAAAACGGTATCAACGTTTATTAAAAACTATTTTTGGCGGATTTCAGGGTTTTATTGGAATAATATAAACAAAATGGGAGAAAACCATTGCTGATTTTCTCCCATTGTAGTTCTTCCATACATGGAAATATATGTTCGATAATGTGCTATTATGTCTTGATTTTTATATAACTCATATTGCTTTTTCTTCTATTTTGGTTCTTCAAAGATACAAAATAAAAAAGGAAAAGTCAATAGCCGGGACTATTTTATGGTGAAAGACGCTTCCAGTGTTGCATTGGAGTCTCCGCCTATCCATAGTTTGTATTCCCCTTTTTCTTGTCCCCAGGTCATGTCTTTGCGTGTGAAAGAGAGAGCTTCGGGAGATAAGCTGAAAGTGACTTTCTGGCTTTCTCCGGCTTTGAGCAAAATCTTCTGAAAGCCTTTCAGCTCTCTGACAGGACGTGTCACGCTGCCTTTCATATCACGTATATAGAGCTGAACCACTTCTTCGCCATCCACATTGCCGATATTGGTGACGGTCGCACTGAATTGGAGCTTGTCTCCTTCTTCTGCGATGACGGAAGAAGGCTGAATATCCGAGTATTCGAATGTGGTATAACTCAAGCCATATCCGAAAGGATAAAGCGGCTCATTCGGACAGTCGATATACCGTGACTTGTACTTCTCGCTCGATACGGATTTCAGACCGAGTGGACGGCCTGTATTTTTCATATTATAGTAGAGAGGTACCTGTCCGGTAGCAAGCGGGAAAGTCAGTGTCAGTTTGCCGGAAGGATTGTAGTCACCACTTACGACTTCGGCTAAGGCTGTTCCTGCCATTGTGCCGGGATTCCAGGTGAGCAGGAGGGAAGAAACCTTGTCTGCTACCTCTTTAAGCTCTATGGGACGGGCTACAACCAGCAGGACAACAATCGGCTTTCCGGTTGATTGCAGCTTTTCAAGCAATTGCATTTGCACTTCCGGCAATTTTAATGAAGTCATGCTTGCCGCCTCACCGCTTTCCTTTTGAGATAATCCCATTGTGTAGAAAATCACATCCGCTTTTTGTGCCTGCGCTATGGCATCCCTGAAACCATCAGGTATTTCCTCATGTATCTGACAACCCGGAGAGAAGTAGATATTCTGTTTACCATATCTGTTCTCCAAACCTTCCAGGAAAGTGACGGTACGCTTCGGGTCGGGAGCAAGCACCCATGAACCTAGCATCTCCCGTTTGTGGTTGGCGAAAGGGCCGATAAGGGCAATCTTTTTCCCGTCTTTCACGGGGAGTGCGTTATCCTTGTTTTGTAGCAACACCATTGACTTCTTAGCCAGTTCTTTGGCTGCAAACAGATTGCTGTCGTTGAATAAGGTATTCTTTTCTTTCTCCTCACTTCCGTAGCGATAAGGATTATCAAACAATCCCAGTTTATACTTCATCGTCAGAATCTCGGCACACAGTTCATTGACCGTTTCTTCACTGACTGCCCCTTCCTTCACCAGCTTTTCGCCGTGGAAAAGATAGAGATTATCTACCATGCACATATTTACCCCTGCATTCATGCCCAGGCAGGCAGCTTCTTTGTCATTGTCGGCAACGCCGTGTGCTATCAGCTCCTTTACAGCCGTATAATCCGATACTACAAAACCCTTGAATCCCATTTCCTTTCTGAGAAGGTCGCGCATCAGGAAGCTGTTTGCCGTGCAAGGCATTCCGTCGTATTCGTTGAATGCACTCATAACGGTAGCCGCTCCGGCATCAATGGCAGCTTTGAAGGGTGGGAGATAAGTATCCCGCAATTCCCTTTCCGAGATGTCCACCGTGTGATAATCACGTCCCGCCTGTGCGGCACCGTAAGCGATGAAATGCTTGGCGCAGGAAAGGATTGTATTGTCTTTCGATAAATCATCCCCTTGATAGCCACGTACCATTGCCGCCGCGATAAGTCCGCCGAGATAAGGGTCTTCGCCTGAACCTTCGGACACACGTCCCCAGCGCGGGTCACGGCTGATGTCGCACATTGGAGAGAACGTCCAGTGTAATCCGACGGAAGAAGCTTCTTCGGCAGATATCCGGGCAAAACGTTCTATCTCTTCCAAGTCCCACGAGGCCGAAATACCCAGGTTGACGGGGAAGATAGTCTTATATCCGTGGATGACATCGCAGCCTAGCAGCAAAGGGATTTTCATACGGGTGTTTTCCATTGCCAGTTTTTGTAACCTGTGAGCTTCCGAGGCATTGAGTGAGCCGAATAGATTACCGCATTTGCCATCTTTTATCAGTTCCTCGATGTTATCTACCGAGCCCGTCGGCCCTGTTATATTCCCTTTGGTGGGATAGATAATCATTTGTCCCAGCTTCTCTTCCAATGTCATCTTTTTCAGGAGAGAGTCTACTTTTTGGGCGATTATTGCGTCGGAGTTATCAGCCGTGCGCTGATTGGCGCACGACGATAGTGTCAGCAGGCTAAAAGCTACTGCATACAAGAAGTTTCGTTTCATAAGTTTTATCTGTAATATTGGGTTTGTTTCACATTCAGCATATCCGATAATACGGCGGTAGGAATAGGCATCGTATAATTGCGCGGCACTTCCAGCTTATTACAAAGAGGAATCAGCGTTCTGAAGTTCTCCTGAGTGACCGGAAAATTGGGCTTATTGATAGCGTTCCATCCGTTTGTATTATTCAGATGCTGCTCTATGCCGTTGAACTCGTCGTTCACTTTGGCATCCATAGCATCCATCATATAGCCCGGATTCAGTTTGTCTATACGTACCAGTTCATAGTACCGGTTGCTCCATTCAAGGGCTATTTCAAGGCGTTTATCCTTCCATATCTGTTCCAGTAATGCTGTGCCCGATGATGCCGGGGAATCTTCCAGGTTCGCCCGTTTCCGCACCAGATTCAGCCATTTGACAGCCAGCCCGTTCTCTCCGGCGTAATGCGCGGCTTCGGCTCCTATCAGCAATACTTCACCCATGCGGAGCAGTTTAAGATTACTTCCGCCGAGATTCGTTTGCGGCGTATTACTTGTGCTGACCGGTTTCTCCTGTGCGGCCTTTCTCGAATAGCGGTTCGGCCATCCGGCAGCCAACAGATTCTTGCTATTAAACGCCACTCCATTAATCAAGTCACCGTTTATCTTTCGGAACGGACTGCTGTTGCCCGGATGCGCCATACCACTGAGCGGATTGGTAACTCCGAACAGAACTGTTCCGAAATAACGTGCGTCGATTATTTCTCCCGTATTGTTCTTCTCATACTGGTTGATAAGATTCAGCGTAGGAGCTACACGACCGTATCCACTGTACGACCTGGGTTGTGAAGGCCGCCATCCGGCAAAACGGGTGTCACCGTTGGCGGTGGACTCTGTTCCTATCTCGAAAAGGGATTCCGAACAATAATTTCCCGCCCTTCGGAATATCTCCTCAAAATTGCCGTATAGCGGATAATCCTCTTCCATTGCTTTGACAATTTCCACGATTTCCCGATAACACTGCTCCGCTTTCTCCTGATTATGATTGAAATAAAGTTCGTTGGCGGCTTGATATAATAAGGCTTTCGCCAATAAACCTTGCGCGGTTCCCAGGTGTGCATGTCCCTGCCAGTCGATGCCGTAGAGCTCTGCCCATTCCTGCTTGGTGGGAATGTACTTGACTGCCTGGCGCAAATCTTCTACGATATACTCATAAAGTTGTGTGACCGACTTGTCATTCGTCAGCCGGGCATATTCGGCAGGAGTAATGTCTCCTTCTTCGGGCAGAATAACTACCTCGCCGAACGTATTGACCAGCGTCATATAGAAGAAAGCCCGCACCACCCGGTTCTCTGCAATCAGCCCGTTCTTATACTTATTCATGAACTCGTCGAAGTAGCTGCTCAATGCACGTATATTGATATTGGTACGGTCGATGCCTTTGTAGCTTGCCGTCCATATATCATTGATGAAATTGGTGGAAGAAGGGGCAATCCCGTAAAAGTTCTGAAACTGGTTGTACATACGGTTGTGTGTCACATTTCCCGCGTCACTTAATATGGAGCCTCTCAGTGCGTTGTCCGACGCAATTTCCCCCATGGTGCTGAAAGCGTCCCCTTGCCCCTCGCTTAGTGTCAGTATGGCACCGTAGATAGATGAACTAAGTTTGATAGGGTCGTTCAGAGAGACGGAAGGAGTCATATTGTGTGCCGGTTTATCCAGGAAATTATCCATGCAAGAGGATAAGAACCCGGCAAACAGACCGGCTGTTACAGCAGTTATAATGATTCTTTTGTTCTTCATGATTCTCGTTTTTTATGATTCTTGTTCTTTAGAGTTTAGAATGAAAAGGAAGTACCTATGGTGAATGTACGGTTGTCGGGATAAAGTCCGAAATCATCCATACCGCCCCTGTTGGCGTTGCCGTTGGGGCTGATTTGCGTCTTATAGCCGGTTGCTTTGGTAAACGTATGCAAGTTGGCTCCCGACAGGAAGATGCGTGCGTTGTTCATACGAATCTTTTTCAGCAGCTTCTTTGGAAAGGCGTAAGAGAGCTGCACGTTGGCTATGCTCAGGTAGTCTCCGTCTTCAATGAAGTAACTGCTGTCCATGGATGAAGCGTCACCACGGACAAATACGCGCGGCGTGTGATAAGACGTTCCTTCGCCGTGCCAGGCATCCAGCATGGCAGTCGTAAAGTTCTGTGCATCCTGGCGGTATTGGGTACGTCTGTTGTAGACTTTATGTCCGAGTCCGCTGGTAAGGTCCATCATCAGGGTGAAACCTTTGTAAGAGAACCGTGCGTTGAAACCTAGTTGTACTTTTGGGATGTAAGAACCCAGGTAAACATAGTCGTTCGTATCTATCACCTTATCACCGTTTACGTCCTCAAATATCAGCTCTCCCACACGCGTTCCGTTGATATACGGCAGGCTTGCCAACTGTTCGTCGTTCTGAAAGACTCCGACGGCTTTGTACCCCCAAAAGCTGCCGATGGGATAGCCTTCCAGAGTCCGGTTGGGTGCATTGCTGATACCGCCGATATTGTCGTTAATCTTCTTCACGTTGTTTTTTACGGTAGAGCCTGTCACGGTAAACACACTGTTCACCTTTCCCAGTTTGGGAGAATAAGCTACGTTCCATTCCACTCCCTTGTTCGTCACGGTTCCGATATTGCTCGTTACATTAAACTTCGACGGCTGAATCAATAGCGGCATCATGACTTTCGATGTTTCTTTATAAAACCAGTCTACCGATACCGAAAGGAGATTGCGGAAAGCGGCAAAATCGACGCCGAGATTGAACGATTTCATTTCTTCCCATGACAGACTGGTGTCGTACATTAATCTGAGGGCATCGGTCGAATAAATATCGTTGTTGGGGCCTGTAACAATGTTTATGCTATTGGCATAAAGTGTCTGCGCGTTGCTCACACCTTTATCGTTACCTACTACTCCGTAGCTTGCCCTAAGTTTCAGTTTGTCCATCCATCGTGCGCCTTTCAGGAAGTTTTCTTCGGACATCGTCCATCCCAGTCCCAATGACGGGAAGAAGCCATAACGATTGTTCTTTGGATAGGAAGAAGAACCGTCCACGCGTCCTGTGGCTATCACGTTATAGCGTCCTTTCAAGGTATAAGTGATACGTCCGAGGTATGATACATAACTCTTTTCCGAACCACCGTCGGCACCGGTCACGGATGTTCCCTGTCCTGCGTACCATAAGTTTTGGTTCTTCCAGGCTTCCCATGGCAGTCCGGTGGCGAACAGGTTGGCATATTGCGTGCGGTAATATTGCATGGTGAATCCGCCCATGACCGTCAGTCGGTGGTCTTTTTTGTGCAGGTTGTAGGTCAGAGTATTTTCCAGTTGCCAGGAGTTGTTGTTAGCGCTGTTGTGCGTCAGGCGTGATATTTTATAAGGCGAGTTGGAATCCTCTACATTCTCCATGAAAGCCGGAAGGAATATCTTTTCTTCGGTATTGGCATAAGTCGTAGAGAATGCTGTCCTGAATTGCAAGGATTTGATAATATTCCACTCCAGGAAATAGTTGCTGTTGAACCTGTTTGTCTTTCGGTAGCGGTCGTGCGTATAGTGCAGCAGGGCATAGGGGTTGTTGTCTCCGCCGTTGAAGTCGTTTTCACTGTCGCTGTCACTGCTCAGGTTGTATACAGGAGCATCCGGCAGCCGTTTTCCTGTCAGGGAGAATACATTGTTTTCCACTCCGCCCTTGTTATCGGTGGTGAAGAGCATATTCACACCGATTTTCAGATTCTTGTAGAGTTGGTAAGAAGCATTAATCTTTGCGTTCAGACGCTTGTAGTTGGTGTACTCTATGACTCCTTCCTGGTGAAGGTAACCCAATCCGGCATAGAAATTGGCTTTCTTCGTGCTTCCCGATACACTTACCTGATAGTTGCCTGTCAGTGCTGTCCGGCTGGCAAGGTCTTGCCAGTCCGTGCCTTTGCCCGCGTTTTGCCAGTCGGGATAAGGAATGGAGTTAATGGCATCTGCATTCTGATAGTTATCAGCCAGGTATTCAAGATTGCGTATCTGCTGATACTGGCTTGTGTTTGCCAATGGCAGCAGACGTTCCATTTCCGCCAGTGAGAAGTTGACAGACGCGTTCACGCGGGTGATTCCCTGTTCGCCCGAACCTTGTTTGGTGGTGGCGAGAATCACACCGTTGGCTCCTCTCGAACCGTAAATCGCGGTAGCCGAAGCATCTTTCAGTACGGTGATAGACAAGATATCGCTTGTATTGATGGCATTCAGCTCTTCTAGTGTCATAAACTGGCCGTCCACTACGCAGATAGGTTCCGAATCATTGTAAGACCCTACGCCGCGTATTCTGACAGAAGCCGTTTCTCCCGGTTCGGAAGTTCCCAAAACCTGCATACCGGGGATTTTGCTTCCGATGGCATCGAGCAGATTCACTGTCGGGATTTCGTTCAGCTCTTTCCCGGAAAGGGTGGAGATAGCTCCGGTCAAGTCCTCTTTGCGTTGTGAGCCGTAGCCGACTACAATTTCCACCTGGTCCAGTTGATTGACTGCCGGTTCCATCTGAAGGCGGAGTTTGCTCCGTCCTTTCAGTTCCACTTCCCGCTTCTCATAACCGATGAATGAGAATACAAGCGTAGCTCTCGGAGCCGCTTTGAGAGCGAAGTCGCCGTTTATTCCCGAGGTGGCACCTCGCTGGGTTCCTTTCACCAGGATGGATACTCCCGGCAGCGGTTCTCCCGTCTCGTCCAGTACCACTCCGCTCACTTCGATATTCTGCGCCTGCGATAAACCTGCTATCATAAGCAGGCAAATCGTAAACAGCGTCTTGTACATAAGGTTGAAATACATATTGTTCTTCATATTTTTCTGAATTTAAGACTAATAAAATAATTATTCCATGCAGCGTTGAGGCACTTCGTATTGCTGTTGCAGTTTAGTGAGTTCCTCTTTCAGCTCCGCTGTTATTTTCTCCGTACCCTTCTGACCGTAGATGTTGTGCATTTCCATCGGGTCATTCTTCAGGTCGTAGAGTTCCCATACTTTATCCTGATAGAAATACATCAGTTTGTAGCGCTCTCCCTTCACGCCATAGTGCTTGTGCACGCTGTGGAAACCGGGAAATTCATAGAAATGATAATACAGATACTTTCTCCAGTCCGGTGTCTTCCTGCCTTCCAGCAACGGGAGAAAAGATACCCCCTGTATCTCCTTCGGGACATCTATGCCGCACATCTCCAGAAAGGTAGGAGCGAAGTCGATGTTCTGTGTCAGCTTGGTGATATGCGTGCCTGCCTTGATTTTCGGGGGAAAGCGCATCATCATCGGCATTTTCATGGATTCCTCGTACATGAAACGCTTGTCGAACCAGCCATGCTCGCCTACGTAGAATCCCTGGTCGCTGCAATATACGATGATGGTGTTGTCGAGAAGCCCTTCCTTTTTCAGGTAATCCAGCATTTTGCCTATGCTTTCGTCGAGGGAAGCAATCGTTGCCATATATTCACGGGCATAGCGTTGGTATTTCCAGATGGCGAGGTCTTTGCCTTGCAGGTTTTTCTCCCATAAAGAGTTGTTTTTCTCCCGGTAGTTGTCGTTGAAACGCTTCCATTGTTCGGGAGTCATTCGTTGGTTCAGATGCTTCCACGGGTCGAATCGTAAAGAGTCGCTTCCTTTGGCTACATTCATTTTCAGGTCGTGGCCTTCGTACATATCCCGGTAGATGTTCATCTTCTGCTTTTTGGCGGCTTCGCGTCCTTCGTAATCGTCGAAATAGTTTTCGGGGACGGGGAAGTTTACGTCGTCATACAGGTGATAATGACGTTCGGCAGGCCACCAGTTGCGGTGCACGGCTTTGTGGTGCATCATCATGAAGAAAGGCTTGTTGCGGTCGCGGTGATTCAGCCAGTTTATGGTCTTTTCGGTGATAATATCCGTGACGTATCCGTCTATGCGTACAGTATCTTTCTCGGTGATAAAGTCGGGGTTGTAGTATTCTCCCTGGTCGTTCAGGATAGTCCAGTAGTCGAATCCGGTAGGTTTCGTCACCAGGTGCCATTTGCCGATAAGGGCTGTTTGGTATCCGTTTGCCTGGAACACTTTCTGTACCAGTAGCTGCGAACCGTCAAACTTGTTTCCGTTTCTCATAAAGCCGTTGGCATGGCTGTGTTTCCCGGACATCACGGAAGCACGGCTCGGGCCCGACAGGGAGTTACAGCAGTAGTTAGCCTCGAAAAGCGCTCCTTCGTTGGCTATCCGGTCGATGTTCGGCGTAGGAGCCAGACAGGAAAATTCAGAGCCATAGGCGCTGATGGCTTTCTCGGCATGGTCGTCGGACATGATAAAGAGAATATTGGGGGCGGACTCCTTCGCTTTATTCTGCGCATGAGTTCCGGCAAGCGGGAGCAGGGGAAGTACTGCTCCTAATAATAGTTTGTTTTTGGCGACTGTTTTCATAAGTTGCATTATTTTTTCGTTGTGATGCAAAGAAAAACATTGTTTGGCGAGGCATAAAAACAAACAGTGCCATTTGGTTACGTCAGACTGAATTTTCTTGGGAAAACAGATACTACATCACTACTTCAAACTGCATTTCTCGCTTATTAAATAGTTGATAATAAACAGCTTGCAATAAACCGGATTATGAAACGGAAGTACCCCCCGGATGCCTAGAAATCAATGAGAAACTGCACCAGGTCGACGTTGGAGTCCAGTTCCATCTTTTTTCTTAAACGGTATCTGGCTGTTTCTACTGCACGTACTCCTATATTCAGCATATCCGCCATATCTTTGGTACTCATATTCAAGCGTAACAGGGCACATAACTTCAGGTCGTTGGGCGTCAGTTCGGGGAAACGCTGCCGGAGATTTCTGAAGAAATGTTCGTGAATCAAGTCGAAATTCGAGAGAAACAAATCCCACTCTTTCCCTTTAGAGGTCGCGTTGTCTATCATGTCCATCAACTTCTGATAGTATTTGTTGGGATATTGGCTGCCCAACATCCGTTTGTGGTTCTCTATTTCCTCTTTGATGGCGAGCAGTATCTTGTTGTTTTCGATAATCGTCATCGTAGATTGCGTCAGTTCCTTGCCTTTGAACAGGATTTCATCATTGAGCCTTTTGTTTTCAAGTTCGATGATTTGCTGTTCGCGTTCTTTGATAATGTGGCGTTGTTGGCGCAGGGTTCTTCGGCGGACACCTGCATAGATAGCTAAGAGAATCATTACCAAAAGGAGAATATAGCCGGCATATGCCCACGGACTCAGATACCAGGGCGGTAATATCCTGAATGAGAAAGAAGTGGTCGTCACGGCTATTCCTTTTTCGTCGATAGCCCTGCATTTCAGACAGTAGTTTCCTGACGGAAGTCGCTGGATATTGATGGAAGGCGTGTTTTGTTTCTCCTGCCAGTGTTTTTGAATACCGTTTTCTTCCAGTTTGAACTGGAAGTATATGTCCTCATTGTAAGCAGGATACGCCACCTGGACGTCCAGACTGTTGAAATCGGAAGTCAGTTGATAAGTCGTATCTCCCGTTCGGGCAGGAAGGCTTTGTTCCTCGTCTTTCAGTATATTGTAGGAAGTGATGTGGTTGAAAGTCATTTCCTGGTTGAGGGGAGTATGGTTGATTTCCGGCTTGTTGGGAATCAGTACGAGTACATTCTCCGCGCATAGGATAGAATATTCGGGAGTGATGGGCACAATACTCTCGAAATCCTTGTGCATCCGCAGGTTGTAGTTATCAAACAGGAGTACTTTTTCTATCACCGGGATGTCGGAAGCCGCCATATTGACCAACGCTATTCCCGTGTCCGTGATAAACCAGTAATAGGTGTTGTCCACCTTTACGATGCGCTTGGTGTGGGTGATAAATTCCAAATGAGTATTCAGGCGGTCGTAAGGAACGATGGAGTCCGAAAGGTCGTTGTAGGTGTAGAACTGCTTCTCGTTTGTGAATACAATTCTTCCGCCGATGTTGAATACACCTATCTGCGTGCGGCTTGAATCCCCGATGCAGGAGAGAAATTCGTTTCCGGTAAAGTCCGTCCGGTCGCGGTTCATTTTCAACTTGTATATGCCTTTGCGGGTATGTGCCACCCAGAGGTTTCCGTTATTATCGAATTCCATGTATCGCGGATAGCCGTTGAAGTTACTCAGCCGTTGGCGGAGTGAGTAGTTGCCGGACGGTTCTACGTCATAGAGGTTGATAGAGTTGTAGCTACCCAGCAGGAAACCTTTTCGTTGCTGCGGGTAATGAATCTCCGTGCCGGCCAATGCACCGCCGGTAGGGTACATTTCGGTCAGTTGGTTCTGCTTGTTCAGTAAGTAAGTGGCTTTGCTGTGTCCGATGATAAGTCCTTCGTCGGTTTTCAGCAGTTTCTGTACGAAGCCGTTTTGCAGGTTCACCCGTTCCGGTGAAAAACTTTGTTCCTGAGCCAGGAAATCCCCGGCTTTTACTCGCCACAGACCTTGGTTGGAAGCGATGTAGAGATAGTCGTTCCATAGGGCGACGTCGAAGATAGAGCCGATATTGTTCTCTTTCAGGTAGTGGAAAGAGAAAGAGTCGTTGATAAATACGAGTGAAAGCCCTTTTTCAAGCCCAATCCAAATATTGTTGGCTTTGTCCTTGAAGAGAGACAGGACGGTGTTATGCTGCAACTTCGTTTGGTGGTCTAATTTATAGAGCAGACCGCCTTGCGGGTCGAAACAGAGCAGGCCGTTGCTGCGCGTTCCTGCCAGCAGATTACCGTTCTCTGCATAGAGAGCTTCGTTATTTCCGGAGATATTCGGGGTTTTGTTGATGGTTGCCTGCGGAGTGTATTCTCCCTGGTCGTAAATCCAGAATCCCTGGTTTTCCGTTTGGATGAGCAGGCGGTTGTCTCCGTAGGGCAATATGCTGCGGACAGGGCTTTGAAGGGGGGAGTGGGTGGCGGGCAGTTTGACGAGGTTGTTCTTTTCCAATCGGTAAAGTTCATCCTGGACGACTACATAGATTTTGTTCTCCACCTTATACAGGCGTTGCATCATGTTCTTCACCGGGTAGAAGGCGACTTGCTTCGATTGGGTATCAAAAGAAAAGTAACCGGCAAAAGACTGGAAGTAAATCAGGTTATCTTCCTGCTCGATGCTCCATATATCCTTGTTCTTCAGCTCCTTGTGCTGGAATAGGGAGGAGATGGACGAGTAGACCAGTTTGCCGTATTCGTTTCTTTCAAAGTAGCCGAATTCTTCGTAGCTGCCGATATAGATACGGTCGTCCGGCGCGATATGCAGGGAGCGGATAGTCCGGTTCTCGTTTGTTGTATAGGTTTGCCAGGTCTTTCCGTCGTAGCAGACCAGGCCATAGCGGTTGGCAATATAGATAATGCCTTTGCTGTCTTGTTCGATGTCCCAGTTCTGACACATCACTTCCTTGTTCGTGAAATTTCTGACGAAAGGGATGGAAGCTGCCAAAGTAGTGGCAGAGACGAATAATATAGTAATGAGCGCACAAATGTATTTCATAGTTGCAACATCATATATGGAGTTCTTGAGCAAAAATACAAAACTTTAGCAATGCTACAAGGGGCAGGACTGAAAACTTATGCTTATATACAGTTGCGCCAACGTATTGGCGCAATGACGCCGATACGTTGGCACGGGCTTGCCAATATTTTGGTACTACAGTGTCAATACACTGGCACAAGCCCGGATATTAATACCTAAGGTGCCGTTACTTCTTCTCCGTTCTTATAGGCTTTGCCGCTTGCAGAAGTTACGGTAGAGCCTTCCAGGTTATAGTTGGCGTTGTCTTTGTAAACTTCGCTAAAGCCTTTGGTCGTTGCTGCGTTCTGGCTCCATCCTACCATATAGCAGATGATGGCGTCTTTGGCGCTATTGCTCTTGGCGGATAATATTCCCAGCATTTGGGAAGTAGTGGCGGGAAGCTTGTCCGTCAGGAAACCCGGAGCAGAGTTCCCTAGGAATCCGCCTAGCCATACGACTCCTGTTTGAGATTCGGTAGAAAGGATAACCCCCGTTTCGACTGTGCATTTGGCATTGGTCATTACCGAATTGGTGGTTATACCCCCGATGATTCCACCTGTATGGGCATCTCCCTGGTTATTTACACGAATCGTTCCTTTGTAGGATAAATCACAGTCGGCAGCAGAAGAAGCGTTTGTCCATTCGCCGACTATTCCACCGGTCTTTAAGGCTCCTGTTGCCGTATTCTTTATGGTGATGCTGACTTCCGAACGGATATTTCCGGATAATACCGTGCTGTGTCCCTGTCCTATCAGTCCGCCTGTTTGAGTGGCGCCTGTCGATGTAATGTCGATGCTTCCTGCGATAGTCAGGTTCTTTATTTCGGCAGCCTGCGTATGGGCGAAGAAGCCGATTCCGCGTGCTGCGCTTGCTGTGAAAATCTTCATGCCGCTGATAGTCTTATTATTACCATCCAATGTGCCGGCAAAGGGAAGAGTGTTGCTTCCGATAGGTTCCCAGTTTTCTCCGTCAAGGGAGATATCGGCATCCAGTTTGAAATGCTTTCCGGCAAAGTTTGTGGTAGCGTCACCTTCACGCGAATCACGGCTGATGGCACGCAGTTGTCCGGCGGTTGTGATCATCCAGGGACTTTCCACTGTTCCTTCTCCCGTTTGGGTATAGTCGTCGTCCGGTTCCGGCTCCGGTTCTTCGTCTTTGGCTACGGTTACTTCAAACGTATGTTGCTTTCCTTTCTCAAAGGTGATGCCGTCCAGGGTGGCGGTGTAGACTTCATCGTTCGTGTCCGTGACGGATACAGTCAATTGCTTGCCGCTTAAATCGACGGGGAAGATTAATGTGTTTGCTTCCAACTCCTGCAAAGCTCCGAAATCTTTCAGGTTCAGCGTTACTTTGTTGGTACTTTCGTTGGCTATCAGCTTGAAGTTTGCGGCATCGAGAGGGTAGTTGTTGCAATTGGCGGATTTGATAAATTCCTTGCCGCCTGTACTGATTTCCATAGTCGACGGAGTGAGTACTTCGGGCAATGTGATTTTGAATGTCAGGATGGACATTTGCGGTTGGAAATCAATCGGTTTGATGACGCCCTCTTCGTAAATGCTGACGCCATACATGTAGTAGAAGGCGGAAAGATGTCCTGTCGTGGCATTTCCTTTCTGAATAAGCAGGTTCTGTGCATCGGTCGGGTCGGTGCCGGGAGCGGGCAGGAGAGTGCCTGTCACGTTTGCCTTGTCCTTGGCTTTTCCGGCGGGATAGAATGCGCGGATATAGTCGCCTTCTTGCGGAATGGGGAACGCTTTCTTGACAGCTTCGAATGTAGCCTGGTTCACTTGCGAATCTTCGGTATAGAAAAGATTCTTTTCAGAGTCCGCTTTCTTCGCGTATAGGGCGATGGTGTTATCCGTATTCCATTGTAGGGGCTCCGGGATGATGGCTTCGGTGGTGATTACGCCTTGCTTGTTTCCGCCCTGCGTTGCGTCATCGTCGTCGGAACATCCGCTGATAAATAGCGCGGTGGCCAGTGTGATGCCCCATTGGATAAAATTGATATTTCTCATATTGGTAAATTTATAGGTTGTTGATTATTGCTTGTCTCCGATTTCTTTTTGAGTTTGGCGGAGGGTTTCTTTTAATTCGTTTATCACTTTCGCGTATTTCTTGTTGTCGTACTGGTTGCTCATTTCGTACGGGTCTTTCTGCAAGTCGTAGAACTCCCACACGGGTTGGAAGTCGGCTTTATCGACAGAGCCTTTCGTGCCGCATGATTTTCCGTAGAAATAAATCAGTTTGTAGCGGTCGGTACGTAGTCCGTAGTGGGCGGGGATATTGTATCCCTTGAAGTTCATCCAATAGCGGTAGTAAGCTATTTTGCGTGCGTCGGGAGCTTCCTTTCCGGCGAGGGAGGTGCAGAAGCTCCTGCCGTCCATATAGTCGGGAGTCGAGATGCCTGCGTATTCAAGAAGTGTCGGGGCGAAGTCGATGTTCTGAACGAAAGTCTTGCAGGCGGTGTGCTCCGGTATTCTTTTGGGGTAACGGATGACTAGCGGCATACGCAAGGCTTCTTCGTACATCAGCCGTTTGTCTACAAGTCCGTGTTCGCCCATGTAGAAACCCTGGTCTGAGGTGTAGACAATGATGGTGTTGTCCAGTTGCCCTTTCTTTTCGAGGTAATTGAGCAGGCGGCCTACGTTCTCGTCTATTCCGGCGATGCAGGAGAGGTAAGTACGGATATATTCCTGGTAGGCATCTTTCACTCTGTCTTCTTTGGGCAATTCCTTGTTGGCAAAGCGGCCGCCGGAAATCTTGTTGTGTACGGATTTCAGTATGTGGCGGTTGTCGAGGTTCTCGTACAGGTTGCCGGGTTCGGGGAATGTGACGCCTTTGTACAGGTCTTTGTGCCGTTCTGCCGGGGTGAAGGGGGTGTGAGGTGCTTTGAAGTGGCACATCAGGAAGAAAGGTTTGTTCTTATCCGCTTTCTCCATCCAGTCGATGCATTTGTCCGTGATGACGTCCGTGCAGTAGCCTTTGGTGCGCACGGCGTGCTTCACGTCGAAGGGCAGGCCGCTTTCCATAAAGCCGGGGTCTTCATATTTGCCTTGTCCGGGCATGACGCTGTAAAAGTCGAACCCTTCGGGTTGGGTGCCGATATGCCATTTGCCTACGATGGCGGTTTGATAACCGTTCTTTTGAAGTTCCTTTGCCATGGAAGGGTGTCCGGCAGGAAGTTCGTCGGCAAGGGTATATACCTGGTTGTGGTGGCTGTATTGTCCCGTCAGGATGGCTGCCCGACTGGGGGTACTGATGGAATTGGTGACAAAACAGTTGTCCATTCTGACTCCTTCACGTGCGATACGGTCGATATTGGGAGTTTTCACGTAGTCTTTCAGTACCGATGCATATACACCGATGGTCTGGAAAGAATGGTCGTCGGACATGATATAAAGTATGTTTGGTCTGTCTTGTGCGGTAAGGGCGGCTACGGTGCCCAAAGCCAGGGTTGCCGTACTTATGCTTTTCTGAAGGAGTGGGGTTTTCATCTTAGGTGAATGTTTAAAGTATCTGTTAATTTATTGTCTTTATACATATTCAGGCTGTATGCGCGTTTGCTCCATTGCTTGTAGGGGAGCAGCAGCGTGTTGAGTCCTTTGCTTATCGCATCGGGAATTACTTTGCGGACTGTATCTCCACAACGGAGTGTGAAATGGATATTCGCTGAGGCTGTATCAGACCAGTATCGTATCCTGTAATTCTCCGTATCGGGGTGTACGATTAAATCGGCCGCCCCTGTCTGAAGATTCACGGGATTCTGACAGAATCCTTCCGTATAACCGGATGCCCTGAATCCTGCCATCTCAAGCCCTTTGCGGATAGGTTCACTTTGCAGTGCCAGTCGCCAAATCAATCCGCTGCGGTAATTCTCGATAATGGATACGAGAGGCATCACAGAGATGGATAAATATCGGGAGTCTGCCCATCCCAGGCTTGTATTATACGCATCGGTAATGCCGTAAGTTCCTTTCATGCGGGGCGTTTCATAGAGCGAGTTAATGACTTGCTGGGCATAGAACGGAGTGACTGTGATGGCTCCCATTGCTCCTGTGGCGCAAATGGTGCCGTCGTCGCGTCCCTCTCCGGGTGAGCGGCCTTTGTACCCTAATGGTTCCGGCCCGTAGCAAGCGCTCAAGCCCCAGTTTCGTTCGTCGTACAGATACTCTTTCGGAGCATCGTTCAGGCAATATTGCCGGTTTATTAGCGCATGGTTGGTGCAGAACTCCCAATAATCTGCATAGTTATCCTGATAGATGAAAGGGTTTATCCATAAAAACGGGTGCTGTGTGGTGAAAAGCGGGCCGCCTTTTTCTTCATTTCCCAGTTCAAAGGTGTATCCGTAGGCAGTGCGTCCCTTGTTGAAGAAGTTTTTTCCACGCCATCCGTTGGTGTAAACATCTTCTGTGATGGCAAGTTCTTTGGGAGCGGATAATGCCAATAGGTAAGCGGGCAGGGCTTCGCATGGCCCGCTTATTTTCAGTGGGGCAAAGCCCATGTTCTTATCCCATGCCCAATAGAGCGTTTTCTCGCCATTGGTATAGAAATTCCAGTCTATCTCGTTGTGAAACTTTGTCACGAGCGCTCTTGCCTGGACTTCCGTTGCATCCTCCGAATTGAAGTATTCCGAGCAGACAAACAGTCCCATCATCATAAAGGCAGTCTCCACCAAATCGCCTGCCGACTGCTGTTTCGGGTTGAAAGGAGAACCTGCTCCCGTCTTTCCATTCATCCAGTGCGACCATGCACCGTGATAACGCTCGGCTCTGTTGAGGAACGTGCACATATCCAGGAAACGCTGCGCTCCTTCCTTCCTGCTTATCCATCCGCGTTCCACGGCGACAGGAATGGCGGTGGCTGCATAGCCCGAACCTGCCAGTGCCACGTTTATGGCAGGACGTTCCGTGCCGATTAACGCCATCTTGCTGTCCTTTTGATAGTCTTCGTAGAAGAAACGGAAGTAGCCACGCTGTATGTCGGTCAGCGTCTGCCTTTGTTTCTCCGGTGTATATTCCAGTGAATCGGCAAAATAGCTCCCTTCGGGAACGACGGGGGCAGATGGTATCTCCGGCTGTTCCGATGAATGGAAAGCCTGTTCGTCCGAGCAGCTGCACGAACAGGTGGCGGCTGTCAGGAAGAAATAAAGTATCGGTTGGAGTTTCATATTCGATAAGATAAAGGGAATTAATTGAGCTGTACTTTTACCTCTGCTTTCGCTTTACCGTCTTCTATCAGACGGATCATGCAGCGTTTCGTATCTTCTTTCAGTTTATTCAATATGCTGCCGTCGAAAGAGAGCAGGTTGAGGCCTTCCGGATACTTTTTCGCTTGGATTTCCGAAAGGACTTTTGTACCAGTTTCGTCTGTAATCTGAAATGAAACAGTACCCGCTTCTTTCAAATAGAAATCCAGTTCGTACATTCTGCGATCCGGATGGCGGATCATGTCATAATATCCCGTGCGTGTATCTGCAATCGCATACGGGAAGCCTGTGGGATGTACCGGACGATGTATCCCCGCCTTTTCCATCCCTTTCCTGATGTCGGGGTGACTGGCGAGCAGTTTCCATAAGAAACCGCTGCGGTAGTTCTCTATCATAATGACAATCGGTGCTTGGTCGATGGCGATTCTGCCTTTGAAATACCAGTTGTCCACCAGGCTGTAACCGTCTCCGAATCCGCCCGGAGTGCGTAGCTGTGGACAGTTGTAATGCAGATTGAGCAACATCTGTATGGAGTAGAAAGGCGTGTAAGGTATGGACGAAAGGGCGGCGGTAGGAGCTATCACGCCGTCATCCCGCTTCGGAGTACGTGGCTTGTAGCCTTTCTTGACAGGCTGATTGGGGCCTGAACCTGCGCTTAGTCCCCAGTTGAATACGTCGTATTGATATTCTTTGGGAGCTTCTTCCATGCAATAATGCCTGTGTATCATGGCATGATAGGTGCCATATTGCTGATAATCCACATAATTGTCCTGCATCGCCTTTGGATTCATTCCCAAAAAGGAATAGTGGGACAGGAATAACGGCCCGCTCAAATGAGTTCCCATCACAAAAGGATAACCATAATGTGCCTGTCGGGGCTTGAATATCTTTCCGCTCTGTTGCCATCCGTTTTTATATACTTCGGCATCGACGGCATACTTATCCGGTGCGCCTAAGGCGAGGATATAAGTAATCAATGCTTCGTTATATCCGCGCAGCGGCAAGGTAAACGTTCCGTTGGTACATTCCCACAGCCAATAGAGTTCTCCGTCGTGCACGAAGTCGCTCCATTGTATGGTTTCGCGGAAGCTGTTTACCGTTTTCCGTATCTCTTTTTCTACAGAATTATTCTCTGTCAGATAAGCCTGGGCTGCATAAAGCCCCATCATCATAAAAGATGTTTCCACCAAATCGCCGGATTCTATCTGCTTACCGAACTTGACCGGCTGCCCTTCCGCGTTCATCCAATGTGACCAGACTCCTTTTATACGTTCCGCTTTATCCAGATAGCGCACAAGCGTGAGAATACGCTTCGCTCCCTCTTTGCGGGTAATCCATCCCCGTTCTATTCCCGTCAGTGTCACCATGACACCGAAGCCGCTTCCGCCGGTAGTCAGATTCTTGTTGTTGACATTCGTGCCTGCGTGAATCATTCCGGTCTGTTTATTGGCGAATTGCCAGAAATGATTGAATGCGGCACGTTGTTCTTCTTCCAATATGACACGTACGGAGTCGGGATGGTATGAGAAGGAAGACGTCGCCCGGATGGACGCGGCATATCCTGATATGCATATGATACATGACAGCAGGAGACTGAATACTGTTTTCTTTAGCAGGGAGTGATTCATAGTTTTTTATTTTTTGAGCAAAGTAAAGCTTTTCTTGCTATTCACTCAAATTCCGGGCATCGTATCGAATACGTCAGAATGAAAAAAACGAAGATTCAGACTACTATTTCTATACTACATAGATGAACAATATGTTGTTAATGAGGGTGCTATGTTCAAAATGCGTGTGTTTGTCCTTTAGTCGCCTATCTAAAGAAAAACGTTCTTACTGCAATGGAAGTATGAGCAGGAAACGGGCACCACCTGTGTAGGTCTTATCCATTTTCACTTCTCCATGCAACCGTTCGGCGATGACACAGCATATATTCAGTCCCAATCCCGAACCTTGCTTAAAGTCATCCAGCTTTTTGAAGCGTTCGAAAACGCTGTCCATCTGCTCCACAGGGATACCTCTTCCGGTATCCGTGACGGAGAAGGTGATTTTACCCGGATTCTCAGTAAGGGAACAATGGAGATGTATTTTACCTTTCTCCGTATGCTTCTCTGCGTTGGTAAGGAAGTTGATAAGAACCTGTTGGATACGTTGTTCGTCCGTAACAATCTGAAAGTCGTCCGGTACTTCGGAAGTATAGCAGAGCTCCACGTCTTCCGGTTTACGGTGGGTTACGGTGGAGAGTATCACCCGGCACATTTCATTGCAGGGATGGGGAGCGAGGTTCATGGCATATTTACCGCTTTCCAGTGCGGAAAGGTCGAGAATATCGTTCACAAGCGTAGTGAGCAATTCGGAGTTGTGCATGACGAGAGAACTGAATTCCTGCTTCTCGGTGTCATCCAAGGGAAGATTCGGGTCGGACAGTAATTGAGAGAAACCCACGATGGCATTGAGCGGTGTGCGGATTTCGTGGCTCATGTTCTGTATGAAGTACGTCTTCATCTTATCCGCCTGTTCGGCTTGGTTGCGGGCGATGGTCAGTTCTTCGTTCTTTCCTTGCAGCTTTCTGATTGACCTTCTACGTGAATAGAGATAGAATATCAGGGCGATGGCAAAGAAGCAGAAGAAGATTAAGACGAATTTTAATCTCATCAGTTGGCGGTCGGATTCGCCTTGCTGGGCTTTCATAAGGGTTTGCTTGCGTTCTGCTTCAGTTTTGAAGCGTGACAGTTCCAGGCTGCGGTTCTTGAGTTGGAGCTGGTTGTTTACGGAGTTCACCTTTTCGATTTCCATTTGCGACTTCGTCCGCTCCAGTTCGAGGGTTGTCGTTTGCAGGCTTAGTTGCGTGTTTTCCAATTGCAGGGATTGCGCTTCCCTTTTCAGTTGCTCGTTGCCGATGCGCACGTTCAGTTCCGACAAGTCGGCCGACTGTATGAGCTGGTCGAGAGAATCTTGCAGATGGCGGAGTTCCCGGAGCTTGTAGTATGCTTCCTTGTATTCTTTCTCTTTTGAGTAAATATCGATGTGGTAAGACATTCTGTCCTGAAGTAGAGAGGCAGAATCGGCTAACGCATGCGCTTCTTTATATTGCTGATGCAGCACATAATTATAGATTTTCAATCCAAGAAGTTCGTGTCTGCGGGTCTTTCCATATTTCTCGGTCATTTGCAAACATTCCTGATAGTAACTTTTGAATTCTTCCGTTCTGTCGAGCGCATATAAAAGTGTGCATCTCCTTAGCATACAGGCGTATTCGTTGGGAGGAGTTTTGGCACATTTGATACCTTTCTCTGCATTCTCGAAAGCCAGTTCGTACTGCTTCAGACCCTGTTGGAGCATGGATATGTTCCAATATATGTTGGAGAGGTCTTGTTCCGGCAAGTTCTTCTGTGAATATTCCAAAGTCTGCTGGTAGTAGCTCAGTGCTGTCCGCGTTTCCCTGCGGGCATAGTAGATGTTTCCCATCATTCGCATACAGGTGGCGATACCATACGGATAGTTATCCGCAAAGGCCTGTTCTTTTACCAATTCGGCTTCCTGAAGCGCGCGCAGTGTATTGCTTATATTCATCAGGTGATTGACCTTGTAGATGCTGCCAAAATAGTAATATTGCAGATAGTCGTTTTTACGGGATACTTCCTGGATTCTGTCGATGGCTTTATCCAGTTGTTTCGTATCCTCGTTGTTGAAATAGTAAATAACGGGAATGGTAAGCGCAAGGCATTGCGCTTTTTTGTCATTCATCCGGATGGCTTTGTGGTAGAGCGTATCGGCTACCCGTAGCCCTAGTGTTTCGTTGCGATGTTTGGTCGCTTTCTCATAGAGCGGATAGAGAGCATTGTTTATCTTGTACGGGTTGTCCTGTGCTTTTGCGGGAGGAGAAAATCCGAAAAGGACAGCCAATAAACACACGATTATATATCTGATCTTCTTCATCTTAACTCTTTATTATATTCGTACTCTTTGGCAGGAATCACCCACATCCAGTTGTTGGCATCTTCCGGGTGAATGGTGATGGCGGCATTGGTCATGTAGTTTCCGCCGTCTTTGAAGGTATGGCGTATGATGGTATCTTTGCGCCGTTTGTAGTCGAACCAACTGAAACCTTCGCCCCATAGCTCGATGCGGCGGTAGAATCTTATTTCGTCCAGTAGTTCCTGCCCGCTTTTGGTACAGGTATATTCGGGGTTGCGTCCACTGTCGTGAACCAGTTCTTTCAGTAATTGGCGGGCTTCGTCCTCTTTCTTGGGTGTCAGATGACAGTTGGCTTCGGCTTCGATGAGATACATCTCCGAGCTTCGGAAGAGATTGAAAGGCATGGCTCCCACTTTGTCGATGCATCTGAACTTGAAGGACATATAGGCGTATACTTTGGCTGATGTATCCAGTTCGGGATAAAGTTCATGGGCATAGGCGGTCAGTCCGCTGCCACCCAGTCCATTGCCTGCTACGCCGCTGGTGTTATAGGTATAGTCGCCGGGATTGAGGAATAACTTCCGGCGTATATCGCTTTCCGGTAGTTCGTCGAACAGTTCACGGTTGATGCAGGCGGGATATGTACATACAAGTATGGAGGTTGAATTGTACGCCAGGCGTACGGCCAGGGAGGAAGCTCCCAGCGATTCTTCCGCACTGTCGTAGATACTCCATATCCATTCCTGGTTGACGGTGCTGAATCCGCTAAGGTATTCATTAGCGCTCATAAGCGGATAGTTGGCGCGTGCCAAGGCTGCGTACCGGGCGGCTGTTGCCCAATCTTCGCGGGTAAGTGCTGCACGGGCATAAATGGAGTAAGCGGCTTCTATGTTGATTTTATGGTTTCCACTTTCTCCACGGATGATGCCTGATGCCTGATAGTAGGTGATGGCATGGTCGAGGTCTTTGTATATCTGTTCATAGCAAGTCAGCATGGAAGAAAGAGGGCAGTCGCCGGTAGAGGATATATCGAGTCGGAGGACTACGCCGTCCGCACTTCCATTCTGTGAGTCACACCAGCGTGGGGAATAGAACTGAAGCAGTTGCAGATAGCAGTAAGCTCGGTAAGTCAATGCTTGCGCATACATATATTTGAATTTGCGGCTGCTTTCGGGATTCACATAGGCGAGGATGGCGTTGGCATTACTGATAACCTTGTAGTAATAGTGCCACATATATTCCGTGTAGCTACTGGTAGGGATAGCGTGTGAAGCTCCATTGAATATCGTGTAGAAGTTATTGCGCGGGCAGTACATATCGGCTCCCTGGTATTCGGCATACATGAGCTTGACAGAGCCTTCACCGTTGAAAGATACGCCGTCGAGCTTATTGGTAGGATAAGTTGTTTTCATCAGGTTCTCCAGTCCGCTGACGGCATAGGCTGCGTATTCTTCATTTTTGAAGAGGTCGGCGGGAGATATTTTGTTGGTAGGGGCGGTATCCAGGTAATCACTGGCGCAGGAGTAGCATAACAGCGGCAGTAACAGTAACTGGCAGAATTCTATGATGATATTCAGATATTTCATGTGCTTCGTTTTTTTCATAATCATTATAAGTTGATATTGACTCCGAATGAGAAAACACGGGAGATACTCGCGTAATTATTGACTATCCCGTTAAAAGTCTGCATAGGATTCAGCCCTTTGCGCTTGCTGAACAGGGCGGCATTCTCCACGGCGGCATGTACACGTATTGTTCCGAGTGTCAGCCGCTTGCTCCATGCGGTAGGCAGACGATAGGCGAGAGTGATGTTCTTTATACTCAAGTAATCACCGCTTACGATATAGCGTGTAGATGCTTTCTGATTGCTATATCCATTGACGGTGGCATCGAGGTTCACTTGTGGGATACCCGAAGGATTGATACGGTTCGGTGACGTTTCAGTCATGCCTTCGGGGATACCGTTCCATGCATTTTGCAGGTCGGTACTTAGCGCATGTACGCCTACGGATGTCAATGCCTGATAAGGCTGGTCCAGCACTTTAGAACCACAACTGAAAACCATCAAGGCGGACAGCGTAAGGTCTTTCCAACGCAGGGAAGTCTGGAACGAACCGTTTATCTTGGGCAATGAGCTGCCCGACCAGTCTTTGCGTGCATATCGCGGGTCTCCGGTATAGTATTGTCCGTTAATATCTACCCAGCTATTTGTTGGGATAGGATTCTTTCCTTCTATGCTTTCTTCCCCGTTCACAGGTGTTTTTCCATCCTCTCCGGCAATGTAATAAGTCTCGAAATCAGGAAGATAAACGCTTCGTCCTGTCATTTGGTCTACACCTGCATATTGGTACAGCCAGAACTCATAGATGCTGTGTCCTTCCTTGAACTTCTGATAATCCCCGTTGACAATACCTTCTTCACGGTCTTTATCCGGCAGTCTTCCGATTTTATTCTTCACTTTGGAAAGATTCAGCCCTACATTCCATTCCCATTCCCGGTTGCGGAACACATCTCCGTCGATACTGAACTCCCATCCACGATTGGAAACATCTCCGATATTTCGCCAAACGGTCGATAAGCCTGTTGACGAGTCCGTAGCACCGGCAGATAAGGGTTGAATAAACTTGAACAGCAAATCGTTGGAACGTTTGTCATAGTATTCGAAACTTAGATTGACACGGTTGAATAAACGGGTTTCCAAACCTATGTTCAGTGAAGAATTTGTCTCCCATTTCAACTCCGGGTTCTCGTTCTGAACCTTATAGTAGGCGGCTTCCCCACCGTTGACGGTAGAGCCGTAGAGGGGCATCCATTGATACAAACCGTTGTTGCTTCCAAAGTTGTCATTACCCACTTGTCCATAAGAGAACCGCAATTTGAGACGATCCAGCCATGATACTTCTTTCAAAATTGCTTCATTAGAAAGCATCCATCCTACGCCTGCACTCCAAAAGTTACCCCAACGGTGGTCTGTATGAAAGATGGAAGAGCCATCGCGGCGGAAAGACGCTTCGGCGAAATAAGTATCATTATAGTCGTAACGCGCACGCGTGAAGTAACCTTCCGTGCGGTATGTATCCTTGTACCCTTCATTATAAGTCGTTGTGGTGAAGTTCGACAACTCATCTACTCCGGGAAAGTTCTCATTCTTCTTTTGGGTAGCATCGAAGTTCAGCTTATAATCATAATTCTCATGCCCCGCCATCCACTCAATGAAATGCTTTCCGAACGAACGTTTCCATGTCAGTATCTCTTGCAGGGTATATTCTTTGTATTTCTGGCCGATTTTGCTGATAAATCCTGTGCCTTTGTAATTTCCTATCTCTGCATTGTCGTACTGTCGGTCTTCCGTGTTGCGCAGGCTGATATTCCCTCTCAGCGAGAACGTGAAATCACGCAGGAAAGAGACATCCGCGTAAGCATTCGCTTGCAGTGTGTTGGCTGTATTCCAAAGCTTATTCTTTTCGCTTTCCCATATCAGATGGTGACCGTTGCTGGAAACATCTGCTTCCGAACGACTTGTCGAACCATCGTCATACTGCTTTCCACCCTCTGAATCCAGTATATAATCTCCTTTGGCATGAAGCAACGAACCATCGCCGGCAAATATATCCTCTGTATAGTGAAGATGTACCGGATAAATAGGAGCCATTCTTCGTGCAAAGTAGAAAGCATTCGTCAAGTAAGCGGCTTGTGTGCTTCCAACGCCTCCCATGTCCCAATTCGTCTTTTGATGCGTTCCTGCGAGCGACAGCCCGGTTTTGAGCCACAAACGTGGAGTAAAGTCCGCGCTAAGTAGCCCACTCAGACGATTGAAATCACTTTTTTTAGTATATCCGTCCTCATCAAGATACCCCAACGAGAAACGTACCCGATTCCTTTCATTACCGGATTCTCCACTCAGATTGTATTCCTGCCGATGTCCGGTGCGTGTGTAGGGGCTGTACCAGTCCAAATCGTCCTTATATCCATCCAATATCTGCGCATCGGCAACCAAATGCCCGTTTTCATCAAAAAGCGCATTATCGGCTTTATTGTAGATGTTGATTCCTATTCTGTTGATAAGCTCGTTATTAGCAGCCGTTGTGGCTTCTTCCGGCGTACTTCCGTTACTGATAAGCTGATTGCGGTATCCCTGCCACATGGCTTCCATAAACTGGTTGGCATTCATCCGCTTGTAATCCCCCTGTCCCCGTGCACTGAAACCGTGACGAATATCCAACTGAAGCGATACTCCCTGTTTCTTAGCCTTCTTCGTAGTGATTAGAATCACCCCATTGGAAGCACGGCTACCATACAACGCACACGAAGCAGCATCTTTGAGAACACTTACACTTTCTACATCTGCCGGATTAATATCCGTTATCCACCCCGTATAAGGCATACCGTCTACAACAAAAAGCGGCTTATTGCTCCCGTTTATCGAACTATATCCCCTTATGCGCACTTCCGCTTCCTTTCCCGGCTGACCGATTCCGTCCATTATCTGTACGCCCGGCACTAACCCGTTCAATACCGAAGTCACCGAACTGACCGGACGCATCTCGATTTGCTTGCTGTCCACTACGGATACAGCCCCCGTAATAGATTTCCTCTGCGCCGTGCCATAAGCAACCTGTACCACTACTTCGTCAAGCTCATGCATATCCTGCCGCAGCCGGATTTCCATCATCTTATGACGAACGGGTACTTCAGTGGTCAGATAACCTATGTAAGAAACAATTAAAACCTGTTGTTCGGAAAGCGGTTGGTGGAAAGTAAATCTCCCGTTCAAATCGGATATGCAACCTTGCTGGCTCCCTTTTACGATGACGGAAGCGCCGACCAGCGGTTCTCCACTTTCCTCATCAATAACGATACCGGTAATGTTTTTTATTTGGGCATGGCACAGGGTGATACATAAAAAAGCACAGATGCATATTACACCTGTTTTTCTAAGTATATCCTGGGATATCCTCATGTAAATCGCCATAAGTTGCATATATTGTTGTTCTTGTTGCTATACTTGACTATTAAAGCCTTTGCAAAGCTAATATATAATAATTAGTGTTATAATCCGTCGCATTCCATTTATAGAATTTTAACGGTATAGCCCACTTATAATTAGGGGAATAATAAAGCAATCCCACTTCACATCTTTCATCATTTATGTCTTTATCTCCCCGACTCTGAAAAAAAATCTAAACCTCTCTTGCTTTTCCTTTCATTAGGTGAAAATCTCTTTCGAATCGTATTATAGTTCGTTAAAAAAGTGTACATTGCAACAATTATGGACATTTTTGGTGGATAATTGGAACAAAATTGCAAGGTAAACCCGTTTTCTTTTGCTATTTTTGCATCGTGTACGTAAACGACGTACACGTAGAAAGAGAATTTATTCAATAACTATAAATAAATAAGGTATGAAAACGAACTATGAAATTCGCTATGCTGCGCATCCAGAGGATGCAAAAAGTTATGATACTACAAGAATCCGCAGAGATTTCTTAATCGAAAAGATATTTGTCCCCAATGAAGTGAATATGGTATATTCCATGTACGACCGCATGGTAGTAGGTGGAGCCCTTCCCGTAGGCGAAGTGCTGACGCTCGAAGCAATAGACCCGCTGAAAGCTCCTTTCTTCCTGACCCGTCGCGAAATGGGTATTTACAATGTGGGTGGTCCCGGTATCGTAAAGGCAGGCGACGCTGAATTTGAACTTGATTATAAAGAAGCCCTCTATTTAGGCTCGGGCGACCGTGAAGTGACTTTCGAAAGCAAAGACGCTGCGCATCCCGCCAAATTCTACTTCAACTCACTGACCGCTCATCGTAACTACCCCGACCGTAAAGTGACGAAAGCCGACGCAGTAGTAGCCGAAATGGGCTCACTGGAAGGTTCCAACCACCGTAACATCAACAAGATGCTGGTGAATCAGGTATTGCCTACCTGCCAACTTCAGATGGGTATGACCGAACTGGCTCCGGGAAGCGTGTGGAACACCATGCCTGCCCACGTACACAGCCGTCGTATGGAAGCCTATTTCTATTTCGAAATCCCCGAAGACCACGCTATCTGCCACTTCATGGGCGAAGTGGGCGAAACGCGTCACGTATGGATGAAGGGCGACCAGGCAGTTCTTTCGCCCGAATGGTCTATCCACTCGGCTGCCGCTACCCACAACTATACCTTTATCTGGGGTATGGGCGGCGAGAACCTCGACTACGGCGACCAGGACTTCTCATTAATAACAGATTTGAAATAAACAACTACAATAAGTTTTCCTAATTTAATAACAAAAAAATTATGAATCAGTATTTGAATTTTTCTTTGAAAGGTAAAGTAGCTCTCGTTACAGGTGCTTCTTATGGTATCGGTTTTGCTATCGCTTCTGCTTATGCAGAACAAGGCGCAACTATTTGTTTTAACGACATCAATCAGGAGTTGGTAGACAAAGGTATGGCTGCTTACGCAGACAAAGGTATCAAAGCTCACGGTTATGTATGTGACGTAACAGACGAACCGGCTGTTCAGGCTATGGTTGCTTCTATTGCCAAAGAAGTTGGTACAATTGATATTCTTGTAAATAACGCAGGTATTATCCGTCGTGTTCCTATGCACGAAATGGAAGCTGCTGATTTCCGTCGTGTGATTGACATCGACCTGAACGCTCCGTTCATCCTTGCTAAAGCTGTTCTGCCTGCAATGATGGAAAAACGTGCCGGTAAGATCATCAACATCTGCTCTATGATGTCCGAACTGGGTCGTGAAACTGTATCTGCTTACGCTGCCGCTAAGGGTGGTCTGAAGATGCTGACTCGTAACATCTGCTCTGAATATGGTGAATACAACATCCAGTGTAATGGCATCGGCCCGGGTTACATCGCTACTCCGCAAACTGCTCCTCTTCGTGAGCCGCAGGCAGACGGAAGCCGTCACCCGTTCGATTCATTCATCTGCGCTAAGACTCCGGCTGGCCGTTGGTTGGATCCTGAAGAACTGACAGGTCCTGCTGTATTCCTTGCTTCTGAAGCATCCAATGCAGTTAACGGTCACGTTCTTTACGTAGACGGTGGTATCCTTGCTTATATCGGAAAACAACCGAAATAATACAAGATAGAAAGCTAATCCGATAAGGTGATAGAATGGCAAAGAGCATCCTCTTTTCATCTGTCACCTTATTTTTATTTAATAAGAATCAATCATGAAAAAGATATTTATTCTGATTGCTGTTGCCTTGATGGCTTTTTCTTCCTGTGCCGACAGCAAACAGTCAATGACGGTCACCGTGACCAATCCTTTGGCTTTGGAACGCGCAAGGGAGATGGTTGAAGTGCCAATGAGCGATGTCGTTGCAAAACTGCAACTGGCAGACACAGCACAAATTGTAGTACTTGACGCTGATGGTCAGCAAGTACCTTACCAAGTGACCTATGATGAAAAGGTTGTTTTCCCTGCTACGGTGAAAGCAAACGGCACAGCCACCTACACTATCCAACCGGGCACCCCGGAACCTTTCAATGTGATTGCCTGTGGTAAATATTATCCCGAACGCCTCGACGACGTTGCCTGGGAGAACGACCTCGTAGGCTTCCGTGCCTATGGCCCTGCTTTGCAGGCTAGAAACGAACGCGGCTTCGGCTACGATATTTTCACGAAGTACAACACTACGGAGCCGATTCTGGAATCTATGTACGCCGAAGAACTGAACCCCGAAAAGCGTGCCAAGATAGCTGAACTGAGAAAAACAGACCCGAAAGCGGCTGGCGAATTGGGACGTTCTATCTCTTACCATGTTGATCATGGTTACGGAATGGACTGCTACGCCGTAGGTCCTACATTGGGTGGCGGTACGGCTGCTTTGATGGCAGGTGACACAATTATCTATCCTTACTGCTATCGTACTCAGGAAATCCTTGATAACGGCCCATTACGTTTTACTGTAAAACTGGAATTCAATCCGCTGGTAGTTCGTGGTGACTCTAACGTAGTAGAAACACGTGTCATCTCCCTGGATGCTGGCTCATACCTCAACAAGGCGGTTATTTCATACACCAATCTGAAAGAAGCTATGCCCGTAGCTACCGGACTTGTCCTGCGTGAATCGGACGGTGCAGTTGTAGCAGATGCCGCTAACGGCTATATCACCTACGTAGACCCTACAACCGACCGTAGCGGTGCAAATGGTAAGATATTTGTCGGTGCCGCATTCCCCGCGCAAGTAAAAGAAGCTAAAGTAGTCCTTCTCTCGGAAAAGGAGAAGAAAGAACGTGGTGGAGCCGACGGTCATGTGCTGGCTATCAGTGAATATGAACCGGGTTCTGAATATACTTATTACTGGGGCTCTGCCTGGGATAAAGCTGCCATCAAAACGGCTGATGTATGGAATAAATATATGGCTGAATATTCTCAAAAATTGCGTGCTCCGCTTTCGGTAGCATATTAGTATCTGATATAAGAACTGAAAATAGTAGAAAAGTGGGGATTCCTGTAATTATATGGGAGTTCCCATTCTTTTTTAGTAGAAATAATCTATCGTATAATTACTAGACAGGAGCGAAAGGTTTAGTCTGTATTTGCTATAGGGGCATATTAAACAGTGGTTAAGTACTTGCAGAACTTGGTGCGTTGCTGATAGTGAACTTTCCATCCATGTTGGTGGTAGTTCCTATAGACGTGCCTTTCACTAGTACGGATGCCCCCACAACAGGCAGGTTGTCTTCTTCCGAAATGACAACACCTGTGACTGTTTTAGGTGTTTGAGCAATCGCCAGACCGATTCCTGCCAATAGGCAGGCCAATAACAACACAAATCTTCTTTTCATACGCTCCCTAAATATTTAGTTTATACAATAGTTGTTTATTCGTTTATAGGTTTTTGCAAAAATAAGCACATTTTATTAAAAACAAAGCAAAACAATAAAAAAAATATCAATCTATTTGCAAGATAATTTGCAATACATTGAACAATAAAGGCCTTTCGTAGGAAGTGTATCTCATGTATTTGGTAGCATATTGTTATTTTTAAGCAGGAAAGGTGTTGCTTTATGAGAGCAAAAAGCATTAAATATAGTTTGAGAAGAGAATTTAATTATATGGAAAATTGGTGTTCATTTTTTTAGGGGCATTAAGATTTGGCAGTTTGCAAGAAGGCCGGTACTGGATAAAAAATAGCAACTTTGAATATTAAATACATTTCCCTAAATCTGAAATGTGCAAATAGGGACTAGAGGACTTAAAGAGATGGCGTAAAATGAATATTTCTGTCATAATGCGATATAAATACAATTATAAGTAACATGTGTTTTCTCATAAGTCCTCGATATAGAAAAAGATTGAGTAGGATAGGATATATGCATTTGAAACATTCGGAAGATAAGGAAATGAAACGATTGTTCTCATTTTTATATTGATAAAGAACTGGAAAAGCTACAAAGCAACTTTCGTTTTTTCTACCTGCTGTCTCCAAACAAACAGACAAAGCTGACAAATTAAACCAGTATTGAAGAATTTACATTCTCTTTTCACACATAGAACAGAATTTTCTATTTATATTAACATAATAATTGACAGTCAATATGCGTCATTGTTCTTTTGATACTTAAATGATTACTTTTTTCATCTTGCATGTTGCGTTTATACTGAAATATTGGCAAAACAAGCGATAGTGAATGTCATTTTGACACTTTGATGCTAAGATGGTTATATTGACAGTTGTTCTTGAATCTGTAAAACAAATATTCTTTAATATTAAGTTCTGCAAGAACTTTGAAAATCAGCTACATCGGGATGCAGACGCAAGAGGTTGCAATAAAGTCCACTCCGATTAGAGTAGTTATGAAATCTGATGCAGAAGTATTGCAGGAAGTTGTTGTTACTGGTATGCAAAGAATGGACAAGCGTCTGTTTACGGGAGCTGCCAGTAAACTTTCGGCAGATAATGTAAAACTGGACGGTTTGGCTGATATTAGCCGTGGTTTGGAAGGACGTGCAGCTGGTGTATCGGTTCAGAATGTATCGGGTACCTTTGGGACAGCTCCCAAAATCCGGGTTCGTGGTGCCACTTCTATTTATGGTAGTTCCAAACCGCTATGGGTAGTAGATGGAGTTATTATGGAAGATGCGGTGGAAGTTAGCGCCGACCAGCTTTCTTCGGGTGATGCTGAAACCTTGATTAGTTCAGCAATAGCTGGTTTGAATGCTGACGACATCGAGAGTTTTCAAATATTAAAGGATGGTTCTGCCACTTCTATTTACGGTGCGCGGGCTATGGCGGGTGTGATTGTTGTAACTACTAAGAAAGGTAGGGCAGGGGTCAGTAAAATTAGCTATACGGGCGAATTTACGACTCGCTTGATACCGAGTTATAATGATTTCAATATCATGAATTCCCAGGAACAGATGGGGGTTTATAAAGAAATGCAGGAAAAGGGGTGGCTTAACTTTGCGGAAACAGCTCGTAATGCAGAAAGTGGTGTCTATGGAAGAATGTATCAGTTGCTCAATACTTATGATCCGAATACCGGACAGTTTATGATGCCTAATACCGATGCTGCCAAAAATACCTATCTGCGTGCTGCCGAAATGAGGAATACAGACTGGTTCTCGGAGCTTTTTTCCAACGCTATCAGTCAGAATCATTCAGTCAGTATTAGTACAGGAACCGAGAAATCCTCATTTTATGCTTCTATGAGTGTGATGCATGATCCGGGATGGTACAAACAGAGTTCTGTAGACCGCTATACTGCCAACCTGAATACTACGTATAACATTCTAAAGAACTTGAGTATCAATTTGATTTCCAACGCTTCTTATCGCAAGCAGAAAGCACCAGGTACATTGGGGCAGGATATAGACGCAGTAAGCGGTCAAGTGAAACGTGATTTTGATATTAATCCCTATTCTTATGCGTTGAACACTTCACGTACGCTTGATCCGAATGAATATTATACCAGTAATTATTCTCCATTCAATATTTTGAATGAGTTGAATAACAACTATATGGATTTGAATATTGCCGATGTAAAATTTCAGGGAGAGTTGAAATGGAAAGTCATTCCCGGACTGGAACTGAGTGCATTGGGGGCGGTAAAATACCAGGGAACTTCGCAGGAACATAATATTAAGGATGATTCCAATCAAGCAGAAGCTTATCGTGCAGGATTGGATGATAAGACTATCATGGATAGGAATCCGTTCCTTTACACCAATCCTGACAATCCGTATGCTTTGCCTATCACAATTTTGCCTGAAGGAGGTATTTATCAACGTAGAGACTATAAAATGCTAGGGTACGATTTCCGGGCGACGGCAAGCTGGAACCATGTGTTTAAGGATACTCATATCACCAATTTCTTTGCCGGTACAGAGATTAACTCCACCGATCGTTCAAGAAGCTACTTTCAAGGTTGGGGAATGCAATATGGAATGGGCGAAATCCCTTATTATGTTTATGACTTCTTCAAGAAAGGAATTGAAGATGGTACTGATTACTATTCTTTGAACCGGACACGCAGTCGTAGTGTCGCTTTCTTTGCCAATGCTACTTATTCCTATAAAGGAAGATATACATTGAATGGCACAGTGCGTTATGAAGGAACCAATCGTATGGGACGGAGTCGTTCTTCCCGTTGGCTGCCTACATGGAATGTATCCGGTGCATGGAATGCACACGAAGAAGCCTTTTTTGAATCGTTAAAATCCGTTCTTTCGCATTTTACATTAAAAGCCTCTTATTCGCTGACTGCCGACCGCGGTCCGGCGGATGTGACCAACTCACAAGCAATTATCACCAGCTATTCTCCATACCGCCCCTTTACCGATATTCAGGAACTCGGACTGAATATCAAAGAGCTGGAAAATAGTGAATTGACATATGAAAAGAAGCATGAGCTGAATATTGGTGCCGATATGGGCTTCCTGGACAACCGGATTAACTTCGCAATAGATTGGTATACGCGTAACAACTACGACTTGATCGGTATTGTGAATACTGAAGGGGTGGGTGGACAAATCTTGAAATACGCCAATATTGCTTCAATGGAGTCAAAAGGTATTGAGTTCTCTATTTCTACCAGAAACATTCAGAACAAGACTTTTAAATGGAATACTGACTTTATTTTCTCCCATACCAAAAATGAAGTAACCGAATTGCGGCAGAACGCGAAAGTAATGGATCTTGTATCAGGCAGCGGCTTTGCCAAGCAAGGATATCCGGTGCGTGGATTATTCTCTATTCCTTTTGAAGGATTAGATAAGAACGGAGCTCCTTTGGTGCTTAATGAGAAAGGTGAAGTTACAAGTACAAGTATAAATTTCCAGGAACGTCAGAAAACGGATTATTTGAAATATGAAGGGCCGACAGACCCTACATTTACAGGTAGCTTGGGGAATGTTTTCACTTATCAGGGATTCCGTTTAAATATGTTCATTACTTATTCTTTTGGTAATGTAATTCGTTTGAATCCTGTATTTAACGCAAGATATTCGGACTTGACTTCTATGACGCGTGAATTTAAGAATCGCTGGACTTTGTCGGGAGATGAAAATAAGACAAATATCCCTGCTATCGTGAATAAGCGTGATTATGACAGCAATAAAGATATCAGATATGGTTATAATGCATACAATTATTCGACAGAGCGTATTGCCAAAGGTGATTTCATTCGGATGAAAGAGATTTCTCTTTCTTATGACTTCCCGAAATCATGGATCTCAAATCTGAAACTTTCTGATTTGTCACTCAAACTACAGGCTACTAACTTATTCCTGATTTATGCGGATAAAAAATTGAATGGACAAGATCCGGAATTCTTTAATGCAGGCGGTGTTGCTTCTCCGGTTCCCCGTCAGTTTACGTTGACTTTAAGATTTGGACTTTAACTAATAATACAGAAATGAAAATGAAGAAATATATCATATGGACCAGTCTGGTTACAGTCTTTACATTCGGATTATCGTCTTGTGCCGACTTTTTGGATGAGCTTCCTGATAACCGTACTGAACTGAATCCGGATAATGTAGGTAAAATTCTGGTATCGGCATATCCTACTACTGCGATTTGTGAGATTGGTGAAGTCTCTTCTGATAATACGGATGCTTATCCGAACAATTTTAGTTCTGATCGCTTGTTGGAGGATCTCTACAAATGGGAAAGTACTGCGGAGCAGGATCAAGACTCGCCTGCGGCTTTGTGGGAGTCTTGTTATATTGCAATATCTGCTTGTAACCAAGCTTTGAAAGCGGTAGAGGATGCGGGAAATCCTGTTTCTTTGAATGCTGTCAAAGGGGAAGCTTTGGTATGTAGAGCTTATGCCCATTTTTTGTTGGCAAATATTTTTTGTAAGGCATATGGTACAACAGCAAAGACAGATTTGGGTATTCCATACATGAAAGACATTGAAACAACTGTCAGCCCCAATTATGAACGTGGTACTTTGGAAGTTGTTTATAAAAACATTGAATCTGATTTATTGGCAGGTGTGGAGTTGATTAGCGATAATGTATATTCAGTTCCTAAATATCATTTCACAAAAAAGGCTGCTTATGCACTTGCTGCCCGGTTCTATCTGTATTATGTGCAGCCGGACAAATCGAATTACGATAATGTAATTAAATATGCTGATAAAGTTTTAGGTAATAATCCGTCAACTTTAGTTCGTGATTGGGCTTCTTTAGGAGAACTTGATCTGGACAAGGATATTCTGCCTAATTCTTATGTGTCTGCTGATAATAATGCTAATCTGTTGTTGGTCAGTACAAATTCTTACTGGGGATTCAATGTCGATCCTTACGGTCGTGGTGAGCGCTATGCTCATGGGCCGCTTGTAGCTGTAGAGACTTGCCGTTCCAATGGTCCTTGGGGGAATTATAGTCCTGCCAAGGAATCAAATGTTTATTATATGTTTCCTTGGAGCAATTCCAGCTCATTGCCTACTAAGGTGATGTTGCGGAAAGTTGCCGAATACCAGGAAGTCGTTGATCCTGTGGCAGGAACAATTAATGGTCATATTATCAATGCGGCATTTACTACGGATGAGACGTTACTTTGTCGTGCTGAGGCATATATAATGAAAGGTGCCGGATTTTATCCACAGGCTATTGCCGATCTAAATGTTTGGCAGTCTGCTTACACCAGATCCACAACTCTTCTTACCGTGGATGCCATCAATAATTATTACGGAAATATGGGTTATTATAAACCGCTGGAACCTACTGTGAAAAAAGAACTGCACCCTGATTTTTCTATTGCGGATGCGACACAGGAAAATCTCATTCATTGTGTGCTTCATGCCAGACGAATACTGACCTTGCATGAAGGCCTTCGTTGGTTTGACATCAAACGCTATGGAATTGTGGTATATCGCCGTTTTATCAGTAACTCAGGTACAGTAAGCGTGACGGATGAGTTGAAGGCAGACGATCCGAGACGCGCCATACAAATTCCGAGTGATGTAATATCTGCGGGAATGAAACCTAATCCAAGAAACTAAAGAGAATGAAGTTATGAAGAAATATTTGATTTATGTATTCCTGATGGTTGTTGCCGGATGCTTTGTTTCGTGCAACAATGACGAAGATATTGATACTAAGAACAGTATCTTTGATATTACGCAAGAAGAACCCAATGGTTTTGATAAATGGCTTCTTACCAACTATGTTAATCCGTACAATGTACAGGTAAAGTATCGTTTGGATGATACAGAGACGGATGTGAAATATGACTTGGTACCGGCCGATTATGATAATGCGGTGGCATTGATGAAAGTAGTGAAACATGTGTGGATGGAAGCTTATGATGAACTATGGGGAGTTGATAACACCAGAACTTATGTTCCAAGATTAATTCAGTTGATCGGTAATGTGGCTTATACGGAATCAGGCATGATATTGGGACAGGCGGAAGGTGGCTTGAAGGTGCTTCTTTTCCGTGTGAATGAATTGGATTTCAATAATATTGATGTTGACCAATTGAATGAATACTATTTCAAGACTATGCATCATGAATTCACCCATATATTGAACCAAACGAAAGCTTATGATCCAGCCTTTGACCGTATTAGTGAATCCGATTATGTAGGATCTACCTGGAACCATGTAAGTATAGTCGACGCATTGAAAAAGGGATGTATCTCAAATTATGCAATGGATCGTGCAACCGAGGATTTTGCAGAGATGGTTTCCATTTATGTGACAAATACCCCTGAAGATTGGGAATACAGGTTGAGCCTGGCAGGAGAGACGGGGCGCCCGATTTTGGATAAGAAGTTTGAAATTGTATATAACTATATGCGCGATTCCTGGGGAGTGGATTTGGACGAGCTCCGTAGGATAGTTCAACGTCGTCAGGGTGAAATATCAGAACTGGATTTAAGTACAATTAAATGATAAACGTGTATGAAGGATATAAAATTATATGGCTTACTAGCCTGTTTGTGTCTGCTGATGCAATCTTGCTTGTTTAGCGAAGACGATATGTTTGATAACTCCTCGGCTCAGCGGGCGATGGCTTCTGTAGAAGAATGTCAAGCGATGTTGCAGAGTGCACCCAATGGTTGGCTTCTGGAGTATTATCCCGGTCAGAAAGGCGAGTCTGGAGGATATAGCTTGATTGCTAAATTTGATGGTGAGAAAGTAGAGATGGTTTCAGAAATGGCTACTGGCAACTATAATATTGGAGAGGTATGCACGTCCTTATATAAAGTGAATTCTTTTCAAGGAACAGAATTAAGTTTTGACTCTTACAATGAACTGATTCATATGTTCTGCGAACCCAATAGTTATACGGATCCGGGGTATCAGGGTGACTATGAATTTATATTCAGAAGTGTATCGAAAGAAGAGATTTTACTGACAGGGAAGAAGCATGGAGTTACATTGACAATGACCCCCATGCCGGAAAATGTTACCTGGCAAACCTATCTGAATAGTATTGCCCAAGTAAAGAATGCAGCGCCTTATTTGACCTATAAATTAAAGATCGGTGGCACTGAAGTTGTAACAATGCTCCGTTCCGAACATGCCTTGACTACAACAAAGGTGGATGACAGGGGACAAGCAACTACTACTTACTATCCTTTTATCTATACTGCAGAAGGTATCAGAATGCTGGAACCACTGGAAATGAATGGAGTAGCAATGTCTGAATTCCGTTGGAATAACGATAATCGTTCTTTCATCTGTACTGACGAGGGAGTGGATGCAGTTGTTGAGTTCTATTCACCGGCCGATTATCCGAAATATATTGGTAATTATGTTATGACATATGGGTCAACTCGTATTAACGCAACTATTTCTCAGAAGGTTGAAGGGGCCAGCTACACTCTTAGCGGGCTACCGGCCTTTAACTTGGAGCTGACATATAATTACAATACAAACTGTTTTGACGTGCTTTTCCAGTATTTGGGAATATACGGTGGTTACTATATTTATCTCTGTCCTTGGGATGCAACCGCGGGTTATTTGACATGGGCGGTAGGCTCAGGGCTGAATGGCTTTATAGTTTCTGAAGACGGGCAACCTTTGACCATAAGATTCAAGGATAATGGAGTATATGGTTCAGCCGATTCACTCTTATTCTGGAGATTTACGGGAGCGCCGGGTAGTTCAACATCAAGTGGAGGAATACTCCAGATACCGACTCCGGTGTTGCAGAAAATAGATAATTAATTAGATTAAAAGCAAGACGTTATGAAGAAATTAGTGAATATACTTATGCTATTGCTCTGTGTCTGCATTGTCTCCTGTGACGATGACTCGGACAATGCTGCATCGGGAGTTGCAATCACGGGGAGAGATGTAGATGTTACGGCTGCCGGAGGAACGTTGACTGTTACTTTATCCGAGGAAGGAGACAAGGTGTTATCGGATCAGGGCTGGTGTGTTGCCAGTATTTCAGGCAAGACGGTGACGCTGAATGTTGAAGTCAATAAAGGATTGGAAGGACGTACGGCACTGATTACTGTAATTAAAGGAACAGAAAGCGTTGCTTTTCCCATTACTCAACCCGGTAACAGAATACCTATTGCTGAAACGGATATAGTTACGTTTGATGCTCACGGAGGAACTCAGGAAATCTCAGTGGAGAGTGCATTGGCGCTTGAGGCATTTGTTCCTGCTAATGTATCCTGGCTTTCTGCCAGGGTAGATAAAGATAAACTGATCTTTACTGCACAGCAGAATTACACATTAGATAATTTGTCTACAAATGTGAAACTGAAAAGCGGAGATTTGGAAACGGAAATAACAGTGACGCAATCGGGGATTGTATTGATCCCTGAAAAGACGGATATAGTTATGTATAATGCTGGAGATGAGCTCACTATTAAGATAGAAAGTACACTAGCTTTTACAGCCGTATCCGATAAGACATGGTTAACGGTAACAAAAGATGAGACTTCTATTACTTTGAAGGCCGGGGATAATAGTGGAGAACCTGCCCGAACGGCAGTCGTTACTCTTACTTCCGAGACTTTGACTACTACTATTGATGTGACCCAAAGACCGCCTATTTATTCTGATTATATAGGAAACTGGGCATTGACAGGATATGATAATGGAACGGCGTTTACTTATAATCTGTCTATTGCCCAAGCTACTGCCGGGACTACTTATAAGGTAACGAGTTGGGGTAAATCGGTTGTTGCCGTTAACCCGGAATTTGCGATACGAGCTAATTTTGATGCGAATAGTGGACTTATTTATATTACTTCTCAGGAAAATATTGGTGTTTTTACAGATGCTGATGGTTCTGAATATAATATAATGTTCTATGGGCGTATTGAAATGGGCGGTAAAGTCTATTATGTCGGTGGTAGTGGTTATATTTGTTATATTGGTCAATTACAGGCTGATGGAAGTGTGCAATGGATGAATGGGCAAGTTGATATTGGTCAGGGACCTATGCCGGTAGTAGGCGCCAATTATTTTGGAGAGGCTCCGGATGGTATGTACACTTTTAAAGGAGATGATCCTTTTATGAGAATGCCTGTTATGACTAAGTCAACCGCAAGAGCTATGAGGAGTATGATGAGAACAGGAAATAGCACTGCTACTCGAATTGAAACGAGTAAACTGGTTAGTAAATAACATGTTTTGAATATGTGTAAGCGAGCGAGCTTAAAAACAAGCTGAATCATAAATTCCTCAAAGGAGATTTAGCTTACATTAATTAAGTGGAATAGCTGTTTTGTGATAAAACAGCTATTCTTTTTGTATGCTCGGCATGCACTATAGGATGCTTGGTTAAGGGTGTCGAAATGTGAATAGAACACCCCTCTTTTATGATTATAGTACCCTTAGATTATCTGGTAAAGGCAAACTGTTCGTAATATTCGTATGTGCTCCCGTCTTCTTTTCCTTTTTCGCGGAGTTCATAAACTAATTCATTATCTGTCATCTTGGTTACTGTCCATACTTCTGTGTAATTATCATCGTCAGTATCGACTATTGTCAACTTATTGCCTGAATAACTCCAAGTGCCGTGGTAGTAATTCGCACTTCCAGTAGTGGTGTTATAAACATCCTTTTCTACATAAGTACCGTCTTCCTTGAATTCGATGGAATAACGGTTGGTTCCGTTTACAAAGTCTTCCTTATTGTTATTTACCATTTCACCATCTTCCCATGTCTGATCGATATAATGTATACCGTTCCATGTTCCTAGTAATAAATCTCTTGAGCCTACGGAATCTTCGTCATCGTCTCCGCAGGAATAGATGTTGAATGATAGTAATACTGCGACTACACAGGTAGTCAGTTTACATAATGTTTTCATAACTGTTTGGTTTTAATTTGATCTATTTGATAATCGTCTCCACGCGTCCGTTCTTGAAGAAAAGGTAGAAAGAACTGGAATACATCCATTGTATTTCGCCATTTGATTCGAGAATCGTCTGCGGTTTGCCGAAAGCTAGCCGACATTCATCTGGGGTCATACCTTGCACGGGCTTGCTGATACTGATTTCGTTCCAGTGGGTGATAGGGGAAAGTTGGTTACTTGCAACGAAGTCGAACATCTTATTGAGTATGAGTGATTCGGCTTGTACGAAGTCGTCCATTATTTCCTTATGCGCTGGCTTTTTTTCCGGTGATAGCTTCTCCATCGGAGTGACCTTTTTCATTACGAATACTGATGATTCAATCAGGATATCGGAGATGTAGTAGATCAGTTTGCCGCTTGCTACACGAAAAGTGGCTTTGCAGTAGTACGTATTGTTTTGTTTTGAATCTGCCGGAGAGTTGAGTATCAGGTCGCATTTGAAGTTTTTGGCAGGTACGTTTACTTCAGTTATTCCTTCGCGAAGTTTGGGACAAACATTTTCTACAGTCCATAATAGAGTGTTGGCGAAAATTCCCTCGTCGCTCAGTTGGCTGAAAGGAGTAAAGCCGGTGACTACGTATTTGTTGCCATCTGTGCTGACAGGATAGGTCTTCCCCTGTTCGGTAAATGTTTGGGCAGTCGCCTGGAGAGTTATTCCTGCGAGGAGAAAGGAAAGTATCCATAATCGTTGTTTGAACATGCTACTTTTCATTGTTTTGTTAGACAAAACAGCATTCACGTCCCTTCTGTAGAGAGAAAAGAGCGTGAACGCTGTAAAAATGATATAATCAAGGTTCTATGTTAACTCCGGTTAGAAGGCTACACCCAGGCGGATCAGTACATTGCTGGTGTTACATTCCCAGGTCTTGATAAATCCGCGCTGATAAGTGAAATCGAGGTTGAAACGGCTGTACCAAAGACCTACACCGATATTCATACCGGCATCGAAGCGCTTCCAATCTTCCCAGTCACCGATGTTGGCACTACCTACTTCTTCACCATCTTCCTCTTCCTTATATTTTCCTACATAGTCGAAGCTGACGTAAGCACCCAGGTGCGCGTCGATAGCCACGGCATCTGTGATATTGTACTTGTATCCGAATGTGAACGGAGATACTTGTACATTGTGTGCCATTTGGCTGACTTTGTAGCCATCCTCAAAGGTTCCCCAACCACGGGAACCCAGCCCGAATTCCATTCCCCAATAAGTGCCTACTGTACTGATTGGCTTCTGAAAACCGTAGACGAAGTTGTAACCGAGTTTACTGCCAGTGTCTTCTGCGCCATCTCCGGTGAACTTCATCACATTCAGTCCGCCACGCAGGAACCATTGAGTTTCCGATGGTTGTTTTTGGGCAGATTTGATACTAACACTTCTGGACGATACGATTTGAGCTTGCATTCCTGCACACAATAAGCATGCGGCTGCCAATGATAATAGTTTTTTCATGTTGAAATTCTATTTGATTATTACTGTGATTTTACTATGATTTTCTTTTTCGTTTATTTGATGACGGCGGCAATCTTGTCTTTGTCTGCTGTTGTGAGTGTCTTTTCCATACGTATCCATTCGTAGTCGGATGCTTCCGCCGTTTTCCAGTTGATGAAGGTTGCAGGATAGCCAATCACCGTTACTTTATATCCGTTACCATCTTCATTTGTCTTGACATTGAATGTGGCGGCTACTATCACGTCAGCATTATGCTTTTGAGAAGACATATAGATGGCGTAACTACGGATATTTATCAAGTCTCCGTTCATTTCTTGCTCGGCTTGCTCTCTTGTGAGCGTCCATTCATCCTTGACACGTCCTTTGGACTTGTCTATCAGCAGCTCTACTGTGAGTGGCTTTACATAAGCGTTGGAAGTGACATCCAGCAAGCGAGCTTGTGTCTCTTGCATTCTCACGGTCGTTTTCTGTGCATATGCTCCGATTGCACCGATAAAGGCAAGTGAAATAACTAAGATTAATTTTTTCATTTTCATGTCCCTTTGTGATTATATGTTAATATGTTCGCAAAGGTATGCGAAAGGAATGCATGAACGGGGGAAAGCATAGTTCCAAGAACGATACGGAATTGTATCCTATTTGGATACACTGGCAGTATTGTTGTCGGTACTGATACTGTCGGATAAGTCGCGGAAGAAGTCGTGCCCGAGGATATAGGAGATACGCCAAAGCAGATGAATGTCGATATTCTCTTTCTTGAATATCTTATAGACGTTGGGGCGTGTACAGCATAACTGGGTAGCGAACCAGGTCACTGTGCGTCCTTGTTCGTGAAGCGTGCGTTCAATAAGTTGTCCCGCATGAATCATGCCTATTCTGCTTATGTGTGTCTCCTGATTCCCATTGGATGGCAAATAATAATAAAGATGGCAGGAATATATGGAAAAGGCGTGGGAATCTCTCACCTTCGCTCGTTCCGAATTCAAGGCCTTCGCAATGCCCTACCCCGAGAACGAGCAACGCAGAAAGCCCACGCCGATATGTACAACATCCGTAACCCCCCTTTGTTTGGTCGAAGCGGGGCACGGATGCATATAAATACACATCAGGAGGACGTCTTAGTTGCTGTTCGTCATTTCGGGGTCAAAGTGTGCGAAGTTTTGAATACGAATGACAAACGCTAGTAAACGTCTTCTCTATATAAACGACTCTCCCCACACCACCCGGAGGCTTTCTGCGGAAGAGTCCGGTGCAAATTTATAAAAAATAAGTTTGGAGAGAACAATAATGGTTCATATTCTTTGAAAGATATACCGTTTTGGCTGTTTTTTGCCTTTTATCGGGCGAATCTGCGTTGCAATGCCCGGATGATAGCTTAAACGGTTATCTTTCGGATTTGAGCTGGAAAGTGGCTCCTTATAAAGAAAAGCCGGGGCGTAAGGCTTCGGCTTTTATATTTTTTCGAATTCTCTTGCGAGAAACGGTTCTTTATTCTTGCGAGTTAGAATACTTTAAATTCGTATCCTTCTGCTTTCAGGAATTCGATGGAGCGGGGAAGTGCATATTGCAGGTTTCCGTTGTTCCAGGATTTCAGAGAGTCGTGGAAGGTGATGATGGAACCATTGCGGGCATATCGCTTTACGTTGTTCAGTACTTGTTCCGGGCGCATCCGTTTACTGTAATCGCGGGTTACAAGATCCCACATAATGATGCGGTAATGATAGCGTAGCGTATAATACTGCCGGAATCCCATGTGTCCGTGTGGCGGACGGAAAAGGTCTGAATGGATAATTTCATCCACTTTCCGGGCGTTTGCCAGGTAATCCGGGTTGGAATATTCGAACCCGCGGATGTGGTTGAAAGTGTGGTTACCGATGCGGTGTCCGTGTTCCACTACCATCCGGTATTCATCCGGGTGCTTTTGTATATTGTCGCCTACCATGAAAAAGGTAGCTTTAATGGAATGCTTTTCCAGTACATCCAGTACCCAGGGAGTAACTTCGGGAATAGGACCGTCGTCAAAAGTCAGGTAGACTGCCCGCTCGTTCGGGTCCATACGGAAGATAGCTTGTGGATACAACGCCCGTAAAAGCCAGGGTGGTTGTTCTATAAACATTGCGATTGTGATTTTTTTGAGTATCAGGTATCAGGCATTAAGTATTATTCCGTGCGGAAGAGCTGGTTAACAGCTGCGATTCATACTTAATACCTGATACTTCATACTTACTTATTTCCCTTTCATTCTCGTAACATACTCGTTGTATAGTTGGTCGAGTTGTTCGGAGTAGTGTTTTGCGAGTTCTGCTGATTTGTATTTCTCCATTAAGCGGATTTCGGCGTCAAGCAAGCTGGCGTTATATACGAAATTCTCGCTGGCGATGGCAAGCTGATTATCAGTCAGGCTGAGATACCAAATCATGTATTCGAGCGACTTGTTGGCAAGTTCGTCGATAATCTTGTTGGCCTTCTCGGTTTGTTCCAGTTGATAATAAGATTCTGCCATTTGGAAAGCGCCGTTTGCCCAGTCATACGGTACGTTGAAGGCCGGAATCATCTTTTCGGCATAGTCAAGGGCGGCAAGAGCCTTGTCTTTCTTGCCTTCTTTGATGAGTTGTCCTACAAGCTGCGTGAAGATACGGCGATGTGTGTAGCACATGCGCATCACGTTCTCGTCAATGTAGATACCCGGTTTGTCGATGCCGCCGAACTTGAACTTGTTCATCAGGTTGTCGTACATCTTCTCGCTGTCTATCTTGCTGTCGAGTTTGTCCGTATCGAACGGAGTGAAGCGGTAGGCGAGACCTTCTTGTGTGAAGTGGTTGCCCATGCCAAGGTGATTCTCGCTGCCTACGGTGATTGCCATGTAGATAGGACGTTCCCAGTTAGCGTTGGCAAGCATTTCGAGCATCATCAATTCGCTCTTGTAGAGGGCACGTTTCGGGTTGCCGTTGGCGTCTCTCAAGGTGATAGTCATATATTCGGGGATAGAGTCGCCCAAAGCTTCCGGTATCTTCATGCCGGAGCGGCGTACTGCTTCCTTGTCTATCTTCATTACGATGCTGTCCGTAGGGATAAGCGGTAATTGTATGTCCTTGCCGGACTTTTTAAGAAGCTCCTTCAGTTGGTCGTTCTTGCCGAGCATCCAGCGGTTGATGATTTCCTTCAGTTCATAAGGATTCTCACCGAAGATGGAGTGAACGAGCGACAATATAGTGGTGTCTCCCTGTGCAGCCAGTTCATTTGCTTGCTTGAAGTAGCTGTCAATCAGGTTTTTCATTTCAGGGCGGATAGAGATATACTCATTCTGTCCTTCCACATATTGCACACGATCCCAAGTGATAGGAAGAGACGGAGAGTCGTAAGCCGGACGCTTCATCTGGTCGATGTACCAGTCGGTCTGCAGATAGCTAAGGTTACAGGTGCGTGCATCTGTACGGAAGCCTTCTGTTTCCTGATTGTACCACAATGGGAAAGTATCGTTGTCACCGTTGGTGTAGATTATCGGGTTACCTTTTTCCTGCAAAGTCATCAGGTAGTTCTGACCGAAGTCGCGTGCTACGAAACGTCCGCTACGGTCGTGGTCGTCCCAGGTTTGTCCAGCCATTTGGATGGGGACAAGCAGACAGAGAACAGAAGCCAGGACTGCTGCCGGAAGTTCCTGCATCTTGCAGTAATCACGCAGCATGCGGATGATACCTGCCACTCCCATACCTATCCAGATGGCGAAGGCATAGAACGAACCGGCATAGGCGTAGTCTCGCTCACGGGGCTGTGCAGGCGTTTGGTTGAGGTAGAGCACGATAGCGATACCTGTCATAAAGAACAGGAAGAATACTACCCAGAATTGCTGGATACCCCGCTGGCTGTGATAAGCCTGCCAAAAGAGTCCTATCAAGCCGAGAATCAGCGGCAGGCAGTAGAATACATTATGCCCCTTGTTACTTTTGAGATCCTGTGGAAGCAATTCCTGATTGCCTACGAGCAGGTTATCGATAAACGGAATACCGGTAATCCAGTTGCCATGTTCTATTTCTCCGGTGCTCTGTATGTCATTCTGCCGTCCGGCAAAGTTCCACATGAAGTATCGCCAGTACATGAAATTCAACTGGTAGGAGAAGAAGAACTTGATATTCTCCCATTGGGTAGGCATATTTACCATTACCATTTCTCCACATTGGTCGTAGGGCACGTCATAGCCTTTTATGTCTACCCATTGCTTGTAGAGCGGGGCGTGTGACGAGCTGTACATACGCGGGAAAAGCATATTCTGTGCGTATTCGTATTCGACACGTCCCGGGAGTTCGATATAAGAGTCTTTTTCGTCCGGTGAAGTCTTTTCCTTGCGGACATATTTGCTTCCCGTTTCTGTTTGGCGAGGAACGCAATATCCGTCTTTTACGTCAAGTGCCACTTTCGAAGAGAAAGCAGGGCCATAGAATAACGGACGTGTTCCATATTGTTCGCGGCCAAGGTATTCGCCCAGCGTGAAGATGTCTTCCGGTGAGTTCTGGTCCATCGGAGTGTTGGCGGTAGAGCGGATAACGATTAGCGCGTAAGAAGAATATCCGATTACAATCATCATGGTGCACAGCAATGCTGTATTCATAGTGCGGGCGGAAATACGCCATTTTTCTTTGATTTGCGCCTGTACCTGCGGAGCAAGATAGATGCCCAGTACGGCGATAACCAAAATACCGATAATGATACTGCTTGCTCCATGTCCGTAGAATGGGATACCGAGCAGGGCAATCGTCAGGATAAAGGAGATTGCCATACGCATCTTGCTCTTTTCGGTATAACTTTCGTATACACCCCAAATAAGAGAAGCTGCAAGCAGGATGATATAAACTACTACACCCGAATTGAACGACATGCCGAGTCCGTTGACGAACAACAGTTCGAACCAGCCGCCTACTTTCACAATACCCGGCACGATGCCGTAAAGCACGGCTGCAACGAGTACCATTGAACCGAAGAGTGCTATTAAAGAGCCTTTTGCAGTGGCATTCGGTGTTTTCTTGTAGTAATATACCAGTACGATGGCAGGCAGACAAAGCAGGTTCAGCAAGTGCACGCCGATACTTAATCCTGTCAGATAAGCAATCAGGATAATCCAACGGTCACTGTGCGGCTGATTGGCTACGTCTTCCCACTTCAGAATCAGCCAGAAAACGACTGCGGTAAACAGGGAGGAGAAAGCATATACTTCGCCTTCTACAGCCGAGAACCAGAATGTGTCACTAAACGTATAGACCAGTGCGCCGACCAGTCCGCTGCCCATGATGGTGACAAGCTGTCCTTTAGTGATATTGTTTTCGTCAGTGATAATCAGTTTGCGAACCAGGTGGGTGATGCTCCAAAAGAGGAACAGGATACAGGCGCCACTCATCAGGGCACTCATATAATTCACCATTTTCGCAACGGTGGTTACGTCGGAAGCAAATTGGGTAAACAGATTCGCCATCAGCATAAAGAAAGGTGCGCCGGGCGGGTGACCGACTTCCAGTTTGTAGCCGGTGGTTATAAACTCAGGGCAATCCCAGAAACTTGCGGTCGGCTCTATCGTGAGACAATAGACTGTCGCCGCAATGATGAATGTAAGCCAACCCATAAGGTTGTTTACGGTTCTGTACTGTTTCATTAGCACTATGGTAGTTTATTCGTTAAAAACGCGTTATGCGGTCGCAAAGATAGTGATTTAACTATATAATGCAGAAGAAAGTAAGATTTATTAAGTATAACGGGTGTATAGTTTCTTCCTCACCGACCAACGAGTTGTTCCTCGGTGAGAAACAATGTGTTCCTCGGTGCCGAACAGGTTGTTCCTCGGTGGGGAACAACTTTGTCTCTACAAACTGGGACTCGCCAAAGTGAGGAGTTGGATTTTATGATATGGCGTAGTTCAATGGTGATGATGATGTTCGCCCAAAATGCGGTGCGGCAACGTACCGTGTCCTAACAGCTCGATAGGGCAGTTGAAATTCTTCTCCAGCCATTCGGTGGTGACAACCGTATCGGGGTGATAATCCAGTGTTTCATTGACACAAGCGATGGACTTTACTTGCTGGAGCACTGTGCCGATGTCATGGCTGACGAGGATAATAGCGCAATCTTTGTTGATTTCTGCCAGCAGTTCGTAGAGACGGGCTTCGAAACGCTTGTCGATATAAGTGCTTGGCTCGTCGAGAATCAGGACTGCGGGGTCGGAGATGATGGCGCGTCCCAATAGGGCACGTTGTAATTGTCCACCGCTGAGTTGCCCGATAGAGCGGTGTTCAAGGCCTTCAAGTCCCATGCGGGAGATGATTTCTTTCCCTTTTTCTCTCTGTTCGGGTATAAACCGGGAGATAAGGGACTTTTGTATGCTCAATCCTGACAGGATAACTTCTTCCACCGAAATCGGGAATTTACGGTCGATAGTGCTGTATTGCGGCAGATAGCCAAGTGAAAGCTGGGTGTTGGAAGCCTTTTCTGCAGGGGTGTGAAAGATGATTTCTCCCCCTGTGAGCGGTAGCAGGCCGAGGATGCACTTGATAAGTGTCGTCTTTCCGCCACCGTTGGGACCGATAATACCTAGAAAATCCCGTTCGTAGACGTTCAGGTTGACGTCGTGGAGAACAGTGTGGCCGTCATATCCGGCAGAAAGATTCTTTATTTCGATTATTGGTTTCATTGTTGGAAATGGCTGGGTTTATTCTTTATACTTCTAGTTTACGGCTGTTTGCACCTACTTTACGCTTACTTTGCGGCTGCTTGCGGGGCAAGGGCTTTGGCTACATTCAACATTTCTTCTTCCCAGTCGTAGCTTAACGGATTGATGGGAACAACCTTCGTTCCGGTTTGCTGCGCGATGGTTTCCGCATTGCGTTTGTCAAATTCCGGTTGCACGAAGATGACACGCACATCTTCAGTTTGGCAGAGGTCTATCAGTTCTTTCAAGTGGGCGGGAGAAGGTTCTTTGCCACCTTCTTCAATAGAAATCTGATGCAATCCGTAGTCACGGGCGAAGTAGGAGAGTGCCGGATGGTAAATCATAAAGGCTTTGGCAGCTTCCGGTGCGGAAAGCTGTTGGCGAATCAGGCTGTCGGTATGCTGGATACGCTGGCAGAGGGAGTCGTAACGTGCCATGTAGTATGTATCGTTGGCTTTATCCAGTTGGCTGAGGGCTTTGTAGGTGTTTCCGGCGATGATTAATGCATTGGCGGTAGAATTCCATACATGCGGCTCTACGGCGTGGGTATGACCGTCATGGGGGCCATGTCCGTGTCCGTGGTCATGGTCGCCGTTGTTCAGGATGAGATCGATGCCTTTGGAGGTATCGAATACTTGGATATGGGGCGTGTTGTTCATTAGGCGTTCCATCCAAGTCTGTTCGAAGCCGATGTATCCGATGCGGAAATATGCTTTGCTATCTCCCAGGGAAACCAGTTGCTGGGGGACAGGGTCATATGTCTCCGGGCTGGAACCTTTGGGAACCATGCTGATTACCTTGAACTTGTCTCCTGCGATGGCTTCGGTGAAATAACGCTGCGGTTCGAGTGTGACGGTAATTACCGGCTTTTCTTCATCGCCGTTATTGCTTTTGGACGCACGTCCTGTGCAGGCTGCCAGTAGCAGGCAGGAACCAAGGAGAAGAAGCGTTCTCATATCTTTTAGTTGTTTTTTCATGGCTTTCTTTTATTTCGAGGGTTGTTTCTATCTAATCTTGTTTTTACTCTTGTTTACGGGCGCGTAAAATCTCCCGTTTACCACCCGGCGGGCCTGGAAGACGTTCTACGAGGAAACCGGCTGTCTGCAACATTCGTCGTATAATGCCTTTCGCGCAGTAGGTGGTGAGGATACCGTCTTTAGCTAATAAAACATAAAGGCGGTTGAATAGTTCTTGCGACCACATTTCCGGCTGCTTTTCCGGGGCGAAGGCGTCGAAGTAGACGAGATTAAATTGAGAGTTGAGAATTGAGAATTGAGAAATGGCTGCGCTGTCATTGGTGATGTTCTCTTTCAACTCTCCATTCTTTATTCTCAATTTATTGAAGTCTGCCTGTACTTTCCGTAAGGTGAAGTGTGGAGTAAGTCGTACTTCTTCTTCCCAGGGAGATGTGTGGAGCTGTTTGAATAGCTCGATGGCCGGTTGCTGTTCACCGTTTACCGTTAATTGTTCATCATTCGGGATGTAGTTCAGTTGTTCCACTGTCTGCCATTCTAAAGGATATAGTTCCAAGCCTGTATAGTGCACGTTGCGGCCGCTTTTCTCTGCTTCTTCGAGGGTGAGCCAGGCATTTAGTCCTGTGCCCAAACCTATCTCAAGAACGCGTGGAGAGATGGCGGCAGAAGCTTTCAACCCCATATCAATGAAAATATGTTGAGATTCTGTGCGTGCTCCTTTCGTTGAATGATAATGTTCATTCAATTCCGGTACAAATAGGGTAGCACTCCCGTCCTCGGTTTTCTCAATAATTCTTTCCATTACGCAATCTCTGTTACCTGATGATACTTGATAATATCTGATATCTAATACTTTATACTTAATGCTTGATATCTAATGCTTTATACCTAACACTTGATATTCAATACTTGATACTTAAAACCTTTATCCTGCCACTGCGTCCCAGGCGCTTTCGAGCACATACAGCAGAAGAATATAACGTACTAATTTGCCGACAAACATGGAAGCTACGGTAATCCATGTATTGCTCCGCATAAATCCCAGTGCAATGGCAATTACTTCCCCGATGGCAGGAAGGAAGGCAAAGAATGCCATCAATGCTCCTTTACCTTGCAGGAAGTTTACCATTTTATCTACTTTTTCTTTCTTTACTTTGAAATATTTCTCAATCCAGCTTATTTTGCCCAGACGTCCCATATAGTAACACGTCATTCCGCCGACTGTATTGCCTAAAGTGGCAGACAGCAGGCAGGCGACAGGGGGCAGGCCGAGTTTCACTAATGTCACCAGTACCAGTTCGGAACTGAAGGGCACGATGCTTCCTGCCAGTAAAGCCGAGATGAATAATCCCGGGAGTCCCCACTCTATGAGGAGTTGTACTATTGAATCTATAAAAGCGTCCATATATTAAATGCGAATAAGAGGATGAGGCTGACCAGTGAAACAATAAAAAACACATTGGAGCTTTTACTGTTGGTCAGTACAAAAAAGTGCCCGATGAGAATGCTGCAACTTATCATAAGTAGCGGCAACAAATCGCTGCAATAGTTCGGTTGGATGGCTATCAGCAGGAAGAGGAAGATGGTCAGGTCTATCAGGAATTGCAGATAGGCGCGTGTACGTATCTTGTCCTCGAAGCCGGCGGCAATACAATGAACGGCGCTGACAATGAACAGCACGAGCAGATAGCCGAGCACTGCCAGTTCCCAGGGCTGAAGAATCTGTAAGTTAAAGACGTCGCCGAAAGTTGTCAGTTCGATGAAAGGCCGGTAGAACAGTTCCATTTCATTGTAGAAGAAGGCGTGTCCGAATAGCATCCAGTAAGGCAGCATCCATCCGAGCAATGCACCGCAGAAACTACGTGGCGTAAGCGCCTGAAACCGATAGGCTTCAAGCAGCCAAAGCACAGAAAGCACGGTGAGTTGGGGAAAAAGGATGCTTCCCGCCCCGATAAAGAGGAAGGAATAGAACAGATAGCCTGCCGCACGCGATTGTTGATAACTCCTGAATAAGAAATAAATCGAAATAAGGAAAGCCAGGGCGGCAATGTCTCCTGCGTATAACAGATGCATCTCCGGACAGGCGGTGATTAGCAGAAAGTAAATAGCCGTCTGCATCGAAGCCCTCATGCGGATAATGCCGAATTGATTGTTCAGCTCAATCAGGAAATAGCCGATAACGGCGTAGACAAGAAAACTGACAATTCGTTCCGCCCAACTCGGGAGCAGAAAGTCACGGGTGGCTTGCCAAAACGAGGGAAGGCTTTCGCGTGTGGTGGAAGCTGTGAGGTCGGGAAATAAAAAATAGGTCGACACCCAGCAGAGGGTGCAGATAAAGATAACGGCAGGCAGGGTGAGCCGTCCTGCTGTTATCTGATTTTGTAGTTTTTTATTTCTCATGAATCTATCACTCGTTATCTGTCTACTTTGGGTTGTGTAGATGCAAATGCTTGATGTTCAGAGTACTAATAGCTTACCTGAACGGTATTGGCAACTAACTTCTCAGGTGTTAATACCTGAGTTCCCAACTGTTAATACTTCTCGGCTCAACTGTTAATACTTGACGAGCCAACTATTAATAGCCTGCAAACAGGGTGTTAATACTCTGTTTGCCAGTCCATGGAATCTGTTTTCTTTTACAAATCGAATCCGATGTCGCGACGGAAATATTTCTTGTCGAAGTCAATCATATCCGCTACTTTGTAGCTCTGTGCCAGAGCTTCTTCTTTCGTTGCACCGTAAGAGCAGACGGCGATGACACGTCCTCCGTTTGTTACTACTTGTCCGTCTTTCAGGGCTGTTCCGGCATGGAAGATGATGCTGTCCGTAGCGGCAGCCTGTTCCAGTCCGTTGATGGGGAATCCTTTTTCGTAGGCTTCGGGATAACCGCCGCTGACGAGGATAACACAACCTGCCGAGCGTGGATCCATTACCAGCGTTTTCTCGTTCAGGTTGCCTGCGGCTGTGCCTTCTAGCAGTTCAACGAAATCGCTTTGGATGCGGAGCATCACGCTTTCTGTTTCGGGGTCGCCCATGCGGACGTTATATTCGATAACCATCGGTTCGCCTTTCACTCGGATAAGTCCGAGGAAGATGAAGCCTTTGTAGGTGATGTTTTCTTCTTTCAGTCCGTTGATGGTCGGTTCGATGATGCGGGTGCGTACCTTCTCCATATATGCTTCATCGGCAAATGGAACAGGGGTTACACTACCCATACCGCCTGTGTTGAGGCCTTTGTCTCCTTCGCCGATACGTTTGTAGTCTTTAGCTACGGGAAGGACTTTGTAGTTCTCTCCGTCTGTCAGGACGAATACGGAACATTCGATGCCGCTAAGGAATTCTTCGATAACAACGGTTGCGGATGCAGAGCCGAACATTCCACCTAGCATTTCTTTCAGTTCCTTTTTTGCTTCGTCCAGTGTAGGAAGGATAAGAACGCCTTTTCCGGCACAAAGACCGTCGGCTTTCAGTACGTAGGGAGCTTCCAGTGTTTCGAGGAAGGAGAGTCCTTCTTCAAGGTTTTCGGCAGTAATGCTTTTGTAGCGGGCTGTCGGGATATTGTGGCGCATCATAAAGCCTTTGGCAAATTCCTTGCTTCCTTCCAATTGCGCTCCTTTTGCCGAAGGGCCGATAACGGCAATATGCTTCAGTTCCGGACGGTTTTGGAAATAGTCGTAGATGCCTTCTACCAGCGGGTCTTCGGGGCCTACTACTATCATTTCGATGTTTTTCTCCTTTGCGAAGGTGCTGATAGCTTCAAAATCAGTTGCTTTGATGTTGACATTCTCGCCTACGGCAGTTGTTCCGGCATTACCCGGGGCAATGTATAGTTTTTCAACTTTCGGACTTTGGGCAATTTTCCATGCCAGTGCATGTTCGCGGCCGCCCGAGCCTAGTAATAATATCTTCATCTTTGTACTGTTATAAGTTATACTGTTATTTGTCTGGATATGGATGCGGTTACTTTTTGCAGGTTACAGGTTCTGTTCAAAGTACCGGGTGATTTTCTCGTGCAGATGTACACGGTCACGGCCTGATACGTTGTGCTTGTGGCACGGGTAAATGAACAGGTCGGGATAGGTGCGGGCATCTACGCAGGCTTTCATGAACGACAGTGTATGCTGCGGCACACATGTGTCGTCGTGGTCGTCATGGATAATCAGCAAGTGGCCTTTCAGTTGTCCGGCGTGGTTCTTCAGGTTACATTCTTTGTAGCCTTCGGGATTGCTTTCGGGAGTGTCCATATAGCGTTCGCCGTACATGATTTCATAGTAACCCCAGTCGATTACAGGGCCGCCGGCAACGCCTACTTTGAATATTTCCGGGTAACGGAGTAGTAGGGCGGTGGTCATGTGGCCGCCAAAGCTCCATCCGTGTACGCCGATACGCTCGCCGTCTACGTAGGGCAGGGATTTCAGGTATTCTACACCTTTCACCTGGTCTTTGCCTTCTTCGATGCCGAGATGGCGGAAGGTGGCGTTTTCAAATTCCAGTCCGCGGTTACTGCTGCCACGGTTGTCGATGGTGAACATGATGTAGCCTTTGTTGGCCATGTAAGTATCCCATCCGCGTGCGCCGTTCTGCCATCCACCAGTGACACATTGTGCGTGAGGACCGCCGTAGACGTAGACAATGACCGGGTATTTCTTGTTCGGGTCGAAGTCTGTCGGTTTCATGAGACGGTAGTGCAGGTCGGTGGTGCCGTCGGCTGCTTTGATACTTCCGGTTTCGATGCTTGGTATTTGGTAGCCTTCGTAGGGACTTTTGGCAGTCAGCAGGTTGGCGGTTTCTTTGAAATCCTTGGTATCTACCAGGTTGATGATGCGCGGCTGGTCTTTCGTAGAATAACGGTCGATAAGATAAGTACCGGATGCGTTAAGTACGCCGCTGTGCTCACTTTCCTGGCAGTTGCTGAACGGTTGGTTCATCTTTCCGCTGCTGATATTTACTGCAAAGTGACCGCTCTTCAAGCCTTCGATGGCGGTGAAGATAATGTCTTTGCGTTTGGCATTGAAGCCGAGGATGTCTTTTACCAGCCAATTGCCTTTGGTCAGCTGTCGTACCTTGTAGAACTGTTGGTATGTTCCACCTGTTGCAGAGGAATGTACTTCGGGGTACGTCTTGGTGCGTGTATCAAAGAGATAAAGGTGGTTGTAACCATCACGTTGGCTTTGATAGATAAATTTGGTGGCATCCCATGGTAAGAATACGATTGAATTTTGCGGTTCGACGTATTTGGGATGCGTCTCTTCATAAAGAACTTCTATCAGATTGCCTGTCTCTGCATTGTATTGGCAAAGTTTGGCCTGATTTTGGTCGCGATTCACTTCTATGAGGTAGAGACTTTTCTCATCCGGCGACCAGCTGATATTTGTAAAGTAACGGTCGGTAGGGTCGCCTGTATTCAGGTAAATGCTTTTTTCGGTTGCAGGATTATAGATGCCTACTTGTACTTGATGGCTGGTCATTCCCGCCATCGGATAGCGTACATTATTCACTTTTCCCACACGTGCGGTGATATCTACAAGCGGGTATTGTGTTACCATGCTTTCATCCATGCGGTAGAAGGCTAGCAGATTGCCTTTCGGGCTCCAAAAAGTACCTTTATTAATGCCAAACTCATTGCGATGCACGGATTGTCCGCAAACGATGCCTTCGGGTTCGTTAGTCACTGCTTGCTCATTGACGTACAGGTTATTGCCTATTGTATAAGCCACATTGCCGCTAGCGGTGCAATAATCTTCATTATCAGCCTTTTCTTTTAGTTTCAGGGTGCTGACAATCTGATTGTTTTTAAAGTCATATACAATAAATTTCCCTGCTATTGTGAATAGCATTTGTGGTTTGTCCGTCCATGGGAAACGGATAGAGTACAGATGTGACAACTTCCCTGCTTCGTTCTCGGCAAGTACCTTGTTAATCTGTTCGCGGGTGATGACCATAGTCTCTTTCCCGGTTTTGGGCTGAACCGAATAGAGAGTATCGACGCCCGGTTTCATACATTCATCACCCCACCATTGCAGCCCGTACAGGTTTTCTGCATAAAGGTAGCTTTCGCCACCCGGAATTAACTCTTCCAGTGTTGGCTTTTTGGTTTCTTGTGCCATAACATTGATTACGATTGGTAGTGCCATCAACAACAGGATGGTTCTTTTTCCAATTTTACTCATTGCTCTTTTCTTTATTATTTGTTTTTAAATCCTTCTACTTTTACTCTGTCCAAAGGAGTGGTTTTTACCTGAATGGCAGCACTCAATTTGGCAAAGGCGGTGAATAAGTCATCAAATTGCTTCTCGTAGCTTTCTCTGTCCGATGATACGTCTTCTTCCAGATATTCAATCCTTTTCTTTAATTCTTCCAGTTCCTGCTTCGGGGCGTGGGAGAGTAGGTATTGACGCATATGAACGAAGGCTCGCATGATGTTGATGTTGACTTCGATGGCTTTAGGGCTTCGAAGTACTCCGGAAAGCATGGCTACGCCTTCTTGAGTGAAGGCGAAAGGTGCATAACGGCTACCGCCCCAACTTGAGGTTCCAATTTGGAACCTCAAGTTGGATAATTCTTCTTTAGTTAATTGAAACATAAAATCATCAGGAAAGCGTTCTATGTTTCTTTTCACTGCTTTATTAAGATTTTTTGTTTCAATCTCATACATCTCTGCTAAGTCAAAGTCAAGCATAACCTTTTGACCTCTGATTTCATATATCTTATTTTCTATAATGACTAATTCATTCATTTTTCGTTTAATTTGGTAGCTAGCTTACCATCTACGCCTATTACTTAACATAATTGTCATTTGAACTTGAAGTTGCAATTTGTGACCTCATATTGTTTGTCAGGTAGTTAACTTTCTTTTGAATACTAAAGTGTAATTAACTATTGATGTCCAACTATTCCTCTTCCTTCTTCGGAATCCTAGGCTCCCGATTCCCTTTAAACTCTCTCGGCGCTCTTGAATCCCTTCCCCCGCGGAAGTCTCCCCGTGGCTTTCTATCTCTGTCGCCACCTTTAAAATCACCACCTTCTCTACGCGGTTTGAAATCTCCCTCTCTGCGAGGTCTGGATTCACCGTCTCTGCGTGGCTTGAAGTCCCCTTCGCGTCGTGGTTTAAACTCACCCTCACGACGTGGTTTGAACTCTTTTCTTTCTCTGAATCTTGGAGCTTGTTCCCCTTCGGAGTCTTTCTTATCTTCCTCTTCTCCTTCCTGGCTTTTGAATTCTTTGTACTTTCCGTCAAAAATCTCATATTTGCGGAACTCACACTCCAACGGGCCATTGAACAAAGGCACTTTCTGACTGGCTTTCAAACCAATTTGGTCGAAACACTCTTCCCGATAAGACAATACCCACGCTTCATTACCGACAAACGCATGCTTCAGACGCTCACCAATCATTTGATAAAGCCCGAGCAAATCATTCGTAGAAATACGCTCTCCATAAGGCGGATTCGTGATAATGATTGACTTCTCCTTCGGCTGTTCGAACTGCTGGAACGGTTGCAGTTTCAGCACTATATCCTTCGATACGCCCGCAGCTTTTATATTGTGTGTAGCAATCTCATTAGCCTTCGGATTATTATCATATCCATAAATCTTATGAGCAAATTCACGCTCCTGACTGTCATCGTTGTATATTTCATCAAACATATCCGCATCGAAATCCACCCACTTTTCGAAAGCGAATCCTTTGCGGAACACTCCCGGAGCAATATTCTTTGCAATCAGAGCAGCTTCGACAGGAATAGTACCCGAACCACACATAGGGTCAATCAAGTCACAATCCCCGCGCCATCCCGTCATCAGAATCATACCGGCAGCCAACACCTCGTTCAACGGAGCCTCTACTGCTTCCTGGCGATAACCGCGGCGGTGCAGCGACTCACCCGAAGAATCCAAAGACAACGTACAGGTAGTCTGTGCAATATGAATATTCAGCAATACGTCCGGATTATTGATACGGACAGACGGGCGCTTTCCGGTTTTCTCGCGGAAATAGTCCACAATCGCATCTTTCACTTTATACGAAACGAACTTCGAATGGCGGAATTCATCACTGAACACCACTGCGTCGATAGCAAAAGTCTTGTTTACATCGAGATATTCTTCCCATGGAATAGCCTGTATCTGATTATAAACCTCGTCAGCATCCTTCGCTGTGAAGTTCTTGATTGGTTTCAGGATGCGGATAGCGGTACGAAGGCAGAAATTGGCCTTATACATCATACGTTTATCTCCGGTGAATGAAACCATTCGGCGTCCTATTTGGATATCGTTGGCTCCTAATGCTGTCAGTTCTTCTGCAAGTATCTCTTCCAGTCCCTGGAAGGTCTTGGCTATCATCTCGAATTGTTCGCTCATATATAGTTATTTGATTTTATTTTTTTGCTTTAGTTTGTACGATTCTCGCTCCTGCGGGCACATTCTCTGTCACCCATATATTACCGCCCACGGTCGCGTCGCGTCCGATAGTGATTCTGCCCAGGATAGTGGCATTGGAATAAACAATCACATTGTCTTCCAGAATCGGGTGGCGGGGAATCCCCTTGATAGGCTTTCCGTCCATATCCAGCGGGAAACTCTTGGCACCCAGGGTGACACCCTGATACAGTTTGACATTATTGCCGATAATACTTGTAGCACCGATAACGACACCCGTACCGTGGTCGATAGTGAAATGGCTGCCGATTTTCGCAGCCGGATGGATGTCTATACCCGTCTCACTGTGCGCCATCTCCGTGATGATACGCGGAATCAGAGGAACACCCAGCTCCAGTAATTCATGCGCAATGCGATAATTGCTGATAGCCTTGATGGCCGGATAGCAGAAGATTACCTCACCATAGCTTTCGGCAGCAGGGTCACCGTTGTAGGCGGCTTCCACGTCGGTTGCCAGTATTCTCCTCATGGCAGGCAACTTACTGATAAACTTCGAGGCAAGACGTGCAGCTTCTTCCCGCTCCGTGTCGGAGCAGACGCTGCATTTCCCTGCGCTATTGGTTCCGAAGCACAATCCTGCCAGGATTTGCTCGCAGAGCAAATCAAACAGTTTCTCAATATTTACACCGATGTGATAATTGATTGTCCGGCTGTTGATAGTAGAATTCCCGTAATATCCGGGGAAGAGAATGGAGCGTGAAAGCTCGATAATTTCATACAAGACTTTAGCAGAGGGCAGTGGTTCGCCATCTTTGTGTTGATGAAACAGTCCTTTGTAAGATTCGCTTTCCGATAGCTCATCGACTGCCTGTGTCAAAATGTGGGTGAAGTTCAGTGGACTCATTAGGTCAGTTGCTCATATTTATATGGGGACAAAGGTATTAAAAAAAATAATAAAATTCGTTGGGATTCAGGATAAATAATGTATTTTTGTCACATTCAAAACATGACATGAATAAGGGGCAGATGAATCGAAGGGCTACTATGAAACTGTTTGGGTTGTTGGGGCTGTTGATGTTATTGAGTTGTGGATATACTAATAATCATCATAGCAAGTCTTTATGTGAACTGACTTTTGTTGATTCTTTGGAAACACGTGTGCAGGATTCCCTGTTTGCCAACGTACTTTATTCCCGTTCACAGATACGTGACGCACTGGTACAAGTGCAGGATTCCCAAGTCTACTACCGCCTTCTCGCCCTGTACGGAAAAACATTCTTTGTCTCTTCTGATTACGATTCCATACTTTACTATCACCGTCAGGTAAAAGAATTTTCCCGCAAAGCGAATGACTGTCCGCAATGGAATGACGTACTGTCCGATGTCTACAACATGGCAGGAAACGTATGGATGCAATTGAACCGTCCCGATTCTGCCATCATCGACTACAAGCAAGCCTATCAATACCGCCTGAAAGGGAACCGGCTTCATATTCTTCCCGATATATGCATCAACACAGCCGATGCCTATCTGCACCGCGGCGACTTTGCGCATACCGCTTCGTTCTATCGCCGTGCCTTGTTCCTCTGCGACTCATTGAACTTGTCCGAACATACAAAATTCCCCGTCTACTACGGACTGGGGCAAACCTATATGGAACTCCGTGATTTCGACCTGTCAAACCATTACTACGAACTGGCAGGGCAATTCTTCGATGAAATGAACGTAGGCGAGAAATGGATATACCTCAACAACCGCGGTAACCACTATTACTACAGAAAAGACTATCGCGAAGCCTTGAAATACATGCGCAGAGCCAATAAACTGGTATCCGCCCATTCGCAAATGGTGTTCGAACAGAACTTTATCAAAGTGAACCTGGGTGAACTCTATGTATTGACCGACAACCTCGATTCCGCACAGATATGCCTGGATGAAAGTTATCGTTTTTTCTCCAAAATACAGCATAACTCGGCAGTATATTACATCGAAACCCAAATGATTGAACTTGCCCTGAAGAAAGGAAACATCGCACAGGCACAAAAAATGATTGCCCGCACTGCTCCCGTGGGGCATCTCGATGCCAATATGCTGACTATACGCAACCAGTATCTCCAGCATTATTTTGAACGTACCGGTGATTACCGCCGTGCCTATGAATATCTCAAACGTGACGGACATTTGGACGACTCCATTCGTAGCGAACGGGTGCAGATGCGTGTTGCCGAATTGGATATGCGCTATCAACAGGACACGATTGTGCTACGTAAAGAGATACAAATCCAGCAACAAGCCGGAGAAATGAAAGTCCTGAAACTAAGCGTCTATATTTGGGTACTTGTCTGTCTGCTGCTCATAGCCGGTACGATAGTCATCATCTGGTATATGCGCAAGAAGCGGGAATTCCTTCGCGAACGTTTCTTCCAGCAGATAAACCGTGTCCGCATGGAGAACCTGCGCAGCCGTATTTCCCCTCATTTTACTTTTAATGTGCTAGGACGTGAGATTAACCAGTTCAATGGTTCCGAAGAAGTAAAAAACAACTTGATGGGACTGGTGAAATATCTCCGCCGAAGTCTCGAACTGACGGAGAAACTAAGCGTACCTTTACAGGACGAACTGGACTTTGTACGTTCCTACATCGACTTGGAGAAAGGACGTGTCGGAGAAGACTTCATCCCGACAATCACAATAGAAGACAGACTGGATGCCACCCGCATCATGATTCCCTCTATGATTGTGCAGATTCCCGTAGAAAACGCCATCAAGCACGGACTGGCAGGGAAGGACGGAACAAAAGAACTAACCATATCCATCTCCCGCCAGGAGAACGGAATCCGCATTACGATTACCGACAACGGCCGTGGCTATCTCCCCCAGCTATCTTCCGCGACACGCGGCACCGGCACAGGACTGAAAGTCCTCTACCAAACCATTCAGCTACTAAACACAAAAAATAAAAGTGACAAAATACGTTTTGATATAACCAACAGAAACGATGGACAGACCGGAACGCAAGTCTCGGTATATATCCCGTTTCGTTTTTCTTATGATTTATGATGGAGACAGAAGAAAAGTATAAAGTAGTTATCGTTGACGACGAGCGTTCGGCGATTGATGCTTTGCGCCATGAGTTGGAGCCCTATCGTGAATTTGAAGTAAAGGGAATTGCAAGCAATGGCACAAAGGGTAAGAAGATGATTATGGAACTGCGTCCGGATTTACTCTTTCTTGACGTAGAACTTCCTGACATGCTCGGTCTTAACCTGCTGAGTGAAATAAGGGATGATGTGTTGTGGGATATGAAAGTGGTATTCTATACCTCTTATGACAAATATCTGCTGCAAGCCCTGCGTGAATCCGCTTTCGACTTCTTGCTAAAGCCTTTCGAAAGCGAAGATTTGAAAGTGATTATAGACCGTTACCGGAAAGCCATGTCAACCTCTTCGTTGCTTCCGCCGCCTTCCTTCGCGTCTTCTATCAATGCTCTGCTGCCGCAACATGGCATGTTTATGATTAGCACAGTGACCGGATTCAAACTCTTGCGACTGGAAGAAATCGGCTTCTTTGAATACCTGAAAGAGAAGCGCCAATGGCAGGTCGTACTGTTCAACCAGTCCCGGCTGAACCTGAAACGGAATACGAAAGCCGAAGATATTATCGGTTATTCACAAGCTTTCATACAGATTAGTCAGTCTGCTATTGTAAATGTAAATTATCTGGCTATGATTGACGGCAAGTGCTGCCAGCTTTATCCGCCCTTCCATGACAAGAGCGACTTGGTTATCTCCCGGAATTTCCTGAAAGAACTGCAAGAACGCTTTTACGTATTGTAATCTATCAGGTTTATATACGATGGGAAGCTGAGTAAAAAAGCCCCACCGAAAATGGAAATAAACGGTAACAAATATGCTAGAAACTACTAACAGATGAAGGAGGATTTTTTAGTCAGCCCTGCATTCTTCCGTGAAAAGTCTTATAGAATAAACGTTATTGTCTTTCAGAAAAGCGAAAGGTTGTATATATCCTTTCCCGTTATCTCTCAGCCCATATCCCAATACTTCGTAATCAAGATAATGCGGTAGGCGAAACTCTTTTACTAGATGGCTTTTCCTGTCGATCAACGCAAAAGTATATTCATCTTTAGAACTAAATGCTTGATTGGGCATACCATATCGCACGAGGCAATAGATGTGCGTCCGGGTAAGCTTTATGTCCTGAATGCAGCGGTCGAAAAATCGGTTGTAAGGTTTCACATACTCGTATTTGTAGAAGTTGAGTGAGTCGACTGGGGGAAATTTCTCCTGTTCTACCCTAAAGAGGGAATAATGTTCCACCGGCTTGTTGAGGTTTTTTAGGGAGGATATATAAAGTTGACCCGAAAAGCCATTGGTGTAAAGAACTTCCTTGCCGTATGTGCACGACAGCGGGTTGGAGTAATAATATCCTGTCCGGCTCTTTTTCTGACACTCCTCCAACTTGCCAAATCTCGTGATAAGTTTTCCGGTTTTTTTGTCAAATGTAGCTAGAATGGGGTTTTCTGTCTCATAAAATTCTTCGCAGAAAGGGTTCATCAATACATTGTTTTTGTACTCTTCTGGTTCAAACTCTATCGGCCAGGTCAGTTTTTTACATCCCATCAATATTTGCTCGCCAGCCATGGAGAAGTTGAAATGTGCATAGAAAAAACTTTCGCCATACAGGTTGAAATCCAACGGGATGAGCGGAGCAGATTCCTGCGTCGAAGGATTTCGCGAGATGATTGCCGGATAATTGTAGTAAGCCAAGTTCGTGTTTCCGCCGTCGCTGTTTTCTACAAATACTTTGGGTAACGAATAGGAAACGCCTATATGCTCCTTGTCAAGCTGATTGGTGCCGCAAGCGATATAAAAAAACATATTGTTTTTCTGTTGTTCCTGAAAGATATTCTCCGGCAGATCTATGTATTTTCTTTTTTCAATACTATCTGCTTGAATCAGCATATCGAATTGTAACCTGTTCTTTCCGTCGGACTTGCTAAAACATAACACTCCGTTGTTCAACACATCCGAATAATAGAACTTGTCTTTTTCGAATCTCAATACGTCAAAGACACTGGATATCATCGTGTTTGCAGGGCAATCCAAGTAATAATCTGTGTAATCGTTTCGTATGAAGTATGGCTTGGGGACTCTGGCGCTAAATTCTTGTTCGTCTGATACACCATCGCTTTCGTACAGATGATAATCTATGGGGGAGGATACGGCAAGCAATTGTTGGACAAAATTCACACCTAACACAGTATATTGTCCGCCAATGAGCATTCTACCGGAGGATTTGCAAAGTTTTAGAATATGCAGCCCGTAAAGCCCGTTAGTGTTGAAACTGAATATTTTTTTACGTGATTATATACTATTTGCACCAAATATACTAAAATTGTTGGAAAGCTGCAAATAGCCTATTATTTTGATATTGTTATAAAAATGAACACTCTCTATTTGTTATTTCTAATGTAATTACTACATTTGCACTGACATAATAAGAGTATGCGTACTCTTATACGATACATATAGCCAAACCGCTATCAGAATCACCACCTCAGATAAATGGACTAAGGCTATAAACTACTCACTCATGGATGAAGTGTACCTACACATAACGTAGAATCGCTCCACGAGTGAGTAGGGTTTGTGGTGAACCTTGATAGCGGTGTGGCAGTGGTTCTACGTCTTTCGTTTACACCGTTGCCGTTTTACAAGTTATTGTTTAACTCTAAATAAAATGTAAAATGGAAACAAAAAAGATTTTCTTATCCGTATTTATCATCATTACCAGCCAATTAGGTTTCGCACAAAATGCAAAGTCTGTACCTACAACAGCAGAAGAAAAACGTATCGCAATGCTTACTCCTGAGTATTACACGAATTGGATAGGTGCATCATTTTTTACTATCCCAACCGTAGAAAAGGAATTTGATGTAATTCCTGTACGTATCTTAGACCTAACATTTTTCTACGATTTCGGAGATTGCTTTGTGGGAATGGAATCTAACAAAAAGGGAGTTGTAACACAAATGACTCTTAGACTGTTTGGAGACAAGGCTAAAAACTTTATACAAAAAGCGACTGACTATGGCTATAAGTATATAACAAAAAGCAACAACATGAACACACGTTCCAATGCAGAAAAGACTTCTGATGTATATGAAACTAACGTAAAACGTTATCGAAAGACTACCTTAAACGGAAATGTCTACTTAGAGGTGTCCACAAATAATGAGCGTGTTAATGAATATGAAATAGCAATTTTCCGAACAAAGTAAACTCATGAAAGGCTGCATTGTTTTCGTACTGTTTATTATCCTGCTGTTTTTCGGTCCGATAGGGTGGTTTTTTGCCGTAATACTAGGCATTGTACTTTTAACTTCTAATAAAAAGAAGTAGAAGAGAATACGGAGCTAAAAAACTCCGTATTTTTATTTTTATTTTTTATTAGTTGGGCGCTTCAATGACTGTTCAATAATAGTATCAAATCTTTTCATTACTTTTAGATGCTCAATATATGCATCTAAATCAGCAAAAGTAAGTTCCGCATCTATAAGGCACTTTTCTATTTGAGTTTTATTGAGAGTTTTCATTGTCGGTACTTTTACAGACCTCCTTTCAGATTCTTTTGCAAGGAACGTAAATCCCTGTATATAATTTATGGATTTCCCTACAAAACCATGTACTGATAAAAACTCCTCTATTAAATCAGAGGGTAACTCATATTGTTTTTCCTGCTCTTGGAAGTTCGACATCTACTTTTATAATTAAGGGTTCTTTAATTGTTACCTCAAATATTCGCTCCGTTTCGGAAACTAAATATACATCTGCAAATATAGGTGGAATTGCCGAATTTTCAGATACTTCCCAACCATAATTTTGAAGATTTTTGTATGTAAGCCTATTTTGCAAATCTAGATAAAGTAGTTTTTCAAACATATCTACCACCTCTATAACACTACTACCACACGCACAAAAATCTTGTGTAGCAGGACAGTAACTTGCATAGGTATCCCATCTCGCAGGTTCCGGGTGTTTGAAAACTACGAGTTTTACTGAAACTATTTCCATAATTCTAATTGATTTTATGTGCTAGTTATGTCTTTATAACTAACACGGATTAAGTTTTTATCTATAAATTTCCTAAACTTAATTTCCGGTGAATTATTCCGAGTATTATAATTAAATTCAAATTCCGAGCAATATTTTGAAAGGTGTTCCTTGCTTGGTCTATGGTAAGTGCCCATTATTGACCGCTTTAAATGTGACCATGCACCCTCAATAGTATTTGTGTGTACTTTACCACGAACATATTCTTTACGTCCATGATTTACTACATCGTGTACATAGTCCGAGCATAGTTTAGTATATGCCCACCATTCATCGCTGTTTATATGGGTTCCTTTCTTAATTCGTTTGTGAATAATTGGCTCTAAGGTTTTGCGCTTCGTATTTGGTACAGGTGTAATGGATAAACGTCCACCACGCTGTACAGCCCCGAATACGGGAGTTTTATTCTCAGAACCACGACCACGTTTTCCCTTTTTCTTTCCACCAACATACGTTTCATCAACCTCGACAATACCACGTAGCTGGTTATCGGAATTACGATGTTCCAACATATAGCGCACCTTGTGTAATAAGTACCAAGCACTCTTTTGCGTGACACCGATAGTCTTGGACAACTCGATAGAGCTGATACCTTTCTTAGATAATGAAATCAGATAGAAAGTAAGAAACCATTTCTGTAATGGAATGTTTGAGTTTTCATAAATAGTACCCGTTTTCACCGAAAATTGCTTTTTGCAGTGTGCACACTTAAAAGTTTTGCCGTTCTTATACCGATAAATCTTCTGTGCGTTTCCGCAATGCGGGCAAGTGGGTGAGTCTCCCCACCTGCGTTTTTCAAAGTATCTCCTACAAGATTCCTCATCGGGAAACTGTTTAAAGAAGTAGAATAAATTAGCGTTATTACTCATATTTCACCGATTTTTCATTTAAGATACGAAAAAAAGATGAAATATGCAAATGTCTGATTATTAATATCTTATGTAATTGTTATTAAAATAGCAGACAAACCAAAGTAGTACAAAGAGTTAGGAAACATTTTATTAATGAAAAAAAGAAAATTTTGGTGTAGTATTTCGTTCGCTAGTCTAAGCACTACTTTGGTTAAAAGAAAAGAGCCTACTATAAAAGTAAGCTCTTTTGTAAAATCTTATTTTGTTTTTAACCAATCCCATAGAGAAGTATTCATACGGCCGTAATAATTATACATATCCTTAGACATTTCTATTACCAATATAGAGTTTGTTTCAAACTCATTAGCCGATATTTTTTCATATACTTCTTTCGTTGTATATTGCGTTTCTACAAACCAATGGTTTCCCCAAAATGTATAATTGGGGCCTAACGATTTAATTCTATCTCTTAATATGTCACTATCTAATGACGGGTCGTATATTACTAATATTATCTTTTTCATAACATTTCCAGTTTCATTTTTAGAATATCTTTCATTTCAGTTTGACGTTCTTCCCAATTACCATTCCATTCAACAATATATTTAAATTTTTGCGGCTTGGAATTTGTGGAATACAAGCAATAAATGATTTCCCATTTTCCTGCTTTTGCTTCTATATTTTTCAAGCCAAGCATTTTTAATGTTGCTGGAATAATGTCTGTTTTACCATCTGGAGTTGATTGCTTTTGTGGTGCAATAATCTCAAATAATGGCAAAACTTTTTTGCCTTGATATGGGATATAAACGATATTATTTCCTAAGTTCCAATTAATAGGAGCATTTTCCACTGTCAACGTAGTAGTCGAATTATCAGATATAAACGAAGCACTCTCAACGTATAGTTCACAATTCTGGGCATTAATATTTCCATTATTAAAGAACTGAATAGAATTATGATACCTTCTCGCTTTTTTCGTCCCTTTTATATTTTCGACTTCTTCAATGGCTTCATCACTATTTAATTGAATGACAAAAGTCACTTTTTTAAATAGTGACCTTATTTCGTCCAAAAACAACGCCACAATTACCGCCGAACACGTTCCGAAGGCAACGAACCCATTAATGACATTACCATAATAGTCACCTTTAGATATTGGAGTATTAGCCATTTCGCAGGGACCAAGACCTAAAGGAAGAAACACCCCCAAGAAATATCCTATGATTAAGGAAATTCCACAAAGCAATAATACAATCTTCCACTTCATACTTACAATAGTTTATTTCTATGTGCAAATATAAGCAGAAATCCGCAATTATAAGTTATCTCTATTAGAATAACTAATTACTCTCACAATTTGTTCAGGTTAGGATAGTATATAATTGCGTTTTTTTATATTTATTTTGCGTATCGTATAAATAGTAATCTGCCTGATAATCGTTCTTCCGGTTATAAATAGCGGCTATCGTTGAGTCTTTGTAGACTGTAATGAGTAAGAATTTGTGGTTTGGAGCATCGTTTTTCTTAAGCAACCGGCAGAAGTTTGGTATGGCAACTTCGCATCTCGGGCAGTCCATCGGGCTATAGAGTATGGCGTAAAGTGTATCTTCTTCTGCGGGAAGGGTCGAGAGGTATTTTTGGAGCAATCGGTCGGTTCCTGGCTTTTGGCGAATCTGTAAATCATTTTCTACCATATCTTTCATTAAGCCGGAAATTTGGGCGAAAGAGTATTGGTAGAAAATGATTAACATAAATGTTGTGATGAATCTAGTCATTTCTATCTATAATATGGGGGATGGCTACTGCTCCTTTAGAGAGTGCTTTACGTATAACTTCTTCACGAATCTGTTCAGGCGTTTTGTCAGTGATTCTCATTGTAGTGGAAAGAATGTTGCCTTTAGGATCAGTTGTTGTTTGAGTGACTGTAGTAACTCCAACACTTATTTGTTGTGCTCTAGTTTCAATTATCCCGCAAACTCTTGTCGTTGCTCCTTTGCAAGGATTATTCGAATTACTGCTAGCTTTAGAGCCATAGAACGTTGATTTTGTTTTAGTATCGTCGGAAGCCTTAGCTTGATTCACGACTGCACCGCTTGATACCAATGCGAATGCAGCAATTAAAAATAGTGCCCTTTTCATAAACTTAATATTTTATAGGTTGATACTTTGGATATACATTTTTTATTCTTTTAAATATATATCGTTTGTTCTAAATGTAAGCATAAAATGCGAAGAAATGAACTAAATGTGTTAATTATATACATATTTAACGTTTGGACACTGCGGGCGCTTCTCTAATCGTTGCCATAGAATATTCCGTTTTAGACTTCTCTCGGTGACTTATTGTGCGTTCTTTCTTGAACGGCAATGAGTGAAATGATAATTTTCAAATTAGTATAACGGGTTTCATAGGTTTCAGTTTGGAGTAAGTCTCTACCAATCAGTGCCTCATACTGAAAGAGAAGTGCAAAGCAAGAGTGGAATTTTCATCCCAGTCATCGTTGGTCGTTATTATCAATGGATCTATATCATAAGTTTTATAGACCTTATAAATAGGAGACGCCACTTCTTCAGCAGAAGCGGCGTCTCTATTGTTGTTAGAATATTAGAATGAGAGAGAGTTATGTTACATATTTGTATTATCCATCGTAACGGTCATTTCGGGAACCAATACGTAGGTTTGTTTCTTAGCGTTCCATTTGTAATAATTGGTAGTGACAGTCTTGCCTTCATAAATGTAATTGATGCGTAAGTCTTTTTGCCATTCATCCTTGCTGCTGTTCCATTTCATGGATTCACTTTCAATCATACGTTTGTTATCATCGTACTTATAATTGTACTTCATATAATTAGCGAGAGTGTTACCGTCCATTTTGTAAACGGTTTGTCCTACTGTTACACCATTTTCTTCTACTGGATTATAAACCAATTGACCATCGTAGCTACGTGCAGAAGCAGCGAACGACACAACAAGAAGAACTGCTGATAAAACGAACATTTTTAAAGATACTTTTGCTTTCATGGCTATTTAAGTTTTTGAGTTATACTTTCATATTTCTACAACTATATCAGTTTTACACTGCAAACTTACATATTAATTTGGTATTTATGCAATTTAAATGCTGAAAGATTGTCAAAATGTCAAGAGAGGGTAGAGGATAACAGTTGCTTTTTGCCAATATTGGTGACAAAAAAATATCCGGCAGTCAATCTGCCGGATATAGAATGAATCACTTCGTTGAGAAAGTGTTCCTTTTACTAGCTTTATGGATACCGAGTTAAATAATGTTATTACATCTTTTACTCCCCGGTTTCCTGATATTTACTCTGTCAGTATGACTTGTGCCGCCTCTTATTAATGTGCTTCAAGCCAATTCTTCCCCCATCCGCAATCAGCTTTCAAGGGAACATGCATACGATATGCCTTCTCCATTTCCTCGATGACGATTTCTTCCACACGTTCTTTCTCGTTCACGGGAACGCTGAAGTTCAATTCGTCATGCACTTGCAGAATCATCTTCGCCTGTATTCCCTCCGCTTGGAAACGCTGGTAAATACGAGCCATGGCTACCTTGATAATATCCGCCGCACTACCCTGGATAGGTGCATTAATAGCATTACGTTCCGCATATCCGCGTACAACGGCATTTCGTGAATTAATGTCCGGCAAGAAACGTTTCCGGTGGAAAATCGTTTCTACATATCCCTTTTCCTGTGCCACCTGAATGCTCTTGTCCATATACGCCTTCACGCCCGGATAAGTCTCGAAATACCCGTCAATCAATTCTTTGGCCTCTTTCCGGTCTACATTCATCCGTTCGGCAAGACCGAATACGGATATACCATATATAATACCGAAATTGGCAGTCTTGGCTTTGCGGCGCATATCCGAACCTACATCATTCAAATCAATCTTATATATTTTCGCAGCCGTGGCAGCATGAATATCGTGATTGCTGAGGAAAGCGTCAATCATATTCTTATCCTCGCTAAGATGCGCCATGATGCGCAATTCAATCTGCGAGTAGTCCGCCGAGAAGAAAAGACAACCTTCATCGGGAATGAATGCCTTGCGGATTTCCTTCCCGTTCTCGTCGCGGATAGGAATATTCTGCAAGTTCGGATTGCTCGAACTCAGACGTCCCGTAGCGGTGACCGTCTGGTTGAAAGATGTATGTACCCGGCCTGTGCGTGGATTGATTAGCAAAGGCAATGCGTCGATATACGTTCCCAATAACTTTTTCAGCCCACGGTGTTCCAGAATCTTTTCCACCACCGGATGCTTGTGGCGAAGACTTTCAAGCACCTCTTCCGAAGTGACATACTGTCCTGTCTTGGTCTTTTTCGCTTTCTCTACAATCTTTAATTTATCAAACAATACTTCACCGACTTGCTTGGGCGAAGCAATATTGAATGTCTCGCCTGCCAATTCGTAAATCTCTTTCTCGATTTTTTCCATCTGCGCCGTGAAATGGGCAGACGACTGTTTCAACGCTTCCGTATCCAGCAATACCCCGTTTCGTTCTATATTGACCAGCACCGGAACAAGCGGCATCTCTATATCGTAGAACAACCCTTCGGCATCATTCTTTTTCAGTTCCTCCTCCAGCACATTCTTCAACTTCAACGTTACATCCGCGTCTTCGCAAGCATAACGATAGACATCCTTCGGGTCGAGGTCGCGCATATTCTTTTGATTCTTACCTTTCGGTCCGATTAGTTCGTCAATATGAATCGTCTGATAGTGCAGATAAATTTCCGCAAGATAATCCATCCCGTGACGAAGTTCCGGTTGAAGAACGTAATGGGCAATCATTGTATCGAAAAGTGGGCCTTTCACTTCCACGCCATAATTTTTAAGAACAATCATGTCGTACTTGATATTCTGTCCCACCTTCAGCGAATTCTCATTTTCAAAGACCGGACGGAACTCATTGACGATTTTTAACGCTTCCTCTTCTTCCGCAGGGACAGGAACATAAAATGCTTCATTTTCGGCAATAGAAAAACTCATCCCGACCAATTCTGCGTCCATCGGTTCCGTTCCCGTGGTCTCCGTGTCTAACGAGAGAATTTTCGATGTAAGTAACTTTTGAATAATTTCCTGTCTTTTCTCTTCTGTATCAATGAGTTGGTAGTTACAATCAAGCGATTCTAACGTCTCTAGATTTGATTTTTTTGCTTCGCTCGGCTCGTTGCCCGTGAAATTTGCAAATAAATCGCCTTGCACGGCTCCCCCTTCTTCGGGAAAAAGTGGGAGAGGAGCGGGAGTACCTTTTCCGGTTGGCGTTTTGCTTCCGGCTGGCGTCGTCATTCCATTTCCGGTAGTCTCCTTTTTGAGTACGCGGTCGATAAGCGTCCGAAATTCTAATTCCTCAAAAATACTGCGAAGTGAATTTTCGTCCGCGTCTTCGCGGATAAGCTTGTCCATTTCAAGTTGGATGGGTACGTCGATTTTGATAGTTGCCAGGAACTTCGAGAACGTAATCAATTCCCGGTTCGTTTCCACTTTCGTTTTTAGTGCCCCTTTCAGTTGGTCGGTATGCTCCAGCAGATTCTCGATACTTCCGAATTCGGCAATCAATTTCTGCGCAGTCTTTTCCCCTACACCGGGGCAACCGGGAATATTGTCCGAAGAGTCACCCATTAACCCCAGCATGTCAATCACCTGTGCGGGCGACTGAATATCAAACTTGGCTTTCACCTCCTCGATACCCATCACCTCAAAACCGCCTGTATGCTTGGGGCGATACATGAATACCTTGTCGCTCACCAACTGACCGTAGTCCTTGTCCGGCGTCATCATATACGTCGTAATCCCCTGCTTGCCGGCTTCGGTGGCAAGAGTTCCTATCACGTCGTCGGCTTCGTAGCCCGACACTTCGAGAATAGGAATACGATAAGCCCTTATAATATCCTTTATAATAGGTACGGACAGGCGGATTGCTTCGGGAGTCTCTTCACGTTGCGCTTTATATTGTTCAAAAGCTTCGTGGCGGAAGGTAGGCCCTGAAGGGTCGAAAGCCACTCCTATATGCGTCGGATTTTCCTTTTTCAGCACCTCTTCGAGCGTATTGACAAAGCCCAGGATTGCTGAAGTATTGAATCCTTTGGAGTTGATTCTTGGGTTCTTGATAAAGGCGTAATACGCCCGGTATATCAGTGCATAAGCGTCTAAAAGAAATAATTTATTATCTGAATCCATAGATTTAATTAATTTTTCATGGTAAAAGTACAAAAAAATACCGTATTAAGCGTTTTATTATTACTTTTGTGCTCAAATTACGTATTAATGGACAGTATCTCACTCATCAGGACTCCGATTGAAGCGGAACTGGAGGATTTCAAAAATCTTTTTGATAGTTCTCTTTCCAGTTCGAATGCATTGCTCGATAACGTCGTATCCCATATACGACAGAGGAATGGTAAGATGATGCGTCCTATTCTCGTCCTCTTGGTGGCGCGCCTTTACGGTGCTGTCCGCCCTTCCACGCTTCATGCCGCCGTCTCTCTGGAACTGCTTCACACAGCCAGCCTGGTGCACGATGATGTGGTGGACGAAAGTACCGAACGTCGCGGACAGCTTTCAGTAAATGCCATCTTTAATAATAAGGTAGCTGTACTGACAGGCGACTACTTGCTGGCTACAAGCCTTGTTCATGCCGAACAGACCCATAGCCACCCTATTATCCAGTTAGTATCTTCATTGGGACAGGATCTCGCCGACGGCGAATTGCTCCAGCTCTCCAATGTAAGCAATCATAGCTTCTCCGAATCAGTTTATTTCGATGTCATCCGTAAGAAAACCGCTGCCCTTTTTGCAGCCTGCACAAAAGCCGCCGCTTTCTCGGTGGGAGTAGGTGAGGAGGAAGCCGAATTTGCCCGTTTGCTGGGCGAATATATCGGAATCTGCTTTCAGATAAAGGACGATATATTCGATTACTTCGACAGCAAAGAAATCGGCAAGCCGACCGGCAACGATATGCTCGAAGGCAAACTGACATTGCCCGCCCTGTATGTGCTGAATTCAACGAAAGACAGCGTCATGCTAGAGATTGCTCTCCGTGTGAAGGAAGGCACGGCCACTCCTGACGAGATAGCCTGTTTAATCGAATTTATCAAAGAAAACGGTGGCATTGAACATGCAGTCCGTACGATGAACCTCTATAAGCAGAAAGCCTTTGACCTGCTGGCTTCTTTGCCGGATTCTGAGGTTTGTGCAGCTCTCCGTGCCTATTTGGACTACGTGGTAGACCGCGAAAAGTAATTACTTCCTGTACTTGTCCAGCAGCGAATAACAAGTCAGCGACCTGTCCCAATCTTCTATTCTTCCTGATTTCATGGCTCGGCCGAGCAGGTAGCTTTTGTCTATCTCTTCCGGTGTGCGAAGATTTTCCGCGCACAATGCGCTCGCTTGTCCGATATACTCCCAGGCTTCTTCTTTGGTAATGTATCCACTGCCCAAAGCCGCGCGGGCTAATCCGACCAGCAGTCCCATATCCCATCCGATAACCCCTCTTTCCAAGTCATTAATCCATATAATCGGGTCTCTTCTTACCTCTGTATACTTCACGAATTTGTATAGATTCTTTCCCTGCTGAACGAAGCGTTCCACTCCGAAGAAGCGTTTGTGGATGATTTCCTCGAACTCGCAGATGTTGCTTGTCGATAGCAAATAGGGGAGCATGATTTGATAGGAAACTCTGTCCCCTTCGTTGATAAGGAACTGGAATAATCCGGTGACGGATTCGGTATCTGTGCAGTGGAAATCTTCTGATAAGAGTCTTGATAACTTTTGCGGATGCACACCGGTATCCATAGAATTGAGATAGAAACCATCCAATGCAGCTTCCATATATCCGATACGCAACCCCTTCTTTCTCTCGTTCCCGAGGAAGAGATTCAGAGGGTTAGGATTGAATCGTACGGTTCTTATATGTGTTTCCATCCTTTGTACTTCCATTAAAAGATACAAAAAGCGTGAGAACTGTTGTCCTGCATTTTCCTGAGGCTTCGGCAAGCCGTTATGATTATACAAGCAACAGTCCCACGCTCCGTTCGATATATAACAAAAGTATATACATGAAGGTGCGTGAGACCCGTTTGCTTATTACCGTTCATAACTTTGAATTTTGCCGAATTCCAGGAATATGGTAATAAATGAAACGTTCTCTAACATAGCTAATTAGCTATGTTTTCTTCGCTAAACCATCTACAAAGATAAGGAATTTTCCCGATAGCTTAGTAACTATCTTTAGTTTTTCTTAAATAAAAAATACCGCGTCGGCTTCCGTATAGACGGGAGCCAGCGCGGTAAGGCATATTTGAATTGCTAATGTAGCCTTCGATTTTCTTAGAAGAATTTGACCTCTTCGCCTTTAATATCCGAGAGTAATAGGTTGGCTAAACGACTCGTTCCCAGGCGGAACAGTTGGTTGTCCAGCCATTCTTCGCCTAGCAACTCCTTGACAATAGTGTAATAAATAATCGCATCGTTCACCGTGTTGATTCCACCTGCCGGTTTGAAGCCAACTTTGATACCTGTCTTCTGATAATACTCCTTGATAGCTTCGCACATCACGTAAGCGGCTTCGGGGGTAGCAGCAGGTTGTTGCTTTCCCGTAGATGTCTTGATGAAATCTGCGCCCGAATACATGGATAGGATAGAGGCTTTCTTGATGTTGGAAGCACTCTTTAATGCACCCGTTTCGAGGATTACTTTGAGGTGATGTTCCTTGCATACTTCCTTCAATTCCTGTATTTCCTCGCACATTCCTTCGTAGTCGCCACTCAGGAATTTGCCGACGGAAATGACAATATCTATTTCGTCCGCACCGTCTGCAATAGCCAGTGCAGTCTCTGCCACTTTTACCTCGATAAAAGTCTGTGAGGAAGGAAAACCACCGGATACACAAGCGATATTGACGCCATCCACTTCCAACGTATTTTTCACGATAGCGGCAAAGTTAGGATATACACAGATAGCAGCCACGTTCTTCAGGTCGGGATATTCGTCGTCGAACTTATTGACCTTTTCCGTGAAATGCATCACGCTTTCATCGCTGTCCGTACTGTTCAAAGTAGTCAGGTCGATGCAGTTGAACAGGAATTTCTTAATATCTTCCGTATTATTTTCCGGTACTTTTTTCTCAATCAGTTCAGCTACGCGAGCCTGAATATCTGCATCGTTCAGATGTGTATTATACTTTGCCAATGCGGCATCATACTTGTTGGGCTGTGAGTTATTCTCTTCCATGCTCTTTCAGTTTTGGGTTATTGATATGTCTTTGATTATCTCGTTTCGTTTTCTTGTCCATGCTCTTCTGAAGGGCGGTGGTGAGGTCTACACCCGTTTGGTTGGCGATGCAGAGAAGCACCCAAAGTACGTCTGCTATCTCCTCGTCGAGATTGTCTTTCTCTCCCTCTTTAAAGGACTGGTCGCCATATTTGCGTGCCATCACACGTGCCAGTTCGCCTACTTCTTCCGTCAGAACCGCCATATTTGTCAGTTCGCTGAAGTAGCGGACACCGTATGTCTTGACCCATTGGTCTACCTGTTTTTGAGCTTCTTCTAAAGTCATTTTTTTAATGGTTAGTGATTAACGATTAGTGGTTAATGAGGCATTGCCAGTGATTAATCAGTGCGTTACTCCTTGTTTTTTGTATCTATACATATAGTAACAGGGCCGTCGTTCAAAAGTTCGACCTTCATATCCGCCCCGAAGATACCTGTTCCAATTTCTTTCCCCAGCGCATTGCTCAAATCCTTGCAGAATTGCTCGTAGAGTGGGATAGAGACTTCCGGCTTGGCAGCCTTGATATAAGAAGGGCGGTTTCCTTTCTTCGTAGAAGCATGTAACGTAAACTGGCTGATGACCAGGATTTCGCCTCCGTCCTCTAAAATAGACTTATTCATCACCCCGTTTTCATCGTCGAAAATACGTAGATTTACTATCTTTTTGCAGAGCCAGTCAATGTCTTCCTGTCTGTCCGCTTCCTCGATGCCGACCAATATCAGCATCCCTTTTCCGATGGCAGACTTGCAGTTACCCTCAATGGTCACTGACGCATGACTTACCCGTTGTATAACTGTTCGCATTACTATTTATTCTATTTCGTGATTATGAAAGGCAAATTTACAAAATTAGAAAGAGAAAACAGTGCGTTGAAAGAAAAATATTATAGGAAGGGTATGTCAAAAGTGGCTTCAATTTGATTGCTCATCGTTCAATCCTTCTTTTACAGTCTTTGCTTTCGCTTCCCCCACGATAGCGCTAATCTCCTCTAAAGAGGCTTCTTTGATTCGTTTTACGCTCTTAAACTCCTTCAAAAGGGCTGTCTTAGTCTTTTCGCCGATTCCCTTGATGCTATCCAATGCAGACGCCACCTGCCGTTTACTCCGTTTGTCGCGGTGAAAACTGATAGCGAAGCGATGCACCTCATCTTGAATCTGTGTCAGCAAGCGGAACAGCGGACTATGCTGTTTGATACCGATAGTCTGCGGCGGAAAACCGAAAAGCAATTCTGATGTGCGGTGGCGATTATCCTTAGCCAGCCCCGCAATAGGAATATTAAGATTCAACTCATCCTCAATGACTTCTCTAACGACCTCCATTTGCCCTTTTCCACCGTCAGTAATAATCAGGTCGGGTAGTGGAGAACTCTCCTCAATAGCGCGCTGATAACGCCTTCTTACGACCTCTTTCATTGACGCGTAATCATCCGGCCCTACAACCGTCTTTATATTGTATTTCCGATAATCTTTCTTCGATGGCTTTGCCTTTTTAAATACGACACAGGCCGCCACGGCATCAGACCCCTGTATATTCGAGTTATCGAAACATTCAATCTGCAAAGGCGGCCTTTCCAAATGCAACTCCTGCTGTATCTCCTTCATCAAACGCATACTTCTCTGTTCAGGATTCAGCTTCTCCGCCTGCTTCAGCCGGTCAGCCTTATATTGTTTCACATTTAAGATAGAAAGGTCTAGCAACTTCTTCTTGTCTCCTCTCTGCGGAACGGTGAAAACGACATTATTCAACTCCAAATCGAGCTCGAAAGGAACGATAATCTCTTTCGACATGCTTTTATAACGCTCCCGCATCTCAATAATACCAAGCGTCAAAAGTTCCTCTTTCGACTCATTCAGCTTCTTCTTATACTCGAAAGTGAATGCCTGATTGATAGCCCCATTCGTAATATGCAGATAATTGATAAAAGCCGAATTAGCTTCATCTTCTTCAATAGAGAATACATCAATATTATGTAGAACAGAACTTACCACCTCAGACTTCGAACGATAATTCTCTATCAGCAGATACTTCTCCTTTATCTTCTGCGCTTCTTCAAACTTCATCTCAGCCGCCAATACCTGCATCTTCTCCAACAACATCCGGCCGACCTCCTGTGTATTCCCTTTCAGAATCTCCTTGATTTCATCGATATTTTTAAGATAATCTTCCTGCGATTGCAGTCCGATGCAGGGCCCTGCACAGTTCTTTATATGATACTCCAGACACACATTGAACTTTCCGGCACGTATATTCTCCGGCGTCAGATTCAAATTGCAAGTGCGCAACGGATACAAATGCTTAATCAAGTCCAGCAGTGCATACATCGATGGAATATGGCTATACGGCCCGTAATAAGAAGAGCCGTTCCTGATAATCTTCCTGGTTCTGAAAATCCGCGGAAAGTACTCGTTCTGCACGCAGATGGAAGGGTACGTCTTATCGTCCTTCAGCATCACATTGTAGCGCGGCTTATACTTCTTAATCAGATTATTCTCCAGCAGCAAAGCATCCTCTTCCGTGTTGACTACGATATATCGAATATCGGCAATCTTGCTGACGAGTACCCGGGTCTTCCCTGGTTCATGCTCTTTGCTGAAATAGGAATAGACCCTTTTCTTTAAATTTTTCGCCTTTCCAACGTATATAATTGTCCCTTCCGTGTTCAGGTATTGATAGATACCCGGTTTATCAGGAAGGTTGGCTACGATTCCTTTCAAATATTCATTGGTTTTGCTTTCCGGTTCTGTATTCATAATCGTTAGGGATGAGAGACTACTAATGAGAAACTGCTAAAATAAAAAGGGCGTAGTTCAACTACGCCCTGCAAATATAATCAAATCCTTTATAAAGACAATACGGATTCTACTTCTACATCATCTCCGAATACAGATTTTCCGTTCAGGTCTTTCAATTCGATGATGAAGTTTACATATACTTTCTTTGGTTTTAGTTTTTTCACCAGTGCACAGGCTGCTTTCATTGTTCCGCCTGTTGCCAGTAAATCGTCGTGCAGTAGCACTATGTCGTTTTCATCCAGCGCATCTTTGTGAATCTGTACGGTGTCTTGCCCGTATTCCTTGTCGTAGCTTTCTTCAAGTGTTTCTGCCGGAAGTTTGCCGGGCTTGCGGATAGGGATGAATCCTGCGTTCAAGCGGGTAGCCAGAATAGGACCCATGATGAAACCTCTTGATTCTATACCTACTACTTTAGTGATGCCTTTCTCCTTATACATCTCAAACATAACGTTCGACAATTCCTGCAGACACCATGGGTCTTTGAATAAGGTGGTAACATCATAAAACAGGATTCCGGGAATTGGGAAATCCGGTATTTCCCGAATGCTTTTAATTAGCGTTTCTTTGCTCATAATCATTGAATTATATCATTTCTTTAAATGCTTTGTTTCACGTGAAACGTTGCCGCCTAACGTCCCGAAAGTACCAGCAATACGTTGATGTCGCTTGGTGATACTCCCGGAATCCTGCTTGCTTGGGCAATTGTTTCCGGGTCTATCTTTATTAGTTTCTGACGGGCTTCCGTCGATAATGATTGAATGGAAGCATAATCAAATTTACCTTTGATTTTAATGCTTTCCAGTCTCGCCAGCTTTTCCGCTATCATTCGTTCCCTGTCAATATATCCTTGATATTTGATTAGGATTTCGGCAGCTTCGAGAATCTCTTCTTTCCGGTCTTGATTAGCGCTGGTTGCTTTATCCAGTTCCCGCTGAAATGCCGGAACGTATTCCGCTATGTTTCCAATCGTCACTTGCGGACGGTTCAATATTTCTATCAGTTTGCATCCCTGGCGTAGGGGAGTTGTTCCTATCTTTTCGAGTGCGTCGTTAATTAATGCCGGTTTCATCGAGTAGTTGTGCGCGAAAGATACAATCTGGTCTACCGCCTCTTTCTTGCTCTTCATTAATTGATAACGCTCTTCCGTTGCCAGTCCGAGTTTGTAAGCCCGTTCGGTCAGGCGCATATCGGCATCATCCATACGGAGCAGGATGCGATATTCTGCACGTGAAGTAAACATCCGGTAAGGTTCGTCCACACCTTTAGTCACCAAATCGTCGATTAATACGCCGATATATGCTTCGTCGCGTGCCAATGTGAAAGGCTCTCCGCCGTGACAATTAATGTGCGCATTGATTCCGGCTACCAATCCTTGTCCGCCTGCTTCCTCATATCCGGTAGTACCGTTTACTTGTCCGGCAAAGAACAGGTTGCCGATAATCTTTGATTCCAACGTATGCTTTAACTGCGTCGGGTCGAAATAATCGTATTCGATAGCATATCCCGGACGGTAAATCACTAAATCCTTGAAAGCGGGAACTTTCTTTAATGCGGCAATTTGTATGTCCATCGGAAGCGAAGAAGAGAATCCGTTAAGATACAACTCTTGTGTGGTTTCTCCTTCCGGTTCAAGGAATAATTGATGCTGTGTTTTATCGGGGAAGGTCACTATCTTTGTTTCGATGCTTGGGCAATAACGTGGCCCGATGCTTTGAATCTGTCCGTTGAATAGGGGGGAATCCGGCAAACCTTCATGCAGAATATGATGTACCTCTTCATTGGTATAGCAAGTCCAGCATTGCAGTTGCTTCAGGTGGCGTACGCTCGTATTCATAAAAGAGAACTTGTGAAAGTCACATTCTCCATCCTGTGTTTCCATCAAGTCGAAATGAACGCTGCGCGCGTCGATTCGCATCGGAGTTCCGGTTTTCATTCTGTCGTAAGTGATACCGTGGCGAGCGATGGATTCTGTCAACTGATAAGAAGCCGGTTCGGCCATTCTTCCGCCTGGCAACTGATGGCGGCCTACGTGCATTAGTCCGTTGAGGAAAGTTCCTGCGGTGAGTACGATACATTTTGCTGTAAGAGTAACACCCCACACCGTGATCACTCCGGTCACTTCACCGTTTTCAACGAGAAGTTCGCATACGGTATCTTGCCAAATATGAAGATTGGGTGTGTTCTCCAGCCGCTCCCGCCACGACCAGATAAATTTGGCACGGTCGCATTGGGCGCGGGGGCTCCACATGGCGGGACCTTTCGAACGGTTCAGTATCCGGAACTGGATTGCTGTCTCGTCTGTCACCAATCCCATCTGTCCACCCAGTGCATCTATTTCACGTACTATTTGTCCTTTGGCAATTCCACCTACAGCAGGGTTGCAACTCATCTGCCCGATTTTGTTCATGTCCATCGTAATGAGACAAGTCTTCGAACCTAAATTTGCAGAAGCGGCTGCCGCTTCGCAACCAGCATGTCCGGCACCAATTACAATTACGTCGTACTTAAAATCCATTCTATCTTATTTATTATCAAACGGTGCAAAGTTACGGAAAAGTTGCGAGAAATATATCTTCATGCTCTTTTTGCTTCCGAAAATTCGGGGAGGTGTCCGACTCCGTTGAAAAAATCGCCGTGATTTTGGCTTAGAAATATGCAGTTTGTTCGATGTTAGTGGCATGTTTTCGCTCTATCTGTCTCTATTTTCTTTCAAAATGTCTGTTTTCTGTTTTAAGTCACTCATTTATGCTTTCTTTTTGCTAGTTCAAAACTGGCCAGAATACGGATAAAACTAGAACGCGAAGTGTTAAATCCGCCCTTCTTCTTGACATAAATCAAAAAAACAAGCCGAAATTCGATTTTTTGTATTATAGGCTTTGTCATTTTCCAAAACAACAATACCTTTGCATTGTAGTTGTGAAACTACTGACATTTTTAGGTATTAGGAAAAAGATAATATATAAAAGGTATTAGTTTATAAAATTGAAGGTATTAGATTTCAATATTAAGGTATTAGATTTTAAGATTAGTTTTTAGGAAAAAGATTGTTTTGATTAGGTATTAGGAAAAAAGTAGTTTTCAGGTAACAAGTAAATGAAAGATGAAAAAAGAAGAATCCCATTTATGGGGATTCTTTAAAGTGGAGCGGGAATATTCGCTCTTTTTTTATGCCCTTTTTGCAGAACTTTTAAATAATATGTAGGTTTTAGTTTAAGAACGGTTCGTATTTTACGTTCTGATAGACGTTAATGATTTTCAGTCATTATTATCTTTTGCTTTCCACTCCATCAATAGTTCATCAGCTAGATATTCATCGCTCAGGCAGTGCATGTCACCTATTCCTTCACTTATCAGGCGATAGGTATCCGAATCATAGAAGAATCCGAGTGCGTCTTCATATGTCAAGTGTAGACGGTCAGCGAACAACCGGACTATTCGGGCATATTTCATTTGTAGTATGATTTTATCGGCTTGCATTCTCGGTTCCTCCTATTGTTATTTCCTTGGCACTGATAAAATGAAGATGCCGAATTATTATTTCTTGATTCAAGATACATAATTGATGATTGGGATGCTCAAATGCCAGTCTTCCTAACGCGTCATCTTTGCTCATGGCTCCGGAAAAATAGAGGTCAATGGTATTGAATACCTTGTCATTGGCTATGCCACCCTCTACTAAATCAAAAAGTTCGTCCTGTGTTCCCTTGCGGCATTTGCCTACATAGTCCAGCCATTCTTCATCATAACTTTGAAAGAATTTGATCTTAAAGTCTGATAGTTCGTCATTCAACATGTATTCATTAATATAGGCTTTCTGTCTTCTGAGTAGAAAGCGCATGGCGTATTTATGGGCTTGGTCATACAAAGAAGTCAGATAAAACCCCTTTCCGAAATCCAGATGTTCTCGTGAATGATATACATCCGGTTGTTTGATGGCCAATGACGATGCATGATATAGTTTCATGCTAATACTCCTTTCTCTTTCATATATTGGATAAGATCTTCTACGATATATTCTTTACTGAATGTATGAAGTACGTCATATCCCGGAATCAGATAATCTGCCAGTATCCCGGAAGTACGCAGTAACTCATATGTTTTCCCTGCACTCATTTTCAAAGCATCTGCAAGGCTGCCTACGCAAAAGGTTGTAAAGCTCAACGTTTCAAAATTCATATCTGCCAATTGATTGTTATTTGCAAAAATAACACTAATTCTTCGTAAACCAATCGGTTCCTTTAGTTTTTATTCGATTGTTTTGGGTTGTAAGGCAAGCTTGCTCAAGCTCCTTCCTACTTATTCGCTATATATCTATAAATTAGTCTATTAGAGTTTCCTGTAATTTCCATATTAGGAAACGCTAGTTTCCCGGTGTAGATACTCCGGTTTCCCTACGGGGACACGCCCGTTTCCCGGCATCGAAACTGGCGTTTCTTTATAGGGAAACTGTTATGCCCGGGCATGAAGCTGATAACACCAAAGTACATTAAGCTTTTAGGCTTTGATTGCTTCATCTTTATTCACCTATATTGTTTGAGACTTGACGTTTCAGGTAATATTACCCCACTTATTAGGCATTACCGTATCATTCTTCATGTATTAATACTTGATTTCTCAGGTATTAATACCCAAGACTTAGACTGTTAATACTTGAGGCGATAACTATTAATACCTTGTAAACCAGTTATTAATAGCCTAATTAGACGCAATCTGTAGTGAGGGCAACTTTTTACTCTCATTGCTGCCACCATAGTTGCTCTCATAGCTGAAATACTGATGAATAAAGGATTTGATGAATTTTGTGGGAGCATGGTAGCAAAATCAATAAAAACTTTTATTTGTAGGAAGATTAATATAGTCAAAGAAGCAAGAAATAAGGCTCTCTTCTATTCGGCTCGTATTTAGTGCAAAACTTCTTATATTTATTCCCGTATTTCCGACATAGTTCAAAAAAAACGTATATCTTTGTCACGCACTTTCAGCCCATCGGCGTGATGAAACTGGCGGAAAGTGTTTTTTATTTCCTATATGGAGTAAATAACGTATTGTCTCTTGTTCTAGAAATTAGCAAACTTTTATGTGTCAAGAGATGATACAACAGATACTCCGCGTGAATTGCCGTATATCAACATATCCGTGAAAGATGTGTTATATATAAACGATTGGCGTGGGTGTCTGTTGTTATCATTATCTGGCACAAGGGTATTGCTAGCCTCTAGAATGGATAATGGTGCAACAGCATCTGCGCCTTTCTTGTGTCCGGACGGTTTGTTTCGCGTCCTTGTGTATACCCTAATTATTCTCCGCCCACCGGATTATAGGAAACGCAGATGCTCGTTGTGCTAATATATTAAGAAAAGAGCTTTCACTCTTTTAAATTGTATAACACATAAAAACGAACACTATGTCGGAATGGATTAGCATAAAAGAAGCGGCTAAGAAATACAATCTTGATGAAGAGTATATCCAACTTTGGGCGGATATGAAAGTAGTAACTGCCTATCTCAAGGAATATAATACGGTTGTAGTAAATGATGAATGTCTTCGTGCATTTTTGAAAGTCAAAGAGCAAGGGGATAGCCTGGCATATGTTAAGATGCTGGAGCGATTTTGTATCAACCAATCCGAGACTTGTGTAACGTATGCCTGTCTCTTAGGTGCGCGTGATAAGGAAATAGAAATGTATAGAGAAGCAAAAACACAGCGGGATGTATTACGCAGAATGTGGCTGGAGCAGAATGACCAAATGCGGGATTTGGCAGTAGAACTTGCGTTAGAGCAAACTTGTTGTTATAAATGTTGGTTGAAGAAGTTATGTATGACAATTAAGAAAATAAAGGCTCGTAGCCGTGTCAGAATGAGGTTCCCGGTAAGATTGAAGGGGAAAAATAAGAAATCAGAGTGATAAATAGCGGTGATAGGTGATAGATGAGGTGATAGGTTGCCGACAACCTATCACCATGCCTGAAAGTGCCATGAATAAACTGTTTCAAGATGTCCGGTGATAGGTGAAAGAGAAAAGTGAAAAAACTCTATGTATGTGAGAGAGCTTTTTTTATTTTCTATTTTGTAAGCCGGCAAGGTCTGCGTTTCTGAAAAAAAACAATATATTTGCATTCGTAAATTTCGCAAAAGTAAGTAGTTACGGTGATTTTTATGAATTCTGTTTTCTTTTTTCGCAGGTAATGTGACAGTATGAACGATAAAATTGACACCATAGTAGCGGGAGTAAACCGGAAGGATGAAAAGATGTGGGGCGATTTCTACGATCGTTTTTATGCTGCTTTATGTGTTTATGTTTCCAAGATATTGCCGGTTCCCGATGCGGTGGAAGATTTGGTGCAGGAAGTCTTTATTTCTGTATGGGAGGGCAAGCGTACCTTCTCCGATATCAAAGAGCTTACCAACTATCTTTATCGTGCCTGTTATAATAACACCTTATTATATATACGCAATAATCAAATCCATGATACCATATTGAATTCTTTAGCCGAAGAAGAAGGTGTAGAGGATGAAGATATGATTTATGCATTGACGGTGAAAGAAGAAATTATCCGCCAGTTATATTGCCATATCGAAGAACTTCCCGCCGAACAACGCCGGATTATCCTGATGAGAATCGAAGGATACACTTGGGAAGAGATAGCGGAACGCCTTGAAATAAGTATCAATACCGTGAAAACTCAAAAGACCCGCAGCTATAAATTCCTCCGCGAAAAGCTGGGCGACTCCATGAATTCTATAATTCTTTGTTTATTTCTCTAAAAAGATAAAAAAGTCAATCTGCTACTCCTTTATCTTTTTATTGATTGATTAAGATTTGTTTTCTTTGTTAAAATCAAAAGCTTTTCTTCTGTATTGTGACATTATGATATATTTTTGCCCCTAAATTCTGATTCTTTATTCTCCTATTTCAAAAAAAGATCATCTTTTTGTCACCCCTTTCCATAAGTTATGTATATCTATTATAAAGAAGAATTAAACAGTGTTTAATTAAAAAAAAAGTCAATAAGATGAAGAAGTTCGAAAATGTATATCAAGATGCCGCTTTGATGAGGAAGGTTCTTTTAGGAGAAGCTAACGAAACGGAACAGCAAGAACTTGAAAAACGGCTGGCTGAATGCCCGGACTTACAGAAAGTATATGAGCAACTGCAAAATGGGGAGACATTGAAGGTTGCTTTTGGTGAATATCAAAACTATTCATCAAAGAAGGCTTATCAATCCTTTCTTCAGAAAATCGGACAAATGGAACCGAAGGAACAGAAGCGTCGCTCTCGCCGGATTTGGTGGTATGCCGCTGCGGCCGTTGCCACTTTGGTAGTCGCCCTTTCGTTCTACATGTCGAACTATATCGCACCGGAAGAAGAAATCAAAGCTTTGATTCAGCCGGGTACCCAACAGGCACAACTGACTTTGCCCGACGGTAGCATTATTGACGTACACAAGAAAGAAGTAAATGTAATAGTGGACGGTGTCCAAGTAAAATATAAGGAAGGAGTACTGTCCTACCAATCTACCGTTACAACGCAACACGAGGAAAAAAACGTTGAAGAGCAACCGGCTAAGTCAAATGAACTGGTTATACCGCGTGGGGGTGAAAATACTGTAGTCCTTGCCGATGGAACCACGGTTCATTTGAATGCTGGTTCCAAACTAACTTACCCCGTACGTTTTGTCGGTAAACGCAGAACGGTGATTCTGGAAGGTGAAGCCTATTTCGATGTTGTGGCGGATGAGAAACGTCCGTTTGTTGTGCAGACGCATCTTGGAGAAGTCATCGTACTCGGTACTGCCTTTAATGTAAATGCCTATGCCGACGCTCCTGTCTGCTACACTACGCTGGTGCGTGGAAAAGTGAAATTCTCCACACCGTATACGGCAGATATAACCTTGTCACCGGGTGAACAGGCAGTGGTTTCTGCCAATGGTTCAGAAAAGCGTGTGGTAGACCTCGAAGAATATGTAGGTTGGGTGAACGGTGTGTACACCTTCAACAACCGTTCTTTAGGCGAAATAATGCAAACGTTCGAGCGTTGGTACGACATACAGGTTTATTATGAAACCCCAGCTCTGCGCGACATCGCTTATAGTGGAAGTCTGAAGCGTTACGGAACAATCAACTCATTCCTTGATGCATTAGAATTGACCGGCGACCTGACTTATAAGATCAGTGGCCGAAATGTATTGATATACGACGGAATAAAAGACCAAGAATAAAAATTAGAATATTAGGTAAAGTTTAATCATTAATTTATGAGAGAAAAACGATGGCTACTATGTTTTCTAGTGGCAGTGTGCTGTACGTTTAGCACATGGGCTATACCGTCACAGGACAAGACGGTAACTTTGAACCTGCACAATGTCTCTATCGAGACTGCCTTGGATGCAGTGAAGAAACAAACAGGTGTGAATATGTTGTACAATTCACAAATGTTTAAGGGAGTTCCACCCGTATCTATCAACGCCAAAAACGAGAGATGGGATGTGACTCTGAAGTTGATCTTGAATCCGCAAGGGTTTGATTATGTGGTGAAGGATGGCATTGTTGTCATTCGCAAAATGCAGTCGGAGAAGCGCGAGAATCGTATTCGCGGTATGGTTGTCGATGCGAATAAAGAACCGATTCCGGGGGCTAGTATCATTGTAAAAGGTACTCGTACTGGTACTTCAACGAACATTGAGGGTGAGTTTACACTTGATGTGAAGAGTGATAAAGTTGCTTTGGAGGTTTCTTTTATTGGTATGAAAAAGCAAACTCTTCAAGTGGATGCTACCCGTAAGAAGATGCTTGAGATAACATTGGTTGACGATGTGAAGGCATTGGAAGATGTGGTCGTAACAGGATATAGCAATGTGCGTAAATCTAGCTTTACAGGTAGTTCTACTCAAATAACAGGTGATGATTTGCGTAAAGTATCACAGACAAATGTAATCGGAGCTTTGCAGACATTTGACCCTTCTTTCCGTTTAGTAAATAATACTCAATTTGGTTCTGACCCAAATGCGCTTCCTGAAATGTATATTCGTGGTCGTTCTGGTTTTGGTGTAAAAGATTTAGACAAGGATCAGCTTTCCAAATCAAATCTCGAAAATAATCCGAACCTTCCTACTTTCATTATGGATGGTTTCGAAGTAAGCATCGAGAAGATATACGACTTAGACCCTACTCGTATTGAGAGTATGACTATTTTGAAGGATGCTGCCGCTACCGCCATTTATGGTTCTCGCGCGGCAAATGGGGTGATTGTGATTACCACTGTTGCTCCGAAACCGGGTGAAGTGCGTATCTCTTATAACTTTACCGGAACATTGGAAATGCCCGATTTGAGTGATTACAACCTGGCAAATGCTTCGGAAAAGTTGGAAATAGAGCGGCTTGCCGGATTGTATGATAAAGGTAATAATGGCAATAACAGTACGGCAATGGGGATGAATCAGTATTATGAAAGATATGCATTGATTCAGAGAGGAGTGGATACCGACTGGTTATCTTTGCCTTTACGCAATGCTTTCAATCATAAGCATAGTATCTATATTGAGGGTGGTACTCCCAATTTGCGTTATGGCGTCGATGCTTCATACAATGGAACTGATGGTGTAATGAAAGGTTCCGGACGCGACCGTTACAGTGTCGGTTTCTCTTTGGACTATCGCGTGAAAAAACTGCAAGTTAAGAATACGGTGACTTTCGGACATACCAAGTCAAAGGAATCTCCTTATGGATCTTTCAGTGATTATACGAGTTTACAACCTTATGATACTCCGTATAAAAATGGAGATTTGGTAAAGACATTGGAATACTCTTTGACAGGAATTACTCAGCTTAATAATCCCTTGTATGAAGCTACGCTGAGCAATTACCAATGGAGCGCTTACGATGAAGTTATAGATAATTTGAGTGTCAATTGGTATTTGAATGATTATCTGACATTGAAAGGTCAATTTAGCGTGACCAAGCAATACACGAGCAGCGAAAATTTCTATGACCCATTGTCTTCGAAGTCATCTGTTTTGTCGGATACGAACGGCAATGCTAATTTGCAAGGTGACTTGTATACAGGCAAGGGTACCAGCCTTTCCTGGAATACTAACGCATTTTTATACTATACCCGTAGCTTCGGAAAACATAACTTTAATTTCTCCGCTGGTTGGGAAGCTTCTGCTGCAACTTCGGAGAATACCTCTGCTCACTATCGGGGGTTTCCGTCCGGTCAGTTCAATTCGTTGAATTATGCTGCCGAGGTGTATGGAAAACCGACCCGTGCGGAGAATACGACACGTCTTGTCAGTGCGCTTGCCACAATGAACTATACTTGGAATGACGTCTATCTGGCAGATGCTTCCGTTCGTTTCGATGGCTCTTCCGAATTTGGTTCTAATCAGAAATGGGCTCCTTTTTTCTCTGGTGGTGTGGGGGTGAATATTCACAATTATGGCTTTTTGAAAGGCAATAAGAATATAAATAAATTGAAAACGCGAATTTCTTATGGACGTACCGGTAAAGTCAACTTCCCTGCTTATGCGGCGACTACAATGTATGAGTCCTTATTCGACGAATGGTATATCACTGGTTACGGAGCTGTATTGAAAGCATTAGGTAACAAAGACCTCACATGGGAAAAGACTGATAAATTCAACTTCGGTATTGAGACTCAGTTCTTCAATCAACGCCTTACAGTTGATTTTGATTATTATTATGAAAAGACCATCGACTTGATTAATGACGTAACCCTGTCGCAGACTTCCGGATTCTCTACCTACAAGAATAACATGGGTGAGGTAGAAAATAAAGGTTTTGAAATGCAGATACGGGCTGATATCTACAGAGACCATGACTGGACGATTGCTTTGTGGGGAAACATGGCACATAATAAGAATAAAATTTTGAAGATTTCCGATTCTCAGAAAGCATATAATGAGCGTGTGGCGAATTTCTATAAAGAAGAACTGAAGCATCAAGAACTTTATGGTACCCCTGCAACAGACGCTAACTATTCAATCCCTATTCCACAATATGAGGAAGGACAGTCGATGACATCTATTTGGGCGGTTCGTTCATTGGGTATTGATCCCACAACGGGAAAAGAACTGTTTCTGAACAGAGATGGTTCTATAGCTGACAAGTGGGATGCTACTCAAGAAGTGGTTGTTGGTAATACGGAACCTAAATTGAACGGTTCGATAGGTTTGAACGCTACCTATAAGAATTGGAGTTTATTTGCCGCTTTCCAATATGAATTTGGCGGACAAGAGTATAACCAGACATTGGTAGACCGTGTAGAGAATGCAGATATTCTCGGTAATAATGTAGATTTACGTGTGCTGACTCAACGTTGGCAGAAGCCGGGTGATGTAGCGGAATTTAAAAACATTGCGGATAACAAATTGACTACCTTACCTTCATCTCGTTTTGTGCAAGATAATAAATATATCCGCCTGAGTGCCGTAACATTGAGTTACGATTTTAACCGTGAATGGATTAAAAAACATCTGCACATGAATATGTTACGTTTGGAGATGAGTTCCAGTGATTTCATTAATTGGCATTCTATCCGTCAGGAACGTGGCTTGAGTTATCCTAAATCCTGGAAGATAGACTTTTCGTTAAAAGCACAATTCTGATAATTAAGGAGAACAAAGAATATGAAAAAAATATATAGAACGATTGTTTTGTTAGGGATGATGGCCACTTTAGGAACATCATGCAATGATTGGTTGAATGTATATCCGTCCGATCAGATCAAAGAAGAGTTTTTGTTTGAAACAGGAGACGGATATCGTGCGGCTTTGAATGGTATCTACCGTAAAATGGCTTCTTGGAATATTTACGGAAGCAATTTGAAGTGGGGGATTATAGATGCTTGGGGACAGGTGTATAACATGAGTTTGGCAGCCATGGATGGAGGTGGACAAGCCATGAAGAAAATTGAAAAATTGAAATTTACAGATCAAGATTTAACCCCTTCCACAGATAAAATGTGGAGCGATGCGTGGAATGTGGTAGCCAATTGTAATGAATTGGCACAACAGGCGGAAGTGGCAGACAGCATACTCTTTTTTGGTGGAGAAAAGGAACGCAAGATGATTTTGGGCGAAGCGATAGGTTTGCGTGCGTATATACAATTCGACCTATTGCGTGTTTATGCTCCTTCTCCTGTGATGAATCCGGGAAACCGTACTTTTATTCCCTACGTGAATGCTTATCCGGCTTATGTCAATAATCGTGAGACGGTTTCGTATTGCTTGGAGCAGATTATTGAAGATCTGAAAAGAGCACAAGAACTGCTGTTGGAAGTGGATAAGGGTGCCAATTGGAGAGATCGTTTCGTGGAAAGGAAAAATGATGAGTCTTTATTTAGTTCCAGCCGTGGATTCCGTTTGAACTATTATGCTATTACAGCCGAACTGGCTCGTGTATATCTGTATGCGGGCATGCCGGAGAAGGCATATGAGCAAGCGGATATTATCATTCAGCAAAATAGTCTTTTTGCCGCACTTACAGGAAGTAAAGCGTTGGATGCGATGCGAGATGGTAATATAAAGATGTATGATGACATAATATTCGCACTCTATTCGCCCAAAGATCAGATAGAATGGGATCGTTTGATAAATCATAAATATGATACTGAAGATAAATATAAAGACAGTAGCTTTTTAGGTATTGATTCTGATATGGCGGAAGAGCGTTATGGCAAAGATTTAGAGACGGACTGGAGAATCTGTTATCAAATGGAGAAGAAGAATTATTATATAGATTTCCGTGCGTTGAAATATTACCAGCAGCCGGATAGCTATAAATATTCTAAAATCAATAATATGATTGTTCCCATGTTCCGTATGTCTGAAGTCTATTACATAGCTGCTGAGGCTATCTATGAGACAGACTTGGAAAAAGCGAGAGGATATCTGGAGACAGTAAAAAAGGGTAGAGGTATCAATGCCAAGCTGAATGATGTGACCAAAGATCAGTTTATGGATGTTCTTGTGAATGATGCTCAGAGAGAATTTCTCGGAGAAGGGCAGACCTTTTTTATGTTCAAGCGTCTGAGTAGGAAGATGGTAGGATGGGAAAAAGAGGTATTGCCTACAGAAGCGAACATGGTGTTGCCGTTGCCTGAATCTGAAAGTGCGATTTAATTCTAAGAAAGTTTGAGACTTATGAAAATGAAAAATATATTATTGGCGGGAGTAATGGCATATATGGGTATATCGCTGTTGATTTCCTGTCAGGAAGAAGGATTGGTTGTGAATGGGAATGATATCTCCTATATCAACTTTAATAAAGACCTGACGAAAGATACTACTCGAATCAGTTTTGAGATTTATCCTTTGGAAGAGGGTATGGATGTGAAAATTGCTGAAGTGCCGGTGGAAGTGGCTATTTTCGGTAAGATTCAGGATAAAGACTTGGAGTTTACCATTTCTCAGGATGAGAATATGTCTACTTTGCCAGCATCTCAATGTATTTTGTCTGAGAAATATGTCTTTAAAGGCGGACAGTTGCTGGATACGATTTATGTAAAAATCAAGAATTCACCTGACTTGAAAACTACTACCAAATATATAGCTTTGAAGATAAATGCAGAAGGTGAGGTTGGTGAAGGTGTAGCAACTTATTCCAGGGCCATCATTGCCGTGACTGATCGTCTTGTAAAACCCGATTGGTGGGATTTAAAAGATATGGACGGTGAATACAGTACAGTTGACTACTATTATTTAGGCTTCTATTCGGATACAAAATATCGTATGTTTCTGGAAATCTTAAGAGAAAACGATGATGAGTTGTTCGACGGTAAAGACAAAGTGAAATTACGCAAATACTCTCTATTATTGAAATATGAGGTAGCGGAATATAACGAATTGCATCCAGGTGCCCCATTAAGAGATGAAAAAGGTGCGCTTATAGAAGTGCCTGTTGCCGGATAACTAAAAAATAATGATTATGAAGAAGATATTGACATATATATTCATTTGGACAACCATGGTGGGGGTGTCCGGTTGTCTTGATGATGACAACAACTATAATTATAGTGAGGTGAACAAACTGGAGAAAGTGGGTATTGGAGGAATGCGAGATGAATACTTTCTTGTATATCAACAAGAACTGACTATAACTCCGACCTTTGAGTTTACTATTGATAAGGAAAATCCGGACGTCTCTTATGAATGGCGTGTGGATGGTGTATTACTGCCGGATGAGACAAATCCTTCCTGTACATTCAGCTTTGAAAAAGGTGGCGTGTATGAAGTTACTTATACGGTGATAGACAATAAGACCGGTGTGAAGTTTTCTAAAAGTAGCACGTTGAAGGTGCGTTCTCCGTTTGCCCGTGGTTGGTTAGTATTGACAGAAGATGGGCAGCAATCTAAGCTTTCTTTTATTGGTGCCAATTCCATCACTTATAGATTGGCGGTGACTGATGGCACTACGACAGCAGAGATCGACCGTGACTCACTTGTATATAGTTACGTAATGGAGGACGTTACGCCTGGGTTAGGTTCTAATCCGAAGGGATTATTTCTGAATGCCGGTTATGTGGATAGCTATGGTGAAACGTTTGAAGTACCGGATGAAGTTATAGTAATGCAGGATCGTTGGGCTGAGTTGAATGGTGTTACCTTAGAACGTGAGGTTTATACGGAGGATGAGTTTAGGGGTGACTTGCCAAAAGCCGGTTTTAATCCGGTAATGGCTGCTATGACTTTTTCAGGCAAGGCTATATTAAATTCCGATAAGCACATTTATTGGGCAGATATGTCTATTCCTACCGATTTTCATTCTTGTGGTTATACTTCTTTCCCGGTGGGTAAGGACAAAAAAATCAAGGGTATTTATCCAAGCTATAAGATGACTGAATATCATATCGTTATGCCTGTTATTACAGAGGATAATGAACTTGCGGGGCTTTTTGATGATGCAGGTCCTGTTTATAAAGATCCTACTTCAATGAAACATTCTAATAATAGCGGGCAAATATTCAGCGTACAGGAAAATGATAATCTCAATAGTCCTGTAGATGAACAGTATAAATTACCGAAGAGTTGGGAAGTACTAACTATGATGCCGGCAACCTCAGAAGATGACGGAATCCAGAATGCCTATCCAAGTTGGGTAGCAATTATAAAGGACGGCTCTGAGTATAAGTTGTTGTATTTTCAATGGATGACGGGGACATATTCTTACTATAGTAAGATTGGCAATGGATTTTTTAAAGTATATGATCTTGACGGTTTGACAGGATTCACAGACTTGGCGGTGTTTAATAATAAAAAGTATGCGATAATTGCTGACGGAAGTAAATTGTGGTATTTCCAATATGGGGTAGGAGACAAAGCGACATTGAAAGAAATCAATAGTTCTTTTGCTTCTTCTGTGAAGGCATTGGATTCCAATGATATTTATGCACGTGGTAGTACCGATGCTGAAAAATGGCAACCGGAGCATAACGGACAGCTTGGAGTGGCTTTGGAAGATAATACTTTTAGTATTTATGAAGTTTGGGAGACGGAAAATAGTGAGGGAGTCGCTACGGATGTGAAGATTAACCAACTGTTCCCTGATCCGAAAAAACCTGTAAATAATAAGTTTGGTAAGGTTGTAGATGTTCTCTATAAGTATGGCTCTATAAGAGAATTTCTTGAATTTGCATACTAGAAAAGAAATTGCCAAAACACAATATGGGATATAAAATTGGAATACTTTTGGCTTTGTTTGCCGGAGGCTTGGCTACAGTAGCTAAACCTCAGCAACAGGCCAATTACGAACTAGCGGAGAGATTTAATGCTTTCTCGATGACAGGAGAACTCTCTCGAAACAGTCTTGGCTTTAATCCCCGCGAGATTAATGATACAGACAATTTCTGGTTTAATAATCAGACGTCAGCCGGAAATTTTTACTATTATGTAATTCCGGATGAAAGAAAGCAGGAATTGTTGTTCGACAACGACGAGATGGCAATGGCGCTATCGGAACTGACAAGAGAGAGAATCGACCCGAAAGATTTGAACTTTTATGATTTCAAATTCTCTAAAGACCAGAAGTCATTCACCTTTGCTCGCAGAAGCAAGGTTTACGAGTACAACCGCATTACTCGCAAATTGAAAGAAGTCAAGAAGGAGGATAAGAAAATACAGGATGAGAACTATTATCTCTATATGAATTATTCTCCGGATAGGAAATATATTCTGTTTGCCAAGAATCATAATCTGTACGTAAAGGGAAACAAGGAATTGAGTGTGGACACCACTGAGGTACAACTCACCTTTGACGGAATGCCTCTTTACACTTATGCGGAAGAGCGAGACGGCTTTTATCCCGATATGGAAATGACTACCGAAGCACGTTGGTGTAAAGACAGTCGGCATGTCTATTTTGTGATGGACGACAAACGGAAGTTGCGCGACTTTTGGGTGATTAATTCCCTCTCGGATAAGCCGGAACTTGTGAAGTACAAATATGAATATCCCGGTGACAAGTACGTGACGCAAAATGAGCTGGTCATCATTGACGTAGTGGAGAAGACAGCCCGTAAGGCGAATGTAGCCAAATGGCCTGATCAATACATAATGGTGTTTTCCACCTCTTCCAAGGGAGACTTGATTTTCTTTGAACGTACGAAACGTACATGGGATGAAGTAGATGTCTGCTCCGTGAATACTTCCACATTAGAAGTCAAAGAGCTGATTCACGAAGTAGACAAGCCTTACCGCGATGTACATGCACGTAGTGTGGAAGTACTGAACGACGGAAAAGATATCCTGTTCCGTTCTGAACGTACGGGTTGGGGGCATTATTATCATTATGACGGAGACGGGAATTTGAAGAATACCATTACTTCCGGACCATGGGTGAGCGGGCATATTGTCGCTATCGACACGTTGCAGCGTGAGATTTATTTCTACGGATATGGAGGCGATCCGAAGATGGATCCCTGCTATTATCAATTGTATAAGTCTCATATAGACCATAAAGGGGTTACTCAGATAACTAAAGAAGATGCTCAGCATCAAGTGTACTTTTTAAAATCCCGCCGCTATTTCATTGATTCGTTCTCGAGGGTGGATATGGAGCCGCGGACACTACTGAAAGACAATACTGGTAAAGTGATTCTGGAGTTCCCCAAGCCTGATTTGGCACAGGTATATGCCAAAGGCTGGAAAAAGCCCGAACGTTTTGTTGTGAAGGCTGCCGATAATACTACGGATTTGTATGGAGTGATGTGGAAACCATCAAACTTTGATCCGGACAAGAAATATCCGATTATTTCGATTGTTTATCCCGGTCCTTACTATGGTTTTGTACCTACCAGCTTTACTTTGGACAATAATTATTGTACTCGTATGGCACAGCTTGGCTTTATTGTTATCACTGTAGGCCACAGAGGCGATACTCCCATGCGCGGAAAAGCATATCATCGCTATGGTTACGATCGTATGCGCGACTATCCGTTAGCGGATGATAAATATGCTATTGAGCAACTGGCTCAGCGTCATTCGTTTATTGATATAGACAGAGTGGGTGTCTACGGACACTCTGGTGGTGGACTTATGGCTGCGGCAGCTATCTGCACGTATCCTGACTTTTACAAAGCGGCCGTTTCCTGCTCCGGAAACCATGATAACAATATCTTTAACCGTGGTTGGGGGGAGTGTTACAACGGCGTGAGAGAAGTGGAAAAAGTGGTGAAAGACAGTTTGGGCAATGAGACGAAAGAGTATGAATACAAGTTCAATGTGAAGTCGAATGCGGAGATTGCCAAGAATCTGAAAGGACATTTAATGCTCGTCACCGGAGATATGGACAAGAACGTGAACCCCGCCCATACCTATCGCATGGCTCAGGCATTGATTGAAGCCGGCAAGGATTTTGATATGCTGGTGATTCCGGGCGCCGGTCATGGATATGGCTCCGCCGATAAGTATTTTGAGAAGAAGATGTACCGTTTCTTTGCCAAACATTTGCTGGGTGATACTCGTGCAGACTATTGGGGAGATATCAATCGTAAGGAATAAGACAATAGATAAGATTTTATGAAAAACTCTCTCTTTAGATATGTGTGTCCAGTGGTTGTATTGTTTGTATGCAGCCTTGCCGGTGCACAGCAGAAAGCGAATTATAAGTTGGCGGAGAAGTTCCGTTTGCTGGAGCAAAATCCTATAACAAGGTATTCTATAGAAGTCAAACCAACGTTTATCAACGATACGGATTGTTTCTATTATTCTTTCACAACACGTGAAGGAAAGAAATATTATTATGTCAATCCGAAAAAGAAAGAAAAGCGCTTATTGTTTGATACGGATGAACTATTGAGCAAAATTGCGGCATATACCAAGAAGGCTTATTCTTCGGCAGACCCACATTTGTCTTTCACTTTTATGAAAGATAACGAAACTATTCGTATTGATTTTGATAATGGACTTTATATGTACAATATTCATACGAAAGTGTTGAAGCGGCTTAATGAAAAGCCATCCTATGGAAATAGTGATCCATATTGGATGAAATATTCACCGGATAGTCTTTTCTTTTTGTATGCAAACCGTCATAATCTGTTTTTTGTAGGTAATCCCAAGAAGGGACAAGACACCATACCTATAAGACTGACCACTGATGGCGAAAGGCATTACACTTTCAATCGTGAAGAAGAAGGAGAGTCAGAAGGACGGTTTGGAGCAGAGTCTACCCATTGGATTCCGGGAAGTCACCGTTTTTATGCCGTGCGCGAAGATAATCGGAAAGTGCGTGACTTATGGCTTATCAATTCACTGGATACTCCTTATCCGACATTGAAAACGTATAAGGCCGAGCTTGCGGGTGACAAGCATGTTACCCAATATGAATTGTTGATTGGTGACGTGGATAGCCGTGAAGTGAAGAAGATTGATATTAATCGTTGGCCAGACCAATATATTGATATATTATATATGTCAAAAGATGGGAAGCGTTTGTACTTCCAACGCTACAACCGTCCGTGGAATCAGGCGGATATTTGTGAGGTGGATGTGGAGACGGGAAAGGTGCGTGTAGTGATTCACGAGGAAAACAAACCTTACCTTGATTACCAAATGCGCAGTGTCTCTTTCTTGAACGATGGCAAGGAAATACTGTTCCGTTCTGAACGTAATGGATGGGGACATTATTACCTTTACGACACAGCTACTGGAAGCTTGAAAAATCAAGTGACGGATGGAACATGGGTAGCCGGTCCGATAGCGCGAATTGATACTGTCGGACGTAAGATGTATTTTTACGGCTACGGTCGGGAGAAAGGTATCGACCCTTATTACTATATTCTTTATGAAGCTCAATTGGATCGTCCGAATGCAGTTCGTCTGCTCACACCGGAGAATGCGTCACATGAGGTAAGCATTTCCCCGTCTTACCAATATATGGTAGATTCTTATTCTACCGTTTCGCAAGAACCGGTAAATGTGGTTCGTAATCGAAATGGAAAGGTTATCATGACGCTGGAGAAGCCGGATTTGCAACCTGTCTATGAGATGGGGTGGAAAGCACCGGAACGCTTTAAAGTAAAAGCTGCCGATGGAGTGACCGATTTGTATGGTGTAATGTGGAAACCTGCTGATTTTGATTCGACCAAGGTTTATCCTATCATTTCGAATGTTTATCCGGGGCCGTTTTTCGAATATGTGCCTACACGTTTTACGATTAATGATGTTTATAACACCCGCTTGGCTCAACTGGGGTTCATTGTAATCACTGTAGGGCACAGGGGCGGTACTCCGATGCGTGGAAAGGCTTATCATACCTATGGTTACAACAATATGCGTGATTATCCGTTGGCGGATGATAAATATGCTATCGAGCAACTGGCTGCCCGTTATCCGTTTATTGATGCTACCAAGGTTGGTATTTACGGGCATTCCGGCGGAGGGTTTATGTCGGCTGCTGCCATTTGCACTTATCCCGATTTCTATTCGGCTGCTGTTTCATCGGCAGGTAATCATGACAATCGCATTTACAATAAAGGGTTTGTAGAGATTCATTTCGGTGTAGATGAGAAGGTGAAAACAACTAAAGATAGCTTGGGGGTAGAAAACACGACGTATGAATATAGTGTCCGTGTACGTCCGAATCAAGAGCTGGCAAAGAATTACAAGCACGGCTTGCTGCTATTTACCGGTGCGATGGATAAAACTGTGAATCCTGCTAACACATTGCGTCTGGTAGATGCATTGATTAAGGCTGATAAGGATTTCGAGATGTTTGTATTGCCGAAATGTACACATGGATTCTTCGGTGAGTCTGAGGACTTCTTCGAGCATAAAATGTGGCGTCACTTTGCCCGCTTGTTATTGCATGACAACTCGGCTGATTCTGATGTCGATTTGAATAAGGATATGATTAAAGATGACAGGAGAAGATAAGATGAACCGGATATTTGTACATATAGGGATTATAGCGGGCTTGTTGCTGGGTGGAAGCCTGTCTGTTGAGGCTCAGAAGAGTCCATTGGATATAGAAGCGTGTACATCTTGGAAACGTATTGATGCACCGGATATTTCACCGACAGGCAGGTGGGTAACTTACCGTATATCGTTGATGGAATATAATCCGGATAGCAAGGAAGAAAAACCTCTGCATTTATTCGATTCCCGTACACGGAAAGAAATATTGCTGAATGGTGGTGTAGAACGCTTGGAGTTTTATAATAACGATCAGGGAGCTTTTTATCGGCTGGCGGACTCGGCGGGAGTGATGAAGACGATCTTGTTGTCATTGCCTTCGGGAGTAAAGACCGAATGGAAACATAAAGAGGCTTTTCGCCCTGTAGAAGGGACTCCTTACTCAATCTCTGTTACTAACGTGCCGAAAGATACGGTGAATCATGTTCCGGCTTTTAACAGGCTGGTGGTACGTCATCTAAAGACAGAAGTTGCTTTTCATATTGACAGTATCGGCTATCATACATTGTATGACGGAGGACGTTCTATTCTTTTCATTCGTAGAAAGTCAGAAGGGAACGAGCTATGCTATGGTCCTTTAGCCGGTCCATATAAAAGTCTTTATCAGAGTTCTGTAAAGAGTGAACCTTCTTCTTATAGTTTTAATGAAAAAGAGATGACCGGGGAGTTTAGCGTAAATGATTCTTTGTGGTATGCTTTCTCATTAAAGAAGCCGGGTTGTGACTTGCTTTTTGACCGAAAAGAAATTGTTTTGCCTGATGACATGTCTGTCGGACGCATTGATTTGTCTAAAAGCCATAATTTTCTGATACTTGAACTTCGGGACTTACAGCAGATTTCCCGTAGAAGGGAAGAACCGGAGAAGAAACCAGACAAGAGCTTTGAATTAGAGTTGTGGACATGGAACGAAATGGAAGTTCCGACTTTACAAAGGGGCGGACGTTATAGGCAGGATAAGTCGGTGACATATATTTATGATATTTCTTCAAAGAAGCTCACTGAAGTTGCTCCATCTACTGTAGATTTACTCTTACCATCGGGAGCAGAGAATTTGGATTATGTGCTTTATACGGATGAATCTCCTTATAAGATGCAGCGTGAGTGGTTGGACCACTTACCGTTCGATATATATTCGGTGAATGTGCATACGGGTGCAAAACAGTTGATTGGACGTAGTTATCGTACAGCCCCCAAATGGTCGGTAAATGGCAAGTGGGCGGTAATGTATGATCCGATTGCCCAAGTCTGGAATAAGTTTGATGGTGCTACCGGTAAGGTTGTTAATATATCTGATGCTATCGGTTATCCGATGTTCGTGGAAAGTTATGATAAACCGGCTCCTGCCCCCGCTTATGGGATAGCTGGGTGGACAGCTGACGGGAATAATGTATTTCTGTATGATGCATATGACTGGTGGAAGGTTGATTTGACAGGAGAACGTCGACCGGAGTGCTTGACTAAAGGTTACGGTCGTAAACATGGCAAGGCCATTCGTAAAATGACGAGCAATATAGATAAAGATGTTTTTCAGAAGGATGAAACTGTCATTGTCAGCCTTTGGGATAAAGATACGATGGATGAGGGTGTCTATCAGCTTGATATGAAAGGGCGTCTGAAGAAACTGATGGAAGGGCCTTATATATATAACATACACCGTTTTTCCGAGAATCATAAATATTGTGTTTGGAATCGTCAGAATATAACAGAATTTAGAGATTTGTGGTGGAGTAAAGCTGATTTTTCAAATCCGGTCAGAGTGACGAATGCCAATCCTCAACAAGCGGATTATAAATGGGGTACAGTTAAACTGGTGAAGTGGACCAATTATGAGAATAAAGAAAATAAGGGATTACTTTACTTACCTGAGGATTATGACCCTCAAAAAGAATATCCGGTGTTGGTACAGTTTTATGAAACTCATTCCGGTGAATTGAATATTTATCATGCACCTTTACTGAGTAGTGCGTTAGGAGATCCTGTGTATTTTGCCAGCAATGGTTATATTGTGTTTATGCCGGATGTGCATTTCACGGTTGGGACTCCAGGTAAGAGCTGTTATGATGCTGTAGTAAGCGGAACAAAGTATCTGATAGAGCAGGGGATAGCACATCCCGGAAAAATAGGTTTGCAGGGACATAGTTGGTCTGGTTATCAAACATCATATTTGGTGACAAAGACAGATATTTTCACTTGCGCCAATATAGCGGCTCCTATCACGGATATGGTGACCGGATACTTAGGAATACGTAATGGAAGCGGTCTGCCACGATATTTTATGTATGAGGAAACACAAAGTCGCATGGGAAAGACTTTATGGGAGGCTAAAGATAAGTATCTGGCAAGTTCTGCAATTCTGGAAGCAGACAAGATACATACACCTTTGTTGATATTGCATAATGATCAGGATGAGGCTGTTGCGTATGAACAAGGTCGTGCCCTTTATCTGGCGATGCGTCGTCTGCAACGTCCGGCATGGTTGTTGAATTACAAAGGTGAGGGACATTTTGTAATGGGCAGAGGTGCTCAGAAAGACTGGACTATCCGGATGATGCAGTTCTTCGACTATTACTTGAAAGGAACCAAAGAACCGCGTTGGATGAAAGAGGGTATTCATCTAAGAGAACGTGGAATTGATCAGAAATATGATTTACTAGAAAAATAAATAAAATGAAGAAACTATTAATTACAGCTATGACCCTGTCTTGCTTTGTATTCAGCAGCTACGGACAGGGCAAAGTGGAGAAACAAATTATAGGTAAATGGTGCAATCCTTATACCTACAAGTCTACGGGTGAATTCAAAGGGTTTGAATTCAAAAAAGGAGGAAAATGCTCTGCAGTCAACATTCCTTCTTTAGATTTAAAGACTTGGAAGATTGATAAAGATGGCTATTTGATTATCGAAGGTTTCAGTAAAGAAGATAATGGAAAGACGGAAGTGTATAAGACACGTGAACGTATCGGAAAACTGACACCTGATTCATTGGAATTGGTTACACATGATGGTCCTCCACGATTGGCTTTTCTGTATTTGAATACCAAATCGATAAAGAAACTGGTGACTCCGGAAGTTGCACCAAAAGGAAAGTAATAAATCTCTCTCTTAATAATTTAGTGTTAATATTAGCATTACGTTGCTAATGAAGCGCCCCGTCGTAGTGATTACGATGGGGTGTCTTTCTTAATAATATTAATATTACAGTCTGTTGAATAATCTACCTGATGTTGTTTATGCCTATCGCATAGCCAGTGCTTTATTCTCCGCAGCTTCCATAATTTCCCGTTCTCCGGGACCTTTATCGTTGATTCCGCATAGATGAAGTATTCCATGAATGATAACACGATGCAGCTCATCATTATAGGCCGCACCGAATTGTTCGGCATTAGTACGTATTGTATCCAGGCTGATGAATAAGTCCCCGGACAGACGGTCACCTTCACAATAGTCGAAAGTGATAATATCCGTGTAATAGTCGTGTTGCAGATATTGGCGGTTTACTTCCAGTATTTTTTCGTCGGAACAAAAGATATAAGCGATTTCACCAAGTCTTTTCCCATAGGAAGCAGCTACGGCTTTTATCCATTCCGTAGTCTCACGTTTCTTGATTTTAGGCATTTTGACGCCTTCTGTTTGATAGGTTACAGCCATAATTGTGGATATATTATAATTCAATATGTAAGTTCTTATAATACTGGTTCGCGATTTCAATCTTATCGATTTCCATTCTTCGTGATTTACTTAGTTCTAGGTATTCCTTGCATGTATCAATACCTAGAAATTTTCTTTTAAGCAAGTTTGCTGCAATGCCTGTGGTACCACTGCCGTTGAAAGGGTCTAAGATCCAATCTCCTGGGTGAGTACTAGCGATTATAAGCCTTGCCAATAGCCCTAATGGCTTTTGGGTTGGGTGCTTCCCACATGACTTCTCCCATCGCGCAACAGCTGGTAGATGCCATACATCTGTCATTTGTTTATCATTATTTAGCCTCTTCATATAGTTGTAGTTATAATAATGAATTGTTTCTTTACAATATCTAGCCCAAATGATATATTCGGCTGAATGTGTGAAACAATGGCATGATATGTTATTAGGAGGAGAAACTTTTACCCATGTAATGATATTTAATATCTTGAAATTTAGTCTATTTAGAGTTTCTCCGATAGAAAAGATGTTATGGTAGCTGCTTGAGATCCATATAGTCCCTTCGGGTTTAAGTTTCTCTTTGCATTGTTTTAGCCAACTTTCATTGAAAGCATTCATAAATCCCATGCCATAACTTTTATCCCATTCTCCCTTATTTACACAAGCTTTTTGACCATTATGAAGAGTAATTCCCCCATTAGAAAGGAAATAAGGCGGATCTGCAAAAATCATATCGAATTTGAATTCGAAATCTTGCAATACATCCTTGCAATCACCTTTCAATAGTGTAAATGACCTGTCTGTGGATTTATAATAAGGTTCGACTTTTTTCATGTGGGGCTATTCCGTCTGCAAATTTAAGATCCAATTAATCCAGTTTAGGATGGTACTTGAGCGTCTGAAATATGACTTTTCTGGATTGTTATATAGTCGGCATTGCATTAAAATAGTCATGACTTTTTCTTTCGGCGGATTATTCCCTTCTTTTATATATTCTAATAATGTATCTCTGAAGGGTTTGTGGCTAATTATTAATTCAGCTATGCGCATATTTCGATTTCTTAAAGGCAAATGAAATATTTGTTTACCTAATATGCTGAGACTATAAGTCGAATTTTTTTCTTTTTGTATTAGTCCCAGATATCTCCCGGCATTAGCATAATAATCTGATTGGCGGACATTAAAACCATATGTTTCTGCTATTTCGTTTTTATCATAAGAAGTGCCGTCTTTCATTAGTTCACAAAGATTGATAAGGCGTTCTATCGAATCTGCCTGTGGAAATGGTACATCTGGTTCTTGGACAACTGTAATTCTTTGCGGTATTTCTAAGATATCTGCCAGTGTTATTTGTTCATTTTCAATCTTATATTTCTTATACTGTATTCTTTTCAAAGAGTTGTAGTTGTTTTTATCTTCAAAGGCATATTCGAATAAGTGGTATATGCCATTGCTGAAAGCTAAGAATATGGGTCTAATCGGTTTTATGATCTTATCTGCCCATAAACGATATGGATAATATAATTGGCGAATTAGAAAATCCTCCGATAGGGAGTTTTTTGCTTCTATAATGCACAAGGAATTTCTACTTTCATATCCCCCGTCAATTTCTATTTGTGAGTTATTTACTGATATTGAGTAAGAAGAAGGCGCCTCTTTGAGGCTATTAACTGTAAATGAGAAATTCCCTGAGCTCATACGTCCGTTGACGGTAGGGACTAACGTGCTTTCTGATAGAAAATCGTGTAGAATGTTGGAAACATACATACTGCTGATAGCTGTGGCCTCACTTGTTATTTCATTGAAATCAATAGACTCAATAAAATCTGGAGTAGGAACTAGGGTGACATCATTATTGTCGTAAAAAGATTCTTTATGCTCAGAAAAGGGTTCATATAGCTCCATTGAACCAATGATATAGCTACCCCTTGTGACTGGTAAGATTGAAAGTTGATTCTCTTTAAAAATCTGTGGTCTGTTTTTCTCGTGATCCTGTTTAGCCATTAGTCGAGGTTCATGTATCTCTTTGATTGCTTCAGCCGTAATGATGCAGGCCCCTTCTTTCTCAATCTTTTGGAGAATGTTGTATTTGTTAAATACTTCTTCCCAATAAGCATCTATTCCTTTCTTTTTATTCATAGTTTCTAATTAAAACTTCGGAAACCATTCCTCTTTTTTCTGCATTAGAATTAATAAAACGATTTGCTTTGATTTCATTAATCTGATAATCTCTATACAGGTCTAAAATAAAATCTGTGTATGAGTTTGATAAAAGAAATTTTATGTCTTTCTCGTTCAACTCGTCACAGATCCTTTTCAAACGAATTTGTTCTTGGCGATTGAATCCTCCTTGCGTATAACCCGTAAACGAAGCGCTATCTGAAACAGGGTCATAAGGAGGATCGAAATAAACAAATGCATTGTGTGGGATATCTTGTAAAGATGCCTCAAAGTCTCCTTGTAGAATAGATACATGTGCTTGGTTCAGATAAGAGGATACTGCTTTTATTGTTATTTCATTGATGATATTAGGCTCTTTGTATCTACCAAATGGGGTATTGAATTCTCCGGCATTGTTTACTCTGAAAAGACCATTATAGCAAGTTTTATTGAGGTATATGATACGAGAAGCCCGCTCAACTTCGGTCAGTTGTGAGTATTGTTCTTTATCGCGATCGAGACTGCGTATCTGGTAAAAATATTCGGCCTCATTCTTATGCTTTGATAGATCCTTAATCAGGGCTGAAGGTTGTTCTTTAATAACTCGATAAAGATTAATTAGCTCCGCATTTAAATCGTTGATAGTTGCTCTTTGGGGTTGAATATGAAATAAAACTGCGCCCCCACCTATAAATGGTTCGTAATAGGATGTAATTTTCTTCGGTAGAAGATTCTGAATCTCAGAAATTATCTGCCTTTTACCTCCTACCCATTTCACAAAGGGGATTACTAATTTATTTGTTCTTTTAGTTGGCATAAAATACTCTTTGTTGCAAAAATACAGATAATTTGTGAGATTGATGTTAAATTCTTACTTTAAAAAAAAATAAATAACTGATTAAAATAGCGGCTATGATACCCGAGAAGTCTGCTATCAAGCCACAAGTAACAGCGTTGCGGGTTTTACTGATACCTACACTGCCGAAATAGACAGCCAGAATGTAGAAAGTAGTATCCGAAGCTCCACGTACCACGCAACTCATACGTCCTACAAATGAATCCGGGCCTAACTCTTTCATTGTATCAATCATCAAACCGTTTGCACCGCTTCCGCTAAGTGATTTCATCAATGCCGTAGGCAATGCACCAACAAAACTGGTATCCACTCCACACAATCCTACTACATAACCAATGCCACCCACTAAGTAGTCCATCGCTCCCGAAGTGCGGAATACAGCGATACCTACAAGGAAAGCCACCAAATAAGGAATGATACGTACAGCCGTAGTAAAACCTTCTTTAGCTCCTTCCACAAAGGAGTCATAGACATTGATTTTCTTCCTGATTCCTGTCAGAATAAACAGGATGATAACACCAAACAAAATGATATTGGCTATCAGTGTAGAGTAAGTTCCCATTTCCTCACGGGAGACACTGATAAACAGATAAATCAATCCGGAAAAGAAGAGGCTGACCACACCCATCAATATCAGAATCGGCTTATTGATTAAGTTTATCTTTTGGGCAATGCTGACGGCTATAACTCCCACCAAAGTAGAAATGAAAGTACTTAGCAAAATAGGGATAAACACATCTGTCGGTTGTGCAGCCCCCATTTGTGCACGATATACCATGATACTGATAGGGATAAGAATCAGTCCCGAAGTATTGATGACTAAGAACATAATCATCGGATTGGAAGCCGTATCTTTCTTCGGATTCAGTTCCTGCAATTCCTTCATTGCTTTCAATCCCATCGGTGTGGCGGCATTGTCTAATCCGAGCATATTGGCGGACATATTCATAAAGATAGACCCCAGCACAGGATGCCCTTTAGGAATATCCGGGAACAAACGGCAGAGTACCGGACTCAGGAAACGTGCCAATGCACTGATTAATCCGCTGTTTTCACCGATTTTCATAATACCCAGCCAAAGGGCTAATACTCCCGTAAGCCCGAGAGATATCTCAAAAGCTGTCTTTGAAGAGTCAAATGTTGAGTTCATGATAGCGGTGAATATCTCCGTATCTCCCAGAAAAATCACTTTTATGAGGGCGATGACGAAGGCTATAAGGAAGAAAGCTATCCAGATATAATTTAGAACCATAGTCGATTGCGTGTATTATAGATTTATATATACCGTATGTACGGTATATATCGTGCAAAAGTAATATTTTATAGTTGCTTTTCATGCTACCGGGCTTTTTTTATTCATCTTTCTTATATTGAAAATGAATGTATTTCTCTATCTTTGTCTCCTACTTTCGAGAAATAAATGGAACAAGAAGATTTTAACATACGCGAACATCAGCTAACTTCAAAGGAACGGGATTTTGAGAATGCACTCCGCCCATTGAGCTTTGAGGACTTTAGCGGACAGGATAAGGTGGTGGAGAACCTTCGCATTTTTGTGAAGGCGGCACGCTTGCGTGGCGAGGCGCTCGACCATGTCCTGCTTCATGGCCCTCCCGGCTTGGGAAAGACAACTCTTTCGAATATTATCGCCAATGAACTGAACGTCGGCTTTAAAGTGACTTCCGGTCCGGTACTGGATAAACCGGGCGACCTGGCAGGTGTACTGACCAGTCTTGAACCGAATGACGTGCTTTTTATTGATGAAATCCATCGTCTGTCACCGGTAGTGGAAGAGTATCTTTACTCTGCCATGGAAGATTACCGCATTGATATTATGATTGATAAAGGTCCTTCGGCACGTAGTATTCAGATTGATTTGAACCCTTTTACGTTAGTGGGCGCCACTACACGCAGTGGTCTGCTTACAGCTCCGCTCCGTGCACGTTTCGGTATCAACCTGCATTTGGAATATTACGATGATGATATCTTGAGTAACATTATCCGTCGTTCCGCATCCATCCTGGATGTACCTTGCTCGGTGCGTGCAGCATCGGAGATTGCTTCCCGTAGTCGTGGAACGCCGCGTATTGCCAATGCTTTGCTTCGTCGTGTGCGCGACTTTGCGCAGGTGAAAGGTTCCGGCTCTATTGATACGGAAATCTCCCAATTTGCGTTGGAAGCATTGAATATCGACAAATATGGTCTGGACGAGATAGATAACAAGATACTTTGTACCATCATAGACAAGTTCAAAGGCGGTCCGGTAGGATTGACAACCATTGCAACCGCTTTGGGAGAAGACGCGGGAACCATTGAAGAAGTATATGAACCTTTCCTCATAAAAGAAGGATTTATGAAGCGTACTCCCCGTGGTCGTGAAGTGACGGAACTTGCTTACAAGCATCTCGGAAGAAGTCTTTATAACAGTCAGAAAACGCTGTTTAACGACTGACAGGGAGACGGTACAAGAAGAACATTATAAAGCGTGATTGGATTATGAAGCAATGGAGTACTTTACTTATTTTTCTCTTTTTGAGCTTGTCATTATCAGCTCAAAAAGGGTATGAGAAAGATATTTTCGTATCTTCCAAGGGAGATTCTTTGCGTTATCGGATGATTCACCCGGAGTCAGTGAAACCGGGAGAGAAGTTTCCGCTGGTATTGTTCCTGCATGGAGCAGGTGAGCGGGGGAACGATAATGAGAAGCAGTTGACGCACGGCGGACAAATGTTTCTTAATCCGGTAAACCAGGAGAAGTACCCGGCTTTTGTGCTGATTCCCCAATGTCCGGCTGACGGCTATTGGGCTTATACGGAACGTCCGAAGTCTTTTGTTCCCGCCGAGATGCCCGTAGGACAGGAGATAAGTCCTCTCCTGCAGACACTGAAACAATTGCTCGATTCATATCTTGTGATGCCTGAAGTAGACAAACAGCGGGTGTATATCATTGGAATTTCAATGGGAGCGATGGGAACATATGATTTGGTCGCACGTTATCCCGAAATATTCGCTGCTGCCATTCCTATTTGCGGTACGGTGAATCCGGGCCGCCTGGCTGTTGCCAAGGATGTGAAGTTTCGCATATTTCATGGTGATGCGGATGATGTAGTTCCGGTGGAAGGTTCGCGTGAAGCGTACAAAGCACTGAAAGCTGCCGGAGCTGATGTGGAATACATCGAGTTTCCCAGTTGCAATCACGGTAGTTGGAATCCGGCTTTCAATTATCCCGGATTTATGGATTGGTTATTTAAACAGAAAAAGAAACACTGATCCGAACGACAAATTAATCACTAATAAGACATGGCTGGACTAAAATCATTAGCAAAAGATACTGCAATTTATGGGTTGAGTAGCATTGTCGGACGATTCCTCAACTATATGCTGGTACCGTTGTACACAGCAGTTTTACCGGCTTCTACGGGAGGATATGGAGTAGTATCCAATGTGTATGCCTTTACGGCTCTGATGCTGGTGCTGCTTACATTCGGTATGGAAACCGGATTCTTCCGCTTTGCCAATAAATCGGGAGAAGATCCGATGAAGGTATATGCCAACTCTTTGCTTTCGGTAGGCGGCGTATCATTGATTTTCGTTCTTCTCTGCCTGTTGTTTCTACAACCGATTTCCAACTTACTGGACTATGGTGACCACCCGGAATTTATAGCAATGATGGCTGTTGTAGTTGCCTTAGACTCTTTCCAATGTATTCCTTTCGCTTATTTACGCTATAAAAAACGACCAGTAAAGTTTGCAGCAATCAAACTGCTTTCCATCATTGGCGGTATCGGACTAAACCTGTTTTTCTTACTGCTGTGTCCCTGGCTGAATGTGCATTGCCCGGAAACAATCTCATGGTTCTATGATCCCGATTATCTGATAGGCTATATCTTTATCAGTAACCTGATAGTCTCCGTTGGTCAGATGTTCTTCTTCATCCCCGAATTGAGAGGATTTGCCTACAAACTGGACAGGGCATTGCTGAAACGAATGGTTGTCTATTCTTTCCCGGTACTGATTTTGGGCTTGGTCGGTATTCTGAATCAGACAGTGGATAAGATGATTTACCCGTTCCTTTTTGAAAACCGGCAGGAAGGGTTGGTGCAACTGGGCATTTATGCAGCTACCAGTAAAATAGCCATGGTGATGGCTATGTTCACACAAGCCTTCCGGTATGCTTACGAGCCGTTTGTTTTTGGTAAGGAGCGTGAAGGGGATAACCGGAAGATGTATGCGGCTGCGATGAAGTATTTTCTTATCTTCTCGTTACTGGCTTTTCTTGCCGTAATGTTCTATCTTGATTTGCTGCGTTATCTGGTAGCGAAAGGATATTGGGAAGGTTTGGGAGTAGTGGCTATTGTGATGCTTGCGGAAATCTGCAAAGGCATCTATTTCAATCTCTCCTTTTGGTATAAACTGACGGACGAGACACGTTGGGGGGCTTATTTCTCCCTGATAGGTTGTGCTATTATCGTAGTGATGAATATTATGTTCGTTCCTACTTACGGCTATATTGCTTCTGCCTGGGCTTCCGTTGCCGGATATGGAGTAATTATGCTGCTGTCTTATTGGATGGGTCAGAAGAAGTATCCGATTCAATATGATTTGAAAAGCCTTGGACTGTATGTGTTGCTTGCAGCGGTACTCTATGTGATTGGAGAACAAGTGCCGATTTCCAATCTTGTGCTTCGCCTTGCTTTCCGCACGGTGCTCTTGTTGTTGTTTGTAAGTTATATTATCAAGCGGGACTTGCCTTTGAGCCAGATTCCTGTTATTAACCGATTTATAAAAAAGAAATAAACATGAAGACAGATGATCGTAATAAATTTGCCATCAAGTCCTTTTTGAACGAATATCTGGACTTGAGAAAGGATAAGGATAACGAACTGGCAACAGTCGATTCCATCCGCAAAGGAGTGGAATTCAAAGGCGCTAACTTATGGATTCTTATCTTCGCCATCTTTATGGCATCACTCGGATTGAATGTGAATTCTACCGCCGTCATTATCGGTGCCATGTTGATCTCTCCATTGATGGGGCCTATCATGGGTGTGGGCTTATCTGTCGGACTGAATGACTTCGAACTGATGAAACGCTCTTTGAAGAGCTTCCTTATTACGACAGCTTTCAGTGTGACGACGGCGACCATTTTCTTCCTTCTTGCGCCTATTGCCGGTTCACAATCAGAATTGCTGGCACGCACATCGCCTACTATTTATGACGTATTCATCGCATTATTCGGTGGTTTGGCGGGTGTTGTAGCCCTTTCCACTAAAGAAAAAGGGAATGTGATTCCCGGTGTTGCCATCGCTACTGCATTGATGCCACCACTTTGTACGGCGGGATACGGATTGGCGTCAGGTAATCTGATCTATTTCCTCGGAGCTTTCTATCTGTATTTTATCAACTCTGTATTCATCAGTCTGGCTACCTTCCTCGGAGTTCGTGTGATGCACTTCCAACGGAAAGAATTTGTAGATAAGACCCGCGAAAAGACAGTACGTAAATATATCATCCTGATTGTGATTCTGACGATGTGCCCGGCTGTTTATCTGACGTTTGGTATCATTAAAAGTACCTTCTACGAAGCGGCAGCCAATCGGTTTATTACCGAACAACTAGGATTTGAGAATACGCAGGTGCTTGACAAAAAGATCAGTTATGAACATAAGGAAATCCGTGTTGTTCTGATTGGGTCTGAAGTGCCGGACGCTTCTATCTCCATAGCCCGCAGCAAGCTGAAAGAGTATAAGATGGAAGATACGAAACTAATCGTATTGCAAGGCATGAACAATGAAGCGGTAGACGTCTCTTCCATTCGTGCCATGGTGATGGAGGATTTCTATAAGAACAGTGAACAGCGACTCCAGGAGCAGAAAGTAAAGATATCCCAACTGGAGACAACGCTCGAACAATACAGGACGTACGATGCTATGAGCCGTACATTAGTGCCCGAATTGAAGGTGCTTTACCCTACTGTCACTACACTTTCTATCGCTCATTCGCTCGAAGTACGGGTAGATTCGATGAAAACAGATACAGTGACACTGGCTGTTCTGAAATTTACTAAACACCCGTCCACAACAGAAAAAGCAAAAATCGCTGAATGGCTGAAAGCCCGTGTAGGAGCCAAGCAGTTGCGACTGATTACAGAATAATGAATCTAAAAATAAGAACATGAAATTCAGACTAACCGCCATCGTACTTCTCTCTATCTGTCTCTCGAAAGCTTTTGCTGACGAGGGAATGTGGTTGTTGGGAAATCTCAATAAAAACAAGCAGACGGAACAAGTGATGAAACAACTGGGCTTGCAGATGCCTGTAAAGAAACTATATGACCCGAAGAAACCATGTCTTGCAGATGCTGTTGTCAGCTTTGGCGGCTTTTGTTCGGGAGTCGTTGTTTCCGAAGACGGCTTAGTGTTTACCAACCATCATTGCGGATTCAGCAGTATCCAGCAACATTCTTCAGTGGAACACGACTATTTGAAAGATGGTTTTGTGGCACATAGTCTTGAAGAAGAACTGCCGAATCCGGAGTTGTATGTTCGTTTCCTGCTTCGTACGGAGAATGTGACCAAGCGGGTATTGTCCGCCGCAAAATCTGCCAAAACAGAGTCGGAGCGCCGCGTAGCTGTCGATTCAATTATGAATGTAATCGGCATGGAGATTTCTGAAAAGGACTCTACATTGACCGGAATAGTGGATGCTTATTATGCGGGAAATGAATTTTGGCTTTCCGTCTACCGGGATTATAACGATGTTCGTCTGGTATTTGCTCCCCCTTCTTCTGTCGGAAAGTTCGGATGGGATACGGATAACTGGATGTGGCCGCGTCATACAGGCGATTTTAGCGTATTTCGCATCTATGCCAACACCAAGAACGGTCCGGCGGATTATTCTCCTGAAAACGTCCCGTATCATCCTGAATATGTAGCTCCCATCTCTTTGGATGGATATAAGGAAGGCTCGTTCTGTATGACGCTTGGTTATCCGGGAAGCACAGAGCGTTATCTTTCTTCGTATGGCATTGAGGAAATGATGAATGGCATCAATCAGGCCATGATTGACGTGCGTGGGGTGAAACAGGCTGTTTGGAAGCGGGAAATGGATCGTCGTCCGGATATCCGCATCAAATATGCTTCAAAATACGATGAAAGCTCCAATTACTGGAAGAATAGCATCGGAACGAATAAAGCCATCAGACATCTGAAAGTCCTGGAAAAGAAACGTACTGCTGAGGCTGCACTCCGTGAGTGGATTCAATCGCACCCGTCAGAACGGGAAAAACTCCTCCGCTTATTTTCTTCTTTGGAACTGAACTATAGCAACCGCCGCGAAACAAACCACGCTTTGGCTTATTTCGGAGAGGCGTTTATTAATGGCCCCGAATTGGTTCAACTTGCCCTTGAAATCCTGAACTTCGACTTTGAAGCAGAAGAAAAGCAAGTAGTAAGCCGCATGAAGAAACTATTGGCAAAGTATGATAATCTTGACCTTTCCATTGATAAAGAGGTCTTTGCTGCCATGCTCAAGGAGTATCAGGAGAAAGTCGACAAGAAATATCTCCCCGCTATGTATCAGAAGATAGATACGCTTTACAACGGAAATATTCAAACTTATGTCGATTCTTTATACGCAACGTCCCAAATAACTTCTCCAAAAGGCTTGAAACGTTTCCTGGAACGGGATACGACCTATAATCTGATTGAAGACCCTGCTGTTTCCTTAAGTCTCGACCTGATTGTGAAATACTACGAGATGAATCAAAGTATCTCCGAAGCTTCCGAACAGATAGAGCAAGGCGAACGTCTGTTCAATGCTGCCATGCGTCGCATGTATGCCGACCGTAATTTCTATCCCGACGCCAATTCCACCATGCGTTTGAGCTTTGGAACAGTGGATGGTTACTCACCTTTTGATGGAGCTACCTACGACTATTATACGACCGTAAAAGGCATATTCGAAAAGGTGAAAGAGCATGCCGGGAATATTGACTTTGCCGTCCAACCGGAGTTGCTGAACCTGCTTTCTTCCGGTGACTTCGGCAGATATGCCAATGAACAAGGCGATATGAGTGTTTGCTTCATCTCTAATAATGATATTACAGGCGGAAACTCCGGCAGTGCCATGTTTAACAGCAAAGGAGAATTGCTCGGCCTGGCTTTCGATGGAAACTGGGAAGCAATGAGTAGTGATATTGTATTTGAACCGGATTTGCAACGCTGCATCGGAGTGGATGTCCGGTATATGCTCTTCATTATGGAGAAATACGGTAAAGCAGGAAATTTGGTACAGGAATTAAAAATAGCCCGGTGAAGAATTATATAATTTCTCTTTGTAGCAATTATGCCCAGGGGAGAGCAGTTGTGTGCCCCGGGATAATAAAAATAAGCCAAGGGTTCACGTGAGATGAGCCCTGGGCTAAATTGTAGGAATCCCTGGGATGATTGAAGTCCACTCCAGGGTATATATTCGGTTAGAATCTTATTTCTTAGGTTTTCTGCGTGCCCATCCTTCTTCGCTGAAGTCAGGCTCTTTATCTTTGAAAAACTCCTGCCAGTCATCTTTCTTCTTAGGGCCACGGGCATCTGAATATCCCCGTTCTGTGCGGCTTGGTTTATCCTTTTTGCCGGATTTTGAGTCTTTGGCAGAAGCATCCTTAGATTTCCTGTCCTTATTCTCATAGCGTGGAGCACGTTCCTCGCTTTTACCACCAAATCGCTTACCACCTTTGCGTTCGCCTGAACCATTTTCACGTCCTTTTCCACCCTCTTCGCTGGATACTTCCACAACAACTTTGCGTCCATTCCATTTTGCACGGCTTAAGGCTTTCACTACATTGATAGCTTCTTTTTCAGGCACTTCGAAGAAAGAGAAGTTCTGCATTAAGTCAATGCGTCCCAATTCGATGCGTCCACGTGTGTTATTGTTTAGCAAACCGATAAGGTCACTCGGGAAGAAACTGTCCGTTTTACCTAAATTGATAAATAAGCGGTTGAAGCCCGGAGCAGCTTTCCGGTTTCTTTTCTCGAAACCACCTTCTCGGCGATCACCCCGTCCGGCGCGCTCTCCACGTTCCCCACGCATATCGGTTGGTACCTCTATTTCTGCGCGGTTGCGGTAATACTCTGCAAAGCGGTTGAACTCATGCGAAACCATTCGTTTAATCAAGTCCTCTTTGCTCAGCCATTCCAGTTTACGATAGATTTCCGGCATGAATTCAGATATCTCTTCTTCGTTCACTTTTACTTTTTCAAGTTCGTCAATCACTTTCAATAACTGCTTCTGGCAGATTCCGGCTGCTGTCGGCATTTCTCCCGGAATGAATTTCTTACCGATAATACGCTCTATTTCGCGCAACTTTCCTTTTTCACGCAGGTTGATAATAGCGATAGAAGTACCAGTCTTTCCGGCACGTCCAGTACGTCCGCTACGGTGAGTATAGCTTTCCGTGTCGTCCGGCAATCCGTAGTTGATAACGTGAGTCAGGTCGTCCACATCCAGGCCACGGGCAGCTACATCCGTAGCAACGAGCAGTTGCAGGTTGCGGATACGGAATTTCTGCATGACAGCATCACGCTGTGCCTGCGACAGTTCACCGTGCAGCGAATCGGCATTATAGCCTTCCTGCATCAGTTTGTCTGCAATCTCCTGAGTCTCTTTACGGGTACGGCAGAAGATGATACCATAAATCTGAGGATAATAGTCAACGATACGTTTCAGCGCCTCGTATTTATCTTTGGCTTGTACCGTATAGGAAACGTGTTTAACGTTACTGGTACTTTCGTTCTTACGGCCGATAGTTATTTCCTTGGCATTGCGCAGGTAATTCTTTGAAATACGCGCAATTTCAGGACTCATAGTAGCCGAGAAAAGCAATGTATTACGTTCCTGCGGCACATCGGCCAGAATAGCATTGATGCTTTCTGTAAATCCCATGTTCAGCATTTCGTCTGCTTCGTCCATCACCACGTTGCGGATGGTAGATAAGGATACGGTTTTGCGTTCCATCAAGTCCAGCAAACGTCCGGGGGTGGCAACGATGATATGCACGCCCCGTTTCAGGCTGCGTATCTGGCTGTCAATGGAAGAACCACCATATACTGGCAGTACCTTCAGTCCGTCAATGTATTTGGAATAATCGTTCAAATCTCCCGCTATCTGGAGACAAAGCTCACGGGTAGGGCAGAGGATGAGCGACTGCGGAATTCGATTTTTTACGTCAATCTGTTGGATCAGGGGCAGTCCGAATGCGGCTGTTTTACCTGTTCCTGTCTGTGCAAGAGCTACTACATCATTATTTTCTCCTAAAAGGTACGGAATCACTTCCTCTTGTACCGGCATGGGATTCTCGTATCCCATTTCTTCAATTGCTCTACGTATCTCCGGAGAAACGCCAAGCTCTTCAAATGTCTTCATTAAATCTCTGTATATCTTTTATTTCGGGCACAAAGATAGAGAATAATTACGAATTATTAATTACGATTTGCCATTTATTCCAGCAGGATACTGCGTAACTCTTCTATTTCTTCGACAGAAAGTCCGATCCCTTTCTTCAGGTAGCCTTGTACGCTTCCATACTCTGACTCAATCTGTTCCTTTGCAGCATTCAGAAAATCTTCCTTAGCCGAATAGATAGTAGTGATCGCTTCCTGCGAATTTGCCGGCAACTGATAAGCGTATTTTGAAGCTTTGGGGATATTGAAATAATCATTACTTAACCGGTAATCTGACATTATCACGTCCTCATTGACACCTAGTGCGGCAAGTAGCAAGGCGGAAACGATTCCCGTACGTCCTTTCCCCGATGTACAGTGAATCACAGCTGGATAGCAATCACGATTGAGCAAAACAGAGAATAATTCTTTGAATTCCTTCTGATAGTTCATCACTAATTCACGATTCATCCGCTCCACCAGGCGGTATATAGTATCGCTTTTTATCTTCTCTTCCTGAATCCCTTGCAGGATTTTATCCATATTTCCTGTCGGAATGGGGATGTGTACAATCTTAAACCCGTCATCATGTAGCTGCGGATAGTTATGTCGTTCTTCTTCGGCACGTAAGTCTATGATAGTTCGTATGCCCATATTCTTCAGTTCCCGGCGTGAGCAGGGTGGAATGCTGTCTATCTGTGCCGAACGGTAGAGCATGCCCCAACTGACCGATTTTCCTGTATCAATGGATTTATATCCACCCAAATCACGAAAGTTTTGAATACCCGGAATGTTAACGTTGCGGGTAGCAACTTTGATCCGGTATTTATTATTGAATACCATCAGATAATAATAGCGCCGGGACGGATCATTGGGCACGATTATCATCTTGCCGTTGGATATCTCGCTCATTGCTACAGGAGAGCTTTCGGGAATCAATTCGGGAGAAGTAGATGCATATACTTTTACCTGTCCTTTAAATAGTGGCGCTGTTTCCCATTTAATCACGCAATTTCCCACATTATTTTCTTCACATACCACCGATATGGTTGGTGGAGTGCTGGAGCAGGACGGAAGCACTAACAGGATAGTAAGCCAGCTTAACAGGTTCTTGTACATAGTTTCTTTGTCTGAGTGAATCATATACGCAAAGATAGGAATTACCGGAAGATATGGTAATTCCTTTGCGATAATTAGCCAAAGTTAATAGTAATTTACGTGCGAACGCGGACTGTACTTACAGCTAATGAGGGATTATTTATAGTTCTGCGCAAACTCCACCGACACCGAATTGCTGAAACTGCGGCAAACCTCGGCGGCAAAGTCTTTCCCGCATTGAATAATTTTATCCCAAGTCTCTTCGTTCAGATTGTTCAAATCGCGGTAGCGAACATCCTGTTTTAACAATCCGTAAATCAGTCCCGCATTGAAATTATCACCGGCTCCGATGGTGCTGACAGCTTTCAACGGGGCTATCGGATAATCCTTGTTGACCAGGTTGGTGCGCAGCGAAACTTTTTCTCCGCCTGCGGTGCAGATAAATCGGGGGCAGTAGAATTTGATTTTATCCTTGTATATCTTGTCGGCATCCTGCATTCCATACATATAAAGGAAATCCTCTAAAGAACCGCGAACAATATCTGCATATTCCAGATTTTCGATAATTGTCGGAGCCAACCTCATCGCTTCATTCTTGTGCGAAGAGCGGAAGTTCGGATCATAATAAATAATGGCCTTTTTCTCCTTTGCCTGGTCGAGTAATTCGAGAATCTTTTCCCGTAATACCGGATTCAGGGCATAGTATGAACCTACCATGACAATATCATCCTCTTCCAATTTTGGAAACAGGACATCCAAGCGTTGTTTGGGATAATCTTTGTAGAAAATATACTCGGCATCACTTTGCTCGTTGAGAAAAGCAAGGGATACCGGTGATTTACCGTCGGGAAATACATTCACATGATCCGTCGGGATATTATTCTCACGCATGAATTGCAAGATAATGTTCCCTACACGATCATTGCCGGTTTCGCTAATGAAACCGACATTAATTCCCATCCGCCCTAAGGATACGATGCCGTTGAATACAGAGCCTCCCGGTACGGCTGCGGAAGGCTGGTCACCTCGAAAGATGATATCGAGGATTGTCTCTCCGATGCCGATTACTTTTCGCATAGCGATCTTGATTTTTCTCCCAGATAACCGCCGTGATGACGTTTTGAATATTCCTCTATGGTAAATTGGGTTTCCTTCATAGTCTGCACTACTAATATATCACCGATAACGGTCATTGCAGTAGTCGAAGTAGTAGGAGTCATACCTAATGTACAAACTTCAGCCGGCTTGCCGGTACTCAGGCAAACATCCGATTCATGTGCCAGCGGGCTGTCGGGATTTCCCGTGATAACGATAAACTTCAAATCCGGGTCCAGATTATGAGCCAAACGGGTTAATTCAACGATTTCGCGTGTCTTACCTGAATTAGAGATAAGCAGCAGTAAATCGTTTTTCTGTAAGATACCCAAATCACCGTGTTGTGCTTCACTAGGATGCAGAAAAACGGATGGAATACCGGTAGAACAGAAAGTAGTAGCAATGTTCATCGCAATTTGTCCGGCTTTTCCCATGCCGGAAGTTACTAATTTCCCCTTTTTCTGATGTATTTGTTCTACAATCAGTTGTACGGCTTTCTCATAAGCGTCTGTTACAGGGATGTTGAGCACGGCTTGTGCTTCCTGTTGCAAAAGTTGTTTGATGGAGTCTATCATATAATCAGTTTATTTTTTCTTTCAATTCTTCCAGAGTGTTTGTTACTTCGTAATAGGTGGAAAAAGGCTGCCGGGCAAACCCTTTGTCTTCTAATGTTTTGAGTGCTTTCAATAATTCGTCATAGAAACCGTATTCGTTGTAAAAGACCACCTTTTTATGATGGTATCCGATAGAAGCGGCGGCTATCACATGAAATATTTCATCCAATGTGCCCACGCCACCCGGCAATGCCACCAGTATATCCGATTTCTCGGTTATCACATCTTTCCGGTCACTTAGATTATGAGTGCGAATCACTTCGTCCAGGCAGCTGCTTACACTGCCTTTTTCTTCCAGTTTGGAAGGGACTACCCCGATGACTTTCCCGCCGTTCTCTTTCACGGCACGGGCTACGCATTCCATAAGTCCGAGGTTGGCTCCTCCGTAAATCAACGTTTTACCTGTTTTCCCCATCCATTCGCCGATTTGGCGGGCACTTTCGAAGTACATTTTGTCAATGTTTTCAGAGGCAGAACAGAATATTCCTATCTTTTCCATATACGTTGTAACTGTTATAGTCCACAAATATCTGCAATTTTCTATAAACAGCAATAAGTTTTATTGTATTTTTGTACCATAATTCAATAAGGAACCAGAAAACAATGCAATCTAACGAATATACACTCCCCAACGGCCTGCGTATTATCCATGAACCGACTCTCTCAAAAGTAGCTTATTGTGGTTTCGCCATTGATGCCGGAACGCGCGATGAGGCGGAGAACGAACAGGGAATGGCTCATTTTGTGGAACATCTCATCTTTAAAGGAACGGAGAAGCGAAAAGCTTGGCATGTCCTCAACCGGATGGAAAATGTGGGCGGTGACCTGAATGCCTACACCAACAAGGAAGAAACAGTAGTCTATTCCGCCTTCCTGACCGAACATCTGGAGCGGGCACTCGAACTGTTGGGGGATATTGTATTTCATTCTACCTTCCCTCAACACGAGATAGAAAAAGAAACGGAAGTCATTATTGACGAAATCCAATCCTATGAGGATACTCCTTCGGAATTGATATTCGATGATTTTGAAGACATGATTTTCCGTAATCATCCGCTGGGAAGAAATATCTTGGGTAAACCGGAACTGCTACGGAGCTTCCGCACCGAAGATGTTCTTTCGTTTACCCGCCGGTACTATCAGCCGGGAAATATGGTCTTCTTCGTTCAGGGACAATACGACTTCAAGAAAATAATCCGCCTGGCGGAGAAATACCTGTCGGATATTCCCGCCGTGGAAGTGAACAATCACCGCGTACCCCCTCCACTTTACGTCCCCGAGCATTTGACGATTGCCAAAGATACGCATCAGGCACACGTAATGATCGGTAGTCGTGGCTATAACGCCTATGACGATAAACGTACGGCCCTCTATCTGCTGAATAACGTTCTCGGCGGCCCCGGTATGAACAGCAAACTGAATGTATCTCTCCGTGAGCGTAGAGGACTGGTTTATAATGTCGAATCCAACCTGACTTCTTATACCGACACAGGAGCTTTCTGCATCTACTTCGGAACAGATATCGAAGATATGGACACCTGTCTGAAACTGACTTATAAAGAACTGAAACGAATGAGGGACACGAAAATGACCTCTTCCCAACTGGCCGCGGCTAAGAAACAACTCATCGGACAAATAGGAGTAGCATCTGATAATTTTGAGAATAATGCATTAGGAATGGCGAAAACATACCTGCATTACCATAAGCACGAATCGCCGGAACTTGTCTTTAAACGTATAGAGACATTAACAGCTGAACAACTGCTGAAAGTCGCCAATGAAATGTTTGCAGAAGAATACTTGTCTACGTTGATTTATAAATAATGTATGATACTGTCTTGGCATGATAGAACCACTCATAAACCACTAATATTAAATTGACCATGAAAAACTTGACACGGAATGTTTGGATTTGCTTAGGTTTGCTGATGCTGCCTCTTGCTATGTCCGGACAAGAAAAGAACAACTTTACCTATACATCGGCACAAGACCTTTTGCTGGTAGGTAAAGCAACCTCCGAAGGTGAATATTTCCATCGGGTAGACACGGCGAAGTACCATTCAATGCCGCCCAGGGTAAAGAAACTATTCACGAACTCTGCCGGCCTGGCTATTTCCTTTACTACGAATAGTCCGGTGATAAAGGCCAAATGGACTGTACCTGATAATCCGCAATTACCCAATCTGACGAGAGTCGCTCAAAAAGGGCTGGACTTGTATATCAAGCGAGATGGAAAATGGCAGTTTGCAGGAGTAGGAATGCCGGGCGGCGTGACTACGGAAAGAGTACTTGTCGATAACATGGGTACTGAAGAAAAAGAATGTTTGCTGTACCTTCCTTTATATGATGAACTGAAAAGTCTTGAAATCGGAGTTCCTTCCGATTCGTATATACGCAAAGGGCAGAATCCGTTTAAAGAGAAAATAGTAGTGTACGGATCAAGTATCTTGCAGGGAGCATCCGCCAGCCGTCCCGGTATGGCTTACCCGTCCCGTTTATCCCGTAGCAGTGGATATAACTTTATCAATTTAGGATTGAGCGGTAACGGAAAGATGGAGAAAGAAGTTGCTGAAATGTTAGCAGATATAGATGCGGACGCCTTTATTTTGGATTGTATTCCCAATCCTTCTCCCAAAGAGATTACTGAACGTACTGTTGATTTTGTAATGACATTGCGGCAGAAGCATCCGGATACTCCTATTATCGTGATACAAACATTGATCCGTGAAACGGGTAATTTCAATCTGAAAGCCCGCGAAAATGTGAAGAAGCAGAATGAAGCTATCGCCGGACAGATAGAAGTTTTACGTAAGAAGAACGTCAAGAATCTGTATTTCATCAAAGAAGACGGCTTCCTGGGAACAGACCATGAAGGAACCGTTGACGGGACTCACCCGAATGATTTGGGATTCGACAGAATGTTGAAGAAGTATAAACCGGCTATCGGCAAGATTTTGAAAATCAAGTTTAAGGATGAATAACAGAAGTGAAGGATGAATCAGAGAAGCGAGAGATGAATAACAGGAAAAAAGATGATGAAAAAGACAGAAAAAGAACTATCATAATGGAAAACCAATACTGATAGAAGCAGAAAGATAAAAGAAATAAAGGTCAACTCATGAGGGTGAGTTGACCTTTTTCTTTGTAAATGTGCTAAGTTATTCCTGAAAACAGTACTTGATAAAAGCCTGTCGTCCTATCGTAGGACATTTGATTATTTGACAGTAATACGTCGAATCAGATAGTTGACGGCACCTGCCACATACATCGTCTTGCAGTCTTCCGAAATAATGATTTCATACGGTTGATTGAAAGTAGCCTTCAAGCCTTTTCCGTCGGCAAACCCGGCTTTTCCAGAACCTGCAATTGTTTCTAATGTTCCTTTCGAGTAGTCGCCATTTGCGTCGGGAGTTAATTTGCGGATACAATTATAGGTGTTGTCAGAGATATATAAACATCCGTCCGAGCCGGCAGCCATACCAAAAGTCGCACCTACTTTGGCAGTAAGCGGATTGCCGGGCTCACCGTCATAATACTCCTGACCTTTCACTCCATCTCCTGCAATCGTCTTTTGAGTACCGTCCGGGCTAATCTGAATCAGGGCGTAGCTGCTGGAAGTACCGACAATCATATTCTTATTCTTGTCGAATACAATGTAGTTCGGCGAAGCATTGAGAGTTGCGAAAGTCGTTTTCGTACCCGAAGGAGTGAATTTATAAATCGCTTTATTGTCACGTGCCGATACATATATATTATCTTCATCGTCAAATACCACATTCATTGGACTCTTCATACCGGATGCGATGGTAGAAACCGTCATGTCGTCAGTTTCAATTTTCCGTAGCATCCCTTTCCCTTTATCAATGAAGTAGTAATTCCCTTTCGAATCGAATCCGCCCTGCCAGATAGCACTGCTGCCGTCAACCGCTACATCAATCAGCGAAGTAACCAGGAAGTCCGGAGAAATGCGGCGTATATAGTTATATCCGCGTTCTGTGAACCAAAGGCTGCCGTCGGGAGCAAAAGCTATTCCGGTGGGGAGTTTGGTCGTAGCTTCGGTTCCCACTCCGTCCTTCATCTCAAAGACGCCTTTTTGCCCGACGATTGTCTGGACGATATACTCTTGATCCGGAGTCTTCAGATAATTAAGTTCAAGCCCCGTCAACTCACCCGAAGGAGACTTGACACGGATGGAATACTTTCCCGGAGCCATCTCGGGCAGTATTATTTTCAGCTCGTCTTTGGCGGCTTCTATAACAGTTGCCTGTTGGTCATTGATAAAAACAGCATTCTCTTCGGGCACAGTGCTGAAGTTGCGTCCCAATATCGTAGCTATTTCGCCGGAGTAAACATTGGTTGGCTTTACAAGAACCAGTCTGAGCTCTGTCACTGACGCTTTGTAGTCATTATCGCTGCATGCTGCAAACAATGATAAGAGTAAGCAGGCAAGCAATAGGGTAGTTATCTTTCTCATAGTTTTCTTATTTATTAATCGTAATCGCGCGAATCAGGTGGTTCTGTTCATCGGCGACATATATTTTATCTAATACCAGTATGCTGGCAGGCCCATTGAACGTAGCCGTCAGGGCAGAACCATCCACCTTTCCTTTAGTCCCCGGAATACCGGCTATCGTCTTCAAGGTTCCCTTCGCATAGTCGCCATCCGCATTCGGGGCTAATGTACGTATCGTCTGCATGGTATAATCGGCGATATAGAGAACATCGTCCTCTCCGAAAGCAATACCGAACGTGCCGCCCATTGTCGCAGTAGACAAATCATTCGGTTCGCCGTCGGAATAAGTAGCAGCAGTAGGTGCTACCCCCGTTCCGAATACAGTTTTCAGCGTACCGTCCGTATCGAACATATGCAACTGGTACGTGCCGCCGGTGCCAACAAAGAGTCTTCCCTTTTTATCTATGGCCATGCAGTTAGGCCCGGCTTTAAGTGAAGACATATCGTAGCTGGTGACAGTGCCGTCAGGAGTAATCTTCTTCACAGCCTTATTATCACGGTCGGCCACGTACATATTATCATTCCCGTCGAATATCACACTCATCGGGCTCTTGAAAGTCGTCCCGGTAGCAAACACCGAGCAAGTGCCGTCCTGTGTGACCTTAATAATATTATTCAAAGCCTTATTGGCTACATAATACGAACCGGAAGCATCGAAATCCCCCTGCCAGGGAGCATTGAACGTGACAGTTCCACTTTTGGCGACAGTCGATACATTATATGCCTGATCCATTTTTCTGATTACATTATTTCCTCTCTCGGCAATCCATATATCACCGTTTGGAGCCAGAGCCAACCCTTGCGGGAATTTGAAAGATGCCGCCGTTCCCTTGCCATCGGTGGATGTCGTTGCAGAATTACCTGCCACCGTTTCTACCGTATAAGAGAAATCCTCGTAAGTGAAACTAAGATTCTCCACCGTCTTGTCTGCCACAGTGACCTTCACAGGATAACTTCCGGCAGGATTTTCCGGCACGACGAAAGTAAGCGTTGTCGCAGTTACAGACTTGACAACAGCCTGTTTTCCATTGACAGACACCGCATTCTCTTCAACCGTATCACCAAACCCTTCTCCCGAAAGCGTTACCTCGTCTCCCGCCTTTCCGCGTGCAGGAGCAATCGAAGAAGTCGTCAGTTTCACCGTATGCAGATAAGTAAACAACGGACTCTTCGCCTCTTTCCCGGCTGTCTTCACGCAAATAGGATAACTGCCTTCTTCAGTATCCGGAATGATAATTTTAAGCTGACTGGCAGTCGCTTCCTTCACTTCCGCCACCACTCCGTTAACCGTCACCTGATTTTCGGTGGCAACCGTGCTGAAACATTGTCCAATCAGTGTCACCATATCTCCTGCATAGGCAGAAGACGGCATCACCTGCAACACCGCTAATTCAGGTGGAGCCTGGGGGGAAGCATACGTAATTTTAAGTCCTTCCACCGTTTCCCCTTTCACTGCTACCTTTACCGAATAAGTACCTTCGGGATTGCCAGGAAGAGAAATGATCAGGCGATTATGAGTCGCATCCGTAATCTCCGCTTGGACGCCATTGATAAAGACCTCATTTTCAAGGATAATATCAGAAAAGTAAACCCCTGAGATGATGGCAGTGCCACCCACCGAACCGGCTTTCGGAATAATTGAAATGAGTTTCGGGGGAAATTGCTGTGAACCCGTCTCGTCCGAGTCCGAACAGCCGCAGAACACGTTACAGCAGAATAAAATGGATAAAATCAATATTGGATTTTTCATACTCTTTAATTTTTAAGGTTCATTGACTGTTACCATCCAGGCATTTACGACAGGACGCTCCTGCCCGTCGGAAGGACGGTTTCGTATCTGGAATATATCCGCTATCGGGTGGCGTATCAGCATTTGGGTAGAGCCGCCGCCATCCAGATTCGCAGCCCAGGAACAGCCCAACGCTTTCATAATTGAACCCATCTCAGGATACGTAAATCCGTATGAATAAAATTCCACACGCCCGTCTACCACCATAAAGTAGACATGACCATCATTTGAATATCCGACGCATGTACGCGGGTCGATACCTTTATAAGTTCCACCGGATATTTCCCCATCACGCAATACGATGACTCCGCTTCCCGTTACTTCTTTAAGATTATACTGCATACCTCGATATTCCACCGAGTCCGCAATTACCATCTTATTGTCTTTCGTCAACGCAATGAAGCTCAAAGCCTGTTGGGGAAGCGACTCTTTGTAGATAAACGAATTTTTTAGAATCACGCCATTGCGGTGAATCGGTCCCCTGATGTCCATCGTACTGACATCCCAAAAGTCGGCATTAACCATCGCTGCCACCCGGTGCCACGGACGGTCGGCGTAATCAGCCATTTCCGTAAGCGTCTGACGCTGGAAATTATTGCGTACATCGGCGTCATACGGCATACCGACTTCGAGCGATACTCCCGGCACATTCAAGTCGATGTCGATTATAAATAGATGGGTGGAGCGGCTGTCCGCTTTCTGAAAATGAATATCCGTTTCCGTTACTCCCAGCGCCACCACAAAACTCGTGTCGGTATATACACGTGCCACAGTCTCACTGTTCGCCAATAACTTCCTGCCTATTTCTGTTTGCGGAGTATAGGGAATATCTTTAATTGTATCGTTTGAACAGCTTAAAAATGCAAACGGCAATAGGAAAGATAGAATCTGTATGTATTTTAATAAGTTCATCATCTTCGTTATTTTTTTAGTTAGCCCAATATGAATTTTGATTTAGGAGTTTATTGAGAGATCTTTCTTTTGCCGGAATGGGCAAACGGTTGTATTTACGTTCGAAACCAAGGTCACTTTCCAACCGGTTGAGGCGTACCAGGTCGAACCACCGGAAACCTTCTGCCAACAGTTCCACCCGGCGCTCTTTAAGGACAGCGTCTATGAAATCACTTTCGGTGGCGGGATGCACCGAAGGAAGTCCCCGGAATTTGCGCAATTCATTCAGTCGGCCAAGTCCTTTGGCGAGTCCTTGCGCTTCGGCGCTAATCAGATACATTTCTCCCAAACGGGTAATGATAATCGGGTCGGTAGTGACTTCCCCGCCGGAATACTTGTTAATGACTTCGTTCGTTTCCTGCATATCAATAGAGATGGCGGTACGTTTGTCGTCCGGTTCGAACATATTCATCACTTTCGTAGTCGGTGCATACGTATAACTGCCCCCATTTGCCGACGAACGCGAATAAAGAGACGCGCTTAGATTGACACTGGATTCATTAAGCAGGTTGGCAAACGTGAAGATTTCTTCCCTGTTTGCTTTTCCTCGGAAAATCTGGTCGAAATCCGCCAGTGAGAAATTGGCGTCACTGATGATTTCTTCCGCCAGGCTCGCGGCTTCCCCCATTTTCCCCTGGGCGAGTTTGGTACGTGCCATCAAAGCCTTTGCCGCCTGCTTGGAGACATAATTCTTATCTGTAAAGACAGGCGCATAGTCGATGGCCGTCTGGAAATTCTTTTCCACAAAACTCCATCCTTCCGCTTCTGACGATGCGGCAATATCCCCTGAAACGGGAGCTTCGAGGATAGGAACCTCACCATAGCGGCTGACTAGATTGTAATAAAGCAATCCCCGGAAGAAACTGGCTACTCCCAGAATCTCATTCCTGGAAGACGTGTCGGGTAGTTTGTTCAGGGAGACAATCAGCGAATTGACTTGGTAGAGAGCCGTGTAAAAACCGTCCCATGGCCCGCTGACAAAGCCGCTTTCGGGAGTGACAAGGTCTTTGACCAGCAATATCGGGTCTTTGAGCCCGGTAGCTCCGCCGCGCACCAGTTCACCGCCCACGACATCCTGCGTGAGATAACCGTTTGCTGTCGGCTTGTTCTGCATATAAAAGTAGAGCCCTGTAAGCAGTAACCGTGCATCCTCTTCAGTCAGGTTGTCACTGGATACTGCGTTATGGGGATATTGATCCATTTCGTTGCAACTTGTGGCAAATACCAATAGTAGTGCTGTTAGCGATATAATAAAATTCTTCATAGCTGTTAGAATTTAAGATTTACACCTATTGTAAACGTGCGCGGCTGTGAGGGATAGAGGTAATCGTATCCCATATTGGTGGCGCTAAGGCTTACATTTACTTCCGGATCCAGATACGGCCATTTCGTGATTACGAAAAGGTTGTCGGCCTGGAAATAGACACGGAGATTGTCAATATGTATCCGGTTAATCCAACTTTTGGGCAGGCTATAGCCGATAGAAGCCGTGCGGCACCGGATATAGGACGCGTCGTGCAGCATCCGGGTATTGACAAACTTCGTTGAGTTCCATGTGTAGCCGTAGATGGCACGCGGATTCTTGTTCGTACTTCCCGGCTCTGTCCAGCGGGATTCTGCGGAAGATTTCAGTATCGGCCATGTGCCGTTACCCATTCGCAGACCACCCGTCCAAAGCTCATACAGCTTGTTTCCCGATGAGAAGGTAAAGAATACGCTCAGGTCAAGCCCTTTATATTTGAATGTATTGTTGAATCCACCGGTGAATTTAGGATTGGCTGAACCTACAAACTGCTTGTCTTTCTCGTCGATAACGTCATTGCCGTCCACATCTTCGTAGATACAGTCTCCGGCTCTTACTCCCTGCTCGTAAATCTTGGCAGGGATTTCGTCGTCCGACTGGTAAATTCCTTTCCATTTAATCATATAGAAAGAACCTATCGGTTCACCTACTTTCAGGGCGTGCATGGAGCTGGTTGTCAATATCTCGTTATTGTCGAGAAGGGCGGTCAGCTTATTTCTGATAAAAGAGATGTTGAAGTCCGAATGCCACGAGAAAGCTCCTTTGCCTAAATTGGCTCCTAAGGTAAACTCAAGTCCTTTGTTACGCATGGAACCGATATTGCATACCTGGCTCGTATAACCCGATGTGGCGGGAGTGGGCTTCTGATAAAGCAAATCCTTCGTATCCTTTATAAATGCGTCCGCTGTGAACGTGATAGCTCCTTTGAAGAACGAAAGGTCTACACCAATATCCCCTTGTTGCGCTTTCTCCCATTTGAGGTCGCGATTGCCTGCGGTAGTCAGTCCCAGACCATTCTCTCCATTGTAGTTGTAACCGCCGCCGGCTAGTGCCTGATAGGCATAAGAACCGATACCGCCTTGATTACCCGTGCAACCCCAACTGGCACGCAGCTTGACATCCGTCTGCGGAAACTTCCACCAGGATTCTTCTCCCAAGTTCCATCCGGCACTGACAGATGGGAAATATCCGTAACGATTGTTGGATATAAATTTGGAAGAACCGTCTGTACGCATCGTTCCGGTCAGCAGATAGCGGTTTTTATAGTTCAGGCTCACACGGCCGAAGAATGACTGGAGCAGGAACGATGAAAGCCCTGTACTTACATCCGCGAATTCGGCAGCAACGGAATTTACATCGAAAGAAGAAGAAGGAAATCCGATACCCGTCTGTGCGGACGAGGACGATACGTCTTTCTGTATGGAATGTCCCAGCATGACATCCAGTGAGAAGTCTTCCTCGAATGAATGCTTGTAAGTCAGCACGTTTTCCCACAAAGTACTTGCGTAGGAGTTTCGTCCGTCAATCAGCTTGCCTACCTTGTTGCCATACGGATGCTTGTCTGTATAGTAAATATGCTCCTCCTTGTAGTTGAAGTCCTCTCCGAGAGTCGTCTTGAAGTTCAGGTCTTTCGTGATATTGAACAGCATATAGAGCGAACCGAGGGCACGGTAGTTGTCAATATACACATCTTCTTCGTTGAGAGCCTGTATCGGATTATGATTGGCCAGTTCCGTTCCGCCTACGGCATATTCCCCGTCGGGGCGGTAGGGCGAATCCCACGGACGCTGTTCGATGGCACGGGTTATCACGCTCGTACCGATATTATAACCGGTAGGCACACGGTTATTGCGCGAATAACTCAAATTTAACGAAGTACCCACTTTCAGCCATTTCTTTATCTCCGTGTCCAGGTTGACTTTCAGGTTATACCGTTTGAGCTGATTATTGATAATCACCCCCTCATTATGCTTGTAATTGGCTGACAGGTAATAGTTGGTCTTGTCCGTACCGCCAGATACGGATGCGGTCGTAGTGTAAGTGACCGCTGTACGGAGTACCAGGTCGAGCCAGTTTGTCTGCGCCTTTCCCGGAGCCGGGTTGTCAATTCGGCTTTGCGTACTGTTCGTCTGAAGATTATAATTATCAATAGCCTCATTCAGAACTTCCAGAAAGAGGTCTGTATCCGCCATATCGAGCTTGTCCGTTCTTGGCAGGTTGGAGAAACTGACATTCGTGTCGATGCTCACCTTTGCCTGACCTTTGCTTCCTTTCTTGGTCGTAATCAGAATCACGCCGTTCGTAGCGCGCGAACCGTAAATAGCAGCGGAAGCGGCGTCTTTCAGAATCTGTATGGACTCCACGTCGGCAGGGTTGAAATCATTAAGACCGTTCATCGACTGTGCCCCCCATGCTCCGGTATCTCCCGAAGTATTGTTGATAGGCACTCCGTCAATCACATACAAAGGCTCATTGCCTGCGGTGATAGACCCGATTCCCCGGATACTGACCCGGTTCTTGCTTCCCGGCACACCGGATGCGGAGGTAATATTAACACCGGAGACACGTCCCTGCAACAGTTCATCCACTCCCAATGCCTGACGGACATTGATGTCCCCCGGTTTGTACGTACCGATGGAAGAGGTGACATCCCGTTTGGTTTTCGAACCATATCCGATGACAATTACTTCATCCATCACGTGCGCGTCTTCTTCCAGCGCAATGTGGATGGTCGGGGAAGCCCCGATACGGATTGCCTTTTTCTTATACCCGATATAGGATATATTCAACGGCTTCGCCGGGTCTGCCGTGACAGTGAAGTTTCCGTCCACATCCGTAATGGTTCCGACGCCACCTTCCTGTATCACGTTGGCGCCGATGATTGGCTCACCTCTGCTGTCAGTCACCGTACCTTTGAGGGTCTTCTTCTCACTTTTCTTTTGTGGCGCTTCTTTCTTTACCAGTACGATGGTATTGTTATTGAGCGACCAGGATATATTCATCGGCGTGAATACCTGTGACAATACCTGGTCGATAGGCTTATTCTGACAATTGACGGTTACTTTCGCCTGGTCGTTGAGCACATTGTTTCGGTAGACAAACGTATACCGAGTCTGCTTCTCAAGTTCCTTTATAAACGTTTTCACCGTGCCGTTATTGATATTCACCGACACATTTCCTTTTTGTGCCAATACCCCTGCGGGCAATAAAACCAGCACAACAAGTAAAATGGTAAAGTTTCTAAAAATAAGGAGATTCTGTCTCCTCTTTCTAAAGGAAAAAATTAACTTTGTGTAATTCATAGTTGATACTATTTTTCATGTTTAATGGATTAATTTTATCGACTTACATACAACCAAAGGATTGGGCGATTCTTTGGTTGTTTTTTTATATAATTACCGGCTGTTCTCCATAGGCTCCTTTCTTTCAATGGGTTAATAAATAGTGATTTTATCTTTATGTATCTCATATTTGAACTTGTATTGCAGGCTTAGTGAATGGATTACATTCTGTATGCTTTCATGGCGGAAAGAGCCGGATAGCAAATCCTGTCCGATTTGCGGGTATTTTAGCTCTATCTCCACTCCGTACCATCTCTCTATCTCTTCGATAACATCAATCAGAGGTTCGGAATCGAATATCAGATAATCGTCACACCATCCGGTTTCCACGTGGACGTCGGCTTTCGTTATTCTAAGTGCCTTGTCCGTGCCTGAATAGGTCGCCTTTTCGCCGGGGGTGAGGATATACTCCTGTGGAAGCGAGCCGCCGGATATTTTAATACGTCCGGTGAGCAGGGAAGTTTCGATGATATCCTTCTTATAGGTGTTTACATTGAAAGAAGTCCCTAGCACTTCGATTTGCAGGTCGTTGGCTATCACTCTGAAAGGACAGTCGGGGTTTTTTGCTACGTCGAAAAAAGCTTCTCCTGAGAGGTGTACCAGTCGTTGCCTGGAGTTGTTCACATCATATGTGATTGTAGTGGCGCCGTTCAACTGCACTTTCGTCCCGTCCGGCAATATGATTTCCGATTTACTGCCCGGTTTCACATTGGCGGTAATCATCTGCTGCGTATCGGGAGTCTCGAATAAGGTATAGATGCCGAAAGAAGAAGTGACGAGCAAAGCAATTACAGCAGCATACTTGGCAAACTGTATCCAACGACGTCTCCATATAATCTGATGTAGCTCCTTCCGTATCTGCTTTTTCATCATGGGTGGCATCCCGATTTCTGTTACAGATTCTTTTTCCATATCCATCATGGTATTCCAAAGCTCTTCATCCGGCATAGTATCGAGTTCTTTTTTGAACTCTCCGAAGTCAGAAGAAGGAACTCCCTTCTCCATGTATTGGCGATATAAGTTTTTAAAGTGTGTAGGCATATTATTACTGTTTCTATTGGTTATACGTGAATGAAATAGGAGAGTACTATGATTTCTTTGTGTTTTATAACATAAAAATCAAAAAGGCGGGTGAATGTCTTGTGAGGTGGCTTCTTATAAGAAGAAAATAAAGAGAATATTATACTTCATCATTTCGCTGCGAAGAATCTTCATGGCGGAAGTCAGATAGTTCTTTACGGTTTGTTCGGAAAGGTTCAGCTGTTCGGCTATTTGCCTGATGGGGATATGTTTTTCCCTGCTCAATTCATAAATCTCGTGCTCCCGTTGGGAGAGTACCTTCTTCGATTGTTTGAGCTGTTGCAGAAACTCGTCATACAACAATATGTCTTCCGGTGAGACATCACTCTCCCGGCTCTCGCAATATTCCATAAAATCCTCGAATTGCAGCTCGTTGACCTGCCTGCGGAAATAATCAATCACCTGATGTTTGGCAATAGTGAAGATAAAGGCTTGCAGATTGCCGAAACAATCCAGTTGGCTACGATTGTCCCATAGGCGCAAAAAGGTATCCTGAACAATATCCTGTGTCAGGGAACGATTTTTTAGTTGTTTAAGAACGAAGCTGTAAAGTCGGTCGGCATAGGCTTCATAAATCTGCGTGAAAGCCTGATAAGAGCCGTTGCGTAGTTCTTTTATGCACTGTATTTCGTTTATTTTCATGCTTCCTGTATAGATGTAGGCGCAGACAAATGTACTGAAATAATTTAAAATCCAATAATTCTGTGTGGAGAAATAAAGTTCCCCCTCTTGCTTTTCGGTGATTAATTGTGTATCTTTACGAGTTTTCTCGTTTCTCTAAGGAGTTGTCACTCTATAAAGTGCCATTTGTCACGGTATAAGATGCTATTTGTCTTTCTATAAAGTGATATTTGTCACCCTATAAGGTGATGACTTCCCGATCGCATAAACTCGCACTATTTTGTGCACTGAAAATCCTTATTCTCTGCACTGAAAAGTCTTAATTATAGGTAGAAAAAAAATATGGCTTATTACAATTTAAAGAAGAAACCGCCGTTGACCATCAAAGAGGGTGAAACGGAAACAATGTATGCCGACATTGTTTATAACGGAACGATTACGGCAAAGCGTCTCATTCAGGCAGTTGCCAAAAGAACCGGATTCAAGGAAGGAGTGATAGAAGGAATCCTTTCCGAGTTGCGCAACGAAACGTTGCAATATCTGGGTGAAGGCTATCGGGTGGAACTGGCAGAGTTTGGGTTCTTCTCCGCCAAAGTGAAGGCGCGACTGGTGGAAAAGACGGATGACCTTCGTTCCAGTTCCGTTTCCTTCAATGGAGTAAACTTCCGCGCATCCAAGGAATTCCGTACAGGTATCCGGGGAGACTTGGAACGTAGGAAGTGTGTACGCTTCTACACCTCAAGAGAGTGGGACACAGAGAAACTGAAAAATGTTGTCCTGCAACATATCCGCCAACATGGATTTATCACAAGGACAACTTATACGGAACTGACGGGACGGCTCAAGAACATGGCACTGACCGACCTTAAATCTTTTGCGAATGAAGGCATTATCAAAAGGGTAGGGCACGGCAATCAGATGCATTTTATTATACCGCCGGCAGCTACTGAAGTTCAGCCATGATATCTTCGTAACTGATGGCCGGTTTCTCGTTCAATAAGCGTGTATGCTCTGCGACGAAGTTATCATAGCATCTTTTGGAAGCTCCCTTTTGTCCCGTCTTGAATAATATCCGGCACTTGATACGCATCGCTTCTTAATCGAGCGTGTCATTCACCAACAAGACATCTGCTATTTACAATGTCAGTTTATTATTCCCTTTGACATCGGGAGTTTCCAGCATTTTGAAGTAAGGGTGAAAGGTTATTATTGTTTGCCTTTTAATTGATATCTGTAAGTTTTAGTGAGCTTTTGATTTCTCCTCTCATACGTAATGTTTTAGTATTCATTACCTTAACTTTTATATGTAGTGCTTCAAAAGCAGCTTTTTTCATTTGAATAGTATCTTTTCTGTCACGATACAAGCAAAATAACTTGTATTTAGGTTGTATGCGATTCGGTACCATTTCACTGGCTAGGGTATAACATACAACAGCTTCGTCCATCTGGTTAAGTTTCTTATAAGAATCTCCCAAATGACAATACAATTCAGAACTTGGAATAATAGATGTAGCTTGCTTTAAGACAGAAAGGCTGACGGAGGGCGGAAAGTTCTGATAATAATATTGGGCATACACATCTAATAAACGTGGTGTCGACTGTAATTCCGTTCGAGACTTTTCTAGATATATTTTTGCTTTTTTGCTTTCTTGTGGTGATAATGAATATAGTTTCTTTACGTTATTCTTTAGTTCATAATAACGATAACTTCCCCAAAAGAATTGTGTCAGGAAACATATATAAACAAACCATTCCACTAGTTGGAATTTATAACTTGTTGATATACTTCTGCTTTTTTTGCATTGTATGCCTCCTAGTAGTAGAGGAACCAATAACCATAGCAATACTACATTGGATGGATAAGAGAATAAAGAGAAAATGAGCAATGTAATGAAGCTACTTGGATAAATTTTATGATAGTTTTGATAAGATGCGTATTTTAATGCAGATACTATAATGCAGAGAATAAAAATGAGTCCTACCATTCCTTGCTCTACTCCTATAAGCAAAAACTCGTTGTATGGATAAGTTGTGTTATCTGCTAACGTTGCATATGAAGAATGTGGATGTGATTTGAAATATCGAGCCTGATAATGCATATATTCTTTTTTGAAATTACCTATACCTTTTCCCATTAAAGGGGCATCAGCCAGCATTTCAGAAGATACACGCCATATTAGTAAGCGACCGTTTGCTGAATTTTTTTTGTAGTAATAAGCGAAAGCTGAAAATAATAATACAAATATAATTATCCCTACTTTTGAGATGTTGCTTAGTGAATTTCCATGTTCCTTTTTCTTGAGGAAGATAAGATAGCCTGTACCGAAAAGTGCTGCCAACCAACTAGCGCGTGAATCAGTAAGTATAATTATGGCTAATAATAAAACAATAATAAAGAGTAGAAGAAGTTTTGTCCATGAATGTTCTTGATATTCTAGGTAAAATCCGAAAATTATAGTCATTGCAATGGCTAGAAAACCACCTAATGGTCCTGGATTGGTAAAGGTCCCTGTCATATTAAACGTAGAATGGAAACTATCTATCCAATGTGCTTTTTGGCAAATTGCGATAGTTGCTTCAATAATTCCTAACAGAACAATTCCCCATAAGCACCATTGTTTCTGCGATATTTTTCTTGCTATACAATAGCATAGAAAAAATGCACTCCATTGAGTAATCTCAAAAAAGTTAAATTCATTTTTTGATGTCAAACAGAAATAGAATCCTGTTATTGCTGTATAACTCAATAACAGGATATCTATTATGTTAAGTTGATTTCTTAGCATAGAGTAATCACAATCACGTTATGTTTTTATGGTTTTGTAATATATAACAATGGACCATTACCAACATAAATAGCTGTATCAGGATAAATTGTTTTTATAATTAACGTATCACAATTTAACTTTACTATTTCTATAACACTTCCATTTTCATTTATGATATAATTTCCATACTCTTTTTTCCCTATCCTGTCAAGTTTAAAAGTTCTTTCTATTGAGTCTGACAAATAATACATGACTGAACCAGTAAGTTTGGTTTCTGCATGAGGATACTTTTGGGGATTAGTATTTTTAAACCAAAGAAGTGTTTTCGTACTTTGTTTATTGAATACTACTTTATTTATAATATTGGGTGATGTTCCTTTTGTTAAATACCAACTTTTTCGAGTCAGTAAATCCATAGTCGATAACTTATCCTTTTTTAAATAACAAGGACATGAACAAGCAAAAATGCACGACAGCATTAAAATTAATAATATTCCTTTCATATTTATACTATTTTACTCCTGATATAACGTATGCATATAATCCCAATGCTGAAACAGGGGCTTCCCTCCAGCACCCATATTCTGGATCCATGTATATAAGGTTACCATTAGTGTGATATCCTATTACAGCAATATTATGTGCACTTTGCTCCATCTCTGATTTTATAGTTGTCATTATAATATACCCATTGTTAATAGCTTCTACAAATGTTATATTATCGGCGGGCACAGTAGTGAAGAATTTATCTACAAATCCTGCGATTTTCTCTATGTGCATTCCATTTCCTATTATATCCATTAATATGGCTCCTGTTGATAAATTGGGATTCAACCCTATTTGATAATTTATATATTCTTGGAGTATAGTCCCGTGATCTACTTTTAAAACTCCATTACTATCATAAGTCGCTGTTCCACCTAATGTTAATTTTATGTATGAAATTATGGAAGTGACACATGTGTATCCTATTTGCTTTTCCATTCTATCTGGTAATTTGGCTATGACAAATTTGTCATCTTTTGCCGCAATAAAATCTTGGCTTTGGATAGGCTTTTGTTCTGTATCGTTATTAGAATTATCTTGGGATTCGTCATCTGGGGTAGCGGGATTTTCCGGCTCTGGCTCTGGGTCTATTGGGCTAGTATCAGGTCTTGAGGAGTTTATCCAGTCTTCCATTTCGTTTTCTCCCCACTCACTGTAATCTGGTGGAGTAACGATAACATCGTCTAACCAACCACCATCATAAGTAAAATCATAATCATCTTCTCCACGTGTCAACACTACATTTTTTCTTTGTACGGTAATAGCGGATACTAGCATGCGAGCTTGTTCATATTTACTGATAAAATCAGTTTTTGATGTGGTACTCAATAAGAATACACCATCAGTTTTTATTCCATTTTTGTATTGGCTCACTCGGGCGGTTAAATTAGAATACACGCACGAGTAAATAGCGATCCCTGTAAACTCTCCCTTGTCTGCACAATTTATGAATTTGTTGCAAATGTCATGAGAGTATTTGTTATCGTAAGTTTTTGAAGGTATCAATGTAAGAATATATTGCCCCATTCTTTTACTGTTGAGATCTTTTATAATTATTAATTTCTGATATATATTAACTTTCCCTGCAGAGGGAAAGCCATTCTTTTCATCCACATGAATTGCTTTGTATTGATAGGTAGGGGTAATGGGAATATCGTAACATGCAATTCCATTCTTAGATGAGCCTATAGCAACTTCCCATTTGGGGATAAAATCACCGGGAGTTATTGATTTATTGTTTAGCGAACGGCTCGTTATCAAGCTTACTTCTGATTGTTTTTCAAAAAAAGTTTTAGCTTCTTGCAAGCTAAAGTCTTTCATTTCTATCTGCGTATCTAGCTTTATTGAGTCTTCATCTGTACAATTTACAATACAGAACATTATTATCATTATAGATGCTAGTGTGTAAATATAGGATATTTTCATAATATATTATCTTTTATATTCTTTTTTTTTATTCAAATCATACATTCGTTTTCCTCTCCATTTTTTATATGAGCTATTGCTGAATAGCGGACGAACGCTCTGTAAGAACGTTTCGTTTGCAACTTTTAATTTTTCTGCTTTATCGGCTGTAGAAAGTTTCTTTTGCTCATTTATTATCTTATATTCTTCAATAGCATATATGTTATATGCATTTTTAAATTGATTGATCTGTACCTTATTTAATCCATATCGTTTGGCGAGCACATAATCTAGTTGTGAATTGTTAATTGCTATCCACTTCTTTGCAACCTGTGGGGGAACTGCTTTTTTTATAGCACTTAATTTATAATTTTCAATCTCTTGCAATTTTTCATTCCTGTTTTTGGGACGCTCTTCCCATATTTTTGCACGTTGTGTTGAGCAGTTAACTTCTATTTGAGATATTTGCCAGCTTTCGTTGTAAGTCGCTCCATATTTATCCATATTCTCAAGTGTCCTGAAAGTCATATCTTTGTAATTGATATACCAGTTTCCTATTTCTGTTCCTATGATTTGACGGATTTGACTATTTAATGTTGTGAGTATGTTTTGTGTTTTTTCGATTTTAATATATTCTTCATCGTTTCCCTCCAATATATGATCGCGTTTTTTTTTCCACTCACTTTCTGTTTTGTACAATGTATTTATTTTCTCACGTGGAATGAACTTCGTTTCACTTAAAATGTGGTATCGTTCTAAACCCTGTGTACAGGAACTCCAACTCTTGTACCGTCCTTTACTGAACACTTGACTGATCATTATACCATACTTATTGTAAAGCTTCTTTTGTTCCTCTTTAAATTTGACAGAACTAATTCTTTGGTTTTTCAACTGTTCATTTTCATTTTCCAGAGATGGAAGTAATAGTTGGAGATACTTATCGGCTTTTGGCTGATTAATTTTGTACGTTTTCATCAGGTATTCCTTATGTTTTTTGATATCTACGTTAGAGATACTCTGTGAATAACTGGTACTTCCTGATAGAAGTAAGACTAGAAAAAAAGTAATTTTCTTCATAAAATTATTATTATTTATGTGTTAGAATAAAGTGTGCTTATTACCACCATATTTGCTGCCCGTTTTCGTAGGTAAATGGACGTTCTTCTTTACCTTTTGTTAAATCTCGAAGCCATAATAATGCGTTTTTGGGTACGTTGTTATAAGTAATATGGTCTTCTGTCGTGGATTTCTCACCTAAACTATTCCAACCTTTATTCCAATAAAGTAGTTCATAGGTATCCGTTGGTACAACAGAATTGTCATCATTGCGTGGAGCGAAACTTATTGCTCCGATAGAAGTCGCTTGAGGCAATGCCATCCCTATCCATAAGTCTATGCCTCTATCTACTTGGTAATATGTTAAGGGATTATTGTCGAAAATAGCCATCATTGTGCTATCTTTTTGGATAGCTTCGCAGGCTATTGGATAGGAAGAAATAAGTGTTCCGTTTTGTTGGTGTAAAGAAAATTCGGCTATGCTGAATATACCTTTCGGCTTTCGATATCGTATGTATTTGTATTTTGTATTACATGTAATATTTATTTTTTGTGTTCGACTTTCCGGGGTACTAGTGATTTTGTACAGTTCTTCTGCATCGGAAAAGTCTATTCGGTTGGCACCTTCAAAAATACCTCCTATCATCGTTTGGGCAAATCTCACTATTCTTTTATTTAACGGATATTTGCGGGTTAGTGTAATAGTCTCTTCCTGCATGATATTGGGTTGTATTTCTCGAATACTATCATTAGATACAATAATAGGTGGGGATAGAGGGGCTATTTCTGCGTTTGTGAAGATAGAAGGTAGATATAAAATACCATTGCCTAAATTTAAGGCTTCCTCTGATTCTTCTCCTATTTTGGTGCCTGTACCTATATTGGAAAATTTGCCATTTGTTGAGACCGCAATTGGGATCCACCCATTAGGGGAGAATACCGATAAATAAGATATATTATTTTTATTGTAATTAAGTGCCATAGTCTTAGAACCTATCAAATACATTCCTGTAACATCTCGAATATCACAATCTTTAAACAGTTGCGGAAAATCAAATACCATAGTATCATGCAATTGATTAGAAACTATTGTGTAACTTTTCCGATAAATTTTTGGAACTTTTCGAATAGGTAAATCATTTATATCATTATTGTTCTCGTTTTGGAAAGATATGGTTTTTTCATTTGGAAGTATTGCTGCTGCAAAAGAGTGCCCGTTGTTGCTACTTCCCCAATATGGAACTAGCTCGAATGCGGCGGGAATACCTGCTGAGCGTAAAGCCATAACAACTAATGTGCTTCTGTCGTCGCATTTGCCATACTTTGTTTGTATAAGAGATGTATATGATTGTAGGGAATCTTTGTAAAACTCTGGTGCTAATTTGAGTTTGATTTGTGCATTAATATTTTGTGCTGCTTCTGCCATATCATTACTGTTCCCATTGCTGAAGTGCTTTACACAATCCCACTTCCAGTAATATTGTAAAGGCTCGTTGGCTACTCGATAAGGGAGGATGTATTCACAAAATTGTTCAAATGTGTAGTTTTGTAAATAAGGGCACTTTGTTTTTAAACAAAAGGAGTATTCCAACGATTCTATAAGAGAGTCAGCTTTTACTATATCTATATCATATATCCGCTTTTTCTCTCTTCCGCTTAAAGAATATTTGTTGGGTATGTTTGATATTAAAAAACAAGCAGCTTTATATTTTTCTTTATCGCCTTTTACCTTATAGTAGTCGAGAAATTTAACAAGTTCTTTACGGTTTGTATTAGATCGTTTGGCTATTTTCCATGCATTATTTTCATCGGTAGAAGTACATCCGAATAAAAAGATGAATAAAATAAATGATAGAATTGTTCTCATAGTATTTGAATATCAAGTGTTTTTTACGCCTGCAAAGGTCGCTACTAATATTGGGATAGATGTACGATAAAATACAATAATGTGATAAAATTGTGCATAAGGCTCTTTTTAAAAATAATTTATCCTTGATTTGTGATTTTTTGTATTATGTGTTCTATTATGTATTTTGAAATAGAAATAACACATTGCAATTATGCTTCGGTAGATAGATTTCCTATTATGATATTGGTCGTTTTTTATTACATGGTTGAGATGTTCTTTACAGTCGATTCTTACCTCGTTTGACTATAGTGACATACTATTTACTTTCTTCTCTTTAGTCTGTGAGTTATCTATAGTAAGATTACGAAAAAAATCTGCATATTTACTTAATCAATTTCTTGAATCTTATACAGACTAAAGTCTGTCCGTCCGATAAAAAGGGACAGCCTATTATATCTTTTATTTTCTTGTTCTTCAATTTTTGCTGATGAGCGTTTGAATCCGCGCGAATGTACTTGATAAGATTATTGAGGAAGTCAATATTCGTGTGGAGATTAAAAACAGACTTTGTGAGCTAAAGAGAAAAGTCGGAAAAGATTGTCCTGCAACATATCCGGCAACATGGATTTATCACAAGGACAACGTATACGGAACTGACGGGACGGCTCAAGAACATGGCATTGGCAGACCTTAAATCATTTGCGGACGAAGGCATCATCAAAAGGGTAGGGCACGGCAATCAGATGCATTTTATTATACCGCCTGCTGATTAGGGGTATCCAATAAATATCCTGTCTTGATATTCAATGAAGAGCAATTTTCCTCTTTTCAGATGGAATTTGCTCTTCATTTATCCTTAAATTACTTCATACTAAATGTATTAAAAGAATGTCCCTGTAAAGTAACATCTAAATATTTATTTCTTATTTGTACAGTTAGCTGTCGTGGGGTATCATTAAAGTTTCCGGCTACTACCAAGAACTTATTGTCAGGAGTCAGAAATACCATAACAGGTAGCTTATCTTCACCTTTCTCTTTATATTGCAAAATCTTCGTACCGGAAACAACCCGGTTGCTAAAATGCTTTACAGCATAATATTCCGGAGTATAAATAACGGAACTAGTATTCGAATCTACTCGAACTAATGCATTCTGTTTCCATCCCCAACCGCTGGTTCCTTCATCACACAAGATGGCATTCCAAAAAGTATATTCTTCACATCCACTACCCAAATAATGATTTATCAAGTTAAAAGTGTGTTCGGCTGCTTTCCAATCGAAAGTACCTGAACCACATTCACTTTCAGTCTGCATATATTTATAGTTTGGATATTTTTTGCGTATTTCCGGCAGGATCTGTCCTCCCCACCATTGGAAACCAATACCTTCCACCGCATCTTTCATGCGGGGATCGGAGAGAATCTTGTCTACCAATTCGATGCGGTTTGTATTCAGTGTACCCAGATAAAGTTCTATTTCCGGCAGTTGTTTCTTCAAAGTAGGAGCTAAATATTCCACATTGAAGCGAATAATACCTTCAGGAGTCCATGCGCAAGCGGGGTAAATGGAATAAGCCCATGGTTCATTTTGAAACATCACCCGGTTCACTGGAATCTTTTCTTTCTGATAAGCTGATACAAATTTACAGAAATAGTCAGCATAAGATTGTAAGTAGCGTGGGTCTTGAATGAAATAGTCGTTCTCTGCCACCTGCTTTGGATAGAACTTCTTATCTACGTTTTCAATCCCTTCATAAAGAGCTATCTCTGCTTGAGCAGGTAATTGGTTTACCCCTGCTTTACTTTTTACAGAATAATAATGATTCACTTTCATCCAAGAAGGAGGTGACCAGGGAGAAATCCAAAACGTCATATTAGGATTCACCTTTAGCGCCCGTTTCACATAAGGTATAAGGGTTTGTTTATCACGGTCGATATTAAAGTAATTCAGTTTAAAGTCACCCGGCACTTCATCGCAGCTATACCAGTTGCGTGCATAGTCGTTGGCATCCATCGGAATACGTCCCATAGAGAATTTTAGTTCGCCGTCAGGAGCAAAAATATTGTTTAGCACCACCTTCTGGTCATCTATTGATAGCATGTTTAGTGCGTCCCAACCTAATTCATTGAAACAGGTTCCCCATTTTTTGAAGGTTTGGATACTTTCATTGGTATCCGCTTTTAAAACAGGTGTTTGATTACTCTTTGTTTGAAGTTTCACTTCAGTTTCTTTCCAAACATTCCCTTCCGTACTGCTGATCCATGTAAAGGATTGGGCGTACATACCGGTCAGGCTTATTGTAAGCCCACTCAGTATTAATATTCTTTTTAGATTCATCATTGAAATAATTTAATTTACAATTGCACCGTTTCTTCTATTTTTCTTTTCAAGTTGTTCTATACCGGTGAATGGAAGTTATCGTTGTTTTGACAGTTAGTACTGTATTCTTTCGGGGAACTTCCGTTCTTTCGCCCAACTGTCTTCCGACACTTTTAACCAATTACCCAGTTCTTTTTTCAATAGCCTCATTTGTTTGGCTGGAGTCTCTTCCAACTTCAACGGATTCATTTGATAAGGGTCTTTTTGATTGTCGAACAACAGATAGTTTCCTTCTTTCGTCACCAGATACGAATAACGCTCGGTACGTACTCCTTTTTCTTTCTGCATATAATAGAATGAAGAAATCGGCTTCTTTACTTTTTTGAATTTTCCGGTGATAATACCTTGCGAATAATCCTTTCCTTTCACGGTTTCAGGCAGCTTGTCGCCTAAGTTCATCATGCCTAACATTGTCGGCATGATGTCCGTAGCCCCAAGCATTAGGTCGTTAACCTGCGGTTTCAGTTTGTTTGGGTAACGCACAAAAAATGGAATAGCAAAAGCCTCGTCGTAAATTACTCCTTTGGCCATGCGACCATGGCTGCCCATCATCTCTCCATGGTCGGCCGCGAACACCAGAACGGTATTGTCCGTCAGCCCTTCTTCATCCAGTGCCTTCAGTACACGACCTATCTCATCGTCTACGCTTTTTATTAGGGAGAAATAGACTTTAGATTCCAAAATTAGTTTGTTCACGTTCTTGATTTGCGTGCCTTCTCCATACTTCACGTTGGGACGGAGCAGCAAATCTTCTTTTTTCATGTCCTTATAATATTGGTTGAACACTTCCTCTTTACAGTCCTTAATGCTGGAATAGGGGGTGTGGGGAGGATTCAGACTCCAAAATAGGCTAAAAGGCTTGGACGCGTCACGTTGTCCTGATTTATTTTGCAGATATCCGATTACCACATCTGCTTCCACTGCCGAAGTAAATCGATATGGGCGGTAAGCTTCACCGTCTTTCTTTCCATTCACTAGTTCCGGACGATTGGAGTAGGCTGCGGCATTAAAATGATTGTCTTTTAGTTGCTGGAACCAGTATTTATTACTTTTGCGTCCTCTGCCTTCAGGGATATATGTATCGTATGGAAATATACAGTGCCCTCCCGGTTTTTCGGTGGTGCCTACATAATTCCCGTCCTTGTCGAATAATGCTTCTGTGCGATTCCAATGTGTTTTTCCCACATAAGCCGTTTCATAACCGGCTGAGGCCAGCACGTCAGTAAAACAGATTAGGTTTTCATGAATGCCCTCCGGCCTTCCATTGTAGCAATTGGTAGGTACTCCGTTTGTCTCAGGGAACATGCCGGTCATTAGCATAGCCCGGTGGGGGCTACTTAACGGGCAGGTACTGCAAGCCCGGTTAAATATGACACTCTGTTTGGCCAATCGGTCAAGGTTAGGTGTATGTACGGGATCGCCCACTGTATTCAGTATATCCCGATATTCGGGATCACTCCACAGGCTCAGTGCGTTCAGTCGATATTGGTCGGGAAATATATAGACTAGATTCGGGCGTTGTTCCTGTCCGAAGACCTGTATGGATACTCCTGTTAAAAGTATGACAGGAACGTTCCACATTATTCTTTTTAAAGTTGTTTCCATTTCTTGTATGCTATAGTTTTTTTACCACGAATGAATAGTTGCCTTTCTTGGCTTGAGTCTTTGCTTTGAACGATAAGCGATAGATTGTATTTCCCCACACCTTTACGAGTGGTGGGTCTTTCAAGGTTTTCGTCTCGACGTTTAGCTCAAATTCTTCTGCATTGTAACGTAATTCCGCTTTTATGTCTTTTACCCTAATATACACTTTTCCCTTTTCCTGATGGTCTATCTCTCCCCAAGTCATAAAGTTGATTACATTGGGAACTATAGCTTCTTCCAGTTCAAAGGAATCATTGATTTGTACCTGCCTATTGTTTATTTTATAAGAGCGTGTCCACTTTTTCGCCTTTGCTTCTTTGGGATAAGCTGTCGCTATATTGGCAGAGAAGCCGTTTTTCCATGCTTTTACTTCGGTTGCCTTATATTTTCTGCCATATTTTTGGGATACTCCGTTTATCATGGGCAGATTGTGATAGTTACTTTGCATACTCCAGATGGTATAGCGCTCACTGCTGAATGTCTTGCGTGTATAAGTTCCTACACCGGCATCAATCAGTATGGGGGTCTGATTGAACCAAACCGAGCAAGTGCCTGCATCATTGTGATTATGGCTTTCGTCATTATATCCACCTTTTGCTGCTAAGAATATTCCTTCTTTTGCAGAAAGATAGCAAAATTCAGTTTCAGGATACCAGGTGAAAGGGCGAATTTCATGCTCAGGCTCTATCTGCTGCAATTCTTTGTCAATAGCGATGGAAGCCAGGGTACGAAAGACATCCCGGCCATTCCAAGGTAAAGAAGGCGATTTGCGCATCAGGGCGGCAAATCCTTTTAACTCATCGCTACCTACAGCTTTGCCGAAACGGTAAATGAGATACGCATCGCCACCACCACGCGCTGATGCGTCAGCAAAGTTCACGACCCAGCCGTTGCCTACATAAGAACGTGAAATATATTCTCCTATGTTTCTTATCATTGGTTCCTGAAAGATGCTAACCTTCCCACCGGTGATGTCCGAGAGAAGTTCCAGATAGTCAAGTGTTTTTCCGGCAGCGTGTCCCCAATAGGATGGGCCCTCTTCGCAAGCCCCGTTCGCTTTGATGTAGTTCAAAAACTTATCTACCGATTCCATTGTCAGATGAACAGCTTTCGCCAGAGTGTCGCGGTCATTTTCAAGAAGCATAAAGCACATCAGTGCGTTGCTGTTACACCAAGGATTCCAGTTATTGAGCATACGTCCGTTGTAATTGCGTCCCATCCACCAAAACGAGTCGTTATTCATATATGGATCAAGAATACGAACTTGCAATTCGTGACGCAACCGACGTGAGATTTCCGGGTCCACTTTGTTGAACGAATCGTGCATAAAATAGTAGGTCCATGCCAATAATCCGCCAAGATCACCGGAGGTAAGATCGATGAGAGGATAATCGTACGTTGGTAAAGAACGGGAAGAAGGCTGCGTAATGAGGTGGGCGGAAAGAGCCCATGAAGTCATTTCACAGGTATGGAATACGCCATTTGCCAGTTGGTCGAGAAAGCGTCCTTTTCCTTCGGCGAGTTCCGCCATCAGCAAACCGATGATGGCATTATTATTTTCACCAAAAGGCTTTTCCATCATCGAACGATTACCTGTACGCTCAAAAGCCAGATAATCGGTAGCTTTCACCACTTGCCACTGATAATCCAATAATTTTTCTCCACGCCGGATATATTCGTCTTTAAATGTTCCCAAGAATGTATCCCATCCGGCACGATCGGTATAATCGGGATAGGTGACCCATTGTTGGTTCAACACCAAAACATCCTTTAGGCTATTCATATCTGCTTGTTTCTGTAATAGATTACGTTCCGTATAAGCAAATGTGACAGTTGCACACAAAAATGCAAGAAATAACAGCGCCAATCTTTTCATGTTTATTTTATTATTTCACGTAAAAATACATCCTTTTTCTATACTATGTTTAGCATGGCTATTCATTCTCGTTTATAGTAGTTACACAGTACCTACTACTCCCAACAAGAGGAAAGTAGGTCTGTGTAACATACATCTGATTATGAAATCTCAGAAAACGCTCTTCTTAGCTTACTATAAAAACGGTTCTACTACCAACCCGGATTCTGTCCCAAATTGGGATTCTTATACTTTTCCGTATTGGAAATCGGATAGAAATAAAGATTGTCCGTGATCGTCCTGGTTTCATGAAGAAGTTTGGCATAATTGAAGTTATCACCAGTCTTTTCTATCTTCACTCTGTAAATATCCGCTGTTTTACTCAAGTCTTTCCAACGACGAATATCCCAAAAGCGATGTCCTTCAAAAGCCAGTTCCACACGACGTTCATTTTTCAGACGTTTGATGAAGTCCTCTTTAGACATTCCTGTAGGAAATGCGGGCATTTTTATATCCGAACGATTACGAACCTGATTTACCGCCTCACGAGCAGTCATCGGGCATGTTTCGTCACCTGCGACATCCGGACCGTAAGCATTCGCCATTGCTTCCGCATAATTCAGTAATACTTCCGCATAACGGAAAAGAATCCAGTTGTGATGTTTCTTGGTAACAGTAGATCCGGAAGCAAAACTGATATCTTTGTTGACATACTTGCGCAGATAATAACCGGTGGTAGTGGCATTAGCCAGCGGAAGTCCGTTTGCGCCGCCTTCCCATATTTCCACTTTCTTCGCAGCCGGCCATTCCATATTGTTATAAACAACGGTCATAGCCAGACGAGGGTCGCGGTCGGCATATGGATTAGCCTTCATTGCAGGATTATTCCAATCAAACTCATTTCCGGATGATTTCATCTCGAAAGCATCCACCAGGTTCTGTGTCGGACAGGTAGAGGTTTTTCCGCCTTCTACTCCCATCGGGAAGTTTGCTTTTTCAAAATCTCCGTTTTCACCGGTAGAACGAGCCAGGATAACTTCTGTACTTGTATTATTAGCTGCTCCGAACAGATTGGCAAACTTATCTAGTTTATATCCTAGTTCGGAAGCCGAACCGATGATTTCATAAGCAGCTTTGGCAGCTTTTTCCCATTTGTCAGTATCGTCGGCAGAGAAAAGCGGACTTGCCATATAAAGAGCCACTCTTGCTTTCAAAGCTAATGCTGCACCACGGGTGATGCGCCCTGTTTCTTTATCGGCAAAACCACTCTTGTAGCTAACAGGTAGTATCGGAGCTATTTCTGCACACTCTTGCATGATGAATTGCGCCACTTTCTCACAACTTTCAGGTATTACCTCATTCACTTCTTCTTGCGTCAGGACAGTTGTCACCAAAGGCACATTGTGATAACGCTTTATCAATTCAAAGTAATAGAAAGCACGGAGAAAACGAACTTCATATGGAAAGTTTCTGTAAGTTTTCATCATATCCTCATAGTTTTTAGAATGTTCCCAGTCTTCAAAATTCTGTCCTTCAGCTTCCTTCAAATACAAGTTGGCCGAACGGATAGCTGTGTAATACTTGCTCCACACATCATCCACCAAATGATTGGCCGACCAAGTACCGTTAACAAAATACTGGATGGCCGAAGATTTATAGACATGGATAGCATCATCGGTGGCTGCATCGAGCATAGCGTCCGATGTGTTGCAAAAATCCTGCGGCAAATAACTGTAAATGTTGGTCACCATCTTTTTTGAACGGTCAAAGCTCTCGAAGATGTCCTGCTTTTGATAGTCGGTCGACTCGTCACAGTCCATAAAGTCGCATCCACCCAAAACGAAAGCCGGCAAAAGCAGTGCTATATATTTAAATTTCATATGTTTCATTTCGCTTAGTTTATTAGAAACGTAAATTAACGCCAAAAGTATATTGAGACATCAACGGGTGACTCGCTCCTGTCAATTCGGGATCTATCACACCATCCATCTTGTCAATGCTGAACAAATCATGTCCACGGGCAAACACTCTTGCCTGGCTTACGCCGGGGAGACTTTTTATCCATCTTTCGGGCAACTGATAATATACCTCCAAAGTACGCAGTTTCAGGAATGAAGCATCTGCCACCCACATGGAGTTGGTATTATAGTTATTTTTCGAGCCGTTGTAAGTCAAACGGGGATATTTGCCATCCGGATTGCTTGCTGTCCAACGATTGTCGTAGTAATGCTGGGAAATGGTATTGTTGCTGACCAACGGACGATAGATACTGCGGGTATCCAGTAACTGACTATAATTTGCTACACCCTGAAACAAGGCAGTAAATCCGAATCCTTTATACTCGGCACCCAGGTTGAAACCGTAATAGATTTCCGGGCAGATGTTGTTATATCCTAAAGCTACCTGATCGTACGCATCAATTATCTTATCACCATTCTGGTCTTTAAACTTCAAATCACCCGGCTGTACTTCATCCAAAACTTGCTTCACTTCACGTTCGTCAATCTCCTGCTGGCTTTTATAAATTCCCTCTACTTCATAACCGAAGTATTGTCCTATAGAGTGGCCGGTACGTTTCAGATAATCATAAGGGCGATAAACCTCATTCATTTCCTTGATTTCGTTGCGGTTGAAACTGAACTGTCCTCCCAACTGATAATACACATTACCAATCTTGTCATTCCAACTGGCAGCTACTTCCACACCATAGCTATTTACAATGCCGTTATTGATGGAGGGAGTAGCAATACCCAATACTGAAGATAAAGCACCGTCGCCATCCACCAGGATATCCGTTCGATGATCATAGTATCCGTCTATCGTAACAGAAAGGCGTCTCCAGGCCATGAAATCAAAGCCAGCATTCAGTTTATGGGATTTCTCATAGGTCAAACCATCCACAGCCAGGCGGGACTCTTTCAATCCACCAATAGATGTCGGAGTGTCACCAAAGAAGTAGCTGCTACCTCCACTATATGAGCTTCTGAAAAGCTGGGTGCCAAAATCCGCACGCCCTGCGATACCATACGAAGCACGGAGTTTCAACATATCCAGCCAGTCAGCTTTCAGAGCACTCTCTTCTGATAATATCCAGCCTGCACCGATGGCAGGGAAGATACCCCAACGCTTATCGGGATCAAGTACGCTGGAAGCGGAACCTGACAATGAGAAGTCTAACAAATAACGACTCTTATAGGTATAGTGAGCCTGCCCCACAATATCCATATAAGCTCTGCCGGCATTTTGACCACGTTTAGTCATTTTATCCATCGCATAGAACAAGGTGGCATTCAATTTGTGATCGGTACCCCAATTCCTGTCATAATTTACCTGCACATTTATATTGAGATGGCGAACAACGTCCTTGATGCTACTGGTAAAGTCCAGGGGAGTCTCATCTGTCAGTTTCTTGTATTGGTCTTTCTCGCCGTCCCATCCCATAGTTGCTTCTTCACTGGCAAATTTGCGCTGGTTGCGTTCCCAATAACGTGCCTCGTTGTCCAAGCCGATACGTGCGGTAGCCGACAGACCTTTGGCTATAAAATCCAACTTCTGCACAAATTTTACGTCAGCATAGAGATTACGGGATTGCCCACGTTCATAACCGGTACCAGAAATCCGTGCGATCGGATTATTGCCATAGATGGAGGTAGCTCCCCAAGTCCCATGAGAGGTTTTTATCGGCATGGCGCCGGCGGGAACCTGATACAATGCATTGAATATATCGGTAGTAGCAGTATAAGGACGGTTGTCTTCAGCGAAATTACCACGGAGACTCAGTTCCAATTTGGAAGTTGCACCCAACTTCACATCCAGATTGGTCAGAAAGTTCAGTTTAGAATACTTGAATTGAGTGGAATATCCATCATTGTCATCCGTTGGTTGTAGAATACCTTTATCATTCAAATAATTCAACTGAGCGAAATACTGAACGTTATCGCCACCACCTCGCATAGAGAAGTTCACGTTGTTGCCATAACTGTGATCGCGCAGCGCCTCGTCCATCCAGTCTACATTGGGGTAAAATTCAGGATATGTCTGATTCTTGAAAGCGTCCAGTTCCCTGTCTGTATATCGAGGAGACAATCCGTCATTCTTCAATCCTTCATTCAAGGCTTGCGCATAAGTATACCCATCTACAAACTTAGGCAGGCGATGCGGAGTACCCATCTTGAATTCATAGTCGAGAGTGATGACTGGTTTGCCTACATAGCCGCGCTTTGTCGTTATATAAACCACTCCGTTGGCACCACGAATGCCATATAAAGCAAGTGAAGTGGCGTCTTTAAGTACAGTCACTGATTCGATGTCCTGTACAGCCAGATTATCGATGCTGCGTTCAAAACCATCAATCAATATCAATGGACTCTTTTCGTTGGTAGTGCCCAAACCACGGATATAGAGTGTAGCACCGTTTTCCCATTCGTTTCCCGCATTCTGCAATACCTGAAGACCAGGAATCAAGCCAAACAGGGAATTAGAGGCTACCGTGCTCGTTCTGTGGCTCAAGCGCTCTGAAGTCGCCACGCCTCCGGCGGTAGTTGCTTCCTTCTTGTTGAACGAGATACCCCGTCCATAATGTTGTATGCTGTCTGCTATCTGAGCTACTGAAACAGAAGAAAACAATAGCCCTGCAATTAATAGCTTTATACTTTTTTCCATAAGGATAGTATGATTACTTTATTCAATAATAAATTTTATTTTATTCCCAACCCGGATTCTGTACCAGTCCGTATCCCTTATTTATCTCTGTGGCAGGGAAGGCGCTCAGGTACCACTTCGGTGTGAATCCACCAGCTTTCTGCCAGGCTCTTGCTGTCAGTTGCGGGAAATCAAATTTATATTCACCGGCAAATTTATCAGTTCCCTCAGGCACTACATGGCGATAAAAATAAAGGCCATGCAAACGTTTGGTGAAATCGGCTTCACGCTTCCAGCGAATCAAGTCGTAAAAGCGAACCTCTTCGTATCCGAACTCACAAGCCCGCTCACGAAGTACGGCCTCGCGGAAATCTTTTTTATCCAAACCGGTTTTTAAATCACCTAAGCCCACACGGTTTCTCACTGCATTGATGTAAGGATAAGCATCGGCGGTGCGGTTGCATTCATTAAGCGCCTCAGCATACGACAAATAAACTTCCGCTAAACGTAGTAACGGCCACTGGATCACCCGGTTCTTCCACTCTCCTTGGCGGTCAAGCAAGAATTTTCGCGCTGCCATACCATTGGTTGTAAGCCCTTTATCGTCCAAGCTGACAGTCTTGTTATTATAATGTATACCTGCCGGATAGTTAGTCTTATCATCCGATTTGGCTCTACAAATATCGGCTCTTCCACTACCAAAGATATCGCCGTCTAATAAAATAGTTTCACTTAAACGTGGGTCACGGTTGATAAACGGGTTTTTGCTATGTTCTGGATTGTTCCAATCAAAATCACTGCCATCTGCCATAGGGAACATATCGAAATATTCTTTTGTAGGTCCCCAGGCACCCCAACGTGCTCCTTGCATGATACCACCAATATTGTTGGTACGATAGTGGCGACGTACCGAAATCAGCGACTCCGTAGTACCGCGTGTATAGTAAGCATCACGGAATGCCATACGCGGCTCAGCCTCTTTTACCAAGCCATAGAATCCCTCCTTTTTCATCTCATCAAAAAACTCTTTGCCGGCATTGGCTGCATCCTCCCAACGTTTTGCATCGTAACCTCCAAACCAAGTCATCAGCTTGGTAGAAGCTTCGCCCTCATAGTAAGGAGCATCGGAATTGAACAACGGACTTGCCACAAACAGGCGAACACGAACTTTCAATCCCATAGCAGAGGCACGGGTCAAACGTCCGCTCCAGTTATCAGACTCTTCTTCGGTAACAGACCAAGGTAATTCTTTACAGGCAATAGCTTCATCCAGCATACGGATGATAAAATCTACCGTCTCTTGCAAAGTGCCACGTCTGGGTAATTGTGCGTCATCCGCTTCAATCGCATGATCCACAATAGGCAATGCGCCATAATGACGGAGCATTTCGGCATATTGGGTAGCGATGACAATCTTAGCTTCTGCCTTCAAACGGGATTTTTCGTCCGCACCCATATCAGGCACTCTATCCACATTCTCAATAAATACCCAGGCCATGCGGATGCTCTTCCAGCCATTGCGTGCCGTAAACTTATATTTGGTACCGTTGGCTTTGTCCTCGGAGCCGGCATTGTAAGAGCCATTATAATAATTAATATTCACTCCATCCCATGTCAAAGATGAATTGCAAAGGTCAGTCAATCCTTCCAGAATACCATACCATAATCCGACCGAATTTGTGTATTGATTGCTCGCATTAAAAGTATAGGGTAAATTTCCATAACTGTTCCATAATACACGGCGTGCATATTCGGCCGTAGAGAAAATGGTATCGATGGTTACATCAGAACTGGGTGGCTTCTGAAGAAATTTCTCACCTAGTGCAAAGTCTTCACATGATATTGTTGTAGTCAATAACGTAGCCAACATCAAGCCATGAAAATATCTTTTAAGTGGTTTCATATCGTTTATTCTCCATTTTTTAATTAAAATCCTACTTTCAGACCGAAATTAATGACCATCACCAACGGATACATCGGTGTGGCACTGGCCTTTGACTCGGGATCTATCACATCCAGTTTATCGAATGTAAGTAGATTATATCCCGTAGCATATATACGTAAACTACCTAAATGTATTTTTTCCAATGTCTTTTTGGAAAAGCTATAACCTATTTCGACATTCTTCAAACGCAAGTAAGAAGCATCACGCAGCCACAAATCAGAATCACGGTAATTGTTGGATTTATTAAGGAATGAAATAGCCGGATACTTGGCCGCATCTCCCTTCTGGGTCCATGTATCGGTAGTGAAATACCTCATCAAAGATCGGGAATCGGTCGCACCGAAAGGAGTACGGAATACGTCTTTTAGCATTCGGGAAGTTTTTGCTGCTCCCGACCAAGTCATGCTTATGTCAAATCCTTTATATGAAATTCCATAGTTGATACCACCGGACAGTTGAGGGTAAGTAGGATTACCAATGGAAGTAATATCATTCTGGTCTATCTTCTTATCGCCGTTCAAGTCTTTGTACTTCACGTCGCCGGGCATGGGGGTAAAGCCTGTACCATAATCGGGCATACCACCACGTTCTTCGGTGGCATAGCGTGCAACATCTTCTTCCGAGAAATAACCATCGAACTTATGACCAAAATTCTGTCCTACCGATTTGCCTGTACGTTGCATATAAGGGTAAGGATATTCAGCTTCATCCATATAGATAATCTTATTTTTAGCATAAGAGATGTTGAAACCAATGTTATAATCAAATGCATTTACTTTATCTCTCCAGGTCATGCTGAACTCAAAGCCTTTGTTATCTACTTTACCTATATTGGCAGTAGGAAGTGTCACAGCCAGATAACCGGGGTTTGTACCACGAGAAGTTAGGATGTCACGGCGATGCTCAATGAAGTAGTCGAAGTTCATCTTCAGTTTGCTATCGAGAAAGTAAGCGTCGACACCATAATTCTGCTTGGCTGCCGTTTCCCAAGTCACATTGGGATTACCTTTCTTTGATTCGACAGCACCTGTAGTGATGGAAGAGCCGTTACCGAAGAAGAAACCGCCATTGGCAGGATTGTACACGTCCGGCAAATAAAGGAACCTGGATTTATCACTTACACGGTCGTTACCCACAATACCGTAAGAAGCACGCAGCTTCAGGTAACTGACATAAGGCTTCAGACTTTGCATAAATTTTTCTTCCGAGATAATCCAACCCAAAGAAAAGGCGGGAAACAGACCGAAACGCTTGCCTGGGGCAAAGTTCTCAGATCCGTTGTATCCCATATTTACATCAGCCATATAACGGGTGTTAAAATCGTAAGTAGCACGTCCCACTAACCCGATATAGCTTCTCGGAATGGACAAGAATGCGTCAGGCCCTTCAGGATAGTAAGTGATAGATTGGTTGTACATTACCAGCCCCGTGACGTGGTGTTTACCAAAGTCGCGTTTATAGTTCAAAGCAGCTTCTACATACCAATCCTTGTTGCGGCCAATTGCCTCATCATAACCCAACACCGTTGCTTCGTCAACCCGGCTGAGAAGTACACTTCCGTCTTGTTGCACCAACGGTTCGTAGTGAGGAGTTTTACCACGCCTTTTCTTCGTTAAAGTCACCGAACTGTTGTAAGCTCCTTTTACGTGAGCCTTCAAGCCTTTGGTTAAGAAATCGAGTTTTTGCTCCAATTGGAAATCGAAATTAAGCGTATTGCCGTAAGAGACATCATACCCCCTGCCATAATACGTATAAAGCGCATCACGCATATCTCCGGCAATATTTGAAATATGACTGGCATCAGACCAAATCCATTTATCATTCACTATGCCTGAACCGGAGAAAGGTGTAGCCCAATAGATACCGCGGAAAATGGTTTCAATATTAGTCAAGCCGGATTCACCATCCACGCCAGGATAACGCTTATCATTAACACGTCCTCCCATATTCATACGGAACAAAGTCGTTTTCGTCAAGTTCATGTCCAGATTGACACGATAGTTATAACGATTGTAACTATAGTTGTCATCATAGTCTTTCTGGAAACAGTTGAAGAGGCCGTCTTGTGTAAATACACCCAGCGATGCAAAGTAACGCACTTTCTGTGAACCACCTGAAATGGTCAGGTTATGTTGTGTCTGCAAAGCTGTTTTACGAATCAGCTTGTCCATCCAGTCTGTATTGGGGTAAGCCAAAGGATTGCTATTCGTGCGGAAAGCTTCGATTGTTTCCGGTTTAAAAGCTAGCTGCCCTTCGGCAACTCCATCGCGAAGTTGTGCTGCATTATAAGCCGTAGCGTACTCGTAACTATCAGCAAATTCAGGCAAGCGAGTCGGACTTTGTATAGCAAATGAAGTGGAAAAGTTCACTTTCGCTTTACCTTCCTGTCCACGTTTGGTGGTTACAAGAATTACACCGTTAGCTCCACGTACACCAAACACAGCTGTTGCAGAAGCATCTTTCAAGACTGTAATATCTTCCACTTCATTAGGATCAAGCTGGAAAAAGCTACGTTCCACACCATCCACCAACATTAACGGCTTAGACATAGACTCATTTAACGAACCCACACCGCGCACATATACTGTAGGATCATCTCCACCCGGCTGTCCGGATGTCTGTATCGCAGACAATCCCGGCATTTTACCTGCTAAGGCATTACCAATACTCGAAACCGGGCTTTTCAATACATCTTTCGATGAAATGGAAGACATAGCTCCCGTTACTGTCATTTTCTTTGCTGTACCATAGGCTACAACTTGTACTTCCTGCAATTCCTGAACGTTTTCACTCAACTCAACATTGAGCTTAGATTCTCCCTTATAAACGATCGTTTTATCTTTATATCCGGTATATGATATAACGATAGTAGCACCTACTGGAACCTCAAGCTTAAAATTACCATCCATATCGGTAATTACACCATTGGTTGTTCCTTTTTCAACAATACTGGCACCTATTACCGGGCCAAAGTTATCCGTTACCGTACCGACTACAGTCTTGCGATTTTGCTGTGTGATAGTACTTGTAGTCACTATCTTCTTCGACGTGAAATTCTCTGAAGAAAAAGCCGTTTGCCCAAACGTCAAAGACGCGACTAACAGCCATACCTGTTTCTGAGGTATCTTCATAGGACTGAAGATGTTTTTCATTTCATTTAAATTAAAGTTAATAATACTATACTAGATATATAATCCTTCTAATTCTGTCGTTCTTTAGTTAATATTGCAAATATAGAAACGTATAAAAAAGAATGCATACTCTAAATATTCTTAAAAACGGCATAAATAATACATCTCATTTTTATATAGGATATTTGGATAAAAATCATACTTTTTCGTACAAAACTATCCCTTATTCTATGTGCTTGAGGTATGCTCCTGTCGCTTTAAATCCTCTGCAAGTACCGTTACTGACTCTGTTTATTGTCTAAGTCACGTTTGCGTTTTAAAGATTCAAGGAAATAATAATCCGCATAGTTCAACGGTACGTCTATTTCACTGCCATGTGGAATACTGCCTACTGAATGCATCAAAAGAAAGCAGTGATTCTCTCCCGATTTAGCCCGATAGCTGGGAGAAGCTAAAGACGCCATTATTAAATCGGCTGTTTCTTTATAGCTTTTCTTTTGGGTAACGGTACTTAACTCGTATAAGGCTGATGCTGTAATGGCAGCTGCAGAAACATCACGTGGTTCATTAGGGATATTCACTGCATCATAATCCCAATAAGGAACCAAATCTTCCGGCATATTAGGATGCGTAAATATAAATTCGTAGATTTTTTCGGCCATTTTCAAATATTCGGAATCGTGGGTGTAACGGTAGCACATCGTATAGCCATAGATTGCCCATGCCTGTCCACGTGCCCAAGCTGATTCGTCGGCATATCCCTGGGCAGTACAACGCGTGCGTATTTCTCCTGTTTCCGGGTCATAATCTACCACATGGAATGAACTTCCGTCATTACGGAAATGATTTTTCAATGTTTGGTTGGCATGAGATATTGCAATATTATAAAAGGTGGAGTCACCAGAAAGCCGGGTGGCCTCGAATAAAATTTCCAGATTCATCATGTTATCAATAATAACCGGACATTTCCATCCTCGCTGAGATTGCCAGCCCTTCTCTGTATTCCATGACTGTATGACCCCGGCTGCAGGTCGGAAACGGGTTGATAAGGATTTTGCAGTTTGTGTCACTACCGATTTATATTTTTCTTTTTCTCCCCTTCCCATGCGGATGCCGTTCAGATAACTACAACCAATAATGAAACCTATATCATGATGCTGTGTATTATATTGCATCTTTTCTAAGATTTCCGTATATTTTTTTGCTTGGGATTGCCAATACTCGTTACCTGTAAGATTATATAGATACCACAAACTACCAGCATAAAAGCCGGCTGTCCAATCCCAACCAATAGGTGCATATTGAATTTCCCCATTTGGTTTCACCGTGCGAGGAATACGTATTTTATCACTTTTTTCAAGCTCTTCTATTTGTCGTTCATATTGGGTTGAGGCATAATCTATGTTGTCTGTAAGAAAGTCATTAGCTAAATTTGCCGTCTTACACGCAACAATTGTCAGTAGGGATATTCCGAAACTAATCCAAATTGTATTTTTCATACTTATTTTACTAAAAAAATAAATTAATTAGTGCAAATGTATGGGATGGAAAAGAGAACAGGGATTCTTAAAATACACGAAAGGTAAAAGTGAGTGCATATATGCTTGAAAAGATAAAATGTACAAAATAAGCCGTTCATATATACAAAAACAGACCATTTTCGTCATATTCTGGAATGCTTATATTGTTCAAAAAGGTTATATTTGCCAATTGATCGTATATGAATAAACTGTAGCACACACAGAGAAACTATGAAAAAAAAGGTTCTGTTAATCCTTTGCTTCTTGTCCTTATATATACTGACAGGAAGAACTCAAAATTTATCTTTTAGTCACCTGACAACTGATGACGGATTATCGCATAATTCTGTAGTATCCATCTATCAAGATGAACGGGGATTTTTATGGTTTGCTACACACAATGGTATCAGTCTATATAATGGCAAAGATTTCAAAATATATCAAAAAGAGAAAGGTAATCCCAACAGTATACAATATAACGATATCTACCAAATTACTGGTGATAAAAAGGGGCATCTATATATAATGACCAATAGGGGAGTATCAGCTTATGATATTCAAAAAGACCAGTTTACACATCTCACGACTCAAAATATCACAGCAGAATTCTTTGCTGATTCTTTATATATAGCTACTTCAACTCAAATTTTCAAATACAATGGAGAAAAATTGCGGCCTGTTTATAAATTGCCTGTAGATAATAGATATATACGAAAACTGTATGTACACAATGATTCTATCTTTATAGGCACTAATAAAGGTCTATATGTACTTACTCCTGAGAAAAAATTAAATCAGCTTATTTCACAAGGGAACATTGTAGACATATTTAGAGATAGTAGAGGCAGTTACTGGATAGCCGCACGAACCGGGCAGGGAGTCTACTGCATAGAGGGTCAAAAAATAATCAATTTTATTCATGATGAGAACAATCCGGCAAGTATAAGTTCCAATTTCGTTCATAGATGTTGCGAAGATCTGGAGGGGAACATTTGGATAGGAACTTTCAATGGGCTTAATAAATATGATAGAAAGACAGGTAAATTTCATCGGTATGTCAAACAGGAAAATGAAAAAGGTTTATCCTATTCATCCATTTGGAGTTTGTTTTGTGACCAGCAGGGAACTATTTGGGCGGGAACCTATTTTGGCGGAGTAAACTTTTTCAATCCCCAGAAACAGATCTTTCGTGAATATCAAGCATCACCTAAAGAAAGTGAGGGATTGAGTTCCCCCATTGTTAGTCGTATAATAGAAGATGATAAAGGAAATTTCTGGATAGGTACGGAAGGTGGCGGAGTAAATATGTATAATGCCGAAACGCAGACTTATAAACGATATACACTTGAAGATAGTTCCATAGGAACGTTGCGAAATAATATAAAAGCTATCTACTATGATTCACAACGTGGGGCTCTATGGTTGGGGGTACATATGGCTGGGCTTTATAAATTGGATGTGAAAACTGGTCATGTAACTAAATATCAAAAAGAAGATAAGAATGGTATCCTATCTAATAATATTGAAGATATTCTTTTTTATCAAGGAAAGCTATTATTGGCAACTGACAATGGTGTTGGAGTATTTGATCCGCAAACAGGGGGGTGTACACGTTTCTTTAAGGATCCGAATATGCACTCAAGAACTTTAAACTCTATTGGACTGGTATTAGATGGTAAAGGTAATTTGTGGATAATAGGTAATAACAATGGAGTGTATACCTATCATTTCGATACAGGAAAACTATCTAGTTATAAAGCTAATTATGCTGTCAAACATAGTATCAGCAGTAACAGTATTAACTCAATCTTTGTGGACAGTCAACAAAGACTTTGGTTTTGTACCAATGAGTATGGTTTAGACTTATATAAGGAAGAGACTGATAGTTTTGAAAATTTTGATATGAAAAATAGCGGTTTGGCAAGTAATGTGGTTTATAATATTTGCGAATTGACTCCTGACAGACTGCTGGCTACTACTGATAAAGGTTTCTCTATATTGGACTATAAGCAAAAAATATTCAAAAATTATACTCAGATACCGTTAAGTTGTCTCAATGAGAATGCTCTCTACAAAAGTAGGAACGGAGAGATTTTCATAGGAGGAACTTCCGGGGCTATTTCATTTTATGAACGCGATTTGGAGCAAATGCCACGTTCATACAAGATATTGCCTTACCGTCTCACTGTGAATGGTCAAACGATACGTGTTGCTGACAAAAGTGGAATTTTGGAGAAAGATATCAGTTTTACAAAGGAAATCACACTAAAAGCAGGGCAAGATATTTTCAGTATTGAATATACTACCACTGATTATCTGCCTTTTAATAAAGATAGGATTGTCTATCGATTAGAAGGCTTCTCAAAAAACTGGAATAAATTGGAGCAGAATACAATTACATATTCTAATTTATCTCCCGGCAAATATACGTTAATAGTGCGTGCGGAAAATGCAAACGAAACTACAGTCCCTCCCAGTCTGTTGGTTATCCAAATATTGCCTCCGTTCTATCTTAGTCTCTGGGCATATTTATGTTATGTTATACTTATTGGGCTGGTTACATGGTATTTAGTGCGCATTTACCGAGAACGTATCAAGATGCAAGAGTCTCTTAAATATGAGAAGAAACATGCCAATGATATAGAACAAATGAATCAAGCAAAATTGCGTTTCTTCACTAATATTTCACATGAGTTCCGTACACCACTATCACTTATTATAGGACAAATGGAAGTATTATTATCACGTCAGCTTGTACCTGATATATATAATAAAATATTAGGAACCTATAAAAGTTGTCTGCAATTAAAGGAACTTGTTACAGAATTACTCGATTTTCGAAAGCAAGAGCAAGGTTATACGACTATTAAAGTCTGCGAACATAATATTGTAGATTTTGTATATGAGCATTATTTGCTATTCTCAGAATATGCAAAATTGCATCAGATTTCTTTCACTTTTGAAAAAAGCAGCGATGATATTCGAGTATGGTATGATACAAAACAGATGCAAAAAGTCATGAACAACCTTATATCCAACGCTTTTAAGCATACGAAAGCTCAGGACCATATTTCTATTTCGGTTCGGAAAAGAAACCAGGAAGTTATTATTGAAGTGACCGATACCGGTTCAGGTATAGCAGCTAAAGATATAGATAAGATATTTGACCGCTTCTATCAAGCGGAACAATTGAACTCACTGACTAGTGCAAGTACCGGCATAGGTTTGGCTTTGACTAAAGGCATTATAGAATTACATCATGGAAGTATTGAAGTGTTTAGTGAACAAGGGGAAGGATCCACTTTCCGTATACATTTAAGAAACGGTAATGATCATTTTACTTCTGATCAGATCTGTGAGCAGAAGCAGGGTGATTCTGATACCAACATTGATTTGGAAGGTCACAAGCATTGGAGAGCTTTTCTGGACAAACAGGAAATTGTAGACCAGGATAACATAGACAAGAAGAAGGAGAAATACAAAATACTGATTGTGGAAGATAATGATTCTCTCCGTAATATGCTGGTTGAGATATTTGAAATCTTCTATACTGTAGTAACAGCATCTGATGGAAAAGAAGGGGTAGCAAAGGTGCGCTCAGAATTGCCTGATATCGTACTTAGTGATATCGTAATGCCGGAAATGTCAGGTACAGAACTTTGCCAAATCGTAAAGCAGGACTTGGAACTTTGTCACATTCCTGTCGTATTACTTACTGCTAAGACTGCTGTTGAATACAATATGGAGGGACTTAGAATGGGAGCCGATGATTATATAACTAAGCCGTTCAATATTAATATTCTGCTGTCACGCTGCAATAATTTAGTCAATAATCGGATTATGCTACAGGAGAAATTCAGTAAACAGCCGCAAACTAATATGCAGATTTTGGCAACAAATACCTTAGATAAGAAGTTCTTGGATAACGCTATGGAGATTATCGAGAAAGAAATAGAGAATGCTGATTTCAATGTTGACCAGTTAGCAGCAGAAATGGGGATTGCCCGAACAAAACTATTTACCAAACTAAAAGCTGTGACTGGGCAAACTCCCGGTGACTTGATTATGACCATCCGCCTAAAACGGGCAGCTTACTTACTAAGAAATAATCCAGAGCTAAATATTTCGGAGATATCTGATAAGTCAGGATTCAATATTCCAAAATATTTCAGCAAGTGCTTTAAAGATAAATATCATATTACTCCGCAAGCATACAGAAAAAGTACGAATAATAATACAGAAGGAGACAAAGATGAAGTGTAAGGCAATAGTGAAAGTGTTTGAAAAATGATATTTTTGCTTCCACTCTAGATTCTCTATTATTCAGTTTACTACTTCGCCTGAATCTTTCCCAATTGGACATCAGCAGATTTCAGCCACATACCTAACAAATGTAGCATCTGCGAATGATATTCAAAATCTATATTCATCCCCCAGCCATGGCCACCTTTTGGAAATATATACATGGTTGCGGGGATATTATTTTTCTTCAACACTTCATAATAGAACACGCTATTGGCAGGAGGTACGGATTTGTCATCATCACTCAATAGCAAGATTGCAGGCGGGGTATTCGCGTTGATTTGTTTTTCGTTTGAAAAGAACTGAATATCTTCAGGCTGTAGTTTGTCACCCAGTAAATTAGAACGGGAACCCCCATGAGTGGCTGTTTCCATAGTTATGACAGGGTAAAAAAGGATGGAGAAATCAGGTCTTGTGCTTACTCCTTCTGTAGTATAGTGAGTAGAAGCAGTGGCTGCCAAATGTCCGCCTGCCGAGAAACCGGCGATGCCTACTTTATTAGTATCAACACCAAACTCGTTAGCATGCTCGCGTACATAACGTATTGCCTGCTGTGCATCATCCAATGGCACTTCCTTATGTTTGTTTGGCATCCGGTATTTAAGAACGAAGGCTGTTATCCCCTGTCCGTTCAGCCATTTTGCAAACTGCGAACCTTCGTGCTGAATAGCCAGTCCGGCATATCCGCCGCCCGGGCATATCACAACTGCCATTCCTGTGTTTTTTGTTTTGTTGGCCTGATAAATAGTCAATTCAGGCGAAGATACATTGGTTACCCAGTTGCCGTTTCTCTCAGATTTCTCAGCTTCTGTTATTTCATTACTTGTCGGTGGATTCGTCTCCCACAGTTTTACGACCTTTTGAGCATTCATAGTTGTATATGTAAATATCAGCAAAGCGCTTAGCGCTAATAATCGACCTTTTTTCATCATGTTAATCAAATTTTGAATATTAGAAATGGATAAGAATCTAAAGGCTACAAAGTTACATTTTATTCTTTGTAAATTGAAAGCCTGATTGGATATAATTTAAACTCATTTCTTAAAGGAATTGTAATATAGCCCTTATCTTATCCTGTTCTTTCTTTACAATAGACTGTTTGCTGTTTTAAATTGTGAGTTGTTTATAGTAAGATTACGAAGAAATTCTCTACATTTGTCTAATCAATCTCTTGAATCTTATACATACTAAAGCCTGTCCGCCCGATGAAAAAGAACTGCCTGTTATACCTTTTACTTCTGTTTTCTTGTTTTTCAGTCCTTGCCGATGAGCGTTTGGACTCGCTGCTGAATGTACTTGATAAAACCATTAAGGAAGCCGATACTTATGTGCAGATTAAGGAGAACAGGCTTCGTGAGCTAAAGAGAGAAGCCGGAAAGACACCATCTGTTTCCATCGAACGGTATAATCTGAATAATAGGATTTATTCCGAATACAAAGCATATAGCTCTGATTCCGCACTCCACTATCTGAATGAAAACAGATTACTGGCACAGCAGTTGAACGATGGGGAACGTGAACTTAAAATTCAGTTGGAGCTGTCCTATTTGTTATCATCCATCGGAATGTATATGGAAGCAGCGGACATACTTAATTCAATAGACCGCCGGACACTTCCACAATCTCTCCTGGGATATTACTATACATGTTATGAACACGTATATGCCGAAGCAGGAGCGGCACAGCCCCGATACCGGATGTTTTCATCGCATTATTTCAAGTTGAGCCGTGCTTATCGGGATTCCATGCTGGTAGTTTTGGAACCCGCTTCGGATACTTATCTGTGGTTGCGTGAAACTCAACTGAAAGAAGCCGGGAAGTATAATGAAGCCCTTGAATTCAGTGACCGGCGGCTTTCGGAATCTTCGTTCGGCACACCCCAATATGCATTGGTGGCGTATCAGCGCTTCCGTCTTTTTGAAAGCATGGGAAAGAAAGACGAGCATTTATATTATTTGGTTCTTTCCGCAATTTCCGATGTACGTTCCGCCATCAAAGAACAATCTTCGTTGATGGTACTGGCACAGGAACTGCATGGCAAAGGAGATTTGAAACGTGCGTATGCATATATCAACTTCTCTTGGGAAATATCACAATTCTATAAAACGCGGTTGCGCAGTTGGATGAATATCACCCCGCTTTCCATGATAAACGGGAATTATCAGGATATCATCAAGAAACAAAACAAGGAACTGCTGATTTATATCGTATGTGTAGCCCTGCTTGCGCTATTACTGGTGATAGCGTTAATCTACATCTATCGGCAGATGAAAGCTCTTTCCGTTGCCAAGAAAGGGTTGCAGGAAGTGAACGAACGACTCTTCTCACTGAATGAAGAACTGGAAGAGGTGAACCGGCATCTTCGTTCCACAAATTTAGACCTTTCCGAATCCAACCTTATTAAAGAAGCCTATATCGCCCGCTTCTTCAAACTCTGCTCGGTCTATGTAGACCGTTTGCAGGCATACAGAAAGCTGGTGAACAAGAAGTTGCAACGCGGACAAGTAGCCGAACTGTTGAAAATGACTCATCTTAGTAACGATATTGTAACAGTCGAGGTACAGGAACTATATGCGAACTTTGATTCCGCCTTCCTGCATCTTTTCCCGAACTTCGTGGAGTCCCTCAACGCGCTATTATTACCCGAAGAACAAATCGTCTTGAAGCCGGACGAATTACTCAATACGGAACTGCGTATTTTTGCCCTGATACGCCTGGGCATTAAAGACAGTTCACAGATTGCGGAGCTTCTGCATTACTCAGTGAATACGATTTATAATTACCGTTCGAGAGTGAAGACCAAAGCACGTGTTTCACGCGAAGATTTTGAAGATTTGGTAGCTAAAATACGGTAAATAAGTCTGTATCAAATCTACCTTTTGATACGGGCATAATGTAGCTTAATATATTATTTATCAGATAATTGTCATTTGGAGAATATTGTGAATATCCACTTATATTCCCTTTGCTATTTTTTATCGTAGCATTTCCATCTATTTTTGTCATAACCGAGCGGAACTAACGTATTCCGCCCCGGGAACTTCTTTTTTTATTAACCTTTATAAAAACACACATGAAAAATGATTTACTGCATTTTTCCATACCGGAAAAAGGAAGAAGAACGAAACGTCAGCTTGCGAGCTGGATATGGTGCTGGACTATTCTATGCGTATGCGGAATAGTCTGTATCGCCTGCTCTGACGATGATGCTGTGAAAAAGAACCCTTATCTGCAAACAAGTACTCGCGCCATGTTGAAAGAAGTGGTAGAGGTCAAGTTTAACAACATTGATGGAAATACCGATATTACTGTCGATTTTGGCGACGGGACGGTGAAAGAGGGGAAAGCAGCTACCCTCATCACTCATGCCTATACCCAAAGTGGCGACTACACCATGCACGTCACGGCAGGTCAATATGAGGTACAGAAAAGAATCCGCATTTACAATTTAGTGGCACTGACGGAAGCGATGAAGCAGTTCAGGGAGCCGTCTAACAAAAAAGTATGGGTGATGACACACCGCGCACATACCACCGACCGTACTATCCCCGAAAACTCGGTATCTTCCGTAGAAGATGCCATTGATTCGGGAGCTGAGATTATAGAGTGCGATACCCACGTGACAAGTGACGGAGTGGTAGTGGTATGCCATGACCAGACAATCAATGCCACCACGAACGGCACGGGCGACATCACAAAAATGACCTACGCGGAATTACAAAAGTACAACCTGAAAGACCGGAACGGCCGGGTAACCGATGAAAAGATGCCCACCCTTGAGGAATTCCTGAAAGCGGGACGTGGCAGAATCTACTACAACCTCGATTACTCCCCGCGTACGGCTTCTTCCCAACAGGTAGTGGACATCGTGATGAAACTCGACATGATGGAATCCGTATTCTTCTACTGCAACAGTGCGCAGAAAGCGGAAGAAGTACTGGGCATTACAGCCAAAGCACATGTCTATACATGGACAGGCAGCCACAAACCGATGATAGGACTGCCGGGCAACTACTTCGTGCAATACAGCTACCTGACCAACGGGAAAAGTACTCCTTTGGGAAGCTCCATCAACGACGGAATGTTAGCTACCGTGAATATGCTTCCCGCCAGTGGCAGTGACGTGTCCGAATACACGCTGAATGAGAATTACCTGGATGAACTCCTGCAAATCTATCCGATGGTATGCATGATACAGACGGATGTACCGGACTTATTAATCCCGGCCTTGCAGACAAGAGGACTGCGTTAACTTTATCATTTACTATTAAAATCATCTATTTATGAGAAATATTCATTGCAAAATGTGTACCTGTCTGTTAGGTATATTGCTGATGCTGTTTTCCGGTATCCAGGCAAGGGGAGCTTCGTGGGAAGCGCAGCAGGAACGTAAAATATCCGGTACGGTTATCGACGAGAAGGGTGAACCCGTCATCGGTGCTTCGGTGGTGGTTGTAGAGACGAAACAAGGAGCGATAACCAATATAGAAGGAAAATTCAGCGTAAATGCTCCGCAGAACGGTCGCCTGAAAATTTCTTATATCGGCTACGAAACTCAGGAAGTAGCCATCAAAGACCGCCAATCATTGAGAATCGTGCTGAAAGAAGAATCGACCGCTTTGAACGAAGTAGTCGTAGTGGGCTACGGGACGATGAAACGGAAAGAGATGACCTCGGCCATCTCGCACGTCGGTGCCAAAGACCTCAATCAGATATCCAGTCTCGATGCTTCCATGCTCCTGCAAGGCAAGGTATCCAGCGTATCCGTTTCGAATACGGCTTTGGCCGACCCGAACAGTACGGGAAGTATTCAGATTCGTGGTATATCTTCACGTAATGCCGGCCTGGGCCCGTTGATTGTTGTTGACGGAGTGCCGGGCGGCGATATGACGAATATCAATCCGGCCGATATTGAATCTATCGACGTATTGAAAGACGGTGCGGCTTCTGCTATCTACGGTACACGGGGTAGCAACGGTGTCATCCTGGTAAATCTGAAGAAAGGAACAAGAGACGGGGAAGTACATACTACGTATAGCGCCGCCGTAACTTTCAACAAGGCGAAGAAAGAACTGGATATAATGAACGCCGAAGAATATCGTGCTTACCGCACCGTGTCTAATCCGCTTTCCGATATGGGAGCCACCACAGACTGGTTCGATGCCGTCACCCGCCTGGGCGTGACGCACATGCACACATTGACTTTCTCTGGTGGAAATGCGAGAACCAACTATCGTGTGACTGCCGACTACCGCAAAGCGCAAGGTATCGACCTGCGTTCAGACCGCCGGGAATACGGTGCCCGTGCCACTATCAGCCACACGACGAAAGACGGACTGTTCACCTTTGCGGCAAATATGACACCCCGTGTCATCGACCGTAACAAGTCTGCCAGCGTCTACGGCAGTGTTATCAAAAACAACCCGACGATGCCCGTCTATGATGCCGAGTCGGCAAACGGTTACTACCGTTTCCCGGCAGGTGGAGACAGCTCCAACATTGTCGAGCAACTGAACGAAGAAGAGAACGGCACCGAGATTAAATTACTGGAGTGGAACGCCACTGCCGCTGTTAACCTGTTGCCGTTGTTCAATCCCAAGAACCCGAATATGGTACTGAAATCACAGATTACGGTTTCACAATATCAAGTCGATAAATTCAACGGATGGTTCACCCCGTCCACCTATGGCCCTAATGTCAACTCAAGCGTTGCCGGAAAAGCAAGTCGTGACTTTGACAAGAGTACCAGCAACAACCTGGAATGGGTGACCAACTTCTCCACCCGCATCAAAGACCACCAAATCCGTGCAATGGTAGGATATAGCTACAACTACGGCGTAAGCTCCGGTATGGGCGCGGAAAACTGGGATTTCTCTTCCGACGGCTTGATGTACAACAATCTCGGCTCTGGGCTGGAAGCGGCAAAAGAGGGAAAGACCATGATGAGCTCTTACAAGAACGACCATAAACTAATCAGCTTCTTCGGACGTGTCAACTACGACTGGAAAGAACGCTACCTGTTCACTTTCTCCCTGCGCCACGAAGGTTCTTCCCGTTTCGGCGAGAATCATAAATGGGGTAATTTCCCCGCAGTATCCGTGGGATGGCGTATCTCTGACGAGAATTTTATGAAAGGACTATCCTGGCTTGACGACCTGAAAGTACGTTATGACTACGGTGTCACCGGTAACCAGGAAATAGGAAACTATCAGTCTTTGGCTACTTATAGGGCATATGGCTGGTATCAGTATAACGGCAATAACTTCCACGTATGGGGACCGAGCAAGAACGTAAACTCGGAACTCCGTTGGGAAAAGGGGCATAATCAGAATATCGGTTTGGACTTCTCACTCTTCAAGCACAAAGTGACCGGTTCATTGAACTACTTCCACCGCAAACAGAGCGATTTGCTGGGTAGTTACTCCGTATCCGTTCCGCCCAACCTGTTCTCTACTATCTACGCGAATGTGGGTACACTCCGAAACACGGGTTTCGAGCTTGACGTAACGGTGAATGCTGTTCGTACCAAGGATTTCAGCTATAGTTTCACATTGGTGGGAGCTACCAATAATAACAAATTCGTCAGCTTCTCCAACGATGTGTACAAAGGGCAGAAATATTACTCGACCTGTAACATGGCGAACCCCAACAATCCGGGATATTTGCAGCGTATTGAAGAGGGCGAGCGTATCGGCAACTACTACACTTACCGCTATGCAGGTGTAGACAAAAAGGGTGACTGGATGATTTATGACAAAAAAGGAAATGTCATTCCGGTAGCCCAGGGTACGGAAGAAGACAAGGCGGTGACCGGAAACGGTTTGCCGAAATTCACCGGTTCCATGACGCACAACTTCACTTACAAGAACTTCGACCTGACCGTTGCCCTCCGTGGCGCTGCCGGATTCGATATATTCAACGTGCACGATTTCTATTTCGGTTTGCAGAGCATGAGCACCAATCAGTTGACGACCGCTTATTCGAAGAATGCGCATATCACGACAGGAAAGAACGTGATAACCGACTATTTCATCGAGCCGGGTGATTACCTGAAGATAGACAACATCACTTTGGGATATACGATGAACCTGAATAAGAAGTATATCCAAAAGGTACGCCTGTTTGGTACGGCTAACAATCTTTATACATTTACGAAATTCACCGGCGTAGACCCCTCTACATACGAAGTGAACGGACTGACGCCGGGTACTTTCGGGGGAGGATACAACTATTATCCGTCTGCCTTCCAGTTTATTTTAGGTTTACAAGTAAGTTTTTAAAAAAGAACGATTATGAAAATAACAAAATATATCATAGGATTGGGTATGATGGCGGGCGCTGTACTAGGTTTGCCGTCCTGTACCGACCTGTCGGAAACGGTGTACGACCAGGTGATGTCCAAGAACTATTATAATACGAAACAGGATGTTATCAATGCTGTTTTCCGTCCCTTCGAGCATATGTACTGCTGTATTTGGATACGCCATGAGAATGAGGAATTGCCCGCTGACCAGTTGATTACTCCTACCCGTGGTACCTGGTGGTACGACGGCGGTCTGTGGGAAATGTACCACCGCCATCAATATGACGACATCAACCAGGGCGACTGGCTGGGTGAATGGGAAAACTTTTATGTAGGCATCGCCCAATGTAATATGGTACTGGATGACTTGAATCAGTTGAACCCTTCCAGTTTTGGTTTGGGCGACAGCGAATTTGAAAGTTTTAAGGCACAGTTGCGCTGTATGCGTGCCTGGGGCTATCTTCGTCTGCTGAATACACACCGTAACTGCATCCTGACTACCACATCCGACCAGGCAGTGAATGAACTGCCGGAAAACCGGAAACAGGTAGAACCGCAGGTTTTGTTCGATTTCATCGAAAGTGAACTGAAAGACTACTGCCTGGCAGCCCTGCCCTCTAAAAGCGGACAATCGGGCAACGGTGCACAACAGGGACAATTTACGAAAGCTGCCGCCGCCTCTTTGCTGGTGCGTCTCTACCTGAATGCGGAAGTCTGGATTGGACAGACCAAATGGCAGGAATGTATCGACATGTGCAAGCGTATCACCGGCGGAGAATTTGGGCATTATGCGATTGCAGATAACTGGTACGAACCTTTCGATTGGAACAATGAAACGTGTAATGAAGTAATCTTCGGTTTCCCCGGTTCTTATGGACTGACCAGCTGGCATCTGCAAAATGACAGGAGAACGGTGTACGGGCGCGGCTTGCCTTACGGCAGCGCCTATTACCTGAAAATAGAAGGAAATGGCGAACGGAATCCGAAATATGCGCTTTCACCGAGCTATGACAACCAGCAACCGCGTGAACTGTTCGACTATGGATTGGGAATGGTTACCCGGAAATTTGCCAAATATCAGGGAGACATACGATATAAGCAATATGCAAATACCAGTAACAATACACGTGAAGGCATGTTCTTTCTTGAAGGTAAGATTGCCAATTCCGCAATTAGCGGGGGATATGCCAAGAATCCGGATAATCAATATGTGATTTACCTGCGCGACCAGGTGGGACGTTTCGAGGGAAATGCGGAATCTGGCTATATCTCCAATCCGGCCTATAAGGAATCCAAATTAGGCAATGGCGACTTTAACTCTGGTCTCTACTGCGTGAAATATCCTTTCTATCCTTTCACCGGAGGTTATTATATCGAGTCCGACTATACGGAGATTCGTTTGGCAGAGGTTATCTATTCGCAGGCTGAGGCTCTGCTCCGGCAAGGACAGGCAGGCGAAGCAGGCAAGTTGCTGAACAGCGTGCGTAAGCGCAACTATGAGAACTTTAACGCCAATATCGCTTATCAGCCGGAAGGCAATGTCGTGCTCGACCTGAAAGAAATGCTTGATGAATGGGGACGGGAATTCCTGGCGGAAAGCCGCCGGCGTACAGACCTGATTCGTTTCGGCAGATACCAGGAAGCATGGTGGGACAAACCACGGGATGCGGACAAGCACTATGAACTGTTCCCCTTGTCGCAGACCCAGCTGGAGCAGAATGAATATCTGAAACAGAATCCGGGTTATCCTGATATTGCCCGATGAAATCGGCAGATTTGCGATTATTCTTATCTAATGTACAAGTTAAAAAAGAAAGAAAATGAAAAATAGTTTATTCATAATATCGAAGCTGTGTATGCTGGCTTTCATTATCCTGTTGGCACAGGGATGCCAGGAAGACTATGAGATGATAGACCCGCCTATGATGACCGATTACGACGATGATTTGGACGAAGAGGTGATTATGCAGAAAGGATTGGAGAGTTACTTTGTAACCCAGTTCGGTGAAGGCGGGATGGACGGCAGTTCCTGGGAGCAGGCACTGGATGCGGCGGGTTTCCGCAAACTGTTGAGCGGGTCTGTCGACCTTTCCAAGAGCACTATTTATATGAGCCAGGGTAAATATGTGATGTCCGAAGAGAGCGGGCTTGGCGTGATTATCCGCAAGAATGTGAAAGCGATTAAAGGCGGATATAGCCAGTTTAGCGAGGGAACGGACGTTTCGGCGCGGGATATAGACACGTATGTAACGGTTATCAGTGGCGACGTGAACGGGAATAAGCAGGCGGATACGGGAGACTGTGGCTTGCTGTTGGTTAAGAAAGGAATTATCGGCATTGAGGGAGTTACTTTCCAATACGGATATGTGTCCGAAGCGGATGCCAGTGCTACCGAATGCGGAAGTGGTATTTATGTAAGCGGCAGTGCGGGTGATACTTCTCTCGAATTGACGGATTGTATAATCAGGGATTGTAAATCGACAGTGACGACTTCTGCCAAGCAAGGCGGCCCTGCTGTCTTTGCCCTGTCGGGACAGGTGCGGCTGAATAATGTACGGTTATTGGATAATACGGCGGTTGGTCGTGGAGGAGCTGTCCGTTGCAGTGGCAAGACTGCGGTAGTCTTTATGAATGGTTGTTTGCTGAAAGGTAATTCACACACCGGTTCGTGGGGAAATGGTATTCAGATGTCGGAAGGACATATCTGCATGAATAACACCACATTGATAGACAATATGGGTACGGGTGCTGCCTTGAATGGCGGTGGAAGTATGTTGCTAATCAATAGTACAATCATTGGAAACGCAAGTGATAGCCACGGTGCAGTACGCTGTGAGACGGGAGCCGGTGGTGATACGAAGTTCATTAATAATCTGTTGATTGCCGAAAATCCGGCAGCTCCGAGTTTCAATCTGAACGGAAGCAGTTACGAAGCCTTTTCGAAGGGATATAATGTCTATCAGCGCGTCACGGGCATTACGATGAGTACGCTTGATACGGCTTACTCCAATGCTCTGACCGGAGCATTAAATGAAGACGGGGTATATGAATGGAATCTTAGCCAGATTGGTGCGGTAAAGGGATATGCTACCAAACAGGCAATTGTAGAAGTTGCGAAAAGTTTCAATCCGGTAGCTTCGCCCATTGTCAATTTGGGAGAAGTGTTTGTAGAGTGGACGGGTGAGGACGCTTTCGGAATAGACCAGCGTGGAGTAGCCCGTAATGCCAACAAGATGCAGGCGGGTGCTTATGACGCCGTTCTGACCAATTAAACTGTAAAACGACTGTAACATGAAAAAGATATTTTATATACTAGCCTTGGGCATCGGACTGGCCGGATGCTCCAATAACGAGGATGAATCGCTGGCGACGGGTACTTTCCCCGGCGAACGGGTAATCAGCGTTATAACAGAAGTGAATGAACCTCTGTCGCGTGCAGGATTTGACGCAACGAACCTGGAACGCTTCGGATTAATGATTCGGAACAGTGAAAACGCCGCTTATAACTACCATAAACAAATGGTTGGCTCAGGAAACACCTGGAACACGTCTGACGGGCAACAAATGCTATGGGACGCGGAAAGAACGCCTGTGATGATGATAGCCTATGCGCCTTATGCGAGTGAAGCCGCTCCGGACGCTCCGTTAGCGGTGAACGCATTGACCAATCAGGCGACAGGGGAGAATGTGATGGTTTCCGATTTTCTGCTGATGAAAGCAACAGTCGACCCGGAGAAGGATTTGACTGCCGATGGAAAGCTGAAAATTTCCTTAAATCATGCCATGAGCAAGCTGATTATAAAACTCACTGTCAATGGAACGGCAGATGCCGATATGAGTAAGCTGGGAGATATGGCTGTCAATGGGGCTGTCGTTAACGGCACTTGTGATTTATCGGCAGCGGCTCCGGTGGTTGTTCCTGCGGCAGATGCGGCAGTGGCTACTGTGGCTCCCTATAAAGGGACGGAGTATTGCGAATGTATCCTACCCCCGCAAACGATGACAGAAGGTTTCTCCATCAACTTCAGCTACGACGGGAAACTGTATATATGGACTGCCAAGGCAGCCGTCGAACTAGAAAAAGGAGTGGAACATACCTTAACTCTCAATGTAAATACAACTGCGCGATTGGCTGGCATGGTAGCCAGAAATTGGGCAACCGGTCAGCTTATCGACCGGAATTAAAGAAGGAGGAGATAAACTATGAAGATTACAAAACTGATAGTGGCTGCATGCATCCTGACGGGTATAGCGGCTTGTGATACAGATAAGGATATTGCAGTGTATGGTGAAGATTCCGGTGCTATTCAGATTGAAGCTGCCATTAATACGGCTTTCACCCGTAGCAATCCCGGTGCGGCGGGAGAACAGCAGAAGCAATTTAATGAAGGTGACCAAATACAGTTGACTTGTGAAGACGGATATCTGACTTATGCGCTCTCCGGTGGTAAATGGGCACCGACCGATAACTACTATTTGAGATGGGGAACGGAACCTGTTACTTACTCTGCCTTTTATCCGGTAGTGAGCGGGGCGAGCATGCTTAATTTTACACTTCCCGCCAATCAACAACGCCTGGAGAACCTGGCAAATGCCGATTATATGACCTGTACTGTGGCGAATGCCACCGACGACGGTTCCCGTATCCTTCGCCTGGGTATGAACCGGAAAATGGCGAAAGTCATTATGACACTGGCGGATGTGAGCGGACAAGGTAAGGTGCAGGGAGTGAAAATAGGCTCTTATCAGGGATATACGAATGGGGAAGTGGTATCGGGTACTTCTTTGATATCGCCGTTCATCACCGTTCCCGAAGGCGGCAAAGCCGGGCAGAACGGTTGCAGCTATACGGCTATTGTAGCTCCCGGCAAAGCAGAGGCAACCGCTACATTTGTTTCTTTGAACTATTTGGGCGAAGACTTGGTGATGCCCGGCATCCCGGAACTGCAACCCGGAAAGAGTTACGAATTTACTTTGAAGGTGGAAGGCTCGGTAATATCAATCAGCGAACCGATTGTTTCCTCGTGGGATAGCGGTACTATCCAAGGTGGAGACGCGGAAGAATTACAACTTGCAGCCTACTATGTGAAAGAACAGCCGGCCGGAAATGCAACCGGTATGGATTGGGACAATGCCATGGGAGTGGATGCATTGCGCAACTTGTTGCAAGTGAATGGCAACAGCGCTGTTTCCAATGCTAATGCTGTCAAATTGGACGGCAAGAAGATTTATGTAGCTGCGGGCACTTATGAGATAGCAAAAGAGAACTCCGGCGTGAAGATAGAGTATAGCGGTTATAGCAAACAGGTGGAGATAACAGTTGCAGGCGGATACGACCCTGCGAGTACGGGAACCGACCTGACTAAACGTGACGCCGGCAAATATACGACTGCTTTTGTCAGAAATACGGGCAGTAATGCATCTGCTACAACTGACGCAATGTTTTGCCTTGGAAACCAAATAGATATAACTTTTGAAGATTGTACCTTTGACGGACAATATAAGCAAGGTGATAAAGGAAATGTGAATGGTTTTTATGCGGCGGCAGGTCAAGGCAACGCTACTTTGCAATTGAAAAATTGTATTGTGAAGAACTTTAACCGTGAAAGTGCTTCTGACGCAGGAGCGGCTATTAAGATAGCTAAAGGAAGTGTTTTCCTGGAACGCGTAGAACTTGTAAATAATAGGGCGCTTAATCGGGGTGGAGCCATCCTGACGAATAATGCAGCTTCTGTATTATTCATGAATAATTGCCTGCTACATGAAAATTATGCACCGGGAGCCTGGGGGACTACTATACATGCAGGAAACGGATATGTTTGCATGAATAATACAACTGTACTAGGTACACCGGGTACGGCAGGAAATAGCATCACCGTAAACGGAGACGCCTACTTCATGCTTGCCAATACTACGATTGTAGGAAATTCAGGTAATCCGAACGGAGTTTTCCGTGCCGGCGCAAGGGCTTCTCTTGTAGTCAACTCTTTGTTTGCCAAGGGAGCCGGAAGCAGAACAATCTATGCCGGTAACATCACTTCCGGTGGATACAACGTCTATCAGGCAGCAGATGCCACTTGGGGAGCTATTGATACGGATACCGACTATTCATCCCAGTCTCTTCCTGCCGCTACTCTGACCGATGGTGTCTACCAATGGACAGTAACCGGTACTATTGATGAATTTGCAACGAAACAGGCAGTGATTAATGCCGTGAAGTCTTTCGATGCTACTGTGGGACAGCAATTTATCAACTGGGTGGGTGAAGATGGCTTTGGTGTAGACCAACGCGGAGCAGCCCGTAATGCCAACAAGATGCAGGCCGGTGCCTATGATGCCGGACTGTAGTAATGAAGTGACAGGGTATTGAGTAAAATAAAGTAAGAAGATTAAAAAGAATGAAAGATATGAAGAAAAGCAAGTTCATTGTGCTTTTGTTACTTTTCTGTTTGCAGCCAGGTTTCCTGGCTGCACAACGGGCGGAAACCATTCGCAAAGATGTGTTGAATCCGCGCCTGGACAAAGTATTGGTGGTGGCGCATCGTGGAAACTGGAGTATTGCCCCCGAAAACTCCGTGGCAGCCATCGACAGTGCTATTCAGATGAAAGTCGACATTGTAGAAATAGATATCCGTAAGACGAAAGACGGGCAATTAGTACTGATGCATGACGATACGATAGACCGCACCACCAATGGTACAGGCAAAGTGAAGGATAAGACATTGGCCGAGATTAAGCAACTCCGTTTGAAGGATAAAGATGGCCGGCTGACGGAACATACCGTTCCCACTTTAGAAGAAGCATTATTGGCCGCCAAAGGTCAAATCATGGTGAACCTGGATAAGGCTTACAACATTTTTGATGATGTATATGCTATATTGGAGAAAACCGGTACTGCCGATTTAGTTATAATGAAAGGCGGCCATCCGGTAGAGACGGTGAAACGTGAATTCGGCTCTTACCTGGATAAAGTAATCTATATGCCCGTCATAACGATTGATGACGAGAAATCAGTAAAAGTTATCGAAGACTATATGGAGCAGTTGCATCCCGTTGCTTTTGAATTGTGCTACCGGAATCCTTCGAGCACGGTACCTGCCAGGATGGAACGCCGGCTGGCGGGAAAGAGTCTGATTTGGTATAATACCTTATGGGCTTCTTTAGCGGGAGGACATGACGATGAACTCGCGAAAAAAGACCCGAACGCAAGTTACGGATACCTCATCAATACATTGGGAGCAAGAATCCTGCAAACAGACGCTCCGGCTTATATGCTCGATTATCTGAGAAGCAAAGGATGGCATGACTAATCACTAAGAAACGAAATTTATGAACGATATACGATTTTCTTTATTAGCGGGATGGCTGTGTATCCTACTAGCTGCGAGCGGTTGTAAATCAGCAAATGATTCCACAGCTCCGGTATCTCTGACCTGGGAAATGGGAAATTACGATGAAAACGGCAAATATTATGAAAACTCATTTGTATTGAAGAACATTTCCGATGCTCCTTTAGGAAAGGACTGGGAGATTTTCTACTCGCAGTTTCCCCGTAAAATCCTGCCGGATGCTTCATCACCGGTAAAAGTAGAGCAAGTAAACGCTACCTACTTTAAAATGTATCCGGGCGAAGGTTTTACCTCATTAGCTCCGGGAGACTCCTTGAAAGTGATTTTCAAGTGCGACGGCGAAGTACCGAAGAACTCGCACGCACCCGAAGGCGCTTATTGGGTAAGCCAGTCGGGTGCATCCAAAGGAAAGCCGCTTCCTGTGGCGTTGGATGCCATTCCATTACCCATTACAGAATGGCAAAAGTCTGCCGCACAAAAGACTTACGACACCAATCTTCGTTTGGCGAACGCACGTATTTCAGAATTCCGTTCGGCGGATATCATACCTTCCGTCAAGAAAGTACTTCCCGCCGAAGGGGAAATCTTATTGGAAAAGCAACTTGCCTTGACCTTCCATGACGATTTTGCAAACGAAGCAAAACTCCTGAAAGAGAAACTGACCGGATGGTTCGGGCTGGAAATAGCTCCGGAAGCTCCGGTGACTATCGTCCTGGATTATCCCGCAGACGATAAAAAGGCCGTAAATGAAGAATATTATGAACTCCATATTGCCGGACAGCAAATCAGAATCAGCGGAGCTACTCCGCATGGAGTTTTTAATGGAACACAAACCCTGTTAGGACTGCTGAAAGGGCAGGACAGCCCGTTACGCCTGGAAGCAATGTCTATCCAAGACTATCCGGATTTATTATACCGGGGACAGATGATTGATATTGCCCGGAACTACACGACGGTTGACAATCTGAAGAAGCTCATAGATATTCTTTCTTCCTATAAACTGAATGTGCTCCATTTCCATTTTTCGGACGATGAAGGTTGGCGCCTGGAAATTCCGGGACTCGAAGAACTGACAACAATCGGTGCGCGACGGGGACATACCGTCGATGAAAAGGAATGGCAATACCCTGCTTACAACGGTGGATACGACCCTTTTTCTGCTACAACAGGAAACGGCTACTATACCCGTGCCGAATTTATTGATTTCCTGCAATATGCAGCGGAAAGACATATACAAGTCATCCCTGAAATAGAATCTCCCGGTCACGCCCGTGCAGCCATTGTATCGATGAAAGCGCGATATAATAAATATATGGATACCGACCCCGAGAAAGCGAAGGAATATCTCTTGAGTGACTTGCAAGACACTTCCCGTTATATTTCCGCACAAGCCTATACGGATAATGTGATGAATATAGCCTTGCCGTCAACCTATCGTTTTATGGAAAAGGTGATTCAGGAAATAGTGGCTATGTATAAAGAGGCTAATGTACCTCTGACTACTATCCACCTGGGTGGTGACGAAGTAGCGCGGGGCGCGTGGATGGGTTCTCCTTTGTGCCAGGCATTGATGGAAGAACATGGAATGGCAAAGGCGCATGATTTGGCGGAGTATTTCATTACCCGGGTGGTTGACTGCCTGCAACAGTATAACTTATCCTTTAACGGTTGGCAGGAAGTAGCTTTGGAGCATAAACCGGAGACTCATACCTACCTGTCCCGGCACGCAGCCGGCATCAACTCATGGAAAACGGTTCCTGAATGGAAAGAAGACGAGATTCCTTATCAGATAGCCAACAACGGTTACCCGGTGATTCTCTGCAACGTGAATAACTTCTATTTGGATTTGGCTTACGATGCCCATCCCGATGAACCGGGACATTTTTGGGGCGGATATGTGGATGAGTCCAAAGCATTCTCCATGCTTCCTTATGACGTCTACCGTTCTTCCCGCACGGACATGGCAGGCAACCCGGTCGATGTAAGCGCCGCAGGAAAAGGAAAAACGACACTGACCGCATCAGGCAGGAAAAATATAAAAGGCGTGCAGGCACAGCTATTTGCCGAAACGATTCGAGGATTTCAATGGGTAGAATATTATATGTTCCCGAAAGTGATGGGACTGGTAGAACGCGGCTGGAATGCACACCCGGATTGGGAAACCCTTTCCGGCGTGGCAGAACAGCAAGCCTTTGACCGGGATTTATCACTGTTCTATGAAAAAATCAGTATGAAGGAAATGCCTTGTTGGAGCCGGACAGGGGTAAACTTCCGTTTACCTCACCCCGGACTTTCCGTCAAAGACGGACTTCTGTACGCCAATACCCCCATCGCAGGCGGACAGATACGTTATACGACGGACGGCACGGAACCGACGGTTGAATCAGCACTTTGGGAAGCTCCTGTCACTTGCCGTTCGGCCGTGGTGAAAGCTAAATTATTCTTTAAGGATAAGCAAAGTGTAACCAGTCTTTATATGCAGTAGTTGGTGGATGAGTATATAGGTGTACTTTTAATTTCTGTCTGTTTTATACTTTAGAATACGAAGATTTTCTCTACATTTGTCTTTATTAGTCTTGTAATCTTCTATTAAAGTTAAATGCTCCGATGAAAAAAAAGTACCTGTTATTCTTTTTGATTCTTTCTTTTCCACTATATACCTGGGCCGGAAAGACCCTGGATTCGCTGCTCAGTGTGCTTGATTTGACCATTCAGGAACATGAAAAGTACGTTGTACAACGTGAATCCCGCATCGTGCATCTTAAAGATTTAGTACACGGAATAGAAGCCAATTCTGCGGAACATTACAATCTGAACAGTCAGATATTCAAAGAATATAAAGCCTTTATCTGCGATTCTGCAATCCATTATTTGAATGAAAATATCCGGATTGCAGAACGCTTGCATGATACCGACCGGAGAATAGAAAGCAAACTAGAACTTTCATTACTATTATCCTCGACGGGAATGTACACGGAGTCTATTGATGTTTTGGAATCGGTAGACCGGAAAGATATACCTTCCCGTCTGATTCCCGATTATTACACCTGCTTTGACCATGTATATGGTGAACTAAGCGTATATACCCAGGATAAGACACTTTCGGGACATTACTGGAGTATATCGCAGGCATATAAGGACTCCTTGTATGCCATATTACCCCATGAATCCGATGAATATCTGTTGATGCATGAAGCACTGCTTCGTGACCGTCACCAGTATGAGGAAGCCTTGAAGATTAATGATCTCCGGTTGGCAGAAATGGAACCCTATACTCCACAGTATGCGATGGGCACTTATCACCGTTCTCTCATTTATAAATATAGCAATGACAGGCAAGGCGAGAAAGAGAACCTATGCCTTTCCGCCATTTCCGATACCCGCTCGGCGATAAAAGACCATGCATCGCTATGGATGCTTGCGCAGTTGCTTTACGAAGACGGTGATATGGAACGTGCATATCAGTATATGCGCTTTTCCTGGAATGCAACCAAATTCTATAACGCCCGCCTGCGTAGCTGGCAAAGTGCCGACGTACTTTCATTGATAGACAAGACCTACCAGGCCATGATTGAAAAACAGAACGGTCGCCTGCAACAGAATCTGCTGCTTATCACTGCGCTGTTGCTATTGCTTATTGTGGCTTTAGGCTATATCTACCGTCAGATGAAGAAATTGGCGGATGCCCGTAACCATCTCCAGGTGGCTAACAAACAATTAAACGGATTGAACGAAGAGTTGAGGCAGATGAACAGTTGCCTGTCCTCTACAAATATCGAACTTTCTGAATCCAATCAGATTAAGGAAGAATATATCGCCCGCTTTATCAAGCTATGCTCCACCTATATCAACCGTTTGGACGCCTATCGCCGTATGGTGAATAAGAAAGTATCCGCCGGACAGATAGCGGAACTGTTAAAGATAACGCGCTCGCAGGATGCGCTTGACGAAGAACTGGAAGAATTGTATGCCAACTTTGATACAGCTTTCCTGCATCTTTTCCCCGACTTTGTGAAGAAGTTCAATGACCTTTTGCAGGACAACGAACGGATTGTGCTGAAGAAAGACGAGTTGCTGAATACCGAATTACGAATCTTTGCCTTGATACGCCTGGGCATTGAAGACAGTTCGCAGATTGCGGAATTTCTTCGTTATTCGGTGAATACAATTTATAATTACCGGGCGAAAGTGAAAAACAAAGCCCGTGGTTCGCGAGAGGATTTTGAAGATTTAGTACGAAAAATCCGCTAATCGGGACTGTAAACTATCCACTTTTTTAGAGTAGGAAACTAGAAGCAAGTATTTGATAATAAATGGATTATCTTTTTGGGTAATCCACTTATTGACCCCTCTCCGTGAGCTCGCTTCGATTTCTTTATACTTTTGACCTGTGCTTCGGAAGCAATGAGATTCGTTCCATTGCAGCCGAATGTTTATTATTAACTTTTAAATTAGTACGCATGAAAAAGAACAGGCGAAAAATCCTTTCGGGGAGTCGCAAGATTTTCTTTGCAATCTTGGCAATGTTTTTATCTTTGAGTGCATCCGCACAGCAGATTACTGCATCCGGTCAAATCCTGGATGCCCAGAAAGAGCCGCTTATCGGCGTTAGTGTACAGGAGAAAGGTACATCTAACGGAGCAATCACCGATTTGGACGGTAACTTCACATTAAATGTTCAACAAAACGCCACTTTGATATTCTCTTATGTAGGCTATAAGTCGCAAGAGATAAAGGCTGCGCGGCAGATGAAAGTCACGCTTCAGGAAGATAATGAGGTGCTTGAAGAAGTGGTTGTTATCGGCTATGGCTCGGTGAAACGGAAAGACGTGACGACTGCCATTTCTTCCGTATCTACCAAAGACCTGGATATGCGCCCCATCGTTTCGGCAGGTCAGGCCATTCAGGGAAAGGCAGCCGGCGTATCGGTGATCAGCCCCAGCGGTAAACCGGGCGAGGATATGTCTATCCGTGTGCGTGGTACTACTTCTATGAATGGTAGTAATGACCCGCTATATGTAGTGGATGGAGTTCCGGTAGATAATATAAGATTCCTTTCTCCGAACGATATCGAGAGTATGCAGATTCTGAAAGATGCTTCATCCTCTGCTATCTATGGTTCGAGAGCGGCCAATGGAGTTATCCTGATAACGACGAAAGCAGGGGCGGCAGGAAAGGCTAAAATTTCTCTTACAGCACAGTTCGGACTGAATAAGGTAGTGGATAAGGTGGAATCCTTGAATTCTTCACAATATAAAGAGTTGCAGGACGAAATCGGATTGGTGTCTTTGCCCGATGGATTGCCCGACCGTACAGACTGGTTTGACGAAACGTATTCTACAGGAAAAACACAGAATTATCAGGTAGCCGTATCCAATGGCAACGACAAGATTAAATATTACCTGTCCGCCGGATATCTGGATGAAAAAGGAGTCTTGGATATTTCTTACTACAAACGCTATAACTTCCGTGTGAACCTTGAGAATCAGATTCGTGACTGGTTGACGGTAAGCGCTAATATTTCTTATTCGGATTACACCAGTAACGGAGGCGGTGCAATGGGAACCGGTTCCAATCGTGGAGGAGTCGTGTTAGCGGTTATCAATACGCCGACTTTTGCTCCGATTTGGGATCCTTTGAACCCGCAACAGTACTATACCAACTTTTATGGAGTAAGTAATATTACAAACCCATTGGAGAATATGGCACGTGCGAAAAACAATAAGGATAAAGAAAACCGTCTGCTGGCATCTGGTAATGTACTGGTTACTGTGTTTCCGGAGCTAAAGTTCAAATCTACTTTCACAATTGATCGCCGTAATGCTGTTAATACTACTTTTCTCGATCCTATTTCTACCTCTTGGGGGCGTAATCAGTATGGAGAAGCTTCGGACAACCGGAATACGAATACAGTGCTTACATTCGACAACGTATTGACTTTCAATAAAAATTTCAAGAAACACGGATTAGAGGTAATGGCGGGGTCCTCATGGACGGATTCAGATTATTCTAACAGTTGGATAAATGGTTCTCATTTCCGTAATGACTTGATACAGACGTTGAATGCGGCAAATAAGATTGCATGGGATAATACCGGTACAGGAGGTTCGCAATGGGGAATCATGTCCTTCTTTGGTCGTGCATCCTACAATTTTGACAGTAAATACCTGCTGACAGCCAATATACGTGCAGATGGTTCTTCCAAGCTGCATCCCGACCATCGCTGGGGAGTATTCCCGTCGATCTCAGTGGCATGGCGAATCTCTTCGGAGAAGTTTATGCAAAATCTGACATGGATTGATGACTTGAAGTTGCGTGGAGGCTGGGGACAAACCGGTAACCAGTCGGGATTAGGAGACTATTCTTATCTTCAACGTTATGATATCCGTCGCGTCCAATGGTTCAAGAAAGGCGAAGAGGGAGATACGACAGATTATGAAAATGCACTTCCTACTATCAATCAGATTAATCTACGTACTCCTGACTTAACATGGGAGACTACAACGCAGACTAATATCGGTCTGGATTTAACGGTGCTGAATGGCAGACTGACTCTTAACCTTGATTATTACTACAAGAAAACGACGGATATGTTGATGAATGCAGAGGTTCCTGCAGGTTCCGCCGGTTCTACCAAAATAGCCCGTAATGAGGGGACAATGACTAACAAGGGTTTTGAATTCTCTATCAGTACAAAGAACTTCCGTGGCGGGGCATTTACCTGGGATACGGATTTTAATATGTCCTTCAACCGTAACAAGTTGACGAAGCTGGAATTAAGAAAGATTTATTATGACGCAAAGACAAGCGATGTGATAAACGACTATGTGGTTCGTAATGAACCGGGGCGTGCTTTGGGTGGATTCTTTGGTTATATCAGTGACGGTGTCGATCCCGAAACCGGCGAACTGATGTACCGTGATTTGACCGGTGACGGCAAGATTTCATCTTCCGACCGTACATACATTGGCGATCCGAACCCTGATTTTACTTATGGATTGACAAATGCCTTCTCTTATAAAGGATTTAATCTGAGTGTTTTCATCCAGGGCTCTTATGGAAACGATATTTATAATGCCTCACGTATTGAAACGGAAGGTATGTATGATGGAAAAAACCAGTCGACCCGTGTCTTGAACCGTTGGAGGATTCCGGGACAAATTACGGATGTGCCGAAAGCTAATTTCAAATTATTGAATTCCACTTATTTTGTGGAAGACGGCAGTTACCTCAGAGTGAAAGATATTACTTTATCCTACAATTTCAAGGGGAAACTATTGAGAAAATGGGGAATTACACGTTTGCAGCCCTATTTCACGGCTACCAATCTGTTGACGTGGACTAGTTATTCCGGTATGGATCCGGAAGTGAACCAATGGGGGAATAGTGGTACTGTACAAGGTATCGACTGGGGTACATATCCACATTCCAAATCATACATGTTTGGTGTTAATGTTGAATTCTAATGAAAGGAAAGACTATGAAACTGAGATATATATTAGGAGGAATCACTTCCTGTTTGTTTTTGGGAATTTCTTCCTGCTCACTGGATTATAACCCTGTGGATACTTATTCGGATGTGACCGAAGGAGTGACAGATACCGGTGAAAAGGTAGTTTTTAAAGATAAAGCAGCGGTTGAAGGACATTTGACTACGCTTTATAATCAGATGCGCGACCGTCAGGAACATTGGTATGTGGACTTGCTTCTGATTGCAGACTCACATGCGGACAATGCCTATGCGGGTACTACGGGAGCCGAAGTTCTTCCGTTTGAGAATAACTCCATTGAAGGCTCCAATTCTGTGCTCGAGCGTGACTGGAACCGGTATATGGAAGATGTTGCCCGTGCCAATATCTTGATTTGTAATATTGACGCAGTGACAGACAATTCATTGACTACTGCCGAACGGGCACGATACAAAGCGGAAGCGAAGATATTCCGTGCCATGGTAATGTTCGATATGGTACGTCTTTGGGGAGATTTCCCGGTGATTACCACCGTAGCGGAGGACATTACTTCTGACAATATAGAAGAGGTATATCCGCAATACTTCCCAGAACAGAATACGGAACTGGAAGCCTATCAGCAGATTGAAAAAGACTTGTTGGATGCCGTTCTGTACGCTCCGGACAACACGACGGGAAATAAGACATTGTTTACTCAATCGGTAGCCCGCACATTACTGGCGAAGATTTATGCGGAGAAACCCTTACGCGACTATGCCAAAGTCATTCAATATTGCGACGAGGTGAAAGCGGACGGTTTCGATTTGGTAGAAGACTTCAATGACCTGTTCGGAATGAATACCGCCGGAACGGACGCAAAGATGCGCAACACCAAAGAGTCCATCCTCGAAGCACAATTCACTCCCGGCGCCGGTAACTGGTGCTCATGGATGTTCGGTCGTGACCTGGTGAACTGGAACACGAACTTCACATGGGCAAAATGGATAACCCCATCCCGCGACCTGATTAATGCTTTTAAAAAAGAAGGGGACGAAGTCCGCTTCAAAGAAACTGTCGTTTATTATGATTGTACCTGGAGCAACTATTATCCATCGGATAACTATCCATTCATGTACAAATGTCGTTCGGCGAATAGCAGTATCATAAAATACCGCTATGCCGATGTACTGTTGCTGAAAGCGGAAGCCCTGATAATGCAGAATACCCCGGACTTGGAAGGCGCAGCCGATATTATCGACGAAGTGCGTGAACGTGCCGGACTGGGAGCGCTTTCTGCTTCTACCCGCACAAGCAAAGATGCCATGCTCAATGCTCTACTCAAAGAACGCCGTCTCGAACTGGCCTTTGAAGGACAACGCTGGTTCGACCTGGTTCGCCTGGACAAAGTGGAAGAAGTGATGAACGCTGTATATGCCAAAGATTCGGGACGCAAAACGCAGGTGTACGCTTTCGATAAGAACTCTTACCGCTTGCCTATCCCGCAGTCGGTGATTGACGCGAATGATAAGATTCACCAGAATCCGGGTTATTAATTCAATTTAAAACATAGAAAACTTACGATTATGATAAACATGAGAAATATAGCATTGACCTTTTTAGGATGCTTCACCATATTGGCTGCATGCAGCAACAGTGACGACGCGGAAAAACCGGTTGCACCCGTTCCGACCGGAGATGTGACTATCTACGTGACAACCAATAGCCTGACACGCGACTTGTCCCGTGACGCCGTTAATTTCAGCTCGAAAGACAACCTGGCACCTACCTCCATCACACTGAACCCAACGGAACAGTATCAGTCCATGGACGGCTTCGGAGCTGCCATCACAGGTGCCACCTGTTTCAATCTTTTGCAGATGAAGCCGGCAGACCGTCATGCGTTCCTTACGGAAACATTTTCTGACGACAGCGGATTCGGATTCAGCTATATCCGTATTGCCATCGGTTGCTCGGACTTCTCTTTGAGTGAATATACCTGCTGCGACACCAAAGGTCTTGAGAATTTTGCCTTGCAGAGCGAAGAGAAAAACTATATCCTGCCGATTCTGAAAGAAATCATGGCTATCAATCCTTCTATTAAAATCATGGCTGCTCCCTGGACGTGCCCGCTATGGATGAAAGTAAAGAGCCTGACAGACCTCACTCCGCTGACTTCATGGACAAACGGACAGTTGAATCCTGCTTACTATCAGGACTATGCTACTTACTTTGTGAAGTGGGTACAGGCATTTAAGGCCGAAGGAATCGACATTTACGCCGTTACTCCTCAAAACGAACCCTTGAACCGTGGCAATTCCGCTTCACTTTATATGAGTTGGGAAGAACAGAGAGACTTTGTCAAGTCTGAACTCGGCCCTCAATTCGAAGCTGCCGGACTGGCTACGAAGATTTATGCATACGACCATAACTACGATTACAGCAATATTGAAACGGAAAAGAACTATCCGGCTAAAATATACGAAGACGGAGATGCTTCCCGCTACCTGGCGGGAGCTGCGTATCACAATTATGGCGGTGACCGTGAAGAACTTCTGAATATGCACAAGGCATATCCTGAAAAGGAACTTCTCTTCACAGAGACTTCCATCGGTACCTGGAACAGCGGACGTGACTTGTCGAAACGTCTTCTCGAAGATATGAAGGAAGTTGCCCTGGGCACGGTGAACAACTGGTGCAAAGGCGTGATGGTATGGAACCTGATGCTCGACAACGACCGTGCTCCCAACCGTGAAGGCGGCTGCCAGACCTGCTACGGCGCAGTAGACATCAGCAATAGCGACTATAAGACGATTATCCGCAACTCACACTATTACATCATCGCCCATCTTTCAAGCGTAGTGAAACCGGGAGCTGTACGCATCGGTGCATCCGGCTACGCCGACAGTAATATCATGTACTCCGCTTTCGAGAATACGGATGGTACATACGCCTTTGTCCTGATGAACAACAATGAAAAGACAAAGAGAATAACTTTCAGCGATGGTAAACGTCATTTTGCTTATGATGTTCCGGGTAAATCTGTGACTTCCTACCGTTGGGCGAAGTCGGAATAAGAACCTTAAAAGTATAAAGACATGAAAAAAAGTATCTATATAATACTGGCGTTGGCAGGAATCCTGACTATGAATTCCTGTAGTGATGACGAGTTTCTGTCGGGCAACCCGGATATGGAATTTATCACAGGAAAAATGAGTGCTCTTTATGGAGACAGTCTTCCGTTTACAATCAAGGCTTCGGATGTGGATATACCTCTTTCTACTTTGAAAGCGAAGCTCTTCTACGGAGAAGAACAGGTATCCGAAACGGTAATCCGTACCAAGACAAGCGGTGAAGATTACACCGGAAAGGTCTTTATTCCTTATTATCCGAATGTGATTGATGGTAGAGCCACGCTGAAGTTTGTGCTTCAGAATATCCATTTCACTACTACGGAGATGGAACGTGAAGTTGTACTTTCCCGTCCGGACTTCCCTTACGTCACTTTGGTGGACGAAATGGGAGAGGAGTATCTGATGAAAAAACAATCCCTGTATAATTACAGTGTGACAGGCAGTTTCCCCCAAGACCTGAAAGCGTATATTAAGACGCCGAAAGTTGGAGAAAACGGCAATGAACTGACCTTTGGCTGGGACAATGACAACCTGCTTTCGGAAGGAAAGAACGTGAATCCCATCACTTTCTCCGGTACGGCTGCCGAACCTTATGAAGTGACATTCAATGCGCTCACCTACGAAGTAACCCCATTGGTAAATGTCTTGTTCGACGGCGAGAAGATGACGGCACAGGATGCAAATACGTATCTTATACAGAAATCCTTCACACAAGGACAATCAATCGTCGTGTCGGGCATTGATATGAGTGGCTGGTGGATGAATCCCGATTACTTCACGAAAGAATCCAACGGCACGCTGACTTTCTTGCCGATGGACGGTAAGTATCGTGTGGTTGCCAACATGAAACAGAAATACTTCGGCGTAACCCGCATGGATGGAGACAATGACGCTAGTCTATCCGACAGCGGTCATGGAGCTATTTGGTTGATGGGATGGGGAGTAGGTTCTCCTTCGCTGAACTTCCAGTTTGGTTGGAATGATGGAAACAATTACTGTGTGCCGGAGATTTCTTCCAAGAAGTACCAGTTTACAGGCGTAGCCGGACCTGAACATAACTCTGTGTATGGTCAACGTTTCCGTTTCGACTATATAAGTGGCAAGTTCTTCTTCCAAAACGGTTATGGTAACGAGTTCAGCCAATTAACGCTGGCAAACGACGGAACTGCATCGCTTATTCAACTGACAGACAGCAAGAATATAGAACTTGCCAGCGGCGCGAGCCTGGAAGAAGGGGCTACGTATGTACTCACAGTTGATTTGACAGCTGGAAATGATAAAGGTGTGCTCTCCTTTAAGAAGATTGCAGATGGAGAGGTTAAACCGGAACCGGCGGTCGTGCAGACTCTTTATTTCGATTTTGGTTCTAATGGAACGAATACCGCCCGCGGTGAACAGACCGAGAATCCCGATGGAAACGGAAACTACTGGAATAATATAGTAAATAACAGTGGAAACTATGCAAGCGCAGGTACCGTTTATTCTTCGTTGATTAATTCGGGAAACACCGAAACAACTTATGCACTGACATTGGACTCACGTTTTACAACGAATGGAGCAAGTGGTGGTGGCGGTTTAATAGACCCAACAGAAGATAATTTGGGGGATTTGGCGATAACATCTGCTACGGGAGATTATTTCTTTATTGAACAGAGCGAAGATAATAGCAGTTTTACATTCTCCGGTTTGGATAAGAATAAAGGGTATAAGTTCTATGCGTTTGGCAGCCGGAAGGCGACAGACGTGCGTACCGCCCTTTATAAAGTATCGGGATATAATAACGATGAAGGTGAACTCCAAATCGCCGGTACAAACTGCGGTGGCGAAGGTATCAACCAAAACGTTGCGAAGATTTACGTATCGGAACTGATTTTCCCCGATGATGACGGTAAGATTAAGTTTACCATTGCGAGACAGGAAGGTTCTTATATCGCCCTCAATGTTCTGAAGATAGAGGAATACACCAATGTTGAAAGATAAATCAGTAAGAATCATAACTCATAAGATTAATAAGATATGAAGAAATATATATTCTTGGCATTTGCATTGTTTGGAATGCTGTCAATAGGTTCTTGCAATGATGACGAACCGGTAGTAGCTCCTTCTCCGGGGGAAGACATTGTAATACCTGAACCGGTAACACCTGTATTGGTACAAACGCTATACTTCGACTTCGGTTCCCAAACAGATGGGAGAGGAAGTCTGACCGAAGGCCCCGATGCTAACAGTCATTATTGGAATAATATTTTCAATAATGATGGAAACTATGCTGCAATCAATACAGTCTACTCTTCTTTTGTCAACTCGGAAAATACTTCGGTAACATACGAACTGACCTTGAACAACCGCTTTTCCACCAATGGGCAAAGCGGTGGCGGCGGCCTGCTTGAACCCCAGGCTGAACTTTTGAAAGACTTTGCCGTAGCATCTGCTACGGAAGATTACTTCTTTATTGAATCCGGCGAGAACAACAGCAGCTTTACGTTCAGCAACCTTGACCCGAAGAAAGCCTATAAGTTTTATGCATTCGGCAGCCGTAGCAATACACAGACACGCACGGCCTATTATACCATGTCGGGATTGAATCTTTATCAGGGCGAACTGCAAACTTCGGGAACCAACTGTGGTGGCGAGGGCATCAATCAGAATATACAGAATATCTGTGAATCTGAACTTGTCTACCCCGACGACGAAGGCAATATAAAGTTTACCGTTTCAAGAAAGAATGGTGATTATATTGCGTTGAATGCGCTGAAAATAGAAGAATATAAGGATGTCGAGCGTCCCGAACAGTTTACATCACTCACGATGAGTGGCAGTGCGGTGGAAGAAGGCGAAGTGCCGATGCACATGGTATCTGCCGATGGCAGCCCGACCAACGTTTTTGAAGTATATACTTCTTTCAAGTCCGGTGATTTCTCATTCAAGGGAACCACGAAAGATGGCAAATCCGTAAGCATCGGAAAAGGTTATAAGGAAGGAGTGGTAGCCGCCAATAATTATAGTATTGCAGCCCCAATGACCGGACTGGTCCGTCTCACTATTGACCTGAGTACCAAAACGTATGACGTCATTCCCGTGGAAAACTGGACACTTGTCGGCAGCGTTACTCCCAATGGATGGTCGGTAGACAAAGGAGTGTCTTTGGCTTATCAGGGCAAAGGTGTTTGGGCAGGAAGAGTAAAACTGACCGGAATATCCAGCGTGAGTGACCGCGAGCGCTTTAATTTTGTAATGAATAAGAGTTGGGACTATGTGATGAAGCGTGTGAAAGGCTCTGTCAATGAAGTCGGTATGGGTACGCAGGGGTATGATACGGAAGACATCAACCTGAATCATGGTACCTATCACATCACGCTCGATTTACGCCGGTATGTCTATTACATCGACTGTGGCGAAGAAGGCATCGACCCTTTCAAAATCTCTGTAATGGGCTCTTCCGTAGCCAACGGACAGGGAGCGACCAATAATCGTGGGTATGCCTATATGTATGGTGAATTATTGGACGAACGTTTCCGCAGCCAGGAAAGCAAATTGCCGTGGTACACTTCGGGAATTGCCGTCAACGGCAATAGCACGCTCAACTTGCTGGCACGTTACAACGACCTGATTCACGATTGCGGCACTTACGTGATATTCGGCCTTTCATTAGGAAATGAAGGGATTCATGGAGCAGCAAATCAACCTGCCATTTACGACCAGTTCAAAGAAAATATGCAGACTTTGATTAAGAAAGCGCGTGAAGACGGGAAATATCCGGTGATGATGAACAACTACACCCGTGGCGACTTCAATGCAGACGACTATGAATATGTAAAACAAATGAATCTGTTGATTCATGAGTGGGATTTGCCTTCCGTCAATTTATTGGGAGCGATAGATGACGGTAAAGGTGTATGGGCTACCGGTTATCAGAATGGTGATGATATTTATCATCCTACTACCGACGGACATCGTGAATTTACTTACGCCATGGTTCCTTCCCTATTCGACGCGATAGACGCAGGCAAAAACCAGCCCGCACGTGTATCCGGTACTTCATACTCTCTTGCAGATAAGAAAGTTATCGAATTTACCCCCGAAGAAACAGTGCATCCGTTTACAATCTCCTTCAAAGTGAAAGGTACGGCAAACGGAACTATTGCCACTTTCACAAACGGTAGCAATGCGACGGGAACTTTGAAGATTCAGGATGGAGTGGTAGTATATACTTCCCCCTTGGCAGGCGAAATAAAAGGCGCGGCAAGCGTTACGGATAATCAATGGCATGTTGTATCCCTGACACATTACTATGCACAAGGACGCACATTGCTATATACTGACAAGGCTTTGGCAGGAGAACTGAATGAGAAACTGACTGTCGGCAAGTTCACCATCGGCGATAAAGTTTCCACAGAAAGCAGGGAATACAGTGAATTATTCTTCTATCGTTCTGCTATGAACCAGGAAGAAATAGATAAACTCTGCGATGGAAGAATGTTGAAGTCCAGCCTGGAAATATATGCACCGTTGGACGGCTCGAAATCAACGATTGAGAACCTGGCTCAAAGTATGAATACTTTGACAGTAAAGACCGAATAAGAATAGCTCTCTCCCGGTTGGCAAGCGATATTATAAGTATCATTAATATTAATAATATCGCTACACTGGGAGAGAACCCTAACTTAGCCCCGGATTCTATAAAAAGTATTAAAAAAAACAGAAATGACTACTGGGCGCCCTTATTTTCGTGTCTATATATTATATAACCTGAAATGATAACTTATTTCTTATATCATAAATAAAATATGAAACTCAAAGCAATGTTACTTGGTTTGTCTATGATGACCGCACTGCCTGCCTTAGCGCAAAAGCCGGTGTATCTGGATACGAACAAACCAATCGAAGAGCGAGTGAAAGATGCGTTGAACCGGATGACCCTTGAAGAAAAGGTCAAGATGATTCATGCACAGTCCAAATTCAGTTCGGCAGGAGTGCCCCGCTTGGGAATTCCCGAAGTATGGGCGACCGACGGTCCTCACGGCATCCGTCCCGAAGTGTTATGGGATGAATGGGATCAGGCAGGATGGACAAACGACTCTTGCATCGCTTATCCCGCCTTGACTTGTCTCTCTGCCACATGGAATCCCGAAATGTCCCACCTTTATGGACAAAGTATCGGTGAAGAAGCACGCTACCGTAAAAAAGACATCCTTTTAGGCCCCGGCGTGAATATCTACCGTACTCCCCTGAACGGACGTAATTTTGAATATATGGGTGAAGACCCCTACTTGTCTGCCACAATGGTAGTTCCTTATATCAAAGGAGTACAGGAGAATGGGGTAGCGGCCTGTGTGAAGCATTACGCGCTGAACAACCAGGAATTCAACCGCCATACTACTAACGTACATCTAAGCGACCGTGCCCTGTATGAAATATACCTGCCTGCTTTTAAAGCTGCCGTTCAGGAAGGCGGAACATGGTCGATTATGGGCTCTTATAATCTTTATCAGGGACAACACGGCTGCCACAACAAACGCCTGCTCAAAGACATTCTTCGCGATGAATGGGGCTTTGACGGCGTAGTAGTGTCCGACTGGGGTGGTGTACATGATACCGAACAGGCTATCTACAACGGCTTGGACTTGGAATTTGGTTCATGGACAAACGGCCTGTCTGCCGGAACAAGCAACGCCTATGATAATTATTATCTCGCCTTCCCTTACCTGAAACTGATAAAAGAGGGTAAAGTAGGAACCAAAGAACTGGACGAAAAGGTAAGTAATGTCCTTCGCCTGATTTTCCGTACATCAATGGACCCGAATAAACCATTCGGTTCGTTAGGCTCTCCCGAACACGGACAAGCCGGTCGTCAGATAGGCGAAGAAGGAATCGTCCTTTTGCAGAACAACAATAACGTGCTGCCTATCGACCTGAATAAGACGAAGAAGATTGCCGTTATCGGTGAAAACGCCATTAAGATGATGACAGTGGGCGGTGGTAGTTCTTCCTTGAAAGTGAAGTACGAGATTTCCCCGTTGGATGGATTAAAGAACCGTGTAGGCTCGCAAGCCGAAGTGGTGTATGCCCGTGGCTATGTAGGCGACCCGACAGGAGAATATAACGGCGTGAAAACCGGTCAGAACTTGAAAGACGACCGTTCGGAAGATGAACTTCTTGCTGAGGCTCTGCAAGTGGCTAAAGATGCGGATTACGTTATCTTCTTCGGCGGATTGAATAAGAGCAACCATCAGGATTGTGAGGACTCAGACCGTGCTTCTTTGGGCTTGCCTTATGCACAGGACAGAGTAATCAGCGAATTGGCAAAGGTCAACAAAAACCTGATTGTTGTCAATATCTCCGGCAATGCGGTGGCTATGCCTTGGGTGAACGAAGTTCCTGCCATCGTTCAGGGTTGGTTCCTGGGCTCGGAAGCCGGAACGGCTCTTGCTTCTGTATTGGTAGGCGACACTAACCCTTCCGGAAAATTGCCTTTCACATTCCCCGCAAAGTTGGAAGACGTGGGTGCTCATAAATTAGGTGAATATCCGGGCAATAAGGAGGAACTGGCAAAGTCGAAACACAGAGGGGATACAATTAACGCAACCTACCACGAGGATATCTTTGTAGGTTATCGCTGGGCGGATAAAGAGAAAATCAAACCGTTGTTCCCCTTCGGACACGGATTGAGCTACACCACGTTTGCTTACGGAAAGCCTTCGGCTGACAAGAAAACAATGACAGCCGATGATACGATTTCCTTCACTGTCAATGTGAAGAACACCGGCACACGTGAAGGACAGGAAGTTGTCCAGCTCTATATCAGCGATAAGAAATCTTCTCTACCCCGTCCGGTAAAGGAACTGAAAGGTTTCAAGAAAGTAAAGTTGGCTCCGGGAGAAGAGAAAGCCGTCACATTGACGATAGACAAAAAAGCTTTGAGCTTCTTTGATGATGCAAAACACGAATGGGTAGCCGAACCGGGCAAGTTTGAAGCAATTATCGGAAGTTCATCAAGGGATATGAAGGGAATTGTACCCTTTGAATTAAAATAGGTATAAGTATTTGATTGGTAAAAATGGATTGTTGGGAGAATGTTACTGTCTTATCAAGATGGGAGTAACATTCTCCTTTTTCTTTGAAAGTTTTCTAAATTGCTATTAGAAAAGATGGTTTCCTTTTGGAATTCAGCAGAATAATTGTGATATTTGCATTAACGCAACCGCTGTTACAGTAACCGCTGTTGCGTTAATTAATAGATAGCTTATGAAATTCTACGATAGGAAACATGAAATAGAGATATTGCAAGAGATTGAAGAACTCTCTTCCGAGTATGCACAGATGACAATGATGGTAGGTCGTCGTCGTATTGGTAAGACTACGCTTTTGAAGAACGCGTTTATGAAGACTCCTGTGCTTTATTTTTTTGTTGGGCGAAAAAACGAGGTTTTGCTTTGCGAAGAGTTTGTCAATGAAGTCGAGATGAAACTGCATGAGACTTTGGGGCAGTTTACAAGCTTTTCTCAATTATTTAAAGTAATCATGCAACTTTCCAAACGTTTGAACTTTACGTTGATTATAGATGAATTTCAAGAGTTCAGAAATCTGAATCCATCCGTATTCAGTGATATGCAGAATATTTGGGATTCAACAAAAGAGGAAAGCAAGATTAATTTGGTACTTTGTGGATCTATTTATTCCATGATGAAACAAATATTTGAGAATGCCAAGGAGCCTCTTTATGGTCGGGTGACTTCCCGAATACATTTGAAACCTTTTGATATGTCCACCTTAAAGGAAATACTACATGACTATCATCCCCGATATACGTCAGAAGATTTGTTGGCATTTTATATGATAACGGGTGGAGTTGCGAAATATATTGAGCAATTGGTTGTACGCAAAGCTTTTACTAAGGATAAGATATTAAATACGGTGCTCGCAGAAGGTTCCTATTTTCTGGAAGAAGGAAAAGATGTGTTGATAGAGGAATTCGGTCGGGATTATACAAATTATTTTTCTGTTTTGTCATTGATAGCTTCGTCCAAAACTTCCAGAGGGGATATTGAGAGTACGTTAAATATGCCTGTAGGTGGTTATTTGGATAAGTTGGAAAATGAGTATAATTTGATTAGACGTACACGCCCTTTTATGGCTAAGGAGGGAAGTCGGAACAATAAGTATAAAATAGAAGATAACTTTCTTCGGTTTTGGTTCAGGTTCGTCTATAAATATCGTAGTGCTGTTGAGATTGGCAATTTGGATTATGTACGTGAAATTGTTGAGCGGGACTATGAAACATTCAGTGGAAGCGTATTGGAAAAATATTTTCGTGTTTGTCTGGCTGAATCTAAGGAGTATTCTGATGTACAAGGTTATTGGGATAGAAAGGGCGAGAATGAGATTGATATTGTGGCAGTGAATGATTTCGAAAAGCGTATGTTGATAGGTGAAGTGAAAAGGAATGAAACACGTATTAATTTACACATCTTAGAGAATAAAGCGGTAGCGATAGCTCAACAATATGCCGATTATCAGATTGAATATCGTGGGTTCTCATTAAGAGATATGTAACTCTTTAATAGTTTACAAACGAAGGTTCACAAGTTTCACTTCTCGCTGAACAACTATAATCCAGAGCGTTATGGTGAAGAAAAGCATAAAAATCAGCATGCACTAGCCTTCACACCCTTCACCTGTTTTTTTAAATATGCTATAATCAAAAACGAATATGCTTATAGCAAAAATCATTATGCTATAATCAAAACGAAATATGCTATAAGCAAATGTTCTGTCAGCTATTAACACTTGAACTGTCAGGTATTAATACCCTGTACCTAGGATATTAATACCTGAGTTGTTGGGTATATATATCCAAGACGCAGGATCTATATATCCAAGACGTTGGAACTATATGTCCAACACATTGCATCTATATATCCAATAAACGTTGTAAGGCAACCTTATACGATGTGAAGGAGGTGAAGGACGTTTTCTTCTATATTTAATGCTTTACGTCACCATAAGTCGCTGATTTATAGCTGTTAATTCAAAGGTGAAATCTGTGAACCCTCTAAATGCTTCTTATAGTTGTAGATTCGTTCTCGGAAGTCTTTATTGAGTTTATTACTATGAACTTCAAAATATATTGATTTTCTTTTTCCTTTTCTGATTTATATCTTATCTTTGTAATGCTCTTTTTCAAAATCACACAAGGCTGGAAACCTGCCTTGTAATTGTGGCAGGCATTTTTATGCCTGTCCGGTTCATTCTATATGGGCGGTTCCGCACCCCCATGTAGAGTGTTAATGCACCTGCTGCCTTGTGTGAATGAGAAAAGAGCAATGGGACAGGCGGAACCGCTTCTTTTATTTTCTAAAACTACCTTTCTGTTTCGCCCCATTGAACTTAATTTATTCACCGTTTAATTAAAATTCTTATGGAAGAAGTTTTAAACAATCAGCAAGTTCGCCCGGGGGACGCAACTCAATTCATGCATGCCATTTTTTCATCAGATGATGAAATGATGACTTTCTATCTGACTCTCAATCGTTTTATTAATCCTGAAAGCTATTTGCTGGAACGCACAGATCGAAAGCGACTGGAAGATTTGGCTAAAGTACTTAGATGTAATGTGGCAGCTTTCGATGCCATTCGTTGTTATAAGTCTATTAGTGTGAAAGAGGTGATTAAAGGATTCGGGACGTACATGATGGACACATTGGTTTCCAAAGCCAATCGTCAGCAAGGTGCCGATATGGTAGCTGTTTTAATGAATTGTATCATAAATACGACTAAAAACTATTGGCAATTTAAGAAGATGGGTTGGACTAATGACATACATCTTCTAAATGTTAGATACTTGCTGAATCGGTTGGATACAGAAACCTTGGATACAGAAACCTTGAATACAGAAACTTTGGATACAGGAACTAACGAAGAGAAAGATAGCGAAACAGTAAACGTATAATGACTACCGAACTACACTCTATCATCCCCTATTTTCAACTAAAAATTAAGTGATAAATGATAGATAAAATAGAGATGTAACCTAAGAAAAAGCATCTGTAACCTGTTCGATAGAAAAGGAGCTTACCATTTGGTGCTCCTTTTTTTTATTGTCGTAACTTTGCCTACAGACAAAATGATTAAAACAAACTTTTATGAGAAACGCATTCATTTGGATTTTATTTCTTTCCATTTTGCCTCTTCAGGCACAGCAGAAACTTCCGTATTTGCAGAAACAAGGAAGTGCCACTCAACTTGTTGTAGACGGAAATCCTTTCTTGATTATTGGCGGTGAATTGGGAAATTCTTCGGCTTCATCCATCGAAGACATAGAACGTATTTTCCCAAAATTACAACGTATGGGATTGAATACGGTTTTAGTTCCTGCCTACTGGGACTTGACAGAACCCACGGAAGGTGCATTCGACTTTACCTTAACAGATAAAGTGATTCAACAAGCTCGTGCGAATGATTTGAAAGTCGTTTTTCTTTGGTTTGGCGCCTGGAAAAACTCCATGAGTTGTTATGCTCCGCTATGGTTCAAGAAAGACTATAAGAAATATCCCCGTGCCTATACGAAAGCCGGAAAACCGCTTGAAATAGCCAGTTCTTTCTCTGAAAATGTATTCCAGGCAGATAGCAAGGCTTTCTCTGAATGGATGAAGCATATAGCAAGCATTGACAAAGAAGGAACAGTCGTCATGGTTCAAATAGAAAACGAAATCGGAATGTTGGAAGATGCCCGCGATTACTCCAAGGAAGCGGATAAACTGTTTAATGCACCTGTTCCGCCCCTTTTCATCGACTATTTGCAGAAGAACAAGAAGCAACTCCACCCTGAAATGCTGGCAAAATGGGAGAGTCAGGGATTCAAGAAGAAAGGGACTTGGCAGGAAGTGTTCGGTGCAGATGTGTACACGGATGAATTATTTATGGCTTGGTCATATGCCCAATATGTGGAACGGATGGCTAAGATTGCACGTTCTATTCATAATGTCCCCCTGTATGTCAATGCTGCGATGAACAGCCGCGGAAGAAAACCGGGTGAATACCCGTCAGCAGGGCCATTGGCTCATTTGATAGACGTATGGCACTACGGTGCCCCCAACATTGATTTCCTGGCTCCCGACCTGTATGATAAAGGTTTCGTGAATTGGGTAGCGAAGTATAAACTGCACAATAATCCGCTCTTTATCCCGGAAATACGATTGGAAGATAACGACGGTGTACGTGCTTTCTATGTATTTGGCGAACATGACGCGATTGGTTTCTGTCCTTTCTCTATCGAAAGTGGTTCGGACAAGGCGGACTCTCCTTTAGTACAGAGTTATGGCAAACTGAAGGAGTTAATGCCTTTATTAACCAAATATCAGGGCAAAGGAATGATGAACGGCCTTTTGTTTGACGGTGAGAACAAGGAACGGATACTGTCATATGATGATTTGGAAATTACCTGTCGTCACTATTTTACTCTACCTTGGGATTCTCGTGCCCGTGATGGTAGTGTATGGCCGGAAGGCGGCGGAATTCTGCTCCGCCTGGCTCCGAATGAGTATATCGTTGCCGGAAGTGGATTGGTTCTCGAATTCAAGAAGAAAGGAGAGGATAAAGTGAAAAGTTCACAAGCACTAGGTGAGGACGGCTTTGTCAGTGTAGGCGGAAAGGTGCAAAAACAGAATCAGGAAAATACCTGGCAAGGCAGTGTGCGGGCAGGTATTGGTTCCGTAGACGAAGTGAGTGTCAACAAAGACGGTTCCTTGAAATATATCCGGCGTTTGAATGGCGACCAGGATCATCAGGGGAGACATGTACGTATTCCCGTTGGTGAGTTTAGTATTCTGCATGTGAAGCTATACGAGTATAAGTAAAGAGGGCTGAATAACAAGGATACTGGCGACTTATCTTATTTATTTGTAGCCCTGTAGGTTTTCATCTTTTTTAGTTCGGTTATCAGAAAAAAATCGTAGCTTTGTCATAACTAAAAAAGATTGATATGGAACAGCAGGATAGATATATACGCTTTGACTGGGCTGTAAAGAGACTCCTTCGGCAGAAAGCAAACTTTGGTGTACTAGAAGGCTTTTTAACCGTTCTTCTTGGAGAAGATGTGAAGATTATTGAACTGCTGGAAAGTGAAAGTAATCAGCAGACTATTGATGATAAATTTAATCGTGTAGACATTAAAGCTAGAAACAGTAAAGATGAAATTATCATTGTAGAAATTCAAAATACCCGGGAACTGTATTACTTGGAGCGTATTCTCTATGGAGTCGCAAAAGCAATCACAGAGCATATTTCCCTTGGTGAACGCTACTATGAGGTGAAAAAGATTTATTCTATTAGTATTTTGTACTTTGATATAGGCAAAGGGAATGACTACTTATATCATGGACAAAATAGCTTCACCGGAGTACATACCGGTGACCATCTTGAAGTGACTACCAAGGAAAAGGATGCCCTTGTCCGTAAACTTCCTGCAGAAATATTCCCTGAATATTTCCTGATTCGTGTAAATGAATTCAATAAAGCGGCCGTCACTCCTTTGGAGGAATGGATTGAGTATCTGAAAACGGGTTGTATCCGTCCCGATACCAAAGCACCAGGCTTGGGAGAAGCTCGTAAAAAACTAATTTATTATAATATGTCTCCGGCAGAACGACATGCTTATGATGAACACTTGAGTGCCATTATGATACAAAATGATGTATTGGATGGGGCGAAATTGGAAGGTAGAATGGAGGGACGCGTGGAAGGTCGTGCTGAAGGACGTGTAGAAGGATTGATGGAAGGCAAAATAGAAATTGCCAAGAACTTGAAATTAAAGGGATTGGATATAGACACTATCCATGAGGTTACCGGATTGTCATCAGAAGAGATATTGAAATTATAAGAGTGCGTCAAAAGTAGAATTGTATCATTTTGTCATGCTTTTGACGCCTTTAATAGAGATATTATTGATATAAAATAAAGCTAAACAAGTTTGCTCTAATCCTACTCTTACTTGTATGCTTAACGTTTTCCTTGTATGCTTAACGTTTCCCGAGTACGAGCAAACTTTCAGGCCCCATATTGAACAGCAAATCTATAATGCTCAAATTGGGAAGAAAGCCTAGTTTGGACTCAAAAACCTGATAATAGGACTGCGGGACAAATTCTGTATCCGCTGTCCGAAAATCTTTCTTAGGATGAATAACTTCCCGGAAATCGACTTCTTCGGGAGTGAATTCTATCTTATATTCAGAGGTACGTTCCATATCAGGATGAATATCTATCAGTTCGCAGACCAACCGGCAAATTTCTTCGTTGAAATCGACCAAAAACTCATATTTCTTCTCATAGAAAGGGCGGAAATCGTCCTTGTAGTATTCAAAGAAAGGAGTGCTGTTGTAAGCTGATTCAATCGCATTCCAATGCAAGTGTCTCCAGTTACCGTGGTCGGAGATGCGAATGTCTTTCATCGGACATTTCAGTGTATCGGGCTTTACTGTCGGGATGGAAAGAGCTAACTCTCCGCCAGGACCGGCAATCGTGCAACGGTTACGGTACGTCTGTTTGATATAGTGGTCATGCTGCTCTACGAATACCTTGTCGTAAGCCAGTAATTTAGTATAGTACTCAACAGGAGCGAGATAAGCTGAAGATAAATAAGCTGTTTTCATTTCTTTCATTTTATGCGTTCGGGCGTCTTTTATTTTACCGTTCTGAAGAAGCGGTTCCATCGGTATCCGTCAAACAAGCCTGTTCCTTTTTCCTTGGAAAACCAAATGACAGAGGCTTTCCCGATGATATGGTCTTGCGGGACGAATCCGAACAGGCGCGAATCGGATAAGTTGATGGTATTGTTTGCCCCCATCCAATAGTAATCTTTAGTGAAATAACAATGTTGTGAAGGTTTTCCGTCTACGTATAACGTATCGTTCTTAATTTCCGCCTGTTTGCCCTCATGCATTACGAGAGTATTCCGCAGTAAGGTGATATTCCAGGGATATACCCGGATATATTTCCCTTTGCCGGGGATAATCAGCGGTTTCAGTTCAATATCTTTTTTTCGGGATAAAGGCTGTAGCCAGTTTTGCTCGTTCATAGCCTGCTCCAACAGGTAATATTCATACCGGCTGAAACTGCGTACATGAGTGCTGTCACTGCTTCCCATCAGTCCGTCATCGGTGATGGATAGTGTGTGCATGAGCGAGGTAATCAAGTTTTCTTTGGAGACAGGGTAGGCGTAGAGCCTTTTCTTGTCGGGATTGAGCTTCGATTCGGGAGAAGTGGCGGAGAAAAGGGAATCTACCAGTAAGGTATCACCCGGAACGCCGATACAACGGCTGATATAGACTTCCCGGCGGTCAATGACCGGCTGCCGGATACCGGCAGGATTATTAAATACAACGATGTCTTGCTGCTGCACGGGACGTTCGCCCCAGCGATGATAAGAAAAAAGCGTCATAAAAGGAACCCGCAGTCCGTAGCTCCATTTATTGACTAAGATGCGCTCGCCTTGGAAAATGGAGTTCTCCATGCCGGCGGAAGGGATAAGGCAGGACGTAAAAGCAAATCCCCGGAGCAGAAGCACGACGACTACTGCTCCGGCAAATGCTAATATCCATTTGTATTTACGAAAGTTTATCATATTACTCTAATCTCGTATATACGTTTATCCACGGGAAAGCCGGACTCTTTATCGGGAATTTTAGACGCGTCTAAAACATAGAATCTGCTTAGTCTACCCACTTGAACAGGCGGTTCCAACGAATCTTGCCGTCAAACCATCCGCGGTCTTTGTCAAGTGATAGCCATACAACAATAGGTTTACCTACTACGTGGTCTTCGGGAACGAAGCCCCAGTAACGAGAGTCGGCAGAGTTGTGACGGTTGTCACCCATCATCCAGTAATAATCCATCTTAAAGGTGTACTGGTCGGTCTTTTCGCCGTTGATGTAGATGCCGTCAGGCTTGATTTCCAGTTTGTTGCCTTCGTAAGCTACGATACAACGTTCGTAGATAGGAAGATTGTCTTCTGTCAGAGTAATGGTAGCTCCCTTGGCAGGAATCCATATAGGACCGTAGTTGTTGCGGTTCCACTTGGTATAAAGATTCAGCGGATACATTTGTCCTGCATAATCTTCCGGTTCCATTACGATTTTGCTGATAAGTTTTTTATTGCCTGTCAGGCTTTCATACATCTTTTTGGTCAGCGGGAGATGATATACGGGGTTCAGTCTGCCTTGTGCGTTCCGGCTGTCCAGTCCCATTTCCAACAGTCCCATTTCCCAACCGGAATCCTCAATCAGCATTTGGTCGGCTTTGCTGATACCCAGTTCGCGGAACATATCGTCTGTGATATACGGGCCGGTGGTCTGTACGAAATAGTTGAATTGCAGGTTTTCGGGATTCTCGATGGCTTTGCCGTCAATCATCACTTGACCCTCTACAATCTGAAGCGTATCACCGGGCAGGCCTACACAACGTTTTACGTAATTCTCGCGGCGGTCTACCGGACGCCATAAAACTTCTCCGTAGCTGCGTGGATTACTCATAATCTGCTTCCGTCCGGCAGCATAGTACAAATCATAAATGGCACGTTGCTGCGCGCGGGTCAGGCTGTCCATTTCAATTTGTTTGGGGTAGATGCGTTGTCCTTCGCCGTAGGCGAGTGTATAGAAGTCTGTAGCCTGCTGGTAATTGACAGCTACCGTATCGCCTGCCGGAAAGTTGAACACAACAATGTCATTCAGCTTCACCTTGCCGAATCCCGGAACCCGTTTGTATTTCCATTGCAGCCATTCAATATATGATTTGGTATTGACGAGCGGCAGTGTATGTTGTGCCAGTGGCATGGAAAGCGGAGTGTTCGGTACACGTGGACCGTAACTCATCTTGCTCACATACAGGAAGTCGCCTACCAGCAATGATTTCTCCAGGGAAGAAGAAGGAATCTGATAGTTCTGGAAGATATAGATATTGACGAAGTAGACGGCTACCAACGCAAAGACGATGGCATCTACCCAGCTCATAACGCTGCGGACAGTCGTATTCTTCGACTTCTTCCAAAAAGACCAGGGTATTTTCTTGGTAATATAAATATCGAAAATAAAGGGAACAACAATCAATCCCCACCAGCTTCGTACCCAAAGCAGGAAGACGAGATAAAGTAGGATAGCAATGGCGCATTTAATCCATTGTGCGCGTGTGGCTTGTCTCATAATGGTATATTTATTTAGAACTAGGTTCTGAAATTTAGTCGTTCAGGAACGGGAATAAATCACTCATACCCAAGTAGCCTTCGTGTTGGGCTGTATATTCGGCAGCCAATACGGCTCCCAATACAAATCCGCCACGGCTCTTGGCATCATGCGTGATAGTTATGCTGTCTACATCAGACTCATAGCGAACGGAATGAAGGCCGAAAACTTCTCCTTCGCGGATAGAAGCGATAGGAAGTTCGTCGGCTGCGCAATCGTTGGTTCCGCTGACGGTACCGTCCGGTGCTGCGAATGTTCCTTTCACCCATTTGTCCTTGCGGTCTATATTCTGTAAAATGCCTTCAGCCAGTGTGATAGCTGTCCCGCTGGGGGCATCCAGCTTGTGGATATGATGTGTTTCACTCATCGTGACATCATAACCGGGGAACTGGTTCATTATTTTGGCCAGGTACTTGTTAAGGGCGGTAAAGATGGTAACTCCCAGGCTGAAATTGGACGACCAGAAAAGTGTCTTTCCCCCTTCCGTACAAAGTTTCTTGATTTCTTCGCCATGCTCTTCCATCCATCCGGTGCTGCCTGATACCAGTTTCACTCCGGCCTTGAAAGCCTTTATATAATTACTGTAAGCTACCATCGGATTGGTAAATTCTATGGCTACATCGGCAGATTTGAACGCTTCCGACTCGAAGTCATTCTGATTATTGACATCAATGATGCAGACGATTTCATGTCCGCGACTACGGGCAACCTTTTCTATTTCCTTGCCCATTTTTCCGTAACCGATTAGTGCTATTTTCATTGTTTTCTGACTTATATTCAAAATAATAGTCGCAAAGATAAGATTTTTATTACATTTGCAGCGCACATTAACGTCTTGTTAACATGGAACACCTTCTCCACTACGTGTGGAAACATAAATTATTTCCTCTGAAAGTACTGCAAACCACGAAGGGCTTACCGGTAGAAGTTATTGATTCCGGTCTTCAAAATCCAAACGCCGGCCCCGACTTTTTCAATGCAAAACTAAAAATAAACGGCACTCTATGGGTGGGAAACATAGAGATACACTCACATGCTTCAGACTGGCTTCGCCACGGACATCATTGCGACAAGACTTACGATTCGGTAATTCTCCATGTAGTGGGAGAAGCGGACGAAGAAATAGCCCGCACTAACGGCGAACAGATTCCACAACTTGTATTAACCTGTCCTGAAGATGTGAAATCCCATTATCATGAACTTTGCACTGCTGACCAGTATCCCGCTTGTTACTCCGTCCTTGCTTCCTTGCCCAAACTTACCATCCATTCCTGGCTGACTGCCTTACAAACCGAACGATTGGAGCAAAAGGCTCAATTAATATCACAGCGTCTTGAACATTGTAACAACAATTGGGAAGATGCTTTCTTCATCACTATCGCTCGCAATTTCGGATTCGGACTGAATGGGGATGCTTTTGAAACATGGGCAGGTTTACTCCCGTTCCGCGCAATGGATAAGCACCGCAATGATTTATTCCAGATAGAAGCCTTCTTCTATGGCATGGCAGGACTGCTCGAAGATACGTTTCTGAATAAGGAAAAGAATAAGGGCAAAAATAAGGAAAAGAGTCAAGAAAAGAATAAGGGACAGGAAAAAGTACAGAATAAAGAACAAGAAGACGAATACAGTCTTCGCCTTTGCAAAGAGTTCCGTTATTTGCAGCGAAAGTTTGAGTTTAATCAGATGATGGACGCTACATTATGGCGTTTTCTCCGGCTTCGCCCGGAAAACCTTCCTCATATCCGCCTGGCACAGCTGGCTTATCTTTATCAGAAAGGAGATAAGCTGTTCTCTCGATTGCTGGAAGCTGAAACATTGCCGGAAGTCAGGGAGTTGCTGACTACCCGCACTTCCGCTTATTGGGAAAGTCATTTTATATTCGGGCGTATCTCCCCGCAAAAAGAGAAACCGTTGGGAGAGAGGTCGAAAAACCTGATTATCATAAATACGGTGATTCCTTTTCTATATACCTATGGCTTGCATAAAGCGGACGAGCGGATGTGTGAACGTGCCGGTCGTTTCTTGGAAGAGCTGAATGCGGAAGATAACCATATTATTCGTTCATGGAGCAACGCCGGGCTACCGGTAGCTTCTGCTGCGGATAGCCAGGCGTTGATACAGTTGCAGAAAGAGTATTGTGATAAACGAAAATGCTTATTCTGCCGTTTCGGATATGAATACTTGAGAAAGAAGTAACCGTCATGTTACTTCTCCAGTTCTTTGTAAACAGCGTTCAGTAGCTCATTCGTCATTACAGGTCGGGGAGCCTTGCGGTTTACAATGTTTCCCTCCTTGTCTATCAACATATAAGTCGGGAAAGAATGAACTTCAAGGTATTTTTCAATAGCTGCCTGTTGCTTGTCCGGTAAGTTATAGTGGGCGGAGCTTTTGCCTGTCAGATTATACTCTTTGATGATGTTTTTCCATGACTTATCCGACGAATGATTACAGAGATACAAAAAAATCACATCTTTTCCGGCAAATAACTTTTTCGCGTTTCCTGCATATTGCATCATGTCTTTACATGGACCGCACCAAGTGCCCCATATATCCAGATAAATAACTTTTCCTTTGTATGGCTCGATGATTTTGCGGAATAGCTGTTCTCCGTCCGTTATATCCTCCAGCGGGGCATTAGGCATCAGGCTTTCAGGATATTCAATTGTTTTCTTGGATACTTCGTCGTATTTCTGCTGTTGGGTTAAAACATAAGCCTGCAAGGAAGGATTCGTTACTTCTCTTTTAAATCTTTCGATAAGGCTGTCGGGCAGTTCTTTGTGCGTGTACTGGAGCATCTCATAATAGCAGTTTGTTTTTAGAATCTCTTTCAACTCCTTGTCCATCTGAAGGGAGTCAATGATTGCTATATTGGCGTTGATTGAGTTTACATACATACTTCCTGTCATATATTCATTAAAAAGACCGTCTTTGGCTATGAGTTGCTCTATTATTTCCAACTGAGGTTTGATGATGGTTTCCTGCTCCTTTGTATAAGCTGCAATGGTTGCAGAGTCAGCTTTGGCAGCTTCCAGTTCTTCAATCTTTTCCTGATATTTACTGAAGTTGCGCAATGCACTTTTTTCTTCTTCGGATAATCGTATCTTACCTTCGGCTTCGAAAGTGTAGTAGAGTTTCTCTATTTTTTGAGGAGATACGTTCATGTTATTGGATGACGGAGTAATATCGCTGATATAACCGATATAATCTCTCATAAATGAACCATAGTCTCTGAGAAGTGTATAGGGGCGTACAGGGTTTGAGTAGAAAGCAGAGTCTATATAGCCCATGAATCCAGTTTCCAAATGCTCCCGTTTGTTACGGTCCACTGAAAAACGGCGCTGCATCAGGCCGGATGCAGCCTCATAACGAATGTTCTGTTCCATGTAGTAGCGGTATTTGTCAGAAAGTAACGGATGTTCCTGAAGTGTCTTTTCCCGGAATTCTGTCTTATGACGGATGATTTCCTTTCTTTTGCGCAGATAGTCCAGATTGCTCATTTTTTTCCCTTCTTCATAACCAATGTATTCGCTAAGTTCTTTGTGCGACAGAAGTTCATTGAGTATGCGCGCTTTCTTTCCCATGAAGAACTTTTGATTGTTTGCGTAGTCTACATATAGAAAATAAGTTTCTCCCGGTTCTACCGCCGTCCAAATAGTGGTACGTCCCCAGTCGATAAAGACGTTATGGCTGTTCAATACGGGAAACCGGAGTGTAAATCGTCCTAATGAGTCGATGTCGGTCTGATATTTTTGCTCTTTATCGGTAATCATGTCGGGTATGGCAACATCGAAGGGCTGCGGAGAAGGAAGGCTCCGTAAGTATCCGGTAAGGGTCACACTGTCTGTCCGGTATCCGTTGTCAAGAAATGGGGTGGTATCTGCCAGCGGATAGTCCGGCAGATGTTCGTCGCTGCATAGGATATATTTTTGCGGGTTTTCCTTTCCGAAAGCCAGGTTGCAGGATGTTTTGTTCTTGTGTTTCAGGTGTATGGTTAAGCGTTCTGCACCGTTTTTCAGTTTGACGACAGTTTCATCCTTTTGCGTACGTATGGATTCGTAATCCCAAAATTGGCATTGGTAAACGGCAAAGTTCTCGAAGAAGCCAATCGTCCATTCACCTGTTGCCTGGTTCACCCAACATCCGGTGATGGCATATATTGCAGGGTTGGAAGCAATGGGGGATACTTTTTCGTTCTTTAGTTCGGCTGCCACATTCATCGTTCCGGGGAAAGGAAAGCTGAGATAAATCAGTTTATAGAACTCTCCGCTTTTTACAAGCAGGCGGTATTCTTTATTGAGAAAGTATCCGACCGACAGGATGTCCCATGTCTTTCCGTCGTATAATAGTTTTCCGTCGCGCATAAATTCATAAGCGATTTCGCCGCTTAGACCTTTGACCCATTTTTGATAGACGATGTCCGGCAGAGTGGTTGGGGTAAGGAGAGTGGTATGGTCAGGCGTTTGTTTGCGGATACAATGACGGGGCTCTTTCCAGCCTTGATACCAGAGGTCGGCACTATCATTGCCGGTCAGGGTAAGCCGGAAATCCATCTTATCTCCTTTATAGTTGCGTAAATGGAAAGAATAGCTTTCATCGGACTCTTTTGTCATTTGTTCTGCATAAAATACTGTGTACAAGCATTCTACGAAGTTTTCTCCAATGAGAGGACCTTGCCAGTCAGATACGTTGTCGGTTTTGAACTGCCAATACCCCCGTAAAGATTCGGGTATTGTCTGAAAATTGTTGGATTGGGCGAATGTGATAGTTGAAGTACAACATAGTAGCAGAACAACCCAAAGGCGAAAGTGATAAATGTGTGTCATAAGTATGATGGATATAAGATTACACTAATTATAATAAATACCCTGTAAAGATAGTCATCCCCACATTTGATTCCTTTGATTTATACTTGTTTAACTAACGATGAGGCATCTATTTCGTTCCTCCTGTGTATGGACATATTGAACTTGTGATTATCTTTGTGCCCTGAATGATGGTACTTATATTACAGGAATAAACCGTTAATATTATATATTTATGAAAGTGAAAAGGTTTGCATGTTGTCTGCTAGTCAGTGTGTTGCTAATGAGCGTATCTTTGATTTCTTGTGGCAATAGTTCCAAAACCAAGGCGGAGAATGAGATAGCGCAATCCGGTGAAGAATTTAAGGCATTCCTGGATAAGTTTACTTCCAGCGCAACATTCCAATATACCCGTATCAAGTTCCCGTTGAAAACTCCGATTACTTTATTGGCGGATGACGGCGAAACAGAGAAAACATTCCCTTTTACCAAAGAAAAATGGCCATTGCTAGATAGCGAGACGATGAAGGAAGAACGCATATCACAGGAAGAAGGCGGTATCTATGTTTCTAAGTTCACGGTGAACGAACCTAAACATAAGGTGTTCGAGGCGGGGTATGAAGAGTCTGAGATTGATTTACGTGTTGAGTTCGAACTTCTGTCTGATGGAAAATGGTATGTAGTAGATTGCTATACGGGTTGGTATGGCTATGACCTTCCTGTCGGAGAGTTGAAACAGACCATAGCGCATGTGAAAGAAGAGAATGCGGCATTCAAGGAAATACATCCTTAAAAGTTATAAGGAGTTGTCTGACAAGACAGCTTTAAAATGATTTCCCCACGTTACAGACATTTGTAACGTGGGGAATTTTGTAATTTGCAGACTTGTTTGACAGCCCCTGTCTCTTTTTCTTAAGGTTCTCCCACGTAGTATCCCAGTTCGGATTCTTTTCCGTCCACCATTTCCCTGACAATACCGTTTTTAGTGTTGAACTCTTGGTAGAGTTCTTCGTAGTCGCGCGTATAATCTGCGTCCGGCACTACGTTGACATCAAATTTTAACTCGGCTTTCCCGTTGGGGAGCATGTTGCCGTAAATCCGGATGCGGTGAACGACTTCGCCTACATTTTTAATGCTGTTATAGGTCGCTTTGAATTGTCTGACACCGTCTTCGGGGATGATGATATGCGAACTTTTGTCCAGGATGATACAGCCGCAGGAAGGTTGCATCTCCGAGATAATCAAAGGGGCATCTCCTGTATTGGTTACGGTGAACATGATGTCAAGCTGTTGCCCTTGTTTGATAGGGTAATAGTGCCTGATGGAATCCTTTACGGTCATGCTCGTAGGCTGAACTTCCTTTTTACATCCTGCGAAGCAGAAAGGAAGTACAGTCAATAGGAGGATATAGAATATCGATTTACTCATAGTTGCCAATCTTTTTTATAATATCATTTCTTTTTGGGCTCTTATGGGATGAACGCGATTTCATCCATGCCAATTTGAGCTCCCGGTTTTTTTGTACCGGTGATTTTTATGCTTAACCGCTCCGTTCCGTTCAAGTCAACGGGGATAACGGCTTTTACCATTTCTCCCTTTTCAACGGAATCATCCGGGCTTAGGTTTATTTTCTTATAGCTTGCTCCGTCTCTCGATACCTCGATTTGTTGCGGTGCATATATGCGATGCCTGGGGAGATTCAGGAAACTGATGTAAACTGTTCCCGATTCATTGATTTCTTTCACAGGCAAGTCGATGGTACATTCTTCCTGCGGGAAGATAATCCAGCCGCAATGATAGTTGTCCGGTAGACCGTGTGTACCGTCTGTAAGTCTTTTTAGACTGTTCTTGTTCGTTTTGGGAGTGGAAGACGGGGTAATTCCCAGGAATGAGTCTTTTTTTATGTCGGAAGCAAGTATATATTGCTCCCATTCCTTTATATAATAGTCGATTTCATTGGCCGACTCATTATAATATTCCATTCCGGAGAATGCTTTATGTTCTTTGAGTTGGGTTACCCATTTCCGCGCTTGGGGAATTGCTTGGATTCCTTTCCCATTCCGTTTGGCATATCCGTAAGCATCGTAACTGTGGTCGCGTCCCATTTCCAACCGTGTAAAAGACAGGGCTGTCTGAAGTTCATGTAGCTTCTTGCGTTCTTTTCCTTTGGCATCGGATACAAAATCGCCCATTTCATCATAGAATTTGATGAATTTCTCCGGATTGAGATAGGCACCTTCCGATTCCCGGATTCCTGCATAAAGACCCAGCTTCTTCCCGGATTGGGCGCTGTTTTCCAAATCAATATAGTAATCACTCAACCACTTCTTTGATGCGGGATATTCCTGGTTGAAATAGTTTCTGATTAAATCGTCTACCGCCTGTTCGGGATTAATAAGGAGTGCTGATAATACAAAAGTCCTCATTTCATCGAAAGAAGAATAGCTATATCCGCTTCCATTGAAGAAGATTCCGCTGGCTCCGTTTTTCTTGAAGAATTGGAGTCTTTGTTGGGCTATCTTTAATATGGGGAAAGGCGTAAGGTAATCATCGAAATTATTGATATAATCCCATATATAGATGTTCTTTGTTACTTTCTTCCAGTTCTCCAGTTGCTGGGCAAATTTCTTTTCCTGTTCGTCCTTGCCGTCTATCCGGCGGAGCGGGAAATCTATGGCGCTGACCATTACTCCTGCGTTGGCAGGGAGTTGCTTATCTGTGGCTTGTTGTGTGCTTAGATAAGAAGTGGTAAAGAAGAAATGCTTGGGAAAACGTTGTGCCAGGCGGAGTACCAGCTCAGTGACGGCAGGTGTTGCGTTCTTCTCGGTATTTCCCAGGGCTGTACAACTGGCGCATGTGCAGGCATATGGATTGTCATCCGGTGCGATAACAAAACGGGAATTCCCCTTTTCACCGAAGTTATTTACGATATAGTCTTCAATCTGGGTGTACATTTCGGGGGAAGAGAAACAAAGCTGTGAGTCGTCTGTCTTTCCATGAATGGTTGCGTACACTTTGTCTGTGTTGTCTCCCAGTACCTTTCGCAGGTTGTGTCCCCATATACCCCAGCTATCGTCAAAGTTGTTGAGTCCCATCACTCCCGTATAGTCGGAATTCAGGCCGGCCGGTGAATAGATACTTTGATAATCGAAAGCAAAAGTACCGCAGGTATCTGTCAGGTTGAGCAGTGCCGGCGGCAGGTCGGAACCGTCTATGCGCGGGTCTTCCTTGCTTATCTTTTTTATGAGCTGATATTGCAGCCATAGCATTTGCCGGTCGTCGGAAGCCGTCAATTTTATATCTGCTCCTTTGCGGGAGATTCTGAATCCTTCCTGTGCTGTAGGGTCTATCTGTATGATGACATGCCACATCTCTTTTTCGGAGACGCCAAAAGCCACCATTTCATCGTCATTTGCACGTTTCTTGAGATGCTCGTACAGGTATTTGGCCCATCGGGTATCTCTGTCGGTCGGGTCTTCACCAATCGTTATGAGGTATCCTTCTTTCGATGGAAACATCTCCGTACGTGCCTGCATGCGGCAACCGGATAGCAGACAGCAAATGCATATCATTCCCGCCAATAGGGGGTAGAGTTTGTCAGAATGAGATATAGATTTGTGCATAGATGTTGTATAAGTTTTTATAACGTGTCGATATGGACTCTATTCGATTGAGCGGACTTGTCCCTCGCACTGTATTCGTTTGGTTATAATAGGTATTCCAGGTGCCCATCAGGCCTATGGTAATGTTGGGACTAACCATGTATTGTCCCCCTAAGCCCACCATGGTATTGGTGTGCGAGAAAGAGCCGGGCAGGGCATAATCCAGTACGGCTGTTTCCGGTGCCGAACCGATGCTTGCCATAGCGTTGATATTCGTCTTTCCGTCATTGGCGGGGAAATATTTAGCACCAATCTGGGCATTGTAATAGAAGTTGGAGTTGAAGAAGTGCAAATCCAGTTTCGTATTAAGCCGGACTACCTCGATGGTCTTGGCTACCTCTCCACCGATGGTGAGCAGGTTTGTCTTTGACTCGTCCCAACCGGTGAATAAGAACCCATTCTCTCCGTTGCTACCGGCAAAGAAATCGTCGTTCCATTCGTAATGCTTGTTGTAAGCGGCTACGCGTCTGTATCCCACGTGCGCGCCTATTTCCCAATCATTCTTGAGATAATGTCTCAAAGCAATATCGGCGGTAATGTCCGGGAAATATTTGGTAGCGAGGGCTGCGTTGACCGTAGCACTCCATTTGGGCGAGAAGTGATGTGTCCATTCGCCTTGTACCTGGATGCCGACCCCTCCCGGTGTCTGTTCTTCGGCTTCCATGCTGTCGCTTGCCGAACCGCTTCTTCCGGCATAGTTGAGACGTCCCGTATAGGTGTTCTTTTGGTTCTTACGGGTGTACTCGGCACTTGCGACAGAAGTGATGATGTCTTCTTCTCCGTAGCGTGCACGCAGATAAGTCAATGCTATCTCATTCTTGAGCATCATGCTTCTAAGACCCGATAAGTGCCGTTGGAATGAGCGATATTCCATGATGGACGGCTCATAAAACTTCTGATAATAATAAGCTGAATCGGCCTGTCTGTTCGCTTCGTATACTACTCCCTTGGTGTACTTCAACGACCTGTTCTGACTGTCGTAAAGCAAGGCTGTATCGAGTACGGCGAGCGCTTTCTCCGGGTCTTTCGCTTTTGTCAGTTGCAAGGCACGGTATTCACTGCTTTGTGAGAATGCGCCGATAATTTCTTTGTTGCTCGGGTATTTGTTAAGTATCGGCTTCAGGAATTCAAGGGAGGCTTCGTATCGCTTGTCACGTTCAAGGATGGTTGCTCTCTTGGCTTGATAGAACGGTTCTTCAGGATAATAATTGATTCCCTGTTCCGTATATTTCTCGAATTCATCGTACTTTCCTAGTAAGCCGGCCGAGTTGATAGCATACCGTAATCCTAAATCGCTCGATGGATTCAGGCTGACGAGTTTGACAGCTTCACTATATGCTTTTTGTGTAGCTCCCGCTTCCATACACTTCTTGATGTAAGGAACGGCCAATTCTTCATATCCGATGACATAGAAGATGCGCATATCTTCATCACTTTGCTCGATGGCGGATAAATAAAGTTGCAGGGCTTCTTCGGTTTTATCCATTTTATCGAGAATAAATGCCCTTTTCAACGTACCATTTTCATATTCCGGGAAATGAAGTGTGATGGTATCCAGGGTAGCCAATGCTTCATTGTAGCGCTTCATGTTAATGTAGCAACTCAGCGCTTTTTCCCATGCCGCACCATTGACTTCATTGTCAAAATGCCTTTGGGAAACAAACAACACATGCGGTAATGCTTCTGCATACAAACCGAGTTCCATTAGCTTTTCCGCCTTCTTCATGTGCTGCGCGGACATGGCTAAAGTGACGTCATAGTCATCGGGATACATATCATACAACTTCTTCAAGGCTGAATAAGCAAGGTCGTCCTCGTTCATCTGACGATAAAGCATGTATTCCTTATACAGGATGCCTTTATCCGTGTTGCCATATTGCTTCTTGGCTTCTCTGATATAAAAGAGTGCATCGTCAGTATATCCCCTTGTCACCGAAGTATTCAGCAGATAATCCAATGCTTCTTTATTTTTATTACCACCTTCGTAAGCCATTCCATACAGAACATAAGGGTCTCTTTGCTTTTCTGCACGGGCGGCTTCCATCAACATTTCGTTGTACATACGGCGTATGGCTGGACTGTTGTTTCTTCTCATTTGCTCGCGCATAAATGCCAGCGCTTCAGGATAACGGGTCAATTCACCGAGGATAGAAGCTCTTTTTACAATAAGAGCACTGCTTCCGGGAATAGCGGCCAAGCCATTGGAAGACCATCCTAAAGCAGCTTCCTTGTTACCTTCCTGCAAGTGCAGGTTGATAATGTCCAGGTAATATTCTTCATTATCAGGAGAAATTTTGATTAACTCTGTCAATCTTTCAATCGCTTCTTTCCGGTTGCCACCTTTCTTCATCTGCTGATAGCCGATTTCCATGCTATAGATATAATCTTTTCTTAGAATAGTGTCATTCGGGTAAATCTGGTTGATTCGTTTCAGCAGGCGATCGGCTTCCACGTCGTTATTCTGCTTGCGGTATAATTCGATTTTTCTCCGCCACAGCCCTCTCCAATACGGATTCACTTCCAAAAGTTCGTTTACATAGCAAATCGCACTGGAATAGTTCTCCGTTATATCTTCTACGTCTACCAGCAAATGCTTGGCATTGACATTATTGTAATTATCATCGACAGCTTTTACAAGATGGTAGCGTGACTGGTCGTAGTTCTTTTCATGGAACCAGTATTTGCCCATGAGCCATTCAAGATCAGAAACATTCGGATATTTCTGAAGACCCTCGTCCAATATCTCTTTCCCCGCTTCCCACTCCTCGTTTGCAAAGTGCTCCTGTACAATCTGGGCATATTGCTCCGGTGTCTGGAAGCCCTTGTCAGTCCCTACGGAAGAGGTGATTAGCAAAAGCAGACAACCTAATATGGTAATCTTATGGAGAAATTCTCTGTTCATCCTATCTTGTTATTTATATCTTTCTAATTTATTTAAATCGCTGCCGGTTCGGGTTTTATAGTTGCGTCGCCGGTTTCAGTGCTGCTTCCTTCTTTCTGCTTGAATCCTGCACGCTCCATCTTCTTCCACTTAAAGTCTCTTTGGGTCAGGTAACTGAAATATCCTCTCAAAGAACAGAAAGTAATAATCGGATGGTAGAAAATCGGCTCCAATATGGATGCAATGATAATCCACAAGTATTCATACCCCCTCTTATAAAGCATCCCGACGTAATAATCATAGGTGATAACCACGATGGAGAGGAACTGGCAGAACGTATAGATTGTCAGATAAATCACCCATGCCGTATTCCAGTTTACAGCTCCTGTAAAAGCTAGGTAGATGAATACAGTGAGACCTACGAGTTCGATGATCGGTGCTAAAAACTCAAATATAAGCATATATGGAAGGGTTAGCAACCCCATCTGTTTATAAGTTCTTTTGAAGATCATCTTATGATGAATACTCAATGTCTGAAACAAACCACGCGCCCAACGGGTACGTTGACGATAAAGCATCGCCAGGTTAGGAGGCCCTTCCGTCCAACAACAAGTGTCGGGAATCTGTACAATCTTATAAGGGCGGGAGAAGTCGCACATGTATCCTACCATGCGGGTAATCAAGTCCATATCTTCCGCAAAGGAAGTACCGTCATATCCACCGGCCGCAATAGCTACAACGCGGTCAAAAAGACCGAATCCACCGGAAACATTCGGCATACCATTGATAGCTGACCATCCCATCTTGCCAATCAAAAAAGAACGCATATATTCCAGATTTTGGAAGAGTGGAATTGGAGTACGCGGAGTTTTTACATCCACAATCTGCCCGTCTTTTACCACACATCCATTGGCCATAAGCATGGTTCCGCTTACTGCGATTACCTGTTTCTCTGAAGAGATGATCGGTGAAATGCAGCGATAAAGAGCGTATTTTTCCAAAATACAATCCACATCCGTACAAATAAAATAAGGATATGAAGCTACATTGATACCTGCGTTGGAAGCATCCGCCTTGGTTCCGCCGTTTTCTTTGTCAACAGCGATGAGCCGACTGTATTTCGGGTTGTTGGACTTGAAGAGCCTTCTAAAAGGCTTGGTCTTGATTCGTTCAATATAAGCATAAGGAACTTCTACCAAATCATAATAGTCGATCATCTTTTCCAGAGTAGTGTCCGTACTTCCGTCATTTACGATGATAACCTCGAAAAGCGGATATTCCAATGCAAGCATGGAGTTGACATTGTCGATAATGGTCGTTTCTTCATTATAGGCAGGCGCAATCACCGAAATACCCGGTGTATAGGGAGATTCTTTGATGGTCTTTCGTACATAGCTCTCTACGTAGTAGTCTTTTCTCCGTTTCAGGGAAACGAAGGAGAGGAAAGCGAATGTGACGAAACTTATCGCTAACATACTCGTATAGAAGAATACGAAATAGTTGAAGAATGTAAATATAATATCTTTCATACTTTCTAGTTTAACTGGTTGATTAATGGGTGCTTTGTATGGGCGAATAGTATCGCACTGTGAGAATCAGCTTTTTTCTCCAATTGATCGAATGTTCTTCGTCCCATTGCGCTATAATCGTATAGAGCTTTCAGGATGACACGCTTTGTTCCCCAGTTGTCTGCTTCGTCGTAAGCATTGTAAAGAAAACCTAAAGATTTATCTGTTTTCAGGTCTGCCACCGCCGTGATGATTTGTCGTTTCACCTCTTCCGGTTGCACATGATACATTTCAATCAACTTAGGTTCAATCTCTTTATATTTTAGTTTTCCTAAAGTTCTTATCGCTTCCCCCCGTATTTCCGTAGAACGCGCATTGATTTGTTTTGCTAAAATCGGAGCGCTATCTGTTTCATTATATAACCTGATTTCATTAATGAAGAATATTTTCACATTTTCCTCGGCCGAAGTGTTTACCCATTTAATGAAACTTGGCGTATTGTAACCCACTTTCTTACGATGTTCGAGAATGGCATGTAATTCCATCATATCCCATTGCCTTAACTTCATACTAATATCTTCGTCGAAGAAACGGAACGGGTCTCCCTGACTTAACCACATATAAGTATAGCGTGCGGAGTTTCTCAATTCTATTTCGCGATGGTGGAGGAAACGAACCAATACAGCTTCGGAAGCATATCCATTGATAGACTGAATAAGTTTTAAAGATTGTATCTTGGATCTTTTGGAACCGAACTGTAGTTCACGTTCAAGAAAACGTGTTATCTGGAATACGGTTTGTATCGCTTGATAGTTAAGTTCATTGATTTCATCTTCGTGTATACTCTTTATTTCTGTTAAAAGTTGGGTGATGATGCGCAACTCGGTAGGCTTGGGACGTTTACGTGTATTATAGTCTAGCCTTTCTGCTATTTCTTCTTCACTCAATGTGCTTTTGTCCAGTGAAATAGCTTTCATCTCTTCATAATACTTATCGAAAGCTTTATTATACCTCCGTTTCTCTTTTCTTCTTTTAAAGATGCCGTATATGATATGAAATAACAGGAACAAGTACACGATAATGCAGAACATTACAGCGATTGAGCATATTCTTATGATCAAAGGATACCCAATAAACTTATAGTATATCCAATAGAAATAATATTCTATGAAATCTATGCCAAATAAAACCTGATCCATTTCCCTCGAGATATTTATTAAAAAACTTGTAAATCCAAAACAAATGCCGTACATTTGTTGTATTGTATGTTCTGCTATATGCAAAGATACTAAATAACTTGTATATATTATCCATTGTTCATGAACAGGGCTTTTGGGCTATGTTTTAGGGCTTATGATTATTTTCGATGGAAAGGATTGAAATTACAAATAGTGAGACTTAAAAAGCTATTAAGCGTTAAAGATATTTTTGATTAGTTAACAAATGAGACCAGTTTATGCGAGTCATATGACGTGATTTCATGCGAAACAAAAACAAACAATAATTTAAAATTTGGAATTTAAGATGAAGATTAAAAGTTTGATGTTTGTCCTGATGGGGACAATGTTAGTAGGTACTTCGTGTTCAGATACGGAGTTAGAGAATGGAAAAGAGGGTTCGGGAACGGTTGATCCGGTAAAAGCTTCAGGGCTTGTGAGTGTGTATCTTGATAAGAATGATCTGGAGGCGAGTCCACTTGCGGGTGATGTGCTTGTAGAAGGTTCTCGAGTGCTTACGTTGAATGTTCCTGCTGCTTGCGAGAAGGTGTATATGAAATATAATACAGTTTCGGGAGCGGAAGCTATCAAAGAGTTTGCTTTATCTCCTGTTAGTCGTAGTGGAGATGCGCAGAATTTCAATTATGCAACGAATCGTTTGGCATCGGTTACATTGAAACTTCCTGAGGATGCGGTACAGCCGACAGATGAAACGGATGGTGGTTACCTTTTCTATCATAACACTGGTGTTGTTATGTTCGAAGATAGTTGGCCGACTCAACCGGGTTCATGGTATGACCAAGACTTCAATGACGTTGTTTTTGAGTATGACTTGAAGGTGACTGAATGTCAGAGTGAAGAACAAATGGAAAAGCAAGGAAGCAAGGAAGAATTGTTGCTTACTTTGGATGTTCGTGCGATAGGTGGAAGATATCCTACTCAATTAGGGGTTATTTTGGAAGGCTTAGATAGTAAGTATGTAGATCTGATTTCTGCTAATATTATATTAAAGGGTGGCCAAGGAACAATGGAAAGCTTAGGAAAAGAGCTGCTTTCAACGAAGTCCAAAGTTACAGTTAATGTACCGAGTTGGAACTGGAGTAGTGATCCTGTAGGTGCAAGGAAACGATTTGCTATAGTGACAGTTGATAAAGCACCGGCTGAAGGTACAGTCATTCGATTGGATGGATTGTCCTCTTTGAGTGATAACAATCAGGATTTCTTCCAAGTAACTCAAGGAAAAGAAAGAATCGGTTTGCCTATGCTGCGTGCTGAAATCAGATTAATCGGTAAGGCTGATTTGAAAGATGCGGATAGAACAGCTCAGCTTGAAGCATTTAGAGCTCTTATTCTTGATACTCAGAGACAGAACTTCTTTATTGTTGGAAACGGTAAAGAAATACACATGAAGGGCTATAAGCCAACTTCTTCTTATCAGGCTGAATATGATGCACTCGTTAATGCAGATAGTAAATTAGTTGGTGACTATTCTAATGCCGATGGCTATACTTGGGGTGTTAAGCTTCCAGTTGGAACCAAACATGCTCATGAAGGTGCATCCTTTAAAGAAGCATATACTGGCTTTATTAATTGGGTAAATACCAACGGTGTTGAAGATAAAGATTGGTATTTGAATCCTAATGCAGAGAAAACCATAAGATATTGGTAATACAAATTCTCAGTCAATACGTTATTTGAGATATTTTGTACAATTTGAACCCCTCTTTTTTCGAAAAGAGGGGTTTCTTTGTATCCGGAAGAACGATCTTTAAACTAATACCGTAATGATGAAGCGATTTTTTATTAGCTACAGTCTGATTTCTTTTTTCTTTTTGAATAGTGTAGTGCTCTTTGCGCAACACGAAAACTCTTTTATACAGCATAAGAGTTCTTTTACGAAGCAATGGAAAATAGAAGATGAATCCAATGCTTTACAAATGATAGAGCGTGCAGATACATTGGAGCTGATTGTCCCCAGTGGCTTGACACTGTGGTATCAGCAACGCTTAACTGGTGATTATGAAATAAACTATCGCATCTGTATGGTGATGAAAGGCGGAAAGTACGATCGTTTGAGTGACCTGAATTGTTTTTGGGCTGCTAATGATCCTAAATATCCAAATGACCTTTTTGCACGCAGTGCATGGCGAAATGGTGTCTTTAAAAACTACAATACATTAAACCTTTTCTACGTTGGATACGGGGGAAATGACAATTCTACGACCCGTTTCCGTCGTTACCAAGGCGAATATTATGGAGTGGCGGACGATAAAGTAAAACCACTGCTGAATGAATATACGGATGCGCCACATCTACTTGCTCCCAATCAATGGTATCAAATTCGGATTCGGGTAAAAGAAGGAGTAACCACTTACTCGGTAAATGGAGAAGAACTTTTCCGTTATTCGATAACAGACGGTACGGGAGACGGACATTTCGGCTTACGTCTTTTGCAGAATCACGTGATGTTTACTGACTTTAAAGTGACTACATTCTAAACTTGCATATAGAAAATCTAATAAGATAATATACCCATGATGAAACAACCTTTTACCAGACTAGGAGTAATAACCCTATTATCCTTTTTATGTTCAGCATTTCTTCATGCACAAGTAGTGACGGACGAACGAATGTTCTCCTTTGAAGAACCACAGGTGCCAAACTGTATTACGGCTATTGGATCTCAACTTTCCATTTCCGATGTACACTATAAAGACGGAAAACATTCGATGGAATGGGTATTTGAACCGGGTGCCGTATTGGAATTAAAGAAAGACCTGAAATTTGAAAAGAAAGATCCGACCGGTAAGGATCTGTATCTTTCTGCTTTTATAGTATGGATATATAATGAAGAACCCCAAGACGCCACTATCGAATTTGAATTCTTGAAAGACGGCAAGAAATGCACTTCGTTTCCTTTCGGAATCAATTTCAGCGGCTGGCGTGCCGCATGGGTTTGCTATGAACGGGATATGCAAGGCACACCGGAAGAAGGCATGAACGAACTCCGCATTGTTGCTCCGAATTCAAAAGGACGCCTTTTCATCGATCATTTAATCACTGCGACCAAGGTTGATGCCCGTCAGCAAACGGCCGATTTGCAAGTGCCTTTCGTAAATGCAGGAACCAACAATCATTGGCTGGTTGTCTATAAACACTCTCTTTTGAAGCCGGACATTGAATTGACTCCTGTCAGTGAGATGCAAAAGAAAGAAATGCAACTACTGGAGAAGCGTTTCCGTGACATGAACTATACGAAGAGTAAAATTGCGGATAAAGAAATTGAAACCATCCGTAAGAAATACGATTTCTATCAGATAACTTACAAAAATGGTAAGGTTTCGGGCGTACCTATTTATATGGTACGTGCTTCCGAAGCTTATGAACGAATCATACCGAACTGGAACAAGGATATGTTGACGAAGCTGGGGGTAGAGATGCGTGCTTACTTTGACTTGATGAAGAAAATTGCTGTTGTATATAATAGTAGTACGGAGAACTCGGATACTCAGAAAGAGATGAAGCAGAAGTTTATGGCTATGTATGACCATATAACGGATCAGGGAGTGACTTATGGCAGTTGTTGGGGGAATATCCATCACTACGGATATAGTGTTCGTGGATTGTACCTGGCATATTTCCTGATGAAAGACGTGCTCCGTGAAGCCGGTAAGTTGCAGGAAGCCGAACGCACATTGCGCTGGTATGCCATCACGAATGAAGTATATCCTAAGCCGGAGGGCAACGGTATTGATATGGACTCATTTAATACACAGACCACGGGACGCATCGCAAGTATCCTGATGATGGAAGATACACCGGAAAAGTTGCAATACCTGAAGTCTTTCTCCCGTTGGATTGATTATGGCTGCCGTCCTGCTCCGGGATTGTCCGGCTCGTTCAAAGTAGATGGCGCTGCTTTCCATCACCGTAATAATTATCCTGCTTATGCTGTTGGTGGTTTGGACGGAGCGACCAATATGATTTATTTGCTCAGTCAGACAGAGTTTGCTGTTTCAGAATTGGCGCATGAAACAGTGAGAAATGTATTGTTTGCTATGCGTTTCTACTGCAATAAATTGAATTTTCCTTTGTCAATGTCCGGCCGTCATCCCGATGGAAAGGGGAAATTAGTACCAATGCACTATGCAATGATGGCTATGGCGGGAACTCCTGACGGAAAATCTGAGTTCGATAAAGAGATGGCAGCCGCCTATCTGCGTCTTGTTTCAGGCGATTCTTCCAAAGATCAGGAACCGGAATACATGCCGAAAGTTTCTAACGCACAGGAACGGAAGATTGCGAAGCTACTTGTAGAAAAAGGATTTCGTGCAGAATCTGATCCGCAAGGGAATTTAGCGCTTGGCTATGGTTGCGTATCCGTACAGCGTCGTGGCAACTGGTCGGCAGTGGCTCGTGGACATTCCCGCTACCTTTGGGCGGCAGAGCATTATTTAGGACGCAATCTCTACGGTCGTTATTTGGCACATGGAAGCTTGCAAATCCTGACTGCAAAACCGGGGCAGAACGTTACTCTTGCCACAAGTGGATGGCAGCAGGAAGGTTTCGACTGGAATCGAATTCCGGGCGTGACTTCCATACATCTTCCGCTAGAACAGTTGAAAGCCAAAGTTTTGAATGTAGATACATTCTCCGGTATGGAAGAAATGCTCTATTCTGACGAAGCCTTTGCCGGCGGACTGTCACAACAGAAAGAAAATGGTAACTTCGGCATGAAGCTACATGAACATGATAAGTACAATGGTTCTCACCGGGCACGCAAATCCTTCCATTTCATCGACGGAATGATTGTTTGCCTAGGTTCTGATATTGAAAATACGAATACTGAATATCCTACTGAAACAACCGTATTCCAGTTGGCAGTAACTGACAAAGCAGGACATGATTACTGGAAAAACTATCAGAATGAAGATAAAACATGGGTTGACCATTTAGGAACCGGATATTATGTGCCGATTGCAGCCAAGTTTGAGAAAAACTTTTCTCAGTATTCCCGTATGCAGGATACAGATAAGGAAACAAAAGGGGATTGGGTTTCATTAATTGTGGATCATGGAAAAGCTCCCAAAGGCGGAAGTTATGAATATGCCATCCTGCCGCAAACGGATGAGACTGCAATGAAAGCATTTAGTAAGAAACCTGCTTATAAAGTATTGAAACAGGATCGCAATGCTCATATTGTACAGTCATTAACCGATGATATATACTCTTATGTACTTTTTGAAACTCCTCAAACATCACTTCCCGGTGGATTATTGCAGCGTGCGGATACATCCTGCCTGGTGATGATTCATAAGGAATCTCCTAATAAAATCCTGTTGACTGTGGCACAACCGGACTTGGCATTGTATCGTGGCGCAAGTGATGAAGCTTTTGATAAAGATGGAAAACGGATAGAGCGTAGTATTTATTCCCGTCCCTGGATCAAGAACGAAAGTGGTGAGATACCAGTTACTGTCACTTTAAAAGGTTGTTGGAATGTAAAAGAAACTGCTTTCTGTAAAGTGATCTCGTCTGACAAAAAGCAGACTGTACTTCGCTTTACTTGTAAGGACGGAGCGAGTTTTGAAGTGGAACTGGAGAAGTAATCCATTATTCTGCAGAAATAAACAAGAAAGGCTTATGCGCTTATTATTCAGGATCTTGCAGTTTCCTTTAATTTCCAAACGAGGAAACTGTAGTTTCTCGGTGCGGATACTGTAGTTTCTCAACGAGGGAACGCTCGTATCCCGGTGTGGGAACTGGCGTTTCCTTACGGGAAACTGATTCTATCATTAAGTCATTCAAGAGTTAGATGACTTATCTTGGAGATGTAGTTATAATTAGAGGCTGGTTACTAAATAAGTTGTCACATTCTATTATTCTATACTGAATAAGTTTTCGCTATAACTCTCGACGGATGTCTTTAAGTAGTATATGAAGTCTTTGGAATACGGCAGATAATAAAGAGTAGAGTGACAATAGAAAATTCATAAGTTTCTATTGTCACTCTATTATCACCGGCTATTGTCACTCCTTATTTATTGGTTATTAGAATATTAACTCCAAAAAGTGACAAGTGACAATAAAAAGTAGAAAATGTAACTCTACGTAGAGGTTAGAACATAAACATGGCAACAGCAACAATGCGATTGTTGCATACAGCATGAGTATCTATAATTTTTCCGTTAGATTCATTGAGCGAACCATACCATGCCGAGCTTAATGTATATTCCAAGCCAAATTTCCAGTGAGGTACGTTGTAAGTTAATTCAGCACCTGCTGTTACTAGTTGGTCGAGATTGGTTCCTGTTCCATACAGTTGGGTATGACCGATTGCTAAATCATCGCTTGTCCCCAGATTCTTAGCATAACCGACAAAGATTCCCGGTTTCCATTTCTGCCCGTAAACAACATTGAACCAAGAACTGGAAACACGTATCGGCGTATATCTTTGTTCACCTGTACGCTCACTGATAGATTTAATACCAAACCCACCAAGACCGGAGGTTTGTGTAAGATTGGAGCCTAGAACACTTTTTGCACCGATGAACCAGTCTTTATTTGTATATTTCACATGGGCTTCATAAGAGAGAGTAGTGATACGTTCATCTACTTTATATGTTTTTCCAGTTTCTCCTATAGACTCTGTGCGTGGTTTCAATGATAACAGCTCAATGCCCACACCAGCCAGTAAACCACCCTTCTTGTAGTCTGCTCCGACATAAATCTCAGGAACACAGCTTTTCTTTATATACTCTTGACTTTTCTTACTTTTTGAAGGATTTTCAGAGTCGATGCCTTGAGACAAATACTGTGATTGCCATACGGCAGCTCCTGTGAGTTGAAAATCACTATTGGTATAACGATAACGAATCTGCGGCGCACGACTGAACGGCTGGAAAGGCGCTCCAACGGAAAGATTAAGAATCTGCGGAGAAACATCCCCGAACAACGGATGCCAGGTTTGACCGAGTAATAAAGCCGATTTCCCCCAATCCAAATTGAGATACGCATGGCGAAGACGGACTACCGAATAAGAACTGCCTGTACCACGAAAGTCTACCTCCACTTTAGCGGAAGTCTTGGCTGTTCCCAGTTTAGGTCCGGCAACATCTACTCCCAAACGTGAATATAACGTATAGAAATTACTATTCGCAGTTGAATTCAGATCATTTCCATCTTCGTCACGTACTTTATCTTTCGGATACATATAGAACAATCCGTCTACGGTTTCCTCATTGGCGCGACTATTGTAGTAAAAGTCAGTGCGAATCTGTCCATAGAACTTGAATTTGAAGTCCTTCATCTGTGCAAAACTGCCCGAAACGGTTATCAGGCAAAGAAAGATTAGAATGTATTTTTTCATCATGTGCTTGTTTATAAACGGGCGCAAAATTACGTAAAATAACCGGCAATCGGCTTATCGTTGATTAAAAAAGGCACTGACAGCCTGATTATATTTATTCAGACTTGTACTTTTATGAATCGCTTTTAATAATTTTTTATCAGCATTGGGCAATAAATACTCCCAAAAGGTTTTCATCTTGTTTAAAAGTTGCGCGTCGCCTCCTTGAAGCTGCTCTGCATACTGCGTGTATACGCTTTTGTGCATGGAATGTAATTTTTCCACCATTTCATCGAACTCGAAAACACGACCTTGTCTATGCTCTGCAGCTAATGCAGGGTTGGCAAGCAACCCGCGTCCTATCATAATTCCGGCCAGTGTAGGGAATTTATCCTGAATCCGTTGAATATCCTCCAGATTGTTTATATCTCCGTTGTAAATAATCGGGTGCTTGCAGGCATCTTGAAAAGCAGCGAATCCTTTCAAGTCTACTTCACCTTTATATTGTTGTTTGCCTAAACGGGGATGCATAGTAACCTGTCGCAGTGGTAAGTCATTAATAATAGGAAGCAGTTTGAGACATTCGTCCGAATTTTCCCAGCCCAATCTCATTTTTATAGAAAAGCTAATCTGCGGATACTTCTGAATCAGGCTGAGCAATGCTTCCACCTCTTCGGGATAAGGCAGGATGCCGGAACCATTGTGTCGCTTCGCCAAAAGAGGAAAGGGACACCCCAGGTTTATGTCCGCTTCTTCATATCCTTTCTCGATGAAAAGAGACAGGATCGCTTCCGCTTTCTCCGCTGTCGGCGCTATTAATTGAGGGACGAGATGCGGTACCTGATTGTTTGCCGGTTCGATGCCACGGACATCTCTATGGCGGAAACGGCCTTTCTCAATTCGTACGAATGGAGTATAATAAGTATCTATACCGCCGAAACAAGCAGCATGCGCATTGCGGTAAAAAGCTTCTGTGTACCCCTGTAGCGGGGCAAAGTGAATGGGTAAGTCTTGCATTACGTTATTTTTGCACAAAGATACACCTAATATATTTTTATATGTATGTTTTTGTATCATAATTGAATAATTTTGGCCTGTAAAGTAGGCTGTGAGTTTATAAATTTGCGCATTGACAAATCTAATTTTAAATGTAAAACGAATAGTATGCAACCCGAATTCCGAATTAATCTTTCATGGAAGAGAGGTCTCAGTATGTTACTGTTAACCTTATTTTCATTCTCTGTGGCACTGGCCCAAGTACTTGTACGGGGTACAGTTGTTGACCAAACTGGAGAATCGGTGCCTGGCGCAAGCATCCAGGTCAAAGGAGGCACTCAAGGCACAATCTCAGACCTTGACGGCAAATTCTCACTAAATGTTCCTAACAAGAAATCCATTCTTGTCATCTCTTTTATCGGTTATATAACCCAAGAAGTGCCAGTCGATGCATCTAAACCTATGTCTGTTGTGCTGAAAGAAGATACAAAGACACTGGACGAAGTAGTCATCGTAGGCTATCAGGAAATCAAGAAGAAAGACCTTACCGGTGCTGTGGCAAAAGTCGATATGGAAGGCTTGCTCAAAACACCTACCTCTTCGTTCGACCAAACCTTGGGTGGACGTATTGCCGGAGTGAATGTTAGTTCGGGCGAAGGTATGCCGGGCGGAACGATGAACATCGTAATCCGTGGTAACAACTCTTTGACACAGGACAACTCACCATTGTATGTCATTGATGGTTTCCCGGTGGAAGACCCTGCTATCGCAGCTACTATTAGCACTTCGGATGCCGAATCTGTTGAAGTATTGAAAGATGCTTCGGCTACTGCCATTTATGGTGCACGTGGTGCCAATGGTGTCGTTATTATCACCACTAAGAAAGGTAAGGTAGGAAAACCGCAACTGAAGTATGACGGAAGTTTCGGTGTGCAAAAAGTAACCAATACGATTCCGATGCTGGATGCATATGAGTTTGTGAAGTTGCAAAACGAAATGTTTCCGGCAGATACACAAAAGAATTATCTCATCGAGCATCAAGGCAAGCAGTGGACATTAGATGATTATCGTGGTGTTCCGCAGTATGACTGGCAAGACGAAATATTCCGTACTGCCTGGCAGCAGAGCCATAACGTAAGTTTGATGGGAGGTACGGAAGGCGTTCGCTATAATGCTTCGGCTTCTTATTTCGACCAAGATGGTATCGTCCTGAACTCAAACTATAAGCGTTTCCAGACACGTATGAATACAGTGGTTCGCCGTGGTAAACTGAATATGAGTATAACTGCCAACTATTCACGTGCTATTCAGACAGGTAGTTCTACCTCTCTATATTCTTCCAGCGGTATGAACAACTTGTTCTATAGTGTATGGGGATATCGCCCGGTTACAGAGCCAGATGTTCCATTGAATACATTGATGGACAATGCACTCGACTCTTCCGTAGAGCCGACTAATGATTATCGTTTCAACCCGATTATGTCATTGAAGAATGAGTATCGCAAGAACTACACCAATAATCTTCAGTTGAACGGTTTCGTAGAATACGAGTTTATAAAAGGTTTGAAACTAAAAGTTTCAGGCGGTTATACTTACGATGCCCGTAACAATGATACATTCAATAATTCAAAGACACGTTATGGTAGCCCGATTTCTACAGATAAAGTCAATGCGCAGGTTGTTCGTAACCAACGTCTGACGTGGTTGAATGAAAACGTCCTGACCTATCAGGCTAATATAAAGAAGAAACACTTCTTTAATTCATTGCTTGGTATCACTTTCCAAAACTCTGATTACGAGTACTACTCTTTCAAGACTACCAATATTCCGAATGAATCTATGGGAATGGCCGGTATGAGTGAAGGTATTCCGAGTACTACCAGTTCCGAGAAGTCATCGTGGGCTATGATGTCTTACTTAGGCCGTGTGAACTATAACTATCTGTCTAAATACTACGCAACAGCATCATTCCGTGCCGATGGTTCTTCCAAATTCGCTAAAAAGAATCGGTATGGTTTCTTCCCTTCGGCTTCTTTAGCCTGGAACTTTAGTGAAGAGAACTTCATGCGAGATTTCAAATCTGTTGTTTCCAATGGTAAGTTGCGTGCCAGCTGGGGTTTGACAGGTAACAACCGTGTAGGTGAATATGAAGCTTATGCATTGCTGCGAATGCTGAAAGCATCTTCAAATAATATTCCGTCAGGAGTTTATCCGTTTGAAAACAATCAGAACAGTATCGGTATGGTACCTATCGCCTTGTCAAATAAAGATTTGAAATGGGAAACGACCGAACAATGGAATGTTGGTTTGGACTTAGGCTTTTTCGACGAACGTATCAGTGTGAATGTTGACTGGTATATGAAAACAACCCGTGATTTGCTTTTGGATGCGGACATGTCTTATACAACAGGTTTCAAGAGTGCAATGAAGAATGTGGGTAAGGTACGTAACTCTGGTGTGGAATTTACCTTGAATACGATAAACTACAATAAGAACGGCTTCAAATGGAGTACCAACTTCAATATCGCATTCAATAAGAATAAGGTATTGGAACTTGCCGAAGGTCAGAAATCCTTGTTGACTTCTGCTTACTTTGACCAGGCATACAATACACAACCTACATATATTGCAAAGAAAGGCTATTCGATGGGTATGATGTATGGTTATCAATATGAAGGAACTTACAAGTATGAGGACTTCTATAAATCAGGTGATACATATGTATTACGTCCGGGTGTTCCTTACTACTCCAGTGAGAGCAATACACAACCCGGTATGCCTAAATATAAAGATTTGAACGGCGATGGTGTCATAGATTCCAATGACCGTACTATGATCGGGCGTGGCCTGCCTATTCATACAGGTGGTTTCACCAATGATTTTGAATACAAAGGCTTCGATTTGAGTATCTTCTTCCAGTGGTCTTATGGAAATGATATCTTGAATGCTAACCGTTTATTCTTCGAAAACGTCAATAATTCGCGTAACCTGAATCAGTATGCGACTTATGCTAATCGCTGGACACCGGAGAATCCGTATAGCGACATTCCGGTTGCCAAGAACTCCAGTTCTAACAAGGTGGTATCTTCACGTGTTATCGAAGATGGTTCTTTCCTTCGCTTAAAGACGCTGAGTATCGGCTATACTCTGCCCAAGAAGGTGATTAAAAAGTGGGGAATCTCGAATGCCCGTGTTTATGTGGCAGGACAGAACCTTTGGACAATTTCCGGTTATTCCGGTTATGACCCTGAAGTTTCTATCCGTAACAGCGCCTTGACACCGGGACTTGACTATTCCGCTTATCCGAGAGCTTATGCAGTCAACTTCGGAGTTAATTTAGGATTTTAATATTATTTGAAATAATAGATATAAAGAAGAATTTATGAAAACGATAAAAATAGCATTCCTTTCTTTTGTAGCTGCATGTACAATGGCGTCGTGTGACTTTTTGGAAAAGGAACCATATAAGATTGTTCCGGAAAACTATTTCCAGAATGAAACGGAGGCTCAGAACTTTCTGACCGGAGCTTATGCGAACTTAGCGCAATCTACTTTCTATGGTGGCGATTATATGGTTCTCGTAGGAGGTGACGACTTGGAATTCTACGGCGGATCTACCGGACGTATTTCCAATACAGGATTAATCTGTAATAATACGACAACCAGTGACGCGGCTGTCACACAATTCTGGGCTAATTTATACAATGGTATCGAGCGTACTAACATGTTTCTTGAAGAAATAGATAAAGTGCCGGGGATAAGTGCTGAGAAATGTGCGCAGTATAAATCGGAAGCGCGTTTCCTGCGTGCATTCTACTATTTTAACCTGGTGCAATGCTGGGGAGATGTTCCTTTGAAACTGGAATCTACTTATTCGTCAGGCACGGTAACCAATAAAGATATTGCCCGTACCGACAAGAATGTGATTTATAAGTTTATTGTGAAAGAAATGGAAGAAGCCGCTGATGAGGGGCTGCTTTCTGCCAATGAATTGGGTTATAAGCCCAGTCGCATTTCGCAGTCGGCTGCATGGGGAATCCTGGCACGTGTTTATCTGTTTTGGGCAGGCGAACATTATCGTGACGGCAAACCTGCATCTGCCGAAACGAACTCTTATTTCGAACGTGCCAGCTTCTTCGGACAGAAAGTAATGGCGGAAGGACATGACCTTGCTGATGATTATTGGGATACATTCATTGATATGTGCTCGAACAAATACAATACAACCGGTTCTAATGAAAGCATTTGGGAAGTTGAGTTTGCCGGTGACGGTACGGGAGATGTACGTTCGGAAGGTCGTATCGGAAATACGATTGGACTTCAATGTTCGGACTTCTCTTCTCAATCCGCTCTGGTAGGAAAAGCTGACCCGGGATATTCTTACGGATTCCTTTGGGCTACACCGAAACTTTATGATTTGTATACCGAGAATGGTGATAAGAAACGTTTCACCTGGAACATAGCACCTTTCACCTATCGTGCGCTGGATGCTGATGCTGACGCAGGTATTAAAGGTAAAACCGGAATTGTAGGAAGAACTTTTGAAAACAAGGAATTATATGAATTGGTAACCGGTGCGGGTTGGTATGGAGAAAAATCTTATGATTATGATGGCCCGGATGAAGGTAAGGAATTTGCCAATAAGACAAGCCAAAGAGGAGATGTTTATAAGAAAGCGGTTGCCGCAGACAAGGTAAGAAAAGACTTATGCTGCGCAAAATTCCGTCGTGAGTATGAACCTGCTACCAAGAGAAATAAGAATCTTACCTCTATCAACTTCCCGATCCTTCGCTATTCGGACGTATTGTTGATGGTGGCAGAAGCAGAAAATGAATATCAGGGCTATCCGACAGATTTGGCTAAACGTTGCCTGAAGGAAGTACGCGACCGTGCAGGAATCACAGATCATACAGGTTCTCTTAATTCGCAGGTTGCTTTCCGCAACGCGATAAAAGATGAACGTGCCATGGAACTGTGCTTTGAATATACCCGTCGTTTCGACTTGATTCGTTGGGGAGAGTTTGTAGAGAAGATGAATGAACAAGTTGACCTGGCACTGAGTGGCACACATTGGAACCAGGGTTCTCAGGCAGCGCCATTCTACCGCGTGACTTCCGCTTATCAGTATTTCCCCATTCCGGATGCTGAAAAAGCTGTGAATAAACTGATTACAGATAATAACCCGGGTTGGTAATCACCTTGAGTCTATTAAATTATTAAAGAAAAGAATAGGACGATGAAAACATATAAATTGTTATTAGTAAGCTTGGGAGTTCTTTACTTCACATCTTGTGAGAAAGAACTGGATCGAGACTTGACGGATGTCAGCGTAAGTGTGGCAACCAACGAAAATGTAAGATACGAGGGAAATATACTGACTGTAAAAAAAGGAACTCCTGTTGAATTTCTGCTTCATGGTGATCCTGATTATGTATCTTTTTTCAGTGGTGAACTCGGACATCAATATATTTACCGGGACAGAAAGGAATATTCCGCGGAAGATGTTGAAACCTGTGAACTGAAGTTCGGGGTTTGGACAGCAACGGGAAATGCAAATTCATGCACGAATCAGTTGGATATACTATATTTGGCGGATGAACAGGAACCCGGTTCGGAGAATAGCACGGTTTTTCCGGGGATGAGTAAGACTAATTTTGAGGCTGATTCTGTTTTAGTAGAGAAAACTACAGCATGGAAGACCTTTATCCCACGGACAAAGTTGCCTACTTCAGTATTGGGTAGTGCAGCCAACGCACTGAATTATAGTGAATCGGTGAAAAAGTTTATAGGTAAAAAGCTGACATTGGCTATTGCATTCAATAAGGACGGGAAAAAGTCATCCGACTTTCCTCCTTACAGTAGCGGCGATCCTATTCCCCAGTCAACATTCAATTTCGTAGGTATGCGTGTTGAAACTACTTGGAAAAACGGTCGTGTAACAACTGCTTATGCTTCTTCTTTTGGCTTTACTCCTTTAAATATGAAAAATAAGACAGTATTTAAAGAGCAGGCTGAAATAAACATGCCAAAAGACCGTGAGTATGGCTCTGTTACAACAGGTGTATCGGGTATGTGGAATTTGAGTAGTATAGCAAACGGTAGCTTTGCTGTCACTGGCGCTGCTACCGGTTTAGACTGGAAATATACCTGGCTTGTTTCTGATTATTTGAACCTGCTTGAATGTCCGTCACCGGATTCGGGAGTGAAGGTGAAAGATGTTTCTCAGGAATTGAATTCTTACACTTATACTTATAATCAAGTGGGTACGTATACTGCTACATTCCTGATGAATAATTCCAATTATGCGCATGCGGCATCCAAGACTTGTGATTTGATTATTAATGTAACAGAATAACTTTAAATACTAATAGATTATGAAGTACATAAAATCGTATATACTTTTCGTCCTGATGGTTTTTACCGTTATCGGTTGTACGCTGGACGACCTGAAAGACGATATGAACAACCTGAAGGATAGGGTGACGCTTATTGAGGAACAGGTGAAGCTGTTGAATAATAATTTGGCTGTAATCGGCTATATCCTTGATCCCCAGAATAAGACGGTTAGTAAAGTCGAGACTGTCACAGAGGGCGGAGTCGAAAAATATATTATCACTTTGAGTGACGGTAGACAACTGTCTCTCGTTATTGGTAAAGAAGGAACGGTTAATGAGCCGGAAATAACAATCGGCGAGGATGGCAAATGGTACATAAATGGTAATCCTACAGGAATCGTTGCTGTGGGAGAAGACGGTAAGAATGGTGAAGGTTATCCGGAATTTCGTGTAGAGAACGGTAACTGGCAAGTACGCTTCGGTGATGGTGCTTGGGCGAATGTTCCCGGTGGCGAAGGTATTGCCGGTGGAAGTTCCCTGGGTGACCAAATCTTTGAATCTGCCGAGGTTGATGGCAATAACTTTGTGGTGACTTTAAAAGATGGTAGTATACATACACTTCCTATTGTAGCAACACTGGTTTGTGTTATTGATAAGTCTGCGTTGGATGATGAAGGCTTTTTGGTTATTAATAAGGGAGAAAGAGTAATTGTTCCTGTTAAGATAGAAGGCGATAATTCACAAGTTACCTGTCCGCAAGGCTGGAGAGCTACTTTGAGTAAACTGGATGTGGCGGATGAACAAGGTAACAACTATCAATTATCGATTTTTGCTCCTGCCGCAGATGTTAAGGCATTGACCAGAGCTATGGCTGATAACACTACGGATGTGACTGTTCAAGTTCAAAAAGGAGCGTTTTGGGCTGTTGATAAGATTAAAGTGAAGAATCCGAAAGATTATAGCAATAATTTGAATAAATATGAAGAGGGACTGGTTGTTGCCGTCGGTGGATTGGAAATCAAGAAAGACGTATATGGAGAAGCGACAGAAATTACTTCAGATCAAGCTATATCGGAAGGAGGAGTCTATTTTGTGTCTACCAATAATGTAACGCTGACTTATGATTTGGGAGCTACAGGAGTAGATAATTTGATTATTATACCAACTACTTCGGATGTGACTGTAATAAATTTGGCTGTTTCCAAACAAATTTATCTCACTGGAACATTTGTATGCCAAAATGTGACTTTAAATAATACTTCTAATCATTATCCGCTACGTTTAAATGCGGCTGACGTTAATGTTGTATTTAATAAATGTAATATAAACGGTTTGGTTGCTTCCAATAAAGGTTTAATTATGCCACAAACGGCCAATACTCATTATTTGAATTATTGTGAAATAACTGACTCGAACATAAGAATTGATGATACAGGTGTTGGGTTGAATCTGATAAACAATATGGATTGCTCCCGATTAATATTTGAAAATAATATAGTTTATTATTCACAAGCGGTAGGACAGGATCATGCTGATAATCATTTGGCTAATTTTAAACTGTTTGCCGGAGGTACGAATAGAACTATTAAAGAAGAATTGATAATAAACTCCAATACGTTTATAGATGTAGAGTCTTCAAGTGGTAGTGGCAGTACAGGAATTGTTTATTGCAAGGCTATAACAAAACTAACTATTAAAGATAATATCTATTGGTTAACCTATCCGGCTACGACTTTTGTAGGATATGATAAACCTATTACCACAACCGTTATACTGAGAACTGCGACTGCTATGTCTAATGCTGTCGGTATGAATAATTATGGATATACCGGGAATTCGGAGATGAACTTGAAGATGTCTTTTGCTGCTTTACCAGAGGGTATACAAGAACTAGATAAAGTTGAAGGATTATTCGATATAGCTAACTCATCTACTTTTGACAAGTCAACAGGTGTCTTTATACCTAAAGATGGTTATACTCAATATGGTGCACAACGCTAAAACTTAGAATTATGAAAAAGATATTGATACTATTAATTTGCTTATTACCCGTCATCACCTTTACAGCGTGTGATGATAAGGATGATATACGTAAAGATATTGACGACCTGAATGCCCGTTTGGATGCTTTGGAAGATGACCTTGTAGATTTGAACACAGGCATTAAATCTTTCCAGGACGCAATGAAAGGACTCGTTCTTATAACTGACTACTCAATGGACGAGAAGGGAAATTACACCCTCACATTGAGTGATGGTAAAAAGTTAGTTATCTATAGTGGTCAACCTGCCGGAGAGATTCCTACACTTGGCGTTAATGACGCAGGTAACTGGACATACACTCTTAATGGAGAAACAAAAGAATTGACAGATAAGGCTGGCAATCCCTGTCCGGCTGTTCCGGTAGACGGAAAAGACGGAAAGACACCGACCATATCAATTGATTCGGATGGCTATTGGTGTTATACCATTGAAGGCGGCGAAGTACAGCGCATAGAAGGTCGTTATAATATTGCTAATATTGAGAAAATTCCAGGTGGCATATTCTCAAGTGTCACAGTAGAGGGTAATAATATGACGTTTGGTTTTGCTGACGGTTCGACAACCATACCTTTATTGGGTGGTTTGAATCTGGCTTTTTCAAACGTATCGGGAGAACTTACTTCCGTAACAGTAGCCAAAGCAGGTTCCATAACTATAACTGCAACGCCGACCAATGTCGACAATATCATTATCGACCAAACTCCTTTGAAGGTAAATCTGACGGATGCTGCATCCGATAATTTAACGGTTAGCGCGAAAGGAGTAGCAGCGGGCGAGTATACTGTTTATTTCCAGATATTCTCTAAAGAAGGATATAGATTGATTAAACCATTGAAAGTGACGGTTAGTGAATAAGTCGAACTAATAAAAGCAAAGAAATTATTATGAAATTCTATAAATCATTCATATTATTCAGTTTGTTGGCATTGACTTTTGTGTCATGCAACACAGACGACCTGGAAAGAGACATTGATGCTCTAAAAGACCGTGTGGCGAATTTCGAAGCACAGGTTCAGCAGTTAAACGATGAAATGAACATCATTCGTGTGCTGTTGGATGGTAACAAGACTATTACAGATTATTCTGTTAATGGTGATACTTATACACTAACTTTAAGTAATGGCGAAACATTGACTTTAACTCCGGGTGCAACCGGTGGCAATTATCCTTCTATTGAAATCGGTGAAAACGGAAATTGGTTTATTGGTGGAAAGGATACAGGTCTGCGTGCCAAAGCAGAAGATGGAGACGATGCGTCAATTACTCCTAAATTTAAGATTGAAGCTAATCCGGCAGATGGAGGAAAAAAATACTGGTGGGTAAGTTATGACAATGGGACGAATTGGAGTGTTTTAGAAAACGGCTTGGCCGAAGGAACAAATAGCCAAACAAATCCGATCAAATCTGCGATAGTGGAAGGAGATAACTTTAAGGTTACTCTGAATGATGGGACTGAACATCTTATTCCTATTATAAAAGGACTGGAATGTGCTATTAATGCTCCGGCGTCTATGACTAACGGTTTCTGGATGGTAGCAGGAGGAACAGCGTCTTCTCTTACTGTAAAAGTAAATTTGGTTGAAGGAGATTTAGTACGGGTGAATGCTCCGACAGACTGGAATGCAAAGGTATTGCCATACGTGACTGGTGCGAAAGAAGTTACTGTAACTGTAACCCCGCCTTCTACAGCAAGCGAATGTGTAATTGTAGTAGAGGTGACTCATGGAGTGAATACTGCTACGGATCAGATTAAGGCAAAAACGATAACAAATAGCTACTGGGCAGAATATCAAGCCGGGTTGGATATTAAAGTTGGAAATTTAGTTATTAATAAGTATGATTATCCGAATGCGGAATTAATATCTGAAGATAATGCAGGTAGTTTTACTGTGTTTACAACAGATAAGGTTTATTTCATTGATGCAGATATTAGTCTTACTGCAAAAATGTCCATACAAGATTATCTTATTCTGATTAATAATAATCCGGATAAGAGAGCGACGGTAGAAATGGGAGCTGGCAAGTACTTTGCTTTTAATTCATCAAATGCGACAGCAACAGGTCTTTTGTGCAAAGGTTTGATTCTTGATGGCACATTAAATGCCAATTATTTGTCAACTTTAGAAGGAAAGGGAACCTGTATGTTTGAATACTTGGCTATGGATGATTGTATTATTAAATTGGGTAAAGCAGGGAATGGCCGTGCACTGTTTAGTATATCTTCTGGGAGTAACACTACTATCTCTATAAAGAATTTTATACTTAATTCATGCCGTTTCTCATTGACGAATGGTAGTGCCGAAACGAAAATTATTAATTTCCATCCCAATAATGCGACATTTGCCAATTCGAATATTCAGATAACAAATAATGTATTCTATGCTGAAGATGCGGCTACAACCATTGATTTGAAATTATTAGTTTATGCTAATACGAATATTACTTTCCTTGTTGAAAGAAATACATTTGTCAACGTTGTTCCGAACTCTTCACAAGGATATATTCAAGGAATCCCGAGCAATGAGAGCTTATTGGCTAAGAATATAGTATGGAATGGTGGAGCTTGGAATGGTGGTTGCAACTGGATTAGTTCTAAGGCGGGATCATCGACTCCATCAGACAAGACAAAGATTGAGGATAATATTGTGTTTGACGAGAGTGGAGCAAAATGGTTGTTCTTTAGAGGTGGTAACGGCACACCTTCAGGGATAACAAATGCTATAACGCCTTTGAAAGGCTCTCCTTTTGTAAGTACAGACTTTGCTGCTGGTACATTCATTCTGAATGATACTTATAAAGGAAAATATGGTTCGGACATTGAATAAATGAAGATAAGGAATAATAATGTGATCTCTTGATTATATTGTATGGAATAAGGCGAAGAATCTTTGGTGCTAAGTATATAGTGGTAGATTCTTCGCCTTATTAATAGATTTTAATTTAACATATGAAAAGCATGAAACTGAATTTATACGCTACTGTCACTACTTTTATCTTAGCTGTTAATATAGCCTTTTCTTCCTGCTCTGACGATGAAGTAGTAAACAACAATCCCATCCCCGACCAACCGGAGCAAATAACGGAACTTATCACCCAATACAATACAAATATTTCTGCCTATCAAGCCATGTTGGCAAATAAGGTAGAGATTGTAGACTATACTTCTGACGAGAAAGGGCACTACAAACTTCAATTGAGCAATCAACAAATAGCAGATGTGTATGCCCAAACTGCCGAAGATAAAGATATTCCTCTTTTGGGCATTGATGAAGAAGGTTATTGGAACTATCAATTAGAAGGTGCTTCTTATGTCCTGACAGACTTGCAAGGCAATCCGGCTTCCGCCCTGAATAAAACCGGAAAAGCAGTCTTTACCCCCCTGATAGGAATAGGTGAGGACGGCTATTGGCAAGTTTCCTATAACGGCTATCAGTGGAAACGACTAAGTAATTCTCCGGTTCCATCCCTGACAGGAAAAACAGCCAAAAACTTCTCCCTTTACCGTTCAGCCACTTTGAATGAAGAAACAGGTACAATTGTCCTGGAACCCCGTATCGGAGAAAGCTCATTGACACTTCCTACCCATAATAGCAATACTACACCCGCGTGGAAGAAATTTCTGATGAACAGTGACGATAATATGTTACTCGACTTCTCCTATGCCGGATATAAACATGGAGAAGTAGCACCACCCGATGGCTTTTCACTAGGATATGAGGTGATGAACGTGAAACAGCGTATGGAAGAGAAGAAGATGAGTGCCCGGGAAGCCTTGATAGATATTCTGAAAGAGAAGAAAATGACCCGTAACGGTGATAAAAACGGTAATAATCCGAATGCACGCATTGTTATCTATTTTCCTGCGGGAGAATATGTTTTGCACAACGAGGACGACAACGGAATGAGAGAACCTGAAGCCGGAAAAACATATGCCACAGATAGCAAGGGAAATAACACGAGCTATCGTATTCCTATTAACGGCGGATACTTCGTTATTAAAGGCGACGGACCGGATAAGACTAAGTTAATCATGGAAACACCTAATTTGCCGGATAGCAAGGAAGTGATGTACTCGTCACCGTCTTTGCTTGATATTAAGCATAATTCAGGATTAAAGAAACTATGTGATGTAACGGCTGACGCTGCCAGAGGTAGCCATACAGTAGAAGTTTCTGATGCTACTATGCTGAATACGGGTGACTGGGTATGTCTTTATCTGTTGAACAATGACCCCGAACTTGTGAATAAAGAGTTGACTCCTTATCCTGTAGAAGCAACCATGGTTAATATTATAGAAAACGGTGTACGGGTTCAGGACTTTCATCAGATTATAGCAAAAAGCGGTAATCGTATCACTTTCAAAGAGCCCATCATGCACGAAGTAGAAGCACGTTGGGGATGGGAAATCCACCAATATCCTCATTATGAGGAAGTAGGAGTAGAGGATCTTACTTTTGTGGGAAATGCCGTAGATGATTTCAAGCATCATAGAACCTGGGAAGATGATGGCGCATACAAGCCTGTGGATATGACCCGCTTAACTAACTCCTGGATGCGCCGTGTCAAATTTACGAGTGTCAGTGAAGCCAGTTCTATAACAAACAGTGCTAATATCTCCGTCTACAATATAACCATTGATGGTAACCGGGGACACTCTGCCATCCGTTCCGCCGGTTCTTCGCGTGTGTTCATCGGGAAGGTGACAGACCGTACGAATGGTTTATTGATAGATGACAGGAATATCCGTGAAGAAGGTGCCGGACAATATCATGCCTGCGGAGTATCAAAACCAAGTATGGGAGCCGTCATTTGGCGTGTACATTGGGGAAAAGATGCTTGTTTTGAGTCGCATGCCACTCAACCGCGTGCTACGCTGATAGATGCCTGCCGGGGAGGATTCATGCAATTCCGCCAAGGTGGTGACTATGACCAGCTTCCTAATCATCTTGACGATCTCACCATTTGGAATATGTATTCGGAAAGATCACGTGTGGCAGGCGGGAATTCTGCCCCTGCCGGTGTGTTCGATTGGTGGCGTATTGGCTTTAAAGGATGGAAGTTCCTTCCGCCGGTTATTGTAGGTTTCCATGGTGATCCGCTGAATTTTGTACAGGAACAAGTGAAACTGGATGAAAGTCATGGCACTCCCGTAGAGCCGGAATCGCTTTACGAAGCACAGTTAGAGAAACGTTTGGGCTTTGTTCCCGACTGGCTAAAAGAACTGAAGTAAGAACATGACACTTAACGACAACCCTTATAATAATTGATTGATTATGAAATTAAGAAACCTGATCTGCTTATTCTTGTTATGTGGTGGGGGAGGAATACCTCTTCATGGTGCAGCAAGCACATGTCCCGTTACTCATATGCAAGCAGAAATGTCACAATCTGATATTTCCACCCAAAAGAAGGAACTGAATGAATTTCGGAAAAAGTATAAACTTACTGCTCCGAAAGCTAATCCCAATGAGGTAGAAGCTGCTTTGATGCAGATACAAATGTATCAGTTGGAACGAGTGAATGCAACGACCGTCACAGGGAGCTCATTGCTGAACAAAGACAAAATCACACTTCAGCAGGGAAGAGATATCGCAAAGACGGTACGTGCCCTGGCTTTTGCGGCATTTAAGGACGGTGGCGCGGCGAAGAAGGACTTGTTTCTGTTTTTGGATTACTTGTTTTCTCAAAATATTATAGAGAGTATTCCCAAATATAAGTATAGCAATTATAACGATGTCCGTAAAGTCCCGGCTGATTTATTAAGTGCGTTACCTGTATGTGACGATATGCGGAAAAGCCGGTTGATAGTAGCGGCTCAGAACCTGCTGGAAGCAGACCAGCTAAATCTTAGCGACGAAGAAATCAGGCAAAAAGTTAATTCGGATTATATCTATAATGTCGTTCCGCATCTGTTTGTCTGTGCTGTCCATAACCCGGATGAGGAGCAGGCAATCAAAGACTTGTCTGCTTTCTCACACTTTTTGTCCGCGTGTACACAATATAGTCCCAGCGGATATGATGTGTTGAAGCCGGATGGCACCGGATTCCATCATAATACCCATTATAATGGATATATGTACTCTTACAGGACCTGGGTGGAGTATATGGGACGCTTGAAAGGTACTTCTTTCCGCATAGAAAAGGAAGCATATCAGCGGATGAGCAAAGCAGTAGTCAGTGTTTATTTGATGGCCGTTCGCTCAAATTCTGATAAGGATCGTTATTTTGCGAATAGTATGGCAGGAAGACACCCTTTCACAGGGCTGGATGTGAATTTTTCGCAGCAGCTTTTTGAAACATTGATTGAAGTAGGAGCAGATATACTTGGCATACCTTATGATAAGGAATTGGCTGCTTATTATAACTATTTCTATAAGACAAAGAAATATAAGGACGCTCCCGAACTGAATGTGGATGGTTTCTATCAATTCAATTATAGCCCTGCCGGAGTGTATAGACAGGATAATTGGGTAGCCGTCATGCGTTGCCCGACTACTAATTTTTGGGGCGGAGAGATATATAGCAAAACGAACCGCTTTGGTAGATACCAAAGTCACGGAACATTGGAGATCCTTTATGAAGGCGGATTGTCAAAATGCGGTTATCCTGCGGATAAAGAGAAGAAAAGTGCAGGTTGGGACTGGAATATGATGCCGGGAAGTACCACCGTACATTATACTGACTGGAAAGAGATGATGCCTAATAAGAATGATACTGACCGTTTCGATCAGAAATCGGCTACTACCAACTTTGCAGGTGCCTTATCCTGGAAAGACTGTGGCATCTTTGCGTCAGCTTTCGACCAGGATGACCGTTGGGGAAGCCGTCGTTTTGAACCCACCAATCTCTCATTCTGTAAGTCTGTATTTGCTATTGATGGCATGCTGTTTAGTTTAGGGACAGATATCTCGGCAAAAGGTACGTATCCCGACGAATGGATTACTGCTACAAACCTTTTCCAATCCATTATTTCAAAAGATTGCAAACAGCTGATAGTAGATGGCAAGGAAATAGAAAAAGGCAAGGAATTAGTTATTGATTCACAGGCTCCGGCCTGGATAGTGGCTCCTACTACTACCGGATATTTTATACCGAAGGGACATGACAAGCTGATCGTTAAATATGAAGAACAAACGACTCCTGCATCAGTAGGAATGGCTGTAGAATCCGGTAAGGAAGTTGCCGCAAAAGCTTATTTGAATCACGGAGTGAAACCCGGGAAGAAGAATTATCAGTTTATGGTTGTTCCGGGCACGACTCCCGAAAAGATGAAGGAGCTTGCAGCGCAGCAGGAAAAAGAGCGTATCTTTAAGGTTATTGCCGCACAGGACTCCGTGCATGTGATTAAGCACCTTCCTTCGGCTACGACAGCTTACGCATTCTTTGCGCCGGCTTCTAATCTATCTGCCGGTGTAGTATGTGCTTCCGAAACTGAACTATTGGTGATGGAACGTCCGGATAAGGCAGGAAAGAAGCTGGAACTGGCTTTATGCAACCCGAATCTTCGCCCGGAAACGATTGCAAAGAATAACTGGAAGCCGACTCCCACACAAGTTTCGATAGAGTTGAAAGGAAAATGGACTGTAGAAGCCGGAGATAAGGACCTGCAAGTATCACTGGAAAGTAACAGTCGCGGAAATACGATTTTGAAAACTACGCTTTCCGAAGGCAGTCCGGCATATGTATCATTAGTGAATAAATAGAGTTAAGCATAAAACAAAACTATGAATTTAAGAAAGTTAGTAGGCACATTATTACTAAGCTGGGTGTTTGTGTGCGGGCAAGCCAAACAACCGGTAGATATGGATTGGTGGCGTGAAGGCCGCTTTGGAATGTTCATCCATTGGGGGCTTTACTCCGTTGCTGCCGGAGAATGGAATGGAAAACCTGTAGAGGGTATTGGCGAATGGATACAGAACTTTGCGAAGGTTCCGAATAGCGAATATGAGCAACTGGCAGATAAGTTCACTTTGTCCAACTATGATCCGGATGCATGGGTAAAGTTGGCAAAGCAGGCAGGAGCACGTTATATCGTGTTTACGACTAAACATCACGAAGGCTTCTGTCTTTATCCGAGTGAAGTTTCAGATTTTGATATCGAACGTACCCCTTATAAGAGAGACCCTTTGAAAGAGTTGGTAGAGGCCTGCCGTAGACAGGGATTGAAGGTTGGATTCTATTATTCTCATCGACAGGATTGGAGGGAAGAAGATGCGGCCGTTATGAAGAATGAATATGACGGGCATTATGATAAGCCAAAATCCGAGGTAAAACCCAATTTGGACCGATATATCAAAGAAAAAGCTCTGCCGCAAATGAAAGAGTTGCTTACCCGGTATGGTAAGATTGACTTGTTGTGGTACGATACTCCGTTTGATTTGACAAAGGAACAAAGCCGGACATTTGTAAATGTGGTCAGAGAACTGCAACCGGAATGTATAATTAATGGTCGCGTGGGTTATAACCTGGGTGATTATGGTGCATTGGGAGATAATGAAATGCCTTGCTCACGTGTGAACATGGATTTGGAGATGGTCGCCACCATGAATCATACCTGGGGATATAAGAAGAATGACCATGACTGGAAAAGTCCGAAAGACATACTTTGTTCGCTGATAGAATGTGCAAGCCGTGGAGTGAACTATATGATTAATATCGGTCCGAAAGAGGATGGAACCGTACCGCAGCCAAGTGTTGATATCATGAACTTTATCGGTGACTGGATGCAGGCAAATTCAGAATCTGTCTATGGAACATCGGGTAATCCTTTCAATGATAATTTTCCCTGGGGATATGCTACCCATAAGGATAATGTCGTCTATCTGCATATGTTGCGCGAACCCCTCAATAGGCGTATTATATTGAAAGGTCTTCTGTCTCCTGTAGAGAAAGCCGAGATTCTATCTTCCGGCAGGGTTGTTCCTGTATCGGATAAAGGACATTACGCCTTGACGATTCCTGCTGAACTGGATTACGGTCAAATACCGGTTGTGAAGTTGGTGTGCAAGGCTCCTGTTCGTTTCAGCGAAGACAACTATATGAATGAGAATGTAGTCAGTATTCCTGTCGCTAATGGAAAAATCATTCCGGGGAAGGAAGGGAGCCTTAGCATTGCAGAAGGCGGGAATACACAGAATTTCCATGCGGGGACAGGCAAGTTACAGTTGAAATGTGAAATTGACGAACCGGGGACCTATAAAGTACGAATCTTTACCAGCCGTCACTGGAGAAGAACATTTGCCGAAGGAGCGAAAATAACACTGAAAGTGGACGACAATCCTTCCTTTAATTCTGTCCTGATGCAGAAAGATGGTGAATTGGCTAATGTGCGTCAGAATTCGTATCCGGAGACATGGAGTGATGTTGGTACAGTGAACTTCAGACAGAAAGGAATGAAAGAACTGGAGCTTGCGGTAAATTCTACAGGAACATTCAGCCGTTTGGGATTCTTCGGTGAAGATATTCAGAATGAAAGTGAAAACAATATTCGTTTTATGAGAATAGAACTTATAAAAGAGGCTCGCTAACCGGAACTTTACTTTTATAAGAAGTGCTAAAATAAAAAAGAGAGGGGCCTCGCGGTTCCTCTCTTTTTGGGGGTTAAATTGATTAAAGTCTGATTTTTATTAAACGTTTTCAATTAAGGTCAGAAAAATCGCGTAATATATTGCTTTTGTTGTAACGCATATTCATTGTTTAACTCTGTACAAATGTAGTGACTTTGTGCCCGTTCTTGTGGACATAATGATTCAAGATTGGTGCAAAATCATACAATTCTACTGTTCTCATATTTTTATTTCTCTTTTACGGTTTCCAGCAAGGCAGACAGTTCTTTCACGATGTCAGGGTGTTGCTTTGCCACGTTCGTTTTCTCCGATGGATCGGACGATAAATCATAGAGTTGCGGTTGTTTATCGTTTCCTAATTCCATCTTTGTCCAAAACTCGATAGCGGGACTGTCGCTTGGTTCGATGTATTTCCACTGGCCTTTCACGATGGCGAGCGTGTTGTTCAGGTTCTGCTGAACGACGTATTCACGGTCTGTATTATTTTTACCTAAAAGTACATTCAGATGTTCCTGGCTATCGGGGGCTGCTCCCTTGCGCAAAGGCTGGTTCAGGAGTGAAGCGAGCGATGCATATACGTCGATTTGTGAGAAAAGAGCCTGTTGCTTGGATGGCTGTATCTTGGCAGGCCAGCGTACGATGAACGGAATACGCGTACCTGCTTCGTAAGCACTGTATTTACCGCCACGGTAGATTCCCATGGGGGTATGTCCGTTGAGCATTTCGTAAGCATGATCCTGGTAGCCGTCATCAATCACAGGGCCGTTGTCGCTGGTGAAGATAAAGATAGTGTTGTCAGCTATGTTGAGGCTGTCCAGCGTATGCATTACTTCTCCGATTGTCCAGTCCAGTTGCAGGATGACATCGCCACGGGTTCCCAAGCCACTCTTTCCGGCAAAGCGCGGGTGGGGGATACGGGGCACATGTACGTCTTGCGTACCCATATATAAGAAGAAAGGTTCTTCTTGGTGGGAAGCGATAAAATTCTTAGCTTTGTTGGTGATGATATCAGCAATATCCTCATCGTTCCAAAGGGCGGACTTTCCACCGGTCATCCAGCCGATGCGGGGGATGCCGTTGATGATGGTATTGTTATGTCCCTGGCTGGGTTTCAGTTTCACAAGTTCCGGGTTTTCTTCTCCCGTAGGCCAGTCGCCTACTTTGTGGTCGTAGTTGACGGTGATAGGGTCGTTAGGGTCAAGATCTACCACACGACCGTTTTCTACAAATACACAAGGAACACGGTCTACGGTTGCGGGAATGATAAATTCATAGTCGAAACCGATGCTTTGTGCGTTCGGGCTGATTTGGCTGTTGAAGTCAGTGCCGCCTTTCGGGCCGAGTCCCAGGTGCCATTTGCCCACTGCACCGGTGGCGTATCCGGCATCCTTCAACATATCAGCCATGGTAACGCAGGCTGTGTCGATGATAAGTTCCGAGTTTCCGGGAGCAATGCCGGTGTTCTCCTGTCGCCAGGGATACATACCTGTGAGAAGTCCGAAACGGGAAGGAGTGCTGGTAGCCGAGGTGGCGTAAGCATTGGTGAATTGTACTCCCTGTCCGGCAAGACGGTCGATATTAGGTGTACTCACTTTGGTAGCTCCGTAACAACTCAAGTCGCCGATACCGAGGTCGTCTGCGAATATATAAATAATGTTGGGCTTTTGACCGTTTTGTCCATTGCTCTTTTGAGGAGCGTGGTTGCATCCGGTTAACATAGCAATGCCGGGCAATAACGGAAGTAGACGTGAAACGTTTCTCATAATGCTGTCTTTTTAGGGAATGATGTTAGATGCACAAAGATAAACGATTGGAGAAAAAAGAATGAGCAGTAACGTACAAGTGAAGTACAAAATAGTACACTGGGGAAAGTTCCGCTTCCCCGATTCGGAAGCGTGCAGAACGGTTTAGTGCCACCTCGTTGGCACAACTGTGCCATCACTTTGGCACAAGCGTGCCACTACGATGTCACTGCTGTGCCAACGAGGTGGCATTCTCCTGGCACGGCAGTGACCGATTATTTAGTGTGGGCTTTCCCGATAATGGCTTGATTATTAGTCTGTTTCTTCTTCTCCTTCTTCCTTCTCTTCTCCCTTGCGGTAAGCCAGCGGACTGACATGATAAATCTCCTTGAAACACTTGCTGAAATAACGTGAAGACGAGAATCCTATCCGGTCTGAAATCTCCGTGATATTCAGTTCCGGATTATTTCGCAGCATGACTGCCCCTTTCTTGAGACGTATGCTCAGGATAAAATCATTCGGTGTCTGTCCTGTAACCGCTTTTAGCTTGGTGAACAGGTTCGTACGTGCCATTCCCATTTCGCGGGCAAAGATATTAACGTTGAAATCCGTATTATCCAAGTGCTGTTCGATAATAGCCATTGCACGATCCAGCATCTCTTTATCCATCGGGTTGGTAGCCAACATCTGCGCGAAAGCCTGCGGTTGTTTGCTGAATTTCTCCTGTAACAATCGGCGGGAGTTCACCAGATTGTTACAACGGGAAATCAGAAGATTGGTATTAAACGGTTTCGTGATATAATCATCCGCACCGATTTTCAGCCCTTCGATATTGTGTTCTATCGCGGTGCGTGCTGTCAACAGCACAACCGGAATATGGCAAGTGTTGAAATCCGTCTTTATCCGCTTGCATAGTTCCGTACCGGACATACGCGGCATCACGACATCACTTAAAATAATGCTCGGCATATCTTTCTGCACCATTTCCAACGCTTCTTCTCCGTCGGAAGCCGTACTGACCTGATAGAATGTCTCGAAGATACCGACTAACATCTGCTTGATAGACTCGTTATCTTCTACAATCAGCATTTTTGCATCTTCAATGCGCTTGTTATCTTCCTCTTTCCATTCTGATTCCGGCAGGATTTCTGCTGAAGGAACGAATGCTTCCGGCTCTTGGATAGTAGTATCCGTATCACTTTGCGCTATCTGTTCTTCGGCAAAATGCTGTTTGCCCAGTTTAAGAGTGATAATGAAGCTGCTTCCCTTGCCCGGTTCGCTTTCCACACGGATGCTTCCGTGATGAAGTTCGATGATACCTTTTGTCAGAGCCAGTCCGATGCCTGTTCCGGCTCCGGTATTCAGTGAGTTCAGGAGCTCGGTCTGATAGAACCGGTCGAATATCTTATCTATTTCTGCGGTGGCGATACCCGTACCGGTATCTTTTATTTCAATGACGGCATGCTCTTGTTCCTGCGAAACGTTGATAGAAATGGTATCCTCCGCTTTCGTATGTTTCAATGCATTGGACAATAGATTGTTGATAACCTTCTGCATCTGCTTTTGGTCATACCAGACTTCAATATCATCTTTTTGCTTGTTGAACTTGAAGCTTATCTGCTTGCTGCTTGCGTATTCGAGGAAAAGCAGATAATTCTCGTACAGGAAGTCCACGAGATTGTGCTTGCTTACCTTTATTTTCATATGCCCCTGTTCCTGTTTGCGGAAATCAAGCAGTTCCGTAATCAGTTCACGCAGTTGGAGACTGTTCTTGTAGATTCCCAATACCTTATTATATATATAGGGAGTGAATGTCTGCACTTGCAGCAGCGTTTCCACTTGTCCCACGATAAGCGTTAGCGGCGTGCGGAACTCATGCGAGATGTTGGTAAAGAAACGCAGCTTTGACTGGTTCAGCGCTTCCAGGTCTTCGATATGTTTCTTCTCATATTTCAAAGACTCACGGAGTTTGATTCGCGAATTATAGTTCTGAATAAGGAACCATAACAGGCTGATGGTGGCAATGGTATAAATCAGGTAAGCCCACCATGTCTCGTACCAGGGTGGCAACACGTTAATCAGCAACCTGGCTTCCCCTATATCGCCCCGTTGTGACTTGACAACCAGCACATATTTTCCCGGATTCAGGTTTGTATAGGTGATAAGCGTCTGTTTGCGGTACGTATGATTCCATTCGTTGGAGAAACCTTCCAGGCGATAGAGGATTTCATCCCTGTTGGCAGAAATATAGTTGGAAGTGGCATATTCGATGCTGAACATCGACTGATTCGCTTTCAAACTAATCTCCGGAGTGTGGCAGATAGACTGATTCAGGATTCCGGTTTCATCACCGGGGATTACTTCCCTTCCGTTGACTATCAGACGGGAAAGGATGATGTTATAAGATTTCGGGGTAAAATGCAGTTTCTTTTCCCAAAAAGAAATCATTCCCTGAATACCGCCGAGGAATACTTCTCCATCATGTGTAACGAACAGCGCATTCTCATTGACAGCAGTCAGCGGGAATCCGTTTTCCGTACCGTAATTATAGAACTTCTTATGCGGATAGTCGAATTGTGAGAATCCTTGATTGGTAATCAGCAACAAATCCCCTTTCTGAATGGAAGACTCGAATACCTCGTAAATACAATCGCTGGACAATCCGTCTTTCTGTACATCGAAATTCTCGAAATCATTGCTCTCTTTGCGATAACGGTCCAGTCCGCTGCCGGAAGTGGAGAACCATAAGTTCCCGTTGCTATCCTGCATGATGCTGTTGATATTATTATTGCTGAGACTATTCGAGATGGCCGGGTTGTGTGCGTAATTGGTGAGCGTGCCGGTATCAAAGCGATACGAATAAACCCCTTCTCCGGTAGCTGCCACCCACAGCGTGCCGTCTTTATCGAAACAGAGACTAGCCACCATGCCGATATTTCTTCCCGCCTTGGTTTCCTTGAAAAGCTGTTGGCAAGTACCCGTTGCCGGATTAAACAGGCTGACGCCGTTTTGTGTGGCAATCACCAGTTTATCCTCATATGGCACAATGTCACGCACAATATCCGACGGCAATGAAGTAGGATCTCCCGCTTTCATCCGGTAAACAGTGAAACGATTTGTCCGCAGGTCGAGTTTGTTCAATCCGCCCAAGTGCGTGCCAATCCACATAATGTCGTGCGCCTGGTCATAATAAATCGCCTTCACGTTATTGTGCGAAATACTGTTTTTCCCTTCCTCGTGACGATACCAGCGGTACGTATTGTCTTTGCGGTTGTAGACATTCACGCCACCCCCTTCGGTACAAATCCACAGATTACCGTCCTTATCTTCCGTCATTCTTCCAACGATGGGGCTGCTCAGACCTTCTTTTTCGGTATCACCCACCTTGTAGCGGGTATAGATTTCATATTCAGGATTGAAGTAATTGACTCCGCCGAAATAAGTCCCCAGCCAAAGCGTTCCCTGTCCGTCTTTGACAATACACCAGATAGAAGAGTGGGTGAGTCCGTCCGGTTTGCTGGCGTTGGCCGTATAGAGTTGGAAATTACCTGTACTTTTCTCGTAGCGGTTCAGACCGTGGAAAGTACCTATCCATAAATTGCCCGAGTTGTCTTCACAAAAGCTTCTGACGAAGTCGGAACAGAGACTGTTTGCGTTTTTAGGGTCATGGCGGAAATTCTCGATGGAACCGTCTGTTTTGATATGGTAAAGCCCTTCTTCCCAACTTCCAATCCATAATTCTTTTGAAGAATCCTCATAGATGCTCGTTATGTTTCCTTCCGTGACGGGCTGCGAAATCGTTTTATCTTCCGAAAGACAATAGACACCGTTTCCGGTAGTTCCCATCCAAAGATTCTTCTTTTCGTCCAGGTGAAGGCAGGATAAAGTAATGTCTTTCCCGGCAAGATGGTAGAATAAGTCGAAGTTCCCTGTGCTTTCGTTGTACACAAAGACTTCCTCTCTCTTGCCGATATACAATTTCTCGTTATAGTAAATAGCGTCCACATTACCCTGGAGCAATGTCTTAAACCGCTGTGTAGTCAAATCGAACTCCGCCACACCATCGGTGCAGAGCAGATATACTTTCCCGTTTTTGTTTCCCGTGATGCGCAGCACTGTATTGCTGAACAGGCTGTTCGGGTCGTTCTTTTTGAGTTTAAAACTTTTGATATCGTTACCGTTATACCGGTTTAGTCCCTCGCGTGTGCCGATCCATATAATTCCCCGTTCGTCGATATATAAGCTGTTGACAGAGAACTGAGAAAGGCCATCATCCGTGGTCAAATGACTGAAAGTAATGTTCTGACCTTGTGTGTGGACGGCGGCTACGCTTAAAAATAGCAGAAATAAAAGAGTTATTTTTCTCACTAATTCGTTCTTTTAAGGTATTACTATTGGCAAATATATCGTTTTTATTTCATTTCTGTGAACCTTATTAGAAGAAAGTAACTATATTTGTATCATTCAAACGAAAGATATATGAAAGTAAAGAAAATTAGTGCGGCTAACGTGGAGGCTTGCTCGCTTCCTAAATTATTCGATGAAGAAAAAATAGATTTTCAGTCTATCCAGTGTGTCAACTGGGCTGAATATCCTTATAAGCCAAAGGTAAATTTCCGCATAGCTCACACGCAGGACTCTATTTTGTTGCATTTCAAGGTAAAAGAAGAGAGTGTGCGTGCCAGGTATGGTGAAGATAACGGTTCCGTATGGACAGACTCCTGCGTAGAATTCTTCTCTATACCGGCCGGTGACGGAATATATTATAATATAGAATGCAATTGCATCGGAACGATTCTGATTGGTGCCGGCCCTGCCCGCAACGGTCGCGAACATGCTCCGAAAGACGTGACGGCACTTGTACAGCGTTGGTCAAGCCTGGGCAATGTGCCTTTTGAAGAACGCGTTGAAGAGACTAATTGGGAAGTTGCCCTGATTATCCCTTATGCTGTATTCTTCAAACATCAGATTGATTCACTCGATGAAAAGGAGATAAAAGCCAATTTCTACAAATGTGGTGATGAATTGAAGACTCCTCATTTCCTTTCGTGGAATCCGATAGAGATTGAACAGCCGGACTTTCATCGTCCCGACTTCTTCGGTACGCTGGAATTTGAATAATCATTAGACTTCGGGCTGGAATATAAACGAGCCTCCGAACATAAACGATAACGCGTCATCCATCTGCAAAAAAGAAGGGTGACGCTTTTCTTTTGCATCACCCTTACTCTTATACAAAGTAACTTTGTTTATTTCACGATTCCTCTTTCCGAGGCTTTCACGAAGTTTACAATGGTTTCGATTTCCTCGCTCATCGGCACTTGGTCGATAATCTTCTGCACGGCATCCTGAACACTGAAGTTACCTTGATAAATCAAACGGTAAGCATTGGCAATGTGACGCAGGATTCTTTCCGACGTGTTGCGATGTTGCGACAGAACTACGGCGTTCACTCCGTGGTATGCTACCGGATTGCCGGACATGATAACATACGGCGGTACATCCTTGGATATACGGCATCCGCTTTGTACCAGCGTCCAACTACCAATGTGGCAATATTGGTGCAGGGTGACATTACCGCTCAGGATAACGCAATCGTCCAGCGTACATTCTCCTGCGATGGTACTGCCGATGCCTACCACACAGTTGTTGCTGATTTGTACGTCATGGCAAAGATGCACTTTATCCATCAGGTAGTTTCCGTTTCCGATTTTAGTGGCGTTTCCGGCAAAGGTAGCGCGGCTGATAACCACATTTTCACGAATATCATTGTTGTCGCCGATAATCAGGCTGCTTTCTTCTCCCGTATAGTGGAAATCTTGTGGTTCCGCTCCCAGGACAGCATTTTGATGTATCTTGTTCCCTTTTCCCATTTTGGTACCTTGCAGGATACTGGCATAAGACATGATGATACAATCATCCCCGATTTCCACATTCTTTTCGATGTAGGCAAACGGCAGGACAGTTACATTCTTGCCTAACTTTGCTTCGGGGTCTACGTAAGCTAACGGACTAATCATAATAGTATATGTTTAAAGTTATTCTTCTCTTCCACCACCCAGTGCCTGATAGAGGCTTACTACAGCCTGCATCTGATCAAAGCAATCGGAAACCTGAGAAATCTGCGCGCTCAGGTACGACTGTTGTGCAGACAGTACTTCCAGATAGGTTGAAGTCCCTAAGTTAAACAATTCTTTTGTATCTTCCGAAGCTTTCTTTGCAGATTCTACCTGCATTTGGCGGGATTGTACCTTTTCACTGGTCTTTTGGTATAAACTTAGCGCATTGCTGACCTCGCTTCCGGCATTCAACAGTGTTTGTTGGAAGGCAAGTTTAGCCTGTTCTTCCTGTGCTTTCGCCATTTTCAGTTTCGCGATGTTAGCACCGTGATAGAAAAGAGGTTGGGTCAGCGAGCCGATGGCAGTCGCCAAGAACTTGCCCGGGTTAATGATGGCAGAGCCAGCGCTGTTTGTCCATCCGGCAGAACCGCTCAACGTAATCTGCGGATAGAAAGCGGAACGTGCGGAGTTCGTGTTATAATAAGAAGAAGCCAATGACATTTCAGCAGCCTTCACGTCCGGACGATTGGATAATAATTGCAAAGGTACTCCGACAGAAAATTCCGATGGAAGGATTTGCTTTTCAATCACACCGCGCTTGATGCTCTGAGGAGCTTGGCCGAGAAGTGTAGACAGTGAGTTCTCTACTTCACGGATGCTTTGTTCAATATCCGGGATAGAAGCCATTACTTGTGCGTAGGCAGCCTTACTTTGTTCGACACCTGCCGAATTTATGTTATACATGGCAGCATCTTTCATCGCTTCCATCGTTTCGGCGTTACGCTTTAATACGTCGGCTGTCTCTTTGGTGATTTCCAGTTGGCGGTCGAGCATTAATAACGTATAGTACATATTGGCTACGTTGGCTATGATCTGCGTCTGTACAGCTTGTTTGTAGGCTTTGGCTTGCTTGACGGCAACCTCTGCGCCTCGTTTGGCATTCAACAAGCCACCGAACAGGCTGATTTCCCAACTGGCTGTCACCGGAAGTGAATAAGTCTTGCTGGCCTTACTGTGGTCAAAGCTGCTGATAGTACCTTGCGGAGACAGAGCCAACGCGGGGACATAAGCCAGTTTGGCTGCCAGCAGCGGAGCCTGTGCTGCTTTGATAGACAGTATTGCACTTTGCAGGTCAGTGTTTTGTTTCAGTCCCATTTCGATGAGAGACTGTAGCTGTGGGTCGGTGAATACCTCTCTCCACGGCAGGTTACCGAAGCTGGCTGTATCCGAAACCAGTGTATCATTTTCCGCTGACGGATCACGATACAGGCCGGAAGTCGTAATGTCTTCGGGTCTGTCATACGACTTATAGATGTGGCAGCTGCTCAGGAGAGCAGTTGCGCACAACATATATAGAATCTGTTTCTTCATATCGAATTTCATTATTTAGCGTATTGTTCAATCTCTGTTACGGCATCCGTATTGTCAATATCTTCCCATTCCATCGGTTTCACCTTCTCTTGCAAGTACTGGAAGATTACGAACAGCGCCGGAACGATGAAAATCTGGCAAATCATACCGATTAACATACCACCGATAGAAGCAGTACCCAACGTGCGGTTACCATGAGCACCTACACCGAAGGCAAACATCAACGGAAGCAAACCGACTACCATCGCCAGGGAGGTCATCAAGATAGGACGGAGACGGGCACCGGCACCCAATACGGCTGCCCATGTGATACTCATACCCATCTTACGACGGTCGAGGGCAAACTCTACAATCAGGATGGCGTTCTTCGCCAACAGACCCATCAACATGATTAACGCAATCTGCATATAGATATTGTTGGACATCGTACCCAGCACCATCTTCATGACCGATATACTACCGATGGCACTCATTCCGTTGACAAACAGGAAGCTACCCAGCAAACCGAACGGAATAGACAGCAATACGGCAAGCGGAAGGATGTAACTTTCGTACTGTGCACTCAACAACAGATAAACGAATACGAAGCAGAGAACGAAGATCAAGCCTGTGGTGCTTCCACTGCTCTGTGCTTCCTCACGTGCCATACCACCCAATTCGTACGTATAACCTGCCGGGAGATTCTGGCTTGCCACTTCCGACAATGCTGCCAACGCCTGACCGGATGTATAACCGGCAGCCGGAGCCACCATCACCTTCATAGAAGTATAAAGGTTGAAACGGCTGATAATGTCCGGGCCATATACTTTCTCCACGGAGATGAACTGCTCGATAGGAGCCATTTCACCGGCATTATTACGTACCTTGATGCTCTTCAGAGACTCCATGTTCTTACGAGACAACGGGTCTGACTGAATCATTACACGATACATCTTACCGAAGCGGTTGAAGTTGGATGCATACAGACCACCGTAATATCCCTGCATGGTAGTAAGGATATCCGTCGGGCTGATGCCAGCTTTCTTACAAGCTGCCGCATCAATGTCAATCATATATTGCGGGAAGTTCGGGTTGAACGTCGTCTTTGCCGAGTTGATTTCAGGACGTGCTTCCAACGCAGCTGTATAGCTGTTGGCTACCTCGAAGAACTTCTCCAGGTCACCACCCGTCTTGTCTTGCATATTCACCTCAATATCCGTAGATGCCGAGTAACCCGGAATCATAGGCGGAGCAAAGAACAATACCTGTGCTTCCTTGATGATTTTCTGTGCACGCATATACAAAGAACCTACTACAACGTCGGAGTTCTGCATCATCGAACGTTCGTCCCAGTCTTTCAGCTTGATGATGAAAGAACCGTAAGAAGGTCCCTGACCACCGATGAAACTGAATCCTGAAATCAATGTACGTGAAGCTACGGCAGGGTCGGCGGCAATCAGGCTGTCTACACGTGCCAATATCTCTTCCGAGTGGTCTTGTGATGTACCCGGAGGTAAAGTCACGGCTCCCATCAATGTACCGGTATCTTCATTAGGCACCATACCCGTCGGAGTGGTATTCATGAAGAAAATCAGCAATACGATAGAGAGAACCACCAATCCCATGGATAACCATTTCTTCTGAATGAAGAACAGTACGCGTTTCTTATACTTCTTTAATATAGAGTCATAGGCTGCATTAAAAGAAGTATGGAAGCGGTCGACAAACGTTTTCTTTTTATCTCCGTGATTACTATGCGGTTTCAGAAGAACGGCACACAATGCCGGACTCAACGTCAAAGCGTTCAATGCCGACAGACCGATAGCGATAGCCATCGTCATACCGAACTGGCGGTAGAATGTACCGGCTGTACCACCCATGAAACTTACCGGAACGAACACTGCCATCATGACCAGTGTGATGGATACGATGGCGCCGCCTAACTCGTGCATGGCGTCGATAGATGCCAGACGGGCGGAAGTATATCCCTGGTCGAGCTTGGCGTGCACACCCTCGACGACCACAATCGCGTCATCGACCACAATCGCAATGGCTAGCACGAGCGCACACAGGGTCAACAGGTTCAAGCTGAATCCGATCAGTGACAATACGAAGAATGTACCGATAAGAGCTACCGGAATGGCAATGGTCGGAATCAATGTAGAACGCAAGTCCTGCAAGAAAATATATACTACGATAAATACGAGGATAAATGCTTCGAACAACGTCTTCAATACCTCATGGATAGAAGCGAACAAGAAGTCGTTGGCATTCATGGAAACGTTCACTTTCAGACCGGCAGGCAGTGATTTCGCTGCTTCGTCGAGCAACACCTGAATGTCGCTGATGGTCTGTGTAGCATTCGTTCCCGCCATCTGATAAACGATACAGGTCACAGCCTTGTGTCCGTTTACACGGTTGGTAAAGTTGTATCCCAAACGGTCTAACTGGATTTCGGCAATATCATTCAGACGGAGCACTTCACCGTCGGGCAAAGACTTGATAACGATATTCTCGAATTCTTCCGGCTGTTGCAGACGTCCTTTGTAACGGATGGTATATTGGAAAGTCTGGTTACTGCGTTCACCGAATTGTCCCGGGGCAGCTTCCACGTTCTGTTCTGCCAGGGCGGCGGATACGTCACCCGGAACCAGCTTGTATTGAGCCATTACGTCCGGACGCAACCAGATACGCATGGAGTAGTCCTGTCCCATCACGGAAGCATCACCCACACCCTGTACACGCTGAACCTGAGGAATCAAGTTGATTTTCGCATAGTTCTCGATAAATGCGTCAGTGTATGTGTCACTTTCGTCGTAAAGGGAGAATACCACCAACATGGAAGTCTGGCGTTTTTGAGTCGTCACACCGATTTTGGTAACTTCGGCAGGAAGCAATCCCTGTGCCATAGATACACGGTTCTGCACGTTAACGGCAGCCATGTCCGGGTCAGTTCCCTGTTTGAAATATATGGATATATCACCTGCACCGGTGTTGGATGCGTTAGAGGTCATATACATCATATTTTCTACACCGTTGATTTGTTCCTCCAGCGGAGCAATCACGGAGTTCAATACGGTTGACGCACTGGCACCCGTATAGGTAGCCCTCACTGACACAGTAGGGGGCGCGATGTCCGGATACTGGGTGATAGGCAGTGTAGCCAATCCGATAGCACCCAGGATGACTATCAAGATAGAAATAACTGTTGATAGTACCGGACGGTTAATAAAATTATCTAATTTCATACGATTATCTAAGTTATTAATTGAAAGCAGTAGCTAAATTTCCTTCGCGTTGGTCTTTCAAATGCTGTTGATAGTTCGCTTCTTTTTGAGCGGATGTGATAGGCTGTATTGTCTGGCCGTCTTTCAACGTCTGTACGCCTTCGATAACGATTTTGTCTCCTGCGTTCAGACCGGAAGTAACGAGATATTCTTTTCCGTTATCCAGGTTGAAGATACCTATTTCCGTATATTTCACCGTATTGTCCGGTTGCAGAACGTAAACGAACTTCTTGTCTTGGATTTCTTGAGTTGCAGACTGCGGGATGCTGATAACATTATCCATCGTGTAAGGAATCAGCACGTTTGCCGTACCACCACTACGCAGGATATGTTCTTTGTTCGGGAAGATAGCGCGCATAGTTACAGAACCGGTTGCCTGGTCGATAACGCCTGTGATTGCGTCTACTTTACCTTCGATGTTATATTCGGTACCGTCGATCAACTGCAATTTAATAGCCGGTATCTTGCTGATTTCCTCTTTGATAGTACTTCCAGACTTGGTCATAGCCAACAGTTCTTTTTCTGTCATGGAGAAATATACATATACTTCTTCGATTTCAGAAACAGTAGTCATCGGAGTAGCGATGGAAGGGCTGACCAATGCTCCCAAACGATAAGGAATATCATTGATTACACCGTCAGAAGGGCTCTTCACTTGTGTGAAAGAGAGATTTTGCTGAGCGGTAGTCAACTGTGCCTGAGCTTGTGCCAGCTGTGCCTGCGACTGTGCCAATGTGTTTTCAGCCATTGACAGGTCATAGTCACTGATGATGTTCTTTTTGTTCAGTTCACGTTTGTTGTCCACTGTAATCTGTTGGGTACGTACGGCTGCTTCTGCTGTTGCAACTGCTGCTTTGGCTGTGCGCACTGCCGCTTCATATTGTGTAGGATCGACAATGAACAAAACCTGTCCTTTACGGACGCTTGCTCCTTCGTCTACACACAATTTGGTGATGAAACCGGACACCTGCGGGCGGATTTCCACATCTTGTTTACCTTTAATGGTAGCTGGATAAGCTGTCGTTAGATTTGCAGTCGACTTCTGTAATTCTTGTACTGCATATTCCGGGGCTTTTCCCGTATCATTGCCCTTATTACCACAACTGGAGAAAAGGGCCAAGCAAAATGCAAATAAAACAATTCTACTTTTCATACTTCTTATTTATCTGTTTTTTAAAATTATGCGTTTTGTTGCACGTGTGTCATTCTCTATGTATAGAGGGGGGATTTAAGGAATAAAAGCCGGAAACTAATTCTATTAAATCAGTTTCCGGCTGCAAAAGTACGGTATTTTCGGTATTCTTGTACTCTGATACCGTGTTTTTTAACGATGTTTTTTACTTCATTACTTCAGTTTATGAGATACGGGTGTCATGATGAAACTGAATTCATAGTCTTGGTAAGGAAGACGATACTTTTCCAGTGGTATAGCTCCCCAACTGTTGACGCATGCCAATCCTGTCTGAACCTTGTCGATACAGAAGTTTGTAAAGTTCGCTTTTTCAACTTCCGGTGAGTGGCGCTGGTCTTTTGCGTCACCGTCGTCCAGTGATTCGATGGTGTAGTTCAATGCAGAGGCAGAGAACGGAGCTTCAGAAACAAACTGCAAGCCGTTACCACTGATGTTCAGCAGTCTCCACCAGCGAATATCCGTTTTCGTTCCGGTTTCCTGCGGGCGGATATACGGATAGAATTGTTCTTCTACCGTCTGACGGTATTTGCCAAGTTTTGCACCGTGGTTACGGTCGGAATAGTTCTCTACCGGGCCGCGTCCGTAGTATTCTACCTCGTTGAAGTTGACAGGCATACGCATCTGCATACCGAAGCGGAACATTTCAGAAACCTTCTTGCTCTTGTCAGCTTCCATTTTCTGGGTAACTTTCACTGCTCCCTTATTATTAATAGTATAAGTGAGGAACAATTTACCGCCTATCGACTTCATGTCATATTCCGCACGAACTACAGCCTGGTCGTTTTCGATAGCGTGTTTCAGAGACGTAAGTTTCAGCTCAGGGTTCTTCCATGCTGCATACCTATGTTGCAGACCTGCTCCGAAGTCATTATCGGTTGGTGCACGCCAGAAGTTAGGAGTCAGTTCGCTGCCATCTTCCATCATCTGCATTCCGTTCACGTCATAACGGCAGAGATAACCGTTGTGCTTTTTGAAATCCATCGAGAAGTTTTCACCTTTGACGATCAGGTAATAACGGTCGTTATCCAGGATACTGGGCACGGTAACTGCCAGGTTGGAAGCCTGTACGTTTTCCAGTTTGAGTTCGGGTGCTTTGTAGTCGCGGATGCTTAACTGTTCGTAAGCAATGGTAGCTCCTGCCGGCAGCAATGTTTCGGCAGCTTTCAGCTTATAGCTTACGTTGAGCAATAATTCTTTGCAAGGACAGATGTTCTTTGTATCAATCGGAAGTTGCATCTTAACAGTTTGTTGAGGAGCTACTTTCAGGTCGGATACAATACCGGTCTGCACTACTTCTCCGTTTGCCAGCAACTGCCATTCCATGTAGTATGCGGACAAGTCACGGAAGAAATATTCGTTGAAGATGTTGATTTCACCTTTAGCGAGGTCTACGGGAGTAGTCCATATATCCTGATAGAAATAAGCCACTTCATAAGCGTGCGGATTAGGTACGCGGTCAGGGCTGATTAAGCCGTTATCGTTGAAGTTATTGTCCGAACCGTCATATTTGTTGAAGTCACCACCGTAACCGTAAATATCTACTCCGTCCTTATTTTTCCAATGGCAGGACTGGTCTACAAAGTCCCAGATAAATCCACCTTGGTATTTCGGGTACTTGCGGATGATATCCCAGTACTCTTTGAACCCACCTTGTGAATTACCCATCGCATGTGCGTATTCACATTGAATCAACGGTTTCTTAATGTCACCTTCGCAATATTTGATACAGTCCTCATAACCGTAATACATCGGGCAGAAAATGTCCGTAAACTCGCTGGTACGTGCTTGCTCGTATTGTACGGCACGTGATTTATCTTCGTTCTTGATCCAAGTGTAGCATTTCTCAAAGTTCGGACCCATGCCGGCTTCATTACCCAATGACCAGAAGATGATGGACGGGTGATTGAAACCGCGTTGTACATTGCGCTGGTTGCGTTCCATATGAGCTTTGGCGTAAATCGGGTTCTTTGCCAGTGTCTGGTCACCGTATCCCATTCCGTGAGACTCTACGTTAGCTTCGGCCACTACGTAAAGACCATATTCATCACATAGGTCATACCAACGGTTGTCGTCCGGATAGTGGCAGGTACGTACAGCGTTGATATTAAGTTCTTTCATTACTTTGATGTCCTGCAACATACGTTCGATAGAAACGACATAACCGCCATCCGGATCCATTTCGTGACGGTCGGCTCCCTTGAAGAGTACCGGTTGTCCGTTGACGAGTATCTGTCCGCCTTTCAGCTCGATTTTGCGGAAACCTACTTTGAAAGGAATTACTTCTACTGTGCTGTTCCCGTTTTTCAGGGTAGCAGTCAGTGTATAAAGATTAGGTGTTTCAGCCGTCCATTTGGCAGGATTGGAAATGTTCAAAGTAGTGTTTAACTTGCCTGAACCTTTCAAGTCGGCAGTAGCTACACTGTTGCCTTGAGCATCTGTCAGGTCTAAAGCTACTGTACCGCTTCCTTTCAGGTCAACGGCGATATCCAGCGTACCGTCTTTATACTGGCTGTCCAAATCAGGAGTGACACGAATGTCCTGAATATATTTCTTGTCGCGTGCGTAGAGATAGCAATCGCGTCCTACACCGGAGTAGCGGAAGAAGTCCTGGTCTTCCAGGTAACTGCCGTCACACCAGCGGAATACCTGGAAAGCAATCACATTCTTACCCGGTTTCAGATAGTTGGTCAGGTTGAATTCAGCTTCCAGTTTGCTGTCTTCACTATATCCTACGTAGCGTCCGTTCACCCAAAGGTACATATTGGAAGTTACCGAACCGAAGTGGGCAAAAATCTCTTTCCCTTTCCAGTCGGCAGGAACGATGATTTCTTTCCGGTAAGAACCTACGTGATTGTTTTCTGTCGGAACATACGGCGGGTTGTTCTTGAACTGGCTTTTCCAGGCATATCCTACATTTACGTAGATAGGGTCGCCGTAGCCATTCAACTCCCATACACCGGGAACTTGAAGGTCATCCCAGCCCTTGTCGTTGAAATTAGTTTGATAAAAGTCGGTCGGACGTGCTTCCGCATGTCTCACCCAGTTGAATTTCCAAAGACCGTTTAAGGTCATAAAATTCGCTGAATTTTCTTTGATACCGGCTTTAGCTTCATCAGCCGATGCGTAAGCAAAATAATTAGTGTGCATAGCGGAGCGGTTTACGGAATTCACTTCCGGGTCTTTCCACTCATTGAAGCTTTGCGCTTGAATTGCCGTCAGTCCCAATGCCGCCAGGCAACAGGAAAGTAGTTGTTTCTTCATGGTTTTTTTTGTATTAGGTTTGAATTTCGGGAGCCAAAGATAAGGATTATTTTATTCAATGAAGGGCAAAAAATCATTCAATTAGGGCTAGTTTTTAATAAATTGACTGTATTATATAGCTTTTTACCTATCTTATGCTTTATGCATTGAAGTTTTACGAGACGAAAATAAAAAACGCTTAACAGCCGGTCAGCTGTTAAGCGTTTTTGTTTTATGCTGCGGGATCGGGTGTTTCTCCGCTATCACCGCCATCCGGTTTTTCTGGATTACTTCCACCGTTATTCCCTGACGAAGCACCATCATTTCCTTCCGTCTTCTTGATGCTTACCTTATTCAACATCTCCTTAAATTTATACCCCGGAGTAAATACGATCTTCACCCGTTGAATCGTATCGGCATCTACCTTTTCTTCCGTGTCCTGGCTTTTACAATTCATTCCCGGTCGGAAACAGCCGAAATCTCCTAATTGTACCGACAACCCCTTATTCAGATTCGTATTCAGCGCATCAATCAGCGCGTCAATTACGTGTTTCACTGCTCCTTCGGGAATCATACCGAACATGGATACTTCTTTGCACAAATCTCTGAAATCTACCGTATTGGTAATAACATTCTGTGCTACATACTTTTCGGCCTTTGTCTTATCAAAGCCGAATACTCTTTTCTTGACAACATACTTCAGTGCCATACTCTTTCTTTTTTTTAATAGTTAGTTAATTCGTTTTTATTATTGTTTTTGTGATCACGATGCAAAGGTATGCGTTCCAAAATTCATAGACAAGGAAAAAAGAATATGTGCGTGAATAAATTAATTAATAATTGGAATTATATTTCAAAGTTAATAACACTTTTGTTGTATAACTTGATATATTTTATAATATATTTGTATCCTAATTGCGCAATAGAACAAAGTATGGCACAACCTAAAAATATAATCTTACTCTTCCTCTTGCTAATAATCGGAAAGCAACAAACTTTCTCAAATCAGTTACCATATAACTTTAAGGCTATTAATACAACTTCGTCCCTTCCAACCAACGAAGTCCGTAATTTATATCAGGATAGTGAAGGATTCATTTGGATTTCTACCTATAATGGACTTGTGCGTTATGATGGGTACTCGACTATTGTTTATAAACCTGATGTAAAGGATAGCGGAAAATCATTGGATGGTTTTGTTAATATTGTAGTTGAAGACAATCAACACCAATTATGGATTGGGACTCACAATGGTTTGTATGTACTGGATAAAAAAATAGATAGAATTGAAAAAATAGTGTCTCCGGTCTTGCAGAGCAGCTATATCGAAGCAATTGTGTGTGCCACTAACGGGGATTTGTGGGTTGGTGCCAATAAAGGGCTTTACTGTAAAAAATCAGGAGAAAAGAATTTTAAGATGCAAGACCCGTTAGGCTTGGATATAAAGTCTATCATTGAAGACAAACGAGGGAATATCTGGATTGGAACCTGGGAACGGGGATTATTTCGTTATGACCCTGAAACTGAACAGTTTTATGCTTATAAAGGATTGAATTCCAGTGAATCAGCCCATATCCTGTATCAAGACAAAGATGAAAATATCTGGGTTGGAACCTGGCGTTATGGATTGATGAAGATAGTCAATCCATATGATGTGAATCACTACTCGTTTGAACGTTTTGTGCATAAAGAAGGGGATCCGAATAGTCTTGCCGACAATATAATATATGCGATAACGCAGGACCGCAATTCCGGGAAAATATGGATTGGCTCTCGTAGCGGATTGAGTGTACTCGAATCGGAAGAGAATGGTGGTTCTTTTACTAATTATCTTCCCGGAGACAAATCGGGTGATTTACCTTTTAATGAAGTGGATGCTTTATTATGTAGCCGGGACGGTTTGATGTGGGTAGGGATGCTCGGCGGTGGAATATATACGGTGAATACACGCAAACCGCCCTTTACCCATGATACTTTGCCTGCCTTGATGAAGTCTTATCCCACCAGTTCCGTACGTAGTATATTTCAATGTGAGGATGGGAAATTGTGGATGGGGATTATGGGATTCGGACTCATCCTGTACGATCCGCAGACACAGGTGGTCACTTCCTATCATAACCTGCACATGTTTAAGCATTTACCTTACATTTCCACTGTCAATGATATTATTTTCAGCAAGAAAAGGAAAGAATATTGTTTTGCGACATGGGATGATGGCATTTGGCTTTTTGATGGGAAAGAAGTGACAGTCGTCAATACGGAAACTAATCCGGAGCTGACGGATATCTGCATTTATTCCTTATTGGAAGATTCGACCGGTAATTTGTGGATCGGTTCGCGCTCGGGACTATTCATGTTAGATACCTCCGGGCAGTTGAGAGCGTTAGAGAATTTAGTATCCAATAAGAAACAGGAACTTCCCCAGTCATCCATATTTAAAATTGTGGAAGATAAAAATGGTGATATTTGGGCGACGACCGTCACTGCCGGAATTTGGAAAATTTCTCCTTCTGATGGGAGATATAAAGTCAAACAATATGGAGTATCCCAGCAAAGCAGCAGCTCTATGGGAGCCATGGCGTTATGTGTAGACAGTTATAATAGGATATGGGCGGGTACTAATGGAAACGGGCTCGATCTATATGATAAGGAGAAAGATTGTTTTGTTTCCGTTCTTGATGAGTATTTCAAAGATGGAGACGTGGTTTTTAGTATGCTCGAAGATAATCAGAAAACATTATGGTTGACTACAAACTCGGGATTATATCATATTGATATCCCCATCGACGGCAGTTCTCCTGTCATACACACTCATACGGTAGAAGATGGATTACAAGGGCACAACTTTAACCGTAATGCCGCTGCAAAAGGAGTGGACGGTATCCTTATCTTTGGTGGAGTACATGGTCTGAATGTTTTTGATCCTAAAGATATTGTATATGATAAAACGTCCTATCCGGTAGTTATCACCGACTTAAAGATATACAATACCTCTATACGCAAAATACAAGGAAAAGAGTATGATAAAATTCTTGATAAACCTCTTGATTATGCCGATCATATAACACTGGCTTACAATCAAAACAATTTCAGCCTGGACTTTTCCATACTGAATTATATTAATCCTCTATTAAATAAATATGAATATCAATTGGTCGGCTATGATGATGCATGGGTGTCGACGAGCGCATACCGCCACTTTGCATACTATAACAATCTGCCGGCTGGAAATTATGAGTTCAAGGTAAGAGGTGCCAATGCGAATGGTATATGGTCCTCGGACATACGGACTATCAAAATTACAATTTTGCCACCTCCATGGCTTTGTTGGTGGGCGTATTGTATTTATTTCCTTCTGATAATTGCGCTTCTATGGTATCTCTACCGGACTGTACGCAACCGGATAAATATGAAACATACTATTGAACTGGGCAATATCCAGCGACAAAAGCTGGAAGAAATCAATCATGCCAAATTGCAGTTCTTTACAAATATTACACACGAGTTGCTCACCCCCTTATCCATCATATCAGCATCGGTAGAAGAGCTGAAACAACAAAGCCCCGACTTAAAAGGAAGATTACGGGGAATCTCGGAAAATACGATCCGTCTGATAAGGCTGATTCAACAGATACTTGAATTTAGAAAAGTGGAGAATGGATGTCAGAAGTTACGTGTCTCACAGGGTAATATCACTTTGTTCTTGAAGCAATCCATATCCGCATTCACTCCGTTGGTGCGACAGAAGAAACTAAACATCCGGTTTGAAGGAGGAGAGAGGGAGTATAATGGTTATTTTGATTCTGACAAATTAGATAAGATTGTATATAACCTACTTTCTAATGCGGCCAAATATACTCATGAAGGAGGGGTTATAACCGTCTCCCAAAGCTATGATGAAACATCGGGCGTCTACCGGTTTTGTATTAATAATCCGGGTGAACTGATTCCAAAGGAAAAGATAGAGCATTTCTTTGAGCGGTTTTATGAAGGCGAATACCGTAAGTTCCATACAATTGGTACGGGTATCGGCCTTTCGCTGGTCAAGGATCTTGTCTTGTTGCATCATGGTTCAGTGCAAGTAGTTAGTGAGAAGGAAAAAGGTAATAGCTTCATTGTAGAGTTCCCTATTCTTGCTTCCGCTTATCCGAAAGAAGAAACAGACCATACTACACAAGATGCGAATTATGCTGTTTTACCACTGGAAGAAGAAGTTGAAGAGTTTCCGGATATAGAGACAACAGACAAAGCACCGGATACTGTGACTCTCTTATTAGTCGAAGATAATGACGAATTACTGACATTGATGGTTCGGTTATTACAGAACCGTTATCACATCCTGAAAGCCGCAAACGGAATCGAAGCATTGGATATTCTTTTAAGAGAAGAAGTAGACCTGATTGTGTCTGATGTCATGATGCCGCAAATGGACGGAATGGAATTATGCCAGAAAGTAAAAGGAACATTTGAAACCTGCCATATACCATTTATATTGCTGACCGCCATGACTTATGACGAAGATCGTGCAGAAGGCTATAAGTCCGGGGCAGATGGCTATATCTGCAAACCGCTTCGCTTGTCCGTCTTGCTTGCCAAAATAGAGAACCTGCTTGAAAAGCGCAAACGTATTGGAGTCGATTTCCGCAAACAATTGGTCTTTGAAGCGAAAGAATTGAATTATACCTCTATGGATGAGGCGTTTATTCAGAAAGCGATAGATTGTGTGAACGCTCATTTGAGCGATTGTGAATTTGAACATGCCCAATTTATTGCTGAAATGGGTATGGCACGTACCACATTGGCGGATAAATTGAAACTATTGACCGGACTTACCCCATCCATATTTATTTGCAATGTCCGTTTGCAGGCAGCTTGCCGCTTGATTGATGAAAAAAAGAAAATCCGTGTAGCAGATTTGGCGTATGCCGTAGGTTTTAATGATCCGAAATATTTTAGCACATGCTTTAAGAAAAAGTTTGGGCTTACTCCAACAGAATATATGATGAGTGATGATTACCGGAAATAGGCTACAGAGCTAGTAAACAGCCCTTTCCCGGTAATAATAATTTCTTTCCGTCTTTTACTTATTTTACATTTTACAACTGCTGTCATACAGGAGTGGAGGGCTCATGCCCTTTCTGCAACTGGATGGATAATGGTGCAAAAGGTAAAATAGATAATTGGGAATTATATATAAAAGAGTAAAACCGGATAAGCGGCTATATAAGGAAGAATTATTATCGGAAATACTCTCTCAAGATAGCTTACCGCCCTTTTTCGGTAATAATTCTCCCTCATCTTTGTGGGCTCTTCCTACTTTTGTCAGGTAAAAAACATATTTTGTTATATCTTTAAATTTATAGTATTATGAACATGAAAACTCTGACAGGAACCGGAGCGTTTAAGATGTTAAGTCTGCTCCTGTGTTTCTTTTTTCTCATCCCGACGATGAATGTTAGTGCTTCAGTCTTGCAGTCAGGCAAGTATAAAGTTTCCGGTGTCGTTAAAGACGCTACAGGTGAACCGGTTATTGGAGCCAGTGTACTCGAAAAAGGAACTACCAATGGAACCATAACAGATTTGAATGGTAGTTTCGGACTTTCCGTAGGTGCCAATGCCACCGTTGTTATCTCTTTTATCGGATATGCCAATCAGGAGTATGTTATTAATAAGAATAATATGACTCTGAATGTTACTTTGAAAGAAGACACGGAAATGATTGACGAAGTCGTAGTGGTAGGTTATGGCGTACAGAAGAAAGAAAACCTGACCGGTTCTGTCTCTTCCGTTAACTTTAAAGACGTAGCTTCCATGCCGGTAGCTAATACAGCCAATATGTTGCAGGGACGTTTGCCGGGAGTTATGCTGACGGGAAATGGTGCGCAAGCCGGACATGATGATCCTGAAATCCGTATACGCGGTGTCGGAACCCTCAATGAAAACAATCCGATGGTACTGATTGACGGCGTGGAAAGCTCCGTAAGCCAAATCTCACAATTACCCTCTGAAGACATTGCCAGCGTATCTGTATTGAAAGATGCCGCTTCAGCTTCCATCTATGGTGTACGTGCTGCCAATGGCGTTATCCTTATTACTACCAAACGTGGTGGTGAACAGAAACCTTCCATTACTTATTCCGGTAGTATGGCTATCCAGCAAGCCACTGTATTGCCCGACTACGTAAATTCTTATGAATGGGCAAAAATGTACAATGAATGTCATCCGGGAACTGCCTATACTCCCGAAATGCTTCAGAAATTGCAGGATGGCTCTGACCCCGATCACTTTGCAAATACCGACTGGGTAGGTGAAATGTTCCGCACTGCACCTATGCACCAACATCACCTGGCTGTCAGCGGAGGTAGCAAAGATGTGCATTATATGATTTCTACCCAATACTTCAAGCAAGAGGGTATTTTACGTAACACTGCCAACCAACGCTTCAATTTCCGTTCCAATTTGGATGCCAAACTTGGTATCGTGAAACTCGGTTTAAACTTATCCGGCAGCCGTCAAAGCATTGACGAACCGAATACAAGTGTGACCGGCGAAGGTTTGATGCGCTACCTGACATGGTTTACACGCCCGACTGTACCTTCCCGCTATTCAAATGGCGAATATGGTTATGTAGACGGCAATGCAAGCATCTCCCAGTCAGTAGCCAAAAATCCGCTGTATGCATTGAACAATGGACATAAAGACAATATGCATTATCGTTTCGACGGTAACTTCTTCGGTGAAGTTGATATTATAAAAGGATTGAAATTCCGTTCCGGACTGGCTTACAAGTTCTATATGAATGACGTTACAACTTTCAATCCCAGAGACTTGGCACGTTATAACGCAGAAGGCGAAGAAATAGCTCCGGCAGGAACTCAAAACACATTGACCGATTACCATTATCTGGAAACAAGCTACACGAATGAAAATATCCTGACCTATACCAATAAGATCGGTTTGCATGAATTCAGCGTATTGCTCGGTCACTCTATTCAGGCAACACGCTGGGATAAGAACGAATCCAGCAAACAAGGTTTTCCTACCGATAATATCTACGAAATGGACGGTGGCACACAGAATGACAAAGTTACCGGTTCGGCAGAAGAAAGCTCCTTGCAATCATTCTTCGGACGTATCAACTACAATTATGGTGGACGATACTTGGTTGAAATGAATGTTCGTCGTGACGGTTCTTCACGTATGCCTAAGAAAAACCGCTATGCTAACTTCCCTTCTTTCTCGGGAGCATGGCTGGTTTCTAACGAATCTTTCATGCAAAACGTTAAATTCCTGAACTCATTAAAACTGCGTGCCAGTTGGGGTAAGTTAGGAAACCAGGAAATTGGTAATTATGCCTATACAGAAACATTGTCTTCCCAAGGCGGTTATTACTTCGGCGACAAGAAATACGTAGGTATGAAAGTCTCAAAAATAGCCAATGAAAACATCAAATGGGAAACTACGACCATTACCGACTTCGGTTTCGACGCTTCATTCTGGCAGGGTAAAATAAACGTTGTTTTCGACTGGTATGAGAAAAATACATCCGATATCCTTTTGCGTCTGCCTATGCCGAATATTTTCCTGGGAGTATTGGACGCTCCGTATCAGAATGCCGGAAAAGTACGTAACCGTGGTTGGGAATTGGCTGCAAACTATTATGACCAGAAAGGCGAATGGACATGGCAGGCAGGTTTCTCACTGTCCGGTGTAAAGAATGAGATTCTTGAAATGGGTGGTGTAGAGAACATCAGCAACAATACCATCAACCGTGAAGGCGAAGCCATCGGTTCTTATTACGGATTAAAGGCGGTAGGTATTTATCGTACAGAGGCAGACTTGAACCGGGTGAATGCCAACGGACAGATTATCAAGCAAAACGGGCAAGTTCCTCAACTGGGCGACATCATGTATGAAGATTTCGACAATAGTGGAGATGTAACAGATGAAGACCGTCAGATTATCGGTAATCCTTTTCCGAAACTGCAATACTCATTCAACCTCGGCTTCTCCTGGAAGAATTTCGATGTAAGCACTTTCTGGCAGGGAATAGCCGGACTCGAACGCTTCAATTGGGATGAAACCACCATATCAAACGGCGGTAACAAGACTTCACGCTGGTTAAATCGCTGGTCAGCAGACAATCCTAACGGAAATATGCCACGTATGGGAGGAGAAATCAACAACAGATATTCATCTTTCTGGTTGACGAAAGGAGATTACTTGCGTCTGAAAAACTTAGAGATCGGCTACAATTTCCAAAAAGCGGCTTGGTTGGCAAAAGTGGGCGTACAAAGCCTGAGAGTCTATGTAGCCGGAACCAACCTGCTGACATTCACACCACTGGATGATTATGACCCTGAGAAAAAAAGTGATGACTTGCGTAATGACGTACATCCGAATACAAAAACTTATTCATTTGGTATTAATGTTAAATTCTAAACAGATTGATTATTATGAAATTAATAAATAAATATATTGGTTTGACTCTGTTGTCGGGAGCATTACTGACCTCTTGTTCCGACAGTTTTCTCCAGAGAGACTCTTTGACGGAATCTTCCTCTTCCACTTTCTGGCAGACGCCTAATGATGCCATGATGGCACTGACTGCCTGCTATGACGGGCTGCAAAGCAACCAGCTTTATAACTCCGACCAATACAGCCTCGGCCCTTTGTATATGGATTGTATTTCCGACAATGGCGGTCATTTCAACTGGAGTGGCTGGATGGAAGGCTATGATATGGCTATGGGTATTCACAACCCGAGTTCATCGGTCATCGGCTCATACTGGAAAGACTGCTATGAAGTAATAAGCAGATGCAACTTGCTCATAGCAAACATTGATAGAGTAAGTATGAGCAAGGAGGACATCGCCTGCTACAAAGCGGAAGCCATCACTATACGTGCTTTAATGTACATCAACCTGACTACTACTTATCAGGATGTTCCTTACTTGACAGAACCGCTTACATTGGAAAATTCGGAATGTGAGAAAAGTACTCGTGAATACATTGTAGGAGCGGTGATGGCAGACTTGAAAACTATAGCTACCGATCTTCCGCCTACGGCAGCATTGGGACGTATTACTCGTGGAGCCTGCTATGCTCTGTTGGGACGTATGGCATTGTATAACGAAAAATGGGATGAAGCTATCGCTGCTTATAAAGAAGTGCAGAAGTTAGGCTATTCCATAGATCCGAGCTATGCTGACCTTTTCACCACCAAAGGACAAAATTCATCGGAGATTATTTTCTCTGTTCGCTATGAAGGTCCCGGAAAAGACGAAGGTGCGGCATTCAACGCCCATTGGAATACTCCGCTTGAAGCACTGAACGGTACTATCGACCTGGCTGACGCCTATTATGTGGCGAATACCGGAGAAAAAACAACAGACACGAATTACGGTGAAATGACAGATGGCAAATTAGACGTATCCAAGCCTAACGCAGCGCATTTTGCGAACCGTGACCCGCGTCTGTATACTACGCTTTTCGTTCCCGGTATGAAGTGGAATGGTAAAGGTGGTGAAGGCAACTGGTATGGCGGTGCGGCTGCGTCATTCTCTACAGTATATGTCATGAAGTATTTCGACCCGACGGATACCGGAAATTCATGGGATAACGGTCAGGACTTTTATGTCGTAAGATATGCGGAAGTTCTTCTTTCACTGGCTGAAGCATTGGTTCAGAAAGGTGGATATGATGAAAGCGCGGTTATGTCGCTGATTAATGAAGTGCGTCAACGTGCGGATGTGGATATGCCCAGGGTGCAGGATGTAGAAGGCACAGGACTTACTAAAGATGCGCTGTTGGATATCATTAAGCATGAACGTCGCGTAGAACTGGCATTTGAAGGATTGCGCCTGTTCGATGTATATCGCTGGAAAGAATTGGACAAAGCGGTTGCCAACATCGAAAAAGAACGTACATCATTGGGACTGGGCTATGAAGCGCGTCAGTACAATGGCGAACGTGATTATGTATGGCCTATTCCTACCGGTGAATTGGACACAAACAAAGCATTGCTTCAACATGAGCTTTGGAAGTAACAACCGGAGCTAATAACAAAAAAGGATGGTCAAACATTATTTGGATATTGCTTGTATCATCCTTTTTTTTCATCAAAAACTATATTACCATGAGAATAAAAATCCGAAAAAAGAGTTTGTCCCAATGTATCCTTTTGCTGTTTTCAGTTCTGATGATTTCCTGTTCATCTGACGCAGGGAGATGCTACTATATGGATGCTACAAACGGGAATGATGCCAATGACGGACTGTCTACTGATAAAGCCTGGAAAAGTTTGGAACGGGCGAAGTTGGTAACATTCCGGCCGGGCGAGAAATTGCTGCTCAAGCGCGGAGAGATATTCGGAGGCGAATTGGAAGTTACCGGTAAGGGAACTTCCGCACAACCGGTTATAGTGGATGCCTATGGCGAAGGCGACAAACCTTGCATCGTGGGAAACGACACGTCATTATATGCCATGCGGGTATTCAACTCCGATTATGTGACAGTACAAAATATAGAGATTGTAAATACAGGCAGAAAACCATTGCCCGGACGTACCGGATTGAAGGTTGAATGCCGGGATTATGGCGTATCACGCAATATTAGGATTCATAATCTGATGATTCGGGATGTCAATGGTTCATTGGTGAAAGAACTGGGCGGCGGTTCCGGCATCTATATCGTGAATGGCGGAGACTCGGTTGCTTCCCGTTTCGATAGCCTGATGATAGAGAATTGTCATATATTGCGGTGTGCCCGTAATGCCATGATATGGAGCGGTTACTATGACCGCAGTAACTGGCATCCCAGCAAACATACGATTGTACGGAATAATCTGATAGAACAAGTGCCGGGAGACGGCATCGTACCGATAGGCTGTGACAGTACCCTTATCGAATATAATGTGATGCGTGATTGCCCGGAAGTCCTTCCTGCGACAGAAGCGGCAGCGGGCATTTGGCCTTGGAGTTGCGATAACACAATTATCCAGTTTAATGAAGTCAGCGGACACAAGGCACCGTGGGATGCGCAGGGCTTTGACTGTGATTATAACAGCACAAACACACTTATCCAATATAATTATAGCCATGACAACTACGGTGGCATGGTGTTGGTTTGCGATTCCGGAGAGAGAGGTTTCAGCGTCGGAAATAAAAATAGCATAGTACGTTATAATATTAGTATCGGTGACGGTATTCGTCCTAATGAGACTCGTGCCGGAATGTTTTCCCCCGGCATCCATGTAGCAGGCCCTGTGAAGAATACATTGATTGAACGGAATATCGTTCATCTCAACGCCAAACCTTCTGCGGCAATAGACCGGAGTATGATCGTTTCCGATTCCTGGAATGGTTATGCTGATAGTACATTCTTTAAAAAGAATATCTTTTATACGGCAGAAACGAGTCAATTTGCAATGACTGAATCAACAAACAACCATTTTAATGATAACTGGTATTTAGGCAATTACCGGAAGCTGCCTTCCGACGGAACACTGAAAACGTCTAATGTCCTGTATCAACAGAAAGTGCTGGATGTCGATAAAAACGGTTATCAGGGATTATACACTCTGATGGATGAATGTCAGGCCGGCGGTGAGACTTGTCATTTTGTAAATAAGGAATCCATAGAAGATTTCTTTGCCAATATGGAATAAAAACATTGTTTTCAGGAATATCAAACATTCTTTTATTAACAAACATCTTTTATTGACAAACATCTTGCCATGTCTGTAAGCCATCCCCCCGGTGTATCTTTAATGCTCTATACCGATGGCTTACAGACAGTGGCAGTTTGTCAATGACCTGTCATTCCATCGTCTTTGCGTAAACTACCAGTTTCCCTGCCCCGTAGCGCATCAACACCCCTTTCTCAATAAAAGCATTCAACTCATTTATAGCCCGTTTCTTGTCATGCCCTGTCAAACGGCAATAATCGGCACGGGTCAGACAAGGATGTTTCCTGAGATACTCATTAACTATAGTTAGACACTCCTCTTCACTACGCCCTTTCCCATGCGAACGGTTGAAAGACTCTCCACGTTCCAGTCTCATTTGCCAACCCACTTCCTTTTTGAATTGAGTGCCCGGACGGAAATTGATATTCTTTAGTTTGATAGATTGTGCATGTACATCCTCTTTCTTCATGGCAGGAGGCCCTTGCAAGGAAACAGAAAAGTAACCGATGTCACCAAGCTCCACAACCCATCCGTTGGCAAGTAAATCTCTCAACTCGTTTTGAAAAGACTGCATGGCACCTGATAGTAAGCTGCGGCTTATTCCGGTGAATTTGTGTACACGATCCAGAAATTCGTTCTGGTCAATAGTTCCATTGATAACTACACGGGGATGGAGTGGCTGTTGCTCGCCTGTTTGCTGAATATCAGGCGTTTCGTAAAGGTCGTAACGTATGCTCATTTGCGTGATTGTATTATGTAGGCATATTTATATATCCGTTTGCCTGTCCGGATGTGATTCATTCGCTGTTTTTATTTCGTTCCACTATAGTTATCTTTGCGTTCAACTATAGTGGAACGCAAGGTCAACTATAGTCTACTTTGCGTTCCACTATAGTCGAACGAAGTAATATCAGGCAACAAAAGTAATAAGATTAGTGAGAAAAAGAAATAAAAACAGCATAGATAATAATTCCTACAGGAATCCATCGCTCCGTTTTTTAATAAATTAGCTAGAAGTATGGTATTTATTGGTAAAGAACACTTATTTTTGCAGCATGTTACAGTTTGAGAATCAAAAGATAAAACAAATAGTACGCAAGGTGCTTCCGGTAGTAACGCTGGTAGTCATGCTATATTCCTGCGCCAGTATCGGGCGACCGGACGGGGGACCTTATGATGAGACTCCACCCCGTTTCATAGGCAGTAATCCTGCTGCCGGGGCTATAAATAATGAAAGAACGAAAGTTTCTTTGCTGTTTGACGAATTTATAAAGTTGGAGAAAGCGACCGAGAAAGTGGTTGTTTCCCCACCACAGATACAGCAACCCGAAATCAAGGCTTCAGGAAAGCGAATACAGGTGAACCTGCTCGATTCTTTGAAACCTAATACAACCTATACCATTGACTTCTCGGATGCCATTGTCGATAATAATGAAGGCAATCCGTTGGGCAACTTTGCGTTTACCTTCTCTACCGGTGCGCAGATTGATACGATGGAAGTATCGGGAACCATACTCGATGCCTCTAACCTCGAACCTATCAAAGGTATCCTGGTCGGACTGCATTCCAACCTGAACGATTCGGCTTTCAATAAGCTGCCTTTCGACCGTGTGGCACGTACAGATAGTCGCGGGCGATTCTCTATTCGTGGTATAGCTCCCGGCAAGTATCGTATATACGGACTGATGGATGCCGACCAGAACTTTACTTTCAATCAGAAGAGCGAGATGATTGCTTTCCATGATTCGCTGATTATCCCTCGCATGGAAGAACGTATCCGCATGGATACGGCTTGGGTGGATTCACTGACCTATGACACGATTGTTGAGAAGAAATATATGCACTATTTGCCGGATGATGTCATTCTCCGGGCTTTCAAGGAACTGAACTATTCGCAATATCTTATCAAGTCCGAGAGACTTGTTCCGCAGAAGTTTACTTTCTATTTTGCAGGTAAGGCGGACACTTTGCCTGTGCTGAAAGGGTTGAACTTCGATGAAAAGGATGCTTTTGTCATTGAGAAGAACCAGCGGAACGATACGATTCATTATTGGGTGAAGGATTCTTTGCTCTTCAAGCAGGATACTCTTGCCATGAGTCTGACTTATCTTTATACGGATACCTTGAATCAGTTAGTACCCCGCACGGATACGCTGAATCTGGTTTCGAAACAGAAGTATAAGAAAGACGAACCGGAGAAGAAGAAAAAGAAGAAAAAGAAAGATGAAGAGGAAGAACCGGAACCGACGAAATTCTTACCGGTGAATGTCAGCGCGCCTTCGTCGATGGATGTATATGGCTATATATCCTTGAACTTTGAGGAACCGATAGCCAGCTTTGACAGTACGGCTATTCATCTGCGACAGAAGGTAGATACGCTTTGGCAGGACGTGCCGTTTGAGTTTGGACAGGATTCTCTGAATCTGAAGAAGTTTAATCTGCTTTATGATTGGGAGCCAACTTTTGAATATGAGTTCTCGGTAGACTCGACAGCTTTTCATGGCATATACGGGCTGTTTACCGATAAAATCAAACAAGGCTTCAAGGTGCGCAGTGAAGATGAATACTTCACGCTTCATTTCAATGTGACGGGAGCGGATTCTCTGGCATTCGTAGAATTACTTGACGCACAGGACAAAGTTGTTCGCAGGCGGCGCGTGGAGAAAGATGGAATGGTGGATTTCTACTTCCTGAATCCGGGAAAATATGCCGCCAGGCTGATAAACGACACAAATGGAAACGGAGAATGGGACACGGGGGACTTTGCAAAAGGCTTGCAACCGGAAGCGGTCTTCTATTATCCGACCATATTAGAGTATAAAGCGTTGTGGGACGTGACACAACCATGGGATATTCATGCGACCCCTGTGGATAAACAGAAACCGGATGAGCTTAAAAAACAAAAACCAGATGAAGACAAGAAGAAAAAAGATCGAAATAGCCAGAACAGGCGGCGCTAGCTTTCGCCGTAGTCTGATAATTGGACTTATGGCATTACTGATGGGAATTTTCGCCCTTCCCGCCAGTGCCCAATGTGAGGCGAAGAATGACGCGTTTCAATCCGGCGAACATGTGATGTATGATTTGTACTTCAACTGGAAGTTTGTCTGGGTGAAAGCCGGACTTGCCAGTCTGACGACCAATGCGACTACCTACCATTCGGAACCGGCATACCGTATCAACCTGCTTGCCTTAGGCAGTAAACGTGCGGATTTCTTTTTCAAGATGCGCGACACGCTGACTTGCGTGATTGGCGAGAAACTGGAGCCCCGTTATTTCCGTAAAGGCGCCGAGGAAGGAAAGCGCTATACAGTAGATGAGGCTTGGTTTTCTTATAAAAACGGGCTGTGCTTTGTCAATCAGAAACGTACGTACCGGGATGGGGCATTTGATGAATCGGAAGCAAGTGATAGTCGTTGTATATATGATATGCTGAGTATTCTTGGACAGGCGCGTTCTTACGATCCTGCCGATTATAAGGTAGGGGATAAGATTAAGTTCCCAATGGCTACCGGTCGTAAAGTGGAAGAACAAACGCTTATCTATCGTGGAAAAGAAAATGTGAAGGCGGAGAATGGAGTTACATATCGCTGCCTGATATTCTCATTGGTCGAATATGATAAGAAAGGAAAGGAAAAGGAAGTGATTACTTTCTTTGTCACAGATGACCAGAATCATCTTCCGGTTCGTTTGGATTTGTTCCTCAATTTTGGTTCGGCAAAGGCGTTCCTGAATGATGTTCGGGGGAATCGCCATCCGTTGACTTCTATTGTAAAATAAGATTAGTCAAGATACAATCAGGTGCGGATTTCACGGCTTACTCTGTGAAATTCGCACTTGATTGTATCTTGGCTAATCTATTTTACTGTGATTCCTCTTTATTTTTCTATCTCAAAAGGCACTTTCTGTTCTTTCCTGAATACGCTGGATTCAAAAGTAGCAATCAGCTCTCCATTCTGATTAGTAATATCTACCTGATAGCACCCTGTACTTCGGCCGATATAACGTTCGCGTGCTTCGGCATAAAGAGTGTCGCCCGGTCCGCTGGCACGTACGAAAGTGATGGTGGAGGAAAGGGAAAAAGCAAGTGTGCCGTGTGAATTGGCTGCTGCGGCAAGTGCGAGATCCGCTAATGTAAAGATAGCTCCTCCTTGTGTACGGGCTCCTGCATTCAGATGTTCGGGTTTTATTTCCAATTTGGCTTTGCTGTATCCTTCGCGTACTTCCAGCAGTACTATACCTGCGTTTTCTGCGAATATGTCATTCTTAAAAAACTCTTGTGCGGTCATAATTATTTATAGTTTGAAAATTCTTGTATTGACACCTTTTTGTACAATTGTTTCATGCTTGGGCATGTCTTCTTTTGTGAATACAAAGATAGGCTTATTTATTCACATTTGACTGGTCGTGAGGCCGAAGTTTTTGGCAAACTATTCCAAATGTTTCAAAGTATGGAAGGATAAAATGAAGAATTCCTATATTGAAAAAAAGAAGGATGTCTCATTATTCGTGTTGAACGAGTAATGATAGGGGGAACATCTCTTCTTTTTTATACTTGTTATTAAAGGTCGATATATGCGTTTATTTTTTTAACGAATGGTGCCTGTCAATTGGAAAAGCTTTTCCCGCCCATGCCTTCTGAGATGTCCATTCCTCGGCCGGATCACTCCAGAAAGGATGTTCGGCAGGAAGTCCCAAAGGCAAGAAAACGAGTGAAGTCATATACAAGCTGCCATTATTAGTATAATAATTAGCCAGCTCCGGCTGATGTCCTGCAAAACCTAGTGTCAAGAATCCTTTATCATCAAAATTTCCATCTACCGAAAACATATTTCTCATGACTGCACTTAATGCACTCCGGATTTGTCCGTAAGTCAGTCCTTCGGGAAGACCATATTTCCAAGCAGCCAATGCCAATGATTGGAATGCTCCCATGCGGTAGGTTACGGAGCGCCCGAAAGCTGGAAATGTACCTTCCGGAGAAATAAGACGTTCTATGAATGTATTAAAACGCTGCATGCGGCTGATTGCCAGTTTGTAGCTGATTGGAGTAGGAAAATGGTTCTTGCTGCACGTTTCCAATATCTCGATGTACATAGGATGAATAACGAAAGAATTGTAATAATCCAATGAGAATTCTGCCCCGTCCGAATACCACCCGTCACTAAGATACCATTCATTTATTTTATTAAGGCCAGTAGTCAAGGCATAACCGTCCGGTTCTTCACCGACGGAAAGCAAGAAGGCTTCTACCATGCCACGAAACAGCAACCAGTTATTATATGCAGGACGGATGACGCGCACTTTCTTAAAACATTCAATATAACGTTCTTTTGTTGTAGCGTCTAGCTCTCCCCAAGTCGTCTTAGGGGCACGAATGAAGCTTTCCGCAAGATAAGCGGCATCTACCAAAAGCTGTTGATGTCCTTTCCACAACAAATAATCCAGACTCTGAGGATCAACTGCATTCTGATAAGCCTTCAAGGCCCACTCGCGTAATTGTTTGCGTTGCTTTCCTTCTGCCGTATTATCATCTGGTAACTCGAGCCAGGGAGAAATACCTGCCATCAACCGACCGAATGCCTCCATATAGGCTACTCGTTTGTCTCTTCCGTCCCACGTGGGACTTAACTCCAGTTGCATATTCTTTTGCAACTCGCCTTTACTCATATTCTCCAGAATGGGTTGTGCTATTTTGTAACATAAATCAGTCCACTGTGTTCTGTCGTTTACCTGTTGATTTTTTTTCTTATCAGCGGCATTGATACTCAGGAAACAGAAAGGAATAAGAGCCAATAAAACAATTCTCAATTTCATAATCATTCTTCTTAAATAACTGAATACATATAATTAAGATATTAATGTATGGCAAAATAGCACCATTTATTTTTATCTTATCTGACTAAATAGTCCTTAATAGTTGCACTTATTTTCCGAATCATCCACATCGCTGATGGGATGCCGAAATAAAGGCAAAAATTCTCGGACTCGAAGTTTAAAATTGGAAATTTAACTTTTTAGAAGCGCCGGAATATATTCCGCTATTTCTGAAATTGCAAGTAGCTTTATTTGTTTTTGAGGATTTTCTCGGCATGCAGATTTCTATTTCTATAGTAGATTGTGCTTGTTTGGGATCAGCTATATGAACATCTACTTTATTTTCGCCTTTATCCTTGATCATAAGTGCGCAGCCTTCGCTTACTTCAACAGATATGTCTTTACTCTTGAATTTTCCTGCTTTGTAGAATATCATCTGCCAGATACCGAGCTTTTTATTTTTAACAATTTGTAGGTCTTCCGTATTAGATAAGATTTCAATATTCTTACTTTTTTCATACTTTTTCATCTCGGCTGCAGTCTGTTTGTTGGGAACCACTATGTAAGCATAGTTGGCATTAGAAGGATTTTTTCCATGATTAAAACCTACTGTGAAAATATCTGCCTCTTGAGATTGCTTCGAAGCTGTGTTATTGATGTCATACCAATTACCGGTTTGTGTCTGATTACTTACAAAGATCTTTTTTCTTTCGGGGAATAAATAACCTATTTTATTATGAAGTATCCAGTCTGCTTCTATATGCTTTGAAGAACTTTGTTCCAAATGTGATGTTTTTTTTCCAACGGAGAATATAATTTCTTTTTGGGAGAGCAAACTTTGGTTCACTGTTGTGAATATTTCCTCGGGAGATGTGGAATAGATACCTGTTCCAAGACATACAACTTCATCGTCGAAGAAAAACCAGGCCTTTTTGGCTTTTGTATTAATGTTGGCATAATTATCTGTGTAGGAATAGGCGGATGCACCGTAAATACTGTCGGATACTCCTCCGGCAAAGGTAGAAGTGCCTCGCGTTTGCCAACTGCTTTTGGCCATTGGTATTTTATTCATTTGCGGAGCGGTAACTCCGGGAATACGGGTCCAATTCCACACAGGAAATATATTTGCATATTCATTACCGTCCACTACTATGTTGGTGCAGCCGTCGGACATGAAATAGGTTTTTAGGTTTTCTCTGTTTCCGTATTCGCAACGCATCGTACGGTTGGATACCATACGCACATCGAAGGTATAGTCAGGACGTACGTGCAGAGTATAGTCACCGCGGAAATAATGGGTGTGTTTGGACTGTAACGCATAGTTGGCGGCTTCTTCCCCTTTCAGGCGTTTGATTATTGCCTTAAATTCCTCACCATGTGTGGGATCCAGTTCAATCATGCGTTTAGCAAATAAAATTGTGTTTGTTTTTTTTGTAACTCCCGGACGACTGACTCCTCTTCCGAGTACGTCGAATAACATGTATTGTCCTCTTATGGTCGAATAATAAGTTTCACGCATAAATTTGCTCAATATTGCTAATTTTGTCTCAGGTATGGCATATTGGGTGCTTTTGGTGTACATAGCTATCTGAGTGATACCTTTCAGGATTTCGTCTCCATATCCTCCGATATAAAGTTGGACTCCGTGCTGAAAATAGCTGTTATCATGCTGAAATCCTTCTTTGGTTGTATAAGCGATGGGGCTATATGCATTTTCAATCGCGATTTTTAAGTCCGTATCATTTTTACTCAGGCAAGAACGATATATCCAGTGTAAAGCTATATCAGTGCGGTTCGCTCCGGTCCATTTGGAAGGATGTCCGCCATCTTCTTTGATTCTTTTTAAAAGTTTGTTTTCCAATACGGTGGGAAGGTGCTGCTCTCCGGTTCGCATTTGTATAAGTAATATTCCTAGACATTGTGGCTCGGCTATTTGATTATACCACCAGTTATGGCACCATGGATTACGTTCATGCCAGTATTCCAGCCCTTTCTGTATTTTAGCAAATAATAGTCTGTCTTTATAATATTTGTTTTTGGGATTCGTATATGCAAAAACGAAATCATACAAACGTTCGAGGTGTGTCATCGGGGGCCAATTAGTACGTTGTATGCTACTGTAATCTACATCAGTGAAAGAACCGTCTTTGTTGTTGTATTTTTCTAGCGCTTCTTCAATATGAGGATTTTGAGCAAAATCTTGTCTGATTTTCTTCATTAATACTTCAAATTCATCGTGACTGTTGGTGTAGACATTCTCGCTGAGATATGCTTTTGCGGAAAAAAGATTACTAGTAATAAGTAATGTGACAAAAATAAAACGAATAGTGATTTTCATATTTTTATTATTAAAAATGACGGGTACAAATATCATTAGAAAAATAGGAATGTATGTACCCATTTTATCTTTTAAGAGGGAGAAGTTTGTCCGTTGGGGGCAAGATAGGTGCAATATTGTTTGATTATGTGTCTTTATTGTGTATTCATATAAAATAGTGCAATAAGTTGGAGCGTGAAGATAGGTGTTTTTTGAAAAATATGTTTTTCTTTATCGCATAATTGAAAATTGATAAATTGAATTGTATGAAAAAGGTGCTATTCTCTTTTATTGTTTTGTCTATAATGAGTATTTGCTCTTGGGGACAAGATGTTTTTAGTAATTCGGAAATAAAGTCGGTAATGAAGCGTGTAGCCGATTGGCAGATTGCCAATCCGGCTGAAGGAGCGGAACATGACGACTTGAGTTGGACGCATGCTGCTTTGTATATGGGAATGATTGACTGGGCGGAATTGACGGAAAAAGAAGATGGAGATAACAGGTATTATAAATGGTTGAGAAGTATAGGCAGGCGTAATGCTTGGCAGGTGGGGAAATATATGTATCATGCGGATTTCATAGCAGTGGGGCAAGTTTTTATAGATATGTATCGTAAATATGGAGATCGGAACATGTTGCTTCCGACGATGGCACGCACTGAGTTTGTCATTAATCATCCATCGTCTAGTACGCTTAAATTAGACTATGGAAATATGGAAACATTGGAGCGTTGGTCATGGTGCGACGCGTTGTTTATGGCTCCTCCCGTATATGCCAAAATGTACATGCTGACACATGATTGGAAGTATGTCAATTTTCTGAATCAAGAATATAGAGCTGCTTATGATTATTTGTTTGATAAAGAAGAGCAACTATTTTATCGTGATCACCGTTATTTCGGTAAAAAAGAAGCTAATGGCAAAAAAGTGTTTTGGGGACGTGGAAATGGCTGGGTCTTGGGAGGACTTTGTGAGATATTGCAAACATTGCCTCGTAATAATATGCATCGTGAGTTTTATCAAGACTTGTTTGTGCGTTTGGCCAACCGTGTTGCTTCATTGCAGGGAGAAGACGGATATTGGCATGCTAGCTTGCTTGATCCGAAATCTTATCCTTCACCTGAAACTAGTGCAACCGGGTTCATCGTATATGCTTTAGCGTATGGAGTTAATGAGGAGTTGCTGGATAAAGAACATATGATGCCTATCATAAAAAGAGGATGGGAAGCTTTGGTGAAAGCTGTTGAAAAGGATGGAAAATTGGGGTATGTACAACCTATCGGTGCTGATCCTAAAAAAGTGACTCGGAAGATGACAGAGGTTTATGGAGCGGGTGCCTTTCTACTTGCCGGCAATCAAATGTATAGGTTGGTTCAAAAGATTCTATGAAGTCAACGGACATGGTGTACATGTAATGATATGGTTGTATATGAAATCAATGCAATTCCTACGTATATCTCTGTTATAGGTAATATTCCTTCTTACTTTTTTTTAATGAAATGTAACCGGTTTTTAAAAATATTTTCATACCTTCGTTTATCAAACATCTAATACACACTTCAATGATTCGATTAAAGTACTATCTTGTATTATCTTTATTACTGTTTCCTAGCTGCTTTTATGGACAGTTCTTTAAGAGATTAGGAATGAAAGACGGTCTTTCTAATCCTTCCGTATTGGCTATTTATCAGGATACGTTGGGACGTATGTGGTTTGGTACTAATGAAGGCGTTAATATATATGATGGTAAACAGATTCATCAGTGTAAATCTTATGTGGTTGGGCAATCTCAACAAGTAAAATTGATAAACGGTTCGATAAATCAGATTGTCGGCGATTCGCTGGGAAATATTTATATACGTAATAATCATGCATTACTTAGATATGACATACGTAATGAAAAATTGGAAGAAATACGCTCTTCCAGAGTAAGTTCTGTAGCCTCTATTAATCGAAAAATATGGTGTGCTATGGGAGATTCATTATTTAAATATGATTGCAATAGAGATTCATTACATTTTTTTCGTAAACTGAATACATCTACTATTTGGTGTTTGGAGAAACAAGGAGAAAAACTTTGGATTGGAACCAGTAAAGGACTGTATGTGCTTGAAAACGATTTGGTCAAATGTGTGCTTCCAAAGATTGAAATCTTTAGATTATTTGTTAGCAGTCATAATGAATTATGGGTTGCTTCGCGTATGAAAGGTTTGTATCGTATTAATCAGGAGGGAGAAATTAGAAAAGAGGAACATTCTTCCACTCGTGTGGTAAGTGAGCAAATACGGGGCTTTGTAGAAGATGATAAACAGAATATATGGTTTGGGACATTTGACGGATTACAGGTATATAATCCTTATTTGGACACATACTCTGTTTATCGTCCCGGTTATATATTGGGGGCTTTAGAGCACCAGTCTGTTTTTTCTTTATATAAGGATAACCAGGGAACTATCTGGATAGGAACATATTATGGCGGAGTCAATTATTTTAATCAATCCAAAGATGTGTTTCATTATTATCCGTACAAAAAAATAAGTGAGGGAGGATTGAGCTTTCCTATTGTAGGACAGATGGTGGAAGATAAGGACCATAATCTCTGGATTTGTACTGACGGAGGTGGGGTTAATTGTTTGAACCGAAAAAATAAGACTTTTACATATTATATGGCTTCTGGTGGAAATTCTATCATACATAATAATGTGAAGAGTATTACTTATGATAAAAAACGTGATCACGTATATATAGGTACATATACCGGAGGACTAAGTCGTTACGACCGGAAAAGCGGAAAGTTTCATAATTATCTTGAGGCATTTGAAAGAATAGGAAAAGGGCCGGGGCAAATTATCTATCATGTGTTGTTTAAGGACGGCTGGTTGTATGTTTCTGCTCGTAATGGTTTTTGGAGGATGAATCCTGATACAAATGAATTCCAAATTTTGGATAACGAAAAACTGTTTTTGACGTTTGAAATAGATAAACAAGGATATATTTGGTTGACTACAGGTTTTGAACTGTACAAAATCAAAGTGGATGGTGGAAAACGCCTGGAAGTGAAGCAGATGACTGAACGGAAAGTGAAGATTACGAAAATTATGGAAGCGTCCGATGGTACTATTTATATTTCCACATTGGGAAATGGGGTTTATGTATATAATTATGATAAAGAAAAATGGTCGCATCATACCGTGGAATCGGATAATTTATTAAGTGATTTTTGCTATAATATAGTAGAAACGCCTAATAACAACATCTTGTTGTCCAGTGATAAAGGATTATCTATTTATTCTTCTTTCAATCATTCGATTTATTCTATTGAACTGGGGCTTAGAGGAGGAATATCGGCTGTGGCAGAGGGGTGTGGCTTATGGGCGGCAACTGACGGTCAGATTTATGTAGGAGGGGTAGATGGAATGATTTCTTTCAGGGAGGAAGATTTATATGTGGAGAATGAGACTGTACCCAGGCTTTATTTTTCCGAACTGCTGATTAATGATGTTAGAATTGACCCCGGAGATGATTCTGAAGTGTTGGAGGAAGCGTTACCTTTTACGGGTAAGCTTGATTTATCTTATAAGCAAAATAACTTGGCGATTCTTTTTTCCAGTTCCAACTATGTGGAACATGAAAGAAATGTGAGGTTTTTCTATAAATTAGAGGGATTTGATGACGATTGGAAATCTACCGAACAGTTACGTTTAAAATATACGAATCTGCCTTCTGGTAATTATGTCTTGAAAGTGCGTGAGTTGAAAAATAAAATGCAAGGGGGAGAATATAATGAGATTGCACTTACTATTAAGATACATCGTCCGTGGTTTGCCACATGGGGGGCTTTTATTTTTTATTTTATTATCGTATCATTTATACTGTATGGTATTTGGCGAGTAATAGCCAAGCGCAGAGCTTTGGCCTTATCGTTGGTGAAAGAGAAAGATGAGAAAATGCGGATAGAGGAAATGAATAAGATGAAATTGCGTTTCTTTACTAATATATCACATGAGTTCCGCACTCCTTTAACTTTGATTATCGGGCAGATAGAGATGATGTTGCAAATGGAGAAATTGTCTCCCGTTGTGACTAAACGTATACAGGCGGTATATAGGAATGCGATGAATTTGCGAATCTTGATAACAGAACTTCTTGATTTTAGAAAACAGGAACAAGGATTTATGAAGTTGAAAGTAGAATGTGTAGATGTGGTTCCTTTTATAAAAGATATATATAGATCCTTTGTTGAATTGGCACGTAGGAAAGACATAACTTTTACATTTGAATCTATGGACGAAAAGATTGATTTGTGGTTTGATCCGCAGCAAATGCAAAAGGTGTTGTTTAATCTTTTATCAAATGCTTTTAAATATACTCCCGAAAGTGGAAATGTAAAAATAACTATCAAGAGGGTGCGTCAGATAGTTGAGATTGCTGTGGCTGATACCGGTTGTGGAATCCCGAACGAGGATTTGTCGAAAATATTTGAACGTTTTTACAGAGGAGACGAAGTGCTGCCTGACGCAGTTCAGGGAAGTGGGATTGGATTGGCGTTCACAAAGGCTATGGTAGAGGCACATAAAGGGAGTATAAAGGTGGAGAGTGTGTGGAATGAAGGGAGTTGTTTTAAAATAGAGTTACTTACGGGAAATTCCCATTTTACTAGGGAGGAGTTGGATCATGGACGGAGCATTCTTTCTTCGTCTGACTGGGCAGAGGTGCTTAAGGTAGAAAATTTATTATTGCAGGAAAAGCAGACGGAACTCGTGATTAGTGATATTGTGGATAAGGAAGATGAGATTGAACTAAAAGTAAAACCGGTTATTTTGCTGGTGGAAGACAGTGAAGAAGTGATGGAACTTCTGGTGTCTATCTTTTCGTCCGTTTATACCGTTTATAAAGCAGATAACGGACAGGCAGGATATGAACAGGCTTTGAGGATTCATCCGGATATAGTAGTGAGTGATGTAATGATGCCTGTAATGTCCGGTAAAGAGATGTGCTATAAAATAAAGAATTGTTTGGAGCTGGCGTACGTTCCGGTTGTGTTGTTGACAGCCCAAGCATCAGATGATCATACTATAGAGGGATATGTGTTTGGAGCGGATGCTTATATAACGAAACCCTTTAATGTTAAACTTTTATTGGCTTGTTGTAGTAATCTGTTGAAAAGCAGGCGCGTCTTATTGGATAAGGTGGCTCGGAAAGAAAAAACTATGTCGCAAGAAACCAGGGGATTGAGTGTGTCTGATCAGAGAATCCTGGATACAGCCACGGATATTATTAAACGAAATTTTGACAATTCCGATTTTGATATGAATACGTTGGCTTCGGAATTGCATATGGGACGTAGCAAGATGTTTGCTCGTATAAAGGAGGTGACAGGGCTGACACCTAATGAATTTGCGTTAAAATTAAAATTGGAAGAAGCATTACGAATGTTACAGGAAGAACCTCAGTATAATATTTCGGAGATCTCTTACAGTTTGGGCTTTACTTCTCCACGTTATTTCAGCCGTTGTTTCAAAGCGTTTTATGGAGTATCTCCCTTGACCTATAGAAAAGGTCCCGAACTTTAGAATATAGATTTTATTTTGTTCATATCGATTTCTTCTTCTGGCTTTTATCTTAAGGTCATGTCTGAACTATGTTTTTTTTGTATGCAGTTGTTTTAGTCGAGAAAAGTCTGATCGGTGATTCATTGTCTGATTTGTGGCACTCTTTGTCTGAAAGGATGAAATGTGCCGCTGTTTGGATAATATTGCCTCCTTTTGTTGCCTGCTAAACGCTTTATTTGCAAAAAAAGATTATAGAATAATGAAAAAGAAGATTCTTTTAGTATTTACGATTCTATCTGTAATTCCAAATTTGTATGCTATGGAATCAATGACAGGACAACCGGTTAAGAAAACAAGAAGTGCGACTTTTGTCTATGAGAAAGAGAAAGCGTGGGAACCGGCAGGCGATGGCGTTACCCGGCAGATTATGGGTTATGACGGGCAGGCGATGTTGGTGAAAGTTAAATTTGAGAAGGGTGCAATAGGTACTCCCCATACTCATTATCATACACAGGTAACTTATGTGGTGAGTGGAAAATTTGAGTTTACCGTAGGAGATGAGAAGCAGATAGTGGCTGCCGGGGATGGTATTTACATAGAACCGGATGTTATGCATGGTTGTGTATGTTTGGAGGCAGGTGTGCTTATTGATAGTTTTGCTCCGATGCGCGCTGATTTTCTGGTTAAATCTGAACCTTGAATAGGTAGTAAAACTGTCCGGTTTGTGGCATGTATTGTTTCAGAACACAATTTGTACACCTGTCGGATATTCGGTGGGCAGGCTTTGTGCTTCCATGCTTCTTACATTTGCAATGTTTTTACTAAAAGTATTAATTATTTATTTAATCAAAAATCTGTTTATTTATGAGAAACAAAGTTTGGTTATTGGCGTTAACTTTGTTAGTCGTGTATTCGGGCAGGATCTCGGGAAATGATAATCATTCTCGATCAGCTTTGGTTGCACAACAAGTTAGCAAAAAAGTTGTGACCGGTGTCGTATCGGACGATATGGGCCCCGTGATAGGTGCAACGGTCTCGGTGAAAGGAACCACAAACGGTGTAGTGACTGATTTGGACGGGAATTTCAAACTGACTGTGCCGGTAGGTGCTACTCTTGTGATTTCCTTTATCGGCTATGAAGATAAGGAGATTGTTTATAAGGGAGAGTCTCAGTTAAACGTGAAATTGAGTGAAAATGTGACTGCCTTGGAAGAGGTGCAGGTCATTGCGTATGGTAGCACTAAAAAAGTGACTATCACAGGTGCTCTCTCATCGGTGAAATCGGATGAAATTATGAAATCTCCGGTTGGAAGTATCGCGAATGCTCTTAGCGGAAAAGTGCCGGGTTTATCTAGCGTGCAGTCTAGTGGACAACCGGGTGCGGACGATGCGACGATATACGTACGTGGTGTTGGTTCTTTGTCTACTAATCTGTCTTCTCCTTTATGTCTGGTAGATGGTGTTGAGCGTTCTTTCTCTCAATTGGATCCCAATGAAGTAGAAGACATTACCGTGTTGAAAGATGCTTCGGCTACAGCTGTATTCGGAGTACGTGGTGCAAATGGTGTGATATTGGTGACTACCAAGCGCGGAAGTGAAGGTAAAGCAAAGGTTTCTTTTTCTACTAGCGCAGCCTTGCAGTTGCCTACCCGTATTCCCGATTTTGCTAACAGTTACGATTATGCAAACGCTTTTAATAATGCGCAGTTGCGTGATGGAGTTTTGGAGGAAAATTTGACGTTTACTCCCGAAATGCTGGAAGCTTTTCGTACACATAGCAATCCGATAATGTATGCTGATACGGACTGGGCAGATATGGTGATTAAAAATTCGGCATGGCAGACACAACACAATTTTAATATATCAGGCGGTTCCAAGCGTGTTAAGTATTTTGCATCGTTAGGTATCTATACGCAAGATGGTCTTTTTAATATGTTTGATACGGGCGATTATGATTCCGGTTTCAAATATAATCGATACAATTACCGTGTCAATATGGATGTAGATGTAACGAAAACAACATCTATGAAGATTAATTTGGGCGGACGACTGACAGATAGGCGGGAACCCAATTATGACAATGGTAACAGTAAGACTGTGGAATATCTTTTTAGAGATGTTTATTGGACTCCGCCTTTTGCCGGACCGGGTATCGTGGATGGAAAATGGGTCACTCTCAATGAAACATTGTATGGAGGTTTTGGAAAAATATACGATGCTCTTAACTCTTATTACGGAAAAGGTTACAATACGACCGCTAATAATGTAATTAATTTCGACTTTTCTTTGCAGCAAAAACTGGATATGGTAACTAAAGGACTGAAAGCGCATATCAAAGGTGCGTATAATAGTGGAGCCACCATTAAGAAAAGACGTGAGGGACGTACAGCAAGATATGAAGCTTTTCCGGGTGAGGATGGGGAGATTTTATTAAAAAAGACTCAGGAAACAACTACATTATCATATGATGAAAGTACTGGTCAATCTCGTGATTGGTATCTGGAGGCTGCGTTGAACTATTCGCGTAAGTTCGGTCATCACAACGTGTCGGCTCTGGCTATGTACAATCAGTCGATGAAGTATTATTATTCCGATAAGCAGTTTCCCGGAATTCCTCGTAGTTACGTAGGACTTGTGGGACGTGCTACCTACGATTATAAGACTCGTTATATGGTGGATTTCAGTGTTGGCTATAATGGTTCCGAGAATTTTGCTGAAGGAAAACGTTTTGGATTTTTTCCTGCAGGTTCTGCCGGCTGGATTTTGTCCGAAGAAAAATTCATGTCACCTTTGAAGCCTTATCTTAGCTATATGAAAGTGCGTGCTTCTTATGGTATTGTGGGTAATGACAGGGTATCCGATGGTTCACGTTTCCTTTATTTGCCTGATTCCTATATTATCAGTTCAGGTAATTATGGATTCGGTTCATCCAATGATTATAAGTTACCCGGGGCTATCGAGTCCAAAATTGGTAATCCGAATGTAACTTGGGAAACGGCTTCTAAACAGAACTATGGTGTCGATATGCATTTCTTTGATGGTCATTTAAAAACCTCTTTTGACTATTTCGTTGAACATCGTAAAGACATCTTGCTTACTCGTAAGTTGGACCCGGGCTATTTGGCAGTGAAGTTACCTACAGTGAATATGGGTAAGGTAGACAATAAGGGTTTTGAAGTTACGGCCCGATGGGAAGATAAAATTCAGAATGTGAACTATTATGTAGGCACAAGCTGGTCGTATGCAAAAAATAAGATAATTTTCCAAGATGAAATACCTCAACCCTATGAGTGGATGGAGCAAACCGGACGTCCTGTAGGGCAACAGTTCGGATACGTTACCGACGGCTTTTTCTCTCAAGAAGATGTAGAAAAGTATGCGGTTAATAAAGGTACGGAAGGAGGTATTCCCGATCATAATTTTTCACCTAAGGCAGGTGATGTGAAGTATAGGGATTTGAACGGCGATTACAAGATAGATGACAAAGATGTGGCTGCTATCGGATATCCTAAATATCCGTTGCTGACAGGTAACATGTCATTGGGATTTTCCTGGAATGGTCTTGATTTCAGTATGGTATGGTCCGGAGCATTCAAGACTTCTCGTCTGGTAAGTAGCTTTTATCGTGTTCCGTTTGATACGACAAACAATCGTGCTTTGTTGAGCTATATGATAAAGGATGCCTGGACACCGGAGAAAGGCAACTCTTCCACTGCTCCCGCCATTTCTTTCGGAGCTAGTAAGGCTAACAATTATAGAGATTCCGATTTATGGTTGCGTGATGCTTCTTACGTTCGTCTGAAAAATATAGAACTAGGGTATTCTTTTCCTAAAAAACTGGTGAAGAAAATGCATTTGGGAACATTACGACTTTCGGTATCCGGATACAACTTGCTTACATTCGACGATATGGGATTCTGTGACCCGGAAAGTAATCCGGATGGTCAAGCTTATCCTTTGATAAAAGTGGTGAATTTCGGTTTGAAGGTAGGATTTTAATAAAAGAAAAAGATTATGAAACAGATAAAGAGACACTTCCATGTCATAATAGTAATGTTGGGACTGATAACGACGATCTCTTGTGAAGATTTAGCATTTGGAGATAAATTCCTGCAAAAGCCGCCCAGCACGGATGTGACGATTGATACGGTTTTTTCTACTGCCGAATATGCGCGTAGAGTTTTATGGTATACTTATCAGTATCTTCCTTACGGACTGGAAACAACCGGATATTGGACAACAATGTATTTGTCTAATATCGAAGCTTTGACAGATTTATGTCAGTCTAGTATTTATTATTCCGGAGCGAATACAGTGTATTATACGGGAGATTATAATGCGAGCAAAGAAAATGCTCCTCGTGTTTTGAAAACCAGTGCTACTAAACTTCGTTTTAATGATAGTGAGAGTCACATGTGGGCAGCCATTCGGCACGCTTGGCTTGTTGTGGAGAATATTGATCGTGTTCCAGATATGGATCCGGCAGAAAAAGAACGTTTGAAGGCGGAAGCCAAGACGATTGTAGCGATTTACTATACGCATATGTTACGCCATTATGGTGCTTTACCTATTGTGGATAAAGTTATTGCACCTGATGAAGCAAGTTTTCCTGCCAGAGCTACTTTGGATGATACTGTGAAGTTTATTCTTCGTATTTTGCAAGAAGCTATTGATTGCCCGCATTTCCCATGGAACATTTCTCCTTCCGATTTAGCCAACTGGGACGGGCGAATCACTAAAGCAGGGGCCATGGGATTGAAAGCCAGACTACTGCTTTTTGTGGCAAGTCCTCTGTTCAATAATGAGGAACCTTATTATCCGGGCGAAGCTACAGATCATAAAATGACATGGTTTGGTGATTATGACCATGAGCGTTGGGGGGCTGCAGTTAAAGCTTGTGAAGATTTCTTTAGGGCTTTGGACGAAAATCATTTTTATAAATTGGTGGAGAAGGATGACGTTACTCCGAATGAATATCGTTACGCGTTTCGTGCCGCTTATTTCGATCGTGGAACCACTGAAACTTTAATTCCCGTTCACCGGAATATATATAAGGCTAATAGCAATTCATTACCGAATCAAGCAATCCGCTGGGGAGCCTATAATCCGACAAAGGAGTATTTTGATATGTTTCAAACAGCGGATGGTGAGGATTTTGACTGGAACAATGAAGAACATCGCCGGAATCCTTTTGTCAATAGAGATCCGCGTTTAAGCGAAACATTTATTTTGGATGGAGATATATTTCAGGGTAGAACAGCTGGAGTTACTGATGAAAATCCGGCGGATAAGGTTAATTATCCAAAAGGTCGAGATTGGGGAGTTGGTCAGGTAACTGTTAAAAGTTTGTTAACTGGCGTTTCTTGTCGCAAATGGGGACTGGACCGTGCCGGTGAATATAACAATCACGTGATTCAATGGCCTCATTTGCGTATTGCCGAGCTCTATCTTAGTTATGCCGAAGCTTTGAATGAATACCATAAAGCTCCTAATGATTTGGCCTACTTTTATGTGAATAAAGTGCGTGAACGCGTAGGAATGAAAGGGCTGAAAAGGGGGTTGAACCGAGAACAATTCAGAGCTGCCGTACTTCGCGAACGTGCTTGTGAATTCGGTTTTGAAGAGGTTCGTTATTTCGACCTGATTCGTTGGAGAATGGATGAGAAATTCTCTACACCTCTGCATGGATTGCATGTTTATAAAAATAAAAATGACCAGTCCTATATATGTGAAGAGTTTCCTCTGTTGGGAACCGAAGGCAGCCGTTATTGGTGGGAGCCCGGAAACTATTCACGTAAATGGTATTTGAGCGCTTTCCCTCAAAACGAAGTAAACAAAGGGTATGGCTTGGTACAAAATCCGGGTTGGGAATAAAATTTATGAAAAACATAGATGAAAAATAATATGAGTAAAAAACTTAATATAATATTGGCCGGTATGTTTTGTTCTGCGAGTGTAATGGCGCAAACAGATACATTGACGGCTCACAGGGATAATGTGACTGTGGATTTCGGACGGAATATCGTTCACGATATGAAAGAAGCGACCGGTGCTGTTTCTGTGGTTGGCAGCGGAACGCTTTCTCATAAAAGAAGTATTAATCCCGGCAATCAATTGTTCGGAACATTGCCTGGCTTGCAAGTATTACAAAACTCCGGTGCAGCATGGGAGGACGGTCCTGCCATGTATATACGAGGGCTGGGCACAACGAACTCTAAGAATCCGCTGGTGTTGGTGGATGGTTTCGAGCGTTCTATCAAGGAATTGTCATCAGAAGAAATAGAGTCAGTCAGTGTGCTAAAGGATGCTGTGGCTACAAGTATATATGGTATTCGGGGAGCCAACGGGGTGATTCTCGTAAAGACCAAACGTGGTTCCATGACGGCTCCTCAGATTGATTTCTCATATGAGTTTAATGTCGCTACGCCGAATCGTTTGCCGGACTTTGCAGATGGTTATACATACGCGTCGGCACTCAATGAAGCCTTGGTAAACGATGGTTCGCTTCCACGTTATTCTACTGCAGAGCTTGATGCGTTCAAGAATCAGACTTATCCGCTGTTCTATCCCAATGTAGACTGGATGGATGAGGCTTTGCGAGGTGCCAGCTACGGTGATAATGTCTCTTTCTCCGCTAGGGGAGGCGGTAAATTTGTCCGTTATTATACGATGTTGAACTTTTTGGATAATCGTGGTATTTTGCAACCGACGGGCGACAATGACGGATATTCAACACAACTTAAATATTCCCGGTTGAATATTCGTACCAACTTAGATATTGAAGTTTCACCTACTACTACCGTACAATTGAACTTGCTCGGAAACTTTACTGAGCACAATCGTCCCGGAACAACATCCGATGATTTGTTTGATATGCTATATCAGACACCTTCCGGTGCTTTTCCAATAAAGACAGAAAAAGGAATCTGGGGAGGTACTACCGTGTATGGAAACAATCCGATAGCTGCCATTTCTGCCAAAGGGTATGCACGTTCACAAACTCGTGCGTTATTTGCTGACATACATTTGAAACAGGATTTCTCTTTCTTGTTGCCCGGATTATCAGCCGGTTTTAAAGTAGCTTTGGATAATTCGGCCTCTTATTGGGACAGCAATACGAAGAATTACGCTTATGGTTCGGCTTCAATCGACATGACAACGGGAGCAAAAACATTCAAAGAACTTCGTAAAGAAGGTACACTTGCCTTCTCAAAGAGTGTCGGTTCTGTATTAACGCATTTTAATTTAGAGGCTTATGCCAATTATATGAAGAATTTCGGGAAGCATGCTCTGAACGCCACTTTCATGTATGCCATGGATAAAACGAATTCGAAAGGAAGGAATACCGGGCGTGCTTTCATGGATGTAATCGGACAAGTTCATTACACATATAATAATCGTTACTTGGTAGATTTTTCTCTCTCCGGTTCTGCTTCCAGTATTCTTGACCCGGACAAACGTTGGGGTATATTTCCCGCTATAGGTGCCGGCTGGATATTGTCGGAAGAGGACTTTTTGAAACAAGATTGGCTGAATTTCTTGAAATTGAGAGCTTCTTATGGTGTATCGGGACGTGCTGATTATGGCGTCAATTTGTTCCGCGATATTTACGGTGGTGGAAATTCATATTATTTCAAGGATTCTCCGACTTCGATGTCGGGCATGAAACTTAATCAGTTAGCTATAGATGGTTTCACTTACGAAAAGTCTCATAAACTGAATGTGGGGATTGACTTCAAAGCATGGAACAAACTTTCGTTGTCATTGGATGCTTTTTATGACCATCGTACGGATATTTTAGTGGAAGGCGGAAATGCGATTTCTTCGGTATTTGGAGTTTCTGTTCCAAAGCTAAATAATGGTGTGGTAGATAACAGAGGCATTGAAGCTTCTCTTGGTTGGGATGATAAAGTCTCGGATTTCTCTTATCACTTGGGAGGGCAATTCTCGTTTGTACGCAATAAGATTATTAATCAGAATGAAGAATATCGCCCGTATGATTATCAGAAACGCACCGGAGGTTCTTTGGGACAGATTTTTGGTTATGAGGTAACAGGTATTTATCAGTCTCAGGAAGAAATTGATAATCGTGAAGTGAAACAATATCTAGGGGATGTACGTCCGGGTGACTTGATGTTCAAGGATCAGAATGGAGATAAAAGAATTGATACATACGATCAGGTAGCGTTGGGATATAATTCTGTTTGTCCGGAAATCTATTATTCGCTTGACTTGGGCGCTGAATACAAAGGTATAGGTGTTTATGCATTGTTCCAGGGAGTTGGCAATTATAGTGAGATACTGGATACTCGTAGTGTATATCGTCCGATAGTCAGTAATAATACCATATCCGATTATTATTATAAGAATCGTTGGAGTGAGACAAATCCTTCCGGAACACTTCCCCGGTTGAGCTATTCGGGCTCTCCCAATAACTATAATAACAACTCGTTGTGGGTGGCCGATGCTTCTTATCTGAAGTTGAGAACGTTGGAACTGTATTATAAACTTCCGTCTAATTTGATGAAGAAAACTAAATTCCTGGGTGGGGCGAAAGTCTTTATGCGTGCACACGATCTTTTCTGTATTGATAGCATTGATATCCAAGATCCGGAAGCTGTGGGTGCTGTCCATCCTACCATGACTCAATATACATTCGGGTTTAATTTGTCTTTTTAAAAAATGATCATATGAAATTAATAAATAAATATATAACATTACTCTTGTCATTAAGTCTATTTACGGCTTGTGATTTCATGGATTGTGACGAATCGGACAACTATTCTTTGGAACAAATCGAAGAAAGTTATGCACGAGTAAAGCAATTTGTGACGAATGTTTACAGTTATTTGCCGAGTAATTTTTGTAATCTTGACGGAGCTATGCAGGATGCGGCTACGGATGATGCAATTCATGTGTATGAAAGCTCAGGCATTCAGCGTTTTGTCAATGGAACATGGTCAGCCAACTACACGGTGGATGATAAGTATGCTCACTATTATGATGGTATACATGATGCAAACTTCTTTCTGGAAAACTTAACCAATTTGAAATTTGAAGATTGGCAGTATGGCGATGATTATGAAAATTGGATGAAAGAGTATGCGAACTTTGAATATGAAGTTCGTTTCTTACGCGCTTTCTTCTATTTTGAGTTAGTAAAGCGTTATCAGAATGTTCCGTTGATAGAAAAAGTATTGACTATGCAGGAGGCAAACAATGTCGAACAAATGTCATCTGATGTAATTTTTAAATTTATTATATCCGAATGTACGGAAGCCGCCAAAGTGTTACCGACTACCTATGCGGGATATAAGGAAAAGGAGACCGGACGTATTACCAAAGGAGCGGCTTTGGCTTTGAAAGCCCGTGCAGCTTTATATGCAGCAAGTCGTTTATTTAATCCGAATGGTGATAAGGACAAGTGGATTGCGGCGGCAGAAGCGGCTTATGAAATTATCGGTGATCAAACCGCTTTGGGGTATGGATTGGATAAGAATTTTTCCAATTTATTTGGTCCGGAGAATAATAAGAGTAAAGAGGTAATCCTTGTGCGTCCTACCGGAAGTAACAACTCTTTTGAAGCTGCGAATTTCCCTATGGGAGTAAAGGGGGGAAAGACTTCCACTTGCCCGACGGAAAATCTTGCAAGCGCGTTTGAAATGAAGACTGGAATTCCTTTTGACTGGAACGACGAGAACATGAGAAAGAATCCTTATGAGAAAAGAGATCCTCGTTTTTATATGACGATTGTTCACAATAACATGAAATGGCCAGCTGATAAAAACGTAGAGATATGGGAAGGAGGAGCAAATGGTCTTCCGCTCCCTAATGCCACCTCTACTGGTTATTATCTTTGTAAATATGTGAATAAGTCTATCAGCTTTGAACCAGGTGCTCCTACAGCGCAAGCTCATCACAACTGGGTGTTGTTCCGATATGCGGAAGTATTGCTGAACTATGCCGAGGCTATGGTCAATGCTTATGGTGAAAACGGTTTGGAATATACAACAGAGAAATGTGGGATGACGGCTTTACAGGCTGTAAATCGTGTACGTAACAGAGAAGGGGTGAAAATGCCCGCTCTTCCTGCCACGTTGTCTCCTGACGAGTTCTTGAAGCGATTGAAGAATGAGCGCAGAGTAGAACTGGCTTTTGAAGGACATCGCTTTTGGGATGTTCGCCGTTGGAAAGAACTTGATGAGACGGAAAATATTTACGGTGTGAAGGTGACGAAGGCCGGAGCAGAAATGAATTATGAGAAGAGCCGGATAAATACGAATGTGGTTGAAGATAGAATGTATTTTTATCCGATAGCTAATACTGAACTTTTCAAGAATAAGAAGTTGGTTCAAAATCCGGGCTGGGAATAATGGTATATCAACTGGTTTAAGGGATAGCAGGTCGCTATATCTTCTTTGTAAGAAAGCGGCCTGTTATTAAAAAAGTAAAACTTAAAAAGAATAATGATGAAGAATCTGTTTAAAATATGTCTGTTAGCAGGAGTTGGATTTCTGGTTTCCTGTGGTGATGAAAAAGGTGACTATGTAAAACCTGTTTCTAAAATAGATGCAGAAACTCCTATCAATGCGCTTCCTGATAATTCCAATGCAGAAGTAAGCGGTGTACAGTGGAAGTTGGAATTTAGTGACGAGTTTAATGATTCCCGTGTCGATTTTAATAAATGGACTATAAATAATGATACGAAAACTCGTACTCCACGCCCTGCTTTAGGTATTAAGGAATGGTTCCACAAACCGGAAAATGTAAGGGAAGTTCAGAATGAAGACGGCGGTATGCTTGTTTTGGAAGCAAAAAAGATAGGAACTGATGTTATGTATTGCAGTTCGGTAAATACCCGGGATAAATATTTTATGAATTACGGGTATGCTGAGGTACGTGTTAAGGTAGCCGATACAAATAAGGCGGTACATACGGCCTTCTGGTTTCAGTCTCCTGATGTGAATTTGGTAGATGGAACAGGTAACGATGGCGCCGAGATAGACGTTTTCGAATCGGCTTTTGTAGAGGATAAGACCGCATCGACTATTCATATTGACGGATATGGCGATGAACATCAGGAAAATTCAAAGCGCTATCCGGCAGCAGGTCTGCATGGTAGTTTCCATGTTTGGGGAATGTTATGGGACGAGAATCAGATCAAAATCTATTATGACGGAGAGTTGAAGGCTGAATTCAGCAAAGAGGGTGGTGAAGAAAAATGGATTTCGAGAACCAAGGAATATGTGCAGCTTTCCACAGGAGCCTCATGGGCTAATGAAGGAGATTTCAAGAGCGCACCTGCCGATTCGCATCTGACCAATGCTTGCGTGGATTATATACGTATATGGACATTAGATACTAAGTAATAAATTTAAGGTAAATAGATTATTAGGATGAACGTGAAAGTTATATTTTATGCAAGTTTGCTGATGCTCTGCTCGTGTGTAAAGGAAAAAGAGACGGCAATTATGGTAAAGAATGGTTTTGAGCGGGCAGAACAGCAATTGTCCGCTCAATTGCAAAACATTCCCGAACCGACGGAATATCCCCGTACGATCAACAAGCAAGGAACGTTGAAGACAACAAAAAAGAATGATTGGACAGAAGGGTTTTATCCGGGTTGCTTGTGGTATGTATATGAGTACAATAAGTCGGAAGACTGGAAGCAGGCAGCAATCAAGTGGACCGAGGCACTTGAACCTTTGAAAAAGTTGACCAATCATCATGACATCGGTTTTCTTATGTATTGTAGTTTCGGGAATGCCTATCGTCTGACAGGCAATGAGGCTTATAAAGAAATTCTGGTAGAATCTGCCCGTTCACTGTGCACGCGTTTCAATGAAAAAACGGGTGCTATAAAGTCGTGGAATTACAGGAAAGCTTGGAATGGTAAAGATGAATGGTTCTATCCTGTAATCATCGACAATATGATGAACTTGGAACTTCTGTACTTTGCGACGAAGGTGACAGGCGACTCTTGTTTTGCCAATGTGGCCAACAAGCATGCTGAGACGACGATAAAGAATCAGTTCCGTGAAGACTATAGTAATTATCATGTGGTAAACTATGATGAAGAGACGGGAAAAGTGCTTCACAGAGCCACTTGTCAGGGATTCTCGGACAATTCGGCTTGGGCACGTGGTCAGGCATGGGCTATCTATGGTTATACGATGGCTTATCGTGAGACTAAAAGGCAGGATTTTCTGGATATGGCTGTTCATACTGCCGACTTTTGGCTGAATCATCCTAATCTGCCTGAAGACGGAGTACCATACTGGGACTTTAATGCAGGGCAGGAAGGGTATGTTCCTGATTGGAATTATGTTCCTCAAATGTTTGAAGAAATGCCGCGTGATGCTTCGGCAGCGGCAATTACAGCTTCTGCATTTTTAGAACTTTCGGATTATGTTGAAGGAGGAGAGAAATATGCACAAGCTGCGGAGCACATTTTGCAGACTTTTTCATCACCTACTTATTTGGCTGAGAAAGGTACAAACTGTAATTTTATATTAAAGCATAGTGTGGGAAGCATTCCTCATGGTCAGGAAATTGACGTTCCTTTGGTATATGCGGATTATTATTATTTGGAAGCCTTATTGAGATATAACAGTAAACAGTAGAAATTAATGCTATGAAAATTTTAGGAAAGGTACTTTCTGGAGTAGTATGCGCTTTTCTACCTGTTGCCTTGTTGGCGCAGCAGGTAGAAAAGTCTGATGTTATTGCAGGTATAGCTCATGAACGGGAAACCGGAATTCCTTATTGGCAGGATATACAGACTGTATCAGTAAACAGAGAAGCTCCCCGGACGGCATTTATGACTTACGATGCTCGTGAAGACGCATTAACAGGTAAGTATGAAAAGAGCAGATATTATAAGTTGCTGAACGGCATCTGGAAGTTTTATTATTCCGATTCTCATCGTAAGCTGCCAGCTGATGTTGTAGATGTGAAAGCGGATGTGAAAGGATGGAGTGAAATTCAAGTTCCGGGAAACTGGGAAATTCAAGGTTATGGGATACCTGTCTATACCAATCATGGTTATGAGTTCAAGGCAAGCAACCCGCAACCACCACAGTTACCGGCGGATATACCGACAGGTGTTTACCGGCGGGAATTTGAAGTGTCGAAAGATTGGTTATCCCGCGACGTTTATTTGCATATTGCCGGAGCCAAGTCGGGGGTTTATGTATATATCAACGGGAAAGAAGTGGGATATAATGAAGACTCAAAGAATCCGGCAGAATTTCTGATCAATAAATACGTGTATGAGGGAACGAATACGCTGGTGTTGAAAATACTTCGCTGGAGCACAGGGTCTTATCTGGAATGTCAGGACTTTTGGCGTTTGAGCGGTATAGAGCGTGATGTCTTTTTGTATGCGCAGCCAAAGACCGCAATTAAAGATTTCAGGATTATTTCCACATTGGACGATACGTACGAAAACGGATTGTTTGAATTGGCTGTTGATGTGAGGAACAATAGGGCTGTCGGCAAGGAAGTGTCAGTATCTTACGAACTTTTGGATGCTGGCGGTAAACAAGTTGCAAGTGCAGCGAGAAAAGTACCGATGGAAGGCAACGCGCTGCAGACAGTCTCTTTTGAAAAGAGTTTGCCTGCCGTGAAAACATGGACTTCCGAAATGCCGAATCTTTATAAGTTATTGATAACCCTGAAAGAAGGGGAAACAGTGACGGAAATAGTCCCTTTCAATGTCGGTTTCCGCCGTGTTGAGATTAAAGAAAGCAAACTGCTGGCTAAAAACGGAAAACCGTATGTCTTGCTTTTTATTAATGGGCAGCCGTTGAAACTGAAAGGAGTGAATATTCATGAACACGATGAAAAGACCGGTCATTATCTGACGGAGGAACTGATGCGGAAAGATTTTGAACTGATGAAACAGAACAATATAAATACCGTGCGCCTTTGCCATTATCCTCAGGACCGTCGCTTCTATGAACTTTGTGACGAATACGGGTTATATGTATATGATGAAGCGAATATTGAATCTCATGGAATGTATTATGATTTGCGTAAAGGCGGAAGTTTGGGGAATAATCCCGAATGGTTGAAGCCGCATTTGTATCGTACGATAAATATGTACGAGCGTAATAAGAACTATCCCTCCCTGACATTTTGGTCGTTGGGGAATGAGGCGGGTAACGGTTATAATTTCTATCAGACTTATTTGTGGCTCAAAGACAAAGATAAGAAACTGATGGATCGTCCTGTCAATTATGAGCGTGCGCAGTGGGAATGGAATTCGGATATGTATGTACCTCAATATCCTAGTGCCGAGTGGCTGAGATATATAGGTGAGACAGGTTCCGATCGTCCTGTCGTTCCTTCGGAATACTCTCATGCTATGGGAAATTCCAGTGGAAACTTATGGGATCAGTGGAAAGAAATTTATAAATATCCTAATCTTCAAGGTGGATATATCTGGGACTGGGTGGATCAGGGCATATTGAAAAAGGATAAAGACGGAAATGAATACTGGGCTTATGGTGGTGATTATGGAGTCGATATGCCGAGTGACGGGAATTTTTGTTGTAATGGTCTGGTCGGTCCTGATCGCAAACCTCATCCGGCGTTGGCGGAAGTAAAGTATGCGCATCAGAATGTGGCTTTTGAAGCTGTCGATTTGAAAACAGGCAGATATAAGGTTATCAATCGTTTTTATTTCACGAATCTGAAAAAGTACGATATCAGGTATGAATTACAGGCTAACGGCAGTGCAGTTAAAAAAGGTAAAATAGCTTTAGAGGTAAATCCGCAAACTGCGGCTGAGTTTACTATTCCGGTTGTAGTGACGGTCGGTAAACCCGGAGTAGAGTACTTCGTACGTTTCAGTGTGGTGACCAGACAGGCTGAACCGCTAATCCCGATCGGACATGAGATTGCCCAAGAACAGTTTCGTTTGCCGTTGGAAATGAAAAAAGACTCTTATGAGACATCCGGAAAAGTGTTGGAATGGAAAGCGGAGAATGGAAAGGTTATAGTATCTTCATCGGAAGTTTATTTTGAATTTGATAAAGTTACCGGCATGGTTACCTCCTATAAGGTAAATGGAACCGAGTATTTTGACAAAGCTTTCGGGGTGCAGCCGAATTTCTGGCGTGCGCCCAATGATAATGATTATGGCAGCAGTAACCCCAAGCGTTTGCAGATATGGAAAGAGTCGAGTCGTGGCTTCAAGGTGAGTGATACGGCTGTTAGACAAGAAGGTGAGACGATGCTGATGTCTGTTACGTATGACCTGCCTGCCGGTAACCAATATCTGATAACTTACAGGATATATAGAGACGGAGTGGTCAATGTGAATGTTAAGTTTACGCCGACCAACCGTGAAGCAGAAAAGACGGAGGTGTTGGAGGATACCAATCTGGCAACTTTTACTCCGGGCAAGAAAGCGAAAAAGAAGGATGTGCTTGAAGTGCCCCGTATCGGAGTTCGTTTCCGTATTCCGCACGTAATGAACAGAGTAGAGTACTACGGACGTGGGCCCGTAGAAAATTACATAGATCGCAATGCCGGTTCTATGGTGGGAAGATATAAGACGAGTGCTGACGATATGTATGTCAATTATGTTCGTCCGCAGGAGAATGGACATCGTACTGATACGCGGTGGGTATCCTTTACGAATACTGTGGGGAGAGGTTTGCTGGTTCTTGCGGAAAAGACTGTCGGTTTCAATGCGTTGCGGAATACGGTAGAGGATTTTGACTCCGAAGAATCTTCTCATCCTTATCAATGGCGGAATCGTTCTCCGAAAGAAATTGCCGGCAAGAATGAGGCGGAAGCAAAGAACGTGCTTCGCAGGATGACCCATGTCAATGATATCGTTCCGCGTGACTTTGTGGAAGTATGTATTGATATGAAACAGCAGGGAGTGGCTGGCTATGATAGTTGGGGAGCTAAAGTGCAACCCGGTTATACCATTCCCGCCAATAAAGATTATGTATGGGGCTTTACATTGATTCCGGTGAGAAATGCGGGGGATGTAAACAAATCGCTCCGTTACACTTACTAAAGAAAAATACCATGATTCAGATGAGATATTTATGTTGTGTTCTTTGGGTAGCGGTCCTGGGAGGTTTGTCTTTCAGAGCAAACGCATACACAGAACGTAATATGTTGCAGAAAATGACTGATAAAGCTATATTGGGAGATGTGTTAGTTATGAAACAGGCGTGGGTGCCTTATCCTGCATATACAGATCGTATGGCATGGGACGCTCTGACGGGATCCAACAAACAATATCTCATCGAAGAGGGTGAGAAACTATTAGCCTACAAATGGCAGTTGACTCCCGCTACTGCTTATTTGGAGTTCGAACGTACCGGCAACCGTAAGGTTATGGAAGAATCCTATATGGCTAACCGGCAGGCATTGAATACGTTAATGCTTGCCGAACTGGCTGAAGGTAAAGGACGCTTTATTGACCAGTTGCTGAATGGGGCATATATGAGTTGTGAAATGACTTCATGGGTGCAATCGGCCCATCTGTCCAGTCAAAGCAGCAAACGTTCTTTTCCGGACTTTCGCGAACATATCATTGATCTCGGAGCCGGTGGCTATGGAGCGTTGATGGCATGGGTGCACTATTTTTTCCGTGCCCCGTTTGATAAGATCAATCCCGTAGTCTCTTTGCAAATGCGTAAAGTGATAAAAGAACGTGTGCTCGATCCTTATATGAACGATGATAAGATGTGGTGGATGGCTTTTGACCGGAAGCCCGGAGGAATCATAAATAACTGGAATCCTTGGTGCAATTCTAACGTCTTACAATGTTTTTTATTACTTGAAGACGATAAGGACAGACTGGCTGAGGCAGTATATCGTTCCATGAAATCAGTTGATAAATTCATCAATTATGTAAAAGCGGACGGAGCTTGCGAAGAAGGAAACTCGTATTGGGAGCATGCGGCCGGTAAACTTTATGATTATCTTCAGATTCTGTCGGATGGTACCGGAGGCAAAATATCTTTATTTCATGAACCAATGATTCGCCGAATGGGAGAATATATATCACGTTCTTATGTAGGTAACGGATGGGTAGTCAACTTTGCCGATGCTTCAGCGCGGGGCGGTGGTGATGCTATGTTGATATACCGTTTTGGTAAAGCGGTAAACAGTGATGAAATGATGGGCTTTGCTGCTTATTTATTAAAAGACAAAAAAACGTATGTGACAATGGGCAATGATGCTTTCCGCTCTCTCCAGTCTTTACTTTCCGGCAATGGACTGTTGAAGGTGATTCCGAAACATGATGCGCCGGATGTGACATGGTATCCCGAAACGGAATTCTGTCATATGAAGAACGAGAACGGAATGTTTGTCGCTGTTAAAGGCGGATTTAATAATGAAAGCCACAATCATAATGATGCAGGAACCTTTTCTTTGTATGTAAACACGATTCCGGTGTTGATTGATACCGGAGTGGGAACCTACACCAGAAAGACTTTCAGTGGAGAACGATACACTATTTGGACTATGCAAAGCAACTATCATAATCTGCCCATGATTAATAATGTTCCACAAAAATTTGGTCAGAATTATAAGGCTACCAATACGGTTTGCAATGAGAAAAAACGTTTCTTCTCCACTGATATAGCCGCCGCGTATCCGGCAGAAGCCCAAGTGAAGAGTTGGAAGCGTTCCTATAGTCTTGAGAACCATAAACTAAAAATCACAGATGATTATACATTGACTGAGTTTGTGGCATCCAACCGAGTGAACTTTCTGACATGGGGGAATGTAACTTTCCCTTCGGCCGGAAAGATACATATTGAGGTACAGGGACAGAAAGTAGAATTACTGTATCCGGTTCGGTTTGAGGCTGATTTAGAAACAATTGAATTGGATGATCCGCGCCTTTCTACTGTGTGGGGTAAGAAAATCTATCGTATTGTTCTGAAAGATGAAAAGCGGGAGGTATCTGGAAAATATGAATTTACTATAAGTAGGTTTTCTGAGAATATCTGTTCAAATACGCTTTTTCGGGCAAATGTACCAAAATTGTCCCTTAATTGGATTATTTAGGTTGGTCTATTCTGATTGAATGCACTATTTTTGCAATCAGGAAAATTAATCACTTAACAAATAATCCCTGTATTATGAAAACAATTCTTAGCGCATTGGGGCTTTCCCTTTTGATCTTTACGAGTTGCGGTGGGCAAAAAAAGGCTGAAGTAGATTTTATTCAGGACAACATTGACAACGCAGTAGCACAGAACACGATTCAAACGGATATTATTGAGAAATCCGGTAAAATCCTGAATCCGAGAACTATCAACAAAGACGGTAGTATTTCTTATATACCTATTGATGACTGGTGCTCCGGTTTCTTTCCCGGCAGTATATGGCTGACTTATAACCTGACCGGAGATAACAAATGGTTACCGCTGGCCGAAAAATATACAGAAGCACTCGACTCAGTGAAGTATCTGAAATGGCACCATGATGTTGGTTTCATGATTGGATGCAGCTATCTGAACGGTTATCGCATGGCTGACAAGAAAGAATATAAAGACGTGATTGTTGAAACAGCCAAATCACTTTCTACCCGCTTCCGTCCGAATGCTGGTGTCATCCAGTCATGGGATGCTGATAGAGGTTGGCAGGGAACACGCGGATGGAAATGTCCGGTGATTATTGACAATATGATGAATCTTGAATTGTTGTTCGAAGCAACAGCTTTTTCAGGAGATTCCACTTTCTATAATATCGCAGTGAAGCATGCCGACACAACGATGGCACACCATTTCCGCCCGGACAACAGCTGCTATCATGTGGTAGATTATGACCCTGAAACAGGTGAAGTGCGCAAAAGACAAACCGCACAGGGATATGCGAACGAATCATCCTGGGCTCGCGGACAGGCTTGGGCACTCTACGGATATACTACTTGTTATCGCTATACGAAAGATAAGAAATACCTCGATCAGGCACAAAAAGTATATAACTTCATCTTTAATAACAAGAACTTGCCGGAAGACCTCGTTCCTTACTGGGATTACGATGCGCCGAACATCCCGAATGAACCTCGTGATGCTTCCGCAGCCGCCTGTACAGCTTCCGCGCTTTACGAATTGGACGGCTATCTGCCAGGTAACGACTACAAGGCAACTGCCGATAAAGTTATGGAAAGCCTGGGCTCACCTGCCTATCGTGCAGAAGTGGGTACGAATGGTAACTTTATTTTGATGCACTCGGTTGGCAGCATTCCTCACGGTCAGGAAATAGATGTTCCCTTGAACTATGCAGACTATTACTTTCTGGAAGCATTGATGCGCAAAAGAGATTTGGAAAAGAAATAATTATAGATAATGGAATGGTAAACGGTGAACATTGGCTTAAATAGATAGCTTGTTCGCCGTTCGCTGTTCATCATTTTATTGTTTGTAAATTATAATATCACCATGAATAAACCTATAAACCTTTTGCTAGGTGGCTTGACCCTGTTTGCTGCACAAGGTTGCAAGACTCCCAAACAAGTAACGGAACAACCCGAACATCCGAATATTATTTATGTATTCCCCGATCAGTATCGTAATCAAGCGATGGGTTTTTGGAATCAGGATGGATTTCGGGATAAAATAAATTTTGAAGCAGATCCCGTGCGTACTCCTAATTTAGATGCGTTCGCACGTGAATCTATGGTTTTGTCTTCGGCTCAGAGTAATTGTCCGTTGAGTAGCCCTCATCGCGGAATGTTACTTACGGGTATGTATCCTAACCGGAGCGGTGTACCTCTGAATTGTAATTCCACACGTCCGATCAGTTCTTTGCGTGAGGATGCTGAATGTATCGGCGACGTTTTCAGCAAGGCTGGCTATGATTGTGCTTATTTCGGTAAACTGCATGCCGACTTTCCGACCCCCAACGATCCCGAACATCCGGGACAATACGTAGAGTCCAGACGGCCGGCATGGGATGCTTATACACCGAAAGAGCGTCGCCATGGATTCAATTACTGGTATTCTTACGGTACGTTTGATGAACATAAGAATCCTCATTATTGGGATACAGATGGCAAAAGACATGACCCGAAAGAATGGTCGCCTTTGCACGAATCGGGAAAAGTCGTTTCTTATCTGAAGAACGAAGGTAACGTACGCGATACAAAGAAGCCTTTTTTTATAATGGTGGGCATGAATCCGCCGCATAGCCCGTATCGTTCTTTAGATGACTGTGAAGAGCAGGACTTTGACCTTTATAAGAATAAACCATTGGACAGCCTGTTGATTCGCCCGAACGTAGACCTGAAGATGAAGAAAGCGGAATCTGCCCGTTATTATTTTGCTTCCGTGACAGGAGTTGACCGCGCTTTCGGTCAGATTTTGGAGACATTGAAGGATATGGGACTGGATAAGAACACTGTTGTTATCTTTGCTTCCGATCATGGCGAAACGATGTGTAGCCAGCGTACTGATGACCCGAAAAACTCTCCTTATTCCGAATCAATGAATATTCCGTTCATTGTTCGTTTCCCAGGTAAGATTCAGCCGAGAGTAGACAATCTGCTACTGTCGTCACCGGATATTATGCCTACCGTACTTGGATTGTGCGGCTTGGGTGATTCTATTCCGGCAGAAGTGCAAGGCCGTAACTTTGCCCCTCTTTTCTTCGATGAAAAGGCGGAAATTGTTCGTCCTACAGGCGCATTGTATATCCAAAATTTAGACGGTGAAAAGGATGAAAATGGATTGGTACAGACTTATTTCCCTTCTTCAAGAGGTATTAAGACATCGCAATATACATTGGCTTTATATATTGACCGTAACACGAAACAACTGAAGAAGAGTCTTTTGTTCGATGACCTGAAAGATCCTTATCAGTTACACAATCTGCCTTTGGAAGAAAATAAGGAAGTAGTGGAGCAACTTTATCGTGAAATGGGAGCTATGCTGAAAGAAATTAATGACCCTTGGTATTCCGAAAAGATTTTATCTGACAGGATTCCTTATTGATTAGATAGTATTAGGGAAGTCAATAGAAAGATATAGTGAACTCTGTTCTTAATTTCATTGCTTCGGCTAACTAATGAGTTTTCGTTTGACTTAAGTTAAACGAAAGCTTGACTCAAGTCATTCGACAGTTTAACTTAAGTCAAACGAAAACTAGTTTTAAGCTTTAAAAATACTTGTTCCGAATGGGAACTTTATTTCTTTAATCTGCTTCGTTTAATTACCATTATGATAATGATGAAAATAAAATGCTTTATATTATTATTCCTTTTTGGAACGATTCCTTCCGTTTTTGCCCAATTCATCGGCTTTGAAGACGGAGTGCCCGAAGCGTTCAAGGTTTCAGGAAAAGGAGAAGTGAAAACCTCCTCTCTTTTCTATAAGGAAGGCGAGAGTAGTCTGGAATGGGATTTTCAACCCGGTTCAGCCTTGAATGTTCAAATCTCTCCTTTGTCACTCAATGCGAAGCAGGAGAAACAGTTTGGCATAACTTTGTGGATTTACAATGAGAAGCCACAGCAGGATTCCATTCGTTTCGAGTTTCTGAATAAGGCGGGCGAAGTCTCTTATTCGTTCTCTTATCATTTGCCGGCAGCCGGTTGGCGTGCTTGCTGGATTTCTTTCGAATATATGAAAGGAGACAAGAAAGATAAGAACATCGTAGCCTATCGACTGATTGCTCCCAACCGGAAAGGGCGTATCTTCCTCGACCGTTTGACATTCCCCGAGGAGAAAATGAATCTTCGTACTACTCCGGATCAGCAATTACCCGCCAATAATGGACTTTCTAACCGCGATCTTTGGCATTGGTGTCTCGTATGGAAATGGGAACAGCAATCTTATGATATTCCATTGGCATCTAAACTGACTGCTCAACAGAAAAGCGACTTGAAAACTATCGAACAACGTCTGACAGACTTTCTGGAAGTGGAAAAAGCACCGAAAGGACGGATTAATGCGGCCTACAAAACGTTTGAGAAAGCGGCTATTCATCCGTCTGCTGCCGGGACAGGTTTTGTGGGAACCCCTATCGTTGCTCCCGATGAACTGAACAGGAAAAAAGGAGAGATGTCATTGAATGATATTGAGACCATGCTTTCCGGTTTTGCGATTGATGCTTATTATAATCAGAATGAAACATCAAGGAAGAATTACTTCACCGTATTCGACTATGCCATGGATCAGGGATTTGCGTTTGGTAGCGGTATGGGTACCAATCATCATTATGGTTATCAGATTCGTAAGGTATTTACTACTGCCTGGTTGATGCGTGATGCGATTTATAAACATCCTCACCGTGATGCTTATCTGTCTACACTGCGTTTCTGGGCTGCTTTGCAGGAAACCCGCCAACCCTGTTCGCCAACGCGTGATGAATTGTTGGATTCTTGGCATACATTACTGATGGCGAAGTTTATTTCCGCCATGATGTTTCCCGATGCAAGAGAACAGGAACAGGCTTTGAGTGGCTTATCCCGTTGGTTGTCTTCTTCTTTGTGTTATAGACCGGGGAAGATCGGTGGTATAAAAGTAGATGGTACCACTTTCCATCATGGCGGTTTCTATCCGGCATACACCACCGGAGTACTGGCTACGGTGGGACAATTTATAGCCTTCACCAATGATACAGGGTTTGAACTTACAGAAGATGCCCGTTGGCACATGAAGTCCGCTTTTATCGCCATGCGCAACTATTGCAATTTTTATGAATGGGGGATAGGTATTTGCGGTCGTCATCCTTTTGGTGGAAAAATGGGAAGTGATGATATTGAGGCATTTGCCAATATTGCTTTGTCGGGCGACTTGTCCGGTCAGGGGAATACGTTCGACCGTGGTCTGGCTGCTGATTATCTGCGTCTTGTGCGTAATGAAGATACTCCGAATGCGCGTTTCTTTAAGAAAGAAGGCATCAAGCCCGCTCAAGCTCCACAAGGATTCTTCGTTTATAACTACGGTTCGGCGGGCATTTTCCGCCGTGCGGACTGGATGGTAACGCTGAAAGGATATACGACCGATGTATGGGGTGCTGAAATCTATGTGAAAGATAATCGTTATGGACGTTACCAAAGCTACGGATCAGTACAGATTATGGGGAAAGGCAATCCCGTATCCCGTGCCGGGAGCGGTTTTGTACAGGAAGGCTGGGACTGGAATCGTTTGCCGGGCACAACTACCATTCACTTACCTTTTGAGTTATTGGATAGTCCGTTGAAAGGAACTACCATGGCTCATTCCAAAGAAAACTTCTCGGGTAGTAGCTCGCTGAATGGTAAAAATGGTATGTTTGCCATGAAACTGATGGAAAGGGAGTATGAGAACTTTACACCTGACTTTGTAGCCCGTAAATCAGTATTTTGCTTTGATAACCGGATGATTTGTCTGGGTACAGGTATAACGAACAGCAATGCGGATTATCCTACAGAGACGACTCTTTTCCAAACGAAGTACGATGGAAAAGATTCTAAAGTAGGGAATGATAACTACTGGTTGCATGATGGTTATGATAATTATTATCATGTAGTCGATGGAACCGTCCGTACACAAATTGCGGAACAGGAGTCACGTCATGAAAAGACCCGTGCGGTGACAAAGGGAAAATTCTCTTCTGCCTGGATAGAACATGGCAAAGCTCCGAAGGGTGAAACATACGAGTATATGGTTTTGATACAACCCTCTGACTCTGATTTGGATGAACTTCGTAAAACTCCTGTCTATGAAGTTTTGCATCGCGATCAGACTGCTCATGTTGTGTATGATAAGAAAACGGGGATTACAGGCTATGCTGCTTTTGAAACTTATCAACCTGTTGATGATAAGCTGATTGCTGTTATTCCTGCAGAAACGATGGTGATGTATGCCAAGGAGTCAGCCAAAGGTATCCGATTGAGTATTTGTGATCCGAATTTGAACATCAAAGAGAAAGCCTATACGACAAGAGAGCCTAGTCGTCCTATTCGTAAGGAAATACGTCTCAAAGGGCATTGGACGTTAGCGAGCCCAATGGAGAGCGTTCAGGTGGAACAACAAGGAGAAAATACTGTATTGACAGTGACTTGCCAACATGGACAACCTGTTGAGATACTAATGGATAATAAGTGATTAGTGAATAAGTAAGAGAAACAACTTTAAAAGGGTATTAGTTATTATATGTTTCTATGAAAAAAGAGAAGACCGGTTCGTGGTGAACCGGTCTTCTTTATCTTTAGTCTGCACAATGAAGTGCGATGCTTCTTGTTTTTACTTATTCAATCTCCATTCAAAACCGTCTTTCGTATCTTTGACCTCAAATCCGAGTGCGGTCAATGTATTACGGATTTCGTCGGAAGTAGCCCAATCCTTATTGGCTTTTGCTTTCATACGTTGTTCCAGCAACATATCTACTACCTTGCCGTAAGCTTCTTCACGGCCATCGGAAGAACCTTTTTCTTCTTTCAATCCCATGATGTCGAAGCTGAACAGGTGGAAAGTCTCTTTCAGGTCTTTCAAATCTTCGGCAGAAATAGTTGCATTTCCGGCAATGATATTGTTGATGATACGGGCGCCTTCAAAAAGTTGTGCGATGACGATAGGAGTATTTAAGTCATCATTCATTGCTTCATAGCATTTGGCACGTAGCTCTTTTACATTGATACCTTCCGAAGTTGCTGCTGCGGGAGTTATCTTTTCCAATGCGTCAATAGCTTCCATCAGACGTTGCAAGCCTTTTTCCGATGCTTGCAGTGCTTCATTGCTGAAGTCAACCGTGCTACGGTAATGAGCCTGAAGAATAAAGAAACGGATGGTCATCGGAGTATAGGCTTGTGCCAGTAACTTATGAGTACCGTTGAAGAATTCGTCCAGTGTAATGAAGTTACCGAGTGATTTGCCCATCTTCGTACCGTTGATGGTAATCATGTTGTTGTGCATCCAGTAGTGAACCATGTCATCACCTTGTGAAGCAACCGATTGGGCAATTTCACATTCGTGGTGAGGGAAAATCAAGTCCATTCCACCACCGTGAATATCAAAGTGCTCACCCAGATACTTACGTCCCATAGCAGTACATTCGGCATGCCATCCGGGGAAACCGTCACTCCATGGAGACGGCCAGCGCATGATATGTTCCGGTTGTGCCTTTTTCCACAGGGCGAAGTCGGCGGGATTGTGCTTCTCGCTTTGTCCGTCAAGGTCGCGGGTGGTATTCAATACGTCGTCCAGATTGCGTCCGGACAGTTTTCCGTAGTGATAGTCTTTATTGTATTTGGCTACATCGAAGTAAACGGAACCTTCGCTTTCGTAAGCGTATCCGGCATCCAAAATCTTCTGTACCAGTTGAATCTGTTCGATGATATGTCCCGAAGCATGCGGCTCGATACTCGGAGACAGTACGTTGAGCGCTTCCATTGCCTTGTGATAACGGTTCAGGAAATATTGAACGACTTCCATCGGTTCCAATTCTTCCAGACGTGCCTTCTTGGCAATCTTATCTTCACCGTCATCGGCGTCGTGCTCTAAATGGCCTACGTCGGTAATATTGCGTACATAGCGTACTTTATATCCTAGATGAGTGAGATAGCGGAAGAGAACGTCGAATGTAATGGACGGACGTGCATGTCCCAAATGAGCGTCACCGTATACGGTTGGCCCACATACATACATTCCTACATGGGGCGCATGAAGCGGCACGAACAACTCTTTCTTTCTATCTAACGTGTTGTAAATGGTAAGTTGATGTTCCATAACCTTTTATATTTGTTCTATTGGAAGCGCAAAGTTAGTATAAAATCCGGATATGTTGTCTATTGTTGATAGAGAAACTTGTCAATAGCTTCGGCAACACCATCTTCTTCATTGCTTAAAGTGATGTAATCCGCCGCTTTCTTTACCGGCCCTTGTGCATTCTCCATAGCAATTCCCAGTCCTGCAAACTTTATCATGGACAGGTCATTGTACCCGTCTCCCATGGCTATGACTTCTTCGCGTTTTACTCCTATTTCTTCTAATAAGACGCCGAGAGACAGGGCTTTGTCAATACCTTGCGGTACTAATTCAAGAAAATAAGGCTCTGAACGGAAGACATTGATGCGTCCTTGCAGTTGAAGGCAGAGTTCTGTTTCCAAAGGAATCAGTTGATCCGCATCTCCTACAATAAGGCATTTAGCTACCGGAAGTGTGATGTCCGTAAGGAAGTCGTTTGTTTCGCGCACTTCCATTTTATTAAGAAATGCTTCTTTCTGTACATACGGATCACGTGAGTTCTCGGTCACTATCTCGGCTCCGTCATAAGTTAATATGCTTAGATGATGAGTGCGGGCACATTCGTAAAGCACCGGAACGATATCATTGGGTAGTACATTCTCGTATATCATCTCTTTGGTTTCCCAGTTGATGATTTCTCCTCCGTTATAGGACAGGATGAATCCGCCAAAATCATTCATCCGTAGTTCGTTGGCTAGCGGCACGATGCCATAAGTCGGTCGTCCGGAGGCTAGTACCAGTCGAACACCTTGTTCTTGTGCACGTATCAATGTCTCCTTATTGCGGGGAGTGATTTCTTTCTTCGAATTGGTGAGTGTGCCGTCAAGATCGAGCACGATAAGTTTATATTTCATGCAGTGTCATTTTGTGTGCAAAGATAGGGTAAAAAAGTATTTTAGCAAGATAGTGCGTGGAAAAGTAGTCTGTTATTTAAGCAGATCTACCCACTGCTCATTACTCAATGCAGGCAGTGCTTCGCTCTCGGTGACAAACGTTTCCGCCAGTTTACGTTTCTCGTCTTGCAGATAGAGAATCTTTTCCTCTATACTGTTTTGGGTAATGAAACGATAAGCGATTACCTGTTTGTCCTGACCGATGCGATGGGCACGGGCAATGGCTTGCGACTCGGCAGCAGGATTCCACCAGGGGTCGATGATAAATACATAGTCGGCTTGAGTGAGATTGAGTCCCACACCACCGGCTTTCAGGGAAATAAGAAAAGCTTGTACGTCCTTTTGTTCGGTGAAATGGGCGATTTCGGAAGGACGGTTGTTTGTCGCTCCTGTCAACAGGGCATATTTCCAACCACGTTCCTGAAAGGCTTCAGCCAACACTTCCAGGTGCTTGACGAATGACGAGAAAATCAAAACCTTGTGACCTTCGCTTCGCAGCGTATCGAATGTTTCGATTATTTGTGTCGTTTTTCCGGACAGTCCGATGAAATCAGGTAAGATAAGCTGTGGATGACAAGCCAGTTGGCGTAAACGCAGAATCCCGTTCAATACACTGAACGAATGGAACCTGTCCGTACTTTGTGGATGTTGAAGCAGGGTGTTGCGCAGGCTGTTTTTTTCTTGCTCATACAAGGTGTTTTGTTCTTCAGTCATGTCGCAGTAAATCGTCTCCTCGGTAAGCGCGGGAAGTTCCGGAGCTACTTCTTTCTTGCTTCTGCGAAGGATAAACGGGGCAGTCAGTTGTTGCAACTGTGCCTCTACACGGGTGTTTCCCTGTCGGAGCGGAATCATGAATTGTCTTTGGAAATCACTCTCCGTACCCAGCAAGTCCGGTTGTATGAAGTGAAATTGTGCCCATAAGTCTTTGAGGGAGTTCTCAATCGGAGTACCTGTCAGTACAAGCCGGTGATTACTTCGCAACTGGATAGCCGAGCGGAAAGTGAGTGAATCACTATTCTTGATATTTTGACTCTCGTCGAGTACAATGTATTCGAAATTGTAAGAAGAGAGAATATCGATATTGTTCCGCATCATCCCATACGTAGTAATAACTAAATGAAACTGATCGAAGAATTTCTCCGGGTGCTCTTTGGGTACGGATACAGTATTATTGTATTCTGCCATTGAAAGTGCAGTGAAGCGTTTGGTTTCCCGTCGCCAGTTGTGAAGTAGCGATGTGGGAACGACGATCAGGGTAGCAGCCTGCTTAGGGCCATATGGCTTATATATGTATTGCAGTAAAGTAAGGGTTTGCAGTGTTTTTCCAAGTCCCATATCATCTGCCAGGCATGCACCAAACCCTAATTTGTGCAGATGTACCATCCATGAGAATCCTTTCTGTTGATAAGGACGCAATGTTGCCTTGAGCACTTTAGGCACGGCAATGTTGTGTATGTGTTTTTGAGACGGAAACTGTTTGAGCACATTTTCTCCTAAAGCTGTCTGTACAGCACCTAAGAGCGTGCGTCTCACACGGATTCCTTTTTCCGTCTGTATCCCCATTTCCAATAGGTTCACATATTTGCTGAACCATTCTTCAGGCAGGAGAATCATGCGGCCGTCGGGCAACTGATATTCTCTTTTTTCTTCCAGGATATGTTTGCGAAAGCGGGAAAAAGGAATACGTAATGTGCCGATAACCACCGTGATATGCAATTCAAACCAATCGACTTCGTCGTCACAGCTTTGTTCGATACGTATCTCATCCAGGCAATAAGGCATATTTCCCATACTGCTGATAAGTTGAAATGAAAGTTGCAACATTTCCCGGTGATTGTTAATCCATTCCCCAATCGTTTTTTCCGTAGCTTCAGGCGATAACTTGAAAGAAGTATCAAGCTGTTGTAATCCGGCTTGCGTTAAAAGTTGAATTGCTTTCTCTTCTTCGATAATGTTGCGCCGGAAGAAGAATACACCACCGGATTCTTTCCGATAAACGATTTTCTTCATTTCAGTGGCACTATCTGGTGTAAATACCTGGTCTCCATAGCGAAAACTAAGTTTTAGCACCTGCTCATCGTGAATTGTATCAAGAGATAATAATGCCTCGCAGCTACATTCCTCTTCAATAATATTCAGCCCGTGAGTTTCAATCTCATGATAGCGTGCAATTGGAATCACAATGTTATCTATATACTTCTCAATTTGGGAAGCATTCACACTAATCGATTTTTTCTTTGTAAAAGGCAAGACTCTTGTACTCTCAATATGCGGAAAGAAATATAATTCCATACCCAATAGCAGAATTGCCGGCGAGGAAGTCAGTACGGTGACGGGCTTTAGTTCGGTCAAAGAGAATGGCTGCCCTCCATCGTAACATTGTAACTGATAACGGAATGTTTTGCTGTCGGCATGAAAGATTACACGAATCTCTACATCATCAGCATGCACTCGATAGGCATGATGAGCATATAGCACTTTACTACCAGCCTGTTTTTGATAAAAAGGCAGTCCGCTTTCGCGTATCAACGTCAGCATCTCCTGCAACTTCTTCTCAATAAACGGGCGAATATTACTTTTGATCCGTTCGGGATCCTCAGATAGCTTATGTAGAAAACGCGAAACGGTCTTTTCACGGGAGTAATTGCTCATCAGATACTTCTCCGTATAGTGAGAGGCAATATCAATGGCCTGTCTTTCCGCCTCACTCATCCATTCCATAGCTTCGGGAGAAGCATGAAAAGCCTGTTCCACTAATTGCAGCGTGTCATCGCCCAGTCTTTCCGCTATGTAAGGAATCAGCAATATGCCGAATACCGGATGTTCTGTGAAAACGATGATGACTTGTCCATTAGTTATTTTCTCTTTCATTCTCTTTAGGCTTTAACTGACAAAGATACGGGAAAATCCTTAATTTTGTAGCATGATAGAAGAAAACAAACGAGTATTGTTAGGTATGAGTGGTGGAACGGATAGCTCTGTAGCCGCCATGCGACTGCTGGAAGCCGGTTATGAAGTAACCGGAGTCACTTTCCGTTTTTATGAACTGAACGACTCGACCGAATATCTGGAAGATGCCCGTAATTTAGCAGAACGTCTCGGTATCCGGCATATAACATATGACGCCCGTGAGATATTCAATGAGCAAATCATTGAATATTTTGTGCATGAGTATATGGCAGGTCATACTCCGGTACCTTGTACGTTGTGCAATAACTATCTAAAGTGGCCTTTGCTTGCCAAAATAGCTGATGAAATGGGCATCTTTTACATAGCTACCGGTCATTACGTCCAAAAAATAAAGCTGGAGGATACTTACTATATTACACACGCCGTTGACCCGGACAAAGACCAATCCTTTTTTCTGTGGGGCTTGAAGCAAGATATACTCAGTAGAATTCTCCTGCCAATGGGAGGAATTACGAAAGTGGAAGCTCGTGCCTGGGCTGCTGAACGTGGCTTCCAAAAAGTTGCCACCAAAAAGGATAGTATAGGGGTTTGTTTCTGTCCGATGGACTACCGAAGCTTCTTGAAAAACTGGTTGGTCCGAAATGGTCAGACATTGGTCCGAGATGGTCAGGCATTAGTCCGAAATGGTCAGCCGTGGTCAGAAATGGTCAGACGAGGGCGATTTGTCGATGAAAAGGGGAATTTTATAGCCTGGCATGAAGGATATCCTTTTTATACCATTGGTCAAAGACGTGGACTGGGCATTCATTTGAACCGTCCCGTTTTCGTAAAGGAGATAAACACTGAAAAAAATGAAGTGATATTATCCTCCCTCTCTGCCTTGGAAAAAACAGAAATGTGGTTGAAAGACTGGAATATCGTGAACCGCGAACGCATCTTGGGACATTCTGATATTATCGTGAAGATACGATACCGCAAACAAGAAAACCACTGCACGATTACTATTACACCGGATAATTTACTTCATGTACAACTCCATGAACCCTTGACCGCCATTGCGCCAGGACAAGCCGCAGCATTCTATAAAGATGGGCTATTGTTAGGCGGCGGAATAATAGTAACTGCCCACTGACTTTCTTAACGCAATCTTAAAAGAACTATTGTAGAACTTATATACGCCTATAACACGAACACCCCGCATGGTCTCCCGGCCTCGTTTTTTCAGCGTCAAGCGCAGGTGTTTTCTTCAGCGTTAAAAAGGGCAGACTGTTTGAGCGTAGCGAGTTTCTGCCCTTTAGCTGGAGAAAGCACCGGAGTAGCTGAAAAAACGCAGCCTTGATTCTTTCTTTTTGGTTCTTTTTCTTTCGTATCAAGACGAAAGAAAAAGAATACTATTGATTCAACGGCAACATCCCCTCAATATACTCCCTCGTATTACTTAACCTGGGAACTTTGTGCTGTCCTCCTAATTTTCCTTTTTGCGCCATCCAATCATGGAATAACCCTTGACGGGCAACAATTACCTCCAATGGCTGCAGCGCAATATCCTTCCACCGTTTTGCCTCATAATCAGAATTGACCTCCTTCAGAGTAGCGTCCAATATCGCCGCAAACTTCTCAACAGAATCCGGCATCTTGGCAAACTCTATCAGCCACTGGTGACGGCATTTTGCATTCTCATCCATAAAGACCGGTGCCGCAGAATACTCACAAACCTGTGCCCCCGTTTCTGCGCAAGCCTTAGCCAGCCCCTTTTCAGCATTATCAACAATCAATTCCTCACCGAAAGCATTGATGAAATGCTTTGTTCTTCCCGTGATAACAAACTTATAAGGATTCTTGCTCGTAAACTTCACCGTATCACCAATCATGTACCTCCACAAACCGCAGGAAGTAGAAATCACCATTGCATAATTCTTGTTCAGTTCCACCTCTTCAAGACAATATACCCGTGGATTCTCCTTATCCACTTCTTCCAACGGAACAAATTCGTAGAAGATTCCGTAGTCAATCATCAACAACATAGCAGGATCAGAAAGATCATTCTGCGTACCGAAATACCCTTCGGAAGCATTATAAGTCTCCACATAATGCATTTTAGGCGACTGAATCACCTGCTTATACTGCTCGCGGTAAGGAGTGAAAGCCACCCCACCATGGAAGAACACTTCCAGATTAGGCCATACCTCCTCCAATGTATGTTTCCCGGTTTTCTCAAGAACACGTTTGATAAGCACCAGCGTCCAAGACGGTACACCGGACAAGCTCGTTACATTCACCGGAATAGTACTGTTAGCGATTGCTTCTATTTTCGTTTCCCATTCGTTCATCAATGCAATCTTCTTGCTTGGCACACGAATGAAATTAATAAGCGGATTTACATTTTGAATTAAAATAGCCGACAAATCCCCGACTAAGCTATGATTAGAATTAAGATTCGGACTGTGGCTACCACCCATAATCAACCCCTTTCCAGAAAAGAAATGACTATCCGGGTTGATACGGAAATAAAGGGCCGCAGCATCTTTCCCCCCTCTATAATGAATATCCTCCAATGCTTCCTTGCTGACAGGAAGAAACTTGCTCTTATCATTAGTCGTACCGGATGATTTTGCAAACCAACGTATCTCCGACGGCCAAAGCAGGTTTTGTTCTCCTGCCCGTAAACGCTCTACATAAGGCTTTATCTCTTCGTATGTTTGGATGGGCAGACGTTTTCTGAAATCTTCATAGCTGCGGATAGAGGCATAGTCGTACTTTTTACCCCATTCAGTCCGGGCAGCTTGCTTCACCAAGCGATTCAATACACGGTGTTGAATCTCACTAGCCTGATTAGCATATAGATCTATTTGTTTTAAACGGGAATCAAAAGTCTTACTAATAATTTTTGTAATATTCATTTCTGCTTTAACATAATAATGTTTAGTCGTGCAAAAGTAACTTATTTATCTTTTTTTTCTATCTTTACGACGGAAATAATCGTTAAAATTGACGAGTTTAATAGAATCCCCGAGTTTTTGACTAAAAAATGCGACAATGAGAATTGGAATCTTAACCTCAGGCGGGGACTGCCCCGGTATTAATGCCACCATTCGTGGCGTGTGCAAGACAGCCATCAATTATTATGGGATGGAAGTGATAGGTATTCACAGCGGCTTTCAAGGTTTGCTGACGAAGGACGTCGAGTCCTTTACAGATAAATCTCTGTCCGGACTGCTGAATCTTGGAGGAACGATGCTGGGAACTTCCCGCGAAAAGCCATTTAAAAAAGGAGGTGTAATCTCGGATGTTGACAAGCCGGCACTGATCCTTCAGAATATCCAGGAGATGGGTTTGGATTGCGTCGTCTGCATCGGGGGGAACGGAACACAAAAGACTGCGGCCAAATTTGCCGCATTGGGAGTAAATATAGTATCAGTCCCGAAAACCATTGACAATGACATCTGGGGAACAGATATCTCTTTCGGATTTGATTCGGCAGTAAGCATTGCCACAGATGCCATCGACCGCCTGCATTCCACTGCCAGCTCTCATAAAAGGGTGATGGTGATTGAAGTGATGGGGCATAAAGCCGGTTGGATTGCTTTGTATTCCGGTATGGCAGGTGGGGGAGACGTTATCCTTGTCCCTGAAATCCCTTATAGCATAAAGAACATTGGCAATACAATTCTGGATAGGCTGAAAAAAGGCAAACCTTACTCCATTGTAGTAGTAGCCGAAGGAATTCAGACAGATGGCCGTAAACGTGCGGCAGAATATATTGCACAGGAAATTGAATATGAAACCGGAATAGAGACTCGTGAAACTGTATTGGGATATATTCAGCGTGGCGGTTCGCCTACTCCTTTCGACCGTAATCTTTCTACCCGTATGGGCGGTCACGCAACAGAATTGATTGCAAATGGAGAATTCGGACGCATGGTAGCTCTAAGAGGAGACGATATTTCATCTATCCCCCTTGAAGAAGTGGCCGGAAAACTAAAACTGGTTACAGAAGAACACGATCTGGTGATTCAGGGTCGTCGTATGGGAATTTGCTTTGGGTAGATTCAGTGGTAGCCAGCTCCATTTCTGAGTCTGTTTCCAGTTCGGTTTCAGACTCATCAGCTATTGCTGCTTGCTGTTCCTTAGTCTCGTTAATGGTCGTAATGAATGTCGGGTCTTTCACCTTTTTGATGGCCATTTGGGCAGCATTCTGTTGAGACTCTTTCTTAGAATACCCCGTACCTGTTCCGGCAGGAAGCCCTTCTATGCGTACTTCTGTCTGAAATACAGGGTTGCTGTCCTGATCGAGGAACTGCTCTATCAATTCAAAAGAAACCTCCATCTTGCTTTTCTGACTCCATTCGATTAACTTGGATTTGAAGTTAACCTCTTTACGGGATATTTTATCCAGGTCAATATACCGGTTGATGATACGTTGCTCCATAAACTGCTTGCAACGTTCATATCCCTGATCCAGGTAAATAGCTCCGATAAATGCTTCAAAAGCATTTCCGTACATATAACTGTTGTGAGAAGAAGAGCGGGTAGAATACTTTATGAGCTTGTCCAACCCAATCTCGACGGCCAACTTGTTCAAAGTCTCCCGTTGTACGATCTTGGAACGCGTATTCGTCAGGAAACCTTCCCGTTTCCCTTCAAAACGCTTGTAGACAATATCTCCTACGATGGCGTCAAGGATGGCGTCACCCAAGAACTCCAAGCGTTCGTTATTTAAAGGACGTCCTTTTTCCGAACGGAGCGAAGTTGACTTGTGCAGAAGAGCCTGCTCGTAAAGCTGGATATTACGCGGATAGAATCCGAGTATCTGATAAAAACAAAGATAAGACTCTCTGTCCTTGCGGAACAAGAGCCTTATCTTTTCTATTTGGTTACGTAACACGATATTACTCAGCGTATTTCTTGAAGATAACGCACGCATTGTGACCGCCGAATCCGAATGTATTGGACAAGGCAACATTAACTTCGCGTTTCTGTGCTTTGTTGAACGTGAAATTAAGGTCATAATCGATGTTCTCGTCGTTGTCACCTTCTTCATGGTTGATAGTCGGAGGAACAATACCGTTCTTGATGGCAAGGATACTTGCAATAGATTCTACCGCACCGGCAGCACCCAGCAAATGTCCAGTCATTGATTTGGTTGAACTGATGTTCAATTCGAACGCATGATCGCCGAATACTTCCTTGATCGCTTTTGCTTCTGAAATATCACCCACCGGAGTAGATGTACCGTGTACATTGATATAATCTACTTCTTTCGGGTCCATTTCCGCATCTTCCAGTGCATTCAACATTACCAGTTTAGCTCCAAGACCTTCCGGATGAGAAGCTGTCAGGTGATGCGCATCCGCAGACATACCTACACCGGCAACTTCTGCATAGATTTTTGCACCGCGTGCTTTAGCATGTTCCAACTCTTCCAGGATCAGACAACCGCCACCTTCACCCATTACGAAACCGTCACGGCTTGCGCTGAACGGACGTGAAGCCTTGCTGGCTTCGTCGTTACGGGTTGACAGAGCGTGCATAGCGTTGAAACCACCCACACCTGCAGGGAAGATTGCTGCTTCCGAACCACCGGATACAATTACATTTGCTTTACCCAGACGAATCAGGTTAAAGGCATCTGCAATGGCATTGGTAGAAGTAGCACATGCTGAACAAGTCGCATAATTAGGACCGTGGAAACCATACATGATAGAAATCTGTCCGGCAGCAATATCCGAAATCATCTTTGGAATGAAGAACGGATTAAACTTCGGTCCCATTTCCATATGAGTGTAGTAGTTGCCTACTTCCTCTTCAAATGTATGTATACCACCAATACCAGCGCCAAAAATAACACCGATTTTGTTCAAGTCTTCTTTTTCTGTGTCAAGCCCTGAATCTTCTACCGCTTCTTTGGCAACGGCGATGGCATACTGAGTATACAGGTCCATCTTTCTTGCTTCCTTGCGATCGACGTATTTTGTAGCATCGAAGTCTTTCACTTCGCATGCGAATTGGGTCTTGAATTGCGACGCATCAAAATGAGTAATAGGTCCTGCTCCACTAACCCCGTTCACAATGTTTTCCCAAAATTCAGGAACGCTATTGCCAACGGGAGTAATGGCGCCAAGACCTGTTACTACCACTCTTTTTAATTCCATATTGATGAAATCGAATTACTTAGCGTGTTCTTCGATATAAGATACAGCATCACCTACAGTACCAATCTTTTCTGCTTGGTCATCAGGAATAGAGATACCGAATTCTTTTTCGAATTCCATGATAAGTTCTACAGTGTCAAGAGAATCTGCTCCCAGGTCGTTAGTGAAGCTTGCTTCCGTTGTAACTTCTGATTCTTCTACGCCTAATTTATCAACGATAATCGCTTTTACTCTTGATGCAATTTCAGACATAACTTTAAGTTTTTAATTAATAATTAGTTTTATTTCTTTAAATTTGCGGTGCAAAGGAATGAATATTTATCGTTTTGCGCAAATATTTGAGTAAATAAATGCAAACTTTTGCACATTTTTCACTGTTTTGTGCATCGAATATGAGAGTTATGAAGAAAAACATCGCAATTTTCGCTTCCGGTTCCGGCTCTAATGCTGAGAATATTATCCGGTATTTCCAAAAAAACGATTCCGTTCAGGTTTCGTTGGTACTTTCTAATAAGAGTGATGCTTATGTTTTGGAGCGTGCGCATCGTCTTGGAGTGCCCTGTAACGTATTCCCAAAGGAAGATTGGATAGCCGGAGACGAAATTCTGGCTGTTTTGCAGGAGGCTCGTATTGATTTTATCGTGTTGGCAGGCTTTCTGGTTCGTGTGCCCGATCTGCTTTTGCATGCTTATCCCGATAAAATAATAAATATACATCCGGCTCTTTTGCCTAAATACGGTGGAAAAGGAATGTATGGTGATCGTGTCCACGAAGCAGTAGTAGCTGCCGGTGAAAAAGAAAGCGGCATCACTATACATTATATTAATGAGCATTATGATGAAGGGAACACAATCTTCCAGGCAACTTGTCCCGTACTTTCGACAGATTCTCCTGATGATGTCGCCAAGAAAGTACATGCTTTGGAATACGAGCACTTCCCGCAAATTATAGAGAAAGTATTAGGTAACAAGTTTTAAATAATAAGTATTAAGTATTATGCCATTCGGATAATCGTTCGACAGAACCTTATTAGAATTCCAGGCAGCTACGGTTAATACTTAAAACTTATACCTAATACTTTATTATATAAGCTGTCTCCTCTCTTCTTAAAGGATAATCTCCACGCAAGGTCTCGAATAGCTCCGGTTGACTTTTCAATCGGTCGCTGTCTTCGACTGGATTATACATTTGAAGGAGTGCGTCTTCGTGACTTTTTGCATGAATAACAGGAAAAGCAGGAGCCGGTGCATTGATCTCATAATCTCCATCTATCTGAAAGAACTTGCAAATCGCATCCAGTGACATACGGGTTGCGTTGGCTTTCCCGTCAGCAGAGTAGCCGGCAATATGCGGGGTGCCGATGATAACTTTTTCCAGCAGTTCTCGATTGATTTCCGGTTCGTGCTCCCATACATCAATAATGGCATCCGAAATAGCCTGGCTGTTTAAAGCATTTAAAAGAGCATCTGTTTCAATGACTTCACCCCGTGAAGTATTGATGATAACCGGCTTCCGTTTAAGTGAAAGAAAGAAGTTTTCGTCAGCCAAATGGAAGGTCTTATATTTCCCTTCTTTATATAAAGGTACGTGGAAAGTGATGATATCACATTCTTCCGCTATTTTATCCAAAGAAGAGAAATTCCCTTTTCCTTCTTTCTCTTCTCGTGGTAAGTCATTCAATAGAATGCGCATGCCGAAATCTTGTGCCACTTTAGCCACCTTGCTTCCTACATTACCTACGCCTATAATCCCGATAGTCAGTTCATCCAGTCTTTTATTCCTGACAGACTTCCATACAAGAAGCGATGATTGTATATATTGGGCAACAGAAGCGGAATTGCATCCCGGTGCATTCGTCCATTCGATACCTGCCTGCTTGCAATACTCCGTATCGATATGGTCGAAACCAATGGTTGCCGTAGCAATGAACTTCACCCGGCTACCTTCCAATAATTCACGGTTACAATGCGTGCGGGTACGGACAATAAGTGCATCCGCATCCTGTACCAATTCCGGAGTGAAATCCTTTCCCGGAGCATAGATTACCTCATCGGCTATTCCCTGAACCGCCTCTTTTATAGATGGTATTTTATTATCTATAATAATTTTCATATACAATTCATCTTTAATACCCACAAAGGTAACAAATAAAAAAGTAAGAAACGGTTGCTTGTCTGAAAAATATTACATAGATTTGCCCTATTATATACCTATAAGCTAGTTAAGATTATGACATTTAGTAACCTTTGCAACGAGATTTTTTGGAAATCTACCAATGATTACCATGTAACGGATAGTGTAGATGCACCGATGAACAATCCTTACGAGTTGAAAACTATTGAGTATTATTTGTATCTGAAGAATTGGATTGATGCTGTTCAATGGCATTTTGAGGATATAATCCGTGATCCCCAAATTGATCCGGTAGCAGCATTGGCATTGAAAAGACGAATTGATAAATCAAATCAAGATCGTACAGATTTGGTCGAATTGATCGATAGTTACTTCCTGGATAAATATAAAGAGGTAAAGTCTCTGCCGGATGCAACAATTAACACGGAAAGTCCTGCATGGGCAATCGACCGTTTGTCTATTCTTGCGTTGAAAATATACCACATGCAACAAGAAGTAGACCGTACGGATACTACTGAAGAACATCGTGCGCAATGCCAAACGAAACTGAATATTTTGTTGGAACAACGTAAGGATCTTTCTGCTGCTATTGATCAACTATTGGATGATATTGAAGCAGGAAGAAAATATATGAAGGTATACAAACAGATGAAAATGTATAATGACCCGGCATTGAATCCGGTGCTTTATGCGAAAAAATAACGAATGGCGCGTATTCTCATTATTCGTTTTTCAGCTTTTGGTGATGTAGCCATGACAATTCCGGTGATACATTCACTGGCTGTACAATATCCTCAGCACGAAATAACAGTGTTAAGTCGTGCTGTTTGGCAACCGCTTTTTCAGAGTTTGCCAGATAATGTAAGTTTTGTAGGGGCTGATTTAACAGGCAAGCATAAAGGACTATGGGGATTGAATAGTCTCTATTCGGAATTGAAGGCAATGAACTTTGATTATGTTGCAGACTTTCACCATGTGCTTCGTGCAAAATATTTATGTTGGAGATTTCGTCTTGCTAATATACCAGTAGCTTCTATTTGTAAAGGTAGAGCTGGTAAAAAGAAACTAATTCGCCGCCATCACAAAGTGATGGAAAATCAAAAAAGTTCTTTCCGTCGGTATGCGGATGTACTTGAAAAATTGGGTTTGCCAGTTTTGTTGAATTTTTCTTCTATCTATGGAGAAGGAAAAGGGGACTTTGCAGAAATAGAACCTGTTACTGGACCTAAAGGGGAGCAGAAGTGGATTGGTATAGCTCCTTTTGCCAAGCATATAGGCAAGATTTATCCGATTGAATTACAGGAGCAGATTATAGCTCATTTCGCAGCTGATTCAAGGGTTAAAGTTTTTCTTTTTGGAGGCGGACAAAAAGAACAGGAGGTTTTTGATGCATGGATGGCCAAATATCCTTCAGTAGTTTCGATGATAGGTAAGTTGAATATGCGTACAGAATTGAATTTGATGAGCCATTTGGATGTGATGCTCTCAATGGATTCTGCTAATATGCATTTGGCGTCCCTAGTCAATATTCCGGTCGTTTCTGTTTGGGGAGCTACTCATCCCTATGCCGGCTTTATGGGTTGGAAGCAACTGCCGGTCAATACAGTACAGCTTGATTTATTATGTCGCCCTTGTTCGGTGTATGGCCAGAAACCCTGTTGGCGTGGCGACTATGCGTGTCTGAGAGACATAAAACCGGAACAGGTAATCGCTAAAATAGAGGGGATTATAGATTAATATTTTTCGATAGAAAATCTGATTATTTCAAATTGGATGAGTGGCAGAGTTTAAAGATGATGAAAAAAGAAATGCAACACAAGAAAAAAGTACTGATAGACCTGACAAATTACGGTAGCCTCACAGCAGGCTTTGGACAGATAGCTGCCAATTATGCGGCGGCTTTTTCATCCATGCCGATAGATGATCTTCATTTTGTATATTTGTTGAGGCAGAAATATGCGCAAGATTTTGGCGAGAATGTGACCTCTGTCCCAATACGTCGTATCAATAAGTTTTTTCCTTTTACTCTTCCTAAGGTGGATGTGTGGCATGCAGTGAATCAGCAGCGAAAGTTGTTGCGTATTGCCGGTGGTACAAAGTTTATCTTTACCATACATGACTTTAATTTCCTGACAGAGAAAAAGCCTTGGAAGGCTAAAATGTATCTTCGCCGAATGCAGAATAAAGTCAATAAGGCGGCGGTAGTTACTACGATTTCTCATTATGTGGCGGATGTCATTCGTCAGCATATCGATCTGAAGGGAAAAGAAATCCGGGTTATCTATAATGGGGTGGAGAAGATTGATACGTTGGAAGGAACAAGACCTGCTTTTGCTACGGGACGTCCTTTCTTTTTTACGATTGGACAAATCCGTAGAAAAAAGAATTTCCATCTCTTAGTTGACGTCATGCGCCATTTCCCGGAATATGATTTATATATTTGTGGTGACGCTCATTTTGCTTATGCTGAAGAAGTGCGTAATCTGATTCGTGAAAATCAGCTCACTAATGTCTTTTTGACGGATGTTATCTCTCAAAGTGAAAAGATTTGGTTATATCGGAACTGTGAAGCGTTCTTGTTTCCCAGTGAGGGCGAAGGTTTTGGATTGCCGGTAGTGGAAGCCATGCAGTTTGGAAAGGCTGTATTTGCTGCTAATCGCACTAGTTTGCCGGAAGTTTGTAATGGACACGCTATCATGTGGGATCATTTGGATACAGAATCTATGGTGCAAAGTATCCGGGAACACCTGCCTGATTTCTATAAAGACAAGGATCGCTTGGGAAAAATCAAAGAACATGCCGCTTCATTCAGTTACGAGAAGCATATACAAGCCTATCTTGATTTATATCGGGAGTTAGCCCAATTGTCTTAGTGTTGAAGTTAATTGCTCATATACTTTTTCGGGAGTAATTAATGCAAAACGTTCTTCATGGGTCAATGTCACTTGTTGTTCCAGCGGAAGAATGTCGTCAGGACTAATCCCCTTGGCAAGTACGGAATTTGCAGGTAACCACATAGATTTCGAAGCACTTGGTGAGTAGATGGAGAATGAGGGAATTCCGAGAGATTGGGCAATGTGCCGGGCTCCTCCTTCGTTCCCGAAATAAAACGAACAGTTGGCACAGAGGGCAACCAGTTGCCGTAATGAGGAGGCTTGTATATTAATCTTGATACGTTCCGGACATCCCAATTCCTTGTAGATATTTCTTGCATCTTCTTCTTCGTACCCCGGTGCGTAGTTGAAGATCATTTGTATGTCCTTGTGTTCTTCCAATATTTTCTGAAGTGTAGCTATCATGAATCCCGTGTCCCATTTCTTATGAATAAGTTTAGTTGTGACTCCTATTAGGAATACAGGGTGCGCGAAATCTATCCCTTCCTTTTTCATATAGCATCGAAAATCTTCTTTCTCTTGGGCAGTAAGATATAACTTAAATTCTTTTGTGTATTGAATAGGGCTGATCTTTTCTAATGGTGCAGCAAGTAATAGATTACGTTGTACCATGTCAGTTGTTAGTTCTTTGCTGTAAGTGTCTGTCCGATAGTTTAGTAGAAAGCGTGTATATCCTTTGATACGTCCTATTCGGAAAGGGGTTTTTAGTGAAAAAAGAGAGAAAAAAAGAGTCCGGATGGTAGAACGCATATCGATGATTGCATCGTATTTGTCTTGATGCATTACTTGCCATACTTTTTTTATATAAGAGGTAAATGGTTTATTCTCGTCTTTGTCAAAGGTAATGACTTTATCGATGTCCGGATGCCCCTCATAGAGCGGGGCTATATTTTTATTAAGCACAAAGTGTATTTCAGCATCAGGGAAACTTTTTTTCAGCGTACTGCACAATGGAATAGCTAGAATGGAGTCTCCTATTTGTCTAAATCGAATAATCAGAATTTTTTTGATTGGTTTCATGCTTGAATCTCTTTATACTTTTGTCGTGCAAACATAACTAAAAAAAAGCATTTATGTCTAAATATAAATGAAAAGAAAAAAGAAAAAACGACTAAAGTTGTTCCTGACCATGCCTGTATGTGGAGAGAGTTGGCCAATCTTTGTGAGAAAAGAGAAAAATATAGCCGGAATGTGGCCTAATTTCTTTATCTTTGCTCAATCTTTGTAATTAGTATTAGTATAGGAGAGTGTAATGAGAGTGATTGTAAATCCCAAGTACGCGCATTTGCAGAAGGAGATAGAAGAAATTCCGAGATCCTTCCAGAATGAAGGAGATGTGGTGTACGATGGTCGTAATGTTCTAAAACGAATTAGCTTGGGCAGCATTGATGTTGTGGTGAAGAGCTTTAAAAAGCCTCACATCATTAATCGTGTTGTATATTCGTTTTTCCGTCAATCGAAAGCAGAGCGTTCCTATATTTATTCTATGGAGATCCAGCAACATGGTTTTGACACTCCCGAGCCAGTTGCTATGATTGAACAATTTCAGCATAGTCTCCTTTCACATAGCTATTACATTTGTTGTTATGATGGTGGTGAAACTGTCCGTTCCCTGATGGATGGAAAAGTAGAAGGAAATGAAGACAAACTTTCTGCTTTTGCACACTATACTGCTGCCTTGCATCAGGCCGGTATCTTGCATTTGGACTATTCTCCCGGCAATATATTGATTCATCAGAATGATACGAATGAATATAGCTTCTCTTTAGTCGACGTGAATCGCATGCAACTGCTATCGGATATTGATTGTGATACTGTATGCCGTAATATGTGCCGTTTGTGTATCTCTCGTGAGGTGCTGACTTATATAATGACAGAATATGCTTCTTTGCGGGGCTGGGATATAGAATCTACTGTCAGCCTGGCTCTTCGTTATAGCGATCAGTTCTTTACTCATTATATTTATCGTCGTGCGGCACGGAAAGAAAAAGAAAAGCATATTGTATCCCTGATTTTATTCTTCCGTTTATATCGTTCCGTACGCAGATTCTTTTCTTGGGAACCGCATATCTCGCGTTTTTTATTGAAAAAAGAAAAGAGCATTTATGATACATACTTGTATCAGTATGATTATTGCGACCTGCTTTCTGCTGATTATCAATGATTAATTCTTACTTCCGCGCATGACTACACTGCGGATTTTATGCCTGAAAAAACCTTTTTGATTTATATATGTGCAGTTGTGCTTATTCAGAAATGCAGAGATAATTTCTTCGTCATCACGCAAGTGGTATGTGCAAATTGCAAAATCCAGCTTCTGGCAATTCTGAAATAAATTCTTGCATCCGGTCAACGCGTATCGTTCGGCTCCTTCTATATCCATTTTTAGAAATAGATGCTCATTCGTTTGGTTATTGAAGAAATCGTCTAATGTTTGTTCTTTCGATGAATTATGGTCGCTTACATACTTCTGGACGATTGTAACTTTATCTTGCCATGGTTCGAAAGTGGCTCTGATAGCTTCCAACCATTGTTCATCCTGTTCAAACAAGTAGATATGTTTGGCTTCCTCTACGACCTCCAATGAAGAATATCCTTCGGCGCAACCGACATCTACAAAAACCTTTCCCGTGACATCTTTCGCGCTGTCAAAGTAATGGTGTGGTGAGCGCCTGTCTTGTTCCATAGTCAAGGCTTTGTAGTATTTTTGAATTTTTTTGGGTGGGGTACTTTTTCTGAAATATAGTCGTTTCTTCTCCTGTTGTACATAGTATAAGCCTTTTTTCTCATCTTTTTGTACATTGACAGACATATTTGTATATTCATCTTTGAATTCATACAAATGCCTTGAATATCCGTGCTCTTTTATATATTCATAATATTTCAGATAGGGTGAGTCTGGTTTATACCCCTTCATAAAATAATATGGAAGAGTGCCATATATAAATTTCTTTATTGTATGTTTAAGTGCGTTCATTTCATTAGTTTCTTGTAGATGTTTAAGAGCTCCTCCGCTTGTTTTTTCTCAGAGAATCTTTTGGCAAAAATCTGCCCCTTTTCAATCATATCCTTCTTTGTTTCGGGATCTGAGTATATCAGTTTGAAAGCATTGCCCATCCCCTTGATATCGTCAGGATGTACATAGATAGAGTCGGGGCCTCCGGCTTCTTCCAGGCAAGAACCTGTAGCGGCCACTACCGGAATACCTGAATATAGAGCTTCTATAATAGGAATGCCAAAGCCTTCAAAACGTGAAGGGTATACAAAGATTTCTGCTAACTGATAAAAAGCCGGTAGATCATCAAAAGAAACATTGCTGATAATGTGTACCCTTTCTTCCAGCTTATTCTCCTTAATGAAACTTTTAATCCTGTCAGTATATTCCGTTTGACGTCCTACAATGATAAGATGAATTTGCTCAGGAAGCATCATCAATGCTTGCACCGCTGAAAGTGCATTTTTTCGTTCTTCAATACTTCCCACATTGAGGATATAGTGTTCCGGTAACTGATATTTAGTTCGAACTTCTCTTTTTTTCTCTTCAGTTACAGGATGTATGAATGAGGTATCACATCCCTGATAAACAACTTCTATCTTATCGGCAGGAATTCCGAAATACTCAATAATATCACGTTTGGTACATTCGCTGACAGCAATGATTTTATCTGCATTTTCGCAGGCTTTGCGGAATTTGTATGTATATATTTTCCTGTCAATCGGACGGTAATACTGTGGATACCGCAAAAATATCAGATCGTGGATCGTTACAATACTTCTTACTTCACTTTTATGGATATTCAGAGGCAATTCGTTGCTAAGTCCGTGGAATATATCGATTCTCTCTTTTTCCAGTTGGCGAGTGACTTCCCATACCCGCCACAATGAACTTAACTTTTTCCAGAAAGGAGTGGTGGGATAAGAAAGCTGTAGTTGCCGATACTGTTTCGTTAATTTGTCCAGCCTTTTGTTTTCCCGTTTCTTGGGCGCATACAGCACATATTCATTCTCCGGGTAGAATTGGCATAAAATATCCACTATATAGCGGCTATAATTACCTAAACCGGTGAAATTCTGTACTGCACGTTTTCCGTCAAAACCTATTCTCATTTCTACTTCTTACCTTATGTGATTATAATTAGACTTCAAAATCCCGATAAGGTTTATTCAAGTCTAAATAATGGAAATTATGCTGTCTTTGTCCGCTTTGTTTCGGGATAGTCATATAATCTCCATATTTCTGTGACAGATAGGTATCGTATTGCTGTACACCCCATATTTCTTCATCTTCAAATAGGATAGGAGTAGGAGTGCCTAGAATCTCTTTTGGCATGATTCCTTTCATACCGTCATCATAATCACAGACTAATGCGCATTGGTCGAAATCATACTTTTTCATTACCTTCCTGATACTTTCCTGTGCTCCGGTGAGGGTGAAAAACTTTCTGCACAATAACGGTATCCATGAACTGGGACCTTTCCCATGTTTGTATGGATCGCGATGAATAAGATAAAGTATTCGCTTGTAGAACTCGTACTTTGCAAAATGCATTCTTTGTGCCATACGGCTTTCCGGAGCCCCGTCAAGTGGAAATATATCAATATATACACCTCCCAGATATTTGAGATGCATACGTTCGATTAAAGTTGTGCTGGCATCCTGTACCTTTGCGAATGGAAGAGGATATTCCTTGTCATTCTCGGCGCATACAGCTTCGTAAGGCTCCGGTAACCATTCTTTGGCATTAGCCATTAATAAATCATAATCAGCTCTTGGCATTCCGATATCCAAATCATCATCCCAGGGGATGAATCCTTTGTGACGGACGGCTCCTAACATGGTGCCTGCCATAATGTAATATCGCAGATTATGTTCTTTGCAAACTTTGTCAACAGCTAATAAGTTCTTTAATATGCGAAGCTGTAGAGGGCGGATGTCGTAATTAGCCATTTCTATCAGGATTTTGATTAATAAAGACTGGCTGGAATCAGCTTCTGTGCCTGTTGAAAGTCCTCTACTGTATCTAGTTCGGCCGAGAAGAACTCGGTGGTGTCCATGACGTAAAAGCTATATCCTTGCGGAATCAGTCTCTCAAAAGCCCGTTCGTAGAATATATTGTCCAGTCTTTCGGCAGTAATCATAATTTCCAGTTCCCGGAACAGGGCTTTGGTGTATTCAGTTGACATTTTTTCGATGCCGATAGATTCTCCAATAGCATCGGATATAGAACAGACCTTGCTGATTTCAATCACCTTTTGTGCATCGTCCACGATGACTTTTATTTCTTCTGCTCCAAGCTCGTGGCGATTCAGAGCCAATATGTCATCCTTGCCCGAGTGAAGTAATTTTTCTACAATTTGAGGATCAAATACAATGTCACTGTCTAATAACAATACTTCCTCCCCATCTGTATATGGCCGGGTAAGCCATAATGAATAGATATTGTTGGTAGATTCATACCTGTCATTATAGATGAAAGTAATATTTTGGGTTGGGTAATGTATCTGTAGAAAATCAACAATTTGCTGCTGGCGATATCCGGTGACAATGATGAATTCATCGAATCCGTTTTGTATCAGGGCGTCAAAAGTTCTTGCCAAAAGGCATCGTTCTCCTATCTTGAGAAGGCATTTGGGCGTTGTATCGGTCAGCGGGCGTAAGCGTGAGGCTATTCCTGCGGCTAATATTACTGCTTTCATTTAGATGCGATTTCTTTGATTGTATCTATAACGATCCGGTTCTGCTCAGGGCGTCCCAATGTGATGCGCAAATGAGTATTGATATCCGGTTCATTCATGAATTTCACTTTATAACTCTGTTCTGCAAAAGCCTTTTGTAGAGCCTCTTTTAGCTCTATCGGGTATTTGATTAAAATAAAATTGGCAACCGATTCGTATACTTTGAACCCGGGTAACACGCCGATTTCCTTTTCATAACGTTCACGGTCTTCGTTCATCAGTTTCGCGATGTTTCGGTAGTGCGCGTCCGATTTAAGAGCTGCAATGGCGATGTCTTCAGATATCCGGTTGTATCCCAGATACTTATTGCTGTATTTGCTGAATTTTTCCAGTTCTTTACTCATAAATCCGAATCCCATACGTAGGCCGGGTAATCCGTAAAATTTGGATAAAGTACGGGAAATAATCAAATTCGGATATTTATTAACCAGCTTTTTGATGTAACTTGTGTCTGTTGAAACAAAAGAAGCATATGCTTCGTCTATTAACACCACTGTTTGGCTAGACACCTCTGCAAGTAGTTCATCCAGTTCTTTCGGAGTTAAACCATTGCCGGTAGGGTTATTGGGCGAAGCGAGTAAAAGAATCTTCGGATTCTCTTTCTGAATCATATCTTTCAGTGTCTCAAAGTCATATTTGAAAGTATTTCCGTCTTCGTAAAGAGGATATTGCAGAGTATGGCCATTTACCTCATCTGCAATTGATTTATAATACCACCATGAGAACTTAGGAATCAACATCGTTTTATTTCCATCTTCTTGCGTCAGGAAGTAATGGACAGCTTGTTTCAGGATATCTTCTCCGCCGTATCCTAATAAGACTTGTGTTTCATCTATATCGTAAAGTTCGGATAAGAAAACAGATAATATACTTTTCTTTCCTTCATCATAAATGCGGGTGTAAAAACAAAGTTTATTTATATCGAAGTTTTTTAAAGCTTCTACTACTTCTTTTGATGGGCTGTAGTTAAATTCGTTTCGATCTAAAAAGTTTAAATTCTTTTCCATATTAGTTTTGTATGATTCCTTTTTCGCACCAGGTTAGTTTCCTGACTTTAGTTTCGTTCAAAATACTGCGGTTATTGTTCAAATTATCCGTTCCATGTAGTTCATGATGAAGATGGAACACAATTCCCGCAAATTTGATGGTACGCTTGCGTACACCGCTGTTGATAAGTCGGCATACTAATTCATGATCTTCACTTCCCCACCCGGTAATAGCTTCATTGTATCCGTTGACTTTTAATAAATCCTCTTTCCAGAAAGCCATGTTACATCCTCTGGAATATGAAACATCCCATTGACGGTAATGCTGAAGTAGCGGGCTCAACCAAGGTAGATGTACTCCATTGATCGCGTTTTTAGTACCTTTGTCGTGAATGGAGATAATACAGTTTCTTTCTGCTAACATCTTTTTGGTTAAACCTTCCCGGATTAATACACGGCTACCGGTTACGAAACTGCCTTTTTTGGCAAAATGCACATGATCTTTGACGAAATCTTTATGTAATACAATATCTCCGTCGATTTGTATAATATATTCTTTAGATGCTTTCGCAATAGCTTTGTTGCGGATGGAGGCCAGTCTGAAGCCCAGGTCTTCATGCCAAACATGAATAATAGGAACTTCGGAGGAAGCTGCCAGTTGATGAATTAGTTCTCCTGTATCTTTTTTAGAGCCATCATCGGCAATGATAATTTCATCAGGAAGGAGAGATTGACGTAGCACGCTTTTAACGCATAATTCTAATGCGTCGCTTCTATTATAGGTGGATATAATTAGCGATGTACTTATGTTGCTCGCCATGGGTTTATTCATATAATTATTACTATGTTAGTTAAATAGTTAAGGGGGCTTGCGCTAAAATTCTACAAATGTATACATTTTATTTGGTTGTGACAAGCGTTGAAGGCTTTTTTGCTAAACATTAGAGGGTTAGCGTTCTTTTTAAGAATAATATCCGTATATTTGCTGTCAGTTTGTTATAATAACCAAGATAAATAGCGTATTTGTAATGGAAAATCATCCGGTGGAAGTTAGTATAATCATCCCTAATTATAACTATGCTCGTTTTTTGCAGCAACGTATCGAGTCAATATTGGCACAAACATATACAGATTACGAGATTATATTATTGGATGATGCTTCAACCGATGATAGTGTGTCTATTTTAAATCATTATAAAACAAACTCTTGTGTCACTTGTTTGGAAATTAATTCTGTCAACACAGGAAGCCCTTTTGCTCAATGGCAGAAAGGAATTAGTTTGTCTCGTGGAAAATATATATGGATTGCTGAGAGTGATGATGCGGCTGAGTCTTCTTTTTTGGAGAAAGCAGTTTCTGTTTTAAATCAACATCCCCACGCTTCTTTCTGCTTTTTAGGTTCACACTGTATAGACGAAAAAGGGAATCAACTATCTACTGATTTTGACCGTTGGACTTCAAGACAATTACGCCATTCTAACAATATGGGTGTTTTTGATGGTGAAGATTATATAAAGCATAATCTTTATTGGCGTAATTATATTTACAATGCCAGTGGCGTTGTTTTTCGTAAACAATGTTTCGAGCAAATAAAGGATTTGTCTTGTTTTTCAATGCGTTATAGTGGCGATTGGCTTTTCTGGATAGAAATGGCAAGACAAGGAATGGTACTTGAAGTTTATGAAAAATTGAACAAGTTTCGTTTACATAATGTGAGTGCTACCAAGAAGGCTCAAAAGACAGGAGAAGGAGTTCGAGAAGATGTATATATAATAAACAAAATAGAGCAGTTTCTTCTCAACATAGGGAAACAAAGAAAGACTGTACGTCATGGTAGTTTCTATAAAGAGATAAAAAGACTGAAGGTTTCTACTGAAACTAAAGAGGAACTCCTTTCGTGCTTAGTATCTTCTTTAAAGTCAAAGTCTAGTGATTATTATATAGAGCGGTTTAATAAAAATTTTAGTTGGTTACTACCTTGGTTGATTACTCGTGATAAAGATCGATTATAATTCGTGAATGATTTTATTTGAATAAATAATATTCATGTGGGATTGTCTAGTTGATAAGTAATATAATTAGTTAATTGCTTTTTCCTTATTATAGCTGTTTTGTAATCGATATTTAATCCTTATTACAAAGAATTACTTCTGATTTGCGGCTTTTGTTTTCTAAGTGTTATTCTGTTATGGTTTGTTCGACAATGATGCTCCACTCTATTATGATATAATACTGAATCTTATATGAATTCTTCTTAAATAGCCGGGGCGTTGCGTTGTTTTGATATGAAGTTTTTTCTGATAGTCTCCTGTGCTTGTTATTTTATAACTTATTTATGAATTATGAAGAGCTCTATTATTAAGAGAGGGTCTTTTCTATGTTTGTATTTTGAGTAGATAGAATGAACTTGCTAGCCAGATTGAAAATATGTGGATTTAATAAATAAATAAATTGGAAACTTGGCGATTATTTTGATATAGTAATAAAAAAAACTGACTATTCTTTCTTTGTTTCATTAAATTTGTTTATTTTTGTTCAGGAAATAGAATTTTTGTTTTTCTGAAAAAGATGTTTTCCTCCTTGAAGATGCTTAGAAACTATTGTCCTTTTTTGATACTTTTTATTGTCAGAAAACCAGAGTGTTTCATTTATAAAAAAAGAAGTATGAAAAAATTATTGCTGATTTTTAGTGTGTTATTCTTCTTTTCATGCAATGAGGAAGAATATGTAGAGGTACTTTTGAAGGCTGAATCTTCTTCGGTTTTACCACGGACTCGTGCTGGTGGAGATGGGCGCTATGATGTTCTAGGTATGAGCTATGATGCAACGGTGTCTAATCTGAGCGATTTGGCTGTGCGGCTTCCTGTGATTGATATGAATAAAATTGATACGAATAGGGTTGTGGTATCAACGGCTTCTGGTAGCAATGGGGGATTCTATTATGGTGCTAATTCTGAAGACTATGTGAAAGAAATTGTAGAAAAGACAGGAGTGTCTTTGAGTATGAATGATACAATAAGTTTAGGTTCGGAGGGAAATAAAAAAATGTTGTTTGGTGGGACTTTGTCTCAGAATAAAAATCTGACATCTAAATATTCTTATTCATCGCAATATTCTTTTGCTAGTCATGATCAGGTATTTCGCATTAAGTATATTCGGTTTAACTATGCTATTGCTGAATTAAAGAAATTGCTTATTTATACTTTCTTAGAAGATTTGGATAATTATACGCCAGATCAGTTTGTGGAGGCTTATGGTACACATTTACTTTGTGATGTATCAATTGGGGGGCGATTGAATTTGACATTTCGTTCTTTAATTTATACGGAGAGTTCAACTTCTGTAAAGCAAAAAATCGTAAAATCAGGTTTTAATGCAGTTTTTCCTAAAGTTTTGAATTTTAGTGTGTCAGGTGATAAAGACGTAACAGTGACGGAGACTGATACGAGAAAAAATGAGGACTGGTCTCTTTTTGTTCAATCTTATGGTGGCAAAGCTATTAATTCTATTTATACTCCTAATAGCGGAATTCCAGCTATTGATTTAGGTGCTTGGCAAAACTCTATATCGCTTAAGAATGCTGCATTAGTCGATATTGCTTGGGATAAGGCGATTCCACTTTATGAGTTGATATCTGATCCTGTAAAAAAAGAACAGATTAAGCAGGCAGTATTTAGATATATTGAAAAGAAGAGATTAGAGATGCTTCCTGTATCTCCTGTTTATCAAAGTTTTAATCGGGTTGATCATTATTATAATACCTCTTATAGCCCTACATATGGAGATAGAAATAATTGGAAGTATGAATATGTAGCTTTTGCTATATTCACTCAGCAGATTCCTGGAACTGTTCCTTATTACCAATATTGGAATGGTAAAGATCATTATTACACTACAGGTTTTAATCCGGGAGGAATACAAGGATATAGGTTGGATGGTATGCTTGGTTATGTTTATCCGACCCCCGTTGCTGGTGCAATTCCTTTGTATCAAGCTTGGAACGGCACAGATCATTATTATACAACATCTTATAGTCCAACTTATGGTGAAGGGAATTGGAAGTATGAATATATTTCATGTTATGTTCCTCCCTTGAGTAATTGATAAGTTTTAGGAGGAATGATGTTTTTGTTATCTCTTGTTGTCATTTGGGTTTAGAACCTATTTATTGTATGTAGTTTATGAATCTTTTTACCTAGAAGAGGGTGTCAAAACCCTTATAAATAAAAAACATCCTCGCTACAACTATCTGTGGCGAGGATGATTTCGTTAAAAGGGGAGTTCTGACACATCCCCTTTTAGTATAATGTACGTATCTATGTTGTCTGTTTGTTATGGTGACTAATGTTAATAATGTGTTTATAGTGGAAGAATATCTTGTCTTGGTTGGTATAATCATTCCTAATTATAACTATGTTGGTTATTTTTGCAATAACGTATTGAATCTGTATTGGTCGAACATATATAGATTATGAGGTTGTATTATTGAATGATGCCTTAACCGATGTCCATTTATTTTGAGTTACTGCTAACCTTTGGGAGCTCATCTGGGTAGTAAATTTAAAATAAGGTTAAACTTTTTTCATTTTTAATTTGTCTTTTTGCTGGGGTACTAGTGTTATTAAATGAAAGATTTATTGAAGTCGCCTAAATTTATACTTTAAAAATGAATGAATATTCGGATAAAAGTCTTTATTTTGAGCAACTTTTAAAATGATATTAAATAATTTATGGCTGATCAAAATAAGAGGATAGTTTTAATGTCTCATGATGCTAGTATGCAGGGGGGCGCTCAAGGTTGTCTGTACGATTTGGTGAAAGGACTGAAGGCTATGTATCCACATTATGAAATATATCTTATTTCTCCAAAAGATAGAGAACTTGTAGAAGAACTGAAGCCTTATATTGATGGATATGCAATTATAAAACAACCTTGGTGGATGGTGATTTCTCCTAAAAAGCCTTTGATAAAGCCTCTTTTTCGTTATTTTAGAATTTTGAAATATGCATTTAAAACTTTGAGGTATTTGAAGACGATAAAGCCTAATATTGTGATGACCAATACAATAGCTTCTCCTGTGACGGCTCTAGCAAGTAAATGGGGAAACTATACCCATTTTTGGTTCATTCATGAAGTGCCTCCTCATGTAGGTATCTATTCTTATTTGTATGCGGAAAAAAGGATTCTAAGATGGCTTGATCGTTTGTCTAAATCCGTTTTTGTTGTTTCAGATTACACTTTTAATTATTATAAACCTTATATTTCCGAAATAAATAAACTTCAGAAAATACATGTTGCTGTAGGGGCAGAGTTAGTTGGGAGAAAACCTTTGCAGCATTCTTGTTATACTCTTCTGCAAATTGGTCATTTTGATGATAATAAAGGACAAGAAGATGCAGTAAGAGCTGCAAAACTACTGGTTTCAGAGTTTAATCTTGATTTTCATCTTTTTTTAGTTGGTGCAACCGAAGAGGATTATACAGACTATATATCAGGCCTTATTCGAAAAAATGGGTTAGAATCATATGTTTCTATGGTGAAATATACTACTAATATCTCAACTTATTATGAGCAAGCTGATGTTCTATTGGTCTGTTCAAGGTCAGAAACATTATCAAAAGTAGATATAGAAGCCCAGAAAATGGGATTGCCTGTTATTGCTACTGATATTGAGGCAAACAAGGAGCAAATACGAGATAATTATAATGGTATATTATACAAAAGAGGAAATGTTAATGATTTAGCTTCTGCTATAAACAAGTTGAGTGACCCTATATTACGAAGAAAGATGGGGGAGAATGCTTTGAATTTTATGTCTGATAAATATACTGTAAAAGAGTATATATCGGAGTTTATTGTGGCTGCAGGATTATGATTTTTATTATTATACACTACTTGTGCTGTGTTAATATTGAATTAATCTTGTATAGAAACATGACGACTTTTTTTGCTCTTTTTTGAAACTTACGTGTTTTGTTTAAAATTGGAATTATGTCCCTGAATGCGGAGCGTTGGAGTTCAGAAAGCTCAATGAAGGCTTCGTAGAGTGGGGTTGATAGATTCTTTCTTAGCCATTTTAGGCGTTCATGTTGAGATTCTGTGTAATCGGAGCTAACACCATTTGAATCATATTCTGCAATGACGCATGGTATATGTTTATAACTGCATTCTTTGAAAATGATACATTGCATACTATGTATCCAATCTGCTACAATTTTATAATTAGTGTCGTATTTTTTATCTTCAAATAATTTATGATGTATGAAGCAAGCCTGATGTGGTAAAGATTTTGTTAATAAAAATACTAAATCGACTTTATTAGGTGCTTTTTCTATTCTATTTTTTTTTCCACCAATAAATTTTATATCGCCATAAATGTAATCAGTTCCATCGAAAAATATTTTTTGAAGAATGTTTTCTATTAAACAATCTCCTGAGTTTAGAAAGTAAATGTATTCTCCTGAAGCTTTTTCGATGCCTTTGTTCATACCATCGTATATTCCTTTGTCTGGTTCTGAGCACCAATAAGTAAGATGTGTAGTCTCTTTCTTATATTTTAAGATTGTCTCTTTGCTACCATCTTTAGAATCAGCATCTATTATAATATGTTCATATGAAGAAAATGTCTGTGTTTTGATACTTTCTAATGTTTTGATTAGTCCAATATTATTATTGTAATTGACAGTGATGATACTTAAAATCGGATGTTCTATGTTCATGATACTGTTATTTGTTTTATGTTTAAAGCTTTTGAATAAGATTTTTCAGTTAAGATGGTTGCTTTCTCCCATGAGAAAGATTTTAGGCGTTCATTACCTTTTTGGATAAGATCTGTGCGTTTTTTATCATTATAAATTATTTCGGTGATGGCATTTAATATGGAGTCTTCCGAATAGGGATCAAAATAAACTCCTGCATTCTCTGCGATTTCGGGAAAACAACTAGTGTTACTTAGGGCGACTGGACAATGGCAAGCGTATGCTTCTAAAATGGGAATACCAAATCCTTCATATAATGAAGGAAATACGAAAACTTTGGCTCGACTATATAGCTCAGCAAGAAGTTTGTCTGTGGCTTTTATCTGTAATACTCTATTTGAAATATTTAATTCATCAATAAACGCTTTTTCTGTTTTGTTAAATGGCATTCCGGTGCATACTAAAAATAGCTCATCATTTTGAACGCTTAATTTGGAGAATACTCTTGCAAGACGATCGAAGTTTTTATATGGATTCCGATCTCCGACGAATAACAAAAACGTATTGGGTAGCTCTAAGCTTTGCTTTCCTATATGAGGTTTCATGCTTGTGCTATGGTAAATTACATCTATTTTATCAGGATTAATGTGCAGTAACTCGATAATGTCCCTTTTGGTGTTTTCACTTATAGCTATAACACGGTTTGCCCGGCTAATAACTTCTTTTTTCTGTGCAATGATCTCACGGGCATCAGAAAAAAAGGAAGGAAATTTCTCATGAATCATATCATGCACGGTGATGACATATGGATTATTTCCAATATAGTCTAAAAAATATGGATCATAATATGTTGGATGAAAAAGATATTTCTTCTTTTGAGTTAATAATTTTCTACTTAATTCTTTGTTCTTATTTTGACACAGTTTTCGATAATGTTTGAATATAAAGCGGGGAAGTGGTGCGCGGTGTTTTCCCAACCCATAAGTTGTTAAATAGTAGTTGATAGAGTAGCGTACAGCGATATCTTTTTTTATACTTAATCTTCGCATAATTTCGCAAAAATAGCGTGATATGCCTCCAAATCTTTGAATATCAAAAATTTGGTTGTCATATAAAATAAAGGGCTGATTGTTTTTACTCATATTGGATTAGCATTAGTGATTCTCTTTGCAAAGGTATGAAATTTATTTTGTAATGCTCTTTGGCTATCTTGGATTTTATATATCTTTGCTGCATTTATTAATACATCTGCTTTTATATGGAAAATGATTATTTGATAAGTGTTATTATTCCAGTGCATAATACGGCAAATTATTTGCGTAAATGTGTGGATTCTGTACGTAATCAATCTTTGAAATCAATTGAAATAATATTGGTTGAGAACTTATCAATAGACAGCTCAGCAGATATTTGTGATGAATATGCTAAATTGGATGAACGTGTAAAAGTCTTGCGTCTTTCAGAGGCGGGCTTGTCAATAGCTCGTAATGAAGGTCTAAAAGTCGCTTCTGCTCCCTATGTGGGGTTTATTGATAGTGATGATTATATAGAGCCTACTATGTATCAAGAATTGTTAGATGCACTTCTGTCTTATAAAGCTGATTTTTCGTATTGCAATTACGTTCTTGATTTTGATTATAAAGAAAGTGTTCATCCTTTTCGTAATTCAGGTTCTGTAGAGTTGTGTTCTCGAAAGGAATTTATCAAGGATATGATGTGGGAAAAAATAAGCTGCTCTGTTTGTACTAAGCTATTTAAAAAGTCTTTTTTTTACACACGAGAGTTTCCTGTAGGCCGATTGTATGAGGATCGTCTTGTTATGCATGAATGGGTATTGACGTGTGACACTATAGTCTGGGTGGATAAACCTTTTTATCATTATATTGAACGTTTAGATAGTATATGTCATACTGTTACTCCTTTTAATTATTACCATTACTTTTTGGCCGAATTTAGTAGGGTGGAATTTGTAAACCGACAGAATGTTTTTGAGGGAAAAGAACTTTGCGAAGTACAAACTATGATGTTGCGTATTTGTTTTTCTGTATTTAAGGATATTATGTTGCGGGTAAAACCTGGAGAGTTTCAAGAGTCAATTAAGGATATGAGGCATAAAATGAAGAGGTTATTACCATTGTTGAGAAAGAAAGAATTAGAACCTCGTTGCTATAAGAAATTATGGAAACTTGTTTATTTATGGCCTATTTATCGTTTAGTCCATTATAATAAATTTAAGAGGATAAAACTTTGAGTCTTTGTAGTGAGGATTGCTTTTATTTATTGCTTTTCTCGCAAGCAAGTATTTGAGGGGTTGTTAAAATGGCAGTTAGTAAAGATTAAGTTATTGTACACTAAGTTTATTAGAAATGGAAAAACAAATACCTTTAGTTTCGATAATTATTCCTGTTTATAATAGTGAAACCCATTTAGAAGGTTGCATCCAAAGTGCTATTGGACAAACGTATGATGATTTGGAAATAATTATCATTGACGATGGTTGTACAGATTCTTCTCCTGATATTATACGTAAGTATATGAATTTGGATGACAGGATAAAATATATACATAAGTCGAATGAGGGTTTGGTGAAGGCTAGAAAGGATGGAATTGAATTGGCTCGTGGTAAATATATACAATATTTAGATAGTGATGATACATTGCAGCAAAATGCTATTGAACTTTTAGTTTCTAAAGCTGAAGAGGCGCAGGCTGATATTGTGATAGCTCCATTTTATTTCTGTGAAGGAGAAAAACAATGGCTTTCTGAGGTTATAGAGTTTGAGGAAATGACTGGACTTGAATATCTAAAATATATACTTAGTTTTAAGGCTTATTGGGCGGTTTGGGCTAAATTTCACCTTCGTTCTTTGTATTTGAATAATGTAGAGAGGCTTAATATTGCTTTTGGAGAGGATGCTGTACTTTCGTCTCAACTTTTGTTATATTCTAAAAAAGTGGTTTCTATTGATACTCCAATTCTCAATTATGGAATATATCCATCTTCAATGTCTCATTGTCTGGATGATAAAACTTATAAAGATTTTAATATATATGTGTCTTGGTTTGATGACTACATGAATAGAAATAATTTGACTGTGGCCTTGAAGCGGGAGCTGGCATTGTTTCATTTGAAAAATACGATGATGAGGCTTCATTGGAAAAAACTAGTGGATGCCAATAAAGAAATGGGGCGGATACTGGAAGAACTTGGGCAATTTCCTGATTTGGAAGAATGTTTATCTAATAGAGAGAAAAAAATAGTAGCAGTTTATAAGATATCTAGCGGGCTGGGATATTTGAATCTGTTGCGGTATAGTTGGCAAAATAAGATATGAAAATGAGTATTATTAGAAAGTGGCAAAGAAGCTGTTATAAAAGAATGTTGAAAGCTCACTTAGTTACTCCTAAGGTTGTAGTGCTGATGGATGGTGGTGTTTGTTCTCAAATGCTTCAATATTTATTAGGGGAGTTCTTTAGAAAGCATGGATGTAAGGTTGTGTATGATTTATCCTTTTATAAAGAATGGGGAAGTGATTTGAATTATAAATTTGCTCGTAATTTTGATTTGTTGAAAGTGTTTCCTTATTTGGAACTAAAAATTGCAACAGAGCTGGAAATTTCCTATTATAAGAGGCATTTTTATTATGTTGGGAATAATACATCAGAACGGATAGATGATTTCTCGTTTTTAGAGAAAAAACCACCAATTTATTTAGGTGGATATTATCATTTGCCAATAAATATTTGGGTACCCGCATTTATGTCTACTTATAGAATGTCATCTGATATATTTGATGAGGATAGTAAAATGCTAATGTCGGAAATAAAACAAAATATAAACTCAGTGGCAGTACATGTGCGACGGGGAGATTTGAGTGTTGAAATTCCAGCGTATGGGAAGCCCGCTTCTTTGAGCTATTTTAAAGAGGCTGTTGATTATATGAAAAAAGAGACTATAGCGCCTTACTTCTACTTTTTCTCAGATGAGCCAGAATGGGTAGCATCAGAACTTATTCCTTATCTTGAATTTGCGAATCAAAATTATAGAGTAGTGGATATAAATGGATCGGATAAAGGGTATATGGATCTGTTTTTGATAGCTTATTGCCAACACCAAATAACAAGTAAAGGCACATTGGGAAAATATGGCGCCTTATTGAGGGATAGTGCAGATAAAATTGTAATTCTTTGTGATGATGAAGTTGAATATCAGTGGAAAGGAGTTTTCCATAATCCTATATTTTTATAACAGAAATAAATAGAATGACTAAACTAATCTGCCAATTTAATTTTTTGGCATATTAGTTTAATTCTTTTCCATAACGAACATCTTTTTCGCAAGAATTCATGTCCGCCATATTCAGGTTTGTTTTTGTCTCGAATGAGAATAATTGGTTCAAAAGGAAGGGACCAGCCTTCGGGGTATAGATATGCGGGCGACAATGTAATGGCTGGTGGATTATCTATGAAATATTTATTGATTAGGGATTCATCGTGCCAGATAGGTACTAAATGGTTTGCGGCATCCTTGTCAACCCATGAACAAATCGTTGTACAGAGATCCAAGTAGGCTTCTGTGCGCCCACCTGAAAGGCCTCCTGCGTAATAATACAGGCCTTTTCCTTTTGGAATATAGGCAGTAGAAGTTGTTCTTCGTTCGTATGTAAATTCGGAGTTAGGTTTGTTGTAGAATCCGGGGTGTACAGTTCCTAATAATCCGTTGCTATCTGGAGTTGGAAGCATTTCTTTACCAATGGAACATATAAATAATAGATTGGCATTGAAGAAAAAAATGTAGTCGGTTTCTCGCTCTAATTGTTCCTTGATGCGTAGGAATATATGGAAGCGCTTTAATGTATTGTCAGGCCATCCTAGATTTTTTTGTTTGATTCGGTGAATATGCTTGTTGTTCTCTTCGTCATATAGTTTATAACTATCTGTGAATACATAATATTCAAGAGTGAAAGATGAATCTTGCAGAAAATGGCGCTCTGCGCTTAGGTAAAAGTCTTTCCAGAAAATATCATATTTACCAGTGCAAATATATAGTATGCCAATTTTCATTTTACTTCTTTTTTGATTAATATTAGCAGCAAATATATAAAGATTTATTTTATGATATTTATTTGAAGTGTTTTTATTTTCTATGAATTATCGATAATTCCCTTTTGTATAAAGTAGATTCTACTTTATTATGGTGGAAATAGTCACTGTTAATAAGTGGTTTGTGTACTCTTAAAAAAACAGTATTATTTGGCTTTTTATTTACTTAGTCGTATCTTTGCAACCTTAATTAAAAACTTAGCAATGGGATATTTATATATATTATTAACCATTCTGTTTACTGTCTATGGTCAGGTTATTTTAAAGTGGAGAATTTCAAATTTAAATTGGTCTCTGACTACAACTGAAGGGGTGGGGCAAATGATAGTTTCTTATGTGAAGTTTTTATTTGATCCATTGATTTTCTCAGGATTTGTAAGTGCGTTTATTGCTTCTATCTTTTGGATGTTGGCTATGACTAAGTTTGAATTAACTTATGCTTATCCGTTTATGTCGCTTTCTCCTGCATTGGTTTTTGTAATTGGTATTTTGGTACTTGGAGAGACATTCACAATAGGTAAGATTTTAGGATTACTACTGATCATGATTGGTATTTTGGTGACAGTAAAGTTATAACGTGAATTACTAGATTACCTTTTTAGTCTTCGAAATATAAAAATATGAAAATAAGTATAGTATCTCCAATTTATAGAGCTGAGAATATTGTAGAAGAACTGGTTCGACAAATTATCAAGAATGTAGAGCCATTAACGCATGATTTTGAGATTGTGCTCGTAAATGATGCCTCGCCTGATCATTCATGGATGAAAATACGGGAGATTTGCCGTAAAGATTCGCGAGTAAAAGGTATAAACTTGAGTCGTAATTTTGGGCAACATTATGCGATAACAGCTGGATTGACTTATGCATCCGGTGAGTGGATAGTTGTAATGGATTGTGATTTACAGGATCGTCCGGATGAGATTCCTAATTTGTATGCCAAAGCTTTAGAAGGATGGGATATTGTCTATGCTCGAAGAGTAGAACGTTTGGATGGTTTTTGGAAGAAAATGAGTTCGCGGGCTTTCCATAAGGCTTATTCATACTTAAGTGGTAGTAAGAGCGATCGAACTATTGCAAATTTTGGGATCTACAAACGAAAAGTGATTCTGGAATACAATAAAATGACAGAAAAAGCTCGTTCTTTCCCTTCATTAATCGCTTATCTGGGATTTAAGACTACAGCTATTGATGTGGCCCACTCTGAACGATATGAGGGAAGCAGTAGCTACACTTTATCTAAATTAGTAAGGTTAACGGTAGACGTTTTAGTTTCTAATAGTACTAAGCCATTATTATTGGCGGTACAGTTTGGATTTGTAATCTCTTTTATTTCTGTACTTTTAGCTTTATATAATGTTATTGCTTATTTTACAGGAATAAATTTGGTACATGGCTATACAACAACTATCTTTTCGATCTGGTTTGTTGGCGGAATGACTATTTTTGTGTTAGGTATTGTAGGATTATATATTGGAAAAATTTTTGATGAGGTTAAGAATCGACAATTATTTATTATTGATGAAACTATAAATCTTGAGAAATGAAGATAATAAACGCTTCTTGGGAAGAACGAAATCTAGGAGTTACTTGTTGTGAAGTGACAATTGAGAAAGATGATTCTCTGTTGTATGTAGAGGATGAATTGTCCCGGCTGTCTTCTGTTCAATATTTGGTTGTAAAAGTAGATGCCCCTAATGTTGAAGCTCATTTTTTATTGGCAAAACTAGGGTACGTTTTTATAGAGGCAAATATGAATATGTTTTTAGATGTTCGTAATTATAGACTTTCTGCTTTAGAACAACGGTTTAATTCACTAATTCATTATCGTAAACTGATAGCAAAAGAAGAATTGGAGAAATTTGAGGCAGAACTTGATAAAGGACTTTTTAATACAGATCGTATCTATCTTGATCTTAATTTTACAAAAGAACAAGCGGCCAATCGTTATAAATATTGGATAAGAGATGAGATAAGTCGGGGCGCAGAATTATTTGAGATTGTTTATAAAGAATCTGCTATTGGCTTTTTTATTCAGAAACAACTTGATGAGAAAACTTACTATCCGTTTTTAGCGGGTTTGTATCTAGGTAATCAGGAAAAAATAGGACTAGGATTTTCTGTTTTAGCGAAACCTATAGAAGATGTCATACAAAGAGGAGGAAAATATATTTCAACCTATGTATCATCTAATAATTTATCTATTGTTAAGTTGCATGCTCAATTAGGCTTTTTACCCAACAAGATATATAATGTCTTTGTGAAGCATAATTCGAAAATTTAAAAACTAATTATATATACTCGAAAAAATGACAAATATAGAAAAGTACAATCAGGTTTTTACTTCGACACTGGAGATTACAGAAAATCAACTGAAAGGATTGAGTTATCAATCGGTAGAGTTATGGGATTCGGTAGGACATATGACTTTAGTGGCAAATTTGGAAGATACTTTTGATATCATGATGGAAACAGATGATATAATTGATTTATCATCTTATGAAAAAGGACTTGAAATTCTGAAAGAAAAGTATGGAGTCGAATTATAGTGATTTACGGGGAAAAACAGCTCTGATTACAGGTTGCAATCGTGGCATCGGGAAAGAGATTCTTACGAAGTTTGCTTCGCAAGGGGTTAATATTGTAGCTTGTATTCGGACCAGAACTGAAGATTTTTCTTTGTATCTGGATTCTCTTCGTAAACATTATAATATTCATATTGAAGTATTGCAGATTGATTTGTCTAATTCTGAAAGTATTGCTGGCGCGATGCGGGATATTTTTCGTCAAAAAATATCGGTGGATATTTTGGTGAACAATGCTGGGGTAGCTTTTGGTGGTTTTCTGTCAATGACTTCAATGTCAAAGCTCCGAGAAGTTTTTGAAATCAATTTCTTTTCTCAAGTATTAATAACTCAATATGTGGTTAAGTGGATGCAGAAAAGGAAAAGCGGAGTAATTATCAATATGGCATCAATAGCTGGTATTGATGGTATGGCGGGGTACACTGCTTACGGCTCAAGTAAAGCTGCTTTGATATATTTCACTAAAACATTATCTAAAGAGTTAGCAACAAGTGGAGTTCGTGTGAATGCAGTAGCGCCTGGTCTGATTAATACCGAGATGGCTGAGCAGATGGAGGAAAAAGCTGCAGAAAAAATGCTAGAACAGAACGGGATGAGACGTTTAGGAAATCCGGCTGAAGTAGCTGACCTCGTTCTCTATTTGTCATCTGATTCGTCTAGCTTTATTAATGGTCAAGTCATTCGGGTAGATGGAGGCGTATAATATGAACATAGAGCAAATAAAAAAAATCTCTTATGAGATGCGAAAACAAGCCTTGGATATTGCTTTTAAGGCTGGTAAGAATGGAGCTCATCTAGGTGGAGGATTGTCAGCAATAGAAATATTTTCGGTGTTATACTCTGAGATTATGAAGATTGAACCGAATAATAGAGAGAGTGAATCTCGTGATCGGCTGATTGTTAGTAAGGGGCATTGTGTTTTGGCTTATTATACAGCATTAAATAGATTCGGTTTTTTATCCAACAAAGAAATAGAACAATTTGAACAGAATGGCGCATTTTTGCATGGACATGCTACTCGTTCATTATCTCGGGGAATAGAATTCTCTGGTGGTAGTTTGGGGATGGGATTACCTTTTGCTGTAGGAGTGGCAATGGCAATGAAACGCAAACAAAGGTCTGCTAAGGTATATTGTGTGATAGGTGATGGTGAATGTGACGAAGGTTCTATTTGGGAAGCTGCGATGTGTGCTTCACATTATCATTTGGATAATTTAGTCGTTATTGTAGATAAAAACGGTTTGCAGTATGATGGTTCTACGCAGACTGTAATGGATACTTCATCATTGAGAAACAAGTTCTCTGCTTTTGGATTTGAAACACAAGAAGTTGATGGACATTCGGAGCAAGAACTTCTCACTGCATTCAATGGATTTCAGGAAGAAAACAAACCGAAAGTTATAGTGGCTTTTACTGTGAAAGGAAAAGGAGTTTCTTTTATGGAGAATGTGAAAGAGTGGCATCATGCTATATTATCAGAAAAACAGTATCAACAAGCTTTATTAGAAATTTCTCAATCATGACACAAGTGGCAGAATTTAATTCATTAAAGGCAAGAACCTATTCCAGGTTAGGTCAACGAGGAGCAATATTCGGCTTAGGGATATTTGATGCTATAGGACAAAATTCTAATCTTGTCGTACTCACTGCTGATTTAGCCACTCTTTCAGGATTAGAACGATTCAGAAACCAATATCCGGATAATTTTTATAATATAGGAATTGCGGAACAGAATATGCTGGGAGTTGCTGCCGGGTTATCAGCGGAAGGATTTTTGCCAGTTGCTACCACTTATGCAACTTTCCTTTCTTTGAGGAGTTGTGAGCAAGTGCGTCACTATATGGGATATATGCAGCAAAATATTATTTTGATAGGAAGTGGCGCTGGGCTTTCAATGGGATTTTCCGGAAATACGCATTATTCAATAGAGGATTTGGCAGTAATGAGAGCTATTCCTAATATAGTCATACTTTCTCCTTCGGATGCCGGGCAGGCCGTAAAGGCATTTCATGCTGCAGTAGAATTGAAGAGACCTGTATATATACGGCTTTCAGGTGGTTTGAATTGTCCAACAATTTACAAAGAAGAGTTCACATTTACAGTGGGAAAAGGAGTTTGTTTAAAGGAAGGAGAGGATATTCAGATTATAGCAACAGGAATGATGGTGTATAAGGCATTAACTGTTGCTGAAATCTTAGCAGAGAAGGGTATCTCTGCCGAGGTAGTAGATATGCATACTATCAAGCCATTGGATGCTTCTATAATTTCCCGGAATAAAAAAATGATTGTAACACTTGAGGAGCATAATGTGTTGGGTGGGTTAGGTTCTGCAGTTGCTGAATGTTTAACTTTGGAGAAAAATGCCCCTTGCCTTTTTCGTATTGGAATAGAAGATACTTTCTTAAGTCCGGGAGATCCTGATTTTCTATTAGAACAAGCAGGGCTTTCGGTTGAAAAGATAGTTGCAAAAGTGGAAAACAAATTAGAGTCTTTGGTTTGATGATTTCAATAAAAGATATACTCCAGAATTATAAGTTGTCAGTTCTTGCCGTTGACGAGGATGGGAACTCATATAGCTATTCTCAAGCTCTGTCTTTTGCAATAAATATAAGGCAGGTGTATCATCGTGAACGACCCTTAGTCTTTTGCTTAGCAGAAAATAGTATCGGTTCATTGCTGGGATATCTTTCTTTTATGCAGAATCGATGGGTAGCCTTGATGTTGGATGCTAAATTGGATTCTGAATTATTGCAGGGGATGGTCGGAAAGTACCAGCCGAATCTTATCTGGGTGCCTGATTCCAGAGTGCAGGAATTTACAAATGTAAAGCTGATATATCAGGATTATGGATACTCATTAATTGAATTGAATTCCGATCAAATCCATTTACATACAGATTTAGGATTGCTTCTGACTACATCTGGAAGTACCGGAAGCCCTAAATTAGTGCGCCTATCCTATCAAAATCTTTCAGCAAACGCTTCTTCCATAGCTGAATATTTAGATATTACAGCAGGAGAACGACCGATAACGTCGTTACCTATGTATTATTCTTTTGGGTTATCTGTTATCAATAGCCATGTAATAAAAGGAGCAACTTTGCTTTTGTCTAAACGTGGATTGATGGAGAAGGAGTTTTGGAATATGCTTAAAGAGCAAAAGGCCACTTCTATGTCAGGAGTTCCTTATACTTTCGAAATGCTGTACCGTTTGAGATTTCAACGGATGAATCTTCCGGATTTGCGGACGATAACACAGGCTGGAGGTAAATTGAATGACAATTTGATTGAGTTTTTTGCATTACATGCGCAAAAGACGGGGCAGCGCTTCTTTGTGATGTATGGGCAGACGGAAGCAACAGCACGAATGAGCTATTTGCCATATCAACAAACATTAAATAAAATTGGAAGTATCGGAATACCCATTCCGGGAGGACGTTTTACGTTGATGGATGATTTGGGGAATGAGATCAGCGAAGCTGGGAAAAGTGGAGGATTGGTATATTTTGGAGAAAATGTATCTTTGGGATATGCTGAGTCGCGTGACGATCTATTACTAGGGGATGAAAATCAAGGATGTTTAGCGACGGGTGATATTGCTCAAGTAGATAGTGATGGCTATTATTATATTGTGGGGCGTAAAAAGAGGTTTATCAAGATATTCGGAAACCGGGTTAATTTAGATGCCTCTGAACAGCTCCTGAAAGCACTTTATTCGGATATTGTATGTACTGGTAGGGACGATAAGATGTATATTTATACTCTCCAATTAGGAAAGGAAGATGAAATTCGGTCGTTTATAGCTCATAAGTTAGGTATTCATATTTCAGCTTTTATAGTAAGACGGATAGATGAAATACCTAAAAATAATTCAGGGAAAGTATTATATGCTCACCTAAGTATAGAATAAATGATTGATATTAACGCAATATTAGAACAAAACCCTTATTCTTTGGACAGAGAAGAAAAGGGTGTATTGATGAATCAGGTTATTCGGGAATTAACGAAGTATCATGCGGAACATTGCGAGCCGTATCGGAAGATACTTCAGGCTTTGAATTTGGACTTAAATAATTTGCCTTATTATACGGACTTGCCTTTTTTACCTGTTCGTTTATTTAAGGAGTTTGATTTAGTGAGTGTTCCTCGAAATGAAGTTGTTAAAACGATGACTTCTTCCGGAACGACAGGACAAGCTGTTTCCAGAATCTATTTAGATCGCGAAACATCTAGTCTGCAAACGAAAGTCTTGGCTAAAATTGTTTCGTCATTTATTGGTAACCAACGAGTTCCGATGTTAATTCTGGATAGTTCGGAAGTAATCAAGAATCGGGCTATGTTTTCAGCACGGGGAGCGGGTATATTGGGGTTTTCAATGTTTGGTTCCAAGCGCTATTATGCTCTTGATTCTGAAATGAAACTTGATGTCGAAGGAGTACGTTCTTTCCTGGATCAGCATCAAGGTCAGCCGATATTTTTGTTTGGTTTCACTTTTATGATTTGGCAGCATTTCTACAAGCAGTTAAAGGAATTAGATGTTCATCTGGATCTAAGCAACGGATTGCTGATACATGGAGGAGGCTGGAAGAAATTGATTTCGGAGAAAGTAAGTCAGGAAGAGTTTAAACAGCGATTGTCCGAAATTTGCAGACTGTCAAAAGTGTACGACTACTATGGAATGGTTGAGCAAACGGGAACGATTTATATGGAGTGTGAATGCGGGCATCTACATGCTCCTCTTTTCTCTGATGTATTGATTCGTAGAGCGGATGACTTTAGTCTTGCAGGAAAAAATGAGAAAGGACTGATTCAGGTTGTTTCCATGTTGCCGAGAAGCTATCCTGGGCACTCTTTGCTGACTGAAGATGAAGGTGTATTGTTGGGTGAAGATGATTGCCCATGTGGTCGCAAAGGAAAATACTTTAAGATATTAGGACGGATTCAAAATGCGGAAATCCGAGGATGCAGTGATACGTATCAATTAAAACGATAATTATGGAATGGCTGTTTAATCAATATAAATCAGATGAGGAATTTCAACAATCCTACCCCTTGTCGCCTTTCTCTGATGAGGTAATTCTTTATTTGAATGAGCTTTCGTCGGCATTACTCCGGATGCCTGAAGTAAGGCATTATCCGGATGTAGTGACATTTGCCTTTTTCTGTAGAAAGGCAAATCTGTTACATCTTCAGAAAGAGTATGCAACTAATTCTTTGCGTTTGGGGCGGGGGATTGTTTTTCATATTGCTCCCTCTAATGTTCCGGTCAATTTTGCCTATTCTCTGATTTGTGGATTATTGGCAGGTAATAATAATATAGTGCGACTTCCGGGAAAACAGTTTCGTCAAGTAGATTTAATTGTTGAAGCACTCCGAACACTTTCAGCCGATGAGCGGTCTCATACGGTTTCCCGAATGATTCATTTAATTAAATACGAGCGTGGTGGAATAGAAACTACGACCTATTCGGCTTTAGCTGATGTTAGGGTTATTTGGGGAGGTGATGAAACTATTCGTACCATACGTCAATCCCCACTTCCTCCGCGAAGTTATGATATCGCATTTGCCGACCGTTATTCTGTTTGTGTGCTCAATGCAATATCTATACTTGAAGAGCCTTCTTTAGATAAGATTGTCGAGGGCTTCTATAATGATACTTATCTGTTTGATCAAAATGCTTGTTCAGCACCACAACTAATGATATGGATAGGTACAGAGGACAAGATAGAAAAAGCTAAGGAATACTTTTGGACTGCTTTGCAGCAGTATGTAGACCGGAAATATAAGTTAGAACCTATTTTAGCTGTTGATAAATTGTCTGCATTTTATAGACAGGCTATTTTGTCAGATGTGATAAAGGAGGAAAATGAGAACAATAACTTATGGCGTGTCAGATTGAGAGAATTATCTGCTGATATTCCTCAATATAGGTGTGCAGGTGGATATTTCTCAGAATATTCAACTACCGATTTTAACGACCTGGCATCTATTATTACTACTAAATATCAAACGTTGGCTTACTTCGGGTTCTCAAAAGATGAGTTACAACAGTTTGTTTTAAATAATCATATCAAGGGAATAGATCGTATAGTGCCAATTGGCAAAACGACAGACTTCTCTTTGATTTGGGATGGCTATGATTTAATAACAATGTTATCACGTGAAATTTCAATCTTATGATACCTTTTAATAAACCTTATTTAACAGGAAAAGAGGCACATTATATGTACCAGGCAGTGTATGGTGGCAAACTTTCAGGTAATGGGATGTTTACCAAGAAATGTCAGGAGTATTTCGAGAAACAGTATGGCTTTAAGAAATCTCTATTGACGACCTCTTGCACTGATGCTTTGGAAATGTGTGCTATACTGGCTGATATTCAGCCGGGTGATGAAGTCATAGTTCCTTCATATACATTTGTCTCAACAGCATTGGCTTTTGTTCGTCAGGGAGCGAAGATTGTATTTGCTGACAGTTGCCCTGATAATCCGAATATTGACGCTACACGCATTGAGGAACTGATCACTTCTAATACAAAGGCAATTGTTCCTGTTCATTATGCAGGAGTGGCTTGTGATATGGACCCTATTATGGACTTGGCACGGAAATACAATCTTTTAGTGATTGAGGATGCTGCTCAGGCGATTGATTCTTGTTATAAAGGAAAGCCTTTAGGGAGTATCGGACATTTGGCAGCTTTCTCATTTCACGAAACCAAAAATATAATTTCTGGGGAAGGTGGAATGTTGGCCATCAATGATGAACGATTTATCCGCCGTGCAGAAATTATTTGGGAGAAGGGTACTAACCGTGCCGAATTTTTCCGAGGAGAAGTAAACAAATACGGTTGGGTTGATACGGGGAGTTCTTTCTTGCCTTCGGAAGTTATTGCTGCGTTTCTGTGGGCACAGTTAGAAAATTTGGAGAATATCCAGCAACGTAGGACAGAACTATGGAACCGATATAATGATGCATTATCAGCAGCAGCTTTGCCAAATATTACTCTGCCTAATATTCCTGATTATGCAACCAACAATGCTCATATGTATTATCTGGTTTGTCAATCATTGGAACATCGTACTGAATTAATCAAGAAGCTGAAAGAGAATGGAGTGTTGGCTGTATTTCATTATTTGTCATTGCATAGTAGTGAATATTATCATGATAAACATGACGGAAGAGTATTGGCTAATACAGACCATTTTGCAGACTGTTTAGTACGTCTACCTATGTTTTATGAGTTGGCAGATGTAGAGGTGGCTGAGATAGTTCGCATTATCTGTGGTTAGTTTAGGATTTGAGGCTAATGCTTTCTTTTATTGCTTTAGTGAGAAACTTTCTCCTTTTTATGTAAAAATATATATATGAAAAATATTGAGTTAATATTAAGCAAATATGGTTACATACTATTTGTCTTCATTTTAGTTTGTAGTTATATTTATAGCTTGACAATAGTTCCGGTTAATGCAGATTATGGGTATTATGTAGGAGCGGCAAAGAGTATAGCACAGGGCTTGATCCCATATCGTGACATAAGTTTGGGATATCCTCCTTTTGTTTTTTATATTTTAAGTATCCCTTATACGCTTTGTGGAACAGGTATTTCTCCATTAGTACCAATGTATATTGCGTTTCTTTTTAATTTGGCAAATGGATATCTAATATGGTTGATCTTAAAGAATTTTGGAATCAGTAAGTTTATAAGACAATATACCATTGTTTTATATATAATATATCTTTATTCAGTAGAGTCTGTTTTTTTAGGGTTGGAACCTTTTGCTACTTTTTGGGGATTATTGGGCACTTACATTTTACTCAAAAACAAAAGGTGTTTAGGGATAGCTGGACTTTGTTTAACGTTGGCTTTCTTGTGCAAACAATACGCATTGTTGTATGCGCCAGTTTATGCTATGTTGATTTTATTGCTGAGGGTAGATAAGACGATAAAAGAAAGAATACTGACTGTTTTGCAGGTTGCTTTATGGTCACTGATTTCTGTATTAATCGTTCACTTATTTTTTGTCTTTTTGACAGGTCAAGGAGATTACTTTACTCTTTTGCTGGGAACAGGATATGGGAGAAGAAGCTTCTCTGGAATTGTAGAAGTACTTCGAAAGCGTTTTTTTCATATGTTTTTTATTGTTCTATTGATTCCGATTGTTTGGAATAGTTCGAGTAGATTGGAAATAAAGAGAATGATATTTCTATCTGTCTCTATTTTTCTTTTATTGTTGCAGAATTATTATGATACATCGCCCCACTACTTGATTTTTATAGTTCCTTATGTTGTGGTGTTGGTAGCAATTATCCTCAATAATATTTTGTTTGTTTGGGTTCGAATAGCATCTTGTTTGGTTGTTCTATCATTTGCAGTCTTTTTCTTGGTAAAGGCAACAGAAAACTATCAGATTACACGAAGAGATGAAAATAACCATTGTACAATAACTAGGGATCAGCAGCTTGAGGTTGTTCGTTTTTTACAAAAAGTAGTTCCACCTAAATCAAAAACGGTTGTGGCACGTCAATGGAACTATCTTGTAACTCCTCATCTTTATGGATTGGTTGATATTGCTCCAACCAACTATCGGAACACGCGTTTTGGGTTTGAAGAGGATTTGCAATTGTTAGATCAGGTAAAGGATGCTGAGGTCTTAATTATAGAAACTTCTCATCCTTTGTATGGTGAGTTTATCAAGCAGTTCAAGTCTCCATATCAATCTTATACGTATAAAGATGTACATGTACTTTTGCAGTGAATCAATATGAACTATATAGTTAAGGCAGATGCTTGATAATCTTAACAATTGCATCTGCCTTTTTAAGTATTTCTTATTTATGATATGTTTTTGTGAACTGAGATCTTGGATTTGTAATTCTGACACGTGCCATCTTGATACTTAATTATTGGGATAAACGTACCCGACTATAGGAGGATCTACTCGGATCCATCCTCCATGATTATAAATAATGTTGGGATCTAAAGTTGTTAAGTGGTCATCATGTTCAGTATGATAATATTCATAAAGTGGAACTGTAAATTCTGTCATACTTTCATAAACATAGCCTAAAATCATAGATTTTCTATAGAGTGGATTCATTAAATCGTAATTAGGAATTGTTGTTGTGAAGAAATCTAATGTTATGTCATTGGTCTTATATTCGTATAGTGGGATACTTCCAGGTAGTTGTTCTGCAAGAATGTATCCATCATAGTTCCAAAATTTCCAATCTGGATAACGAGTTGCTATCCCATCATCAATAGTAACGAGGTGTTTTCGGCCTTGTCGACAGTCGTAAGCATATAAGATATTTAATTTGAGCTCTTTAAATCGAGAGTTGTCTATATACTTAAATACAGCCTGTTTTATCTCTTCCTTTTTCACTGGATCCGATATAAAATCATAAATAGGATAAGTTTCTTTCCAGTTAATGTTAGTAAGGCATGCATTACTTAAAGAGACAGAGTTTTCCCAACTTTGTACGTCTACGCCAGTAGGCATTCCTTTTTCTAAATCATATTTAAGACTTGTACCATTGCCGCCATAAAATTGAACAAAAAGTTCTTTGTTCTGATTATCTTTAACTAAAGATTCATCTGTTTGAACAGTTCTTGAAATATTTAAAGAAAAACCAATTCCAAACAATGCTGCCTTAAGTCCAGAGGCAACCGTCGTCTTTTTATGAGTTGCATCTTTTGTATGTGTAATAACAGATCTATACATTAATTTGTAACGCCCCCCAATGACAAAATCAGTTAATACATGAGTACCATATCTTTCTATTAATCTATCAGGAGAAAGCCTTGCTAAATCTTCCTTGAAGCTTTCTGATAAGTATTGCGACAAGCTGCTTACTTCATCGTTTAATTTAATATATTTACGATTCCTAACGGCGTCTACACTAGCGAATGAATATTTATCAGAATAGGCATATTCGGTTTTTAAATAATTATTATTGGTTATGTTTCCAGAGAAATAAGGTACTGTGTCAACTTTCTCATTGCCATAGCTCATATTTGAATTAACATTCGTTTCATTTATAATGTCTTTTGTGTAATCTGAGGCAGAGTAACCATAATACATTTGATCATGTCCAAAAGAAGAAGTGCCATATTGCACTCGTTCATGCTTTTCTTGATCGTACTTTGTTATATTAAGCACAGGATTCCGGACAGATAAAGGATGTAAATATTCACCTGTCACATCATAACCATATCCTAACACATCATACTTTTCATCACCAGCAGCTCTAGTTGTAGAATTCAATGAGGATTCAGAAGGAGAATTGCCTGGAAAGTCTTCAAGTTCTGAGCAAGAATAACAAATGATTAATAAACAAAATAAACAATATCTTTTTCTCATAATATTTTATTTTACAGATAATAATTGAATATGATAAAAAAATACCATATGTTTCAGCTTTAAATAAGCAAGTTTTAAGTTTTCTCTAGATAGAGGCAATTATATATTTATTTGAATTTATGGATTTATAACATACCCATCTATTCCTCCATACTCTTCCTTCCATTTATCGATGGCGTATTGCGCTGTTCCCCAATCACAAGTATACCAAGTATCTGAAGTGCGACGACTTTTTAGTCTATACAAAGGGCGGGTATCGTCATGTGAATTTGCATACAAGTATCCATCTATGCCTGAATATTCTTCATTCCATTTTGCGATGGCGTACTGTACTGTTCCCCAGTCAAAAGTATACCAAGTATCTGATGTTTTACGGCTTTTTAATCTATACATTGGGCGGGCGTCAGGATCGGATTCTGCAAGTACAAAACCTAAAAGACCTTGAAATTCTTCTCCCCATCTGTTGACAGCGTAATCAACTTCATCTTTTGTATATACCCACCATGTGTCTCCTGTATTTTTACTTTTGAGCTGGAACATTGGTTTGAGTTTTAATATTGGTCTTTTCTGATTATTGATATATCTGATTACCGCATCTTTAATTTGTTGCTTTTTTACAGGATCCTTAATGAATTCATAGATAGGATAAGTCTTATTAAAATTGATTTCAGTCAGAACACAATGATTCTTGTCGACAGACTTTTGCCATTCACTAAAGTCTAAGGTGTGATTTACGACTCCCTCTGATGATATGGTTACTTTATGTCCATTATGTTGTCCTCCTTTTGTTATGACTTGGCATGACCAGTTAGTGTTTTTTCTTTGGTATGTTTCTACTTCCGTACTTGTCGAACCACCGGAGAAAGAAAGCCCGATTTTTTTTAGTGCAAAGGTTGCACCTGCCTTAGCTATGTGCGTTTTTGATTCACTATTTAGATTATCTGTAATAGTGGATGTATAATAAGCGGATAAACGGCCTCCAACGAGAAAGTCAAGTAGGATATGCGTGCCAAATTCCTCAACAATGTCATCGGGAGAAGCTGTATTGAGTTTTGTTTTAAAATAGGTGGTTAGGTAGTTTGATAAAGTATCCGGACCTGCGTAGAGAATATACTGTTCTAAATGTTTGGTCTGATCCACTTTGAAGAATGTCTCCTTTGTTGTTATAGATTTCTTTTTTGTGCTTTCTCCATTATATGATGCTGAAAATGAATACGGAACTTCGCCCTTCTCTGTATCAACTTTAGCCATTTTTTCTGCGACTGACCCCGAGAAATTACTCTTCTTTATGACATCTTTCACATAGTTCATAAAGTTTTCACCAAGATACATATTGTCGTTTATTTCATTTACAGATTCTACACGATACAGCCCTCCGTTTTGTTTTACGAAGCTGTCTATGTTTAGAATTTGTAACTTAATCGACTGTCTTTCCAAATATTCTCCAGTGATGTCATATCCATAACCTAAAACCTGATATTGTCCGTCTCCCATAGCCCTGGTAGTGGTCGTAACCTCTTGTGGTTTGTTCTCATTCGCTGATGCAAATTCGTCTTCCATTTCACTGCAATTGCTAACTACTAATCCTAATAGGATCATAGAAATAAAATAAAAATGTCTCTTTTTCATAATGTTGATATTTAGATAGTTAAATAAGAGCTATAAAATATAGCAAGTGAAAAAATATTCGAGAGGATTTTGTTGATTTTATTCTTGTGTCGTTATTTAGGTATATGCCACTAATTATTCAATCACAAATTCTCCGATGAGTTTTATGCTTGCATCTGAATAAAGTAGTTTATACTGGCCGGTATTAAATTTTTCCAACTTAATTATATAAGTTATCTGTTCATTGCAAGTTACTACGTCTTGATATACAATGTTATCATATTTGTCCTTGATTTGGATGGTTCCTAAATGTTCTTGACGCTTTAAGAACTGTACTTCAATATGGCTATCTTCAAGAATAGCTACCATTGGAATGAAAATAACCTCTTTTTGCTGTTTGTCCCATCTTTTGAGATCTATAACTCTTCTTTTCTCTCCCGTCGGAGCAGTAGCTCCTATTGCCATAAATGAAATGACAATTAGCAGTAATGTACAACTTAACTTTCTCATATCTTAATAGTTTTTTGCAAATTTATCAAGATATAGAAGGAAAAACAACTAAAATGCATATCTTGGCGTAGACAAACACATACTGATAATCAGAGGTTTAGCTTTAAATGCGTATACATTGTATTTTTAGTCGATAAAAATACAATGATTAATGAATGTTTTCAGTCAAATATTCATATAATGTAGTGTTGGCTGGTAATGATATATTTAGTTTCTGTCTGAGTCTAAGATGTCTGGTTCTGACGGAGTTGGTACTAATATTTAATAGCTTGGCTTCTGCATTGGTGTCGAACCCATACATGTATAAACAGCAGTATTGGAAGTCTTGTTCTGGAAGATTAGGGCATAAGTTATAGATATAATTGTAAAGAGCAGGATAAATAGATGTTATTTCCTTTGCAATAAATATCCATTGTTCTTTACTTATTAATGGCTTGCTGTTCTGTGGTATATGTTGATTTGCCAAGTATGATAATTTTTTATATATTGATGAATCTGATAGTAACTTGTTTTGTAGCTTCTTGTAATTAACTGATAGTAAACTTATTTCCTCTTGTATTTTATGATAATTCTCGTCCTTTTCTTTGAGTGCATTTATTTGATTTCTTTTTATTTCTAGCTTGAGCGAAAGGTTGAGTAACTCTATTTTTATCTCGTTTAATTCGTTCTGTTGTTTGTGTATTCTATTTTTTGCTTCTTTTCGATATAATATATATCCTATTATTACTGAAAGTAAAATCGAGAAACAGATTACTATAGCATTGATATAGTTTTGTTCTTTGATTTTCAATGTATTTATCTCTTGTTTGATCTTCAGATGATTGTATTTAGTTTCTATATTTAATATTTTGGATTGATTGTCGGCATTTATAATAGAATCTACTATGTCGGTGTATTCCTCTAGGTTCATAAGTGCTTCTTTATAATTTTTCTCGGACTTATAAATTTGGTAATGTAGATATTTGATGCTATATGTGTATGTAGGATCATTTTTTTGTATTTTATGTAGTAGTCCCTTGGCTTTGTCTATGGAGTCAGATGCAGTATACAGATCTGTTAATGCTATATAATTGGGCATTTTGTTTTTTCCAGTAGTTAGTGCTATTAATAGATATTTTTCGGCTTCATGGTAGTTCTTTTGCATTGCATAGATATTTCCTAAGGTATTACAAATTGATGCTTTTATATTTTTGTTTGTAGAGTTGGCTGAAATAGAATCTGCTGTGTGTAGAATATTTAGAGAATGTGATATTGAATCGGCGCATGCATACTCACGTCCTAAATCTCTTAATGCGCACGCGTAACTGTCTGTATTATTTGCTTTCTTAAAATAGCTAGCAGCCATTTTATACTTGTCAATAGCCTGTGTATGCATGGATTTTTCTTCGTATAGATCTCCCATGTAACTATATATGTATCCGATCTGATCATTTAGTTTATTCTTTTGGGCTATTTCTAAAGCATTGGTGTATATGGACATACTCTTGTCATAATTTCCATCAACGGAATTAGAACGTCCTAGATAGATTAGGATTTGTACTTGTTCAATGGGAACTCCATGTTGTAAGTACCATGAAGAAGCTTTTTCGAATTGTTCTGTTGGTAATAAGGAATCGAAGATTTTATCAGTTATTTTACCCGATAACATACACCAACGTGCAAAATTCTCATTATTCAATTCTTCTGGCAATAATATACTTTTCAATATGGTTGATGCACTATCGGGATTTATTTTCATGACTCTTTCAACTTTGTCAAGTAATTTGTCGGAAGTTGATTGTTCTTTGCTACATCCTAATAGTAGGATGATAGACATGGAAATTATAGTTATATTTTTTTTCATATATTCACTGTCTTTGGTTGGACATAATGCTAAAGGTATAATACAAAATTAATAATTTAATGTGTATTATTCTTTTGTAGGTATTCTTTTTTTGTAAATACTGTAAAAAAATATGGCAAATGTAATGATGCCAGACAAAGATTTAAAAGTGAAGAATGATGTATAGATTTGAATGAATTTTGTCGATATTTATTTTTCTAGTATATTAATTGGGTTCTGCATAAAGCTGGTATTCGTTATGTATTTCTTCCTTTATTAATGCTATTTTGGACTTTGGGGTTATCCATATACATATAGGATAGGTGCTCTTTGGCTTATATATAAATAAATCATTGTATTTTTCTAATAAATCATTTTCTGTTTCGTAATGAATAGGTTGAGTGGAGTATAGTGAATTTATATAATCGGTAAATATCTTCTTACTTTTTTTAAGAAAAGCAGGTTTGTTATTTTTCTTCTTGTCGATAAGGAAGACTGTAACTGATGTCATACCTAGATGCATATCTTCAAAAGTGGAAAATTCATAATCATTTAAAACGTCTACATATGAGACACCGTGTCCTATAGAACCTTTTATGTCTTTCCAATTATAGCAGAGAAAATCCTTGGTGTTTGTTATTTCTACTTCCGCTGTGTCACTGTATATTACCTCGTTGTTTTTATATCCTAATACGTAAGTCTTATAATTACCGGGACTAGTGAAAGTGTGAGACCATTGGCGTATAAAATTAGCACTGCCGGTTGTATGCTGAAATATTTTTAAACTACCATCTACATTTGATGCTTTCCATGTGATTGAATCATAAACATCGAATAAAGAAGACATAACACCATATTGGTCGGGAAATAAGCTGAATACGGTATAATCGAAGATGTTTTTTTGTGTCTCTTCTATCTCTAGGTCTAATGGAATAACTTTTTCTATAGTATGGTCACCCTCATCGGTTATTTCAGGAATAGTGTTGCTTGTGTCTGAACAAGATGAAACAAGTAGTAGGATGAATAGAATGCTAAGTAGGTTTCTCATGATGGTTTTAGTTTAGTGTGTTTATAGTCAAGTCTCTGATGACTTTTACAAAAATAGGAAAAATATTTGTTTGGTGTGCTGATAAATGATTTTTTTTCTTAGGTCTTACTAATATGTATTCCGATCTTCATTTCTCATATTCTCATAGACTCGATATAAATAACAGATAACTAATGTAATAGACTATGAGAAATACTTTTTAAAATAGGTATTTCTCATAGCTTTTCCGCAAAATGACGCTGATTTTGCTTATTTCTCATACTCGCCGGATTTATTTCTCATAGTGTCCCGGTCCTGCTATATAGATAGGTTGTGTAGGTTTCCCGATATTTATCAAGTTGCCTTGCGCCTTTAGCCGGCGGATTTGTCGGCTGGCCATGCTTTGGGTGAAGCAGCAGAGTGACTGCATATTGCTGCGGGTCAGTACGGGATGCGTTGCAAAATATTCCGTGAGTTTCCGGTCGATTTCTTCTTCTGAGAGAGAGGCGGAATGCGGTTTGTATTTCGAACGTCGCAGGTGGGTAGCCATACATGAACTTTTTAAATCCCTGTCAGCCTGGAAGCTGATCGATTTCAGTTTTACTTTGTCCGCACGGGTGGTAAGCGAGTGTATGGGTTCGGTAGCTTGCAGCGTGATTTGAAAATAGCCGATTCCATCCAGGTGTACTCTTTCTCCTTCGCGCAGATGGTTGCCCATGCATCTGCTCAGTTCCATTAACATCGCTTCTACTTCCGCTTTTCCGAAAGTAGTTGCCATGTGGATTTCTCTTGCCAGTCTTTGGGTGGTGACATGTTGAAAATTAACCACTCTGGGGTGGTAACTTGGTTCTTCCCCTTCTTTTTCCGGTTGGGGATTCTTGTAAAACTCGAATTGTATTGCCATTGCTATTCTAATTTAATAGTGGTTTATATGTTATGTTACTGATGTTGTTGTTTTATCCTGCCTGTATTATTTTATTTTCTTATCGGCATTTCTATCGTTCTACTCCAGTGGATAGAACTTTGCACTCTAGTAGACATAACTTTTTACTGTAGTGAACAGGCTTGTGCACTGGAGTGGAACGGTTAGGATGTTCTTTCAAAGATACGACAATATCAGGTGGAAAACAAGTAAATACTTTATTGTTTTCATATAAATGATAGCTCGGTTTTATATAAGATAAGGTTGGTTGGCGAATGAGAAAAGGAAGATGGCCAACTATGAGAAATACCTTGAAAACAATGAGAAATACGATTTTTAAAAAGTATTTCTCATTGTCTATTTGTTTGATTATCTATGCTTTATCTGAAATTAATGAGAATATGAGAAATGAAATTAAAAAAAACTTTTCTAGTAGAATATGGAGTAAGTGTTTCTGAAAAGTTGTTTGTATGAAATAATTACAGTATATTTGTGCTATAATAATCGCCCTACACAAATATGCAGGACAAACTAAATAAGTAATGAGAATAACACAAATTAGAGACGACGGCAAAGTAAATACTCTGCGGACGTTAAAAATCGAACAGCTCGTAGAACAGATGAAAGTGGAAACTAAAGCGCAACTCGTCTCAGGAATGAGGGAGGTTCTGCCTTATATTCTTCCGGGTGATAAAAATGACTATGTACAGAAAGTGCCGAAGCTGCTTCCTGCAGCAGCCTTTGTCCGTAAGAACGGGATAATGACGATGGATGAATACAACGGGATTGTGATGATCCAGGTGAATAACCTGTCTGGGCTTATGGAAGCGAGTGAGGTGAAAGAGCGTGTGAAGGAGCTACCACAGACTTACCTTGCCTTTACCGGTTCTTCCGGAAAGTCGGTGAAGATATGGGTGCGCTTCACTTATCCCGATGATCTTCTGCCGGAAGACCGCGAACAGGCGGAGTTTTTCCATGCGCATGCTTACCGGCTTGCCGTGAAGTTTTATCAACCTCAGCTTCCTTTCGATATCGAACTGAAAGAGCCTTCATTGGAACAGTATTGCCGTTTGACTTTCGATCCGGATTTGTATTTCAATCCCGAAGCGATGCCTATTTATCTGAAGCAGCCTATGGCTATGCCGGCAGAAACGACTTACCGCGAACAGGTGCAGACGGAAACTTCACCTTTGCAACGGCTTGCGCCGGGATATGAGAGCCATCATGCGCTTTCTGTGCTTTTTGAGGCTGCTTTTGCACGTGCATTGGATGAGCAGGATGAGTATTTTCCGGGAAATGACATACATTCTTTGTTGGTTTGCCTGGCTGGACATTGTTTTCGTGCCGGTATTCCCGAAGAGGATACGGTACGGTGGTCGCGTGCCCATTATCGCTTGCCGGAAGATGATTTCCAGATTCGCGAGACAGTGCAGAATGTGTATCGCACCTGCAAGGGATTTGCGGGTAAGAGCAGCTTGTTGCCGGAACAGTTGTTCGTGATGCAGATGGATGAGTTTATGAGACGGCGTTATGAGTTTCGTTTCAACCAGTTGACTTCGCAGGTGGAATGCCGGCAGCGAAACAGTTTTGATTTCTATTTTCGTCCGGTAGACAAGCGGTTGATGTCGAGCATTACCATGAATGCGCAGTATGAAGGGATTAAACTTTGGGACAAGGATGTGGTGCGTTATCTGAATTCTGATCGTGTACCGGTTTATCAACCTGTTGAGGAATTTCTTTACGACCTTCCCCGTTGGAATGGCAAGGATTATATCGGTGACCTGGCTAGGCGGGTTCCCTGTGACAATCCCCATTGGGAACAATTATTCCGCCGTTGGTTTCTTGGTATGATAGCGCATTGGCGTGGGCTGAGTAAAAATCATGCGAACAGCACTTCTCCTATATTGGTCGGTCCGCAGGCTTACAGGAAATCGACGTTTTGCCGCCTGATTCTTCCGCCATGTTTGCAGGCATATTATACGGATAGCATCGACTTTAGCCGGAAACGGGATGCGGAGTTGTACCTGAACCGTTTCTTGCTGATTAATATGGATGAGTTTGACCAGATTGGCATCAATCAGCAACCTTTTGTTAAACATATCCTGCAAAAGCCGGTCGTTAACACACGTCGTCCGAATGCTTCGGCAGTAGAGGAACTTCGTCGCTATGCTTCTTTCATCGGGACAAGTAACCATAAAGATTTGCTGACGGATACGTCCGGTAGCCGTCGGTATATCGGTGTTGAGGTTATGGGAGTGATTGATGTGGTCCGCCCCATTGACTATGAGCAGCTTTATGCGCAGGCAATGACGGCACTGTATCACAACGAACGATATTGGTTTGATGAAAAGGAAGAAGCTATCCTGACAGAAGCCAATCAGGAGTTTGAGCAGTCGCCGGCTATTGAACAATTGTTTCTTGTGTATTACCGGGTTGCGGAAGATGAAGAGGAAGGAGAATGGATGCTTGCTGCGGATATATTGCAACGGATACAAAAGGCGAGTAAAATGAAATTCTCTCCGGGACAGGTGAATTACTTCGGACGTATTCTGCAAAGATTGGGTGTGAAGTCGTATAGGAAGACGCATGGGGTTTATTATCATGTGGTGGCTGTTGAACAAAGGTTGTAGGCGGATAAGAGGAAATAATAAGTAGGAAATCTATTTTATTACTTTATAATAATTATCTTTGCGTAATAAAACCAAGAGGTATGAAGACTATAATTAGAAATCCCTTTATAACAAGCGGATATGTATCTGCTGATTATTTTTGTGATCGTCGTCGGGAGAGTGAACAGTTGATGCGTGAAGTGATGAATGGGAATAATTTAGCTCTTGTTTCTACACGGCGTATGGGGAAGACTGGATTGATTCGGCACTGTTTCCTGTTTCCTGAAATTCAAAAAAACTATTATACTTTTTTTATCGATATATACGATAGCCGCTCGTTGCGTGACTTGGTATTTGCACTCAGTAAAGAAATACTAGAGGTGCTTAAACCTGCCGGAAAGAAGGCGCTGCAGAATTTTTGGGAATGTGTGAAGTCTTTACAGGCTAGTATTTCTTTTGATGTGAATGGCGTTCCTTCCCTAAACTTAGGTTTGGGGGATATACAGACGCCTGCTAATACGCTTGACGAAATTTTTAGATATTTAGGGCAGGCAGATAAACCTTGTTTGGTTGCAATTGATGAGTTTCAGCAGATTACCGGATATGCGGAGAAAAATGTGGAAGCTACATTACGCACTTATGTGCAACATTGTAATAATGCCCGTTTTATTTTTGCCGGTAGCCAGCGGCATATAATGGGAAATATGTTCCTGACAGCTTCCAGACCTTTCTATCAAAGTGTATCAATGATGCATTTGGGTAGTATTCCTTTGGAAGAATATACAGCTTTTGCCTGTACGCATTTTGAACGAGGCGGCAAGACAATAGAAAAAGAAACGGTTGCTGCGATTTATGAACAGTTTGAAGGGATTACGTGGTATATACAAAAGGTTTTGAATGTACTTTATGATATGACTCCGGAGCGAGGGGTGTGTAAAGTCGGAATGGTGACGGATGCAATTCGGCAGATTGTCGATTCTTTTAGATATACTTATTCGGAAATCCTTTTCCGCTTGCCTGAGAAACAGAAAGAACTGTTAATTGCCATTACGAAAGAAGGGCAGGCCAAAGCCATTACTTCGGGGGCTTTTATTAAAAAATACAAGTTGGCTTCTGCCAGCTCGGTACAAGCAGCATTGAAAGGATTGTTAGAAAAAGACTTTGTGACTCAGGAAATGGGTACTTATCAAATTTATGATCGCTTTTTGGGTATTTGGCTGAAAGAAAGTTATTGAGTGAGATAGAAGCCTCTTGAGTTTTATAAAAGGTGTACTTGTTATTTTCTTGGAGGTGCTTTCCGATAAATCGCGTTAATAATTAGGTGAAACCGCTGTCAGTTAATTAGTTTTATTGTATCTTTGCGGTCTTAACTTTTTTAATGGTAAATAATGAAGGAATTTCTACAACTGATGCGACGCTTTGTGTCGCCTTATAAGAAGTATATCGGCTGGGCTGTTTTGCTGAATATTTTGTCTGCTGTATTCAATGTCTTTTCTTTTACTTTTCTGATTCCTATTTTGAGTATCCTGTTTAAAACAGAAGGAGCGGATAAGGTATATCATTTTATGGAATGGGGTAGCGGCGATTTGGCAGATGTTGCTAAGAATAACTTCTACTATTATATATCTCAGATGATAGTGGATAATGGTCCTACTATGGCTCTTATTTTCCTGGGACTGTTCCTGATGGTAATGACATTGTTCAAGACTGGTTGTTACTTCGCTTCTTCAGCTGTAATGATTCCATTACGTACAGGAGTTGTACGTGATATTCGTATCATGGTGTATGCCAAGGTGATGCGTCTGCCGATGTCTTTCTTTTCAGAAGAGAGAAAAGGAGATATTATTGCTCGTATGAGTGGTGACGTGGGGGAAGTGGAAAATTCCATCACCAGTTCATTGGATATGTTGATGAAAAGCCCGATTCTGATTGTTATATATTTCGTGACATTGGTTACGGTCAGCTGGCAGTTGACACTCTTTACTATCGTTGTATTACCGGGAATGGGCTGGCTGATGGGAGTAGTCGGAAGAAAACTGAAACGCCAGTCATTGGAAGCACAGGCAAAGTGGAGTGATACAATGTCACAATTGGAGGAGACTCTTGGAGGCTTGCGCATTATCAAAGCTTTTATTGCGGAAGATAAGATGATTAACCGATTCACCAAATGCAGTAACGAGCTTCGTGATGCAACGAATAAAGTTGCTATACGTCAGGCTATGGCACATCCGATGAGCGAGTTTTTAGGAACGATTCTGATTGTAGCTGTATTGTGGTTTGGAGGTACGTTGATTTTGGGGCAGAACGCTACGATTGATGCTCCGACATTCATCTTCTATATGGTGATTTTGTATAGCGTAATCAATCCTTTGAAGGATTTTGCGAAAGCAGGATATAACATCCCCAAGGGTTTGGCTTCTATGGAACGTGTGGACAAGCTTATAAAAGCAGAGAATAAGATTAAGGAGATTGCGAATCCGAAACCGCTGAAAGGGTTGAATGACAAGATTGAATTTAAAGATATCTCTTTCAGCTATGATGGCAAGAGAGAAGTACTGATGCATGTAGACTTGACTGTAAAGAAAGGACAGACTATTGCGTTGGTTGGACAATCGGGTTCCGGTAAATCTACTTTGGTAGATTTACTGCCACGCTACCATGATGTGCAGGAAGGAGATATAACAATTGATGGAACGAGTATCCGTGATGTGCGCATCGCAGATTTACGTACTCTGATTGGTAATGTAAATCAGGAAGCTATCCTGTTTAATGATACCTTCTTCAATAACATTGCTTTCGGTGTGGACAATGCAACGATGGAGCAAGTGGTAGAAGCTGCGAAGATTGCTAATGCACACGAGTTTATCATGGAAAAACCGGAAGGATACAACACTAATATCGGTGACCGTGGTGGTAAGTTGTCCGGTGGTCAGCGCCAGCGTATCAGTATCGCCCGTGCTATCCTGAAGAATCCGCCGATTCTTATTCTCGATGAGGCCACTTCTGCTTTGGATACCGAGTCAGAACGTCTGGTGCAGGAAGCATTGGAACGTTTGATGAAGACACGTACGACGATTGCTATTGCCCACCGCCTTTCTACGATTAAGAATGCGGATGAAATCTGCGTGTTGTATGAAGGAGAAATTGTAGAGCGTGGCAAGCATGAAGAGCTGATCGAACTGAACGGTTACTATAAACGTTTGCATGATATGCAACAATTGTAATTTTTCGATATTGCAATGATATTATTAAGTTTTGATACAGAGGAATTTGATGTCCCCCGTGAACATGGGGTAGATATCCCGTTGGACGAAGCAATGAAAGTATCTGTTTATGGTACAAATAAAATATTGGACTGTCTGAAAAATAACGGGGTGAGAGCCACTTTCTTTTGTACAAGCAATTTTGCTGAAAATGCGCCGGAAGTCATGCGGCGCATTATGGATGAAGGACATGAAGTTGCCGCGCATGGGTGCGACCATTGGCAGCCCCAGGCTTCTGACGTCAGCCGTTCCAAAGAAATTCTCGAGCGCCTGACGGGCAGAACGATAAAGGGCTATCGTCAGCCGCGAATGTTTCCTGTATCGGATGCGGAGATTGAACGGATGGGATATGTATATAATACTTCATTGAATCCGGCATTCATCCCCGGCAGATATATGCATCTGTCCGAACCGCGTACTTGCTTTATGACGGGGAAAGTACTTCAAATTCCCGCTTCTGTAACTCCATGGATTCGATTCCCGCTGTTTTGGCTGTCTTGCCACAATCTGCCGATGTGGCTGTACCAGCGTTTGGTAAACCGGGTGCTGAAACATGACGGATACTTCGTTACTTACTTTCATCCATGGGAATTTTACCCATTGAATGAACATCCCGAATATAAGATGCCTTTTATAATCCGCAATCATTCCGGCCGAGGAATGGAGGAACGCCTGGATATGCTTATCCGGGAACTGAAAGAAAAAGGGTATCCCTTTATTACTTACTCGGAATTTGCAGAGATTAAACTGGCTGAACTGAATAAACCGGACGAAAAATGATTAAATTGGCTATTGTGTCTCCCTGTTACAATGAGGAGGAAGTGTTGGAAGAATCAGCCGGTCTCTTGACTGCCTTGTTTGACGAGCTGGTTGCGAAGGAGAAAATCAGTGCCGATAGTTTTGTGCTTTTTGTGAATGATGGCAGTAAGGACCGTACCTGGAGCATCATTAAACAGTTGCATAAGACAAATGCGTATATCAAAGGTATGAATTTGGCACGAAATGTGGGACATCAGAATGCAATCATGGCAGGTATGATGACCGCTAAAGACTGGAGTGATGCCGTTATTACCATTGATGCCGATTTGCAGGATGACCTGAATGCGATTGAGGAAATGATTGATGCCTATACTGAAGGATATGATGTGGTATATGGAGTGAAGGTATCCCGCCAGGCAGACCCGATGTTGAAACGCCTTTCGGCAACCGCTTTTTATAAGTTACAGCGACAGATGGGCGTGGAAACTATCTATAATCACGCCGATTTCCGTTTCCTGAGCCGGAGAGTCTTGCAACAGCTATCACATTATCAAGAACGAAATATCTATTTGCGTGGTATTATTCCCTTGTTGGGCTTCCCTTCAACGACGGTAGATGATGTGATTCGGGAGCGGACTGCCGGAACTTCCAAATATACACTGAAGAAAATGCTCGGACTGGCTTTGGACGGCATAACCTCTTTTTCGGTGAAACCTATTTACGGCATTGTTTATTTAGGAATTGTATTCGTCTTTATCAGTATTCTGATAGGATTCTATGTTCTTTATGCGTTGATTTCGGGAACGGCGGAACATGGTTGGGCTTCTTTGATGCTGTCCATTTGGTTTGTCGGCGGGGTAGTTCTGGTATCCATAGGGGCAGTCGGGGTGTATATCGGTAAGATTTATCGGGAGGTGAAACGTCGCCCGCTCTATAACGTGGAAGAAGTGTTGTACGATGATAAGAATAAGTAAGGCTATACTGGACAAGCACCCGGAATGGCGGGATAAATTTTGGCAGTTTGCTCGTTTTGGAGTGGTCGGTACAGTGTCATCGGCTATTCATTATGGCGTGTATTGCCTGGTTTTGCTGGTTGCCAATGCCAATATTTCTTTTACGGCAGGTTATGCGGTCGGATTTATCTGCAACTATTTTCTGACAACTTTCTTTACGTTCCGTTCAAAACCTTCCTCTCATAATGCTATTGGTTTTGGCTTTAGTCACCTTATTAATTATTTGCTTGAGATTGGTCTGCTGAATCTTTTCCTTTGGATGGGGGCAGGTGAGCTTCTGGCACCGATACTGGTTATGATTATAGTCGTACCTATTAATTTCCTGATTCTTCATTTCGTTTATATTTATAAAGGAAAAAAATAATCTTCATTTCGTTTAATTCATAAAAAGAAAAGGCTATTATGAAACGTTTTCTGAATCTTATACTATATACACTGGCTGTGCATATTTCCGCTCTGATTATTACAGGGTTGTTTCGACTGGTGCTTTTTATCTCATCCTATCATCAGTTGACTCCCGAAGCAATGTCGGATAAGGTGCTGGCCATGCTAGCCTTCATACATGGTATTTGGTTCGATAACGTAATAGGCTGCTATATACTTCTACTGCCTTTGACGGTAGCGGTGGTATGCGGAGTCTGCAATTACTACGGGAAAGCATTGTTCCGTTTCTTCACAATCTTTTTCAGTACCTTTTATGGAGTGGTTTATCTGATTAGTGCATCGGATATGCCTTATTTTGATTATTTCTTTAAGCATATTAATTCGTCTATATTCGAATGGTTTGGTTATGCAGGAACCACTGCGGGGATGATATTGGGAGAAAGTGCCTATTATCTATCTATTGGGTTGTACTTTCTTTTTATGGTGATTTTCGTTTTCTGGATTGTTTTTCTGGCACGCTATTTCCGTAAACGTTGTGCGGGCTTTACTATATTCCCTTTATGGAAGAGAGGAGTTGCGTTTGTATTCGGTGCATGCCTTATCGGCCTTTGTATTTTTGGCATCCGGGGACGTACGGGATACAATCCGATTAAAGTGAGTGCGGCGTATTTCTGTCAGGACGCTTTCCTGAACCAACTGGGCGTAAGCCCGACGTTTAATCTGCTGACGAGTGTAATGGATGACATGCGGCCTGAGAATAAATATCTGCATCTGATGGATGAACAAGAAGCCATAAGCAAGGCGCAGGCTTTCCTGAATCGCCCGGGAGAAGCTGAAATTTCGCCATTGGCTGTGCACAGGTACGCTTCAAAAACGGATAGTATGCAGCATCGCCGTCCTAACGTCGTATTGATTATGATGGAATCCATGTCTTGTGGATTTATGAAGCATTTCGGGCAGTCGGAGTCTTTGACTCCTTTCCTGGATAGTCTGTATACCCGTTCTCTTAGTTTCCGCAATTTTTATTCTGCCGGTATCCATACCAATCACGGCCTGTATGCTACTTTGTATTCTTTCCCCGCCATGATGAAACGGAACTTGATGAAAGGCTCGGTGATTCCCCGTTACTCCGGTCTGCCTACCGTACTGAAGGAAAACGGTTATCACAACCTTTTCTTCATGACGCATGAAGGACAATATGATAATATGAATGCCTTTTTCCGGACTAATGGATTCGATGAAGTATTCTCACAGGAAGATTATCCGGCTGATAAAGTGGTGAATAGCTTTGGGGTACAGGACGATTTTCTGTATGATTACGCCATTCCGGTGCTGAACCAGCGGGCGGCTACCGGACAACCTTTCTTTGCTACTCTGCTATCTATCAGTAACCATCCGCCGTATGTGATACCGCCTTATTTCCATCCGAAAACGAGTGAACCGGAAACACAGATTGTAGAGTATGCGGATTGGGCTTTGCGCAAGTTCTTTACCGAAGCACGCAAGCAGCCCTGGTTTGACAATACTATCTTTGTGCTGGAAGGGGATCATGGCAAACTTGTGGGAGATGCCGAGTGTGAACTTCCACAATCTTATAATCATATTCCATTGATGATTTATTCCAGTCAGATTACTCCTGAAGAGAAAAACTCTTTTGGCGGACAGGTGGATATTCAGCCTACTGTGCTGGGGATGTTGAACATTGATTATTTGCAGAATAACTTCGGGGTTGACTTGCTGCGTGAGGAACGTCCCTGTATGTTTTATACAGCCGACAATATGATAGTGGGACGCAATGATTCTTTGTTGTATCTTTATAATTATGAGACGCAGCAGGAGTTTACGTACCGGATAGACAATGGCAAACTGGTAACTGTTCCGATGGATGATAGTTTCTTACCTTTGAGAGAATATAGTTTTTCCATGCTCCAGTCGGCGGAATACCTGGTGAAGCATGGAAAAACGATAGATTCTGTGCCCGTTATTCAGCAGTAGGAGTTACCTCGCTGTTTTCGGGTTGTGCCTGTTTTACAAATTTATATATCTTGGCAATCTGACGGAGTACCGGTTTGGGCGATTCATAAAGTAGCTCGAACTGATAACCTTCTTTTTCAAATTCGGGAAGATATTTTTCTGCGTCGTTCGTTCCGATTAAGAGGAAGCCTTCGGAAGGACGTTTCTGATAGAAGTTGTCGATACGATTGTGCAGATAGAAATTGAGTTCGAAATAGTGGACGGGGTCGCCTGCCGCATGAAGGCTTTCTTCAATGAATTCATAAATAACGCCTTCGTTTTCGGGGGCAATCTTCTCTATGTCTGCCGCAATGAATTTCACTGATTTAGAATTTAGGATGGGGGGCTGGTAAGCGCCGTCCAGTGCAAGATATAATCCCATGGTAAGTACGACAATGGCATATAAGAAGCGGTTGCTTAGCGCATATTTACGCTGATAGAACCACCAGTAGATGCCGAGGAATGTCGGGATGGCGATTAATAGCAGAGAGCCTATTCCGCTGATATTCTGTATGGCACGCAGGAAGTTGATGTTGTTTTGTGCGTGACGGCCGTGGAAAATCGTTTCGGGGATAAGTCCGCATTTCACAATAATGAAGCATACCAGCAACAACAGGCTGATTACTGCGAGGATACTTCCATAGACTTTTATCACCTTGGATTGTTTCTTGACCAGATAGAATAAATATTTGGCAAGGAAATAAGCGATGAAAGGATAGATAGGCATCAGGTATACACTGCGTTTGCTCTGTGGGATACAGTAGAAAACGAAGATGATGACAATGCTGGTGAAAGAGAACAGGTCTACCGGGTCCATATTCTTTATCCATGCCGTGAAGCGTTTCCACCAGGCGGCGGGTTGGATACTGAATTTACGGTAAGTCAGGGTGAAAAGAGAAAGTACCACTAACAGTATCCAGGGAACGTAACCGGCAAATAAGGTCACGAAGTTATAGTGCCAGGGGTTTACGCATGAGTCGTAACTCATAGTATTGGTCATACGGCCAAGGTTCTCTTCCATGACTAATGCTAGAAATTCTTCTCCACCTTGTTGATAGGCAGCTACATACCAGCAGAAAGGCAAAATCAATGACAAGATGGCCCAGGCAGAAAGTAGCAGGAATGCTTTGAAGAAGTTGACGCCCCGGAGCAATAAGAATACACCTACCACCAGACATGGAATGATGGTGCCTACGGGGCCTTTGGTCAGTGTCCCCGCACTCATAAGAAGGATGGCTAGCCAGGGAACCCCTTTCAGCCCTTTCTCATACCATTTATAGAAACAATATAAGGCGCACACGGTGAGTGCTGTCAGAACCATGTCTACCCGGCAGTTTGCTCCGGCACGATGCAATTCGAAATTGGTCAGTGTTATAAAGGCAGCCAGCAGCGCGATTTGCACTCCTTTTCTTTTAGCAAAGAACATGAATCCGAAGAGAGTCATCGCAATCAAGGCGATGGCAGACGGAAGGCGGGAGGTCATCTCGGTCACATGGCCGCCGCACAGCGAAGAAACGGCTGCAATGCTCCAGTGGAAGAAGGGTGGCTTGTACGCCATTTCACCTCCGTTGTTTCTAGGTAGAATCCAGTTTCCGCTATCCAGCATAGAATAGGAAACAATAGATTCGCGAGGCTCACCTTTCGTATGGTAGTCTGACAGACCAAGAAAAGGCAGAATTGTTATTACGCAGATGGCTAATAACAACCAGAAAGCTTTGTTTGAAGTCAATATTTTCATTTTTTTCTTCTATTGAATAATTTTTATGTTGATTTATTTTCTACCGAAATCTGCCGGGATTTCTCCCCATTCTTTTGTCTCCCATTTCAGGATACGGGTGGTATAGGTGTTCTCTTTCAACCATTTTTCCGCCCGTTCTATCACGAGGAAGAGTTCTTCTGTCTCTGCGGTGCGGGGAAGTTTGGTCTTGCACTTCTTTTGGCGTACCCAACTGATGGCGTTGACACTGTCACTGTAGATAGGCATATCGAATCCTTTTTGTTTCAATAAGGCTAGTCCGTGCACGATGGCAAGGAATTCACCGATATTATTTGTCCCTTTCATCGGGCCGAAGTGGAAGATTTGCTGTCGGCTGGCAACGTGTACGCCGCGATATTCCATCGGACCGGGATTGCCGCTGCAAGCGGCGTCAACAGCCAGACTATTATCAATTACACAGGCCGGCAATGTGTCTGAAGCGGTTTTGGATGTATTTGATTTGGCTTTTGCGTTTTTGCCGATATAGGCGTAGGGAGATGTGGTTAGTGCCCGTTCGGCTTCCTCCCGGGTATCGAATGATTTGTATTTGGCGGCTTCGTATCCTTTGATTTGAAGCTGGCAATCTGTCCAGGAAGTGTAAATCCCCGGCGTGACGCCTTCCCATACTACGTAGAACTTCTGTTTAGCCATTTTTTGACGGTAGATTAATAAAGTCAATGAATTGACGGTGCGAAGGTACAAATATATTCTCTAACTGAACAAGTTAGGGGGGCTACTTGTTATAAAAAAAAAGAGACTTTAAGAATATGAACTAAAGAAAGGAACTATCATGGAAAAATCTTTTAGCGAAGCATTAAAACAACGTCGGACTTACTATTCAATTACTAATCAGTCGCCTATACCCGACCAGGAGATAGAGTGTATCATCAATATGACAGTGCGCCACGTACCGTCGGCATTCAACTCGCAGTCTACACGCGTAGTGCTGCTGTTGGGGGAATCTCACAAGAAATTGTGGCAGATTGTAAAGGATGCGTTGAAGAAAATCGTGCCGGCTGAGGCTTTCGTAAAGACAGAAGAGAAAATAGATAATTCATTTGACTGCGGTTATGGAACTGTATTGTTCTTTGAAGACCAGAAGGTAGTCAAAGGGCTTCAGGAAGCCTTTCCGTCTTATCAGGAGAATTTCCCGGGATGGTCGGTGCAGACTTCGGCAATGCATCAGCTGGCTGTGTGGGTAATGCTCGAAGATGTAGGTTTCGGGGCATCATTACAACATTATAATCCGTTGATTGACGATACTGTGCGTCGTGAATGGAATCTGCCGGAACACTGGCATCTGATTGCGGAAATGCCGTTCGGACTTCCTACCGCCAAACCGGGTGAAAAAGAATTTCAGCCATTGGAAGAACGGGTGAAAGTTTTCAAATAATGAATTAAATGACTAATTTTGTGAGCAAAATTAGTCATTTATGGTTCGTATCTTCCTTACCGGCTATATGGGTGCCGGAAAAACGACATTGGGCAAGGCTTTTGCCCGTCAGATGAATATATCGTTCATTGATTTGGACTGGTATATTGAAGAGCGTTTTCACAAAACCGTTGGAGAATTATTCACCGAACGAGGCGAGACAGGATTCAGGGAACTGGAGAGGAGCATGCTCCACGAAGTAGCCGAGTTTGAGAATGTGGTAATTTCTACGGGAGGTGGAGCGCCTTGTTTTTTTGATAATATGGAGTTTATGAACCGGGTGGGAAAGACTGTTTTTCTTGATGTACATCCAGATGTGTTGTTCAGGCGCTTGCGTGTAGCCAAACAACAGCGTCCCATTCTTCAGGGAAAAGAGGATGACGAACTGAAAGCGTTCATTGTTCAGGCATTGGAAAAACGGGCGTCTTTCTATCATCAGGCACAATATATCTTCAATGCGGACGAGTTGGAAGACCGTTGGCAGATTGATGCGTCGGTGCAACGTTTGCAACAACTTCTCGGGGTGTAATCCCACTTGAAGATAGTTTGTCATACCCTTTTTTCTTCGGACTTTATCTTTTTTGACTCTCTTGTTTGTTCATTCAGTCAATATTTGTACCTTGCACTCGTAACGAGTTTTTATATATTGATTATTAACACAAAAATAAAAGTGAAGTCTATAACATGGGAACATTAAAAGAGAATTATGAGAAATTATCTGCTGAGATTAAATCATCCGGAAAGCCTGCTGCGGCATGGTTTCCACAATATACACCTTCTTCATTACTGAATGCGGAAAATTGGTGGGAAGCATTGGCTGTATGCGAGTATGCCTTGGATACCAAAGAGGATGAGAAGCTGACAGAAGACTTTTTTGAATTGATATTCAGCGCGTTCGACTGTAATGTGGAAGTCGACCTCAATGACGAAGAATATGAGTTTTGGTGGGAAAAGGTAATGCAGGTATGCGACCGGGTTGCTGTGTTCAGTGGAGCCGGGTGGGCGCAGAAAGGCGCTCAGTATTCCGAAGCTCGTTACGGGAAGCGCGATATGAGTTATTTGTTCCCATTCTACGAAAAGGCTGCCGATATGGGCTGGGCGGAAGCGGAAGCAACCGTTGCTTATTGGCGATTCATGGGATTTTATTGCGAACAGGACAAAGAGGAGGGCGAACGCCGTTTTGCGGCTCTTTCTTCTCCCGAAGCTCTGTTGTGGGGCAGACATTATCGTGCGTTTGCCGAGGAATTCACGGGTGATAAAGAGAAGGCGTTGCAAATGCGTCAGGAGTTGTTGAACGAACTGCCTGAAGGACATCGCTTGCGTGCACATACATATGCCGCACTGGGAGATTCGCTCGACAGGGAAGAAGGCGGTGTGGCAGAAGAAGCTGCTTATTACGAAAAATCATTGGAGATAGTTCCGAATTTATATACGCTTAAAAACTTAGGTACACTCTATTTCCGCTATCCGGAACTGAATAAATCAAAAGAACTTGGTTTTGAACTTTGGGAAAAGGCCTGGCATGCCGGCGTGTGGTCTGCTGCCAACTTCCTGGGATATAATTATCAGGAAGAAGAGTGGCTGGATATGCCTAAAGCGATTGAATGGCTGGAGAAAGGAATGCTCTATTGTGAGTTGTACAGTGCGTATGAATTGGCGTTGATTTACTTATACAATGATGACTATAAGAATGTGGAACGCGGACTGATGTGTCTTGAACGTTGTGTGGCAGGTGATTACGTCGCAGGTATCGAGGGACTGGCAAACGTTTACTTCAACGGTGACTTGGTGGAAGAGGATATGAACCGGGCGAAGGAGTTGCTGGAGAAGGCGATTGAACTGGGTTCGGGAAATGCAGCCTATCGTTTGGGATGGATGTACGAGCGCGGCTTCTTGTCCGAAGAACCGGATTATGCCAAGGCAATGGAATATTATGAGAAAGCGGCTTCGATGGATAATGTCGACGGATATTGCCGTGCGGCGCTTTACCTGGCTAATGGGTATAGCGGTGTGAAGGATGCCGTGAAATCAAGAGAATATTATGAAAAGGCGGCTGAAATGGGCTCCTGCTTCGCCATGATAGAATTGTCGTTCTTGTATGAGAACGGTGACGGAGTGGAGAAGAGTTATGAAAAGGCTTACGAACTGTGTACGAAGGCTGCCGGTGAGGGCTATCCTTATGCGATGTTCCGTGTAGGGCTTTATTTGGAGAAAGGCGTTATCGGCGAAGCGCAACCGGAAGAAGCTTTGGGCTGGTATGCAAAAGCTGCCGAAGCGGAGGATACGGATGCGCTTTTCGCGTTGGGACGTTGCTATAAGAATGGTATCGGTACGGAAGAAGACTTCGATAAGGCACTTGAGTGCTTCTCCAAGGGAGCGGAAAAGAATGAATCCCGTTGTCTGACAGAGTTGGGACTGGCTTATGAAAATGCTACCGGAGTGGAAGAAAATCCGCAGAAGGCCGTAGAATATATGACAAAAGCGGCGGAACAGGACTATGGATATGCCCAGTTCAAAATGGGGGACTATTATTTCTTTGGTTACGGTTCGTGCATGGAAGATAATAAGAAGGCGGTAGAATGGTATGAGAAGGCAGTTGCCAACGAGATTCCGATGGCTATGATACGTATGGGTGAGTATTATCTGTATGACTACGACAGGCTGAATGAATCGGAAAAGGCTTTCTCTTATTTCAAAAAGGCAGCTGATGAATATGAATGGTACAGCGAGGGGCTGGGTATCTGCTACGAGATGGGTATCGGAGTGGAAGATAACGAGACGGAAGCCTTTAAATATTATACACTGGCTGCGGATAGCGGAAATGTGACAAGTATGTATCGGGTCGGACTTTGCTATTACAACGGAGTAGGTGTGAAGGAGAATTACGCCGAAGCTTATCGCTGGTTTACGGATGCGGCCGGTAACGAAAATATCGGCGCTACTTATTATCTCGGCAAGATGCTGATGTCTGGCGAAGGCTGTACGCCCGATCCGGAGACGGCTGTGCAATGGCTGATGAAAGCGGCGGAAAAAAATAACGATAAAGCACAATTTGAGCTTGGAAACGCCTATCTGATGGGAAATGGCGTGGATGAAAATGATGAAACAGCTATGGAGTGGTTTGAGAAGGCGGCTGAAAATGGTAATGAAAAAGCGCTGAAAATCACTGGAAGAAGGAGAAAATAGAAGAGAAAAATGGAGAAAGAAGGGAATAATTTGTTCCAGGTCAACCTGAAAGGGATGATTGCCCTGTTGTCGGAACATATTTATAGTAATCCGAATACTTTTGTCCGGGAGTTGTTGCAGAATTGCGTAGATGCTATCACGGCGCTACGCAATATTGACGAGAATTATGCAGGTCGTATTGATGTCTTTCTGAATGATGACAAGACGGTGATATTCCGGGATAATGGAGTCGGGCTGAAAGAGGAAGAAGTACATCGTTTTCTTACTATTATCGGAGAAAGTTCGAAGCGGGATACGCCCGATGCGGATGATTTTATAGGCAGGTTTGGTATCGGACTGCTGTCTTGTTTTGTGGTGACCAATGAGATTTTGGTGGAGAGCCGTTCGGCAATGGGCGGGCAGGCTGTCCGTTGGTGTGGAAAGGTGGACGGCACATACGAGCTGACTTTGTCTGACGAGGAACAGCCTATCGGTTCACAAGTGGTGCTGCATCCCAAGAGTGACTGGATGCATCTTTTTGAATATGAGATGTTCAAAAAGATACTGGTCAATTATGGCGAGGTGCTGCCTTATCCTATTTATCTGCATTATCAGGGTGAAGAGGAGTTAGTGAATACCCCGTCACCTGTCTGGCTCGACCCGAAAGCGACTCGTAAGGAATTGCTCGACTATGGGGCAAAGACTTTCCAGTCGTCTGCCCTCGATGCTTTCAGGATAAAGACCGAAAGCGGCCGGGTGGAAGGCGTGCTCTATATTCTGCCTTTCCGTACGCAGTTTTCCGTGCGCAATTCGCATAAGGTATATCTGAAACGTATGTTGTTGAGTGAGGATGATTGCAACTTGTTGCCGCCGTGGGCTTTCTTTATTCGTTGCCTGGTGAATGCGGACGGGTTGCTGTCTACCGCTTCGCGGGAGTCTTTGGTGAGCAATGATTTGCTGAAAGATGCTAGGAAGGAGATTGGAACGGCTATCAAGGATTATTTGCGGGGATTGGTGCAGAATAATCGTGAAGTGTTTAATAAGATTCTGGATGTTCATCACTTCCATATTAAGGCGATTGCTTCGGAAGATAATGAATTGCTCCGTTTGTTTATGGATTATCTTCCTTTTGAGACTAATAAAGGATTCCGTACTTTCGGGAGTATCCGTTCGGCGGGCAATGTAATATGCTATACCCGTAACTTGGAAGACTTCCGGCAGGTGCGGCGTATCGCCGGGGCACAGGGATGGCTGGTAGTGAATGCTGCTTATACATTTGATGAAACGTTGCTGAAAAAGTATGCCCGCCTGAATTCGGAACTGACGCTGGATGAAATATCTCCTTCGCGGCTGTTGGAGCAGTTTGGCGAAGTGGAAACCAATAAGGAGTTTCAGGATTTTGAGACGAAAGCGAATGAGTTGCTGAAGCGTTTCGGCTGTGTCTGTCGCCTGAAGCATTTCACACCGGTGGATATTCCGGTGATATTCGTGGCGGAAGAGAAAGAAAATACGGTGAAAAGTGCCAACAATCCGCTGGCGGCTGTGCTGGGCTCGGTGAATACTGCCAAGCAGATTCCCCCTACATTGACGTTCAATGCGGATAATGAGATGGTGCGGACGCTGTTGCGGATACAAGGCGACAATAAGATGTTTCAGCACGTGGTGCATATACTGTATGTACAGTCGCTCCTTCAGGGAAAATATCCGGTGAACAGCGAGGAAATGGAACTCTTTAACCATTCGCTTAGCGAATTGATGACTGCGAAAATGAATGATTTTATTAACTTCCTGAATTAATTGAAAGAATATGAGATACACACTTGAGATACAAAAACTGCTGTTGCAGACTCAAAATGAGAGCTTGCGCCCCCGTGAGAAAGCAAACTTGCTGAAAGAAGCGATTCGCATTGCGGATGATAATGAGGATGTGGAATGGGCTACGGAGATGCGTCTCGACCTTATTTATGAACTGAATCTTCTTTCGGCGGATGCTGAAGAGATAACAGTGTTTTCCAAAATCCTGGATGATTATGAAAATCACAAGGATATTATTAAGGAAGATGATTTGTTGTGGAAATACAAGTGGATATGGGCTTGTACTTTCGACCTTCCTGATATTCCGATGGAGCAGGTGAAAGCGGTTGGAGAGGACTATAAGACGCGTATTCTGAGAAATGGATATTCCCTGCGGAGTTATTATCATCGTTGGTCGGTAGAATGTGTCTGGATGCGGCAGTATGAGATGGCGAAAGAGTATATTGACAAGATGCTGGCGGAGAAGATTGACGACCAGTCATGCGAGGCTTGCGAATTGAACTTCATGCTGGATTATTATTTGGAAACAGGGCAGTTTGATGAGGCTTACAGCCGGGCACAGCCGTTGATTACCAAGCAGGTGAGTTGCTACGAAGCGAATCTGCGTGCTTTTCTGAAACTATCTTATTATGCACTGAAAGCCGGTAAGCCGGAGATTGCTGCCGATATGTGTGCCCGTGCCGAAGAAGGATTGGCGGGAAGAGAGAAAGATGAATATTTATTGTCATATATGGGGCTGTTTGTTGCCTACAATATGATGACGAAGCCGGAAAGAGGCTGGGAATATGTTGAACGTTGCATAGACTGGAGCTTGCGCACCAACTTGCTGAAGAAATATCGTTTCTCCTGTGATATGGTAGAGACAATGAAACATGCAGACCGTCAGGAAGTTCGGTTGTCTTTGCCGGAAGAATTTCCTCTTTATCGTGCGGATGGGGTTTACGCTGTCTCTGAGCTGCGTGATTATTTCTATCAGCAGGCTGCAGAACTGGCACAGCGGTATGATGACCGGAATGGAAATAGCGGATATACAGACCGATTGAAAGAAATAATGTCCAATTAATTGGCAACATGTAGATTAATCTGTATTTTTGCCGTCCAATTATTTACTAAAAACACTGAATCACAGAAAAATGAGAAAATGGCGTATTGAAGATTCGGAGGAACTCTACAACATCACAGGTTGGGGTACCTCGTACTTTGGTATTAATGGCGAAGGCCATGTTGTTGTTACACCGCGTAGAGACGGAGTGACTGTCGATTTGAAAGAGTTGGTCGATGAGTTACAACTGCGGGATGTGGCATCTCCCATGCTGTTGCGTTTTCCGGATATTCTGGACAACCGTATCGAAAAGATGTCGTCTTGTTTCAAACAGGCGGCGGAAGAATATGGTTATAAGGCTGAGAATTTTATTATTTATCCGATTAAGGTCAACCAGATGCGCCCCGTGGTGGAAGAGATTATCAGCCACGGAAAGAAATTCAATCTCGGACTGGAAGCCGGCTCCAAACCGGAACTTCATGCGGTGATTGCTGTCAATACGGATTCCGACTCGTTGATTGTCTGCAACGGTTATAAAGACGAAAGTTATATCGAACTGGCTTTGCTTGCACAGAAGATGGGCAAGCGTATCTTCCTCGTCGTGGAGAAAATGAATGAATTGAAGCTGATTGCCAAGATGGCGAAGCAATTGAATGTGCAGCCGAATATCGGTATCCGCATCAAGCTGGCTTCTTCCGGTAGTGGCAAGTGGGAAGAATCGGGAGGTGATGCCAGTAAATTCGGTCTGACGTCCAGCGAACTTCTCGAAGCGCTCGATTTTCTCGATAGCAAAGGAATGAAGGATTGCCTGAAACTGATTCATTTCCATATCGGTAGTCAGGTGACGAAGATTCGTCGTATCAAGACTGCTTTGCGTGAAGCGTCACAGTTCTATGTGCAGCTTCATTCGATGGGATTTAAAGTGGAGTTTGTCGATATTGGCGGCGGTTTGGGTGTTGATTATGACGGAACCCGTTCGTCGAGCAGTGAAGGAAGTGTGAACTATTCCATTCAGGAATATGTGAACGACTCTATTTCTACGTTAGTGGACGTGAGCGATAAAAATGACATCCCGCATCCGAATATCATTACTGAAAGTGGACGTGCATTGACAGCGCATCATTCAGTGCTTATCTTTGAAGTGCTCGAAACGGCTACTTTGCCGGAATGGGACGATGAAGAGATAATCGCTCCGGATGCGCACGAACTGGTGCAGGAATTATATGGCATTTGGGATTCGTTGAATCAGAATAAGATGTTGGAAGCATGGCATGATGCCCAACAGATTAGGGAAGAAGCGCTGGATTTGTTTAGTCATGGAATCGTGGACTTGAAAACACGGGCTCAGATTGAACGTCTGTATTGGTCTATTACACGTGAGATTAATCAGATTGCCGGTGGTTTGAAGCATGCGCCTGATGAATTTCGTGGATTGTCCAAGTTGCTGGCGGATAAGTATTTCTGTAACTTCTCGTTGTTCCAGTCACTTCCTGACTCTTGGGCGATTGACCAGATTTTCCCGATTATGCCTATTCAGCGGTTGGATGAAAAACCGGAGCGTTCGGCTACTTTGCAGGATATTACCTGTGACTCGGACGGTAAGATTGCCAACTTTATCTCTACGCGCAACGTGGCTCATTATCTGCCTGTGCATAGCTTGAAGAAAACAGAACCTTATTACTTGGCTGTTTTCCTGGTGGGGGCTTATCAGGAAATTTTGGGTGATATGCATAATTTGTTCGGTGATACGAATGCCGTGCATGTTTCCGTGAATGAGAAAGGATATAATATAGAACAGATTATTGATGGAGAAACGGTAGCGGAAGTGCTGGACTATGTACAGTACAATCCGAAGAAACTGGTGCGTACACTCGAAACTTGGGTGACGAAATCAGTGAAAGAGGGTAAGATTTCCCTGGAAGAGGGAAAAGAGTTCCTTTCCAACTACCGTTCGGGACTTTACGGATATACTTACTTAGAATAACCGGCAAGGTGCCGGAGCCGGATTCTCCATTCGGTGAACTTATTAGAAATCAAGAAATGAGAGAAAAACTAACAGTAATTAAGGTGGGTGGCAAAATCGTAGAAGAGGACGCCACCCTTCGTCAGTTGTTAAATGACTTTGCCGCTATCGACGGACATAAAGTGCTGGTTCACGGCGGCGGTCGTTCGGCTACAAAGATTGCCGCACAACTGGGTATTGAAAGTAAAATGGTAAATGGGCGTCGTATCACTGATGCGGAGACTTTGAAAGTGGTGACAATGGTGTATGGCGGCCTGGTGAATAAGAGTATTGTGGCCGGACTACAAGCACGTGGAGTCAACGCGCTGGGGCTGACCGGAGCGGATATGAATGTGATTCGTTCGGTGAAACGTCCTGTGAAAGAAGTGGATTACGGCTTTGTCGGTGATGTGGAAAAGGTGGATGCTACTTTGCTGTCGGACTTGATACATAAGGGTGTAGTTCCGGTGATGGCACCGTTGACACATGACGGAGAAGGAAATATGCTGAACACCAATGCGGATACCATTGCCGGAGAGACGGCAAAAGCTTTATCGGCCTTGTTTGATGTGACGTTGGTATATTGCTTCGAGAAGAAGGGAGTGCTGCGCGATGAGAACGATGACGATAGTGTGATTCCGCAGATTACCCGTACCGAATTCGAACAATACGTAGTCGATGGCGTTATTCAAGGTGGCATGATTCCAAAGTTGGAGAACTCTTTTGAAGCAATAAATGCGGGAGTGTCTGAAGTGATAATTACCTTAGCGTCAGCGATTAACGACAACGGTGGAACAAGAATAAAAAAATAATTCAAAAAAAAGTAGTGGGCAACTGTAACTTTTCATATCCTAGCCCGTCATTATTATAGAGATGCAAGAAATCAGCTTCCGAAACGATATTTTGCCACTGAAGGATAAACTCTTTCGATTGGCACTCCGAATTACCCTGGATAGGGCTGAAGCCGAGGATGTCGTTCAGGACACCATGATAAGAGTGTGGAACAAGCGTGATGAGTGGTCGCAATTTGAATCGGTTGAAGCCTATTGCCTGATAGTGGCAAAGAACTTGGCGATAGACCGGAGTCAGAAGAAAGAAGCTCAAAACGTGGAACTCACCCCCGAAATGGAGGAAGAACCTGATGCAAACAGTCCGTACGACCAGATGGTTCATGATGAAAGAATGAACATCATCAATAGGCTGGTCAACGAACTTCCCGAAAAACAGCGGCTTATCATGCAACTGAGGGACATTGAAGGTGAAAGCTATAAAAAAATTGCAGCCCTGCTGAATCTGACAGAGGAACAGGTCAAAGTAAACCTCTTCAGAGCCAGGCAAAAGGTAAAACAAAGGTATTTAGAAATTGACGAATATGGATTATAAGGATATAGAACAGCTCCTGGAGCGATACTGGCAATGCGAAACTTCCATCGAGGAAGAAGCTACATTGCGCGACTTCTTCTCAAAAGAAGACGTACCGGCTCATTTGCTTCGCTATAAGAACTTGTTTGTTTATCAGCAGGTTCAGCAGGAAGTAGGACTGGGCGAAGACTTTGACGCTCGTATTCTGGCAGAGGTGGAGCCTGTGGTCGTAAAAGCAAAACGCTTGACACTGACCGGCCGTTTCGTTCCTCTGTTCAAGGCCGCTGCCGTAATTGCAATCATCCTTTCGTTGGGGAATGTAGCACAACATTCTTTCTCCGGCGATGACGGAAGTGTATTGGCAACAGATACCATTGGTAAACAAGTAACAGCACCATCAGTCGCTATCTCAAACGATGTGAAAGCGGATCAGGTCCTGGCTGACAGCCTGGCGAAGATTAACCCAAAGGTGCAGGTTATGAACGAATAGACATTTTCATTTGCTTTAAACATATAATATAGTTAGTGTGCTTAATTAAAACAACAACGAAGGCGAAACTGTGAAGTTTTCAATTCTCTCAAATTTTTAGATTAAAACTAACTAAATAAATGGGCTACCGCGCGATGCAGTAGCCCTTTTATGCTTTTATGTAGTAATGAATAGAGGAATGTGTATTTTAATAATCTTTTCTCCATATGTAGGGGTATAAAAGTGAAATATAATACATTATCTACTTAACAGTCAGATAAAATACTATTTTTGTGGTGTCATAATAATAATGAAAATATGAGAATAGTGGTTTGTGCTTTATTTCTGTTTGTGATATACCCAATTAGTGCACAGCAGAATTCGGATAAGAGTGTAGCGGAACTTGAAAATCGCTCTGCGATACTTAATCATATTGATAAGTATTGTAAATCGTTTGCGGATAAGGATATGTCTTATTTCAAAGATAATTTCGAAAACTGTTTTAGAATTCTGCCCAGTGGTAAAACGGAAAGTTCCAAAGATTATTTGCAAAATCTAAAAAGAATTTTTGGAAGGAATCAGGAGTCGAAAGCAATCGTCGAAGATGTTAAGATAATCAGACATCCGGTTAAACGGGGCTTTTATGGAGTGAGTATGATAATGACCCATGATGCCGGAATTTATTATGATAAAGGTTATTTCTTTTGGCTGATTGATTTAAGAGAACCTAATCGAATCTGTACACATATATCTGCTTGGCAACCCTATGAGTCAACACCTCAAGAAGAAAGGTTCGGAATTAAAGATTTAAATATTGATTAATAGGAGAGAATAAGGGAAAATATAAAGAGTAAAGCTAACTAATGCTAGCTTTACTCTTTATATTCTATACTTTGGGGATATCTGTTGAATATTCCTTTCTATTTTATCTGTCTTACTTTCTTCCGTGGAGCATCAACTTCCTGAGGATTTCCTTTATAGGCAATATCACCACTTCCACTAACGCGGGCAGTTAACTTGTTACTTGCATAGCAACTGATATTCCCAGAACCGCTTGTACCGGCTTCTACGTTCTTGGCTTGAAGGTCTGAAGCCCGAATATCTCCTGAACCGGCAATGGAATATTTCGCCTGACTGGTTTTGCCGTTGAGACTGATGTCTCCCGAACCGGCAATCCTGGCATGACATTCCTGGCTTTCTATTTGTTGCAATCTTACATCTCCTGAGCCATTGATTGAAATAGCCATTTTCTGACACTTGAATCTTGTCCCTTGAATATTTCCCGAGCCGTTGATTTGGATACCAATATCTTTGGATGTTTGTATTCCATTGGCTAAGTTTACGTCTCCTGAACCGTTAATGGTCAGTTTATTCAAATCCGGTGAAAATACTTTTATCTCTAATTTGCCTTTCCATACATTTACGTTCTTTTTGAATTTCAAGACTAATGTGCTACCGTCAACGGAAGTTTCCACAAGCGGTACGATATTATCAGAACCATAAATCTTGATGTGGCTACGACTATCTTGGTAATAAGTGACGTTCATACTGCCCAATAACTTGATTTCATTGAAGTTTTCTGCTTTTACTTCTTTGGTGATGTAGTTTTTGCTACCTGTGACGTGTTTTCCCTGCAAGCAAGAGCCGGCAGTAAATATTAGAAAGAATCCCGTAGCTAATAAGACCAATAAACTTGTTTTCATAATAATGTTTTTCTATGATTGATATTCTTTAGACGGGGGAACTTTCAGGAAAGTTGCATCTTATATAAGTTTTTTCGTTAGAATCTTCTTTTTTATTACTTTTGCAATGATTGTCAGGAGGATTATAATGGATAAGATTATTGAAGATGATGAATTAGGGTGTTTGATAGTACGTGTTAATCCACGTGCAAAAAGTCTCGTGTTCCGAACAAAAAGTGATGCTGTCTACGTCTCGGTACCACCGGGCACTACAATGAAAGAAGTGAAGCGGGCAATCGAAAATCTGCGCAGCAAACTTATGACTTCCCGGCAGAAAATAGCTCGTCCTTTGATTGACCTGAATTATAAGATTGATGCGGAACATTTCAAGTTGTCACTGCTGTCCGGTGAGAAAGAACAGTTTTTCGCTAATTCCCGATTGGGATGTATGGAGATTATTTGTCCGCCTCATGCCGATTTCTCTGATGATAAACTACAAAACTGGCTGCATAAAGTCATTGAAGAATCAATGCGGCGGAATGCGAAAAGTATTCTTCCGCCACGTTTGGAACGTTTGTCCAAGCAGTGTGGGCTACCTTACGCAAGCGTGAAAATAAACTCCAGCCAAGGTCGGTGGGGAAGTTGTTCGGGACGAAAAGATATAAATCTATCCTATTATTTAGTCCTGTTACCTTCACATTTGATAGACTATGTGCTTTTGCACGAACTATGTCACACTCGTGAAATGAATCATAGTGAACGTTTTTGGGCGCTCTTGAATCAATTTACAGAAGGCAAGGCATTGGCTTTGCGGGGGGAATTGAGAAAATATCGTACTGAAATATAGGCTGGACTTTGTTAAAGTAGCAATGCGTATTAGAAACATCTGTTTTCTATTTGAATATCCATTTTCTATTTGGCCAATTGCTTAATCCCGTCCGCTTCTTTTTCGAATTGATAAGTTCCACCCCTTTCGCTAAGGTCGAATGTCGACACTAATTCTGTATTATTATCTACAATCAATAAAGCGCTCTGCTCAGCAAAACGACCGATTTCTACAGTATAGGGCTCTTCAGGCATGATTTTATTGGAAATGAGGCTGTCATTAACAAACAATGAAATAGAATCTCCGGCAAATCCTTTTACCAGACTAATCGTATAAGTTTCGATAAAATGTCGTTCTTCCTGTTTATCCCGTTGCAAACGCATACTCATGTAGATAAAAATAACTACTACAAAGATAACTGCGAAAGCAAGGAGTCCGTTGCCTAGCATGAACTGTTTATTGGTGTTGAGACGATGTGCCATAGTGCCTGTTTTTTTAATTGCGGTGTAAAGATACGAAGATAAGACTGTTAATTCATACTTTTTTTCTTTAATGTTTTGTAGTCGAACAGATTATTTATATCTTTGCAACCGGAAACGGATGAAAGGTGGAGGGGCAATTAAGCTCCTTTTTTTGTTCTTATATAGTGAATAAATGATAGAAAAGAAAACTGTTTGTCAGATTGTAGAAGAGTGGCTGGAAGGAAAAGACTACTTTTTAGTAGAGGTGACCGTGAGCCCGGATGACAAGATTGTGGTCGAAATTGACCATGCAGAAGGTGTTTGGATTGAGGATTGTGTGGAGCTTAGCCGCTACATAGAGTCGAAACTGAACCGTGAAGAGGAAGATTATGAACTGGAAGTGGGCTCGGCCGGCATCGGACAGCCCTTTAAAGTGCTGCAACAGTATTACATTCACATCGGACAAGAGGTGGAAGTGATGACAAGAGGCGGACAGAAACTGGCAGGTGTCCTGAAAGATGCTGATGAAGAGAAGTTTACAGTATCCGTACAGAAGAAAGTTAAAATGGAAGGTTCCAAGCGCCCGAAGCTGGTAGAAGAGGACGAAACCTTCACTTATGAGCAAATAAAATATACTAAATACTTAATTAGCTTTAAATAGTTATGGCCAAAAAAGAAGAAACAATCAGCTTGATTGATACATTTTCGGAATTTAAGGAACTGAAGAATATCGATAGAACGACGATGGTTAGCGTACTCGAAGAGTCGTTCCGTAGCGTAATCGCGAAAATGTTTGGCACCGATGAGAATTACGACGTAATCGTGAACCCGGACAAGGGTGACTTCGAGATATGGCGTAACCGTGAAGTTGTGGCCGATGAAGATTTAACTAACCCGAATATGCAGATTTCGTTGAGCGAAGCACAGAAGATTGATGCTTCCTACGAAGAAGGCGAAGAGGTGACTGACGAAGTTATCTTTGCGAAATTCGGTCGTCGTGCTATCCTGAATCTCCGCCAGACACTGGCTTCCAAGATTCTGGAACTTGAAAAAGACAGTATTTATAATAAATATATAGATAAGGTAGGTACAATCATCAATGCGGAAGTATATCAAATCTGGAAAAAGGAAATGTTGCTTCTTGACGATGAAGGAAACGAACTGCTGTTGCCTAAGACCGAACAAATCCCGAGCGATTTCTATCGTAAAGGTGAAACGGCCCGTGCAGTAGTTGCCCGCGTGGATAACAAGAACAATAATCCCAAGATTATCTTGTCACGTACTTCTCCCGTTTTCCTGCAACGTCTGTTTGAGATGGAAGTACCCGAAATCAATGATGGCTTGATTACCATCAAGAGGATTGCCCGCATCCCCGGCGAACGCGCCAAGATTGCGGTAGAATCTTATGATGACAGAATCGACCCCGTAGGAGCCTGCGTAGGTGTAAAGGGTAGTCGTATTCATGGCATCGTTCGTGAGCTTCGCAATGAGAATATCGACGTAATCAATTATACATCGAATATTTCATTGTTTATACAGCGCGCTTTGAGCCCGGCAAAAATTTCTTCTATCCGTCTGAATGAGGAAGAGAAAAAAGCAGAGGTGTTCCTCAAACCGGAAGAAGTATCGCTGGCTATCGGTAAAGGCGGTTTGAATATCAAGCTGGCCAGTATGTTAACTGAGTACACTATCGACGTGTTCCGTGAGTTGGATGAGAATGTAGCTGATGAGGATATCTATCTCGATGAGTTTAGAGACGAAATCGACGGATGGGTGATTGATGCAATCAAGGCTATCGGTATTGATACGGCGAAGGCTGTGTTGAATGCTCCACGCGAGTTGTTGATTGAAAAGACGGACCTGGAAGAAGAGACAGTGGACGAGGTAATACACATTTTGAAATCGGAGTTTGAAGAAGAAGAGCCGGAACAAGAACAAGAACCGGAAAAGGAACAAGAGTAATTAGGTAATTACAATTGAGATTTTCTTCGCTCCATTTATTCATTAAATTTAAAATATGACGATAAGGTTAAACAAAGTTACAAGAGATTTGAATGTAGGAATCACAACGGTTGTTGAGTTCCTGCAAAAGAAAGGGCATACCGTTGAGGCTAATCCTAATACTAAAATTAGCGAGGAGCAGTACGCTATCCTCGTGAAGGAGTTTAGTACAGATAAGAACCTTAGACTTGAATCGGAGCGTTTCATTCAGGAACGTCAGAATAAGGAACGTAATAAGGCATCGGTATCGATTGAGGGCTTCGAAAAACAGCCTGAGAAGCCGAAGTCGGAAGATGTGATCAAGACAGTCGTACCTGAGGATGCACGTCCGAAGTTTAAACCTGTCGGGAAAATAGACTTGGATAAATTGAACGGTCGTAAAACAGAAAAGGTAGAAAAGGAACCGGAACAGAAAAAAGAAACTGTTGTGGAGCGACCTGTTGTTAAACCTGAAGTGAAGAAAGAACCCGAAGTGAAGGTGGAAGAGGTGGTAGCACCTGTTCAGTCCGAACCAGTGGTGAAACAAGCTGAAACAGTAAAACAAGCCGAACCGGTGAAACAAGCTGAACCTGTGAAACAGCCTGAGGCAGTGAAACAACCGGAGCCTGTAAGACCGGAACCTGTGAAACAACCGGAACCTACAGTAGAAAAGAAACCGGCAGAAGTTGAAAAAGTAGTGGAAGAAGTGATTAAAGAAGAGCCGAAGGTGAAAGCTGCACCTGTGAAGGCGGAAGAAAATAACAGAGTGGAAAGACCTGTAAAAGCAGCATCGGCAGAAGTCGCACCGGAAGCATCGGCAGAAAAAGTGGCTTCTAAAGACGATGAAGTATTCAAAATCCGTCAACCGGAATTGGGTGCGAAGATCAATGTTATCGGCCAGATTGACTTGGCTGCGTTGAACCAGTCTACTCGTCCCAAGAAAAAATCGAAGGAAGAGAAACGTCGTGAACGCGAAGAGAAAGATAAAATCCGTCAGGATCAGAAGAAGTTGATGAAGGAAGCTATCATCAAAGAGATTCGTAAGGATGATCCCAAGCAACCGAAAGTGGGAGCGAAAGATAACGCTGACGTTAACAAGAAGAAACGGAATCGTATCAACAAGGAGAAGGTGGACGTGAACAACGTGGCAACTTCCAACTTTGCTGCTCCGAGACCGAATGTACAAGGTAAAGGTGGTGCCGGTGGACATGGTGGTAACAACAGTGGTAACGCTGGTGGTGGCAACAACCAAGGCAACAATAACAACCGGAGAAATAACAATAACAATAGAGACCGCTTCAAAAAGCCTGTTATCAAGCAGGAAGTGAGCGAGGAAGATGTAGCAAAGCAGGTAAAAGAAACTCTTGCACGTCTGACAACCAAAGGCAAGAACAAAACTTCAAAATACCGTAAGGAAAAACGTGAAATGGCTTCCAACCGTATGCAGGAACTGGAAGATCAGGAAATGGCAGACAGTAAGGTATTGAAGCTCACCGAATTCGTAACGGCTAATGAGCTGGCAACGATGATGGACGTTTCTGTCAATCAGGTTATCGCTACTTGTATGAGCATCGGTATCATGGTTTCTATCAACCAACGTCTGGATGCGGAAACTATCAATCTGGTTGCCGAAGAGTTCGGATTCAAGACTGAATATGTAAGTGCGGAAGTGGCACAGGCCATCGTTGAAGAAGAAGATGCACCGGAAGATTTGAAACCGCGTGCTCCGATTGTTACAGTGATGGGACACGTTGACCACGGTAAGACATCTTTGCTCGACTATGTGCGTAAGGCGAATGTTATAGCCGGTGAGGCCGGTGGTATCACACAGCATATTGGTGCATACAACGTAAAGTTGGAAGACGGACGTCGCATTACGTTCTTGGATACTCCGGGTCATGAGGCGTTTACCGCTATGCGTGCCCGTGGTGCGAAAGTAACGGATATTGCCATTATTATTGTGGCTGCCGATGACAACGTGATGCCGCAGACGAAGGAAGCAATCAACCATGCGATGGCAGCAGGAGTACCTATTGTCTTTGCAATCAATAAGGTGGATAAGCCGACTGCAAATCCGGATAAGATTAAAGAAGAACTGGCCGCTATGAACTACCTTGTTGAAGAATGGGGTGGTAAATATCAGTCACAAGATATCTCTGCCAAGAAAGGGTTGGGTGTGGAAGAATTGCTGGAAAAAGTATTGCTGGAAGCCGAAATGCTCGACTTGAAGGCAAATCCGGACCGTAATGCTTCTGGCTCTATCATCGAGTCTTCACTGGATAAGGGACGTGGATATGTAGCGACTGTGCTGGTATCTAACGGTACTCTGAAAGTAGGGGACGTTGTATTGGCAGGAACAAGCTACGGACGTGTGAAGGCTATGTTCAACGAACGTAACCAACGCATCACGAAATCAGGACCTTCTGAACCGGCATTGATTCTGGGATTGAATGGCGCTCCTGCCGCAGGTGACACTTTCCATGTAGTCGAAAGCGATCAAGAAGCTCGTGAAATCACCAACAAACGTGAACAGTTGGCTCGTGAACAAGGCTTGCGTACGCAGAAAATCCTTACATTGGATGAACTGGGTCGTCGTATTGCTTTGGGTAACTTCCAGGAATTGAACATCATCGTTAAGGGTGACGTGGACGGTTCTGTTGAGGCATTGAGCGACTCGTTGATTAAGCTGTCTACGGAACAGATTCAGGTAAATGTCATCCATAAGGGTGTGGGAGCAATTTCCGAGTCAGACGTTTCTCTGGCTGCCGCTTCGGATGCAATTATCGTCGGATTCCAGGTACGTCCTTCGGGCGCTGCCGGTAAGATGGCGGATCAGGAAGGTGTCGACATCCGTAAGTACTCTGTCATCTACGATGCAATCGAAGAGGTGAAGGCTGCTATGGAAGGTATGTTGGCTCCGGAAGTGAAGGAGCAGATTACTGCGACTATCGAAATCCGCGAAGTGTTCAACATCACGAAGGTGGGTCTTGTAGCCGGTGCAATGGTGAAGAGCGGCAAGGTGAAACGCAGCGACAAGGCTCGTTTGATTCGCGATGGTATCGTTATCTTTACCGGAAACATCAATGCTTTGAAACGTTTCAAGGACGATGTAAAGGAAGTAGGTACAAACTTCGAGTGCGGTATCAGCTTAGTGAACTGCAACGACATGAAGGTGGGCGATATGATCGAGGCGTTCGAAGAAATTGAAGTGAAACAGACACTGTAATAAGCAGTACTGAATCCATATCAGGCACGGATTACGCGGATTTCACGGTTCATTAATAAATCCGTGTAATCTGTGAAATCCGTGCCTGAATTGTATAATATAGTAAAGGAATATGGCAACGATTGATATAATAATCCTTATTATAGTGGGCGCAGGGGCGATTGTAGGTTTTATAAAAGGCTTCATTCGTCAGTTGGCTTCTATCTTGGGATTGATAATCGGCCTGATGGCGGCGAAGGCTTTGTACGCTTCTTTGGCAGAAAAGCTCTGTCCGACAGTGACCGATTCAATGACAGTTGCGCAGGTATTGGCTTTTATCATGATTTGGATAGCCGTCCCGCTGATTTTTGTACTGATTGCTTCATTGTTGACAAAAGCTATGAAAGCCGTTTCCTTGAATTGGCTGAACCGCTGGTTAGGAAGCGGGCTGGGAGCATTGAAGTTCCTGTTGTTAACAAGTGTGGTGATTGGTGCGATACAGTTCATAGATGGCGATAATAAGTTAATTAGTGCAACAAAAAAGGAGGAATCCTTGTTATATTATCCGATGGAAACGTTTGCGGGGATATTTTTTCCTGCTGCAAAGAATATGACGCAACAATATATATTAGAGAATAAAGATGCAACAAGAAGAACCCAATAAGAAGAACCCCAATCAGAAAGATGAACTCGAAGGGAAGAAGACCGATAATGAGTTTGTCAGGAAGTTTGCGGAAGAGAAATATAAGTATGGCTTCACTACAGAGGTGCATACAGACATCATTGAGCGTGGACTCAATGAGGACGTGATTCGTTTGATTTCATCGAAAAAGGACGAGCCGGAGTGGATGCTGGATTTCCGGCTGAAAGCGTACCGCCATTGGCTGACGCTGGAGATGCCTACCTGGGCACATCTCCGTATTCCTGAAATAGACTATCAGGCTATTTCCTATTATGCCGACCCGACCAAGAAGAAAGAAGGTCCGAAAAGTATGGAAGAAGTAGACCCTGAACTGATAAAGACATTCAATAAGCTGGGAATCCCTCTGGAAGAACAGATGGCGCTTAGCGGAATGGCGGTGGATGCCGTTATGGACTCCGTTTCCGTAAAGACTACCTTCAAGGAGACGTTGATGGAGAAGGGAATTATTTTCTGCTCATTCAGTGAAGCGGTACGGGAGCACCCGGACTTGGTAAAGAAATATATGGGTTCGGTAGTAGGTTACCGTGACAACTTCTTTGCTGCGTTGAACTCGGCTGTGTTCTCGGACGGTTCATTCGTCTATATTCCGAAAGGGGTACGCTGCCCGATGGAACTTTCCACTTATTTCCGTATCAATGCCCGTAACACGGGACAGTTTGAACGTACATTGATTATAGCGGATGATGACGCCTATGTTTCTTATCTCGAAGGATGTACGGCTCCGATGCGTGATGAAAATCAGTTGCACGCCGCTATTGTGGAAATCATCGTACACGACCGTGCCGAAGTAAAATACAGCACTGTTCAGAACTGGTATCCGGGAGATGCCGAAGGTAAGGGCGGTGTATATAACTTTGTGACAAAACGCGGTAACTGCAAAGGAGTGGATAGTAAACTCTCCTGGACACAGGTGGAAACCGGTTCGGCAATTACCTGGAAATATCCTTCCTGTATTCTGACAGGCGATAATTCGACTGCCGAGTTTTATTCCGTGGCTGTGACAAATAATTATCAGCAGGCGGATACCGGTACGAAGATGATTCACCTGGGCAAGAATACCCGTAGCACGATTGTGAGTAAAGGTATCTCTGCCGGACATAGCGAGAACTCTTATCGCGGATTGGTACGTGTAGCGGAGAAAGCGGATAATGCGCGTAATTATAGCCAGTGTGACTCTCTGTTGCTGGGAGATAAGTGCGGTGCGCATACCTTCCCGTATATGGATATTCGCAATGAGACAGGAGTGGTAGAGCATGAAGCTACGACAAGCAAGATTAATGAAGACCAGATATTCTATTGCAATCAACGCGGTATCCCGACAGAAGATGCTATCGGACTGATTGTGAACGGATATGCGAAAGAAGTTTTGAATAAGCTTCCGATGGAATTTGCGGTAGAAGCACAGAAGTTGCTTACTATTTCGTTGGAAGGAAGTGTAGGATAAAAAATAAAAGTGATTATGTTAGAAATAAAAGACCTGCATGCCAGCATTAATGGCAAAGAGATATTGAAAGGCATCAACCTTACGGTGAAGCCGGGCGAAATACATGCAATCATGGGACCGAACGGTTCCGGTAAGAGTACACTTTCTTCCGTCCTGGTAGGTAATCCTGCTTTTGAGGTAACGAAAGGCTCGGTCACTTTTGATGGAAAGAATCTGTTGGAGTTGAGTCCCGAAGACCGTAGCCACGAAGGTATCTTCCTTAGTTTCCAGTATCCGGTGGAAATTCCCGGCGTAAGTATGGTGAACTTTATGCGCGCTGCCGTGAACGAGCAACGCAAATATAAAGGTCTGCCCGCACTGACAGCCAGTGAGTTCCTGAAGTTGATGCGTGAGAAACGTGCAGTCGTTGAACTGGACAATAAACTGGCTAACCGTTCGGTGAACGAAGGTTTCTCCGGTGGCGAAAAGAAACGTAACGAAATCTTCCAGATGGCAATGCTCGAACCGCGTTTGAGTATTCTCGACGAAACAGACTCCGGCCTGGACATCGACGCGCTCCGTATTGTAGCCGAAGGAGTGAACAAACTGAAAACTCCCGACACAAGCACGATTGTCATCACTCACTATCAACGTCTGCTCGATTATATCAAACCGGATGTGGTACATGTACTTTATAAAGGCCGTATCGTAAAAACTGCCGGACCGGAACTTGCTCTGGAACTGGAAGAAAAAGGATATGACTGGATTAAGAAAGAAGTAGGAGAATAATGATGAATGCTGAACAACAATACATAGAACTCTTCTCACAGACGGAAGCCATGATTTGCAAGCATAGTGCCGAAGTGCTGAATGCACCCCGTGCCGCTGCTTTTGCCGATTTTGAGCGAATCGGATTCCCGACCCGTAAGATGGAGAAGTACAAATATACGGATGTAAGCAAATACTTTGAACCGGACTTCGGCCTGAACCTGAATCGTCTCGCTATCCCGGTCAACCCGTATGAAGTGTTTAAGTGTGACGTGCCGAATATGAGCACCGCTTTGTATTTCGTAGTCAACGATGCATTTTATAACAAAGCACTTCCCAAAAGTCATTTGCCGGAAGGCGTTATCTTCGGTAGTCTGAAAGACGTAGCCGGACAACACCCTGAACTGGTGAAGAAGTATTACGGCAAACTGGCGGATACTTCCAAAGATGGCGTGACGGCTTTCAATACCACTTTTGCACAAGACGGCGTCATCTTCTATGTGCCGAAAAATGTAATTGTGGAAAAGCCTATCCAGTTGGTAAACATCCTGCGTGCAGATGTCAACTTTATGGTAAACCGCCGCGTGCTGATTATCTTGGAAGATGGCGCACAAGCCCGCTTGCTGATTTGTGACCATGCCATGGATAACGTGAACTTCCTTGCAACGCAGGTTATTGAAGTCTTTGCCGGAGAGAATGCCGTATTCGATATGTACGAACTGGAAGAAACACATACCAGCACAGTCCGTATCAGCAACCTGTACGTAAAACAGGAAGCGAACAGTAATGTCCTGCTGAATGGCATGACTTTGCATAACGGTACTACCCGCAATACAACCGAAGTGCTGCTGGCAGGCGAAGGCGCTGAAATAAACCTTTGCGGTATGGCAATTGCCGACAAGAACCAGCACATAGATAATAATACAAGCATCGACCACGCAGTGCCGAACTGTACCAGCAACGAATTATTCAAATATGTTCTCGACGACCAGTCGGTAGGCGCATTTGCCGGACTGGTATTGGTACGTCCCGACGCACAGCATACCAACTCGCAACAGACCAACCGGAATCTTTGTGCTACACGCGACGCCCGCATGTATACACAACCCCAGTTGGAAATCTATGCAGACGATGTGAAATGTTCGCATGGGGCAACTGTCGGACAACTGGACGAGAATGCATTATTCTATATGCGCTCACGCGGAATTGAAGAGAAAGAAGCCCGTTTGTTGCTGATGTTTGCGTTTGTCAATGAAGTCATTGATACGATTCGTTTGGAGGCATTGAAAGACCGTCTGCATCTGTTGGTCGAAAAACGTTTCCGTGGCGAATTGAACAGGTGCCAGGGTTGTGCAATCTGTAAATGATGATTAATCACTAAGAAAATGGATATTCAAAAGATACGTGAGGATTTTCCGATATTAAGCCGTACGGTCTACGGTAAACCTTTGGTTTACTTCGACAACGGTGCAACGACTCAAAAACCCCGTTTGGTAGTTGATTCGTTGGTGGACGAGTATTATTCCGTGAATGCGAACGTGCACCGCGGCGTGCATTACCTCTCGCAACAAGCTACGGAACTGCATGAAGCCTCCCGTGAGACGGTGCGTCAGTTTATCAATGCCCGTAGCACGAGCGAAGTAGTCTTTACCCGTGGTACAACGGAAAGCATCAATCTTCTTGTCTCCAGTTTTGGTGATGAGTTTATGCAAGAGGGTGACGAAGTTATTCTCTCAGTGATGGAACATCACAGCAATATCGTTCCCTGGCAATTGTTGGCAGCCCGCAAAGGCATTGCCATCAAAGTAATCCCCATGAACGACAAAGGCGAACTATTACTGGATGAATACGAAAAGCTTTTCTCCGAACGTACGAAGATTGTCAGCGTAGTTCAGGTTTCCAATGTCCTGGGCACTGTGAATCCGGTGAAAGAGATGATTGCTACCGCTCATGCGCATGGCGTACCTTTCCTGGTAGATGCCGCCCAGTCTATCCCTCACATGAAGGTGGACGTACAGGATTTGGATGCCGATTTCCTGGTATTCTCCGCTCATAAGGTATATGGCCCGACAGGAGTCGGCGTACTTTATGGAAAAGAAGAATGGCTGGACCGTATGCCGCCTTATCAGGGCGGGGGAGAAATGATTCAACACGTCTCCTTCGAGAAAACAACGTTCAACGAACTTCCTTTCAAGTTTGAAGCCGGTACGCCCGATTACATCGGAACCACAGGCTTGGCGAAAGCCCTCGACTATGTGAACGGCATCGGCATGGAAAAGATTGCGAAACACGAACATGAACTAACAACCTACGCCCTGCAACGCCTGAAAGAAATACCTGATATGCGTATATTCGGTGAAGCCGCTGACCGGGGGGCAGTAATCTCCTTCCTGGTAGGTAATATTCACCACTTCGACTTGGGCACTTTGCTGGACCGTTTAGGGATTGCCGTCCGTACCGGACACCATTGCGCGCAACCCTTGATGCAGCGACTGGGTATCGAAGGAACTGTCAGGGCATCGTTCGCCATGTATAATACGAAAGCGGAAATTGATGCGCTGGTGGCAGGAATCGAACGCGTCAGCCGTATGTTTTAAAATATGAATCGCTGTTCCTACGGGAATGGCGATTTTTTTATTCTTTAACTAAAAAAAGATGCCTTCAAGTGCAGTGATTTGAAGTTTCAAGCGTCTAATATGTAAAAGGAATATTTGGAGGGTCGTGAGACCATGCTTATATTATAAATTCTCTCTCTTTAACATTAATGGCAGCTATATCGTAAAAAGTTACGGTATAGCTGCAACTTTTTAAGGGTGTTCCTCGTCTAATAGATAGCGAATCAATTAAAAAGAGAAAAAACTATGTTAGTAACAACAACTCCCATCATTGAAGGGAAAAGAATAGTGAAGTATTACGGAATAGTTTCCGGCGAGACAATTATAGGTGCCAATGTATTCCGTGACCTGTTTGCAAGCATCCGCGACATTGTAGGCGGACGCTCCGGCGCATACGAAGAAGTGCTGCGTATGGCGAAAGATACAGCTTTGAAAGAAATGCAGGCACAGGCAGCCCAACTGGGAGCTAATGCCGTGATAGGTGTTGATTTGGACTACGAGACAGTAGGAGGTAGTGGCAGTATGCTGATGGTGACTGCTAACGGCACAGCCGTAAAGATTGAGGATTAATTGATTATTATTGTGTGTGTAAAAAAGAAAGGGGAAACGCCGGTAAACGGTGAATCCCCTTTTCTGTTTTTGCCTATCAGTTTATTCCGCAGTCAATTCAATCACACGGCTGAAAGCCTGGTTTGTGGTGAACGCATGGATTCCCACTTTCATCAGATAATCTCCTGAATATGTTTTTTCGTTGGCATCCAGGTTCGATTTCCTATTCGGCATCAAATTGATTTCTTTCACCTTATACATTTTCCTGGCATCCAATCCCTGTAATTTTACAGGAAGCAGCTTCTCTCCATAGCGCGGATGAATATCGTATGTATAAAGAACGGCCTTATTCTTGTCCGGTGCCGCATACATCACAGACATATGGTTGCCGTCATAAGGAGAAACCAGTCTGTATTGGTCACCGTCTAAAATTACTTTTTTCAGACGTGTCCAGTTGGCAACTGCGTCTTGGCAATAAGTCAGTTCGTCTGCGTTCAGTTCTTTCAGCCCGAGGTCGAAGCCTAATTTGCACATACTCGCTACGTCCGTACGGAACTTTACACTTGTCTTTTTATTCCAGCTCGTCACGTGTGCGCACATCGCTTTTGCCGGGAAGATTTGTGAAAATCCCCATTGGATAAACAGACGTTCTATCGGGTCGGTATTATCGCTGCACCAAAATTCCGTATAGTATTTTAACGCTTCATAGTCACAACGTGCGCCACCACCGGAGCAAAGCATCATCGGCGTATTGGGATATTTCTCCTTTACACGTTTCAGCACATTGTAAATGCCACGTACGTGGTCGATATAAAGCTGTCCCTGCTTGTTCTTCAGATAAGGAGAATAAATATTCGTAATCGGAGAGTTACAATCCCATTTGAAGAAAGCTACTTCAGGATTCTCAGTCAGGATATTATCCACTACACCGAAAACAAAATCCTGTACTTTCGGATTACTGAGGTCGAGCACCAACTGATTACGATAGTAATAAGTTTCACGGTTGGGCAGCGTGATAGCCCAGTCAGGGTGTTTCTCGAACAGTTCACTTTTCGGATTCACCATTTCCGGTTCAATCCAGATGCCGAATTTCACTCCGGCTTCCTTGGCAGATTTTACGAGCGCGGGAATACCGCCGGGGAGTTTGGATTTCATCACTTCCCAGTCACCCAGTCCGGCATTATCACTGTTGCGCGGGTGCTTGTTTCCAAACCAGCCATCGTCCAGCAAGAACATATCCACGCCGAGATGTTTGGCTTCCTTCATTAGTTCGGAGAGTAATTCTTCGTTGAACTTGAAGTAGGTATTTTCCCAGTTGTTCAACAGAGTGAGACGGTCACCCTGTCCGTCTTTCAATTGGTGGTTGCGTGCCCAGGCATGGAGATTGCGGCTGGCTTCGCCTGTGCCGTTATTGCTGAAAGTGAACATAAATTCGGGAGTCGTAAATACTTCGTTCGCTTTCAATTCATAATCAGAGGCATAAGGATTGATAGCCGGGATTACACGGAGATTGCCTACATTGTCCACTTCAAAAGTAAACTGGAAATTTCCTGTCCATCCGATAGTACCCAGCATCACACGTCCCTGTGTTTCCTGTGCCGGTTGCTCGATACCGAGTTCGAAGAACGGATGCGTGTGCATGGCGGCACGGCTTCCGAGCTTGGTGTCGATTACTTTCTTACCGAATCGTAGCGGCTGTGTGCTCATCTGTGCCTCTTTCGCCCAGTCACTGCTGAACTCAGTCAGATAATATTCATTTGCGGAGAAATAGAGCATGGTGGAAGCATAACGCCATAAAGTGACCGGCTTCTTTTCATTATGCTTTATTTCACTCCATGTTTTGATAACGTTCTCTTTCGGATAAGCGATATAATGCAAAGTCACTTCTACCGGATATTGGTCGTCTTTCAGACGGATGATTGTTTCCGTTCCGCCTGCGACTGCTTTCTGTTCGGAAGATACATAACGGAGGATGGTGCTCGGATTGCCATCACTGTGCGTAATAGCTACGGCAGGTTCAAAGTAATCCTCTGCGCCGGAGCCCGGATATACTTCCCAGCCACGGGTAGATACGCTTCCGTCGGTACCGCCTTTCACATAAGGGGAGAAATTGTCGATGTCACGTTCGTTCAGTAACTTATCGCCGAGATAAGCCTGATAAAGGCGTCCGTTCGGAGCCACTTGAAGGATTAAATCCGTGTTGTCCGTTGCGATGCGGATTACATTCTGTTCTTGTGCGTTCACTTGCGTAAGCGTGAACAATGCCAGTAGCAATGCAAATAGTTTCTTCATGGTTTTTAATAATAATTATTCGGTATTAGTTAGTTTGCGGGTATAAGTATGTCACAAAGATAATGATAATTTGTCATGTATAAACGACTATCCGGTTTGCGGGGATAAAGATAGGTGGCAGAAGAGTAAGTCGCTATACACGATTATGTCAAGATGTGCAAGAAATGTTTCAAATGCCTGTGAAGCCGTTTTGGTGCGACATTTGTAGCATCCGTTGCAATAAATGTTTCATCCCTCCTGTGCATTTTGCGCAAAAAGACCTATATTTGTCGCTATCTAATATCCGTGTATGAAAAGTAAACTGTTGCTTTTTCTCTTCTCTGTCTGTTTCTTCCTTCCGGTCATTGCCGTGGCGGGACACTATAATTTCATTCGAGTAGACGGTGCGGCCGGTCTTTCGAACAGCCATGTCAAATCCATCATTCAAGACAGCTACGGTTTTATTTGGCTGGGTACACGCAATGGACTCAATCGTTACGACGGTGTCTCCATGAAACTCTACCATTGTTACGATGAGACTTTGAAGCAGGGAAACCAGGTCGTTTCAGCCCTTTTTGAGGATAATCAACGGCAGTTATGGGTCGGAACGGACGACGGCGTCTATATTCAAAACCTTGCTACGGGCAAATTTTCTTTCTTCGATGCCCGTACAGAGAAAGGGGAACAAATCAAGAATCACTGGATTGAAGATATACTGGCAGACCATTCGGGAAATATTTGGGTGAACGCCCCTAATCAGGGAGTCTTCCGTTATCACGTGGAAACAGGGAAACTGTTCCGTTACATCCCTTGTCCGAGTAAAGATAAAAGCAGGAACTTTCCCCAGTCTATCTGCATAGATAAAGACGGCACAGTATGGGTGGGTACATACGGAGCAGGTATCTACCGTTATAATCCAGGTCAGGATAACTTCGTACCTTATGCCACGGAAGCACTCAAAGGAGATTTCATTTTTACTCTGTGCGACTATGGCGATGAACTGATTGTCGGGGTGCACGAAGAATCATTGAAACGGTTTAATAAAAAGACGGGTGAAGTCAGCCTGTTTCCCGCACCGGAAGTATATCGTAAAATAATCCGCTATGCTGTCTGCTACGGAGACGAGCTTTGGATAGGAACTCAAAACGGTGTCTATATCATCAACGAAAAACGGAACAACGTGCAGCATATTCCCGCGAATGCCGGAGAAACCTATGGACTTGGCGATGCCATTGTCGACAAAATCTACCGTGACCATGAAGGCGGAATGTGGATTTGTACGCAATTCGGCGGAGCCAGCTACTTACCTGTCCGTACACTCGATTTCTCTGTTCACCTTCCGGGTGCTCCCGGCACTGTCTGCGGACGGCGAATCAGTGAGATGGCAGAAGGAAAAGACGGTAAGATATGGGTTACAACCCAGGATGGCGGCGTCTGTTATTGGAACCCGGAAATGCGAGCCTTTACAAAAATCCCCGAATCTCCCGACCGTCAGAATGTGTTAAGTCTCTTTGTCTCGGAAGACTTGATTGGTGCAGGCTATTTCAAAGGCGGAGTCGACTGGATTATTCCAAACCTTGCATCTTCCGCTTCTGCCAAAAATACTTTTCAGGGACAAGTGCAAATCTGTTATCCCGACCGGCTCGGTATCAGCGAAGGTTCCGTGTTTGCCCTTTACCGTGACCGTCAGGGAGTGATTTGGCTGGGTGACGGCTGGAATATCTTCCGCTCTGCGGATAAAGGGAGAACCTTTCAGAAAATGGAGCAGTTCGGCTACGCCTATATGCGCGATATTCTCGAAGATAAAACCGGAAATATATGGGTAGCGACTATGGGTAGCGGAATCTTCAGATATAATTCACAAACGGGTGATGTTATTAGTTACAAACACATACCGGGCGACAGCACTTCCATCAGCACCAATGAAGCGACAGGGATTTCGGAAGATAGCAAAGGCTTCCTCTGGTTTTCTACAGACCGTGGCGGACTGATGCGTTTCAATCCCGAAACCGGGCACTTCCGCACATACACCAAAGCGGACGGCCTGCCTGACAATGTTACCTACAAAGCCGTAGAAGACAAGCAGCACCGCATTTGGTTTGGCACAGACCACGGACTGGTTTGCCTGTATCCCGAAACGGACAGCCTGCACGTCTTTACCCGAAACGACGGATTGCCTGATAATCAATTTAACTATAAATCCGCCCTGGCAGCCAGTGACGGCACTATTTGGATGGGAACCATCAACGGGCTTGTCTCTTTCAACCCACAAACAATCCGCCGGAATACATTTGTCCCTCCGGTATATATCACCGGCATGCGCGTACAAGGTAGCGAGACTCCTTTCACGTCAGACGACGTACGCCTGCCTTACCGTTCCAACGTCAGCTTTGACTTTGTTGCCCTGAGCTATACCTCCCCGGGTGCAAACCGCTACGCTTACAAAATGGAAGGCATCGACAAAGACTGGAATTATACATCCGATACACATACAGCCTCGTATGCCCAACTCCCGCCGGGCGACTATCTCTTCCGTGTGCGTGGCAGTAACAACGATGCTGTCTGGAATCCGCAGGAAACCACTCTGCCGATACATATTCTTCCCCCTTGGTGGCGTACCGTATGGGCTTACCTTATTTATATAGTTCTCCTGTCCGGTAGCTTTGTACTTGCTCTCCGCACATATCGCCGCAGGGAAGTGCAAAAGATTCGCGAACAGCAACTGCTCTCCGAACTGGCACGCGAACGCGAATCCCACCGTACACATGAAATGTTCATCAATCAGATTACCTATGGTGCCTGTACTCCGCAAGGTGATGCAATGTCCCGTTCGGATGAACAGCTAATGTCCCAACTGATAGCCAAAGTGCGTGAGAACCTTTCCGATGCCAACTATAATGTAGAAGCATTGGCAACCGCCATGAACATGTCCCGTTCCAGCCTGCACCGCAAGATTAAGGCATTGACCGACCTTTCCTCGCTCGACTTTATCCGCGTCATCCGATTGAAGCATGCGGCGGAACTACTTCAGGAAGGAGAACTGCGTATCAATGAAATCTGTGAAAGGGTAGGCTTCCAGTCACCTTCTTACTTTGCCAAAGTATTCCAAAAGCAGTTTGGAGTGACTCCTACGGAGTTTGCTCAAAAGAACAGATAGAAGGTTTGAAGATAACTAATAAGGAATAAATGAATCTACCTATACGCCTGTAAATTAATCGCTTAGAGTTTCCTGCAATTTCCATGTAAGGAAACTCCAGTTTCTCGCCTTGGATACTGTCGTTTCCATACGAGGACACGCGCGTTCCCCAGTATGGAAACTGGCGTTTCTCTACGGGGAAACGAAACTGCCTTATATTATAAAAAATGTTATCCATTGCATGACATTTGAACGAAGGAACGTTTAATAAGAAACAGGTAACTAAAACCATTAGAATGAAGATGATTAAAGAATTTATTAAAAAGAACTGGCTCACATTGGCGGGAATACTCATAGGAGCCATCGGAGGATATTTGTATTGGAGATACGTAGGTTGTACAACAGGTACATGTCCTATCACCTCTTCGCCGGTAAACAGTTCCCTTTGGGGTGCTGTGATGGGTGGATTGCTCCTGAATCTATTCAAGCCGGGCAATACTGCCAAGAAAGTGGATTGACAAGCCGTGCGGATGGTGAACAACTTCTCCATGTCCGGTGTTAATCGCGCTGAAGATAACGCATTAATAACCTAAAAAATGAGAACAATGAAAAAATCTATTCTTGCTTCCTTTCTATTGATGGGATTGTTGCTCTTTGCTTCCTGTTCGGGAGCACACGGAAGTAAACAAACACCCGCACCGGATACGGATTCAACCGGGAAAGAGCAATCTGCCCCTATTCATCTGACCCGTGCGGAATTTCTGAAAAAGGTAGTTGATTACGAAACGAGCGCTAAGGAATTTAAGTACTTGGGTGATAAACCTGCGATTATTGATTTCTATGCTGATTGGTGCGCTCCCTGTAAAAAGATGGCTCCGGCACTTGATGAATTGTCTAAGGAGTATGCCGGCAAAATTTATATCTACAAAGTAGATGTTGACAGCGAACAAGACCTCGCGGGTGCTTTCGGTATCCAAAGTCTTCCTACAATTTGGTTTGTACCCATGAAAGGGGAGCCGCAAATGAGCGTAGGCGCCATGTCCAAGGAACAGTTAAAGGATTATATTGATAAAGTCCTTTTAAAGTGATATAAGTTGATAATCAGTAAGACGGTCTTATTTCTTCACAGGAACTAAGACCGTTTTTTTAATAATCATCTCCATTTATGGATGAAGCCATGTTACTTCCTGAAATAAACGTTGCCTATGAAGGTGGACTTATTAAGACTGCGGAACTGGATTCAATGAGATACCATCTGATTACGATGGGGTAATTGTATAGAAACCCGCCAATAAGACAAGCAAAAACAAACGACTTATTCATTCGGAACTATGTGCGAAAGATTGTTCCTTTCAGAGTCGAAAATTCTTTCTTCTTTACTTGCTTTTTCCGATTGATTTCCATACTTTTAGCGACTGTAAACCCTTTAATAATTTTGAATCTATGGATAACATTCTTTTCTGGTTGGTTCCAGTCGCTTCCGTGTTAGCCCTCTGTTTTGCTTATTACTTTCATAAGCAAATGATGAAAGAGAGTGAAGGTACACCCCAAATGATAAAAATAGCCGCTGCCGTGCGCAAGGGGGCTATGTCTTATCTGAAACAACAGTACAAAATAGTAGGTTGTGTATTCCTGGGATTGGTTATTTTGTTTTCGATAATGGCTTATGGCTTTCATGTACAGAACGCATGGGTGCCCATTGCTTTCCTGACGGGTGGTTTCTTCTCCGGTCTTTCCGGTTTCCTTGGAATGAAAACGGCCACGTATGCTTCGGCACGTACCGCCAATGCAGCCCGTAACTCACTAAACGCCGGACTAAGAATCGCTTTCCGAAGCGGTGCGGTGATGGGACTGGTGGTTGTCGGCCTTGGTTTGCTTGATATTTCTTTTTGGTATCTGTTGCTGAATGCAGTAATTCCTGCCGATGCACTGACACCTACCCATAAACTCTGCGTGATTACGACTACGATGCTGACTTTCGGTATGGGAGCTTCCACACAAGCACTCTTTGCCCGTGTGGGTGGTGGTATCTATACAAAAGCCGCTGACGTCGGAGCCGACCTGGTAGGTAAGGTAGAGGCCGGAATCCCGGAAGATGACCCGCGCAATCCTGCTACTATTGCCGATAATGTCGGTGATAATGTCGGTGACGTAGCCGGTATGGGAGCCGATTTATACGAATCTTATTGCGGTTCAATCCTGGCAACGGCTGCATTGGGTGCTGCCGCCTTTATCCATTCGGCAGATACGGTGATGCAGTTCAAAGCTGTGATTGCTCCGATGTTGATTGCGGCTGTCGGCATTATCCTTTCTATTATAGGTATATTTGCTGTCCGTACCAAAGAGAATGCAACGATGAAAGATCTGCTCGGTTCGTTGGCTTTTGGTACAAATCTCAGTTCGGTACTTATCGTGGCCGCTACCTTCCTTATATTATGGCTCTTGCAACTTGATAACTGGATTTTGATTTCTTGTGCCGTAGTAGTCGGCTTGTTAGTCGGTATCGTAATCGGACGCTCCACTGAATATTATACTTCCCAATCCTATCGCCCCACGCAGAAATTGAGTGAAAGCGGTAAGACCGGCCCTGCTACGGTCATTATCTCCGGTATCGGTTTAGGTATGCTTTCTACAGCTATCCCTGTAGTTGCTGTGGTAGTAGGTATCATTGCTTCCTATTTATTAGCTTCCGGCGGTGATTTTGCCAATGTCGGTATGGGATTGTATGGAATCGGTATTGCTGCTGTCGGTATGCTTTCTACATTGGGAATCACACTGGCTACGGATGCTTATGGCCCGATTGCCGACAATGCAGGTGGTAATGCTGAAATGTCCGGCTTGGGTGCCGAAGTTCGCAAGCGTACCGATGCACTCGATTCATTGGGTAATACGACTGCTGCCACCGGAAAAGGTTTTGCAATCGGTTCTGCCGCATTGACCGGACTGGCTTTGCTGGCATCCTATATTGAGGAAATTCGAATCGGCCTGGCACGTCTCGGAAATGTGAACCTGACCCTTCCGGACGGAAGTCCCTTTAACGTGGCGAATGCGACCTTTACAGACTTCATGAATTTTTATGAAGTGAACCTGATGAATCCGAAAGTGCTTGCAGGTATGTTCCTCGGTTCGATGATGGCTTTCCTGTTCTGCGGTTTGACAATGAATGCGGTTGGACGTGCGGCAGGACATATGGTAGACGAAGTGCGCCGCCAATTCCGTGAAATTAAAGGTATCCTGACAGGCGAGACGGAACCGGATTACGAACGTTGTGTTGAAATCTCGACAAAGGGTGCGCAGCGTGAAATGGTTGTTCCTTCCCTCATTGCTATTGTCGCCCCTATCCTTACAGGGCTTATCTTTGGTGTCCCCGGTGTGCTTGGCTTGTTAATCGGTGGTTTGAGTAGCGGTTTCGTTTTGGCTATTTTTATGGCCAATGCCGGTGGTGCATGGGATAACGCAAAGAAGTATGTAGAAGAAGGCAACTTCGGTGGCAAAGGTAGTGAAGTTCATAAGGCAACCGTAGTAGGTGACACGGTAGGCGACCCGTTCAAGGATACATCCGGCCCCAGCTTGAATATCCTGATAAAGCTTATGAGCATGGTAGCCATCGTGATGGCAGGACTTACTGTCGCCTGGAGTTTATTCTAAGAAGTGAGAAAGAAATAAGAAATTACCAAGAAAAAGGAGACAAAAAGCAAGTCTCCTTTTTTTATTTCCTTTACCTTTGTGCCTGAATAAAAACGATAAAGATGTTATTACCTTATTTAAATGAGAATCTGATTGAAGCAGGATGCGACGAAGCAGGTCGTGGCTGTCTGGCAGGTGCGGTATATGCCGCTGCGGTTATTCTTCCGAAAGATTTTAAGAATGAGTTGTTGAATGACTCCAAGCAACTGACGGAGAAACAGCGCTACGCACTGCGTGAGGTAATAGAAAAAGAAGCCATCGCCTGGGCGGTTGGCGTTGTCTCACCCGAAGAAATAGATGAGATAAATATCCTGCGTGCTTCTTTCCTGGCTATGCACCGTGCTGTCGACCAGTTGACTACCCGCCCGCAGCATCTGCTAATTGATGGAAACCGTTTCAATAAATACCCCGATATCCCCCACACTACAGTAATAAAGGGAGATGGAAAGTATCTTTCAATAGCCGCCGCTTCTATTTTAGCCAAAACATACAGGGACGATTATATGAACCGTCTTCACGAAGAATTTCCATCTTACGACTGGGACCATAATAAAGGTTATCCAACTAAAAAACACCGTGCCGCCATCGCCGAACATGGTACAACTCCCTATCACCGAATGACATTCAATCTATTAGGTGACGGGCAGCTAACTTTGGACTTATAAACCGGCTTTATTTTCTCGAAATCTATATTTTCTACATTTTTTTGCAGAATAAGCACGATTTTGTTACGTATAACCTTCATTTTGTCCTGTTTGGGTTGAAAAAGTGTTGTTTTGTGCTTTTAATTGTTATTAAAATGCTATATATTTGCAAACGGTAACAAGAATTAAAAAGTTTAAAATCATGGCAACAAACAAGCTATTATGCTCTACTAAGTTAATTGGGGTATTTTCTATCATGTTGATTTGCGCTCTTTCTGCAAATGCACAGTTCCTGCGTACTTCTTATTTTATGGAAGGGACGCACTATCGTCAACAACTGAATCCGGCTTTGACACCGACTAAGGGGTATTTCAACCTTCCGGTTATTGGTGCTATAAATGCAACAGTTGGTTCTACTTCATTAGGTTATCAGGATATTATTGATATCATTGATGATGGTGATGATTTCTATAAAAGTACAGATTTCATGAACCGTCTGAAAGATAATAATAAAATGAATGTGAACTTCAGTACAGAGATTCTTTCTGCCGGATGGTACAAAGGAAAAAACTTCTGGTCATTCAATGTTGGTCTTCGTGCAGATATCGGTGCGAACCTGACTAAGAATATGTTTACTTTCTTGAATGAGATGGATGCAATAGAAGATAATTGGAGAAACAGTAATTATGATATTAGCAACCAGCAATTGGATATTAATGCTTACGCTGAAGTTGGTTTGGGGCTTTCACGTCAGATAAACAGTCGTTTGACAGTAGGTGCTAGAGTGAAAGCTTTGTTGGGTATCGGTAATATGAAGTTGAAGCTTAATAATGTGGCAATGAACGCGAGTTTGCCTAGCGATGCTCGTATTAGTCAGTTGCAAGACCCTGCATATTTGTCCGGTTTGAATGCTGCGGATATTACGAAGTTAAGAAATGAAATTAATAACTATCACGCTAATTTGGCAGTAGATGCTCATCTGGAAAGTTCTTTCAAGGGATTGAATTTGAAAAAAGAAGATGGACAGGACTATATTAGTGATTTCGACTTTGAGAGTAAGGATATGGGAATCGCTGGTTATGGTTTTGGTATTGACCTGGGAGCATCTTACAAGATTATGGATAATCTGACTGTATCTGCTTCTATTTTGGATTTGGGATTCATCTCATGGTCGAAAGGTAGTACTCAAATAGCTAATGCTAATGCAGCAGGTATTGATATGAAGGGAAGTAACTATACATCAGGTATTGACCCTAATGATATCCCTGGAAGTATTGTTGCTATTGAAAATAATATTAAGAATTTGCAGACAGATGCCAATGGATACATGGAACGTGTTAGCGGTGGTGACGTACTCGATTACGAAATGCTGCAACTTAGAACGGAAGAGGCAAGTAAGTCTCGCAAATCTCGTTTGGCTTCCACATTAGTATTGGGTGCTGAATATGGCTTATTCGAAAATAAATTGGGAGTTGGCGTATTGTCTACAACCCGTTTCGTACAGCCGGATGCACTTACTGAATTAACATTCTCTGCAAACTATCGTCCGAAAAGCTGGTTTAATGTAGCACTTAGTTACTCAGTTATTCAGTCGGCAGGTAAATCATTCGGTCTGGGTCTGAAATTAGGTCCGGTATTCCTCGGAACCGACTATATGTTCTTAGGAAAGAATTCTAACTCTGTGAATGGATTCGTTGGAGTTTCTATTCCATTGGGTGGAAAAAAAGAAAACAAACAAGGATAAAATAAAATTTAATTTCTCTCTCTAAACATTCTCTTTTAATTAATTCTCTATTGAAGTAAAAACGTATAATTTCAGCCTATCATCTGCGACTAGATGATAGGCTGTCTTTTTTGTATTTAAAACCACTTGATTTTTTTGAATATCACGAACGCCAATGTTGACAATCCGATAGAGAATAATACAATCAGAGAAAAAGCGAAAGGAACCTCTTCCAAATGAATATCCACATTCATACCATAGAAGCTGGCAATCAATGTCGGAAGCATCAAGACTATTGATAAGCTAGTCATACGCTTCATGATAGTATTCACATTATTCGAGATAATGGAAGCAAAAGCATCCATTGTCCCCGTGAGGATATCGCTATAAATATTTACGGTATTAAGTGCCTGTTTCAATTCGATAATCACATCCTCTACCAGTTCCTTATCCAAAAAATCGGTATCTTGGAATATCGTTTTCAGTTTACCAATCATCACTTCGTTTCCCCGAATAGAAGTGTTGAAGTACACCAGTGTTTTCTGTAATCTCATCAGGCGAAGCAGGTCTTCGTTACGAATACTACGCTCCAACTCCTTTTCTGCGGCACTGATATCCAAATTGATTTGTTTCAGATATTTCAGGAACCATACAGCAGAAGAGTAGATAAGCCGGAAAATTAAATCGAGCTTATTACGTACAACAATTCCTTTTCTGCGGGTATGTTCAATAAAATCCGGTAATAAATCAGTGTTATGATAACAAACCGATACGATAATTTCATTGTTCGTGATAATGCCAATCGGAACAGTACCGAAAGGCAGACTGCCGTTCTGCTTGTTCTGCACGGGAATACGTAGAATGGTGAGCAACCAGTTACCTTCCGTGTCCGTACGCGGACGTTCGTCCGTATCGGCTATGTCGTCAAGAAATGATTCGGGAACATTGAGCGTTTTGGTCAGAAATTCAAAGTCATCATCATTCGGGCATACTATGTTTACCCAGCTGTTAGGAAGCCATTGTGTTTTTTCCACAAAGCCAGCTTCACAATAAAGATACGTTCTCATCTTATTGTCTCCTTTCGTTGTTTAGCACGAGCAGAGACACCAGTTTGCAATGACTCTGTTCGCTTTAATTAATACTAGTTGTGCACGTTCGCGGGTTTGAATCGTCCATATTTCTATGATTTTAATTTAAAAGCGGTGCAAAGGTACGGAAAATCGAGCTGGCTTCCATCCTTTTGCACCGCTTTTTTATAATTTCTACTGTTTCTGTTTATATTTATTTTACATCCTGTTGTTGTTCCGATGATTCAGAAGTGTCGAAACGTTTCTTCAGATATTGTCCAATGGTATGGCTTCCTAAATTTTCTTTAGAGATGCTGCCGTCTTTTTCAACCAGTTCATAATGGGGAATACCGTTGAAATGGAAAAGTTGGCGTAGGTAATTATATTCTGTCCCGGTGACATAATAACTTGCTTCTCCTTTCAGGTTCTTTTCTACATATTGTTTGTAGGCTCCGGCAGGAGATTCTCTTTCTCCGGTGATATATATAAATTGAAACTCCGGGTGATTTTTGTATTTCTTGCGCAAGTCTGCTGTCGCTTCTATTCCGCCCCGGCAAGGCCCGCAGGTTGTTGCCCAAAAGTCGACAAACAGAACTTTGCCTGGATGATTCTTGATGATATTGCGGAAAATATCGGTTGCTTTGCCTTCCGGAAGCTGATAGGATGAGGCTTCTTCCGAAGGATAAGCATTCTCGAATACTTGCTCTGCTTCTGCCACCAGGAATGCGTCAGTAAGATTCTGTTTAAGGTTGTCTACATATTCGCGGGCAATTGTTTTTGTTTTAATATTTTGTAGATTAAAAGTAAGGTTACGCACTTTAGCTATTTGCCATAAGAGAGGATTGGTGTCACCCCATAGCCGGGCAATTATAGTATCTTTCTTTTCTCCATATTTTTGCTCCATTGCTATGCTTGCTCTATCGCTTGCTTGTTGCGATTCTTCTTCTTGAGATATTTTCTGTTTTTTAGTATAGTCTATGTATTCTTTTACCAGCTTTTCTTCTTGTTTAAATAGGTTATTCGTTTTCATATCCTCTTCCTGAAGTTCTGCAAGCGTTATTCTTACTTTTTGTCCGGCAAGTTTTTCATGCTTCTGCCTTAATTCTTCTTGTTCTGCATTCAGCTTCACCCCTTTTTCTTTGAGAAATGATAAGAGAGGCTTTTGTGGATAAGTGAAAGAAATGTCCACCAAATTATCGACCTCGTCCGAATAAGCCTTCCGAAGTGGAGTCATGTATTCAAAGCGGTTGATGAAGATGTCTGCTCGCTCATCTGCAAGAACGGTTTTATCGTCAAGTGGCATTTCCTTCAGAAAATCGTAGAACGAATCATCAGCTTTGATTTTCAATACTTGATTGGCTGTGTCTTGTTGGGCATAATAATCTCTGCTCATTTCAAAATCTAAGAATGCATTCCCTGTTTGTAGTTTTACTTTATTCTTAATTAAGCAAATAGCTTTTGGAGAAGGTTGATAGATTTGGCATACGGAATCAGCAACATGTTGCCATTGTGCGATAATGGGCTTCATATGTTCCTTGTATTGGTTGGGAGTAAGTGTCTTTTGTGATTTGGATAAATCCCCATAACCGTAAGCAATTAATTTACTAAAATCGGATAGTATATAAGAAAGGGGAGCTGACGGCCCCATGTATGCTGTATTATTCATGGGGAAATTGTAGTCACGTGCACGACTTCGTGCCATTAGCTCTTCCCAGTCAATATACATGGTGAGAGTTTGTCCGGGTTCAATGTAGAAGGGAATCCAGTTGTTATTGAGGGTTAATGATTGCTCTAGCGGATGATTAATAACGAATTTGCATGTGAAACTTCCATCTTTTGCTATTTGTAGAACAGTCGGATAGTCTTTGCGGGTGATTTCATTAGACAGGTAAATCAGTCCTGTATCAAACCCTAGTCGTGGGTCATATCCATCGATATAGCCTTGCAGATAAGTGGTATCTTTTTGGAAGAATTGTTGAAAACCGTTATCTGGTTCAAGGATGCTTATGTCTCCTTTCTGGCGGGTATATAACAATTCGTCTGCTCTGTCTGTTTTTATGGCACAGTTACCATTTTTCTGTGGAGTTATCAGCAGCGTACTGATATCGCCGTTTTGCTTATCTTTGACGGTAATCTCAATTCGTTTACCCTTCTTACGGATACTTTCATTGGTGTATATCCGATTATTCATAATAGTGATTGAATCATAAATTCCATATTCCCACCGACCGGGATTGTCCGTCTTGAACCAGTTGCCTTTGATGGCTGCCAGTGGAGGGATTTTCTTTCCTTTTTGTGGAGTTAAAGAGATGTCGTATGTATTCCATTCTGTAGATTCTTCCGAGCCCATAAAGTGGATAGTCTCGGTTTCCTTTGGCAGTGGCTCAAAAATGAGGACAAAGTCCTTCTCCCCAGAATCCGGCATATAGACCTCTTTCTTAATTTCGATTCCTTCGGCACTTTTGAACATGTATTTCTTACCGGTTGCGACGTCTACCAAATAATCTTCTCCGTCCAGGCTTATCCACCAGTGCGGACGGAAGATGGCATGTACATATATTCGTGTGCTTTCGGGTGTGCGCTCTATGCGGGTAATATTGATAATACTTCCCGAACGGGCTTTAAAAGGCGGATTGTCGATTGTTTGTGCACTGAGCATGCCCGTTAGCATAAGTAAGATGCAAAGTAGAGTTGTTCTCATAATAGTAGTTTTTTGATGAAAGTGTTTAATGGTATTCTTACAAAGTAAGAAAAATATCCATAGCCTTGTACTCTTTTACTCTCTAACTTAACATAGATTAAACGTTTACGTAACCATCTTTTTTGTACCTTTGCGCCCGAAAATCAGAGTGATAATTTAAATATTGAAATATTATGAGCAAGAAAGCCCTTTTAATGATCCTCGATGGTTGGGGACTAGGTGACCAAAAGAAAGACGACGTAATCTTCAACACTCCCACTCCTTACTGGGATTATCTGACAACTACTTATCCTCACTCTCAGCTTCAGGCAAGCGGTGAAAACGTAGGTTTGCCCGATGGACAGATGGGTAACTCTGAAGTTGGTCACTTGAATATTGGTGCCGGACGCGTGGTTTATCAGGATTTGGTGAAAATCAACCGTGCATGTGCTGACAATAGCATCATGAAGAATCCTGAAGTCGTTTCAGCTTTCTCTTATGCAAAAGAAAACGGAAAGAGTGTTCACTTCATGGGCTTGACTTCCAACGGTGGCGTACACAGCTCACTCGTTCATCTTTTCAAACTTTGCGACATCGCTAAAGAATACAATATCGACAATACATCCATCCACTGCTTCATGGACGGTCGCGACACTGACCCGAAGAGCGGTAAAGGTTTTATTGAAGAACTTACTGCACACTGCGAAAAATCAGGCGGAAAGGTTGCTTCTATCATCGGCCGTTATTATGCTATGGACCGTGACAAACGTTGGGAACGCGTGAAAGAAGCATATGACCTGTTGGTGAACGGTGAAGGTAAGAAAGCTACCGACATGGTTCAGGCAATGCAGGAATCTTATGATGAAGGCGTGACAGACGAATTTATCAAGCCGATTGTAAATGCAAACGTTGACGGAACAATCAAAGAAGGCGATGTAGTAATCTTCTTCAATTACCGTAACGACCGTGCAAAAGAATTGACTGTCGTATTGACTCAGCAAGATATGCCGGAAGCTGGTATGCATACTATTCCGGGGCTGCAATATTACTGCATGACTCCGTATGATGCTTCTTTCAAGGGCGTTCATATCCTGTTCGATAAAGAAAATGTATCCAACACACTAGGCGAATATCTTGCTGCTAATGGCAAGAGCCAACTTCATATCGCTGAAACAGAGAAGTATGCTCACGTAACATTCTTCCTCAACGGTGGACGTGAAACTCCGTTTGATAAGGAAGACCGTATCCTCGTTCCATCTCCGAAAGTGGCTACTTATGACTTGAAACCGGAAATGAGTGCTTACGAAGTAAAAGATAAACTGGTAGCTGCCATCAACGAAAACAAATATGATTTCATTGTAGTGAATTTCGCTAATGGTGACATGGTAGGCCATACGGGTATTTACGAAGCTATCGAGAAAGCAGTTATCGCTGTAGACGCTTGTGTGAAAGATGTAATCGAAGCTGCCAAAGCACAGGATTACGAAGCAATCATCATTGCTGACCATGGTAATGCCGACCGTGCTTTGAACGAAGACGGTACTCCGAACACCGCTCACTCTCTGAACCCTGTTCCTTGCGTTTACGTAACAGAGAACAAGGCTGCGAAAGTAGAAAACGGCCGTTTGGCTGACGTTGCTCCGACTATCCTGACAATTATGGGTCTGGAAGTTCCGGCTGAAATGGATGGTAACGTTTTGATAAATTGAGAATTGAGAATTAAGAATTAAAAAATGATAGCAAAGAATAATGCTATTCATACTAAATCGTATGCGTTTGCTATTCGTATAGTAAACGCATACAAGTTTTTAGTAGAATCTGAAAAAGAATTTGTTTTATCAAAACAGTTATTGCGCAGTGGAACTGCTATCGGAGCTTTGGTTGCTGAGGCTCATCATGCACAAAGTAGTGCGGATTTCTTAAACAAAATGAATGTCGCTTTGAAAGAAGCAAATGAAACGTTTTATTGGCTATCTTTATTGAAAGATACTCATTATATGGAAGAAATTGTCTATCAATCTATTGCTTCAGATTGCAATGAATTGATTGCACTCTTAGTTTCTATTGTAAAGTCTATGAGAGATTCACTTAATAGATAACTCAAACATTTATTTCTCAATTTTTAATTCTCAATTTTTAATTTATAAAAATGATACAGATTGGTGATGTAGTAGTGTCTCTTGATGTCTTTCAGGCAAAGTTTCTTTGCAACCTGGATGCTTGTAAAGGGGAGTGTTGCATTGAGGGTGATGCAGGTGCGCCTGTAGGACTGGATGAAGTGGAGAAATTGGAAGAAGTGTTGCCAGTTATTTGGGATGAACTGGCACCCGAAGCCCGTGCGATCATTGAGAAGCAAGGGGTGGTGTATACAGATGAAGAGGGCGACCTGGTTACTTCAATTGTAAATAATAAGGACTGCGTCTTTACCTGTTATGATGAAAAAGGATGCTGCTATTGTGCTATTGAGAAGGCATACAGGGAAGGTAAAACAGATTTTTATAAACCGGTGTCCTGCCATCTTTATCCCATCCGAATCGGCGATTACGGGGTTTATAAGGCGGTAAATTATCATCGTTGGGACGTATGTAAGGCAGCAGTTTTACTGGGCAAGAAAGAGAATCTTCCTGTCTATCAGTTCCTGAAAGAACCTTTAATCCGTAAATTCGGTGAGGAATGGTACAAAGAACTGGAAGTTGTGGCCGAAGAACTGAAGAAGCAACATCTCATTTAGGATTTTCGTCTCTTACGGATACAATATACCTGATATAGCAATATACACAAGGCGATTACTATTCCGAAGGACGGTGCAATCCATGCTTCCGGATGAATGATAATCAAGAAAATACAGGTGACGATAACGCAAGAAGTCAGGACAATAAGAAACAATCTCATCTTTGCAAGTAAGGGATTAGGAATCGTAGTTTTCAATTTCATAGTTGCTGTTGTATTTGGTTTTTATGCAAGATAGTGATTTTGCCCGGAATTTGCTTCTGTTGTTAGGTTTTATTAAGAGATGGACGTAGATATAAAAATGCCGGTACTGGAAGATGACTCTTTCAGACCGGCATTCTTTTAGATGGAAAAGTGAAATTCTTAACCGAATAACATGTATATATTAAATACTAGAAGGCACATATCGGACGAGTCGATTCGCCGGGGAATCCTTTCCAGCCTAGTTCCGTTCCCAACCCACTTTCAAGAATTTTGAAACCGGCATTTGCTTCAAAGCTGACGGAAGGTATATTGCCGCTCAAAGTCTCTCCCTGAGCTTTCTGAATTTGTTTATTCAGTAGTTGGATTCCAGCGTTGCTGGCTACGGTACCTTCTCCGCCACGTCCTATGATAAACATTTCTTTCATAGAAGCGCCGTACCATCCGGTGATTGAACCGGCAACAGGCTCCGTGTGCTTGCTTAATGCCGTGAAATTCACTTCATATTTCTCAGCAAATTTCTTCGAGATTAAGTATCCCAGCATTTCATCATGGCTGATACCGTTTAGCATTTCGGTTATTTCGGCCTTGTTTGCATCGCCGATAGAGGCATCAAGCACTCTGTTCCCATTTTTCAAAGATACAACCAAACCGTGCGGAGCGTTGTTATCTGCAATCGTTACGTCTGCTATGCCATTGTTATCCACGAATGCTTGGGCGGCTTCTTTATTCATTGTATAGAAAACGATGCCGTGACAGGTGAGACCGGCAGGAATTGCTGAAGCGCTTCCCGGCAGAATGGCAGTTGCTCCATTGGGTGTTATACAATAGAAGTCGCCGGCCGCAACTGTGCTTTCACCGCCTGCGGTTGTTTCGCAGGGGAAAGTATAACGGGAGTTCTGAGCCAGTGTTTTAGCTGCTTTCAACGTTTTCACATAGGTGTTTTCTCCGGTATTGTAGAAATAACGGAAGGTTTCCGATGTTAACATTGTTCCGGGGGCAATGAGACATACATATTCTCCACCGAGCAAGCAAGGAGTGTATGTCTTGTCGGCGATGGCAAAAGCGACATCAGATAATTCGGTGAAATAATCAAATGATTCTTCGCCGACCTTTAATGTGGATTTTGCGGAGAAAGAGACAAGAGAATAGACGTGCTTTAGCTGAATATCCAGTGTAGCGGATGAAACTTCGGCTATTTCGTCAACCAATAAGTCCATATTCTTGAAATCTTCTTCCTTACTTTGGTCTGCTTGCAGTGCGACAATTGCTTTCAGGTCTTCCATGGATTTGGCGGTATTCGCTTTGTCCGTGTAGGGGAAGTAGGCGATGGCTTTTGCTATCTTGCTGGTATAATTAAGGCTTTCAACATTCGTCCAACTGGCAATCCCTTCTGCTTCAGTATATTTGAAAGGGGCATTTTTGATTAATTCTCCGTCTGCGCCAAGCAATAATATTCCGAGTTGGTCTTCATATTCAAAGGTGATTTCATTGCCATTATTGATGGCTCTGGTCACATCGTCACCCTTAAAATCGGTGACACGAACGCTGTTAATGTTGAGCATGCCCGGAGAAGCGGCAGCGCCTTCTTCTCCCTGAACAAACATTTCATCTTGGGCGCAAGCTGAAAACAGAAGTAACGATATGGTTGCCAGCTTGATATGTGTAAGTACTTGTTTCATCATAATCTCATGTTTTTAGAATTAGAATGTTAAGATTGGAAGAAGTTTGAAGGCATCGCTACCCCAACAATTTCCGGAATTATTATCTGCGGATTTGAAATTGAATGCCCATATACGGGTTACATTTCCTTCACCGTCTTTGTCGGCTGAATTTGTACTCGTCCAGTAATTGTTCGTAAGAACGACTTTTCCTGAACCGGCAATATCCTTGAATTGCGCAACGGATGGTAAATACCAGGAATAAGTCTGATTTCCTGAAGTAATGGCTTTCCACTGCTCTCCGGCTAACTGGGCGAAAACGGGGTATTCATCCATGCTCGTTTTGATATGGGATAATATACTTTGAGTCAATGCGTATCCGTTATATAATTCCTGATTATTACGTTCTTTGTCGAGCGTGTAGTCCGGTTCTTCACCAAGCATTTTTAGGAGTTGCGCACTTTCATTATTATTCCCGTCACTGTTATTTATCCATTTGTAACTGTCCTGAGTCAGATTCGATATTGCAGCGACATATCCTCTAATTTTGGTAAATCCATAATTTGCCGGAACATCTCCCTTTCCTGCACCGATTTTGAATACGATGCCGACAGTTTGCAAGCCGTCTTTGTGTTCGGCAGAACCCCATGTACCGTCACTGTAGAAATAATCGCCGACTGCTACATACTCGTCTACGTATGATAATGAAATATCGGAACGGATATTCGAGAAAGTATACGTATGCGATGTGCCGTTAGTGGTACGTGTCATGTCACACTTGCCTTCGCGGGCGATTCCACCCGTACCGTTTTCCGTATAGGTGACAGTGAATGTTTCTCCGGTGATATTACCGTTCTCGATGTTGGTGGCGGAATAGTCGGCTTTTCCGCTGATGTCGGCATTTACTGTTGCATGGAACATTCCGTTTTCAATGGCATCAGAAGAAATATCTTCTTTGTTTCCCCACGATACACTGCTGGTCATGGTCACTTCCAGTCCGCTCTCTTTGATTTTCAGGTAATAGCGCTGCCATTTTCCAGTTTCCAAAACACCTCTTTTCTTCTTTACATCGTCGCTTTCGGGGTCTTTGTTTGAAGGCGTGTAAGTATACGTGTTTCCACCGATTGTTACTTTGATAAGCGGTTGATTCCACATTTCTGCGGGAACGAGAAAGGCTTCTCCTCGTCTCATTACACCCCAGTCATCCAGCATCTTACGGGTTGTTATGGTGGTTATGGTTCCTTCTCCGGTCAGAGTACCGTTGGTAAAGTTAGCTTTGGGATAACCATAAAATTCGATTACGGCTTTGTTGATTTCATCTTCCGAATATCCTTCGGCCACTTGCAGCTCGTACCAGGCTCTCGTCATGACATGCGAAAACTGTAGTTTCACATCTTTAGACTTGATGGTAGCTTCGCTTGCGAGGAAGTCACAAGCAGAGAATTTGCCGTTGTCGGATTGGTTGGAAATGTCCTTTGCTTCTGTCAGGATGGGGCTCCATGCTTTGACCGTGTGCTCTGTACCATCCCAGTCATATGCATTGTCCGAGGTCATTTGGTTATTGGCTCCGACCGTGTATATTCTGTATTCCGCACTACCATCAATGGCAATCGCTACTTTTTCATTTGCTTCCCACTGGTTATCAATGATACGGGTAGCGGGAGCCTTGATAGAAGCGGTGAATGCGATGGGAGAACCATCGGCAGCAGCTACATTGTCATCCTCCGAACAGGCGGTCAAGGCGATGCAGGCTGTTGTAAACATTCCTGCATATAATTTGATTTTATTTGTTTTCATGGCTGTTTACTTCGATTTATTATTGTTCTACGTCTACTAATCCCTTGTCGGAGTTTTCACCTTCCCAGTTCCATTCGTCCAGGTTACCTTCTGTGGTTCCCGGAGTCGGTTCCGGTTCCTCTACCGGGGGTGGAGTGGGCTTTCCGTCTTCATCGTCAGAACATGCTGTAACAGCCGTTGCCAGTAAGAAAAGAGCGCACAAACAGAGTGTGTTTATGCTGCCGGAAAGAAAATTTTTCTTTCCGGTAAACAAAGTAATTGTTTTCATGAAGTATAAATTAGGTGTTTATAGAGAATAAAAAATAGGGGCTAATTAGTCAGCTTGAAGTCTGTACCTTCACCGGACTGGCTGTCGGGAGCTATCCATACGGTGAACTCTCCGGCTTCCGCCCGTTGTTGCATATCGGCATTCCAGTAAGCAAGCTCGTCGGTAGTAAGGGTGAAGTTGACTCTTACAGTGTCTCCCGCTTTAATCATTATTTTCTTGAATCCTTTCAGTTCCTTCACCGGGCGAACCAGTGATCCTACTTTGTCACGGATATATAGCTGTACTACTTCCTGTGCGTCGTAAGCTCCGCTGTTGGTAATGTCGCAGGAAGCGGTTAATACATCGCCCGGCTTCATATTGCCGGTAGAAAGCTGGCAGTCTCCGTAAGTAAAGGTAGTATAGGATAGTCCGTATCCGAAGGGGAACAGGGGGCCGTCTCCGGCATCCAGATGATAACTGGTGAAACCGATAGACGTCTGTTTGGCACCGACTTCAATATCATCTATCAGTGTGATGTTTGATGCCGGTCTGCCTGTATTCTTATGCGCATAATAGATGGGTACTTGTCCGACCATGCGCGGAAGAGTCACCGGCAACTTGCCCGAAGGAACAGCTTTGCCGAATAGCAAATCAGAGATAGCCGGGCCTGCCATTGTTCCGCCGTGGAAATTGTATAGTACGGCATCTGCCATTTCCACTTCTTCAGGGATGGTTAAGGGTCTTCCTGCCATGATTACCAATACAACGGGTTTTTCGGTAGCTTTCAGTGCCTTTAGCATTTCCGTTTGTTTTCCGGGCAGACTGATGTCGGCACGGCAACGGGCTTCGCCTGATAATACGGCTTCTTCTCCTGCAAAGAACAGGATAACATCTGCCTGGCGTGCGGCGGCAACAGCTTTGGCTATTCCGGCTTCACTCTTATCCCGGCTGTAAGTCAATCCCGGTTCGGCAATCACACGGATTTTATTTTCACATTCCTGTTGTATCGCTGTCAGCGGTGTGACAGAATGTTCGGGTTCTGCGTCGAAACACCAGGTTCCTACCTGGTCGGCAGGTGCATCTGCCAATGGGCCTACCACTGCTACTGATTTAACAGAAGAAGTGAGCGGTAATACTTGTAGTTCATTCTTCAGTAAGATAGCACTTTCAATGGCTGCTTCTTTAGCCTGTTGCAAAGAAGAATTCAGATAAAATGCCGAAGGAGCACCTTCCTTGATATATGGATTATCAAATAATCCCAGGCGGAATTTTAATCGAAGAATATTGCGTACTGATTCGTCGATTAGTTTCTCATCCACCTTTTTCTCTTTTATAAGTTCTTCCAAATGGTTGATGTAGGCGTAGCTCATCATGTCCATATCGACTCCGGCGATGGCCGCTTTCTCACCAGCTTCCTTCAGGTCGGCACAGAAGCCGTGAGGAATCATTTGCTGGATAGAACCCCAGTCGCTGACTAACAATCCGTCATATTTCCATTCGTCGCGTAGAATTTGGCGGTTCAGGAAAGTGCTGCCGGAAGAGGGTACTCCGTTAATGTCATTGAAAGAGCACATGAAAGTGGCTGCACCGGCATCTACGGCAGCTTTGAAAGGGGGAAGATAAAGTTCGCGGAGTTGTATTTCCGGTATCCAGGTGGTATTATAATCTTTACCGGATTCGCTGGCACCATAGGCTGCGAAATGCTTGGCACATGCAGCTATGCTGGTGGGCGAGGAGAGGGTATCTCCCTGGAATCCTTTAATCATCGCATTTCCCATCACGGAAGTAAGATAAGGGTCTTCACCGCATGACTCGGCAATACGTCCCCAACGAGGGTCGCGGCTGATATCAATCATCGGAGCGAACGTCCAGCGGATACCTACCGAACTGGCTTCCAATGCTGCGACACGTGCCCCGTTCTCAGCTATTTTCGGATTCCAGCTTGCTGCCTGCCCCAATGGAATGGGGAAGATAGTCTTGAATCCGTGAATAACATCCCGGGCAAAAATAAGCGGAATACCCAGGCGGCTTTCTTCCACGGCAATGTGCTGAAGTTTGTTCGTGGTAGCTAAATCCAACTCATTGAGGATTGAACCGACATCGCCATTACGGATGGCACCTTGCATATCTTCGGCCAGTCCGAGTCCTGTCAACTGGTTCATCTGACCGATTTTCTCTTTCAGAGTCATCTTAGAGAGTAGAGCATCTATCTTCTGTTCCGTAGCGTCCTGTCCCGGTTTGCAGGCAAGGAGACTGAGTGCGGCCAGTCCATAGACGGTGGCTTTCTTTAATGTGTTCATATTCTTTTGTATTATGACTGTCTTTATAATGTTCTTAATTACTTTCGTTGCTGAAACGGAGCCAGTTGAGAGCTATATTACCACTTGCTATTTTGAAGCGCAGGGTTTGCTTGCCTTTTTTGAGTCTGATACTCGTTGAAAGCGTGTTCCATGCTTCACTCGTATTAGGTAATGTCAGGTTGGTGGCGGCTTCACCATCTATGGCCAGTTCCGTCTGACTATTCATATAGGTTGAATAGCGGATTTCTAATTTGTAATTACCTTCCTGGGGAATGTCCAGTTGATATTCCACCCAATGGTCACGTGTGAAATCACATATATCCAATATGCTACCGTCCGAATCCGTCGATGGGCGTAAGTGTAAGTTGCCTGATACGGCACAATACTGACTGGCTGGTATTTGTTGGTCTTTTGTATAGTAAACAGTTTTATCCAATGTAGACATATTTACGTATACTATGCCCAGTTCCGATAATTCATAGGTCTTGTTTGCTTTCGATGCCTCTGTAACGAGTGCATTGGCAAATTCTGTTTTTGTCTCGTCGGTATAAGGGCCATTGTCTCTGGGAGTAAACCATGCATATCGTTCTATATATGGTTCTGATTCCAAATAGTTGAGCACTTCGCTCATGTAGTTCATTTGCTGGGCGATGCTTATAGGGCGTTTCTCTTCCGGCCATGCGCAGAATTCAGTCAGCCAAATAGGCTTTTTATATTTCTTGAATTTCTCAATAAAACCTTTCAAGGCACCGGGAGAGACCATATAGCAATGAACAGATATCCCGTCTATATCGGATAATGGAACTAGCTCGAAGAATTCATCCAGCCATTTGATTGGGTCTGAATATCCCGGGAATGTACCGTAGTTCATGGCCGGTGAAATGACTTTCAGTCCCAGTTCGTTGGCCAATGTTTTTAGTCGAGGCCAGGAAACAGCCGCCTTTTGAGGGCTCATGTTGGCCTGGTCGGTCAAGTTGGGTTCGTTGAATGCTAATAAGTATTTGCATTCAGGATGATCCTGCTTGTATTTCTTGATGCGTGTCGAGCTATAACTGGCATTCCATGCCATAGGGCAGAAATCCTTTCCGTATGGATTCAGTTGCGCTTCCATGCTATCCCAATCCGGTCCCCAGTTGTATCCCCAAAAAATAGTTTTCTCACCCATTAGCGGAGCATCCGACTTTGTCTCAAATCCGTAGCCGATTCCCCGCTTGTTATGGAAATCGAATACAGGTTCTTCGTCGACGTTATGAGGTGGCTGTTCTGGCTCACCGTCATTATCCGAACTTGAACAAGCTCCGAATGATAATGCAAGTAAGATAAATGCGTAAATAATCTTTTTCATGGTTTCAATTATTTAGTTTTGTTTTAATCGGTTTGCTATTTCTGATATACTTTGACGAAGTCAACATACATTTTAGCTTCTCCGTCCGGCAAGGCTGTTACCAGGTTGGGATTCCATATCCCCGGAAAGTTACCGCCTACTGCCAGATTGAAGATGATGAAACAATCCTGATGAAGATAATTTCCCGGTGACCATATCGGGTCACTCTTGTCTGTGATTGCCATTTCAAAATACGGTTTGGCTTCCGGTTGCTTGTCTAAATCAAGATACATGGCAATCTTCTCTTCATCCCAAATGAGGGTATATAAATGAAATTTTCCGTCTTGCAGGCTATAAGGTGCAACATCATTCTTTGGACCATAGTCCTGTGCATGCTGGTTCCAGGCCGTTCCCCAATGGATGGCACCATTGAAGTAGGTCTCTGTCTTACCCTGCCGGATTCCATCCTGGTGTCCCATTTCGAGAATGTCAATTTCGCTGCACGCAGGCCAGCTCACTGTAGCGTATGCTTTGCCTAACATCCAAAAAGCAGGCCATAAGCCGTTGGCTGTTTTGGGTAATTTGATACTTGCTTCCACTTTACCATAAGTGAATGCATATTTACCGTTGGTATTCAGTCTGCCTGAGGTGAACGACTTGCCTTCATAGTTTTCTTTTTTGGCAGTCAGTATCAGACAGCTTTTTTTGCTTTCCGGTTCTTCTCCTACCGATATGTTTTCGGCACGATAATATTGTAATTCGGCATTTCCGTTTCCGTCTCCGTTTATTTCTATTTGCCAGTTGTTGGTATTCAGGGTTGAACCGTGGAACAGGTCTTCCCATACCAGTGTATAACCGTCTGTTTCTCCTGAACCTATTTCTTTTTCCTCAATTGGAGCATCATTTCCTCCCTCTTCATTAGGAGATAATGGCTCTTCTGTTTCAGTACAGCCGATGAATGCGAGAGCTATAGCGAGTATGAACATGACTTTGTTATTTGCTTTCATGATATAAATAATTTGATTCTTTAAAGGCTGTATTATCCTTTGTAAATCAGTCTCCACCACAGTAGATTAGGGATAGATGAAGGATGGAGACTGATTGAAAATACCTATTGAAACGAACTAAATCTTATTTTGCTTTCTTGTAAATAAATACAGCGTCGTAATCAAAAGACACTCCGAGAGTAGTCTTGCTTGAATGTGAAAGGATATTTACTCCTACATTGTTATCATCCGGTTTGGAAGGAGTCAGGCTAAGTTCTCCTTCATAGCGGAACTGTAATCCTTGTTCCTGAAACAAAGTCAAAGGAATATCGAATGCCTGCCATTCACCGTCACGTCTGAAATCTTTGTAAGGAGATTGTCCGTCGTCATTCGGGATATTACCTAAAACGACTGTACCTTTATTGTCGGAACCGTCTGCTTTACCGACGTACCATAAAGTGATATTGTGGAATACATCTCTTGCCTTTAAATCTTTGACAGCAATGTGGAGATAATAATCTTCATAGTGTCCGTCTATATTTTTAAGCTTTTCGACAGCGTTCTTTGTTTCAGTGATATATGCCATTTCCCCTCCTTCTTCCTGAAATGCCCAGGGTACAAAATATCCGGCTCCATTCCATTCTCCATTAGCCTGGAAACTAGTCCATCCTTGTTCCAGATAGTAGTTCGGACCTACGGATTCCGCTCCCGGTTCATAACCGTTCCATACATAAAGGTTCTTGTTTTTTCCATCGGCTGCCGTACCGTCTGCTGCACCATTCGGGCGGAAATCTGCAACGACTTTACTCTCTATTTTTTCATAGCTTGCCTGGTCCATTGCAATAACGTAATAATTGCTTCCAGATAAAGATGCTTGTCTTTCAGCTTCCGCTTCGGGGTCGGGGTCGTCTCCGCCCGGTTCTTCCGTACCCGGCTTTTCAATTACCGGATCATCGTCACTACCACAACTTGCGAATGTAAATCCCATTAATAAGGCACTGATAAAAAGCAGCATTAAATTTTTCTTCTTCATGATAATTAAGTTTTTAATTAGACAATAAGTTTTTTTTGGGTTGTTTGTATTTTAGTAACCCGGGTTTTGTTCAAGTCCGCCCAGGTTTACCTCTTCTTGCGGGATAGGGAACAGTTCGTGTTTCCCTTCGATAAAGTTTGCCATCTCTGCCCTTGCTTCCGATGTTTCGTTAGCTTTGTAGGTATCCATAGTCTTTTTGACAATGTTCCAGCGGCAGAGGTCGAACCAACGGTGTCCTTCCATAGCCAATTCTACTCGGCGTTCGTGGCGAATGGCTTTCATCAGGTCGTCTTTGGTATCTTTATAATTATTGTAATCGGGGAATTCCGGTAATATGGCCGGATTGTTTCCTCTGGCACGACTGCGCACCTTTTCCAGTGCGGCTTTGGCTTCTGTGGTCGCATTCTCTTCACAACATGCTTCTGCGTACATCAGCAATACATCGGCATAACGAATCACTCTGTAATTGAGAGGTGAGCGGCTGGCATGTGAAAGAGGAATGTACTTTCCGTCCTGTCCCATCATGCTGTACTTCCGGTTACAATATCTGCTTCCCAAATAGATTTCTTCAGTTGAGTTGATAATTTCCGCATCAGTAGGATTCAGTATGGCTACGTCACGGCGAGGATCACTGTTCTCAAATTCATTATACAAGTCTTGAGTCGGCTTGTTGAACCCCCATCCGGCAGAAGAACTGCCGAAAGCCGTAGAGCGCGAACGAGTCAGGATGGTGGTAAATGTTCCACGGGTGAAACCGTTTCCTTCTCCATAATCGGAAGTCTCGTCATTCATATATTGGATTTCGAAGACAGACTCTATTCCATTCTCACCTTCTAAAGTGAAATTGTCGGCATAGTTTCCGCATAAGTCATATTCTCCGGCTGTTTCCTGAATCTTGATGGCTTCTCCCCATTTCTTTGCTTCCGAATAATTGTGCATATAAAGATATGTCTTTAAGAGCATTGCTTGAGCGGCACCTTTGGTGGCACGTCCCAAATCTTTATCCTCATATTCGCTTTTCTTCCAGAGCTTTGTTTCAGCATCTTTCAAGTCGCTGATGATTAATTCGTAGATAGCATCTTTAGTAGCGCGGGGCTGTTTCCACTGGTCACTGCTGTAAACTACAAAATCCACTTTAGGAACACCGCCGAACATACGTACCAGGCGGAAATAATACATGGCACGAAGGAATTTTGCTTCCCCTATTAACCGGTTGCGGAGCTTTTCATCTATCGACTCGTCCAGATTGACCGTAGGTATTTCTTCGATAGCCAGGTTACAGCGTGCGATACCCTGATATTGTGAACGATAATAGTCGAGTAATAAACCGTTGTTAGAAATGGTCTTGAAATTCTCCAGGTCATAGACGTCGGACATATCCAACAGTGTTTGTCCCCCTTTTAAAGCATCGTCCGATACAACGTCGCCAATAAACCATTCAGGGTAATAAGTCGTATTGTATTCCCACATCAGAGGGGCGTAAGCCGCGTTGACACATTGGGTGGCAGTCTCACCGCTAGTAAAGAAATCTTTAGCGTTGGTTACCATAGGACCTTCTTCTGTCAGCCAGTCGTTGCAGGAAGATAATAATGCTGACATCGAACATAATATGCTGATATAAATATACTTTTTCATATGGCTCATGTTTCTTAGAAATTAATATTTGCTCCTAGCATGAAAGTTCTTGATTGTGGGTAGTTACCGTAATCAATACCACCGCCGACTTCCGGGTCGTAGCCTGAATAGGGAGTAATCGTAAACAGATTGTTTGCCGACAGATAGATACGGCATCTGCTAAGGCCGACTTTCCGCACCATAGTGGCGGGTAGGGTATAACCTATTTGCAGGTTCTTCAATCTTAAATAAGCTCCGCTCTCGATATACCGGCTGTTGTTCTCCTTGTTGGTGGGACTTCCGTAAGGATTGGGAATGTCACCATTCGGGTTTGAAGCCGTCCACACATTACGCATGCTGGTACTTAAAGTCGATTCGTATCCGGTGCCTTCCGTGCGGAGTTTCACTGCATTGTATATCTTGTTGCCATATACTCCCTGAAAGAATAACTGAAGGTCGATGCCTTTCCAGTCAGCCCCCAGGTTGAGGCCGTAAGTCAACCACGGGAATGGGTTACCTATATCTGTCTTGTCATCATTGTCGATTTTTCCATCACCGTTCAAGTCCTTGTAACGGGCGTCTCCTGCATGATAACTGATATTGCTCGGCTGATCCTTGTAGGCATAAAGATGATCCAGTGCTTCCTGGTCTGTCTGATAGATTCCTTCATACTGGTATCCCCAGAAAGTGTATAGTCCGTATCCTTCGTCGCAGATGGTGCGGTCACCGTACACTCTTGAACCGCCGTTCAATGCTGTCAATTTATTATTGATGAATGAAACGTTACCGGATACAGAGTAATTGACTTTTCCTATTCTGTTCAGGTGATTGAGTGAGATTTCAATACCTTTGTTCCTTACTGTACCTACGTTTGCGGTTGCATCGTAACGGTTGCCGACGTGTGCCGGAGCCTTTACGCCCAAAAGCATTTCCTTAGTGTCGCGGAGAAATAAGTCTACTGTACCCGATAATAGATTATTGAATAAGCTGAAGTCAACTCCCGCATTCCATTGTTCGGTTGTTTCCCATTTTCCACCATTGTTTACATATGTCAGGATGGTAGCGCCATTGGCTAGTCCTTGTGTCTTACCGAGTACATAGTCCACGAATGTAGGACCAGTATTCATCATTTTGAGCGTGAAACTGTCGTCACCGATTTTATCGTTACCGATACGTCCCCAGCCGGCACGCAGCTTCAGGTTATCCAGCCATTCGATATTTTTCATAAAGCTTTCTTCGCTGATTCTCCAGGCGATGGCTGTGGATGGGAAATATCCCCAAAGATTTTCCTTGAATTTGCTGGAACCGTCGGCACGGAAATTCATCGTGATAAGGTAGCGGCTATTATAGGAGTAGTGGAGACGTCCCAACAAAGAAAAACGGCGTGAGCGGGAAGCTTGGTCGGAAGCCTTTGTCTGATCCTCAGTAGCCTGAGACAAGTACCAGTTCGTTTCAGTCGGATTCAGGATGGAAGAACCGGAACCGCCGATGCTGTAATAGTTGTATTCTTCCGTAGTCTGACCTACCATGGCAGAGAAACTATGTTTCTTGATGTCACGTGTGTATGTCAAAGTGTTTTCGACACCTACCGTTGAATAACGTGCCATGTTACTGGAGATGAAGTTCTTTTCTGACTTGTCATAAGTAGAATATTCATACTTCTCTTTATATAGTTTGGAGCGGGTATTCGTTAAGTCCAGGCTGACGTCCGATCTGAAAACAAGTCCTTTGATCGGAGTAATCTCAAGATAGATATCACCTACCCATCTTTCTGTCTTGTCGGAAGGTTCGGCGGTCGTTACCATTGAATAAGGGTTGACTACGTTCTTGAAGTTGGATGCAGCACTGATTTGCCCGCTCAAGTCTTTACCTTGTTCGTTTACGCTTCCGGCAGGATAGTGAGTCGGGTCCCACGGAGCCATCGCGATAGCAGCAGAGAGAACTGATGCACCCGGACTACTGCTGTTGTTCATGGCATTACGGCCGTGAGAACTCATGAATGATAAGTTCTCGCCCACTTTCAGCCAGCTTTTGATTTTGTGTGAAGAATTGACACGCAGAGTGACTCTTGAGTAGTCAGACCCCATGATAGTACCTTCCTGTGTGAAGTAACTTCCGCTCATCGAATAACTGCTTTTATCATTGCCGCCATCCACTGATACATGATAGTTTTGTATCCATGCATTTTTATTGAATACTTCATCTTGCCAGTCGGTATCAATTTGCGAATAATCCAAGTTGTTCGGGTAATATTCGGATTTTCCTAAACGGTATAGTTGTAACCACTTGTTGAATCCCTGTTTTTGGTAGTAGCTCATTTCAGACTTCACATTGTGCATGTTGATGAGCGTCTCTGCAAATTCCTGGCTTCCCATCAGATCCAGTTTGTTCCATCGATTCTGTACACCTGCATATACATTCAATGAAACGATAGCTTTCCCGTCTTTTCCGCCTTTCTTGGTTGTTACCAGTATCACACCGTTTGCACCACGCGAACCGTAAATGGCTGTGGCCGAAGCATCTTTCAAAATCTCTGTGGATTCAATATCACTCGGACTTAGATAGGTGATATTATCCACAATTACTCCGTCTACCACATAGATAGGAGCACTGTTGTTCACCGTACCGATACCACGGATACGTACTTCAGCAGCAGCACCCGGTTGACCGGAATTGGCGTTGACTGTGACACCGGCGGCACGTCCCTGCAAAGCCTGATCCAGTCCGGCAGCGGGAGTCTTTTGTAGTTGATCGGCTTTTACGGAAGCAACTGAACCAGTGAGGTCACTTTTCTTCATCGTACCGTAACCGATGGCTACTACTTCATCCAGCATCTGTGCATCCGGCTGCAATACTATATTCATTGCGCCGGCTTTTTGTACTGTGACCTCATGCTTTTTGCATCCTACATACGTGAATACTAAAGTCTTCCCTTTACTCACATTGATGGAGTAATTACCATCCATGTCCGTAATGGTTCCTTCATTAGTAGTACCTTTTACTGAAACTGTAACGCCCGGCAGTGAGAATCCGTCTTCTGCGGAAGTGACCTGACCTGTGACCCGAAGGGCTTGGGCGAAAGAGATTTGTCCTAGCAGCACGCTGCAAAAAATAAGAATAACTCTTTTCATGGTATTAATTTTAAGTGTAACTCAATTTTATGTCCGGAATCAATTCCCTGTCTTGTTCCGACGTTGCAAAGATAGAGTTGTTTGCCCCGGAATACCTCGTAATTTGTTTCACAAGAACTCAACATTGCTCAATTATTAATTCTATAAAAACTCAACATAAAATATATAAGTTGTTGTAAATCAGTAATTATTTTGAAATGTCTGAACTATATGAATTAAAAATGCTCCATTAGATTAACCCTACAAACCAACAATTTTCCTATCTTTGTAATCAACCGAGGGTTTAAAACGAATCAGCCATTAAAAAGTAATACTATGAGAACGTTCTTATTAATTCTATCACTTTTATTTGTCCATAATTCCGCTTATTCCATCTATCCGATTGTGCGCAATTTTAGTAAGACGCATTATAAATCAGGTACGCAGAACTGGGATATTGTGCAGAATCCGGGTGGTTGTATTTACTTTGCCAACAACAATGGCGTGTTGGAATTTGATGGCAAGGATTGGGCGACTTATCCCATAGCCAACTATACCAATGTGCGTTCAGTATTTTATGATACCGAATCCAAACGTTTGTATGCCGGCGCATTCAACGAGTTCGGTTATTATCAGTTGGATAATAATGGAGGAGCTGTTTATCAATCCCTGATGCAGGCGTTTGATTCTATAAAAGATATCTCCGAAATATGGAAAATCTATAAGATTGAGCATTCATTCTATTTGCAGAGCAACCGGGATGTATATAAGTATAATACGGATACCGTCCAAACCTATCACTTCAATCACAAAATAGATTGCTCCGCAGTGGTGCATAATTCTCTGTTAGTGTCGAATCGTGAGGAAGGCCCGATGATTCTGACCGGGAATTCATTTATGTCCCTGCCTTATACCGATGAACTGATAGGCAAAAAAGTTTGTGCTATTTTGCCTTACGAAAAGAACAAAATGCTGTTTGTTACTGATTTTCACGGAGTATATCTGTATGACGGAAAACATTTGGAGCCTTGGTCATTGGATATTGATCCTTTTCTAAAACAGAATCAAGTGTTCTGTGCGGCTACAGATGGCAAGTCGATAGCTTTCGGGACAGTGGCAAACGGGCTTTTCGTAAAGAACCTGTCTGATAATTCAACGCTACATGTGAACACATTTTCCGGTATGCAGAATAACACAGTGCTAAGTGTAGGATTCGACCGTTCGGGCAATCTTTGGCTGGGCTTGGATAAAGGGATTGATTATGTTGTCATTAATACCCCCGAATTTTCTTTGTTTGGTTCTGAGAATCTATACGGTTCCGGTTATGCCTCGCTGGTACATAAAGATAAACTGTACCTGGGTACAAACCAAGGACTCTATTATATAGACTATCCTCTTGCTAATCAACAACAGGTAGTCAAGTCCGTACAAGACATGAAAGGGCAGGTCTGGTATCTGACTGAGATTGATAATACATTGTTTTGCGGACACGACCGGGGCGTTTTTATTATTACGGGTGACCGTGCGGAACGTATCCCGCAAGTAAATGGAACCTGGAAGTTGGAGCGTATGAAGAACCGTCCGGATTATATCCTAGGATGTTCTTATGATGGTCTTTTTCTTTTGCATAAGCGTAACGGGCGTTGGACATTTTCTCATTACCTGAAGGGTTTTAAAGAGTCGAGCGGTATGTTTGCCGAGGATAATGACGGTACGATATGGATGACCCATTGGATGAAAGGACTCTTCCGTTTAACCTTGGATGCACAGGCGGATTCGGTATTGAATGTAGAGTATTATGCTGAAAATAGAGGGTTTCCGACCAGTCGTAACAATTTGGTGAATGAGTTTAGAAACCGTATTATATTTTCTTCTGATGCCGGATTCTATAAGTTCGACCTTACCCGTAATAAGGCTGTCTTGTTTGATGAACTGAATAAGTATTTCGCAGCCCTGCCCGCCGCTGCCCATCTATACGAATCCCCTTATGGTGACTTATTTTTCATGTCCGGTACTATGCAGGCGGTTGCTTTCCGGAATCCCGACCAAACTTATACCCTGGATTCCATCTCCTTGAATTTCCTGCAAGACAAACGTATATTCGGTTTCGAAAACGTAAACTGCATTGACAGGAATCATGTTCTGTTCAGCACCGAAAATGGCTTCTCCTGGATTAATCTCGCCAAAGTACGTGCCAATGAAAAGAAACTGGGTAACGACGTATTTATAAAGAACGTCTATCTGACCAATAACAATAAAGACTCTCTGATATATGGTTCCAGAGGTACTATTGAACAACAGTCCGTAAGAAAACTGCCATTCAAATATAATTCATTACGTTTCGAATTTGTCGCGCCCGAATTTGAGAAAGAAGATGCTGTGGAGTACAGCTATTTCCTTGAAAATTATGATAAGGAGTGGTCTTCCTATTCAATGATTGCTATGAAAGAATATACCAAGCTCCCGCAAGGCGATTATACCTTTCATGTACGTGCCAAGAATCGGTTCAAACCGGGAATATCGGAAACCGCCTATCACTTTGAAATACTCCCTCCGTGGTATCTGAGTTCGACGGCTTATTACATCTATTTTATCTTGTTCGCTACACTAATATGGCTCTTGATACGTTTTGACAGGATGCGTTCCCGATTGAAGGAAGCCGAAGTGGAATTTCGCAAAGAAGAAGAAATGCGGGAACAGCAACTGCGATTTGAAGAAGACGCACGGAAGCGTGAACAGGAAATCGTCATGTTGAAGAATCAAACATTGGAATATAATCTGCGACATAAATCCCAGGACTTGGCCACTTCTACGATGAATCTTATCCGTAAGAATGAAATCCTGCTCAAGATAAAAGAAGACTTGGACAAACTCAATACTTATGTATCAGGTAGGGAAGACGAAGTAAAAATGGTGAAACTATTGGGTAAAGTCCAGAAAGACATTCGGGAAAATATAGAGCACGATGATGACTGGCAGAAGTTTGAGCATAATTTCGATATGGTTTACGAAGATTATCTGAAACGTCTGGGCGAACACTTCCCGCAACTCACGGTAGGCGATAAGCGACTTTGCGCTTACCTGAAGATGGACTTATGCTCGAAAGATATCGCCCCGTTGCTGAATATGTCTGTTCGTAGCGTAGAAATGGCACGCTATCGCCTGCGAAAGAAAATGGAATTGAGCCGCGATGTCAACCTGACGGATTTCCTGCAACATTTCTAACTTCACATATAGGCAAAAGAAAAACGCCGACCGAAGGTTTCTCCTTCGCCGTCGGCGTTCCTCGTGTATGCTCGGCATGAGTATTATCTAACGGGTGCAAGTCCCTCGTGAGCCCTAATAGCGG
>NZ_JAAXGE010000020.1 GCF_014750685.1 Bacteroides sp. GM023
GCGTTTCAAATCCATATACACAAGGACGAAGGATACATGAACGCAAAGCAATGGACACCTAACCTTCACGCCCATGTAGTTTTCGATTGGACGCAGCCGAACGGGAAGAGTGTGCGTTTATCGCGTGATGACATGGCAGAACTCCAAACCATAGCATCTGAAGCACTGGGCATGGAACGTGGTGTTTCTTCTGATCGCAAACACTTATCGGCTATGCAGTACAAGACCGAATGTGCGAAAGAACAGCTTCAGGAACTATCCAACGATATATCCAGTGCGTTAGACAAGCACAAGGACGTGCAAAACCAGCTTCTTCAGCTTCAGAAAGAACTACGTTCCATTGAAACAAAGAAAAACGTCCAAAAACTCATTTCTAAGGCTTCAGAGAAGTTTTACGGCTTGATAGGGAAAACGGTTAACGATAGGGAAAAAGATGCCTTAAAAGCCAAAATAAAGGCTTTAGAGGGGGAAAATGAACAGCTATCCGATAGACTGGGAAAGGCTATACTTGAAAAAGAGCGAAACGGCACAAAGGTATTCAAAGCCGAGAACGACAAGGAGTATTATAGACAGCAAATGGACAATGCAAGGACAACCAGTAACCGACTAAGAACGGAGAACCAAGAACTAAAGACCGAAACCAAGGAATTGAAAAAAGAACTTGGTAAGATGAAAGATTTGTTCAATTCCGAACAACTGGAGGCTTTAAGGCATCATTTCCCAAACATATCAAAAGCTATGGAAGAGGGGAAAGACCTACTCAAGCAAATCACCAGAAGCAGAGGTTTCGGCATGGGTATGTAACCCCCCCCGCCCCCAAAGGGGGAGCGACCAAACGGCAGCTTCACTCAATGGAGTGTTACGCCGTTCGGGTTCGGAAGAAATTTTGCAGGGTTCGAAAAACGGTTGTGTGCTTATTCGAAAAAAAGTTTATGGTGTGGGCGCTCGTCGGGACGGGTGGTCCCGCCCCTTGCCGCTGGGCGCTCCCCGACCGATGATTTTTTAAGTAGTTGATTATATGCCGTTTTTAGGGTATAATAAGAACTTAAGAAATAGAATAAGTTAAGTAGTTGATACTCAATATAGGGTATTTTCCATATTGGAAAATCAGATTTTCCATATTAGAAAGTCACTCTTTCCTATTAGATGTTAAAAAGGAAAATATATTTTGCTTTTTTATTGTATTAATGGAAATTTAAATATTCCTTTGTGGAAAATCAAATTATACTTTTTCACCGATATATAGAAAGTCAAATTTGCCTAAATAGAATGTTTATGGAAAATAAGAAAGTACTCAAATTAACCGATTTTCAAAAAAACGAAGAAAACCCCTTTATGAAACAAGCAATTGAAGGGATTGAAAATCACGTTGTTAAGAAATACAAAAGTAGTACGGGAAGTGATAAAAAAGCTGTAGTTGCTGTTGCTGATACAGATACAGGAGAAGTATTCAAAACCTCGTTTATCCGACAAATAGAAGTAGATGAAGAGCAATTTGCAAAACTATACCTTGCGAATTTTGCCGCTTTTTTCAATCTATCACAATCAGCTATTCGGGTTTTCGGGTATATTCTAACTTGCATGAAGCCTAAGAATGATATGATAATTTTCGATAGGCGAAAATGCTTAGAATACACCCAATACAAATCAGACAAAGCCATATACAAAGGATTGGCAGAGCTCGTACAAAGTGAAATCATAGCAAGAGGTCCAAACGAATATAATTGGTTCATTAATCCGTTGATTGTCTTTAATGGGGATAGGGTTTCATTTACAAAAACATACGTTCGGAAAAAGACTTTAGCTGCCCAAAAGAAAGAAGAAGCAGAGAAACGACAGTTATCACTTGGTTTTGATGAACTGTAACACTCCATTGAGTGAAGCTGCCGTTTGGTCGCTCCCCCTTTGGGGGCGGGGGGGGGGATAGATAAAGTTCCTCTATGTAAAGTTATAATGGGGGATGAAAGGCAAGGTTCGCTAACCTTACCCCGATTGTTTATGCTTCCCAGCATTCAATCTATCCCCGTTTATGGGTTTCTCTTTCACCCTACAAAGATAACCTCATGGGGGAAAAATGTCCAAGAATATGGGGTAAAAACTATCAAGTCGGTAGAAAATAAGTATCTTTGAAGTACATTTTTAGTAGAGGTACTGGTATGCCTAGACGAAGCAGATAGGCAAAAATAAAGCCGCTGGGGATGTCGGATGTCCGTCAATTAACTCCAGCGGCTTGTATTTTGGTAACTCTCCCGTATCGGTCAGCTACCGTTTGGTCAGCAACAAAGGTAGTACTTTATTGTCGCAAATCCAAATGTTTTCCCCTTTATTTGTGCATTTACAAAACATTCACTAACTTCGCACCTATGCAGTATGGTGATAGCACACTAGCACCCTAAAGGGTACGTGTGTAAGGGGACAAGCCCCCTTAACCCCCTGTCAGCCGGCTGTCACCGGCTGTTATCGATTGTCACAAAAATGTTAACTTATGGGAGCAACAAGTATTCATGTACAAGCAGTGAAGCCGGGGAGCGAGATTCACAACTTTAGGGAAAAAGAGTTGGACTATGTTCGTCCGGAACTTAGTCATTTGAATGAAAGCTGGGTTGGAGATAGCATCTCCCATCGGCTGGAGAGTGCGAAACAGAGATATTTCGATACGGTTGGGCAGAAGATGCAGACTAAAGCAGCACCCATACGGGAGGGGGTAATAGTAATCAAGCAATTGAAGCGTTTCAAATCCATATACACAAGGACGAAGGATACATGAACGCAAAGCAATGGACAC
>NZ_JAAXGE010000021.1 GCF_014750685.1 Bacteroides sp. GM023
CCGAGCTTGGGAAAGTTCGGACTTTTACATAAAAAAGGGAGGGTACCCTTTTCGGACACCCTCATTATAGTGAGAATATTTTCTCATAGGCATGAGAATACTTGAGAAAATACGCCAATGTAATTTGTTATAAATCAATATTATATAATTTCAACTTATTATATAAAGTCTTCCGGTCAATATCCAATAATTGCGCAGCCTTACTCTTATTATTCCCGGTTTGGCGTAATGCTTCCAAAATATGTTCTTTTTCAGTCTCTTCATTGCGAAGCGCCATACTTGTCATGCCCGATGCAGGAGTTTCCAACAGTTCAGTGCCCAATTCCAATAAAGTAATGAAACTGCCCTGCGCTAATAAAGTCGCTCTTTTGACGATATTCTTCATCTGCCGTAAATTTCCCGGCCAATGATAACTTAGTAAAGCCTGTGAAGCCTTTGTGTCAAAACCAATCAGATGTTTATCCAGTTCCTTATTCGCCTGGTCGAGAAAGAAATTGGCAAAGAGCAAAATATCCTCTTTCCGTTCTTTTAAGTCAGGCATTCGCAATGTAAATTCATTGATACGGTGATAAAGGTCTTCGCGGAATGCTCCCTTTTCGATAGCTTGTTCCAAATTCTCGTTGGTAGCGGATACCAAGCGAATATCTACGGATATTTCCTGCGTAGAACCTACCGGGCGTATCTTCCTTTCTTGCAATGCACGAAGTAGTTGAATCTGCACCTCATAGCTAAGATTTCCGATTTCATCCAAAAAGATAGTACCACCGTTCGCTGCGACAAAAGCTCCGGTTTTGTCCGTCAGTGCACCGGTAAAAGAACCTTTTACATGACCGAAGAATTCGGAAGCTGCCAGCTCCTTGGGTATCGAGCCACAATCTACGGCAATAAACGGTTTATCGTTTCGCTTGCTAAGTTGATGGATACGATGCGCCACATATTCCTTTCCCGTTCCGCTGGAACCATTGATAAGTACGGACATATTAGTAGGGGCCACCAAACCTACATAATTGTAAAGTTGCTTGGCAGCATCACTTTCCCCTTCCAGATACGAGCGGTGAGTCTCTTGAGATAAATTAGAAGTACTTTTTTTAGAATTGGCAGAACTTCTGGGCGTAGAGTGAGTAACCGCCGGACTACCTTCCGTCTGCAAAGCCTCAGATATTTTCTTCAGTAACTCTTCAGGATTCACAGGCTTGGCAATATAATCCCGTGCTCCGAGCTTCATAGCCAGTACGGCAGACTGAATATCCGCATACCCCGTCATGATAATCAGAGGAATATCCATTCCCCGTTCATTCATCCATTTCAACAAATCGATGCCTTCATAGTCGGGCAACCGTAAATCAGATAATACCAAGTCAACAGTTTGACTCTCGATATGCTTCCGGGCACGTGCAATATTACTCTCAGAAGACACTTCAAATCCCTTTTTTCCTAACCAGGTTTTGAGCATCATTCCAAAAGTTATATCATCTTCAACTATTAATATGGCTTTCATCATGTCAGGTTTTGATTCTTTTAAGTCACAAAGGTAAGATGATTTAGGTGAAAGTGGTATATTTGCAAACTTAAATTAAATAAAAGCGTTATGAAAAAGATTGTATTGATATTATTAACTATATCGTTTTGCGGACTTACTTCCTGCAAAACCGGAACAAAAAAAGGAGGAGACATGGATAAAGAGACATTGGTAAAGATTGAAACAACTGCCGGAGACATCAAAGTGAAGTTGTACAATGAGACACCAAAGCATCGTGATAATTTTATCAAACTGGTGAAAGACGGAGTATATGAAGGAACATTGTTCCATCGTGTCATCAAGGATTTTATGATTCAGGCAGGCGACCCGGATTCAAAGAATGCCCCGAAAGGAAAAATGCTGGGTTCGGGTGATGTGGGTTATACCATTCCGGCAGAATTCGTATATCCGAAATATTTCCATAAGAAAGGCGCTTTGTCGGCAGCCCGTCAGGGAGATAATGTGAACCCGAAGAAAGAGTCTTCCGGTTGCCAGTTCTATATCGTGACAGGTAAAGTCTACAATGATTCCACATTGCTCAGTATGGAAAGTAGTATGAATGAAAATAAAATCAACGTTATTTTCAACTCATTGGCACAGAAGCATATGAAAGAAATCTATAAGATGCGTAAGGAGAACGACGAAAACGGACTTTACGACTTACAGGAAAAACTGTTTGCTGAAGCACAGGAAGTAGCGGCGAAAGAACCGGAATTCCACTTCACCCCCGAACAGATTGAAGCATATACTACCGTAGGCGGCACTCCGCATTTGGACGGTGAATATACCGTATTCGGCGAAGTAGTGGAAGGTATGGACATCGTAGATAAAATCCAGAAGGTCAAGACAGACCGTAGCGACCGTCCCGAAGAAGATGTGAAGATAATAAAAGCGACAATACTTGACTAAATGATATGAAAATCAACAGGCACATTCTTGACAATGGGTTGCGTCTGGTACATTCGCAGGACGAAAGTACGCAGATGGTGGCTCTTAATATATTATATAATGTGGGAGCTCGTGACGAACATCCCGAACATACCGGCTTTGCCCATCTGTTTGAACACTTGATGTTCGGTGGTTCGGTCAACATCCCCGATTATGATATGCCGCTTCAACTGGCAAGTGGCGAGAATAATGCCTGGACGAACAATGATATCACCAATTACTACCTCACTGTACCTCGTCAGAACGTGGAAACCGGCTTTTGGCTGGAATCCGACCGTATGTTGAGCCTTGATTTCAGCGAACGGAGCCTGGAAGTACAGCGAGGAGTGGTAATGGAAGAATTCAAGCAACGCTGTCTGAATCAGCCTTATGGAGACGTGGGACATCTTCTCCGTCCCCTGGCTTATCAGGCGCATCCCTATCAATGGCCTACCATTGGTAAAGACCTGTCGCACATTGCCAACGCGACACTGGAAGAAGTAAAAGCATTCTTCTTCCGCTTTTATGCTCCGAACAATGCGATTCTGTCCGTGACCGGTAATATCACTTTCGAAGAAGCGGTAGCGCTGACAGAAAAATGGTTCGGACCTATTCCCCGCCGGGAAGTTCCCCAACGGAACCTTCCGCAGGAACCGGAACAAACAGAAGAACGTCGGTTGACGGTAGAACGGAATGTTCCCCTCGACGCCTTATTCATGAGTTACCATATGTGTGACCATCGCCATCCGGATTATTATGCTTTTGACATACTATCGGATATCTTGAGCAACGGACGTTCCAGCCGTTTGAGCCAGCGTCTCATACAAGAGAAACAACTGTTTTCGAGCATCGACGCTTATATCTCCGGCAGCGTAGACGCGGGATTATTTCATATTGCCGGAAAACCATCCGCAGGCGTAACTTTGGAACAGGCGGAAGCCGCCGTCCGTGAAGAATTGGATTGCCTGCAACAGGAACTTGTCAGCGAACAGGAACTGGAAAAAGTAAAAAATAAATTTGAGTCTACCCAAATATTCGGTAACATCAATTATCTGAATGTAGCAACCAACCTTGCCTGGTTCGAGTTATTAGGACAGGCCGAAGACATGGAAAAAGAAGTAGACCGTTATCACTCCGTCACTGCCGCACAGTTGCAGGCCGTAGCCCGATCGGCTTTCCGGAAAGAGAACGGAGTTGTACTCTATTATAAAAGTAAATAAGGATTTTAAATCAGGCACGGATTACACGGATTACGCTGTTGTTTTATGCAACCATATTTCTAAAAAACGAGAAATTCGCGTAATCCGTGCCTGAAAATTCCTGTTTATAAAACAAAGACAATGAAGAGACTATTTGATATATACAGAGACCATTACAAAGCACTAATTTATCTTGGATTACCTATTGTCATCGGACAGATAGGCGTTATTGTACTCGGATTTGCCGATACACTTATGATTGGGCATCACAGCACAATAGAACTGGGTGCAGCATCTTTCGTGAATAATGTATTCAATCTGGCTATCATTTTCAGTACCGGATTCTCGTATGGATTGACGCCCATAGTTGGTGGTCTGTACGGTACCCATCAATATGCCCCTGCCGGACAAGCCTTACGCAACAGCCTGCTGGCAAATCTGATGGTCGCGCTTCTGCTGACTATCTGTATGACCGTCCTTTTCCTGAACATAGAACATCTCGGACAACCGGACGAATTGATTCCCCTGATTAAGCCTTACTATCTGGTTCTGCTTGCTTCTATCGTATTTGTCATGCTCTTTAATGGGTTCAAGCAATTTACAGACGGAATCACGGATACCAAAACCGCCATGTGGATACTGCTGGGCGGAAACGTCCTGAACATTGTCGGCAACTATATCCTGATTTATGGAAAACTCGGATTTCCCGAAATGGGCTTGTTGGGAGCAGGTATCAGTACCCTGTTTTCACGTATCGTGATGGTCATCGTGTTTATATTCATCTTTATACGCAGTCCGCGCTTCGAACGTTATAAAGAGGGCTTTCTCCGATTGGGATGGTCGCGTGCCATCTTCGGTCGTTTGAACGGACTCGGATGGCCGGTTGCTTTCCAAATGGGAATGGAGACAGCCTCTTTCAGCCTGAGCGCCATCATGATTGGCTGGCTGGGCACGATTGCTTTGGCTTCCCACCAGGTCATGCTGGCAATTTCCCAATTCACCTTTATGATGTATTACGGGATGGGTGCTGCCGTAGCTGTTCGTGTCAGCAACTTCAAAGGTCAGAATGATATAATCAATGTACGCCGTTCCGCCTATGCCGGTTTTCACCTGATGATGACATTGGGTGTTGTACTTTCTTTTATCGTTTTTCTTTGCAGGAATCACCTGGGAAGTTGGTTTACCGACAGCCCGGAAGTAGCCGCTATGGTTACCTCCCTTATATTTCCTTTCCTCGTCTATCAGTTTGGCGACGGATTGCAGATTACTTTTGCCAACGCTTTGCGTGGAATTTCAGATGTAAAACTAATGATGGTCATCGCCTTTATCGCCTATTTTATCATCTCCCTTCCCGTAGGTTACTTCTGCGGTTTTGTAATGGGATGGGGAGTAGTAGGTGTTTGGATGGCGTTCCCTTTTGGACTGACAAGTGCAGGATTAATGCTTTGGTGGCGGTTCCACCACATGACGAAACTCCCGGAACCCGCTCGCCGAACCTAATACTTAAAACTTAATACTTCACCCCAATGGCTTCCTTCCGTTTCACAAAGTTGAAAATCACCGCCGGTTACACCTTATTGCTGGCATTTCTTCTTTTCTCTTTGGTGTTTGTACATCGGGAGATGGAAACCTTGTCGGCGGCAGACGACCAACAGAACCTGCGGACGGACAGCCTCCTGGCGCTTCTCCATGAGAAAGACCAGAATACAATTCAGATGTTGCGAGTATTGAGCGAAGCAAACGACAGCCTTCTCTCCGCTTCGGAAATCGAAGAAATCATATCCGAACAAGACTCCATCATCGTTCAACAACGGGTGCAACATCGTGTCATTACCAAACGTGATTCTTTGATAACCACCCCTAAAAAGAAAGGTTTTTTCAAGCGGCTCTCAGAAGTATTTGTCCCTTCCAAACAGGACAGTGCCGTATTAGTCAACACATCGCTGGAAGTAGCCACGGATACCATACTCGAACCAACTTCCTCGAAAGACTCCCTGCAACAGAAAATCCGCATGGCAACGGAAGAAAAACGACTGCAACGCAGGAAAACAATCCGCCGCACCAGCAAGAAGTATCAACGGATGAACACCCAGTTGACCGCCCGGATGGATACCCTGATAAAACAATACGAGGAAGAAATGACCTTACGTGCCCGTCAGGATGCCGAACTCCAACAGGAAGTGCGAATGCGCTCGGCACGTATCATCGCCGGCATTGCCATTGGCGCCGTATTGCTGTCCGCCTTTTTCCTGATATTGATTATGCGGGATATATCCCGTAGCAACCGCTATCGCCGTGAACTAGAAATAGCTAACAAGCGAGCAGAAGACTTGCTTATTGCCCGTGAGAAACTGATGCTTGCCATCACCCATGACTTTAAGGCGCCGTTAGGCTCCATCATGGGATATACCGAACTTCTGTCCCGGCTAACCGAGGACGAACGCCAACGCTTCTATCTCGACAATATGAAAAGTTCTTCGGAACACCTGTTGAAGTTGGTCAGTGATCTGCTCGATTTTCATCGGCTCGACCTCAATAAAGCGGAAGTGAACCGTGTCGCCTTTAACCCCTCCCAACTGTTTGATGAAATCTATGTCAGCTTCGAACCGTTGACCGCTGCCAAAGGACTGACCTTGCAATGTCATGTAGCTCCGGAATTAAACGGAAGATATATCAGCGACCCTCTGCGACTCCGGCAAATCGTGAACAACCTTGTATCCAACGCCGTAAAATTCACCCAGAAAGGCGAAATCACACTCACAGCCACTTATGACTCCTCTAAACTGACAATCGCCATCGCAGACACTGGAAAAGGGATGGCAACAGAAGACCGTGAGCGCATTTTCCAGGAATTTACACGACTTTCCGGCGCACAAGGAGAAGAAGGTTTCGGACTAGGCTTGTCCATCGTGAAAAAACTGGTTACTTTGCTCGAAGGAAAAATCAGCGTAGAAAGCACATTAGGTGAGGGGAGTTGCTTCACCGTCGTCTTGCCGCTTTATCCGGTTGGAGAATCCATCATGGAAAGTAATCCATCGTCCGAAAAATCATCGTCCGAAAGCGAAACTACGGAAAGGAGCGAAGGGACGATTGTCGTTCCTCCAATGAAAGTAATCCGCGTTCTCTTGATTGACGATGATAAAATTCAGCTTAGCCTAACAGCCGCGATGTTGAAACAACACGGCATTGATGCGGTATGCTGCGAGCAACTCGAAGAACTGATAGAGCAACTCCGAACCTCAGTATTCGACGTACTACTGACAGACATACAAATGCCGGCCATTAACGGCTTCGATTTAGTGAAACTGCTGCGTGCTTCCAATATTCCGCAAGCAAAGACCATCCCTGTGATTGCCGTGACCGCCCGTAGCGAAATGGATAAAGCTGCCCTGCACGAACATGGCTTTGCCGGATGCCTGCATAAACCATTTACCGTGAAAGAACTACTGCTGACCGTCAACGAAGGGCAGCTTTCGGCCGATGAGGCCCATATCACAGAAGACATGGGAAACACCGGAATAAATTTCTCCGCACTTACCGCCTATTCCGAAGATGATTCCGAAGCGGCCTACTCTATCATTCAGACCTTCGTAGAAGAAACCAAAAAGAATGTCGAACGAATGCAACAAGCCCTGGCCGACAAAGAAACGGACGGAATAGCCGCCATGGCACATAAGTTGCTTCCCCTTCTCACATTGATAGGTGCATCCGAAGCCATAGCCCCTTTGAAATACCTGGAATCCTGTCGTGGAGAATCTTTCACGAGCGAGATAGGCGATACGACATCGACTACATTGTTAACTGTTTGTATGATAATCAGCGAAGCGGAAAGCTATTTGATGTCGATGAGAAACGTCGATTAGGCAGAAATATTCTACTCCTTAGCCAGTCATTATATCTTTCTTGCCGTTATCCAAACCTTTTCTCAAAATAAATTGTTTACTTTGTGTCACCTTATTTACACTGGCACATTTTTACATGAAACGAAAATGGATACGATGGGTAAGCTGGATACTGCTTACTCCTATAATACTCTTTGTAATACTAATGGTATTGCTTTACATTCCGCCCGTACAGAATCTTTTGCGTCGGGAGGTAACTGCTTATGCTTCAAAAGCAACCGGAATGCAAATTCAAGTGGAACGAATTGACCTTCGTTTTCCGCTTAATTTGTTGGTACGTGGTGTGGAAGTTATTCAGCAGCCGGACACACTCTTATCTTTGGAAAGCCTGAATGTACGCGTGCAGGCATGGCCGCTCATTAAAGGAAAAGTCGAAGTAGACGAAGTGACCTTGAACCGGGTAGCCGTCAACTCTGTCAATATGATAGAAGGAATGCAGATACAAGGAGTTTTAGGACACTTCTTCCTGCAAAGCCACGGCGTTGACCTATCCAATGAAATAGCAGTCATCAACCAGGCGGAACTCTCCGACACCCACGTGCAACTGCTGATGAACGACACCACGACTACTCCGAAAGATACTACAGCTTCCGCCCCCATAAACTGGAAAGTAGACCTTCATCAACTGAAACTGAAAAACGTGTCATTCAGCATGCAGCTTCCTGCTGACTCCATGCGGATGGCAGCCCATATCGGCGAAGCAGCTATTGACGATGCCCAGGCCGACTTGAAAAATCAGTTCTATGGGCTGAAGAAGTTTCTGCTATCAGGTACTTCCGCCAGCTACGACACCGGAGCCGCCAAGCCCGTCGATGGTTTCGACGCTTCCCATATTGCCGTTCGTGATGTCCGCATCGGTCTTGATTCCTTATTATATAAAGGCAGGGATATGAATGCCGTCATTCGTGAATTTACCATGAATGAACGTTCCGGCCTAAGCGTCACCTCATTGACAGGTAGGGCATACTCCAACGATTCAATCATAAGTATTCCCGGCTTGAAACTGCAAACTCCCCATTCCGAAATAGATTTATCCGCCCATACCTATTGGGAGCTTGTCAACATCCCGACTACCGGACGCCTGTCTGCCAATCTCAATGCCTATATCGGCAAAGAAGATGTAATGTTATTCACCGGAGGACTGCCGGATAGTTTCAAAGAAGCCTATCCTTTCCGCCCCCTCGTTATCCGCGCCGGTACGGACGGCAATCTGAAAGAAATGCAGATTTCCCGATTCACAGTTGACCTCCCGGGTGCATTCACCTTAGAAGGCGGCGGTATCCTCGAGAACCTGGCTGACAGCATCACCCGTTCGGGAACCATCGGGCTGAAGATGACTACTCAAAACCTGAACTTCCTGACTGCCTTGTCCGGTGAAGCTCCCAATGGAACGATTGTCATCCCCGACAGCATGAACATGGTTGCCCAGGTTGACATCAAAGGCCCTGAATACAAAGCAAAACTGCACCTGAAAGAAGGGCAAGGAGCAATGGATGTGAACGCTGCGCTAAACACAGCTACCGAAGTCTACAAAGCCGACCTGAAAATAGACAACCTTCAACTCCATAATTTCCTACCGAAAGACTCTATTTACGAACTCTCTCTTTCGGCAGCTGCCGATGGACGCGGCTTGGATATTATGTCTTATCACTCTTACGCCAAACTGGACTTGTCGTTAGATAAACTTCATTATGCCCAATACCATCTCTCCAATGTCGATCTGACAGGAGCTTTGAAAGGTGCATTAGTGACAGCTAATCTGACAAGTGATAATGCCCTGTTGAAAATGACGACAGATGCCGAATACAACCTGGCACACAGCTATCCCGACGGAAAAGTAACAGTTGACGTCACCCAACTCGATTTACACGAACTGGGACTGATGCCCGAACCGATGAAGCGCCCGCTCGCTTTCAATCTTTCTGCCGAAGCCCGTCAGAACCGTGTCTTTGCGCATCTGATATCCGGCGATATGAAACTCAACCTGAGTGCCCGTTCCGGCGTGAACCCTTTGATTCGTCAGTCTACCCATTTCATGGATGTATTGATGAAGCAGATAGAAGAAAAAGCCTTGAACCACGCCGAACTGCGAGAAGCATTGCCGACAGCCATTCTCTCTTTCTCCGCAGGAAAAGAGAACTCGCTAGCCTATTTCCTGGCTACCAAGAACATATCCTATCATGATGCTTCCATGAAATTCGGCACGGCTCCCGATTGGGGAATCAACGGTAAGGCTTCCATCCATGCGTTGAAAATGGATACTTTGCAACTCGATACCGTCTTCTTCACCGTCAAACAGGATACCACGCTTATGAAGCTGCGTGCCGGAGTGATAAACGGGCCGAAGAACCCGCAATTCTCTTTCTCCACCACTCTGACAGGAGAAATCCGTGACCGCGACGCAGAATTACTGGTAGACTATAAAAACGGCAAAGGAGAAACAGGCGTATTATTAGGTGTCAACGCCCGTCCGCTTTTCGAAGGACATGGCAAAGGGAACGGAATAGCTTTCACTCTGATTCCGGAAAATCCGATTGTCGCCTTCCAAAAATTCCATTTCAATGAGAATCACAACTGGATATACCTGCATAAGAATATGCGTGTATATGCCAACGTAGATATGTGGGATGCGGAAGGAATGGGATTCCGAGTCCATTCTGTGCAAGGAGACACGGTATCTTTGCAGAATATAGATGTCGAAATACGCAGAATCCGCCTGCAAGAGATAACGAGCGTATTACCTTATTTCCCTGAAATAACAGGATTGTTCTCGTTGGAAGCTCATTATATACAGACAGAAAACGATTTGCAGCTCTCGGCCGAGGCGTCTATTGATGAATTGACCTACGAACGCCAACGTATCGGTGACGTTGCATTGGGTGCTACCTGGCTACCGGGTGAAGCGGGTAAACAATATCTGAATGCTTACCTGAACCATGACCAGGTGGAAGTACTGGTAGCGGATGGAAAACTGCTTCCCACCCGAACGGGAAAAGACAGTCTGGAAGTGAATACGACACTGGAACATTTCCCGCTCCGGGTAGCCAATGTATTTATTCCCGACCAAATGGTCACCCTGTCCGGCGATATGGATGGTAATCTGAACATCACGGGTAGCACCGAACAGCCTTTGATAAACGGCGAACTGATACTGGATAGCGTTGCCGTCCTTTCCCGTCAGTATGGTGCCCGTTTCATGTTTGACAACCGCCCTGTGCAGATAAAAAATAACCGGCTGTTATTTGATAAATTCGCTATCTACACTACATCGAAGAATCCGTTTACCATTGATGGCTATGTAGACTTCCGTGATATGAGCCGTCCGATGGCAAACCTGAATATGCTGGCACAGAACTATACCTTGCTGGATGCCAAACGCACCCGTGAAAGCTTGGTTTACGGTAAAGTATTTGCCGATTTCCGTGCAACGGTGAAAGGACCTTTGGACGGATTGAATATGCGTGGAAACGTAAGCCTGTTGGGCAATACCGATGTCTCGTATGTCTTGACCGACTCACCATTGACCGTGCAAGACCGCTTGGGAAGCCTTGTGACCTTCACTTCATTCAGTGATACTACGACCGTCGTCCGCCAAGAAGTGCCGACCGTCTCGTTAGGCGGACTGGATATGGTAATGATGGTACATATAGACCCGTCCGTCCGGGTGAAAGTCGATTTGGATGCAAGCAATGACAACCGTATCGAATTGGAAGGAGGCGGTGACCTCTCCATGAAATACACCCCGCAAGGTGACCTGACACTGACCGGACGCTATACCTTGAGTGGCGGTCTGATGAAATACGCTCTGCCGGTAATTGCGGCAAAAGAATTTGCTATTGACAACGGCAGCTATGTGGACTGGACAGGAAATCCGATGGACCCGATGCTGAACTTCAAAGCGACCGACCGCATCCGTGCATCCGTATCCGAAGGCGAGAACGGCGGAAGCCGCATGGTCAACTTCGACGTTTCCGTTATAGTCAAGAATCGCCTGGATAATCTCTCGTTCGCATTCGATGTGTCAGCTCCCGAAGACGCAACCGTACAAAACGAACTGACCGCTATGGGTGCCGAAGAACGCGGTAAACAAGCACTATATATCATGGTAATGAAAACCTACCTCGGCACCGGACCGATTGGCGGCGGTGGCGGCGGACTTGGCAAGCTGAACATGGGTTCCGCCTTGACTTCCGTATTGAGCAGTCAGATTAACTCATTGATGGGTAACCTGAAAAATGCAAGTCTCTCTGTCGGTGTCGAAGACCATGACAATTCGGATACGGGTGGCAAGCGTACGGATTATAGTTTCCGTTATTCGCAGCGTCTTTTCAACAACCGTTTCCAGATTGTGATTGGCGGTAAGGTATCCACAGGCGAGAATGCAGCGAACGATGCCGAATCCTTTATCGATAATATCTCTTTGGAATATCGTTTGGATAGGACAGGAACACGCTACGTACGTCTGTTCTATGACAAGAACTACGAGAGTGTGCTCGAAGGCGAGATTACGGAAACCGGAGTCGGTCTGGTACTTCGCAAGAAACTGGATAAGCTCAGCGAACTGTTTATCTTTAAGAAAAAGAAATAAGCATGAAAAGTATATATAGTAACATAGTAGCAATAAGTCTGATTAGTATCATCCTGTTTTCCGGCTGTTCGGTGACGAAACACCTGCCCGAAGGAGAAGTGCTCTATACCGGTAGCAAAACTGTTGTAGAGAATAAATCGACCACACCGGTAGGCGTGACGGCTTTGACTGAAATTGACGCAGCCCTTGACAAAACTCCCAGTACGAGAATGTTGGGCGGCTTTCTGCACATCCCTTTCAAAATGTGGATGTACAATGACTTTGTGAAATATAAAAAAGGCTTCGGCAAGTGGATGTTCAACCGTTTTGCCGCCAATCCGCCTGTCTTTATCTCTACTGTCAATCCGGATGTCCGCATCAAAGTAACAACCAACCTGTTGCGTGACTATGGCTATTTCAACGGAAAAGTGACTTACCAAACGCTGGTCGACAAGAAAGACAGCCTGAAAGCAAGTATCGTCTATACGGTAGATATGAAGAATCCCTACTTCATTGATACGGTTTATTATCAGCGTTTCACCCCCCAAACCTTACGGATTATGGAGCGTGGACGCCGGATGTCCTATATCAGTCCCGGCGAACAGTTCAGTGTGGTTGACCTGGACGAAGAACGTACCCGTATCAGTACACTGCTACGAAATCGCGGATACTTTTATTTCCGTCCCGACTATATGACCTACCAAGCGGATACAACCTTAATCCCCGGCGGACATATCAGCCTGCGTCTGATTCCTGTTCCTGGATTGCCCGCTGCTGCGCAACGTCCCTATTATGTAGGTGACGCATCTGTCTATCTGTTTGGAAAGAACGGTGAAACCCCGAATGACAGTATGCTCTACAAGAACCTGAGTATCCACTATTACAATAAATTACAAGTTCGCCCCAACATGCTCTATCGTTGGCTGAATTATCAGCAATTTGTGCGTAATGCTCAGATGCGTGCTTCCAACCGTACCCGCCTTTACAGCCAGTACCGCCAGGAGCAGGTACAGGAAAAACTTAGTCAACTGGGAATATTTAGCTATATGGACATACAATATGCTCCCAGGGATACGACAGCCGTCTGCGATACATTAGACATCACGATGCAGGCCACTTTCGCCAAACCGCTGGATGCCGAACTGGAATTTAATGTAGTAACCAAAAGTAACGACCAAACCGGTCCCGGTGCCTCATTCGGAGTCACCCGTAACAACGTATTCGGTGGTGGAGAAAGCTGGAACGTAAAACTGAAAGGTTCTTATGAATGGCAAACCGGTGGCGGAAATAAAAGCTCGTTAATGAACAGTTGGGAAATGGGACTTTCCACATCTCTCACCTTCCCAAGAGTCGTTTTCCCCCGTCTGGGTAAAATGGAATTTGACTTCCCGGCTACCACTACATTCCGTCTATACGTCGACCAGCTGAATCGTGCCAAGTATTACAAACTATTGTCATTCGGTGGAAACGCAACCTATGATTTCCAACCGACCCGCACCAGCCGTCATAGCATTACGCCTTTCAAACTGACGTTTAATGTCTTACAACACCGAACGAAAGAATTCCAGGAAATAGCCGAAGCCAATCCTGCGTTATATGTCAGCTTGGACAATCAGTTCATCCCGGCCATGGAATACACATACACCTATGACAACGCTTCGGCACGCCGGGTAAAGAACCCTATCTGGTGGCAATCCACCGTTACCTCTGCCGGAAACTTGACATCCACCATTTACCGTGCTTTCGGCCGCCCGTATGATGAAGAAGGGAAAAAACTCCTGGGTGCACCGTTCTCCCAATTTATGAAATTCAACACCGAATTCCGTCATTTGTGGAATATGGACAAGAACAATAAGATTGCTTCCCGCGTAGCACTGGGTGCTCTCTTTTCTTATGGAAATTCCACCATAGCCCCGTATAGCGAACAATTCTACGTTGGTGGTGCCAACAGTATCCGTGCCTTCACGGTACGTAGCATCGGACCGGGTGGTTACCATCCTGAAGAAAGCCGTTATTCCTATCTTGACCAGACAGGAACCTTCCGCTTCGAAGCGAATGTGGAATATCGTTTCCGCATCTTCAAGAGCATTTGGGGAGCCACCTTCCTCGATGCGGGAAACGTTTGGCTGATGCGCAAGGATGAGGCTCGCCCCAATTCTCAGCTTCGTCTGAAAACTTTCCCGAAACAGATTGCTTTGGGCACAGGTATCGGTTTCCGTTATGACATGGATATTCTCGTGTTCCGTCTCGACTTCGGTATTCCTTTACATATGCCTTACAGCACAGACCGAAGCGGGTATTACAATGTCACCGGAGCCTTCTTTAAGAATCTGGGAATACATTTTGCTATCGGTTATCCGTTCTAATGAATGATTTTTGTACGATTTTAGTGAATAATGATTGATAATTGTCCTGTTGGATTCATATATTTTTGTAATTTTGCAACGAAATCTGATGCCGTTGACATCACTAACCTTTTAATATTACACAATTTATGAAACCAACTTTATTCTTATTGGCAGCCGGTATGGGCAGCCGCTATGGAGGCTTGAAACAATTGGACGGTCTGGGTCCTAATGGCGAAACTATTATGGATTACTCCATCTATGATGCCATCAATGCCGGATTTGGTAAGCTTGTATTTGTAATCCGCAAAGATTTTGAACAAGATTTCCGTGATAAAATTATTTCCAAATACGAAGGCCACATTCCTTGCGAACTGGTATTCCAGTCTATTGACGACCTCCCCGAAGGCTTCACTTGCCCGGCAGACCGTACCAAACCTTGGGGTACTAACCATGCAGTAATGATGGGTGCCGATGTGATTAAAGAACCGTTTGCAGTAATCAACTGTGATGACTTCTACGGCCGCGACTCTTTCCAGGTGATGGGCAAATATCTGTCTGCTCTTCCTGAAGGTTCAAAGAACGTTTATTCGATGGTAGGTTTCCGTATCGGCAACACATTGAGTGAAAGCGGTACAGTATCCCGTGGTATCTGCGGTACTAATGCCGACAACCTGTTGACTTCTGTTGTTGAACGTACTAAGATTCAGCGTCTTGACGGCGAAGTGAAATATATCGACGACAACGGCGAATGGACTGCTACTCCCGACACTACTCCGGTAAGTATGAACTTCTGGGGCTTCACTCCCGACTACTTCGCATATAGCGAAGAGTTCTTCAAAACTTTCCTGAGTGACTCGAAGAACATGGAAAACCTGAAGAGCGAATTCTTCATCCCGTTGATGGTGGATAAATTGATTAATGACGGAACTGCAACAGTAGAAGTTCTTGATACTACCAGCAAATGGTTCGGTGTTACTTATCCGGAAGACCGCCAGAGCGTAGTAGACAAGATTCAGGCATTGGTAGATGCCGGCGAATATCCTGCTAAGTTGTTCTAATTAAGAAAATATTGAAAAAAGGCGTAGATAGTGCATCAGCATTATCTACGCCTTTTTTGTGTTCTTGCCATTCGGTTATTTTACATTTTTACTACACGAGCCATTAGTGAGTGGCAGATAGAAGAATGAAAAAAAGTCTATTCTGAAAAAAATGCATATTCTATGTACTCATAATGCGGAATATACAACCTCTCTATAAGATGAAATCAAAATATGACAGGAATTTAATTCTGAAAAAGCATAAGTTAAATGAATGTGTCTTATTCGTTTTTTTATAATCGACAATTTGATGTGACGATAGAGTGAAATGTAATGAAATAGCTCTTTTTTGTTGCAAAATGGTAGAATGGGATTGTGCGCAAAAAGACTGCAAGTAGAGTGAATGCGGATGCGAAATAGGCTTTCTACTTGTTCCTTTTAAGGGAATAGGAGTTTCCTCACCGACCAACGGTTCGTTCCTCACCGAGGAATGATGCCTTCCTCGGTGAGGAACGATCTCTGATATGCTTTGTTATTGTGCATATTTCGGTTGTTTATATACGAAAATGGATAGGTAAACTGTATATTTTTCCAGTTTTGTGTGCTTTGTTATTTCTATTTGGTTGAAACTGTATCGATTGCTTTTGATTCGGATATTAAAAATAGAACATTTTATTCCATATGGCAACGCTTGTGAAAGTTAAGCGGATGTTCTTTCAACTTTAGCTCGATAGTATTACTGTTTGTATTCAATTGAATTATGCCATTCGTCCAGTCGTTATCTCTTTTTCAAGAAAATCGTAGACATAGCCGGGGCTTTGATAATATAAACCGGTACGGGTATCTGTCAGTTTATCATAGGTATCAGAGGTGTAAAGTGTATGGAGAGCGGTTTTCATGTCCATTCCTCTACGCTCTATAAGTAATAAGACCAAATCTTTGGTCATGCATTCTATCAGGTACTCTGCTTCTTTCATACTTTTTTCAACAATTTGATGGCACGTTCTGTTCCGAAAAAATATTGGAAAGTAATTCCTTTCATATACTTCAGACGTTCGATAAAAGTAGACAGGTCAATGTTTCGTTCCATATAATGACGTATCTGTACGCCTACACGGTCATTAGCTATCGGACCAACCACAATATCGTAATCATGTATAGGCTGTGTTGAGGTGTTATTCCGATTGGCGAAGATAAATTCCGCCCACTCTTCATCATACGTACTGAATTGTTTCACCTTCAACTCGACTGATCCTTCAAACATCCGCTCGTCAAATTCATAAACATTAATTATAGGTTCTAAATCCAGTTGTAATGCTTTGTATACAGCCATTTCTCGTGCCTGTTCTTCTTCTGCTGAGAGATAGAATCCTTTGCCAAAGTCTTTATTGGGTTTGGATTTGGATAAATCTATTTGCTCGATATTGATTGTTGAACCATGATATAGTTTCATGCGATAGCCCCTCCCTGACGGTGGCAGAAATTGGTTATATCCTCAACTACGTCTTTAAAAGACTGAGTATGTGCTATACCGTAATTTTGATCAATGAAATCGATTCCTTTAAATCGTTCTAGATAACGGTAGGCCTGGCTGTCACTTAACTTATGAGTACGGGCAAATTCGTTCACCAAAGCAATGATGTATTCCACTTTATCTTTTACATTGAATTCCATAACTTATTTTCCTTTTCTTAATTGATTGCTGGTAACAAAGATAGAGAAAAACGTTGTATTATCCTGCGGATTAATAGTAATTTATATCCTCGGAAGCAGCTAATTTCATTCGGATGCGTTATCTTTGCAGTCCAAAATCTTATAAATCAGAGACAGAAGTGATTTCAGTAGAAGGATTATCAGTAGAATTTAATGCGACGCCGCTTTTTTCGGACGTCAGTTATGTCATTAATAAGAAAGACCGCATTGCGCTGGTCGGCAAGAATGGTGCGGGTAAATCCACCATGCTTAAAATATTGGCGGGCTTACAGTCGCCGACACATGGAGTCGTAGCTACTCCGAAAGATGTTACCATCGGATATTTGCCACAGGTCATGATTCTCTCCGACAACCGGACGGTGATGGGAGAGGCGGAACTGGCATTCGAACATATTTTTGAACTTCAGGCGAAGTTGGAACGGATGAATCAGGAACTTGCCGAGCGGACAGACTATGATTCGGAAGAATATCACCAGTTGATAGACCGCTTCACCCACGAGAACGACCGCTACCTGATGATGGGTGGCACAAACTACCAGGCGGAAATTGAACGCACACTTCTCGGACTCGGTTTCAGCCGGGAAGACTTTGAACGTCCCACCTCGGAATTTTCCGGCGGATGGCGTATGCGCATCGAACTCGCGAAACTGCTGTTGCGTCGTCCGGATGTCCTCTTGCTCGATGAGCCGACCAACCACCTCGATATTGAAAGTATCCAATGGCTGGAAAACTTCCTGGCAACCCGTGCCAATGCAGTCGTACTAGTCAGCCACGACCGTGCCTTCCTGAACAACGTAACTACCCGAACCATTGAAATCACCTGCGGACAGATTTATGACTACAAAGTGAAATACGATGAATTTGTAGTCCTGCGCAAGGAACGCCGCGAACAACAACTCCGTGCCTACGAGAACCAGCAGAAACAGATACAGGATACGGAAGACTTCATCGAACGCTTCCGCTACAAAGCCACCAAAGCCGTACAGGTACAAAGCCGTATCAAGCAACTGGAAAAGATAGACCGCATCGAAGTAGACGATGAAGACAACTCCTCGCTGCGCCTGAAATTCCCGCCCGCCAGCCGTAGCGGAAACTATCCTGTTATCTGCGAAGACGTGCGCAAAGCCTATGGTGACCACGTCGTTTTCCATGACGTGAACCTCACCATCAACCGGGGCGAAAAAGTCGCATTCGTCGGTAAGAACGGCGAAGGTAAATCCACGCTGGTAAAATGTATCATGGACGAAATAGACTTCGACGGAAAACTGACCATCGGTCACAATGTCCAAATCGGCTATTTCGCACAGAACCAAGCCCAGATGCTGGATGAAAACCTGACGGTATTCGACACCATCGACCGCGTAGCCACAGGAGACATCCGCTTGAAGATACGGGATATACTCGGTGCCTTCATGTTCGGCGGAGAAGCCTCGGACAAAAAGGTAAAAGTCCTCTCCGGCGGTGAACGTACCCGACTGGCAATGATTAAACTACTTCTCGAACCCGTCAACTTCCTGATTCTCGACGAACCGACCAACCACTTGGATATGCGTTCAAAAGATGTATTGAAAGATGCCATCCGCGAATTTGACGGAACAGTTATTCTTGTCAGCCACGACCGTGATTTTTTGGACGGACTTGCGACTAAAGTATATGAGTTCGGTGGTGGAGTAGTGAAAGAGCACCTCAGCGGCATCTATGAATTCCTGCAAAAGAAAAAGATAGACAGCCTGAATGAACTTCAGAAAGGCGTAGGCTTATCGACTTCTCCCACGGCAACTGCCAAAGGAAACAATGAACAGGAAGCGGCACAACCTTCGGAAAACAGACTCTCTTATGAAGCCCAGAAAGAACTGAATAAGAAAGTGAAGAAACTCGAACGACAGGTAGCAGATTGTGAAACCTCGATAGAAGAAACCGAATCGGCCATCGCCATCATCGAAGTGAGAATGGCAACCCCCGAAGGAGCTTCGGACATGAAACTGTATGAACAGCATCAGAAACTGAAACAGCAGTTGGATACCATCGTCGAAGAGTGGGAGCGCGTTTCGATGGAACTGGAAGAAGTGAAAAGCTAGAACAAAACAACGGGTGTCAAACGTTATATATAACGAACCTGTAACTTTGACACCAAATAGCATGATAATTCTATAATTATTATATTGAATATGAAAGTAACCAAGTATTTACCAATTCTTGCCGTATGCCTTATGACAACAGGATGTAACAGTAAGAAAGAGGCCGTACTGACGTCCGGTATCGACCTTGCTAATCTGGATACCACGGCTATGCCGGGTACAAGTTTTTATCAATACGCTTGTGGCGGTTGGGTGAAAGACCACCCGCTGACAGACGAGTACTCCCGTTTCGGAACATTCGACATGTTGCGTGAAAACAGCCGTGAACAACTGAAAGCCTTGATTGCCGAACTGGCTTCAAAGACAGACAACGCTCCGGGCAGCGCCGCTCAAAAAGTGGGTGACCTTTACAACATCGCAATGGACAGCGTGAAACTGAACCAGGAGGGTGTAGCTCCGATTAAAGCCGAACTGGCAGCCATCGACGCGCTTAAAGATAAGAAAGACATCTACGCATACATCGCCGAAAGCCAGAAGAAAGGCATCCGTCCTTACTTCACCATGTTCGTAAGCGCCGATGATATGAACAGCTCCATGAATATGGTACAGACCTACCAGGGCGGTATCGGAATGGGACAACGTGACTATTACCTGGAAGATGACGAACAGACTACCAATATCCGCAACAAATATCAGGAACACATCGCCAAGATGTTCCAGTTGGCAGGCTACGATGAAGCTACCGCACAAAAAGCGGTAAAAGCTGTAATGAACATCGAAACTCGCCTGGCCAAAGCAGCCCGTTCACAGGTAGAATTGCGTGACCCTCATGCCAACTACAACAAGATGGACATGGAAACGCTGAAAAAGAACTTCCCGACTTTCGACTGGGATACATACTTCACTATCTCCGGTTTGAAAGACCTTAAAGAAGTGAATGTAGGTCAGCCGGCTGCCATGAAAGAAGTTGCCGATGTCATTAATACCGTATCTCTCGACGACCAGAAACTATATCTGCAATGGGGATTGATAGACGCTGCCGCTTCTTACCTGAGCGACGACTTCGAAGCTCAGAACTTCGACTTTTATAGCAGAACAATGTCCGGCAAGAAAGAAATGCAACCTCGTTGGAAGCGTTCTGTAAGCACAGTAGACGGTGTACTCGGCGAAGTAGTAGGACAGATGTACGTAGAAAAATACTTCCCCGCTGCTGCCAAAGAACGTATGGTCACACTGGTGAAGAACCTGCAAACCTCCTTGGGCGAACGCATCAAAGGGCTTGAATGGATGAGCGAACCGACCAAAGAGAAAGCTCTGGAAAAACTGGCTACCTTCCATGTAAAAATCGGCTACCCGGACAAATGGAAAGACTACTCCGCATTGGAGATTAAAAACGATTCTTACTGGGCAAACATTGAGCGTGCCAACCAATGGGATTACAATGAAATGATTGCCAAAGCCGGCAAGCCCGTCGACAAGGACGAATGGCTGATGACACCGCAGACAGTCAACGCATACTATAACCCGACTACCAACGAAATCTGCTTCCCCGCAGCCATCCTGCAACCGCCATTCTTCGATATGAATGCCGACGACGCCATGAACTACGGTGCTATCGGAGTCGTTATCGGACATGAAATGACCCACGGATTCGACGACCAGGGACGTCAATATGACAAAGACGGAAACCTGAAAGACTGGTGGACAGAAGAAGATGCTAAAAAGTTCGAAGAACGTGCCCAGGTAATGGTGAACTTCTTTGACAGTATCGAAGTTGCCCCGGGTGTACACGGAAACGGTGAACTGACTCTCGGTGAGAACATTGCCGACCATGGTGGTCTGCAAGTTTCCTACCAGGCTTTCAAGAACGCGACAGCGAATGCACCGCTCGAAACAGTAGACGGATTTACTCCCGAACAACGTTTCTTCCTTGCTTACGCTAATGTATGGGCAGGAAATATCCGTCCGGAAGAAATTCTCCGATTGACCAAACTCGACCCTCACTCATTGGGCAAATGGCGTGTAGACGGTGCGCTGCCTCAAATCGGAACATGGTACGAAGCATTCAACATTACCGAGCAAGACCCGATGTTCGTTCCTAAAGACAAACGCGTGTCTATTTGGTAATAGTTTTTGAATAGAAACATACTTTGCGAAGAAGCGTTGATTTTTCATATAGAAGAGTCAACGCTTTTTTTTATTAATTCACACCTTATTTATTACGTACGATGAACAATATTTCGTAACTTTGCGCATCAAATACTTAATAGGCAATTCAATGTCAGAATCTAAAAGAATAAAAACTGCATTGGTATCTGTATACCACAAAGAAGGTTTGGAAGAAATTATTACCAAACTTCATGAAGAAGGAGTAGAGTTTCTGTCAACAGGCGGAACTCGTCAGTTTATTGAATCATTGGGATATCCTTGTAAGGCGGTGGAAGATTTGACCACTTATCCTTCTATCCTCGGTGGTCGGGTAAAGACATTACATCCGAAAATCTTCGGAGGTATCCTTTGTCGTCGTGGACTGGAGCAGGATATGCAACAGATTGAGAAGTACGAAATCCCTGAAATAGATTTGGTAATTGTAGACTTGTATCCGTTTGAAGCTACCGTAGCTTCCGGCGCGTCCGAAGCAGACATTATTGAAAAAATCGATATAGGCGGAATCTCATTGATTCGTGCCGCAGCCAAGAACTACAATGATGTTATCATCGTAGCTTCACAGGCACAATACAAACCATTGCTGGATATGTTGATGGAGCATGGCGCTACTTCTTCACTCGAAGAACGCCGTTGGATGGCAAAAGAAGCATTTGCCGTTTCTTCTCACTATGATTCAGCTATCTTCAACTATTTCGATGCCGGCGAAGGCTCTGCTTTCCGTTGCTCGGTGAACAACCAAAAGCAACTCCGCTACGGTGAAAACCCGCATCAGAAAGGTTATTTCTATGGAAACCTGGAAGCTATGTTCGACCAGATTCACGGAAAAGAAATCTCTTACAATAACCTTCTCGACATCAACGCAGCCGTTGACTTAATCGACGAATTCGACGACCTCACATTCGCTATCCTGAAGCACAACAATGCTTGCGGTCTGGCTTCACGCTCTACCGTACTGGATGCATGGAATGACGCATTGGCAGGTGACCCTGTTTCTGCTTTCGGCGGCGTGCTGATTACCAATGGCGTGATTGACAAGGAAGCAGCCGAAGAAATCAACAAGATTTTCTTCGAAGTGATTATCGCACCGGATTATGACGTGGATGCACTCGAAATCCTGGGACAAAAAAAGAACCGCATCATCCTCGTACGTAAGGAAGCCAAATTGCCGAAGAAGCAATTCCGCGCCCTGCTGAACGGCGTATTGGTGCAGGATAAAGATACTAATATTGAAACGGTAGCCGACCTGAAAACCGTGACAGACAAAGCTCCTACTCCCGAAGAAGTAGAAGACATGTTGTTTGCCAACAAAATCGTGAAGAACAGCAAGTCCAATGCCATCGTGTTGGCAAAAGGCAAGCAACTTCTCGCAAGCGGTGTAGGACAGACTTCACGTGTAGACGCATTGAAACAAGCAATTGAAAAAGCTAAATCATTCGGTTTCGACCTGAATGGTGCAGTGATGGCTTCAGATGCCTTCTTCCCGTTCCCCGATTGTGTGGAAATTGCGGATAAGGAAGGTGTTACGGCTGTTATCCAACCGGGAGGTTCGGTAAAAGACGACTTATCTTTTGCTTACTGCAATGAGCACGGTATGGCGATGGTGACTACCGGTATCCGTCATTTTAAACACTAAAGCGATTTACTATTTGACAATTTACAATTTACTATTCAGCCGTTCGGCAATATGGATTTGATTGTCAGATAGTAATAAGTATGTATCAAATAGTAAATAGTAAATTGTCAAATAGTAAATAAAAGAATGGGATTGTTTTCTTTTACACAAGAAATCGCGATGGACTTGGGCACAGCCAATACCATCATTATCACGAATGGAAAAATCGTGGTGGATGAGCCTTCGGTTGTAGCCTTGGATCGTCGTACGGATAAGATGATTGCCGTTGGGGAAAAGGCGAAGTTGATGCATGAAAAGACCCACGAAAACATACGCACTATCCGTCCGTTGAGAGACGGTGTGATTGCCGACTTCTATGCTTGCGAGCAGATGATGCGCGGATTGATTAAACGGGTAAACACCCGTAACCACTTATTTTCGCCCTCTCTCCGCATGGTGATTGGCGTTCCTTCGGGAAGTACGGAAGTCGAACTCCGTGCTGTTCGTGACTCAGCCGAGCATGCCGGCGGACGTGACGTCTACTTGATTTTCGAACCGATGGCTGCGGCAATCGGTATCGGTATCGACGTAGAAGCACCGGAAGGAAACATGATCGTCGATATAGGTGGTGGTTCTACGGAAATTGCCGTTATCTCCCTCGGAGGTATCGTTTCCAACAACTCCATCCGTGTTGCTGGTGACGACCTGACCGAAGATATTCGCGAATACATGAGCCGTCAGCATAATGTGAAAGTCAGCGAGCGTATGGCGGAACGTATCAAGATAAACGTAGGTGCTGCCTTGACCGAACTGGGCGAAGGCTCTCCTGAAGATTATATTGTTCACGGTCCGAACCGTATCACAGCTCTTCCGATGGAAGTACCCGTATGCTATCAGGAAGTAGCTCACTGTCTGGAGAAATCAATCTCGAAGATTGAAACAGCTATATTGAGTGCGTTGGAATGTACTCCGCCCGAACTTTACGCTGACATTGTGCACAATGGTATCTACCTATCCGGTGGTGGCGCATTGCTCCGTGGACTGGACAAGAGACTGACTGACAAGATCAATATTCCTTTCCACATTGCGGAAGATCCTTTGCACGCTGTTGCCAAAGGTACAGGAGTTGCATTAAAGAATGTAGACCGTTTCTCCTTCTTAATGAGATAAATCAGGGATGAGGAATTTAATAAACTTCCTTCTGAAATACAATTACTGGTTCCTCTTTATCATATTAGAGGTAGCCAGTTTTGTTTTGTTATTTCGGTTCAACCGCTATCAGCAGAGTACTTATTTTACTTCTGCCAATACGGTTGTGGGGGCGGTTTATGAAGTTTCGGGAGGAATAACCTCTTATTTTCATCTGAAATCTGTCAATGAAAACCTGCTGGATCGTAATATGCTGCTCGAACAGCAAATCACGAACCTGGAGAAAGCCTTGAAAGAACGTCAGGTCGATTCGGTGACTGTCAACAGTATCCGTCAGATGCCGCAGAATGATTACCAGTTGTTCAAGGCACACGTGATAAAGAACAGTCTGACACTGCCCGATAACTACATTACCCTTGATAAAGGTTCTTCTTCCGGCATCCGTCCCGAGATGGGAGTGGTAGACGGCAATGGAATTGTAGGTATCGTGTACGAGACGTCTCCTTCCTATTCGGTCGTGATTTCCGTATTGAACAGCAAGTCCAATATAAGTTGTAAGATTATAGGCAGTGATTACTTCGGCTATCTGAAATGGGAGCACGGAGATTCACGCTATGCTTATCTGAAAGACCTGCCCCGTCACGCGGAATTTAATTTGGGAGATACCGTAGTGACCAGTGGTTTCTCAACCGTATTCCCGGAAGGCATTATGGTAGGTACGGTAGATGATATGTCCGACTCCAACGACGGACTGTCCTACCTGTTGAAGATAAAGCTGGCTACCGATTTCGGTAAACTCAGCGATGTACGTGTAGTAGCCCGCAACGGTCAGGAGGAACAGAAGAAACTTGAAAACAAGGTAGCAAAAGAATGATTATCACCTATATACATAGAATCGGATGGTTTATCGGGCTGGTACTTCTTCAGGTGCTTATCCTGAATAACGTGCATATAGCAGGATACGCTACTCCTTTTCTCTATATTTACTTTATACTGAAGTTCAATTCCGGCACTTCGCGGAATGAACTGATGCTGTGGGCTTTCTTTTTCGGACTCACTATCGACGTATTTGCCGATACTCCGGGGATGAATGCGGCTGCCACCGTGCTGCTCGCTTTCCTTCGCCCTTCCCTGCTGCGACTGTTTACTCCCCGTGACAACCTGGACAGCTTCATTCCTTCTTTCAAGACGATGGGAATCACTCCTTTCCTGAAATATACTACTGCAAGTGTTTTTGTGCATAGCTTGGCACTACTCTCCATTGAGTTCTTCTCGTTTTCCAGCATTTGGCTGTTGCTGCTGCGGGTGTTACTTTGCACCATCCTGACTGTGACTTGTATTGTGGCTGTTGAAGGTATAAGGAAGTAAAGATGGCAAAAGATTATAGATTAGAGAAGCGCAAATTTGTTATCAGTGGCATTGCCCTATCCATTGTTCTCATTTATCTGATACGGCTTTTCGTCTTGCAGATAACGACGGACGACTATAAAAAGAATGCCGACAGCAACGCTTTCCTGAATAAGATTCAATATCCCTCGCGCGGAGCTATCTACGACCGTGCCGGCAAACTGCTGGTATTCAATCAGCCTGCCTATGACATCTCGATTGTTCCGAAAGAAGTGGAAAACCTGGACACACTCGACCTGTGTCAGTCTTTGAACATCACTCGTGCCCAATTCCTGAAGATAATGAGCGACATGAAAGACCGTCGCCGCAATCCGGGATACTCCCGCTATACCAACCAGCTATTTATGTCGCAACTTTCGGCAGAAGAATGTGGCGTCTTTCAGGAAAAACTGTTCAAGTTCCGTGGTTTCTATATCCAGCGACGTACCATCCGCCAATATTCCTACAATGCCGCCGCCCATGCTTTGGGCGACATCGGAGAAGTTTCCGCCAAAGAAATGGAAGCGGATGAAGAAGGATACTATATCCGTGGTGACTATGTCGGCAAGTTGGGTGTGGAGAAATCATATGAAAAGTACCTGCGCGGAGAGAAAGGAATTGAAATCCTGCTTCGTGATGCGCACGGCCGTATTCAGGGGCATTATATGGATGGCGAATACGACCGCCCTTCCGTCCCCGGCAAGAACCTGACACTAAGCCTGGACATTGATTTACAGATGTTGGGTGAACGCTTGCTGAAGAACAAAATCGGAAGTATCGTAGCCATCGAACCCGAAACCGGAGAAATCCTCTGCCTGGTATCTTCTCCGAACTATGACCCGCATTTGATGATCGGTCGTCAACGGGGTAAGAACCATCTGATGCTGCAACGTGATAAGATGAAGCCCTTGCTGAACCGTGCTTTGATGGGTGTTTATCCACCGGGATCTACCTTCAAGACAGCACAAGGACTAACCTTCCTGCAAGAAGGGATCATCACCGAGCAAAGTCCTACATACCCCTGCTCACGTGGTTTCCATTACGGCAGACTGACGGTAGGTTGCCATGCTCACGGAGCGCCGCTTCCGTTGATACCCGCCATCGCTACATCGTGCAACTCCTATTTCTGTTGGGGACTGTTCCGTATGTTCGGCGACCGCAAGTACGGTTCGCCTCAGAATGCCATTACCGTTTGGAAAGACCACATGGTTTCGCAGGGATTCGGTTACAAACTGGGAGTCGATTTGCCGGGAGAGAAACGCGGGTTAATCCCGAACGCGCAATTCTATGATAAAGCATATCGTGGACACTGGAACGGACTGACGGTAATCAGTATCTCCATCGGTCAGGGAGAAATCCTGTCCACCCCGCTTCAGATTGCGAACTTGGGAGCAACGATAGCCAACCGGGGATATTTCGTCACACCGCATATTGTAAAAGAAATCCAGGACAATCAGATAGACAGTCTCTACCGTACTCCCCGCTATACCACTATTGAAAAGAGACATTACGAATCAGTAGTAGAAGGTATGCGCGCCGCCGCTACGGGCGGTACTTGCCGGATGCTTTCCATGATGATTCCGGATGTGGAAGCCTGTGGAAAAACAGGTACTGCGCAAAACCGCGGACACGACCACTCGGTATTTATGGGCTTCGCGCCGATGAACAAACCGAAGATAGCTATTGCCGTCTATGTGGAGAACGGCGGATGGGGCGCTACATACGGAGTTCCTTTCGGGGCATTGCTGATGGAGCAGTATTTGAAAGGCAAGCTCTCGCCTGAGAACGAGTTGAGGGCGGAAGAATTTAGTAACAGAGTGATATTATATGGTAACGAGGAGCGATAGTTTGTGGAAAACGCTGGACTGGGTAACGATTTGCATTTACCTGCTCCTGATTGTTGGCGGATGGTTCAGCGTCTGCGGAGCCAGTTATGACTATGGCGAACGCGACTTCCTCGACTTCTCTACCCGTGCCGGTAAACAGTTTGTATGGATTATCTGCTCCTTCGGACTCGGATTTGTGCTGTTGATGCTGGAAGACCGTATGTATGATATGTTCGCGTACATTATATATATAGGGATGATTCTCTTGCTTATCGTCACTATCTTTATTGCGCCGGACACGAAAGGTTCCCGTTCCTGGCTCGTGATGGGGCCGGTCAGCCTGCAACCCGCCGAATTTGCCAAGTTTGCCACGGCCCTGGCGCTGGCCAAATATATGAACGCCTATTCATTCAGCATCAAGAAGGAAAAGTGTGCCCTGGTCTTGGGGCTGATTATCCTTCTCCCGATGTTATTGATTATCGGTCAGCGGGAGACAGGCTCTGCCTTGGTATATCTCGCCTTTTTCTTAGTTCTCTACCGGGAAGGAATGCCGGGAGTAGTGCTTTTTGCAGGGGTCTGCGCGGTAATCTACTTCGTAGTCGGCATCCGTTTCGACGAAGTGTTCATTGCCGACACGCCCACGCCATTGGGAGAATTTATCGTATTACTCTTGATTTTGTTATTCGCCGGCGGCATGGTATGGGTATATCGTAAGAAAGCCGCACCTACCCGCAACATTATTGGCGGAAGCCTGGGCATATTATTAATCGCCTACTTAATATCAGAATACTGGGTACATTTCAGCCTGGTTTGGGTGCAATGGGGGCTTTGTGCCGTCGTAGTAGGCTATCTGATATATTTGGCATTGAGCGAACGTCAGCGCACCTACTTCTTAATTGCCTTATTCACTATCGGCTCCATCGGATTCCTCTATTCCAGCAACTATGTATTCGATAATGTATTGGAACCGCACCAGCAAATCCGTATCAAAGTCGTATTGGGTTTGGAAGAAGACTTGACGGGAGCAGGATATAACGTGAACCAGTCCAAGATTGCCATCGGTTCCGGCGGCCTGACGGGAAAAGGTTTCCTGAACGGTACGCAAACCAAATTGAAGTATGTACCCGAACAAGACACCGATTTCATCTTCTGTACAGTAGGAGAGGAGCAAGGCTTTGTCGGTTCGGCTGCCGTCCTGATAGCCTTCCTGATTCTGATTTTACGATTGATATTCTTGTCCGAGCGGCAACCCTCTACTTTCGGGCGGGTATATGGATACTCCGTCGTCAGCATTTTCCTTTTCCATCTATTTATTAATGTCGGTATGGTGTTGGGATTGACACCTGTTATCGGTATTCCATTGCCGTTCTTCAGTTACGGCGGGTCTTCCTTGTGGGGCTTTACGATATTGCTGTTTATCTTCCTGCGCTTGGATGCAGGGCGGGGCAGAAGGCTTTAAAAAGAGCTTCTAATTTTCTATGTGTTGTTTTTCAACCCGTATTCCTACATCATTCATTCCTTGCAGGCTCTTGTCTTTCATCCCGTGCATCACCTTAATGGTATAATTGCCCGGATGCAAAGGTCGCACGGATTTAACGAATATCTCTGACTGATAAATACTTCCCCATCCTTTCCCCGTCCATCTGCCGCTAGAATCTGCCAGGGTGATGGCGATAGTATCCGTATGCCACACCATAGAATCCAGCATATTCTGACTGATAAATAAATGCAAGTCATGATAAGGATAATCCGTCCTGTTGCGAACTTCCGCAAACAGCCGGAAAGTCGTGGGAACACTATCCGTGACAGGAATCTGAAAAGAGAGTGTATCACTCTTTCCCCACCCTCCATCGGGAAGGGATTGGTAAGAGTGATACACTGTATTCTTGTCGTTACAGGCTACTGCCATGCAGGCAATGAGCAGACCAAATAAGCTATTCCTGAGAAGGTTTTTCATTCTGATTCTGCGGTTTCTCCTGATTCGGGTTTCTCTCCGGTCTTTCAGATTTTTCCGTCCTTTCGGGTCTTTCCGGTTTGGGACGACGTTCCTGACCTTGCGGGCGCTCCTGACCTTGCGGACGTTCCGGTCGTTCCTGATTTTGAGGACGTTCTTGTCCTTGTGGGCGTTCCGGTCGTCTGTTGTCGTTATTCCGTCCCTGGTTCTGTCCCCTGTTCCGGTTGTTATTATTGTTTCTCGGTCGGTTTTCCCTTTCCCCTCTGTTTCCGTTTTCTGACGGTTGCGGGCGGTTTTCATTCTCCCGTTGAGGTTGTTGCGGACGGTTTCCACCCTCTGCCTGTTGCTGCGGGCGGTTGTTATTGTTGTTATTTCCTTTTTTCTTCTTCTTGTTGTTCCGGTTTCCGCCATCCTTATTATTCCGGCTGCGGTCGAAACGGGTAAGACTTTCCTGTTCCAGCAAGTCCACCGGCTTCTTCGGTTCCGGCTTCTTCTCTTCTTCGACCAGGCTGTCCGGCTTCATTCCTTTTCTATTCATGGAGATAATCTCAAAAGCACGCTTACCACTGATTGTCACCAGGTTGGCAGGGAAGTTCTTGTCCGTAGAATAAGAAATCTGATTGCTCAGAATATCCGCTTTGAAGAAATAGAAAGTACCATCCTTCGTTTCCAGTTCGATCTCCTTGGAAGGAAGACGCTTTTGAGCTTCCACATAGCAGTCTACTTCATAGTTCAGGCAGCACTTTAGCTTTGCGCATTGTCCGGCAAGTTTCTGCGGATTCAGTGAAATGTCCTGATAACGGGCTGCGCTGGTAGATACCGATACGAAACTCGTCATCCACGTAGCACAGCAAAGCTCGCGTCCGCAAGGGCCGATACCGCCGATACGTCCCGCTTCCTGGCGTGCGCCAATCTGCTTCATCTCAATACGTACACGGAATGCTTCTGCCAATACCTTAATCAATTGGCGGAAATCCACACGCTCGTCCGCGATATAATAGAAGATAGCCTTGTTACCATCTCCCTGATACTCCACATCTCCGATTTTCATGTTCAGACTCAGATTCAAAGCAATCTGACGCGCACGAATCATCGTAGCATGTTCCTTACCTTTGGCTTCGTTGAATTTCTCCATATCCACCGGTTTGGCTTTCCGGTAGACACGCTTGATTTCCGTATCCGCCTTGAAGTTTGCTTTCTTCATTTGCAGCGGAACCAGTCTGCCTGTCAGCGTTACTACACCAATATCGTGACCCGGAGCAGCTTCAACGGCAACTATATCTCCCTTTTCCAGTTTGATTTTATTGCTGTTGCGGTAATATCCCTTCCGGGTATTCTTGAATTGCACCTCCACCATGTCACTCTCTTCCGCATTGCCCGGTATGTCTGCCAGCCAATCGTAGGTGTTCAGTTTCTTATCTTGTCGGGAGCATCCTTTGCAGCAAAGGCCGCCGCTCCCATTATGAAGTTTATATTCCATAGTTTATATATTTATTATTGCTTCAACAGTACAATCATCTTCAGCGAGAAGTCGAAGAATACCATTTTAGCATTTACATTCTGTTCTATATGTAGTTGCGCTTCGCTCAGTTCGTCCATGATGCCCATCACATTCCGTTCGTTGACAAAGGGCGCAAAGCGGGTCGCAAAATTCTGTTCGTTGATAGTCATATACGTAAGGTCGCGTTGATGCAGGTTGAAGATGAAATTCTCCCGAATCATACGCTGGCAATATTCCAGAAGATTCTTCTGGCGTTCACGCCCCATGCTCGCCACTTGCTCGCTCCACATTTTCATCTCCCTGATTTTCCGTTGATAAGACAGACGCATCAGGTTGACAAATAATTCAAAGAACAACTGGTTCTCTTCATTCAGATGAATAGACTCGAGTGCCTTGACAAAATTCCCGTTTGCCAGGTGGGCAATGGAAACACTGTCGGCGGGCAAAATATTATATTTCGTCTGCAATACCCGGTTGATGCTGGCTTCGTCGATTTTCCGCACATTCATGCGTTGGGTACGGCTCAGGATAGTAGGCAAAATCATATCCGGCGCTTCCGATACCAACAGGAAAACCGTCTTTTCCGGTGGCTCTTCAAGCAATTTCAGCAGTTTGTTGGCACACACCGGATGCATTTTCTCCGGCAGCCATACAATCGTAATCTTAAATCCCCCTTCGCTGGATTTCAGACTCAGTTTTTTCAGAATCTCATCACTCTCCTTGGCGTAGATTAATGCCTGTGAGTTCTCGGCATCCATCTCACCCAACCAGTGGTTAAGGTTGAAGTAAGGATGATTGATAACAAACGGTCGCCAGTCGGCAATATAATCATCGCAGACTTCCTTTTTCCCCTTCGCGCTTTTCACGATGGGGAACACGAAATGTAAGTCAGGATGTACCAGCTTATTGAATTTCACGCAGGACGGACACACACCGCAGGCATCAGTCTCGCCCCGGTTGGTGCAGCTGATATAACGTGCATAAGCAATAGCCAACGGCATTTTTCCAACCCCTTCCGGGCCGCAGATGAGCTGGGCATGTGGAATACGCCCCTCATTCACTTCTTGAATAAGCCGTTGCTTGATTTCTTCTTGTCCGATTACGTCTCTGAAAAACATATCAATAAATGATTTTGGCTACTTCTTTGATACTGTCTACTGCTCCGATAGAGTAGAAATGAATACTCGGCACTCCGTGAGCCATCAGTTCCTTGCACTGGGCTACACACCATTCGATGCCCACCTGCTCGGCTTCCGCGTCGTTCTTGCATTTCAACGCTTCTTTCACCAAGTCTTCCGGCAAGTCCACTTTGAATGTCTTTGGAACCATGCTCAGTTGAGACAGTTTCTTGAACGGCTTGATTCCCGGAATGATAGGTATATTGATACCCGCCGCCTTCGCCTGCTCCACAAATTCGAAATACTTCTTGTTGTCGTAGAATAACTGCGTCACTGCATATTCCGCACCGGCTTCCACCTTTTTCTTCAGCCAATAAAGGTCGGTTTCGATATTGGGAGCTTCTTCGTGCTTCTCCGGATAGCAAGCCACCCCGTAAGAGAACGGAGTACTGCTGACTTTCATTTCCGAACCGTCTACAAAGATGCCTTTATTGAAATTATTGATTTGTTCCTGCAATTCGATAGCGTGATGGTATCCGTCGCCTTCCGGTGTGAATACCGATTCGTGCTTTGCTTTGTCGCCACGCAACACCAGCAGTTCCGTGATATTCAGAAATTGGAGGTCGAGCAACACGTATTCCGTTTCCTCGCGCGTGAAACCGCTGCATAAAATATGTGGAACGACCGTGATATTGTATTTATTCTGAATGGCAGCGGCTACGGCAACCGTTCCCGGACGCCTTCTCAAACGGTTTCTCTGAAACAACCCGTTGCCGAGATCTTTATATACATATTCGCTGCGATGAGTGGTGATATTGATATATTTCGGATCAAATTCTCGAAGAGTATCGACTGTTTGATGCAGCTTTTCTATTCCCGTTCCTTTCAGCGGTGGAAGGATCTCGAAAGAAAAAGCAGTTTTCTTGTTGCTATGTATTAAATCAATTACTTTCATTCTTTTTTGCTAATGTTCGTTATCTACGTTGGATTAAACGTGCATATTGGGACAAAAATACGAAAAAAGAAAGATTTCTTCTTGATTTACTCTAAAATAGTTTCGTTTTTATCGCACTATATAGATAAAAGAGGGAATATCCTCTTATAGGATACACCCTCTCTTACCTAATCATTATTATATTAGAATTTACTTTTCAAGGAATGATTTCTTCATCCGGGCAATGTCCGTTAGGTAATCTTGTAAATCTTGTTCATGTTCTTCCTCTTCGGCAAGAATATGTTTTGCGATGTCACAAGTCGTGAAATCTTTCCCGTTGGTAAAGTCGGCAATTTCTTGATAGCGAACAATAGCGCAGCGTTCGGAAGCTACATTATCCTTCAGCAAACTGACAGAATCGAACCCTTGCGGAGCGTCATATTTGCATCTTGCCAGTTCGAACCATTGTTTAGGATCAAGTACCGGAACACCTTCCAGTTCGATGATGCGGTTGGCCAATAGTTGCGCATGTCTGCGTTCCTCTTCGGCATGTTCCTCAAATTCACCCTGTACGTCGGCACGCATGGCGCCTTCCACTACTAATGCACCTACCCAATATTGATAGTATGCCAACCATTCTTCAGCTAATGCTGCGTTCAACTGTGCGATTAAACTTTCTACATCTAGTTTTCCTTGTAGAATTTTTACACTTTCTCTAGCCATAATTTTTATGTTTAGGTTACTATGTTTAAGTTGCCTATGTAACAGACTGCGGTTGCTTTTGTTTCGTGAACGTGTTAGTTTTAACAAAAAAAATCCCCTCATTTGCCATTCGTCTGTGTTGGCAAAGAGGGGATGTATGTCAATGCGGCATCAAACCTTTCTTCCTTTTCTGATCGGTGAGTTCTGCTTGGGCGCCTGCGTTTTCTTTTCTACTACTCTTGATTTTCCAACCCGAAGCCCGCTTCCTCCTTTTTTCTTCTTTTTCTTAATCGTTGTCTCTTGCTTTACTTGCTCCCTGTCTATAGCCTCAGTGGATGCGCTGAAAGGTTTATCAGCTTTTGCTTTCTGGGCTTGTTTAGAGACAATATTGGCTTTGCGGTAATTCGTTTTTATGTCATATCCTTGCAAAGCTCTGTTTATCGCCTTGTTGCTATTGGCGGGTTTCTTGGCTTGAACGATATCTTTTGACTTATCCAATAAGTCAAATAGTTCTTCCAGTTCGCCTTGAGTCAGGTCTCTATAATTCCCTTGTCCCAAATTTCCTAATTTGATGTTCATAATTTGGATACGTTCCAGCTTAACTACTTCATAGTCAAAGTACTCGCACATACGACGGATCTGACGGTTAAGTCCTTGAACCAAAGAGATTTGAAAGGTATAAGGATTGATTTCTTTGATTTCGCAACGGCGGGTTACCCGGTCCAAAATGGGAACGCCCTCTGCCATCTTGGTAAGAAACTCTTTGGTGATGGGTCTATCTACTCTTACCAAGTATTCCTTTTTATGATTATTGCCCACGCGCAATATCTTGTTGACAATATCTCCATCGTTTGTAAGAAGGATTAAGCCCTGAGAGTCTTTATCCAAACGTCCGATAGGAAATATGCGTTGCTCATGACTTATGTATTCGATAATATTGCTTCTATCAGAAACATCTGTTGTGCTAACGACTCCTACCGGTTTATTAAAAGCGATATACACGGGCTCAATTTCATTTTTTATAAGCTCTCCGCGTACTTCAACTTTTTGACCCGGTAATATGCGCATTCCGATAGTTGCACGTTTACCATCGATGGTTACATACCCATCTTTGATAAGCTGGTCAGCCTCTCTTCGTGAGCAATAGCCCGATCCACTGATATATCTGTTCAGTCTATATTCCATTTTATATCTTTATTTATGTATTTACAATAGTCCATTAAACATTTCATTCGCACTTATGTGCCAACAGGGTGTTCGTTTCATCATCTTAACCTCCCTGTTCTATTAGTAGGGAATGCCTAATTTAAATGCGGGAAACTTTCCTCAAAAGGAAAGCTTTTTTTAAAGACATAAAATGTAGTTAGATAATACGGAACAAATATAGCAATAGAAACTAAGAGGAGAAAGAATATTAGCAATTATAAATTAGAAAAATAGAGGATATTGAATTTATTGAGCGAATACCTTGATGATTAATTCTGCGTATTCTACGAAAAAAAGTTTAGTGTGTTTTACTATCATGCTCTCATAAATTGCTTGTAACCGTTTATTCATCGGCATTTTAACTATGAGGGTAACTATGGGGAACTATGAGAGCAACTATGAAGGTAACTGTGAGGGTGAAAGTTGTGTGAGTAACGACTGAGGATAGATTTTGCTCAGTTGTATTTATAGGATACTTCAAACTTCAGCAGCCAGGTCTCATTTATAATTTGAACTCAGATTAACTCTTTACTAGAGAGAATTTTTATTTTTATCTCTCATACTCTCATTGGTTTGTATAATTGATTGTAAATCAATAAATAATATAATGAGAGATAAAATTAGAAAGTGCATCGCTCATGCTTTTAACGTCATTTTCGCCCTAAAATGATGCATCTCTCATATGCTTTTGTGGCATTTCTCATATACTTTTATGGTATTTCTCATACATTTAAGGTATCTCTCATGCTTTTTTGCCTGTTTTTTATGCATCTCTCATAAGAACCGTGTCTTTATCTCTCATCAAATCCTTGATTATTCTTTTCTATGTTTCAGTTTAACCGTTAATCTTCTATGCTTAATAGCTTGTTTATATGTAGTATACCTACTGTTTTTATGTTTTATCCTATTTCTTGTTGTGTTTTTGAACCGATATCTGTATTGTTCCACTAGAGTGGACAATTCTTTCCACTCAAGTGGAGAGTTCTTTCCACTAGAGTGAACAGTTTAATCCACTCCAGTGGAACGATATAAATAGCTTTTAAAAAACACGAGAATATCTACTCTATATCCCGCTGGCAACCGCTTTGTGAACTGTTGTTGAACGGTACATGACTCTTAGTTTGTCTTGAATGAATTATAATTGGATACTTAACATAACTCCCATAGTGCTTTTGAGTATGAGAGATACCTTTAAAGTATGAGAAATGGCACAAAAGCATATGAGAAATGCTACAAAATCATATGAGAGATGCATTATTTTAGGGCGAAAATGACGATAAAGGTATGAGAGGTACAATTTATAATTTCATTTCTCATAATTCTGATGATTGATTTACAAGTAATTAAACAAAAAGTATGAGAATATGAGAAATGAAAATAAAAAACAATTTTAGTAGCCTGAATACTGAACTTGATACAGATGATTTCGCCAAATAAAATAAGTTGATTGAATCCATTTATTTCTTTGTCAATATTGTTTGTTTGCTAAAAAATATTGTTACTTTTGTCGTAGTTTACTTTCTAGCGAAGAAAGTGACTTTTTAATTATTGTATTGAGAGCAGTTATTTGTTGCATTCCGTATAGAAATCGGCTAAATTTTAATCCTGAATGACAATAAGTGGCGGGTCTCACGCATCTTTTGCATATATAACCTTGTTATATACCCAATTGAGCGTGGGACTATCACTTATGTTCAGGAGAGGGTCTTAGCCGATACCTTATATGGAACGTGAGTAGATAGTTTCCCATGCTCTTTTTTATATATAACCCTCGCACCACTGGGAACTGATGCGGCAAACAAAACGCGCTATGTTATATTCCGATTTCAAAGAAGCGGTAATCCTCTTGATGCAGCATCCCGTAATGCTCAAACCTTTTTGCTCTCTGTCCGATGGTGAGAAAGAATCCGCCTATGACCTTTTAAGCAGTTTGGCCGACTTGTCAGTCTGTGAGAATTATACTTTAGTTGATTACCTTCAGCTATCCCGCCTTAATTTTATGCTCGGCAGGCTTGCCCAAGAAATATGCTTGGAGCCTGAAAAAGTAATTGGCTATTATAATGATGGTTATGAATGTCTACAGAAAAGCGGCATTGATTTGAGCTTGAATAAATGGTCTGAATTAGTCAGTTTGCGTATGGCCGAATAATATATGTGACAGAAAATGCATATATCAGCAACTAGATATGTTGAGTAATGGATATGTCAGAATGATATGTATGTTAAAATAGAATGTATGCCGAAATGATACATATACGTAATAAATACTTAGTTTCATAATCCTACCAGTTTATAACCAGTTTTTACGCATGGAGTTTGCAAACCCTGCCGATTGCTTGTGAAAGCCGTTTTCAGATTTGTCTTCTAGAGAGGGTGCTCATTTTTTCCCGTACGAGCATCCTCTTGCTTTTTATCGAGATTTGTGAAACTCCTTTTTTAGTTGAGCTTGATACAGTATCCTCTTCCTTTTTAATTTCTCCTTCTTTTCAGCCTCTATTTCTACTATTCCTTATATTCCTTCAGCCTTTTTTTACCCCTCTTTCCCCTTTTTCCCTTTCATTCTTCAGAAAAAAGCTGTTTTTTTTCTTCCGGCTATTTACTTCCTCTCGCGCGCATTACGCGCACATGTGATATAATAATGTGTACTCCCTCACCCGTTCCCGCGCACACTCCACCCTGTATTAAAAAATATGTTCTACAACACCCTTATTGTTCAACTAGTTAGCATAAGTATTCAAAAATAATTAGAAAAAAGATGCATATATATTTGGAGTGTATCCCAAAAGGGACTACTTTTGCACCCGCTTTCCAAGAGAAGAAAGCCTTGATAAAATGACTTAGTGATAAAGCGTAAGACCGCTTAAGATTAAGAATAAAAAAACTTCCGATAAAGTTTGGAAGATATAACTTAAAGTTCTTATCTTTGCAGTCCGATTCGCAAAGAAAACGGTTTATCTTTTCTTAATTGATTATTCTTTCCCTTTCGCAAAGAGAGCCTGAGAAACGAATTGAAAAAGAAAATAAAAAAACTTTCGAAAAAGTTTGGTAGTTAAAATTAAACCCCTTACCTTTGCACCCGCTTTTAAAACGAAAGCAACAAGTTCTTTGAAATATTGATAAACAATACAAGTAGTACAAGTTAAAAAATAGAACCGTCAATACTTGTTTCAGAAGTAGCAATACAAATGAAACACAGGTATTTGAAAAGAGTCAATAAATTTTGTACGGCATCCTGAACAGAGCAAGAACCATCCTTTACGGATGA
>NZ_JAAXGE010000022.1 GCF_014750685.1 Bacteroides sp. GM023
AATCAAAGCTAAGTTAAAAGGAAAGAGTCCGGTGCAATACCGAACTCTTTATAAAATAACTTAGTTATTAACTGTCCAACTTTTGGGGTGCAGTTCAATGCTTCATGAGGGGTAAACGGTGGCAAGTATATGATTGGCATTACATAAGTCGTTGGTGCTCAATGGTGGATAAAACCACCACAACCTATAAATCCAAATTCTCTATATGTAGCGTATTGGCAGCTTTCTCTTTTTGTTCGTTTACGATGTGCGTATAAATCTGCGTGGTTTTGACGTTAGTATGTCCCATCAAAGACTTGATGGTGTATATGTCAACGCCATTTTCCAGCAACAGCGAAGCGTAGCTATGGCGGCCACAATGGAAGGTGATGTGCTTCTTGATACCGGATGCTTCTATCCAGACTTTCAACGGGCGAGAAATCCAAGAGGCATCAGTCAATCCTTCAAAAACAAGTGCTTCATCATCGTTTGGACGTATGCCGCATAGTTGAAGTGCCTGTTGAATGACTGGCTTGTAATCGGGCCTTTTTGTCTTTTGCTGAATTACGACTGCTTGCCATGTGCCCTTGCTTGTTTGCTGAATTTGTTTCCATTTCAAAGTTTGAATATCACTATGCCGCAATCCAGTGAGAATAGAGAACAAGAACGCACGTTTCAAAACATCATCCTTGCAAGGAGTATCAACCAACATCTGCACTTCATTCATAGTAAGCGCAACACGAGGTTTCTCAATGTTTGTTATTCCCTTTACTTTCGCGCTTATATCAATGGTCAGATATTCATCAATAAATGCCTGTTTCAGTCCGGCTTTGAGTATGGAGAAATAAGTTGATGCCGTATTTTGTGAGATAGTACCTTTCTTATTCCCTCCCATTGGAGCACGGAGAAGGAACATCTTTATATCTTCAAGCAGTTTAACTGAAATCGCCTTGAATGGAATTGGTTGCCCTTGCGAATACATTTTCAATAATTCACCTACACGCCTCCAATTGACTATAATCGAATCGGAACTGTTAGGATGACATGTGCTTATAATACTATTGAAATACTTGATAAAATCCTGTTCGCTCCGCTCATTCTGTGCAGCGATTTCGTTTTCCTTATCAGTGTAGAGGATGGCACTATCGTATTCATGCTGCCGTAACTTTCTCACATTGTCAGCATAGATACAAGCCTCTTGGTCTATCGTTGAACGGCATTGGATAATCCCATTCAAATCGCGCTTAGGCTTATAGTTGAATGTTCCATCCGGCAGGATGCGTGCAATGGACGATTTGTCCCAAACAGGCGTGGATATAGTTCGGTTAATGGATTCTACCACACGACTTGCACGGGTTGAACCTCGTTTGTACACTGGGTACGACTCTATAATCAGATACCACTCTTCTTTGTAGTTCGACCTTCTGAGCTTGACGGTCACTTTGGTATTAGGTAATGCTTTCTTCATTCTACTTCTGATTTATATAGATTATCAATTTCTTGCTTGGGTACATACACATAGTTTCCTATTTGTCTTGAGGGAATAGAGTATTTTCTAATGTGCGCCCATACTGAACTATCATTAATATGATACTTCTCACAAATCTCTGTAATGGTATAGCAGTCCTCCGGCTCTAAGCTGTATGTTTTAGGAACAGGCTTTTCTTTCTCTGCGATACTTTCCGGTCTGTTTAGAAAAAGCCGTTCCATTTCAGAACGTTTGATACGTGTAAGCCTTGTACCCATATTGATAGTTGGAATACGTCCCAATTTAATCAAGCGATACAGAGTGCTACGTTCCACCCCAAACATAGCGACAGCTTCCTTTACAGAAATATACTCTCTGATGTCTGATACTTGTTGGCCAATGGCTTCTAACTTCGCATTTCTATTCTTTGCATCTTTTTTGCGTTTCCAAGCCACTTTACCACATTTAGGGGAACAATAATGGCTGTCAAGTGTCTTTGCGACAAATACTTTGCCGCAGACCTTACATTTCCGTTTGATTTCAAATCCGATTGTTGGCATGTTATCTACTTTTAAGTGTGTATTAGTATGTATAAGTATGATTAAGTACCACATTATCTACTTTTTTGTCTTGTCGCAAACATGTCGCAAATAAGAGATAAAAAAGCCCATAGAAAACACATAGCAACCATGAACCCCATAAATGCAAAAAGCGTGCAACTCATTGAGCTGCACGCTTTTGCTTATTGTTTATTATCTGTATCCTTATCGGAATCATTTGACTTCCTCGAAGTCAGCATCCTGAACGTTATCCCCGTGCTTGCTATCGTCTTGCTGACCAGCACCACCATTCATATCAGGACCAGCCTGTGCACCACTTTGAGCACCACCGCCTTGAGCATACATTTCAGCGCTTGCAGCCTGGAAAGCAGTATTGATTTCTGCCATAGCAGTATCGATAGCAGCTAAATCCTGAGCTTTGTGAGCTTCTTTCAGTTTCTCCAAAGCAGCTTCAATCGGAGCCTTCTTGTCAGCAGGCAACTTATCACCTAATTCCTTCAACTGATTTTCAGTAGAGAAGATTACGCTATCAGCCTGGTTTAGCTTATCAATCTTTTCACGCTCTTTCTTGTCTGCTTCAGCATTAGCTTCAGCTTCGGCTTTCATCTTTTCGATTTCTTCCTTGCTCAAACCGCTGGATGCTTCGATACGGATAGCCTGTTCCTTACCGGTAGCCTTATCCTTGGCAGATACTTTTAAGATACCATTAGCGTCGATATCGAATGTAACCTCAATCTGAGGAACACCACGACGAGCCGGAGCAATACCTGACAAGTTGAACTGACCGATTGATTTATTCTGAGCAGCCATCGGACGTTCTCCCTGCAATACATGGATAGTAACCTCACTCTGATTATCGGCAGCAGTAGAGAATGTTTCACTCTTACGAGCCGGAATTGTAGTGTTAGCGTCGATCAACTTAGTCATTACACCACCCAGTGTTTCGATACCCATTGACAACGGAGTTACATCCAACAATACCACACCCTTGATTTCGTCTGTCAAAACAGCACCTTGTACAGCAGCACCAATAGCTACCACTTCATCCGGGTTCACACCTTTGGAAGGAGCTTTACCGAAGAAATCTTCTACCAACTTCTGTACAGCCGGAATACGTGAAGAACCACCTACAAGGATTACTTCGTCAATGTCAGCGTTGCTCAAACCAGCGTCTTTCATTGCCTTCTTACATGGTTCAAGACAAGCCTGAATCAATTCGTGAGCCAAAGATTCGAATTTAGCACGAGTCAAAGTCTTCACCAAGTGCTTAGGCACACCACCTACCGGCATGATATATGGCAAGTTGATTTCTGTACTTGCCGAAGAAGAAAGTTCAATCTTAGCTTTTTCAGCAGCTTCTTTCAAACGTTGCAAAGCCATCGGGTCCTGTGTCAAGTCAGCACCTTCGTCATTCTTGAATTCCTGTACCAGCCAGTTGATGATTACCTGGTCGAAGTCGTCACCACCAAGGTGAGTATCACCATTTGTAGAAAGTACTTCAAATACACCACCACCAAATTCGAGGATAGAGATATCGAATGTACCGCCACCAAGGTCGAATACAGCAATCTTCATATCTTTGTGAGCCTTGTCCAGACCATATGCAAGAGCAGCGGCTGTCGGTTCGTTTACAATACGTTTTACTTCCAGACCTGCAATCTGTCCAGCTTCTTTTGTAGCCTGGCGTTGAGAGTCAGAGAAATAGGCAGGAACTGTGATGACTGCTTCTGTTACTTCCTGTCCCAAATAATCTTCAGCAGTTTTCTTCATCTTCTGAAGAATCATTGCAGAGATTTCCTGTGGAGTGTACAGACGTCCGTCGATGTCAACACGCGGAGTGTTGTTTTCACCTTTCACTACTTTATAAGGTACGCGTGTAACTTCTTTCTGTACCTGATCCCAATTTTCACCCATGAAACGTTTGATAGAGAAAATCGTACGGGTCGGGTTAGTAATAGCCTGACGTTTAGCAGGATCACCTACTTTACGTTCACCACCATCTACGAAAGCGACTACTGAAGGAGTCGTACGCTTACCTTCGCTGTTTGTAATTACTACCGGTTCGTTACCTTCAAATACGGCAACACAAGAGTTTGTTGTTCCTAAGTCAATACCAATAATTTTTCCCATGATCGTTATTTTTTTATTTATTATTATTCAATGATTTCTTTTTGTCCGGTTGTTTCTCCGCTCCTTCTGCAGAGCTTCGTCCCGAACGGACGTTTATTAAAAAGCAAACCGTGTGCCAAAAGGAAATTATACGAATGCATGACATAATATCTGCCAAAAAGACAGTTTTAATAAATAAACACTGCTGACATAGTCATACCCGGACTCAATCAGCAACTGCTTCATAAAACAAATGCAAGCGACTTCGGTTCAATACAGGAAAAAAAATATGCCTGTGTCGTCATGTTCGACACAGGCATACCTTAATATATACTATTCTTGTTTTATTACTTTTCCAAAACAAGCACCAATGCATTGTTAGCATCATACAAACCGATACCACCACCAGACAGCACATCAAATGATTTCACTTCGTTCAATGCTTTCAGAATCTTGCCTTCTGTCTCCATATCCGGACAAGCCATCATTGTGCTTGCTACACCTGGGAAAGAGATTGATTTAACGTTACTTCTACTGGTTTCAAAGCCACCGTTTATCAAGTTACATCCGGCATTGCCATGAATAGACTTTTTCTTCACATCAAAAGCAATGAATGGTTTCTTTTCCATACCGGAAGGAATTGCCTCGCCATTCACTTCCTTCACTTGCCATTCTCCATTCAATACCGACAGTTTCACATCAGCCTCCTTTTTTTCCAATGCCATAACCGGGCGATTAGACGCATTGCAAAGATACAGTTTGTCTTTACCGGCTTTTTTATATCCTTTCACTTGTGCAAGGGCACTCAGTACATTTCTCTCTGTAGTCATGTCCGGACACATCATCTTAGTACCGGCCATAGCGCCGAGTTCAAGGCTTCCTGGTTTCGCGTTTACATCGAAACTACCCATCATACGGTTACATCCGCTACTACCGGATACACGACCCGTTGCGGTATCAAAAGTAATAAAAGGAAGGTTTCTGCTTTCGCCCGGAGTTATTTTCGAGCCATTGACTTCTATAATATTCCACTCACCGTTGATAGATGACAAAGGGATTGCCTTCTCAACCGAACGGCACGAAGACATTGCAAGTGCTGCACCAGCAATGCAAATTGAAACTAATACTTTTTTCATATTGTTATAACGTTTAAGTTAAATTGGGGGCAAAGATACCAAAAAGATTGGGAAATAATATCCAATGCCATATAAAATATATACATTTGCCATTGAATGTACAACAAATGAACGATTTACATAGTTCACAAAAAGTAAATAAATATGAGAATTATCGCTCTCTCTCTGATTTTATTCTGTTGTGGTACGTATCCTGTCGCGGCCCAAAATGATTACATTGTCACCACTCCTTCCACCCAGGAAATTCCCGTAAGTGAAGAAGAACAATTCATCAAAAGCAACTTCCCGTTGCAACCTTTGTGCAAATGGACGTCCGGAATGAAATTTATGTTCGCTCCTTCTGCACGGGATATGTTCCTGCCTACACTTTCTAACTATGACACCGACAAGGGAGTAGATAATAGTTTGCTGAAACATAAAATACTCACTTTCACCGGAACTGAAGAAAAAGCCCAAAACATATCAAACAGCACCAACTATTCCACCCGTTTCATTTTCGAATGTGAAGGAGAAAAGTATTACTATGACATAAAGAATATGCGACTGGATGAAATTTGCGAAAAAGCTCCCCGCGCATGCGTCAACGGATTAGTCTATTTAAAAGATGTAGATACGGCAAAGAACCTGTTGATAGGAAAAACAATCTATATACAATCCGAAAGTGTGCGTGTAGACGATGCTAATAATTATTCCGGTTATCGGGATGTAGCTATTCCTGTCAATACGGAAGCTACAATAACCGCTGTCGGAGTCGGCAATCAGACATACCCTGCGAAAATCATCTTTAAAGATGCGCAGGGGCATTCTTATTACCTCGAAGTCGCACTCTCACGAACTAATTCAGGCATGTACTTGAATGATTTTCAGGGTGAAAAGAGAATGAAATACTTTTCGAATGTAATCAGCTTTACGAATAAAAGTTCTGATAATATTGAGGGACTGAAAAACAAATACTTGGGACGAACCGTTTACCCTAAAAAGGTATTGCCTGCCAAAAGGGTTGTTTCTCTTGAAGGTAAGCAGACGGAATCACGTGTTCACTTGCCCCGATATACAGTTCTGAATATCAAAGACATTAATTTAGCTTCTTCAAGCAGTCTGGGTGTTCTGTCATTGGAAGACAAAGCCGGAGTCCTTTATGAACTGGAAGCCGACTTAAAATATGATGTTATTGTCAGAAATGAGAATTATATCGAAGACCTTTTCGGATTTGAAGATATACAGAAGAAATATCCGGGCATCACTGAAAAGCGTTGGCAGATCATCTCCCGTGGTGACCTGGAAGCAGGTATGAGTACTGACGAATGCCGTTTGTCCGTTGGTGATCCGGTAGAAATCGAGTTGAAAAAAGATAATCGTTTTGAAACGTGGTTCTACAATGGCAAAACGTTGGAATTTGAAAACGGTACCTTACGACGATACAAATAAAAAGGAGTATCGACGAATGATTATCTGAAAATAATCACGTATATTTGCTCCATAAACAATTCTAATATTCTTAATTTTTAATTCGCAATTTAAAGAAATGGGTAGAGTTCTTATTATTGGTGCAGGCGGTGTTGGCACTGTCGTTGCGCACAAAGTGGCACAAAATGCCGACGTATTTACAGATATTATGATTGCCAGCCGTACGAAAGAGAAATGCGACAAAATCGTCGAGGCAATAGGTAATCCCAATATAAAGACAGCTAAAGTCGACGCAGACAATGTGGAAGAACTGGTAGCCTTATTCAACGATTTCAAACCGGAAATGGTGATTAATGTTGCTCTTCCCTATCAGGACTTGACAATCATGGAAGCTTGCCTGAAAGCCGGAGTGAACTATCTGGACACTGCCAATTATGAGCCGAAGGACGAAGCTCATTTTGAATATAGCTGGCAGTGGGCTTATCATGACCGCTTCAAAGAAGCCGGCTTAACAGCTATCCTCGGTTGCGGGTTCGACCCGGGAGTCAGTGGTATCTATACCACTTATGCGGCTAAACATTATTTTGACGAAATTCAATACCTGGATATTGTAGACTGTAATGCCGGAAATCATCATAAGGCATTTGCCACTAACTTCAACCCGGAAATCAACATCCGCGAAATTACGCAGAACGGACGTTATTATGAGAACGGCAAGTGGGTAACTACCGGTCCGTTGGAAATTCATAAAGACCTGACTTATCCGAATATCGGTCCTCGTGACTCCTATCTTCTTTATCACGAAGAACTGGAATCATTGGTGAAACATTTCCCGACTATCAAACGTGCCCGCTTCTGGATGACTTTCGGACAGGAATACTTAACTCACTTACGTGTCATTCAGAATATCGGTATGGCTCGTATCGATGAAGTTGATTATAACGGAGTGAAAATTGTCCCTCTGCAATTCTTGAAAGCTGTATTGCCTAATCCGCAGGATTTGGGCGAGAACTACGAAGGCGAAACCTCCATCGGTTGCCGTATCCGTGGTCTGAAAGACGGAAAAGAACGCACCTACTATGTTTACAATAATTGCAGCCATCAGGAAGCATATAAAGAAACGGGTATGCAGGGAGTAAGCTACACCACCGGAGTTCCGGCCATGATCGGAGCTATGATGTTCTTCAAAGGAGAATGGAAACGTCCGGGTGTAAACAATGTAGAAGAATTCAATCCGGATCCGTTTATGGAGCAATTGAACAAACAGGGTTTGCCCTGGCATGAAGTAATCGACCAGGATTTGGAATTGTAAGACATTCACTAAAAGAAAGTTATGATTAACGTTGGAGATAAAGCACCGGAAGTATTAGGCATCAATGAAAAAGGTGAAGAAATACGGTTGAGTGCTTACAAAGGAAAAAAGATTGTGTTGTATTTCTATCCGAAAGACAGCACATCGGGTTGTACAGCGCAAGCGTGCAATCTGCGCGACAATTATTCCGACCTGCGTAAAGCCGGCTATGAAGTAATCGGTGTCAGTGTAGACAATGAAAAGTCGCATCAGAAATTTATCGAGAAGAACAATCTTCCTTTTACACTGATTGCCGATACAGACAAAAAGTTGGTAGAGGAGTTTGGCGTGTGGGGAGAAAAGAAACTGTATGGTCGTGCATATATGGGTACTTTCCGCACTACTTTCCTGATTAACGAAGAAGGAATCGTAGAACGGATCATCACTCCGAAAGAAGTGAAGACCAAAGAACATGCCTCACAAATTTTAAATCAATAAATCCATTAATTATAGAATAAGGTATGGCAAAGAAAGACGAACTTAATTTTGAAACAGATAATAAAATGGCATCAAGCGAAAAACTAAAGGCCTTACAGGCTGCCATGGAAAAGATAGAAAAGAGCTTCGGTAAAGGTTCTATCATGAAAATGGGTGACGATAGTGTTGAACAGATAGAAGTGATCCCGACAGGCTCTATTGCCTTGAATGTGGCACTTGGCGTAGGTGGTTACCCAAGAGGTAGAATAATCGAAATATATGGTCCGGAATCTTCCGGTAAAACAACATTGGCTATTCATGCCATTGCTGAAGCACAGAAGGCCGGCGGTATCGCTGCTTTCATTGATGCAGAACATGCTTTCGACCGTTTCTATGCTGCTAAGCTAGGCGTTGACGTAGACAATCTCTGGATTTCCCAACCGGATAATGGAGAACAGGCTTTGGAAATAGCCGAGCAATTGATCCGTTCTTCCGCTATTGACATTATTGTCATTGACTCGGTTGCCGCATTGACTCCCAAAGCGGAGATTGAAGGTGATATGGGCGATAATAAGGTAGGTTTGCAGGCACGTTTGATGTCGCAAGCATTACGTAAGTTGACCGGTACAGTCAGCAAAACACGTACAACTTGTATCTTCATCAACCAGTTGCGTGAAAAGATCGGTGTAATGTTCGGTAATCCTGAAACAACCACCGGTGGTAATGCTCTGAAGTTCTATGCTTCGGTACGTATAGACATTCGTGGTAGCCAGGCTATCAAAGATGGTGAAGAAATTCTTGGTAAACTGACAAAAGTGAAAGTAGTGAAGAATAAAGTAGCTCCTCCTTTCCGTAGAGCCGAATTTGACATCATGTTTGGTGAAGGTATCTCCCACTCCGGTGAAATCATCGACTTGGGTGCTGAACTGGGAATCATCAAAAAGAGTGGTTCATGGTATAGCTATAACGACACTAAGTTAGGGCAGGGACGCGATGCAGCAAAACAATGTATCATGGATAATCCAGAACTTGCGGAAGAACTGGAAGGACTGATCTTCGAAGAACTGAAAAAGAAATAATGAATCTTCGCTTTACGCTTTAGCAAGCGGAGACAAAACCAAAAGAAAGTGGGAGAATATCGTTTGATACGAACATTCTCCCACTTTTCTATTTATATATTACCATTATTATTCTCGTCTCATGTATTATTATTTTTTATCTCATGTATTATTCTTGTTTCATGGTTTATGAAAAGTAATAAATATATGCCAATGTGCTAAGACTGATAATTACCCATAATGCCACTCCCTGAATCAACGGTTTTACGCCAACGGCTTTCAAAACATCTATCGAGAGAGAAGCGCCAATAAAGAACATTGTAATAGTCAATGTTTTACGGGCAATTCCATTAATAGCAGCTCCCAGTTCCGGCACTCCATTCAGCAAATAGGTATTGACAACCATTGCCAGTACAAAGTAAAATATAAACCATGGAATACTTATCTTTTGCCCTTTGCTCTTAAAGATAAATGAAGTAGCGAAAGCCACTGGAATAATCCAAAGAGCGCGAGTTAATTTGATAGTAGTAGCTACCTTCAAAGCCTCTTCTCCATAAGCGGCACCTGCCCCGACTACGGAACTTGTATCATGGATCGCAATAGCCGCCCATGTACCAAACTCATGTTCACTCATGTTCAGGGCATGACCAATCATCGGGAATATGAAAAGTGCAATAGCATTCAGAATAAAGATAGTACCCAACGCTACAGACATTTCACTGTCCTTCGCCTTCAGTACCGGCCCAACAGCAGCAATCGCACTACCACCACAGATAGCTGTTCCCGAACTAATCAGATAGGAAGTATTTCTATCTATCTTAAAGACTTTACGTCCGATAAACCAACCAATCAACAGTGTACCTACGACAGAAATAATTGTAAACTCCATTCCTTCCTTACCGGAAGCCAAAGCCGATTGCAGATTCATACCGAACCCTAATCCGACAACAGAATATTGCAATAAATACTTGGAAGTCTTTTTATTGAATTTAGGATGAGCCTGCCCGCAAGTCAATGCGAAAATAAGCCCAAGAAACAGGGCTACGGGCGGAGTCACCCATGCAGACCAAGCCTGCAAACCCGGGATATAATCTAAAAACAGGAAGAAAGTCAGGGTAGAAAGCAGTGCAACATAAATTGTCTTGTTATTTGCCTGCAACGTTTTTGTAGCTGTTGAAATCATATTTATACCTTTATTTATTTTTTCAGGTGCAAAGGTACGGCAAACAATCAACACGTGCCAATAGTTTCTAATTATGCATTATAACTTTTGGTTATAGCATATTTGATTATAGTATATAAGCCTTTTTCTCTTCCTTATTATATATTTAGACTGACACAATGTCTTTTCCGAAAGGTGTCAATGCTACCGCAGCCAATTTGAAGTGTTGTAGACCAAAAGGAATACCAATGATAGTTATACACAAAATAGCTCCAAAAACCAAATGTGACAGGCAAATCCATATACCACCCAAGAATATCCATAAGACATTCATCAGTATATAAAGACACCCGCCTGAACGACTACCGCTTCTTACCTCTTTACCGAAAGGCCATAAAGCAAGTCCGGCCAATTTCAATGTCTGCATACCAAAAGGAATTCCAATAATAGTAAGCATCATCAATAAACTTGAAATAAGATACTCCACAGCAGTAAATATGCCACCAAGTAGCAACCACAACAGATTCATTAAACAGCCCATATAAAAGTAGTATCTAATTATTATTCTAATTTTCTTTTTGTCGTTTCATCCGGTTTTCCCTCATAATATCGGTCTATCACTTGCTGAAACAAATCATCCAAAGCAACTTCATTAAAGAGAGTCATACATGACAACACTTTCATTGCATCCAACGAACCGAAAACATTCTGTGCCGTTGTATCTTTCAAATGAAGAAAAGCTGATGTTATTTCACAAAGTCTTTTGCCTAAAACCGGATGAGAAAGGTATGTTTCAGCTTCTTCCCTACCACTAAGACCATAGTATTGGGAATTATAACTCACCCCTAAGCCTTTTAGTTGAGGAAATATATACCAAATCCAATGAGAATATTTACACCCGTTCCTCACTTCCGCAAGAGCTTGTTCGTAATCACCTTGTTGGGCATCTAAAAATCGTTGTAAATCATAATCAGTCATAAATATTTCTCTTTAATTTTCATTATCTTTTAATGTATTAGGTGTTTTCTCCATATAAAAGCACCATAAACTAACTCCTCATAATAGCTTAGAAGTTATTTTCATCTAAAATATCTGCATTGCCCCTATTCATACTGCACATAAACTTTAGCCATATGAAAACAAAGATACAGAAGAATATGAATATTTAATCTACTTTCGAGTAAATTTCTCATAAGTCTTCTGTATAATCTTCGCAAAAAGCCTAACAAAACTTTTTCTCTATCACAAATTAAAAGAGTTTTTTGTAGTCATACTTAGAAATTAAATGGATGAATCACCTATTACTCGTCACATTACAATGTCACACATACTTTTTTCATTTCTTCTGATTAATCTTCTTTACAAGTTCTTCCAATGTCGTTTTTTTAATCTCTAATTGATGCTCTACAATGAGATCATAGTCACATTTCTTATCACCTAATTTACTCGTCACGACAAATAACTCAAGAGAAATCAAAAAACAAAAAATTATAATATAGAAAACGAGCGCTTCTGGTCTAGTAATAACAATCTCGAGCATAGCTCGTAACTCATCTAAAAAACCAGTACTGGAAGACAATTCTTTGCGCAAATCATTTTCAACACTAATCTTTCTCAATGTATATTCATCTTGTTGTAATCTTAATCGTTTCAAAGTAGAATCATTTACAGTCACTTGTTGAGTACGAGGATTCGCTATTGGAATCCTAGATATAGTATTCTGTGGAACTTCTTTATAGGAACCATCAGGTTGCATTTCACGAGTATAAGTAGTAGTAGTGGCTACAGTAGTTATAGTTGGTTTCTGAGATATTTCTTCATTTAACTTCAAGTTCAATTTATCTAAAGAATCTACCATTACTTGCAGTTCCGCTAATTTAGTATCAATCACATTTAATCGTAAAGGCAATTGCTCTTGTACTTGCCTATCTGTAATCTCTACCATTTTTCTATCTATATCATCACCAAATATTATCTGGTCTAAAATAGCTGATCCTAACAGAGACATTATTATAGCTATAAATAGACGGAATGCAGTCGACCACCAATTACTCCCTACTGTCAATATAATCTGACGTTCTATCTGAATCACAATTATTACGAATATAAATGCCGACAATATACATCCCCATTGTGGTGCCCCCACATAACGTTGTGCAAAGCAATATCCCGTAAATCCCCAAAGGATAATAAGAATTAATAAAGCAGAAGTATACTTCTTTAAATGTTTAAAGCTTGCTTCACTGCACTGAGAAAGAATCCTACTATTCCAACCTGTAAGAAAACATCCGAATTTTAACCACCATTTCATAATCTATCATATTCATTTCCATTTCCCGTATTCCTTATTTGCCCCAAAGATAAAGCCGCAAGTCCTCGTAAAAAGCCCCTTTCATAAGAAAGAAGCATTCCCGTCATATAAGCCAAACCATCTTTAAAATCTTGCTCCATTTTATCCAACTCATTCATATGCTGTACAAATGTATATTTTTGAGTCTCTAATTGTTTAACAACATCCACCAAACCTGCATCAGAACGAGAACCTATATGAAACTCAACAGCACGCAAATCATCAGTATATTTGAGCCGCACCTGTCTGAACTTAATTTCCAAATTACTTCTTATAATCTGTTTATTCATTTCTTTATAAGATACATCAGGATTAGACATCGCATCTTCATATCCTTTCGTCTCATAATCCTCTTTTAGAAATCCGTAAATTAGATCTATAGGCATTCCCGTCCCATAACGAATTACCAATGAATTATCATCACCAGGAGGCGTTTCATCCACAAAGTCTTCTTTTTGTATTTCTGAAATCGTCTCTTGTTCACCCTGTTTTGCTTCAGCTATAGTAGGGTGTGTACTTTTAAATAAATTCCAAAATCCCATTTTTCTTATTATATTATTATATTTCAAATGTAGGTATTTCATACAACTGGTGCCCCTTATTATGGCACTTTTCACATAAAGTCACTAAATATTTATCATGATAATCCCATGGAACCAATTTCTCTCCCGTTCTTTTATTAACATGGTATTGCTTATGATGGACAATCAAATGTTTATCCGAACAACACATTACACACCGAAAATTATCCCGCTTTAAAATTCCAGCACGTTTTTCTAACCAGCGCTTATCAAAAAGCAATTCTTTATATGAGCCATGCGTATTTGAAGTCTGCATTATATCATTTTTCATTCCAAACTTAAATTGGAGATTTCTATTGTATCAAAATACGCTTCATACAATTGTATGTAATCAGCTTTAATATCCTGCGCCAAATAAGTTTCATCGACACCTTCAACCTCATCCAAGATAGTTTGATCATTCACTTTCAAATTTGAGCGAAGAATCTTAAAGAACCTTATTTCACTATATTCAATTTTATTATCCGCTTGAATTGTTTTTACTGCTACACGAAGAATGTCTAGTTCTTCGTGTTCGGAAAGAGTAATCATAGTTAACCGCTGTAAAAAAGTCTTCAAAAAAGCTTTTCCTTTATCATTTATATCAGCAACTAAATTCGTCAACTCTCTATCTATATCAATCGTCCCAAATAAAGATTTATCGATAGCCATGCTCTTTATCAACGCGACTTCTTGTGGAGCAATCTCACCATCGCAGGCCATACATGCAAATGCTGTACAAAGTAATAATTCATTAAAATTCATTTCCATAATAATCATTTTTTAAAGCCAATACGTGGTCTATCAGCCTGTTTTGAGAATCCTTCCAATTTATCTCTCAATTCTTCATAATAAGCCAACTGTCCTGATTTAACTGAAGGATTATTTTCTGAGACAACTGCTTCCAACAATAATTGTGTAATCTTTTCATCATTTTGTGCTGCTCGTATTGCAGCTTCGTTGACTATAAAAGCAATATCACTCGAAACATAATAGTCAGTTAAATTCGCTAAATACTCATAATCAATGCCCAAATCCACAGGACGTTCATTCAAGTGCAACTGAAACATAGCACTACGAGCCTCTTTATCAGGAACAGGCAAGTAAATTATTTTATCAATACGTCCCCTCCGAAGTACTGCGGGATCTATCAAGTCTGGTTTATTTGTAGAAGCTATCACAAATACCTTGTCCATCCCACAGTTATTTAATTGTGTAAGAAACTCATTAACTTCCCCAGATTGACTGCTATTGTTCATCATATCACGATTTGGGACTAATGAATCAAACTCATCAAAACAAAGAATAGTCGGTGCTTTCTTCCTTGCTTCATCAAATAGTTTTCCAATCTTTTCCTGTGATCCATGAACATAAATACTTGCCAAATCCGATGATTTTACATAAATATAATTATACCCTGTTTCCTCAGCAAACTTTTCTGCAAAAAAACTTTTCCCACATCCTGGCGGACCATATAGCAACATTCCATTTGGGATGGACAATTTATATTTCTTTGCCTTTTCAGTATTTCGCAAAATATTAATAACATTAGTATAAAGTAGCTTCTTCAGTTCTGACATACCTGCAACATCGCCAAAGCCGTTTCCTTTCCGTGTAATTTCTTCTTTTTCAGCAAATGTAATTTGGTTCTTATCAGACTTTTTAGGTTTTATCTCAATCTCTTCATTTAACGCTTTTCTAAATTCGTCAGCAGACTGAAAACGCTTAGTAATATCATTATCCAAAGCCTTCTCTATAATATTAATCAGATGATTGTCTAGTTCAAACAATTCAATATTAGGTAACTTTAAAGGTTTCTTCCGTTCTTTAAAAATACAATTAATCTGCTCTTCTTTCGTTAGATTAGATAAATCGATAAAATAAGGTAAAACTCCAAACAGTAAATAATATATAACAACACCAACTGAATATAAATCTGATTGAACACTAAAAAGTCCATTAAATCGCTCGGGTGCAAGATAAAATAAATTTAGATTTTCAATGTCAGAATATAAAGTTTTGTCAGCCACTAAACGCTGAGCATGTCCAAAATCTATTAATTTTAGTTCCGATAGATTCCCCGTTAAGTCCAATAATACATTCTGAATTGTTATTTCATTATGAATTATAGGAATCGTTTGCAAATGTAAATATTGTAATACGGATAATATACTTAATGCTATCTGTTTCGTCTCATATACACTGAAACCTTGTTCACGTGTAATGCGTTGTGCAATCGTTTCACCACTTACAAAATCAGTAACAAAATAAGCGTATTTCTGTCCTTTGCAAATCAATATTCCATCATCTATATATTTACAAAGATTGGGATGCTGATTCTGATATTTAATCAATTCTATTTCAACAACAGACCCTTCGGCATTCAGTTGAAAAGATTGTAATTTAGCCAAACATATTAACTTAAGAAAACAAAGTTTACCACTTGCTTTTCTCACACGATAAGTTTCCGCATAAGCACTTTGCTTTATTGGAAAAACAACCGTGTAATGGGCTATTTGTTGTTGTTTTTGAAATAAGAACACAGATTGTCCCATACATTACAATATTAAAATTTAGTCAACAAGCCATCCGGTAAATTTCCTTTATCATCATCAGGTAATAAATCTATTAATTCTACCGCTATTGGATGAAGTTTATCCACCGTTGGCTGATTGTTCATTTCTTGCAATCCTCTATTTATTAAATGTCTTGCACGTACAGAATCTTTCCAGCGAATAGAACTAAATCGTTCATTCAAATTACGCATCACCCCCATACACTGATAAACCATTGTTAGTTGCATAAATAAAGAATTTATTTGTTCCAACACTTCACGCCCCATTTCAACATTTTTACTACGGATCACACTATCGGTTTGTGTACGAAGTTGGTTCATTATTTGAGTTGTTTTATCATTTCCTAAATCTTTATTCGCTTTCTCCAAACGATCAAATTCTTGCCGCAACTCTTTTTCCAAACGATTCCATTCTGTTCTTTCATCCATAGTTTCAATCTTACGAAGTACTTCTTTTAGATGTTGTAAAACGGCCTTTTTCTCTGAGCTATTAGTATTTTCTCTTCTTACGTCTTCCAATTCTTGTTGCAAAGCTGAAATATCACAACCATCCTCAGCAAACTGCGCAAGACTCCTTTGAGCATTTTTAAGGTCTTCAACAATACGTTTCTCCGCATCCAAAATCGTCTGCTGCTTAGAAGTATCTAGTTCCTTGGATATAGTATAGTCATTTGCCGGAAAATAGACTTCCATCGTCATCATTTCCGATGCATTAACCTTTAATGTTATATCCACATTACTAGCTTCAGGTATCAATGATTCAATATCATCCCCTGTCACGATAACATCAGCTACATATTCATATAGAGAAGCGGATTTTCCTTCACTATTTTCGTCTGCTTGATAAACAGGAATTCTTAATATATCCGAGGAAACTCCCGGACGCAATTGAACTGTCGTTTTAAGTCCATTTTCAACTCCTACTGCAGGCAATAGTTTATTCTTTTCAAGTCCACGCAAAGCAGAAAACACACTTCTTTTCTTAAATTTATTCCATACAGCTATGCCAATATTATACGGTAGAGGTGCACTTGCAACCTTAGTTCCCTGAATTATTGTTATTTCATGAGGAAAACAAGGTAACAATGTTCCACTTTCATCATAAGTCAAAATTGAAAATACATTCGGCTTTCCTTCAAGCAAATTTACTTCAACTACATTTCCCATTTCATTTATCTCAATTCTACCACTAGACCATGATTTATCTTCACCACGAAGTAACTCAACCCATACCTTTTCTGGGCTAGGCTCTCCGGAAGCCTCCTTATTCAACTTTAAACTCACCCATTCTATTAATTCCACTGAATTAGCTTCATAGCCAACATCAAATCTGATTGTCCCTAGCTGAATATCCTTCTCTTCGACTATATTATCTAATATTGAAGCATACAACGCTGCTCCAATAGCAACAGCCGTCATCGGATCTATACTTGTATCTACATTTGGAGTTATCTGTTCTTTCAACATCTGCCGAATAAGTGGTGAATGAGTAGGACCACCAATCAAAATAAGTTTATCAAGTTGAGAACCATCCATACCATTACGCTTCAGTAATTCTTTGCAAATATCTACAGACTTCTGAAATAATGGTCGCATTACATCAAAAACATCCGCTTGACAGACTGTTAGATCTAACTCAATCTCTTCTCCATTTTCATCTTCACCTAAATCTCCTAAGTTGGATATAATATCTTCTTTATCTTTAAACGATAATTGATTTTTCACCTCCTCAGCATATGTTTTCATAGCCTCCTGCAGAATATTTCTCCGATCGTTATCTGCTAGAATCCCTACCATTGAATAATTACTTTTTAAATAAGGTATAATTATATTATCTACAATGGCTTCATCTAAATTCTTACCGCCTAAATAATTATCTCCCTCAGTATCGAACACTTGAATAATTCCATCTTCAACTTTTAATAAAGCAGCATCAAAAGTACCACCACCAAAATCAAACACCATCCAATAACCATTCTTTTGTTCAGAAGATAGTCCATATGCCATAGCAGCAGCAATTGGTTCTTGCAATAATTCGCAATATTCAAATCCAGCCAATTTAGCAGCCTTTATTGTTGCAGTTTTTTGGTTAACAGTAAATTTCGCTGGAACAGTTATTACAACAGAAGTGAAAAGTTCATCTGCTATAAATGACTTTAATGTCTTCAATATTTCAGATGAAAGTTCTTCTGAATTATATTCACGCCCCATGTTAGAACTGAAATTTGATTTATCCGTTCCCATCGTTCGTTTAAACTCTGCATAAGTATTTGATATTGCACGTTCGCTATTTTTAGTAGCCCGACGTTTATCCGATTTCATATCATTATATGCGCTATCTCCAACCTTTATACTCTTCTTTTTTGTTATGGAAACACAGGAAGGAAGAGTATCTTTTAGAGTATCAGTTTTTTTCACTACAGGTTCCCCTTTTTCCATCCGACAGATAGCCGAATTAGTTGTACCAAGATCTATTCCATAATCAATTTTCAAACGTACCATATATTAGATTTTAGATGTTTTGACTTACAGTAACTTGAGCTGTTTGAATCATTTGTCCTTTATAATTTATTTGTGGTTTAATAATACCAGTAATAATCTGTTCGCCGTCTTTCAGACTTTCATCTGATAGAAAATTTACAATTACTTTCATACCATCATTATAAGCTTTACCCAACATATCTACCATTTCATAATTATTTGCCAAGAAATTATCCTTGATCCTTTCAACCGCTTTATTCAACTGTTTATATCCTTTTACAGAAGGGTCCATGCGTGACAGGTTTATTTCGATACGAACTATTTCATCTGCAACCTTTAATGCTAGAGAATGATCTACTTGTGGATTTCCATTTTTTTCGCAGGAGACTGTATTGGATTGAATTTTCTGTATATCAAGCTGCCTATTAAGGAGTTCCATTAGTTTATTATCCAACTTCACTGACTCTTCTTGTACATTATTTTGGGCTTCCCGTACCTTGTCTATCATAGAGGTACTATAAGAAATGCGTTTGTGCAAAATCCAATACACACTAACTGCTATGATGAGTACGATAATAAACCCTACAATACCATATACTGTGCGAGATTGAATATTTTCTGAAAATATTTCAGTCTTCTCTTTTACAATCTTTTGTGTATCAATTATTTCTCCACCAAGCTTGCAAGAAACCCCATTTAATTCTTTCTGAATTTCAGAAAGTTTCTCTTGCAAACTATCACATACTAAATAAATTTCAGAGATCTGAAACCCTGTTTTATTATCGGCAACCTGCATCCGCTCAATGGATTGTACGATATCTATGATGCTCTTTTGAACTTTCTCTATTTTAATAGAGTCACTACTATTACCATACACAGAAATTGGTAATACAAATAATAATATAAATATAATCTGTTTCATAAATTATGAATTAACAAGAGATAAAATGAAAATAATTATTCCAACACCAATTGCTATTATGCATCCCCAACTAGTATCCTCGCTAGATGAGGAAGAAGTAGTAGACGAGGACGATATAGGAGGCATAGTAGGTAGCCTACTCATTGTGGCACTAACTGGACGCACCATCGGATCAGCAGATGTTGAAACCCCAACTTGTCTACACAAATCCCTGAGCGTATTTCGATTCACCACATATCTATTATTTTTAAACTCTTTCTCCATATCAAAAGTATCCATTAACTGAGTAGCTTTCCATGCTGAATATAGAGCTGATTTAATTTCTTGAAATTTAGACTCTTCAGATGACATAAATGGATAGCCTGCCGAACTATTATCAATCGTACTTTTTTGCGCGTTATTAACCTCTTCTATTACATAATATAATGCACTAGATACTATCTGAGTCGATATTTTTAAATAGTATCCATTTGAAGCACCTAACTTTTTCTTAACTGCTTGCAGCAGCGGATGAGTTTTCCGCAATAAATCCATTGCATAAGTTATTTTTGCAGGCAAACGGCAGAATTTTGCCAATTCATCTTTAATCTGCTTATCTTCTATATAAACGTCCTTTGGTGGTAAGTCATCAATGATTTTCTGTAATATTCCAACATTTTCTATACATCTATCCTTAGCCATTTTTCCTACCACTATGGAAAATGCATATTTTTGTATTTTAATCGCTTTCAAAGCAGCATCAAGTTCCTCCGAATTATTAAAATAATCAATACCACACTGTAAAATCTCAATTCCCAACTTATCAGCAATTATCTGATACTGCATATCAGTTGATAAACACAATGACTTTAGTTGCTCAAGCAAAGTCTTTGTCGCATTTACCAGTGCCACACCTGCATTATACCGTGCATGAGAATCTTTATGTGGCACCAATCGAACTTTCTCTATTTCTGCCTCGAGAGCAGATACTATCGGAAAAGTCAATTTTTCTTTAACATATTCTCGATAAACAGAGCCCGTTATATTTTGCAATATAAACAGACCGTAACTTTTCATCTCATAAATGAGACAGTCCAAATATAAATAGACTAAACTTTCTTCGGAAGCGCGATAAGTAGTATCAACGACTGTGCACATAAATTCTTTACGATAATCATCTGTTTGCAATAACTTCATCATCGAATTAATTGCCAAAGGCAGATTTTCTTGAATAAGCGCAGCAGTAGCCTTGTTTAATAGTGAAGAAAAACATTCTTTTTTATCCCATATTGCAATAGCGCTAGTGATTTCTCCTGCATTCAAATGATTAAAAGCTATATCATCCAATGGGGTCACTTTCACAAACCAATACAAGGCATACTTTATCTTCTCGTGGGGTAAAGTTAATTGAGATTCCGCATTTGTCACCATTTCTACATTTCTTCTTATAAAAGGAAGTATTTGGCTAAAATCGGAAGAAAACACAACATCCCTATTTACTTTCAAAAAAGCTTTTGTTCTTCCTATATTAGCCACAATTTCTTTAGTAGAAGCATTGGCATACACTCCTAATACCCGAAAAGGATTATTTTGTATTAGAGACAATAAACGAGATTCTGCACTCATAAATAGAGATATAGTAGTGCCCGTAGATTCCCGAACCGGACGGTTCATTAATTTAGATAGAAGAGATAACTATTATATAAAAAAAAGCGCGGGAATCTGTACCTGTTACTCGTCCCACACTTCGAGGCCTTCGCATTGCCCATCATTGTCTGAACGAGCAACGCAGAAGCCCACGCCGATATGTATAATAATCAGTTCACCTTTCTATTACAGAAAAGCGAACCAAAGGCATAAACACATCCCGCAGACATCCACTGTTGCTTTGCTTTTGACAATGACTCAAAATTTGCGAAGTTTCGAAGTGTCAAAGACAAAACGTCAAGTAAACGTCTTTCTTTATATAATACATTCCCCACACCACCCTAACCTCACGAATTGAGGTATCGGCGTGAGAAACTGTGCAAAGCTATAAAAATAAAATCAAATATCCTACATCGTGTCATTCATTTTAAAAAAAGAGACGAAATTATTAGAAAATCGTCATTACGCATTGTTACAACTTATCAAAAATTCGTTTCATTGTGCCGTAACCTAACATATCTAAATATTCTATCTTTGCATACATCTTTGTTTTCATATTACACTTTATCCAAAAATAAGTCCTCTTGTTGCTAAGTTTTAGTATATTCAATATAGCACAGATCACTACTTTTTCACTTCTATTACTTCTCCTCCAAACCATTAATAGAAAAATTCTTCTTTATTAAGGATAAACTTCTTTTTGTCAAATAGAAAACTTACCTTTGCATAAGAGCAAACTATAAATGAAAGCTTTGATTATAAAAATGAAAGCTTTATTTTTATAAATGCAAGCTTCAATTATAAAAACAAAAGTTGAATTTATAGTTTATAATTAATCAAAAGGAACTTTACTATTAAAAGAAAGGAAGTTTGCCTCTAATACAAAAGAACTTATCTATTAACACTTTAAACAATAGATGATATGGCAAGATATATCATAGAGGAGATGCCCGATCTTCAGAAAACAGGCAAAAGAATTACTTATCCTAAATTTGCGCGGATAGATAATGCAAGCATAAAAGAGCTAGCGCAACGGGTTGGCGATGTCAGCGGCTTCAGCGCAGGAGACATAGAAGGCGTACTACTGCAGACCGCCATTGAAATGGCACATCTGATGGCAGAAGGACGTTCGGTAAAAATAGACGGAATAGGAACGTTTACTCCCTCTCTTACCTTAGGCAGAGACAAAGAACGGGAAAATCCGGAAGAAGGTGGAACTCATCGCAACGCACAAAGCATCTTTATAGGAGGCGTAAATTTCCGGGTAGACCGAGAAATGGTGAGAAACATCAGCGAAAGATGCCGACTGGAAAGAGCACCTTGGAAAAAGCAACGCTCCTCTAAAAAATTCACACCGGAACAACGACTGGCATTAGCTCTAAAGTATTTGGACGAACATCCCTTCCTGACCGTTTGGGAATACCGCAAACTAACAGGATTGTTGCAAACAGCAGCAACCAACGAACTAAGACAGTGGGGACATCAACCGGATTCTGGAATAGAAATCACAGGAAGAGGAGCACACAGGGTATATATAAAGAAAAAAATAGCCGAACAAAGTGAATAACAGTATGAGAAATACCCCAAAAATAGATGAGAAATAATAGTTCTGAGGCCTATTTCACTAAGGAAACTATGAGAAATAGGCTTTTCCAAAACATTTCTCATTCAGTAATCAACTGCTTATAAGATTATTACAGCAAAACTATGAGAACATGAAAATAGGAATATTTTTGCTTGTTCTAGGCGTTCATCTTTAATGCGATAAAAAAACAAAATTCTACAGGCTCTTACTATGATGTCCAGCGAAACGCATAAATACCTGTGACAATCCTCCCTCCTGCCCTTGCAACTGAACGAAATTAAATTCACGCTGCATCGGCATTCCTTTTATTTCAACTACACGGAGATTACCAGCCACAAGCTCTTTATGCACTGAACGGATAGAAACAATTCCCATACAGTCCGTGTGTTCCAAAAAAAGTTTGATACTCTCCGTACTACCGAGATACATTAATACATTTAGAGAAGAAAGCTTGAGATTATGTTGCAACAAGGCACGTTCAAACACATCTAATGTCCCGGACCCCCTCTCCCTCAATACCAAAGGAATATTCAGCAAATCTTCCGGAGTAATCTCATCCGAGACCGCTAATTTACTCTGTGTATGCACCACGGCAACCAGTTCATCTTGCAAAAATGAAATATATTTCAGATTAGGCAGACGGAAGATTCCTTCGACCAGTCCCAAATCAATCCGATGCTCTTGCAAGGCAGCTTCCACTCCCCGGGAATTTCCATTAATCAAAGAAAGACTAATTTGCGGGAACTTGGCTATAAAATTCGCCAACAAAGGAGGAAGTACATATTGCGCAATCGTAGTACTGGCTCCCAGTTTCAATTCGCCGATATATTCATTATGCAACAGATGCATCTCATATTCCAGCTGTTTATAATCGTCCTGAATTTTCTCGCTATGTTTCAGCAACAACTCTCCGGCCTTAGTCAGTGAGATTCTGCTCCCTTGACGGTCAAACAAACGAGCTTGATAGTAAGTTTCCAGTTCTTGAATATGTTTAGTGATAGCAGGTTGGCTAACAAACAATTCTTGCGAAGCCTTCGTAAAGCTTAGATTCTTCGCTACGCTCTGAAATACTTTTAAACGAAAATCGGACACGGCAATTATGATTAACAGTTAAGAAATCAATGACGAATAATGAATTACAGAAAGAATAAAAACACAATAGTTATTGCAGTTCTTCTGCCTTTATTCCTAATGCCTGCATGACAGGGAAGGCTAACATATCCCATTTGTAAGCCAATGGAACTTCCGGTTCATTCATGCGGAATTGGATTATCTCTTTGCCTTTCACTTCGTGCAAAACATCTATTACCTTCTTTCCATATTCTTCATTGAAAGAAATAACAATCATCCTTTTCACGTCAGCCGAATCGGAAACGATAGAGAGCAAATCTAAAAATAAATCTTCCCTTGACACCATTCCTTCAGACGGAACACTGGCGAAAGAATATTCACCATAAGGACTTTGGAAAGCAACTCCATTCAATTCTTCCTGCAAGTCGGAAGGTTGGCAATGTTGCAAACGGCTAGATTCCTTATCATACACAAAAAGGAATTGTACTTCATTCTTTCCTTCAGTGATTCCTGCGTCCAAAGTCAGATAGGTAGTCAATATCGAAAGGTCTATCTCTTGTAAAGAACGACGCAAAGTCTCTTCAAAATATCCTTTTATATCCGTTATTACAAAATTCAAGAAAGCAGCATCAATCAAGACTACTGTTTCAGAAAGTTTTATTTGGGGCTTATCATTCATATTCCTTATATATTATAACAGTGGATAAAGATACTACAATACTTTTATTTATCCACTTTTCAATATTTATTTTCTTTCATTGTGGTTAAGATTAACCAGAACTATACATTCAGAGAGATAAATAACGGTATATTGCAAATTCGTCAGTTCGTACTGAAGAAAAAGGTCATTTTGTCTTTTAACTCCCTATAAGTCATGCTATTTTGTCATATTTTTCTACTTGGCAAATCTTTTGAGCCCTTTTAGGTGTTATTAAAAACGTGAAATAAGAAAGGAGAACAACTATATGAACTTTAACAATTTTACTATCAAATCCCAAGAAGCGGTTCAGGAAGCCGTGAACCTGGTAAAAAGCCGGGAGCAGCAGGCTATTGAGCCTGCCCACATCATGCAGGGAGTGATGAAAGTAGGTGAGAATGTCACCAACTTTATCTTCCAAAAGCTTGGCATGAACGGGCAGCAAGTAGCTCTTGTTGTCGATAAACAGATTGATTCACTGCCGAAAGTATCCGGTGGAGAGCCATATTTGAGCCGTGAATCGAATGAAGTATTGCAGAAAGCAACACAGTATTCCAAAGAAATGGGGGATGAATTCGTTTCATTGGAACATATTATACTGGCATTGTTGACTGTAAAAAGTACCGTGTCCACCATCTTGAAGGATGCTGGTATGACGGAAAAAGAACTGCGCAATGCTATCAGCGAATTGAGAAAAGGAGAAAAGGTTACGTCGCAATCTAGCGAGGATACCTACCAATCACTGGAAAAGTATGCTACCAACCTGAACGAGGCTGCCCGTAGTGGCAAACTGGATCCAGTGATTGGTCGTGACGAAGAAATCCGTCGGGTGCTTCAAATATTGAGTCGCCGTACTAAAAATAATCCGATTCTGATTGGTGAGCCGGGTACGGGTAAGACTGCCATCGTAGAAGGTTTGGCGCATCGTATCCTTCGTGGGGACGTACCTGAAAACCTAAAGAATAAACAAGTTTATTCATTGGATATGGGTGCACTTGTCGCAGGCGCAAAGTATAAAGGTGAATTTGAGGAACGACTGAAATCGGTTGTTAATGAAGTGAAGAAATCAGAAGGTGATATTATTCTGTTTATTGATGAAATTCACACTTTGGTAGGGGCTGGAAAAGGTGAAGGTGCCATGGATGCAGCCAACATTCTGAAACCTGCCTTGGCCCGTGGAGAGTTACGTTCTATCGGTGCGACGACTCTCGACGAGTATCAAAAGTATTTCGAGAAGGATAAAGCGCTGGAACGTCGTTTCCAAATCGTACAGGTGGATGAGCCAGATAATTTAAGCACTATCTCTATCCTTCGTGGATTGAAAGAACGCTACGAGAATCACCACCATGTACGTATCAAAGATGATGCGATTATTGCTGCCGTGGAATTGAGTAGCCGTTATATTACCGATCGTTTCCTACCGGATAAAGCCATCGACCTGATGGACGAAGCTGCCGCCAAATTGCGTATGGAAGTAGACTCCGTTCCGGAAGAACTGGATGAAATTTTCCGTAAAATCAAGCAATTGGAAATTGAGCGCGAAGCCATCAAACGTGAGAATGACAAGCCTAAACTGGAAATCATCGGCAAGGAGCTTGCCGAGCTTAAAGAACAGGAAAAGTCCTTCAAGGCTAAGTGGCAGAGCGAAAAGACGTTGATGGATAAGATTCAGCAGAATAAGGTAGATATAGAAAATCTGAAATTTGAGGCTGAAAAGGCTGAACGTGAAGGTGACTACGGAAAGGTAGCTGAAATCCGTTATGGCAAACTTCAGGCTTTGGATAAAGAGATAGAAGAAACGCAACAGAAACTTCGTGGAATGCAAGGCGATAAAGCCATGATTAAAGAGGAAGTAGATGCTGAAGATATTGCGGATGTCGTATCTCGTTGGACGGGTATTCCTGTCAGCAAAATGTTGCAAAGTGAGAAAGATAAGTTATTGCATTTGGAAGAAGAACTTCACCAACGGGTGATCGGTCAGGATGAAGCAATTGAAGCGGTTGCAGATGCTGTGCGTCGTAGTCGTGCCGGATTGCAAGATCCAAAACGCCCGATAGGTTCATTTATCTTCCTCGGAACAACCGGTGTGGGTAAGACCGAGCTGGCAAAGGCTTTGGCTGAATTCCTGTTTGATGACGAAACAATGATGACTCGTATCGATATGAGTGAATACCAGGAGAAACACAGTGTTTCTCGCTTGGTCGGAGCACCTCCGGGATATGTAGGATACGATGAAGGCGGTCAGTTGACGGAAGCTATCCGACGGAAACCTTACTCAGTTGTACTGTTTGATGAGATAGAGAAAGCTCACCCGGATGTCTTCAATATCCTGTTACAGGTATTGGATGACGGACGATTGACAGATAATAAAGGAAGGGTGGTTAACTTCAAGAATACAATCATCATTATGACTTCGAATATGGGTAGTTCTTATATACAAAGTCAGATGGAAAAACTGAATGGCGCTAATAAGGAAGAAGTAATCGAAGAAACGAAAAAGGAAGTGATGAATATGCTGAAAAAGACCATTCGTCCCGAATTCCTGAATCGTATTGATGAAACGATCATGTTCTTGCCGTTAACGGAAAAAGAAATCAAGCAAATTGTACTTTTGCAGATTAAGGGTGTACAGAAAATGCTTGCTGAAAACGGAGTAGAACTACAAATGACGGAAGCCGCTTTGGACTTCTTATCCCAGGTAGGATATGATCCCGAATTCGGAGCACGTCCGGTCAAGAGAGCTATTCAACGTTACTTGTTGAATGACTTGTCCAAGAAGCTACTTTCCCAAGAAGTGGATCGAAGCAAAGCGATCATCGTTGACGCAAGCGGCGACGGACTGGTATTCAGAAATTAAGGAACACCATGCATAAATAAAAAGTCGGCAGGTATACAAAGAAACCTACCGACTTTTTTATATTCATGCATATATAACTCTTCTAACTTCAGGCTGACAGTTCGGATGACTCATCACTAAAACATAAGTACCATGCTTTGGTACTGTTATGGTAAGTGAAGGAATGGCAAACTGGTGCTTCCCCTTTAGCTCACCTTGAGAATCATATAAGAATACCATTGTACCCGCCAGCAAACCAGTCAGGCATAATGTTCCTGCTTCTTTGTCCAAATGGACATTCACTCCTTTATTTGTTATCGTCTCCATCCCCTTATACAATTCTATTTTTCTCAACTATTAATTTATCCACACCCAAAATTTCGGGATATTATGAATCGTGGCAAAGATACATAAAAAAGCATCATTATTTACAATATAAGTAGAAGATATTTATTTAAAGAAAAGATAACCCAATATATACTAATTTTTTCTTTAACAAACAAGCGTCTATATAAAAGAAAAACATGACAATCATATAAATGATTATCATGTTCCTTAGTCTTGTAAAATAAGCTATACCGATTATTCCGCAGCCGCCTCTTCTTCTTTAGCTTCTTCTGATTTGAATTCTGTAATTCCATTAGAAACCAGGAGGTTATACCAGGTAACCAGTTTCTTAATGTCTGCTACATACACACGTTCGCGATCGAAGTTCGGCAGTACTTCAGCCAAATACTCACGCAATTGTTCGGGAGTAGCTTTCTTTGGATCGATAGAAGCTGCAGCTGATTGTTCTTTTTCCTTGATTGCTTCCAGCACATCGTACAAAGGAACTTCTGCATCATCCGTGTACATTGCTATATCTGCCAGTGAGATAATTTTTTCATTACCATAAGCGGGGAAACGTTTCTTTTCAGCATTGATCGATTCAACAATCAACATATTTTTTCCTTGCGAAATAAGTTTGTACAATCCCGGTTTACCGGAGATAGACAAGATAGTCTTCAACATAGTATATATCTTTTTGTTTATTAATTATTTTTTTGCGGGGCAAAGGTAATGATTATTTTTAGATAGCAAAGAAATAAGCTCCAAAACCTGCGGAATTAACGGTGTTTCATCATCATTCACAATCACATAATCAGCATGATTTCTCTTAGCCTCATCGCTCATTTGCGACTCGATGCGTTTCATCACCAATTCTCTTGATGAACAGTCGCGCTTTACAGCACGCTCTACCCTTACTTCCAACGGCGCATAGACCATAATCAGGAAATCGACTTCATCCCTAAAACCGGCTTCAATGAGAATGGCGGACTCCATGCCTACTAATGGTTCACTCCCTCGCCGGATTGCCCACTGACGAAAATCCTCTTTCACCTGAGGGTGAATGATGCTGTTCACTTCTTTCACATGATCGGGATGTCCGAACATATAGGAAGCAAGCAAAGGACGGTTCAATTCTCCACCTTGAAAAACGTCCCTACCCACCAAGCCACAAAGTCCCTGACGAATCACTTCATCCGTATGTGTAATACGTTTCGCTTCTATATCCGATATATAAACAGGGATTCCCATTATTTCCAGCAGTCTGGAAACCACACTCTTTCCGCTGCCTATACCACCAGTTATACCAATCTTAATCGCCATCTGAAGTTACTTGTTCTATCAAAAAATCAACTTGTTCGGGAATAATGCGGATTTGATTGATTCCATTCGGGAATGATTTCAGTTTAACCGTATATTTATCCGAACCTAGTTTCAGCAATTCTTCATAAGAAACATTAATCACAAAATCGCTTGCTTTTATACTACGGAATCGCTTCAGTCCTACCTGAAAAGTAATCTGAACCTTTGAAGGAAAAGCACGCAATACTTTATCCGCCGGAAAATTGATTCCATACAGGGGTACTTCCACTGTTTTCTCTGTATAAATATCCACCGGGAATGTCACCTCAACTGAGCCCGGAACAAACTTCACTCCTCTTTCCGAAGCCAAAGAAATCCGTTGACGGGTAGTATCCGATATATTCTCCAGGTTTATCTTTTGAGTATAAGCAATGGTTATCGTATCCAAAATCCCTTCCGGGGCATAGACCAATACTGAGTCGGGACTGCAAATCGTATCCGATACATAATATTGAAGTCCGGCTGTCACTTTTCCTTGAAGGCGAACAGGCACTAACTTGGATTTCCCTTCAGAATAGATATAATCTAATGTATCGGGTTTAATGGAAAGAATCTTGGAAGAAACATTCAACTGACTCAATATCTTTTTCTCAAAATCGGATGCGTAAATCTTCACATGATTATTTTTTCCTTTATAATCGGGAAAACTCAGGTTCACCGGAAAGAAACTCTTTCCCAGCATATAATTAAGGAGAACAGTACCTTTATCTTTCACTCTGACGCGAAGTTCGGAAGGAGGCTCCGAAGTCAGTACTACGTTATTGGGAAGGTCTTTAATCCGCACCGGGATAGAGAATTCCGCTTCATAATCACTGTTCAATGTCTGAAGCAGCCAAAATCCACCGGCTATCAGGAAGAAAAATAAAAAAATTAAGAATTCTCTACTCTTATCACTGAGCAGAAAATCCTTAATTCTCTTAGATAGTTTTAAATACGTATATCTTATTTTCCTACGATCAAACATAGGCACTTCTTTACAAACTATTACTTAGATTGTTGATTGCTAGCCGCTGAAGCATCAGCGAAAATAGAATTCTTATCTATCTTAATCTTCACGTTAGAAGCAATCTCAAGTACGATATAGTCGTCGGTAATTTCCTTGATTATACCGTGGATACCACCAGCAGTAATCACATTCTGATTTACCTGCAGAGATTTACGGAAATTAGCTATTTCTTTTTGCTTCTTATTTTGAGGACGGATCATAAAGAAATACATGATAACAAACATTGCTATCAGCATGATCCACATCATACTTCCACCGCCAGCAGCAGGAGCTTGCAATAATACAGTCAATACGTTCATAAATAATCAGTTTTAGTTTCTATTATATATACAAAGGTATTAGTTTTTAGTCAACTTACCTTCTTTTTTCAATTGATTAACTATTCCATCTAATGTTCCGTTGATAAAGCTACCGCTCTTAGCTGTGCTGTATAACTTCGCAATTTCTACATATTCATTTAACGAAACACTGACCGGAATGTTCGGGAAACTTAAAATTTCTGCCAATGCCGTTTGCATAATGATAACATCCATAAATGCAATACGATCCAACTCCCAGTTTTTTGTATTCTCACTTACTAAGTGACGGTAGTAGTCTGAATTCAAAATAGTACGACGGAACAGACGACGCGCAAATTCCTGATCTTCATCATCCTTGAATTCAGGAAGCAGTTCCTGGTTCGCACCTTTTTTCTCATCAAAGCGCTTGATTGTTTTCAATACGAATGTATCTACTATTTCTTTATCATCATTCCAGTACAAGCTCTGGTCTTCCAGTACCTGATCGAGAGAATCGTTATTAAAGATATATGTCTTATAGATCTTTCTCCATAATTCACGATCCGCTTCATACGATTTGTCATCAGAAGCCATATACTCTTTATAGATGTCGGTTTCTACAATTTTCTCGTAGAGTTCTTTCACGAAATCCTGGTCGTTCACCCAAGTTCTCTTCTGATTGGCGATAAATTCCACCAATTGCTTATTGACCTCCAATTGGGCAATAAACTTATTGTCCACAAACTTAGTGTTGGGATATAACTCTTCTTTCGTAGGTGCCAATTTGGCTTTTGCCGCATCAATTCGCTTTTGTGCATACTCTGTCAATGCTATCATCAGCATTAGCAAATAGTTGTAAAGGTCATACGCCTTTGAAAGACTAAAGAATAACTCTTTCTCCGCTGAGTCTAGATTTTTGCTGCCATTCTGATAATAGGCATATACTATCTGTATAATCTTAAGACGAATAAGAACTCTGTTGATCATAATTCAATTTAATACTGTTGTTATCGAACTGCAAAAGTAGATATTTTTAATGAGTTTCCACAAATAAATCACATTTTTTAATGCAGTATTTGATTCTCTGCGCTTTTTCTTTTGACAGTTTAAAAAAAATATCCAATTTTGAAGCCGATTATAAACAGATCGTAAGATATGGAAGATTTAAAAAAGAAAATGAGCGCAGACATGAATGACAAAGAGATTGTATTCTCCAAGTCTATCAAAGCAGGTAAACGCATCTACTATCTCGACGTAAAAAAGAATCGTAAAGATGAGATGTTCCTGGCTATTACAGAGAGTAAGAAAGTGATAACGGGAGAAGGTGATGATTCTCAAGTTAGTTTCGAGAAACACAAAATCTTCTTATATCGGGAAGACTTTCAGAAGTTCATGGCAGGACTGACAGAAGCTATTGACTTCATTGACTGCAATGACATGAACGACTATATCAGTCGCCTGACCCAGAAAGCAGATGAAGAAGATGAACTAAAAGCTGCCGAAGAAGCACAAGAGGACAAATTGGAAAGCGAAATTAAGATTGATATCGACTTTTAAGAAAGTAAATCTTTGATAATTCAAAAAAAAGACGTACTTTTGCACCGCTTTTTTGCAACATCGTGTGATAATCCACATCGTGTGATGGTGAATTAAGCAAAATAACTTAATTTAGAGTAACACAATTTTTAAAAGAAATGAAATCAATTGAAGTAAAAGGAACTGCAAGAGCAATTGCAGAACGCTCTTCAGAACAAGCAAGAGCTTTGAAAGAAATCCGTAAGAACGGTGGTGTACCTTGTGTACTATATGGTGGTAATGAAGTAGTTCACTTCACAGTGCCTACTGAAGGTCTTCGTAATCTTGTTTACACTCCGCACATCTACATCGTAGACCTGGACATCGATGGCAAAAAAGTAAACGCTATCCTGAAAGACATTCAGTTCCACCCTGTAAAAGATACCATCCTGCACGTTGACTTCTATCAAATCGATGAAGCTAAACCTATCGTAATGGAAGTTCCTGTACAGTTGGAAGGTCTTGCAGAAGGTGTTAAAGCCGGTGGTAAGTTGGCATTGCAGATGCGTAAGATCAAAGTGAAAGCTTTGTACAACGTTATCCCTGAAAAACTGACTGTAAACGTTGCTCATCTTGGATTGGGTAAGACTGTTAAGGTTGGCGAATTGAGCTTTGAAGGTCTTGAACTGATCAGTGCTAAAGAAGCCGTTGTATGCGTTGTTAAGTTGACTCGTGCAGCAAGAGGTGCAGCAGCAACCGCTGGCAAGTAATCTGAGATTATCCCTGTAAAAAGAGATATACTACAAACGCAGATTAATGCAGATTAAAGCAGATGTTCAGTCTGCATTAATTTGTATTAATCTGCGTTTCTCTTTCCAATTAATGAACTGTTTTACCGAAAAGCAATGATAAAATATTTAATTGTCGGACTGGGAAATATTGGTCCCGAGTATCACGAAACCCGGCATAATATCGGATTCATGACGGTAGAAGCATTGGCAAAAACCAACAATGCGCCGCCTTTCATCGACGGACGCTACGGCTTCACTACCAGCTTCTCCATCAAAGGGCGACAGTTGACACTACTCAAACCGTCGACTTTTATGAACCTAAGCGGGCTGGCTGTCCGCTACTGGATGCAGAAGGAAAATATTCCATTGGAGAATGTACTGATCGTAGTGGACGATCTGGCTCTCCCTTTCGGTACGTTACGTCTGAAAGGCAAAGGAAGTGATGCCGGACATAACGGGCTGAAGAATATTGCCGCCACCCTAGATACTCAAAATTATGCCCGACTGCGTTTTGGCATCGGAAGTGATTTTCCACGTGGCGGACAGATTGATTATGTGCTCGGACATTTCACCGATGAAGACCGGAAGACGATGGATGAAAGACTGGAAATGGCGGGAGACATTATCAAGAGTTTCTGCCTGGCCGGAATCGACATCACGATGAACCAATTCAACAAGAAATGAAGATAGTGGTTAGTGATTAACGATTAGTTTGCTAATCACATACCACTAATCACCAACTATTAATCACTAACTATCAACCACCAACTATTAATCACTAATCGCTAACCTGTTAATCACTAAAAATATGGCTGAAGCAAGAATAGATAAATGGATGTGGGCTGTCCGCATCTTCAAGACACGCACAATTGCGGCAGAAGCCTGTAAAAAAGGACGTGTCACCATCAATGGCTCCCTAGTCAAGGCTGCCCGCATGGTGAAACCGGGAGATGTCATCCAAGTAAAAAAGCCGCCTATCACCTATTCCTTCAAAGTACTGCAAGCTATCGAAAAGCGTATAGGCGCAAAGCTCGTACCGGAAATGATGGAGAACGTGACTACCCCTGACCAATACGAACTATTGGAGATGAGCAAAATCAGCGGATTCATAGACCGTGCACGCGGCACCGGACGTCCTACCAAAAAAGACCGCCGGGAACTGGAAGATTTCACAGAACCGGAGTTTATGGATGATTTTGACTTTGATTTCGACTTTGAAGAATAGTAAATGGAATTTAGGGGCGTAGCGCCTTGGCAAGGTTTCCATGCGGGATGTTGGTATTTTAGGCGCGGATTACACGGATTACGCTGTTGCTTTATGCAATCATATTTCTAAAAACCGTGAAATCCGCGTAATCCGTGCCTAAATTAAAATTATTATTTATAAGTTTGCTTTTACAGCATCAATCAATTCCTGATATTCTTCATCTGTCAGGTAAACCTTTCCCGGATTCATTTGGAATACACCACCATAATCAGGCCCATCCACATATTTAGGTGCAAGATGGAAGTGCAAATGGGACAACTTGTCTGAGTAAGCACCATAATTTATCTTTTCCGGCTGGAAAGCCTTTTGCATGGCACGAGTAACGCGTGCTACGTCAGCCATAAAAGCATTACGGTCTTCATCACTCAACTCATTCAAATCATTCGCATGATCTTTGTACGCTACAAGGCAACGTCCACGATACGTTTGTTCCTTAAACAGGAATACACGTGACACACTCAACTGCGCAATCTCAATCATCAGATTATGCAGCGTCTCATTATTCTGACAATACAGACATTCTTTCGGATCGCTCTTCATGATATTATTATAATTTTAAGTTTTTATCGTCACAAAAATAAGGATTCCATTCTTATCCGGCTTGTACTTTTTCGTTTTTTTGATTGACTAATTGGTACACATCCTCTTTTTCGCCTACTAACCATACCACATCACCCTCTTTGAGCAGTGCATTTACATCGGGAACCATCAATGTCCCATCCTCACTTTCTATCCCTGCTATCATACAATGATATTTATCCCGGATACCCGATTCACGTATCGTTTTGCCCAAGAAAACAGAATCATCATCAATGATAAACTGTTTCAAGGTCATTTCACTCTTTTCATATACCTCCCAATCTATCTTCGCCCCATTCTGCATCGCTTCATTGAATACGTTCAATTGCTCATCCGTCCCTATCACCTGCATCTTATCCATCGGGAACAGGCGAACAGAACCACCCGGAATATTAATCCGTCTCTTCCCCCGAAGAATGGAAGCCACATGAACGCCAAACTTCTTTCCTAAATTCAACTCCATCAACGTCTTACCCGCCCAATTAGATTCTCCCGGAATTTCCATATCCGCCAGATGCAGGTCATGTGACAATAAACGTCCGGCATATTCCGGTTTTTTCTCTCCCAAATACTCCGCACGCACATCCCTGGAACGAAGATTCTGAAAGAAACGACGTTCAATCGAAATGGATTGCTTTTTCAAACGACGCGACCATACCATCAACAATACGGCAAGCACTGCAACACCGATAACCAATCCGATAGATGCCTTGAACAAACCGGAAATTACAAAGATGACAAAAAGTGCCGCTATCATAATACGGATAACGATTGTCGATACTAAAGGAGCACGATTCGTACGACTGTCATGCCACAAAGTCATAAATTCCACCGAATGGTTTTTCTTCACCATTATAGCCCGTAAGAAAGGAGCAATACAAAGAATGATAAACACCGCCCCCAACAGTGACGCCCAAAAATGCGGCAAATTCTCTTTAAAGAAAGGGACGACGAAACGGAAAGAAAGCGCAATAATCGATATACTGACAATAGAATAAACCACCGTAATACGCACCATTGCCAGTATCAGCTTCTTCCACAAATTCTCATGGTTGAGCGCAGTCTGTGACCCGGAAGAGTAACGCATCAGAATCTTCCTCCACGAAACGGGAAGATGAGCGTCAACGAAAGAAGAAGCTGGTTCGGCAAAGCGAATCATATAAGGAGTAAGAAAGGTGGTAATAACGGAAACTGCTACCACTATCGGATACAAAAAATCGCTCGTCACATGCAACGAGACACCCAGAGACGCTATAATAAATGCGAATTCGCCAATCTGCGTCAAACTGAATCCGCACTGCATAGCTGTCTTTAAAGGTTTTCCAGAGAGTATCACTCCGAAAGTCCCGAAGATAGACTGCCCCAAAATAACAGCGATAGTAATCACAATAATAGGCACAGCATATTCCACAATCATCGCAGGATCTACCATCATACCCACCGATACGAAAAAAATAGCTCCAAAAAGGTCTTTCACTGGTTTCACTAGCCTGTCTATGGATTCCGCCTCAATCGTTTCCGCCAGGATAGAGCCCATGATAAACGCGCCGAATGCAGCAGAGAATCCCGTATTGGCAGCCATCACCACCATACCGAAACATAATGCCAACGACACGATAAGCAGAGTCTCCTCTCCCATCAACTTACGGCAACGCTTCAGAAATTCCGGAATCAGGTAGATGCCGACTACAAACCACAAAATAAGGAAGAATAATAATTTACCAATACTCTCCAACATCTCCGTGCCTTCAAAATTGTGGCTCACCGCCATAGTAGAAAGCATCACCATCAACACAATAGCCAAAATATCCTCCAAAATCAAGATACTCAATACCAATCCGGTAAATTGCTTTTTTCTTAATCCGAGATCATCGAAAGCCTTATAAATAATGGTAGTGGAAGACATCGCAATCATACCACCCAGAAACAAACTATCCATCCTGTGCCAACCAAAACCCATGCCGACACCTATTCCCAACAAAATCATACAGAAGATAATAGTACACGCAGCAATAATAGCAGAGCCGCCCACTTTCACAATCTTCTTAAAACTAAATTCCAGTCCGAGGGCAAACAGCAAGAAGATGACACCTATATCCGCCCATGTTTTGATATTCGCAGTATCCATCACGGAAGGCGTATAAGGCATATGCGGACTTGCCAGGAAGCCGGCAACAACATACCCCAAGACCAGAGGTTGCTTCAACTTCTTAAATAATAAAGTCATAATACCCGCACATATCAATATCAGTGCGAGGTCGGCTATAAGTGTAGGTAATTGAGACATTATTTCATCGTATTTGATGACAAAATTATAATAAATCTATGGTATAAACAACAGATTAAGGGATATGTTTCAAGATAGTCGCCATAAAAACAATTAGCCCCGGACAGCGTCGAAACTTATCCGGGGCTAAACTATAAAAATGAGTTTTATTCTTATTTTCTAAAAGGTGGCTTTACTACTACTGCTTTCAATTTACGTCCACGCATATCAATGTAGATTTCCGTACCAACCTTGCTATATTCGGGCTTCACATACCCCATACCGATACCAATCTTGCGAGTAGGTGACATAGTACCCGAAGTCACTACACCAATCTTCTCACCTTCCGGATTCACCAATTCGTATCCGTGACGAGGAATCCCCCGGTCAATCATTTCAAAACCGACCAACTTACGGGTAACACCTTCCGCTTTCTGCTTTTCCAGCATAGGACGATTGATGAAATCCTTGCCGTCCACAAACTTGGTAATCCATCCCAATCCGGCTTCTATCGGAGAAGTCGTATCATCCAGGTCATTTCCATACAGACAGAATCCCATCTCCAATCGAAGCGTATCACGAGCTCCCAAACCGATAGGCTTGATACCATACTCTTCACCAGCTTCGAAAACAGCCTTCCAAATAGCTTCGGCAGCATCCGGATAGAAATACAATTCAAAACCTCCCGCACCTGTATAACCTGTATTGGAGATTATCACATTCTCTTTGCCCGCAAACTTTCCTACCTTAAACGTATAATACGGAATAGCAGACAAATCAATATCCGTCAACTTCTGCAAAGCAAGAATCGCTTTCGGACCTTGTACAGCAAGCTGTCCGATATTATCCGAAGAATTTTCCAGTTCCGCACCCTCCGTATTATGGGAAACGCACCAATTCCAGTCTTTCTCCATATTGGCAGCGTTAACTACCAACATATACTTTTCCGGTTCAAAATGATAAACCAACAAGTCATCTACGATACCACCTTCTTCATTAGGAAAACAAGTATATTGTATCTTGCCCGGAGTCAGTGCCGCCACATTATTGGAAGTCACTTTTTGAAGAAAAGCCAACGCATTCGGCCCTTTCACCCAAAATTCTCCCATATGGGACACATCGAACACACCGACATTCTGACAAACAGTGAGATGTTCGTCAATGATACCGGAGTATTCAATAGGCATATTATAACCTGCAAATTCATGCATCTTAGCACCGAGTGCTATATGTTTCTCTGTAAACGGAGTGGTTTTCATTATTTTAAAGTATTAAGTTTCAAGTATTAAGAATCAAGTATTATGTGCTATCAGAAAGTAGTCCAAGCAAGGCTTTTTACTTGGAAGCGACCAGTTCGGCAATCTTCACGATGACTTTCATCGCCTTTTCCATGTTCTGAACAGGAACAAACTCGTAGCGTCCGTGGAAATTCAGTCCACCGGCAAAAATGTTCGGACAAGGCAACCCTTTGAAAGAAAGTTGCGCGCCATCCGTACCACCACGAATCGGTTTCACATTCGGCTTCACGCCAACGGCTTCCATTGCGGCAAAAGCAGTGTCGATGATATGCATTACCGGCTCTATCTTCTCACGCATATTATAATATTGGTCGCGCAACTCAAGAGTTACCGTACCTGCGCCATATTCTTCGTTCATTTGAGCTACCAGGCGTTGCATCTCCTTCTTGCGGTCTTCAAATTTAGCACGGTCATGGTCGCGGATGATATAAGAAACAGTACTTTGTTCCACTTCACCCTGAATACCTATCAGATGATAGAAACCTTCATATCCCGTAGTATGTTCCGGTCTTTCCTGTGCAGGAAGCAAGGTTATAAACTGGTTGGCAAGGAAGATAGAATTAATCATCTTATTCTTGGCATAGCCCGGATGCACATTGCGTCCTTTAAAGATAACCTTTGCGGCAGCAGCATTGAAGTTCTCAAACTCCAGCTCTCCGACTTCACCGCCATCCATTGTATATCCCCACTCACAACCGAATTTATCTACATCGAATTTATGAGCACCCTCACCGATTTCTTCATCGGGATTGAATCCGATACGAATCTTTCCATGCTTGATTTCGGGGTGTTCTTTCAGATAAACCATTGCCGAAACGATTTCCGCAATACCCGCCTTATCGTCAGCACCGAGCAAAGTCTTTCCATTGGTCACAATCAGGTCTTCGCCCTTATGATCCAGCAATTCAGGAAATTGCGCAGGAGAAAGGATTACATTCTCTTCCGCACAAAGCACAATATCCGAACCATCGTACTTTTCAACAATGCGCGGAGTCACATCCTTGCCGCTCATATCAGGACTTGTATCCATATGGGCAATGAATCCGATAGTCGGCACTTCTTTATCTATATTGGCAGGAAGCGTAGCAAAAAGATAGCCATGTCCGTCCAAAGTAATATCTTCCAATCCCAAAGATTCCAGTTCCGCTTTCAGGTATTCTGCGAATATCATCTGTTTCGGAGTACTGGGAGTAAGCCCTGTCGATTCATCAGATTGCGTATCGAAGCTCACGTACTTTAAAAATCTGTCTACTAAAGTCATTTTATTTACGATTTAACGATTTACTACTTACTATTTGATAGTTTACAATGCCGTAAAGGTAAAAAAAGAGCCGTGAATTACAAAGCAATTCACGGCTCTTTTTTATTGTATAATCTTTTTTAAAAGTGGCTACTGCCATCAAAGCAGTGTGTACACACTTTACATTTAGGCAATCCGATAGCTTCAATCAGTGTTTCCAGCGTATTGAACTTCAAGGAAGACAGGCCGAAACGTTCAGCAATGATGCCGACCATCTTTTCATACTCGGGAGAACCGGTAGTAGCATATTTTTCCAAATTCTTATTTTCGTCACCCTCCAGTTCCTGAATAATACGGCGGGTTATCAATTCCAGCGCATTCTTAGAAGCAGAGAATCCCACAAACGGGCAAGCATAAATCAGCGGCGGACAGGCGATACGCATATGCACCTCTTTTGCTCCATAATCATATAGAATCTTCACATTGTCACGTAGCTGCGTACCGCGGACTATTGAATCGTCACAGAACAGCAGACGTTTTCCCTGAAGCATTGCACGGTTCGGAATCAACTTCATCTTGGCAACCAACGAACGCATTTCCTGATTGCTGGGGGTAAAGCTGCGAGGCCATGTCGGCGTATATTTTGAGATGGCGCGATGATAGGGAACTCCCTTTCCTTCTGCATATCCCAAAGCCATACCTACTCCCGAATCAGGGATACCACAGGCACAATCCACTTCCGATTCATCCGTCTGCCCCATCTTCAATCCGCTTGTGAAACGGACTTCTTCCACATTCTTGCCTTCATAGCAGGAAGTCGGGAAACCGTAATACACCCACAGGAAAGAACAAATCTGCATATCCTCATTCGGTTTGCGAAGCTGCTCAATGTGGTCGTCATACAGACGTACAATTTCACCCGGTCCCAAATATTTCTCAATCTCATAATCCAGATTCGGGAAACTGGATGATTCGCTTGTCGCAGCATAAGCACCGTCTTTCTTGCCGATTACAACAGGAGTACGTCCCCATTGGTCGCGGGCGGCGATGATACTTCCATCTTCCGTCAGGATAAGCATGGAACAAGAACCTTTGATATGCTTGAACACATTTTCGACACCTTCGACAAAGTTTCTACCTTGTATAATAAGCAGTGCGATAAGTTCCGTTTGATTAGTATTGCTCGAACTAAGTTCGGCGAAGTGCATATTTTGGCTGAGAAGTTCGTCTTCCAGTTGTTGGATATTGGCTATTTTTGCGACGGTAACAATGGCGAAGCGGCCGAGGTGAGAGTTGATAATGATAGGTTGTGCGTCTGTGTCACTGATAATGCCGATTCCGGCGTTTCCTTTAAACTTGTCCAGTTCTCCTTCGAACTTGGTTCGGAAATAGGTACTTTCCAAATTATGAATGGAACGGATAAACCCTTTTTCCTTACTATATGTCGCGAGTCCTCCCCGCTTTGTACCCAGATGTGAGTTATAATCTGTGCCGTAGAATAAATCAGTCACGCAACTAGTTTTCGAGACTGTTCCGAAAAAACCTCCCATGTCGTTCTCTTTATTGATGATGTTTAAAAAAAGATGCGCAAAAATACAAAAAAGAATCCGGCTGAAAAAAAAAGAGCCCCGCAAAGTTTAATATTTCTTTGCAGGGCAACAACTAATATTTATTAAAGGCGGGGAATCCGAAAACAATTTCTCTACCTGAATCTTATTTCCATTTCTTAATAATCTTCCTGTCCGCCGGGGTTGCTTCAATCAGACTCAACGCAAATCCTCCGCTCCGGGCAAGTTTCGCTGAAATACGGGTTTTATTGGTAACAATGCCTTTCTTTATTTGATAAGAAGTAGGATTCTTTTCAAAATCTGCGTCTTTGCCATCTTCATACAGCGTAGCTACATATTGTTTTCCCGGTTCAAGGAAATCGAGTGCGAACGTAGAAGTGCGGGGATTTTCGTCGGTGATGCCGCCCACAAACCAGTTATCAGTACCTTTCGCCTTACGGGCTACGGTGATATAATCTCCCGGTTCTGCTTCCAGGTATTTACTGTCGTCCCAATCGAGCGCTACGTCTTTAATAAATTGGAAAGCATCCAGGTGACGCTCATAATTCTCAGGAAAATCGGCTGCCATCTGCAACGGGCTATACATCGTAACATAAAGAGCCAGTTGTTTTGCCAGCGTAGTACGCACAAAACTATGGTCGCCTTGCAGGAAAGAGAGTTTTGTATCAAAGATACCCGGAGTATAATCCATCGGGCCGCCAATCAGACGGGTGAAAGGGAGCAGTGTCGTATGGAACGGCTTATTGCCTGCAAAGGCTTCATATTCCGTACCGCGTGCCGATTCATTGCCAATCAGATTGGGATAAGTGCGGCATAATCCGGTCGGGCGAACCGCTTCGTGCGCATTTACACAAATCTTGTAATCTGCCGCTCTCTTCACTGCATACAGATAATGATCGTTCATCCATTGTCCGTAGTGATGTTCTCCGCGAGGAATGATATTACCTACATAACCACTTTTGACAGCATCATATCCGTTATCTACCATAAATTGATAAGCAGTATCCAAATGACGTTCATAGTTGCGCGCGGAAGCAGAGGTTTCGTGGTGCATCATCAGCTTCACTCCTTTTGCCTTCGCATAGGCATTGAGCATTTTCAAATCGAAGTCGGGATAGGGAGTCACAAAGTCAAAAACATAATCTTTCGAATGACCGAACCAATCCTCCCAGCCCTCATTCCAGCCTTCCACTAATACCTGGTCGAATCCATGCAGGGACGCAAAGTCAATATAACGTTTCACATTGTCATTATTCGCAGCATGCCGTCCATTCGGCTTTGTTTTTGAATAATCCGTTTCACCGAGTTTCACAGAATAAACATCGTCTGTATATGCCCATGAGCTTTTTCCGCTAATCATTTCCCACCACACACCAATATACTTCACCGGCTTAATCCAGGAAACATCTTCGTAAGCACAAGGCTCGTTCAGATTCAACGTCAATTTGGAAGCCAGAATATCGCGGGCATCATCACTAACGATCACTGTGCGCCAGGGCGACCGGCAAGGAGCTTGCATATATCCTTTATCTCCCTGCGAATCCGGCGTCAGCCATGATTCAAAAATCAAATTCTTATCATCGAGATTCAAATGCATACAAGAGTAGTCTACCAAAGCAGCTTCGTGCAAGTTGATGTACAGACCATCGGCTGTTTTCATTTGCAGAGAAGTCTGTACGCCTGTTGGCGAGAAAGAGGTTTGAGAAGCATTTCCGGTAATCGCTCCCTGCAATAACCCACGGATTTCCGAAAGCTTGGATTCGGTATAGTCATATTCCTGCGTATCATAGTCACCGGGAATCCAAAAGGCTGTATGATCCCCTGCCATGGCAAACTGCGAATGTTCTTCCTTAATAACAAAGTAATTCAGATTCTTTTGTAGCGGGAATTCATAGCGAAAGCCCAAACCATCATTATAAAGACGAAAGCAGAGAATAATACTGCGATCCTGCGCCTTTTGATTCAAGGTAACAGCCATTTCATTATAATGATTGCGGATTGATTTCACCTCTCCCCACACCGGTTCCCAAGTTTCATCAAAAGTAGAAGTTTTGGCATCGGTCAAAGTAAATCCATTCATTAACCCCGGATCATTCTTCAGTTCCAATCCCAGTTTGGAAGGTTTAATCACATCCTTTCCTTTATAAGAAAGTTCATACACGGGCTCTCCTTGTGCGTTGACGGAGAAATTAAGCTTCAATTGCCCATCGGGAGAAGTGATACTTTCAGCTTTTGCTGATGTGCCGACTAAAAAAGTAAGCAGCAGGCAAAGCCACATTGCGGTTCTTGTTTTCATGTTCTTCATGATATAAATACGTTAGTTAATAATCGTATGGCAAAGATAGACAGGAAACATGGCGGCTGTTTTTCTTTATAATCAGAATATAGAGAAGAAGAGTATCTCACATTACATAAAACATTAATTATAAGCAAAATACAAAACAGACTAAGAAGAAAAAATATAGTGGCTTTGCCGAATAAAATAGAATGATAACATTCATATATCGCAGTTTCTTTCTATATTTGCAAGCAATTATTTATTTCTCTAAAGGTTATACAATCTATTTATTAAAGTTATGACGCAACACCTTAAATTTATTATCTTATTCGTATTCTCACTATCTGCCTGCCATATCTCCGCCCAGTCTTTGCGAAAGTTAATGGAACGTCCGTTCGGAGTCGTTGAATCAAAATGGGAAACAGACACACAGGGTAATCAGGAACTGAATTACTACAATGAGGATCATTGCGACTATTATCTATATCGCATGAGTGACCGCTCTTACAATCTGACTCCCGGGAAAAATACCATATTTAAAATAGAAAAGAACGCATCGTTCGATAACCCGTTCAAGAGTGCATCGAGTTACAAATACTATCGCGGTAAGTTTCCTGTAAACTTTCAAATCAATACCCCATACGCCTTACCCGTGAAAGACGGGCAAAAGACAGGTTGGCAAACCGACCCGCGAGAATCTGTAAAGACGCTCAACTTCCGCATAAAAGAAGGTGACTTAGTTTATGCCACCCGCAGCGGAATAGCCTGTAAAACTACTAATCCACGGCAACTGCTTGTCTATCACGCCGACCAGACTTTCGCGGCTTACCTGGTGATGAGTGAGAATTTCATTCAGCCGGGCGAAGAAGTGAAAGTAGGACAACCCGTAGGAAAAGCAGGGCCTTCGAGAGTTTCCATCTCCTTCTTCTTTTTGGATGAGAATAAATTCAAAGGCGGAGAATCTTCGGGATATCCTTATTCACACTTCATACCCGTGTTTCGTACAACAGAAGGAGACATTAAGCTCAAAGAGAAAACAATCTACCAGGCTGTTGTCGATGATGAGCTTATCATGCAGGATATGAGCAAACGTGACAAAAAGAAATACATGAAACAGAAAAATCTGAAATAGTAATATTATCATGCGTATATTCTATCTTCTTTTTTCACTTTTTATCTTTTGCGGTCTGCTCAATGCGCAAACCGTCAAAATAGAGTATAGCGGTGACCCGCTCCCTGATAAAGACCGTCGGGATATCGAGCAATTTATCAGTCACGAAGTCAACTTCTATATGCAATTCGGATTACCCGATACGCTTACCCTTCAGCTGCATGTATTCGAGGATAGAAAAGAAGCCTTAAAATATCTTGAAAGTATAAACATATCCTTGCCATTCAAAGCAAACGGCGTATATTCTCCCAAACTGCAAAAAGCATTCATACTGGGACGAGAGAAAGGACGGGAACGAAGCCTTGCTATCATTTATCACGAACTCAGCCATCATTTCGTTCGGGAAATTCTAGGGAAATTCCCGCCTAGCTGGCTCAACGAAGGCTTATCTGAATATTTCGAGCATTGCAAAGTGACGAAGAAAGGACTCCGCCACACCTTTACCGAATACGAGCAAGGCAGAATCCGCACAATGTATATGCTGGGAGAGGTCGATCTCCCTACATTCCTTAATAGCGGACACGGCAAATTTATGAAGCGACAGGCAACTGACGAGCAATATTCATATATTCTTGCGCACGCGCTCGTCACATTCTGGATAGAAACAGTCCCCAGGGATATACTAAAAAGCCTCATCGCTTCCCTGCAAAACAAAAATGACTCGTCAACCGTTTCTGAACGGATAGACCGCGTCTATCTCGGTGGCTTCCCTCAATTCGAGAAGGATTTTGAAGCCGCATATAAATAATACAAATATCCAAAATCAAATGAGCAAAGAAATTATCTATATCTTTATCGGGGGCGGCACCGGCAGTGCGTTACGTTATTGCGTTCAGCTATTCATGCACGAACGGATTATTCCTTACCATTTTCCGTGGGCTACGTTCACCGTCAATCTGCTTGGCAGTTTCCTTATCGGCCTGTTTTATGCCCTTTCAGAACGGTTCCATCTTCCTTTCGAAGTCCGCCTGCTCTTGACAACGGGATTATGCGGTGGTTTCACCACCTTCTCCACTTTCTCCAGTGACGGCATAGGTCTGCTGAAAGGAGAATTCTACGGAACATTCATCCTCTATACCTTATTAAGTATAGGAATAGGACTGGCTGCCGCACTGGGTGGTGGATATGTGGGAAAGCAAATCTAAATATCCTAATATAAAAGCTATCTTTACGGCATGATAAAAAGAAATTCAGCAAAACCCGTCCGCGTAGTTCCACCCATGGCGGAAGAACAGGAAATCAGTACAAACACCTTACAGGAATGGCTCGACAGAGAAGAAACCGTCTCCCATCTTCTATTCTGTAAAGGAAGAGAAGAAGGTATCGACAAATCCTACAAGAGCTTCAAGAACTGTACTTTCCGGCATCAGACCTTTAGCGAATGTAAGTTCCGTTCTTCCCAGTTGACCGATGTCCGGTTTGAGAATTGCGATTTATCAAACATCTCTTTTGCCGAAAGTTCCTTTTACCGGGTAGAATTTATCTCCTGCAAACTCTTAGGAACCAATCTGTCCGAGACAACCATGAATCATGTCCTGTTGCACGATTGCAATGCGGGGTACGTCAACCTGGCGATGAGTAAGATGAACCAGGTGCGCTTTGCACACAGCCAGCTTCGAAACGGGAGTTTGAACGACTGCCGTTTTTCATCCGCCGCTTTCGATAGTTGCGACCTGGTAGAAGCCGACTTCTCGCACGCCCCACTTCGCGGAATAGACTTGCGTACTTCCCGTATCAGCGGAATCACGCTTAATATCAGTGACCTGAAAGGAGCTATCATCACCTCTCTGCAAGCAATGGATTTACTTCCACTGCTAGGTGTTGTCATCGAGGATTAAAATCCTGCAAATTTCAACCCGTTACGCTCAAACAAAAAGCATCGTCCCGTTGTTATATTATAAGATCGGACTAACGACATATAGTGAATAGGAACGAACAGAATACCTATTTATAGTGATTTCTCACTCCCCGTCAAGTCCGTACTTTTGCAAAATCTTATTCAAAAACAATAGAAACGATGAAAATTGAAAAAATTGTAGCTCGAGAAATTCTCGATTCAAGAGGTAACCCCACAGTAGAAGTTGACGTAGTATTGGAATCAGGCATTATGGGACGTGCATCAGTGCCGTCAGGTGCTTCCACAGGTGAACACGAAGCATTGGAGCTTCGCGATGGTGACAAACAGCGCTATGGTGGAAAAGGTGTACAAAAAGCGGTTGACAATGTAAATAAAATCATTGCTCCGAAACTGGTCGGAATGTCTTCACTCAATCAGAGAGGAATCGACTACGCTATGTTGGCATTGGATGGCACCAAGACTAAATCAAACTTAGGTGCTAACGCTATTCTCGGTGTATCTCTTGCCGTAGCCAAAGCTGCTGCCAATTATTTAGATCTTCCTTTATACCGCTATATCGGTGGAACAAATACTTATGTAATGCCTGTACCGATGATGAATATCATCAATGGCGGTTCACATAGTGATGCTCCTATCGCATTCCAGGAATTTATGATTCGCCCGGTAGGTGCTCCTTCTTTCAAAGAAGGTTTGCGTATGGGTGCTGAAGTATTCCATGCATTGAAGAAAGTATTGAAAGACCGTGGTCTTAGCACTGCCGTAGGTGACGAAGGTGGTTTCGCTCCTAACCTGGAAGGTACGGAAGATGCCTTAAACTCTATTCTCGCCGCTATCAAAGCAGCAGGATACGAACCGGGCAAAGACGTAATGATCGGTATGGACTGTGCTGCTTCAGAATTCTACCATGACGGTATTTACGACTACGCTAAGTTTGAAGGCGAAAAAGGTAAGAAACGCACTTCCGATGAACAAGTTGACTACCTGGAAGAACTAATCAACAAATTCCCTATCGACTCTATCGAGGACGGTATGAACGAAAACGACTGGGAAGGTTGGAAGAAACTGACCGAACGTATCGGCGACCGTTGCCAATTGGTAGGTGACGACCTGTTCGTGACAAACGTAGATTTCCTTGCAATGGGTATCGAAAAAGGCTGTGCCAACTCTATCCTGATTAAAGTAAACCAAATCGGTTCACTGACAGAAACTCTGAACGCTATCGAAATGGCTCACCGCCACGGATATACTACGGTTACTTCTCACCGTTCGGGTGAAACTGAAGATGCTACTATCGCCGACATCGCAGTAGCTACCAACAGCGGACAAATCAAGACTGGTTCTTTGAGCCGTTCTGACCGTATGGCTAAATATAATCAACTGCTTCGTATTGAAGAAGAATTGGGAGATTTGGCTGTGTATGGATATAAGAGAATTAAGTAAATAGATTCTTATAATAAAGATAAGAGAGGGTGGATTCATTGTAATCCATCCTCTCTTTTTTCAAAATTATTTCTCCACTTACTTGATAGAGTTGAAAAAATAATAACTACATTTGCAACGTCAAACATATTAATGTCGGCGGGGAAACCTGCCTATTTTTGCGATGAGTTTTTACTTGTTCGCTAATCTTCATATGGGCGGTTTCGTACCCCCATAGGGAGTGTTAATGCACCTCTAAACCTGCCGGCGTGTATGTTTGACAATGGGACAGGCGAAACCGCTTTCTTTTTTTTAGCTCTTCCACCCCTCCCATCAAACCTTATTTATTTACTTTTTAAACTTTAAAGATTATGGAAAACAGTCAGACAGCAGACACTAAGGAAGCACTTAACGCCATGCAACAGTACATTCAAGCTACATTCAAATCTGAAAATGAAATGAAAGAGTATTATCTACAAATGTCGAATGTAATATGTCCGGCATACAATCATTTTCCTCTTGAGTCAGAATACAATAGACTAAAAAGGTTGAATGCCAAACTAAAACAATACTGTACTTTTATTCAAACCCTTGGCGACCATGAATGGGAAAGAGGAGTAGCGGACATTCAGAAAGCAATGGGTATTTACCTAATGCAAAGTGACATAGACCGCAAAGTACGTCAACAAACGAATCAAGAAATCGCTTCACAACTACAATTCATCGTTTTTCTTTCCGGCAACATCAATATAGTAAAGCAACTTCAAGGAATATTTACCCACCATTCATCCAATGTGACGTATTTATTAAAATCAATATCAGTAGATTCATAATAATGTAGAGTATATATTTGATAATTCGTAAACGACCGGAAGTATTTTATTACGTATCATATTATAAACAAGGATAAATAATGATGAATCAGGAAGAAATACAGAAGTTGGTAGACCGGAGTCGACAGGACGATAAAGAAGCATTTGGTCGTTTGGTTTCCGAGTTCCAGTCATTGGTATTCCGGCTGTCCTTCCGGTTACTTTGCGATGAGGATGAAGCCAGAGACATCACGCAGGAAACGTTTGTCAAAGTCTGGCTATCACTGAAATCATATGATAGAGAAAAGCGCTTTTCTACCTGGCTTTATAAAATTACCTGCAATGCCTGTTACGATCGTTTACGTTCATTGAGCCATTCACCTTTGGACAAAGAATCTTCATTTTCTGATTCAGCAAATATTCCTTCAAATGACAATGTTGAAATATCACTCGCCAACAAACAGTTGAAAGAATTGATATTGCGTTATACCGACGAACTGCCCGCACAACAGAAAGTAGTCTTTATGCTTCGGGATGTCGAAGAGCTGGAAGTGGCGGAAGTTCAGAGTATCACAGGATTATCCCCGGAACAGATAAAAAGTACCTTGTATCTGGCACGGAAGAATATACGTAATAAAATGAATCAAATAGACCCCGACTTATGAAACAGGAAGATAAACAGTATGAAGAATGGCTGTCCGAACTCAAAAACAAACAGCCTATATTGAAGAACCCGGAAGAGTTGACAACAGCTATTCTGAATAGTATCCCTTCATCCCCGTCCCGTTCAAAACCCGGAAGGAGAAAGTTTCTGATTGGCGCCTGGCTGTCAGGATTTGCTGCCGCAGTGTTACTCCTACTATTTATAAACGATACTTTTCTTTCTCCCATACCTCAACAAAATGAATATGGAGACTGGCAAAACAGCACTTCATTCTCATTGCCGGAGAATTGGAAAGAGATGGGACTTCAGGAGAAAAACAATTACCTGTCTTCTCAATTCACGCGACATCGGCAACTCCGGCAGACGCGTATTATCCAGTTAATCAAAGAAAACCGTTCTAAATAAATTAAGATATGAAAACTAATCATTTATTCATAACAGCATTGTTGCTACTCGGCACAACTTCTTGTGGCAGCAATTACCGAATGACTTCGCAGATAGGAAGTGACGGAAGCATATACAGGGAAGTCTATGCGCGAGGTGATTCCGCTTTCATCGCAGGAGACAAGACTCACAATCCATATATGTTTCAGATAGATGCAGACTGGCAAATAGTGAAGCTGGACTCTACTATCAAATTCGACTTTTGGGGAGAGAAAGAAAACCTGAACGTAAAAGTTTGCAGAAAACTACCGGTTGTAGATGGAGAATACTTTTCTGTCACAAAAGGAAAAGAATATATGTATCCCTTAGCCATACCCACAGAGCGAGTGAAGAAAAGCTTCAGATGGTTCTATACCTATTATACATACACTGCCACCTACAAAGAACTTACGGATAAAGGTCCTGTCCCCCTCAGCAATTACATGAATAAAGAAGAGCAAATCATTTGGTTTTGCGGAGACAACAGCGCTTACAACGGACTAAGTGGAATGGAATTGAAAGATAAACTGGACGAAATCGAAAGCAAATTCGGAGAATGGTATAGCCGCAGCCAATACGAAATCAACTGGGAAGTAATTCGTGATTTCATTTTGGCGCAGGGCGATACAAGCAATATATGCCGTTTGGACGAATCAAAAGAAGCAGTTTATAAAAACCACTTCTCCACCCAAGACACTTGGGGAGATGCCCAAATAGATGTTCTCTGTACCATTTTTGATAAAATCTACCAAACAAAATACTATTCAGAACTCTATCTAAAGAATAAAGAAGCCATGAATAATATGGGAGAGGAAAAAATCAAAATTGCCGAAGTGCTCTATAACTCCATACAATTTGAGTTGACAATGCCCGGCATACTACTTTCTTCCAACGCAAGAACACTAAATAACAATTCAGCCATTTGGAAAATAGACGGTTTCCGGCTCCTGGCAGATAATTATACCCTTAACGCAGAATCACGGGTTATCAATTATTGGACATTCGGAGTTACATTATTAATCATTCTGATAATTTTAGGAGCCTTTGTAAAATTATACAGACGCACCCGATAGGTAAAAATTCACATAAAGCACACGCTATTAATAACTTATACATTTTCGAAACATACAGTTCCGAAACAGCCATTTCGGAACTGTGCATTTCGATACTATGCAAATATAAAAAAAGAAAAGCATCCAGGAAATTCCTGAATGCTTTTCTTTTTTGAGCCTCTTGTCGGATTCGAACCAACGACCCCGAGATTACAAATCACGTGCTCTGGCCAACTGAGCTAAAGAGGCGGGTGGGTAAGCTAACTATATCGCGCCGCTACAACCAACTACCTTTGCTGCGATCAAGCCCTGGAGGATTCGAAGGGAGCTGGCCGTATAGGACTTACCCGTTTTGCGGTTGCAAAGGTAGGCATTTTTATGAATCCTGCAATAGCTATGGATAACTTTTTTCACACAAAAGTACTAACAGACTACATTTCAAGCAATTAAAAGTACAAAAAAAATCTCGGTCAGCAACTTTTATTGCTTTATTAACTTTAACAACCATATTCCCCCTACCAACCGATATTATTCGTACCTTTGTGCGCAATTTATAAAAGAAAATGACAGAAAACAGAAGCTATTTACAGAAATATGCCATGCACTTTGGCACGTATATGGGAGCCTATTGGATATTGAAATTCATACTATTCCCACTAGGGTTTCATATCCCTTTCTTTTCATTCTTATTTATAATCCTGACATTGGCCGTACCGTTCATCGGTTATCATTATACAAAGATGTATCGGGATAAAATATGCGGAGGAAGCATCCAGTTTTCGCATGCTGTCCTCTTTACCATATTTATGTATATGTTTGCATCCTTGCTGGTAGCTGTAGCCCATTACATCTATTTCCAGTTTATCGACCACGGTTTTATCATCAATTCTTATACCCAGCTATGGGACGAATTGATGACCAACACTCCCGCCCTGGTAGAAAGCAAAGAGATTATAAAAGAAACGATAGATAGTGTCCGTTCACTCAATTCCATCAACATTACCATGCAACTATTGTCATGGGATGTATTTTGGGGCAGTCTCCTGGCCATCCCTACTGCATTAATGGTGATGAAAAGAGCTAAACCCGGAAACGACGAGCCTGCTCAATCGTAATTTGTAATTCGTAATTTAGTAATAAAAAGATGGATATATCAGTTGTAGTCCCATTATTCAATGAAGAAGAGTCACTACCCGAACTCTACGCTTGGATAGAACGGGTAATGCAAGCCAACGGATTCTCATTTGAAGTGATTTTCGTTAACGACGGAAGCACTGACCACTCATGGGAAGTGATAGAAAAGCTCAAGACGCAATCAGAACACGTAAAAGGTATCAAATTCCGCCGCAACTACGGCAAATCTCCCGCACTCTATTGCGGATTCGCCGAAGCGCAGGGTGACGTAGTCATCACGATGGATGCGGATTTACAAGATAGCCCGGACGAAATACCGGAACTCTACCGGATGATAACCGAAGATGGCTACGACCTCGTATCCGGCTGGAAGCAAAAAAGATATGATCCATTATCGAAAACACTGCCAACCAAGTTATTCAATGCCACCGCACGCAAAGTTTCAGGTGTTAAAAACCTGCACGACTTTAATTGCGGACTGAAAGCATATCGCAAAGATGTAGTAAAACACATCGAAGTGTACGGTGAGATGCACCGTTATATCCCATACCTGGCAAAGAACGCCGGATTCAAGAAAATCGGCGAAAAGATAGTTCATCACCAGGCACGCAAGTACGGTACTACCAAATTCGGTCTCAACCGTTTTGTCAACGGATACCTGGATCTGCTCTCCCTTTGGTTCCTTTCCAAATTCGGAATTAAGCCGATGCACTTCTTCGGACTGCTGGGTTCATTGATGTTTCTTGTCGGAATGATTTCTGTCATCATTGTAGGTGCCAGTAAATTATATGCTATGTACAACGGTCTGCCCTACCGATTGGTGACCGACTCTCCCTATTTTTATTTGTCACTCACGGCTATGATTATAGGTACGCAATTATTCCTTGCCGGATTCCTTGGCGAATTGATCTCGCGCAACGCACCTGAACGGAATAACTATCAGATAGAAAAGAAAATTTGATTCACATTCAATAATTGACTATGAAGAATTTAGTTCGTATCTTTCTCCTATTGATAATCGTTGGTACTGCCGTCAGCATCCACAGTTCATGCTCGGACGAAAACGATTGTTCGTTGGCAGGACGTCCGATGATGTATTGCACATTCAAGACAATCAACCCTGACGATAAGACCAGGGCATTAAATGATACGCTTGACTCGTTGACAATTAAAGCATTGGGGACAGACTCAATCATTCTCAATAACGAGAAAAAAGTGCATAAGATAATGCTGCCATTACGCTACACAAGCGATTCTACCGTATTTATTTTCCAATATGACCCGGTACGTAAACCCAATGATGTAGATACCCTGTATATCATACAGCAGAACACTCCTTATTTCCAGTCAATGGAATGTGGATATATGATGAAACAAAATATCATCAGCACCAAGTTCGGAAACAGAGCCAATAGTTCGGAGAAAATAGACTCTATCTATTTTAGAAATAAAGAAGCCAATACTAATGAAATTGAGAATCTACAGATATTCTTTAAATATCGCGAACGTAACCTGGTTACGACTGACTAGCCTGCTTCTGCTCTTTTGCATTGGACTCCCGTTGTTGGCTCAACAGCAACGCCCGACCCATACACCCAAAAGAGATCAGAAAAAGAATAAGGTTGTCGAAGTAGATACCATTCCTTTTTACAATGGTACATACATCGGTGTGGACTTATACGGCCCGGGAAGCAAACTTCTAGGTAGTGACTTCATGAGTTCTGAAGTCAGCATAGCGGTCAACCTCAAAAACAAATTCATCCCTACCATAGAATTCGGTATGGGTGGAACAGACACCTGGAGCGAAACGGGTATCCATTATAAAAGCAAAGCTGCCCCATTCTTCCGAATCGGTGTGGACTACAACACCATGGCAAAGAAGAAAGAGAAGAACAGTTACTTATATGCAGGTCTTCGTTACGCATTCAGCTCCTTCAAATATGATGTATCTACCATGCCGGCGGGTGACCCTATTTGGGGAGACGTAATAGGCAACCCCAGTTTGGAAGATGATTACTGGGGCGGAAGTGTACCTTTCAGCCATTTGGGCATGAAAGGCTCAGTACAATGGTTGGAAATCGTCGTAGGCGTCAAAGTACGTATTTACAAGAATTTCAATATGGGGTGGTCAGTACGCATGAAATACAAGACAAGTGCCTCTACCGGAGAATATGGCGACCCATGGTATGTGCCCGGCTACGGAAAATTTAAATCGAACAATATGGGAATCACCTATTCCCTCATTTATAAATTGCCGCTTTAGAATATAATGACAGGACTAGAGATTTGGTTGCTTGCAATAGGTTTGGCGATGGATTGTTTCGCTGTTTCGATTGCAAGTGGCATTATTTTGAAACGTACCCAATGGAAGCCCATGCTGGTCATGGCTTTTGCCTTCGGACTCTTTCAGGCCATCATGCCTTTTATCGGATGGATGTGCGCAAAAACATTCAGCCATCTCATAGAAAGCGTAGACCATTGGATTGCCTTTGCGATTCTTGCTTTCCTCGGCGGTCGAATGATTTGGGAGTCTTTCAAGGAAGAAGAATGTTGTCAGTTATTCAACCCGGCAAGCCTGAAAGTGGTATTCACGATGGCAGTAGCAACAAGTATCGACGCATTGGCTGTTGGCATCTCGTTTGCCTTTTTAGGAGTTCAGAACTATAGTGAAATCCTCTCCCCCATCCTTATCATAGGCCTTGTTTCATTTGTCATGTCAATGATCGGGCTTATCTTCGGTATTCAGTGTGGCTGCGGACTTGCCCGGAAATTGAAAGCGGAGCTATGGGGAGGCATTATCCTGGTCATTATCGGAACAAAAATATTAATCGAACATCTGTTTTTCCAATAAAACAAGTTTTCTCATCAAACAAAAGAGCGTATGAAAACAAAGAAGAGTTTCCTTTGGCTGGCTTTCCTGATTTTAGCAAGTATTTGGATAATAGCCAGACACAAACCGCAAGCAAACTATTACAATATCAAGGGACTTGTATTTGGTACTGTATACAGCATTACCTATCAATATAACGGCGACTTAAAACCCGAAATTGAAGCGGAGTTGCAACGCTTCGACTTGTCACTATCCCCTTTCAACGACAGTTCCGTTATCAGCCGGGTAAACCGCAACGAGGAAATAGTGACGGATACTTTTTTCCAAAAGTGCTTCAATCGCTCCATGACAATTTCCCGCGAAACGAAAGGAGCCTTTGATATCACGGTAGCTCCTCTTGCCAACGCCTGGGGATTCGGTTTTAAAAAGGGAGCTTTTCCTGATTCCCTGATGATAGACAGCTTACTGCAAATCACAGGATACAGCAAAGTGAAACTGGAGAATGGGAAAATCATCAAGCAAGACCCACGCATCATGTTGAGTTGCAGTGCTGTAGCCAAAGGATATTCGGTAGACGTAGTAGCACAACTGCTCGACCGTAAAGGAGTGGAAAACTATATGGTAGATATAGGCGGAGAAGTGGTAGTGAAAGGCATCAATCGGAAAAACGACCGGTGGCGCATCGGAATCAACAAGCCGATTGACGACTCACTCTCCGTGAAACAGGATATACAAACGGTACTTGAAGTTACCGATCTTGGCATGGCTACTTCCGGAAACTATCGTAACTTTTACTATAAAGACGGAAAGAAATATGCGCATACCATTGACCCGAGAACCGGTTACCCGGTACAGCACAATATCTTATCCGCCACAGTGATAGCTGAAGATTGCATGACTGCGGACGCTTTGGCTACCGCATTCATGGTGATGGGACTGGAAGAAGCAGAAACCTTCTGCAAAGCGAATCCAAAGATTGACGCCTACTTTATCTATAGCGGAGAAGATGGAGAATTCAAGACTTACTACACGGAAGGTATGAAGAAATACATAACACAATAAAGTTGATTTCCTGCTCATCACGTCCTTCACAGGATGATAAGTATCTGTTTAGCAGTTATTTTCGGTGAACAAAAAAGGATATTTTATCTTCTTCACGTCCTTCACGTCTTCACACGACTAGATCTTTCGTACGGCTCGCTCTTTCACACAATCCACTCCTTCACTGAATCTACCGTGAAGGATGTGGCGCATCTCTTGATATCCCGTAATAGCCGGGTGCCGGCACATACATAGGTTGATTGCGCAAACCGATATTCACCAGTTTACCTTCTTCACGCAAACGCGCCAATTGAGTTTTAGCCGTGGTACGCGCCAAACCGCACACTTCCTGAAAATCACGGCGATTCATCATCTGATGTTCGGCAAAATACTCTTTCAGCCGGATATCAATCTCCACATCTGAAATCTTCTCCGAATGACGGACATACTTGGACTGACTGGCGCGAACACCTACTAAATGTCCTTTCAGATTAGCGTCAGGACGGAAGCGAACAGTTTTGAAAGCCACTTTATTGGTTTTATGCGGAGTGCTGTGGGTCACTTTCCCTGTAGCTGTCAGAGTGGGATAAAAATAACCTACCCCCTCAATATGCACTTCTTTTCCCTCACGCAACGACTCGCCGAGAATCTTCGACAAGTTATCAAGCACATTCTTTACATCGCCCACTGTCAACGAACTGTAATCATGAATCCTGTAACAAAGAGTTTCCGTATCCACCTTACCGTTCATAAAGATACGCGGATGCAACGTAGCTTCTTCTTCCGAAGACGCGTTCGGATTTTCATACCAATCAAATACAATAGCCATTACTTTTTATCAGTTTAAATATATAAATTTATTATAGGACAACTCTAGTCGGCCGCATAGACAACATAAGTTGTCTGTTTAGTCAACAGTAGTCGACCAATAAGACAACTCTAGTTGTCCTTTGCTAAGCAAGAGTTAAAGATACGACAAAGTAACGACTTATCAGCGTAAAAAAGCTTGTTTTTCATTCCAGGGGAAAATAAACATTTTCTTCGTTAAATACTTGCAAACCCCATATTCCATGTTATACCTTAGCAGCATCAACCGGTCGAAAAACAACATTTATTCATTTAAAAAGAAGAAAAATATGAAGACATTAGAATACAGTTCAAAACGTTTGGCAAAAAGGATACGAGTATTGATGAAAGAATCGTCAAATACCATCGTCTCACCAAAAGTCTCACTGAACACCCCTAAGAACGAACCTAAGAGCGAGCCGCAAATACAAGAAGCACAAATGCAAGAAGCACATCAACAGCCCGTTCTCCTGACGCAACAAGTGATCGACTTTTTGAAAGCACGATACGACTTCCGCTACAACCTACTGACCGAAGAAACCGAATTCCGTCCATCCGGTCAACGGAATATCTCTTTCTGCCGCATAGACAAGCGGGAACTGAATACTTTCTGTCTGGAAGCCCATAAAGAGGGCATCAACTGTTGGGACAAAGACCTTCAGAGGTACATCTATTCCACCCAAATAGAAAGTTACCACCCTTTCCGGCTCTATATGAACGAACTTCCCGACTGGGATGGCACGGAGCGATTGAACAGCCTTGCAAGGCGAGTATCGGATAATCCGCTATGGATTAAAAGTTTCCATACCTGGATGCTCGGACTTACCGCTCAATGGATAGGAGTCAATCAGGGGCAAGCCAATAGCGTAGCCCCGATACTTATTAGCGAAGAACAGGGACGGCACAAATCTACTTTCTGCCGCACGCTTATGCCACCACAGCTGGTTCGCTACTATTCGGACAACTTAAAATTAACTTCCCAAAGTAATCCCGAACGTCTTTTAGCCGAAATGGGATTATTAAATATGGATGAGTTTGACAAATTCGGAGCACAAAAGATGCCGTTACTAAAGAATCTGATGCAAATGCCCAGCCTTAATATTTGCAAAGCTTATCAAAGAAACTTCCGGTCGCTCCCCCGCATAGCATCGTTCATCGGCACAAGTAATCGTACCGACCTACTTTGCGACCCGACAGGCAGCCGCAGATTCTTTTGCATTGAAGCGGAACACGACATCGACTGCACCAACATAGAACATTCACAGATCTATGCTCAACTGAAAGCGGAACTTCTATCCGGAGCCCGATACTGGTTCAGCAAGGAGGAAGAACGGGCATTACAACATCATAATGCTGCTTATTATCGTGTCAATCCTATAGAAGATATTCTACGCCACACATATGTACCTGCCGCTTATGGTGAGACAGATTGTTTATCACTCTCGGCTACTATCATCCATCAGGAATTGAAAAAGAAGTTTCCAACTGCTTTACGCAACTGTACTCCTATTCAACTAGCGCAAGTTCTGACAGCAACAGGAATTAGTCGGCAACATACAAGATTGGGGAATGTATATTTGGTGAAGAGGGTGAAGGGTTGTGAAGAGTGAAAATTCACCTATTCATTCACAGAAAGTATCTATAAACAAGCAACTTAGTATTATGTGAAAGAAGTGAATGAAAAAATATATCAATAAAGCAGAACTATCGAAAAAAGAAAAAGCCTAAAAAAGATTTGTCCTGCTAACTGAAAAGCTCTACTTTTGCAAAGTTCTAATCGGTTATTTGAGATAATACCGCAGAACATACATATCGAAAGACGTTTTCATGCGTTAATCTTCGACCTTTTGAATCTCGCAAATCCAAAATCCAGAGAAGATAAAGCAACAAAGGCGTCTACGTGGTATGATTATATCACTTTGTACTTACTGATGAACAATTGGTAAGTGAGAGTGTATATCATACAGGCGTGGGCTAACTGATGTTGTTTATCCTCTGGAAAAGGCAATGCGAGAGCCTAAAAGGTGGGATAAGCAGATACAGATTCCCCACGCCTTCTTATATGTATATACTTGAAAGAACACACATCGCTGAATATGGGGATTTATCAGCAAAACGCAACACTCTTATGATTCACATAGGCGAGCAAATCAAGCAAAAAATGAAAGAACGTCAAAGAACAGTAGTTTGGCTAGCCAAGCAACTATCATGCAGCAGAACGAATATATACAAAATATTTGAAAAGTATTCGGTGGATACAGACACACTCACTAAAATTTCCACCATCCTGGAATTCGATTTCTTTTCACTTTACTCAGACTACATAAAAATGAACAAAGATTAAGAATAATCAGCCGTTACCCATTTATTAAACAAAACTGCATAATGTCCCTGATTGGTTTACATGTAAACCAATCAGGGACATTTATCTACAATATATGTATACAAGTTTGACTAAGTTTGCACTCTCAAGCAATAACATAATGATGATTACACAAAATTATAAGTTAACACACACCACCAAATACAGAACTCTACCAGTAAATTCAACACGCTTATGATTCATATTGGAAAACAAATCAGACAGAAAATGGAAGAACGGCAAAAAACAGTAGTTTGGCTAGCCAAACATCTATCATGTAGCAGAACTAATATCTATAAAATTTTCGAAAAGCACTCTGTGGATACTGATATACTTGCAAGAATATCCGCAATCCTGGAGTTTGATTTCTTTTCACTCTATTCTGAAGACATGAAAGGAAATAAAAAAGATTAGTTTCATCTTAGCTATGTCCCTAATCAGTTTACATGTAAACCAATCAGAGACACCCTTTTCAGCATACTAATTACAAAACCATCTATATTTGCGAGTAAGGAAAGAGACACTATCTTACCAAAGACAAAACCGGCAGTATCCGAAAAGCCAAAATAGAGTAGGAATCATATTTAATATACTATAACACTATGGGATTCTGGAATATCTTTTTTAGCGGACAAAAGTGTGAAAATTGTGGCAGCTACAACACTGAAAGAATCAATTTTCAAGATTTATCAAACGCAGAACAAAATGAATATTGGAGAGTTGTAGGCAACGTACGTCCGAGAGAAGTATATCGTTGCGAAGAGTGCGGACAACTTACCATCATATGTGGAGATGGCCGTAAATATTGGACTCAACCCAGAAATTAACCAAACACATCAGCCATGATTATCGCATTAGAAATTATCGGAGGACTGCTAGCTTTATTCCTCGTTGCACAAATACTGGGACGATTGGCTCGTTTTGTATGGATACCTATTTTGACTACTATTATTGTTGGCTTAATAGTCGGCTATAGCAATCATTCACTTTGGGGAGGAATAGGAGCCGGAGTAGTAGTTCTTATCATATTTGGTATATCAACAGCTATAGTTGGAGGAGATTAAACACAAAATGCTCACTAAACAAAACACTCATTGAATAAACTATAAAGAAAGATGGAAAAGAAGATCTTTACATATGAAAAACTAAAAAGATGCACATGTACTCTTTATATGACAGAGGCCTGTAATCTGAATTGTATCTACTGTTACGAACACATAAAAGGGAAAGCTATTATGCCTTTGGAAATAGCCCAAGAAGGTATAAAGTCGACTTTCGAACGTGCTGTAAAAGAAGATATAAATTATGTAGAAATACTATTTCATGGCGGAGAACCATTTATGGCATTTCAGCAGATTAAAGAAATTTGCGAATGGCTATGGATGCAGAAATGGCCGGCAAAATATATATGTTACGCAACAACCAACGGTACCCTCATACATGGAGAAATTAAAAACTGGCTCTTAGAAAATAAAGAGAAGTTTGTTGTCGGGCTAAGTTTAGACGGAACCCGGGAAATGCATAATCGTAATCGTTCCAATTCGTATGATAGGATTGATATAAACTTTTTTAAAGAAAACTGGCCTGAACAAGGAGTAAAAATGACACCTTCACCCGGAACATTGACCTCATTGGCAGAAGGTGTTATTCACATACACGAGCTAGGTTTTAGTCGCAACAATTGCACTTTTGCCAGCGGAGTATCCTGGGACAAAGATGAATTTGGAAAAGCGATAGATTACAAACAAATATTGCAAGAACAATTAAAGGAAATTGCCGTATATTATCTGAAGCATCCGGATATATTACCCGTAGAAATGCTAAACATGAAGTTCATAGCTGTGGCAGCAGGCATGAAAAATATGCTTGACAAGTTGTGCGGTGCAGGTACTATCATGCGCTGCTGGACACCGGACGGTCAGTGTCTACCCTGCCATTTGTTTTATGAAGTCAGCAAAGAAAAAGGAGAAAAACTGAAAAACATAGATTTATCTTCACCCTGCCATTTATCAGATACACGGTGCAAAGGTTGTATTCTCGAGCCCATCTGTCCTACCTGCTATGGTGGGAATTATATTACTTATGGTGACGTATCCAAACGTGACCTTTATACGTGCGCTATCACAAAGATACGGGCACTGGCAGGATCGTGGATGATAGGTCAAATGCTGGAAACGCCGGAAAAATACAGTGCTTTGAAAGACTTCAGCAACGAAGAACTGGCAATGACTGCCAAAGGCGTGATTCTCACACAATCTTTCCTGGAAGAAATAGGATTTATAAAAGAACTTCAAAATGGTTAATTGCCCTTGCCATAAACAGGGTAACTCACTCAAATATTACTATTATGAATTTTAAATTAACAAACTTATCTGCTATCAGCCAAAAGTATGGTGAAGCCATAGAACAATTGAAAAACACAACATGGGAGATATGCGCCAATAGTTGCGGATGCTCCGGCGATTGCGGTTCCAACTGGATGCAATCGTAAATATGTGGGAAGAGAGTGTTCTCTTCCCACGTATCTTCTTTTACAAGTGATGTATAAATCGAGAAAGAGAAATGAAAGTACAAACAGACATAGCCCACGATTTTATTGATTTTATAGCCAAAAGCCCGACTAAATATCATGCGATAGAGTATGTCAAATCTAAATTGTTAGAGCACGGATTTGAATCTCTGTCTATTGACGAGAAATGGGTGTTGAAACCAAGCGGAAGATATTTTATAGAACAAGACAACTCTGCATTAATCGCTTTCTGTATGAGTTCTCATGAATTGAAAATACAGCCAGTATCAGAAAACGGGATACGATTAGTATGTGCTCATACGGACTCACCGGCTTTTAAAGTAAAGCCAGTAGCTCAAACAATTACTTCAGAAGGTTATATACGATTGAATACCCAAGGATATGCATGGCCTATCCTGTCGACATGGTTTGACCGTCCTTTATCACTGGCGGGAAGGGTTGCTTTAAAAGGGGAACATCCCTTCAAGCCAATCATACGTTTAATTGATATGGAAGACCCCATATTGACAATTCCTAATATAGCCTTTCATCTGACAAAAGAAAAAACAGAAGGTGGTATTTCCAAACAAAAAGAAATGTTGCCAATCATGGGAATGGGAAATAAGGATATGAACACAAACAATCTTCTTGACCTTATCGCCCAAAAACTGAATATCTCCAAAGAAAGTGTACTGGACTACGAACTGTATCTCTATCCGGTAGACAAAGGGCGATTGGTGGGAATGAATGCTGATTTTATAGTCACTCCCCGTCAAGATGATTTAGTTATGGTATATGCAGCTTTAGAAGCCTTGACAAATACCAATGCGGATAATTCGGCAAAGATGATAGCATTCTTCGATGCCGAAGAAGAAACTAATTCGACATTAGGCGGTGCCGACACCCCCTTCCTTAGAAACATACTCACTAAAATAGTAAAAAGTATAGGTGGCGACGAGGAAGACTTGATAAAATTGATAAACCATTCATTTGCCGTGTCATTGGATACCTCTTTTGCAGTGCATCCTAACTATATGGAATGCAGTGACCCCACATGCTCTCCCGTAATGAATAAAGGTATAGTTATAAAATACGACGCGAATATGCATTATGCAACAACTGCTTTTTCTGCCGCTATTTTCCAGGAAATCTGTCATCAAAATAATATTCCGTATCAAAAAGAAGCAACCAATTCAGACTTCAGGACAGGGCGTACGGTAAGTACATTTATGCAAACACAGGTCGAAATGAAATGTGTAGAAGTGGGTATTCCGACATGGGGCATGCATTCAGCATACGAAAGTTGCGGTACTGCCGATCTTTTTAGTCTGATTTGCGCACTAAGAAATTATTGGGAAATGCCTAATTAAAACACCTAACCTTCATATATAAAATTAGTATATGGATGATATATGCAATAAACGGTTAATTGTCCTTACCGCAAATAGGACATATCATTAAAATATTAGAATCATGAACTTTAAATTAACCAATCTATCTGCTATCAATGAAAAATATGGCAGAACAATGGAACAACTGAAAGACACTGCTTGGGAAATATGTGCTAACAGTTGCGGATGCACAGGCGATTGCGGTTCAAATTGGATGCGCAGTTAAAAACAACTTTAAACAAAAAAATCGGAGATAAAGACTTTATTGTTTTTATCTCCGAAAAAATATCAATTCAAAAATTTGCCAACAGGTTAGAGAATCTGATGTAACCACTCTCTCTATTTCATAAACACGAAATACACCGCCGCAATCAGACAGACAAACGCTGCCAAATGATTCCAATGCAACGCTTCCCCTTTGAAAAACACCATTGTAAATACCATAAAGACGGCAAGAGTTATCACTTCCTGAATCACCTTCAACTGCATCAATGAAAAAGGACCACCGTTACCGATAAATCCGATACGATTCGCTGGTATTTGACATGAATATTCAAAAAAAGCAATTGCCCAGCTAAAAGCAATCACACCTATCAACGGAAGAGCGGCGAACCAGCTATATTCCTGTTTCATTTTTAAATGTCCGTACCAGGCAAAAGTCATAAAGACATTGGATACGATAAGTAGTAAAATTGTATAGATTCCTTTCATAATGTCAGATTATTTTAGTCTATTTTATCAGGTAATAATTCTTCCTGCACATTAGTCATGCTCCCCCAAAGGCTATAGCGTGCTTCCGGATTCATCGCTTCCAGTTGTCGCAAAATTCCTTTCATATCACTCCGGCTCGATTGGGATTCATAAGGACAATTCTTCACCTGTTTCCGGTAATCATGCAAAGCTGCCAATTCTATCAAATCCGATTCATGAATCAGGCACATCGGACGGATAATCGTCATATCAAATTTCTTCATCACCAACCGAGGCGGCATGGTGCTGAATGCTCCCTGATAAGTGATATTCATCAACAAAGTTTCCAGAATATCATCCATATGATGTCCCAAAGCGATTTTGTTGCACCCTTGTTCCTTGGCAACCGTAAACAAAGCTTTACGCCGATTCCACGAACAAAGGAAACAGGGAGATTTGCGTGTGTCCGTAGAAGGGTCAAATGAAGTTTCGTATTGGACAAAAGGCACTCCATAGGCTTCACAATGCGCTTTCAGATAATCTGTATCACTCTGATAAGGTATATTTCGCATCACCACATGGACGGCAACAACAGAAAAGCGAGGCTTGTAGATGCGTGCGCGTTTGCCCAACAGTTCTACAAGCGCCAACGAATCTTTCCCGCCCGACAGTCCGATAAGAATTTTATCACCTTCTTCTATCAGCCCATATTGCACCATTCCTTTGCTGAACCGCCGATCAATGCGGCGAATGGTTTTCTCTTCTTCTGTAAATTGTGTCATATCTTCAAAAATCGGCTGCAAAAGTAAGCGAAAAGAATGATTTAAAGAAGAATTAACATAATAGAATCTCTGAAAAAGGGTTTATTTCTAATAAATTTGTACTTTTGAACAATTGATAAATTGACAGATGCCCGAAAGCGCAGCAGTGCTTTCAAAACAATCCGTCACTTATAAACGATAAAAACGATGAAAGGGAAATATATTCTATTTTTATTTTGCAGTCTCTTCCTTTGTGAAGTTTCTGCACAAACACTCGAACAGGCACGCACCTTGTTTACAAAAGGTGACTACGAAAAAGCCAAGCCTGTATTCCAAAAGTATGCGAAATCTCAATCGGCCAACGGGAATTATAATTATTGGTATGGCGTATGCTGCCTGAAAACCGGAGAAGCCGAAGAAGCGGTAAAACCTCTTGAAATAGCAGTAAAGAAGCGTGTAGCCAGCGGACAACTTTACCTGGGGCAGGCTTATAACGAAACTTATCGTTTCGAAGATGCCGTGACGTGTTTTGAAGAGTATATCGCCGACTTAAAGAAACGTAAAAAATCAACGGAAGAAGCCGAGAACCTGTTGGAAAAGAGCAAAGCAGACCTTCGTATGCTGAAAGGTGTGGAAGATGTTTGCATTATCGACAGCTTCGTAGTAGATAAAGCCACTTTTCTGAACGCTTATAAAATCAGCGAAGAATCGGGTAAGTTATTCACATACAATGAATTCTTTCAGACGGAAGGAGATCATCAAGGTACTGTCTACGAAACCGAAATCGGAAATAAAATCTATTACAGCGAGAAGGGCGAAAGAGGGAGTCTGGACATATTCTCGAAGAATAAACTAATGAACGAATGGAGTAACGGACGCCCGTTACCCGGCAGTATCAATGCATCTGGAAATGCCAATTATCCGTATGTAATGTCGGATGGTATCACCATTTATTATGCAAGTGACGGCGAAGGGCTGGGAGGATATGATATTTTCGTCACCCGCTACAATACGAATAACGACACTTATCTCGTACCGGAAAATGTGGGTATGCCGTTCAATTCCCCGTACAATGATTATATGTATGTCATCGACGAGTATAATAACCTGGGATGGTTTGCTTCCGACCGCTTCCAACCGGAAGGGAAAGTCTGCATCTACGTATTCATCCCGAATCATTCAAAGCAGACTTATAATTATGAGGGGATGGATCAGAAGCAGCTCATCCGCCTGGCGCAAATCCATTCATTGAAAGAGACCTGGAAAGATAAGCAGGCAGTCAGCGAAGCATTGCAACGCCTGGAAGCCGCTATCAGCCACAAGCCGAAAGAACGCCGTGTCGTTGATTTTGAATTTGTCATTGATGATAACACAACGTATTATCTGATGAATGACTTCAAGTCCGCCAAGGCCAAACAGCTTTTCCAACGCTATCGGCAGATGGAAAAAGACTATCAGCAACAAGAGGAAAAGCTGAACAGTCTGCGCCAGCAATATTCTACCAGCAACAAGCAGGGAAAAGAAAGAATGGCTCCTGCCATCCTCGACCTGGAAAAACGCATATTGCAAATGTCAGGCGAACTGGATGCTTTGGAAGTCAATGTACGTAACGCAGAAAAAACGAAATAAATTAATAACACTGAACTATGGATATACTCATTATCTCCGTTCTCATTATTGCCGCAGTCATACTGTTTCTTGTAGAACTGTTTGTCATCCCGGGCATCAGCCTGGCCGGAATTTCGGCATTGGTTTGCATCCTTTATGCCAACTACTACGCATTTGCCAATATAGGAATGGCAGGAGGGTTTATCACTTTGGGTATATCGGCTGTCGCCTGTATAGGGTCGCTGGTCTGGTTTATGCGATCGAAAATGCTGGATAAGCTGGCATTGAAAAAAAACATTGACTCGAAGGTAGACCGCAGCGCAGAACAAAGTGTGAAAGTCGGTGACACAGGTATCAGTACTACCCGTCTCGCACAAATCGGTTATGCAGAGATTAACGACAAAATAGTTGAAGTAAAATCAATGGATGGGTTCCTGGACGAAAAGACTCCGGTCATCGTCGCCCGCATCAACGACGGAACGATCATGGTTGAGAAACATAAAAAATAATATTCACTAATACAAACTATCAATGGAATCATCTTTCTACTTGCCTATCTTTCTGATAGCCGGAGGTATTATCTTCCTGATAATATTTTTCCATTACGTGCCGTTCTTCCTTTGGCTATCAGCCAAAGTGTCGGGCGTACACATCTCACTGATACAATTATTTCTAATGCGCATCCGTAATGTTCCGCCATACATCATTGTTCCGGGCATGATCGAAGCTCACAAAGCCGGTTTGAGAGACATCACCCGTGATGAACTGGAAGCCCATTATCTGGCTGGCGGACATGTTGAAAAAGTTGTCCATGCGCTGGTATCTGCATCGAAAGCGAATATCGAACTGACTTTCCAGATGGCTACCGCCATCGACTTGGCAGGACGTGACGTATTCGAAGCTGTACAGATGTCTGTAAATCCGAAAGTGATTGATACTCCTCCGGTAACTGCTGTTGCCAAAGATGGTATCCAGCTGATTGCCAAGGCTCGTGTTACGGTACGCGCTAACATCCGCCAGTTGGTCGGTGGTGCAGGTGAGGATACGATTCTCGCCCGTGTAGGTGAAGGTATCGTTTCATCCATCGGTTCTTCCGAAAATCATAAGTCGGTACTCGAAAATCCGGATTCTATCTCCAAACTGGTACTTCGTAAAGGGTTGGATGCAGGAACTGCCTTCGAGATTCTGTCTATTGATATTGCGGACATCGACATAGGTAAGAACATCGGTGCTGCTTTGCAGATTGACCAGGCTAATGCCGACAAGAATATTGCCCAGGCAAAAGCGGAAGAACGCCGTGCTATGGCTGTCGCTTCCGAACAGGAAATGAAGGCGAAAGCACAAGAAGCCCGCGCTAAAGTAATCGAAGCGGAAGCGGAAGTTCCTAAGGCAATGGCAGAAGCCTTCCGCAGTGGTAATCTGGGTATTATGGATTATTACAAGATGAAGAACATCGAAGCGGATACCTCGATGCGCGAAACGATTGCCAAACCGACTACCGGCAATACAGGCAATCAGCCGTTAAGTAAATAAGTTATTACAAACGCCGGAACCCGGTTTCATTTCAGTTCCAAGACGCATTCTTCCTTTCCCGGGGAAAAAGAAAAAGGCTTCTTCTGAACTTAAATCCGGTTCCGGCGTTTCTATTTATAGATACAATCATATTGTAAAACTAAAACCTTTCAATAACATGAAAAAGAACTTTCCATCCTCTGAATTGATTATCAACGAAGACGGTTCTGTATTCCATCTTCACGTAAAGCCCGAATGGCTGGCAGACAAAGTAATCCTGGTAGGCGACCCCGGACGTGTAGCACTCGTAGCTTCTCATTTCGAAAACAAAGAATGTGAAGTGGAAAGCCGCGAATTTAAAACAATCACGGGTACATATAAAGGAAAGCGGATTACGGTGGTTTCTACCGGAATCGGTTGCGATAATATCGACATTGTAATGAATGAGTTGGATGCTCTTGCCAATATCGACTTTAACACTCGGGAAGAGAAGGATAGTTTCCGTCAATTAGAATTGGTGCGTATCGGTACGTGTGGCGGTTTGCAGCCTAATACTCCGGTGGGTACATTCGTTTGTTCGCAGAAGTCCATCGGCTTTGACGGGTTATTGAATTTCTATGCCGGACGCAATGAGGTATGTGATTTGCCTTTCGAACGTGCTTTCCTTAATCATATGGGTTGGTCGGGAAATATGTGTGCCCCTGCTCCTTATGTGATTGATGCCAGCGAAGAACTGATTGACCGGATTGGCAAAGATGATATGGTGCGTGGTGTTACAATTGCTGCCGGTGGTTTCTTCGGCCCGCAGGGACGTGAGCTTCGTGTTCCGTTGGCAGACCCGAAACAGAATGAGAAGATTGAAACATTCGAATATAAAGGTTTCAAAATTACTAACTTTGAAATGGAAAGTTCGGCTTTGGCAGGACTTAGCCGGTTAATGGGACATAAGGCCATGACTGTCTGCATGGTGATTGCCAACCGACTGATTAAAGAAGCCAATACCGGATATAAGAATACAATTGATACGCTGATAAAGACTGTTCTTGACAGAATCTAAAAAGGTTTATCCGAAGAATAAAAAAACGGCTTGAATCTTACACGTATATCGTGATGATTCAAGCCGTTTTTTTATTTGTTCTCTTATCAATATCCAATTGTGAATCTTTCCTGATGATGCTTCGGATGTTCCAGTTCGTCAATCATTGCAGCAGCATAATCCTCTACGGAGATATGGCTGTTTCCTACAATATCTACAATCATATCATCTTTGCCAAGACGGTAGCGTCCGGTACGTACGCCCGGTCGCATATCTGCTGCCGGAGAGAAGAACACCCAGTCTACCTCTTTTTCTTTCTTCAGGAAGTTCAGATAGAATTCTCCCAGCGCTTTCACTCCCGGCAAAATATTTTCGGGTACTTCACCGGAATCCATCAACCGCAATCCCGGAGCAATGAATAATGAACCGGCACCGCCAACCATCAAGAAGCGTTCAATCTCGGCCTTCTTCACTCCATCAATGATAGTCAGATAGACTTTGATTGTCTCATCATATATATTAGGATTGCTCCATCCCGGATTGAATGCACTGATAACGGCATCTGCTCCTTTGCAAACTTCAGCCACTTCATCGAGCGAAGACACATCTGCCTTCACTACTTTCAGATTTTCATTTTCTATCTTTATCTTTTCAGGATGACGAACCACGGCAGTAACTTCAAAACCACGATTCAGAGCCTCATTCAGTATAGCCGAGCCAACAAAACCACTCGCGCCTATGAGAACGACCTTCTTTACTTTTTTCATATTCCAACAAATTTAGGATGTTATTACTACTTTAATAACATCCCTGCTTTCAAAATGTTGGCTTCCCTCGTCGGGAATTATTTATCCGATATAAGATTCTATCGTCTCTTTCAGTCTCTCCATTGAGTATGGTTTGGAAATAACCGCGTTGCATCCTGCCTGAATGGCCTGTTGCTGTTCCGTATAGAAGGCATATGCCGTGACTGCAATAATAGGTACTGCAAGAGAGATAGTACGTATTTTCTCGGTGGCCTGAATGCCATCCATTACCGGCATACGAATATCCATCAAAATTAAATCCGGCCTTTCACGGATAAAGCTATTAACGGCTTCTTCCCCATTACGTACCCACGAAATAATATACTCCTTATTCAGAAGAATATTAAGTTGCGCAAAATTCGACTCTATATCTTCGACAACCAATATCTTTTTACGTTTATCCGCAGCTACATTTTTCTTGGAAGCAAGGCTTCTTTCGACAACCTCTTCCGGCATTTCCTGATAAGGCAAATAAAGAGCGAACGTACTCCCCTCTCCTAGCTCCGAAGTCACTTCAATGCGTCCTCCCAAACGTTCTACAATACTTTTGCAAATCGAAAGTCCCAATCCTGTTCCCTGCACAAAGTCATTCAACTTCTCAAAACGGGTAAAGATCTGCGGAAGTTTCTCTTTGGATATTCCGCATCCCGTATCGCTGACATACAACCTCAGCCAATTTCCTTCATGCTTCAAACCCAACGTAATGCATCCCTTTTCCGTATTCTTAATGGCATTCGACAAAAAGTTGAAAAGCACCTGCATTACCCGGTTACGATCCGTAGACGTCCAGTACTCTCCCGCGGGACGAATGACCTTCAGTTCTACATCTGACTTCATCTTCAATTGATGCACTTTTTCCACTTCATCCACCAGGCCGGAGATTTCAACTTGCTGAAAGTGCATTTCCGACTTTCCCGACTCAATGCGTGACAGGTCTAAAATATCATTAATCAGTTGTAGCAGCAAATTACTGTTTCTCTGAATAATATCCAGATATTCCATTTTCTCTTCTTCGTTCTCCGTCACTGCGATAATCTCCGAGAAACCGACAATAGCATTCAGCGGAGTACGAATCTCATGACTCATATTTGCCAAAAAGACTGACTTCATTTTATCAGCATCTTCCGCACGCCGTTTGGCTTCAATCAATTCCTGGGAACGACGAATCCGGTCGCCAATATCATGTATCAAAGCAAGCACTTTATTTCCTTCAAAGGGGGCAATGCGTGCCTGAAAATAATGCTGGATTCCGTCCACCTCAAGCGGATACTCTATTTCTTTCAACTTTCCGTCTTGCAGGCATTCCCGAATATTACAAAGAAAAAGGTCACTGACTTCCTCCGAATAAATATCTCGTCCGTCCGCACCTCGCAACACTTCCACTGGATGAAGCAGAATGGTGCCCGGTGCCATCAGGACATCAGTTATAAAGAAGTTTTCATCGAAAATAAAAATGAATTCCGGCAATGCTTCTATAATCTTACGGTTATGTTCTTCCAGATACTTGATATGCTGTTCCTTTTCGCACTGCGAAGTGACATTGACTGTATACGCCAATAATTTACCAGGCTGACCGTCATTGCATCCTTTATAAGACAGGAAATGATCTTCCAGCCAAATGACCTCGCCATGTTCGCCTATACAACGAACCATTATCTGTGATGTCTTGGAGTCCGACGCGAGCATCCTGCCGAAAGCTGTCTGATAAGTTTCCATATCTTCGGGATGGGCAAACCGATAGAAGTCATCTATATCCTCAAAAACGATACCGGCTTCCTTCAAGCCGAGTACACGGAAATAGTCGTCAGCAAAAGAACATTTTCCTGTCGATATATCATATTCCCACAAAGCTATCTGATGCGCAGCAAGTACAGAAAATATTTTTTGAGAATTCTCCCGTATGATTTCACTGTTCTCATCCGGTGAGGATAAATTTGTATTGAGTTCCATAAGCATTATTGTATTATTTTGTTTGGTGTGTCACTGCACGGCAGCAAATATAAACAAATAAAGTACAAGTTGTGCTGAATCTTATATTTTTTACTTAGAAACAATTATCTTTGCACTATCCAAAAAGAAATACAATGAACCAAGATACTATCTGTGCTATTGCCACCGCTCAAGGCGGTGCTATCGGAAGCATCCGTGTTTCCGGCCCGGAAGCTATTTCCATCACCAGCCTCATCTTCAAACCGGCCAAAGACGGCAAGTTACTTAGTGAGCAAAAACCATATACTTTGACTTTCGGACGTATCTATGACGGTGACGAGATTATCGACGAAGTGCTCGTCAGCCTTTTCCGTGCTCCCCATTCATACACGGGAGAAGATAGCACGGAAATCACCTGTCATGGTTCTTCTTATATTCTCCAGCAAGTGATGCTACTGCTTATTAAGAATGGTTGCCGCATGGCTCAACCGGGAGAGTATACGCAGCGTGCATTCCTCAATGGCAAAATGGACTTAAGCCAGGCAGAAGCTGTGGCAGACCTGATTGCTTCTTCATCCGCCGCCACTCACCGACTGGCTATGAGCCAAATGCGGGGTGGCTTTAGCAAGGAACTGACTGACTTACGCAACAAGCTACTGAACTTCACTTCGATGATTGAACTTGAACTGGATTTCAGCGAGGAAGATGTTGAATTTGCCGACCGCTCGGCATTGCGAAAATTGGCCGATGAAATAGAACTGGTCATCTCCCGCCTGGTTCATTCTTTTAGCGTAGGTAATGTCATCAAGAATGGTGTTCCCGTAGCTATCATCGGTGAAACCAATGCTGGAAAATCAACTTTATTGAATGTTTTATTGAATGAAGACAAAGCGATCGTCAGCGATATTCACGGAACGACTCGTGATGTGATTGAAGATACCATGAATATCGGTGGAATCACCTTCCGATTCATTGATACCGCCGGAATCCGAGAGACTAATGATACGATTGAAAACCTGGGCATTGAACGCACCTTCCAAAAGTTAGATCAGGCGGAAATTGTTCTTTGGATGGTGGACTCTGTGAATGCTGCATCGCAAATTGAACTGTTATCAGAAAAGATAGTTCCACGTTGTGAAGGAAAACATCTGATCGTGGTATTCAATAAGGCGGATTTAATTGAAGAAGAACAAAAAGATTATTTATCTGCTTTACTGAAAGATTTCCCCAAAGAGTCAACAGAACATATTTTTATTTCAGCCAAACAGAGAGAGAATACGAGTGAATTACAAAAAATGATTATTAGTGCTGCGCATTTACCTACGGTAACACAGAATGATATAATAGTAACTAATGTAAGACATTACGAAGCATTAAGCAAAGCTTTAGAAGCTATTCACAGAGTGCAAGATGGGCTTGATTCACATATTTCAGGTGATTTTCTTTCGCAGGACATACGCGAGTGTATTTTCTTCATTTCTGATATTGCAGGAGAAGTTACGAACGATATGGTGCTTCAAAATATCTTTCAGCATTTTTGCATCGGGAAATAACGCCTTAGAATCAACTGTAAACAACAGCAATCAATCAGCAATAAGTCTCTCATTTTGAGGGGCTTTTTTCGTTTTAACACTTACCCATCACTTTTTGTTAGTACCCGTTTTTCACCCTATTTTCGTACCGTATTTCTACCGCGAAACAATTTTGCGGTGAAGCCCGATGTCACACTGAGGCATTAGTTGACATGTGTTGACAATGGTTTACGTATGGTGACAGAAAGTAGGCGAAATTAAAACAAATAATGGTATGGAAGTAAAGCGAACTTGCCAATGGTGTGGTAAAGTATTTATTGCCCAAAAGACGACAACGAAGTATTGTGGTCTTCAATGTGCACAGCGTAGTTATAAACAACGTGTACGTGAGAAAAGAGACGAACTAAAAAACAACCAAGAACTCTTACGTCCTATTGTTGCTTTGGAAGGTCAGGATTACTTGACCTTTTCCAAAGTGGCAAGCCTGATGGGTACAAGCCGACAGTATATCTATAAGTTGGTAAAGCAAGGTAAGCTACGTGCATCCAGATTGAGCGAAAGAATGTCCTTTATCCGCAGAGCAGATATTGAGCTAATGCTAAAATCCAAACCATACGAGCGCATTATACCCAAAGAAGAGATAAATATAGCAGAATATTACACCGCCGAAGAGATTGCAGAAAAATATAAAGTCAACACCAAATGGGTATGGACTTTTACTCGGCAAAACAAAATTCCCAAAACACGTATTCGAAAGTTCAATTATTATAGTAGAAAACATATTGATGCTGCTTTTGCCAAATATGAAGTTGATACAGAATTATCCGAATGGTATACGCCCGAAGACATAGTAGAGAGATACAATATGACTCGCAGTGCTATCCGAAGCCAAGTTTACCGGAACAATATCCCCTCCAAAAAAGAACATGGAAAGATATTCTATTCCAAATACCATTTCGACCTATCAAAATCAGAAAGTCTGTGTAAAGAGGAATATTACTATACCGTACAAGAAGCTATGGCAGAATTCCATTTGACAAGGGATGCCGTTTATGGAGTCCTGCAGTTTCACAACATTGAAAGAATAAAAGCCGGCAGGTTCGTGAAGTTCCTCAAAATTGAATTTGATAAGGTGATGAGAACTTAGAAAGAATAATAATATCTCTTTAAATGATATAGAACTTATTCTCAAATGACAATTCTCAGCAAAACATCATTCAAGACCTTTACAACAACAATCAAGTATTAATTATAAAAAACAAGAAACTATGTTCGAATGTAAAACTGTAACACTTAGAACTCGTTCCATTAAACATGGGCAATTATCTTTCTATCTGGACTATTATCCAGGCTATAGAGACAAAGAAACAATGAAAGTAATCCGTCATGAGTCTTTAGGCATCTACATCTATGAGAAACCCAAAAACCGAAGGGAACGTGAATTTAACGAGCAAATGACCGAAAAGGCAGAAGCTATTCGTTGCCGCCGGTTCGATGCAATAGTTAACGAACGATATGACTTCCTCGACAAGAGTAAGCTTAAAGGTGACTTTTTAGAATATTATCGCCGTCAGCTACGCAAGCATGACCAGAAATGGAAATTCGTCTATATCCACTTCAGCAATTTTGTAGGAGGTAAATGTATCTTTGAGGAAATAGACATCGACCTTTGTAACAGATTTAGAGAATACTTACTAACAGCCAAAAAGCTAAAGAGCAAAAAAGACACCATCTCTCAAAATTCTGCTGCCGGTTATTGGTCTACATTTCGAGGATTTCTCCAAGACCTGTATCGCGCCAAACTGATACGTAACAATGTTAACGACTTCTTGGATAAAATTGAGACAAAAGATGTTGACAAAGATTTCCTTACCCAACAAGAACTGTGCAAATTAGCAGAAACGCCATGCGATATACCCGTTTTGAAAACAGCTTCGCTATTTGCGTGTCTTACCAGCTTGCGTATCAGTGATATTTTGGCTTTACGATGGGAAAACATTCAGGACTACTACGATGGGGGCAAGTATGTAAAGATTATCACGCAGAAAACGAAATCCATTGATACCATTCCTATCAGTAAGGAAGCATTGGAACTTATAGGTAATACTGGCGAGGGAATTATATTCAAAGGACTCAAACGTAGCATGACACAAGCACCAATGAAGAAATGGATAAAATCTGCCGGAATAACCAAAAACATCACATTCCACAGCTATCGTAGAACCTTTGCAACTTTGCAAGCAGCAGCCGGAACGGATATTATCACCATAGCCAGTATTATGACGCACAGAAGCATTTCTACCACTCAGCTCTATACAAAAACCGTTGATGCCAACAAGCGTAAAGCCTCTTCGAGGATCACGCTTAAACGACAAGAAGAGTAACAGGCACAAACAAATCAAAACAGATATCCTGAGTATGATTGTAGGTATGATTTAGATGGAATCCATTTAATTAGTGTAAAGATTCTGTTGTTATTGAGAAGTAATAAGTATTAATTGGAACTATGCAGATAATTTTGTCTGACTATTTTAAATCCAATTACTTACAGTTATGACTATCAAGGCAACAGAATTTACACTATTTTGGCTTATACCGAGTATTGCTTTTGGGAGTATCGCTTTATTAGCATCTTATAAAATTGGCACCGATTTCAATCACCATTGGCTAATTGAATCTGGCGTCTTTCTTATTGTACTTTTTTTATTGCTAACCATTTACTGGCTGCTACAAACAATATTTTCAGATGTTTTCTTTTCGAAAGCAAGCCTCATTCTTCTTCCCCTTTCAACAGACAATGTGCCATCGATTCTTCAAGACATTAAAATACAGAAAAACACAAACCTTATCTCTGACACAACCTCCCCAATCGATAAAATTGTCAGCACTTGTCTGCATAAATCAGTTTTGATAGAAAGCGAACAACAACAAAAAGCTAAATTGGATAAACAGAGAAGAACACTAATTCTTGTGGAATATACCAATGCAGTCCTGACCAACCACATGAAAAAGAGTCATTTGGAAATCATTCTAAAAAATGTCAATTTGTTTGCCACATCACCCGAAGCCAATTTTATTCCTATTGAGACGGATGGTTCTCTTAGCACGGCCGACCTTCGCCACTTCGCATGGAACATCGGTAAGAGATTGGGCTATGAACGAATGATACAAGCTAAATTCATCAAACAATGTTTTCCAAAGGAATTTATGAACTGCGAATTGCCTACTATCATCCGCAATCTTTCGGATGAAGTCTCATCCATTATAAAAATAGACAAACCCGATAAAGGAAGCTATGACTTTCATTGGGAAGCAATAGGGCTTGTCAACCCATTAGGTATATCTTCTGACAATCCTCCAATGGAGGTAACCTAAACTTATTTGGAAATGATTCCATGCTTATTCTAATCTTTGTATATCAGCATAAGGTCATTGAATTCCTTTACAACGTTTACAAAAATAAATTATAATGAAGAACGAATTAACATTCAACGACCTTCCAATGGTTGTAAAGGAACTCTGCAACAAGGTTGAGAGTTTAGAAGAGACGCTGTTAAAACAAGTAACAAATCGGTCTGCTCCTATGTATGAAAACAGCCACACTCCAATGACTTCGGAAGAAGCTCGCGAGTATCTAAAGATGCCAAAATCTACTTTTTACTTCAAAGTAGGTAATGGTGAAATACCAGCCGTTAAGCAGGGTAAACGTTACTACCTTTACAAAGACGAGCTGGATCAATGGTTGGAAACTGGAAGAAAAAATGCTCCTGTACTCTCTGCCGAAGAGACGAATGCTGCAATCTTGGCTTCTCACAAACGAAAACCTAACACTACAAACTATTGAAGTATATGGAATACGGAAGGGAAAGAAAGCCAATGAAACAAGAGGACGTCTGGAAACTATGGCAACAGTCAATTCTTAGCATTACCAGTAATTATGAGAAGGCTCCGGAAGTATTAAAAATAGACGATATAGTAATCGGAACATTAGGTAATTTCAGTGCATCTATCGGTAAAGCCAAAAGCAAAAAAACATTCAATGTATCTGCAATTGTAGCTGCCGCCTTAAAAAACGGTGTGGCATTGAATTATTCAGCCTCGTTTCCTGCCGACAAGTCGAATGTCATCTATATAGATACAGAACAAAGTCCCTATCATTGTTTAAAAGTGATGAAGCGAATACTTCGACTGGCAGGTCTTTCTACAGAAGACAACCATCCTTATTTGCAATTTCTGGCATTACGCAAAAACACACCAGAAGAAAGAATAGCTATCATTGACGAAGCAATTTATAAAACAAACAATGTAGGATTAGTTGTCATTGACGGCATTAGAGATTTGGTTTACGACATTAATAGTCCTAGTGAATCGACCTATATCATTTCCAAACTTATGCAATGGACTGATGAGAAACAAATTCACCTTCATACCATCCTCCATCAGAATAAAGGAGATGAGAATGCAAGAGGACATATCGGCACAGAACTAAGCAACAAGGCAGAGACCATTCTCCAAGTTGAAAAGGATAAGGCAGACTCAAACATCAGTAAAGTCGAAGCCATTCACATTCGAGCAATGGATTTCAAACCGTTTGCTTTTCGTATCAACGAACAGGCATTACCTGAAATTGTAGTGAATTATGTAGTGGAGAAAACAAAAGTAGGTCGCCCGTCCAAAGATCCATTCGATCCATATAAGGAAATTAGGATAGAGCAGCATGAGAGAGCTTTAATATCTGTATTTGCGAAGAAGGACGTTTATGGCTATGAAGAATTGCAGGAGGCATTGGTTGAAGCATACAATGATGCGGACTATCCTATCGGGCGTAATAAAGTCACTAAGGTTATCACATTCCTCAGGAATAAGCGAATAATTCTGCAAGAAAATGGAAAGAAGTATTCGCTCAACCCGAACAGGTATTACTAAGCCCAGACACTTTACTTTATTCCATGTGCCTATATATTAAGATAAACTAAAGCACTATCTTTAAATATGGATGGAGTTCCCAATTTGAGAGCTCCATTCATACACTTTTCACGTCAACTATACACGCAGCTTGCTGCCACTTTAGTGCCTTTTCCCATTGCAAATTTTGCAAATGGGGTATTAGGCTACCCCACTGATAAATCAGTGTGATATTGGGCAAGCCTCAATATGTTTCACTTGACCTATTGAAATGTCATTCCCCATTGCACTACTTAATACGATAATTGTACCTTAACGCCTTTTTTATAAATGGTATATTAATATAATTCTAAAAATAAATGATAATATGATCTACGGGTACATTAGAGTAAGTAGCGACAAACAAACTGTCGAGAATCAACGTTTTGAAATTAATAACTTTTGCGAACGTGAGAATATGAATATTGATGGTTGGATAGAAGAAACCATTAGTGGCACCAAATCGTACAATAAACGAGAACTTGGCAGACTACTTAATAAAGTACAGAAGGACGACCTAATCATCTGTGCCGAACTTTCGCGTCTTGGGCGTAATCTCTTCATGATTATGGAGATCCTTAACATTTGCATGACCAAAGAGTGTCGTGTATGGACTATAAAGGATAACTATCGATTGGGAGAAGACATTCAAAGTAAAGTTTTAGCTTTTGCCTTTGGTTTATCAGCAGAGATAGAGCGTAATCTTATCAGTCAAAGAACAAAAGAAGCTTTAGCAAGAAAAAAAGCAAATGGCATTGTATTAGGAAGACCAAAAGGAAAAAGAACTTCACCTGAAAAACATAAACTATTCCCCAAAAAGACACTCATTATCGGACTGCTTAAAGAAAAAATATCTAAGCGGCAAATTGCTAAAATCTGTAAGGTAAACAGAAACACACTAGCACGCTATATCGCAGAAGTAATTGAAGTCGAAAAATGAGCGTTTTTGTGGAGCAGCACTATTCTGTTTGTGACTTTTCAGAAGGTGCATCTTGGACCA
>NZ_JAAXGE010000023.1 GCF_014750685.1 Bacteroides sp. GM023
GCATCTAATTGATACCTTTTCTGCCTGCACTGGAGAGAAACCGGGAAGGTATTTGATACCGTATTTTTCCGGGTTCTGCCCGGCATGGACGATAAGAGAACATTATTATGATACCAAAAAAACTTATCTAATTGTATTTTTTTCCCTTTTGTTTGGGAGGGTGTTTAGTAATTTATATATTTGCGTTTGTAGAAATTAATAGCAAGATGTGTTTTTGTGGACACAAAAACCAAATCTTGCCTGATAAATCAGGAGTTTAGCCCCCTCGCAACTTGGGGGCATATATTATTTAGTATCATAGTATGAAAGCAAATAAAAGAGATAGAATAGTGAAAGTTCGCTTAACGAATTTAGAATATGAAGAACTAACTAAAGCTTCTAAATCTAGCAAATGTATGTCAGATTATTTTAGACAGAGAGTCTTTAGGAAAGGAGTTGGTCTTATTGACCCTAAAGAATTTATTCGTTCGATGGATGAAATTTGTTTGGAAATGAAACGTATAGGAAATAATATAAATCAGTTGGCTAGGTATGTAAATATTCATAAGGAAGAAGTTAATCAAGAGGTTCTTAATGAGGTAGAAAAGAAAATGGCAGACTATGTAATTATGCAAGATAAATTGAATGTTACTTGGCGTAAGTTGATGTCAATCAAATAATATATGTATATATAATATTTATATATATAATTTTAGTGATAAAGACAGCGTTACTATTTCTTTTCCCTAAAGTTCCTTGTGTCGTTTCTCTCTATACCTGAATACAGGAAAACGGCTGCATCATAAAAGAAAAGACACCGACACCATTCAGGAACTACCGCCCATCGGCAAAAGGATTGCATCTAATTGATACCTTTTCTGCCTGCACTGGAGAGAAACCGGAAAGGTATTTGATACCGTACTTTTCCGGGTTCTGCCCGGCATGGACGAAGAGAAAACATTATTATGATACCAAAAACTTTAGGGGAAAATATTATATATATAAATAATATATGAATATATAATATTTGTATATTTATTGTATGAATAAATTATATTGAAATATTCTTTTATTGAATATTTGTTTGTATATTTGCGGTGTGAAGTTATAAATATGGTAGTAGTAGTTTTAAAAGCGGCAACTTCTTTCGCTGGTATTGATTATAATGAGCGAAAGAATGAGGAAGGCAAGAGTGAACTTCTTGTTGCAGAAAATTTTGCTATGAATCCAGATAATTTGAAGAAGTCGGATTATATAGCTTATATGGAATCTGTCTGTAGGACTAATCCAGCGGTCAAGGCAAAACAATTTCATGCAGTGATTTCATGTAAGGGGCGTGAATATTCGGCAGAGGATTTGAAAAATGTAGCTTTGCAATATATAAATAAAATGGGTTATGGAAATAATCCTTATATGATATATTTTCATTCTGATACAGAAAATAATCATGTACATATTGTTTCTACACGAGTACAGAAGAACGGACAGAAGGTAAAAGATAATATGGAAGCTGTGCGCTCACAGAAAGTCATAAATCAAATAATGAATGTTGATTTAGCTTTGAAGGCTAAAGATGATATTTCAAAATACATGGAGTTTTCTTTTTCTACAGTGCAGCAATATAAGTTGTTACTTGAACAATCAGGATGGAAATTAAGAGAAAAGGATGGATTATTAATTTTGTATAAGGGTGGTGAAAAGCACGCTTCAATTCAATTAGAGCAGATAAAAGATAAAGCTAAACAATATACACCTGATGAAGAAAGAAGAAAACAGATAACAGCTCTTTTATTTAAATATAAGCAAGGACTTTCCTATACAGAACTTCAAACTTTGATGAAAGATAAGTTTGGTATAAATTTAGTCTTTCATACAGGAAAAGGACATACTAAACCTTATGGATATACATTAATTGATTATAGAAATAAGAGAGTTTTGAAAGGTGGGGAAGTTATGGATTTGAAGGAACTTTTAGTAGAGCCTAATAAACAAGCAAAAGTTGAACACTGTAATAGTATAATTAATCTTCTTTTGAAAGATGGAACAAAATATACAATGGATAGTTTCAAGAAATTAATGTTAGATTACGGTTATAGGTTTTCAATGAATGGCACAATATTTATAAATGGTGATGATAAGGCTTTATTGGTTCTTGATAAAAAACTGTTGAAAGAACTTAGATATAATAGCAGAGTGTATGAAGCAAATAAATTTAATGTTGCTACACTTAAAGAAGCCGAGTTGTTAAGTAGAATTTATCATGTGAAAAAAGATGATATTTTGATTCAAGAGCATATGGATAAAAAAAATACTGTCTATACTGATATGATAAATAGTTATTTGGCTCATAGTTCAGATTTACATTCTACATTAAGAGAAAAAGGAATTCTTTTTGTTGAAGATGATAATTTAGTTTATCTAATAGATAAAAAGAATAAAGTAATCGTAAGTACTGATGATTTAGGAATCAATATTATAAAAGATGGCTATAGTAAAGATAGGATTACTCTAGTTACTCTTGATAAGATGGAAAGAATAAATGTTGAACAAGATTCAGAACTGGCAAGGGGATTTAATCTGATTGATGCTATTTGTGATATTCTTAGCCAGCATATAAATGTACAGCAAGATAAATCTCCTAATAGGAAAAAGAAAAGAGGACAGCAACAAAATTAATAAATATAAGTAAGATATGATAATATTATTTGGGAATCAGAAAGGCGGTTGTGGTAAAACGACTAATTGCATACAATTTGCCAACTATCTAGTAGAAAAAGGAAAAGAAGTTCTAGTATTGGATTTAGATTTTCAGCGTTCATTATCGGATAGAAGAAAAGAAGATATTGCGACCTATGATAATGAACCTAAATATGAGGTTATACAAACCGATATATCTAATGTTGCTAAAATTATTAGTGATTTTACTAAGGTTGAGCAAGGAAATCTATTAATAGATTTGCCTGGTAAGATTGATGATGATGCTCTGGGAACTATTCTTAAAGCTGCGGATATAATAATATGCCCATTTAAATACGATAAATTTACAATGGATAGTACAGGTTTTTTTATCCAAGTGTTACAGTATTTAAATGTAAAAGCTAAAATATTCTTTTTACCTAACAATATGAGAACTGCGGTAAGATATGAAACAAAAGAACAGGTAGTTGATATTCTTAAGCAAGTTGGTTTTGTTACAGATGAAATACCAGCTTCTGTTGCTATGGAACGTATAAATACATTAGCAATTAGTAATGAGTGTATTGATAAGGTGAAGAATGCTTATGATTATATCATTCAAGAAGGAGCAATAAAATAAAATATTCTTTTAATAGATATTTGTTATAAAGTTATTCATTTATTGTATATATTTGCACATGGCTGATAAATTAAGGAAAAAGCAAAATGAAGGTATTTCTAGTGTTCTGGAAATAGCTAAAATGATAAGAGGTGAAGAATTGCATGGGAGTAGTATAAATGAAGCTCCTATTCAAGAAGCTAAATATGAAGTTGAAGAGGAGAAAGAACCACTTCATGTAGAAATGGAAACAACTTCTTCGGAAGTTTTTAATTTTAATGGCTCTAGTGAAATGGATTTGACGGACTTATTAGAGTACATTAAAGGAAAAAATTATAATTGCAAGGAAGTTCTATATGTTGATACAGATGTAAAAGAGGTGTTTGGGTTGCTCAAAGCTAAAGCCAAAATACCTATTTCATCTTTAGTTTCGTTTATTTTGGAAGATTGGTTAACTAAACACCGTAGCGACATAAGTTCTTTGATTAAGCAAAAAAAGAACCGTTTTCTTTAGTACAGAAAAAGGGTCGTTTTGTGAAACAAAAGATTTTTGGTTAGGCTATAGACCCGTCCAATGGGTTTTTCCTCATTGGACGGATATTTTAGATAGAAACAATAATTTCTTTAGGGATTCCTGTATAATATGCTATTTTTTCTACAGGAATATTATCTTCTCTCATTTTTATTATAATATCAATATTTTCTTTAGTAATAGAAGAAGGTATAAACGTAAATAAAATGTCTGACAATTTGCTTATAGCCTTAATAACTTTTTGTTTGTCAGATTCTTTTTTTAAGTCTATTTCACTGAAAGTTGAAAGTTTATCATGCAAAATAAGATAATATATTCCTCCTATTATTAGTGCAGATATAGTTACAATGTCAATATCTGTATTGGAGAATATGTTTGAGAATTTTTGGCATAAAGGTAACGTGTGCAATTCCCGTAGTTGAGCGGTACGTTGACTAGTTTCATTGTTATTAGCTAGTTCCCATTTTAGAAGTTCTTGCATGATTTTATTTTCTGATAAAGATTGAAATAAACCTACAAGAATGTTCATATATAGTGCTTTATCGTTACTAGATTGTTTTTGTGATTTTACAATATCGCTAAACCAATAGTCGTATTTTTTTACATACTCGTCAATGAACTTATTCAAATCATCATATCTGTTATAGAATTGTACAGGCTCAATTTCAGCTTGTCGCATAATACCTGTAACTGTTAGATTAGAAAATCCTTCAGTTTCAATTAAATGGGTTGCCGCATTAATAATGCTTTCCTTTATGTCTTTGGCACTTCTTCGCTTTCTCCTTTCTTTCATTATTATTTTATTTTTATGTTCTTATTTATATCATTAAGAGTATTGACTAAAGATTCTAATTGTTCAAGTTTATGCGTGGCAAGAACGCTGACCCTTAATCTTGCTTCTTTGGTTCTTACAGCCGGATATACAATTCCAATTGTAAAGATACCTTTTTCTTGCAACATTTTAGCAATTTCGTAAACCTTTTTATTATCTCTTATCATAATAGGAAAAATAGGGGAAACAGATTTTCCTATGTCGAACCCTTCTTCTTTCAACCGTTTTCTAAGATAGTTCGTATTTTCCCAAAGTTTGGTTCTTATTTGTGGTTCTTTTTTTATAATCTCTAAAGCTTTTAGTATGGATGCTGTGACTTGTGGGGTAGGGGCTGCTGAAAACACATTGCTGTCCGCATAAAATTTCAAGTATTGTATTATCTTCTTCGAAGCTGCTGCAAATCCCCCTACGCAACCAAATGACTTGCTGAATGTGCCAGTAATAATATCAATTTGACCTAAACAGTTATAGTATTCAGCTGTTCCTCTGCCATTGGCTCCCATTACTCCTATTCCATGTGCATCATCTAACATCAGCATGGTTTCATAAGTCTTGCAAAGAGTAATAATTTCCGGAAGTAAAGACAAATCCCCATCCTGGGAATATACACCATCTATTATTACAAGTTTAGTTTGATATTGCCCTTTGACTTCTTTTAGTACCTTCTCCAAATATTCTAGGTCGTTATGCCCAATTCGTTTTATATTTGTTCCTTTTAGTCCAGCCATTGCGCTTGTGTGGATATAAGGGTCTATCAATGCAATATCATTTTGACCCAATAAGGCTCTTAGTATTCCGGCATTTGCTCCAAATCCGGAAGAAAATAAAATAGCTTCTTCTTGTCCTACAAAAGAAGCTATTTCTTTCTCTAGCTGTTGGTGTATGTCGAGATAACCACCTATTACTTGTGCAGCGCAAGCACCTGTTCCATATTTTTTTATAGCATCTATACCTGCTTGTTTAGTTTCTTCTCTTTGTGACATACCTAAATAATCATTAGAAATAAATGCAATAACAGGTTCGTTGAAGCCTTCAATTGCCATTGTTGAACCGATACCTGTATGTGAAGTTATCCAATAGCTTTTACATCCGAAATCATTTAGTTGCTCAATGTACTGCTGGAAATCATTTGCTCTCTCAATAGCATTTTTCCCATAGGATAGTTCAAAGTCTTTTAATGAATGATAAGTTTTTTCCATATTAGTATAATTTAGATTGTATATTGCAAAAATAGCAAATATATTATGTTTTTAAGCATTAACAGTGGAAAAAACAATATAATTCTTATATTATATACAATTTGTATTGTATATTTGCGATATGCAAATGCATTTGCTGAATAATTACTAACTTAAAAATATCGTTTTATGAGAAAACAAATTTTAATTTTATTAGGTTTCTCTTTTAGTCTTATTGCTTGTCAGCAAAACGAAGAGATTGGTTCTGTGGAGGATAATGCCAATCCAAACGAACTTACTACTAGAGCTGCTTCTATGAGAAGGGTTCCTACACAAGCGGAAAAGGATAATCTTAAAAAGGATTTCCCAAATTTAGATGTAAATAATATTTCTGTAACAGGAGAAGCAACAGGTACATATAATTGTATTGCTTATTCTATGGGGATAACTAACAAATGGATTGACCCAGAATCTTTTTACAATGATTTTATAGAACAGTATAAAAATGCTAAAACTTTATATGGTTCGTCTTGTAATTATGAACAGACTAGTACAGAAGGTAGCAATGCTACTGTTGATGGTTGGGGAACAAGTAGTATAGATATGACTCATGGAAGTGTTGTATATAGTAGCGGTACTTGGGAGTCAAAACTTGGGCGTTATTTGCGTATTACCCATAAAAGGAGTGAGCTATCTGGCACTTTGTATGGTAGAATTTTGGTTTCTTTTATCGAGAGTAGAACAAAGACTGATATGTCGGAGATAAAGGAACTTGCAAAACAGATAGCACAAGAAGATATTGAACTTTCTGATGCAGAAAAACAAGCTGTCATTGATAAAGCTGCAAATATTAATTGTGAGGTAAAGACTAAGTTTAACGATTTGTTTAATTCATGGAACGAAGAAATTTCAATAAATCCACAAACTAAATATAGTTCAAGTACTCTCGCTTATACAACATTACCACAGTTTAAAGAAATGCAAGCGATGGGTAAAAATATTATTCCGTTAATAATGGAAAAACTTTTAGATGAAGATAATTTCTTTTTGCTTCCTCTATATGATGCTATACAGACTGATTCTCAATTAAAAATAAGCTATAAGAAAGGTGATGCAAAGATTCTAGAAGGAGAACAGAATAAGGCTAAAAGAACAGTTCGTCTTTGGCTAAGTCTTTCGGGAAATTAAGTAAAATATAACTGACTTTTTGGGATAAATAGCTCTTAACGTAATATGCTGTAAGAGCTATTTATATATTTACCTAAAAGTTTTTGGCATCATGGATTTGTTTTCTCTTCGTCCTTTTGTATATGTGGCGTATTCGCGTGCGTCAGAAAGTAAATCTACGTGAACTCTATTGTGTATTTGTTTCTAAGGACATAATTTTAAAACTATATTTATGAAAAAAAAATTCTATTCTTTTTGGGGCGTAAGTCAATTATTGGTAGGAGCAATGACTATTGGTCTTGTCTCTTGTGAAAAAAGTTCTGAACTTTTATATGATTTTTCGGAAACATCAGAAAGTTCAATCCAGTCAAGAGCTATCTCTGTTGCTGACTCTGTGAGTCTGTTTTCTAATATAGATGAGTTTAAAAAAAAGCCAGAAACGAAATCTTATTCTTATTATCCTGAGACAGATGAATTTTATTCATCAAATATGTATGCTGTTAGAGAGCTTCCTTTTGCGTTGAAAGTCAGAGGAGGTGGAGTGGTTGGACAGCCTTATCTTTCTACTCAAGGAATGAGAAAAGAATTGATACTTTCAGCTTATAGTTCTTCAAAATTCTATTTAAAGATTTTGCCACCTAGTAGTGGAATACCATATTTGATTTATTCAAAGTCTTATAATAAGCCATTGGTTTGTGGTCAATATAACAATGACCCAAACAATAAACTTGTTTTTGTTTGGGACTCGGAAGATATAAGTTCTGGAAGTTGGGACCTTATACCATCAACATATAAAGGATATTTTAATATTGAAAATCAGACATATTTAGGAACGGCAGACCCCAATAATCCTTGGAGTGTGTTTAATTATTCTATAGAAGTAAAGAGTAATGGGCAGGTAGGGTATGCAAAATATAATAAGCAACCACAGCAAGAGTTTCTATTAGAGTTTCAGGATAAATTTAAAGTAAAAGAAATAGCATTTGAACCTAAAGCTGTAGTGACGGAATTAGACCCTGTTGTTGTGTATTCAAATGGTCAGACAGGAGCAGTTGCTGGACCATCAAATATTACAATTTATGCAAAAAAAGATGTAAAAGATACTTCTTGTTATACAGAAAAAGGAGCTTTGAAAATTCCAATGGCAAATGAAGAACAAATGTTTTTACGTCCTGCAATAATAGCCGGGCAATTTATTGCCCCTGGCAATTTTAGTAGTGGGGAAATGCCTGATTCAACAATATTTTTGCCTAGAGCTCCTTATACTTCCACAACGTATGAGATACCTAAAACATTATCGGTGACTATTCCGGTAGAAGTTGATGAGCCATCTTTAATTAAAGTAACGACTTATTTAAAGAAATATAGTGTAAAGGCTGACTATACTATTACTATGACTTATCGTAATGGAAATGAGGCTAATGATAGAGAAGTTAAATTTAAAGGTTCTTGGTATGGAATAATAAATACTACATCAAAGGCAAAACCAGACGAAATAGTAACAATTCCTTTAGAAGAATATATGAAAAGTTTATCTAATAATAATCTGCAATAAGAAAAGATTATGAAATCAATATTATATATAATAATTTTATCTGTTATAGCTCCATTGTTTATAGCTTGTTCAGAGGATTTGAACTTATGCGCACAGCAAAATACAGTGGTTGAAACTGATTATTCATGTGATGATGTGATTCTTCAAGAACGTAATCCATCTCTTCCAGATGTTATTACAGGACAACCTTCTTTTGATGAAGAGTTGACAAGAAGTGGTGAGATGATTGGGGGAACTGATAAATATCTAGGTTATGGTTATAAATTGCTTAAGGGGAATTATATACCAAGTGATTTTGATAACTTTACGCATTCCATACTTGATATTGAATCTCTAAAAGAATATGATGAATCATATATTGATGAAAATTATCCTAACTGGAACGACCAGTCATCGTTTGCTTATTATGATTTTAATAATTATACGCATTTTTCATCAATAAGTAAAACTGTGAAAAGTGGATTTTCTTTAAATCTAGGATTTTTTTCTATAGGGAAAAAGAAAACGACAACCGAAACATTTAGAACTTTTATTAATGAATCAAAAGAACAAGCTTATGGGGAAATGAATATATTGTTTGCTCATGGCAAATTTACCTTGTTAAGTTCCAATGGTTCTAATAAAGTGTTTGCAAGGCAGTTTTTAAGAAGGTCTTTTATTAATAATTTATATACCTCTCCTATATCATCTATCATTGATTCATATGGAGATTTTGTTGTTGTTGGTTATTATACAGGTGGAAGAGCTTTTGCGCAATATATGGGTAATGCGGATTCAAATACGAATGTTGAACAGAAAACTAAATCCTTAGAGAAAAATATTAATGCTTCACTTGTATATAAAGGTGATTCACTTAATGGGTCGTTCGGATTTAATGGAAAGGATGGTACTTTTGATTCTACAGTTTACAAAAGACAAGATATATTTATACGTGTAAAAACATTGGGTGGTATTCAAGATGAAACAGGTGTAGTGAATACTACAATGGCACTTAAAGACATAAATATAAACTTGCAATCTTGGAGAAAATCATTAAATGATTCAAAAAATCATACAGTGATTGATTTAATAGAAGAAGGATTATATCCAATGTCGGATTTTGTACTGGAAAGAAACTTTCAAAGACGTTTTGATGATACTTCTAAGGAAATTCTTCTTCCTGTTACAAGACTTTATACTCCGTCTATTACGATTGCAAGAGTATTGACAAAGACATCTGCTTCGGGAGAAAGTTTATATGATGTAGCTGCTGTGTTAACAACAAGACAGGGTGACCAAATAGTATTGAGTAAAAGTAATGCTACGGATGCGGAATTAAGGCAAAATGAAGATGATAATGTTTTTATCAAAAAAGCCCAAATTATATCGGCAGAAATATCAAGGTATTTCAGCTCTGATATTCAGATAAGTTATAATACTAGAAAGCGTATTAATCCTCAAATGCGTTCTCCGCTATGTATGGTTTTGGAGAACTTCAATGAAAAAGGTTTCTGTAAGTACTATCATGAGGCAACTAATATGGAATATTTATACGACCCAACTACCAAACTCTGTTTTTCATTTTTTGCAGATGAAAGAGATGAGAGTTTGCTGGAAGTATATGGTCTTAGTTCATGGGCTTCTAATTTAGTAGAAAAACAGATTTCAATAGCAACATTAGCAAATCTATACACAATTATAGGATTGTAATTTTGAAGTCTGGTATTTATATTAATATAATCTATTTTAATACATGGTACATTATTTTAAACAATCTTGCTTATTAATGCTTTGGGCATTATTTTTAGTAAACATAAGTTTTACAAGTTGTGATGATAAAAATCCAGAGGTACAAATAGGAGAACTTACTCCCCAAAAACTATATCAAACCTCATGGCGTGGTACAGGTCGTTGTGATGCTTGGGTAGTTCCCAATATGGGAGTAGGTATGCAATTTATAGATACTCAATCGGGGAAAGTAAATTGGGAAAGTTACGATGAAATTGATATTACTTACAAAATAGAAGGAAAATATATCATATTTAATAGCAATGCTTTATATTTAGGTGGTGCTCCTTGGGTTATTAAAAGCTATACCCAAAAACATATAACTCTTATACAAAATGAAGCAAGTCCAGATAAAGAGAAAGTAGCTATAATAGAATTAGATAGGATAGATTGATTTCGATTGTATTGTTAAAAGGTATGTATTTGGATGCTCTCTTTTCATATTATAAGTATTTGTTATTATACTGGTATCATTTTTATGAAATGGACATAGGGAAAAGAAGATTCTCGTGTTGCTCTTTCTGGGTTTCGGGGAGTGAAGGATATTAATCACATATTCATATTATTTATATATAATATGGCATTTTGTCCTTCTTCTTTTTCCCTATAGTTTTATGGTATCAATTCTTTGTGTCCGGCTTCCAGCAGCTTTTTGTATTTGGTATCAAAAAGGAGTTCTTCAGGGTGTACCAGGGACGATAATTCGGTATCATTTCATCATGCTATATACGCCCATCAGTGCCAGAACTCCAAAAGAATAGGTATCACAAATTCTTTAAAGTAATATTGGAAAATAAAAGAGAGTATTTTGTACTCTCTTTTATTTTATTAGGGCTGTAATAAATTGATGGCTTTTTGAAGATTAGCTTCTAGCTCTTTTTTAGCGTTTGACATAGCATCCTCATAGTTTTTTTCTGATTGTCTTATAATTTCTATTATAACAGAATTATAATTGGCTTTTTGCGCTTCATCTTCTTCTGTATTAGAAATCAGATAAAACTTTTCACTAAATATTAAATCTATAAAAACATAGTTAGAATAAAAATTCAGCACTTGAAATAAAAGTTTTAGGCTGCCCCCTTTTCCTAGTTCAAGATTTGAAATCGCATTTTGTTTACAGTTCAGCTGTTCTGCTAATTGAGCTTGGGAATATCCTATATGCTCTCGGATTTGCTTTAACCTTGTGCCTAAAATTGGTAATGTAATGTTATACATATTGTTCTATTACTGTTTCTACTTCGTCGTATATTCTCTTAAAGTTTTTTTGCAGTAATTTCTCTCTATTATCTGCTGTCCCAAAGTTATATACTTTTGGCAGTTCTTTGTAGGCTTCTTCTTCTTTCTTAATTTTTTTTAAATCTAAATTGGTTTTGCAATGGTACATCGCTGTTGGAAAATTATCTTCTTGTCCAAAATCTAATGCAACTTGCCCTACTAATGTACCAGCTTGTAATGAAGATATTTTGGATGCCGGGATAACAAAATCCATTTGTTCATTCATATTAATTGTTGTTTCGTTTCTTCTGATAGTAACACCTTCTTTTACTTGCTTAACTTTTCCAAATAGTTTTTGTAGCCAATCTAAAGTTTCAGGAGCTTTAGCTTGCCCGGATAAAGTGTTACCTATAATAGAAGTTATAGTTTTTGCGGTAGCTTTGCCGTATTGTTCTTCTAATTGCGGTAGTTCCTGTAATCCCAAACAAATTGAAACCTTATTGCTACGTGCAGTAGAAAGTAGTGTTGCAAGTTGATAAAAATATAATGTGGGACATTCATCTACTATGATTGAAGTAGGGTAGTTACCTTTTGTATTGACAAGTCTAGTTAATCGGTTAATGATAAGTGCATTTAAAGCACTATTCATGCTTTGTGTTTTAGGGTTATTTGCAATGATAAGATAACTAGGGTCTTTTTTATCTGATACTTTTAAATTGAAATCATTGCCACTAAATACCCAAAAAGATTCTTTAGTAGCCAGTCTTGATAACTGTACTTTTAGACTTGCCATCTGTCCTTCTAATTGGTCCACTGCTCCTGATTTATATGCAGCTTCAAATGGGGAAACTAGTGATTTTAATTCAGGTTCGGAAAAGAGGACTTTAAAAAGTACGTCATATTCTTGATTAAGGAAAGCCAGTACATGCGGTAAATCTGAATATTTGCCATTCTCGTATCTAGACCAAAAATAAATAGAAGCTGCTAACAAGTTTACTGCTGATGTTTTAAAAAAATCGCTATTACCTCCACTTCCTTTGTCGCCTTTTTGTAAACTCTCATATAATGCTTCTGCCGTTTCTGTTGCATCTGCTAGGATTTCTATATATTCTCGTTTCAATGGGTTTATTCTTCTACTATATTCAATATCAGAAAAATTAATGACATTGAACTTGAAATTACTTGGTATTTTTCCTAATTGCTTGTTCTTTTGATAATTATAATATGCAATTTTGGCAAGTTCAGGATCGGGTAGGTCAGCGCCCTTACGGGCGCTTTCCCCCCTAAGAACCGTGCGTGATAGT
>NZ_JAAXGE010000024.1 GCF_014750685.1 Bacteroides sp. GM023
CAAATTTGTGTGACGAGAAAGTCATGTAGATGGCTGTTTGACAGAGTAATCCTCTGATTAAACCTATTGTTTCGTCAATAGTAGCCTAAGAGCAGGTGCAATATCTGTTGTGCTAAGCTGCTCTGAAAAGGTAACCCTCCCGAAAGGGGAAGAATGAACCGTGAGGGGATTTCAACGACCGCAAGCGTTATGCGGTCTGGGGGCTTGGCTCAATGGTATGGTTAGCGTAAGCGAACTGTCATTTAAAGGTCGTTAAGTCGAACAAGCCAAACAACGCTGACAGGCTTGAACCAAAAGGTAAAGCGGTTGGACATTCCTGTGAATTTTGGGAATGCACGAACATCAGAACCGTCGGCTGAGAGACAGAACCTAACCCATTGGTTTGGCATCTGCATGGAACTCGGTAAGCCTATATATCTCCCGCAAGGGTAAGCCGACCGCAAGGGAAGCCGAATGGTATGTAGGTATAAGAATGTGGAAAAAGCGAATGCCGTTCTGTAATGGGACGGATACGGATTGAGCCTAAGCCACGTGCGGCTATGACAACATCATCCGACACGAAAGTGGGCAGACTTCCACTTGGTAATTCTTTTACAAGATAACTTAAAGAACTTCTGAAAGAAGGAAAGCAAATGAACGAAAATAGAAATATCAAGTGTGCGCCTTCTGATCGAACCCAAAACTGGACCAGCATAGACTGGAACAAAGCAGAGGAGGCGGTCAAGAAGCTTCAGGCGCGTATTGTAAAAGCTCAGAAAGAAGGTAAGTATGGTAAAGTGAAAGCTTTGCAGTGGACGCTTACCCATTCGTTCTATGCCAAGGCATTGGCAGTGAAACGAGTGACCTCCAACAGTGGCTCAAAGACTTCGGGAGTCGACAAAGTACTTTGGAAAACCCCCGAGAGTAAATATAAGGCCATTGCCACGCTTAAGAGAAGAGGCTACAAACCACTTCCGTTAAAGAGAGTAAACATCAAGAAGAGTAACGGCAAACTTCGTCCGTTGGGCATACCCACGATGAAAGACCGTGCCATGCAGGCTCTTTACCTCATGGCACTCGACCCCGTGGCCGAGACAACCTCGGACAAATATTCATTCGGATTCAGAAAGAACCGTTGTTGCGCAGATGCAATGATTCGATGCCACACCCTTCTGTCTCGCACATACTCGCCCGAATGGGTGCTTGAGGGAGACATCAAGGGGTGTTTCGACCACATAAGCCATGATTGGCTTATCAACAACGTGCCGATGGATAAGTCTATTCTGAGAAAATGGCTCAAATGCGGATATGTTTTCAAGGGGGAGATGTTCCCGACTGATGAAGGAACGCCACAAGGTGGAATTATCTCACCTACGCTTGCCAACCTCGCCCTAAACGGCATAGAAAAGGCTCTCTCCGGATTTAAACAGACAACTCGTAAAGGAGTCCCTTACAATCCGAAAGTAAACCTTGTAAGATATGCCGACGATTTCATTGTTACCGGTGCGTCCAAAGAAATTCTTGAAAATGAGGTAAAACCTATCCTCATAGAGTTCTTCAAGGAGAGAGGGCTTGAACTGTCCGAAGAAAAGACAGTCATTACCCACATCTCAGAAGGGTTCGATTTTCTCGGTTTCAATGTTCGCAAATACAACGGCACGTTGCTCACCAAACCATCCAAGAAAGGAGTTAAGAAACTCACAGACAAGGTTAAGGAACTTTTGAAGTCACACAGGACGGTTAAGCAAGAGGAAATACTCATGATGTTGAATCCCATATTAACGGGATGGTCGATGTATTATCGCTACTGTGCGGCCTCGGAAACATTTAGAAAGACCGACCAAAAGATATTCAACATGATTTGGAGGTGGTGTCGCAGAAGGCATTCCAATAAATCTCTTGGATGGATTAAAAATCGATATTTTCATCGCGTGAATGGTAGGGATTGGTGCTTTGGCATCGCCAAGAAAGCAGAGAAGGGAAACACACATTTCCTTTTGGCTCGCCTCTTTGACACGAAGATAGCCAAATATCCTCAAATCAAGGGTGAGGCGAACCCCTACGACGCAGATTGGTACGACTACTTCCTTAATAGAAATCTTCTTCGGATGAAGGAGAGTCTGAAAGGAAGAAAATCCCTCATTTATATGTGGGAACGTCAGAACAGATGCTGTCCGTTGTGTGGAGAATCCATAACAAAGGACACTCCTTGGCGCACTATCATGCTCAATACTGATGGTGAGACCAAACTGCACATAGCACACGAGAACTGTTGTAAAACTCTTAAGAAGAAAGGAGAACTTTCATGAGCGTGCTTCATAGAAGTATTGAATTGCTTGAGCCGTGTGATGGGAAACTATCACGCACGGTTCTTAGGGGGGAAAGCGCCCGTAAGGGCGCTGACCTACCCGATCC
>NZ_JAAXGE010000025.1 GCF_014750685.1 Bacteroides sp. GM023
GTGTGAGAGGTCGGAAAATGAAAGTAGGAAGAAAACTACTTTTATTTTCCTCCTACTCGATTTTTTTCAAAAGAGTCTTTTAGTCGACAATAGTGATATGATCGTGACCGAATATATTCAATCCCAACTTGTTCATGATGTACTGGATAGACAACTGTGCTTTGACAGAGTTACCCGATCCATCCAAAGGAGGAGCGAATGCAGCGATACCGAACTGTCCGGGTAATATACCCATCACGCCACCGCCTACACCTGTTTTTGCAGGGATACCGGAAGTGTACATCCAGTCGCCGGTATGTTCGTAGAAACCTACTGCGGCAATCATGGCTGTGATTTTAGGAGCCAGGCTGGCATCGAACACTTCTTTCTTGGTCACAGGGTTCACACCGCCGTTGGCGATTGTTCCGGCTGCAATGGAAAGTTGCAATGCAGTAACTCCCAGTGAGCACTGACGGGTATAAAGGTCGAGTGACATATCCGGGTCGTCATAGATACGGTTATAATTCTTCAGCAACCAGGCGATAGAACGGTTGTTGAAGTTCGTATCCGATTCGGATTTGTACAATTCGTCAATCAACTGGGGAGCGCTGCCGCACAAGTCGGTTACGTTTCCTACGATAGCGTCCCATTTCTTGGCGGAATCACCGATAGGTTTTACCATACTGCAAGCAGAGATGGCACCGGCATTTACCAGCGGAGTGGACGGATGATCGTTCTCTAAAAGGATAGCTATGATTGAGTTGAAAGGCAAACCTGTTGCGTCGGCTCCGATCTTGTCCAAGATTTCCTTGGCGCCATATTGACGCAATGCAAGAATAGCCGTATGCACTTTGGATACAGATTCTATACCGAAGCGGTAGTCAGTATCTCCCACATGGATGGTCTGCCCGTTGAGCAGGCAGACACTGATTCCAAAGAGATCTTTGTTGACATTTGCCAGGTAAGGGATATAGTCGGCATTCTTGCCTCCTGTATTGGTCTTTACCTGATCGTATGCCTCTTGTACCACTTCTTTCAATTGAGCGAGTGTTACTTTTTTATCCATAGATCATTTTATTTTTTAATTGTTTTGTGACGACGGCCACCGTGATTGAACATCTTGGCTTCTACCGGAAGGTTCTTTTCCTGTGCCATACGGGTAGGAGTAGGATATTCCAATTTTTCTAGTTCTGTAATTGCATTGTTGATGTCGCCCAGCAACATATCTGCCATATCACGGCTGAATCCCTGGCGAACAACAATACGCATTACTACATAGTCATCCAATTTTGCAGGTAATGTATAGGCAGGAACCATCCAACCGTGTTGAGACAGCTTGTCTTGCAAGTCATACAAAGTCCATTTAGCAGATTTTGCGTATTCCGGTTTCAAGTACCAGATGAACAATGGGTTCACAACATCTTCAGCGTAGTTGACGAACGGAACCATCTTGGCGATTTCATCATGGAGATACTTGGCAATCTGCAATGAGTTGTACTGCACTTCCTTGTAACCCTGGAATCCTAAACGGATGAATTGGTAATATTGTCCGAGGATTTGAGCGGCAGGACGAGAGAAGTTCAAACCTACCTGAGTAATGTTAGCACCCAGATAATTTACGCTGAACGACATTTCTTCCGGCAGATATTCTTTGCCTTTCCAACAAACCCAACCAAGTCCCGGATATACCAGACCGAACTTATGACCGGATACACTGATAGAAAGTACCCATTTCAAACGGAAGTCCCATTTCTTTTCCGGATAAAGGAAAGGAAGGATGAAACCACCACTTGCGGCATCTACGTGGATAGGAATGTCATAACCTGTCTTAGCGTTGTAAGCATCCAGTGCTTTGTCCAATGCTTCGACATCATCGTTCAGTCCTGTCCATGTAACACCCTGGATAGGTACGATACAGATTGTGTTTTCGTCACACATCTTCAAAGCTTCTTCGGGGTCGAGTGTGGTCTTGTCAAGAGTCAAAGGCACTTCACGCATTTCAATCTGCCACAACTGAGCGAACTTTTCCCAAACAACCTGGAAACCAGTAGAAATAACAAAGTTTGGTTTATCAAACGGTTTGCCTTGAGCTTTTCTTTTCTTGCGCCAGCGCAACCAAGCGGCTACACCACCCAACATACATGCTTCGGAAGAACCAATAGCCAATGCTCCGGTTTTCCAAGTATCTTTTTCTGGAGAGTTCCACAAGTTGGCAACGATGTTGATACATTTACCGTTCATCACTGCGATACGCGGATACTCTGTCTCATCAATGTAGTTGATGTTGATGGCTTCGTTCATCAGCTTGGTAGCGTAGTCATCCATGTAGGTAGTAACGAAAGTAGCCAGGTTCAAACGGGGTTGAGTCTGAGCGAATGTTTCGTCTTTTACCATTTGATAGGCAACTTCAGGAGTTGTAGGTCCATCAGGAATCTTCTCTACCGGAGAGGGTTGTAACATTCTGTCTGAACCAAATGCTTCTGTCTTAGCATCACCTTTTCTGAAATTTAAATCTTCCATACTTAATATATTTTTTAAAGGTTTAGGGCGATGGGGTGTTTCCCCGTCGAATTTCCCACAACAACAGCAGATTGTTTTGAAAGTTTTCGGGTTTTACATTATTTGGCGTTTATTAAGGGGGCGGATTATTCTCATTGCATGGGCGTGATTGAGAAAATATAAGACCGTAAATTGCACGCTTTGAACTTTATACGGAGAGTATTGTTTTCTTCAAACCTAAACTTTTAACGAATAAGCATATGAGAATACAGACTGGACGGGGGACAATTCCTCTTATAACTTTAATTGCCATCTGGTCTATTTCGGCATTGACCTCACTGCCGGGACTGGCCGTTTCACCCATATTGGGCGATCTTACCAAGATATTTCCGAAAGCGACGGATTTGGATATACAGATGTTGACTTCACTGCCATCGTTGCTTATTATTCCTTTTATATTATTAGGTGGTAAACTGACGGAGAAGGTCGATTATGTCCGTATCCTGAAAATAGGACTCTGGCTTTTTGCAGCAAGCGGCATTTTATATCTGATATCTAATAAAATGTGGCAATTAATCGTGGTAAGTGCTCTGCTCGGCATCGGTTCGGGACTTATTATCCCTTTATCTACCGGATTGGTTTCCCGTTATTTCGTGGGTACTTACCGTGTGAAACAATTCGGGTTAAGTTCCGCTATCACTAATTTCACATTGGTGATAGCCACTGCTGTGACAGGCTATCTCGCGGAAGTCAGTTGGCATCTGCCTTTCTTAGTCTATCTTCTTCCGCTGATTTCTATCCTGTTGGTCGGACATTTAAAGACAAACCAGCCGGGGACGGAACCCGCTGCAAACGATAGCGGCGATTCAACGCCGGCTCAATCTGTTATTGATACCGGCGGAAGTAAGTACGGCATCCATACCAAGCACCTGTTGCAATTAATGCTTTTTTATGGAGTGGCGACTTACATTGTATTGGCTGTCATATTCAATCTGCCTTTTTTGATGGAAAAACATCATTTTTCCAGTGGTGATTCTGGGTTGATGATTTCACTTTTCTTCCTGGCGATTATGGCCCCGGGATTTGGCCTGGATAAGATTGTGGCGGTATTGAAAGAACGGACAAAGGCATATAGCTTGCTATCCATGGCTTTAGGATTATTATTGATTTGGATAGCTCCAATCGAATGGCTTATTATTCCGGGATGTATCCTTGTCGGTTTGGGATACGGTGTCATTCAGCCTATGCTTTATGATAAGACCACTCATACCGCATTACCGGAAAAGACCACTTTGGCACTGGCGTTTGTGATGATGATGAATTACCTGGCTATTTTGCTTTATCCTTTCATTATCGACTTTTTCCAGTGGATATTCCACACCCAGTCACAGGAATTTCCTTTCATATTTAATCTGCTGATTACTATTGTAACGTTTTTCTGGGCTTACCTGCGGCGTAATACCTTTTTGTTTAATGATCAATTGAAATAAAAAATGAAGAATAAGAAACTAGAGGCCAATCTGAGCATGGCCGTCTCGAAAGTTTTTAGCGGTTTAAATATGAATGCCCTGAAGTATCTTCTGCCTTTGTGGATGAGTCCGCTGACAGGGGCGACACTCCGTTGTACATTTGCGGCGGCGGCTTTTTGGATCATCGGATGGTTCATGCCGCCGGAGAAATCATCGACTAAGGACAAATGGTTACTTTTCCTGCTAGGGGCTTTTGGGCTTTATGGCTTTATGTTTCTTTATTTGGCGGGGTTGAGTAAGACCACTCCTGTCTCCAGTTCTATCTTCACCAGCCTTCAGCCTATTTGGGTTTTCCTTATTATGATTTTCCTTCATAAGGAGAAGGCAACAGCAAAAAAGGTGATTGGTATCTCTATCGGACTGGTCGGAGCGTTGGTCTGTATTCTGACACAGCAAAGTGATGATTTGGCGTCCGATGCTTTTATGGGAAATATGCTCTGCCTGGTTAGTTCTGTCGTCTATGCTGTCTACCTGATTTTGAGTCATCGTATTCTTACTTCTATCGGGGCAATGACCATGTTGCGATATACATTTTCCGGTGCCGCCGTATCTGCTATTATAGTGACAATGATTACCGGCTTCGATGCTGCGGTATTCTCCATGCCGTTCCATTGGACGCCTTTCCTTATCCTGATGTTTGTGCTGATTTTCCCGACTACCATAAGTTATATGTTACTCCCTGTCGGATTGAAATATCTCAAGACAACGGTGGTAGCCATTTATGGTTATCTGATTCTGATTGTGGCGACTGTCGCTTCTCTTATCTTAGGGCAGGACCGTTTCAGTTGGACGCAAACGTTTGCCATCATTTTTATCTGTATCGGAGTCTATCTGGTGGAAGTTGCCGAAAGCAAGGAGGGGTAAATGTTTCCCGGTGTGGAACAAAGTGTTTCTCACCGAGGAACAACCTGTTTCACACCGGGAAACAAAGTGTTTCAAAGCATGAAACAAAAAAAGAGGGTGTCCGAAAAGGGTACCCTCCCTTTTTTATGTAAAAGTCCGAACTTTCCCAAGCTCGGACTTTTTAATTTGCTCTAAAATGTTTATCTTAGAGCATGTTAATCGATAGTGCAAAGTTACTACAAAAAAGTGAAATGCGGAAAGATATAGTGATAGAATTGAGTTACAAGGGTTTTGGTTGAAGTGGCGATAATCCGTGAAGCCATTACAATCCCTGCCGAAGCCAAATCCTGACGCCGCTACGTTACTTGTTCGTAACCATGCCCGAAAATGCGACAAACGGGTACGAATAGCGAAACAAGGCTCTAAGGAATAGTGAGTTATCCATAACTCATGCGAAAAATCAGGTTACGGAAAAAGATTGCGCCGTTCCTCCCCGTTTTGCGTACCAACACCGGACTCTTCACCAACTAATTTTGAAACCCAAAAATTAAGGACAATGAAGAGTACATTTTCAGTAATCTACTACCTCAAGCGTCAGGTAGTGAAAAAGGACGGGACAGTTCCCGTCATGGGACGCATCACGGTGGACGGCAGCCAGACACAGTTCAGCTGCAAACTGACTGTCGATCCGAAACTGTGGGACACCAAAGGTGGACGTGTCACGGGCAGAAGCACGGCGGCACTCGAAACGAACCGTATGCTTGACAAGATGCGGGTACGCATCAACAGGCATTATCAGGAAATCATGGAGCGTGACAACTTCGTCACGGCGGAGAAGGTGAAGAACGCCTTTCTCGGACTGGAACACCGCTACCACACGCTGATGCAGGTGTTCCGCCAGCACAACGAGGACTACGAGAAGCAGGTGGAGGCAGGCATGAAAGCCAAAGGCACGCTGCTGAAGTACCGCACCGTTTACAAGCACATGCAAGAGTTCCTCGACATCCGCTACCATGTGAAGGACATCGCCCTAAAAGAGCTTACCCCGGCTTTCATCTCCGACTTCGAGATGTTCCTGCGCACGGACAAGCACTGCTGCACCAATACCGTGTGGCTGTACGTCTGCCCGTTACGGACGATGGTATTCATCGCCATCAACAACGAGTGGCTGACGCGCGACCCGTTCCGCGAGTATGAAATCAAGAAGGAGGAAACAACACGCAGTTTCCTGACCAAAGATGAGATCCGCCTGCTGATGGAGGGGAAACTGAAAAACGCCAAACAGGAATTGTACCGCGACCTCTACCTGTTCTGCGCCTTCACGGGGCTGTCGTTCGCGGATATGCGCAACCTTACGGAAGAGAATATCCGCACCTACTTCGACGAACACGAGTGGATAAACATCAACCGCCAGAAAACGGGCGTGGTGTCCAACATCCGCCTGCTCGACATCGCCAACCGCATAATCGGCAAATACCGGGGACTGTGCGGGGACGGCAGGATATTTCCCGTTCCGCATTATAACACGTGCCTTGCCGGTATCCGTGCCGTCGCCAAGCGTTGCGGCATCACCAAGCATATCACGTGGCATCAGAGCCGCCACACGGCAGCCACGACGATATTCCTCTCCAACGGTGTTCCCATCGAAACGGTCAGCTCCATGCTCGGACACAAGAGCATAAAGACGACGCAGATTTACGCAAAGATAACCAAAGAGAAGCTCAATCAGGACATGGAGAACCTTGCCGCAAGATTGAACGGCGTCGAGGAATTTGCAGGTTGCACCATCTAAAAAGAAAAGCCATGAAACGTGACACAATCATCATCGAGGACAAGGCAGTCAGCGTAACCGGTAACGACGTGTGGATGACCGCCACCGAAATAGCCGGATTGTTCCATACGACCGTCCCGGCAGTGAACGCCGCCATCAGAGCCGTCCGCAAGTCGGACGTGCTGAACGACTACGAGGTGTGCCGCTACATGCAGCTTGAAAACGGGCTGCACGCGGACGTGTACGCCCTTGAAATCATCATCCCGGTCGCTTTCAGGGTGAATACCTACAACACCCACCTGTTCCGCACATGGCTGGTGGGAAAGGCACTCTCACAAGAGAAACGGCAGACATACGTGATGTTCATACAGAACGGAAAAGCCGGGTATTGCTGATTGCACATACCCCATAAGACAAGTAAACGGGTAGCACCACAAAAGGTGTCACCCGTTTACTTTTTCATGAAACCGCCTCACTCCAGCGGCTTGCGGTAGTTCGCTTCCAGTACCCCGCGCAGCCCCGTTTCCGGGTAAAGCACCTTCCCTCCCAAAAGTATGAAGGGCAACACGCGGTTGTTGCGGTATTCCTGCAAGGTGCGCCGGCTCACACGGAGCAGTTCCGACACCTCGCCGTCCGTCAGGTAACGTTCCCCGTCCAGCGGAGGACGGTAGCTTTCCAGAAATGCGGACAGCCATTTCGAGCCTTTGCGCATATCCTGCACCACAGAGGCTATCGGCTCGTCTTCCATCGTAAAAACATCGTTGTTCTCGTTCATCATAACTTCGGATTCAGTGGGTGAATAAATCAAATCATCTGCCGTGCGGATAGAGCGTGCCGACAAGCGGTATCAGCCGCTTCACCTCCTCTGGCTTGTAATAGAACCTGCGGTTTATCTGCGAGTAGCCGATAAGCCGCCTGTCACGCAGCGTCTGCAACGTGCGCGGGCTTATTCTCAACTGCCCGCAGACCTCCTCGCCCGTGAGCCATCTTTCCATGCGCCCCGTGTCGCTTTTGCGCCTCAGGGCGGCGACCTTCTCCGAGAGTGCGCCGAATGCCGCCACCATCATCTCGAAAGTCTTTTTCTCGATAGATACTATTTCCATATTCATGTCATTTAGAGTTTGCCGCAAAGGTAACGAAACGGCATACAAGACGTATCGTTTTCCGCTGAAAGGCTGCCTGTTGCGCCGTTTGACCGGGTTACGGAGCCATCTTCCGCAAAAATCTTACGTGAGTCACGTAGTGAGTTGTTAAAGCCCCTTTTGTTTATTGCCGAATTTTGTCGCAGAAACAAAAAGAAAGGACTGAACATGAAAGTGATAACAATGGAAAGTTCCGCCTACAAGGAGATGATGGCGCAGATTGCGAACATCGCAGGGTACATCCGCGAGGCAAGGGACGAGAAGAAACGGAAGCGGGAAACCGAAGACAAGCTGCTTGACACGGCACAGGCGGCGAAGATGCTCAACGTGAGCAAGCGCACCATGCAGCGTATGCGCACCGACCACCGTATCGAGTATGTGGTGGTACGCGGAAGCTGCCGCTACCGCCTTTCCGAGATACTGCGGCTATTGGAGGACAACACAGTAAGGAACGAGGAAGGGACAATAGACACCCTGTTCCACAACCACACGCTGCGCACGGGCGGCAAACCAAAAGGAAGGAGGACATAGGTCATGGAACTGCTCACACGAAACAACTTCGAGGGCTGGATGCAGAAGCTGATGGAACGGCTCGACCGTCAGGACGAACTGCTGCTGGCGATGAAGGCTGAGGGGAAACAGCCCACTATCACGGAAAGCATCCGCCTTTTCGACAATCAGGATTTGTGCATGTTGCTCCAGATAAGCAAACGCACCCTCCAACGCTACCGCAGCGTAGGCGCATTGCCCTACAAGACGCTGGGCAAGAAGACCTATTACAGCGAGGAGGACGTGCTGACATTCCTTTCCAACCATATCAAGGACTTCAAAAAGGAAGATATAGCCTTCTACAAGGCTCGTATCCATAATTTCTTTCATAAATAACCCATTAAAACATTTTTCAGATGGCAAAGAAAAAAGACGAAAAGGACGTGCTGGTAGTCCGTGACGAGAAGACAGGCGAGATCAGCGTGGTAGCCGGGCTGAACGCGGACGGCACACCCAAGCGCACCCCCGCAAAAGCGGAGAACGCGCAGAGTTTCCTGCAATTCGACCGACATGGCGACGTGCTGGACAACTTCTTCAAGAACTTCTTCCGGCAGTGCAAGGAACCCAGCCGCTTCGGTTTCTACCGCATTGCGGCAGACCAAGCTGAAAATCTCTTAGAGGTGATGAAGCAACTGCTGAAAGACCCCGAAGCGAACAAGGAGCTGCTCGCCCCTCACAAGGTGGACACCTCCGACTATGAGAAGAAGGTGCAGGAAGAGATGGCAGCACAACAGACAGAGAAACAAGAACCTCAAAAACAGGAGAACATGGAACAACGGAAAGAACAGCAACAGGACAAATCCGAACAGATGCAGGGCAAACGTGGCTACCAGCCCATCGACGAGAGTAAAATCAACTGGCAGGAGCTGGAGGACAGATGGGGCGTAAAGCGGGACAACCTTGAAAAGTCCGGCGACCTTACGAAGATGCTCAACTATGGCAAGTCCGACTTGGTAAAGGTCAAACCGACCTTCGGCGGCGAATCATTCGAGCTGGACGCCCGCCTCTCCTTCAAGAAGGACGGTGAGGGAAACATCAGCCTCGTGCCGCACTTCATCCGCAAGGAGCAGAAGCTGGATGAGTACAAGGAACACAAATTCTCCGACAATGACCGGAAGAACCTCCGCGAAACGGGCAATCTCGGTAGGGTCGTGGACATTGTGGACAGGGAAACGGGCGAGATCATCCCCTCCTACATCAGCATCGACCGCAAGACGAATGAAATCACGGACATTCCGGCAAGCAGGGTGCGCATCCCGGAGCGCATCGGCAAGACGGAAATCACCACGCAGGAGCGGGACATGCTCCGCGCCGGACTGCCCGTACGCGACAAGCTCATCGAGCGCAACGACGGCAGAAAGTTCGTCACCACCCTGCAAGTGAACGTGGAGCAGCGCGGCGTGGAGTTCGTGCCGGGAACCGGCAAGTCGCCCCGTACCGCACAGACACAGGAAACCAAAGGCGACACATCGAAAAGTCAGGCGCAGGGCGGGGAAAATGCCGCACAGACCAAGAAGGAGCAACGCCGCAACACGTGGACGAACGAGGACGGCAGCATCCGCCCCATCAGCAAATGGAGCGGCGTGAGCTTCACCGACCAGCAGAAAGCCGACTATGTGGCGGGTAAAGCCGTGAAGCTGGAGAACGTGACCGACAAGCAGGGCTTCCATGCCACGATGTATATCAAGTTCAACCCGGAGAAGGGACGCCCGTACCGCTACGACACGAACCCTGACAATGCACAGCAGGTTGCTCCGTCCAACGAGAGCCGCACGCAGGTGGCGGTGAACAACGATGGCAAGACCAACGAGGCTACAAAGAATCTGAGAGAGCCGTTGCAGAAAGGTCAGACCAACCCGAAGGACGCCCGCCAGCAACAGCAGCAGGAGAAGCCGCAGAAGAAAACGGGCAAGGGCATGAAAATGTAATCCCGTGTCCGCCACTGAATCCAAAATAAAATCCAAAGTATCAACAAAAAAGAAGAAGACATGAAGACAATCATTGCAGAAAAGCCCTCCGTGGCACGTGAAATCGCCCGCATCGTGGGCGCGACAAAGAGAGAGGAAGGATATTTCGAGGGAGGCGGTTATGCCGTGACATGGGCATTCGGACACCTCGTTCAGCTTGCCATGCCCGACGGCTACGGCGTGCGCGGATTTGTCCGTGACAACCTCCCGATTATTCCCGACACATTCACGCTCGTCCCCCGTCAGGTCAGGACGGAGAAAGGTTACAAGCCCGACAGCGGCGTGGTGTCGCAGATAAAAGTCATCAAAAGACTGTTCGACACAAGCGAACATATCATCGTGGCGACCGATGCCGGACGCGAGGGAGAGCTTATCTTCCGCTACCTCTACCACTATACGGGTTGCACCACTCCTTTCGTGCGCCTGTGGATCAGCTCTCTCACCGACAAAGCTATCCGCGAGGGACTGCGGAAACTCGAAGACGGCAGCAAATACGACAACCTCTACCTCGCCGCCAAAGCGCGGAGCGAATCCGACTGGCTCGTGGGCATCAACGGCACACAGGCGTTATCCATCGCCGCCGGACACGGCACGTATTCCGTGGGGCGGGTGCAGACACCAACGTTGGCTATGGTATGTGAACGCTACTGGGAGAACCGCCGCTTTACGTCCGAAGCATTCTGGCAGCTCCATATCGCAACGGACGGTTGCGACGGCGAAGTCGTGAAATTCTCATCCTCCGAGAAATGGAAAGAGAAAGAACCGGCGATGGAACTATATAATAAGGTAAAGGCGGCAGGTTGCGCCACTGTCACGAAAGCCGAGCGCAAGGAGAAGACGGAGGAAACTCCCTTGCTCTACGACCTGACCACGCTCCAGAAAGAAGCCAACGCCAAGCACGGCTTCACGGCGGAACAGACGCTTGAAATCGCGCAGAAACTCTACGAAAAGAAGTTGATAACCTATCCGAGAACGGGAAGCCGCTACATCCCCGAAGACGTGTTTGCCGAAATTCCCAAACTGCTCGCTTTCATCGGCACACAGCCCGAATGGAAAGACAAGGTGCGGGCAAAAGCCGCCCCGACACGCCGCAGCGTGGACGACGGCAAGGTGACAGACCACCATGCCCTGCTCGTCACGGGTGAGAAACCGCTCTTCCTCTCCAAAGAGGACAATACCATCTATCAGATGATTGCCGGGCGCATGGTCGAGGCATTCTCTGAGAAATGCGTCAAGGATGTGACCACTGTCACGGCGGAATGTGCCGGAGTGGAGTTTACCGTAAAAGGCAGCGTCGTGAAGCAAACCGGATGGCGTGCCGTCTATGGCGAGGAAAAAGAGGAAATTACCATCCCCGGCTGGCAGGAAGGCGACACGCTGACACCGAAAGGCTCGTCCATTACCGAAGGAAAGACCAAACCCAAGCCGCTGCATACCGAAGCCACCCTGCTCTCGGCAATGGAAACGGCGGGCAAGGAAATTGAGGACGACGCACTGCGGCAGGCGATGAAGGACTGTGGCATCGGTACTCCCGCCACACGCGCCTCCATCATCGAAACGCTTTTCAAGCGCGGTTACATGGAACGCTGCAAGAAGTCGCTTGTTCCCACCGAAAAAGGACTTGCCCTCAATTCCGTCGTCAAGACGATGCGCATCGCCGATGTTGCCATGACGGGCGAATGGGAAAAGGAGCTGGCGCGTATCGAGCGCGGGGAACTGTCCGACGACACCTTCCGCAAGGAGATAGAGGCGTACACACGTGAGATAACCTCCGAACTGATCTCGTGCGACAAGCTCTTCGGCAGCCGTGACTCCGGCTGCGCGTGTCCCAAGTGTGGCACGGGCAGGATGCGGTTCTACGGCAAGGTGGTACGCTGCGACAACACGGAGTGCGGACTGCCCGTGTTCCGGCTGAAAGCGGGACGCACCCTGTCCGACGATGAAATCAAAGACCTGCTCACCGAAGGGCATACCAAGCTGCTCAAAGGGTTCAAGAGCAAACAGGGCAAGAGTTTCGATGCTGTTGTCGCCTTTGACGGGGAATATAACACGACTTTTGTGTTCCCGGAGGCTAAAAAGGACAAGAAATTTTCAGGACGGAAGAAATAGTATTAACTTTGCCACTTGTTCAGAGTAATGAATTGTTCTTCGATACCGGATTACACTCATACTTTGGATTTAGTGGTGGCACTCGGAGGGATACCGAGTGCCTTTTTCTTCCTTTTTCCAACCGATTATCCCGTTAATTATCAATCCGCTAAATCCAAAGTAATGAACAACAAGAAGAAAAACGAGGGTCAGACCGACTTTTCCTATTACGGTCTGTACCTGCTGGACTATCTCCGCACGAACAAGTTTGAACAGGCTGACGACACCGCTTTCATACGGGAACGGGCCGACCGTGCCGCCGAAACGTATGAGAGGGCACGGCTTGAAGGCTATCCCGCCGATGGTGCGCAGGAACTGGCGATGGACACGCTGCTGCGCGGGCTGCATTATTCCCGTTACGCCATCCTCCGCGAAGTCGTGGAAAACGAGTTTGCCGATGAAGTGCCGGAAGAGAAGCGTGAAGCCTTTGTCCTGAAACTGCTGCCGCTTGTCGGCAACGTGTTCTCCGTCTATGACCTCTCGGATGACAATTTCGCCCTGTCTTCCGATTACGACCTGCTCTACACGGAGCTGACGGGAGCAACCGTCCTTTACTTAGACGAATATGGCGTTTAACCGCAAACAGAAACTGCGGGACAACATCGAGGCGATACGGACGGCATTCATCCTTGACAGGGAAAATAGGACAGCGACAACCGAAGAGCGTGCCATACTTCAAAGGTACTGCGGTTTCGGCGGTCTGAAATGTATCCTCAACCCTGCAAAGGAACTGACGGATGCCGTCCGGTGGGCGAAATCCGACCTCGAACTGTTCGCCCCGACGGTGGAGCTGCACAGGCTTATCCGTGAGAACAGCAAGGACGAAACAGAGTACAAGCGGTTTGTGGATTCGCTGAAAGCGTCCGTGCTGACCGCTTTCTACACCCCCAAAGAGATAACCGACACCATCGCGGACGTGCTGGCAGATTACAGCGTCCGCCCCGCCCGTATGCTCGAACCGTCGGCAGGTGTCGGCGTGTTCGTGGATTCCATGCTGCGGCACAGCCCCAATGCGGATGTGATGGCTTTCGAGAAGGATCTGCTCACGGGTACAATCTTGAGGCATCTCTATCCCGACCAGAAAATGCGCACCTGCGGTTTTGAGAAAATCGAAAGACCGTTCAACAATTATTTCGACTTGGCGGTGTCCAACATTCCGTTCGGTGACATTGCCGTGTTCGACGCGGAGTTTCAGCGGAGCGACTCTTTCGGCAGACGCTCCGCCCAGAAAACCATCCACAACTATTTCTTTCTCAAAGGACTGGATGCCGTGCGTGACGGCGGTATCGTGGCGTTCATCACCTCGCAAGGGGTATTGAATAGCACCAAGACCTCCGTGCGTAACGAGCTGTTCAGTCAGGCCAATCTGGTATCCGCGATACGCCTGCCCAACAACCTGTTCACGGACAACGCGGGCACGGAGGTGGGCAGTGACCTGATTGTCCTGCAAAAGAACCTCAGCAAGAAGGAAATGTCGCAGGACGAGCGGCTGATGACCGTGATACAGACGGACACGAAAACCGCCCTGACCGACAACGCCTATTTCATCCACCACCCGGAACGCATCGTGCATACGATGGCGAAACTTGACACAGACCCCTACGGGAAGCCCGCTATGGTTTATCTGCACGAGGGCAAGGCAGCAGGCATCGCCGGGGATTTGCGCCGTATGCTCGACGAGGATTTCCATTACAGGCTTGCCATGCGCTTGTATTCGGGTTCAATCCGGCAGGCAGGAACGGAAGAAAAAGTTGCCGTTCAAAATAAAGTAGAGCGTCCTGCCATAAAATTGGAAACAGTATCCTCGGCGCAGACGGTGGAAACTCCGACAGAAAAGCCGCAACCCGCAGATGAAAAGCCGGAGATAGAACCGCGCCCGCAATATTCCGCAGGCGTGCAGCTCACCCTGCTTGACCTCTGGGGGATGACGGAAGAGGTCAGCCAACCGAAAACCTCCAAAAAGAAAAAGACGGTGAAAAAGGCAGTTACGGCAAAGTCCACTCCGCCCAAACCGAAAGTCACGGTTACACCGACAGCTCCAACTGCAAAACCCGCAATGGAGAATAAGGAGGTGAAAGCGGAGAACACCGCCAAGCCTGCCGACCCGGACGACATCTATGCCACACTGGACTGGGATACCAATCCTCCCATCAACGGTTTCTATGAAATGATGATGGGTTTGACGCCGGAGCGTAGGAAAGAACTTCGGGAACTGGCAAGGCAGCATAACGAGAAACAAGTGGCGGAAAAGACGGAAGTGAAAGCCGTGCCGGAAACTTCCCGTGAGCAGCCACGACAGGAGGAAACACAGCCGGAGGCAGTCGCCGCACCTGCCGTTACAGATACCCCATCGGAAGCGGTGGGGACTTTCCTTTTCCCCGACATCGAAGCGGAAAAGCCGAAGGAGGAAGTCGTGGACCTTTCTCCGCGTGCCTACCACCGCACGCCGGAGATGCACCTGCGCGAAGGGTCGCTGGTGGCTGACCGGGGGCGTCATAACATCGGCTACCTGAAAGACATCACGCCATACGGGGCGACATTCCAGCCGCTCGACCTGAAAGGATACCAGAAGGAAAAGGCGTTGTTGTATGTGTCGCTGCGTGACGCCTACGAGCGTCTGTACCGTTATGAATCGCTCCGGCGCGAGGCAAATGTTCCGTGGCGAGAGCATCTGAATACCTGTTACGATGAGTTTGTCATGCGCTACGGCAACCTCAACGCCAAGCAGAACGTGAAGTTAGTGATGATGGATGCGGGCGGGCGCGACATCCTTTCGCTGGAACGGATGGAAAACGGAAAGTTCGTCAAGGCGGACATCTTCGAGCATCCTGTTTCCTTCGCGGTGGAGAGCCATGCCAACGTAGGCTCTCCCGAAGAAGCCCTGTCTGCGTCGCTCAACAAATATGGTACGGTCAATCTCGACTATATGCGGGAGATAACCGACAGCACGGCGGAGGATTTGCTCACTGCCCTGCAAGGGCGCATCTACTACAATCCGCTCGTGACCGGTTACGAAATCAAAGACCGTTTCATCGCCGGAAATGTCATAGAGAAAGCGGAACGCATAGAGGCATGGATGGGTGACAATCCCGAAAATGAGCGTATGCCGGAGGTGAAGCAGGCGTTGGAGGCTCTGAAAGATGCCGAGCCGCAGCGCATCGCCTTCGAGGATCTGGACTTCAATTTCGGGGAACGCTGGATTCCGACGGGTGTCTATGCCGCCTACATGAGCCGGCTGTTCGACACGGAGGTGAAAATCGCCTATTCCGCAAGCATGGACGAGTTTTCGGTGGTGTGCGGCTACCGCACCATGAAAATCACGGACGAGTTTCTGGTGAAGGGGTATTACCGGAACTATGACGGTATGCACCTCCTAAAACACGCCCTGCACAACACCTGCCCTGACATGATGAAGTCCATCGGCAAGGACGAGCATGGCAACGACATCAAGATGCGCGACAGCGAGGGAATACAACTCGCCAACGCCAAGATTGACGAGATACGAAACGGCTTCTCCGAATGGCTCGAAGAGCAGTCGCCGCAGTTCAAGGAGCGGCTTGTGACGATGTATAACCGCAAGTTCAACTGTTTCGTGCGCCCGCGCTACGACGGCTCCCATCAGACCTTTCCCGACCTCAACCTGAAAGGGCTGGCAAGCCGGGGTATCAAGAGCGTCTATCCCTCACAGATGGATTGCGTCTGGATGTTGAAACAGAACGGCGGCGGAATTTGCGACCACGAGGTGGGAACCGGTAAGACGCTGATAATGTGCATCGCCGCGCATGAGATGAAGCGTCTGAATTTGGCACACAAGCCGATGATTATCGGGCTGAAAGCCAACGTTGCGGAGATTGCAGCCACCTATCAGGCGGCATATCCCAACGCACGTATTCTGTACGCTTCGGAGAAGGACTTTTCGACCGCCAACCGTGTGCGCTTCTTCAATAATATAAAGAACAACGACTACGATTGCGTCATCATGTCGCACGACCAGTTCGGCAAGATACCGCAGTCGCCGGAATTGCAGCAGCGCATCCTGCAAGCAGAGCTTGACACGGTGGAGGAAAACCTCGAAGTGCTACGGCAGCAGGGAAAGAACGTGTCGCGGGCGATGCTGAAAGGATTGGAGAAGCGCAAGCACAACCTTGAAGCGAAGCTGGAGAAGGTGGAACACGCCATAAAGTCACGCACGGACGACGTGGTGGATTTCAAGCAGATGGGCATCGACCACATCTTCATAGATGAGAGCCACCAGTTCAAGAATCTGACTTTCAACACGCGCCACGACCGTGTGGCGGGATTGGGAAACAGCGAGGGAAGCCAGAAGGCACTTAACATGCTCTTTGCCATACGCACCATACAGGAGCGCACAGGAAAAGACTTGGGTGCGACCTTCCTCTCCGGCACGACTATCAGCAACTCACTGACTGAATTGTACCTGCTGTTCAAGTACCTGCGCCCGAAGGAGCTGGAACGGCAGGACATAAGGTGTTTCGACGCTTGGGCGGCGATATTTGCCAAGAAGACGACGGATTTTGAATTTAACGTGACGAACAATGTGGTCCAGAAGGAGCGTTTCCGCTACTTCATCAAAGTGCCGGAGCTTGCCGCCTTCTATAATGAAATCACGGACTACCGCACGGCGGAGGATGTGGGCGTTGACCGTCCTGCCAAGAACGAGATACTGCACCATATACCGCCCACGCCGGAACAGGAGGACTTCATACAGAAACTGATGCAGTTCGCCAAGACGGGCGATGCCACCTTGTTGGGCAGGCTGCCGCTTTCGGAAACGGAAGAAAAGGCGAAGATGCTCATCGCCACGGACTATGCCCGGAAAATGGCACTCGACATGCGCATGATAGACCCGAATTACGAAGATCATCCCGACAACAAAGCGAGTCACTGTGCCAAGATGATCGCGGAGTATTATCAAAAATACGACGCCCAGAAAGGCACGCAGTTCGTTTTCTCTGATTTGGGGACATACCAGCCGGGCGACGGGTGGAACGTCTATTCGGAAATCAAGCGCAAACTGACGGAGGACTACGGTATACCGCCAAGCGAGGTGCGCTTCATTCAGGAGTGCAAGACCGACAAGGCGCGGAAGGCGGTGATAGACGCCATGAACGCCGGGACGGTGCGTGTGCTGTTCGGCTCTACCTCTATGCTCGGAACGGGTGTGAACGCCCAGAAACGGTGTGTGGCTATCCATCATCTCGATACGCCGTGGCGACCGTCCGACTTGCAACAGCGTGACGGACGCGGAGTTAGGGCAGGTAATGAGATTGCCAAACATTTCGCCGGGAACAACGTGGATGTAATCATCTACGCGGTGGAGAAGTCACTGGACAGCTACAAGTTCAACCTCCTGCACTGCAAGCAGACTTTCATAAGCCAGCTCAAAAGCGGTGCGATGGGTGCGCGTACCATCGACGAGGGGGCAATGGACGAAAAATCGGGCATGAATTTCTCGGAATACATGGCGTTGCTCTCCGGCAATACCGACCTGTTGGACAAGGCGAAACTGGAAAAGCGGATCGCATCGCTCGAAGGGGAACGCAAGTCGTTCAACAAGGGCAAGCGTGATTCGGAGTTCAAGCTGGAGTCAAAGACCGGCGAGTTGCGCAACAACACGGCTTTCATAGATGCCATGACGGAGGACTGGAACCGCTTCCTGTCGGTGGTGCAGACCGACAAGGAGGGCAACCGCCTTAATATAATAAAGGTGGACGGAGTGGATTCCGCCGATGAGAAGGTCATCGGAAAGCGTTTGCAGGAGATAGCCAAGAATGCCACGACCGGAGGGTTGTACACGCAGGTCGGTGAACTTTACGGTTTTCCGATAAAGGTGGTGAGCGAAAGGATACTCAAAGAGGGATTGGAGTTCACCGACAACCGCTTCGTGGTCGAGGGGAACTACAAGTACACCTACAACAACGGGCATCTGGCGATGGCTGACCCGTTGGCCGCCGCCCGCAACTTCCTCAACGCGATGGAGAGGATACCCTCCATCATCGACCAGTACAAGGCGAAGAACGAGGTGCTGGAGATGGAGATACCGCAGTTACAGGAGATAGCGGGTAAGGTGTGGAAGAAGGAGGACGAGCTGAAGCAGTTGAAGTCCGAACTTGCCGCCCTTGACCGAAAAATTCAGCTGGAGCTTGCGCCACCCACGCCCGAAGTCGCAGAAAAGGAGAATGAAGGGCAACAGCTCAAGCCGGAAGCGGAAGATGTGAGGAACAGGCAGGCGCAATATCCCGAAAATGCACCGCCGCAGATACGCAGTCCGGCGGATAGTATCGTTGCCAACCATGTCATAATCGGGCGTCCGGGACTGTATGCCAAGGAGGAAACCCGGTCCAAAGGATTGAAAATATAACCTAAGGAATTTTATCTGAAGTATTAATAAGGGCTATCCCAAAAGGTCTAAAAGTAAATTTTATCCTTTCTGCAAGTATCTATAGGATGGCAACTGCATTTTTTTCTTTTTGGGCAGCCCTTATTAAAATTTATTCTTATTTTAGGTTATATACATTCATGTCCATTTATGTAAAAAATTCCTGCTGACCTTGTTTATGTCTTGTCAGTCACCATTTGCAAAACCATATTTGACCCTCAAAGAGGCTGAATTTGATAAGTAACTTGCTACATACTCATAATAAGGAGCTAAATAGAACACGAATGGGAAATACACAAATGCTAAACTAAAGAAGATATTGGCCAAAATAAACGCTATACCGAGAGAGAAACTTGATTTTTCAACTTCCTAAAACGGTGTTGTTCAAACATTTCTACTTATTTGTACTTGCCAGTTGAACCTACGCTTCCCTAATAAAATGTCTATGGTAAAAAGTTAAAAAATCCTCCCACTTTTGTTAGATATATTTTTTTGTGTAATTTTGTAATCGTTATGCGGCAGTAATAATATACATATTAATACGAGTTAGTAATCCTGTAGTTCTCATATGCTACGAGGAGGTATTAAAAGGTGCGTTTCGACAATGCATCTACTGTAGTATATTATTGCTTAATCCAAATGAATATTATAAATTTAGGAATTCTTGCTCACATTGATGCAGGAAAAACTTCCGTAACCGAGAATCTGCTGTTTGCCAGTGGAGCAACGGAAAAGTGCGGCCGTGTGGATAATGGTGACACCATAACGGACTCTATGGATATAGAGAAACGTAGAGGAATTACTGTCCGGGCTTCTACGACATCTATTATCTGGAATGGAGTGAAATGCAATATCATTGACACTCCGGGACACATGGATTTTATTGCGGAAGTGGAGCGGACATTCAAAATGCTTGATGGAGCAGTCCTCATCTTATCCGCAAAGGAAGGCATACAAGCGCAGACAAAGTTGCTGTTCAGTACTTTACAAAAGCTGCAAATCCCGACAATTATATTTATCAATAAGATTGACCGTGCCGGTGTGAATTTGGAGCGTTTGTATATGGATATAAAAACAAATCTGTCGCAAGATGTCCTGTTTATGCAAACTGTTGTCGATGGATCGGTTTATCCGGTTTGCTCCCAAACATATATAAAGGAAGAATACAAAGAATTTGTATGCAACCATGACGACGATATATTAGAACGATATTTGGCGGATAGCGAAATTTCACCGGCTGATTATTGGAATACGATAATCGCTCTTGTGGCAAAAGCCAAAGTCTATCCGGTGCTACATGGATCAGCAATGTTCAATATCGGTATCAATGAGTTGTTGGACGCCATTTCTTCTTTTATACTTCCTCCGGCATCAGTCTCAAACAGACTTTCAGCTTATCTCTATAAGATAGAGCATGACCCCAAAGGGCATAAAAGAAGTTTTCTTAAAATAATTGACGGAAGTCTGAGACTTCGAGACGTTGTAAGAATCAACGATTCGGAAAAATTCATCAAGATTAAAAATCTAAAGACTATTTATCAGGGCAGAGAGATAAATGTTGATGAAGTGGGTGCCAATGATATCGCGATTGTAGAAGATATAGAAGATTTTCGAATCGGAGATTATTTAGGTGCTAAACCTTGTTTGATTCAAGGATTATCTCATCAGCATCCCGCTCTCAAATCCTCCGTCCGGCCAAATAAGCCCGAAGAGAGAAGCAAGGTGATATCCGCTCTGAATACATTGTGGATTGAAGACCCGTCTTTGTCCTTTTCCATAAACTCATATAGTGATGAATTGGAAATCTCGTTATATGGTTTGACCCAAAAGGAAATCATACAGACATTGCTGGAAGAACGATTTTCCGTAAAGGTCCATTTTGATGAGATCAAGACTATCTACAAAGAACGACCTATAAAAAAGGTCAATAAGATTATTCAGATCGAAGTACCACCCAACCCTTACTGGGCCACAATAGGGCTGACTCTTGAACCCTTACCGTTAGGGGCAGGGTTGCAAATCGAAAGTGACATCTCCTATGGTTATCTGAACCATTCTTTTCAAAATGCCGTTTTTGAAGGGATTCGTATGTCTTGCCAATCTGGTTTACATGGATGGGAAGTGACAGATCTGAAAGTAACTTTTACTCAAGCCGAGTATTATAGCCCGGTAAGTACACCTGCTGATTTCAGACAGCTGACCCCTTATGTCTTCAGGCTGGCTTTGCAACAGTCAGGTGTGGACATTCTCGAACCGATGCTCTGTTTTGAGTTGCAGATACCCCAAGTAGCGAGTTCCAAAGCTATTACAGATTTGCAAAAACTGATGTCTGAGATTGAAGACATCAGTTGTAATAATGAGTGGTGTCATATTAAAGGGAAAGTTCCATTAAATACAAGTAAAGACTATGCCTCAGAAGTAAGTTCGTACACTAAGGGCTTAGGCATTTTTATGGTTAAGCCATGTGGGTATCAAATAACAAAAGACGGTTATTCTGATAATATCCGCATGAACGAAAAAGATAAACTTTTATTCATGTTCCAAAAATCAATGTCATTAAAATAATGGAGCGGTCAGGAAATTTCTATAAGGCAATACGGTTGGGATATATACTTATCTCCATTCTTATCGGATGTATGGCATATAATAGCCTCTATGAATGGCAGGAGATAGAAGCATTAGAACTTGGCAATAAAAAAATAGACGAGCTCCGAAAAGAAATAAACAATATCAATATTCAAATGATAAAATTTTCTCTATTGGGTGAAACAATACTGGAATGGAACGATAAAGATATCGAGCATTACCATGCACGGCGTATGGCAATGGACAGTATGCTCTGCCGTTTCAAGGCCACCTATCCAGCAGAGCGCATCGATAGTGTGCGCAGTCTTTTAGAGGATAAGGAACGACAGATGTTCCAGATAGTCCGGTTAATGGATGAACAACAATCTATTAACAAGAAGATAGCCAATCAAATTCCGGTTATTGTACAGAAAAGTGTGCAGGAACAGTCCAAAAAGCCAAAACGAAAAGGTTTCTTAGGCATATTCGGCAAAAAAAAGGAAGTAACTCCAGCAGTATCAACCACTATCCTTCATTCGGTCAATAGAAACGTAATCAGCGAACAGAAAGTGCAGGATCGCCAATTGTCGGAACAAGCCGACAGCCTTGCAGCTCGTAATGCAGAACTTAACAGACAACTGCAAGAATTGATTTGCCAAATAGAAGAAAAGGTACAAACCGAACTGCAAAGCCGGGAAAACGAAATAGTTGCCATGCGTGAAAAGTCATTTATGCAAGTAGGCGGTTTAATGGGATTCGTTCTTCTATTGTTGTTAATTTCCTACATCATCATACATCGTGATGCAAAAAGCATTAAACAATACAAGCACAAGACAACTGATTTGATAAGGCAACTGGAACAATCCGTACAACGGAACGAGGCACTGATAACGTCAAGGAAGAAGGCGGTACATACTATCACCCATGAACTGCGCACACCGCTGACAGCAATAACAGGCTATGCCGGACTGATACGGAAAGAACAGTGTGAGGATAAGTCCGGGCAGTATATCCAAAACATACTGCAATCCTCCGACCGTATGCGGGATATGCTTAACACTTTGCTTGACTTCTTCCGCCTGGACAACGGCAAGGAACAGCCCCGTCTGTCACCCTGCCGGATTTCAGCAATCACGCACACACTTGAAACGGAGTTCATGCCTGTTGCCGTGAACAAAGGGCTGTCCTTGTCCGTGAAGACTGGACACGATGCCATTGTATTGACCGACAAAGAGCGAATAATACAAATCGGGAATAACCTGCTGTCAAACGCTGTCAAGTTCACAGAAGAAGGCGGTGTTTCTTTGATTACTGAATATGATAATGGAGTTCTGACACTGGTCGTTGAAGATACAGGTACAGGCATGACAGAAGAGGAACAGAAACAAGCGTTCGGTGCGTTTGAACGTCTATCAAATGCCGCCGCAAAGGAGGGTTTCGGGCTTGGGCTTGCCATAATGCGTAATATTGTGTCGATGCTTGGCGGAACAATCCGTTTAGACAGCAAGAAAGGGAAAGGCAGTCGTTTCACAGTTGAAATTTCTATGCAGGAAGCTGAAGAACAGCTTGGATATACAAGCAATACACCTGTTTATCATAACAATAAATTCCATGATGTTGTCGCCATTGACAATGATGAGGTATTACTTCTGATGCTGAAAGAGATGTATTCCCAAGAAGGAATACACTGCGACACTTGCACCGATGCTGCGGCACTGATGGAAATGATACGCCAGAAAGAATACAGCCTGTTGCTGACAGACTTGAATATGCCCGATATAAACGGTTTCGAATTGCTGGAACTGTTGCGTTCGTCCAACGTGGGCAATTCACCAACAATCCCGGTGGTTGTGGCAACCGCTTCGGGCAGTTGTAACAAAGGGGAACTATTGGCAAAAGGCTTTGCCGGATGCCTGTTCAAACCGTTCTCCATATCGGAACTGATGGAGGTTTCCGACAGGTGTGCCATAAAAGCGACACCGGACGGGAAACCGGACTTTTCCGCCTTATTGTCCTATGGCAATGAAGCCGTCATGCTGGAAAAGTTGATAACTGAAACAGAAAAGGAAATGCAGGCGGTACGGGATGCAGCAAAAGAAAAAGACCTGCAAAAGCTGGATTCCCTGATCCACCACCTGCGCAGTTCGTGGGAGGTGCTCCGTGCCGACCAACCGCTGAATGTACTTTACGGATTGCTTCGTGGCGATGCTCTCCCGGATGGTGAAGCGTTAAGCCATGCCGTGACTGCCGTGCTGGATAAGGGAGTGGAAATAATACGGTTGGCAGAAGAGGAAAGGAGAAAATACGAAGATGAATAAGACAAAAATAATTGTGGTGGAAGACAACATCGTGTATTGCGAATATGTCTGCAATATGCTGTCACGGGAGGGCTACCGCAATATGAAGGCTTACCACCTCTCAACCGCGAAGAAACATCTGCAACAGGCAACAGATAATGATATCGTGGTTGCCGACCTGCGTCTGCCTGACGGCAGTGGCATAGACCTTTTGTGCTGGATGCGAAAGGAGGGAAAGATGCAGCCCTTCATCATTATGACCGACTACGCCGAAGTTAATACCGCCGTGGAAAGCATGAAACTCGGCTCGATAGACTATATTCCCAAACAGCTTGTGGAGGATAAACTTGTCCCCCTGATCCGTTCCATACTGAAAGAACGTCAGGCAGGACAACGCCGTATGCCTATATTCGCCCGTGAAGGTTCCGCCTTTCAGAAAATCATGCACCGCATAAGGCTGGTAGCCGCCACCGATATGAGCGTGATGATATTTGGTGAGAACGGCACGGGCAAGGAGCATATTGCCCACCTGTTGCATGACAAGAGCAAACGTGCAGGCAAGCCATTTGTGGCGGTGGACTGCGGTTCACTCTCCAAAGAGCTTGCACCGTCGGCTTTCTTCGGACACGTCAAAGGTGCATTTACAGGTGCGGACAATGCCAAGAAAGGATATTTCCATGAGGCGGAAGGCGGCACGTTGTTTCTGGACGAGGTAGGAAACCTCGCGTTGGAAACCCAACAGATGTTGCTCCGTGCCATACAGGAGAGGCGGTATCGCCCGGTCGGAGACAAGGCAGACCGGAATTTCAATGTCCGCATCATCGCTGCTACCAATGAAGATTTGGAGGTATCGGTGAATGAAAAGCGTTTTCGGCAGGATCTTCTGTACCGCCTGCACGACTTCGGGATAACCGTTCCTCCGTTGCGTGACTGTCAAGAAGACATTATGCCGCTGGCAGAGTTCTTCCGTGATATGGCAAACAGAGAGCTGGAGTGTAGCGTGAGCGGGTTCAGTTCCGAAGCACGTAAAGCGTTGCTGACACACGCATGGCCGGGCAACGTGCGGGAACTTCGGCAGAAAGTTATGGGTGCTGTATTGCAGGCGCAGGAAGGTGTTGTCATGAAAGAGCATCTGGAACTTGCCGTGACGAAACCGACCTCTACTGTCAGCTTCGCCTTGCGCAATGACGCGGAGGATAAGGAGCGGATATTGCGTGCGTTGAAACAGGCAAACGGCAACCGGAGTGTCGCCGCAGAACTGCTCGGCATAGGCAGGACAACACTATACAGCAAACTTGAAGAGTATGGACTTAAATATAAATTCAAGCAATCATAGCCCGTAATTCACTGAATTTGGCTATCTTTGCATAACATTTGAGAAAAACGGCGATTGGCAGGAGCTTTTCGCCGCCAACATATAGGATAAGACCGCAAGGCGTTTCAAGCGAAAATCTGGTAAATTGGAACTACGGAGACGATTGCGTGATGCTTATGCTATGCTTACGCATAGCGTGCATTCACGTACTCTCCGTAAAGGCTTTACCAGAGCCATCGCTTGAAGGTAGTGTGAATTGCACGCTACTTTTTTACCCTTGCCTAACGAAAGGAAACGATTATGGGTAAAGTTCAGATTCTCGCCGTACTGACGATGGACGGATGTCTTTCTTCAGAGTTATATGATAAAGCACATCAGGATTTGTGCCTTGACCGTTGCGGTCTTGATGAAATCAGGAAGAAAGCCTTTTACCGTGTGACACCGGACTATTCCATTTCAATGCTGCACGAATGGAGAAAAGACTGCACAAACATCCGTTACCTCGCGGAAGCCACACCGGACACGGCAGACTATATAAACGGACTGCTGCGGATGCACGCTGTGGATGAAATCATACTATACACCGTTCCTTTCATATCCGGAAGCGGACGACATTTTTTTAAGTCGGCTCTGCCAGAGCAACACTGGACGCTTTCCTCTTTGAAAAGCTATCCCAACGGTGTATGTCGCATTATCTATATCCTTGATAAAAAAGCAAGATAGCCAAAATGTGCGGCAAGCATACATTTCTATTTTCAGGAATAGAATAAATGTTCCGATTACAAACAATTTAAGTCGGAGATAATTTGTCCTTGTGAAAAAATACTGAATTTTATACCTCTGAAATCCAGCACTTTGTAAAATTGAGTGTTGGATTTTTTATTTTCTGCCGCGTTTTTTGCCAATTATATTCATGTGCGCACGCAGAAAACAAAGTGTAATTTTCAAAATTGACAGAACCATGAATTATTTCTTGCTGGCGGAAACCGACTTTTTCCGCCTGATAAACGAAGCCGGCGACTGCAATATGGAAACGGCATACACGGCTTTCGCCACCCAAGTGATCGAACTGTGCAACGGCGGCATGGACATGAACCTTACCGTCATCGCGCTTGCCTACATCGAAATCGAGTTGCAGCACCATCCCGTACGTAATCTGTCAGAAGAAAAAAGAGAGATTGCCGCCTACGTCAGCAAGGCTCTGTCTTTCGTAAGAAAGATGCAGAAATTCCTTGCCACGCCCCAAGTGCCACCACTAATATCCGCCAACAACGCAACAGAAACCACCGCCAGCCTTCTTCAATGGACGGGCAATGCCATCGACCTCGTGGAACTTATCTACGGCATAGACGTGATGGGCTGCATCAACAACGGCAATATGCCGCTCAAACAGCTCGCCCCACTTCTCTATAAGATATTCGGGGTTGATTCTAAAGACTGCTACCGCTTCTACACTGATATCAAACGCCGGAAGAACGAAAGCCGCACCTATTTCATTGACAGGATGCAGGAAAAACTGAACGAGAGAATGTTGCGTGATGAGGAGTTGGAGCGGATGAGAAAATAAAAAAATATCCATTACATATGAGAAGACAGGAATACTCGTATCCTGTCTTTTTATTTTCATTTAATTATATATTAATTAGCACAATATATGTGAGTTTTTCATTCCTATAAGGACAAATTTCAGAAACGTATGTCTGGTAAATTATTGAGTCATCATAGTATGAACATATATCATTACTAAAAACAATGAAACAACTTCCATAAGATTGTGGTTGTAAAAATCGCCATTTAATAGCCCGTTTTTTTTGTAAAATTCGCCAATTAAAAAAATATGATTATCTTTGCATTATATTTTATAAGGTATGGAAACAGTAAATAGAATACTTCAAGAGAAGATTACAGCACGAATCGCGCCCAATAAAGCAGTACTGATTTTTGGTGCTCGCCGTGTTGGTAAAACGGTAATGATGCGTAAAATTGTGGACAACTATTCAGGTAGGACGATGATGCTCAACGGCGAAGACTACGACACATTAGCACTATTGGAGAATCGCTCAATAGCCAATTATCGGCATTTATTGGATGGTATTGATTTGCTGGCTATTGATGAGGCACAGAACATACCACAAATCGGTAGTATTCTGAAGTTGATAGTTGATGAAATACCGGGAATAAGTGTCTTGGCAAGTGGTTCTTCGTCATTCGATTTGCTGAATAAGACTGGTGAACCGTTGGTCGGCCGCAGTACGCAATTTCTCCTTACACCATTCTCGCAACGGGAAATCGCACAGACGGAAACGGCACTTGAAACCCGCCAGAACCTCGAAGCGCGCTTGATTTACGGTTCCTATCCCGAAGTAGTAATGATGGAGAACTATGAACGTAAAACAGACTACCTACGTGATATTGTCGGTGCATACCTGCTTAAAGATATCTTAGCAATTGACGGCTTAAAAAATTCGAGCAAGATGCGCGATCTACTGCGATTGATAGCTTTTCAGTTGGGCAGCGAAGTTTCTTACGAAGAGTTAGGTAAACAACTCGGCATGAGCAAGACGACCGTTGAAAAATACCTCGACCTATTGGAAAAGGTCTTCGTTATCTATCGTCTGGGGGCTTATTCGCGTAACCTACGCAAGGAGGTTACAAAAGCTGGCAAGTGGTACTTCTACGACAACGGCATTCGCAATGCCATTATCGGGGCTTTCTCACCGCTGGCCATTCGGCAGGATGTCGGTGCGCTGTGGGAGAACTACATCATCGGAGAGCGGCGCAAAGCGAACTTCAATGAGGGACTGCACAGGGAGTTCTATTTCTGGCGCACCTACGACAAACAGGAAATCGACCTGATTGAGGAGAGTGCCGACAGTCTTACCGCCTTGGAGTTCAAGTGGGGAAATAAAATGCCGGCCGCACCGAAAGCCTTCCAAGAAGCCTATCCCTATGCCGAGTTTCATGTGGTAAATCGGGAGAATTATTTGGAGTTCGTATAATCAATAAATTACGTATATGGAAACAAAACTACAATCCAAACAGCAATATCCGCGGTTTATCCAAAATAAACCGTGTGGTATTGACAAATTCGATGGAGGTTCGCAAGAAAGGTTGGCAAAAACTATTGCTCGCCATTTTTGTCAGAATGATTCATTGGATGAGGAATGTACTTTACCTCGAATTATCGGCATCGAAGGTATTTGGGGATCTGGAAAATCCAACGTGGTTAAAATGTTGGAACGTGAATTATCAGACGACTATTACTTTTTTGAGTATGACGCATGGGGACATCAAGAGGACTTGCAACGCCGCTCTATATTGGAATTGCTTACAAGCAAACTTATTGATGATGGTATCCTATCTGGAAATGCAACAATAAAAGTCAAAGGTGGAGGTACGAAAACCGTATCATGGTCTGAAAAGCTGAAATATTTATTAGCCCGTAAAACGGAGACCGTAACCGAAAAATATCCCCTTATCAGTAATGGTATGGTTGCGGCATTTTTGGTTGCAGTTTTAACTCCGATATTTACATTTATTGCGTATGCAGTAAAACCTACACCCACAACATGGTGGTTTTCTTTATTGTCTATTATCATAGCTGCACTGCCAGTTCTTATTGCATTGTGCGTTTGGAAATGGGCATATAGCAAAGATCATAAATATGGATGGAGTTATATGTTAGCTATTTATCAAGATAAAGTCGAAAAGGACGTTTGCTATGAGACTTTGAGCGAAGACGAACCAACGGTTTACGAGTTCAAAACATGGATGCAAGACATTTCTGATTTTATCAAGGAAAAAGGACAACGTAAATTAGTCCTTGTTTTTGACAACATGGATCGTCTCCCCGCTGAAAAAGTAAAAGAATTATGGTCTTCTATCCATACGTTCTTCGCCGATAGCGGTTTTGAAAATGTTTGGGCTGTTATTCCTTTCGATGAAACACATTTAGCTTGTGCATTCGGAGATGAGACCGACGAACAAACGAAACAACTGACCAAGTATTTTATCAATAAAACTTTCCCTATTGTTTATCGTGTTGCTCCTCCTGTTATTACCGACTATCGAAGTATATTCAACAAACTGTTTGTTGAAGCATTTGGAGAAACAGAAAATGAAGCGAAAGAAACTATAAATCGGATATTCAGATTGGTAAATCCTAATGCCAATGTTAGGGAAATTATATCATATATCAATGAGATGGTCGCTCTTAAACAAGAGTGGTGTAACGAAATTTTGATGATAAACATAGCATTGTTCTGTTTGAAGAAGACGGATATTCTGGCAAATCCAGTAGAACAAATATTGTCCGGCGACTATCTGAATGGCATTCAAACAATAATTAACAATAATTAACAATGATCTGCAAACACAACGCGAAATTGCAGCTTTGGTATATGGTGTCGATGTTGAAGATGCTCGACAAATTCCATTGAAAAAATATATTGAAGGCTGCATCAACGGAGAAGAAGACCACGACATAAATCAATATGCAGAGACTAATAAACAATTTGACACTGTATTAGAAGAAGTTATACAATGTATGGACAATGCGCTTATCGATAAGATTATACATTGTTTGCATAAATTAACTCGAAAGAGCGATGTTATTCTGCGTGTATGGCAAAGAATAGCACAATTGAAATTAAAAGAATCCATAGAGAAGCAGGTGTTCCCTGTCGAATACCAAGAACTGCTGTTGCATTTAGACACGGAAAGCCAAAACCATGTGATTGCTCAATTATATAAGAAGATAGTTCGGTTCAATGACTTCAATGGCGGCGACTATTTCAAAACGTTAGATGCAATAGACAGGTTTATTGCGCAAAATAAGTTGGCGTGCGATTTTACGTCATTGATTGAAGCAAAAACAGTCAAGCCAAATACATTTATCGATTATATTCAAGCTGCAAATGCAACAGATGCTGCCTATCGGGATAACGCGACAACTAAAGCATATAAATATTATCAAGTAGCAACAAATTCGGAGGCGCTCGATAATTATTTGGCAAACTTACTACCCGATAATTTCGACCATGCAGATATTGTAAAAACGTTAAAAGATAATTCTACCTATACGTTTCCAACGCTTTTGCAAGCGATCACGAATTGCATTGATGAACAGAATGTAAATAAAGATAATATAGGGGCTATATTTACAACCTATCGTTTATTGGCATCTGACGAAGAAAGACCTTTACCTGTAACGTTAGATTCAACCTACATAAATCAGTTGCATTCTGAATTAGAAACTGATGGCCGAAACATTAAAGAGTCTGGATATTACGATTTAGTCGCCATGCAATTGGCACATGGTCATTCCGTTTCCTTAATAGAGGGTGGAGATATAAAATATGTTGCAGAACTCATGGACTATTATGTGGATCATGGAGACTTATTAGTAAATAGTGTGGGATGGAATATACCGCTATTAAATGAAACACTACAATACATGGTAAATCATAAACTTGGCTATAAATTATTGCTCTCAGACATATTGCCCCAATTTGAAGATATTAAGAACAGAATAGGTGTAACGGATGAGGTATTTATCGAGCATTTAGCAGAGTGGAATACCGATTTGGATAAGTATATCACTAAGAACAATATTAAAGATGTAATTCCTGACGCATCTTTTTACGATTTGACCACTAAAATAAGCAATGTCCTGACCGATCATATCAATAAAATAGCGTTCGAAGCGTTGTCTGAAATAAGTGTTGATACATTATACGCCCAAAGAACAGCACATACATCATATTATTGGTTTGTCGCAATAAAACATTTACTGGCTAAAATCAAATCCTTGCCAGATAACTTGACTGAATTTGGCAAAAAGATTCTGATGGATATTGCTTCTGGAACTCAAAGTTTGAATCCTTTCCCTAATTGTTTCAAGAATATAGTTGAAAGATTGGATAAACGAAAAATTAAATCGACAGTTACCGATATAAGAAATGATTTCTGCATCGGTAAAAAGACTATCAATGCAATAAAGTTTCAATTTTTCGAAACATGGCTTAGATCGCATGGTAATTTGAAAAGTCAAGCTGGAGACGTTATTGATAAAATAGTGAAACCTGTAATTTCCGATGGGGCATGCCGTTCATTGATTCTGCAAAACAAAGATTTTTATATGGATTTAATAAATACAGCAGGGGATGATGCTTATGAATTGAAAAAGAGTCTCCGAAACCTCATACAAAAAGATTCAGATCCGCAATTGGTTAAATTTGTCAATTCGATAGATTCAGTACCTGAGGTTGAAACCGCGTAAGTATTTGTCTAACAAGTCCGAATTTTACGATTTTACCCGTCAGAACTGAAGTGCCCCCCAAAAAAATTGTATCCAACTTTTGGGGGTCACTTCAAACTTCGATAGGGATAATTTTCAATTTTGGGGACTTGTTAGACAGTCTCATTATCTGGTAGCAGTTTACACAGCACCGGATCGTTTTTGATACGCTCCAGTTCCTCCTGCACAATCTGCTTCACCTCTTCCTTGATGCGCCGGTAGTTCGCCTGCACCGTTTCCTTCATGCGGTCGTTGCCGTCCTCGTCCGTGAAGTTTGTAATGACGGGAATTTTCTTGTAGGCACTTTCTTCCCGTTTCACCTTTTCGGCATCCACCACAATCTCGCAATGAAAAATCTTCTGCTCGATACGCTCGTTGAAGTTGTCGGATACAGAACCGACAAACATTCCCTGCGTAAGCCCGGAAATCTTACTCGGTGGAATGAGCGCGTCCATCTGCGTGTTGATGGAGGTGGAAACATCCTGCCGGTTGATGGAGATGGACTGCCGTTTCTGCAACACCTTACCGAACCGCTCGGAGAGCGTCTTGGCTGTTTCCCCCACCACCTGACCGGAGAAAATATTGCCGACAGTGTTCATCACCACTTTCGCCTCTTTGTCCCCGTAGTCACGCACTAACTGGCTGAAATCCTGAAAGCCCAGACACACGGCAACCTTGTTGCTTCGGGCGGTAGCTATAAGATTGTCCAACCCTTTGAAGTATATTGTGGGCAACTCGTCGATGATGACCGATGACTTCAGCATCCCCTTCTTGTTGATGAGCTTCACGATACGGGAATTATACAGACCGAGTGCCGCACCGTAGATATTCTGACGGTCGGGATTGTTACCCACGCAGAGGATTTTCGGCTCTTCGGGATTGTTGATGTCCAGCGTAAACTCGCTGTCTGACATCACCCAGTAGAGCTGCGGTGAAATCATCCTCGAAAGCGGGATTTTTGCCGACGCTATCTGACCCATGAGCTGCTCCGCAGCCCCTCCAAGCCACGCATCCATGAACGGCGAAAGGTAGTTCTCCAGCTCCGGATAAGAGGTCAGTATCGGAAATATATCCTCGTAACGGCGGTTCAGAAACTCGATAGCATGGGGAAACGTGCAAAACTTCCCGTTCTGATAGATTTTGAGATACCAGATAATACTGGCAAACAGAATGATAGGTGACTCCACGAAGAAGTCGCCCTGCTTTTGCACCCACGTTTTATTGAGGTTGAGCATTATTGTGTAGGCACTCTCATAGGCATCCGTAATATCTTCCATAAAATCCGGGTGAATGGGATTGCACCGATGAGAGCGTCGCGGGTCGTCGAAGTTGATCACATAGAACTTCGGCTTTACCTTGTAGCCGTCCGGGTGGTTCAGCAAATGGTTGTAGGCAATAGTAGATAGGTCGGGATACTTGAAATCGTAGATGTATTGACTAAAGCCCTTTTCAATCTGTTGCTTGATAAAATTGTTTACCACGGCATAGGACTTGCCGCTGCCCGGCGTACCCAACACGATGGACGCACGGAAGGGATTAACTACATTGATCCAACCGTTGTTCCAGCGTTTCCTGTAATAGAAACGTGTCGGCAGATTGACCGAATACTCGCTTTCGATAAGCCTCGTTTCCTGCATGAAACTCTCGTTCTCGTTGTTGAAAACATCCTCCATCAAATTGTGTTTCAACAGGCGGCTCATCCACAGACCACCCATCAACAGGCAGACATAGCCCGTTCCAATGGTAAGGACATACAGTCCCGTCACCGCTTCAAGCGGCAGCGGCAGGGGCAGCAACCACCAGTTCAGGAAAAACAGCACGAACCCGACGGCAAATGCTGTCCAGATTCTCCCCCAAGTGATTTTCTCACCCTTGACACCCTTCGTACCCAGACAGGACAAGGCAAGCAAAAGGACGGAAAACAGCTTCGTGTAGAGAATGGAATGGAACAGCCCCGCCGTGCGGTCGAAGTTCAGAAGGATTTTGTCCACCACGCCGATGTTCACGCCCCACAGCCGGATGGCTTCGTAGCAGAACCAGTACACGTTCATGACCACTAAAATGATACTCACGGCACGCAGAAAATCCATGATTTTCGCCAATGCCCTCAAATCGTCTTCTTGTTGTGACATACATTGATTTTTTAATTGTTGATACTCTGATTACATACCCAAGCCCTTGCGTTTTTTCTTCTTTTTGCGCTTCATCGCCCGGATGAAAGCCTCTTCCTCGGCATCTACCGCCGGACCTTCGGGAGTGAGCAAGCCCATACCGCCCGATATATCTTCACTGTCGTAGGCGGTCTGCCCGTGTGCCTTGTCCGCAGCATCCACAGGGATGGATAGCGGTATCGGCGGTTGTCCGGCGTATGGCAGGGTGAAGTGTTCCTGCAAGGCATTCGCCGAAAGCTCCTTACCCATGCGCGAACCGTTCAGCACGCATCCCGTGCGGTGGTCGATGAAGGTAGCCCCATAGATGCGCCCTTCCTCTGTGTAGCGCAGTACGGTGTCGATGCCCTTCTCTTTGAGTTGGGATACAAATTTGTCCTTGTCATAAGTGCCTTGCAGCACGGAAAGGACGGTGCGTTTCGTCATGTCTGCCAGTTTCCTATCCTTGATTTCCGATTTGGAACGGACAAACTTCTTCTGTACGGCTTCATAGCCTGCGGACTTCCCGAAAAGCGAGGATTTGAACGGGTTGCCCACCTTGTTACCCTTGTCGTCCGTGACGGAATAGACCAGCCCGTGATACTCCCGTCCGCGCACGTTGCCCCTCGCTTCCTCCACCGTCATATTATATAAGGAAAGGAGCGCACGGTATTCGCCCATCGTCTGGAAACGGTACTGCCCATTCAGAGCCTTCACGGTGTTGCCTACCTGCTTCTTCACATCACCTGCCGATGCGGCCACCTTGCGCAACGGATTATCCAATCTCTGATTTTTACGTTCTGCCGGATGCAATCCGTACTTCTGTTCCAGTTCCCTGCGGATACGGTCGCTGCGGCGGTAGAGAAAATCCCGGTTGAGCCTTTTCCCGTTCTCGTCCACGTTGACCGTCACGATGTGCAGGTGGTGGCGGTCGATGTCCTCGTGCTTGAATACAAGATAAGGCTGGTTTCCGAAACCGAGTTTTTCCAGATACTCGCGGGCGATATTCTGCAACTCAATATCGGTCAGCACATCCTCCGGGTGCGGGTTGAGAGAGATATGCACCACCGGCTTCTCGATCTTCATCTGCGGTGGCAGGAAGGTGAGAAAACCCTCCATCGCCTTGCCTATGTCCACCGTTCCCGAACCGTCATTGTAGATGCGGTTGGTGGTGAGAAGCCGCCCCTGCGCCTCGTTAATCTTCTCCCCGTTGTAGGCAATCGCGCCGTACAACGAACTTCCTACACTGATTTTTGCGACCATTTTGCCTCCATTTCCCTTGAAAGTTCCACAATCCGGCGGCTCAGTTTCACGAGTTCGACGGTGTGTTGCTCTAATTTGTAGAGCAACGCCATCGCCTTTTTCTCTGAAAAATGCAGCCTCAGTTCCTTCACGACTTGGTTGTAATTCGTACCCACGGCACGGAATTGTGCATGAAAATCCGACAGTTTGGTGTAATAGTCCACCAACGTCTTGTCCACCTTCAGCACCTTGAACGGTTGCCCGAAGAAGTGCGCTTTGAGGAAAACAGACCGTGCATAGACACCCGATTTTCCGAACATGGCGAGGAAACGGTTGTGTTCCTCCTCGTTGAAACGGACGGTGTACCGGTACACCGCCGGATCAAGTTTGGGATTTCTCCCTGATTTGCTTTTCCTTTTCTCTTTCATATTACTTTGGATTTAGCGGATTGACGGCATAAGCCGCCGCTTCGGATTACAGCACCGCAGTTCTGAAAGGCTTCCCGACTTCGGAGGGAAAGCCCGCCCCCTGCAAGGGCAAGTGCTTTTCGTGGCTGCTCAAAATATTTTGAGCGGCTGAAAAGACATCTTGCTATGTTCAGGTGAACATAAAAATCCGTCAGGGGACGGATTGGGAAAATACCTTTCAGGACTCCGGGCCGCGCGTCATCGGCGAACCCTGCTGTCCGGGTGCAAAGTTACGCCCTTAAAGCGGTATCGGACAGATGCTTGACCCGGTCAATGACTGCCAACCGGCGCAACGTGCCGCCACTTGCCGGAGAAGTGATACAGGTTCCAAAATATACTTGTTTATTTGCAGCATGATTCAAGAAACGAACGATTTGAAGATATGATAAACGGAACATTCAAATACCCGGAAATCCGCTTCTTCGGATACTTGCCGAAACGGATACCCGAACCGTCGGAAACCCGGTTCTCCGACAATTCGGTGACGTATGGATTCAATGACTTCATGACGCAATGTCGTCAATCACCATTTGTCCGACGCACCGCTTCACCACAGAACCGGATACGCGACGACCCGCCTGCGTGTGTAGTCACGGAAGCGGATGGTGCGACAGCCAAATCCGTATGGAAACAGAAAAACAAATCATCAACAATTAAAATAAATGGAACTATGAGTAAGGAAATCTTCGTTGCATTCGCAACACAGAAAGGTGGCATCGGCAAATCCACTGTCACGGCACTTGCCGCCAGCTACCTGCACAACGTGAAAGGCTACAATGTCGCCGTCGTGGACTGCGACGACCCGCAGCACAGCATCCACGGGCTGCGCGAACACGAAATGGGGCTTATCGACAGCAGCACCTACTTCAAGGCTCTCGCTTGCGACCATTTCCGCCGGATCAAAAAGAACGCCTACACCATCGTCAAAAGCAATGCGGTGAACGCCCTCGACGATGCCGAGAGGATGATTGCCACTGAGGACGTGAAACCCGACGTGGTGTTCTTCGACATGCCCGGCACACTCCGAAGCAACGGCGTGATAAAGACGCTCTCGCAGATGGACTACATTTTCACTCCGCTGAGTGCCGACCGCTTTGTCGTGGAGAGTACCCTGAAATTCGTCACGATGTTCCGCGACAGGCTGATGACTACCGGACAGGCGAAAACAAAGGGGCTGCATCTGTTCTGGACGATGGTGGACGGCAGGGAGAGGAACGACTTGTACGGCATCTACGAGGAAGTGATAGCCGAAATGGGCTTTCCGGTACTTTCCACCCGCTTGCCCGACAGCAAGAAGTTCCGCCGTGACCTTTCGGAAGAGCGCAAGAGCGTTTTCCGCTCCACCATCTTCCCGATGGACACGGCACTGCTGAAAGGGAGTGGCATCCGGGAGTTTTCCGAAGAGATAAGCGACATCATCAGACCGCAGTGAGCATGGGCAGCAGGAAAGTGAACACGGAAGGCATCGACGAGGAACTGCTGTTAGCCTCCATCGGGCGGCGCACACAGGACGGGACACTGCGCCCCGCACAGGAAGTACCCGCAGCTGCACCGACCGAAGAGGACACCGCCGCACCGGAACCATCTCCTGTGCAACCCGTAACACGGGAAAAAGCGCAGAGGGAAAGTGGACGCCGGAAAAGGCAGGACGAGGACTACAACGAGCTATTCCTGCGCCGCAACGAGATAAAGACCCGCCAATGTGTCTATATCAGCCGTGACGTCCACGGCAAGATCCTCAGAATCGTGAACGACATCGCCGGAGGGGAAATCTCAGTAGGCGGATATGTGGATACCGTGCTGCGCCAGCATCTGGAACAGCACAAGGAGAGAATCAACGAACTGTACAAGAAACAACGTGAAGATCTGATTTGAAAATGGAAAAAGAAATGACACCGAATGAAAAAAGACCACAGCAAGACTGCGGAGGTATGTTTACCCAAGTGCAGGCGAGTGTGGAAATACTGTCGCCTGTCCCGGTAAGCGGCAAATGCAGTGAGAAGGACTATGAACGCCTGTTCATCCGCGACCCGGAAGTAAAGGCACGTGAGGGGAAGATGGCGTATGTGCGCCCGGAGTACCACGAGCGTATCATGCGTATCACCCGTGTAATCGGGCATGACCGGCTTACGCTGTCCGCTTACATCGACCATGTGCTGACGCACCACTTCAACCAGTGCGAAGATGCGATAAAGAGCCTTTATGCCCGAAATTACAATTCAGTATTCTAACCAAAAACGGAAGGATATGAATTACACAATCAGCATGACAGACATTCTGCTGGCGGTATCGGTCGGCTGCAACCTCTGGTTCCTGTTCCTGCTCCTTTACGAGCGCATCATGGACACGCGGATTGTCCGCTTCTTCAAGGGCATTGTCGGATTATGGCGGTCACTGGACGGGAATGAGGCTAAACGCATAGCGGCACACGAGGAAGTCCCTGCGGAAAAGGCGGACATCATCGGCAAGAGCCGTTTCAGGATGGCATCCACCCGGACAACCGCTGCCATACCGACGCAAGAAGCCGCCACTATTGAAAAAGGCATTGAGCTGTCGGAGGAAGAGGCTACTTTTGACGACGGAAAAACGGGAAACGCATCCCGCCCGGCACAAGTCCCGGAGGAAAAACTCGATGAGACCTTCACGAGCATACCGCCGGAGGAACTGGGATACGGGGACGACGAACCGGAAGAGGACGCCTCGGACACGCCACGGGCTTCGGGCAGCAGCTTTGACGAGATTGACGACGCCTGCAAGACCGCCAAAAACCCGGACGCGACACAGGCGGAACGTGAAAAGGCGGCTAAGGTGTTCACCGACATGGAGGGCACGGAGTTGTACGAGAAAATGATGGAAGGCTCTTCGGAGATAGGCATCCGCATCAAGGGGCTTATCGAGATTCGGCTGAAGAAATCTGAAAAGGAGTTCGTCGTGCCGGACAACATCGAGGAGTTCGACATTCGCAACTATGTATGACAACAATAAAAGAAATGAACATGAAAGAATGACATCAACCCACGCGGCGAGGAAACGCAAGGCGCATCCCCATCCGCAACGGACACGCCCACGTCCGTGGAAACAAACGGGCATCCACTAAAACCAAAGTAAAGAAACAAAGTATCAACCGCCCGACAAAGGACCATCCACCCTTTTGACGGCAAAAAACAAGAACAGTTTATGAACAAGAACATCTTGAAAAACAGAAAAGCAATCCTCTCCGCGGCACTTGTCATCGCCGCAACCGCCTCCGCTTTCGCGCAGGGAAACGGCATCGCGGGCATCAACGAAGCCACCTCTATGGTGAGTTCTTATTTCGACCCCGGAACTAAACTGATATACGCCATCGGTGCAGTCGTCGGGCTTATCGGGGGCGTAAAAGTGTACGGCAAGTTTTCATCGGGCGACCCCGACACCAGCAAGACAGCCGCCTCGTGGTTCGGCGCGTGCATCTTCCTGATTGTTGCCGCCACCATCCTGCGCTCATTCTTCCTTTAATAAATAATGTATGGCTGAATACCCAATCAACAAGGGTATCGGCCGTCCGGTAGAGTTCAAGGGCTTGAAGGCACAGTACCTCTTCATCTTCTGCGGAGGTCTGCTGGCTCTCTTCGTCCTGTTCGTCATCCTCTACATGGTCGGTATCGACCAGTGGATATGTATCGGCTTCGGCGCGGCATCGTCCTCCCTCCTTGTATGGCAGACCTTCGCGCTGAACGCCCGGTACGGTGAACACGGGCTGATGAAATTAGGAGCGGCACGGAGCCATCCCCGATACCTTATCAACCGGCGGCGGATAACCCGTCTGTTCAAACGACAACGAAAGGAAGAAAGACAATGAGGAATACATCGAAAATGACAACACTGGAAAACAGGTTCCCACTTTTAGCGGTGGAGCATGGCTGCATCATCTCAAAGGACGCCGACATCACGGTGGCTTTCGAGGTGGAACTACCGGAACTTTACACCGTGACGGGTGCGGAGTACGAGGCGATACACAGTTGCTGGTGCAAGGCTATCAAGGTGCTGCCGGACTACTCCGTCGTCCACAAACAGGACTGGTTCATCAAGGAACGCTACAAACCGGAGCTTCAGAAGGACGACATGAGCTTTTTAAGCCGCTCTTTCGAGCGTCACTTCAACGAGCGTCCGTACCTGAAACACACCTGCTACCTCTACCTGACCAAGACAACAAAGGAGCGTAACCGGATGCAGAGCAATTTCAGCACGCTGTGCCGGGGACATATCATCCCGAAGGAGCTGGACAGGGAAACCACGACCAAGTTCTTGGAAGCCTGCGAACAGTTCGAGCGCATCATGAACGACAGCGGGCTTGTCAGGCTGCGCCGCCTCTCCACCGATGAGATTGTGGGTACTGAGGGAAAGACGGGACTTATTGAACGCTACTTCTCGCTCATGCCGGAAGGTGACACCACCTTGCAGGACATCGAGCTTTCGGCAAGGGAGATGCGCATCGGCGACAACCGCCTGTGTCTGCACACCCTCTCCGACGCGGAAGACCTGCCGGGCAAGGTGGCTACCGACACCCGTTACGAGAAGCTCTCCACCGACCGGAGTGACTGCCGACTGTCATTCGCCTCCCCGGTGGGGCTTCTGCTCTCCTGCAACCATATCTACAACCAGTATGTGCTGATAGACAACAGTGAGGAAACCTTGCAGAAGTTCGAGAAGTCCGCCCGTAACATGCAGTCGCTATCTCGCTATTCAAGGAGCAACAGCATCAACCGCGAGTGGATAGACCAATACCTGAACGAAGCCCATTCCTACGGACTGACCTCGGTACGGGCACACTTCAACGTCATGGCGTGGAGCGACGATGCGGAGGAACTGAAGCATATCAAGAACGACGTGGGCAGCCAGTTGGCAAGCATGGAATGCGTGCCGCGCCACAACACCATCGACTGCCCGACACTCTACTGGGCGGCGATACCCGGCAATGCGGCGGACTTCCCGGCGGAAGAGAGTTTCCACACCTTCATCGAACAGGCGGTGTGCCTGTTCACAGAGGAAACCAACTACCGCAGCTCGCTCTCGCCCTTCGGCATCAAGATGGTGGACAGGCTCACGGGAAAACCGCTGCACCTTGACATCTCCGACCTGCCCATGAAGCGAGGTATCACGACCAACCGCAACAAGTTCGTGCTGGGTCCTTCGGGCAGCGGCAAGTCTTTCTTCATGAACCACCTCGTGCGCCAATATTATGAGCAAGGCGCACATGTGGTATTGGTGGACACGGGAAACTCCTATCAGGGCTTGTGCGGCATGATCCGACGCAAGACAGGCGGAGCGGACGGTGTGTATTTCACCTACACGGAAGATAAGCCCATCAGCTTCAACCCGTTCTACACCGACGATTACATCTTCGACGTGGAGAAGAAGGACAGCATCAAGACCCTGTTGCTGACGCTCTGGAAGTCGGAGGACGACAAGGTGACAAAGACGGAGAGCGGCGAGCTGGGCAGTGCCGTGAGTGCCTATATTGAGCGCATCCAATCCGACCGTAGCATCGTGCCGTCGTTCAACACCTTCTACGAGTATATGCGTGACGACTACCGCAAGGAACTGGCACAGCGTGACATCAAGGTGGAGAAGTCCGACTTCAACATCGACAACATGCTCACCACCATGCGGCAGTATTACCGGGGCGGGCGTTACGATTTCCTGCTCAACTCCACGGAGAACATCGACCTGCTCGGCAAGCGGTTCATCGTCTTCGAGATAGATTCGATTAAAGAAAACCGCGAACTGTTCCCCGTCGTGACCATCATCATCATGGAAGCCTTCATCAACAAGATGCGGCGGCTGAAAGGCGTGCGGAAACAGCTTATCGTGGAAGAGGCTTGGAAGGCCCTCTCATCGGCGAACATGGCTGAATATCTGCGCTATATGTATAAGACGGTCAGAAAATATTACGGCGAGGCAATCGTGGTGACGCAGGAGGTGGACGACATTATCAGTTCTCCGGTGGTCAAAGAGAGCATTATCAACAACTCGGATTGTAAAATCCTGCTTGACCAAAGGAAATATATGAACAAGTTCGACCAGATACAGGCGTTGCTCGGACTGACGGAAAAGGAGAAGTCGCAGATACTCTCCATCAACATGGCGAACAACCCTTCACGGCTCTACAAGGAGGTGTGGATAGGCTTGGGCGGCACGCAGTCGGCGGTCTATGCCACGGAGGTCAGCGCGGAAGAGTATCTGGCGTACACCACCGAGGAAACGGAAAAAGTGGAGGTTTACCGTCTGGCGGAGAAGCTGGGCGACGACATCGAAGCCGCCATCCGGCAGCTTGCCGAAAGGCGGAGAAACAAGGAATAACTAAAAAACAGAATGTATCAACCAAAAAAGAAAAACGCGTATGAATTTACCAAAAGTGAAAATGCTGCAAGTCAGCAAGTGCCTTATCGGATTGGCGGTCATGATGCTGCAATCCTGCGACGTGGCCGACAACCGCCGCGACATGCTGTGCGGGAACTGGGAGAGCGTGGAGGGAAAACCTGACGTGCTTATCTACAAGGAGGGCGAAGCCTACAAAGTGACGGTGTTCCGTCGTAGCGGTCTGCGCCGCAAGCTCAAGCCGGAAACCTATCTCTTGCAGGAGGAGAACGGCAACCTGTTCATGAACACCGGCTTCCGCATCGACGTGTCCTACAACGAGGCCACGGATGTGCTGACTTTCTCGCCAAACGGGGACTATGTGCGGGTGAAGCCGCAGCCGGGACATCCGACCGAAGAATAACAACCACTAAAATCCAAAGTAACATGAGAACAAGAATAACAATGATTATCTGCCTGTGCCTGCTTTTCGCGGGCAGGGCAAGCGCACAGTGGGTCGTAAGCGATCCGGGCAATCTAGCGCAGGGCATCATCAATGCCTCCAAAAACATCATCCATACCTCCAAGACCGCCACGAACATGGTGAGCAACTTTCAGGAGACGGTGAAAATCTATCAGCAGGGCAAGAAGTATTACGATGCCCTCAAATCGGTGAACAATCTGGTCAAGGACGCCCGCAAGGTGCAGCAGACCATCCTGATGGTGGGCGACATCACAGACATCTATGTGAACAGTTTCCAACGGATGCTCCGTGACGGGAATTTCAGACCCGAAGAGCTTTCCGCAATCGCTTTCGGCTACACGAAACTGCTGGAGGAAAGCAACGAAGTGTTGACGGAACTCAGGAACGTGGTGAACATCACCACGCTCTCCATGACCGACAAGGAGCGCATGGACGTGGTGGAACGCTGCCACTCGAAGATGAAGCGTTACCGCAACCTCGTGAGCTACTACACGAACAAGAACATCTCCGTGAGTTACCTGCGTGCGAAAAAGAAGAACGACCTCGACCGCATCATGGGGCTGTACGGGAACATGAACGAAAGATACTGGTAGCCTATGAAGTTCGACAACCTTCATCAGATTTTACGTTCACTTTATGAGCAGATGATGCCGCTGTGTGGGGACATGGCTGGTGTGGCGAAAGGCATCGCCGGGCTGGGTGCGCTGTTCTACGTCGCCTACCGGGTATGGCAGTCGCTGGCGAGAGCTGAACCGATAGACGTATTCCCGATGCTCCGTCCTTTTGCCATCGGTCTGTGCATCATGTTCTTCCCGACTGTGGTGCTGGGCACGATAAACAGCATCCTCTCACCCGTCGTACAGGGCACGGCAAAGATGCTGGAGGCGGAAACGCTGGACATGAACCGATACCGGGAGCAGAAGGACAAACTGGAATACGAGGCGATGGTACGCAACCCCGAAACCGCCTACCTCGTGTCCAACGAGGAATTTGACAAGCAACTGGAGGAACTCGGCTGGTCGCCCTCCGACATGGTGACGATGGCGGGAATGTATATCGACCGGGGAATGTACAACATGAAGAAGAGCATCCGCGACTTCTTCCGCGAGATACTCGAACTGCTGTTCCAAGCCGCCGCCCTCGTGATAGACACCGTCCGCACCTTCTTTCTCGTGGTGCTGGCGATTCTCGGTCCGATAGCCTTCGCCCTGTCGGTATGGGACGGTTTCCAAAACACGCTCACGCAGTGGATATGCCGCTATATACAGGTCTATCTGTGGCTACCGGTATCGGACATGTTCAGCACCATACTGGCGAAGATACAGGTTCTGATGCTGCAAAACGACATCGAGCGGATGCAGGCAGACCCGAACTTCTCGCTGGATTCGAGCGACGGGGTGTATATCGTATTCCTCTGCATCGGCATCATCGGCTACTTTACCATTCCCACCGTTGCGGGCTGGATTATCCAAGCCGGAGGCATGGGCGGTTACGGTCGCAACGTGAACCAGATGGCGGGACGAGCCGGAAGCATGGCGGGCAGCGTGGCGGGTGCAGCCGCAGGAAACGCAGTCGGACGTGTCGGCAAATTGCTGAAATAATCAATGTGCAATCATAAATTGGAAAATATAAATGGAATTCAAATCACTTAGAAACATCGAATCGTCGTTCAGGCAGATACGCCTGTTCGGTATCGTCTTCCTCTCGCTGTGCGCCGTGGTGACGGTGTGGAGCGTGTGGAACTCCTACCGTTTCGCAGAGAAGCAACGGGAGAAAATCTATGTGCTGGACAACGGCAAGAGCCTGATGCTCGCCTTGTCTCAGGATTTGTCGCAGAACCGCCCGGCGGAGGCACGGGAACATGTGCGCCGTTTCCACGAGATGTTCTTCACGCTATCACCTGAAAAAAGCGCGATTGAACACAACGTGAAACGTGCCTTGCTGCTGGCGGACAAGAGCGTGTACCACTATTATTCGGACTTCGCGGAGAAGGGGTACTACAACCGCATCATCGCCGGGAACATCAACCAAGTGCTGAAGGTGGACAGCGTGGTGTGCGACTTCAACGCCTATCCCTACCGTGCCGTGACCTACGCCACACAGAAAATCATCCGGCAGAGCAACGTCACCGAGCGCAGCCTCGTGACCACCTGCCGCCTGCTGAACGCATCGCGGTCGGATGACAACCCGAACGGTTTTACCATCGAGGGTTTCACCATCATTGAGAACAAGGATTTACAGACTATCAAACGGTAACAGGACATGAAAAGTATCAGAAAATCAATGTGGGGCATGTATTGGAAACTCCACGACAAACGGAAACGCTTGGCGGCAAGTCTCAAAGGGTATCTGGACGGCTTGCCGCCGGAAACACGCCGCCGCATCGTGCTGGGGATGTTCGCCGCCTTCGCGGTGCTTGCCCTTTACACCTTCGGCAGAGCCGTCTATGACATCGGCAGGAACGACGGCTCACATATGGAAACGGGACACGCCGGACGGGTGGAACTGCCGACCCCGGCGGAAACAGGCAATCACTTAACACCTTATTTATATGGAACAGACAAAGAATGAACCGACGAAAGAGAACAAAGCTGCTCCCGAAACGGGGAAACCGAAAAAGGAGCGCGAACCGCTGACAGAGGCGCAACGGCTGAAACGGCAGAAGATGATCGTGCTGCCCGCTATGGTGTTGGTGTTCATCGGGGCGATGTGGCTGATATTCGCCCCGTCCTCCGGCAAGGAGCAACCGCCGGGAACGGACGGATACAACACCGAGATGCCCGACGCTGACAAGGCGAACCGGCAGATTATCGGCGACAAGCTGAAAGCCTACGAGCATGGGGAGATGGAAGAGCGTCAGGAGAGCCGCAACCGTGCCATCGGGCAGCTGGGCGACATGTTCGACCGCGAGATAGCGGGAACGGAGAACGGAGTGGACTTCGACCTCGCCAATCCGGGCGGCAAGGAAGAAAGGGCAAAGCCAGCCACGCCGCAGACCATCCAGTCCTCCGCAGCCGCCTACCGTGACCTGAACGCCACGCTCGGAAACTTCTACGACCAGCCGAAAAACGACAATGCGGAGATGGACGAATTGTTGGAGCGCATCGCATCGCTGGAGTCGGAACTGGAAAGCGAGAGGGGCAAGGCTTCCTCTATGGACGAGCAGGTGGCTCTTATGGAGAAGTCCTACGAGCTGGCGGCAAAGTACATGGGCGGTCAGAACGGAGGACAGCCATCGGCGGAACAGAGGGCAGAGCCAACTACCGTGCAGAAAGGGAAGAAGAACAAGGCAATGCCTATCAGACAGGTGGAGCATCAAGTAGTTTCTTCACTCTCACAGCCTATGAGTAACGCGGAGTTTGTCGCCGCCTTATCGCAGGAACGCAACCGGGGTTTCAACACGGCTGTCGGCACGGCGGAGGTATTGGACAGGAACACCATACCGGCGTGCGTGCATGGGGCGCAGAGCGTGACGGACGGGCAGACGGTAAGGCTGCGCCTGCTGGAGCCTATGGCGGTGGCAGGCAGGACAATACCCCGGGGTGCGGTGGTGGTCGGCACGGGCAAGATACAGGGTGAGCGGCTCGACATCGAGATTACCTCGCTGGAATACGACGGCACGATTATCCCCGTGGAGCTTGCGGTCTATGACACGGACGGACAGCCCGGCATCTTCATCCCGAACTCGATGGAGATGAACGCCGTCCGGGAGGTCGCCGCCAACATGGGCGGCTCGCTGGGAAGCAGCATCAACATCTCCACCAATGCCGGGGCGCAGCTCGCCTCCGACTTGGGCAAGGGGCTGATACAAGGCACGAGCCAGTACATCGCCAAAAAGATGCGAACCGTCAAGGTGCATCTGAAAGCCGGGTACAGGGTCATGCTTTACCAAGAAAAATATTGAAAACAATAAAAATTACCACTAAAATCCAAAAGTAATGAGAAAAGTAATCATCATGTTTGCCCTCGCTATGGGCATCATAACTGCCAACGCGCAGGAGAATGTAACCGTTGAAACGACCAACGGAAGTGAACAACCGACCTTGACGAAGGAGGTCTATCCGCAGAAGGAGGCGGACGGCGACCTATATCACGGGCTGTCACGCAAGCTGACCTTCGACCGCATGATACCGCCGCACGGTCTGGAAGTGACCTACGACAAGACCGTCCACGTCATTTTTCCGGCGGAGGTGCGCTATGTCGATTTAGGCTCGCCCGACCTGATTGCCGGGAAAGCCGACGGAGCGGAGAACATCATCCGTGTGAAGGCTACCGTAAGGAATTTTCCCAACGAAACGAATATGTCCGTCATCACGGAGGACGGCAGTTTCTACACCTTCAACGTGAAGTACGCCGCCGAACCGCTGTTGCTCAACGTGGAGATGTGCGACTTCATCCATGACGGCAGCACGGTGAACCGCCCGAACAACGCGCAGGAAATCTATCTGAAAGAGCTGGGCAGCGAAAGCCCGATGCTGGTGCGCCTTATCATGAAGTCCATCCACAAACAGAACAAGCGCGAGGTGAAGCATATCGGCTGCAAGCGTTTCGGCATCCAATACCTGTTGAAAGGCATCTACACGCACAACGGCTTGCTTTATTTCCACACGGAGATAAAGAACCAGAGCAACGTGCCTTTCGATGTGGACTACATCACTTGGAAAATCGTGGACAAGAAGGTTGCGAAGCGTACTGCCGTGCAGGAGCAGATTATTCTGCCGCTCCGCGCGCAGAACTACGCCACCCTCGTGCCGGGCAAAAAGAGCGAGCGCACGGTCTTCACGATGGCGAAGTTCACCATCCCCGATGACAAGTGCCTCGTGGTGGAATTGAACGAGAAGAACGGCGGCCGTCACCAGTCCTTCGTGATTGAGAACGAGGATTTGGTACGCGCGGGTACCATCAACGAACTTCAAGTACGCTGACCATGAGAAAGTACATCGCAATAATCATCGCGTCGCTTGCCCTTTTTACAGGGCAGGCGCACGCCCAGCGGTGTCTGCCGAAGATGCAGGGCATCGAGGTGAGGGCGGACATGGCGGACGGCTTCAATCTCGGCGGCAAGGACGGCGGGTACAGCTTCGGGGCGGCTCTCTCCACCTACACGAAGAAGGGGAACAAGTGGGTGTTCGGTGGCGAATACCTGTTGAAGAACAATCCCTACAAGGACACCAAGATACCCGTGGCGCAGTTCACGGCGGAGGGCGGCTATTACTTCAAGATACTGTCGGACGCCCGAAAGATTGTTTTCGTCTATGCCGGGGCTTCGGCTCTCGCCGGATATGAGGCGGTAAATTGGGGGAAGAAGGTGCTGCATGACGGCTCCACGCTGCACGACCGGGACGCCTTCATCTACGGCGGTGCGCTGACGCTCGATGTGGAGTGTTACGTGGCAGACCGTATCGCCCTGCTTGCCAACCTGCGGGAGCGTTGCCTTTGGGGTGGCGACACACGGAAGTTCCACACGCAGTTCGGGGTCGGTATCAAGTTCATCATCAACTGACACGGGCATGGAAAGGACGGAAATAGATGCTGTCAGAAGGATGCCGCTTGCGGATTTTCTCGCACGGCTGGGGCATGAGCCTGTCAGAAGGAGCGGTAACGAGCTGTGGTATCTTGCCCCGTACAGGGGCGAGCGCACATCCTCTTTCCGTGTGAACGTGGCGAAACAGCTCTGGTACGACTTCGGTTTGGGCAAGGGCGGCGACATCTTCACGCTTGCCGGGGAGTTTCTGCAAAGCGATGACTTCATGAAGCAAGCGAAGTTCATAGCGGAAGCCGCCAATATGACGGTTGCCGGATGGGAAAAGCCCGTCTATCTCTCGAAGCCGACCGAATCCGTTTTTGAGGATGTGGAGGTCGCTCCGCTGCTCCGCTCACTGCTGACGGAGTATTTAGAGGAACGGGGCATCCCTTACGCCATCGCATCCCGTCACTGCTGCCGCTTGAACTACGGTGTGCGTGGGAAACGGTATTTTGCCGTTGGCTTTCCGAACATGGCAGGTGGCTATGAAGTCAGAAGCCGATATTTCAAGGGTTGCATACCTCCGAAGTCTGTATCACTGGTAAAGGCGAATGACATCCCGGCTGACGAGTGCCTCGTGTTCGAGGGCTTCATGGACTTTCTCTCTGCCGTGACGCTTGGTGTAACCGGTAACGCTGACTGTCTTGTGCTGAACTCAGTCGCCAACGTGGAGAAGGCGGCGGGATTGCTGGACGGATACGGGCGCATCGGCTGCTTCCTCGACCGTGACGAAGCCGGACGGCGGACGCTTGCCGCACTTACCATGCGATACGGGGAACGTGTCACCGACCGTTCCTCCCTCTATGACGGTTGCAAGGACTTGAACGAGTACCTGCAACTGACAACGAAAAAACAGAAAAACAACCATCTAAAAATCGAAGAACAATGAACATACTGAACAACAGAAACAAGAGAACATCAATATTCAAGGCAGTGGCGTTATGCCTGATAGCCGCCATGTCATTCACCCTCGTGTCATGTGACGATGACATGGACATCCAGCAGTCCTATCCCTTCACGGTGGAGGTCATGCCCGTGCCGAACAAGGTAGTAAAGGGGCAGACAGTGGAAATCCGCTGTGAACTGAAAAAGGAGGGCGACTTTTCGGGTACGCTCTATACCATCCGCTATTTCCAGTTCGAGGGGGAAGGCTCGCTCAAAATGGATAACGGCATCACCTTCCTGCCTAACGACCGCTACCTGCTGGAGAACGAAAAATTCCGCCTGTACTACACGGCGGCGGGTGATGAGGCGCATAATTTCATCGTGGTGGTGGAGGATAACTTTAGCAACTCCTACGAACTGGAATTTGACTTCAACAACAGGAATGTAAAGGACGACGATCTTACCATCGTTCCCATCGGCAACTTCAGCCCCTTGTTGAAATGATGCGTGTATTCATGACAATGCTCTGTTCACTTCTGACGGTCTGTTCTGTGTCCGCGCAGATCAGCCGCCAAGAGGGAACGGACGGGCAGGCGGCAATCTACCGACTGCCGCTTATGGAACGTGCTTTTTTATGCTGCCGCTACTTTGAAGGCTGGCACTCAGAAAAACACTACCCATACGTCGGTTGGGGTCACAAACTTTTGCCAAACGAGAAGTATTCGGCACGAACCATGACAAAACGGGATGCGGATGAACTTTTGCGGAAAGACCTGCGCAAATTTGTCGCCATGTTCCGTAAATTCGGGGTTGATTCGATTTTGCTTGGCACGTTAGCTTACAATGTGGGACCGGCGAAGCTGTTAGGCAGCAAAACAATCCCCAAAAGCACCTTAATCAAGAAGCTGGAAGCTGGTGACAGGAACATCTACCGTGAGTATATAGCCTTCTGCAACTACAAAGGAAAACGCCACGCCATGCTGCTCAAACGGAGAAAGGCGGAGTTTGCGCTGTTGTATATCCCATAAAAGGACTGACAAAACTGGCAAAAGACGTGCCATATTTAACTTGGCACGTCTTTTGCTCTATCACTTGATAGATTATCGTAGGATTTTCTCGTTAATTGACATCGTTGAGCCATTTTTGCCTATCGGTTTCCAAATAACACTTCAAGTTGTAAGTGTTGTGAGAGCAATACAAAACATAGTTATTAACCATAAAAAGTATAGCGAAATTATGAAGAAAGTATTTAGGAAAATTCAGAAAGGAACAACAAAAATGATTGAACGTATCAAATCGTTGGGGGAAATGGAGACGAAGCAGAAATGTGTAGTTCAACGGTTCGAGATTATCATTCCCCTCCACCAAAAAATAACGACCCAATATATAGCCTCCGCAAGTTTTACTTGCGGATTTTTTAGTTATCGCAGATTGGACAAAGGTTTCTTTGCTACTTTCTTTGTCCGCCATCATGCTCACTGAAAGAAAGTAGGGCGGCTCTCGCCGCCCCGCCACTCAAAAGCGTGTGTAAAGTCCCGTCACCATCGTGAACATTTCCTCCAGCATATCAAAATAGATACCCTCGTGTACGGCAATGTCCTTTGTCTTGCACTCAAAGGTCTTTTTGCTGAACGTCCTGCGGTAGAAGCGCATATTGTAGAGGTCTGCCCCTTCGTCATAGATGATGTCAAGGCGGTTGGCACTTGTTTTGTTCCTTGCAAGGCTCATCCGTAAGCCGTTGCCCATATCTATGAAATCACGGCTACCTGTCATGGCGGTGAAGCGTTTTCCGCCTATCTGCTGTAATATCGTCTTGGCTATCATATCTTTTGTTTTTAGGGTTTTAAGTATTGGCGGTGCGGACACCGCCATCCCGTTCAAAATTCTCGCATTTCGGAAATGGGGGTCTGCCGTTGTAGCCACTCTTTCACACATTCCATATTGTACTCGCTCGTGATGACTGCCGTATGGCTGTCGGTGGCGGTGAAACGTGTGCTTTCGTAATCATCTATCCACCCCTTGAGGGTGTCCGTTCCCCACGCTCCGGTATCGTCAAAGATACCGTCCAATGCCGTGATAGGTTCGCTGAACTTGACTATCAGCGTTTGATAGGTCGTGTTCATAGTCTGTCCTCCTTTCCCTTCTTTGCGTTCAGCCACTTGTCCCGTGCGGCTCGGCACTCGTCCAACGTGGGTTTGACACAAGAGAACAATTCTCTGTCTATGGGGTGGCGGTAGTCGTACTGCACAAGTGTCCGCCTGCGTCTTCCGATACCCGATTGGAAACGCTCGTATTTCTCCGTACCTGCTTCCGCGCAGGTGCTTACTCCGTTGATGGTCATTCGTGTTGTCATAATGTTGCTTTTTAGATGGTTAAAAATGTACTGACAGAACTCTGTTCTTCATCACCATTTCGGGGTTGCTTGTGTAGCGTTGGTGCAGGTAGAAATGGTGTGAGCCGAAGCCGTAAAGGAAAAACTTGTCAAGTTCGTGCTTCTCGGCAAACTCCTTTACGCTCTTTCTCAATTCCCCCTCACTCGTTGTGAGAGTGAGGAGGTTCACAAATTCAAGGAACATCGTGGGGATTGCATCATCCCACACACAAATCATACTTTCAATTCTTACTTCCATATCAATGTTGTTTTAGGGGTTATGCTATGCCGCTTTCATCCGCTCACGGATAAGGTTGGCGTTCTTGTTCACAAGGTCTATGATGCGCTCGTGATATTCGGTGTCCTGGTTGTGCTTGCCGTGGCACTGCACCACTTCGAGGGTTCGCAAGTCCACCTCTACGGTTTCAATAATCTCATCGCCAATCCTTGCCGATAGTATGAGGGTGTCGGCTTTCTTGTAGTATCCACTGCCAAACACGCAGATGCCCTGCGTCTTGCCCTCGTTGTAATACTCGTCTATGCTTTCAAGCACCTTGACGATTATTTCCTCGTCCGTGATTACCAAGCCGAAGAATTTGGATTTGTTGGCGATGAAATCCTCCGCATCTTTCTTTCGTTGGAGTTGTCGCTGTTGCTCACGCTCACGCCTTTCAATCTCCCAACGGCGTTGCTCTGCGGCTCTTTCCTTCTCGTGTATGGCTTCAATTTTTCGGGTTGCGTTGTCGTGTGCCGCCATGAAATCTTCGGGACAGATGTTCTTCGGGTTACGGAGGTCTTGACCGAGTTTTTTGAGCATACGCAGATAGTCGCACCACATTGAGAGGTTGTCTATCTGATACTTGTGACGCTTGGCAATCAGATATGATGCCCAACATTCATCGGCAGTACGGGTATTGAAAAGAAAGTGTTTCATGACCTCAATCTCACCGCCTTTCATAAGGGTTTCAATTCTTGGGTCTGAAAGCAAGGCTTTGAAAAGACGCACGGGGGAGATGCCGTGGAAATCGCCCTTGAAGCCGTTACGTCTGAGTTGGGGCAATATCCTCATCTTTGGATATGCACAGCTTCTTGCCACCACATCATCGTATAGGCTGTTGTGCGGTCTTACCTCCATATCGCTGCCTAATGCCCACACATCGCAATAGCAGAAAAGGAAGCCACGGAGCAACGCCATGTCCGTAACCTTGCCGTCGGGTGAAATCCAACGCTGCACGACCTCGTGGCAGTAGAAACGCATCGGTTCGCCTTTCCTGCTCTCGCATCTGACCTGCGCCACGCGGATTACCTGATACCCTTTGCAGGTGGTTATCACGCTGAAATTCTGCGTTTCCTTGTAGATGCGTCTGCGTGTGTCCTGCACTTTGAGTTCGGCATGGCATTTGGGGCAGGTGCAGCCTTCAAGGGTGTCGCATAGTCCGCTGTCGCTGTGCCACTCGTGACCGCAGTCGGAACAGGTGATGTTCCCTTTCTTGGTGCGGTAGCCGATATGCTCAACGCAGTGGCGGTATGCCCAATCTATTTGTGTCGCTGATATGGGGCGAAGGTTGGCGGAAAGTCTTGCCACCTCTTTCTGTATCTTGGTCTTCGGTTTCATAAGCCTAAATCAAATAATGAGGGTTGGGGTTGGTTTTCTTTTCTCGCTGACGGTCTGTGGCGGTTCTGCAACTTGCGGAGTTCCTCCTCTTGGTATTTGCGGACAGCGTTCTGACGTGCCTCCGCCTTTTCCTCTGCCGTGAGTTTCACAACGTGGTTCACAACCACTTGGCAGTCCATCGGTTTGCCCACCTCTATCTCGTTTTCCTCATAGTAGTGGATGGCTTGCCCGAATATCTCTCCGTCCGTGAAACCGTTGCAACCGCTTTTCTGCACATAGTTCAGAATGTGGGTCACGCACTCGTCCATGTTCTTGGCAGGGTTGCGGTACTTCTTTGCAAATAGCGCATCTTCCTCCGCACGCTGTTCCAAGTACATATATATCGTTCTCTTGAAATGGTCTGTTCCTTTCATATCGCTGTCATTTTTAGATTATCTGTTTCAGTATCTCTCTCCAATAGGTCGGCTCTACCTCGCTGAGAAGGAAGTCCATGAAATCCCTCCGTGCGTCCTTGTTCAGTTCGTGGTACAATCTTCGGAAAGTTTCAAAATTGCCGTTGATGTACGTTTCCACCATATACACGAAGATGTTGTCCACCTCGTAATATCTGCACTGCTGCGCTGCCGTCTTGCTGTTTCTTTTTGCCATGTCGGTAAGGGTTAAAGGGTGAATAACCAAAGGATGAAGCCAAAGAAGGCAATGGTGGAAAGGATAGCCACGATTACACCTATCGCCACTCGGAACACTCCGTTTACAATCTCTCTGATGATGCCCCAAAGGATGCCGAACACCCCGAAGGCGGTGCGCATCATCAAGCCGCATATCGCCAACCCGATGTGTTGCGCCATTTGTCTGAAATTTGCCGTTGCCGTCATATCTTCGCTGTTTTTGATTTTTTTGTTTTTAATGCGGATTCAAGAGCTGAGGGAGTTGAGTTTCAAACTATCTTATCTGCCTCTCGTTTATCCGACATTTTTTTTATGCGTCTTTCTGTCGCATCGGTCGTTTTCGTTTCGGGTGCTTGAAAAGGTAGGGATTAGGGAATGCAAGGTTTTTCGGTCAAAATACTACCCGCAGGGCTGGAGATTTTTACCGAAAACAGGAGGCTTGACCTTGCTTTCCCGTCCAATCCCGGAATTACCTTTGCGCCCAGAACGAAAATGACTGACTGATGCGGCTTACTGAAAGGCGCAAAATGGAGGTAAACGAAAACAGAGGCAGATTGTGTAGAAAAAAACTTCAGGGGAAAATCCGTAAAAAAAAGAATCACCAAAAGGAAAAAGACATCACCGGAAGCGTGAAAAGGGCAAACCACAACAAAGGAAGTATGATTGTTTCCGATCCGACGGAACTTGTTCAGCCGGGTGGCAACAATCATTCTTCCCGGTTTGTCCGGCTGTGTGTGGGCGCCTGTTTCATTCATGGGGCAGGCTGACACACTCTGCATTCACTTTCCGCTTCCGGCAAAAGAGACAGCGAAAAAAGAAAAATCATTTGAAAACCCGTAAAAGCACCTCTTGGCATAGGCGCAAAAGAAAGGGGCATTGCTTCATCTGTCTAAACATCGTTTAGGCGTGAGGCAATGCCCTTTTCTCCAGCTATGCGGTAGTCGGCACACGTTTGTTCCAAACTCGTTTTGGGCAATGGTGTGCCGACGGACAATACCGCTTTTACGGAAAATTCTTATGAATGAGGGGATAAAAAACGGGAGTTTATATCAAAATCTCGAATTAAATAGCTACTTTTGCATACGAAGAGTTCTTTGAAGGTTACGCAACGCGCAGAAGGATAATGCAGTAGATAACTAACTAAATCGTAACCTATTACTATCAAGAGCAATTAACCTACGCTCATTTCCAATAAATTACACTCTTTTCGTAACTTCGTTTTGCAAATATACAATTTAAGGAGTATTCTCAAGGCATGGATTCTTTATTTCCTTCCCGTCTTGATGAAAACATTTCTTCGGATGCTCCGGTCCGGCTTGTCAACCAGATTGTTGATGAGCTTGACATCAGTCCGTTGTTATCCACTTATAAGGGTGGTGGTTGTCCTGCTTATTATCCCCGCATGCTTTTGAAAGTGTTGTTTTTC
>NZ_JAAXGE010000026.1 GCF_014750685.1 Bacteroides sp. GM023
GTTTAATCAGAGGATTACTCTGTCAAACAGCCATCTACATGACTTTCTCGTCACACAAATTTGTAGTCATAGACCACCATCGCGAAGCCCTTGGCACTATGTTGGCGGATGAACGGTTCTATGATACTGAACGTCTTACCGCTACCTGGAGTTCCAACCACCCATGTTCCTCTGAAACAGTTGCTTATCGACACCCATCCCTTGCGAAATTTACCTTTGTAATAGTACCGCATCGGTATATTCACGCTATACTGGTTCTCATCCTTCTCTTCGCTCTGCTCGAAACTTTCATTCTCGAAGTTAAACCGGTCTTTACCCAGTCCCTCCTTGATGAACTTCGAGATGTTATCCAATGCGATATGCACCAATATCACACCGACCAGCGTAGCCGCCATATAGAAGATGATGTTCAGCGGCAGGGTGTAGAGCCTCGTTTCCATCGTATGATGGTACAGCCACACGGAGAACACAATCAAGAACAATCCGCAGATAAGTGGATATAACACTTGCCTGCGTGCGTCAAACTCCAAGTGTTTTTTGTTGCGTGTGCCGATACAAGTGATGCAGATGAGTAGGAAGGTCGCTATCTTACTATACACGAGGTTGCCGTCGTTATAGATCATCCATCGCTTGATGCGCCCGTGTATATCAATCAATATGCCGCCCCAGTGGTCGAGCATGGCAAGGTCTATGGCATACTCGAAGAACTCCATCAGCACGGAGATATAGATGACCGCACGGAATATTTTGTAAAATCCTTGTAGTTCCTTGCTTTCTTCCATTGTCTTTGTCCTTTCCCTCTTTTCGTTCCTACCTGTTCAGTGTGATAATCGGCCGCACCTTGTGCGCCTGTGTCTTCGGGGTCTCCTGCATCGCACCGCTTCCTGTCGAGTAAAGCCACGCTTTCGCCGTTTCCTGTCCGGTTACCTCCGTCGATGTCCAGTACCAGCAGTCGTTTTCATCCAACGGCAGCGGATGGCCGCCACACCGTTCGATGACAGGATTGACGGTTTCCCGGACGGCATACAGCAGCCGCATCTGTGCCACCGACGGGATATAGGCACTCTGTCCGTACCGCCACAGGTCAAAGACCGCTTCCGCCATAGGCGAAGCCGTCTCCCGTGTGTCGTACAGCGCAAAGGTGTTCATGTTCCCGTCCAAAGCCTCGATGTCGGCCGACGTCCCTTGTGCGACACCGAGGCTGTCGGCAAAAGCTGCCGGAGCAATGTCCCACAGGTAAACCGCATAGCCGTTCCCTTCCGTACCTTCACGGTGTTCGGTATCGAAGACAACCGCTATTGCCCGTTTTCCCGACTGTTCATACTGTACGTAGGATAAAGCCGTACCGTCCTCGCAGAGAATATGTCCCGGACGTACCGCCGTATCAGGTACGTCGATATGGGCGTCACAGGCAGCGCACAATACCGCCGTCACTGCCATTGCAAACCATTGAATCTTTCGTATCATGTTATTTTCGTTTTTTGTTTTTCCTTTATTTTATCGGCAGTTTCACCCCCAGCACGATACCTGTCCGCAGCAAATCCGCCCCTTTTATCATCATGTCACTCTTTACCTGCCAGAACAGTGTGCATCCCGACCGCAGCACATAATTGTGCTCGTAACCCACATGGATTCCGGCAAGAAACTTGTTCGTGTCGCTCCCTGCCGAAGCTCCGATACGCAAGTTGCCGTAATGGTTGCGTCCACGCACCACACAAGGTTTGTACGCCACACCGAAACCGTAAGTGCGATAGTTGCGCCAGAAGGATTCCGGACAAATATGACCGCAAGATTTACATTCCGTCCATTTCAGATAGCCGTTGGCGAAAAACTCCCACGCATGGCGGTAGTTCATTTCATGTTCGTAAGCAAGCGTTACGTCCATGCCGTTCTCATACAGCAATCCCACTCCAAGCGAGAGGCGGCCGCTGTTACGCTGCGCACTTGCATTCATGAAGACGCACATGCAGGCAAGCATCAGTATTATCGTCTTTTTCATCGTCATTCCTCCTCCAATAAAGCGGTGTTAAATGAATCGGCCGACAGCACATCCTCGTAGTCAATGTTCAGGCTGATATTGCGCCCGCTGATTTGTTGTTCCGTCATTTCGATGGTCAGCAGCTTGTCGTTCGGAAAGGTCATCTTTTTCACGACAATCACGTTCCGGTAGCCGTGCTTGAACGTCTTGCCGTGTTCCAATACCAGGGCAGGCGTCAGCTCGATGGTCTGCGCGTTGGTTGCCTTCGAAAGTTTCTTGTCCGACAGTTTCACCCGTATCTCGTCGATGTCGAAACGGATGTTCGTTTTGTTCTCGATGGAAAAGTCGATGAAGAAATAGTCGCCCACCGAGTAAATATTGTTCAGGCGCATTACCATTCGGTGCGCCTTGGTCGCCACGTTGCGGATTTTCGCGGGCGAGTTCCACACCCGTCTTGCAAAACGCACCATGTCGGCTGTGGACATCGAGACCGTAGGATTGTTGTAGGCATCCCGTTCCTGTAGCTGAATTTCCTTGTCTGCCACCGCCTCGCTTATCCGCGTGGTGTAGATGAGTGCATACTGCGTGCGATAGCGTTCCGTTACGATGGTGACGATGGCCAGCACTTCACCGTCCTCGTGTCCCGTCTCTTTGGGCTTCAACCGGATGATGTTCTCAATGGGTTGGTCGCCCGCCACCTTGTCTGTGGAAATATCCACGAAGCGGACCGGTTCCGTGGCTGTGATGACGGTCGTTACCTGTTCATTGACAGTCAGCCGTTCCATCTCTTCGTATGTACGCTGAGCCTGTGCGTTCCGTGTGGCAAAAAGTCCTGCCGCCAGAAGAAATGCAGTTACAATTATTTTCTTGTTCATATCGTTTCTGTTGATATTGTTTATTTCTTTATTTCCCTTATTTCGCTTTCTTTAATCCATGACCACGTTCCAGTTCCTCCCGAATCCGTCGTCCGACAATTTCGCAATACGTCGGTTCAATCTCGAATCCGATGTAATGCCGCCCCGTGCGGATGGCGGCAATGGCGGTCGTACCCGAACCGATGCAGTTGTCCAGCACCACATCGCCCTCGTTGGTATAGGTACGTATCAGGTACTCTATCAAGGCTACCGGCTTCTGTGTCGGATGATAGAATGCTCCTGTCTTGTGTTCCTTGGGTATGGAAATGACAGAGGTCGGGTACTTGTCTTCGGCAACACGCACCGGAGCCAGTTTCATTTCACCGTAACAGCGGTTCGTGAAACCGTCCGTCTTGCGGCGTCCATGATTCCTCCGTTCCGGTGGACACGGCGTCATTTGAGGATGATATACCGGCTGACGGTCGTAGAACACGATGATGTCCTCATGCTGGCGTAGCGGCATCCGGTTGGCATTCAGGTGACCCGTTACCCGGTCTTTCCGCCACACGAGGTTATACCGCCACATCCGGGGTTGCGAGAGCATGAGTTGCGCCGAGAAAATGCCCTGCGCAAAGAGGATAACGGGGCTTCCCGGCTTGGTGATCCTGCGGTACTGTTTCCACAACGCTTCGAGCGGTATCTGCCTGTCCCAGTGTGCCGCCTTGTTGCTACGGTTCAACACGCCGTAAGGCAAATCCGCTATCACGGCATCGACACTGCCGTTCGCCATGAGCTTCATACCCTCGATACAGTCCATATTATATATGTTGTCAATCTCTATCATGGCTTCCGTTTTTACTGTTTCTCACGTCCGTTCACCAGATAGACGAAAGTGCCGTATTTCAGCTTTACCTTATTTTTTTTGATAGCTTTGCCGATGGCATTGCTCGTTTTCTGGTAGGCATTCGTAGCGGCTTGCATTCCCCATTGCGAGAGACTGTTGCCGTAACTGCCGGTATTCATGTTCAGATTCCCCGACACCGCACCGCTTGCCACATCCTTGCTCGTTTCCCGGAACTGGCTGTTCGGTACATAAAGCCCTTCCATGCCGTCCGTGTCGTAAAGGGACAGGCTGACCTTCACCAGTTCGTCCTCGATGAGAATGCTGGTGATGTTCCCCTTCACACGCCCCGACGAGAAGCCGCTCATGGTGGCATACAGATACGACCCTCGTTTGACCACGCACTCGTTGATCTCCACGTCGTCGAGCAGACGCAACCGCACACGCGAGCCGTCCACCGCCTTGATGTCCTCGTCGATAATGGCCTTTATCAGTTTCGGTTCACGGGCATTGACCGCAAGCGTATTGAAGTAATCCGAAGCCGTCTTTACCTTGCGTACCACTTCGCTGGGCGGTTCGTTCTCTGACGGGGCTTTTACCGAACGGCTCTCTTCCTCTATTTTTCCCTTGACCTCTATGGTTGCCGTCGGGGGTTGCGCCGATGCGGTACTGTCCGTATCGGTCGCCGGTAATACCTCATTGCGTCCTCTCAACCTTGCTTCGGCAAGGGCTTTCTCCAGTTCCGCGAGAGCTTCTTGCTCGCGTGTCTTGGCATCGGCAATTTGCGCTGCCGCAGCCTTTTCCTGCTGTTGCTCATCGAGCAAGGCGATGTCGTCCACCGTGTATTGCGATTCATATTCTTCCTTGTTGTCATCGGGTTCATCTCGTTCTATGTTATCCACTGCGGAGTAATCCTGTATCTTACCCCATGATTTGGCCATGTTCTCGTACTTGCTGCCTATGCCGTCACCGCCTTTAAGCCGGGCATCCGGCAAATCGGGGTTCAAAAACTCCGTTGTCTGCAGCGTCTTGTCCGGAATCTCCGCCGTTTCGGTATGAAACAGGTCGAAGATGAAGTACGATGCAACCAGAAGCGGGATATACAGGACAGCCGGAAGCATATACTTCGGCTCCCTGAAATTGATTTTATCAAATATCTTCATCATACATCTTTTAATTGAGTTGTACATACTTGCCTTCAATGCTGCAGTTTTTCAGCACTTCTGCGTTTTCCACTCCGAATGCGATCAGGATGCTGCCGCAACCGGGAGAATCGCCGCGTGTTCCGTCCGGGCGGTAAAACCGGATGCGGTGGCGCAGGAATTTCATGCCCGTCGCTTTCTCGAAAATGACGTCCTGAAACATTTTGGAATCGCAACGGTTGAACAACAGCGCGATGCCGTTGCCGTGTTCCGCCAGCTTTCGGACAAACTGTTCGATAAGGGGACGCGAGTACGGAGGATTGAGCCATACACGCCCTTCCCATTTCAGGGACAATCCGTCCATGTTCCGGTCATACATGACTTCGGCGGTCGGCCACAACGGACGGATAGGGGCGCAAGGGTCAAGGTCGAACCTGCCTAACGCTTTCAACACCTCCTTCGGGGTGTACCATTCGTCCGACGAGCGGACTGATTTTTCAAATCGTGTATTCATAAGCACTCCTTTATTGCGGTTCATATTTCTTGTTCTCGTTCCGATTTTCCCTTATTTCACCCCCTTGCAGCCTCTTGTGTCTTTCCCGTAGCACCGAATCCTGCATTTCCGTCGCCGTGCGTGTCGGCCGGCTGTTGCGGTATGCCATTGTAATGCGATAGATGTTCCAAGTGAACCCTCCGATAGCGAAACCAAAGACGATGACCAGAAAAAGTATCCGGTGCGCGTTGGCGAATCCCTGCACCTTGGCGGCAGCCTTGTCAATGCGTGTCGCTTGGGCGAACTTTCGTCCGGCGGACACCTCCCGCTCGTAACGGTCTTTGTATTTCGGATCGTTCTTGTCCGGCATCTTTTCACCGAAGAGCATCCGCCTGAATCCCTTGATATTCATAAACTCCGTTGTTTAGTAGTTGATCTTCGTTTTCTGTTCGATGTCCTTGTTCAGCAGGGTTCGCCAGTTCACGATAAGCAATCCGTGCGGGTTGTTTTCTGTTCGGGGCACACGCTTAAGTTGCCCCGCCGTGACCAGTTCCCGCATGAGGATGTTGCTCCGCCGCTCAATGCGTTGCCGTCCGTAGTAAGTGAACTCCATCTTCTCCTTGTTGAAAGCCACGCTGTCACAATAGATGGAGAACACCGAACTCGTACCCAAAATGTTGGAGTAGAAACCCTTTTCCTTGAGCGTGTTGTATTGTGCCAACCCCGTCTCATCCACCAGATACATCGCTTTTTCCATCGTATAGCGGATGTATTTGTCATCTGGCGGTAACGTGAAAAAATAATGGTGGAACATTTCCACATGGCTTTTAGCTTCCATGTCAAGCGTTTCGTCCATTGTCGTGCGGTTCACGAGGATAGGCACGTTGCCGTCCAGCACATACACCTTCTTCTGCGCATCCGAGACCATCGTCCGGGCTGTCCAGATACTTGACAAGCTGATGATGACACATCCCACGAGAAAAGCGGTACAGATGATGCCCACCAGTCTTATTTTGTTTTCCAAATTCTTGATGACCATCGGTTATTCCCTTTTACCGTTCAACATCTGTACATATTCCGTGTGCAGCATGGGTATGACCGCATCCCGAAGTTCCGTCAAAAGATTCTCGAACTCCGCCGAGAATATCTCCACGTAATAGCCCTGCATCTCCACGTGGACAAGCACCCACCAGATTCCTCTTTTGCGCTTACCTGCGTTCCGCTGCAGCAGGGCAAGACGCAGCTTGTACGTCAGGTACGTCACCAAGGGGGCGATGTACCGGTCGTCGTACTCGAAGGCTTCGTCCAGTTCTTCATACTGCGGGTCGATGCGGTGGTTTTCCGTCACCTCGCAAACCTCTTTTCTCGCTCGTTCCTGTGCAAAGGACATGAATTTCTCATCCTTGCACCAACTTTTGATTTTCTCTTGCAATTTCATGTTGTTATGATTTTTATTGGGTTTATATTATCTTTTGCGGATTATCTCATGATGCCGCCCAACCCTCCGGTTGCCGTCATCTTCGCCTGCTGTGCCACGCCCTCGCCGAAGTTTCGGGTAGAGAATGCCGTGTCGCCCTCCGGTATCATCCATGCCGCCAAGTCCGGAACAAGGTTCAGGCACTTGAGGGCTACAATCGAAGCCGCCATCAGGTAGCCTGCCGAGAAGAACGAGTTTTGCAGGTAGGCAGCCATCGTCTGCTCGCTGGCGGTTATCGCCGTCAGGTTCTCGATTTGGATGCACAATACAATGTCAAAGAGCAGCAGCACATAGAAGCCCACGAAATAGAGCATCGCCCCGTAGAAATGCACCGTCAGATAGCGTGTCAGCCACTTCGCCCAAGCACCTTCCCATTTCGGCAGGATGCTGAACGCCCACTGTATCGGTCCGAAAATCGTCAGCATTCCCAACAGGATTTGTTGGCAGTAAATCGTTGCCCACCAACCGATTCGGAACACCACGAGAGCAATCAACATGATGATTTTGTCTATCCCCACGATGACTCCTGCCGTCAAAGACGTGAACCACAACTTCGCCGCATCCTTTTCCATGCTCGTCACTTCGTCCACGCCGGTCTGCTCCATTGTCGCCTCTATCAGGTTGGGATCGGATGTGCCCGTGTGGGCGACATCCGCCTGCGCCTGCAGGTTCGTGTACATCGTGTCACGCACATGGATGAGCTGTTGAACTTCCTCGAACCTGTCCGATATCTGTGAAGCTTCAGCTTCGTACAGGTCATGGGTGTACGACCCGATGCAATTCGGGATGTAGGACAGAAAGTCCAGAAAACACCAGTTGTTCCGGCTCCCCGCCATACCCGTGTCCGCAGGCGGATACCACCAGCAGATGATAATCGACACGGCAAGCGGCCTAAACAGCTTCATAACGTCCAACGGCTCGTGCTTTACCATCATCTTGTAGGCGATACCTGCCGCCATGACGATGGAGAACAGTGCCGCGAGTGCCATGCACATCTGCAATATCCACCAAAAAGGACCCTGCGCACCGGTAAAAGTCGCGTCCGTCAGAAACTCGTTGGTCTGAAAGATGACATCATCTATTTCCTCCTCCAACAGGTTGATGCCGAAATCCGAAAGTATATCTCCGTTTGCCATAGCCCTGTCTTTTTATTTCCCTCTGTTTACACTCTCGTTGTCATCTTCGCCGTTTCCGTTGCCGCCCGATTGCGAGCCACGCACCGCAAGGCGTGATTCCTGCCACCGGCTCATGGCATTGCGGACAATGCCGCCCTTATGCAGGGTACGGTTGTCCGTTGCGTTCAGCAGTGTGCTTGTTGCCGTTGCGTTCTGACGCTTGGCGAGGTAGCTCACTAAAATCTCGTTCTGCCGTGCCACATCCTCGTAGATGCGCAGATACTCCTTCTTTCGCTGGGCGTTTGGCATATAGGCGTCTTTCGTGGCGTTGATGGCGCACTGATAGACGTGGTAGTATTCCGTCCACCGTTCCTTGTCGGCCGGAGTACCGCCGGACAGGAGAATACGGTCGATGTTGCGCCGGAACCGGTCCATCTGTCTGCTGACCTTATCGCCCTCGGCAAGCCACGCGATGTCCGCCTGCCGGTCGGCAACGTTCAACGCCTCGACCTTCGCCCGCTTGACCAAAGCCGAATCAATGGCTTCCGCTTCGTCCACCTGGTTGTAGAGATTGATACCGGCAAGTGTGCGGAACGAGAGCTTGTTTTTGGCCGCCGCCGACTTCTTGTATTTGTTGTGCAGCACGGAATAATAGAGGTCGGGCGAGAGTGCGCCCGTACCGGTTTCCATGACCGTTACCTGATTCTGCTTCGGCGAATCATGGTTGTACGTTACATACTGTGCGTGTACGGCTGTCGTTACGGTGACCGCCACTGCCATGAGTAATAGTTTTCTGTTCATATTCTTCTCTTTTTGTCGTTAATAATCCAGTCTTCCGGCTCCGCGCCAACGCCCGAAGGCGTCATCGAGAATCTCCCGCATGGTGCGGGAGCGATATACCTTTGCTTTCCAATAGCCGATGCGCACTTGAATGTACCGCCATGTCTCGAAATAGGCCCGGTTCAGATGCCGCTCGATGTTGTCCAATGAGCGGTTGATGGCCTCCAACACCATCAGCAGGTCGGAGGTCGAGCAGGCTGCCGCTCCGGTGGCATACAGCACGAGGTCGCTCACGGACTTGTAGAGCTGTTCCCCCTCACGGGCAATCGCCCTCAGCCCCCTCGCATTGATGGAGATAATCAGGGTATCTGCGGATTCGATGCGTCCACGTTTCAAGATCTTCGCATTGAAATCCTCCAACAACGATTTATAGTCGCCGATACGGTCGCTGACCGATGTATAGGTATTCTTGACGTTCAACACCGTGCGCAACGACTGGTACATGACGTCGATGGCATCGAACGCACGGGTGTATTTGTCAAGGTCAATATTCAACTCTTTATAGTCCCCAATTTCTTTACAGCTGTACTCGTGCAACAGCTTGTTGCTGTACTCCAAGGTGCTACGAGCCAACAGCAGGCTGCGCTGCTTCTTGTGGTCGTTGATGTAGGCTTCGACGGAGACTATATCGAAAGTCCACTGCGCCTTGGCGATACCGGGCAGCAGGGCGAACAGCACGACGGCAATCTGTATGGTACGTTTCATGGCCGTACCTCCTTTCTGCTATTCCTGCTGTTGCCGCTCCGAAGCGTCCGTGCATTCTCCACCCAGCGGTCATGGCATTCCTCCACGAGTGTCAGCCTACGGCCTTCGTCCGTGTCCAGTCCGGGCTGCACATCCTTCATCACGTCAAGGATGCTCCGCTTGTAGTGCATCATCTTTTCCAGCGATACCAAGTCGGCATATATCTTGGTGATTCTGCTGTCCACCTCTCGCGCTATCTCAAGGCGGTCGCTTGACCACAGCAGATGGTACACGTCGCCTGATGGCGTTTCTTCCGTCGGTGCGCTGCGGGCGTATTCCGTCGTGATTTTACAGGACGGATGTTCACGGGCGATTTCGGCTATCCGGTCGTTTACCAGTTTAGCCTTTTCCGCATCCGAAAGTCCCGGATCAAGGGTCAGCACGTCAGCGACGTGTGTGTCCGTATATTCCGAAGTGAGTTCCCACTTGATTTGGATAATGGTACGGTGTATTTTTATGCCGAGAAAATATTTCGGCTTGCGGGCAATGGAGACCGTAGCCCTGAATGTGATGATACCGTTGATATTCGGCATGGTCGCCTTGCGTACATACGAGTAGCCGTTCCATGCTCCGCCGTCCTGCCAAGTAAGACCGTATGCCGCCTTGCAGTCCTGCATGATGGCAGGGATGCGGTAATAGTCATCCGTCGCCACGCTGTTGTCGTCTGCGGCATCCGACTTTGCTTGGGCATAGTCGGACTGTTTCTTCTTCCATTCCGCGAGTTCTCCTTTCAGACGGTCTATCCGTGTCTTGTTCGCGTTGTACTGCTGCCGGTAATTCGCCGCATCCTCAATGCTCGCCGTACTGATTTTCTTCAGCAGGACAGCGTTCTCGTTTTCCAATGCCCCGATTTGCGCTTCAATATTGGCCGCTTGGCTGTTCGCCTCGTTCAATAGCGCGTCCAGTTCCGAAAGGTCGAGGTCGTTTTCCGTCACCGAGGTCTGCATGGCGCACTCCTTGGTGTGGGCATTCAACGAGCTGCCGCACTTGCGGCACTTGTACTGTGTCGAGCCTTGTCCGAGCGTAACCCCGTCGGAACAGGTCACGCTGATGGTCACGCTCTCGCATCCCTTCAATTTGGCTGCGTCCGTTGCTTGGTAATAGTTCCGCGCACCGGAAGATATATAATAGGTGTAGCCGTCCTCGTTCTCGTTGAACTCCGCAAGCCGGACATTCAGTTGCGCCCGAAACGTGTTCAAGTCCATCGAGTAGGAATCGAAGACTTCCTCATAGACGACCTCTTCTTTGTTCCAGTTTTTGCTCACATGGATTTCGTATGCGTATGCCTTTTTGGTCTGCTTGTTTTTCTTGCTGATGATATAGGCACTCATCCAATAGTTGATGCTGTAGCTGAACCCGTCGTTCTGGTTGTTCAACTGCTGCACGCGGTTTCTTGACCAACCGGCATATCCTTCCGAGTTGGCAAGTACCTGTTCCCGTTGCGAGGCATCAGGATAGAAATTCGGGTCGCTCGTGTTGAACCGCACCCATGCGCCCCCGTTCAGGATGCTGTTGTCGTCCGTCGGAGGATAGTAGTCGCACAGCGATACGCTCCCTTGGTCACGCCGGGCAATGTACCACCGCTGCGTGTAATAGTTCCCCATCGCTTCGTCCAGGTAGTCGGTCATCCATGCCGTGAGGTTGTAGTTGCTGAAGTTGAACAGACCGGCCACGTTGTCCGGACCACCCACCATGTCAATCAGCAAGCCGCTGATGTCATGTTCCGCCTGCTCGAATAGACTCCCGTAGTGTTCATACAGGTTGCCGATTTCTTCAACCTTTCCACCCAGCAGGTCATGGAACGAGCTGCTTTGCAACAGGGCGTCACCAAGATTGGCAATGCCTGCCGTTGCAAGGCCGACCCCCGTGTTATAAAGGTTGTCGAGGTCGCTTTTCAGGTTCTCGTGGGTGAAGTTGCCCGGTATGCGGGCGAAGTTGTCCATCATCCGCTGCCAGTCGATGTTTCCCGTTTCGGAGAGTTTCAGCAAGGGGGCAATTTCCGGATTGATTTCGAGAAAGGCGATGTCCGAAAAGGTCAGCGTGCTGTTGGTCACCACGCTCTCGAACTGCATACACAGACTTTTGGTATCATCGCAGACTTTCATCAGGTAACTGCCCCAATAGATAGCCGTTTGCGGCGAATGGAGCATCTGCTTCGCCACCACCCATATCTTGGGCATGATTTTCTCCGCCACCATCCGGTAGATGCGCCGGTAGTAGTAGTTTTCCGTACGGCTGTTCCAGATGCCGAGGTCGCTCAGGGCTTTATGCTCCAAGAACTTGGCCGCGAATATCCCGGCGGTAGCGACCTCCGCTGCCGTGTAGTGCTTGAGGACGTCATCGACCTGCTCCCGGTAGTACCCTTCGGCGACCGCTTCCGTACCGAAGGCAGCCACCATCGCCGCAACGGTACGGGTGTCGTAGTTCACGCTGTAATACTGGGCGTGAACCGTCTGGCAGAGTGTGACCGAGGCGATGGTCAGGATAAGGAGTAGTCGTTTCATGGCTGCAATGTTTATTTGGATTCATGCACGGGACGGAGGTTGAGCACACGCCCCGTCTCGTTTACTTTTTGTGCAAAAGGCAGGGCCTTCCCGATACCGCTGGCATCCCAGTCCCGGCAATATGCCTCGATAGCTTCCTGATGGCTGCACCGAAGTTCCTTCTTGTAAAGCTTCAGTGCCTCCTTTTCCGCCCGTTCGGTCGTGTAGGTCATGTAGCACTCGTGCGGCTCTTCCACGCCGTACACGCCGCTGGTCGTCCCCCGACGGATAAACACTTCGCGGAAGAAGCTGCGCCCATCCTTGTTCTCCAAGCGGTTGATGGTAAATATCTTCTTGCAATCCACCTCGGTCAGACCAAGAATCTTTCGGATTTCGTCAAAGCGTTCCTTGAACTTGCTCTGGTCAAGCAGCATCACCACGTCCGAGTTGTTGATGATGGCCTCCTTCACGATTTCGCTGCCGATGATGTCCTGTATCTCCTGCGTCACCACGCCGACAGAAGCCCAAAACTTACGGGCGGTCTTGTACATGAACTTGATGTATTCCGCCATGAGCGGGCTGGCAATGGCCTTCCACGCCTCTTCGATGACAAGGACTTTACGGGTCTTCTTGATGCGCATTTTCTGCAGGAACACGTCCATGATAATCAGTGTGACAATGGGAAACAGTTTCTTGTTTTCCTTGATTGCATCCACTTCAAAGACGATGAATGTCTCGTCAAACAGTGCCGAATCCACATTCTCATTGAGAATCTTCTCATATGCGCCTCCCTTGTAGAACGGCTGCAGCATGGTCGAATAGGTCGAGTAGCTGATTGTCGTGATGTCATTTTCGGTGCAGATCTGCTCCAGACGGTCGAATGAGTAGTCAAAGAATGAGTTGAAGTTCAGTTCCGACACTTTGAGAGCCGCCCGCCGTGCCTCAAGCACCTCTATCTGTTTGCGCACCATCTCATCCACCTCTCTGGGTGGTTTGTTTGGGTTCTTTCGGCTGGCCGCCGCAAACAGGTTTTTCAGCAGTACCTCCCGTTGCTCGTCGGTGTATCTTGTAAATCCGTTGAAATAGGCATCATAGTAGTCTATGATTATCTGCTCGACAATGCGGAACTCGATTTCGGGAATCTGGCTGTCCGACCCTTTCCAAATCATCAGGATAAGGTTCTTGAGGAAGTCTATCTTCTCGATATTGTATTCCTCCCGGTTGATGCGAAACGGATTCATCGTAATAGGCCGTTCCTCGGTATAGGAGATATACTTGCCGCCCAGATACTCGCACAGTCCCTCGTATGAGTTCCCCGTATCGACCATCACCACATCCGTTCCCTGCTCATGGAGCTGGCGCACGACCGAGTTCATATGAAAACTCTTGCCGCTGCCCGAAGGCCCCAAACAGAAAAAATTGGAATTATCAGTCAGTTTATTCTTTCCCTCTTTTCCCGTGATGTCGATAGCCACCGGCACGCCCTGACGGTCGGTGTAGTAAATCTTCAGCGGCGTTTCCTCGCTGTGCAGCACACGCTCCTTGTACATCAGGCACATCGCCGCATCGGAAAGGGTCAGGAAACGGTCGTATTCCTCATTGAGCGTGTAGCAGTTGCCCGGAAACGAACCGACGAACAGTTCCAGTTGGTTGTATGCCCGCTTGCTGATATGGATACCCATACGCCCGAAAGCGTTTTCCAAGTGGTTCGTACACTTTTGCAGGTCTGCACCGGCAGACACGGCCACCACCATGTTGAAGTGTGTATATACCAGTTGCTTGCTCTCACGGGCGATGACTTCCTGCACACGCTTGATGTCCTCGACCGCCATCTGGTTGTTCGGATTGGGAATGCTCGCGTGGCGGTTCTTCTTTTTGTCGAGCAGCGACAGCTCACGCTTCTGGTTGGGCAGGAAGATGATTTGGTTATAGACCACCGTCTCGGCGTTCGGGATGCTGTCCACCACCGACACCAAATCGACGGGCATTTCCGTGTTGTTGACCTCGATATTCGTGTACGGACGTATCTGTGAGGGCAGTGCGGCACAGTCCACGTCCACAAGGCTGTACACCTTGCAGCGTTTGTCGCCCATCGACACGGTTTCATCGTCCGCCTTGAAGTTCGTCATCGACACGGTGCGGTCTTTGAAGTTCATGGCGAAGTAACGATCGACGTACTCGCTCGCTTCGGCTTTGTTCAGGAATCTGGCCTGTACGCCGCCGTCACGTAACTGGTCGTGTACTTTACGGATTTTCACAAGGAAGTCGCGCCACTTTTTGCTATCGAACGAGAACAGACGGCTTTTCTTCGCCTCTTGCGTGATGGTCAGGTAGCAAAGGCTGTCCGTGTAAGGACGTCCCTTGAAATAACGAAAATAGGATGAAGACAGGAACTCCTGACCGTCAGTCGGTTCGCTCGCAAACTGTTTCCTGACGAAGATGTCCTGCTTGTGGATGGCGTACCCTTCGCCCAACGTCTGCGCAAGGGCGGTGAACAAGTGTGTGAAGTCGTAGTAACTGTCAATGTCCGCCGAATATTTCTGTACCGGATTCTCTATCTTAAGTACGGCGGAATATTCGCCGGTCTTGGTGTACAGCACACCCACACCGTCCGTTTCCTCCGCCGAGAAATAGATGTCCTGAAAGATTCGCTTGCGCTTGCCGCCCGTACCGAACGCATAGACCGACAAGGCCATACCCGCGCACAAAGCGACAAAACATAAAATGATGTATAGGGTCATTTCGATATACGTGTAATTAAATAGGGGCAGGTTCGCCTTGCTTCAAGACAAACCCGCCCGCGTTCAACAATCAATAAAGCCATGCACATTGCCGTGATGGTTTTTCTTTCGTCAGATCTTGCGCGAGTGGGCATACACATACACACCCGGAACGACCTTCTTGCTATGCAGTCCTTTCCGCTGTTTGAGGAGGATGAGCACGATACCGGCCGATACGACGGCTGCCAGCACGACAAGCCCGGCAATGAAACCGAGCAGGCAGTAGGCGGCGACAAAGCCGACAATGGCTCCGCACGTCGTCACCGCCGCCCAATATATATACCGGCCTTGGATGCCCAAAAACTCAAGAGGCCGTTGCAGTCCCTTGAACAGCGGGTAGTCCGGATAGCGTTCGTCCTTGCCTTTCATACTTATCCTTGATGTTTAAGCGGCAATACCGAAGAACAGAGGCAACGCCTTGGCCGCCGCAATGAGGAAGATACAGGCTCCCACGACCATCATGATCTTCTTCTTGACGTCCTGCTCCTCGTTGTTCATGGCGATATATACCGAGATTGCACCCACGATGGCCACAACGCCGGCAATGGCGTAGCACAATTTCACCATAATAGGCACATACTTGGCAATCTCCTCCGCGACAGTGGATAATGCGCTCGTACCGGCGGAATAGTCGCCTGCGGAGTTCTGCGCTTTCGCCACCATGCCGGACAGCAGCATGAAGGAGAACATCATTACTTTGGTAGGGATTCCGTTGACGAATCCGAATGCCTTGCGGCACAGTTGTTTGGTTTTCTGAAACATACGTTTACTTTTTTAGTGAATACTTTATTTGTCTGCGACCTGATACAAGTAAGGTTATATGCGGTAGCCGAAGAAAACCGGGAAAACATAGAATGCCCCGATCAGGAACAGGCACGCACCTACAAGCGTCATTATCGACTTGGTGATGCCGTCCTCGCCCGTGTTCATCTTGATGTATATCTGACAGACGGACACGATGACGTAAACTCCGGCGATAGCGCAACAGATATACTGGACATAGAGCATCATCGTCACCACGAAGTCGTGCATCGTGGCCAACGCATCCGCTCCCCAGCTATAGTTCACGCTGCCGCTTTTGGCAAAAGTCGTGTAGGGGAACGGGAGGCACAGCGCACATAGAATCTTTTTAGCTTTCGACATCTCACAACCGGTCTTGAATTGGGTTCCACTTTATTTCCGGTCGGTTGTCTAACCGTCCCTTGGAAATCATAGCCTTGTACATCTCCTCCGACGTGCGTGCGTCCGACAGGTAAGGCGTGGTCTCTTCCATCTGTTCCTCCGCCTCGGCCTTCAGCCGTTCCAGTTTCTCCTGCGCCGTTCCCGGTTTGTCCTTGACATCCTCAAGGGATGTTTCGGAAGAGGTAGCCGTACTTTCCGTCTCGTAGTTCTCGCTACCGATACTGAAGCCGGTCTCGCTTTCCGTGACAGCCACACTCTCTTCCTCTTCCGGTGCGCCGAGGTCGAAAACTTCCTCGTTCGGTTTGTCCGTCCCCTTTTTCCCGTAGATGTCATGCGCTATGATGACGGCGTAGTAAATGATGTAGGCAACCGTCAGGACGATGGCAAAAATGAAATATGAGTTCATGTATTTAGTATGAATATTAAAATTTGTATTAGTATGATTTTGCAAAGAAACGCACGAAATATAAAACCATAAAATAATTGAGCATTAAACATCTATTTCGTTAATGAGATTTATGTAATTTCCAAAAATCGAACTATTAAATCGTACTATATTGCAGTCTCTATGGAGGGAAATGGAGAAATCGGGGCATAAAAAAAGCTCTCGTGGTGGAGAGCTTTAGGTGGCAAAGGAGAACACTGAATATCAGCGTTTCTTTCCGCGCAGGTAATCGTTCAGGTCTTTGTATTCCGCATAGTGGCAGGATTCATCGCTGACACGTCCATCATACATCCCGGCAATGGTCTCTGTGGTTCTCTGCCCGGCAAGGTCATTGTCGAGATAACAGTGGATGACCGAATATTCCTGTAAACGTGCCAGCGTCTTTTTCAAGTTGTTTACCGAGTTCATCACGAGGTAGTCGCATGGCATGGCAAGACAGACCGTTCGGTCGCCTGCCAGTTTCAGTGTCATATAGGAAAGGAAATCCATGAAGCCCTCGAAAACACAGACATTTTCCTGTGTCTCTTCTGTCAGATGTCTTATCAATGAGATGTCCTTGTTGTTCAGGCATCCCTTGTAATAGGCGTTGCGCACCTCGTAACCACCGGAGGTATTGCCGAATGCGAGAGCGAAATAATGACGGCCTCGCAGTTCATAATGCACCTCCTTGCAATACATACGGCCGATGTCCGCGTCGATAAGCCGGGATTGGAGGTAAGAGAACAGGGCGTGATGGCGGAGTGGAATCACGATCACGTCTTTCATTTCAGCCTCCACCGGTCGGGGTGGAGCGGTCGGCATACGGGTTCTCGGTAGTGATGCGCCATTCACAAGCCTCTCGATATACGCCAGTGCCTCGCTCACGCAGTCCGTCCGGCAAATGTATTTTGCCAGTTCCACCAGGTCGCCGCCGGTCGCCTCGCCGAAATCGTACCATTCATTGATTCGGTCATTCACCTTGAACGACGGGGTACGCTCGTTCCGTAACGGTGAGAAGTACCAGTATTGTTCCGATTTTATATGCTGTGCATGGTGGCCGAGCTGTGCCAGAAAATCCACGATGCGTACTTGTTTTGCTTCTGCTATGGTCATCTATTTTTCTTTCACTTGATTTCAAAAAAAGGTTTAGTTTAGTTTTTCCCCTATATATATAAATACTAAAGTAAACTAAATGATATAAGCCCGCGCACGACTTCATTCTTCATCAAAAAGCATGGCCTCGGTAGGCGTCATGTCGTAATAGAACAACTTGTCCCGTTTGATGATGAGCTTGAGGTTGTCTATCAGGTATTGCATCAGTTTTATCATGACACTCCGGCCGCGTTTGAACCCGATTGCCTCGTAGGAGACCATCAGGCTCTGCAGCAGGTTGTCGAATCCCCGGATGGGCTTTTCCCCGAATGCGGCAGAGAGAGCTTCGCGGTGCTGTTCGATGCTCAGTTCCGTAAACCCCGTTCTTGCCTTGGGCTTCGGGGGCTCGCCAAACGAGTGTACTTCCGCAATGACGGGCAGTCCTGTTTCATTGATGGTAAATGCAAACGGCTTGAACTCTTTTTCCCGGATATGGAGCGCATGGACTTCGCTGATGCCGGGATTCTCGTTACTCTTGCTGATGACCAGCACGGTCTCCGCCTTGTTGCTCATCTCCGTTCCGATATGTCCGCGCACGTTGTTGTCCCCTTTGTTCAAATGAAGCACACAGTGGATGTGCAGGTCGTATCTCGAAGACCATTCCATCATCCGGTTGATGACTTCCACCGATTCACCGGCATTATTGATGTCGAGCATCAGGTCGCGAATGCCGTCGATGATGACCAGTCCGTAGCCTTTCTGTTGGCGCAGCGCATAGTCGATGACCTCGATACGCACCGACGGCGAATATTCACGCAGGCAGAAAAAATCGAGATTCTCCGGATCGGTCGTCGTGGGCAACCCGGCCAGCCGCAATATACGCTCCAATACCGAGCGGCAATGGAAACGGCTCTGTTCCGTATCGACGTACAGAATACGCTGTTTGCCTTCGGGCAGATGTGCACGGTAGTTCAATACTTGTTTCCCCGCCAATGATGCGGCGACAAGCGCAGAGACGTTGAACGTCTTTTTCGATTTCGCCTTGCCAGTCGATGCACTGAAATTGCCGAGCGTGGCAATCGTTGAGTTATCTATCCAGATGATTTGCGGAGGGGTCTCATAAATGTCCGTCGCCTTGATTTGCGAGGCATGGAGGATGTCCGACAGGCGGTGTTCATCCATCCCCATGCTGGTTGTGCGGTCAATCCTTCTTTCGTTTTCCATAGCGTCTCTTGTTAAGGAACGGTTCTGTGGCGGCGGCTTCCGTCACCCTGCGCACTGCCTCGTTCATGGTAGGTTCATAATTCTGCAACAGCCATTCGTCCAATTCCTCCTTGGCGAAATAAACCATTTTACCGCGCGGTTTGTAGTGCGGTATCTCCTTGCTCGATGTGAGCTTGTACAGCATACTTTCAGAAACCCCGATATACATGCAGGCTTCCTGAAATGTGAAAACTCTCTTGGTCGTGAAGATGGTATTTTCCAGCAGCGTAATACGCTCCAAGAGACTTTCGACCGGTTCCAATTTCTTCAGTACCGATTCGATGGCGGCGAGCCGTCCGCTCATCCGCTCCATGAATGTCATTCTATTCGGCATAATAACACAGTTTGATTTTTGACAATGGAGATGAAACCTCCGTTATGCAGCGCGCTAACGGAGGTCAAAGGTATGTCCTGTAAACGAAGATGCCGTGATTTGGGGAATGATACTATGCACGTGTCATTGTAACTCTCATGCTTTTACCTTTCACATACTTCGCTTCTTGTCACTTTCTGTCATTCTTTCAGCCGATCAATGACCTTTCGGATGCTGTATGCGACCGATGTCATGTTGTTCTTGATGGATGACAGCGCGGAAGACAGGGTTGACACCGAAACGGAGCGTGTCCCGTCCTTGGACTGCAGGAATGCGCCCTTGCCGAGAACATTCTGCCACCGAGATTGGATGAACGAGTTTTCAAGAAGCGCATCGAACAGGATTACCACACGGCGGATATTGTTCACGCGGATGGAAAAGCCCTTCTTGCAGGCGAAGAGAGCCTCCATGTCTTCAATGCGTACAGAAACACAGAACAGATGATAAGTATTGGCGCAAGCCACTATACTTTTCATCTGTTCCGGGGTAAAATTACAACCAAAAGAAAGAGAGAGAGCCGCAGGTCGGTTGATACGGGGCGGACCAAGCGGAGACAACGATTCCGAGGTGTCATACATCCGTTTCAACTTCATGCACTCATTAAACGTGAAATCCGGTGCGGCAAAGCAGGGCTGGACGGAACTGGCGCACTCGGTCAGCAGCCCCTTGACAATGTGGATGTTCATTTCGTGGCAGTTCCGGCAGGCCGCATGGTCACAGTCTATGTACCGGTGTCCGTTTACGAAATCGTCCACATAGCGGTGGTACTGTTTACCACCCAACACAACATCGTGGAGATAAACTGTTTTTGCTTCGGTAAGCAGGGCGAAAAGTTCATTCGCCACATCCTTGTCCGCAGCGAAGTGCTGCAGGTGTTGGCTCCCTCCAAAAAGAGAGAAGGCCGTCTTCAGGTCTTTTCATGTCGATTTACCTTTTTGAGTTTATAATATGTGATGGAAGCATTAACTTCGGTTGCATTTACAACCGGAGAAATGCCGTAAATATATGTTTGTAAATTAGACATGGACCACAGAATGCCTTCAATTAGTGAAACAAACCGTTTACAAGATTCACAGCCTCGTCCTTTTTCTTATTGATAATCTTGGCATACACCTGTGTCATTTTCACATCGGCATGGCCGAGCAGCTTCGAGACAGTATATAAGTCCGCTCCGAGCGTCAGCATCATGGTGGCAAACGTATGGCGACTGGTGTGGTAGGAGAACCGCTTGGAGATTCCGGCTGCTTTCGCCCAAGGTTTGAGCTGCATTCTGATTGTATTGGCGGACGGCAGGTCGAACACATTATCTTCTGATGATTTGCCCCCACGTTCCGGCATCCACTTCAACGCTTCAGGAGAGAGGGGCAGGTAAATAGGCTCTTTGGTCTTTTTCATGGACACGGCCAAACGGTACTGTCCCCTGTCAACGAACACGTCATTCCATTTCAGCTTGATTATATCGCTGATGCGTAATCCGCAAAAGCAGGAGAACAGATATGCGCATTTTACAATCTCGTATTCCTCGTGGGGCATAGGAGTGTCAATCAACGCCTGTACCTCTTCGATGGTCATGTACGACCGCATACTCTCCGGCTTGCGGATTTTCTCCGACTTCTCAAGTTCGTTGAAAGGGTTGGCCTTCATCTTTTTCTTCCTGACGGCAGAGTTCAACGCACCGTTCAACGCACGGTAATAATTGTGAAGCGTGTAGTTCGATATGTCCTTGCCTTTCGGATGATATTCCGTCAGCAGATAAGTGATGTAGCCACGACAAAAGTCCCCGTCAATCTGATCCAGTGTGACCATTTCTCCGGCATAGTCTTTCAGTATGCGCATGGCAATCTTGATTTGACTGCCATCTTTCTTACCGGCACTCTCTTGAGCCTCCATATAAACCTGCATCCAATCCAGCAGGAAAGTCTTGTCCTTACGGAATACAATCCCGGCCTCATTACTGGTCAGTTCGATAATACGCTTCGACTTGATGGCATTGGCGGCGTCCATTGTCGTCTGATTCTGCCTGCGGGAGTTGCTATCCGTTTCCGGGATAATATACATCTTGAGGTATTCATATGTCCGCTTTCCGTCGCGGTATATATCCAGATACAGGCTCTTGCTGCCATTGCTCAGCGACTTCATCCGAAGACGAATTGGCTCTTTGACTTTTGTATGATTCTTAACTCGTGCCATAGGGATTCCTTTCTCATTTTTTCTACTGCAAATATACGAATAAGTATCGAATTTGAGAAACAAATGAGAAACAAAATTGCACCAAACAAGAGCCAATCTACTGAAAGTACTGAAAACAACCGAAAATAAAAATAAGATTATAAAACTTTGATTTACAGGATATTTGTTATCAATTTATTGGATGTTGTTTTCATTCTATACATATAATGCGTAAATCTGGAAAATTTGTTTTATGCACATTATAAAAAATACCAACCGCTTTCAGGGTAATTCAAAAGTTACGGGTCTATTTAATAAAAGAGCTTATAAAACACATTTAAATATGGAAGACATTTATATTATCATATCTAAATATCTATTGGGAACAGCTTCTCCGCAGGAGGAGAAAGAAATCATGGAATGGCGGGATGCTGATGCCGGGCACGAACAGGAATTTCAGGAACTGTGCGAGAGCTGGCAGATAACTTATGCGGGAATACATCCGGTGATTCCTGATAAAGAACGTGTGTGGGGAAAAATAATGAGTAATCTGAATCTGGTGAAACCTGTGAAGATGTACACACGGCAGTTGTTGTATCGTGCAGTGGGAATTGCTGCTATGCTGGCACTGGCGTTGGGCTTCTCGTTTTCTCTGCTAGTTTCGGAAGAGGAAGAAGCAGGTTTAGTTTCATTAACAGCTCCTGTTGGTCAGAAAGCGGAGGTCAGTTTACCGGATGGCACTAAAGTATGGTTAAATTCCGGTTCAACCTTATCCTATTTTACAGATTATGGCCAAAACACGCGTTCTGTAAAGCTACGGGGACAAGCTTTTTTTGATGTTGCCAAAAATAGAGACAAGCAGTTCGACGTATCTATTGGGGATTTAGAGGTACGAGTTCACGGTACGGCTTTCGATATCAATGGGTACACGGATAATTCAGAAGTGGAGGTTGTTTTACTTAGGGGGCATGTGACGGTTGTTTCAACTTTGACCGATAAATTGTTGGCAGATATGAAACCTAATCAAAAAGCGGTTATTCCTCTATATGAGAAAGATAAATGTAAGGTGGTCTCTTGTAATGCCGAGGAGGAGTCTTTATGGAGACTGGGTAAACTCAAAATTGAAAATGAGGATTTGAGGGATGTCGTGAAGAAAATGGAATGTTGGTATGGAGTAAAAATCCAATTGGATAATATACCTGGGAATAAGAGATATTGGATGACTATTAAGACGGAATCTTTGAAAGAGATGCTTGAGATTATTAATCGGGTAACCCCCATTGTATACACTATTAACGGAGAGGAGGTGAGTATTACTAGTAAAAAATAGAAAAATAGATGGACGCAGGAGAGTGCAGTCTTCTGCGTCCGGAGTGCAAAACCTGAATGCGTTATACTATCCATGTGAAAAATGGATGGTACAGGTACTGTCTTGCTTTATGCAGGCAAAGGTAGTAATTAATTTCTTTATTTAACCTTAAATGAGTTTACAATGTTAAAGCTTAAACAAATTTTATGTAGCATTTTTATTGTGAGCAGTCTGTTTTCTTATTCGGTACTGTGGGCACAAGAATCTGGGAAAGTGAATGTTGCTTCCGGACAAATATCTTTGAAAAATCTGATACAGGAAATCGAAAAACAGACAGATTATACTTTTGTGTTTGATAATTCTATTCCCTTGTCATTTGTTGTTTCTATAAAGGGCGGTTCTGAAAATATTCAGGTACTGCTGAGACAAGCATTGGGGAAAAGCGATATAAAATATGAAATAGTCAGCAAGCAAATTATCTTGCGAAAGGATCCGGAAAAGTCGGAAAGACAAATTACGGGAACGGTAAAAGATGAACATGGCGAGGCTGTAATTGGTGCGAGTGTGAAGGTGAAGTATTCTACTGTAGGAACCATTACAGATATGGATGGTAATTTTTCTCTGCAGGTTCCGGGCAATGCGGAAGTGGAGATTTCTTTTGTAGGATGCATGTCTCAACAAGTAAAAGTGGGAGATAAAAAGAACTTGCAAATAACTCTGAAAGAAGATGCGCAAAATCTGGAAGAGGTGGTCGTTATTGGTTATGGTACACAAAAAAAGAAGGACTTGACGAGTGCCATTGCTACCATCAGCACGAAGGAGCTTTCTAACCAGACTGTTAGCAATGCCGTAGCCGCAATGCAGGGACGTCTGTCCGGTGTGCAAGTTACAAATAGTGGTTCTCCAGGGTCTTCCCCATCAATTCGTATTCGCGGTACCGGCTCTGTTCACAGTGCTAATCCTATCTATGTAGTAGATGGTATGATTGTAGATGATATTAGTTATCTGGGACCGAACGATATTGAAAGCATGTCAGTTCTGAAAGACGCTTCTGCCTCTGCTATTTATGGTGTACGTGCGGCAAATGGGGTCATTATGGTCAACACTAAAAGAGGGGCACAGACCGGTAAGATAAAAGTAGACTTGAATGCTTATGTAGGAATCAAAAAGCCCTCACACATCCATGAGATGGTAAGTGGACCGGAATATGTGACATTGTACAATGAATATATGAAGTATACGGACAATGAGCAAGGGATGATTGATCCGGCAAATTTTACATATAGTAATGACTGGTTCCGTGAAGTATTGACAAATAGCTTCACTTGCAATGAAGATATTACCATCCGTGGGGGAAATGATCGTTCTATTTTCAGTGTCGGTGTTAATCATTTGAAAGAGAATGGATTGGTAGAATCTGATCATTATGAAAAATTGGGATTACGTGCAAATTATGAATTTAAGATAAATAAAGCTGTTACCACGGGGCTGAATTTGGTGGTTTCATCTACTAAAGCAAATCCGATTTCCGGAGGTTTATTATCTTCTGTATATAAAACAGTGCCTTTGCTTCCTACTCGTGAGCAAAATGGAGGTGAATTTGCTAATCCGGAAAATGTGAACGGATTTGATACGATGGGCAATAATCCCGAAGCGACATTATTTTATAATCATCAGTGGCAAAATACAATTAAAGCATTGATCAGTGGATTTGTAGACGTGAAATTGTTTGATAGTGTTACTTTACGATCTACGCTTGGCTTCAATCCGTCTTATGGTACAAGTATCAACTATTCTCCTAAATATGAAATTAGTTCACGACAGAAGCATGCCACAAATGATTTGAGTAAATCTTCCTCAAATAATATGTCTTTATCGTGGGATAACACCTTGACTTATGAAAAGGTTTTTGCACAAGCGCATTCATTGAAGATAATGGTGGGATATTCTTATCGTGAAGCCAAAACAAATTCGTTGACAGGATCTGCAGAGGATATTATCGATATTCCGGATATCAATCAGAGTTATTTGTTCCTCACTATTGGAAAAGGATCCAAGTATACAATGAAGGTGTCTGATTCTGGAAGTCGGATTGTACAGATTGGCTATTTGGGACGTGTTACTTATGATTATAAACATCGTTATTTATTGAATGCAACTTTACGTTCTGATGCGTCTTCAAAGTTTCCTTCTCATAATCGTCGCGGATATTTTCCTTCAGTAGGGTTGGGATGGGTTATCTCTGAAGAAGCTTTTATGAAGAATTCGGGAATTGACTTTATGAAGCTAAGAGTGGGTTGGGGGTTACTCGGGAATGATAACATTCCTTCCAATCTATATCAATTAAGTACTTCTAAGGGCACATCTATCATCTTTGGTCCTGACCAGAATTCAGGTTTGGGGAGTGGGGTGTCAAGTGCCGTTACTGTGAACAAACAATTTAATCCGGACTTGCGCTGGGAAGTTGTGGATGAAACAAATGTGGGGCTTGATATCAACTTTTTTAATAATCGCCTTGCAACTTCATTGGATTGGTATTACAAATTGACCAAAGATGCAATTTTTGCTACTACGGCGTTGGGAAGTTCGGGTTTGAGCAGTAGTGGAGTATGGGGAAACTTTGCCAATATCTTGAATACAGGCTTCGAATTCAGCACTTCATGGAATGATCGGATTGGCGACTTTTCTTATAATATAGGGGCTAATTTTACTTACAATAAGAATAAGGTGAAGAAAATCAGTGCTGCCGGTGCAAGCTATTATGACAAAGGGGATGATACGAATAATATTAAGCCATTGACACGTACGCGCATCGGACATGCTGTCGGTGAATTCTTCGGTTACAAGGCTATTGGAGTTTTCCAGAATCAAGAGCAGATAGACAAAACCCCTCATATGAATAATACCAAACCGGGAATGTTGATTTTTGAAGATGTCAATGGTGACGGAACGATTGATGCATCCGACCGAACTGCACTTGGAAATCCGAATCCTCCTTTTATTTATGGCTTCAACTTGGGAGGCTCATATAAAGACTTTGATCTGAATATTTTCTGTCAGGGGGTAGCCGGAAATAAGATATATAATGAGAATAGAGCATTGATGACTGTTGTTCGTAACTATGATAAAGATTTCTATGATCATCGTTGGACAGGAGAAGGCACATCGAATACCTATCCTTCTGTTGTGTATAGTGCTGGAGATGCGCGTACTCCGAATTCTTTCTTTGTAGAAAGTGGCAGTTATTTCCGTATAAAGTCCATACAGTTCGGATATAGTTTACCTAAGTCAGCTCTTTCTAGATTACACATTGAGAAATTGCGCTTATATCTGAATGCTGAAAATCCGGTTACTTTTTTCAAATATAACGGTTTCTCACCGGAAGTATCTTCGTCTGATCCTCTGATGACTGGAGTGAATAATGGAGCTTATCCATTATCTTCCGTGTATAGTTTTGGCATTAATGTAACATTCTAAAATTATGGATTATGAAATTTGTAAATAAATATCTGACGTTTTTTATAGTAGCAGTTACTTTTCTTTCATGCGAAGGAAATATGGATTTTGATGATTATAATCAGTTACCACAAGACGAATTTTGGAAAACTTCGGAGCATGCAATGCAGGCATTGACAGCTTGTTATGGTTCTTTTACTTCTGATTGGAACTATTTTGACCCGACTATAATGGGAGCGGAAGAAATGGCAAGTGATAACACTTCGAAAGGAGGTAGTAACGGGAGTCAAGGAAATGGTGACTTGAATACGTTTGCTGATTTTAGCTTTACCCCGTCTTTAGCTCGTTTTAATAGTCTGTGGAAGTCACGGTACAGCACTATTAATCTGTGTAATCAAGTATTAAGGTATGTACCGGATATTGAAATGAATGAAACGGAGAAAAAAGAAGTTTTGGGAGAGGCTTCTTTTATTCGTGCATGGTGCTATTTCGAATTAGTCCGTTTGTTTGGAGAAGTGGTTATTTATGATGGATTACCCGAAGGAGGTGCTTATGATATTCCGAAATCTTCGGTTGAAGATGTGTATCAGTTTATTCTGAAAGATTTGAAATTCGGGTTCAATAATATGCGTCGAACTACATGGGAGAATGAATGGAAAGGGCGCGTGACCGCTTGGGCGGCTCGTGCTTTGGAGGCTAAAGTTTTGATGTATATGGCCTCCGGAGAGAATTTTATGGAGAATAACCAAGCTATTGGTGGGGTGACTTGGAAGGATGTTGAAACGGTAACAAATGATGTGATTACTAACGGGATTTATGATTTGTTTACTGCAAAAGCAGATTCTAGTTTCTACTATCTTTTCCGTTTGGAAAATGAAAACTGTATTGAGTCGATTTTTGAATCTCAAAACGGGGTGTCAGGTGACCGTTTGGCTAGTGGCTCGGCGTATGCATACAATAGTTGGATAAAGGGATCTTCTGATGCTGGATTTGGTTATAGCGTGCCGAGCGATAAACTGGTGGAAGCTTGGCAAAAACGTTATGAAATGCAGAACGATTTGCGTTATTTGTATTCTATCGTTTGGGATGGTGAAAGACTGGTGGACTATCATGATAAAAATGGAAATCTGGTACAGGATATTGTAGTAGCCGCACCTGTTGTTGACGGAATAACGGGAAAGGCCCGTTTTAATAAAAAAGTATATATCCCACGTGACGAACGATGTGATTATAAGAAGGATTGGTATTTGACTCAAATTGAGCAAAATCAACGCTTATTCCGTTTTGCGGATATTTTATTGATTGATGCGGAAGCCAAACTCAGAACGGGAAATGAGGGTGGAGCTTTGTTGTCGATTAATCGGGTCCGTCAGCGAGCCGGTGAAGAAGAATTAGAATCACTGACGCTTCAACAAATTTGGGATGAACGCCGTTTTGAATTTGTATTTGAGAACGATCGCTATTTCGATCTTGTACGGACCGGAGAAGCTAAAACTGTGTTGGCATATAAAAACTGGAAATTTCCAAAAAATGTATTTTATCCGATACCCCAGGATCAATTAGATTTATCTAATAATGTGCTGAAACAAAACCCCAATTGGGAGTAATTGAGATCTATATTTATAGAAAAGCTGTCTTGTAGGATAGCTTTTCTATTCAATACACAATAAAAATAGTAACATGAGAAATATACAATTGGGCTTAGGAGGATTATTCGCTATTTTATTATTGGCTATGTGTACTACCGATAAAGTCGGTCGTAACTATATTCATCCGTTTACAGCAGAAGCAGATACGAATGTAGTATTACCACCTTCTTGGGCTTTCGGAATCCTGTATGGTGGTTATACCAATCAGAATGAAACGATGCGCCGTGTTGATGAAATTGTAGCACACGATTATCCTATTGACGCATATTGGATTGATTCTTGGTTCTGGAGCCATGATGATCAAGGTAAGGGACCGCACAAATATATGGATTTTGTTGCTGATACGATAGGTTATCCTGATCGGAAAGCAATGTGGAGTTATTTGGAAGAACGTAATATTAAAGGAGGGTTCTGGGCATGGGATTGTATTTTCCGGACTGGAAATGAAGAAGCCTTTGAGGATTTCTTGCAAAAAGGATATTTCAAAAATACTTATGTGGAATCGAATCCATGGCATAATAACAGTACTACTACGGCTATGTTTCAGACGGAAAGTGGTAGTAAGAAAGGAACTTTGTGTGGTAATATTGATTTTAATAATCCTGAAGCGGTTGCTTACTTCAAACAACGGATGAGACATTTCTTTGACGAGGGAGCCGACTTTATCAAATTAGATCGTACTTCGGCGATTCCCGTTTGTAAGGTTATGTTTGAAATGTCACAGGAATTTGGAAAAGAAACAAAAGGCCGTGGGTTTATATTTTCACATACCGGTGGACTAGAGACAGAAGAGTACAAACGCTATCCGGGCAAATGGACTGATGATACCCGCTCGGACTGGACTGTTGAGAAACCGACTAAGGATTTTAACTCATGGGTACCAGCCGTTGCTTTGAAGGAAAACATAGCTATGTTCAATGATACAGCACGTAAAAGCAGTTGTAACATCCCTTTTCTGGCAAATGATTTAGGGGGATTTGATATGGGTATTACTGATGAATTGGACGAGGAACTCTTTATCAGATGGATGCAGTTTTCGCAGTTTAATCCGATTGTGGAACTCTTCTCTCAACCTGAGAATCCTACGGCGAATTTACCTTATCGTTATTCAGAACGTGCGGATAAATTGTTTCGTGACTATGCTCATCTTCGTATGAAATTGTTTCCTTATGTGTATTCGTATGCGCATATGACGCGATTGGAAGGAAAATTGATGATGCGTAAGATACCCGGACAAATTTATGAGTACTTGTTTGGTGATGAGATTTTTGTTGCGCCTGTTTATGAACAAGGAGCAGTAGAGAGAGAATTTGTATTACCGGCTGGTAATTGGGTGAATTATTGGACAGGTGAAGTGCTCGAAGGAGGTAAAATTCACAAAGTAGCTGCGCCATTAGAACAAATCCCATTGCTGGTTCGCCAAGGTGCTGTTATTCCGATGCGTGCCTATGCGCGTTCTATTGAGAAGGGAACGAACGATACGATAACGCTTCATATATATCCGGGGGCAAATTCTGAATTTACCCTGATAGAAGATGATGGTTCCAGCAATGACTACTTGAAAGGTATTTACGCTAAAACTAAAATTGTATCAAAAGTCGGCAAGGATTCTCAGAAGATAGAAATTGCACCTATACTGGGATATTATGCCGGAATGCAACCTGAACGTACCTGGCAAGTGTGTGTACATGCAACAAAAGGTGTAAATAGCATTGTTTGTAACAGTGTTGGATTGGAATTTACCAATCAGGACAATCAGGTAATTTCAGCATATTATAAAATAGATAAGTCTAAAAAAACAATCTTTGAGATAAAGTACTAGTATAATTTGTAATGCTCTCTATTGTTTGCTTATTGATACTCGAATTCAGATGGAATACATTTGAATGATGAAGGAGTAATGACAATAGTATCATAGTTAATTGATTTTATAAATAAAACATTGAATGAGGAAATATATAATTACTTTTTTATTTTGTCAGGCTTTATCTGTAATGGTTTATTCACAGATTACTAATCTAGTGAAACAGCCTGCTCCAGGTTTCGAAGCTATGACTCATCTTGAAGCTATGCCTTTATTGCATAAGCCTGGGACTGTTACGAAACAAGTATTAGCTTTTGATCAAACCGGTGGTAATAATGACGGTAATTATCGAAAAGCATTTGTGCTATATGTTGATAAGAATGGTGAGGCTGTCATTTTTGATGAATATGGACCAGGGTGTTTATATCGCCAGCAAATGAATGTTTGGGTAGGATATGGCGGTCCCACATTATTGTTGTTTAATCCAGAGGTGACAAACGCTCGAATTAAATATTATTTTGACGATGAATCACAACCTCGTTTGAATGTGAGTATGGATGATCTGTTTGGTGCTCGCAGGGAGCCGTTTACAGCTCCTTTAACTTTTCAGGATGATGGAACTTTCCCTATACCTCCCAGATACGATATTAATCGTGGACGTTTTTCTATCATGTACTATCCGTTTACTTTTAAAAAGCGTTTGAAAATCACATTTGTACCTGATAAAAACTGGGATTTTCGTGGAACTACTTGGTATCAGAATACTTACATTGCTTATCCGCAAGGTAGTGATGTAGAATCATGGAATGATCCTCGTTTGGATAATCGTAAAGTGCGTAACCAGTGGAAGAATGTTGGGAGTGATCCTAAATCAACGGAAGGTAATAGGGTCATACAAAGAAAAATATCAGTACGTAAAGGACAGGTAAAGACGATTGCTGAATTACGAGGTCAGGGCTCCATTGCTAGTTTGAAGATGAACTTAAATCCATTTACCAAAGAGACATTCTTCAATTCAATTCTGCGTATTTATTGGGATGGCGATTCTACTCCGGCAGTAGATGTGCCACTTGGATATTTTTTCGGTGCTGGAGGAAAGGATTATAAGATAGCAGATGATATCTGGCAAAAGAAATTGGCTAATTTGTTTTTCGGATTTGATAATCAAACGGGTGATCTTTATGCTTATTGGGCGATGCCTTATTGGAAGTCGGCAAAGATAGAGATACATAATAATAGTAGTCGGGATATTCAGGCGTTGTCGTGTGAGCTACAATATAAAGATGCTAATGTGCTGAATTATCCTGCTGGTGCGGCTGGTTACTTTCATGCCCGTCGTACTGTAGATACTGATAATAAAACGAAACCATTTACAACAGCGTTTAAGGAAACAGGCCGTGGGCATGTAGTTGGGATTTTATTTTTTACCGAAGGGTATGACATGGATGGTGATGAATTTACTTATATTGATGGTAGCCGTACTCCACAAATTCATGGTAGTGGAACAGAAGATGATCATAATCAGGGGTGGGCAGGTGCTGCTTACCAAAAACCTCTTTGGGGAGCATTGACTAATGGTTATGAAGCGGCCTATCGTATTTATATGAATGATAATTATATTTTTAATAAAGATATTACCATTAATTATGAGTATTCTAAATGTAAGGGTTGGTCAAAAGGTGGAGATTCAGATGCAACCGTTTTTTATTATAAGGCTGCATCTCCTGCAATACTTACATTGACGGATGAATTGAATGTTGGCAATGAGATTTCAGAACGAGCACATAATTATTGTATAAGTAAGCAAACTCGTAGGGAAACTTTGACTAGTGCTTACGATGGATATGAGCAAAAGGTTGATTATGATACTTTAACCGACGATGGACGTGCTCATTGTGGCACTTCGCAATTTACGATGGAACTGGATCCTGAAAATTCGGGAGTAAGATTGCGAAAACGTTTGAATCGTGCAGGTAATGGGGTACAAACGGTAAAAGTGTTCATTGATGACAAAGAAATAGGTATTTGGCATTTTGTACAATCTTCATTTGCTCCGGTTAACCAATCTTGGGTAGAAAGCGACTATGAAATTCCAGCATCCTTTACGCAAGGTAAAACAAAAGTCACAGTTCGTTTGGAATATGTAGACTCGGATGGTAATAATGGAGAGGTGAATGAGTATTATTATTGGATGTTTTGTTATCCTAAAGGTTGGTGAAATGATGGATAGACTCAAGATACAGTTTGTATTTTTTTTATTAGTAGTTTTCTCTTTTTTTTCTTTTACTCTATCACAGCCCAAACTTTTTGTCATTGGTGATAGTATTTCTATATTCTATGGTCCTTATCTGAAGCAATATGTTAAAGGAAAATACTTGTATGACAGGAAAAGAGATAAAGGTGAAGCGATGCGGGATTTGGACAATCCGATTGGTGCTAATGGGGGAGATTCACGAATGGTGGTGAAATATCTGAAAGAACTTTCTGAAAACAAGAGTTTTTATACGGATTTGCTACTCGTGAATTGTGGATTACATGATACAAAAACAGATATTCTGACAGGAAAGAAACAAGTCTCTTTAGAGGAATACCGGCATAACTTAGATACTATTTGTCAGCTTTCCGAAAAGATGAAGGTTAAGCTGGTCTGGGTGAATTGTACTCCTGTTAATGATTCTATACATAATAGCAAAGGGGTAGCTTTCTATCGTTACAACCGGGATGTGATCCGTTACAATGAGGTCGCCGACAGTTTGCTTGCATTGAGGGGAATACCTATTATTGATATGTATACTTTCTCATCGCAATTTCCATTGGATGCTTTTATGGATCATGTTCATTATTCTATAGAATATCGAAAGTTGCAAGCGGCATATATCGCCGGTTTTTTGGAAAAATTGAAATAAGTATTAATTGATAAATGAATAATTATGAAACATTTAATTTGTAGTCTTTTGGCATTAGGAGCAGTGGTAATTGCCTGTTCGGATAAAAAGCCCGCTTATCAAACTGTCATCACTCCTACCGGGACTTGGGAACTAATTTGGGATGAGGAATTTGATTATGAAGGATTGCCCGACTCTACGAAATGGAGCTATGATACTAAAGGTAATGCTACGGGCTGGGGAAATAATGAAGCACAACATTATACTGAAGGCAACCGTAATAATGCTTGGGTTAGTAATGGTGTACTTACTATTACCGCTTTGAAACAGCAAATGGAAGGCAAAGAATTTACTTCCGCTCGTCTTGTCACCAAAGGAAAAGGAGACTGGCTATATGGACGCTTTGAGATTCGAGCTAAGCTGCCTGCCGGTTTAGGTACGTGGCCTGCTATTTGGATGTTGCCTACTGATTGGGAATATGGAGGCTGGCCTGCAAGTGGTGAGATTGACATTATGGAGAATGTAGGCTATGATCCTGATACGATTGTAGCTTCGGCGCACACGCAAAGTTATAATCATATAATGGGTACACAGAAAAATGCCCGTATTGCTTGTACTGATTCTTATAAGAATTTTCATACGTATGCACTGGAATGGGAAGCTGATGAATATCGAGCTTATATTGACGATGTTCATTACTTCACCTTTAAGAATGAAAAGACCGGTTACAAAGAATGGCCTTTCGATAAGCGCTTTCATCTATTGCTGAATTTGGCTATCGGTGGAAATTGGGGGGGAGCCCGGGGAGTGGATGATACTTTACTTCCCCATCGTTTTGAAATAGATTACGTACGTGTTTATACCAGAAAGCAATGAGGTTAATTCAGTTTATTTTCATAGTATTGACTTTTTTGCTTGTTTCATGCAAGCAGGAAAAGAAGAGCACATCGGCTATTGCAGAAGATAAAACTTTGGAGAAAAAAGTGGAGCTCACTTTAAAGAAAATGTCTCTGGAAGAGAAAATAGGACAGATGACTCAATTGACGCTAGATGTGGTGACCAAGGGAGAGAGTATTTATCATACAGAGTTTCCATTGAGGTTGGACGAAGCAATGGTGGATACGGTTTTGAGGAAATATAAGGTGGGGTCTATACTTAATACGCCCTCAAATACTCCATTGACAATTGAAGAGTGGACACGTGTTATTACCGATTTACAGAAAATAGCATTGGAAGAAACAGGTATTCCTCTGATATATGGGGTGGATCAGATTCATGGTACTACCTATACAATTGGCGGGACATTGTTTCCGCAAGAAATAGGAATGGGGGCCACTTTTAATCCGCAGTTGGTATATGAAGGTGCGAAAATAACGGCATATGAAACGAAGGCAGGTAATATCTCATGGAATTTCTCGCCTGTACTTGATTTAGGACGTGATGCGCGCTGGCCTAGAATCTGGGAAACGTATGGAGAAGATACGTATCTGGTCTCTAAAATGGGAAAGGCTTGTGTTGCCGGTTATCAGGGGAATGATTTAAATCATATAGATAGAAATCAGGTTGCAGCTTGTTTAAAGCATTTTTTAGGATACGGAGCTCCTTATTCAGGAAAAGATCGCACACCTTCTTATATATCAGAACAGGACTTGCGTGAACGTCATTTTCAACCTTTTTTGGAGGCTGTAAAAACCGGTGCTCTTTCGGTAATGGTCAACTCCGGAATGAATAACGGTTTGCCGATACATGCCAACTATACTTTGTTGACGCAATGGTTGAAGAAGGATTTGGACTGGGACGGGGTGATTGTAACAGACTGGGCGGATATCAATAACCTGTGTTTGCGAGATAAGATTTGTGAGAACAGGAAGGAAGCAATTAAATTGGCCATCAATGCTGGTGTTGATATGTCGATGGTACCTTATGAGTGGAGCTTTTGTACCTACCTGAAAGAATTGGTAGAAGAGGGTGAAGTTTCGATGGAGAGAATAGATGATGCCGTGCGTCGCATTTTGCGTATGAAATTTCGATTGAACTTGTTTGAACGTCCATATTGGGAGGTTGGAGAGTATCCGGATTTTGGGAGTGAGAAACATGCGTATGCGGCTCTTAAGTCAGCGGAAGAATCAATTACATTATTGAAAAATGAAAATGGAATATTGCCCTTGGATTCTTCTGTCCGGATACTTGTAACGGGGCCTAATGCCAATTCAATGAGAACTTTAAATGGTGGATGGACTCTTTCCTGGCAGGGTGAGAAAGCTGATGTGTATGCTTCTGATTATAATACGATTTTAGAAGCTTTAATACATAGAGTCGGAAGTGGTCAGATTGTATATGAACCAGGAGTGACATATAAAGTAGCCGATCCTCCTACTACGAGTATTCCTTATTGGGCAGAGAATGAGCCGGAAATTGAAAAGGCCGTTGCTGCTGCCGGCAAGGTAGACTATATACTTCTTTGTGTGGGAGAGAATTCTTATTGTGAAACTCCCGGGAATTTGGACGATTTGACTCTTTCTTCCAATCAGATACGGCTGGCTAAAGCTTTGGCTTCTACAGGTAAGCCAATAATTCTCGTTTTAAATGAGGGACGTCCTCGGATTATTTCTGAAATTGAGCCTTTGGTAAAAGCAATTGTACATGTCTATTTACCGGGGAATTATGGCGGTGATGCATTAGCAAATATATTATATGGAGATGTTAATCCTAGTGGAAAATTACCATATACTTATCCCCGTTCTGTGAATTCTTTGATTACTTACGATCATAAACCGTGTGAAAGTCTGGATAAAATGGAAGGAGCTTATGACTATGATGCGATAGTTTCTGTTCAATGGGCATTTGGCTATGGATTGAGTTATACGACCTTTGTTTATTCTAATTTAGAAGTGAATCAGAAAGATTTTCTAGCTGGCGATACATTGACATTTACTGTGGATGTTGAAAATACGGGAAACCAATTAGGAAAAGAAACGGTTATGTTATTTATTAATGATGTAGTTGCATCTTTAACACCGGATGTTCGTCGCTTGCGTGCATTTGAGAAAATAGAACTACGTCCTGGAGAGAAAAAGACGGTGACATTGGCTGTAGAAGCGGATGAGCTGGCTTTTGTTGACCAACATGGCCGATGGACATTGGAAAAAGGTCTATTCAAAGCCCAAGTGGCCGATCAGACTCTTTCTCTTAATTGTTCGAAGACGAAAAAATGGGAGTCATCAAACAGATAAAAAGTTTTTTGTAGGTAAAAGTCGAGTAGGTAAAAAGCAGTGAAGCTATCTTGGGAAATTCATTTTCAGGATAGCTTCTTTACTATATAAATAGCCATAGGAAAGCGAAAGTGGAAGAAGATAGTATGTTTTTTATACGCCTGAGAGCAATGCTTATTTGGGTTTCCACCGTTTTTATTGAAATATTTAATTTCTCTGCAATTTGTTTATAAGAGAGTTGCTCTCTTCTACTTAATAAGAATATTTCTTTGCATTTTGAAGGCAGTTGGTCAATGGCTCGGTTCAGTAAATCGGTTAACGTATCCAAATCAAAGCATTCTTTATGTTTTCTGTCTTCTATTTGTTGATTAAACCAGTTTTCTAATAAATAATGTCTGTTTTCTTCATTACGTAAATGATTCAATACTTTATTTTTGGCAGCTCTAAATAGATAGGTTTTAATGTAAGTTATTTCAATAGTGTCTTTATTTTCCCATAGTTTGAGGAATATTTCTTGGATTACATCTTCTATAACCTCTATATCTTGTGTATAGAGGTTAAGGAAACGACATAGAGGTTTGTAATATGTATCGTAATAGATTCGGAAAGTTTGGATGTCCATTATTTTTTCAATAGGTGTTTCTCAATAATGCAAATTTACGAAAAATATAATTCTTTTGAGTGTTTTTTGTAAGAAAAGCCATACCTTCGAAGCAGTTTTAATTTTTAAGTGCTAATGTTAGATTTGAAACAACTTACAGCCGAGGTATGCCGCATTGCAACCGAAACTGGGCATTTTTTGAAAGAAGAACGGAAAGGTTTTCGTCGTGAACATGTGATAGAGAAACATGCACATGATTATGTCTCTTATGTAGATAAAGAATCTGAAGTGCGGATAGTGAAAGCGCTTACTGCTTTATTGCCGGAAGCGGGATTTATAACGGAGGAAGGTTCCGCCACCTATCAGGATGAACCTTACTGCTGGGTGATTGACCCGTTGGATGGAACCACGAACTATATTCACGATGAGGCTCCTTATTGTGTATGTATTGCTTTACGCAACCGCACCGAGCTTCTTTTAGGCGTCGTTTATGAAGTCTGTCGGGATGAATGTTTCTATGCCTGGAAAGGTGGCAAAGCCTTTATGAACGGTGAAGAAATTCATGTTTCGAATATTCAGGATGCCAAAGATGCCTTCGTTATCACAGAATTACCTTATAATCATCTGCAATATAAGCAGACTGCTCTTCACTTGATAGATAAGTTGTACGGTGTAGTTGGCGGTATCCGTATGAATGGTTCGGCCGCTGCTGCCATCTGTTATGTGGCTATCGGTCGTTTTGATGCCTGGGCGGAAGCATTTCTTGGCAAATGGGATTATTCCGCTGCTGCCTTGATTGTCCAGGAAGCCGGTGGTCGCGTAACCAATTTCTATGGCGAAGATTACTTTATTGAAGGTCATCATATCATTGCCACGAACGGTTATCTGCATCCTTTATTTCAGAAACTTTTAGCAGAGGTTCCTCCGTTAGATATGTAGAAGAAACGGTCTGTTTATTAAATCTTTACTACTATTATGAAACACACACTCCTTATAAAAGACTGGCTTGGTTCATTCTTATCCTTATTATTTCCCCGTTGCTGCGTTGTTTGCGGCAGACCGTTGGCAAAAGGGGAAGAATGTCTTTGCACTATGTGCAACGTCAATCTTCCGCGCACGGATTATCATCTTCGAAAAGACAACCTGGTAGAAAAAATGTTTTGGGGAAAGATCCCCCTGGAACATGCTACCTCTTTCTTCTTTTATAGAAAAGGAAGCGACTTCCGGCGAATTCTCCACCAGCTTAAATACGGCGGTCAAAAAGGTATTGGCGCAATCATGGGACGATATATGGCAGCCGAACTGCTGGAATCCGGTTTCTTTGAAGGAGTAGATGTTATACTTCCTGTACCGTTGCACAAAAAGAAACAACAGATTCGTGGTTACAATCAAAGTGAGTGGATAGCCCGTGGAATTGCCGCTGTAACAGGAATTTCTATTGATACGGAATCCGTAGTACGGCAAAAGAACACGGATACACAAACACGCAAATCCTTTTTTGAACGCTGGGAAAATGTAGAAGGAATCTTTCAACTACATCATGCGGAATCTCTAGCCGGAAAGCACATACTAATTGTGGACGATGTTTTGACTACAGGGGCTACTACGGTAGAATGTGCTTCCTGCTTGGCAGAGATAGAAGGAATACGGATTAGTATTCTTACTTTGGCGATGGCGGAGTAGGGTAGAGTAAAGTAAGTTTTCAAACTGTTCGAAGGTAATCTCTCAGATTTTTACGTTGATTCGAGTCCTAGAGCAGCTCCAATAGAATAATATTGTAAAAAAAGAAGAGGGTGTCCGAAAAGGGTACCCTCTAACTTTTTTCTTTTTTGTCTCTTTTTTGTGATTTATCCAACAACTTATAAAAATATCCCTCATGAAACTCGATTTTCTCCCTTTATCAGTCTTATAATCCTTTCCATTCCTCCCTTTCTTAGCCTTTTTCTGGTTGCTGATCATTTTTCCGATGTTAAATGCAATAGCCAATATTCCGAAGTCCATGACAATCTTATCCAAGCCTTTATGCCTGCACCTCTTGTACCCTTTATTCCATTTTATTTGCCCGAAGACCGCTTCCACCTCCACCGGTCTTTTGCTCCTATGTTCAAGCCCTTTTGGTGAAGTGAGTTTCTCGCGTGCCAGTTGCTTGTACCGCCTTAATTTATGGTTCACCCTGATCTCCCTGTTTCCTTTCCCTTTGTGACATTTATTTCGTAAGGGACATCCCTGACAGTTCTTAGCGCGGTAAACACTTATTTCACTTTCATATCCATTATCATTGACAGCCTTTGTCGTGTAGGCAAGTTCCATATGCTGTCCCATCGGGCATACAAAGTAATCTTTCGGTTCGTTATAATACAAATTATCTTGTTTGGAGATGTCACGTTTC
>NZ_JAAXGE010000027.1 GCF_014750685.1 Bacteroides sp. GM023
TCTAAGTGACAGAGCAGAATTTAAGATAATCGTTCCGCATCCATCCGTATTGGAAAATCCAAAGGTTTCTATGTACTATCTTTCTTCGCAGACTGTATGCCCTGCTATGCTTCATAATCCCCAGATACGAATTGACAGAAGCTGCCAGCTTCTCAAAATCATTTACTCCCTCTTCATGCGTGCGTTTCAACATATTATTAAAATTCGCTTCGATTCTTCTACCCGCGTAGCATCTGTAGGGTTTCATTGTCATTCCCAAAAACACAATTCCTTTTCTTACATCTTGAAGCACTATTTTATGAGGGTGTAATGTTAGTCCTGTTTCCTCTTTCAGATACTGTCTGATGACGGGCAGGAGCTCTCTTAATGTGTTCTTGTCGCGATGTACGATATAAAAGTCATCTACATAGCGGCCATAATGTTTCATTTTCAGGATACGCTTCACGAAGTGGTCAAAATCATTCAGATAGATATTGCTGAATAACTGTGAAGTCAGATTGCCGATAGGCAACCCGCAACCCTCGCGGGCGTTAAACAGGCTCTTGTCGGCAGGTAGTTCCTCCCAGTCGGACGGATTTCCTTTTATAATACAATTTGCCGTCACATCACAAAAAATGACCTGTTCCAGCAGAAAGAGCAAAGTCTCCTTGTCAAGCCAGTACATACCACATTTTTTTTCAGCCCCCCGGTAGCTCTCCCACTTCGCATTGATATGCCGACTTAGCTTTCTGAAAAGCATCGACCTGTCGATTGACATAAAGTACCCCCGTATATCCAGTTTCAGTACATAGCAATCGTACTGGTAGTTTTCCGAACAACTCCGTATATGATGCTCCAGCCGTTCCACTCCGAAAAGCGTTCCTCTCCCCTCCAGGCAGGCATACGAATCGTATATAAAGCATGGGGTGAACAACGGAGCCAACTGACGGTAAAGTAAATGATGGACTACCCTGTCTACGAAACCCGCCGCAAAGATTTCCCTCTTCACAGGCTTGTCCACAACAAAGCAAATACTCCGTTCCGGGCGGTAGCTACGCTCATCAATGGCTTTTGCCAATGCTACGAGACGATTCTCGTAGTCCAGTTCAAAAAGAAGTTGGCAGACGGTATTCCGTTTGTTGCGACGAGCCTCGAAGTAAGCCTCGAACAGCTCCTGCAATAATTCATAATTCGTTTGCATAGGCATTTATTCAGTATATATTTTTTTTTAAGTAAAAGAGAGAAGGTGACCTGTTCTCTGACACAACGCACGGAATACCCGTTCGACCGATTGTTGTTGTTCGCGTTCACCGACCCCGTCTGCACGTTAAGATACCAGCCGTTGTTACTGCCATTGGGCGACGACGACCAGAAGTAACCGTTCCACTACTCATACAACAAAAAGCGTTGACTAGTTGTGATACAAGCCCCGCCGGGGCAAACCGGCAGAATATTACCGGACCAAAGTCCGGTAGGCTACTGAACAGTTCTACACTCTCCATGCTCACCAATTTCCTTCGATGGCATGGATTCCGGCCTTACTCCTTCTCTCTTTATACATTCTATTTCTTGCTTTCAATACTTCCCGTTTGTTTTTTTTCTTCGTATTGTTTCCACGCCACCAGTTGCTTGGATACCGACTCAATATCAACTGAAATCCTCGAATACTGTTTCAATGATAGTTGTTTCAGATCGAACAAGATACGTACCTGTATACGTATCCCTTCTATATTTTCCCTGCACACTCCTATCAATTCTCTTTTGTCTGCCTTCGAGTTTGTCCTATACAGGTTCAGCATCATCTCCAGCATATCCTTTTTCAGACTTTCGCCTATTGTATACCGATAATCGCGCTGAAAATTACGGCTTATCGTATACAAATATATCAATAGGGCGTAAGTCGCCTTAAATACCGGTAGATTCTGATAATGCGCCATGTATTTTCTTCTGAATAGAACTTAAAAATAGCACACACTCAATCGGAGTGACCGCATCTAGCCGAAAGTCCGATACTTCCCTCAGGATGCTTTTCCACGAATCACCTCTATCTTCTATTTGCCGGACTGTTTCGGACATCTGCATCCTCTCTTCCCGCTTCAGCTCTGCTTCGCGCTTCCAAGCGGCATATTCATCTGATGAGAAGTCAAAATCTCCACTATTGGCTATCCAGTACTTATCGTCCACTTCAGTCAAGGTACATAAAGCAAACTTCTGCTTTAGCAATTCACTAGGGAATCCGATGTGGAAATAAGGCTCTCCGGACTTTTTTAACTTGCCGATGTTCACCTTGTATGGCTTTAAATATCTGGTGAACAAATAGGCCGATTCATTGTACATCTTGATAAAGATGCCTTCTTTAAATAAATGTATTTCCGGATTGTCCGAAGAAAAAAGGTTGATTTTATCTTTAATGGTACTCATATTGGCTTTGTAAAAGAATTAATAGTAAAAAACGACCGCTGCGCGGTATTGGAGTTCGGAGGCCTACAAGCCTCCGAACAAGAGACAAATAAATCGAATTTATCTGACACAACGCACGGAATACCCGAGCGACCGATGGTCGTAGCTCGCGCTCACCGACCCCGTCTGCACGCGAAGATACCAGCCGTAGTTACTGCCATTGGGCGACGACGACCAGAAGGCACCACCAAGCCAAGTCGGCGATGCGCTACTACCACTCAGCGGAAGCCAACAACCCACGTAACTTCCATCACTTCTGACATCGGATAAAATATATGCCCGCTGCTTGCTGAAACGTATTTTAGAGGCCATAGCACTTTGTTCAGCAGACGTGGGCAGTCTCCATCCTGATTCCCCATAGTTTTCCTGACCGAACTGTGGACATACTGATGCTGGCTGGGCTTCATTGAAATTAAAATACGTCCCTTTGTACAAAATGTTATCATTATCATTATGCGCCGGGTCGTTGGTATAGTTCAATCCCAGCATATCCGGTCCCGAATTGATTTTCAGCGGAGCACCGACGTTCCGGTCCGCCCAAATGATATCTCCCGTTTGCGGTTCTCCGATTTTACAACCGCTCCTAATCCTCACTGGAAAAGAAAGCGCAAATATCACCTTACCGGAATCGGGATTCGGTACCGCTGTTATGGTGATCGTTCCCAAAAGATCGGGATCTCCGGGACCAGTATTGAATACATGCAGGTAAAAATTCTGTCCACTCTTGCCTCCGGATACTTCATCTTTCGTATTTGGATTATCCGTTCTATGAGGATAGGCCCGTGCAGTATTATTGGGGCTTCCCAATGACAAGTAAGCGTCCGCGTTCTTATTGAAGGTGCTTTTCACCTCAAAGGTATAGTCAGCCGGATCGGCCAGTTGCACCAGGAACCCCCTGACATAAAAGGGCGAATTCACAACCGAAGAAGAGGGGGAGAACCCTTCTATCTCCAATGTCCTGTTTGAGAAATCCGGATTGACGGTCATCGGATAAGGCGTGCGCTCCTGTTTGAAACTGATGACGATGGGCGTCACTCCGTTGTCCACGTTGCCGTCGGGTGTCAGGCGGCTGACGGTTAGCTTTCCAGTCCGTTCATCCCCTCCATTGGGGAGAAAATTCAACTGGATATAACTCTTATTGGCTCCGGTTGTCTCATACGGCGCCACAAAGTCGTCCAATCCATCGCTGCCTTCAATCTTCCAGCGGGAAGAAGGGCTTCCGGTGACCACCTGAAAGGCCAACACAATCCCCTGTCCGGGCACGGTATAATCGAAGTTCCCCGTGCGTCCCTGTACAATCAGCGTACGCGAATCCGCTGCCGACGAGAGCTGTATCACGTCTACGTCCAGTACCAAAGGCGGATTGGGTTCCGGGTGAATTCCAGTCACTCTGACCTCCAGTAAGGCATTGTTGGAGAACTGGCTCGTGTTATTTCCGTTGGCGATGATACTGAAACTTTTGTCGTTTATCTTTTCGTAGCGGAAAGCACTCGTGGGATTTTGTTTCCATTCCAGGCTCCACCCTGTGCCCTCTTTCACGTTTACCTTCACTGTACCCGATTCGCCCGCTTCATTGCCTAGCAAGACAGAAGTGCGCGACAGGGTCAGGAAGTTACCCTGCCCGTCGGAGTTGGTATTAGGGTCATCCTCCTCCCACTCATCATCTACGGCATAGTCCAGCAGTTTCTCTTTCTCGCTCGCCGCACCCGATTCGTTATTGGCGCCTTCTTTTTTCACGCTGTTTATCACTACGGTGTACACGTAATTGCGTTTGAGTACCTGGCTCATGCCGTTGCTTCCTATATTGGCGCGGTAGTAAGTCAGGCGTTCGGTATTCGCCGCTTCACCCTCTTTCTGGTAATATCCGGCTATCATCAGGTAAGTGGTTTCCTTATCGTCCTGCGCCGTGTATCCCACGATATTGGGATAGGCATACAGCCCCCCGGTCGTCAGGTCTTGCCGCGTGCCACCATCTTCACCGCTCATCGGTGCGGGAGCTTTCACATAGCCCTGCGGATAATCATGGTCATCCGTGGGAGGAGTGGAAGCCACACCGCTTATGATTTCTCCCAAGGGGGCGTCCTGATGGTAAAGGTAGCCGCGAGAGCGGTAGTTACACACTTTCGCCCATTTGATTACAAGGCGGCCGGCGGCAAAGTGACGCAGGTCTATGCGAGCCACGGCACGGCTGAATTTCACCGACACTCCGAGGGAGATGGTATTGGGTGCCGGTCCGGTCAGTGTGGTTTCCTCACCGTCCGCACCCGCCAGTATTCCGCAGAAAGGCAGCGGCACAGTCATCCGTGCCCCCTGTGCCGATTGTGAATAGACCTTCTCTTTCATCTGGCTGAAAGTCAGTCCCTGATTCTGATAAACGTAATCGTCGAGCTCCAGTCCTGCCGGGCGGAAGTTCCTGTAATTTCCCACAATCACCACTTTGTACTCCACTCCTTCGGCCACCTCCGCGGGAAGTTGTAGCGGGAAGCTCCCAACGGTGGTTCCACCACCTCCAGGAATGGTGACGGTCTGGTGGGCGGCATAACTCCCGTCCGACGCCTTGTAGAAAATCATCGCTACATCGTTTACTATCTTTTCATTGCCTTGCGCGGCGATGGCGCGTGTCTGTGCCCGGTCGAACGAATAGGGTAATGTAAACGTGCGTCCTTGGGGAAGATCCGCGTTTTCGGTGTCCTGCCGGACGCATCCGGCGAACACCATGACAATTGTCAAGGTAATCGGAATGGCGGATAAACCAACCGCAATGAATCGGGCGAAAGTTCTTCGCATAATGTTCAAAGGGAAAATAGGAACTGTAGTCTTCATATTTTTATAATATATCTGTTTCTGTTATCAAGCTTTTCTATGTTCAACGGGACGCGATGCCCGGTACGCTAAAATTCTTTCGGGATTTCTCCGCCATCCGCCCACTCTTCCGAAGTGTCAGGCTTTTGCACAATATGGATTGAGAAGACCAGCCGGTGTATCACCACGGTCAACGTGGCACTCTTTTCCTGACCTTCTGCCAGTGCAGTACGGGTTCGTATCAGCAGGCTTCCTCCTGTTTTCGCAGCAGGTCTTGTCACCTCGAAGTCGTCATTGGCAATTGTCGCGTCGGTGTAGAAGTTCATCCCGTCCAGGCTCATCCGCCACTCCCCAGGCTCCACGTTACTCTCCGCACCGATGGTTCCGGCCTGTCCGGCATTGCCCGGCAAAAGGATATTTTTCTGCTTCACATATACATGATCCACGCCGTCGAAGTAAACATCCTGCGACCAGTCGTTCCAGCCCAGTACGGTGGCGGCAATGTTCACCCGGCGCGTTTCGTAGGCTTCTTCCGGAGTAGCTTCCCCGTCTCCCTGTACGGAACGGATGCTGACAAGGTAGCGATGGTTGCGCAGCAGGTCAACGAGTACAGTGCCATTGCGGAAGTCGATGCGGTAGTAAGTTTCGGCATGTCCATTATAGGATCCTCCTACTACAATTGCACAACGGTTTGTATGGTTCAGGTCACCCGGCTCCGCGTCTGCTCCCTGGCGTATGTCCGCTTCGGGCAGGTAGACGGATGACGTAAGGGAGGTGGCGTATGCCGGAACCTCGTACGCGAAGGGATTTTCGATGTCGGCAATCCCTCCCGCAGGCGAAGGAAGGGTCACTCTCTGCAAGTCCGTATCATAAACCCTTTCCACAGGCATGAATGCGTATCTGTCATTGGGTTTGAAGATGAACACTTTCTTCAGTTCGAAAGGAATAGAATTTCCATCGCCGTCCATCCCGTTCCAATGCTCCGGATTCACACCAAGGCCGATATCTACACGCGCCAAGGCACGTACCATGCTGACAGTCACATTCTGCGGACGCCGCGAGGCTATAATTTTCTGTTGCGCCTCGCCCCACATCACGAAATCGCCTGCTACAGGAGCCGGGGCTGTCGTATACGCATTGCTGACCAACATCTGTTGAATCCCGGCATACGTCTTCCCCTTATACGAGTTCAGGTTCTTCATATCCAGCAGGAAACCTGCATTGGCTATCACGATGCACCGGAACTCCTGCCCCGCACTGCCCTTCACCTCCAGATTGGCGGAAAAAGTCGTTTCGGTGTCGCTTGGTTGGAGTAAATTTCTTCCCTTCACCACCGAGTGCACCTTGTTGTCTTCGGCATACAGGAAGAAAACGTAGACATTGTCCACCCTTCCTTCTTTCTTCTGCTCCTCTTCACTCGTCCTACGAGTGGAGGTGGACTTTCCCTCTCCGCCGAAACGGGTGACTAGCCTGATGGTCACGGGCATGGGTTCTTCCGCTCCGGAAGACTCTTCGCCGGGGTAAGCGGAGTCGTGAATGCACCCTCCTGCCGCCAAGCTGAACAGCAGTAATAATAACCACTGATAAGCATGTAAGGGGTGGCACGGCCTCATTTCATTTATTATTTTCATTTTGGGTCTTATTCAGGTATTAAGTCATATCGTTCTTAAGGGGGGCTATACATCATCATCCATGGGCACATACTCCCAACCGTTGACAAAAACACGTATAGTGGTATGAGTACCGTCACTGCCATGGGTGCAAGTG
>NZ_JAAXGE010000028.1 GCF_014750685.1 Bacteroides sp. GM023
CCCGCTATTAGGGCTCACGAGGGACTTGCACCCGTTAGATAATACTCATGCCGAGCATACACGCAGAAAGGGCGGTTTAACACGGTGTTAAACCGCCCTTTTCACAACAGAGAGATTCTGATTCTTTCTCACTCATTATCAACACTATACAACACAACTCCCGCACTTTCATCCATACTTCCGTCAATGATTGGAGGTCTACATACTTACGAATCTGACAAGTTACGTTCCAAAAATAAAATTCTCTCACTAAGAAACGTCTCTTACTAATAAATCTCTCCTACTGTTAAACAATGGTAAATCTACCCTTTATTCCAAGTCGCCCCAAACTTAGATGTTGTATCTTTGTTGTTCTGTAAACTAAAATAGAGAGAAAAGTTTTGAAACTACGTATATTTATTTTATTTCTGTTTTTGTCTTTATTTCGCGCCCAGGCGGATGTCATCGACAGTTTGATGACGCATCCACGGGACTCTATCGGACTAACAAGTGATTCTCTAGTATTACATTTCCTGAAAGAATCAGGTATTCCCATCTCCGATAACAATAAAGTCAAGCTGCTGAAAAGCGGACGGGAGAAGTTTATCGATTTATTTGAAGCCATACGGGAAGCCAAACACCATGTTCACCTTGAATATTTCAATTTCCGCAATGACTCCATCGCCAATGCTTTATTCGACCTCTTGGCCGAAAAGGTGAAAGAAGGCGTTGAAGTGCGGGCTATGTTCGACGCCTTCGGCAACTGGTCGAACAACAAGCCGCTCAAAAAGAAACATCTCAAGAAAATACGTGAACGGGGCATCGAAATTGTCAAGTTCGACCCGTTTACCTTCCCTTACATCAACCACGCCGCCCACCGCGACCACCGGAAGATTGCCGTTATCGACGGAAAAGTGGCTTATACAGGCGGCATGAATATCGCCGATTATTACATCAACGGTCTGCCCAAAATCGGAACCTGGCGGGATATGCACACGCGCATCGAAGGGGATGCCGTCAACGACTTGCAGGAAATCTTTCTCACGATTTGGAACAAAGAGACGAAACAGAATATAGGTGGAGAAGCCTATTTTCCGCAGCATGCGGGACAGACGGACAGCACCAATATCGTAGTCGCCATCGTAGACCGTACTCCGAAGAAAAACAGTCGTATGTTGAGCCACGCATATGCGATGAGCATTTATTCAGCGCAAAAGAATGTACACATCGTCAATCCTTACTTCGTGCCGACTTCTTCCATCAAGAAAGCACTGAACCGCTCCATCGACCGGGGAGTGGATGTGACAATTATGGTTTCTTCCGCTTCTGATATTCCGTTTACGCCGGATGCCGCGCTCTATAAGCTGCATAAGTTAATGAAAAGGGGAGCCACCGTCTATATGTACAACGGCGGATTCCACCACTCGAAAATTATGATGGTCGACGACCTGTTCTGCACAGTCGGCACCGCCAACCTGAACAGCCGAAGCCTCCGATACGACTACGAGACGAATGCTTTCATCTTTGACAAGAAAACGACAGCCGAACTGAATACGATGTTCCATGAAGATATCGAACACTGCACCCAACTGACACCTGAATTTTGGAAAAAGCGTTCACCGTGGAAGAAGTTCGTCGGATGGTTTGCTAATTTATTCACGCCATTTTTGTAATTTTGCGCAAGCGTGTAGTTCCTCAGTGAATACACCCATGATTTGAAAATTTATCCATTATGAAACAATACCAGGATTTACTCAACCGTGTACTGACTGAAGGCACGGAAAAAAGTGACCGCACCGGAACGGGAACCATTAGTGTTTTCGGTCATCAAATGCGTTTTAACCTCGAAGACGGTTTTCCCTGTCTGACGACGAAGAAGCTGCATCTGAAATCAATCATATACGAGTTGCTTTGGTTTCTGCAAGGAGACACTAACGTGAAATATCTGCAAGAGCACGGAGTGCGTATTTGGAATGAATGGGCGGACGAGAACGGTGACTTAGGTCACGTCTACGGTTACCAGTGGCGTTCGTGGCCCGACTACAACGGTGGATTCATCGACCAAATCAGTGAAGTGGTAGAGACAATCAAGCATAACCCGGATTCACGCCGTATCATCGTGAGTGCCTGGAACGTGGCAGACCTCAACAATATGAATCTCCCACCCTGCCATGCTTTCTTCCAGTTCTACGTAGCGGACGGACGATTGAGCCTGCAACTTTACCAACGCAGTGCCGATATCTTCCTCGGCGTTCCTTTCAACATAGCTTCTTATGCATTGCTATTGCAGATGATGGCACAAGTAACGGGATTGAAAGCCGGTGACTTTGTTCATACGTTTGGTGACGCTCATATCTACCTGAACCACCTGGAACAGGTGAAACTGCAACTGTCGCGTGAACCTCGCCCGCTGCCACAAATGAAAATCAACCCGGATGTGAAAAGCATCTTTGATTTTAAATTTGAGGATTTTGAATTAGTAAATTACGACCCGCATCCGCATATCGCAGGGGTAGTAGCGGTGTAATCCCCATGTGTCGTAAATTCACATGAGTCATATAATTCCCTGAGTCATATATCTTATGAGTAAAGTATCCATTATCGCCGCCATTGACCAGCGTATGGCAATAGGCTTTCAGAATAAACTTCTTTTTTGGCTGCCCAACGACTTGAAGCGTTTCAAGGCGTTGACTACCGGAAACACCATTATAATGGGCCGCAAGACTTTCGAATCTCTTCCGAAAGGTGCGTTGCCCAATCGCAGAAACGTTGTACTATCTTCTAATCCGGCTACGGAATGTCCCGGCGCTGAAGTGTTCCCGTCGCTTGAAACGGCCTTGCAAAGCTGCAAAGAAGAGGAACATGTGTATATAATCGGCGGTGCAAGCATTTACCGGCAAGCACTTCCTTTTGCTGACGAACTCTGCCTGACAGAGATAGACAGCACTGCTCCCGAAGCCGACGTATATTTCCCTGAAGTTTCTCCGGAGAGTTGGCAAGAAAAAAGCAGAGAAGCTCATCCTGCGGATGAGAAACATCTCTGCTCCTATGCTTTTGTAGACTATGTAAGAAAGTGAGTCACTTTCTCCTGTCTGAGACTCCTACCCGAAACGATTCATTAATCTTCCTCATCCACCTCGACCATGATAGGCATTTGCCGCTTAATGGCTTCGTGGAAGGAGATTAACGTTTCTGTACGCGCCAATCCCAGTGGTTGCAATTTATCATGGATAACACTCAACAAGTGGTGGTTATTCTTTGCGTAAATCTTGATGAACATATCATATTTTCCGGTAGTGAAATGACATTCCACTACTTCGGGAATAGCTTCCAGAGCCTTTGTTACCGAATCAAAGGATTCGGGATCTTTCAGATAGATACCGATGTAAGCACAAGTTTCATATCCTATTTTTTCGGGGTCAATGACATATTCTGAACCTTTGAGTATCCCTAAGTTAGTTAGTTTTTGAATACGTTGATGAATCGCGGCACCGGAAACATTGCAAGCTCTCGCCACTTCCAAAAAAGGAATACGTGCATTGCCGGCAATCAGTTTCAGTATTTGTTCATCCAGCGTATCTAATTGATGATGTCCCATTTCTTAAATCAAATTGTTTTAATCAGTGAATCTTTTGTGCAAAGTTAGCGATTTTCCGGCAACAAATGCTATAAACTATTACTTTTATTTATTCGAAGCAGATAAATCAACAATAGTTTGTATCTTTGCAAAAAACATAAATATACCATTTATATGAGACAATTTTGCTGTATTGTTCTATTTTTCTTCACTTTTGCAGAAGGTTATGGACAGAACTTTGCCGATTATTTTCAGGACAAAACATTGCGAGTGGACTACATCTTCACCGGAGATGCCGGGCAACAGGCCATCTATCTCGACGAACTGTCACAACTCCCTTCCTGGGCAGGTCGCCAGCATCATTTATCCGAACTTCCACTGGAGGGCAACGGTCAAATCACCGTGAAAGACCTTGCCACCAAACAGTGTATCTACAAGACTTCCTTCTCTTCCCTGTTTCAGGAATGGCTCACCACGGACGAAGCCAAAGAAACGGCAAAGGGATTCGAGAACAGTTTTCTTCTGCCTTATCCCAAGCAACCCGTGGAAGTGGAAATCGTCCTGTATTCTCCACGCAGGGAAGTGATGGCCAACTACAAGCATATAGTCCGCCCTGACGATATACTGATTCATAAACGGGGAGTGTCACACGTCACTCCGCATCGCTATATGCTCCAAAGTGGCAACGAGAAAGAATGTATCGATGTCGCCATCCTTGCTGAAGGATATACCGAGAAGGAAATGGACTTGTTCTATCAGGACGCGCAAAGCACCTGTGAAAGCCTGTTTTCGCACGAACCGTTCCGTTCCATGAAAGAGAAGTTCAATATCATTGCCGTTGCCAGTCCGTCTACAGACAGCGGTGTCAGCGTGCCCCGTGAAAACCAGTGGAAGCAAACGGCCGTACACTCTCATTTCGACACTTTCTATTCGGATCGTTACCTGACTACCAGCCGGGTGAAATCTATCCATAACGCCTTAGCCGGCATCCCTTACGAACACATTATTATTCTTGCCAATACTGACGTATACGGCGGCGGCGGTATCTATAATTCGTATACGCTGACTACCGCCCATCATCCGATGTTCAAGCCCGTAGTGGTACACGAGTTCGGACACAGCTTTGCAGGGCTAGCCGACGAGTATTTCTACGAGGACGACACAATGACAGATACTTATCCACTGGATATTGAACCGTGGGAGCAGAATATCTCGACACGGGTGGACTTCGCTTCCAAGTGGGAAAATATGCTCACCAAAGGTACTCCCATCCCCACCCCTACCACCGAAAGGAAAAAATACCCGGTAGGAGTCTATGAAGGAGGCGGATACTCAGCCAAAGGTATCTATCGTCCTGCCTACGACTGCCGTATGAAAACAAACGGTTACCCGGAATTCTGTCCGGTTTGCCAACGCGCCATCCGCCGCGTGATTGAATTCTATATCCCTTAAAAGTTATATGACCGATACAAAAATAGATTATTCCAAAGTACAAACTTAAAACCCAAACCGTATGATTAGATTTCAGCCGATTAGCACATCGGATTTCCAACATTACAAGTTCATGGAAGAATTACTTATAGATGCATTTCCACCGGAAGAATATCGTGAGTTAGAACAACTGCGTGAGTACACTGACCGCACAGGTAACTTTTACAATAATATCATCTTTGATGATGACCTGCCGATCGGTTTTATCACTTACTGGGACTTTGACAGCTTCTACTACGTAGAGCACTTCGCAACCAACCCAGCCTTGCGAAACGGCGGATATGGAAAACGTACACTCGAATACTTGCGCAACTACTTGAAGCAACCGATTGTACTCGAAGTGGAACGCCCGATAGAGGAGATGGCAAAGCGCCGCATCGGATTCTATCAACGCCAAGGTTTCGTTCTGTGGGAAAAAGACTATTACCAGCCGCCTTACAAGCCGGGAGATGATTTCCTGCCTATGTATCTAATGGTACACGGTGATCTCAACCCGGATAAAGACTACGAAATGATAAGAAAGAAACTCCACACAATTGTTTACGGAGTAAAAGAATAAAAGTAGGATAAAGATAGTACTATAAAGAAAGGGCTTCCAAAATGATTTGGAAGCCCTTTCTTTAATATATTGAATTAACTAATTATTTCTCACCACGTTTAGTAGCAGAATAGTTAATCTTCAAAGCATAAGATTTTCTAAGAGCATTTTTTACGTCAGTAATAATACCCATCTTAGTCTTTTGGTCTACCTTCAGAGACACAGTCATTTTAGCTGCATCGCCCTCATTCATACTAGCACGTTCCTGGAAAATGAAGTCTTGTACTTCACCAACTTCAGCGTAGCTGTCGTTAAGCTGAATACGACTTTCAGTACCCATTTTCGCGCGGAATTCCTGAGTAGGTTCACCTACATAAATGAATGTCACCAGTGATTTCTTCTCCAGTTTTTCGAGTTCAGTACCTTGCGGAAGTGTAAACTGCACCTTTAATGTTACCTCACGCATTGTTGTTACAATCATAAAGAAGAACAACAAAGTAAAGATAAGGTCAGGCAACGAAGAAGTATTCAATGCCGGCATTTCACGTTTACCAGTCTTATTAAATTTTCCCATTACTTACTTCTTTTTTTCTCCGTATTTTTTAGGTTCTGCCTCAGAAATTCGTTGCGGATAGATTTCACGAATAGCTTTCTGCTGCGCGTCATTCAACTCTGCATATGTAACTCCGAATTTTTCCTGAGCCAACTCGTCTCTCAATTCATTGTATGCAGCAACCAATTCGTTCTGCACGCTGATGTATGCCTGATAAGAAGAACCACGGTCATTCTGCAAAGAAATTACATGCTTGTTGTTAACCAGATATGTACCAAAGAATTCCACATTTTCCTGTGTCTTTTCAGGCATATTCTCTGCATTATTAACATTAGCAATAAATTCTTTAGCTTTATCTCTCAACTGATCAACGCTGATATAATCATTACCGCACATCAATGCATCATCCTTATTCAGGTAAACCTGCAAAACGTTACGTTCTTTGATTTTATCCGTGTTCTGTTGATCTTGATCTTCGGGTGGCGGTGGCAAAAGTCTTGCCAAACCACGGTCTGTATCCATTGATGTTGTAATCAAGAAGAAGATCAGCAACAAGAAAGCAATATCCGCCGTAGAACTTGAGTTAATATCAGGAACTTTTCTTTTTCCTTTTGCCATTGTAATTACTTATTTAATTGAGTTTTCCCAATTTATTACGATAATTTTTTCTTTATACCACTAGCGATGATTGCAACAACAGTTACAAACAACAGGATGTAAATAGCATAAAGGAACATATCAGTTATCTTCAGCCAGAAAGGAACATTGTCCGTACCACTATAACCCGGGATTTGCATCGGCGTACCGTCACCCATAGCCCAAGCTACGATTAAAACAACAGCCAAAAGAACCAAGCCAAGTAAAGACTTAATTGCATTTGCCGGATTATCTTTCAAAGCTGCACCAAATTGGAATATAGCAGCAATAATTGTAGCAGCAACAGCAAGACCAAACAAAGCATACATCAAATAGAGTAAGGAATTTGTTTGGGCAGGTTGCCACATTTCGGGATCAACTCCCGGTATCACTGCATCGCCTGTAGCATCTCCCCCTAAGAAGAAGATCCCCAATACGATCAGGATGATGGCAAACATCGCATAAAGTGCGTAATACGATGCTTTATATGTTAACTTACTCATCTTTATTATTTTTTGTATTTCAAGTTATATTTGATTACCATGTCAAGCAAAGAGATAGAAGAATCTTCCATTTCGCTTGTAAGAGCTTCAATTTTAGCAAGTACGTAGTTGTAGAATACCTGAAGAATCAAAGCAACGATCAAACCGAAGATAGTTGTAATCAAGGCTACTTTCATACCACCAGCAACAACCGTCGGAGAGATATCACCTACCTGTTGGATTTTGTCAAATGCCTGCACCATACCGATTACAGTACCCAAGAATCCGAGTGACGGAGCCATTGCGATAAACAAAGTAATCCAAGAACATCCTTTTTCAAGGTAACCAGCCTGTACACCACCGTAGGAAACAACTGATTTTTCAACCACATCGATACCCTGGTCAATTCTCATCAAACCTTGGTAGTAGATAGAAGCAATAGGACCTCTCGTGTTACGAGCGATGTCTTTAGCAGCTTCAACATCACCTTTTTCCAAAGCAGCTTCGATAGATGCCATGAATTTCTTTGTGTTGATTTCAGCTAAGCTCAAATAGATGATACGTTCGATACAGAAAGCCAAACCGATCACCAAAGCGATAGCTACCAAACTCATGAAAGATGCAGTACCTTCAATGAATTTAACTTTGATTTCCTTGTGAATACCACCTTCTTCTGCAGCAGGAGCAGCAGCGGTAGTTTCAGCAGCAGGAGCAACAGCTTGTTGTTCAGTTTGTTCTGCTGCAGGAGCATCTTGAGCCTGAGCAAGTTGAATAGAGCCAAATGTAAAGGCACCAATCACAGCAACAATTGCGAATAACTTTTTCATTGTGTGTCTAATTTTTAAGATTAATTAATTGATTATTATTATTGTTTTTACTTCTCGTTCCGTTTTCAATTCTGCGGAGAGACGGGGATTCGAACCCCGGATACGCTTTAGGCGTATACACGCTTTCCAGGCGTGCCTCTTCAACCACTCGAGCATCTCTCCTTATGAGTTTTCCGCATTTTCAGCTACAAATGTATCCTTTTTTTTCTTTTCGTGAAGCATTATCCCTTTTTTATCTTGAATAAATACTGCAAATTAATATATTTTAAAACCTTGCGAACATTATTTGCGGATTCCAAACACTTTTAGTGCATTTCCTGAAGTGACCTGAGACACGTATTCAGAGGGCATTCGATAAATTTCCGCTACTTTCGCAAGGGTATCTTTCACATTGGCACTTTCATTCCGTTTGCCACGGTTGGGCGCCGGAGTCAAATAGGGCGAGTCGGTTTCGAGCACGATACGTTCCAAAGGGACGGTGAGCAATGTCTCCGGCAGAGTCGATTTCTTAAAAGTGACAACCCCGTTAATGCCTAGCATAAAGCCTTCAAACTCTAGCAATTTCGCCGCTTCTTCCGGTGTTCCGGTGAAACTATGAAAAATCCCGGTGAGTGGCGTATTTTTATAGGCAGACATTACCTTATATATATACTCGAACGCATCTCTTGAATGAATGACTATCGGCAACCGGTATTCGAGCGCCCACTCAATCTGCTTTTCAAAGACCAGCAACTGCTCTTTCAAGAAAGTCTTGTCCCAGTAAAGGTCAAGTCCGATTTCACCGATGGCGACAAACTGGTTGTTCCCTGCCAACTGCTCGCGTACCACCGCCAATTCCTGTTCATATGTTTCATTGACCGAGGTAGGATGCAATCCTATCATCGGGTAGCAAAAGCCCGGGTACTCAGCACATACGGACAGCATCGAATCAATCGTCGTACTGTCGATGTTCGGCATAAAAATATAGGAGACGCCGGCTTCGCGTGCGCGTTCCATCACTTGTGGCAAATCTTCGGAAAATTCTTCTAAAAAAAGATGGGAATGAGTGTCTATCAACATGATATTTCGTTTTCTTCTTTTACTTTTTCGTTGGAGCGATAATAATATATCAGGCCGTAGTCACGGCATTTTTCCAAGCGAACTTCATTGGGAGTGACGTCCTGAAACTTGGCTTCCACCTGGTTCCATATATCCAGTATCAGTTCATCGGCACGGTCACGCATGGAAGCCAGTTCGTCAAGGCTCCGGCTGGTCAATGCCTGATAATTCTTCTGCCGTTCGTAACTGTCAAGAAAAATATCATAGTGCACTTTCACGCGTGCAATCGTAGGATTATAAATCGGTATGCCGCCCTGCGACGTTCTCCGTTGCTCACCTTCAATGATTTTCTTCCCCCACTCCACCAATGCGGCTTCGCTCAACAAATCCGGCACGGTATTCGCGTCGGGCAGACCATATAATTCTTTGTGGGCCACTTTTATTTCGTCACGGAGCACTGCCAAGTTGAGCACCTGAATGAAATGGGAAATATACAGCCGGGCAGTTTTCACATTTGCCTGATGCTTCCTGCTTGCCCGCGACTGATTTTCATAACATTGCGTATAATAAATTTGTGCCGCTTCAAACCTTTGCAGGAAATTGCGCGCTTCGAACAATGTCTTTAGTGTTATTGCCAGGTCGCGCACATTATACAGTTCACCCTTTTCGACCGCTGTTTTCAACGCCCGAACCCTTGCCTGGTCTGTATTTGGTAGTCGTCTGTATGGCATCTTATCAAGAACTTAGTTACATTTCACGATACATCAGTAATTTCACCAGGTTCTTCAGTTCTTTTTTTCTGTCCTCTGCCACTGCTACTGCCGAAAGGCTTTCCATGGCGAGTGTATAATATTCGCGCATCTTGTTTTCACAGACGCTCCGAATATCCAGTTGGTTGTACAGTTCCGTCACTGCCGCTATTTTTTCAGCAGGCTGATAAGTATCAGCGTTCAGCCAACGGTCCAGTTCTTCTCTCTGCTTCTCGTCCGCACGGTGCAATGCCTTGATAAGCATATATGTTTTTTTGTTGCAAAGAATGTCACCGCCTATTTTCTTACCGAACACTTCCGGGTCACCATAGACATCCAGCAAATCATCCTGCAACTGGAACGCGACTCCTATCTGCATTCCGAAATTATAGAGATTATCGGCATCCTCAGCAGTCGCTCCTGCCAAGATAGCACCGATTTTGAGACTGCCTGCCAGCAATACGGCTGTTTTCAGGCGGATCATTTCAATATATTCATCCTCAGTGACATCACAACGGGATTCAAATTCCATATCCAGTTGCTGTCCTTCGCAAATTTCAAGTGTGGTCAGGCTGAACAGTTCCATCACTTCTTTGAGATGCTCCACCGGGCACGCTGTCATGTACTGAAATGCAAGAATCAGCATAGCGTCTCCCGAGAGTACGGCAGTGTTGTCATTCCATACTTTGTGTACGGTCGGCTTTCCTCTGCGCATATCGGAACGGTCCATCAAGTCATCATGCAGCAACGTATGGTTGTGGTAAACTTCGATAGCGGTGGCAGGGTCGTAGATAGACGCGACATCCTCGCGATACAAGTTATACGCCATCAACATTAATACGGGACGTATCCGCTTCCCCCCTAAAGAAAGGATATATTCAATCGGTTCATAGAGTCCTTTCGGTGTCCGGGTAAACTGTATTTCAGAAATATGATTGTTTATTTTATCAAGTAATTGAGAAGCTGTGAACATGATGGATGAAAAATATAAATGAATGAAAAAAGAGGCTGCCGTGAAGCAGCCTCTTAAATTATTGTGTTACAAATTACTGCAGTCTAAACATTACAGGAACCGTAAATTTAACACGTACCGGTTTACCGCGCTGCATACCTGGTTTCCACTTCGGCATGGTGTTTATCACACGGAGAGCTTCTTTATCCAGATACGGGTCAACGCTACGTACTACTTTCGCATCTACGATACTACCGTCTCTATTGACAACGAACTGTACGATAACACGTCCTTGAGTTCCGTTTTCCTGAGCGATAGTCGGGTATTTGATGTTCTTAGCCAAATACTGCATCAAAGCTGCTTGTCCGCCCGGGAAGTCCGGCATGTTTTCTACAACTTCGAAAATAGTTTGTTCTTCCGGCTCTTCTTCAACAACTTGTACCGGCACGTATTTTACTTCTACCGGAGCAGCATTATCTTCATTGATAATGGTTGTTGTTTCATCAATTTCGGCCTTATCGTCGACAATCTCCAACAATTCGGCCACTTTCGGGGCTTCGGGTGGTGGTGGAGCTTGTTGTTCAGGGGTTTCGGTAATAGGAATGATTTCCTCCTCAAATACAACGTCAGCTACTGCCTGGCTTGTATCAATTTTCACGTCACGCTGGGTCCATTCGAACGCCACGAACATGAAAGCCAACACTACCACGTAACCAACGAGCAGCCATGTAGACTTCTTGCCTTCCAGGTCCGCTTTGGGTGATTTTTTAACTTCCATAAAATAATTAATATAATAGATTAATAAAAAAAAGTGTCTTCCTATGTGTCTCCGGGCAAATATAGTACATTTTCAGTTAACCGTCTGTTTCTTCCGGTCTTTTTATCCGGCTTTTTAACTTTTTTAATTCTTTCGTACTTGCCTGGTTCCTTTTAACGACAAACATATGGCTGATTTTCAAAATAAGCGTATCTTTGGCGGACAAATTAGATGAACTGAATATGAAAAAGATAGTAATAGCAATCGACGGTTTTTCCTCTTGCGGAAAAAGCACTATGGCCAAGGATCTTGCCCGTGAAGTGGGGTACATTTACATTGACAGCGGAGCTATGTATCGGGCGGTCACCTTATATAGTATGGAGAACGGAATTTTCGACGGAGACGTTATCGACACGGAGAAACTAAGAAACGAAATCAAAAATATCCATATTTCTTTCCGGCTGAACCCGGAAACGGGACGTCCGGACACTTACCTCAACGGGGTAAATGTGGAAAACAGAATCCGCACGATGGAAGTCTCGTCCAAAGTAAGTCCTATCAGCGCGCTCGACTTTGTGCGTGAGGCAATGGTGGCTCAACAGCAGGCGATGGGAAAAGAAAAAGGTATTGTGATGGACGGAAGGGACATCGGAACTACGGTTTTCCCGGATGCCGAATTGAAGATTTTTGTAACTGCTACGCCTGAAATTCGTGCTCAACGCCGTTACGACGAACTGAAAGCGAAAGGACAGGAAGCGAGTTTCGATGAAATCCTGGAGAATGTGAAACAACGGGACTATATTGACCAAAACCGGGAAGTAAGTCCGCTGCGCAAAGCTGATGATGCTTTATTGCTGGACAATACGGACTTAACAATCGAACAACAGAAAGAGTGGCTGTTCGAGCATTTTAATAAGGTAGGAAAGTAGTTTTTTTATGATTAAAGTAGAGATAGATGAAGGGTCAGGCTTCTGCTTTGGGGTAGTGACAGCTATTCACAAGGCGGAGGAAGAGTTAGCAAAGGGAGAAACGCTTTATTGTCTCGGGGATATCGTGCACAATAGCCGGGAAGTGGACAGGCTGAAAACGATGGGATTAATCACCATCAACCGCGAAGAGTTCAAGCACTTGCGGAATGCAAAGGTACTGCTGCGGGCACACGGGGAGCCGCCGGAAACTTACATGATTGCCCGCGAGAATAATATTGAAATCATAGATGCGACTTGTCCGGTGGTATTGCGCCTTCAGAAGCGTATCAAACAGGAGTTTCTGCAAGACGAAAATAAAGAAAAGCAAATTATCATCTACGGCAAAACCGGTCACGCAGAAGTGTTGGGGCTGGTGGGACAGACAGACGGAAAAGCGATTGTCATCGAAAAAGCCGAAGAAGCGAAGAAGCTGGATTTAAGCAAGGATATCCGTCTTTTCTCGCAGACAACCAAGTCGCTCGATGAATTTCAGGAAATTGTAGAGTATATCAAACATCATATTTCGCCGGACGCGACTTTCGAGTATTACGATACGATTTGCCGCCAGGTTGCCAATCGCATGCCTAAGTTAAGGGAGTTTGCGGCTACGCATGATTTGATATTTTTCGTCAGCGGAAAAAAGAGTTCGAACGGGAAAATGCTGTTTGAAGAATGTCTGAAAGTGAATCCTAATTCACATTTGATAGATAACGAAAAGGAGATAGATACTTCTTTGCTCCAAAACGTACAGTCGATTGGTGTATGCGGGGCTACTTCCACCCCTAAATGGCTGATGGAAAAGATATACAATCACATTCAGACGCTTATAAAAGAGTAACAGTAAAGTAACAGAGCAAGAATAAAAAGAAAGTAAAAAGTGGTCATTTGCACTTTTTTAATGTTTTCATCAAGTGAAAAAAAACTTCGTAAACATTGCTTTCAACTTTTTATTGTACATTTGCCACATCAAACTAATTAATGAAAAGATTGTGATATGGGAACAGTGAAATGTATCGGAATTTTGACTTCCGGGGGTGATGCTCCGGGAATGAATGCAGCTATACGTGCGGTGACACGTGCAGCTATCTATAACGGATTACAAGTTAAAGGTATATATAGAGGATACAAAGGCTTGGTGACAGGCGAAATCAAAGAATTCAAAAGCCAAAATGTTAGTAACATCATCCAGTTGGGTGGAACAATACTGAAAACAGCTCGCTGTAAGGAGTTCACTACTCCCGAGGGACGCCAAATGGCTTATGATAATATGAAGAAAGAAGGCATCGATGCTTTGGTTATCATCGGTGGTGACGGTTCGCTGACAGGTGCACGTATTTTCGCACAGGAATTTGATGTGCCATGTGTCGGACTGCCGGGAACGATTGACAACGATCTCTACGGAACTGATACAACTATCGGCTACGACACAGCGTTGAATACCATCCTGGATGCAGTGGACAAGATTCGCGACACAGCCACTTCACACGAACGTTTGTTCTTTGTGGAAGTAATGGGACGTGATGCTGGTTTCCTCGCGTTGAACGGAGCGATTGCTTCGGGAGCTGAAGCAGCCATTATCCCGGAATTTAGTACGGAAGTCGACCAACTGGAAGAATTCATCAAGAACGGATTCCGTAAGTCAAAGAATAGCAGTATCGTACTGGTAGCCGAAAGTGAGCTGACCGGTGGAGCCATGCATTACGCAGAACGTGTGAAAAACGAGTATCCGCAGTACGATGTGCGTGTAACTATCCTCGGACACTTGCAGCGTGGTGGCAGTCCTACTGCTCACGACCGTATTCTTGCAAGCCGCCTGGGTGCTGCCGCTATCGACGCCATCATGGAAGACCAACGCAACGTTATGATCGGCATTGAACATGATGAAATCGTTTATGTACCGTTCAGCAAGGCTATCAAAAATGACAAGCCGGTAAAAAGAGATTTGGTGAATGTATTGAAAGAACTTTCTATCTAAACGAAAGAAGTTTCATCCAATCATAGAAAAAAAATAACGAGGGAACATCAAAACTCCCTTTTTAATCGAGTAGGAGGAAAATAAAAGTAGTTTTCTTCCTACTTTCATTTTCCGACCTCTCACACC
>NZ_JAAXGE010000029.1 GCF_014750685.1 Bacteroides sp. GM023
TCATTTAAAGAGTGCGTAACAGCTCACTAGTCGAGGAGTTTGGCGTGGATAATAATCGGGCATTAAGCAATTTACCGAAGCTATGGGATCCGTAAGGATCGGTAGGGGAGCATTCCACTCTGCGTCGAAGGCGTACCGTAAGGTATACTGGAGCGTGTGGAAAAGCAAATGTAGGTATAAGTAACGATAAAGGGGGTGAGAAACCCCCTCGCCGAAAGACTAAGGTTTCCTGATCAACGCTAATCGGATCAGGGTTAGTCGGGTCCTAAGGCTCAGCCGAACGGTGAGGCCGATGGCAGAACAGGTTAATATTCCTGTACTACCTTAAAGAGTGATGTGGAGACGGAGCAGTGAAAGCGCCGCGGACTGACGGAATAGTCCGTTGAAGGGTGTAGACGTTGATTATCCCAGGCAAATCCAGGATAAGAGTCGAACCTGATAGTATGGAGAGTTCTTCGGAACAATCCAATAGTGCGTGTAAGCATACTCCCAAGAAAATCCGCTAAACTTAATCTTTAAGGTACCCGTACCGTAAACGGACACACGTAGTCGGGTTGAATATACTAAGGCGCTTGAGTGATTCACGGTTAAGGAACTAGGCAAATTGACCCTGTAACTTCGGGATAAAGGGTCCCTATCAGTGATGGTAGGGCGCAGAGAATAGGTCCAGGCAACTGTTTAACAAAAACACAGGGCTGTGCAAAATTGAAAGATTACGTATACAGCCTGACACCTGCCCGGTGCTGGAAGGTTAAGAGGAGATGTCATCGCAAGAGAAGCATTGAATTGAAGCCCCAGTAAACGGCGGCCGTAACTATAACGGTCCTAAGGTAGCGAAATTCCTTGTCGGGTAAGTTCCGACCTGCACGAATGGTGTAATGATCTGGACACTGTCTCAACCGTGAGCTCAGTGAAATTGTAGTATCGGTGAAGATGCCGATTACCCGCGATGGGACGAAAAGACCCCGTGAACCTTTACTATAGCTTAACATTGAATTTGGGTAATTGATGTGTAGGATAGGCCGGAGACTTTGAAGCAGGTACGCTAGTATTTGTGGAGTCGCTGTTGAAATACGGCCCTTTGATTATTTGAGTTCTAACCCGTAGATGCGGGGACACTGTTTGGTGGGTAGTTTGACTGGGGTGGTCGCCTCCAAAAGTGTAACGGAGGCTTCTAAAGGTGCCCTCAGGACGATTGGTAACCGTCCGTAGAGTGTAATGGCATAAGGGCGCTTGACTGGGAGACATACAAGTCGATCAGGTAGGAAACTAGAGCATAGTGATCCGGTGTTTCCGTATGGAAGGGACATCGCTCAAAGGATAAAAGGTACTCCGGGGATAACAGGCTGATCCCTCCCAAGAGCTCATATCGACGGAGGGGTTTGGCACCTCGATGTCGGCTCGTCACATCCTGGGGCTGGAGAAGGTCCCAAGGGTTGGGCTGTTCGCCCATTAAAGTGGCACGCGAGCTGGGTTCAGAACGTCGTGAGACAGTTCGGTCTCTATCTATCGTGGGCGTATGAAATTTGCGTGGCTCTGACACTAGTACGAGAGGACCGTGTTGGACTGACCGCTGGTTTACCAGTTGTGCCGCCAGGTGCATCGCTGGGTATCTAAGTCGGGATTGGATAAGTGCTGAAAGCATCTAAGTACGAAGCCAGCCACAAGATTAGATTTCTTAGGGTCGTCAAAGACGATGACGTTGATAGGATGCAGGTGTAAAGGTGGTAACATCATAGCCGAGCATTACTAATTGCCCGTTCACTTTCTTTCG
>NZ_JAAXGE010000003.1 GCF_014750685.1 Bacteroides sp. GM023
ATTACTAATTGCCCGTTCACTTTCTTTCGGACTTGTACGGGGCGCGATATATACGTTTAGCGATTACTCCCTCAAAAGAGTAACAGACTATAATTTTACTTTTCATCATGTCATAACCTTATTTAGGTGGTTATAGCACGAGGGTTCCACCTCTTCCCATTCCGAACAGAGAAGTTAAGCCTCGTCACGCCGATGGTACTGCGTAACAGTGGGAGAGTAGGTAGCCGCCATTTTGAAGAAGCCCCTTGATTCGTAAAGAATCAAGGGGCTTTCTGTTTTTATACACCTCCTATTTTCCTCTATACACTTTGTTGTTTACTCTATATTTTCATATTTTACCCTTGTTTTCTACATACACGCCTCCTATCTTTTTCCTTCCTAAATACCTCATTTTGTTATTTAATCTTTAATATATCCGTTTTAGTATTCCGTTTGTCGTTTTCGGTATTTGCTTGTTTTCAGATGTCTTTTGTATTTCCTATATTTGCTTTCTCGCCTGATAAAATCAGAAAAGTGTCATTTCGTTATAAGAAAGGGGAAAAAACGGAATAAAAACGGTGTATAACTGTGATTTTTTCGCAAGGGAATCTATTTCTTTTCATCTTTCTCTTTTTTATCAAATTGATTTTTGTAAATTTGGCGAGAATCTAAAAAGGTACACAATTAATACAGTAATAATACTAAATACTCCTGTTGATATGGAAAACAAAATTCAAGAGTTGACCGATAAGATTTATCGTGAAGGCGTGGAAAAAGGAAACGAAGAAGCGCAGAAACTTATCGCGAATGCTCAGGATGAAGCAAAAAAAATCATTGAGGATGCTCGCAAAGAAGCAGAATCAATTGTAAATTCCTCTCGTAAATCTGCCGATGAATTGGTGGAAAATACAAAATCAGAGTTAAAACTGTTTGCCGGTCAGGCTGTTAATGCACTCAAATCTGAGGTCGCTACTATGGTAACTGACAAGTTAGTAACTACTTCTGTGAAGGATTTCGCACAAGATAAAGATTATCTGAATGCGTTTATCGTTGCATTGGCTTCTAAGTGGAGTATAGACGAACCTATCGTCATCTCGACAGCCGACGCAGAATCACTGAAAAAGTATTTTGCTGCTCATGCAAAAGCTTTGTTGGATAAGGGTGTGACTATACAGCAAGTAAACGGTATCAAAACTTTATTCACTGTTTCTCCGGCGGACGGTTCCTATAAGGTGAACTTCGGAGAAGAAGAATTCATGAATTACTTCAAAGCGTTCTTGCGTCCTCAATTAGTAGAAATGCTATTTTAAAAGAAGCGACTATGAGTAGTAAGTACTATTACTTGGTAGCAGGTTTGCCGGAGCTTTCGCTGGAAGACAGCAAACTGAGCTATACAGTAGCCGATTTTAAAACTGAAATCTACAACGGATTGTCTGCTTCAGACCAGAAGTTGATTGACTTGTTTTATCTGAAGTTTGATAATGCTAATGTGCTGAAACTTCTCAAAGATAAAGAAGCCGAAATCGACAAACGGGGAAACTATTCTGCTGCGGAACTCACCGAATATATTTCTATTCTGAGGGAAGGCGGAGAAATCAGTCCAAAAGAATTTCCGGCTTATCTCTCTACATTTATCATTAATTATTTGGATACGCCTGCTGAAAGTACGGCTTTGCACGAAGACCATCTGGCTGCATTGTATTACGAATATGCCATGAAGTGTGGAAATAAGTTTGTTTCTGCCTGGTTTGAATTCAACCTCAATATTAATAATATCCTTGTCGCATTTACAAGCCGTAAATTCAAATGGGATATTGCTTCCAACGTCGTAGGTAACACGGAAGTATGCGAAGCTTTGCGTACGTCGAGTGCTCGCGATTTCGGATTGTCCGGCGAGGTGGAAGTTTTCGAATCGTTGGTGAAAATCAGTGAGATTACAGAATTGGTGGAACGTGAGAAGAAACTCGATGCTTTGCGGTGGAACTGGATGGAAGATGCTATTTTCTTCGATTATTTCACTGTCGAACGCATTTTCGCTTTCTTGTTGAAGCTGGAAATGATTGAACGGTGGATCTCATTGGATAAGGAGAGAGGAAATCAGTTGTTCAGAAGCATCATCGAATCGCTGAAGAACGAAGTGCAGATTCCTGCAGAATTCAGATAATAAATTATTAAAAATATATGGCAACAAAAGGAACTGTTAGTGGCGTTATTGCCAACATGGTGACCCTCGTCGTTGACGGCCCGGTAGCTCAGAATGAGATCTGTTATATCTCGACCGGTGGCGATAAGTTGATGGCGGAGGTGATTAAGGTTGTAGGTTCGAATGTGTATGTTCAGGTGTTCGAAAGTACCCGTGGACTGAAAGTGGGAGCCGAAGCCGAATTCACAGGACACATGCTCGAAGTGACATTAGGTCCGGGTATGTTATCGAAAAATTATGATGGTCTACAGAATGACCTCGACAAGATGGACGGAGTTTTCCTGAAAAGAGGAGAATATACGTATCCGTTGGATAAGGAGCGTGTGTGGCACTTCGTACCATTGGCAAAGGTCGGTGACAAGGTGCAGGCTTCTGCATGGTTGGGACAGGTAGATGAGAACTTCCAGCCATTGAAGATAATGGCTCCGTTCACAATGAACGGAACGGCTACCGTAAAAACAATCATGCCGGAAGGTGACTATAAGATAGAGGATACGGTTGCTATCCTGACAGATGAAGAAGGAAACGATATCCCTGTGACTATGATTCAGAGATGGCCGGTGAAACGTGCCATGACGAACTACAAGGAAAAACCGCGCCCTTTCAAATTGCTGGAAACAGGTGTACGTGTAATCGACACGCTGAACCCGATTGTGGAAGGTGGTACTGGCTTTATCCCCGGCCCGTTCGGTACGGGTAAGACAGTGCTTCAGCACGCTATCTCCAAACAGGCGGAAGCGGACATCGTTATTATCGCTGCTTGTGGTGAACGTGCAAATGAGGTTGTGGAAATCTTTACGGAGTTCCCCGAGCTGGTTGACCCGCACACAGGACGTAAGTTGATGGAACGTACTATCATTATCGCCAATACTTCAAACATGCCGGTAGCTGCCCGTGAAGCATCTGTATATACAGCGATGTCACTGGCGGAATATTACCGTTCAATGGGATTGAAGGTTCTGTTGATGGCCGACTCTACTTCCCGCTGGGCACAGGCTTTGCGTGAGATGTCCAACCGTATGGAAGAGTTGCCTGGACCGGATGCTTTCCCGATGGATATTTCGGCTATCATCTCCAACTTCTACGGTCGTGCAGGATATGTAAAACTAAGCAATGACGAAACAGGTTCTATTACGTTCATCGGTACGGTATCTCCCGCCGGTGGTAACTTGAAAGAACCGGTAACTGAAAATACGAAGAAAGTAGCCCGCTGTTTCTACGCTTTGGAACAGGACCGTGCCGATAAGAAACGTTATCCGGCTGTGAACCCGATTGATTCTTATTCTAAATATATCGAATATCCGGAATTTGAAGAATATATCAAAAGTCATATCAATGGTGAATGGATTGGTAAGGTAAATGAATTGAAAACACGTTTGCAACGTGGTAAGGAAATTGCCGAACAGATCAATATCCTTGGTGACGACGGTGTACCGGTAGAATATCATGTTACTTTCTGGAAATCAGAATTGATCGACTTCGTTATCCTGCAACAGGATGCTTTCGACGAAATCGACGCGGTAACTCCGATGGAACGTCAGGAAGATATTCTGAATATGATTATCGACATCTGTCATACGGAATTTGAGTTTGATAACTTCAATGATGTAATGGATTACTTCAAGAAGATGATTAACGTATGCAAGCAGATGAACTATTCGAAGTTCAAATCTGAGGAGTATGAAGGATTCCAGCAGCAACTGAAGGAATTGATTGCCGAAAGAAGTGTCAAATAGTAAATAGTAACTAGCTAAATAGTAAATATATAGATGGCAACAAAAGCTTTTCAAAAGATATATACCAAGATTACTCAGATTACCAAAGCTACTTGCTCGCTGAAAGCGACTGGAGTAGGGTATGACGAGCTTGCCACTGTGAACGGAAAACTGGCACAGGTGGTAAAGATTGCCGGTGACGATGTCACTTTGCAGGTATTTGAAGGTACGGAAGGTATTCCTACCAATGCCGAGGTAGTATTCCTGGGCAAATCGCCTACATTGAAAGTAAGCGAGCAGTTGGCTGGACGTTTCTTCAATGCTTTCGGTGACCCGATTGACGGTGGTCCTGAGATTGAAGGACAGGAAGTGGAAATCGGCGGACCTTCCGTGAATCCGGTTCGACGCAAACAACCGTCGGAACTGATTGCGACAGGTATTGCAGGTATCGACTTGAACAATACACTGGTATCCGGTCAGAAGATTCCATTCTTCGCTGACCCGGACCAGCCTTTCAACCAGGTTATGGCAAACGTGGCACTGCGTGCCGAAACGGATAAGATTATCCTGGGAGGTATGGGTATGACGAATGATGACTACCTGTACTTTAAAAATGTGTTCTCTAATGCAGGTGCGCTCGACCGTATCGTGAGTTTTATGAATACAACTGAAAATCCGCCGGTGGAACGTCTGTTGATTCCGGATATGGCACTGACGGCTGCCGAATATTTCGCTGTAAATAATAATGAGAAAGTCTTGGTACTGTTGACGGATATGACTAGTTACGCCGATGCGTTGGCTATCGTATCCAACCGTATGGACCAGATTCCTTCTAAAGACTCAATGCCGGGTTCACTTTATTCGGATTTGGCGAAGATTTACGAGAAAGCGGTACAGTTCCCTTCAGGCGGCTCAATCACAATTATTGCCGTGACTACGCTGTCCGGTGGCGATATTACACACGCTGTGCCTGATAATACGGGTTATATCACTGAAGGTCAGTTGTTCCTGCGTCGTGATAGCGATATTGGTAAGGTTATTGTTGACCCGTTCCGTTCGTTGTCCCGTCTGAAACAGTTGGTTACCGGTAAAAAGACACGTAAAGACCACCCGCAGGTGATGAATGCCGCTGTACGTCTGTACGCCGATGCCGCTAACGCTAAGACGAAGATGGAAAATGGTTTTGACCTGACTAACTACGACGAACGTACGTTGGCTTTTGCGAAAGATTATTCTAATCAGTTGTTGGCTATTGATGTCAATCTGGATACTACTGAAATGCTCGATGTGGCTTGGGGCCTGTTGGGCAGATACTTCCGTCCGGAAGAAGTAAATATCAAGAAAGACCTGGTAGATCAATACTGGCCAAAAGGCGAATAATAATAAACTTGTAATTAATAATTTATAATTAGTAATTAACAACGTGGCTATAAAGTTTCAATATAACAAAACCTCTCTTCAGCAGCTCGAAAAGCAACTGAAAGTGCGGGTGCGTACGCTTCCTATCATCAAGAATAAGGAAAGCGCCCTCCGCATGGAAGTGAAACGCTGCAAAACGGAAGCGGCTGATTTGGAGGATAGGCTCGAACAACAGATTCAAGCCTATGAAGCCATGTTCGCCCTTTGGAATGAGTTTGACGCTTCATTAATAAAGGTAAATGATGTTCATCTTGGCGTGAAGAAAATTGCCGGTGTACGTGTACCGTTGCTCGAAAATGTAGAATTCGAGATACGTCCGTACAGTATGTTTAATGCTCCCAAGTGGTATGCCGACGGTATCCACCTTTTGGAAGAGCTTGCCCATACGGCAATCGAGCGTGAGTTTATGCTCGCCAAGCTGAATTTGTTAGAACATGCAAGGAAAAAGACCACTCAGAAAGTAAATCTTTTTGAGAAGGTGCAGATACCGGGCTATCAGGATGCATTGCGAAAGATCAAGCGATTTATGGAAGATGAAGAAAACCTGTCGAAATCTTCGCAAAAGATCATGAAGTCCCATCAAGAAAAAAGGAAGGAGGTAGAGGCATGATTACAAAAATGAAGAAACTCACATTCCTGGTTTATCACAAGGAGCATGAAGGATTCCTGAACAGCCTGCGCGAACTTGGTGTGGTCCACATTGTGGAGAAACAGCAAGGTGCTGCCGATAACACGGAGCTGCAAGAGAATATCCGTCTTTCCAACCGCTTGACGGCTACTTTGAAGTTGCTTCAGAATCAGAAGCACGAAAAGAATGCCGTGATTGCTACGGAAGGTGGAACGGCTGCACGTGGTATGCAAGTGCTGGACGAAGTGGACGCTTTGCAGACGGAACACGGAAAGTTGTCTCAACAGTTGCAAAGCTATGCGAAAGAGAAAGAAGCACTGGAGGCCTGGGGTAACTTTGAGCCGGCAGGTATTCAGAAACTGAAAGAGGCAGGTTATGTGATAGGTTTCTATAGCTGTTCGGAAGGTAACTACAACGAAGAGTGGGAGACGGAATACAATGCAATGATTGTGAACCGCATTTCTTCCAAAGTATTCTTCGTGACTGTAACGAAAGCCGGACAAGAAATAGACTTGGACGTGGAGCAGGCAAAACTTCCTGCATACTCTTTGTCGCGTCTTGAAACGCTTTATGATACTACCGAACAGGCGATTGAAGAGAACGAAAAGAAACTCGTAGCACTTTCCGAAGCGGATGTTCCTTCTCTGAAGGCGGCTTTGAAAGAGTTGCAGAGTCAGATTGAATTCTCCAAAGTCGTGTTGAGCTCTGAACAGGCTGCCGGTGATAAACTGATGTTGATTGAAGGATGGGCGCCTGCTTATAGTAAGGTAGAGATAGAAGCTTATCTGAATGACGCACATGTATATTATGAGATTACCGATCCGATGCCGGGTGATAATGTTCCTATTCGATTGAATAATAAGGGATTCTTTGCCTGGTTTGAACCGATTTGTAAGCTGTATATGCTTCCGAAGTATAATGAATTGGACTTGACACCGTTCTTTGCTCCGTTCTTTATGGTCTTCTTCGGACTATGTCTGGGAGACTCGGGATATGGTTTGTTCCTGTTCCTGGGTGCTACGGCATACCGTTTGATGGCGAAGAAGGTGACTCCGTCAATGAAATCAATTATATCATTGATACAGGTATTGGCAGTTTCAACATTCTTCTGCGGTTTGCTGACAGGTACATTCTTCGGAGCGAATATCTACGATTTGGATTGGCCTATCGTTCAACGCCTGAAACATGCTGTCCTGATGGATAACAATGATATGTTCCAGTTGTCGTTGATTTTGGGAGCTGTTCAGATTCTGTTCGGTATGGTGCTGAAAGCAGTAAATCAGACGATTCAGTTTGGTTTCAAATATGCGGTGGCAACAATCGGATGGATTCTTCTGCTGGTTTCACTGGCTGTTTCGGCTCTGTTGCCGAAAGTATTGCCGATGGGAGGCACGGTACATCTCGTTATTCTGGGTATTTCGGCCGCTATGATATTCCTTTATAACAGTCCGGGAAAGAATATTTTTATGAATATCGGACTGGGATTATGGGATTCATACAACATGGCTACCGGTTTGCTGGGTGACGTCCTGTCATACGTTCGTCTGTTTGCCCTCGGTCTTTCCGGCGGTATCCTGGCGGGAGTATTCAATAGCCTGGCAGTAGGTATGAGCCCGGATAATGTAATAGCAGGCCCTATCGTGATGGTGCTGATTTTCGTTATCGGTCATGCAATCAATATGTTTATGAATGTGCTTGGTGCCATGGTTCACCCGATGCGTCTGACGTTTGTTGAGTTTTTCAAGAACTCGGGATACGAAGGCGGCGGCAAGGAGTACAAACCTTTTAGAAATTAAGATTTTAAGAATTAAACAATAAAAAATAGAATAAGATTATGGAAATGAATTTGTTTATTGCCTATATTGGCATCGCGATTATGGTTGGTTTGTCAGGCATTGGTAGTGCTTACGGAGTAACTATTGCAGGTAACGCTGCTATCGGAGCTTTGAAGAAGAATGATAGTGCATTCGGTAACTTCCTGGTATTGACAGCCCTTCCGGGTACACAGGGTCTTTACGGTTTTGCCGGTTACTTTATGTTCCAGACTATTTTCGGCATCCTGACTCCTGAAATCACAGCTATCCAGGCATCTGCAGTTCTTGGCGCAGGTATTGCTTTGGGACTGGTTGCTTTGTTCTCTGCTATCCGCCAGGGACAGGTTTGTGCAAACGGTATCGCTGCTATTGGCCAGGGACACAATGTATTTAGTAATACATTGATTCTTGCTGTATTCCCGGAACTTTATGCAATCGTAGCTTTGGCTGCCACCTTCTTGATCGGTAGCGCATTGGTATAATTTTTTCAGAGGGATTATTCCCGATAAAAAAACATTCAATCCCCTTGTTTATGCAGCTTTGCATTCACAAGGGGATATTCTTTTTTTACTGCATGCTAACGCTTCTTTCTTCTTCTTAACTCATATTTTTTGTATAAAGCATTATTTTTCAAAGAATAATGCGTACTTTTGCACTCGCATACTAAAAAGAGTTTTAATATATTATATGGTAAAAGATTTATTAACCCCCGATTATATCTTCGAGTCCAGCTGGGAAGTATGTAATAAAGTGGGAGGGATATACACGGTATTGTCAACCCGGGCAAATACATTGCAGGAAAAATTCCGTGATAGAATTTTTTTCATTGGTCCTGATGTATGGCAAGGAAAAGAGAACCCTCTGTTCATCGAGTCGGATAATCTATGTGCAGCCTGGAAAAAGCATGCACTTGAAAAAGACGAACTTTCCGTTCGCATAGGACGATGGAATATCCCCGGTGAACCCATAGTCATTCTAGTCGATTTCCAACCTTTTTTTGAGAAAAAAGACGATATATACACAGAAATGTGGAATCGTTTTCAAGTAGATTCGTTGCACGCTTATGGCGATTACGACGAAGCTTCTATGTTTTCGTATGCTGCGGGCAGAGTGGTGGAGAGTTTCTATCGCTACAACCTGACAGAAACGGATAAGGTGGTATATCAGGCTCACGAGTGGATGACAGGAATGGGAGCACTTTATGTACAAGAAGCTGTACCCGAGGTGGCGACTATTTTTACGACTCATGCTACTTCTATCGGTCGTTCGATTGCAGGTAATCATAAGCCGTTGTATGACTATTTGTTTGCCTATAACGGCGATCAGATGGCGCAGGAACTGAATATGCAATCGAAACACTCGATTGAAAAACAGACAGCTCATTATGTGGATTGCTTCACCACGGTTAGCGAAATCACCAACAACGAATGTAAGGAACTGCTGGACAAGCCGGCAGATGTAGTCCTTATGAATGGTTTTGAGGATGATTTTGTGCCGAAAGGAAGTACATTCACCGGAAAACGTAAACGTGCGCGTTCCTTGATGCTGAATGTAGCGAATAAATTATTGGGAACAAATCTGGGTGACGATACGTTAATTATCGGAACCAGTGGACGATATGAGTTCAAGAATAAGGGGATCGATGTGTTCCTGGAATCATTGAACCGCTTGAACAGGGATAAGAACCTGCATAAGAATGTATTGGCATTTATCAATGTTCCCGGTTGGGTAGGCGATCCTCGTGAAGATTTGCAGGAACGCCTGAAGAGCAAGAATAAGTTCGATACTCCGCTTGAAGTGCCGTTCATTACTCATTGGCTGCATAATATGACGCATGACCAGGTGTTGGATATGCTGAAATATTTAGGAATGGGAAACCGCCCGGAAGATAAGGTGAAAGTTGTTTTCGTACCTTGCTATCTGGATGGTCGTGACGGTATCATGAACAAGGAGTATTATGATATATTGCTGGGACAGGATTTGAGTGTTTATGCTTCTTATTATGAACCTTGGGGATATACCCCATTGGAAAGCGTAGCATTCCATGTGCCGACAATCACTACTGACTTGGCAGGATTCGGACTTTGGGCTAATAGCCTGAAAAACCAGCATGGTATCAATGATGGGGTAGAGGTGCTTCATCGTTCGGACTACAATGATTCGGAAGTAGCGGATGGTATCAAAGATACGATTACGCTGTTTGCGGATAAGACGGAAAAAGAAGTGAAGGAAATTCGCAAGCGTGCCGCTGAAGTGGCGGAACAGGCTTTGTGGAAACACTTTATACAATATTACTATGAGGCTTACGACATTGCCTTGCGCAATGCTATGAAGCGTCAATTGAGTTAAGGGAAATTTATTCATCAATAAGTAAATAAAAACATTATGAAAATTAAAGTTAGTAATGTGAATACTCCCAACTGGAAAGAGGTTACTGTAAAATCACGTATACCGGCCGAGTTGGAGAAGTTGTCTGAAATCGCACGCAACATTTGGTGGGCATGGAATTTTGAAGCGACTGAACTGTTTAGAGATCTAGATCCGGAACTTTGGAAAGAATGTGGACAGAATCCTGTACTGTTGTTGGAACGTATGAGCTATGAAAAGCTGGAAGCTTTGGCAAAAGACAAGGTGATTCTGCGAAGAATGAATGAAGTTTATACGAAATTCAGAGATTATTTGGATGTAAAGCCGGATGACCAACGTCCGTCTGTTGCTTATTTCAGCATGGAATATGGCTTGAGCAGCGTCCTGAAAATATATTCCGGTGGTCTGGGTGTTTTGGCCGGTGACTACTTGAAAGAAGCTTCCGACAGCAATGTGGATTTATGTGCAGTAGGTTTCTTGTACCGTTATGGTTACTTTACTCAAACGTTGTCTATGGATGGACAGCAGATTGCAAACTACGAAGCACAGAACTTCGGCCAGCTTCCTATCGACCGTGTGATGGATGCAGATGGCAAACCGATGGTAGTGGATGTTCCTTACCTGGATTATTATGTTCATGCTAACGTATGGCGTGTCAATGTAGGACGTATCTCTTTGTATCTGTTGGATACGGACAATGAATTGAACAGCGAGTTCGACCGTCCTATCACTCACCAGCTTTATGGTGGCGACTGGGAAAACCGTCTGAAACAGGAAATCCTGTTGGGTATCGGTGGTATCCTGACACTGAAAGCATTGGGTATCAAGAAGGATATTTATCACTGTAATGAAGGACATGCTGCATTGATTAATGTTCAGCGTATCTGTGATTACGTAGCTACCGGATTGACTTTCGATCAGGCTATCGAGTTGGTTCGCGCTTCTTCTCTTTATACGGTTCATACTCCGGTTCCTGCAGGTCACGATTATTTTGACGAAGGCTTGTTCGGCAAATATATGGGTGGTTATCCTACCAGAATGGGTATCTCTTGGGACGACCTGATGGATCTTGGACGTAACAATCCGGGTGACAAGGGCGAACGTTTCTGTATGTCTGTTTTTGCTTGCAACACTTCTCAGGAAGTGAACGGCGTAAGCTGGCTGCACGGAAAAGTTTCTCAGGAAATGTTCTCTTCTATCTGGAAAGGTTATTTCCCCGAAGAAAGCCACGTAGGATATGTGACGAACGGTGTTCATTTCCCTACTTGGAGTGCAACGGAATGGAAAGAATTGTACTTTAAATATTTCAACGAAAACTTCTGGTTCGACCAGTCTAATCCTAAGATTTGGGAAGCTATCTATAATGTGCCCGATGAAGAAATTTGGAAGACTCGTATGACGATGAAGAATAAGTTGGTTGACTATATCCGCAAGTCATTCCGCGATACTTGGTTGAAGAATCAGGGTGATCCTTCACGTATTGTTTCGTTGATGGATAAGATTAATCCGAATGCGTTGCTGATTGGTTTCGGTCGTCGTTTTGCTACTTACAAACGTGCGCACCTGCTGTTTACTGACCTGGATCGTCTTTCCAAGATTGTGAACAACCCTGACTATCCGGTACAGTTCCTGTTTACAGGTAAGGCTCACCCGCACGATGGAGCAGGACAGGGCTTGATTAAACGTATCATCGAAATCTCTCGTCGTCCTGAATTCTTAGGTAAGATTATCTTCCTCGAAAACTACGATATGCAATTAGCTCGTCGTTTGGTTTCAGGTGTTGATATTTGGTTGAATACTCCGACTCGTCCGTTGGAAGCATCCGGTACATCAGGTGAAAAAGCATTGATGAACGGTGTTGTCAACTTCTCTGTATTGGACGGATGGTGGCTGGAAGGTTACCGCGAAGGTGCAGGTTGGGCGTTGACGGAAAAACGTACGTATCAGAATCAGGAGCACCAGGATCAACTGGATGCTGCTACTATTTACAGTATTCTTGAAACTGAAATCCTGCCGTTGTACTATGCTCGTAACAAGAAGGGATATTCTGAAGGCTGGATCAAGGTAGTGAAGAATTCTATCGCACAGATTGCTCCTCATTATACAATGAAACGTCAGTTGGATGACTATTATAGCAAATTCTATTGCAAAGAAGCAAAACGTTTCGCAGCTTTGTCTGCCGATAACAATGCAAAAGCAAAAGAAATCGCAGCTTGGAAAGAAGAAGTGGTTGCTAAATGGGATTCTATCGAAATCGTATCTTGTGATAAAGTAGAGGAATTGGCTAAGGGCGACATCGAAAGCGGAAAAGAATATACTATCACTTATGTAATCGATGAAAAAGGCTTGAACGATGCAGTAGGACTTGAATTGGTGACTACTTATATTACTGCCGACGGTAAACAACATGTTTACTCTGTAGAACCGTTCAGCGTAATCAAGAAAGACGGTGACTTATATACATTCCAGGTTAAACATAGCTTGTCGAATGCAGGTAGCTTCAAGGTATCTTACCGTATGTTCCCGAAGAACCCGGATCTCCCTCATCGTCAGGACTTCTGCTACGTTCGTTGGTTTGTGTAATTGAGAATAAAGTAGGGGAGAGCAAATCTCCCTGTTACTTTCAGATATAAAATTAGCCCCTGCAATCTTAGAAAATGCAGGGGCTAAATTTTTTCCAGCTTGGAGAGGATGTGTCAAAACTCCCCTTCTAACGAAATCATCCTCGCTACAACTATCTGTGGCGAGGATGATTTTTTATTTATAAGGGTTTTAACGCCCTCTCTCTTTTATTATTTTACAGCTTCTGCTATTTTAGCTTGAAGTTCTTCTCCATGTAAACCGCGGGCGATAATTGTACCGTCACCATCGATCAATACTGTGTGAGGAATACTGTTTACAGCGTAAAGTTGTGCGCCTTCACTTTGCCAGAACTTCAGGTCGGACATTTGCGGCCAAGTCATGTTCATTTTCTTGATTGCTTCTTTCCAGGCAGCATCGTCCTGATCGAGAGATACGCCAACGATTTCGAAGTTCTTGCCTTTGTTTTTAGCATATACTTCTACTAGATTAGGCATTTCGCGACGGCAGGGACCGCACCAGCTTGCCCAAAAGTCAACCAATACTACTTTACCTTTGCCTACGTAATCGGACAATTTCACTGCTTTTCCGTCAGGAGTCTGCATCTCGAAGTCAACGAACTTGGTGCCTACGGCAGTCTTTTTCTGCTTGTCAGTCAGTTCTTTGATTCTTGTGATTGCTTCATCATTCTGGAAGTTAGCGGGAATCTGTTGTAACAATGCTTCGTTTTCAGCAGTAGAATTATTGTAGAAAGTCTGTCTGAACAAGAATACGCCAACCGGGTTGGTGATATTCTTTTGTACGGCTTCTTTAATAATAGTGTCGTACTCTTCTTCCAGTTTGGCACCTTCCTTTTGTTTCGCTTCTTTCTGTTCGTCACTCAAAGTAGTGTCACCCATTGATTCATAGATGCCATTCATTTTTTTGCTGACAGCATTGATTTTAGCTCTGAGTTCCTGATAAGCATCATTGTTGATAGTACCGGTAACGGAATCATCATCTTTACCCAAAGTAACGTTAATCTTTCCGTTTTCAAGGAAGAAATCAACCATCAACGGTTCTCCGTTTACTTCACAAGTGACATAACGGTTTACAGCAGAATCCTGTGTACCTTTAAAAGTAAAAGTACCTTTGGAGATAACAGCCGTATCGAGTTTAGTCAAATTTCTGCCTGTAGCTTCCTGGAGATAAACAGTGTCACCGTCGGTTGCGCCCTCTACTGTACCGGTAACAACGTAGCCGGCTTTGTTTCCGGTACAAGCTACCATACCCAGGGCGGCTGTTGCGATAACTAAATAAGTTAATTTTTTCATGCTTTTGTAAGATTAGTGAATAAATATTTATGCAAAGATAGATTTTTTTTCTCTCGACTGCCGAAAAACACTGTTATATTAGATTAACACGTAGGTGAAAACCGCAGAAATGTGTACCTTTGCAGCCCAAACTTTAGTATGAATATGCAAGAAGATAAATCCATCATTGAGGTAAGCCATGTCTCGAAGTTTTTCGGCGAGAAAACAGCATTGGATGATGTGACACTGAACGTGAAAAAGGGCGAGTTTGTCACAATACTTGGACCTTCCGGTTGCGGAAAAACCACGTTGTTGCGTCTCATTGCCGGTTTTCAGACAGCTTCGGAAGGCGAAATCAGAATTTCGGGGATGGAAATAACACAAACTCCCCCTCACAAACGTCCGGTGAACACGGTATTTCAGAAATATGCCCTGTTTCCACATTTGAATGTATACGACAATATCGCCTTTGGCTTGAAGTTGAAAAAAACACCGAAACAGACCATTGAAAAGAAGGTGAAAGCTGCTCTGAAAATGGTAGGTATGACGGATTATGAATACCGCGATGTTGATTCCCTTTCCGGTGGTCAGCAGCAGCGTGTTGCCATCGCCCGTGCCATTGTCAACGAGCCGGAAGTGTTGCTTCTGGATGAACCGTTGGCAGCACTCGACCTGAAAATGCGTAAGGATATGCAGATGGAACTCAAAGAAATGCATAAATCTTTGGGAATCACATTTGTCTATGTCACTCACGACCAGGAAGAGGCGCTTACGCTAAGTGATACCATTGTCGTGATGAGTGAAGGGAAAATTCAGCAGATCGGTACGCCGATTGATATTTATAACGAGCCTATTAATTCGTTTGTCGCGGACTTTATCGGAGAAAGTAACATCCTGAATGGTACGATGATTCATGACAAACTGGTGCGTTTCTGTGGTACGGAGTTCGAATGTGTGGACGAAGGATTTGGTGAGAATACTCCGGTAGATGTAGTGATTCGCCCGGAAGATTTATATATTTTCCCGGTTTCGGATATGGCACAGTTGACAGGAGTGGTGCAGACTTCCATATTTAAAGGCGTGCATTATGAGATGACCGTGCTTTGCGGCGGCTATGAATTCCTTGTGCAGGATTACCATCATTTTGAGGTAGGAGCGGAGGTTGGTCTACTGGTGAAGCCGTTCGATATTCATATTATGAAGAAAGAACGTGTCTGCAATACTTTTGAAGGAAAGTTGCTGGATAACACTCATGTGGAATTCCTCGGTTGTAACTTTGAATGTGCTTCGGTGGAAGGTATTGAACCCGACACAAATGTCAAAGTAGAAGTGGATTTCGACAAGGTAATTCTTCAGGATAATGAAGAAGACGGAACATTGACGGGTGAAGTGAAGTTTATCCTTTATAAGGGTGACCATTATCATTTGACGGTGTTCTCTGACTGGGACGAGAATGTGTTTGTAGATACGAATGACGTGTGGGACGACGGCGACCGTGTAGGTATTACCATCCCCCCGGATGCTATTCGTGTAATTAAAATAATCGATTAACAGGAAAGGAAGTGAATAAGAGGTTTTTAGTCTTTTTGTCATCACGTAAGAGTTGGACTCTCCCTTACATTATTTTTTCGGCGATCTTTGTGGTCATACCGTTGTTCTTGATTGTTGTGTATGCGTTTACCGACGATAACGGTCATTTGACACTCGCCAATTTTCAGAAGTTCTTCGAACATCCCGAAGCAATCAATACCTTTGTTTATTCTATAGGTATTGCTATTATTACCACCCTTATTTGTTTTTTGCTGGGTTATCCTGCTGCCTGGATACTAAGCAACAGTAAGCTGAACCGTTCTAAGACGATGGTCGTTCTGTTTATTCTTCCGATGTGGGTGAATATCCTGGTGCGTACCTTGGCTACAGTTGCCCTATTCGACTTTTTCAGTGTGCCGTTGGGCGAAGGAGCATTGATATTTGGTATGGTGTACAACTTTATCCCCTTTATGATTTATCCTATCTATAACACTTTGCAGAAGATGGATCATAGTTATATCGAAGCTGCGCAGGATTTGGGTGCCAACCCCGTACAGGTCTTTCTGAAAGCTGTTCTTCCGCTTTCCATGCCGGGGGTGATGAGTGGTATTATGATGGTGTTTATGCCTACTATATCGACTTTTGCCATTGCCGAGCTGTTGACGATGAACAATATCAAGCTGTTCGGTACGACGATTCAGGAGAACATCAATAACAGTATGTGGAATTATGGAGCGGCACTTTCGCTTATCATGTTGCTGCTGATTGCCGCTACTTCTTTGTTCAGCGCTGACGATAAAGACAACTCTAACGAAGGAGGTGGGCTATGGTAAAGAAAATATTTGCGCAGACCTACTTGTGGATATTGCTGTTGCTGCTTTATTCTCCTATCGTGATAATCGTAATTTATTCATTCACCGAAGCGAAAGTATTGGGTAATTGGACGGGATTCTCCACCAAGCTTTATACTTCACTTCTTACTACCGGTGCGCATCACTCCTTGATGAATGCACTGATTAATACGATCACTATTGCCCTGCTGGCTGCAACAGCTTCTACCTTGTTGGGGAGCGTAGCTGCTATCGGCATCTTTAATCTGAAATCCCGTTCGCGCAAAGCGATTAGTTTTGTGAATAGTATTCCTATTCTGAATGGAGATATTATTACGGGTATTTCGCTTTTCCTTCTATTTGTTTCTTTGGGAATCACACAAGGATATACAACTGTAGTGCTTGCTCACATCACGTTTTGTACGCCTTACGTTGTGTTAAGTGTTCTGCCGCGTCTGAAGCAGATGAATCCGAATATTTATGAAGCTGCCCTCGATTTGGGAGCAACTCCCATGCAAGCCTTGTGGAAAGTCATTGTACCGGAGATTCGTCCGGGAATGATTAGTGGTTTCATGCTTGCATTGACACTGTCTATTGACGATTTTGCTGTAACTGTGTTTACTATCGGTAATCAAGGTTTGGAGACACTCTCCACTTATATTTACGCCGATGCCCGCAAAGGTGGTTTGACGCCGGAACTTCGCCCGCTTTCCGCTATTATTTTTGTTGTAGTGCTGGCGTTGCTTATCGCGATCAATTACCGGGCAGGGAAAGCGAAGAAAAAAGATTAATGGATTACTAAATGTGCTACTACGTAAATAATATGAAAAGAATAATTCCTGTTATCCTGTTATTGTTGAGTTTGACCGGGTGTTATAACTCCGGTGAACCTCGCGAGCGGGTTCTCAAAATCTATAACTGGGCGGATTATATCGGAGATAGTGTACTCGAAGATTTTCAGGCGTATTATAAGGAGCAGACGGGCGAAAATATCCGCATCGTTTATCAGACTTTCGACATCAACGAGATTATGCTGACGAAGATCGAGAAAGGCCATGAAGATTTTGACGTGGTTTGTCCTTCGGAATATATCATTGAGCGTATGTTGAAGAAGCATTTGCTTCTGCCTATCGATACGAACTTTGCCCATTCTCCCAATTATATGAATAATTTGTCTCCGTTTATTCGTGAACAAATCAATAAGTTGAGCCAGCCGGGAGAAGAAGCGAGCCGATATGCGGTATGCTATATGTGGGGAACGGCGGGTCTTTTGTACAATCGTGCTTATGTTTCCGATTCGGTTGCTTCCTCTTGGGATTGTCTTTGGAATAAAAAGTATGCCGGAAAAATCCTGATGAAAGATAGTTATCGTGATGCTTACGGTACGGCTATTATCTATGCGCATGCCAAGGAATTGGAAGAGGGGACGGTGACAGTGGAAGAACTGATGAATGACTATTCTCCACGTGCGATGGAACTGGCGGAAAAGTATCTGAAAGCATTGAAGCCGAATATTGCAGGTTGGGAAGCAGATTTCGGCAAGGAGATGATGACGAAGAATAAGGCTTGGTTGAATATGACCTGGAGCGGTGATGCGATATGGGCTATTGAAGAAGCTAATGCGGTAGGAGTGGACTTGGATTATGAAGTTCCCAAAGAAGGAAGCAATATATGGTATGACGGTTGGGTGATTCCGAAATATGCGAAGAATCCGAAGGTGGCCAGTTACTTTATCAATTTCATGTGTCGTCCGGACATCGCTTTGAGAAATATGGATTTCTGCGGATATGTAAGTTCGATTGCTACTCCCGAGATTTTGGAAGAGAAGACAGATACGACACTTACTTATTTTGCCGATTTGAGCTATTTCTTCGGACCGGGTGCCGATAGCATACAGATTGATAAGATACAATATCCCGATCGCAAAGTGGTGGAACGATGCGCTATGATTCGTGATTTTGGTGACAAGACGAAAGAAGTGCTTGATATTTGGTCGCGCATTAAGGGAGATAATTTAGGAGTGGGCATAACCATTCTTATTTTCGTTGTCGTTGCTTTGATGAGCGGTTGGATGATATATAAGAGATGGCAACGTTACAGTCGTCAGAAGCAACAGAGCCGCAGAAGCAGAAGAAAAAAGGTAAAGAGGAATCAACGCTAATTTCTCCGTATATATATTGAAAATAAAATAGCCCGGTGAACAGAATGTCGATAGCAGAATGTTCACCGGGCTATTTTTATATTGTCATTATTGTCATTATCGCCGTTTCATGTTTCGGAGCACGTCTTTAGTTTCCTTATCTACGCGAAGAGATTCGATCGTTTTCTGCAATGATTTATTATAAGTCCAGTTATCCAGTTTACTCTGTTTCAGATATTCCATTGTTTTTTCGGGGAACTTGATGAAGCAGATGGATATCATCCATGCCATAGCCATGCGTGCATAATAAGCATCGTGACAGAATGAGTCTGCGTATGCCAGCAATGAGTCGATATGCTCTTTGTCCACATAATGGAAAAGCATCACAATTCCGAATCGTATTTCGAATTCTTTGGGTGATGTCAGATAAGGCTGAATAAACTGCCACATAGTTTCTCTCCCCTTTTTTACGGCGGTCTTCAGTTCTCCGCAAAAGATGTCGCAAACAGCCCAATTGTCGATGCGGGGAACGAACATACTAACGTATTTCATTCGTTCGTCAATTTCCATTTTGGCTAATCCGATAGCCATTCCCTGAAGCATTGTCTCCTCATAAAACTTGGTATCTGTTGCTTCCACGAACATACGCCAGTCATCTCTTTTTACGATTTCTTTTGCCAATATTCGCAGTTGCGGAATACGTACACCGAGAATGTTTTCGGTTCCGGGGACCAGGGCAGAATGAAATTCCTGATACTTGGAGTCCACTAAAGCCTGCAATTCTTTCCGAATATTTTCTGTTGTAGTCATTTTTGTATAGTTCGTTATTTCGCAAAGGTATAAAAAAAAGAGTATGTCTTGTGCACAGACATACTCCATTTTTAGTTTTTTTCTTTCAATAATAGTTTTGTATTACTCCTTGACTATATTGAAAGTGAATGTTGTAGCAGGGAAATCAGTGAAATCTGCTTCACCGACTTTTACTTCTGTTGCTTTGATAATAAATGCAAGTTTTTTACCATCATAAGTGTACGTGCCGTTCTTTTCAGCTTCGATAGTCACTTTGATAATAATTTCGTCAGAGGGTTCTTCACCTTCTTCTGCTTGAGTCGGAGCAGGTTCATTAACGAATTTAATTTCTAGCGGTTCAGGTTTTAGTTGAAGTAAGATATTTGATTTACTTTCATCAAAAGCCGGTGTGTAAGGAATGTTGTAGTTAATATCACCCAGGTTTTCAATGATAGCTCCGGCATTTTCTTCACCAACGATGCTTTTGATAAGGTCGTCAACCGGGAGTTTCTTAATCATAATCTGATTGTCTTTTACTTCGGCAGTAATATCGGCTCCTGCCGGTTCTTCTCCCTCTCCTTTACTTTCCAAAGTTGAGACGAATGGTTCTGTCAGCATTTTGCCGGAATAGTTGCCATCAACATCTTTAAGGGAATATACAGGAATGTTTGAATCATCGTCATCACTGCTACACGCAGTAAAAGTAGTTACCAGGCTTAGTGCCATTGCAAATAAGACAAAGCGATTAAAACAACAAACTTTTTTCATTTTAGTTAAAGTTTTCATACTGTTTAAAAAATTAGATTATTAATTCTCAAAATTAAGGTGTACGTACATAGTGTAAATGCTACGATTAATAAAATACTGCATGAAGAAATAAAAAAAGAAAGAATTTTCTATATAAATATTGCATGAAGATCCCATAAACAGGGATCTTCAACTATAAAACTTTATTTTTCTTTTATTGTTTTTTCGTGATAGACTCGCTTGGCGTTATCCCAAAATACTCTTTGTACTTATGGCGGAAATTCTTCAGATTCTTCAATCCGATCATTTCAGGAAGAACATTGACAGAGTATTTCCCGCTTTCCAATAACTCACGTGCTTTTTCCATGCGGATCCGGTAAATAAAATATTTGGGCGCTTCTCCTGTCAGTGCTTTCCATTTATTGAAAAAAGCGGTTCTGCTCATATACAGTTCAGAGGCAATCTCATCTATCGTCAGATTTTCCTTATCTATATTTCTTAGAATAAATTCTTTCACCTGATTGATGAATGTATAATTACTTTCATCCAAGACTTTCTCTTCCTCCACCTCTAAAAACTGCTTCCCAAATACTTTTTGCAGGAATGATCTTCTTAGAAAGCGGTTGTTTTTGATAAGCACATTCATTTCTATCTTTAAATCTTCAATGTGGAAAGGCATATATAAGAATATGTCGGCCAGGGAACTTTCTCTTTTGTTACGTTGTCCTATGTCTATACGCGAACCGTAAAGGATAATGGGGATAACGGATGTCTCTCCTGATGTCTTTAGTCTTGACGACAGTTCATAGCCATACATTCCATGTAGCATTAGGTCGCAAATCACTAAATCGGGATACTCTTCTTTTATACATTCTAAGGCTTCAGCGCCATTTCCGAAACTTTTTACATTATAGTATTCTGACAAACGTTCTTCCAGGTAAAGTCTGAATTTCTCATTGCTGTCGGCGAGAACTATTGCGGGTTTAGCCGAGTTTCTTTTTTGTGAATCGTTACCGAATAATGCATCAATTTTTTCTTCTACCGGATTTGCCGCGATCTGTATGTTGGTATGCCTGGGAGTACTTTTCGGCGAATCTTTTGAAGGGAATTTCAGAGTAATGGTACGGTTGGGATGATTAATCAGAATCTTTCCATTACACATTTTTATTAGCCTTTTGCAGAATATATTTTTTGCAAAGTTGTATTCGAGTTCTTCTTTTCGTTTGAGTCTCTGCCGATTTTTGCATTTATAGCATTGAACTAATTTTATATTTTCAAAATCAGTGATTTTAATTTGCCAGTTTTCGGAATTTGAAGTGATTAGTAAAGTAATCGTTTTTTTTTGTTCGGTGTGGTCTATGGCGTTTTTTATAAATTTGTCGATGACCGGGGATATTTTGCTTTGGTCGAACCAGGCGCTTGCATAATGAAAGTCTGTTTTCATATTCAGCTTTACCGAGTTGTTGGCGGCATGCGTTCTTAAAGTATCAATCCTGTTTTTGATAAACTTCCCCAGTTCATATTCTGCGGAGTCCAACCTTTCGGAATTGACAAACAACTGTTTTAAATCCATTAACCACGTTAAATGTCTGTTGAGACAATCTATATTTTGAATGGCTAATGACAACTCTTGTTTTATATTTTCGGGACAGTTATCATTGCATACTATTTTCAGTGGAGTATGAATCAATGTGAGTGGGGTACGGATATTTTCAAAAGAGTCTATAAAATATTGAGTTCCCTCTTTGAGAATATTTTTTTCTTTCTGTATTGTAATGATATGATTTATAATCCAATAAATGGATATTCCTCCTGCCAGGAGCATTGAAGTAATATTTAATTGGTGAATAATAATTATCGCTATGGCGCTAGAAATGAGTGGGGACGTTTTAATTAAGTATTTCATATTAATTTCTGTTTAAGTAACGTCACTCAGATGAAATAAACCCATTCCTTTCGTTTGAGAAAAAAAGAGGAAATTCACTATCCTGACATTTTGAATCATTCTTTTGAGAAATGGTGAATATCCTCTAAGTAACAATAATTGATTTTATCAATTTTATTTAATGAACGCTTTGTTTACTGCATAAAAAAGTGCGTAGGGGAGCGTATTGTATATTGGGTATTATTGGAAAATATCTCAATAAATACCGTTTTGCATTTCCTCATATATATAAACTGAAAAGATAATCTGGCTTAGGTTTCTATAAGAAGGTATGATTGGCATCTTTTCTACGAAGTAAAAATACTTATAAGTTGTAACAAGTAGATGTTGCAATTTGCATTGAATCCTAGTTAGTTCTTATTTGGTTTCAATAAAGAGATAATTGGTGTGATGTTGCTGTATTTTATTAATAAATTGATGTTCAAATACCTGTAAAAGCGTAAAAGAGATGTACCATTTTTCCATCAGGTACATCTCTTCTTTATTTAAACAGTGCCAATACTGTATTTTTCGGCTATCAAATCTTTCTCAATGTTTCCAACAACTCACGTGGTTTTTCCATACGGACACGGTTTATAAATTCTACAGGAGCTTTTATATTGTTAGTTATTCGGTTATCATATTTTTTAATTCTTCGCAATCCGCCTCATATTGTTTAAGTTTCAGGTACTTGATCCAACTTTTTAGGATAGTAATTTCTTTTGCTTTTTTTATTGCATTGAGTAGTTTTTTGAAAGTGGGATCCTCTTTGCTCGTTACTTGTTTGGTTCTTTTGGTGAAAGACTTTAAATCAGACGGCAAACCGAAATCTTCCATTGTAACATTTGTTTCTGATGCACATTTAAGTATAAAACTATCCATTGCGGGATAAATCATTATCAGAAAATGAGGTTTTGATGGATGTTTGTATAAATAAAGCGATTCACTATGGGCTACTTCTTCAAATTCTTCTACATATTTTACTTGCTTTTTATCTTTGTCGACGATGCCTATGGCAAAACTATCTTTTAGTTTCTCCTGCATTGTTTTTACAACAGTATTACAACCTTTTTGGTGATTATAACCTTGAGGGGTTGGAACTAATGTTTCAATACAATTGGTGTCGATGAAACATTCCGGAATAATATATAATTCGGCCATTATTTTAAGAATGTTTCAGTATTAAAGAAAATATCAGCCCCATATTCATACATTTCTTGTAGTTCATTAGAAGTCGCTCTTTTAATAATAGTTTCTCCGTTTTTAAAGTCTATTAGAAAAATAGCCAAATCTTTTTCGGCTTGTTCCAATAAATCGTTTACCACATAAGGACTGTGTGTTGTTATAAAGAATTGGTTCTGTTCCGAGTTGATAATCTCTTGTGTAATTTTTGAAATGTAGGGTGGATATGAATGTGCTTCCGGTTCCTCGAAAATTAATACAGAGTTTTGATTACTTTCAATCGCAGCTTTATAAAATATCATTCGTTGCAGTGTATCAGCAATAGAATGAAAGGGTATTAGAAAGATTTCTCCAGCACCTTTTTCTTTCATTATTTTTATTTCCTGACTATTTGTGTCGAAGACATATTTCAGCCCGTACTCTTTGAATGTTTCAGTCAACTCTTTTTTTAGTTCAGTTTGCTGGGTGACTACTGTCATTAAGTTACTTCCATCGGGTGGGAGAAGATAGTTTATTGAAACTTTATCCTTCTCAAAGATTGTTGGGTAGAAATAACTTTTAAATGGATTGACAGCTGAAAGGTCATCTATATTTTTCTTGGTAGATAATAATAAATTGCTGAAAGGTAATGTGATAGTTTCTTTATCGGAATAAGACAAAGTAACATTGATGCCTTTAGAGTCCATTTCAATTTTTGCCTCCATATTGTCTGCTTTCACAGATATATTCTGGTCGATATTGCCATTAAAAAAAAGTTCCGCATCGTTTTCTACCCGGATAAATTGTTGGATACTTTTTTTCTTGCCATATTTCAAATAAGGTAAGCAAAAAAGTGACAAAGCCTCCAATATGTTACTTTTTCCAACATTTGGCCTTCCGATCAGCAAATTTACTCTTTTACACTCGTTGAGTGAGATTTCTTTAATAGATTTAAAATTACTGATATGTATGGAATTTATAAACTTCTGCATAGGGCACTCTTTTGAATTTGACATGATTGCAAAGATAGATAATCTATGTTTGTAAAGCAAAAAAAGGATAAGCTTTCTACTATCTACCTTATCTATCGGAATAAAATCAAAAATCAATCGCAGGTTGCAGAATGAATAGCTGCATAAAAGAATATATTCATTAGGTCAATTTAAGGTTTTCTATAGCATAAACTAATACATTCAGGCGTTCTATTAGCTATCTTATACGGGTGATTTAGTCTGCCGCTGTTGAGTAACTGTCGGGATACACAACTGTGACACGCTTGTTGCACCAGTCTGTCCGGATGGATGCACAAGTGTAACTTTATAGCTCCTTTATTATTGGATAGGCTATGTAGTGAAAAAGTGCAGTTTTCTTCTGATAAAAGGTGAAAAGACTATAGATGATTTTTGTAAACTTATAGAAAAGATGGCGGCTTTTGAGGGGTAAAGTGCTGATTATTAATAATGCCACATTTTTGTTTCTCCCCTTATAATATTTAAAATAAGAGCAAAAATGTCACAGCGTTTAAAGTTTAAAAATCTCCGGTTGTTATTACTCTTGTTTTTGCTTGAAACTTTCCCTCTGTTCATGTTCAAGGTAAATAAAGGCGGTACGCGCTTCGGTGTTGTAAACCACGGCTAGTGATACTATTTGTTGGAGAGTACCAGTTTGCTATTGTCGGCGTAGTGTGTTTTGTTTTCCTCGGCGGTGAATTGTAATTACTGCAAGGGGAATTCGGTGTCACCAAGATGAAAAAAATAGTACTACTTTTTGTTGGGTATCGTCGATGTAGATGCATCGAATAGGGGAATTGTTGTAGTCTTTGCCTTGTCAATTATTGATACAATAAAATGCAGAGGAAATTTATATCAAATAGAATAGAGCCTCCTTCTTTTTGGGAAGGAGACTCTATTACGATTATTTCATCAGAGATGATTTATAGAGAACTTTCAATTAATAATTCTTTGAATAAGATTTTCCGTCATAAGTACAGGTGGAATTAAATGCGCCTTGTGCAGCTGCATTCAAAGTAGTTACTTGACTTGACATTTTTAGATCGTAATAGCAGATTGCACCATAACCATTGTTAAGTGTATTTTGTGCATTACTTTTGACTGTTCTTATTGATTGCGAACTATTAAAGTTGATGGTATAAGGTGCCCATTTTGATTTTGGCATTCCAAAGTCTGTTCCATCATAAAACCAATTGAATGAAGAATTCATCCCGTAGTCTATGTTGTCTGTTACGCCTGAAAGTTCGGAAGTGTAACCATAGTCGAATACAGTAATAGTTTTGTTTGGCATCTTATTACGAAGTGCAGTTATTAATTTAGAGAAAGAACCCGTACTTCCGGATGGATATCCGTTTCTTCCATATTCTGCCCATTCGTCATCAAAATCAACACCATCCAGATTATAAGTAGTAACTGCATTGGCAACAGCTGTTGCAAATTGTTCAACTTGGGCGTCGGTCATATTAGCAAATCCCAATCCCGTATGGTCACCTAATAATCCCAGTAATACCTTGATTCCTTTGTCTTGAAGCGGCTTCACAAGCGTATCCTTGTTGTCAAGAATGTGTTGTATATTAGGATTATTATAAAGAATAGCATTGTCACCATCGCCACGAATATTGGCTGCGAATAATATCACATGAGTGAAGAATGATTTTCCATCCATTACGTATGAACCTGCATTCAAAGGATTGACATCATTTGCTTCTATATAAACGATGTTTTGGATAGAAGTTGCAGCACGTGTTGTAGTAGTCTGCTGAGCGCTGGACTGGTCTACTAAGTTCTCATCATTGGTACATGCATTGGTAACTAATGCCAATGAACATAAGCTTACAAAATAATAAAATAATTTTTTCATAAATCTTTCATATTAGATTTGGTGAATTGGTTTATTATTGAGTCTTTTATTTTTAGAGAAAAGGCTGATAAATCTCAAAAAGCAGTGAATGTTTTCCTCCTTCCTTCTGGGGATTTAAAGTTAGTAATTAGTTTGTTATATGCGCATATCAATTTTTTCAATAATCTTTTGGTACTAAAGGGATATATATGCTTTCATATCCACGTGGACCTATTTGTGTGGCATCATATTCATCATACAAGTTATTGTCACTACCCCATATCATATACCATACATATTTGTTATCAGTCGCTAATGATACATTTTCCACTCTATTCACTACGAATACATGATTTATATTTTCATCTGTCATAGAAAGATTATTTTCAATTTCATTTATTAAATAATCAATTTCTTCATTCGTTGCGTGTATATCAGAGTTTAGTGCTCCCCATTTCTCTTTGCTAATTCCGGCAATGGGATTGCTCCACCACGAGTCGGGATGTTCCCAAGGGTTAATGATTTTGTTGAGTTGGTCTGTCCAAGCATAATCAACAAGGTTACCTAATTTGATTTCACTTTGGTCATTCATAATTCCTTCCGGTGATTCTTTAGTTTGTGTATAACTGATAATTTTATCACTGCCTAAAGTCTTTCTTAGTGATGCAACAAATTTACATAAACCTTTTGATAAATCAAAATTATTCTCTGTATTTTTTATCTCAAATTCACAATCGTATAAGTTTACACCATCTAAATGATATTTATCTACTATTTTCTTTATTTCGTAAATAAATTTATTCATTTGATATTCATCTAAATTGGAGAATCCAATCCCTTCTTTTCCACCCTTGATAGCAATGCAAACTTTATGTTCCGCTTGTTGTAAGGGGGTGATGTATTTATTCCTGTGAGACAATACATATTCCAGGTCGTTTTTAAAATATAGATAAGGAAGATTGCTCTCATCCTTCCAGACGGTGGCAAATTGCAAGTTGACGATGTCGGCTACATTAAAGTAATAAGTAGGCTTACTTGTCGTGAATATGTGCAATTTGTTTATAATTAGAGGATTGGTGAGCTCCGGATCTACTCCAACTATTTGAATATAGTTTTTTTCTGTCCACTCATATTCCGGCATCGTTTCTCCCCATACGTTTATTTTATAATACAATGTATTTCGTTCTTGTGAAAGTGCGGATGCGCCGTTGTTGGCTTTCACTGTAAGGGGAAGGAGATAAGTGCCTGCTTCAAGGGATTCATCGAAAACGAATGTGGTGGTTATCGTGTTCGATAATTGCTTTCCACTCTCCAAAGTAAGTTTTCCCTCACTACTCAACGTGACGAACTGTGACGGAAACGATTTGTACTCTGTCTTGTTTGCTTCGTTGTAGGTATCTACCTTGGAATCATCAATGGCTACGGTGTAGGTGGATGCTTGTATTGCCGGCTCGGTAAGTTCGATACGAAGTTCGTCGCTTGCGTTGGCTTGCTCTAAATTTATGAGAGGGTTTTCTGCATAATTAATGCTCCGGAGTATCCCCATGGATATGCCGATTCCTCCCGTTTCAGGAAATGTTCCGTTTATGGGAGTGATATCGTCTTCTTCGCAAGCGGTGAAAACAAAACCTGCGGCAAAGGCAAATGGCAATATGTATTTCAATATTTGTTTCATATCTAAGTCTTTTAAATTAAAGATTCATACTTTTTATCACTTATTCTTTTTTGTTCACCTGAGGTACTTCGAGCCCTGACGGCCAAAGATCTTCGTCTTTCACTTCATACTCGTTTTTGGATTGGCTATCTTTCCAATAACGTACAATTTGTGCATTATTGCCCCATCGGGAATAGTCTTTGATGTCGTTGCCTGTTCCTTCATTAAATTTCCAGTAGGCAGCGAGATGCTCTTCGGTAGTAGGATTATTTATGTCATACATATTTTCCCATATCTCTTGTGGTGTGCGTGCTACATCCCAAATTCGAACTTCGCAGACGTTACCATTCAGCTGGCGGTCGATAAGCCAACGGTCGTTGTAAGAGCGTCCGATGTAGAAGAGCCAGTCTCCGTCACCCTTTCCGGGAGAACTTTCCTGCACGCGGTTAGCAAGGTTGATTTCGTTAAAACTGGTGCTGGAATAGTCTGTGTTGCGGCTTTGTTCTTTTCCGTTGACATAGAAGATTATAGTCTTTGTGGCAATGTCGTATGTAAGAGCAAGGTGATACCATTCTCCTGCGTTAAGAAGTTTTGCTTTACTGCTTTCAGGAAATTTGCCGGCAGGAGTTTCTACTTGTAGCTGCTGACGTGGAAATCCTGCATCTCCGACACGGAAGCAGAGGTGCCCTTCGATGCCCATCAGGCTGGAAATGTCAGTGTTGTCGTCAAATTTATTAATGCGTACTATCATTTCATAGGTGACTGCTTTCATCCCGTTTAGATGAGCGGCGTTGCCGCTAGGTTCCTGGCTTCCGTTGGGAACGTAAAATCCCGGTACTTCAATATAGCAATACTGAAGATTGACGGCGGTGGTGATAGCACTGGAACGTTTTACGACATACCAATAAGTGGAAGAGCCGTCAAGTAAACCGATTCCCTGTGCTGAAGTGAGGGTGACAGGACAGAGGTAGGCTTTGTCAATTTCAAGTTCTGTAAGATCATTAAAATAGATATGTACAGGTTGAGAATTAAGCTTTCCGGCAGGTATGGCAGTCTCGTTAGCCTCCAGGCGATAGTGCTTGGTAGGCAGAACATCGTATGAAGTATTATTACGCATATTATAATCGACTACTCGGGAAGGATCAACAGTAATACCGACACTGACTTCCGCATCTGCGGGGAATGCCAGGCGGGCAGTGAATTCTTTTTCGAGTTTAGTGATTGTTTTGTTGAAGGTCATCGTTTCCGACGTTTTGGTTTCGGCCATGCTGAGGTATATGCTGTTGTCACAGGGGGTGCGCTCGGTATAGTCGGTATTATCACAGGCACCGGCAGCGAATAGCATAAGAAGAGTTACCGGTAGTATTGATAGTTTTCTTTTGTTTTTCATATCTGTTCCTCCTGTTAGTTATTTTAAGGGTGATGGATTAAGGGTCTGTATCGATTTCCGTGTCTCTTGGTAAGTCGCATTGGCATGTGCATAATCTGCTATTACATTTTGTATCAACAAACCTTTCACGGGACCTGCGTCTATCACTTGTCGGGTAAAGGCAGGCAGCTGGTCAACGGCTTTCATATCTACCGTAACGGTTTTATCCGGATTGGTAGTGATAAGTAGGCGGTTGGCTGCTATGCCGGCATAGTCGGTAGCTTGTTGAATTTGTGAGTGAAGCCGGCTGATGTTATCTGCGGAAACAGTGTTGAGTATATAGTAAGAGAACACATCCCGATCAGCTTGGGGGATGAATAGTGGATCGGCCTCCAGATAAAAGGTTTTGCCCGTTTTTGCCTGTTGGATTAACTTGTCCAGTAAAGTACGGCGCATTTCTGAAACAGATGTATAATCGGGGTCGTCGCTGTTGATGCCCAGACTGCCTGTGTAGATGATGGAAGCCCCGTCAAGATTATGCTCATTGATAATGGTGAAGAGTTTGTCGAGTGTGGTGCCAACCTCTGTAGCCGTTTTTTTACCGGAACTGACGGCTTCATCGTAAATGGTGCTTAAGTTGAAGCTTGCCATTACTTTAGTGCCGAAATGCTGCTGTAAAGGCGGAAAGTCTTCAAGATCGGATTCTGTCAGGGCATCGGCATGTTCCAGAATAACTGCATCGAGGCTGTCTGGCAAGGAACGAAGATAGTTTTGTTCTCCGGCATTATCGGAACGTCCGTTGTCGAAGCGTGCGAAAACCAGATAGTGGGCACGCGTTTTGTAGTCGCGTATGGCTTGTGCATAGCGGGCAAATAGCTCCGGATTCTGGTCTTCGGGCAACTGGGGAGCTATGGTCAGGCTTTCCGTTTCGGTCCAGTCGTCACATGAGACGGTGAGGAGCCCGGTTCCCAAGGCAAGGGTAGCGGCTGCCAGTAGGTTGAATAGGATATTTCTTTGTTTCATAACTTTTTATGCTTTTATTTTATTTAATCTGTCGTTTTCTTGTCCCACCACACTTGAGTGCCTCCGGTGTCGCCGCCACTGTTGTGGCTGCTTTCTTGTATTAGCAGATTTACGGCATCAGGCATATGAGCGGCGTTCTGCTTGTATTCTTCCGAAGGGTACATGAGTCGGCGCATGCCACGTTCGGTGCTCACATTGCGTCCGTTGTTAACTTTGACAGGGAGTAATTGGGGGTACCCGGTCCGGCGATGTTCGCTCCATGCTTCAATGCCGTTAGGGTATAATGCAATCCACTTTTGTGTAATGATACGCTCGAGATTCTCTTCGAATGCTGCGTCGTTGGTAGCGGTGTTCCACTGCACGCAAATTGTGCTGACGGGTGCGGATTCTGTGTAAGGACCCAAGTTGTCTTTATATGCCATGGGCGTTGCGGTGCTTTGCAAATATTCATTGCTTGCGCTGACGCCATGTTCCTCGCAGGAAAGTTTAATACCTGTTTCATAGAATGTTTTTGCTTCTCCGCCCATGTTCCATTTACGTAATGCTCCTTCGGCGCGAAGGAATGCTACCTCAGCAGCAGTCATCCACACATAAGGATCGGTAGCTGTCATCAGACGATTGGAATATGACTTGATGAGCATATCGTCATTCATTACTGAATTAATGCCAATGCGAATACCAAAATAGCTTTCTGTATCCCCGCTTTTTATTTTTGTGAAATAGGCGGCACGACGTGGATCGTTATAGCCGTTCATGTATGAAACGATGTCGGCGCCTGCACGGTAGTCATTCCAGTCGTTGAAACACAAAGCGGAGCGGTTCTCGGCTACATGGAACATGGCATTGTCTGCATTCTTTTCGATTACTCCTGCTGCTACGGCATTCTCAGCGATAGTCTGAGCTTCTCCTGTCATATCGGTATAGGTAAGACGCATAGCAAGGCGAAGTTGTAGTGAATGAAGGAATAATCTCCATTGTTTTAGATTGCCATAGTAAACATCATCCAGTTTCTCATATCCGCTTTCGCCTTCGACCAGATTGTCGGCGAGGACTTGGTCTGCTTCTTCCAGTTCTTTAAACATTTGTATGTAGACATCTTTCTGTGAGTCATATGCAGAGCTTAGTCCGTCGGTTTCTATGGCGCTTCCGTCTTTTAAAACTTTGCTGTAGGGGATAGGTCCATAAACATCTGTGATGCGATGCATGATGGCTACTCTCAATAATTTTGCCAAAGATTGGGCTATCGGACTATCTTCCTTTTTAAGAATTTGAAAATAAAAAGGATAGGTGTCGGAGATAACATCGCAGAATGGAGCTTTCAGCCAGTCTACCTTAGGATTATAGGTGGAATATTTTTCGAGCCATGCTGTACGTGTGTCGCCAAAATATCCGCTGTAAGAACCACCGCACATGGCTTCCATGAATTGGTAAAGATGTTCCTGCGTTGGTATAACAAGACCTTGCATTCCTCTGATGACGGATCCCAGATCATAATTATCCTGACCAAGTTGTTTTTGGGTTACTTCGTATTTATTGCGGTTGATGTCCGCATCCATGCAACTTTCCAATGTCGGAAACAGCAATAGTACGGTTAGTGTAAATAGTGTATACTTTATTTTTTTCATGTGATTCGTAGTTTTAGAAGTTTATCTTTACGTTGAATCCGATATTACGTGTGCTTGGCATCATAAAGTAGTCGATTCCTTGATAATAATTGTCTGTAGTAGCTACCGATTCAGGATCGAAAGGAGCTTTACAGTAAATCATCCAAAGATTTCGTCCTACGAGGGATACGTTAATATCGCATATGTTATTTAGCCAGCGTCGAGGGATGGTGTATCCGATATGAGCTTCCTGTAGACGAAGGTTTGTAGCATTGTACGTGTAGTATTGGGGTAATCCGCCTCCGCTTCCAACAGCTTCGTACCATCTTTGTGCGGATATTTTGGAACGTCCGTTGATTATAACCCCGCCTTCATCGCGCGCTTTGGCCGAAGCTTCTGAAACTCCGTACTGGTCAAGAGCAGCTTGTGTCGCGGAGTAAACAATACCTCCCAAGCGGCAGGACAGCAGGAAGCCGGCGGAGATACCTTTGTATGAAAATTCATTATTCCATGCTAGATGAGCTTTCGGAAAGACACTGCCTAACTTGATAGGAGCCACATTGGCGTCTTTTGATAAAGTGCCGTCAGCATTTAGTTCGATATATCCTTTGTCGTTGGTTAGAAGAGCTGCCTCAGAGTATAGGTCGCCCAATGTTCCCCCTTCTTTCAGTATAAAGCGTGAACTGCCCAGGCCGCTCATTTCCAGTTCAGGCATATTGATGATCTGTCCGGTTTCTGGGTGGAGATAGTTTTTTACCAACTCTATGATTTTGTTCTTGTTCCATGAGAATGTGATGCTGCTATTCCAGCCAAAATCACTCCAATGATGCCCGTAAGATAACATTCCTTCCACACCCATGTTGCGTACATAGCCGGTTTGTACATAAAGCGTCGAATAGCCGGAAGATACGGAAATCTTCGGGTCGAAAGTTTGGTTATAAGTGTTAGCGTAATAGAAAGAACCACTCAAACGGAAATCTCTGAATATGGTGGCATCCACACCTGCTTCCCACGAATCTGTGCGTTCGGGATATAGCTTTCCGATTGGATAGTGTGTCTTGGGTGTCCATGATTGTGTGTTGGCATCGTATTTATATGTAGGGACAGTTAGAAAGCGTGGATAAGGCATGCCTACGGAACTGAATGAACCGCGCACTTTCAGATAGTCTATCCAGCTTGGCATTTTCACCATTTCACTAATAACTGCTGAAAGTCCTACAGAGGGATAGAAAAAAGATGTCTGGGTAGATCCTTTTAGTTGTGAAGCCCAGTCATTACGACCGGTCAAGGTGAGGTAGAGCATGCTTTTCCATCCTACTTCGACACTGGCGAATATAGACTGAGTCATTTCTTCCCAGCCTTCCTGGGTAGCACGTTTTTTGGTATTGTCTAAATCAAATACGTTGAATACATTCGGAATACCTTTTTCTTGTATTGGACCGTTATAACCTAACATGTCATAGCTGTTATTGCTAAGCGATGTACCTATATTGGCTACGATGGTAAAGTCGTTTAGTCGTTTGTTAATGTTTACCAGAAAGTCGGCATATGTTTGCGTATTATTACTTTTTTCTATGCCGTAAAAACCCTTATCACTGCCTTCTGTCAAGGTAGCGATAGTTGTAGCATAAAGCTTTTGCTCGTAAGTGTTGTTTGAGTTATCTATGCGGATGCGTCCGGAAAGGTTCATCCAGTCGAACACGTCGTAAGTGAGCCCTGCCGAAAGCATGTAGCGTTTTTTATTGTTTTCACGAAGGTTGCGGTAAGCTATCCAATATGGGTTTTGCATACGAAGATCACCTTCTCCCTGTGGCCAGAATTGCACATTGATTTTGCGTGCTTCATTATAACGTTCAAATGTTTTCACTACCGAAAAATCGTCGCCACGCGGGAAAAGATAGGCTGATACCAATGGGTTGGAATATTGCCCCTGATTGGTCATGTTACGGTCATTTTGGATAATGTAACTAGCTCCTACGTCAAGTTTTAGTTTATCATTCAGAAAACTAGTCGTATTGCGGAAGGTGAAGTTATATCTGTTGTACCTATTGTTTGGAACTAGTCCGTCTGAGTTTAAAGCGGCTGCTGAGAAGAAAGTCTGATTTTTCTCAGTACCGGTGGATAGGGTAATGGAGTTGTTATATATGGCTCCTGTCTCAAAGAAATCAGTTGGTTCATATCCGGGGCTGTTGCTCATTTTGGGTCCCCAACTCCAAATAGTTGACCCACTAGTTTTTCCATTACTTCCTGTGCCATAGCGGTTTTGGAATTCGGGCATAGAGAATGGTTTTAGCCAATCAATGCCACTGGATACACTAGCCTGTAGTTTCCCTATTTTTCCTTTTTTGGTCGTAATTACAATAGCACCATTAGCTGCATTGCTGCCGTAAAGTGCTGCCGCTGCTGCGCCGGTTAGTACGGACATGCTTTCGATATCATCTGGATTGAGATCGGCGATAGCTTCTGTGGCGCCACGTGAACCGAATTCTGTATCACCGCCGCCACCGAAATTGTACATTGGTATACCATCGATAACATAAAGTGCATTACTGCTCTGTTCGATAGATTTAGTACCACGCATAACTACTTTGCTGGCGCCACCCACACCAGAAGAACTGCTGTTGATTGTTACACCTGCTACTTTCCCGTTCAGGCTGTTGACGAAATTGGCATCTTTGATTGTTGTTAGTTGATCGCTTTTTACTTGTTGTACATTATAGCTCAAAGCTTTTTGCTCGCGTTTAATACCGAGGGCGGTGACAACTACTTCATTAAGTTGTTTTGCGTCTGATGCCATTTGTATATTGTATGTGTTCTGCATACCTACTTTGACGCTCTGCGGTGTGTAACCCACGTAGCTGAAGTTTAGCAAACTTCCAACAGGGCTTTCGATAGAGAAATTGCCGTCAATATCAGTGATTACTCCGGTAGCGGTTCCTTCTATATGAACGTTTACTCCGATAAGCGGCTCGCCTGTTTCATCCTTTACATGCCCTGTGATACGTTTGACAGCTGCTTCCTCCTTTTTTTTCTGTTGGGGGATAATCATTATATACTTTTCTTTATACTGGTAGGTGAATCCTGTTCCTTCCAGTATCTTTGAGAGGGCACCATCTAATGGTTCATTGGTTATGTTGAGACTGATAGCTGTTTTGTTTTTTAGCTGAGAATCGTTGTATCCGACGGACATGCCGGATTGTTTTTCAACGAATTTAAGGGCCTCAATGACTGTGATATCTTTCTTCTGGATCGTAATCCGGATGTTGTTTTTCTGGGCGAATACTGCTGTCTGCGTCAGCAAAAAGCCTAAAAGAAGTATAAAGCTTCCTATTTTCGCCGTTTTATCTGCTATAAATGTGTATTTTTGTAGCATTTACTTTCGTATTAGTTTGTTAACTTAGGGTTTTATTCTCATAGTAACGAATGAATGGGGCATCTCATCTTAAGTCTGTCGCCATTCCGAGAGTAAAAAAATGATTTCATATCCGGGATGAAGTGTCGGCTTCGTTCCGGATACTTTTTTTTATGCTTTTCTTGATTTAATGGTTAGTATATTTCAAACTAGTTAAATGTATGTATTTATTATTTTATATATTAATGATTATATTGTTTTTATATATTTACAAATTTGTACTTTTTGTTTTGCTGAAATATGTAAATATATAAGTATTCAATATTATTATTTTTTATTTATAAAACAAATGTCTTTGTCTATACGATACTTGAGACCACCTACTACTCCAGTGACAATGTCCATCACTTCATTGAGCGGTGCTTTATCACGGAAGCGGAAACTATACCGATCTTGCTTCAACTCGTGCATACTATAAACGAAGGTATAGTTATATTTGCGTTCAAGTACATTAATAATCTCCTGTACATTCATTTCGCGGAATACGAGCTCACCTCTTTGCCAAGCTGTTATATCATCCATATCCGGTATAGATAATAAGTGGCTTTTATTGTTTCTGTTATATGCCAATTGCTCGTTAGGTTTCAGAATCATTTGAGAGTTTAATTCGTTATATTCCACGAGCACACTTCCTGAAATCAAGGTTGCCGCTACTATCGGATTCTCGGGGTATGCGGCTACATTAAATTCAGTTCCCAATGCTGTTACCTGAAAGTCGTTCGACTTAACGATAAACGGATGTTTTTTGTCCGGCTTCACTTTGAAATTGGCTTCACCGATCAAGAATACACTACGGTCTTTACCTGTAAATTCCTGCGGATATAATAGGGTGCTTTGTGAGTTCAGTTGTACTTTGGTGCCGTCGGGCAAGGTGAGGGTTCGCATTTCTGCTGTCGGGATGTATTGCTGCAATAGATTAGGTTCTGCATCTTTTCCTATAGTAGCAAGATATACAGAAGAAGAAGCTACTATAAAGAATACGGCTGCGACTACCTGCCAAATATGGATTGGGCGGATTCTGCGTTCTTTACGTACGGAAGGAATACCTGCGTTCTTTCTTAATTGCTCGTATGAACGGTGTATGCTTTGGGAAGGTTCCTGCTTTAAAGCTTCTTCCCAGAGTTTTTGTAATACCTCGTCTTTCTCGGAAGCATGTTCTTTATCTACCAACCATCTATAAAATTCTTGTTGAGTAGATTTCGGATACTCATTTTTGGTGAATAAGGTCAATATTTTCTGGAAATAATTCTTCATTTATGCTATTTATTATTGGAGTTACATAAATAGCACACTTGAAGCGGACTAACTACTTACACGAAATAGAAAAAAAATGCAATAAAAATAGTTTTTTTTAATTCCAGCATGGTTCGGTAGATTTGATGCTCTACTGTGCGGATGGAAATGTTCAGTTTTTCGGCAATCTCCTGGTTGCTCATATTTTTAAGACGACTTAGTACGAAGATTTCTCTACGACGCTCAGGAAGGCGGCTCAGGACGAGACGTACCAATAATTCTGCTTCTTTATAATAGATAGGTTCGAGCGTACTGTCTGTTTGAAAGAGTTCTTCGATGAGGCTTTTTTCGATAACACTTTCCTGATATTCTTCTACTATTCTTTTATGTTTGATGAAGTTGATAGTGATGTGTTTGGTCATGGCAAAGATATAATTGGATATCTCTGCGCTATCCCGATTCGTCCATATTTGAGGTTGTGTCCATAATTTGGTAAAAACATCTTGGGTGATGTCTTCCGCATCCGCTTCGGACTTTAGCAGCATAAAGGCGAAATATTTCACAGCCGAATAGTATCCGGTAAATATCGTCTCAAATTCTTGCGCTAAAAGTATGTCGTCTCGGTTTTCGGTCATTAGATTAACAAATTACAGGAAATTAAATGACAAATGTAAACAAATTAATTAAGATACGAAGAAAAAAGAATAGTTTATATAAAAAAAGAAAATAAAATAGTGACGCTATCCGGATGGGATGGCGTCACTATAAGTGTTGGATGGTGACGGTATCTTATCCGGATAGCGTCACTATTTTCAAGTCTGTATTTTACCAGTTTCTTTTCACCGTGCGATATCCGTATCCGATAATCACAAGGAAGCAAATAAACGGTAGAACGAATGATACATTGACAGCCGGCATCCAGCCGATTTCTTTCATATCAATGATACTTGCTTGTAGTGGAGGGAGAATAGAACCGCCTAAAATAGCCATGATAAGACCGGCTGCTCCGAACTTCGCGTCGTCTCCCATACCTTTCAGGGCAATGCCGTAAATAGTGGGGAACATCAGCGACATACAGGCGGAAACTGCAACTAAACAGTAGAGGCCGAAGATATTCTGTAGGAAGATGGTGCCTAACGTGAAAATACCACCGAAGATGGCAAGTATCATCAATAACTTTCCGGCATTGAGATAACGCAGGATGAAGGTACAGATAAAGCGGCTGATACAGAAAATAACCATTGCTATGATGTTATATTGCTGTGACAATACTTCCGCACTCTTTTCGTCCATACCGAAGTCCGGTGACATAAACAGGCGGGTTCCGTATTGGATAATAAATGTCCAACACATAATCTGTGCACCCACATAGAAGAATTGCGCAATCACACCTTCACGATAACGCGTTTCCTTGAAAATACGTTTTAGTGTAGGGAAGAAATCAATTTTATGATTCTGATCTCCATTTTTAGGCATTTTGACGAATCGTATTAATAGCAGCATGGCGACGATGACCAGTCCGATAATAAGATAGGGGGCAATAAGGACGGCAAGGTCGCTTTCCTTGATTGCTTGAAATTCACTATCGTTGAGCAAGGCACGGTCGGCTGTATCCATCGGGTGCAGTTTTGCTTGAATAAACTGCATCGCTACATACATTCCAAGTAACGAGCCCATCGGATTGAAAGACTGTGCGAGGTTCAGACGGCGGGTGGCTGTCTCTTCCGTTCCCATAGAGAGGATATACGGATTACAACTCGTTTCCAGGAAAGAGAGACCGCAGGTAAGGATGAAGTAAGCAATCAGGAACGGATAATATTCTCCCGTCATTTTTGCGGGGAAGAATAAGAAAGCGCCGAAAGCGTACATTCCAAGTCCTAGCAGGACACCGGCCTTGTAGGAAAATTTGCGGATGAATATCGCAGCGGGAAAAGCCATGGCAAAATATCCGCCATAGAAAGCTACCTGTACCAATGCACCATCGGTAGCGCTCATTCGGAAAATTTTGGAGAAAGCCTTCACCATCGGATTGGTAATATCATTTGCAAATCCCCATAACGCAAAACAAGAGGTAATGAGAATAAAGGGGATAAGGTAACTGATGCCATCTTTTGAAATGATGGACTGCTTAGTGTGTTTCATGGTCGTTTTGGGTATTTTTTTAGGTATTATATAAATGGAACATTCTCTCCATCGGTTTCCATTTTTCTGCAGAACTCATTCCGGGGGCGACTTGCTGGAAGATAGCCATGTATTCTTCCCATTCTTGCTGTCGGGGAAGTGTGTTCAGGCGTTCCATTGCTGTGTCCCAGTCAAAGTCGACAGGAGTTTCGACAATCATAAACAGGCGGGTACCGAGAATGTAGATTTCCATTTCGAGGATGCCTACTTCCCGGATGCCGGCAAGAATTTCAGGCCACGCTTCCGGTTCACTGTGCCTTTTGCGATATTCGGCAATTAATTCCGGGGAATCGCGTAAATCGAGCGTTTGGCAGTAACGTTTGACGGGAACGTTGTAAGATTGAACTTGATAACCGGTTTTGGGTGTTTCCATATACTTCTATTTTTTAGGATAATATACTTGCGGTGTAACGCTGTGAGTTACAATTTCTCTCAATTCACGAAGGTCGGCAATCTCACCTTTTGCCATGGCTTGTGTCAGGATGTTTCCTATCGCGGTAGCTTCTACCGGGCCGGCATATACGGGAATACCGAGCTTGTTGGCTGTCAGTTGGTTGAGAAGTTTATTTTGCGAACCACCGCCAATGATGTTCAGTTGACGGATCGGGGAGGGGAGACAACGGTTAAGTTGTTCTACTGCCTGCCGATATTTGAAAGCTAATGATTGGAGCACACATTTCACCATTTCTGCTTTATTCCGGGGAATCTGAAGTTTATGTTCCCGACAATAATCGGTGAGGGCAGTCTCCATATTTTCAGGATTCATAAATACTGTGTCATCTACCGGGATGATAGTGTCGATTTCTGCTTCAGCAGCTTGCGGAATGATGATATCGTAGTCTTGTTCTTCGCCACGCGCTTTCCATTCATTCATCAGGCGTTGCAGAATCCACAATCCTGTGATATTTTGCAGGAACCGGATACGTCCTCCCACACCGCCTTCATTGGTGAATTGAGCCTGGCGCGCTTCTTCTGTCAATATGGGTTCGTCTACTTCGACTCCTAATAGTGACCAAGTGCCGGAGCTTAGGAACGCGATGGGATATTCCGTAGCAGGAACAGCTGCCACAGCACTGGCTGTGTCATGTGAACCTACCGCAATGACATCTACAGAACCTAATCCTGTTTCCCGGGCAATATCCTCTTTGAGCGTTCCTCTGATTGTTCCCGGGAAGATGATTTCTCCGAACAGATGTTCGGGAAGTCCGAGAGTGCGGATGGTCGATGCAGACCAGTTTCGTTGGCGTGCATCGAGTAGTTCGGATGTAGAGGCAATGCAGTATTCGTTATTGGCTACTCCTGTTAGGAAATAGCTGAAAAGGTCGGGCATGAATAAGAGCTGACGGGCAACGTCCAGTTGCGGGTCTTGATTCAGCTTCATGCTGTATAGCTGGAACAGCGTGTTGATAGCCATCACCTGTATTCCGGTGTCAGTATAATGTTGTTGTTCGTCTAAAATCTTAAATACTTCTGCAGGTATTCCGTCTGTCCGTGCATCCCGGTAACAAACCGGATTTCCTAGCAGGTTTCCGTGTTTGTCAATCAGTCCGAAGTCTACTCCCCAGGTATCAATGCCGATTCCTTTAATGTCGTATCCCTTTTGTGCAGCTAGTTTTAATCCGGTTTTCATGTCCTCGAAGAGGGCAGGGAAGTCCCAGTAGATATGATTTCCGAGTTTAACCTGACGGTTGGGGAAACGGTGGACTTCTTCCAGTTCCAGCTTTCCGTGGTGAAGAAAGCCGGCGATAATTCGTCCGCTTCCTCCGCCAAAGTCTGCTGCCAGATATGTGTTTTTACTGATATTTTTCATGGTATGTATTCCCGGATACTATTTTGTTTTCTTTCCTAACACGTAGATTTCCAGGTCTTCTATTTCAGCCGGTGTCAGTACTGAATAATCACCGCCGGACTGAACGATAATGCGGCAAGCCATTTCGAAGAAGGTGGCACGTTCATAGACTTGGTCGAAGTCTTTTCCGCATACCACTTGTCCGTGGTTGGTCAGCAAGACGGAGTTGTGATTTAACATCGCTTCCACTACTGCTTTGGCCAGTTCGGGGGAACCTGGACGGTAGTAAGGAATGATAGGAATCTCCGAACCTACATGACAGGGAATTTCTGCTGTGACGTTGAAATTAGTCGGCTTGTTTTTCATGCAGGAGATAGCTGTGGCATATTCCGACTGGAAGTGGAGAACTACATTGACGTCCGGGCGTTCGCGGAGGATACCCAGGTGGAAAGTACTTTCCATGGATGGTTTTACACCATTAGTCGGTGTTCCGCTGGCTATATTACAGATGGAAACTTTTTCTTTATAAAGGGTAGGAACCCAGGAACCTGTGCCGGAAATCAGAGCTTCTTCGCCGATTCTCCAGGAAAGGTTACCGCTACTGCAAAGCATTAGTTTTGCGTCTCCGTAGCGGTGCGCTTGTTCAATGAACTGTTCGATATGTTCGTTGGTAATCATAATTGCAAAGATAAATCATTAATTGATAAGTAAATTCGTTTTAGGCACGGATTACACGGATTTCACGGTTTTTAGAAATATGCGTTGCATAAAGCAACAGCGTAATTCGTGGAATCCGTGCCTGAAAATTATTTGTAGATAGGACCGTAAGTGGTGCAAGCTCTGTAGTCTGCTCCTTCTTTATCCATGCCGAATGCATTCCATGCAGCCGGACGGAAGATTTGGTCTTCTTCTACATTGTGCATACATACCGGAATACGGAGCATGGAAGCAAGAGTGATTAGGTCCTGACCGATGTGTCCGTAGCTGATAGCTCCGTGATTGGCTCCCCAGTTATTCATTACTGAATATACATCTTTGAAAGCTGATTTGTCGCACAGACGGGGAACGAACCAAGTGGTAGGCCATGTCGGGTCGGTACGCATATTCAGTTTTTGGTGGATTTCCGGGTCGATTTCAACTGTCCATCCTTCTGCGATTTGCAGGACGGGACCAAGACCTTTAATCAGGTTCAGACGCATCATTGTAACAGGCATTCCGCCTTTTGACAGGAAGTTGGAGGAGAAGCCGCCGCCACGGAAGTAGTCACGGTCTGCCGGATACCAGGTTGTTGCTTTCAAACAATTCTCTACGTCTGCGTCAGTCAGGTTCCATGGTTCTTTCATTACCGGGTTGCCTTCTGCATCCAATGACTGGCCGGAACCGTCGAGAGTCGTTGCGCCGGAGTTGATAAGATGAATAATACCGTTTGCTGCCAGGCCGCTCAACTCTTTGCCGGTTACACGCTTCACAGCTTCAGGACTCCAATAAGTACGTACATCGGAGAATATTTGAGCACGGTTAGTCAATAAGTGACCGAACAACATGGCTACACCGTTGCAAGCATCGTTTTCAGTAGCTACGACATATGCTTCGCGGATACCGTTCCAGTCGAAAGAAGTATTCAGCAGAGCTTCAGGATAATCACCGTTCGGATAAAAGTCTGTCCATTGGCGTTGTCCTTGGAAGCCGGCTGCGATGGCGTTGTGTCCCAATGCTTCTTCCTTGAATCCCATTTCTTTCAGTTTCGGGTTTCCGGTCATCAGGTCGCGCATGATAATGGTCATTTTTACGATAAATTCCCAGTCAGCGTCTTTTTGTTCGCGGGTTTTACGTTTTTCGGGGCGATTCTTGAAGTCGTCGCCTTCGTTTACTTTGCAGTTCTTTTCAGTCCATGCCATTGCTTTGGCATATTCTTCATGGTCGTAGATACCTTCGTCCATGCGGCGTATAATCTCTGTCAGGTCGATAGATTCATTACGCATGCCCAAATACTCCTGGAAGAAATCAGGATTAACGATAGAACCGGCAATACCCATAGATACGCTGCCCATAGACAGGTAAGACTTACCTCTCATGGTAGCCACTGCCTGTGCGGCGCGTGCGAAGCGGAGAATCTTTTCCGCTGCATCTTCGGGGATTGTATTATCATCCAAATCCTGAACGTCATGTCCGTAAATGCCGAACGCGGGAAGTCCTTTTTGTGCGTGCCCTGCCAATACGGCTGCCAAATATACAGCACCCGGGCGTTCTGTTCCGTTAAATCCCCAAACAGCCTTCGGATAATGAGGATTCATATCCATTGTTTCCGCGCCATAGCACCAGCAGGAAGTGACGGTGATAGTAGAGCCTACACCTTCTCTTTCGAATTTCTCTGCACAAGCAGCGCTTTCAGCCACACGGCCGATAGTGCTATCGGCAATCACACATTCCACAGGACTTCCGTCACCGTTCTTCAGATTGTTGCTGATTAATTCGGCTACTGCTTTAGCCAGGTTCATTGTCTTTTCTTCAAGGCTTTCACGAACGCCACCCTGGCGACCGTCGATGGTGGGACGAATCCCGATTTTCGGATAATTTTTCATGGTTTCTTTTTAATTATATGGTTAATTAATATCTGTGCTGAACTGTGCTGATGGTATGGCAAAAAAAATTAGAGTGACTTTCGAAGCCTGACTTCGGTAGGCAGATACTTCTGTACAGGCGCATCATTGAGAACGAAGTTTGCCGCTTCATTCCCCATCATTTCCCAGTCGATACTCAATGCTGTAATTCCTTCGTCGATAACTTCGTAAGAAGGAATGTCATTGTATGCCAACAGACCGAAATCTTTTCCGCATTTCAGTCCTTCCAATCTTCCCTGTTTCACTACTTTCACTACATCTTGTTGCTTGATAGCGATGTAGGCTGTTCCTTTTCGCACCACCAGGTTTTCAATGTCTTCCTGTATCTCATAAGAGATTCTTTGTTCCTCGCAAAAGCGGATGAAATACTCTCTGCTACTTTGCGGATGCTTCAGTCCTTTGGAGAATAGAAAAACGATTTGGTGGTATTTGTGCATCTTTTCTTTCAGTGCCAGTAAAGCCTGATAGAATGACTCGTCAAAATCCTGACAGATATAGAAATACTTCTCCTTTTCGAACTTACCGAAGTCGAGTAGTAGTAGCCTGGCAGGATTAATCTTATTAAGAGCTGCGCTGAATTTCTCGTTATCGAAATTCATCACTATATATTTATTATATTTTCCGATGGATTCACGAATGATGGTATTGAATAACCGTTCGTTGTATTGATGAAACAGTAAGTCTACCTTATAATTAATAGGCAGATGCTTGACAAAGCTATTATATAATGCTTCTTTAAATGGAGTGTATTGGTCGAGGAGCAGTAAGACGTTTGTTACCTGGCTCGTCACATAGTATCCTTTTCCGGGAGTGGAGTCAATCAGTCCCCGTTCGCGTAAATCAAGAAAAGCCTTAAATACCGTATCACGCGATACGCCATAGTGTGCACTCAACTGATTGATAGAAGGCAAAGAATCTCCTTCAAGAAATTCTTTCCTGGAAATAGCCTGACTAAGTGCGTCCGCCAACTGCGTGACCTTACTCGACTGCTGTCCGAATGTTGCTTTCCTATCAGTTCGTTTCATACTAATTATATAAGTGATAACTGTGCTGAACTATGCTGATGCAAAGAAAGGCATTTTATTCTGAAAGAGATTAATTATTTACTATGTTTTATAGCATAAAAGAATAAAAAAATCCCCTCCGGCGAACCGGAGAGGATTTATAGCTTTTTCCTGATTTCTTATTCGGAATCTGCCGAAATTTATTCAGCAGCAGCTTCTGTTGCAGGAGCTTCTTCAGCCGGAGCTGCAGCTTCTTCTGCGGGTGCTTCAGCAGCAGCTTTTTCAGCAGCCTCAGCAGCTTTCTTTTCAGCGAGTGCTTTTGCTTTCACTTCGTTGATTTTCTTTTCTGCTTCCAAACGTGCTTTAGCTTCAGCTTTCTTAGCTTCGTCTTGTTTAGCTTTCAAAGTAGCCAAACCTGACTGCTTGTTGCTTTTCCAAGCTTCGAATTTAGCTTCAGCTTCTGCTTCTCCGAATGCGCCTTTTGCTACACCGCCCAGAAGATGTTTCTTCATGTAAACTCCTTCACGAGAAAGGATGTTACGTACAGTGTCGCTTGGTTGTGCACCTTTCAGTACCCATGCCAATGCAGCGTCGAAATTCAAATCTACTGTAGCAGGATTGGTATTAGGGTTGTAAGTACCAATCTTCTCAATAAATTTACCATCACGTGGTGCTCTGCTGTCTGCAATTACAATTGAATAGAACGCGTAACTTTTACGTCCGTGTCTCTGCAATCTGATTCTAGTTGCCATTTTAAATAATTGTTTTTAATGATTGATTTGAATTATGCCATTATCTCGTAATAGCGGGCACAAAGATACGGCTTTTCTTTTGATTGACAAACATTTCACTTCTTTTTTACGAATATCGCCTCGGATAGCGGAACAGGATAGCGAGCAACGCACAGGCTCCCATCGTAAAAGGATAATAGAGATTACCGATGATACTGATAGGGGAGATATTGGCAAGTCCCGCCGCAATCAGCATCTGCGCCCCATAAGGAATAATTCCTTGTATCAAGCAGGAGAACGTATCGAGAATGCTGGCGGTTTTTCTGCGGTCGAGATGGAACTTTTGGGCAATATCCTTGGCTATCGGCCCTGTTGTGATAATGGCAATGGTATTGTTGGCGGTACACAAATTGGCAATACTTACCAAGGCGGCAATACTCAATTCCGCCCCTCGCTTGCCGTTGACATGACGGGTAAGTTTCCGGATTATAAAGTCGATGCCACCGTTATAGCGGATAGTTTCCAACATACCTCCTGCCAACAGGGTAATGATAATTAATTCTCCCATTCCCGTTATTCCAGTTCCCATGGCTCCAAACCAGTCGAATACTCCGAAACTTCCGGTAGCGATACCGATAATACCGCTTGTCAGTATACCTATAATTAATACGAGCATCACGTTCATGCCGGCAACGGCCGTTCCTAATACTATTATATAAGGTATAACTTTTATCCATTCGATTGTCTGCACCTGTGCAGGAGCAGTAATGGATAATCCTTGAAAGATATAAATGCCCAGCACAATGATGGCTGCCGGAACCACTATCATCGAGTTTACCCGAAACTTGTCACGCATGACGCATTCCTGTGTCTTCGTAGAGGCAATAGTGGTATCTGAAATAAACGACAGATTATCTCCGAAAAAAGAACCGCCGACCACGACAGCTACCATAAAAGGCAGGGCTATTTCTGTTTTTTCCGCCAGTCCGACAGCCACAGGGGTAAGGGCAACGATGGTGCCTACACTCGTTCCGATGGATAGGGAGATAAAACAGGCAGCGATAAATATACCTGCCAGCAGCAAGTTATCAGGAAGAATATGTAGTGTCAGGTTGACGGTCGCGTCAATGGCTCCCATCTGCTTGGCGCTTTGCGCAAAGGCTCCGGCAAGAATAAATATCCATATCATCAGGAGAATATTCTTATTGGCGGCTCCCACGGAAAATTGGTAGATACGTTGGTCTAGCTTCAATCCCCGGGTGATAGCGATTGCGTAGCAGGAAGAAACGAGGAAAGCAACCGTGATAGGTACTTTATAAAAGTCATTGACAAGGATGGAAGTAACCAGGTAAAGGCACAAGAATACGAGCAACGGACTTAGCGCCCACCAGCTTCCGGTACGGTCTTTATGTATTTTTTCTTCAGTCATAAATGGATATTGCAGTAATAATTCAAGCTGCAAAGATAGTAAGGAAACACATAAGTACGATAAAAGGCTCAAAATTTCATCCTTTCTTTTTCCGTTTCGCCTCCTTCTTTTTCCGTCTCGGCAATTTAAAAACGGATACTTTTTCTCTTTTCGTCTATTTTCGCGCCGTTGATAACATAACTTATTTAGAATAGAATGACAACGACTAGATTCTTATTATGTATTTTTTGCCTTTGCTTGCTTGCCTCTTGTGGAAAGGGGGAGAAGAAGGCGGATGAACCTGTACGCGTGAAAGTAGCGGAAGCGGAAACACTGATTCCTTCCTCAGAGCGTGAGTTTTCGTTTATCTCAAAACCATTTAAAGAAACAGAGCTTTCTTTCAGAGTGGGTGGCCCGATTGACCGTTTCGAAGTGTATGCCGGAAATTTCTACCATCGTGGAGATATGATTGCTGAAATAGATTCCCGTGATTTCCGTATTCGCAAAGAACGTGCGGAAGCTATCTACAATCAGGCAAAAGCTGAGTTTGAACGGATAAAAGTGCTGTATGAGAAAAATAACTTGTCAGCTAGTGCCTATGAAAAGGCGCGTGCTGACTATACTTCTGCCAAAACAGCTTTCGAGACAGCAACGAATGAATTGAATGATACCCGGCTGGTTGCCCCTTTCGACGGATATGTAGGAGAAGTATATATTGAGAAATTCCAGGATGTAAAAGCGACTCAACCGGTCGTTTCTTTCATTGATATTACACAACTGAAGATAGAAGCTTATGTCACACAAGATATAGCATTGCAGGCGGAAAAGATAAAAGAAGTCGGCGTCCGTTTCGATGTTCGTTCGGATGCCGTGTATCCGGCAAAAGTGGTGGAAGTCTCCAAGAGTACTACCCGGAATAATCTTTCTTTCCTGTTGACTGCATTATTACCTAATAAGCAGGGAGAATGGCCGGCAGGTATCTCCGGGAAAATGTTACTAGACCTTCCTGTTGCATCACCTGCTCCAATGGTGGCCGTACCGCAAACTGCTCTTAGTCATCGTCCTACTGAAGGAGATTATGTTTGGACAGTGGATAATACGACAGGAACAGTCTCAAAGAAAAAAGTAGTGTTGGGTGAATTGCTTCCGAATGGAAAAGTAGAAGTGAAAGGCGGATTACAGGCAGGAGAAACGGTGGCTGTCAGTAAACTGCGTTTCTTGTCGGAAGGAACATCGGTAGAAGTCATGGGTAAGAAACAGGAAAAGCCGGTAACTGCTCAAAAGTAAGTGGAAGGGTATGAAATTCGTTAAATATTTCTTGCAGAAAAAGTCGGTGACTATTCTGCTGTTACTACTGGTATTGGGCGGTGGACTGTTTTCCTATGTCAAAATGGGTAAGTTGGAAGATGCCCCGTTTACAATCAAACAGGCATTGGTGTTGACTCCTTATCCGGGAGCTTCTCCTTCCGAAGTTCAGTCGCAGGTGACAGATGTATTGGAAGAATCCATACAGTCATTGGGAGAACTATATTATCTCAAAACGGAGAATCGCGCAGGACTTTCCAAGATAACAGTCTATGTGAAGAAAGAAATCCGTGCGGACGAAATGCAACAGTTATGGGATAAACTTCGCCGAAAAGTCAATGATGTACAGTCGAAACTTCCTGCCGGAGCAGGGCCGTCGGTAGTAAATGATGACTTTGGAGATGTGCTGGGCGTTTTCTACGGATTGACCGGAGAAGGACATTCTTATCGGGAACTCGAAGAACAGGCAAAGCTTATCAAGAATGAACTGCTAAAAGTGAAAGACGTAGCGAAGGTAGAAATCTACGGCGTACAGCCACCTACGATTGATGTAATCCTTAGTCCGTCTGTGATGGCGAGAAGCGGCATTACCACAGCGGATATTTCCTGTGCTTTCGAAGCGCAGAACCGGGTGGTGGATGCCGGTGGTATTGACGCCGGAGTAAACAGAATACGTATCGAATCTACCGGAAACTTTTATTCTTTGGATGATATACGAAATCTGACTATTGTATCCCGTACAGGAGAACACTTCCGGTTGGCGGATATTGCCGAAATAAAAGAAAGCTATCAGACACCACCGGGCAATAAGATGCGGATTGATGGAAAGCCTGCGGTAGGAGTGGCTATTTCTACCGTTCCCACAGGTAATGTGGTAGATATGGCGGATGCGGTTAAAATAAAGATAGAACAATTCTCGGAGACAATGCCCGAAGGCTTTGAACTGCAAACGATTTATGACCAGGGGTATGAATCCGCCGTAGCCAATCAGGGATTTATTTGGAACCTGATAATTTCCGTTGTAACCGTAATTGCTATTCTGCTCTTTTTTATAGGATTCAAAAACGGTATTCTGATTGGTAGCGGGCTGGTCTTTTCCATTTTAGCCACATTGATAGTTATGCTGACACAGGGAATCGCCTTGCAGCGTATGTCACTGGCAGCTATTATCATTGCCATGGGGATGTTGGTAGACAATGCCATTGTGGTTTCCGACTCGGTATTGGTAAATATGCAGCGTGGAATGCGTAAGCGGGTGGCTATCTTGAGAGCTTGTTCTGCCACAGCGTTACCATTACTTGCGGCAACTGTTATTGCGATTTTGACCTTTTTACCTATCTATTATTCGCCGCATATTACCGGCGAGTTGTTGTCATCCTTAGTTGTAGTTATCGGCGTTTCGCTGATGTTCAGTTGGGTCTTTGCGCTGACGCAGACTCCTTTCTTTATTCAGGAGTTTGTCCGTCGGCCAAGACCCAACGAACTTAAGGCTGCTCTTTTTTCCGGTAAGTATTATAATAAGTTCCGTTCAGCCTTGGGGTGGGTGATTAATCACCGGTATGCAACCGTAGGGTGTATGGTTGTAATGCTGGTATTAGCGGCTTGGAGTTTCAAGTTTATTCCGAAAGTGTTTGTACCTGCCTTGGACAAACAATATTTCACATTGGATATGTGGTTGCCCGAAGGAACACGGATAGAAGAAACGGATAAGATGGCAATGGAGATGGCAGACTTTATCCGTGGACAGGAAGGAACGGAAATGGTATCTACCTATATCGGAAGAACACCGCCACGTTATTATCTGTCTAACGTATCGTTCGGCCCCCAGTCCAATTATGCGCAGATATTGGTGAAATGCAAGACTTCGAAACTCTCCCGCCAGTTGCATGCCCGCTTGCAGGATACGATTTCGGTCAAGTTCCCGGAGCCATTGATAAAAGTAAATAAGTTTGAGCTAAGTCCGTTGACGGAAGCTGTCATTGAAGCCCGTTTCTTAGGCCCTGATCCTGCCGTGCTTGATTCATTGGTCGGACAAGCGATAGAAGTGATGCGGCGCAATCCCAAAGTAGCGGATGCCCGTAACGAATGGGGGAATATGTCGATGGTCATCCGTCCGGTGTACGATCCGGTGAGGGCAGGAGCGCTGGGGATTACCAAGGCTTCCATGATGGAATCGGTGAAGTCTATCAATGACGGACTACCGGTCGGTATCTATCGGGATGATGAAAAGAAAGTACCCGTATTGTTGAAGTCGGGCAATGTAGATATAACCGATGCGAGCTCTTTAGGAGATTTCTCTATTTGGAACGGAGAAAGATCGGCTCCGCTTTCGCAAGTGACGGAACAGATAGAAACAACCTGGGAATTTCCACAGATGCGAACCTACAACCGCCAACTTTCGATGGCTGCCATGTGTGGCGTAAAACCAGGACATACGATGGCGGAAGTACATGGAGAAATCCGGGAAGAAATTGAAAAAATGCAGCTTCCCGAAGGCTATACTTTCTTTTGGGATGCCCAGTATAAAGACCAGGGAGAAGCAATGCAAGCCATTGCCAAATATTTCCCGTTAGCATTTCTTGCATTGGTTCTTATTTTGGTCGCATTGTTCGGCAACTTCCGCGAGCCGATTATTATCATTTGCATCTTGCCCCTTTCCTTGATTGGTATTGCTGTCGGTATGCTGCTGACAGGCTTTGATTTCGGCTTCTTTCCGATAGCCGGTTGGCTGGGATTGCTCGGGATGATTATCAAGAATGTAATCGTGTTGATTGATGAAATTAATGTGCAGCATCGGAGTGGAATCGACCTGTACACCTCTATTGTTGAGGCTACGGTTTCCCGAACCCGTCCGGTCTTAATGGCGGCTACAACGACCATTTTCGGTATGGTACCCCTGCTGTTTGATGTAGCGTTCGGCGGAATGGCTGCCACTATTATCTTCGGACTGACGTTTGCTACGGGACTGACCTTGTTTGTCACTCCTGCACTATATGCCATGTTCTACAAAGTAAAAGGAAAATAAAAATGAAAAAGAGAATATTTTATCCGTTGTTTTGCTGTTGTGCTTTTTTGTCTTTGCCTGCTTTTGCACAGCAAAGCCCCTTGCTGGAGAAATACCGGATGATGGCACTGGACTATAACTATGACTTGAAAGCAGCAGAAAAGAATATTGCTGCCAGTGTAGAAATAGAGAAATCCGCACGTGCGGATTTAAAACCGAAACTTTCGGGAGCCGCTAATTTTCAATACACGGGCAATCCGTTGGAATTAACTTTGGATGTCCCTTCCATGGGATTGTCCAAGACGGTGGAAGGAAAGCAATTAAACTATGGAGCTTCGCTTTCCATCCTGCAACCGGTCTATACAGGCGGACGTGTACTCGAATCTATCCGTATGGCACAACATCAGCAGTCCCTTGCCGGCAATCAGGCGAAAGTGCTGAATGATGCAGTCTGTTATCAGACGGATATGCAATATTGGAGTGCCGTAGCCCGGCAGGAGATTGTGTCCGTAGCCGAAGACTTTCGTAATTCAATAGCATCTTTGGTAAAGACTATCAAAGAAAGGGTAGAAGTGGGGTTGGTAGATCCTCAGGACTTACTGATGGCGGAAGTGAAACTGAATGAAGCGGAATTTCAACTGCTTCAGGCACAGAGTAACTTTGAAACAGGCAGAATGGCTTTGAATTCCATGATCGGAGTGCAACTGGAACATACGACAGAATTGGATTCACAGATACCGATGGTAACCGTCAGCGATTCCATATGGTTGTCTACGGGTACAGGCCGCCCTGAAATCCAAATGGCGTATGACCATATCCGCATAGCCGAAAGTTCCAAAAAGTTGAATGACTCACAGTTTAAACCCCAGTTTTATGTAGGGATAGACGGCAGTTACTCTTCTCCCGGTTATAATTTCAAAAAAGATTTAGATCCTAACTATGCCGTTTATGCGAAAGTATCCGTTCCTATTTTTGAATGGGGAAAACGGAAAAGTGAGAAGCGTGCTTCTTCTTTCCGTATCGGCATGGCGGAAGATAATCTGAATAAGGTGATGGATCAGGTGGAACTGGAAATTGGTGTGGCGCGTAAAGCATTATCACAAGCCATCGAGCGTGTCCGGCTAAGTGAAAGTTCACTGGCAAAAGCAGAAGAAAATGAAGCCAAAGCTGTGGAGCGTTACAATGAGGGAAAGGTATCCGTAGTGGAAGTTATCGACGCGCAGACTTACCGTCAGACCTCCCAAGTGAACTATGTGCAGGCTAAAGCGGCAGCACAAGGACATTACTCGGAATTAATAAAAGCACTTCATGGCTATGATTATCAGTAAAAAATAGTAATTTTGTATGAAAAGAACCGACTGTAGTATGAATATAAAGTTGAATACCTTATTATATGTAGCATTATTTTCAGGATTGGGAGTTTTCTCTTTTCTGTTATTGATAAATTATGCTACCTTTCCCGATAAGGTTGCCGATGTATTTCATTCCGTCGGCACACTGGCTTTCTTTATACTGACATTTAATGTCTTGGGATATGCAACGATGCGGCTAAGTACATGGGTGGATAATCAGTATGCGCTGAATCTGCATCGTCGTTGGAAATTAATATCTATCTATATCATTGTAATGGGGATGTTTTTCCTGTTGAACTACGGATTGCTTGTTACTGCCAAACTGTTGGCAGGGGCTACCTATCCGTTTATGTTTCCCAATGGCGGATGGCGGATTCTGATTACAGTATGGCTGGTGGAGTTAGTTATTCTAGGATTGCTACTTGCCAACCGTTCCATGCAGAATACGTTGAAATTGCAACAAGAAGCGGCTGCCTTGCAAAAAGAAAACAATACGGCTCGTTATACGGCCTTGCAAAATCAACTGAATCCCCATTTCCTGTTTAATAGCCTGAACACATTGATTTCTGAAATCCGTTACAATCCCGCCAATGCGGAACGGTTCACCCAGCATCTTTCTGATGTATATCGTTATACACTTCAGTGTCAAAATCAACGGCTGACCACTTTGCGGGAAGAATTGGAATATTTAAATTCTTATATTTTCCTGCATCGTGTACGCTTGGGAGATTGTATCCATATTGATAACCGCCTGCCGGAAGCCTGCCTGGAATTTCAACTTCCACCGCTGACTATCCAGTTACTGGCGGAAAATGTGATAAAACATAATGTTATCCATATGGGCAAACCGATGACCATTGAACTTTTCTATATGGAAAAGGAAAAAGAACTGGTAGTCCGAAACCGGATACAGGCCAAAAAGAGTGCAACTACTTTCGGTACAGGATTGAAGAATCTTTCTGCCCGGTATAAGTTATTGTGTAATCGTGATATTGTGATAGAGAATAATTTGCAAGAGTTTACAGTAAAAATACCATTGCTTCATGAGTAAGATAAAAGCCGCCATAATAGAGGATGAAATTCCTGCCGCCCGTTTGCTTCGTGACACCTTGTTGGCGCTGCGTCCCGATTGGGAAGTACAGTTATTACCGGGAAATATTGAGGAAGCGGTGGAGTGGTTCGGTCAGCATCCCCATCCAGAACTTCTTTTTCTCGATATTCAGTTGACGGATGGTAACTCGTTCCTTTTTATCGAACAAGCCCATCCTGAAAGCATGATTGTCTTTACCACTGCTTATGATGAATATGCTGTGCGTGCTTTTACGGTCAACAGTATTGATTATCTTTTAAAACCGATTCATGAAGAGCGGTTGTTGCAGGCTATCTTGCGTTTTGAGGGATTGAGCAAAAGCTATATCCATGATTTCAAAGCTGAAAGCCGGATGATGGAAGTCTTGCAACAGCTTACTGTCGCACAAGAATCTTCTTTGTCCGCAGCTAAAAAGTATCGTACACGGTTTTTAATCTCCAGTGGGGAGAAGCTGCTAACTCTGCAAGTCAGTGACATTGCTTATTTCTATTCAGAGAATAAGCTGACTTTTGCCGTGACACATAAAAACCGTGAATATCTTATCGACTTGGCTTTAGACAGACTGTATGAGCAACTTGATCCCGATCGGTTCTTTCGCACGAACCGTCAGACTCTTGTCTGTATTGATGCAATTCAGCGTATTGAATCCTACTTCTTGGGAAAAGCAGTCGTACATGTGCTGCCCCCTTTCAAAGATAAAATCATAGTCAGTAAAGACAAAATGGCTTCTTTCAGAATGTGGCTGAATTACTAAATATCTGAAAGAATCAATGCTTGATTTATCAAATGACAGATGGTAACCTTACAACAAAACAATACGCTTCTGCATGATGTCTTTTAGCTGTGCCTTCAACAAGCGGGCATTAATCGGTTTCGGCATATAACCGTCAAAGCCACTTTCCATCACCCGCTGTTCATCCGAAGCAAAAGCAAAGGCTGTGATAGCTATAATCGGCACTTTGGCAGAAAAATTACGAATTTCCTTGGTCGCCTCATATCCATCCATGACAGGCATATTGATGTCCATCAGTACGATTTGCGGATTATACTCCTTAAACAGATTAATAGCCTCCTGTCCGTCCCAGGCATGTATCAAATGATAATCATATTTTAGAATCGACTCGAATAGTTTATAATTGCTTTCGTTATCTTCGGCAACCAGTATGACGAGTTTGTCTTTCTCTATACTGATGGTCTGTATCTCCTTTTTAGGAGCTTTTTCTACAGCCTCCGCCTGTTTGTAGGGTAATGTAAACCAAAACGTAGACCCTTTTCCCATCTCTGATTCTACACCGATCTTGCCACCCATATTGTCAACAAGCGTCCGGCAGATAGAAAGTCCAAGCCCTGTACCTTGCGCAAATGAGTTCAGCTTGACAAAGCGTCCGAAAATACTATCCTGTTTATCTTGCGGAATACCACAACCCGTATCAGCGACATAAAAATACAACTCATTATTTTCCCGTTTATATCCGAAACGGATACTACCCTGTTCGGTGAATTTAATGGCGTTTGTTATAAGATTGATGATTAACTGAGATAATCTGTTCTTTTCTATATGTGCGCAACAAGGTTCTTCGGGAGCTACAAACTCCAGTTTTACCTTGTCCGATTTGAGTTTTAACACGCAACTGTTTTCCAAGTCACTCATCAAATCATTAATCTCTACATTGGAATAATTAAAATCCAGTGTTCCCGCTTCTATCTTGGATAAATCCAATATATCACTGATAAGTTGCAGCAACAAAGTGTTATTACTTTCGATGATACTCACATATTCCTGTTTCTCTTCTTCCTCTTCAGTAGAAGCCAATATACCCGAGAAACCAACAATGGCATTAAGAGGCGTGCGTATCTCGTGGCTCATATTTGCCAGGAAAGCCGATTTCAGACGATTCGATTCTTCTGCACGGTTTTTGGCATTCACCAATTCCAGCTCCATCTTCTTTCGTTCGGTAATGACTAATGAAGAACCTACCAAAGTCAACGGATCTCCCTTTTCGTCCCGGGTTTCAACGGCTGCCTGAGCTTCCACCCAGTCTATTCTATGAAGTCCCTTATGAGTGTTGACTATGCGATATTCTTCTTTTACCTTATTCGAACGTCCTTCTATCAAGTCTTTGTAGGCTTGCTCCACCCGTGTCCGGTCTTCCTTGAATATTTTGGAGAAATATTGATTATCGGGCACTGCCAGTTGTTCTTCGGATACATCTTTTCCCAATGTACTGAGCTCTATCGGTTTATTGATGTCGCATAGGATAGTATGGCTTTGTAAGTCCCATTTCCAGGGTACGATATTAGCCACATCGAGAGACATGGAGAGCTTATTGTTGATAGTGCTTAGCTTTTGTTGTGCTCTGTGCAGTTCTGTACTATCCAGGCAGAATACATCAATAATATTGCTGTGCTGTGTCCCTTTGAGTATCACATCATAGAAAGTGTCGATTTTCTTAAAATAATAAGGAAAAGTGATTGCCTTATTTTCATCAAGTGCTTTCTTTATGAAATGCAAAAATTCCGGCATTGATTCCGGGAAAATCTCACTTGCCTTTTTACCGATCACATCTTCTTTGCGGAGGAAGTTCTTCTCGAAGTGCGCATTGACTTTCCGATAAATCAACTCGACAGGCACCCCTTTTTCATCCGTGATAAGTTCTTCCTGCATATAAAGGATAGGCATATTGTTCACCAAATTTTTGTAATTGGCCATAGCGTCTATTTCCTTCTGTTGCATTTTCTTTATGATATTAAAGTTGCGGATGCGATAAAAGAAAAACAGGGCAAGTAGAAATATAAAAGATAAAGAACTTATGATGAAATATTGGTTTTGTTCCCAAAACGAAAGTGGCTTATGCAAAAAGAGTGTGTTTGATGGACAGAGGGAAGGGGAGATCCCTTTGCGGAGTAATGATGCATAGTTAATGATGGGACGGCCGTCTGACGGCATATAAAAAGGAAGTTCGCGAGCCTGTTTCCCTTTAAGAATGGCTGATATGGCATGAACTAATTCCTGATTGTATCTTTTTTGATTGTAGGTATAGCCGCCTATCATTCCCCCGTTCTCTTCAGTAATATCTGTCATGTTCAGGGTAAATATAGGAGCGGTAGTTGTCACGATAAGTTTGTGATCGTTGGATACCAGTGATGCATTGCCGGCAAATGTTGTTTTATAAAACCAGGACGCGAATAATACACCTGTTGTTTGGCAGTCGACACGATACAGAGAGTCCAGTAGTTGATTGGTAGTCATCTTCTGTGGCGTTAAAAACTGATATTCGATCTGTGGATAGTTTGTTTTTAATTCATTTTGGATATCCAGGCTATTACTTAAATTAATTTCCCGTTCATCGCCAATGAATATAAATTTCTTGATATTGGGCTTTAGGTGATTGATAAACTGTACATTTTCCCGAAGATAAAGGTTTGAATACAGGAAAACCATATTATACAGATCGGCGAACTGCGATATTGGAATACGGTCGGCCGGCGCAATCATTTGTTTCCGGAAGTAGGCTTCTTGCGGCCCTTGAAAAGCTTCTTCCGAACAGAGAATAATAGGTATATCTCCCCAACATTTTCTGTATTCATCCCTTAACGTAAATGCGGGACTTCCCAATAATACCAATAACCGGGGACGTGGTTGCGAGTATTTTTGGGAAACCATATTTTTAAATTCTCCTAAAATAGAATCATTGTCCATCATCAACGTGTTCATATGCTCCGCATACAACGCCAGTTGGGGATCTTTCTGTACATATTCCGATATCGTAGAAATCATCCGGCTACTCCACGGTGTAGATTCTGCATAGGAATTGATACATAGAATGTAATTGGAAATATCAATATCGTTTCTTTGAGCTTGGATAGACGATGCAGAGAAGAAACATAAAAAAAAGAGCCATAGGCATTTTCTTATATCCATGAGAGATGTTTGTTTGTGGTATCCTTATTTTATTGTTTTATTTTAGTAGGGCAAATGTAGTGAAAAAAAGGATTGAAAAATTATTTCTATGATTAATTTTGCCGGAATACTTGTTTTATCGGATACTTTCGCTCTTTTTTTTATGCTAAACTCGCATTTTGCGAGTACTAGCATATCTTTTTTATCAGGCTGTATAGGGGTGAGTGAACCAAAAACGACTGCCGATTCCCAATTTGGATTCGACGCCGATAGTACCACCAAGGTGCTCGATAATACTTCTACAAATGGACAATCCCAATCCTGTACCTTTTGAGAAAGAATTGAGTTTTACGAAACGGTCGAACACTTTATCTGCTTTTTCGGGAGCAATCCCCATACCTGTATCTGTAACGGAGAATTCTATTTCACTCGTAATTTCATTTAGATGATATTCAAGAGTAATCTGTCCTGTCTCCGTAAATTTGAGGGCGTTATTAATGAAGTTCGTAATCACCTGCATCAAGCGTTTCTTGTCTGTATAGATATAATATTCGGGCAAACCGGATGCCAGCAAAACCGGTACGGGCTTATCCTCTTTTATATCATAATTGCGCATAATATCTTCACAGAAGCTCTTGATATCCAAATGATCCATCGTGAAATCGAGTGTTCCTGCTTCTATCTTTGATAAATCGAGAATGTCGGATATTAGTTGTAAGAGCAGGTCTGTATTCTCATGCATGATATTCACGTATTCCTGGCGTTCTTCTTTATCGTCCGATTCTACCAGTAGACTGGCAAATCCGACAATCGCGTTTAATGGCGTACGTATTTCATGACTCATATTAGCTAGAAAAGCAGATTTCAGCCTGTCCAGGTTTTCCGCTTTCTCTTTCGCTATCCTCAATTCTTCTTCTATCGTTTTCTGATGGTCAATATCGACACTGGTGATTACGTGTGCCATTTGTCCGTCTATCCAGGCAAACGCGGCACTGAACACACGAAACCAGCATTTGTCAAACGGGCGTTGGTAATCCCAGGAATAAACCTTGGTTGGCAACCCGTTTTCATCTATCAAATGCTTTTTCGGACAAAACTCACATTCTCCTTTCTTATCCGTGTAAAGAGCTTCCCAGCACTTCTTTCCTTCGAAATGTTTAATGCCGCCATAGGGGGCGGCCATAGATTCATTGGCATATAACATGTCATGAGAATCGAAAGAATTCACATAAATATCAACTCCCATATTGTTCATAATGCTGCCTAAAGTCTTACTGGCCCGCACTTCTCTTTCTTTATATTCGCGGACGGCAATTTCTTTAGACAGAGAATCTAATAGCAGATGAATAATTTGCAATTCATCATCAGTGAATTTTATTGTTTGTTCTCTGTCAGCAAATCCAACAAATCCGATGATTTTTCCTTCTGAATCTTTAAACTGGCGGACTAATAATGACTCCGCATTATAAAAATCCATGATGGCAATATCGTTCGGGGAAGTGGTCGTATTTCTATGACTATAAAAAGGAGTATTTCTATTCTTTGTATAGTCAATGTGTTCCCTGGTCATCTCGTTTATTTCAAAACGAGGTCTTAGGGTATTTCTCTCATTCCCAATGGTTTCCTTTAAATAAAAATAACGGAATCCGTCTGTCTGATACACGAATCCTCTTTTGAATCCATAGTACTTGCAAATATCTGTCAGAGATTCAGTGACTTTCTTCTCTATGGATTCACAGCCGTTCAATCTTTCTAAAAAATGAAGTAAAAATACATTAAAACCCTCTTTCTCTTTAATCATATAATTTTTTTAACACCATTAGTTTGTAATACCCTAGCTGAACATCCCACTTTTTTTCATAAAACTTCAAGCTGCTAATATACAAACTTTTAAACTGTTAGAATTTTTATTTCGGTATTTTATGATGTATTGTTTTTCTTTATTTTGGCACGAAAAGAGAAGTGATTTTTGAAAGTAAGATTGAAGGAGCAGATGTATATCGAATATCCATACATCTCTTTGATGGTATTTATTGTTGAATATTATTTGTGTTTGCTATAGGATATCTTCTTTTTGAATTTGATTTTCCAACTACTTGAATATTAGTGGAATACGGATAGCCTTTTTCCTTTAAAACCAACGGGTCGTTCCTTTTAAAGGAACGACCCGTTGCTCACCGAGAAACACACTGTTCCTTTTAAAGGAACGGACTACTCCATAAACAGGTATTTATATCCTATGTGTTTTGTTCGTTTTTATTGTCCGAATTTGGCTATGACCAACTTTTATTTCAATGCATCGATAACCTGCGGCATCATTGTCCAAATGGTGTTTTCATCTTGAGCCGTGAAGAAGTTACCATCCACCTCTGATTTTTCGTCAGTAGCCGTTCCGTTTTGAATAGCCGGTTTGGCTAATGGATGAACAGCTACTTTTTTACCTTTTGTAATTCCTGCAAAATCAAACATCATTGCACCTGCACAATGCCCGATCATCATTTTTCCTTTATCTCCGAATGTCTTGATGACCTGCATCAAATCTACATTATAAGGTTTATCCGCATTTTGCTGGAACACGGGAACTGCATCTCCGCAAGAGAAGACAAGTGCGTCAAATTCATCTTCATGTCCTTTAAGATTTGCAATCACATCGTCCACTGTCAGGCTGATTCCCGAATTTGTTTTAATCTCTTTAGTATCCGATACGGCAAATACTTTATACGAAATACCATTCTCGAAAAAGGCTTCCAGATATTGGAATAACCCACAACCATTTACCGGATTCACTGCTAAAACTGCTACTTTCTTTGCCATAATGATAATTATTTAAATGAAACAATAGTTATTATTAGTAAGTTTATTACTTTTGTGATGCAAATGTATCTTTCTTGATTGAGAAATGCAATAACGCACCTCTAAATAAGGAAGTTACATGAAGGTAACCATTGTTGAAACTCAATGAAATACAAAACGTTAAAAGATGAAAAACTTTTTACCTACAGGGAATTGTCCGGTCAGGAATGTACTTTGTCGCTTGGGCGATAAATGGTCAATGCTGGTATTGATTACTTTGAATGCCAATGGAACGATGCGTTTCAGTGATATTCATAAAACGATAGACGACATCTCTCAGCGGATGCTGACGGTTACTTTGCGTACGCTGGAATCGGACGGACTGGTAGAGCGTAGGGTGTATGCCGAAGTACCCCCTCGTGTAGAGTATTACCTGACAGCTACCGGTGGTACACTGATTCCGCATATTGAAGGCTTAGTAGGATGGGCCTTGGAACATATGGATGGGATTTTGGAACATAGAAATCATGAATAACTTTACAAAAAAATGGAAATACAACCAATTACTACAGACAAAAAACAGTTTTTAGATTTACTGTTGTTGGCGGATGAACAGGAAGATATGATTGATAGGTACCTGGAACGTGGCGAAATGTTCGCTTTATATGATAATGGTATAAAAGCGGCCTGTGTTGTCACCAGTGAAGGCCCCGGAGTTTATGAAATCAAGAATATCGCTACGATTCCTGCTTTTCAAAAACAAGGATACGGAAAACGTCTGATAGAATTCTTATTTGAATATTATAAAGGTAAATGCTCCGTTATGTTGGTGGGCACGGGCGATGTTCCTGCCTCTACTACTTTCTATCAGCGTTGCGGTTTCACCGTTTCACATCGGGTAAAGAATTTCTTTACGGATAATTATGACCATCCGATGTTTGAGGACGGGGAACAATTGGTCGATATGGTGTATTTGAAGAAAACATTATCATCAAGTGAATAAAAGAATAATATTGTTTGTTTATATTACTATTTAACGTTTGGACTTAATTCCTGTTCCTAATTATAAAATTTGCTGTTCCTGTATTTTTACAGGAAAAACGGATTCTCTTAATAAACGTGATTTCCGTTTATAATAAACTTTTTGATAGTTTATTAAAAACGGTATCAGAGTTTATTAAGAACTATTTTTTTGCTTTTTCGGGTTGAAACAAGATTCTTCGAGCTGAAATATATACAAAATGGGGCAATAATCATTCGACTATTGCCCCACGCTATATTGGAACTGGTACTTATCTGTACTAGAATAAAGACTAATTATGTATCTATTTTTCTTATTTTATTCATGCTGTTTTTTGTTTTTCTTTTCTCAAAGATACAACATAAAAAGTCATTTGTCAAGTGTTTCATCGAAAATACCGGTTATTCGTTGAACCAATCTATCTTCTTTGAGAAATACATTACCATTGCTAAAATGATAAATAATCCTAAGCTTCCTGCCAGTAGTGCGTAGGTTTCCAACTGAATCAGGACGAATATATAGAGATAGAGTACTCCCAACAGACCTGACATAATCAGTGCAGGTTTCTTTCTTTTGGTAATTCCGAACATATATCCACCGACCAGTACAATTGTTAGTGCAGCAGATAATAAATAGGCTGGATTGAAGCCGATATGCTCGGAGAAGGAGAGTAGTAGGCTATAGAACAAGCAGAGTGCCAATCCAACCAATAAATATTGTAAAGCATGAATCCGGGTTTTATTCATAATTTCGGTAAAGAAGATCACTCCGAATGTCAGCAAGATAATCAGGATAGCATACTTTGCAGAACGCGTGGATTGCTGATACTGTTCTACCGGAATTTTGAAGTTGACACCGAAACTGGAGTTTTCGATATCCTTGAGGTTGGAATTGTTGTAATCCACCATTACCTGTGAATAATTCCGGTTCAGGTTCAACACTTGCCATTGAGCCGAAAAGTCCTTTTCGGTAATGTCACGGTTATTGGGCAGGTAGCTTCCTGTGAAGCTGGGGGTATTCCAGTTAGCTTTCAAATCTACACGGGTCGTTTTGCCCAGGGGGATGAAGTTGATGGACTGCGAACCTTTCAATTTGATTTTTATTTCATAAGGCAGCTTTTTATTCTGCTTCAGTTCCGATAAGTCCGCGATGGCATGTACTCCGGTGCTACCTATTCCCCTGTTATCCATTCCCGGTTCGAATACATAGACAGAATCTCCCAGGGTAATGCTGATTTGTTCGCTGATACCTCGCATATCAGTCAGATTCAGGCAGATGGCTGCCCTGTCAAACTGCAACTGACTCATATCTATTCTGCTCTTTTTCAATTCTTCCGAGCTGAATGAACCTTTCATTGTTAGTTCCGATTGATAGACATTGACTTCGTAGATACTTCTTTTCAGAATCTCGGTTTTCAGTTGGCCGTTAACCAAAAGCTCATCGGGGAAAAGTATCAGGTCTTTAATAGAAACCTTTTTCTCTCCGTTGTTTTCTGTGACAACCGGAAACTGTAAGTTCAGATAAGGGCCGGTGATGGTCTGTGCAAGACTCCATTTTTCGCTTACCTCGTCGATAGCTTCTTCCTGTGTTCGTCCCCGTTCGGAAATAAGATTTTCAATCATGAACATCGGTATCATCAGGAGAATAATCAATATTCCGATAATGACCACCTTGATTGTTTTGGAGAAACGGTGAAGGCATCCCATAGGTTGCTGTGCCTGTTGCTCGTTTAAGTTTTCATTGAAATCGTCCATAAGCCAGTAGTGTTTTGATGAATTATTTATTTTGATTTTAAAAATTTCTCCAGGGCTTCAATATGAGATTTGAAAGCGTCTCTGCCCGACTTTGTTGCTTGAAAAGCAGTCCGTGGCTTTCGTCCGACAAAACTTTTGTTGCATACGATATATCCCAGTTCTTCCAGGGCACGGGTGTGACTGGCAAGGTTGCCGTCGGTCAGTGAGAGCTGTTCTTTCAGAAAATTGAAATCAGCTTCCTCATTCACCATCAGAACAGCCATGATACCCAGTCGCACCTTGCTTTCGAATGCTTTATTAATATATTGGAATGATTCTATCATTTATGATTTCTTTCTTTCGTAATGTAAATAGAACAATATGCCATAGAGGATATGGAAACCGCCGAAGCCTATCGTCCAAAATAGCAGTGAATGACCTGCCCAAAAGCAGTCGATAGCACCCAGGCAGATGAAAGCATAGCCCAACCATGCCACGCTGGAATAGGTAAACTTGGAAACATTGACCAATGCCAGTCCGTAAAATAAAAGCATGATGGATGCTAGGATATCGTAATACTCGTGCATCAGGATGGAAATACATACAATACCACCGGTCAGCATCGGAAGGGAAAAATTCCATAATGCCCGATAGGTGAGCCGGCTAAAAAACTTCTGTCCTGTCTTTTTTGATTTACAATAAGACAGGATTCCGGCAGTGACGGCAGCGGCTGCCAGTACCGACAGGGCTATGATAGCCATTAATTCCAACGCGACGATTAAATACGTGTCCGGTGTGATAACTTGTGTCGCGATGTACGCGCCAGCCAATGCGTAAATGCCTGCCATGATGGCGGCCAGACCACTAACGGAGATAAACTTTGAGGACTTTTCCATCAACTCTTTTATCTCAAAAACCGATTCTAATGCTTTATCTTTATTTATATTAAAAGTACTTTGTAGTGCAAAGTAAAATAAAAGATTTAAGATGAACAAGATTTTATCTGATTATTTCAATAAATAGATTCAAAAAAGAAGTTGGATAGATGAAATTAGTCAAATGTTTGACTAATTCGATGGGAATACGTACCTTTGTGCCCGAAAAAGATAAAAACGATTTTTGGAATGAGAGAAGGAGCGGAGTTCAGAGAACTCATGTTACAGATTGTCCGCACACGTATGGCTTTTCGCCGGTCTATGCAAAGGACACTAAAGAAGAATAACGCAGGTATTACATTCGAAATGCTTCAGGTATTGAGTAGTTTATGGCACGAACAGGGCATCAGCCAACAGATATTGGCGGAACGTATAGCGAAGGACAAAGCATGCTTGACTAATCTGATGAACAACCTGGAAAAGAAAGGGTATGTCTGCCGGAAGGAAGATCCGACCGACCGGCGTAATAAACTGGTGTTTCTGACTCTGGCGGGTGAGGAGTTCAAAGAGCAGATTCGTCCGGTTTTGGATCAGGTTTATGTATATGCAGAACGTGTTATCGGTATTGAAAGTATTGAAACAATGTTGTCTGAATTAAATAGTGTCTACGATGTTCTTGAAAAAGTCTAAACTATATCCGGCAATTTTATTCGGTTTGTTTTCTTTCCCCCAATGGATAAACGCGCAAACAGACTCTTTATTTCTTACTGTCGACCAGCTTTTCGAACGGGGGGTGCAGCATAGCCTGCAACTCCAGGCAGACGCAATGAAAGAATCTATGGCACAGGAACGGGCAAAGACTGCGAGAACCGCACAACTGCCGGAACTGCAAATCGGACTGAAAGGCGGATTCGTCGGGCAGCCCGTCGTTTGGGAACGGGGATTGTCCGACCCGCTCTATCCGGATGCGCCGGACTGGTCGCAAAACTATGCGATTGATTTGGCGCAACCTATCTATCAGGGTGGCAAAATCCGAAGTGCTATCCATAAGGCGGATATAGAGAAGCAAGTTGCTGAATTGCAGACTTTGACCGATCAGGCGGAGATTAAACTGAAATTACTGAATCAGTATATGAATCTGTTCAGTCTCTTTAAGCAGCATGATATCTTGATGCGGAATATAGAAGAGTCGGAACTCCGGTTGCGTGATATTCGCCGGATGAAAAAGGAAGGACTGATTACCAATAATGATGTATTGCGAAGTGAAATGCAGTTGACGAACGACCGCTTGTCTTTGCAGGAAACGGAAAACAGTATCACGCTTGTATCGCAACAACTCGATATTCTGTTGGGACAGGATGAGAACTTGTTATTGAAACCGGATACCAGCTTGCTTTATCAGGCAGTTGCCTTGCAATCTTATGATGATTATATCGTTCAGGCGTATGCGAATGAGCCGGCTATGAAGTTGCTTCGTGCACAAACGGAACTGGCAAGGAATGAAATCCGCTCTATCCATTCTCTCTCACTCCCCAGCGTATCGCTATATGCGTCGAATACACTGGCACGTCCCGTTTCGCGCACATTGGCGGATATGTACAACAATAACTGGAATGTAGGTGTGTCGGTTTCTTATCCTTTATCGTCATTGTATAAGAACAATCATAAAATAAAAGAAAGCAGAATGATGGTGTCGTTACGGAAGAATGAGGAAGAGCAGAAGATGCAGGGGATACGCATGGATGTACGTTCCGCTTTCTTGCGGCATCGGGAAGCATTGCAGAGGGTAGAGGCTTTAAAACTGTCTGTCCGGCAGGCAGAAGAAAATTATCGTATCATGCAGAACCGTTATCTCAATCAACTGGCTATCCTGACTGATTTGCTTGACGCAAATTCCGTCCGTCTGAATGTCGAGTTGCAGTTGGTTACTGCACGTACCCGTGTGATTTATACTTATTATCAACTTCAGAAGGCTTGTGGTCGTCTTTAATATACAGAACGGATATGGCAAATGAATGGAAAGAAAAACAGCAGAAGCTGAAGAAACTTAGAGTCCGTAACATTATTTTAAATTTGGTATGTATCTGTTTGGCGGGTTCCGGCCTTTGGTGGACTGCTACTTACTTTTGGCGTTATGTCAACTATGAGGTGACGAACGATGCTTTTGTAGACCAGTATGTGGCGCCCTTGAATGTACGGGCTTCGGGCTATATCAAAGAAGTGCGTTTCAAAGAACATCAATATGTTCATCAGGGAGATACGTTACTGGTGCTCGATAATCGTGAATATCAAATAAAGGTAAAGGAAGCGGAAGCTGCCTTGTTGGATGCACATGGTTCGCAGGATGTACTTCATTCGGGGATTGAAACTTCTCATACGAACATTGCCGTGCAGGACGCCAATATTGCCGAAGCTAAAGCAAAACTCTGGCAACTGGAACAGGACTATCATCGCTTTGAACGCTTATTGAAAGAAGAATCCGTCCCGGAACAACAGTTTGAGCAGACTAAAGCAGCTTATGAAGCGGCAAAGGCACGTTATCAGGCATTGGTTGCGCAGAAACAGGCGGCATTGTCGCAATATGCGGAAACAAGCAAGAAAACGACGGGTGCGGAAGCCGCTATTTTACGGAAAGAAGCGGATCTTGACCTGGCTACACTGAATTTGTCCTATACGGTTCTGACTGCTCCCTATGACGGATATATGGGCAGGCGTACACTGGAACCCGGTCAGTATGTGCAAACCGGACAAACTATCTCTTATCTGGTACGTAACAAGGATAAATGGATTACCGCCAATTATAAGGAGACACAGATTGCCAATATCTATATCGGCCAGCAGGTACGTATCAAGGTGGATGCAGTGCCCGGAAAGATTTTTCACGGCGAGGTCACTGCTATTTCTGAGGCGACAGGTTCTAAATATTCATTAGTTTCCACGGATAACTCCGCCGGGAATTTTGTAAAGGTACAACAGCGCATACCGGTACGAATCGAACTGGAAGATGTTTCTTCGGAAGAAATGGCACAGTTGAGAGCCGGCATGATGGTGGAAACAGAAGCATTGCGCAAATGATAACGATGAAAGAATTGGAAGCACCTGTCCGTCAATGGGTGCCCGATTGGCTTGGACTTGTCAGTATCTTCATCGTGATTCTTCCGGTCACCATGCTCAATGGTTCTTATACGGGTAGTATGCTGGAAGTTTCGAACACATTGGGGACTAATTCGGAAGATATAACGATGGGATATTATGCCGCTTCGGCAGGTATGGCTATTGCTTATCCTATCATTCCGAAAGTCTTGGCTGCCTTTTCCGTGAAATCGTTGTTGCTGATTGACTTGTTGCTGCAATTCTTCCTGAGTTGGATTTGTGCGCGTACGCAGAATGCGGATATTCTGATTGTCTGTAGCTTTGCCGTCGGTTTCCTGAAGGGATTTCTTATGTTGTGGTTCATTCGTTATGCCCAAAAGATTTTCAGCCGGAAGAATGTGCGTAGTGAGTTCTATTCTTATTTTTATCCGTTGGTTTACGGTGGGGGACAGGCTTCGATGTTGGTAACCGCTTTGCTGGCATATCATTATAATTGGAAATATATGTATTACTTTATGATGGTGCTGATTCTGATAGCCATTCTGTTCGTTATCATCTGCTTCCGTCATAATCGTCCTATCAAAGCTGTTGCATGGGCTGGCCTGCATATTCGTGAGATGTTTGTTATTTCGGCCGGGTTACTGATGTTGATGTACGTTATCAATTACGGAAAAGTGCTCGACTGGATGGCTTCTGACAAGATATGCATATATATCATTATCGCCCCTATGCTGATTGCCTTGTTCATTTGGCATCAGAGCCATTCGGAGAACCCTTATGTGAGCCTTGCGCCATTATTTCAGGCAAAAGCGATTGTCGGCTATCTCTATATGATGCTTGTCATGTTTTTCAGTACCTCGACCACGCTGCTGACTAACTATCTGACTGTTATTCTGAAAGTGGATACTACGCATACCTATTCCCTTTATATTTATTTGCTTCCGGGATATATAGTCGGTGCGTTTATCTGCTTTTGGTGGTTTCGCTGGCAGCGTTGGCGTTTCCGTTTTCTGATAGCGGGCGGGATGAGTTGTTTTGTGATATTCTTCGGTATCCTGTATTTCGGCATATCGCCGACCAGCACTTATGAAATGCTGTACTTGCCTATATTCTTCCGTGGCTTGGGAATGTTGACTTTGATTATAGCTTTTGCCTTGTTTGCCGTTGAGGATTTGAATCCGAAATACTTGTTATCGAATGCTTTCTTTCTGATTATTTTCCGTTCCGTACTGACACCTATTATGGCTACTTCTTTTTATAGTAATGTGCTGTATCGGCTGGAACAGAAATATATGTATTCACTTTCGGAGACTGTAACGGCTACCGACCCGTTGGCAGCATCCCGGTATAGCCAGTCTTTGAGTAATGCACTAACGCAGGGGCGCGGATATGATGAGGCTGCGCAACTGGCAACTAATTCTTTATATACTACCTTGCAGCAGCAAAGTTTATTACTCGCACTGAAAGAAATATTGGGCTACCTGCTGGTCATATCAATCATCATAGCCATTGTCTCCCGTTTTATTCCGTTTCATAAAACGCTTCGTGTCACATTTAAGAAAACAGGTGACGATATGGTTTAATACAAAAAAAGTTGCTATCCCGTTCAACTTATCGTTGAGTGAGGGATAGCAACTTTCATTATATAGTTCTAACAATATTACAAAGTCACGCCTGTCTTAAAGATTGCAATTTCGCGATAACCTTTCTTTTCGTTATTTACGAACTCGCCGCTTGCCACTTTGACAACATACTCAATGAAGCGTTCGCAAGTCTTTTCCATGGGTTCGTTCTCAACGATAACCCCTGCATTGAAGTCAATCCATCCCGGTTTGTTTTTAGCCAAAGTCGAATTGGTGGAAATCTTCATTGTCGGAACGAAAGTGCCGAATGGTGTTCCGCGTCCGGTTGTGAAAAGTACCATGTGGCATCCGCTTGCTGCAAGAGTAGTGGCTGCAACCAGGTCATTGCCCGGAGCAGAGAGCAGGTTAAGCCCTTTCTTCTGCAAACGTTCGCCGTAAGGCATTACGCCGGATACATAACTCTTTCCGCATTTCTGTGTACATCCCAGTGCTTTTTCTTCCAGTGTAGAGATACCGCCGGCTTTGTTTCCCGGAGACGGGTTTTCACCGACAGGCTCTCCGTGAGACAGGAAGTATTCCTTGAAGTCATTAATCAGATGTACTGTCTGCTCGAACAAATCTTTGTTTTCGCAACGGTTCATCAGAATCGTTTCCGCACCAAACATTTCGGGAACTTCCGTCAATACGCTTGTACCACCTTGTGCAATCAGGAAATCGGAGAACATACCCAGCAACGGATTCGCCGTAATACCGGAGAAGCCATCGGAACCACCGCATTTCAAACCTACACGAAGTTCGGACAAAGGAACGTCAGTACGTTCGTCTTTGGACGCTTTCGCATATAAATCGCGCAGGATTTCCATACCTTCCTCATATTCATCGCCTACCTTCTGTGTAACCATAAACTTCACGCGGTCTTCATCATACTCGCCCAGAAATTCACGGAATACATCCGGCTGGTTGTTTTCGCATCCTAAACCGACTACCAGTACAGCACCCGCATTCGGATGAAGCACCATGTCACGAAGAATCTTCTTGGTGTTTTCGTGGTCGTCACCGAGTTGCGAGCAACCGTAGTTGTGCGGGAAAGCGACAATGGCATCCACGCCTTTGCCTTCCGTTTCGCGACGCAGTCCTTCGGCTAATTGTCCGATGATGCCGTTCACGCAACCTACAGTCGGGATAATCCATATTTCGTTTCTAATACCTACGTCACCGTTTTTACGGCGATACCCTTTGAAGGTGAGGTTTTTGTGGGCGATATTCAAAGAAACCTGAACCGGGTTGTAGGTATAGTCCAGCAATCCGGCGAGATTGGTCTTGATATTCGTTTCGTTCATCCAGTCACCCTGTTGCTTAGCCATCAAGGCATGACCGATGGGGTAACCATACTTGATTACATTTTCACCCTCTGCAAAATTCTTCAATGCGAATTTGTGTCCGGCGGGAATGTCTTCGTTCAATGTAATCTCAATGCCATCTACAGAAAGATGCTCTCCTGCCGGGAGGTTAACAATGGCAACGGCAACGTTGTCGGCAGGATTAATTCTTAAATACTTTGTTTCCATGTAATGTACTTGTAAAGTTGTATTTCGTTGTTATTTGCTATGGTAATAGTCAATTGTTTCTACTGTTAACAAGTCGATGGGCATATAGTTGATGCAAATTACCTCTTTTTTGAAGATGAGGTGGTCGCAAAGAGCTTTTATACCGTTGGCGCCTTGTAGTTCCGGTTGCTGGGCAATGAGGAAAGAGATGTTCCCTTCTTTCAGGCAGGTGACGTTTCGTTCCAGGAGGTCATAACCTATCAGATTAAAATCTTTCTTTCCGCGGCTTTGCAGGTATTCGCCGACGATGTAGACTTTGGAGTTGAAGGTGATTCCGTTTTTCACCGTCGGGTGGGCACGGAAGAATTCATCCAGCATCTCGTTGTCTTCGTCGTTGCGTTCGGCATGCAAGTCGAGCTCCAGTATATTACAAGACGGATGATGTTCTTCCATGTACTGCCTGAAACCGATTTCTCTGTTCTCTTGCTGGTTAGAACCTACAATTCCTTCATGTATTTTACGGAAAATGACGATTTCCTTCTCGTCCCGTGCCAATAACATCATCATCCGTGCGGCAAAATATCCGCTTTGGCGCGAGTTCTGACCGAAGAAGGCGAGGGGAGGAACGTCCTTGATATTTGAGTCTATATATATATAAGGTATATCCAGTGCCTGCAACTGGTCCGTGAATCCCTTTGTATATTGGGGAGCGGTAGGAGCTACCATGACTCCGTCCGGCTGAAGCTTCAGAATCGCTTCACTGGCATCGACAAACGAATGATAGTCGTATGGGTCGTAATAGTTGATCTTCACCGAAGTGTTGAAATCCGAATAGGTGGCGATAGCTTCATGGATACCCAACTCAACGGCTGTCCAGTATTCGCCTTCCAGGTGTTCCGGCAAAAGACAGATAAACGTATATTTCTTGTTGGATGCCAGGGCACTGGCGTACATGTTGGGCTGATAGTCGAGTTGCTTCAAGATTTCTTCTACGCGTTTTTTGCTTGCTTCCGATACTCCGCTGCGTCCGTGAATGACGCGGTCTACCGTTCCCACTGATACGTCCGCCAGGCGGGCGATGTCTTTGATTCTAATCCTTTCGGGCAATTTATTCATACGATAACCTTATTTATATAGGTATATGTGCTCGCACACAATAATAATCTTAATATTTTCGATACAAATATATAACAATTTTTGTAATTACGAAAATTGTTGTATCTTTGTGCCCGCACACGAAAGGTATGCGATGTTAACCTTTTGATGGTTTAATAATCATGTTATCAGTGTGTTAACCCTAAAAATAGGGCTAAAATGATAAATTGAAAGTTCATAATATTAATAACTTAGAAATTAAAACATAAAATTATGGGAAAGAAAGTCGTTACGTTAGGCGAAATCATGCTTAGATTATCAACTCCGGGTAATACTCGTTTTGTTCAATCTGACTCTTTTGATGTAGTATATGGTGGTGGAGAAGCGAACGTTGCAGTGAGCTGTGCCAACTACGGACATGAAGCTTATTTCGTAACTAAATTGCCGAAACACGAAATCGGACAGTCTGCTGTGAACGCATTGCGTAAATATGGCGTGAAGACAGACTTTATTGCTCGTGGTGGCGACCGCGTAGGTATCTACTACCTGGAGACAGGTGCTTCTATGCGTCCTAGCAAGGTTATTTATGACCGCGCTCATTCTGCAATTGCTGAAGCTGACGCTGCTGACTTCGATTTTGATGCTATCATGGAAGGTGCTGACTGGTTCCATTGGTCAGGTATCACTCCGGCTATCTCTGACAAGGCTGCCGAACTGACCCGCCTGGCTTGCGAAGCTGCAAAACGTCATGGTGTAACTGTTTCTGTTGACTTGAACTTCCGTAAGAAACTGTGGACTAAAGAAAAAGCACAGTCTATCATGAAACCGCTGATGCAGTTTGTAGACGTATGTATCGGTAACGAAGAAGACGCAGAACTTTGCCTGGGATTCAAACCGGATGCTGACGTTGAGGCAGGCCACACAGATGCTGAAGGTTACAAAGGTATCTTCCAGCAGATGATGAAAGAATTCGGATTCAAATATGTAGTTTCTACATTGCGCGAATCTTTCTCTGCTTCTCACAATGGTTGGAAAGCTATGATTTACAACGGAGAAGAATTCTATACTTCAAAACGTTATGATATCGAGCCGATTGTAGACCGTGTAGGTGGTGGTGACTCATTCTCTGGTGGTATCATCCACGGTTTGATGACTAAGCCTAATCAAGGTGAAGCTCTTGAATTTGCTGTTGCTGCATCTGCTTTGAAACATACTATCAATGGTGACTTCAACCTTGTTTCTGTAGAGGAAGTTGAAGCATTGGCTGGTGGTGACGCAAGCGGTCGCGTACAGAGATAAGTCGGGAACTGAGAGTTGAGAGTTTGAAAAATCAATTCATTTAAAATAAGAAAATTAAAATGGCAAAATTCGATAAAATAGCCGTATTGAATAAAATCGGCTCTACAGGTATGGTTCCTGTATTCTATCACAAAGACGCAGAAGTTGCAAAGAAAGTAGTAAAGGCTTGTTATGATGGTGGTGTTCGTGCTTTCGAATTCACAAACCGTGGTGACTTTGCACAGGAAGTATTTGCTGAAATCGTGAAATTCGCAGCAAAAGAATGTCCTGAAATGGCAATCGGTATCGGTTCTATCGTTGACCCGGCTACTGCTGCTATGTATCTGCAAATTGGTGCTAACTTCGTAGTAGGCCCGTTGTTCAATCCTGAAATTGCTAAGGTATGTAACCGTCGTTCGGTAGCTTATACTCCGGGTTGTGGTTCTGTATCGGAAGTTGGTTTTGCTCAGGAAGTAGGTTGCGACCTTTGCAAAGTATTCCCGGGTGACGTTTACGGAACTAACTTCGTAAAAGGCTTGATGGCTCCGATGCCATGGTCTAAGTTGATGGTAACCGGTGGAGTAGAACCTACTAAGGAAAACTTGACTGCATGGATCAAAGCCGGCGTATTCTGCGTAGGTATGGGCTCTAAACTGTTCCCGAAAGATAAAGTGGTAGCAGAAGACTGGGCTTATGTAACTGCAAAATGTGAAGAAGCTCTCGGCTATATTGCTGAAGCTCGTAAATAAGATTAGAGGGCGGAAGCCATTCTATATAGAAAAAGGGGCTGATGCGACAGTCTCTTTAAAATATGCCTCAATGGGTTAGTTAGTTTAGTTAGTAAATGAGGCATATTTTCATTTTGTTTAAAGGTGTTTAAAGGGGATAGGCCATCGGAATGAGCGACTCATTTCGGTGGCTTGTTTTTTATTTTTCGGGTACGTAGATGATTTCTCCATTATCTAACTCGTAGGCGATACCTACTTTCTTACCTCGTTTTCCTTCTTTCTTATCCTGGTCTTCGGATGGAGTATAACGGTTTATCTTTTCTCCTTCCTTAGTGATGATTTCCATGTTCTCCTTACCGGGATTCTTCACCATCGTGAAGTCTTCCTGCGAAAACACTTCCGTCATGTTGTACCGGGTGACAAGAGCCACCATCAAGGCAACCGCGAAAACCATAGCAACGTCGAACAGGTTGGAAACTACGCTGATTGGGTCGGCGTCCTCTTCTTTTCGTAATAAGTTGTGTTTCATTTCTCTACGGTTTTAGTATTGTTTCTCTTTTCGTTGAGTAACTCGGAGATAAATTCCAGGTTGGTCATATCCTGCAAATACCAGCGTTGTTTTACCTGTTGTGTGAGGAAACCTACGGCACCGGCTACCAAACCGACTACGGTCGTTGCAAAAGCTATCTGCATATTATAAGCCATGGAAGCGATATCACCACTCGCCAGCCCTGCGAGGGCAGGTCCCATTGGAATTAGTGTTCCCATGAGTCCCAGGATAGGGCCGAGTTTCGTCAGCGTTTTAGAGATGGCAAGGTCTTTGTCGGCCGCGATTTCAAAGTTGGCGAGCAAACGCTGTACCTGTGCCGGGGTGTCGCGGGCATCCAATATCTGGCGCATATACATAATAACGAGTGACCTTGATTTCTCCGGTAGTTTGGAGCTTAAATCCACGACGGTGTCTGAAGTTAATTTTCCCAGTTCATTGCGAAGCAGAGCTTCTGTTTTGCGGATAGATAAGTATTGACCGTAGAAACTGCCGGCAAGTAATATGGCACGGCAGAAAAGGATGATTAATAACACGATGACAGGAACGAGTAATCCTGTAGAAATCCAATATAAAATATCTGATATGTAGTTCATTGTTGTTGATTATTTAGTAAGTTATTTCTTTTTTTATTTCATGCTTTTTTCTTTTCGTTTGCTGCGGATGTTCCACCAGATAAGCCCTAAGACTCCTCCGGCCAATGCGATAGCTATCACGCCCAATAGCGCTTTCCAGTCTATCTCGCTGACACCTGCTGCCGAAGTCTTTCCGTTTACAGTGGCTACAATACCCAGTATGGCTACCAGTGCATTGGTCAGGAAGAAAAGTTCCAGTCGCAGTTCTTTTTCAGGCAGGAGGTAGAGTAGCAGGTATCTTCCGCACGGTATCACTACCAGTATGAAAGCTGCATAGCTCCAGGCTATCGTTTGGAAAGAAATACCGGGAAATGCGAAGATGAGGTAAACCAATCCACTGAATAAAACCGGGAAAATCAATAATCCCGGAAACCAGCGGAGGAAACGGTACATCACTATCATGCGCGGCTTGACCGGATAGTCATTGGCTACGTGGACAGCCAGCATGGCATAAGCCATTTGTATGCAGACTTCAATACTTAGAATCACAGATGTATCCAGCATCAAAGGCTGGTTACTGAGCCAGTTGGCTATCTGTGATTTCGACTGCTCGATGGCATACGGCCACATCAATCCGGCAAACACAGCGCAGATAGCGGCGATAATGCCCACCGCTATTGCTTTCCAAAACGTTTGCTTCAACAGAAAATTAAATGCTGTAAGAAGCATAAGTACAAGGACAACTGTATCCATTATTGTTAATTACAAATTACTGATTACAAATTCTAAATTACCGGTTTTTGATTTATACCTGACCGCTTTTGCGTCGTTTGCGTACAAAGAGTATCAAAGCAAGTATAACGATGATAACGGCGATGCCGACGGCTACATTGCTCAATGTATTTGTCTGCTGTTCCGCTGTCTGATTTATCTCTTCTTTTTTCATAACCATTCCTTTATCCTCTCCGCTTGTTTTAGCTTCGCGGATTTTGGAGATGTTCTCTTTATACTGAGCGGCAGTTTGTGCATTGGATTTTGAAGCGATGAAATCGCGGAGCTTTGCATTGTCGCAGACAAATCCCGAACAGGACGGACGATAGGTATTTACTATCTCCGTGTGCAATTTGCTCAATTCTGCTACTTGTTCCTCGCTTGCTTTCCACAATCCTTTGCGGACACTTTCCAGCATAACGGCTGTCATTTCTTCCAGGGCGGCAGGGTTCTGTTGCTCAAAGTATTTCTTTACTCCCAGGTTGAGCTCGTCCTTTACATATACATTATAGATGTTATCCCATAGTTCCTTGTCGATAGCGGCAGGTTTCATCACGTTCCATCCGTATGTATTGGTGATAACATCCGCAAATTCACTGGCTGAGGAAGCTCCACCTTTCATCTTCTCTTTGATATACGCAGGATTCAGAATCGTTGTACGGCTTTCCACTCCGACAGCTTCTTTAAGCTCCTGCATCTTCATATTGTTGCGGTTGCGGTAATCGCTAAGATAAGCATCCGGGTCTTTGCCGGTTACATTCCGCACCGCAAGGTTCATTCCACCCATAAATTCATAAACATGGTCAAGGCTTAAAGCTCCCCATGTATTGCTTTGGCGGGGCTGGACTACGACATCTGTACGGGTTAACGCAGCTTCGAAAGCAAATTTCTGAAAGGCTTCCCAATTCTTCTCGCTGCCATAGTAAGCTCCCATATTATTGAGATAAGTGGCGGCGATTTCCGATTCATTTTCCCAGCGGTCACCGGCTTCCACCATTTCCTGAATACCCGAACCATACGAACCGTTGGCTCCACCGAATACGCGGAATGTAGATATTTCACGGGCATCTTTCGGACTCAATCCTTTTTCCGTTAGTACACGTTCGGCTTCGACCACACTGGTAGCAACCTGATTTTCAAACTTGTCATCTTTCGCGGCGGCAGCCATTTCTACTGCCCGGTTTATTAAGAACAGGCGGGAAGCGGCAAGGTCACGGAGTTGTCCGGAAGTCTGTACTACTACATCAATGCGTGGACGTCCCAACTCTACGGAAGGAATCAGCTTCAAATCACTGACACGACCGAAGGCATCACGTACAGGCTCTACACCCAACATATAAAGAACCTGTGCAATAGTAGCACCGCCTGTCTCTATAAATTCGGATGACCATAAAGTGTAGCTCACTTTGCGTGGTATGGAATCGTTGTGACGTTGCTTGTAAGTATCAATCGTTTGTTTGGCAAGAGCGATACCTTTTTCCCAGGCAGACTCCGTAGGGGTTGCTTCGGCATTGATGGCATACATATTACGTCCCGTAGGTAATGTATTCGGATTGGCAATCGGGTCACCGCCCGGAGTAGGAGCGGTGTAGCCGCCGTCCAGTGCGTTAATCAAACTGCTAAGTTCCTTTTCGGGACTTGTGAGAAGTGCATTCTTATAGTTACCCACATTCTTGATGGTACGTTCCACTTCAGCTATTGCAAGTGCAAATTCCACTTCTTCCTTGCTATATTCTTTCGGAGCTTGTCCCATAGCCGCCATCATGGCTGCCATACCTTGTGGCTTTTCCTTTTTATCTGTTGCAACTTCTTTACCCTTTGCGGCTTCTTTATCTGTTGCAGCTTCCGGTTTATCCAAAGAATCGGCAGCTTTCTCTTTGTGAGCCTTCATTCCGGCTTCCATCTTTTTCAGAGCTTCAGGACTTGCTCCCATTGATTTAGCCATTTCCATAGCTTTTTCCGGGTCCATATTAGCCCCCATCTTCTTCATGGTTTCTCTCATACCTTCAGGCATTTTGCCGTGCGGAGATTTCTCTTTTCCTGCCATGCCCGGATGGCCACCGGTTTTTCCTTCCTTTGCATTTTCTTTTTTGGCTGCCGCAGCCATCATCATAGCCATCATGCCTTTCGGGGCATTGCGGTCGGCTTCTATCTGACGTGCTTTGGACAGTTCTTGTGGTGTAATTCCGGCAGTACGGCAAATAAGTTCGTCCGTAGCTAATGCAGGATTGGCCATCAATCTTTCTACCAGCAGACGGGCAGGAGTCAGGTATTGTTGTGTAAAGAGACTACGGTGTTTGCTGACAGCATCCGTAGCTTTTCCACGCTGCTTGTCGAGAGCCAAAAGACTGTAAGCAATCGGTTCTGTTGCCATTGCATAGACGGAAGACGTAATTCGTTCCGGTTCGTATGGGACTCCCATTGTATAGAGCTGTCCGGTAATTTTCTCCGTAGCCAGTTCCTCTGCGAAGTTCTCTACGCGGGCGATTTCATCTTCTGTATAAGGTTGGTTGGCAATGCTGTCCAGTCCCAAATCACGATGAATACCCATTTTTACAGTCAATGTCTTGACAGCCAATGATTCCTGGTCTTTATTTTCTTTCTGCGAGTTATTATAGATTTTAATCTTTTCCATCAGCTCCCGGTAGATACCGCGTACACTGCTTTCGAGGAAAGGAGGGGTGAGATAAGACTGTATCGTTGCATAAGAGCGGCGTTTAGCCATCATGCTTTCTCCTACATTACCGATAGAATAGATATAGAAGTGGGGCACTGCACCTACCAGGCGGTCGGGCCAGTCATTGCTGCACAATGCCACCTGTTTTCTCGGGGTAAATTCAAGACTACCGTGCGTACCGAAATGAATCAGCGCATCAGCCTTGAAGCCATGCTGCATCCATAGGTAAGAAGCGACATAAGTATGCGGTGGAGCCATATCCGTGCCGTGCACCACCTGAAAAGAGTTATCACCGCTTCCGGCAGCATTTTGCGGCAGCAGGACAACATTTCCGAATTGCAGGCGGGCGATGCCCAGTTTGCCATCGGGAGTCACCATGTAATTTCCGGGGAACTCACCGAAAGCATCCACTACTTCCTTATATTTCTCCGGACGGAGCGATTCTTTCACCCAACTTTCGTATTGCTCTTTGGTTATCAGCTCGGGGTGTCCGTCCTGCATGAATTCATTGAAAGCTCCTTCGGCATAAGTGTTGAAAACAGCCCCTTGTGCCTGTATCATCTTACCTAATTCTTCAGCATTGGCAGGCAGATTGGAGACGTTGTATCCATCCTGTTTCATACGAACCAAAAGATTGTAAAGAGAAGGAACCACTTCCATTCCGGCGGCGGTCAGTGCGTTCTGCCCGGGGCCTTTGTAATAGTAGATAGCAACCTTTTTCTCATTATTTGGCTTGACATTCAGATTCAGGTAATTGTTTATCGTAGAAACGAAAGTCTTCAAGCGTTCGGGGACAGCGTAAGAATGGCGCAGTCCTTCTTTATCTTCGTACTGTGCAAATAACGCGAAAGGACGAACCGCACCGTCGATTTCCGGGGTTACGATACTTTGCGACATGAATCCGCCTGCCATTCCCATCGGGTCTTTTTCCCATTCATCTACAAGGCTGTTGATGGTGAGCGGTGCAAATAGCAGGATATTCTTTGCTTTCAGGTAATCCACCATTTTGTCGCCCATACGTCCATGAGCCATGTTGATGATAGCATTTGGCTCTATTTCGTCAATGAAAGACATAAATCTCGTCATTGACTGGACAGGATAAACATTGTAACCTTCTTTTTCGAGAGCTTCAATTAATCCGGTGGCATCCGCCATCTGTCCGGTAATCATAATTTTTTTTGCACCCTCTTTATACAGGTTGTTTTCCTTCATGAATTTCTCATAGTCTGCGACAGAGAGAAATTCCAGCTCATCATCCGGGTTCGTGAGTCCCGCATGATACAGCATATCGCTCGGTCTTTCCGCCGGGTCTTCCACTTCCGGAACGGAAGACATTTTACCGTCAATCGCTTTACGGATATAGTTCAACATATTCCGGTAGTTGGTTTTCCCGCCGTTCGTCAGGTAGCCGCGTATCAGATTCTGCTGCACGCTGTCAAGGTTGCAAATGTTGTTGGCGGGATTCGTTGCCATGGAAGTATATACAGGTACGCCTTTGTCAGCCGCCTGCTGTATTTGCTGACGCTGTTCTTCGACAACGCGCAAGCCCATGCCGTTGACAAATACCATATCGTAACTTGCCAGGCGGTCGAGGTTGTCAAGAGATACTTCACTCAGTTTGATGGATGAATTATCGTTGGCTTTCGAGATGCTTCCCTGTTGTATGGTCTGGAAGTTGACAAAGGCAACCTTTGTAGCGCTGAACCAGGCATTCCATACGGATATTCCTATCAGAGCCGCAGCAACGATGCATACACCTAAGATGATTTTGCTTTTCTTTTTCATTTCTCTTATTTTTAGCTTTGTATGTAGTTTTATTGTTGTCTATTTTTTGAAGAAACGGTCTATGTCCAGTGAGAGACCGAGAGTAAGATTGGTTCCCATTGTAGTGGGGGAGTTGAAATAATAGAAATCCGGTACGTAATCGAACAGGTTGTTTATCGCCAGGTTCATGTTAACTCCTTTGAATACTCCCAGCGAGAAAGTAAGGTCCCATATCATATATCCCGGATATGTGGCAGCATGACTTCCCGCAGAAGGGTTGTTGAAGCTGTCGTTATATACGTTCGTCTTTACCTTAGACAACACACGTCCGTTGAGCGAATAATTGAAATCCAGGTTATCCAGGTTTTTGCCCCAGTCTATTCTTACGGTTGCCGTGTGTGGGCGTGTATCCGTAAACTTCTTTTGACCGTTGCGCATAAATTCATGGATATACGTATATGACATGCGGAAACCCAGCCCGCAGGGATATTTGGCAGAAAGATTGGCATCTACTCCCGCGATGTCCACTTTGTCGGTATTGGTATATATCTGCCCTTTGGGATTGTCGCTGTAAACAGTGTTGATACGGTTGTGTACCAAATTATAGTATCCCGTAACAGAGAAGTTATAGCGGTTCTTGGTGTACTCGGCAGACAGGGAAAAGTTGTGGCTTGTTTCCGATTTAAGGTCAGGATTACCATAAATCATCATCATGTTAGCCATGTTGAACACCATATACATTTCTTTTAATGTCGGTGAACGGAATCCCTGAGAGTACGAACCTCTTAATGAACAGTTACCTATTTTATACATCATTCCCAAGTGTGGGGATAGATGGCGGACATTGGAGTCAGAGAAATAGTCGAATCGCAGTCCGGCTATCACATTCAGCCTATCTGTCGGATTCCAGTCGAACTGTCCGAAAGCATCCACTGTATGCATGGTATAGTCAGCATCGTCCGTGAACTGGTAGGACATCAGATAATCACGCAGGTAATCGGCACCGACAGTCAGTGTATGCTTGTCATTGAAAGTATAATTATAGAGTGCGTGTGCATTATGCTGAACATTGCTATAATCGCGCACGTCGTTTTTATAAAGCATCTGGTAGTCGCTCTTGTCATACTGGTCGAAAGTATAGCCGACTTCAAGATTACTCAATGTATTAAAGGTATAGTTGGCTTTCAATCCACCGCTGAAATCCCGGTATCTGTCTTGGGTATCTCCCGGCTTGTTCCGTTCGCGGAAATAATATCCGGCTCTTGCAGTCAGTTTGAGACTTTCCAACGGATGGTAAATCAACCGCTCCTTGAAGTTCCATACCCGGCTTCCGAATACAGTGGAGAAATCCCCCGTATTGTCCACATTGTAAGTATCTACATTATTATATTGTATATTCGTCAGACTGCTGAATTTACCAGCTTTAAATCCTACGCTACCGCCATATCGTTGGTCGTTATGCTCAGAAAAGCGTGAATTGAGATTCAGATTCCAGGGGTCATCCGATTCACGCGTGATGATATTGATAACACCACCGATAGCACTCGAACCGTAAAGAGTGGATGCCGCGCCTTTTACTATTTCGATGCGCTCCACATTGTCGAGATTCAGACGCTCGTAATCCACATTGTTCAGAGTTTCTCCTGCCAGGCGTTCGCCGTCTACCAGGAACAATACGGAATTACCGCCAAAGCCTTGCATATTGATGGCAGTCTGTTGGTCCATGGAGAAAGTGAACTCGATGCCGGGAAGCTCTGTTTTCAGCAGGTCGGCGACATTGTTGGCGTTTACTTTTTTAATATCGTCCGATGTAATCACCCGTGTGATGATAGGAGCGTCCTTCAGCAGCTTAGGAGTACGGGTACCGGTGACAACAACTGTTCCGAGGTCAACTTGATTCTCAGATAAACGGAAATTTATTTTCTTTCCCTTCTCAGTTGTGATTGTTTTTTCTTCTGTTTGATAACCGACATAAGAGGCGGTGATGATATATGTACCAATTCCGGGTAATTGCAATGTATATGTTCCGTCAGGTGCGGTGACCGCCCCGATTCCTGCTCCTTTGATAGCGATGGTAGAGCCGGGGAGTGGTTCGCCGTTTACATCAGTCACGCGTCCGCTGACGTGATAGGTTGATTGTTGGGCAAATGTGGAACAGGTTGCTATAAAAGAAAAAAATAAGATTGATACGATAAATATATGTTTCATTCCTGGTTATTGTTTTCTTAGTTATTTTAATCGAACTCAATTGGATATGAGAAATCGAAGTCGATGTATCCTTTTATGCCTTTAGCATTGGTGTAGTTGGTAAAACGGATAGCCGCATACGTATTGTCTTTCAAGCGTAACAGGTAGGCTTGGCTGGACATTGTATAGATAGGTGGCATAGTAGAAGTATCCACGTTCAGCCAACTGGATAAAGCGGCATTATAATAAGAGTCTGTATAAACGATATTTCCTTCCATCATGCCGGACATATCAATGGCTATTTTGTTTGTTGTCCATTCGTCTTCGACAAATTTTTCAGCTTCGGGCAGCTTTCCTGCTGCGATAAAATCATCAATGCTCGTATAGGTAGTCTGAAAAGCAGCGCCACCATTAGTCTTTATATCATAGCGGTGAATAGCAAAATCCCACTCTTCGGGAATTTGGCTTTCATATTCTTCTCCGATTTGTACAGTAGTAACTTTACGGGCAGACAGGTCGATGTATGCCCATTCTGTATATTCAACAGTCTTGACCTGTGAGAATTTATTCTCTTTGATTTCCATTTCGGTTTCTATGGGGTCATCATAGATATTTTCAAATATTCCATTACAAGCAGAGAGCGACATAGTCGCTCCCAGTATTATTGTATATTTGAAAATAGCGTTCCTGCTTCTTCTCATTTTTCCAGTCCGATTATTTATTCTACACTTGCTGTTTTGTTTCCGGTAAAGTTTGCAGTTATTGCCATTGGCATGCTACCCGGTTTGAAATCAGTAGTAATAGTAGCCGTACCATCTGCTGCGATTGTACCGCTGAAACTTACCCCTGTGATAGCTTTTCCTGTACTGTCGGTAGATTCATATCCTTCTTCCAGGCTAAGTGAATATGTTCCGTCTGTTTCGGCTGTTACTTTTACTCCACTGATTGTGAAATTACCAAGGCTCATACTACTGCCACCACCTTCTAAGTTGCCAAAACCATTCAGGGTAACGTCTACTGTTGTGTCCGATGCACGTGTGATAACAGCTTTGCAATCAGTGGTTAAACCGTAGGATGTATTCATAACAAATATCTCCAATGAACTGTTATATTGATAGGTAGCCGCTATATTATAAATGAACGGTACTTCTCCTTGAGTAAATACAATTGTCATCTCTCCCATAGGTGCAGGAATACTCACTTTAGCCTTCAGAGTTAACACTTTAGAGTCATTAACGCTACCTTCCAATGTGTAATCATAACTATTGCCTGTGCTACTACCGCTCATAGACATCGCTACTTCACCTGAACCACTGAACGATTTAGCAGAAAGTTTTAAATTATTCAGAGTGAAATCTCCTGCCCCCGACTTATATGCCAGGTTGATAGTTCCATCTTCGTTGGCAGTAATAGTCGCACTTGATTTATCACCCATTAAATAGTCAGAGAACATGTTGCATTCGCCGATTGAATATCCATTGTAGATACCTGCAATTTCTTTTGCAAGGTTTGTATCGTCGTCGTCGTTATCACTGCAAGAAACAAATGTTGTTGAAAGTGATAGTGCCATAAGGGCAACCATCCAAAAGTTTAAGATTTTCATACTTAATTTTGATAGATAATGATTAATTAATTTTTCAGCTGCAAAGTTACTGGGAACTGTAAAGAGAGAAAATACCTAAAAAAAATGAAAAACGCCTATGCTCTTAATCATATGTAGGTATTATGAAAAAGTTTGAACTAAATTTCTTGCTGAATGTTTTTCTATATATGATATAAAAAATACATAATATGGAATCTCATCATCATCACGAACATAATCATCGGTTAACGTCGCTCAATAAAGCCTTTATCATTGGCATTACTCTGAATATTGCCTTCGTCATCGTAGAATTTGGAGTCGGCTTTTATTATAATTCCCTCGGATTGCTATCCGATGCCGGACATAACCTGGGCGATGTAGCAAGTCTTGTACTTGCCATGCTGGCTTTCCGTCTCGAAAGAGTTCACGCCAATAGCCGCTACACTTACGGCTATAAGAAAAGTACCGTACTTGTCTCTTTATTAAATGCAGTCATACTATTAGTTGCCGTCGGCATCATCATTGCCGAGAGCATAGACAAACTGTTCCACCCGGTTTCGGTCGATGGCTCTGCCATAGCCTGGACAGCCGGGGTAGGAGTGATTATCAACGCACTCACCGCCTGGCTCTTCATGAAAGACAAAGACAAGGACTTGAATGTGAAAGGAGCCTACTTGCATATGGCAGCCGATGCATTGGTATCAGTCGGCGTAGTTGTCTCCGGGATTATCATCATGCATACGGGGTGGAGCATTATCGACCCGATTATCGGACTGGTGATAGCTGTTATTATCATTATTTCCACTTGGGGACTGCTTCACGATAGTCTCCGCCTGTCATTGGATGGCGTTCCGATGGGCATTGATACCCAGAAGATTCAGCAGTTGATAGTGGAGCAACCCGGTGTAGTAAACTGCCATCATTTACACATATGGGCATTAAGCACGACAGAAACCGCATTGACCGCCCATATAATCATTGATAACATTACACAAATGGAAGAAATAAAGCATCACATAAAAGAAGTTCTCGAAGAATCAGGCATCCAACATGTCACCCTGGAATTTGAAAATAAAGAGGTTACTTGTAATAAAGATTGTTGTGCGGATTGAAATAAAATCAGTACCTTTGCGCCCTTAAAACAAACTAACCTTTATTTTTTATGTTTACTGACTTATTACACTCCTCTTATTTCTCCGTTTTCCTGATTGTCGCGTTGGGATTTATGCTGGGAAGAATTAAGATTAAGGGGTTATCTCTTGATGTGTCTGCGGTAATCTTTATCGCGCTTCTTTTCGGACACTATGGTGTCATCATTCCCAAAGAACTGGGAAATTTCGGTTTGGTACTTTTTATTTTTACCATCGGTATTCAAGCCGGGCCCGGATTCTTCGATTCTTTCCGTAGCAAGGGAAAGACGTTGATTATCATTACCATTCTCATTATCAGTTCCGCCTGTCTCACGGCAGTAGGACTGAAGTACGCGTTCGACATCGACACACCCAGTGTGGTAGGTCTGATTGCCGGGGCATTAACCAGTACGCCGGGTTTGGCAGTCGCTATCGACAGTACACATTCACCTTTGGCATCCATTGCTTACGGTATCGCATATCCGTTTGGCGTGATTGGGGTGATTTTGTTTGTCAAACTGCTGCCTAAAATCATGCGGGTGGATTTGGACAAAGAAGCACGTCGCCTGGAGATAGAACGCCGCAGCCAATTCCCGGAGTTGACTACCTGTATCTACCGTATCACCAATGCGAATGTATTCGACCGCAGCTTGATGCAGATTAATGCACGTGGCATGACGGGAGCTGTCATTTCACGACTGAAACATAAGGAAGAAATATCCATTCCTACCGCTTCAACCGTACTGCATGAAGGAGACTATATACAGGCAGTAGGCAGCGAAGAATCACTAAACCAACTCGCAGTGCTGGTAGGTGAACGGGAAGAAGGTGAACTCCCTTTGGACAAAACACAGGAAATAGAATCCCTGTTGCTGACTAAAAAGGACATGATAAACAAGCAACTGGGAGACTTGAATTTACAGAAAAACTTCGGTTGTACAGTGACTCGTGTTCGTCGAAGCGGTATCGACCTGTCTCCATCTCCCGATTTGGCATTGAAGTTTGGTGATAAGCTAATGGTAGTAGGAGAGAAGGAAGGACTGAAAGGCATAGCACGCCTGTTGGGAAATAACGCGAAGAAGCTATCCGACACGGACTTCTTCCCGATTGCAATGGGTATTGTACTGGGAGTATTGTTCGGCAAAATAAATATCTCTTTCTCTGAGAGCCTGTCATTCTCACCGGGACTGACCGGAGGAGTGCTGATGGTAGCCCTTGTATTGAGTGCTGTCGGTAAGACAGGACCTATCATTTGGTCTATGTCGGGGCCTGCCAATCAGTTGCTGCGCCAGTTGGGACTACTTCTATTCCTTGCCGAAGTGGGAACTTCCGCCGGAAAGAACCTCGTAGCCACTTTCCAGGAAAGCGGATTGTTGATGTTCGGAGTAGGGGCTGCCATCACTTTGGTGCCGATGCTTGTTGCTGCCATTGTAGGACGTTTAGTATTTAAAATCAGTCTGCTCGATTTGCTGGGAACCATTACCGGTGGTATGACAAGTACGCCCGGCTTGGCCGCTGCCGATTCGATGGTAGACAGTAATATCCCCAGTGTGGCCTACGCAACCGTTTATCCGATTGCTATGGTATTCCTGATTCTGTTTATACAAGTGATAGCTTCAGCCGTATATTAACAGTATTCTGTCTGGACATTGATTGTTAAAAGAAATATTTGTATCTTTGCCGTCCCAAAGCAAAAATGAGGTGAAACGATTGTTATTGAATATTACACGCTACTTCTTGCCGATACTCTTTGTGTCGTATTTGGTAAGTCTTACATTCTTTGCCCACGTGCATGTGGTCAATGGCGTGACAATCGTCCATTCACACCCGTTTAAGAAAGGGGCGGCACATAAGCATTCAACAGTCGAACTGTTGCACATTCACTTCCTGTCTCATCTGACAACGGACGGTGCGGCTGTTGTTTTTGCTCTTACCCTTTTCATTCCTTTTTTATTGTGCCTGTTGCTCAAACGTCCGCAGCATACACATTTTCATGCTCCTTATCATGGAGTGACAGCACTCCGTGCTCCGCCTGCCATTCGTTTTTCTGTTATTTGAATGATACCATTCTGCCTTGTCTTTAGGGATTCAGGTAGGATATTATGTGATTTTTCACGCGAATACTTAACGAAGAACGAATTACAAACGAAAAATGAAGAAATACATCTTTTCGCTTGTCTGCTTGTGCTGTGCACTGTTGCCTGCCCATGGAGGACAAGCCCATGAACATCCCAATCATCCCGAATTACGTAAGTCGGATGCCAATATAATAGGTCATATCCTTGATAAAAACACGAAAGAACATCTGCCATATATCACAGTGGCACTGAAAGGTACTACCATCGGTACTGTCACCGATGTTACGGGACACTACTTCCTGAAGAATCTTCCCGAAGGAAATTTTGTGCTCGAAGTAAGTTCCGTCGGCTATAAAACCATAAGACGCAACGTGACACTGAAAAAAGGTCGCACCCTGGAAGAAGACTTTGAAATAGAAGAAGATGCAGTTGCCCTGGATGGCGTCGTTGTATCTGCCAATCGTAATGAAACCACCCGTCGCCTGGCTCCGACATTGGTCAATGTCGTTGATTTGAAAATCTTTGAGAACACGAACTCTACGACTCTAGCTCAAGGATTGAGCTTCCAGCCCGGAGTACGTGTGGAATCCAACTGTCAGAACTGTGGATTCCAACAGGTACGCATCAATGGACTGGACGGCCCTTATACACAAATCCTGCTGGATTCACGCCCTATCTTCAGTGCACTCTCCGGTGTATATGGCATCGAACAGATTCCTGCCAGTATGATAGAGCGGGTAGAAGTGATGCGTGGCGGTGGCTCGGCATTGTTCGGCTCGTCTGCCATTGCGGGTACAATCAATATTATTACCAAAGAACCGATTCGCAACTCAGGTATGTTGTCTCATACGATTACAGGAATCGGTGACGGAGACGCTTTCGACAACAGCACTTCCCTGAACGCGTCATTAGTGACGGACGACCAGTGCGCCGGCCTATATATCTTCGGACAGAACCGCCACCGTTCCGCATACGACCATGACGGAGACGGATATTCTGAAATTCCCAAGATACACGGACAGACCATCGGTTTCCGTTCCTTCCTGAAAACAACCACTTATTCAAAACTGACTTTCGAATACCATCATATGGAAGAATTCCGTAGGGGAGGAGACTTGTTGAACCGCCCGCCCCATGAAGCGAATGTGGCGGAACAGACCGAACACTCCATTAATGGCGGAGGTGTGAAGTTCGATTATTTCTCACCTAACGAGAAGCATCGTTTCAATGTATTCGCTTCCGCACAGCATATCAATCGCGACAGCTACTATGGTGGCGGACAAGACCTGAATGCTTACGGAAACACCACCGACCTCAACTGGATGGCAGGCTCACAGTATGTTTACAGCTTCGGCAAATGCATCTTCATGCCTTCCGACCTGACAGCAGGAATAGAATTCAACCAGGACAAACTGGAAGATAATATGTGGGGATACAACCGTACAGTAGACCAAAAAGTAAATATCGGTAGTGCCTTCCTTCAGAATGAATGGAAGAACGAACACTGGGGATTTTTGATAGGCGGCCGTTTGGACAAACATAACCTGATAGACCATATCATTTTCAGCCCGCGCGCCAATCTGCGCTACAACCCGACAGAGAATATCAATCTCCGTTTAAGTTATTCATCCGGTTTCCGTGCTCCGCAGGCTTTCGACGAAGACTTGCATGTCGAGAATGTAGGCGGTAACGTGGCAATGGTCGAACTTGCCGATGACCTGAATGAAGAAAGGTCACAAAGTTTGAGTGCTTCGGCAGACATCTACCATCGTTTTGGCGCATTCCAGGTAAACTTCCTCGTTGAAGGATTTTACACTAAATTATCCGATGTTTTCGCCCTTACCGATGGGGAGGTAGTCAATGGTATCCTGACACGAACACGTCACAATGCATCAGGAGCGAGAGTAATGGGATTGACACTGGAAGGAAAGATGGCTTACCTGAATAAAATTCAACTTCAGGCAGGAGTCACTTTGCAACAGAGCCATTATAGCGACCCTCACGTATGGAACGAAGATGCTCCGGCCGTGAAGAAAATGATGCGTACGCCGAATACTTACGGCTACTTCACAGCCACCTATACTCCGATAAAACCGCTGTCTATCGCTCTTTCCGGCACCTATACCGGTTCGATGCTGGTTCCTCACGAACCTGTTCCGGGATTCCTTGAAAATCCGATAACGGTAAATACGAAAGATTTCTTCGACATCGGACTGAAAGCTGCTTACGACTTCAAACTCTATAAGTCAGTAAACTTGCAGGTAAATGCCGGAGTACAGAATATCTTCAATGCCTATCAGAATGACTTTGATAAGGGAGCCGACCGTGACTCCGGTTATATCTATGGTCCTTCCTTGCCGAGAAGTTTCTTTGCCGGCGTGAAGATTAGTTATTAATAATGGTTTAAGAACATTTCAAGTCCTCAAATCATTATATATAGGGATTGATACATCATTAAACAATCCCTATCTTTGTCGCACAAAACTAAACCTTGATTTTTATCTGACGAATGAAACAACTGTATCTGAATATAATGAAATGGTTTCTGCCTGTACTGTTTATCTCGTACATGGCAGGAATCACTTTGTTTACTCACTCCCATGTAGTAAATGGGGTTACGATTGTCCATTCGCATCCATTTAAGAAAGGCAGCGAACACAGTCACACGACTGTTGAGTTCCAGTTAATCCATCTCTTGAATCATGTCCTGACGACAGATAATGGATTATTGCCGCTATTTACCGCTGCCGTTTTATCCTTATTATGCATCCTGATTGCCCGTCCGCAGAGTGCGCGTTATTGTCGTACCTGTCTGGGCATTATATCTCTCAGGGCTCCCCCTGTTGCTTAGTCTACATTTTCGGAAGCAGGAATTATTAGATTTAGAATCAACGATTACTTATCGCTGCTTCCCCATTCTTATTACTTCTTTATTTAAACATTTAAAAGATTAACGACAATGAAAAAATATCTTTTAGTCCTGGTCAGCCTGTGTTGTGCTGTGTCGCATGCATTGGCTGAACATCCCGACTACCCTGAATTGAGAAAATCTGACGCGAACATTATAGGTCATGTATTAGATAAAAAAACGAAGGAGCATCTTCCTTATATTACAATAGCCCTGAAAGGAACTACCATAGGAACCGTTACCGATGCTACGGGACATTACTTCCTGAAGAATCTGCCGGAAGGCAATTTCGTACTGGAAGTCAGTTCGGTGGGCTACAAAACTGTTACCCGCAACGTAACCCTGAAAAAAGGGAAAACACTGGAAGAAGATTTCGAAATAGAAGAGGATGCGATTGCCCTGGATGGCGTCGTAGTCTCTGCCAATCGCAGTGAGACAACCCGGCGTTTAGCGCCTACTTTGGTGAATGTCGTTGACCTGAAACTTTTTGAAACGACTAATTCTTCCACTTTATCGCAAGGACTAAACTTCCAGCCCGGTGTGCGTGTGGAAACCAACTGTCAGAACTGCGGCTTCCAACAAGTCCGCATCAATGGACTGGACGGGCCTTACACACAGATTCTGATAGACTCCCGTCCGGTGTTCAGTGCCCTTTCGGGTGTCTACGGACTGGAACAGATTCCTGCCAGCATGATTGAACGTGTGGAAGTGATGCGTGGGGGAGGGTCGGCGTTGTTCGGCTCTTCGGCTATCGCAGGCACGATTAATATTATCACTAAGGAACCTTTACGCAATTCCGGTCAATTATCGCATACCATCACTTCGTTGGGTGGAGGTTCTTCATTCGATAACAATACCTCTCTGAATGCTTCATTGGTGACGGACGACCATCGTGCCGGATTATACATCTTTGGTCAGAACCGCCACCGGTCGGGATATGATTATGACGGAGACGGATTCACCGAACTCCCCAAATTGAAGAACCAAACGGTAGGCTTCCGCTCTTATCTGAAGACAAGTACTTACTCCAAACTGACATTTGAGTATCATCATATGCAGGAGTTCCGTCGTGGCGGAGATATGATGAACCGTCCCCCTCACGAAGCCCATATCGCCGAGCAGCTTCAACATTCCATTGATGGTGGAAGCCTGAAATTCGATTACTTCTCACCGGATGAAAAGAACCGTTTGAGTGTTTTTGCCTCGGCAGCCAATACAGACCGTGACAGTTACTACGGCCCCGGCAATGACCCCTTGAAAGCCTATGGAAAGACTACGGATTTGACAGCTATGGGTGGCGCACAGTATGTGCATACGTTTGATAAGTGTCTATTTATGCCTTCCGATTTGACAGCGGGACTTGAATACAACCGTGACCGCCTGAAAGATAATATGTGGGGATATGACCGTTACACCGACCAAACAGTAAACATCTATAGTGCTTTCCTACAAAATGAGTGGAAGAATGAGCATTGGGGAATCCTGATCGGTGGTCGCCTGGATAAGCACAATATGGTAGATAATGTTATCTTCAGCCCGCGTGCCAACTTACGTTTCAATCCTACGCAGAATATAAACCTGCGTTTGAGTTATTCTTCGGGATTCCGTGCCCCACAAGCCTTTGATGAAGATATGCACATCGAGAATGTAGGCGGAACAGTGGCAATGATTGAACGGGCAAAGGATTTGAAAGAAGAGAAATCTCAAAGTTTCAGTGCATCCGCCGATATGTATCATCGTTTCGGAGCGTTCCAAACGAACCTGTTGGTCGAAGGCTTTTATACAAGACTGACTGATGTTTTTGTATTGGGTGAACCTTACGACCGTGGTGACGGCATATTGGTGAAAACACGTAGCAACGGCCCCGGCGCTAAAGTTATGGGATTGACGCTAGAAGCTAAAGTTGCTTATCTTTCCTTACTGCAAATACAAGCCGGACTGACTTTGCAGCGCAGCCGGTACGATGAAGCGCATAAGTGGCACGATGATGCGCCGGCAGAAAGGAAGATATTCCGCACTCCCGATACATATGGTTATTTCACTGCCACTTATACTCCCATCAAGCCTTTGTCTATCGCTCTGTCAGGAACATATACCGGCAGTATGTTGGTACAGCGTATGGACATCAGCGCTGAGAACGCAAAACTGGGTGAAATGCCCGAAAGGAAGGCGGAAGCAATCAAGACACCACGCTTCTTCGATTTGGGAGTGAAACTTGCTTATGACTTCAAGCTATACAAAACTGTCGATTTACAACTGAACGGCGGAGTTCAGAATATCTTTGAGTCTTATCAGAAAGACTTCGATAGGGGAGCCAACCGGGATTCGGGTTATATCTACGGGCCTTCCATGCCGAGAAGTTTCTTTGCCGGGGTGAAGATTAGTTATTAACTATATAAAAGAACGACTCATGTATTAAGCATGAGTCGTTTTTTATAAGAAAAGCCCGGAACTTCACAGCCCCGGGGATTTTATTCTTAAACATCTCCTTATCCATAGGAAATAAGGGACTTCGCTTTTTGGAGCAAAAAAGGAGATGTTTCAGAAATGTAGCCAAAGGAATACCAATAAAAAATATAGGGAAGTACTCCTTTGCATGATTTTAAAAGTTCAGACTTTCACAAGCCCGAACTTTCTTGAGATGAGTTTCAGCCATTTCCATATATTATGGAAATTCTGAAACAGGGTTTATTTCGTTTTACGTTGAAAGTTCAAATTCTAAATTATTCTTGTTCGGTCTAAGATTCTGTGACTATTAAAGAAGGAACGATCATTTTCTATTTATGATTGCCTTAATGTCCGTTCGCCTGGCTTTCTCCGAGAATCGCAGGTCTTTCTCTATTTTCATATCTTTTCCCATGCCATAGGTGTGAATCCGGGAGCCTTCAATACCTACCTTTACCAGGAATTTCTTCAAAGCTTCCGCCCGTTTCTTTGTAATTTTGGCGTTGATTGCTTCTCCACCGGTATGGTCTGCGAATCCTAAAATATCAATTTGGGATGTAGGATTGCCCATCATCGCCTGAGCTATGGAAAACAATTGGATGGCATATTTATCCGTATCCAAATTTGATTTGCCACGTTCAAAATAGATAGCAGGCAGGTCGGGCAAGCCTTTACAAACTACCACTTCGGGAGATTTCTCTATGACTTTCTTTTCTATGTAGACAGTATCATGGATAATCTTTGTCACTGTACGCGTTGCACGCTTCCATTCCGGCAAATATCCCGGAGCATACATGATGTTCTCTTTCTTCTTATTTGTGCCATTGCCTATTTTCCAAACAACACCTGCCTGGACGGTTATCATACTGCTGTGCTTACAATCGCAAATTGTTTTCACTCCGTCGATGGTATTGTTATTTACCCATATCATGCCCCCTTTCACCTGTAAGTCGATGCAGGAGTTGATTCGATAGCGGACAGCCAAATCGCCGCCTAAGCCGAGATTCAGTTTATTGCTGACTTTGGAGGCAAATTGCTTGTCATCCGACTTCAGCTTTACCGTTGGCGAGAATTTTTGCAGATAGATGCCCGGAGATAAAATCACTCCCCAACGACGGTTGCCGTCACTTCTGCGGAATAGATTCAACAGGTTTGTTTCGAAATTCAAACCGACATTCCACATTTTGATGGAACTGTAAAGATTGCGATAGTATTCAGCGCCTTCAGGAAGGTCGATATTATAATAAGTTTCCGCATTGGGCAGTAAGATAAAACCATCCTCATAGTTTTTAGAACCGGCTTTGTTTACTCCGTAATCTATGGACATACGCACTCCGAAGAGAGGGTTAATCTGATACCCTGCCTGTATGCCGGCCATTCCGCCCCAATAGTTATTCCCCAATGACACGGAGCGGAAATCGCCGGCAAAGAAAGGGATACCGCCATTCAGCCCGACACTCCAATGCGAATAGTCAGCATACATTGCTTTCTTGGAAGGGTAGTTCGCATAGGGGTCTGAGATCTGTACATCTTGGGCTGAAACAGTCATATCCGGCAGATATACCCACCATATTATTGCAGCTATATAACGTAATATTTTCATTTGTATCAATTTTATTGTTTACAATAAATTCGGAATTAGTCTTGATTGTCTTTGTCGCCGAGTTTTACACAGATATAGACATGCTGACCATATTTGGTAGAGTTCTTTTTGGCTTGTAAGCCAATAAATATTTTAACGCCCTTCAGCGTTTTTGCATATTGGGAAGCATCTTGTGTTTGTGTGATAAACCCGCTGCTGGATATGGTAAAGCAATTTGCTAAATTAGCATCCACCACATCATTAGTGGTAGCAGCGGCAGCGATGGAAAAATCAACATTGTATTCTTCTTCAGAAAATCCTGATTTTTTAGCTATAATGGTAGCATCCTCAAAAATGGGATACGGTTGATTCAGGAAATTGCCTTGCTCATTTAAAAAGTTTCCCGAATAAACAATCGTTTCTGAAGAGGGTATGCTTTTTATAACCGTTAGTTTCTCTTCACCACCTTCCTTTGTCTTTTTATAGAAGTCATAAACTACATCTACATCAACAGATTCCGGCGCAACATAGTACACACCCATATATTCAGATAGTCTGTCATTCTTTGAAGCATTGTTGTCCACATCATTCAAAGCAAGAGCTACTTGGAACTTCATAGGAGCTGAGTAATCACCAACATTTTCAATGCCTGATGCTGATGCTGTGATTGTAAAAGTATGTTTCTCTTCATCTGCTATTTTAGACGTGATAGTAAATGTAGGAAGAATGGCAGTCGCGCGGGTTGGAGTGGGTTCTACCGATTTTACGGAAATTGAGAACGAGCCCATTTCAATTGCTTTCGCTATATCGAAAGGTCTGATATCAACTTCCATTGTTAGTTCATAAGTTTGTTTTGAGACATCGCCTTTAGACTCTAGCTTAACATAATTTCCCGTGTACTGTGGAATAATCACCATACTTTGGATGCGGTCAAACAGGCTCTTTATATCTTTTTTTATTGATTCTACTTCCTTTTCTATCGTTGAAATCCTTTGTTCATGCTCTGTAACTACTTCATTCAGTTTTTTAACCTGTGTCTTAACATCTGCCACAATATTGTTTGTAGATATAATGTCGGCTTTGTTTGTTGCAACACCTTCGGACAAATCATTTAAAGCCTGCTTGATATCTTCAATTTCTTTTGCTATTTCAGTCGGGTCTACTTTGCCAATCAGTTCTTCAAGTTCAGCTATTTTTTGACGGTACTCGCTTTCCAACTCATTGAATTTGTTGTTTAACTCTCCGAATTTTCCATCCCACTCCGCATATTTTGCTTTGATTTCATTGATGGCATTCCATAAATCTTCAAACTCGACAGCATTATCTGCCATTACTTGCTCTATTTGGATAGTAAGATTCGCAATCTGCTGTGCAACGTCCTTTATCTCCGACTCATGGCGTTGTACGTCCGTAGCAATATTTTTCACTTGTTCAGTAAGTCCATCTATCTTTGTAGTCAACTCATCTTGTACGCCTGTTAAATCAGCTACTGCCTTTTTCAGTTCGTCAATCTGCTCTTGAGAGTGTTTGTCGCCATTTGCTATTTTTTCTTCCAAGTCAGCTATTTTGTTCTGAATAGCTTCCTGCATATCTTTCAGTGCTTTCACTTGTTCTTCCAATGCATTTACGCGTCCGTCCAAGTGGTCGAGGTGAATGTCAATGCGTTGGATGTCAATAGAAATAGCCAGTAATTTATCATTAAACTGTTGTTCCAAAGACTGAATCAAGTCTTTAATACCAATCAACTCTTCATTGTTATCCGCAATTTTCTTTTCCAGGTTGGCGATGCTTCCTTCCAGTTCCGTTTTCACATCATCCAGTTTCTTCAGAACTTCCTGAATATCTTTTTTGTGTTTTTCCGTAGTTTCAACCTCTTCCAGTGCTTTTTGCAATGCCGTGACTTGTTCGTCAATAAGAGTTACTTTTGAATATAAATTATCCAAACTGATTTCTCCGCTCTTAATTTGGTTACGGATAATTTCCAATTGCCCGTCGTAGTCTTTCTGACAACTGCCCATTATAACATTTGTTGTCCCCAACAAGAACAACACTATAACAAAAATAAAATTGTATTTCTTAATATCCATTTTGCAGCCCTCCTTCTCTCATATCTAATCTTAATTATATTTAATTGTCTAATAAGGTCTTATCCCGCTAATGATGCCACGTTCAAACAGTTCTTTCAGTATGTCCGAATCCACATTAGTTACAGCCCGACTTCCATGTGCAAGTTTATAAATCTTCCAGGGAGAGACTTTAAACTTGATAGCTAGTTCATTATAAACACTGCGGTGTCTTGATTTCCAAAATTTCCGAATCTGTTGTATCATATCACTTTACGATTAATTATACCATCCCTTTTCTGTTACTTTGTAGGTAACAGAAAAAAACGTTATTCGTGCTTTTTCGGAGGAATTAGTACGGAAAACAATCCAATTAATGGTGAAACATTCTTACCCCTGCTTCCGAAGGGTAGTAGAGGAAAGGGGCTTTTTGCCAAATTCAGAGTGTAGATGAGCTTCCAGGCAAAAAACTATATGTTCTATTGTGTCAGTTCCTTTTTAGATTGATAATAAAGAAAAAAAAGTCGTCTTTTATTTGTTTAAATTAAGAAATATGCTCATATTTGCAGCGGAATTAAATCTCTGTTACCTACAAAGTAACAGTCTTACTATTAGGCTATTGCGCCACCTATCGCCCGCTTCACAAAGGTTATAATCTGCCTGTTTGCATCATCAATTTTCTGGCTATGAAACGGTTTCAAATACGTCTCCGTCACCATAATGGACGAATGTCCCATTGCTTCGGAGATAATGCCCGGGTGAATTTCGCAGTAATAAGCAGTCGTAGCCCATGTATGGCGAGCGGTATAAGAACTCAAGTGCTCTTTAAGTCCCAGGAATTTTCCCAGTAAAGCCAGTTGATAATTAAAACTACGCAATGCCAGTTGATATTCTCGATAGGCTTCCTCCGTACTCTCTCCACTTTTCAGAACGGGAAATAAATAAGGAGATGCAACATCACGGTTCATATGCTTTTGCAACAGAATCATTGCTTCCGGTGTCAGTGTCACTGACAATGAACGTCCCGTTTTGCGTCGGCGATACGTAATGACATTTCCCCGTAAATCGCTTTTGCGCAGATAAGCAAAATCGACAAACGGCAATCCACGAAGCAGAAACATTAGGATAAACCATTCTTGTGCATCTCGCATGGCGGAAGTGACTGGTGAACCAGTTGCCTGCTGCAACCGGATAAACATCTTCTTTATATCTTCGATATCTAACGCACGCTGACGGTCTGCGCGTGTACCCGTATAGACTGAACGAAACAATTGAGGTACATATACCGCTACTTTTCGTTCTATTGCCCGATTGTAGACCGCGCGCAAGGTGCGGATATAGGTGGACACCGTATTCCAACTACATCCACGATGCCGAAGGCTACCTTCAAAATGTTTCAACCATTCAGGCGTCAACTGGTGGAACATTAACTTTTCAGAACCATGGAAAGTGAGTATCGCATTCAAGCTGCTTCTATATACATGGGCAGTCCCTAAATTCCCACTTTTCTTTAATTCCCCTGCAATCTCTCTCATAAATGAGATTAAACTTTCTTTCTTCATTGATTTTTTTTACGATAATTATTATTTACTAATCTCCATGATTTTATATTCTGTAAAACAAAATTGCAAATATAATTTAACAGTCGCAATTTGTGACATGAAAAAATAAAATATTTGTGACCTTTGAATTAATATAATTTTATACTTTTGCAAAGAATTAAACCGACAAATGAGGTTTAATAAACTAAATAAAAGTATTGCAATGAAAGAAGACAAAGTAGTCTTAAAAGACTACGTCATTAACGGCTTCAAGCTCTTTTCACAGTTAGCCCTGGAATATTTTCCGGGTTATTCGACTCTGAATGGGGCTAGAAAACAAATGCGTGGCAGAATAGATCAAAATCTGTCACTGACTCTCGAATTGAACGCAGTAGGCTATACATGCCACACTACGCATTTATCTCCGAGAATGCAGGAAATCCTTTTCCGACACTGGGGGCCACCCCATATCATATTGCCCGGCAACCACCTGGAGCAACCATTCAGAATTGAACGATAATCTTCATAAAAACAAGAAAATCGAACTATATATTTTCAAATATATAGTTTTATTGTTTATATACTTATTATTGTTTCACAAAGTGTTTCAGGGTGCTTTTTGAGAGGGGGCATAACAAATTGTCATACAGATGATTATCTGACTCTTCAAGGTGTTTCACAAAGTGTTTCACAAAAAGGCCGTTTTTCACCCCTCAGACAGAGGCTCTGAAACCACTCGGTAGAGGGTCTGTTTCATGCAAACGGAGGTTCTGTTTCGTACAAACGGAGCCTCTGTTTTATCCAAACTAAGTTTATGCTCGTCTTCTCCATTGCCCGTTTTCCCCAAGCGTCTGATTTGGTATTATAAACGTTCGGGTATGGCAAATAGCATCCAAATGCGTCCGGACACGTCTACTGTTTTTGGTAATCGTCGTCGGGAGTTATAACTTTACCGAAAATTTTAAAATCATCGTATATGCCAAAGAACATTCATCTTCAAACCGCCGCCGGACAGTCCGGACAAAATGCCTGTGAAATAGAAAAATACCGGGTAAATGATTGTGGGGATTTTATTACAATATGTTTTAGGGGTAATAGTCTTGTTTTATTTTAAATTATTGAAGAATAGAAAATGAAATATCTGAATTTATCTCTTGGGGTTTCTGTCTTTCAGAAATTAAAATGAAGAAAGAAATATTATTACTTAAACCTTTCAGACCATATCTTTATCTACACCAAACTTCTCATCCGACTGACATTCACCGGCAGGTTCTACATGCACCAGGATATCATAAACATTGTCTACGGAGCTTTCTATGCTTTTTTCCACTGCTTCGGCAATCTCATGTGCCTGCGTGATGGTTATCTGCGGATTCACTTCAATGTCAAGAGTGATTATATATCGGTTGCCTATCATTCTCGACCTGACCCGATGCGGGTTGCTTGCTCCCGGTACTTTCTCGACAGCTTCGAATATCTTATTATATACATTGACATCCTTAACGCCATCCATAAGCTCCACATTCGAATCAATAAAGATTCCGATAGAAGATTTTATAATAAAGAGGCTGATGATTAATCCTGTTATCGAGTCGAGTATAGGTAATTTGAATATAAAAGTAAAAAGCAAACCAATCAAGACGCCTGCGGAAATGACAACATCATTACGCATATTAATCGCATTCGCCGTCAGCATGGAGCTGTCTATTTTCTTTCCTTGCTTATACTGATATGAAGCCAGTAAGAGTTTGCCGACAATAGAGAATATAGTCACATAAATAGCAATGGCCGATGGAATTTCTTTCACTTCATCCGAAAAGATGCTCTTAATAGATGACAGTAACATCTGCATACCGGCATAGAATATCACAAGCGATAGAATCTTGGTTGCAATCCCCTCAGCCTTGTCGTAGCCAAACACATACTTCTTTGAAGGCGGGCGACTGATGACACGTGCCGTAAATATCATAACGACAGAGATAATGACATCCGTTGCCGAGTCGATACCATCTCCAACTACGGCCAAACTCCCGGCTAATAAACCAATAATGATTTTTGATGCGGACAGGATTGCATTGCCAATGGTGCTAATCCATGAGGTTTTGATTAAAATATTCTCTCTTGACATTTAAGCAGGTCTTTATCCTTATTTGTTGTGATAATTGGTAACAAAGATAATCATTTATAGCAATTTGTGAACCTAAGCCACAAAAAACTTTTCATTTCCTTTTAGTAGTTTGAGGTGTTTAGTTGTATTATATATAGATGGTCAATTAAAACAGGACAATTAATTTATTAAATAGTTAACCTCATGTTCAAACAACTAAGTACCTCTCTACTGATTGTATCAGCTTGTGTGTTTTCTGCTTGCATGCCTACCGTCAAGCAAGAAATCGCAATTTTACCTACCCCCGTAAGTCTGACCGAGCAGTCGGGCGATTTCGTTTTTAAGGATGAAATGAAGATAGGAGTTTCCGACCAGTCGCTATTTCCGGCAGTCGGATACCTGCAAGAGATTCTTCGAAACGTAGTGTCGTCTTCTGTGGAAGTCACTGCTGATAAAAATCAGGTAGATGTCTATTTCCAATTGGGGAATACCGAAGGGAAGCCCGGCTCTTACAAGCTCCAGTCTACACCCGAATTTATTCAGGTGGAAGCCAATGACTATTCGGGCATTATTTCCGCTATTACCACTATCCGCCAGTTACTTCCCGCCGAAATAGAAATACAGGGCGTGAAGCAGACTTACTCCATTCCCGCCGTACAGATAGAAGATGCTCCCCGTTTTGAGTGGCGCGGATTTATGCTGGACGCTTCCCGCCATTTTTGGAATAAAGACGAAGTGAAGCATGTATTGGACTTGATGTCTCTGTATAAACTGAACAAATTCCACTGGCATCTCACGGACGACCAGGGCTGGCGCATAGAGATTGAAAAATATCCGTTGCTGACTGAAAAAGGAGCATGGAGAAAATTCAATACGCACGACCGTACCTGCATGGCACGCGCGATAGAAGAAGACAACACCGACTTCCTGATTCCTGAAAATAAGATACGGATTGTGGAAGGAGACACGTTGTACGGTGGTTATTACACACATGATGATATAAAAGAGATAGTAGCTTACGCTGCACAGAGAGGGATTGATGTGATACCTGAAATTGATATGCCGGGACATTTCCTGGCAGCTATCAGCCAGTATCCTGATTTAGCCTGTGACGGATTAATCGGATGGGGAGAGATATTCTCTTCTCCCATCTGTCCGGGCAAAGACGCGACTTTGGAATTCTGTCAGAATGTATTCAAGGAAGTTTTCGAACTTTTCCCTTACGAATATGTACATATGGGTGGAGACGAAGTAGAGAAGAACAACTGGAAGAAATGTCCCCGTTGTCAGAAACGTATCCGCACCGAGGGACTGGGTTCGGTAGAAGAACTTCAGGCATGGTTTGTACGTGATATGGAGAAATTCTTCCTTGCCAACGGAAAGAAACTCGTTGGATGGGATGAAGTGGTAAAGGACGGATTATCTTCGGATGCTGCCATTACCTGGTGGAGAAGTTGGGCGAAAGAAGCACTGCCTACGGCAACAGCGCAAAAGCAGAAAGTGATTGCTTGCCCGAACGAATATTTTTATTTCGACTATGCGCAAGACCAAAATTCGGTAAAGAAGATATTGGCATTCGACCCGTATGCAGACGACAGACTGTCGCAGGAACAGAAAGAATATATTTGGGGTGTGCAGGCTAATCTTTGGGCGGAATGGATTCCGACAATGAAACGCATTGAATATCTGATTGTTCCCCGCATGATTGCATTGAGTGAAATAGCATGGGCAGAACCGGCAGCGAAACCGGGGCTTGATGAATTTTACCGTCAGCTCGTTCCGCAATTCAAGCGCATGGATATCATGGGAGTGAATTACCGTATCCCCGATTTGCAGGGATTCTATAAGGTGAACGCATTTATTGATGATGCTACGGTGAATTTAACTTGTCCGTTGCCCGGCACTGAAATCCGCTATACGACGGATGGAAGTATGCCTACCAAGAAATCGTCTCTATACAATGGTTCACTGAAAATAAAGGAAACGACAGACTTTGCTTTCCGTACTTTCCGTCCGGATGGTTCTCCTTCGGATATAGCACGTACGAGATACGTCAAAGCTCCTTATGCAGAAGCAGTCGCTGCTCCGGCTTCTTTGCAACCCGGACTGAAGGCTGTATGGCATAACTTCCGTGGAAATCTCTGCGCGGATATTGACGCTGCTCCCGTAAAAGGAGAGTATGTCGTAGAATCTGTATCCATCCCCGAAGAAGTGAAAGGGGATATCGGACTGGTAATGACCGGTTATTTGGAAGTTCCCGCCGACGGTATTTATACCTTTGCCCTTCTCTCGGACGACGGTAGCACATTGATGCTTGACGGTGAACTGCTGGGAGACAACGACGGCGCACATTCTCCGGTAGAGATTATCGTGCAGAAAGCATTGAAAGCCGGATTGCATCCGATGGAAGTACGTTACTTCGATTGCAACGGCGGTGTGCTGCAAATGGAATTAGTAAATGATAAAGGTGAAAAGGAAGTTTTGCCCAAAGAATGGTTGAAACATGAATAAACGTTCTCTATTAAAATCAGTTTTCATTAGTAATGTAATATTAGGTCAAGTTTAGGTTAGGTCAGAAGCGGGTGAAAGTAGTGATACTTTTATCCGCTTTGTTCAATGAAGGCATGGCAAATAGCTATAAATAAGGAACGGATACTTATAGAATCAGTATTAATAGGTATTGCTCGAAAGTGTTGTATGGACTACTTTTGTAGCGTTATATATTCACACTGACTCTATGCAAATCTTAAAAGGAGATATACAGGAAAAAATAATAAATGCAGCCGAAGAGGTATTCTTGGAACGAGGTTACAAGGATGCCTCTATGCGTGAAATTGCATTGAGGTCGGGAGTGACGGTAAGCAATATCTATCATTATTTCACGAATAAGGACGAGATATTCCGTATGATTCTGAAACCGGTATTGAACGAACTGTATGCCATGATTTACAATCATAATGCCGAACAGATGACAATAGATGTCTTTATCAACCAGGATTATCAGAAAGCATGTGTGCAGGAATATATCGAACTGGTTTCCGTGCATCGGGAGCGCCTGCGCCTGTTGCTTTTCCAGGCACAAGGTTCATGCATGGAAAACTTCCGTTCCGAATATACAGACTTGATGACGCGCACGATTTCTGTTTTCTTCCAGGGAATGAAACAGAAATATCCGCATATCAATATAGCGATTACCGGTTTCTTTATTCATCTGAATACAGTCTGGCTCTTTGCCTTACTGGAAGAGTTGGTGTTGCATCACATAAAGAAAGAGGAGATGCAGAAATTTATAACAGAATATATAGCCTTTGAAACGGCTGGTTGGAAGGAGCTCATGAATGTATGAGCTCCTTCTTTTTTTGAACGAATCGGAATATTGTTCCTTTTTAAAAAACTTAGATATATAATGAATGAAAGAATGAAAAAGAAAAGTGGTGTAGCTCGTCTGTTCGAGATAGCGGGTGAAAAGAAAGGGTTACTGGTGTTGGCCGGGATACTTTCGGCAGCCAGTGCTTTATGCATGTTGGTGCCTTATTGGTCGGTGTACCAGGTGTTAAGAGAATTATTATTGCATGGCAGTAAGATAAGCGAACTGGATAGCGGGATTCTCGTCCACTGGGGATGGATTGCGTTTTTCGGCCTGGTAGGAGGATTACTTCTGCTGTATGCGTCATTGATGGCATCTCATGTGGCGGCATTCCGTATTCTTTACGGGCTGCGTATCCGGTTGTCGGAGCATATCGGGCGCTTATCTTTGGGATATCTGAACGGTACTGCAACAGGAACCATTAAAAAGATAATGGAACAGAATATCGAGAAGATTGAGAATTTTGTTGCCCATACCATTCCCGATTTGGTGAATGTGCTGGCAACGGTTATTTTGATGTTTATCATCTTCTTCTCCTTGAACGGATGGATGGCAGCGGTTTGTGTGGTATGCATTGCTTTGAGTATCGGTTTGCAGTTTATGAACTTCTTCGGTAAGAATGCGAAAGAGTTTACGAAAATCTATTATGATACACAGGGGCGAATGAGTGCTTCGGCTGTGCAATATGTACGTGGGATGCCCGTAGTGAAGATATTTGGTCAGAGTGTGCGTTCGTTCCGGCGATTTAATGCCGAGATTGAAGCATATAAAAACTATGCGTTGAGAGTTTGCGATACCTATTTGCCAGGTATGGTTGCTTTTACCGTATTGCTGAACTCGCTGGTAACTTTTATCTTGCCGATAGGCTTATTGCTTTTGAGCAGAGAACCGCAGAACATTGGCCTGGCGGCTATTTATCTCTTTTTTATTATTATGGGACCCGGGGTTGCTTCTCCTATTTATAAGTTGATGTATCTCGGTTCGAGTACCAATGAAATCGACGAAGGGGTGAAACGCATCGACCGCATATTCGATGAACAACCACTTGCTGAAACGGAAATCTCACATTTGCCTTCGTCCTATGATATTGAATTCTGCAATGTCTCATTTGCTTATGAGAATAAGACGGAAGCTACACGCACTGAAGCGTTGAAAGACTTGTCCTTTACGGCACGCCAGGGTGAGATAACCGCTTTGGTAGGTCCGTCCGGTTCGGGAAAGTCTACGGTAGCTAACTTGATTCCACGTTTTTGGGATGTCAATGAAGGTGAGATTCGGATAGGGGGAGTCAATATAAAACAGATAGCGACCGAAGACCTGATGAGCCTCGTATCTTTTGTCTTTCAGGACAACTTTCTCTTCTTTGATACGCTTTATGAAAATATCCGTGTGGGGGATGCTTCGGCTACACGGGAACAAGCGATAGAAGCTGCATGTGCTGCGCAATGCCATGAGTTTATAGAGAATCTGCCGGGCGGTTATGATACCCGTATCGGAGACAAGGGCGTATATTTATCGGGTGGAGAAGCACAACGTATCTGCGTGGCAAGAGCCATTCTGAAAAATGCTCCTATCCTGGTTTTGGATGAAGCGACGGCTTTTGCCGACCCGGAAAATGAATATAAGATGCAGCAGGCCATTCAGCAACTTATCAGGAATAAGACCGTCATCATTATCGCCCACAGGCTTTCATCCATCATCTCAGCGGAACAGATTCTTGTATTGAAAGAGGGGAAACTGGTGCAAAACGGACGTCACGAGGTACTGAGTACGACGGAAGGAGTTTATAAAAAAATGTGGAATGCCTATACCAGCGCATTCCGTTGGCAATTAACTATCAAGAAGGAGGAAAAGAAATGAATGCAATTAAAAATATAACGGTGGGGCATACCGAGTGTTTACGTAAGCCGGTAGGATATACGATGCTCGCCAATTTCGTGAATATTATCCCGTTTTGCCTTTCTATCGAAGCTATCAATGTTATATTCCGTACATTCGATGGTAGCGGTACTCCGCTGGATACCAGTCGACTTTGGATGATTTTTGGTATCCTGGTAGTATATATGTTGGTGATGGCTGTTGCCGAACGTGCCGCTTATAATGCCAATTTCCGCGGCGCTTATGAGATGAGTGCCGAAGGGCGCATTAATCTTGCCGAACATCTGCGTAAATTATCATTAGGATTCCTGTCCCGCCGCGACCCGGGCGACCTTTCTTCGATGCTGATTACTGACTTTACAATGGCTGAAACGGGCATTTCACATCATTTGCCCCAATTGATGGGTGCATTGGTGATGCCTGTACTTGCCTTCCTGGGTTTACTTTGGATTGACTGGCGCATGGCGGTAGCTATGTTTATTGCCCTTCCGCTTGCGGTTGCCGTTCTTTTGCTAAGTAGTGCCATTCAACATAAACTGAGCAGCCGTCAGATAGAAGCCAAGATTAATGCGGGGAATCGTCTGGAAGAATACCTGCAAGGTATCCGGGTAATGAAAGCATATAACCTGATAGGTGGTAAATTCGAGCGGTTGAAGAATGCATTCAGTGACCTTCGTCGTGCCTGTATCCGGCAGGAAGCGCTTCTCGGTCCTTTTATTCTGTTCTCCGTTACGTTGATTCGTGCCGGGCTGACGTTGATGATACTTTGCGGTACTTATCTGCTGATTGGGGGGGATCTTTCATTACTGACTTTCGTCATGTTCCTGGTAGTAGGTTCGCGTGTATTCGACCCTTTGACGTCTGCTCTGACTAATTTTGCCGAGTTCCGTTACTTCTCAATTGCGGGTGGTCGTATCCTTACTCTGATGAATGAACCCGAAATGAAAGGCACCCGTGAAGTTCCCGAAAGCGGGGACATTACATTTGACCATGTATCATTCGGTTATCAAGAGAAGGAAATATTACATGATATTTCCGTAACCCTGAAGAAAGGTACACTCACCGCTTTGGTAGGTCCTTCGGGAAGTGGTAAGAGTACTATGCTGAAACTTTGTGCGCGGTTCTATGACCCTAAGAAAGGCTCGGTTTATTTTAATGGGATGGATATGAAAGAACTGGAACCGGAGTCATTGATGAAGCATTGTTCAATGGTCTTTCAGGATGTATACCTGTTTCAGGATACACTGAAGAATAATATCCGCTTCGGCAAGACGGACGCTACGGATGAAGAGATTATTGCGGCAGCCAGGAAGGCTTGTTGCCATGAATTTATTATGCGGCTGCCTAAAGGGTATGATACGATGGTAGGAGAGGGCGGTTGTACACTTTCGGGTGGAGAGAAGCAACGAATTTCCATTGCCCGTGCCATTCTGAAAGAAGCTCCGGTGGTTCTACTGGATGAGGCTACTGCTTCACTCGACCCGGAAAATGAAGTGGAAGTACAACAGGCCATTAATACATTGATAGCAGGACGAACGGTAGTTGTAATCGCCCACCGGTTGAAAACGGTTAAGAATGCCGATAAAATTATTGTGCTTGAAGAGGGGAGAATTGCCGAGCAAGGTATGCATGAAGAACTGTTGAGTCAGCCCGGACTGTATGCCAGACTTTGGAATATACAAGAACAAACATTGGGATGGAAACTGTAAAGTTTCCATTTCCATATTCTGCTTGCAGTTTGCCGAATTAAGGAGATGGACAGGTGGCATAAAAAAACGTCCGGCTTTCACAAGCCGGACGTTTTTGCCTCTTTTAGAATATGTCATCTATTCATATTCCAAAATGAATACATTATATGGTTTTTTCAACTTAACAACCAAATAGAAGAAATACGGGTGAATCACTTCGGCCGATTCCTATGTATTTTTAATGTGGCTACGTAATATAATTATGACTAATTAATTCAATTCTGATACTGCAAAGATAGGGGCTTTCCGTTGCTCCCGCAATCCCCTAAAGTGGGTATTCTAATAGGTATTAGTAACTATTTGTAGGGGGTGGCAGCTTTATTCTGAGATTTAAGTGGAAGTATCTGTTAATCTATTCAGATGACATACCAATAAAAACTATTGATAGATTATTATTCATTATTGCACTGTTATGAATGAATTCAACGTAGGTTAAAACCGTACAGTTAAGAATGTATTTTATCATTACAGGGTCGAATACATTTTCCTACTGGAAATTTAATATCCATCTTTCTGCCTCCCCTTCACTTTATCTCTGTATCTTCGATGAATAAGGGGCTGCGGGTGAAACTGCCAGTTTTAATAATTGTTCCTCATAATGGAACACTTTGTTTCTCGGTGTGGAACACTCTGTTTCATTTAAAGGAACACATTGTTTCTCGGTGTGAAACAATTAGTTTCAAACCCAGTTGAAACTAATTCTGAAATAACTTTACTAATCATATTCATTTGAGAACCGTTTTAACCTGCGTTGAATTTATTAATTTCTGTACGGAAATGAATAAATTATTGTGGTATATCTTTAGACGCGGATGACGCGGATTTTAATAGGCTGCGCAATAAAAGAATCCGCGTAATCTGCGTCTAAAAAATATATTCATAACCGTACAGTTTTGAACTCTTATCTCTAAAACTGAGGGTCAACCATTTGCGTAGCTATGCATTCCACCCAACAGGAAGTTTACACCGAAATAAGTTATTAATACCGTCAAGAAAGCGATGACTGAGAAAATATGAAAAAACATCGGTTTGCGGAATAGAGGGAGTGAAGAAGGATGCAGTGCGAAGGCATAAACTAGCATCGTGATAAGTGCCCATACTTCTTTCGGATCCCATCCCCAATATCGTCCCCAGGAAACATTAGCCCAGATAGCTCCTACGAAGATACCGACAGTGAGTAAGAATACGGCAGGATAAAGGATAATCTCACTAATAATTTGTAGACGTTTTATCTGAATCTTGCTGTCTTTGCTGAAATAACGTAGTATTATGGCCGTCACTCCGTTTAGCATAATGAAAGCCAATAGTGAATAGGCAACCATTATTACCATTACGTGGATACTTAGTAATGGCGAAGAGAGTACTGGCATCAATTGAGTAATTCTTGGATTAGCTTCTCCGAGCATGGAAACTAGTAGTGTGAGTCCGCAGATTAGAAATCCGAATGGAATCGCCATGCTGAATCTGCGTTGTAATATGAAAGTGAGTAATATGCTACACCAAGCCATGCATTGCATTGTTTCAAATCCGTTAGAGAGGGGGAGATGCCCACTTATATAACCACGGAAAGCAATGATGGTACTTAAATAAATGAAAATAACTGCCAGCACAATATTCAATAAAAGATTCGTGCGTGTGTTTCCACTTTTTTGTACGATCATCCGTTGGCAATAAAAAATAAAAGCTAATAAGCCAATTGTGATGCAAAACATAGCCAGCGGGCGGTTATAGTTTATGTTATTATATATCTTCTCGACATTGAAACGTGTATCTGTGGGAAGTATTGCTTTAGCCTCTTTACGTTGATACATTTTAATTTTCTCCAGCAGCTTGTTTACTTCTTCATATTTCTTTTTGGCAATCATTTCGGCTATATAATTCATGCTTTTTCTAATGAAGATCCATTGCCCTTCAGGCATATCTTGCGGTAGCTTGTCGGCTAATGAATACCATATCACTTGTTGACCTTCTTCTTTACAATATGGATAGATTGTCAATAAGCTTCCAGTGCTGATCATACTGATAAGATTGAACTTTTCATTGGCACTTTCAATGCTTGCCCGATCTTTGATTTCGGTGTTGCCCTGTATGGCAGATTCTAGCTTATATCCATTTACATCTACAAAATCAGATAGGCATGCATACCCCTGTTCTATACCTAATAGTTTCTGTACATCTTTGCTTTTGATATGGATGATCGGTTCTTTTTTCCAATCATCGTAATAAAAGAACCAACCGGTTAGTACTTGCTCGGCGGTGAGCGTTTTATAGCTTGATTTATCATATAGCTTTATGGTAAAGTCTTTGGCCAATGTCTGTAACGGACAAATGCGATCGTTATAATATAGATATAAATTACCAAACTGTTCCGCTATCTGCTTCGGCAGTGTTTCCGGGTGTTCTGCTGCTTTCATGCTGTGAACGGAATAACAGGAAAACAGCAGGTATACGACCGCTGCTTTATGCAATAGAGGGTGGTGTAGCAGACTATAGAAGTAGCTTCTTTTCTGAAAGAAGAAAGAAAGTATACAGCATAACAGGAGAATATATCCGATATAGGTAATTGTTATTCCGTAGGGGTCATGTGATATTGCAAGAGTAACGCCTTTGCAATCTTCATCATATTTCGACTGATAGAAACGATAATTGCGATAACTATATATATGATTCATGGAAACTTTTCCTTCATGGTTTTCTTTTGCTCCATCATTGATGATGATAGTACTGATAAAATCCATTGGGGCGGAAGTTCCCGGATAATACTCTAAACAAAACTCTTTGAGGGAAACCTGAAAAGGAAAACTGGGTGTGTCTCCGTCAGGTACTATGAATGTAGTGACAGGGGAGGTGGCATCCTGACGCAGGTGCACTGCACCTTGAATACCGGACAAATGAGTAGTTAATGCGCCTGCCAGAATTAGGATAAAAGAAAGGTGTAGGCAAAAAGTGATAGCTTGTTTTGTGGCCTTTCGCTTGAGCAAATAGATGAAAGACGTCACGGCTACAACTCCCCATGATAGGATAAAAAGTGGGGAACCGTAGATGTAGCGGATTACGAATGTGGTATCTTGCGTCTTTTCAAGTATGGTTGCAGTGATTAATGCGAGTATAAGTACACCTGTCAGTCCGAAAGAGGAATATTTTAGTAGTTGATTGCTGGTAGTCATTGGATTGGAGTCGATAGTTAGGGCTGGCTAAAATCGTTTCTCAAACTTTTTTAGTCAGCCCCAATGTTTTGTAACCAAATTAGATGGAATCTATGAATTTGACCATTGCATCACGGTCAGCTTTAGATAGTTCGCGGAATTTTTCTATAGATTTGCGGGCATCACTTTGTGTATTTCCATGCCACATGATCGCTTCGACAACGTTACGTGCACGGCAGTCATGCAGACGATCGGATGTAGTCGAACCTGTACATTTCTGATGCAATCCGCGTCCCCATAATGGAGTCGTACGGCACCAGCCGGTACGAATATCGTTTTCCATGTGGAGTTTGTGCTGTATCATGTCTGTATAAGGCCATATCTTCTGATTCGGATATCTAGGCAATTTGGAATTATCAGTGAAAAACCTGGCCGGGTCTCTGATGTCATCTGTCCCAGTAGTCCATGAGGGGCGGTGGCAATAAGTGCAACCTATTTCTTCAAATAACTCTTTTCCTTTTAATACTTCTTTGTCATTGATGTTGCGGGCTGCTGGAACAGCTAACCCTCTATGCCATACCATCAGGTCAGTGTATTCTTCATCACTCATTTCTACAGGTAGGTCTTTAGCTGTCAGATAGGCTTTGATTCTTTCTTCCATTGTGCCATTCCACCATGTAGGATGCTCTTTGTTAGGATCCACTTGGGTAATATATTCATCGAATCCGCTCTGTACATCCGGGTCTTTGGCCGAATATTCGGCATAAGTACCGGCTCCGTCCAAATAGTGGAAACGGCGGTCGCTACGAGTTACGTTTGTGATATTCCAAATGGCGTTAGCTCCGGCGGCATCTTGCAACGGACCACGACTTAGAGCGTATGTATATCGGCGAGGGTATTTCGTTCCGTCACCTCCTTGCGCAGTATTGCTATATTGACTCACCCATTCGCCATTTTTAAAGAAAGCTGTGTTCAGCCCATTTTTCATGTATCCGTCATTCTCTTCTTTCGTATATTGGACTTTTAATTCTTCATCACTGATAGCATCCAGCAGACCTGTACCGTAGATACCAATTGTCGATTCCAATTTGACTACATAGTCTTTTGGAATTTGATAACCTTGATTCGCGACGTAAATAGCTTCTTTGGGCATGGTTACTTCCGGATATTGCAATTCGTAAGTTTCACCATCCGGGAATTTATTGCCCCATTCATCTGTATGGTTCTTCCATTCTATGTTAATCATGCTTTCGTTCAGTGGATTCTTGAATGGAGCTACTGCATGGCTTTGGGGCATACCGGACAGCCAACTTACATAATTATCGTCATCCGGAGTGTATACTACTAGCAAACAGCCATTACCTATTTCATTGGTATTGAATGAGCCGGCAGCAATACGTTTCCCATGTCCGTATCCCGGATGGCAATGCATACAGGAATTGCGCACATATACCGGACCCAGTCCTTTTCGTACGCCGGTATTATTTGTCATAAACGGTTTTTCGAACAATTGTTCCCCATTCTTAAAAGATTGGAACAATCCTGCGTTTTCTACGGCAGGAGTGGGTTGTTCGAAAGCATTGAAGGTAGACAGATAAGCTGTACCCAATTCGCCCCCTGTATAATACCATTCGGGGAGTTCATTTGGTTCCGGTTCGGGTGTCGGTTCGTTATTGTCATCACTACACGATACCAGTCCGGTGAATAAACAAAGACCGAATAAATAATGAATCTTTTTCATACTTTGATTTGCTTATTAATAATAGTTTGTTATAATGCATTGACAGCGGATAGGCTGTATTGTCAGCCTACCCGCTGGGGAATGTGAATTCTTCAGATTTAATATCTGGATAAAGCTGCCATAACTTTCTCCAGGACTTTTACCAGGTCAGTACCTACGATTGTAACAGCTGCCTTGGCGTCAGCGTTTGTCGTAGCGGTCTTGGCAAATGGCTCTGGAATTTTCTTAATAGCAGTAATTGCATTGTTGATGGCTGCTCTCATTGCTTCATCTAAAGCCGGATCGATATGTTTGATATAGACGCTGATAGACGCATCACCCGCATTGCTTCCCTGATATGCGTTTTGGATACTGATAATATTGTCAGTAAAGTCAACGATGGAGTTTAGGCTATATGGAGATTCAATATAATTTTTGTCTTCTTCTGAAGAACCATTAACAGGTCTGCCAATTTTAGTATTACCAACTTCGTCGGCAATATCTATACAGCCTTGGATAATATCTTCCGCTGCATCCTGATAATTTACATACTTGCTACCTCCATTTCCTGAATTCAACATACTTGAACCATAGTTGAAGGTGGGCTTGATATCCGTCAGTATCTCCTGTTTTTCACTGCTAATGTTTTCCAAACCTGCCCAGGAAGCTTCCAGACGAACGCATTGATTGCGTAAGTCGCCTGCAACAGATGTTAAGTAAATCATTTCTTGAGTTGTAAATTTATTAATGGCACGGGGAGCTGATGTTGTTTCGTTGTTTTCAAGTTGGAATAACATATATTCTACTGCATGGAATCCAAGCAAACCATAGCCCAGGTTATTGGCTACATAATCAGGACTCATTTGAGCCATTTGTCCGGGGTTGTTTAGCATTCTGTCCATAGCTGTCTTGTCCAAAGGCCATGAGTCGATATGCGGGTCGATATTGTAATCGGCAGCGGCACCAAACAGGAATGCTTCGCTCAATTCCCAGTATTTGCGTGATGTATTCCATGATTCTCCGGCTGTTTTTATCATATCTAAGGTTAAGTTGCCTGCTTTAAAAGCTTCCTGCATAATCACACATTTATCATACATCTCAATGGCAGCATCGGCCATAGCTTTATATGTGGGAATTACAGTCTTGTTGACATAAGGATTGACGGCAGCCTTCAATATGGTTTCTTTTGTTTCCTGATCAGAAGTATCTCCTTCACTATCACTGCAAGCAGTCATGCTTGTCACCATTAATGCACCCAAAGCCATACATATTGGCCATTTCATAAAAGTTCTCATTGTTTTTTGTTTTTAATTAGTAATACCTATTTTATTTTGTAAAAAAGCCTGCATAAGCCACTCCTAAAGATATAGAAGGCTCATTATTATAGTTGCTTTTTAATAATCCGATGGAATATTCACCTTTAATTACGATATCTTTAATAGGATAGTAATTAAGACCCGCTGCTATACGGTTTCGTCCGCACCAGTCGTAGTTGGTCACACCTTTAGTCTTGTACATGGAATCGTAATAATCATAACGCCCGAAGATATACAACTTCTTTTCGGTATCTTTCAGCTTGCTGAATTGTGAGAGTATATTATAGCCAGCTTCTAACCCGGTGGCGATAGCATCGGAAGCGACTCCTTGTTTTGGGGAAGGTGATGCATTAGGCATGCCTATGTTGTATTGGGAAATGAGCTTTGAGTCGGTCAAATGTCCATAATCGAAGTTTCCACGCACAATCCAGTTATGTGCATTATAATGAAAGTCGAAGGCACCGATAACGACTGTACCTTTTACATTTTTATAAGCTTGGCTTTCATTGGTATTTAGGGTATTGCTAAATGTATTACCTATATATCCACTGACAGACATACGAAGTCCGGGCACTGAAAAATTGTCAATTCGGAAGGCTCCGGCATAAGCATTGGCTATTTTAAATTCATAGGGGCTTCCGGCACCATCATGAATCCAGCCTTTACGTCCAAAGCGGTCAGAATCCAATCCGGGTAGAAAAAGTGCCTCATAACGCCAGTCTCCTGTACGCCCCCAAATGCTTATTCCGGTTTCATGCCATGTACATGGCATTATCGTATTTTCTCCTTCCGGACGATACACTCCGAAAAATTCGGTAGGCATATGGTGTTGGTTGGTTCCACCAACGGGGATTATGATATGTCCCATTCTTATATTAAATGCCGGACTGAATGATTTCTGAATCCAGAATTGTTCCAGAGCTACTTCACCACCGCGTTCTATTTCTGATTCATATTCACCTCCTTCTTCTTCTTCTATTTCGACAGCGCTTTCAGTTCCTCCGTGCTCAAATTCTATTTCACTACCCATGCTCCAACCTTTACCAAAGTCATAACCGATAAAAAGTACTACATGGGGGAGATCAAAGCGACCGTGACTTTTTGCATTTTTGTATTTTTCTGCATCATTATAACGTAAATAATTGTCGCTGAAAAAGTTTCGTGTCATTACCGCTTCACCATAACCGCCTATTGTCAGACGGGATTTCTTGGGACTGTCTTCTGTTTTCTTAGTGCTATCATCCGTATTTGTGTCTGCTAAATTTGTTGCAAACCCCTTTGATATTCCAGCTGCCAGACATAAAGAAAATAGTAATACTTTTCTTTTCATTTACTTTAATTTTTATAATTTTAAACTGCTGCAAAGGTATGTGAAGGTGAAATAACGGACAATACCTAAAAATAAGTATCTTTTCCTGAAGTGTGGTTATTAGTAGGTATGTGTTTTTTGTCCTAATTAATCTACTGTCGGAGACAAAACAAACAAAGGCGTATGTCAGTAAGAAGAAAATTACTGATATACACCTTTATATATGATAGTGTGTTAAGTTATCTGCTTTTAGTGGATGGCAATGTTTTGTTTCCAGGTAATACCGCTGATGTCAGTCAAAATTAGTTCATACTGACCTTCAGGCAAGTTCTTCAGCGCATTGTCTCTGATCGTCAGAGTTGCTTTGCTGCCTAGTGGAATAATAAGGCTGTGTTTGCCCGGAGCCACTTTGGCTACATAATCATTCTTTATATTGGTAAGTGGAAATTGTGCCAGTTCTTCTCCATCTTTTTGAATCACGACTTTGCCATTGGCCTCTTTTAGCGTAATACCTATAAGGAAAGAACCGTATACGTCGACACCTTCTACACGATATACTTTAAAGGAGAGAGTCCCATTATCAATCTTTGCATCCGAGAGTTCGATTTTGGGTTTTACGGATTTGTTATGTAACGGCCCCCATACACCATTATGAAAAACCTGATTGGTGTATAGCGCAAGTATGAACAATACGACTGCGCCGCTGATTGCCACTTTACTGACTCGTTTTATAGACAACGGAAGTTCGCCGGAAGTAATCCATACCAGCCATTTGTTTTTGGGTAACTTGGATTGTAACAGATAGTCCAAAGAATATTTGCCACCTCCGGAAAGGAAGATAGTAAATCCCGCCGATACGCCTAAAATACCTATTTGCCATTCATCGAGACAAGTGGTTCCCAACCAGCCGGAGCCTAACAGGATACCGAATGCAAGACTGAATACACCAATGCTCATCAATCTTGTAAAGAAGCCGAACATATACAATAATCCGACTATACCTTCGACGATGGTGAAGATAACCATTGCCCACCAAAGTAAATCGGGGGTGCTGACAAGATATTCAATGATAGGTTTAATTCCTAGTGAGTTAGGAAGGAAATGATTGAACTTTTCTCCGATGTATCCGGCAGAATCCGGGATGAGTTTGTTTTCGAGAACGAGTCTTCGCCAAAAGGCGGAAAAATAAGTCCAACCGACAATAAGTCGTAACGAAAGGGTGAAAATACCGGCCAATGTATAGGCGGTGAGTTGTTCTTGTTGTTGCTTCATTGCAATGTTTGATTTGGTTGTAATTGAGGGAATCGTTTCTTTTATAACAAGTTTCCATTGGAAAATGTTCTGACAGAAACCTGTTTTTTTGAAGAAACGATTCCACTCAAGACAAACTACATACAAACAAAGCTAAACTTATGCTAGGGTTATCGCTTACACTGCAATCTTTATACTTTCTTTTTTATTGCAATACCGTTTGCATTGCTGGCAAAGGTCATATCCCAGCATAGCTCCTAAAATAAAGTCTTCTTCGGCGGTCAGTTGATTCAAAGGGCGAATGATGATATGCCGCATAGCTTCCATACATTCGGGCTTTCCAAAAAACAGGTTGATTTTATTAGTACCTACTTCTTGTATCATATAACTGATTTTTTGATTTTTCAACCGGCGGATGGCAAACTCTTCGTGCTCTCTGCTCATTGTGTAGAGTACCATGTTGCGTACGCCTTTCTTAAACTCATAAATGTGATTAAGGAAAATCCTGATTTCACCGGGAATGATTCTTTCAGTAGCCATGATGCAAAGTATTCTTTAATATATGAAGGTAAAGTTAGCTAATTTCTTGTTTCACTTGTTCAGCCCATGCGCTGATACGTTCGTCTGTCAGGTTGTCTTCGTTGACTTCGTCGAGCGGAAGTCCTACGAACTTACCGTCCACAACAGCGATGGAAGCGTCGAACGTATAGCCTGCCGTATCTACCGAACCGCAGAACTTGCAACGGGTATCTTTCAAATCTTCATAAAGAATTCCTATTGCGTCACAGAATGTATCTGCATAAGAATCCGAATCCCCGCAACCGAACAAGGCTACATATTTGTGAGACAAATCACATTTCTTTAAAACTTTCACACCGTCATACCAGTCGTCCTGAAGTTCGCCTGCTCCCCATGTGGAAGAACCAAGTACTAACACATCATATTCATTTACTAATGCTTCCGTAAGTTTGGATACATCAAATACATGTTCCGAAGAAACATCCAACTTATCTGCAATTCGACGGGCAAGGTCTTCTGTTGTTCCGGTAGTGGAACCATAAAATACTCCAATTTTATTCATCTTGAATTTGTTTTTAAATGTAATGCCACAAAGATAGGGTGTCCTTTAGAAATAGAAAATCCCTATTTATAATGGAATAATTGTCTCATTCTCATTATAAATAGGGATATAGTAGGAACAGAAATTGAAGTTTACATTGGTAAAAGTCAAGATTCACAGATGTTAATCCTAACTTTTATATGAAACTGTTATTTAATGGTGGAACAAACGGATACCTGTAAATGCCATTGCCATATTATATTTGTCGCAAGTACTGATAACATGATCGTCACGTACGGAACCACCCGGTTGCGCAATATAGCTGACACCGCTTTTGTGTGCTCTCTCTATATTATCTCCAAACGGGAAGAAAGCATCCGAGCCTAAAGCTACGCCCGTCATGGTATCCAACCAGGCACGTTTTTCTTCGCGAGTCAACACTTCCGGCTTTTCAGTAAAGAACTGTTGCCAAACGCCATCTGCCAATACGTCTTCATAATCTTCTGAAATATATACGTCGATGGTATTGTCGCGGTCTGCACGACGGATTTTTTCAATCCATGGCAGGTTCATAACTTTCGGGTGCTGGCGTAAATACCAAATATCAGCTTTATTACCAGCCAGGCGTGTGCAGTGAATACGGGATTGCTGACCTGCGCCGATGCCAATTGCCTGTCCGTCTTTTGCATAGCATACGGAGTTGGACTGCGTATATTTCAAAGTGATTAAGGCAATAATCAAATCACGTTTGGCATCAGCCGGAATTTCCTTGTTGGCTGTGGGCATCTCTTTCAGAAGACTTTCATCAATCTTCAGTTCGTTTCTTCCCTGTTCGAAAGTCACGCCGAAAACATCTTTGTGTTCGATAGGAGCCGGGTGGTAAGCAGGATTCATCTTGATTACATTATAGGTTCCTTTTCTTTTATTCTTCAGAATTTCCAATGCTTCGGGAGTATAATCCGGTGCAATGACACCGTCAGATACCTCACGGTTGATGATACGTGCTGTTTCTTCATCACAAGTATCGGACAATGCGATAAAATCCCCGTAAGACGACATTCGGTCTGCGCCACGTGCACGTGCATATGCTGTTGCTAGCGGCGACAGTTTCACATCATCCACAAAGTAAATCTTTTTTAATGTATCGCTCATTTCTACTGCAACAGCAGCACCTGCCGGACTGACATGCTTAAAGGAAGCGGCAGCCGGTAGTCCGGTAGCTTCTTTCAGTTCTTTTACTAACTGCCAACTGTTGAATGCATCCAGCAGATTGATGTAACCGGGACGTCCGTTCAGTACTTCGATAGGGAGTTCACCTTCTTTCATGAAGATACGGGCAGGCTTTTGGTTAGGGTTGCAACCGTATTTCAATTCGAGTTCGTTTGCCATTTTATTAATTATTACGAGTTATTAATTACAAATTGATAGCGACAAAATTACTAAAAAAAGAGATGCTCGCCTATACTTGGGATACAAAATAGTAGCATGTAATTAGTATTTAGTAATTTGTAAAGAATCAAAATACCTATAAATGATGATTGTATATCCGTGAAATATTCCGTTTCTTTGTAGTCTCTAATATAAAGTAGGTATCGATGGATAATTTACAAAAATATAAATCAACTGATAAGATGATTGAACTTATCAGTGATGACTATTCTTTATTGCAAGTGATGAGCCGCTTCGGGCTATCATTAGGTTTCGGTGATAAAACAGTAAAAGAAGTCTGTGAACAGAACGGAGTAGACTGCCAGACCTTTCTAATTGTGGTCAATTTCATAGCTGAAGGCTTTTCACGGTTGAATGGTGATAAGGATAATATTTCCATACCGGGATTGATAGACTACCTGCGACAAGCGCATAGTTATTTCCTTGATTTTTCTCTTCCCGCCATACGGCGCAAACTGATCGAAGCTATTGATTGCTCACAGGATGACGTCGCTTTTCTTATTCTGAAGTTTTTCGATGAATATACACGCGAAGTGCGTAAGCACATGGATTATGAAGAGAAAACCGTATTCAAGTATGTCAATGCGTTGATTGCGGGGAATGCTCCGAAGAATTATCAAATCAGTACATTCTCCAAGCATCATGACCAGGTAGGAGAGAAGTTGACGGAACTGAAGAATATTATTATTAAATATTGTCCTGCCAAGGCCAATGAGAATCTTTTGAATGCGGCTCTTTTCGATATTTATGCTTGTGAGGCCGGTTTGGAATCTCATTGCAAGGTAGAAGATTATATTTTTGTTCCTGCTATTCTGAACTTGGAAAGGAGGATTAGAGAAAATGAAAAATAACGAAGTTGTCCGAATAGCGATTGCTGAAACCTCTGTGATTATTCGCGGCGGATTGACTGCCGCTTTAAAGCGTCTTTCTAATGTAAAGATACAACCCATAGAATTGCTTTCTGTCGAAGCGTTGCATGATTGTGTACGGACGCAGTGTCCTGATATGCTGATTGTCAATCCGACTTTCGGTGATTATTTTGATGTGGGTAAGTTTCGGGAAGAAACATCCGGCAAAAGAATACGTGTGATAGCTTTGGTTACTTCCTTTGTAGACGCTTCTTTGTTGAGCAAGTACGATGAATCTATCTCTATTTTCGATGACTTGGAGATACTTTCAAAAAAGATTACCGGTTTGTTGGATATGGCTTCAGAGGAAGAAGAAACAGATAGCCAGGATGCGCTTAGTCAGCGGGAGAAAGAAATTGTGATCTGCGTAGTGAAAGGAATGACTAACAAGGAAATTGCGGAAAAACTGTTTTTATCCATTCATACAGTCATCACTCACAGGAGAAATATTAGCAAAAAATTGCAAATACATAGCGCAGCCGGTTTGACTATCTATGCTATTGTAAATAAGCTGGTTGCGTTGAGTGACGTGAAAGATTTATAACCTGGAAAAGTGTTATAAAATACAAAACCGTTTGCGCACACGAAAATTATTCGTACCTTTGCAGAGTAGTTGGGAAATTGCTATTTAGTTTTATAAGGTAAAAGAAAATATGAAGGTATTAGATTAGATAATAAATTTAGGGTATTAAAGTTTTTAGTTCAATAGGAAAGTTTTTAATAGAAGGTAAAAGATAAAAGGATAACAATAGGTAAAATGTTTTAGGGTAAAAAGAAGATTAGTTTTCAGGAAAAGTGTGGTACTATGGAAAAGCCTCTAGGCTTTTCTGATGCAGTGGCGAGTGATTCGATAAAGAATTAGCTCGTTTTTTTATTTGTATGAAGTGATAGCTCTATAAGAAGTATAACGGAATTAAAGAGTGCGGCGATTGCGGGTTATAAAAAACAAAATCCCGACGAAATCGCTTCGGCGGGACTCTATTTCATTTTTACTTAAATGTGGCTACGTAATAAAATTATGACTAATTAATTCAATTCTGATACTGCAAAGATAGCGTGTTTCAGTATGTGTCACAATCACCTATATAAGGTATATTACGCAGCTATTCTCATTATTTATGGTTACCGATAGGCGTTTTCTCTACTTTCTCCCATTCTTTTGTTTCAAAATTGTATGCTTTGATGATTCTTGCAGGGCATCCCGCACATATGGAATAGGGTGGAACGGAATGACTGACTACACTTCCGGCTGCCACTACGCAATGTTTACCCAAAATAACTCCCGGAAGAATCACTGAATTGGCGCCTACCCATACATCATCCTCGATAACGACCGGTTGTGTACTCACCCCCTGTTCATCAATCATCTTTTCCGCATCCTGATAATTGTGGTTGAGTCCGGTGGCAGTTACGTTTTGTGCCAGGTTGACATGATTACCAATGGTAACGGGGCCTATGATTGTATTTCTTAGTCCGATACGGGTATAATCCCCGATAGCCAAATCTCCGACTGCATTGTTAAGGCAGGAGAAGTCTTCCACCACAGAATATCTTCCTAAAGAGAATCGATTGAAAGGAGGAAGGTCTTTGCGTACACTCCGGTAGATAACGGAACCTTTTCCACGTTTCAGATAGAGGAAATCGAAAAGACGTATCCACCAATTAGGGCGTGTCTTGACGGGATGCATGATGAAACGATGAATAGCCTGCTTTAAACCGGGGTTTCCTTTAATTCGCTGTTTAAGTGTTTTTTTCTCCATATTGAATGTTTTTTCTTCTTCTTATCTTCTACCAAATAATCAGGGATTGCCAGGCTGTATGCGATTAGTAAACCGAAGAGTAGAATCCACCAGCCAAATGATGAAGTCCAGTCGTATCCTGTCATCAATGTAGCCCATACACCTACGAAGATACACAATTTTAGCGGAGAAGGTATCAATTGCTGTATGATTCGGTTAAAGAAGCTCCAGTTTCCTTCTAATAGCGAAGGAATCAGATAGGAAGCCATCTTCCGGATACGTTTCCGATAAGGGCAGACAGGGGAGGACTGGCAGTAAACGATTGCGTCCGGCAGGTAATCTATATAAATATTCTGTCGGAGTAGCTTCCGTTCAATATTAGTTTTAGAGCTTTTCAAATTCTTTTGCAGCCATTGCAAATCAATAGCCATATTGGTCCCGAGTAAATTGGATGATAATCCAAACTGAGTGTTTCCTGCTCTGCAAATGCTGTTTTTTATTTCATCACACAGGATGCGAAAACGGTTTCGAAAGCCTTTGCGGTTTTCGGTAATTGAATGTAATTGGATTGCCTGTATGCCTGAATCGTAGGCATCGTATATCTTGTCCATCAATCGTGGTGACAGGGCACAAGCTGTATCAGATAGAATAACTACCAGGTCATACTGTTCTTTGTCCAAACTGTTGATACATTGGTACAAGTCATTATAGGTGATAAACTCGTAAGGCTCTTCTTTATAGGTAGTTATAAGTGGACTATCTTCCGGGATAAGAATCGCACAATGGTACTTTTTCTTGGTTTTTGAATAGATGATATGCTTGAAATGTGACGCCACTGCCAATACAAAAAGATATAGAAATAAAACTCCCGTGAAGAAGAATATCAAATCATCTAGTATATAGATATAGGAGTCCATCGTCCGAAAGGGAATTATACGTTCTCTTTTTGAATAAATGCAGTGACTGTCTTCAGGATGATTTTTATATCCAGCCAAAAAGAGAAAGTCTTTGCATAGGTGATGTCCAACTGCTTACGCTCTTCGGCGGAAAGTTTGCCGGCTTCTCCTCTTTTTTCCACTTGCCACAGGCCGGTTAGCCCTGCCGGACCCATAAAGCGGTCGATATGTTCGTCGCTGGTCAGCAGTTCAGCTTCATAGAGTGGGAGAGGACGGTTGCCCACTATGGACATATCCCCCTTTAATATATTAATGAGTTGTGGTAACTCATCAATACTATATTTGCGGATAAAACGCCCTATTTTTGTGATTCTGGGATCATTCTCCAGTTTCACGAAAGCATTGCTCTTTTCTTTGGATTTCTTGTGAATATAATCTTCTTCGGTGATAACGAAGTCGTCAGATATCAAGAGAATTTCTTCTTCGTCAGCATTCTCATTAAGTTCTGCTTCCGGTTCTTCTTCCTCTCCCCAAATATCCTGCTCTTCTTCCTGATATTGGTTGAGAGCGTTGAAGTCTTTTAGATGCTTGTCGGCATCGGTGTACATCGAGCGGAACTTGAGGAAATCGAATATCTGATAATTGCTTCCTACACGTTTGGATTTGTAGATAATCGGTCCTTTGCTTTCTATCCGGATGGCTAGTGCTGTAAATATCAAAAGAGGAGAAAGACACAATATTGCCATTCCCGAGAAAAATATGTCAAAAGCTCTTTTCCATAATGGTAGTTTGAAAGCATTTATATTTTGCGCTTTAAGTTGAAGAGCTTTTATTTTCTGTTCTTTCCTGCGTTTGAGGAAGGTTGATAAGTCAGTCAGAGCTTCGTGTGTAGTCTCATATTTGACTGTATTATTAATTCCTGCTTTAAGATACTCTGATGCTTCCTCTTTGGATAACGAATCAATGACTAGTACCATATAAAGCCCCGGATACTTTTTGCGCATATAGCGTATATCAGCAATATCTTTAGATAGGCTTATCTGCTCAAAAAATAGAGCAGCGTCATATTTCTCCCGTATCTTATCCAGTACTTTGATAGCTTTGTTACAATTCGATGCCGCATAGAATACTCCTATACTTAGTTTAGAGAACAGCTCGATTGTTTTACTATCTTTGCCTATGTAAACAAAATATTGCATGTAGAAGCCCGGTATTAGTCGATAATCTTTTTTATTCGGATTTTGAGTTCCAATGGATTGAATGGCTTCAAAATGTAGTCTTCAGCTCCTTCTTCCAGTAATCTGATTCTCTCTGTTGTACTCTCTTCACTGGACAGCATAACAATAGGAATTGATTTGAATAACTCGTTATTCTTCATGTACTTTAAAAATTCATCTCCCATCATAAGTGGCATACGGATATCCGAAATGATAAGATCGGGCATATTTCCTTCATTAAGCCACTCTATAGCTTTAATAGGATCTTCCAAATAGGTAAAATCATAGTCTTTCCCTAAATAGACCCCTGCTACTTTTCCGATTGTCGCCTTATCGTCGACTAGTAATATTTTTTTCTTCATACGAATAGATCTTTCTATCGCTTGCTTTGTTATTTGATATATAGATTAATTTGCTATCACATTAAATTTGGCGATGCAGTGCAAATATAGATATTATTTTAGAATAATCTCTCATTATAGGTATCTAAAATTTATGATATGTATAATTTTCTCTATAAAATACTAATCAGCGATATATTAGTGAGAAAAACATGGATTTCATCAAGGATGAAATCCATGTCAATAATTTATGTTTAGTTTTTATTTGTATAATTTGGAGGAATCGAAAGTCTTCCACCAATCTTGATTCTTAGTACCGCCACTTGTCACCCAGCTTTCAAACAGCGAGTAGGCATTTTTAATGTTCGTATATTCCAAAGGCCATTGGAATTCAGCCGGAACCATGATTCCCCATGCCAGATTCTCCTTACTGATATAATATCTCTTACGTGAAGTAGAACTGTCATCATTGTTTCCACCAAACAAATCAGTATTCGCCAGTTTGCTTGGCTGATAACCGGCAACGTGAATTTCTTTACGATTGTTTCTGTTTCCTTCTACAAAGATGAAAACATTCAACTTATTAATGTTGAGTTCGTCAACAGAAATCGGATTACTGAATTTAATCGTGAAACTAATCTTTTTAGGGCTTTTATTGTTTGAACTGTTTTTGATGGTGTTAATCTGTTCATAACGATTGATTCCCAATGCTTTATGCGCATCGTCAAACAATGGAATAACAGCAAATTCCTGTCCGTTTTCAATTCGGTTATTATTCACATTGAAGTTTTGGATAAGCGAATTATCATCGAACTCTACTGGTTGCGTGATGGCACTGGCAGGAACGCCGTCCAGCATGATAGCAGCTCCGATACTCTTCATTGCTCCGGCAGCTGCTAGATCAATACTTAGTTTGAACTCTTGCGCCTTATTATCTTTATTAATTAAAATCTTTCTTTCTTTGATAATCAGAACAGCGTCATTCATATCATAATCTCCGTATAGCGGCCATTGATCCTCAAATAAATAGGTATAGTTATTAGTATCATCTATTGTTATCGGATAGTCGGGATCTTTAGGGGATTCACCTTCGTTTCCTCCGTTCTTAGTACCTGTACAAACTTCGATTATTATTTTGGATTCTCCTATTTTAGTGATGTATGCGCCATTTTGTACGTGATAATTAGCCCACCATCGTTCTTTCGCTACGTGACTATCAGACTCAATTGCTAAATTGCCGTCGTATGTGAAACCTTGCCCGGTTATTACCGGAGATTTTATCATAGAAGTATTTTCACCTTTTCCATAGAATTTGGCAGTACCCGGCGGTATAGCCAGGCTTGTAGTTGCGTCCAGCATTGAACCGTTAGTTAGGTTGACCACACCATTTTCAAATTTCATTGTAGGTGCTTTTAGGTATCCTTTGTTGAAGTTGAATGTAGCCCCATTGGCATGGAAAGAAGTAGTTGCTTCCATACTACAGGAATTGTTAACAGTAGTATTAGTGAAATTCATCGTTTCAAATACCATTATATTCGTGTTAGTAATAACGGCATTTGCATTGGCGATTATTTTTTTTCCATAAATCTCTCCATTATTTTCTAATGAAAAATTAGATGGTAAGTTAAAATCTCCCGTAAGCTCAATCTTGTTATCATTTACAATTTGCGTATTAGAGTTGATTGAGATGTCTTTACTTGTGATCGTTCCTTTGTTATAGAGTGATGCACCATCATGTAGTGTAGTTCTAGCTGCTACTGATAATGTACCCCAGTTTCTTAATGCTGCGGGCTCACCATTCGTGAATGATATATCATTCGTTGTAACACTGCCTTGATCCATAATGGTCAGCACTGAATTTCTAACAAATGACATTGTTCCTGACGCTTCAATTTTAGCACCATTCATGACGATGATTTCAATACCATTCTGAAACTGGAATGCTGACGGAATAGTCCATTTTGCATCTACGTAGACTCTAGTAGTGATTGCGCCTTCGTAGCCATGATAAGTAAATGTACCATTATAATCCGATGTAATTTTATAAGAAGAGCTAGATTGCAAAGCACTTCCGCCCATATCAGAGATTTCTTTTGCATCACCCGGTATAGTAGAATAATCTGGCTTTTCAAATGAAATACCTCTTGTTGCGACAGCACGGCTCATTAACGCTCTATTTTGTGCAGCGGATTCTACATAATAGAGTTTACAAGTCATATTATCACTGTTTTCCGGTACGTCGAACTGATATACCTGTTCGCGTCCTCTAGGGTCGATTTGTTTGATGTAAATCCCCTTTTGAGTGGATAGCAGGCTGATAGCTGCTGTAACTTTGAAGTTATTGCCTTTGTTAGCCGTCATTGTAGTAAGTGCGGAAGCACTTTCGTTAGCAAGAGGATCATCTGCGTATATTTCTACTAAATAAGCAAAAAGACCACCTTCTTCATCTTTCACTTCAACTGAAACATTCTTTGTTACCATCATGTTCCAATCAAAACCGTCGGGAGCGGCAAAGCCATCGCCCATAGGATTAGGTGTTTCATAAGACGGATCGTACAAATCCTTTCCCGAATCGACACAACTTAACATAGTACCTACCATTGCTATTGCAATGATTGGTATGAATTGAATAGTTTTTTTCATCATACAGTTATATTGCTTGATTGTTTGTAACCAACATCTTATACAAAAATAGTCGCATATCTTATATTTAAGATACATTTCATACTGTTTTATGTAAGGAAAACAAATCTACTTCCGTTTTGGCTTCATTTTGGCTCCATTGGGATTACCCGAGGCTCTGCATGAATACAAAAGAAATCCCCTAATGCTCTCTTTTACAGGAATCTGCAAAACGAAAATTAGGGGATTGTACTAAATCAGTTTATCTTTTAGGACTTGGTGATTTCTCCTGTTAAACAGGAGTTCATTTTGTATCGGATGTCTTGGTTGGATAATCCGTGTCCCAATAAAAACATGAGTTTGGTTATAGCACATTCGGGAGTACTATCATATCCACTGATAACACCGGCTTCCAACAGATGTATCCCTGTCTCATAGCGTCCCATCTCTACCGCTCCCGAAGCGCATTGGGTGATGTTTACAATAATAATCCCCCGTTCGGTAGCTTCCTTCAATTGGCGGATAAACCATTCTTTTTGTGGCGCATTTCCCGATCCGAAAGTCTTCATTACTACCGCTTTTAATCCGGGAACATGTAGGAGAGAAGTTACTATACTCTCTTGGATACCAGGGAAAAGCGTTAGTATAACCACATTTGTGTCAAATAGATAATGTGGTTTTAAAGGCTTGGTAAGGTCGGGCTTACGGATAAGGTTAGGCTCATATTTGATATGAATACCTACCCGTGCTAACGGTGGGTAATTAAAAGACCGGAATGCATTAAAGTTTTCCGCGTTTATTTTGGTAGTACGGTTACCGCGCATTAAGTGATTCTCGAAGAATATGCATACTTCGGGAACAATGGCAGTGCCGTCCGGGTTCTTGGCAGCGGCGATTTCAATAGCGGTAATGAGATTTTCCTTTCCATCCGTCCGTAAAGTTCCGATAGGGAGTTGCGAGCCGGTGAGGATGACGGGTTTGCTTAGGTTCTCGAGCATAAAGCTTAAGGCAGAAGCAGTGTAAGCCATGGTATCCGTTCCATGAAGAATAACAAAACCATCAAAATAATCGTAGTTATAATTGATAATCTTCACCAGTTTGGCCCAATAAGCAGGTTCCATATCCGAAGAGTCGAGAGGTGGCTCGAATTGATAGGAAGAGATGCGATAGTTGAATCTTTTCAGCTCGGGAACATGATTGAGCAGATGGTCGAAATTGAAATTCTCTAAAGCACCAGTTTCAGGATTTTCTATCATTCCGATAGTTCCACCCGTATAAATTAACAAAACAGAGGGAGTATCTACTTTCATAACCGTTGAATTTCTGTTAAAACGCTGACAAAGATACCGATTAATTGGATATTATGAATAGTAAATGACGAATTTGTTTGTAGATTAGATTGAAATGTTTTAAACCTGAATATTTATACGGGCTTATCCGATGATTTAAAAGAAAAAGCTCCTGTGTCTTTAAAAGTAAGTAGTTAAAGACCGGTTGACTGTGCGAACATATCCGTCCCGGTTACTTTAACTGCTTACTGTTGATTATCCTTATTTATTTCAGTGCTTCTTTCAATTTGAGAATAGCCTTCTCCGGATCTTTTTCTTCTTCGAGCAGAGTGACAAATTTGCTACCAATGATTGCTCCCGAAGCATATTCGCATGCCGCCTGGAAAGTGGCTTTGTTCGAGATACCGAATCCCACCATCAATGGATTGTTCAGATGCATATCTTCTATCTTTTTGAAGTAAGACCGCTTCTGTTCGTTGAAGTCCTGTTGTGCTCCGGTAGTTGCTGCGGATGAAACCATGTAGATAAAGCCGTCTGTATGTGCATCGATTTCACGTACACGCTCTTCACTGGTTTCCGGTGTGATAAGCATAATAACTTTGATGTTATAACGTTCGGCGATGATGCGGTATTGTTCCTGATAATCACGGAAGGGAAGGTCGGGAATGATAACTCCGTCGATCCCACATTCTACACATTGACGGCAGAAGTTCTCAAATCCGAACTGCATGATTGGATTTAGGTAACCCATAAATACAAGTGGTATTTTCACATCCTTGCGAATATCGCGCAATTGTTCGAAAAGGAGTTTTAGGGACATACCGTTGCGCAGTGCCTGGGTAGCGGCATTTTGAATAACAATACCATCCGCCATCGGATCACTGAAGGGAATCCCGATTTCAATCATACTGACTCCGTGCTTTTCGAGTGTACGGATTACATTGGCAGTGCCGTCCAACGTTGGATCACCTGCACAGAAATAAATGGAAAGTATATCTTTCTTATTACTATTGAAAAGTTGATTAATTCTATTCATGATTATTGGAAATTTAAAATTAGGATTTTAGTTCATTCAGGAATGTCCGGATACGTTCCGTATCCTTCTTTCCCGGTTTTAATTCAAAACGGCTGTTGAGATCATATCCGGCAAGGCGGGGATGCTTAAACTCTTTCAGCGCATTGACACTGTAAGGATTGATGCCACCGCTTAATAGAAAAGGTACATGTCCGTTATACGTGTGCAGGATACTCCAGTCGAACTGATTGCCCGAACCACCATACTGTTCGCATTTCGTATCGAACAGGAACAAGTCGCAGACCTTTTCATACTCATATACCTTTGCCAAATCCTTAGGACGGGCTATTGAAAAGGCTTTGATGATTTTCAATCCCGCCATATGCAATGACCGACAGTATTCCGGTGATTCGGTTCCATGCAGTTGCACATAGTTCAGTCCGAAACGATCGGCATACATGCTGACCACTTGCTTATCCTCATTCACAAACACTCCGACACGTCGGGTGTAGATAGGGAGATAAGCCGGAAGCTCGTAGACATATCGGGGAGATTTGGGATAAAAGATAAATCCCAGCATATCGATGCCTTCAAGTGATTCTACATCCCGTATGTTTTCAGCTTCACACATTCCACATACTTTGATAATTTTTCCGTTGATCATAGGGCAGGCCGTTTTGAATAATTAGTTTATTGTATGGCTCGCAGGAAATTCTGTAAGGTTTCTCCCGGTTGCTCAGTTTTCATAAATGTTTCACCAATCAGAAATCCATGGAATCCGGCTGTCCGGAGACGTTTTACGATTTCAGGATCGGAGATACCGCTTTCGGATACCAATACCGCGTCTTGGGGAAGTTGCCCGGCCAATCGGAACGAGTTTTCCACATCGGTGAAGAAAGTTCCCAAGTTACGATTGTTGATTCCTACCATATCTATCTCTTTATTAATATACGCCAATTCTTCCGAACTGTGGATTTCCAGCAGAACTTCCAGTCCCAAAGAATGAGCTTTCTCTGTAAGTTCATTACATTTTTCCTGTTCAAGTGCGGCTGCAATAAGAAGCACAGCGTCCGCACCGACAATTTTTGCCTGATAAAGTTGATATTCGTCAATGATGAAATCCTTTCTAAGAATAGGAATCTCTACCAAAGGGCGCGCAATACGAATATCTTTCAGACTTCCCCCGAAAAACTTTTCATCGGTGAGGATAGAGAGGGCAGAAGCCCCTACTGTCGCATAAGAGAGAACAATTTCTTCCGGGCGGGCGTCCTGCTTTATCCATCCTTTAGACGGAGAACGTCGTTTAAATTCTGCAATCACGCCCGACTTTGAAGAAGCCAATGCCTGTTTCATGGAGCGAATAGCCGGAGCCTCACTGATACCTTCCTGCAACTGTTCGATAGAAATAGCCTGCTTTTGCAGGTCTACTTCAAATCGTTTGTTGGCTATTATTTCGGATAATATATCTTTCATTGATTTTGAATGATTAGTTTTGGATAGTGGATTTACAAAAATACAATATTAACTGTTTAATTCAATGAATTTCTTCAAAGTTGTTAATGCCCGTCCACTTTCCAGTGACTCTTTAGCCATGGCAATGCACTCCTCAATCGTCTTTTCCGGACAAACTACATGGATGGCAAAAGCAGAGTTGATAACTACCACATTCTTTTGGGCTTCGGTCGCTGTATTATTCATGATGTTATCGAAGATTTTTGCGGCATCTTCCGGTGTCTGTCCGCCATCCAAGTCGGTATCTTTGTAGCGGGAGAACCCGAGACTTTCAGGAGTATAAATCTTTTCGTTGGCACTGGTTGCCACTTTAAATTCATTGGTCAGGGAGATTTCATCATATCCGTCCAAACTATGAACGACGGCAAATTTCGTTTTACTTTCCTGATAAGTATAGGTATAAAGGCGCAGCAGCGGGAGATTATAAACTCCCAGAAGCTGATAAGCCGGCAATACCGGATTCACTAACGGACCGAGCATATTGAAGAAAGTACGCACTGCCAGTCCCTTACGCACCGGAGCGACAGCCTTCAGAGCCGGATTGAACAAAGGAGCATGCAAATAAGCAATATTACACTGCTCCATGCTGCGACGCAATTGATCTACATCATTGGTAAACTTCACGCCATGCTGTTCCATCACATTGCTGGCACCACTGACTGACGTTGCCCCGTAATTACCATGCTTCACCACCGGAAAGCCTGCCCCGGCAACCGTGAAACAGGAAGCAGTAGAAATGTTGAATGTATTTTTTCCGTCACCGCCTGTTCCTACAATATCTATCGGAGCAAACTCGCTCAAATCTACCGGAACGCGCATCTCAAGCAATGCATCGCGGAAACCGCATAATTCTTCAACGGAAATATTGCGCATCAGGAAAACTGTGATTAGCGAAGCCACCTGTACATCATTATATTTTCCTTGTGCGATGTTTTGTAAGATAGTACGGGCCTCATCGCGTCCCAAATACTGATGCTCAAAAAGCTTATATAGAATCTGTTTCATAACTTTAATCGTTTAAGAAGTTCTTGATAATTTCTTTTCCCTGAGGAGTCAATACCGATTCGGGATGGAACTGGATGCCATGTACATCATAAGTTTTATGGCGGATTGCCATAATTTGCCCCTCCTTGCTTTCTGCCGTTATTTCCAGGCAATCGGGAAAATTTTCCCGGCTCACTACCCAGGAGTGATATCGTCCGACGGGAATTTCCTTCCCCAATCCTTCGAAAAGTATATCCCGGCTGAGGATGCTGATCGGAGTCTGTACCCCGTGATATACTTCTGTCAGGTTTTCCAAACGTGCTCCGAAAGCTTCGCCGATGGCCTGATGTCCCAAGCAAACCCCCAAGATACTTTTGGTGGACGCATACCTTTTAATAATAGGTAATAGCAATCCCGCTTCTTCGGGTATACCCGGGCCGGGAGACAGAATGATTTTATCGAACCGTTCTACTTCATCAAGCTCTATTTGGTCATTGCGGACTACTTCTACATCCGTAGCTCCCAGTTCTTTCACTGCGTGCAGTAAATTGTAGGTGAAAGAGTCGTAGTTATCTAAAAGTAATATTTTCATTTTTTCTAGTCTTTGTAAAATTGTTGCTCAAATCGTTTTCCTTGTTTTCGCTTAATTCTTTAATTTTACAGCCAAATCAATTGCCTTCTTCAACGCTCCCAATTTATTATTCACCTCTTGCAATTCATATTCATCCTGGCTGCGTGCCACGATACCACCTCCGGCCTGGAACCATAATTCATTGTTACGGCTCACAAACGTACGGATTGTGATAGCCTGATTCAATTCACCGTTCAGCCCGATAAAACCGATGCATCCGCCATACGCTCCCCGGTTGTGAGGTTCGATTTCACTGATAAGCTGCATGGCACGAACTTTAGGCGCACCGCTTAATGTGCCGGCAGGGAAAGTATCGATGAAAGTCTTTATTTTATCCGCCCCCTCGTTCAGTGCGCCACTGACACGGCTAACCAAATGGATGACATGACTGTAGTATTGCGGCTCTTTGTAGAATAGCACCCGTACATCATGGCAATTTCGTGAAAGGTCATTTCGTGCAAGGTCTACCAACATCACGTGCTCTGCATTCTCTTTTGGGTCGGCAAGTAATGCTTCTGCCAGTTCACGGTCTTTTACAATATCTCCGGTACGACGGGTAGTTCCTGCAATCGGGTCGATATACGCCCGGCCTTCTTCAATCTTGCAGTGTGTTTCAGGTGAAGAACCAAAGATACGGTATCCGCCGAAGTCGAAATAGAAAAGATAAGGAGAAGGGTTAATGCTGCGGAGTGCGCGATAAACTTTGAAATCATCTCCGGCGTAAGGCTGAATAAATCTTCTGGAAAGTACGATTTGGAAAACATCGCCACGCATGCAATGGGCAATTCCTTTACGGACATTCGCTTTATGTTCTTCATCCGTGATGGGGCTGGTGACGGGGCCTGTCACAGAGAAATTGTATGAAGCAAAATTTCGGTTTTCGATAGCTGCTTCCAGTTCCGGCAGACCGCTTTCTTCTCCTTCGGCCGACATCTCTACTAATGTCAATTCATTCTTGAAATGGTTGAAGACAATGATATACTTATATAATATGTATAGCAAATCCGGTGCGTCGTTCTCTTCATCGTGACTTTCTTTCACTGGGATATGCTCGAAATACTTCACAGCGTTGAAAGTGGTATATCCATAAAGTCCGCATACATTTTTGTTTTCTCCGCTCACCTTGAACTGACTGATAAAGCGGTTCATGGCTTTTTCTACGGTGAATGTTTTAGTCAGCGGCTCTTCTGTACGGCTGCCGTCCGGGTAATTGGTGGTAACAATACCACAGTTTACGCCGATATTTGCCAGTGGACAAAGAGCGATAAATGATAAAGAATTCTCTCCGGCATGAAAATCAGAACTTTCCATTAATGCAGATTGCGGATACATATCGCGCACTTTCAGGTAGATGCTGACGGGAGTATGCATATCTCCGAGCACCTGTTTGCTATGGGTAGTATAATTAAATGTTTTCATATCTGCTTTTATTAATTACAAGTTATAAATTACGATTGGTTCTCTTATTATTCTTCATTGAAAGATAAATAAGTCTCGATGTCCTTATCGCCCCGTCCCGAAACCGTCAGTACAACCACATCTTCCGGTTTGAACTTCAGTTTCTTTAAAGCGCCCAGCGCATGAGCCGATTCGAGTGCGGGGATAATCCCCTCCAGTTTGGTCAACTCGTAAGCAGCTTCTATGGCTTCGTCATCGTTGACAGCTAATACATTGGCGCGTCTTTGTGCGGCGAGGTTGGCATGTATTGGACCAATTCCCGGATAATCCAGCCCGGCAGAGATAGAGTAGGGCTCTTCAATTTGTCCGTCCTCGTTTTGAATGACGTAAGTACGTACACCGTGGATGATTCCCATTTTTCCGAGTTGGATGGTAGCGGCAGTCATTCCTGTCTCTATACCTTTGCCGCCTGCTTCTGCCAAAATAATACCTACCCGTTCGTCATTGATATAGTGATAGATCGTTCCGGCAGCATTACTTCCACCGCCTACGCAGGCTATCAGATAATCGGGATATTCGCGTCCCTCTTTCTCCTGAAGTTGCTTTTTGATTTCTTCGCTGATAACAGATTGCAGGCGTGCCACCATGTCAGGGTAAGGATGAGGACCAACGGTAGAACCGATGATGTAATAAGTGTCGACGGGATGACAACACCAGTCGCGGATAGCTTCGTTCGTGGCATCTTTCAGAGTCATGTTTCCTGAAGTGACGGGAATCACGGTTGCTCCCAGCATCTTCATTTTCTCTACGTTGACATGCTGGCGTTCTATGTCCAGTTTTCCCATATAAACGATACATTCCATATCCATCAACGCACATACGGTAGCAGTTGCCACACCATGTTGTCCGGCACCTGTTTCGGCGATGATGCGTTTCTTTCCCATGCGACGCGCCAGCAGAATCTGTCCGATTGTATTGTTGATTTTGTGAGCACCCGTATGGTTCAGGTCTTCCCGTTTCAGATACAGTTTGCAGCCATACTTTTCAGAAAGGCGTTTCGCCAAATAGAGTGGGGAAGGGCGTCCTACGTAGTCACGTAGCAACTGGTCGAACTCTTTTTTGAAGTCTTCACTTTCAATCACTTCGAGGTACTTATTCTTCAGTTCCTCAACACATTTGTGGAGAATCTCCGGTACATAAGCTCCACCGAATTCTCCGTAATAGCCATCCTGGTCAACTAAAAAACTTTTCATAATCCTATTTTTTTTATGTTATTATTTGGTCTTGTTCAAAAACGGGCAAATAAAAAGAGCCCTGTCGCAAGCTGCGACAGGGCTCTTTTTAATCTGTTATATCTTTAATGAGGTATATACATACGAGCGCTGCTCCCTTACGACTGTCGGAGTTGTAAAGAGCGCCACCAATATGTATTTACTAACATTGTTCTCATTGTCTTTTGTTATTTTATGGGGGCAAATATAGACACTTTGTTTGAAACGACAAACAAAATATTGCTTTTTTTCTCTTTTGCCTTCATTTTTCTGATTATAGAACAATTTCAAATCTGAACTGTTCTTATAAATATTGAATTTTTAAACAAAAACAATTATGAAACAGAGAAAAGTCTTAGTAGGCATTGCTATTGCCATTTTCGTTATATTATTGCTTTATTGGTTATTAGTGGCAGAAGATATGAAACCTTGGTTGTCGGCTATGGTTCCTTCCGTTGCGCAACAATTCATGGCTTGATTCTGACGGGTTTCAGATAATTCGAGTATCTTTGCAAGGATAGTGACTAATAAACAAAATAAGAACAAAAGACAAGATATGGAAAATTTTATCTTTCAGAATCCTGTGAAACTGATAGTGGGTCACGGGATGATTGCCCGACTGGCTAAAGAGATTCCGTCCGACAAACGTATTATGATTACTTTTGGCGGCGGAAGCGTGAAGAAAAATGGTGTGTACGACCAGGTAAAGGAAGCACTGAAGAATCATTTTACCGTAGAGTTCTGGGGGATTGAACCCAATCCCTCCATTGAAACTCTCCGTAAAGCGATTACTTTGGGAAAAGAAGAGAAAGTGGATTACTTATTGGCTGTGGGCGGTGGTTCCGTTATTGACGGCACGAAATTGATTTCTGCAGGTATTCTGTATGACGGTGATGCCTGGGACTTGGTACTTGCCGGACGTCGTGTCACTCATACCGTGCCGCTGGCTACTGTTTTGACTCTTCCCGCCACTGGCTCGGAGATGAATAACGGAGCAGTTATCTCCCGTCATGAAACAAAGGAGAAATATCCTTTCAACGCTAATTACCCGGTATTTTCTATTCTTGACCCGGAAGTAACCTTTACGTTGCCACCCCATCAGGTAGCGTGTGGACTGTCAGACACCTTTGTTCATGTGATGGAACAATATATGACTACTCCCGGACAGAGCCGTATTATGGATCGCTGGGCGGAAGGAATTCTGCAAACATTGGTGGAAATAGCTCCCAAAATCCGTGAGAATCAGCATGATTATCAACTGATGGCAGACTTTATGCTTTCGGCTACAATGGCATTGAATGGTTTTATAGCTATGGGAGTGTCCGAGGATTGGGCGACTCATATGATTGGTCATGAAATCACCGCATTGCACGGATTGACGCATGGTCATACACTGGCAATTGTTCTTCCGGCTACCCTGCAAGTGCTTCGTGAAGCAAAAGGCGATAAGCTGGTACAATACGGTGAAAGAGTATGGGGAATCACTTCCGGCACGAGAGAAGAACGGATTGATAAAGCGATTTGTTGTACGGAAGACTTTTTCCGTTCACTGGGACTCACTACTCGCCTGCATGAAGAAAACATAGGGCAGGAGACTATCCTGGAAATTGAACGCCGTTTCAATGAACGTGGTGTTAAATATGGAGAGAACGGAACTGTGACAGGAACTGTTGCCCGTGAGATATTGGAGACTGCTCTTTAATTGTCTTCCCTGTCTATAAGAGAATAAATGACTGTCCTGTAAGTTTCATAAGAAAAGTGCAGGACAGTTTTATTATTTCACAATAATCTCCCGCATCGGAATCCTGAACCAAAAACAAGAGCCTTCCCCTTCTTTGGAATCTACACCAATCACTCCGCCTAATCGTTCCACGATAATACGGCAGATAGCCAGTCCGAGCCCTGTTCCTTTTATAAAAGAGTTCAGTTTGACAAAGCGTTCAAATACCTTGTCTGTCTTATCAGCAGGAATCCCGATTCCTGTATCTTTTACATAAAAGTATATTTCATCTTTTTCCTCTTCAATCCGGTATCCCATTTGGATAGTGCCTTTCGGAGTAAACTTCATGGCATTATTGGCGAAGTTTATAATAACCTGTGACAGGCGCACGCGGTCAGTGTTAAGGATACATTGCTCTGCTTTTTCCGCAAAAATGATTTGTACGTCCGGTGAGGTATTCTTTTCTTGCATTTGCCGGCAGATACCGTCCATCAATTCATTAATATCAGTCGGCCCTAATGTAAATTCCATAGTACCCGCTTCAATTTTTGACAAGTCGAGGATGTCATCTATCAACTGCAATAATAATATATTGTTGCTGGAGATGATTTTCATGAATTCCTGTTTTTCTTCTTCCTCCTGCGATTGGCAAATCATCTCGGAGAATCCGACGATAGCGTTCAGTGGCGTACGTATTTCATGGCTCATGTTGGCAAGGAAAGCTGATTTCAACCGGTTGGATTCTTCTGCTTTTTCCTTAGCTTCTTGCAGCATCTTGTCCATTTTTAATTTCTCGGTGATATTTTCGAAACGGAGTAATCCGCCTATGATTTCAGTTTCATCTTTATCGCTGAATACGGGAGTTGCCGTCACTTCAAAGTCAACATCATCCACTCTGATTGTGTGTCGAATAATTTTCCCTTGCTCGATTGCTTTTTTAAAAGCACATTGTTCGCATGGTTCATTTCGGAGAGCACTGGTCTGATAGCAAATCTTTCCCGGAATGTATCGTCTTCCTTTTACCAAACTGGTAATCTGCGTTGTCTCCTCCCATTGTACACGGTAATTTTTATCAATATAGATAAGCCCGAAATCAATACTTTTCAGAGCTAACTTCTGTTTTCTTAATACCTTCTCCAACTGCTCTTTGGCGGCCACCACTTCTCTTTCATAATTCTTGAGTTGGGTAATGTCCCACCGGATTGCCAGCAACCATTTTTTCTCATCTTCCCACGAGATTACTGATTTCACGGCGATAGTATCATGTATAATTCCATCCGGAGTTATGTATTTCTCTTCTCCGCGATATACTTTTCCTTCGTGTACAAGTTCTTTGTCGATATTACGGTACTTTTCTCCCCGTTCTTTGCCGTATATTTCATAGTCTGTATGTCCGGTAGCCTCTTTACTGTCAATCTCTGATTGAATAGACGCTTCTTTGTTCCAGTAATAATACCTGAAATCGTTTGTAATGTCTTTTACTATGATTGGGAAAGGGAGATTATCGAGAATATCAAATGAGAAGCGATAGGAGTGATTGGTTTTCTGAATAGTTTTTCGCAGTTTATGAACTCTGTACAATAGGATGCATATAATAAGGAGTAAAATAATTATTAGTAAATAATTATAACCCATATAAAATTCGTGAATCCAGGAAATCAATAAAATATTGTTTGCCATACTATGTTTGCTATAAATACGGCGTAAAGATATAAATTGTTCTGTAATTTTCAAAAGATAATACATAAATATATTGTTTATCAATAATATATTGTGTCGGTGTAATGATATATGATGTGCTAGATGTGGTGCTATGGTATTGTATATTTCTTGTCTAGTATTATATTATTGAGCAATTTCTGCTTTTTATGTCACGGAAGAATGTATTAATATATTAAATGATGTCTTATGAACTAAAAACGGGTTGGATTTGTTTTAATCAAGTGGAAGTATTTTCTATTTTTGTCGACCCAAATTGATTTTTCAAAAAGTCAGAATAAAACAATCATTTAATTACTTATGTTAATAACCATTATTATTCTTGTTCTTTCGGCTATCTTTTTCGTGAACGGAAAGATTCGTTCAGATATTGTGGCATTGTGTGCATTGGTAGCCTTACTCATTTTTCAGATATTAACCCCTGATGAAGCTCTTTCCGGTTTTTCTAATTCGGTAGTCATTATGATGATCGGATTGTTCGTAGTGGGCGGAGCTATTTTCCAGACAGGGTTGGCAAAAATGATAAGTTCACGTATTCTTAAACTTGCGGGAACGAGTGAGACTCGTCTGTTTCTGTTGGTGATGCTGGTAACTTCCGCGATTGGCGCTTTTGTCAGTAATACCGGAACGGTAGCACTGATGCTTCCTATTGTAGTCAGTTTAGCCATGAGCGCCGGAATGAATCCGAGCCGGCTGTTGATGCCGTTGGCTTTCGCAAGTAGTATGGGTGGTATGATGACCTTAATCGGTACCCCGCCTAACCTTGTGATACAGAATACACTGACTTCGGCAGGTTACGAACCACTTTCTTTCTTTACTTTTCTGCCGGTAGGTCTTATCTGCGTAGCTGTCGGAACACTCGTGTTGATGCCGCTTAGTAAATGGTTCCTTTCAAAGAAGGGGAAGAAAGACGATAACAGCCGTTCGGGTAAATCACTGAAGCAATTGGTCAATGAATATGGTCTTTCCAGTAATTTGTTCCGTTTGAAGGCGATAGGAGACTCCCGTCTTTTGGGCAAAACCATTATTGATTTGGACATCCGTCGCAAATATGGTCTGAATATCATAGAAGTGCGACGTGGTGATGCATCGCAACATCGGTTTTTGAAAACGATCACGCAAAAGTTTGCCGCGCCGGATACTGTGTTACAAGCGGAAGATATTATATATATAACGGGAGATTTTGAAAAGATTCAATTGTTTGCTGAAGATTATCTGCTGGAAATTCTGGGTGACCATGCAACAGAGGAAACAAAAAGCTCTGCGAATTCTCTTGAATTTTATGATATAGGTATTGCGGAAATCGTATTGATGCCTGCATCCAATCTGATAAATCAGACCATTAAAGAAGCAGGATTCCGTGATTTATATAATGTAAATGTATTAGGCATCCGCCGTAAAAAAGACTATTTATTGCAAGACTTGGGGAACGAACGGATTCATAGCGGCGATGTTCTTTTAGTGCAGGGTACATGGAACAACATAGCCCGCCTTAGCAAAGAAGATTCCGAATGGGTTGTTTTAGGTCAGCCATTGGCGGAAGCCGCTAAAGTTACTTTAGATTATAAAGCTCCGGTAGCCGCTGCTATCATGGCGCTGATGGTGGCAATGATGGTATTCGACTTTATCCCCATCGCTCCGGTTACTGCTGTGATGATAGCAGGTATATTGATGGTACTAACCGGGTGTTTCCGTAATGTAGAAGCTGCTTATAAAACAATAAACTGGGAAAGTATCGTGCTGATTGCCGCCATGCTTCCTATGTCTCTGGCTTTGGAGAAAACAGGAGCTTCAGAGTATATATCCAATACATTGGTGAATGGGTTAGGAGCTTATGGACCTTTGGCTTTGATGGCAGGTATTTATTTTACGACTTCATTGATGACGATGTTTATCAGTAACACAGCTACGGCAGTACTGCTTGCGCCTATCGCTTTGCAGAGCGCAATACAAATAGGAGTCAGTCCGGTGCCGTTCCTGTTTGCCGTAACATTGGGCGCAAGTATGTGTTTTGCTTCCCCTTTCTCTACACCACCTAATGCATTGGTGATGCCGGCTGGGCAGTATACCTTTATGGATTATGTAAAAGTGGGGTTGCCGTTACAGATTATCATGGGTATTGTGATGATCTTCGTTTTACCTTTACTTTTCCCCTTCTGATAAAAGAGTAAAAAAAATGTGAAGGCTGTATTGAAAAATGCAGCCTTTTTTTATTTAATATCTGCAAATACGATTATCTTTGCAGACAGATTACCAGCATATTAATGGTAGCGGATTTTTTCGCATAAATAAAACGAACTCAAGAATTAAGGGATTATGAAACAGAACATTGCAAAAGTATTGACTTTATCATTGTTGGCAACCTCTGCCAGTTTTATCAGTTGTGTGGATAATGAGAAAAATCTGTTTAATGCAGATCAACTAAGGCAAATTTACGAAGAAACTTTTCCGGTAAAGAATATCGATCCTGACGGAGACTGGACTATGTCTCGAAGCGTTGCTGCGCAGGTGGCTGTGGTCGGTGACTTAGGAGTAGATTATCCGATACGGATATTTGATGCAAATCCATTGACTTCAGGAAGTACAGCGAAACTTTTAGCAGAAGGTGCTGTGAATCTAAATACATCATTGGATGTTGTGATGGACTGTCCGACAGCGCTTGACAGAGTGTTTGTAGCACGTGTAGATAAGAAAGGGCGTTATCTTGTGCAGCCGGTAGCCGTTCAAAATGGAGAGGTAAGGGCTTATTTCGGAGATAAAGATATATCTACACGTTCTACACGGGCTACGACGGGGATTCCTACCATGGAAGCTCCTTATACTGCTGAGTTTATCAGTAGTAAAAAATCAACAGCTACTGAAATTCAAGCAGATTGGGATTTGGGGGCAGGCTCAGGTTGGAGCGGTAACTATAGTGAATATCCTGTTTTCGGGCAAAGTGAACGTTGGTTTATGATTAAAGAGGGAAAGACTTTTAAAGGAGGATTCAAAACCAGTGGAACTAGTGGTGGTGCTCAGACCGTGAAAGCGATTATTTCTCAAGGAAGTACATGGGTTATTGAAAACAGCTATCAATTTGATAATATTGCAGAAATTATAGTTGAGGACGGTGGAAAGATAGAGATTACTAAAAATGGAAATCTGATATTGACTCAAGCTTCCTACATAACTGTAATGCCGGGAGGAAGTATTACTGGTGAAGGAAGTATTAAAATAACCAATGGGTCTGCTGATCGTAAAAATTATAATGCAGGTACTATACAATGTTCTTTGTTAGATTTCAATGGCGGAGGCGCTGGTGGATTCTATAATTATGGAACACTTAAACTGGATCGTTACGATGCTTCTACTAATGATATGTTGTTGGTAAATCATGGCACTATTGAAGCAGGTAGCATTAATGGTAATAACAATACCCACATAAAGAACGGATGCTATATGAAGGTGACAGGAATGTTCCAATTTGGCACCCTTGTGATGGGGAATACCTCCGAAGCTATTTGTGGAGAACTCGGTTATAATGGAAATAACAATGATATTGTGATGGAAAAGCAATCCATGTTAACTTGTACAGGACAAGCCAGCCTATATAGAAATGTGACCGGTCCAACAGAAGGAACTGCCTTATTAAAAATTCATACGATTGCTAATACTCAAGGTTTGGCTTATTCCAATTCTAAAGTGACGAATAATATCATTTGTGAAATAACAGACCAAACATCGAATGGTAAAAATCAATGGGAATGGAGTCCTTTTGATTGGTTGGTATATAAAGGATTGCAAAACTCCGCAACCTATTGTAATCCGGGCAAAGCCGATTTTATACTTCCTGCTGACGGAGACTGTATAAAGGGTGGATATGATTCAGATGAAGAACCGGATAATGTAGAAACTCAATATGCCGTTTATTCATATGCTTTTGAAGACAACTATCCCAAAGCTGGTGACTATGACTTTAATGATATTGTGCTGAATGTAACTTTACCGGCAGCTGGTAATGAAGTGAAAGAGTTGAAATATACCATTGACCTGCGTGCGGTTGGTGCTGTCAAGCAGCTGGGTGCCGGACTTAGAATACTGGGAATAGATAAAAGCAATGTGGAATCAGTAAGCTTTGATAGAGGTGCTACTCAACGTACCGGCTCTTTGAATTCCGGTATATTTGAAAATGCGTCTTACGAGACGAATGGTAACGAACTGGTAATTCCATTATTTGGTGATGCACATTATATATATGGATATACAGGGGGACAGCGTCCTATGATAAATACAGGAAATACAACTACTTCTCTCACAGATATATATACTCTTGATGTAACGATCAAACTTAAAAATGCCATATCCATTCCCAGTGCGACAAAGGCTTTAGACTTCTTTATTGCCTATCAAAGTATCGGCAAAAAGAGAACGGAAGTCCATTTGAACCAGTTTAATTCGGCAACAGCGAATGGTCAGCTAGCGGATAGTAATGTACTTGAAGTTATTAAAGCGGTCAATAACACATGGGCTCTTTGTGTTCCGGATAAATTTGCTTATCCAACAGAAAGTACAGTGATAACGGATGCCTATGCAAAATTTGCAGACTGGGCACGTGACCAAAGTACGAATACTGATTGGTACAACACACCGATTAGTACTAATAAGGTGATACGCTATTAATAGATTAAAATCATACTTGGAGTGATGATAATTTCTAAAATCCTCTGATAACGAGCTGGCTTTTTATATGGTAATTTTTAATCGTCCATACTACCATATATCCACCTGCTCCGTCGCTATTCATCATAAAGAGGAAGAAGGTATTGTCATCACTCAAAGCTATGTGAGTAAAGTTATCACCAGGTTCATATAAGTATTGCAAATTCTCTTTCGGGAATTGTAATACCCCACCGGGATAAGTAACAGTGACAGACTCATATTCATATCGGGGAATATTACCATCTATTCCCCATAAACTTTCCACTCCGTCAATACTCTTCAACCATCCGTTTTCCTGATCTTTCACCAGTTTGTGACTCTTGGCATTGAATGGTCGTCTTTTGATTTCTATACTCAAAGTATCATTCCCATACTTGAAGATGTCTTTAGAAGATGATATTTGAGGTAACTGTTTCAATTCAGAAAGATAACGGATACGGCTTTTATGTATTCTTCCCGTTTTCGATTCTGTTCCTGAATAAATCATTGTCATACCATTTTTTGCTCCATATTCGATATGATGCCAATTATCCTTAGCCTCATCCTCTATTTCCGAACGAGTATTCCAGTCGAAAAATACCTGATTGTTATAAAGCTTGTCAATAATCAGCATGCTGCTGTCAGCACGTACATTGGTGTATCCATCAGGATCATAGATAATTCCCAACCATTCAATTTGGGCATGAACAGAAAATATACTCAGGAATAGTAGTATTGATAGTACAATTGGCTTCATAAATAAGGACTTTTTCCAAAAGTATGAAAAAGTAACGTATCTGATACTATATTTATGTATTATTTTAGTTCAAAAATTATTTTCTCAATATGTTTGATAAAAGCCTGTTTATGTATCTATTTTCTATGAAATAGTCAGAAATATTATTCCATATGTTTTTAGTTTTTCCTCTATTAGATGAGAAAAGTGCTTCCGTCTACCTAAATATACGGTTGTTTTAGGGAAAAAGACCGTATGATTACACTAAAAAGACCGTAATGTTTGTTGAAAACATGTGGATGAAGTAAGCAAAACATGCGGATGGCGTCACTAAAAGCTATGTATAAAGACACTAAAGCATTGCTTTAGCGTCACTATACCTAATGGTTTGTTGGCATTTCTCATTTTAGAGCCCGTTAATTCTCTATTTATACCGTTAATCTGAATAAATGAAATCTGATAAATTGACCTCTATTGGCTTAAATTGTAACTAATGGAAAAGATAAGGATGAAAGAAATGTCTATTTGTGAAAAATAGAGCCTTTTGACTAAATTGGTGATTTGTACAAAAGGCTCTGTAATGGCGAAAAAATAGTAACCTTGTAATCGGATTCAGAAAACGCTCTTCTAGCCGATTACAAATTACAAAATGTCAGAATGTCAAAGAACGAGGCTAGTTATCTGCTTTATTGAAGCAGAATAATAATTAGTACTTTTATTATCGGATTGAAAATCCTAATGTTTAAAACTGCTGGATAACATATCCAGCAGGACGGGCTGAAATAGTCAATCTATAATTAGAGTAAAATACATGTGCTAATAAATTTATAATTTCCCACCTCCTATTTTAAACATCATTTCATAATATTCAATTTTATCTTTGGGAAATACTATTACTATTTTTTTTTCTGGGATTCTTTTTTTACCAAAACCGCCAAGCAGAATTCCTAATTTGTAAAAATTCATATATTTCCCATTGTCTGGCGTTGGCGTGTCGAATTTTGATAACTTACATACGGCCTCTTTGTCGTTTAAAATTTCTATATCTTTAAATAAGACTTTTAAGCCACTATTTATAGGTATCTCTATAGAAAATAAATTATTATTTTCATATTTAAAGATTGCACCATTTCTTGGTTCATGAATTTGATTAATCAAATTATTTACATGAAATGACGTAGGAGGGCCTAATAACAGTTCAACTTTTTGTTGTGTCATACCAAAGACTATTTCCTTTTCTTTAAAAAAGATACCTTTAAGGGGGTTGATTATAATTTCCATATTTACAAAATTTATGAACCTTTGCATTGATTTTTTAACATTTTTGCTTCTTCTGGGGTTACCATTTTTTCTTTTCAGCATAATCAATAGCCTCCATTAGGTCATTATCATATTTATTACTTATACTTTGTACATCTGCAATATCTCTTGACATTGCTTCATAATACGACTTAGTATTTGCAATACTTACAGCTTGTATATTTACATAATCTTTACCACTTCCTCCGTATGAGGCTGTTTTGGCATGATCTTCTGGAGATATTGCTATAGCAGGAGTTCCATATTCTGGTTTTCCATTTGCTGCTAATGCAGCTCTTGGTGGAATATGGTGAATTTCTACATTTTTCCCTCTGTGTTGCCTTTTCTTTGAACTATAGGATCCTATTAAGCCTAAAATATCAACATATTTATTGGCATTTACTACATAACTATAAAGATTGCAGCGTTCACCTTCTAATCTTATCGGATCTTGAGAAACATACATTCCCTCCTCAGCCGAGTAGTACCTGAACCGATTATAGTACAACCCCGTCTCCTTATCCTCATACTGCCCCTGATAGCGGAACGGACAATCCCTCTCAACTCTTCATCATACCAACAGAATCAAAGAACGCAATTCAAAGATACGAGCTTTTTCATGAATCCCCAACACACAACTACATTTTTTATAGGAAAGCCGAAATTCTTATTAGTATCTACAATAATTCTTAGTTGATAAACCCAGCAACATTTTTAGAACGGCTAACAATAATGAATAACTTCAAGTATCAGGCAAATTAAGTTCAGTTTATCCCTTTGTCTATATATCCAAAACAAACTAAACTCATTTATACCGACAGTAACATAGATGCTGGCGAAAAAAGAAAGATTATTTTCTTTTCGCCTGTTTTATTTCTCTACCTTTACCATAGAGAATGCACAGAGAAAGAATACCAATACTTAAAAAAGACTAATAACTCCTTGCACCCAGAATCAAGTATTCACTTGCCTACAATCTCTATATATGTATGCAAATTGTATGTGTTTTAAGATAATATAAATCTAATATTTACAATATAAATATTTAATTATCAATAATATAATAAGCGTCATTTAACATTTTGTATTTTAACATTTTGTTATTAAGATTCTCGGTTTCATTATAATCCGAAGGTTGTTCTGTTCTTAGTTTTATACCCATAATATTTAAAGTGTGTGGTATGGATGCAAATATAAAGAACAAAATCCGAATATCTGATTAATAAAGATTAAGATTGCTGGGAAACAGGCTTATTCATATTCTGCGTATATAGACTATCAATAATACCGTCGGACAGTCCGATAGTAGGTACGATGATTCCAACAGCTTTTACTTGAGTGGCTATCTCAAGGAATATTTCCGCAGCAGGAACAATGACGTCCGCCCGGTCCGGTTTCAGCTTATATTGTTTGATGCGCTGTTCGGTGGGAAGAGTTTTTAATGCTTCATATATCTCTTGTAACGATTCTACGGGTAGGAGAGAAGCCTTTTTGTCTTTCTTGTCTGCAAGTCGAAATAACTTATTAATATTACCGCCCGAACCGATGATACTGACAGGAGCATATTCGGTGGCAAGACCGATCAGGTCAGTGCGTAATGCCTCCTTTTCTTCTTCTTTTACCATGCCACTCAACATACGTACTGTACCGATATTGTATGAACGGGAGCTTTTCAATTCGCCGTTGCTGATAAGATTAATTTCTGTACTACCACCGCCTACATCTACATATAGATAATTTTGTCCTGAAGTGAATAACTGTTCGATGTGATTATCATAAACGATGTGTGCTTCTTCCTGTCCGTCGATAATCTCCACACGGATACCTGTTTTCTTGACTATCTGCCGGACGATGTCTTTACCATTGCGTGCATCACGCATGGCAGAAGTGGCGCAGGCACGATAATCCACTACATCATATATTTTCATCAATTGTTTGTAAGCTTTCATCAGTCGAATCAGTTTCTTTTCTTTTTCTGCTGAAATCACGCCTATGGTGAAAGCGTCTTCTCCCAATCGTAGAGGGATGCGTATGAGCTGTATCTTGCTCATTAATTCGGGTGCATTTTCTTCGTTTACACATTTAATCAGCAATCGAACGGCGTTGGAACCGATGTCGATAGCTGCATAATTAACTTTTTTCATACTTATCATAATGTATTCTTGTATTCGTTGTATAATTCTTCCTGGGAACGGAAGGAAGCATGTCCTTCTTCACATTCTTTTTCATGGTTTTCACCTGTACCGTCCACAATCCGGCCTTTGGCGGTATCCTGAAATCCGTAGCAGACGATTCGTTTCAAATCAGCCTGTATCTCTTTATCATATACAGGGGCCAGGACTTCGATACGATTATCCAAATTTCGGGGCATCCAGTCGGCAGAGCCGATATAATACTTTTCGTCTCCATCATTGGCAAATATGAAAATGCGCGAATGTTCGAGATAGCGGTCGATAATTCCATTGATATGTATATTTTCACTAACTCCCGGAACTCCTCCCACTAAGGAACAGTTGCCACGTACCACCAAATCTATCCGGATTCCGGCGGCTGAAGCTTCGTAGAGCTTTTCTATAAGTGCAAGGTCGGTGATATGATTTACTTTCGCCAGGATATAGGCATCTTTTCCCTGCTCTTTGTTTTTTATTTCTTTGTTGATAAGGGCGATTAAACGTTTACGCATATCATTGGGAGAAACAAGCAACTCTCTGAAGTTGACAGGCGTGTAAGGTTTTTCTATAAAATCGAACACTGCATTGACTTCCCGGACAATGGGACGATGGGCAGTCATAATGGTGTAGTCGGTGTACATACGTGCATTTCCTTCGTGGAAGTTTCCCGTGCTGATGCAGGCAATATCTCCGTGCCGGGTACCGATATATACCAGCTTGGAATGAATCTTCAAACCTTCTACTCCGAAAATCACATGAATTCCTGCGTCCTGCATTCTTTTGCTCCAGTTGATATTCGACGCTTCGTCAAAATGGGCAAGCAACTCGATGACTACGGTAACTTTCTTTCCATTTTTGGCTGCGCAAATCAATGCTTTTATTACTTTAGACTCTTTAGCCAACCGGTAAAGAGTCATTTTGATGGTCTTTACTTCTTTGCTGATAGCGGCTTCACGCAATACACGGATAAAAGTATCGAAACTATGGAAAGGATAATGTAACGAACGGTCTTTCTGACGAATTAGAGCCAGCAGGCTTTCCGGCCCGTTCAGTTCCGGTTTGAAGATGGGTTCCCAAACCGGATATTTCAGTTCGTTGTGTCCACAGACCGGGAATTTCATTAAATCCTTGAAGTTATGATAACGTCCGCCGGCTACACGGGTGTCGTTCTTATCCACATTCAGCCGGTCAACCAGTTTTTTCAGTAAGTCTTTGGGGATTTGCTCGTCATAGACAAAGCGAATTGGTTCTCCTTTCTTACGGCTTTTCACTCCTTTGGAAATTTTCTGAAGTACGCCTGTGCGCATGTCGCTGTCTATTTCCATTTCCGCGTCTTTTGTGAATTTGAAAGTATAGGCTTCGTAGTCGGTGTACTTCATGCCGACGAAAATCATCGGCAAGCAATAACGGATTACATCATCAAGAAACATCAGAAATGTTTTGCCTTCCGAATCGGGAAGTTGGATAAAGCGGCCGAATTCTCCGGTAGGGAGTTCAATAACCGCATAGTCTTTTTCCCTAATCTTTCCTGTTTCGTCTTTGCGGAGCAGGCGGATGGCAAGGTAGATGTCTTCATCTGTCTGATCGTCCAGCGGACGGGTACCACTAAGGAAAAGAGGGTTGGTAGACCCATTCAGTTTGTTACGGTAGAAAGAGGTAATGAACGTTTTCTGTTCACTCGTCATCTCCGTTTCTTTGATAACGTAGATGTTTTCTTTCTTTAATTCTTCCATGATAGAAGCGAACGTTTCTTCGAACTGGTTGTAGTAGCGATTGTGAAGTTTACCGATCAGCTTCAGTGTACGTGCAGCGATTTCTCGTTCTTTCTGTATGTTTTTATCAGCGTATTCAATAATCCGGTTGAGTGTTGCTATACGAACACGAAGAATTCGTCGAGATTATTAGAATAGATGCCAAGAAAGGTGAGCCGCTCCAGTAATGGTACTTCCGGGCGGGCTGCTTCGAGTAGAATACGCTGGTTGAAATACATCCAACTGATATCACGTTCTACATAAGGACACTTCTTTTTTGTTTCGCTTGATTTCATGATGAAGAATCTATTTTATTTTTTGCAAAAATATCGGAATGAGATGTAATGGTTATAACGATTTTGTTACGAACTAATTACAATGTTTATTTGTTATTTTTATATATCAATAGAAACACTTATATTCGCAAAAGTATTGTAACAGACCCGGTTAAAAAATATAGAATTTATGAAAACAATGAATTATTCCCTTATTCGTATTCTTTTTGCACTCGTGATAGGTTTGGTCCTGGTGATTTGGCCGAATGCAGCAGCTAGTTATATTGTCATTACAGTAGGAGTCGCTTTTTTGATTCCTGGTGTTATCACTCTTTTCGGTTATTTCGGACGAAAAAGGACGGAAGGTGAAGTTGCTCCCCGTTTCCCGGTTGAAGGTATCGGCAGTTTATTATTCGGACTTTGGCTGATTGTGATGCCGGAGTTCTTTGCAGATGTCCTGATGTTCTTATTAGGATTTATCCTGATTATGGGTGGTGTGCAACAGATTGCTTCTCTGTCTGCTGCTCGTCGCTGGACGCCTGTTCCCGGAGCATTTTATCTGATTCCTGTTTTGATTCTTATTGCGGGTATCGTTGCTTTGTTTAATCCGACAGGTGCACGTAATACTGCATTTATCATTATCGGTATCAGTAGTTTGGTTTACTCGATTTCTGAATTGATAAACTGGTTTAAGTTTGCACGCCGTCGTCCCAAGACTCCGATTGTACAAAATGATGATGATATTGAAGATGCGAAAATTGTAGAATAAAAAGAAGAGGACTGCTTCACAGCACCCCTCCCCGCAAACTTAAAACAACCAACAAAAGAAATAGATAATCTCTATTCCATGCCCAATGAAAAGTTTTCATTGGGCATTTTCTTTTTCTATCTTACAAATAATAGTTCCCTGTATTTCGGAAGTGTCCACATTTGGTTGTCGACAATAAGTTCCAACTTGTCAATGTGGTAACGGATTTCTTCCAGTGCCGGAACGATGGTATCGTGATAAGCAATGGCTTTCTCGCGTTCACTTTCCATCTTGTTTGCGACTTTACGGGCTTCAACCATTGTATCTACATGCTCTTTGATGAAAGCTGTACGGTCGGCAATCTCTTCGATAAGTTCCAGGTTTTTGGATGACAGTTTGGCTGCCTTTTCTGCCGGGAACAGAGATTGCATCTTGTAGACGTTGTTAATCAAATCCGTCTGATACTGCGTAGCTACCGGGATGATATGGTTCATCGCCAGGTCACCCAATACACGGGCTTCAATCTGAATCTTCTTCGTGTAGGTTTCCCATTTCACTTCGTTGCGGGCTTCCAGTTCTTTCTTTGTCATTACGCCGGTAGCTTCAAACATCGCAATAGTTTCGGGTTTAAGGTAATTGTCGAAGATGAGAGGAACGCTTGTTTCGCAGTCCAGGCCACGGCGGGCAGCTTCTTTTTTCCATTCGTCGCTGTAACCGTTGCCGTCAAAGTGAATGGCTTTGCACTCTTTGATGTATCCGCGGATAATTTCGAGGATAGCAGAAATCTTCGGCTCTCCTTTTTCAATTAACGCATCTACGTCTTTCTTGAATTTCGCCAACTGGTTGGCTACCGCAGAGTTTAATGCAATCATGGCAGAAGCGCAGTTTGCTTCAGAACCAACGGCACGGAACTCGAAACGGTTGCCGGTAAAGGCGAAAGGAGAGGTGCGGTTACGGTCGGTATTGTCAATCAGCAATTCGGGAATCTGTGGTATATCCAGTTTCATGCCTTGTTTGCCGCTGAGGCTGATTAAATCATCCTTTGTGCTGTTTTCTATATGATCCAGTACTTGCGACAACTGCTTGCCCAGGAAAGACGAGATAATTGCCGGCGGTGCTTCATTCGCTCCTAAACGGTGGGCGTTGGTGGCACTGGAGATGGATGCTTTCAGTAATCCGTTATGATGGTAAACTGCCATTAGCGTATTTACAACAAATGTAACGAAACGCAGATTATCTTCCAGAGTCTTGCCCGGGCCCATCAACAGGATACCCGTGTCGGTTCCCAATGACCAGTTATTGTGTTTGCCGGAACCGTTGACTCCTTTGAACGGCTTCTCATGAAGCAGTACGCGGAAGCCATGACGGCGGCTAACTTTACGCATCAATGACATGATTAGTAAGTTGTGGTCGTTTGCCAGGTTACATTCTTCAAAGATGGGAGCTAACTCAAACTGGTTGGGCGCCACCTCGTTGTGACGAGTCTTTACGGGGATGCCCAGTTTCAGGGCTTCAATTTCAAGCTCTTTCATAAATGCGGCAACACGGGTGGGGATAGCACCGAAGTAATGATCTTCCAACTGCTGGTTCTTAGCGCTGTCATGTCCCATCAATGTACGGCCTGTCATTAGCAAGTCCGGACGTGCGGCATACAATCCTTCATCTACCAGGAAGTATTCCTGTTCCCAACCCAGGTAAGCTATTACTTTCTTTACTTCCGGGTTGAAGTAGCGACATACGTCTACGGCTGCCTTATCCACAGCACGAAGTGCTTTCAATAGGGGAGCTTTGTAGTCAAGAGCTTCACCGGTGTATGCGATAAAGACAGTCGGGATGCAAAGCGTGTCATCCACGATAAATGCAGGAGATGAAGGATCCCATGCACTGTATCCGCGAGCTTCGAACGTGTTGCGGATGCCACCGTTCGGGAAAGAAGAAGCATCCGGTTCCTGCTGTACAAGCAACTTACCAGTGAATTCTTCCATCATACCGCCTTTACCGTCATGCTCAACAAAGGCGTCATGCTTTTCTGCCGTACCTTCGGTCAGCGGGGCAAACCAGTGTGTGTAATGAGTGACACCCATTTCGATGGCCCACTTCTTCATACCGGCTGCTACTTCGTCGGCAATGCTGCGGTCTAGTGGAGCACCGTTGTCAATAGCGTCAATCAGTGCATTGTACACCTTACTCGGAAGGTACTTGAACATCTTCTCCTTGTTGAATACATACTTGGCAAAATACTCCGATGGGCGTTCAACAGGGGTTGCCACCTCAACCGCTTTCTTCTTGAAAGCAGTTTCTACTACTCTGAATCTTAGTTTTGACATAATACCTAATTTGATTTGTTGTTAATATGTTAGAGCAAATAATCTTTCTCTTTATAGTTCCCGGGAAGGCGACCAAACCCGCCCGGGATAGAAATCTGTTTTTAAATCTATATAGTCTGTGTCATTCATATGTGAACAGACGTTCTTTTTTTTAGTTGTAAGCGGATTCTCCGTGTTCGTAAATATCCAGACCTTCTTCTTCGACACGTGCCGGAACGCGAAGACCGTGAATTTTATCAAGAACTTTGAAGATGATGAATCCCATACCTGCTGCCCAAGCTCCGACTACAAGTGCTCCGAAGACTTGCGCTCCGAGGAATCCGATCCCATATCCATAGAACCACCCTTCGCTGGTGGAGAATAAGCCTGTGAGAATGGTTCCTAAAAAACCACATACACCATGCACGGAGGAGGCGCCTACCGGATCGTCGATTTTCAGGATTTTATCAATAAAGTCTACCGAGAAGATCATTACCACTCCACAGATAGCGCCGATCAGTACAGCTCCTGCGGGAGATACGGCGTCGCATCCGGCAGTGATACCTACCAAGCCTGCCAATACACCATTTAGTGTGAATGACAAAGAGGGCTTTCCGTATTTCATCCAACTGACTATCAGAGCGAAGAAGCCACCGGCGCAAGCTGCAAGATTAGTTGTCAGGAATACGTGTGAGATTGCATTTGCGTCTGCTTCGGTACTTGCAGCCAATTGAGAACCGGGATTGAATCCGAACCATCCGAACCAAAGGATAAATACACCCAATGCGGCAACTGTCAGGTTATGTCCCGGAATAGCTCTTGATTTACCATCTTTTCCGTATTTACCGATACGCGGGCCGAGAATGGCAGCACCTACCAGGGCAATCCATCCACCTACCGAGTGAACAACGGTAGAACCTGCGAAATCATGGAAGGTAGTTCCAAAAAGGTTCATCATAAAAGAATCTGCTTCACCGTTCATCAGCCAACCGCCACCCCAAGTCCAATGACCGGAAATCGGGTAGATCAGTACACTGATAAAGATTGTGTAAACCAGATACATGGAGAATTTGGTACGTTCAGCCATTGCCCCTGATACGATGGTAGCGGCCGTTGCACAGAACACAGTTTGAAAAACCAGGAAACCTTCTTTGGGCAGACCGTTATCCATGAAAGACAGGTCGAAGAAGTGTGGCATTCCGATGAATCCGCCTGCGCCGAACATAAGCCCGAAACCGATAAACCAGTAAAGTAGAGAACCAAACATAAAATCTACAAAGTTCTTCATCAGAATGTTAGCGGTGTTCTTCACTCTTGTGAAGCCTGCTTCTACCAAGGCAAATCCCGGCTGCATGAAGAACACGAGCATAGCTGCAAGTAACATCCAAACCGTATTTAATCCTAAAGCCAGTTCGCCGATAGTATCCGGAGCCTCTGCTACTGGAACCTGTGCGGCAGAAGCCTCAGCAGGGGCAACTGCAACTTCCTTTACTTCAGTAATTGTCTTTGTAACTGCTGCAACAGTATCGGCAATAACTGTATCCTGTGCTAGCGCGCCAGTAGCAAAACAGCACAACATGAACATAGTAGTGGCTATCCACAGCTTTACGAAGCCATGGCTTTTATATTTTGTATCCATAATAATTATCTTATTTTATACCTATTATTAGTGATGTTGTAAACCTCTTTTATAAACGTTATAATCCGCAAAGAAACCTGGTAGCGGCACCTTGCCGCTGCCGCTGCGTTAGCGTTCTTGTTCGGCGTTGTAGAGGGCAATGTCGCCGCGTTCGGCAGTACGGATGCGGATGGCGTCTTCGATGGGGATGACAAAAATACGTCCGTCGCCGATTTCTCCGGTTTGTGCAGCCTTGATGATGGCTTGCACCGTTTTCTCGGCATTCTTGTCGCGTACAACAATAGAGATTAAGATTCGTTCGATGGTGCTGGTGTCATAGACTACACCGCGGTAGATGCGTCCTTGGCGTGCTTTCCCAATACCTCTTACATCATAATAAGAGAACCATTCGATGTCCGCTTCGAGAAGAGCGTCTTTCACGTCCTCGAATTTAGTTTTACGGATAATAGCTTCAATCTTTTTCATATACCTTAAATATTAGTGTTGATCTGTAAAGAAAGAGGTATAGGGTAGTGGCAGCCATAGCAGGTTACCATACAACAAACCGATAAAATCTAAACTCTAACTACCTTTATCCCTATACACTCTTTTGATATTCTAAATTCTCTCTCTTAAAAACTTAGTCCGAATGTGAAGTAAGCTCCTTCCGTACGTGGATTGACCGATACTTTGGCAAATGCCGGGACGGAGAAGGAATCTGTTATTTTGATGTCCTTGGAAGCTCCGAGACTGACGTCTGATACACAGAACCCACTTGTATAACCATTGTAGAAAGTCGTTTCCCAAGGTACCATACCTAAATCTACTGCCCATTCAAGGCCACCCAATCTGAACGGTGCGCTAAGGGCAAGATAGGAAGAGTAAGCCCTTTTACCATTCTCTTTCACGCCGTCAGCACCTGCAAAGTTCGTGTACCAGTTGACGGCTAGCAGACCGAAATCATATCCAACTTGTGCTTCAAACACATGAGCCGTAGAATGAGCGCCATACTTAAAATACTTATTGGTTGCATAAAGCGTTTCTCCATCATCGTCTACACCAGTTGCCACCTGTATGTTAAACCAATAATCCGTCACCGAAACGCTGAAACCACCCATCGAATAACCAAGAGTTAAATCCAACTCTTTCGTATCTGTCGATTCGAATCCTACAGACCCCCATGCTCCGAGTGAGAAACCTTTGTAAGCGATTCCCAGTGAGGGCTGAATACTTACTCCGCCCAAATCCTGGCCACGCCAAATGTAACCGCTTACTAAATCAGCTCCTACGGAAGCTTCTACCTTATCTTGTGCCATCGTTGCCGGTGGGACAAGCCCTGTCAGTAATAATGCTACTGTTATTACCTTCATTTTTTTGTTAATCGTCGTTTTCATCGTCTTTTTACCTTTAATAGTTAGAAAAAATGTGGATGTACGGTCCATGTATATAGTAGCGCGCGAAATACTATCAAAAAAATGAAGAATTCTTTATGATCAGAGCCAGTTCTTAATTCTTTTCATGGCTTCAATACAATCGTTGCGTTCACCAAATGCAGTCAGTCGGATATATCCTTCACCACTTGGCCCGAAGCCTACACCGGGAGTGCCGACAACATTGGCTTCATACAACATCTGTTCAAAGAATCGCCATGAAGAAAGCCCATTCGGAGTTTTCACCCATAAGTAGGGAGCGTTGACTCCGCCATATACTTTCAATCCGGTGGCTTCTAGACCTTCCTTCATTATTTTGGCATTGGTCATATAATAGTTGATCGTTTCTTTAATCTGTGCTTTGCCCTCTGCACTGTAAACAGCTTCCGCAGCCCGTTGGGTGATGTAGGAAGTACCGTTGAACTTAGTGCATTGGCGACGGTTCCATAATCTGTTGAGCGGGATACGGTCGCCTCCCAAAGTGGCGGCTGTAAGCTCTTTCGGCACCACGGTATATCCGCAACGTACTCCGGTGAATCCGGCTGTCTTTGAGAAACTGCGAAATTCAATGGCGCATTTCTTCGCCCCTTTAATTTCGTAGATAGAGTGGGGGATACTCTCATCCTGTATATACGCTTCGTATGCGGCATCAAACAGTATTAACGTATCGTTTGCCAAAGCATAATCCACCCACTTTTTCAGTTCCGGCTTGGTTAGTGTGGTACCTGTCGGATTGTTCGGATAGCAGAGATAAACAATGTCTATCCGTTTGTCAGGGATTTCAGGAATGAAGTTGTTCTCACTCGTACAGGGCATGTATGTGACATTGCTCCATTTGCCGGTTTCCTCTTCCAAAACTCCGGCACGTCCGCACATGACGTTACTGTCGATATATACCGGATAGATGGGATCTGTAACCCCTACACTATTGTCGTGGCGAAGAATATCACCTATATTTCCGGTATCGCTTTTTGCTCCGTCACTGACAAATATTTCAGAAGTCGAGAAGTGAATCCCGCGCGGAGCAAAATCGTTCTTTATGATTGCTTCAATCAGAAAATCATAACCCTGTTCAGGACCGTATCCACGGAATGTATCTTTGCTTGCCAGTTCTTCTACCGCCTTGTGCATGGCTTCGACACATGCTTTCGGAAGCGGTTGGGTGACATCACCGATACCCAGCCGGATAATATCCTGCTTGGGATGCGTTATCTTGAACGTATTTACCTTTTTCGCTATGTCCGAGAATAAATAACTTCCCGGTAGTTTCAAAAAATGTTCGTTTACTAATGCCATCTTGTTATTGTTTTAAGTTTTGCAAAATCTAATGCCTGATACTTGATACTTAATCTCTAATCATTATCCTCAATCTCCCCATCAAAAACCTTCGTTGCCGGCCCCGTCATTAAGATATGACCGGAGGATTCCTCCCATTCGATGGTGACGGTACCCCCGTCCATTATAATCTCACTCTTTCTTCCTGCCAGTCCGTTGATAAAGGCGGCCACTGCTGTGGCACAGGCTCCTGTCCCGCAGGCTTGAGTAATTCCCGAACCTCTTTCCCATACTCTCATGCGTATCGTATCTTTACCGATTACCTGTGCGAATTCTACATTCGTTCTGTCCGGGAAAAGAGGATGTTTTTCCAGTTCAGGACCAATCTCCGGCAGATGGATTTGGGTAATATCCTCTACAAAAGTGACCAAATGAGGATTTCCCATGGAGACTTGAGTCGATTGGAAAGGGTATTCATCTCCGAAACTGATTTCTCCCGTTTCTAACGGACTGCCCATATCCACCGTGACTTCGGTTACCGTTTTTCCTTCTACGTGAAGTTTCAGGATTTTAATACCCGACAGTGTATCCAGTGTAATCTCTGTTTTATCCGTCAAACCGTATTCATATACGTATTTGCCTACACAGCGGCTACCGTTTCCGCACATCATGGCTTCCGAACCATCTACATTGAAAATGCGCATGCTGAAATCTGCCTTTTCTGAAACTCCGATCAAGATAAGTCCATCGCTTCCAATCCCTGTGTGAAACTTACTCCATTCGATGGATTTCTTTTCAGGATTTGCTATGGGATATTTGGTAGTGTCTACGTAGATGTAGTCATTGCCTGCTCCATGCATCTTGGTGAACTTAATCTTATTTATCATTTTGGTTGATAATTATTGGTTGTTGTATCCTTTTGTTTTATTACGATGCAAAGATATGACTTTTTGCTTTATATTTTATTGGAAAGTATATCTAATATCTATTTATTTTTATAATACTTTCAATCGCTCCGTATATGTGGCCTGTAAGTTTTAATATGAAATAATATGGTATCATATATCTTTAAATTATTATTTGATGGATGCATTTTGTATATCTTTTCATTATATATGAAGGATTTTAGAGGTGTTTTCCTTCTGTTTCTAATCTAAAAACAAGAAAAAGTCCCTTTTGGTTTTGACGATATGCAAGCGGATCGGCTGTTTTTTGTGACATACTGCTTATTGGATATTCTGAAGAACCTTTTTTTATATTCATTGTTCTACCACATACAATATTACAATAATATAGAAGATTATGGATATACAAAGACAACTGGAAGTAGCTGCAAAGACCAACCATTTAGTATTGGTTGTATTTTATGCAGACTGGTCTCCCCATTATGAGTGGATAGGACCTGTGCTCCGGACCTATGAAAAGAGAACGGTAGAATTGATAAGAGTGAACGCTGAAGAAAACAGAGTAGTGGCCGATGCGCATAATATAGAAACAGTACCGGCTTTCCTTTTATTACATAAAGGACATGAACTTTGGCGGCAGGTAGGAGAGTTGACAGTAGAAGAACTGAAAGATGTATTGGATGATTTCAGATAACGATATTGTCCTGATATATTTTTAATACAGATAACGTGGATAAAATGAGTACTGATACTCACTTTATCCACGTTATTTTATATCTGAAAGTCCGTTTATTTTAGTATTTCTTGCAATACAACCGGCTCATTAGTAGTAATAAAGTCTACTTTCTGTTCAATCAACCATTTCATATCCTCTGCTTCGTCTACCGTCCAAACGTTTACCTTCAAGCCGAGGTCATGGGCTTCTTTGATCCATTCGGGGTGTTTCTTAATCACTCCCATGTGATAGTCGAGGCCGGCAGCACCGAGTTCTTTCAGTTCTTTCGGAGAGAGTTCTCCGTTGAGGTAGAATACCGGAGTTCCGGCAGGTGCCAGGCGGATAAACTCTTTCATAGCATGCAGCGAGAAAACGATATATTCCATACGGTCCTCCAATTGCATCTTCTTTACCATAGCAATGATTTCCTGTACGGCTTTTGTTTCGCGCTTCTTGGTGCTATGTGATTTCAGTTCAAGTATCAGTTTAGTGGTGCATTTGCTTCCTGCTTCCAGATATTGCTTCAAGCTAGGGAGGTTTTCTCCGTTAGAGAGTTTCAGTCCGGTTAGTGCATCGCCTTTGGAATATTCCATCGGTCTCATTTTATAAACCGGATCATGGTTGACAACCAGCTTATTATCCTTGGCAATCCATACATCAAATTCTGAACCGTAGCATCCGATGGAATCAGCTTTCTGAAGTGCTGTAATACTGTTTTGTGATGAACCCGGAGTTTTCCAAAAACCGCGGTGGGCAATTACTTTTGTCTGTGCCTGCATACAGCAAGCAGCCATTAAAAGGGCAGAAGCCATCATCATTTTCTTTAAATTCATTTGTTCTATCTTTTAAAAGTTTTATAGACTTAAATTAGGTTGGCGTCAAAATTATAAAAAAGAAAACGCAAATCAGACAATAAAATGCTAATCTGCGTTAATCTTCTAGGTTTTGGAATAGAAATGTTGCATTTGAATAACAAAAATCTCCTTTGTTATTCTTTTTATTAGTTAAGTATAGGCTTCTTCGTGTACACCCTTTACTGCCCGTCCACTTGGCTCGTTCAGATTTCTAAAAGTAGCATCCCATGCCAATGCTTCTGCTGTGGAACAAGCTACACTCGGAACACTCGGCACGGTACGTGCCGCACTCTCACTGGGAAAATGTTCTTCAAAAATGCTACGATAGTAATATTCTTCCTTGTTCTGCGGCGTATGGATGGGGAAACGTTCGGCGGCGTGCTCCATTTGTTCGTCGCTTATGGCTGCCGATGTAATCTCCCTTAATGTATCAATCCAAGAATAACCCACACCGTCACTGAACTGTTCCTTCTGTCTCCACGCCACACTTTCCGGCAGCATATCGGCAAAAGCTTCCCGTACAATACGTTTCTCTATTTCCTTTCCGGGGCACATTTTAGCTTTCGGATTCAGCGTCATTGCTACGTCGAGAAACTCCTTGTCGAGGAAAGGAACACGACCTTCTACACCCCATGCGGATAAACTCTTATTAGCCCGGAGACAATCATACAGATACAATTTTGAAAGTTTGCGTACGGTTTCTTCATGGAATGCCTGTGGGGTAGGGGCTTTATGAAAATACAGATAACCTCCGAAAACTTCATCAGCACCTTCACCGCTCAACACCATTTTGATGCCCATTGATTTGATGACACGCCCCAGGAGATACATGGGAGTGGAAGCACGAACAGTTGTCACGTCATACGTCTCGATGAAATAAATCACGTCACGCAGGGCATCCAGTCCTTCCTGCACTGTATAGTTTATTTCGTGGTGGACCGTGCCGATATATTCGGCTACTTCACGCGCTTTAATCAAGTCGGGTGCGTTCTTTAGTCCGATGGCAAAGGAGTGAAGTTGAGGCCACCATGCATCACTTGCTCCGCCTGTTTCTATACGCTTCGCCGCATATTTCTTGGCGATAGCGGAGATGACGGAACTGTCCAGTCCTCCCGAAAGAAGTACTCCGTAGGGTACATCACTCATTAGCTGGCGATGAACGGCATCTTCCAATGCTGTTTTCACATCACGGGTCTGCGCGCTATCAGCTTTTGCGGCTTCGCAGTCTTTTACGGTTTTATCGTCTTCTATTGTTTCATAGCCTTTTACAGCTTCATAATCTGTCCAGTCGCGCGAATACCATCGTTTCATTTTTCCCTCTTTACTGTAAAAGTAATGTCCGGGAAGGAATACTTCATATTCGTCGCAAAATCCTTCAAGGGCTTTCAGTTCGCTGCCGAAGTAGATTTTCCCGTCTTTGTCTTTACCTATATATAAAGGTATGACACCTATCGGGTCACGGGCAATCAGAAACTCATCCCGCTCTTCGTCATAAAGGACGAACGCAAAGATTCCGCTAATATCTTCCAGAAAATGAATACCTTTCTCTTTGTAAAGGGTAAGAATAACCTCGCAGTCGCTTCCTGTCTGAAAATCGTATTTCCCTGCATACTTCGCACGAATATCCCGATGATTGTAGATTTCACCGTTCACGGCGAGCACTTGTTTACGGTCGGGCGAGTATAAAGGCTGTCCGCCGCTTTGCGGGTCGACGATAGAAAGGCGCTCATGTGCCAGGATGGCACTTCCGCCTACATAGATTCCACTCCAGTCCGGTCCGCGATGACGGATTTTCTGAGCCATTTTCAGTGCTTTATCCCTTAGTTCTTTTGTTTGGGATTTTATGTTGAGTATACCTGCTATTCCACACATAACTTTAAGTTTTTGGGGGTTATTGAAATAAGTTGATTGTTTATTCGCTATGATTAATGGGCTTATTTGCCATGGTTAATAAGTTTATTAGCTATTCTTAATTCGTTCCACAATGGTTTTCCTTTCGTTCCACCTAGGTTTCCTTTAAGTTCCACCCATGTTGTTCTTTAGTTCTACCATGGTGGAACGAACCAGTAATAACGGTTAAACTTCTTAGTATTTCTTACTTCGGAGATTATTTCATCAAGTAAGCGTCTATATCCGAAACCGCCTTTCGTCCGCCTGCCATAGCACGCACAACGAGACTCGCTCCTGTATCCGCATCTCCGGCAAGGAATACATTTTCTGCAAACTTCGGTTGTTCCGGTTTCAGAAATCCCATGGCGAGCAAGACCATGTCCGCTTCGATGACCTTCTTTTTTCCTGTTGGCTGCATCGTAGGACGTCCGCCATCCGCTGCCGGAATCCATTCTACTTCCTCCACTTCAACACCTGCCACTTTTCCATTTTTTCCGAGAAATTGATTGGAAGTCAGGCACCAATGGCGTGTACAACCTTCTTCATGGCTCGAAGTCGTCTTGAAAACTACCGGCCATTGCGGCCACGGGGTAGCGGGATTGTATCTGACGGGTGGTTTCGGCATGATTTCAATTTGAGTAACACTTACTGCTCCTTGGCGTATACTGGTTCCGATACAGTCAGAACCGGTATCACCACCGCCAATCACGAGCACTTTCTTTCCTTTGGCATTCACTAGCTTGTCTTTAGGGAAAGTCTGCCCTTCCAAAATCCTGTTTTGTTGCGCCAACATTTCGAGGGCGAAGTGAATGCCTTTCAGTTCCCGTCCCGGAATATTCAAATCCCGTGCCGTCGGTGTTCCCGTGCAGATGCAGTAAGCGTCGAAACCTTCCGGCAAATGATTGACATCTATTTCCACACCCATCTCAAACTGAATACCCTCTGCTGCCAATATTTTCATACGCCGGTCGATTACATTTTTATCCAATTTGAAGTTGGGAATACCAAAGCGCAGCAATCCGCCGGGAGCTTCGTCCTTATCAAATAATGTGACGCTGTACCCTTTCAGGTTCAACTGGTTGGCTACGACCAATCCGGCAGGGCCTGCGCCAATTACTGCAACTTTCTTTCCGTTTCTTTCGGGAGTTTGTACCTGTATATATCCTTCACGGAAAGCAGCTTCCACAATCGCAGCTTCATTCTCACGGATAGTCACCGGTTGGTCACACGAAAGTTTCAACACGCATGATTTCTCGCAAAGAGCAGGGCAGATACGCCCCGTAAATTCCGGAAAATCGCAAGTAGATGACAACACTTCATACGCTTCTCTCCATTTGCCCCTGTACAACGCATCCTGCCATTCGGGTTGTTTATTCCCTATCGGACAGGTCCAGTGACAGAAAGGTACGCCACAATCCATGCAGCGCGAAGCCTGCAACTTACGGCTATTCGTATTCAACGTCTGTTCCACCTGACTATAGTCAGTGATTCGCTCGCTCACAGGACGGTATCCCGCCTCTTGTCGAGGTATATTTAGAAATGCTTTAGGATCTCCCATATAAATTAAAAATTGAGAATTAAAAATTGAAAAATAGTTGCTAAATTGAAAATTGAGAATTAAAAGTTGAAAAATAATAGAATCGGAAACCACTATTCACTACATTTATTTCTCAATTTTTAATTTTCAATTCTCAATTAACCTAATAGTCTCTTTGCATGTCTGCGATTTTCTGTTGTAGCTTTCTCATTTGTTCTTCCTGCAATACCTTTTTGTATTCGATAGGTACTATCTGGATGAATTGGTCTACGTAATGATTCCAGTCATCGAGCATGGTTCGTGCCAGTTTGGAACCTGTGTACAGGTAGTGTTGGCGAATCAGTTCGTGTAATTCTTTCCGGTAGCCGGCTTCTTCGATAAGAGACAATTCTACCATTTCCATGTTACAGAAATAATCGAAATTACCGTCTTTGTTCCATACATACGCCACACCGCCACTCATGCCGGCTGCGAAGTTACGTCCGGTTTGTCCGAGAACTACTACACGACCGCCGGTCATGTATTCGCAACAGTGGTCGCCTACACCTTCTACTACAGCGACAGCACCCGAGTTGCGCACGGCAAAACGTTCACCTACACGACCATTAATATAAACTTCCCCGCTCGTGGCACCGTAAAGCAAGGTGTTGCCTGCTATTGTGTTCTTATCAGCTTCGAAGTTGCTGCGGATCGGGGGAAGTACGGCGATACGTCCGCCACTCAAACCTTTACCCAGGTAATCGTTTGCTTCACCTTCCAGTTTAAAGTTAACACCCGGCACAAGGAACGCTCCGAAAGACTGACCTGCCGAACCTTTGAACTTCACATTCAGCGTATGTTCCGGCAATCCCCTGGTACCCTGCTTCTTCGCAATCACTCCTGAAAGCATAGCACCTATGGCACGGTCTGTATTCGCAATCGTATATTCTAACGAAATTTCTTTCTCGTGTTCGATGGCATCCCGGGCAGCATCAATGATAGCCACATCTTTGACAGTAGAAATTCCATGATCCTGGTCGATGACGTGACGGATAGCGGCACTGTTGTCAATGCGTGCCAGCATCTTCGTGAAATCAATTAATGCATGTTTCGGATTCGGAATATAGGCTTCGGAACTATGCTCAATAGACATATGTTCAACGGATTTAAGTTCGGCAGACTTACGTTCAATCAAATCCGTACGCCCGATAATATCATCCATCCGAGTAAATCCCATTTCAGCCAAATGCTCACGGACTTCCTGAGCGAGGAACGTGAAAAAGTTGACTAAATATTCGCTGCGTCCGTGGAAACGTTTGCGCAACTCCTCATTCTGTGTGGCAACTCCTACCGGGCAAGTATTCTGATGACATTTGCGCATCATTACGCAACCCAATACAATCAGCGCAGAGGTGGCAAAGCCATATTCTTCAGCTCCCATCAACGCCATTAAGATAATATCCCGTCCGGTTTTCAATTGTCCGTCAGCTTGCAGAATTACCTGACTGCGAAGCCCGTTTAGAACCAAAGTCTGCTGAGTCTCGCTTAATCCCAGTTCGGGAGAGATACCCGCATAGCGGATAGAAGAAGCAGGAGAAGCTCCCGTGCCCCCTTCGGCACCGGAAATAACAATCAAGTCCGCCTTCGCCTTTGCCACACCCGCGGCAATCGTACCTACGCCACTTTCCGCAACCAACTTCACACTGATTTTAGCCTGCGGATTCACATTCTTCAAATCAAAAATCAATTGAGCCAAATCCTCAATCGAATAAATATCGTGATGGGGCGGGGGAGAAATCAGAGAAATTCCCGGAATGGAATGACGTGTCTTAGCAATCACATCATTCACCTTGAATCCCGGAAGCTGTCCCCCTTCACCCGGTTTCGCACCCTGTGCCACCTTAATCTGAATCTCATCCGCATTTACCAAATATTCCGCCGTCACACCGAAACGTCCCGAAGCCACCTGCTTGATGGCACTTCGCAAGGAACTGCCATCCGGCAGCGGTTGAAAACGCGAAGCATCTTCGCCACCCTCACCGGTATTACTGCGTCCGTGAATCTTATTCATAGCGATAGCCATTGCCTCGTGCGCTTCCTTACTGATGGAACCGAAAGACATGGCACCCGTAACAAACCGATGCAGAATATTCTCTACCGGTTCTACCCGGTCGATAGAAATCGGATTGCGTCGGAATCCCAGGAAATCACGCAAGAAGATAGGTTTCTCCTTTTCATCCACCAAGTGCGTGTACTCTTTGAATTTCTTATAACTACCCAACCGGGTAGCCAATTGCAGCGTACTGATCGTTTCCGGATTCCACGCATGTTTTTCTCCGTCTTTCCGGAAAGCATACAACCCTTTGTTCGGCAGCAAGCTACCGACTTCCTTCGCAAATCCTTCCTCATGGAAGGCAATGGCATCTCTGGCAATCTCTTCTAGACGGATACCCCCAATCGGTGAACCGAGCCCGCCGAAGTAAGCCTTGCTCAACTCCTCGCTCAAGCCGACCGCTTCGAAAATCTTTGCCCCCCGATAGGAACGAATGGTAGAAATACCCATCTTACTCATAATCTTGAACAGACCTTTGCAGATGGACTTCATATAATTCTTCTCTGCCGTAGCATAGTCTAACTGAATATCTCTGCCTTTCACCAATTTGTCAAGAACTGCAAATGCCATATACGGATTCAGTGCGCTTGCCCCGAAACCAAGTAATAATGCCGCATGCATCACTTCGCGTATCTCACCGCTTTCTACTACCAGTGCGGTCTGAACACGTTTGCCTACCGAAATCAAGTGATGATGAACAGCACTTACCGCCAAAAGAGACGGAATTACCGCATGTTCGGCATCCACGTCACGGTCGCTCAGGATGATGTAGTTCACACCTTCCGTCACCGATTCTTCCGCCATTTTGCAAAGACTGCCCAATGCTTCCTGCAATCCGGCTTTCCCTTTCGCTACCTCAAAGAGCATTGGGAGTTTGACTGTCTTGAATCCCTTATAGCGGATATTACATAAAATATCCAATTGAGTATTGCTTAGAATCGGATGATTCAAACGTACCATTTTACAATGGCTTTCGCTCGGAGTGAGAATATTCATCCCTACGGCTCCGATATATTCAGTCAGTGACATGACCAGTTCTTCACGCAATGGGTCAATCGGAGGATTGGTAACTTGCGCAAACTGTTGGCGGAAATAATTGTAAAGCAATTGCGGTTTGTCTGAAAGAACAGCCAAAGGAGTATCGTTACCCATCGACTGAATCGGTTCTGCGCCGGTACTTGCCATGGGCATAATCAGTCGTTCTATATCCTCTTTCGAGTAACCGAAAGTGCGCAGCATCCGGTCATAATTCTCTATATGATGAGGCACTTTACGTCCGCTTTTCAATTCGTCCAGTTCGATGCGGTTGGTAGACAACCACGTGCGATACGGTTTGGCTTCCGCCAATTGTCTTTTCAATTCGCCGTCATAATAGATTTCACCTTTCTCCGTATCCACCAATAAAATCTTGCCGGGTTGCAAACGGCCTTTCTCCCTGATATCCCCCGGTTCAAAATCCATCACGCCCACTTCGGATGCCACTACCATCATATCGTTTTTTGTAATCAGATAGCGGGCGGGACGAAGACCGTTACGGTCGAGCATACCACCGGCAAAGCGTCCGTCGCTGAAAAGCAGGGCAGCCGGACCGTCCCACGGTTCCATCAGGATGGAGTGGTATTCATAGAATGCTTTCAATTCTTCACTGATAGGATTCTTCTCATTAAATGATTCCGGCACAAGCATCGCCATTGCATGCGGTAAACTCAATCCCGACATTACGAGAAATTCCAGTACATTATCCAATGAAGCGCTGTCACTCATACCCGGCTGTATAATCGGACGAATCTCCTTGATGTCTCCCAAAGTGGGACTGGAAAGCACGCTTTCGCGCGCTTCCATCCATCCGCGGTTGCCACGGATGGTATTGATTTCACCATTGTGTGCCAAGAGACGGAAAGGTTGCGCCAACCCCCATGTCGGAAACGTGTTGGTACTGAAACGGGAGTGTACCAATGCCAGTCCGCTGGTAAAATAACTGTTCGTCAGGTCGGGATAGTAGTTGCGCAGTTGCAACGACGAAAGCATACCTTTATATATAATACTTTTTGTAGAGAGCGAAACGACATAAAAATCATCTTTTGCCGGAATGGATGACAATCTGACTTTATTCTCAATTCTTTTACGGATGAGATACAATTTCCGGTCAGCCGTTTCTGTCTCCGTAAATCCGGTGATAAACACCTGCTTGATGTCCGGCTCGTTGGCTAAGGCAGCTTCTCCCAGGATTTCAGGACAAGTGGGCACGTTGCGCAGATGCATCAATGTAAGTCCTTCTTTTTCAATTTCCTCAATAATGATACTTAAAATAGCTGCCTGGTCTTTTTCATTTTTCGGGAGAAAGAGCAGACCGGTACCATACCGCCCCTTTTCCGGGACGGGAATACCTTGCAATAAGATGAACTCATGCGGAATTTGCAGCATAATACCTGCACCGTCCCCGGTCTTGTTATCCGCACCTTCAGCACCGCGGTGGCGCATGTTTTCCAATACCTTTAAAGCCGACTCAACAACGTCGTGTGACTTTTCTCCGTGAATGTTGACCAGCATACCAACACCGCAGGCATCGTGTTCGTATGCCGCATCGTACAATCCCGCTTGGCGGGGCTGTCGTTGGTAAGGGAATCCTTTTGTTTCGTTGTTAAAAAGTTCTTGTTTTTTCATTCTTACTAGCTTTATTGTATGATAATACCTATTTGATGTGTCAATTTGTTCGGCAAAATTAAATATTTAATTTCATAATGATAGTAAAATATTGCTTTTCTGTGACACGAAATAACAACCAAGTTCTTTCCTCTTTTAATTTGTAAACAAAAACACGGAGTTTGCTTTTAATCTGTTATTTAATACGGGATGATTCTATTCTAATTGTAATCTGTTTCTTTTTGAGCTTAAAATAATATATTATTTAACTTTTTGATGTGTTTACAACTTTTTTATGCGTTTATGTCAAATAAATATTGGTTTTGTTGTCTTTGTGTTATTTCTAATATGTATATTTGCAGCCGAAATAAAAATATCATAATATGTGTGGAATAGTAGGCTATATTGGTAAAAGAAAAGCCTACCCTATCCTTATCAAAGGGCTGAAGCGACTGGAGTATCGTGGATATGACAGCGCAGGGGTAGCATTAATTAGTGATGACCAACAGTTAAATGTGTACAAGACGAAAGGAAAAGTCTCCGAACTCGAAAATTTCGTCACACAGAAAGATATTTCCGGTACAATCGGAATTGCCCATACCCGCTGGGCTACCCACGGGGAACCTTGTTCAGCTAACGCTCATCCTCATTACTCTTCTTCCGAAAAACTCGCTCTCATTCACAACGGTATCATTGAAAACTACGCCGTTCTCAAAGAAAAACTTCAAGCCAAAGGCTATATCTTCAAAAGCAGTACAGATACCGAAGTTCTCGTTCAATTAATAGAATACATGAAAGTAACCAATCAGGTCAGTCTACTGGCAGCCGTTCAGTTGGCGCTGGGAGAGGTGATTGGTGCTTATGCGATTGCTATTCTTGATAAAGAGCACCCGAATGAGATTATTGCGGCACGCAAAAGCAGCCCGCTGGTAGTGGGGATTGGCGAAGATGAATTCTTCTTGGCTTCGGATGCCACTCCGATTGTAGAATACACGGATAGGGTGGTTTATCTGGAAGACGGAGAGATTGCCGTTATAAACAGGGGAGAAGAATTGAAAGTAGTCGACCTGAATAATGTCGAAACGACTCCTGAAGTGAAGAAGGTGGAATTGAAACTCGGCCAGTTGGAGAAAGGCGGTTATCCGCACTTTATGTTGAAAGAGATTTTCGAGCAGCCGGATTGTATCCATGACTGTATGCGCGGACGTATCAATGTGGACGTGGACAATGTAGTGCTTTCGGCTGTGATAGATAATAAGGAAAGGCTGCTGAATGCCAAACGGTTTATTATCGTGGCTTGCGGAACTTCCTGGCATGCCGGACTTATCGGCAAACAACTGATTGAAAGTTTCTGCCGCATACCGGTAGAAGTAGAATATGCTTCCGAATTTCGTTATCGCGACCCTGTGATTAACGAAGAAGATGTCGTGATTGCCATCTCGCAAAGCGGTGAGACAGCCGATACACTGGCTGCGGTGGAATTGGCTAAGAGCCGCGGAGCATTTATATATGGAATTTGTAATGCCATCGGCTCATCCATTCCGCGTGCCACTCACACCGGTTCGTATATCCACGTAGGCCCGGAAATCGGAGTGGCTTCTACCAAAGCGTTTACGGGGCAGGTCACTGTGCTCGCCATGTTGGCATTGACACTTGCCAAAGCGAAAGGAACCATCGACGAATCCTATTATCTTTCAGTCGTGCGCGAATTGAACCATATCCCGGAGAAGATGAAGGAAGTCTTGAAACTGAATGATAAACTAGCGGAACTCTCGAAAACTTTCACCTATGCGCACAACTTTATTTATTTGGGACGCGGATATAGTTATCCCGTAGCTCTCGAAGGTGCGTTGAAATTGAAAGAAATTTCGTATATTCACGCCGAAGGTTATCCGGCTGCGGAGATGAAGCACGGACCGATTGCCTTGATTGACGCGGAAATGCCGGTAGTGGTGATTGCCACCCAAAACGGTCTGTACGAAAAAGTACTGAGCAATATACAGGAAATCAAGGCACGGAAAGGACGGGTGATTGCCTTTGTGACAAAAGGCGATACGGTTATCAGCAAGATTGCCGATTGCTGTATCGAGCTTCCCGAAACAATAGAGTGTCTTAATCCGTTAATTACTACGGTACCTCTCCAATTACTTGCGTATCATATTGCCGTATGCAAGGGAATGGATGTAGACCAACCGAGAAACCTGGCAAAGTCGGTGACAGTAGAATAAATTACCAGATGGCAAATTGGCAAATAGTAAATAGTAAATTGTCAAATAGTAAATAAATAGATGGAACAATTGAAACATGAATGTGGCGTTGCCATGATACGCCTGCTCAAACCGTTGGAGTATTACGAGAAGAAGTACGGGACATGGATGTACGGTCTTAATAAACTCTACCTGTTGATGGAAAAACAGCATAACCGCGGACAGGAAGGTGCAGGATTGGCGTGTGTGAAACTGGAGGTGAATCCGGGTGAAGAATATATGTTTCGTGAACGTGCCTTGGGTTCGGGAGCCATCACGGAAATCTTTGAGAATATCCAGAGCAATTTCAAAGACCTTACTCCCGAACAACTACATGACGCGGAGTATGCCAAACGTACTTTGCCTTTTGCCGGCGAAGCCTACATGGGACATCTCCGTTACTCAACCACAGGAAAGTCGGGAATCTCCTACGTACATCCGTTCTTGAGAAGGAATAACTGGCGTGCCAAGAATCTGGCTCTCTGCGGAAACTTCAATATGACGAATGTGGACGAGATATTTGCTCGTATCACTGCCATCGGCCAGCATCCGCGTAAATATGCCGATACATATATCATGTTGGAACAAATGGGACATCGTCTCGACCGTGAAGTGGAACGTGTCTTCAATCTTGCTGAAGCAGACGGGCTCACCGGCATGGGCATCACTAATTATATAGAAGACCATATCGACCTTGCCAATGTCCTGCGTACTTCCAGTCGTGAATGGGATGGGGGATACGTTATCTGCGGACTGACCGGAAGCGGTGAATCTTTCGCCATCCGCGACCCGTGGGGGATTCGTCCCGCATTTTGGTATCAGGATGATGAGATTGCCGTATTGGCTTCCGAACGTCCGGTGATTCAGACTGCCTTGAATGTTCCATTCGAAGAAATCAAGGAACTGCAACCGGGACAAGCGTTACTGATTAGCAAAGAAGGCAAAATCCGTACTTCGCAGATTATCAAACCGCGTGAGAAACACGCTTGTTCTTTCGAGCGCATCTACTTCTCCCGTGGCAGTGATGTCGATATTTATAAGGAAAGGAAACAACTGGGCGAGAAACTAATCCCGAGAATCCTGAAAGCTGTCAATAACGACATCGACCATACGGTTTTCTCTTTCATTCCCAACACCGCAGAAGTCGCTTTCTACGGAATGTTGCAGGGATTGGATGATTATCTCAACGAAGAGAAAGTGCGGCAAATCGCCGCATTAGGGCATAACCCGAATATGGAAGAACTGGAAGTGATTCTTTCCCGCCGTATCCGTAGCGAAAAGGTGGCTATCAAGGATATCAAACTCCGCACTTTCATTGCCGAAGGAAATAGCCGCAATGACCTGGCAGCCCATGTGTACGACATCACTTACGGAAGTCTTGTCCCCGGTGTCGACAACCTGGTGATTATCGACGACAGCATCGTGCGTGGCACCACCTTGAAACAAAGTATTATCGGTATTCTCGACCGTCTCGGCCCGAAGAAGATTGTTATCGTATCTTCTTCCCCGCAAGTGCGCTATCCCGACTATTACGGTATAGATATGGCAAAGATGAGCGAGTTTATCGCTTTCAGAGCGGCTGTCGAACTTCTGAAAGAACGCGATATGAAAGACGTGATTGCGGCTGCTTACCGTAAATCCAAAGACCAAGTAGGATTGCCGAAAGAGCAAATGGTGAACTACGTAAAAGATATCTATGCGCCTTTCACCGACGAAGAAATCTCTGCCAAAATGGTGGAACTGCTGACACCGAAAGGAACGAAAGCGAAAGTCGAAATCGTCTACCAACCGCTCGAAGGACTCCACGAGGCTTGTCCGAATCATACGGGCGACTGGTACTTTAGTGGCAATTATCCTACACCGGGTGGTGTGAAGCTGGTGAATAAGGCATTCATCGACTACATCGAGCAGATGTATCAATTCTAACAACCATACAACGATTCAATAATAAGAATGAGAAATGTGACATTAATCCTTGACGACGGGAGCCGGTTTTCCGGCAAGTCGTTTGGCTACGAGAAGCCGGTGGCGGGCGAAGTAGTTTTTAATACCGCCATGACCGGATATCCGGAGAGCCTCACTGACCCTTCATATGCCGGACAGTTGATGACTCTTACCTATCCTTTGGTGGGTAACTACGGTGTTCCGCCTTTTACAATCGAACCGAATGGACTGGCTACTTTCATGGAAAGTGAAAAGATTCATGCGGAAGCGATTATCGTAAGTGACTATTCTTATGAATACAGCCACTGGAATGCAGTGGAAAGCCTGGGCGATTGGTTGAAACGCGAACAAGTTCCCGGCATCACAGGTATTGATACCCGCGAACTGACAAAAGTGCTTCGTGAACATGGGGTGATGATGGGAAAGATTGTCTTTGACGACGAACCAGACAATGGAGAGTTGAGAGTTGAGAGTTATGAGGATATTAATTATGTAGATAAAGTAAGCTGCAAAGAAATAATCTCTTATCTTCCCGACGGAACCTCTCAGGGTTTCCCTACAACCACTCCTATTGCGCAGCTCAACTCTCAACTCTCAATTCTCAATTCTCAACTTAAGAAGGTTGTCCTGGTGGATTGCGGTGTAAAGACGAATATTATCCGTTGCCTGCTGAAGCGCGATGTCGAAGTGATTCGTGTGCCTTGGGATTATGATTATAACGGACTCGAATTTGACGGACTGTTTATTTCCAACGGCCCGGGTGACCCGGATACTTGTGATGCTGCCGTCCAGAATATCCGCAAAGCAATGAAGAACGAAAAACTCCCTATCTTCGGAATCTGTATGGGTAACCAACTACTTTCCAAAGCAGGTGGAGCGCGGATTTATAAATTGAAATATGGACACCGCAGCCATAACCAACCGGTACGCATGGTAGGCACGGAACGTTGCTTCATCACTTCACAAAATCACGGTTATGCCGTAGACAACAATACGTTAACAGCAGATTGGGAACCGCTGTTCATCAATATGAATGATGGCTCCAACGAAGGAATCAAGCACAAAAAGAATCCTTGGTTCTCTGCACAGTTCCATCCGGAAGCTGCCAGTGGTCCTACGGATACAGAATTTCTGTTCGACGAATTTGTAAACCTGCTTAAATAACCGACCATTATGAAAGAAAATATAAAGAAAGTATTACTGCTGGGTTCCGGTGCCCTGAAAATCGGTGAAGCTGGCGAGTTCGACTATTCCGGTTCGCAGGCACTCAAAGCCTTGAAGGAAGAAGGGATTGAAACGGTTCTTATCAATCCGAATATTGCTACGGTGCAGACTTCAGAGGGAGTGGCAGACCAAATCTACTTCCTTCCCGTGACTCCGTATTTCGTAGAAAAGGTGATTCAGAAAGAGAAACCCGAAGGTATCATGTTGGCATTTGGCGGTCAGACAGCTCTGAACTGCGGTGTTGCCTTATATAAGGAAGGGATTCTTGAAAAATATAACGTCAAGGTGCTCGGTACTCCGGTACAAGCTATTATGGATACCGAAGACCGCGAACTTTTCGTTCAGAAACTGAATGAAATCAATGTAAAGACCATCAAAAGCGAAGCCGTAGAAAATGCGGCAGACGCCCGACGTGCAGCGAAAGAACTGGGCTATCCGGTGATTGTCCGTGCTGCCTACGCATTGGGTGGCCTGGGTTCAGGTTTCTGTGACAATGAAGAACAACTGGATGTCTTAGTAGAAAAAGCATTCGCTTTCTCCCCCCAAGTGTTGGTCGAGAAATCACTCCGCGGTTGGAAAGAAGTAGAATATGAAGTAGTGCGTGACCGCTTCGATAATTGTATCACCGTTTGTAATATGGAAAACTTCGACCCGCTGGGTATCCATACGGGTGAATCTATCGTTATCGCTCCGTCTCAAACGCTGACCAATAAGGAATATCATAAGCTTCGTGAACTTGCTATCCGCATTATCCGTCATATCGGTATTGTGGGTGAATGTAACGTGCAATATGCATTCGACCCTGAATCCGAAGATTACCGTGTGATTGAAGTAAATGCCCGCCTTTCCCGTTCATCGGCTCTGGCATCCAAAGCAACCGGTTATCCGCTAGCTTTCGTTGCTGCCAAGTTGGGATTGGGCTACGGTCTCTTCGACTTGAAGAACTCTGTAACAAAAACGACTTCCGCTTTCTTCGAACCGGCATTGGACTATGTAGTATGCAAAATCCCCCGTTGGGACTTAGGCAAATTCCACGGTGTAGATAAGGAACTCGGCTCTTCCATGAAATCTGTCGGTGAGGTAATGGCTATCGGCCGCACCTTCGAAGAAGCTATCCAAAAAGGTCTTCGTATGATTGGACAGGGAATGCACGGATTTGTGGAAAACAAAGAACTGGTTATTTCTGATATTGATAAAGCTCTGCGCGAACCGACCGATAAACGTATCTTCGTTATCTCAAAGGCTTTCCGTGCTGGATATACTATCGACCAGGTGCATGAACTGACGAAGATTGACAAATGGTTCCTTCAGAAGTTGATGAACATTATGAAGACTTCGGAAGAACTGCATAGCTGGGGAAACAACCACAAACAGATTGCCGACCTGCCGAACGATTTGCTTCGCAAAGCAAAAGTGCAGGGCTTTTCCGATTTCCAGGTTGCCCGTGCCATCGGCTACGAGGGCGATATGGAAGACGGCATCCTCTATGTCCGCAAGCATCGTAAGAGCGCGGGTATCCTTCCGGTAGTAAAACAGATTGATACCCTGGCGGCTGAATATCCGGCACAGACCAACTATCTGTACCTTACTTACAGCGGTGTAGCCAACGACGTACATTATCTGGGCGACCATAAATCCATTGTCGTACTTGGTTCCGGTGCGTATCGTATCGGTTCTTCCGTAGAGTTCGACTGGTGCGGTGTTCAGGCATTGAATACTATCCGTAAAGAAGGGTGGCGCAGTGTTATGATTAACTATAATCCCGAAACCGTATCTACAGATTATGACATGTGCGACCGCCTGTACTTCGACGAACTAACCTTCGAACGCGTCATGGATATTCTTGAACTTGAGAACCCTCACGGCGTCATTGTATCTACCGGTGGGCAAATTCCGAATAACCTCGCCTTGCGCCTGGATGCACAGAATATTAATATCCTCGGCACAAGTGCCAAGAGCATCGACAATGCCGAAGACCGCGAAAAATTCTCTGCCATGCTTGACCGTATCGGTGTAGACCAACCACGTTGGCGTGAATTGACATCTATGGACGACATTAATGAGTTTGTCGATGAAGTAGGTTTCCCGGTGCTTGTTCGTCCGTCTTATGTACTTTCAGGTGCCGCAATGAATGTCTGCTCCAATCAGGAAGAACTGGAACGTTTCCTGAAACTGGCAGCCAATGTATCAAAGAAACATCCGGTAGTAGTAAGCCAGTTTATCGAACATGCCAAGGAAGTGGAAATGGATGCCGTGGCACAAAATGGAGAGATTGTAGCTTATGCTATCAGTGAGCATATCGAGTTTGCAGGAGTACACTCCGGTGATGCTACTATCCAGTTCCCACCGCAGAAACTCTACGTGGAAACAGTTCGCCGTATCAAACGTATCAGCCGTGAGATTGCCAAAGCATTGAATATCTCCGGTCCGTTCAATATCCAATACCTGGCAAAAGACAATGATATCAAGGTGATCGAATGTAACCTGCGTGCCAGCCGTTCTTTCCCGTTTGTCAGCAAGGTACTGAAAATAAACTTTATCGAACTGGCAACGAAAGTAATGCTCGGCCTTCCTGTTGAGAAACCGGAGAAGAACCTCTTCGAACTGGATTATGTCGGCATCAAGGCTTCACAATTCTCCTTCAACCGCTTGCAGAAAGCCGACCCTGTCTTGGGTGTAGATATGGCTTCTACCGGTGAAGTAGGGTGTATCGGCATGGATACTTCTTGTGCCGTTCTGAAAGCAATGCTTGCCGTAGGCTATCGTATTCCGAAGAAGAACATTCTGCTTTCAACAGGTACGATGAAGCAAAAAGCCGATATGATGGACGCTGCCCGTATGCTGGTGAACAAAGGATACAAACTCTTTGCAACCGGAGGTACACATAGGACACTTGCTGAAAATGGTATTGAAAGTACCCATGTCTATTGGCCGAGCGAAGAGGGACATCCGCAAGCATTGGAAATGCTTCACAGCAAGGAGATAGATATGGTAGTCAACATTCCGAAGAATCTGACAGCCGGAGAATTGAGCAACGGATACAAAATCCGCCGTGCTGCCATCGACTTGAATATCCCGCTGATTACGAATGCCCGTTTGGCCAGTGCTTTTATAAATGCTTTCTGTACAATGAGCATTGATGATATTGCCATTAAGAGTTGGGCAGAATATAAATAAGAAGATAAGTTGTTGTATAATAAGTAGAAAGAGTCGTCTTCATGTTTTGGAGACGGCTCTTTTGGGATGATATGCCAATTTAAGTATTAAATCGTATAGGATTTTAAAAACTTTATAAGAAAACTGTAGTTAATTACCTTATTTGTTGGAAATTCGTTCTATTTCTCGTAATATCATACTGATTTTATAAATTAATAGATTAAAAATTATGAGAAAAGACGGATTTACCGTATGTGCAAACAATTATGTGGAGTGTTTGCGCCGGGAAGGGCGCTATGCAACAGCACATGTTTATGAGAATGCACTTCGCTCTTTCACAATGTTTTGTGGAACAGCGTGTGTGTCATTCAGCCAAATCACTCGTGAGAACTTGAAGCGATACAGCAATTATCTGCTGTCTTGTCGCTTGAAGCTCAACACCATTTCTACGTATATGCGAATGTTGCGCTGCATATACAATAAAGGGGTAGATACACATCAAGCCCCCTATGTTCATCGTTTGTTTCGTGATGTTTTTACCGGAGTGGATACCCGTCAGAAGAAAGCCATTCCTGTGAACGAATTGCACACATTACTTTACAAAGACCCACAGTCCGAAAAACTGCGCCGAACGCAGGCTATTGCTAATTTATTGTTTTTATTCTGTGGAATGCCTTTTGCCGATCTCGCCCATCTGGAAAAATCGAATTTAGAAGGGAATATTCTGAAGTACAATCGTACCAAGACAGGAACTCCCATGAGTGTGGAAATCCTAGATTCGGCATCAGACATCGTTTCCCGGCTTCGCAATTCCCATCCGGCAGTTCTACCCGAACATCCCGACTATCTTTTTTATATATTAAGTGGGAAAAACAAACGAGATGAGGAAGCCGCCTATAAAGAATACCAATCCACCTTGCGGCGTTTCAATAATGAGTTGAAGATTTTAGCCAGGAAATTACGTATCCGTTCATCCGTAACTTCTTACACGTTTCGTCATTCCTGGGCTACTACTGCTAAATACCGGGGTGTTCCTATTGAAATGATAAGTGAATCACTAGGACATAAATCTATTAAGACAACACAAATCTATTTGAAAGGCTTTGACCTGAACGAACGTACAAAAATAAACCGACTGAATTATTCTTACGTGAGGAATTATAGGGGAATTCTGTGAGAAACATATTAAAGTTCTGATATCCAGTCGAATTGCACGGTTGTTACTTCTTAGGTAACGGAAATTATTCGGTGCAAATATAGACAAAATAGTTAATAGCGTACAAGCAAAATTCCTTTTTTTTCTCTTTTTATTTAAATATATAGTAAAAATGTATCCGAACATGAAACACTTTTGTCTCATGTTCAATGATTTCTATTGTCTGCACTGAACGATTTTCCTCTGTAAATCAGGCAGAAAACTCCCAAACTTCCCTATTTGTATGCATTTCTTCTTCTTATTGTGGTAGGTTGTCAGTAGCCTATATTTCCGTTACCTAAGAAGTAATGGAAATATAAGGGGTAAAAAAGTATGATTCTAAGAAAAGAAGGAACTTTAAATGCTGGGCCTAATATTGGGACAGGGGAAGGCGTAGCACACTCTAAGCGCTGGTATGTAGCTCTCGTGCGAATGCACCACGAGCGGAAAGTAGCAGAACGTTTAGCAAAGATGGGAATTGAAAATTTTGTACCAATTCAACAGGAGGTACATCAATGGAGCGACCGTCGCAAAGTAGTTGAATCTGTGCTACTTCCAATGATGGTATTTGTGCATGCAGATACGAAAGAACGTAAAGAGGTTCTTTCCTTTTCTACAGTAAGTCGGTATATGGTAATGCGTGGTGAGAATAGTCCGACTATTATTCCGGATGATCAAATGGCCCGTTTTCGTTTTATGCTTGACTATTCAGAAGATGCAATTTGCATGAATAGTGCTCCTTTGGCACGTGGAGAAAAAGTACGTGTTGTCAAAGGACCTTTGACAGGGCTTGTAGGGGAACTTGTAATGGTAGATGGAAAGAGTAAAATTGCTGTTCGACTAAATATGTTAGGATGCGCTTGCGCAGATATGCCGGTGGGGTATGTAGAGCCAATTGAAGAAAAGAATTAAGCCTAAAATACGATAAATTATTATGATGTATATTTATATTGGAGGTACTTTTTTACTTTCAGTACTGTTAGCTACTATTGTTATTCCAAGAATAATATTTATTTCTTATAAGAAACGTCTCTTTGACGTTCCTGATGGTCGTAAAGTACATAAAACTCCCGTCCCTCGTTTGGGCGGTCTGGCTTTTTTGCCCGTTATATTAATTTCTCTCTGTATTATTACAGGAGTTCGTTATTACATGAATGAACCTGTTGCTCCCGTATGGTCATCCTGTTTATTTATGCGTTATCTTTTCCTTGTTGCCGGAACAACATTGCTTTATCTTGTTGGTGTAGCGGATGATTTAGTAGGGGTGGGGTATCGATACAAATTTGTAGTACAGATTCTTTCTGCTTCTTTTCTTCCACTTTCCGGTCTATGGATTAACGATTTAGGCGGATTATTAGGGCTTCATGCCATCCCAGCATTTATTGGTATGCCTCTAACTGTTTTTCTTGTAGTCTATATTACGAATGCAATTAACTTGATAGATGGAATTGATGGTTTGGCTTCAGGGCTTACTTGTATTGCGTTGGGTTTACTCATTATTGTATGCATGTTTGTAGGTCAATGGACTCATGCCCTTTTAGCCTCTGCTACATTAGGAGTTGTCATTACTTTCTTCTATTATAATGTGTTCAGTATATCTGGTCGAAAGCTGTTTATGGGAGATGCGGGAAGTCTGACTCTCGGCTATATCCTTAGCTTTTTGATTCTTCATTTTTGGACAAGACAAGAGTATTGGAATCCGTTCGAACTAAATCTAAATATGGTGACTATATCTACATTGCTTATTCCTTTACTTGATGTAGTACGTGTGTTTTATTCTCGTGCTAAAGATGGACGCAATCCTTTTTTGCCAGATAAAAATCATATTCATCATAAATTGTTACGTACTGGAATGAGAGTGCGTAGCGTGATGGTTACATTGCTATTATTATCTTTATTTTTGGTAGTGTCCAATTTTGTATTATCATTTTATATTAATGCAACTTTCATGCTTCTTTTCGATTTGATATTTTGGTGTACTTCACATCTTGTTATTAATCGAGCTATCGTAAAGCACGAAAAGCTAACTGGGAAAAAGTGGTACAAGACTTATATACATGTGCCATCCAATAAGTAAATTCAATCATATTCAAAATAAAATAATCATGAAAGCTTGTTTTATGGGGTTAGGCTATATTGGCCTGCCTACAGCTATTATTGCCGCTAAGCACGGTATTCAGGTAGTCGGAGTTGATATCAATCCGAAAGTCGTTGAAATGACCAATCAAGGCAAATTGCATATCATAGAGCCGGGGATGGAAGATATGTTGCAAGAAGTTGTTAAAACGGGTAGCTTGAAAGCTGCTACTGTTCCTGAAGTAAGTGATGCCTATTTTATGGTGGTTCCTACGCCGTTCAAAGGAAATCACGAGCCTGACATTTCATATGTTGAAGCAGCGACTCGTGCTGTGCTTCCTTTATTAAAGGAAGGCGATTTATATGTTATAGAATCTACTTCACCTGTAGGTACTACCGATAAGATGAAAGACCTTATTTTTTCAGAACGTCCTGAACTGACTGATAAAATTTATATAGCTTATTGCCCCGAACGTGTATTGCCTGGTAATGTTATTTACGAGCTTATACATAATGATCGTGTTATTGGTGGTATGGATGATTCGTCTACTGATAAGGCTATTTCTTTCTACAGCCAGTTTGTACAAGGTACACTTCATCGTACAAATTGTAAAACTGCCGAAATGTGTAAACTGACTGAAAACTCAAGTCGTGATGTACAAATAGCTTTTGCTAATGAACTTTCGCTTATTTGTGATAAGGCTGGCATTAATGTATGGGAGTTAATTAATTTGGCAAATAAGCACCCGCGTGTTAATATTTTGCAGCCGGGATGTGGCGTAGGCGGACATTGTATTGCAGTGGATCCATATTTTATAACTGCTGAATTTCCTATGGAATCTAAGATTATCGGTCAGGCGCGTGAAATTAATAATTATAAATCATTTTGGTGTGCTGAAAAAGTTCAGAATGAAATGTTGAAATTCGAACTTGAACATCATCGTAAGCCTTGTGTTGCTATGATGGGACTTGCTTTTAAACCCAATATTGATGATTTGCGTGAATCTCCTGCCAAATACATCGTAACTAAAGTAATGCAAAGTTGTAATAATGCTAATATTTTGGTTGTTGAGCCTAACGTGAAAGAACATAATGTATTTAAGCTTACAGATTATAAAGAGGCTTATGAAAAGGCAGATATCATAGTTTTTTTGACCGCTCATGAACCGTTTAAAAATCTTGATTGTCGTGAAGATAAAGTTATTTTAGATTTCTGCGGTATTTTCAAAAAATAAAACACACATAATGAAAAAGATAATGTTGGTCTTCGGGACTCGTCCCGAAGCTATTAAAATGGCACCATTGGTGAAAGAGTTTCAGAAACACCCTGATAAATTTCAAACCATTGTCTGTGTTACTGGACAACATCGTCAAATGTTAGATCAAGTGTTGGGCTTATTTGAAATCACGCCTGACTATGATCTTAATATTATGAAACAAGGGCAGGATCTTTATGATGTGACAGCACGTGTTCTTATTGGTATGCGGGATATTTTAAAAGAAGTGCAACCAGATATTGTATTAGTGCACGGTGATACTACTACCAGTACTGCTGCTGCTCTTGCTGCTTTCTATCAACAAATACCTGTAGGACATGTAGAAGCGGGACTTCGTACACATAATATCTATAGTCCGTGGCCAGAAGAAATGAATCGTCAAATAACAGGTCGTATTGCTACTTATAATTTTTCACCTACATCTTTGAGTAAGAGTAATCTTTTGAAGGAAAATATTAATCCTGATTCAATTGTTGTTACTGGAAATACAGTTATTGATGCCTTGCATCAGGTCGTTACAAAGATAAAAACAGATACTACTCTTGCCACTGAATTAGATAAGGTTCTTGAACAAAGCGGATACGATGTAAAACGTCTGCAGAATGATAGGAAACTAGTACTTATAACAGGACATCGTCGTGAAAATTTTGGCGATGGTTTCATTCAAATGTGTACTGCCATAAAGGATTTAACGCAAAAGTATCCTAATGTCGATTTTGTTTATCCGATGCATCTTAATCCTAATGTGCGTAAACCTATTCATGAAGTATTTGGTGAGAATCTCTCTGATTTGAGTAATATGTTTTTCATCGAGCCTCTTGAATATTTGAGTTTTGTCTACCTAATGGAGAAATCAACCATTGTATTGACTGATAGTGGTGGTATTCAAGAAGAGGCACCGGGATTGGGTAAGCCTGTATTGGTAATGCGCGATACGACGGAACGTCCGGAAGCTCTATCTGCAGGGACAGTTAAGTTAGTAGGAACAGATTATAGTAAAATACTGAATGAAGTATCTACTTTATTGGATGATGTAGAAGCCTACAAGAAGATGAGTATGGCTGTCAATCCTTATGGAGATGGATTGGCTTGCGGAAGAATTGTGAAGTCCTTAGGGTAATTAATAGTGAGCTTATATTGCAAAATGTAATACGAAATAGTTGAAAAAAGTCTTGATTATAGTGAAAGTTCTAATTCTATTTGCACAAATAAGGCTTAGAATAAATGTATAGTTAAGTGTTGTTTTAATAATAATGAACACGAGAATAGATAAAAAAAACACTAGTTTCAAGGAAATGGCCAAGTCTTCAGGTATTGTGGCTTTTGTGCAAATAGCTAAGATGATATTTGGTTTATTAAGGAATAAACTGATAGCACTAATGATAGGGGCATCTGGATTTGGAATTTGGAGCTTATATTATACTTTTATAGAAATGGTTTCAACATTCTCCGTATTCGGACTTGATCAAGGGGGCGTTCGCGAAATAGCAAAGTCAAGTAATGATAAAGAATCAATAGGAAAATGTATATATACCTTTGGATTAGCTATTTTGTTAATATCTTTTCTATCGGGCCTTATCGTTTTTATATTGGCAGAAAAAATAAGCTTATATCTATTCAATACGTTAGAATACATAAATGGCATACGCATTATCTCAGTAGTGGTGCTTGTATACGGGATCTCTAAAGGTGGATATGCAATTTTAAATGGTGTGCATGCTTTAAAATATTTAGCTATAAGTCAGATTATTAGTGCTATTGTAGGTTCTCTTTCTGCAATTTTATTGGTTTATTGGGGAGGGACATTAGGCATTCCGTATGCTTTAGCAACAGTTATTATATCTTCTGCTATAATGACCGTTTTCTATGTTAGAAAACTAAAAATCAAGATTGTAGTTCCAAAGAAAGCTGAATTTTATTTACGTATAAGGTCTTTGTTGTATTTGGGATTAGGATTTACTGTAGCTGGGCTTATATCATCTGTAATGACATTACAATCAAGAAGTTTTTTGAGCTCTCATTACAATATGGATGCTGTGGGAATATATCAAGCGAGTTGGACTATTTCAAATCTATATATAGGAATAATCTTATCTGCGATGGGAATAGATTTTATGCCTAGGTTAGCTAAAGTTTCTGATGATAATCAGGCTATGAATAAGCTAATTAATCAACAAATAGAATTTGGAGTGGCTTTGTCCTCTATAGGGATAACTTTTATCCTATTATTATCTCCTATAATTCTGCAGATTTTATATTCTTCAGAATTTATTGCGGGGAGTTCAATCATTAGGTGGCAAGTATTAGGCGTAGCTTTGAGAGTATTGGCTTTTCCATTTAGTTATTCCATTATGGCAAAAGGAAAATCTATTCAATATGCATTTATTCAAGTATTTTTTTGGACTGGGGATTATTTATTGCTTATGTTATTTTCTCATCTATGGGGATTTGATGCTTTAGGAATCAATTATTTTGTTGCATATTGCTTTTATTTAGCTTTCACTTATTGTGCATGTCGCTATAACCATAGTTTCGCTTTTAGTCGAAATTCATATCTCGTTATTTTGCTCTCGGCTATTTTTATTATTATAACTTTAGTAGTATGCTTCGGGATTAAGAGTTATTGGGTATATGTGGTCGGATGTTTCATATGGTTAATTCAATTTGCTCTTACTTATTTTTATGTGAAAGAAAAAATGGGGATTGATATTTTGCAGTTAGTTAGAAAAAGAATTTTAAAGAAATAGGTGAGATGAAGATTCAATTAGCGTCTCGATTTGAGTGTACAGGATGTATGGCATGTGCTGATGCTTGTGCTCATAAAGCAATAAATATTGTTATAGCAGATGATGGGCATTATTATCCGCGAATAGAAAAAAGTAAATGTATAGAATGTGGATTATGCATGAAGAGCTGCCCTATAATATCTGATTTTTCGTATGAAAGAGAAGATAAAATGTCTAGACCTTATGCGGCTTGGGCAAAAGACGATAAAATAAGGTCTAAAAGTTCTTCTGGAGGGGCTTTTGCTGCTATAGCTCAACAAATATTGCAAGAGGGAGGCATTGTTATAGGTGTTACTATTGAGAGTTCTATAGCTAAGCATATTGCTATTGAATCAATATGTGAATTATATAAGTTACAAGGCTCAAAATATCAACAAAGTAAGGCTGTAGGAATATATCAACAAGCTTTGTCGTATTTGAAAACAGGTAGAAAAGTTTTATTTTCTGGTACTGCTTGCCAAATAGCAGGATTATATGCTTTTCTTGGTAAACGAACTTTTAAGAATCTTGTAACAGTAGATTTAATTTGTGCAGGAGTACCATCACGTCTTCCTATTGATAAATTTTTGTGTCAAAAAGATTTTGTTGAAATAGTAAGTTATAGAGATAAGGTGGATGGTTGGGGAGGGTGTTGTTTAACAGTTCTCAATCAGAGTAGAAAGATGGTAAGAAAACCTTTGAATGGGGAGCTGGTGATTTCATCTTTTTCGTCATCATTGACAGATCGCTATTCCTGTTTTAATTGTAAATTTATTGGATTGTATCGTAAAGCTGATATAACTTTAGCTGATTTCTGGGGAGATAAAGACTTTAAGGAAGAACATAGAGCAGGTATTTCATTAGTTATCATTCATTCTTTGTTAGGAAAAAACTTAGTAAATACTTCAGATTTGAAGCTGTACGAGTCAACATGGGAAAAGTGTTTATTACATAATCCAAGACTTGTATATGGTAAAGTTTTAATGGCTAAATATAGATTGGAGCGTAGGCTATTAGGGTATTTTTGGGGACGAAAATCTTTATCTTTTTTGTTAGCTTTATATTGTGGTATTTATTCCAATAAGCTATGGTATCCATATAAAGTTTTTAAATATCTGGTATGGAAATATAATATGTATGTAATAAATAAGAAACTAACAGAATTTATATCTACATTAAAATAATTATGAAGGCTATTATATTGACTTTCTCAAAAGAAGATAATCGGGGAGCAAATTTACAGGCATATGCATTGTCTAGCTATTTGAAGAAAAATGGTTTTTCTGTTGATTTTTTAGATATTCAACTTCCCGGTAAAAAAATAAATTTTAAGGGAAGAATATTACAAAACGTGAATAAATATTTGGCAGGAAGATTTAGGAAGAAAAATGAATTTACATTTACTAAGAAATATTACACTTTAGATGAGTTAAAGTTGAATCCACCCAAAGCGGATTTATACATTGTAGGAAGCGATCAGGTTTGGAATACTGAAATAACTAATAGCTTAGATCCTAGAATTTATTTTCTGACTTTTCTCCCAGATAGGGTGCGTAAAATAGCATATGCGGCTAGTTTTGGAAGAAATAAATGGGCTATAACTGCTTTTGATTCTGAAATAAAGCAAAGTCTTCATACGTTTCATGCAATAAGTGTAAGAGAAGATAGTGGTATTATTATATGTAAAGAAAAATTTGATATTGATAATGTGGAATGCGTTTTAGATCCGACATTACTTTTGGATGACAAAAGTCTTGAATCACTATTGCCCAATAATCGGCTTGTGCGGAATCAAATTTTTGGATATTATTTGTATAGGAATGAATCAATCCATAATATGTCAATTCGCATATCAGAAATTCTTCATCTACCTTTTGAGAAAACTTTTAAAGCTAAAGGTGCATTTCGATTTTTTCATTTTTACGGTATTAAAACTTGGATAAAAAAAATCTGTCAGGCTGAATTTGTAATAACAAACTCTTTCCATTGTATGGTTTTCTGCATTCTATTAAGAAAGAGTTTTGTTGTATTGCCAACATTTCCAGGGAGAGAGATAAGGATGTTATCCTTATTGAGGAAAATAGGACTGGGTGAACGTTATTTTGATAATATAGAAGATATTGAAAAAAGACAAATAGTCTTATTTGAGAAAATTGATTATAATTTGGTTTTTAAATTGTTAGAGAAATACAGATCTAATTCCATTCAATTCCTTCAAAAAGCAATTACATTTTAATGGATATATTTCTGTTTCTAATTGGAGTTTATTTTTTGTTGAAGGGTAGATATGCTTATGTGCTATCTATTGTGGTTGTATTAACCACCAGTTACCTTCAGCTTCCGGTAAATAGCAAATATCTGAATGTTTTGTTTGTACATAATGTATCGGATTTCGGATTATTGCTGTATTTATGTTTTTTTGGAAAGCTAGCAAGAAAATATGGAATTACAACAAAGTTCGTAATAACAAAATATGTCAATATTTTTTTTCTGTTCATTCTTCTGAATGGAATTTATGATTATGCTAATGGAGTAAATATTGGCGACATAATAAAATATGAAAGGAATTGGGTATTATTGTCAATTGTTTATATTGTTCCTTTTGTAAAAGAAAAGGATATTCTTAAAAGTCTGAAAATTATATATAATATAACATTGTTATGTTGTTTGTTGTTGATTTTTCAAAGACTAACGGGGGTGGAATTAATAGAATTACGTTTTGATGCAGGACGTGGAACTAAACCTCCCAGTTATAGTATTTATTGTGCGGTTATGGCATTAATAAATATATGGAAGTTTAAACAAGGTAAGAGATTGCTTCATTCGTTGATATTCATTTTACCGATCATACTGAATCTAAAAATGACGTATGCGATTTCTGTTTTTGGAATATATATGTTATATGTATTGCTGGCTTCTAAATGGTCTTTCAAACGTAAACTGGTTGTTTCGATAGGTTTTGCTTCATTATCATTATTCTTTTTATTATCCTTTTCATCATTTACGGAGCGTTTTTTTAATATGACGCAGGAAGTGAGTACGATTAAAAATTATGAGACATCAGGAAATTTCTCTTATAGAATATTACATACTAGGGAGAGACTAGAATATATTTCTTCTGATCCAATGATGTTACTTCGTGGTATAGGATATGTTTCAGAGACAAATTTCAATCGTAATATTTTCACTTTAGGTACTTATGACTCTGATTCCAATACTTACGCTCAGTTAGATACTGGTGATATTGTTTGGTCGTTATTATTTGTACGACTCGGCTTATTAGGAACGTTGTTCTATTTATTGATATATTTTGCATTGATTCGTGTCTTTTATAGATATAGAGATAGAAATATCTTTAATGCTTATTGGTTTTCTTTGCTTATTGTTTTTTTAGTTTTTACTTCCTTGGGAAATGCATTGATTGGTTATGATAATTTCTTCTTATATCCAATATTATTTGCTAAGTTAAATTTTTATTTAAAATGAGAATAATACACTGTATATATAGTTTGAATACTGGAGGGGCTGAGACTCTTTTGATTGATATATTGAATGAACAGATCAAGAAAAATCAGGTTTTCTTAATAATAGTAAATGCTGTTTATGAATCTGATTTGCTCTCGAAAATAAATAAACAAGTTAAAGTTTTTTTTATTAATCGGTCTCCTTCTAGTAGATCTATATTTCCGTTACTTCAGTTTAATTATAGGTTATTATCTTTGCATCCTGATGCGATTCATGTGCATAGTACTTCCTTGGCTGCTGTAATGTTACCGTTTTTTCGTCATAAAATGTTTTTCACAGCTCATTGCATTGGTATTTCCAGCTTGCATTTTCATTGTTTTAAAAAGATTTATGCTATCTCTGATGCAGTTAAGAGAGATATTTTATCTAAAGGTGACTTTCCTGTTATTGTAATTCCTAATGGAATATCGGTGGGACAAATTTTGCGTAGGTCTAATTTGATGATTTCAGGTACTTTTAAAATAGTTCAGGTTGCTCGATTATATAGTGAGGTGAAAGGGCAAGATATATTAATCCAAGCAGTTACATTGTTGAAAAGACAGAGGCCGGATATTAATTTTCGAGTCGATTTTATAGGTGAAGGTATTTCCAGAGAAAGTTTGGAAACGCTTGTAATCAAAAATAAACTTGTGAAATGCGTTCGTTTTTTAGGACTTCGAGATAGAAATTATATTTATAGTCATTTAAAAGATTATGATTTGTTATGTCATCCTGCGCGAACTGAAGGGTTTGGTCTAACTGTAGCTGAAGCAATGGCTGCGAATTTACCAGTTTTAGTAGCAACGGGGGATGGACCTTTTGAAATTATAAAAGAGGGCGAACTTGGTTCGTTTTTTAAGAATTCTAGTGTTGAGGATTGTGCAAACAAGATAGCATTAGTTTATGATAGATACCAAGAAATGCTAGGTAAAACTAGTGGAGCTAGGAATTATGTCCAAGAGAAATATTCAATAGAAACCATGGCTCAACAGTATACTGAAAACTACAATTAATGTAAAGACAGAAGATTATTACTAATTTCATATTAAAATAATATTTCGATATTATATTAATATGAAATTCTAAATTGAGTACTAACAAATAACGGTCAACAAGAATGAGAATTTTAGTTAATACCCCTCGCTTGATTCCTCAAGGGGGGGTTGCAAATCATTATTTGGGTTTGCAGGATTATTGGACGGAACAAGTGTGTTATAATCCAATTGGGAAAAAAGGTAGTAAATCTGGAACAGGTATTTATCGGTTACCTTTAAATATACTTGTATTTATATTTAAGATATTCAAATATAGACCTGATGTTGTTTTGCTTAATCCTTCATTGTCAAAATCTGCAGTAATACGGGATATGATTTTTTTATCTATAACAAAACTCATGGGATGCAGGGTTGTGGTATTTTTTCATGGATTTGACAAATCTGAAATTTCTAAGATGAACACAAAATCATTGGCTAGAAGACTTAATAGGTGTAAATGTATCTTTGTTCTAGCTAAAGAATTTGCTAATATTCTGAAGTCTTGGGGAGTTACTGTTCCTATTGAGCTTACGACAACCAAGGTTGATGATAAACTGATTGAAAGTTTTGATATTAGAAGCAGAATAGGTGAAATTGAGACAATTTTATTTCTTGCAAGAATAACGGAAGAAAAAGGTGTTTTTATAGCATTGGATGCTTTCCAAAAATTGAAAGTTAAATATCCGCAGCTAAAGATGAGGGTAGTTGGAGATGGCCCAGCATTAGAAAAGGCAAAACGAAGATGTTTATCTATAGGTATTGATGATGTTACTTTTTTAGGGGCATTATCGGGAAATAGACTTGTGGAGGAGTATAAACATTCGGATTTATATTTGTTTCCGACTTTTCATTCGGAAGGTATGCCTACTTCGGTATTGGAAGCTATGGCTTTTGGTTTACCTGTGGTTACACGTCCCGTTGGTGGAGTTTGCGATTTCTTTCGAAATGGAGATATGGGGATGTTGGTAGATAGTTTGAATCCTGAAGATTTTGCAGCAGCTGTTGAATATATAATGGAAGATAAAAAAAGAATAGAAAAAATGTCACATATCAATTATGAATATGCAATTAATCATTTTCTGGCATCAAGAGTGGCAAAGCAAATAGAAAATATTCTAAGGAAAAACCTTTAATTCAGATGATTCCAGATACTAACATAGAAGATAATTGTGTAATAGGACTTCTATTCTTTACGAAAGGAAAATTTTAATTAAGAAGGTTCTAAATTGGTAATAATGTTTGGATTGAAAATATTGACTAAAATTTAATGATATGTTTGATTTGATGCTTCTTTATAGAATGGCTAATTGGTGTTATATACATCGGATACCAATTATACCATCCTTATGTAGACTTTGTATGTTCATGTTTCATGGTTCTCGGGTGCCCGCAAAAACTCAGATAGGTAAAGGTACTAAATTTACTGCTAGAGGGATGGGGGTTATAATGAATGGTGATGAAGTAATTGGTGAAAATTGCCAGATTGGTCATCATGTAAAGATGTTGCGTAAAAATCCATATAAGTATTGTGCCCATATCGGGAATAATGTTTATATCAGTTCAGGGGCTGTTTTAATGGGGAATGTGAGAATTGGTAATAATGTAATAATTGGAGCTAATTCTGTTGTTACTAAAAGTATACCTGACGGTTGTATTGTAGGTGGAATTCCTGCGAAAATAATAGGACATACAGCTGACCTGGATTATGATCTTTTTGCAAATTCTAGAGATAGAGATGGTTTTGCTGATTATATGGTTGAAAAGAAATGAGTATGCTTGATTCTTTTCGTTTATTACGTTCTTATTGTGAAAAAGAACAGTTTAGAGGATGGGATCCTTATGATGGACTGAATTCACGACTGTTTAATGCAATACCATTTTTGAAGGAATTGCCTTTATGTAGATTAATTGTAATTCAATGGTTTAAGCGTTCTCCTCTCAATTTGCGTTTATTAGCATTAGTCCCTAAAGAATATAACGCTAAGGGGATAGGACTTTTTTTACAAGGATATTGTAACTTGTATAAAGCGGTTTCTGTAAATCCAGATTTAGCAGATAAATTGGGAACAAGAGAAATCTTGCTAGAAAAAATTCAAAATCTGGCAAATTTGTTAATTTCTCTTCGCTCGAAAGGAGATTATAGTGGAGCTTGTTGGGGATATAATTTTGATTGGCAGGCACGTCGGTTGTTCTTATTTCCCAAATATACACCTACAGTAGTGGCAACAAATTTTTGTGCTACTGCTTTGATGGAAGCCTATGAAGTAACAGGAGAAAAGAAGTTTTTGGATGTGGCACTTTCAGCAGCAAACTTTGTTATGAATGATTTGCATCGGACTGATTTTAATGGAGGCTTTTTATTTTCGTATAGTCCTTTACAAGGTAATGATACTGTGTTTAATGCTTCGCTGTTGGGAGGTAAACTACTAGCTTATTGCTATCACTATACAAGGAATGAAGAATATAAGAATGCTGCAAGAAAGTCTGTAATAGCTTGTTGCAATGCTCAAAATGAAGACGGTGGGTGGGTATATGGAATGTTGCCTGTTCAATCGTGGATTGATAGTTTTCATACCGGATATAATTTGGATGGGCTAATTGCTTATGAAGAGCAGACTGGCGATGATTCATTTCATTTATATATTGAAAAAGGATTTGATTTTTATATCAAGAATTTTTTTGAAGAGAACGGTGCTCCTAAATATTATTATAATCGGATGTATCCGATAGATATTCATTGTCCAGGACAATTGCTAATTACCTTATATCGTTTGCATAAATTCGAACAATATAAGGAATTGGCAAGTAAGGTGGTAGAATGGACGATACAGAATATGCAAGATAGAAAGGGGTATTTTTACTATCAGCTAAAGAAAGGTATTAGTTCTAAGATTTCTTATATGCGTTGGAGCAATGCATTTATGTTTAACAGTTTAAGCTATTATATATTATCACAATGCAAGACAGTAGAATAACACTGAATGGTGTGAAGGTGCATCCATTCAAGGGTTTCACCGAACTATTAGATTATGTGCAGGGGCGTAAAGGTATTTTGGTCGCAATAAATGCGGAAAAAATACTCCATGCGACAGAGCAGACACGAGAGATTATCAATCGAAATATTGGTTATTGTGATGGTATCGGAGCAGTGATGGCTTTGGAAAAACATGGCTATAAAGATGTCGTAAAGATACCAGGATGTGAGTTATGGTTAAAAATAATAGGTTCTCTTTATAAAAAAGGAAAGAGCTTTTATTTGATAGGAAGCCAACAATCTGTGATTGGGAATACAGTAGTGAAATTGAAAGAAGAGTTTCCTGGCATTAATATTGTTAATTATCGGAATGGATATATTAGAACGGAAGAAGAGAAAAGACTGCTGATTACTGATATTGTAGAAAAGAAACCGGATGTGGTTTTCGTTGCAATGGGATCTCCTAAACAGGAATTGTTAATGGAGGAAATGTATCAACAACATGAGGCTATCTATCAAGGATTGGGAGGGAGTTTTGATGTATATACCGGAAATGTGAAGCGTGCACCAAAATGGTGGGTAGATCATAATTTGGAATTTGCTTATCGGTTAGTCAAACAACCTTCGCGTATCAAGCGACAAATTCATTTAGTTCGTTTTCTATTGATGGTGAAGTTAGGAATGATTTAATAATAAAAATAGATATGATGAGAAATATAGACGAAAAATTGTTTTGGTTAATATTGCCTTTTCTTTTGGTTGGATGCCAATCTTACAAGAGAGTTCCCTATTTGCAGGACTCCGAAATTATAAATCAGTCAATGCAACAGACGGAAATATATGATGCAAAGATTATGCCGAAAGATTTATTGACGATTGTAGTATCTTGTACAAGTCCCGAATTGGCAGCACCTTTTAATTTAACGGTAGCAAGTCCGGTGGGTATTGCTACTAGTAATATGAATACAACAGCTCAACCAACTTTACAGACTTATTTGGTTACTAATAATGGTACGGTAGACTTTCCGGTATTGGGTGAACTGAAACTTGGAGGAATGACAAAAAAAGAGGCTGAACAGTTGATTGTAGAAAAGTTGAAGCCATATATCAAAGAGACTCCTATAGTGACTGTTCGTATGGTAAATTATAAAATATCTGTAATAGGTGAGGTAACCCGGCCTGGAACATTTACTATTAATAATGAGAAAGTAAATTTGTTGGAAGCTTTGGCTATGGCTGGTGATATGACGGTTTGGGGACTTCGCGATAATGTGAAATTAATTCGTGAAAACGCCGATGGCAAACAGCAAATAATAACACTTGATCTTAATAAGGCGGAAACAATCCTTTCTCCTTATTATTGGTTGCAGCAAAATGACATTGTATATGTGACTCCTAATAAAGCAAAAGCCAGGAATTCAGATATTGGTAACAGTACAAGTCTTTGGTTTTCTGCAACTTCAATCATTGTATCTTTGGCAAGCTTGCTAGTAACAATCTTCAAATAATAAAAGTATATGATAGAGGAAAAAATAGAAAAACACGGAGAACATTCTGAGGAACAAGTAAATGTCCAGGAGATTCTTTTTCGCTATTTGATTCATTGGCCATGGTTTGTTGTTACAGTAGTAGTCTGTGTGATATTAGCTTGGACTTATTTACATATGGCGACTCCTGTTTATAATATTTCAGCTACCGTTCTTATAAAAGACGAAGAGAAAGGTGGTGGGGCTAGTATGGCATCCGAACTGGAGAGAATGGGGTTGGATGGTTTTGTTTCTTCATCAAAGAACGTGGATAATGAAATTGAAGTATTGCGCTCCAAATCATTAGCGCGGGAGGTGGTTGGCCACTTAAACTTATTTGTTACTTATATGGATGAAGATGAATTTCCTAAAAAAGAATTATATTGTACTTCTCCTGTGCAAGTGACTTTGACTCAACAAGAAGCAGAAAAACTTCAAAAACCCATGGAGGTGGCGATGACTCTATTTCCGACTGGAGCAATGGATGTACAAATTAAGGTAGGAGAGAACGAGTATCAGAAACGATTTGATAAACTCCCTGCTGTATTTCCAACTAATGAGGGGACATTAGCTTTTTTTGAGAATAAAGATACGTTGGCTGTAGTTTTACCGACTATAAAAGGAGAGGAACGTCATATTACTGCATTAATTAATAATCCTTTATCTGTGGCTAAGGAATACTGTAAAAATATGTCTATATCTCCGACATCGAAGACTACTTCAGTAGCAGTTATTTCTTTGAAGAACTCGAATACACAACGTGGAAAGGACTTCATCAATAAGTTGCTTGAGATGTACAATATCAATACCAATAACGACAAGAACGAAGTGGCGCAAAAGACTGCGGAATTTATAAATGAACGTATTGGTATTATTTCGAAGGAATTAGGAAGTACAGAACAGGATTTGGAAAACTTCAAGCGTAGTGCTGGTATTACTGACTTAACAAGTGAAGCTCAAATAGCATTAACGGGTAATGCAGAATATGAAAAGAAGCGTGTAGAAAATCAGACTCAAATTAATTTGGTGATGGACTTACAACGCTATATGAAAGGTAATGAGTATGAAGTGCTGCCAAGTAATATTGGACTAAGAGATGCTGCATCAGCTGGCGCAATAGATCGATATAATGAAATGTTGGTTGAAAGAAAACGTTTACTTCGTACATCAACTGAGAATAATCCGACAATTATTAATTTAGATACTAGTATTCGAGCAATGCGCAGCAATGTGCAGGCTACATTGGATGCTACATTGAAAGGATTGCAGATTACAAAAGACGATTTAGCTCGTGAAGCAAATCGTTACTCTCGTCGTATTAATGATGCACCTACCCAAGAACGTCAATTTGTTAGTATTGCCCGTCAACAGGAAATTAAGGCCGGGCTTTATCTGATGTTACTCCAAAAACGGGAAGAGAATGCCATAACCTTGGCTGCTACTGCTAATAATGCAAAGATTATTGATGAAGCATTGGCGGACGATAAACCTGTTTCTCCTAAAAAAATGATAATTTATTTGGCTGCATTAGTAGCAGGAATGGGGATTCCTGTTGGTGTTATTTACTTGATTGGATTAACTAAATTCAAGATTGAAGGCCGCGCTGATGTCGAAAAATTAACTTCACTTCCTGTAATTGGTGATGTTCCATTGGCTGATGAAAAGTCCGGTTCTATTGCGGTATTCGAGAATAAAAACAATCTAATGAGTGAGACTTTCCGAAATGTACGTACCAATCTTCAATTTATGCTTGAGAATGGTAAAAATGTAGTTTTGGTAACTTCCACTATTAGTGGTGAAGGTAAGTCTTTTGTATCCGCCAATTTAGCTATCAGTCTATCTTTATTAGGCAAAAAAGTAGTGATAGTCGGTCTTGATATTCGTAAGCCGGGATTGAATAGAGTGTTCAATCTTTCTAAGAAAGAACATGGTATTACTCAATATTTGACCAATACAACTACAAATTTGATGGATTTGGTACAGCCTTCTGATATAAACAAGAATCTGTTTATCCTTCCTGGTGGAACGGTTCCGCCTAATCCGACAGAGTTATTGGCTCGTGACGGATTGGAGAAAGCTATCGAAACATTGAAGAAGAATTTTGATTATGTGATATTGGATACGGCACCGGTAGGTATGGTTACTGATACTTTACTTATAGGACGTGTAGCTGATTTATCCGTATATGTATGTCGTGCAGATTACACCCGTAAGGCAGAGTTTACTTTGATTAATGAACTTGCTGAAAACAATAAATTACCTAATCTCTGTATCGCTATTAATGGTTTGGATTTGAAGCGAAGAAAATATGGCTATTATTACGGTTATGGTAAATACGGTAAGTACTATGGATATGGTAAACGTTACGGTTATGGCTACGGCTATGGCGAACAACACAATAATGATAAAGAATAACTGTCATTTATTGTTGTTTAGAAACCCCGAAAGATTTATCAGTCAATAAGACATAAAGCGCTAAAGTAAAGTGCTTTACCCCAAGTGAGATGAAATATGTAGGTCCCTAATCTTCATGCTACACACATGGAGAACCCTACATTTTGTAGGTCAGGAAATGTACAGCGGTATGTTCCTGATCCACGCCCTCATGTCGGCGAAAAGCCGGTGTGATTTCCATTTATATCAACTGTCTGTGAAGATCGTTGATATATTGAAATGACAATATTCAAACAGGGCATACGCTCAAATAAAAAATACGTTCACCAAAAATATTTTGAACGCAATTTGCTCCCATGCTACCACTATTTCATTCAAATGCCCTATCCATCAATGTTCCGGATATGGCAGCAAGAATGGTGGTAGAGTGGGAGCAACTTTTTGCCCTCATCATTCCGTCTTTACCAAATGATAAACTGTCCCCCAACTAGCCTTCCGGCTAGGAATATTCAGTTTCTGAAGCGCGCGGCCAAACGTGGCTACTTTGTTGATAGCCAACTTATCACGTGTCTTTGTCTGCAAATAATTCAAAATTTGCATGGACGTCATCCACTCGCTGGCCTCGCCTTCTTCTGCCGGACGGAGATAACAATGAAATAATTGTTCCAGCGGACTTGTCTGTTCGAATTCACGGTTCGTCTGTTTCAGAATCCGCTCATCCTCTTCGTTCAACCAGTATCGTTCACCTTTATAAATAGCATCCATTGCTTGGGCATAAAGCTGCTCGTAGTTAATGGTGACATTGGTGTTGATAGGCGCTGTCACCTCAATGCAGATGAAACGGCGGCTGCCACTGGGGTCGGTCAGCAAATCTTTCTGATTGCTTGTACCGATAAAAGAAGCATAGCGACGCATTTCACGGATAGTGTTGCCATATGGCTTGCGCAGGTTCGCAACCGGTTTTTGCAGTAAATGTTTCAGAAATCCCTGTTGGCTGACGTTGATTTGATCGAATTCATCAATATTAATTAAGAAAAAACGACCTAAATAACGTTCGGCTTCCTGCTTGCTTTTGAAGTCGATACTGTCTGTATAGCCGAAACGCAATTCCGGTGGCAGGATGATGCGGCAAAACGTTGATTTACGAAAACCCTGCGGACCGACAAGCAGAGGGGAAGTACTGTTTCCATGCTGTTTATCAACTCCACGCCAATGAGCCACCGTACTAAGGAACCAACGATAAAACAACTCCTGCCAGTATGGGTTATCGCAGGGAACCAAACTTGCCAATGCACGAATGCGGTCTTTCCCATCCCAATGACCAACTTCGTAAAGATACTCCTCAACGGGATTATACAAAGGGATATATTCTGAATTCAGAAAACGATCTACATCACGATCCCATACACTAATGCCTTCTTTCAAGGCGCAGATGGAGATACTGTTGCGAACACGTTTGTCTACAGGCTTAAAGCAAAAATGGATCGAATCACGCTGACGGTATTCCAAATCATCCAATACGGTGTTATAGCGGAACTCATAGCGACGGTTCATGAATTCTTCGAGTAGGAAAGCCGCTTCCTGTTCTCTGCTTAGGCTGCTTTTCTTGCCAAAACCTTTACATTCCTGATAAAGATTATGCAATTCCAAGCGTATCGTCTGTTCCTCTTCCTGATGGTAATAGTGGATAAGCGTTTGTCGTACAGCCTCTTCTTCGGGAATGCCTGCTTTGAAACAATGTTCGGCAAGATGCACAAGTAAAGGTTGCAGGGCATCCCCCCGTTTCCAGTCCTCCATTTCCTGAAATGCGCGGTTCAATGCAGCTTCAAAAATCTTAGTGAAAGTCTTTGCCGAGTCGTATCCCGGAGTCAATCGCATTAATGGATTCTTCTCACCCTGTTTCCGTTGTCGGAAAGTTTCTTCGCCCGGCATGGCAAGTGGCTGTTCCAGACAAAAAGGGACGGCATTGGGGTTATAGTAGGGCAATGCGTCCAGTGTCATGCGGCACTTTTGCGTCAATACCGGTTCTTTCAAGTTAATGGCGAAAGGGAACATAGGCTGATAACATTTCACTGCCAACCGATAAGCATGGACATGAAACAATTCAGCTTCCAGTTCCTTCGTCGGTAACCCTCTGTCGTCCGGCAGGGCAAAGCGTACCCATATCTTCACGCTGCGACCACTGGAGCCGCAAAAAGCTGCAAAAGTCTGCGGTAATAGTGCCGCCTGCTGTTTCACATATTCCATTTCGGACGGGTTGGCGAGTCGTTCTACTTCCAGTTGTACCAGTCCGTTATATTGTTTCATTTTTCGTTCGCCTTCTTTGGTACGGGTATATTCTACGGCGGAGTAGATGTACGGTAGTTTATCTATGTGTTCGTACTTCCCATATGTACCTTCCAGCATAGGTATGATATTTCGCAAAGCCGTGATGTGTCCCGACTTTGTTTCTGTCTTTATTTTTTCGAACAATGTATTTGTCTCACAAACGCTTAGAGTTTCTTTTCCACTCCCGTTATCTTGTCTGATTAATGTAATTTTCATCCTGTTTTTACCTGTTTTTTCTTTTAAAACGGCGTGCCGTTAAATCTCTGTAAAGGTACGCTATATTCTTGTTGAATGCAAGTAATTTTCTTAATAAATACTAGTGTTTTATTTGTATTCACCCTATTGTTTATGTATCTTTGCTAAGTAGTTATGAAGGGCTCACTACTGTGAATAAATAAGCTCTCATTTGTAGATAAATATGTCTACATACGTGAACGAATTTATTCACAATAGTGAGCCCTCGTTAAGCATTATACGTTAACAGAAGAATCATAGGGCGTTGATGCATTTACTATAAGAGATAACAGAATAATGACAGGTACTTAAAACATAAAATTATGGCAATATTATTTGATTGGTATGAAGACCCGAAACCTTCGGATAAACAGCAAGGGGAGAAAACGTTGCATCCGCGTATAAAATATAATGGTTCGATAGGAACAGACTTGGTTCGCCACCGTATTCAGGAACGTTGTTCGTTGACTGAAACTGACGTTACTGCTGTGCTCGATGCCCTTTCGCATATATTGGGGGAGGAATTGGCAGATGGAAAACAGGTGCATTTGGATGGTATCGGTTATTTTCGTCCCTGTCTGACTTCTACGGAACCCGTAACGATAGGTACGAAACGGAAAGCGACTAAAGTTAAACTGAAAGCCATCCAATTTCGCGCCGATCAGGCATTGAAAAATGAATTTGGCATTCTAAAGGTGCAGAGTCTCAAAGGAGGGTTGGATTTTAGTCAATTGACGAATGATGAGATAGACCGTCAACTGACAGGGTACTTCAAAACACATCAATTCATGAGAAGAAATGACTTTCAAAGTCTCTGCGGAATGGCAAGAAGCACTGCAATGCGTCACATCAGGCGTTTGCGTGATGAAGGAAAGCTAAAAAATGAAGGTAGTATGATGCAGCCGATATATGTGCCGGGAAGTGGGTATTATGGTAGTAATGAGTGAATTATGATACAATTGCATAAGTCTGCATAGTGAGGGCAACTGTTTGCTACCACTCTGCTACCATAGTTACTACCATAGGTGTAACCACGATGAATAAGCGGTTTGAATGGTTAGTGGGAGCATGGGAGCAAAATCATCAATAACATTTATTTGTTGTTGCTCTTGATGGCGAATCCCCAGGGTATTTATATTATAAGTAAAGAGATGAATTGCCATTAGATAATTATCGAATGTTATCTAATGGCGATTTTTATATGCAATTGAGTCAAATCGGCTGAAATTTTAAATAATAGTTTATATTTGCCACCAATTCATGCTAAAAGCGCCCTGTTTCCTTGTCTTTTAGGATATTTTGGAGTAAATTGCGCAATTATTTTTAAAACTGGAGAATAACAGGTATGGATAATCATGTTGTGATAATGGCTGGCGGTATTGGCAGCCGTTTTTGGCCGATGAGTACACCGGAATGTCCAAAACAATTTATTGATGTAATGGGATGTGGACGGTCACTGATTCAGTTGACCGCTGATCGTTTTGACGGTGTTTGCCCGAAAGAAAATATGTGGGTGGTAACTTCTGAAAAGTATATAGATATTGTTCGGGAGCAGTTGCCGGAGATGCCGGAGAGTAATATTTTGGCGGAACCTTGCGCACGGAACACCGCACCTTGCATTGCTTATGCCTGCTGGAAAATCAAAAAGAAACATCCGAATGCAAATATCGTAGTGACTCCTTCGGATGCATTGGTTATCGATACGGGAGAATTTCGCAGGGTAGTGGAGAAGGCTCTTCGCTTTACGAATGATAGCAGCGCTATTGTTACATTAGGTATCAGGCCGACTCGTCCGGAGACGGGATATGGATACATTGCTGCCGGAGATCAGATAACGACGGATAAGGAAATCTTCACAGTAGACGCATTCAAGGAAAAACCGGATAAGGAGACTGCGGAGAAATATTTGGCAGAAGGAAATTTCTTCTGGAATGCCGGAATTTTTGTTTGGAATGTACGTACCATCACTTCAGTGATGCGTGTATATGCTCCGGGCATTGCACAGATTTTCGACCGTATCTTCCCGGATTTCTATACGGAGAAAGAGGGCGAAACGATTAAAAAACTGTTCCCGACTTGCGAAAGTATCTCTATCGACTATGCAGTGATGGAGAAGGCGCAGGAAATCTATGTGTTGCCTGCTTCTTTCGGCTGGTCGGATTTGGGTACGTGGGGAGCGCTTCATGGACTGCTGCCACATGATAAATCAGGAAATGCTACGGTGGGAACTGACATCCGTTTGTATGACAGTAAGAACTGCATTGTGCACACCAGTGAAGAAAAACGGGTGGTAGTGCAAGGACTGGATGGATACATCATTGCTGAGAAAGATAATACGTTGCTGATCTGTAAACTGGAAGAAGAACAACGTATCAAGGAATTCTCGAAATAAGAGTTATTTCGAGTTCTGATATTCATGTGGTGTCATTCCCGCCATCCGTTTGAAAAACTTGCAGAAAAAAGAAGGATTAGGGAAATTCAACTCATCAGAAATTTGATAAACAAGCAGGTTGCTATGTTTTAGCAATACTTTAGCTTCTAGTATAATGGACTGGTTTATCCAGTCCATTACTGTTTGTTGACTGGCTTGCCGGACGACTGTATTCAGGTAACGCGGGGTGAGGCATAGTTTGTCTGCGTAGAAACTGACATTGCGCTCTTTCTTGCTATAAGTATTGACGAGGGAAATAAAGCGTTGGAAGATTTCTTCCTGACGTGTCTGGCAGGACTGTTCTTTTTGATTATTATTTTGAGCGAGGTATTCTATATTACACAGGAGACTGGTCAGTAAATGTTGCATGGTTTCGCGGTGAAAAGCCGGTTCCTGCAATATATCCCACATTAGGGCGAAATAACTTAGAAATTGCTTGTTCTTCTGTGGTGTCAGAGATAGTATGATATTTTTCTGTAATTGCGAGAGGTGGGTGAAAAAGTCATCTTTTCCGGATAAAAGGAGAAAATCGTTATCCATAGCTACCATTTGCATGTCGAAATCGGGAGAAACTTCTGTAATCTGAAGAATGGAGTTCGGGACAATCAATAGCAGTTTGTTAGGTTCAAACGTTTGTTCGATCAGATTAATGAGTACGCGTGCGCATCCTTGTTTGATAATTGCGACACGTCCTTCTTTTATACGATAAGGCTGATCCAGCACGATGAGACTGGATTTTAATTTAGCGAAGCTGTTCACAAAACCGAAATGCGGGGATATGAAGCGGAATTCATTATACTGCACAATATCCGGATTATCTAATATATCAAGACCTATGTTTAAAGGAGTTTTCTTTTCCATTTCTATCTGTTTTTTCCGGTAAAGATAATAAAAAGCCCCCAATAACCTCTTTTTCTTTAGTCTTATCGAACTATCGGAACATATTTACCAACTCATAGAATGTGAACGTATCTCCGAAAGGCCTATCTTTGTCCTTTGAAGAAATCGAAGAATTTAAAGTAATGATGCGTATGAAAAGAATGATTTTCAGTTTCTCCTTTTTATTGTTTGTATCGGGCATGTATGGGCAAATTACGTTGGAAGAATGTCAACGAAAAACGCAGGATAATTATCCGCTGGTACATCAATATGGTTTGGTGGAGAAAACAAAGGAATATAGTTTGGAAAATGCAGCCAGGGGATATTTACCTCAATTGGCTCTTTCTGCCAAAGCTTCTTATCAGAGTGAAGTGACGGAAATCCCTGTGAAAATTCCCGGAGTGGATATAAAAGGTTTGCCTAAAGACCAGTATCAAGTTGTGTTGGAATTGCAACAGAAGATTTGGGATGGTGGCGGAATCCGTATGCAGAAGAAACAGACAACGGCGGAAGCTGACATAGAGAAAGAAAAACTGAATGTGGATATGTATGCACTGAACAGTCGTGTGAATGATTTGTATTTCGGAATCTTGTTGTTGGACGAGCAATTGCGACAAAATGCATTGTTGCAGGATGAACTGGAACGGAATTATCGTCAGATTACTGCTTATGTAGAAAATGGAATAGCCAATCAGGCGGATTTGGATGCAGTGAAAGTGGAGCAACTGAATACCCGTCAGAAGAGAGTGGACCTTGTTTCTTCACGTGTTGCGTATTTGAAAATGCTTTCACTGTTGGTGGGAGAAGAACTAACACTGGAGACTACTTTAGAGAAGCCCGTTCCATCGAATGAGGTTTCGGCTATCAGTGAAATACGCCGACCGGAATTGTCTCTGTTTGATGCACAGGGAGCTGGATTGCAAGTTCAGGAGAAAGCGCTTAATGTGCGCCATCTTCCGCAATTCGGATTGTTTGTACAGGGGGCTTATGGAAATCCGGGACTGGATATGCTGAAAAACGAATTCTCTCCTTATTATATAGCGGGTGTACGGCTTTCGTGGAATTTCGGTAGCTTGTATACGTTGAAGAATGACCGTCGGGTGATTGAAAATAAGCGTCAGCAATTGAATAATAACCGGGATGTGTTTCTTTTCAATACGCGGTTACAAATAACACAACAGGATCAGGCAATCCGTTCGTTGGAGAAACAGATGCAGGATGATAGCGAGATTATCCGTTTGCGTACCAATATCCGTAAAGCGGCAGAGGCAAAAGTGGCTAATGGAACATTGACTGTGACCGAGATGCTTCGGGAGTTGACTAATGAGAGCCTGGCACGTCAGTCGAAAGCCCTGCATGAGATTCAGCGGTTGATGGGTATTTATCAATTGAAATATACTACGAATTATTAAATAACTTCTCTGAATATGAAAGGAATAACAAAGATAGGAATGTGGGGGATGGCATTGATAATGTTGTCTGCCTGTGGAAATGGAACACCTGATTATGATGCTACCGGTACGTTTGAAGCTACGGAAGTCATTGTTTCTGCCGAAGCTGCGGGAAAATTACTGAAGTTGGATATAGAGGAAGGAACAAGATTGAAAGCAGGTGAGGAAGTGGGGTTGGTTGATACGGTACAGTTGTATTTGAAGAAGTTGCAACTGGAAGCCAGTATGAAGTCTGTGGAAAGTCAGCGTCCTGATCTTGCCAAGCAGATTGCTGCTACCAAACAGCAGATTGCTACGGCCGAACGCGAAAAGAAGCGAGTGGAGAATTTGCTTGCTGCGGGTGCAGCCAATCAGAAACAGTTGGACGACTGGGATGCACAAGTCAAACTGCTCGAAAGACAGCTTACAGCGCAGGAATCATCCTTGCTGAACAGTACGAATAGTCTGACAGAACAGGGAAATTCGGTGGCTATACAAGTGGCACAGGTGGAAGACCAGTTGGATAAATGTCATATCCAGTCACCTATTGAAGGTACGGTGCTCGCTAAATATGCGGAAGCCGGTGAACTGGCATCTGTCGGCAGGCCGTTGTTTAAGGTGGCAGAAACGGATGGAATGTACCTGCGGGCTTATATCACTTCCGAACAGTTGTCACAGGTGAAGTTGGGAGATAAAGTGACTGTTTATGCCGATTATGGAAATTCGGAACAGAAAGCCTATCCGGGCGTGATTACTTGGATTTCCGATCGTTCGGAATTCACTCCCAAGACTATTCTGACAAAAAATGAACGTGCTAATTTGGTCTATGCGGTGAAGATAGCTGTGAAGAATGACGGAGCGCTGAAGATAGGCATGTATGGTGGAGTGAAAATGAAAGTTGAGAACCAATAAGAAGGAATTTAGATGAAAGGGGCGGATGAAAGAGAACCCATAGTGGTTGTGGAAGAAGTCAGCAAAAGTTATGGAAAGGTGGAAGCACTGAAAGGAGTTTCTTTTGCGGTGGAGCAGGGAGAAATCTTCGGACTGATTGGACCTGACGGTGCGGGAAAGAGTACCTTGTTTCGTATCCTGACTACTCTATTACTGGCTGATAAGGGTACGGCAACTATCGGCGGATTGGATGTGGCTTCAGACTACAAGCAGATTCGTACACGGGTAGGATATATGCCCGGCCGCTTTTCGCTCTATCAGGATCTTTCGGTAGAAGAAAATTTGGAATTTTTCGCAACGGTATTCCATACGACTATTCAGGAAAATTATGATTTAATCAAGGATATTTATCAGCAGATAGAACCGTTCAAGAAGAGAAGGGCAGGAGCCTTGTCGGGTGGTATGAAACAGAAGCTGGCATTAAGTTGCGCATTGATTCATAAACCGGATATTTTATTTTTGGATGAGCCTACTACCGGTGTAGATCCTGTGTCGCGTAAAGAGTTTTGGCAAATGCTCAGGAATTTGCGGCAGCAGGGAATTACGATTATCGTTTCGACTCCTATTATGGACGAAGCCCGTCAGTGTGACCGGATTGCTTTCATCAATCATGGACAGATTCATGGCATTGATACACCTGAACGTATTCTCCAACAATTCGCTTCTATCCTTTGTCCGCCTTCGTTGGAACGGGAGGAAGTACGGCATGAGATGACGCCTGTGATTGAAGTAGACCGGCTGACAAAATGTTTCGGGAATTTTACGGCAGTAGACCATATATCCTTCCAGGTGAACCGGGGAGAAATCTTTGGCTTTCTGGGTGCTAACGGAGCAGGGAAAACAACCGCTATGCGTATGCTTTGCGGATTGAGCAAGCCGACATCGGGTGTGGGGAAAGTTGCGGGATATGATATTTTCCGGGAAGCTGAACAGGTGAAGAAGCATATCGGATATATGAGTCAGAAGTTCTCTTTATACGAAGATTTGAAAGTATGGGAGAACATTCGCTTGTTTGCCGGAATCTATGGAATGAAAGAACAGGAGATAGAACGAAAGACCGAAGAACTGTTGGAACGTTTGGGATTCTCTGACGAACGGGATACTTTAGTGAAGAGCCTGCCTTTGGGATGGAAACAGAAATTGGCCTTTTCGGTTTCAATCTTTCACGAACCAAGAATCGTTTTCCTGGATGAACCTACGGGTGGTGTGGATCCTGCCACACGAAGGCAGTTTTGGGAGTTGATTTATCAGGCTGCCGACCAGGGAATCACGGTTTTTGTGACTACGCATTATATGGATGAAGCGGAATACTGTAACCGGATTTCTATCATGGTGGATGGGCAGATTAAAGCGCTTGATACACCTGTTCGTCTGAAGCAGCAATTCGGAGTGGAAACGATGGATGATGTTTTCCAAAAAATAGCCCGCGATGCGGTGCGTAAAGCAGATTGATTATGAGACAGTTTATAGCTTTTGTAAAGAAAGAGTTTTATCATATTTTCCGTGACCGACGAACAATGCTGATTCTGTTGGGGATGCCGGTTGTGCAGATTATTCTGTTCGGTTTCGCTATCAGCACGGAAGTCAAAAATGTTCGGTTGGCGGTGCTCGATCCTTCGAATGATATGGTGACACGGAAAATCATTGATCGCCTGGATGCGAGCGAGTACTTTACTGTTGCCGACCGTTTTCATTCGCCGCAGGAGATGGAGGCTGCTTTTCTGAAAAGTGAGGTTGATATGGCAGTTGTTTTTGGTGAACGTTTTATGGATGGACTTTATGCGGATGATGCCCGTGTGCAGTTGATTGTGGATGCGACGGATCCGAATATGTCTACTTCGCAGGTTAACTATGCGACCGGAATTATTTCTATGGTGGGGCAGGAGATGCTACCCCCGAATGTTTCGGCTGCCCGTCTGACTCCCGACATCAAACTGCTGTATAATCCTCAGATGAAGAGTGCTTATAATTTTGTGCCCGGAGTGATGGGATTGATTTTGATGCTGATTTGTGCCATGATGACTTCTATTTCTATTGTTCGCGAGAAAGAAACGGGTACGATGGAGGTACTGTTGGTTTCGCCCGTGAAACCATTATTTATTATTTTGGCAAAAGCCGTACCTTATTTTGTTTTGTCATTTGTCAATCTGATAACGATTCTCTTACTTTCGGTTTTTGTACTTGATGTCCCGGTGGTGGGAAGTTTATTTTGGTTGATAACAGTGTCCTTGTTGTTTATCTTCGTATCCCTGGCTTTGGGATTGCTGATTTCGTCGGTCACACAGACGCAGGTCGCTGCTATGTTGGCGTCCGGTTTGATGCTGATGATGCCCACGATGCTTTTGTCGGGAATGATTTTCCCTATTGAGAGTATGCCATTGATACTTCAGTGGATTTCGGATATACTTCCGGCACGTTGGTATATTCAGGCGGTGCGGAAGTTGATGATTGAAGGCGTTCCGGTTATATTTGTAGTGAAGGAGATTGGTATTTTATTGTTGATGGCGACGGTACTTATAACGGTCAGCTTCAAGAAATTCAAGTACCGGTTGGAATAATAATGGGCTAAATGGAGAATTATTTATGATAAAGTTCCTGATAGAAAAAGAGTTTAAACAGTTGCTCCGCAATTCGTTTTTACCTAAATTGATTCTTGTTTTTCCATGCATGATTATGCTGTTGATGCCTTGGGCTGTGAATTTGGAAATCAAGAATATCCAGTTGAATATAGTGGATAATGATCATTCGGCTATCTCTCAACGACTGGTGAATAAGATTGCTGCTTCCACTTATTTTCGTTTGGTGGAAGTGCCGGTTTCCTACGAAGAAGGTTTTCGGAATATTGAAAACGGAACGGCGGATATTGTAATGGAGATTCCGAGACATTTGGAACGGGATTGGATGAACGGTGAAGATGCTCATATCTTAATCGCTGCCAATGCTGTGAATGGAACGAAGGGGGGACTTGGAAGTTCTTACTTAGCTTCCATAGTTAATGACTATGCTGCCGAATTACGTTCGGAACGTCCTGAAACTGCTGTCGTTTCTGGTACTTTTCCTTCTATTCGCATTGATACTCAGGGATTGTTTAATCCGAATTTGAATTATAAGCTATACATGATTCCGGCATTGATGGTTATGTTACTGACATTGATTTGCGGATTTCTACCTGCCTTGAATGTAGTTAGCGAAAAGGAAGTAGGAACGATTGAGCAAATTAATGTAACACCGGTTCCGAAATTCATTTTTATTATTGCCAAACTGCTGCCTTACTGGTTGATTGGATTTATAGTGCTGACTTTATGCTTCCTATTGGCATGGCTGATTTATGGCATAGTGCCTGTCGGGCATTTTATAGTGATTTACTTCTTTGCGGTTCTTTTTGTATTGGTAATGTCCGGTTTCGGACTTGTTATTTCCAACTATTCAGCCACGATGCAACAGTCGATGTTTGTGATGTGGTTCTGCCTGTTGATTCTGATATTGATGAGCGGGTTGTTTACTCCGATCAGCAGTATGCCGGAATGGGCACAATGGATTACCAGGTTAAATCCCTTGCGTTATTTTATGGAAGTGATGCGAATGGTATATCTCAAAGGAAGTGGGTTCTTTGATTTATTGCCACAGTTGGGAATATTGCTGTTCTTTGCAGTTGTGTTTAATAGTTGGGCGGTGGTTAGTTACCGAAAGAATCAATAGAAGAATCAATAAAGGATATATCTGTAAGTATATAAAAAGACAGCTCGTTTCCTTCTATCGGAAAGAGCTGTCTTTATTTTTATCTATCACCGTTTTCGGTGATGAGTTGGTTCTGTATTATTTTATTTCAATTTGTCTATTGGGCTTCTTCACTTCTTCTTCAGAGAGTTTGGGAAGTTCGACATTCAGAACACCGTTATCTACGGATGCAGCAATTTTTTCTTTGTCTACATTATCCGGTAGAATCATTGTTTGCTGGAACTTGGAGTATGAGAATTCACGACGCAGATAGCGACCTTCTTTCTTCTCCTCTTTGTTTTCAGTCTTCTTCTCCATGCTGATGACGAGGTTGTTGTCTTCATCAATGCGAACATTGAAATCATCCTTTGTCATACCCGGAGCAGCCAGTTCTACTTTGTATTCCTTTTCTGTTTCCAAAACGTTAATTGCAGGTGCGGTAGCATTTGCTTTTACCATCCAATCGTTATCAAAGAAATCATTAAAGATACTTGGTAACCAACTTTGAGTTCTTCTAACAGGCATCATAATTTTAGTCTCCTATCTTTAAGTTAAACATTCAATTAATTCAAATTTTGACTCCGGTACTTTCACTTCCAGTGACAGGAATTATCCCGACTTCCACCGTCCGTTTTTGAACCGTCGTTCACTCTTAAATATGCAAACCTCATGCCAAGAGATTTTAGAGACTAAAATTGCCTATTTGACATTTATACAATGCCAATTTTACTTATTCGATGACAAAATGTATCCTGTTTTTATTTATTTTATATAAGATAGATATTAATTTGATAATCTGCTTACTACTTTCCGATTAGCTTGAATCTTAATCTAAGCGTCTGTCTTTCCTCATCATAATCATAACTGATGATTTTGAAAGTTCCCACTTCTGAAGTGTTGGATACGTGTAATCCTATACAGGCACAGGCATCGTAATCTCCAATGCGAATGATACGAAGTGTTTCGCTGGCATCAGCAGGTAGCTTACTGAGGTCTACGATGTCTTTAGCCTGCTCATGCGTCATAAATTCAATAGTCACCGGCAAATTCTGACTGATAACTTCATTCACTCTATCTTCGACAGATTGTATCTGTTCCGCTGTAGGGCAAGATGAAAGAATATAATCGCACTTACTCTTTTTTCTTTCTATATGGGCATTACGGGAGCGGGGGCAACCAAAGGTCTTTACCATGGTAGCGTTAAGTAAATGCTCCGCTGTATGCATGGGTGCGATTGACACATCCTGAAATTTTGGGGCTGCTTGGTTTATTTCCATCATGGACAAGTTTTTATTTTTAGACATAAAGACAAAAGTACATATTTGATTTCATTTTTTTGTTCTTCTGTTCTTTTACCTTAAAAAATATATGTCTCTTTGTTTTAGACATAAGAACAAAAGAACATATTTTTCTGATGGGTGATTATATATGTTTATATTCTCTGAATTTTCTTTTTATTTCGATACGTTCACCACCAAAGTTTATTAATAAGCCGTGGTCTGTATTGGTAGCAGTTAAGTAATTTACTAATTGGGTTTCGTGTATGGGAAGGAGATGCTGTACCGCTTTAAGCTCAATGATTATTTCTCCTTCTACGATTATGTCCGCTCTAAATTCTCCTACAATTTCATTTTTGTAATATACATTTATAGGAGTTTCTGTATCTGCACGGATACCTTTTTCTTTTAATTCTATCATCAATGCTTTCTGATAAACATTCTCAAGAAAACCCGCAGCAAGATGTGTTCTTACATTATAAGCACACTGAATAACAGTTTTTATCAGACTTTCTATTTCCATATTTCTTTTTTGTTCTTATGTTCTTCTGTCTTATAGACAAGATAATATGTCTCTTCTGTGTGCATCGGAGGATATTTCTGTTTGTTGTGATCGTTGAGTTGAATTTCTTGTTCCATTGGATTTACTTATTTTGATTGATTATTTTTCCAATTATTATCTTTTCCCCTAAGAAATGAGGTTGTTTGTCTATGGCTAAATCAATAAACATTTTCACTCTTGCAAGTAATTCACGGATATTGGTCTTCAGTCCTGCATAGGCGTTCACGTCTTTGGCATTGTAACCGATAGCATTTATTCCATTCTTTTCGGCAAGATATATAGCACGTTCATTATGGAAGCGCTGGGAAATAATAGTCAGTTGATTTTGTCCGAATACCTCTTTGGCGCGTACGACAGAGTCAAGCGTACGAAATCCGGCATAATCTAAGTAGATAAACTTTTCGGGAACTCCTTTTTGCATGAGAGCTTTCTTCATTTCTTCCGGCTCATTGTATTCTTCCCTACGATTGTCGCCACTAATAAGGATATATTTTATTTTTCCTGCTTTGTATAGTTCAACTGCTGCAAGAATACGATAGTCGAAATATAGATTATTATTGCCATTCTTTAGTTTTGGAGAAGTGCCGAGCAATAATCCTACTTTGTTTTGAGGAATAGTAATAACCTCACTATAAATCTGTGCAGCAGTATGTTTCTTGATGGTTTGGTTACAAACAATCAGGCTGATTACACATGGAATTGCAATTATAAGTGTTATATAAAGTAGTTTTCGTTTCATGCGATAAAAATACAGATTTTTGTGAAATAAATAAGGCAGAATGAAAGAAGTTTAACATCTTTCGTTCTGCCTTATTGGTTAGATGAGTATTACTTTCTAGAAAGTAATACCGATACGGAGTCTAGGTTCGATATAAGTTTTGAAGTTAGTTATCCGATGGTTATCGGTTGTTTCTTCATCTATAGTATCTTCAGTTGTAGTCGTTTTTCCATCTGAAGTTGCTTTGCTGATCTTTGTTGCATCGAATTCCATTTTTAAACTTTTCTGAGAGCTGTAGCCTATTCCTAATTCTGTTCCGATATAAAGTCCTTTATATATGTAGAAATCTAAACCGGCAAAGATAGCAGCATTGATATTCCATGTGGCTCTTTCGGCATTATCAAAAATATTATTGCTTGTGAGACCTGTGATGGCACCATTCTTAAGTTTTCCTGAATAAGATATTTCAGTTGTGTATGAGTAATTGTATTCATAGGTTGTATATTTAGAATAAGTCTCAATCTTGGTTGATGCAAAGTTTTTCCCAACCCCAATACTACCACCAAGATATGCATCCAATTTTTTTCCTAAGTTAAAATGGCGTTCATATCCTAAATCAATATTGAAATTTCCTTTCTTGTAATCATATTGATAATCATGACTTCTACCTGTTTCTTCATTGGAATCTTCATCTGTGTATTTGGAATTTGTAGTTGAGAATCCTATTTTCAGCCGTATAGCATTCTTGTCGTTGAAGAAATAACGTACTTTCAATCCATCCAAGCTAAATGTTTCTCCATCTTGATCAAAAGGATTGATTTGAACTTCAGTGCTCCATGAACCTTTCGTGGGTTTGTGTTGTGCGAATGTAGTTCCAGTCATCAATAGGGTGGCTAATAGGATAAATGCTAGTCTTTTCATAAACTTAGTTTTATTTGTTTTGGTGAATAAAATTAAAAAACGGTGCAAATGTATGAAATATTTGCAGAATTGAATGAAAAATGTTTTGTTTATAAAAAGTTAACGTAATGTTGGGCTGTTTGGGAAAACAGTAAGGTGTGCGTGCTGTGTAAACGTATAGGCATAAAAAAAGGAGCAACGCCTTGCTCCAACCTTTGTTAACCTTAAATCTAATACTATGAAAAACACATTGCAAATGTACGGACTTTTGTGATATCTGCAAATAATCCAAGAAAAAACGCATGTTATATAACATAGATTAAGAAAAACGAGTCTTGCCTTAACGGTTATTCGTCATTTAGGCACCTATTTATAGAGATTTTTTTATCTTTGCACGAAATATCATATTACTAATACTTAATATAAACATGAATAAAAGTAGATTAGGCCAATGGTTATTGTTGGCCATTGTTTGTTTGAGTTTCTCGATAGGAGAAAGCTATGCGCAAAAAAAGGATTTTGCAAATTTAGGCCGTTATTCAAAAGAAAATGCGGCTCTTCCGCAAGCGACAAAGAAGGAAAAGAGAGTTGTTTTTATGGGGAACTCCATTACAGAAGGCTGGGTAAGAACTCATCCCGACTTTTTTAAATCGAACGGCTACATCGGTCGTGGAATCAGTGGACAAACTTCCTATCAGTTCCTGGTACGTTTCCGGGAAGATGTGATTAATCTTTCTCCGGCACTGGTCGTGATTAACGCCGGAACAAATGATGTTGCTGAAAATACACAAGCTTATAATGAAGATTATACGTTCGGAAATATTGTTTCTATGGTAGAGTTGGCCAAAGCAAATAAGATCAAAGTGATTCTGACTTCCGTATTACCTGCCGCCGAATTCAAATGGAGAATGGAAATTAAGGACGCTCCTCAAAAAATCAAATCATTAAATGACCGGATAGAAGCTTATGCAAAAGCTAACAAGATTTCGTATGTGAATTATTACCAGGCATTGGTTGTCCCGGAGAATCAGGCTTTAAATCCCCAATATACAAAAGATGGAGTACATCCGACGGGTGAGGGATATGATGTTATGGAACCAATGATAAAGAAAGCGATTGAAAAAGCACTCTAAACGAGTTTGTTGATATTACAATGTAATCTATGAATGCTGCTTGATACTCATCTAATCAGGCAGCATTTTTTATGAAGTTATCCGTTGAAGAGTAGGGTAGCAGAGGTATGGACATAAAAAAAGGAGCAACGCCTTGCTCCAACCTTTGTTAACCTTAAATCTAATACTATGAAAAACACGTTGCAAAGATACGGACTTTCCGGATATCTGCAAATAATCAGTCTATAATTGGTGTTTTTATAACACCAATTAATAAAATTGCCGGTCTGTTATAGATTTGTTGACATTTTAAGTTGTGGGATAGAAGAAAAACGGAGACTTCCTATCCCCATTTTTCCTTCATTAAATCCTCCAGTTTCAATAACTCGTCACGATATTGTGCGGCTTCGATAAATTCCAGCTTCTTGGCAGCTTCCTGCATGAGTTTGCGGGTACGTTCGATGCTCTTTTCCATTTGTGGTTTGCTCATGTATTGTACTATCGGATCGGCTGCTATATTGGGTGTAGCAGGTTCGATATAAGCATGTCTTTCTTTCAGCAATTCATTAGCTTCAGAACTTGCATTGCCAAATACAGCCAGATTTCTGGCTTTCTTGATCTGTTGCGGAGTAATACCGTTTGCTTCATTATAAGCCAACTGTTTCTCGCGACGGCGATTCGTTTCGTCAATGGTCAGTTTCATGCTATCCGTCATCTTATCGGCATACATGATAACCTTTCCGTTCACATTACGTGCGGCGCGTCCTGCGGTTTGTGTCAGGGAGCGATGGGAGCGAAGGAATCCTTCCTTATCTGCGTCAAGAATAGCTACGAGCGATACTTCAGGAAGGTCTAGTCCCTCACGAAGTAGATTCACTCCAATGAGTACGTCGTAGATTCCTTGACGGAGATCATCCATGATTTTGACACGTTCAAGCGTATCGACATCGCTATGGATATAATTACATCTTACATTATTATTAAGAAGATATTCCGTCAACTCTTCCGCCATCCGTTTGGTCAGCGTAGTGACAAGTACACGTTCTTCTTTCTCGATCCGCAGTTGGATTTCTTCCATTAAATCATCAATCTGATTAAGGCTCGGACGAACTTCAATAATAGGATCCAGCAAACCAGTAGGACGAATTACCTGCTCCACAACAATACCTTCGGATTGAATTAATTCATAATCTGCGGGTGTAGCACTGACGTAAATGACTTGTTTTGCCATCTCTTGAAATTCTTCAAATTTCAACGGGCGGTTATCCATGGCGGCAGGCAGGCGGAAACCATATTCCACAAGATTGATTTTACGCGCACGGTCACCACCATACATGGCGCGGACTTGTGGGACACTTACGTGACTTTCGTCAATTACAATCAGGAAATCATCCGGGAAGAAATCAAGCAAACAGTAAGGACGGGTACCTGCTGTGCGACCGTCGAAATAACGGGAATAATTTTCAATGCCGGAACAATGCCCGAGTTCCCGAATCATTTCCATATCGTAAGTAACCCGCTCATATAATCGTTTAGCTTCATACTCTTTGCCGATAGACTCAAAAAATGCCACTTGCTTGGTCAAGTCATCCTCTATTTCATGGATGGCACGGAGAGTCGCTTCCTTAGTAGTCATAAACAAGTTGGCCGGATAAATTTTATAAGCATCGAAAGGAGCGATAGTGACACCTGTAATAGGATCTACCTCTTCTATGCCATCAATTTCATCTCCCCAGAAGGTGACGCGAAGCAGATTGTCCGTGTAAGCCAGATAAACATCCACCGTATCACCTTTCACGCGGAAATTGCCACGATTGAGATCAATATCGTTGCGTACATACAAGCTATCCACCAAACGGCGAAGAAACACATTGCGATCCATCATGCGTCCCCGTTCTATTTCAATCACATTTTTATAGAAGTCCGAAGGGTTTCCCATACCATAAATGCAGGAAACGGAAGAAACCACTACCACATCTTTTCTTCCGGAGAGCAGGGCAGAAGTGGCGGCAAGACGAAGTTTATCTATTTCGTCATTAATCATCAAGTCTTTTTCTATATATGTGTCACTACTTGGCAAATAGGCTTCCGGTTGGTAATAATCATAATAAGAAACGTAATATTCCACTGCATTATTTGGAAAGAAACCTTTAAACTCGCCATACAACTGTGCAGCCAGTGTTTTATTATGGCTCAAGATTAATGTCGGTTTATTGATATTGGCAATTACATTGGCAATGGTAAATGTTTTTCCCGATCCGGTGACTCCCAATAAAGTTTGTGCAGGAACTCCCTGAAGTACCCCTTCAGTCAGTTGCGCAATAGCTTCCGGCTGATCCCCGGTAGGCTTGTAAGCTGATGTTAGTTCAAAATTCATAGTTAATCCTAAAAAGTGGAGCAATATTCGGCAAAATAATCGAGATTACAAATCATTTTTCCAAATAAATCCTTTACTTTGCAACATATTAATATCAAAAAACAGATTCATACAACTAGTAATACCAGAAACACATGATTTGGAATGAGAGCATTGAGTGTATGGACCGCGAAAGTCTTCGCAAGATTCAAAGCATACGACTCAAGAAAATTGTAGATTACGTTTATCACAACACGCCCTTCTATCGGAAGAAGATGCAGGAAATGGGAATTACTCCCGACGATATCAATAGCATTGATGATATTGTAAAACTGCCGTTTACCACGAAACATGATTTAAGAGATAATTATCCATTCGGACTTTGTGCCGTGCCGATGAGTCAGATTGTACGTATCCACGCATCTTCCGGTACTACCGGAAAACCGACAGTCGTTGGATATACCCGTAAGGACTTGTCCTCATGGGCGGAATGTATCTCCCGTGCTTTTACAGCCTACGGAGCTGGCCGTTCTGATATATTTCAGGTATCTTATGGATACGGGCTTTTCACGGGTGGACTGGGTGCGCATGCCGGAGCCGAAAATATCGGAGCTTCCGTTATTCCGATGTCCAGTGGTAATACCGAAAAACAAATAACCCTCATGCATGATTTCGGCTCTACAGTACTTTGCTGTACACCATCTTATGCACTCTATCTGGCGGATGCCATTAAGGATTCCGGTTTGCCACGCGAAGATTTCAAACTGAAAGTAGGAGCTTTCGGTGCAGAACCCTGGACGGAACATATGCGTCATGAGATCGAGGAGAAACTCGGTATTAAAGCTTACGATATTTATGGTTTGAGTGAAATAGCTGGCCCTGGTGTCGGTTATGAATGTGAATGCCAACAGGGTACTCACTTGAATGAAGACCATTACTTCCCTGAAATTATTGCTCCGAATACGTTGCAACCGGTAGAACCCGGACAAACAGGTGAATTGGTATTTACCCATCTGACGAAGGAAGGTATGCCGTTGCTTCGTTACCGTACGCGTGACTTGACTGCCTTGCATCATGATAAATGTTCATGTGGACGTACATTGGTACGTATGGATCGTATCTTGGGACGTAGTGACGATATGTTGATTATCCGCGGTGTGAACGTATTCCCGACACAGATTGAATCCGTTATTCTTGAAATGGCAGAATTCGAACCGCATTATCTGCTGATTGTAGATCGTGCAAACAATACCGACACCATGGAACTTCAGGTGGAAGTACGTCCTGAATTCTATTCTGACGAGATTAACAAGATGCTGGCCTTGAAGAAGAAACTGGCGGGACGTCTGCAAAGCGTACTCGGATTGGGAGTCGGCGTGAAGCTGGTAGAGCCGCGTAGCATTGAACGTAGTGTAGGCAAAGCGAAACGAGTGATTGATAACAGAAAAATTTAATACCTGAACTTACATATAATACTTTACGATCATGGTAGCAAAACAACTTTCTATCTTTTTGGAAAATAAGTCAGGCCGTCTGACGGAAGTGACTGAAGTGCTGGCGAAGGAGAATATCAACCTTTCTGCCTTGTGCATCGCAGAAAATGCTGATTTCGGCATTTTGCGTGGAATAGTATCCGACCCGGATAGAGCATATAAAGCTTTGAAAGATAATCATTTTGCAGTGAATGTGACCGATGTGGTCGGCATTAGCTGTCCCAACGTACCGGGCGCTTTGGCTAAAGTTCTGGGATTTTTATCCGATGAAGGAGTGTTTATCGAATATATGTATTCGTTTGCTAATAACAATATCGCTAACGTAGTGATTCGCCCGAGCAATCTGGATAAATGTATTGAGGTACTGAAAGAAAAGAAGGTCGATCTGCTGGCAGCAAGCGATTTGTATAAACTGTAAATATAGCAGTGAGTGATAAACATAGAAAAAATAGTGACGCTATCCGGTGGGGATAGCGTCACTATATAATAACGATACCGTCACTATCCCGGGCATATACCGTCATTATTGTTTATTGACCCCGTTTACGGTTTATCACTAACAATTCACCGTCATTTTCTCCCCTTTTGTCGATGTTTAACGCCTTTTATGTATTAAAAAACATAGATTAATTGCTAAATTCCCGGCGAATAAGTAACTTTGCGCATTATTTTTAAATAGGATGAAGAAAAATATCATTATAACTTTGCTTGCGGCAGCCACTCTTACGTCATGTGGGGAGTATAATAAATTGCTGAAAAGCACCGATTACGAATACAAGTACGAAGCCGCCAAAAACTATTTTGCGAAAGGACAGTATAACCGTTCGGCTACTCTGTTGAATGAGTTAATTACCATTCTGAAAGGAACAGACAAGGCAGAAGAGTCTTTGTATATGTTGGGAATGAGCTACTATAATCAGAAAGATTATCAGACGGCTGCCCAGACATTTATCACCTATTTCAATACCTATCCGCGTGGTACTTTTACCGAGCTGGCACGTTTCCATGCAGGTAAGGCATTATTCCTGGATACTCCGGAACCACGTTTGGATCAATCAAGCACTTATCAGGCTATCCAGCAGTTGCAGATGTTCATGGAATACTTCCCGAGCAGCACAAAGAAGCAGGAAGCACAGGATATGATTTTCGCTTTGCAAGATAAGTTGGTGCTGAAAGAGCTTTATTCAGCCAAACTATACTATAACCTGGGTAATTACATGGGTAACAACTATGAGTCTTGTGTCATCACAGCACAGAATGCCCTGAAGGATTATCCTTATACAGATTATCGCGAAGAACTTTCCATTTTGATTCTGCGTGCAAGACACGAAATGGCTATTTTTAGTGTGGAAGATAAGAAGATGGATCGTTATCGTGAAGCGATTGATGAATATTATGCTTTTAAGAATGAATTCCCTGAAAGCAAGTACCTGAAAGAGGCAGAAAGAATATTCAATGAATCACAGAAAGTAATTAAAGACTAAATTTAAATAGATTTATGGACTACAAAAAGACGAATGCTCCTGTTACAACAGTAACTCGTGACATGATGGAACTCTGTTCTGATACAGGGAATGTTTATGAAACTGTTGCCATTATCGGTAAGCGTGCAAATCAGATCAGTGTGGAAATCAAAAGTGATCTTTCTAAGAAATTGGCAGAGTTTGCTTCTTACAATGACAACTTGGAAGAGGTATTTGAAAATAGAGAGCAAATCGAAATTTCTCGTTACTATGAGAAATTGCCGAAACCGGACTTGATTGCTACGCAAGAATACATCGAAGGGAAAATATATTATAGAAATCCTGCTAAGGAAAAGGAAAAACTTCAGTAATCTATTTTCTGACGAAAAGATTGATAGTCAAGTAGTAAGTGGGATAATAATCCCTGCTCCTTATTGCTTGGCTATTATTGTTTAACTTAACTACTATAAAAAAGACTTATGATTCAACGGATTCAAACAGTTTATTTACTGATTGTTGCAGGTTTGCTGATTGCGGCAATGTGTTTGCCGATGGGCTACTTTACTGATACAATGGGAGAGCATCCTTTTAAGGCTTTAGGAATGGGCGTAAACGGCGCTTTCCAGTCCACATGGGGGTTGTTTGGCATTTTAATGCTTAGCACCTTGGTTGCTGCCGCTACAATCTTATTGTTTAAGAACCGTATGTTGCAGATTCGTATGACGATTTTCAATAGCCTGCTGTTAGTCGGTTATTATATTGCCTTCCTTGCTTTTTATTTTGCATTGAAGAATGACGCGAACTTGTTCCGTATTGGTTGGGCGCTATGCTTGCCGCTTATTTCTATTGTTCTGAATGTATTGGCTATTCGTGCCATTGGACGGGATGAAGTAATGGTAAAAGCTGCGGATAGATTGAGATAATTTGAGCATTCATATTTGATACAAAAAGCACCGCTTTAGCCATTCTAAAGCGGTGCTTTTTGATCTCTAAAGCGGTGCTTTATTTCTTCAGATCGAACAAGTAAGTGAGCTTTATGGTAATTGTGCCATGCGCCGCACGTGCAAAATAATCTTTTTTCGTAGTACTATAGAAATCGGACAGGGCAAAGTAATAACGCCCTTCTACAATAAAACTACCTGCTTTCTTTGTTCTGAGTTCCACACCGCCACCGCCGGCAATACCATAATCAAATTTATTCTGAATCTTGACGCCATATACTGCTTTTTGAGTGTTGGACAAGTTATCCATATTTATTCCATCTATTGTCTCGGATTCACTGATTAGGAAACCAATTTGAGGACCTGCATGGATGAAAAATTGCAATCCTCTGTCTCGCCCGAAAGCAAGATGTGCGAGGAAGGGAATATCAATATAGGTCATTTTACGAGTATAGATTTGACTTGGGTCCTTTACTGGTTCTCCATTTTCTCCGGGTATTTCGAAATACTGTTCCCAACCTCGTTGCGAGACGTTCAGTTCGACTTGTGCACCGCAAATCATGGCAAAATACTTTTCGGAAATATAACGTGCTGTCAATCCACCGGTAATACCCATCAGGCTATTTTGCTTGATGGTCGGAGTGAAAGAGGCGCTATTTAGGTTGACGCCGCCGTTGATACCCACAGATAAATTACTTCGTGCTTCTCCGATTTGGGCAGTAGCAGGCAGAGTAAAACCTGTAAGCAGGAGTGCTGCGATCAAAAATGGTTTTATCTTTATCATTTTCGTATTATTCGAAGTCTAGTTTTACTAATTCAAAATTCTTAGTGAAACGTATGAAGAACACCTTCTTATTAATAAATCCACCCCAGTTGTTCACACGCTGGAATTTGAATCCCGTCTGAATAGGAGTCAGGCTCATTTTAGGCAGATTATTTTCAAGTTCCGAGCCATAGCGTGACAAGCCTTTCAGGAAGAAGAAACCAGTATCAAATCCAAGCATTGCATAGTTTGGAAATTTGCTTGTTAAATCCTTGCTGTACCATTTATGGTAGTCATTGGTGAATTGCACAGCCGCCGGGAATAATGTATTCGTATAAAACGAAGAGTAGAAATATACATCCAGTTCAAAGAAACTATCTAAATGGTCTTTAGTATAAATTTGCCATTCCGGGTAGCCAAACAAGTGAATATTTTGTTCGGGGTTGTCTCTGACTAACAGAGTTAACTGTGGTAGTGCCTTAATTAGTAACACATTCGTGCTTGACGTTGGAATAAAGATGTTCTCTTTGTCATTACGAAGTGCTGCCTTCAGTGTTTCTTTCGTAGCGCTTTCGTTGACTGTCTGCATTGAGATTCCCTTGCTTTTCAGCTCCTGCTTCAAGCCACTGATAAATTCCGCTTTCTCCTTATCGGCAATTGTCGGCTCAATAAAGATAACGTGTGCATTAGGAAATTGACGGGTAAAATGCTCATAGACTTCCGAATACAAATAAGATTGTGGCGTATTGATTTGATAAACGGCAGGATTATTGAATACCTCTTCACCTTTCTGTGAGAAAGGAATCACCAGACGGATATCATTCTTTTCTGCAAAATCGGATAAAGGTTTAATTTGGTTCTGATGCATCGGGCCAAAGATTACATCCATCTTCTTCATCTCGTTTTTGGCAAGAATCGTATTTAAGGTAGAAATATCCTTACCACTGTCATATACATATAAATCGAGCGAAGTACCAGTGCGTTTCAGGCTATCTACTGCCATGAGGAAACCTTCGTAATATTCCACCATACGTTTGTCTTCCTGGAAAGGCAGTATTAATGCAGCTTTAATGGTAGACATCTCTTTGGGAGTCTCTTTGCTCTTACGGAAAAGTTCGCTGTTGCTCGGTGGAATAGCATAAGGATCTTCTTTTTGAGTAGGCTGTACGGTAGTTGCTGCCGGGTAGGGGATACAAAGGAACTGTCCTTTTTTCATTCCCTTTTTCAATTCGGGATTGGCGGCAATCAATTCCTGTTCGCTGATACCATATTCACGGCTCACACTGAAAATAGTTTCTTTACGTTTCACCTTATGCATATCCTTGCATCTGGGAACCACAGGGCCTTGGATATTGCTTTGCTCAACCGGTGGTGTCTGCACGGCAACTTCCTTTTCCTCTTTCTGTGGAATCAGGATTACTTGTCCGATACGGAAATTCTCGGCACTTAAACCGGGATTGGCTTCACAAATATCTTTCGCGGATACATTATACATGGTTGTCAGTTTGTACAAAGTCTCTCCGGCTTGAATCGTATGGAAGGTTTCTCCTTTCTGGCTTTCTTTTCCTTTAGGAATCTTAATCGTTTGTCCGGCATAGATTTTCTTGTCACAACCGGGATTCAAACGGATAATATCCGATGTAGTGACATTGTACATCTTGGAAATAGAGTATAAACTTTGTCCTTTTTCGATGGTATGCAAGAAATATGACTGGTTTTCCTGTGCATAACTGACGGCGTATGAAACGCTTATAAAAAGCAGAAATAAGAATATTCGGTTTATCGGTTTCATCAAATTATAACTATTGGTTCTTGAAATCAAGGAACAAAGGTACAAATAATGCCCTATATCTTCATAAGATTTGAGTTAAGAAAATAATATTGTGCTTTTTTAGGAGCATATTTCGGGCGGAAACATTAATTTTGCAACATTTATGGAAGATATGAATATGCAGGAAACAGAATATATCAACGTGTACGGTGCGCGCGTACACAATTTGAAGGATATTGATGCCGAGATTCCCCGCAACAGTCTGACTGTCATCACAGGACTAAGCGGAAGTGGTAAATCTTCTCTGGCTTTTGATACGATTTTTGCTGAAGGACAACGCCGCTATATCGAGACCTTTTCAGCGTATGCCCGTAATTTTCTGGGTAACCTGGAACGTCCGGACGTCGATAAGATAACAGGCTTGAGCCCGGTTATTTCCATTGAACAGAAAACAACGAATAAAAATCCTCGTTCTACCGTAGGGACAACGACCGAGATATACGATTATCTCCGTCTGCTCTACGCCCGTGCGGGAGTGGCTTATTCGTACCTGTCCGGTGAGGAAATGGTGAAATATACTGAAGAACAGATTCTGGACTTGATCCTGAAGGATTATAAGGGAAAGAAAATATATCTGCTTGCCCCGCTGGTTCGTGCCCGTAAGGGACATTACCGGGAACTGTTCGAGCAAGTACGCAAAAAAGGATACTTATATGTACGGGTAGATGGTGAAGTGCGTGAAATAACGCATGGCATGAAACTCGACCGCTATAAGAACCACGATGTCGAAGTGGTTATTGATAAATTGGTGGTGACTGAAAAGGATGACCGACGCCTGAAACAGAGCGTGGCAACTGCCATGCGCCAAGGTGACGGCCTGATGATGATTCTGGATACCCAGTCGGAAAACATCCGTCATTACAGTAAACGTCTCATGTGTCCGGTCACCGGATTATCATACCGTGAACCGGCTCCGCATAATTTCTCGTTCAACTCTCCGCAAGGAGCGTGTCCGAAGTGTAAAGGACTGGGTGTAGTCAATCAGATTGATGTGGATAAAGTGATTCCCGACCGTGATCTTTCTATTTATGAAGGTGCAATAGCGCCTTTGGGAAAATATAAGAATGCCATGATTTTCTGGCAAATCGGAGCGCTGCTTGATAAGTACGACGCAACATTGAAAACTCCCGTAAAGGAATTACCCGATGATGCGATTGACGAAGTCCTGTATGGCTCTGACGAACGGATTAAAATCAAAAGCTCCCTGATCGGAACTTCCTCTGACTACTTCGTCACTTACGAAGGTGTGGTGAAGTATATCCAAATGTTACAGGAGAAAGACGCCTCTGCTACGGCACAGAAATGGGCGGAACAATTTGCTAAAACAACTGTTTGTCCCGAATGTAAAGGCGCCCGATTGAATAAGGAAGCGTTGCATTTCCGTATTCACGATAAGAATATCAATGAACTGGCCAATATGGACATCAACGAGTTATATGACTGGTTGATGAAAGTCGATGAATTCCTTTCCGATAAACAGAAGAAAATTGCGGTGGAAATCCTGAAAGAGATCCGTACCCGTTTGAAGTTCCTGTTGGATGTCGGTTTGGACTACCTGGCGTTGAACCGTAGTTCTGTCAGCCTTTCCGGTGGAGAGAGCCAGCGTATCCGTTTGGCAACGCAAATCGGCTCCCAATTGGTGAATGTACTTTATATTCTTGACGAGCCGAGTATCGGTCTGCATCAACGCGATAACCTACGTCTTATCAATTCATTGAAAGAACTCCGTGACATGGGAAACTCCGTGATTGTAGTGGAACATGATAAAGATATGATGTTGGCTGCCGATTACGTTATTGATATGGGACCGAAAGCCGGTCGTCTGGGTGGAGAAGTAGTCTTTGCCGGAACTCCGCAGGAGATGGTGAAGACCGACACAATGACTTCCCAATACCTGAATGGACAAATGAAGATAGAAGTTCCCGCCAAACGTAGAAAAGGGAACGGAAAATCTATTTGGCTGAAAGGGGCGAAAGGCAATAACCTGAAAAATGTTTCTGTCGAATTTCCATTGGGAAAACTGATTTGCGTAACGGGAGTATCGGGAAGTGGAAAGTCTACCTTAATTAATGAGACATTACAACCCATCCTTTCGCAGAAATTCTATCGTTCCTTGCAGGATCCTCTGGAATACGATTCTATTGAAGGATTGGAAAATATAGATAAAGTGGTCAACGTTGACCAGTCTCCACTGGGGCGTACCCCCCGTTCCAATCCTGCCACTTACACCGGTGTGTTCTCGGATATCCGTAACTTGTTTGTCGGATTGCCGGAAGCGAAGATTCGCGGTTATAAACCGGGGCGTTTTTCCTTTAATGTTGCGGGCGGTCGTTGCGAAGCGTGTACGGGGAATGGCTATAAGACTATTGAAATGAATTTCCTGCCGGATATCTATGTGCCCTGTGAAGTCTGCCACGGCAAACGTTACAACCGTGAAACACTGGAAGTCCGTTTTAAAGGGAAATCCATAGCCGATGTACTGGATATGACAATCAATCGTGCCGTGGAATTCTTCGAGAACGTACCGCAAATCCTGAATAAAATCAAAGTCATACAGGATGTCGGACTGGGATATATCAAGTTGGGACAATCTTCCACCACTCTTTCCGGCGGCGAGAGTCAACGTGTGAAACTGGCAACGGAACTCTCCAAAAGAGATACCGGCAAGACCCTCTATATCCTGGACGAACCGACTACCGGACTCCATTTTGAAGATATACGCGTATTGATGGGCGTCCTGAACAAACTTGTAGACAAAGGCAACACGGTAATTGTGATCGAGCATAATCTGGACGTGATTAAAATGGCGGATTATATCATCGACATGGGGCCTGAAGGTGGTAAGGGCGGGGGAGAACTCCTTAGCTACGGAACACCCGAAGAAGTTGCGAAGAGCCCTAAAGGATATACACCTAAGTTTCTTCGCGAAGAACTGGGACTTTAATCGGAATCATAAAGTGCCAACTTGTCGGACAGTCTCCGGCGGGTTGGCACTTATCATAGTATACCTTATAAATACAACGAAAATGAAAATCAATAAAACGAATGCCGCACGGCTGCTGGACAAGGCGAAAATAGCTTATGAGCTAATTCCCTATGAAGTAGATGAAAATGACCTGAGCGCCGTTCACGTAGCAGCAAACTTAGGCGAGAACATAGAGCAAGTATTCAAAACGCTCGTTCTTCACGGCGACAAGAGCGGATATTTTGTCTGCGTCATACCGGGCGAACACGAAGTCGATTTAAAATTGGCAGCAAAAGCTTCCGGTAACAAGAAATGCGATTTGATACCTGTGAAAGAACTTTTGCCGCTTACAGGCTATATCCGGGGTGGTTGTTCTCCTATCGGCATGAAGAAACATTTTCCTACCTATATTCATGAAACTTGCCGGCAATTTCCGTATATCTATGTCAGTGCCGGAGTTCGGGGACTTCAGATAAAATTGGCTCCGGCAGATTTGATTCGCGAATCGCGGGCGGAAATTTGTCGTTTATTTGAGGAATAAATCCTATTATTTATAGAGCAAATATGACTGCATATTCTTTGAATGAATTAAAAAAAGTATATATTTGCAGAAAATATCAATTTTATTAATCTAATATTCTAGTTTATATGTTTGAAGGACAACCGAAAGGGCTATACGCTTTAGCCTTGGCTAACACGGGCGAACGTTTTGGCTACTACACGATGCTTGCTATCTTTACACTTTTCTTACAAGCGAAATTTGGTTATACAGCAGCAGAGACTTCTACAATTTTTGGTTCATTTCTGGCAGCAGTTTATTTTATGCCTCTCATTGGCGGTATCTTGGCTGACAAGTGTGGTTATGGTAAGATGGTGACGACAGGTATTGTTGTCATGTTTATCGGTTATCTGTTGCTGGCGATTCCTACGGCAGCGAGTCTCACCGGTAAGATGATGATGTTCGGTTCACTGTTTCTGATTGCTTGCGGAACAGGACTCTTTAAAGGAAACTTGCAGGTAATGGTAGGTAACCTCTATGATTCTCCGGAATATAGTTCAAAGCGCGACACTGCTTTCAGCTTATTCTATATGGCAATCAACGTAGGGGCTTTATTTGCTCCGACGGCTGCAACCAAAGTTACCAACTATATCTTAGGTGGTGCAGGATTTACTTATAACGCTCAAATTCCTTCATTGGCACATCAATTCCTTAACGGAACTATTACTCCGGAAGGAAACGCCGCCCTTAGCGGATTGCAGGCTGCGCAAGGCTTTGCCGGTGATACAGCCGCATTCTGTAATATCTATATTGAGAAACTGTCAGAAGCCTATAACTATGGTTTTGCCGTAGCCTGTATTTCTCTGATTATTTCAATGGCAATCTATGTGTGCTGCCGTTCCATGTTCAAACATGCGGATTATAACTCCAAGCAGGCTAAAGCTGTAAACAGCAACAATAATGAACCGGAATTGACTCCGGCACAGACGAAAGAACGTATTGTTGCTTTGTTGCTTGTATTTGCTGTGGTTATCTTCTTCTGGATGGCATTCCATCAGAATGGTTTGACAATGACATTCTTTGCACGTGACTATACGACTCAATCCGTGACTGGACTTGATCGTCTTGGATTCGATGTATGGAATCTGGTTCTTGTCATTATTGCCGTTTATGGTGCATTCTCTCTTTTCCAGTCCAAAACAGGTCGTGGTAAAGCGATTGCAGGTGTTGCTGTGCTAGCTTCATTGGGTATATTGGCGTGGAGCTATTCTTCCATGGATTCAACCGTAGAAATCCTTCCTCAAATATTCCAGCAGTTCAATCCGTTCTTTGTAGTGGCTCTGACTCCGGTTTCTTTGGCTGTCTTTGGTTATTTGGCCAAGAGAAAGAAAGAACCTTCCGCACCCCGTAAAATCGGTATCGGTATGGTGATTGCAGCCTGTGGTTTCTTGATTCTGGCTATTGGCTCTATGGGGTTGCCTACTCCGAAAGAAGTGGAAACAGCAGGTATTAGCCCGGATGTCTTGGTTTCTCCCAACTGGTTGATCTCTACTTATCTCGTATTGACTTTTGCAGAGTTGTTGCTTTCTCCGATGGGTATTTCTTTCGTGTCGAAAGTAGCTCCTCCCAAGTATAAAGGTATGATGATGGGTGGCTGGTTCGTAGCTACGGCTATCGGTAACTATCTGGTTGCCATTATCGGTTATCTGTGGGGTGGCATGCAACTGTGGATGGTATGGAGTGTATTGATCGTATGCTGTCTGTTATCAGCCCTGTTCATCTTCTCTATCATGAAGAAACTTGAAAAAGTAGCTTAAAATAAATCTAGTAAATAATACCGGATTATAATCATAAGAAAAGGCTTGCAGATTGTGTTCTGCAAGCCTTTTCCATTAAATATCCAGTCCCATTATATAATCATTCATATAATAACCGTTACCAATTGGAAAATCCCCTTCCCGCAGTTTCCTCATTCCCATATGCTCATAAAACTGCAATGCCTTATTGTTACGATTCACATTCAACTCCATCAGGCAAGGTTCCGGATGCACTTCCTTTATATACTTGACCGCTTCTCTAAACAGGAAACTACCACAGTGCGTTCCCTGAAAGCGGGGTAGGACATAAATCTTCTGAAGATGAAAAACGTCTTTTTCCTGTTGCTGCACAGAAACATATCCGCATAGTTCACCGTCTTTGTGAGCGATGAAATAGACATGCCCTTCTTCTTCCATCTGCTTGAGAATATTTCGGGGGGCATACATCCAGTCCATCATATAATCCAGTTGTTCGGGAGATAAAATCTCATTGTAAGTGACGGGAAACACTTCCTTTGCCATCTTATTGATAAGTTCGCAATCGTCGGCCGTTGCTCTTCGAATAGTAAACATACGTATTTTCTTTTTTGTGGTTTAACGGGCACAAATATAGACATTATTTCTTTTTATAATAAGGTGTAAGCTCTCTAATGTTTTAATTATTATTAATTTATAGTACTTTGCAATGCAAGGTACTAAAGTAATGCATATATTTGTGCCATACAAAAGAAGAGAATAATGAAAGTAGACAATGTAAAATCCCAGATGAGAAAAGGCATGCTTGAATATTGCATCATGCTTTTGCTGCATAAGGAGCCTGCTTATGCTTCAGACATCATTCAGAAACTGAAAGAGGCCCAACTAATTGTGGTAGAGGGTACTTTATACCCTTTGCTGACACGTTTGAAGAATGATGATTTGTTGAGCTATGAATGGGTGGAATCCACGCAGGGGCCACCCCGCAAATATTACAAACTCACAGAGAGAGGAGAAGCCTTCCTGGGAGAACTTGAAATCTCCTGGAAAGAATTGAACGAAACAGTGAACCATATTGCCAATAGATAATCCGAAAAGAAAAAATTAAAATGAAAAAGACTTTGACCATCAATTTAGGAGGAACTGTCTATCATATAGATGATGATGCCTACCGTCTGTTAGATAATTACCTGTCTAATCTGAAGCATTACTTTCGTAAACAGGAAGGTGCGGAAGAAATCGTAAACGATATTGAAATGCGTATTGCCGAACTGTTTGCCGAAAAAATAGCCGAAGGAAAACAAGTCATAACTGTATCGGATGTGGAAGAAATTATAGCGCGTGTAGGTAAACCGGAAGACTTCGGAATAACTGACGATGACACGGATTCACAGAAAAAGACGGAACAGTCAGCTTCCGGCAATCAGAGTTATGCACATACTGCCGCTCCGCGCCGTTGGTTTCGCGATCCGGACAATAAGTTACTGGGTGGTGTAGCATCAGGACTGGCGGCTTATTTTGATTGGGATATCACCCTGGTGCGTATCCTGATGATCATTCTGGTATTTGTCCCTTACTGTCCGATGATCATACTCTATATTATCGGATGGATTGTTATACCGGAAGCTCATACAGCGGCAGAAAAGCTGAGTATGCATGGAAAAGCGGTGACCATCGAAAATATTGGTAAAACGGTGACAGACGGCTTCGAACGGGTAGCGGACGGAGTCAATAACTATATGAATTCCGGAAAGCCCCGTACCTTTCTTCAGAAAGTAGGAGATGTGTTTGTTTCCATTGCTGCCGTCCTCTTTAAGATATTTCTGGTAGCTTTGGTGATTATCTGCTGCCCTGTATTGTTCGTATTGGCTGTCGTATTGGTAGCCCTGGTGTTCGCTGCTGTTGCGGTAGCGGTCAGTGGTGGGGCATTGCTTTACGAAATGCTGCCTGCCATCAATTGGATACCGGTTACTTCCGTATCTCCTATGATGACATTGCTTGGCACGATTGCCGGAGTCGCCCTGATTGGTATTCCATTGGGAGCTTTCCTTTATACTATTCTTCGCCAGTTATTCCATTGGTCACCGATGGGGACAGGCTTGAAATGGTCGTTGCTGATTCTATGGATATTGGGTGCAGTCATTATGGTAATTAACCTTTCAGCCCTCGGATGGCAACTGCCTTTATACGGCTTACACTGCTCTTAACTAACTCTTGTTCTATTAAAAAAGGATAATATTTATTCTTTTATAACTAAATGTACCCCGATAGTGTGTCCGGGGTACATTTTTTGTTTGTTCTTATTTATAGTAAATCGAGAATTTTTTATTAAGTTTGTAAAGACGTATTCAAGAAATAAAAATGGGTGAACATATATGTTTTAGGAGAAACGAACGTTTGGCTACCGTCAATCCTTATTGGAGAGGAAACCCGATGGTGCGCGGACGCTTTTTTAACAGACAGCATCGCTTCCGTCCGGGGATGGGAAGTGTACTGAAATGGCGTCTTTCGCCCAATCCACAACGAAAAGAAAAGAAGACGGTGAAGTGGAATCCGAAAGTCTGCTATCTTCGTTCTCTGGACGCAGTGGTAGGGGGCTCACTGGTATGGTTGGGACATAATTCCTTTTTTCTCCAATTGGCAGGCAAAAGAATCATGTTCGATCCGGTGTTCGGCAGCATCCCTTTTGTAAAGCGTCAGAGCGAATTTCCCGCCAATCCTGACATCTTTACAGGGATTGATTATCTGCTCGTCAGCCACGACCATTTCGACCATTTGGATAAACAAAGTATCGCTCGTCTCTTGAAGAACAATCCGCAAATGAAACTCTTCTGCGGACTGGGAACAGGAGAATTAATCCAGAATTGGTTTCCTGAAATGAAGATAATTGAAGCCGGCTGGTATCAGCAGATGGAAGACGAAGGACTCAAAATAACCTTCCTTCCGGCACAGCATTGGAGCAAACGTTCCGTGCGTGACGGCGGACAACGATTGTGGGGAGCCTTTATGCTGCAAGGCGATGGCATCTCACTCTATTATAGCGGTGACACAGGATATTCCAGTCACTTCCGTGAAATCCCGGACTTGTTCGGTTCACCGGATTATGCTTTGCTGGGAATCGGTGCATACAAGCCCCGTTGGTTTATGCGTCCCAATCATATCTCGCCTTACGAATCCCTGACCGCTGCCGAAGAAATGCGCGCCGGGCTTACTATTCCGATGCATTATGGTACGTTCGACTTGTCTGACGAACCTTTGCACGATCCCCCGAAAGTCTTTGCGGCAGAAGCAAAGAAAAGAAAGATTCCGGTAGAGATTCCATATCTGGGAGAAATTGTAAAACTGAATAAGAAGAAATAACTATAAACGAACGAATAAAGAGATGAAGAAGTTAGAAGTTAAAGACCTGAAAGAGAATTTTTTCGAAACAATCGGAAAAGAATGGATGCTGGTCACAGCCGGCACAAAAGAGAAGTTCAATACAATGACAGCAAGTTGGGGTGGCATCGGCTGGTTGTGGAATAAGCCCGTAGCCTTTGTTTTTGTTCGCCCCGAACGCTATACATATGAATTTATAGAGAAAAGCGACTATTTGACGTTGTCCTTCTTAGGAGAAGAAAATAAGAAAATTCATGCAGTCTGTGGCTCCAAGTCGGGACGGAATATAGATAAAGTGAAAGAAACCGGATTGAAACCTGTATTTACAGAAGAGGGAAATGTATTGTTCGAGCAAGCCCGTCTGAGTCTGGAATGTAAGAAACTCTATGCCGACGGTATCAAACCGGAATGTTTCTTGGATAAAGAATCAGTAGAAAAGTGGTACGGTGGCGCCCACGGCGGTTTCCATAAAATGTATATTGTAGAAATTAAAAATATATATTCGGAATAAATTTAGCGGATTTTTTATGAATGTAACGGAGAAGGCTCTGAACTCAAGAGATTGAGAACAGAGCCTTCTTTTATTTTGCTATGTTTTTATACTACTATGATTAGTATCTTAAAAACTTATTTGGATGGAGCTTTCTTTACCCATGTGTCCAACCATTCAAAGAAAGTACGTTGCCACAATACCCCGTTTTGAGGTTTCAGTACCCAGTGGTTTTCATCCGGATAAATCAGCAGCTCGGCAGGGACACCACGCATCACGGCAGCATCGAAAGCAGCCATTGCCTGATTAGCCAGGATACGATAGTCTTTTTCTCCATGGATACAGAGAATCGGAGTATCCCATTTTTCTACGAAGAGGTGAGGGGAGTTAGCGAAAGTACGCTGTGCCACCGGATTTTGTTTTTCCCAGTAAGCGCCGCCCATATCCCAGTTGGCAAACCATTTCTCTTCAGTTTCCAAATATTGCATTTCCATATTAAAGATACCGTCATGGGCAATAAATGCCTTGAAGCGCTTGTCATGATGTCCGGCCAACCAATATACAGAGAATCCTCCGAAGCTGGCACCCACACATCCCAAACGGTCCTTATCCACATACGGTTCTTTAGCCATCTCGTCAATAGCCGTGAAGTAATCCTTCATACACTGGCCGCCGTAATCACCGCTAATCTGTTCATTCCATTCCACACCGAATCCCGGCAGACCGCGACGGTTCGGAGCAACGATGATATAATCATTAGCTGCCATAATCTGGAAGTTCCAGCGATAAGACCAGAACTGACTTACCGGGCTTTGAGGGCCACCCTCGCAGAACAACAAAGTAGGATATTTCTTATTCGGATCGAATTGAGGCGGATAGATTACCCACGTCAACATCTCCTTACCATCTGTTGTCTTCATCCAGCGACCTTCCACTTTTCCCATCTCCAACTGGTCATAAATCTGCTTGTTTTCCTGTGTCAGTTGAGTGGTTGTTCCGTCCAGTGCCACTGTATAAATCTCATCACCCATACTCATGGAATGACGTTTAGCAATCAGCTTGTCACCGAAAAGAGCCACACCTTCGTAGTCATACATTCCCGAAGTAATCGCCTTTACCGAATCATTCGCCAAATCAAGCGCATAAATCTGCGATTCTCCATGCCATACACCTGTGAAATAGATTGTCTTGGCATCTGCACCCCAAACAAAAGCATCCACATTCGATTCGAACGCCTTGCTGACAAAACGCTTTTCACCCGTTTCCAGGTTCATGATAAACAGACGGTTCAAATCAGCCTCGTAACCGTCACGCTCCATGCTCTGCCAAGCAATATACTTGCCGTCCGGTGAATATTGTGGATTGGTATCATATCCTTTATTCTCTTCGGTGATATTCTCCGTCTTCTTCGTATTCAGATCATAGATATAAATATCCGAATTGGTAGAAATCGCATACGCCAGTCCGGTCTTCTTGCGGCAAGTATAAGCTACTTTGTCCGAAGTCGTGTTCCAGGCAAGTTGCTCGATGCCACCCCAAGGCTTCATCGGACTTTCATACGGCTCACCGTCCAGAATATCCACGACATTGGAAATACCGTTACCGTCAAAATCAGCAACGAAAGGATGCGGAGCAGTCGTCACCCATTCATCCCAGTGCTTGTACATCAAATCAGTGATGATAACCCCCGAAGCTTTCGGCAGATCCGGATATTTATCGGCTGTACTTTCTTTCGTCTTGACTTGTGAGATAAACAAGAGTTTCTTGCCATCCGGCGAGACAGAATATCCTTCGATGTCACCGTCGTAGTTGGTCAACTGCTTGCGTCCACTACCATCAGGATTCATCTCATAAAGCTGGCTGCTTCCGTTGTCATTGCTTAGAAAAGCGAGCTTGGTACCTCCTTTAATCCATGTCACCTCATTCTCCTGATAGGGGGTACGGGTGATTTGCTGATTGTCGCTTCCGTCTGCGTTCATCACGAAGACTTCGCGGTTACTCTTGTTTTCCGGTACACTGTAATATGCCACCGTATACGCAATTTTCTTTCCGTCGGGCGATACCGCGAATCCGCCGATACGTCCCATGGCCCAAAGTGCTTCGGGAGTCATGCGCTTCCCTTCAATCTTAATATCCGATTTCTCGATAAGCACCTGGTCCGTCTTGCCTGCGTCTTTGGTTCCACCGCAGGCTGCTAACAACATTGCTGCCGACATCATAAATAAATTAGCTTGTCTCATATATTTTATAAAATGTTTATTTTCTTGCGAAGATAGTGAAAAAAGGATTTAAATCTTCTTTTTCTGCCAGTTTCCTTTCTTCATATACTGATAACAGAAGATGAGGATAAAAATACCGTATATATGTTCCGTAGTCCAGCAGAAGGCAATATCAACTCGCAGATAATAGATAAAGTATGACGCGTAAGCCACATAGATAGCCAGTACACAAAGCTCCATAGCCAATGCGGTACGCGTGTTTCCCGTACCCGATACCGACTGGAAATAAACGTTGGCAGGTACTAACACCAGATAAGCCGAACACAATACCCAAAGCGAAGGCACAGATGCCGCCCTCAAATCCGGTATATCCGTATAGATACGCAGAATCAGATCCGGGAACAGACAGAAAAAGAGCAATATCGGCAGTACAAATACATACCCGATACGGATATGTTGCCGGATTGTTCCCCGTACACAATCCTGTTCACCTGCGCCAATCAGGTTACTGACCAGTGAGCCGCAAGTAGCGGCGAACGCCATCGCAACCATAAACGGAATCCCCGACACATTACGGATAATATTAGCGATTGCCAACGAACGTTCTCCCAAATGTTCCACGAACAGGAAGAACATGAACCACGTAGACAACGAAACGAAATTCTGAATCATCGTCCACACGGAAACATTGAGAATCCGTTTCAACGTATCCCCCTTGAACTTAGGCAGGATATTCAGCGCATACTTCTTGCAGTCGATCCGTTTCCATGTATAGATGATAAAGAAAATCACCGACACCATCTCCGCCAGTGAAGAACCGATGGCAGCACCGGCAATTCCCAGCTGTGGGAAACCGAATTTACCGAAGATCAGGATATAGTTGAATACCACATTCGAGAGTACCATCACGATGGAGTTCAACGTCAGTGTCTTGGTTTGCGTCGTACCTACGAAGAAAGCGCGGAACATCACCATGACAAAAGAGAAGAAGAATCCATATACACGCCAATGAATATAACTCTCGGCAGCTTCATAAATATGAGGTGACGAAATAATATTCTTCAATATATGCGGTGAAAATACAATAGAAAGCGTGAATAAAATCGCGGCAACTACCAATAAGAAGTAAACACCCTGATAGAAAATCGGTCCGATTTCCTTGTAGTTTCCTTCCCCGTTGCGGCGGGCAATCAATATCTGCGCACCGATACTGAAACCGAATGCCATCATAAAAATAGCCAGATAATATACACCGGCAATAGCGGACGCGCCCAACTCGATTTCACCGACACGTCCCAAAAAAGCCGTGTCCGTCATACCAATCATTTGCTCCATAATCAGACTGATTAGGATAGGGTAGGTGATTGTCCAGATTTGTTTATACGTATATTTAGTTTTCATCATGTCTTGTTTTTTTAGAGAAAGAAAGCCGGGCAACCAAAATAGGATGTCCGGCTTTCGTAGAATATAATAGGATTTTATACCTTATTTCTTATTCTGTCTTTGCTGCTGCATTTGCTCCTGTTGCTTTTGCATTGCTTCCAGGCGTGCAGCAAATCCGGTCTTTTTCGCTTGTTTCGGGTCTTTCTTTTTCGCTTCAAGGATAGACAACAATTTTGTTTCGTTAGTCGTCTTACGAAGCAGAATCATAGTACCCACACTAATCAACGTCGACACGAAATAATAATAATTCAAACCTGACGGATAATCGTTCAAGACAAACAAGAACATAATCGGCATCAGATACATCATCCATTTCATGGCAGCCATTTGCGGTTGCGCGCCTGTATCCTGCATAGACATTGTGTACTTCGTGTTCAGTACATTGGTCACCGTCATCAGCAAGCAGAACAAGCTAAGGTGATTGCCCAGGAACGGAATATTGAATGGGAATGTAATGAACGCATCATAAGTGGAAAGGTCATCCGCCCACAAGAAACTCTGCTGGCGCAACTCGATAGCACTCGGTACAAACATAAACAAAGCCATCAAAATAGGGAACTGCAATAACATCGGCAGACAGCCACCCATCGGACTTACTCCGTATTGGCTGTAAAGGCCCATCACCTCCTGCTGTTTCTTCATTGCATCTTCCTGCTTCGGATACTTCTTGTTGATTTCGTCGATTTTCGGTTTCAATACACGCATCTTGGCAGACGACATATACGTTTTCCAGGTAGCCGGATAAACCACGACTTTCACTATGATAGTCAGAATTAACAGCACAATACCCATGCTCAAGCCCCAACCTGACAACCAGTCGAATACGTTGATCGTGATAAATTGGTTGATCCAGCGAATCAACGGCCAGCCCAGATATACCAGTCTGTGAAGTTCCCATTTCTCGGTACGACCTTTATCCAGCGCTTTCAGCGTCTTGAAGTGGTTCGGACCAAAATAGAAATACATCTCAGTCGGCTCTTTGCCTGTCGGGTCGAAGAATGTGTTCATTTCAGCAGAGTAATCCTTGATATATCCGCTTCCCTGCTGTTCCATTCTCGATTTTACAGAAACCTTTTCGAAGTCCTGTTCGGCGATGAATACAGAAGAGAAGAACTGGTTCTTGAAAGCCACCCAGTCAATGCGGTTTTCCAACTTCTTGTCATCATCTTTGGCAGCTGACAAATTATCTACACTTTCTCCCGTAACCTTATAAGTCAGTTCAGACAAACGATTTTCATAAGTGAATCCTTTTTCCAGTTGGCGGGCACGTTGTGACCAGTCAATGTCCACATACTTGGTGCTTGCCAGTTTGTCTGCCATACCTGTAGCCTTGATTTCAAAGTTCATCAGGTAGCTGTCCGGTTTCAGTGTATAGATGAAGTCGATATAGCTTTCGCTGTTCGCAGCCAGACGCATGGTAACACTGCTATCCGTCTTGTTCACTGCTTCAAAGAAACAATCCTTTGTCTGAATAGCCCCTTCCTTGTTGTAGAAGTTGAAGTTCATCGAAGCATCATCACCGTCGAACAGCATGACCGGAGTCTTCTTATCCTGTGCCATGTAATCCTTCAGCATAGCTGAATATACACGTCCGCCCTTCGTCGTGAAAGTGATTTCCGCTACATTATTCTGAATGCTGATTTTAGAGTCTGTTCCATGCATGGCATTGAAAAACAGGGCGGAAGAATCGGCTACTGATGCAGCTACTTCTTTATTACTGTTAGCCAGTGCAGCTTCCGTTTTCGCCTTCAGCGCTTCCTCTTGCTGCTGTACCACGGCAATAGAATCGTAGTATTTCTTTTGTGCAGCTATCTGCTCCTCGCTGGGACGGCTCAGAAAACTGAATCCTACCAATAATATACCTATTAAAACGAGACCTGTGATGGTGTTTTTATCCATTCTTATTTTAATTACAAATTACTAATTTACTTTTCGTTTTCGATAGCAGCTTTCACAAACGCTACGAACAACGGGTGCGGGTTCAATACCGTACTACCGTATTCCGGATGGAACTGTGTACCAACGAACCACTTTAATGCCGGGATTTCTACAATTTCCACCAAATCCGACTCAGGGTTGATACCTACACATTTCATGCCGGCAGCTTCGTACTGTACTTTATAGTCATTGTTGAACTCATAGCGGTGACGGTGACGTTCCTGAATGTGTTCCTGTCCGTAAGCCTGATAGGTCTTGGAGTCTTTATTCAATACACATTCGTAAGCGCCCAAACGCATCGTTCCACCCATATTGGTGATTGCTTTCTGTTCTTCCATGATGTCGATCACGTTGTGCGGAGTCTTTTCATCCATCTCGCGTGAGTTGGCATCGGCAAAACCCAGTACGTTGCGTGCAAATTCGATAGCGATACATTGCATACCCAGACAAATACCGAAAGTCGGAATATCATGTGTACGCGTATATTTGATAGCCACAAACTTACCGTCAATACCACGTTGGCCGAATCCCGGGCCAATCATAACACCAGCCATGCCTTTCAACGCTTCACCTACATTCTCGTCTGTCAGCTTTTCACTGTTTACGAAATGCACTTCCACCTTGCGGTCATTGTAAGTACCGGCCTGTGACAAAGCTTCACGGATAGATTTATAAGCATCCTGCAAATCATATTTCCCGACTAAAGCGATATTAACCGGCTCTTTTGTCTCTGCAGCGTGACGGCGTTCCAGGAATTTGCGCCATGGGCCTAGTCCCGGAGTTTCTCCTACCGGCAGTCCCATCTTTTCAAGAATGGTGCTGTCCAGTCCTTGTGCTTGCATCAGGATAGGTACTTCGTAGATTGTTTCTGCGTCGATAGACTGTACTACGGCCTTATCGTCCACATTACAGAACTGTGCCACCTTTTTGCGCAATCCGTCGCTTAGCGGATGTTCGGCACGGAGTACCAGTACATCCGGCTGAATACCTACACTCTGAAGTTCCTTCACCGAATGTTGTGTCGGTTTCGTTTTCAGTTCTCCGGCAGCAGCAAGATAAGGAACATAAGTCAAGTGCACGCAAAGAGCATTCTTGCCAAGTTCCCATTTTAACTGACGGATACTTTCGAGGTAGGGGAGTGACTCGATGTCGCCGACCGTACCACCGATTTCAGTGATTACAAAATCGAATTTGTACTTGTTGCCGAGTAGTTTCACATTCCGTTTGATTTCATCCGTGATATGAGGAATCACCTGGATTGTCTTACCCAGATAATCTCCACGGCGCTCCTTATCGATAACGCTCTTGTAGATACGTCCCGTAGTGATGTTGTTCGCCTTTGTCGTTTGAATGCCCAGGAAACGCTCATAGTGTCCCAGGTCGAGGTCGGCTTCGTGTCCGTCTACGGTAACATAGCACTCTCCGTGCTCATATGGATTCAATGTTCCCGGGTCGATGTTGATGTACGGGTCAAACTTCTGGATGGTTACATTATAACCTCTTGCTTGTAGCAACTTACCGATGGATGATGAGATGATACCTTTTCCTAATGAAGAGGCAACACCACCGGTGACGAAAATATACTTTGTTTCTCCCACAGCTATAACTGTTTTAAAAATTGTTTACTTAGTAGTATTCTTACGAACTTAAAAAGCGCAAAATTATAAAAAAAAGAGGAAGAATGCTGTCTTTCACCGCTACAAATTTATTAAAAAATGCAATTTTAAAAGATTCCTATGATTTCTAAACAAAATAATGTAGCTTTGCACCCTAAACCATAGACAAATATGATGAGAATTACTACTTTATGTTCAGCTTTTATCCTGTTCTTATTATCGTTATCGCTTTCTGCACAGGAACCTGTCGATAATTCTGCACTTCCGGTCGATTCAGTACAACCTGCCCCCGAAGTGGTCAAACCTGTCAAAACTACTAAGTCTTCAACCGTTGTGGCAAAAGCCAGAGTTGTGAAAGCGGATACGCTTTCTGCGGAGCTTCAGAAATATTTGATGCTCAGACTTAATATGTCGGGTCCGACACCCAAACTGGATACCGTTTCTTATTTATATAATAAGTATATCGCCCAGTTGGACTATCTGAATGACCTGTCCGTGCCCGTACGTTATATTCCGTCCGATCCCGACTACTTCCGCCTGTTTACCCCATTAGCATATTATTATGCTCCGATGGAACAATATTCAAAATTGGAATGGAAGCCTGCACAACCGGATACCACTCCGCAACTGACAGCGGAACTCCTTCCTTATGATACTTTGGCATTTACCAAAACCAAACGTGCCAACACATTGGTCAATAAGGCGCTGATGGATCTTTATCTGCAAAAACCGCAACTGGTAGTCACTACGGAAGACCGTATTATGAGCCGTGATGTTTTCCGTCGCGACGTGAAACCGAAAATTTCTCCGAAAGCTAGCGTTGTCCACTTGTTCCAACGGGAAAATATGGATGACAATGTAGGTAAGGCCGATATAAAGATTAGCCGTCCTAACTGGTGGGTAACCGGTGGTAACGGATCGCTGCAAATCAGCCAAAACCACCTTTCGGACAACTGGTACAAAGGAGGTGAGAGTAACTTCTCCGGTCTGGCAACTTTTCAGGTGTTTGCCAACTACAACGACAATGAAAAAGTCCTGTTCGAGAATCAACTTGAAGCCAAAGTGGGTATGACTTCCACTCCTTCGGACGAATACCATAAGTATCTGTTTAATACCGACCAATTTCGTCTATATAATAAATTAGGTCTAAGAGCCTTCAAGAACTGGTACTATACCATTTCTTCCGAATTTAAGACCCAGTTCTTCAACGGATACAAAGCAAATAGTGAAGACCTCGTTTCGGCATTCATGTCTCCGGCGGATTTGGCAGTCAGTATTGGTATGGACTACAAACTGTCCAAGAAGAAATTCAACCTCTCCGTATTTGTGGCACCATTGACCTATAACCTGCGTTATATCGGCAGCTCTGAAGTAGACGAAACCAAATTCGGTCTGGACAAAGGAAAATGCTCCAAGAATGACTTCGGTTCCCAATTGCAATCGACATTCAACTGGACCATTATCTCTGCCGTAACATTGGAATCCCGTCTCAACTACTTAACCAACTACCATTGGGCACGTGTAGAATGGGAAAATACCTTCAACTTTGTTCTGAACCGCTATCTTTCTACCAAGCTTTATCTACATACCCGTTTTGATGACAGCTCCAAACCAACTGAAGGCGATAGCTTCTTCCAGTTGAAAGAGTTGCTTAGCTTCGGTATTAATTATAAATGGTAAAAAAGGCAGGAATAACTTGAAAACAAAATAGGAGGCTGAATAACAATTAAAGTTATTCAGCCTCCTATTTTTATCCCCCATATTTGTAAACCATTAGTCATGTTCAAAGCCGATTTAACCACATATTTAGAATTGTGAGTAAAAAGAAAGTGTTTTTTCTTGTTTACTATTTATTATTTTATCTATATTTGCAACCAAATTCATTCCGTTGCCGAATAAGTGGCGGAGAAATGAAGGGTAAAAATACATGATCATTAACAAAAATGACGATCGAAAAGTTCTGCCAACAGATGTGATTGGCAGAAGCGTAGCACGCTCAAAACGTTGGTTAGTGGCTATTGTGCGCATCTGTCACGAGAAAAAGACGAGCGAACGTCTCACTAAAATGGGGATTGAAAACTTTCTACCAATTCAACAGGAAGTCCATCAATGGAGCGATCGCCGTAAAGTTGTTGACCGGGTATTACTTCCGATGATGATCTTCGTTCACGTTGATCTGAATGAACAAAAAGAAGTTTTGACATTATCTTCCATTAGCCGTTATATGGTACTACGTGGTGAAAGTACTCCGGCTATCATTCCTGACCAACAAATGTTGCGATTCAAATTTATGCTCGACTATTCGGATGAAACGATCAGTATGAGCACATCGCCATTGGCACCGGGAGAAAAGATAAAGGTGATCAAAGGGCCATTAGCAGGACTGGAAGGGGAGCTGGTAAATGTGAATGGAAAATCAAAGGTTGCTGTCCGCTTGACAATGTTAGGGTGTGCATGCGTAGATATACCGGCAGGATGTGTAGAGTCGGTATCAGGAAATGGGGAATTACACGATTAATCAACCAATTTATTTTATGGGGGTATGGGGATTTTACTACAAGAACGTAATGAAAGGCTGCAAAATCTAGCAGGCTGTCTATCTGACATCGGTGATAAAAAGCTAGGTATGTGCACCGATGACCTCTCTCGAGTGAATAAAAATCCATGAAAGTATTTATGAATTGTGTCTTTTGAAAGATGCAGTGTAGAAGTGTATGTAATTGATAAAGATCTCTTTGTACGGTTGAAATACCGACATTGACGTCTTGATCATATCCTTTGTGCTGATAATTGTCGATCAGATAAATCAATTTCGAAATATAATTTATTCGTTTATACTACAATGGAAAAAACATTGAAGGGCATAGTACAATATGTTCGTAAAAATTATTTTAGCTATTGGGCTATTTTAGGTATTGATACAGTAATATCTGTATTATGCTCATTGATAGCTTATGCTGTCATTCATTATATGGCACATGTTCCAATGAGCGATTGGATGCTTTGCCAATTTGTAGGCGTTTCTTTAGTGGCAAGTATTGCGGGAGCTCTATTATTTCATACCTATCGTAACACCATCCGCTTTTCCCAGGCACGTGAGCTTTGGCGCATCATGTGTGCTGTACTATTCAAAGTCGGATGTTTATTAGTAATTTCTTTTTTGATTATATCCGAATCCCAATTACAATACAATTATATAACAGCCTATCTCCTGCTTGACGGTTTGCTGACTTTGGCTGCTTTAACCGCTTTCCGTGTATCACTCATCATCGTTTATGACCTTCTGCTGGATTGGATGAATAAAAAGAATACCCGTATTCTTATCTATGGCATTGATGAGAAGAGTGTGGCCTTAAAACTCCGCCTCCGGGATAGTGCACATTATAAAGTTGTAGGCTTCTACATATATGGAAAAAATAATAGTAGACGTCGCTTGACAGATCTTCCCATTTATTATTTTGAAAATGAAGAAGATTTCAATAGCGTTATAAAAAAGCATAGTATCCAGGGAATTTTGTTTTCTCGTTATGAAGATACCCGCTTAGAAGAAAATCGTCTTTTAGAATACTGCAAAAGTAGTGCTGTCAAAACTCTGATTGCTCCTACTATCAATGAGGCTGATTCTGACGGAAACTTTCATCAATGGGTGCGTCCTATTAAAATTGAAGATTTATTGGGACGTGCTGAAATCAATATCAATCTTCGTCAGGTTGCTGAAGAATTCAGAGGTAAAGTCGTATTGGTAACTGGTGCAGCCGGTAGTATCGGTAGTGAACTTTGCCGTCAATTGGTACAGATGGGTATTCAAAAACTCATCATGTTTGATTCAGCTGAAACTCCTTTGCATAATGTCCGTCTCGAATTTGAGAAAAATTATCCTGCTATAGATTTTATTCCTGTGATTGGTGATGTGCGTGTGAAGGAACGGGTACGTATGGTATTTGATCTATATCATCCTCAGATTGTCTTTCACGCTGCCGCTTACAAGCATGTACCTTTGATGGAAGAAAATCCTTGCGAAGCTGTACTTGTCAATGTTACCGGTTCCCGTCAGGTAGCTGATATGGCAGTAGAATATGGTGCTGAGAAGATGATCATGGTTTCTACAGATAAAGCTGTGAATCCTACCAATGTGATGGGCTGTTCCAAACGTCTGGCCGAAATCTATGTACAGAGTTTAGGCTGTGCTATTCGTGAAGGAAAAGTGAAAGGTCACACCAAATTTATTACCACCCGTTTTGGTAATGTATTGGGTAGTAATGGTTCCGTTATACCTCGCTTTAAAGAACAGATTGAGAATGGCGGTCCTGTCACTGTTACTCATCCTGATATAATCCGTTTTTTCATGACTATTCCCGAAGCTTGTCGTTTGGTGATGGAAGCTGCTACAATGGGAGAGGGGAATGAGATTTTTGTCTTTGAGATGGGGAAAGCTGTGAAGATTGTTGATTTAGCTACTCGTATGATAGAGTTGGCTGGTTATCGTCCGGATGAGGACATAAAGATTGAATTCACAGGTTTACGTCCTGGTGAGAAACTTTATGAAGAGGTGTTGAGTGATAAGGAAAATACGATTCCGACCGGGAATAAGAAAATCATGATTGCAAAAGTGCGTCGGTATGAATATACTGATATTCTTGATACTTATGAGGAGTTTGAAGAACTGTCTCGTGCTGTAAAGATTATGGATACTGTGAAGCTAATGAAGGAAGTGGTACCTGAATTTAAGTCGAAGAACTCACCTAAGTTCGAGGTACTGGATAAAGAATAATAAACTTGGTAATTTTATGAATAAATCATTTTACATTAATATGAGTATACAAAGAATGGGTAGAAATATGATTGCCTGCTTGGTTGCGATATTTCTGTTCGCCTCCTGTCAGTCATACAAAAAAGTTCCTTATTTGCAGGATACAGAGGTTGTAGAACGAACAGTTCAACAGGAGAAGCTGTATGATGCTAAGATTATGCCGAAAGACTTGCTAACTATTGTGGTGTCGTGTACCAATCCAGAGTTGGCGGTTCCGTTTAATTTGACGGTGGCTAGTTCTGTTACTGGTAATGCACAAGGTGCTTCTCAATCTAACCTACAAGCCTATTTGGTCGATAATGAAGGAAAAATTAATTTTCCTGTTTTAGGTGAATTGAAAGTAAGCGGCTTAACAAAGAAACAGGCTGAACAATTAATTGTGGAAAACTTAAAACCTTATATCAAAGAGACTCCGATAGTTACTGTTCGTATGGTAAATTACAAAATCTCAGTAATCGGAGAAGTTGCCAGTCCCGGTACATTTACTATCAGTAATGAAAAAGTGAATATGTTTGAGGCCTTGGCTATGGCGGGTGACATGACTGTTTGGGGAATTCGTGATAATGTAAAATTGATTCGTGAAGGTATTGATGGCAGACAAGAGATTGTGACATTGGACCTGAATAAGGCGGATATAATTCTTTCCCCTTATTACTGGTTGCAGCAGAACGATATTGTCTATGTAACTCCTAATAAGGCGAAAGCACGTAACTCAGATATTGGTAACAGTACAGGTCTGTGGTTCTCCGCTACTTCTATTTTAGTGTCATTGGCAAGCTTATTAGTAACAATCTTAAGGTAATAGTGTCGTATGATTGAGGAAAAAAAAGAGAAATTTGGAGAGCAGTCGGCAGAGCAGGTTAATATTCAGGAAATTCTTTTCCGATATTTGATTCATTGGCCATGGTTCGTAGTTTCAGTCATCATCTGTGTTGCCTTTGCATGGGGATACCTGCGTCTTGCTACACCGATTTACAATATTTCTGCCACTGTTCTGATAAAGGATGAAAAAAAAGGAGGTGGAGCAAGCATGTCCTCTGATTTGGAGAAAATGGGACTGGATGGTTTTGTCTCCTCATCGAGCAATGTAGACAATGAGATTGAAGTTTTGAGATCCAGATCATTGGCAAGGGAGGTGGTTAATCACCTGGGACTATTTGTTACTTATATGGATGAAGATGAGTTTCCTGTTAGAGAATTGTATCGCACTTCTCCGGTATTGGTGAGTTTGATCCCCCAAGAAGCAGACAAACTTCCACAGACAATGAAAGTGAGCATGTCTTTGCAACCTACAGGTGCTATGGATGTACAGATTACAGTGGGGAAAAAGGAGTATCAGAAACAGTTTGAGAAGTTACCGGCTGTGTTTCCAACTGATGAGGGGACAGTTGCTTTTTTGGCGAATAATGATACCTTGACAATGGTTCGTCCAGAGAGTGTTACAAAAGAACGTCATATCACGGCTTTCATAAACAGGCCTTTATCGGTGGCAAAAGGATACGCTAATTCTCTATCAATAGTTCCCACATCGAAAGCGACTTCCGTAGTGTCTGTTTCACTGATAAACTCGAGTACTCAGCGTGGTAGGGACTATATAAATAAGTTGCTTGAGATGTATAATATTAATGCTAACAATGACAAGAATGAAGTAGCGCAGAAAACAGCAGAATTCATAAATGAACGTATTGGTATTATTTCAAAGGAGTTAGGCAGCACAGAACAGGACCTGGAGAATTTCAAACGTAGTGCAGGTATTACGGACTTGAGTAGTGAGGCTCAAATTGCATTGACCGGTAATGCTGAGTATGAGAAGAAACGTGTGGAGAATCAGACACAAATCAACCTAGTGACAGACCTTCAACGCTATATGTCCGGGAATGATTATGAAGTGTTACCTACTAATGTCGGATTACAGGATACGGGGTTAGCTGGTGCGATAGAACGATATAACGAAATGCTGGCTGAGCGTAACCGTTTGTTGCGCACATCCACGGAAAGTAATCCAACCATTATAAATCTTAATACCAGTATTCGTGCTATGCATGGTAACGTAAAAGCGACTTTGGACGCAACCTTGAAAGGATTGGAGATAACGAAAGCGGATTTAGCTCGTGAAGCCAGCCGTTATTCCCGTCGTATCAGTGATGCTCCTACTCAGGAACGTCAGTTCGTGAGTATCGCTCGTCAGCAAGAAATAAAGTCCGGTTTGTATTTAATGTTACTTCAGAAGCGTGAGGAAAATGCGATAGTCTTGGCGGCTACAGCCAATAATGCTAAAATTATCGACGAGGCTTTGGCGGATGGTAGTCCGGTTTCTCCTAAACGGATGACGATTTATTTGACGGCTTTGTTATTGGGAATAGGGATTCCGGTAGGTATCATTTATCTGATCAGCCTGACTAAGTTCAAGATCGAAGGTCGCACTGATGTTGAGAAATTAACTTCATTTCCTGTTATTGGTGACATTCCATTGGCAGATGAGAAGTCAGGCTCTATTGCGGTATTCGAGAATAAGAATAATCTCATGAGCGAGACTTTCCGAAATGTTCGTACGAATCTCCAGTTTATGCTCGAGAATGATAAGAATGTGATTCTGGTGACTTCTACTATTAGTGGTGAAGGTAAGTCTTTTGTATCAGCCAATTTGGCTATCAGTCTTTCTTTATTAGGAAAAAAGGTTGTGATTGTAGGTCTTGATATTCGTAAGCCCGGTTTGAATAAAGTATTCAACATACCTAAAAAAGAGCATGGTATTACACAATATTTGACTAATACTACGACGAATTTGATGGATTTGGTACAACCTTCTGACATCAATAAGAATCTGTTTATTCTTCCCGGTGGAACGGTTCCTCCTAATCCAACAGAATTATTGGCTCGTGAAGGATTGGATAAGGCGGTCGAAACTTTGAAGAAGAATTTTGATTATGTGATATTGGATACGGCACCTGTTGGCATGGTGACAGATACTTTACTCATAGGACGTGTAGCTGACTTATCGATTTATGTATGTCGTGCTGACTATACTCGCAAGGCAGAGTTTACTTTGATCAACGAACTCGCTGAAAATAATAAATTGCCAAATCTCTGTATTGCTATCAATGGCTTGGATCTTCGGAAGAAGAAATATGGTTATTACTATGGTTATGGTAAATATGGTAAGTATTATGGATATGGTAAACGCTACGGTTACGGCTATGGTTATGGAGAGCATAAAGTAAAGAATAAGTAAATAAACAGAATGTGTAACCAAAAATAACATCAAAGATATGTCAGTGTTTAAAGACAAAGTCCTGCTAATTACAGGTGGTACAGGCTCATTTGGTAATGCTGTACTCCGCCGCTTTCTCACAAGTGATATTAAGGAAATTCGTATTTTCTCACGAGATGAGAAGAAACAGGATGACATGCGTCATCATCTTCAGGCACAACACCCTGAACAAGCATCTAAGGTGAAGTTTTATATTGGTAATGTTCGCAACCGTGAATCTGTAGATGTTGCGATGCGTGGGGTGGACTATGTGTTTGCAGCTGCTGCTCTCAAACAGGTGCCTTCCTGCGAATTCTTCCCTATGGAAGCAGCCATGACCAATGTGATGGGCACAAGTAATGTGTTGCTTTCAGCTATTGACCACGGTGTGGAGAATGTCGTTGTTCTTTCTACTGACAAAGCCGCATACCCCATTAATGCTATGGGTATTTCTAAGGCTCTGATGGAAAAGGTCGCTATTGCGAAGGGGCGTGAACTAGGTGAAGATGCCCGGACAACTATCTGCTGTACCCGTTATGGTAATGTAATGGCATCGCGTGGTTCGGTTATTCCTTTGTGGGTAGAACAAATTATGTTAGGTAAATCTATTACCATTACTGATCCTAATATGACTCGCTTCATGATGACCCTTGATGACGCAGTAGATCTCGTAATCTATGCCTTTACCCATGGTCGCAATGGTGACCTCTTTGTACAGAAGGCCCCTGCCGCCACCTTGGATGTGCTTGCTGAAGCTTTGAAGCAGATTTATTCTAAAGTTGATTATAAATATGGGGAGACCGAGGTTAAAGTCATCGGTACACGTCACGGTGAGAAACTTTATGAGACTCTTGTTACTCGTGAGGAAATGGCAAAGGCTATTGACTGCGGCAACTATTATCGCATCCCTTGTGACACCCGTGACCTTAATTATGACAAATTCTTTGTGGAGGGTAACGAGAAGGTTTCAACAATTGAAGACTACCACTCGCATAATACCGCACGTTTGGATGTTGAGGGAATGAAGGAACAGCTCATGCGCTTGCGCTTCATTCAGGAAGATCTCGGCTTAATCGACCGCGCAAAGTCAAAAGAAATTCGTTCTGAATAATGAAGATACTGGTAACAGGTGCTAAAGGATTCGTAGGTGAGAACCTTTGCGCCGAACTCTGCAATATCAAGGAAGGTAAGGCTCGCTGTTATGGTGGGCTTGTCATTGATGCTGTCTATGAATATGATATAGACAGTAGTCTGGAGGAACTGGATGCCTACTGCTCTGACTGTGATTTCGTTTTCAACTTGGCAGGTGTCAACCGTCCCAAAGAGAACAGCGAGTTTATGAGCGGCAATTATGGCTTTGCGTCAACACTGCTCGATAGCTTGAAGTTTCACAAGAACAATTGCCCCGTGATGCTGTCAAGTAGTATTCAGGCAACTCTGATAGGGCGGTATGGTACCAGCGATTATGGTAAGAGCAAGTTAGCTGGTGAGGAACTATTCTTTGAGTATGGCGAGGAAACAGGTGCTAAGGTATTGGTATATCGTTTCCCAAACCTCTTTGGTAAATGGTGTCGCCCCAATTATAACAGCGCAGTTGCTACATTTTGTAATAACATTGCCAACGATCTTGCTATACAGGTTAATGACCCTAGCGTAGAACTTGAGCTCCTTTATATCGATGATCTTGTAAAAGAGATGATAGATGCTTTGCAAGGTAATGAACATCACTGTGAGTTCAACGGTGTGGAGACAGTTCTTAATGTTAATGGCCGCTACTGTACCGTGCCCACCACCCACAAAGTAACTCTTGGTGAAATCGTTTCATTACTCGAATCCTTTAAGTTACAGCCTCAAACATTGGTAATGCCTGAGATTCCCGACAACTCATTTGCAAAAAAACTATATAGTACTTTCTTGAGTTATTTGCCCAAGGAGAGGGTCATCTTTCCATTGAAGATGAATGTAGATGATCGTGGGAGTTTCACCGAACTGTTGAAGACCGCCAATTGCGGGCAGTTTAGTGTGAACATCAGTAAACCCGGCATCACCAAGGGGCAGCATTGGCATCATACGAAATGGGAGTTCTTTATTGTTGTATCGGGCAAGGCTCTCATTCAGCAACGCAGGATAGATACTGACGAAGTGTTAAACTTTGAAGTAAGTGGTGATAATATAGAGGCCGTACATATGCTGCCTGGTTATACGCACAATATAATAAACCTCTCTGATACCTGTGATTTGGTGACCCTCATGTGGGCCAACGAGGCATTTAATCCGAATTGTCCCGACACTTATTTCTTACCTGTAGAATAATACAATTATGGCTGACATTAAAACAGATTATAGCGGCATAAAGTTTGCAGACAATGGCAAACTGAAACTTCTTATCATAGTAGGTACAAGACCTGAGATTATTCGTCTTGCAGCAGTTATCAACAAATGTCGCAAGTACTTTGATACAGTTTTGGCTCATACTGGTCAGAATTATGACTACAATCTTAACGGAGTATTTTTCAAGGATTTGAAATTAGCAGATCCTGAGGTTTATATGGATGCCGTGGGTGATGACCTCGGTTCAACTGTTGGTAACATTATCAACTGCTCATATAAGTTAATGAATGCAATCAAACCTGATGCATTGCTTATATTGGGTGATACTAACTCTTGCTTGAGCGCCATCGCAGCCAAGCGTCTGCACATCCCCATCTTCCACATGGAAGCAGGTAACCGTTGTAAGGATGAATGTCTGCCTGAGGAGACTAATCGACGCATTGTTGATATCATTAGTGATGTGAATTTGGCATACAGTGAGCATGCAAGAAGATATCTTCATGAATGTGGTCTTCCCAAAGAGCGTATCTATGTTACTGGTAGCCCCATGGCTGAGGTATTGCACGCAAATCTCGCTGACATAGAAGCCAGCGACATTCATCAACAGCTTGGCTTGGAGAAAGGTAAATATATCTTGCTTAGCGCCCACCGCGAAGAGAACATTGACACGGAGGAAAATTTTCTTTCGTTGTTTAATGCTATTAACGCCATAGTCGAGAAATACGATATACCTATCCTTTATAGCTGTCATCCTCGCTCACGCAACCGTATAGAAAAGAGTGGTTTCCAGCTGGATAAACGTGTAATCCGTCATGAACCTCTTGGTTTCCACAATTACAACTGCTTGCAGATGAATGCTGCCGCTGTCATCAGTGATTCAGGAACTTTACCCGAAGAGAGTAGCTTCTTTACCAGTGTGGGACATCCTTTCCCGGCTGTCTGTATTCGTACTAGTACCGAGCGTCCCGAATCGTTGGATAAGGCTGGCTTTATTCTTGCTGGCATTGACGAAAAATCTCTTATTCAGGCTGTTGATACAGCTATAGCTATGAATGCCGAGGGCGACAACGGAATACCTGTGCCTATGTATGTGGAAGATGTTGCTAATAAGGTGGTGAAGATTATTCAGAGCTATACGGGGGTTGTTGATAAGATGGTGTGGAGGAAGAGGTAATTTTTGTGTAAGTAGAAAAAGATACACAAAAGTGCTGAAGTATTAATAGCGGATGATGTGGTAATTGCTATAAATGCAGTATATCTCATTTAAGAAAACCAACTACGGAGTATTGTAGTTAGTTATTCTACTAAAAAATGTGTGATACTGACTTTTTTATTATTCAAACAAGAAGTAATTGGATTTTACATAAAGTTTTTAATGACAAGTAGAATACAGAAATCTATAAAAAATGCCAAAGTGAATGTGATTTTTTATGTTGTCACGGCTGTTTTGGCTTTCTTTTCTCGTAAATTTTTTTTAGATAACCTTGGAACGGAGTTTTTGGGATTATCATCAACATTAGGTGATATACTTAATCTGATGAACATAACCGAACTTGGTATTGGTACAGCTGTGGGTGTGACCTTATATAAACCTCTCTTTGACGATGATCATTCGAAAATAGCCGATATTATCTCTGTGTATGGTTTTCTCTATTCGCGCATTGGTGTGATAATAGCAGGAGTAAGTATCATATTATCATGTTTCTTCCCATTAATGTTTAAGGATATTGATATGCCACTTGGATTGGTGTATTTTATGTTCTATTCAATGGTGTATGGAGCTTTACTCAGTTACTTTGTTAATTATCGTCAAATTATACTTAGTGCCTCACAAAATAACTATGTTATTATGTATCGTTATCAGACTATCAATGTAGTCAAGATATTATTGCAGATAATATGTTCATTTTTTCCATATTCGTATATTTGGTGGATTGTGATGGAAATTGTGGCTGGTACAGCTAACTCTGTTTTCTTGTACTATTCTGTAAAGAAACGCTATCCTTGGCTACAGACTCAAATCAAGTTAGGTAAGGCTAAATTCCAAGACTACAAAGACCTTTGGATAAAAACTAAGCAGATATTTGTGTTGAAGTTGTCCCATCTTATGTTCACTGGTTCTATCAATTTCTTTATAGGGATGTTGGTTTCATTACCAATGGTTGCTCTATATGGTAACTATAATATGGTGATGGCAAAGATAACAGGCTTTGTGGATGGGCTTTTCATAGGTATGGAAGCTAGCGTGGGCAATATGATTGCAGAAGGTGACAAGAAAAAAACTCTTGGAGTATTCTTTGAGTTACTAAGTATTCGCTATTTCCTTGCGAGTCTGTTGAGTATAGTACTATATTTTACTACACCTGTGTTTATTCTTGTGTGGTTAGGTGAGAAATACATATTGGATCATTGTGTATTGATTCTGCTCTCACTTCACGTATTTTTCCAGCAGGGACGCTTAACTGTTGATAATTTCAAAAATGGCTATGGCTTATATTCTGATGTGTGGGCTCCAATTGCAGAGGTAGTAATATGTGTAGTCTTGTGTGTTTGTTTGGGGAAATACTTTGGATTGGCTGGTATTCTTGTAGCTTTTGTTATTTCAGAGTTCCTTATCAAGATGTTATGGAAACCATATTTTCTTTTCAGCAGATGTTTTGAGGTATCGGTTGTTATGTATTATTGGCCTGTGTGGATTAAATATATTGCTATAATGGGTGTTGTGGCTACAGCAACTTTTTTTGCAAGTAATCAGTTGTTGCATTGGGTAGATTCTGCTACTTGGCTTGGTCTTGTGACATACTCATTGTGTATAGGCTCTTTGGTATTGATTCTCATGGCGGCAATGTACTGGATATGCGATAGCCACTTTCGTGCATTTGCTAACCATATTAAAAGTTTTAGAAAATGATGGCACAGACGAATTATAATATTGCAGATCGTTTTAGAGTTTCTCTTGTTTATGAGGGGGCTTGTTCTGTTGTTAATGAGATACAAGGTCAGTATGCTTTCTACAAAACGGAAGATACGTCACTGCCTGTTATTGGCATAATCATGCAAAAGTCTAAGATCAAATTGCCAGAGGGAGCACTTGAATTGGTAAAAGATACGCTTTATGAAAATAAAGAAAGCCTATATGTAACCCTAAAAGGGGTGTTTAAGATAGTTGCACAACAGAATAACTTTACCATTGAGTATTCGACGGAATCAAGTGGTGAAATCGTGTTCCACGTAATGGAAGTGCTGATACGTTTTTATGCACCATTGTATGACTTTATGTTCATGCACTCATCTGGCTTTATTAAAGATGGTAAAATCTCGCTTATAAATGCTTTTGGAGGTTCTGGAAAAACAGAGGTTATGCTCAAAGCGTTGCTTAATGGCGCACAGTTTATATCGGATGACTTAGGTATAATCAATAAGGATGGTAAGGTTTATCCATATCCGGTATTAATACCTCTTCGTGTCCATCATTATGACGTAGAGTTACGCAGAAAATTGAATGTATCAGAGCATTATTACCGCTTTGCTATCTGGTGTATGAAAAAAAATGGTAAAATCACACGTCGCTTATATAATGCTTTCAATTTGAGATGCTTTGTACGTAATTTGCCTTATACAGCATTTACTGATAAAACCACAGAACTGCGATATTATGATATAGATCACTTTTATTGGGTACAGAGTAGTGATACAACAGCTTTAATAGAAGTTTGTAAGAAAGAATTCTACGACAGAATGGTGGTTTGTTTGGAAAATGAGTCACATAAGTATTTCGATTTAGATGGTTTTCTTCGCTATAAGTTTCCTTTCTTGAACGATTACAAAGAAAAACAGAACGAACTGATGATACAGATTCTTGAAAAAGTATCTATTCAAGGTGCTACAATAAAGGAACGCTATTTCGATGAACTTGCACAATTATTATTTGATAACAATAAAATATGAAATATGGATTATCGTATCAATCATGCAGGAATGGACATTGTTTTTAAGCTCAATGACATTCAGAATTCATACCTTAGAGAATGCGTATTAGACGCCTTAAAACGTTTCTATGGTCATTTCCTTCAAAATACAGGTGAACAGCCTGTAGTTATGACATATCGTTTAACAGACCATATAGATGATTATTTCGATAAAAATGCCAATAATGTATCTATGACTGAGGCTGCAAAAATAAATGATTACCAATGCTTTTTTGCAGGTCATGGGAATCGTTTCGGTTATGAGTTTACAAATGGATTATTGTCAACTATCTATTATAGTGTATATACTCCAGGTCGAGTGAATAATACTAAACAAAGAATTGTTTCACGAGATTTTGCATCAAATATAGAAAAACAAGTCGCAGCAATGTACACACGAGGTTTTTTACATCCAATGCAACTTGTTAATCTTCAGAACGGAGGTACTTTTCTTCATGCATGTGGCTTTTCTATTGGTGAAAATGGTTATATTGTAGCAGCAACTCCAGGAGCGGGAAAGAGCTCGTTACTTTTATCTATGGCATTTTCTAATAAGGTTGATGTACATTTCATATCTGATGATTTTTCTTGCGTAGATGCTAAAGGTTATGTCCATCAGATAGGTCGTTCTATGGCAATAAAAAGTCATCAGATCCAATATTTCCCTGAACTAAAAGATAAACTCCAAGATATGTCGTTTTGGCAAAAAATGCAATGGTTTACTTTAAAAAAAAGAGGTTTACATAGATATGCTGCACCTGAAGATATATATCCGAATCGTATAGCAACGAATAAAAAGGTTAGTGGTATTGTTTATCTCACCAATCATGGAAAAAATACTTTTGAGCATACATCTATGTCTGTCTCGGACTTTGCTGATTTAAATGCAAATATGCTGTTTGGAGAATTATTTCTTGGTATTCAAATTGCTAATAATGCTTTGATTATACCAGGATATAAGAATGTCAAAAGTGTAGATGCTTTTATTTCTCAAACAAGAACAACTATTGAAAAGATATTTAAAGATGTACCATGTACACTTGTAAAACTACCATTTCGTTCGGATCCAAGGCTGGCTTTTGAATATCTCGTAAATCAAAAGATTATAAAATAAAAATGTATCAGCTTGAAGATTATATTAAAGCGGATTTGCGAAAAGAAAAGGTTTGTTCTAAATTTTTTTTGATTCGAAAATGGGCTTGCTTATGGATAGATCCAATTGGTGATAGAAGATATATTGTTAAGTATATGCTTGCTCTTCGTCATACAGAATATTGTATAGATAGAATTAGTTCTATTCACAACCCTTTCTCAAAAGTTTGTTATCAGATAAAATCATTCTATTGGCTGTCGAGGTTAAGAAAACTGTCATATATTACGCAATTTCAAATTCCACCTTTTACAGTTGGAAAAGGTTTGGTAATATGGCATTGGGGACCAATTATTATTAATCCTAATGCGCGAATTGGTGAAAACTGCACGCTCAATCCAATGGTTGTAATTGGACATAAAAATCCCGGTGAAGGGGCTCCTAAGATAGGAAATAATGTTTTCATTGGAGCAGGGTCTAAAATAATAGGGAATATACATATTGGGAATAATGTAATAATAGGACAGAATGTGGTGATAACGAACGATATACCAGACAATACTATAGTCGTGTCACAAAAGCCAAGAATATTATAATAACAAATATAGAAAATGATTATGAAAATCGTAGCACTTTTGACAGGTCGTGGTAACAACACGATGAAAGACAAGAACGTGAGAACTGTATTGGGTAAACCTTTACTTTATTATCCTGCTATGGCAGCTAAGACTTGTAGTCTGATTACTGATTTTTATGTAAGTAGCGACTGTGATAAGATTCTTAATGCGGCCGAGGAATGCGGATATAAAAAAATAGTGCGTCCGGCTGAGTTAGCTATGCCTACAGCGCAGCATGTGGATGCGATCACTCATGCACTTAGTGTAATGAAGGATGATGGTGTTGAACCAGATATTCTTGTCGTACTTCTTGCTAATTCTGGGATTATTAAGACTGAGTGGATTGAAGAGTCAGTGCAGAATCTTCTTAAGAATCCTGACCTCTCAGCATCATGTCCCGTTGTGCTTGAAATGGATAACCACCCATATCGTTCAAAGTGCCTTCGTGAAGATGGGTGCCTTGGTACATGGTTTGATTTTAAAAACAGGAATATTTCTACAAATCGCCAGGATTTGCCAATGAACTTTGTACTCTGTCATAATTTTTGGACTCTTAATCTTAAGAATTCGCTTTACGAAGAAGAGGAAGGACAGCAGCCTTGGACATTTATGGGTAATAATATCAAGCCTATTGTTGTTAAGGAAAGTTTCGATGTGCATGACGAAGAGGATATCATCCGTACGGAAAAGTGGTTACAAGAAGAAGCTATTTCATATGAATAATGATAGATGATATACTGAAATCATTTGTACAGTTTGCTAAACATGTATTGTTGGGTAAACGTCCAGATGTTATATTGTTTTATCCACAGCACTTTAATCGTTCTGTAGATGGTACTAATCCATATTTCGCACCATTAGTTAAGCTGTGTAAGGATAATGCTTTGCATTACCTTGAGATGGAAGAACCGGATGGAGGAACACCACAGCCTCGAGACCCTCAGTGTATGAAGGCTGATGTGTTTTTCTGGTTTGTTACGGTATTGAGAAAACTGATAAGGAGCTGTAATAAGAATAAATCGCAGGTTGTAGTTGACAGGCAGATAGCAAAAGTGATAGATTTTTTGACTTTTCACAAACTGAGAGCGAAGTGTTATGTCACGATATCAAATTCTATGATTGATGTACTTGCGGAAATAAATCCGCGAGGTATCGCTTACGACTATCAGCATGGTATTATATACAATGGTCATGAAGGGTATTTCGTTGAAAAAAATGTGGTCACATTGTCTCATACCTTAGCGAATCGGCGTATACTATTGTGGGGTGATATGTACAAGAAATGTTTTACTACTGTGCAAATACCTTTTAATGCTGAAAAACAGATTAAGGTTGTCGGCTATCCAATAACAACTGCTGTTATAGAGCAGAAAGAACGTAAAACTATTGTAATATGTTTGCAGTTTAGGTCAGGAGGAAGTTATGAACTGCACGCAAATATGCATGATATGCTTTGTGAATGCCTTGATGTTCTTAAAAAATATAATTATAAAGTATTATTGAAGCATCATCCTCGTTTTAACGATGTATATGATTTAAGTGACATTACACAAAAATATGGATTTGCAGAGTATACGGATTTTCAGATGCAGGAATTGGTAGAAGAGGCTTTTTTGCAAATCACTTGGAATTCAACTACGATATTTGAATATGCAAATTACGGTATCCCATCTTTTTTACTGACTGACGAACGGTTGGATTGGGGTGAAACAACGTTCTATCAACAATATTATTATCCGCTGTATCATAATGAGAAATTGGAGTTTGTTATGGAACGAATTGCTTCTAAAGAATCCTATGGACAGGATTGTGTAACAGTTAAGGATTGGTATGATAGTGCATATGCTCCGTTTGATAAGAATTTAATGCTGAAAATATTAAAAGGTAATGACTAAAAAGATAAAAGTATTTCTTGGAGGGTATGTCAATTTTACAAATGCACAGAACTTGAACTGTCGTGCTTTGGCAAAATATTTAAATAAAGATAAGTTTGAGTGCGCTGCAATGTTGTTCCCTAATGGTAATCTTACAGTAGATGAAGACCTTGATGGTGTGAAATTAATAAAGCGGCATCGACCATTGCGTATATCGGCATGGTTGGTATATCTTAAAGGGATTATGTGGTGTGATGTGGCTTATTTACCTAAGGGAGAACTTTGGCATTTTTGTAACAAAATTCTCCGTTTGTTTGGTAAAAAGTCATTTACCACAATGGAAGGCGTCTGTGATGATGTTTACGCCCAAAGTATGCGCAATGTATATGGGACGGATAACGATGTTAGAGCAGGGTATAGTTACACAACTAAAACATACTCTATAACCAAATATATGGCATCTGAAAACGAGCGTCTGATGGGTATAGTTGCTCCAGAAGTTCTATATCTTGGATGTGAGGTTGAAAAGTTTGTAGCAACTCCCCGGGAACATAAAAAATTGCGTAATGTTGTATTCATAGGTACGGATATGCGAAGAAAGGGGGTAGTTGATATAATGGAGTTGGCAAAACGTTTTCCTGAACTTACTTTCAATCTCGTAGGTGGAGGATTAGGTTTTGATGCAATATCAGAGATTAAGCGATTGAATTTAATGAATTGTAAGTATCATGGTGTGTTGAGTCATGAGCAGATTGCGGAGTTGGTTGAGAATATGGATTTACATATCTTTCCCTCACGTTCTGAGGGATTCCCAAAAGTAACACTTGAAACTGCTGCCATGGGTGTACCATCTGTAGTTTATTCTGATTATGGGGCTGCTGAGTGGATTACTACAGGCAAAAATGGTTATGTTGTTGATACTATAGATGAGATTGGATCAGTTATTAAGCATTTGCAACAGTATCCTGAGGAACTTGATACTCTTGCAGAGGAGGCTATTAAATTAGCTAAATCTTTTGATTGGAAGGTATTGGTGAAGGATTGGGAAAAGGTGATAGAGGATATGGAAAGATGAGATTCATTGGGTATAATTAGTCGAAATAAATATGGGAGTTAAACGTATTAATGAGCTTGATTATATAAGGTGCATTGCAATGTTTATGGTTGTGATGGGATATGTGTTGTTGTTTAGTCTAAAAATTGAGTACACAGTTTTAATTGGGATTATTGGTTGATAGAATATTATCGCTTAATCCAATTATACGTGTGATGTTTTTTTGAGAAAGTAAAAAACGTTGTTGGTAAGTTTATAAATTAAAGATTAAAATGTATAATACTCTCATACTTCTCTTACTTTTATCTGCGATATTTGTATTTGCAAAAAATGTACAAAATGCTGATAATATCCCCCCTCTATCTCACAATTCGGATGAGTTGTTAGCAAGAAAAAACACAGATGTTTATCGTGGTTGGGCTATACTCATTATTATGATAGGACATATCAGTGGGTGTTGGAATTGGGTGGGACTTGGAGGCATGGGGGTAGCGATGTTTCTGCTTTTGAGTGGATATGGATTACATGAGTCCTATAAGAAGTGTGGAATAGAGGGATTCTGGAAGAAAAAACTATTGAGAATTGTGTTTCCTTATGTGGTTTTCCGTATAATTTGGATGATGGTGGACGGAGACATGAGTCTTCATAGATGGCAAAGTATCGTTGATTGTGCAAACTCTTCGTTTTGGTATATTGATTATTTAGTACGTTGCTATGTTGCTTTTTGGGTGGCGTGTTTATTGGATAAATGGCATATAAAATATGTGGTGTTGATTGTGTTTGCGTTGTATTCGTTTTTCGGTTTGTCGATTCTTTGTGGACAACAGGCATTGAGCTTTATTGTCGGCATTGTTCTTTCAGATAATGCAAACAAGGTTTCTGACGTGAAGAATAAAGGTTGGGTAATGGCAATGTCAATATCTGTTGTTTTGGGTCTTGTAGCATTAGTAATTAAGCATCATCCTATGATATATGATAATGGTGGTGTAATGTTTGTGGCTATGCTATTGGTGCAGAATTTTACTTTGGCTATAACTTTTATTATTGCGTTATACTTCACTCGTAGATGGGTAGGTGGTCAGTTAATAACACTGTTTGGAGCGTTGAGTTTGGAACTTTATATTATCCATATGCGTTTACTGAAACCAATGGTTGGAGATAGTGTTTGGCAGGGATTGGCAATGATGATAACTACAACATTATTGGCTTATGCGTTTAAAAAAATGACTCAACAGCTTATAAAGTATAAAATTATTTTCAATTAATCTAATATGTCTGATAGAAAATACATATATCCATGTTTGTCGTCTCAAGATTGGGGGTGGTTTCGCTTAAGTGGTGCTGGACTTGCAAACACAATGTTTGTAGCCGCTCGTGCATATATTAATGCTAAGGAGCAAGGTCTTGAGATGTTATCGCCTACATGGCGTAAATGGAGTATAGGGCCTTGGTTTCGTCGTGAACGCGATAAGCGTATATATAGTTGTTTGTTCTATAATAAAGGCATATCAGGTTTTCATAAGTTGTGGATATTGAAGTTCCAAAAAACGAAGTTGTTGACATATCAGGGTAATGGTGTTCATTTTGTAGACTTGGAACCACAGCATGAGTTAGTGTATGAGTATTTTCGTGAAATTACTCGTCCAGAAGCTATTGCTCAAGTACCTAATGTAGAAGAACTGAGGAATTGTATAGCTGTACACGTGCGTATGGGTGATTATAGTGCGAATTGGCGTATCCCAGTTGAATGGTTCAAAGGTATTATAGAGAATGCACAGAAATTAAATCCCAAAAGTAAGTTCTTAATATTCTCGGATGGCACTGACGAAGAATTAGCTATGCTTACTGCGTTACCTAATACAGAACGGGTGTTCTATGGTAATGCGTATGCAGATATGGTAGCAATTTCTCGTTGCAAAATGTTGATAGCTTCAGACTCAACTTTCTCCTGTTGGGGTGCATTCCTTGGTAGAGTGCCAACATTATTCTACAGAAGAAACTTTCCTTCGATATTTTCTGGTAATGTGCCTGAGGAGATAATTGGCGCTTCGACTGAGATTCCGGAAGTCTTCAAGAATATCATATTAGGCAATAAATGAAGCCAATATATTTAGTAATTACTCCTTTTTTTCCTACTGTGGAGTCATTTCGAGGTCCTTATATATATGATCAGGTGAGGGCTTTGGAGCGTGACGGACGTTATCATGTAGTGGTGCTCAAACCTACAAGCTGGATACATAAGGAAGAGAATTATGAGTATGGTGGGGTGAAGGTATATCGCTTTACCACTTTTGACCTACCTACGAATGCTTGGCCGGGATGGGGGGATTCGTTGAGTTATCGTTCACTTAACAAGTGTCTTAAGAGATTGAATATTGATTGTGATAATATAGCGGTAGTCCATTCACATGTAACGGCTTTAGGTAAGTTTGCAAATTTTGTCAAATCAAAAAATCCGAAATGTCTGACAGTGCTGCAGCATCATGGGTATGATGTGCTTGGGGTGACAGATGGACGCTTCGCTGGGAAAGAATGGCATAAAACACATTGTATCAATTATGGTGTGAATATTTGCAGTAAGATAGATTTACATATAGGTGTCAGCCAAGAGATTCTTAGGTATCTTGGAAAATATGAGGGGATTATGTTGAGGGATAAGTATGTACTTTATAATGGAGTTGATACATCTAAGTTTTATCCTATGGGTGCCAGAAAGAAAGTTAATGATATCTTTAGAATAGGTTGTGTTGCTAATTTTTGGGAATTGAAAGATCAAATTACTCTAATTAAATCGGTGGAGATACTGGTAAAGAGTGGTATGAAAAATATTAAAGTTTCGTTTGTTGGAACAGGTTATACTCGTGAATCGTGTGAGCAGTATGTTAATGAGAATGGTTTAAACAACTATTTCGAATTTAAAAATGAGGTTGACCATTCGCAATTAAATGCCTATTATAATACTCTTGACCTATTTGTATTACCATCATATTGGGATTCCTTTGGATGCGTTTATACTGAGGCATATGCTTGTGGAGTTCCGTTTATGACAGCGAGGGGGACAGGAATAACGGAACTGATACCGGAAGAGGATTTTTTTAAATGGATTATTGAACCAAAAGATTATGCGGCATTAACTCGTAATATCATGTATTATATAGATAATCGTGAGAAACAGCTATTAAATACTTCGATAGATATCAAAGTTTTGGTTACCGAGTATTTAGATTATCTACAATTAAAACTCCATAAATAGAATATAAATTGACAGGAAGGGTTAATTTGTAACAAATTCCATCTGTTTCTAAAAATATTCAATTACATTATTGAAATGGAAAAACTAAAAAAATATCTTTTATTCCTATTCTTGCTAGAAAACGTGGCAGCACAGACTCGTTTGATGGGGGGGATCTCTACATACTTTTTTTATGCATTCTTGGTATTAGGTGCTATGTTTATATTACAAAGAGATTTATGGAAGAGTGAAACGATGAGTACATATTGGCCTTTATATGTAATGGGTGGAATATATGTGTTGTACGAGTTTACCTTTGGTCAAAGCACAATAAGTACGCAGACATTGGTATATCTAATAGCAAAACTCACAACATTTGCTATTATTGTGGTGAGTGTGGACAATAATTTTAAGTTCTATGAGCGGAACATGCTTTACGGATTATCTGTTTTTATTTGTTTCTTTGTACTTTATGGTATGCTAACAGGAGGTTTGGAACACTCACATTCAACTCGTATGCTTGTGGGGTTTGGCAATGCAAACTCTACGAGTGGTATGGGGGCATTTGTGTTAGGTGCAATGTTGTTTATTACTGAAAAATGGAATTTGAAAAGCCTCTTGATTACAGGTATTGGACTTTACGCTGTATTGGCAGGTGGTAGTCGTGCGAGTATTATGGTAGTAGCTATTCTGATGTTTATTAAATATGGTTTTTCTCCTAAAATGGTATTGGTTGTTGCTGCGATTGTTTTTGCTGCTGTTTATATTCTGCCAGCAATTGGCCTGAATACGGTAGGTGTAGAACGATTTTTGCATACAGTAGATGGTACAGAGGGTTCTAACCGAGATAATGAACGGGAAGCTTGCTGGGTGATGATTCGTGAAAAACCATGGAATGGTTGGGGATTTGAGGCTCAGAATCAAGGAATAGCGTTAGAAATGTCTGAACTTGGGTCGCACAATGGGTATTTGGAAACTCTCAAATTTATGGGGTATCCTTGTGGAGGTGCTTGGCTTGGCATTCTTGTACTATCTATCCTGGTAATATTCAAACGTTATCACAAACTTGGTATTGCACGGGATATGTTTGTTGGTATTGTTCTAGCTTTTGCAGTAAATGCATACTTTGAAGGCTTGTTTGTTGGTGTACATGAGTTTGCTACTAATGTGTTTTTTGTGTGTCTTGCTGTAGCTTATAAGAAAGCTGCACTTTATGAAAAGGGATATCTCTTTAAAGAAAACAATAAGTAACTATGATCAATATATTAAAAACAAAAGATGAGTTCATTGCTTTCAAACAGGATTGGAACGATTTCTATTCTCAACTTGATTATGTGACTCCGTTCCAAAGTTATAGCTTTAATTTTGATAGTTGGAGTAAGTTGGAGAGTAATGAGCGATTACATATTATTTGTATTTATCGTCAGGTAAATATGTCGCTTCAAGCAATCTTTCCTTGTATCATAACGAAGAAGGGCATATTGCAATTTATCAATGGCATTCATTCCGACTTCTGCGGTGCCTTAATACTTGAAGATGTGCGCAAGGATTATCATCTATATAAGGAGTTTGTAGACTATATTAATGATACTGCGGATATAAAAGGCTTCATATTTGACAACTTGAAGGAAGATAATTATATGTCTGCGGTGTTTGGGTATTTTTTCAAAGGGTTGCAGACTCGTATGACTAATAAATGGTCATACCTCCATGTTAATGCTAAACAAGAGTCAGATAAAACCTATTTGGATAGTATGATTCACATATCCAAGAAAGATAAATATAAACTTGTTAAAATAAACAAGATGCTTGTTCCGTATAACATGAAGTTGTTCAAGATTAGCGAGAATCCTTATCCAAAGGATATTGTTGATAGTATAATACATGCTATGCTGACATTTGGCATTCGTACAGAGGCATATTTTTCAGATGATTTTAAGAGTATCATTGAAAATTTGTATAATGATGGTGTTTTATCTGTGGCTGTGACATACAAAGGAAATGAACCTCTTGTGGCAAATTTATACTTGATACAAGATAACGAATATATCAATTGGCTTGTTGTATATAAAGAGGGACGGTACAATACGATGAATCTTCTACAATCGGTTGAATATATATATAACAACGGTGGAGGAATACTGAATTTTGCTCGCGGTATATATGAGTATAAAGTAAGCAATTTTCGTCCAGAAATCCATAACTTGTATCGTGTAGAGTATTCAAAGAGCTTTATGGGGAAGGTGGGGGATCTGCTTTCGTTTTATAAATATTATTTAAAGGTTTTCCTAAAGCCTTATATTAGAAGGTAATGAATAAAATATTTGTATTTCTATATGAACCAGCCAGTTATACGGTAGACCGAAACCTAAAGATGTATGTACCAATAGGTGTGGATTATTGCTATTTGCATGGTGACAGTGAGGCAAAGAATACTACCGAAGGGGAGTGTAATAAGGATAATTTGGAGAGGATGAGTCGTTGGAAGCAGTGGTGTTATATACTGAGGGTGCTGAAAAAGTATGATAAAATTATCTACAATGGCTATTCAGATCTTGGTTTTATTATGTTGTTTATTCTCAACCTTTGGTATCGTAAGCCCATAGGTATAGATTCAGACACACAGTATCGTGAGCCGGTGAATTTAGTGATTCGATGGATAAAACACATATATCTGAATGTGGTATTTGGTAACAGGAATATATATGGTTTGGCAGGTGGTAACTATGCGCATAAGGATTTGTTCCGCAAATTTGGTATGAAGGAAGATAGAGTTCGGTTGATGCCAATGATGGTGGATAATGTACACTTTGATAATCCTGATTTTCGCAAGAAGAAAATGGAACCTTTACGCTTTGTGTATGTGGGTAGATTGATAGAATGCAAAAACATAGAGTTTATGATTCATGCATTTTTGAAGTATCGTGCTGAATGTGTAAAAAGTGAACTGCATATCGTTGGCAGAGGTTTGCTTGAGGACGAATTGAAGGGCAGGTATGCTGTCTGTGATGGAGTGTGTTTTGATGGTCCAAAATATGGGGATGAGTTGCTTGATGTTTATCGTAAAAATCATGTGTTGATATTGCCTTCTACTTATGAACCTTGGGGATTGGTTGTAAATGAAGCTATGTCGGCAGGAATGCCGGTATTGGTGAGTAACGAGGTAGGGGCACATTATGACCTTGTAGACGGTAACGATACAGGTTTTGTATTTGATGCATATAATGAACAGTCACTTGTTGATGTCATGAAGCAAATATCAAATATAGATACATACAAGGAATATTCTGATAATGCATACGAGTTTATGCATAATTATTGGAACTATTCACTCTACCGTAAATGTTTGGAAGATTTTATAAACGAAACTGCACAATGAGAAAACTAATAAAAAAAACTCTGTTATGTTTTTCGAGCATATTGCATCATAATGAGAAGAGTAAAATAGTGTATTATCATGATGTGTATAGCGATAGAAAATATACTGATATGGGTACTTCGCTCAGTATGTTTGCACAACATATTAAAGTGATACATGATGAGGGATTTACTATAAAAGCGAAAATACAGAATCCTAACAAAGAAGTAATGATATGCTTTGATGATGGATTCCGTGGTATTTATGATACCAGACAGTTTTTTATAGATAAAGGTTTACGTCCAACAGTATTTCTTGCAATAAGCCTGATCGGAAAGCCGGGGTATCTCAATAAAGCCGAAATTCTTGAACTCCAGAAGGAGGGTTTTATATTTCAGTGCCACGCTTGGAGTCACAGTGATTTAACAGAATTTACTAAAGAGGAATTGGTACGTGAACTTTGTGAATCGAAAAAAAAACTTACTGATTTTCTGGGTAAAACGGTGGATGAGATATGTTTCCCTATAGGTTATTTTTCTCAATTAGTACTTGAAGAATGCAAACGGTATGGTTACAAGACTTTGTATTCCAGTATACCAGGTAATTACTTTGATCAACTGTATGTAGATGGTTTACGAACCCGTAACCTGTTGCAGTTTGCTGATCCCAATGAAGCAAAACTCATACTGCATGGTGGCAACGATATGATACATAATAGATACGTTAAAATGCATTGGAGATAGTCATAATTATGAATATTTTTGTAATAGCCACAACCTTGCAAGCTGGTGGTGGCATAACCATTTATAAACAATTCTTGTCGCATTTGCCTGAGCATATAGGGCAAAACAAGTATTGGATATTTGTTAATCCTGTATTACCACAAGTGGTAATTGAAGGGGTAATATATATATCATTCCCTTTGCAGTCCAAGATAAAACGCACTTTATTCGAGGACAAATTGTTAAAAGCAGAGATTACCAAGTTGAGGGTGAAGCCTGATGTGGTGGTGTCGCTTCAAAACAAAGGATATAAATGTTTTAATGCTTGTAAACAACTCGTTTATTTTCATCAGTCGTTACCGTTGTATCCTGGTTCTTATAATCCTTTTAAACGTAGTGAGAGATATTTATTTAACTACAAGCATATATTTCCTCGTTTAGTGAAACGTACATGGGTTAAGAATACGCAGTTTGTTGTACAAACCCCTGTTGTAAAGAAACGTTTCGCATCATATTTTGATATTCCTTTGGAGAATGTACATGTTTGTTTTCCTGATATTGAAAAGATTGATCCCTCTCAAGGTGAAATTCATGATTGGGGCGATGAATGTTTTCATTTTTTATATGTTAGTGCTTGTGCAAAATACCAGAACGGAATTACACTTATAAAAGCAGTTGAACTATTATATAAGAAGAATCCGGATTTGGCAAGTAAAATTAGAATACACATAACAAGCAACCCTCATCGGGCTCCAGTAATGTATAAACAGATACAAAAGCATGGTGTAGCAGACAATTTTATATTTGAAGATTCTATCAAGCATGATTTGTTGATGAATTATTATAAATCTATATCAGCATTGCTTTTTCCTAGCTCCATTGAGACAGTAGGGTTACCTATGCTTGAAGCTGCGGCATTTGGTACACCAGAGATTGTGGCTGATGTGGATTATGCTCATTATGTAGTAGATGGATACGAAGGGGTTACATATAAGAATGTTGAGGATTATGGTGCATGGGCTGAAGCAATAGAGAATGCTTGTAATAATAAGAGGATAATAATCCCTCTTGTTCAAATACGGGAAAGTGAGTGGTTTACTTTTTTTAAACTTACACAAGGATAAAATGAAGAAAATTGGAATAATAACCATAGTACGCGTAAATAACTATGGGGCAGAGTTACAAGCATATGCATTACAGCGTAAATTGGCCAATATGGGATATGATTCAGAACTTATTGACTATTTGTACTATATACATCCCAATTATATAAAGGAGAAGAAAGCAGTGCCACAGTACGCGAAGTATTACCCTTTAGTGAAACGTATAAAGGGGATTCTTTTTCCAATGATGGAGACGGCGAAATCATACATGAACAAGGCTGTATATGAAAAACGTAATGCTCGTTTTGTTGCATTCCATAAGGCTAATACACGTTTCTCGCGTTGCTATGATAAATTTTCTGCATTATATGAAAATCCGCCAAAATATGATGTGTATTGTGTTGGTAGCGACCAGGTGTGGAATCCGTTTAGCTATACGTCACTAGACCCTTATTTCTTGACATTCGCTCCCAAAGATGCGGTGAAGTTTGCTTATGCTTCAAGCTTTGGAGTGTCGGAAATTCCAGCTATGGCTATAGAGTCTTTCAAACAAGGTCTACAGAATATCAATGCAATATCAGTACGTGAGAAAACAGCTGTAAGTATTGTTAAGGCAATGACGGGGCAGGATGCTGTTGCTGTAGCCGACCCAACCTTGTTACTCAATGCATATGAATGGAGTGAAATTTTGGATAATAGTATGGTACCGCAAGAAAAGTACATGCTTCTTTATGTATTAAAAGAATCGGCATATATCACTGAAACTGCATTGCGTATAGCAAAAGAAAAGCGGTTGAAGGTGGTGAGAATATGTAGAGGAGCATATCGTCAGGATCCTAAGAATAGTTCGATACTGAATATTATGGATGCAGGACCGGCAGAATATTTGGCATTATTTAAAAATGCAACGATGGTGATGACAAACTCATTTCATGGCACTGTGTTCTCTATACAGTTCAATAGAGATTTTTACACAATTGTATCTCGAAATACTAGTAATAATTCGCGTCAAATTGATTTGCTTTCAACGCTTGGTATTGACAGAATAAAATATACTGATACTGAATTTTCAGAGAAATCGGCCATTGAATGGGATGTTGTCAACAAACGTGTGGAGGAATATCGCTTGGAGTCTATTAACTATTTGCAAAAAGCAATAAACAATGGAAAATAAACTGCCACAACTTTGTGACTTGGATAAATGTACTGCTTGTACTGCTTGTGTGAATTCATGTGCTCAGGTTGCGATAACGATGTTAGAGAATGAGAAGGGAGAATTGCATCCTGTGATTGATGCAGAGAAATGTATCGGGTGTGGATTGTGTGAAAAGATTTGTCCTGAGAAGAATGATTCTCTTTCTCGTAATGAACTGCCCACAGTGTATAGCTGTTGGCTGAAAGATTCTGTAAATCGCAAGCAGAGTACATCAGGTGGTGTAGCTTATGCCATAAGTTGTTCAGTAATAGAACTGGGTGGCCATGTCTGGGGGGCTGCTTATGCTGACGATATGTCTCCTGTATATATTGAGGCAAATACAATTGAAGAATTACGGCCAATTCAAAAGTCAAAGTATGTGCAATGTGCTCCTCGCGATTGCTTTAAGAAGATTAAAGAAGAATTGAAGAGAGGGGAGCTTGTGCTTTTTACAGGTACATCGTGTCATGCAAAAGGTTTGTTGTCGTTCCTTCGCAAGAAATATGATAATCTTCTAACCCTTGATTTGGTTTGTCATGGTGTACCGGGACAAGGAGTGTTCCGTAAGTATAAAGAGTATCTTGAGAGTCGTTACAATGACGATTTGGATTTCTTTACTTTTAGACCCAAGCGAATGAGAGATGGCCAGGAAGAAACATACTATACATTAGCTCACTTTAAGACTAAGGGCGATGTGAAAGTACAAAAAGTGGAGAATGGATATTTTGTGGGCTTTCAACGTAATATATTTTTGCGAGAATGCTGTTATAACTGTCTAGGTAATGGTTATCAGCGTTATACTGATTTTACTGTAGCTGATTTTTGGGGCGTTGGTAAAGTTAAACCTTTCCCTAAATGGCGAGAACGAACTCGTGGCATCTCTATGTTAGCTCTCAATACCCCCAATGCAAAAGTTTTCTTTGAGAAGATTAAGGATAAGATGGAATATGAATTACGTTCTATTGAAGAAGCTGTATTTAGTAATCTACCCTATACCAAATCTTCTGTAAAATCGCCAAGAGCAGAAGCTTTTTGGGCAGATTGGCAGACTTTGACATGGGAAGAACTTACTGCCAAGTATTTTATGATGGTTAGAAAAGATAAGATATTGTACAACATCAAAAGGATATTTCCTCCTATCTGCTATTATATGATGAACTATTGGCGAAATGGATCAAGTGGGTAATAATTTTCAACAAATGCAAGACCTTTCAATAATAATCCTAACCTATAATGAGGAAAAACACATTGCACGAAGCATTGACAATGCAAAACGTATAGCCAAGCAGGTGTATGTCGTAGATAGCTACTCAGCCGATAAAACTTGCGACCTAGCGCGTGAACATGGTGCAATAGTACTCCAAAACAAGTATGTGAATCAGGCGCAGCAATTTATTTGGGCGATGGAGAATTGTCCAATTAAAACAGAATGGACCATGCGCTTGGATGCCGACGAATACCTTACTGATGAATTGATAGCAGAGTTAGAGGAAAGGCTGCCTTCACTGCCTGCTAATGTTACAGGCTGCAAGATGCCTCGCAATGTGATGTTATTGGGGCGCGAACTAAAACATGGGAAGTTGCGTACAATTCGCTTGATGCGCTTATGGCGTACGGGAAAGGCGATGATGGAACAGCGATGGATGGATGAGCAAATTTATGTCACCGAAGGTGACACAGTGGATATGAAGCATTTATTTATTGATGAAAATCTAAACGGACTCACTGAATGGACTCAAAAGCACAACAACTATGCCAACCGCGAGATTGTAGCAGCTTATGAAAGCTATTGGAATGATACTGTTTCGGGAGGAAATGGATTAGAGAATCGAAACCAAGAGAAAGGAAAATATTATAAGCTACCCAAATTCTTGCGTGCGTTCATCTATTTTTTTGTCCGCTACATCTGCTTTGGTGGTTTTCTCGATGGTAAGCCCGGCTTTATCTGGGCTACGCTGCAGGCATATTGGTACCGGTATCTTATAGATGCAAAGATTGAGGAGATGGAATATTATATAGGAAAGAACCCTACACCGCAAGAGATGCGGACATATTTTAAAGAACGATTCAATATCAACGTTGATTAAATGAGCAAGAAAGTCTTAATCCACAGTCTTATCTTCAGCCCCGACGGTGTTTCCACTGCATATCTCTATAACGATATTGCGCTTAGATTTCAAAAAGAAGGTTACGAGGTGGTAGTGCTTTCCACAACGCCACACTTTAATGTGGTGAAGGAGCAGCTGGCGAAGCAACCACTAAAGTGGAAAATCCCCGGAATATATAAAGAAAGCAACTTCCATGGCATAAAGGTGATACATGTACCACAGAAGAAGTTCAAGAGCACCGCGTTACGTATCCTGGGTTTTGTATATTGGCACATCATTTCGTTTATCCTTGGTTTGTGTGTACGCAATGTGAGTGTAATAGTATCACCCTCACCACCACTTAGTATAGGAATGCTCAATCTCATCCTCGGTAAGCTAAAAGGCTGCAAGGTTATATATAATGTGCAGGAGATTTACCCCGATATTCTAAAGAAAAAAACAGGACCGATAATTGCTTGTTTAAAGAAAGTCGAACGTTGTATTTACAACAAATCTGCTGCTATCACTACTATTGATGATGTTTTTTACAACACGATTGTAGATCGCTTTAAAGATCCGGGTAAGTTACATGTTATCCCCAATTTTGTAGATACTGACCTCTATAATCCAATTAATGTCGAACCTCTTGACGAAAAAATATTCCCCAAGACCAATTCCTTGAAGTTGCTTTATGCCGGGAATATAGGACATGCGCAAGACTGGCGTCCGCTGGTGGCGTTGGTAGAAAAAACAAAAGAACTGAATGTTGAGTACTTTGTGATAGGTATGGGGGTGCAGCGACCCTATTTGGAAGAACAGAAAGCAGGGAAGGGATTGGACAAGTTGCATATGCTTGATTATCAACCTCGCCATCTGATGCCAAGTATATTGGCATACAGCGATGTACAGTTCATCTTTATGGCCCCCGAGATGGAGATGATGGGATTTCCGTCTAAGGTTTATACTATTATGGCGTGTGAGAGACCGCTGCTTATATGCTCCGGTGACAAAACTCCTATCGTAAACTTCACCAAAGGTCATAACTGCGCAAAGCTCATTACCGAGAAAAATTTCGATAAGAAGGTAGATGAAATGGCACAGTGGCTGGCATCGGTATCCCGTGAAGAACTTCAGAAGATGGGGCGCAACGGATACGATGTGATACAGCGCTATTACACTAAAGAAAAGGTTACAAAACAATATGTTGATTTGGTGAATAAAATAATATGAAGATACTTATAACCGGAATCCACGGCTTTGTAGGAAGTAATCTTGTAAAAGTCATGGGACAGAATAATGAAATTTACGGTCTTGACATTGTTGCTCCTGAAAAGGAGGGTGTAGTTAAAACCTTTTCTTGGAACGACCTTGATGAAGATAAAGTTCCACAAGTAGATGCAATTATTCACCTTGCCGGTAAGGCGCATGATTTGAAAAAAAAATCGGGGCCGGAGGTCTATTTTAAGATTAATACTGGGCTGACGCAGAAAATTTACGACTGGTTCCTTAAATCATCAGCCAGAAAGTTCATCTTTTTTTCGTCAGTAAAAGCCGCTGCCGATTTTGTTCCAGGTGATATTCTTACTGAGGATATTGTTCCCAATCCTGTGGGGCCTTATGGTAAGTCCAAGATTAAGGCCGAAGAGTATATCTTAACTCATCCCGCAACCGGTAAACAAGTTTATATCCTGCGTCCCTGTATGATACACGGTCCCGGTAACAAAGGAAATCTAAATTTGCTTTATGGCGTGGTAAAAAGGGGGATACCTTGGCCACTGGGTACATTTGAGAACCGTCGTTGCTTTACTTCTATTGGTAATCTTTGCTTTGCCATCGAAGGGTTGCTCACCAAAGATGTCGCTTCGGGAATTTACAATATGGGAGATGATGAGTCTTTGTCAACCAATGAGCTTATTGCAGTCATTTGCAATGCGCTGGGTAAGAAAACACACATCTGGCATCTACCTAAGGGGCTGATGAATGGTATGGCGAAGGTGGGAGATGTGCTGCACCTGCCGCTGAACTCGGAGCGTTTGACAAAACTTACCGAAAACTATGTGGTAAGTAATGCTAAAATTAAAAAAGCATTGGGTATAGATAAAATGCCCATTCGTGCCGAGGAGGGACTCGCACAAACCATTAAATCATTTGCAAATATAAAATAAGCATGGTCACATATCTGTTGATAGCAGTGTTACTGCTTGTCCTTGAATTGGTCTATTTTAAGATTGCCGATAAGTTCAATATAATAGACAAACCCAATTTGCGTTCATCTCACAGTTCTATTGTGCTGCGTGGCGGAGGTATTATTTTCTTGTTTGGGGCCTGGCTTTATGCTGCTTTTTATGGTTTCACATGCCCTTGGTTCTTGCTGGGGCTCACTATGCTGGGTGGCATTAGCTTTGCCGATGACATCCATTCGGTACCCAACAAGTTTCGTTTGGTTGTGCAGTTCACCGCTATGATACTTATGTTTTATCAATGGGGGATTCTGCTGCCCGAATATTGGTGGATAGTTATCGTTGCGCTCATAGTATGTACCGGTATTATTAATGCATATAACTTCATGGACGGCATTAATGGTATTACCGGCGCTTATTCATTGGCAGTATTGATTCCATTGTTGCTCTTAAATATGCAGGAGAAATACACCGATAACAATTTCATTATTGTGATTTTGCTGAGTGTGTTGGTGTTCTGTCTTTTCAACTTCCGCACTAAGGCAAAATGTTTTGCCGGTGATGTAGGTAGTGTCTCCATCGCATTTATTCTGCTCTATTTCCTGGGATCTTATATTATAAAGAGCGAGAACTACTGGGCTATTCTGCTGTTGATGGTATATGGTGTGGATAGTGTGCTTACTATCTGCCACCGCATCATGCTACACGAGAATATTGGTCAACCCCATCGCAAGCATGCTTATCAACTGATGGCTAATGAGCTGCATATTAAGCATGTGATAGTGTCCACCATTTACATGGCTTTGCAGTTGGTAATTTCTTTGGGTGCCATCTATCTGCCGGTAAACAAGTATCTGTATCTCGTAGTGGTATTGGTATTGCTGTGTGTAGCCTATATATTGTTCAAAAAGAAGTATTATCATTTGCACGAAGAGTATCTGCGTGCTAAAGCTGACGAAAAGAAAGATGGAAATTAATGACAAATTGCTTGATGAATTATTGTCTCAGGCCGAAACTAATGAGAGACGCCGTGTCAATCTTGATTTGCGTAACGGCGATGGAGACACTTCACAACGTATGCTCAATGCCTTGCAACCGGGAACGCTTGTTCCTATTCATCGCCACACAACAACTAGTGAAACCGTAATTTTGCTTAGAGGCCATGTCACCGAACTTTTTTATAATGAAAAAGGAGTTGAATGTGGGCGCTATGAATTGAATATGGGAAAAGGTATTTACGGTGTTCAGGTTCCTGTCGGGATGTGGCACACGCTTGCCGTACATGAACCTTCCGTTATCATAGAGATGAAAGATGGCGCTTATGTACCTATTACCATGGATGACATTTGGCAATACGAATAAATCCAAACTTATTATTGGGAAAATTATAGTATGAGGCGAATGTTTAATAAAAAAGAATGGCTGACAGAATTTTATTGTCAGCCATTCTTTTTTATTTGCTTATACTTGCGAATACTCTTTTGTACAGCTAAAACACGGACACCCTTTCATCGGATTCAAATCACGATGCCCCACAATCAACGCTTTCGGAAACTGTCTCCTTAACTCACGCAATAAAGCGAGCAGTGTTCCTCGTTGTGCCAATGTACGAGTATCCTTCGGCTTTCCCTCCGCATCCAATCCACCCTCATAGCAAACACCTATCGAGTGAGCATTATGATTCCGGCAATGTGCCCCGACCTTCTCAATAGAACGTCCCCTGTGGATTTCCCCATCCCGTGTGATATAAAAATGGTAACCGATGTCACGGAAGCCACGGTGATGGATGTGATCCAGGCGACAGGCTTCCGCCGAAAGGGATTTCCCTTCCGGCGTGGCACTGCAATGAATGATAATCAGTGTAATAGTCCTCATCAGCCTACATACAACTTTGTACACCGAGCAACCCGCCAATGGCGGTAGCTACAGTAATGATGACTTTGAGAACGAAGCTCCATACAGAGCGGGGAGATTTGGGAGATTGTGACGATGAATTGCTCATAAAACTACATTTTTAGTGATAAGATAATAAGAATTTAAAAGTAAGTCCTTCCTTAAATGAAGGACTTACGCATAGATAGAGGCGGGGGATTAAGCTGCCGGGTCAGGAGTCTCTCCGCCATCATCCGGGTTCGGGTCAGGCGTATTGCCCGAATCGGAACCACCGCCACCGGAAGTGGTAGGCTTCTGATACTCCGCCTGCTGTCTTAGTTGGCTGTCGAGCCTCAGGTTGGTCGTTGACAGATTGCCGGTGGCACGTGCCTTGAGCTTCATACCGGTGATATTCTTCTCCAGCGAGAATTCTTCCAACGTTTCAGCAGCCTTGCTGCGGATACCTACACCGAAAATGGCAAGGTCGTCAATTTTCACGCATTTGCCGTCGAGCAGCAACTCCTTGATGCAGTCTACCATATCGGTGAGCACACCCTTGATGACACCGCCGGAATACGGTGAATTGTGCTTCGACATATGTTCGGCAAGCTTGGCCAAATCATACGTCTCATCGCTTACCGCACGGGCGAACCACTTTCCCGCATTCAAGCCTTTCTGTTGCTGGTTCTGATAAATTTTGTAACGAATCATAAAACAATAAATTAATGGGTTATACATGGTGTCTCCGGGATTCTTTCCCCTTTTGACGATACAAATATACAACCCCGGAATACCGGAAAATCGGTTATGTACCGTTATGCTCATACCTTGTCGGTTATATGCAATTAGAGTCGGTTATTCAAAGGAAAATCGTTGGGTATGTGGATATATTTTGTTACTTTTGTGACAGTAAATCAGAAACTTATCCATCATGAAAGAATTCAGAATACGTGCGTATGGACGCATGGAGCTGGCACAACTCTATTCTCCCGAACTTACCGATATTGCCGCTTACCGGAAAATGAAAAAATGGATCGCACGCTGTCCCGGACTTTTACAACGCTTGTATGATTTGGGCTATCAACCGGAGCGGCGCTCTTTCACACCGTTGGAAGTGAGGGTGATTGTGGATGCGTTGGGCGAGCCTTAGAAGGGCTGTATCTTACAAGTGCTAAGGCTGCGTTTTACGAGTGCTAAAGCGACGCTTTAGAGGACGTAAAGCTAAGCTTTAGCACTCGTAAAGCGCAGCTTTGATACAGACAAATCACTGCGTTGTTCGAGTCACTGCGTTGTTAATAACGGGCAGGTACAGAAGGTACACTTTTCCAGGCCTTCCTTACACACACACACATGCGCATACACATGCGAGCATACATACGCACACACACATACGCACGTATTCACGCGCGCGTATAAGTCCCTTTGCCATCTATATTAATAAAAACCCCGTTTTGGGTCAGTCGTTTCAGCCAGGTGAGTGCGGTGTTTTCCTTGATTTCCATGTCGGCAGCCTGCTGGCGTACTTGTGCACGGGTAAATGTTGTTCCCAGTTTGTTGAAGAAGAAATCCTGGTCGGCGTTCATCCGGTGGCTGATTTTCGTAGTAGGAAGGAAAGACAGGATATGCGTGGCATGGCAGTAGAGAGGCTTCGCAAGTTGAAGCACAGCTTTAAAGTCATCGGGAGTAATGATTACATCCCAGCGGGTGATGATGCCGTCGTTGATGTTGTCGGCAGGAATCGCCTTGTCCGGAGTCAGATAGGGGTTGGGAGATGTTTTGAACTGGTAGGGGTGAGGACTTTCGAGTGCACGCAGTACGGCTACTTCCGCCATGATACGGCATATGTTGACACCCAGGCGGGCTACGAAACTGTACATCTCGTTGCCGTTGGCTATGCTCGAACGGGAGAACAGGTCGGAAAAGAGGGTGTCGAATTCCTGTTTCTGTTCCTTCGTGAGCCGGAGTGTGTGGAGTCCGTGGGCTTTCAATTCATCCAGTTTCTGTTTCCATTCCAGGCCTATGGAAATAAAGACTTCTTCCAGATTTGTCTCATCCTCGGAAAACTGGCTTACCCATCTCCAGATACCGGGCATGTAGTAGAACAACTGGCGGGAGAAAAGCCCGTTTTCTGCTGATGGGATGAGGGCTTTTACTTGTCCTGGTGTCCCTGAAATCAGGACGGAAAGATAGCTCTTTTTTACTTCCCGGTATTCCCGGTCGGTGCGGCGGTTGTAAGACAGGCGGTCATGGTCGAAGGCTTTGCGGAGGGTGTCGCTCCAGTGACCGTAATCCGAACCTATGGCGGTGGACAGGGTGTCTGCTTCGGCTTCAAAGATAAGTCCTGTTCCGTTGGCGTCCATGATGTTTTGCAGAATGCCCGTGCCGGTATTGTTGCCCGAGATGAGGAACATTCTGTCGGCGGGCATTTGCGGGGCTTCCATAGTAGCCCGTTCTTTGCCCATCGCGTCGTAGGCGGCTTTCTCTTTTTTATAAACTTTCATTTCTGCCGCAACTTCTGCACGGAGCTGGTCGTGGATGGGTTCTACGAGTTGCCGGATGTGCGCAAGGGCATGCTTGCCGGAAGCGGAAGGGGCAATGAAGAAGCTTTGCATGCAGGGGGACTGGAATTCACCACCATAAGGGCATCGTACGTATCGTTCCATACTCGAACCCAAAGTTGTCAATGTTCCCAGTAATAGGGCGTCGTGCTGTACTGCGGTGCTTCCGTAGCTCATGATACGTTGCAGGAGTTCCGGCCAGTCGGCTTCGGGGAAAGTGGGCAACGGGTGTTTCGGTTCGCTGCCAGGCAGCAATTCTTCTTCTCCTTCTTCGTACATTTCGTCATTTCTCGCCTTATTATACGCGCACGTGTGTGTGAAAAAAATGTGCGGTGTACCTGCTGTACCTCTTGTACCTGCCGGGCTGTTCATAACTTCGTCTTTGCGGATGGTGACTCCTGCGGTTTCGGCGAGGTGGAACACTGTGCCTAGATGTATGTCGCCATGTTTCGTGGTGAGTGCGTTGGAGAATACCCTGTCGGCTTGTTCACGTTGATATTTGGCGGACATGCGGCAGAGACGGTGAAAATAGTCGCGCCCGGCTTCGCCGCAATCTGTGGCGATGGCAAATGCCAGTTGTACGTACTCGATGTAAGTCGGGGCGATATCCGCTCCTGCCGCTTCGACTGTCTCGGTGAGGTGGCGTAGTGATTCAATGTCGTTCATTTTTCTTGGATTGGGAATTATAGATTATATCAGATGTTTCTGAACAAAGCTTCGGGGTCGTGGCTGAGGAAACAGGCTCTTACCAGGTCTTTTCCCGAACCGTCCACGCCTTTGGCAGTTGTCCGGGCAGCGATGTCCGTTGCCGTGGTGTAGGCCATTTCGACATATTGCATGGCTCTGTGGATGCTTTCTGTGACATTCTGTATCTCGTCTGCCGGAAATGGCGTGCCGCTCGGGACGAATGCTTTCACGCCCCGACCGCTCGGACTGATATAGGCAAGCACGGGGCAGAGGAAGGGATCGTCGAACAGGGTGCGGCGCATTCCGGCGGCTTCTTCGTAGGAGTCGAGATGGTCTACATCTATCACTATCAGCCGTGAGGGAGATACGAAACACTTGCTGGCGCGGCGGGTGAATGTGCCGCAGGGAGTCACGTAGGGCAGGAGTGTGGTTTTTGCCGTTCGTATATCCGGGGCGTTGTGTACCTGTTCGGTCAGGAGCCTGAGGTCTTCGTTGCAGGTAATCATCTGGAAAACCTGTTCTACGGAGACTTCGCAGAAGGGGAGAAGGGTGGCGGGAGTGACGATACGTCCTCGTTCGTCTCTGACAGGCGCGATGGGTGGCATGAAATAGGACATTCTGTAATTGTTTGACATATTGTTTTGCTGTAATAAGTTTAAATTTTTACCTTTGCGGAAAAATACAAATGTGCTTCAAAACACGGCGTAAAATTAGCAAAGACAAAATAAACATCATCCCGACATACGGGATGAAAGTTGAAATAATTAATTGTTATGGTGTATTTTTAACAATAAATAAGTATGAAGAAAGAAAAAGCATGTTATGAAAATTTGGGCGCTTGCATTTCGGAGTTGCAAGACCGTTTGGACTTGAAGAATCCTGAAGTGTATAAGGCAATAAACATCGGCCATTCTACCTATAATAATGTAAAAAAGGGATGGATGGCAGATTGAGTCATTACGTAGAAGTTGTCGATTTCTTTTTTGACTCCTTTAGTGAGGAGGAAATCGAGGCGTATTGGGATAAATGGAAGTTGCTGTATCTGGAGCACAGGAAGAGAAGAGAGGAGGAGCGGGGAGAACAGTGAAAAAACAGATAAAATAAACGAGTTGCAGGCGGGAAACTTTTTCCCGCCTGCTTTTTTCTGAACGGATATTTTTTGTAGCTTTGTGAAAAATATGATTGATATGGAAGATTTGCAAAGATTATACCCTATTGGGATACAGACATTTTCGAAGATACGTGAGGATAATTTTCTTTATATTGATAAGACGGAATATGTGTACCGACTGACACATTCGGCTTCCAGCTATTTGTTTTTGAGCCGTCCGCGACGTTTCGGTAAATCTTTGCTTACCAGTACCTTTCATTGTTATTTCGAGGGGCGGAAAGAGTTGTTTGAAGGACTGGCCATGGAGACATTGGAGAAGGAATGGATACAGCATCCGGTATTACACTTCGACATGAGTACTGCCAAACATGTAGACAAGGAACAACTGAACGCGGAACTGGAATTGAAACTCATGGCTTATGAGGAGATTTATGGACGTGTAGAAGAAGAACTGTATGTCAATCAGCGTTTGGAGGGGCTTATTAAACGTGCTTACAAACAGACCGGCAAGAAAGTGGTGGTCTTGATAGACGAATATGATGCCCCTTTGCTTGATGTGGTTCATGAAGAGAAGAACCTGCCGCTGTTACGTAACGTGATGCGTAATTTTTATAGTCCGTTGAAGGCGTGTGACCCTTATTTGCGCTTTGTCTTTCTCACGGGGATAACTAAGTTTTCGCAACTCAGCGTGTTCAGTGAACTTAATAATATTACCAATGTGAGTATGTTGCCTGATTATGCTGCCATTTGTGGTATCACAGGTGAGGAACTTCGCACTCAGATGCTTCCGGATGTAGAACGTCTGGCTGTCCGCCTGGGGATTACTGCTGAGGAGATGTTGGATAAATTAAAGGAAAATTATGACGGTTATCATTTCGCGTGGCCGTCACCGGATGTCTTCAATCCTTTCAGTCTGCTTAAGGCGATGGCTTTGGGGGAGATTGGCTCTTATTGGTTTGAGAGCGGTACACCCACTTATATTATAGAGATGCTGCGCAAATATGCTGTATTGCCGTCAGAGATTGGTGGGGAGGAGGCATCGCCCAGTGATTTTAACGTGCCTTTGGAGCTGGCTACCAATTATATGCCGTTGCTTTATCAGGCAGGCTATCTTACGATAAAGGGGGCAGATTTGGAATTTGACGCTTACATGCTTGATATTCCTAATAAGGAGGTACGAGTCGGTCTGATGAAGAGCCTGATACCATCTTATGTGATGAGCGACACGCACGAGGTGAACAGTGTGGTGCGTAATTTGGCGCGTAACATTGTGAGGGGAGATATGGAAGGCGCTTTGAAGTTGCTTCAGACTTTCCTTGCCACTGTGCCTTATTGCGATAACACAGATTATGAGGGTCATTATCAACAGATGCTTTATGTGATATTCTCATTACTGGGTATTTATACGGATGTGGAGGTGCATACGCATAAAGGACGGGTGGACATGGTGCTTCGTACCAGGACTACTCTCTATCTGGTAGAATTGAAGTTGAACCAAAGCGCGGAAGCTGCCATGAAGCAAATTGACTTGCAGCAATATTCCGACCGTTTTGCTCTTTGCGGGCTTCCGGTGGTGAAGGTTGCGATAAATTTCAGTGCGGAGACCCGGACGATTGCAGATTGGGAGATTGTTTTATAATAAGTTTGGAAGATTTTTTTAAGGTATTATGGTGACAGGAAACGAATATATATTTCCAAATATAGATGACGCATTGGCTTATGTGTTGGATAATGAACAAAGAGCGTTGGCGGCAGATACAAAAAGGCAGACTGCTCCAATTATGATAAGACCACCTTTTCAGACGTCAAATGTGACAAAAAGGCAGATAACAGTGGATAATTTAGATTTTCCTTTAAGCGGATATTTTAACAGTGCGCCATCAGATAGTTTTATTATGTCTCGGTTGGCATCAGGTAGATATGCTTTGAAGCCCAATCTTCGTGAAAGAAAATATTTGTTCCGTGGTGAAACGGAATTTCATTCTCCGTGCAGTCCTAATTTATTTCGCAACGTGAAACAAAAGCGATACATCGGAGAGTTGGCTACCGGTCAGGAAATGATGCTTCTGATGTTATCACATCCTTTGGTGCAGTTGCTGGATCTTGGTGTTGAGCTAAATGGTCGGCTATTCCGCTTTGAAATGAATTTGTTTGGTTTGACTCAACATTATTATAATAGAACTTCATTATTAGATTTGACTAGCAAACCACAAGTGGCGTCATTCTTCGCAACAACTTGTTATGATTGGAAAACTGATAGCTATTGTCCCATTCTGGATGAAAATCATGCACCGGGTGTCCTCTATTATTATTCGTTGGATATTGCAAGTGATTTTAAAATGAATTCACTTTCTACGATAGGATTGCAGGTCTTTCCACGCAGTGGCAGGCAGTGTGGCTTTCTCTATGATGTACAAAAAGGACAAGACTTTAATCTTCTCTCAAAATTGCAGATGGTGCGATTTAAACATGATTCTGTAATTGCCAAACGTATATTTGATGAATTTCATGGTGGTGTGGACCTTTTCCCTGATGATATTTTGATGAATCATTGGAAGGCTTTCAATCGTGATAGAATGGTGCTGTCTGATAGAACTGTTTTGGCTAATCAGATAATGAATCCTAATTCTTCAGTAGAAGAGCTAACTCATGAATTGGAAGATTTAGGATATGAAATTCAAGATTATATACCAGCTTTTACACAAGATGAATTAGATAAACATTATGATGCGGTTAAAAAAGGACTCTGGGATGAATTTTGCTCAAAGTTGTACATTCCAGGTGATGATGGCTCTATGATGGCTGCATTAAAGTCTCTTCCTAACGATTATCGCTATCAATGGGCTTTTGAAGCTGGTGTCTCACATTCTATAGATTACAATCAGGGATTTGTACTAAAAAGGTTTGCTAATTGTTTGAGATAGGAAAGTGTTTACCTGTTCGAAAGAATTTTATTCATATTGTATATGTTGTGAGTGCATATGTGTGAGATTAAGAAGTGATAAAAGTTACTATTGATTTGGTTATGGCTGTTGTGCATTAGGAGACTAGAAGAATGAGATAAGATGATAAGTCTTTCAAATAGTAGCCATATCTTTTCCGTGTGCGATAACGAAAACACAAAAAATAACATTTTATTATGTATAAAAAATAAGAGAGAATGCTTCGTAGTTCACAAATAATGATTAAATTTGCCGCGATTTGTAATGTTGAGTTTGCAAAATGACGAATAATACTATAAAGCATCTGGGTATTGTGGAAAACATACAGGATTCTCATCTGTCGGTGAGGATTGTTCAGACATCGGCTTGCGCGGCTTGTAGCGCAAAGGGGCACTGTTCCTCGGCGGATAGTAAGGACAAAATCATAGATATAATCGATACTGCGGCTTCTTCCTATCAGGTGGGAGAGAGAGTGATGGTAGTCGGCGAAACGTCGATGGGCATGATGGCAGTGGTATTGGCATTCATAATTCCTTTCGTACTTCTGATTTTTTCATTGTTTCTTTTTGTGGCTCTGATAGGGAATGAATTGTATGCGGCACTTCTTTCTCTGGCTATTCTTATTCCTTATTATTTTATTTTGTGGCTTAACAAAACACGACTCAAACAAAAATTTTCATTTACTATAAAACCAATAAATAACTAAGAACATTATGAATTTGATTCTGATTGCAGTGATTTCATTGGGAGCGATAGCGCTCGTGCTGGCCGCTATTCTATATCTTGCTTCCAAGAAATTTGCCGTGTATGAAGACCCGCGGATTGCCCAGGTAGGAGAAGTTTTGCCCCAGGCTAATTGTGGTGGATGTGGCTACCCCGGTTGTAGTGGATTTGCCGACGCTTGTGTCAAAGCCGGATCACTGGATGGCAAGTTCTGCCCCGTAGGCGGACAACCTGTCATGGCACAAATTGCTGATATTCTCGGACTGGCAGCAGGCGAAGCTGAACCGATGGTAGCAGTAGTGAGATGTAACGGAACATGCGCCAACCGTCCGCGTACCAACCTGTACGACGGTGCGAAGAGTTGCGCTATCGCCGCTTCACTGTATGGTGGGGAAACCGGTTGCAGCTACGGCTGTCTGGGTTGTGGCGACTGTGTGGCTGTCTGCCAGTTCGACGCTATCCACATGAACCCCGAAACAGGGCTTCCCGAAGTGGACGAAGCAAAATGTACGGCTTGTGGCGCTTGTGTAAAGGCTTGTCCGAAGGCGATCATCGAGATCCGCCCGCAGGGTAAGAAGTCACGCCGTGTGTACATCTCTTGTGTGAATAAAGACAAGGGTGCTGTGGCACGCAAGGCTTGTACTGTTAGTTGCATCGGCTGTGGTAAGTGTGTGAAGACTTGTCCGTTCGAAGCTATCACGCTGGAGAACAACTTGGCTTACATTGATCCGAACAAGTGTAAATCTTGCCGCAAGTGTGTGGAAGTTTGTCCGCAGAACACGATCATCGAGCTGAATTTCCCGCCGCGCAAACCGAAGGCGGAAGACGCTGCGGCTGCTCCGAAACCTGCCGCTCCGAAATCCGTTGCTCCGGCTCCTGCTGTAAAGGTGGTGGAAGAAGCTGCGAAGGTGGCTGAACCTGCAAAGAAAGATGTAACAGAATAATAACAGAATAAAATACAGAATTGTATGTTAAAGACATTTTCAATTGGTGGAGTTCATCCACACGAAAATAAATTGTCGGCACATCAACCTATTATCACGGCGGAAGTTCCTGCAAAGGCCGTTATTTTGCTGGGGCAGCACATCGGTGCGCCTGCAAAACCGATTGTTGCGAAAGGTGATGTGATAAAGGTGGGCACTAAGATTGCCGAACCTGCCGGCTTTGTTTCGGCAGCAATTCACTCTTCAGTCAGTGGCAAAGTGGCGAAGATTGATACGATAGTCGATGCCAGCGGTTATGCGAAACCTGCCATATTCATTGATGTGGAAGGTGACGAATGGGAAGAAACAATCGACCGCAGCACGACGCTGGTGAAGGAATGTGAACTTCCGGCGGAAGAAATCGTGAAGAAGATTGCCGATGCGGGAATCGTCGGTTTGGGCGGCGCTTGTTTCCCTACGCAGGTGAAACTTTGTCCTCCTCCTTCTTTCAAGGCTGAATGTGTGATTATCAATGCGGTAGAGTGCGAACCCTATCTGACAGCCGACCATCAGCTCATGCTGGAACATGCGGAAGAAATCATGGTAGGTGTCTCTATCCTGATGAAAGCCGTGAAAGTAAACAAGGCATTTATCGGAATCGAAAATAATAAGCCCGATGCTATCGAGTTGATGACAAAGGTAGCTTCCAGTTATGCAGGAATCGAGGTTGTGCCTTTGAAGGTGCAATATCCGCAAGGAGGTGAAAAACAACTGATTGACGCGATTACCAAACGCCAGGTGGCCAGCGGCGCACTGCCTATCTCTACGGGAGCGGTGGTACAGAACGTAGGTACAGCGTTTGCTGTATATCAGGCTGTTCAGAAGAATAAACCGTTATTTGAACGTGTGATTACCGTGACGGGAAAATCGGTTGCGAAACCTTCCAACTTCATGGCTCGTATCGGTACGCCGATGAAACAGTTGATCGACGCTTGCGGCGGTCTGCCGGAAGATACGGGAAAAGTAATCGGTGGCGGCCCGATGATGGGCAAGGCGCTGGTGAATATCGAAGTTCCCACTGCGAAGGGCAGTTCCGGTATCCTGATTATGAATCAGAAGGAAGCCAAGCGTGGCGAGGCAGAGACCTGTATCCGTTGCGCGAAGTGCGTGAGCGCCTGTCCGATGGGACTGGAGCCGTACTTACTCGGAGCTTTGTCCGAAAACGGGGATTTTGAATCAATGGAAAAAGAAAGAATCATGGATTGCATCGAGTGTGGCTCCTGCCAGTTCACTTGTCCCGCCAATCGTCCGTTGCTCGACTACTGTCGTCTGGGCAAAGGCAAGGTGGGAGCTATGATTCGCGCACGTCAAGCTAAAAAATAACGAATATGGAAAATAAATTAATCGTATCACTATCACCCCACGTTCATGGCGGAGACAGCGTGAAGAAGAATATGTACGGCGTGCTGATCGCACTGGTTCCGGCTTTTCTGGTGTCTCTCTATTTCTTCGGCCTGGGTGCTCTGATTGTTACAGCTACTTCCGTTGCGGCTTGTTTGTTCTTCGAATGGGCGATCGGAAAATATTTGATGAAGAAACCGACCACGACTATCTGCGATGGCTCTGCCGTTATCACAGGTGTGTTGCTGGCATTTAACTTACCTTCCAATCTGCCCATCTGGATTATCATCCTCGGCGCACTGTTTGCTATCGGTGTAGGCAAGATGTCTTTCGGCGGACTGGGTTGCAACCCTTTCAACCCTGCGTTGGCAGGACGTGTGTTCCTGTTGCTCTCTTTCCCGGTGCAGATGACAAGTTGGCCGGTAGTCGGTCAGTTGACCGCTTACACGGACGCCACCACCGGAGCTACTCCGCTGGCATTGATGAAACAGGCTATTTATGGCGATACTTCTGCATTGAGCCAGATTCCGGACGCTTTGAACCTGCTGATCGGACAAAACGGCGGATGTATCGGTGAAGTCAGTGCGTTGGCACTGCTGATCGGGTTGGTTTATATGTTGTGGAAGAAGATTATCACGTGGCATATTCCCGTTTCTATCCTGGTGACTGTATTCGTATTTGCGGGTATCATGCACTTGGCAGATCCTGAGAAATATGTTTCTCCGGTATTGCAGTTACTCACCGGCGGTCTGATGCTGGGCGCTGTCTTTATGGCAACCGACTACGTGACTTCTCCGATGAGCAAGAAAGGAATGTTGATTTATGGTGTTTGTATCGGTCTGCTGACGGTCATTATCCGTCTGTTCGGCGCCTATCCCGAAGGTATGTCATTCGCCATCCTGATTATGAATGCGTTCACTCCGCTGATTAACACCTATTGTAAACCTAAACGCTTTGGGGAGGTAGCGAAGAAGAAATGAAAAAGTTACAATCATCTTTAAAGAATATGTTGCTGGTGCTTACGGGCGTGACTGCTGTCTCCGTAGCGTTGCTGGCTTATGTGAACGAACTGACCAAAGGCCCTATCGCTGAAGCGAACGCAAAGACGCTGAACGAGGCGCTGAAGAAGGTTCTTCCTGAATTTACCAATAATCCGGTAGCGGAAAGCGATACGATCTTCAGCGAGAAAGACGGAAAGAAAAACGTGGACTTTATTGTTTATCCGGCAAAGAACGGTGAAGAATTGGTAGGTACGGCTGTTGAAGCCAAATCTATGGGATTCGGCGGAGAACTGAAAGTACTGGTAGGCTTCAATGCCGAAGGTAAAATCTATAATTACTCCCTGCTGGCTCACACGGAAACTCCGGGACTGGGTTCGAAAGCTGACAAATGGTTCGGCGCTTATGATCCCACGAAAGGCGAACAGGGCGTGACGCATGAAGAAAGTACGAAATCTATTCTGGGCATGAATCCGGGTGAAGCTCCGTTGACGGTCAGCAAAGACGGTGGCTCGATAGATGCTATCACAGCGTCTACTATCAGCTCACGCGCATTCCTGAATGCTGTGAATGCAGCTTATCAGGCATACAAAGCAGAGGGTGGGGAAGTGAACGGCGTTACCGGTGCTTCTCAAAAGGCTGCCGGTGAAAATGCGGATGCGGATGCGGCTACGGGAGCTACTATTAAAGTTGAACTTACTGATTCTATCAGTGCTAATTAAGAAAGGAGACAGGTATGAATAACTTTAAAGTAATGATGAACGGGATTGTCAAAGAAAATCCTATTTTTGTGCTCCTGCTTGGTATGTGTCCTACATTGGGTACGACTTCATCGGCTATCAATGGTATGGGTATGGGACTTGCCACGATGTTCGTGTTGATTTGCTCGAACGTGGTAATCTCTTCCATCAAGAATCTGATACCGGATATGGTGCGTATTCCTTCATTTATTGTGGTGATTGCGTCTTTCGTGACATTGCTTCAGATGATAATGCAGGCTTATGTGCCGGATTTGTATGCTACGCTCGGTCTTTTCATTCCGTTGATTGTAGTAAACTGTATTGTGTTGGGACGTGCCGAAGCGTTCGCTGCGAAAAATAATCCGATTGCTTCCATGTTTGACGGTATCGGTATGGGGCTTGGTTTTACCATCGCCCTGACTTTGCTGGGTGCTGTCCGCGAATTCCTGGGAACAGGTAAGATTTTCGACCTGACAATCATGCCTGAAGAATACGGAATGTTGGTATTTGTACTGGCTCCGGGCGCTTTCATCGCTTTGGGATACCTCATTGCAATAATTAATAAATTGAGAACTGAAAATTGAGAATTGAGAAATAATAGATATGAACCATATTCTTAATTTCATTTTCACATTCTCTGATTTTTTAATTTTTAATTCTCAATTTTCAATTTAACAACTATGGAATATATATTGATTTTTATTTCGGCAATCTTTGTAAACAACATCGTGTTGTCGCAGTTCCTGGGTATCTGTCCGTTCCTCGGCGTATCCAAGAAAGTGGAAACTGCGATGGGTATGAGTGCTGCGGTTGCTTTCGTGCTGACCATCGCTACCATCGTTACCTTCCTGATTCAGAAGTTTGTCCTCGATGTTTTCGGTTTGGGATACTTGCAGACGATTACTTTCATTCTGGTCATTGCCGGACTGGTGCAGATGGTGGAAATCATCCTGAAGAAAGTCTCTCCGGCCCTTTATCAGGCATTGGGTGTGTTCCTGCCGCTGATTACGACCAACTGTTGTATTCTTGGTGTGGCTATCCTGGTGATTCAGAAAGACTTTGATCTGCTGACAGGTGTTGTGTATGCATTCTCTACGGCTTTGGGCTTCGGCCTGGCATTGGTACTCTTTGCCGGACTGCGTGAGCAGATGAGCCTGGTGAAAGTCCCGAAAGGGATGCAAGGCACTCCGATTGCCCTGATTACCGCCGGTCTGCTTGCCATGGCATTCATGGGATTCTCAGGTGTGGTGTAAGACTTACAGTTGATAATTAAATATGGAATTGGAAACTCCGATGTATGGCGACATACAGGCTGCGGGTTTCCAATTCTTTTTTTGTACCTGAGTGATGTTTTTTTAATACCCGAATACCATCGAATCGTACCAAAACGGTCTTTTGATAAATAATTTCGTGACAATTTATTGCAAATCCATTTTATTTCCATAAATTTGTAGCTCAAACGACAAAAAGCCGAGAAACTAACCATTTATAAAGAATATGAAAGAAAGAATTTTAGTAACGGGCGGAACAGGATATATAGGTTCGCACACCGTAGTAGAACTACAAAACAGTGGATATGAAGTAATCATTATCGATAATTTATCAAACTCAAGTGCTGACGTTGTTGACAATATAGAGAAGGTATCCGGCATTCGCCCGGTTTTCGAGAAATTGGATTGTCTCGATTTGGAAGGTCTGGATGCTGTGTTTACTAAATATAAAGGAATTAAGGCAATTATTCACTTTGCAGCGAGCAAAGCAGTAGGAGAATCAGTAGAGAAACCGTTGCTTTATTATCGCAACAATCTCGTTTCTTTAATCAACCTCCTCGAGTTAATGCCTAAACATGGAGTGGAAGGTATCGTGTTCTCTTCTTCTTGTACAGTATACGGTCAGCCGGATGAGCTGCCGGTGACAGAAAAGGCCCCGATTAAGAAAGCGGAATCGCCTTATGGAAATACCAAACAAATTAATGAAGAGATTATTCGTGATACAGTAGCTTCCGGAGCTCCGATCAATGCTATCATGCTGCGTTATTTCAATCCGATTGGCGCGCATCCTACCGCATTGCTGGGTGAACTGCCGAATGGTGTTCCTCAAAACCTGATTCCTTATCTCACTCAGACTGCTATGGGTATCCGTGAGAAACTTAGTGTGTTTGGTGATGATTATGATACGCCTGACGGCTCTTGTATCCGTGACTTTATCAACGTTGTTGACTTGGCTAAAGCACACGTAATCGCTATCCGCCGTATCTTGGAAAAGACACAGAAAGAAAAAGTAGAAGTATTCAATATCGGTACGGGACGTGGTGTTTCCGTTTTGGAATTAATCAATGGCTTTGAAAAAGCTACCGGTGTGAAATTGAATTACCAGATAGTCGGACGCCGTGCAGGTGATATCGAAAAGGTTTGGGCAAACCCTGATTTCGCTAATAATGAGCTGGGTTGGAAAGCCGTAGAAACTTTGGAAGATACTTTACGTTCTGCATGGAACTGGCAACTGAAACTCCGTGAGAGAGGCATTCAGTAAAAGAGATAAATGTTTTAAATAACATAAAAGTTTAAACAAACCGTGCATGCGGTTTGTTTAATAGATGCTAATCAACCTGAAGCTATTTATGAGTATGTGAATATACGTAAGTAGTACTTATGCCTCTCCGGTATAGACAGGTAGATTGCATAGTAGTTTTGTCGTGTTTTATTTTGTGTTTGTGTTGTGACGGTACTACGACGTGAGTCGTGGTACCGTTTTTTAATTATATATCGTTTATCTCAGGTTATTGATCATTTTGTTTTGAAAAAGAATAGAATGTTTTGTATTTCAAAATTAAATAGCTACATTTGCATAAACAAAAGCGCATGAGAATAATAGCCAAAAGTCAAATAGTAAATTACTATACAGATAATCCGAACGCTGAAATAGCCCTTGAGGATTGGTATCAGAAAACAAAGAAGGCGGAATGGACATGTTTTGCTGATATGAAAAAAACATTCAATAGTGTTGATAATGTAGGCAATCAGCATTATGTATTCAATATCAGAGGTAACAATTATCGGTTAGTGGTTGTTATTAAGTTTACTATAAAAACAGTATTGATTCGCTTTATTGGCACTCATGCTGATTATGATAAGTTAGATGTTAAAAATGTATAGTTATGGCAAAGATTCAAAATGAAGCAGCTTATAAGGTTGCGATGGAAAGAATAGAAGAACTTCTTCCATTGGTGAATGACAATACTCCTTTGACAGATAGAAATCTTATAGAATTGGATTTATTGTCAGACCTTGTAGAGGAGTATGAAGATGAGCACTATCCTATTAAGGCACCATCCTTGGTGGATGTCATGAAATTGCGAATGTACGAGATGGGAATAAACCAAGCTAAGTTATCAGAACTACTTGGAGTAAGCCCCTCTCGCATTAGTGACTACCTCACAGGAAGATGTGAGCCGACATTGAAAGTAGCTCGCGAAATGAGCCGAAAACTGAATATTGATGCTGATATAGTATTGGGAGTATAATTATAACTTTCCTTTAAAACAGAAAGTATTGGGCTCCCAGGTGATTTCCGGCAACGTGGCATTCGGTGCGAACAGTCCGAAGACGGAAGAGCCGGAACCGCTCATGGATGCGTAGATTGCTCCCTGATTATAGAGTTCTTGTTTGATTTCTCCGATGACGGGGTGTTGCGGGAATACGCTTGCTTCGAAGTCGTTGATTAATGCCTCTTTCCATTCGTGAACCGGACGCTTAATTACTTCTTTAACCGGGTATTCGGGGTGGTGAGGGCGGATATTAGAAAAGGCTTCCCGGGTGGAAATAAAGACATCGGGTTTGACAATCATTATTTGGTAACCGCTTAATGAAAGTTCGATTGGCGAGAAGATATTGCCGATTCCTTCGGCAAAAATCGGTTTGTTCTTAATGAAGAAGGCGCAGTCCGCTCCTAAGGTGGCGGCGTATATTTCCAGTTGTTCTTCGGATAAGTTCAGGCGGAAATGTCCGTTGAGCAGTTTCAGCATAAAGGCGGCATCTGAGGAGCCGCCACCCAATCCGGCTCCTGAAGGGATATGCTTATATAGATGAATCTCGACAGGAGGAAGGTGAAATTCCTTGTCCAGCAGTGAATAGGCTTTTGCGACCAGGTTGTCTTCCGGGTTGCCGGCTATCTCCATTCCATACTGGTGGAGGGTAATTTTCTTTTCTGCTTCGGGGAGGCTTGCTTCGGTGAGAGTACGGATTTCGAGAGCATCCTCAAGGGCTACCGGATAGAAAACTGTTTCCAAGTTGTGATAACCGTCCGGGCGTTTCTCCGTGATAGAGAGTCCCAGGTTTATTTTGATATTCGGGAAAGCGATCATATTTACTGTTTTACGATTTACAATTTACTGTTTACAGTGCTCCACATTACAATTAATCATAGTTGGATAATGTGAATCGGGAGCAAAGTTACTAAAATCTTCATTTTTCCTTATCCATTCTTCGTGATTATATTCTATCTTTGTCGTCCCGACTGGAAGAACTCTGTTATAAAGGAGTCTGTCCGGTCGTAAAATAGTAAATAGTAAATTGAAAAATAGTAAATATCTTCATGGCCGAACAGAGAAAAAATACCCGTAATACAAAGTCTACTAAAGTGCAACCGGTAAATGACTATGGTCGTATCCAGCCACAGGCACCCGAGTTGGAAGAAGCTGTGTTGGGAGCTTTAATGATTGAGAAGGATGCTTATTCACTGGTGAGTGAAATACTTCGTCCCGATTCTTTTTATGAACGCCGGCATCAGTTGATTTATACTGCTATTACCGATCTTGCCGTGAATCAGAAACCGGTGGATATTCTGACTGTGAAGGAGCAACTTAGCAAACGGGGAGATTTGGAAGAGGTCGGAGGACCGTTCTATATTACTCAGTTGAGTAGTAAGGTTGCTTCTTCGGCACATATTGAATACCATGCGCGCATCATTGCGCAGAAGGCGTTGGCACGTGAGTTGATTACATTTACAAGTAACATTCAGAGTAAGGCTTTTGACGAAACACTGGATGTGGACGACTTGATGCAGGAAGCGGAAGGCAAGCTTTTCGAGATTTCGCAGCAGAATATGAAGAAGGATTATACGCAGATCAATCCGGTGATTGACGAAGCTTATAAGCTGATTCAGAAAGCTGCGGCACGAACCGACGGTTTGAGTGGTCTTGAGAGTGGCTTTACGAAACTGGACAAGATGACTGCCGGTTGGCAAAATTCCGACCTTATTGTTATCGCTGCCCGTCCTGCCATGGGTAAGACTGCTTTCGTACTTTCTATGGCGAAGAATATTGCTGTCGATTATCGTAATCCGGTGGCGTTGTTCTCTCTTGAAATGAGTAACGTTCAGTTGGTGAACCGTTTGATTACGAATGTCTGCGAGATTCCGAGTGATAAGATTAAGAGTGGACAGTTGGCAAACTATGAATGGCAGCAGTTGGACTATAAGTTGAAGGATTTGCTGGATGCGCCGCTCTATGTGGATGATACTCCGTCCTTGTCGGTTTTTGAACTTCGTACGAAAGCGCGCCGTCTGGTACGCGAGCATGGGGTGAGAATCATTATTATTGACTACCTTCAGTTGATGAATGCAAGCGGTATGGCGTTCGGTAGCCGTCAGGAAGAGGTAAGTACCATTTCACGTTCACTGAAGGGACTGGCGAAGGAATTGAGTATTCCGATTATCGCACTGTCACAGTTGAATCGTGGTGTGGAAAGCCGTGAAGGTATCGACGGTAAGCGTCCGCAGTTGAGTGACCTCCGTGAATCGGGAGCCATCGAGCAGGATGCCGATATGGTGTGCTTTATTCACCGTCCGGAATATTACAAGATATTCCAGGATGACAGGGGAAATGACTTGCGCGGTATGGCGGAGATTGTGATAGCCAAGCACCGTAATGGTGCGGTAGGCGAGGTGCTGCTTCGATTCAAGGGTGAGTTTACCCGGTTCTCGAATCCGGAAGACGACATGGTTATCCCGATGCCGGGCGAGCCTGCCGGTGCTATGCTGGGTTCTAAAATGAATACAGGAGGAGCGGGTTCCGTTCCACCGCCGCCGGCACCTGACTTTGCTCCGCAGGCGGAGAATCCGTTTGCCGCACCGATAGGAGGGGATGGGCCATTGCCATTTTAGTTGAGAATTGAGAGTTGAGAGTTGAGAATGGGCTGCGCAATGTTTTCTCAGATTGTTTGTTGTTCTGCCTAGTAATTTTTCACTTTGGTCTTTGAACTTTCAATTTTCTTTTGAATCCTTTTCGGTCAACCGAAAAATCTTATTAACTTTGCAAATCTTTTTGAGAAACAATAAAAAAATAATGATATGAATATCTCTTACAACTGGCTGAAAGAGTATGTCAACTTCGATTTGACGCCCGAAGAAACGGCGGCTGCGTTGACTTCTATCGGCTTGGAAACAGGTGGTGTGGAAGAAGTGCAAACCATTAAAGGTGGTTTGGAAGGTCTTGTGATCGGCGAAGTGCTGACTTGCGTGGAACACCCGAATTCCGACCATTTGCATATTACTACTGTCAATCTGGGAGAAGGCGATCCGGTGCAGATCGTTTGTGGTGCTCCGAATGTGGCTGCCGGACAAAAAGTGGTGGTAGCTACTTTGGGAACAAAACTCTATGACGGTGACGAATGTTTTACCATCAAGAAATCAAAAATCCGTGGGGTGGAATCTACCGGTATGATTTGTGCTGAGGACGAAATTGGTCTTGGTACGGATCATGCGGGCATCATCGTATTGCCGGAAACTGCTGTTCCGGGTACGCTCGCCAAGGATTATTATAATATCAAGAGCGACTATGTGCTTGAAGTGGACATCACGCCCAACCGCGCGGATGCCTGTTCACACTATGGAGTAGCCCGTGACTTGTATGCCTATCTGATTCAGAACGGCAAGCAGGCCACTTTGCAACGCCCGTCGGTGGATGACTTCAAAGTGGAAAACCATGACTTGAATATTGAAGTGAAGGTTGAAAACAGCGAGGCTTGTCCGCATTATGCCGGAGTTACCGTGAAAGGGGTGACGGTGAAGGAAAGCCCGGAATGGTTGCAGAACAAACTGCGACTGATAGGTGTGCGTCCTATTAATAATGTAGTGGATATTACCAATTATATCGTTCATGCTTTCGGTCAGCCTTTGCACTGCTTCGATGCTGCCAAGATAAAAGGCAATGAGGTGATTGTAAAGACAATGCCCGAAGGAACTCCGTTTGTCACATTGGATGAAGTGGAACGTAAATTGAACGAACGCGACCTGATGATCTGCAATAAGGAGGAAGGCATGTGTATTGCCGGTGTATTCGGTGGACTGGATTCCGGTTCTACGGAGGCTACGACGGATGTATTCATCGAAAGTGCTTACTTCCATCCTACATGGGTGCGTAAGACGGCACGCCGTCACGGTCTGAATACGGATGCTTCTTTCCGTTTCGAGCGTGGTATCGACCCGAACAGCGTGATTTATTGCCTGAAACTGGCTGCCATGATGGTGAAAGAACTGGCTGGCGGTACGATTTCTTCTGATATTAAGGATGTATATACTACTCCTGCGCAGGATTTCATCGTAGACCTGGCTTATGACAAAGTCAATTCACTGATAGGCAAGGTGATTCCGGTAGAGACCATCAAGAGTATTGTAACCAGCTTGGAAATGAAAATCACCAATGAAACGGCTGAAGGTCTGACATTGGCTGTTCCGCCTTACCGGGTGGATGTGCAGCGCGACTGTGACGTGATTGAGGATATTCTCCGTATCTACGGATATAATAATGTGGAGATTCCGTCTACACTGAAGTCGAGCCTGACTACGAAGGGTGAGCATGACAAATCAAATAAATTGCAGAATCTGATTGCCGAACAGTTGGTTGGCTGCGGATTCAATGAAATATTGAATAACTCGTTGACCCGTGCCGCTTACTATGATGGGTTGGAGACGTATCCGTCCAATCATCTGGTGATGTTGTTGAACCCGTTGAGCGCGGATTTGAATGCTATGCGCCAGACTTTGTTGTTCGGCGGACTGGAAAGTATCGCTCATAACGCGAACCGCAAGAATGCCGACCTGAAATTCTTCGAATTCGGTAATTGCTATTATTTCGACGGAGACAAGAAGAACCCGGAAAAGGTATTGGCTCCTTACACAGAAGATTATCACCTGGGCTTATGGGTGACCGGCAAGAAGGTTTCCAACTCATGGGCACACGCTGACGAAGATAGTTCTGTATATGAGCTGAAGGCTTATGTGGAGAATATCCTGAAACGTCTGGGACTGGACCTGCATAATTTGGTTGTAGGTAACCTGACCGATGATGTTTTTGCTGCTGCGCTTTCTGTGAATACGAAGGGTGGCAAGCGTCTTGCGTCTTTCGGTGTAGTGACTAAGAAATTGCTGAAAGCATTCGATATTGATAATGAAGTGTATTTCGCCGACCTGAACTGGAAAGAACTGATGAAGGCTATCCGTTCCGTGAAGATCAGCTACAAGGAAATTTCCAAGTTCCCGGCTGTGAAGCGTGACTTGGCTTTGTTGCTTGACAAGAACATACAATTTGCCGAAATCGAAAAGATCGCTTACGATACGGAGAAGAAATTGCTGAAAGAAGTGGAACTCTTCGACGTGTACGAGGGTAAGAATCTTGAAGCGGGCAAGAAGTCGTATGCTGTCAGCTTCCTGCTTCAGGACGAGAACCAGACATTGAATGACAAGATGATTGACAAGATTATGTCGAAACTGGTGAAGAACCTGGAAGATAAGCTGGGTGCGAAACTTAGATAGTCAGATAAACTAAAAATTTCAATCTAAAATATACAAACCAATGGGAAGAGCATTTGAATATAGAAAGGCCACCAAGCTGAAAAGATGGGGTCACATGGCTAAAACATTTACAAGACTGGGTAAGCAAATCGCTATCGCTGTGAAGGCGGGCGGTCCGGAGCCTGAGAATAACCCGACACTGCGTTCGGTGATCGCTACTTGTAAGCGTGAGAATATGCCGAAGGATAATATCGAACGTGCTATCAAGAACGCGATGGGTAAAGACCAGAGCGACTACAAGAGCATGACTTACGAAGGATACGGCCCGCATGGAATTGCTGTCTTTGTGGACACATTGACAGACAATACTACCCGTACGGTGGCTGACGTTCGTTCGGTATTCAACAAATTCGGCGGTAACCTGGGTACAATGGGTTCCCTGGCATTCCTTTTCGACCACAAATGTATGTTCACTTTCAAGAAGAAAGACGGACTGGATATGGAAGAACTGATTCTCGACCTGATCGACTATGATGTGGAAGATGAATACGAAGAGGATGACGAAGAAGGAACAATCACTATCTACGGTGATCCCAAAAGTTATGCCGCTATTCAGAAGCACTTGGAAGAATGTGGTTTCGAAGATGTCGGTGGAGACTTCACTTACATCCCGAACGACTTGAAAGAGGTGACTTCCGAACAGCGTGAAACTCTGGATAAGATGATCGAACGTCTGGAAGAATTTGACGACGTGCAGACTGTTTATACCAATATGCAACCCGAAGAAGGCGAAGAAGAATAAACGGTCATGGAGTATGTGTATAGGACAAAAGGTACTTGCAGCACGAACATCGAACTGAATGTGGAAGATGGAGTGGTGAAGGAAGTGGCCTTTTGGGGTGGATGTAACGGTAATCTGCAAGGGCTTTCACGCTTGGTAAAAGGGATGAAAGTGGAAGAGGTGATAACCAGGCTCGAAGGAGTGCGTTGCAGTGGCAGACCGACATCTTGTCCCGACCAGTTATGTCGTGCATTGCACGAGATGGGATATTAATAGTAGACATTTCCCTTTTTTATAGTTATATCGGAAGGGAGTGGCAAAAAACTCCCTTTTGATTTTTATTTAGGCACGGATTACACAGATAACACGGTTTTGATTGATTTTGAACCGTGAAATTTGTGGAATCCGTGCCTGAATCTTATTTACTTACTTGTTGGTATTTTGAACCAAAATAGAGCTTCAGTCGTTATTTATAAGTATATTTGTACTGGATAAACTATTATGCAAAAATGAAGAATATTTTTCAAGACTTAAAACGCAAAGATCATAAACGTTATTTGGGCGGACTGGATGTTTTCAGATACATCGGCCCGGGACTTTTGGTAACTGTCGGGTTTATTGATCCGGGAAACTGGGCGTCTAATTTCGCTGCCGGTTCCGAATTCGGGTATTCATTACTTTGGGTGGTTACCTTGTCCACTATTATGCTGATCGTTCTTCAGCACAACGTTGCTCACTTGGGGATTGTCACCGGACTTTGCCTCTCGGAAGCAGCCACTAAATATACTCCAAAATGGGTATCCCGTCCGATATTAGGCACGGCGGTGCTGGCTTCCATCTCTACTTCGCTGGCGGAGATTCTGGGTGGTGCCATTGCGTTGGAAATGCTGTTTGATATGCCTATCATATGGGGGGCTATATTGACGACCGTTTTTGTCTCTATCATGCTTTTCACCAATTCTTATAAAAAAATAGAGCGTTCCATTATTGCGTTCGTTTCCGTGATCGGGCTTTCGTTTATTTACGAGTTGTTCCTCGTGGAGATAGACTGGCCGGCGGCGGCAGCGGGGTGGGTGACTCCGGCTTTTCCGAAAGGAAGTATGCTGATTATCATGAGTGTATTGGGCGCGGTAGTGATGCCGCATAATCTGTTCCTTCATTCGGAGGTGATACAGAGCCACGAGTATAATAAGAAAGACGATGCGTCCATCAAGAAGGTGTTGAAATATGAGTTGTTCGATACGCTGTTTTCGATGATTGTCGGCTGGGCGATTAACAGTGCGATGATTCTGCTGGCTGCCGCTACGTTCTTCAAGAGCGGTATCCAGGTAGAAGAATTGCAGCAGGCGAAATCGCTGCTCGAACCGTTATTGGGAAGCAATGCCGCCATTGTATTTGCGTTGGCGCTGTTGATGGCGGGAATTTCGTCGACTATCACAAGCGGGATGGCGGCAGGTTCTATCTTCGCAGGTATTTTCGGTGAATCGTATCATATCAAGGACAGCCACTCGCAAGTCGGGGTTCTTCTGTCTTTGGGTATTGCCTTGCTACTGATTTTCTTTATTGGAGATCCTTTCAAGGGATTGATTATTTCGCAAATGATACTTAGTATCCAGTTACCCTTCACGGTGTTCTTGCAGGTGGGGCTGACTTCTTCACGAAAAGTGATGGGAGATTATGTGAACAGCCGTTGGAGTACGTTTGTGCTGTACACCATTGCCATCATCGTGTCGGTGCTGAATATCATGCTGTTATTCTCATAAAATGAACATGAATTAATAAATATGTGACAATGAAGATTATTACTTATAACGTGAACGGGCTGCGTGCTGCTGTTTCCAAGGGTTTCGCGGAATGGTTGGCGCAGGAGAATCCCGATGTTCTTTGTCTGCAAGAGACAAAACTACAACCGGATCAATATCCGGCAGAGGTGTTTGAAGCACTGGGGTACAAGTCTTATTTGTATTCTGCACAGAAGAAAGGGTATAGCGGAGTGGCGATACTTACCAAGCAGGAACCGGATCATGTGGAATATGGGATGGGAATGGAAGCCTATGATTATGAAGGTCGTTTTATCCGTGCTGACTTCGGAGATTTGTCGGTAGTCAGTGTGTATCATCCTTCGGGAACGAGCGGGGATGAACGCCAGGCATTTAAGATGGTGTGGCTGGAAGATTTTCAGAACTATGTGACGGAGTTGCGGAAAACCCGTCCGAACCTGATTCTGTGCGGGGATTATAATATTTGCCATGAACCGATTGATATTCACGATCCTGTGAGAAATGCGAAGAACAGTGGTTTCCTTCCTGAAGAACGGGAATGGATGACCCGTTTCCTTTCTGCGGGATTTATTGATTCTTTCCGGTTGCTTTATCCCGAAAAGCAGGAATATACGTGGTGGAGTTACCGTTTTAATTCGCGTGCCAAGAATAAGGGTTGGCGGATAGATTACTGCATGACGAGCGAGCCGGTACGTCCTTTGCTGAAGAGTGCACAGATTCTGAATGATGCTGTGCATTCCGATCATTGTCCGATGGTGCTGGAAATCGAACGTTAAGCTTTTAGAACTTGGAGGGTGGATTGAGGTCTACATACGGGTCTTTGATGGCGGATGCCATCATCGCATTCACTGTGATGCCGGCATCTTCTTTGTAAACCCTCCTTTTGTTCCATTCGCGTATGTCCTTAAGGGTGACTTCCCGCTTCTTTTTCTTTTGGGGGAAGTTGATCCTTCTTTTTCCGTCAGCGTATTCGTCCTTACGGGCGGCGCTCATCATCGCCTGGATGGCAATGGCCGTTGACTCTTTATAGGGTGTTGATTTGCCCATACTCTTAATTTTAGATTTAAATCTTTGTATAATATCCGATAACAAAGATACTTTTTTATATTTTTGCATGAAAATAAAAAGCGAAAAATAGATGGAAGATAGAGTAGAAAAAGCGGTAGAGCTTTTTAAGAGCGGATATAATTGTTCGCAGTCGGTAGTGGCTGCCTTTGCGGATATGTATGGATTCACACAGGAACAGGCTTTGCGCATGGGTGCGTCCTTCGGTGGAGGGATAGGACGGATGCGTGAAACTTGCGGAGCGGCCTGCGGCATGTTCCTGGTTGCAGGACTGGAAACAGGGGCGACGGAAGCAACCGACCGGGAAGGCAAGGCTGCTAATTATGCGGTAGTGCAGGAACTGGCGGCGGAGTTCAAGAAACGCAATGGCTCGCTGATTTGCGGTGAATTGTTGGGATTAAAGAAAAAAGAGACGGTTTCCACCGTTCCGGAAGAGCGTAATGCTCAATATTATAGCAAGCGCCCTTGTGCAAAAATGGTGGAAGAAGCGGCAAGAATTTGGTCAGAATACCTCGAAAATCATCCTAAATGAGGGAAAAATGCTTTTTTATTACAAAATCAATAAAAAAACATTCAATAAAGTGTTATATAACATAAAAATAACTATCTTTGTCCCCGAAATAAAATCTGAAAGTCTTTAGGACCGGATGATTTAAAGCATGTCTAACTAAAATTTCAAAGCAAATGTTGAAAGAAAAAGCTGGTGTAATCGCAGGAACTATCTGGAGTGCACTGAATGAAACAGAAGGAATGACTGCCAAGCAACTGAAGAAAGCTACTAAGTTGGTTGACAAAGATCTGTTCCTCGGACTTGGCTGGTTATTGAGAGAAGACAAAGTCTCTGTGGAAGAAGTTGAAGGTGAACTCTTCATCAAATTGATCTAAGCGAGTTACTCACTTAAGCAATAAAAAAATGCGTTGGTACATTGTCAGAATGTTATCAACGCATTTTTTTTTATTCCGCCATTTACGTATCTTTGCACACCAAAAAGATAAAATAATAAGAATTCGAATGAAGAATATACGCAATTTTTGTATTATTGCTCATATTGACCACGGTAAGTCGACGCTCGCTGACCGTTTGCTGGAGTTTACCAAGACTATTCAGGTGACTTCGGGGCAGATGCTTGACAATATGGACCTGGAGAAGGAGAGAGGGATTACCATCAAGAGCCACGCTATTCAGATGGAATATACCTACAAGGGCGAGAAGTATGTCCTTAACCTGATCGACACTCCGGGACACGTGGATTTCTCGTACGAGGTGTCCCGTTCCATTGCGGCTTGTGAAGGTGCATTGCTGATTGTCGATGCGTCGCAGGGCGTACAGGCACAGACCATTTCCAACTTGTATATGGCTATCGAGCACGATCTTGAAATTATTCCGGTTATCAATAAATGTGATATGGTGAGTGCCAACCCGGATGAGGTGGAAGATGAGATCGTGGAACTGCTGGGCTGTAAGCGCGAGGAGGTGATCCGTGCGTCAGGTAAAACCGGTATGGGCGTGGAAGAAATTCTTGCGGCTGTTATCGAACGTATCCCTCATCCCGAGGGTGATGACGATGCTCCGTTGCAGGCGTTGATTTTCGACTCTGTGTTCAACTCTTTTCGTGGAATTATCGCTTATTTCAAGATTGAGAATGGTGTTATCCGCAAGGGTGATAAGGTGAAGTTCTTCAATACGGGGAAAGAATATGATGCCGATGAGGTAGGGGTGCTGAAAATGGATTTGGTTCCTCGTAACGAGCTTCGTACGGGAGATGTAGGATATATTATTTCCGGTATCAAGACTTCCAAGGAAGTGAAAGTGGGAGATACCATTACCCATATTGCCCGTCCGTGCGACAAGGCTATTGCCGGTTTTGAGGAAGTGAAGCCGATGGTGTTTGCGGGAGTTTACCCGATTGAGGCGGAAGATTTCGAGGATCTTCGGGCTTCTTTGGAGAAGCTGCAACTGAATGATGCTTCCTTGACATTCCAGCCGGAATCTTCGTTGGCTTTGGGCTTTGGTTTCCGTTGTGGTTTCCTCGGATTGCTTCATATGGAGATTGTGCAGGAACGGTTGGATCGTGAGTTTGACATGAATGTGATTACTACGGTGCCGAATGTATCCTATCATATCTTTGACAAGCAGGGGAATATGAAGGAGGTGCACAATCCGGGCGGTATGCCCGATCCGACTATGATAGATCATATCGAGGAACCGTATATCAAGTCTTCCATCATTACGACGACCGATTATATAGGCCCTATCATGACGCTTTGTCTGGGTAAACGGGGTGAACTTATCAAGCAGGAGTATATTTCCGGCAATCGTGTGGAGATATATTATAATATACCTTTGGGTGAGATTGTGATTGACTTTTATGATAAGCTGAAGAGTATCTCCAAAGGGTATGCTTCGTTTGATTATCATCCGAACGGTTTCCGCACTTCCAAGTTGGTGAAGCTCGACATTCTGCTGAACGGCGAACCTGTGGACGCTCTTTCTACGTTGACGCATATTGACAATGCCTATGACATGGGCAGACGGATGTGTGAGAAGTTGAAGGAGCTGATTCCCCGCCAGCAGTTTGATATTGCCATTCAGGCGGCTATCGGTGCGAAGATTATTTCCCGTGAAACGATTAAGGCAGTTCGTAAGGATGTGACTGCAAAATGTTACGGTGGTGACGTCAGCCGTAAGCGTAAGCTGCTTGAAAAGCAGAAAAAAGGTAAAAAACGAATGAAACAAATCGGTAACGTGGAGGTTCCTCAAAAAGCCTTCCTCGCTGTACTGAAGCTGGATTAAAATAAAGCCGCAAGCAATTTTTTCAGAGATATATCTGAACAAATTGACTTGCGGTTAGTTTTTTAATACACCAGGGTGACTGCCTTCTGTCCGCAGAGCTTTCCTTGGCAATCACTTTTAAAAAACAAACGACTAAAAATATGAGAAAAGTTCTGTCTTTTTCGGGCTTCCTTATGTTGGGGCTCATTATTTCACAATTCCTGCCGGTACTGGCAGGGCAAGGCTATGGAGCCGTTAAATCCATTTCGAATGTACTGCTTTATGTATGTCTTAGTTTTATAATGATTAATGTAGGCCGGGAGTTCGTGCTCGATAAGGTCCGGTGGAAAAGCTATGCGGAAGATTACTTCATAGCGATGGCGACGGCAGCTCTGCCGTGGTTTATGATTGCCATTTATTATGTGTTTATATTGTTGCCGCCCGATTATTGGAATAGTTGGGAAGCGTGGAAGGAGAATCTGTTGTTGAGCCGTTTTGCGGCGCCGACATCGGCGGGTATCTTATTTACGATGTTGGCTGCTATCGGGCTGAAGTCCAGTTGGATTTATAAGAAGATCCAGGTGTTGGCTATCTTTGATGATTTGGATACGATTATCCTGATGATTCCTCTTCAGATAATGATGATCGGATTGCGCTGGCAATTGATTATTGTGGTGGTGGTCGTGTTTATGTTGTTGGCTATCGGCTGGCAGAAGTTGAATAAATATGACTGGCGCCAGGACTGGAAGGCTATTCTCTTTTATTCGGTTATTATATTCCTGGCCACGCAGATTCTTTATTTGGGCAGCAAGGAGTTGTATGGAGAAGAGGGGAGTATCCATATTGAAGTGCTGTTGCCGGCTTTTGTCTTGGGTATGATTATGAAACATAGGGAGCATGATACGCCCGTGGAGCGAAAAATGTCAACCGGAATTTCTTTCTTGTTTATGTTCCTGGTGGGGATGAGTATGCCTCATTTTATCGGGGTGAACTTTGCGGAGACTCATGCCGGTACACATTCTGTAACGGGTTCGCAGGAGATGATGTCTTGGGGAATGATTATGTTCCATGTGGTGATTGTCTCTTTGTTGTCGAATGTAGGAAAACTCTGCCCGATGTTCTTTTATCGTGACCGGAAATTGAGTGAACGGCTGGCTCTTTCCATCGGTATGTTTACCCGTGGGGAAGTGGGCGCCGGAATTATCTTCATTGCATTGGGATACAATTTGGGCGGCCCTGCGTTGGTGATTTCTGTGCTGACTTTGGTGTTGAACCTGATTTTGACAGGAATCTTTGTGCTTTGGGTGAAAAACCTGGCATTAAGGAGCTATACTGAATAGAAAAATCCGTATATTGCCGACTTTAATACTATAAAGCATTTTCTTATGACGATCTTACGGACCATGCGAAACTTCTCGTCGATGAATATCACGGCGAGCATCCTTCTGTTTTTGGCTGCAATTTCCGCCGCTGTTATTGCTAATTCTTCAGTTGCTCCGGTTTATCAGGAATTTCTGTCTCATGAGCTTCATTTGCAGATTGGTAGCTTTAATTTACTTTCGCATGGTGGGGAAAATCTACGGATGATTGAGTTTATCAATGATGGTTTGATGACGATTTTCTTCCTGATGGTGGGACTGGAGATCAAACGGGAGTTATTGGTTGGTGAACTTTCTTCTTTCCGCAAAGCGTCATTGCCTTTTATCGCTGCTTGCGGCGGTATGGTGTTTCCGGTGCTGATCTATATGCTGTTTTGCCCGCCGGGTAGTGACGGTGGACGGGGACTTGCCATTCCGATGGCGACGGATATTGCTTTTTCATTGGGAGTGTTGAGTTTGTTAGGCAAACGTGTTCCGATAAGTTTGAAAATCTTTCTGACGGCTTTTGCGGTTGTTGATGATATTGGCGGTATCCTGATTATCGCTATCTTTTATAGTTCGCATGTATCTTATGGTTATCTTGTAGTGGCTGCGTTACTTTATGTTTTGCTTTACTTTGTTGGAAAATGGGGAGCGACAAATAAAATCTTCATTTTGGTGATTGGTATCGTTATTTGGTATCTATTCTTGCAATCGGGTATTCATAGTACGATTTCAGGGGTTATTCTGGCTTTTGTGATTCCTGCGAAACCCCGTCTGAATGTTGGGAAGTATATTGAACATATCCGTCATACAATAGCCGGTTTCCCGACAATGGAATCGGGAAGTATTGTGTTGACCAATGAGCAGATTTCTAAGCTGAAAGAGGTGGAGTCGGCTTCCGACCGTGTGATTAGTCCGTTGCAGTCATTGGAGGATAATCTGCATGGAGCTGTCAATTATCTGATTCTGCCGCTTTTTGCTTTTGTTAATGCGGGGGTGGTGCTTGGTGGTGGCGGTGAGTTGGTCGGCAGTGTGGGCATTGCGGTGGCAGCCGGATTATTGCTGGGAAAATTCATCGGTATTTATTTGTTTACTTGGTTGGCTATCAGAATTAAATTGACTCCCAGGCCATTGGGGATGAATTGGATGAATCTTGCGGGCGTTGCCTTATTGGGCGGTATTGGTTTTACCGTTTCGCTGTTCATTGCGAACCTTTCTTTCGGTGCTGATTATCCGCTATTGTTGAATCAGGCTAAGTTCGGTGTATTGTCAGGCTCTATACTTTCCGGATTATTGGGATATCTTCTGCTTCGGCTGGTGCTTGTCAAAGGGCAGGGATATTGATAAAAGTAACAGATTGTTAGGCACGGATTACATGGATTTACGTGGTTGTTTTCGTATTCATCATTCTAAAAACCGTGAAATCCGTGTAATCCGTGCCTAATTTATTATATAAGCTTTCGTTTCTGAAACCGGAATGAATGAGGTTGTTTTGACGTTATTCTCGTCATTCATCTGTAAGTTCATCATCTATTCCGTCAATCGGCAGAATCTTCTGACTTTCTTCATGAGGTAACTGTTCCACTTGCCGCAGTTTCCGTTCGATGGCACGTGTCCGTTTTCCCATCACTTCTTCCAGTTGGTCTCCGGCACTTTGCAGGTTCTTCTGTACTTTTTCAAGTAATCCGCCGAATTTTCCGAATTCTGTTTTGACAGCTCCTAACACCGTCCATACTTCTCCGGTACGTTTTTGAATGGCAAGAGTACGGAATCCCATCTGCAGACTATTCAGAATAGCGCCCAGCGTTGTTGGCCCGGTCACTACAATCTTATATTCCTTTTGAAGTGTTTCTACAAGGCTTGTCCTTCGGATTACTTCCGCATAAATGCTCTCGAAAGGCAAAAACATAATGGCGAAATCAGTGGTAAAAGGTGGATCTACATATTTGTCATGGATGTCTTTTGCCATCTTCTTGATTGTGTTTTCCAGTTGCTTGCCGGATGATTCCATCAGTGCGGCATCTCCTGCTTCGAAGGCATCGTAATATTGCTCGTATATGTCTTTCGGGAATTTGGCATCAATCGGAAGGTAAACGGTGCTATTGGCATCGTCTTTTCCCGGAAGTTTGATGGCAAATTCAACGAATTCGGTTCCGCTCTTTTTCGTTTTAACGTTAGCGTCATACTGTTCGGGGCTCATCATCTGTTCGAGTAATGCTCCGAGTTGTACTTCACCGAATGTTCCCCGCATTTTTACGTTGCTCAATACTTTTTTCAGTCCGCCGACGTCCTGTGCCAGGGATTTCATTTCTCCGAGTCCTTTTTGTACGTTCTCAAGCTGTGAACGGACGATTTCAAACGACTGGCCAATTCGTTCGTTCAGTGTCTTTTGCAGCTTTTCTTCTACCATCAGGCGCATATCGTCCAGGCGTTTCTCGGTAGATTTCATCAGTGCTTCCTGTTGGCGTGCCATCGTGTCGAATTTCTGGCGTTGTAACTCTCCGCTGGTCATCATGTTTTTATGCAGGACATCCTGGAGTTGCTGCATATTCTGATTGAGCGTTTGCGTCATTTCCATGCGAAGCTCCCGGATGCTGCGGTTCAGTTCTTCCCGGTTCTCCTGCATCTGCTGGCGCAAAGCTATCTGTAATTGTTCCGCTTGAGTTTGATTGTTGCCTTTTGTCAGTGATAATACCAGTAGGACTATCACTAATACGGCAATTACAATAAGTAGAATCAGTTCCATCAATAGGTTAGAATTTCGTTTCCGGTTTCAGTAATCAGAATCATATTTTCCCATTGGGCCGAGGGAAGTCCGTCGTCAGTGCAGACTGTCCATCCGTCGGCTTCGTCTATAAATACTTCGTAGGTTCCCATGTTTATCATCGGCTCGATGGTAAAGGTCATACCGGGTACGATCATCATCCCTGTGCCGCGGCGTCCGAAGTGTTCTACATCCGGCTCTTCATGGAACTTCATCCCCACACCGTGTCCGCAAAGGTCACGGACAACGCTATATCCATTCTTTTCGGCATGTTCCTGAATCGCTGCACCGACATCGCCCAGTTGTTTCCAGGGCTGTGCCGCAGCAATTCCTATTTCCATGCATTCTTTGGTTACCCGAACCAACTTTTGCATTTCGGGACTTACTTCGCCAATCATAAACATGCGGGATGCATCGGAGAAATAGCCATTGTAAATCGTAGAAACATCCACATTGATAATGTCACCGCTTTTAAGGATTTCGTTTTTGTTCGGTATCCCGTGACACACTACATCATTGATACTTGTACAAACGCTTTTGGGAAATCCTTCATAATTGAGCGGGGCGGGGATAGCTCCGTGACCGGTAGTGAAATCATACACCATTACATCAATCTCTTCAGTAGACATTCCTTCACGAATATTCTCCGAGATATAATCCAACAATGCTGTATTGATTTTGGCACTTTCACGAATCCCTTCCAGTTGCTCAGGCGTACGAAGCACTTTGCGTGGAGGGAGTTTATAACCTTGCTTTCTGTATTTTTGTATTTTCTCTTCTACTGCTGCCGGATAATTGGAGGGGGTGAACCGGAATCCCTTGATAAAATTCTTCATTATTATAAGATGTTTTTTAATCGTACAACAAAGGTACGAGAATTAATGGAATTTACCATTCATATGAAACACTAACTTGAGGTATCCATTCCCATCTTTTTCGCAGGGCATTGTATTGATATTGCATACCGGTTTTGATTTTCCAGTTTTTATTTATTTTCAGTACAACATTGCTACCTAGTTGGGTGGGTTCTACTTCGGAAGGGAGTCCCCGGTGTTTTCGGGTATCGAGGTTTTGCGTACCATATATATTGAGCGACCATTTTTTAGAGAACTTATATTCAATAAGAGTTTGGATATGGAAGTTGTTGGGATTTTCTGCAAAGTTACTTTTGCTATGTAAAATGAGATTTTTATTTATTCTCATTAAAGAATAAGTCGGTAAAAAGGTAGAGGCAGACTTGTGGAGTATATTATAGGTATTAATGGATGGTTTTGAAAAGATGGCAGATTTTTTTATAGTTGGTAATGTCAGGTCAAAATCCATAAATGACTTTTTGGGATATATGTTCTGCTCTGTGTTTTCAATGAGCTGTCTATTTATTTTAATTTCCTGTTCAGAGTTTAGTATTTGTTGTAATCTCAATGAGTCCTGTTTACTCCATTCTTGTCCTGCTGCGGATAAAGGGAGTAATGATAGGCAGAGAATCATCAACTGATATTTTCGGGTATCCATACTGTGCGTGCTAGTAAAGTTTACTGTATGGACGGTGGAAAATAGGAAATGCTGCTTTGAATGATATGTGAATAGGAATTATTTCACAAAATATGGGAATACTTTTCTTTTTTTATTTGGACAGTTTTTCTGTTTTGAGGGTGGCTTTTATTAAGTTGTAGCTTTAAATACGGGTTGTATTTTCTGAATCTCCGATTCAAAACCAAACCAGTAACCATGGCCTTCTTCGTCAGTGGGAAGAAAGCATAAACGTAGGTTCTCACGGTATGAACCGTATATAACTTCCCAACTTTCGGGAGGGACTTGCCGTTTGGTTCTAACTCTTTCGGCAGGGGCTTTCTTCAGCGACATTCCTGCTTCTATCCATGCGATGCTGACTTGCGTCGGGTAATCGGGGTATTGTTTTTTACAAAAATCGTATAGAATCAATCCTCTTCTTTCTAAACTTAAAGGAGTGTCGATGACATCTGTTTGCACCAAATGGTTGAGGAATTCATGTAAGAAAGAAGGATTCTCCAAAATTAGTGTCCGGGTAATGCTTTGCCAGGTAGGAGTATTGTAGAATCCGTCTAAAAGGCGGGACAGATAATGTGCTGTCTGTAACTCATCTACTGATATTTCACGGGTTTGCAGTACTTCGTACGGTGGGAGTGGCGAGTATTGGATGCCTAGTTCTTCTGCTCTTCTTCGCATTTCAGTGCCGGGAAGTAACTTCAGAGATTCCAGTTGGATTTCTCCTGCGCCATATTCTGCCAAGGTGTGGACATCTTCGAATATCTCGGATAAGTGATAGAGTGGGAGTCCTGCTATCAGGTCGGCATGCGTCTCCATGTTTTTCAGAGAGCAGAGATATTTTAATCCTTCAAGGGCATCGGATAATTTTCCGATGCGCCGGCTTTGTTGCAGGACAGACTCTTTTAAGCTCTGAATGCCGGCTTCCAGGTGTAATAAACCTTTAGGGAGAACGGATAATTCTTTTTTAAGTTCTTCGGAAAGGAGAGCCGGATGGATTTCAAGATGGAAACAGATATCCGGATAGTTGCGGAATAGGTCGAGTAATTCTTTGGCACGCTTATTATTATAATTAAAGGTGCGGTCGAGCACACGTACATTTTTGATGCCATGTTGGTGAATATCGTTCAGACGTTCACAGATAGCTTCCAAAGGAATGGTGCGGACAGGCTTTTCACCGCCACTGACACAAAAAGCGCAAGTGTTGAAACATCCGCGGGTCGTTTCAAGCTGTACAAAGGGCTTGCTCCAGTTGAAGAAACGACTCTTTTCGGGTGAGATGAGTTGTGAGAAATTCATGACACGGGCAATGCCGTTATCCTGATATTGATTTGTTTCATCAATGTAGCAGAGTCCGGTTACGGATTTCCATGCTTGCTTTGGGTGATTCCATACTTTAAGCCATTGAGGAAATACTTCTTCGCCTTCGCCGCGGAATACTCCGCTGACAAATCTATTTTTTAATAAAAAGTCTTCGTTATCTCCCAAAAACTCGGGACCGCCAAGTACGACACAAGATTGGGGAAGTAATGCTTTGGCACGTGAAACAATATGTAATAGTTGTTCGTGATTAAATAACCAATTGGTGGCTGCAATGATGTCCGGTTGATGGTGATAGATTTGTTTGACAACGTTACCTATGTTCTCATTGATTGTTGCAGAAACCATACACCATTCGATAGTAATGTCATTTGCTATTTGTGCATGTAGGGCGGGTAATGCCAAAGATGAATGGGCGTATGAACTATTTAAATCAAGCCAAAGAAGTTTCATGTGAAAATTTTAATATTATGTGGCAAAGGTACAAAAAACTTATGGCTTGCTGCCTATAGTGAATAAAAAACGCTAATTTTGTGCATAATTCATATTTCAGCAGAAAACAAAAACTTTGAGTCTCATCTATTTGTTTTAAGAAAGAGGTTGTTTTTGTGAAAACGAAATTATATATTTGTATCAATAAACGCAAAAAACTAGATAATTATGAAAATGATTAAGAGATATGCAGGTATCTTGATGATGCTGACTTTATTGGTTGGCTTTACTTCGTGTGAAGACGATGAAGATATTTACGATGACTTGATGGGGCGCACCTGGGTAGGTGACCTATGGTTTGGTTCTGACAGAGATCCGATAGAAAGCGGTATTCGTTTAGATAATAACGGATTGGGAATAGATTATCAGATTTATGATTATGATGGTAGACCTGCGGGCGATTTGCCTTTCCGCTGGTGGGTGGATTATGGAACACTGTATCTCGATTACGGACGTGATTTTGCATTACGTGAAATAAGAGGTGTTCGTGTCAGAGGACGCTATCTGCAAGGGGATTTATATCTTGACGGTGGGTATATTGATTATATAGAGTTGCAAATGCAGTAATAGAATAAGATAATAGGATTAAAAAGAAAAGGAGTTATATCAACATTCAAATTGATATAACTCCTTTTTTATTAGGTATACTTGCTTATTTCTTCAAAAACAACTTCTTGAAATCTGCCGGATAAGGAGTCTCAAACTCCATCAAATCTCTCGTCACCGGATGATAAAAACAAAGTTTGAAAGCATGAAGGGCTAATCGTCCGATAGGGTTAGGAGAGTTTTCTCCACCGTATCTTCCATCACCGATAATCGGATGACCTAAATCCTGCATATGTACACGAATCTGATTCTTACGGCCTGTCTCCAAATCAAGTTCCAATAAAGAATATCCGTTCGCACGTTTGATCGTCCTGTAATGTGTGATTGATTTTGAACCACCATCGTCATATTTGCTGGAACTTACATACAAAGTCTTGTCTGTCAACCAGGATACCACCGTATCATAATCCTTCTCCATATTTCCTTCGACTACAGCTACATATCTACGATCGGTCACTATCTCTTGCCAATTGTCGCGCAAAATTTGCTGTGTCTTTTCATTTTTGGCAAACATCATCAAACCGGAAGTATCTCTATCTAGGCGGTGAACGATGAATACACGGAATTGGCGACCGGAACGCTGCACATATTCATTAAGAATAGTGTAAGCGGTACGTTCCTTCTGACGCTCCGTATTGACGGATAAGAGTCCTTGTGTCTTTTCAATGACGATAATATAGGCATCTTCATACACAATCTTCAGCAATCTGTTGCTAAATTCTTTCTTTCCTTTTACTTTGCTGATTTGCACTTTCATTCCTGCCTGAAGCGGGAAATTAAATTGCGTAGTGATTACATTGTCTACAAGCACTACTCGTTTGCTCAACAAAGCCTTCAGTTTCGTACGACTTGCATCCGGCATTTTAGCAGCCAAGAAATCCATGAGTTCCATCGGCTCTTTGACTGCATAGTTTGTATATTGGGCGCGTGCTTTTTCTGCAAGCGTCTTTCTCGGTCTTTTTTCCATTCTTTTCTCTTTTATCGAAGTTCTAGCAATACTACGTTCTCCACATGATGAGTATGGGGGAACATATCTACCGGTTGCACAGCTTTCACTTTATATTTGCCGTCGAGTAATTGCAAGTCGCGTGCCTGGGTAGCAGGATTACAGCTTACATAAACAATCCGTTTAGGTTCGGCGAATAAAATGACGTCCACCACATCCTGATGCATACCTGCACGAGGTGGGTCTGTGATGATAACATCCGGGCGTCCGTGCTGATTGATGAAATCCTGTGTCAGCATATCCTTCATGTCACCAGCATAGAACAAAGCGTTTTTAATATCATTGATTTCCGCGTTTACTTTTGCGTCTTCAATGGCTTCCGGTACATATTCGATACCAATCACCTGGCGTGCCTGTCGTGAAACGAAGTTGGCAATCGTTCCCGTTCCGGTATAAAGGTCGTACACCAGTTCATTTCCGGTCAGCCCGGCAAAGTTACGGGCTATCTTATATAGATTGTATGCCTGTTCCGAGTTAGTCTGATAGAACGATTTCGGTCCGACTTTGAAACGCAGACCTTCCATCTCCTCAAAGATGTGATCCTTACCTTTAAATACGTGCACATCCAAATCGTTGATTGTATCGTTGCACTTATTATTAATAATGTATAGCAGAGACGTTATTTCCGGGAAAGAATCGGCAATGAACTGAAGCAGTTGCTTGAACAGGTCCATTTCGTGATCTTCCGTAATCTTACAAATCACAATAACCATCAATTCGCCTGTCGAAGAAGTGCGGATAATCATATTCCGCAGCATACCTTCCTGTGAGCGCAGATTGATAAAGGAATAATCATGCTCGTAAGCATAATCACGTATCGCGTTACGGATACGGTTGGATATATCATCCTGCAACCAGCATTTCTCGATGGCCAGCACCTTGTCGAACGCACCCGGAATATGGAAACCTACCGCATTCATCTGATCGTACTTCACATCCTGGCGCACTTCTTCGTTTGTCAACCAACGTTTGTTGGAAAAAGTGAACTCCAGTTTATTTCTGTACCATTCTGTTTTTGCCGAACCAAGAATCGGAGAGATTTCAGGCAGCTCGATTTTCCCGATACGTTTCAGGTTATCTTCCACTTGCTGCTGCTTGTATCTGATTTGTTCCGCGTAGGGGAGCACTTGCCATTTGCAGCCGCCGCATACACCATAGTGTTGGCAGAAAGGAACGGCGCGATTGGGCGATAGTTCATGAAACTTCACCGCTTCTGCTTCGGCATATTTATTCTTTTTACGCTTGATCTGAAGGTCTACGACGTCACCCGGCACTACGTAGGGGACAAAAATTACCAGGTCGTTTACTTTTGCGATGGCTTTTCCTTCGGCAGCCACATCCATGATTGTTACCTTCTCTAATAAGGGAAGCTCTTTTTTCTTTCTTGCCACTTTTACACCAGTCTAATAATTACTCTGCAAAAGTAGGTATTTTTTTTGGAAAATTTTCGTGTCTGTAGAAATAATCCAGATTGTAATGTCGAAATTGCATTTTGATAGAAAGTTTTTTCGCAAAAAGTTTTCTGGTTTGCGAAATATCCTTAGATTTGCGAACAGAAGATAATCATAATGTAACTTTAAACACAGTATTATGGATAAAAAAAGAGTTTATACCTTTGGTAATGGTCAGGCAGAAGGAAAGGCTGACATGAAGAATTTGCTAGGTGGTAAAGGTGCCAATCTTGCAGAAATGAATTTAATCGGAATTCCAGTCCCTCCCGGATTCACAATAACTACAGATGTTTGTACGGAATACAACACGTTAGGACGTGACAAAGTGGTTGAGTTGCTCAAAGATGAAGTCGTACAAGCTATCTCTAATGTAGAAGGCTTGATGAAATCAAAATTTGGTGACATTGAAAACCCTCTGTTGGTGTCTGTACGTTCCGGTGCCCGCGCATCTATGCCGGGTATGATGGATACAATCCTGAACCTGGGTCTGAATGACGAAGTTGTGGAAGGTATTATCCGTAAGACTGGTAACGCACGCTTTGCATGGGATTCTTACCGTCGTTTTGTACAGATGTACGGTGACGTGGTTTTGGGGATGAAACCTACTAATAAGGAAGATATTGACCCGTTCGAAGCCATCATCGAAGAGGTGAAAGAATCGAAAGGTGTGAAACTCGACAACGAGTTGGAAGTGGAAGACCTGAAAGAACTCGTGAAGAAATTTAAGGCTGCCGTAAAAGAACAGACAGGAAGAGATTTCCCGACTTGCGCATACGAACAACTTTGGGGAGCTGTTTGCTCTGTATTCGATTCATGGATGAATGAACGTGCTATCCTTTACCGTAAGATGGAAAGCATTCCTGACGAATGGGGAACAGCCGTAAACGTACAGGCAATGGTATTTGGTAACATGGGTGAAACATCGGCAACCGGTGTTTGTTTCTCACGTGATGCCGGTACGGGTGAAGACCTTTTCAATGGTGAATACCTGATTAACGCGCAAGGTGAAGACGTGGTAGCCGGTATCCGTACTCCGCAACAGATCACTAAGATCGGTTCTCAACGTTGGGCTCAACTAGCCGGAGTAAGCGAAGAAGAACGCGCCGCAAAATATCCTTCTATGGAAGAAGCTATGCCGGAAATCTACAAAGAACTGGATGCGCTTCAGACTAAACTGGAAAATCACTATAAAGATATGCAGGACATGGAGTTCACCGTACAGGAAGGCAAACTTTGGTTCCTTCAGACACGTAACGGTAAGCGTACGGGTGCTGCCATGGTGAAAATTGCTATGGATTTGCTTCATCAAGGTATGATTGATGAGAAAACTGCTTTAATGCGCGTTGAACCGAATAAGCTGGACGAATTGCTTCACCCTGTATTTGATAAAGAGGCTTTAAAGAAAGCTAAAGTTCTGACTCGCGGCCTTCCGGCTTCTCCGGGTGCTGCAACCGGTCAGATTGTATTCTTCGCCGACGATGCTGCTGAATGGCATGCTGCCGGAAAACGTGTAGTGATGGTTCGTATCGAAACTTCTCCTGAAGACCTGGCAGGTATGGCAGTTGCCGAAGGTATCCTGACAGCTCGTGGCGGTATGACTTCTCACGCTGCTGTGGTTGCCCGTGGTATGGGTAAATGCTGTGTGTCGGGTGCAGGTGCATTGAATATTGATTATAAAGGCCGTACGGTAGAAATTGAGGGTGTAGTGCTGAAAGAAGGCGATTACATCTCTCTGAACGGAAGTACGGGTGTCGTATATAATGGTAAGGTGGAAACACAGGCTGCTGAACTTTCCGGTGACTTTGCCGAATTGATGACGTTGGCTGACAAATATACCCGTCTGCAAGTACGTACCAATGCGGATACTCCGCATGATGCGGAAGTAGCCCGTAATTTCGGTGCGATAGGTATCGGCCTTTGCCGTACGGAACATATGTTCTTCGAAGGTGAGAAGATTAAGGCAATGCGTGAAATGATCCTGGCAGAAGATGCAGATGGACGTCGGAAAGCATTGGCTAAGATTCTTCCATACCAGCAGGCTGACTTTAAGGGTATCTTCAAGGCAATGGCAGGTTGTCCGGTGACTGTACGTCTGCTCGATCCTCCTTTGCATGAGTTCGTTCCTCACGATTTGAAGGGACAGCAGGAAATGGCGGACACAATGGGCGTAAGTCTGCATTATATCCAGCAACGTGTAGAATCATTGTGCGAGCACAACCCGATGTTGGGTCACCGTGGTTGCCGTTTGGGAAATACATATCCTGAAATTACACAGATGCAGACACGTGCTATCCTGGGTGCTGCATTGGAATTGAAGAAAGAAGGAGTGGAGACACATCCGGAAATCATGGTTCCGTTGACCGGTATCTTATATGAATTCAAGGAACAGGAAAACGTGATCCGCACAGAAGCAGCGAAGTTGTTCGAAGAGCTGGGAGACAGCATTGACTTCAAAGTAGGTACAATGATTGAAATCCCGCGCGCAGCTTTGACAGCCGACCGTATTGCTTCTTCTGCTGAATTCTTCTCATTCGGTACAAATGACTTGACGCAGATGACCTTCGGTTATTCTCGTGACGATATTGCTTCCTTCCTTCCTGTTTATCTGGAAAAGAAGATTTTGAAAGTAGACCCGTTCCAGGTGCTCGACCAAAATGGTGTGGGACAACTGGTACGTATGGCAACAGAAAAAGGCCGTGCTATCCGCCCGGATTTGAAATGCGGTATTTGTGGTGAACATGGTGGTGAACCTTCTTCAGTGAAGTTCTGCCACAGAGTAGGATTGAACTACGTTAGTTGTTCTCCATTCCGCGTGCCCATCGCAAGATTGGCAGCGGCGCAGGCAGCAATTGAGGGATAGTTGAATACGCTGGTTAGGTACTTAACTATCTGATAAATAGACTGTGGATACTTGTGAAAGTATTTGCAGTCTATTTTATTTTGTACAAACCGAAGTTGTGTATTTTATAAAAAACTAACTAAAAAGTTGTTTTAATGGAAAAAGGGTTATACTTTTGCACCCCGGAAACGGATCTAAATGGGGTCTAATGGTATAATTTTAAAAAAAAGAAGATGAAAAAGAGTTTATTATTGGTAGTTATCATGTTGGTAGCTATCGCTGTAAAAGCACAAGACATTTACGTAGGCGGATCTTTGAACGTTTGGCGTAACAGCACAGGCAACACTACATCATTTAAAGTTGCTCCGGAAGTCGGATATAACTTTAATGAAACATGGGCATTGGGTGCCGAGTTGAATTATTCACATGAGTATAACGAAGGTGCAACTGCCAATGCAGTATTTGTAGCTCCGTATGTTCGTTGGTCTTATTATCAGAACAGTGCTGTTCGTCTGTTTATGGACGGAACTGCTGCTCTCGGCTTTGTGAAAGTCAAAGATGGTGATACCAGCAAAGCAGGACAGATCGGTATCAGACCGGGTATTGCTGTGAAACTGAACAAGCATTTCTCTTTTGTTGCTAAATATGGCTTCTTGGGCTACCGTAGAAACATAAATACTTCAGGAGATTCTTTCGGTCTTAAGCTGAGTAGCGAAGACTTGTCATTTGGATTCCACTACGAATTCTGATAAGAAAAACCGAACAAAAAATAGGAAAGGGGGTTCTCTAAAATAGGGAATTCCCTTTCTTTATGTATAAACTCTATAATTTATGCACTTGTTAACGAAAAAGTTGTTTAATACGAATTACAATTATACATTTGTATTGTTAAACAATAAGGAAGTATAATCCTTGAATATTAATTTAAAACTTTAAAATTATGAAGAAGAGTGTTTTATTTGTATTATTTGCGCTGATTTCAGTAGCAGGTTTTTCTCAAATTGCAGGTTGGAATGCCAAAGTTGGTATGAACATCAGTAATTACACAGGTGATGCTGATATGAATGCCAAGATTGGTTTCAAACTTGGTGGTGGTTTTGAATATGCTTTTGATGATACATGGTCACTGCAGCCTTCATTGTTTCTGACAACAAAAGGTGCAAAGAAAGATGGAAATAGTGTTAATGCAATGTACCTGGAATTACCGGTAATGGCTGCTGCCCGTTTTAATATAGCGGATAATACTAATTTTGTTGTTAATGCCGGTCCTTATTTTGCTTGCGGTATTGCTGGTAAAACAAAACATGATTTAGGAAATAATACAGAACGTAAAGTAGATACCTTTGGAGATGATGCTTTGAAACGTTTTGATGCAGGTCTTGGTGTAGGAGTAGCATTAGAATTCGGAAGAATCATTGCCGGTTTGGATGGTCAATTCGGTTTGGTAGATGTACAAAAAGCCGGTAATCCTAAAAACATGAACTTCTCTATCGTTGTAGGATACAAGTTCTGATAACAGGATATAAAGAAAAAGAAAGCCGTTGCAGAAGATGATTCGCAACGGCTTTTCTTATATTATTGAAGGTACACTATCAATTTCGATAAACTTCTTTCTTTAATCCGACAACTTCTTCAACTTCTTGAAATGCTCGATTACAGCAAGATAATTTTGATCCGAACATGCATCGAACCTGTTCCAAAGGTCTCCTAGTACGACAGCTCCCCCAAAACCGAAATCTTTAATTTCCAGTAGGTTGTCTTCGTTGATACCCCCCAATGCCATTACTTTGGAATCAATGATTTTGGCCTTTTGGGCTTCACGCAATTCTTCGGCAGTATATGTTGAATAGTAATTCACTTTAGAGATACTGTCATAGATAGGACTCATGAAGACATAATCATAGAAATGCTTTTTGTTTTTCACCTCCTCGACAGAGTGGCACGAGCAACTGATATGTCCGTCATAGTCATGCGGCTCTTTCGGATTTCGTGCATTCAGATGAATCCCCATCAGGTTGAATTCCTCCTTCAGATAAAAATGCTCGTGAGTGACAATGCGGCGGTGATATTTTTCCGGGATAAGAGTCAGTAATCGTTCTGAATACATGGCCGGAGTTTCCGGTTTTCTAAGATGTAGGATATCCAGGCCCTCTTCGAAAAGAGCAGTAATAATCTTATCTTCTTCAACGAAGAAAGTGGGTGTGGTGACTACAATTAATTTCATTTCCTTTGTTAACTTGGATTGTTTAGCAAAGTTAGTGATTAACTATATCAGAAACCAACGTTTATAGTGAAAATTTGTTAGATTGCAATGTACGCAAGTCAATAGTCCATAGTTCACCTGCCAAAACATCGCCAAATCCGCCAATAACTTTCAGAACTTCCGTAGCTTCAATGCTTCCTACGACGGCGGGAGTAATCCCCATTACACCTTTTGGCGGTGGTGGCATCCGCTTCATTTCTTCTTCGTCAGGATAGAGATCACGGTAGCTTTTCTTCCGATCCCCGAAATTGAAAACCGAAACTTGTCCTTCAAAACCGCAGATGGCACCGTATATATACGGCTTTCCCTGCTGGATGCAAATATCATTAATCAGATAACGTGTGGCGAAGTTATCGCAACCATCCACAACCATATTATATTCCCCGATAATATCAAAAGCATTATCCTCGGTCAATCGGGTAGAGTAGGGCTGTATCTTAATTTCACTGTTAAGGGCGGATAGTCGCTCCGCCGCACATACTGCCTTGAACTTGCCCAGTTCTTTCTCGGAATAGAGCACTTGCCGTTGCAGATTGCTGATACTTACCACATCATCATCCACCAACCCGATACGGCCTACACCGGCACCTGCCAGGTAGAGGGCGATGGGAGAGCCTAACCCTCCCACGCCTACTATAAGAACTTTGGCATCCAACAACTTCTTCTGACCTTCTTCACCGATTTCGGGAAGAATCATTTGTCTGTCGTACCGCATCCGTTTATCTTTTAAAATCGAAAGACTGGTCCCAATCCTTCCAAATCGGTTCACGGCCTAACTTCCTCAAATCACGTTCCACTTCCACCGCTTTCCGTTCATCGCTGACATGAAATTGTTCCAGCGTTTGTGGATAACTGTAATATCCTCCCGGTTCTGTTTTACTTTCCGCACTCATGGTCGTTACACCCAGTGTAGCCATGTTATTCCGGATTTCAGCACTTTCACGGGTAGAATAAGAGATGTCCACATCATGGTCGAAGATACGCATGGCGAATGTCAGTTGAGCCAGTTCCCGGTCGTTCATAATTACGTTCGGTTGGAAACCGCCATTCTCCGACGGGCGCATACGCGGGAAGTTGACGCTGTATTTTGTTTTCCAGTAATGCTTTTGCAGATAACGCAGATGATAAGCCATCATAGTGACATCCGTCCGCCATTCTTCCAGTCCGATCAGGACACCCATACCAATCTTGTGCACACCTGCCTGTCCCATACGGTCGAAGCCATCCACGCGCCATTCGAATTTAGACTTCATGCCTCTTGGATGATACGTCTTGTAGTTTGACTTATTATAAGTCTCCTGAAAACAAATCACTCCGTTCAGTCCATGATCCGTCAGTTCTTTGTATTCTTCCACCTTAAGCGGCATCACCTCAATTTGCAGATTACTGAAATAAGGCTTTGCCAGATCCAGTGCACGGGCGATGTACGGAACTCCGGCTGCCGCAGGGTTCTCACCCGTCACAAGCAGAAGATTCTCAAAAGGAGCCAATCGCTTGATAGCCTTGTATTCATTGATTATCTCTTCCTCGGTCAGTATCGTTCTTTTCATCGGATTACTGATGTGAAAACCGCAATAGACACAGGAATTGGTACATGAATTAGTCAGGTAGAGCGGAACAAACATAGAGATTGTTTTGCCGAACCGTTCCATTGTATATTTTTGGCTAAGGCGTGCCATCACTTCCAGGTAAGGAGTGGCGACAGGTGAAATCAGCGCCATAAAGTCGTTGACGTCCAAATGTTCTTTCTTGCTTAATGCACGGCGTACATCGGCATCAGTTTTGGAATAGATGGCTTTTGTCGTCTCTTCCCAGGATATTTTTTCTAATTCGTCAGAGAACATTTTATTAGTGATTAGTTTTTTAATGCTTAGTGATTAATGGTTGCTGTGTGTGATTAGTGATGACTTTTTGTAGGTTCATCACTAATCACTATTCCGTTTATCACTTCTTTTTACTCTTTTTTAAATCACGTGATAATCGCATCGCACAGAAGTTAGGCCCGCACATCGTACAATATTCTCCGTCGATGTGGTGTCCTGCGCGGAAATAAGTCTGTGCCCGTTCCGGGTCGAGTGACAAGTCGAACTGGTCTTTCCAGCGGAATTCATAACGCGCTTTGCTCAGTGCGTTGTCACGTACCTGCGCACCCGGATGCCCTTTGGCAAGGTCGGCGGCATGAGCAGCTATCTTGTAGGTGATAACTCCTATGCGAACATCTTCTTTGTCCGGTAGGGCAAGATGCTCCTTCGGAGTCACATAGCAAAGCATTGCCGTACCCAGCCATCCGATTTGTGCGGCACCGATAGCGGAAGTGATATGGTCGTATCCCGGAGCAATATCCGTCACCAACGGGCCGAGTGTGTAGAACGGTGCATCGTGGCACTTCTCAATCTGACGTTCCATATTCTCTTTAATCTTGTGCATCGGAACATGGCCGGGCCCTTCGATAAATGCTTGTACATTCTTGTCCCAAGCACGAAGTACCAGTTCTCCCATCGTATCCAGTTCTGCAAACTGAGCTTCATCGTTGGCATCATAGATAGAACCCGGACGAAGTCCGTCTCCCAAAGACACCGCTACATCATACTCTGCCAGAATATCGCAAATATCATCGAAGTGATCGTACAAGAAACTCTCCCGGTCATGTTCCAGACACCATTTACTCATAATACTTCCCCCGCGACTGACAATACCGCACAAACGATTATCGGCAAGGTGTACATTATGGCGACGGATACCCGCATGAATCGTAAAGTAATCCACTCCCTGCTCGCATTGTTCGATCAAAGTATCCCGGTAGATTTTCCATGTCAGGTCTTCCACTACACCGTTTACTTTTTCGAGCGCCTGATAGATTGGAACCGTGCCTACCGGAACGGGGCAATTGCGGATAATCCACTCACGTGTCTCGTGGATATTTTCTCCTGTAGAGAGATCCATCAAAGTATCACCGCCCCATTTGCAGCTCCACAATGCTTTTTCCACTTCTTCGTCAATGCTCGAAGTAGTAGCAGAGTTTCCGATATTCGTATTGATTTTCACTAGAAAGTTCCGTCCGATAATCATCGGTTCAGCTTCCGGGTGATTGATGTTGGCAGGCAATACGGCACGTCCTTCCGCAATCTCTTGGCGGACAAATTCAGGAGTGATATGGCTTTTTATTCCCAGTTCCTCGCAGTTCATATTCTCACGGATAGCCACATACTCCATTTCGGGAGTGATGATACCTCTTTTGGCATATGCCATTTGAGTGATAGCTTCTCCTTTTTTGGCACGATAAGGCAGGGCGATATGTTCAAAACGCAGATGGTCGAGACTCTTGTCATCCCGTCTCATGCGTCCGTATTCGGATGTAATTTCAGGGAGTTGTTCTACATCACCGCGACCTACAATCCATTCTTCGCGTATTCGTGGCAAACCTTTTTTAAGGTCGATACTCATATCCGTGTCGCTGAACGGACCGCTGGTATCATATACATATACTTCGGGATTCGGTGTCGCAATCTTTTCTTCGCCTTCAAAACTGACGCTGGGCACTTGTTCCACTTTCCGCATGGCTACACGGATATTCGGATAAAGTTTGCCGGGCAAATATACTTTTTGAGAGCGGGGAAATTTTATTCTTTGTTCCATAATTGTTCTTTTAGTAGTCAGCTACTCATTCATATTATTTATCCAGGAAAGCAGTCAGAGGTGAGCTTGCTTCGGCTATAAAGTTGTCCGCTTGCAGTCCTAATCCCGCTTCGTAAGCCCGTCTTCCGGCTTCGGTGGCAGCTTTGAAAGCCTTTGCCATCTCTACCGGGTTTCCGGCAACGGCGATTGCCGTATTTACCAATACGGCAGAAGCACCGAGTTCCATTGCTTCAGCAGCATGGCTTGGAGCTCCGATACCGGCATCAACGACAACGGGGATACCTGCCTGCTCGATAATAATTTGCAGGAACTCTTTGGTTTGCAATCCCTTATTCGTGCCAATCGGAGCACCGAGAGGCATAACGGTAGCTGCACCGGCTTCTTCCAACCGTTTGCAAAGCACAGGGTCAGCCTGGCAATAAGGCAACACGACAAAGCCCAGTTTTACCAACTCTTCCGTAGCCTTCAGTGTCTCGATAGAGTCGGGGAGCAGATAACGGGGATCGGGATGAATTTCCAGTTTCAGCCAGTTCGTACCGAACGCTTCACGCGCCATCTGTGCGGCAAAAACAGCTTCTTCCGCATCACGTACACCGGAAGTATTGGGCAATAACTGGATATTCGGATGGATAATATGTCTCAGCATGTCGTCCTCTTTATTGTCCATGTCGATACGTTTCATGGCAACCGTTACCATTTCTGTGCCCGAAGCCAGAATGGACTGTTCCATAACTTCATTGGAATTGAATTTTCCTGTTCCCAGGAAAAGGCGTGAGTTAAATTCACGTCCCGCAATTACTAACTTTTCCATGTCTTTTGGAATTTAGAATTATAGATGTTGATTTATGAATTACTTAGAATTTTTCGTGTTTCCTCTACCGGATTTTCCGCCCGGAGAATCGTGCCGGACATGGCAATCCCGTTGACTCCTGTGCGGAGAATATCAGGAATATCCTCGTTGGTGATTCCACCGATAGCCACTACGGGCAGTTCGATATTCGCTTCCTTCATTTGGGAAAGGATGGACGAATATCCTTCCAAACCCAGTACAGGGCTTAGATTCTTTTTGGTAGTGGTGAACCGGAAAGGCCCGATGCCGAGATAGTCGGCTCCGGCGCGATAATGCTGTACGACATCTTCAAATGTATTTGCCGTGCCGCCGATGATAAAGGCTTCTCCGAGTATCTGCCGTGCCTGGTCGATAGGCATATCCTTTTTACCCAGGTGCACACCGTCCACTTCCAGCTTTTTGGCCAGTTCGACGTGGTCGTCAAGGATGAGGATAGCTTCATACTCTTTACAAAGCGGTTTCAGTTGCAGTGCTACCGCTTCCACTTCCTCGAGAGGAGCATCCTTCATGCGTAATTGAATCCATTTGCACCCGCCTTCGAGTGCCATACGTGCCGATTCGAGGTATGAATACCGTTCGGTCTGATGCGTGATAAATTGTAGACTGACCATCACTTTATCCTCCGCAAGCTGCCTTGATAATTACCAGGTTGTCATTCTCATGCAGCATGAAACGCTCCCACTCGGTGCGGGGAATCATTTTGTTGTTCACGGCGATAGCGATACCCTGAACCGGAAGTTCGAGTTGTGCTGTCAGTTGTGTAAGGGTAGAGTCAGGAATAATTTCCACCTCTTTGTTGTTCACTTGTACTTTCATTGTCCTATCAGAATAAATAAGTTGAAAGTAAATACAAAGAGCGTGCTTTTATGGAAAGGCGATAAGAAGAAACACAATCCCTACGTCAGTACTAACTGCCTCAGGTTCCTAGGGTATAATCTCAGCCCCTCATGGGGCACCCCTTTGTCTTTACAGGGGCAAAGTAAGCGAAAAAGAAACAGAAAAAGACTAATTCGACAGATTATTTTTCATTTTTCTGCCGATTCCTGTTTTTTGATAGGATGGGAAAAGACAAATCGTGCGCCATTTTTGTAGTCCTTGTCAATCCATATATCACCACCCATATACTGGATAGTCAGCTTGCAAATAGCCAGCCCCAGTCCCGTTCCCTGAATAAACTCGTTCAGTTTTTCGAAACGCTGGAATACGAGTTCCTGTTTCTCTTCGGGGATTCCTGTACCGGTATCAGTTACGGAGAATAACATACATTGCTTTTCCTCGTCCACTTTGTAGTCCAGCGTGATACTTCCTCCCGCAGGTGTGAATTTCAACGCATTATTCAGCAGATTGATAATGATTTGTTGCAGGCGTAGCGGGTCGGTATAAAACTTATACGGCTCTTTGGGCATCTGGAGACTGATGTTTACATCTTTCGTTTTATTCTGATTCGTCAGAGTAATCATATTCTGACAATGATTCATCAATTCACACCACTCATATTTGAATTGCAATTTTCCTGATTCCAAGCGTGATATGTCCAATACATCGCTAATCAACTGGAGTAACAGATTGGAATTAGTCTGAACAATATTCGCGTATTCCTGAAGTTCTCCGCTATGGTCTACCGAATCAACAATCAGGCTGGAAAAGCCTACGATGGCATTCAGCGGTGTCCGTATCTCGTGACTCATGTTAGAAACGAAGGCACTCTTTAATTGATTGGCTTCCTCGGCACGTTCCTTGGCGTCACGCAGTTCGATTTCAGATGCTTCCAGTTTCTTTTTGTCTTCCCGCAGTTGCTCTGTCGTTCTTTCAAGATGATTTTTCAGTGTTTTAGTCCGGTAATAGTAATAAAGTGAAATCATCAATCCGCCTATCAATACCAGAAATATGAGCAGAATAAACTGTACCTCCGTCTTATAAGCCACAAAGAAAGGAATCGGGCGATTGATAACAAGTGAGTTGACAGGCAGCTTCTTGTTTTCGAATCCCCATTCTTTCAGCTTGTTGGCATCAAATTTATACCTGTTGGGCAGAATATTCATGCTGCTGATATCAGTTTTCCCCAGGTCTAAAAATTGGTAGGCATATTCACCCATGCTTTTTCCCACACCTTCATATTGGGGAACATATCCTCCGATAGCCCAATAACCTATGGCGGTGGAAGTCATGCTGAATACCGGCAACAAAGGATTGGCTTTGGAAAAAGCATAAACGGAGTTGTTCATATAGGTAATTCCACGGTTGTCCACCCGCCAGATGCCGAGTAGCATAACCGATTTTGGAGAGAGATTCCGTAGCTGGCTGACAGCCGTATCAATGGTATGAATACGACCGTCGATATAAGTGACCGACAGTTCCGGATAATTTTTCAGGTTCTGCTTGAACCAGGCAAGCTCGGCCAGTCCATTGTATGTATTGTCCGATACGAATACCAGATTATCCATTTCCGGATAAAAGTCCTGCATCATTTCTATATCTTTATTGATGTCATATTCGTATGTGTTACAGTATTTTATATTATATTCCTTCATCCTCTCCGTTAAGTCGATGCTTTGAGGATTGTAGTTCTGGATATCAATCGAATCGTTCGGGATACGGATGCCGTTGCGTGACGCCATTGCACAGAAAACGGGAAGCTGCTTGTATTTCTCGTCTTCGAGATGAAGGAAACTGCTCCATGCTTCACCACCCAGCAGGACAACCAACTTCGCTTTCGGATGCTTGTCCAAAATATCGGTTAATGTCTTTTTCCATTTATGAGCCTGGGTTAAATCCGTTGCGTTCATATTTTCTACGATGGTAGAGTATTTTCCGCCCAATTGCGTATAAGTCTTTATAAATGCACTGATGTTATCGTAGGTATATTTAGTATCGGCATTATAAGAAGTGATAAAAAGTATTTCTTCCTCAGATTCTTCTGCGGTAGCGGCATTGCAGAAAATGGGGAAGAAAAGGAGAAAGGCAATGGCGATAATCAATCGTATGTTTTTTCCTTTATGTAATGTCATAATTGTTTGTTATGCTGATATGAGTACTGCAAAAATACAACTAATGTAGCTTATATACAATAAATATTTATTTTTTATGTGAGAAAAAAGGTCGCTGTGAAAATCACAACGACCTTTTCATTAGTATAGTTTAGTCAGTAAATCCGGTTACATTCTTTTTTCAACCACATCCCAGTCGATGATGTTCCACAGGGCGTTTACGTGGTCGGCACGGCGGTTTTGGTAATCCAGATAATAGGAGTGTTCCCACACGTCGAATCCTAGAAGCGGTTTCAATCCGGCACGTACAGGGTTGCTGCCGTTTCCTTCTTTGGTGATGTGCAGTTTGCCGTCTTTGTCAACGGACAACCAAGCCCATCCCGAACCGAACAATCCTACTGCTGCTGCATTGAATTCTTTCTTGAAGTTTTCAAAGCTGCCGAAGTCACGTTTGATTGCTTCTCCCAGTTTGCCGGCCGGTTCCTTCTTCGCAGGTTTCGGGGCAAATTGCAGGAAATACAGATTGTGGTTCAATACTTGTCCGGCGTTATTGAATATAGCTCCATCCGGTGCTACGGCAACGATTTCCTCCACCGTTTTACCTTCATATTCTGTTCCCGGTACGAGGCTATTCAGATTATTTACATACGTTTGTAGATGTTTTCCATAATGGAAATCTATCGTTTGCTGACTGATTACAGGTTCCAACGCATTGTTTGCGTAAGGAAGTTTAGGCATTTCGTAAGTCATGGTCATCATAATTAAAGACATTAATATAGTATTCATAATGTTACAAGTTTTAATTGGCTTGTTATACTATAATAACAGAAGCCTTCCGCAAAATGTTCACAGTATCTTCTTTTTATTTATAAATATACTGTATCCGCTCCATATCTTTCGGGTTGTCCCGGCTCGTGCGGCAGACCCATTGTCCCGTATTGTCATACTCATAGTAAGAATTTCCATCAATCCGGTTACCGTATTTATCGTACAGGCAAGTCAGGCAGCCGGACGTTTTCTGATTATTCCCTAAAATTCGTTGGTAGACAATTTGCGTCAGATACCCGTACTTGTCATATTCATAAGCGTCTTTCTGTGAAATAATCTGATCGGACGAATTAGCGAAAAGCAAGTTCTGATGTTGTGAGGCAATCAATCTGCCTTTGTCATCATATTTGTTTGCGGTGTAGCCCTGGAGTTCTCCGTTCTTATTATATTCTTTGGATTCGGTTAATAAGCCCTGCTTATCATAAGTACTTATGATGAGTCTGCCATCCGTATATCTCAGAGAATCGCTCTCGATGCTTCCATCGGCACCGATACGGCGTGTCCGCCGGTAAACGTCCGTCTTGGTCTTCGGATTCGTCTGTACCTCAAAGATGCAGTGACCTTGCGGGTCGTACAGTCTGTTTGTCTGCATTTCATTGCTTGCCTGCCCGTTTTTCATGGTTAGTGATAACGTGGAGATGAGATGCCCCTTGTCGTCATACGAATAAGTGGTAGAGATATTCCCCGTGCTGTCGTTTTCGGCAGACTTTATCAGCCTTCCTGCATTATAATATTTCACGGAAGTGGGAGTGGAGATGATTGTTTGCAGGATAAACGGTGTCCGTAACGCATTGGCCTGGTCACGAAATTCCTTGTATCTGTGCGTACTAAGAAATTCCTGCAACAGACTCAGAGATTCGGAACTGACTATCGCCGGCTTTAAAAGCTCGAAATCCGCTTTCTCACTAAGATATTCCAGGTCATTCAGATGCGTACGTGCTGCGGTATTCAGATAAGGAGTACGCTTGTAGTCGTCGATGATTTGCCGGATAGCCGTTGCATTTCCCCCTTCCCGTAAGCTGTCAATGCTATGGAACAGGTAATTGTCGTATAACGCTTGCACTTCACCCAGGAACGGGCGGGTATCCGTATCCGTGAAGAACTTTTGCATGGCGGGATTATCAAAGAAAGCTTTGAAATTCTCCGGTGTCGGATTCTTTTTCACAATCTGATAAAGCCGTTTGTTCTCGGCGGCATTGACCTGGGAGATAAATTTTCCGTTCGGATACTCGGTCATATACGTCTGATAGATGCCGGGCGCAGGTGCTTTCAGCATACCTTCCAGCAGTGCCATTTCGCGGATATCCCGTAACTTCTGCACCAGTGCGGAATCTGCGGGATAACCGCTTGAACGGATACTGTCCATCAGTGTCCGGCTAAAAGGAATCTGATCCTTCGAAGCCTCTAAAATATAGACGATAGATTGCTCCGCTTTGTTCTGCACGTTGGAAAGCTGTATCTTCTCCTCATCGCAGATGTTGGGGAAATAGGCTTTGGCGGCTTTCTCGTAACATCCGAAATAGTCGGTGGCAGCCTGTTCGCTCTGCTTGTTCCACAATCCGTTGAGAACATCCAGTAAAGCCAGTTCCTCGGCATAATACGACTGCGTTTCGTCATCTACCTTTTCGCGGTTCTTCTGCCATTTGTCAGCGTCGTTGTCATTCAGATACCTGAGCAGTTTTTCCAGACGGCTCTGTTTCTGTGCCATGGCCTGTGGAATACAGGCAAACAGGCTTAAACTCAAAATAATCGATAAAAATATACTTCTTTTCATTGCTTTTGGGGGTTAGGTTAAAATAGTTAGTGATGAAAAATCATAAAAATACCTTCATTCTCGAATGAATATTATACTTTTGCATTGAGAACAAATTTGAATGCCAAGGGTTTGTTAAAAAACCACATTGTTTTTATAATGCTGTTATGAGTACCAATTATATAGAGGAATTGAACGAGAGTCAGTGTGCAGCAGTGACTTACAATGACGGACCTTCACTGGTGATAGCCGGTGCGGGTTCGGGAAAGACGCGCGTATTGACTTATAAAATCGCCTATTTGCTGGAGAACGGTTACAATCCGTGGAACATCCTCGCGCTGACCTTTACCAATAAGGCAGCCCGTGAGATGAAAGAGCGTATTGCCCGCCAGGTAGGTATGGAACGGGCACGTTATCTGTGGATGGGGACTTTCCATTCCATTTTCTCCCGTATCCTTCGTGCCGAAGCGCAACATATCGGATTTACCTCCCAGTTTACCATTTATGATACGGCGGACAGTAAAAGCCTGCTCCGTTCCATCATCAAAGAGATGGGACTTGACGAAAAGACCTATAAACCGGGCGCCGTGCAATCCCGCATCTCCAATGCCAAGAATCATTTGGTTACTCCTACGGGATATGCTGCCAATAAAGAAGCCTATGAAGGCGATATGGCTGCTAAAATGCCTGCCATCCGTGATATCTATACCCGTTATTGGGAAAGATGCCGCCAGGCGGGAGCTATGGACTTTGACGACCTGCTGGTATATACCTATATCCTGTTCCGTGACTTCCCGGAAGTCCTGGCACGCTACCGTGACCAGTTCCGTTATGTGCTCGTAGATGAGTATCAGGATACCAACTATGCCCAGCATAGCATCGTCCTGCAACTGACGAAGGAAAACCAGCGGGTATGTGTCGTAGGAGATGACGCGCAAAGTATCTATTCCTTCCGTGGAGCGGATATTGACAATATTCTCTATTTTACGAAAATCTATCCCGATACGAAAGTCTTTAAACTGGAGCAGAATTACCGTTCCACGCAAACCATTGTCTGCGCTGCCAACAGCCTGATTGAGAAGAATGAGCGTCAGATACGAAAAGCTGTATTTTCCGAGAAGGAGAGAGGAGAAGCTATCGGCGTGTTCCAGGCATACAGTGATGTGGAAGAAGGTGATATTGTGGCTAATAAGATAGCCGAATTACGCCGGGAGCACGATTACGGCTATGCAGACTTTGCCATTCTGTATCGTACGAATGCGCAGAGTCGTATTTTTGAAGAAGCTCTTCGGAAGCGGACAATGCCTTATAAGATTTATGGCGGACTCTCTTTCTATCAGCGAAAAGAGATAAAAGACGTTATCGCTTATTTCCGGTTGGTGGTGAATCCGAATGATGAAGAAGCGTTCAAGCGTATCATCAATTATCCTGCCCGTGGTATCGGAGATACGACTGTCGGCAAAATAATATCGGCAGCTACCGATAATGGAGTCAGCCTGTGGGCGGCGCTCTGCGAACCGTTAAGCTACGGACTGAATATCAACAAAGGGACGCATACGAAACTTCAGGGTTTTCGTGAATTGATAGAAGGTTTTATTACCGACCAGGCGGATAAGAACGCTTACGAGATAGGAACAGATATCATCCGTCAGTCCGGCATTATCAATGATGTTTGCCAGGACACTTCTCCGGAGAATTTGAGTCGTAAGGAAAACATAGAAGAATTGGTGAATGGTATGAATGACTTCTGCGCTTTGCGGCAAGAAGAAGGTAATCCGAACATTTCCCTTACCGATTTCCTTTCAGAGATTGCCCTGCTTACCGACCAGGACTCCGATAAAGCGGATGATGGAGAGAAGATTACTTTGATGACAGTCCATTCCGCCAAGGGATTGGAATTTAAAAACGTGTTTGTGGTCGGGTTGGAAGAAAACTTGTTCCCTAGCGGTATGGTGGGTGATTCACCCCGGGCATTGGAAGAAGAGCGCCGTTTGTTCTATGTAGCCATTACCCGTGCCGAGGAACATTGTTATCTGTCTTTTGCCAAAACCCGTTTCCGTTACGGAAAGATGGAGTTTGGAAGTCCCAGCCGTTTCTTGCGGGATATTGATATTGATTTCTTGAAGATGCCGCATGAATCGGGAGTCAGCCGTTCGGTTGATGAGGGTGCGGGACGTTTCCGCAGAGAGATAGAAGGCGGATTTACCCGTTCTGCTTCTCCGTCGCGTACGTCTTTCGGAAGTTCCTCTTCCGGGCAGCGTGAACGGCCAAAGGCGCAGATAATAGCTCCCAGTGTACCAAGAAACCTGAAGAAGGTAAGTACGGTAGGCAGCAGTGGGGGAACTCAGGCGGCATCTTCCGGTTCGGCATCGGTAGCAGGTGTACAAGCCGGGCAAATGATAGAACATGAGCGTTTCGGACTCGGAGAAGTCATAAAAGTGGAAGGAACGGGAGACAATGCGAAAGCAACCATTCATTTTAAAAATGCGGGTGACAAGCAACTATTATTGCGTTTTGCTCGTTTTAAAGTGGTAGAATAGATAATAACACTAAATAGAGAGGTTCATGAAGAAACAACTAACAGTATTTTTGCTTTCCGCTTTGATTTTGAGTGGATGTGCGTCGGGGCGTATGGGAAATCCGGGAGCTATCGTGGCAGGTGCTTCTATCGGTGGCAGTTTGGGGAGTTCGATAGGTGGACTTGTCGGGGATAATAATCGTGGATGGCGAGGTGGTTACCGTGGCTCTGCTATCGGAAATATTGTAGGAACCATTGCCGGTGCGGCAATAGGAAGTGCGTTGACAGCACCGAGACAGGAACAGATTGAAGACGATGCCTATGTTCCCGAAGTGCGTGAAGTCCGTGTTCAGAAATACAAGAAACAACCACAGGTTCAGCAACCTATCTCTCAATTGAAGCTGCGCAGAATCCGTTTTATTGATGATAATCGCAATCATGTGATTGATGGGGGAGAGAACAGCAAAATTATTTTTGAAGTTATGAATGAAGGGCGTAGACCTGTTTATGACGTTGTTCCTGTGGTAGAAACCGTTGGTAAAGTGAAACATATCGGCATTTCTCCTTCCGTTATGATAGAGGAGATTCTTCCGGGTGAAGGTATCCGTTATACAGCCTCTATCCATGCAGGCGAAAGGCTGAAAGATGGTGAAGTGACATTCCGTGTAGCAGTGGCGGACGAGAATGGGATCATTTGCGATTCGCAAGAGTTTACTTTGCCTACACAGCGCTGAATTTAAAGGGATAATAGTCCGGAATATTCGGTATGAATATAGTGACGGTATATGCTCGGGATAGTGACGCTATCTTAGGCATATACCGTCACTATATTGATGGGATAGCGTCACTCTTTTAAGAGCCATTTCCATATGGGAATAATCTGTATTTTTTTGTTATCGATAGTTACTGTGTATTTTTGCTTTTTAATGAGAAATCGAAGCATATATGCTTGAATTCAAACATTTTCTGCTTACCTTTGTTGACATGAAGAAATACAAGCTTTGCAATATATATGAAAGAGACATTTAGAAGATATCCTATCGGAATACAGAATTTTGAGGATTTGCGTAATAATAATTGTGTGTATATTGATAAAACTGCATTAATTTATCAATTGACTCATACAAATAAGATTTATTTCCTTAGCCGTCCGCGTCGTTTCGGAAAGAGTCTTCTAGTTTCTACTCTTGAAGCCTATTTTTCCGGGAAGAATGAACTATTCGAAGGATTGGCTATGGAACAGTTGGAAAAAGAATGGATCGTTTATCCGGTATTACATATTGATTTCAGTAGAACGAAATATACCACTATCGAAGATTTGCAGGAACAATTGAATCTTTATTTGAGCGAGTGGGAGAGAACTTATGGGAAAAATGAAGAAGAAACGAGTTATGCAGCTCGTTTGACAGGCTTGCTTCGGCGGATCTACCAACAGACAGGAAAACAGGTTGTTGTATTGATTGACGAATATGATGCGCCTTTATTGGATAGTAATAGCGAATCAGCTTTACAAGGACAATTGCGAACTGAAATGCGTAAGTTCTTTAGTCCCCTCAAAGCACAAGGACAATACCTTCGTTTCTTATTTCTGACAGGTATCAGCAAATTTAGCCAAATGAGCATATTCAGTGAGCTAAACAACTTGCAGAATATCAGTATGAGCGATGATTACAGTGCTATTTGTGGCATTACAGAGCAAGAGTTGCGGAGTCAGATGCAGTCGGATATTGAGAGGATTGCTCAAGCCAACAATGAGACATATGAAGAAGCCTGCCAGCATTTGAAACGGCAATATGACGGTTATCATTTTAGTAAGAACTGTGAAGATATTTACAACCCGTTCAGCCTTTTCAATGCTTTTTCTCAAAGGGACTATAAAAGTTTTTGGTTCTCTACCGGTACGCCCACTTTCTTGATTGAGATGTTACAGCGAATGGACTTCAATCTCAATCTACTGGAAAAGATGGAAGTGAAAGATGAAGATTTTGATAAAGCGACAGAGGTTATCACAGATCCGATTCCTGTACTTTATCAGAGTGGATATTTAACTATCAAAGGGTATGAACCTCTTTTCCGTACATACACATTAGGTTATCCGAACGAAGAAGTTAAAATAGGCTTTATTGAGACGCTGATTCCTTCCTATCTCAATCAGCCAACCCGTGAAAGTAATTTCTATGTCGTCTCTTTTGTTAGAGACCTGATGAAAGGTGATATTGAGCAGTGCCTTCTTCGTACCCGCTCTTTCTTTTCATCTATACCTTATGATTTGGAGAATAATCAGGAAAAACATTATCAAACCATATTCTATTTGTTATTCCGTCTGATGGGGCAATATGTAGATGTAGAAATAAAAAATGCTATTGGCAGGGCAGATGCAGTAATTAAGATGTCTGATGCAATTTATGTGTTTGAATTTAAGGTGGATGGCACTCCTGAAGAGGCATTGGCACAAATTAATAGTAAACAATATGCCATTCCTTATGAGGTAGACCATCGTAAAGTTGTTAAAGTTGGAGTGAATTTTGATAGCACAACGCGGACTTTGGGACAGTGGGAGATAGAAGATTCTTTCACGTCAGATTTACATTAAAATAAGAACATACATAAAAGCAAAGATTTTTTCTGCTAGCATGAAGAATTAATCCATTGTCGAGATGCTCACTATAAGGCAACTAATTCATTGCGAGTTAGTTGCCTTATATTTTTAATTGTTTTAGGAATATCCTTGGGATAGCGTCACTCTTTTAAGAGCCATTTTCCCAAATTCCGTTTCTCGGCATCAAAGGAAACGCCTACTTTTATGAGCTTCCTGCCATCAATACTATAAGGCAGCATATAACCTTTGTCATCTATCTGCTGTAAGGCTTCCTCGGCTGTACCCTCTAGCTTGAATTCGAATACGTAGATATAATCTGCGGTCTTTACTACTGCGTCTGCACGACCGATAGCGGTACGTACTTCCGCTTGTGTAAATTGTCCCATTAGTTTGAAGACCAAATAGAATACAACTTGATAATGACGTTCCGTTTTCGAATTCAATTCGTAAGGAAAGTCAGCAAAGAAACAGTTCAAACGGGTAAGGAATGCATTGACGTCACCATTACGTAGTTCGCGAATGAATTTTCCAATATAGAAAGTTGTATCAGTAGACGAAACCGGAGTATAAAAAGGAGCGGCAAAGTTGAGAAAACCATATTTTACTTCTTCATTAGGAAATCCCAATGTATATACACGAAACTCCGTATCATAAGACTTTATCGTCAAATACCCGCTTTGATAAATCATCGGTACAGGATTGCTGATATTTGCCCTGTCGTCACTTAAAGAAGCGGAAGAAACTTCGATGCCATCAAGTTCACGAAGATCGAAATCGGTTCTCTTGAGTATCTCTACCAGAAAAGTAGGAGTACCGCTGGCAAACCAGTAGTCACCGAAACGCAGCTTGTCGAGGGCGCTAAGTACGCTGAACGGGTTATACATCGGAGCAAATCCTTTGCTCGGAGTAAATCGGTATCCGTCATATTGCCGGGTAAGTTGCTCCACTACATTATCATAAGTCGTTTCCGTTTGCACGGCCAGTGCCTGAAGCTCAGGAGCAAAAGTCGCTTCTATTTCAGGGCAGGTCATACCACAGAGAGCATTATATTCAAGATCAAAGCTGATATCATTGAGTTGATTCAGGGTGCTGAATATTCCCATTTGTGCAAATTTTGTCACTCCGGTGATAAAGACGAACTGCAAGTAAGCATCGGCACTCTTAAGAACGGTATAAAAGGCAGTCAGCGTTTTACGATAGTCGTCCTGTAATTCCGGATTATCGAATGATTGTAGCATAGGCTTATCATATTCATCCACGAGCACAACTACCCTGCGTCCGGTTTGTTCGTATGCCTGTTGAATGATTGTGGCGAATCTGCCGGAAAAAGTCATTGTTCCTTTATCGACACCATATTGTGTTTCCCATCTTGCCAGTTGAAACTCCAGCATTTTTTCCAATCGTTCTTTACTGTCATATTTTTCGGCATTCAAGTCGAGATGAAGCACTGGATATTCAAACCAATTCTGTTCCAATTGCTCAATAGCGAGCCCTTTGAAGAGCTCTTTCTTTCCTTTGAAATAAGCCTCAAAAGTAGACAGCAGCAAACTTTTTCCGAAACGCCGCGGACGACTCAGAAAACAAGGTGCACCTGCTTGTGCCAGGCGAAAAACCAATGCAGTCTTATCCACATAAAGAAAACCTTCGGAGCGAAGTTTTTCAAAGCTTTGTATTCCTATCGGGAGCTTGCGGAGCATATTAACGGATGCATTCATAACAACTTTCGTTTTGATATAACAATGATATGGGCAAAGATAACAAATTCGGACCGTATTTGTGCATCATACGTGTAAAAACGTAATCCTTCGGCTATAATATGTCCATTCTCACGCATGATAAAATTACATTCAGTTCTCATTGTCAATGAACGAAAATGGATAAAAATGTTCATTAGTAATGAATACTATTCCTAATATACTTACGATGATGTTGTATTCTTGAACCAATTGTGTCTTTTTGCTTTTTAAATGAGAAATTGAAGCATATATACTTGAAATCAAACATTTTCTGCTTACCTTTGTTAGCATGAAAAAAGAAAACGAGGAAGGAGACGAACTTATGGCAAGTAATTATATTCGTTTCGATTGGGCTATGAAACGCTTATTGCGTAATAAAGCCAATTTTGCAGTTCTCGAGGGCTTTCTTACCACTCTTCTGAATGAAAAGATAGTCATTCAGAAGTTGTTGGAAAGTGAAAGCAATCAAGAGGACGAGTTTGACAAGTATAATCGGGTAGATATGCTTGCGGAAAACTCAAAAGGTGAACTTATTTTGATTGAAGTTCAAAATAATAATGAGTATGCGTATTTCCAACGTATGTTATTCGGTACCTCGAAGTTAGTGACTGAATATATAAATCGTGGGGAAGGGTATGATAAGGTAAGGAAAGTATATAGCGTCAATATTGTATATTTCTCTTTAGGGAGCGGAAAGGATATTGTATATCATGGCAAAACAGAATTCCGCGGAATCCATCAGGGAGATGTTTTGGAATTGACTCCTTTCCAAAAACAGACATTCAAAGTAGATAGTGTCAGTCAGCTTTATCCCGAATATTATATTCTGAAGGTCAATGATTTTAATCAAGTGGCTCGGAGTCCGTTGGAAGAATGGATTTATTATCTAAATACAGGTGATATACCCGATAGTGCAACAGCGCCGGGGTTGGATGAGGCTCGTCAACGCCTGAAACTGGATAAGATGACTAAAGAAGAATTAAATGCTTATTATCGTCATTTGGATAATATAGTGATTCTACGTGATAATATATATACCGAACGTGCCGAAGGTCGCATGGAAGGTCGCATGGAAGGTCATGCAGAGGGGCTTATGGAAGGACGTATGGAAGAAAAAAGAGAAATGGCACATAATATGAAATCTTTGAATATTCCACTTGATACTATTTCGCAAATAACAGGACTATCCATTGAAGAAATAAAAAGTTTGTAATAAGATTGCCACAAAATATTGTGAATTTAAAAAAGATAAAGACAACGCTTCCATTTTACTGGGAGCGTTTTTTTGTTGGATGCATATCTATATAAACGTTAGTATACAAACATAGTAACTTTTGTACAATATTGTTTTCTAGTTCTATTTGAATTGCATACATTTGCTTTATCTAAAAACAAAATAATATGAAAAACATACTATTAGCAGTCGGAATTTCTATGATGGGAATATATGCTGCAGCACAAACCAAGGTTATTGAATATCCGGTAACAGGAACACGTACTACTGACGTATTGGAGTTGTATCAAGTTGAGATCTCAGATACTGCTCTTATTCTAAAGGGCGATATGTATAGCCGTCCCAATTCATGGGTTAGCATAGCAGCTTCCTCTGTACTGAAAGGGAAACATACTGGGAAAGAATACCGTCTGAAACGTGCGACAGGTATAAAACTGGATAATAAGGAATATATGTCCTCATCCTGGAACCGTTCATTCACGTTGCAATTTGAACCGGTAGATAAACGTGATAAATCGGTGGATTTTGATGAAATGCTGACCGGAGGTAATGGCTTTCAGATAAATGATATTTTCTTAGAGAAGTCAGAGCAAAAGAAGAAAATACATTGCCATATTGAAGGAAAGGTGATTGATAATCCCGCATATAGTCGTTTGATGTTGATGCCGGAAGGGACCGATCCACGTGTGAAAGATTGGATTTCTATTCCGGTACGTGACGGAAAATTCTCCTATGATTTATATGTTGACAGAGAAGAACCCTACGAATTATATGCCTGGAGTGACCAAATGAATGGTGGTTGGTATCCGGTTTCTTTCCTTTCTGAGAATGGTAATATGAGACTAACTTTATACTCAATGGAGAAAGAACCGGAAATTCATTCGGATGCACCATTGACAAGCGAATTACTTCGCTTTCAGAAAGAGACTGATGACAAATTCATGATTCCTCTTCGGATGGAAAGAGAGCGTTTGGAGCAGGAAGGAAAAATAGAAACTCCGGAGATGAAAGCTTTGTATGAACTGTTTAAAAAGGCAAAAGATGAACAGGAAATGAACGAAATTCGTAGAAAGGCACAACAACTGGAAAAAGAAGGGAAGGCATATACGGAAGAATATAGAGCATTTGAGCAAAAAAGCCGGGAGGTGTATGGCAAATATGCGGAATATCAAAATAAGTATATTCAGTCAAATCCTACCTTAGTGGGACTTTATCTGCTGACGCGTCAGGTAAGAAGGATGCGTGGTTCCGATGAAAGTGTTGCTACTTATATAAATCTATATCGTACAGTATATGCTGATAAATTTGCAGACAACCCTATGGCAGAGTATATGAAATCATGGGTTTCAAGTAACGAAATAAAGGTTGGTGGAAAGTTTATTGACTTTACAGCACCTGATTTGCAGGGTGTACAGCATACATTATCCAAAGAGATACAAGGGAAAGTTGCACTGATCGATTTGTGGGCTTCCTGGTGTGGTCCTTGTCGCCGTACTTCTATCAGTATGATTCCTGTCTATGAAGCATATAAGGATAAAGGATTTGTGATAGTGGGCGTAGCTCGTGAACGGAAAGCAGACGATATGCGAAATGCTGTTGCCAAAGATAAATATCCGTGGCTCAATCTTCTGGAATTAAATGATGCGGGTAAGATATGGGAACAGTATGGTGTTGGCAATGGTGGCGGATGTACATATTTGGTTGATAAGGACGGAAAAATATTGGCTATTCATCCCACCGCAGAGGAAGTAAAAGTTTGGCTAGAGAAACTGCTTGCGGATTAAAATAAGGCCATACATAAAAATAGGACACTTTATGCGTTTTCCTGCTTGAAAATAGAACAGGAGAATAACGTATAGATAAATATCCGATAAATTGGATGTTACGAAAATCCGTTGTGATTCAATTTATATGCTATTTTAGTACTTATTGCTTGCTATTATGGGGAAATAGTAAATATTCGTCTGAATATAGGAAGTCTATATGGTATTCTGTTATATCTAAATTTGACAGAATAAAGTCTGAAATAGCTGGAAATATACTAGTTATATCGAGCGATACCGATGAACACCTCGTTGGTCGGTGAGAAAAGAGTCGTTCCTCACCGACCAACGAGGTGTTCCTTTAAAAGGAACAGGGCTTATTGTAAGGAGGATACTTCGTTTTTTATCCCTTAATTATGCACTTATCAGATTAGAAATGCATATTCTTGCATTAATTTATGCATTTATTTTTCTCTTTCCTTCAATTTTGATTCAATATAAACGAGTGAAATCTTAAAAATAGAACAGGACTTCTTACTATGAGTGACAAAGCTAGTGCTTCCTTTGTTACTGGAATTGCATGAATCTTGTTTTTCATTGTATGGATATTCTTTAGCTTATTCGTTGATTAGTACTAATAATACTATCTTTGTAGTCGAAAAAGATATAAAATAAAACATGATGAAGGCCTATAATATTATCCTGTTAGCTATTGCTATTTGTATCGGTGGAGTTGCATTTTTCTTTGCCTGCAAGTACACATACGAATCTAAGTTATCTACACTTAAACAGAAAGCGAAAGATACTTTTATTGAGGCGGTTGACCAGGAAGTGAAAAACCGAAAAGTGGAAGGCCCTTTGGTATCTTATTTTGATCCTAAAGCTGTAGCTGCTGAAATACCGGATTCAGTTTATATTAGAGATTCTTTGGGGGTACATTGGTATCCTTTAGATCGGAAAAAGCATTATATGAATATAACAGACAATACACATTTACGTACTTTGCATAGTTACACTTTTGGAATACGACCTATTGTAGCAGATTCATTAAATATTATATGGAGAAAATATTTGTTGAAGACTCATCTTCCTGTCGAATCTGCTTTGTCTATTTCGGTAACGGATGAAAAGGAAAAAGTAAAATCTTGTGATAAAACCCAATGTGAATGGTGTAATTTCTCAAATATAGTATTTACGTTTTATATTGGTTATGCTTGTGAAATAGAAGTGAAAGGGTATATCCATTATTCCATATGGAGTATAATGCACGTTGAGCTTTTACTATATTTATTACTGTGTGTGTTTCTTGTTTATGGAATATACAAAACTGGAATCTTGGCTCGGAAAAAACTCGTTTTAATGCAACAAAAGAATACTATAGAAGTCTTGAAAGTAGTAAAAGAAGTAGATGCTACTCCTGTACGTGCCTATATGTTAAAAGAGGATATAATATTTTATGCGGAGGAAAAGACTATAGAATTCAGAGGGATAAAAACAAAGCTTGCCCCTCAAGCTAGTGAACTGTTGGAGTTGTTTTTGAACAATAAAGAAAAGCATTATGTTCTAAAAGATGATGAAATAATGAGTAGTTTATGGTCTTATAGGATGGAACGCGTAGATAATGTACATAAAGCAGTGGGGCGTTTACGTAATATACTTAATAAATTGAATCCTGATATTGACATAGAGAGGAGAATTGAAGCTTATCAATTGCTTCTTTAGCTGTTTTGTAAATATTTTGAAATGTTATAAGTACCGATGAAATCGGTGTTTTTTGAAAAAATGCAGTTGGTCCGAAATGGTCCGCTGCTTTTTTTGTCTATATCTTGCCAATCTCCTACATTTGCTCACATAATTAATCCTATTAAGAAAGTACAATGAAAAAGTTATCTATTCTTTTATTTCTATTATGTATAGTGGCTATTGGAGCTATTAAGAAACAAAGTTCCCACCAAGATAAAGTGAATTCTTTACTTTTATATAATATTGAAGCATTGGCTGCAGGTGAATCCATGCGACCAGTTATGTGTTTGGGTAAGGGATCCATAGATTGTCCTGCATCGCATGATAAAGTTGATTATGTTGCCGGGGGATACAGCCTTGAAGAATGGCGTTAGCTTCCTATTGCTTTTTCTTTTATTTTTTGTCTCATGTTGTAATAGCCATAAAGAATATGGAGAAAATGTATTTCCTTATTCTGGATTTCCACAAGAGAAAGAATTAAGAGGAGAAGTAATAGAGCTTGATACAGCCTTGTTCCGTTATCCTTTTCGGATACGGATAGAGGGAGATAAAGCCGTAGTGATGGATTTGCATGGTTCTGATTGTTACGGACATCTATTCCAATATCCCAGCTTTCAGTATTTATCTTCTTTTGGTAGACGTGGAGATTCTCCTACGGAAATGCTGTCAATGGAAAACTTTCGTTTTCATAATTATAAAGTATGGACGTTGGATGCTAACAAGAGCGAATTAACTAGGTTAGATTATTCTTCATCCGGTGATTCACTGCTTCGTGAGGAAGCGGTAACATTGGATGAAGATATACTTCGACCGCTTGATTTTGCTATATATAATGATACTACTGTCATTGTTCCGGATTATTCCGGTGAAAACCGTTTCTGTTGGATAAATCATAATGGAAAGCTCATTAATAAATCAGGAAGTATTCCATCTGCTAATGAAGAAGCGTTACAAAATGCTCGTCCGGCATTGGCGCAGGCGTGGCGTAGCTTCTTGGATTATAATCCACACAATGGTATTTTGGCTACGGTAACCCAATTGGGAGAGGTCATTGAAGTCTATAACTTGAAAGATAGTACTTATGTAGTACGTATAGGTGAACATGGTGAACCTGAATTTAAAATCTCCGATGGGTATGGCATACCAACAGGTATTATGGGATTCAGCGATATTCAAGTAACTGATAGTGCTATTTATGCGGTCTTTCATGGAACTACTTTTAAGGATATAGCCAAACAAAACGGGCATTTGCCTGACGGTGGAAAGTATATATATGTCTTTAGCCTAAAAGGAGAACCATTATGTAAATATGTACTCGACCATTATATATATGGTATTTGGGTAGATGAAGCTACTAAAACAATAATGGCGACCGATGTAAATAACGATCAGCCAATACTAAAGTTTAGCTTTGGTTGAATTAGATAATTAACTTGATTAAAGGAGCAGAATGATGAGTTTGTTCATCTTGCCGGATTTGCTTACATATCATCTGCTCCTAAACCTTTAAAAAAGATTCCGATGCAAACATAAGAATAAAAAGTTAATGTGGCAAACTATTGCTATTCTGTTGAAATGATAAATACAGAATAAAAAGGAGAAAGTATGAACTAAAAAGACACAGAATGAAAAAGAAAGTAATGGGCATTATTGCCATTATTGCTATCGCTGCTGTTGCAGGATACAATGTATATACTTCGCAATACAATGTGAAGTTATCGGTTTTGGCTTTGGCTAATGTAGAAGCATTGGCACAAAGTGGTGAATACCCTGATATGGAAATTACATGTAATCAGAGTAAACATCATGGTGGTAGATGCTGGCATATGTATGGTGATTGTTATACAGGTTCTATTCTTTGGGATGATTGTAGATTTACTGGAGATATGCGAGATGCGTGTATTACTCCATGTGACTGATTAATTTAAGATTTATGGGGTTGTGGGTATTACAACCTCATAATTTAAAAACAAGTATAATGAAAAAAATAAATATAATAATATTATTGACTATTATTTGCTCATGTTCTCCAAATAATAAAAAAATATCAGATGGAATTGAAAGGATACCTGTAGAAGTTGATAAAGTATCCCGAGATGCTTTGTCTTTTTTAGAGAAAATAGAAATAATTCCTTTAGAAACGAATGACTCATCTTTACTCTATAGATGTAATAAAGTTATTTATGATAAAAGTACAGACCTATTTGCGATTTACACAAGTGATCAAATTATTTATACATTTTCGGGGAACGGGAAATACATTGATAATTCAAAGAGAAGGAATGGGCAAGGACCAAAAGATTATATTATGGTATTGGATATAAATTTTAATCCATATTTAAAAGGGATTGACCTATTAAATCCTTATGGGACAATATATACTTATAGCCCAACATTTGAACTATTGGCTAAGAGAAAATTTAAACCTGAATTTCCTGTGGACTATTTTTTGGCTTTAGATACTAACGATTATATTTTTACTAATCCTTTTATTTGGACAGATCAAGAGGTTTCATTTGTTAATTTAGAAACCCAACAAGTAATTAATGCAAATTATGAGGGTACTATCTCGGGAAATACGATGGCTCATAGCTGTTTTTATAATATAGGGGAACATTTTTACTTTGTGCCTTTAGGTCTCAACTATTATTTCTATCGAATAGATACGAAAGAAAAAAAACTTGAGGCTATTATGTATCTTGATTTTGGTAAATCAGAAGTTAAGGCTGATGGTTTGCCTGGGCGAGCTGGGGGAAAGCGGACAGATTCTGATGATGAAAGAAGAAAAATAACAGAGGAAGCAACAGAAAGATATCAGTTTTTGAAGAAGTCTGGGGAAATTTTGCCTTTACTTAAATTTTTTAACGATGATTATGTGTATCTCTATCTAGCTAAGGCGGTGAGAGGATATGGAAGTCATTTTATCTATAATAGGAAGACAAAAAAAGGTTTCTTATTGAAAGATGGAAAGCCTTTCGTAATGTATCCTTGTTTTGGAATAACTGATAATATATTATTTGCCATTTGCCAACCGGATATGGTATCTCAGTATATAGATCGTAGTTTGATGTCCCCGCAAGAGATATATAAAATGGAAAAGTTGAAAGAAGATGATAATCCTGTAATTTTAAAATATTATTTAAAATGATGATACGTTTCTTGAAGTTTCTAATTTTAGTAACATTGTTGGTTTCTTGTAAAGAATCAGAGCAAGATAAAGTCGCTCGTTTAGTAAATGAATGGAGTGGGAAGGTTATCCATTTTCCTGATAGTATATGTTTAACGGCTTATGGGAGTGATACTGTTTTGACAAAGTATACAAGAGAGCAATCTTTCTACACTATATTGAATTATGTTGATACAATAGGTTGCGTAAGCTGTAGATTACAATTGTCACGGTGGAAAGAGATGATGGAAGACTTAGATTCTATTTATCCTAATAGAGTGACCTGCTTAATGGTTTTTAATCCGCAAAGAAAGAGGAAATTGATTAAGCATTTAAGAAATAATGAATTCAACTATTTCGTTTACATTGATGAAACGGATACATTGAATAAGATGAATAAATTTTTGAATGAAGAAAATTTTGCTACATTCTTATTAGATAAAAATGATAAGATAATAGCAATTGGAAATCCTGTTCTCAAGCCTGGGGTAAAGAAATTGTATTATGAAATAATCTTAGGGGGAAAAATGTTAACATCTGTAGATAAGCAAGCTTTGACTGTTGTTTCTTTATCAAAAGAAAAAATAGAACTTGGAGATTTTTCTTGGGATAAAAGAAAAGAAGTTGAAGTTGTTATTTCAAATGTAGGGAAATCGCCATTAGTGATAAATGATGTAATTACTTCTTGTGGTTGTACTACAGTAGATTATACTAAAAAACCAGTCTTACCAGGTGATAATATTATTTTGAAAATAAGGTATAAGGCAGAGCAGCCCGAACATTTTAATAAAACGATTACAGTCTATTGCAATGCAGAAAGTGCTCCATTAAAATTGAAAATTAGTGGAAATGCAAAATGAATAAGAATATGATAAAGCACTTACTATATATTCAACTCATAATTATTGTTGTGTTAGGATGGTATCTTGTAGATAAAGTAGCGTTTAGAGAAGAATCAATGACTTCTCTAGAAGCTATATTACAAGTTGCGAAAGATAATAGGATGGAGTTGGAAAAAGTGCTTTACTGTTATCAAAAGAATTCCACTGATAGTTTAAAGTATAGAGCTGCTTGCTTTTTGATAGAAAATATGCCTTTTTATACTTATTCCGATGGAGAACAATTAGATAATTATAAGTCTTATTATATATGGTTGAAAAAAAGTAGAGGGAAAACACCACAACAAGTTGCTGATTCAGTTAAGAATGTGTATGGAGCTATAAATGAACTTGAGAAGAGATGTGATATTATGGAGATAGATTCCGCTTATTTATGCCATAATATTGATTGGGCATTTAAAGTTTGGCAGGAACAACCGTGGGGGAAAAATATCTCATTTGAAACGTTTTGTGAGTACTTATTGCCTTACCGGATAGGTGATGAACCATTGACTTATTGGCGTGAAATATACTATGAAAAATATAATTCGTTATTGGATTCATTGCGTATGTCTGATTCACTGGATATCGAAGATCCGGTGGTTGCCGCTAATTATCTAATAAGTAAATTGCCTGATAAGAGTTATTACTATACCTCTGTAACTCCATATCCATTTGGACATATAGGACCAGAATATGTACAATATTTATCAGGTACTTGTCGGGAAGTAACGGATTTTGCTATGTACTTATTTAGAGCTTTGGGTATTCCTTGTGCCATTGACTTTGTTCCTGTACGAAGTTACATAAATGCCGGACATTTTTGGTTGACAACATGGAATAAAGACGGTGAGGAGTATATGACTGACTTTCCGCAAAAGTTACGACCTGTACGCAAGAACTGGTGGTATCGATGGGATGATAGTTCTAAAGTATATAGATATACTTTTAGTGTGAACGGAGAGTTGTACGAGCAAATAGCGAAATATGGTGAAGACATATATCCATTTTGGAGTTTACCCAAATTTATGGACGTAACTCATGAATATGGCTATAACTTTAAGAAAGAGTTGGTTATCCCTTTAGAAAAACAGTATAAAACGAAACGGAGCGGAAAGATAGCTTATTTGTGTGTCAGTGACAGGGACCGCTGGACTCCTGTCGACTGGACTGAATATAATGCTGGTTGTTTGTCGTTTCAGTATGTACGGAATGGTTCGTTTATGAGAGTGGCTTCTTATGAGAATGGGGCATTATGCTTTTTAACCGATCCTTTTTATGTTGATAAACAGAATGGTGAGATCTGCTATTACCCTGCAGGAAAAGAGAAGGAAGATGTGATATTATATGCCAAGTGTGATATTGGTAGAGAAAATATGTATAGAGACCGGATGATAGGAGGTGTTTTTGAAGGGAGTAACCATCCTAATTTTTCTCAAAAAGACACCTTATTTATTATACAGGGCAGACCTGGCCGTTTGAATACAACTGTAAAAAGTTACTCTGATAAAGCATATCGTTATCTCAGATATTTTGGTCCGCCTAAAAGCGCATGTAATATTTCGGAAGTCGCTTTTTACGAAAAGGATGATACCGTTGCTTTATCAGGGAAAATTATAGGAACTCCCGGATGCTACCAACATGATGGAACGCATGAATATACCAATGTTTTTGACGGGAAAACATGGACTTCTTTTGATTATTTTGAAGCTACCGGAGGATGGGCGGGACTTGACCTAGGCAGAAAAATCTGTGTAGACCGCATTGTTTATACTCCGCGTAACAGGGACAATTATGTTCGTCCTGATGATGTGTATGAATTATTCTATTGTGACAGAGATTGGAAGTCTGCCGGGAAAATCAAGGCGACTGCTGATTCACTGGTATTTCGGGATATTCCCGTAAATACAGTTCTACTTTTAAGAAATCACACGCGTGGACTGGATGAGAGAATTTTTATTTATGAAAATGGAACTCAATTATGGAAATAAGAACTCATATCAGGTTTGTTGTGGTATGGAGAGTGATTATAATCTCAGGTATTATTTCTCTGATATATGCTTGTTCACATTTGGATAAGAAGCCTTTACTTCTTTCCGATATTGCTTCTTCCGGGCATACACCGTTGGCTATCTCCCCCGGATTTAGTATTAAAGTAATGGGGGATACATTAAATGAAAGTTACCCATATCTGAGACCTGGAAAGATATTTCCGATAACCGGTATTTTACGTGTAGATGGCAAACCTTATCGTTTCATGGGAGATGATTCCTTGCGTATATCTCCTTTGGCCCCTCTTTCGGAGGATACTATCGGATGGACGGGGAAATATTCGTTTTTGTATCCGGGAAAAGGATGGGAATTAAAAGAATATAATGATTCTTTGTGGAATGAAGGTTCTGGGGCTTTTGGTCCGACGAAAGGATATTATTATCCGGCTCACACTTTATGGGGATCAGAAAATATTTATGTCCGCAGGTATATCAAGGTGGATAATAAAGATGTTTTGAAGAATCATAAAGTCTATGCCCGTTATGTATGCGACGACCGGATAAAACTTTATTTCAATGGGGAATATGTATTAGAGAATGGATTTACGTATCAAACGAAATGTCAGTGCTTGACTGATGACATAATTAATCAAATAGTTGAAGGAGATAATGTTTTGGCTGCATATTGCCGCAATACGGGAGGTGCCGGCTTATTGGATTTTGGTTTGTATATAGAAAATAAAACTTATGCTGATGCTGAACCTGCAACATTGAAGAAAATAGATGTACAGGCTACGCAAACCCAATATCTTTTTCAATGTGGAGATGTAGAGCTTCAAATCGGCTTTGTTTCACCTTCCTTGTCGGAAAAGTGGGATATGACAGGATGGCCTGTCGGTTTTCTTTCCTATCAGGTTCGTACGGAAAACGAAAAGGAGCATACGGTGGAAGTCGTGTTTGATGTAGATGCGGAATGGATGTTTGGCAATAGGAAAGTTAATAGTTGGGTTGAACAGGATTGGCGTTTTACGAAGTCCGATAGTTTGTATTTAGCTATGGTAGCGGGTGAAACGACGTTTTCATGTGAAGATAATCATATTATCCTATCTCAAAAATTGTGTGTGAGAAATGAAAATAAAGGTGTATTACTTATTGGATATGAAGAAGGTCAGACTTTCCAGTATAGTGGTGAGAGTTTGCGCCCACTTTGGAATAAGGATGGAACAAGAGAAGTAAAAGAATTAATGATGTCTGTAGGAAACAGATACCAAGAACTTAAAGCAGAATGTGATAAATTGGATTATTGGTGGAATATCAAAGCATTTCAAGCAGGAAATAAAGCCTTTGCTGAACCAATGCTTTCTGACTATCGTGATTTTATGTCTTCTCACAGGTTTGTGTCATCCTCGGATAATAAGCTTTTTTGTTTTGCTGATACACTGGGGAATGTAAGAGAAGCTTATAAAAGTTTTCCAACGTTGTTATTTTTTAATCGTATAGACTGGATGAAAGGTTTGTTGAATCCTATTTTTGCATATTGTGAAGATATTCATTGGGTAAAGAAGTATCCACCTTACGATATAGGTTTGTATCCCATTGCCAGCAAACAGGTAAAACAGGAAGACTGTGCCGTAGAAGCTGCTGCCAATATGTTGATGATGACAACTGCTATTGTTGAAGCAGAACAGGACTTTGGTTACGCTGATATGCATTGGAGGCAATTGTGTTTATGGGCGGATTATTTGCAGGAAAGAATGAAGAAAATGACTTTTACATCTGTAGGGTTATTGGATCACGATGACGAACGTGTGAAATGTGTGTTGGGACTGATGGCTTATCGTAAATTGGTTCAATTAAAGGAAAACTTATGAGCAAAGTGAAGAGAATGTGGGCTATATTGGAGAATTTGGCATTCTTCGTATTCGGTATGGTGGTAATTCTATTCTTGATGCAATTGTTCTGTTTTACTTCATTCAGGATACCTTCGGATTCTATGGAGCCAGCGTTGAAGGATGGCGACCGGATATTAGTCAATAAGATGATAAAGGGGGCTCGTCTGTTCAATGTATTTGCTGCTTTGAATAATGAGGACGTTGTTATTCATCGGACACCTGGATTGGGGAATTTCAAGAGAAATGATATATTGGTTTTTAATTTCCCTTATCAAATGAATCGTTGGGATAGTGTAAGGATCGATGTAATGCAATATTACGTAAAGCGATGTATCGCTCTGCCGGGCGATACGTTAGAGATTCGGGGAGGATTTTATAAAATACGTGGATGTGATGAACAACTGGGAAATAACAACGCTCAACACTATCTTGTGAGCTTGGAGCATCCGGAGCAGCATGGCATTGTGGTCGGTACATTTCCGTATGACAAACAAATAGGATGGAACATCCGTGAGTTCGGACCTTTGCCGATTCCCAAGAAAGAACAGACGGTAATGATGAACCGTACAAACTGTCTTTTGTACAGGCAGTTGATAGGTTGGGAGCAGAAAAAAAAACTACGTATAAAAGACGGACAAATAGTATTGGGTGACAGTGTGATTATTCAGTATCGCTTTAAAAAGAACTATTATTTTGTTTCCGGTGATAATATGGCAAACTCGCAAGATTCAAGATACTGGGGGATGTTGCCTGAAGAATATATTGTAGGTAAGGCTACCCGTATTTGGTATTCGGAAGATAAATTTACAGAGAAGCCTCGTTGGGATAGAATAATGAAGAAAATCAAGTGAAAAATGAAACATTGAAATTGATGCGAACAGCAAAAAAATACATAGCAGATGCAGTGGCGCTATTAGGAGTGGCAGCAATCCTGAGTGTGGTGGTTTTTGCCACTTCGAATGACATTCCTGTCGGTGAAATGGCCTATCAAAAACTATGGTTAGGACGCATGGTCTTTGTTTTTGTCGTTTGCTTTGTGTGTGCTCTTTGTCTGAACGAAAAACAATATCTGTCTTTTCCATCCATCGTAACATGGGTATTGATTGCACTGGGAGGTATTGAAGCTATTGGGGGATTGAGGCAGATATACGGTCTTGCTGTTTCCAATCACTCCTTGTATGCACTTACGGGCTCTTTCTATAATCCGGGCCCTTATTCGGGGTATTTGGCGATGATATTCCCGCTCTGTCTGCATGAGTGGCTAAACCTGAGAGAAGAAACGGAACGCACATGGGTAGAACAAGGGAAATATTATATGGCATTGGGAGTGATGCTGTTGATTCTTTGTGTACTGCCTGCCGGAATGAGCCGCTCGGCTTGGATTGCTGCCGCTATATCAGGTGTATGGATGTATGGGATGCACGCTTCATGGGGAAGCAAATTAAAGGAGATTAGAAAGATATATAAAAGAAAGGTAGGACTGGTTTGTATCGCAGGCGGTGTTATAATCATAATGATTGGTTATGCACTTTTCCAACTGAAAGCAACTTCCGCCAATGGACGCTTGTTCATGTGGAAAGTCAGTGCTCTTACTATCGTTGAAAGTCCTGTTATAGGACATGGAATAGGGAATTTTGTTTCAGCTTATGGCAGAGCGCAGGAAGATTATTTCGCCAACGGTGAATATTCGGAGACAGAAGAATTGGTGGCAGGAAGTCCGGAATATGCTTTTAATGAATACTTACAAGTAGCGGTGGAATACGGGATTCCTTTTTTATTAGTTGTCTCTTTGGTTATTGGATTTTGTCTTTGGAAGGGGAGTAGTGAAGGAAGGATAGGTCTTTGTGGGAGTGTAATTTCAGTTTTGGTATTTGCTTTTTCTTCTTATCCGATGCAGATTCCCGGATTTGCAGTGACATTCTACTTCTTGTTGGCGGCTTGTGCTATTGGGCGTTCGAGGATAATACTATTACTCTTTATGTCAATGATGGTACTATTGGGAGCATATTATTGGAAAAACAACCAATATGATGCGTGTAAGGACTGGCATCGTGCTAAGATGCTCTATAATATAGGAGCTTACCAGTCTGCTAAAGAAGACTACGAGAAGTTATATCCCGAATTAGTGAATCGTGGAGCATTTCTTTTTGAATACGGATATTCTCTGCATAAATTAAAAGAATATGATAACTCGACAAGGATATTGAAGGAAGCGATGACACATAGTAATGATCCTATGATTCTGAATATTATCGGTAAGAATTATCAGGCAACAGGAGATTATGAGAAAGCGGAAGAATACCTGATTCGGTCTACGCACCGACTTCCGGGGCGTATCTATCCATATTATCTGTTGACGAAACTTTATGCGGAGCCAAAATATCGGCAATCTGAAAAATTAAAATATGCTGCTGAAATAGTGCTGACGAAAGAACCGAAAGTACAGTCTACGGCAGTTAAAGAAATGAGAGAAGAAGTAAAGAAATTATTGAAATAAAAGAACCAATAAACATGAAGAAACACAGTTGTATATGGTTACTGTTATGTTTGACATTAGGAATAAACACCTCTTGCTCTGACAAGAAAAACAATACGGAAAAGGAAGAGCAAGGAGTTTCCACCGTTCTTCCTGATGTAAAAAATGAGGTAACCATTCAAGTTCTGAAACGGCAGAATTTTAATCACGAGTTGGTAAGCAATGGCAAGGTGAATGCCCGTAATAAAGCTGATTTGCGTTTTGAGACAAGTGAAGTCATAGCCCATATTTATGTGAAGAATGGCGACCGTGTGCATAAAGGGCAAAAACTGGCGGAGTTGGACAAATTCCGTTTGGAGCAGAAACTGTCCCAGTCGGAGGATGCCTTGTTGAAAGCCGAACTGGAACTGAAAGATATATTGATAGGACAGGGGTATTCCGTTGATGATTTCAGTAATGTTCCGGCGGATATAATGAAGATTGCCAAAGTGAAAAGCGGTTATGACCAGACGAAATCACAATATGAGTTGGCAAATAGAGAAATGGAACATGCCACACTGGTCGCTCCTTTTGACGGGGTGGTGGCCAACCTTTTTTCGAAGACTTTTAACCTGGCTAATACGTCTGAAGTATTTTGTACTATTCTTGATACTAAAGGTATGGAGGCCGAATTTACCGTATTGGAGAATGAACTTGCTTTTATAAAGAAAGGTGATAAAGTAATGGTTCTTCCCTATGCCGGAGGAAGCTCGTTTGAAGGCAGCGTATCTGAAATCAATCCGTTGGTGGATACGAACGGGATGGTAAAGGTGAAGGCTGACGTAAATGGAGAAGGCAAGCTGTTCAGCGGAATGAACGTAAGGGTGAGCGTCAGAAGAAACCTGGGTGAACAGTTGGTGATTCCCAAGACGGCTGTGGTACTGCGCTCCGGCAAGCAAGTCGTGTTCACATTGAAAGATGGCAAGTCCATGTGGAACTATGTGAATACGGGACTGGAGAATGCAACGGAATACATCGTTTCTGATAAATCTCAAAAAGGTGTTGTAGATGGCTTGCTGGAAGGAGATACGGTAATTGTGACCGGAAATCTGAATTTGGCGCATGAAGCGGAGGTAAATGTAAAATAATCCGTGCCTAAAATCAAGTAATATGATAAAATTTTTGATTCAGCGTCCCATTGCCGTATTGATGGCCTTCACCGCCTGTTTTATTATCGGGCTGGTGACGTATTCCACCTTACCCATATCCTTGCTTCCGAATATCGCCATTCCGGAAATCACCGTCCAGGTATCCGCCGCCAATACTTCCGCCCGCGAACTGGAAAATACGATTGTGAAACCTTTGCGCGGACAACTGATTCAGGTTTCGACATTGAAAGACATTCATAGTGAATCAAGGGACGGGGCAGGCATTATCCGCTTGTCTTTTGACTATGGCACGAATACGGACCTCGCCTTTATCGAGGTGAACGAGAAGATAGACGCCGCAATGAACTTTCTTCCGAAGGAAACGGAACGTCCGAAAGTGATAAAGGCAAGCGCTACGGATATTCCCGTATTTTACCTGAATCTGACATTGAAGAATGACAGTGCCTATCATAGTACACAGCAGCAGTCTTTCCTGGATTTGTGCGAGTTTGCCGAATCGGTCATCAAGCGCCGGATAGAACAACTGCCGGAAGTCGCCATGGTGGACGTGACCGGAATACTTGAACGCCAGGTACAGATTGTACCCGATGAGGACAAGCTGGCAATGATGGGACTAACCATCGAGGATATTGAATCGGCCCTGTCATCCAACAATGTGGAACCGGGCAGCATGACGGTGCGTGACGGATACTATGAATATAATATTAAATTTTCCACACTGCTGCGCACGGCGGAAGATGTGGAAAATATCTATTTGCGCAAAGGTGACCGCATCGTACAATTAAAGGATTTCTGCAAAGTCAGCATCGTACCCGTGAAGGAAAAAGGCGTATCCGTGTCGAACGGCAAACGTGCGGTGACACTGGCCGTCATCAAGCAGGCGGACGAGAACATGGATAAGATGAAAAACTCCCTGGTAGGCACAATGAATTATTTCCAGCGGGTATACCCGGACATTGATTTCAGCATCAGCCGGAATCAGACCGAACTGCTGGATTACACGATTTCCAATCTGCAACAGAATCTTTCCCTGGGCTTCCTGTTTATCTGCTTGGTGGCGGTTTTGTTCCTGGGTGATGTGAAATCACCGCTGGTTATCGGACTTAGCATGGTGGTCTCCATCGTCATCAGTTTCGTATTCTTCTACCTTTGCCATATGTCACTGAACATCATTTCCCTTGCAGGGTTGATTCTAGCCTTGGGAATGATGATTGACAGTTCGATTATCGTGACCGAGAATATTTCGCAATACCGGGAAAGGGGATATTCCCTGCGGCGTGCCTGTATCACGGGAACGAGTGAAGTGGTGACCCCCATGTTGAGTTCTTCGCTGACTACTATTGCCGTATTCGCCCCCCTGATTTTTATGAGCGGCATTGCCGGAGCCATCTTTTATGACCAGGCTTTCTCTGTCACGGTAGGGCTGATGGTGTCTTACTTTACAGGAATCATGCTTCTTCCCGTCCTTTATCTGCTGGTCTATCGTACAGGCGTCCGTACCCGGAAATGGAAGTGGCTCTCCTTCAAATTCAACAATCCGATAAAAGACCATACGCTTGACCGTTTCTATGATACCGGAGTCGACTGGGTATTCTCTCATAAAACGTTCAGCGTGCTATTCTGTGTCGTTTCCATCCCGCTCTGCGTATTCTTCTTTTTCTTTATAGACAAGCAGCGGATGCCCGATATAGAAGAAAACGAATTGATTGTCCGCATAGAATGGAATGAGAATATCCACGTGGATGAAAACAGGAAGCGTGTGGACGAACTTTTTAAGGAACTGGACGGCCAGTCACTGGAACAGACGGCTTCTATTGGCAGACAGGACTTTATCCTGAACCGGGAAAGGGAGCTTTCATCTTCCGAAGCGGAACTTTATTTCCGTACGGAGACTTCCGGCGGCATTGCCCCCTTGGAACAGGAGATATACCGGAGACTGAAAGAACGCTATCCGCTCTCTGTCGTTTCTTTCGCCCCGCCGGAAACGGTGTTTGAGAAACTCTTCGTAACGGGTGACCCGGATGTCGTTGCCGAGTTATATGCCCGTAACAGGGCGCAGGCACCGGACGCGGAAACGATTCGCAAAGTGGAACAGGAATTGGCGAAGGAAACCGGAATCAACCCTACGGGCATCGCTTTTGAGAACCAGTTGAACCTGAGTATCAGCAAGGAAAAGCTCTTGCTATACCGTGTTTCCTATAATGAGCTTTACCGCGTCCTGAAAACTGCTTTCCGTGAAAACAGCGTGACCATGCTGCATTCCTACCAGCAATATCTTCCGATTAATATTTCGGGGAATGAGAAAACGGTGAACAGGGTTTTGCAGGAGACATTGGTACAGACACAACCGGACAGCAAAGGGGATGTGGAATATATCCCGCTTCGGGAACTGGTGAAGGTGACTCCTGCCGAGGACTTGAAAAGCATTACTTCCGGGCGCAACGGGGAATTTGTACCCTTCGACTTCTACGGGGTACGGGATGCGGACAAGCTGATAAAGGATGTGAAGCGGGTAGCCGAGGAAACAGGAGACTGGGACACGGGCTTTTCCGGCAGCTTCTTCTCAAACCGGGAAATGTTGGATGAACTGGTAGTGATACTTATGATTTCACTGTTGCTGATGTATTTTATCCTTGCGGCACAGTTCGAGAGTTTTTTACAGCCTTTGCTTGTCTTGGCGGAGATTCCGATAGACGTGGCATTTGCGCTGTTATTGCTTTGGCTTTGCGGGCATACACTGAATCTGATGTCTGCCATCGGGCTGATTGTCACTTGCGGTATTGTCATCAATGACTCCATCTTGAAACTGGATGCCATCAATGAACTGCGTAAGGCGGGTGTTCCCTTGGTGGAAGCCATCCATGAAGCCGGACGCAGACGTCTGCGCCCTATCATCATGACTTCGCTGACTACGATTTTTGCCATGGTTCCGCTATTGTTCTCTTCGGATATGGGTTCGGAACTGCAAAAACCGTTATCCATTGCCATGATAGGAACGATGTCGATAGGTACGGCAGTGAGCCTGTTTGTCATCCCGCTGCTTTATTGGTTTATTTATAGGAATAAGAAAACTCAAACGCAGATTAACGCGGATTGACGCAGATTATTTTTCACGTATAAAATTGTCAGTTATGAATTATCAGTTATTAGTCAAGTGTTATTTTACTTTGGCGTTGGGTTGCGGAATTTGTTTTTCCGCAAATGCCCAGGAACGTTTGGTACTGGACCTGAATCAGACGATTGCTTTGGCCAATGACAGTTCGCTGGAGTCATTCCGCACACAGAATATGTATCTGTCCGGTTACTGGGAATACCGGACATACCGTGCGAACCGCTTGCCCAGCCTGACACTGGACCTTACTCCGGCACAATACAACCGGGATATAACGAAGCGTTATGATTCGGGCTCCAACCTGGATGTATACCGTACGCAGCAATCTTATTACGCCTATGGCGGATTGAGTGTGAAACAGAATCTCGACCTGACCGGAGGTACTTTCTATCTGGAATCGAATCTTGCCTATATGCGCAACTTCGGTGATAACAGCGCGACACAACTTACCAGTGTTCCCGTACGAATCGGATATTCGCAGAGCTTGGTGGGGTACAACCCTTTCAAGTGGGAACGAAAGATAGAACCGTTGAAATATGAACGTGTGAAGAAGGAGTTTCTCTATAATGTGGAGAAAGTGTCGGAGACAGCCACGAATTATTTCTTTTCCCTGGCTATGGCACAGGCGGAATATAAACTGGCAAAAGATAACCTGGCTTCCACGGATACTCTTTACCGTATCGGGCAGCAACGGCACCGGATAGCCGCCATCTCACAGGCCGACCTGTTGACATTGAGACTGGACCGCGTGAATGCGCAAAATACATTGCAGAACAAGGCAAGCGACCTGAAACGGGCGATGTTCTCTCTAGCGTCTTTCCTTAACCTGGATAAGAATACGCAAATAGAACTGGAACTTCCTTCCCGTCCGAACAGGATAGAGATTCCAGTGGATGAGGCTTTGAGCTGGGGAAGGAGCAACAACCCCCAATTGTTGGAATTGAAACAGAATGTATTGGAAGCGGAACGGAATGTGGACAGGACAAAGAAAGAATCCCGCTTCAATGCAAGTGTGAACGCGAGTATCGGCTTTAATCAGGTGGCAGATAATTTCGGCGATGTATATCATAAACCGATGCAACAGGATTTAGTGGCGGTCAGCGTTTCTATTCCCATAGTGGACTGGGGGGTTCGTAAAGGAAAGTATAATATGGCACGTAACAACCTGAATGTAGTGAAAATCTCTGCCCGGCAGGATGAGATAAGCATTGAGGAAGAAGTGATTATGACAGTGAGTGATTTCAATATCCAGCAGCAGTTAATTGCGAGTGCGGAAGAAGCGCTGGATTTGGCCGTACTTGCGTATAATGAGACAAAGCAGCGCTTTATCATTGGCAAGGCGGACATTAACAGCCTGACTCTTTCACTTAACCGTCAGCAGCAGGCACAACGGAATTATATTTCCGCCTTGCAGAACTACTGGCTGAATTACTACAAGATACGCCGTCTCACTTTGTTTGATTTCGCTGCGAATCTTTCACTTTCTGACAGGTTCGATTTCAATGGAGGAAAGTTGGTTAAATGATAATTTATTTGCAGACAGAATAATAAATTTCTTTTTAGACAGAAGAACATAAGAACAAAAGAGGAAACAGTAATAGTTTAATGACCGGCAGAAATAATTTTCCAGGCGCAGCTTTTATGTTCTTTTGTTCTTATGTCTAAATTAAATTCCTATTTATATAAATAACGATAATGCAAAACATGGGTTCTGACATAAAAAAGTCTTCAAAGGCTTCCGCTTTTACACTGATTGTCGCATTTATTTGTGTGGCACTGGTCGGGTTGGCGCTCGTTCCGCTGTTGCCTGTCAAGCTGAATCCGTCGCGGACATTGCCGGGTTTTAGTGTCGGCTTCAGTATGTCCGGGACTTCGGCACGTGTGGTGGAAATGACGGCTACCAGCAAATTGGAAGCGATGCTTGCCCGTATAAAAGGGATTCGGAGTATATCTTCCACTTCGGGAAACGGGTGGGGAAGAATTAATGTAAGCCTGGACAAACACGCGGATGCGTCGGTCGCACGTTTTGAAGCTTCGACGATTATCCGGCAGACATGGCCGGAGTTGCCGGACGGGGTGAGTTATCCGTATATACAGATGCATAGTCCGGAACAACAGAGCCAGGGCCCTTTCATGTCGTTTACGATTAATGCGCCTGCCACTCCCATTCTGATTCAGCAATATGCGGAGGAGCATATCAAGACACGTTTGGCACAGCTTCCGGGCATTTATAAGATAAATCTTAGCGGAGCTACGCCGATGGAATGGCGGTTGGAATATGACAGTGAGCAATTACGAACATTGGGAGTGAGTACGGATGATATTCGTCAGGCAGTCGGACTGCATTATCAGAAAGAATTTTTAGGTACTTATGATGCGGAACAAGGGGCTTCGGGTAGGCAATGGATACGCCTGGCGTTGGTTCCCGAACATGATAGTCGGGAGTTTGATGCCAGTCAGATACAGGTGAAGATGAAGGACGGGAGAATGATTGGCCTGGATGAGCTCGTGAAGGTTTCCCGGGTGGAACAACAACCGCAGAGTTATTACCGGATTAATGGGCTGAACTCAATTTATCTGTCGATAGTTGCGGAAGAGACGGCTAATCAATTGGCTCTGAGCAAGGAAGTAAAGGCATATATGGATGATATTCAGCTATTGCTTCCAGTAGGATATGAGATTCATACGAGCTATGATGCTACGGAGTTTATCAAGGATGAGCTGAGTAAGATTTATCTGCGTACGGGAGTCACGGTGGCTATCCTGCTTCTGTTCGTATTGCTGATTACGTTCAGTCCTAAATATCTGTTTCTGATTATTGTCAGCCTGTCTGTTAATATAGCGATAGCGGTTATTCTTTATTACGCTTTCGGGTTGGAAATGCAGTTGTACTCTTTGGCGGGTATCACTGTCTCGTTGAATCTTGTGATTGATAATACGATAGTGATGAGCGACCACTATCTGCGACGTGGCAACCGGAAAGCGTTTATGTCCGTGCTGGCGGCTACATTGACAACGATGGGAGCATTGGTTATCATCTTCTTCCTCGATGAGAAGATACGGCTTAATTTGCAGGACTTTGCTGCCGTGGTGATTATCAATTTGGGAGTTTCTTTGTTGGTTGCCCTGTTTTTTGTCCCTTCCCTGATTGATAAAATCGGATTGAAGCGACGGAAAAGAATTTCTCCTTCAAAACCAAAGCTGAAACTGAAGCTGAAACTGAAATTGGGACAGCGGATAGGGAATGTACGTTTCTTTGTGTGGATACGCTCAAAAATGCGTCGTTTCCCTGTTTACTTCAGCCGCTTTTATATGTGGCTGATACGGATTCTTTGCCGTTGGAGAGTGGCGGTATGCATACTGCTATTATTAGGATTCGGATTACCTGTATTCTTGTTGCCGGAAAAGATGAAGGGGGAAGATAAGTGGGCGGAAGTTTATAATAAAACGCTGGGTACTTCTACCTATAAAGAAAAGGTGAAACCGGTTGTGGATAAGGCGTTAGGTGGAAGCCTGCGGCTGTTTATACAAAAGGTGTATGAGGGAAGTTATTTCTCACGGAATGAAGAAGTGGTACTTCATGCCAATGCGAATTTACCGAATGGGAGTACGCTTGAGCAGATGAATACATTGATAAAACGGATGGAAACCTATCTGAGTGGATTTAAAGAAATCAAGCAGTTTCAAGCGTCTGTGGAAAGTGCCCGCAGGGCATCTATCCATATTTATTTTACAAAAGAGCATCAGAGAAGCGGATTTCCCTATACATTGAAAGCGAATATGATAAGTAAGGCTCTTCAATTGGGAGGTGGAGACTGGAGTATCTACGGATTGCAGGACCAGGGATTCAGCAATAGTGTGCGTGAGAATGCGGGTTCTTTTCGGGTGAAGATGTACGGGTACAATTATGACGAACTTTATGCGTGGGCGGAGAATCTGAAGGAAAAGCTATTGTCTCATCGACGAATCAGGGAAGTGACGATAGGTTCTGATTTCTCGTGGTGGAAAGATGATTATATGGAATTCTACTTCGATCTGAACAAGCGGCGAATGGCTGAAGAAGGAATTGGAGCCGGAGGGTTGTTTTCCGCTATCCGTCCGATATATGGGCGAAATATGGAAATCGGTTCGGTGCTGACAGAGGAAGGAACGGAAAAGATAAAGTTATCTTCCCGGCAATCGGAAGAACGGGATGTATGGGCTATGCAGTACTATCCTTTTCAGTCAGGCGGTAAGGAATATAAGATGTCGGAACTGGCCGTCGTTGAGAAAGGGCAGATGCCGCAGGAAGTGGCAAAGGAAAACCAGCAATACCGCTTGTGCCTGCAATACGAGTATATCGGTTCTTCGGAACAGGGACATAAATTGCTGAAGAAAGATTTGGAAGAGTTTAGTGAGATACTTCCGATGGGATATACCGCAAAATCGGAAGATAACAACTGGTCATGGGGCGGAAAGGATAATAAACAATACCGTTTGCTCCTGATTGTAATCGCTATTATTTTCTTTATTACAAGTATTCTTTTTAATTCATTGAAACAACCGTTAGCGATTATCTTTGTGATTCCGGTATCTTATATCGGTGTGTTTCTGACATTCTACTGGTTCAAACTGAATTTTGACCAAGGTGGTTTTGCTTCCTTTGTCCTGCTTTGCGGTATCACAGTGAATGCAAGCATTTATATATTGAATGAATACAATGCCATCCGCAAACGTTTCCCGCGTCTTTCATCATTACGGGCTTATGTGAAAGCCTGGAATACAAAGATAATACCTATCTTCCTGACAGTAACTTCTACTATTCTGGGGTTTATTCCTTTTATGGTGGGAGCGGAAAAAGAAGGTTTTTGGTTTCCGTTGGCGGCGGGCACTATCGGTGGATTGATAATGTCTGTCGTTGGAGTATTTATCTTTTTGCCGGTGCTGACACTGAAAAAGAAGCATTGCTTTGTGTCCTCTAAAGCTATACTTTAAAGATGCTAAAGCGTAGCTTTAGACTAGGTAAAGCTACGCTTTTTGTTTTACCAATTATTTCCCGCATTACTACTGCTGATAAGCATTTCTACCCTCTGCTTATACAGATTTGCTCCTTCGGCAATATTCTTTCCTGCATCCGCAGTTCCCATTCCGTAAACAACAATAGGCGTCTGCCACGTCATGCCGGAATGAATCGCACTGCCCTGATAAGGACGAAGAAGTTCGTCTGTAGTGAAGCGGTTTCGTCCGCCGCTACGATAAGCGTCGTACTCGGAACCGGTAGTTGTTACCACTACCAACGGCTTGCCTGCAACAGCCGGAGTTTTGGATAAGTAAGTAAAGACTTCGTCCTGCCATTTCTTTAGTAATGACGGCGCAGCCATCCAGTGGAAAGGAAACTGATAGATAACGGCCGAAGCATCGGAGATTATTTTACTCCATTCGTCTACGTTGAAAGCGATGTCTTCTGCCAGTTCATAGAGATTGAAGACCGCTACTCCTTCAATGTCACTCACGGCGTCGATTAATGCCTTGTTTGCTTGTGATTCTTTAATGTTGGGATGTGCCAGCAGAATCACGACTTTTCTTAAATCTTTATTCATATTCAATCAGGTATTTAGGATGATACAACTACTTATATATTATTAAGGTCTAAAAATAAGAAAAAGTTCTCGAAAACCAATATCTTAATTAAAAATAAAACAATCCCTCTTTGCTTTTGAATTTGTATTTTTGCATCCACGTTCGTAAGACGTCACTTTAGATAATAATAGTAGATATGATAGATTTTACCCGGTTTCCTTCTCCTTGCTATATCATGGAAGAAGAACTTTTAAGGAAGAACCTGTGTTTGATAAAAAGCGTAGCCGACAGGGCGGGAGTGGAGATTATCCTGGCTTTCAAGTCATTCGCCATGTGGCGCTCTTTCCCCATCTTCCGTGAATACATCAACCATTCAACAGCCAGTTCGGTATATGAAGCCCGCCTGGCGTTGGAAGAATTCGGCAGCAAGGCACATACATATTCTCCTGCCTATACAGAACAGGATTTCCCCGAAATCATGCGATGCAGCAGCCATATCACGTTCAACTCGATGGCGCAGTTTGCCCGTTTCTATCCGATGACGGTAGCCGAAGGAAGCGGCATCTCCTGTGGTATCCGTGTGAATCCTGAATATTCAGAGGTAGAAACTGAACTTTATAATCCGTGTGCACCCGGTACCCGTTTCGGGATAACGGCTGATTTGTTGCCGGAGACGTTGCCGCAAGGGATTGAAGGTTTCCACTGCCATTGCCATTGCGAATCTTCTTCTTATGAACTGGAACGCACATTGGAACATCTGGAAGAGAAGTTTGCCTGCTGGTTCCCGCAGATAAAGTGGTTGAACCTGGGCGGCGGACATCTGATGACCCGCAAAGATTATGATACGGAACATCTGATAAAACTATTGCAAGGATTAAAATCACGCTATCCGCACTTGCAGATTATCCTGGAACCCGGCTCGGCTTTTACCTGGCAGACGGGTGTCCTGACTTCCGAGGTAGTGGACATTGTGGAAAGCCGTGGAATCAAGACAGCCATTCTGAACGTCAGCTTTACCTGTCATATGCCCGATTGCCTGGAAATGCCTTATCAGCCGGCAGTCCGTGGCGCGGAAATGGGAAATGAAGGCAAATACATTTACCGCCTTGGAGGAAATTCTTGTTTGAGCGGTGACTATATGGGACTGTGGAGTTTCGACCATGAGTTGCAAATCGGAGAGCGGATTGTGTTCGAAGACATGATTCACTATACAATGGTAAAGACAAATATGTTTAACGGAATTCATCATCCGGCCATCGCTTTATGGACAAAAGAGGGAAAGGCTGAAATATACAAGCAATTTTCTTACGAAGATTATCGTGACCGAATGAGTTGATAATCAATTTGATTGTTTTGCGGTGGGGGCAAAGTGTGCAGATTTCTTTAAAAAAAGTATGCAGAATGTTTGCATGTTTACGGAAAATCCCTACCTTTGCAACCGCAAACGAAAAAATGCGGAAATAGCTCAGTTGGTAGAGCATAACCTTGCCAAGGTTAGGGTCGCGAGTTCGAGTCTCGTTTTCCGCTCATGTTTCTTTGAAATGTTGGAACAATAATCTTTGCCCAGGTGGCGGAATTGGTAGACGCGCACGTTTCAGGTGCGTGTGTCGAGAGGCATGCAGGTTCGAGTCCTGTTCTGGGCACAGAGATTAATAACTTTAGAATTATGGAGAGGTGGCGGAATTGGTAGACGCGCTACTTTGAGGTGGTAGTGACAGAGATGTTGTGGGAGTTCGAGTCTCCTCCTCTTCACAGTTCATTAAAGTTTATTTGCGGAAATAGCTCAGTTGGTAGAGCATAACCTTGCCAAGGTTAGGGTCGCGAGTTCGAGTCTCGTTTTCCGCTCTTGTTTCTTTGAAATGATGGAACTAAGTTTTGCCCAGGTGGCGGAATTGGTAGACGCGCACGTTTCAGGTGCGTGTGTCGAGAGGCATGCAGGTTCGAGTCCTGTTCTGGGCACCAATCTTTCAGTTTTCTGAATGACGAAATTTAGTTTGCGGAAATAGCTCAGTTGGTAGAGCATAACCTTGCCAAGGTTAGGGTCGCGAGTTCGAGTCTCGTTTTCCGCTCCATATATATAACATAAGAGGTTGTCAGTCGATACGATTGACAACCTCTTTTTTTGTACCTTATTGGAAGTTTGCCGGACGATTCTATCAATAGATTGAATAGAAAAGCGTAATTTTGCAGATGAAAAAAATCAATGTACTCCCCCCCAAAAAAGAGCGTCATTGATTCACACAGACCTATAATTAATTTAATAACAGATGATATGTTAACACAAATCATTAATGCACGCATCCTGACCCCGCAAGGCTGGCTCAAGGATGGGTCGGTGCTTATCCGCGACAATAAAATTCTGGAAGTAACAAACTGCGACCTTGCCATTATCGGAGCCAAACTGATTGATGCCAAAGGAATGTACATTGTTCCCGGTGGAGTGGAAATCCACGTTCATGGTGGCGGCGGAAGAGATTTTATGGAAGGCACGGAAGAAGCTTTCCAAACAGCTATCAAAGCTCATATGCAGCACGGCACTACCAGTATTTTCCCCACACTTTCTTCTTCAACCATTCCTATGATTCGCGCAGCCGCGGAGACTACCGAGAAAATGATGGCGGAACCGAATAGCCCGGTGCTCGGACTTCACCTCGAAGGGCATTATTTCAACATGGAAATGGCGGGCGGACAGATTCCCGAAAACATCAAGAATCCCGACCCTGAAGAATATATCCCGTTGCTGGAAGAAACGCATTGTATCAAGCGTTGGGATGCCGCACCGGAACTTCCGGGAGCTATGCAGTTCGGTAAGTATATCACGACAAAAGGCATATTGGCTTCGGTAGGACATACACAGGCTGAATTTGAGGATATACTGACGGCTTATGAAGCGGGCTATACTCATGCCACCCATTTCTATAACGCCATGCCGGGATTCCATAAACGGAAGGAGTACAAATATGAGGGTACGGTAGAAAGCATTTATCTGATTGACGATATGACGGTGGAAGTAGTGGCGGATGGTATTCATGTGCCCCCGACGATTCTTCGTCTTGTCTATAAAATAAAAGGAGTGGAGCGTACCTGTCTGATAACGGATGCATTGGCTTGTGCGGCCAGTGACAGTCAGACGGCTTTTGACCCGCGTGTAATTATCGAGGACGGGGTTTGCAAACTCGCAGACCGTTCTGCCTTGGCAGGAAGCGTGGCGACAATGGATCGCCTGATTCGCACGATGGTGCAGAAGGCGGAGATTCCACTGGCGGATGTGATAAGGATGATTTCCGAAACACCTGCCCGCATCATGGGAGTGCTGGACCGTAAAGGTACGCTCGAACGCGGTAAGGATGCCGATATCATTGCTTTGGACAGAGACTTGAATGTAAGGGCTGTATGGGCAATGGGAGAGCTGGTAGAAGGCACCAATAAACTGTTTTAAATCCTATAAAAAAAGAAGACTATGTTAACTCAGATAATAAACGGAAGAATACTTACCCCGCAAGGCTGGTTGAAAGATGGCTCCGTATTGATTTGCGATGGAAAAATATTAGAGGTGACGAACAGTGACCTGGCGGTTATCGGTGCAACGATTGTTGATGCCCGCGGAATGACAATCGTACCGGGATTTGTGAGTATGCATGCGCACGGCGGTGGCGGGCACGATTTTACCGAAGCTACGGAAGAGGCTTTCCGTACGGCGACTACTGCCCATTTGAAGCATGGTGCTACCAGTATGTTCCCTACTTTATCATCCACTTCTTTCGAAAGGCTTTATCAGGCTGTCGATGTCTGCGAGAGTTTGATAAAGGAGAAAGATTCTCCTATTCTCGGTCTGCACATGGAAGGTCCATACCTGAATCCGAAGATGGCAGGTACACAATATGACGGTTTCCTAAAAACACCGGATGAGAATGAATATATTCCTTTATTGGAACATACCTCTTGCATCAAGCGTTGGGACATCAGTCCTGAACTGCGTGGAGCGCATGATTTTGCGAAGTACACCCGTTCAAAAGGAATTATGACTGCCGTGACACATACCGAAGCCGAGTATGATGAAATTAAGGCTGCATATGCGGTAGGCTTTACCCATGCCGCGCATTTCTATAATGCGATGCCGGGTTTCCATAAGCGTCGTGAATATAAATATGAAGGTACGGTGGAAAGTGTATATCTGACGGATGGAATGACGGTGGAAGTGATTGCAGACGGTATTCACTTGCCGGCTACTATACTGAAACTGGTATATAAATTGAAAGGTGTGGAGAATACCTGTCTCGTAACGGATGCTTTGGCTTATGCCGCTTCTGACGGCAATGTGCCGATTGACCCTCAGTATATTATTGAAGGCGGAGTATGTAAGATGGCAGACCATTCTGCGTTGGCTGGTAGTTTGGCTACGATGGATATACTGGTGCGTACCATGGTGAAGAAAGCGAATATTCCTTTGGAAGATGCTGTACGCATGGCTTCTGAGACTCCCGCCCGTCTGATTGGAGTTAGCGACCGGAAAGGGGCATTGGCTAAAGGAAAAGATGCCGATATTGTGATTCTTGATAAGGAATTGAATGTGCGTTGTGTGTGGTCGATGGGAAAGATTGTCCCGGGGACTGATATCCTGTTGCACAAATAACGGTTGAAGTCACACAGGCGCAGATTAACAAATAGTATCTGAAATCATATAGGCACGGATTACGCGGATAACACGGTTCTGATTAACTAAAACCGTGAAATCCGTGTAATCCGTGCCTAAAATATATACTAATTATAAAAGCAAATGTTTCAACGTATCATATATTATGAAAGCAAGCTGGTTTCAATCAGTTCTTTCAATTGCGCTTTGTTCATCGTACCGAGTTTCATAGTCGGCTTACCGTCTTTGGTACAAAGCAGCAGATTGGGAATAGTACGGATATTGAATGCACTTTCCAGTTCCGGTTCCTGGTCAACATCTACCTTATAAATATCTAATCTCCCTTCGTATTCTTTCGCCAACTGGTCTAATATGGGCGACAGCGCTTTGCAATAGATACACCACGGCGCATGAAAATCTACCAGGCAAGGTTTGTCACCTTTAAATTCCCATTGGTCGGGATAACCCTTGAAGTCGGCCACTTTTTCAACGAAACTATCTTTATTCAAATCTTCTATTTTCATACTTCTAATTTTTAGGGGTTAGTGTTTATCTTTTCACTTTGCAAAGATAGGGCTATCTGCATGAAGTACGGATAGCTATTTTTCCTGTTGACTTTACAATACTTCCTTTCTGTTGCCTTTTATGATTTTCTAATCGAATTCTAATCTGAAATGAGAGCCTTATAATGGCTTTTTTCCTTCTCTACGATTGCAGAATTGTAATTTTGTCGCAAAAACTACGATAAGGTAAAAAGATGATTGCAATGAACAGAGTATTTCTAATTTCCTTTTTTCTTCTATTGACAAGGGGAGTATTATGTGCCCAGCAGATTCCGGGCACGCTGACACTAAAGGATGCAGAACAACGTTTCCTGGAACGTAACCTGTCGCTGATAGCCGAACGTTATAACATCGACATGGCACAAGCGCAGGTTCTGCAAGCCAAACTATTTGAGAATCCGGTGATTTCGCTGGAACAGAATGTCTATAACCGATTAAACGGAAAGTATTTCGATTTTGGTAATGAAGGTGAAACGGTTGTGGAGATTGAGCAGGTGATTCGCCTTGCCGGACAGCGGAACAAGCAAGTGAAGCTGGAAAAAATCAACAAGGAAATAGCCGAATACCAGTTTGAAGAAGTGATGCGTACCCTTCGCCAGGAACTGAATGAGAAGTTCGTACAGATTTATTTCCTTTCCAAATCCATCTCTATTTATGAGAAGGAAGTCAACTCCCTGCAAAGTTTACTTGCCGGGATGAAGTTGCAGCAGGAAAAAGGAAATATTTCATTGATGGAAATGTCTCGCCTGGAGTCCATGCTATTTTCTTTAAAGAAAGAGAAGAATGAACGGGAGAATGAATTGCTGACTCTAAGAGGGGAGTTCAACAGGTTGCTCAATCTTCCGGGAGATACCCGGATTCAATTGTCATTGGATGAAGAGGTACTGAAACAGCTTGATTTGTCCCAACTGTCATTCGCTGATTTGAAAGCGATGATTAATGAGCGTCCGGACTTGAAAATCTCTCGGAGTACGGTAAGCGCTTCCCGTGCCAATTTGAAATTGCAGAAGTCGATGGCTTTCCCTGAGTTTTCTGTGAAGGGTAATTATGACCGTGCCGGAAACTTTATCAATAATTATTTTGCGGTAGGAGTGAGCCTGTCCGTACCTATTTTCAACCGTAACCAGGGAAATATAAAGGTTGCCCGTTTCAGTATCCAGCAAGCGGGAATACAGCAGGAAGATGCTGCCAACCGTGCGGATATGGAGCTTTATACGGCTTATGTTTCTTTGGAAAAGGCAGTGCAGCTTTATCAATCTACCAACATGGACCTGGAACGCAACTTTGAGAAACTGATAACAGGCGTGAACGAGAACTTTAGCAAACGCAATATCAGTTTACTGGAGTTTATTGATTACTATGACAGTTATAAAGAAACCTGTATTCAGTTGCATGAGATAAAGAAAGATGTGTTTCTCGCCATCGAAAACCTGAATACAACTATCGGACAGAATATATTGAACTACTAATATCTATAAATTATCAAAGACTATGAACTGGAATAAATTCCTTCCTTGCATATTGCTTACTACTTTATTGGGAGCATGCTCCGGCAAAGGCGAACAACCGAATGTTACCCCGGCTGCCTTATGTCTGACGGACAGCTTGCTGAAAGTCGTATCTGTCGATACGGTTCACGTTCAGGAAGTGATAGACGAACTGACACTGAACGGACGGGTCACTTTTAACGAGAATCAAGTGGCACATGTATATCCGATGTTTGGTGGTACGGTGACGGAACTGAAAGCTGAAATCGGAGATTTCGTCCGTAAGGGAGATGTGCTGGCAGTCATCCGCAGTGGGGAAGTGGCGGAGTATGAAAAGCAACTGAAAGACGCGGAACAGCAATTACTGTTGGCCCGCAGAAATATGGATGCTACACAAGATATGTATTCGTCCGGGATGGCTTCGGATAAGGATATACTTCAGGCAAAACAGGAATTGACAAGCGCCGAAGCGGAAGAGAGAAGGATAAAGGAAGTGTTCTCTATTTATAATTTCTCCGGAAATGCCTATTATCAGCTGAAATCACCTGTAACGGGCTTTATTGTAGAGAAGCAAATCAGCAGGGATATGCAGTTGCGCCCCGACCAAAGCGAAGAGCTGTTCACGATTTCGGGACTTTCCGAGGTATGGGTGATGGCGGATGTATATGAAAGCGACATCAGCAAAGTGTCCGAAGGGGCTTCGGTGCGTATCTCTACACTGGCCTATCCTGACAAAACGTTTGCCGGAACGATTGACAAAGTATATCATCTGCTGAATAATGAAAGCAAAACGATGAACGTCCGTATCAAACTCAAGAATGAGGATTATCTGTTGAAGCCGGGAATGTTTACGAACGTCAGCGTAAAATGTCGGGCGGACGGAACCTCGATGCCCCGCATTGATTCTCATGCGCTGGTATTTGAAGGGGGCAGAAATTATGTGGTCATAGTGGAACCGGACCAGCGGTTGCAAGTGAAAGAGGTGGATGTATACAAGCAGTTGAGCAGGGAATGTTATATCCGCTCTGGACTTTCCGAAGGAGACAGAGTGTTGAATAATAATGTATTGTTAGTGTATAATGCTTTGAATGCAGATTAAAAACAGAGAATAGAGTTATGCATAAATTCATAGATAATATAGTGGCTTTCTCGCTGAAGAATAAGTTCTTTATCTTCTTCTGCACGGCGATTGCCATTATAGCCGGAGCTGTCTCTTTCAAGCACACTCCGATAGATGCCTTCCCGGATGTAACCAATACGAAAGTAACGATTATCACGCAATGGGCGGGACGTAGTGCGGAAGAAGTGGAGAAGTTTATCACGATTCCTATCGAGATAGCCATGAACCCGGTTCAGAAAAAAACGGATATCCGCTCGACTACGCTTTTTGGACTTTCCGTTATTAATGTGATGTTCGAAGACCGTGTGGATGATTTTACAGCCCGTCAGCAGGTATATAATTTGCTGAATGATGCCGATTTGCCCGATGGGGTGACACCGGAAGTCCAACCTTTGTATGGCCCTACCGGAGAGATTTTCCGCTATACGCTGCGTAGTGACAAACGCAGTGTGCGGGATTTGAAAACCATTCAGGATTGGGTAATCGAGCGTAATCTCCGTTCGGTATCCGGTGTGGCGGATATTGTGAGTTTCGGTGGTGAAGTGAAAACTTTCGAAGTGAGTGTGAATCCTCACCAGTTGATTAATTACGGCATTACTTCCCTCGAACTTTATGACGCGATAGCCAAGAGTAATATCAATGTAGGGGGAGACGTGATTACTAAAAGCTCACAAGCCTATGTGGTTCGTGGTATCGGTCTGATTAACGACCTGGACGAATTGCGGAATATCGTAGTAAAGAATATCAATGGTACTCCGATTTTGGTAAAGAACCTTGCCGAGGTACACGAATCATGCCTGCCCCGTCTCGGACAGGTAGGGCGAATGGATGAGGACGATGTAGTTCAAGGTATCGTAGTAATGCGGAAAGGGGAGAACCCGGGCGAGGTAATCGCCAACCTGAAAGACAAGATAGAAGATTTGAATCAGAATGTGCTGCCGAAAGATGTGCAAATAGTCTCGTTCTATGACCGTGAGGATTTAGTGAATCTGGCTGTCAGGACGGTGACGCATAACCTGATTGAAGGAATATTGTTGGTTACCTTTATTGTTTTAATTTTCATGGCAGATTGGCGGACCACTGTGATTGTTGCTGTTGTCATCCCATTGGCACTGTTATTCGCATTCATCTGTTTACGCGCAATGGGAATGTCCGCCAATCTGCTTTCTATGGGAGCCATCGACTTCGGTATCATTATTGACGGGGCGGTGGTGATGGTAGAAGGGGTATTTGTCGCCCTGGACAAGAAGGCACGTCAAGTGGGAATGCCTGCTTTCAATGTCATGTCCAAAATGGGACTCATCCGTCATACGGCAAAGGACAAGGCGAAAGCGGTATTCTTCTCCAAATTGATTATTATCACGGCACTGATTCCTATTTTCTCTTTCCAGAAAGTAGAAGGGAAGATGTTCTCACCCTTGGCATATACGCTGGGTTTTGCACTCTTGGGGGCACTGATTTTTACGCTTACCTTAGTGCCGGTCATGTCTTCCATGCTGTTGAAGAAAAATGTCCGTGAAAAGAATAACCGTTTTGTCCATTTTATCAATACGAAATGCTCGGCTCTCTTTGATACGTTCTATGCGCATAGAAAGCTGACTATCGGACTGGCTACGGTGGTAGCAGGTGTCGGCCTGTGGCTTTTCTCTTTCCTGGGTACGGAGTTTCTTCCGCAGTTGAATGAGGGTTCTATCTATATCCGCGCCACTTTGCCGCAAAGTATCTCATTGGATGAATCAGTGACGCTTGCCAATAAAATGAGAAGGAAGTTATTGACATTCCCTGAAGTACGGCAAGTATTGTCGCAGACCGGGCGACCGAATGACGGTACGGATGCTACCGGATTCTATAATATAGAATTTCATGTCGATATTTACCCCGAAAAGGAATGGGACAGCAAATTGACTAAAATGCAACTGATTGATAAGATGCAGGACGACTTGTCCATCTATCCCGGCATTGACTTTAACTTCTCGCAGCCGATTACCGATAACGTGGAAGAAGCGGCTTCGGGCGTGAAAGGCTCTATTGCCGTGAAAGTCTTCGGTAAGGATTTATACGAGTCGGAAAAGTATGCGGTTCAGATTGAGAAGATTCTCAGTACGGTGCAAGGAATTGAAGACCTGGGAGTAATCCGGAATATCGGTCAGCCGGAACTTCGTATCGAATTGAACGAACAGCAGTTGGCACGTTACGGAGTAGCCAAGGAAGATGTACAGTCGATTATCGAAATGGCTATCGGTGGTAAATCGGCTTCACTGCTCTATGAAGATGAGCGGAAATTCAATATCATGGTGAGATATAGCGAACAGTTCCGTCAGAATGAAGAGGAGATAGGCAAGATACTTGTTCCGGCAATGGATGGAACGATGGTGCCTATCAAGGAACTGGCGGATATCACGACCATTACAGGCCCGTTATTGATTTTCCGTGATAACCATGCACGTTTCTGTGCTGTTAAGTTCTCCGTGCGGGGACGCGACATGGGTACGGCAGTTGCGGAAGCGCAGAAAAAGGTGAATGCGTCTGTACATTTACCTGCGGGATATTCTTTGAAATGGACGGGTGACTTTGAGAATCAGCAACGGGCAACGAAGCGGTTGGCGCAGGTGGTGCCTGTCAGTATCGCTATTATCTTTATCATTCTGTTTATCCTATTCTCTAATGCGAGGGATGCCGGACTGGTATTGCTGAATGTACCGTTTGCGGCTGTCGGGGGGATTGTAGCCCTTCTGATAACTCGGTTCAATTTCTCTATTTCAGCGGGTATCGGCTTCATAGCCCTGTTTGGTATCTGTATTCAGAATGGGGTGATTATGATATCCGATATAAAAGCGAATCTGAAGCTGGGCTCTCCGTTACAGGAAGCGACGAAGGAAGGAGTGCGTTCGCGTATTCGTCCCGTGATAATGACGGCGGCAATGGCAGCTATCGGTTTGATGCCTGCCGCCATGAGCCATGGCATCGGTTCGGAGTCACAGCGTCCGTTGGCGATTGTTATCATTGGCGGATTGATAGGAGCCACTTTCTTTGCCCTGTTTATTTTCCCTCTTATTGTGGAAGTGGTATATGAACGGATGCTGTATGATAAAAACGGTAAGATATTGCAAAGACGTATATAATTCATTTTCTATTCTATGAAAAAAACTCTCATAGATTAAATGTGTGTTTTCAGTAGGTAAGAGTGAGAAAGGGATAAAAGAGGGGAGATTAAAAAATCACCCGTACTTTTGTCCCTTTTTCTATTTCTGAAGATATTTCCAGTTTTCCGTTGTAGGCAGATATAATCTTCAGGGTCAGGCTAAGGCCGATTCCCTGTCCTGCATAGTCATGGGTATTACTACCTCGGTAGAAAGACTGGAAGATATGCTCTATTTCTTCCTGCGGAATACCGATTCCCCGGTCTTCTATTTCAATCACGACTTGTTGGTTTATCCGGGAAAGGATAATGTCTACTTCCTTTTCAGAATATTTGCACGCATTGTCTATGATATTCTTCAATGCTATTTTTAGCAGGTAGGAGTTTGCCTGTAGAGTAGCCGGTGCGCCCGATTCCTGGGTATGAAGCCGGATTCTGTCATTGTCAGCCGTTAAATCGGCCAGCATATCCTGAAGGGAGATTTCTTCGATGTTCGTTTTCAGCAGTTCTTCATCCTGTCGGGATAGGAAAAGGAGATGGCGTATTAAATTGGACAGCCGTTTGCTTTCCGATGAAATACGTTGCAGGGCTTCCATATATTCTTCGGTGCTTCTTTCTTTGAGCAGGCTGATTTCACATTCTCCCTGAATGGCGGTTATCGGGTTGTTCAGCTCGTGTGACGCATGGCTGACAAAGGATTTCTCTGCTTTGAAGGCACTGTCCAGGCGGTCGAGCATATGGTTCAGAGTGACTATGATTTCTTCCAGTTCGTCATTGTTTCCGGTTTGTTTTAATCGCCGGTTGAGGCTGTTGGCACGTATTCTTTTCAGTTCCTTCAATATATGCTGAAGGGGAACAAGGATGCGTCCCGAATAGATTTTTCCTATAAAGTAGATTAGGATGGAACTGAATAGCACCAGGAAGATGGAAAGCAGCAGCAGATGTTCCTGAATCTCCGTTCCGTAAGCATTGCGGGACATGACGAGAACGATAAAATTACCTTCATTGTCGGGATAATAGAGGGCTGCACCCAGTTGGTCTTTATATTTGAAGGAGAAAGGGATGCTGTCTTCGCCTGCTATAAGAAGTGCCTGTTGCTGTTGGGTGAGATATTTATTCAGTGTATCGCGTACTTCGGAAAGACTATCCATATTCAAAAGAATCTCATGGGCTTCGGGCAGAAGCTCGTCATATTTGCGTTGGATAATCTGATAACTCTGTTCGTCCACTTCGTCTTTCTCCCAATGTTTCTGCGCGGTCAGGTAGGCTTTTTCACGAAGGTAGGAAGCATAGAGCCTGTTGATATACTGCGTGCTGAAAATATAGAATACAGCAATGATAATAACAGTAGTCAGCACACTGGCTAATGTATAGAAAAGAGCTATTTTAGAACCTACTTTCATACCCTTGACGGTTGGTAATGTGTTTAAGCATTCATTATATATCCTAATCCTACTACCGTGTGAATCAGTTTCTTATCGAAATCACGGTCTATCTTTACCCGAAGATAATTGACGTAAACATCCACGATATTGGTATTCGTGTCGAAGTTCTTGTCCCATACGTCTTTGAGCAGGGTGATACGTGAGAGGGCTACCCCCTGATGAGTCATAAAATATTCGAGCAGGCGGTATTCCTTGACAGTAAGTTCAATGTCTATATCTCCTCTTTTAGCTTTCCGGATGTTGCAATCCAATATCAGATTGTCACAAGTCAGTTGGTTGGCGGCAACTTCCTTGCCGCGGCGGAGCAATGCCTTGATGCGTGCTTCCAGTTCCTGGAAACTGAACGGCTTGACAAGGTAATCGTCCGCCCCCGCGTCCAGTCCTTTGACAATATCCTCTGTTGTGCCCAAGGCCGTCAGCATGATAACGGGAGTCTGGTAACCGAACATCTGGCGATAGAGACGGCAAAGTTCCAAACCGTTTATTTTCGGCATGATAATATCCAGTATTAAAAGGTCGAAAGGTTCTTCCTGAAGGATTTTCCAACCGGCATTGCCATCGTGACACACGGTGACCGTATGTCCGAATTCTTTCAGTCCCCGTTCAATAAAAGAGGCGATATTTATTTCATCTTCCACCAATAGTATCTTTGCCATAATCGTACTGTTTACGTGCAAAGATACTTTTTCTTTGCATTTAGAGAAAGAAAATCGCCTTACATTTAAGTGTTTCTTGTTTTTGAATTGTACTATATATAAACAAGAATATGCTATGAAAATAAATTATTTCGTCGGAGCTTTTCTGTGTATGCTGGGATGTTATGCGTGTAGCAGTCCGAAAACAGAAGTCAAATCACCGGACGGTCATATTAAAATGTCTTTTACAGTAGATGAAAACGGCAAACCACTTTACAATGTTTCAGTAGGTGATTCCTTATTAATTGAAAATTCGGCAATGGGGTTCACGGAAGGCAACGGCGTTGTCTTGGGAGAAGGATTCCAAATAAAGAATACAACTTTTACCAGCAAGGATGAGACTTGGACACAACCCTGGGGCGAGAATAAAACCAACCGCAACCATTACAATGAAATGGCAGTCAACCTGACTAACGGGAATCAAGTGGAACTAACACTCCGTTTCCGTGTATTCGATGATGGAGTAGGGTTCCGCTATGAATACAATGTCCCCACGGTGGATTCATTGATGATAACGGATGAACTGACTACCTTCCGTTTCCGTCAGGACGGCACTTCATGGTCGATTCCTGCCAGTGCGGAAACTTACGAGTTACTATATAAGCAGCAACCTATCTCTGAGGTTGAAACAGCCAATACTCCCTTTACTTTCAAAACGGCAGACGGCGTGTATGGAAGCATCCATGAAGCGGCTTTGTATGACTTCTCCGAAATGACTCTGAAGCAGGCAGGTAACTATACATTGAAAGCAGAGCTTACCCCGTGGCCCGATGGCATCAAGGTGCGCAAAGGCAATCACTTTACCACTTCATGGCGCACCATTCAGATTGCTCCCGAAGCTGTCGGACTTATCAATTCTTCATTGATTCTGAATCTGAATGATCCTTGTGTACTGGAAGCTACCGACTGGATTCGTCCGTTGAAGTATGTCGGAGTCTGGTGGGGAATGCATCTCGGCGTAGAAACCTGGAAGATGGACGAACGTCACGGAGCCACTACGGTCAATGCTAAAAAATATATCGACTTTGCAGCCGCCAATAATATAGAAGGCGTCTTGTTTGAAGGCTGGAACGAAGGCTGGGAAAGTTGGGGCGGTATGCAGAACTTTGACTTTACGAAGCCTTATGCCGATTTTGATATTGACGAAATAGTCCGTTATGCCAAAGAGAAAGGCATTAAAATCATCGGTCACCATGAGACAGGTGGAAATATCCCTAACTATGAGCGTCAAATGGACCATGCGATGCAATGGTACACCGACCACGGCATTTATATTCTGAAAACCGGTTATGCAGGAGCTTTCCCGGACGGACTTTCACATCATGGACAGTATGGGGTCAATCACTATCAGAAAGTTGTAGAAACGGCTGCCCGCCACAAAATGACGCTCGATGCACACGAACCGATTAAAGATACCGGAATCCGCCGTACATGGCCTAATATGATGACTCGCGAGGGTGCGAGGGGGATGGAATGGAATGCATGGAGCGAAGGAAATCCGCCTTCCCATCATGTGATGTTGCCGTTTACCCGTCTATTGTCCGGCCCGATGGATTACACTCCGGGAACTTTTGACATTCTGTTCTTGCAGACAAAAGATTCTCCCCGTCGTCAGAAATGGAACGACCAGGATAAGGGAAACAGCCGTGTGAATACAACATTGGCAAAACAGCTCGCTAACTGGGTAATTCTGTATTCTCCTCTGCAAATGGCTTCTGACATGATAGAACATTACGAAGGACATCCTGCTTTCCAGTTCTTCCGTGATTTTAATCCGGATTGTGACGAATCGAAAGCATTGGCAGGAGAGCCGGGAGAGTTCGTAGCAGTCGTGCGTAAAGCAAAAGGCAATTATTTCTTAGGAGCAGCTACCGACGAGAAACCGCGTACACTGGAGATAAAATTGGATTTCCTGGAACCGGGCAAGCAGTATAAAGCTATCATCTATGCTGATGGAGAAAAAGCGGATTGGAAAACGAATCCTACGGATTATCAGATAACAGAGCAAACGGTGACTTCCGAAAACACATTGACTGTACGGATGGCTGCCGGCGGTGGACAGGCTGTTTCGTTCATGCCGCTTTAGCGAAGAATCAATTGAAAATAGATTAGGTTAACAATAGTAGAGACAATAGGTTTAGTCTTTTGAGGTAAGAAGATTGTTGGGAAATAAAGAAGATTGTCAGGAAAATAAATAGGTATAAATAAAGTTGGTTAAGAGGTTAGAGAAAGGGGATGTGTCAAAGCTCCCCTTTTAATGAAATCTCCCTTGTTACAGATAGCTATAGCAAGGGAGATTTTAGTTTATGAGAGTTTAGACATACTCTCTTTTGTTTTATATCTTATCGTTTTCTACGATTGGATTATCCTTTCGCTTCCTGATACATAAAGCGTTTGATCGATTTCTTCGCAGTCTTTTCAAATTCCTCAAAATGGATTTTAATCTTGCTTATTTGAGAATAGTTGGGAAGCTGCTGATTCAGTTCGATACGGTTCTGTTCCATCACTTTCTGAATATCCGTTTGCTGCAATCCATGAGCAAAAGCATCATCAAAATCAGGATAGATAAGAGCTACCAGTTTCTCATGCTGTAAGACGATGATTGATTCCGATACATACGGCAGGTTGTTCAATTTGCTTTCAATCTCTTCGGGATAGATATTCTGTCCGCTCGAAGTAAGAAGCAGGTTTTTGCTACGGCCACGAACCGTTACGTATCCTTCTTCATCCATTGTTCCGAGGTCGCCCGTATGCAGCCAGCCGTGCACATCTATGATTTGTGCGGTAGCTTCGGGATTTTTGTAGTATCCCAACATCATATTGGTTCCTCTGCAAATGATTTCTCCGGCATGGGTTTTGGGGTCCGGTGAGTCAATTTTTACTTCCATGCGTGTCGTTGCTTTTCCGCAGGAAGCCAGTTTCAACGTTTCCCAACGGCTGGAGCAGATAATCGGGCCACATTCGGTCATGCCGTAAGCAATAGTATAGGGGAATCCTATCTTTTTAAGGAAAGCTTCCACTTCGGCATTGAAAGGAGCGCCGCCGATAATGATTTCATCAAAGTTACCACCGAATATTTCCATAGCCGCCTGACGTGCCGAAGACTTAATCTTATCATTGACAATAGGCACTTTGAGTAATAGTTTACCAATCTTGTTGTCCACTTTAGGCAGAATATCCTTCTTGATAATTTTTTCTACAATCAAAGGCACACAAGAAATTACTCTTGGTTTGATTTCCGAGAAAGACTGGGAAATGATTTTCGGAGACGGCATACGTGTCAGGAAGTAGATATGCGCACCTGCCGAGAATCCGTACAGAAAGTCGTACACCATACCGAATACGTGTCCCATAGGAAGCATGGAAACAATATTGTCCCCCGGTTTAAGCGGAAGCATTTCGAAGCAATATGCCACGTTCGACCAAATGCTGCGGTAGGGGAGCATGACTCCTTTTGAATATCCCGTAGTGCCTGAAGTATAGTTGATAATTGCCAACTCTTCCGGTCTGTCTTTCCGGTAACAGATATGTTCAGGGCGGAAATTCTTGGGATATTGCTGGCCATATATAGCGTTCCGATGTTCGAAGGCATAAGTGAGTTTCTCGTTCCGCGATACTAAGGCGGAAAAGTCGGTCAGTGAAGCGATACCTTCCAGTAAAGGCATGGCATCCTCATTCAGATTTTCCCAAGCCTGGTCGCCCACGAAAAGTAGTTTGGCTTCGGAGTGATTGACGATATTATGAATGTTGTCCGCCTTGAACTCATGCAGGATAGGCACGATAACGGCTCCGTAAGTAATAGTGGCTAAGAAAGTAACTGCCCAGTGGGCACTGTTGCGTCCGCAGACTGCTATTTTATCTCCCGGCTTAATTCCGGCGCTTTCCAGTACGATGTGAAATTTAGCGATTTTACGCGCTACGTCTTTATATTGAAGGGTGATTCCTTTATAGTCAGTTAAGGCATCTTTGTCCCAGTTTTTGATAATACTTTGCTCAATATAATCAATGAACTGATGTTCTTGTTCCATTCGATTCTTGCACATTTAGTTTAAAACTGCGCAAAATTAATACTTCATATGTGTAAACCGAATTTTAAATTCAAGTTTTACGGTTAATTAACGGAGGATGAACGAACAATTTCTTTCGGCCTGCCGGCGGGTTTTTCCCGTTTCTTCCTTAAAACTAATGGGTGGGTATATCTGAAACGTTTCGTCTCCATGCGTGAAGACGAAATGAGCGTCGTGTGAGGACGAAAGATTTCACGCATGGAGACGAATAAGTTTTTGTATAAAGGATTTCTTTTCAGATGTTAGGTGGATTCCATTTCTTCCTCTTTGGATTTCTCGGAAATGAGCAATAGTTTGTCCCCCTCGTGCAGCTTCAATGTTCCGTTGGGAATCAGGAACTCATCTCCACGTTTCACAATCATTACCAGTGTGCCTTTGGGAAGATTCATATCTTTCAATGTATCCGCTTCTTCCAGCATTTCGCGGGTGATTGTCATGTCGCTGAGGTCGGAGTCTATTTCTTCCGGGAGTTCGACACCAAAGTCATTGCCTGTTTTTTCCAAAGGTTCGGAGAGATGCAGTAGACGTGCCACAAAAGAAATGGTAGTACCCTGCACGACCAGTGAGACAATGGTAATGAAGAACACAATATTAAAGATAATATTCGAACCTTCGACTCCTGCAACCACCGGATAAGTGGCGAAGATAATAGGAACCGCTCCGCGCAATCCTACCCAGGACACGAAGAAACGTGATTTCATCGTTATTTTCCGGAACGGGAGCAAGCAGAGGAATACGCTTAACGGACGACCGATAACAATCATAAATACGCCAATCAGCAAGGCAACAACAGCTACTTCCAACATTTCGTGAGGATTGACAAGTAATCCCAGGCAGAGGAACATAATGATTTGGAACAACCAGGTCAGTCCGTCCATAAATGTATAGATTTCCTTACGATGCATGATTTTGTTGTTTCCTACCATTATACCAGCGATATATACTGCCAGATACCCATTACCTTTCAGTAAGTCGGTGATGGAGAAAGTAAAGAAAACAAAAGCCAGTAACAAGATAGGGTATAATGCCTGATTGTCAATATTAAGCTTATTCAACATGCGGATGGCCAGTTTGCCGAGTAAATATCCGGCAGCGGCACCTACGATAAACTGAATGATGAACGACATTGCGATAGCACCGACTCCCATGCCTGCCGATTGGATAAACTGTATCAGGACGATGGTAAGCATATAAGCCATCGGGTCATTACTTCCACTTTCCAACTCCAGCATGGGGCGGAGATTGTGCTTTAAATTCATCTTTTGTGAACGAAGAATGGCGAACACTGAAGCTGAGTCGGTAGATGACATAGTAGCTGCCAATAGCAGGGAAGTAGTGATAGGTAAATAAATATTTGTCCAACTCATGCCGGATAACCACCAAATAAAGAGACCGGTGAAAAGGGCTGTTAGTAACACTCCGACAGTGGAAAGCACGATACCGGGACCTAATATAGGTTTTATTTCTCTGAATTTCGTGTCCATACCACCCGAGAAAAGGATGATACTCAAGGCGACCATACCGATGAACTGCGCCTCTTTGGCATTATGGAACTGGAGTCCGAAACCGTCGCTTCCGAATATCATTCCCACTACAAGGAACAGTAATAACGTGGGTACTCCAAAGCGGTATCCGGTCTTTCCAACGACTATGCTGACGAAAAGTAAGATAGAACCGATAAGTAAAGTGTTTTCTGCTGTAAATATCATAGGCAATATATTATAAAGTTATAAAAATGTCGTATTGGTTTTCACTGTGCGAAGTTACACATATTTAACAACAAATAAAACCCCCTTTTGGATGTAATTTTGTGAAAAAAGGTAGTTAAATTGTCTAAAAATACTAATTTTGCACTCAATTATCTACATTATACTTATGGATTCAAATAATCTAACACCTTTGAAGAAAGGGGTGGTGGGAGTACAATTTTTGTTTGTAGCTTTTGGCGCTACGGTACTCGTGCCGTTATTGGTGGGGCTCGACCCTTCGACAGCTCTGTTCACAGCAGGCATTGGTACACTCATCTTTCATGCCGTCACCCGGGGAAAGGTTCCTATCTTCTTAGGGAGTAGTTTTGCCTTTATAGCACCCATTATCAAAGCGACGGAACTGTATGGACTGCCCGGCGCGCTGTCCGGAATGGTTGGAGTGGCATTAGTCTATTTCCTGATGAGTGCGCTCGTCAAATGGCAGGGAGTAAGAGTGATTGAGCGTCTTTTTCCGCCTGTTGTCATAGGCCCTGTTATTATACTCATCGGTCTGTCATTGGCGGGAACCGGAGTGCAGATGGCAAAGGAGAACTGGGTATTGGCTCTGCTGTCACTGGTTACTGCGGTTGTCGTTTCCATGAAGGCGAAAGGACTTTTGAAGCTGATTCCTATCTTTTGTGGAATTATAGTCGGCTATGTAGCTGCGTGGCTTTTTTATGATTTGGATTTGTCAGGTGTCAGGGATGCTGCCTGGATTGGACTTCCGCAGTTCGTCTTTCCTAAATTCTCCTGGGAACCTGTCTTGTTTATGATTCCGGTTGCGATTGCTCCGGTGATAGAACATATCGGAGATGTGTATGTGGTGAATACCGTCACGGGCAAGGACTTTGTGAAAGACCCGGGTCTGCATCGTACTTTATTAGGAGATGGACTTGCCTGCTGCTTTGCGGGATTGGTAGGTGGCCCGCCGGTCACTACTTATTCGGAAGTGACAGGTGCCATGTCATTAACGAAAATCACAAATCCGCAAGTCATACGGATTGCCGCTATTTCTGCTATCTTATTCTCCGTGATAGGTAAAATCAGTGCACTCTTGAAATCTATTCCAAGTGCGGTATTAGGTGGAATCATGCTCCTTCTTTTTGGAACGATTGCTTGTGCGGGAATTGCCAATTTGGTAAATAACTGCATTGACTTGAGCCGTACACGGAATATTATCATCGTATCTTTGACACTGACTGTCGGCATCGGTGGCGCTGCTTTTACCTGGGGTGATTTTTCACTCTCGGGCATCGGGCTGGCGGCCTTGGTAGGAGTACTTCTGAATCTGATATTGCCGAAAAACGATTGATAGAATCAACTCCTTTTCTACAAGAATCAATCCTTTTTCTAAAAGAATCACCCACGCTACAGATTGAACTGCACCCCAAAAGTTGAATACCAAACTTTAGGAGTGCAATTCAGAATAGCTGTAGCGCAGGTGATTTTTATTTATAAAGGTTTATGACAAGAATTTCATTATGTCTTCGTCCACAGTACTGATACCACCGATACCGAATTGCTCAATCAATACATTCTTTACATTCGGTGACAGGAAGGCGGGGAGAGTAGGGCCTAAGTGGATATTCTTCACACCTAATGCCAATAGAGCTAACAATACGATAACCGCTTTCTGCTCGTACCAGGCAATATTGTAAACAATAGGCAGTTTATTGACGTCGTCCAAACCGAAGATTTCTTTCAGTTTCAGTGCGATAACCGCCAATGAATAACTGTCGTTACATTGTCCTGCATCCAGTACGCGGGGAATCCCGTTAATATCACCCAAAGCTAATTTATTGTACCGGTATTTAGCACAACCGGCAGTCAGGATAACGGTATCCTTCGGTAGCTTCTGCGCAAATTCCGTATAATACTCACGGCTTTTCATACGTCCGTCGCATCCTGCCATGACAAAGAACTTGCGGATAGCTCCACTCTTGACAGCATCCACTACTTTATCAGCCAGCGCTGTCACCTGTGCATGGGCGAATCCACCGATAAGTGTTCCGTTCTCGATAGCTACGGGTGGCTGGCATTGCTTGGCATGGGCAATCAGTGCGGAGAAGTCTTTCGGCTTTCCGTCTTTCCGTTCAGGGATATAATGTGCGCCTTCCAGTCCGCAGGCTCCTGTGATATAAATACGGTCTTTGTAAGTAGCATTCGCACGCGGAGGAACGATACAGTTACTGGTAAACAAGACAGGGCCGTTGAAACTTTCAAATTCTTCTTTCTGCTTCCACCAGGCATTTCCATAGTTTCCTGCCAGGTGTTTGTATTTCTTCAATTGCGGATAGTAATGTGCGGGAAGCATTTCGCTGTGGGTATATACATCTACTCCTGTACCTTCGGTTTGTTCCAACAGTTCTTCGAGGTCTTTCAGGTCGTGTCCGCTGATAAGAATACCCGGATTGTTGCGGACGCCGATATTTACTTCGGTGATTTCGGGATTTCCGTAACTGCTTGTATTCGCTTTGTCCAGTAGTGCCATAGCGGATACGCCATGTTTCCCTGTTTCCAAAGTCAGTTGTACCAACTCTTCTACGGTAATATCATTACGGGTTAATTCAGCCAATGCGTGTTGCATAAAGGCAAAGATTTCCGGTGACTGGTAACCCAGGTTGTTGGCATGCTCTACATAAGCCGCCATTCCTTTCAGTCCGTAGTGTACCAGTTCTTTCAGCGAACGGATATCTTCGTTCGGGGTACGAAGTACGCCTACCGTCTTGGATTTCTCTTCAAATTCATCTTCATTGCCATCCCAAAGACATTCGTCGGGAGCATTTTCAATCGTTACCTTACTGCCGAGTTCTTTTTTCAGTTTCAGTCCTTCTTTGATTTTCCGGGTGATGGCATCCTTGTCAAAGTTGGCGTTGGTAATGGTGATAAACAGGGCATCGTAGATAAATTTGTCTGCGGCTTCAGAAGGATGTCCCTCTTTGCGCAGGTGCTCGTTGTAGACAGCAATTCCCCGTACTACAAAGAGTAACAAGTCTTGCAGATTAGCCACTTCGGATGTTTTACCGCATACTCCTTTCAGGGTACAACCTGTACCCATTGCAGTCTCTTGACATTGATAACAGAACATACTCATAACTTTTACGTTTTAATTAGTCTTATAGTTTATTAAACGCAAAAGTAGAGGAAAGGTTGAACGTAATTCTGTAACCAATGTTACAAGAGTGAATATTTTTTCATTAATTCTCCGGATTTTCTATTAATTACCCGAATTTCATTATTGAATGAGTCGGATAAGCGATTCTTTTTGGAGAATCGTGATATGCTTCCGGTCGGCTATCAGTAAACCATCTTCCTGCATATGAGCCAGTTCGCGTGCCAAAGAAGGGCGGGAAACTCCAAAATAATCACTCAATTCCTGTTGCGAACGGTCGAGAGTGATATGTAATTGTTGCTGCTGTTTATGCAGCCGGAGCAGATAAGAAGCCAGTTTCTGCCGAATCGTTTTGAAGGACATAAAGAACAGCTTATCCGATAACGTCCGTGCATAATTGGCGGAAAGATTCATATAGTTTTCCAAAAACTGCTCGTTCTTACGAAACAGCGTCAAGACGCTCGATTTGGGAAGTTCGATAACTTCCGTCGGTTCGTTGGCAGTCACTTCTACCGGAAAGCGATTCTCTTCTCCAAAGAGGAACAAGGGAGCAAGAGCCCTTGGCGCAGCTATATCTTCCACTTTGATAAGACGTCCCGAATAGTCAATCATTTCTCCACGCACACTGCCTTTTGTCAGAATCACAAGACGGTTGCACACATCTCCCTGGCGGGCAAGAATTTCCCCTTTCTTATAAGAGCGGGTATGGAAGTTGATAGCTTCCAAATCAGCGGAAAGCCTTTCAGGAGTAATACCGCGAAATAACGGATTATTGATGAGTGTAGGTATCATAATGAGTGTTGGTTATTTGAATTTTAAAATAAACTTGGTTTCCTTATCCGGCAGTAGCGTAAGGCTTCCGCCCGAAAGGCGCATAATCTGACGGGAGATACTTAATCCGATTCCGCTACCCCCTTCCTTGGTGGTAAAGAAAGGAATGAATATATGCTCCGCTATCTCTAACGGGATTTCAGGGCCGTTGTTTTTTATTTCAATCAGTATTTCTTCCGCGTCATTGCAATAAGCCTGAATCTCAATTCTTCCATCCGGTTGGCTACCGATAGCTTGAATGGCATTCTTCAGGAGATTGATAACCACTTGCGAAACCAAATTCTCATCTGCATATAGAATTAAGTCCGCAGGAGAAATCTCCGTATGGAAGAGGATATTATCACACGGATTCTGATGGCGAGCCAGTTCGACCATTCTTTCTATAAATGCCTTTACATAGAATAAAGAAGGTTCGGGAGCCGGTATGCGTGTGAATTGCCGGTAAGATTCTACAAAGGAGAGCAACCCTTTTCCCGTAGCACTGATAGTCTGCAATCCGTGACTGATTTCTTCGTCCTTGCCCTCCGACATGGAAAGAAGCGTGTCGCAAAGGGAAGTGATGGGAGTGACCGAATTCATAATCTCATGCGTAAGTACACGCGTCAGGCGAATCCATGAATCTATTTCCTTTTCGTCAAGTTCGGTATTAATGTCATTCAGAGCCAGGATGCGCAGATGTTCTTTGCGCACATTGATTTCAGATACGCGTATAGACAGGTTGACCGTTCCCCGTTCATTATGGAAAGTTACTTGCAGCTTATCTCCGGGACGGCAATTTTCCATCTTGTTCATCAATTCAGTATCTACTTTGCTTAACTGGCGAACGTGCGTGAATATATTCAATCCTATAAGCCGCAGAGCTTCTTTGTTCTTCTGATAGACTGCCCCGTTGTCATTAAGCACCAACAATCCGGTGCTGACAAAGTCCAAAATCAGTTCGTAGTATTTTTCCTGTTGTGCCGTTTCCGACTTTACATTATATAAGATATGTCCCACCCGGTTGAGTGCTACATTAATTTGCCTGCTCTCTGTTGTTCCGTCCTCTTCGGGAAAACGAAAAGCAGTGTCATTATTCTCCAAAGCATCAATCATGAAAAGTACTTGCTTGATATGATGGCGGTATAGCCGCACTTGCCATATGACGCTTAGGATTAGCAAAATGGCGCAGATGCCGAATCCTATATATTCCTTCTGAAAGCCAAACCAGGCAGTCAGCAAACAAGCGCAGATAGTCAGTACTATTCTGAACCAATATCGGTAACTAAGTTGCCGGAAAAACTTTCTCATAATCCGAACTTTTTCATCTTGTTATAAAGAGTCTGCCTCGTTATTCCCAGTTGGCAGGCAACTGCCGATAGATTTCCTGCACAGGCGTCCAGGGCTTTCCGTATCATCTGTATCTCCATCTCTTCCAGTGTAGAAATACTTTTCTCCTGAATCCCTGCCGTACGTGGAACGGATAATTGAAACAGCTCGGCAGGAATCAACGGGCTGTCATTGATGATGATAGCCTTTTCAATCACGTGTTCCAGTTCGCGGATATTTCCATACCAGGGGTGCGCTGTCAGTTTCTCTTTTGCTTCGGGCGTAAATTCCATCACAGCCTTGTCATATTGCTTGTAGAACCGTACGATAAACCTTTCCGCAAGTGGAATAATATCCTCTTTCCGTTCCCGCAAAGGCGGTATTTCCACATGAATGGTATTGATTCGATACAGCAAATCTTCCCGGAATTCTTCTTTCCCCACCATCTCTTGCAGATTCCGGTTCGTTGCGCATATCAGCCGGATATCAATGGGAATGGGAGTGTTGCTTCCTACACGCACAATGCTTCGGCGTTGAATGACAGTCAGTAGTTTGGCTTGCAGATGATAAGGCAGGTTTCCTATTTCATCCAAAAACAAGGTGCTTTTATCGGCAGATTCGAACTTACCTGCACGGTCGGTATGCGCATCCGTAAAAGACCCTTTCACGTGTCCGAAAAGCTCGCTCTCGAATAAAGATTCCGTGATAGTTCCCATATCAACAGCAATCATTTCCTGATGTTTCCGATGGGAGAGAGAATGAATCTCCCGTGCCAGCATCTCCTTTCCCGTTCCGTTTTCACCGGTTATCAGGATATTGGCATCGGTAGCGGCCACCTTTTCAATCAGCGTGTGGAGTTGGCGCATCACTTTGCTTTCTCCCCAGTACATAGCCGGGTGAATCGGTTCTTCTTTAGTGTTCGATTTCTTTTCTTGAGATGTAGATGTAGATGTAGATGAGGATGCGGCTTGCAGGGTTGCCACTAGCTTTTGGTTATCCCAGGGCTTCACGATAAAGTCGTTAGCCCCTTCCTTTATCCCCCGGATAGCCAGTTCAATATCCGCATAAGCCGTAAAAAGTACGACCGGCAGCCCCGGACGTACTTTCTTTATTTCTTGCAACCAAAACAATCCCTCATTACCGGTATTAATGCCCGATGTAAAATTCATATCCAGCAATATTACTTCAGGCATCTCTTCCCGAATGACGCTTGTCAGCGTGACGGGCGAGGAGAGTGTAACGACTTTTGAGAAATAACTTTTTAAAAGGATTTGTACTGCAGTCAGCACCCCTTTATTATCGTCTACAATGATGATTGTTCCTGATTTACCCATTCTTGTGTAAGTTTGTAATGCGCAAACTTACGAAAAAAGTAGTTGATAATTCAATATTTGGATTTCAAAATTAAATTTACAGCCATTGGAACTTCAATCCGAAGGACAGGCTCAGATAATCACGCGGACGGAGATAACTGTTATTGACAGCACTAATCAGATACAGGTCGCACGTACTTATTTCATAGAAGAACGTCACCGATTTGGCCAGAAATCTGTGTTTCGGGTCAATATCATAAGTCAGCCGTTGCCCCATAAAGACATGGAAACGCACTTTACTTGAAAAACCATAGTAACCTTTCGGATATCGCTCAGGTTCATTTACCCAAAATTGATTTCCGAATACTGTATTCACATAAAGACCACAAGCAAGTGGCTCCGCAGAGAAGCCTTTCCCTATATTAAGGCTCCAGGGCATATAATTCTGCTTGAGCGTCAAGGTTGCCTTCGCCTTCTTTGACGAATACTTCGGGATAAATCCGAGCAAAACATCTGTTTCCCATTGATTCCGCTTACCATAATCCCAGCCTGTACCGAAAGAAAGCAATCCCATATTTCCGGCATATTGTATCTTGGAATGAGTCGGGATAATTCGTTCCCAGTTTCTGCGCAAACGATGCACCCGTTTATCATAACGGGTATGCTTGACGGGCTTGGGCGTGGCAGGCAATACTGAATCCGCCTTGATAATGGTAAAGACCGAATCCCCAGCATGAAAAGCAATAATCGAATCTTCCTTAATAACAAAATGGAGTGATTCCATTTTAAATGTATTAATGAGAGTATCCGTCTCGCAAGTGGCCGAAACCAGTAAGGGGAAGGAGAGGAGTACCGACAGCACTCCTGCCCGTAAGATATATTTAGTATTTAACCAGTTCATATTCGTATTTTTCCGGAGTTATGGTAAATACCAGGTAACTGCGATAATCCATGCAGTCACTGGTGATATAATGTATTCCATCATCAAATATTACATCATCCTGATAATGGTGGGTATGTGCAGCCGTGCAGAATTGTATTCCCGGATATTGAGTGACATAACGATGGAATACTTTTGCCACGTTATCATTGAATACATCCGTATAAGGACGCGCATGCATACTAATCACTGTCTTTTCAAACTCATCGCTTCTGCTCGTCATCTCCTGCTCCATAAAGGTGAAATCGGGAACAGGCTCCGAATAATCATATTCCAGCGCATTGGTATTCAGGCAAACAAACTTCACATTCCCTGCAATAAAAGAGAAATTCGTAGCCCCGAACACCGCTTTGTATGTTTCCGCTCCCGTACCCAAACAGTCATGGTTTCCGATAATAGCCACATAAGGTACGTTTAGCCCGTTCATGATATCACGTTGCCAAAGAAACTCTTTCGTCACTCCGAAGTCACTCATATCCCCGCCATGAATGACGAAATCAATATCATTCCGTTTATTAATCGCTTTCACGAAATCTTCCGTTTCGTCATACCAACGTTGTGAATCGCCCATGGTTACGAAGCGCAGTGTAGTCTTCCCTTTGCAATTCGCTTCTATCTTTTCGATATTGTGTGCATTGACATTAGTTTCGCCACTGATGCGGACATCGTACGGATGATAATCTATCATACCACATCCGGAGAGGAACAGACACGACAAGAGTACATATAAATTCTTTCTCATCATAATTAAATATTATAGTTTAGAAAACTTTGTGCAAAGATAGAGTTTTCTATTTGGATGGACAACGGCTAAAATGCAAATGTGGACTGATTGAACAATAAATGTGTGAAATTGAACAGTTCGCTGTTGTCTAATAATTAGACGATGCTGTCTAATTATTAGACAGTATTTGCAAGACTCTAAAAGGTAAACGGTTGATAATGAGCTGCTATTTTTTTTTGGCACGCTTTCTGCATTAATAAATAAAGAAAAAACAGAAAAACATTGAATAACTTTATAGTATTCTATTGTTCACCCGTGTTAACAGTCTTAAAAGCGAATAATTAAAAGCATAAAATAAAAAGAATATGATTGAAGTAAACAATATAAGTAGAGTCGGCTATGTTAAATTCTTCATATAAACCAATATGAGACAATTCTACTATAGCATAAAAACATTGACTAACGAGTGGAAGACGAACATTATCAAAATCATTTCGTTAACGTTGGGAATATTTGTCGGTGTTCTGCTGTTTGCGTGTGTTGCCTTTCAGTTGAACTACTACAACTTTTGCCATGAACCGGAGCAACTGTATGTCACGCATATGAATAATAGTTCCAACGTTTATGGTCCTCTTTCTGCTGCCATACAAGAGAACTTTCCAGCGGAAGTGGAAGAAGCTACCATTCTGAGAGATATGGGCGTCAATGTATTCTATAATGGAGATGTTCGTTTGACTGAAGCTATGATATATGCTGATGAGCATTTATTCTCTACATTGGGATTGAGAATATTAGTTGGCTCGGTAAAAGAATTGAATCGTCCGGATGCTTTGTTCATCTCCCGTTCATTAGCAGAAAAAATCAAGGAAGACAGTACTTTGGAAGAAATAAGAGGAAAAGTGTTATCTATTAATAGAGAAACTCCTATGACTATACAAGGTGTCTTTGAGGATATGGGAGAAAATACTGATATTGATTTTGATGTAATAGCTCCAATGAATAAGTTGTGGAATGATAATCGTGCAGGTTGGGGATATGATGCAAGTTATATTTCAATTATCCGTTTTCGCAATCCTAGTAAAGATGTCAAGACAGTAGAGGCACGATTAACTGATATGCTTAAAAAATATATGCCTGATTCTACAACGAAAGGAAAAACATATATTTTCTCTTTTCTTCCATTACAAGATTTTCATACGCAAAATCCGACGGTACGGATTATGATACTTATTATGTCCGTCTTGGGTATTTCTATTTTGTTGATAGCAGCCTTTGATTATGTGCTTATAGCTGTCTCCTCATTGGCTCGTCGGGCTAAATCTATTGGAGTACACAAATGTTGTGGTGCCACAGATAATGGCATTTTTTGGATGTTTTTGACAGAAACGGCTATTATTTTATTCTTTTCTGTATTACTCACTGTGTTGCTTATGTTTCAATTTCGGGAGTTTGTAGAAGAAGTGGCAGGCGTGCATTTAAGTTCTCTGTTTGCTTGGCAGACACTTTGGGTGCCGTTAGTTGTCTTGTTGGTGATGTATGTACTGGCAGGAGCTATTCCCGCAGGAGTATTTGCATCTGTTCCTGTGACGCAGGTTTTTCACCGTTATGCTGAGCGCAAAACATCTTGGAAACGTCCATTGCTTTTCATTCAGTTTACAGGAATGATTTTTATTCTAGGCTTTTTGGCAGTTGTATTTAGCCAGTATCGTATGGCGATGAATAAAGACTTGGGTTATAATCCCGAAAGAGTTGTTATGTGTTGGTATAAAATAGGAGATAAGCAGCAAAATGCAAAAAGTTTTTTTTCAAACTTGCCTATGGTGGAAGCTTATGGAGCAGGAACACAGCCTATTTGGAAAGGTTGGAGTGGCGACTCGTTTAAGGTAGAAGAAGGACATACTATCATAGGTCGGATAGAAAGTATAGGTTCTGATTTCATACCTATGATGGGAATACAAATAGTGCGTGGCAAGAATATTACATCCGGTGAAGAAGTTCTGGTGAATGAAGAATTTGTTCGTCAAGCCCGGTGGACAGACGACCCTATTGGTAAACAATTATTTATATGGGGTAGAAGAGTGACAGTGGTTGGAGTTATGAAAGATTTTTCGGTTCAAAGTATTTATTATCCACAGTCTCCTGTGTTGTTGAAAGGTAGTAATTCTACTCCTTCATTTCATTATCTACGTTTAAAAGAACCCTTTGACGATAATTTGCAAAGACTAAATGAATTGATGTCAGAGGCTTTTCCTACCAATGATGTCGTATTTTATTCATTGACTAAAAAACTGGATAGTCAGTATGCGGATGTTACCCGTTTCCGAAATGCTGTGCTTTTGGCATCCATTTCTATTTTTCTCATTGCTTTGATGGGACTACTGGGGTATGTTGAAGACGAAATTCGTTTCTGTAGAAAGGAGATAGCTATCCGAAAGGTAAATGGTGCCGATACGTTTGATATTCTAAGGCTATTTTCGGCAAATATATTATGGACAGCTATTCCGGCCGCTTTTTTCGGTACAGTACTGGCTTGGCTGGTAGGAGTGAAGTGGTTGCAACAATTTAGTGAGACCATTCAGCTAAGTGTTTGGTTGTTTGCCGGAGTTGCTGTGTTTGCCTTATTAGTTATACTTCTTTGTGTTATACTAAAATCCTGGCACATAGCGAATGAAAACCCTGTAAACAGTATTAAAAGCGAATAATTAAAAACATAAAATAAAAAGATTATGATTGAAATAAACAACATTAGTAAAGTATTCCGTACTTCCGAAGTGGAGACAGTAGCTTTGAATCACGTAAGCCTTGACGTAAAAGAAGGAGAGTTTGTAGCCATTATGGGCCCTTCCGGCTGTGGTAAATCCACCTTGCTGAATATCCTCGGACTACTGGACAATCCCACCGAAGGCTCTTACCGACTGGTAGGCGAAGAAGTAGCCGGACTGAAAGAGAAGGAACGTACCCATGTGCGCAAAGGCAAATTAGGCTTCGTATTCCAAAGTTTCAACCTGATAGACGAACTGAACGTCTACGAAAACGTGGAACTTCCTTTGACCTACTTGGGCATTAAATCTTCCGAACGCCGCCGCATGGTAGAAGACATTCTGAAAAGAATGAATATCAGCCACCGCGCCAAGCACTTCCCCCAACAACTTTCCGGTGGTCAGCAACAACGTGTAGCCATTGCCCGTGCCGTAGTGACCAACCCGAAACTGATTCTTGCCGATGAGCCGACAGGTAACCTCGACTCAAAGAACGGCGCGGAAGTAATGAATCTTCTGACAGAACTGAATAAAGAAGGAACCACCATCATCATGGTGACACACTCACAACACGACGCCAGCTTTGCACACCGCACAATACATTTGTTCGATGGTAGTATTGTAGCAAGTGTAACAGCATAAAAAATACGAAACAGTATGAGACAAATCTACTATAGTATACGCACATTACTACGTGAGCGCAGCTCGAATATCATAAGAATCATCTCTCTTTCACTGGGGCTGACCATTGGTATTCTGCTCTTCTCTCAAATTGCTTTTGAACTAAATTACGAACAATGCTATCCTGAATCGGAACGCCTGGCGATTGTGCGTGGTCAGATAACCAATCTTACTTCCGGTGAAACGATGGGAGATGATGGTTCTAACTACGACTATACGGTTTCTGACCCGGTAGCAGCTACCCTGGCACAAGATATGCCGGAAGAGATTGAGTCCGCCAGTTGCGTTCTTTCCGGTGGACAATATAAGATGTACTACGAAAACAAACTAATACAAGACACTCATTATATATATGCCGATACCTGTTTCTTTCAGACTTTCGGCATCCCGGTATTGAAAGGCAATCCGAAGGACATGATTATGCCGGGCTGTGTTTTTGTTTCAGAGAGCTTTGCCCGTAAAATCTTCGGAGATGAAGAACCGGTAGGAAAAATCCTTTCGGCAGATAAACAGAATGACTTTACCATCCGCGGCGTCTATAAGGACGTACCGGAGAATACGATGTTGACTCATGACTTTGTTGTTTCCATCCATCGTGACGGGGGATACTATGCTGGAGCCGGTTGGAATGGTAATGATGTCTTTTATGCTTTTCTTCGCCTGCACCATGCTTCGGACATTGATAAGGTAAATAGTAAAATCCAGCGGGTAATCGAGAAATACACCTCTTCACAAATAGACGACTGGAAAGAAGATTATAGTATCATTCCTTTGGTGAAATATCATTTGGAATCTTCCGAAGTACAGAAACGCCTGTTCATTTATGGTTTCCTGGGTTTCGCCATTTTCTTCGTGGCTATTATGAACTATATGTTAATCTCCATCGCCAACCTGAGCCGTCGAGCCAAAAGCGTAGGAGTGCACAAATGCAATGGAGCCAGTTCTGCTAATATCTTTGGAATGTTTATGGCGGAAACCGGACTTTTGGTCATCTTATCCGTACTTGTCAGCTTTCTACTGATAATCAACACACGCGGTATTATTGAAGACCTGCTTTCCGTCCGTCTATCGTCTCTGTTCACTTGGGGAACACTGTGGATACCGTCACTCACCATTGTTATACTGTTCCTTTTGGCAGGCGGCATGCCGGGACGATTATTCTCACGCATACCTGTCACACAAGTATTCCGCCGTTACACGGATGGCAAAACGGGTTGGAAACGTTCTCTGCTATTTATACAGTTCTCCGGTGTCTCCTTTGTCCTCGGGCTATTATTAGTCACCCTATTGCAATACAATCATCTAATGAACCGCGATATGGGAATCAATATACCGGGACTTGTTCAAGCTGAAACCTGGCTGCCTAAGGAAACCGTGATACACGTCACGGACGAACTACGCCGCCAACCTATGGTGGAAGGAGTAGGAGTTGCCACAAACAGCGTACTCGGTCAGTATTGGACATGTGGACTGATGAGTAACGATGGAAAACGAATCTCTGTACTCAACTTCAATAATTGTAGTTATAACTATCCCGAAGTAATGGGAATGAAAATTATCGAAGGAACTACCCTTAAGAAACAAAATGATTTACTGGTGAATGAAGAACTGGTTCGCTTGATGAAATGGACGGATGGAGCAGTAGGCAAGAAGGTGAATAATATTTCGGGAACCATTGTCGGCGTCTTCCGTGATGTACGCAATTATAGTTTCTATGCCAATCAGGCACCTATTGTCCTGATAGGAGACGAGAATGCCAATCACGCATTTGATGTCCGTCTGAAAGAACCCTATAAAGAGAATCTGAAACGCTTGAACGAATATGCCGAAAGCACCTTCCCCAATGTGGCTTTGCGCTTCATTTCTATGGACAGTATGATAGAGAGTATGTATAAAGATGTATACCGTTTCCGTAATTCTGTTTGGATTACCTCCAGTTTCATTCTGCTGATTGTAATAATGGGACTGATTGGCTATGTGAATGATGAAACCCAGCGTCGAAGCAAAGAGATAGCCATCCGAAAAGTGAATGGAGCTGAGGCTTCTCATGTCTTGCGCCTGTTGATACGTGACATCCTGTATGTCGCCGCATCTTCCATACTGATTGGTATAGTTACTGCCTACTTTGTAGGAAAAGCCTGGCTCGAACAGTTTGCCGAACAAATAGATATGAATCCACTGCTTTTCGTAGGCACAGCATTCCTTGTTCTTTTGTTGATTGTGGTCTGTGTTGTATTGAGAGCTTGGAATATAGCTAATGAAAACCCAGTGAACAGTATCAAGGCGGAATAAAAACAAATAATAGAAATAAGAAAAGAAAAAGGAGAAGAAATAGAGAAAGGCTGTCTTATTAGACAGCCTCTATTGTATGTTGTTTCGACACCTTCTTAATATAAATCATCAGACTGACAACCGCCGTAATAAACGCCAATGCATCCGATACCGGCATACTAATCCAAATCCCTTTTAATCCTAATCCCCACCAATTAGGGAAAAGCAACAGGCAAGGCAACAAATAAAGTAACTGCCTTGTCAGCGAAAGGAAAATACTGATTTTCGCCTTACCGATACTTTGGAAGAAGTTACCGATAACAATCTGTGCCCCTACGAATGGGAACATCAACACCGTCAAGCGCAGCCCTTCTACGGCAAGTCCGATTAGTTCATCATTATCCGTAAAGAGCGCGGACACCGCATGCGGGAAAAGCTCACAAATCAGGAAACCGCTGCTCGTGATAACCACTCCCGAGATAATCCCCAGTTTCAACGTCTGCTTCACCCGGTCTATCTTCTGTGCCCCGAAGTTATAACCGACAATCGGCTGCATACCCATCGTCAATCCCAATACAATCATGACATAAAGCGTCAGCAACCGGTTGATGATACCATATGCGCCGATAGCCATATCGCCCCCGTATTCCTGCAAACTGTTATTGATAATAATGACAATAGCACACGCGCAAACATTCATAAGAAACGGCGACATACCGATGGCGAAAATACTCTCCACGATTCTCCGCTTCATCTTCCATACCTTCCCTTCGAAATGCACCGTGCTGTCTTTCTTCATAAAATGGCTCACTACCCACACCATACCAATCAACTGCGAGATGACCGTTGCCGTAGCAGCTCCGCGCATTCCCCATCCGAAGTGGAAGATAAAGATAGGAGCGAGGATGATATTAGCTACCACCGTCACCATCGAAGTAAGCATCGCCTTCTTCGGATAGCCGGTAGCACGCATCACGTTGTTCAATCCTATCATCGTATAAGTAATAGGAGTCCCCAATAAAATAACCTGCATAAAACTACGTGCATAAGGCAACGTATCAGGACTTGCCCCGAAGAAAGTCAATATATCATCCAAAAAGATAAAAGACAATATCCCGAAGAAGAAAGAATTTGTGATACAGAGCATCAGCGTATGCGACAGAATCTCCGTAGCCCCCTTCATATCCTTTTGCCCCAGGCGGATGGAAGCAAGCGTAGAACCGCCCGCTGACACCAACGTACAGAAAGCCACCACAAGATTCATCAGCGGAAAACTGATAGCCAATCCTGCAATAGCCATCGGACCGACCCCATGCCCGATAAAAATACTATCAATAATATTATAGATAGAAGTAATCGTCATTCCTATAATAGCAGGAATGGAATATTGTAACAGCAGTTTGCCGATACTCTCTTTTCCTAAGATATGTGGGTCGTTCTTGCTCATGCGTCAGTCGATTTGTTGGATAAACCAGTAGAATTGTTGGATAAAAACGTATGTTACGTTTTTTTTAGCTTTGCAAAGGTACGAATAATTTGTCTGATTCGATGATTATTCGGAACTTTGCGCCCGACGATACACAAGGTTTAACGTTTTAGGTAATAAGAAAGTTTGATATGAATACAACAAAGACAATTGCGGCACTGTTCGACTTCGACGGTGTCATTATGGATACAGAGACACAGTACACCGTTTTCTGGAACGAACAAGGACTGAAATATCTGAACGAAGAAGATTTCGGACGCCGAATCAAAGGACAAACCTTGGCGCAAATCTACGAGAAATACTTCTCGACTCTCCCCGAAGCACAGCAGGAAATCACAGCCAAGCTCAACGTCTTCGAGAAACAAATGTCCTACGAATACATCCCCGGTGTAGAAGCCTTTATCGCCGACCTGCGCCGCCACGACGTAAAGATAGCCGTAGTCACCAGCTCCAACGAGGAAAAGATGCAGAACGTCTACAACGCCCATCCCGAATTTAAAGGAATGGTAGACCGTATTCTCACCGGAGAGATGTTTGCCCGTTCCAAACCCGCTCCCGACTGTTTCCTATTGGGAATGGAAATATTCGAATCCACCCCCGACAGCACATACGTCTTTGAAGACTCCTTCCACGGCCTGCAAGCCGGAATGACTTCAGGCGCAACCGTTATCGGACTCGCCACCACCAACTCCCGCGAAGCCATCACCGGAAAAGCCCATTACATCATGGACGACTTTACCGAAATGACCTGTGATAAACTCTTGACGCTGCACCGCTGACCCCGTTCCGCGCTTAAACGTCTCCATACTATCCTCCAACCGCCCGCCAGCTATCCCTAGCGAGCGGTTGAGAGGAATTTTTTGTATTTCCTTCTCTGTTATGAATTAAATGTTATAACTTTGCCCCGATTTTTTTGGCTGGTGTTCAACGACACAGCTCAAAACACATAATAATTAATTTATAATTAAAACTTAAAAGACATGGCTGGTTATATATCAGATGACACAAGAAAGGTGACTACTCATCGCTTGGTTGAAATGAAACAGAGAGGCGAAAAGATTTCTATGCTTACTTCCTATGACTACACGATGGCACAGATTGTAGACGGCGCGGGAATGGATGTTATCCTCGTAGGCGACTCCGCTTCCAATGTAATGGCAGGTAACGTAACCACGCTGCCCATCACGCTCGACCAAATGATTTATCACGCTAAGTCCGTAGTACGTGGTGTAAAACGTGCCATGGTAGTCGTTGATATGCCTTTCGGTTCCTATCAGGGCAACGAAATGGAAGGACTTGCTTCCGCTATCCGCATCATGAAAGAGAGTCACGCCGACGCTTTGAAACTGGAAGGCGGAGAAGAAATCATCGGCACGGTGAAACGCATTGTCAGTGCAGGTATTCCGGTGATGGGACACTTGGGATTGATGCCACAGTCTATCAATAAATACGGAACTTACACTGTACGCGCCAAAGACGACGCCGAAGCGGACAAACTGATTAGCGACGCTCATTTACTCGAAGAAGCAGGCTGTTTCGCTATCGTGCTCGAAAAGATTCCGGCAACCCTTGCCGAACGCGTAGCCAGTGAACTGACTATACCTATTATCGGTATCGGTGCAGGCGGTCATGTAGACGGTCAAGTACTGGTTATCCAGGATATGCTTGGCATGAACAACGGCTTCCGTCCCCGTTTCTTACGTCGTTACGCCGATTTGTACACGGTGATGACCGATGCCATCAGCCGTTACGTATCCGACGTGAAGAATTGCTACTTCCCTAACGAGAAGGAACAATATTAAACCAATTATATGGCAGTTAAATTGTGGACAGTACATTTTATGCGGATATGTGTAGCTAATTTGCTGTTGTTTATATCCTTGTATGTGTTATTTCCGGTACTTTCCGTTGAGATGGCCGACCGTCTCGGAGTGCCGGTCGCACAGACAGGAGTAATCTTTCTCTTTTTCACGCTGGGAATGTTCCTTATCGGCCCTTTCCATGCCTACCTCGTAGATGCATACAAACGTAAGAGTGTGTGTGTATTCTCTTTTGCCCTCCTGGTAGCGGCAACGGTAGGTTATGCTTTTGTGACCAACATCACGGAACTTATCCTGTTGAGCACCGTACAGGGATTAGCATTCGGCATAGCCACCACAGCAGGCATCACCCTGGCAATCGACATCACCAACTCCACACTGCGCAGTGCGGGGAATGTCAGTTTCTCATGGGTGGCACGCCTGGGAATGATACTCGGTATCATCCTCGGAGTATGGCTCTATCAGAGTTACTCCTTCCAAAATCTGCTGTCCGTCTCCGTTATCACCGGAGCAGCGGGAATCCTGGTAGTGTCCGGTGTCTATGTGCCTTTCCGCGCGCCGATTGTCACCAAGCTCTATTCCTTCGACCGCTTCTTGCTGTTGCGGAGTTGGGTTCCTGCCATCAATATGATTCTGATTACGTTCGTGCCGGGACTATTGATTCCGCTCGTTCATCCTTTCCTTAACGACTCTGTGCTCGGAACTACGGGAATCCCCGTACCTTTCTTTGCAGGAGTGGGAGTAGGATACCTCGTATCCCTGTTCCTAGCTCGCCTGTTCTTTATGAAAGAGAAAACGCTCAGAATGGTCATTATAGGAATCGGACTGGAAATGCTCGCTATGTCCCTGTTGAATGTCACTGCATCCGTAGTGGCCCCTTCCATACTCCTGGGACTTGGACTGGGACTTATCATGCCGGAATTTCTGGTCATGTTTGTGAAACTGTCCCATCACTGCCAACGTGGAACGGCAAACACCACCCATCTCCTGGCAAGTGAAATCGGTATCTCTTTAGGAATCGCCGCTACGTGCTACATGGATATGGATACTGACAAGATGCTTCATGTCGGACAGATGGTAGCTTCGATAGCCCTGGTATTCTTCGTTATCGTGACATACCCTTATTATAAGCGTAAGAAAGTAAGATAAATCCTTCCTGAAAGATGGCGTTACTATCCGCATGATATAGTGACGCTATACTATAAAAATAGTGACGCTATCCGTACATGATAGCGTCACTATTTTTTATATGCCTGTATGCTGTTGTTAATTCCTTAATTCCGGCTAACCTGTTTTACTCCCTTCACCGTTCTCAACTTCTTGATAAGCGCTTCCAGTCTTCCCGTATCGCCAACCATAACCGTCAGCGTCCCCGAGAACAAGCCGTCATGCGAATCAATGCCGATAGAACGCAGGGTAATTCCGTTCTCCTTAGATATAATAGAAGTGATATTCGTCACGATACCAATATCATCATGTCCCACAACGCGCAGCGTGATAGGATATTGCGTACCTACCGACTTACCTGCCCAGCGAGCCTTCACAATACGGTAGCCGAAACGTTCACGCATCTGATTCGCGTTCGGGCAGTCTTTCCTGTGAATCTTGATTCCCCCGCTTACCGTCACGAAACCGAATACATCATCACCATAAATAGGATTACAACACTTTGCCAGTTTAAATTCCAGCCCTTTCAGATTCTGGTCAATCACAAGCACGTCCTCTTTTGAAGTCGTCTCTTCCTGCACCACCTGCATATTATATCCCTCGGCGCTACGATACACAATCTCGTCATGCGTATCATTATCCCGCTTCTGCTGCTCGATATATTTGTCCAAAACCTCGTTGACATCCAGTGCTTCATCAGCTATTTTCTGATAAAACTCCGTCACGTTCTTGAACCCTAAACGCTTGATAAGACGCATCATTGTCGCCTCGTCATACTCCAGTTTACGGTTCTTGAACTTCCGTTCCAACGTCTCCTTCGCAAAGTCATGCTGACGTGCCACCATCTCTTTGAGAGCCTGCCGAATCTTCGTGCGGGCTTTGGAAGTCGTCACGATATTCAGCCAGTCCTGTTTAGGTGTCTGTGTATTCGAAGTCATAATCTCCACCTGGTCGCCGCTGTTCAGCTTCTGCTTCAGTTGAACATTCTTTCCGTTCACCCTCGCGCCGATGCACTTGCATCCCAATTTGCTATGGATATGGAAAGCAAAGTCGAGCACCGTAGCTCCCTTTGCCAACTTGAACAAATCCCCTTTGGGCGTGAAAACGAAAACTTCGTCCTCGTAAAGGTCCATTTTGAACTGGTCCATTACCTTCATCGAGTCGTTGTCCGCATTCTCCAACGCTTCCCGTACCGAAGTCAGCCATTCGTCCAGGCCCGTTTCGCCCTTGATACCTTTGTATCTCCAGTGCGCGGCCAGTCCGCGTTCCGCGATTTCGTCCATGCGGCGGGTACGTATCTGCACTTCCACCCATTTCCCTTCCGGGCCCATCACGGTGATGTGCAACGACTCGTAACCATTGCTTTTCGGGATAGACAACCAGTCGCGTAGCCGCTTCGGATTCGGCTGATACATATCCGTTACGATAGAATATACCTGCCAACATTCCTGCTTCTCCTTCGCCGGTTCCGGTTCCGAATCCAGGATAATACGGATAGCAAACAAGTCATAAATCCCTTCAAACGGAGTCTTCTGTTTCTGAATCTTGTTCCATATTGAATGGATGGACTTGGTACGCCCCTTGATGTCGAACTTCAGTCCCGCTGCCGCCACCTTCCTTTGGATAGGCTCGATAAAAGCAGCGATATACTTGTCACGTGACGCCTTCGTCTCGTTCAACTTATCCTTTATATAATAATAGGTATCCCGCTGCGTATATTTCAGCGACAAATCTTCCAATTCCGATTTCAACTTGTAAAGCCCCAACTTATGCGCCAACGGAGCATACAGATAAGCAGCCTCGTTCGCCACCTTGTTGCGGTCTTCCTCCTTGCCCGTATCCTTGATTTTGCGCATCACGTTCACGCGGTCGGCAATCATAATCAGAATCACACGCATATCTTCGGCAAACGAGAGCAGCAGGTTACGGAAATTCTCCGACTCAATCGCCGGACTCTTGGCATATAGCTCATTCGTCTTCACCAATCCCTTGATGATGCTCGCCACATCTTCCCCATATTCCGCATTCACTTCCTCGATGGAGAGTATATGCGATTTCACAATCTCGTGCAGCATGATACCAATCAGGCACGAGCCCTTCATTCCAATTTCCTCGGCCACGATGACCGCCGTTTGTAAATCTCTGATGACGGGATTCATCCCGAAGTTATTGCGTTGCAGCCCGTTACATTGTGCCGCTTTGATTAGATGTTTCTTTAACTTTAGGCAATCCTGCCAGGAAATGCTGTCTCCGGCAGATAGCATCAAATGCCGGTAGAGTGAAAAAAGCTCCTTTTTTTCCTCCGATGTAAAAAAGACGTCCATATTCAATCTTGTTAATTCGATGTAAAAGTACTTTTTTTCTTGGTTATTCGGTAAGAAGTAAATAACATTTTGTATTTTTGGGCATCAATTAATAAATTTAGATAGTATGATAACGACACAGGACAAAGAGTTGCTTGCCAAGAAAGGCATCACGGAAGAACAAATAGCCGAGCAACTGGCTTGCTTCCAGACAGGTTTTCCTTTTTTGAGACTGGACGCTGCCGCTTCCATCGAGAAAGGTATATTAGCCCCCGGCGCTGAAGAGCAGAAAGCATATTTGGCAGCGTGGGACGCATATACAAACACAGATAAGACTATTGTGAAGTTTGTACCGGCTTCGGGTGCCGCGAGCCGTATGTTCAAGAACCTCTTCGAGTTTCTGTCTGCCGACTATGACGTGCCGACTACAAAATTCGAACAAGTATTCTTCGACGGTATCAACGATTTTGCTTTCTATGATGACCTCAATGTAGCTTGCCAGCGTACAGCCGGAAAAGACATTCCCGGATTAATCGAAGCAGGCAACTATAAAGCCGTAGTTTCCGCATTGCTCGAAACTGCCGGGCTGAATTACGGCGCACTGCCGAAAGGTCTGCTCAAATTCCATAAATATCCCGAAGGCGCACGCACTCCGCTAGAAGAGCACCTTGCCGAAGGAGCCATGTACGCAGCCGGAAAGAGCGGCAAAGTCAACGTGCACTTCACCGTATCTACCGAGCATCGCGAACTCTTCAAGAAACTGGTGGAAGAAAAGTCCGGCGAATTTGCCAAACGCTACGGAGTGGATTACTACATCACCTTCTCCGAGCAGAAACCGAGTACCGACACCATTGCTGCCGATATGGACAACCAACCGTTCCGCGACAACGACAAACTGCTGTTCCGTCCGGGTGGACACGGCGCGTTGATTGAGAATCTGAACGACCTCGATGCCGATATTATCTTTATCAAGAACATCGACAACGTTGTCCCCGACAAACTGAAGGAAGATACCGTTACTTATAAGAAACTGATTGCCGGCGTACTCGTCTCCCTGCAAAAGCAGGCGTTCGAATACCTCGAACTGCTCGACAGCGGCAAATACACGCACGACCAAATGATGGAAATGCTTCAGTTCCTGCAAAAGAAACTTTTCTGCAAGAATCCGGAAACGAAAGACCTCGAAGATTCCGTACTCGCCATCTATCTGAAGAACAAACTGAACCGTCCGATGCGTGTCTGCGGAATGGTGAAGAACGTAGGCGAACCGGGTGGAGGCCCGTTCCTTGCATACAACAGTGACGGAACGATTTCCCTGCAAATCCTCGAAAGCTCGCAAATCGACATGAACGACCCCGAGAAGAAGGAAATGTTCGAGAATGGTACGCACTTCAATCCGGTAGACCTAGTATGTGCCGTACGTGACTATAAAGGTCATAAATTCGATTTAGTGAACTACGTAGATAAGGCAACAGGCTTCATCTCCTACAAATCAAAGAACGGCAAAGACCTGAAAGCTCTCGAACTCCCCGGATTGTGGAACGGTGCGATGAGCGACTGGAACACCGTATTTGTAGAAGTTCCCCTCTCTACCTTCAATCCGGTGAAGACGGTGAACGACCTGCTGCGCGAGCAACATCAGTAAAGCAAAAAGGCGACCGCCCGGTCGGGGAAAACCGGGCAGCCGCTTCCCACAAATTAACAGCCCGGTTGCGTTTGAGCGGCTTTGCGTCCGCAAGCAACCGGCTATTTAAAAAAGAGTGTTTAGAATGAATCAGATTGAGAAAATCATTGATATTGCTACCTGGAACAGAAAAGAACATTTCGAGCACTTCTGTGCTTTTGACGACCCGTTTTTCGGAGTGACGGTCAATGTAGACTGCACCCGTGCGTATCAGGAAGCCAAGGACAAAGGCGTATCTTTCTCCCTCTTACTCCTGCACCGGATTATCACCGCTGCCGCCAAAGTCGAAGAATTTCGTTACCGTATCGAAGGGGATAGGGTAGTGTGTTATGACAGTCTTCTGCCCGAAGCCACCGTAGGCCGTGCCGACCATACGTTTTCTTTCGCCGCCTTCGAATATGACCCGGACGAACTTACCTTCATCCGCAAAGCGAAAGCCGAAATGGAACGTCTGCAAGCCACCACCGGACTGAACAAAGGGGGAACATTCCACCCTAACGCCATCCATTACTCGGCTGTTCCGTGGCTCACTTTCACAGATATGAAACACCCCACCAATATGCGTTCGGGCGATAGCGTCCCCAAAATCTCCACCGGAAAGTATTTCCGCGAAGGAGAGAAACTGCTGCTGCCTGTCTCCGTCACTTGTCATCATGGACTGATGGATGGTTATCATGTCGCCAAGTTTATTGAAATCCTCGATTTATAAACTTCGTTCTAAAAAGACAAAGTAGACGTCTATGAGATTCAAAGCACCAAGATGGAAAGCCATCGCCTTCCGCACTGCCTTCCGTTATGTATTCCGTTCGGCATCCCGCACTGCCTTCCGTTTTACCTTCTGTTCGACATTACTTTTTCCGGGAGCTTTCTTACATTCACAGGAAGTCCGGCAGGATACACTGGAAGCTACCCGTCAGAATGTGGAGCAACTTCAGGAAGTTGTACGTGAACTCCGTCAAGAAGTCAGGAAGCTACAGGAAGAAATCCGCGGACTCCGGCAGGGAAATTTCCCGGAATACGGGGAATACGGATTCGATTCCGTTTCGGCATACACTTCCCATCGCTTTATCCATCGCCTGGGCATAGAAGCCCGCCCGCAATACGTATTTCCCACCAATCCTTTCCTGCGAGGAGAGAACGAGCGGTGGAAACCGATTCAGACGTCTTTTTCCGCCCATCTGAAATATTCATTCAAATTTCGTCCCAATACTTGTGCCGACCGAATTTATGGCGGTGCCTATCAAGGTTTCGGCTTGGCATTCACTACCTTTGGCGACAAAAAACAGCTCGGTGACCCTTTCACTTTCTACCTGTTTCAAGGCGCACGCATCGCACGTTTCAATCCGCGCCTTTCGCTCAATTACGAGTGGAATTTCGGTATTTCCGCCGGATGGCAGCCGTATGACAATGATTATAATTCCTATAACGGAGCTGTCGGCTCCCGCATGAATGCTTACCTCAATGCAGGCATTTACTTGAACTGGGCGTTCTCCCGCTATTTCGACCTGATAATTGGTGGCGACTTCACGCATTTCTCCAACGGAAACACCAAGTTTCCCAACGCAGGAGTGAACACTACCGGAGCTAAAATCGGACTGGTCTACAACTTCAACCGTGAAGAATCCGACCTGACCAAATCGCTGGTAACTCCTTTGATTCCCCGCTTCCCGCGCCACATTAGTTATGACCTTGTCATGTTTGGCTCATGGCGACGGAAAGGAGTATATGTAGAGAGTGGAAAACAGATTGCTTCTCCCGGCAGTTATCCCGTGGCAGGATTCAACTTTGCCCCGATGTACAATCTCAATTATAAATTCCGTTTCGGAGTTTCGTTGGATGGTGTCTATGATGGCAGTGCCAATGTCTATATCGAAGATGTCATTACAGAATACGGAGATACCGGTGCCCGCCGTTTTTGCAGACCGGGACTTCAGAATCAGCTTGCCCTGGGACTTTCGGGACGTGCGGAATACGTGATGCCTTATTTCACAATCGGCGTCGGCCTTGGCTCGAACGTACTTGGACGTGGCGACTTGCGTGGCTTATACCAGGTATTTGCCTTAAAGATGAACATCACCCGTAGTTCATTCCTCCACATCGGCTACAACCTTCAGAACTTCCAGACTCCTAATTATCTGATGCTCGGACTCGGTTTCCGTTTCCATAATAAATATCCCAAAGTACGTCACTAAATACACAGCGTTATGATGAGGAATCAGCCTCCTGCAATCATTGAGGTTATCAGTCCTGAAGAGTGTCAATCTTCCGGCAAGGGTTGGACGATGGAATACGGCTTTGCCGATACTCCTTTCGGACAGTGCTTCATAGCTTCCACCCCGCAAGGCATCTGCAACTTCCAGTTTGTGGACGATGACGCAGAAGAAATCTTGTCCGCCCATAAGGATGAATGGAAAGAAGCCGACCATGTACGCAACGACTCGATGGCGACCGATATTGTCTGGCATCTTTTCTCAGACCCACTCGGGAAACGCAGCGAACCTCTGAAACTTCACGTCAAAGGAACTCCCTTTCAGGTAGAAGTATGGGAAGCCCTGCTCACCATCCCTATGGGAACGGTAGTGACTTACAGCGAACTGGCTCAAATCATGCACCAAGAGAAAGCAGTACGTGCCGTAGCTTCTGCCATCGCACGCAATCCTGTCGGGCTGATTATTCCCTGTCACCGCGTGATTCGTACCGGCGGTGCTATCGGACAGTATCACTGGAAAAGTGAGCGGAAAGCGACTATCATAGGTTGGGAGAGGGCGCAATGCGAAGTCTTGTCTCATGGCAAGATATAGCCTGACTCCACAAATTGCATTTCTGCCGAACTATTTCCCTTTTATGGGTGCGATAGTTCATTGAAATATACTAATTTTGCATCACTAATATAAAACACTCAAAATGATGAAGAAAATACTGTTACTCGGTTCAGGAGAACTTGGAAAAGAGTTTGTAATCTCAGCTCAGCGCAAAGGTCAGCATATCATTGCCTGTGACTCTTATGCGGGAGCACCCGCTATGCAAGTGGCCGATGAATTTGAAGTATTCGACATGCTGAACGGTGAAGAACTGGAACGTGTCGTAAAGAAACACCAGCCGGACATTATCGTGCCGGAGATTGAAGCTATCCGCACAGAACGCCTGTACGACTTCGAGAAAGAAGGAATCCAGGTAGTGCCCAGCGCACGTGCCGTCAACTTCACGATGAATCGCAAAGCCATCCGCGACCTTGCCGCTAAAGAACTAGGACTGAAAACAGCCAAATATTTCTACGCCAAGACACTGGAAGAACTGAAAGAAGCTGCCGCTCAAATCGGTTTCCCCTGTGTGGTAAAACCTTTAATGTCATCATCCGGTAAAGGACAATCCCTTGTGAAGAGCACCGACGAACTCGAACACGCCTGGGAATACGGATGCAGTGGCAGCCGTGGTGATATCCGCGAACTTATCATCGAAGAATTTATTAAGTTCGACAGCGAAATCACCCTGTTGACAGTTACTCAAAAGAACGGCCCTACCTTGTTCTGCCCGCCCATCGGACACGTACAGAAAGGTGGCGACTACCGTGAAAGTTTCCAACCCGCACATATCGACCCCGCCCATCTGAAAGAAGCGGAAGAAATGGCAGAAAAAGTAACCCGTGCCCTGACAGGCGCCGGACTGTGGGGAGTAGAATTCTTCCTGAGCCACGAAAACGGAGTTTACTTCTCCGAACTTTCTCCACGTCCGCACGATACGGGTATGGTGACATTGGCAGGAACGCAAAACCTGAACGAATTTGAACTCCATCTCCGTGCCGTCCTCGGTCTGCCTATCCCCGGCATCAAGCAGGAGCGGATAGGGGCAAGCGCCGTTATCCTTTCTCCGATTGCCAGCCAGGAACGTCCTCAATACCGCGGACTGGAAGAGGTGACCAAAGAAGAAGATACCTATCTCCGCATATTCGGCAAACCGTTTACCCGTGTCAACCGCCGCATGGGAGTAGTACTCTGCTATGCTCCGCTGGATTCCGACCTTGACGCACTGCGTGACAAGGCAAAGGCAATCGCTGAGAGAGTAGAAGTGTGCTAAAGCCCCAAAAAACATATTATGAAAGCAGCCAATTTCTTTGCAGGTGCAACCCTGTTGTTACTGACCGCTTGTTCGCCTAAAGTAACGACTCATATTACGAAATCCTATCCGGGTATTATTCCTGTGGATTCGGTGTCTGTGATTGAATTGGGGGAAACCATCCCCAATACAGCCAAAATGATAGGGCGTGTCTTTGTGGCAGACCGGAGCACTTCCACAAATTGCGAATACGACCAAGTGCTGCGCCTTGCAAAGGAAGCTACCGGAAAGAATGGTGGAAACGGGCTTGCCATCACCGAGCATCTCGCACCTTCTCGCTGGAGAAGTCCCTGTCATCAGATTTCCGGCCTGATGCTTCGTCTTTCGGATATGGAAGTGGATACCCTGAAAGTAAATTCGCTACAAGATATGGTTGACCTCGAACATTTGGAAGCTAGAAAGCGGAAAGAGGGAAGGCGTGCTCCTGCCAACACTTTCGAAGGAAGTATAGGTTACGGATGGATAACAAGCAGTATTTATGATGCCGATGGATATTCTATGGGAAGCAAAAGCGGACTGGAGTGGAAGTTTTCTTATGAATATACCTGGAGCAGCAATTGGGGTGTCGGATTACAATATTCCGGTTTCCGGACATCTTTCCCCGGTGGAAATATGACGCTTTCTTATATCGCTCCGGAATGGGTGGCACGCTACCGATGGAATAAATTGATATTGAAAGCGGGTTTGGGTATAGGCGCATTCCTTTATCATGAACCTTTTTATAATTCCGCCGGAGTGGGAGCACATGTTACGGTAGGTTTAGAATATATGCTTACTAATCATTGGGGCGTCGGCGTTTCTCTTAACACGGTTAATGGAACGCTGCCCGACCGCGGCGATGTGATACTGAATGATAATGAGCGTACCGGAGTTAGTCGTATCAATGTTCTTGGGGGATTGCGTTACTATTTCTGATTATCACTGGAGTGTTCTTCATGAACTTCGTAATCGCAAGCTGAAAGAAATGGGTATGACAAACGATTTTATATCCGAATCTACCGGACTTTCAAAAGAAGAAATAGAAAGACTCTAAAATCAACTGATTATAATAAGATATAATGATAACTATTCCCGTTTCAAAATTATATTGAAACGGGAATTTTGTATTAAAGATTAAAATTCATCACTCTTGCCTGCACTCCGGCTCTCGTCTCTATTGCCCCCAAATTGATGGGAACAAGCGGCGTGCCTATTCCATAGAAATGATTGGCAATGATGGGGAAGCGATAAACACCTTGCGGGTCGATAATACCCGTACCGTTTCCGGTAGAAGAATTAGAGTCGTCACTATCAGAGAGAGTGACACGTGCCGAGCGTAACGTATTTCCGGCAGCATCCACAAGTTCCACTTTCAGCGAAAAATCATTTGCATTCACGACGGCAGGAGCCGGAACAGGCAACACATAAGACCCTTTGGATAACGTGGCGATAGGCAAAGTGCCTGCGGGCACGGGGATTTGTACCAATACCTGTCCGCCGGTGGAAGCGGAGAGGGGACTAGCTATGTAATCCTTGAATACAGGAGTCTGGCTGCGTTGCAATAAGGGGACACTCTTGTTCTGCTGCGTATAGAGAGTAATGCGTATGGCGGATACCGTAGTAGCCCCAACCAATGTAGGGACATTCGTAAACCAACCCATCACGCCCGCTACCCGTCGCCAAAGGTCTACATTGCCCTGCGCACCGGCATAGGTGGGTGTCAGCACGGTGGCTCCGGCGAAAAGTTCGGAAGTGCGTATATTGCTCCAAGTAGCTGTTTCCGTACCTGACAAGGTAGCGACAGCATTGCCCAGCGTAGTGGTATTCACTTGTATCGCAGCGGGGAGTCCATAGGTAGTGCGGGAAGACGCATCCATGCCGACAGCGAGGAAAGTATAAGGAGTATCCTTTACAAGTCCTTCATACTTCACGTGATACTTCATAGTAGCCGTCACCGTAGGCGGAATATTGCCGAAATAGGCAGACCACCCCACATCTTCGGACGCTATGCAGACAGCAGCATCACCCGTACCATTGAAAATATAGAGCTGAACGGACGTCACATGCTGAATATTCCCCGAACCGGGCAGCTCGGTACGGGTGCTCGCCGGGTCGGCACTCAGCGACAGTTCGCCTGCTACGGTAAAATCAAGAATTACTTCTCCCGCTTTTTCCTGGGGGACGGGTTCTGTCAGTTCTTCTATCTCTTCTCCTTGTTGGCAGGCGGCCATCAGCACCGCCGACAGCCAAAACGCTAACTTTCTTCCTATGTAATTCCGTTTCATAAGGTTCTATTTTTCAGATATTATTCTTGATTATTCATTCCTCATCAGGTAAAACCTTCCCACGTTTGTGGATAGTATTCCTAAGTCAAGCGTCGTTTCCGATGCGGATAATGACGTTCGTTTTCCCGTCTGCGTATCCACGAACGACCAGTTTTTCCAAGTGTCTCCACTGCCGTGGGAGAGTTTCAGCGTCACCCGTGCAGGGTCGCGCAGGCTGAATCCCAAAGGAATCTGAACGGCGCTGTTGAGTTGCTGTATATCGAGCGCTTTCCCGTCGACAATGCTGAACACGGCAATGGCGGGAGCTACTTCGTTGTCCATCAACAGTTCGGAGTCTTCGCCTGCACGAAAATCGTCACGGGCGGAAGAGGACAGGCGTATCAGGCAACCGGAGGTGGTGCTTCCCGCTGTTGCCGAGAGTAGCAGGGCGGGGCGTGAAGCGGAGGAAGTACCGGATAAAGACAGGGCACGGGTGCTACGCATCAATCCGCCCGAACCGGGAGCTTGTGTCAGGGCAGCTTCGGTGAATTTCACGGATAGTCCGGTGGAAGGCACACTGACAGTGACAAAAAACGACTGCATCGGCGCGATGTACTGGAAATTGCTGCCGTTCGTCAATAACTGTCCGTCTGCTTTGATGACGGAATTGTTGCTGTTGCCGTCATATACCTTGGCAGACGTAACCGTAGGATTGTCCGTCATGAAACGGTCGATACGTATATGCGTCATAAACGGATTTCCGATAAGGAAGCTCGTTCCGATGGCTTTGTTCGTAGCGTTTACGGTATAGGGGAAGGAGACTGCCCCGCTACTGTTCTCGTAGATAAAGCGTCCGGAAAGCGTGCGCGTCAGGTTTTCGCTGTACGAAGTTCCCTGTCCCGACATATTATAATAGGTATAATGCGTATGCACTTTCGGGAAACGGAATGTGAGCGTGCTGCCCGATACCGATTCTTTGTCGGCAAGCAGGGAGAAGCCCATGCCTGCGGTGTAGGCTTGGTTCAACGCGTTGAAAGGCGGTGTCCAGTTGGTCTTGTCCGGGGTGACGGTGACGGGGGTAAGCGTTCCGCCACTTATCTTCTGTCCGGGGGCGTCATGGCTCCATAGACGTTGGTAGATACGGGGGCTGAAACGATTTTCGGGGGAAGTCGTTTCGTTCAGGGTCACGAAGAAGTCGTTGTTCTGAGTTCCGCTCATGGAAGCGGGGATAAACATATCTCCCGTGAAAGTGGCTTTCAATGGGGCTGACAGCATATAGTAACGTCCGGATTGCAGAGCCATTTCCGCCCATGCCTGCGAATAGGTGAGATAATGAGTGTTTACTATCTCCGCGTTCGGGGCAAAGTGGAGATTGTTGCAATAGTTGGCGTCGCCTTGCACGAGTACAGGGTAGAGGGCGGCGCCGGACGGGATAATGACGTCCGTACATTGCCACGGGCTTCCGTCGCTCCAGTTGGCCCACGTGTTCCAGTTGGAAGTTCCTGCGTTGGTTTTCCAGGTGGTGCGCAGCGGGTGGACGGTGGAGTGGATGCCGTTGTAATATAACTTCGTGCCGCCGGCATCATAGATGGAGATATAATAATCGCCTGCGGGCATATTGGCAATGGTAAAGGTCTGATTGGTGAGGGTGACTGTTTTATCCGTCACTTCATTATTCTTGGCGACGTTGTAGAAACGCAGCAGATAATTGTTGCCGTTCGTTCCGCCCTTCACTTGCAGCGAGATGGGGCTGCCCTGGCAGAGATGCGAGGTGACACCAAGGAAATCAATCGTCTCATCTCCCCCCGGAGTGACTTCGGCGCAGTCGGGGATACCGTCGCCATTACTGTCCTGACGGGTATAGACTCCCGCCAGTTGGATGGTCTTCAGCGCATCGACAACTCCGGCAAAGGTAATCCGCACTTCATCAAAAGGAGCGGAAGTAGGAGTCGTCTCCATGTATTGCTTGCCGCCCGTACCGATGACATCCAGTCCCAGCACACCGCCTGTTCCGGTCTGTCCCACCAGTACGCCGGCGTTATAGACGGAGAGGGTAGTCCAGTTTATCAGGTTGGCTCCGGCTATTCCGGCAGGGTCTACCACGATAAAGCCCACGGGTTGTTTCTGCTGTATCCGGTTGAACTTCACAGCCACGGTGACCGCTCCCAATACGTTGGTGGCGGTAATGGTGGAATAGCTGTTCTCGTCGGCATCTATCAGGTTACCCAGGTTGTTGATGGAAGTTCCTACATTGGCTACGCCCGGACTGCCGGTAGCGGCATAGTTGATGGTCGCTCCGTAGGTGGAAGGCGTCATAAGCTGAAGGCAGGCATTGGCTACGCTGCTGCTGTAACAGTTGTCGCTCACGTTCTCCCAATAGACGTAGTAGATGCGGAAAGCATTCAGATTGAGGTTGAGTATGCCGCCTGTCCAAAGTTCGATGGCATCGAACTCCTGGTTGGTAGTGACACCGACGCGTACTTTATTGCCACTGTCGCCTATCAGTCCGGCGGAGATGGCATTATTATCGTCTGCGGTGCTCTCAAATACTTTCACGCCGTTTCGATAGAGGCGGATGATAAGGAATTTGAGCGCATTGACACTGATCAGTTTCGCGGAAGTCTGGATGACAAATCCCGTGCGGATTTGCGCTTTTGCGCTATTGACGGGAGTGGCGGCTGCCGTCTGAACACCTACGATGGAAGTATTGGCGGCAATGCTCGCTACATTATAATAGGTGATATAGTTGTCGGGATTGCTGTCTATAAGGTTGCTTTTCCCTGTGAAATTGGTGCCTTCGCCTACGCATAACAGGCATCCGCCGCCGGAAGGGGCGTAAACGGTAGCTCCGTTGCTAGTGGCGGTTATCATTGTGTTACAGGAAGCGGAGCCATTGGACACGGCGTTGCGGGTGATGGTAGCGGTCTGTGTGTAGACTGTACCGTTAGCTGCGGTGTAGGTTCCTGTCACTTGATAGTCGCCGTTGACGGTCATTCCCGTTATTTTATTGTTGCTGATGGCGGGGGCAGCTCCTGACGGGTAGCTGTTGAGGACGTAACTCACGCTTCCGGTGGCAGGGGTAACTAATTGGTAAGAATTGCCTGTGATGGTAGCATTGCTTAATGAGAAAAAGCTCGAAGGGTCTACTACCGACGCGTCACGCACAAAGGCGTAATTGATGGTGGTAGTGCTTAGATTGACATTCACTCCCGAAAATTGTATTTTGATCTGTGTGCAGGGTTTCTTCAAAACCATGCTGACTTGCGTGCCACCGCCCACAATGGCGGAGATACCAAGCAGGTTACTGACGGAGACTTGTTCCTGTTGCGCGTCGTTGGCGTCATAGGTAGTCAGTACGGTTGTCCCCAATAAGCTGATATTGGCTAGTCCGAGGTTGGAGAGGTTGAAACCGACTTCGGCTCCTATGGGGATTACTTGTTTGAAATTGATTGTGGCACGAGGTTGTAATAATGCACCTATCAGGCCGAAAGAAGGCCCGTTGGTCAGGTTGGCATCTATCAGTTCGCCACTGTTGGGGACGGTAGTCCAAGTCAAATCGAGACCGGCATTGGCATGCACTGCCACACCGTTTGTATAGTAAGCGTTTCCGGTTACGGCAGGCTGTATGGGGTTGTCGCCTACAAAGGCGTAATATAGTTTCAAAGCTGTGAGTACGGTGGCGGAGATGCCATACATACCTATTTTTATTTCATCAAAAGGTTTGGTGAGCGAGGTAGTGATGGAAAGTGCCTGTTGCCCGCCGTTGTTGGCTGCGCCGATAAGGTTGAGTTGCAAGGTTTCCACTACTTGTGAGTCGCTGCCTTTCATTTCCTGTTCCACACCTTTGAGGTAGGTTTTCAGGTAGAAACCTTTCAGCACATCGAGCGTGAGCAGGGAGGAATTATCAAGTAAATAGACAAATCCGGCAGCTTGTCCGCCGGCATAGGTGCGGTTAACGTCACGCACGGACGCTATCTGGTTGCCTATCAGATTGGCGGTTGCCACGCCACTGAATGAGGCGGAGTTGGTGAGGTCGGTATCAAGCATATTGGCGATACCCTGATTGGCGTTGAGTACTTCTATCAAAGCGTTCGACATATCGTCTACGATACGTCCTTCACCCACTAGAGGAACCCTTCGGCTGGCTGTCCATGTCTTTCCACCATCGACGGATGTGAGGACGGATGTTGAGCCGGAAGTGGCTGCTATGGCTCTCGACGGAGGTATATCTGCGGGAGCGGGTATGATTTCTTCGTCCTGACACGCGAAAAGGCAGAGGAAGAAGGCGCAGCTTAGAAAGATATGTTTTGTTTTCATTGCAGGAAGAGGTTTTTTTAGTAACAGGGGTAAAAAGTGAAGAGGGTGTGCAGGGATTCTGTGGCTAAAATCTGTTCCGGCACACCCGCTTACTAAAAAAAGATTATTCTATACCAAGGTTGTAAATCGTATCCCAAGCATCGTTGATGGTGATGGTGATAACAGTTTCTTTGGACAGGTCAATCGGCTGGTCGTCATCGCCGGTTTCTCCGGGGTCGCTTGTACCGCCGTCGGTAGAACTGGCTACGTATTTCTGACCGATGGAGTAGAAGTAGTTACGCTGAACGTCGAATTCTTTTTCTCCTGCAAGGCCGTTATTTACTACATCCCAAGATTTCAGGATTACTCCGGCAGCGTTTTCCAGTTGTATGGTAAAGGTCGGTGTACTTGTCACTTTGGCAAACGGAACAAGGAATTTACCACTGAGAATACTGTTGGCTACAGTAGCGGTCAGACCGGTTTTGGCTGGAATATTAAATGTTTTGGTCAGATTTGTTCCGGCAGCAACGGTTTGGGCTACGAAGTCGGATATCAACGTGGCAAGATTGAACTCTAATACTTTGGTCTTAGTATTGTTTCCTGTACCATTCACCGGCAATGCACTCGGGAAAGTGAATGCTGACGCATGAGAAGATGCATATACGCGAACGTATGCTACAATGTCGGGGAGGTTGGTAGACGGGTTGGTGTACAATATAGGTACATTCTTGAAGTACCCCAGCAAACCGGCTACATGGCGACGTAGTTCGACTTCGCTGCTGGTTCCTGATTGTATATTACCATTCACTACGGTAAAGGTGTTCTTTCCGGCAAAAAGTTCGGACTCGTTGGTAGCTCCAGGAAGGGTAGCCGTGAACGCATCGTTGGCAGCACCGCCACCACTGATGGTATAGTCGGTCACTAGATTATAACCGTATGCCACTACAGTATATACCCCGTCAGTCGCCAGTTTGTTCAATTTGATGGTTTGGCTTGCTTTATGAGCCGGGCTGGGGTTGTCACCGGGAGCGGCGGGATCTGTCGGCCCTGCTGTCCAAGTGATTGGGTTCAGTGTACCTGCTGACAATGCAGCAGCCGTAACGTCTGTTCCTGACGGATTGTAAATGTACAGTTTGACGGCAGTCACATTGTTGGCTGCTTCGGAACTGTTCACGGGACGATTGGCACGAGTACCCAGTCCGTCACCGCCACTGTTGAGCGTCAGGGTAAGTTCAGAGCCGGGTTGAGCTGCGTCGGCACCTTCGACAGGCACTGTGTCATCATTGCTACAAGCTGCCAGCATCATCGCGCCGACAGCGGACAAAAATAAATACTTTTTCATTTGAGTTAAGTTTTAGAATTAAACAATATGTGAAAAAAACAAGATTAGTCTATATCCAGGTTGTAGATGATTTCCCAGGCATCATCTATCAACAGGAAGATGTTGAAGTCCCTTTTCTCGTCATCGTAGACGTATTTTAGGGTAGTCAGTTCATTACGTTTCAGGGTGACGTTCACATCTTTTGGGGTAAGGATGGGAGCTGTCCGCTCTGCTTTATCGTATAGGTTGATATGGACGGGAGATTGTAATTCTCCTATCGAAGGAGCTAAAATAGTGTACAGCACAACATTCGGAGCTGTATTCCAGGCGTCTTGCTTGCGCACGGTAATCGGATTACTGTATTCGAACTTGTGGTTCACTCGTTCGTATATCTGTCCGATGCTGTTGTCTTCATAGAGTACGGTGGCGGGCAGGTCGACGATTTGAACCAACAGTTTTCCCGTGGTGCGTTGAAGGTCAAGGGAATAGTGGACATGCTGGTCGTCATATACCAGTGTGTCATGTGCCAGGTAAATATCTTTTGCCTCTACTTGACTGGCGTGCAGGATGCTGGTCAGTGAATTGTCCGTCAACTGTGAGTTGTCCGCCAATCCGCCCCATACAGTCAGCACGTACTTACCGAACGGCAGGCACTCACAGAAAGTTACGGAGTGTACGGGTTCATTGTCCGTCACGTTGAATACTCCCTGTTCTTCTACGATGTCGCCGGTTGCCACATCGCGGAGCGTATAGTAGAGGGTGGGGACGTAGGCACGGAAGGCAAGGGATTCGCTCTTGCGTGTTTCCAACGGCACATTGTTGATATTAAAATAGTTCTTATCCTTCACAGTGAGTTCCACTTGCAGGGGCGGACAAGGTTTCAGGTCGTCTCTGATGCAGGAAGACAACAGCGGAAAAGTGGCAATGAGAAGGCACTGGATGCTTCTTTTGGCATACTTACGGATACGCAATCCATATAGGGGAATATCGGCTTTCATGTCGGTACGGATGAGGTTAGAAGATAAAATAGGTCAGGGATATGGCTATTTTGGTAGGACCGAAATAGTTCTTATGCTTCCGCTCGTAACATTTCTCGCAGGGCACTCGTGGACTTTCTTTATACCACAGATGGGCATATCCGATACCGATTGCTGCTTCCAGGTTCCAGTGGGGAGACAGAATCCAGTCATATCCATAAGTGAAACCGCCGCCCGCAAGGTAACCGTCATATCTTTTGGAACTGAACCCGCCATAGTACTGCGCACCGTGAAGGTGCACTCCGATGAAGTGTCCGTTGAACTTTTCGCAAGTCCAATATTTGAATTCCGGTTGTACCAGCCAGAAATGCATTTTCTTGTCATCCTTGAATGTCCACGGATTGTATGCGCCTACAACTTCGAAGGTTGTCTTGCTACCCAGGGAAAATTCAGCTCCAAGAGTGGGAGTTGTGGTCAGCCAGTAGAGCGTATTTGTCTTGATAGCTACATTCTGGGCTGTGAGAATTTGCCATATTCCGATGGTGGAAATTAGCAGCAACAGCGTTCGTTTCATAGGCTTGCTTCGTTTTCGGAAGACAACAGAAGCTGATTCTCATTTGTTTCGGAAATTTCAGGCTTTAATCTTCGTTAAGGAAACTATGGCGGGAGAGCGGATATATTGTATTTGAATATTATTGTGTTCGGACACAAAACTAGTTGTCTTTGCCACTATTTTATCTCTCCGGTAATGTGTTGATTTTAAATATAGGAGAGGAAAACTTTGCCTGAATATTCAGTTTATTGTTATTTTATCAGTAGAATATGTGATTTGCTGTGCAATTGTAATTAAAATATTCCTATTTTGGTACTTTTGTAGTTCTTCTTGGTCTAACAAGTGTTATCGAACAACAAATAATGAAAAAGGATGAACAATCTCACGGATTTGTTTCTACATTTGTGCCGTTGTTTATATAACTATTTCTTTTGGTGATAGTTTGCCGGAAATAGAAAAAGGATGAACAAAAATTGAACTTAGCTGTTTATTATAATAGTGAACAGGTAAAACGCGAAACGTTCCTTGCCATACTATTATTTTCAATAGGAATAGAGAAAGAATAATATAAATAAAAGATTGCTTATGTCACAGATTATCGGACATATCTCGCAGGTTATCGGCCCTGTGGTCGATGTGTACTTTGAAGGTACGGATGCAGAACTGGTGCTGCCAAGTATCCATGATGCACTGGAGATAAAAAGGCCAAACGGCAAAACACTGGTTGTGGAAGTTCAGCAACATATCGGTGAGAATACGGTGCGTACCGTAGCAATGGACAGTACCGACGGACTTCAGCGAGGCGTGAAGGTGTATCCCACCGGAGGCCCGATTACCATGCCAATCGGCGAACAGATTAAAGGCCGGTTGATGAACGTGGTCGGTGATTCTATCGACGGTATGAAAGACCTCAACCGCAAAGGTGCCTATTCCATCCACCGCGATCCCCCTAAATTTGAAGATTTGACAACTGTGCAGGAAGTGCTCTTCACAGGTATCAAGGTTATCGACCTGCTCGAACCGTATGCCAAAGGTGGTAAAATCGGTTTGTTCGGCGGTGCCGGTGTAGGAAAGACTGTATTGATTCAGGAACTTATCAACAATATCGCCAAGAAGCATAACGGATTCTCTGTATTCGCCGGAGTAGGTGAGCGTACCCGTGAAGGTAACGACTTGCTGCGCGAAATGATTGAATCGGGCGTTATCCGCTACGGCAAAGCATTCAAGGAAGGTATGGAGAAAGGTCACTGGGACCTCTCGAAAGTCGATTATAACGAACTGGAGAAATCGCAGGTATCACTGATATTCGGTCAGATGAACGAACCGCCGGGAGCACGTGCTTCCGTTGCATTGTCCGGACTGACGGTAGCGGAATCTTTCCGTGATGCCGGAAGCGAGGGCGAGAAACGCGATATCCTGTTCTTCATTGATAATATTTTCCGTTTCACGCAGGCCGGTTCAGAAGTGTCCGCCCTTTTGGGACGTATGCCTTCCGCCGTTGGCTACCAACCGACACTGGCTACGGAAATGGGTGCGATGCAGGAACGTATCACGTCTACCCGCAAAGGTTCTATCACTTCTGTACAGGCTGTGTATGTGCCTGCCGACGACTTGACAGACCCGGCTCCCGCAACGACTTTCAGCCACTTGGACGCGACTACCGTGCTCGACCGTAAGATTACGGAGCTGGGTATCTATCCGGCTGTAGACCCGTTGGCTTCTACTTCCCGTATCCTCGACCCGCACATCGTCGGCCAGGAACATTATGACGTAGCGCAGCGGGTGAAACAGATTCTGCAACGCAACAAGGAATTGCAGGATATTATCTCTATCCTCGGTATGGAGGAACTTTCGGAAGAGGACAAGATGGTAGTGAACCGCGCCCGCCGTGTGCAGCGTTTCCTTTCACAACCGTTTGCCGTAGCCGAACAGTTTACTGGTGTGCCGGGCGTGATGGTGACTATCGAAGATACGATTAAGGGATTCAAGATGATTTTGGACGGCGAAGTGGATTATCTTCCCGAACAGGCTTTCCTGAATGTCGGAACCATCGAGGAAGCGATAGAGAAAGGTAAGAAACTGCTGGAACAGGCAAAGAAATAAAAACATAGAGTGATGAAAGAACTGCATTTGAGTATAGTATCGCCCGAGAAGAGCATATTTGACGGAGATGTGAAGATTGTCACATTGCCGGGCACTATCGGGTCGTTTTCCATTCTTCCGGGGCATGCGCCCATCGTCTCGTCATTGAAAGCGGGTACGCTGAGTTACACGACGCTGGAAGGAGAGGAGCATACAATGGATATTCAGGGTGGTTTTGTCGAAATGAGTGACGGGACGGTTTCTGCCTGTATTTCCTGACGGAAACGGGAACTTTCCACAGAAACTTCTCCGCACGGAGAAAGACATCACACAAGATTGAAAAAGACGAGATTAAATAAGTACAGAAGAAAAACACAGTGACATTATGGTGAACATTAGTAAAACGAAACGGAACTTTATCGGTTTGCATACTTTATTTGCAATCTTAAGCGCGGCACTTGGGGCGGTTATTTTACACTTTGCTCTGCCCGGGCATTATTTCGGCGGATATCCGTTCATTCCGGTTTATTTCTATTTATTCGGTTTGTTTAGTATCTATATGTTTGACGCGTGCCGGCTGCACGCACCGCAGAGAATGTTACTGTTGTATATGGCGATAAAGATGGTAAAGATGATTCTTTCTATTATCCTGGTCTTGATTTATTGCCTTGCCGTACGCGAAGAAGCCAAAGCGTTTCTGCTTACGTTTATCTCGTTCTATTTGATATATCTGATATTCGAAACCTGGTTCTTCTTCTCCTTTGAAGTGAACCGGAAACTGAAGAAGAAAAATAAGAAGAAAAATGAAACAGTTGCATAACATAGTAGCTCCGTTGGTTCTGTTCTGCCTGATGATGGCGGTCGGCTTGCCTGTTCTTGCACAAGAACAGGCGGGGGAAGCGACTTCTCAAACGCAGGACGGGATTACTCCGAAAGAAGAAAAGGAGAACACGGTGGACGTGAAGGAAATCGTGTTCGGGCATATCGGCGACTCATACGAATGGCACATTACGACGTGGGGTAAGACGCAGATTATTATACCATTACCCATCATCGTTTATAGTGGTAGTACAGGTTGGCACGTGTTCCTTTCTTCCCGTCTCGAAGAGAATGGCGGTACGTATGAAGGACTCTCCATCGCTCCCGCAGGAAGTAAGTACGAAGGCAAATTGGTGGAATACGACGCGGCAGGTGAACAGGTTCGCCCCTGGGATATTTCTATTACGAAAGTGACGTTCGCTCTGCTGTTCAACAGCGTATTGCTGCTGGTTATCGTGTTGAGCGTGGCGCACTGGTACAGGAAACGTCCGCAAGGAGCCAAAGCGCCGGGTGGATTTATCGGATTTATGGAGATGTTCATCATGATGGTGAACGACGACATCATCAAGAGTTGTGTCGGCCCGAATTACCGGAAGTTTGCCCCGTATCTGCTGACAGCGTTCTTTTTTATCTTTATCAATAATATGATGGGATTGATTCCGCTCTTCCCCGGAGGTGCGAACGTGACGGGAAATATCGCTATTACGATGGTACTTGCGATATGTACATTCCTGGCAGTGAATATCTTCGGAACGAAGCATTATTGGAAAGATATCTTTTGGCCGGATGTGCCCTGGTGGCTGAAAGTGCCGGTGCCGATGATGCCGTTCATCGAGTTCTTCGGAATCTTTACGAAACCGTTTGCCTTGATGATTCGTCTTTTCGCCAATATGCTGGCGGGACACATGGCAATGCTAGTGCTCACTTGTCTGATATTCATCTCGGCAAGCATGGGGCCTGCGCTGAACGGCACGCTGACAGTGGCTTCCGTATTGTTCAACATCTTTATGAATGCGCTTGAACTATTGGTTGCTTTCATCCAGGCTTACGTATTTACCATGTTGTCGGCAGTGTTTATCGGACTGGCACAGGAAGGAGCCAAGGTCAAAGCAGAAGAGAAATAAATAATAAACAAGAGAAAATATAAACCATTTTAAAACTGAAAATTATGATCCTATCAGTATTGTTACAAGCCACTGCAGCAGCAGTAGGAGTAAGTAAATTAGGTGCAGCTATCGGTGCAGGTCTTGCAGTAATCGGAGCTGGTTTGGGTATTGGTAAAATTGGTGGTTCGGCTATGGAAGCTATCGCACGCCAGCCGGAAGCATCAGGTGATATCCGTATGAATATGATTATCGCAGCCGCCTTGATTGAAGGTGTGGCATTGTTGGCGGTAGTAGTTTGTCTGTTGGTATTCTTCCTCTAAGCCTATGTCATTACTATTACCTGATAGTGGCCTGTTGTTCTGGATGTTCCTCTCATTCGGGATTGTGTTCGTGATATTGGCAAAATACGGCTTCCCCGTCATCATCAAGATGGTGGAAGGCCGTAAGACCTATATCGACCAGTCCTTGGAGGTGGCGAGGGAAGCCAATGCGCAGTTGTCCAAGCTGAAAGCGGAAGGCGACGCATTGGTGGCTGCTGCCAACAAGGAACAGGGACGCATCTTGAAGGAAGCAATGGAAGAACGTGACAAGATTGTTCACGAGGCCCGCAAGCAAGCCGAGATAGCCGCACAAAAGGAACTGGATGCGGTGAAACAACAAATCCAGATTGAGAAGGACGAAGCTATCCGCGACATACGTCGCCAGGTGGCTGTTCTTTCGGTCGACATCGCCGAGAAGGTGCTCCGCAAGAATCTTGCGGACAAAGATGCGCAGATGGGCATGATTGACCGGATGCTGGATGAAGTATTAACCCCGAATAAGAACTAAGGAAGATGGAAGTCGGAATACTCTCAATGCGTTACGCAAAAGCGATGATTGAATACGCGCAGGAAAAAGGTTTGGAGGACAGGATATACCAGGAGTTTATGACTCTGGCTTATTGCTTCCGTGCCCAGCCCGGGTTGCGTGAAACGCTTGAAAATCCTGTCGTCACGACGAAGGAGAAATTGGCGCTGGTCTGTACCGCTGCCGATGGTGACGGTAAGTCAACGAGGGAGTTTGTCCGTTTCATCACTTTGGTATTGAGAAACAGGCGTGAGGGCTATCTGCAATTTATCAGCCTGATGTATATGGACCTTTACCGGAAACTGAAACATATCGGCACAGGCAGGCTGATTACGGCCGTGCCTGTCGATAAGGAGACGGAAGACCGGATTCGCTCTGCTGCCACGCATATCCTGCACGCCCAAGTGGAACTGGAAACGGTGGTAGACCCGTCTATCGACGGTGGATTTATCTTCGATATCAACGACTACCGGCTGGACGCGAGCGTTGCCACGCAGTTGAAGCGAGTGAAACAACAATTTATTGATAAGAATAGGAGAATTGTATAATGTCTGAAAATATAAGAGTAAGCGAAGTATCGGATATATTGCGCAAGCAGCTCGAAGGAATCAACGCCAATGTGCAACTTGACGAAATCGGTACGGTGCTCCAGGTGAGCGACGGCGTTGTCCGTATCTATGGACTGCGGAATGCCGAAGCGAATGAACTGCTTGAGTTTGACAATGGTATCAAAGCAATCGTGATGAACCTCGAAGAGGACAACGTAGGTGCTGTGTTACTGGGGCCAACGGACAGAATCAAAGAGGGATTTATCGTGAAGCGTACCAAGCGTATCGCCTCTATCCGTGTGGGAGAGGGGATGTTGGGACGTGTCATCGACCCGCTGGGCGAACCGCTCGACGGTAAAGGACTGGTTGGCGGTGACCTGTATGATATGCCGTTGGAACGGAAAGCTCCGGGAGTTATCTTCCGTCAGCCGGTAAACCAGCCATTGCAGACCGGATTGAAGGCTGTGGATGCCATGATTCCTATCGGCCGCGGACAGCGTGAGTTGATTATCGGTGACCGTCAGACAGGAAAGACCTCTATCGCGATTGACACGATTATCAACCAGCGTAATAACTTCCTGGCGGGTGACCCTGTATATTGTATCTATGTGGCTATCGGTCAGAAGGGTTCTACTGTTGCTTCTATCGTGAATACGCTTCGCGAGTACGGCGCGCTGGACTACACGATTGTAGTTGCCGCCACGGCGGGTGACCCGGCTGCCTTGCAGTATTATGCACCGTTTGCGGGTGCCGCCATCGGTGAGTATTTCCGTGATACCGGTCGTCATGCATTGGTTGTCTATGATGACCTTTCCAAGCAAGCGGTAGCTTATCGTGAGGTTTCTTTGATTCTTCGTCGTCCGTCGGGACGTGAAGCATACCCGGGTGATATTTTCTACCTGCACTCCCGTCTGTTGGAGCGTGCGGCAAAGATTATCAGCCAGGAAGAAGTGGCGCGCGAAATGAACGACTTGCCGGACAGCTTGAAAGACATCGTCAAAGGTGGTGGTTCTCTCACCGCACTGCCTATCATCGAAACGCAAGCAGGTGACGTCTCGGCCTATATCCCCACGAACGTGATTTCTATCACCGACGGACAGATATTCCTCGAAACTGACTTGTTTAACCAGGGTGTACGTCCTGCCATCAACGTCGGTATCTCGGTATCCCGTGTAGGTGGTAACGCACAGATTAAGGCGATGAAGAAGGTTGCCGGAACATTGAAGATGGACCAGGCGCAATATCGCGAACTGGAAGCTTTCTCCAAGTTCAGCAGTGATATGGACCCGATTACCGCCCTGACCATAGACAAGGGACGCAAGAATGCCCAACTGTTGATTCAACCTCAATACAGCCCGATGCCCGTAGAGCAGCAGATTGCTATTCTCTACTGTGGTACGCACGGACTTCTCCGTAATGTCCCATTGGATAAGGTGCAGGACTTTGAACGCAGCTTCATCGAATCTCTGCAACTGAATCACCAGCAGGATGTATTGGATGTCTTAAGGACGGGTGTTATCGATGATAGTGTAACGAACGCCATCGAAGAGACTGCCGCCATGGTTGCGAAACAGTACTTATAGAAATGAATAATGAAGAATTAAGAATGAGGAATTGACTGCATTATAAAGGCATGATCGTATTATAAAGGAATTGCCGGTATTATACCTATAAAAGTATTGACCGTAATTATAATCGTATTGTCGTCCACCATCTTATTCTTCATCATCTGTACAGGATTTTATTATTAATTAGTTGACTGTACGGTATAGTAAATTCTTCATTCTTAGTTTTTCATTTTTAATTTAAAAAGTTATGGCTTCACTGAAAGAAGTAAAAACCAGAATAAATTCGGTAAAAAGTACCCGAAAAATCACTTCAGCAATGAAGATGGTGGCTTCTGCCAAATTACACAAGGCACAAGGAGCCATTGAGAATATGCTGCCTTATCAGAGGAAGTTGAACAAGATTCTGACTAATTTCCTAAGCGCAGACCTTCCTATCGAGTCTCCTTATGTGAAAGAACGCGAAGTGAAGCGTGTTGCCATTGTCGCTTTTTCCTCGAACACCTCTCTATGTGGTGCTTTCAACGCCAACGTCATCAAAATGTTATTGCAAACGGTTGGCGAATATCGCACCCTGGGCCAGGATAACATCTTGATTTTCCCAGTAGGCAAGAAGGTGGATGAAGCCGTGAAACGCATGGGTTTCCAACCACAGGAAACTTCTCCAACGCTCTCCGACAAACCGACGTATCAGGAAGCCGCCGACCTGGCTCACCACCTGATGCAAATGTATGTATCCGGCGAAGTGGACCGTGTAGAGGTTATCTATCACCACTTCAAATCTATGGGCTTGCAGATTCTTCTCCGTGAAACGTATCTCCCCATCGACCTGACGCATATCATAGATGAGGAGGAGCAAAAGAACAAGGAGGAAGTGGAAGACCATGAAATAGCGAACGACTATATCATCGAACCCAACGCCGAAGAACTGACTGCCAACCTTATCCCGACTGTATTGAGCCAGAAGTTATTTACGGCTGCCGTAGATTCGAATACTTCGGAGCACGCTGCGCGTACATTGGCTATGCAGGTAGCTACGGATAATGCGAATGAGTTAATTCAGGATTTGACGAAGCAGTACAATAAGAGTCGTCAACAGGCGATTACAAACGAGTTGCTGGATATTGTTGGGGGCTCTATGAAATGATGTCTTGGGGGATGTTCTTTTCTTTTGTCTTGAAACAAAAGAAAGAACCAAAGAAAAATTCAAGGCTGACTTTTTTCTCCTACTCGTTCCCTTCACTGCGCTAAAGGGCAGAAACTCGCCTCGCTCAAACAGTCTGCCCTTCTTAACGCTTCGTTCCGGTCTCTCGCTTAACGGAGAAAAAAGTAGGCCGGGAACCCATTCGGTGTGCTCGTTGCTTGCTATTCGGTGATGGATGTTTGTTAATAGCTGTATATTGCTTGCTATTAGTTGCTTTCTGCTCGTTGATAGTTATCGTTTGTTACTATTCGTTGATGGCTGTTGTGAGAGAGTTAATATATTTATCAAAAAGGGATTGAGGTTGAATCTAAGATTTATTCTGGTTCAACCTCAATCTCTTTTTGATATGGCGGGTAGGTATTATTGTATAATCATTAGTCTATTTTTCACTACATATGCATTTTACCGGAACATATGATTGCTTTCTTTCGTTTTATAAGTAGAAGTCTTTTTTGGCTTTAAAACTATTGGCTTTTTTTATTATACATCATTGTAATATTCTTAATATGACTAAGAAAATAGATTATATCTCCTTGTTTGCCCGCTTTGCCATTGCTTTAGGTTTTTTGTCTGCTGTTGCAGACCGTTTAGGGTTATGGACTCCGTTATTGGGAAGTGAAAATGTTGTTTGGGGTAATATGGATAGTTTTACTGCATACACTGGTGTCTTATTACCGTGGATTCCTCAGTTCTTAATACCACTATTTGCATGGGCTGCTACAATAGCAGAAACTGTTTTGGGAATACTACTATTAATTGGTTTCCAAAAACGTTTGGTCTCCCTTCTTAGCGGTATTCTACTGTTGACATTTGCATTTGCCATGGTGTTTTCCCTAAATGTAAAAGCCCCCTTCGATTATAGCGTATTTGCCGCTGCCGCGTGTGCTTTCTTACTATATAAAGAAAGCGAACCAGTAACCCCTAAAGCAGATTCATAATTATTACAACTACCAAACAGTTGCACCGAATTATTCAGCCCTTCCCGCAAGGAACTACTTACATATCATTGACTTAATGCCACAAGGATTTACACATCGCATTAACTTACACTATTCATGTGCAACATCGCATATATCCTCAAAAATTATCCATATTGACATCATATATATTGGCTTACATCCCGAATGGTTTCCCGGCCTCGTTTTTCCGGCGCTTGACGCCGGAAAAACGCAGCCTTGATTCTTTCTTTTTGGTTCTTTTTCTTTCGTATCAAGACGAAAGAAAAAGAATATTAGCTACCTTTGTTGAAAATTTGAAGCACATGGAAAATAACCCTGAACTGCAACTCGCATGGCAGTTCATAGAAAATACAGGCACACATCTATTTCTTACCGGTAAAGCAGGAACCGGAAAAACTACATTTTTGAGACGATTGAGAGAACAAAGTCCTAAACGCATGGTTGTTTTGGCGCCTACGGGTATTGCAGCTATCAATGCGGGCGGAGTTACCATTCATTCCTTCTTTCAGTTGTCCTTTGCACCATTCGTGCCCGAAACCACATTGAACTCTTCTCAAACACATTATCGTTTCAGTAAAGAAAAGCGGAATGTCATCCGGAGTATGGACTTGCTGGTCATAGATGAGATTAGTATGGTGCGTGCAGATTTGCTGGATGCGATAGACGCTACATTAAGGCGGTATCGGGATAGAGAGAAACCATTCGGCGGGGTGCAGTTACTGATGATTGGAGATTTGCAGCAGTTGGCACCTGTGGTAAAAGATAGCGAATGGGAATTGCTGAAAAATCACTATACAACACCCTATTTTTTTGCGAGCCGAGCTCTGAGAGAGTCGGTATATATGACGATTGAGCTACAGAAAGTCTATCGTCAGAGTGATACCTTCTTTCTTTCCCTGCTGAATAAGATTCGTGAGAATCAAGCAGATGACGAAGTACTGAATGAACTGAATCGCCGGTATCAGCCGGGATTTCGTCCGCCGAAGGAAGAAGGCTATATTCGTTTGACGACACATAATTATCAAGCACAGAAAGTGAATGATAGCGAGTTGGCATCTTTGCCGGGGAAGACATATAGCTTCCGTGCAGAGATAAAAGACACCTTTCCCGAATACCTGTATCCGGCGGATGAAGTCCTCACAATAAAGGCAGGGGCACAGATTATGTTCCTCAAAAATGATGCATCATCAGAAAAACGGTACTATAACGGCATGATTGGCGAGGTGATAACTGTCAGTGATGCGGGGATGATTGTACGGGGAAAAGATAATGGAGATGAATTTCAGTTGTTGCAAGAGGAGTGGGGAAATTATAAGTACGTGCTGAATGAAGAAACGAAAGAAATCACAGAAGAGATAGAAGGAACGTTCCGTCAGTATCCTATTCGACTGGCGTGGGCTATTACGATACATAAGAGTCAGGGGTTGACGTTTGAACGTGCTATTATTGATGCACGAAATTCTTTTGCGCATGGGCAGACGTATGTAGCATTGAGCCGTTGCAAAACTCTGGAAGGAATGGTGTTGGAATCCCCTTTGCGGAGAGAAGCTATTATTAGTGACAGTACGGTAGATAGTTTCACAAAAGAAGTGGAAAAGAATAAACCGGGAAACCAGCAGTTGAATGATATGCAGAAGGCTTATTTCTTTGACTTGTTGAGTGATTTGTTCAGTTTTTATTCCCTCGAACAGGCATATAAGCGGTTGCTTCGCTTGATGGATGAAGACCTTTACAAACTCTATCCGAAGCTGCTTGCTGAATATAAGGCGTTGGCTCCTCATGTTAAAGAAAGAATTGTGGAAGTTTCCCAGCGTTTTCGTAATCAATATACGAGGTTGATAAATGAAGATGAGGGCTATGCGGTAAACCAAGAGTTGCAGGAACGGATTCGTTCCGGTGCGGGATATTTCAGTAAAGAGCTGGCACCTGTTCGTGCGTTGTTTGAAAAGACGAATATGCCTCTCGATAATAAAGAATTGCGGAAGCAGTTGAATGAACGTTTGCAGGCGTTGGATGATGCCTTGTGGATTAAAGAATCTTTGTTGGAAGCAATGATTGTGCAACCGTTTACTGTCACGGGATATTTGAAATTGAAAGCTAAGGTAATGTTGAACCTTGAAGATGACTCTTCTTCCAGTTCTTCAGCAAAGGCTTCGAAAGAGAAAAAAGAACCGAAGGAACGCAAAGAGCGTATACGTAGCAGCTCTGCAAAAGCCAAAGTCGAGGTTCCTACGGATATTCTGCATCCCGAGCTTTATCGTGCGCTGTCTGAATGGAGAACGGCTAAAACACGTGAAAAGAATCTTCCGGCTTATGTCATTATGCAGCAGAAAGCATTGATGGGAATTGTCAATCTGTTGCCGGATACTCCGGCGGCTTTGGAAGCCATACCGTATTTCGGTGCGAAAGGAGTGGAGAAATATGGGCTTGAAATTTTGGGGATTATTCGCAAGTTTGTGAAGGAAAACAAGGTAGAACGTCCTGAAATAAAAGAAATGTTGATTTCGGATTCGGGTGATACTGCTGAATTACGGAAAACGGAAAAGCAACGGAAAGAAGAAAAAAAGAGACTGAAAGAAGAGGAAAAAGGGAAGAAGAAAGATACCAAAATTGTCAGTTATGAGATGTTCCGTCAGGGGATGAGTATAGCTGAAATAGCTAAAACACGTGATTTGGTGACTGGGACGATTGCAGGACATTTGGAACAGTATGTTCGTTCGGGTAAGATTAAGGTGGAACAGGTGGTGAAAGCTGAAAATCTGGCGAAGATACGGAAGTATTTGGAAGAACATGAATATATGGGGATGTTTGCTATTAAAGCAGCATTAGGAGACGATGTCTCCTATGCTGATATTAAGTTTGTCCTCATTGCTTCCGGATTAGTCCGTCCGTCTTAGAGATTACAGAAGAAAGAGACGAAAACCGGAACGCTGATATCAATCAGGATACCGTGCAGGATGGCAATGGGAATCATTTCCTTTCCCGAATATCTGCTGATAGACGGCAACAACACATCCATCGAATTGACTCCGGCTACTGAGATAGGGGCTAGTTTCCCGAAATATTTCTTGATAACCGGAGTGCCCAGCAGAGCCATCATTTCACGGAAGATGTTGGTCAGCAAGGCGATAGTTCCCAGTTCCGTTGCCAGTTGAAGGCCGATGGATGGTTCCTTGAATTGGGTGATAAGGATAGAAGAAAGCGAGTAATATGCAAATCCGCTTCCCACTGCCATACAGTCGAATACACTCCATTGACGCAGTAGCAGGCTTGCCAGGGCCGAGAATAACAGTGTGCCGACAATGGTTCCCAATGGAATCAATAACATTTTGGGATGCAGATGTGAAACAATGGCTTTCAGATTCTTATTAGAACCGATACTGATTCCCACTTGCAGCATCAATGCGTAGAGTATATACATAGAAACGGTATGTGTATCAAATTCGAACTTATTGAAAAGTCCCATGACACAGCCTACGCAAAAGAATAATATAACAATCAGACTTCCTTTCATTGTTTACCTCCTTTCTTGAAAAATAGTTGTAATACTAAGCGGGCAGCAATCAGGCTTCCCAATACACCGGATGAAGCAAGAATAACAGCTTGCCATCCGAACTTTCCGAGATTGTTCACAATCAGGCTATTAGAGCCGATAGACACACCGAGAATAAAGAGTAACAAGAATATTGTAAGAGAAATTGTCTTTTCTGTCTTTTGCAAAATACTCCAGTTACGCAATACATAACCGATGCCGATTCCTAAGAACATAGTAGATATAATAGAGAACATAATGTATATATTTTTGGTTAGGTTAAACGAATAATTGAATTACACACTGCACATTTTCAAAAAAGATGATGCATCTTATTGAAAATCAAGTAGGAATACTGCTTATGAGTAACAAAATAAGTCGATAGGCAGTTCCTTTAAAAAAGGATGGGTGAATTTAGATGAATCCGCTGAACCAATGCACATGCACGCAACTAGAGTTGCAGAAAGAGGGTATCCCTGCAAGAGTCGGAGAAGCGGTATGTAATTGTAATATTTGATTCATCACTGGTCTTTTTTAATTTTGGTGCAAAGATAAGGCTTTATTGCATATTTTCAAAATAAATATGCAATAAAGATAGATTCTTGAAAGGTTGAAGTCGGAAAATACTGTTGTAATAAGTTGGTAATGTGTCCTTTCCCTTATAGAATTTCCCAATCTGAAAGAATCTTTTTTAGCTTTCGTGGTTCGTATCCAAGTATCGTTTTAGCTTTTTCAATACTCATTCCGCTGAAACGGGGACGGGGAGTGGCTTCTTTCATCTCTTCCGTAGTGGCAGGATGGATAAGCGAACGGTCGAGATTCATATAGTCTGCTACCTGATAAGCAATCTCGGCGATGGTCATACATTCATCCCCACAAATATGAAATATTCCGTTGGTCGTATTTTCTATCAGGAGTTGTATTCCGTTCGATACGTCTCCGACATAAGTCGGGGTTCGCCATTGATTGGATACAACGCGAATTTCTTGTCCGGCTTTCAAACGGTTCATCACTAATTGGACGATATTTCCATGCTGACCTGGCAAGGCTTTGCCATAAACAATTTCCACCCGAGCTATTGCGTAGTTGCTACAAATCCCGGCAACCTTTTCTTCGCCTTTCCATTTGGTAAATCCGTAATAATTAACGGGAGCGGGAACGTCTTCTTCCGTATATAATTGTCCGGTACGCTCATTCATCTTTCCGTCAAAGACGAAATCGGTAGATAGATGGATGAAGCGGCTTTTGTATTCCTCACAGAGATGTGCCAGTTGCTCTACTGCTGTAACATTGGTAAGACAGGCTTCTTCGTGGTGCGTCTCGCAATAATCGGGGACGGACAGAGCAGAACAGTTAACGACTACATCGGGATGAACTTCTTTGAAAAGGTCTTTCACAGCCGCCGCGTCCCGTATATCAGTTTCAATGAAATGATAGCTTCCAGCCTTGTCCGGAGTGGGAAGAATATCCGGGTGCAGGGAGCATCCGGTGACGTTATATTGTTTATGAGCAGACAAATCATTCAATAACTGGCGTCCGGTAAACCCGTTAGCGCCGATAATCAGTATATTTTTCATGAGTCCTTTTATAAGAAATTAGGGGCTGTTATTTTTGATACATCCACAAAAGTAGAAAATAAATTCTATTGCGCAAATAGATTTCGTACTTCCCTTTTTACTTTGCACCCGATAACAAGATTTACATGAATTGATAAAAGAAAAAAGTATGGAAAAAGTAATTATGGGAACACGTGTACCCGCCAAGTTGTGGTTGAGTGAAGTAGAAGATTCCTGTCTATCGCAAATCCGCGATTTGACTTCACTTCCTTTCGCATTCAAGCATATTGCTATTATGCCCGATGCGCATGCGGGAAAAGGAATGCCCATAGGCGGTGTATTGGCTACGAAAGGAGTAATTGTTCCCAATGCTGTGGGAGTGGATATCGGATGCGGAATGTGTGCGATTAAGACAAATCGTAAAGCAGAGGATTTCAGTTATACGGATTTGACTTCCATTATGTCAGAGATTCGTAAAGTTATTCCTTTGGGATTCGACCATCAGAATAAAAAGCAGGATAAAGAACTGCTTCCCCAAGGATTTGATTTTGAAGAAATGCCGATTGTGAAGAATCAATACGAAGCCTGCTTGAAGCAGATAGGTACGTTGGGTGGTGGTAATCACTTTATAGAAATTCAGAAAGATACGGCTACTTCCGATGTGTGGGTGATGATTCATTCGGGAAGCCGAAATGTCGGTCTGAAGGTTGCCAATCATTATAATAAGATAGCGCAATACTGGAATGAGAAATGGTATTCTGAAATGATTCCGGGATTGGCTTATCTGCCTATGGAGACGCAGATGGCAAAAGATTATTTCCATGAAATGAATTTCTGTGTGGCTTTCGCCTTTGCCAACCGTCAGTTGATGATGACACGTATCTGTGAATCCATTCAGGCAGTGAAACCGGATACGGACTTTGAACCGATGATTAACATTGCCCATAACTATGCAGCCTGGGAAAATCATTTTGAGCACGACGTGATTGTACACCGAAAAGGAGCGACACGGGCTTATGAAGGCGAGATTGGTATTATTCCCGGTTCTATGGGCACTAAGTCTTATATTGTCGAAGGTTTGGGTAATCCGGAGAGCTTCAAGAGTTGCTCGCACGGTGCAGGCCGATTGATGGGAAGAAAAGATGCCTGTCGTCGTTTGTCACTGGAAGAAGAAACGGAACGAATGAATCAGCAAGGTATCATTCACGGACTGCGTACGCAGGATGGTCTTGACGAAGCGCCGGGAGCTTATAAAGATATTGACCAGGTGATAGCCAATGAACGGGATTTGGTGAAACCATTGGTGGAACTGACTCCGATGGCAGTGATTAAAGGATAATGCCAATGAAAAGAGGAATAGAGAAAATCATTGCAGGAACGAGAAAAAAGCCGTCTATTGTCAATCAGTATTGGATGACAATAGACGGCTTCCCTTTTATTTGGACTTTATATTATTTCATTAGCCAATGTTTTCTTAACCACTCGCGCACAGGTATGTCATAAAGTTTAAGACTGGCGTAAGCCAAACCTATGGAGAGGATGAAGATAGAAACGCTAAGACAAATAATTGTGCCGAGAGGAGCATCCGGATGGCTGTTTGCCCAAGCTATTTGCATATAAATCAGTGGGAAGTGCGTGATATAGAGCGGATATGAAATCTCTCCAAGGAAAGTGCAGATAGCTACGGATTTTTTGCCTTTTATATCACTTCCTGCCCCCATAGCTACAATCAACGGGCATATGAGAAGTATGCAGAATGCTTCGTAGGCTCCATTCATCCACATATTTTCCTGACCTCCCAGACGGGGCATTGCCAACATTACAATAATAAGCACCGAACACCACCAAAATCCTCTTTTAATCTTGATGAGTTTATTGATTCGTGACAATAACAATCCCATGAAGAATGGATAAAGTAACCGGCTGATACCTATGTATATTTGGTCGGGAGTGATGCTCCAACCGCCTATGACTGTGTAAGCCGCACTTCTATTGGCAGAGAATATGTTGAATACATCTAGGTTCATCGTCAGGTCGATTGTCAGAAAGGCAGTTCCTATCACAAAGATGGTAAGAAGTGTTTTTGAAAAATGCCGGATAAATAGTGCATAGAGGATATTTGCGATATATTCGAGCATCAATGACCATGTAGGCCCGTTCAATGAATTTGTTTCCGCCCATCCACGTATATCCCATGAAGTGATTGCCGGAAGCATGGTACAACCTAAAAGGAACAAGATGAGCATCTTCCACCAAGGTGTTTCACTGATAAGCGGAAATGCGGAACAGTCGCCGAAATAAAAGAGCAAAGCTCCGAGCAATGTCCCCATGATTACCATCGGATGAAGACGTACAAGCCGGCGTTTGAAGAAATCTTTCAGTGTCATTTTGTTCCAGCGGTCATCATAGGCATAGCCGATAACAAATCCGGAGAGGACAAAAAAGAAATCGACAGCCAAATAACCATGATTCAGTATCTGATGTAAAGGGTCGTGAGAGTAAGTCTCGAAAAGATGGTAAGCTACTACCATCATTGAAGCTACGCCGCGCAATCCGTCTAAGATTTCATATCGCGGCTTGGATGCTAGATAATTACTGTGTTGCATAAAGAATAAAAAGTTTTTCTTGTGGTGGTATTCTATATTTCATATTAAAGACGGCGCAAAAATACACCGCAATCTTATATAACATTTGCCCTATTGTTTATTAGAATAGTCTTATATTTGCATTTTAGAGAGGAAAAAGAATATATAACTCTTTATATTTTAAATATAGTCCAATGTCGCAGACTGAAAAACATTCATATACTTTTGATAGTGTCCATCTTGCACCTGACGAGCAGATTGGTTTGCATCAGCATCCCACCTGGGAACTCTCTCATGTAATAACCGGTGCCGGAATACGAACGATAGGGGATATGACGGAGCCTTTTACCAGTGGAGAGGTTGTACTTGTACCGCCTGGAATACCACATTGCTGGTATTTTGACAACAAGGTTACAGATGCCGAAGGTAAAATAGAAAATATCACTTTGATAGTTGAGAATACTTTTCTGAATAACTGTGCCTCCTCCTTTGGAGAATTAAGTGAATATACAGACCGTTTCAGGAAGAATACGAATGCTGTTAAGTTTACAAAAGAAAAGTCCGGTGCGATGATTAGTATATTGAAGGAGATGTGCAGACAGAACGCCGCAGAGCGTATCGCATCTATTATAAAACTAATTATTCTGATTGGAGAAGGTGACGGAATACAGGTTGTCGGTAAGTATCGGAAGATTGATAAAGATAAAGAACGGATGAAGCAGATTCAAACATACGTTGTCTGTAACGCAAAACGGAATATAACTCTTGATGATGTGGCGCGGCATGTAGGTATGAATCGGGCGTCTTTTTGTGTTTTCTTCAAGAAAGCAACGGGACAGACCTTCGTCACATATCTGAATGAACACCGGATAAAATTGGCGTGCCAACTTTTAAAACAGAAAAAAATGTCTGTTTCCGAGATTTGTTATGCTGTCGGGTTTAATGATGTACCGTACTTCAATCGTGTGTTTAAGCGTTGTAATGGGACTACTCCGAGCGAATATAAATAGAAGAACAGCGGAAATGTAACGTATGGACATAAAAAAAGGAGCAACGCCTTGCTCCAACCTTTGTTAACCTTAAATCTAATACTATGAAAAACACATTGCAAAGGTACGTACTTTCGCGACATCTGCAAATAATCCAAGAAAAAAAGTATGTTTTATAACATTGATTAAGAATTTGTTTTCTCGATTCAATTTTTATTAAGAGATTTTGCCGAAAACTGTCAGAGTGATGGCATTTATTCTGACAGTTCCCTGCCTCTTCAATGTGTAGCCATATACCAGGCTGTCTCTTTCTTTTTAGCAGCTTCCGTACTGGTACTCGGGTCGGAAATAGTAATACCCGAGAAAGTATCTATTTTTATTTTTCCTCTAGTCATTGTATAGTAATAATCTGTATTTCTTTTGAATGGAACAGTCTTATCCAACTGTTCTTTAAATTGGGCTAATAATCCCTGGTCAGGACACAACTTTGAAACATAGTCTTCGCAATCGAAGAATATAACAGGCGAATAGCCGTCCAGTCTTTGTAAAGAACTGATTGATGTCGGGTCAAATGTATATTGACTATTAATGTCTTTCATTATGGCTGCCAGATTTTCCAATTCCGAGCAATCAGTAACAGCAAGTGTACCGCACGGCATTGCTGTATAATTTGAATAAAAAGAATGGAATCCTTCACAAATCTTCTCGTAATTGACTTTGCCTATCAAATACTCTCCAATCTCTGCGTAAGGCATTCCATACGCCATCACCTCACTGGTAGATGCAATTAAATGCTCTGTTACGTCCTTGAGGTCATAAGCTACCTCTACGCCCGACATATAGCAATCATCAAAAAGTATATATTCCATTTTCAGGCCGACACGGGTTATTCCTTCGGCAAGCGTAGTTATATCCGTCTGATATTCGGGAGATGTCCCGCCGAATAAACGTGTCATAGGCACATTCTCATATTCCCAATGTCTCTTGGTAGCACTGAATCTACTGCGGGATTGAGTATTTGATACGGGTATCCATCCCATTCCGTGACATCCGATAATCATTGAATATCGTTTGGCAGGAGCATAGGTTTTAACATCGTTCAGAATAGAGGCAATACCTTCTACTGTTGTATATTCAGGATTTGGATACTCATAATTTTTATAGTTCTTTCTTTCTACTTCCTTTTCATCCTTATAGACAAGTTCGAAAAGAGCTGCTTCTGTCGGTGTGGTACACATGAACACGATAACTCGTTCATTCTTCAGTACATTCTTTGCGACTACTTTTCTCAAGTCGTTAATATTCTGTTTGAAGTTAGTTGTAAGATTGGTAGACCAGGGAAGATACATGAATACGGTCTGTTCGTTATCCGGACGTATGATCGGATCGCTAATATTGAAATCAGCTAATTTATCGTCCGGAAGCTCTGTTTGTCTTGTACTCGGGGGTGTGGAAACAGGTTCTTCTTTCTCACACGAACTCATGCTGAAGGAAAGAAGTAGTATGAAGATAACTGATTGTATCAGTCGAAAATATTTGTGCGTTGTCTCCATGATTCTACGGGGGTTAAATTTTTCTTTTTATATATAACGTAAAAAGAGAACTTTTTGATTTACTAATCGAGAGAAATTAGATTTTATACATCCCTCTTTATGCAAAGTTACTGAAAATTAGCGGATTTCTCACTATTGGGCATAAAAAAAGGAGCAACGCCTTGCTCCAACCTTTGTTAACCTTAAATCTAATACTATGAAAAACACATTGCAAAGGTACGTACTTTTGCGATATCTGCAAATAATCCAAGAAAAAAAGTATGTTTCATAACATAGATTAAGAATTTGAACTTCCAATTCTATTCTTATTAAACACTTTTTTTAATTAGGCATTCTAAAATCATTCGGTGAACACCCGGTAATCTTCTTAAATAGCCTGCTGAAATATTGCAGATTCTGAAACCCAAGCTCTTGTGTTATCTGACTAAGCGGCTTATCGGTATTTATCAGCCACTCTTTCGCTTTCTCGAAACGTTTGAACTGGACATACTCTTTAAATGATTTCCCCGTTTCATATTTCAATAAATCATTGAAATATTCAGAAGATAAATGAAGGAGATTGGCATATGTCTCATTCGAAAGCATATCAAGAGTCTGAGCAGGCTTCGTCTCAAAATGATTATCGAGGATTTTATCGAATCGTTCAATAATTTGTTTATTCACTTCGTTGCGTGTAATAAACTGGCGTTCGTAGAAGCGTACACAATAATCGAGCAATAACTCGATATATTGAGAGATAATCTTCTTGCTGTGACGGTCGATGCAACGTTCCAGCTCCTGATTTATCTTATCCATAAATTCCAGGATTACCTGCTTCTCACGTAAGGAGACGTGCAGTGCTTCCTTGAGCTGATAAGAGAAAAGAGTATAGTCCTTTATATTCATCCCGAGGGGAGTACCGCGAATAAGGTCGGGATGGAATGCCAATATCCATCCTTTGGAAGGAAGTCTTTTATTATTTGCTTCTATACTGATTGACTCTCCGGGGGTAAGGCAGACAAGAGTACCGTCCGAAAAATCATAATACTGATGACCGTATGTATATGCTTCGCACTTGCACTCACTCAACAGAATCGTATAAAATCCGAACTTGATGTCAGTGTGTGGTGACAAGTCAGCCTTTGAGAGGTCGATGACACTCACCATCGGGTGTAGTGTCTTACTTCCCAAACAACAGTTACATTGATGTACGGTTCCTATTTTGAGTACTTTATCTCCCATGACGTAAATTATCTCCTATATCTGATACCCTAAAAACGATGTTTTAGTTATTTTGTTTATATTCGTTTGGTGTGCATCCGACGTGCTTTTTAAACAATCGGCTGAAGTGCTGCGGATACTGGAATCCCAATTCATAAGCCACCTGGCTGACGGTTTGATTTCCTTCCAGTATTCGTTCCTTGGCAAGCTCTATAATCCGGCACTGGATATATTCTTGCGCAGTTTTTCCTGTTTCCTTTTTAATCAGGTCACCGAAATAATTAGGAGAAAGACAAGCTTTGTCGGCAAAGTATTTCACGGAAGGCAACCCTTCTGTCAGCGCATGCTGACTCAGGAAATATTCATCCAGCAGTTGCTCGAATTTCACGATTATATCTTTATTCTCCTGATTACGTGTGATGAACTGACGTTCGTAGAAACGCATACAGTAATCAAGTAACAACTCAATGTTACGGACGATAAGCTGCTTGCTATGCTTGTCGATAGGATGCTCCAGTTCCAGTTTTATCTTATGGATACAGTCGGTTACGATTTCTCTTTCCTGGTCGGAGAGATGAAGTGCTTCGTTCACTTCATAAGAGAAAAAAGTATAGTTTTTAATTGTCTGTCCCAATGACGTTCCCCGGATTAAATCGGGATGGAATAAAACGCCGATAGAATTTGTACGGGATGCAGTTCTATTGCGGTTGTCTATTCCAGTAACCTGTCCGGGAGCCATGCACACCACTGTCCCTTCCTGATAATCGTAATATTTGCGACCATATCTAAGGTCACCGCATTTCGCTTCCTTCAGAAATAAACAATAAAATCCGATATTCATGCGGATGTATTCAACCGTCCTTGTGGACTTCGCGAATTCAATCACATTAACTAACGGGTGCAGCGTTTCCAGTCCAAACAGTTGGTCGTACTGGTCAATAGTCTCAATTTTAGTTATTTCATCCATAGTGCCTTGTTATTTATCTTCTTTCGCAAAGATAAAACATTTCGATATATCTTTTTCATTCTGATATTCAAATCAGTAATAAGGGTACAAGAATCAGTAATTTGTATACTACATGACTTTATGGGCAGATTGTTTCCCCTGAATAAAAGACATACGCAAGCAAATTAATACCAACGATTGAAGGAAATAAACCATAGAATTGATATATTTGTTCCACAGAATTTAAAGACCTATTTTATGAAAGCATTATTCATTGGTGGAACAGGTACAATCAGTACCGATGTCGTTGCATTGGCACAACAAAGAGGGTGGGAGATTACCCTTCTCAATCGCGGTTCGAAAAAGATGCCGGAAGGAATCCGCAGCATCCTTGCTGATATAAACGACGAAGACGCTGTGGCAAAAGCCATCGCAAATGAAAGCTACGACGTAGTTGCCCAATTCATAGCCTATACGGCAGAAGATGTGAAGCGTGACATTCGCCTGTTTCAGAATAAAACCAGGCAATATATCTTTATCAGCAGCGCTTCCGCCTATCAGAAACCAGTGGCTGATTATCGCATAACGGAGAGCACCCCTTTGATAAATCCTTACTGGCAATACTCCCGGCATAAGATAGAAGCGGAAGAAGTACTAATGGCAGCCTGCCGCGCAGATGGATTCCCGGTGACTATTGTCCGTCCCAGCCACACCTATAATGGTACAAAACCACCTGTCAGCGTACATGGAAACAAAGGGAACTGGCAAATCCTAAAACGTATCCTTGACGGGAAACCGGTCATTATCCCCGGCGACGGAACTTCATTGTGGACATTGACACACTCTAAAGATTTTGCCAAAGGATACGTGGGGCTGATGGCGAATCCCCATGCCATAGGAAATGCCTTTCATATCACTACGGATGAAAGCATGACCTGGAATCAGATTTATCAAACGATTGCCGATGCTTTGGGAAAAAACCTGAACGCATTGCACGTTGCTTCCGACTTCCTTGCCAAACATGGAGAAAACTATGATTTCAGAGGTGAACTGCTGGGAGACAAGGCAACTACCGTTGTCTTTGATAATTCGAAGATAAAACGTCTCGTACCTGATTTTAGTTGCCATATTTCCATGGCAGACGGTCTGAGGCAATCCGTACACTATATGCTTACTCATCCTGAATCTCAAACACCTGATTTGGAATTTGATTCATGGTGTGACCGTGTAGCCGATTCAATGCGGGCTGCGGACGAAGCTTTCCTAAGGAACTCTCGTTGATTTTTTCCAGTAGTCGATTCCCTTAGGATTATCGATTCCTTTTTATTTTAGTAGGGGACATTGCGCCCCTGCTGCACTTCAATCCGTATACCGAAATTACCGTTAGCGGATTTTAGTTCGAATGCCCCCCGGAAATTATTCTTTTCCCAAGGCATGGCGCTCCGGTTGGGAACTCTCCAACCGTCTTTATCATAATCTCCATACGTATTGATTCTCATTCCGTTTTTCAGCTTGAAAGAGCCCATCTGCATAAATTGCGGAGAAGAAGACAATCCCCAACCATATCCATATCCGAAACCGGAAAAAGAAGAAGAAAAAGCATCCGTAAATCCCTGTGTATAGGTCGCATCCGTATTGAAACGGAATATTTGATTGTAGTCTTTACTTAAATCAGGCATACTCAAATCAAACTTAGGCAGTTGGGGAGCAGTGACATTCATCAATCCCATATCCAGCAAGAAACCGCCAAACTCTTTTACATTGGCTGACGGGGCACGACGAATACTATCGGAAGGAATTTCCGACTGTGCGGATGCAAAACCGACTGATAATGCCAGCGAAAGAAATAGAATCAGTTTTTTCATCTTCGTAAAGGTTGATTTACGACAAAGATAGAAATTTTCAGCCTGACTACCCACCTTCGTTATATTTTCTTAGAGAAAAACTCCTTAAAACATGCTGACATTATTTGTATGCCAGCTTAAGTGGCTATTTATATGCCAGTTTAAGTAGCAATCAATTTATATCCGATTCCCCGTACATTTACGATACGAATCTGTTCGTCCGACGAGAGCTTATGCCGTAATTTCGTGATAAACACATGCAGGCTCCGGGAATTGAAGAAACTGTCATCTCCCCAAAGTTCGAGCAATACATCCTGCGTGTTGACTACCAGGTTACGATTCTCACATAACCGTTTCAAAATCTCCGATTCACGATGGGAGAGTTCCTGTTTCACTCCGGCATGCAGCAATGTCTGTGCTATGGGGTCGAACAGATAACTCCCAATCTCGAAACGATTGGAAGTTTTATTTTCAGAGAAAAGGAACGCTTTCCCCATAAGTGCCTTAATACGGATAATCAACTCCTGCATGCTGAAAGGCTTCTTCAGATAATCATTGGCACCGAGCTCAAATCCTTCCACCACATCATTGATACCCGAGCGGGCAGTGAGGAACAGGACAGGAGTCTGCTTGTCCGTCTGACGAATCCTGCGCACCATTTCGAAACCATCCATTTTGGGCATCATTACATCAGCCACCAATACATCCGGTCGGAGTTCGAAGAAAAGGCGCAAACCTTCCTCGCCATCGGCGGCTGTATGGATAGTAAAACCACTGTCTTCAAGCGTATCTTTAATAATCATGGCGAGAGTCAGCTCGTCTTCTACCAACAGTACTTTAATTTCGTTTTTGCTCATGACTCAAGTGTTTTATAGAGTTCAAGTGTATTTTATAGAGTGATGGTAAATATACTTCCTTTTCCCGGTTCACTTTTTACGGTAATCGTTCCACCGTGTTTCTCCACCATGCTTCTCACATAGAAGAGTCCCAGCCCATATCCTTTCACATTGTGAAGGTTGCCTGTCGGAACCCGGTAAAACTTATCGAATATATGCTTCTGTTTATCCAAAGGAATTCCGATTCCCCGGTCAGCAATACTGATGGTAACCGTCTGCTCCGTCTGCCGGCAACGGATGGTAATATCGGCTCTCTCTTTCGAATACTTCACGGCATTGTCTATCAGGTTACTGATAATATTACTGAAATGTGTCCGGTCTACTACGATAGTCAGTGCTTCCGGTTCAATCTCCAAAGTTATCTGCACCGGCTTGTCCGCCTTCAGTTGATGTTGTTCTACCAACGAAACGATTAACTCTTTCAGATTGACCTCCTCGGGATGCAGGCGGAAAGTCTTGCGGCGTTCCATACTCATAGATAAAATCTGCTCCACCAAACTACTCAAACGTTGCAACTGTTCCTGACTGATACGCAGATATTGGTCTCGTTTCGTCTTTTCTTCCGCCTGATTAAAATTGAGTAACGCATCATTCGCCGCGTATGCCACCGCAATCGGTGTTTTCAGCTCATGCGTGATATTATTGGTAAAATCACTTTTCATATCTTCCAATGTCTTTTGCCGGAGTAGCGTCCGGATAAGAAACCAAAAGGAGAATCCCAAAATAAGGAGAATAATAAAAGAAGTAGTCAGAATTCCCGTCATATGTTTCCATACCAGTGAATCGACAGGTTCAAAGACAAGTTGGTAACGCTGGCTGCGACTCATGTTAAAGTCGTAATCGTAACGAATTGCCCGTGGGGTAGGGATATAGCTGCTGTCTCCCGCCATACCGATGGTATCAATATACATAACGGTGGAATCCGCATTTCTTCCGGTATGAATCAATAAAGTATGATGCGGAATTTCAATATCATGCTCCCGCAATACATTGTTAAGCAGACTGTCATATCGTTGCAGATTAATGTCGATATACGTATCTACTCCCGCATGAATACCTTGCTGAATGCTAAGCAGCAGTTCCTTCAGGGAATCCTGTTTCTTCAATAACACGTCCAGCCCGCTGCCACTAGACGCAATTGCCTGGGCTTCGTCACCTTCCGTATTCGTCTTTACCGTGTCGGCTATCGTCTCCGTCCGTGAATGTACAGTATCCTTATAAGTACTGTCCGTATAAGAAATCGTCTGACTTGTCACTAATGAATTACCGTCCGCGCCATATCCGGCAGACACCGTCACCGAGCCATGCTCCACATTGTCCTTCTGAAGTTCATTCACCCGGAGCACTATCTCGTTGAAGTCACTCGTGCGCATGGCATCCCTGATTGTATTCTCCATATCCTGCTTCATAGTCCGGTAAAGCCCTGTCAACCAATAAGCCTGATAGACAAAGATACCCGCTAACGAGCAAATGACTAGAATAACGATATATTTCAATGGTAATTTCATACCCACAAAGATAAGAGGAAACAATTATATCTCTTCTCTTTGATAAGACTAAATAACACTAGATAAGTGGACGATAACGCAAAATCTCGCTTTTTCTGCCGTATTTTGCAGAGTACCAAAATAAATACAATACGATATGAAACGAATTTGTTTACTACTTCCGCTTTGCGTCTGCGCATGGATGCCGGTAGCAGCACAGCAGGAACAAACAGCACAGCAGGAACAGCAAACGCAAGTCCCTGTGGATAGCGTGAAAAATATAGCTTATGTCGACAGCATATTCAAAGAACTGCCCGAAGTAATGATAACCGGCGAACGTCCCATCGTTAAGGCAGAACAGGGAAAGCTGGTCTATGACCTTCCGAGACTGGTAGGTAACCTGCCTGTAGACAATGCCTATGACGCTGTGAAAAATCTTCCGGGAGTCATGGACTTGGGTGAAGGACTAATGCTGGGCAGTCAGGAAGTAACCGTCGTTATCAATGGGAAAGTGACTACCCTCTCTACCGAACAATTAAACGCATTATTGAAATCAATCCCCGTCAGCCGAATTGAAAAGGCGGAAGTGATGTATTCCGCCCCGGCACGTTACCAAGTCCGGGGCGCTATGATAAACCTGGTACTGACTTCAGGCACAGGACACGAACCTTCCCTTCAGGGAGAACTCTATACCGCTTTTAATCAAAACCATTACGAATCCTTGACCGAGCGTGGAAGCCTTCTTTATTCCGGTCATAAATTCTCTGCTGACCTTCTTTACTCTTACTCTTACGACCGCGACCGGAGAGAAACGGATAAAGAAGCGCTTCACACGCTTGCCGATGGTTCAACGCATCAGATGGATATGTATGAAAACACAATCTCCCGCAACAACAGCCATCAGATACGTCTCGGAATGGATTATGCCTTTACAGACCAACATCTGCTAAGCCTTGTCTATACAACAGCCTTTACAGACTCCAAACACAATGCCACAGTGACCGGTGCACAAAACTCATTGACAAACTCGCACGCGGACAATCAGCTCCATAACACAAAACTCGACTATCAAACCCCGTTCGGCCTGAAAGCCGGTGTGGAATTTACCTATTATCGTTCTCCCGGCAGCCAACTTCTATACAGCACCCTGGGAAACGAAACCATGAACTTCCTAAGCCGGGATAATCAGCGAATCAACCAATGGCGTTTCTATGCCGGACAAGAACATTCCTTAGGCAAAGACTGGGGCTTGAACTATGGCATGGCATACACGACCGCCTTAGACCATAGCTTCCAAAGATACTACGACCCCGAAACAGAAACCCTGCTACCGGACAATAACATGCAGTCCCGCCGCTGCGAGCAAACCCTGAACTTCTACGCCGGCCTGAGCAAAAGCTTCGGGCAGAAATTCTCAGCGGATATTTCTTTAGCAGCCGAGCAATATCATACGGACATTTGGAACGAATGGAGCTTCTACCCGGTTGCCAACTTTACTTATACACCCGCCGCCGGGCATATGCTGCAACTTTCATTAAGCAGCGATAAGGAATACCCCGAATATTGGAGCGTACAGAACTCCACCTCTTATATGGGCGCCTATTCCGAAATCCAGGGCAACCCCCTGCTCAAACCCGCCGCGAATTATGAGACGACACTTAGCTATATCTTAAAGGGCAAATACGTCTTTTCCGCCTATTACAGCTATACGAAAAATAATGAAATGCAGACTCTCTATCAATCTCCCGACCGCTTGGTAGAAATCTATAAATTCTTCAACTTCGATTTTTCGGAACAGGCGGGCATTATGATGGTCGTCCCGTTTAAAATAAAGAAATGGCTGGATTCCCGCCTGACGGCAGTTGGACTTCGTTATCACCAAAAGGACAGTGATTTTTGGGACATCCCGTTCGACCGTAAACTCTATACATTCGTACTGACCATGAACAACACCTTCACCCTCTCCACCAAACCGGATTTGAAACTAACCCTGACCGGCTTTTATCAAAACAGAATGATACAGGGAACATTCGACCTTCCCCGTTCGGGAAACCTGAATACGGCACTGCGTTATACCTTTGCCAAAGGTAAAGCACAACTGACGCTGAAATGCGATGATATATTCAATACCTCTACCATTTCCACACGCATCCGTTTCGGCAATCAGAACGTGAAGAACCACTATATGAGAACTACGCGTGAGTTTGGCGTTTCCTTCAGCTATAAATTCGGCGGATATAAAGAGAAGAAAAGAGAAGACGTGGATACTTCCCGCTTTAAATAACCTGAATCTTGCTTGTAGAATGTATTAGCAATAAAATAGGGTATCCTAATTGAAGGATACCCTTATACATAAATAAATTGAGTACTTTTATTGAATAGATGCCTTCCACACTTCGGCATATTCTTCCAATACCCGCTTGATGCTTTGTCCGATTTTTACATAATCAGCTTCATTCAGATTGGCGAGTGATACGCGGACACTCCATTTTGGCCCCGCAAAACCACCGCCATTCAGTAGCACGAGCGAAGTCTCATTGGCGAGACGGAACACAATATCCAACGGATTATACGTCTTTTGCAGATAAGCAACGAAGTCATCCCCATAAAATTTCTTCGCCCACACCAGCATGTCAATCTCCGAATAATATCCGGCACGCAGCGGATCTTCGATCAATGTGAAACCGGTGTTATCCCATAACGCATGCAGACGACGACGGATAATCTCCTGCATCTTGGCCTTATAACGGTCTTCCTTATCAAGCAAGGAAAATAAAGCAAACAAACTCATCTGCATTTGTTGGGGAAGAGAAAGCCCTGCCGTATGATTCAATGCTATCTGACGGCTATCAGCCACCATACGGTCAATAAACTTCATCTTTTCAGGATGCAAATCAAGACTCGAATAACGCTTGTTTAAGATTGCCTTCTGCTCATCCGACAGGCGAGCTATCATTTTGTCGTAGATGTTGTCTTCGTGTAAAGCTATCACTGCATTTCTCCATCCTGTAGCTCCGAAATATTTGGAGAAAGAATAAACGCAAAGCGTATTATGCGGTAATTCCGCCATCAACGAACGGAAGTGGGGGATAAACGTTCCATACACATCGTCCGTGATAACCATCAGATTCGGATTGTCATTCTTCACGATGTTGACAATACGTGCGGCAGTCTCCGCGCTAAGCGCATAGCTGGGCGGATTGCTCGGATTCGTGATAAACAATGCTTTGATTTGCGGATTTTTCAGCTTGTCAATATCTTCATCTTTATACTGCCACGTATGTAATCCGTCAGCAGTCATCTGGTCGGCAGATATTTCGGTAACATCGAACTGATAACGCCGTAATTGCGGAATCTCGATATAAGGCGTAAATACTGGAATCATCAACGCGATAGCATCTCCCTGATTCAACAGAAAATTCTCCTGAAGCGAATCAAACAGATAACACATGGCAGCCGTTCCCCCTTCAGTAGCGAAAAGATCGAAAGTCCCTTTCGGCGGACGGCGGTCGCACATTTCCTGTGCCAGATAATCCTGTACAATCAGTTCCGTGAAATGCAGAATACGGTCGGGCACAGGATACTGGTCGCCGATAACGGATTCCGCCCATTCGTGAACAAGCGTGTCCGGATCGGCCGCATGTTCCATCAACATATAATTATACCCCTCTTTCAGCAGATTGACACCCGCTGCTTTCTCATTATCTTTCAGGAACGCCTCGAAACGGGCGGCTATCCCTGCTTTTTGCGGAATACCCGCTACTCCTTCTTCCAGTGAAAATACACGACGACATTCGCAAAGCCCGAATTGTCCCAACAGGAAGAATGCTTCCCGGGGTTCGGTAGCAATCCAGTTCGGATTTCCCCGACCGGCATTCAGCATGGTATGCGCTATTTTCTTGATACTTTCATCCGCCATATCAATGAGCTTGTTTTTAAGCTCGAAAGGGCTGATGGTTTCCATTTTCCTGGCGTAGCTTTTGCTAATAGCCGGGCTATTGTCTTTCTTTTCCATAATGTGAAATCTATGATTAGTTAATGAATTGTCTAAAATATCCGGCCAACGTCTACATCAGTAGCACGATAACCACTCCCCAAATAATCAGCAACGTGTTGCCGACAGCATAGGTAACCGTATATCCCAAAGCCGGAGTATCACTTTCCACCGCATCCTGGATAGCTCCCAACGCGGCAGTTGTAGTACGTGCCCCCGCCGTACATCCCAAAGACAGGGCAGGGTGGAATTTGAATACATATCTTGCCATCAATAACCCGCAAAGCAACGGAATTGCCGTAGCCAGCGCACCGACGATAAACAGACTGAAACCTACATCCTTGAACCCGGCTACGAAACTGGGGCCTGCGGCAATACCGACCACTGCGATAAACATATTCAGCCCTACATTATTCAGTACCCATAAAGAAGGTTCGGGGATACCGCCGAAAGTAGGATGCTTGCTGCGCAGCCAACCGAATATAAGCCCTGCAATCAATGCGCCGCCACTCGTGGAGAGACTGATAGGAATACCACCCAAATGGATTGCCAGCGCACCGGCAAGCCCGCCGACCAAAATACCCAGCCCTACGAAGATCATATCCGTCTGATTAGTCGGACGGTCAACATACCCCATCTGCCTGGCAGCTCCTTCCACTTCATGCTTCATTCCTGTAAGTTCGAGAATATCTCCCGAATCCACCACTGTCTGCGCAAGTACAGGAACATTGATACCTGCACGCTTGATACTGCGGATACTGACACCATGCATAAATTTCTGTGCCCGGATTGTCGCTATCTTTTCTCCCGCGAAAGTCCGGTGAGTAACCATTACCGGAAGCGTCTCCGCCGGAAAATCGAGCAACTGTGCGTCTACCACTTCCGGCCCGATCCAATCTTCTTCACCGATAACGAACTCCCGTCGTCCGCTCAATACGACTTCATCTCCCGATTGAAGAACCATGTCGGGACTGACTTCCTTCACGACTCCCTGTTGGCGAACCCGTTCTACAAATAACCGTTTGTCTTTTCCGGTCAGATAGGCTTCCAGTTCGCTGACATTTTTCCCTTTTCCAAACCACTTATTTGTGATTTTGTAAGCACGGAAGACTACGGGGCGAAGGGCAGGAGAGAATCCCGGCTCATCTACTTCCGAAGTTCCCATTTGTGCTTCCAACGCTTTGCAATCCGCCTTTACCTTATCCAGCCCGCCCAGCATCTTCGGGCCGAGAGAAGCCAGAATCCATGCCGAGCCTGCCGTACCGAAAATATATGTCACGGCGTAAGCCACCGGAATAGCATTGATATACGTAGCTTTCTGTGCTTCGCTGATACCCAACTGATTGATAGTATCGCTTGCCACACCGATAACGGCTGAAATAGTCTGCGAACCTGCCAGCAATCCGGCAGCTTCTCCCACATGATACCCCATAATTTTGGCCAGTATCCACGGGGCTACCAGGCTGACAATACACATCAGTACGGCAAATCCTACCTGTGGCAGACCGTCCTTTTTCAATCCCCGGAAGAACTGTGGCCCTACCTTGTAGCCTACGGCAAATAAAAAGAGCAGAAAAAACACAGCTTTCATCGGGCCGTCTACGGTAATATTTAGTTGTCCTACCAATACCCCGACCAGCAGAACACTGGTCACTGTGCCTAAAGAAAACTTCCCGATTTTGAGTCTGCCCAACCAAAATCCCGCAAAGAGAGTGAGAAAAATGGCAAGCTCCGGGTGTACCCTTAGTTGATTAATAATCCATTCCATAATTAAGTTGTTGTTTAGGTTATGCTACTTACAACAGTTTTTGGATGAAAAGAGTTTGTTTCTTTATAGGTGTTTTGCTCTTTTGAAATATAATATTAAATTTGTAAGATTAATAATTAACGACAACTACTTGTATGATAAAGACAAAACTGCTATTAGGTCCTCTGTGCTGTTTTCTATCCTTATTTGTTCAGGCACAAAGAAAAGAATTTACTTTGATTCCGGATAACTATATCTCAATAAAAAAAGGGGATACTTTGGCAATACGCCAGTTACAGAACGAGAGTACGAATATGACTGTGCGCGTGAAGAAAGATATGCTGATTTATGCAGCATACACCTGCTTTACAGGTGTGAATTCAGAAAAGCCGACTTTAGATTTCTGGTTGCAACAGACAGAAGGAATGTCTATTGATGATAAAGATTTCAAATCCAACAAATATCTGGATGCCGTTACATCAGAGAGAATGAAAAGAGAAGTTCTTCGTTATATTGACAAGAGACGCCGTCAGCTGGCGGAAGAAAGAATCAAACAACAGAAAGCGCAGGAACGTAAACTGGCAGAATTGCATGAACAGGATAGCCTGCGCCATTTGATGGAAACAGGTAACTATGATAAAAAGAAATGGGTATTTAATTCCTTCTTCCGCGTTATTATAAACAACGGCGTCGGGACAACCACACACTGGATAAGCGTTTCACCCAGAATAGACTATATCTCCAATAAGATTGGAGAAGAAAATGAGTGGCTATTGGGATTGTTGGCAGCAGTGATAGCAGCAGTCTTTATGTCTATAATGTCGAAGCATGCCTTGGCTTCTATGGGCAAAGAAAACGGTAAGTCCGAGCTTCTCATCTATTTGGGAATCTTCCAGTGTGTCGCTCTCTATATGATGTTTGTTTGTGTATACTCTGATATTGACGAGTTGATGGTACGAAGTACGGGAAAAGAATATATAGCCCAATATAAATATGATAACTTTTGCTTTGTGACAAGTGATAGTATTGCAGTAGAAGTGAGCCAGGGTGAGTGTACTTTTGACTGGGTGGGACAGGGAACCGAAGTCCCCGTCCGTTATGATGAAACGGCCATGAAACTGGCGGTCGATATGCAGAAATATACGCTTCGTAACTGGAACTGGATACTTTTCATCAGCCTTCTCTTATTGCTCAATCTTTTGTTATGCTATGGAAAGTTCAATTGGATATTCAAGAAAATCTTTCGTAACCGGACTACGGTACATGATTCTCCTTATCAGAAGTATATATATTTCCCGTGGCATTTCAAGAATAAGAAGTATGAAACATTCGACCAATTCAAGAAAGAATTAGAGCATTTTCGTTTCGAATGGGATGAGATCGATGAGGATGATAAAATATACGAGACGCCACGTATTCTCATCCGATACAATAAAGAATATGCGGAGAAACCTGTAAAATTTGAATTAGAGATTCGCCCGGACAATGGAGAGAGTATTCGTATGGATCAATGGATGTATAAACTACAGAATGAGCTTGTCCCCTATATGGAACGTTTGGGAGAACCGGATACAATGAATGGCTGGATTCACAAAGGATGGACAGCAGGAAAAGAAATGATATGTGACTTGTCATGTTGTTCCTCTTTGGATGATGATGACGTTCTGTTTGCTGATATTGCCTGGAAATTTACAGAAACCGAATATACGGATTATCGTACTTTTATTCATGATGTAATGGCGTTTCAAACGGAACATGGAAAACATTTCTGGAACCCCGATGTTATAGTAGTTAAACAACCGTCCTTTACTCTTTGCTACTATAATCCGCGAACAGGACATTTGGAATTATATGATATGGAAGCTGATAATGGCGTCACGTTGACAGAAGGAGAAATTCTGTATAAACTGCATAATCAGATGAGAGATGTGCTGCCCGGTCAGGAGTTCTGTTATCTCCAGTATCTTGTTTTCAGACCGGTGGAAGCGGATTCCCTGGAAGAACTGGAAGAGAAACAAAAAGATAAGGACATTTACGATTTGTTTACGACGAATGAGATATAATATCCGATGAGCCTATAATTTCTCAATCTCGCTTTTTTGTTATACTTTTGCCTTTTCAAAATAAAACTAATCATATTCTGTATGAAATCAGACATAGAAATTGCTCGCAGCATTGAGCTGAAAAAAGTAAAGCAAGTTGCCGAAAGTATCGGAATCCCCCGCGAGGAAGTAGAGAATTATGGTCGCTATATCGCAAAGATTCCCGAACAACTGATTGACGAGGCGAAAGTAAAGAAGAGTAACCTTATCTTGGTAACTGCCATTACAGCCACCAAAGCGGGTATTGGTAAAACTACGGTATCTATTGGTCTTGCCTTGGGACTCAACAAGATAGGAAAGAACGCGATTGTCGCTTTGCGCGAACCTTCTCTCGGCCCATGCTTCGGCATGAAGGGCGGAGCAGCCGGCGGCGGATACGCCCAGGTACTCCCGATGGATAAAATCAATCTCCATTTCACCGGTGACTTTCACGCCATCACCTCTGCTCACAACATGATTTCCGCCTTGTTGGACAATTACCTTTATCAGAACCAGTCAAAAGGTTTCGGACTGAAAGAAATCCTTTGGCGCCGGGTGCTCGATGTGAACGACCGTTCATTGCGCAGCATTGTCGTTGGCTTGGGACCGAAATCAAATGGTATCACCCAAGAATCCGGTTTCGACATTACACCCGCTTCCGAGATTATGGCCATCCTCTGTCTCTCTAAAGACATAAACGACCTGCGCCGCCGTATTGAAAATATCCTGCTCGGATTCACCTACGACGACAAACCTTTCACAGTCAAAGACCTGGGAGTGGCAGGAGCCATCACCGTATTGCTGAAAGATGCCATCCATCCCAACCTTGTTCAAACCACTGAAGGAACTGCCGCTTTCGTACACGGTGGCCCGTTTGCCAACATCGCCCACGGTTGCAATTCTATCTTGGCTACCAAATTGGCTATGTCTTTCGGCGACTACGTAATAACAGAAGCCGGATTCGGTGCCGACCTCGGCGCAGAAAAGTTTTATAATATCAAATGCCGTAAAAGCGGACTCCAGCCATGCCTGACAGTAATTGTTGCCACCGCGCAAGGACTGAAAATGCACGGCGGTGTCAGTCTCGACCGTATCAAAGAACCGAACATGGAAGGACTGAAAGAAGGATTGCGCAACCTGGACAAGCATGTCCGCAATCTCCGCTCTTTCGGACAGACTGTGATTGTAGCCTTCAATAAGTTTGCGACTGATACAGACGAAGAAATGGAACTGCTTCGCGAGCATTGCGAACAACTGGGCGTAGGCTTTGCCATCAACAACGCCTTCAGTGAAGGCGGAGAGGGGGCAGTAGACATGGCACGCCTGGTAGTGGACACCATCGAAAACAAACCATCCGAATCTCTGCGCTATACGTACAAAGAAGAAGACGGCATCGAACAGAAGATTGAAAAGGTAGCTACTAATATCTACGGGGCAAGTGTCATCACTTACAGCAGCATTGCCCGCAATCGCATCAAGCTGATCGAGAAAATGGGAATTACCCATTATTCGGTCTGTATCGCCAAAACACAATATTCATTCTCTGCCGACCCTAAAATTTATGGTGCAGTGAATAATTTCGAATTCCATATCAAGGATATAGTTATCAATAACGGTGCGGAAATGATTGTGGCGATAGCAGGAGAAATTCTCCGTATGCCGGGACTGCCTAAAGAACCGCAAGCGTTGCATATAGATATCATAGACGGAGAAATAGAAGGATTGAGCTAGTATTACCGCAGGGAAATCTTGCTCCAACACTACATTGATAAATCCCCGTCTTTCCTTATAAATCAATAGGGAAAGACGGGGATGCTTGTATATAGAGTCCAGTGCGCTTTTTTATATCTCTTCTTGCACACTGTACGATTGAATTCATTTCTGTTGAAGAGATATTTTATATCCTTTTTGTAATAAGAAAAACGAATTTTCTGACAGATAGTTCGGACAGCATGGTTAATAAATATAAAAAACAGGTCTGCTCTTTTCTCAAAGAACAGACCTGATATAAAAATGTAAAAAGGTAACTGATAGCCTGAACTATCAGAAAAGAGTTTTTTAATCAGCAAAAAGAGGATACTTCTTCATTGTCTCATTGACACGTGCACGTACTTGTGCGATAACCTCTTCGTTTTCTACGTTAGACAATACAGTCTCAATCATTTCAGCAATTTCAATCATCAAGTCTTCCTTAGCACCACGGGTAGTGATGGCAGGAGTACCCAAACGGATACCGGAAGTCTGGAAAGCCGAACGGCTGTCAAACGGAACCATATTCTTGTTAACGGTAATGTCAGCAGAAACCAATGCTTTTTCTGCCACTTTACCTGTCAGGTCAGGATATTTGCTACGCAGGTCTACCAGCATAGAGTGATTGTCAGTACCACCGGAAACGATGGTAAAGCCACGGTCTACAAGAGCCTGTGCAAGTACAGCCGCATTTTTCTGTACCTGTTTTGCATATTCCTTAAATTCAGGTTGCAGGATTTCGCCGAAAGCTACTGCTTTAGCAGCAATCACGTGTTCCAACGGTCCGCCTTGGATACCGGGGAATACAGCAGAATCCAGTAATTGAGACATCATTTTGATTTCACCTTTCGGAGTCTTCTTACCCCACGGATTGGGGAAATCCTTACCCATCATGATGACACCACCACGAGGTCCGCGAAGTGTTTTATGTGTAGTAGAAGTGACGATATGTGCATATTTAACCGGGTTTTCGAGTACTCCGGCAGCAATCAGACCGGCTGGGTGAGCCATGTCGATCATCAGGATAGCGCCTACTTTGTCAGCGATTTCGCGCATACGTTTATAGTCCCATTCGCGTGAGTAAGCAGAACCACCGCCGATAATCATTTTCGGTTTCTCGCGCAGAGCGACTTCTTCCATCTGGTCGTAGTCAACGCGTCCTGTTTCCTGATTCAGGTTATATTCGCAAGGAGTATAGATAATCCCCGAAGTATTCACCAGTGAACCATGAGAAAGGTGTCCGCCGTGTGCAAGATTCAATCCCATGAATTTGTCGCCCGGATTCAGGACAGCCAGGAAAACAGCTGCGTTAGCTTGTGCTCCTGAGTGCGGCTGTACGTTCGCCCATTCGGCTCCGAAGATTTCTTTCAGACGGTCGATAGCGATTTGTTCGCTTTGGTCTACAACTTCGCAACCACCATAGTAGCGTTTGCCTGGATAACCTTCTGCGTACTTGTTAGTCAGACAAGAACCCATTGCCTGCATTACCTGGTCACTCACAAAGTTTTCTGATGCAATCAGCTCGATACCTTTCAGCTGACGTTGATGCTCTTTTTCGATGATGTCGAAAATTAAGTCGTCTCTTTTCATTCTTTTATAAGTAAGATTAAATTTCTAATTCGAGATACCTATTTTTAAGCGCACAAAGTTAATGAAAATAAATAAAGAATGAAGGAAGTGCAAGAAAAATGTTAGTAAAAAGCCGGATTTAATGATATTTTATTTCTAAAGGATGAATCCCAGCGAAAAACTTAATGCGCTGTCGCGACGGCGGAAAGTGATATTGCTGACCCCCGTACTACCGTCGGAATTGATATTATCATACACAATGGACTTGGATATATTTCCCACTCCCTGCTCATAGCGGAAATCAAAGAAGATACGGGAGATATTGACGCCAACGCCAATCACGACACTGACATTGAACGGATACAACTTTTCGTGAATACCTTTCTGGTCGAAGTTCTTGAAAGTGATTTCATTCTGCTTTCCCCATAAATAACGGAGCTTGGGACCTGCAAAGATAGACATCCCATACGGCCCTTTCTTCACCACATTATATCCATACAAGACAGGAAAGTCAATACTATGCAGTACAGACTGCACCGAAGCATAATCCGGCTCGATGGCAGGATGCTGCGAACCCAACTTGTCAAAAGTAATTTCGCATTTAGTCACATTGTACGATACTTCCGGCTGGATGAAGTGCTTCTTCATATTGATGCGCATAAAAAGAGCGCCGAAATAACCGATTTTATAGTTATTCTGGACCTCGTCAATCGTCACATCCTTGATTTTCAATTCAGACACCATGAACATAGAAGAATTGAATCCCGCCTTGATACCGAAATTTATTTTCTTCGTATTGGGGCGGTCTACTCTTTCTGTGTTAAAGTTCTGTCCGAAAGCCGTGCAGGCTACGGATAACGAACCGAGAAAAAGGATTTTACGCAGCATATTCATGGTCATATCGTCCTTAGTTTATGTCTTTTTCTTTTCTACACTCCAGCCGAACTTACCGATTTTCTCTCCCAAGTCATAATATCCGCCATGTACGTACACCAACGGATTAGCTTCCGCCAGTTCGAGTTTTCCGGTCTCGGGATTCAGATTCCGGTCGTCAGCACGTACATTCACCACATCTGCTATGAACATATCATGCGAACCGAGAGAAACAATTTCCTTCACACGACATTCGATGCAAAGAGGAGATTCTTCAATCAGCGGTGCGCTGACCACAGTACAGCGTCCCGGAGTGAGCTTCATCTCATCAAATTTATGATAATCGCGTCCCGAACGAACCCCGCACCAGTCGGTGGCAAAAGCCATGTCTTTAGTTGTCAGGTTGATAACGAATTCCATGTTTTTTTTGATAATCTCATAAGAATGTCGTTCCGGTCGTACGGATATATAGCACATGGGCGGGTTTGTACAAATCGTACCCGTCCATGCCACAGTGATAATATTATATTCACTTTCTTCTTTTCCGCAGCTGACCAGTACAGCCGGCAGCGGATAAATCATCGTTCCTGGTTTCCAGTCCTGTTTCAATTTGAATAAAGATTTAAAAATGAGGAATCAAAGAATTCAGAGGATGGTAATTTCCTCACGCTTCTGTTCTTTCTCGCAATAATGGCATTTTACGATGCAATTATCCTTGTCTATCACGTGGAATAACGTAGCCATCGGCTCATTGTTCGTGATACATTTCGGATTGGCGCATTTCACGATTCCGCGAAGCTCGTCCGGCATCTTCACTTCCTTCTTTTCCACTACCTCGTAATCACGGATGATATTCAGTTTGACATGAGGCGCAACCACTGAAATACGGTTAATCTCCTCATCGCAGAAAAACTTATCCGCAATCTTGATGATACCTTTCTTACCCAGCTTCTTGCTTTCGAGATTGAATCCGATAGTGATATTGCTCGTCATATGCTCCACACCGAGCAACTGTACTACGGTAAAGAGCTTTTCGGATGGAATATGGTCAATCACTGTCCCGTTCTCGAGGGCAGCTACTTGCAGTTCTTGTTTATTTTCGCTCATAATAAAATATCGTTTTTAACGTCGTCTAATGTGATACCTAACACATCGCAAAGGATTGCTTCGCGAGCATACAGACCATTCTGTGCCTGTTGAAAGTAATATGCTTTCGGGTTGTCGTCCACGTCGTATGCAATCTCGTTGACACGTGGCAGCGGGTGCAAAATGCGCAGGTTCGGACGGGTATTCTCCAGCATTTTGTTGCGGAGGATATATACGTTCTTTACCCGTTCGTATTCCATCAGGTCGGTGAAGCGTTCGCGTTGCACACGGGTCATATACAGGATATCGGCATCCGCTATAATTTCTTCGGTAAAGTCCGTATGTTCAACGTATTTTATTTGATGAGTCTTGCAATAAAGCTTGTATTCTTCCGGCATTTTCAGTTCTTCGGGAGCGATGAAATGGAAAGTAGGGTTGAAGTGGCGCATGGCCATCAACAGTGAATGTACGGTACGTCCGTATTTCAAGTCGCCTACCAGGAAGATGTTCAGGTTTTCCAGTGTGCCCTGCGTCTTGTGGATAGAGTAGAGGTCAAGCATGGTTTGCGACGGATGCTGGTTGGCTCCGTCTCCTGCATTGACAATAGGCACCGGGGCTACTTCGCTGGCATACCGTGCCGCTCCTTCAAGATGGTGGCGCATGACGATAATGTCTGCGTAATTACTTACCATCATAATCGTGTCTTTAAGTGTTTCCCCCTTGGAAGAGCTGGTCGCTTTGGGGTCGGAGAATCCGATAACCCGTGCACCGAGACGGTTGGCGGCTGTTTCAAAACTCAAGCGGGTACGTGTGGAAGGCTCAAAGAACAAGGTTGCTACTACCTTGCCTTGCAATAACCGGCGATTGGGGTTCATTTCAAACTGCTTCGCCATTTCGAGCATGTAGAGGATTTTTTCTTTAGAATGTTCGGCAATGGTTACTAAACTTCTGTTTTCCATTTTGTTATCTTTTATGTGGATAGAACTTGTTTTACCGGAGTGTAAAGGTACGAAGAATTTGTGAGAAGCACAGAATTTTCGTACCTTTTTTATCGGCTTTTTATCAGCCGGCTTGTTTTCGTCCGCCGGCTAACGCCGCAATGATATATTTCCCCGGCGCCCCAATCTTGTTCCAGGACGTATTGGAAAGCAGTTTCCACACCTGAGTACCTTTCCTGCCATAATCCGACAGCCGAAGAATCGTCTGCCTCTCTTTCGGATTCGTCACTTTATGGCGTTCCAGGCTTTCTATCAGTCCGTTCATGTTGTGTGTAGCCTGATTGTAAGCATACCCCGGAATTTCAAACGAAGTATCGTTTATTTCTTCTTCCTCAAGATTTAGTTTAGTTTCCTTTAGTTTAGTTTGTCCGGAAATGTCGTCATTTTCCGGGTTCACGTCCTCTTGAGTTGGAAAAATGTCTGCATTTTCTTCATTCACGTCCTCTTTCCGTATCCCTTTTTTCTTCTTGTTTTCTAATATATATGGTTATTGCTTCGAACCACACTTCCTGAATCCGTTCCGAAGTCAGTACACCATATTTTTCGTAAATCTCCCTGTGGAAAAATCCCTTTTCCAATAATAATTCGACAACCTTTTCCATCATTTCCTCTCTTATCCCGCCGCCTACTTTGCGGATGAAAATCAGGTTTTGTTCTTTTCCCCAAGAGATGTAATATCCCTCTTTATAGATTTTGCAAAGTAGCCGCAAAACAATATAAGAAGCTAAAACTCCAAATTTGGCTTCCAGTAATTCCATAATTTCTTCATCGAAAAAATTAGCCGGTGTAGGGAAATAAGGTATCCCTTTGTTTATCATACTCATTATTCAGTATTTTTTATTATAAATTATACGATTGCTTTCCACTCCAACAGGTTACTGATTCTGAATCTTCTCCACCCATTCTGTTCCTCACTCCAGTAGATAACAGACTCCTGTTTTACAGTGCATCTGAATTCACGGTGGAAAAATTTTTCGTATCCTACCAATGTGCCTTTTTCCAGGCAGAATGTTCCGTCCTGTTTCTGAAAAGCTATCATTACATTTCCATATAGCATATGTTTTACCAGTTCCATACACTTCTGCACAATTCTTTCCGCACATATTTCCGAAATACCTTTTTCTGCGGCAATACGTTTCTTCCATATTGACATGTAGTCTTCAGACTTTTTTTTCTTACAATTTCTTTTCATTGTATAAAATATTTGATTAAAATTACTCGTGTTTATTGTATAAACTTCTCCCTTTCGGGATAGTAACGGTATACTGCAGATATAGCGTCACTATCCTCGTCTTATAGTGACGCCATCGCGACAGGATAGCGTCACTATTTTTTAGGGGAGAAGTTTACTGTTTTTCAGCCGGTTGAAAACGGCGGCAAAAGTAGAGCTTGCATTTCACCTGCACAATTATTTTTGTCAATACTTATTAGAAGCCTTTTCTTTAGCCTGTCTTTCTTTTTCTTCCCGCTGCTCCCGGAGAGTTCCTCTGATTACGGATAGCTTTGTTTCTATACTACTGATTTCCATTAACTTATACCCACCTTGCTTGGAGACGTATAAGTGCTCTTTTTCATGGATTTGTTTGGCTAAATCTTTTAGCTTTTTGGAGTATCCCATATGGATTTCTCCCTCGTCCAACTTTTGCAGATATACTGTGAAAAGTGCCGTTTCATCTCCGGTCATTCCGCCTCTTCTTTCCAGTTCATCCCAACTGATGATTTCAGTCTTCTTGCATCTGCCGCCACTCTTTTTCCAATTTTGGGCATTGTTTTTTACTCGTGTTTTTGCTTCTCTTTTGGGTGTCTTTTTACTAGCCATAATTGCTAATTTTCACATTAGTTAAAAATGATAAATATTAAAATATACTTTGGCAACTGTGCGATAAAGCTGCAAAAAGATTTGTTTTTTTGTCGCTTGCCAAATAGTATATATATAAAATAACTAGTGATGCAAATGATGAACAAAAGTGGATTTAGTCGGTGTGGAGAGCTCTACATCGGCCGTTTACGAAAGGAGGGGCGTCATTCTACGGCGCATGTCTACAAGAATGCCCTTTTCTCTTTCAGCAAGTTCTGCGACACTCCCAATGTGTCGTTCAGACAAGTCACCCGTGAGCGTTTACGATGCTACGGGCAGTATCTTTATGAGTGTGGCTTGAAGCTCAACACGATTTCTACGTATATGCGTATGCTTCGTAGTATTTATAATCGTGGAGTGGAGGCGGGGAGTGCTCCCTATGTGCCGCGATTATTCCATGATGTTTATACAGGGGTGGATGTCCGTCAGAAAAAAGCCTTGGCTGCTTCTGAATTGCACAAGCTCTTGTATGAAGACCCAAAATCGGAACGATTACGCCGCACGCAGGCTATTGCCGCCCTGATGTTTCAGTTTTGTGGAATGTCGTTCGCCGATTTGGCTCATTTGGAGAAATCTGCATTGGAAAGCAATGTGTTGCGATACAATCGTATCAAGACTAAAACTCCTATGAGCATAGAAATACTGGATAGTGCGAGAGGAATGATTAATCAACTTCGGAATAATCAGGATGCTCTGCCCGATTGCCCCGATTATCTGTTTGATATTCTTCGTGGTGATAAGAAGCGAAAGGATGAAAGAGCTTATCGGGAATATCAGTCTGCTCTCCGTCGGTTCAATAATAACTTGAGGGAGTTAGCCAGGAAATTGTATTTGAAATCTCCGGTCACTTCCTATACGTTTCGCCATTCTTGGGCTACTACTGCCAAGTATCGGGGGGTATCCATTGAGATGATCAGTGAATCATTAGGACACAAATCTATAAAAACCACACAAATCTATTTGAAAGGCTTCGGACTTAAAGAACGTACAGAGGTAAATAAAGGGAATTTATCTTACGTTAGAAACTACTGCATGGGGCGATGATAAATATGTAATGTGTTAATAAACAGGGATAAAACATGTGTGTTACTTCTTAGGTAACGGATTTAAATTTGACGCAAAGATAGACAAAAACATAGATAGTAAACAAGTAATTCTTTAATTTTTTTCGTTTTATTTGATTTTTCAAATAAAAAATGCTTGAACATGAAAATAAGATTATTTCATGTTCCAACTTTTTATTGCCTAATTTCGAGAAATTTCTCGCTGAGTATTAGGTCGTTCCATTTTTGTGCCCTGTCAATGCCTGTAATTTCCATTTTTATGATTGTGTGTGTTCCGTAACTGTGTTTTCCGTTACCTAAGAAGTAACGGATAAACATGGGGTAAAAAAGTATGATTCTAAGAAAAGAAGGAACTTTAAGTGCTGGGCCTAAAATTGGGACAGGGGAAGGCGTAGCACACTCTAAACGCTGGTATGTCGCTATGACCAGAATGCATCATGAGAAGAAAGTGCAGGAGCGTTTGGAGAGAATGGGGATTGAAAGTTTTATACCTGTTCAGCAGGAGATTCATCAGTGGAGCGACCGCCGTAAATTGGTCGAAACAGTATTACTGCCAATGATGGTCTTTGTGTATGTCGATCCGAAAGAACGCAAGGAAGTTTTGTCACTATCTACAGTCAGTCGGTACATGGTAATACGAGGTGAGAGTAGTCCGACTGTAATTCCAGATGATCAAATGGCTCGTTTCCGTTTTATGCTTGACTATTCTGAAGATGTCATTTCTATGAATAGTGCTCCATTGGCACGTGGCGAGAAGGTTCGTGTTATCAAAGGTCCTTTGACCGGACTTGTAGGGGAGTTTGTTACAGTAAATGGTAAAAGCAAGATAGCTGTCCGGTTAAATATGTTGGGATGCGCTTGTGCGGATATACCTGTAGGGTATGTGGAACCGATAAATCATTGAGAAAACAAATGGAAAAGACATTGAAGGGTATAGTTCAATATGCCCGTAAGAATTATTTCAGTTATTGGATTATTTTAGGTATTGACACGGCAATATCTGTATTATGTTCATTGGTAGCTTATGCCGTCATTCATTATATGGCACATGTTCCAATGAGTGATTGGATGCTTTGTCAATTTGTTGGCGTCTCTTTAGTAGCAAGTGTTGCTGGTGCTTTATTATTTCACACCTATCGTAACACCATCCGCTTTTCTCAGGCACGTGAGCTTTGGCGCATCATGTGTGCTGTACTATTCAAAGTCGGATGTTTATTAGTAATTTCTTTTTGGATTATATCCGAATCCCAATTACAATACAATTATAAAACAGCCTATCTCCTGTTTGACGGTTTGCTGACATTAGCAGCACTAACCGTTTTCCGCGTATCACTCATCATCGTTTATGATCTTCTGCTGGATTGGATGAATAAAAAGAATACCCGTATTCTTATCTATGGCATTGATGAAAAGAGTGTATCCTTGAAACTCCGTCTCCGGGATAGTGCGCATTATAAAGTTGCGGGCTTCTATATATATGGAAGGAATAATAGTAGACGTCGTTTGACAGATCTTCCCATTTATTCTTTTGAAAATGAAGAAGATTTCAATTGTGTTATAAAAAAGCATAGTATTCAGGGGATTTTGTTTGCCCGTTATGAGGATACCCGTTTAGAAGAAAACCGTCTTTTAGAATACTGTAAAAGTAGTGCAATAAAGACTTTGATTGCTCCTACTATTAGCGAAGCTGATTCTGACGGAAACTTTCATCAATGGGTACGTCCTATTAAGATCGAAGATTTGTTAGGACGTGCTGAAATAAATATCAATCTTCGTCAAGTTGCAGAAGAATTCAGAGGCAAAGTTGTCTTAGTAACTGGTGCTGCTGGTAGTATTGGTAGTGAACTTTGTCGCCAGTTGGTACAGATGAATATTAAAAAACTTATCATGTTTGACTCTGCGGAGACTCCTTTGCATAACGTGCGTCTTGAGTTTGAGAAGAATTATCCTACTATAGATTTTATTCCTGTGATTGGCGATGTACGTGTGAAAGAACGTGTACGTATGGTATTTGACCTTTATCATCCTCAAATTGTCTTTCATGCCGCCGCTTACAAACATGTGCCTTTAATGGAGGAAAATCCTTGCGAAGCAGTTCTGGTGAATGTCACCGGTTCCCGTCAGGTTGCTGATATGGCGGTGGAATATGGTGCTGAAAAAATGATCATGGTTTCTACCGATAAAGCCGTGAATCCTACCAATGTGATGGGTTGTTCCAAACGTCTGGCGGAAATCTATGTGCAGAGTTTGGGATGTGCAATTCGTGAAGGAAAGGTGAAAGGCAATACCAAATTCATTACGACCCGTTTCGGTAATGTATTGGGCAGTAACGGTTCGGTTATTCCCCGTTTCAGGGAACAGATAGAAAATGGCGGTCCTGTTACAGTTACCCATCCTGATATCATCCGTTTCTTTATGACCATTCCCGAAGCCTGCCGCTTGGTAATGGAAGCCGCTACGATGGGAGAGGGTAATGAAATTTTTGTCTTTGAGATGGGTAAGGCTGTTAAGATTGTCGATTTGGCTACCCGTATGATTGAACTGGCCGGTTATCGCCCTGGTGAAGATATAAAAATTGAATTTACAGGCTTGCGTCCTGGTGAAAAACTTTACGAAGAGGTTCTGAGTGATAAAGAAAACACAATTCCAACAGAGAATAAGAAGATTATGATAGCTAAAGTGCGTCGGTATGAATATGCTGATATCCTTGATATTTATGCGGAGTTTGAGAATTTGTCTCGTGCGGTTAAGATCATGGATACGGTCAAACTGATGAAGAAAGTAGTACCTGAATTTAAGTCAAAGAATTCTCCTAAGTTCGAGATGCTTGATAACGAATAATAAACTTGAATATTTTTATGAATAAATCATTCTACATTGCTACAAGTATGCAGAAAAGAACTAAAGGAATACTTTCCTGTCTGGTTGCGATATTTCTATTCGCTTCTTGCCAGTCCTATAAGAAAGTTCCTTACCTGCAAGATGCGGAGGTTGTGAGAGAGACGGTTCAACAGGAAATTCTGTATGACGCTAGAATCATGCCGAAGGACTTGCTTACTATCGTAGTGTCATGTACTAGTCCTGAACTGGCAGTTCCGTTTAATTTGATAGTAGCCAGTCCTGCTAGTGTAGCTACAGGAAATACACAAGTAACTACTCAATCGGTTCTGCAACCTTATCTCGTGGATAATAATGGGAATATAAATTTTCCTGTTTTAGGTGAATTGAAGGTGGGGGGATTGACTAAGAAAGAAGCCGAGCAATTAATTGTAGAAAAATTGAAACCTTATATCAAGGAGACTCCGATAGTCACTGTCCGCATGGTGAACTACAAAATTTCCGTAATTGGTGAGGTAGCTCGTCCCGGTACGTTTACCATCAGTAATGAGAAAGTGAACTTGCTTGAGGCTTTGGCTATGGCAGGTGACATGACCGTCTGGGGACTTCGTGACAATGTAAAACTGATTCGTGAAGGCGCTGACGGTAAACAAGAAATTGTGACTCTGGACTTGAACAAGGCGGAAGCCCTCCTTTCCCCTTATTATTGGTTGCAACAGAATGATATTGTTTATGTGACTCCTAATAAGGCGAAGGCGCGTAACTCGGATATTGGTAACAGTACGAGCCTTTGGTTCTCCGCTACTTCTATCCTAGTGTCACTGGCAAGTTTATTGGTAACAATCTTCAAATAGTATTATCGTATGATTGAGGAAAAAAACAAGAAACGTGTAGAACAATCTGAGGAGCAGGTCAATATTCAGGAACTCCTTTTCCGCTATCTGATTCATTGGCCCTGGTTTGTGGTCTCTGTAATCATTTGCCTGGCTGTTGCCTGGGGATACTTACGTCTGACAACACCTGTATATAATATTTCTGCCACTGTTCTGATCAAGGATGAAAAGAAAGGTGGCGGCGCAAACATGTCTTCGGAACTTGAGAGGATGGGACTGGACGGCTTTGTCTCCTCGTCTAATAATGTGGACAATGAAATCGAGGTTCTCCGTTCGAAGTCTCTAGCAAGGGAGGTGGTGAATTGTTTAGGACTGTTTGTTACTTATATGGATGAAGATGAGTTCCCTGTCAGGGAACTGTACCGCGCTTCTCCTGTTCTAGTGAGCCTGACTCCTCAGGAAGCGGACAAACTCCCGGGTAGAATGGAAGTCAGTATGGTTTTGCAGCCTGCGGGTGCGATGGATGTACAAATAACAGTAGGTGAGAAGGAATATCGGAAACGTTTTGACGATTTGCCTGCTGTGTTTCCGACTGACGAAGGTACTGTTGCCTTTTTTGCAAATAGTGACACAACCGCATCAGTTCGTCTTGAAAATATGGCCAAAGAACGCCATATCACTGCTTTCATCAACAGACCTATTTCTGTGGCGAAGGGATATGCCAATTCTTTGTCGATAGCCCCTACATCGAAGACAACTTCCGTAGTGGTAATTTCACTGAAGAATTCCAGTACCCGGCGTGGAATGGATTTTATCAATAAGCTACTTGAGATGTATAATATCAATGCTAATAATGCCAAGAATGAAGTTGCGCAGAAAACAGCCGAATTTATTGACGAACGTATCGGTATTATATCTAAAGAATTAGGCAGTACGGAACAGGATTTGGAGAATTTCAAGCGTAGTGCGGGCATTACCGATTTGAACAGTGAAGCGCAGATTGCCTTGACGGGGAATGCCGAGTATGAAAAGAAACGTGTGGAGAATCAGACACAGATTAATTTGGTGATGGATTTGCAACGCTATATGAAAGGTAATGAGTATGAGGTACTGCCAAGTAATATCGGGTTACAGGATGCCGCTTCAGCGGATGCGATAAATCGGTATAACCAGATGTTGGTTGAGAGAAAGCGCCTGCTGCGTACATCGACGGAGAATAATCCGACCATCGTGAATCTGGATACCAGTATTCGAGCAATGCGCAGCAATGTGCAAGCGACATTGGATGCTACATTGAAGGGATTGCAAATCACAAAAGATGATTTGGCTCGTGAAGCGAACCGTTATTCCCGCCGTATCAATGATGCCCCTACTCAAGAACGTCAGTTTGTAAGTATTGCCCGCCAGCAAGAAATCAAGGCAGGGCTTTACCTGATGCTGCTTCAGAAGCGTGAAGAAAATGCTATCACCTTGGCTGCGACAGCGAATAACGCCAAGATTATTGACGAGGCATTGGCAGACAGTCACCCCGTTTCTCCCAAGCGGATGATGATTTATTTGGCGGCTTTGGTATTTGGAGTAGGTATTCCGGTAGGTATCATTTATTTGATAGGATTGACTAAGTTTAAGATAGAAGGTCGTGCAGATATTGAGAAGCTGACTTTGCATCCTGTTGTTGGCGATATTCCGTTAGCAGACGAAAAGACAGGTTCTATTGCCGTATTTGAGAATAAGAACAATCTGATGAGCGAGACCTTCCGAAATATCCGTACCAATCTTCAGTTTATGTTGGAGAATGGTAAGAATGTGATGCTGGTAACTTCTACTATCAGTGGTGAAGGAAAGTCTTTTATATCAGCCAATCTGGCTATCAGTCTTTCATTACTAGGAAAGAAAGTTGTGATTGTGGGACTTGACATTCGTAAGCCGGGTTTGAATAAAGTATTTAATATTCCTAAAAAGGATCATGGTATTACTCAGTTCCTCACTGATCCGACTACAAATTTGATGGATTTGGTCCAACCTTCTGACATAAACAAGAATCTGTTTATCCTGCCAGGTGGAACAGTTCCGCCTAATCCGACAGAGTTGTTGGCTCGTGATGGACTGGAAAAGGCTATTGAAATCTTGAAGCAGAATTTTGATTATGTGATATTGGATACAGCCCCTGTGGGTATGGTAACTGATACTTTACTTATCGGCCGTACAGTTGATTTATCCGTTTATGTCTGTCGTGCTGACTACACCCGCAAGGCTGAGTTTACTTTGATTAACGAGCTTGCCGAGAATGATAAACTGCCTAATCTGTGTGTTGTAATCAATGGTTTGGATCTTCAGAAGAAGAAATACGGGTATTATTATGGCTATGGTAAATATGGCAAGTACTATGGTTATGGTAAACGTTACGGTTATGGTTATGGGGAGAATCATGGAAGTAAAGAATAAATTTTTAATAGAATGAATTGGTTTTGAGAAAAACAAAAGTCAATGCTGATAAAACTTTGTCCAACATAATGGGACGAAATATGTCGGTCTTTAACTTTACACGTGAGCACCTAATTTTGACGTATGGTTACAAGAAAGCAATGTCTGTAAAAAAACTATTTTTGCAACAAATCTTGAAAGCTGTTTTCTACTGAATTTAATAAAAAATAGTAACATGGAGTTAAGAACAGATTATTCAAATGTAAGTTTCCAGAATAATGGTAAACTGAAATTGTTGATTATCGTGGGCACGCGTCCTGAAATTATCCGTCTTGCTGCCGTTATCAACAAGTCTCGTAAGTATTTCGACGTCATCCTTGCCCACACCGGGCAGAATTACGACTACAACCTCAATGGTGTCTTCTTCCGTGACCTCAGACTTAAAGATCCTGAGGTTTACATGGATGCCGTAGGCGATGATCTCGGAGCTACCTATGGTAACATTATCAATGCCAGCTACAAACTCATGGTGGTCACAAAGCCGGATGCTGTTCTTGTCTTGGGTGACACCAATAGTTGTTTGAGCGTTATTGGAGCAAAGCGTCTACATATCCCTATTTTCCATATGGAGGCTGGTAATCGTTGTAAAGACGAATGTCTTCCAGAGGAGACTAATCGTCGTATCGTTGATATTATTTCTGATGTAAACATGGCGTACTCCGAGCATGCTCGACGATACCTTGCCGACTGTGGACTCCCTAAAGAACGCACCTACGTCATCGGTAGCCCTATGGCCGAAGTGCTTCATGGGAACCTTACAGAAATCGAAGCCTCCGATGTTCACCAGCGCTTCGGCCTCGAGAAGGGCAAGTACATCCTTCTCTCAGCCCATCGCGAAGAGAATATCGACACCGAGAAAAATTTCCTCAGCCTCTTTACCGCCATTAACAAGATGGCCGAGAAGTATGATATGCCCATCCTCTACAGCTGTCACCCACGTTCACGCAACCGCTTAGCCGCATCCGGCTTCCAGCTCGACCGTCGTGTCATCCAGCAGGAGCCTCTCGGCTTCCACGACTACAACTGTCTCCAGATGAATGCCTTTGCCGTAGTATCCGATTCAGGCACCCTTCCCGAAGAGATCAGTTTCTTCACCTCCGTAGGTCATCCCTTTCCGGCCATCTGCATTCGCACCTCCACCGAGCGCCCTGAGGCCATCGATAAGGCTGACTTCATCATTGCAGGTATCGATGGGGACTCTCTTCTTCAGGCAGTAGATACTGCAGTCGACCTCTGCAAGGATGGTAACCACGGTATTCCCGTTCCCGACTATGTTGAGGAAAATGTCTCTACAAAGGTTGTTAAGATCATCCAGTCATACGTCGGTATTGTGAACAAAATGGTTTGGCGCAAAGACATATAATAACGAAAAATTACTCAATGAAGATTTTAGTAACAGGAGCAAAGGGTTTCGTTGGAAAGAACCTCTGCGCTCAACTTAATAATATCAAGGAGGGCAAGGCCAAGTGCTATGGCGATTTGGTGATTGATGAAGTCTATGAATATGACATCGATTCCACACCCGAACTGCTTGATACTTGGTGTCGTGATTGCGATTTCGTCTTCAACCTCGCCGGTGTCAACCGCTCACAGAATCCCAAGGAGTTCATGGATGGCAACTTTGGTTTTGCTACCACTTTACTCAACACCCTCAAAAAATACCAGAACAATTGTCCTGTCATGATCAGCAGCTCCATCCAAGCTACCCTCGCAGGTCGGTTCGGAACGAGTGAGTACGGTAAGAGTAAAAAGGCAGGAGAGGAACTCATGTTCCAGTATGGCGAGGAAACAGGTGCCAAGGTGCTTGTTTACCGCTTCCCTAATCTCTATGGCAAGTGGTGCCGCCCTAACTACAACAGTGTTATAGCCACCTTCTGTAGCAACATTGCCAACGATCTTCCCATAATAGTCAACGATCCCAACGTCGATATGGAACTCCTCTACATCGACGATCTCATAGAGGAAATGATTTGTGCGCTCAAGGGCGAAGAGCACCATTGTGAGTTTGATGGTGTAGAGACTGTTCTTAAGGGCGATGGCCACTATTGTGCAGCACCTATCACCCATCACGTTAAGTTAGGTGAGGTTGTTGATCTCCTTCACAAATTTGCAGAGATGCCCAAGACTCTCATGATTCCTGAGATTCCTGCCGATAGCTTTGCAAAGCGTCTCTACAGCACCTTTCTTTCTTATCTTCCTAAGGAGAAGGGCATCTTTGATCTCAAGATGAACTGCGATGCCCGTGGTAGCTTCACTGAATTGGTCCACACCCTCAAGTGTGGTCAGGTCTCTATCAACATCTCCAAGCCTGGAATCACCAAGGGTGAGCACTGGCATCATACCAAGTGGGAACAGTTCATCGTGGTCTCTGGGCATGGTCTTATCCAACTTCGCAACGAGAATGACCCCAATGCAGAGATCCTTAATTATGAGGTTAGTGGTGACAAGATCCAAAGCGTCATCATGCTCCCAGGCTATACTCACAACATTATTAACTTATCAGACACCCAAGATTTGGTCACAGTGATGTACTGCAATGAGATCTTTAATCCTTCTCACCCAGATACTTTTTTTGATAAAGTGATAAAATAATAACTAACAATTATTGAAAAATATAAAACTATGAGCATTTTTGCAGGCAAAACTCTCATGATTACCGGTGGTACCGGTAGCTTTGGTAATGCTGTATTGAATCGTTTCCTGAAGACCGACATCGCAGAAATTCGCATCTTTAGCCGTGATGAGAAGAAGCAGGACGATATGCGTCACGAATATCAGGCCAAGATGCCTGAGGTGGCCCATAAGATTAAGTTTTTCATTGGTGATGTGCGTAACCTCCAAAGTTGCCGTAATGCCATGCCGGGAGTAGATTACATTTTCCATGCAGCAGCCCTCAAGCAGGTTCCAAGCTGTGAATTCTTTCCAATGGAAGCTGTAAAAACAAATGTAATCGGTACCGATAACGTCCTCACTGCCGCTATTGAGGCCAAGGTGGGTGCTGTTATCTGTCTTTCAACTGACAAGGCAGCCTACCCAATCAATGCTATGGGTATTACTAAGGCCATTGAGGAGAAAATTGCAGTGGCCAAGAGTCGCTACTCGGGCGATACAAAGGTCTGCTGCACCCGTTATGGTAATGTTATGTGTAGCCGTGGGTCTGTTATTCCTTTGTGGATCGACCAGATCCGTAATGGCAACCCTATCACTCTCACCGAGCCTAAAATGACTCGCTTCATTATGTCGCTCGAAGAAGCAGTCGATCTTGTCCTCTTCGCATTCGAACATGGTCAGAATGGTGATATCCTTGTGCAGAAGGCACCTGCTTGCACCATCCAGACTCAGGCAGAGGCAGTATGCGAGCTCTTTGGTGGTAAGAAGGAGGATATCAAGATGATTGGCATTCGTCATGGGGAGAAGATGTACGAAACCCTCCTCACTAACGAAGAATGCGCTAAGGCAGAGGATATGGGTGACTTCTATCGCGTACCAGCTGATAACCGCTCACTGAACTACGAGCAGTTCTTCACTGAAGGTGATGCAAAGCGTTGCAAATTATCGGAGTTTAATTCTGACAACACCCGTCGTTTGAATCTTGAGGAAACTAAGGCTAAAATTGCAAGCCTTGAGCATATTCAGAACGAACTCAATGGTGTCGTGAATCTTGTTAAGTAATGAGTAAGAACCATATAGAGTTTATAGGGTGAGCATTATTCTTTCCTTTCTTTTTACCTTTTTTTACTCTCTATATTCTCTATATTTAACCACCTTGTTTGGGAGATAAGAGAAAATAATTGAAAGTTGTAGTTTCGCGTTAACAGTTAACACTCGTCTTTTTCCAATGCAAAATGGAAGATTATAAAACTTCATCTTTGGTTCAAATTTAGATACTACACCTCTCTAGCAGTTGTCAGAAAAGAACATTGATCGAACTGGTTGCGCATGGTTCAATACTACTTGCTAGTCTTTAATAAAATAATTACTATTAATATGAATAGATTCTTTGAGCTTACGTTGAAGGTGCTTAAACGCAAAGTTTATCCTTGTTTTTTCAAACAGACTCAGTTACCTGAGATAAATTTACCATCGAACCCAGAGGGAGTAAATCAAATGATGTTCAATGCTATAAAAAAAGGAAACCCTTTTATGGTAGCACGTTTTGGCTCTACCGAAATGTGCGCGATCGCCAATTATGTAGGTGTTCGTGATAACCCTCATTCTGTATTGAAATACATAAAGGGAGAAATTAATGAATGGTGGTGGAGTATGCCTTCAATAAATCAGTTGCAGACACATTCTGGATTTTTTCCGATAACAATAGAAAATGTTATTCGCTTTTCAGAATTAATGATTAATGATGCAAAAGAAACTGATATACTTGGAAGTTGGGTACCTGAAGAATATTATATTAGAGAGGAAATCAGTCATGTCCGTAAAGCAAGGATCGAGGATATACGCCCAAATTACTTTTGGGATGGAACTGGTCTTAATTGGACCCAAGCATTGAAAGGGAAGCGTGTTTTGATGGTGCATCCATTCGTTGAAACAATGACGGCTCAATATCAAAAAAAACATTTACTATTCAAACACCCAGACTTTTTGCCTGATTTTGAACTACTGACTGTGAAAGCCGTACAGTCATTGGGAGGATCAGCTCAATGTACATCTTGGTTTGATGCACTTGATTATATGAAGGCAGAGATGGATAAACTGGATTATGATATTTGCATTATCGGATGTGGAGCCTATGGTATGCCGTTGGCAGCTCATGCAAAGAGAACTGGTCATGTAGCCATCCATCTTGGAGGCATCACTCAACTTATGTTTGGAATTAAAGGTAATCGCTGGGAGAACAGAAAAGAATGGGATGGCTTGTTCAATGATTATTGGGTAAGACCAAGTAAGGATGAAACTCCTATGGCTGCAAAAAAGGTTGAGGACGCTTGTTATTGGTAATAGATAACGGTTATCAAAAAATGAATGAAAATAAAAGAATTGCAATAAACAGTATTATTATATTTATTAGACTATGCATTGTCAGTCTGGTAAGCATTATTATATCTAGAGTAGTACTCGATGCTTTGGGAGCATCAGACTACGGACTATATAATGTTGTTGGCGGTTTAGTCATGTTGCTCAACGTGATCAATATGGCTATGTCGAGTGCGACCTATCGATTTATTACCACCGAGATGGGCAAGGGTAATAATGGCAATATCAACAAGGTTTTCAATACTAGTTTGGCAATCCATTTTCTATTTGCTTTTTTTATAGTTCTTCTTGGATTGACATTAGGTGAATGGTACGTCAATTGTGGATTGAACGTGCCGGTTGAAAGTATGAGAGATGCTAGAGTCGTATATCACATTACCATCTTTACAACTTTTGTTTGCACTCTTCTTGTTCCTTACAATGGAATGCTGATAGCATGCGAAAACTTCAAATTTACTGCAATTACTGAGATAATTGTCAATCTTTTTAAACTGACTGCTGTACTAACGATTTTATTTCATGTTCCGAACAGGCTAATCTGCTATAGCATAATAATGTCAGCCACTACAATTTTCCAATGGCTTGTGTATGTTGCTTATTCTACAAAAAACTATAAGTCGTATGTGCGTATACATTTCAGTAGAGATAAGCAGTTGTACAGAGAAATGTTGGGCTATTCCGGTTGGACTGCTCTAGGCTCTTTTACAAATGTTGGTAAGACACAAATTGTTGCTGTCCTGATTAACTACTTCTTTGGTACTATCGTGAATGCAGCTTTTGCAGTTGCCAATCAGATTAACAATTTCATTGTGATGTTTGCCAACTCATTAAACACAGCGGCAGTTCCTCAGATAACCAAGAGTTTGAGTGCTGGTAATGCCAATAGGTCTTTTAATCTTGCAGCACGCATATCTAAATATACATTCTTCCTCATGTTGGTTGTGTCATTCCCAGTATTGATGGAGATTGATTTCCTGTTAGATTTGTGGCTGAAAGAAGTTCCTGAGGGAGCTAATATTTTTTGTGTGCTGATTGTAGTTGCGGGATTGTTTACCTGTGTATGTCAAGGAACACAATCTTTGGTTAATGCATCCGGCAAGATCAAATGGTTTCAGATTATAGGTAATACTTACGTTTTATTATCACTTCCTGTAGGTTGGCTGTGCTTCTATCTTGGAGCTAACGCGTATGCGCTTTCGTTCGTGATATGCATATTTATGTTCTTCAATATTCCGCTTAACCTCGTGTTGTTAAAGAGAGTTCTAGATTTTGATATAAGGAATTTCTTTAAGATATCATATTGGCCGATGCTCAAAGTCTTTATTCCTCTTGTTGTTATTTACATTTTTTATAATCCTAATTCTTTCTCACTCATGGGACATATCTTAGGGTTGGGGATATCTATGTTGCTGGTTTTGGTATTAATCGCAACCGTGGGTATTGACCAGAAGGAGAAAACGATAATTAGAGAGAAAATCGGTTCAATTTTAAATAGCTAATTAGAAATAAAAACGATTATATAATGTTGAAAATTTTAGATTGTACCCTTCGTGATGGCGGTTACTACACGAATTGGGACTTTAATTCGGAAACAGTTGATGCGTACATTCAGGCAATGAATGTACTTCCTGTCGATTATCTTGAGTTGGGTTACCGCAATAATCCTACAAAGGAATATATGGGCAAATTTGGCTATTGTCCTGTAAGTGTACTGAAGCATATCCGTCAGAATTGCACCAAGAAACTGGATGTAATGCTCAACGAAAAAAGCACGAAGATAGAGGATTTGGATACACTTCTTAGCCCTATCGTAGGTCTTGTGGACATGGTTCGTATTGCCATTGATCCCAAGAATTTTGATCGTGCAGTGATTCTTGCCAAAGCTGTTAAGGCTATGGATTTTGAAGTGGGCTTCAATGTTATGTACATGAGTAAGTGGCAGACCGAATATCCAGAGTTCATCACTAAGTTGGGCGTGTTGGATTCGTTTGCAGATCTCTTCTGTATGGTTGATAGCTTCGGTGGAGTTACCCCCGAGGATGTAACCGATATCGTGAAGGTAGTTCGCGAAAACACTAAGTGCCCAATCGGCTTCCATGGACACAACAATCTGCAGTTGGGCCTTATTAACACGATTACAGCTTTGAAATTAGGGGTTGACTATGTGGACGCAACTATCCTTGGCATGGGTCGTGGAGCTGGCAACCTCAATATGGAGCTGCTGTTAACTTATCTCAATGCACACGAAGATCTGAAGGTTGACTTTAATGTTCTTGGTGATGTGATTACTGCCTTTACGCCACTTTTGGACAAGTATCGGTGGGGAACTAATCTCCCTTATATGCTCGCAGGTGCAAACCGCATCCCTCAAAAGGAGGTAATGGATTGGGTAACCAATCGCGTTTATTCATTCAACAGCATTGTGCGTGCTCTTGATAATCGTAAGAACAATGCTAAAGATAATGCACAGTTCCCACACCTGAATGTCGAGAAGAAGTTTGATAAAGTGCTTATCATCGGAGGCGGTAACAATGCCATTGAGCATAAGGATGCTATCAAAGAACTAATTGCCCAAGAGGAGAATATTACGGTTGTGTTTGCAACAGCTCGTAATGCGAAGACATATCAGGATATCAATGCTCCTGTCTATTATGTGCTTGTAGGCAATGAAGGTCGCAGACTTTCTGCCAATGTAGGTGAGAAACATTTCAATGGCACATGCGTCCTTCCACCTTATCCTCGCACAATGGGTACTGAAGTTCCAGCTTATGCAGAGAATCATACCGTTGAGCTCACATCAGTCAATTTCACTGATCTGTTCAAGGATTCAGTTACTACCATAGCCCTTCAGTTGGCAATGAATCTGACTGATGGCGATATCTTCGTGATCGGTTATGATGGTTATCCAGGCAATGTGCTTTCTGAAAAAGAGGTTGCACTCACTAATGAAAATAAGACCATTTTCCAGTCATTTAAAAAGGCTAAGGGCGAACAGTTGAAGTCGCTCACCCCTTCACTCTATAAGGATCTTGAAGTCGTATCAGTGTATCAATTTATTTAATTATGACAAAGGAAAAAGTTGCATTTTATCTTCCTACCCGTAAAGGTAGCGAGCGTGTGATAAATAAGAACACTAAGCCTTTCGCAGGTATCGAAGGCGGTTTAGTAGAGAACAAGGTTAAGCAGCTTCTTGAAACAAAACTCATTGACGAAATCATTTTTTCTTCTAACGATGATACTTGTATGGCAATTGCTGAGAAGTATAAAGACAGCCGTTTGAAGATAATCAAGCGTCCTACTGAATTGTGCTTGAGTACGACCAATCTTCAGGATCTGATTTGCTACGTACCTACTGTTACTGATGCGGATCATATCCTTTGGGGACACGTTACTACTCCACTCTGTGGTGCAGATCAGTATGATGCAGGAATCAAACTCTATCTTGATAAACTAGATGAGGGCTATGATTCCCTCGTTGGTGTAACTGAATTGAAGAATTTTCTCTTGAATAAGGATGGAAAGCTCATTAATAATACCACAGATATTCCTTGGCCTCGAACCCAGGACTTGGAGCCTTTGTATCCTATCAACCACACTATGTTCCTTGCAAAGCGTGAGGTTTATACCGAGCAGAAGAATCGTATTGGGCAAAAAACTCTCCTCCATATTATGGGCGAACTTCATTCCTTTGATATTGACTGGTCGGATGATTTCATCATTGCTGAGGTAATGTATAAGAACCTTTACGAGAAGAAATGAAAGTAGTAACATTCGGAGAGATTATGGTGCGCCTTGGTGCACCTGACTATCTCAAACTCATACAGACTGATAAGTTCGAAGTAAGTTACGCTGGTGCTGAAGCCAATGTAGCTGTATCCATTGCTAACTATGGTATGGAAACTGATTATATCACTTGTCTACCAGATAATCCTATTGCAGAACGTTGTATTATGGACCTCCGTGGGCACAGAGTTGGGGTAGAACATATTCAGCGTTCAGGTAAGCGTATGGGCATCCTCTATCTGGAGAGAGGTAGCAATGCTCGTCCTTCAAAGGTTTATTACGACCGTGAAGACAGTTCCATCGCAACTATACAAGAAGGTTCCATTGATTGGAATGAAATCCTTAAGGATGCTACTTGGTTTCACTGGACAGGTATCACACCTGCTCTCAGCGAGAATGCCGCAAAGGAGTGTCTGAAAGCAATCAAGACTGCCAACGAGTTGGGTGTAACCGTATCGTGCGACATCAACTATCGAGGCAACCTTTGGCGATATGGTAAGACTGCTGCCGAAGTAATGCCAGAGATGGTTGCTGGTTCGGATATCATCCTCGGTAACGAGGAGGACTGTGAGAAGGTATTCAGCATCAAGCCTCAGAATTTCGATGCAGCCAATACTGGTGGACAGGTCGACCAGAGTTCCTTTATCAGTGTCTGCCAACAGATGATGCAGAAGTTCCCTCGATGCAAGAAGATAGTTGTCACCCTTCGTGGTGCTATCAATGCCAACCACAACACTTGGGGTGGTGTGCTTTATGATGGTAAGCAGCTCATCGAGAGTTGTCGTTACGACATTACAGATATCGTTGATCGCGTAGGAGGGGGAGACAGCTTTATGGGCGGACTTATTTTCGGTCTGCTCTACTACGAGAACGATGAGAAGGCACTGGAGTTTGCCACAGCAGCTTCATGCCTCAAACATACGTTAAAAGGTGATTTCAACTGGGTCACCATCTCTGAGGTAGAGAGTCTTATAGGTGGAGATGCTAGTGGTAGAGTAAAAAGATAAAAAACGGAGAGAAACATGGATATTTTTGCTGATGTTCGTAGGCTTTGCTATGTAGTGACTAAAGGATTTTTTGAGTTATATAATTTTAAACATTCGTTTGGCAAAGACAGACGTCTTGTAAAAAAAGAGATGCAGAAACTTCCTAAAGAAGGTATTGGAAGGGATTTGTTTATTATCCTCAATGGACCATCATTGAAGAGGCAGGATCTTTTAAGTCTTAAAGGCAAGGATCTTATGTTTGTAAATCGTGGTTTCATGCATCCGCTTTACAAGCAACTTCAGCCTAAGTACCATGTGTTTGTTGATCCTAAGCTTGCTAGCGGTGTATGGCCACTCAATTGGTTGGAACAAATTTTTGAGATGTGTCCGGATATTCGTATTATTTTGCCTGTTCAATGGCATAATATGGATCACTTTGCCAAGTATAAGGATGATAAGAGAGTCTTCTGGTTGTATTGGGGCATACCTTGCTATATCAATGGTGTATCCAGCGGATGTTTCAGTTATGCCATTCTTCAGGGCTTTCAGAATATCTTCTTTACGGGCTTTGACGCAAACAGTTGTGCTTTTGATATGATAAAAAGTTCAGAGAGTCATTTCTATGGTGCCGACCCTGAGTTAGCCGATATGAATAGCTCTCAACATATATCTGCACTTTACACTACCTCACTGCAGTTGATTGACCTTCAAGAATTTTCAAAGTACTGCAAGAAGAGAAAAATTAATATATATAATCTTACCGACGGAGGCCTTCTTGATATGTTTATTCGTCGAGACTTCAATGATCCATATAATGTGGAGAAGGAGATTACCATACCTAAGGGTGTAATAGACTAATTGATATGAAAATTCTTTGGATCACAAATATTCTCTTTGAACATCACTGTACGATGGTTGGGCTTGATGCCTCGAAGGTGACAGGCGGTTCATGGCTCAATGCTGCTTATGTTGCATCGTTGAGTAATTCTGACATCCAGTTGCATATTGCTACATCTGGGAACAATAAAGAAATACTCCAGTCTGAGAGAGATGGAAATGTTTTTTACATAATACCAGGAGGTGGGACTTGTGGATACGATGTTGAATCAGAAGCTAACTTTAAGCAGTGGCAGAAACTCAGGTTTCGAGTGAATCCTGATGCTGTGATAATCTGGGGAACAGAAACCAGATTTGCTTATGTAGCAATGAAAGCGATGGGTGGTATTCCGATGGCTATCTATATGCAAGGAGTAATCGAAAGCATTTACAATCATTACTTTGAGGGATTGCCTGAAAAATATCAGAATGCGACATTTCGCGATATAGTAGATAAACTGAATAGGAAATCTTCTTATAGAACATTCCAGAGTCAGGTGTCTCTTGAACGGGGAATGTTCCGAATGGCAACTGGAGTTATAGTGGAGAACGATTGGTGTGAGGATATGTGTAAGAGTGTAAATCCTAATTTGAAAGTGTTCAGAAACAATCTGCCTATACGTGAGGTTTTCAAATCTAAAGAATGGTCTTTAGAAAATATGGAACTTCAGTCTATTTTTACTAATGCAGGTGGTTATCCTATTAAAGGTCACCACATACTTTTTCAAGCTTTAGGTCTTGTTAAAGAGCGTTTCCCTGAGTTTAAATGCTATGTCCCTGGACCCAAATTATGTGCCTTCGATAGCATTAAGCGTCAAACTGGCTACACTAAAATGCTGAAAGAATTGATACTTGCTTATGGTTTGTCAGAAAACATAATTTATACAGGATGTCTCAGTTCAGAAGAGATGGTAGAATATTTGGCAAAGTGCAATGTGTATGTCATGCCTTCAATAATGGAGAATCATTCGTCTTCGTTGATTGAGGCAATGATGGTTGGCACTCCTTCAATCAGTTCTTTGGTTGGCGGTACTGCATCGCTTGTTAGACACAAAGAGAATGCAATTCTCTACAATAGTTTAGATGTATATTCACTTGCAGGTAACATCATCAGAATATTCGAAGATAATATGTTGGCAAAAAAACTCTCAAAGAATGCGTTAATGATTCGAAAAGATAGAGAAGGTAACTTCGGTGAAGAAATGAATGAAATTTATAAATGTCTAATAGAATAATTAGTCCACTTAAAAAATGGACTAATAATTAATAAATTATCATTTTAGGCTTTTTCAACTCTAAAATAAAAGCTTGATTTTATAAATAAATATAGATGTATTTTGTACTATTTTGTAATTTTTTAGCGGTATTGTTTACTTTCATGGATGTGAATGGACAGTTGAAGAACGGAATGAAAGTCGGATTTTTTCTGATTACTATTATCGCTTGTCTGCACTATGATTTCGGTAGTGACTATAACGCTTATTATAAGGGATATCTGGAGATTACATCTCTGCCGTTTGACTTTGATATGTTTATGTCAGGGGATATTCACAGAAATCCAGGTTGGGCAATACTTAATTGGTTGTTTCAATATTTAGGTGGATTCTTCACATTGGTAGCAGTCCTGAATATTATCCAAAACTTTATATATTTTAAGTTCATTAATAATAATGCTCATGGGTATCAAAAAGTATTTGCAGTCTTTTTATATCTGTTTTTAGCTAATTATTATATGATGAACTTCTCCATGATGAGACAAGGTTTTGTAGTTGCAGGATTCTTGGCATTGTGGCCTTGGATTAAAGAGAAGCGATGGCTTCTTTCTCTTGGAGTTATCTTTATTCTTACTCTTATTCATAATTCTGCCGTAATCTTGTACCCATTTGCATTTTGGGGGGGTCTTCCATTGAAGAACTCACGTCCTTTTGCAATTGTTATGATTGTAGTTTTGATCGCCCTATATCTATCTCAGGATTTTCTTAGTACTATTTTTAACAGAATGATGGTATTTGAAGACATCCAGTCTTTCGCAGAAAGATATGAAGAAAGTAAAAAACAGATGACATTTGGTATTGGTGCTCTGATTCAATTCTTTCCAATTGTTTTCTCAGCCCTTTATCTGTTTCATAATAATGAAACAGATGAAAAAAAGAAAAGTTTGGTGGCTTTGTCAATGATAGGAAGTATAGCAACTCCGTTTAATAGTATTATTTTTTTAATTGGACGAATAAGCCTATATTTTGGTGTATTTTCTCTTGTTGCAATACCAATTGTATTTCAGTCAATTAGGAATAGACTATTAAAATTGTGTGTTATAATCTTGTATGTACTAATAACAATCTATAACATTACTATATATTATATACAACCTCAGTGGAATATGGATACGTATCATACAATTTTTGATGCATTATGATCGGACAGTTATACAAATTTATATTTAAACAGATACCGTCCATGTTTTATGGCTACATTAGTGGTTTAGGGTATAAATCTAATTGGGTAATACAAGGAATGCCAAGAGTATGTCATTCTTCATGGTTATTGCGTAAAAAATATCCAACCGTTATAAAGGGACAAATAATAATCGGTGAAAACTTTCAATGCGTGAATAAGTTTACCTCAAATTCTATAGGTCTCATTCAGCCATGTCTCTTCAATGTCTCTGCCTCAGGGAGTAGGATTATTATTGGTAAGAATGTAGGTATTTCAGGCTCTACAATTAACGCAACTACTACCATTACAATAGGAGACAATACCATTATAGGTTCTGGATGCTTGATTACAGATACCAACTCGCATCCTATTATGGCTGCCGTAAGATTGCTTCCGAATGGGGGCGAAGAGTACACTAAAAAAGCTCCTGTTACAATAGGCAAGAATGTTTTTATTGGTGCACGTAGTATAGTTATGAAGGGAGTCACCATCGGGGATGGAGTCGTGATAGGTGCAGGTTCTGTAGTAACTAAAAATGTGCCTGCTAATGCCATTGTGGCAGGTAATCCTGCTAAAGTGATTAAATTTATCGAACAATGAAAATAGCTGTTTTATATACTTGCTTTAATCGCAAGGTTAAGACATTGGCCTCTTTGCAGTCAGTGTTTGATGCCGCTGAGGCATATAACAAAATAAATGTGAATAAACTGGATATTGAAGTTTTTCTGACCGATGATGGTTGCACCGATGGAACACCTGAGGCTGTGTGTGAACTGTTTGTCGAAAAGAATGTGCATATACTAAAAGGAACTGGTAACCTCTTTTGGACTCGTGGAATGTGCTTAGCTTGGGAAGAGGCAAGAAAGCGACATTCCGAGTGGGATTATTATCTACTTATGAACGATGATACTACTATGAATTCATATGGGTTCGTTGAGTTGCTTAATGCCCAAAAATATTGCGTAAAACAATATAGGCAAGAAGGTGTTATCTCCGGTATTACCTGTTCGACAACAGACCCGACTGTCATTACATATGGAGGTGATGTTATAGTCAATAGATTTACCGGAAAAGCCATTAGGTTAGGAAAAAGTTCTGTCCCCCAGATGGTAGATATGGCCAATGCTAATATTTTTATGGTTCCATGCTCTGTTGTTGATAAAATCGGAATATTTTATGACGGCTATGAGCATGCAAGTGCCGATAATGACTATTCGATGCTCGCCTGTAGAAAGGGTATTCCTGTGTTGGTAACATCTGCTGCTTGTGGTGAGTGTGACAACGAACATCACAATTCTGATGTGGATAGCCAGCGCTTCATTAACATGACTCTTACTGAAAGAAGAGCATACTATAACCATCCTTTGCATTCAAAGAAAGATTATTTGACCTTCGTAAGACGTAACATGCCATTGCGTTATCCTTTGTCTTGGCTATTTACGATGCTGAAGGTGTATTGTCCGAAAATTTATTATAGAATTAACAATCATAAATAAAAAACATTTTAATTTTTTATTAGTCATGAAAGAAATTAAAATTGCCGTAATCGGCTTGGGCTATGTAGGTCTTCCACTTGCCCGTCTGTTTTCAACTAAGTACAAGACCGTAGGTTTTGACATGAATGCAAAGCGCTGTGAGGCTCTTATGGCTGGACATGATGCTACACTTGAGGTGGCTGACGACATCCTTCAGGATGCTATCAACAACTACAGTTTCGTTTGTACCTCAGATATTGAGCAGATTCGTGCCTGCAACTTCTATGTTATTGCTGTACCTACTCCTGTCGATTCTGATAACCGCCCTGATCTCAAGCCTCTCTTGGATGCAAGCGAAACTGTAGGTAAGGTTATCAGTAAGGATGACATCGTAGTTTACGAGTCAACCGTTTATCCTGGTGTAACCGAGGAGGAGTGTTTGCCTGTAGTTGAGAAGATTTCTGGTCTGAAGTTCAATGTTGACTTCTATGCTGGATACTCTCCTGAGCGTATCAACCCAGGTGACAAGGAGCATACTGTAGAGAAGATTAAAAAGGTAACTTCTGGTTCAACTCCTGAGATTGCCAACATTGTTGATGGCGTATACAATTCTGTTCTAATCAATGGTACTCACAAGGCTCCTTCTATCAAGGTGGCTGAGGCCTCAAAGATCATTGAGAACAGCCAGCGTGACGTGAACATTGCTTTCATGAACGAGCTTGCCAAGATTTTTAACGCTATGGGAATCGATACTCACGATGTGATTGAGGCAGCTGCAACCAAGTGGAATTTCATCAAACTGAGCCCGGGTCTCGTAGGTGGCCACTGCATCTCTGTCGACCCTTACTACCTCATCCAAAAGGCTCAGGTTTATGGTGTTCTCCCACGCATCATGTCTGCCTCTCGTCGTCTGAACGATGGCATGGGTGCTTACGTTGCTAACCAGACCATTAAGTGCATGAACAAGAAGGGTGTAATGGTAAAGGATGCTAAGATTCTTATCCTTGGTATCACTTTCAAGGAGAACTGTCCTGACCTCCGCAACTCAAAGATTGTAGATATCTATGCCACTCTTCAGGAGTACACTGATAACATCTCTGTTTATGACCCATGGGCCAATCCTGCTGCTGTTAAGCACGAGTATGATATCGACATTACTAACGAACTTCCAACCGAGAAATTCGATGCTATTATCCTCGGGGTTGCACACAAGCAGTTCCTTGAGCTCGATCTGAAGGACCTTTTGAAGAAGAATGGCGTGATTTATGACGTGAAGGGCTTGCTTCCACGTGATATTATCAACGGTCGTCTGTAAATAATGGGTAAGTGTGCGCATGGTGCTAATGGAGGTTCGAATCCTCTGCATGCTTCAAAATTGTACAAATATGGAGAAGATAGAAAGATCCTCTAATATTGAATTACTGAGAATAATAGCAATGATAATGATTGTCTTGTATCATTGCTTAACAGAGTGCATAACTGCAAATCCTAATAATAGAATATTATTGTCTGCATATTACCTGTCTCATTGGGGGGTACCTGTATTCTTATTAATATCAGGATATTTCTCAGTCAAGCTATCTTTCAAGAAAGTATTCAACTTTTGGATGTATTGTGCTATATGGATGCTGATATCCTATTTACTATCCTGTACCATGGGATATCACGTTATTGAGGTTGGCACACTTATCAAATGTATGCTACCATTCTCAAATACCAATTTATGGTTTGTTCCTTTCTATTTTTGGTTGATGCTTTTGTCTCCTATGTTGAATGCGGGTGTTAAAAATCTCAACACAAAAGAATTGGGCATATATACTATAGTCCTATTGTCAGCAACTTTATATTTTTCGCTCGTTTGGAAATCTCCTATTGTTGATGCCGGTCATAGTATAGTTTATTTTATCACACTATATATGACCGGCGCATTTTTGAAAAGAATCAACGGCTTTTATAGGTTAAATTTTAGAAGGTTGGCAATGGGTGTTTTTACTATGCTACTTATAGTAACAATGTTGACATTGATAATACCTCTTTCGTATCAAAAATTGCTTAAAGGTCTTGTCTTTTTCTATGTGAGTCCAATACTGTTGTTGTGTGCAGTTATTATTTTTATGTTATTCTTACAGATTAACATAAAAAGTCGTTTTGTAAACAACATAGCAGGAAGTTCATTCGCTATTTATCTTTTTCATGAAAATGGGTGGTCACACGCTTTCTTCTATGGAATAGTTGGAAAAATCATAAATGATTTTTCAGGCTTAGAACAGTTTGGTTTACTTTTATTATTTATTCTCGGATTGTGCATCGCGATAATAATGGTTGATAAGGCTATAAGGGAGCCAATTACAAAGCTGGTGAATAAATTGTGTTGAGGCTATCTTTATTGTTTAAAAGAAAAGAAGGTATACAAATGGAACCTTTGGTTTGTGGCTCGAAACTACTACCTGCTACAAGATAAATCTATGTTGTATATGGTTAAGAAAAAAATAGCAATGGTTTTCCCCTACGCGCCATCGTATAGGGAGCCAATATATAAGTTAATGGACGAGGAATTTGAGTGTACCTTTTTCTTTTGTGGAAACTCCAATCGAGGGTTGAAACATATGGACTACTCTCATTTGAAAAATGTAAATCTGCAGTTACAAGAAGGTAAGAAGGGACCATTTCTCTTTTACAATGGAATCTCTAAGATCGATTTCTCGGATTTTGATATAGTGATGCATCCAGGAACTATACGTAATCTATCCTCCTGGTATCTGAATATCAAGTTACATCTTATGAAGAGCAGACCTCAGATTGTAATATGGACTCATGGTTGGTATGGCAAAGAGAGTAAACTGGAGATGTCCTTGAAGCGCATATATTTTGGCCTCATCGACCGAATTTATGTATATGGAAATTATGCAAAACAAGGTTTATCGAAAGACGGGGTTTCCGCTTCTAAAATAACAACAATTTACAATTCTCTTGATTACGACAGCCAAAAAGCAGTTCGTGCTGAAATAGAGCCATCGGATGTGTATAAGAAGCATTTTGGTAATGATTATCCAATAATTATCATGATAGGTAGATTGAATATCCGAAAGAAACTCGATATGCTGATTGAAGCCATGTCTGCTCTGGAAAAGAGGGGAGAACATTACAACCTTATGTTTATAGGTGACGGAGAGGACAGGAAGAAACTTGAGACATTAGTGGCAAAACATGGACTTTCTGATCGGGTTTGGTTTTATGGTGCATGCTTTGATGAGAAGACTAATGCTGAACTTCTCTATAACGCCGATTTGTGCATAATCCCGGGAGATATAGGATTGACGGCTATTCATGCCATGACTCTTGGCGTGGCTGTTATCTCCCATAACTGCTTCAAATTGCAAGGACCTGAATTTGAGGCAATCGTCCCTGGTGTCACTGGCGTTTTTTTTGAACATGATAGTGTAGTGTCCTTATGTGACACTATTAGTGGATGGTTCAAAATAAAGGATGGAAATCGACAAGAGGTTCGTGAAGCTTGCTACGCTGAGATTAAGGCTCACTGGACTCCACAGGTGCAACTTGATATACTTAAGTCAACATTCTAACTATGAGCCTAATAAGAAAAGTAACCTGCAAACTCAGCCATATATACTATGAACGTCTATCCATAAAAAGACATGCGGTCGGAAAGGTACTGATGCTGCATTGGGTAGACGATAATGCGAAAGAATCGGAAATAAGCCCATATCATATATCTACAGAAGGTTGTCGAAAACTATTGAAATGGTTGAATGGTCAAAACACCATAAGGTTAGAGAATTGGGAACAGGAGAAGGACTTTTATGCACTCTCGATAGATGATGTGCCTGAGAATTTTTATCATAATGTTTATCCTCTTCTGAAAGAGATGGAGATTCCTTTTACCATTTTTGTGAATACTACCTTACTTGATGGGCGGGGCTATATTACAGTAGACCAATTAAAAGAAATTGCTCGATGTCCGCTTTGCACAGTTGGCTCTCATGGTGTCAGCCACTCTTTATATTATAAAATGAGTGCGAATGAGGCTTTGAAAGACTTACAGAAGTCAAAGAAGATTCTTGAAACTATCATTGACTGTCCAGTTGAGATGTATGCGTTTCCTTACGGTTCGTATTATGCATGCGGTTATCAGAACAAATTCCTAGTGATGAAAGTGTATAAATATGGCTTTGGAACGATAGGAGCACCGATAACCTTCCCTAATACGTTACCTAATTACTATCTCCCACGCATTAATGTAGATTGTGAATTTATAAAAAATATAAAATGAATAAGAAAGTTTCAGTTATCATGCCGTTTTATAATGGAAAAGAATGGCTTGAAGAGGCTTTGGATAGTGTTTTAGCTCAGACATATACTAATATGGAGGTTCTTTTGGTCAATGATGGATCTTTGGAAGATATTACTGATATTGTCAGAAAGTATAAAGGGAAAATCCGTTATTTTGAAAAGGAGAATGGTGGAGTATCGACAGCTCGCAATCTCGGTATGAAAGAGGCAAAAGGTGATTATATCGCCTTCATGGATTCTGACGATTATTGGATGCCGGAGAAGACGGCAAAGCAGGTTGCCTTTATGGAAGAGCGTAATATAGTCTGGTCACATACTGGCTTTGTATACTGGTATTACGAAGAGGGCAGAGAGGTACGTGTGCATAACAACAAAAACTATGGAGAAGTTCATGAAGCGGTAAAGATTCACTTCCAGGTATCTACGCCTTCAGTTATGATTAGTCGTACAATATTGGATGATCATACAGATTTCATATTTCCTGTAGAATTCCGTACAGGTCAAGATTCTGCTTTTTACCGAATGTTAAGTAAGTACTATCAGTTAGGATTCATTGAAGAACCCTTGATGAAAGTACGCATCCGTGGAGACAATAGTGGCAGAAGAGCTATGGTGCGATTGCATATGTCAAGCCAGTTGAACGAACGACGTATCGTAGGTTCAGACGGATTTGATGTGGAGGATTTTTTCGTGCGCACTATGATTCGATATAACGCATGGGGTTACAAGATGATTAGCAAATTAAAGTTTTCTGATACCATTAAAGAGAAATTGGCTAAAGCGTATTGGGCACCTGCTTTTATATTTGAGCGTGTTTATTCGAAGAAATACCAGTCCAAAACAGAAATTGAAGAGAAATATATACTCAGGTATGACTCGTAAATTAACTTCAGAAAATAGCCTTATTTAAATTTAATAATTAAACATCCGCCCGCGTAAGTGGTCGAAATGTGGTACAATACCATCGGGCGGAACAGATAAACTTCCTATATAAAAAAGCCTATATGATTCTGAACGTATTCTGCTACCATCTGTCGAGTAGTAACTATACAGAGGTAAACGACTATCTGACGCTCAATCAAGTGAAAAGTCGTAATGCTTTAGGTCAATATTATCGCTTACTGAGCTGTGGGTATGAATACAGAAAGATTGAGGTAAAGACAATTTTAGAGGCGATAGACAAGGAAGTCCCTACCATTGTGATAATGGTATGAATGAAACGTCTGGAGCCAATTTGGGGATATTAGAAGATGTAGGATTGAAGGATGCTTAGTGGGAAGGTGCATTTTGTATGGGGTGCCTATACACTATCCGCTGCCATTTGGGATTGATCATATCATGTACTCCAAGGAGCTGATCGTACATTATACCGTTATGATTAGATTTGAAATTAAGTAAAAATATATGAGAATACTGATAGTAACACAATATTATTTTCCAGAACAGTTTCAGATTAATGAGATTGCTTCCGAACTGGTGAAGAGGGGCCACAAGGTGACTGTGCTTTGTGGTCTGCCTAATTACCCCAAAGGCGTAGAGTTTGAAGGTTATAGAACGGTGACAGAATGTGAAGAAAGGGAAAGAGAGTATCTGGAGCAGACGGGGGTGAAGGTGATTCACGTGAAACAGGTGTTGCGCGGGAAGAATCCTTTATCGCTGGTGCGGAACTACTTCAGCTTTGTGAAAGAGAGTAAGAAGAAGGTTCGGGAGCTGGTGGCTATGGGCAAAAGGTATGATGTGGTGCTGGGTTATCAACTGTCACCAATCACCTCGATGTATGCGGCCCTAGAATACAAGAAACTGACGGGCGTACCGGTGGTGTATTATACGCTCGATCTGTGGCCTGTGTCGGCCGAGGGTATCCTAAAGTCAAAAAAGAATCCGCTGATGCTACCTGTGGCGAGGATGAGCAAGGAATTGTATCTGGGTGCTGATAAGGTGTTGGTGACTTCACGCCCCTTCATCGATTATCTGCACCGAGTGAATGGTGTGCCGGAAGAGCGGATGGTGTATCTGCCTCAGCATGCGGGCACAGAGATGCTCGACAAGGATATGAGGGCTGAAGAGAATGGTGTGGCGGACTTCATGTTTGCGGGAAACATAGGCAAGGGGCAGTGTGTGGATGTGATCATTAAGGCTGCTCAGCTGCTGGGTAAACGAGATGACTACAGGATTCACATGGTGGGCGATGGGCGTATGCGACAGGAACTGGAGCAGATGGTGAAGAGGATTGGATTGCAGGAGAATGTGATCTTTTACGGTAACCAGAAGCGCGAGGATATGCCAAAGTTCTATAAGATGGCCGATGTGCTACTCATCACGCTGCGTGGCAACAATGAGGTGGGCAATACCATCCCGGGTAAGTTACAGATGTATATGACTACGGGTAAGACGATTATGGGTGCTATCAATGGTGGTGCTCATGAGGTGATTAAGGAGGCGAAGTGTGGCAACTGCGTAGCTGCTGGCGATTATCAGGGTCTCGCCAAATTGATGAAATTCTATATTGGGCATCCCAATGGTTTTAGTTTTTGTGGAGAAAATGCCCGTAAATATTTTTTAAAGCACTTTACGCTTGAACATTATATGAACAGCTTGGAGAAGGAATTTCAGAGTCTTGTTAAATAAAGAATACTTATGGTTGAATTCAAAAAGTTAATAAATGGACGTGCTCTTTATCAGGAGGGCGATAAGATATGGGTGGCGAAGGGTAGAAGGTTCTTTGCTGTGAACTATAATGGCAAAAGGGTAAGCAGTATGTTCGTGGTTCCTGGGGGAGTGAAGGAACGTCTGATGACCTGCGACCGCATCTTGACTCAAGGTACACGCAACGATATTCGTATTCTGCTGCTTTTGAAGAACGGCAACATTCTGATTGCGGTCAAGAGAAAGGTGCTGATTTTCTCGCCTCAGGGCGAGGTGGTGAACACTTGGACGGAGTTTCAGGGAAACAAACCAGGACATCAAGGTGCGTGTGTGACACCCGACGGTACGGTGTTCTTCACGGAATATTTGCTCAATCCAAAGCGTGACCATGCCGTCCGACTGTGGCGTTCACAGGATCACGGCATGACTTGGCAAGTAGTGAAGGTGTTTGTCCCAGGTGACATTCGTCATCTTCACTTCATCAAGTGGGATGTATATGCGGAGTGCCTTTGGATGGGTACAGGTGACTATGGTGAGGGAGGTTGCGAGAATCGTCTTTATCAGAGTAAGGACAATGGCGAGACTTGGCGTTTGGTGGGACAGGGCAGTCAGGACTGGAGAGCCATTGGCGTGTGTCTGACAGAGGATGCCCTCATTTGGGGTACGGATGCCGGTAGTTGTCCCGATACTGTACACTTTGTGAAGATGGATCGCAAGACGGAGCAGCTGGAGGTATTGGAGGATATGGAAGGTCCTTGCCACGGTTGCGCTTCATTTGCTGACGGTCGCATTTTCTTTTCGACGGGAGTGGAAGGTGGTGAGAATGAGAAAGATAATATTGCCCGCATGAAGATGCTGACACCTCAAGGTCTACAGACGGTATGGGAGTGTGAGAAGGATTGCCTTCCGTTAATCATTCAGTATGGCGTAATGCGCTTCCCTCTCGGTACCGACCAGTGCAATAGAGTGGTATTTACTACGATGGGACTCAAAGGACACGGTGAGAGTGTGATGATTGAAAAATAATACCATGGCAGTAGTAAAGAAAGATAATAAGTTGATAGCTCTGTTGTCTGTATGGGGTATTCTGCTGGTACCATTGGTAGTCTGCAAGGTGGTGGAGAAGGTGGGCTTGCTAAACAGATAAAAGTGGCTCTATTTGATGATAGGATGTTGATAAGGCTAAGGACCAGAGATTAAGGACTGAAGGCTGGTAGTTGACAGTTGAAAAAAGAATATGTGACAGAAATAGTATAAAATCTAAATAAGTATGGGGCAGAGAGTAACTTTGACATATAAATTCCTTTGTTTACTGGGTTTTAAATATCCGGTAGAGGATTATGGAAATGTAAGCTTATGGAAAGTATTTAAGCAATCTTTCAAAAACTGGTATCATAGACTAATTATCAATGCAATGAATTGGGCAATTTTGGAGCCATTCAATCCCAGAAAACTACGACCTGTGATTCTTCGTAAACTTGGAGCTAAGGTAGGCAAAGATGTATTCATTGGCGACTATGTTCGTGTAGACTTGAATCACTCTGACTTGATTGAGATAGAGGATGGTGTACATATTGCTGGTGATTGTCGTTTGCTTTGTCATAAAAAGGAACTTACGGAATATAAACAGGGGATGACTTATGGAATGATGCCTTATAAGTATGGAAAGATTCATTTGTGCAAGAATTGCGCTATTGGAACAGGTTGTATTGTGATGCCAGGTGTGACTGTAGGTGAAGGTGCCATTGTAGGTGCTGGTGCTATGGTGACTAAGGATATTCCCGCTTGGACATTGGCATTGGGGAGTCCGGCTAAAGTGGTTAAAGAATTTCCTAAGATTGATGTTTAAGTTAGCTAGTGTTAAAAACTCTTTGGTAAGGACCTTTACTATCAATATTGGATTTATGGTGATTTGAAGCTTAACCCCTAATCTCTAAACTAATAAAAAAAGAATATGATATATAGATTTGTAAAACGCACATTCGATTTTATCTGTGCATTGATTGGCATCATTGCTACTTCACCACTGTGGATTATTGGTATAGTGGGAATTTTGATTTCTGATTGGGGACCGATTTTTTATACGGCTCATCGTATAGGCAAGGATAACAAACCGTTTAAGATGTATAAGTTCCGTTCGATGAGGATGCTAAAAGTTCCGAAGAAGGGGGTGGAGGCGAGTTTGCGTCCAGATGAGGATCGTATCTTCCCATTCGGTCATTTCATTCGTAAGGTGAAGATTGATGAGTTGCCGCAGTTATTGAATATATTGAATGGTACAATGTCAGTGATAGGTCCACGTCCAGTAGCGCAGGATCAATTTGATATGTTCCGTTATAACAAGTGGAATGAGGCGGCTAAAGTACCAGTAGGTTTGAGCGGACCGGCAGCTTTGTATGACTTTATCTATGGTGACCAAATTATTGACGAGAAGGAGTATATGGAAAAGGTATATCCTACACGTCGCGAACTGGAATATACATATGTGCAGAAAGCAGGTATCTTCTACGACTTAAAAATGATTGTATATACAGTTATTTGTATCCTCTATGCTATCTGTGGTAAAGAATGTACTTGGATGTTGAAGGAGTTTGTGGAAGATGCTAAGAAAACAATGTAATTTTTTATTATATCGTATAAAAAATATGAAATACTTATTGGTAGTAGCACACCCCGATGACGAGGTCCTCGGAGCAGGTGCATCTATGTGGAAATGGTCACATGAAGGTGACGAAGTCGACGTGGCAATAATGTGTACCGAAGCGAAGGCTCGTACATTCCGTCCTTCTGACGAGGAATTGGAGGGCGATACGGATGCTGCCGTATCTTTTCTTGGTGTGAAGAAAAAGTACGAGGCAACGTTTCCGAATATTGAGATGAACACTGTTCCACATTTGAAACTGGTACAGTTTATAGAAAGCGCAATCATAGAAAGTGCTCCTGATATTATCATCACTCATCATCCTGCAGACACAAACAATGACCATCTTCAGACATCAATGGCTTGTCAGGAGGCAATTCGTTTGTTCCAACGCCAGCCAAATGTAAAGCCTGTGAAGGAGTTTTGGTATATGGAAGTGCCTTCATGTAGCGAGTGGGCAATTAATGATGCTATGAATTTGTTCCGTCCTAACTGTTATGTTGAGGTGGGCAAGGAGGGTGTGAATGCCAAATGTGAGGCATTGGCTATGTATCGTGGTGTAATGCGCCCATATCCTCATCCTCGTAGCAATGAGTATATTTCAGGTTTGGCCACAATGCGAGGCAGTCAATGGGGATGTAGTTACGCAGAGGCGTTCCAAGTGGTGTTAAGACGTTATTAATATTTTATGTATGAAATATTTGAAAGCTTTATGGATATTTTGCTTCTACTTTTTTGTCCCTAGAAGAGCAAAACGAGTGCCCAATAATTGAATGTACAGTATGGAAATAAATAAAAAAATGCTTGAAACTCTCTTTGCGGAGGCTAAAGAAAATTCACGTTTGCGTCAGAACTTCGACTTGCGCACTTCATTAGCAGATACTAGCCAACGAATGCTTAACGCATTACTGCCAAAAACAAAAGTGCCTATCCATCGACATGAAGATACCACAGAAACAGTAATTTGCTTGTGTGGTAAGTTGGACGAAGTTATTTATGAAGAGATTGTTTCATATGAGAATGATATAACAGGACTTCCACAAGGTATGGATGCTCAAAATGTATTTCGTAAGGTATCTTATCGAGAAGTACAACGCATTCGGCTTTGCCCGGCAGAAGCCAAATATGGCTGTCAAATCCCCAAAGGTGCATGGCATACTGTAGAAGTAATCGAGCCTTCGGTGATATTCGAGGCTAAGGATGGGGCATATCTACAATAATGAAAATATTAATAGATAACGGACACGGTAAGGAAACTCCCGGCAAATGTTCGCCTGATGGTCGTTTGAAGGAGTATGCATATACTCGTGAGATTGCTGACAGGGTAGTAGCCGGATTGCAGGATAAAGGTGTTGATACTATGCGTATTGTGCCTGAAGAAGAGGATGTGTCGTTATCAGAACGTGTAAAGCGTGTCAATACATTCGGAAAAGAAGCTATATTAATATCAATCCACTGTAATGCGATGGGTAATGGTTCTGAATGGATGTCTGCGCATGGATGGAGTGTATTTGTTGGCAATAATGCTTCAATGAATAGTAAGTGGCTTGCCTGGCAATTGGCACAAGCAGCCTTGAACAAGAAGGTAAAAGTACGTCGTTCATCTCCACAAAATCTTTATTGGACTGCCAATCTTTATATCTGTCAGAAAACGAATTGTCCGGCAGTGTTGGTCGAGAATTTCTTTCAAGACAATAAGGATGATGTTGAATTTCTTCTCTCGGAAGAAGGGAAGCAATGTATAACGGATATACTGTTGGAAGGTATTACGAATTATCTGAAGGAGTACTTAAGAAATATGTAGGTCCCTGAATCCATGAGATTTTCATGAATTCCCTGCATTATGAAGGTCAGGAGGACTACAGCGGTATATTCCTGACTTATACACCCTCATATTGGCATAAAAGCTGATATGTATTTTGTATGTGAAGATATATCAACTGTCTGTGAAGATGGTTGATATATTTATTTTAGGGGAATGTTGGTTAATGTTTTACTTTCATAGGATAGAACGTTGAAAAATGGTATAAATAAAGACAGAATTTGTGTGTAAGAAACGAATAATAATGTTATATTTGCAATATATATAAAGAAGAAAATGGCAACAGCATCCTTGAAAATACGTTTGGGCTATAATCAGGTCTTAGACTTGATACGTCAATTATCTGATGAAGATAAAATGAAGTTAAGCCGTGAATTAAAAGCAGAAACACGGAAAATTAAGTTGCAACATTTGCTGGAAGTATTCAAAAATGATGAGATTTCATTGTCTGATATAGATGCTGAAGTAGAATCGGTCAGAAAGGCAAGATATGAAAATAGATAATGAAATTAAAGTGATTGTTGATACCAATCTATGGATTAGCTTTTTGATAGGTCGGAAACTTTCGTGTCTACTAAGTTTGTTATCACATCCAAATTTTGAATTGGTCGTTTCCCAAGAACTCTTAGACGAAATACGGGAAGTAAGTTCACGACCCAAATTGATGAAATATTTTTCTCAAGAACAAATAGCTTTGCTATTGGATTTTATGAGTGAAGAGACTCAATCTTATCAATTAGAAAATATAATGCCACGTTGTCGTGATCCAAAAGATGATTATCTCCTAGAATTGGCTATTGTTTCTAAGGCAGATTATTTGGTGACTGGAGATAAAGATTTATTGGATTTAGATAAAATTGGTTCGTGCCAAATTGTGTCCGCTATTGAATTTGATTCTCTGACTGCGAATTGGGGATATCCTGCTTTAATGCACGAAGGATTAGAAGAATATATCAGTATAATCATAGACAGCGAATAAAATGCTATGTTATCTTCCTTTACACACTTTCATAACATACTCCTTTATATTGTAGTGAAATAGATATTAGAGGGATAGAATTCGATATTTTTTTGTAGCTTTGTGACAAACATTACTGATATGGAAGATTTGCAAAGATTATACCCCATTGGGATACAGACATTCTCAAAGATACGGGAGGGAAATTACCTCTATATTGATAAGACAGCTTATGTTTATCGGATGACTCATTCGGCGTCCGGATATATGTTTCTGAGTCGTCCGCGACGTTTCGGAAAATCATTATTGACTTCTACGTTGCACAGCTATTTTTCCGGGCGTAAGGAGTTATTTCATGGATTGGCTATAGAGAAACTGGAGAAGGAATGGACGGAATATCCGGTATTTCACTTCGATTTAAGTATGGCAAAGCATGTGGATAAAGGTGGCTTGGAACGGCTTCTTGACTTTATGTTAGCAAGGCATGAGTCTGTATTTGGCCTCAATGCTACGGGAGGCGATCCTAACTTACGATTGGTTGATTTGATAACCACCGCTTATGAGCAGACAGGTAAAAAAGTGGTTGTTCTTATTGATGAATATGATGCTCCTTTACTTGATGTGGTACATGAACGGGAAAATCTTGACATCTTGCGTAATATCATGCGTAACTTCTACAGTCCGTTGAAAGCTTGTGATCCTTATTTGCGCTATGTGTTTCTGACTGGTATCACTAAATTTTCTCAGCTTAGTATTTTTAGTGAACTGAACAATATAAAGAATATCAGTATGGATGAGCCTTATGCTGCTATCTGTGGAATCAGTGAGGATGAGATACGTTCGCAAATGAAAGATGATTTGGATGGATTGGCAAGGAGATTGGAGATTACGTCGGAAGAAGCCTTGATGAAGCTGAAAGAAAATTATGATGGCTATCATTTTACTTATCCGTCTCCTGATATATATAATCCGTTCAGTTTGCTTAATGCTTTTGCAGATGGTAAGTTTAATTCTTATTGGTTTGGTAGTGGTACACCTACATATCTGATAAAGATGCTGGAAAAATTCGGGGTAGAACCTTCTGAAATAGGAAATAATCATGCGGAGGTTTCTGCTTTCGATGCTCCTACTGAAACGATGACTGATATAATTCCGTTATTGTACCAGAGTGGCTATATCACTATAAAGGATTATGATAAGAGTCTGGATTTGTATACACTGGATATTCCTAATAAGGAAGTACGGCTGGGATTGATGAAGAGTCTTTTGCCTAATTATGTTGCCAGCAAGACCAGAGAGACTACTACTATGGTAGCTTATCTTTCTCGTGATATCCGTAACGGTGATATGGATGCTGCCTTACGTCGTTTGCAGGAATTTCTCTCTACGATTCCTTATTGTGACAATACAAGGTTTGAGGGTCACTACCAGCAAATGTTTTATGTCATATTCAGTCTATTGGGTAACTATGTCGATGTGGAGGTACGTACTCCGCGTGGACGGGTGGATATAGTACTCCGTACAGAGACTACGTTGTATGTGATGGAACTGAAACTGGATAAGAGTGCGGGTGAAGCGATGGAGCAGATTGATTTGAAGAATTACCCGGAGCGTTTTGCTTTATGTGGATTGCCTGTCGTGAAAGTAGCTATCAGTTTTGATAGTGAACGCTGTACGATAGGAGAGTGGGAGATTTTGGAAGCCTAGCTATGTCGTTGATTAATAGTTTACTATGTATTTGTTTAATAAAAAGAGCTTCGCAAGGGGCTTTTTCCTTTTCTATCCGAAATAAAAGCCTCACCTTTGCATTGTTGATCAACAAAACGTGAATAAATAACTTGAATTTAAATCTTTTAAAAAACGTATTATGAGTGTAATTTACAAAGTCATTACGCGACCTACGGATCCGCGTGTTCCCAATTCTCCCAAGAGATTTTATCCGCATCTGATTACTTTAGGGCAGTCTGTCAATTTGAAATATCTAGCAGAGAAGATGAAAGACCGTTCTTCTCTTTCTGTCGGTGATATCAAGAGTGTGATTCAGAACTTCGTGGATAAAATGAAGGAGCAACTGTTGGAAGGTAAGTCGGTGAATATCGAAGGCTTGGGAGTGTTTATGCTGGCTGCCCGTTCAAAAGGTGCGGAATTGGCGAAAGATATCACAGCTAAAAGCGTGGAGAGTGTCCGTATCTTCTTTCAAGCGAATAAAGAACTGCGTGTTACAAAAACTGCAACACGTGCAGATGAGAAACTGGATCTGATCAGCTTGGATGAATATCTGAAGAAAATAAGTGTTACTGTATCTCCGGAAAATCCGGATGACGGTGGTAATGAAGGCGGCGGCAATGAAGGTGGAGATGGTGGAGAAACACCTGATCCGGCTGCTTAACTAGCTGAGGATTGACGGTTAAGAAGTATAATGAATGTTTAATTTAAAAAGAAAAATGTCTATGAAAAAAACTTGGAGTTTGATTTTGAAAGTGATTATTGCTGTTGCCGGTGCGATTGCCGGAGTGATTGGTGTACAGGCGGCAACGATGTAATTGATATCTTATAAATAGACATAGTTAGGTATGAATGACAGGCGGGATTTTTCCCGCCTGTTTTGTTTTGGAGGATTATCAATGTATTTCTTCGCACACTTTCATTTCCATTCCTTTGTATACTACCACAATCTTATGTAGTTGTGTAGTACCAATAGCATTTTTTACCGTATCAGTATCAGCATAACGATTTGCTTGGGCGATACCCTCTTGTCGCAATTCTTCTACACGATTTTCGGGGTCTTTGTATTTTGCATATTTCAACTCTATAATGTAGCTATGTTTCATATCGGGATAAATCTCCAGCAACGGGGACAGGAAAATGTCGGCATATCCTTCTTGGGTGTCTGCTTCTGAAATGGGGCGATAGAATCTATTCTGAGCTGTCATGGCTAATGTGAAACCGTGGACGAAGAATTCACCCTTCTGCTTGTCTCGTTGGGAAGCGTAGCGTTTCAGGCAGTCGGCTATGTAGCCAAAATATGTTTGCCATGTACCTCGATAGGCAAGAGCACTAGCTAACTCATTTTTCTCGTAGTTACTAAAACTTAGGTCAGCTTCATTATAGGTGTTTAATAGATAGGTGTAAAGTTGCTCGCGAACTACTTGATTGGGGATGGTCAGTTTGCACTTTCCTTCGTGTGTACCACTGATGGTGAGCATGCCAAAATAATATAGCAGACTCACGAAATTGTCAGGATCGATAATATTAATAGCTGGAAAACCTTTTTTAAGTTCTCCTGTAATATATCCTTGACTAATCAAGGTTTGTATGATGGAAGCGTCATGAGCAAATTCTTTATCTTTGCGGATGAGCATGCGTAGCTTTTCGTAATCAATACGAATATTGTCCTCTATCATGTTTTTCGGAACTTCACCATTATATTCGATATAATTTTTGACGAAATAGAGCACCATATTCGAATTATACATAGTGGTTCGACCATAACATTCTTCTGCAAAACAGTAATTGTCATACCATGGTTTCATAATCTGAATTAATTCATCAACGGTGTGATTGAAATGGCTTGTGGTGGAATAGTAAGTCAGCATCTCACGTACTTCACTTTCTGTGAATCCCATCATTTCGTTGAATCTTGGCGAGAGTGAATAGTTGGTACCGATATTAAAGCCGCTAGTCAAATCGTCCATCGTCACGGGGCTGACACCGGTAATGAAACAACGCTTGATGCTGGAGTCTGTACCGGATTTTATCTTGTTAAAGAAAGCACGCAGATACCCTTCTTTATGTGTTTCGTCAGTATAACGGTTCAGGCTATTGACATCAGAGAGTATTGTATTGGTGAAGTGGTCATATTCATCAATGAAGAGATATATCTTTTGATTGACGCGGGCACATTCCGTAAACAAATATTCGAACTGATTGATTGCTCCGTCTTTTTCATCCATTTTTTCCTTGATTCCTTCGGGTAGATAGTCAGCATAGACATCGCAAAAATAGTCGAACACGATTCTGCAATGCTCGTCCAGGCCTTTGCGATAGCTCTGCAAGTCTCCACTGATTCCTGAAAAATTCAATTTTATCACTAAATAGCTGTTGCGGTCTTTTGTGGGATGCTTTCCGATATATAGATCACCAAATAGAGCATCAAATTTATCTTTGGCACGTACATCATAATAGTGTTGTAGCATATTCAATGTCAGACTTTTCCCAAATCGGCGTGGGCGGATAAAGAAGAAAAAGCGGTCTGATTGTTCTATCAAGGAGATGAATGAGGTTTTATCCACATAATAATAATTGTCCAGGCGGATGTCCTCAAAGTTCATCATGCCATAAGGTAGCAATTTTCTGTCTGATGGTACATATTCCATAATCTATGTCTTTTTATGTCTACACTTTGAATAAGTGTAGACAAAGATACTTTCTTTCCACTACTTTCCCAAACAAATGTTCTTTCTTTTTGTTTCAGGTCTTTGGTTATGAGTATCAACCTATATTTTAACAAAACTGAAATAATAATCAAACTCGTTGGCTGAGTACCGGATTTTATCTACCTTTGTACCTTAATTATTTGCGTCTTTTTTAAGCTAGAAAAAACATGATTCGAAAAATAATAAAAGCTCTTTGGATTTTATTGGCAATTGGAGTAGTGGCTGTTGTCACTATATTTGTTTCCATCTCAAAAGGTTGGATAGGTTATATGCCTCCTGTAGAGGAATTGGAGAATCCAAGTTATAAATTTGCGACGGAGATTTTCTCGGAAGACGATAAGGTACTGGGTACTTGGTCTTACAGTAAAGAAAATCGTGTATATACTGCCTATAAGGATTTATCACCCAATATCATTAATGCATTGATTGCTACGGAAGATGTTCGTTTCGTCGAACATTCAGGTATTGACGCCAAGGCGTTGTTCCGTGCATTTGTAAAACGCGGTTTGATGTTCCAGAAAAATGCGGGTGGGGGTAGTACCCTGTCACAGCAACTTGCCAAGCAGTTGTTTACGGAAAATGTGGCGAGGAATACTCTTCAACGTCTTTTTCAGAAGCCTATTGAATGGGTGATTGCAGTGAAGCTCGAACGCTACTACACTAAAGAAGAAATTCTGAGCATGTATCTCAATAAGTTCGACTTCTTGAATAATGCGGTCGGTATCAAGACGGCGGCTCATACATACTTTGGCTGCGAACCGAAGGAATTGAAGTTGGAAGAAGCGGCTACTTTGGTCGGTATGTGTAAGAATCCATCGCTCTATAATCCGGTACGCTTCAATGAACGTTCTCGTGGACGTCGTAATGTGGTGCTTGAGCAGATGCGTAAAGCAGGATATATCACAGAAGCCGAATGTGATTCTTTAAAAGCTCTTCCGTTGAAGTTGACTTATAATCGTGTAGACCACAAAGAAGGTTTGGCGACTTATTTCCGCGAGTATCTCCGTGGTGTAATGACCGCACCGAAGCCGGTGAAAAGTGATTATCGCGGTTGGCAAATGCAGAAGTTCTACGAAGATTCTCTTTCTTGGGAAACGAATCCGCTATATGGCTGGTGTGCGAAAAACAAGAAGAAGGACGGAACGAATTATAATATCTATACGGATGGGTTGAAGATTTATACTACTATCAACTCACGTATGCAGCAATATGCTGAAGATGCTGTGAAAGAGCATTTGGGCGATTATCTGCAACCGGTATTCTTCAAGGAAAAAGAGGGCAGTAAGAATGCTCCTTATGCAAGGTCATTGCCGGAAAAACGGGTGGAAGAATTGCTGACTAAGGCGATGAAGCAGACCGACCGTTACCGTCTGATGAAAGAAGCGGGAGCTTCGGAACAGGAGATTCGGAAAGCGTTCGACAAACCGGAAGAGATGACTGTCTTTTCCTGGAAAGGGGATAAGGATACGATTATGAGCCCGATGGACTCCATCCGTTATTACAAGTCTTTCCTGCGTACAGGATTCATGTCGATGGACCCGATGAACGGACATGTGAAGGCTTATGTAGGCGGACCGAATTATGTATATTTCCAGTATGATATGGCTATGGTAGGACGCCGTCAGGTAGGATCTACTATTAAACCCTATCTGTATACACTGGCTATGGAGAATAATTTCTCTCCTTGTGACCAGGTGCGTCACGTAGAACAGACATTGATCGACGAGAATGGAACTCCTTGGTCACCGCGTAACGCTAACAACAAGCGTTATGGTGAAATGGTGACTTTAAAATGGGGATTGGCCAATTCGGACAACTGGATTTCTGCTTACCTGATGGGTAAACTGAATCCGTATAATCTGGTGAGACTTATTCATAGTTTCGGTGTACGCAATAAAGCTATCGACCCGGTTGTTTCACTTTGTCTCGGCCCTTGCGAAATCTCTGTCGGCGAAATGGTGAGTGCTTATACAGCTTTCGCTAATAAAGGTATTCGTGTAGCTCCGCTGTTTGTTACCCGTATTGAAGATAGTGACGGCAATGTGATTTCTACATTTGCACCACAGATGGAAGAGGTAATCAGCGTTTCGAGTGCTTACAAGATGCTTGTCATGCTCCGTGCCGTTATTAATGAAGGAACGGGTGGACGTGTCCGCCGCTATGGTATCACTGCCGATATGGGTGGAAAGACGGGAACAACCAATGACAACTCTGATGCCTGGTTTATGGGATTCACTCCCTCACTGGTATCTGGCTGCTGGGTAGGAGGTGACGAACGTGATATTCACTTCGGCAGAATGACTTATGGACAGGGAGCTGCTGCTGCACTGCCTATCTGGGCACTCTACATGAAGAAGGTATATGATGACCCGACTTTGGGATACGACCAGCAAGAAACGTTCAAACTTCCTCAGGGATTTGACCCTTGTGCCGGTTCGGAAACTCCGAATGGCGAAGTGGAAGAAATGGGGTTGGACGACTTGTTTAACTAAGCTTCTTCTCCTGCCATGCATAAGTGTATCATCTGCATTGGAAGTAACTACAACCGGAAGGAAAATCTATTTTTTGCACGGCAAAAGCTGACGGATCTGTTTCCTTCCATTCGTTTCACGTCTGAACAGGAAACGCAGCCTTTGTTTTTCCGGAGTCCGGCGTTATTTTCCAATCAGGTAGCACAGTTCTTTTCCGAAGCCGGGGAAGAGAAAGTAAGGAAGGAATTGAAAGCCATCGAGAAATCTGCCGGCCGTCGTCCGGAAGATAAGAAAGAAGAAAAAGTTTGCCTGGATATTGATTTGCTCACTTTTGATGACAGGGTATTGAAACCCGAGGACTTGAAAAGGGAGTATATCGTGAAGGGATTAGAAGAATTAAAATAGATTCAGATATGAAATTTCTGGGAATAATACCTGCCCGTTATGCATCCACACGTTTCCCCGCGAAACCGTTGGCTATCCTGGGTGGAAAAACAGTGATACAACGTGTATATGAACAAGTAGCGGGCGTATTGGATGACGCTTATGTAGCTACTGACGACGAACGGATCGAAGCGGCTGTAAAAGCCTTTGGGGGCAAGGTGGTAATGACCTCTGTTCATCATAAAAGCGGTACGGACCGTTGTTACGAAGCCTGTACCAAGATAGGTGGTGGTTTCGATGTCGTTGTTAATATACAGGGGGACGAACCTTTTATCCAACCTTCGCAGCTGAATGCTGTAAAGGCTTGTTTTGAAGACCAGACTACACAAATTGCCACATTGGTGAAGCCTTTCACTGCCGATGAATCGTTTGCCGTACTCGAAAATGTGAATTCACCGAAAGTGGTAGTCAATACAAACTGGAATGCACTTTACTTCAGTCGTTCTATTATCCCTTATCAACGTAATGCTGAAAAGCAGGAATGGCTGAAAGGACATACCTATTATAAACATATTGGCCTGTATGCTTATCGCACAGAAGTGCTGAAAGAGATAACGGCACTCCCGCAGTCTTCTCTTGAAATAGCCGAGTCGTTGGAACAGCTTCGCTGGCTGGAAAACGGCTATAAGATAAAGGTAGGTATCAGCGATGTGGAAACGATTGGTATTGACACTCCTCAGGACTTGGAACGTGCAGAGGAATTTTTGAAAAACAGAGGATAGTCTTATGGATCGCACGATACAACCTGAAATACAAACCCTGAAAAACTTCCGGATACTTACTCCCGTCCGGACTACTTTGCCGAATGGTATTCCGCTGACCGTTATCAATGCCGGTGAGCAGGATGTGGTACGTATGGATATACTTTTTTCCGGAGGTCGCTGGCAGCAATCGCAGAAATTACAAGCGTTGTTTACCAACCGGATGCTGCGTGAGGGGACTACGAAATATACGGCGGCAACAATTGCCGAAAAACTGGATTATTATGGTTCGTGGCTCGAACTGTCGAGCTCTTCGGAATATGCCTACATCACAGTCTATTCGTTGAATAAGTATTTGGCGAAAACATTGGAGGTAGTGGAGTCCATGATTAAGGAGCCGCTTTTTCCGGAAAAAGAACTGAGGACTATTCTGGATACGAATATCCAACAATATTTGGTCAATACTTCCAAAGTTGACTTCCTGGCACATCGCAGTCTGCTGAAATCCCTCTACGGAGAACAGCATCCATGCGGAAAGATAGTAATGGAAGAAGATTACCATACTATCGCTCCGGATGTACTTCGTGATTTCTACGAACGGCATTATCATTCGGGCAACTGCTCTATTTTCCTCTCCGGGAAGGTGACGGAAGATAGTATTCGCCGGGTGACGGATACTTTTGGTGTCCCGTTCGGACAACATCAATTACAGATGCCGAAATTAAGTTTTCCTTTTGCTGCTGTTCCTGAAAAGAGAATTTTTACGGAGCGTGAGGATGCGATGCAGAGTGCAGTGAAACTGGGATGTACCACTATTACCCGTGAACATCCGGATTATCCGAAATTGCGGGTACTGATGACTTTATTCGGTGGTTATTTCGGTAGCCGCCTGATGTCTAATATCCGCGAAGAAAAAGGATATACATATGGCATTTCGGCAGGTATCATGTTCTATCCTGATAGCGGGATGCTGCTTGTTTCCACGGAGACGGACAATGAATATGTGGAACCGCTGATACAGGAAGTGTATCACGAAATAGACCGCCTGCATCAAGAACCTGTGTCTATGGAAGAACTGACAATGGTGCGCAACTATATGCTGGGCGAAATGTGCCGGAGCTATGAGTCGCCTTTCTCACTTTCGGACGCGTGGATATTTATAGCTACTTCCGGTCTGACTGACGACTATTTTTCTCATTCCCTGCACGCTGTGAATGAGATTACACCTGCGGAAATACAGGATTTGGCACAGCGTTATTTATGCAAAGAGACATTAAAAGAGGTCATCGCAGGTAAAAAGTTGTCATAATTTGCTTTCCGGTAGGGGAATGTATGGGAGAGAAATTGTATCTTTGTCCAAATTGTAAATCTAAAAAAGAGTAACTACTAAAATAAATGAGGAAATATCTATATACTACACTTTTATTGGCTCTCCTTGCACAAGCGGGAGCGATGGCACAAGAAAATGAAGGAAAAAAAAGCGGATTTTTCGGAAAAATAAAAGATACATTCTCTACGGATATAAAGATTGGCAACTATACTTTTAAAGATGGTAGCGTCTATACTGGTGAAATGAAAGGGCGCAAACCGAATGGAAAAGGAAAAACAGTCTTTAAGAACGGTGATGTTTACGAAGGAGAATACGTAAAGGGAAAACGTGAAGGCTACGGCATTTATATGTTTCCCGACGGTGAAAAGTATGAAGGACAATGGTTTCAAGACCAGCAGCACGGAAGAGGTATCTATTATTTTATGAATAATAACCGTTATGACGGTATGTGGTTTCAGGATTACCAGCACGGTGAGGGAACGATGTATTATCACAACGGCGATTTGTATGTAGGTAACTGGGTAAATGATAAGCGCGAAGGCAAAGGCACATATACCTGGGCGAACGGCGCAAAATATAGCGGTCATTGGAAGAATGACAAGAAGAACGGCAAAGGTAACATGAACTGGGACGATGGCTGTAAGTATGACGGTGACTGGAAAGATGATGTTCGCCATGGCAAAGGGGTTTTTGAATATACCAACGGTGATAAATACGATGGTGACTGGGCGGATGATATTCAACATGGAAAAGGTACGTATTTCTTCCATACGGGTGACCGTTATGAAGGTTCTTATCTTTTAGGTGAACGTACCGGCCCGGGTGTTTACTATCACGCGAATGGTGATAAATATGTAGGAAACTTCAAGGATGGTATGCAGGACGGCAAAGGTACTTTCACGTGGTCGAACGGTGCTGTGTACGAAGGTTCTTGGAAAAACAACAAACGTGACGGAAAAGGTATCTACAAATGGAGCAATGGTGACGTTTACGATGGTGACTGGAAAGATAATCGTCCGAACGGACAGGGCACTTTAAAGACTGTCGCAGGTATGCAATATAAAGGTGGTTTCGTTGACGGACTGGAAGAAGGACAAGGTGTACAAGTCGACAAGGATGGTAACCGCTTCGACGGCTTCTTCAAACAGGGAAAAAAGGACGGTCCGTTTGTGGAAACGGATAAGGACGGAAAGGTTATCAAGAAAGGAACCTATAAATTAGGAAGACTTCAATAAATTGAGAATTGAGAATTAAAAATTGAGAAATAAGAGCTAGCGCCATGGTGCTGCATAGAATTTCTCAATTTTTAATTCTCATTTTTTAATTTAGATAATGTATTGTGAACTGATAGACTCGTTATTCATAACGCGTTTGATAGTTTCAGCAAACATTTCGGCAATACTCAACTGTTTTACTTTTGCGCATTTCTTAGCGTAAGGAATGCTGTCGGTAAATACCATTTCAGTCAGACCGGATTCTTGCACACGGAAAGAAGCAGGATCAGACATTACACAGTGGCTGGCGATAGCCCGTACAGATGCTGCACCAGCTTCTAGCATGATGTTGGCAGCTTTAGTGATTGTTCCTGCTGTATCTACGATATCGTCAATCAGTACAACGTTCTTGTTGGTCACATCACCGATGATTTGCATGGAAGCAACTTCATTTGCTTTTTCACGTGATTTGTTACAGAGTACCAATGGCACACCGAGATATTTGGAGAAAGTGCTGGCGCGTTTTGAACCACCTACGTCCGGCGTAGCAATCACCAGATTTTCCAGGTTTAATGACTGGATGTAGGGGAGGAATACGGCTGATGCATACAGGTGATCTACGGGGATGTTGAAGAATCCCTGAATCTGGTCTGCATGCAAGTCCATGGTAATCAGTCGGTCGATACCTGCTACAGAAAGCAGATCGGCTACCAACTTAGCTCCGATAGATACACGAGGTTTGTCTTTTCTGTCCTGACGGGCCCATCCGAAATAGGGGACTACAGCTACAACGCTCTTTGCAGATGCACGTTTTGCAGCGTCGATCATCAGGAGAAGTTCCATTAAGTTGTCTGAGTTTGGGAAAGTGGATTGAACCAGGAATACATGTGCGCCACGAATTGACTCCTCATATGAAACCGCAAATTCACCATCGGCAAAATGCGTAATGTTCATATTTCCCAGAGGACAATCCAGGCTTGCGCAGATTTTTTCTGCAAGATATCTCGAGTTCGTTCCCGAGAATACCATAAAGGGTGCTTTTTCGCTCATTTTGTAATAGATGTTTTACCTATTTGTTAATTTGCCTGCAAAGGTAGGAATTTCTCTTATTATTTAGAAGGACTTATTGTATAAAAAATATATTTCTCTCCAACTTATCGGAAATATTTGTAGATTTGCAATAAATAATGGGGAATATCCATTATCCGTTGTTAATTATCCGATAATAAAATGAGTTCACGCTTTCCTCTATATATAATAGGTGTAGTGTTATTCGCCTCTTTTTTCTCGTGCACTGATATGGTGCCGACTAAAGAAGTGCGTCTGATTGATTCACTGAACGGGAAAGCGTATGCTTTTCGTTACCGGAATCTCGATTCTTCTTATAGATATGCCGAGCAGGCTTATCGTAAGGTAAACTTATATAAATCGGGAAAAGCCGAGGCATCCAACAACCTAGGATTCTGGGCTTACATGAACATGGATTTCGACCGCGCCGAAGCCTTGCACAAAGAGGTGTACAAACTGACCAAGAATGAGCTCGAACTACTGATTGCCGACATCGGATTGATGAAAATCTGTCAGCGGACGGCTATGAACAAGGAGTTTTATGACTACCGGAATAGTGCACTGAAACGCATGAAGCGTATCCGTGAAGAAAGTGACTTGTTTGCCGACCGGCATGAGGAGCTCCGGCTGGATTATGCTTTTACGGAATTTTTCATCGTTTCTTCTATTTATTACTATTATCTTCAGCAACGTCAGGAAGCGATTGCTTCGCTCAATCAGATACCGGAAGATGAAGCATTGGCAGATACGAATCAATTGCTTTATTATCATTATCTCAAAGGTTCAGCTTCTTTGGTGGAAGCCGGTAAACCGGAAGATAGGAAGCTCCGCGAGTTCGACCACCTTTATTATACTTGGCGGACGGCAGTTCAGAGCAATCATCTCTATTTTGAAGGAAATGGCCTGCAAGGGCTTGCCAACCTGATGATTGCTCCAAATGACTTCGATTTCTTTCAGGCGAGACGGGGACATGCGTTAGACCAGTTCGGCTTTTCGATAGATTCGCTTTTACCTTTACGTCTGGCACAGCTTGCACTCGAAAAATTCCGCGAATATAATGATTTATATCAGATTGCCGGGGCGTATGTCTCTATCGGCAAATATCTGAATACACATGGGCGATATTCGGAAGCGTTGGATACGCTTACGAAAGCATTGGATTGTGTGAACCGCCATCATATGCTCTATTATCACCATGAGGCGGATACACTGGATAAGCTATATACGTTTGCCGAAGGAGATACGACCTATACGGGAGTGCCGTGGATTACGCAGGAGAATGTAAAGACTGTCCCCGAATGGATTTCGAGAATCCGGGAACAATTGAGTGTATCGTATGCGGGATTGGGAATGAAATATGCCTCTGATTACAACCGGAATATTTATCTGGATATTCTGAACTTTACCCGTCAGGATAAGGAACTGGAGAGCCGTTATGTTTCATTGGAAGCCGGTTCGCGGCAGATGACACTTGTGCTTTCTTTGGTGATTGTCGGATTGGTGCTGGTAGTGATTCTTTGGTGGTTCTTCAACAGGCGTTCCAAGATAAGGAATCAGATTGATGTGGAACGTCTGCAACAGATTTTGGGGCTTTGCCGGGATATTACTTCTTCCATTCCAATGAATGTTCCGTTGATTCAGGAAGGAATAGACAATCTGTTTGGTAAGGGTAGGATGAGACTGGATATTCCCGAAGAGGGGAAAGCGGCGCTTGTTCCCGCACATCGGTTGAACCGTGATGAAAAGGCTTTAGTACATGTGCTTGAACCTTATATTATTTGGGCGGCGGACAATGAACAGATGGTGGAAGCATTGAGCGACGAACGGATGCAGTTGGAAAAACAACGGTATATCTATGAGCAGCATATTGCGGGAAACAAGCGTCAGAATCTGATAAAGAAGGCTTGTATGGCTATTGTGAATGGTATCAATCCTTATATCGACCGTATTCTGAACGAGGTACACAAGCTTACGGAGAAGGGATATATTGATGATGAAAAGATAAAGAAGGAGAAGTATCAATACATTGATGAATTGGTAACTACTATTAATGAGTATAACGACATTCTGGCTCTGTGGATTAAGATGAAGCAGGGATCGTTGAGCTTGAATATCGAAACGTTCAGTCTTGACGAGTTGTTTGAACTGTTGGGAAAAGGACGGCGTGCCTTTGAGATGAAAAAACAGACGTTGGAGATTGAACCGACTACTGTTATGGTGAAGGCAGACCGGGCACTGACTCTGTTTATGATTAATACGCTGGCGGAGAATGCCCGTAAATATACTCCGGAAGGAGGAACTGTCAAGGTCTATGCACGTACTACGGATACGTATGTGGAGATTTCTGTGGAAGATGACGGACGCGGTATTTCGGAGGAAGATGTGGCGCGTATTATTGGTGAGAAAGTATATGATTCGCGGGTGATAGGAATCAAGAATGCGGAGAATCCTGACGAATTGAAAGAAAATAAGGGCAGTGGTTTCGGACTGATGAACTGTAAGGGAATCATTGAGAAATATAAGAAAACGAATGAACTCTTCCGGGTATGTACCTTCGATGTGGAGAGTGAATTGGGGAAGGGAAGCCGTTTTTATTTCCGTTTGCCTTTGGGAGTACGTAAGGTAATTGGCGTATTGCTTTGCTTGTTGCTTCCTATGGGAATGGTGTCTTGCTTGCATGACCCGATTCCGCCTATGTCGCAGGAGAGAGATTCGATAGTGGTAGTTACTGATTCTGCTTATGAAGACTTGCTGGATGCTGCGTCGGACTATGCCAATGCAGCATATTTTGCCAATGTAGATGAAAATTACGAGCTTGCCTTGCAGTATGTGGACTCTGCCATGTCGTTGCTGAACGAGCATTATGAAAAGTATGCGCGTCCGGAAAGTCCGCATCGTTATATGAAACTTGTAGGTACGGGAATACCTGCTGAAGTCAGTTGGTGGAATGAATTATTTGATTCGGATTATCATGTGATTCTGGATATAAGAAATGAAGCGGCGGTCGCTTTCCTGGCTTTGAAGCAATTGGATGGGTACAGTTATAATAATTCGGCTTTTACGGATTTGTATAAGTTGCAGGGGGAAGACCAGACATTGGAAGCATATTGCAGGCAGTTGGAGCGTTCGAATACTAATAAGACGGTGGGGATTATCCTATGCTTTGTCTTGTTGATTGTTTCTTTGGTTGGTTATTATTTTCTGTATATGCGAAAACTGTTACAGAATCGGCTGAACCTTGAACAGGTGCTTGAAATAAATCAGAAAGTATTTGCGGCATCTATAGTTAGACTACAGGAGCAGGAGGATGCGGAAGCGCTTCAACGCGAGGAGAGTACGCTCAAAGAAATTCCACAACGTATTGTGAATGAGGCATTCGGTTCGGTGAATGAATTATTGACGATTGACCGGATGGGAATCGCAGTGTATAATGAATCGACGCATCGGCTGGAGTATGCTTCGCGTCCCGGACAGGAGATGCCGGAAATGGTGCAACAGTGTTTTGACTCCGGCGAGTATCTTGCGGAACAACATCTGCTGGCTATTCCGTTGAAGGTAGAAGCGGGAGGAGAACATCAATGCGTCGGTGTATTATATCTAGAACGTAGGGAAGGTTCGGAGCAGGAAACGGATCGTTTGCTTTTTGAATTGGTGGCTCGTTATGTGGCTATTGTGGTATTTAATGCGGTAGTGAAACTGGCTACGAAATACCGGGATATTGAGTCGGCGCATGAAGAAACGCGTCGGGCTTCCTGGGAGGATAGTATGTTGCATGTACAGAATATGGTGCTTGACAACTGCTTGTCTACAATTAAACATGAAACGATTTATTATCCGAATAAAATCAAGCAGATTGTAGGACGGCTGAATACGCTGAGTCTTTCGGAAAAGGAAGAGCGCGAAGCAGTGGAGACTATGACGGAATTGATTGAATATTATAAGGGCATCTTTACTATCTTGAGTTCGTGTGCTTCCCGTCAGTTGGAAGAGGTTACTTTCCGGCGGACGGTGATTCCAGTGCAGGAGCTTTTTGATGCTGCCGGAAAATATTTCAAGAAGGTGATGAAGAACCGGACGGAGAGGATAGAACTGGAGATGGAGCCGATGGAAGCGAAGGTGATAGGAGATGTGAATCAGTTACGTTTTCTATTGGAAAATCTGATTGACGAAGCGTTAACGGTTCGTGAAGATGGCGTGTTGCGTTTGCAGGTTCGCAAGGATGATGGATATATTCGTTTCCTCTTTACGGATACGAGACGTGAAAAGAGTGTGGAGGAATTGAATCAGTTGTTCTACCCGAATTTGGCACGTATGACTTCCGGTGAAAAAGGAGAGTTGCGGGGTACGGAATATTTGGTGTGCAAGCAGATTATCCGTGACCATGACGAATTTGCGGGACGCAGAGGATGTCGTATTAATGCCGAACCTGCTGCGGATGGAGGATTTACGGTCTATTTCACGGTTCCGCGCAGATAAAAAAGAAAACACATAAAAGTTATTAGATAAGGAAATGGAAGAACAGAAGTTTAAAGTTATTATCGTAGAGGATGTAAAACTGGAGTTAAAAGGTACGGAGGAGATATTCCGCCACGAAATACCGAATGCGGAAGTGATCGGTACTGCCATGACCGAAAGCGAATTTTGGCCGTTGATGGAAGCGCAGCTTCCTGATTTGGTATTGCTGGATTTGGGATTGGGTGGTTCTACTACTATCGGAGTCGATATTTGCCGGAATATATTCAAACGCTATAAAGGTGTTCGCGTACTGATTTTCACAGGTGAGATTCTGAATGAAAAGTTGTGGGTGGATGTACTGAATGCCGGTGCTGACGGAATTATCCTCAAAACGGGAGAGCTGCTAACCAAGACAGATGTACAGGCTGTGATGGACGGTAAGAAGCTGGTATTTAACTATCCCATTCTGGAAAAGATTGTAGAGCGTTTCAAGAAGTCTGTTGCCAATGACGCGAAACGTCAGGAAGCGGTAATCAGCTATGATATTGATGAATATGACGAGCGTTTTCTCCGCCATCTGGCTTTGGGATATACGAAGGAGATGATTGCGAACCTGAAAGGTATGCCCTTCGGCGTGAAATCATTGGAAAAACGGCAGAATGATCTTATCGGACGTCTTTTCCCGAATGGTGAGCGGGTGGGAGTGAATGCTACCCGGTTGGCTGTCCGTGCATTGGAATTACGTATTATTGATCTGGATAATTTGGAGCCCGACGAAGAATAACGAAGGAAAATCGACGAAGAATAAACCTGAAAAGCGATGAAGACAAAATGGTGTATGCCCCATCCTGCTACGATGTTCATGCTGCTGACAATGGCAGTGGTCTTTCTTTCATGGATATGTGATATCTATGGACTGAAAGTGACATTGCCACAGACTGGCGAGGATATTCGTGTGCAAAGCCTGTTGAGTCCGGAAGGAATTCGCTGGTGGTTGAGGAACGCTATCAAGAACTTTACAGGGTTTGCTCCGTTGGGCATGGTGATTATTGCCATGTTCGGACTGGGGGTTGCCCAACATTCAGGCTTTATTGATGCGTGCATCCGTATGGGGGTGGGGAACCGGAAGGAAAAGAAGAAAATCATTTTGTGGGTGATTATTCTCGGATTGCTGTCGAATGCTATTGGTGACGGTGGATATATTATCTTATTACCTATTGCCGCCATGCTGTTTCAGTGGGTGGGGCTTCATCCGATTGCGGGAATTGTGACGGCTTATGTCTCCGTTGCTTGCGGATACAGCGCCAATATTGTGTTGAGTACAATGGACCCGTTGCTGGCTCATACCACGCAGGAAGCTGCATTGGCTCAAACAGGCTATCAGGGGAATACGGAACCTCTTTGCAATTACTTCTTTATGAGTGCTTCTACGGTAGTTATTACTGCCATTGTTTATTGGGTGACTCAAAAATGGCTTCTTCCCAGGTTGGGTAAATACGAAGGAAGTGTAAAGGTGGAAGCCTATCGTCCCCTGTCACGCAAAGAGAGACGGGCGATCATGATTTCTATTATGGTGGCGGCTGTCTATGTAGTTCTTGTTTTATGGCTTACTTTTTCTTCTTATGGAATTTTGCGCGGTGTGAATGGTGGCTTGATGCATTCGCCATTCATTGCTGGTATTTTGTTTCTTCTTTCTTTGGGAGCAGGTATCACGGGCATGGCGTATGGTTTCAGTTCTGGTCGCTATCGCACGGATAATGATGTGATTGAAGGACTGACGCAGCCAATGAAGCTTCTTGGCGTTTATTTCGTGATTGCTTTCTTTGCTGCTCAAATGTTTGCCTGTTTCGAATATTCGCATTTGGACAAGTGTCTTGCCATTATGGGTGCCGAACTGGTTTCTTCTTTTGAGCCGGCTCCATTGGCGGCTTTGGTCTTGTTTATCCTGTTTACGGCATTTATCAATCTGATTATGGTATCTGCCACTTCCAAATGGGCTTTTATGTCTTTTATCTTTATTCCGATGTTTGCGCAGATGGGTATTTCTCCCGACGTGGCGCAATGTGCTTTCCGTATCGGAGACAGTTCGACAAATGCCATTACGCCTTTCTTATTTTATATGCCTTTAGTGCTGACTTATATGCGTCAGTATGATAAGCAGATCACTTATGGTACATTACTAAAATATACCTGGAGATATTCATTGGCTATCTTATTTGCGTGGACATTGCTGTTTATCGTTTGGTATTTGCTGAAAATACCGGTAGGCTTGTAATTATAGATGGATAGCAATACTTCGGTTTCATCAATCGGAGTTTTGTTTCTCTGAATTAATCGCTATATTTGCAATCGTTCCTTAAAGAAAAACAGCGAATGAGTCTACCGGAAATTTCTGAAAAAGTAATCGAACAACTGAATCACGATAATACAAAGGCATTTGATAAAATCTATCATACGTACTATCTTTATCTGTGTGCGATAGCTGTTTATTATGTACATGACAAGAGGGTGGCCGGAGAAATTGTGAACGATGTCTTTGTAGCTTTTTGGCAGAACCGTCGTCATATCACTCATCCCGTTCTTCCGTATTTGCGGCGTGCCATTCAGAACGCAAGTATCAGTTATCTCCGTTCGTCTTATTTCAATGAGTCGATGATGACGGAGCAGATGGAGGAAATATGGGCTTTTCTCGAAAATCATATTCTTTCTTCCGATAATCCTTTGCAGGCTTTGGAACGCAGCGAAATGAACGCGATCATTATGAAGAAAGTGGAAGAACTTCCTGCCAAATGCCGTGCCATATTTAAAGCAAGCCTGTACGAGGGCAAATCGTATAGTGAAATTGCAGAAGAGCAGAATATCAATGTTGCAACTGTAAGAGTACAGATGAAAATAGCATTGACCAAGCTGCGCGAATCACTTGGTACACCGTATATGATAGCTATTTTGATGTTTCTCTAAAAAAAATCGCATTTCTTTTAAACGTATTTTTTTCTTTTGCGTATCTAGTTATATACACCCATAGAAAAAGTACGCTTTATGAATAAGTTTTATGATATAGAGGAATTGGAGTTACGGATCAGCAATTATCTGTCCGGTAGCTGTACGGAGGAAGAAAAAGAGACTTTGCTTGCATTTTTGGCATCTAATGAGGATGCTGCTAAAACTTTCCGGGAAATGTCTGCCGTATGGGCTATTTCTTCTGTTCCTGCATTTGCTAAGAATGAGGATACCAATCTGTCACATATAAAAGAAGAAATCGCTGCTTCTGAAATGAAAACTGTCCGGACACGGAAGTTGATTCCTGTTTGGCTGAAGGTGGCTGCTGCAATTATCCTGTTGATAGGTTGCAATTATTTCTGGTATAACTACACTGAGAATCTTACGGAAGTATATACGAAAGCGGATTCACCTTATGAAATCAAGGTGCCTGCCGGTTCGCGGACAAATATTGTGCTGCCCGATGGAACGGAAGTTTCTTTGAATGCAGGTTCGGTGTTGCGTTATTACCGCGGCTTTGGTATCCGTGGACGTGATGTCACTTTGGATGGTGAAGGCTACTTTAAGGTGGCAAAAAATGAGGAGATTCCTTTCTTTGTAAATACGAATGGTGTACAAGTGCGGGTAGTGGGAACGGTATTTAATGTTCGTGCTTATGATGACGATGATTATGTAATGGTGTCTTTGTTGGAGGGCCGTGTCAATCTGTCTGCTTCGTCCGGTTCTGTGATGAAATTATTCCCCAGCGAACAGGCTTTGTATGATAAGAATACGGGACGTATGGAGAAGATGAAGTCGAATGCGAGTACTGCCTGTGATTGGCTGGACGGAGGCTTGACCTTTGATAATGTTTCGTTTGCGGATATTGCGCATCGACTGGAACGGAAATTCCAGGTGAAGATCAGAATCGAGAGTGAACGTTTGGGAGAGGAACGGTTCTCAGGATGCTTCAATAGTAATCAAAGTATCAATGATATATTGGAAGAAATCAACGTTGAAAAGCAATATACATGGAAAGTGAGTGGCGACACGATCTTTATAACGGATAAAAAAAGGAGGTAAAATAAAAGAAAGATACAGTATATGGTTGGGAACATGACCGGTAGATATACGGGCGGTTCGTCGATATATAGAAAGATATTAGTTAACCTTTAATAGTGAAAAATATGAGATTAATAGTAAAGAGAATATTATTAATGTTTTTGCTGTTGTCTGTCGGAAACGTTTTAGCCGGCTATCAGCTATCGGCACAGGAACAGAGCAAGAGATTCAGCGTAAAAGTAGATAACGTTACTTTAAAAGAAGCCATTGAAGTCATCAAGAAACAGGGAAATTATTCTTTCCTGATTCGTAATAATGATATTGACTTGAGCAGAAAGGTTTCTGTGAATATGAGCAACGGTACGATTAATGATGCAATGGGACAGTTGCTGGCAGGTATGAATGTCAGTTATGAAGTGAACGGAAACAGGGTAATTATGTTCCATGCAGTGACTCCTCAAAATGAACAGGGAAAATCATTTGTCTTGAAAGGTCGGGTCACCGATCCTACGGGAGAGGGAGTGATTGGCGCAAATGTAAAAGTGTTGAATTCTACGGAAGGCACTATTACGGATATGGATGGTAACTTCTCATTGATGGTTACTTTGAATGACCGCTTATCTGTTTCTTATATTGGATATGCTACCCAGGAAGTAGTGGTAAAAGAACAGCGGCCTCTTAATGTGACGCTGAAAGAAGATACCCGTCTGATAGACGAAGTGGTAGTTGTAGGCTACGGTGTACAGAAGAAGGCAAACCTAACCGGCGCGGTTAGTAGCGTGAAGATGGATGATGTATTGGGCGACCGTCCTGTGGTATCTGTTAGTGATGCCTTGAAAGGAGCGATGCCCGGTTTGCAGATTACGGGCAATTCAGGAAGACCCGGTGAAGAAATGAGTTTCAATATCCGTGGTGTCAATAGTTTGGATAAGAATGGAAAACCGTTGGTGTTGGTAGACAACGTGGAGATGGATATTAATATGCTTGATCCGAACGACATCGAGTCGGTAACTGTCTTGAAGGACGCGGCTTCTTCTGCTATTTATGGAGCACGCGCAGCATTTGGTGTAATTTTGATTACGACAAAGAAAGGCTCGGACGCAACTAAACTTTCTATCAATTATTCAAATAACTTCTCATTTAGCAGACCGGCCAATATGCCGCATAAGGCTACTCCGCTTCAGACGGTACAGGCTTATAAAGATATGGGAACTATCAATTATCAGAGTGGTCAGAACGTAGATACCTGGCTGGACTTATTGAAGGAGTATAATGCCAATCCGTCTGCTTATCCTGATGGGTATGCAATGGTGGACGGGCTCAGGTATAGCCTGGCAGAAACAAATCTCTTCGATGATATGATGGAGACGGGTTTTCAGCAAACGCACAATATCTCGGTAGGCGGCGGTACGAAGGATATTTCTTATCGTTTCTCATTCGGTATGGTGAATGAAAATGGTGTACTTGCTTCGGATAAGGATACGTACAAGCGTTACAATGTTTCTTCTTATCTTCGTTCGGATGTGTTCTCATGGATTACTCCCGAATTGGATATTAAATATACAAATTCTAAATCTTCATTGCCGGAAACTTCCGCTGCATACGGTATTTGGGGAGCGGCTGTTGCATTTCCTTCTTATTTTCCTACCGGGACAATGAATATTGATGGTGAAGATCTGCCGAACAACACTCCGAGAAATGTGATAAACCTGGCTTATCCGACTACTATTCAGAAAAATAATCTTCGCATTTTCGGTAAAGTCACTATTACTCCTTTGAAGAATGTCAAGTTGATTGGTGAATATACATTCAATCATTTGAGCAATGAAAAAACGAAGTTTGATAAGAAATTCTATTATGCACATGGTGGCAATTTTGTGAAAGAGGTTTCTACTGCAAACTCCAAGTATGAATATTCGGATGGTATTACTGATTATAATGCATTGAACTTCTATGCTAATTATAATAATTCATGGGGTAAGCATGATGTGACTGTCATGGGCGGCTTCAATCAGGAAAGCAGTGATTACCGGTATGCGGAAATGTCACGCATGAATATGATTAATGAGGATTTGCCTTCTATCTCACAGGCAACGGGTGATTATTTTGCCAAGGATAAATTCGAGCGTTATACGGTAAGAGGTTTGTTCTATCGTATCAACTATTCGTTCGCAGGTAAGTATCTGATTGAAACGAACGGACGTTATGATGGTTCTTCCAAGTTCCCGAAGAATAGCCGTTTCGGATTCTTCCCTTCGGTTTCTGCCGGATGGCGTATTAGTGAAGAAGCATTTATGCAGCCGTTGAATACAGTTTTGTCTAACCTGAAATTGCGTGGTTCCTGGGGTAATATTGGTAATCAGAGCATCACTCCTTATGCATATATTCCCGGCATGGATGCCGAACAGGCTTACTGGACTGTTTCCGGTATCAAAGTGACCACCCTGAAACCTGCTGCTTTGGTAAGCAATAGTTTTACTTGGGAAAAAGTTACGACGATTGATGTTGGTTTCGACCTTGGATTATTGAACAACAGGCTGAATGTGGTATTCGATTGGTATCGCAGGGATACGAAAGGTATGCTTGCTCCGGGAGCTGAACTTCCGGGTGTATTGGGTGCAAGCGCTCCTTTACAGAATACGGCCGACCTTCGTTCCAAAGGCTGGGAAATTTCAGTGGATTGGAATGACCAGATAGGCAAGGTAAAATATAATTTGGGATTCAATCTTTATGATTCAAAGACGAAGATTACCAAATACAATAATGAAACAGGTTTGTTTGGTAAGGATAAGAATGATAAAGATACTTATCGTGTAGGTATGGAACTGGGTGAAATCTGGGGATATGTGACCGACCGTTTGTACACTGTGGATGATTTTGACGAGAGTGGAAAGCTTAAACCGGGCATTGCCAAGGTGGAAGAATATAATCCGAATCCGGGAGATATCTTGTATAAAGACCTTGATGGTAATAATATCATCAATAGCGGTACGAGTACGACGAAAGATCCGGGCGACCGTAAGATTATCGGTAATAATACCCGCCGTTACCAGTATGGTATTCATGGTAGCGCAAATTGGAACGGATTCTCTCTGTCTTTCTTATTGCAGGGAGTAGGCAAACGGGATTTGTGGGTGATGAATGACTTGTTCTATCCGCATTATGATGCCTGGACTACTGTTTACGATTCGCAATTGAATTATTGGACTCCGGAACATACGGATAGTTACTTCCCGCGTATCTATGAGAAAGCTGCCGGAAACACTGCTGCCAATACACGTGTTCAAACTCGTTATTTGCAAGACGGATCATATTTGAGTATTCGTAATATAACGCTTTCTTATAATTTCCCGTCCAAGTGGATTAGTAAGATTGGAGTGAATAATCTGGCTGTGTTCTTTAGTGGTGAGAATCTTTACACATTCGACCATTTGCCGAAGGGACTCGACCCGGAACGCTCTGTAACGGATGATTTGGGACAACGCGGTTTTACCTATCCGTATATGAGACAGTATTCGTTTGGTATAAACGTTTCATTCTAATTGTATCACATCTTAAAGAGTAATTATTATGAGTAAATATATACTATGTGCAAGCGTTAGTCTTTGTTTGTTGATGTCATCTTGCTTGAATGACGAATTCCTGGAAGTTTATCCGAAGGGACAGCAAACGGAAGCGTCAGTCTTCACTACCAATGATAATTTTAAAACGTATGCATGGGGACTGTATAATGTGTTTTTCGGATATACGTATAATACGGGACAGACGGATGAAATATTCCGTGGCGATTTTGAATCGGATAATATGATAAAAGGATTGGCCGGATATGAAGGTCAATGGGCTTACCGGAAGGCAAAGGCTAAGGATGAATCTACAGACTGGGATTATGATTATATTCGCCGTGCCAATCTGCTGCTTGATAATATTGATAAATCGGAAATGAACGAAACGGAAAAGGAACATTGGAGAAGTGTGGGATATTTCTTCCGTTCTTATAAGTATTTTCAGATGCTTTCCAAATTCGGTGATATTCCCTGGGTGGAACATGCTTTGACGGAGGAGAGTCCGGAGCTTTATGGAAAACGGGACAGCCGTGATTTGGTGGCTTCCAATATTCTTTCCAATCTGAAATACGCGGAAGAGCACATTGGCAATGATATTTTGGTCGATGGCAAAAATACGATTAATTTGTATGTGGTGAAGGCTCTTATTTCCCGTTTCGCTTTGTTTGAAGGTACTTGGAGAAAATATCATGGGTTGGCAGATGCGGATACTTATTTGAAAGAATGTGCCCGTGCTGCCGGAGATGTAATAGAAGAGTATCCGAACGTACATCCTCAATATGATGAATTGTTTAATTCGGAAACGTTGGATGGAGTAGCAGGAGTTCTTCTGTATAAAGCTTATGAAACCGGACAGTTAATGCATGGCCTGACACGTATGGTACGTACCGGTGAATCTTATATTGAAGCTACGAAGGATGCGGTAGACAGTTATTTATGTAAGGACGGGCGGCCTGTCAGCACGACAACAAGTAACTATGGTGGTGATAGGGATATTTACGGACAGTTCCGTGACCGTGACTATCGTTTGTATCTCACGATATGTCCTCCCTATATGGTGAAGAAGGATAAAGGTCCGAGTACACCTGACTGGCAATATACGGCTAATGCGGAAGATAGAGAGTTTATTGATCTTATAGCTACGATTTCCGGTGAAACTTATCACCGCTTGCCATCTTCCAACTTTAAAGGATTTACAGTTCAGGGACAACCGCACTTCAAGAATATGAACTGGGGACAAGGTTGGAACGCTTCGCAAATGGGATTTTGGGTTTGGAAATATTACAATACTCATACAGTAGCAACCAATGCCAATGGTGTAAATACAACAGATGCTCCACTATTCCGTGTAGGCGAAGTGATGGTAAATTATGCCGAAGCTATGTGCGAACTGGGAAAATTAGACCAGCCTGCTGCTGACAGATCAATCAATAAACTTCGCGCAAGAGCCGGAGTTGCTAAAATGATAGTGAACGATATTGGTGATAATTTTGATACGGACCGTGATCCTTCCGTTCCTGCTCTTTTATGGGAAGTGCGTAGGGAAAGACGTGTAGAATTGATGGGTGAAGGTTTCCGTTTGGATGATTTGCGCAGATGGAAAAAAGGAGAGTATGTCAATAAACAGCCATTAGGTGCTTATGTGACAGAAGCTGCTGCCAAGAAGCTGAAAGTAACAGGTGGTATGGGCGCTGATGACGGTTATGTTTACTTCTATGATACTCCGCTCGGATGGCAGGAACATTATTATCTCTATCCGTTGCCATTGAAGCAATTGGCTCTGAATACAAATCTGGAACAAAATCCGGTATGGACTAAGTAATTTTGAGTTAATAATATATACAAGACCTGTAATATTTTAGTATATTGCAGGTCTTTAAAATTTAACACGTAAAATGAAGAATAAATTCTCTGTAAAATACACTCTTCTTTGTGGAACGGCTTGTTGTTTCTCTTCTATGATGCGGGCACAACAGGATGTATCCCAAATGAATGTTCTTTTCATAATGGCGGACGATATGCGTCCCGAGTTAGGCTGTTATGGAGTAAAGGAAGTGAAGACACCTAATATGGATCGTTTAGCTGCAAGCGGTGTTTTGTTTCAGAATGCTTATTGCAATATACCCGTGAGTGGAGCGTCCCGTGCCAGTTTATTGACAGGTGTATATCCCCGGTATCCAAACCGTTTTATCAGTTTCTCTGCTTATGCCAGCAAAGATTGTCCCGAGGCAATACCTATTTCAGGATGGTTTACACAGAATGGCTATCATACTGTTTCGGATGGAAAAGTGTTTCATCATATGAGCGACCATGCTGATTCGTGGAGTGAACCGCCTAATCGGAATCATCCGGATGGATATGATGTCTACTGGGCGGAATATAACAAATGGGAACTTTGGATGAATTCGGAATCGGGGAAGACGATTAATCCGAAAACAATGCGGGGGCCTTTCTGTGAGTCTGCCGATGTGCCGGATACTGCCTATGATGATGGTAAGTTGGCGAACCGGGCAATTCGTGATTTAAAGAGAATGAAGGAGATAGGTAAACCTTTCTTCCTGGCTTGTGGTTTTTGGAAACCTCATTTGCCGTTTAATGCTCCGAAGAAGTATTGGGATTTATACAAACGTGACGAAATTCCCATGGCTACCAATCGTTTCAGACCTGAAGGATTGCCGGAACAGGTGCGTAATTCGTCAGAGATTTACGCTTATGCACGGGTTACGAATACGAGTGATATTGATTTTCAGAGGGAAGTAAAGCATGGATATTATGCTTGTTTGAGTTATGTGGATGCGCAAATAGGAAAGGTATTGGATGCGTTGGATGAGTTGGGATTATCAGAGAATACGATTGTTGTTCTGTTGGGAGATCATGGGTGGAATTTGGGCGAACATGATTTTGTAGGAAAGCATAATCTGATGGATACTTCTACTCATGTGCCGTTAATTATCCGTGTACCAGGAACGAAAAAGGGAGAAACAAAATCTATGGTAGAATTTGTTGATTTATATCCCACTTTATGCGAACTTTGCAAACTTCCTGTACCTGCTGAACAACTGAGCGGCCAAAGCTTTGCCGGAGTTTTCAAGAACTTGAAGGCTAAGACTAAAGAGGAAGTTTATATTCAATGGGAGGGGGGAGATAATGCTGTTGACCAGCGTTATAGCTATGCTGAATGGATGAAAGGTGACGTGAAGAAAGCAAGCATGCTGTTTGACCACCGGATTGATAAAAAGGAAAATAAGAATCGGGTAAATGAGAAAAAATATAAAGAAAAAGTTGAATCATTATCTTCTTTTATCAAAGTAAAGAAAACATCATTAAAGAAATAGTATGAGAACATGTTTTTTACACTCCAGCCGTTTGTTGGCGGTTGTTTTATTTGTGCTTTATAGTCTGTCTACGTTTGCGCAGCGACAGGACATCTTATTAAATGATAATTGGAAGTTCCGGTTCTCACATCAGGTGCAGAAGGGAACGGAAGTAAGGGTTGACTTACCCCATACCTGGAATGCGCAGGATGCTTTATCCGGTAAAATAGACTATAAACGAGGCATTGGCAATTATGAAAAGAAACTATTTATTCGTCCCGAATGGAAAGGCAAGCGTCTTTTTCTACGCTTTGAGGGAGTGAACAGTATTGCTGATGTTTTTATAAATCGTCGTCATATCGGTGAGCATCGCGGAGGGTATGGAGCTTTTATCTTTGAAATTACTGGAAAGGTTGAGTATGGGAAAGAGAACTCTATATTAGTACGGGTGAACAATGGAGAACAACTGGATATCATGCCTTTGGTGGGTGATTTTAATTTTTACGGTGGAATCTACAGGGATGTGCATTTGATGATAACTGATGAAACGTGTATTTCTCCTTTGGATTATGCCTCTCTGGGAGTACGTCTCATACAGGATAGTGTGAGCCATAAATATGCCAAAGTACGTGCACTTGTTGATTTATCAAACGGAAATACTGCTAATCAAGAAGTAGAACTCAATATCCGTCTCCTGGATGGAAAAAAAGTTGTGAAAGAAGGAGTGAAAAAGGTAGCTCTTTCCGGTACTTCGACTGTGCAGCAGGAACTTGTATTTGAAATTAGTCAACCCCATTTGTGGAATGGGCGTCAAGACCCATTTCTTTATCAAACGGAAATCTCTCTTTCCCGGAATGGTAAAATTGTAGATTGTATTACGCAACCTTTAGGGCTTCGCTTTTATCGGATTGACCCCGATAAGGGTTTCTTCCTGAATGGAAAACATTTACCCCTTCAGGGAGTATGTCGTCACCAGGATAGGAGTGAGGTCGGAAATGCTTTACGAACTCAACATCATGATGAGGATGCTGCATTGATGCTGGAAATGGGAGTGAATGCCGTTCGTTTGGCGCATTATCCGCAAGCTACCTATTTTTATGACTTGATGGATAAGAATGGTATTATTGTGTGGGCTGAAATTCCTTTCGTTGGCCCCGGCGGATACAATGACAAAGGTTTTGTAGACCTGCCTGCTTTCCGTGCCAATGGTAAAGAACAACTTAAAGAGCTGATTCGTCAACACTATAATCATCCTTCTATCTGTGTATGGGGGCTGTTTAATGAGTTGACAGAGATTGGAGATAACCCGGTGGAATATATAAAAGAACTGAACGTATTGGCTCATCAGGAAGACACCACACGACCTACCACCTCTGCAAGTAACCAAATGGGAGATTTAAACTTCATTACGGATGCTATTGCCTGGAATCGTTATGACGGATGGTACGGTGGTACTCCCGCTGATTTGGGTAAATGGCTTGACAGCATGCATAAAAAACACCCGGAAATATGTATTGCTATCAGCGAATACGGTGCCGGTGCCAGCATCTATCATCAACAGGATTCATTAACGAAAACTGTACCTACCAGTTGGTGGCACCCGGAAAACTGGCAAACATTTTATCATATTGAAAACTGGAAAGAAATTTCTTCCCGCCCATATGTATGGGGAAGCTTCGTTTGGAATATGTTTGATTTTGGCGCTGCACACCGTACAGAGGGCGATCGTCCTGGTATTAACGACAAAGGCTTGGTTACTTTTGACCGAAAAGTCCGTAAAGACGCTTTCTATTTCTACAAAGCCAATTGGAATAAGGAAGAACCAATGCTCCATCTAACAGGCAAACGTAACATTGTACGTTCCCAACGCCTACAAACGATTACTGCCTTCACCAATCAGCCTGAAGCTGAATTGTTTGTAAATGGCAAAAGTTGTGGTAAAGCGACAGCAGACCAGTACGCTATTTTAGAATGGAAGAATGTGGAATTACAACCGGGAGAGAATGAAATCAAAGTGGTTTCTACCAATAAGAAACAGCCTTTGAGTGATAGCTTTCGTTGTAAACTAGAAGGTACCCTGATATTGAAATAAATTTAAACGCTGAACTCTAGAATTTATTATTTGTATAGATCCTAGAGTTCAGCGTTATCAATAAACGTTCAGCGTTTAAATCTGTAAATCCAAAATGATTTGAATTTAGTCAAGCTGTAGCATTTTATATTCTAAAATTTATTATTTAATTCTTTAGTATTGGGAGGTGAAATCCTACTTTCGTTTTCATTTTTTTGAGAGTTGAATAGATTGTTTCTGTATATATTGGCTACAACTCTATACTTATCACCTTGTATAGATTCTTCTATTCCTATCTTTATTGTTTTGTTTGACGATTCCCATATATTACACCATCTTACTGTGCCAGGGATTAATTCATCTCTTACAAGTGAATATGGTTTTCCGATAATTTCAGCATCACCATATTTAGACGAAATAAGTTTATCTAAATTATAGAAATAGTCGCAAACACTGTTCTTATTTTTATTGGTCGCTTTTAAGTATGCATTTGTCTCATATGAATATATTTGGATAAGATAAAGGGAATCTTTATAAAATTGTGTTGTTACTAACTCATATTCAAAGTCCCCTATGTTTTTGTCTTTAAATATTAGAATATGATCATATTCTGTTTTATTAAATAATTCAGTGCTGAATGCTTGCTCATATGAAATTTCAAATCTAACTCCGTTGAAAGCAGTATCTGCTGATAATTCTAATCTAGAATAGTCATTATCTAAAATTACCATATCTGGATTACTGCGTTTTTGAGAACATCCTATAAATATTAGGATAATTGTCACGAATAAAAAGTTTTTTTTCATTGTATTATATATATGCTTTTATTCAAATACCTTTTTAGCATTTTCAAAAGTGGAAAATTTATTGAATTCTATAAATGATGAAGCGTTGTCATATCTTTTTTTGTATTTGTTTTCTATTATACTAAACTTCTTTGTGTATTCAATGTCCTCTGACATAAATGTATTAGCTGAGACTTCTGAATATATTTTGTATACATCAAAAAGGAATTCTCTATATGCCATTTCTTTAGCTTTTTCAACATTTCCTATGATAAACTCTATTTTAGCAGGAGAAATGCCGGATGGATATCCGCTTGCTTGAATTGTATTCTTTATCTTTTTGGCATCATTGGTCATTCCCCAAACTTTGAAGAATAGAATGATTTGTAATACTCCAAATGTAATAATGATAACTGATGTGATTAGTGTGATTGTTTCCATATTTCTTATTTTTCTAAAAGTTAAAAAGTAACTTTTACATTTACTATTATTGTGACTTTGCTAATTTACTGCTTTGATAAAATATTCGTGAGTTTAGAGCACTTACAATGCTATTCTTTCTATTGTAGTTTTTATTCTTATTCAACATGTTTAAGCCTAAATTCTTTGATTTTCTTTGTAATAGATATTACTAAATCAGAGGTTAAGGCAGAATATGAACTCAATGAGCCAGATGGACTATCGGCATATCCAGTTAGCTGGTCAACATCTGTATAAAGTGATACAGCTTCATTATAGGCTTTTTCATATTCAGATGGATACTCTTTCAATTCTCTGATTAACATATCTAATGTATCTTTTTTAAGATGAATGGTTTGATATAAAGATGTTCCTTTAACAAACTCCATATGTTTTGATAATGCTTCGTTAAAATCAGAACAGTAATTTCCTTGGTATCTATTATCATATATTGCAGTTCTCCAAACTTCTGTATAATCATCTGCTATATGCCCGCTAAAATATGTAAGTTCTGCCATGACTTCCGTTGTTTTCTTTAATTTATCATTATATTCTTTTTTGTTGCCACATCCAATAATAAATATTGCTATTATGATAAATAATACCTTTTTCATGATTCTGTGTTTTTATTGTTTATACTATGACAAAAGAACACACAATTATGAATATAATCAAATGTTTTCTTACTTTTCTTTGATTTCGAACAACTTTCTTCAATTCAGCTTAAGTTATGACTTTGTAGAAGTCAACTTTGTGATTGATGAAAATGCTAGAAAAACTGGGTTATGATAAAACCTATGGTAAATCAGTATGTTATCTTGAAATGGGAGAATGTAGAATTATAACTAAAAGAGAGGAACATAAAAGTGTTTTTCATAAATAAGAAATGGCCTTTGAAGCTTGACTCACTCCTTAGAATGTTAGCACGAATCGTAATAGAAAACCGCTTATTATCAGCTGTTCATATTTGTGATTTTGAACCTAATAAAACACATCTATTATACATTTGCAGGTTTGTCAGTAGGGTTAAAATGTTAATGAAAGTGTTTTAAACGTACAGTTACAAGAAAAGCTCTGATTAATCTATATGATAATCAGAGCTTCCCTTTAAGTGATTCCGAAGCGATTCGAACGCTTGACCCACGCCTTAGAAGGGCGTTGCTCTATCCAGCTGAGCTACGGAACCATCCTTATTTGCGGATGCAAAGGTAGTGCTTTTTATGAAATCTCAAAAACTTTCCGACACTTTTTTATTCATATTTTTCTTTATAGCTATGAATCAGTAATTTATATAGGTATAATATTTTGTCTATTTCTCTGTTATAGTATGGATGAGTATTGAATCATTCTTTTCACGAAGAATAACGAACGTTATATAGGTTTCAAAAAGCTCAAAAAACTTAAATAGGGTTGTGTTTTTGTATTATAAGGCTTACTTTTGGGCGATAAACAACTAAAAAACACATAAAGTTATGAAGAAATTTATTTTTTTATTCGCATTTTGTATTACAGTAGCTAACCTTTTTGCTCAAACCGACCCTAACCAAATTAAGAAAGAAGGAAATGATGCATTCAATGCCAAAAATTATCCTGTGGCGTACGCTAAATTTAGTGAATATTTGAAGCAGACTAATAATCAAGATTCAGCAACAGCGTATTATTGTGGTATGGCTGCTGATGAAATAAAGAAGTATGCTGAAGCAGTTACATATTTTGATATAGCAATCGAAAAGAAGTTCAATACAGGAAATGCATATGCACGTAAGGCTTCAGCTTTGGATGCATTGAAGAAGACTGACGAATACGTTGCTACATTGGAAGAAGGGTTGAAAGTTGATCCGAACAATAAGGTAATGATCAAGAACTATGGCCTTCATTTCTTGAAAGCAGGGCTTGCTGCTCAAAAGGCTGGTAAGGCTGAAGACGCAGAAGAAAACTTCAAGAAAGTAATTCCTTTGAATCACAAGACTTATAAGACAAATGCTCTGTATAGCTTGGGAGTTCTTTGCTACAATGATGGTGCTAATATCCTGAAGAAAGCTGCTCCTTTGGCAAATTCAGATGCTGACAAATATGCTGCAGAAAAAGAAAAAGCTGATGCAAGATTCAAAGAAGCAGTAGATTATCTGGAAGAAGCTGCCAAAATATCACCAGAAAACGAGAACGTGAAAAAGATGCTTCCGCAGGTGAAAGCTGCCATGAAGTAATTTAGACTATAATAAAGAATATAAAGGGTTGCCAATAGATACATTTGGCAACCCTTTTTTATTGCATTTTTTTCTAATCTATACTTTTTGTGTACTTTTGCCTTCCCTAAACACTGAAGGATTCTTATGCATTTACATACGAAGGAACAAGCCGTCAAACGGATGAATAATTGGGGGCTATTACGTCGCCCTTTTATCTTTATTATTAATTATCTACAAGATACTTCTTATGTAGAAGAAATTTCATCCGTAGATCCTACTGAATTATTATATAATCTGAACGGATTTACTAATCAATCAACATCGGATAAAAGCAATGAGAATTTTTGTCTAAATAATAAGAAAGAACATATTCATTGGCAATCATTTCCTGAATCTTTTGATATCTATCGGCATTCATTCAATATTGTTCAACGGAATATTTTCGCAGGAAACAGTTTTCTTACTAATCTGACTTGCCGCACTCCAATAGAAACCAATCTCACTCTGCAAGATATTTATTTCCGTTCAAAAGCTATCTACAAGTTATGGCTTAAAGGTTTATTTACGGTATTTTCTCCTGAAATATTCGTTCGAATCCATCAAGGGAAAATCAGTTCATATCCGATGAAGGGAACTATTGATGCTTCAATTCCTGATGCCTCCCGGTTATTGATGAATGACCCGAAAGAAGCCGCAGAGCATGCTACCATTGTAGATTTGATACGTAATGATTTAAGTATGGTTGCCAATCAAGTATCGGTATCTCGTTATCGGTATATTGATACGCTGCAGACTAATCAAGGTGCAATTCTTCAGACAAGTTCGGAAATTCAGGGTGTTTTGCCGGAGGATTATCAGGAACACTTGGGAGAAATCATTTTTAAACTCTTGCCAGCAGGTTCTATAACTGGTGCTCCGAAGAAAAAAACGATGCAGATCATTCAAGAAGCAGAAAACTATGACAGAGGATTTTATACAGGCATCATGGGATATTTTGACGGTGAAAATTTGGATAGTGCTGTTATGATACGTTTTGTAGAACAGGAAGGAGAGAAGATGTATTTTAAAAGTGGCGGTGGAATCACCTGTCAGAGTGATGTGGAAAGTGAGTATAATGAAATGAAACAAAAAGTATATGTGCCCATTTATTGAAACCATCCGGATAGAAGATGGAAAGATTTACAATCTCGACTATCATACAGAACGCTTTAATCGGACTCGTGCTGCTTTTTGGAAAGACAGTACTCCACTCGCCCTGCAGGAATTTATATCTCCGCAATCATTGCAGGGAATTCATAAATGCCGGATTGTATATGGCAGAGAAATAGAAGAAATTACATATGCACCATATCAGATGCGGGAAGTTTCTTCGTTACGCCTGGTTGTAGCCGATACTATTGATTATACTTATAAAAGTACGAACCGGGAAGAATTGAATATTTTGTATGCCCAAAGAGAAACCGCGGATGATGTCTTAATCGTGAGAAACGGTTATCTGACAGATACTTCCATAGCCAATGTGGCTCTCTATGACGGGAAAATGTGGTATACACCCTCTCATCCGTTGCTCCAGGGAACAAAACGTGCCGAGCTTTTGGACAGGCAACTGATCGTGGAAAAAGACATTTCGCAGACACATTTAGGCGAGTACTCTAAAGTCATGTTATTCAATGCAATGATTGATTGGGGACGTATCATACTACCTATTGATGATAAACATTTTATTCTATAAACTATAATTAACTGAAATATACAGAGAACTGCTGAACAAAAGTCACTTTTGTACTGTTATATTTATGTGTTTTTCATAGTATTAGATATAAGATTAATTAAAGAGATTGTACTCCACTTGTGAAAGCTAAAGTACGTCAGAGACAGAAGAGTCTGTTTTTTTGATAAATGTGTTAGAGCATCGGTTTACCAGGCCGATGCTTTTTTTATGTCCTTTTGCCCCCTTTTGTAGTTTATATGAAATAAAATTTGTACGTTTGTGGGATAATAATAGAAAATGATAAAGATGAACATACCCGTTATCTTTCAGTTTTTAAAAGATCTTTCCGCGAACAATAATCGTGAGTGGTTTAATGAGCATAAGGCAGAATATGAGATAGCCCGTGCCGAGTTTGACAATTTTTTGGCTACAGTGATTGCCCGTATTTCCCTGTTTGATGAAACAATTCGGGGAATCCAACCCAAAGACTGCACCTATCGCATTTACCGGGATACCCGCTTCTCTACGGATAAAACACCTTATAAGATACATTTCGGTGGTTATATCAATGCAAAGGGTAAGAAATCCGATCATTGTGGATACTATGTGCACCTGCAACCCGATGGTTCTATGCTTGCCGGCGGAAGCCTGTGCCTGCCTTCCAATATCCTGAAAGCCGTTCGGCAGTCTATTTATGATAATATCGAAGAGTTTGTCACTATCGTGGAAGACCCGGAATTTAAGCAATACTTTCCGGTCATAGGAGAGGACTTCCTGAAAACGGCTCCTAAAGGTTTCCCGAAAGATTTCAAGTACATTGATTATTTGAAATGCAAGGAATATGTTTGTTCTTATAATGTTCCCGATAACTTCTTTACCCAACCGGATGCGTTGGAACAGATAGATAAGGTATTCCGTCAATTCAAGCGGTTTGCCGATTTTATAAATTACACGATTGATGATTTTGAATAATATCCGAAATATAAACTTTAAAATTAAAATTATATGGTAGTAGATACTTTAGAAAATCTGGAGAAATATGCGTCTTTAAATCCTTTATTTGCACAGGCCATTGAGTTTCTGAAATCTCATGACCTTCAAGCCATGGAAATCGGTAAGACAGAATTGAAAGGAAAAGATCTGCTGGTGAATATCGCACAAACCAAACCTAAGACCAAGGAAGAGGCCAAACTGGAAACACATAACGAATTTATAGATATTCAGATTCCATTGTCAGGAACAGAAATTATGGGTTATACTGCTGCTAAGGACTGTGCTCCTGAAGACGCTCCTTATAACGCAGAAAAGGACATTACTTTCTTTGAAGGATTAGCTGAAACATACGTTGCCGTGAAACCGGGAATGTTTGCTATCTTCTTTCCACAGGACGGACACGCTCCCGGCATTACCCCGGATGGTGTGAAGAAAGTAATCGTAAAAGTAAAAGCATAATCTAAATTCAATTCTGATATGGAAAAGACACTTAATCTTATCAAAAATGATCCTTGGCTGGAACCTTTTGCCGATGCTATTGCAGGTCGTCATCAGTTTGTGTTGGACAAGGAAGCCGAACTGACCAATAAGGGAAAACAGACTCTTTCAGACTTTGCATCGGGTTATCTTTATTTCGGATTGCATCGCGCTGATAAAGGATGGACCTTCCGCGAATGGGCGCCGAACGCTACACATATATATATGGTAGGTACGTTTAACAACTGGGAAGAAAAAGCTGCCTACAAGTTGAAAAAACTAAAGAATGGGATTTGGGAGATTAACCTGCCGGCAGATGCCATTCATCATGGCGACTTGTACAAGCTGAATATATATTGGGATGGTGGTCAAGGTGAGCGTATTCCTGCTTGGGCTACACGTGTTGTTCAGGATGAACAGACCAAGATATTTAGTGCACAAGTATGGGCACCGGAGAAACCCTATAAATTCAAAAAGAAAACATTTAAGCCTACCACCAATCCTTTGCTGATTTACGAGTGTCATATCGGAATGGCGCAGCAAGAGGAAAAGGTTGGAACCTATAACGAATTCCGCGAAAAAACGCTTCCACGCATCGCTAAGGAAGGATACAACTGTATTCAGATTATGGCAATCCAGGAACATCCCTATTATGGAAGTTTCGGATATCATGTATCCAGTTTCTTCGCTGCTTCTTCACGTTTCGGAACTCCCGACGAATTGAAAGCATTGATCGATGCTGCCCATGAGATGGGAATTGCTGTAATTATGGATATCGTTCATTCACATGCCGTAAAGAACGAAGTGGAAGGATTAGGAAATTTTGCCGGTGATCCGAACCAGTATTTTTATCCGGGCGGTCGCCGCGAACATCCGGCTTGGGATTCTCTTTGCTTTGACTATGGTAAGAATGAAGTGATTCATTTCCTGCTGTCCAACTGCAAATATTGGTTGGAAGAATATAAGTTCGACGGATTCCGTTTTGATGGAGTAACGTCTATGCTATATTATAGTCATGGATTAGGTGAAGCTTTCTGTAATTATGGAGATTATTTCAACGGTCATCAGGATGATAATGCAATTGGCTACCTGACATTGGCCAATGAAGTGATTCATCAGGTTAATCCGAAAGCAATCACAATTGCAGAAGAAGTTTCCGGTATGCCGGGACTGGCTGCGAAGGTAGAAGACGGTGGTTATGGATTTGATTATCGTATGGCCATGAATATTCCTGATTACTGGATCAAGACAATCAAAGAAAAGATTGATGAAGACTGGAAACCTTCCAGTATGTTCTGGGAAGTAACCAATCGCCGTCAGGATGAAAAGACCATATCTTATGCAGAAAGTCACGACCAGGCATTGGTCGGAGATAAGACAATCATCTTCCGTCTGATTGATGCTGATATGTATTGGCATATGCAAAAAGGAGATGAAAATTATGTAGTCAATCGGGGTATTGCTCTGCATAAGATGATTCGTTTATTGACCTCTTCTACCATTAACGGTGGTTATCTGAACTTCATGGGAAATGAATTCGGTCATCCTGAATGGATTGACTTCCCACGTGAGGGTAACGGATGGTCTTGCAAATATGCCCGTCGCCAATGGGATTTGGTGGACAATAAGAACCTGACTTATCACTATATGGGTGACTTTGACGCAGAAATGCTGAAAGTAATCAAGAGTGTAAAAGACTTCCAGGCAACACCGGTTCAGGAAATCTGGCATAATGACGGCGACCAGGTATTGGCTTATGGACGTAAGGATTTGATATTCGTCTTTAACTTCAACCCGAAACAGTCATTCGCTGATTATGGTTTTCTGGTAGAACCGGGAGCCTATGAGGTTATACTGAATACGGATGATGTAGCATTCGGTGGAAACGGTTTGGCAGATGATTCTGTCGTTCACTTTACAATAGCCGATCCACTGTATAAGAAGGAAAAGAAAGAGTGGTTGAAACTTTATATTCCTGCACGCACTGCCGTAGTGCTTAGAAAGAAAAAGTGATTTTTTGTTTTAGAATAAAGAGCCCTCGCAAATCATTGAATATTTGCGAGGGCTTCTTTTTTATATATAACAGTCTCTTCTAATTGGATAAAAATGTACCTGGACCAAGAATATCATACATATAACTGACGTTCCGTGTTTTCAGTAGCATTCCTTGTGGAGTATAGAATAATTGATATTTGATGTCTACATTGTCTTGTCCTACCTTAACTACTATAATAGCCTGCCATTTCGGAAATTCTACCATAGTCACATCATCCACTACCCAGCTCGCATAAGGGCCGGATACAAATGCATTGTAAACAGTGGGTGACAAGCGGTCGAGACTGACAAGGTCAGTCTGTGTCATAGCCCATTGCCCCTGTGTATTGAACCATACATTTTTAGTAAATCCATTCTTTACAAAATTCGCGCAATAATAGCCGCCATCCTGCGACCAGGCTATACCAGTAGCCTTCGGATACATCTTCTTAAAAGTGGTCTGCACATTACCAGGAGGGGTGCCCGCAAAAGCAGATATAGATATTAACAAAAGCAATACGAACGCCCCGATATTAATCTTCTTCATAAGCCTTGAGTTTAGAGTATTATTTATCTACCTAAAACAGCCTTTGAGAATATTTGTTTGGGTGATATACATAAAATAACCCGGCCATTCATAATGACCGGGTTACAATGAATATATAAATCTTAGCCTTTTACTTAAAAAGTAATCTTCAGTATCTTTCCATTATAGGCTCCGACTGAAACGTCTGTCGGTTTATAAGGCAATAAACTGATTTCTTCTTTAACGCCAGTCATCAAGTCTACTGCCTTGTAAGATTCCATTTGAGGAATCTGCAAGAAGTCGAAAGCATGTGAAGGGATGTTGATTGCCACATCTACCAACTGGCTGTCGAAATTGATAACAAAGAACAATAACTCATTTTTATATTTCCTCATAAAGGTATATTGCTTACGTTCATTGAAGCGCCAGCCATTTATGTTGGCATACATTAAATCAAAGAATACACCTTTGGTGATTGCTTCTTCCTCGTTACAAAGCGTCAGTACTTTCTGATAAATGTCATAAAGCCGTTTGTGGTCTTCGGTAAGCATCTTACCATCAAATTTTCCTCCGTTGCGCCAGCGGCGAATCGTGTCTACACTCCAATAATCAAATATAGTAGTCCTTCCGTCCCTGCCACTGAATCCTTCACTGTCCATTCCCATTTCCCCAAATTCCTGGCCAAAGTAAATCATCATAGGATTTGTGTTCATACAGGCTGAAACAATGAGTGCAGGAATCCCCTTGCGTGGATTTCCGGCAAAGAAATTAGAAGCGATGCGTTGCTCATCGTGATTTTCGAGGAAGTTGAGCATCCTTTTCTCAATTCCGTTCAGGCTTTGCCAGCAATGTGTGATGGCAGCGGCAGATTCATATCCGCATGCTACATTGCGTAATGTATCATACAAGCCTACTTTATCATATAAATAATCAAATTTGCCGCGCATCAGATAGTTGCGGTATTCATTCGGATTATAGACTTCTGCGATGAAAAGAATTTCAGGATAAGCCTCTTTGACTTGTGGAATAGCCCATTCCCAAAACTCAACGGGAACCATTTCAGCCATATCGCAGCGGAAGCCGTCAATATCCTTGGATGCCCAAAAGAGAAGGATGTCCAGCATCTTGATCCATGTGTCCGGAGTCGGGGAGAAGTGACATGTGCCACCATTCTGATAGTCCACTCCATAGTTCAGTTTGACTGTTTCGTACCAGTCAGTGATATTGGGAGTAGCGTCAAAACGATTATTACCTGTTGCCTTCGCCGGAAATTCCCGATAAGGTTCAGCAGCACCGTCTTTCATGTCAAACTGTGCATGAAGTTCTGCCTGTGGAATATAATAGAAGTTATTATAAGGGCTGAAAGACAGGCTTGAATCATCATTGGCTCCCAGTTCCGTAGTGCCATCCGGTTGTGCATCCGAATGATATTGGCGGGCCACATGATTGGGAACAAAGTCAATGATAACTTTCAATCCGGCACGATGGGTACGGTGTACCAGGTTCTCGAACTCCTTCATACGTCCTGGCACATCGTTTGCCAAATCCGGGTCAACATCGTAATAATCCTTGATGGCATAAGGCGAGCCGGCTTTTCCTTTCACGATAGCGGGATGGTCGGGACTGATGTTGTATCGGCGATAATCTGTCTGCGTAGCATGTTCGATGATACCTGTATACCAAATATGCGTACTACCCAGTTTCTTGATTTCTCCAAGTGCCTTTAGGGTGAAATCGGCCATTTTTCCACAGCCGTTGGCGCTTATGTCACCATTGTAGACACAATGGTTGTTATTATTTCCAAACAGGCGGGTGAACACCTGATAGATGATTATTTTCTTTTCGTCATTCATATCGAGTAGATTTTTATGATTCGTATTCATTGTTCTTTGGGGAGAATATGAGTTATTTCCATATCTTCCCCTTTTCTGCCAACAATTGATTCAACACTTCGTTGGCTGTATTATATCCATGTTCAAAGATTTCTTCTGCTTTTTCCAGTTCCGTATTGCTATACCCATATAAGTTATAAGGTTCAATCAGCAAATCACATTTTTCTCTTTCGGGAAAAGTATTGGCACGAAACATAAAGTGGAATGAACGCATGGCGATGCTTACAATATTCATCTTATAATCTTGCGCCATGATGGGACTTACATTGACAGCCACCACCTTATCACAAACACGTCGAAGAGTGGAAACCGGAAGATTCATCATCAATCCGCCATCCACATAATTAGTTCCTTCTATATTGACGGGAGCAAACATGACAGGCATACAGCAGGAAGCAGCCACCCGCTCCGCTATGGTGCCACGATGAAAATGAACCATACGCCCGTGGTCGAGGTCGGTTGCTGTGATAATCAGGGGAATCTGTAAATCTTCCAGATTCTTAGCCTTTACGTTCGTCCGGAGAAAATCAATAAATTCACAGAGGTCGAATAACCCTTTCTTGGGAATAACCAATTTGGTCAAGTCCTGAAATTTATGTCCGGAGAAATAATCAAGCACTTTGTGGGGTTCGTTGCCGTCCGCATAGAAAACTCCTGCGAGTGCTCCCGCACTTACTCCGGAGATAATGTCCGGTTTGATGTCATGCTCCAAGAGAGCTTGCATTGCCCCCAAATGGGCAAATCCTTTAATAAATCCTCCGCTCAGAGCATAGCCAATCTGATATTTCCGGCTATTCCAGTTATTTGTATATACCTCCATGAAATCCTATTTTCTTTAGTTCGCCACGAATTTAGTGAAATTATTGAAAGTAGGCGGAATATAATGAATAGTTTTTTTGGAAGTTAGAATCCGAAGCCATCAATTTCAACTTTATGTTCTTCGCTTTCTTTAAATGGTTTTGCTTCTTTTTGTACAGGATTTCCTTCAATATATACAGCCCGGAACGGACGTGCAGGACAGACATATTCACAACCTCCGCAACCTACACATATCTCTGTATTCACATGAGGGATGGTCAGCCCATCCCTGTAAGGTACCATGGCGATGGCTTGAGTGGGACAGTGCTCCGAACAAGCCCCGCAACTGGTTCCGTCTGTATAGACAATACAGTTTTCTTCGATAAATACCACGGTTCCCATTTGAGTGAGGTGCTTCTGCTCGACAGTCAAAGGAAGAATGGCACCATTGGGGCATACATCTCCGCAAACCGTACAATCGAAATTACAGAATCCTTTATCGAAATTGACAGTAGGTTGCATTATGCCTGCCAGTCCATATTCCATGAAAGCCGGCTTCAGAACATGCGACGGACATTTGCTTACACAAAGATGACACGACGTACATTGCTGCTGGAAATGCTCCTGGCTGACAGAACCCGGCGGAGTAATCGGATTTTCCTTTTTATAAGCCTTTTTCCCTTGCATGGTTGCCACAGATTCCTGGACTTGTGAGAGAATCTTAGGTGCTGCTCCGGCAGTAATAAGGCCGGCAACAAGGAAACGTCGTTTGGAAGAATCAGTAGTTGCCGATGTGGCAACTTCTTCCGAAAGCGATTGTTGCTTTTTTGTTGCAGGACTATAAACTAAAGCCTTCTGTTTGCAAGTCCCTAGACAATCGAAACAATCTACGCAGCGACTGTGGTCAATGATATGTTCCTTACTGTTGATACAGGCAGCTTTACATTTGGTAGCACAAAGCCCGCAACCATTACATTTCGTAGCGTCAATGCGAACCTTGAATAAAGAAAAACGGCTTAAAAATCCGAGTACAGTCCCGACAGGGCAAATTGTGTTGCACCAGGTTCTTCCATGTTTCCATGCCAATATAATAATGATTCCGAACGTAAGTATTGCGATAAGCAGGGAGGAAAGACTAAGCATGGACGTATCTACCTGATAGAACGTATAATTCTCAAATTTTGAAAAGACAGATTCCAGCAAGTTATTCCCTAACATATAGACAGGCTTGAATACATGCACCGCAATACGCCCGTAAGCACTATATGGGTCCAATATTCCTATTGCAGCAGTAAATTTGCCAATAAAAGCAATTACCAGCACTCCGACGATGCTCCATCGCAATATGTTTTTGGCAGGGCTGTATTTGTACCTTTTCTTTTTCTTTCCTGTCGATTTGGAAATGCGTGCAACGACATCTTGCAGAATACCCATCGGGCAAATCGTTGAGCAATAAACGCGTCCGAACAGCAAAGTCAGTACAATAAGAAAAAGCAATATACCTACGCTGAATGATATCAGCGCAGGTATAAATTGAATATGTGCTAACCTATGAAAACTATTCGGTAATATCCCTGCGAAATCTATAAAATAAAAAGTAATCAGTACAAAAGGCAGGACTGATAGTACGATACGTATCTTTCTTAACATTATAATTTACATCTTAATTCGCTTGACATTCAGTTTGTCAAGGTTCATGGTACCTACTTTCAAAGCTTCTCCCTTGGAGAGATGTCCTACGGTATCCAATGGCATCTCACGTACCTGGTTGAAGAACTTGGCAGCAGCCGTATCTACAGCTACAATATCCGGTGAAATGAACAATCCTTTTGCCAGGACAACATCTGACGCCGAACGTCCTCGTGGACCATTAGTTTTCATAATTCGATAAGCGTCTACTACATTGAGCACAGCCTTTTTCTGTAACGTACATATATCCGCTATGCACTGTTGCAAATCATTCTGATGGAAGAAACCACGATCCCATACAATTCCCATATGATTTTTCATTGAGATTGTCAGATTGGCTCCGCCATGATTCTTCAGAATAGGGACATTAATCCACACGTCACAATTCAGAATCGCTTCATGTACTTTTGCCTTCTTCATCTTTTTGCCATTTGGCAGATCTACCGGTTTGTAGTAAGATTCCAAATGAGCAGGCATTACCTTAGCTCCCGCACTTTTGGCGGCAGCTTCGATACCGCTATTTTTGTAACATTTCTGCCAATCATCACAAGTATGGTCGAATACCGTCACTTCTTTAGCTCCGGCAGCAAAACATTGCTTCACGATTTCTTCAACCAGCTTCGGGTTTGTATTACCTGCCAGTTCCGGTACTTTATCCCAACCGATATTAGGTTTCACAACTACTTTCTGTCCCGGTTTCACAAACTGTTTCATTCCACCCAGTTCGCTGATGGCACGGCGGAACATCGCTTCCGGCTCTCCACCCATAACAGCCACCAGGTCGGGATTGTCTCCATTTGCTTTATTGATAGTCTGAGTTAGTATCTCCATAGCTTCTGAACGCTGTATAGTCAGAGCTGCTCCGGTGATCGCTACTGTTTTTAAAAAGTCCCTTCTATCCATCTTTCTATTTGTTTAGAGTTTTGCAATCGCTTTCAAGAGCGCATATCCGCCGAACCATTGAATTAACATTCCCGGGATACCGATACGGAAATCCTGTACGGCTACATAGAAACTTCCGGTGAGTACCCATTCAAAAGCGGTTCCTATAATCTGATAGGATAGTACGATGCCAAGAATACCAAGTAAAGAAACTGATTTCATGGTACGTGCGGCGAGAGCGGAAGCTCCGGCGAGCAACGTAGATTTTATTAATAGAATCGGAAGTACCGCTTCCGAAGGCATGGCAAATAATAAATGATTGAGAACAGGAGAAAAAATAGCTGTCAATAATCCTACAAAGAAACCATATTTATAAGCGGCAATCAGTGTGAAAAAATAAATCGGCAATAGAGTAGGACCGCCGTAAGGCACAAGATGACATAATTGTGGAAGTGCAATGTTACCGGCTACAAAAAGCAAGGCAAACAGATAAGTTTTCACATTGCTGTATTTCAGCGAATAGAGTTTGGCAGATGTTTCCATTTTCGTTGATACTTTAATGGTTAAATAGAACGATAATATATTAATAATAAGACTTCTCACCTGATAAAAGGTTTAATCCTGCCGGCATATTTTTTTAGTCCGGTGGGAAAGAATTTGTTTCCCGCAGGGCAACTATAGTTTCCCCGCAGTACAACTGTTGTTACCCCGTAGGGGAAACTATAGTTTGTCTACGGGGAAACTATAGTTGCACTACGGGAAACTTTCAAAGGCAAACGGGGGACTTATCCGTTCATCCTTTCTTTTATCTTTCCCCATGCGTGCGTATCGAACAGACAGCTTTGGCGCATAGTCAGATACATCTCTTTAAACCTTGACATAGGTATAGTGTAGCTTAGTTTATCCGGCTCGAAGTAGGGGCGGACGGAGGGATCGAAGAAACCGATGAAAGTACGTTTACCGCCTTTCCGGTTTTCTATGGTAGCTTGAGTCACTACGCTGCTGCAACCGGAGCCAAAAGTAGAAACTACAGAGTCTTCTGCATTGTTATCATAGAAAGCCCAGGTCGTCAGCCCGGAAAGCATATCAGGATTGGCTAGAAAAACAATCCCCTCTACCTCTTCAAAGCTCTTCACCTTATCTATTCGTACAAAGTGGAGATACTTCTTTTCCGTTCTCGAAACCCCGATTTGCTCCACAAAGTCAATAACCATTTGCGGAGTCTTCTTGTATTTCTCTTTGAGTGAAACAAAAGTCGGCACACGTTCCGGCATTTCAGTAAAACCTGTATAGAACTTGCCGCCACCGCAGCCGATATTCTCTTCATTCAGGCTGATAATGCCACCTTCTCTAACCGTCTTCATACCTTTGAAGAAGCAACCGTTTATCTTCTCGGTTTCCCCTTCCAGCTTATCCGAATACCAAAATACGAGAGGCAGTTCGGCAGTTTCTCCGAATGCCTCTCTAAAGTTTTGAATAAATACTTGAATGTTCATAGCTTATCAATTTTTGTTTTATATGTAGGTCTTTCTACAAAGTTAGAATAAAAAAGGATAAGCGCAAGCAAATCAAAAGTTAATGTCTGATACACTTTTCTTACATTCTTCCAATTTCTCTAACCCTTCTTTTGACAGTTTGGGATAATGCAAGTCCAATTGTTGCATCCGGTCGCAAATGATTCGTCCCACTGCATACCGCATGAACCATTTATTATCTGCTGGAATCACATACCAGGGAGCCACTTCAGTCGATGTCTCCGTCAATACATCCGCATAAGCCTTCATATACTCATCCCAAAACTGGCGTTCCTTGATATCTGCGGAAGAGAACTTCCAGTTTTTTGCCGGATCGTCCAGTCGCTCCATAAATCGCTTTTTCTGTTCAGCTTTCGATACGTTGAGGAAGAATTTCAGAACGACTGTTCCATTTTCTGTCAGGTAACGTTCGAAATCATTAATCTGCCGATACCGGCGTTTCCAAAAGTCGGGATCAATATCTTTCACCGTTTCAATCCCCGGCAGTTTATTGGATAAAATGATTTCCGGATGCACCCTGGCAATCAATACATCTTCGTATTGCGAACGGTTGAAGATACCGATACGTCCTCTTTCAGGCAGTGAACGATTGATACGCCAAAGATAATCATGGTCTAATTCTTCGGCAGAGGGCTGTTTGAATGAATACACCTGGCATCCCTGCGGATTAATGCCGGACATCACATGCTTGATAGTCCCGTCCTTTCCGGCTGCGTCCATCGCCTGAAAAATAATCAGAATCGAATACCGGTCTTGTGCATAAAGCATACTTTGCAGCTCTGAGAGTTTCTCAACATCTTTAGCCAACTGTTCTTTAGCGTCCTGCTTGGACGAATCACCCGTGAATGACGAATCGAAATCCGATACCAGATGTTTTTTTCCGGGCTTTGCCAGCAACTCTTTAAGCATATCTTTTTTCATGTGCCTGTAATTTAAAAGTTTCTACTGAAAATAAAACAGTTGAAGCGACCAATTAGTTTTTCAGGTCAGCACGTTTGGACGTCGGGCACATGCTGTTCATCCCTTTAATCGGAAGAAAAACAGACATTCGTCTTCGTTTTAAATAATAATTACTTATATTTGTCTCACACAACTTAAAATATACATTATGGGAAATAAACTCAAGATAGCACTGACCTTTTCAGGAGGAGGTTATCGTGCTGCCACTTTTCATTTGGGTGCCTTGTCATATCTTCATACAATAAAAACAGGAGAGTCTACCTTATTAGAAAATGTTGTTGCTTTGTCGACTATATCAGGAGGAACAATAACAGGATTGCGCTATATGCTTGGGCTGACTCGTGGCGAGCCTGTCAATGAAATATTCAGTGATTTATATCACTTCTTCACTCAAATAGATTTAGCTACTGTCGCTATGGATAATTTGTCAGAATACGGAGAAGAACAATGTGCTTCTCTGATTCGTACAATGGCAGATATTTATAATACGGAATTGTTCAAAGGAGCGGTATTAGGCGATTTGATGGATAAAATAAATGATATTCATATCAGGCATTTTGCGGCCAATGCGACGGACTTTACCAACGGGCTTGCTTTTCGTTTCCAGGCTACTGAGAACACAGGTACGAAGCCCGGCACTACATCCGGTTATGGAATTGTAGGTAATAATAAAATTCGTATTCCCCGCGAAGTAGCCAGGCATATTCGTTTGTCTGAAATACTGGCGTGTTCATCTTGTTTCCCCAGCGGTTTTGAGCCGTTAGTTTTTCCGAAAGATTTCGTGCTGGGGGATTCGGAAGAAGTGAAGAACTACATTTCTAAAATAGAACCCTTTGGTATTATGGATGGAGGAGTAGTTGACAATCAGGGAATTGAACCTATCATTTTGGCTGAAGAACGGATGGCAAGATGCGCGGGCAGCACTGACGGGAAATGTCTGGACCTGGTGATTATCTCCGATGTAGCCAGTCCTTACATGAATGCATATGCTCCTTCCGCTTTCTGTTTGCCCAAGTCTATTGGGAATTTAAGTCTGAAGAAACTATCAGGACGTTTATGGATTGCCGGAATTGTGTCGACCGGAATTGTTGCCGCTTCCTATATCTTTACTTCGTTTTCTTTCTTATCCGGTTTTCTAACGGCTCTTTGGGTACTTTTGGTTGGGATTTTTATCACTTATACTGTCTTGAAAAAGAAGCTGATTCGTATTGCCAAAACGACTGTTATACAGGATAGTATTCCCTCTGTACTGAACTTACGCTTCAAGGATATTGCAACATTGGCTGCCAATCGGTTAAGCTCGGTATTGCTGCTGGTTTCTTCTGTGTTTATGAAACATTTGCGTCGCATGGGATATCGTAGCGTTTATCAGGATGATACTTGGTATAACCGCACAATGATGAATGGAGTCTATGAGCTTCGTCCCGGTGAATCCTGGATTTCCAAATTGAAATATGGACAACTTCCCGAATATTTGCGACCGGGTGATGCTATACAACAGAATTCCCAAAAAGCGGCAAGCATGGGTACCACACTTTGGTTTACACAGCAGGAAAAGGAAACAGGTATGCCGGACGCGTTGATTGCTGCCGGGCAATATACAATATGTTGGAATCTGCTTGAATATATAGAAGATATCAAGAAAGATCCAACGAATACGAATGAGCATCATCAGCAGATTATGGCCTGTGAAGAACAATTGAGAAAAGACTGGGAGGAATTCCAGCAGAATCCGCTTTGCAAACTGGATGAATGGAAGAAATAAAAGGATATGAAAATAAAGTATTTGCTAATGTGTGCAGGGATGTTTATTACTGTCCTGCACTCACAGGGACAGGAAAAGATAACGGATAGAATTGCTCCTCCGTCGGGTTATGCCAGGGAGGTTTGCCCCGACAATTCGTTTACAGCTTATTTGCGTAATTTGCCTTTATTGCCTAAAGGCAGCAAAGTGTTACTATACAATGGAAGAGAAAAAGGGAATCAGGCAGCTGCATTTGCGGTTGTGAATATGGAGATAGGTAATCGTGATTTGCAGCAATGCGCTGATGCGGTGATACGTCTGCGGGCAGAATATCTATGGAAAAATAAAAGGTATGAAGACATAAAGTTCAATTTTACTAGTGGATTTACTGCGGAATACAAAAAATGGGCGGAGGGCAACCGAATAAAAGTTAGTGGTAATCATGTTCAATGGTACGCTTCGGGTAAAGGGAAAGATTATTCTTATCAGACTTTTCGTAGCTATCTGGATATTGTTTTCATGTATGCAGGAACGGCTTCTTTATCCCGGGAGCTCCCAACTGTACCCTATACTTCCCTACAACCCGGTGATGTATTTATTAAAGGTGGTTCACCCGGTCATGCCGTTATTGTTATGGATGTTGCTATTCATCCGGCTACCAAGAAGAAAGTATTTCTCCTGGCACAAAGTTATATGCCTGCCCAACAGATTCATATCCTCGTCAATCCAACCAATCGCAGTCTTTCTCCCTGGTATGAGTTGGCGGAGACCGATACAGGGAAACTATACACTCCTGAATGGATTTTTGAAAAGAAAGATCTGAAGCGTTTTAAGTAGTAGAATAGACATAAACGAAATATAGTAAGGAAATAATCTTACCTATTTTTATTTGTTTTTCTATCTTTTCCTTATCTTTGGCGTTCAACAAACCGTTTTTAATCATACAACAACGAAAAACAACCGATTATGAATCAAGATTTATCAATGAATGCCAACCAATTGGTAGCATTCCTTCAGAAGCCGACTTCTGAATTTACCAAAGCTGACATTATCTCATTTATCCAACAAAAAGATATCCGCATGGTTAATTTTATGTACCCTGCGGGAGACGGCCGTCTGAAAACTTTGAACTTTGTTATCAATAACCAGGCTTACCTGGAAGCTATTCTCACTTGTGGAGAACGGGTAGACGGTTCCAGTCTTTTCTCTTTTATAGAAGCAGGAAGTAGTGACCTTTATGTAATTCCCCGTTTCTGTACTGCATTTGTTGACCCCTTTGCGGAGATTCCGACTCTGTCCATGCTTTGCTCTTTCTTCAATAAGGACGGAGAACCGCTCGAAAGTGCACCGGAACATACTCTTTACAAAGCAAGCAAAACCTTTACGGAAGTTACCGGAATGGAATTTCAAGCTATGGGCGAACTGGAATATTATGTAATAGCACCGGATACCGGCATGTTCCAGGCAACCGACCAACGCGGTTATCATGAATCAGGCCCTTATGCCAAATTCAATGAGTTCCGTACCCAATGTATGTCTTATATCGCACAGACGGGCGGACAAATAAAGTACGGACACTCTGAAGTTGGTAATTTTACCTTGGACGGTTATATCTACGAACAGAATGAAATAGAATTCTTGCCTGTTCCCGTGTCACAGGCAGCAGACCAACTAATGATAGCCAAATGGGTAATCCGTAATTTGGGATATAAATATGGATATAATGTGACGTTCGCCCCTAAAATTACAGCAGGTAAAGCAGGTTCGGGCTTGCATGTTCATATGCGTATTATGAAGGACGGAAAGAATCAAATGCTGCAGGACGGTGTTTTGTCTGAAACAGCCCGTAAGGCAATTGCCGGAATGATGGTACTTGCTCCTTCGATTACTGCCTTTGGAAATACGAATCCTACTTCTTACTTCCGCCTTGTCCCTCACCAGGAAGCACCTACCAATGTTTGCTGGGGAGACCGCAACCGTTCCGTATTAGTGCGTGTTCCCCTGGGCTGGGCTGCCAAGACGGATATGTGTACATTAGCAAATCCATTAGAAGCTGAAAGCCATTTCGACACCAGTCAGAAGCAGACTGTGGAAATGCGTTCGCCGGATGGTTCGGCAGATTTATATCAACTGTTGGCTGGTTTGGCTGTTGCCTGCCGTCATGGTTTTGAAATAGGAAATGCATTGGATATTGCCCGGGAAACATATGTGAACGTGAATATCCATCAAAAGGAGAATGAAGATAAACTGAAAGTATTGGCACAATTGCCGGATAGCTGCGAAGCTTCTGCCGACTGCCTGCAACAGCAAAGAGCAATCTTTGAACAATATAATGTATTTAGTCCGGCAATGATTGACGGTATTATCCGCAGACTTCGCAGTTATGAAGATAAGACGCTGCGTGCTGATTTGGAAGGAAAGTCACAAGAAATGTTGGATTTGGTACATAAGTATTTCCATTGTGGATAATTAAAAAATGGAATATAAATAAAAGACTATCTTGCTTTGGGAAGGTAGTCTTTTTTGCTTTATTTCTTGGATACGAACCATTTTCTGAAGATTTTAGGTAAAACAAACAAATCTGTAATTAGAAAAAGGATACCAATGACGATTAGAATAATATATAAGAATCTTTTATGTTCGATTGCAGGAATTACAGAATCGTTTACTGAATTATGCGTAATAATAAGTCCACAGCTACCGGCAATAATAAGCCCGACACTTACTGAAAAGACTGTTATGAGAACTACTCTTCTGATAAATCTTTGATTTCCCATCTCCGCAACCATTCTTCTTGTGTTTATTTGATAGAGCAAAGTTAGAATAAAAAAGCAGATAACAAGAAATGGAGTCACAAATTCTTCGTTTCGTATATTGAAAACCGTGTTTGGTCTACAAATTCCTGATACAGATTGGTAAAGCTCTATTTTTGCTTCATTCAAATTCAAAAACAGATAAAAGAATGAAGTCTATTTTATTAAGTATGTTCGCCTTGCTTTTATTACTATCTGAAAATATGCAGGCACAGATAACGATTAAGACAGGGTATATATCTTCTTCGCAATATAAGGATGAGGATGGGCAGAAAACGGGTGGGAAAGGAGATATGCGATTTGTGGAAGGTGGCATCAATATCCCTGTCTCGCAGAAAATGAATGAGAGAAATCAGCCTACGGTTTGGATGATTTCGGCCGGAGCAGGCTATACATCTATGAACAATAAAAATCTCCAATCCTACATAGATGTAGATCAAATAATAAACATGCAGTTGAATGTGACCAATATCCGTCCGATTAGTAAGAGATGGCTGTTACTGACTACGATTGGTGCAGGAGTCTATACAACTTCCGATGTGAAACTGAAAAATATTCTTGGACAAGGGGGAGCAGTCTTTATCCGCCAGTTTAAGCCGAACTTGTTTTTAGGGGCGGGATTGGCTATCAATAATACCTTTGGCTATCCGATGCTATTTCCGGCAATCTATTTCGATTGGAGTACGGAAGGGCGTTATCAGATAAAAGTATCCATGCTGAATGCAATGGAAGTTTCGGCAGGAATGAGAATGAATAAATACCTGAACCTGAAAGTGGTTGCGGAAATGAACGGTTCACTGGCATTATTGGAAAGAGAAGGGAAGGATGTCGTGTTTTCCCAGCAATTCATTATTGCAGGCTTGCAGCCGGAAGTGAATTTTGGAAATTCTTTTTCCGTGACCGCTACTGCCGGTGTTTCATGTAGCCGGATTGCTTATTACACCACCCGCACTTTAAAAGCCTTTTTCAAAGATATGTCCAAAGATGCAGACCCTTATTTCAAACCGGCAGCATATGTTTCGATGGGAATGAAATATAAGTTCTAAAAAAGTAGTAACTTTATCGCCAGATGTCAGTTAAGATACCCTTATATAGATTACTGAAACAGACAGGCCTATTTCTTATAGTTGCCTTTTTGGTATTCAGAGGCACCTTTGTCGAAGATAACAGTCTGGGACTGAATCCGGTGACAGGTGTCAACTTGATACTTTCGCTTATACTTTGGGGAATAATTAACCTGCATACTTATTGGCTGATTCCTAAATATCTCTTTCAAGGACGATACAAAGCATATATTAGTTTTACCATTTCCCTTGTCCTATGCATGCTGTTGGCGCTTTTCATAGCTACCTATATCATGGGGCAGTATTATACAGTACCCGATAATATCAGAACATTCAATTCAGATTTCTTCTTCTCCCTGTTCCTGAATGCTCTTGCCCTTATCCTTTACTTTTTCGCATTTTCCTTCACTCTCTTCTTGCGCCGTTGGGTTTCTTATCATCAGCGCCTGAATGAATTGGAAAACAGTGGGCTTCAAACCGAACTGAATCATTTGAAAGAACAACTGCAACCTGATTTTCTTTCCAAAATGTTGAATAAAGCCCGTGACCTCTCCCTGGAAGATGCCGACAGGGCATCAGCACTGATTTTTAAACTGAGCCGTTTGCTCCGCTATCAGTTGTATGAAAGTACACATAAGAAAGTGCTATTAGGTGACGATATGCGTTTTATGACTGATTATCTGGAACTGGAGAAAATATGTAATCCTGCCTTCACCTATGAAATCCGAATGGAAAGTAAGGTGGCTTATATACAAATTCCGCCTTTATTATTTGTGCCCATTATAGAATATGCAATTCAGGAAAGCCTGGATTTAGGAAAAGATATTGCGTTTGAGTTGAAGACGGATAAAGATATGCTACTTTTTGCTTGCACTTATTCTATAAAAGAAAGCACATCGCGAAAGTCACTTCCTGCTTTTACCAAACTTCAGCATCGGTTGAAACTGTTATATTCGAAAGGGGATTATCTATTGGAGAACCGTTGTGATAACCAATCGCAGTGTGTCACTGATTTAAAAATTAAATTATGAAAGATACTTGGAATATATATAATTGGGGGAAGAGCCTGGCCGATAATCGATTCAGGCTTTTGGGACATCTGCTATTATTGTTTTTGATACTCTTTCTCGGTTTTCAGAATATCAATGGAAATTTTAATAGAGATGGATTCTTGTATGCATTTGTCGCAAGCACACTAGTGTTTGCTCTCCCCATTTATTTAAGTATTTATTGGTTGGTTCCCCGCTTTCTGAATAGACATCAACTTATCCATTATTGGATTCTGTTTTTTGTGATAATTCTTTTGAGCGTATTGTTGGGGCTTGCGTTCTTGTATCCTCTCCATCAGCACTACGGGATTCATGAATTCAGCTTGCAGGATGGGCGGTCTTTTTCTTTTTTAAGCTTTATGCATTCCATTCTCACCTTAATGTTGATAGCGAGTGGATGTACCAGTTTCGAGCTTTTCCGACGCTGGATAGTCTCCGGCAGAAAAATAATGGAACTGGAGAAAGCTACCAAACAGACGGAATTGCAACAATTAAAGAATCAGATTAATCCCCACTTTCTTTTCAATATGCTGAATAATGCTAATATTCTAGTGAAAGAAGATGCAGTGGAAGCGTCGCAAATATTAGAAAAGCTAGATGATTTGCTACGATACCAGTTCAATGACAGTGCTCGGAAAGAAGTGTTCTTAAAGGCAGATATTCAATTTCTTGTCGATTATCTCGAACTGGAAAAAGTGCGGCGGGATCATTTTGAATATCAGGTAACAACGGAAGGTGAACTCGACGAGGTTTGCGTTCCGCCATTACTCTTTATCCCTTTTGTAGAGAATGCAGTGAAACATAACCCGGACAGCAATAATCTGTCCTATGTACATCTTTATTTTACGGTACGTGATAATGAATTGCTATTTCGCTGCGAAAACTCCAAACCGCCTGTTCCGGCGGTAAAGAAAGAAGGCGGAATCGGATTAGTCAATATACGGCGCAGACTGGATTTGCTTTATGGCCCGAAGTATGTGCTGCAAATAGAAGATAAGGAAACCACTTATAATGTCAACTTACATTTGAACCTATGAATTGTATTATTGTCGATGACGAGCCGGTAGCTCGCAAAGGAATGAAATCATTGGTGGAGCAGATTCCCCAACTGGTATTGATAGGCAGCTTTAATAATGCCATCGCTGCATCCGTTTTTATGAACGAACATACGGTCGATTTAGTCTTTCTCGATATTCAGATGCCGGGAGTTACCGGACTGGAATTTGCGCAAAGCATTTCTAAGGACACATTGGTTATCTTTACAACAGCCTATGCGGAGTACGCACTTGACAGTTACGATGTGAGCGCTATTGATTACTTAGTCAAGCCCATAGAAATGAATCGTTTCTTAAAAGCAGTCAACAAAGCCGTCGCATATCATAAACTGCTGTTGTCGGAAACCCCTGAAAGGGTAGAGGAGATTCAGGAAGAATACATCTTCATCAAGTCTGAACGACGCTATTTCAAGATAAACTTCAGTGATATTCTTTTCATCGAGGGATTGAAAGATTATTCGATTCTTCAGTTGGAAGATCAACGGGTGATAACTAAGATGAATTTAAAGAATATCCATGAACAACTGCCCGACAAGCAATTTCTCCGGGTAAATAAATCCTATATTGTCAATATCTCCTGTATTGACTCTTTCGATACGAATGATATTTTTATCAAGTCCTATGAGATAGGCATAGGCGGAAGTTACAAGAAACTCTTTTTCGACGAGTTTGTGATGAAAAATCTGCCGAAAGAATAGCACTTCGGTGATTAGCCTGGAAAATCCCTGATAATAGGGGATATGAACGTTAAGTATTGGGCTATTTTCATAAAAAAGATGTTTTGCAAAAAGAAAAATGGGAGAATATAGTGCAATATATCTAAATAATGCTTTCCTTTGTGCCCAACAACAATAAAGAGGTTTATTGCGATTTGATTATTTTACGTGAATCTTCTCATTTATTTGAGCATATCCATCTCTAATTTAGATCTTCCCAAAACTTTCTTGTTGAATTATTAATTTTTTATATTTGTATTTTATGAATTTGTACATTGGAAATCTTAGCTATAACGTTAAGGAATCAGACTTGAGAAATGTAATGGAAGAGTATGGAACAGTTGCTTCAGTAAAGTTAATCACAGACCGTGAAACTAGAAGATCAAAAGGTTTTGCGTTTATCGAAATGCCGGATGATACAGAAGCTAACAATGCTATCAAACAATTGAATGGTGCTGAATATGTAGGTCGTTCAATGGTAGTAAAAGAAGCTTTGCCAAGAAACTAAGACTGGATATACAGCCGATAATAAAGAAGGGCGTGTCAGGATAAACTGACACGCCCTTTTTCTGTTCCAGCTAGTCCTCATTATTATCTTCTTCATCATCCACCAGGTTATTGAGTTCCAGTTCCAGGTCTACCAGTTCTTGTTCCCATAACTTCAGGATATTCTTTGGCGTATCCTTAGCCGCTTTCTTTATTCTTTCCTGTGCCAGGGATACTTCATGCTCCAATTGCCTACGTCTGCCCATATTGTTCTAATTTTTAAGTTATGAAATAAAAACAAACGAAAGAAAGAAATGGTTCGGCAGAATATGTGACTAAATAAACTGCTGGATAAATGAATGCTTTCTTGCTATCTTTTCAGTAATTCTGGTATATCCGAAGGTTCTTTCGCTACCCGGATACCGGCAGCTTCCAGTGCTTTGACCTTCTCTTCTGCCGAACCGGAACTTCCTGATATAATGGCTCCCGCATGTCCCATCTGTTTTCCCGGAGGAGCGGACTGCCCGGAAATAAATGCCACAACAGGTTTGCTGACATTCTGACGAATATACTCGGCAGCCTGTTCTTCCGCGTTTCCACCGATCTCTCCAATCAGGACGATAGCTTCTGTTTCCGGATCGTTCTGAAACATCTCCAGTAATTGGAGGAAATGCAGTCCTACGACAGGATCACCACCGATGCCGATAGCGGTGGATTGTCCCATGCCATTGGCGGTCAAGTGATATACTATTTCATATGTGAGTGTTCCGCTGCGGCTGATAACTCCAACCTTTCCTTCCTTGAATACTTGTCCCGGCAGGATGCCAACCATACTTTTTCCCGGAGAAATAAGTCCCGGACAGTTTGGCCCAATCAACATGGCGCCTTTCTCTTCAACAAACCGGTGCGCTTTAATCACATCCAGTGTAGGAATCCCTTCTGCGATGCAGACAATCAACTGAATACCTGCATCTGCCGCTTCCATGATAGCATCCGCCGCAAAACGTGCCGGAACGAAGATGATGGAAGTATTAGCCTGTGTCTGTTCGACAGCTTCATACATGGTGTTGAATACCGGAATACCGTCTACGTCCGTTCCACCTTTGCCCGGAGAAGTCCCGCCAACTACATTGGTTCCGTATTCTTTCATCTTTTTGGCGTGGAAAAGTCCGTCTCTGCCTGTGATTCCTTGTACAATCAAGCGAGTGGATTTATCTATTAATATGCTCATAATTGTTTTACTTTTAAAGTGATTCGTTATGTATTATGACTTCAAAGCCATCAACGCTGCTTCTTTCATGGTCGTGGCTATCTGAAAACGGCTATGATTCCGCAGCAGCTCCCGTCCGATATTCTCATTAGTGCCTGTAAGCCGGACGATGACAGGTATATCGCTCTTTATCATGTCGAATGCCTGGATAAGTCCCAATGCCACATCATCACAGCGGGTGATTCCGCCGAAAATATTAATCAGAACCACTTTGACTTTTTCGTCCTGCAATAGGAGCTTCATGGCTTCCACTACTTTAAGTGGGTTGGAACTGCCACCGATATCCAGAAAGTTGGCCGGATTTCCACCGTGCAGTTTAATCATATCCATTGTAGCCATGGCAAGTCCGGCGCCATTCACCATGCAGCCGATATTGCCGTCCATATGAACATAACTGAATCCTTTATCTTTCGCATTTGCTTCAACCTTTTCTTCTTCCGTCGGGTCAAATAATGCTTGTATGCCCGGATGGCGGTAAAGAGCATTATCGTCAAAAACAATCTTGGCATCAATAGCTATCAGCGTACCCTTTGCGGTGAGTGCCAACGGATTGACTTCCACCAATGATGCATCGTTTTCTATAAATACTTTATAAAGTTCCTGAAGGATAACGGCCATTCTGCCTGCCTGTTCCATCTGTGGAAAAAGGGAGAAGGCGAAACGCCGTGCTAAATAATCAGGAAGGCCGATAAACGGATCTATTGAATACCGGATGATTTTCTCCGGAGTTCGCCGGGCTACTTCTTCAATGTCCATTCCACCGGATGCGCTCAGCATAAGAACAACGGAACGTGTATTCCGGTCGATAGTAAAGCCGACATAATATTCGGCTGCAATATCAATGGCTTCACTCACCAGTACCTGATTGACGGGGAGCCCTTTTATGCTCATCCCAAGAATATTTTTTGCTTCCTGATAGGCATCTTCCATGTTATCTACCACTTTGACTCCACCGGCTTTTCCCCGGCCACCCGTCAATACTTGCGCTTTAATAACGACTCTGTCCGTCCCGATAGTCCGAAACGCGGCTACAACACCCGCGGCTGTACGGCATAGCGTGTGCCTCTCAACAGGTATTCCATACTTGGAGAAAATCTCTTTCGCTTGATATTCATGTGTTTTCATGGCTCACAAATTTGAGTAAATGATTCCTACTAATAAAACAGAAGCAAGATACGGAAAGTTTACTGAAAAGAATTCTGCTTGAATGTTTTAGAACATGTTAGTATCCTTTTGGTATGAAGATTGAGAATAAAAAAAGCGTGTTGACAATCCTGCCAACACGCTGTAAACTAATGAATAGTGTATTTTACTGACGTTTATGCAATGCCATGAGCACTAACAGAACCGTCTATCTTTTTAATCAATCCCTGAAGTACTGCACCCGGGCCACATTCTGTGAAATCAGTAGCGCCGTCAGCAATCATATTCTTCACTGATTGAGTCCAACGTACAGAAGCAGTCAACTGAGCAACCAGGTTTTTCTTAATTTCGGCAGGATCAGTATGAGGGAGGGCATCTACATTCTGATATACCGGACATTTGGGAGCATGAATTTCTGTTGCCTTGATAGCAGCTTCCAGTTCTACTTTAGCAGGATCCATTAACGGAGAGTGGAAAGCACCACCCACTTTCAACGGAAGAGCGCGTTTTGCTCCGGCAGCTTTCATCAGTTCACAAGCTTTCTCGATACCTGGTATAGAGCCGGAGATAACGATTTGTCCCGGACAGTTGTAGTTGGCAGGTACACAAACTTCACCTTCTGCATTTACAGACGCACAGATTTCTTCTACTTTTTCATCCGCCAAAGCGATAATGGCAGCCATGGTAGAAGGAGTTGCTTCGCAAGCCTTCTGCATAGCCATTGCACGTGCGTAAACCAATTTCAAACCATCTTCGAAGCTCAAAGCACCGGCAGCTACCAATGCAGAGAATTCGCCGAGGGAGTGTCCCGCAGTCATTTCCGGTTTGAAGTCGTCTCCCATGCAAAGAGCAGAGATAACAGAATGAAGGAATACGGCAGGTTGAGTAACCTTTGTCTGACGCAGGTCTTCGTCTGTACCGTTGAACATGATATCTGTAATGCGATATCCAAGGATATCATTTGCTTTTTCAAACAATTCTTTTGCTAAAGCTGAGTTTTCATACAGGTCTTTACCCATTCCTACGAATTGAGCGCCTTGCCCGGGAAATACAAATGCTTTCATATTTTTATTATTTAATTGATTTTTAATTGCGGGTGCAAAGTTACGGATTTTTATGATATGACCGCACAAAATGTACACATTTGTGCAATGGAGTCAGGAAAATGCCATAACGGTCCGTTGCCATGACCGATGTGCAAATCCTTGCCTGCAATGATTGCCTGGGTGATATAGGCTTTGGCATGTTGGATGGCTTCCCGCATGGGATAGCCTTTTGCCAGGTTGGTGGCAATAGCAGAGGAGAGGGTGCAACCTGTTCCGTGCAGATTATTGCTTTCTATCTTTTTTTCTTCATATATATGATATATGGATTCGGCAGTGTGAAGAAGGTCGAACATTGCGTCGCCTTCCAGGTGCCCGCCTTTTATTAAAATGCCGGTATGGAAATTATCTGTCAATATTTTAGCTGCTTCCTGCATCTCCCGGATGTTATGGATGCTTTTGCCCGTGAGCACAGTTGCTTCATCAATATTGGGAGTGAGTAAGGTAACGAGCGGCAATAACTCTCTTTTTATTTCTTCTATGGCTTCATCCGTCATCAGTTTTCGTCCGCTGGTAGATACCATAACCGGGTCATATACCACGTATTCCGGCGCATACTTTCGCAGGCAATCGGCAATGACATGAACAATCTGAATATCATTCACCATGCCTATCTTTATAGCAACAGGCTGAAGGTCTTCCATCACAGCCTCTATTTGTCCGCGTACAATTTCAGGAGACATAGCTTGCACGGCACGTACTCCCAGTGTGTTTTGTACGGTAACTGCGGTGATGGCTGATGCTGCATATCCGCCTAAAGCCGAGATTGTTTTTATATCTGCCTGAATACCTGCGCCACCCGAACAATCGGAGCCGGCAATGGATAAAATGACTGGAGGATGTTCCATTTTAGTTTTTTTAATATTTACCGGCAAAGATAGGATAAAAAACGATAAGGTACAAAATAGCATATCGTTTAAAGTACAATAAGTACCCTTGTTGCAGCTAACTGGAATCTGTATGAAAAGTGCTGATAATAAAGCGTAAATCTGGTTTTTGTACTTTATACAATTACTCATCCCGAAAATGACTAAAATACATATTGTAAATCATAAGATAACACCCTCCGTACATATTGTAGTATGTATGATATGTATTTATGTGAAAAACAATGTTTTATAGCATATTTGATAAACTTGTTTTGATGGTATTTCCCCTCTATATTTGCATCGTCTTAAAGAAATATATATGCAGAATATACAGAAAAATACCCCTTTGGCCAACAATCACATATCAGTAGACTGTGTAGTGATTGGTTTTGACGGAGAACAACTGAAAGTATTACTTGTAAAACGTGCAGGTGAAGAAAACGGTGAGGTATATCACGATATGAAACTTCCCGGAAGTCTTATATATATGGATGAAGATTTGGATGAAGCTGCACAACGCGTATTATTTGAATTGACAGGACTTAAAAATGTGAACCTGATGCAGTTCAAAGCATTCGGTTCTAAAAACAGGACCAGTAATCCCAAAGACGTACGTTGGCTGGAACGTGCCATGCAGTCGAGGGTGGAACGTATTGTGACTATCGCTTATCTGTCAATGGTAAAGATAGACCGTGCACTGGATAAGAACCTGGATGAGCATCTGGCTTGCTGGATTGCCTTGAAAGATGCCAAGACTTTAGCTTTCGACCATGATTTAATTATCCGGGAGGCAATGACTTATATTCGGCAGTTTGTGGAATTCAATCCTTCTATGCTATTCGAATTGCTTCCTCGTAAATTTACGGCTGCACAATTAAGAACTCTTTTTGAGTTGGTATATGATAAGCCTGTGGATGTACGCAATTTCCATAAGAAGATAGCCATGATGGAATATGTGGTTCCTTTGGAGGAAAAACAACAGGGAGTGGCTCACCGTGCCGCTCGTTATTATAAATTCGATAAGAAGATATATAATAAGGTAAGGCGGTAAGCTTAATTCAAGTATTAAGTATCAGATATTAAGTATTATGCGTTAAGTATTAAATAGTAACTAGTAAATCGTTAAATCGTAAATATCATCATGTTTCTATTAGGTTATGACATAGGTAGCTCGTCTGTAAAAGCGAGTTTGGTAAATGCTGAGACAGGCAAATGTGTATCATCGGCATTTTTCCCGAAAACAGAAGCGAATATTATCGCAGTAAATCCCGGATGGGCTGAACAAGACCCGGAAAGTTGGTGGGAAAACTTGAAGTTGGCTACGCAGGCTATTATGACTGAATCGGGTGTCAGTGCTGCCGAAATTAAAGCTATCGGTATTTCTTATCAAATGCATGGGCTGGTGTGTGTTGACAAGAATCAGCATGTATTGCGTCCTGCTATTATTTGGTGTGACTCTCGTGCCGTGCCTTACGGACAAAAAGCATTTGAGACAATAGGAGAGGAGAAATGTCTTTCCCATCTGTTGAACTCTCCGGGTAATTTTACTGCTTCCAAACTGGCATGGATTAAAGTTAATGAACCTGCCATCTATGAGCAGATTTACAAGATAATGCTTCCGGGTGATTATATCGCCATGAAACTAAGCGGAGAAATCTGTACAACAGTTTCCGGCCTTTCGGAAGGAATGTTTTGGGATTTCAAGAACAACCGGGTAGCTGATTTCTTAATGGACTACTACGGATCTGATTCTTCTTTGATTGCGGATATCAAACCGACTTTTGCAGAGCAGGGACGTGTCAATGCTGCGACAGCCAAAGAACTGGGACTGAAAGAAGGAACTCCAATCACATACCGTGCCGGTGACCAGCCTAATAATGCCCTTTCTCTGAATGTATTCAATCCGGGCGAGATAGCTTCTACGGCAGGAACATCAGGAGTGGTTTATGGAGTAAACGGTGAAGTGAACTATGATCCTCAATCACGTGTCAACACTTTTGCACACGTCAATCATACAATCGACCAGACTCGTTTGGGTGTATTACTTTGTATTAATGGAACAGGTATTCTTAATTCATGGGTAAAGCGTAACATTGCTCCTGAAGGAATATCGTATAATGAAATGAATGTGCTGGCCTCTAAAGCTCCTATCGGCAGTGCGGGAATCAGTATCCTTCCATTCGGCAATGGCGCCGAACGTATGCTGAACAATAAGGAAATCGGTTGCAGTATTCGCGGACTGGACTTCAATGCACATGGCAAGCACCATATCATTCGTGCTGCCCAGGAAGGTATCGTGTTCTCTTTCAAGTATGGTATTGATATTATGGAACAGATGGGTATCCCTGTGAAGATGATTCATGCCGGACACGCCAATATGTTCTTAAGTTCGATATTCCGTGATACGTTGGCAGGAGTAACGGGAGCCACTATCGAGCTTTATGATACGGACGGTTCGGTAGGTGCAGCGAAAGGTGCGGGCATCGGTGCAGGTATCTACAAAGATAATAATGAAGCATTTGCTACCCTCGACAAGTTGGATGTGATTGAACCTAATGTAGCTAAACGTCAGGAATATGCGGACGCATATGCTAAATGGAAGCATCGTTTAGAAAAATCTATGACCGACAAGGTGCCCGCTCCGGTTCTCTCTTCAGATAAATAACTAATGATATATAAATAATAACCATTTAAAAATAAAAGAATTATGGCAACAAAAGAATTTTTCCCGGGAATTGAAAAGATTAAGTTCGAAGGTAAAGATAGTAAGAACCCGATGGCATTCCGTTACTATGATGCTGAAAAGGTAATCAACGGTAAGAAGATGAAAGATTGGTTGAGATTCGCCATGGCATGGTGGCATACATTGTGTGCAGAAGGCGGTGACCAATTCGGTGGCGGAACAAAACAATTCCCTTGGAATGGTAATGTAGATGCTGTTCAGGCTGCAAAAGATAAAATGGACGCAGGTTTTGAATTCATGCAGAAAATTGGTATCGAATACTACTGTTTCCATGACGTAGACTTGGTATCTGAAGGTGCTAGCGTCGAAGAATACGAAGCAAACTTGAAAGCAATCGTAGCTTACGCAAAACAGAAACAAGCTGAAACAGGAATCAAACTGTTGTGGGGTACTGCAAATGTATTCGGTCATGCCCGTTATATGAATGGTGCTGCTACTAATCCTGATTTTGATGTTGTAGCCCGTGCTGCTATTCAGATTAAGAATGCGATTGACGCAACTATCGAACTTGGTGGTCAGAATTATGTATTCTGGGGTGGACGTGAAGGTTATATGTCTCTTCTGAACACAGACCAGAAACGTGAAAAAGAACACTTGGCACAGATGTTGACTATCGCTCGCGACTATGCCCGTGCTCGTGGCTTCAAAGGTACTTTCCTGATTGAACCGAAACCGATGGAACCGACTAAACATCAGTATGATGTAGATACGGAAACTGTAATCGGCTTCCTGAAAGCTCATGGTTTGGATAAAGACTTTAAAGTAAATATCGAAGTGAACCACGCTACTTTGGCAGGTCATACTTTCGAACACGAATTGGCAGTAGCGGTAGACAACGGTATGTTAGGTTCTATCGACGCTAACCGTGGTGACTATCAGAACGGATGGGATACAGACCAGTTCCCGATTGACAACTACGAATTGACTCAAGCAATGATGCAGATTATCCGCAACGGTGGTTTGGGTAATGGTGGAACAAACTTCGATGCTAAGACTCGTCGTAACTCTACTGACCTGGAAGATATCTTCATCGCTCACATTGCAGGTATGGACGCTATGGCTCGCGCATTGGAAAGTGCAGCAGCTTTGTTGAACGAGTCTCCGTACAAGAAAATGTTGTCTGACCGTTACGCTTCATTTGACGGTGGTAAAGGTAAGGAATTTGAAGATGGCAAGCTGACTTTGGAAGACGTAGTTGCTTATGCTAAAGCAAACGGTGAACCGAAGCAGACTAGTGGCAAACAAGAACTTTATGAAGCAATCCTGAATATGTATTGCTAATTAAAATCTAATACTAAGACGATAGGGCAGTGGTGAACTGCTGCTTTATCGCCTTCTTTTTATATCTAATCCAACTACTACACACTACTTTATCCAACTTATAGAAACTATGAACAATACAACGAACGAAGGAAGCAAACTTTATTTGTATTCCATCACATCCGTTGCTATCCTGGGCGGACTGCTTTTCGGTTACGACACGGCAGTTATCTCCGGCGCAGAAAAAGGCTTGGAAGCTTTTTTCCTTTCAGCCTCTGATTTCCAATATAATAAAGTAATGCATGGAATTACTTCATCCAGTGCATTGATAGGCTGCGTGCTTGGTGGTGCTCTCTCCGGTATATTCGCTTCCCGCTTGGGACGCCGTAATTCGTTGAGACTTGCCGCCGTACTTTTTTTCCTTTCAGCATTAGGTTCTTACTATCCGGAATTCCTGTTTTTCGAATACGGAAAACCGAATATGGACTTGCTGATTACATTTAATCTTTATCGTGTCTTAGGTGGTATCGGCGTCGGACTGGCATCTGCCGTTTGTCCGATGTATATCGCGGAAATAGCCCCTTCCAACATCCGTGGAACACTTGTTTCGTGCAACCAGTTTGCCATTATCTTTGGTATGTTGGTGGTGTATTTTGTGAATTACCTGATTATGGGCGACCACCAGAATCCTGTTATCCTGAAAGATGCTGCCGGAGTTTTATCAGTTAGCTCCGAATCTGATATGTGGACTGTATTTGAAGGCTGGCGTTATATGTTCGGCTCTGAGGCTTTCCCTGCCGCTTTCTTCGGTCTGTTACTATTCTTTGTGCCGAAAACTCCCCGTTATCTGGTATTGGTACAACAAGATGAAAAAGCTTACTCCATTCTGGAAAAAATCAACGGTAAGACAAAAGCGCAGGAAATCCTTAATGATATTAAAGCTACTGCTCACGAAAAGACAGAGAAACTTTTTACTTATGGAGTGGCAGTAATTGTTATCGGTATTCTTCTTTCCGTATTCCAACAGGCTATCGGCATCAATGCGGTGCTTTACTATGCTCCGCGTATTTTTGAAAATGCAGGTGCAGAAGGTGGCGGTATGATGCAGACTGTTATTATGGGTATTGTAAACATTATCTTCACACTGGTTGCAATCTTCACCGTAGACCGTTTCGGACGTAAACCGTTATTGATTATCGGTTCTATTGGTATGGCAGTAGGGGCATTTGCAGTGGCAATGTGTGATAGCATGGCTATAAAGGGAATCTTCCCGGTACTTTCAGTTATCGTATATGCCGCATTCTTCATGATGTCATGGGGGCCGATTTGCTGGGTACTGATTTCAGAAATCTTCCCGAATACAATCCGCGGCAAGGCAGTTGCCATCGCCGTAGCTTTCCAATGGATATTCAATTATATTATATCTTCCACTTTCCCGGCATTGTACGATTTCAGTCCGATGTTCGCATATAGCCTTTACGGAATTATCTGTGTAGCGGCTGCTATCTTCGTATGGCGTTGGGTACCCGAAACGAAAGGCAAGACACTGGAAGATATGAGCAAACTTTGGAAGAAAAACAAGTAAATTAGGTTAGTGTAATTTCATCGTGTCGTCAGGATTTCAGTGTGACGGCAGGATTCTATCAAGATTATGACATCATGCCAATGGTATGGTGTCATAATCATTTATATGCATATCTTTCAGTAAATCAATAGCTTATTTTGCATGATTGATGCAATAACCAACAGTTTTGCATTTTTGAGTAAATGCATAGTCTGACAATGCGCTTATCTTTGCATTGTAAAATTTGAAAAGTCACATTATTGAAAGATTATGATAACAGAGCAGCATAAAGATACCGTTTATTTTTCAAACCTTTTCGCAAGGCACTATCCTGAAATTTATGGAGATTTATCCGATATTCTTTCTCGTCATCATGTAGCACATGGTACATTGATGCACACTAAAGATTATTGGTGTCGAGACTATATGCCAATACAATGGGGGTATAAAACTTATATTCAATTCCGTTATGAACCCGATTATTTAGCAGACAAACCACAGTATAAAACTAATATTAATCCTGTATTGAAGGCTATGAGGGAAAGAATGAATATTACGCAATCTCCACTTATAATTGATGGTGGAAACGTGGTTGTGTGTGAAGTAAAAGAACCATATATGAAAGATTGGAGACCAATTATTATTATGACAGAAAAGGTATTTCAGGAAAATTCTCTGATTGATCGGAAAGAAGTGCTCGCAATATTAAAAAAGAATTTTTATGGGGCGGAGATTGTATTTCTGCCATGGGACAAATCTGATGTCTGTGGTCATACAGATGGGATTATTCATAATGTTGGTGATGGCAAGGTTTTGGTTAATCTGAATGCCTATCCCCTGAAAATAGCACGAGAGATGAGACGTAGATTGAGTAAATTTTTTGTGGTTGTAGATTTAAAACTTAGTGAGTATCATCATAATAGTTGGGCATATATAAACATGCTTCAGACACGTGACGTAATCATTGTTCCCGGACTTGGACTACCGACAGACAGAGAAGCATTAGAACAGATAAAAGAATTGCATCCTTCTTATGAAGGTCAAATCTATCAGGTAAATATCGCTTCGATTGTAGAGAAATGGGGAGGTGCATTGAATTGTTTGTCTTGGACTATGAGTAAATATATATCTGGCTTAGAGTGGTTGCTTGAATTTGATGAATAAGTGATGGCTGTCACTACAAACAAGATAATTCATAAACTCAAAATGTCGTTGATTATTTAATATCATCTAAGCGTGAAACAAAAAGTCAATATGTTCGACATAAATTTACACTAAAAAGATTATCTTTACCCAAAGAAACATTAACCTTATAATAATCATGGATACTTTAAAAAAAGAAATTGCAATATTAAGGCAATGTAGTGACTTTAAGGAAATAGAGAAACAACTTCAAACGATTAATAAATTGATAGTTACAAATTATATGTTTGAGTTGAGTAACGGGCTACGGATTTATCCAATTGAAGTAGAAGCTTATTTTAAAGATTCAAAGTTTAATGATGAGTCTGTGCATGGAAATGAACTGCAAAAAAATAATTATGGAAGATTTTATGTCCATCGTACAGGTAAAACGGAGGATTCAAAAATTAAAGGTGGAACAAGAGGAGGCGTTGATATTTGTTTGTCTGATGATGTTGATACATATTATGGTATTCTGATAAGAAGCGCAAAGTTTGATGATGGTACAACTAAATTTGGCCCGAATAATGTTTTAAAATTTATTATTGAAGATAAGAATGTAGATTATAAAACTTTGGAAAATGATTTTGTTTTAAAAGAAGCTGTTGAAGATTGTCGTGATAGGGAAAATAAATCAATTATCTTACATTCGACACGCTTTGGCCTAGGTAGAAAACAAAGTGATGATTTCAAAGATTTGCAATTGCGGACAATAGTGGGATTACTGCTCTCGTCTTATGCATACAAGGAAAAGGAAAATGTGTTCAGGAACTATATTGTTAATGAAAACTTATCAAAAAAAGAAGCTGAAAAGAGATCTATTGACATTCTAGGGTATTGTCCTAAGTCTTTGATAAAAAGTATATATGAGGTATTATAGCTATTAATTTTATATAAGGGTGATAAATATATGTCACCCTTATATGAATTAGCGAACGATTGGAATCCAGATTTCAGTAAGAAGTCCTTTCGTATCTGTGTCAGTAGGGGAATTCAAGTAATGTTCTAAAACAGGAGTTTCTCCTAAGCGGTAAGATTGTGGTAATTGTTTCAATATTGTTTCATAAAAAGCATCTAACAATACGTAATCTCCTTGATGGGTATAGACTGCATATGTGCTTTGTGGCAGCTCCATATACTTTATTTGACTGGTAAGAGAAGGATTGAATCCTGTTTCTTTTTGAATAGTCATGCAAGCATAAAAACGGCATTTTTCTGATGAGGTAATACCTGTATCGTCATAAGCTATGCCCCAATAATCTTCCTTATCTGGTAATAAAGAGTTTTCTTCTGCATATTTATATAGGTAATCCCAAGTTTCTGTTTCAAAAGTAGCCGTATTGCAGGTTTCATAATCACCGATATAAGATAAAAATAAGACAGGTATTGTTTCGGATTCCACTATACGGCAAGGAGGGATAGGTGAAGGATAAACATGTGCTGTTTCCAATAATTTCTTTTGTAATTCTCGAGGAGTAAGATTGTATTTTTTTTGAAGTGTATTATTAAACGCTGGTTGGTTGGCAAATCCAATATATTCATATATTTCAGTTATACTCATATTATTGTCTTTGAGTAACTGCTGGGCATATTCCATGCGTGTGCGAATGATATATTGATGTAATGATTCGCTTGTATAAGCTTTAAACATCAACTGAAGGTTACGAACAGACATACATGCTATTTTAGCTAATTCAGGTATGGATAACAAACGGTTGAACTCATCCGCCGTTTTACCTGTCCAATTCTTTTGTATCATGGAATTTAGATAATGAAGAATTGTTTCAATTTGTCCTTGATAGGAGAATTTGTTAGAACTCATATTTTTTTACTTTATATGCATATCTTTCAGTAAATCAATAGCTTATTTTGCATCAACTATATTTCTGGATATTCCAAACCATCCCGGCACAGGAAAATAAAAAGGAGAACGAAGATACCCCGGATGGGATAATTTCCCTTCATCCACCCGTTTCTGTAATCTGCGAAGCGCAGTTGCCTTCCGTAACCCACAGATAGAGCAAAGCTGTTGTGTAGTGATGTAAGAGTTGTCTCTAAAAAACTCTGCCAGTTTTCCATCAATTTCTATATCGCTTAATTCTTGTGAACGCCGGGGCTCGCTCACTTTCTCAAAAGTGGTAGCTTTTAATTCACGAAGCAAGTCTTTCTCCGGTGTGAAGACGATTCCACTGCAATGGACGTTTTCGGCACGCATCTCTTTTGGAGAACGTACTTCAGGAGATTCAGCCTTGATACGGAATGAACCGACCCCGGGAATATGAATGCTGTTACCATTGGATAATTCTTGTTTGAAAACATCTGCGAACTCTATAAAAGAGCCTATTACGTCGCTTTGTCTTAAACTACTTCTGGATTCAATCCTTTCGGCAATATCCTCTAGTGTAATGGTATCCCGTACGACCAGTCGGGCGTGATATCTCGTTTTATTGGAGTCTTTGGGTTGAGGAGTCAGGAAGAAATCATAAAGTGCATTCATTGCTTTAGTTGTTTTGTGCGCATCAATTAGCAGATTTACGCAGTTGTTTTATTTTTTTGTGCCTATCTATTGATTGGCTCACATTATGTGCAACAGCTAACTCACATATTGTGCAACAACTGTTGCTCATTATGTGCGACAGCTATCGCACAATTGGTGCTACAACTAATATGATGCGTCAAAATTACTAATTATTCTAATCAAAAACAATACTTCAACGGTTTATTTCTGTTAGTTCATTTTATTAAAAAGAATGAAGCTACTTATTTGCAAATCCGGTCTTTAGTATTATACTTTTGTGTCTCAAATTTCATAATAATTAAAAGAATGACGAATATGAAGACAATGATTAGAGAAATGGTAGAGACAATAAAACAGTTATTTGTACAGAAACAGTTGCAGAAACCGGTAGCTGCGGAATCTGCAATACCGGAGAAGGCAGAACAAGCGGTTACGGAGAATAAACCGGAAAAAAATCCTAAGCCTAATAATAAATGGAACAAGTCGTTGACCTTACAATTAAAGGAGTATTTGGATAATAATTTTGTATTTCGCTATAATAGCCTGACAGGTGCAACGGAGTACAGAGGGATAAGTGAAAAGAATGTTTTTCGCCCCATTAATGAACGCGAAATGAATGGTATTATTGTGGACGCCCGTTTGGATGGAATTCCTTGTTGGAGAGGGGATGTGCCTACCTTTGTCCTGTCAAACAAAGTTGAGTCTTATAATCCTTTTCATCTTTATGTAAAGGAGTTGCCGCCTTGGGATGGAGTAGACCGGGTGACCCCTTTATTATTAAGGGTTTCGGATAATGAACTTTGGCTGAAAGGAGGGCGTTGTTGGTTGCGGGCGATGCTTTCGCAATGGAGTGGGGAAGAACGTTTGCATGCCAATGTACTTACACCTGTATTAATAAGTGGAAAGCAGGGATTGAGCAAAAGTACCTTCTGCCGTTTATTAATGCCGGATTCACTGCGATGTTATTTTCTGGATAATTTGAATCTGGCGACAGGCAGTTCCCCGGAGAAAAAACTGGTAAAGAACGGCTTGATTAATTTGGACGAATTTGATAAAATAAAAGAGAGCCAACAGGCTACATTAAAAAATCTTCTCCAAATGGTGAATGTATCCGTTTTTCATGGCAAGCGATTGGGATGGGTGAACGAGCCCCGTCTCGCTTCTTTTATTGCAACAACAAATGTTTATCAGGTTCTAACCGATCCTACGGGAAGCCGCCGTTTCCTTTGTGTAGAAGTCTTGAAACCGATATCGGAAGAGCCATTGGAGCATAAACAGATATACGCACAGCTAAAAGAAGAATTGGAGTCCAATGCACCGGAACATTTAAACAAGGAAGAAGAAAAAGCTTTGCAGAAATACAACAAGGCATATTATCGTCAGTCTTTATTGGAGGATGTGTTTCATTGCTGCTTCCGTCGTCCTCTTGATACGGAAAAAGGTATTTGGCTGACAACTGCCGAAATATTTCAGATAATGCGTAAATTCAATTCGGCTGCTTTGAGGGATATATCTGCACGGCAATTAAGTCTAAGACTATCTGCAATGGGATTTTTTGCCAAACATACGTCTTTTGGGAATCGCTATTATGTATTTAATCTTTTGGCTACGAAAGAGTAGTGTCATTGTATTAGGCTATGTTTAAGGTGATTACGTTGAAAAGTGATTTGCTGATTAGGATATCTAAAAAAACAAACTCCCGCTTTACGTTCGTCTGGTGATACGACGGAAAGCGGGATATTTGAACGAATATCAGTTTGTGTTATTCGTTGGTTACATTCTGAGTTTCGGATGGTTTGCCACCCAAGAGTCTTTCCAAGTCACGTAATTGGCGATGATAGTCTTGCAATATCTGACTGATGAAACCACGATGAAAGGAAGCCGCGATCAGGAAGTCCGACCATTTCGTCCATTCTTCAAATATTTTTTGGCATTCTGCACGAGGTGAATTTTGTAAAGCCAGAAAATGCAGGCAAGCCTTTTGCATCTCCGGCATTCCATTTTCCCATGGACGGTCAAAGTTGGCCAACGCTTTAATAAAATGCTTGATTTTGTGGTGTAACGCTCCCAAACGTTGCGTTTCCGAACAATCGGCCGATACGGTAGGGCATAGTCGTCGTGATTGGTCTAAATAAAACTGCTTTAATTTCTCTTTTTCTTCCGGATTGGAAAAATCTGCTTCCTGCCGATTGCTTCGAACGGCTTTTACAGGTGCATTGCTTTGTTCTTCATGCATGATGCAACGGTTTTTAAAATAGGCGGGAATAAAAAAACGGTTCCGCCTTTCCCGTTGACTAACACTCCACAGAAGCTGGGGACGCATTAACGTTCCCCACGGGGGTACGAAACCGCATATCTACGACAGTAACAGGCATAAAAATGCCTGCCACTGGAGTTGAAGCAGGTTCACTGCTTCTGTGGATATAAAATGTTAGTCGTTGCAAATGTACGATAATTTTTGGAAGTCACAAATTAAATAGCGCAAGAATCTGTGTGAAAATTATGTGATGTTATGAAGTGCTGTAGCTATTTTTAAAGCACATCTTAAAATTAGGTATAATGCATTTTTTATTTTGTAATGACTAATGTATAAAGATAAACAGTACCTTTGCATTGTCTTTATATAAAAACACGTATTGTTATGGAACAACATCCGATTAAAATTAATAAAGTGCAGATACGTAACCTTCAAATAGAAGATTACACACAATTATCCCAATCGTTTACCCGTGTTTATTCTGACGGTAGCGATGTGTTCTGGACTCATGCCCAAATCAAGAAATTAATAAGTATTTTCCCGGAAGGACAGATTGTAACAGTGGTTGACGATAAAATTGTAGGTTGTGCCCTGTCTATTATTGTCGATTATGACAAAGTGAAGAATGACCATACTTATGCGCAAGTCACTGGTAAGGAAACTTTCAATACGCATAATCCCAAAGGGAATATCCTATATGGTATTGAAGTGTTTATTCATCCGGGATACCGTGGATTGCGCCTGGCACGCCGTATGTATGAGTATCGTAAGGAACTTTGTGAGACATTGAATTTGAAAGCCATCATGTTCGGCGGACGTATTCCTAATTATCATAAGTATGCTGATAAGATGCGTCCGAAAGAATATATCGCACGGGTTCGCCAACGTGAAATTTATGACCCGGTTCTTACTTTCCAATTATCGAATGATTTCCATGTTCGCAAGGTAATGACCAATTATCTTCCGAACGATGAAGAATCGAAACATTATGCTTGTTTGCTACAATGGGATAATATCTATTATCAGCCACCTACGCAAGAATATATAAATCCTAAAACGACCGTTCGTGTGGGGTTGGTACAATGGCAGATGCGTAGTTATAAAACATTGGACGATTTGTTTGAACAGGTCGAATTCTTTGTAGATGCAGTATCGGATTATAAAAGTGACTTTGTACTTTTCCCGGAATATTTTAATGCACCTTTGATGTCGAAGTATAATGATAAAGGTGAATCACAGGCTATTCGCGGATTGGCGCAATATACAGATGAAATTCGGGAACGGTTTGTAAATCTGGCTATTAGCTATAATATAAATATCATAACCGGTAGTATGCCATACGTAAAAGAGGACGGACTGCTTTATAACGTAGGATTCCTTTGCCGGCGTGACGGAACATACGAAATGTATGAGAAGATGCACGTCACTCCTGATGAAATAAAAAGTTGGGGACTTAATGGCGGCAGGCTGTTGAATACCTTTGATACCGATTGCGCGAAGATTGGCGTTTTGATTTGCTATGATGTAGAGTTTCCCGAACTTTCCCGTTTGATGGCAGACCAGGGAATGCAGATATTGTTTGTACCTTTCTTGACAGATACGCAGAATGCTTATTCCCGTGTTCGTGTCTGCGCACAGGCACGTGCCATTGAAAATGAATGTTTCGTAGTCATTGCAGGAAGTGTGGGCAATCTTCCCCGTGTACATAATATGGATATTCAATATGCCCAGTCCGGCGTATTTACTCCATGTGACTTTGCTTTCCCGACCGATGGAAAGAGGGCAGAGGCAACTCCGAATACGGAAATGATTCTGGTGTCGGATGTTGACCTGGACTTATTGAACGCGCTGCATACTTATGGAAGTGTCCGTAATTTGAAAGACCGTAGGAATGATGTTTACGAGGTCAGACTAAAGAAATAAAATGGTAACGCTATCCTGTTAAGATGGCGTCACTATATGCTTCGGATAGCGTCACTATTTGGAGCATATAGTGACGCCCTTTTTATGATGTGAAAACGGCATATGCAAGTGTGACTGATTTGACTATAAAACTAGCAGGAGAAGCCCGATTTCATTGAAAAGGTCAGATTTTGTCCTTTTTTGAATAACGATTGTCACTGTTCTTATGAACTTATTGCGATTTTTGCCAACGTAATTATGCAATAAAACAGAAATCTTCTTATTAATAAAAAGACTTAAGCAAAAAATGAAACGTATTGTTTTTTTAGATTACGTACGCGTATTCGCATGTTTCCTGGTTATGGTGGTCCACGCCAGTGAAAATTTCTACGGTGCTGCCGGTTCCACAGATATGGCAGGGCCGCAATCTTTTCTGTCCAATGAGGCAGACCGGTTATGGGTAGCCGTGTATGACGGCTTTTCACGTATGGCAGTGCCACTGTTTATGATTGTCTCTGCCTTTCTTCTTGCGCCGATGAAAGAAGAACAGAGTATGTGGCAATTCTACCGCCAGCGATTCCTTCGTATCATACCACCGTTTTTTATATTTATGATACTATACAGTACCCTGCCAATGCTGTGGGGACAGATGGATTCAGAAACCTCATTTACGGATTTGTCACGGATACTCCTGAACTTTCCATCACAGGCCGGACACTTTTGGTTCATGTACCCTTTAATCAGTCTTTACTTGTTTATACCAATCATATCGCCATGGCTGAAAAAAGCTACGGCAAAAGAAGAACGTTTCTTCATAGGGCTGTTTATGTTGTCAACGTGTATGCCGTATCTAAACCGTTGGTGCGGTGAAGTGTGGGGACAATGTTTCTGGAACGAATACCATATGCTATGGTACTTTTCAGGCTTCTTGGGATACCTTGTGATGGCACATTACATACGTGTCCACCTGACATGGAACCGTTCACAACGCCTTACTACAGGAGTCATTCTAATGGTTATCGGTGCTGTATGGACTATCTATTCGTTCTATGTTCAGGCTATACCCGGAGAGGTTCTTTCCACACCTGTGATAGAAATAGGGTGGGCTTTCTGTACCATCAACTGTGTACTTCTCACAGCAGGCACATTCCTTATTTTCACATGTATAGACCGCCCGTCCAAGCTCGTAACAGATATGTCGAAACTAAGCTATGGAATGTATCTTATGCATATATTCTGGCTCGGATTATGGGTAACAGTATTCAAGCACACTTTGGCTTTGCCTACCGTTGCCGCTATACCATGTATTGCAGTAAGTACATTCATCTGCTGTTATGTAACTACGAAAATTATTTCACTCATACCGGGCAGTAAATGGATAATAGGATAAGTATTTAAAAAGGCTGTTTTGGGTTTAAAAGGAAGACCCCGTTGGTTTAAAACCAACGGGGCGTTTCTTTTAAAGGAACGATGTCTTCCTTTTAAACCAATAAAAAGACGCTTTTTAGCCCTTCCCGGAAGTACCGCTCTCCAAAATACTAACGATAGAAAACAGGGTAAAACAGATTGCTCCAAGACCTGCCAAAACACGTGCCGGAATGAAATAATCGGCATGTACTGTTGCTAATTCAAATACGAAAGCTGCAAGAAACAAACAAGCTAACGCTGTCAACACCGGAATCAGAGGGATGCGATTGGAGAGTTTGAATTCCTGACGCCATATTTTTGCCAAAAGAATAACTTTACTGGAAATACTGTAACACACTAAGCCAAGTCCTAGCATGATGTATCCGGTAGTACCGTTTGCGCTACCCGAATCGGCGAAGATTACAAAAAGCCCCCAAATAAAAGAGATGGATCCCATCAATAAAACAAGTTTCGGCCATTGTGAACGCTCCTTTTCTGAATAAACATTGCGTACCTGGCGGGCAATAGTGGCTACCAGTGCTATAAGACTGGTGCAAATACACGCAAGGCCTACCATTACGTGGCCTGCTACAAAATAAGCCGGATGAACATGACTATTGGCTAATAAAACAAATGCCCATATCCATGCAGCCAAAGAAATAATGATTGCAACGATTTTCATTGCTCGTTCCTCTACTAAAGAAAATGCTCCTTCCGGAACTGTATTTCCTGTGCTCTTAGAATTTGAAGGAATTAAAGCAAAGCGGGTAGAAGAGGTGGCAGCAGTAGCTACGCATCCTGTGATAAACCCTACGCCGGTTATTACGTGCCCCGCAACGAAAGCCGAAGAAGAAGTAGCGCCACTAAAGATACATATTCCCCCGATAATTGTCACTATGGCTGCCAGATAACCAAGTATCGGAAGCCCATACTTTGCAGCCTGATTATAAGTATGTATGATTTGTCGGATAATAGTGGCTGCCGTACAAAACAGCGCAATACATATCATACCTAGTGAGAACACGACAGGGCCTGCCACAACACGGCTTCCTGCATCTCCGTAACCATAAATAAATGCTCCGTATCCGAAGCAAAAAAGTGCCATCACCAAAGGGATTGCTCTGAATAAAATACTAATACCGTAATTCATAAGTTAAGTGCTTTTAGGTTTTTCACTAGAACAAGGATATATCCGTTTTGTTTAGGGCACAAGTGGTTTATAATCATTAACTTCACATGATTCTGATTAAAAGTCATTGCTTTTTGCTCAACTAAACAAATGTTTTTGTAAATTTGCACCCTTAAAAACGGGGATACCCCTCAAAGTGTAAATTGTAAAATAGTAAAATCGTAGATATAGCTATGAGTAAGAGATTTACTGAGTATTCGCAGTTTGACCTTTCGCAGGTGAACAAAGATGTGCTGAAGAAATGGGACGAAAACCAGGTTTTCGCCAAGAGTATGACAGAACGTGACGGCTGCCCTTCATTCGTATTTTTTGAAGGACCACCCTCGGCTAATGGTATGCCGGGTATTCACCATGTAATGGCTCGTACTATTAAGGATATTTTCTGCCGTTACAAGACGATGAAAGGTTACCAGGTAAAGCGTAAAGCCGGATGGGATACGCACGGACTGCCTGTGGAACTAAGTGTGGAAAAAGCATTAGGTATCACAAAGGAAGATATTGGTAAGAAAATCTCTGTTGCCGATTACAATGCAGCTTGCCGCAAAGACGTGATGAAATATACTAAAGAGTGGGAAGACCTGACTCATCAGATGGGATATTGGGTGGATATGAAGCATCCTTATATCACATACGATAACCGTTATATTGAAACACTGTGGTGGTTGTTGAAGCAATTGCACAAAAAAGGACTATTATATAAAGGATATACTATCCAACCGTATTCTCCGGCTGCCGGAACAGGATTGAGCTCACACGAGTTGAATCAACCGGGTTGCTATCGTGACGTAAAAGATACAACAGCCGTTGCCCAGTTCAAAATAAAGAACCCTAAACCGGAAATGACCGAGTGGGGTACTCCTTATTTCCTGGCTTGGACAACTACTCCCTGGACATTGCCTTCAAATACAGCGCTTTGTGTAGGACCGAAAATTGACTATGTTGCCGTACAGTCTTATAATGCTTATACCGGAGAACCGATTACGGTTGTCTTGGCAAAAGCTTTATTGAATGTACACTTCAATGCGAAAGCAGCAGATTTGAAACTGGAGGACTACAAGCAGGGTGATAAATTGATTCCGTTCAAGGTAATAGCTGAATATAAAGGCCCTGAGCTCGTAGGCATGGAATACGAACAGTTGATTCCTTGGGTGAAACCGGTTGAAGTATCCGAAGACGGAACTTGGAAAGCCAGTGATAAAGCCTTCCGCGTAATCTTGGGTGATTATGTAACTACGGAAGATGGTACAGGTATCGTTCACATTGCGCCGACCTTCGGTGCGGACGATGCGAACGTGGCACGTGCCGCAGGAATCCCGTCACTGTTTATGATTAATAAGAAAGGTGAAACTCGCCCGATGGTAGACCTGACTGGTAAATTCTACCTGATTGATGAACTGGACGAAGACTTTGTGAAGGAATGCGTTAATGTAGATAAATATAAAGAATATCAGGGCGCATGGGTGAAAAATGCCTATGATCCTCAATTTATGGTTGATGGCAAATTTGATGAGAAAGCCGCACAGGCTGCCGAATCTTTGGATATTGCTATCGCTATGATGATGAAAACCAACAATCAGGCTTTCAAGATAGAGAAACATGTCCACAACTATCCGCATTGCTGGCGTACAGACAAACCGGTACTTTATTATCCGTTGGATAGCTGGTTTATCCGTTCTACTGCCTGCAAGGAACGTATGATGGAACTGAATAAAACCATCAACTGGAAACCGGAATCTACCGGAACAGGACGTTTCGGAAAGTGGCTGGAAAATCTGAATGACTGGAACCTGAGCCGTTCCCGTTATTGGGGTACTCCGTTGCCAATCTGGCGTACGGAAGATAACTCTGATGAGATATGTATCGAGTCTGTAGAAGAGCTTTATAATGAGATAGAGAAATCGGTAGCTGCCGGATTTATGAAATCCAATCCATACAAGGATAAAGGTTTTGTTCCGGGCGAATATACCGAAGGAAACTATGATAAGATTGATCTCCACCGTCCCTATGTAGACGATATTGTATTGGTATCGAAAGACGGTCAGCCAATGAAGCGTGAATCCGACTTGATTGACGTTTGGTTCGATTCAGGCGCTATGCCATATGCGCAGATTCATTATCCGTTTGAGAATAAGGAAATGTTGGATAACCGTGAGGTATATCCGGCCGACTTTATCGCAGAAGGAGTGGATCAGACACGTGGTTGGTTCTTTACGTTGCATGCTATTGCCACTATGGTATTTGATAGTGTGTCATATAAAGCTGTAATCTCCAACGGACTGGTGCTTGACAAGAATGGCAACAAAATGTCCAAGCGTTTGAATAACGCTGTCGATCCGTTTACTACGATTGAAAAGTATGGTTCAGACCCGTTGCGTTGGTATATGATTACCAACTCTTCTCCGTGGGATAACTTGAAATTTGACGTTGAAGGAGTGGAAGAAGTTCGCCGTAAGTTCTTCGGTACTTTATATAATACTTATTCGTTCTTCGCGCTTTATGCTAATGTAGACGGATTTGAATACAAAGAAGCTGATGTCCCGATGGCGGAACGCCCGGAAATCGACCGTTGGATTCTGTCTGTATTGAATACATTGATTAAAGAGGTAGATACTTGCTATAATGAATATGAGCCGACAAAGGCAGGTCGTCTGATTTCTGACTTTGTGAACGATAATTTGTCTAACTGGTACGTTCGCCTGAACCGTAAACGTTTCTGGGGCGGTGAATTTACACAGGATAAATTGTCGGCATACCAGACACTGTACACCTGTCTTGAAACAGTTGCCAAATTAATGTCTCCCATATCTCCGTTCTATGCAGACCGGTTGTATACAGACTTGATTGTTGCAACTGGGCGTGATAACGTGGTTTCAGTCCACTTGGCTAAATTCCCGGAATGTCAGGAAAATATAATTGACAAGGAATTGGAAGCCCGTATGCAGATGGCGCAAGATGTGACGTCTATGGTATTGGCATTGCGCCGTAAAGTGAATATCAAGGTTCGCCAACCGCTGCAATGTATCATGGTTCCGGTAGTAGATGAGGAGCAGAAAGCTCATATCGAAGCTGTGAAGAATTTGATTATGAATGAAGTAAATGTCAAAGAAGTCAAGTTCGTAGATGGTGCAGCCGGTGTATTGGTGAAGAAAGTGAAGTGTGACTTTAAGAAGCTTGGACCGAAGTTTGGAAAACAAATGAAAGCGGTGGCCGCTGCTGTTGCGGAAATGTCACAGGAAGCAATTGCCGAACTGGAAAAGAACGGAAAATATACATTGAATCTGGATGGAGCGGAAGCTGTCATCGAAGCGGCGGATGTGGAAATCTTCAGTGAAGATATTCCGGGATGGCTGGTTGCCAACGAAGGTAAGCTGACTGTTGCGCTTGAAGTGACTGTTACCGAAGAGTTGCGCCGTGAAGGTATTGCCCGTGAATTGGTGAATCGTATCCAAAATATACGTAAATCAAGCGGTTTCGAGATTACAGACAAAATAAAAATAACAATCTCGAAAAATACGCAAACAGATGATGCGGTAAAGGAATATAATACTTATATTTGTAACCAGGTTTTAGGCACATCTTTGGAACTTGTAGATGAGGTGAAAGACGCTACAGAGCTCAACTTCGATGATTTCTCACTGTTCGTGAATGTGATAAAAGACTAATACTATATTGATTAACCTTTTAAAATTGTAAGATTATGGCAGAAAAGACTAGATACTCAGATGCGGAACTCGAAGAATTCCGTGCCATCATAATGGAGAAACTGGAATTGGCACAACGTGACTATGAACAGTTGAAGAGGAGTCTGATGGGATTGGACGGTAATGATACCGACGATACATCTCCTACATACAAAGTGTTGGAAGAAGGAGCTAATACGCTTTCCAAAGAAGAAACTACCCGCCTGGCACAACGCCAGTTGAAGTTTATTCAGGGATTGCAAGCTGCTTTGATACGTATTGAGAATAAAACGTATGGCATTTGCCGTGAAACGGGAAAGTTGATTCCGGTAGAGCGTTTGCGTGCTGTTCCTCATGCCACTTTGAGTATTGAGGCAAAAAACAGTGGTAAAAAATAATAGATAGCTACATAAGCTACGGGTAACGAGCTACAAGTAGCTGCGCAAAGTTTACGCACGGCACTTGTAGCTCGTTATGTTTAATTTATAATGAACACATGAAGAAACTATTCACGAAGGGGAGAATTGCTCTCATCGTTATCTTTTCCGTATTAATTATTGACCAGGTCATTAAAATCTGGATTAAAACAAACATGTACTGGCACCAGAGTAACCGTGTGACAGATTGGTTTTATATCTATTTCACCGAAAACAACGGGATGGCTTTTGGTATGGAAATCTTTGGTAAGTTATTCCTCACCACATTCCGTATTGTCGCTGTGGCGTTGATAGGCTGGTATCTTTATAAAATAGTGAAGAAAGGCTTTAAAACCGGATACATTGTTTGTGTAGCTTTGATTCTGACCGGTGCATTGGGAAATATTATCGACAGTGTATTCTATGGAGTCATTTTCAATGAAAGCACTCATTCGCAGATTGCGACTTTCATGCCCGAAGGTGGGGGATATTCTACCTGGTTTTACGGTAAAGTGGTGGATATGTTTTATTTTCCCATTATAGATACGAACTGGCCTACATGGATGCCGTTTGTAGGCGGGGAACATTTTATATTCTTCAGTCCGATCTTTAATTTTGCCGATGCTGCCATCAGTTGTGGTATCATTGCTTTGTTGCTCTTTTATAGTAAATATCTGAATGAATCATATCATTCGCTGGATAAAGATAAAAAGGAAGAAAGTGCGAATCATGAATAATAAATTTCGGTTTCATCTGTGTCTTGTCTGCATGCTTGCTTTTGCAGTAGCCGGGTGCAAAGTGAAAAGGCCCAGTGATGTTATCTCTGAATCGAAGATGGAGAATCTGCTGTATGATTATCATTTGGCAAAATCCATGGGAGATAACTTGCCTTATAGTGAAAACTATAAGAAAGCGCTGTATGTGGATGCCGTTTTTAAGAAATACGGGACTACACAGGCTGCATTCGACTCGTCTATGGTTTGGTATACACGTAACACAGAAGTGCTATCGAAAATTTATGAAAAGGTAAGAAAGCGTTTGAAAGACGAACAGGAACTTGTTGGTGACCTGATAGCCAAACGTGACAAGAAGCCGAAAATGACTAAACAAGGTGACAGCATCGACGTTTGGCCATGGCAGCGCATGGTGCGTATGACCGGTGAAATGATGAATAATCAGTATATATTTACTTTGCCGACCGATTCTAATTATAAAGATCGGGATACTTTGGTGTGGGAAGTGAGATATCGTTTCCTCGAACCGATGCTTGCCGATTCTTTGAGATTTGTAACTATGGCGATGCAGGTGATATACGAAAAAGATACAATCAACTGTTGGGAGACAGTGACCGAACCGGGTGTTCAGCAGATTCGTCTTTTTGCAGATACATTGGGACAGATGAAGGAGATAAAAGGTTTCATTTATTATCCGGTGGAAAATCAGCAGAAGGTAGGCACATTATTGGCCGATCGTTTTTCAATGATCCGCTACCATTGTACGGATACGCTTGCTTTCGCTGTCCGTGATTCGTTGAATAAGATAGAAGCTTTGCGGGTGGATTCTTTGAAAAAACTTGCTGATAAAGAAAAAGTTGATTCACTACAGAAAGTGGTAGAAGAAAATAAAGAAGATGCCCAACGTCTGACACCGGAAGAAATGAACCGTCGTCGCTCGGGAACCCAGCGTGAGAAGAAACCGGAGCAGATTGAGGTAGAGCAGCATATCCAGCAAGAAAGGATAGACCAAAGAAGAGAACGGCAGATGAACCAGCGTAAGCAGCAACAGCAAAGACGTCAAACCCGTTAGGCATTATGAAACGATTTGCATCGCATTATTTGCTGATACCTGATGTGGGATTTATGAAACAGCAGGTGGTAGAGATTAATGACGAAGGAATTACGCAAAGTATATTTCCATTGACTGAAGAAATAGAGTCGGTTGAATGGATGCCGGGAGTTATCGTTTTGTTTTCTGCACGTCAGATGGAAGAAATAAAAAACACTGGGATGATTTTAAAAAATATCCCAGTGTTTCAATCTAATCTTCCCATTGTTTCCAATCAATCTTCTCAATATTTAAGTGAGCTTCTTGATGAGTCCCAAGGGAGAGGAGAAGCGTTGCTTCCTTATTTGTTCTATCCCTTTGATTTTATTTCCATGCAGCCTGTCGACGGAACTCGGCACAGATTACTGCGGTAGCGATGGCTACATTGAGTGATTCGGAAGTTTCCTGCCCCTGTGGATAATTGGGGATATAAAGTTTTCTATTGATTAGTGCTTCCACCTCTTTTCCTATTCCGTTTCCTTCATTTCCCATAACGATCAATCCGTTGGCAGACAGTGGCTGCTCGTACATGTTTTTTCCATCCAGGAAAGTTCCGAATACTGGAGCGTCTCCAAGTGAGCGGATAAAATCGGGAAGAGAAGTATAATGTACCTTTACCCGCGCGATTCCACCCATGGTGGCTTGTACGGTTTTAGGGTTATATACATCTACCGTATTCTGTGAACAGATAATATGCTCGATACCGAACCAATCGGCTAATCGGATAATAGTCCCCAAATTTCCGGGATCCTGAACATCGTCCAGTGCCAGGCAAAGAGACTGGTGTACAACTTCCGGATTTAAAGTATAGTGGGGTTGTTCAAAAACAGCGAGTACCTGTTGGGGAGTTTTTAGCAAGCTGGCTCGTGAGAGTTCTTCCTGTGAAACTTCTGCGATTTCATTTGCATGAATATCGGGATGTTTTTGAAGCCATACTGAAGTAGCGGCCAAAAAACGACAAGGAAAATGTTCAAGTAAATCACCTACCAGTTTGGGACCTTCGGCAAGAAATACCCGTTCTTCTTTACGTGTTTTCTTCTGTTCCAGCGAGTGGATATACTTTATTTTGTTTTTACTTAATGATGCCATATATTTGATATTCTTTTGCAAAGCTATAAAGATATTTCCAATCTATCCTTACTTTCCCCTCTTTTTCTTAATTTATTTTCCCCATCGGAAAATATAAATTATCTTTGTAATCGCATTTTTATGCTATCGATGTAGAAACTGTATGAGGAGAAATTTTCTTTTTTTGATTACTTCCGCTGCTGTCCTGTCACTTGCTTCGTGCACTGCCACTAAGTTTGTGCCGGATGGTTCTTATTTGTTGGATGAAGTCAAGATTCGTACGGATCAGAAGAATATCCGCCCTTCTTCCTTGCGCATGTATGTGCGTCAGAATCCTAATGCCAAGTGGTTTAGTTTGATAAAGACGCAGCTGTATGTCTATAATCTTTCGGGACGTGATTCTACCAAATGGGGGAATAAGTTTTTGAGAAGGATAGGGGATGCTCCTGTGATATATAGTGAGGAAGAAGCGCTACGTTCAGAGGAAGAAATTACGAAGGCTGTACATAATATGGGATATATGGCAGCAACAGTGAAGCGTTCTACGAAGACAAAAAAGAAAAAGATAAAGTTGTATTATGACGTGACGGCAGGGAACCCATATGTTGTCCGGTCTATTAAATATGATGTGCCCGATCCAAAGATAGCCAGTATCCTGAAACAGGATTCTGCTCGGAATTTGCTGAAAGAAGGGATGTATTTTGATGTCAATGTATTGGATGCAGACAGGCAGCGCATTACGGACAGGTTACTGCGGAATGGTTACTATAAATTTAATAAGGATTATATTGGCTATACCGCTGATACGGCTCGTAATACATATAATGTGGATTTAATCCAACATTTGCAACCCTATAAAGTTCATGCAAGCGATTCTGCAAGAGCACATCAGCAATACAGGATAAACAAGATTAATTTTATTACGGATTATGATGTCTTGCAGTCATCTGCAATGAGCAGTGTAGAAATCAATGACTCTGTTCATTATAAGGGCTATCCGATTTATTATAAAGATAAACTTTATCTTCGTCCCAAAGTGCTGACGGACAATCTTCGTTTCAGTTCCGGAGATTTGTATAATGAACGGGATGTGCAGCAGACGTATTCCAGTTTTGGGCGTTTGTCTGCCTTGAAATATACAAATATTCGTTTTGTTGAAACGCAGATAGGTGATTCGACCAAGCTCGATTGTTACGTCATGTTGACTAAGAGCAAGCATAAATCCGTAGCTTTCGAGGTGGAAGGGACAAACTCTGCCGGTGACTTGGGGGCAGCGGCTTCTGTTTCTTTTCAGAACCGGAATCTTTTTCGAGGTTCGGAGACTTTTATGATAAAATTCCGTGGTGCTTATGAAGTGATTTCCGGACTTCAGGCTGGTTATTCGAATAATAACTATACGGAATATGGGGTGGAGACAAGCATTAATTTTCCTAACTTCCTGTTTCCCTTTCTTTCATCGGACTTTAAACGGAAAATCCGGGCTACTACGGAGTTCGGATTGCAATATAATTATCAGTTGCGACCTGAATTTTTACGTACGATGGCTTCCGCTAATTGGAGCTACAAGTGGACTCAGCGTCAGCGGATACAGCATCGTATTGACTTGATTAATATTGGTTTTCTCTATTTGCCGCGTATCTCCGAAAAGTTTAAAGAGGATTATATAAATAAGGGGCAGAATCAGGTTTTCCAGTATAATTACCAGAATCGCTTGATTATAAATATGGGATATAGCTATAATTATAATAGTGTAGGCGGATCGATAGTTAATAATACAATCGCTGCTAACTCATATTCTATCCGTTTTAATTTCGAATCTGCAGGAAATGTAATGTATGCTTTGTCTAAGGCTACCAGTATTCGGAAGAACAGTAATGGTGAGTATGCTATTTTGGGTATTCCTTATGCCCAATATCTGAAGGGGGAATTTGATTTTGCTAAAAATATAAGGATTGACCGTCGTAATTCATTTGCGTTTCATGCAGGTATAGGAATTGCTGTTCCTTATGGAAATGCGAAAACAATTCCGTTTGAGAAGCAATATTTCTCTGGTGGAGCTAATAGTGTTCGTGGTTGGTCTGTGCGTGATTTGGGCCCGGGCTCTTTTGCCGGAAATGGAAATATGCTGGATCAGTCCGGAGATATTAAGTTGGATGCCAGCATTGAGTATCGGAGTAAATTGTTTTGGAAGTTCCAGGGAGCGGTATTTGTAGATGCGGGTAATATTTGGACGATCAGGAATTACGCGAATCAGCCGGGTGGCGTATTTGAATTTGATAAGTTCTATAAGCAGATAGCAGTGGCTTACGGATTAGGGTTACGCCTTGATTTGGATTTCTTTATCCTTCGTTTTGATGGAGGTATGAAAGCGGTTAATCCGGCTTTCCAAACAAAGAAAGAGCATTATCCTATTTTTCATCCTAAGTTTAGTCGTGATTTTGCTTTCCATTTTGCAGTGGGATATCCTTTCTGATTAGCCATTTATTGTATTCTCTTACCAGTTCGAGCGTATCTTGCAGAGCGTTTATCTGTTTCATTTCCCCATTTATCGGATTGATAATAAATGCATTTTTTATTTGGCAAACAACTGTTGCTCTTTCGGAATTGGCATCTATTTCACTTGAGACAATTGAAACTTTAGCGGCTCCTTGCTCCTTTAACTGGTCTAGGTGAGTTTGCCTGACATTAGATGCTAAAAAGCTAAGGTAGGACAGGGAAGAAGGAGTACTCCATTCTTTGGCAACCGGATAATTGAAATTATAAAATGCTTCACAAAAATCTATGGCTGTTTGCTCTATCTGGTTTTGCGGGGTTTGTTGCTGACATGATAAACATGTGAATAATAAGGCTGAAAGGATTAATATGTGTAGCTTATTCATAGTATGAAGAAATTTGTAATCGGAAATGATAATGAAAAAAGGAGATGAAACTCACCTGAACAGGTTCCATCTCCTTCATATTTGTTTTCTTTTGATTGTTTAACGGGCTGCAAACATAAGGTTGCTTGTTGTAGCCTGACGGGCTGCCATCATACCTTGGGCATCCAATGTAACATTCATCTTTTCGCCGTTTGGTAAGAACAGATCAGCTGTGCCGTCATTGTTCATCTTAATTAATTCTGTGCTTTCACCGTTTGCTACAACATTCCAAGTATTGGCTTCTTTGTTGTAAATCAGATCCATGGAAGCAGTTTCACCTTCTTTAGTGATAGAATAACCATTCTCAAGTGTTTTTACCATGTAGTTGCCGTTTTCTCCTTTTACTTTCTTCACGTCACCTACATTAGCCATCGGATTGGAGCCACTCCAGAATTCGATAGAGTTGATAACTAAAGCATCAGCCAGATAAGCTACTCCATAAACCGGAATGATGTTGAAAGCCAAAAATACAAGTTCGTTTACAAATTTGTTTCCAACAGACTGGTTCCAGGAAGATAAACGATTGAATAAACCAAATGAACCTACACAAGAACTGAATAATAGACTGCCGCTAAGTACTACTGCGACTAAAGACAGTTTCCCTCTTTTCATGTCAAAATGTTTTTGATTAATAAAAAATGTTTATATATTCTCTTTTAAATGTATGCAAATATAATATTTTTTAATTAATCAGGGTTATTATTTCTATTTTTTATAAGATTTAGATTTTCGCCGTTCCAATTCGTAGCCGATTATATGGTCAATTGAGAACTTACCGGGGCCGGCAATGTACATGATGATAAATACGACTAAGTAGATGAAAGCCATTTCTTTAACTGCAAATACATCATTTGCGTGAACTATAAAGAATGCTACAATCATGGTGAAAATCATTGGAATCATTGCCAACCGATACAGGAAGCCAACGATAAATGCCATTGAACACACGAGCTCGCCAAAAATAGCTAATCCGAGAGAGATAGGACTTCCTATTCCCAATGGGTCGGGAAAGGCTGTCGACAGCTCTTGAAAATTACTCCATTTTTGTATACCGTGATTCATTAATAATATTCCGAAGATAATTCGGACTGCCAATAAAAGCAAAGAAGCTTTTGTCGTATTGGGCTTTGTCGGAAATAAAAGATTATAAATCATAAGTTGTTCTATTTTTAAGTTCATCTCTGTTTATATAAACATAAAAAATCTTGATTTTGTTCTTTGAAGATTATAAAAAATAGACACGTTTGATATTGAAAAGAAATAAATAACCTTGTTCGTGAATAAATAAACTTTGTATCTTTGTCGAAAAATATAAAAGATATATGGCACAACATACTTATGACAATGATTCTGTTCAGGAGTTGCTGGACTGGGCAAAAAAGATGATTGAAACTAAAAATTATCCGACTGAAAAATATCAGCTTAATAAATGTACTACAATTATTGATGGTAAACAGTATTTGGAGTCTTTGGTGGCGATGATTGCCAGGAACTGGGAAAATTCAACTTTCCATCCCATTATTGAGCAATTATGGGAGTTTCGGGAGAAATGGGAAAACAAGGAGTCGTAATGGGAATACGATGAATGTTTTTAATGTCCTGTTTATAATAAAGAAATGCACTCTCATCCTGCTGGATAAGAGTGCATGACTATATAATGATTCACCTTTGCCGGAATATTAGAAAGGCAGCCATCTTTTTTTCTTTTTCATCGGTGTTTTTTCTTCATCGTCATTTTGACTATATATATCTGCAAAAGTTTTTTTATTCTTTATCATTTCATAAATGACTCCCCAATCCGGCAAGCCGCCCAGGTTCCGGTCGTCGATGAACATATCGGCTTTCAGTTTACGGGAGAAACCCTGATGGTCTTTTTGTTCTTCAGGATAATCCTTATTCACTGCGTAAAACTCTAAACCTCTGGCCTTGCACCATTCGACAGCTTCGTCCAGAAGTGAGCCTTCACGCACACTCCATAATATTAAACGATGCTTTTCTTGTTGCAACAACTTCAGTGTATCAACTGCGAATGGAATTTCTTCACCAATACGCGGGTAACGATGTTCTACAATCGTTCCGTCAAAATCAACAGCTATAATCATAGTTCTTTTTAATACCTAATTTTACACAAAGATACGGACAGTAAGCCAAAAAAACGTATCTTTGTTCCAAATTAACATTTTAATAAAAATTATCGATACATGAACAATTCCCCTCAGCGTGCTGCCAAAGGCTTTACGAGAGCTTTTTGGGTTAGCAACACAGTCGAACTGTTTGAACGTATGGCATATTATGCCGTTTTTATCGTTCTCACGATTTATCTATCCTCTATTTTAGGTTTTAACGATTTTGAAGCAAGTATGATTTCCGGTCTATTTTCCGGTGGATTATACCTGCTTCCTATTTTTTCCGGGGCTTATGCCGACAAGATTGGTTTTCGGAAATCAATGATTATAGCATTTTCCTTATTATCTATCGGATATTTGGGATTAGGAGTTTTGCCTACTCTATTAGAAGCGGCCGGGCTGGTGAATTATGGTGCGACGACACAATTTAACGGCTTGCCCGATAGCAGTTCCCGTTGGCTGATTGTGCCTGTCTTATTTATTCTTATGGTAGGTGGTTCTTTCATTAAATCTATTATTTCCGCCTCCGTAGCCAAAGAAACAACAGAAGCCACCCGTGCCCGTGGTTATTCTATTTTTTATATGATGGTAAATATAGGTGCCTTCACCGGCAAAACAATTATTGATCCTTTGCGGAATGTAATTGGTGAACAGGCGTATATCTACATCAATTATTTTTCCGGTGCCATGACTCTTATTGCTTTGCTTGCCGTTATTTTTCTTTATAAATCTACTCATACGGCAGGAGAAGGGAAAAGCCTTCATGAGATTGGGCAGGGATTTATGAGAATTATAACGAATTGGCGTTTGCTGATTCTTATATTGATTGTCACAGGTTTCTGGATGGTGCAACAGCAACTTTATGCTACGATGCCCAAGTATGTGATCCGTATGGCCGGCGAAACGGCAAAACCGGGATGGATTGCCAATGTGAATCCTTTTGTGGTGGTATGTTGTGTTAGTTTTATCACACGTTGGATGGCAAAACGCAGTGCTATCACTTCAATGAATGTGGGAATGTTTCTGATTCCTATTTCGGCTTTATTGATGGCATGTGGCAATTTGCTTGGCAACGACTTGATTTCAGGTATGAGCAATATCACATTGATGATGGTTGCGGGTATTGTTGTGCAGGCACTTGCCGAGTGTTTCATCTCGCCGCGTTATCTGGAATATTTCTCTTTGCAGGCTCCTAAAGGAGAAGAAGGGATGTATTTAGGGTTTAGTCATTTACATTCTTTCCTTTCGTCTATTTTCGGTTTTGGGTTGGCAGGAATCCTGCTGACTAAATATTGTCCGGATCCTGCTTTGTTCGAGACGCGTGCAGCATGGGAGGCAGCCAGCGGAAATGCCCATTATATATGGTATTACTTTGCTGCAATTGGTCTGATTGCCGCTATAGCGCTGCTATTATTTGCAAAAATCACCGAATCCATCGACAAAAAGAAGAAGGCTAATCAGTAATTCTCTTCTTTTTTACGTATATTTGCCGTCACTTTGCTGTAAAAGTTGACGGCATTTTTATTTTTTAATAAAGAAGATAAAACATGAAAGTAAAATTTATAAGCTTGGCGAGTGGCAGTAGCGGGAACTGTTATTATCTGGGCACTGAAACCTATGGAATACTGATAGATGCTGGAATTGGTATTCGTACTATAAAAAAGACACTGAAGGATTTCAATATCTTGATGGATAGTATCCGTGCCGTATTTATTACACACGATCATGCGGATCATATCAAAGCCGTAGGCCATTTGGGTGAGAAGTTAAACATTCCGGTCTATACAACAGCACGTATTCATGCAGGAATCAATCGAAGTTATTGTATGACGGAGAAACTTAGTTCATCGGTTCGTTATCTGGAAAAACAGGAACCTATGATTTTAGAGGATTTCCGTATTGAATCTTTTGAAGTCCCGCATGACGGTACGGATAATGTAGGGTACTGTATCGAAATAGATGGCAAAGTATTTTCTTTCTTAACCGACCTTGGGGAAATTACGCCTACAGCAGCTCATTATATTAGTAAGGCTCACTATTTGATTCTCGAAGCTAATTATGACGAAGAAATGCTCAAAATGGGTCCTTATCCTCAATATTTGAAAGAGCGGATCACAAGTAAGACCGGACATATGAGTAACTCCGATACTGCCGAGTTTCTAGCGGAAAATATCACGGAACACTTGCGATATATTTGGTTATGCCACTTGAGCAAAGACAATAATCATCCGGAGTTGGCTTTTAAAACAGTAGAATGGAAATTAAAGAACAAAGGGGTAATTGTTGGCAAAGATGTGCAACTACTTGCTTTAAAGCGAAATACGCCTTCCGAGCTTTATGTGTTCGAATAAAAGCGAAAAAAAGATAGTAAAAAAGCTGCATTATTGTTTGGTCAAATAAAATAAAAGACCTACTTTTGCAACCGCAAACGAGGAAATAAGCACTCTTAGCTCAGTTGGTAGAGCAACTGACTCTTAATCAGTGGGTCCAGGGTTCGAATCCCTGAGGGTGTACAAATTCCGAAGTTGCAACGTAAATTTAATGTTGCACTCTTAGCTCAGTTGGTAGAGCAACTGACTCTTAATCAGTGGGTCCAGGGTTCGAATCCCTGAGGGTGTACGAATAGAAGAAGTAACAGATGTTGCTTCTTTTTTTATTTATATAAGTCTTTCTATTAATTGAAGGCTTTTGGAGCATGGAAACATACCTAAATTCTGAGAAATCTTGAGGAATGAGATAAAATAAAATGCCGCTGCTTGAATTGAAACTCAAACAGCGGCATTTGTATTTTAACTACGATATATTAGAACTTGAAGAAGTTCTTTGCGTTGTTATAGCTGATATCTTCAATCATCTGATTAACGCGTTCCATTTCAGACGCCGGGATTTCTCCGTTCTCTACATCACGTCCTACCAGGTTACATAACGTACGACGGAAGTATTCGTGACGAGGATAGGAGAGGAATGAGCGAGAATCTGTCAACATACCTACAAAGCGGCTTAAAAGACCGAGTACGGACAAAGCGTTCATTTGTTTTTCCATGCCGTCTTTTTGATCCAGGAACCACCATCCAGAACCGAATTGGATTTTCCCTGCTACGGAACCATCCTGGAAGTTGCCTAACATAGTAGCGATTACTTCATTTGCACATGGATTCAGATTATAGAGGATTGTTTTAGTCAATTTGCCGTTGGTGTTCAGACGGTCGAGGAATTTAGCCATTGCTTTAGCAGTTGTAAATTCACCGATAGAGTCAAAGCCGGTGTCGGCGCCTAACAGTTTAAACATCTTAGTGTTGTTGTTGCGGATAGCTCCATAGTGGAACTGCTGCGTCCATCCTTTTTCCCAATCCATCTCTCCGAAAATCACGAGCATAGCTGATTTGAACTTCAGAATTTCTTCTTTTGTCAGCTCTGCGCCACCATATACCTTATTAAATATAGCTTTGATTTCTGCATCTGTATAGTCTTCTGCGTAGAATTCTTCGATACCATGGTCAGACAAGCGGCATCCTTGTTCTGCGAAGAAGTCATGGCGTTTGCGTAATGCAGCAATCATATCATCAAAGTTGGAGGTAGTAACACCACTTACTTCTGCAAGTTTTTCTACGTAAGCACGGAAATCGGCAGGAACTTCTACCGCCATTGCTTTATCCGGACGCCAAGTCGGCAACATCTTTACTTCAAATCCGCTTTCACGTGTTTTGATGTGGTATTCCAGTGAATCGATAGGATCATCTGTAGTACATACTGCTTCTACATGGTAACGACGCATCATTCCGCGAGCAGAATATTCAGGTTGAGCCAACTTCTCGTTACATTCGTCGTAAATCTCACGTGCTGTTTGCGGATTTAATATCTTATTGATACCGAATGCTGTCTTTAATTCAAGATGAGTCCAGTGGTATAACGGGTTGCGGAACGTATAAGGAACTGTTTCAGCCCATTTCTCAAATTTTTCCCAGTCTGTGGTATCTTTACCTGTACAGAAGCGTTCGTCTACGCCATTTGTACGCATTGCACGCCATTTGTAGTGGTCACCACCCAGCCAGATTTCTGTTAGTGATTTAAACTTGTAGTCGTCAGCTACCATTTGTGGGATTAAATGACAGTGATAGTCGATGATCGGCATTTTAGCCGCATGCTCGTGATACAACTTTTGTGCAGTTTCTGTCTGCAACAAAAAGTTTTCGTCCATGAAGTTCTTCATTATTACTGTGTTTTAAGTATATAAAATTATTACTTTCTGTATTTATACCTATATAGTATTGATTTTAAAGCTAATAGGTGTAAATCTCGTTTTAGTTTTATTAACCGTTATCGAACACAAAAATAGAAAATTTACTTGGAGTAACAAAATAATTCGTATATTTGCAGCGATTATTTATAATATTTAAGTTTTAGCACTATGGAGGACCAGAACTATACCATTAAAGACATAGCCCGCATGGCCGGTGTTTCTGCCGGAACGGTTGACAGGGTATTGCACAATCGCGGTGACGTATCTCCCAAAAGCAAAGCTAAAGTACAAAAGGTGCTGGATGAGATTCATTATCAGCCTAATGTATTTGCTATCGGATTGGCTGCTAAAAAGAAATACTCTTTCATTTGTCTGATTCCTCATTATATAGAACATGATTACTGGCACTCGGTAGTAGGTGGTATTGAACGTGCCCGGCAAGAGTTGCGTCCATTCAATGTGAGCGTGGATTATCTATGCTATCATCATGGTGATGAGCAAAGTTATCAGGAAGCCTGCCGTTCTATTAAAGAAAGTAATGTGGATGCCGTATTGATTGCTCCGAATTTTAGGGAAGAAACACTGTCATTGACAGCTTATCTGCAAGAGAATAAGATAGCTTATGCCTTTGTCGATTTCAATATGGAAGAGGTGGATGCATTGACATATATCGGGCAAGATTCATATAAAAGTGGATATATCGCGGCTAAAATATTGATGCGTAATTATTCGGTAGGAGAAGGGCAGGAGCTGGTTCTGTTTTTAAGTAATAATAAGGATAATCCTGCTGAAATACAGATGCAACGCCGCTTGGAAGGTTTTATGAATTATATTACCGAAGAGTATGATAACTTGGCGATCCATGAAGTGATACTGAATAAATCCAATCAGGAAAACAATCAGCAGACACTGGACGAGTTTTTTCAGGCGCATCCGAAGGCTGTGCTCGGTGTGGTGTTTAACTCCAGGGTATATCAGTTGGGAGAATATCTCCGTCACGCAGGCCGTAGCATGAAGGGATTGATAGGATATGACCTTCTGAAAGCGAACGTAGAGTTGCTAAAATCGGGTGATGTACATTATTTAATCGGACAGCGTCCCGGATTGCAAGGATATTGCGGAGTGAAAGCTCTGTGCGATTATGTCGTGTTTAAGAAGCATACTGAGCCTGTAAAATATATGCCTATCGACATTCTGATTAAGGAGAATATTGATTTTTATTTTGAATTTGTATAATATCAACTTTATAAATTACAACTAACATGAAAGCATTAAACAAAGAAACTGCTCCTAAGGTACAACGTCCGGAGCGTATTATTCAATTTGGCGAAGGTAACTTTTTACGCGCTTTTGTAGATTGGATTATTTATAACATGAACCAAAAAACAGACTTTAACAGCAGTGTTGTAGTGGTTCAACCTATTGATAAAGGCATGGTCGATATGCTGAATGCACAAGATGATCTTTATCATGTCAATCTTCAAGGATTGGATAAAGGAGAAGCGGTTAACAGCTTGACAATGATTGATGTAATCAGTCGTTCGTTAAACCCGTATACTCAAAATGATGAGTTCATGAAGTTGGCAGAACAACCGGAAATGCGTTTCGTTATTTCGAATACTACAGAAGCCGGAATCGCTTTTGATCCGACTTGCAAGCTTGATGATGCTCCTGCTTCATCATATCCGGGTAAATTGACTCAATTGCTGTATCATCGTTTTAAAACATTCAACGGTGACAAAACGAAAGGTTTGATTATCTTCCCTTGCGAACTTATTTTCCTGAACGGCCACAAACTGAAAGAAACGATTTATCAGTATATTGAATTGTGGAACCTGGGCAATGAATTCAAAACTTGGTTTGAAGAAGCTTGTGGCGTATATGCAACATTGGTAGACCGTATCGTTCCGGGATTCCCGCGCAAGGATATCGCTGCTATCAAGGAAAAATTGCAATATGATGATAACTTGGTTGTTCAGGCTGAAATTTTCCATCTGTGGGTAATCGAAGCTCCGCAGGAAATTGCCAAAGAATTCCCGGCTGATAAGGCAGGTTTGAATGTATTGTTTGTTCCTTCTGAAGCTCCTTACCATGAACGTAAGGTGACTCTGTTGAATGGCCCGCACACTGTTCTTTCTCCGGTTGCTTATCTGTCCGGAGTGAATATTGTTCGTGATGCTTGTCAGCACGAAGTAATCGGTAAATATATCCACAAAGTGATGTTTGACGAACTGATGGAAACATTGAATTTGCCGAAAGATGAATTAGAGAAATTTGCTAACGACGTATTGGAACGTTTCAATAATCCGTTCGTAGACCATGCAGTTACAAGCATTATGCTGAACTCATTCCCGAAATATGAAACTCGTGATCTTCCGGGATTGAAAACTTATCTGGAACGCAAAGGTGAGCTTCCTAAGGGATTAGTACTCGGTTTGGCTGCTATCATAACTTATTATAAAGGTGGTGTACGTGCCGATGGTGCTGAAATTGTACCGAACGATGCTCCTGAAATCATGAACTTGCTGAAAGACCTTTGGGCTACTGGCTGTACAAAGAAGGTTGCGGAAGGCGTCTTAGGTGCTGAATTTATTTGGGAAGAAGATCTTAATAAGATTCCGGGACTGACAGAAGCAGTGAAAGCGGATTTGGATTCAATTCAGGAAAAAGGTATGTTGGAGACTGTGAAAGGTATTCTGTAAGACATAAGGTTATATAATCTAAGTTGATAAATAGAGGGCGTTTTGATAGTAGATATGACTATCAAGACGCCCTTTTTGTTTACTTATTTAAAACGGTCGGTTAATGATTCTTAAAAGTGAAAGTTCTCAGTTTCTGCATTTTTTATTTTTCTTAATCTTGATTTTCTTACTTTCCGCGTTTTTTAAAGCTTCAAATCCTTAGTAGGCCATTTGATTTTTAAATATCGCATAATTTCTTTTTAATATAATATTTAACTCTTTGATTATAAGTTATGTACATTGTTTATTTAACTGGAATTTTCTCTTTATGTATTGTGCTTGATATTTGTAAATAAACTAAGAATAAAACAACCTTTTTCCATAATTTGCCCATTAGGAAATCTCGAATGATACTGATACCTTTGTTGTGAAGTCAAATGTGTGATTTCCTTTTATTGTAAAATTTAATATCTGAAGATTATGGCAATTCGTTATAAAAAGAAGCAGATCACTTTGTGCTTCGATAAAGAAAACAAAGTGGAAAAGTACGTTGCAGCAAACGTATTAGTGGGAAGCATCAACTATAGTAAGTTGTGTGACGAGGTAAATCAGCGAACTGGTATTCATCGTGCGATGGTGGATGTGGTGCTGAAAGGAGTGCAGGATACTATGGTATCCTTTATCGAAGAAGGATTTTCTGTGAAGCTAGGGGAGTTCGGTTCATTCCGTCCGGCTATCAATGCGGAAAGTCAAGACAAAATGGAAGATGTGAACGCCAATACTATTATTAGGAAGAAGATAGTCTTTACTCCGGGAAGTGCGTTCAAGGAAATGCTTGGCTCGGCAAGCATAGAGTTGTTCGGGGATAATGTGACAGGTAGTAATAATGGCAATAGTGAAAATCCTGATGGAGGAGGTGATTCGGGAGAAACGCCGGATCCGGCAGCTTGATTTTACTATAAGTTACTTTGGCGTAGGGGAGTTCTTTCGGGAGCTTTCCCTTTTTTTTACTTTTTGGGTAGATATGGTTTAAATCGCCGTTGGGCAACGGCGAATTTGTGGTTGCCCAATGATGAATTCACCGTTGCCCAACGATGAATTTTCTATTAGCCGTAGAGGTTTGGTAATAATTGCATATAGGTAAACGGCTACTCGATACAGACTTTTAATTCACTTCGCTGCTTCCTATTGTCTTTCCATTTAAAGGAATGAAAACCGGAGTTTAATTTTTATATTATCAACTTCTCTAAAGATATCATTAATGAGAAATAATTTTTATCTTTGTGGCGCTGTAACGATGTACGTCGTTCAACATCGTGATTATTTGATGAAAGTGTTTAGCTTTTATCCTTATACAGGAAATCTGGTAAATTTCAAAAGACATAAGGATGGCACACTCATCACTTGTATTGATATGTGTAATTTCATTACATATACTTTATGAGTGTGGGGTATTGTTTATTTATGTCTTGGGCTTACCAGAGCCTCCTGTATAGATAGACTAATAACTCCACACTTTTTTTATTGTTTTATATAACTGCTATTGGATTTGTGGTAGTGAAATTAATTCTACTTATTATGACAAAATTACTCTTATAATATATGCTTTTCATTTCTCTTAAAGAACCATTTTTGAAGAAATAATACTCTCATTAGAGCGCCATATTGAAGAAAAAACCTATCTTTGCAATTGTTAAAACACAATATGTGTTTTAGCAGACATAAGAAAGCGTTTTTGCTTTGTCCCGAAACTGAAATTCGCCAAATTTTATTCTAGTGGGCAGAGGCAATATGACGCTCATTCTGTTTTGTATATGTTCTTATAGCCTATGCTGTATCCATATATCAAAATGGCGTGAGAGTATTGTTTCTTCTCGTTCATACTAGAATAGGCGTTTGGCGATGCCTCAGTTTCGATGAACTGGCAGACAAGTCTCACGCCTTTCTTGTATCCAATAAATTAATAATCATTGCTGATTTAGGAGACTTATAGGCATATAGGAGGAGTAATTATGTCAATAATTAAATCTATTCATTGGGAACAAGACAACTCAAAGGAATTGGTTTACAAATTTCCTTTCAACAATATTGCTTTCGGCAATATATTAACTGTAAACGAAAGTCAAGAAGCTTTTTTCTTTAAAAATGGAACTCTTTGTGACTCATTTACTTCTGGTAGGTATACCTTATCTTCTGCCAATCTACCGTTATTACAGAAACTTGTAAACTTAGCTAGTGGAGGTGAAACTACTTTTATTACAGAAATTTGGTTTGTTAGTAAGTTGGATAAAAGAAATTTGCTTTGGGGAATTGGTGGATTACGCATTATTGATCCATACTTCCAGATACCAATTAAATTATCCACTAGAGGACAATATGGAATTCGTATCTCTGATGGAGGGATATTCTTAAAGAAACTTATCGGAACAATTGGATTCTGTGATATATCGTTAATAGAGGACCAATTCCGTATAGATATAGCAGAATCGGTAAAGGTTTCTATTGCAAAGTATATGAAGGAGAACAAAGTTAATATCAATGAACTAGGAACAGAATATAGAGAATTGGCAAAAGATATAGCAAAGAATTTGCAGATTACTTTTGATGAATACGGAGTAGAAATACTTAATTTTAATATTGAAGATATATCTTTTGACGAAAAAGATAAAGGATACCAGACTGTTATGGATGGAATAGCTGAGCAAGCAAGATTAAGTAAACTTGGAGTCAACTATTTACAGCAGAAACAACTGGATATCGCTCAGGCAGCAGCAGGAAATGAAGGAGCTGGAAATTTTATGGGAATAGGTATGGGATTAGGAGTTGGAAATAATCTTGGAGAAGTGGTAGAAAACTCAATAAAACAAAGTGGTCTGACCTCAGTACCAACCAGAGATGTACCACAATTATCATCTTATTATGTAGCAAAAAATGGTCAGATTACGGGAGCATATGGTAGCGATATTATCCAAAGTATGATACAGCATAAAGAAGTAACAGCTACCACATATATATGTAAAGTTGGTAGTCAAACATGGATACTAGCGAGTGAAGATCCTGATATATCTAAAATTCTATCTCTGATGACTCCACCTCCCCCACCACCAACATTCTAAATAGCAGGAACACCAATTAAAAACAAAGTTATTATGAGAAATAAAATTATACTCATTGCTACAATATTACTGACAATTGTATGTACTATTGTCGTATACATATTACTATTTGAAGAGCAGAACGCGCTCTTTTATATCAATGTCGGGATAGCTTGTTTTGCGGAAATAATCTTATTGGCTAATATTCCGATATTATCAAGTGGAAAGCTGTTAACTATCAAAAATGCCTCATTATCCATATCTCTAAACCTATTTGCTATTGTGATATTTCTATGGACAACTGGATGCAGTCTATTAATGAAGCAAGATGGTAATCTGAAAATTCTGTATATTGGCTTATTGATAATTATCACTATATTATTTGTTATAAATGGAGCAATCATTATAATAGCTAGTGAAGTTGCCGAAAAGCAGGCAAAGAATATTCAAAGTACTATAGAAAATAAAAAAATATTTTCTATAGCAATCGATAGTTATTGGATCGAAACTAGGAATGGACTGGAAAATATAAACTCTGACTGGAAAGACAAGACATTGCAGTCATTTAAAATAGTACTTGACAAGATATCTATGATTCCATCCAATAAACTTGATAAACATTCAGATATCGCTAATGAACTGACAAGAGAACTGAATGAAATTCATGACTTATTTCAAAAAGTAGCAACGGAAGAGGAGACTAGTGAATTTCAATCATGTATTACACTAAAGATAAGCCACCTTAAAAACTATATACAAACAATTAAATCATCATTATAATTATGCAGGAAGAAATTAAATGCCCCAAATGTGGTGGTAATAAATTTAATGACCGTGGAAATGATACATATAGATGTATGTATTGTGGAACTACATTTGGTGTGAATAAACCGGAGGAAATCAAACCTCACGAAATTGTAAATCAAGCTAATACTTCACCGAACGTTACAGTAAATGTAAACCTGGATACCTCAAGGCTGCAAAAACCTCAAAGCAGTATGGAAAAAGAAGTTGCCAAAGGGATAGTCGGTGGAGCAGGAATGGCAGCAGGTGGCTGTCTGACTGGTACAGCTATAGCTATTATAATACCAATAATTATTTTCCTTTTTATTATAGCCTTTATCAATGGTTGTGTAGAAGGATGTGCTTCTGCTCTTCGTGGTTTCTAGATTGTACAAACGATATATAAGGATAGGAGTTAACTTAAGTTGGTTTTATACAAGATTAATATGGAAAATCTGATTGAATTATCGTATACTGAAGTGATATTAGTATTTGTAGCGTCCTGCATTGAAAGTACGGCATGCCGATTAGGTAAATCATATCAAGAAGTTTTTGTCCGCATGAAGCGTGTAGGCATGATTGAGAAAATCCTTAGCCTTTGACTTGACTGAATGCAATTAATTTTAATATATACTATTATGAGAAAATTGTTTTTATTGTGTATGGCTATTTTTCTGCTGTCAGCGTGTGGCCATAAAGAGGAAAAAGTGTCTTATCTAGCGTTTAAAACAGATGTAAAAGACCGTTGGGGGATAATCGACCAAGAGGGCAAGGTTTTGTTTGAAAATGAATTTCAGGAAGAACCTGTCGCTATAATGAATGATAGATTTTTTGTGAAAAACAATGAAGGGTTGTACGAGTGTTATACTTTAGAAGAAAAACCTAAAAAGATAGGAAAGGAGTATGTATCTATACACCCATTTGTAGAAGATGTTACTCCTGTAGTAGAGGAAGATCAGCCTATTTCATTTATTGATAAAGATGGAAAAACAGTTTGTACTTTCGATAAATATGAGAATAAAGCAGTGATGAAAATTACAAATTTCTCGGATGGATTAGCGGTTTTTCAAACGGAAGATGACTTGTTTGGATATGTAGATACTAAAGGCAAAGTCGTGATCAAACCGCAATATGCGGGTGCTTCTATTTTTCAAGAAAAGATGGCACTGGTTAGGGATAAGGATGAAAAGGTTTTTGCCATTGACCGTAAAGGAAAGAAATTGTTTGATATAAATACTTCTCAACTGTCTATCTTTCAACCTTATCATAGTGGCATGCTTGTGTTTTATACGAAAGATAAAGATGAGCCCGGATGTTTGGATAATAAAGGTGAGAAAGTGATAAAACCTTCCTCTAGGTTCGATATAATAGATGCTTTTGAAGGTGATGTAGCTCCTGTTAAGGAAGGAGAATATTGGGGTTTTATAAATAAAAAAGGAGAGGTGTTAATACGGGCGAAGTATCAAAGCGTAAACTTTTATAATTCAGAATTTGCCTGTGTGATGGATAAAGATAAATGGGGAATCATAGATTATAATGGTGAAATTCTTTGTGATTTTGAATGCGATGAGATAATGCCTTTCTATAATGGAAAATACGCTTATGCCAAAAGTCATGATTATTATGTACTAATAGATAAGAGAGGAAAAGAAATTAATAAAAAAGAGTATTCTTTTATTCGATATTATCGGGCACCAGAAGAACAGATAGAGTCTGATTATTTGGATTATGAAGGAGTGTTGCGTAAGGAGTTAAATATTAGTATGACTGGAGCTGATGGAATTTCTTTTTCAGATACTCCAGGAGTGGTGTATAATAATAAAGATGAAAAATATTCTAAAGAGGATTATAGGGGTTACAGTTATATCCTTTACGAGAAAGATACTAAATATTTTAATTTGGTAGTCGCCAGCCGATTTCCAGAAGAAGTTGTTACACCTATTAAAGAAAGAGTTAATTACGGTTGGGGATTCTATGATGAAGAAATAAAAGGATACAACTTTAACAATAAACAAACGGTTACAAGTATTAATATATATATTACTGGAAAAGGAAAGGCTAATAAAAAATATGTAAACATGATCAATGCAATAGAAAAAGTTTTTATTCACTTGGGATTCAAGGTGGAAAAGAAGGGAGAAGGTTCTCCGATTTTATTCCAATTTGATAATAAGGCACGAGCCATGGTTTATAAAGATGATAATGATAAGATTCTGGTAGAATATACAAGTCCGAATTATTGGATTAGTGATGATTTTTGGCAAAAAATAAAAGGTCAGAATTACGGAACTAGAAGTAATTATAATCTTAGTGCTGAAAAGCGCTTTCGTAACACGGCTGATTCAATTAGAATAGCAGATTCTATTGCTGCTGCTGAAGCTATTGCTGCTGAAACAGCCGCTCAAAATTGGGAGAGAGTCAATGAATAAGAAAAGTAAAAGATTACTTTCTTTTTGTTTAGTTACTTTGCTTATGATTAAATAATTTCGAAAATAATTCAATTGATATGACTATGACAAAAGTTAGATGCGTTGTCCTATTTGGGCTGATTCTGTTTTCTGGTCAGATATTTGCTCAAAATTATATGAAGAACTTGGAGCGATTAAAAGCTAGATTACCCTATATAAATGCAGAAATTGGTGCTTATTCATCGTCTAGGCATTATGTGTTGTATATAAGACAAGATAAAGAGCCTAATTATGATGATTTTGATATGGGACAATCGTCTCTATGGTATTATGATTTGAGAACTCAAACGGAAAGGATGCTTTTCAGAAGTCAAGAAACTATTTTTAGTATAAAGCGAGATGGTAAGATAACAAAAGCTCCTTTGGAAGATTTAACTAAAATACAGATGCTTGGAAATAGTGATGGATTTCTTATTCATTCTCTTGAGTCAGCGACATGTATCACTTATTATTTATATAACTTAAATAATCCACATACATTGTTTTATATCGGGGCAGGAATAGACCTAAAAATTAATTCCAATGGTGTCATTGAAGTGGATAACATTGGATATTACCCTCAAGGAGGACGTTATTATAGAAAATGCTATGTCTCTCCTTCAGGTAATATAACTCTTGGAAAAGAAATAGTAGATGAAGAAACGGGTGTGGTGCATGATGCTAATATTTTGAAGAAGCATGATTGAAAAGTATTAGGATATTAGAACAATAGGGATAGTAATATTGCTAATAAATGTAATTTCTATCCTTTTTTCCTATCTATTTGAATTGACAATATCTCTTTCTCTAAGAAGCAGATGATTCAAAAACAATAAAAAGAAGATTAAACTTTATCTGTTTCCAGATATATTCATTAACTTTGTAATTAGCTCAAATTGGTTTTATATAGGATTAATATGGAAAATTTGATTGAATTATCACATACAGAAGTGACATTAGCATTTGTAGCGTCCTGCATTGAAAGTACGGCACGCCGATTAGGTAAATCATATCAAGAAGTTTTTACCCGCATGAAGCGTGTAGGCATGATTGAGAATTACATATTACCTTGCTATGATGTATTACATACTGAGAGTCGCGAGCATGTGACTGATAATATGATAGAATGTCTGACAACTTGGGAGGCAAAACAATGAAAATAACTGTATATCATGGAGGAACGGAACGAGTTGATGCACCTATTTGTCGTTTAGGAAGGGAGAATCTTGATTTTGGTCGTGGATTCTATGTTACAGACATCAAAGAGCCGGCTTGTCGTTGGGCTATTGCAACGGCTAAGCGACGCAATACCCAAGCTATTATTAATATTTACCAACTTGATAGAGAACTTGTTTTGGAAAAGGCTCGTTGTAAGGTGTTCAAAGCTTACGATTCGGAATGGTTGGAATTTATTGTAGCCAGTCGTCGTGGACTGAATCCTGCGGCAAATTATGATTATATAGAGGGAGGTGTTGCGAATGACCGAGTAATTGATACGATAAATTTATATATGTCTGGTTTGATGAGTGCTGATGTGGCATTACAGCGTCTTGCTCAACACCAACCAAATAATCAGATTTGTTTGTTAAACCAAGATATTACGGATAAATACCTTACCTATGATGGAACAGAATTGGCAAAGTGACCCTGTAAAGTCTCTTGAAATTCAAGAGATAATATTAAGTAATCGTATCGGTATCATTGCTGCCGAACTTTCAAAGCGCTTGGAAATAGCTCCAGTCAGAGCATTGCAATTGTTTTATGAAAGCAAAACTTGTGCAGACTTACATGACAAGGAAACGGGGCTTTATCTCTATGGTAATCTCTATATAGCTGATGAATTTATGCGAGAGTATCAAAATAAGCTATAAATTCATTCATCAGAAATACATCTGTCAGGCTGCCATTTTAGAGATTGGCACTGTCCAGAAAATTGTAGGCAGTGCTTTAGAAATCTTTATATTGCTGATGAATTTATGTCTATTCAAGGTTCACTTTTATTCCTTCCAACTCATTATTATAAGCGCGTGTATTGAGAATATCCACATCGGAAGTGAGCCAAGTCAATCGCTTTCGTAATTCTTTTCGTTTGGTGGACATATTGGTTTTGGCCCGTCGCAGTAAATTTTCGGTTGAAACATCTAATTCCACCCATGCAATTACCTTCAAGTTGCCATTTTCAATAAGGTGTTCCACATGGTTCTTCCATACATCTGGTAGATTTGTTGAATTTCGTGCACCGCCAATGATTGTAGCTAAAGAATCTTTCACTTTTTGAGCAATCTCTACCGTAATGTCGTCTTTCTCTCCGGTTAATCGCTGCACATTCTTTTTATCGCCGTATCCTCTAAAACCTTTGACTTCAATAAATAATAAGATTTTATCTGCTTCATTAAATCCAATAAAGTCTATACACCGGGTTTCAGGTATTTGTTTGCATATCTTTTGGCGATAATCAGCTTCCTCATCCAGTTGGTAAACTTCCCATCTATCATCAAATCTGAAAATAAGACCACTCTCCTTAAATTCTTTCATTGTGCCTCTTTATATATTCGTTCTCCAAATCATAAAAAGCCGAATATTCTTCCAAAATAGGATTATGGGCTATATTTACTAACTGATCAGCAACTTCTGCTTCTACTTGATGCCCATTTTTATACAAACTAAAGAAGCGCATTGCCGGACTAGTTTCCGCAGCATATTCTGCCATCATCGATAACTTATGTGATAATAGATAATCATGTGTTGACAAAAAAATCTGGACTCCATGCTTTCGTGCTAGTTCCATTAATAAATCAACAATAATTGAGATTAGGTTCGGATTCATATTTGACTCTGGCTCATCCCAAAATAGGATACTACCCGGCCTTAGTTCACCGTTGATACACAGGTACAGGATAGTAGCCACTTTTCTTAATCCTTCTGCTACTAGATGAGCTTCGTATTCTTGGCTGTCATCAAGAACATAAAAACGATTTCCTTTTCGCATTACATCTATATTCCATTTTGCCAATATAGGAGCTAGTATGTCTTTGGCCTCTTTTAATGCTTCGTTTTTCAATGGGGAGATATCCATTGCTTTGGCTAAATCCAAATAGGTTTCATCAAAAGAAATCTCTCTCCGTTCGTATAGGCTAATGAATCCTTCAAATAACGAAAACATTTCTCTTGGGGGAATATAAATGAAGTGTGGCTGCTCGATATATACATTATTATCGGTCTTTACTAAGGATGCCCTTTCTCCGAAATTATAAGCAATATCTCCCGCAGTCAGCTTTACTTTTACCGAAGTAGCTCCCGATCCGTATTTATTAACCAAATGTCCCAAAGTATCAGGTTTGAAATAACCGATTAACTTCTCTGATAACAAATCTCCGAACTTGTCTTTGGTTTTTGATGTTGATTGGTTAAACAATGCATTGGCTTTCATAGATGCTGCCAAACATTTTAATATGTGGGTTTTCCCGGTTCCGTTACGGCCTATAAGAACATTGATGCCTTTGCAGAAATCAAAGACAGAATCATCAAAGCAGGTAAAGTTGTTTAAATATAAATGTTCAATCATTATTGCTATGTTATTTTAATCCCATTGAGAATTCATTGCGAAGATAATAAAACAATTTTACCCACTCATCTTTTTTCGCAATTTCTTATTCTAAATAACTGCAAAATATTCAAGTATAATAAGATTAGGGTGCTATTCAGCCGCATGTAAAATAAACGTAGTAGCCCCAATAGTCACAATAGCTCCGTCTTCAATACGAATACGATCTTTATCCCCAAGAATTTCATTCATAAGAAATGTTCCTGTCAGGCTGGGAGCATCGCGTAATGTATAAACAAGTTTTCCTTGTTTATTGCGTTTTATATTGATGATGCAGTGACGGCGATCCATACTCATATCGCCACTTTCGATAGGAGTATTAATATTGGTTCCTACGCAACGGCGTCCTATGACATTATCTCCTTCTTGTAATGGAAGTATTTGTTTGAATCCAAAGACATTTTCGATTACTGTGATATATCCGAACTCTTCCTTGTGTGCTTCGGCTTCCTCTTCCAGATTTTCTTCGTTTCTAAGGGCTTTTACTTTGCTTTTCCCAAGCCGGATGCTGAATTGTTTGCCACAATGTTCACATTCAAATACAAGTGATTGGCCTTCACTATATTTGGTTTCATCAAAATAAAGATAATTCTCACATTTGGGACAAAGAACTCGTTTCATGCTTTTAATAAGGGGATTTTTTATTTAGCCAGTAACCAGGCATTCTTGTAGGTTTCATTTTTTCTAAGCTCCAATAGCTGTTTGGTAGCTTCTTCACGATTTGCGAATGAACGGATGCTGACACGTACTTTACCGTCTGTGTTCAGTGCTTTTGCTTCTGCAAATCCTTTTGAATTCAATTGATTTGCCATAGTTTCCGCATCTTTAAGACTAATTCCGCCTGCTACTATAATATGATAAGGATGATTCACATTCGCTTGTGCCTTGACAGATACAGGAGCGGGGGCAGCTTCTTGTTTGGCAACTTTTACTTCTTTTACAGCAATAGGTCTTGATGTCTGCGCTTTATCCACTGTCAGTTTTGGAGTGGATGAAGTTTTGACTGAAGCAGAAGTCTTCTTTGTTTGTTGCGCAACATTGTTCTTTACGTAAACAGGAGTTACTGCAACCGATTGCTTCTCTATTTGCTCAAAAAGTTCGCCAGGTAATAACTGTGCATAATTGTTTTTCTGAACATCGGTATTCTCTACCGGAGTTGAAAAAGCAAAGAACAATACGATAGCGGCAATCATGGCGGCTGCATTACGAAGGAATGCACGATTGATGCTGATTTCATAAGTTTTCTTCTCTTTTTCCAAATTGGCAGGTACTAATACCTTTTCTCTCTGCTGCAACGTGGATAGTTCGTGCATTTCAAAAGAGTCCAAGCCATAGAGTGAAGGAGTCGTTATCTTATAATCATAAGGGATAAATTCATAATTCCCATAAATGTTATAATGAATCTCACCTATATTCTCCAAATGCGCTTTACCTTCCTCATGAAGAAGCCCGATAAACTCGCTTACTTCCTTTTCTACGATGCGGTTGGCATCAGCAAAACTCGTATCGTAAGCTGACATATAAGATTGTACTAATACTCCGTCATTCAGCTTTAATTGAGGATTAAAGCCAATTGTGCGGGTAGGTGGTAAAAAAAGATTCTCTTCTTTTACATGAGTTGCAGGAGCGTAATGCGCTACAAATCCACCAAATCCCGGAACGATAACGCAATCGTTTTCCAGTAGTAAAACCTCTATATGTTGTGCCAATTCAATCATGTCTGCAAAATTAAGAGATAAATTGAATATATCCCAGAAAACTACGAAAAATTCACTACTTTTGCATCGTTTTATTTATTACTATTAACGATGAACTATATACAGACGGAAATAGACGGAGTGTGGCTGATAGAGCCGAAAGTGTTCTCCGACGAACGTGGCTATTTTATGGAAGCCTTTAAGCAAGAAGAGTTTGAAGCCAATATCGGACCTGTAAATTTTATACAGGATAATGAGTCGAAATCTTCTTTTGGCGTATTGCGCGGATTGCATTATCAGAAAGGTGAATATAGTCAGGCTAAATTGGTTCGCGTCATTAAAGGTGAAGTGCTGGACGTTGCCGTTGATTTGCGTAAATCATCACCCACATTCGGAAAACATGTGTGCGTATTGCTTAGCGAGGAGAATAAGAGACAGTTTTTTATTCCACGCGGTTTTGCACATGGTTTTGCTGTATTAAGCGAAGAAGCCATCTTTACGTATAAGGTAGACAACAAGTATACTCCACAGGCAGAAGCTTCTATTTTATATAATGATGAAACATTGGGAATAGATTGGCCGCTGACTGATTCGCAGATGGTATTGTCTTCCAAGGACAGAGAGGGCGCGGCTTTCAAAAATGCTGCATATTTTGAATAACTTCTAAACAAACAATAAAATATAAAGTATGAAAATTGCGATTGTAGGAACCGGATATGTAGGTCTGGTGTCAGGTACATGTTTCGCTGAAATCGGCGTGAATGTAACTTGTGTAGATACTAACAGCGAGAAAATAGAATCTTTGCAGAAAGGAATCATCCCGATTTATGAGAATGGATTGGAAGAGATGGTGCTCCGTAATATGAAAGCAAAGAGATTGAAGTTTACCACGTCATTAGAGAGTTGCCTGGATGATGTGGAAGTGATATTTAGTGCTGTGGGTACACCGCCTGATGAAGACGGGAGTGCTGACTTGAAATATGTGTTGGAGGTAGCCCGTACTATCGGTCGCAATATGAAACAATATAAACTGGTGGTTACCAAGAGTACAGTTCCCGTAGGTACTGCCAGTAAAGTTCGCGCAGTCATTCAGGAAGAACTGGATAAAAGAGGAGTGAAGGTGGACTTCGATGTTGCTTCTAACCCGGAATTTCTGAAAGAAGGAAATGCAATCAGTGACTTTATGAGTCCGGACCGCGTGGTAGTAGGAGTAGAGTCGGCACGTGCGGAAAAACTGATGTCTAAGTTGTATAAGCCATTCTTATTAAATAACTTCCGTGTGATTTTCATGGATATTCCGTCTGCCGAAATGACTAAATATGCGGCAAATTCAATGTTGGCAACCCGTATCAGCTTTATGAATGATATAGCAAACCTTTGCGAGATAGTTGGTGCGGATGTAAATATGGTACGTAGCGGAATTGGTTCAGATACGCGTATTGGACGTAAATTCTTATATCCGGGCATTGGATATGGCGGCTCTTGCTTTCCTAAAGATGTGAAAGCCCTTATTAAAACCGCAGAGCAGAATGGATATACAATGCGAGTGCTTAGTGCTGTGGAAGAAGTGAACGAACAGCAGAAAAGTGTTTTGTTCGAAAAGCTTATGAAGCATTTTAATGGTGATTTGAAAGGTAAGACCATCGCTCTTTGGGGCTTGGCATTCAAACCGGAAACTGATGATATGCGCGAAGCTCCGGCACTAGTCTTGATTGATAAGCTGCTGAAAGCCGGCTGCCAGGTACGTGCGTATGATCCGGCTGCCGTACAAGAGTGCAGACGTCGTATTGGAGATACAATCTATTACGCTTGCGATATGTATGATGCGGTACTTGATGCTGATGCTTTGATGTTGGTTACCGAATGGAAAGAATTCCGTTTGCCCTCATGGGCTGTCATCAGAAAAACAATGGCGCAGCAGATTGTGTTGGACGGACGTAATATATACGACAAAAAAGAGATGGAAGAACTCGGATTCGTTTATCATTGTATTGGTAAATGAAAAAATAAGAGTATCTTTAGGCAAAACTAAGACAGATGATGAAATATGTGGCTATATCGTTAATGGTATTTTTTTCTGCGGCATGTAGCGGCAATAAGAATCCAAATTCTCCCGAACAGAGAAAAGAGGATACGAATGCTAAGGAACTGTTGCAGGGAATTTGGCTGGACGATGAGACTGAAAGCCCGTTGATGCGTGTAGAAGGGGATACTATCTATTATGCCGATGCGCAAAGTGCTCCGATTACATTTAAAATCATGCGGGATACTCTTTATACTTATGGTAATGATACAACTTATTACAAGATTGATAAGCAAGGGGAGCATATATTCTGGTTTCATGCCATAACAGACAACATCATCAAGCTGCATAGATCTGAAGACCCTAATGATTCATTGTCATTTGCCCGTCAGGAATTAGTGATTCCAACTTATAATGAAGTAACTCAACGCGATAGCGTGGTGACCTATAATGGCACTCGCTATCGTGCTTATGTCTATATCAACCCTTCTAAAATGCGGGTTATAAAAACTACCTATTCCGAAGACGGGATTAGTATGGATAATGTATATTACGATAATGTGATGCACATCTGCGTTTATGAGGGTAAAAAGAGTTTATTTGCCAGTGATATTACTAAACAGATGTTTGACCAGGTAGTTCCCGGAGATTTTTTGATGCAAGCTATTTTATCTGATATGAAGTTTGTAAAAGTAGACCGGAATGGTTTTCATTATCAAGCTGTTTTAGCCATTCCGGAAAGTTCTATATATAGCATTGCAGATATTGAAGTAAGTTTTGAAGGAAACTTAACCATCACTTCTACGAAATAACGGATTTCGTATTAATTCTGCCTGGGAGAGGGGCGATTGTTGCCTTTTCCACCATTGTTTTTTCCACGGAAATTTCTTCTTTTTGAGTTGTTGCCATACTTACCTTTATTGAAAGAGCGCGGCTTGTATTCCGGTGCTTCTCCCAACTCTGCGGGAATAGGTATCTTATAGATTTCTTTTTCCAGGAAATTCTCAATACTTTTAAAGTTACTCTGTTCTTTTTCGCTGACAAATGTAAGCGCTACTCCATCATTATTGGCACGTGCCGTACGTCCGATACGATGCACATAGTCTTCACTGTCATGGGGAACATCAAAGTTGATAACCAGACGGATGTCATCAATATCAATACCACGGGCAACAATATCTGTGGCGACTAATATATTGATTCGGCCGGCTTTGAATTCATGCATCACTGCTTCCCGTTGAGCTTGTTCTAGATCCGAATGCATTTCTCCGACATTCAATTTCATTGATTTCAAAGCTTTAGCCACCTCTTTCACTTTGATCTTGGAAGATGCAAAGACGATGACACGTTCGGGAACTTCGTCCACAAAGAGACTGCGTATAATTCCCAGCTTTTGATTTTCATAACAAACATATGCAGCTTGTATAATCTTATCAGCAGGTCTTGAAACGGCCAGCTTTATTTCCGACGGATTATTCAGGATAGTATTTGCCAGTTGTTGTATCTTGGCGGGCATGGTCGCAGAAAACATGATAGTCTGTCGTTCTTTCGGCAAATACTTCACGATCTGCATGATATCCTCATAGAATCCCATGTCGAGCATCCGGTCTGCTTCGTCCAAAATAAAATAAGAAACCTTGGAAAGATCTACATATCCAAGGCTTAGATGGGCGATCAGGCGTCCGGGAGTGGCAATAACAACATCTGCTCCTAATGTGAGACCTTTTTTCTGTTGCTCAAACAAGATACCATCATTTCCGCCATATACGGCAACACTCGATGCCGGCATAAAATAGGAAAATCCTTCCATTTGCTGGTCTATCTGTTGAGCCAATTCCCGGGTAGGAGACATAATGACACAATTGATTGCATCTTCAGGATGTTTTCCTTCAGATAATTTATTCAGTACAGGAAGCAGGAATGCTGCTGTTTTACCTGTACCGGTCTGTGCTACGGCTATCAAATCTTTCCCCTCAAGTATGATTGGGATTGCTTGTTCCTGAATAGGAGTGCATTCGTCAAATCGCATGGCATCAAGCGCCTCAAGCACATTTGCGTTTAATTGTAGTTCGGAAAACTTCATTCTTTTATTTAATTTGTCAGCAAAGATAATTTATTTTTCGGTCTAATTACATATTCAAATAAGAATCTTTGAATCCGAGGAAATAGAGCACTCCGTCAAGCCCGATGGTATTGATAGATTGCTTAGCGTTTGCCACTACTTTAGGCTTAGCGTGAAATGCGATTCCCAGTCCGGCAACTCCCAGCATGGGGAGGTCATTAGCGCCATCTCCTACGGCAATAGTCTGTGCAATATCGACTTTTTCCACTTGGGCGATCAGTCGTAGTAGTTCAGCCTTTCGTTTGCCGTCTACAACATCTCCCAGGTAGCGTCCGGTCAGCTTTCCATCTATAATTTCCAGTTCGTTTGCATATACATAATCTATGCCATATTGCTTTTGCAGGTACTGACCGAAATAAGTAAATCCACCGGAAAGTATCGCGATTTTATACCCGTATTTTTTCAGTACATACATCAGCCTGTCTACTCCTTCTGTGATGGGCAAGCTTTCAGCTATTTCTTGCATAACAGATTCGTCCAAGCCTTTCAGTAAGGCTACGCGGCGAGTAAAGCTTTCTGTGAAGTCTATTTCACCACGCATAGCGCTTTCCGTGATCGCTTTTACTTCATCACCAACGCCGGCACGGATAGCCAACTCGTCGATTACTTCTGTCTCAATCAACGTAGAGTCCATATCGAAACAAATCAGACGGCGCATACGACGGTACATATTATCCAGTTGGAAAGAGAAATCCATATCCAGTTCGCTGGCTAACTTCATCAGACTTTCCTGCATAGCAATACGATCCTTAGGAGTACCTCTCACTGAAAATTCGATGCAGGCACGAGTACGTGCGTCTGTATTGCATTCATCCAATGGAATACGACCTGTCAGACGTTTGATTGCATCAATATTCATGCCTTGTTCTGCCAATACTTTTGTTGCTGCTGATATTTGGCGTGCAGAAAGTTTGCGGCCAAGTACAGTCAGGATATAGCGGTTTTTTCCTTGCATACCCACCCAATTCTCGTATTGTTCTGTTGTAATCGGTTCAAAGCGGATGGTAACTCCTATTGAAGATGCTTTGAACAACAATTCCTTCATTATAAAACCGGAATGTCTTTCCTCACTTTTGAAGAGAATACCTAATGACAATGTATTATGAATATCTGCCTGACCGATGTCAAGGATGGTAGCATCATATTTGGCTAATATTTCAGTCACAGATGAGGTAAGTCCCGGACGATCTTCGCCGGTAACTCGAATCAGAATCAATTCAGTATTTGATGGTTGCATAAGAAATAGACTTTTATCCTGCAAAAGTAGAGAAAAAAGTTCGTTTTTATGCTAAATAACATAAAAAGTTATACCTGAAAAGTGAGATTTTTGCTTATTTGCTTGGAAGTTTATTTAATAATAACTTACCTTTGCACCCGGTTTCAAAAATAAAGGCTCTGATAATCAGCGGATTCCTCTTCGCCTGATGCCTGAAAAGACAACGTTTCGGGAAGAAACCACTGTTTAAGGACAGTCCCGGATAGTATTAACTAAAACCGAATTACATGAAGCATGTAAAGTGGATTTTTGTTGTATTACTAATTTGTTCCTTGACCGCTTTCGTTGAGAAAGACAAACCTACCGGAGGTTTGAGTGAGGGTGATGTAGCCCCGGATTTTAAAATCGAATCTACATCAAATGGGCAATCCGCCTTTAAATTGGGAAATTTGAAAGGGCGATATGTGTTGCTAAGTTTTTGGGCAAGTTATGACGCGCAGTCCCGGATGCAAAACGTAAGTTTGAGCAATGCGCTTCGTTCTTCTCATAATGTGGAAATGGTTTCTATTTCATTTGACGAATATCAGTCAATTTTTAAGGAAACCGTTCGTAAGGACCAAATAGTTACGCCCACTTGTTTCGTGGAAACAGAAGGCGAGGATTCCGGATTATTTAAAAAATACCGTTTGAACCGGGGATTCACTAACTATTTATTGGATGGAAATGGTGTAATTATAGCCAAAAACATCTCTGCTGCAGATCTTTCTGCTTATGTAGAAAAGATTGGTTGACAATCTTGAGAATGTAAGGAGAAAGGGGTATTTTCCGAATAAAGCACCATCTGGTGAATGACGGAGAATAGACAAAAGAGGAAATGGATACAACAAAAAAGTTCCGCCTATACTTGCTTTAAGCAAGAATAGACGGAATTTCTATTTTATCTATATCCTTAATTCTTATTTAGGAGCTTTTTGATATAAGAAGAAAGCAATACCTGCATAGAGGATATTCGGAATCCAAACTGCAATGGCAGGAGGTACGTTTCCGTTGACGGCAAAGGTTGAAGTAATCGTTTGGAACAGGATATACGAGAAACTTAATCCAAGTCCTATACCCAGGTGAAGCCCCATACCACCTTTCGTTTTTCGTGATGAAAGAGATACGCCGATAATTGTCAGGATGAAAGAGGCGAATGACATGGCAATTCGCTTGTGATATTCAATTTCAAACTCTTTGATGTTAGCGAATCCTCTTCGTTTCTGTTTTGCAATATAATCACTTAATTCGGGGCTGGTCAACATTTCCTGCTGGTTCTTCATAATAAGGAAGTCAGAAGGCTCCATGTTGATAATAGAGTCAATCCGGTCACCTTTGGTGATCTTCTCTTTTAATCCATCCAATTCACGCACCATATAGTCGTGAATAGTCCATTTATGAACGGTAGTCGTATCGTAAGTAATACGGCGTGCAGTTAAATGCGAAACCAGTTTCTTATCGACAAATTTATCCAGTGAAAAGCGGTTTCCGGTTTTCATCGCATTATTATAATTGTCAATGTACGCAATGACACCGCTATCAACTTCTAACTGGACATTACGTGCAGTATTCTGCTTTTTGGGCTTGATATACCGGTCTTCGAAGTTCAGACGTGTCACACTTCCTTTCGGGATTACGTATGAACTAAGCATAAAGGTAGTCAATGCAATAATGGCGGCAGAAATCATATAAGGGCGCATCATTCTCTTGAAGCTCATACCAGTAGAGAACATGGCAATAATTTCAGAGTTCTCTGCGAGTTTGGAAGTAAAGAAAATAACAGCAATGAATACAAACAACGGACTGAACAGGTTGGAGAAATAGGGAATAAAGTTCATGTAGTATTCAAGAATGATTTTACTCCATGGGGCTTCATGTTCCATCAGCTTGTCCATCTTCTCGTTAAAGTCGAATACCACTGCGATAGAAATGATTAGTGCAATAGCAAATACGTATGTCCCCAAGAATTTCTTGATGATATACCAGTCTAGCCGTTTTATAAATCGATTGCTTTTCATTCTTTATAATCTAGTTGATACTCTTTTGACCATCATCGGCTTCCAGGTCGAGAAATCTCCTGCAATGATATGTTTTCGTGCTTCACCTACCAGCCATAGATAGAAGGCAAGATTATGTATAGAGGCGATTTGCATTGCCAATAATTCTTGTGCAAGGAAAAGATGGCGTAAATAGGCTTTGCTGTATAATGTGTCTACACAGGAAGCTCCGTCTGCTTCGATGGGAGAGAAGTCCATTTCCCATTTCTTATTTCGCATATTGATAATACCATCTTTGGTGAACAACATGCCATTTCGTCCGTTTCGTGTAGGCATTACGCAGTCGAACATATCCACTCCACGTTCGATTCCTTCAAGAATATTGACGGGAGTGCCTACTCCCATTAGATAGCGAGGTTTGTCTTTGGGAAGAATCTCATTGACAATCTCGATCATTTCATACATTTTGTCTACCGGTTCACCTACTGCCAAACCGCCGATAGCATTGCCATCCGCCCCTTTGGAAGCGATAAACTCAGCCGATTGCTTGCGCAAATCGGGATAGACGCATCCTTGAACGATGGGAAAAAGCGACTGATTGTAGCCATATTTAGGTTCCGTTTCATTAAAACGTTTTATACATCGGTCGAGCCACCTGTGTGTCAATCCCAATGACTTTTTGGCATATGCATAATCAGAGTCTCCCGGAGGACACTCGTCGAAAGCCATCATAATGTCGGCACCAATCGTACGTTCGATGTCCATCACTTTTTCCGGAGTAAAGATGTGTTTGCTGCCGTCAATGTGTGAACGAAACTCAGCACCTTCTTCACGGAGCTTTCGGATTCCGGCTAATGAGAATACTTGGAACCCGCCACTATCAGTCAGCATGGGACGGTCGAAACTGTTGAAGCGATGCAGGCCACCTGCCTTTTCAATCACGTCCAATCCCGGGCGTAAGTAGAGGTGATAGGTGTTGCCCAGAATAATCTGTGCCTGAATGTCTTCTTTCAGCTCTGTCATATGTACTCCCTTGACAGTGCCCAGTGTGCCTACCGGCATAAATATAGGTGTCTGTATCTGCCCGTGGTCCGTGGTTATCAGACCGGCACGGGCATTACTTTTAGTGTCTGTATATTGTAAGTCAAATGTCATTCCTGGCTAGCTTTCTTTACAGATAAATCAATGGCATCCGCAACCTTTTCATTGGTCAGTGCGATGGCGAATACTTCTTTTATGTCGTTTACATAGTGGAAAGTCAATCCTTTCAAATAGAGATCCTGAATTTCGTCTATGTTCTTTTTATTCTCGGCACTCATGATGATTTCCTTGATTCCGGCACGTTTGGCTGCTAAAATTTTCTCTTTAATGCCCCCAACCGGAAGTACTTTGCCACGAAGTGTGATTTCTCCTGTCATGGCAAGATTAGCTTTCACCTTTCGTTGTGTCAGGGCAGAAGCCAAAGAAGTAGCCATAGTGATACCTGCGGATGGACCGTCTTTAGGAATTGCTCCTTCGGGTACATGAATATGGATATTCCAGTTATCAAAAATCTCTTCATTCAAGTTCAGGATAGAAGCGTGCGCTTTGATATATTCAAGTGCCAGCATAGCAGATTCTTTCATTACATCTCCCAGGTTACCGGTCAATGTAAGGCGTCCGCCTTTGCCACGGCTCAAACTGGTTTCTACGAAAAGAATTTCACCACCTACGGCTGTCCATGCCAATCCGGTAACTACACCGGCATACTCATTTCCCTGATACTTGTCACGTGTATATTCCGGTGCTCCCAAGAAATCATACAAGTCGGCAGGTTTGATTTCCGTTTTGGCGAAATAACCATCGGTTGCGTATTGACGAGCTGATTTACGGAGAATCTTACCGATTTTCTTTTCCAGTTCACGAACGCCGCTTTCGCGGGTATATGATTCAATAATCGCTTCCAGTGTGTCTTTAGGAAGTTTGATATTTGTCTTTTTAAGTCCGTTGGCTTCCAGCTCTTTAGGTAGTAAATGCTTGCGGGCAATCTCGACCTTTTCTTCTGTGATATAACCGCTTACTTCAATCAATTCCATACGGTCAAGCAATGGACCGGGGATTGTATTCAAATTATTGGCTGTTGCAATAAACAGTACTTTTGATAGATCATAATCTACATCCAGGAAGTTATCATGGAAAGATGTATTCTGTTCCGGGTCAAGAACTTCCAGTAATGCAGAAGAAGGATCTCCCTGACGGTCGGCACTGACTTTATCTATTTCATCCAAAATAAATACCGGATTGGAGGCACCTGCTTTTATCAAGCTCTTGATGATTCGTCCCGGCATAGCGCCTATATATGTTTTGCGGTGACCACGGATTTCAGCTTCATCATGTACGCCGCCTAAAGACATACGTACATATTTGCGTTTGAGTGCAGACGCAATGGACTTGCCGAGGGATGTTTTACCAACTCCCGGAGGGCCGTATAAGCAGATAATCGGTGATTTCATATCATCCTTCAATTTCAATACTGCCAAATGTTCCAAGATGCGTTCTTTCACTTTTTCCAGTCCATAGTGGTCTTTATTCAACGTCTTCTCTGCATTTTTGAGGTTCAGATTATCAGTTGTGTAAACGCCCCACGGAAGGTTGAGCATTGTTTGCAGATAATTAAGCTGTACGCTGTAATCCGGTGATTGAGGATGAGTGCGTTCCAGTTTCGCGAGTTCCTTCATGAAAGTCTCTCTGACTTCAAAATTCCAACGCATTCTGTCTGCCTTTTGGCGCATTTCTTCTATTTCCTGTTCTTGGCCGCCACCACCCAATTCATCTTGGATAGTTTTTATTTGCTGTTGCAGGAAGTATTCACGTTGTTGTTGGTCAATATCTTCACGGGCACGCATCTGAATGGATGCCTTGATTTCAGCTAACTGTACTTCACGATTCAAAATTTCCAATAAGTGATAAGTACGTTCACGCAATGAATTGATGCTTAATAAATCAATCTTCTCGTCTTTCTTGAATGGCAGATTCGAGCAGATGAAGTTAATTAGAAACATCGAACTATTAATGTTTTTAATAGCAAATGCCGAATCTTGATGCATTGTATCCGATGATTTGATATAACGCATCGTCAAGTCCTTGCATGTCTCTACCAGGGCTTGGAATTCTTTATCGGTTTTATTCGGAATTTCTTCTTCCAGAAGTTCTATTTCACCCTTCAAATATGGATGCGTATCGGTAATACTTTTCAGACTCAAACGCTTCATTCCCTGAAGAATGACAGTGGTTGTCTGGTCCGGCATTTCCAATACACGAACAATACGTCCTATAGTACCGATATTATGTAAATCTTCCAGTTTAGGATCTTCCGTATGTGCTGATCTCTGACATACTACTGCAATATCTTTATGTTTTTTCTCAGCATCACGTATGAGCTTCAGAGAAGACTTACGACCAACCGTGATAGGCAGGAATACTCCGGGAAACAACACCATATTACGAAGGGGAAGGACCGGAAGAATTTCGCCAGATTTAATATTTACATCGAATGCATTCTCATCGTTACCATCATAGTCAGTAATTAACGAGAAGCCGTTGTTATCACCTACATCTTCCAATAAGTATCTTTCTTTCATCTTTTCGTTTTAATTTAGTTTATGTCATACAAATATGCATAAATCGTTTGCAAAGTTAATTGATTCTCTCTAATAATAAAGCACAGCTTGGAATAAAAACACAAAAACAATGCCAAAATATAGGGCGATAAACAAAGTATTCCATAATAATTATTTATTTTTGGCGGTTTGCAGTAAGAAAGTAGAATAAAACAGGTCTAAAATATTAAGATAATTAAGATAAGCAGATACAATGTCGAATCCTTATTTTCAATTTAAGCAGTTTACGGTGTGGCATGATAAATGTGCCATGAAAGTCGGCACAGATGGGGTATTACTAGGTGCTTGGACCCCTGTTTGGGAAGTCCGTCATATTTTGGATATTGGTACAGGAACGGGGTTAGTTGCTTTAATGTTGGCGCAACGCAGTCCGGTTGATACCAAAATAGTTGCATTGGAAATAGATGAATCAGCAGTAGAACAAGCTAAGGAAAATGTAGTCCGTACTCCCTGGAAGGAGAGGGTAGAAGTAGTTCAGGCTGATTTCATACAATATCAATCTTCTGATAAGTTTGATGTAATAGTTTCCAATCCACCTTATTTTATAGATTCACTTGAATGCCCGGACCAACAAAGGAATGCAGCCCGTCATAATAACTCCCTGACTTACGAGGAGTTATTGAAAGGAGTGGCTGGATTATTGGCAGAAGATGGAGCTTTTACAGTAGTCATTCCGGCAGATGTAGCAGATAGGTTAAAGACAATGGCTCTGAAATGGGATTTATATGCAGTTCGTCAATTAAATGTGGTAACAAAGCCTGGCGGTGCACCAAAGCGGGTATTGATTACCTTCTCTTTCAATAATCAAGAATGTATTATAGAGAGCTTATTGACGGAAATAGCTCGTCATCAATATAGTGAAGAATATATATCGTTGACTCGGGAGTATTATCTGAATCTGTAAAATGTGTTATATAATAGCTGCAATTTGTGAGATATAGGTGAAAATCTGTTCAAAGATAGTTCAAAGATTTGATCTCTTTATTCTTGTTATAGTAGTTGGAAGTTACTATATTATATCGAAATAAAAAAGCCGATACAAAAAGTATCAGCTTAATTATATGGAGTTTAACTTGTTTTTTTCGTCGGGGTAGCGGGAAAGTCACTCCATACGTTCTATACACTTCCTATGCTGATATTTTTAGTCTATAATTGTCAATCGGTTGATAATCGTCTATTAATGTCTATATTTTATTATATAAGGTGTATTCTAAGGATTTCACTTTCAATAATAGTCAGATTCAATGTATACTCTAGTCTGCTTTTTAAATTAGAAATTACATTCTCTATATCATCTAATGGAACTAAATTATATATGAATACCTCATTTTCTTTATCAATAGTTTGTTTCGCTACAAGACAAGTAGGTATTATTTCATAAATATTCTTTTCTATATCCTTATATTGGGATTTTATAGATTTATCAAATATAAGTTTTATATCTACTATTCTCTTTGGGGTAGAACGTTCTGTTTTTAATATGGGGATTCTTTTCTCAATATTATCAAGTTTGTTAATAATATATAGTAATGAATTCTTTTCCTCTTTATCTTCAAGGCGTTCTATATTTTTTATAATAGATTTTTCTTTCGCGACTCTATAAATAGGATTGTCAATCTCTGTATCATTCAAAGTAGCTTTAATCTTCTTTTCCAGTTCAGACTTCAATTCTATTGCTCCAAACATGTCATCACAGTAAAATATAGTACGTTCTGTAGTTATGTCAAAAGGTAATTCCGTAGATTTTTCTGCTAAACATAAAATAGGAAGTCCCACAGCGTGTCTAATAGCAAGTTCATACATAACATTAGGGTTAAGTCCTGTTAAATTTGCTATTACTAATTTAGAGTCAAGTATTAATTTAATTACTTGATTAGTAATTGAACCACTCTTGTCTATTTCGTGTGCAGGAATTGCCTTGAAATTTAATTTCTCACATACGGGTCTTATTACATTATTTATCAGGCCATCTGTTTTTCTACGTATTATACTAGTGTCATCTCCAATGGGGGTGATGATAAAGCAAGTTTCAGTTTCTTGAACTTTTTTAGTTTCTTCTTTTAATGTTTTGTCAGTCATCGTTTTTCTTATTTATTCATTAGAATTTGAATAGTTCTTTCTTTTTCAGCCAAAAGTTCTTTCAAATGAGCTATTTCTTTTTGATATTCACTTAGGGTTATATCACCAGAAACATTGTTACCGTTGCCTTTTACTTGATGTCCGATGTTTAAATTGGATATATCTATTTCTCTATTGAAGAAAAAGTCAATAGGCATCTTGAAAAAATCTGCAATTTTTTCAATAGTTGTACATTTGGGATCATTAATACCTTTGATAATATTATCTAACGTAGACTTTGTAATACCAGCATAGGTGTATAAATCGACCTTTTTTACTCGCCTTTCATCTATTAATTCGTTTATTATATGTCCTTTAAGCATAAATTTCTTATTTAGAAAAAGTATAAATAATAATACCATTGTAAAATAATGGATGATTTATTATACCTTATGGTTTTAAAATAATACCTTTGCGTTATAAATTTAATAATAAAAATGATAACAACTATGAGAAAGGGAGAAAAACAGCCCAAAATGGTATTTAAAAACCATTATGATCTCTTATCACGAGAGAAGAAGATAGAGCTACGAGATGAATTTCTTCGCCAAAGTGGTGTATCTCTACCATCTTTTTACAATAAAATGTCAGGAAATTCATTTAAACCTCTTGAGGTAAATTTACTTAGACGTCTTTTAAACGAATCTATTAATGATAAGGTATGAAACAGTTTGTTAATATAGAATTTTATAATACTCCTGAAGGGGATGTTATGTTGAAAGAAGAAGGTAAAGCCGCTCGTCTTTTTGAAGAAACTGATTATGAGATAGTAGCTTGGTTGCTTGCCATCATTCGCGACAGGTATCCTAATGCTCATGCGGCCTTGATGGAATTATACTCAAAAAGTAATAGAAACAAATCATTTTATGAGTATAAGGTAGCGCATCGGTTTGCTCGTTGTAATTTCGGAGAATATGACCAAAATAAATATGATATTGATTACTTGGGCAGACTTCAATTTGAAGAGGTTAAATGTCCATTAAGAGGAGAATGCATCTTTGAAGGTGTTATCTGTAAACCTAAGCTTTCTACTAAACTTTCTGAAAGAGAAATAGAAGTCTTTCGATTAATAGCTAACCATCTGACAGCAGAAGATATAGCTTCTGAATTATCAATATCTATTTTGACTGTTAACCGACATCGTGAAAATATCAAAGCTAAAATCGGAGCAAGGAACGTAGGAGAGATGATTTCTTACTGGCATGCTAATAATCTACAATAATTTAGCATTTTCCGGGTTCGATTCCCGGCTTCGAACGACGATTTACTAACTAATAAACTTATTATTATGGATGCAAAGAACAAACCTTTTGTGACTCTTCAGAATCGGAATAACGAAGATGTATTTTGGATTCCGAAGCCTACCTCTAATAATGTATTGAATTGCGTAGCTGCTTTTGATGTAATGAGGTATCTTCCTTTTATTGATGCACTAAATAATCTCTCTTATGTAGAGGTGAAAAATGTATCATCAATAGATGAATCTATGAGTACAGTAACTATCAAGCTAATTGAAGAGAATAGTTTAACTCAGATTATTGAGGATATTCCACAGTTTTTATTCCAATTTGTAGAGCAGGCTATGCCAACAAATAACATTCATCAGGGGAAAGGAGAATAAAGATGGATGTGATTAGATTCTCAGATGGTTGGAACGGAAAATTAAAATGTAAATGCTTCACGACTTTTCGTCTTGCTACTGCCAAGTATCAGATTAACAAAACGTATCGTATTGAGTTGAAAGGGCAATACATTGGAACTGCAACGATTAAGGGAATGCGTATAATGAAGCTTTATCGGGTGAATGAATTTATAAGTTTCCTTGATACGGGGTATGAACCGGGAGCATTCGTAAATATGATGAAGCGAATGTACATGAATAAAGTGCCTGATGTAATGCAAGCTGATTTTTACTATATCCTATTAAAATGGGAAGGAGAACAAAAATTGGATTTTGATGGAAAAGAAAAGACAGAGGAAGTTAAACAATCTCCGGTATCGGCTTAGGAAGAACGGATACCAAATCAATGATGAAGTAAAAGTCGTTGTTTTACCAGGAATGGAAGAAGAGCGAAGCCTTCTACGAGAACGAGAAATAAAGAAGTTCGGATACGATTTACAAGAAAGGTTATTTAAATAATTCAAGTAAAAAAAATGAAGATACATTATTTCTACAGAAGAGAATATTCGGAAGGCTTCTATAATCTTGAAATAGTAGCTTGGTTAGAAGAGGAAGAAACTTCAAAACAAGGTACTGAGAGACTGAGTTTTACTCAATTAGAAAAACTTAGAATATTCCTATCTAAGAGCGTTGATTATCATGTGCATACAATAAACCACGATTTTGGTAATGATAGTTGCTACGGACATTTTGCTCATACCCGGAAAGAATTGATAGCGGATATGAAAAAATGGGGATGTAAACCTATTACTCGACATAATTATGAACGATTTCGTAAAGTGGCTTTAGCTCTTTATCACAAACAATCTTTAGTAGATTTCTCCAATTTTAAAGGGAAACAAAAATATGCTATTCGTCAAATAATTGGAGATTAACAAATCAGAAAGGAACTAAAGTATGATGTTTATATTATCAGAGGACGAATATAATTCCTTAATAAAAAAGGAAGTCCATGAAAAGGTTGTTGAGAGTTTACAAGAAGTAATAACACAAGATGATGCTATTATTTCCAAGCTAAAGGAAGAAGTTCTCCATAATCGTCCCTGCTATCAAAAAGGAGATAATGTCTATTGCGATGGTTGCCCTTTGGGGTTTGAGAATCTTGGGATATGTAGAGACAGTAAAAATTATTCAAAATAAATCAGAAAGGACCTAATATGCGTAAAGATATAATGTACATGATAACCTACCCGGATGGTACACTTGTGATGAATACTCAAAAATATTACCGAAGAGATTGCGTTAGGTACTGGCTGGACGGAATTAACTTGACATGGAAACAGGTGTATAAGAAAGGCTTTCGCTGTAAAAAAGTGAAAGTAACATTTGAAATAATTGATTAATAACAGAATAGTAATGAGGAAATTTAAGATAAATGCTATTCGCACAGACGAATATATCATTGAGATTGATGAATCAGTTTGGAACCAGGAAGCATTAGACGCCTGGAATAGTGTTTTTGGCGGTTGTGATGACTTAGAAGAGTTAGCTGAACACATCTCATTCTTATTATTAAGATTTGGTTATGAGAGATTTCTTGAAGGCTTTGGCTATTTATATACTCAAAATGAGGATGGAAACCATTTGAAACAGTGGGATCGAAACGATAAGGGAGAGTTGGAAACAGTCACTGAGTTCGCAAATGGTATTAAAGTTACCATTATTACCGAAGACGATGATTATGAGTATGAAACAGAAGAATTGGCATAAAAAATGAAGGAATGAAACAAATAATGACACTAATAATCACCACTTGTTTGCTTATTGGATGCACAAGGGATACCATAAAAACAAATGATGAGATTGTAGCTGAAAAAGGAGTAAAACTTCTTTTTGAATATGATGGAGTAAAAGTATATCGGTTCTACGATTGTGAACGCTATGTTTATTTTACGAATACAAGTGGTAAAGTAGAGTACTCAAAAACGTATCGTAACGGGAAAATGGTAAGAACTAAAAAGGTTCAAACACTATGTAATTAACTAATAATAGAAATATGAATGAGAAAGAAGATTTTTTCTTCATGGTATATGTAGAGGGTGAACATAGCCCGGCGTATAAACACAACGATCTGACAAGTGCAGAGACAGAGGCTAAACGATTAGCTGAATCTTTGAATAGAAAGGCTTATGTTCTTTGCTCTATCAAATCTTTTGAAGTAAACAAGTTTACGGTTAGAGATTGTCGTCCGGCGCTGGGTGATGACCTTCCGTTTTAATTAAAATAAAACTGAATGAACTTGCAAGTTCTTTATAAACCTTCAAGTATTTGTGTGAAAAATGCTCCTTCAGGAGTCAATTATAAATAACTAACTTTAATATGCCAGCTTTAAGGAGAGCTGTTGGGTATCAGCCCCAGTTTGGGTTTGTTCATTGGGACCGGGTGAAATCCCCGGTCTTTTTTAGAATGACTTAAATAGCTGAAGATATGCAGAAAGTTTGGAATATATTATGGAAACAGTTTGAATGTGCCACTAATGAGTTTAATGCTTATATTGATGGCGGTATTCCTGCTATTGCACAACAAAAAATAGCAAAGTTTATCAAAGAATGGGATAAACTGAAGGAGCAGGCAATGAAGTTTGACGAATTAATGCAGAATCCCATAGAGCCGATTGAAATCAAACTACCATTCGAAGAAGAAGAGTTTCTGCAGACTTGGCAATATTGGAAAGAATACCGTCTTGAAACGTTTGGTAAGACCTATAAAAGCAGGGAAGAACAGAAGGTTTTGGACTATCTTGATGAAATAAGTGAAGGAAGCCCGGATATAGCAATTAGATATTTGAACTTCGCTATGGCTGGTAGTTATCCTAAGTTTTTTAAAGTGACTGATAATAGCTATACTAACCCACCTAAAGAGATAACCCATGACAGCGACTTTTAGTGACTTCATTAATACCTGCAAACAAAAGCAGCAAGAACTGGATCGGGAGCTATGGGCTTTTCATTATTCTCATATTTCTGACATCGAGTTTTGGACGCTATTGAAAGCAAAGGCAGAAGCTATAATGATGCAAAGAGGTATTAAGTCAACATTCATTGTTGACCAGTACAATAAGGACATAATTCGTCAGTTATATTATTATCTGACCGGAGATGTGGGGAATTGCAAGTGGAATGTACATAAAGGCATATATTTGATGGGAAAAGTCGGATGCGGCAAATCCTTATTGATGTACTCCTATTTGTCTGTACAGGATTATCTCACTCGTAAGATAACTGAAACTATTCATGCAAAGCAACTGATAGAATTACTTCAATCTGAAGGTGGAATTACTGGTCTAAGAGAAAGACCTTTGTTCATTGATGAGTTGGGACGTGAAAATTTGGAGATGAAAGACTATGGAAATGTAGTCAAGCCGGTTATAGACCTGTTTGCTATCAGGTATGAATATGGTGGTAGGACTTACGCTACTTCGAACTTTACTCTTGATACACTTGAAGCTGCAAGAGATGTAAAAGGAAAGGTTACTGCGCAAAGGTATGGTAATTTCATCCGAACGAGAATGGACGAAATGTTTAATGTGGTGGAACTCCCAGGAGAAAACCGCCGATTAAGATGGGGAAATAATGGCTAAAAGAGGACTGGCAAAAACTTCTTCGGCTGCCAAAGCTGCTGGAAAGGTACAAGCGGTGAAAGAGTGGTTGGATATGAACTATGAAATTAAAATCAACATATTCGATCACTCAAAATCGTATATAGAGAGTAAAGAACGTGAGTACACAACGTCTATCACAGAAAATGATATTTATATGCATATGATTGACGATGGTTTGGCTTGCAGTAAGTCATTATTAAAAGCAATATTGACTTCTCCTAATCAGATGACAGCCTATAATCCGGTAACAGAATACTTCGATGGCTTACAAAACAAATGGAATGGTGTCAGCCAAATAGATTTGTATTGCAGTTTTCTCCGGGCACATGACTTTAAAGATAAAGAAGATTCACTTTTTTATCAAGACCGGATGAAATACCTGGTAAAAAAGTGGTTGGTAGCTGTTGTTGCGCAAATATATGGTAAGCGGCAGAATGATGTAGCAATTGGATTTGTTAATGCTCAAGGTGGAATAGGCAAGACTACATTGATTGAGTTTCTGATACCCCGGTGTTTGGAAGAGTACTATGTTGTTTCAGATAAAGACGAGCGTATATTCAGAATGACAGAGTGTTTTGTTTCCCGCTTTATTATCAACTTTGATGAGTTTGTCGGAATAACAAAATCAACAGAGAACAGTTTTAAAAATAACATGAGCCGGCTCATGGTTGACATCAAGTTACCCGGAGAAAGTTTCACCACAAAGATGCAACGTATTGCTTCCTGTGCTTTCACCAGTAATAAGACACAGGAGATGGGCGGCTTTCTGTTCAATTCGGATTCCGGACTTCTCCGTAGAATTGCCGCAATCGAGATTGACGAAATTGGGGATTACAGAGAAGCCGTTGACGTGGATCAGCTTTGGGCGGAAGCCGTGACCTTATACAATGGAACTTTTGATTATACCTTTAATAGAAAAGATTATGATGACTTTCAGGAATATAATGCAAGGTATGTGATTGAGTCTACTGCATATAAATTGGTGAAGGAATGGTATCGGAAACCGGAGGAAGATGAAGAACCTTTGTTCCGCATGCCGATGGACATTGTTCGGGAACTGAAAGCTGCACGAAAGATAACCAGTTCTATGACACGTATTGATGATATAACTATTGGACAGGCACTGCGCCAGCTAGGATATGAACGTATAGGCAAGAAACTGCCAGGAATGGGCACGCGCTATGGATATAAGGTAGTACAACTCTATTAATCAGATATTTGTATATATGTATATTAGATCATAAGGTCTAATATATAAAAAACTCTTTAAGAGAAAAATAATTAAAAATGTGGTTACAACCTTACAACCTTTATAAAATATGAGTGATAATCTGTTTATAATCAGACTTTTAAAGGTTGTAAGCAGGTTGTTTAATATTCGCTTACAACCTGCTTACAACCACTTACAACCGCATTGATGGTTACAACCGGTTGGATAAGGTCAAAGTGTTTGTTCTCAATGTTTTATGTGTAAGTTGTAGGTTGTAAGCTAGTATGGGGAATTATTAAAAAAAACGAGGAATATGGAAAAACCAAATGTAACAATAGAACTAGCGCCCTATTTACATGATTACTTATATCATGAGTTTGGGTGTAGAAAAGAAGGTGGAGTAATGGTAGCAACTACCAATGATCTCGGAAAAATGATTCAGTCGATGGTGACAATAAAAGACCGTCCGCCACGTCTTCCTTTGAAAGAGAATCCAATTACACTATATTTGCCAACACAGGAATGGAACCACTTCATATTAAATGAAAACTTTCTGTATATTCCTGAATGGAAACAAAGGATGTTGCAGGATTACATTGAAGCATCTTTCCGCCTTCGTATTCGCGAATATTTTGTTGCGGGATATGAGAAGGGATTCAAGCAAGATAAGATTATAAAAGCGTTTTTGATGGCATATAACATTAAAAATAACGCAATAAACTATGATGCGGTAAAGAAATACGATTATAGAAACCGGAAAAAGATGATAAAAGAGGTAAATAAGGAAATACAACTGTCTCTTTTCTAGGTGATTGTATCTTTTTTACGATTAATCTATAAGCAAAAAGATGTTTTTTACCTTTTTTATACTTATGGTTTTAAGTAAATTATTCATTATTAGATATATAGACTATGATTTTAGATGATAAAAGAGCACAAATATGCGCAATGTCCTATCTTTCAATAGACGATGCGGATATTGATGATTGTTTGGGTGCCAGTTCCATCTCCGTTTCCGGCAACTGGATAGATTTTAATATATCCAAATGTGAGTTGAAAGAAACAAGGTCTGCACCGGGAGAATTGGTGCAACAAGAGTTGAACGCTACTTGTACAGATTCGAGCGAAGCGAATGAAACACTTATCAGGGAACAATGCGGTGGATATGGAATACTTCGTATTGATTATACCAATGGAGAGAAGAAAGTGGTTGGAACGGATAAAAATCCGGTACTGCTTTCTATTGAGAGAAGTGGTTCTCCTGCCGCCATCACTCTATCAATAAAACGCTCTAGTGCCGAGTTCTCAAAGTTCTTGAAGTCCTTTTAATAGGTACTAAGTCATTGTAATTTTGTATCAAACAAATAAAGTATAAAATTACATGGCTTTTTCTTCTTTATATAGTGCTGTTTTGAGAGGTAAATGGTTTATCTCATTCCGGGATGTGGAAGCCAACCAAATCTTGGTTAATCTTCTTCTGGAAAGAGGAGTCGAGAATGAAGATATAACACAATTATCTGATAAGTCTCCCATAGTTGTATGTGCGATGTCTGAAACGGAAATGAAAACCGGACATGATTTTTCAGATGCGCCGCAAGACAGTGTGGCCATTATAGGACTACAAGGTTCTATGTTGAAATATGGTTCATACTGTAGTTATGGAACTACTGAAGTGGCAGAGATGGTAAATCAGGCAGCAGATTCTCCCAAAATTTCTGGTATTTTGCTTGACATAGATTCCGGTGGCGGTAGCGTTGATGCTATCGCCCCGCTTGTTGATGCGATTCAGTATGCACAGAAAAAAAAGAAATGTGTGGTCGCATATTGTGATTTGTGTGCATCTGCTGCTTATTATGTGGCCTGTTATTGTGACGAAATTATTGCATCTAATACAATCTCTTCAGAATTTGGCTCTATCGGCGTGATGATGAGTTTTCCTGATTATGCCAAATACTATGAAAACGTTGGGGTCAAGGTACATACAATCTACAGTAATTTATCATCTTATAAAAACGGGCCGTTTGAAGCGGCGAAGGAGGGAAAATATGATGCAATCAAAACAGAAGAACTTGATCCACTCGCAAGAGGGTTCCAAGAAGCAGTTAAAAATAGAAGAGGTAGTAAACTTAACCTCGAAACAGAAGGGATCATTGCCGGGCGCATGTTCTATGCGAACGACGCCAAAGAAAATGGCTTGATTGATTCGGTCGGTACCAAGGATTTTGCCTTGGGAAGAGTGAGAGAATTGCGCAGAGATGCGTATGTAAATGAATATATTAATTCAAAAAGTGCATAATTATGTTTGAAAAAGTAGTTGCTGCCGTATTTGGCTATTTGGGAATCTCTGCTTTTGCTAAAGACAAAGATGGAAAATCTTCTATGAGCAAGGAGCAAGAGACTAAACTGGAAGAGAAATACGGGAAGAAGTTCGTGGAAGAATTCAAAAAGGATCTTTCCGAGTTCGAAAAAGAAGGTAAAACTGCAGAGAGTGCGGTTACAGAAGAACTTCTCGTTGAAATGGAAGCTGACAAGAAGCAAAGTGCGAAAGAACTGAAAGAAGCCCGTGAACGTATTGCCAAATTGGAAAAAGAGAATTCTGAAGCTGAAGCTAAGATTGCCAAATTGGAAAAAGAAGAAACGGCTGATGCGGGAAAGGTTGTAGCAGGAACAAATGCGGCGAATATGGGAACAGGATTTAAACCGGATATGAATTTGGCGCATAATAAATATGTTGATGCTATTTATTATGGCAAACCGGGTGCTTCTTATTCAGGCAATACTACTATTGAAACTACTGAATTACAGAATGAATTTGGTAAGTATGTGAATAGTGAACGCCTGGAAATACTTCGTAGTTTGATGGGTAAGACCGAATCTACGCAGTACATGACGACTATTGCAACTGACAAAGTGGAAGTTCGCGCACAACAGGCGGCAATCGACTCAGTACTGCAACAGTTCACCCCACACTGGACACCCAAAGGGAAATCAAAGTTCACCCCGCTCACCATTAAGAACTTCAAATGTAAAATCAATGTTGCCATCGTTCCTTCCGATGTGATGGAAGATATTATCGGATACCTGTACGATGAAAACTTGAAGCCGGAAGATATGCCGGTTGTGAAGTATATCCTGAATCAGCTTGTGTTTCCTAAATTGGATGAAGAGCGTGAAGTTGCTTTGGCTACAGGTAAGTTCGTTGAGTCTAAGGCTGTGAAAGACGGAGATGATGCTACGGACGCCAATGAAGTTATGGATGGCTATGTAACTCAGCTTGTTGCATTGAAGGAAGCAGGGAATAAGGCTATCACCTGGCTGCTTAATGATGAGAAACTGTCGGATGAACAGTTGGTGGATCAGATCGACAAGGCGGTTGAAGAAGTTAAACCGTTGTACAAGAAGAAGCAGATGTTTATCCATGCCGATCCGGATATTGTAACACGCTATGGAAAAGCATACCGTAAAAAATATCCCTGGCTGAAGAATGAAGATGGGGAAAAGGTGAAGGTTGATTTTTCAAAATTCACGTTTGCTCCGCTTGAAGGTATGCGCGGTACCGGAGTATTCTTTATTACTCCAAAAGAAAACTTCAAGCATCTGCGGAGCAAAGACCCGCAGGCTACAAAGATTTGGATGCAGGGAGAGAACTATAAAGTGAAAATCTTTGCGGAATGGTGGGAAGCTACCGGTTTTTGGATTGCAGAAGCTATTTTCGCATATATTCCACCTACCGCTTCAGGTGCATCCGCATCCGAAGCTGGTGGACTTTAATCAATGAAAGGAGTTTAAATTATGGCAGAAACAGTATATCAGTTTGCTTCGGTTCCTAAAAAGTCATCGAATGCAGGGCGTCCGAAAGGTAAGAAATCGTATATTGTCTATTTTCGTTGGAACGATGTAAAGACATACGCACGTGATGAAAAGGGAGTACGGGTCAAGGAATTCGCTTTGATGGATGGTAAGAAACCTATTGCAGTCTATGCAACGGATTCCACAATCAACATCTATCACACCAGTGAAGGAGAAGACGATGCACGCGGCTTTATTCATCATGTAGATTATGAACATCCGGGAACGGAAGTTGAACATGACGAATTTGTAAACAACAATATCAATGAGGATTTGGGGGCTATTGTCTTTGGGTGCTCAGGCGAGGATGCAAAGGTGGCGGGTACTCCTTGTACTCCGTTGAAACTTACAAAAGCAGATTCGCAAGATAACAAAGAGGGTGACAAGAACACTATTAACCTGGCAAGCTCTCTGCGTGGGGCTACGATTGGTCACATTGCCAAAAGCCTTATCCCGGCTACTGATAATGAGGAAATCAATGCAGTATTGGGATTGAGTACCGTATCAGGTTCATCTAAGGGTGGTCTGTAATTAAGTTTATTGGTTGTATTGGAAAGAGGTGCATATTCTACGGGATATAGCACCTCTTTTTGTGTCCTTTTGCCTGTATTGGGATAATGATACTTTTGTGTATCAAAAAAATCAAGAACATGAGAACAAAAAAAGAAAAAGAAGAAAAGGTAGAAACCAAGTTGGAAGTAAAACAGACTTCTGAGGAGAACCCCACATTTAAAGTTGAGGACAGACCAAATGAGGACTCGGACGCTAAAGAGAATTTCATCACTATGGAGCATGTAACAGTCGTAATCCCTTATGTCAAGGAAAAAGCACAAGGAGACGAGTTAAGAATGGCATTGCGCTCTTTGCATAAATTCTTACGTTTTGGCGTCAACGTTGTGGTTATTGGCGACCGGGAAGAATGGATGAGTGATGAAGTTACGGTTATTGAACATGATTGTGTGTCTGATAATCCTCAGATTGATGCGCTGGAGAAGTTGAAGTTGGCGATAGCTGCCGATGAAGTTACAGATAAATTCATTTGGTCGAATGATGATATTTACCTTGTTGCTCCGGTGATGTTATCACACTTTGAGATTCCTAAAAATAAAGGGTTCTTACGACCGGAACTTTATAAAGGGATTTATAAAGAAAATATGCTTCGTACCGTTGAACTGCTGGCGGTCTTCCCTAAATTAGATTTTGGAACACATACTCCTGTTGTTTATCAGAAACAGAAACTTGTGGATATGTTTGAAAGGTTCCCTGAACTGAACGCAGGTGGCTATCTGATTTCATCTGTCTATTTTAATACTCTTTTTGGCACTGAACCAATCTCCTCTATCGAACTGAACTGGCAAAGTGATAATATTGCATTATCCATCATATCCAAACAGCCGGATTCTAAGAAGTTTGAGGAACTGGTATCAAAGAAAATGTTCCTGAATAATGCAGAAAGTGGATATTCAGATTTTCTTATGAAATATCTGCTTGGTATGTTTCCGGATAAATCAGATTTTGAAGAGTGAAGGAAACCGTTATAGCTTGGCTGAAGAGTGGTGCAAATGCTCAAGAAGGAATACGCCTGATGGAACAATCGGGCGTATCCTCATTGACATTGCGTCTTGTTCGTTCTAACCCTTCAGGAAACAAAAGAATGATGGTTGCATTTCTTTGCAAGAAATATGGAATTAATCAGGAATTTACGGCCAATTGGAAAGAAACGGAGATAACATTCAGCCGAAAACCGAAGTCTTTCCGTGATGAGTTCTCTTTTTTAAACGATAAATCATGCCCGGTGGAATTGGAAGCTCTTGCTTCGCGAAAATTCTCACGCTACCATACCTATGTCGAACTGCATTCTCAACTACATGACTGCACTAATCTGAATCAATGTGCTTCTGTCAGTAGACAGTTGATAGATAATTATATTGAAAACCGGATGATATGGGACGAACTGAATTATTACCAACAGAACAAAACTCTATTGGGGAAGCATCCGATTTTTAATGAGTTTAAACGAAGAAAAGAGTTATTAGGACTACCGATAAAAGAACTTGTAAAACGTCAAAAGCAGATAGAAAACAACATTTGGCGGGTTACTAACGAGTTGAATAAAGGAGATAAACCGCATTTGGATATTGAGCGCCAAGAAAGATTGTCAAGCTACAAGGTTGAATTGGAAGAAGTGAACCGTTTACTTGAATGAGTTATTATTTTGATTTGAACGAACTGCGTGAAGAACTGCGAGAATCACGGATGTATTCGAAGCGGTTTGAAATGCTTCAAACATATAAATTGAATAATCTCAAGGAGCTATGTGGCAGACTTCCAAGAGAGAATGAAGTTTTTTTTATTGAGACACGGAAAAGTTTTACAGCATTTACTTTTATTGTTTACTTGCTTAGGAATACCGGATATTTGGAGCACCTGTATATAGCTACTTATTCAACCAATGAACGCATAATCAATGCGTTGCTCCGATGGAAGGACAAAGGGGCTATCGGGAGTATTCATTTACATATTTCCGAGACAATAAAGTTTCGTATGCCTAAGATTTTTGAAAGGTTGATGGCGCTCCATCAAGATGGAGTTATTGAATTGTCTTTTGCGTGGAGCCATAAAAAGATTACTTGTTTGGATACACCGAAAGGCTTTTTTGTTGTGGAAGGGAGTGGGAACTATGGTGAGAATGCGATGGAAGAACAATATGTATTTTTAAAAAGTAAGGAAGTCTATGAGTTTCGTTGCGGACGAATTGGTTAAGTGGAGAGAAAATCCGGCATGGTATGACCGGATTAACTTTGATGAATATGAAAAGCTGGCAGCTATAGGATACACTCCTAAGCAGATAGCCATGTTTTACAATGTTCCTCTGAATGATTTTGAGTGGTATTTTAATTTGGTCGGTTCCCCGCTGAAATATCACTATGAACGCGGACAGTTGATACAACAGGCTAAGGAAGGACTATCAATGACGGCCAGTGCTGAAGTTGGTGATAATGTAACTCAGGCGCAGCGGCTTGATAAACTACGTCGTGAAGTCGGTTTTAAGAATGCGATTAACCAAGTTTTTTTCGGAGATATAGAGAATGTTTGAGACTTCTTATTTTGACAGGTTACAGGATTATCTGGCATCCGGTTGTTCAATGGAGCTTACGGATGATGAGATGGACTATTATAATGCGCTGTACGCCTTGATTGGCATACAACGAAAGTACGGTAAGGATAATGCAATATCTTTCCTTATGCATGATCCTTTTCAGGTAAAAAGGGCTAGAGCCAGGGAAATGTACAATGAAGCTATAAACCTGTTTTTTGCGAATGATTCAATAGAAAATAACGCCCACCGAAATATAATGTATGACAATCTGCAGAAAGCGGCACAGGTGGTATTAATAAATGCACATTCTTCTAAAGATATGGAAGTGTATGGAAACTTGATGATACAGGCAGCTAAAATCAAACAACTTGATAAACCTGATCCGCAAAAACGGAAGGAAGTAAGCGATAAACCTATCAAAATTTATATGCTTGATACGCAGGCCGTAGGAATTCCACAGGTTAACAGGCAATTGCTCGCTGAACAGATTGATTCTATTCCTGATATTCCGGAGAGGGAGAAAGTTCGTTTAAAGAGAGATGCGCAAGTGATTGATGTGGATATAATTGAAATGCTCGATGACCAGGAAACAAAAACTAAAGACATCGACTGACGAAGTAGAACAGCGATACTCGAATTGGATGGCACAGCTCATATCAATAATGATGCCGTGGGCGCTTTATTGGATTGCCGGGCGTGCATCCGCTAAAACAGTACAGGTGTTAGCGGAACGTGTGCAAGAAGCTGCACAGGATTGCCAGGGAGCACCGTTCGCATGGGTAGCCGATACGTACTCAGATTTACATAAGAATGTCATTCCCTCGCTTATAGATGGACTTTCTCTGCTAGGGTGGGAAATCGGTACTCACTATGTTATCAATCAGGAACCGCCTAAAGAATGGCAGGAAAGGATGTATAATGTGTGCACGGACTGGCGCAACACTATGGTTTTCTATACCGGATTCAACTTTACCTTTATCTCTTTAGACAGGCCCTCTATCGGTGCGGGACGTTCGTATGTCGGTGTGTTCGGTGATGAAGTAAAGTACTTCCCGGAAGAGAAATTCACGAATCTGTTGAAGGCTGTACGAGGTTTCAGGGTAAAATATGGAATGAATGTTTGGTATCGTAGCCGTACTCTTACTACCGATATGCCTAATCCCAACCATATTGGCGAATATGACTGGGTTCTGAAACTGGCCAAACAGAATGATAAAGATAAAATTCTGCTGATGCTACAAGCCGGATTTGTCTATAATGAGACGAAAAAGACATATGTGGCTACCTTGCAGGAATATAATGAAGTGCATAAGAAATATCGCTTTGATAAATCATTAGCACCTAGTCTCAATAAACTTCAGCGGGCACTGGAGCTCGCAGGACGTAATATGAAGCGGTGGGAAGAGCGATGGATTAAGACACGCTCACGTACATCCTTTTTCTTCATTTCATCCTCTTATGTCAACGCAGATGTTTTGGGACTGGATTGGTTTAGTGATGAATTCTCCGAAGGACTTGAAGGAATTCTTTGCAATATTCTTTCGATTATTCCCAAGTTGGAAGCTGGACAAATGTTTTATTGTAACTTGGCTATCCGACATTTTTATGCTGATGGGTTTATCAATGAGATTATTGAAAATAAACCATTAGGCTGGAAGGAAGATTGTACGGTGCTTAGACACCTGGATATGAATCGACCGCTTGAAGCCGGTATGGACTCAGGTAATATGCTGTCTATGGTGTTGGGGCAACAAGATAAAAAGAAATACAAGGTATTGAAAGAACTATATACGTTACCACCCAATACAGCCAGAGAGCTAGCAGATAATTTCTTGGAGTATTTTAAACCGCATAAACGGAAAATATTGAAACTCTATTATGATCGTTCTATGAATAACTATCATAAGGTTAAAGCGGACATGGCTACTCAAATAAAAAAGAATATAGAATTTTATGCTGATGGCTCACGTACTGGATGGCAAGTACAGTTAATGAGTCTTGGACAAGGCAACATAGGTAGTAATTTGGAATATCGCTTTTTCATGGATTTATTAAGTGGCAACTTAGAACGTGGATTGTTTACTATCCAATTCGATCAATATAATTGCTCCAATCTAAAGAGTGAGATGGAGATAACAGGCACAAAGACTGTGACCCGTTCTGATGGTAGCTCAGAGATAGTTAAACTAAAGACCGGAGACAAGCTGCCTACAAACCGGTTGCCCAAAGAATCAACCAATCTGACGGATGCCCTGAAATATCTTGTGCTTCGTAAAGAGTGGATACGGATATGGAAGACAGGACGCAACCTGTCTGTTGCGTCTAGGATGTAGTTCGTTTTTTATTCGGATGGTTAGCCTCGTGGTCTGTGAAGATAGCGGGGCTTTTTCATGCGCACCTGCCTGGGGCAGGCAGATAGGTGGCATTTTCTTTGGGGAAAATGCGATAGTGGTGGAATTGTAAAGATTTAGTCATATTTCCCGCCCCAAAAAGGGCTTGCGACCGCAAAAAGGGGTCGGCGCGTGTCGGGCAGAACTTCGTTTCATTTGCGGTTTTTTAGAAACCGCAAATAGTTTTATGTCTGAAAATCAATTAGTTAAATATTGCAAATGACTTTTTGAGCACAAATATCGCCCCAATTTGGAAGAAACACGACCGTGTTGTAGTTTTAAATCAAAAAAAAGTTGTTTTGGGGAATTAGTGGAAGCATAGCTGTTAAGAAAGTATTTATTTTCTGATATGTGTTTAACTATCTGAGTGATAGTTTTTTATGTGTTGTTTATTATAGATATAATTCGTATCTTTGTTATGTAATCAAAAGGGGATAATTCGCACTTTGAACCTTTTAAATGTTTAATTTTTAACGTAAAACAAAAATGAAAAGTAATGGAAACAGCGTAAAAGGCGCACAGGCTAACAAAGCCGCAGTTTTGGGTAATGTAGTGACTAATAACAAAAAAGAAGAAACAATACCATTGTTACTACTTCCGACCACTCCGCAAGAGAAACCGCAAGAGAAAAACGAAGTCAAAGAGAAGCCCCAAGAGAAAACGGTAAAACAAGAAGTTGTTGAAGCCCCTAAAAAGTCCTCTGCTGCAATGAGTATTGATACCTTAATGGATAAGGCAGATAGAACTTATTTACTACGTCAAAAGTACCAAGAAATCAGAGAAAAACGCAAGCAGTTGGAAGCGTTCACAATCTCGCATGATAAGAATAATGCGCAGTTGACTTTAGTAGATGCAAAGGGATTAACGATTTCGACCTCAAACCCTGTATCTATATCTAAGCTTTTGGCGGACTGGATGGATGATTTGAATATTCATTTGAAGAAAACAGAGGATGAAATTCGGGCGGAGCTTGAATCACTTAACTAAAAAAAATCCCCCTACGGCATTCGCACTGTCGTAGGGGGAAAAATCAAACGATTGTTTAATTTTTAACGTAATGCAAAGATGGAAAATTTATTTGATTCAGCAAAAACAATTCAAGAAAAAAGAGAGATTTTGAAAGGTTTATCTAAACCACTTCAGCAATTAGCTAAAGAGGGTGCTATTAGTTCAGTAAATGACGGTTTGAAGGAGATATACGCCCAATCGGGGCACACACAACTAAAGACGTTGCAGCAATGGAACAGAGCCGGGAAACGGGTTGTAAAAGGCTCGCACGCTCTTTGCTTATGGGGTGCACCGAAGCAGATAGACAGGCAACAGCAGGAAGATAACCAGGACGGGGAGAACGACCCATCAGAATTTTATCCGATTTGTTTTGTGTTCTCTAATCTGCAAGTGAATGAAAAACAATGACTTTAAAACTTTCGGGGAATACTTGGAGGGTATTTCCCGAATCCATGGACGTGCAAAAGTGTTTGATGATTTTTTGCAAATAATTGTTTGTTGTCTGTCGATGGGACGCAAAGAGGAACTTTATTTCAAGACTATAAAGCCGTATGACAGGGAAGAATTAAATTTGTTTTCACAGGCTTTTGCATCTCTTGTTATGCAGATGGATAGCGCACCGCTAGACGACCCTTTCGGAGACTATTACGAAGAATTTTTAAGTGATTCGAGAAACGGGCAGTTTTTTACTCCTATGCCTATTTGTGATTTAATGACACAGCTAACGACAGCTGTAAAGCCAGGAGAAGAGCGAAAAAGCGGAGATGTGAGGGTATATGACCCCACGTGTGGCAGTGGACGGCTTTTGCTATCTGCCGCCAAGCAGGACAGGAAGCAGTTTTTTGTAGGTGCGGACATCTCTTATAGTTGCTGTTTAATGACAATCATCAACCTTTGTTTAAATTCGCTCAACGGTGAAGTATTACACATGAATACGCTATCTTTCAACTGTTGGCATCATTGGTGCGTTATAGTAGACAGCTTTACGAAGATTCCAACTGTTTACGAAGTCAATCCGGATAAATTGAATCAAGCCCCAACACAAGCAGCAGAACTGAAACCGCAACCAGTTAAGGGGCTGATACAACCTGTTGAGAGTGTTCCGGCTATTTCCTTTGTTCGTTACACAAAAAAATAAGAAATGGAGAAAGTTCTGCAATGTGTCCGACTTCCGCAAAATGGAAAAGGCACGATAGGTTTTAATCTTAAAGGAGAATATTTGAAACTATTTGGATTTAAACAGGGTGATAAAGTTAAGGTCGAATTAAGCGAAAATAAGATAGTTCTTTCTAAGATAGGCAATGTGTTGGAATAGGCAAGAAAGTCTCTAAAATGACAGCAAAAGCAGCCCAAAGCCCTTTATTTGGGTTTGGTGGGATGCTTTTGCGGTCGCCCCTGCGCTGCGCTCCGGGGAAAGTGGAGTCCGCGATTGTCTTTCAGACCAAAGAAGGCGGGATTGTTTGACGCCTAAAAACGGCGGTTGTTTGACGTAATAAAATTACGATTGTTAAAAGGTAGTAAAACTTCTACTGTTTATTTGTAAATAGTAGAAGTTTTACTACCTTTGTGGTGTTGAAAAAATAATTGATATGGTAAAGTCATCCGAATTTCATCGACAGATAACAAAGAAAGGTAAAAAAAGAGGTTGGACATGGACAGGAGTTTCAGAAGGCAGCCACCGGATTTACGAAGACAAAAATGGTATTAGATACCCGGTTCCCTATCACGGTGCCAAAGAAATGGGAGAGGGGTTAAGAAAGAAAATTATCAGGGATATGGAGCTTGAATAAAGCTCCCTCTTTCCTTACCATATATGATTGATTGATTTATGATACAAATAAAATTCTAACTAAATGGGAAAAATTAAAGTTACTATCGAAAAAGGAGCTGATTTGTTCGGCGCATGGGCTGAAAATATCCCAGGGATTTACGGTGAAGGCAATACCGTACAAGAAGCTAAAAATAGTATATTGGAAGCTGTTGAATTATACAAAAAGTATAATGATAAAATTCCTGTGGAATTACAGGGCGATATGGAAATTGAATGGGTTTTTGATGTACAATCCTTCTTGCAGTATTACAGCGGTATTTTTACTAAAGCCGCTTTGGAAAGAATTACAGGTATTAATCAGAAACAACTGGGACATTATGCTTCAGGATTGAAAAAGCCACGACGGGCACAAGTAGAAAAGATTGAAAATGCACTGCGTGGATTTATTGAAGAAATGGGTTCAATACATTTTGTATAATTTGCCTTTCTGCTTCATTGGCAGAAGGCAGAACTTTGACAAGTATAAGGGCTTTCACGAGGTGAGAGCCTTTTTTATAATTTCATTTTAGTGCTTGCACTACCAAATTTACTAATATCTATAGGCTTTTCATTGATGTCTTTAATCATAAATTGAATGCGTCCAAATGCTTTAACACCCTCTTTGAGAGCATCAAGATCGTTTAACCATACGTCTAAAATTTCATCTCCCTTGATTACGACAAAACCACCCAAAGGATTTTATTCGCGAAGATGTGCCAAATTCTTGTAATAAGTTGCTAACTCTGTTTCGAACATATTGTTTGATGTTTTCCACAAAAATAATCTTTTTCTTTTGTACCATCAAATATTATCCACATATTTGCATTGCCAAATATAAACCGACAAATTCATCTCCTCATATCGTGTAACCCGTAAACAATCGGGTTCCGGGTGGTTCCGGTTGGCGCACGATATGAGGAGATGATTTTTAAATTATGGAACTAAAAGATTTTATAAAAAAAACGGTGATGGAAATTTCAACAGCCGTGATAGAATTGAATGAAGAGAATGATACTCTACAGCAACTAATTGTTAATCCAATACCGGACAATCATACAGAGGGAGCACGGTATTCTGATGATGGTCGTATTATTCAAGATATTGAATTTAACCTTCAAGTTGTTGCATCGGAAAAGACTGATGTTGGAGGAGGGCTGAAGATAAATGTTTTGAAGGCAGGAATTAGTAACGGAAAAAGCGAAGAAACTGTTAATTCAATAAAATTCTCATTGAGTGTTGCTTTGCCTACGGGTTCCCGGTAATTCAAATTGTATTATTTCGCCGGTAGTAAGATAGCGATATAAGATATCGGCAAGAATAACCGGATTAAGTTCGGGGCGTGGCCGAAATGTTGTAGCCGTCCACCCAATGATAGTCACAGCTTGATCAAGGCAGTATTTTCTTAATTCAATCTCATTCATAATTAATGTTTTAGGCAAAAATACAATAGAAATACTAGAAAGTGAAATTATTAACTATTAAATATCTGATATTATGAAGAAAATTTTATTTGCACTGTTGTTAATGTTTTCGTCTGGAATAATGGCGCAATCTATTAAATCTATTGAAGATGATCCTTTCGAAGGAACAAAGGTGATTACTACTGACAAGGAAAGACTTAGCAAAGAATCATTTAAAGATGTCAGAGGGCAATCTATGTTTTATCTTCAAAATAGAGGGAAAGTAGTATTGCTACATCTTTTATGGCAATGTCGTGATATAATTATTGTTTCAAAAGGACAGAAAGCGATATTCTTGGCGGATGATGATTCCAAAGTTACGTTAGAAGCAATGGCTGATGTAAAACCCATTGCTGGTATAGCATCCACTGCGGCAGTAAAGCCTGCGGGGGTACTAGGGTTAGATATACCTTATTCTGGAATGGATATATTTCAACTTGTAGGTAAAAAAATAAAGGCAATTAGAATATATACAAGTGATGGCTATCAGGATTTCTCAGTTGATAAGAAAAAGCAATCTATGATTAGCGATTGCTTTAAGCTTCTAGTGGAAGAAATGTAAATAAGAAATTGATTAAAAAAATCACTTATCTTTTGCATTTTCAAATATTATCCTCATATTTGCAGTGCTAAACATTGATAGGATGCTTCTTATCCCGAAGAGCTCGGTTAATGCTCACAATAGTTGCGGGCTTTTTTTATGCCCATATCTAACGTTTTCCTGATATTAGGAAAACGATACATATAAAATAGGCGGCTGCCTTCCCATGTGGATTTTTGCTCTTTGGAGTAGGATATCTATCAATGTTTAGCGACACGGGAAATGGCAGCCGTTTTTTTCTGCCTAAATGCTAAACATTGATAGATATGAAAAAAGGAAAAAAAGTCCTCACCAAATGCGTAGAGGCAGAGAAAATTCAAGAGTTTTTCAACAAAATTAGTGATTTGATTACTTCCGGGCACGATAAAGTCTGGACGAGTAAAGATGAAAACGGTGAAATGAATTTCATCGTAGGCAATAGCCGGGTAAATGTGCGTATTAGTACATCTATGATGGAAGGGGGTGGAATATGAGGAATCCGGTATTCAAGATTATAAAAAGTTGCAGCTATTCAGGTGGCATAAAAAGTATGGAAGAATATACTATTGCTTTATATTCTAAATATATATGCACATGTGCTAGAGAAGAGTTAATTGAACTTCGCAATCAAGTGGATTTGGCTTTGAATGACCAAAGAATAGTCGCAAACGAGAAAGGAGATTCAAATGAAAGACAGTGAGATTCATTATTATCTTTCAGGTCTGAAAAACCTACATGAGTTATTTCTAGTTATTGATGAAATTAAATCAGAAACAGGTATGACACCTGATATGGTTAAATATGGAGATAAAAAACTGAAATATAACGGCAAAGATGGTAAGTCTTTAAAAAACGGTGAATTGGACGAAGAAACGTATATTTCCCGAAATCAAATTTCATAACCACCATTGGCGATTTATAGATAATGCCCCGATAGCTCCGGCTCTTCGGGGCTTTTTTGTGTCCTTTTTTAAGGGTGTTTTCAGATGTAATTTTGCATTATAGTAAGTACCATAATGCAAAGTAACGAAAGTAAGGAATTAAAGACTCTTTTTATTGAAGAAGAATTATCACAGCATGGCGAATGGCTTTGTGATATATTGACTGAAGCTATTGAGCAACGCAAGCTCATGCAGACGGATACTCTGCATGATAGCATTGATTACAAGACTTTTCATGATGGGGAGAATCCGGGGCTGAGAGTTAGTTTCTTTTCTTACGGTCGTGCTTTTGAAATTGCGGGGAATAAAAAGAACCGGCATAAAGTTGATACAAACCGGGCGGTCTGGGGAATGAAAGCAAATCGGAATCCGGTGAAGAAAAATACAAAGTGGTACGCAAAGAATATGTACGGCGGTCTGAACCGACTGATTTCAAGAGTTATGTATGGCTTGAGTGATGCGGAAATTGCTCGTTTAAAAGGTATATTGGAAAATAGAAAATTGAGTTATAATGGCTGAAATAAAGGAGAAAATTGGCGGATTCCGGTTTGTTGATGCTGGAGTCGGCACCTATGCTATTCACATGGGTGTAGATTACAATGAACTGAGTAGTTTTTTTAATGGCTCATCTTCGAATTGGGATGGTGATCCGGTAACGGTGGCCGGAGTTCGCATTGTTCCTTGGGGAATTGACAACAATTTACCGAAGACAGTACGAGACATTCTTGAAAAGAATAATTTAGGCCCCGGTATTTTAGACCGAAAGACGGGCTTAATGTATGGACAAGGCCCGATGCTTTATCGGGTGAATGTTATCAATAACGAACGCGTGCAAGAATGGTTGATAGATGACGAGATACAGGAGTGGCTTGAAACATGGGATTACCGGAGCTATATCCGAAATGCTTTTGTGGAATATAATCACATGAAAGGGGTATTTGTGAAATACTACGCAGCTAAATCCATTCGTATCGGAAAGCCCTGGATAACTCGTTTAGAAGCCCTTCATAGTACAGACTGTCGGATGGTATGGCCGGAAAATGACAGCCGGAGACTGGAAGACGTGAAACAGTTCCTCGTTGGGGATTTTGATAGCTATACCAGTAAGCGGATGGTACTATATAGTATCTTTGATAAATGGAATCCTTTGATTGCTGAAACAGCCGTAAAGTATCATAGTATGCGCAGTTTCGGGCGCAATATGTATGCGATATCCAGCTTTCACGGCTCTATCCCCTGGCTGTTGGATGCAAATACTCTTCCTGAAATTATCCAATATCTGAATGAGAATCTGATAGCATCTGCATATATCGTCCATGAGCCGGAAGAGTACTGGAAACAGAAGGATGAAATGGTACGTGCCATGCATGAAGAATGGACGGAGCAACAGGTTTATGCAGAAATAGATCGTTTGAGAGACGAACTGACTAAAAAGATAGCTGATGTCATGGCGGGGAAGAAAAATGCAGGTAAGTTCTTTACTTGTGTAGACTTCGTTGACCAGGACGGAAATCTGCAATCATGGAAAATTGAGCCGATTGAAATGAATGTGGATAAGTATATCAAGGCACAGGCAGAAATATCAAGGATAGCAGACAGTTCGACTACAAGCGGGTTTGGGCTTAATCCTGCGTTGTCTAACATCATCATTGATGGCAAGGGAGATAGCGGAAGCCAAATGTTATATGCGCTGAAGATATTTTATGGAGCTGACACGCAGATACCGGAAGAAATAGCATTAGAAGCCTTGAATGATGCAATTCGGATAAATTTCCCACATAAGAAAGGCATTTTCATTGGAATGTACCGCAAAGTAATCAATAAGGAAGATAATGTTACAGCGGGCGAACGGGCTACAAATCAAGTATGATATGAAGAACAGACAGATAGAATTCCCGGATTGTTGGGAAGACGTTTTACCGGCAGAATGGTTGTACCTGCTCCGATTACGTCAGAAATTAGTTGAGCATCCCAAAACGACTTTGGTAGATGTGAAACGTGAGTGGTGCCGTTTCGTCCTTTCTAATCGTGGAATCCGGAGAAAGAATAGTTATGAATACTATATTTTGATTAATGAGCTGGCATTAACACTCGATTGGATGTGGAGCGAATCAAAGGAAGGCAATGAAGTGGAGCTTATCTTTTCAAGTACAAAGAATCTGTTACCTGAATGGAAGCATTTTAAAGGCCCGCTTTCTCATGGTAGTGATTTAACGTTTGGAGAATTTCGTAGTGCAGTTATGATGTTAAACGGATACAATGACACACAGGAGCCTGCAATGTTACAGGCTTTGTGTGGTATTCTTTATCGTTATCCAGGGAAAAAAGTCGGAAAGCCGGATTTTGATGGTAAATACCGTGAAGAGTTTAAACAGGAGCGAATCAATTTCTATTCAAATAGAGTGAGGATGATGCCGGTACAGATTCAATGGGGAGTATATGCATGGTTTGCTTTCTTCTGTAGCTATTTGCTTACAGGCACGTTTATTATCGACGGAATGGAGATTTCTTTTGAATCCATCTTTATGAGGGAGCAGGAAGCTGCAAATAAACCTAAAGAACGTAGTTTGGGAATGAATGGGATTTTATTCTCAGTAGCGGAGTCTGGTATTTTTGGAAATATAGAAAAAGCGGATGAAACATTGTTACTCCGGGTATTGATGAAATTGCTGGATGATAAATACAAAGCGGATGCTTTGCTGAAACGTAACCATTAAGTGATGTATTATGATATTCAACAGGGATAATAGTGGAAGTAAGGAATTACGTGAGCTGACAGGAAATTATTATGCAAATAATGATTTCGATAAAATCACAACTGATATTGAACTGGCAACAGAAGAAGTATCTGGGCTGATTGGAGAGGAACTATACAAGAAAGTGGAAGATTGGTATAAGGAGAAGAAAAAAGATGCAGATCAGGACTTGATAAAGAAAGTGCAACGTCCTATTGCCATACTTGCCACACTGCGTATGTATCAGAAGAATGATTTAAGCCACGAAGACGACGGGCGCAAATTTAAAATGGCTACGGACAACAGCGAAAAATTGCCTTGGGAGTGGCAATTGGACAGGGATGATGCCCGGCACATGGAAGATTATTATAAGGCGGTGGATGCCCTAATACGTTATCTCAATACTTCTAAGATGCAGGAATGGATATATCTGCAAGTGGTGCGATGAATAGTGAGCCGGCATCTATAGGGGATATCAAGTTATTATCCGAGTGGATGAATGATGATGCAATGATTTGGATTGATGAGATGAAGAAAGCCAGGGACGGCGGAACGGTTACTTATAATCTGCTACCGGAGAATGATAAACATAATAAATACATACGATTATGAATGTGATTCAAAGGCCAAAACCGGAAGAGTTTTGTGCGACAATGCAGGATTATATCATAGATACAGATTCTACTATCACCTTTTCCGTGAAATATGGGGGAAAGACGGTTTTGGAAGAGGAGTATGTTCCTGATGCCAATTATCAGGTAAGGGTGAGAAAACTGGGTAAGTTTTGTGAATTGGCTCTATGGGGGGTATGGTGTGCGGGAGAAACAAGTTGGCAAACAAATGCTGCCGGCACTTTTTCTTTTTTAATTAACGGGATGCAAGACGCGCAAAGTTATGTGATGTTCAGCCGTCTGCAAACAAAGAAAGAAGCGTCCGCTCCAGGGTGGCTGAGTGAGGTGCGGGAGAAAGTAACACGTAGCGGGGCGCTTGAATATGCTAGTAATGTATTTGCGGATGGTGATAAAGTAGTGCTTAATGTCCGTACTGTATCCGGAGCAGTCTACACAGAGCAGTTGTATGTTCATGCCGGAGAGAAAATGCCTGTAACTTTGGATGTCAGTATAGAAAGAGTACTGAAGATTCTACCTGAAATAAATGAAATGCTCCGTAGTTATGAATTGGTGAAAGAAAGTCATGTTTTTAAATTCTTGGTAGATCAGACAAGATATGAATCCGTTCAACGTTTCCGATATAAAAATGTATATGATATGCCGGAAACTATGACTACCGTTGGCAGTATGACTATGAAGGGGAACGATGAAAGTGATACAGCAAAGATGTTTGGTGTGGATCGTAAGTTCGGAATAAAGCCGAAAGATGAATATACTGTTAGCAGTGGGGTTATCTTTTTGCAGAGTGATTATAGGCTATGGCATAACTTGCTGAATGCTCAGGAAGTAGATATTTGGCATGAAGGTGATTGGTATCCTATTATAGTGACAAAGCAGAATTATGAACGTAGTTTTAATCGTAGTATCCTAAAAGCCATAGAGTTTACATTTAAAATGGCAGATGTTGAACAGAATAACTTAATTTCAATATGATAGATATTACTCGATTCAGGGAACTGATACTGGAGCTTCAGACTAAAGTTAATCAAGAAAGCGAAGAGAAGATTAACGGTTGTTTTTTGGCAGTAAAGGAAGAACATATGGTAAAGAAAATCAAGGATAAGCCGGGGGTTCTTCTGTGTGCTAATTATCCCGATGCCGAATACGATATTGAGAATTCAGATAACCGGAGAGAAGATAACCAGGTTATTTTCTTTATTTGTGAGAAAGTTTCTCCGGGCAGTGAGACTGATGAAGAAGAATTGCTTCATTACGCCAAATTACAGCGTATTATGGAAGCATTGAAGAGAGTACTTCGTCTGAATGAATTTTGTGACCGGTTTTCTTCAGGAGACAAAATGCGGACAGAATGGGAATACAGCATATTTGGTGGGTTCAATGGATTGAGTTTAGGGCTAACGATAGTAGATTATGACTGAATTATATATTGATGGAACCTCGGTAGTGCTTCCTGCTGACTTTAGCACTACCGTAAAGCGTGAGAATCCTTTCTTCACAAAGAATGGTGAATATACGTATGATATAACTCTTCATCTTGATAATTCAATTAATGCCGGGCTATATGCGCACTTGAATAGATTGAATTCCATTTTGGAATTGAAGGCTAAACGTCAGGCTGTTTTGGTAGCAGATAACCGGGTGTTTTGTAATGGTACAGAAATAATAACTGGATGGACGGATACAACAGTGTCTATACAGATAGCATCCGGAAATTCAGAATTGAATTCTTTTATAGGAAATGATTTGCTAATATCTTCTCTGAATATGGGAGAAGATAAAATACCAAGCGGGGCTGTTATTAACTTTATAAAAAAAGTATATCCTGAAGTAGATTATTGCCTGCCACCCATAATGACAGATAGTGGTATCCTTAATGGATGGAGAGTATCTATCAACGTGGTTACTTCATCGAAGCCAAGCATAGGTGCATTATATTTAAGAGATGAAGGAGTTGATGTTTATCTCCAGCCTTATTTATGTGCTTATATTAAAAAGCTAATGAAAGCGCTTGGATATACGGTTTTGACTAATCAACTTGAAGATTCAGAATGGAATTTGATTTACTTGCCACAAAATGGGCATCCTAATCAATATGCAAAAATGTTTCCCGGCTGGACTATTAATGAATTTATTACAGAATTGGAGAATCTTTATAACCTATGCTTTCTCATTAATAACAGAAAGAAAGAGGTTTCCATATTGTTCAGGGCAGAGTATTTTAAAAATGCAAAAGTATGCCATGTGCAAGAGGTCGTTGATGAATACGAAACGGAAGAGGGAGAAAATGATAAAGACCCTTCTCAAAGTAATGTGTTGATAGAATCGACAGACAGTGAATATTATAAGCCACAACATATAGATAAGAATATTCTGTCATCTGCAACTCGCAAGGATTTCGATACAATACTTGAGTTTAGCAAGTACATAGAAAGTATTTCTTCAGTCGGTTATCAGACAGTTAAAAATTATCTATTTTATACACATGATAGTTGCCGATATTATATAACGGTGCCGGATGAGTCTGGATGGCATACAGAGGAAATTAATATGTTTGGTGACGTTCTACGGGAGAAAAGTGAAAATGAAATCAAATTGAATATCATGCCTTCTGATATGACAAACTATGGCGTAGAACGACTTACTTATGAAAGTGGTATGGAGCCGGTATTTATGCCTGATTCAGAACGCTCACTTGTGATGGTTCCTAGAATTTCAGGAAGTAAAATAGGCACTAGCGAAGAAAGCAGTGGCATCTATGAGTTAATACAAAGTGGAATAGATATTCCTACAGAGAAAGATAAGAACCAGCAGAAGCTATATGTGTCCTACTATAAAGGTATGGCACCAATGACTTTGTATGTAAAACGCAGGGGTGATAAGGATTTTGATCCTAAAGTTTTCACTATTGACTATCCGCACTCTTTCAATTGTGAAGATACACCATATACAGGTAATCTACGATTGGCATATTTGGATAAAATGCTATATTCCCGTATGTATGATATTGATTATAAACATGGCGTCAAAATAAAAAGCTATGATACTAATGTGTATGATACACAGAATATATTTGAAATCCGCAATAAGCGGTATGTATGTAAGGAGATAGAGAATGTTATTAATGCCGACGGGCGTCAAGGTGCCTGGCAAGGAATATTCTACCCGATTCATATTAGTGACGTGGAAGCTGAAAAACGGTGGATTCTTACGGATGGTAAATGGCGTGATGGTGGAGCATGGCTGGATAACGGTCGATGGATGGACAGCTAGAATGTAAGGCTCGCAAACAAGTGCGGGCCTTTTTTATTGTCCTTTTTTAGGGGTGTATGAGAAGGTACTTTTGTGTATTAATTAATTAGTTGGGAAACTATGAGTTTAAAGATAGACAGAGTACAACTGGAGATTGTTATTCAGCAAGATAGTGCAAGGCAGAAAATGATTGAATTGGAAGAGAAGATGCGTTCTGCCAATAAGACATTAAATGCAGTGAAGAAGCAATTTGGAGAGAACAGTGCTGAATATAAGGCGCAAAACAATGTAGTAAAAGCACTGAAGGCTGAATACGATAAACTTTTTGAGAAGGTAGGTATCGGAAGCCTGAGCCTGAAAGAGCTTCAAAACAGGCAAAAAGAACTGAATGCCATCCTGCGGAATCTGCCGGGCAACAGTCCGCTTTATACCCAGTATAAAGCACAACTGGACGAAGTTAATCAAAGGATGAAGGAGTTAAAAGGTACGGCGGAATCTACTAAAATTTCGTTGTCGAAATTGACTGATGGATTTAATAAATATGCTGCTATCGGTGCGAGCGTAATTGCTTCATTGACCGGAATAACTATGACTGCGCGGAAGTGTGTGGATGAATTCGCTCAGATGCAGGAAGCGGAAAGCCAGGTGCGCAAATATACGGGGATGACAAGTGAGCAGGTGGCTGATTTGAACAAGGAGTTCAAGAAGATTGATACCCGTACAGCTCGTGAGCGTTTAAATGATTTGGCCGGGGATGCCGGACGGCTCGGCATTACAGCCAAAAAAGAAGTTTTGGAGTTTGTAGAAGCTGCTAATATGATTGATGTTGCTCTTGGAGAAGATTTAGGGCAGGATGCTATCAAAAATATTGGTAAGCTGGCAGATATGTTTGGAGATAGCGAACGCTCAATGAAGGAGAATATGTTAGCTATCGGTAGTGCAGTGAATGAGGTTGCACAGAACTCCAGTGCTGCCGAGCCATATTTAGTGGAATTTAGCGCACGTATGGGGGGAGTCGCCAAGCAAGCGAAGCTATCAATAACCAATGTCATGGGATTTGCTTCCGCTCTTGACCAAAATATGCTCCGTAGTGAAATGGCTAGTACAGCATTACAGGGACTCATATTGAAACTTTATCAAGAGCCGGCGAAATATGCGAAGTTAGCGAAATTGGATGTTGAGCAATTTACTAAGTTGATGCAGACAGATGCTAATGAAGCAATACTCCAGTTCCTCGGCAGCTTGGGTAAATTGGGCGGTATGGATAAGATGGCTCCTGTATTAAAGGCTATGAAACTCAGTGGGGCAGAAGCGGCAGGAGTTATTAGTGCATTGGCCAGTAATGTCGAGAAAGTTCGTAAAGAGCAGGATACGGCTAATCAGGCTTTCCGGGATGGGACAAGTATCACTAATGAGTATAATGTACAAAACACAACAGTTCAGGCAGAACTGGACAAAGCGAAGATACGTTTTAAAGAGATCCGGATTGAACTTGGTGAACGGTTGCTTCCGGTAATGAAATACATGGTAAGTACTGGTAGTCTTACTGTAAAAGGGCTAATAGAAGTGATTTCATTCTTTGGTGAATATAAGAATACCATTTTGACGGCGATCATTGCTATTGTTTCCTATAATGCAGCAATGAAACTTCAATGGTTTTGGACGAATAAAGTGAAGACTGAAACAGGAGAATACATCATAATACAGAAATTAAAGCAGTATTGGGATAAAGCTGTTGCAGCATCAACGTGGTTATATATAGCTGCTACTTCTGCACTAACAGGAAAAACACGTCAGGCTGGATTAGCAATGCAAGCTTTTTTTAATATACTGAAATTAAATCCTTTTGCTTCAATAGCCACCCTTGTAATTTCTGTAGCAGGCGCACTATATTTATTTTCAAGAAGAACCTCAGAAGCACATCGTGCCCAACTCTTGATGAATAGCGTGATGAATGACGCCAAATCAAATATAGCTGCAGAAAAAACAGAGGTTGAGTCCTTATTGAAAATAGCTAAGGATGAAACTGCGTTAAAAGGTGAGCGCCTTAAAGCCATAGAAAAATTAAATAAGATTTCTCCTGAATATTTAGGCGCACTAAAATTAGAAACCATTGCGACAGATGAAGCGAAAAAATCTGTAGATGAATATGTACAAAGTCTATTGACAATGGCTGAAATAGAATCGGTAAAGTCTCGTCTTACTGATACTGATAAGCAATTGGACGAAATGAAGAGTAAGCAACAAGAATATTTACGTGAGAGAAATTCTTTTTTGGGTGCTTTAAAGACGCTACCTCGTAATATTGGCAGTATGTTAACTTTTGGGGCTGTCGAAACTTCGGGCGACAAGCTCAATGCTGATATAGAGGAATTGCAGCAAAAACGTGAGCAGCTAAAGAACCTGCTGGAAGGAATGATTAAAGATAAGATAGCGATAGAAACAGAAAATGCAGTAGAAGGTGATAACGGGAAATGCCCCATATGCGGTAATAATCCTTGCACTTGTGATACCAAATCCGACAAGAAACCGTGGACTACCCGTCTACAAAATGCAGAGAACGCACATAAAGAAGAATTGCTATTATTACGGAAGAGCTCTGATGCTTTGGCTAGAACAGAGAATGAGTATCAGTTGGATGCTCTTCAAAAAGAACTGAAGTTTCAAGTAGAAAAACTGGCAATCATAAAAAAGTATCAGTCGAGTGAAAAAGACAAGAAACATCTGGCTGAATTAGGCAAGATGGAAAGTGAGACTCAGACCGCTATTTATAACACACTTAAAAAATCCGAAGACACCCGGCTTGATTTGATTAAAGAATATCGAGATAGAAGACTGAATACAATTAGCACCGGGGAGAAGAATCTACAACTAGAGCAGTCTAAACTCAATGCTAATGGTGAGCTGACAGAAAAGGATTATAAAAACCGTCTTTTAACCATTGAAATAACCTCTTTGTATTCTAGGCTCGAAGTAGCCAAAGATTTTCAGAATGATGTTTCTGAACTTGAGTTTCAAAATGGAGAGGTCAAAGCCAAAGCATTGAAGGAAGCCGGAGACAACATTCTCTACCTGGAACAACAGATCAATGAGAAGCGCGCCAAAATCATCCGTGATAGCGTTACTCAGATTCAGGGTTTCAATAACCAGTTTAATAAGACGAATGGCCTGACTTCTACTGAAGAACAACTTAGTGCGCTGAAAACTTTCTATCATTCCCAATTAGACTTGGCGAAAAAGAATGGATTGGATGTTACCATGCTTACGGCCGTATATGAAGAAGCGAAAAGGAAAATAGAAGTTCAGGGAGCGAAAGACAGAGCGGCAGTAGTACAAAAATATGGGCTGGAAACTGCTGAAAATACTAAAAACCTAAAACTGAAAGCTCTTGAAGAAGAGCATCAAAAAGGTTTGCTTTCAGAAGAAGAATATGAAATCGCAAAGAATAAAATCAATAATGACTATATTCAAAAGAAGATAGAAGGAAGCGAACAATATTTCAATGCTGTTAGTAATATAATGAGTAGCGCTTCTTCTGCAGTTCAGGGATTCCAAGATGCAGAAATGAGCAAGGTTACCAGTAAATACGATAAAGAGATAAAGGCTGCTAAGAAGGCCGGAAAGGATACTACCAAGCTAGAAGAAGAAAAAGAAGAAGCACTTAATCAGGTAAAGAAAAAGTATGCTGACAAGCAGTTTGCTGTATCAGTATTGCAAATCACTGCCAGTACTGCTGTTGCTGCAATGGAAGCATATAAAGCAATGGCCGGCATTCCTATAGTTGGGCCGGCGCTCGGTGCAATAGCTGCCGCTGCTGCCGTTGCCAGTGGTGCGGCTCAGATAGCTGTAGCCAAACAACAGCGTGACGAAGCTAAAGGATTAAAATCTGGTGGTTATTCTGATGAATACGTAGAAGGATATACTAGAACAGGAAACCCTGATGATGTTGCAGGCGTCATTCCAGTTCACAAAAATGAATTTGTGACTAACCATGAAGGAGTTGCGAATCCTCATGTGCGGCAATTCCTTGATGTTTTTAATGTGGCACAAAAGAATGGGACTATTAGAATGTTGAATACGACGCAGATTTTGGAGCAGGTTCGTACTAGAAGCGGGAAATATAGTGGTGGTTATTCGGAAGAGTCATCCACAGCTTCTTCCTCTGTGTATTCAGTAAGTGGGCATATTATGGATGAAGATACTTTGCGGAAATTATTCATCTTGTTGAATACTAATAACGACTTGCTTCAGGCGATTCTTGAAAAGGATTTGATTGTAGATTCGCGTGCTGTTCGTGATGGGTTAAAGAAATTGGAGAGAATGGAAAAGAATGTCAGTCGTGGCTAATGTCCTTTTTTGATGGCTATGGAAGGTATATATTTGCAATGTGTTTGTGTGCTGAAAAGATGATCGCGTCGTGAGATGCTGTTCTTTTCATGTTTATTTTAAAAATTAAAAAGAAGTAACCCCGAAATCCGTGAGGACTCGGGGTTTATTTGTGTCCTTTTTTAAGGTCATTCTCAGATGTAATTTTGCTGTATGGAAATATATGATGCAATACGACGTATGAAGGAGAAAAGTGAAAGGGGAGAAACCTTTTCTTTTGCTTTCATGAGTTATAGTTATGAACGAAATAAAAGTAATGGCATAGTCAAAGTTGAACATGCAAAGCTTCGTAAACAGAGCACTTTGGAAACCAATCGCTTTGCTGACTATATGCTGAATTTTATAGATATGGATACTCTTGAATATGGTATGTGCTGGCAAATTTTATTGTTGGAATTTGATGGAAATGAGTTGGAACTTACATAGTGCATGATGGATAATATTTATGAAAATATAGTTCCGTGGAACGGAGCGAATGATACCGGGCGCGATGTCCGGCTCAAATGGCAACGGAATTTCGCAAAAATCGGAATAAACTTTCAGGAGTTAGAAGGAAAGTTCACTACGGTAGATGATTTGTTTGATTTGATAGCACAGGAACTTGATAAGAAACTTAGCAAGACAGAAGATGACCAGGCCGCAGGAATCGTTACCTTCTTGAAAGGTTTAGTTGCAGATGGACTTCTTGAAGCTAATGCCGGTCTTGTTGTCCGCAAAACAGAAGTTGTCGAACCTTTGATGATATCTTTATTATCAGAAGAATTGGAAGATAGTATTGTAGAAGAAGACGTAGATGTATTCATTGAGGAAATACGTACTAGTACAGGTGGTGCAGCGACAATAGGCGAACTTGATAATGTAGTTGATGGAGCAGATAAAATATCAGATACAGATGATTTGCTTGTACGTTTGGCCGGGACATCGGAATGGTCTATCAATGCTACTTTATTTTCTCAAGTTTCACAACTAATGTCTAAGGTATTTCCATTTACTATTAATTTAACAGGTGGCGGAATTTATGAGAAAGGTAGTTCACAGATTATTAACCTTTCGTGGACTTTTGACCGAGATATTGAATCACAATCAATCAATAATGAATCCCTGCTAATCGGAATCAGGGCAAAGCAATACACGGATGTTATCACTGATACAACCTATACTCTGAAAACAATACAGGGTGGGCAGGCTTATACAAAATCCGTATCGGCACAGTTCAAGACAAAGAAGTTCTATGGAGTATCTGCTAATACTTCACTTGATAATGACGAAATCTTGTCTTTATCAAGCGCGTGGTCTGGGCGCACTCAATCTACAACAGTATTTGATTGTACAGGTGGCAAATACCCCTATTACATTCTTCCGACCAGTATGGTATCCGGTATTCAATTTTGGATTGGCGGGTTACGTAATACAGACTGGAACGAAGAAACTCGTGAAGTAACTAACAGTTACGGCTACAAGGAGAGTTACACAATATTCAGGTTGAACAGCATCCAAACGGGTGTATTAAATATTGAGGTGAGATGAATGAACTAAAAGGAACAAACGTTTATGCTCCGCTTGTACCGGGGACTGACAGGGACTCCTATCCGACACACTATAGCAAGTATGGTAAAGGCGGGCATAAAGAAGTAGCTACCATTGACGAAAGAAACGCCATTACAGCCGAACGCCTAACAGAAGGCTGTGTTATTTATGTAGAAGAGACAGAACAGGAATATCAATATAAAAATGGTGAATGGATAGACTACCCTCTTGTTAAGGGTACAGACTATGATGATACGGAATTACGTAAACTTATTGGGGAAAAAGTAGATAAAGTAGAAGGCAAAGGACTTTCTACCAATGACTTTACTGATGTGGACAAAGAAGTTATTGCAATCCATTCAGAAGAAATAGACAGTTTGCAGGATTCAGTTAACGATATCTACCAGCGTCTTGATTCCACCACAGGAGTTCAATACTATATACGTGTACAAAATAATGGTGACAAGTCTTTTACTTCACAGAAAGGGGAGCCATGCGTACTTAACTTCACATTCATTTCACAGGAACGGTATAGTTACAGTGATCCATACGAAAATACTGGAGAACGTGGTAAGTGTGAGATATTTATCAAAAACTCTGTCAGTACTGATTATACACTGATAAAAACCCTGATGGTTAATTCTATCACTGCTACAAAAGTTGATATTGCCGAATATCTGGCGAATGGAGCTAATTCAATCATGGTAAAGATAACCGGTGAGGTAACCGGACAGGCTACTCCGGCTTATACGTATAACGTAACGATGACATCATTGTCCGTCAAGGCGGATACTTTCCAATGGTGGACGCTGTACTCTACCGCAATATCCATTCCTTTGTATATTTCCGGTAACGTAAATAAAACCCTCAAAGTTACTCTTGAAGGAGAAAATTACGCGAAAGCGTATGAACAGGTACTTGGAAACGTAATCTATACGGATACAGCTTTGAATTTTTCTATTAACCACCCGGAACAGACGGGTGTCTATAATCTATCCATATATCTTGAAAATTCGGATGGTACAATCAAGACCAGGACTGTATCTTTCAATATCATGTGTGCCGGAGAAGGAGAACAGGTGAAATTGATGTGCGTGAATAATATTGCGGAGAAAGCGTCTAACTGGGCTAATAATAAATTGTTTGAGTATTCAATATATGACGGGGACGCTACGGCTACAGGCGGGACGTTTTCCATCCAAATGGATGGTAATACGGTATATACCAGTGAAGAAAGCACAATGCCGACCAATACCAGGAACAGTTTCTCCTATGCAATGGAGATTGAAACCGTTGACGATACGGACTTTGAAATCTCTGTAGCTGTATCAGATAATGGGGAGTCTTTGACCGGTACTATGATATTTCCGGTGAGCAACTCTTCCGGCTATTCGGCTACGGCCGGATCGGTCTTTTACATGAACCCTCGCACACGTACTAACAGTCAATCAAATTATCAGAAGATCATAAATGAAATCGACAGTTCCCAAATTGATGCAGAGTGGGAAGGCATGAACTGGAACAATGACGGGTGGACTGTAGACAGTGACGGCAATCGCGTACTAAGAATGATGGCCGGGAGTTTATTGGATACCGGTTACAAGCCTTTTGTAGAAGAAAGCGCCCGTAACGGGAAAACCATTGAACTGGATTACAGGATTTATAATGTTACTGACTACTCCGAGCCTATTATCACATTGTCTGTACCGGATGGAAAAGGATTTACCGGACTCAATATCTACGCAAATAATATATGGCCTTGCAGCCAGTCCCTTAAAAATGAAGAATTGCAGTCAATCCCGACCGATGATGGTGTGCGTATCAGGATAGCCATGACCATTTCGCCGAACATGTATGGAAATTCAGGATTCAATCTTTGCTCTATTTATATCAATGGAAAAAAGAACCGTACTTTCCTCTACGAATCAAATGATTACTGGGCGCAGAACGGAAATATAGCTATAGGTTCTGACTATGCCGATGTGGACGTTTACGGAATCCGCATATATGATACCGGGCTAGGCTCCAATGCGGTACATAAGAACTTTATCAACTGGTTACCCGGTACGGATGAGAAGGCTGAGGAAAGCGAGAATAATAATCTGTATGACGCAATGGCTACGCAGCTGGATTTCGATGCCATACGGGCAAAAATGAATGTCTTTGTTTTTGATAATATCTTCCCTTCCTATGATGATACGGCAAAAAGAACAGGTACTCTTGAGATACAATATGTAAATCACCCTGAACGTAACGTTTCCATCACAAATGCAGAAATGGGCGGTCAGGGTACGTCGTCCAAAAAATATTGGGAATGGAATGAAAAAGTGAAGGTCAATAAAACAAGCTCTGTTATTACCTATGCGGACGGATCGACAACGACCAAGAAGTTTATCATGTTCGATAATGTCCCCGCATGCGCATCCGTAACATTTAAAAAGAACTGGGCGTCTTCGATGCAGGATCACAAAGCTGGCTCCGTCAACTCATTCACTGACCTGTACAAACAACTCGGACTCACCAATGAAGCGATGGAATTGAATCCTGACGTTCGTGTATCCGTTTATCAGGAGCCGTTCATGGCTTTCCGTAAGGAACTCAATGACGAAGGGGAAATAGTCTATACCTGCATGGGAGAGTTTACAGGTGGTCCGGATAAAGGTGATAAATATTGTTTCGGCTATGATACCGACCTTTTTCCCGGACTTATCTCCATCGAGGGCGCTGACAATTCGCCACTTCCAGCGCTATTCCGTGTTCCCTGGAATACGTCGAGGATCACATACAATGAAGACGAGGAGTCATGGCAATACAATGGAGAAAACAGTATCGGCTTTGACGGTGGTGCTGCAGAGAATATAAAATACTGGATACCGGCGTATAACTTGGCCTATTCATGTTCGGATAGAATCCGCCCGTTTAGCGGGACATTGGCTGAACTGAATGCTGATGCTACCGGCTATAAAGAGAATGGTGTGGAATATTGGATAGCAAAGCCGGGAGATACAAACCTGTATAACCTGTATTATTATGAAGCTGCAGAAAAACAGTTCATACCATCCGATATCGGTGAAGGACAAGTAAACCTGATATCACAACTTGTAGATAAGGGGTACGGTTTATCAAATGCTGATTTTATAGGAAAAACAAATGATGAACTGAATATGCTTTTCATCAATGCGCGTGTTGCCAAATTCAGGATTGAAGCTAAAGGTTACTTTGATATTCCCGACGCTGTATTCCATCACAATTTTATCGAATTTGTAGCGGCCACTGACAATAGGGCAAAAAATACCTATCCATATTGTTTCGGTGAAGGTTGTAAATGGAAATGGAGACAGGATGACCTTGATACGATTATGCCTATTACTAATCAAGGACAACTCCGGAAGGGGTATTATGTTGAAGTACATGACAACTATGATACCGGAGCTTCGGTGTGGAATGGAGAAACCTCTGTGTTCTGGAATCTGCTGGAACTTGCATTCCCTGATGAGCTTGCCGCAGGAATGCGTTCCATGATGTCGGCCATGGAGGTATTAGGTGGTTTGAAATCCGGTACTCATGCGGAAAAAGTCTACGCCTGGTATCAGAAGTATTATCTCAACGTGAAAAACTACTTCCCGGCTGCTACTGTAAATGAGGATTCCAAGCGGTATGAGAATGCAAAATTAATGATGAATGCTGGCCGGTACACGAATGATACCGACCCGTTGACTCAGGAACTAGGAGATTTGTACAGCGCTGAAACTGCATGGATGAAGAAACGTATCCAGTACATGTCATCAAAATACAGTTTTGGGGAGTATTCGGCAAATGGAACGGACTCAATAAATGTGCGTGCTGCCGGAAATGCAATCACATATGATATTATTCCCGCTATTGATATGTATCCTACCATTGCGAATGGCACAAGTATCGTTCGTGGACAGAGAACCAAAGCCGGCCAGGTGTGCCGGATGATAATAGACCTTGGCGGGACGGGTGACCAACAGAATATCATTCAGGGAGCCAGTTGGTTGATGTCAATCGGGAAATGGCATGATAAGAATGTGAATGGTAATCTCATTATCAAGGGCAGGATGCTGCGCGAACTGGAGTTGGGAAGCCGGACTGACCCGATAATAATTGCTATTACCGGGCTTACCATTGCTGATTGTGTATCTCTGCAGTCCATTCTTTTGTCCAACATATCCACGCTGGCAGGCTCTCTCGATCTTACTGTATGTACTCATTTGCGTAGAATATGGGCGGATGGAACATCACTGACGCAAATAAAGCTTCCACAAGGTGGTTGCTTGGAACTTGTACGGTATCCGTCCACAAACAGGTACCTGATGTTACAGAACTTTCCTCTTCTGAAACAGGATGGAGTGCTCATAGATGATTGCGCTGAAAGAATTACGGACTTTTTCGTTTCAGGTTGTCCCAGGATAAATCCTGTTGACCTTCTGATTAATATTATGAATGTACAGAAAGAACAGGCTGAAGAGCACGCTCTAAAACGAGTGCGTGCAGTGTTTGGGGAATACACATACAATGAAAACGGTGCGGAAATGCTTGACAGTCTTGGAGTGCTGGCAGACGGAACTTATGTCGGCCTTAACAGTTCCGGTGTGGCCGGTGATGATCCCCGTCCGGTTCTTGATGGCATACTCAATATTAATACAAATTGTTATGAGGATACAGTTATTGCTCTTCGTAATTATTTCAACAGGCTGATTCTTAACATAACAGGAGAATTCTACCTCAGATTCAAGGATTCTGTAATAGGGGCTTATATGATTTCAAATTTTGGTCAAGGTACTGGTATAACTAAAGCGCAAATGGCTTCAATTACGCAAAAGCTGTTTGGAAAACCGTTTAAAGGTAATACGACTATTACAGAGTTTGATGAACTTCAATATATGACTTCCTTATTAAACGTTGATTCAGAGACATTCTCAGGTTGTAGTAACTTAAAATCAATAATATTTCCTGCTAATTTAATTGCAATATATAATAATGCCTTTTATCAATGTGATTTAAGAGAAATAGTAATACCGAAAACGGTAACAACAATATATCAGGCTGTTTTTGAGAAAAACGTTAATTTGGAAAGAGTGTCTTTTGAAGAACGAACAGAACTCATAACTATGAGATGGAGTCTTTTTGCAGGCTGTACTTCTTTAAGAGAGATTACTATACCTGACACGGCGGTTTTAGATTCTAATTCCGGCTCTTTATTTGATGGTTGTACAAACTTAGAGAGTGTACATCTATCCGACCGCTTTAATACACTCGGTTCTTATATTTTTAGAAACTGCTCCTCATTGACAGAGGTAAATATTCCATCAAGTATAACTTCGATTGGACGTTGTGCGTTTCAAATGTGCGGAATAAAATCCATTCTCTTGCCTGACATACAAAATGTGACAGTAGACGGCTCTGCATTTGACCAATGCATAAATTTAGAGAAAATAGATATTCCCGGTGGCTATAATATATCAATTGCTTCCGGTTTATTTAGTTCTTCTACAGCTTTGCAAGAAGCAACGATGGGCGAAGGTATTACCACAATTCCACCTACCTGTTTTAATAGGTGTACAGCTTTAAAGAAAGTTGTATTTCCTTCTACTGTATCTATGATATATGCAAACGTTTTTTTTAATGATTACTCTATGGAAACATTAGTTATTAAATCAATAAATCCGCCCACAGTGGATGGCAATGATTTTGGATACAATTTCAGTAAACAGTGTAAGATTTATGTGCCCGATTCATCTGTAGAGACATATAAGGGAAATAGCTGGTGGGCGCAGTATTCCACATGGATATATCCAATGTCATCATTACCAATAGAATAATAATAAAGATATATGGCAATACTAAGTAACGGTAAGTTTTATGGCTTCCTTTGTTCTGTTAAAGAAACCGGGCAAAAACTAGCAAATGGAGTTAAAGAATATGTGGAAGATTTTGTGTCCGGTTTTTCCGGATATGGATGGAAGTTATGGGAATATGTGACCGGTAAGTGGAAGTTAGAGATTGATACAATCGTGGTGCGGGAAACTATGCTTGTTTTTGAAATGCTGATAAGCAAAGTGCGGGCGATAATAGGAGCACAAGCTATTACACAAGGCCATGGAAAAGTGAAATCAGCCCGTATCTCAGATGATGGTACAGAATATCTCATAGTTCTTGAAGATGAAGATATGAGTATTGTAACACATGATTTTGTGCGTTGTCAGACATTTACGAGTGGTAGGACAAAACTTTATCATGTGGAAGTCTTTTCTGTCGATGTAGAAACAAAGACTTTACACATTCCTTTATCAGAATTTGAACAGGATGAATTGGGTAATGTGCTTTATCCTCCTGTATCGGGCGATGAGTTGGTCCAGTTCGGTAATTCGCAGAATAAGGTTCGTCAATCTGCTATATACATGCATGCTGATGAAACAGGGCAACCGGCTATTGACGTGATGTTTGATATTGATTCAAAAAACTGGGATGGTAAAGTGAAGGTACGCGTCGGCGGCGATATTCCTGATAGCGGAGGTTTGAAAGGTTTTTATTGCGAAAACGGCATGATAAAAGGTGCTGACTCAAATGGACACACTGTGTATTGCATCTATCCTGACGGTACAGCTGAATTTGGTGACGGCTCCGCAATGTTCTGCACTGACAAGTCTGGACATATTGCTGGTGGTGCAATCTCTTGGATATGGAATGCTGAGAAGAAAAAGTGTATATGCACCATGAAGGATGTTGTTTTAACGTGGGATAATTTGTCAGATGAAGCGAAAGAGAATTTAAAGGGCGAACCAGGTACTGATGGAAAAGATGGGATGAGAGTTTATATAACCTATAATGACAATGAGGAAGAACCGGTAAAGCCTATGGGTGATGGTACAACGGAAGGTTGGCACACGAATTTAACTGCATCCGTCATTTGGATTTCTCAAAAGGTGGCGGAAAGTCCATCTACTGGAGAATGGGGTACACCAATAAGGTTTAAAGGTAAAGATGGAAAGCCGGGACAAGATACAAATCTTCTTCCGTGGATTGAGAAATGGAATGGGTATGCGACCGAATTGGGAGAAGACTATATTGTAACTCCTAAAATGTTTTCAGGTACGAGATCTGCTGACGGAAAACTAACAGGCATAGTTCAGGGGAAGGACTGTTTAACAGATAATAAAACTGGAGAGGTTCGTACAGGTATCTTTGCACTAGTTGATAATAAAATTGTATTTGAGCTTGATCCAGTGTCCAAGAAATATAGGTTTACAGGTGATTTGAATTTATTCGCTGACGATGACCATAAGATATTGGAAATAACGAGTGAGAATTTGGGGGGAAATCGTGTAATTAGACCTATGTTTACGATGAAATCATATTCACCTAATTATCAAAAATATAACATGATCTTATTAAATGGGGATACTTTGGATATGGTAAGTGATATTCTTGGCTCGAGGTCAGCTTCAATATCTCCTGGGTATGTTTCTATATCTGATAGGGGTGAAAATGAAAGCATAATAAATCAATTAAAAATAAGTACAAGTGGTGGCGCTTCATTATCTAGCACAGAATGGAAAACTCCTAATAGTCTTTTGGGAGTAGGAGAGACATATGTAGACGAAAATGGCTTTTTAAGAGTTAAAATGTAAATGCATATATAAAAGAATATACAGAAAGAAATGGGACTAAACGACTGGCTAACAATACTCGGAGCTTTAGGTGGCTTGGAAGCAATTAAATGGGTTGTTAATTTCTACGTTAACCGAAAGACTAACGCGAGGAAAGAGGATGCGGCAGCAGATGCAGCAGAAAATGAGAATGAGAGAAAACAGATCGCCTGGCTAGAAGAACGTATTGCCCAACGAGATGCAAAAATTGATGCTATTTATGTAGAACTTCGGCAGGAACAAGCTGCTCATCTTGATGAAGTCCATAAACGGCATGAGACTGAATTAAAATTGAAAGAGTCTGATATGAAACGTTGCGAGGTACGAAAATGTCTGGAACGTGAACCACAGACTGGTTATTAATAAATAAAGAGGATTAAAGATGAAAGTATTAATCGACAATGGTCATGGTGAGAACACTCCGGGCAAACGTTCTCCGGATGGTAGATTGAGAGAATGGACTTATTCACGTGAAATTGCTGATATGGTAGTAGCCGGATTACGCAAAAAGGGAATTGATGCAGAACGAATAGTGAAAGAAGATTCGGACATCCCTTTGTCTGAGCGATGCCGGCGGGCGAATGCCATTTACAAGGAGACAGGAAAGAAAGCTATTCTAGTTTCTATCCATTGTAATGCAGCCGGTAGCGGGACAAGTTGGGTGAATGCACATGGATGGAGTGTATTTGTTTCAAACAATGCGTCGGCCAGTAGTAAAAAGCTCGCTGCATGTCTTTGTGAAGAGGCTGAAAGTCTGAAATTGCAGGTTCGCAGGCCAGCGCCTAAACAACCATATTGGCAGCAGAATCTTGCAATCTGTCGGGATACAAATTGTCCGGCAGTGTTGACTGAAAACTTCTTTCAAGATAATAAGGATGACGTGGAGTTCCTTTTGTCTCCACAGGGTAAGGATGTTGTTGCACGGATTCATATTGAGGGAATAACTAAATACTTAGGATTATGAAAGCACTGATTTATATAACCATATTCCTGATGTCGGGAATATGGTTTGCTTCATGCCGGACTCAATATATCCCTGTAGAGACTGTGAGAACCGAATATAAAGCACGTGATAGTATCCGGGTTGACAGCATCTATAATCAGGATAGTATCTATGTACTTGTTAAAGGTGATACTGTATATCAGTATAGATATAAGTACCTGTACAAGTATCAATATCTAAACAGGACGGATACGATGATTAAGATTGATTCAGTGCAGGTTCCTTATCCGGTAGAGAAGCAATTAAGCCGGTGGCAATCTATCAAAATGGAGTTGGGCGGGTGGGCATTCGGAATTATAATATTGTTTATTCTGATAATAATCGGCCGAATAATATTCAAATTAAAGAAGAGGTAGCTCAAAATAAGCTACCCTTTTCTTTTAATAAATACCCCTTAGAATATTTTGTTGTAGGTTGTAAGCTATATGTCTGGAAATTCATTCAGAATTTTATTGCTTTTTACTGCAAAATTTCTTTTAATATATCTTTCTGTTGTATCAATTGACTTATGTCGGAAATGACGCTGTAATTCCCATGTATCTATTCCCTCATTTACTAATTTAACACCACCTGTATGTTTAAAACTGTATAGTTTATATTGAGGTGAGATATTGAGTCTATTGCGTATTTTATCAAACCTAAATCTAAAATTATTCTTTCCTAACATAACTTTGCCAGGGATGCCATTATGAGAAAATAGATAAAATTCTTTTGGATGGGTGTCGAGATTCAGAACGCTATACATGTATTCATATAGTTGCCGCGGAATGTTTACTGATTCCGTTTGTTGATTCTTGCTAATATCTTTAGGAACTGTTATAATGTGGTTGTCGAAGTCTATATCTCCAATTTGTAACTGCCGAAGTTCATTTGGACGGATGGCACAATAATATTCCATCTGACAGACTAACCATAATTGAGGATCATGTTCTTTCATGTGCATTGACAGAAGTTGACGCTCCCGATCAGGAATAGGCTTTGCAGCTTCGTCTTTAATAGCTCCCATATTAGGGATGTCGTGTACAGGGTTAACATCTATGACTTTTTTAGCTTTTAATAAGTAGTCAAAGAATCCATGTAGTATTTGAGCATACTTCTTCACGGTTCTTCTACTAACGTTATGTTTTTCTACGATATAACACAAAAACTCACAGATTGACTCTTGCCCAAAGAAGCAAACACCTTTTTTGTCTAGTTCAGATTGTTCTGCCCATTCACAAAATATGCGGAGCTTGGATTTATATGTCTGAAAGGAGTGTGGGATTACTTCTACTTTTTTAATAGCCAAGAAATCCGATAGGTATGTGCGTAGGCCAATAGAACCTTTTCTTTCATTACCCCATCTTTTTACTATATTATGATATAATAATTCATCATTATAGTTAATCTCTTTTTCTAAGAATGGAATTTCCCCCTTAGCAAATTTCTCCTTAATACCATTTATGATTTTCTCTGCGAAAGCGTAACGCTCCTCTTTGGTCTTTAATTTTGCGAAGCCTGTATAAACCCGGAAGCGTTTCATCTCATCTGTTCGAGGATTGCGACAAGAGTATTCCACGAACCATGTTTTAGCCAAATCGCCACCACAATCTTTAAGCTGTGGTAGGATAACAATAGATTTTTGTTTTGCCATAATAATCACTTTTAATTGTATGTTGACGATTTACCAACTAAAAGACAATTATAGACATTTTTAAGAACGACTTAACTTAGAATCCAAATTGCTTGTAACTCATTGATATTCTTTGTTTTTGTCGGGATACCAAGATTCGAACTTGGGCCCCCCTGCTCCCAAAGCAGGTGCGCTAACCGGACTGCGCTACATCCCGAAATGCTTTATTCATCGAACTTCCTCTTTCTTTGTAGTCGGGGTAGCGGGATTCGAACCCACGACCCCCTGCTCCCAAAGCAGGTGCGCTAACCGGACTGCGCTACACCCCGCTACTTTTTGAAGGGTTGTTCTTTTCAAAAGCGGTGCAAAGATAGGGAGTATTTTTTAATTAACAATAGACAAACGGATGTTTTTTATTGATTAATTTTCAATACCCTGAATTTCATAGCTTTGCGGCTGCACTTTTTTTCTTGGCAGAAATCAAAAGCATCATAGGACGCCGCAATTCATCCTTCATTCCCGGAATAGTGTTTAGCATCACTTCATCGGGTTGTGGCTCTATCAGTTCACATATCTCAAAACCGGTTTGAAGAAGACCATTGATGTAAGTTGTTAGTGTTTTGTGGTACTTAATGACTTCTTCACCTAAAAAGACCGCGGTGCGTTTACCTTCTGCAAAATAGCGGTCTACCGGCCAATGAACACGATTCCCGGCTTGGTCGTAATGCCAATCCTGATTACCATAGGCAGTGAATATCGGGTGCTCCACTGAAAAGACAAAGGAACCGTCTAAGGTCAGGCAACTATTGATTTTCCGGGAAATATCCATAAAATTCTCAAGATAATGGAACGTTAAGGAACTGATAACAATGTCATAAGAATCCACTTGAAAGTCAAAATCTTCAATTGCCATACATTTATATTCGATGAGTGGAGAAGGATTTCTTTTTCTGGCTTCTTCCAACATCTTTTCAGAAATATCAATGCCGGTCACTTTTGTTGCCCCATGCTCTATGGCATAAATGCAGTGCCATCCGAATCCACATCCTAAGTCTAATACTCTTTTGCCTTTGAAATCCGGTAGCATTTTTTGTAATGTATGCCATTCTCCAGCACCTTTCAGTCCTTCTACCGAACGACTCATTTGAGAATATTGACTGAAGAAACGGTCATCATCATATTTATTTTCTTTCATAATTTACTTAAGCGGATTGTTGAATAAGGATACAAATATATGATTTAGTTCATATACTATATGAAAGATATGCATAAATAATCCGTAAGCATGAACCATCTTTTGATGTTTTCTGTTCTCTAAGTAGAAATTTAAAATAGAATTGCCTTATGAAAACGAAAAAACAGAAAGGAACAAATGAAAAAGAAATGCAGCATTTGTTGGAACAAAAAGGATATGAAAGAATGGTAAATGAGATTGTGCCCGTGCAACAGGCAGAGGCTTATCGTAAACCGACTCATAAAGCTGTAAAGGAAGCCGTAAAGGAATTGAATCCTGATACGAACAGCTTAGGCAGCAGAGGGTGAATCCACTCTCTGCCACCTGTTGGCGGAATTATTTAATAGATAAGTTTCATTTAGGGAAAGTGAGGATAAAACAGCTTCCTTTTCCTGATTCGGATTTTACATTGATACTTCCATCATGTAAAGTCATAATTTGCTTGCATAGGCTTAGTCCAATGCCCGAACCGGATGTTTTGGTAGTGAAGAAAGGAACGAAGATTTTATCCATAACATCGGGCAGAATGCCTTCTCCATTATCGGATATTGTTATAGCTTTGTTTATAGTGGTAGAGACTATTTTTATTTTTATCTTTTTTTCAGTTCTCCGGTCGCATGCTTCACAGGCATTTTTCAGCAGGTTGATAAGCACCTGTTCTATTTGTGTCCGGTCTACATATAGGTATAAATCAGATGCCGGCGTTTCGAAATGGATATATTCTTCAGGAAATAACTTTTTTAGATCCATAAACAATTCTGCTACAAATACCTTGGAGAGGACAGGAGTCGGAATTCGTGTCAGTCGTCTATAATTTTCTACAAATTCTAATAATCCTTTGCTTCTTCTATGGATGGTCAACATGGCTTGTAACATGACAGAGTATTCTTTATCTTCAAGGTGTGCTGAAACTTCTCTTTCACTTAATGTTTCCGAAAGAGAAATAATAGGGGTGATGGAATTCATAATTTCATGTGTCAATACACGAATAAGTTTTTGCCATGCTTCCATTTCATTTCGTTCCAGTACGGAATGAATATTTTTCAAGCTGATGAGCCGTTGTTCTTTTCCCTGCGTGGAAAATGTGGTATAAGAAATCGCCATCTCCAAAATAGTACTGTTTCGCTCGATTCGGATAATGGAAGTATCATTGATATTGGATACTTCTTGTAATGTTTCCGGTAGTTGCGATATCTGTCCCAAATGAATAATTGCTGCTTGATTCATCCATTCTATATGTCCCGCAGCATCGGCCACAAGTACAGCAGTATCTACCTTATTTAATAAGTTTTCATAATATTGATGCTTGATTTCTTCCGCTAGCAGTTTTTTACGAAAGTCTTTTAGGGTATCAGACAGCTCTTCAGCCCACTCATTCATCATTTTATTTTTGAAAGGCGGATGGAAAGTCTGCATCATATCGTTGTAGCGAAGTCCGTCTGTCAATCGCCTTAACAGGGCAATTTGCTTAAACTGTATACGGTAGAGATGTACGCCGGTGACTATCAGAAATATAATGCAGATGATAGTACTGAACCATAATTGCTTTTGAAACAACAAACAACTGCTGATAGAAAGCAGGAATATAAATAAAATATGCAGGATTATATTGATTTCAAATCGTTTCATAAGCCTAGTTTTTCAAGTTTGCGATATAATGCAAAGCGGGTAATCCCCAAATAGTCAGCAGCACGGGAAATATTTCCTTCACTGATTCGTAGTGCTTTTTCGATAGCTTGCCGTTCAAGTTGTTCCAGGTTTAATATTATTTCCTCGTCCTTTTTCTGTTTGGGAGTGGCATGGAAAAGGAAGTTTTCGGGTTTCAACATAGAGCCATCTCCTAAGATTACGGCGCGTTCTATCGTATGTTGCAGCTCTCTTACATTTCCCGGCCATGTATATTTCAGTAATTTGCTTTTTGCTTCCCGCGTCAGTCCGCGCATTTCTTTTTTATATTTACGTGCATAACGGTCTAAAAAATATTCGGCAAGCAAGATTATATCATTACCACGTTCACGGAGAGGAGGTATATGGATTTCAATCGTGTTGATGCGGTATAGTAAGTCCTGGCGAAAATTTCCCTCTTCTACCATTTGCCGGATATCAGCATTGGTCGCACAGATTAAGCGGACATCAATAGGAGCAGTTTGCGTACTTCCCAAACGACTGATTTGTTTCTTTTCGATGGCTGTAAGTAGCTTGGATTGCATAGGGATTGAAAGATTTCCGATTTCATCCAAAAATAAAGTTCCGTTGGTTGCCACTTCCATTCGTCCGGCTTTTGACTTCCTGGCATCTGTGAAAGCTCCTTTCTCGAAACCAAACAATTCACTTTCAAATAATTGTTCGGGAATACTTCCCAAGTCAATGGTGACAAAAGGCTTGCCGTATCGTGGGGAACAGCGGTATAGCAAGCGTGCAATTACATCTTTTCCTGTACCGTTTTCTCCAAGAATCAGTATATTAGCATCTGTATTACTCAATTTGTTTATTGTTGCAAATACTTCTTGCATAGCCGATGACTCTCCTATGATTTCGTTATCCGAAGTGCTTTGTCCGCTAAGGACTTCGACTTGTTCTTTCAGAATATTCACTTCTTGCCGGGATTGACGTAACCGCATACCGGAAGTCAGTGTGGCCAGTAGCTTTTCTTTTTCCCAAGGCTTAGGTATAAAATCTGTTGCACCGGCTTTAATAGCCCGGACGGCTTTATCCGTATCCGCATAGGCAGTCATGAAAATAACAATAGCTTGTGGATCCATCTGCAATATCTGTTGCAGGCTTTCAAACCCTTCTTGTCCACTGATGGCATCACGGCTGAAGTTCATATCCAATAAAATAAGATCGGGATGGAAGGTATTCATGAAATGTTCTATTTTGTCGGGACTGGTTGCCACTTTAATCTTTTCCGCATAAGGTTCCAATAAGAGGTTGAGCGCAAAGAGTACATCCTCGTTATCATCTACTATAAGTATCTTTCCTAATTTGTTTACTTCTTCCATATACTATGTTTATTAGATTCAGTCCTTTGCTTACTGACATCCGATGTACGAGATGCTCATCTGGAGCATAACGAGATGAGCATCTCGTGCAACGTTCCTTATAGACATACTTGCCGGATGAAAGCAGTAAACAGCATGGATGGTATCATCCAAGCGCAAAGATAGAAATAATAATCATGTGTTGTATGTGCGTTTATGCACTAATTATGTGCTTTATCGCACACTGAATATAATGAATTAATATTGATATGTCGTTGTAAAACAATGCTTTATTGAGATGGCACGAGTTTTGAATGATAAATAGCAAATAAAACTAAGAATGAACCTGAAATTAATCTTCATAAGTATCGGATTACTATCAACAGAACTACTGACCGCTCAAAATCGAGCCATGGAGTTGTCACTAGAAGAAGTAGTGAAGATTGCTCGTATGGAATCCCCTGATGCGCAAACGGCACGTCATAGTTTTCGCTCTGCTTATTGGAACTATAAATATTATCGTGCCAATTATCTGCCATCTTTAAGCCTGACTTCCGATCCTAGCTTGAACCGTGCTATTAATAAGATAACGATGGGAGACGGCTCGGTAAAGTTTGTCGAGCAGAATTTGCTGAACACAGATTTAAGTTTAAACCTTTCGCAGAATGTATCCTGGACCGGTGGTGCTTTCTTTCTCGAAACATCTGCCCAACGGATGGATTTGTTTAGTGAACATAAATACTCATGGCAAACTTCACCTATTATGATAGGTTACCGCCAGTCTCTTTTTGGTTACAATAATCTGAAATGGGATAAGCGGATAGAACCTGTGCGCTATCAGGAGGCAAAGAAAAGCTATGTAGAGACGCTTGAACTCGTATCGGTCAATGCGATTAATAAATTCTTTGCTTTAGCCACTGCTCAAAGTAATTATGATATTGCTTCTTTTAATTATGCCAATGCTGACACTCTTTACCGCTATGCACAAGGTCGCTACAATATTGGAACAATCACAGAAAATGAAATGCTTCAACTGGAACTTAACCGTCTGACAGAAGAGACGAACCGTATGAATGCCCGTATTGAAATGGATAACTGTATGCAGGAACTTCGTTCTTATCTTGGCATACATGAAGACCGTGAGCTTAGAGTGCTTATCAATCCCCAAGTGCCGGATTTCAGTGTGAATCTGAATGAAGCATTGGCTTTAGCCTACGAAAACAGTCCGGACATACAGACGATGGAACGGCGGAAACTGGAAAGTGAGAGTGCAGTAGCGAAAGCTCGTGCCAATGCAGGTTTAAAAGCGGATATTTATCTCCGTTTCGGATTGACGCAGACTGCTGACAAACTGCCCGACGCTTATCGGAACCTGTTGGATCAACAATATGTAAGCGTCGGAATTTCTCTTCCTATATTAGATTGGGGACGTGGAAAAGGACAGGTACGAGTAGCCCGCTCCAATCGTGACCTAGTGTATACGCAGGTAGAGCAAAGCAAGACGGACTTTGAATTGAATGTCCGCAAACTGGTCAAACAATTCAATTTGCAAACACAACGTGTCCGCATCGCTGCCCGTACGGACGAAACGGCTCAACGGAGAAGTGAAGTAGCCCGCAAACTTTATATATTAGGCAAATCGACCATTCTTGACTTGAATGCGTCTATTTCAGAGAAGGATAGCGCACGTCGTAACTATGTTTCGGCTTTATATAATTATTGGAGTTTATATTATACACTCCGTAGCATGACACTGTACGATTTTGAGCAGAATACAATATTGACAGAAGATTATAATCTTCTTATTCAATAAAAAATAGTGCATTGAACCATAGTAGTATATATAAAATACAGATAATCTTATGGATATAAAACTAGAAAAGAAACCGTGGTACATTCGTTACAGATATTATCTGATAGGAGGAATTTTGTTTGCCGCCTTTTTGATTTACGTGATAACTTTGTCTTTAGGGCCTAGAAAATTACGGATTGACGCTGAAAATATACAGATTGCAGAAGTGAAAGAGGCTAATTTCATGGAATATGTAGACGTGGAGGGATTGATTCAGCCGATATTGACTATTAAAATCAACACTCGTGAAGCGGGAAGTGTGGAAAGTATAGTCGGTGAGGAGGGGAGTTTGCTCCAGCAAGGTGATACAATTCTCATTATTTCCAATCCGGATTTACTTCGTAACATTGAAGATCAGCATGATGAATGGGAAAAGCAAATGATTACCTATCAGGAGCAGGAGATTGAAATGGAACAGAAAAGTCTGAACCTGAAACAACAGGCTTTAACGAATAATTACGAACTGGAGCGTCTGAAAAAAAGTATTGCTCTTGACCGTGAAGAATTCCAGATGGGAGTAAAGAGTAAAGCTCAACTCCAGGTAGCTGAAGATGAATATAGTTACAAACAGAAGAATGCAGCTTTACAACAAGAGAGTTTGCGGCATGATTCTGCCGTAACGATGATACGTAAAGAGCTGATTCGTAACGACCGGGAGCGGGAACGGAAGAAGTATGAACGTACTCGCGAACGACTGAATAACCTGGTTGTCACAGCACCTATAAAGGGGCAGCTTAGTTTTGTAAAGGTTACTCCGGGACAACAGGTTGCTTCCGGTGAAAGCATTGCTGAAATAAAAGTACTCGACCAATATAAGATACATACTTCACTTAGTGAATATTACATTGACCGGATTACCACCGGATTGCCTGCTACGGTGAATTATCAGGGGAATAAATATCCGCTGAAAATAACGAAAGTAGTTCCCGAAGTGAAAGACCGCATGTTTGATGTCGATCTTGTCTTTACGGGGGGTATGCCCGATAATGTCAGAGTTGGCAAAAGCTTCCGTGTACAGATAGAATTGGGACAACCGGAGCAGGCGCTCGTTATCCCACGTGGCAATTTTTATCAGTCTACAGGTGGGCAGTGGATTTACAAAGTGAATGCATCAAAGACAAAAGCAAGTCGTGTTCCATTAAATATTGGTCGCCAAAATCCGCAGCAATACGAAATAACAGGCGGTTTGCAGCCGGAAGATTGGGTAGTTACGACCGGATATGATACCTTTGGCGATGCGGAGGAATTAATATTAAAATAAAAAAACACGCAATTCAATGAAGATAATACAGTTAGCCATTTGAACATTAATTGTTATATGCCGTCTTTTGGCAAATAAACAAGATTGTGCATATCAATCCTGTTAAAATTATAAATGCTGAATAAAATTAAGATAACTATGGTGAAATATTATTTAACAGTTGCGTTCCGCAACTTGTTGAAATACAAGACACAGAATATAATCTCCATTATCGGTTTGGCAGTCGGGCTACTATGTTTTAGTGTATGCATGTATTGCAGCCGTTTTGTAGAGACTATCAATCATTGTTTTGAGAATTACCCCCGTATCGCAGAGTTACGTCTGTATGATTATCAGACTGCTACCAGCTTCTCCGGTACGCAGCTAGCATTATCCGAAGAACTCCGTACCTGGTCGATGGGAGAAGTGGAAGCTATTTCATGTATGACCTACTCGCGTGAGCGTTCTTACTTTGCCGAAATATCAGAGGATAAATCATTACCCTACGAGCTCGAAACAATCGAAGTGGATACTTTATATAATAAGGTATTTACACCGGAAATGGTAGCTGGAAGTTGGAAAATGGCGAGCCGGACAGCCAATGCCGTTATTTTGAGCCAATCTACTGCCATTAAGATATTTGGTAGTGCCGCAACGGCTATCGGCAAGCATCTGACTTTATCGAGGAGACTTAACACTTCCCCTGACAGTACCCCGAAAACAGGTGGCATTGTCTATACCGTTCAGGCAGTTATGGAAGATATTCCGCTAAACAACGGTTTTGTTTTTATGGGACACATAGACGCGCTGACAGTAAACGACAGCGAGGGGCTTTTTCAGAGTCCGCGACGGAACGAGATGGTAGCTGCCCGGACATACGTCTTGTTAATTTCCGGAACAGATCCGTCTGTCCTTGAAATGGAGTTCGCTAAACGCAACTATACCTATACATTGAACAATCAGGTTTGTGACGTCATAGCTAAAAACATAGGACAGATGATGCAAAAGAAGGGAGCCTTTGTTTTGGGAATCACTACCGGAATAGTCGGTACACTGATTTTGTTAGTCGGATTGGTCAATTTCTTTCATTTTCTCATCGGTTCTTTCTTGAATCGTACCCGGGAATACAGTATCATGAAAATGCTGGGGGCTAACTGGAAACAACAGTTTCTCCTGTTATTTATACAATCGCTGATTATCGTGTTTGCATCTTCCTTTCTGGTCGTGTGGGGGATAGAGTTGATTGGCAACAGGATCGATTTTTCTTTGTCGGGTGTTACAATGACGTTCCCACCCGAAATCCTGTTGAAACACGCCCTGCAATATATCGCTTTTCTTATTCTGCTCTGTGCTGTAGTCTGCTTATTCGTATCTATCCGTATCCGCAGGATTTCCATACAAACCGGTATGTATGGGGGAAACAAACGCCGTGGAAAACAATGGGGACGTAACTTCATGTTAGGTATCCAATTCTTTATTTGCTGGATATTTGTTGCATTCACCGTTGGATTGTTCTTGCAATCGGATAAGACGACTAAAACGTTGTTTCATACATTATCATCTCAAGAGAAAGAAGCGATTCTTAGCATTCCGCTGGACTATCCATTTCTGAAGAATGAAGAGAAACTGGCTATGGTGGAACGTTTCAAACAGCATGCCGGTGTAAAAGATATGCTGTTATCGGATATTGCTTATACACAGGGTACGTCCGGAAACATACTGATGACGGAAAAAGGGAACGACAATTCATGGACTAACATAGATATATTGTGTGTACCGCTAAACTTTTTCACTTTTATGAATATTCCGATAAAGGAAGGCAGAACCATCCGGACGAAGAACGATCTTGTTATGGATGAAGTTTGGCAGGAGAAACAAAAAAAGAATGTGATTGGGATGAACTTTTATGATCAAGCAACAGATTTCACGGTGTGCGGAGTGTGTGCGCCTTTTCAGACAGATGTACACAATCATAGTGGCGGATATGCTTTCACGCTTTATGACCCTTCTGTCTACGTAGGACATTGCTATGTGAAATGCTATCCCGAACAGCAAAAAGAGGTTGTGAAATGGGTAGAGAAAATCCGCCGGGAAGTGCTTCCTGAGAATATACCTTATCAGGTACGAACGTTTCAGAACGATTTGTATGAAGTACAGGCTATGGAATATATTCTGAAAGATATTATTCTGTTTTTTGCCATAGTCAGTATCATCATTACATTGTTGGGGGTATATTCCAGTATCACTCTTGATACGGAACGGCGGCAGAAAGAAGTTGCTATCCGTAAGGTAAACGGGGCAGGGATACGTCATATCGTATGGCTGTTTGCCCGCTTATATATAATTTTGTTGGTGGTTACTGCCGCCATTACCTTCCCGCTTATATACTTGGTATTGCAATTATGGAAACAGATATATACGGTATTCTTTAATGATGGATTTTTCTTTTGGGCAGGAATATTTATATCTGTTGCTATGCTGACGGCATTAACAATTTGGCTCCGTATCCTGAAGATCGCAAAAATTAATCCGGTGGAAGCAATAAAAAATGAATAGAACAATAATTTTAAAACAATACAATTATGATTAAGACTATTAACTTACAGAAGATTTTTAAAACGGAAGAGGTGGAAACCTGGGCGTTGAATAACGTTAGTATCGAAGTAAAACAAGGTGAATTTGTTGCTATTATGGGGCCATCTGGTTGTGGAAAGTCAACATTGCTCAATATTTTAGGATTGCTCGATAATCCGTCAGGAGGAGAGTATTACCTGAACGGAAAGGAAGTTTCCAAGTATACAGAATCACAACGTACCAGCCTTCGTAAAGGTGTGATAGGCTTTGTGTTTCAGAGCTTTAATCTGATAGATGAACTGAATGTATACGAAAACATTGAACTGCCTTTACTTTATATGGGAATCTCGTCATCCGAACGGAAAAAGAGAGTAGAGACAGCTATGGAGAGAATGGCTATTACTCATCGTAGCAAGCATTTTCCCCAACAACTCTCCGGAGGTCAGCAACAACGTGTTGCTATTGCCCGTGCAGTAGTTGCCAATCCTAAACTGATTCTTGCCGATGAACCGACTGGTAATTTGGACTCCAAAAATGGTAAGGAAGTCATGGGGTTATTGAGCGAGCTAAATAAAGAGGGGACAACAATCATAATGGTGACCCATTCGCAGCATGACGCCGGCTATGCCGATCGCGTCATCAACTTGTTTGATGGCCAGGTGGTAACGGAAGTAAGTATGTAAGTACATTGCGTCAAGCAACTATAAATGAAGTATCATGATAAGACACTATCTTAAAGTAGCCTTTCGCAATCTGATGAAGTATAAGACACAAAGTCTTGTCAGTATCATCGGATTGGCTGTCGGATTTACTTGTTTTGCGCTATCAGTATTGTGGATTCGCAATGAAATGACTTATGATAATTTTCATGAGGGGGCCAACCGCATTTATCTGATACGTGCGCATTACACCAATCAGCCCGGTATAAGCAATTCTACTCCATATCCTTTAATGGAATATTTGCAGGAAAAAATGCCGGAGATAGAAGACATAACTACTCTTAGCGCACGTTATGTGAAATTCCGTTTGGGAGATAACGAGCAAGATGTCGGGATGGTTGCTGTTGATTCTACTTTCATGACCTTCTTTGATATACAATTATTAAAAGGTACTGTCAACTTCTTGAAGAGTGGTAGTCCGGAAGTTGCTATAACAGAAGAATTTGCACAGCGACTTTTTGGTAAAGAAGAGGATGCATTAGGAAAGGAGGTGGAGATAGGCAGACGTTCTTGTAAAATAGGGGCAATTGTGAGTGGATGGTCCCATCACTCTAATATTCCTTATTCTGTACTAACTTCGGCGAGGCATTATCCCCGTTGGGGAAGCTCGGATGAGCAACTATTTATTCGTGTGCGTGAAAAAGTTGACATGAATGTTTTTCAGACAAAAATGAGTGCTATTCGTATAAATGAGATTGATAAAGAGAGTGAACTCTCAGATCTCTCAGATCTATTTATTACTCGGATATCAGCTTTGCGTTATTCGGATTATGTAGATAAAGCGGATGTTATAATCTCTTTCAGCTATATTTTCTATTTTTCGTTGGCAGGCGGATTAGTGATTATTTGTTCATTATTCAATTATCTGACTCTTTATGTTAGTCGTCTTTGTATGCGTAGCCGTGAGATGGCACTTCGTAAGGTGAATGGAGCCAGTAATAAAGCTTTATCAATGCAGTTTGCGATTGAATTATTGCTGATTTTATGTGTTGCTTTGTTGGGTGGATTATTGTTGATAGAGATAAGTATGTCACAATTCATAGAATTCACGCAGATAGAACCTGGTTCGTATTATGGAGAAATAGCAGTGTATCTTTTAGTTGTAATTATGTTGTCTTTTTTGTTTGCACAGATACCATTATTGTATTTTCGTCGTCGAACATTGCAGGAGACTATTAATGGAAATACTGTTACTACCAGACCATATTTATTTCGCAAAATAGGAATTGTCGTACAATTAATTGTAAGTCTCACTTTTATCTTTTGTACGTTTGTCATTATGAAGCAATTGTATTTTCTGAAGAATACAGACTTAGGAATGGAACGTCATAATGTTGCTAATGTGGCATTGTGGAATGGAGATATTAAGCAATGGGTAGAGAAAATTAACGCTTTGCCTATGGTGACACAGAGTCTGACTCCTATGTATTTCCCGATCATTCCAACTGGCCCGATGATGTATGTTGAAATAACAGACTGGGATGGCTTGTCGAGTACAACAGAAAAAAAAGTCTCTATCGGTATGATGCCCGCAAAAGAGGAATACTTCAAGTTTTATGATTTAAAACTATTGGAAGGCGAATTTATATCGGAAAAGAACCAGTGGAATGAGGTCGTAATTGATGAAAGTACGTGCCGTAGATTCGGATGGAAACATGGTTTAGGAAAGAACTTCACTTACCATTACAATGGTAGTCAGGATATGATGTATAAGGTCATCGGAGTAGTGAAGGATTTTAGCTATCGTTCTCCTACCAGTGCACCGGGACTTATTGCATTTCAGCATCCCAAGGCACAAGAATATCTTCTGAATCGTGCGAGTATTCTTTTCAAATTCAAAGAAGGGACTTGGCATGAATGTCGTGAAGCAATAGAGACACTACATAAGGAAGAATTTCCCAATGCTCACTTACGATTGTTTAATGATGAAGAAGAATATGGTAAATATCTCCGTTCTGAAAATGCACTAATGAAGTTATTGAGCTTCGTATCTTTGGTTTGTGTTCTGATTTCCATATTCGGAATCTTTTCACTGGTTACTTTATCATGTGAGCAACGTCAGAAAGAGATTGCTATACGTAAAGTAAATGGGGCACAAATTTATCATATCTTACAAATGTTCTTCCGTGAGTATCTATTATTGTTGGTTATTGCTGCTGTAATAGCATTTCCAATGGGATACCTTTTAATGAAGAACTGGATTGAAAGCTATGTGAGACAAACTACGATAAATAGTTGGATATATGTAGTCATTTTTGTCGTGGTTGCACTTCTTATCTTACTTTGTGTCATATGGAGAGTATGGAAAGCTGCCAGGCAAAATCCGGCAGAAGTTATCAAGAGCGAATAATGAAATAACAATATTATGATAAAACACTATTTAAAGGTAGCCTTTCGTAATCTGATGAAATATAAGACACAAAGCCTTGTCAGTATCATCGGATTGGCAGTTGGATTTACTTGTTTTGCGCTATCTGCTTTGTGGATTCGTTATGAAATGACTTATGATAATTTTCATGAGGGAGCAGAGCGTATCTATCTCGCCGGCAATAAATTCCGCCTTAAGGGAGATGGCTTTTCACCTTATTCGTCCTCTTTATTGGCAGGTTATATAACCCAAAACTGTCCGGAAGTAGAGAAAGCATGTCGCATAAAATACGCTTATGGGAACAAGGCAAAGTACGAAGATGCTGAATTTGAGATGCTTCAGATGGAAGCCGATTCTAATTTCATTTCAATGTTCAATATCACTGTATTGAGTGGGGATAATTATTTACGAATGGGTAAAGGACAGATAGCAATCACTGATAAGGCAGCCCGGAGAATATTTGGAATAGAAAATCCGATTGGCAAACGTTTGGTGTTCCCTCAACAGAATGATGACGAGATGACTATCATTGTAGTAGTAGAGTCATGGAAAGGACACTCTCAATATGCTTTCGATATTCTGTTACCTTTTTACGACTCAGAACCACATTGGGGACTCCAGCAATGGCATACCCTTTTTAGGGTTTATCCCGGCAGCGATATTAATGCGTTGGAACAAAGGCTGGCTGAATATAAAGTACAGCAGGATGGTGATATGTGGGTTTCTGAATCTACTCCTATTGCACCGCTTTCAACGCTAAGAAGTACTCATCCGAACGATGACGTCAATGTCAAGTTAAAGCATATTCGTCTCTTTGCTGTTATTGGAGCTTTAGTCATTATTTGCGGGTTATGTAATTATCTGACCATGCTTATTACCCGTATCCGGATGCGTAAGCGTGAGTTGGCACTTCGAAAAGTGAACGGGGCATCCGATGGCAGTTTATTGATATTACTTCTTTCCGAGTTAATTTTCCTGCTTATTATATCTATGGGAATAGGCATTATGCTGGTCGAACTGATTTTACCTGCCTTCAAACGTATGTCGCAAATTGATGAAAGCGCTTCATTTTTCTATAATGAAGTCTTTGCGTATATGTTTTTATTAATAATGGTTACAGTAGGGATCGCAGCATTGCTTATTAGATATGTCAGCAAACAAAGTTTGCTTGACAGTATCAATCATAAGGCTAATTTTTATCTTTCCGGTTGGTTTTATAAAGCCAGCATCTTATTCCAACTGTTTATAAGCATAGGTTTTGTGTTTTGTACTCTTGTCATGATGAAGCAAATGGATTGTTTGCTGAATACGAAAGAGTTGGGATTGGATCGGCATAACGTAGGTGTCATCACTTATGGCAGAGGTTTAGAAAACGTTCCGCTCGAGAAGATATTGGATCAGATGCCAGAAGTGGAAAAGCGTTTACATGGTTTTTATACCCCTGTTCCCAAAAATATGTATTCTTCGTTAAGGATAAGTGATTGGGAAGATAAGAGTGGGGAAGAACAAGATATTAATATGGAAGATGAAGCGCTCAATGAGGATTATGTGGACTTCTTCGGGATTGAACTGTTGGAAGGGAGTATGTTGGATGAGAAAGACGGAGAAAAAATGGTGCTAATCAACGAAGCGGCAGTGAAAGCCTTCGGGTGGAAACATCCGTTAGGAAAGAAATTCAGGGATTACACGGTAAAAGGGATTATTAAGGATATATGTTATAATGCTCCGATACACGCTGTAGCTCCAGCAATGTTCTCTTATTCGAAGGGGAGTGAACGTAAACATATTATTTTCAGAACACGGGAAGGCAGTTGGAATGTTGTTTCTGAGAAATTGGGAATGGAAATCCGAAAGATTAATCCTGATAGTGAATATACGTTACTCAATATGGAAGAAGTCTATGATGACTATATGAAATCGGAGGAAACTTTGAGCAAATTATTGGGAATAGTCTCATGTGTTTGCATACTAATCGCAGTGTTTGGTATTTTTTCTTTGGTAACCCTGTCCTGCCAGCAACGTCGTAAAGAAATAGCTATACGTAAAGTAAATGGTGCCAGCGCAAGGCTGATTCTGAATTTATTCTTTAAAGAATACCTGCTATTACTTGTTATGGCATCATGCATTGCTTTTCCATTAGGGTATGTCATTATGAAACGTTGGCTTGAAAACTATGTTAAACAGACTCCGGTTAACTTGTGGATATACATAGGAATATTTGCGGGAATGCTTCTTGTCATATTTTCAAGCATTGTGTGGAGAGTTTGGAAAGCAGCTATTCAGAATCCGGCAGAAGTGATTAAAAGTGAGTAATAGAATCGTATAACATATAAGATGGATATGAAAAATCAACTATCATCAATTAAAGCATTATTCCGTTTCAGGATTTATACGATAATCAATATTATTGGTCTGGCGGTGAGTGTAGCGGCAACATTAGTCATCATACGCTATATTCATCAGGAATTAACGGTTGACCATTTCTGTAAAGACCTGGATCAGTTGTATATATTAACGGCTCAAAGAAGTAACGGCAGTATTTCTATCATCGACAATACAGACAGGAATCATGACCCCAATTTCATTGACCCGATGAAGAATCCCGAAGTAGAGGGGTATTCATACTGTATTTCTTATAAAGATGACTATATCGTATCTGACGAACATCGTTATCGAGTCAATGTTTTAGTGACAGACAGCTTGTTTCTGCAATTAATGGAGTATCCAGTCATATCGGGGATTAAGACTATTCAACGGCCGGATGATGCAATCATTACCCGACAGTACGCCAAGCATCTTTTTGGAGATGAGGAGCCGCTTGGAAAGCAGTTTGTTTCTTCGGCAGGTTATACGCTTACCATACGGGGAGTTGTAGATGAACCAAATACCAAGTCTTCATTGCAATTTGACCTGATAACTCCTGTGAATCAGGGAAAGTACATGGATTGGAGCCGGATGGGATTCTGTATAGCACGCTTGGCTAAAGGGACGGAACTAAAGAGTTTTAATGAGAAAATATCAAAACCACAATCATTGATCAGTTTTGGTCATTCACCTATACAATTCAGACTCTTACCCTTGAAAGAGTTATACTTTGATAAAGTGGTAAGTTCGGAATCAGGTTTTTTCTTGAGAGGGAATAAAGAGCATATAACGATTTTATCTGTCGTGGCATGTATGTTATTGTTGGTAGGAATCTTCAATTTTATCAATATCTATACGGTTATTATCTTGAAACGGGCGCGTGAGTTTGGAGTTAAAAAAGTGTATGGTGCCAGCGGTATGCAGATATTCTCACAGATATATATGGAAAATGTGTGTATGATTGCCGTTTCGATGCTCCTTATTTGGACGCTAATTGAAGTTACGGCCGGTGTGTTTGCGTCTGTATATTCCATTCCAGTGAAACCGGAACTGAAATTCGACATCTCATTATCTTTCATTCTATTGTTCGGATTGCCGTTAATTACCTCTGTATATCCTTTCTTGAGATATAACTATTCTTCTCCGATTACCTCTTTACGCTCGGTAAGTGTCGGGGGATACTCGATTGTATCCCGTGCCGTTTTTCTATTTATTCAATATATCATCACTTTCTGTTTGATAGTGGTTTCATTGTTTTTTGTACGTCAGTTATATACTATGCTTCATGCTGATCTTGGTTATCAGGTGAAGAATATTATATCTTGCCAGTTTTTATCGCATGATACACAAAATAAAAGGTACTCTAGCGATGAAGAGTGGCAGAAAGAACGTGATTCAGAACGTCATAAAGAACAAGTTATCAGGCAGAAAATGGATGCATGTCCTTTGTTCGTTTCATGGAATTATGGTGAACTGCCGATTCATTTGGAACCCCAAGTAGATGTGGAAGCGAACAATGGAGAAAAGCATAAAATAGCTCTTATGTTTGCCGACAAGAAATATATGGATATGTTCGGGTTGAAACTGAAGGAAGGAAGAGAGTGGAATGATAAAGATCAGTTTGCTCAGTATAAAATGATTATTAATGAAACTGCTAAAAAACTTTTCCGAATAAAAAATATAGATGAGGTTTTGTTACAAACGAACTCACGTTTATGGTGGAGTATGGGAGTGGACGAGGGGAAGAACCCTCCCTTTCAGGTGGTAGGAGTGATAGAGGATTTTCGTACCGGGCATTTGTCTAAAGGAGATGCACCGCTGGCTATTTTATATAATGAGAGTGATAATCCGACAGACCCTCTGTTAGCGACGATTGCGGAGGGAAAGCGTAAAGAAGCTGTTAATTTCCTGAAAGGCTTGCATGACGAAGTGTTGGGACAAGGAGAGTTTGATTATCTGTTTGCAGAAGATGAGGTTAAAAAGTTATATAATGATGATAAGAGGACGACTCGCATTTATGTCACTTTTGCCGGATTAGCTATCTGTGTATCTTGTCTTGGCCTGTTTGGTCTGTCCCTGTATGACATTCGTCAGCGATACCGGGAGATTGCATTGCGTAAGGTAAACGGAGCTACTGGCAAACAGGTAGCTTTATTGTTAGTGCGCAAGTATCTCTATATTCTAGGAGCGGCATTTGCGGTTGCTATTCCTTTAGCCTACTATATCATTCAGGATTATACGAAGGATTTTGCTGTGAAAGCTCCGATAGGAATGGAGCTTTTTATAGCAGGCTTTATTCTTACCTTAGTAATTTCTTTAGGAACATTGTTATGGCAGGTTTGTAAGGCTGTCCGAATTAATCCTGCACTGATAATGAAGAATGAATAAGCTTTGCATAAGGTGGAATGACTATTGGAATAAATGGAATGATTTCACAGATTTTACATCAAAAGACATTTGAAAAAACAGTATCTTTGCATAATTCCAAGTTTATTTCAAATAAGAGAATGTATATGAATAGAATAAATGTGTTTTTATTGTTTGCAGTCTGGATTGGTCTTAACGCGTGTCAATCGAAAGGAAAACAGGCTATCGAGAAGGAAATGGGAGAGGAAACTTTAATAATAGCTCCAACAGAAGAAGAGAAAACAATAACCGGAATTGTAGGAGACGCTTCGACGGATCACTTCGTGCTAATTACCTCAAAAGGAGATACGCTTTTTATCAGTACAATGGATCAGGAACCGAACGATGTCACAGGTTTTGAGCTGGGAGACACGGTGAGAGTGAATTACATAGAAGAAGAGGAAGAACCTGGTTCGAGTACTATACCGACCGCTCAAAAGGTGATTGTGATAGGAAAGAAAGATCGGGATAAATAATTAATCTAATAATAACACAGAATGAAAAAGAAAATGTTGGCGGCAGCCCTGTTGGCAGGGGTATTGGCTGCATGTGGCGGTAGTGCTACTTCGGTGGTAGGTGCATGGGTAGAACCAGTACCGGGCATGGAAGGGCAAGTGCAAGGTATTAAAATGGAAGAGGGTGGTGGTGCATCTTCTGTTAATATGGCTACATTAGTTTATGAAAGCTGGAAACAGGAAGGTGATAAACTGATTCTGACCGGAAAAAGTATTGGTAATGGACAGACAATTGAATTTACAGATACAATGGCGATTAAAAAGCTGACGGCTGATTCATTAGTTTTAGATAATCGGGGAATGGAGATTCGCTATGCGAAACAGAAATAATGTAATTAATAGGTGAATATTCACCTCATTGAATAAATAAAAAAGCTACTTTCCCGATTCAATACAGGAAAGTAGCTTTTTTTATAGGATTCCAAATGATGATTACAAAATATCTAAAGCTTTGAAAGCTTTCGTCAACTTTTCTACAGCACTATCAATTTGTTCCTTTGTATGAGTAGCCATTAATGCAACGCGCACCAATGTATCCTGTGGAGCACATGCCGGTGGAATAACCGGATTGATGAATACACCTTCGTCGAAAGCCAGTTTCGTAACCATGAAAGTCTTTTCCGTGTCACGCACATAAAGAGGAATGATAGGCGATTCTGTTGCACCAATCTCAAAACCAGCTTCGCGGAAACGTTTCAATGCATAGTTGGTAGCTTCCCACAATGATTCAAGTCTTTCCGGTTCGTCTTGGATAATATGGAGAGCTGCCAAAGCAGATGCAGTAGCTGCCGGAGTATTGGACGCACTGAATATATAAGTACGCGCATTGTGACGCAACCAGTTGATGATAGAAGAATCAGCAGCAATAAAACCGCCGATAGAAGCCAATGACTTGCTGAAAGTACCCATAATCAAGTCAACTTCGTGAGTCAGACCGAAATGGTCGCAAACGCCACGTCCTTGCTTTCCGAATACGCCCAAACCATGAGCTTCGTCTACCATGATAGTAGCATTGTATTTATGTTTCAAGCGTACGATTTCAGGCAGATTTGCCAAGTCACCTTCCATAGAGAACACACCGTCTACTATGATTAGTTTTACTGAGCTCGGATTGCACTTTTGAAGTTGCTTCTCCAAATCAGCCATATCGTTATGCTTATATTTTAATTGCTGTGAGAAGGAGAGACGACGGCCGTCTACGATAGATGCATGGTCACGGTCATCACAGATGATATAATCATTGCGGTCTGTCAAAGCAGGAATAACACCCGAATTCACAGTAAAACCGGTAGAAAAACAGAGAGCTTCATCTTTACCGACGAAAGCAGCCAGTTCTTTTTCCAGTTGGACATGCAGGTCAAGTGTACCATTCAAGAAACGCGACCCTGCGCATCCGGAACCATATTTATGCATGGCTTGAATGCCAGCTTCAATAACTCTTTCATCTCCCGTAAGGCCAGTGTATGCATTGGAACCGAACATCAACACTTCGTGTCCGCCCATTTCTACCTCTGTACCCTGTTTTCCTTCAATCTCACGGAAATATGGGTAAACGCCCTGTGCCATAAATTTCTGTGGCAAGTCGTACTTAGCTAACTTCTCTTGTAATAATCCCATGAATTATAATTTATAATACTCATACTCAGACCGTTCGCTGACGGTCTAACATCTTTTTATCTTAACAAGTGTTTAAAAACAGGGGGCAAAGATAACAAATTTTGCTTTCATATGTTCTTTTTAAGAGAAAAAAGTTGCCCTCTTGAGATTAGAAACCTCTAATAGATTAAAATTTAAGATATTTATATTACTTTTGTCGTCTACAATCGACAAGAATAGCATGAACGAAAGTATGAGAAAAATAAAATTCGTCGTCAATCCTATTTCAGGAACACAAAGTAAGGAATTGATTCTTAGCTTGCTGGATGAGAAAATAGACAAGACGAAATACTCTTGGGAAGTAGTATATACGGAGAGAGCCGGTCATGCAGTAGAGATAGCTGCCAAAGCTGCGGAAGAAAAAACGGACGTGGTAGTAGCTATCGGTGGAGACGGGACAATCAACGAAATAGCTCGTTCGCTGGTGCATACTGATACCGCTTTGGGGATTATCCCTTGTGGGTCGGGTAATGGGCTGGCGCGGCATCTACATATACCTATGGAACCGAAAAAAGCACTGGAAGTGCTTAATGAGGGGTGTATGGATATAATAGATTATGGTAAGATTAACGGAACGGATTTCTTCTGCACCTGCGGAGTGGGATTTGATGCTTTTGTTAGTCTGAAGTTTGCGCATGCCGGTAAACGCGGATTGTTGACTTACCTGGAAAAAACGTTGCAGGAAAGTCTTAAATATCAGCCGGAAACCTACGAGTTGGAGACTGAAAACGGAGTATCTAAGTATAAAGCCTTCCTCATTGCCTGCGGAAACGCATCACAATACGGAAATAATGCCTATATTGCCCCGCAAGCCACATTAACAGACGGTTTGCTGGACGTCACCATATTAGAACCGTTCACTGTGTTGGATGTGCCTTCCCTTGCTTTTCAGTTATTTAATAAAACAATCGATCAGAATAGCCGTATCAAGACTTTCCGCTGCAAGCAGCTGTGCATTCGCCGGGCTACTCCGGGTGTTGTGCATTTCGATGGTGACCCTATGGAGACAGATGCTCATGTAAATATTGAATTAATTAAAAGAGGGCTTCGGGTTGTAGTACCGCGTGCGGCGGAGAAAGATGCTGCGAACGTACTTCAAAGAGCACAGGAGTATATGAATGGTATTAAATTGATGAATGAAGCCATCGTTGACAATATAACAGACAGAAACAAGAAAATATTGAAAAAACTGACTAAGAAAGTCTGATAAAATTACGGATAACTAATCACGGATTACAAATTATTGCGTATTTTTGCGGAGTTTTGGTTCAGCCAAAATGAAAACGCGAGTGATAATCGTTTAAATAAAAAAAATATGTTCAGAACACACACATGTGGAGAACTGAGAATCTCTGATGCAAATAAGCAAGTAACGCTGTCCGGATGGGTACAGCGTAGTCGTAAAATGGGAGGGATGACCTTCGTTGACCTTCGCGACCGTTACGGAATAACTCAATTAGTTTTTAACGAAGAAATCAATGCAGAACTTTGTGAACGTGCCAATAAATTGGGACGTGAGTTCGTCATTCAAATCACAGGAACAGTGAACGAACGTTTCAGTAAGAATGCCGGCATTCCTACCGGAGACATTGAAATCATTGTTTCCGAACTGAACGTACTGAACACTGCCATGACTCCGCCGTTCACCATTGAGGATAACACAGATGGTGGTGACGATATTCGTATGAAATATCGCTATCTGGATTTGCGTCGTAATTCAGTTCGTTCTAATTTGGAATTACGCCACAAAATGACAATCGAAGTTCGAAAATATCTTGATAATCTTGGTTTTATCGAAGTTGAAACACCTGTTTTGATTGGATCTACTCCAGAAGGTGCACGTGATTTTGTTGTTCCTTCACGTATGAATCCGGGTCAGTTCTATGCACTCCCGCAATCTCCGCAAACATTGAAGCAATTATTGATGGTTTCCGGTTTCGACCGTTATTTCCAAATTGCAAAATGCTTCCGTGACGAGGATTTACGTGCCGACCGTCAGCCGGAATTTACACAGATCGACTGTGAGATGAGTTTCGTAGAGCAGGAAGATATTATCACTACCTTCGAAGGGATGGCTAAACATCTGTTTAAGACCCTTCGCGGTGTAGAACTAGCCGAACCGTTCCAGCGGATGGCTTGGGCTGACGCCATGAAATATTATGGTAGCGATAAGCCTGACTTGCGTTTCGGTATGAAATTCGTAGAATTAATGGACATCCTGAAAGGCCATGGATTCTCTGTATTCGATAATGCCGCTTATATTGGTGGTATCTGTGCAGAAGGTGCTGCAACTTATACCCGTAAACAACTGGATGCATTGACTGACTTTGTGAAGAAACCGCAAATTGGCGCGAAAGGATTGGTTTATGCCCGTGTAGAAGCAGACGGAACGGTGAAATCCAGTGTAGATAAATTCTATACCCAGGAAGTACTTCAGCAGATGAAAGAAGCGTTCGGTGCTAAACCGGGTGACTTGATTCTGATTCTGTCAGGTGACGATGTAATGAAAACACGTAAACAGCTTTGTGAACTTCGTTTGGAGATGGGTGCACAACTGGGGTTGCGTGACAAGAATAAGTTCGTTTGTCTTTGGGTTATCGACTTCCCGATGTTCGAATGGAGCGAAGAAGAAGGCCGTTTGATGGCTATGCACCATCCGTTCACACATCCGAAAGATGAAGATATACCATTGTTGGATACCGATCCCGCAGCAGTGCGTGCCGACGCTTATGATATGGTAGTCAATGGCGTTGAAGTAGGCGGTGGCTCTATCCGTATCCATGATGCACAGTTGCAGGCAAAGATGTTCGAGATTTTAGGTTTCACTCCTGAAAAGGCAGAAGCACAGTTCGGCTTCCTGATGAATGCCTTTAAGTATGGTGCACCGCCTCATGGTGGTTTGGCATATGGTCTTGACCGTTGGGTATCTTTGTTTGCCGGTTTGGATTCTATTCGCGACTGCATTGCGTTCCCGAAGAATAATTCAGGTCGTGACGTGATGCTGGATGCACCATCCACAATTGATCAGACTCAACTTGATGAATTGAATTTGATTGTTGATATCAAAGAGGGAGAGTGAAAGAATCTGTACGCATATTCCGTTTTATAGTAATCGGTACAATGAATGCCATAATCATGGCGTTGGTTGTATGGTTGATGATGAAGGAAATCTCATTCGACGGTGACTATATGGTGGCTAATATAACGGCGTATCTGATAGCTCAAGTTCATAACTTTATTTGGTGCAAATACTGGATATTCCCTGTAGAAAATAAAAAGAACAGTCTCTGGAAACAGATACTGCTCTTTTGTTCTGCTTTCGGTCTGGCTTATACAGCACAATTCCTATTTCTTATTTTATTAGTGGAAGGATTGGATGTCAATGAATATTTGGCGCAATTCCTGGGTCTATTTATCTATGGAGGTGCCAATTTCCTGGCTAATAAGAAACTCACATTTCAATGAGATAGAAGATTATAAAGTATACAGAAAGGGCACAGAGTAAAATGTAAATTTAAACTCTGTGCCCTTTCTGTATACCTGTATCGTAGTTTTCAGCCTAATCTAAAAAACGTTTGGTCAACCCCTCGTATTCGTCAATACGACGGTCGCGCAGGAATGGCCACCAACGGCGCACGTTTTCCGAGCGTTCCATATCAATTTCCACTACTATATTTTCCGGACGATCGTTTCCGGCCTGTGCCAGGAATTCTCCTTGTGGCCCTGCCACAAAACTGTTTCCCCAAAATAAAATGCCGTTTGTTTGTCCTGATGGATCAGGCTCGTGACCTACCCGGTTGACAGAGATAACGGGAAGTCCGTTCGCAACAGCATGCGCACGTTGTGAGATAATCCAGGCATTGAGTTGGCGCGCTTTCTCATCGTCCGTGTCACTGCTTTCCCAACCGATGGCAGTAGGGTAGATTAATAGTTCCGCACCCTTTAGAGCCATCAAACGGGCAGCTTCCGGATACCACTGATCCCAGCACACCAATACTCCTAGCTTTCCCAAAGAAGTTTGAATCGGCTCAAAACCTATATCACCGGGAGTAAAATAGAATTTTTCGTAATAAGCGGGGTCATCGGGTATATGCATCTTTCGGTATTTACCTGCAATGCTTCCGTCACGGTCGAAAACGACGGCTGTATTATGATAAAGTCCCGGTGCACGTTTCTCAAAAAGAGAAGCCACAAGAACTACTTTATTAGCTGCTGCCAACTCTGAATAGAATCCCGTGGAAGGGCCGGGGATAGGCTCGGCAAGATCGAACAGGTTCGTATTCTCTGTTTGGCAGAAATAAAGCGAATTGTGTAATTCCTGAAGAACAATCAGTTGTGCGCCATGTGCGGCACAAGCCTCTATACTTTTGGCGAGGTTCATCAGGTTCACTCGAATATCTGAAGTGTTGGATTGCTGGATAAGTCCGACTTTTATCTTTTTCATGATATATAATTATTTAATAACTCCTTGTGGGTATTGCATGGTGACACAATGCAAAGAACCGTGTTGCTTGATTAGCGCACGGCAATCAATACCGATAACCTGACATCCGGGAAATGCTTCTTGCAGTACTTCACCCGCTTTCCGGTCATTTTCCGGCTGGTTATAGGTAGGATAAAGAATAGCGTCATTCAGAATTAAGAAGTTGGCATATGTAGCAGGCAGGCGTTCGCCATTTTCTTCTATTTTGTCCGCCATTGGCAAAGCCAATAGGCGATAAGGTTCTCCTGCCAATGTACGGAATGTTTTTAATTGTTCTTCCATGGCGAGCAGCGCTTCATAATGTTCGTCTTCCTTATCTTCGCATTTCACATAAGCGATGGTATCTGTAGAGCAGAAGCGTGCTAAAGTATCAATATGGCTATCGGTATCATCGCCTGTAAGATACCCATGATCCAGCCAAAGAACTTTTTGCAGGTGGAAAGTTGATTTCAGGTATTCTTCTATCTCTACCTGATTAAGTTTTCCATTCCGGTTGGGAGAAAGCAGACATTCTGAGGTAGTAAGAAGCGTACCCATTCCGTCACTTTCGATGGAACCGCCTTCGAGGACAAAATCCAACCGATCTATATATTGCCCTTTTAAGGCTCCGGCTTCTACGGCTTGTTTGGTGATTTTGTTGTCAAGTTCAGAGGCAAATTTCAATCCCCAACCATTGAAGGTAAAGTCAAGTAATGAGGGCGTGCCGGTGTCTATCATGGTAATAGCTCCGTGGTCACGTGCCCATGTGTCGTTGGTTGCGCATTGCAGAAAACGGACATTATCCATATTGACAACAGTACTAATCTGCTTTTTTACCTCTTCAGGCTCGGGAGTGACAATTAATAGTAGTTCACGTTCCGCTATTTCTTTGGCTATATTTACAAAACATTCTTGTACTTCTGCCAGCATATATGCCCAATCTGTGCCGTTGTGCGGCCATGTTAATTGTACACCGCTCTGCATATGCCATTCGGCAGGCAAATGAGGTGCTCTCATTTCGACCTGTACGGTCATATTTTTGCCGAAATTCAGTTGCAAATCTTTCTCCGAGCCGCTCGGGCTAGGCAGTCCAACCATGATTCCCATTAGACTATTCTATTTAATTGTTTATATAAATCGGTTTATTCATTCACCGATACGGTATTAATCTTTATTTTCCTGTTTCGGCTTCCGGTCAAAGAACGGATTTTTCGATGATGCGCTGACCGGAATCGCCATTACCATTTTACAGTCTTTCAACCAGTTCAGTCGTTGGGCTGCCAGTCCGGCAGAGAACATCACACGCGTATCTACACGCAAATCGGCTGCTGTGGCACAGGCGGAACCTATTGCGATACCCACATCAATACTGTTCAATGCACAGGGAACGCCTTCTGTACGTCCGGCGCAAGTTGCAAATCCGCAATGACCGCAATTCAGCCCTTGTGCTTGCTCACGCGTTCCTATTAATAGAACACATTCGGCATTGAGTATGTTGTCAGCATCACGCAGAAAAAACTTCATTCCATGTTCTTCTACCATCGCTATCATTGTATCCGATAATTGCTTAATTTCTTCATCAGTTATTAAAGCCATTTCGATAATGTCTATGCCTTTTCCTTTGGGAGCAGTACGCGCGGCAGTCATCATTTGACGTGCTACTTGCAATATATGCTCATGGCGAGCATCTCTTTCGTTCAGTATCATAACTTTTCTTGAATTAATTAGTCAGGCAAAGATAACGTTTTTCAAGAAAATAGTACCTTTGCCGGAAAGAAAGAATTCAAAACGCCATGTTACATATCAATAATGCCTGTATTGCTTTTGGGACAGAAGTGCTTTTCTCCGGTTTTAACTTGAAACTGGAAAGGGGAGAAACTGCCTGTATTGTAGGGCAATCCGGCTGTGGAAAGACCTCGTTGCTGAATGCGGTAATGGGCTTTGTCCCGTTAAAAGAAGGCTCTATTCAAGTAGGAGAGACACTACTCGATATATCAACCATTGACAGTGTCCGCCGACAGATAGCATGGATTCCGCAGGAATTGGCATTGCCGTTCGAATGGGTGAAAGAAATGGTTGCCCTTCCTTTTGAATTGAAAGTGAATCGTTCTATCCCTTTCTCGGAAGAAAGGCTTTATGCTTACTTTGACGAATTGGGGCTGGAACATGAATTATACACCAAAAGAGTGAACGAAGTATCGGGCGGCCAACGTCAACGAATAACACTGGCCGTAGCTGCCATGCTCAACAAACCTCTGATTATCATAGATGAACCGACTTCTGCTTTGGATGCTGGCTCAACTGACAAAGTACTGTCCTTTTTCCGGCGACAGGCAGAAAAAGGGGCGGCTGTGCTGGCGGTGTCTCATGACAAGGACTTTGCATTAGGATGTCATTATGTAATTGAATTATAAGAATATACACTGTGGGAACGATTGACATATCATATTATAATCTTTTTATAGGCTTGCTTCTGCTTGCCATTCCGTTCTTTTATCTATGGAAATTTAAGACGGGGCTACTGAAACCGGCCGTGATTGGTACGCTACGAATGATAATCCAATTATTCTTCATTGGCATGTACCTGAAATATCTCTTTCTATGGAATAATCCCTGGATTAATTTCCTTTGGGTGATTATCATGATATTCGTAGCCGGACAGACCGCATTAGTACGTACCCAGCTGAAACGTAGCATTCTCCTAATCCCGATCACAGTAGGGTTTCTTTGTAGCGTTGTGTTGGTAGGATTATATTTTATCGGAGTTGTTCTTCAACTGGATAATATTTTCAGTGCTCAATATTTTATTCCTATATTTGGGATTCTGATGGGTAATATGCTTTCCAGTAATGTGATCGCCCTGAATACCTATTATAGCGGATTGAAACGTGAACAACAATTATACAGATATTTATTAGGCAATGGAGCTACAAGGCAGGAAGCCCAGGCTCCATTTATTCGGCAAGCCATTATTAAATCCTTCAGCCCCTTGATTGCGAATATCGCAGTCATGGGACTGGTTGCCCTTCCAGGCACGATGATTGGGCAGATTTTGGGTGGGAGTAGTCCGAATGTTGCCATCAAATATCAGATGATGATTATGGTAATCACATTCACAGCATCCATGTTGTCGCTGATGATTACAATCTCGTTGGCTTCACGGCGTTCTTTCGATGCTTACGGAAAACTGTTGGAAGTAACCAAAGAACCAAAAAAATGACTATCACCGACCGGATATTCCACCAAGTAGCCGAAATTTCGATTCCCCGTTTCTTTATAACAGTGGAGTTTTCGGCGTCAGGAACAGAAATGCCCGAACACATCGAAACCTTCCTGTGGGAAAAGTACAATGTCATACTTCATGGAGCTACCGGACGTAAATTCACCTATAAAGAAGGAGAATGGCGACTTATTTTCACATTCTTTCCTACCGACAGAGTGGTAGACGAACGATATGCGCTAAAGAATAAAGTGCGTCATTTACCTTTAAGCATACCCCATAAACAACGGAGTTGAACAGCCTGCTCACCCGGCTGCACATAACCACCTTCAAACATCTTATCTGATACCTGGAATTTATCTAAATGATGGCGGATATATGTTTCTACTCCCGAAGATTGCTTCTTGACAAACGACAATAAATTCACTTTGCCGTCTTCACGAATAAAAACTTTGGCTTTAATCGTGCGGAAACCATATTCTCTGCAGTGTTTGGTCTCTGCTTTGTCTATCCAAAAAATGGCAGTAGCCTTCACCGTATCCGCAATACTGCTTTCTATACTGTCATTCACAGCATCATCCACCCGCATCTCCGCGGAATTATCACTCTTTTTAAGTTGGCAGGAAGCCATGAAGAGAACCAGAAAAAAGAAAAAAAAGCTCGTTTTCATCGTATTTATTATTGATAACGAAGTAAAAATACAGAATTTTCCACAAATAATGGAAGCATTCATCATTATTTTATAGATGAAATAAAAAAAGGCAAGAAGGAAACTACTCCTTTTTGCCTTTTTGATAGAAACTTATACTTATATAGTTAAAGCCTAACGGAAATCCTTCAGTTCTTCCTGCAATTTTTGACGGGTAAAGAAAATACGGCTCTTTACTGTGCCTAACGGAAGATTCAACTTATCCGCAATTTCACGATACTTGAATCCTGAAATGTGCATTGCGAACGGGATTCGATATTCTTTCGGAAGAGCATTGACTATACGGTGCATCTCTTTGAGGTCATATGACTTTTCCGTGCTTTCAAAACCGGCATCCTGCGGCAGATTGAGGTGATAGAGATTATCAGTCTTGTCGATAAATGTCTGGTCGCGAACTACTTTGCGGTAGTTATTAATAAAGATGTTGCGCATGATAGTGTACATCCATCCTTTGAAATTCGTATCAGGCGTGTATTTATCTTCATTATCTAATGCTTTCAATGAAGTTTCCTGCAACAAGTCATTTGCTTCTTCGCGGTCGGTTGTCAATTTATAAGCAAAACGTAGTAATTCATCTTGTACTCCTACTAAATCTTTTCTGAAACTTAAACTTTTCATATGCGTTGTTTTTTTGATTGTGATTATTCGTTGTTATCATTTTCATGCTGCAAGTTTACGGCATTTTATCAAATCCGACAGGGGAGAAATTGACGGATTTTAGCCTAAAAGCTATCGGCTGATAGTTTTTAGGTCATATTAGATAGTTTTTAGGTGGTTTTTTCCTTCATTTTCTTTCTCCATCGCTGAAATGTTCTCATCAAACTTTCCTCTTCTACAATTTCTACCATATTATAATGTATAACAAATTGCTCCATCGACTTTTTATACATCACCCCATTCTTGAATTTATTCTCTAGCAGAAACGAATAAAGCTCCGCTCTCATCTCCACCTCAATTTCTTTTTCTATTAGAAAGATACTATCCTGCCCAAAATAATTATATACCTCCGGATTCTTTCCATTTCTAGGTTTGGGAAGAACGAAGCATATATTTCCACTCTCTTTCCAGGAGACATCTTGCGGATGAGGAATGGATAATTGATGGAGAAAGTGATAGACAGGAGTGAGATGGGAGAGATGAATCGGGATGGGAAGTTGGGAATGTGCATTACCTTGGAACTTGATTTCTAAACATTGTCCATATCGGACATACATGTACCTAGCCAAATAAGGCTTGATGGCAAACGTAACTGTAACCATGAATTTTGAATTTTAATTTGTAAAAAGTTATATACAGATAGCTACTTGTGAAGCAGCAGATTCCATCGTGTGTTGTGAGTGATAATCCCATGGGTTGCGGGGACGGAATCATGTTTCTGCAATAACTTGAAATTCAAATGGTTACAACTGTTGTTTTTCCTTTAAAACCAACAGGCCGTTCCTTTAAAAGAAACGACCTGTTGCACACCGAGGAACGACCCGTTCCTTTTAAAGAAACGGGTAGCTCCTTAAAATCCATTCGGCAAAGCTATAAGTTATATTCTGAATTTTCAAAATTAAACACTTTGCAATATGTGTATATATGTAATAATAAATAACTAATATGTCACATTTTAATTTTGCGCGCATAGATATATAATATATGTAATAATTGTTGAATATATTTTCAAGAATACAATTTAACCATATTTAGTAAATAGTTATCCTGAAAGCGACAAAACATTTCACTATACCACTTGTTTTGCGTTAGAACTATGTAATTTTACCATAAACAAAAAAACAAGAATATGATAACATCAGTTAGATTAATGCTGAATAAGAGCAGGAGATTGAATAATGGTAGTTACCCTTTGGTATTTCAAGTTATACATGAGAGAAGAAAGAAGCTGATGTATACAGGTTACCATGTGGAAGAAGGTATCTTTGACGAATCGAAAGAAAAGGTTGTCTATGATAAAGACTCCTCATTTACCGTTACGGATATAGCGAAGATGAACCGGGAATTGCAAAAGATAAGACGTACGATTCATGCACAGATTCGCCAGCTTGAACGGTCAACGGATTATTACACGGTGGAAGATGTTTTAGCGCAATACATTCATAGGAACGCCAGGCAACAATTTTACTTATTACGCTACATCGACACACAAATTGAGCGGAAAAAGACATTGAAAAAAGAGGGGACGGCTGCGGCATATAGAAGTACACGTTTATCTTTGGCCAAATTTTTGAATGGGTCGGATATTCGTATGGCGGTGGTTGACTTGCGTCTTATCCGGCAATATGAAGATTTTCTGTATAACAGCGGGGTCACTGGCAATACGGTGAGCTATTATTTGCGGAATTTACGGACGCTTTATAATCAGGCTATAGTGGACGGCTATCATCCTCGTGGAGAATATCCTTTTGTAAAAGCACAGACTCGTCCCGCCAAAACCGTGAAGCGTGCTCTGGCCCGAAAAGACCTTCAAGCCTTGGCAAAACTGGATCTAAAGGATATGCCGGAATTAAAATTTGCCCGTGATTTATATTTGTTCAGTTTCTATGCCCAGGGAATGGCTTTTGTTGATATTGTACTTCTGAAGAAATCTGATATTTGCAATGGTGTACTGATCTATTCCCGCCACAAGTCCAAGCAATTGATTCGTATTGCTGTGACCCCTCAGATGCGGAAACTGGTGGACAAATATGCAACTGAGGGAGAGTATGTGTTTCCAATAATCAGTGAGAAATCTCCTTCGTTATACAAACAATATCGCTTGGCTTTGGGTCGTATAAACCGACATTTGAAGAAAATAGCTTGTATGATTGACGTCACAGTACCTTTGACTACTTATACCGCCCGTCACACCTGGGCAAGTCTTGCTCGTTACTATGGTGCGCCGGTTTCTATAATTAGTGCAGGTTTAGGGCATACTTCGGAAGAAATGACACGTATTTATTTGAGGGAATTCGATGTATCACAACTTGATAAAGTTAATAGTATGGTGACTAAATTGTCTTAGATACAAGATTTTTTTGTATTATAATTTATAAAAGAATGTATAGTATTAATATTTTATATATATTTGCAGTATTGTAATCTATTCCATAATAGAGATGGTATTAAAAAACTATCTATTGATTAATTAATTTTTCCGCTGCAAAGTAAACTGTTTTTTTTCTAATATCATTTATCATAATGTACAATAAACTATTCATTTTGTACAACTGGAGAGGAAATGTCTTGAATGGACTTATTTTCTGCTTGACAGCGCTTTATCAGTTCGCTTGGAGTACATCCGAAATGTTGTTTGCAATAACGACTGAAATAAACCTGTGAGTCGAATCCCAGTTCTTCAATGATGTCTTTTATATAGATACCCGGTTCAGTCAGTTTCTCCAAAATAAGTTGGTTTCTTTGTTTCAGCATCCATTGTTTGGCCGTCATCCCAAACGTCTCATTGAATTTTGCGAAAAAACGACTTCTTCCTAATTTGGATAGAGAGATGAGTTGTTCGATGTTGCTCACTTGTGTGTAGTTACGCATGATAAAATCCTTAAAATCCATTTCTTTCCCAATGATAGGATGAAATAACGCGGCAATTTCTTCCTTCTCATAAAATCCACGTATCAGGAAGAAGAACTCCCGTTGCATCAGTTCGTGCAGATGTAAACAGTTCATTTTACTTTTAATGCAGTAGGTCAGCAATTCCACAAAAGGAGTTAGTGGGTAACGAATCTTAACCGGTTCAAAATTATATTCATCTTCTTTGCAAAAATCTGATAATGAATGTAATGCAAGTTTGTCGCAATTCCATCCGGGGTTATCGAAAAACATTGAAAGTAAGTTTGCGTTTCCCTTCGTCCTTCCTTTGAAATGTGACGAACGCGGAATTAATATCATATCTCCTTCATGGAATAACCTGTTATGGAATTGATTGCAACTCACGCTAAAATCTCCTTTGAGAAAGAATAAGAGATAATTCTTACTTGCATTGTTTTCCCCGAATTCCGTATCTTCGAAAAACTCAGCGTATTTGAATCCTGTTTCGGCAGTTGCCATATAGTTTTGGCATGAAAGATGCTCCTCAATGTAAAGTAGTTCGTTTTGCATAAACTTGGTCTTTTAGCTATAGTTATTTAATTTGTTTGGCTTGTATGTTTCACAAATGTTTCAGTATTTGTGTTTCTAATAGGCTTAATGATAGAATTTTATTTTTCATCTATCTTATTTTCACTCGTAATATAATAATTCTGAAACAAATATCTATTCTGTTTGTGATGTAATCAATTAATAATCAATGTTTTATATATAAATTTCATTGTTCTAATCTCTATTATGGAATAGAGATTGAAAAGAAACCTCAAACAAAGCATTATATATGGATAGATATATAAAAACTAAAGTAAGCATATTCTTCTTTATGCTTTTTCTGACAAAAAGTTTCCTTGTCAATGCGCAAGATATAACCATAAAAACAAACTTATTGTATGGCGGTATTATGCAGGCTCCGAATGTTGGCGTAGAGTGGGGGCTTTCTCCTAAACTGACTCTTGATTTATGGGGCGTCTATAATCCTTTTCCGTTGGGTAAAAATGGTCATGGGGCAAGCAACCATAAGATGAAACACTGGTTGGTTCAGCCTGAACTTCGTTATTGGCTATGTGAATCGTTCAATGGGCATTTTTTCGGCCTGCATACATTCTATGGGCAATATAATATAGGTGGTGTCCGCTACCTCGGGCTAAGTGATTATCGCAGACAGGGGAATGTGGCAGGAGCAGGGTTTAGTTACGGTTATCAATGGCTCCTTTCGACACGCTGGAGTCTGGAAGCCTCTTTGGGCATAGGTTATGCGCGTTTCAATTATGATGTGTACCCGTGTAAGGAGTGCGGCAAACGCATTCGGAAGGAGAATCGTAACTATTTGGGCCCTACACGTGCCGCAGTTTCTGTCATTTACGTAATTAAATAATATAAAGATGAAGAAATATCTGATTATATTGATTCTCTGCTTTAACATAGCTGCTATCTCGGCGCAGCAGCACGAACAAGTTTCCATTGAAAATATCATTGCAACTAAAGACACGAAAGGGCAGGTCTTGCTGGAATTCACCTTCTCAGTTCCTTCAAAGACGCTTGGCGCAAATGATGTATTGATGCTGACCCCGGTTTTAATAACGAAAGATGGAAGTGAGCAACGTACCCTTTCTCCCATATATGCTTATGGCCGTATCAGCGCTTTAAGCGCTCGTCGCAAGCGGACTTTTAACGGAACAACTGGTGAAACAACGGATGCTACCCGCTTTTCAATTCATAATGGCGATACGTTAGTTTATTCCTCTACGTTTGCTTATCAGTCCTGGATGCGAACTGCCACCCTTGTGATGCGCAGCCAGCTCAGGAACTGTTGCAAGGAACATGAATTGCCAGTTCGTGAACTGTATACCTGTTCTTTTGAAGAAGAACGTTCCGAAAAGCAACCTTGTATTGTGGTGCCGGAACAACCAACGGTCACTTTGGGAATCACTGAACACCTGGCACAAACCGAACATTTCGTAGAGCCTGTAGAGAATTATGTTCCCCGACAGAAAATCATGGTAGGCGAGCAAGAAGAAGCACAAATTATCTATTTCAAATGGGATAAAATGGAAATAGACAGCGAATATTTTGACAATGAAAAAGTATTGCGTCATGTGATAGATGTGACTCGCCAAATACATGACGACCCGGAAGCGGAAATTGCACGTATCGTGTTACTGGGACTTTCGTCCCCCGAAGGACGCTATACTTATAACGTAAAACTGGCAGGGCTTCGTTGCGAAGCGATGAAACAATACATCCTCAATCATATATCGCTTCCCGACAGTTGCTTTGAACTGGTAAATGGCGGCGAAGGATGGGATGAACTGCGTTATCAAGTTGAAAATTCGGAGATGTCCGATAAAGAGGATATTCTACGTATCATAGATGATGTTCCGATTTTGAAGGGACGTGAAGTACGTTTGATGAAACTGAATCAAGGCATACCGTATCGGTATATGAAGGAACATTTCTTTCCTAAACTCCGACGTGCCGGATATATAAAGGTATATTATTGCAAGAAAAAGTAACTATATAATGTAGACCGAATTAGGGATATAAATAATCAAAATCATTTAATTTTTTAATGTAACAAAAAGATGAGAAAAAACATTTTTTTAGTTGGTGCCTTTACAATGGCAATACTGGCGTTTTCCGCCTGTAGTAATGAAGAATTACCCGCAGAAAATCCGGGTAATAGTGAAAAAACAGAAGTGGTGGAAGGGGTACCTACTTACGCACGATTCACTATCAAAATGGATGGCATGAAACCTGGCACACGTGCTACTGATGACGGAACTGCTGCAGAAAAAGCCGTGAAGAACGTTCATGTGTATGTGTTTTCGAATGGAGTTTTTGAGGCATCAACTACTCCTGCAGGGACTACTGTAAATGGTAGCACTGGAGTATTTCATAGCGAAGTATTGAAATTGACTTCCGGTGAAAAAACGATTCTGGTAGTTGCTAATACAAGTACCGGTTGGTATCCGGTGCCGACAACAGGCACGTCTCTTACTACATTCCAAAATCAGTTGATGGATATGTACACTACTCCGGGGCGTCTTGCACACGATGGTGAGGCAGCTATTGACCGTCTAGGTGAAGGATTCAAGCATATGCAAGGTTTTGGTGATGCTCCGAATAATGGCATTTTAATGACTAACTTATTATCCCAATCCAGCTTTATCTTGAAACCGGGTATTTCTCAGGCTGATGCTGAAAAAAACAATTATGGTGCTGACGATCCTAAAGACTTCAATCATTTTGAAATTCCTCTTTATCGCGTAACTGCTAAATTGCAAACTACATACAAAGATGGGGATGCATTGATTTATAAGGCAGTGTTAGGTAATGAATTGACTAATAAAGTAGAAGTCGGTACTTTGAAAAATCCAACTTTCACAGTACGCAACTTGCCAAAGGATGTATATCTTTTCAAACATGGAAATACTAACTTCCCATTGCAGACTCCGTTATATGATAAAACACATACAAGTTCAACTTGGGCAGATTTTAAAGTTTTTGACGAAACAAATGAGCCGACTCTTGCAGTCACAGAGGCAACAGGAACACCTAAAACTATGTATATACCGGAAAATGCCAATGCAGTACCCGTTATCGGAAATACTTCTTATGTACTGGTGAAAGGTACCTTTGAACCCAATAGAGAGTATGTAATCACAGATGTGGATAAAGATGGAAACAAGGTATATGGATTTAAAGATAATACGGATAAGATTAGTGTGTTTACCTATGCACCGGATTGGGGTGTCGAAATTTATGCCGTACCTGCATCTGTAACCGGCGATGAGAATCGTGTGAAGCATGGAATGAACACTACATTGAAAGCTTATTTGGTCAAAGCAAATTTGAAACAGTATATTGGTAGTACTAAAGATGCCCCGGTATATGATGGTATCACTGGTAAAAACATTTACTATAGTGTAGTTGCAGGGGTCAAGAGTGGTATTTATAATACTGTGGTTATCTCTAAGAATGTTCAGAATGATGGTAAGACAGGATATGATGCAACAGCGGTAGAAACAGTGAAATATTTGCAATATACTAATGGAGAGACTTATTATCGCATCAACATACAGGATAATACATATCCGGAAAATAACAACTTGTACTATTCGGTTACTCGCAACAATTTCTATAAAGTGAACGTGAAATCAATCTCAGGTGTTGGATATCCGAATGATTCAGATGTCACAGTAACTCCGGAAAATCCGATCAGCCAGAAAACTTATATGCAGGCTCATATTACTGTTGAGCCGTGGAAAGTTATAGATCAGGAAGCTGATTTGAACTAATAACAGAGTATTAAAGAAGTTTCATCTCCGGGCGTTACTGCCCGGAGAAAACTTTCTCAAAATCATAAATTAAGAAATAAGATGCATTTCAAATTTACAAGATTGTACCGGTATGCCGGAATAGCCGCACTCATATGGATGTTGCCATGGCTTGCTACAGGATGTGTAAAAGAAGACCTTTCCGGTTGTCCGACTGGTTCTTACTCAATCAAATTTGAGTATGTGAATCATACCGACACTGAACATTCCAATCGTTTTTATATGGATGTACACAGGGTGGATCTATATGTATTCGATTCAACCGGACATTTTGTGAAATGCATAACCAATAGCGGAACTCCTTTTGATGAAAACTTTCATATTAAACCGGAGCTTCCCGAAGGAAACTACACCTTGGTAGCTTGGGGAAATTTGTCTGATGAAGTAATGGTAAAACCTGCTTTTGTGAGTGGAAAAACGACACTTGAAGAAGGTTTACTTTCACTAAAGACCATAACCAATCAAAGCGTGAACAAAAAACTGACTCCGGTCTTTCATGCCATTAAAGAAATAATAGTGGATGATTCCACTGATAAAACCGATATTCTTTCATTTACGAAAAACGAGAACCAGTTGGGCTTGACAATCAAATGGTTTGAAAAAAGCGGCATACCATGTATTCATGGTAGTGCGGACGGCGTACGCATACGCGTGGTTGACCCCAAAGGGGCAACTTATAAATTTGATAATTCTATAGTTGCTTCGGGCAACGAACTAATATATTATCCTTATCAAACAGTCGGCAATGACAAACATAACGAGTTGACTGGGAGTTTCTCATTGATGAGACTGATAGAGGGTGAAGAAATGACTTTGTTGGTAGAACGTCCGATGGAGGACGGAAGCGTGAGGGAACTCTATCGTTACAACCTGGTGAATCTGATTCGGGAGCATCCCTATTCGCGTGCTCAAGAAGACCTCGACCGACGCGATTTCTATGAAATAGAACTTTCACTGGTAGATGATTTGGATGGCGATACGGACACATTCATGCAGGCAGCCATTACAATAGCCGGATGGAAAGTCATATTGCAGGACACCGGAATATAATATCACATGGGAATATAGTATCACATTATAATATAGGAGAACATGAAAATAAAATATTTATCGAAATTGGGTTTGACGACTCTGCTGTTATGGTTGACGGCTGCTTGCACTGCCGGCTTAGAGCAGTCTTTGGATGATGAGGGACAGGACAGTGGAATGGAGATTCCTGTCAGTATATCGCCCAGACTTTCGGTAGGGCAGGATGAGACGTTGTCTAAATTGCGTGTAATTATTTTTTCGACACGCAACTCCAACCCTTATGCTTCCAAAGTCTTGATAAGTAATGAACTGATAGATGTGAATAAAGACTATACGACCACTACTTACGTGGGTTATAATGACATCTATGTGATAGGTGACGAACCGGTGGATCTTTCGAAGGTAAAAGAGCCTAAAGATTTAAAAGGTATCAAAATGAATACTGAGACGAGTTTGACAGCTTCGGAATTTGTGTTCTACAAGGAGTTGCTCAATGTGAACGTAAAAGGCAAGAATGAAATATATCTTGAAGGTGAATCTACACCTATGTCAAAGTTGGATGTGAAGTTGCAACATGTGGTGGCTAAACTGACAGTCGATTTTGCTCTTGGCAGACAAATTTTTGTCGACGGTGTAGCTACTGGGAAGTTTTTAGAATTCAAGTCGATGGAGTTGGTACGTATTCCTAAATACAGTTACTTGAGCCCGGAAAAGTATGGGCAGGATGACGGATATTCAGACAACAAGTCATTTGACTTAACAAAAAACAATACTGCTACACAGGTTAATCGTTTTAAGTGGTTATCCGGTGAAATATACCTGCCGGAATATTTGCTTACAGATAATAAATATAGAATGGCTTTACGCATAAATGGCGTTGAAAATGGTGTAAGTCACACTTATACTTTACCTATTGGCGATGGGATGAACCCCGCAAGTTCTAAATCTACGGACTGGAATATCACCCGCAATCGTCATTATAAATTAAAGATTACAGCTATCAAAGGGTATGGCGAAGCGTCTCTTGACGTGGATGCAAAGGTAGAGGGCTGGTCGGAAATCAGTATTCCGGTTGACATTCCGACATCAAGTTTCATTGCTGTTAGTACACAAGAGGTAGATGCCAAATCTCTTCGCTTTTATACATATATTCGTTTTATTAGCAATGGGGAAGTTTCGGTAATAAAACCTGCAGGGGTAGCAGATAATAATCTAGCACATACGGTAGAGTATGATGATGCGACAAAAACAAGCGGTCGTATTGGATTCAGACTGGGAAATTGGAATGCGGGAAAGAAAAATACATTCGTAGTGGAAGTGAAGTCAGGAACATCGTCACTTAATATTAATGTAAATGTTTCTAACAGAAGAGCATCCTCGGAACAAACGAATGAGGTCTCTTGGGCTGCCGCTATGGGGTATCCCGATGAGGCGAATCGGAACAAGGTGGACTACTATAATGCAAAATACCATAAACAAGGTCCCATGAGCGGATGCAAGAACTATTTTGTAGGAAGCGAAAATGATCCAACAACGGGAAAAGGATGCTGGAGAGTCGCTACTATTGGAGAAAATCAGGATTTGTTTATTTCAGGGAATTATTGGGCTATTGAGGACTATGCTGCGACTCAAGCATATTACGTAAATAAGACTGGATTCCCTGTTGCAAACAAAGCTTATACGCGGTGTAAATATTTTTGCGTGCTAGATGTGCTTCCACCTGAATTATCGGAATTTATCGTTTCAGATACTGATGTGAATGACATAGCCCAAGCAGATGCATCCAAGGTTTGTACGGACTTAGGTACCGGATGGAAATTGCCTACAGGAGAGCAAACGAAGTATGTATTCCAGTATGCGGGAACTAACGGGCTGCCTAATAACTTTTTTTCCGACAGTTATTGGGGACAGAATGCGGATGGTACTTTCATTGTAGCTACAATGAAAGATTCCGAGGGCACAAACACAACTGATGCCCTGCGAAACCAACCTCATGCGGTACGTTGTGTAAAATCACGTTATTAAAAGAGAATAGTATGAAATTAAGAATGAAATATCTACATATCGCTTGCTTGTTTTTATTTTCCGGTCTGACAGCTTGTTCGGAAGAGGATAATATATCGGGACAAGAAATACAAACAGGCGAATCGGAACAGATTGTTTTGAAGTTGAGTGTACCGAAAGAATCGGTTGTTCAGACCCGTGCTGCCGCCGATACACCAAATGATGATGAAAAGGTGGAAAGGATAGACTTTTTAGTTTTCGATGACAATAAAAGGTTAGTTTGGCACGAACAACCGACAGTGAAATGGACAGGTATAGACTATAAGATGACAGTAAGTGTACCATCATATAAAGGTAAGCATCAATTATATCTGGTCGCTAATTATCCTATGACAGAAGAGATGATACCCGATTTAGACGCCTTGTTGGCTGCTCGAAGCAAAACACTCAATGCATCTGTTGCTTCTCCCTTTGTGATGTCTACGCGTCTGATTGAACTATCGAATTTGAATGCTACGACTATAGGGGATGCAATGAAAACTGACGGAGGGGCTTTCAAACTATGGAGAAATGTTGCGAAATTTAGTGTAAGTGTGAGCGCGACCAACTTTTCCCTAACTTCGGTAAATTGGATTAATTGCTCTGCGGAAGCTCCCGTTGTATACGAATCCGATTATGAGGTGTCATCGAAAAGTGCATTCCAAAATATTGCTTCTCCGGCTTCTCCGGTTTTCCTCTATAACATACCGGATTATGGGACAAATAAACCCAATCAATCGGATGGGTTTTATGTGGTGATTGGAGGAGAGTATACAGCAAAAGATGGAACAAAAACTGCTGGATTTTACAAAATCCGCTTGTTCACTCTAGGTGCAGATTCTAAGACAAAAGTGCCACTCTCTTCGATTGACAGTAACAAATATTACAAGATAGACGTAAAAAGTGTCTTTGGGGCAGGACTCAATAGTTTGAATATGGCAAAGAAGAACGGTTTTTCCAATGATATGGAAGCATTGACTTTTTATGAATATAAGGGTTCGCATGATTATCGGGAAAACTTTTTGCAAAATGGTTATCAATTGGGAATGGAAAAGTCACATTTGAAGATATATAACGGCAATTATTTTGATGGACTTTCATTAGGGTATTTTTATCGGTGCATTCGGGATGCTTCTCTAGGTGATTATACTATATTGGACCCGGATTACCCCAATAAGAACCGTGGACGTGTGAAGGCGTATGGAGTAGGGACGGACACGTCAATAATATTGGCGTCGACTCAAGTGTACGACAAACCAGATTCACCGATAGAAATGGAATTGCGGTTTACTGACGATAAGAGTAAATTTAATAATAGTAATATAATAAAGGTGGATAACTATACAATAAATAGTATCCTCCAATATGGTACGATTAGAAAAGAGATGACTATTGACCGCTATCGCTCGATTCCTAACATATATACAGTACTGACAATGCAGAACACTAGTAATGCGGAAGTGGTAGGAGATGCTACATCATGGGTCGGCATTGCCGAGCAACGTCACGAAGGAGTAACCACTTATCCGAAGATAGACTCTGAAAATGCATACATATTTATTCACGTAAAAGCTAATAATACGGGGCAGCCACGTGATGCTGTCATTCGCCTGTTTGGCAAGGATGGTTATTATGAAGTTCATCTTCGTCAAAAAGCGTAAAAAGTAAATTAACACATTGAATAATGGAAGATATAATGACATCATTTGAAGAAATTCTACTGGAAGAAAACAAGGATGAGAAGCATGTTTACTTTCATTGTATAGAAGAGAGTTGGAGAGCATTCGGCCGGTCGGCTTATTATTCGGTTTTGCTTTATCCTGAACTGAAAGTAATAAGAGAGAAGGGACATGCAGGAAGAGCGTGTTACGTGAATATCTCTAATGAGCGTTTGATGCAGATTGAGGAAACGTGCCGTCTTTTTGTAGGAGACGAATGTATAAAGGCGGAAGTTCCGCCAATAGTTTATTGCAGGAGAAAAGGATATACGGAATGGGAGAGAGGGTTATAGAAGTGGTTGCAGGTACAAGAGGCCTAGGATACATCGGTTGTATCATATGGAGCATCCTGGTTTCTTGTGCTTGTTCATCAGGTAAATATCGGGAAGAACGTCGTGATATTAAACATTTTTGGGATGAGTATGATTTCACGGACACGCTGTCGGATGCAAAACTGGGTGTTACCGGACAAATGTTGGTGGATTATCTGACACTGTTGCCTCAGGTTTCAAACGAACAGGCCTGCAACAATCTGAAACAGCTTGTCGCTAAGTCCGTAGTCAATAAGGAACTGAACATCTGGCTTTTGCAGCAAATGGAGCAGTTGCTTTATGAGTCTAATTCGTCCCTGCGGAACGATGAATTTTATATAGCAGTCCTGGAAGAAGCGCTTGCTTCGGAAACTATAAAAGGAATGATGCGTGTGCATCCGATGTATCAGTTAAAGATGCTTCGGAAGAATCTTCCGGGTGAAAAAGCCACAGATTTTGTTTTTACTACCGCTGACGGGCGAACAAGGTGCTTGTGGGATGTTCCGGCTAAATATACATTATTAATGTTTTATGACCTGACTTGTGAACATTGTCAGAAAGAAATTTGGGAGTTGTCCGCATCGCCTCTTATCAATCGGTTGTTATCAGCCAGGGAGCGGAATAGTCCCAGTCTATCATTGGTCGCGATTTGTATGGAAGGAGACGTGGACACATGGAAGAGGTGCTGCGCTGCACTACCCGCCGCATGGGTACATGGATATGATTCGGAAAATAAGTTGGTTGAAAAAGAACTTTATTTTCTACGTTCGTTACCATCTCTGTATCTTTTGGGAGAAGACAAAATGGTATTGTTGAAAGATGCTCCTATAGGGAAAGTACTGGATTATTTGAATTGAAAAGAAAGTATGATTATATATAATAGTAGGCTGGCTAGAGCATTTTGTAATAAGAAGAGACAACATTATTTTATGATTTTCGGATGTTGCTTCACCCGCTATAAATATTTGGAAGTGTGGGAGGATATGGAGCTGCGGATTCATGAACGCCAATATCTCGAATGTTTCTTATTGGCTTTGTTACCTGCATTGGTGTTGTCCATCTTATTTTCCTGGTGGTTCATGTTGATTGCTTTTTTATGCTATCATTCATTATATTGGCTTGAAAGATGGTTCGGTCATCATTCTTCGTTTGATTGGGAAGCGTTGGAACATTGTGGTGACACGTTATATCTGAGGAAAAGGAAATCCCGCGCCTGGATGAAATGGTATGGAAAGAAAACATTGCCGCCATCAGAGTGGGATGATGATTAAATAATATCGCCGTTGCTGTGAAGCAACTTTTTCCCCATGAATTCATTCCCCTTGCCATTTTCTATCTGAATGACATGTTGTAGAAAATGGATTTATGAATTCAGAAACTTGCCTGTGAAGGTAGGAAACTATTGTTTGTTTTGTTTGTGTCGTGCATCTTTTTCCCGGTGGGGAGGGAGATGCACGCTTTTTTATGTTGAAATGGTGCTCATTCCTATTTTATTTATTATCTTTGCAACCAAATTTTCTACCAATAATGAAAATTAAAGAAATAGTAAGCGCCCTTGAACGATTCGCGCCTCTGCCATTGCAAGACGGATTTGATAATGCCGGCCTGCAAATAGGATTGACAGAAGCGGAAGCAACAGGGGCTTTGTTGTGTCTTGACGTTACCGAAGCTGTGTTGGATGAAGCTATCGCGTTAGGGTACAATCTCGTTATATCACATCATCCGCTCATTTTCAAAGGCTATAAGTCCATCACGGGTAAAGATTATGTGGAACGTTGCATACTGAAAGCAATAAAGAATGATATTGTAATCTATTCAGCGCACACCAATCTTGATAATGCCCAGGGTGGAGTCAATTATAAGATAGCCGAGAAAATAGGACTGAAGAATCTGAAAGTGCTTGAACCGAAAGAGAATAGCTTGGTTAAGCTGGTGACTTTCGTTCCTTATGCACAAGCCGATAGCGTACGCGAAGCACTGTTTGCTGCCGGATGCGGAAATATAGGTAACTATGATTCATGCAGTTATAATCTGAAAGGAGAGGGAACTTTCCGGGCAAACGAAGGAGCACATCCTTTCTGTGGAGCTATCGGAGAACTGCATCATGAAGATGAAGTGAGGATTGAAACCATTCTTCCTATATATAAGAAGGCAGAAGTCGTGAAAGCTTTGCTGTCTGTTCACCCCTATGAAGAACCGGCGTTCGACTTGTATCCGTTACAGAATGACTGGTCGCAGGCAGGTTCGGGAATTGTAGGCGAACTGGATGATTCGGAAACGGAACTTGAGTTCCTGAAACGTATCAAGAAAATCTTCGAAGTGGGCTGTGTTCGTCATAACAAGCTGACGGGAAGAGAAATACAGAAAGTTGCCTTGTGTGGCGGTGCCGGAGCTTTCCTGCTTCCACAGGCAATTCGGACGGGTGCGGATGTCTTTATTACAGGAGAAATCAAGTATCATGATTATTTCGGCCATGAAGGTGATATCCTGATGGCGGAAATCGGTCATTACGAAAGCGAACAATATACAAAAGAAATTTTTTATTCTATAATCCGGGATTTATTTCCTAATTTTGCGCTCCAATTGAGTAAAATAAATACGAATCCCATAAAATATTTATAAGTAAAATGGCTAGAGAAGCAAAAAAAGATCCGAATGAGTTGACGGTGGAACAGAAAGTGAAGACTCTGTACCAACTGCAAACTATGTTGTCTAAGATTGACGAGATCAAGACATTGAGAGGTGAACTTCCATTGGAAGTACAAGACCTTGAAGATGAGATTGCCGGTTTGAGTACCCGTATCGACAAAATTAAAGCTGAAGTGGATGAATTGAGATCTGCTATTTCCGGCAAGAAGGTAGAGATTGAAACGGCTAAAGCTTCGGTTGAAAAATATAAGTCACAACAAGACAACGTTCGCAACAACCGTGAATATGACTTCCTGACAAAAGAAATTGAGTTCCAGACACTGGAAATCGAACTTTGCGAGAAGAGAATCAAGGAATATTCTGCTGACAGAGAAGAAAAAGAGATTGAAGTAGAGAAGAACGAAGTGATTCTGAACGAAAGAAAAAAAGACCTCGAACAGAAGAAGAGCGAACTGGACGAAATTATCTCTGAAACCAAGCAGGAAGAAGAGAAACTGAGAGACAAAGCCAAAGATTTGGAAACTAAGATTGAGCCGCGTCTGTTGCAGTCATTCAAACGTATCCGTAAGAACTCCCGCAACGGACTGGGTATCGTGTACGTACAGCGTGATGCATGTGGTGGTTGCTTTAACAAGATTCCGCCTCAGAGACAGTTGGATATCCGTTCTCGTAAGAAAGTGATCGTTTGCGAATACTGCGGACGTATCATGATTGACCCGGAATTGGCTGGTGTACAGCTCGAGCATAAGGTAGAGGAAGCTCCGGCACCCACTACCAAAAGAGCAATCAGAAGAAAAACAGCAGAATAAGAGTTGGCTGTTTCACTATATTTTTCAAAGCTCCGCCTGATGGCGGGGCTTTTTTTATACTCCTTTCTTAACATTTCCGAAATAAACAAACCAAACCTTTAGTTGTTATCTTATCATTTCATAAAAACCTGAACTGATATGAATATACGAGTGTGGGGCACATCGCTCCTTATGTTTCTTTCGACTGTATCTGCGGTTGGACAAACTGCAAACCGCTATCTGAAAGCGCCTCTCCCCAGCGAATGGGAGGAGAGCGGAGAAGTATTTCAACAGACGCTTCCGGTGGACGATCACTGGTGGAAATCTTTCCAGGACACCAAGCTGGATTCTCTGATTGCCTTGGCTGTAGACCGCAATTTTTCTGTCGCAATGGCTATTAACCGTATATCTGCCGCCCGTGCCAATCTTTGGATGGAACGCAGCAACTTTTTTCCTTCCATCGGACTGAATGCCGGGTGGACGCGTGAGGAAACAAGCGGAAATACCAGTGCCCTGCCACAATCTACGGAACATTATTACGACGCTTCACTCAGCATGAGTTGGGAGATCGACGTCTTCGGCAGTATCCGCAAACGGGTAAAAGCACAAAAAGAGAATTTTGCCGCAAGCAAAGAGGAATATACGGGAGTGATGATTTCAATGGCCGCGGAAGTAGCCTCAGCCTATATCAACCTGCGGGAATTGCAGCAGCAACTTGAAGTGGTGAAAAAGAATGCCGCTTCGCAGGAAGAAGTGCTGAAAATCACGGAAGTACGCTATAACACCGGACTTGTCGCCAAATTGGATGTCGCACAGGCCAAGTCTGTTTTGTATAGCACAAGAGCTTCCATTCCGCAACTGGAAGCCGGCGTCAACCAGTATATTACGACATTGGCTGTTCTACTGGGCATGTATCCCCAGGAAATTCGTCCTGTTTTGGAAACGGTAGGAACACTGCCCGATTATATGGAACCTATCGGAGTGGGGATGCCTGTCGATTTATTATTGAGAAGACCCGATGTGCGGAGCGCGGAACGGAACGTAAATGCGCAGGCAGCATTGCTCGGAGCCTCTAAAGCCGATTGGTTGCCGAAAGTTTTTCTGAAAGGTTCATTTGGTTATGCAGCGCGTGATTTGAAAGACTTGGTGAAAAGTAAAAGTATGACTTATGAGATTGCTCCGGCATTGAGTTGGACGATTTTCAGTGGCGGGCAGTTAGTCAATGCCACAAGACTGGCGAAAGCCCAACTGGAAGAAACGATTAACCAGTTTAATCAAACGGTGTTGACTGCCGTACAGGAAACTGATAATGCAATGAATTCCTATCGAAATTCTATCAAGCAGATTGTGGCACTGAGAGAGGTGCGCAATCAAGGCATCGAGACATTGAAACTTTCCTTAGAACTTTATAAACAGGGGCTTTCACCTTTTCAGAATGTGCTTGACGCACAGCGTTCGCTATTATCTTATGAGAATCAGTTGGTACAGGCGGAAGGAAGTTCGTTGTTACAACTCATTGCCCTTTACAAAGCCTTGGGCGGTGGATGGCGAGAATAAATAGAATCTATAAATAAAATATAACCTAACGGATATGAAAAAACTAATGTATATCTTTCTTGCGCTACCGATATTGACAGGGTGCAAGGAGAAGAAAAGCGCAGGAGCGATGGGAGGGATGCCTACTCCTGAAATTAGCGTGACTAAACCCATAGTGGAGGATATTACCCTGACGAAAGATTACCCGGGTTATCTGACAACGGAGCAAACGGTCAACTTGGTGGCAAGGGTAAATGGTACATTGCAGTCCACTTCTTACACTCCGGGAGGAAGGGTGAAGAAAGGGCAGTTGCTGTTCGTTATTGAACCTACCTTATATAAGGATAAAGTGGAACAGGCGAAAGCGGATTTGCAAACTGCCCAGGCTCAACTGGAATATGCACGGAGTAATTATAGCCGTATGAAGGAAGCTATCAAGAGTGATGCGGTAAGTCAGATACAGTTGCTTCAGTCGGAAGCGAATGTGACAGAAGGCATTGCGGCCGTGAATAATGCGGAAGCGGCTTTGAGTACGGCACATACAAACCTGGGATATTGCTATGTCCGTGCCCCGTTTGATGGGACTATCACGAAGTCGACTGTGGATATAGGAAGTTATGTAGGCGGAGCATTGCAGCCTGTGACATTGGCTACTATTTATAAGGACGATCAAATGTATGCATATTTTAATGTAGCGGATAACCAATGGCTGGGAATGGCGATGAACAATGAGCAATCGGCAAAGAATCTGCCACAGAAGATTATGGTACAACTGGGTAAGGACGGAACGGAATCTTATCCTGCCGTATTGGATTATCTGTCTCCGAATGTGGATATGAGTACGGGAACATTGATGGTGCGTGCCAATTTTGACAATCCGAAAGGAGTTTTGAAGAGTGGATTGTACGTGAGTATTACGCTTCCTTATCGGGAAGCCAAAAATGCGGTATTAGTGAAAGAAGCTTCTATCGGAACCGATCAGTTAGGTAAATATCTGTATGTTGTAAATGACTCGGATATAGTTCATTACCGCCATATTGAGGTGGGGCAGTTGATGGGTGATACCTTGCGCCAGGTGATGAGCGGGATTTCTCCGCAAGAGCGGTATGTCACGGAAGCTCTGATGAAAGTCCGGGACGGAATGAAGGTGAAACCCATACCATAAAGGGAAGTTCTTTCATTTTAAGTATTAATCCAAAACTCATAGATTTATGTTTTCTAAATTCTTTATAAACCGACCGATCTTTGCTACGGTGCTTGCCCTGCTCATCGTGGTAGCCGGTTTGGTGACACTAAATATATTGCCTGTTGCGCAGTTTCCGGAGATTACACCGCCAACTGTACAGGTATCCGCCGTTTATCCGGCAGCAAATGCCGAGACGGTGGCTCAAACGGTAGGTATTCCTATCGAACAGCAAGTGAATGGTGTAGATGGTATGCTCTATATGTCTTCCAATTCTTCTTCTTCGGGAGCATACTCTCTGACTATCACTTTTGCTGTCGGTACGGATATTGATATGGCAACCGTGCAAGTACAAAACAGGGTAAGTATTGCACAATCTTCACTTCCTGAACCGGTAGTGGTGCAGGGGGTGACTGTACAGAAACAATCTTCGAATATTGTTATGTTCCTGACGATGACTTCACAGGATTCTGTCTACAACAGCTTGTATCTGACCAACTACGCTAAATTAAATCTTGTCGACCAACTGACACGTGTACCGGGAGTCGGTGCGGTGAACGTTATGGGAGCGGGCGATTATTCAATGCGTGTCTGGCTGGATCCCGAAGCCATGCGGATTCGTAATATTTCACCGCAACAAGTCTATCAGGCCATACAGTCACAGAATGCGGAAGTTTCTGCCGGATATATAGGTCAGCCCATCGGACAGGATAATAAGAATGCGTTTCAATATACGCTGAATGTGCAGGGAAGGCTTAATTCGCCGGAACAATTCGGTGATATCATCATCCGGACAGAGAAAGATGGAGCGATGCTTCGCCTGAAGGATATTGCCCGGATTGATTTGGGTTCTGCTTCTTACAGCGTAGTGTCCCGGTTGAATGGAAGACCTACGGCCGCCATCGCTATTTATCAGCAGCCGGGCTCAAATTCATTGGATGTTTCGAAAGGGGTGAAAGCCAAAATGGAGGAATTGGCTGCCAATTTCCCGTCAGGAGTCTCTTATAATGTTACACTGGACACAACGGATGTGATTCATGCTTCTATTGACGAAGTAATGGTGACGTTCTTTGAGACAACCTTGCTGGTGGTACTTGTTATTTTCCTCTTCCTTCAGAATTGGAGGGCGGTTATTATTCCTTGTCTCACTATTCCGGTTTCTCTGATTGGTACGCTTGCTGTGATGGCGGCATTCGGTTTCTCTATCAATACGCTGACTTTGTTCGGATTGATTTTGGCCGTTGCCATTGTGGTGGATGATGCGATAGTGGTGGTGGAAAATGCTTCGAGGTTGTTGGAAACCGGGCAATATTCACCTCGTGAAGCTGTGACGAGGGCAATGGGAGAGATTACCGGCCCGATTGTAGGTGTGGTTCTTGTACTGCTCGCCGTGTTTATTCCTACAATGCTGATTAGCGGTATTTCCGGCCAGTTGTATAAACAGTTTGCCTTGACTATCGCTGCTTCAACGGTGTTGAGCGGTTTTAATTCATTGACATTGACACCTGCGCTTTGTGCGTTGTTCCTTGAAAAGAGTAAGCCGTCCAAGTTCTTCATTTACAGAGGATTCAATAAAGCTTATGATAAAACGCAAGGTGCGTATGACGGGATAGTGAAATGGCTGCTCAAACGTCCGGGATTCAGTTTTATATCTTATGCCATTCTGACGGTGATTGCCGTTTTGCTCTTTATGCATTGGCCTTCTACGTTTGTTCCCGATGAAGACGACGGGTATTTTATTGCTGTGGTTCAGTTGCCGCCGGCTGCCAGTTTGGAACGTACGCAAGCGGTTGGAGATAAGATAAATGCCATACTTGATTCGTACCCTGAAGTACAGAATTATATCGGTATCTCGGGTTTCTCCGTCATGGGCGGTGGAGAACAGAGTAATTCGGCCACTTACTTTGTCGTGCTGAAAAACTGGAGTCAGAGGAAAGGGAAGGAGCATACGGCTGCTGCCGTTGTCAATCGTTTCAACGGTGAAGCGTACATGACGATTCAAGCCGGACAAGTATTTGCGATGGTGCCGCCGGCTATTCCCGGATTGGGAGCTTCGGGTGGTCTGCAACTCCAGGTGGAAGACCGGAAAAACCTGGGGCCGACTGAGATGCAGCAGGCCATCAATGCACTGCTGGCTTCTTATCATACCAAACCTGCTTTGGCTTCCATATCCAGTCAGTATCAGGCAAATGTGCCGCAATATTTCCTGAATATCGATCGTGATAAAGTTCAATTCATGGGAATTGCCCTGAATGATGTCTTTTCTACGCTGGGATATTATATGGGAGCGGCATATGTGAATGATTTTGTAGAATTCGGACGCATTTATCAAGTGAAAATTGAAGCACGCGATCAGGCTCAACGGGTCATTGATGATGTGCTGAAGTTGAGTGTGCCGAATTCGGCAGGAGAGATGGTGCCTTTTTCTTCCTTTACGAAAGTAGAAGAACAGTTGGGACAAGATCAGATCAATCGGTATAATATGTATTCTACTGCGGCTTTGACTTGCAATGTAGCTCCCGGAAGTAGTAGCGGACAGGCTATTCAGGAAGTAGAAGCACTGTTCAAGGAACAGTTGGGAGATGAGTTCGGTTACGAATGGACGTCTGTTGCCTATCAGGAAACACAGGCGGGCAGTACGACGACTATTGTTCTGATTATGGCTCTGATTGTTGCCTTCCTGGTGTTGGCTGCTCAATATGAGAGTTGGACAAGTCCGGTAGCGGCTGTCATCGGATTGCCGGTGGCACTGTTGGGGGCAATGATTGGTTGTTTGATTATGGGTACTCCGGTGAGCATTTATACACAGATCGGTATTATCCTGTTGATTGCCCTTTCGGCAAAGAACGGAATCCTGATTGTGGAATTTGCCCGTGATTTCCGTGCCGAAGGTAACTCTATCCGTGAAGCGGCATTTGAAGCAGGACACGTTCGTCTGCGTCCGATTTTAATGACGTCTTTTGCTTTCGTTTTAGGAGTAATGCCATTGTTGTTTGCCACGGGAGCAGGTGCCGAAAGTCGTATTGCATTGGGTGCCGCAGTGGTATTTGGTATGGCTATGAATACTTTGTTGGCTACTGTTTATGTTCCTAACTTCTATGAACTGATGCAGAAATTGCAGGAAAGATTCAGCAAGAAGAAAGATGACGACGGGAAGAAAGAAACCGTAACGCAGAGCTAAAAAAGCTGATTGCAGGCTATCAGGAGCATGGCTGATTATAGTGTCGCTATATGCTCGGGATAGGGTAAGTATAACAAGTAAATAGCGTCACTATCCCGAGCAGATAGTGACGCTATTTTTATTCAATGGACAGAGCCTTTTTTCTAACGGGTAAACAGATGTGATTCTATTATAGAGAAGCGTAGTCCGGAATATCTTTCAGAAAAGTATAGCTCTGATTCTCATAATCCATCCGGCAGCAATAATGTTGCATCCCGTTGCTGACAATCAGATAATCTACTTTCAGCACCATATTATATCGGGTAATTTGGTCGAAGACTGCCTGTGTGATTTCAATATGCGGAGCTTTATATTCTACAATCATCCGGGCGGATAAATCTCTACGGTAGAGCACCGTATCACATCTTTTGATAGTACTGTTCAGCTTTACCATCACTTCATTGGCAAGGAGTGCGGATGGATACCCTTTGTGTGCAATAAGAAAGTGAACGAAGTGCTGTCGTACCCATTCTTCAGGGGTAAGTGCGACATATCGTTTGCGAATCACGTCGAAAATTACATTTTTTCCGTTTCGTACGTTTATTTTAGTGTCGAATACTGGTAGGTTTAACGATAACATTTATTATTTTTGTAAGTTAAATAACGGGTTCCTTTATTTGGAACCACAAATTTAATGAAATTATGAAAACAAAAGAAGAAATCGTCACTAATTGGCTGCCGCGTTACACAAAACGTAACCTGGAGGATTTTGGAGAGTATATTCTGTTGACTAACTTCAACAAGTACGTAGAGATTTTCGCCAATCAATTTGATGTTCCAATATTAGGTAGGGATGCTAACATGATCTCTGCTACTGCTGAAGGTATTACAATGATTAACTTTGGTATGGGAAGTCCTAATGCCGCCATTATCATGGATTTGCTGGGTGCCATTCGCCCGAAGGCGTGTCTGTTCCTTGGTAAATGCGGAGGTATCGACAAAAAGAATCAGCTTGGTGATTTGATTCTTCCCATTGCCGCTATCCGCGGTGAAGGAACTTCCAATGATTACTTCCCACCTGAAGTTCCGGCATTACCCGCATTTATGTTGCAGCGTGCCGTTTCTTCATCTATCCGTGACTATGGGCGTGACTACTGGACGGGTACTGTATATACCACCAACCGCCGCATTTGGGAACATGACGAAGCATTCAAGGAATATCTGAAAACGACTCGTGCCATGGCAGTGGATATGGAAACGGCTACTTTGTTTAGTTGTGGCTTTGCCAATCATATTCCTACTGGCGCATTGTTACTGGTTTCCGACCAGCCAATGACTCCTGATGGAGTGAAAACGGATAAGAGTGATAGTCTGGTTACCAAGAATTATGTAGAGGAACATGTGGAGATTGGTATCGCTTCTTTGCGTATGATTATTGATGAAAAGAAAACTGTAAAACACTTGAAATTTGACTGGTAACTCCCGGTCTTGAAAGATATATATGGCAAAACAAGAATTGACGTGCGATGATATTCTCAAGGAATTGAGGGCGAAGCAGTATCGTCCTATCTATTATCTGATGGGGGAAGAATCGTACTATATCGACCTGATCGCAGATTATATTACGGATAATGTGTTGAACGAGACGGAAAAGGAGTTCAACCTGACGGTTGTGTATGGTGCCGACGTAGATGTAGCCACCATTATAAATGCCGCGAAACGTTATCCGATGATGTCTGAACATCAGGTGGTAGTGGTGAAGGAAGCACAGGCAATCCGTAATATGGAAGAGTTGTCTTACTATCTCCAGAAGCCGTTGCTCTCTACTATTTTGGTGATATGCCACAAGCACGGCACATTAGACCGAAGGAAGAAGCTGGCTGCCGAAATAGATAAAGTGGGCATACTATTCGAATCGAAAAAAATAAAGGATGCGCAGTTACCGGGCTTTATATCTTCTTATATGAAGCGTAAAGGTGTGGATATGGAGCCTAAAGCGACGGCCATGTTGGCTGATTTTGTTGGCTCTGATTTAAGCCGCCTGACGGGTGAACTGGAAAAGCTGATTATTACTTTGCCCACTGGTCAGAGGCGTGTGACCCCTGAACAAATTGAAAAGAATATTGGTATAAGCAAGGATTATAATAACTTCGAATTGCGGAGTGCGCTTGTAGAAAAGGATATTCTCAAAGCAAATAAGATAATAAAATATTTTGAGGAGAATCCGAAAACTAATCCGATACAGATGACGTTGTCTCTGCTTTTTAGCTTTTACTCTAACCTTATGCTGGCATATTATGCTCCTGATAAATCGGAGCAGGGAATTGCCGGTATGCTGGGGCTAAAGACGCCTTGGCAAGCTAAAGATTATCTGGCTGCCATGCGAAAATACAGCGGAGTAAAGACGATGCAAATCGTTGGTGAAATACGATATGCTGATGCAAAATCAAAAGGAGTAAAGAACAGCTCAATGACAGACGGGGATATTCTCCGCGAATTAGTGTTTAATATTTTGCATTAGGAAGAGCGGGATTTTGATATAAAAAGAAGGCGTATACTTTTACTATATATAGAATAGAGTATATGCCTTTTTTATATTCCCGAAATTACGTTTTTATTCTGATAGTATAGCTTCTATATTTTGAATAAAAAATTGAACAATAAATTCACTCAATTTTTCCTATCTTCTCTTGATTGCTAATCTGCCTTTAGCGAACTTTTTATTTCTGCATTTTAATTCCGTTTAGTTGTTCTCGATATTATTCTTTAGTTGGATGAGGAGATTTTTCCTATTGAAAAATTCGGATTTCTATTGAAATATAGTAGAAGCAAAAATAGGAACAGGCTAAAACTGATTTAGTCCATGACAAAGTGGAAAATCCTTTTTAGATAATGATTTCAAAATATCATTTTGATAGTTTGAGGGTTTTTAGTCGATAATTACTGCTATTTTTCTATTTCAATTAAATAGAGAGCTTGAATAATATAGCTTAAATATCTATATTACAGTATATTATGTGTAATTTGACCTTCCTAGAATTGAAAAAATACAATGAATTGGGAGATGGGACGGAAATATCGCAAGGATTTGATATTTAAGGGTGGAATGTAAAGGATGATTTGATGAAATCATAAAATACATTCGTAAATAATGGTGTTCATCCTTTATTTTATTGCAACTGCAACTTCTTGTATTTACGTTTGTGTATTTCTTCTTGTATATTTGTGATTAGTATATGTGTGAATGATATACATATGTGTTTAATTGTACGTTGTCACAAATGTACATTTCTTGATTTACAAAACTGAATTTTATTGTATAAATGTAGTAGGAGAGTGTTTAACACTCATATTTACATGTGTTATATACTTGAATATCATATATATATACTGATTATATGATTTATTGCTGTAAATCAATGGTTTATCGGTGGTATATTTTTGTGAATATCGTAATTGTACTTACGTTGTTTATACATAATACGCTTATAATCTGATGATAATAGCTATTATTTAAATAGGAGATATAATGATAAAATACGGCTTATTATCTATCGTACAAAAGTAATATTCTAAATGTGAATAATTAAATACGTTTGTAATATTGATATTTTTATATTTGTAATTTGCTTTTGTGAAATGTAATATTTACCTTTGTATAGTGATTGATTTTATATGTATTTTTGTGAAACCAGCATTTAGTACTACAATTGTAATTCAATAAAGGCGCAGTATGGAAATAAAAGACAGAATTAGAATGATTATGGAAAGGGAAAAAGTTCCCCCCAGAGTTTTTGCTGAAACAATCGGAGTTCAACAGTCTACTCTTTCTCATATTCTAAATGATAGAAACAAGCCGAGTCTGGAAGTAGTGATGAAAGTTCACCAAACCTATAGTTATGTAAATCTTGAATGGTTGCTATATGGAAAAGGTGAAATGCTGGCTTCTGCAGAAGAGTCTTCACTAGCTTCTCCTAATGGTGATTATCAGCCTTCTTTATTCGACGAGAATCCTGTAAATCCGTCCAAAGAGACGATTGCTCCGGAAAATCGCAGGGAAATGCCGTTAAGAAACACTGAAAATGCACCTAAAGAGATTGTAAAACAGGAGATTAGGTATATAGAAAAGCCTGCCAGAAAAATCACTGAAATAAGAATTTTCTTTGATGATAATACCTATGAAACGTTTAGACCTGAAAAATAAGAGGTAAAATCGCTGGTTTGAGCAAATTCCTGTATCTTTGCACCCGGAATACGAATTTATACTTTTTATATCCATACATGAAGAAATTTATTTTAGATCTGACGGTTACGGAGAATATCAAACTGCATGCTAATTATGTATTGCTAAAACTGACTTCTTCGTCGTTACTGCCCGAAATGTTGCCTGGGCAGTTTGCCGAACTCCGGGTGGACGGTTCGCTTACTACATTCCTGCGTCGCCCTATTTCCATTAATTTTGTAGATAAACAACGAAATGAAGTATGGTTTCTGATCCAAATGGTTGGAGACGGAACAAAGCGCCTGGCAGAGATAAATCAGGGAGATGTAATCAACACGATACTTCCGTTGGGAAATGGCTACACAATGCCGCAAACGCCTTCAGATAAGCTTCTGTTAGTTGGTGGTGGTGTCGGAACAGCTCCTATGTTGTATTTGGGTGAACAATTGGCTAAAAACGGGCATAAACCTACCTTCCTTTTAGGTGCCCGTAGCGATAAAGACTTGCTTCAACTGGAGGAATTTGCTAAATACGGTGAAGTATATACTACTACGGAAGATGGCAGCCATGGAGAAAAGGGATATGTCACCCAGCATTCTATATTAAATAAGGTACGGTTTGAACAGATTTACACTTGTGGCCCTAAACCTATGATGGTGGCTGTGGCAAAATATGCCAAAAGTAATCAGATAGAATGCGAAGTATCTTTGGAAAATACAATGGCTTGTGGTATCGGAGCATGCTTATGCTGTGTGGAAAATACGACAGAAGGTCACTTGTGTGTATGTAAAGAAGGTCCTGTTTTTAATATAAATAAACTACTATGGCAGATTTGAGTGTAAACATTGGTGAATTACAAATGAAGAACCCGGTGATGACAGCATCCGGTACATTTGGATATGGTGAAGAGTTCTCAGATTTCATTGATATAGCGCGAATAGGCGGTATTATTGTAAAAGGCACTACTCTTCACAAACGTGAAGGAAATCCTTATCCGCGTATGGCCGAAACTCCTTCGGGCATGTTAAACGCTGTAGGACTGCAAAATAAGGGTGTTGACTACTTCGTAGAACATATATATCCCCGTATAAAGGACATCCAAACGAATATGATTGTAAACGTTTCGGGTTCTGCTATCGAAGATTATGTGAAAACAGCCGAAATCATTAATGAACTTGACAAGATTCCTGCCATAGAATTAAACATCTCTTGCCCTAATGTGAAGCAAGGTGGCATGGCTTTTGGTGTGTCAGCAAAAGGTGCGTCAGAAGTAGTGAAAGCTGTGCGTTCTGCTTACAAAAAGACACTTATCGTAAAACTCTCTCCAAACGTCACTGACATCACCGAAATAGCTCGCGCAGCAGAAGAAAGTGGTGCAGATAGTGTGTCATTAATCAATACATTACTGGGAATGGCGATTGATGCGGAGCGTAAACGACCTATTTTATCAACTGTAACAGGCGGAATGTCCGGTGCTGCCGTAAAACCTATTGCATTGCGTATGGTATGGCAGGTTGCTAAAGCGGTAAATATTCCTGTCATTGGTTTGGGTGGTATTATGGACTGGAAAGATGCGGTTGAGTTTATGCTTGCAGGTGCATCTGCCATCCAAATTGGTACAGCAAATTTCATAGATCCGGCTGTTACTATCAAAGTAGAAGATGGTATAAATAATTACTTGGAAAGACACGGATGTAAGTCTGTAAAGGAAATTATTGGTGCGCTTGAGGTATAACTACAAATATACAATAACCATTCGCACCAAGTATACAAGAAAAATGCTATTTTCCTTCCAGGTTTTGGAGTGTAGAACTGAACGTGAAATGAGGAACGAACAAGATGTTTGCGTTTAGAGGAAAAGGTAACCGGTAAAACCTTCGGGCGGTGGATATAATAAAAACGACGGTGAGAATTTGTTTGATTCTCACCGTCGTTTTTATTTACATTGTACTTTTAGTCTTCCAATAAGTCGGGACGAAGCTTTTTGGTGCGTTCCAGAGATTGCTGCAACTCCCATTCTTTAATCTTCGCTTCATGGCCTGATAATAGAATATCGGGAACTTTCCAACCTTTATAATCAGCAGGACGAGTATATACAGGAGCTGCCAATAAATTGTCCTGAAAGGAATCGGAAAGCGCGGATTGTTCATCGGAGATAACTCCGGGAATAATACGTACGATAGCATCGGCCATAACTGCTGCGGCCAGCTCGCCGCCTGTCAGGACATAATCTCCGATACTGATTTCTTTAGTAATCAGATGCTCGCGAATACGATAATCAATGCCTTTGAAGTGGCCGCAAAGAATGATTAGATTCCGCGCTAAAGAAAGGCTATTGGCCATCGGTTGGTTGAATTGCTCTCCGTCAGGGGTTGTGAAGATCACCTCGTCGTACTCCCGTTCCGCTTTAAGAGCATTGATGCAACGTTCGATTGGCTCTATTTTCATGACCATTCCGGCGAAACCACCAAAAGGGTAATCATCGACACGACGATATTTGTCTTCGGTATAGTCACGCAGATTGTGGATATGTATTTCTGCAAGTCCCTTGTTTTGAGCCCGTTTCATAATAGAACAATTGAAGAAGCCTTCAATCATTTCGGGTAAAACTGTTATAATATCAATACGCATAATCTTTAATTTTTCGCAAAAGTACAAATATTCAAAGATAAACCTGTATTTTTGCCTTAAACAATCGAAGAAATATGGATATAAAGGAAAAAATAGAGGAATTGCGTGCCGAACTTCATCGGCATAATTATAATTATTACGTGTTGAACGCTCCCGAAATTTCGGATAAGGAGTTTGATGACAAGATGCGTGAGCTCCAGGATTTGGAACAGGCGCATCCGGAGTATAAAGACGAAAACTCGCCTACTATGCGTGTAGGTAGCGATCTGAACAAGAACTTCACGCAGGTGGCACACAAATATCCTATGTTGTCATTGGCAAATACGTATTCGGAAGCCGAGGTGACAGATTTTTATGAACGTGTTCGCAAGGCGCTCAATGAGGACTTTGAGATCTGTTGCGAAATGAAATATGATGGTACATCAATCTCATTGACTTACGAAAATGGGAAATTGATTCGTGCCGTTACTCGTGGTGATGGTGAAAAAGGAGATGATGTGACGGATAATGTGAAGACGATCCGTTCCATTCCACTTGTGCTTCATGGTGATAATTATCCTGCCACTTTTGAGATTCGTGGGGAGATTCTGATGCCGTGGGAAGTATTTGAGGAATTGAACCGTGAGAAGGAAGCACGTGAAGAGCCGCTTTTCGCTAATCCGAGAAACGCGGCTTCCGGTACATTGAAGTTGCAGAATTCTTCTATTGTTGCTTCTCGCAAGCTGGACGCGTATTTATATTATCTGCTGGGAGATAATCTTCCTTGTGACGGACATTATGAAAATCTTCAGGAAGCTGCAAAATGGGGCTTTAAAATATCTGATTTGACACGTAAATGCCAGACATTGGACGAAGTTTTTGAATTTATCAACTATTGGGATGTCGAACGTAAGAATCTGCCGGTTGCTACAGATGGAATTGTTTTGAAAGTAAATAGCTTGCGGCAACAGAAGAATTTGGGCTTTACGGCTAAATCTCCGCGTTGGGCTATTGCTTATAAGTTTCAGGCTGAACGTGCTTTGACACGCTTGAATAAAGTGACTTACCAAGTAGGCAGAACAGGTGCTGTTACTCCAGTGGCGAACTTAGATCCTGTACAGCTTTCGGGAACAGTTGTGAAACGTGCGTCTTTGCATAATGCGGATATTATTGAAGGACTCGATTTGCATATTGGAGATATGGTTTATGTCGAAAAAGGTGGTGAAATCATTCCTAAAATCACGGGTGTTGACAAGGATGCGCGTAGTTTTATGCTTGGTGAGAAGGTCAGGTTCATCACTACTTGCCCCGAATGTGGTAGCAAATTAGTCAGATATGAAGGAGAAGCTGCGCACTATTGCCCTAATGAAACAGCTTGTCCCCCGCAAATCAAAGGTAAAATAGAGCATTTCATTAGTCGGAAAGCTATGAATATAGATGGATTAGGCCCGGAAACGGTAGATATGTTCTACCGGTTAGGGTTAATTGGAAATACGGCCGATTTGTATAAGCTTACAACTGATGATATCAAGGGATTGGAGCGCATGGGCGAGAAATCAGCGGAGAATATTATAACAGGAATTGCGCAAAGTAAAACGGTTCCCTTTGAACGGGTAATCTTTGCTTTAGGAATACGCTTTGTCGGTGAAACTGTGGCAAAGAAGATAGCGAAGTCGTTTGAAAATATAGATGAACTGCAGCAGGCAGACCTTGAAAAGTTGGTTAGTATCGATGAAATCGGAGAAAAAATAGCTCAAAGTATCTTGCTGTATTTTGCGAATGAGTCTAATCGTGAGTTGGTTAGCCGCTTGAAAGATGCCGGATTACAGCTTTATCGCACCGAAGAAGATTTAAGTGGGTATACGGATAAGTTGGCAGGACAGTCTATCGTTATCAGTGGTGTATTTACTCATCATTCACGTGATGAATATAAAGAACTTATCGAGAAAAACGGTGGCAAAAATGTAGGAAGTATTTCTGCGAAAACAAGTTTCATCCTTGCCGGAGACAATATGGGGCCTGCGAAACTGGAAAAAGCGGAAAAACTTGGAATAACCATACTTAGCGAAGACGAATTTCTGAAACTTATATCGTAAGATAAGAAAAATATTCGTACTTTTGCGGCTAAATAAATTAGAGATTATAATAAAAACTCATGATACAGACTAAATTGAAAGGAATGGGGGTAGCACTGATTACTCCTTTCAAAGAGGATGAGAGCGTTGACTATGACGCATTAATGCGCATGGTGGACTATCTATTACAGAATAATGCGGATTTTTTGTGTGTGCTGGGAACTACAGCCGAAACCCCGACTCTTACAGAGGAAGAAAAGAAAACCATAAAAAAAATGGTGATTGACCGCGTTAATGGAAGGATTCCTATTCTGTTGGGTGTAGGTGGTAATAATACTCGTGCTATTGTCGAGACATTAAAAAATGATGATTTCACGGGAGTCGACGCTATATTGTCTGTCGTGCCATATTATAATAAACCTTCGCAAGAGGGCATTTACCAGCATTATAAGGCAATCGCCGAAGCTACAGAGCTTCCTATTGTGTTATATAATGTTCCGGGTCGTACGGGCGTAAATATGACTGCTGAAACGACTTTGCGTATTGCACGTAACTTCAGCAATGTGGTCGCCATAAAAGAAGCATCCGGCAATATCACGCAAATGGATGATATTATTAAGAATAAGCCTGAAAACTTCAATGTAATCTCCGGTGATGACGGTATTACTTTCCCTCTCATCACTTTAGGGGCTGTCGGCGTTATTTCGGTTATCGGTAATGCTTTTCCTCGCGAATTTAGCCGTATGACACGCCTGGCGCTTCAGGGAGACTTTGCCAATGCACTGACTATCCATCACAGATTTACAGAATTATTTGATCTGCTATTTGTAGATGGAAATCCTGCTGGCGTGAAATCAATGCTAAATGCTATGGGAATGATTGAAAATAAACTTCGATTACCGCTGGTTCCTACCCGTATTACTACGTTTGAGGCGATACGTAAGGTCTTGAACGAATTGAATATTAAATGCTAATACAGGAAAACTATAAATTCCTGATATATTTATAAAATAAGAATTCACCCTTCACCTCTTGGCTCTGTTCCTTATCAATAGGCAGATACAAGGTGAAGGGTGACTTTTTTTTGCCCTTGCCCACAATTATTTAGGCAATGTTATAGGATTAACACTAGTCCGGTCAACTAAAATCAGGACGCTACACAATCAAGATATGAAAATCGGATGAATAGATTGCCCTTCACCTTGCATCTACCTGTTTATTTGGCTGAAAAGTGAAGGTGAAACTAAAAAAACATTGAAGTGTTTGAAATAAACTTCTCAATGATTGAATTCAAACATACGGTTGATTGAGAACAAACGACCGTATGTTTTCATCAAAAGGAGCGGTTGCTTATGTCAGAATGACTGCATCTTTTTAGCGAAAGGAACGGTCGTTTATATTAAAATGACCATATGTTTTCAGTGAAAAGACCGGTTGAATAAATTCGTTCGATTATTCGTTTCTCAAAGCCAATTTCTTCGATGAAATGGGGTGAAAAAAGAAATCCTCTACATGAAAATGCAGAGGATTTTGTGATCGCGACAGGATTCAAACCTGTAACCGGCTGATCCGTAGTCAGCTACTCTATTCAGTTGAGCTACGCGACCCAATATGTGATTTCTTTTTCAGTGACCGCGACAGGATTCAAACCTGTAACCGGCTGATCCGTAGTCAGCTACTCTATTCAGTTGAGCTACGCGGCCAATCTGTTAATTCAAATAAGTGATCGCGACAGGATTCAAACCTGTAACCGGCTGATCCGTAGTCAGCTACTCTATTCAGTTGAGCTACGCGACCGTTATTTTGTTTTAACGGGTGCAAAGATACGGACTTTTCCCGAACTAGCAAGCATTTCAACATTTTTTTTGTAGAAAAATTATTCTATGAACCGATAATTGAATAGTTGCCAACCTATGCTCAATCCGACATTCCACTCCCTTTTCGGTGAGCTATAATGATTTACATATGCGGAGATGTCTCCGAACGGTAATTGGCATACAACAGAAATTTCTCCCAAATATTCGAATTTCGAGAAAGCTTTTCCGTAATATGCTTTATTCAGCGAGTTTCTTTCGATCGGATAAATGGGCATAAAACCGTAAAATTCTCCTCGCAGGTGGAACATTTGGTTCAAACGATAAACGGGTCTGATCCCGGCACCTACGAATTGATTGGCACGGAAAGCTTCGTTATAGGTCATTTTGCTGTGCAGTGTGGGAGAAAACTCTCCGGCTTGCATCATTGTTGCTGTATAGTTCTCCGAGAAGTTCTTAGAGGCGTATAATGCTTTCAAATACCATCCCAAAACCCAATGCTCACTCATATTATGATATTTTTCTTTCATATAGGATAATTGCAACCAGGAATGGTGGTCTTTATTGTTACTTCCTGTTGTGGTAGTTACTTCTCCTGGATAGAATCTCTCCCTACCAACGAAAATCTGCGCTATAAGAGCTTCTCTGTATCCACGTGTCGGATACTGCCGGGAGTTAAGTGTACTTCCGTTAAAACTAATCGAACCGCCAAATAAGCCATAGCGGCTTTTATCAAATTTATCATTTCCAAAGTCAATGACGCTTTTTTGAAAATATTTATCCTCTATTTTGGCAATTCCTACTCCGAATTCGGCACGTTTGCTCGAAAGGAAAGGCAAACCGACCTGTAATTTCAGGAATCGTTCGTCTTTTTGGTTAAAGGCAGGCTTGTCATTTCTCGAAAAGAGCTTGTCTTTCTTAAAATAATCGAAAGTACTGATTGAACCTATAAGACGGTATGAGGTAGGAATGGCTGTGGCAAAGTCTATCTTGGCCATAAATTGGACGTTATTATATACTTTTCCAAGTTGCCCGTCGAGAATAAATTCCTTGGCATAGTAATTTAAATCCTGATAACTCAATCCCAGGTATATTTGATTGGAATTGGAAGTAGATATATTACCACCCAATCTGACAGCGAAATTATTCTCTAATTTGACTTTCAGGTGTAGATCATAAGTATCGTCTTCCGGGTTATAAATCGCATGAGGGATGATTTCAGAAATCATTTTATCTGAAAGCAACCGGAAATAGCCCTGTTTTAAATCCTCATAGGTGAATTCCTTATTGTCTGATTTATGAAATTCTTTTTTAATATAAACCTGTTGCTGGGGATTGGCTCCGTCGATAATGATGTTTTTGAAGCGTAGCTCCGGGAGATTACTCCGGTATACCATTCTTCGCAAACGTATATTGTCATAGTTGACACGCCGATGAATACGGCTTTTAATGGAATCCATCATGCTGATGGTCCGATTATACCCGATGTCATGTAGTTCATCAATACGTTGAAAATCCATAAGATTGACATTATCATATTTGAAGGTCATTGAAATTCCCACTGAATCAGGAATAGAATAATCGGTTTTTTGCATCACCATATTTTCTATTTGACTCATAAGGTCGTCTTCCTTGGGCTTGGTGGGATTGGTTGACACTACACTTCCTATGATAATATCCGGATGAAAATCATCCCGCATGACATCTGTGGGGAAATTATTATAAATTCCACCGTCATAGGCTAATACGTTGTCAATTTCAATAGGTTTGAACATGAATGGGAAACTCATTGAAGCTCTGACAGCATCTCCCAAGTCTCCGTTTTGCATTACTAACTGCTTCTTGTTGTATACATCGGATGCAATACAACGGAAAGGGACGAAAAGTTTATCAAAATCCCCTTTACAAGCGGCTGTAGCACGTGCATACAAATCTACAAAAACGAGATTCATCTGAATCGGGTTCACCACACTGGTAGGCAGAAACTGAGGTTTCAGGCTTTTTAGTGAATCTTTGAATGAGAAGCGTATATTGAAAAATTCAGGAGTAGGAAGATTCTTCTTGAAGTGATATACGTATTTTTCTTCCACTTCTCCGGAATACCATCGTTTGAAATCTTCGGATTTCAGCAGTTCTACCATGTCGTCAGGAGAGTATCCCATGGCGTACAAAGAGCCGACGATAGCCCCCATAGAGGTGCCTGCAATATAATCAATGGGAATGTTGTTTTCTTCCAAAGCGCGAATAATACCGATGTGTGTTAATCCTTTCGCGCCACCGCCACTTAGTACAAGTCCTACCTTTTGGGCGTGGATAGCCGGAATAGTCAGCCACAAAGTAATTAACACTAAAAGAATTTTTCTCATAACCCGAATCAAGCAATTGGTATTTCTGTCTATTAAGTGTTCAAATATATGCAATACTTTTCAATTTATCGATATTTTTCCGGTCGTTTTAGAATGAAAAAGAGCATTGCAACGTGTATTTTAACGTTGAATGCTCTTTTTGTAGTTATATTATGTTATAAAGGGGCGATATTTAAATCAGCTCGATGCTACGTTTTACGAAGTTATTCAATGCTTCACCTCTCAACATATTATTTTGCAATAAAGCTAAGTCAATAAGCTGACGGATTACTTTGTTATTGCTGGCGTAACCAATGAAGATAGCTTCTTTCTTGCTCTTCAGGTCATCCCATTTCTTATCCAAATCATTCAGTTCGTCCTTTTCTGCTGTTGGGATATCTTCATCTTTTTTATCCTTCTGCTTGTCTTTCAATTCATTACGCAGTTTGTTGACGTTATCCATTTCAGACTGTATCGGAGCGACTTCAGCATGACAAGCACCTTCTTCTTCGCTTAATACCTGCTTGATCAGCTTGTGGTCAGAATTCAAAATTAAGTTGAACATATCAGGCATTTCACCATAGAAACTCATTCCGGCCTGAATATTTGCCATTTCTTTCATACGGCGCATATATTCGCTTTGGGTTATCATCACTGGAGCGGAGTTTTCTCCTAATGCCTGTGCCATTACATTGAATTCAACTTTATCCATTTTGGGTAGTTGGCTCTTGAAGGCTGTTGTGATAGCATCTTGCTTATCGGCTTCCAATACTTCACTTTTCTTGTCTTCTTTAACGATAAGGTTGTCTACCACATCACTATCGACACGGGTAAAGCGGGATTTTTCCAATTTTTGTTCCAGCATGCTTACCATCGCTACATCCAGTTGACCGTCCATGAGCAACACATTGTATCCTTTGTTGGTAGCAGCTTCAATGTAACTATATTGTTCATCCTTATTATTGGCATACAGATAGATTAGATTTCCATCTTTGTCTGTCTGATTATCTTTAATAAGAGTCTGATACTCTTCGAATGTGTAATGTTTGTCATTTGTATCGGTGAAAAGGGCGAATTTTTGCGCTTTATCATAGAAATCCTCCTGTGTGAGCATTCCGTAATTGATAAATATTTTTAAATCATTCCACTTCTCTTCAAATTGCTTACGGTCATTCTTGAAGATAGATTGCAGACGATCGGAAACCTTCTTGGTGATGTATGTTGAAATCTTCTTCACGTTCGAATCACTTTGCAAGTATGAACGGGAAACGTTCAATGGGATATCCGGTGAGTCTATTACTCCATGTAACAAAGTAAGGAAGTCCGGCACTATGCCTTCAACTGAATCTGTAACATATACCTGATTGCAATATAGCTGAATCTTATTTTTATTTAGTTCGATGTTGCTCTTTACTTTCGGGAAGTAGAGGATACCAGTCAGATGGAATGGGTAATCCACATTCAGATGAATCCAGAAGAGTGGTTCGTCAGACATCGGATACAACTTGCTATAGAATGATTTATAATCCTCATCCGATAGTTCACTAGGTTTACGAGTCCAAAGAGGAGTAGTATCATTAATGATGTTATCTTCAGTCGTTTCTACTTGTTTACCATCTTTCCATTCTTTCTTTTTTCCAAATGCAATAGGAACAGGAAGGAAGCTGCAATATTTCTTCAGAAGTTCAGAGATACGTGCTTCTTCCAAGAATTCTTTGCAATCATCGTCAATGTATAAAATGATATCTGAACCGCGATCTGCTTTTTCTACGTTTTCGATAGTGAATTCAGGGCTACCGTCGCAAGTCCATTTTACAGCTTGTGCGCCGTCTCTATATGATTTAGTGATTATTTCTACTTTCTTCGCAACCATAAAGGCGGAATAGAAACCGAGTCCGAAATGACCGATAATGGCATTTGCGTCATTTTTGTATTTCTCGAGGAAATCGTTAGCTCCTGAGAACGCAATCTGATTGATATACTTTTCAATTTCTTCTGCTGTCAGACCGATACCACGATCAGAGATGGTAATGGTATCTTTACCTAATTCGACATGAACGGTCAGTTCGCCCAGTTCGCCTTTGAACTCGCCAATAGAAGCCAATGTATTCAGCTTCTGGGTAGCGTCTACCGCATTGGATACTAACTCACGAAGAAAAATTTCATGGTCACTGTACAAAAACTTCTTGATGATAGGGAAAATGTTTTCTGTTGTAACCCCAATATTACCTTTTTGCATAATACGTATATTTTTTAGTTTATCTATTGATTAATTTTAATTGATATTTGCTCAGATAGAGACAAAAAAAATGCCAGACCCGAAGGTCTGACATTATGGCATATTTAAGATTTTCTTATTCTGAAAATAATTCTACTCCGCAGCGATAACTTTCATTTCAAGTTCACCTTTTTCTTCATTGAGAGAGACTTGAATATTATCTCCTTCTTTCAAAGATGAAGAAATGATAAGCTCGGACAGGCCATCTTCCAAATAAGTCTGAATTGCTCGTTTCAAAGGACGGGCGCCATATTGTACATCATATCCTTTACTTGCGATGAATTCTTTTGCTTTATCTTCAATAACAAGCTTATATCCAATGGACTCAATCCTGTTATATAGCCCTTTCAACTCTATGTCTATAATCTTTGTTATAGCCTCCAGAGAGAGTTGGTCGAATGTGATGATTTCATCCACACGATTAATGAATTCGGGTGCGAACGATTTATTTAAAGCCTTTTGTATTACACTTCGCGAGAATTCTTTATCGTCCAGGCGGCTTTGTGTCGCAAATCCGACACCTCGTCCGAAATCTTTCAATTGGCGGGTTCCGATATTGGAAGTCATGATAATAACGGTATTTTTGAAGTCTACCATTCTGCCATAACTGTCAGTCAAACGACCTTCGTCCATCACCTGAAGCAGGATATTGAATACATCAGGATGTGCTTTTTCTATCTCATCAAGCAATACGATAGAGTATGGTTTACGACGTACTTTCTCCGTCAACTGGCCACCTTCTTCATATCCTACGTATCCCGGAGGCGCTCCGACCAATCGTGAAACTGTGAATTTCTCCATATATTCACTCATGTCTATACGAATCAACGCATCGGCAGACCCAAACATATATTTAGCCAACTCTTTTGCTAAATGGGTTTTACCAACTCCTGTCGGGCCTAAGAACATAAATGTGCCAATCGGCTTATTAGGATCTTTCAGTCCTACACGGCTTCGCAAAATCGCTTTCACCAACTTCTCTATGGCTGTATCTTGCGCTATGACTTTAGACTGCAAGTCTTCTTTCATACCTGCCAGTTTAATGCCTTCAGCTTGAGCCATACGCTGCACGGGAATACCTGACATCATTGAGATGACATTAGCTATTTCTTCCGCATCCACAGTTTGTCTGTTCTCCTTGAGATTAGCTTCCCATTCTTTCTTCATCTCATCCAATTGGAGAGAGAGTTCTTTTTCCTTATCCCGGAAGCTGGCTGCAAGTTCGAAATTCTGCGATTTTACAGCTTCATTTTTCTTGTTTTTAGCTTCTTCGATCAGTTTTTCCTGTTCTTCTATCTCTTTAGGGACATTGACATTGGTTAGATGTACCCGTGAACCGGCTTCGTCCAAAGCATCAATGGCCTTATCAGGGAAATTACGATCTGTGATATAGCGGTCTGTCAGCTTGACACATGCTTCCAGGGCTTCATCTGTATAATATACATTGTGATGATCTTCGTACTTATCCTTGATATTACGCAGAATCTGAAGAGTTTCTTCAGCAGTAGTAGGTTCTACTATTACTTTTTGGAAACGACGTTCCAAAGCGCCATCCTTTTCGATGTTCTTACGATATTCATCTAGTGTGGTGGCACCAATACACTGTATTTCTCCTCTTGCTAATGCCGGTTTCAGCATATTTGCGGCATCCATAGAGCCTGCTGCCGAACCTGCACCTACAATCGTGTGAATTTCGTCAATAAACAAAATCACATTCGGATTCTTCTGCAACTCATTGAGAATGGAACGAATACGTTCTTCAAACTGTCCACGGTATTTGGTTCCTGCCACGACAGCTGTCATATCAAGAGCTACCACTCGTTTGTCAAACAGAATTCGTGAAACCTTTTTCTGAATGATTCGCAAGGCAAGTCCTTCAACGATAGCTGATTTTCCGACACCCGGTTCGCCGATCAGAATCGGATTATTCTTTTTACGACGACTCAAAATTTGAGCCAGGCGTTCGATTTCTCTTTCTCTGCCGACTACAGGGTCCAATCTTCCTTCTTCTGCCGCTTTTGTCATATCCGTACCGAAATTATCGAGTACCGGTGTGTCATTGGACGGCTTTTTTGAAGCAGTTTGTGCCTGCTGACGTTCTTCAGAACCGCCTCTGCCACCTGAACGGGGAGAGGACATTTCTTCGTCATCATCATCGTCTTCCGTAAAGCCCATACCTGAGTTGATATCAGGTTGTAACGTAGCTTGCTCCAATACTTTTGCGTAATTTATATCATTTGCTTCAAGTACGGAAGCTGCCATATTATTTTTCTCTCTTAAAATAGCTAACAGAACATGTTCTGTATCAGCGATGTTACTTTTCATTCCACGTGCTTCTAAAATACACATTTTTAATATCTTTGCCGCATCATTGGACAACGGCACCTCTGCATCAGGCAGTAACATATCATCAGCTTCTGCCTTCAATTGAGCTTCAATCTGCTGTTTGATTATAGCCAGATTGGTGTTGAGTTTAGACAATATCTCGATAGCTTTTCCTTCACCGTCACGGAGCATTCCCAGAAGCAGGTGTTCAGGGCCTATGTACCTACTTCTCAACCGATTCGCTTCTTCCTTACTATAGACGATAATGTCGGAAACTCTTTGTGAGAATTGATTATTCATACTTTTTCCTTTTCTTCTAAGGGTTATTCACTGGCAAATATACGCATTAAATCAGGTTTGTATTGCAATATTTGCTTTATTTCTTATATCTACAAATGGCGTGCCATAAAAACGGTGTATTTGCATTATATATATAAGGTATAACAAATATCAAGGCATTTTTTACTGATGTTATACTAGCTTTATACCTTATATTTATTGTTTTTCTCTTTTTGTTTTCGTATTTTAAAGCTTGCCCGGATGTCCTTCCGGTCATAATAAAAGTTTCTTCTCAAAAACTTTCGTATATCCGGGAAAAGTAGTACTTTAGCGTGGTTTTTCACAAACCGTAGAATGTATAATTAATAATCATTTTAAATGCTTGAACAAGACAGAATTATAAAGATTAACATCGAGGAGGAAATGAAGTCATCGTACATTGACTACTCCATGTCGGTCATAGTTTCACGTGCCCTTCCGGATGTTAGAGATGGATTTAAGCCCGTTCACCGTAGAATTTTATACGGAATGATGGAATTGGGTAATACTTCAGACAAACCTTATAAGAAATCTGCGAGAATCGTTGGTGAAGTACTTGGTAAGTATCACCCTCACGGAGATTCTTCTGTTTATCTTGCAATGGTACGTATGGCACAGGAATGGGCAATGCGTTATCCATTGGTAGACGGACAGGGTAACTTTGGTTCAGTAGACGGTGATAGCCCTGCGGCTATGCGTTACACCGAGGCTCGTCTTAATAAGTTGGGTGAAGCAATGATGGATGACCTGTATAAGGAAACTGTCGATTTCGAACCTAACTTTGACAATACGTTGGTTGAGCCGAAAGTAATGCCGACCCGTATTCCTAACCTTTTAGTAAATGGTGCATCCGGTATTGCCGTAGGTATGGCTACCAATATGCCACCTCATAATCTTTCGGAAGTAATCGATGCTTGTGATGCATATATCGATAATCCGGAGATTACGGTGGAAGAGTTGATGAACTTTGTTAAAGCTCCGGATTTTCCTACAGGTGGATATATATATGGTGTAACTGGTGTTCGTGAAGCATATCTGACAGGTCGTGGACGTGTAGTTATGCGTGCAAAAGCTGAAATTGAAACCGGACAGACGCATGACAAGATCGTAGTAACCGAGATACCGTATAATGTGAACAAGGCAGAATTGATTAAATACATCGCTGACCTTGTGAACGATAAGAAAATAGAGGGTATCTCGAATGCAAATGATGAGTCAGACCGTGACGGTATGCGTATTGTTATTGACGTGAAACGTGATGCAAATGCAAGTGTAGTGCTGAATAAGCTCTATAAGATGACAGCTTTGCAGACATCTTTCGGTGTGAATAACGTTGCTTTGATCCACGGACGTCCGAAGACTCTGAATCTGAGAGATTTAATTAAATACTTCATCGAACATAGACACGAGGTTGTTATCCGTCGTACACAGTTTGAACTCCGCAAGGCAAAAGAACGTGCACATATTCTCGAAGGTTTAATCATTGCCTCGGATAATATTGATGAAGTAATCCGTATTATTCGTGCTGCCAAAACGCCCAATGATGCTATTGCAGGCTTGATAGAGCGTTTCAACCTGACAGAAATTCAGTCTCGCGCCATTGTAGAAATGCGTTTGCGTCAGTTGACTGGTCTGATGCAGGATCAGCTTCATGCAGAATACGAAGAAATAATGAAGCAAATTGCTTATTTGGAAAGTATCCTGGCTGATGATGAAGTGTGCCGCAAGGTGATGAAAGAGGAATTATTAGAAGTAAGAGCAAAATATGGCGATGAACGTCGTTCAGAAATTGTTTATTCTTCAGAAGAGTTCAATCCGGAAGACTTCTATGCGGATGATCAGATGATTATCACAATCTCTCATATGGGATATCTCAAACGTACACCGTTGACTGAATTCCGCGCGCAGAATCGTGGTGGAGTAGGTTCCAAGGGTACAGAAACTCGTGACGAAGACTTTGTTGAGCATATTTATCCGGCTACCATGCACAATACTATGATGTTCTTTACACAGAAAGGTAAGTGCTATTGGTTGAAGGTATATGAAATACCTGAAGGAACGAAGAATTCTAAGGGACGTGCTATCCAAAACTTGCTGAATATTGATTCTGATGATAATGTAACAGCATACTTGCGTGTCAAGAGCCTGGAAGATTCTGAATTTATTAATAGCCATTATGTATTGTTCTGTACTAAGAAAGGTGTGATAAAGAAAACACTGCTTGAACAATACTCTCGTCCTCGTCAGAACGGTGTAAATGCGATTACTATTCGTGAAGATGACAGTGTTATTGAAGTTCGTATGACGAATGGAAACAACGAGATTATTATTGCTAATCGCAATGGACGTGCAATTCGTTTCCATGAAGCAGCAGTCCGCGTAATGGGACGTACTGCAACGGGTGTACGTGGTATTACATTGGATAACGATGGTCAAGATGAAGTTGTTGGAATGATTTGTATCAAGGATTTGGAAACAGAATCGGTAATGGTTGTTTCTGAACAGGGATATGGAAAACGTTCTGAAATCGAAGATTACCGTAAGACTAACCGTGGTGGTAAGGGTGTCAAGACCATGAACATTACGGAGAAAACAGGTAAATTGGTAACAATCAAGTCTGTAACAGATGAAAATGACTTGATGATTATCAATAAGTCTGGTATCACTATCCGTTTGAAAGTGGAAGATGTTCGCATCATGGGACGTGCTACGCAAGGCGTCCGTCTGATTAATCTTGAAAAACGTAACGATCAGATTGGTTCGGTATGTAAGGTTATGACTGAAAGTCTTGAAGATGAAATACCGGCAGAAGAAACAGAGGGAACTATTGTGAGTGATCCAAATGCAGATTCTCCCGATGTTGAAGATGTAGCTGACGTTAATGAAAACGAAAGCAACAATGAAATTGAGGAATAGACATAATATTAATAATTAATCAAACAACAATCATGAAAAGAGTATTATTTTCGATGGTTTTATTGATGGCTGTTAGCTTCTCATTCGCTCAGGTGAAGAATGTGAAAGAAGCAAAGAGTATTGCCAATGACGTAAAACCTAATTTTAAGCAGGCTGAACAGCTCATTAAGGAAGCTATGAAGAATCCTGAAACAAAGGATCTTGCTGACACATGGGACGTTGCTGGATTTATTCAGAAGCGTATCAACGAAGAGCAGATGAAAAATGCTTTTTTGAGAAAACCGTATGATACATTGAAAGTGTATAATAGTATTTTGAAAATGTATGAGTACTATACAAAATGTGATGCTTTGGCAGAAGTTCCCAATGAGAAGGGTAAAATTAAAAACAAATATCGTAAGACAAATGCTTCCAGCATGTTGGCTGAACGTCCGAACTTGATTAATGGTGGTATCCAGTATTTCAATTTGGATAAGAATAAAGAAGCTCTGAAATTCTTCGCAACATACGTAGAATCAGCTTCTTATCCGATGCTGGCTGACAAAGAAATAGCTAAGACTGATACTTTGCTTCCGCAAATTGCTTATTATGCAACATTGGCTGCCGATAGAGTAGGTGATAAAGACGCAATCATCAAATATGCTCCTTCGGCTTTGGCTGATAAAGACGGTGGTAAATTTGCAATGCAGTTGATGGCTGATGCTTATAAAGCTAAAGGTGATACTGCTGCATGGATCAAGGCTTTGGAAGAAGGTATCCTAAAATTCCCAGGAAATGACTATTTCTTTGCAAACTTAGTTGATTATTATAATAGTTCTAATCAAGCTTCTAAAGCAATGGAGTTTGCTGATAGAATGTTGTCTAATGATCCTAATAACAAACTGTATTTGTATGTAAAAGCATATCTTTATCATAACATGAAAGAGTATGATAATGCAATCGAATACTATAAGAAAGCCATTGCTGCTGATCCGGAATATGCAGAAGCATACTCTAACGTTGGTTTGGTATATTTGATGAAGGCACAGGATTATGCTGACAAAGCTACAACAGATATCAATGATCCTAAGTATGCTGAAGCACAGGCTATAGTGAAGAAATTCTATGAAGAAGCTAAACCCTTCTATGAAAAAGCCAGAGTTTTGAAACCTGATCAACAAGATTTGTGGCTACAAGGTCTTTACCGAGTTTACTATAACTTGAATATGGGTCCTGAATTTGAAGAAATTGATAAGTTGATGAAATAATCAATCTTTTTGAATAAAAAAGATAAAGAAGGTTACTTGTAAAATAGTAACCTTCTTTTTTTATTTCATTTTTTAAGAGGGCGTTTGGAGTTCCGACTTTCCCGATAATTTAAGAATCTTGCTACTTGGAGGATATAGGATGAAATATTTTTTAAATGACACAAAAAACAAAAAAGGAGCAAAGTCTGAATTTACTCCTTTTTTATATTAAACATAATAAGTATTATTCCCTAATCGTGAGTCGCTTTTTATATCCGTTTTGATCATCCATTAATAACAAGTAATGGCGTATCAGAGTGAAATATCATCTTTCGGGCAATACTTGGATTAAATAAGCGAGCGAATATGTTTCTTTTATATGAAGTCAGTGTGATTATATCTATTTGATTCTCTTTGATATAGTGATCAAGTCCTTTTAATAAATTGTCACTCATTACAACATCATAATGAATTTCAAGTCCTGGATATTGCTTATGGAAATATTCTTTTATTCCTGCAAGTTTTATTTCATTCCAGGTATCTTTGGATTCAGTAAGATGTATCAAAGATACTGAAAAATGAAATGATTTCCAAGTATTGAAGAATGCTTCAAATGCAATTAAATCTCTCTGGTCGAAATTAGTTATGAAAGCAATATGTTTGACTTCACTGAATTGTTTGAATGGTGTATTTTCAGGAATGGCTAACACTGCAGTGCGACTTCTTTCAATAACTTCAGCGGTTACACTGCCAATCAAATCAATATCCTTTTGATTCTTGCCTCGAGTTCCCATAATAATCACAATGGGACGTTGCTCTTTAGCATATCTAAGTATTTCTTCTTCAGGAATACCTTCCCGAAGAATACAACTATATTTGATATCCGGAAATTCTCCTGAGGCAATTTTTTCTTTTATTTTTGTTGATAAAGCATTGAGATCAGAATGTACCTTGTGAATAATAGTTTTCACAGTTTCTTCATCTCCAACCTGATAATTGAAAACATCCCCATATGGCAATGATGACGCATATATAGGCGTAAAATAAACATGCAATAAGATGACTTCTGCATTTTCTGTTTTCGCCAAATTAAAAGCAAATTCACACGCTTTCATCGAATAATTAGAGAAGTCAACAGGGATTAAAATCTTATTTGATTTGTTTTCAACCTTAGGCTCCTTCTCTCCCACTATACTTTCAGATAGCCAAGTCGAACTTTCTGTTATTTTTAGTGCACGTGGTAAATCACTTTCCTTAATTCGTAATCGAACACCCGAAGAAACGACCGGCTGTATTTGGTTTACGTTATGAATGTATGTCTCAATACCTTCATTTTCAAGGACATTCTTTAATATCTGAGCTTTGGTATATGTCAGAATGGCTAGGGTTACTAATTTGTCTTCCATAAATGTACATTTTGAAGGGTGAACAAATAAGAAATCCCAATTGTTTACTCAATTGGGATTCAGTTTGTTATATTTTAAACTTGCACAGATTCGGTAGCCTGTTCTTTTTGCATTCTCATATTCAATTCATCCAATATCCTTAAAGCCCGATCAAGAACTGTCGTATCATCCAGCATTACAAGCCCACCATCCGGACCGGGCTCAAGATGTATTCCGACACTTTTTCCTTCCTTGAAATTGTGGCCGCCGAAGAAGTTTCGCACAGTATCTACGTGCAAACCAAGTTCGTCTGCTATTCTATGCATGCTACCGCTAGGCAATGAATCTTTAATCTTACGAAGTTCATTAAATGTTATTGTTCTCATGTCTCGTAAATTTAATGGTTAATACTATGTGATTTTTTTATCACGCTATAAACTTAAGCAAAAAAAAAGATAAAACAAATTATTTGCTTATCTTTTTTCTGAATTTATAAAATCTTTTATTTGGCTCTATATCACCTCAATAGCGGAAGTCGGCACCCAGCCTACTTTTCCGTCTTCCAAGCGGATTTCTTTCCATTCTTTCATCGAATTGTCCTTGATGCTTACCTTTCTTCCTTCATGGAGAATAAATAAGCTAGTACCACTTTCACTAGGCGTACTTCGAACTGTGACACTTGGATTCATAACAATCGCTTCATTCCGGTTTACTAAATGTTCTTTTTGCTCTGAAGCAAAGAGATTGGTACATATAGTAATAATCAAAAAGATGACTCCTGATATGAAACCGGCTTTCTTCCACATAATTTGTTTAGAGAATATGAAAAAGTAGAGTGCAACAATAAATAAAATAAAAGAGATGATTCCCCATGTTGCCCATGCATCTACACTCATACTGTTTATCAAAGACTTAGTCCATGAAACAAAGAATACTTCGGGAACTGGTTCTACTTTATCTATTGTTTTCGCACGTGCTACTTCAAGATTAGCACGGATATCATTATTACCAGGTTGTAATAGTAAGGCACGTTCATAGTTGAGGACTGCTTTCGCTATTTCCCCTATTTTATAATAACTATTTCCTAGGTTATAATAAACGTCAGCAGCTTCTCCATTCTTCAACAGCGTTTCGTATACTTGAATAGCTGTGGCATAATCTTCCTTTATGTATGCGGAGTCCCCTTCAGCTTTTGCAATATCTCCGGATGTATCATTAGAGAATATAGTAGAACCTGCATGGATAGAATCGTTAACTTGTATAGAATCAATATTTTGCGAATCCTGTCCAAAACAAGTCACCGACATTAATATTAATATAAAAAATAATATTTTTTTCATAACACAATCTCTTATGGGTTAATGTTTTATTGAATTCTCCATTTTGCTTATTACTTCTATAGAAGATGAATAAACTTTATCCATAGCCTGATTTTCATCTCCTGGAGCGAAACGGGCAAATTCACAGTCATTCAGTGCATTCAGGAATCCTTTAATTAGTTCCTCATTCACTCCATGATTTCTCAGTTTTTCTTCAATATTATCTTTGGATAAACGGGATACCGGAATATTTAACTTATCACTAATATATCCCCATAATGCTTTCAGAACCTCATCATAAAAAGCATCCTTTTTGTTTTCAGAAAGTAGCTTACCTGCTAATTTCATACGTTTTGTAGCGACTTTATTAGCTTTCTTTGTCCGCACCTTAGCAACATTGGCATTCTCTGCTGCTTGTTTGCGATAAATAATAAAGAAGATAATAAAGGCAAGAGCCGGAATAATATAGAATAACCAATAGGTCATTGAGCCGTAGAAGAAACTACCTTTAGGTTGAAGAGTTACCTCGTTTTGCTTGATATAACGTATATCTTCTCCTAATACTTTCAAGTCCTCTTTATTAGTAAAGTTTGCAATCACTTGATCTGCATTTCCTGCACCTTTTTCAATATTCACTACATACTCTTCCGTTTTCAAAGTTTTGTATGATTTAGAACGAATATCGAAGTAACTGAAAGATACTCCCGGAATCTTATATGTTCCGGCATGTCTGGGAATTGCCAGATATTCAATTACTTTATTACCAGTAAGTCCTTCACGAGTCAATCTAACCTGATTATCTACTTTGGGATCATATACCTCAAAGTCATCTGGGAATTTTATTTCCGGATTAGAAATCAACTTCAAGTTTCCTGTGCCGGAAATAACCAGTTTGATAGTAATAGCATCATTAGTTTTCAACTCTTTACTATTAATAGATGAAGAAATAGTAAACTCTCCTACTCCACCAGAGAAGTCTGAAGGCTTACCGACTGGAAGTGGATTGACATTTATTGCTATTTTAGGAGTAGCGATATTTTTTTTAATCTCCATCACACTACTTCCGCCATTAAAAAATGCATCGAAAGGATCAGCTGATTGTACAGGTTTTCCTACTGTCATCTGAAATTGAGCCGGATCTATATATAATTTACCTGATTGCTGTGGAAAAAGTACAAACTGACGATAAACTGTTGTATAGTAATTACGTCCCTGATAATGTTCAGGAGTCCACTTTGCATTTGTTGTCATTTCGATTTCCTGTGAATGGAAACCTTTAAAATCAGGGAGTTTGGCATTATTTAGCTGCAAATTCGACTCTCTGGTATAGATTTTATATGTAAGAACAAATGCTTCCTGTTCGAATACATTAGTTTTGCTGGCAGATGCAGTGATAAACAAGTCCTGATTAGATACAGTCGTACCGGACGAAGAATGTATGGAAGAGTTGTTATTACTACTACTGTTTTGACCTCCATTATTGCTTTGATCCTGTGGTAGTACTTTAATTTTTACCGAGTTCGATACCATTTGATTACCATCGGCTACAATCGAAGCACCACTAATAGTGTATTCACCGGCAGTATTAGCCATTAATATATATGTAAATGTAATACTACTGGTAGATGTAACATTGCCATTTACAATTTGGGTATTACTTTGCTGTGAACGGCTTGGCCCCATCAGTACATCGAATCCTTTAATTGAGGGAGCCTGAAAATCTTTAATTTTCTGTGTAGTTACAGTGTAAGATAGCCTGAATTGATCGCCTACCACCACTGCGTCAGGAGCAGAAGCAGTAAAAGACACTTTATCAGCTAATGCCTGAGTGCTATATGCTATCAATGCCATCAATATAATAATCAGTTTTTTCATTGCTTATGAAGTTTATATCGTCAACTTTATATTACCAATCTTTTTCTAAACGACCACCCTGCAGTACTTTCTGTTGTTTCTTTACTTTATCCTGTACGTCTTTTTCATCCTGCATCACAGAATTCAGTAATTGTTCAGCGTTCTCCTTTGACATCTGATTATTTTGTTTTTCAGATTTGGGCGGTTGTTGCTGATCTTTTTTTTCATCTTGCTTCTGATCGTTCTGTTTATCTTTATTTTGGTCTTGTTTTTGATCTTGCTTTTGTTGATCTTTATTTTGATCCTGATTCTGCTGGTTCTGTTGTTGATCTTTCAACATTTTTTGTGCAAGAGCCAAATTGTATCGCGTTTCATCATCTGTAGGATTATTGCGCAATGACATCTTATATGCATCCACAGCTTTTGCATAATCTTTACCAGCCTGGAAAAGTACTCCCATGTTATGGTAAATATGCGCTAGTTTCATTTTGTCTTTTTCTATATTGCCAGCCGCTACATATTGCTCCATAGCATCCTGAAACTTTTGCTGTTGTGAAAGCGTATTACCCAAATTATACATGGATACTGAAGATTTAGGATTTACTTCCAGAGCTTTCCGGTAGTTTACCTCTGCATCTACAAATACACTATCATTAAACAGGCGGTTTCCTTTACGGATATAGTCACGTTCTTCTTTCTGCGCTGAAACAGCAACAGCCGATAGTAGAAACACGACGAATAGAATATATTTACTTTTTAACATGCGCATAACTATTTCTTATTAGAAAACAGATGAATGTTCTTAAATAAAGGATTCTTGCGATCCAAAATTAATATTTCTGCCAATAGCAATAATAGAATAATCCAGGCAATTGCTTGGAATTGTTCGTTAAACTCTGTGTAGACTTTAGATTCTACATCAGATTTTGCCATTTTGTTCACTTCTTGATTAATAGCTTTCTGTGCCGAATTAGAGTTGTCTACCCGTACATATATACCTTTTCCTTCTTTGGCAATCTCCTGACACATAGCTTCATTCAGACGGGTAACGATTACATTACCTTCCCGGTCACGGCGATAATCATTTGTACCTTCAGCCGGTATGGGAGCTCCATCAGGCATACCTACTCCCAATACATTCACTTGGATATCTTTTTCTGCCGCAGCTTTAGCTGCTTCCACTGCGCCGCCTTCATGGTTCTCACCGTCCGTAATAACAATGATAGCACGCCCTACTCCTTCTTGAGGAGTGAAACTACGGGTAGCTAAATTTATAGCTTCTCCAATAGCTGTACCTTGCTTGGATATTAAGGAAGGATTTATAGACTCCAAGAACATTTTAGCGGAAATATAGTCGCTGGTAATTGGTAATTGTGTGAACGCATCACCGGCAAAAACAATCATGCCGACTTTATCATTATCAAGTTCATCTACCAATCTGGATATTAATCTTTTTGCCTTTTCCAAACGACTTGGTTGCACATCCTGGGCAAGCATAGAGTTTGAAATGTCTAATGCGATAATCACTTCCACTCCTTTACGCTTTACCGTTTCCAATTTAGAACCAAATTGAGGACGTGCTAATAGTACTGAAAATAAACCGATAGCAGCAAATAAGATCCAGAATTTTACATCCGGACGATATTTAGAGACGTCGGGCATTAATTGAGCCAACAAAGCAGGATCACCAAAACGGCGAATATTCTTCCTTCTTTTGTAATTGGAATACAAGTAGAAAGCTGCTAAGAAAGGTAATAGCAGCAATAAATATAAATATGTAGGTTCTCCAAATCGAAACATCTTCTTTACTATTTTACGATTGACAAATTACAATTGACAAACCACCTTATGGAATTTTCTTGAGTATTGAATTACGTAGCAATACTTCCAATAACACGCAGAGGAAAGCAGCTAATGCAAACCAATGATACTCTTCATCGCGTTTGCTGTACTCTTTTACATTCAGTTTGGTTTTCTCCAGTTTATCAATTTCTTCATATACTTCTTTTAGTTTCGAATTGCTCGTAGCCCGGAAATAGTTACCATCTGTTGTTCCGGCAATCTGCGTCAATGTCTTTTCATCGATTTCTACCGGCATATTAACATATTGCACTGTATTGCCGACTGGATAAGGATAAGGTGCCATTCCATTCGTTCCTACACCGATAGTGTATACACGAATTCCAAAGCTCTTAGCTATTTCGGCAGCTGTCATCGGAGAAATATCACCTTTGTTGTTGGTACCATCCGTCAACAAGATGATGACTTTCGATTTAGCTTTACTATCTTTCAAGCGGGTTACAGCATTCGCTATTCCCATACCCACTGCAGTACCATCTTCGATAAGGCCACATTTGATATTATGAATCATATCCAGCAATACGGCATGATCTACAGTTAATGGACATTGAGTGAAAGTCTCACCGGCAAATAATGTGATACCGATATTATCATTCGGACGTCCATTAATAAACTCCGCTGCAACATCTTTTGCAGCTTCCAGCCTATTAGGTTTCAAGTCTTCAGCCAGCATACTGGTAGAAACGTCGATAGCCAGCATAATATCAATACCTTCTATCTCGCTGTTTTGCCACTTATTAGTCGTTTGTGGGCGTGCAAGAACCAGAATAACCAACACTAACGCTATGATACGTAGTATAAATGGAGCATGTAACAAATAATTCTTATAACTTTTGGGTGTATGCGCATATACCCTGGCATCAGAAATTTGAAGAGTAGCTTCACTTTTTCTTTGCTTCAGAATATACCATACAATATAAGGTATAAGCAATAATAGCAAAAACAGATATTCAATATTGGCAAAAACCATTTTATTTATGATTTAACAGTTTACTATTTAGTATTCAAGTTACACATTCTTTATACAAAAAGATTGTATATCTGCATACCTATATATATAAAGGTACCAATCAATGCTACTGATAAAAGCGTAATTCCGCAAATCAGCATTGCTTTAACCCGCAAAGAGCGTTTCTCAATGATGGTAATTTCTGTTGGTTGCGGTTTCTGATTTTCCTCTTCCGGTTGTTTCGTCTCATTGATAAAGTCGATAGCATTAATCAAGTTTGCGTCATTTTCATTCATTTGAGGATCATGTTTGGCAAACTTCACTAAATCGGCAGTTTGGAAAAGATATTTCAAATCAGACATCGCTTCTTTGTCATTCATTTCCAGTAATTTATCAATGATTTCAGAAGAAGTCATTTCCAATGCATTAAATCCGAAACGTTCTTTTATATAAGTACGAAGAGTATCAGTTAATTCTGTATAGTATTCCTTCGGTTGTCCTTTCTGCCATATCTTTTCAGTTTTGATACGTTCTATCTCCTTCATGGCAGCCTGATGTGGCGGCAACTTAGGTTCAACTTTTATCTTACGGATAATTGGCTTATTATCACGGATACGTACGATAAGATAGATCAATAAACCAAGCAGAGGTAAAGCCAGGAATGAACAAGCAATCAAGCCATACCAATCTTCCCATGCAAAAGGTGCCTTCATTACAGGTTTCTGCCCGAAAAATTGGTCAGGGTGTAATGTGTCTACTGGAATGGAATACACTTTCAATGCCAAGGCTTTTGATTTATACTCTTTGCCATCTACCGTTACGGGCATTGGTGGCAGATAATATAAAGCCGAATCAAAAGAAGTGATAACATATTCCTGAGTAATCAACATTCGCTGTCGATCGTTCAGAAATTGGGTATCCGGTTTGACGGTTTCTATAATTTCTACACCTTTTATTAAAGTATCGGCATAAGCAGGAAAAATAGCACGCTGCTTGGCATCCATGGCGACTTGCAATTGCAATTTCGCTTGTTCACCAATCAGTATCTGCAATGAATCTATCTTTGCTTCCACTGTAACAGATTGTGCTGTTACTTTGCCGATAGATAGTAGACCTAATAATGCTATCAGAATAATATTTCTATTCATATTTGATTTCATTAATTTCGTTTGGCAAATAAGTTCAACAATGCCTTTACGTAATCCTGGTCAGTTCTGACCGACACAGAGTCTACATTACTTTTAGTAAACGTATCGCTCAGCTCAGCTTGCTTCTGTATCCACCAGTCACGATGTGCACGACGTACTGCTTTAGAAGAAGTATCGATCCATTGCTCATGGCCAGTCTCTGCATCTTTTATCCGCATTAATCCTACAGGAGGAAGATCACTCACTCTTCGGTCGTAAACTTGTAATGCTACTACGTCATGTTTCCGATTGGCTATGGTTAATGCATTTTTAAAGCTTTCCTGGTCGATGAAGTCTGATAGAATGAATGCCGTACAGCGTCTTTTCATCACATTAGTCAAGTATTCCAATGCAAGACGTATATTGGTACGACGGCTTTCCGGTTGAAAGTCAATCAGTTCACGGATAATATATAGAATATGTTTACGTCCCTTTTTAGGTGGAATAAACTTTTCTATCCGGTCTGAAAAGAAAATCACGCCGATCTTATCATTATTCTGTATGGCAGAAAAGGCAAGAGTAGCTGCAATTTCCGTTACCATGTCCTTCTTTAGCTGTTTAACAGTACCAAATTCCAAACTTCCGGAAACATCAACCATCAACATGACTGTCAGTTCGCGTTCTTCTTCAAACACTTTCACGTAAGGTTTGTTGAAACGTGCCGTCACATTCCAGTCTATGTCACGTATATCATCGCCAAACTGATATTCCCGGACTTCGGAGAACGACATACCCCTACCCTTGAAAGCCGAATGATACTGGCCTGCAAAGATATTGTTAGACAATCCCCGTGTCTTAATTTCAATCTGACGAACTTTTTTTAGTATTTCACTTGTCTCCATTTATACAGTAGTTAAGTAGTAAGTAGCTAAAGTAGTCTAGTATAACACTATGACTACTTATTGACTGTATTATAACTACGAATTAGGGCACTTCAACCTTATTCAGAATCTTGCTGATGATTTCGTCCGAAGTCATATTGTTAGCTTCCGCTTCATATGTCAATCCGATGCGGTGACGAAGAACATCATGCGCAACAGCACGTACATCTTCCGGAATTACATAACCACGACGTTTGATGAAAGCATATGTACGGGCAGCCAAAGCCAAATTGATAGAAGCACGAGGCGAACCACCAAATCCGATCATATCTTTTAATTCTTTGAGATCATATTTTTCCGGGAAACGGGTAGCAAATACAATATCTACGATATAACGTTCAATTTTCTCATCTAAATATACCTGACGAACAACTTTGCGTGCTTCAATAATCTCATCAGCTTTTAGAATCGGTTTCACATTGAACTTTTTCCCATTGATATTCTGGCGAATAATCAACTTCTCTTCTTCCAGCTTCGGATAGTCAATAACCACTTTCAGCATGAAACGGTCGACCTGTGCTTCAGGAAGAGGATAAGTTCCTTCTTGTTCAATCGGATTTTGAGTAGCTAATACAAGAAAAGGTTCCTGCAATTCAAATGTTTCTTTACCGATAGTAACCTGACGTTCCTGCATAGCTTCCAGTAAAGCACTCTGTACTTTGGCCGGAGCACGGTTTATTTCATCAGCTAATACAAAGTTGGCGAAAATCGGGCCTCTTTGTACCTTAAAAGATTCATCTTTCTGACTGTAAACCATTGTTCCTATAACGTCGGCAGGCAATAAATCCGGTGTGAACTGGATACGGCTATATTTCGCGTCGATCAGAGAAGCGAGTGTTTTAATAGCCAAAGTTTTTGCCAAGCCAGGTACACCTTCCAAAAGAACGTGACCATCGGAAAGTAATCCGATAAGCAGTGATTCAACCAAATGTTTCTGACCAACAATGATTTGGTCCATACCTGTCGTAAGATTGGTAACGAAAGCACTTTGTCTTTCAATCCGCTCATTTAGCTCGCGGATATCAATTGATTCAGCCATAAATACTTAATATTTTATTATTTAATTCTCATTATTTTTATGCAAGCCTTGCCTGTGTTATAAGGCTTTTAATTTTGCTCCCAAAAGTACGCCATATAATTAACGATTGCAACTAATTTTTATTAAAAAACTATGCGAAATCTTTAGATTAAGGTACTTTCATACGCTTTTGCACATCCATAACATTTCACCCGACCAATACAGGATTTGTACGGTCGGGTGAATGGATTATTATTACTTATTCTTTGATGAGTTCCGGTATTTTAATTGTTGTACCATATGGTACATTATTGGGATTCTTGATTACGTCCGGATTATGTTTCACAATGTACGGCCACATAGCTTTTGTGCCATAGAATTGCAAAGAAACTCTTGTCAAGGTTTCACCCTCTTTGATTGTGTATTTAGTTTTGGTTCCTGTAATCTTATAAGATGCCGAATCCAAATAAGCAGAAGCTGAAGGTTGTTGTTGCACAACTTTATTTTCAGTTTTTGTAGGGGTGATCACCTCTTCCTTTTTAGCAACTGGCTGTGGAGTAACAACTGCTTTAGGTATATCAGGCGTTATTTCTTTAATTGTATCTTTATGCTCGATTGTATCAGAAAGTTGCGTTTCCGGTTGAACAGGTTGAGTGGTTACGGGGGGCATATCAAGAGCATTTTTATCGGATGAAGAAGAAAACAGATCCGGATAATAAATGAATAGAACAACACCGCCGCATAGCAACAAAACAAGGATAATGACAGCAACCAAGTAAGGTACAGGCGACTTCTCCTTCGCAGGAGTTTTCTTCTTGGAACTTGGAGAAACAGTAGTCTGTGCCGGCTTGACAGGGTTTGCATTTTCCTCTTTAGCTGGTATTATTGGAATTTCAGGCTTCAAATTTGCTTTCAGAAGTTCTTTCTCTATAATCTCTTCGGCAGTGAATCCTTCTTTTTCTTTTATAGGAGTTGGCTGTTGTTCAATGATAGATGTTTCTTTGACAACTTCCTCTTCTTTTGGCTGTTCTATCGGTTCCTCTACAACTAAGGGAGCGATTTCATCTGTAATCTGCTCTTCAATAGTCGTTTCTTCAGATTGTTCGGTTACTTGTTCTTCTTGTACAGCTTCCTCTTCCGAAAGATTCTCACTCTCATCAACAGCTTCATTTATTTCTACTACAGTAGAGCTATAATCACCCTCTTGAACTTCTTCTTTCTCGCTTGCCGGTGTCTTTGCAGGAATTTCTTCTCCTATTTCTTCCTCTTCCGTTTCTTCTACCGGAGTATCTTCTAAAATTGTATTTTCATTTAGAACGACAGTCTCAAAATGCGCAAAAGGCTTGTTGATAATATCTCTCAGACTAGCATCCGGAGAAAAGGAGACTTTTGTATGACCTTTTATCTGAAAGCGCTCTCCAGTATTGACATTGACACTTTCCCTACTATCTACATCAATAAGTTTGAAAGTACCCAATCCTTTGATTTTTACAGTATTCTCGCTTTCCAAGGCTTGTTCTATCAGGAGAAAAAACTCTTTTACGAACGCCTCGGCATCCTTCTTGGTCATGCTATGTTTGGCAGCCAATAAGTCAGTAAGATCTTGAATTGTTAGTCTTTCATTCATAACGGGAAATATTTATTTAAACTTATCTTTCAGTGTATTGCTAGGTCTATAAGATAATACCAATTTGGGAGGAACCAGCATGCGCTGTTTACTCGCCGGATTAATAGAAATGCGTTCCGCTTTCTTCTTTACTTCGAAAGAACCAAATCCCTGGACCGCAATCATATTGCCTTCCTCCAGTTCTTGTGTCATGCTGGACAGCAAAGAGCTTATTAATTCAGAAGTATCTTTGATGGTATATCCCAATCTTTCTGCCAGTTCAGATGTAAATTCCTTATTATTCATAGTCATCTATTATCTTTGCATATAAATCAAAATCATCTGCATCTATCACTTCCACCTGATAGAACTGTCCGATTTTAAGTTCTTTTTCTGAGCGATTTATCAACACTTCCGGATCTACCTCCGGCGAATCGAATTCTGTTCGCCCAATATAATAATCTCCCTCCAGTCGGTCGACGATAACTTTCATTTGTCTACCGACCTTTTCGGCACTTAGTTCAGCAGAGATTGCTTGCTGAATATCCATCAGTTCATCAAGTCTGGCTTGTTTTACCTCTTGTGGAATAGAGTCTTCATATGCTTCTGCTGCATAAGTCCCCTCTTCTTCTGAATAAGTAAAAGCTCCCATTCTATCAAAACGTACTTTTCGCACAAACTCTTTCAACTCCTCAAAGTCTTCTTCGGTTTCCCCCGGATGTCCTACCATTAAAGTCGTTCGCAGATGAATCCCCGGTACTTCTTTGCGGAATTGCTCAATCAGTCTATAAGTATCTTCCTTTGTAACTTGCCGACGCATCAATTTCAACATATTGTCGCTGATATGCTGAAGGGCAATATCCATATATTTACATACATTATCGCGCTCACGCATTACCCGGAATAAATCAGTCGGAAAATGTGCAGGATATGCATAATGCAGACGAATCCACTCCACTCCCGGAATATCAGAAATACGTTCAATCAATTCAGGAAGCATTTGTTTCTTATACCGGTCGATGCCATAATAAGTCAATTCCTGTGCAATCACTTGAAACTCTTTCACTCCTTGAGACACCAAATACCGAACTTCATCCAGAATTTCTTCTATGGGTTTGGATATATGACGCCCCGTAATTATCGGAATGGCACAATAGGAACATTTGCGATCACACCCTTCTGAAATTTTCAGATAAGCATAATGCTTGGGGGTAGTCAATGTCCGCTCAATGTACAATTCGTCGTGATATGTTTTCCCTAAATCCTGCAATAATTCTTTCCAATTGAATTTACCATAAAATTTATCCACCTGTGGTATTTCAATCGCCAATTCTTTAAGATAGCGTTCGGAAAGACAACCCATTACAAAAAGTTTCTTCAGCTCACCTTCTTCTTTCCTTTCGGCAAATTCCAGAATCATATTGATAGACTCCTCTTTGGCATCACCGATAAAACCACATGTGTTGATAACGGCTATTTCTCCTTGAGGTTCTTCCGTATCATGAGTTACGCTGTATCCGACTTCTTCCAACTGACGCATCAATTGTTCCGAGTCAACCAGGTTTTTGGAGCACCCTAAGGTGATTATATCAATTCTTTTTCTTTTCATGCATTCTCACCAAACAAGGAATCTACAAATTCGTTTTTACGGAATACTTGTAAGTCCTCCATACCCTCGCCTAATCCAATATATTTAACGGGAATCTTGAACTGATCGGAAATACCAATCACTACACCACCCTTGGCTGTACCATCCAACTTTGTGATAGCCATCGCAGTTACTTCTGTTGCCAAAGTAAATTGCTTGGCCTGCTCAAAGGCGTTCTGTCCGGTAGAGCCATCCAATACCAGCAAGACTTCGTCCGGTGCATCAGGTACCACTTTTTTCATAACGTTCTTAATCTTTGTCAGCTCATTCATCAAGCCAACCTTATTGTGAAGACGCCCCGCCGTGTCAATAATGACGATATCTGCATTGTTGGCAACAGCAGAACTAAGAGTGTCATATGCCACAGAAGCAGGATCGGCCCCCATTTTTTGTTTGATAACCGGCACACCTACCCGTTCTCCCCAAATCATAAGCTGTTCTACTGCAGCAGCACGGAATGTATCAGCAGCTCCTAAATAAACGGATTTACCCGCCTTTTTAAATTGATAAGCCAGTTTACCGATTGTCGTAGTCTTACCCACTCCATTCACTCCCACCACCATAATCACATATGGCTTTCTTTCGATGGTTACGTCGAAATCGGCTACATCGTCCGAATTGTTTTCGGTCAGTAAGGCGGCTATTTCTTCACGCAATATATGATTCAGCTCCTGGGTATTCACATATTTATCGGCAGCGGCACGTTTTTCTATGCGCTTGATTATATTCAAAGTGGTTTCCACACCTACATCAGATGTTATTAGCACTTCTTCCAGATTATCCAATACTTCGTCATCTACCTTTGACTTTCCAGCCACGGCACGAGCTATTTTACTAAATACGCTCTCTTTGGTTTTAGATAATCCTTTATCTAAAGTTTCCTTCTTCTCCTTTGAAAAAAAACTAAAAAATCCCATATTTACGGTTGTTTGTATAATACATTATTCTACAAAGATATAACAAAGGATTGAAAAAGTAAAAAAAAGAAGCAATAAAAAATCCTCTCACTGATAAACAATGAGAGGATTTTGAATTTATAGCGTGTATGCTATTTCAATTATTTTTTGAAAAAGTCTTGTACTTTTTCGTTAGGAACCATTTGCTCATCAAAAATGTAAGCTCCAGTTTTCGGAGATTTTACCATTTTGATAACCTTGGTATAAGCACGACCTTCTTTAGAACCTTCGTGCAAACTTGCTACTGTTTTCTTTGCCATGGGTTATACTACTTTATTATTTAATTTCCTTGTGTACTGTTACTCTCTTCAGGATTGGGTTGTATTTCTTCAACTCAAGTCTTTCTGTAGTATTCTTTCTGTTCTTAGTTGTGATATAACGAGATGTTCCCGGCATTCCACTGTCCTTGTGTTCTGTACATTCCAGAATCACCTGTACTCTGTTACCTTTTGCTTTCTTTGCCATTGTAAGTTTTCTCCTCTACGTTTAGCCGATTACTTTAATGCTTTTCCAATCACAAAAACCTTTAGCTACAGCATCAGTAAGCGCAGCATCCAGTCCCTTTTTGTTGATAATACGCAGCCCGTTAGCACAAATGCTAAGGCTGATCCAACAATCTTGTTCTACATAATAGAACTTTTTGTTAAACAAGTTCAAATCAAAGGTTCTTTTAGTTCTTCTCTTTGAGTGTGAAACATTGTTGCCAATCATGGCTTTCTTTCCGGTAATTTGACAAATCTTCGACATTTCTATCTTATTTTTATAGTTTTATATCTATACTTATTTCAAACAGGACGCAAAGTAAGCACTTTTATCCGTATAAAACAAGGATTTCTTAAAATAATTCACTTATAAGCAGCTATTTTTCTTTATTTGAGTAAATCCCGAAGCATTAGTAGCGCATTATTGCCTGCCCGCTCAATATTCATGGCTCTTCCGCGATTTGTTTCCTGCTTGTAAGTATGAATTTCGTTTTTATAACCAGCAGCTATCCAAACGGTCCCTACAGGTTTTTCCGGAGTACCTCCGCCCGGGCCGGCTATTCCTGATGTAGCAACGGCGCAGTCAGTTTTCAATGCTTTCATCGCACCTTTTACCATTTCAATTACAGTCTGCTCACTTACAGCGCCATAGCATTCCAATGTCTTGGAAGACACGTTTAAGAGCCCCATTTTTACATCATTGGAATAAGCCACCACACTGCCATTGAAATATTCCGAGCTTCCGGCGATGGATGTTAGCCGTGCGGCAATACTTCCTCCTGTACAACTTTCTGCGGTGGAAACGGTTATTTTTTTCTTTTTCAAGAGTTCGCCCACTATGACCTCCAGCGGTGTATCTTCCTCGCTAAAGATATCATCACCTAATATTTTCTCTAGTTTTACTTTTTCGCAGTCGAGAAGGGCTTTTATTTCTTCTTCTTTTTGTCCGCGTCCGGTTAATCTCAGACGAATTATCCCAAGTTTGGGCAGATATGCTAATTTGATACATTCCGGCAAAGCACTTTCCCAAGGCTCTAGTTTTTCAGCCAATACCGATTCCGGATAATGTTGTACAAGGAAAGTTTGGTGGATGATTACATCCGTTTGAAACCTTTCGTGCAACTTAGGTAATACGCTTTCGGTCATCACGGCAGTCATTTCCTGTGGAACTCCGGGCATAGATACAAGTACTTTTCCATCCTTTTCAAACCAACTGACAGAAGCACTTCCTACAGGATTATTGATTACCGTGCAATCTTTAGGAACCATCGCCTGACTTTTATTCAGCGCATTCATAGGGATTTTTCCCGCTAACACCCGCTTTACATTCTCAAAGACTTCTGCACTGAATATCAGTTCCGTATGGAAGTATTTACAAAGAGTCTGTTTGGTTATATCATCCTTAGTAGGGCCAAGGCCTCCGGTCACTAAAACAATATTTACCCTTTTCATCGCATTATCAATTGCTTCTAGGATCTCTTCCTCCCGGTCACGGACTGAAACAACACGAAGAACTTCAATACCTATTTTGTTTAACTCCTGCCCCATCCAGGCGGAGTTAGTATCGATAACCTGCCCTATCAGCAGTTCATCGCCAATGGTTATAATCTCGGCAAACATATCTCCCTGCTTTATTTTAATTATATATATTCCCTATATAATATAGGTACGAGAAAACAACTTATAATGTCACGCGAGAATATGCCGGAAGATCAATGGAGCAGAAGTCTTTATCCAGATATTTAAAATATCCGGTAATGGCAATCATTGCCGCATTGTCGGTCGTATAGCTAAATTTAGGAATGAATATATTCCAGCCATATTTTTCGGCATGTTCACGGAATGAATTACGCAATCCGTTATTTGCGGAAACACCACCTGCCACAGCTACTTCCTTGATCTTATATTCTTTCGCTGCTTTCCGCAGTTTATCCATTAGAATATCTACAACCGTTGCCTCCAACGATGCAGCTAAATCGACCTTGTGATGTTCGATAAAATCAGGATCATCCTTCATCCAATCACGCAATGAATACAGGAATGACGTTTTCAACCCACTAAAGCTGTAATCCAAACCCGGAATATGCGGTTTGCTAAAAGTAAATGCTTTCGGATTTCCCTGGCGTGCCAATTTGTCAATAATCGGACCTCCCGGATAACCTAATCCCATAACTTTCGAACATTTATCTATTGCTTCACCTGCTGCATCATCAATCGTTTGCCCAAGAATTTCCATGTCATTATATGCTTTTACCAATATAATTTGGGAATTTCCCCCGGAAACCAACAGGCAAAGGAATGGGAATTGAGGTTGCTTATTCTCTTCTCCTTCTGCTTTAATAAAATGTGCTAAAACATGTCCTGTCAAATGATTAACATCAATCAAAGGAATGTTTAAAGAACGGGCAAATCCTTTTGCGAAAGAAACACCGACAAGCAAAGAACCCATTAATCCCGGACCACGGGTGAAAGCCACCGCACTCAATTCTTCTTTGGTAATGCCGGCACGTTTCAATGCTTCGTGTACTACCGGTACGATGTTTTGTTGGTGTGCCCGTGAAGCCAGTTCGGGTACTACTCCACCGTATGCTTCGTGTACGGCTTGACTTGATACCACATTTGACAGCAGATAACCATCCTTGATTACAGCTGCCGACGTATCGTCACAAGAGGATTCAATTCCTAATATTATTGCACTCATAAATATTTAAACTATTAAACGGTGCAAAAGTAATCATAAAACTACGATTCATAACGAACTATTTTATATTTTTGTTCGCAAAATAAAAGTAATCGCTTATCAGAACGCTGAAAAAGACTGTACGCTGGGTAGTCGGTATTGTACTGGGAGTATATATCGGGGCTATTATCTTGTTGAATATACCAAGTATTCAACGGGCTATGAGTTCATTTGTAGCCGAAGAACTTTCCGAGGTCTTGAATACAAAAGTCATGATTGGTAGGATCAATATCGGATTATTGAACCGTATTATTATCGACGATGTATTACTAGATGATCAAAAGGGACAGGAAATGCTCAAAGTTACCCGTCTGTCCGCCAAATTTGATATAATGCCTTTCTTTAAAGGAAAGATTTCTATCAGTAGTGTCCAACTTTTCGGTTTTAATATCAATCTTCAGAAAGAGACGCCGGATTCTCCACCTAATTTTAAGTTTGTTTTGGATGCCTTCGCATCCAAAGATACTGTAAAGAAGGAAAATTCACTTGATTTGCGTATCAATTCCATCTTGATTCGTCGGGGTCGGATGGCCTATCATGTACTTTCGGAAGAGGATACGCCGGGGAAATTCAACGCCAAGCATATTCAGCTCCAAAATATCATTGCTAATATTTCTTTGAAAGCATTGAGCAAGGATTCTGTGAATTTAGGGATTAAACGATTGAGTCTTGACGAAAAGGTGTCGGGAGTTTCTTTGAAGAAAATGAGTTTAAAGTTGGTTGCTAATAGTAAGCAGACGAATATTGAAAACTTTGCTATCGAACTGCCTGAGACTTCTCTGAAAATGGACACCATACATTTGGTATATGATAGTCTGGAAGCTTTCAATCATTTTGCAGAACAAGTTCATTTTTCTTTCCGTACATTACCGTCGCAAGTTACTTTAAAAGACATTTCGCCTTTTGTACCTGTTCTGTCACATTTCAAAGAACCGGTTACGTTGGATATGGAAGTGAAAGGCACAGTCGACCAATTGAATTGTTCGCATTTGGAGATTACAGCGGACGACCGGCAGTTCCGCCTTAGAGGAGACGTGTCACTTCAAGATTTGTCACATCCGCAAGACGCATATGTATATGGTACCCTTTCTGAACTCTCAGCCAATACTCGCGGCGTTGGCTTCTTAGTGCGTAACTTGAGTCACAATTACAACGGAGTTCCTCCTGTTCTCGAACGTTTGGGGGATGTAAGCTTCCAGGGAGAAATTTCTGGGTATTTCACAGATTTGGTTACTTACGGACAATTGCGTACCAGTTTGGGAAATGTAAAGACTGACTTAAAGCTAAGTTCGGATAAGAGTAAAGGGTTGTTTGCTTACTCCGGCGCAGTGAAAACTGAAGATTTCAAGCTTGGTGAACTATTAGCTAATGAACAGTTGGGAGAAATCACTTTCAATCTTGATGTACATGGGCGGCATATCACCGATCAACTTCCGATTGTAGAATTAAAAGGATTGATTGCTTCTATAGATTATAGCAGATATAGATATGAGAATATAACATTGGACGGAGAATATAAACAAGGCGGTTTTAATGGTAAGGTGGCATTGGATGATCCGAATGGTTCTATCTATTTGAATGGAGATGTCAACGTCACTTCCAAGATTCCGACTTTTAATTTTCTTGCAGTGGTTGATAAGGTACGGCCCAATGATTTGAATCTTACTACTAAGTATCCGGATGCAGAATTCTCCCTGAAGCTGAAAGCTAATTTTACAGGTGGATCTGTGGATGAGATGATCGGAGAAATCAATGTAGACAGTTTGATGTTTACGGCACCGGATAAAGAATATTTCATGAAAAACATGAATATCCGGGCAACAAAACAGAATAACGAAAATCAGCTAAGGCTGACTTCCGAGTTCCTGACAGCAAGCATAGAAGGAAAATTCCAATATCACACGTTGCCTGCCAGTATTTTGAATATTATGAGGAAATATGTCCCATCCTTGATATTGCCACCTAAAAAGCCGATTGAAACACATAATAATTTCCTGTTTGATATACATATATATAATACGGACATCTTATCTACTATTTTTGATATTCCACTGACAGTATATACTCATTCTACTTTAAAGGGATATTTCAATGATCCCATGCAACGTTTGCGTGTGGAGGGATATTTTCCTCGTTTGCAATATAAGAATAACTACATAGAATCCGGGTTGATTCTCTGTGAGAATCCGGCGGATCATATTCGTGCTCGGGTTCGCTTGACCAATTTAAAGAAGAAAGGAGCAGTTAACCTTTCCTTGGATGCACAGGCGAAAGATGATAATGTCAGTACGACATTAAACTGGGGAAATAGTGCAGTGGCAACGTATAGCGGACAATTGGCTGCCGTAGCCAAGTTTTTACGTACCGAGGGAGAAAAGCCATTATTGAAGGCAATGGTAGATGTGAAGCCTACAGATATTATTTTGAATGATACTCTTTGGAAGATACATCCTTCGCAAGTAGTGGTAGATTCGGGAAAAGTAGATGTGAATAATTTCTATTTTAGCCATCAGGATCGTTATGTACGTATTAACGGGCGTCTCTCTGATAATCCCAAAGACACGGTTAAAGTTGATTTGAAGGATATTAATATGGGATATGTATTTGATATTGCAAGTATCTCTGATGATGTAAACTTTGAGGGTGATGCTACGGGGACAGCTTATGCAAGCGGTGTGCTGAAAAAGCCTGTGATGAATACCCGTTTATTCGTTAAGAATTTCTCGCTTAACGAAGGACGGTTGGGCGACCTGGACATATATGGTGAGTGGGATAATGAAAACAGAGGTATTCGCTTGGATGCATCTATTCAAGACATAGCTTCTGCCCCATCCCGTGTCACAGGCATTATTCATCCATTAAAACCGGAAAGTGGACTTGACTTGAATATCGAAGCTCAAGAATTGAATTTGAAGTTTCTTGAGCATTACATGAAGTCTATTGCTACTGATATAAAAGGACGAGGAACAGGGAAGGTACATTTCTATGGAAAATTCAAGGGATTGAACTTGGATGGCGCGGTCATGACAGACGCTTCCATGAAGTTTGATATATTGAACACTCATTTTGCCGTTAAGGATACGATCCGCCTTGCTCCTACCGGATTGACATTTAATAATATGTATATTTCCGATATGGAGGGGCATACCGGAAGAATAAATGGATATTTGCATTTCCAGCATTTTAAGAACTTAAATTATCGCTTTGAAATACAAGCTAATAATATGCTTGTGATGAATACGAAGGAGTCGACAGATATGCCTTTCTATGGTACGGTATATGGTACCGGAAATGTGCTACTTTCCGGAAATGCCACACAAGGATTGGAAGTTAATGCTGCTATGACCACCAACAGAAATACTGTCTTTACCTATATTAATGGAAGCGTAGCATCGGCCACCAGCAATCAGTTCATTAAGTTTGTGGACAAAACGCCCCGTCGCACTATTCAAGACTCCATTCAAATCATCTCTTACTATGACCAAATACAGCAAAAACGTCAGGCAGAGACAGAGGAACAAAAGACGGATATTCGATTGAATATTCTAGTGGATGCAACTCCTGATGCTACTATGAAAATTATCATGGATCCAGTTGCCGGAGACTATATTAGTGGAAAAGGTACAGGAAACATCCGAACGGAATTCTATAATAAAGGTGACGTGAAGATGTTCGGTAATTATCGAATTACGCAAGGTGTATATAAGTTTAGTTTGCAGGAAGTCATTCGCAAGGATTTTGTAATCAAGGATGGAAGTACGATTACTTTCAATGGTGCGCCTTTGGATGCCAATATGGACATACAAGCTTCGTATACGGTAAACTCTGCTTCGTTGAATGATTTGATACCCGATGCTTCAGCTATTATACAACAGCCCAATGTGCGGGTAAATTGTATCATGAATTTGAGTGGAATGCTGGTACGTCCGACTATTAAATTGGGTATTGATCTTCCCAATGAAAGAGATGAGGTGCAGACATTGGTGCGTAACTACATCAGTACGGAAGAACAAATGAATATGCAGATTCTTTATTTGTTAGGTATTGGTAAATTCTATACAGAAGATGCCCGGAATAATAATCAGAATTCGAATGTAATGTCATCAGTGCTTTCTTCTACCCTTTCCGGCCAGCTAAATAATGCACTATCACAAGTTTTTGAAACAAATAATTGGAACATTGGAACAAATTTGAGTACGGGTGATAAAGGTTGGACAGATATGGAAGTTGAAGGTATCTTGTCCGGTCAACTCTTGAATAACAGATTGTTGATTAATGGAAACTTTGGTTATCGGGACAATCCAATGGCAAATACAAACTTTGTAGGAGACTTTGAAGCGGAGTGGCTGATTAACCGTTCAGGCGATGTTCGTTTGAAAGCGTATAATGAAACGAATGACCGTTATTATACGAAAACGAACTTGACCACACAAGGTGTAGGTATTATGTATAAGAAAGATTTCAATAAATGGAGTGATCTGTTCTTTTGGAATAAGTGGAAGTTACGTAATAAACGGAAACGGGAAGAAGCAGAAAAGGTTGAACAACAAACGGATAGCATTCAAACCGATGAAACAGCAAAATCAGCAATAAAAAGACAACGCTCACAACCCTAAGCAAGGTTCATTGTTTAGGGTGACAACCTTGTTGTCGATAATCTTGGATATTTATTTTAAGTACATTTGCCGTTATTCTTAATTTAATATATCCATATTATGAAAAGTAACAATCAAAACATTTACAAATTCATTCTTATTCTCACTTTAGTTTTATTCTGTAGCTGCTCTAAAGAGTCAGATGAGGAGCAAAAAGATTCAGTGCCGACAATTACATTATCTATTTTACAGGTAGGTTCGGATGGTACTTATATAGATGGTGTTTGGTTTCGGTTTGTCTCCTGCACAGGTACAGTTGAAAACAATGGTGGCAGTCCTATCACTGAGTATGGTTTCTGTTGGGTAACCAATGGGCAAGACACTCCGGATATTAAGAATGGTGAGAAGTTGATAATAGGAACCAAAGATATAACAGGCTCTTCTTCGAAAACTGAGTTTCCTGTCCAATTATATAAGAATTATCATGTACGGGCTTATGCTATCAATTCGTTTGGAGTGGGCTATAGTGAAGTGAAAATAGCTAATGGTGGCAAGATAGTGGCAATAGTTATTTATTACCTTTGCTTAATGTGTTTATGTGGCTTAACTAATGTATTTATGCGGCAATAAGAATTCGTTCCACATACATGAAGCATTCGGTTCACATACGAGAACTAAAAAGTTCACGTACATGATATGAATGCTTCACGCACATGAAACGAAAACGTGGTTGCTGCTAAATACATTACTAATGCCTTGTTTATATATTAAGGTCACTGGTTTTTATTCTAATGCCTGCGTCCTTTGTAGAGAACATATCCACCAAACAACGCTTTATTGAAAGGAAAAGCTTTGCAAAAGCTCAATCTTTGAGTCAAAAAAGGTATTCTTAAGACATAGGAAAACGGATACGGGATTATCCATCAAATGGCTGATGTACAACTGTGTAGACAATAAAATAGTGATAAGTAAGGTGATAATAGAAAGCATTGTTTTTTCTATTATCACCTTATTGTCACTCATTATTATCACTGAATATTTATTGATTATCAGTTTGTTAGACACGAAAAGTGACAAGTGACAATAAAAAAGAGTTTTTTAAATCTATGTAACTGAAAAACAATTTGCGAAGATTGGAGTCTTTGTATTACCATGCTGGATTATGTCATTATCAGTACCTAATCCATCTTTAGAAGGCACTCACTACCCATCATTTTGTGTAAATAGGATGATGTTCATACCTTTATTGAATAACATTTCCATTTATATCTATATTTACAGTGAGTTCGTTCTCCCCCCTTTCTAATTCAATACGATAATATACTGTATCGTCAGCTTTCTCAATATATTTTGCATCATCAAAACGATATTCTCCATATTGATTGTCAATAGTATTATTTACTGTGTCTGGGAGTTCATTTTTACGTACTTCCCATGATGTAGAATACCAGTTGCCACTTTGGTTGAACAGTACATCTTTAGAAATTCCGTTATGAATGATGTCTACTTCCGTATATCCATAATCCCAATCATTTCGGTCATTTTCTACATCCACTTCCATGATTTTGGCATTCGGATACCTTTCATTGATGACGTTTTTCATAACATCCGTCAGTTGTACGGGAAGATACTCATCCTTATCATTGTCTGTGTCAACAACACTCTTAATCAGCTCCCCATTCACAGAATAATACAAATCCATCTCTTGATTCTGATTCTCCACTTCAATTACGTAAACAGTTTCAAAACCTTCCCGTTCCAATTTGTCTACATCGTCTATTTTCCATGACTTGTATTCACTTGTTTCAAAGGACGTTTTTACAGCTTGCGGCAGTGCATCATACGGAATATCCGTTTCTGTCATCTTCCATTTGCCATCTTGTGTGAACCAGGCAGACGCTTCGTAGCCGTCATAGAAATCAGCTACATAATATCCGGATTTATTCTCCCATTTTACATTAGCTGCATTCGGATATTTGGACGAAAAAGCATTTTGTAATTCAACAGGAACATCAATTGATTCATCATCGTTATTATCACAACTATGCAAACTCCACGCAGTACCTAGTACCAACAAAAGAGTAAAAATGTTGAGTTTCATCATTGTTTAATTTTAAAGGATTCAATTATCTATATCAATCAGATTAAATTTCAGGTCAAATTTTAATTCAACGCGATTGGATAGTTTCACCTCATATTCCTTTTTATCACGTTCTATTTTCAGTACTTTTACATCAGGATAATTAGTCGTTACGTATTTCTGAATAGCCGTCGGAATTGTCGCTGTGGGAACGATAGTATGTTTACAATCTATTTCCGTCCAATTTCCTTTCTTGTCAAATTCCACTTTATTACCATTCGTGAAAATCACTTCATAGCTTTTGTAAAAGAAATCATTTTCCATTTTCGCCAATGCTACTTTGTTATCAGAGAAATGCTGTTTGATAAACTGTTGAGCCGGTTGTGGCATTTGAGTAACCTGAATTGGTTTGTCATCGTCCGCACGTGCTACTGTTTGCAAAGTAAAAAGACATACTAATAAGAATACTAACTTTTTCATAATCGTTGTTTTTTTAATTGGTTTTACTATTATCATTTAATTTATACTGCAAAGATGAGAGCAGAATCTGAAAAGATTTGGGAATTTTGAGAAATTTCGCAAAAAACTCATAGAAAATTATAGTGACGCTATACTGTCGTCATAGCGTCACTATATCTATAGGATACCGTCACTATCATACAAGGATAGCGTCACTATAATTTTCTACAGGAATTAGATTCTTTATAATTCTTTTAGCAGCAATTAATAAACACATCACTTATTTTTGCAATCACAAATTTGACAATATTCATATTAAATAACCATAAGAACTTTTGTATGACTATGAGAACAAATTATCTCTTATTCTTAGCAATTTTATTGGGCTTGATTCCCATGAATTACACACACGCAAATGATTCGATTTCTAAAAGCGTGGTATTGTACACACCTTACACAAAAATTTCCGTATCACCGGGAGCGTCAATTGATTACAGTATTGACCTTATCAACAACACTGACGAATTGACGAATGCAACCCTTTCTGTCAGCGGGCTGGGCAGTAGTTGGAAACATGAAATGAAATCCGGTGGATGGAGTTTAAGTCAATTATCCGTGCTTCCTAAGGAAAAAAAGACTTTTAACTTAAAAGTCGAAGTTCCATTGAAAGTAAATAAAGGGAATTATCACTTCGTTGTGTATGCCGGAGAGACTAAACTTCCGTTGGATATCGTCGTGGCTCAAAAAGGTACTTATCAAACGGAGTTTACTACCGACCAGCCTAATATGCAGGGAAACTCCAAATCCACTTTTACGTTTAGTGCTACTCTGAAGAATCAAACGGCCGATCAGCAATTATATGCATTGATGGCTAATGCGCCAAGAGGGTGGAATGTTATTTTTAAACCCAATTACAAACAAGCCACTTCAGCCCAAGTGGAAGCAAACAGCACTCAGAACGTAAGTATAGATGTTACTCCACCTGCTAATGTTGAAGCCGGCAGTTATAAAATTCCGGTACGTGCGGCCACGGGAACAACTTCGGCAGAATTAGAGTTGGAAGTCGTTGTTACCGGCTCTTATCAAATGGAATTGACTACCCCACGTGGATTGTTAAGTACAGACGTTACAGCCGGCGATGTGAAGAAAATAGAGTTGGAAGTCAAGAATACAGGCTCTTCATTGCTGAAAGATATCCAATTATCCGCCAATAAGCCGGCAGATTGGGAAGTAACCTTTGAACCATCCAAGATTGATGCGTTAAAAGCCGGAGAAACATCAACTGTGACAGCTACATTGAAAGCTTCTAAAAAAGCACTTCCCGGCGACTATGTCACTACCATGATGGCCAAGACCCCTGAAGTAAATGCGGATGCACAATTCAGAATAGCTGTAAAGACTCCAATGATATGGGGATGGGTAGGTGTACTTATTATTATTGCTACCATAGGTGTTGTCTACTATCTGTTCCGTAAATATGGAAGGAGGTAAATATGGGCGAACAAGTGATCGTACTTACCGATTTAACCAAACAATATGGTAACTTTACTGCTGTAGATCATATTCGCCTGAACATTCAGAAAGGAGAAATTTTCGGATTACTAGGTCCGAACGGTGCCGGAAAGTCAACGACTATATTAATGATGCTGGGATTGACAGAACCCACATCGGGAACGGTCGAAATTTGTGGAATAAATTCCACTACACATCCTATTGAAGTGAAAAGGAAAATCGGATATCTTCCCGAAGATGTAGGATTCTATGATGATATGACAGGTCCGGAGAATCTGATCTATACAGCCCGGTTGAATGGTATTCCTGATAGGGAAGCAAAAGAAAAGGCAATGGAGTTGATGAAGCGTGTAGGTCTTGAAGACCAGTTGAAGAAAAAGGCCGGAAAATATTCCCGTGGAATGAGACAGCGTTTGGGGCTTGCCGACGTACTAATAAAGAATCCGGAAATTATTATTTTGGACGAACCGACTTCAGGTATTGACCCTGCGGGTGTTCAGGAGTTTATCGAATTGATTCATTGGTTAAGCAAGAAAGAGGGTTTGACTGTGCTGTTTTCGTCTCACCATTTGGATCAGGTACAAAAAGTTTGTGACCGGGTCGGATTGTTCAGTAGCGGCAAATTGCTGGCTTTGATTGATATGGCAGAACTGAAAGAAAGGAAACAGGAATTGTCTGATATTTATAACCATTATTTTGAGGAAGGAGGAGAAAGACATGAATAAAGTCAATCATCCTTTTTGGGTTATCGTCAACAAAGAAATTGCCGATCATGTCAAGAGTTGGCGTTTCATTATCTTGATTGGTATTATAGCACTTACCTGTATGGGATCGCTATATACGGCGCTCACCAATATAAGTGCAGCCATAAAGCCTAATGATCCGGACGGCTCATTTTTATTCCTGAAGTTATTCACGGTATCGGATGGGACTCTCCCCTCTTTTGTGTTGTTTATTAACTTCCTGGGGCCATTGTTGGGAATTGCCTTAGGCTTTGATGCTGTTAATTCCGAGCAGAATAAGGGAACATTAAGCCGTATGCTCTCCCAGCCTATTCATCGTGATTGTATTATTAATGCCAAGTTCGTGGCGGCTTTAATAGTCATTGGTATCATGCTGTTTGTACTGGGCTTTTTAGTAATGGGATTCGGATTGATTGCTATCGGTATTCCTCCTACAGCAGAAGAGTTTTGGAGAATTGTTTTCTTCATTATAACGAGCGTTTTTTATGTTGCCTTTTGGTTGAATTTGGCTATTTTATTTTCGCTTCGTTTCCGTCAGGCTGCTACTTCTGCACTGGCATCGGTAGCTGTATGGTTGTTTTTTAGCATATTCTATACGATGATTGTCAATTTGGTGGCAAAAGGACTGAGTCCGTCAGAAATGGCATCGCCTTATCAGATAATCAGTTATCAGAAGTTTATTCTTGGTTTGATGCGTCTGGCACCGAGCGAACTGTTTAATGAAGCTACTACCACATTGCTAATGCCTTCTGTCAGAAGTCTCGGTCCACTGACTATGGAACAGGTACAGGGAGCTATTCCAAGTCCACTTCCTTTGGGACAAAGCCTTTTGGTAGTTTGGCCGCAACTGACCGGATTGATTGCAGCGACTGTTATCTGTTTTGCTATTTCGTATAGTATGTTTATGAGAAGGGAAATTCGTTCCCGATAAACTATCATACAATTTAATTCTAATAAAATTCCCCTTGTTTAAATCATGCTTATCTACAATATGATTTGAATAAGGGGAATATTTTATAGGAGAATCAAGCTCTATTTAGAAATTTCAAAGCAATGCTCTCCCTGTTCGTAATAATACCGTAGACTCAGATGTTGCAAGCGACAAATAGATTCGGCTATTGCTAATCCCAATCCGGTAGAACCTTCCTTCTTAGTCCCCTGGTAGAAACGCTCAAAGATATGTTCCTTATTTAGCGGATGTTCTATTCCTGTATTTCGGAAAGTGATATTATTTTTAGCAACAACTATTCGGATATGTCCTCCGTCTACATTATGCACAAATGCATTTTTTAGAAGATTTGTCAATAAAGCTACTGCCAAAGATTCATTCATTGTAACGTTGAAAATATCTTGTTCTTCAATGCTTGTATCTATATTGCGATAATCATACACTTCTTCATAGTCTTGCAAATACTGTTTGAGAAGTGTATTCAATTCCAATTGTTTGGTATCGGTAAACTGCCCATTATCTATCTTAGTAAGCAATAATAGGGATTTGTTCAGTTTGGTAATGTACTCCAAGGTCTGATGTGTTTTCATCAGTTCTTCCAGTTGCTTTTCTGATAATGAATCATCTTCCATCAGCATTTCCAACCGGTTGCGGCAGATGGCAAGCGGCGTCTGTATCTCATGTGAAGCATTTCCTATAAACTGTTTTTGCTGTTCAAACATCTGTTCTGTACGTTCTACATAACGGGTAGCGGCATCATTCAATTTTCTAAATTCTGTAATTTGAGTGTTATTGTTCAATGGTTCATTCTTTTTCCCGGTTTGATAATTGTCCAACCAATGAAGAAGTACATACAGAGGGCGCATGTTCCGATAGAATACCCACACAGAAATTATAATAATACAGAATAGTAAAGTCACATACAGAAAGATAATCCATACCTGAACAGCATCTTTCAAATCATCTTTTTCTATACTGGGAGTAGATACTGTAAGTTCATGGTATCGTCCCTCGTCATCCTGAAAAATAGTGGTAAGAATACGTGCCGGTTCGGTTTCTCCTTTTTCTTCAATATATACCATGGAGTCCTTGTACTGAATATCTTCCCTATTTTCTGCATACTCTTTACTTACTTCCGTCATATAATACTGATTGTTGGAACCGTTAGTTTTAGAGGGTAGCTCCTCGCCTGCCAATGCACGGATAATAATTGTTTCCGAGTAGTCTTCCAAGGCATCATCCACTTCATCATTCACTTCGTCAATCATCGTGACATAAAAGAAAATAGCCCAAACAGTCAAGATGAGAGTCAGAGCAAGAGTAATGCGAAGAATGATGTAATATATTAATTTCATGGACAATAACTCCTTTTTATTCAATAATTAATTTATATCCGAATCCGTAGACAGCTTTTATTTCAAGGCTTGCACCTGAATCTTTCAGCTTTTTGCGCAGGTTCTTGATTTGGGCATATATGAAGTCGAAGTTATCTACCTGGTCAATATGATCTCCCCACACAGATTCAGCCAGCGTATTTTTATTGATTAACCTTCCGGGGCGATTCATGAAATACAGCAGAATATCATATTCCTTTCTGTTCAGTTCCAGTTCACGACTATCAACGAATACACGGAATTTATCCGGTTCTATCCGAACATTTCCCTGACGAATATCAATCTCTCCATCCTGTTGATGACGACGAATCACGCTTTTTATCCGGGCATTCAGTTCCACTAAATGAAATGGTTTCGGTAAGTAATCATCCGCTCCGAGCTCAAGCCCCAAGACTTTATCTTCTAAAGAATCCTTTGCAGAAATGATAATCACGTTTTCCCGTTTATGGAGAGCTTTCAATCGTTCGAGAAGGTCAAGTCCGCTTCCATCCGGCAACATAATATCCAGCAAGATACAATCATAGTCGTAATCCTCAATTTTACGTAATGCTGAATTGAAGTCACCCGCTGTTTCCACAACATAACGTTCTTTTTCAAGTGAACATTGGATCAGTTCCCTTAAAGACGGCTCGTCTTCTACAATTAATATCTTCATGATTCTTTCTCCTTTCTTTATAAATGCATTACAAAGAAAGGGGATATTTCTGAAATAAAACTGAAATGGGCATAAAAAAGTCGGAAACCATTACTGGTCCCCGACTTTTGATTCTATCAGATTTACTTTCTATAAGCTTAATAAGAACGCGCAAATACTACACGACAAGCAGAAGGTTTACCTGTAACCATACATTTGCCCGGTTCCTTGTCACCCGCAACAAATGAGTCGAACGGGATACAACGGATAGTAGCTTTTGTATCTTCTTTAATCTTTTCTTCTGTTTCGGTAGTTCCGTCCCAATGAGCAAGAATAAAGCCACCTTCTTCGATTTTTTCTTTGAATTCGTCATAGGTATCTACCGATGTAATCTTAGAGTTACGATAGTCTAATGCTTTCTTGTAGATATTTGCCTGTATTTCTTCAAGCAGGTTCTGAACGTATGTCTCGATACCGTCACATGTAACAGTTTCCTTTTCCAATGTATCACGACGCATCACTTCCATTGTATTGTTTTCGAGATCACGACCACCCATTACCAAACGAACAGGAACGCCCTTCAATTCATAATCTGCAAATTTGAATCCCGGACGCTTGTTATCTGCATTATCATATTTCACTGAGATGCCCAGTGCCTTCAATTTAGCAACAATACCTTCCACTTTAGCGTCGATTTGTTTCAGTTGGTCGTCGTTCTTATAGATAGGAACGATAACTACCTGAATCGGAGCCAAATGCGGCGGTAATACCAAACCGTTATCGTCAGAGTGAGTCATAATCAATGCGCCCATCAAACGAGTGGAAACACCCCATGAAGTAGCCCAAACATACTCCATCTTGTTTTCTTTATTAACAAACTGAACATCGAATGCTTTTGCGAAGTTCTGTCCCAAGAAGTGGGAAGTACCACTTTGCAATGCTTTTCCATCCTGCATCATCGCTTCGATTGTGTAAGTATCAAGTGCACCGGCAAAACGTTCGTTAGCTGATTTTACACCTTTTACTACCGGAACAGCCATATATTTTTCAGCGAATTCACCATACACATTCAACATTCTGATAGCTTCTTCTTCCGCTTCTTCACGGGTAGCGTGAGCAGTATGTCCTTCCTGCCACAAGAATTCGGCAGTACGCAAGAACAAACGGGTACGCATCTCCCAACGGAAAACGTTCGCCCATTGATTGCAAAGGATGGGCAGGTCACGATATGACTGAATCCAGTTCTTATAGGTGTTCCAAATAATCGTTTCCGATGTCGGACGGATAATTAATTCTTCTTCCAATTTGGCAGCAGGGTCTACTACTACGCCCGAACCATCTTCCGCATTTTTCAGACGATAGTGTGTGACTACGGCACACTCTTTTGCGAAGCCTTCCACATGCTCCGCTTCGCGACTCAGGAATGATTTCGGGATTAATAACGGGAAATATGCATTTACGTGTCCTGTCTCTTTAAACATGTCATCCAGTTGACGTTGCATTTTCTCCCAAATAGCGTATCCGTAAGGCTTAATCACCATACATCCGCGTACGGCAGACTGCTCTGCCAAATCAGCTTTTACCACCAAATCGTTGTACCACTGTGAGTAGTTTTCACTACGTTTGGTAAGGTCTTTCAGTTCTTTTGCCATTATATTCTTCTATTTAAAATTTTTCGGGTGTTAAAACAGGGTGCAAAAATACGAAAAATGAACGAACTGCGCTCATTCTTCATACATTATTTTCTTTATATCTCATCTAATTCAGAGTCTTCTTCAGTACCATAGGAACAATAATCCGATGAAACGGTTTAATGCAAAAGAAATAAGCTTTTCCCACCCAATTATGATATTTTACCAAGGTCGTGACTTCAATGATTTGTTTATCTGCCAGCATTGAGGTAATAAAAACGTCTACATAGAATAATAAATGCTTATCATCCTTCTGCATAATTGCTTCCCGGGCGTCTTCCTCAATAATAAAATCTTTTGTTTTAAAAGGTTCAGTTTCTATGCCGAAAGGTTTCACAAAACAGGCCCTTATTTTGTATAATAGTTGCAGCCAAGCGGGGTTATGAGCAAAAACTTTTAGAATAATATCTCCAGGAGACAGCTTGTTTCCTGTAACTTCTATGGAAAAAGTATCGCAATAATCTACAGGGAGGTATTTATCTATTTTCTTAGTCATACTCATGCATATTAGAATAAACAAAAAAAAACAGGCAGTATGTAAATATTAACTGCCTGATTTTCAAACGAGCGGTAAACGAGGCTCGAACTCGCGACCCCCAGCTTGGGAAGCTAGTGCTCTACCAACTGAGCTATTACCGCATTGTTATGTTTCTCTGCAAAAAGCCTTCTGAAACGGTGATGCAAAGGTAAACATAATTTTTATATCTCAAATAAAATCTTTGAAATTTTAATGCAAGAAAAAGTATCTTCCATACTTGTTTTGCCAATGGAATAATCTCTGTGCCTTGTAGAATGAACAAACCTGTCTTTTTATCTGTTAGAATAGCTCAAAAATAGATATAACCTAACCAGTATGAAAAAAAATAAGTTACTTTTTGTACTATTGACTTTGTGTTTTTCCATTACCCGAGTAGATGCACAGACACCATTAAGTTTCGAAGAATCGTTGCATCTCCTTAACCAGGGAAATCAGAGCCTGAAGATTGCTGACAAAGGAATTGAGATTGCCAAAGCAGAACGTGACAAACTGAATGCTTTTTGGTATCCCAGTCTTCAGTCTACGGGAGCATTTGTACATATGTCCGAGAAGATTGAAGTAAAGCAACCGTTATCTCAGTTTACAGATCCGGCGAAAGACTTTGTACATTCCATCATTCCGGATGATCAGATTATTTCATCCATATTGGATAAAATTGGGGCGAATACACTTGTGTTTCCTTTAACTCCGAGAAACCTGACAACTGTGGATTTATCAGCAGAATGGGTATTGTTTTCCGGTGGTAAGCGTTTTCGTGCTACTAATATAGGTCGGACAATGGTAGACCTGGCTCGGGAAAACCGTGCACAAGTATCCGCCAGCCAACAGAATTTATTGGCCGAGAGTTATTATGGATTACGATTGGCGCAACAAATCGTGACTGTTCGTGAAGAAACTTACAACGGACTGAAGAAGCATTATGAGAATGCTTTAAAACTTGAAGCTGCCGGAATGATTGACAAAGCAGGACGACTCTTTGCGCAAGTGAATATGGATGAAGCAAAACGGGCATTGGAAGCCGCACGCAAGGAAGAAACCGTAGTGCAAAGCGCGCTCAAAGTATTATTAAATAAAAAGGATACCGATGAGAATATCATTCCCACCTCTCCTCTTTTTATGAATGATTCAATTCCGCCTAAAATGCTTTTTGACCTCTCTGTAAATAGTGGGAACTATGTACTCAACCAACTGCAATTGCAACAACATATCGCCAAACAAGAAGTGCGGATTGCTCAAAGCGGCTACCTGCCCAATATAGCTCTTTTCGGGAAACAGACTTTATATTCACATGGGATACAAAGTAACTTGCTGCCACGTACCATGATAGGAATTGGCTTTACTTGGAATCTCTTTGACGGGCTAGACCGTGAGAAGAAAGTGCGGCAGTCTAAACTGACAGAGCAAACATTGGCATTAGGGCAAATGAAAGCTCGTGATGATCTTGCCGTTGGGGTAGACAAACTCTACACACAATTGCAAAAGGCGCAAGATAATGTAAAAGCATTGAATGCAACGATTGCTTTAAGTGAAGAACTGGTACGCATCCGAAAGAAATCTTTCACAGAAGGGATGGCAACCTCTACCGAAGTTATTGATGCTGAAACCATGCTTGCCAATGTAAAAGTGGCTCGCCTGGCGGCATATTATGAATATGATGTGGCACTGATGAATCTACTTTCACTTTGTGGCACACCTGAACAATTTGCAAACTATCAACCTAAACCGTAACAAACAATGAAACTAGCCAGTAGAACCCTTTCATGGGCTTTCGTCATTATTATGTTAGCTGTGGGCATCTTCACGGCTCTTGGAATCATATTGATGCATAAACAACCGATGGTGCTTCAAGGACAAGCAGAAGCAACAGAAATCCGTATCAGCGGAAAACTTCCCGGACGAATAGATACATTCCTTGTTCAGGAAGGAGACTGGGTGCGCCAAGGTGATACACTTGTCGTAATCAACAGTCCCGAAGTACATGCCAAGTATCAGCAAGTGAATGCATTGGAGCAAGTCGCCGTGCAACAGAACAAGAAAATAGATGCGGGCACCCGTCGTCAGATTGTAGCTACCGCATTGCAACTATGGAATAAGACAAAGAGCGACCTTAGTCTTGCCCAAACGACCTATAACCGTATTCTTACCTTATATAAAGACAGTGTGGTCACTTCTCAGAGAAAAGACGAAGTAGAAGCGATGTACAAAGCGGCTGTCGCAGCCGAGCGCGCTGCTTATGAACAATATCAAATGGCCGTAGACGGTGCGCAGCAGGAAGATAAAGCATCTGCTGCCAGTATGGTAGACGCTGCCCGGAGCACAGTGGACGAAGTCTCTGCTCTATTAGTCGATGCCCGGCTGACAGCGCCTGAAGACGGACAAATAGCAACCATCTTCCCCAAACGTGGAGAATTAGTTGCGCCGGGAACTCCAATCATGAACCTGGTGGTAATGGATGATGTGCATGTCGTTCTCAATGTACGCGAAGACTTGATGCCCCAATTTAAGATGGGAGAAACATTTGTCGCAGATGTACCTGCCATCGGCAAAAAGAATATTGAATTTAAAATCTACTATATTAGTCCATTAGGCAGCTTTGCCACCTGGAAGTCAACCAAACAAACCGGAAGTTATGACTTACGTACATTTGAGATTCATGCCCGTCCTACCCAAAAGGTAGACGACTTGCGTCCCGGTATGTCCGTGTTATTGACACTTAATTAATTGATATAGTAAAATTAATCATAGAATGGATTCATCACAAACATATTCTCCTTTTCGTTCCGTACTGCTCAGGGAGTGGCGGCGAATGACTTCGCGACGTCTTTACTTCGGCGTCTGCATCATTTTGCCGTTGTTTACCCTCTTCTTTATGGCTACAATCTTTGGCAACGGACAAATGGAGAATATCCCTATCGGCATTGTCGATCAGGACAATACAGCCACTTCCCGTGCTATTGTCCGGAATATCTCTGCTGTACCCACCTTCAAAGTGACGAAGCATTATGTGAATGAAGCGGCTGCCCGTGAAGCGGTGCAAAAGAAAGAGATATACGGCTATCTTTCCATTCCTCCGAAATTCGAGCAGGATGCTATCACCGGAAAGAATGCCACCCTCTCCTATTATTATCATTACGCCCTGTTATCGGTAGGTGGTGAACTGATGGCGGCATTTGAAACTTCATTGGCTCCCGTATCCCTTTCACCTATTGTGATGGAAGCTGTATCTTTGGGAGTAGAACAACAGCAGATTACCACATTCCTATTGCCTGTGCAAGCCAGTAATCATCCGATATACAATCCAAGCCTGGATTATTCGGTTTATTTGAGCCAGCCTTTTTTCTTTGTTCTGTTTCAGGTATTGATTCTGCTGACTACCGTATATGCAACCGGCATTGAAATCAAATTCCGTACGGCGACCGATTGGCTGGCTACTGCCAAAGGGAATATGGTAATTGCCATTTTAGGCAAATTACTCCCCTATACCATTATATATATTCTGATAGGATGGTTTGCCAATTATGTGATGTTCGGTATCCTGCATGTTCCGTTTCAAGGGAGTTGGTGGTTTATGAATATGATAACCGCGCTCTTTGTTATCGCGACGCAGGCTCTCGGATTATTTTTATTCTCATTGTTTCCGGCGGTATCACTGGTTATCAGTGTGGTTTCCATGGTTGGTTCTTTAGGCGCAACCTTGTCGGGAGTTACTTTTCCGGTTCCCAATATGTATCCGTTGGTAAGAGATGCTTCTTATCTTTTTCCTGTCCGTCATTTTACGGAAATAATGCAAACCATGCTCTATGGGGGTGGCGGATTCACTCATCTCTGGCCATCGGCCGTGATACTCTGCATCTTCCCGCTACTGGCCTTGTCGCTGCTTCCTCATTTAAAACGAGCCATAGAAAGTCATAAATATGAAAACATTAAATAGAATCCAACAGCTATCGTTCATTATCCGTCGTGAATTTCTCGCCATAAGCACCAGTTATGCCGTTCTGTTAGTGCTGATGGGTGGAATCTTCATGTACGGATTACTCTATAATTATATGTATGCCCCCAATATTGTAACAGATATACCTGTTGCCGTGGTAGATAATTCGCATAGTGAATTGAGCCGGAATTTTATCCGTTGGCTGGATGCCACTCCCCAGGCGGAAATTTATGATCAGGCGATAGATTATCACGAAGCCAAAGAGTGGATGAAGGAAGGGAAAGTACAGGGAATCGTCTATCTTCCACACGACTTCGAAGAGCGGGTCTTTCGCGGAGATGAAGCCGTATTCTCTTTGTATGCCACAACCGATGCTTTTTTATATTTTGAAGCCTTGCAGGGAGCTTCTTCCCGTGTCATGCTGGCAATCAATGATAAATACCGCCCGGATGGAGCAGTATTCCTTCCACCTCAGGGATTACTGGCCGTAGCTATGGCAAAACCCGTAAATGTGGCGGGAACAGCACTCTATAATTATACAGAAGGATATGGCTCTTATCTGATTCCGGCAGTTATGATGATTATTATTTTCCAGACTTTACTGATGGTTATTGGTATGGTGACCGGAGACGAATATACCAATAGGGGAATTCGTGCTTACACTCCCTTTGGGCATGGTTGGGGAGTCGCCATTCGCATTGTGGCGGGAAAGACATTCGTATATTGCGCTCTTTATGCCGTTTTTTCCTTCTTCCTGCTAGGCTTACTTCCTTATTTCTTTAGTATTCCCAACATAGGAAACGGATTGTACATCCTGCTATTGTTAATTCCTTACCTGATGGCAACTTCTTTCCTGGGATTGGCAGCTTCCCGTTATTTCACTGATTCGGAAGCGCCGCTGCTTATGATTGCTTTCTTTTCAGTCGGATTGATTTTCCTTTCCGGTGTTTCCTATCCGATGGAGTTAATGCCCTGGTATTGGAAGATTGCACATTATATTCTTCCGGCTGCGCCGGGCACACTAGCCTTTGTCAAATTGAATTCCATGGGAGCCAGTATGGCAGATATAAGACCGGAATATATCACCTTGTGGATTCAGGCAGCTGTTTATTTCGTATTGAGCATATGGGTATATAAGAAGAAATTAAATGTAAGGTCTAATTAATTAAATTAACCAAACAAACGAGATGCGTAATTCGTGTAGAATGGAAAAATATTTCTCAAATAATGCAAGTTATTTAAATGAATAGTCAACTTTAGTAACAAAAGCTATTCTAAATGAAATATTTAGGGCAGAATATCTCCTATTTCTTTGCTTTTTTCATTGTTTTTGTATAATTTCGTTAACCATTATTTTCTATAATCGTTAGAAGTAATTTAAAAACATATGTTTATATGAAATACATTATCTATCTTCTCTTCCTTTTTCCTATTTGCGCCACTGCACAAACATACAAATACATAGGAACAGAAAACGGTTTAAGTAATCGTAGAATATTCAGTATTAAGAAAGATGCTCAAGGGTATATGTGGTTTCTTACTGACGAAGGCATGGACCGTTATAATGGCAAAGATATTAAACATTATAAACTAAACAAAGAAGACAGTACGCTCGAAGCTCCTATTCATTTGGGATGGATATACACAACCCCACAGATAGGAACATGGGTTATCGGCAAACAAGGACGCATTTTTCATTATGAAACGAAATATGACGATTTTAAGATGGTGTATAAGTTGCCGGATAGCATGGAAACTATTAGTTATGGTTATATGGATCGTAACGACAATTTTTGGTTATGCCGCAAACATTCCATATTACTCTATAATGCCAAAGATGGGCAGATCATCCAATTCCCCAATGTATTACATAGCAATATCACAGCAATAGAACAGGTAGATGAACAACATTTCTTTATAGCAACAGAGACAGGCGTCCGGTATACAAAGTTGGAAAACGATGTTCTTGAAATCATCCCTGTTGAAACACTTGACTATTTTCATGCACAAGTCAGCGAACTCTATTATCACCAGCCATTGCAAAGGCTGGTGATAGGTTCATTCGAAAGAGGAATGTTTGTATATGACATGAAGAGACAGGAGATAATAAAACCTGAAGCAGACTTGAGCGATGTCAATATAACCTGCATCGTACCATTGGACGAATCGCAACTATTGATATCAACGGAAGGAATGGGAGTATATAAGATTGATATAAACACCTGTAAATTGGATCATTATATTGTGGCAAACTATCAAAGTTATAATGAGATGAACGGTAATAATATCAATGATGTCTTTGTCGATGAAGAAAAGCGGATATGGCTTTCCAATTATCCAACCGGAGTCACGGTGATAGATTATCGCTACGAAAATTATCATTGGATGAAACATGCCATGGGCAATAAACAGTCGTTAATCAATGACCAGGTACATGCGGTAATTGAAGACAATGATGGTGATTTATGGTTTGGAACCAGTAATGGTATCAGTCTTTATAATTCCAGGACAGGTCAATGGTATTCGTTCCTGAGTTCCTTCGATCAGCAATTGAAAGATAAAAACCATATCTTCATTACTTTGTGTGAAGTATCTCCCGGCATTATTTGGGCAGGGGGCTACACTTCGGGCATTTATAAAATAAACAAGCATACCTTATCAGTTGAATACTTCTCCCCTTACCTGCTTACTCCTATTAATATGCGTCCGGATAAATATATTCGTGACATGATAAAAGATTCGAAGGGATATATATGGTCGGGCGGATACTATAACCTGAAATGCTTTGATTTGACCACTAACAGCGTTCATCTATATCCCGGAGTGACTTCGATTACTTCTATAGTAGAACATGACAAAGACCATATGTGGATTGGAACGGCTGCCGGTGTATATCTGTTAGATAGAAACACAGGCAAATACCAATTTGTTGAAACAGGGATAGGAGCTTCATATATCAATTCACTTTATCAGTCAAATGATGGACTACTATACATCGGGACAAACGGTGCGGGTGTTCTTGTATATGATATAAAGAACCAAAACATTGAGCACTATTACACTGATAATTCGGCATTGGTTTCCAACAGGATATTTACAATATTACCGGAAGCGGACGGACGTATCATGATGAGTACGGAGAATGGAATCACTTGTTTCTTCACCAAAGAAAAAGTATTTCATAACTGGACCAGAGGCGAAGGATTATTACCTGCCTATTTTAATGCTTCTTCGGGTACATTACGTAAGAACAAGAACTTTGTATTCGGTAGTACAGACGGAGCCATCGAAATTCCGGAGAATGTAACATTCCCGCATTACAAATTTTCCAAAATGATATTTAGTGACTTTCAACTGTCTTATCAGCCCGTTTATCCGGATGAGAAAAACTCCCCTTTAAAAGAATGTATAGATAAAACAGAAGTCTTGAAACTAAAGCATAATAAAAATACGTTCTCTCTCGTAGTTTCCACTATCAATTATGATTCTCCGGGAAATGCGCTCTATTCCTGGAAATTAGAAGGATTTTATGAAAAATGGACACAACCTGGAGCAAGTAATTTAATACGTTTCACCAATTTGCCTCCGGGAAAATATACCCTCCGTGTACGTGCCGTATCCAGGGAAGAACATGATGTCGTCTTTGAGGAACGTGCAATGAAAATCATCATTACACAACCATTTTGGTCTACCTGGTGGGCTATCCTATGCTACGTATTGTTAGTTATTTGGGGATTCTCTTTTATCATACGCATGATAAACCTGCGAAAGCAAAAGAAAATATCGGATGAAAAGACGCAGTTCTTTATTAATACAGCGCATGATATACGTACTCCGCTAACTTTGATAAAAGCGCCTTTACAAGAATTACTTGAGGAAGAGACCCTCTCCGAGATTGGCATTACCCGTACACAAACCGCATTAAGGAATGTAGATTCGCTCTTGCGAATGTCTTCCAATCTCATTAATTTCGAACGTACCGATGTATATTCTTCCAAGTTATGCATTTCGGAGTATGAGTTAAATACCTATATGAAAGAAGTGCGTGACGCATTTACCAATTATGCCACCCTTAAAAATATAGATTTTACTTACGAGAGTACTTTCAATTATTTGAATGTATGGTTCGATAAAGATAAAATGGATTCTATTTTGAAGAATATAATATCGAATTCATTAAAGTATACTCCTGAAAGTGGGAAGGTCAGCGTCTCCGTTTCTGAAACGAGTGACTCCTGGAAGGTAGTAATTACCGACACAGGTATCGGTATTCCTTCAACGGAACAAAGTAAGTTGTTCAAACTTCATTTCCGTGCCAGCAACGCTATTAACTCTAAAGTTACAGGTAGCGGTATAGGATTGATGCTGGTAGGTAAACAGGTTCGTCTTCATGGCGGTAAGATTAATGTGGAGAGCGTTGAGCAGCAAGGCACTACTGTGAGAATCGTTTTCCCAAAAGATACCAGGCATCTTCAGGATTCAGAACAGAAGCCGTCTACCGAATCAGACCTGAAAACACCGGAACTGACTGTTCCGGGTACATTTAAGAGTGTTGCAAATGCTGCGGATAATGCGGACGCGCAACGTGTGCTTGTTGTAGAAGACAATGACGAGTTACGTTCATATCTTGTCAGCCTGCTTTCCCCTTTATATAATGTACAAGCCTGTGGCAACGGTAAGGAAGCATTGATTATCGTGAAAGAATTTTGGCCGGAGCTTATTCTTACTGATGTTATGATGCCCGAAATGCGGGGTGATGAGCTGTGCGTTGCCATAAAGAACGACATTGAAACTTCACATATCCCGGTACTGCTGCTTACGGCATTAGGAGAAGAAAAAAACATATTGGAAGGACTGGCGATTGGTGCGGACGAATATATTATCAAGCCTTTCAATGTGACCATATTGAGAGAAAGTATCAAAAACCTGTTGAACAACCGGGCATTGCTGCGTAGCAGATATGCCAATCCGAATATGGATATGGGGGCAATGGTACCATCGGCAAAAGGAGCCAATAGTCTTGACTGGAAATTCATCTCAGAGGTAAGGCAAAGTGTAGAGGACAATCTTGATAATACAGGTTTGACAGTTAATGTACTTTGCGAGATACATCATATGAGTCGTACAAGTTTCTATAGCAAACTGAGAGCCTTGACCGGGCAGTCTCCTACGGCATTTATTCGAACTACCCGTTTGAAACGTGCAGCCGAACTCTTAAAGGAAGGAAGGCATAACATTACTGAAATATCAGAAATGACCGGTTTCTCTGAAACCAAATATTTCCGGGAAGTATTCAAGAAATATTATAAGATGAGTCCGAGCCAATATGCTAAAAGTGGCGGAAGCACCTCTCCTATCCTTACAGAAGAGGATGATTCCGAAGATGAAGATTCAGACGATTGATTAGTTACGAATCAGGTACTTAATGAATAAGTAACCACCAAATACTTGCAGGCACATTCCGGGAATACCGATGCGGAAATCCTGGATGGCCTTGTAGAAGCTGCCGACGTAGGCCCATTCTCCTAATGTTCCTATGACTTGGTAGGTAAGTACTACGCCTGCCAAAACGGGTATTGATATGTGTCCTGAACGTTGTGCAGTCCATCCGGCGGCAATAGCCAGCAATACGGATTTCAGCAAAATGGCAGGCAGCGCGACAGGCATTGGCATTCCGAAAAGCAAAGAGTTTATAACAGGTGAAAGGATAGCAGTCAGCAGACCGACTTTCCAACCATACTTATAAGCTCCGATGAGCGTAAAGAAATAAATAGGTAGCCAGGTTATTCCTCCTTGCGGTATGAGATGAAATAACTGGGGCAAAAGCAAATTACCAATGATGAATAACGAGGCTACCAAATAAGTTTTCACATTGTTATAGTGTAGCGAATAGAGTTTTACAGTTGTCGATTCCATATTCATTTTATTATTTAAAAGTTCAAATTAATACCACCCATACATGTAGCTTTCGGCATGGGATAACCTGCATTTATTTCATAACGTTGTGCCAGCAGGTTCTCTCCTTTCACAAAGAGATTGGCGAAACGGCAGAGACGATAATTCCCCCGAAGGTTCCATAAAACAAAGTTTTCTTGTTGTTCGTTTCTTTTAATAACAGAGGTATAGAGCCCTTTCACATATTGCAGTCCTGTTGATACGCTCCAACGTCCCGAAGAATAATCGACTCCTGCATACAGTTTATGTTCAGGAGCGGCAAGAACCGGATTCTCCATATGCAACCAGCTATAATTGGCATTGACATTCCAATGCGAGTTAATATGGTAATTGATATTGGTTTCAATACCCCAATTCTCAATTTCCCCGGAATTGATATTTAGTGGCGGAACCAGTCCGTTTGACATGATTACGTTATCACCATTGATATAATAAAGATTCACTCCATAAGACAATGCATCCCCTAATAAACGCTGTGAATACGAAAGTTCATAGCTCATCAGTTTTTCCGGTTTCAGTTCAGGATTGGCGGGAGCAAACATATACATTTCACGAATCGTCGGATTGCGGTACCCTTTGCTGACCATTGCTTTAAGTTCCGCACTTTTCGGCAAATGAAAGGCTAATCCTCCTTGTGGAATCCATTCTGTGCCTACATGAGAATGATAATCTACACGGATACCCGCATCCAATGAGAACCAGTTATTTATATCCTGACGGAAATCAACATATCCTGCAAATTCATCCAGTTGCTTGTCAACTCCCGGTTTACGTTCACCCGTAGCTACCACCTTATTCCAGGATTCACCGCCGAAATGCTGATAATCAAACCCTACTGTAATACGATTGCTGGTAAAGAAAGTAGCGCTCTGATACCACGATACACCCAGCATTTTGTCTTTAGAATTAAAATGCGCCGTCTGCGGTTCCTTTCCCGGCTGATAACCGTCGTTTATCTTATGCCTTCCCCAGTTATAGAAAAAGCTCAATGCACCCGATGTATTGCCATAATGGTTCTCCAATGCAAATGAAGTCATTCCACGAGTGATGCGTGAATCATTGTCGATAAGCGGAGTCTGAACCGTTCCCGGATTAGAAGCATTGAAATGGGTAACGTTGACATCTCCCCACAGTTTCCAAAAAGAGCTTATATCGTATCCCAACTTTGCATATCCGCCATATTGTTCGAATTCCATATCCGGTCGATGCCCGTCTGTCCGGTTGTAAGAACCAGTTACAATACTGCTGAAACGCCCTTTCTTAACACGATTGGAAAATTCAGTCTGCAATGTATTGTATGAACCATATCCGACTTGCATATTGGTATTTACTCCTTCTTCCTGTTGCTTCCGGGTGACAATATTGATAACTCCACCCATAGCATTCGAACCATAAAGAACAGATGCCGGGCCACGCAAAACCTCCACTTTTTCAGCCATCATAGACTGATAAGCATCCGCTATCGGATGTCCCATTAACCCCATATATTGAGGATGACCGTCAATTAAAACCAATAATCCTGTCGTAGGGCTGCCACCGATACCACGCAGGCTCATACCGCCCGCAGCTCCGTTTGACACCCCATATCCCATCATACCACGGCTGGTAGTAAACAATCCCGGAACTTGTTCCGTCAGCAACGGTAAAAGAGAAGGCTCATATCTTTTCTCAATCTGTTGTCTTCCTACGACGGAGATAGTCATCGGAAGATGGCGTACATCCGTTTCATTCCGTGTTCCTGTGACTACCACCTCGTCGATAACATAATTCTTTCGGACGTGCGCGCTGTCTCTCTTTGTCTGCGCCACTCCCGAAACGGAAAGCAGGCCGGCAAACAGAAACAGACAAGTTACATTCTTTCTTGTACTCATACTTTATTTCGTGTTTCTAATTCCTTTCTTTTTCATTTCTTGCTTCTGATTCTTTCAAGAAAATCACGAATCAGTGGCAAAATATCTTCAGCCGATTCTTCTTCGCTACACATCGTTTCCACAGGGCACCATCCCGTGTGGTCGCGATTCCATATAAAAGGTACTTCCTCTACAAAATCGACTTTCACATCCGATGTCCGAAACAAGTCCATAGCTTTCGAACTGATAACGTCTGTGTACAGTTCTTTTATACCACCTAAAATCATCAAGGCAGCAGCCCCTTTTCCAACTACTTTATCAGCAATCAAAGCCCCTTGAAGAAACTCCGGCTCCTGAGTCAGCAAATCGTATAAATCGGCTACCCCACGTTGGGTAAAAGTACGTACTTTACCTTTATTGGCAATCACACAGGAATATCCTCCTATATGCAAAATATTAATTAACTCTTTCATTATAAAGTACCTTGTTTCAATTGTTCTACAAATTGGTCAATCCGATGCAGTTCTTTCGGTATATCAATATTCTGCGGGCAATGCGCCACACACTGGTTGCATCCGATACAGTGGCTTGCCTGACGAAGTTTCGGTACGCTACGGTCATACCCAATAAGAAATGCACGACGGGCTTTTGCATAATTTTCATCCTGTCCGTTCTTGGGCACATTACCTTCATTGACACAACGATTGTAATGCAGAAGAACAGCCGGAATATCCAGTCCATACGGACAAGGCATACAATACTTACAGTCATTGCAGGGAATAGTAGGATATTTCAGCATTAACTGTGCCGTCTCTTCAAGAAAATCCTTTTCTTCATCCGTCAGTGGTTCCAACGGAGAATAAGTGCGGAGATTATCTTGCAGATGCTCCATATAAGTCATGCCACTTAATACTGTCAGTATATCCGGGAAAGAACCCGCAAAGCGGAAAGCCCAGGAAGCAACACTGTTTTCGGGACGGCGTTGTTTGAGACGTGCCACCAGGTTATCATTCAACTTAGACAGACGTCCACCCAAAAGCGGTTCCATAATAATAGACGGGATTCCTCTCTTGTTCAATTCACCATACAGATATTCGGCGTCCGTATTTCGTGTATTCGTTTCTTTCGCATGTTTCCAGTCCACGTAGTTGAGCTGTATCTGCACAAAGTCCCATTTAATTTCATCATGCCGTGACAGCAGATAATCATATACCTCTATATCTCCATGATAAGAGAATCCAAGATTACGAATACGTCCCGCTTCGCGTTCTTTTATGAGGAAGTCAAGCATACCGTTATCCAAATACCGCCCTTTAAGAGCATCCATTCCACCCATACCAATGCCATGAAGCAGCATATAGTCGATGTAATCAACCTGAAGGTCAGTAAATGATTTATGATACATTTTGAGTGATGCTTCCCGTGACCATGTATCCGGTGAAAAATTGGATAATTTGGTAGCGATAAAGAATTTATCCCGGGGATGGCGGCTTAACGCAATTCCTGTTGACCGTTCGGAGAAGCCCTGTACATAAGCCGGAGACGTATCGAAATAGTTCACTCCATGGGCAATGGCATAATCTATCAATCCGTTGACAGCCTCTTGGTCTATCACTTCACCGTTACCGTCGGGAGCTGGTTTGAGCGGCCAGCGCATACAACCATATCCCAAAAGTGAAACACGATCACCGGTAGTTGGAGATGTCCGGTAAGTCATTTTATCAGTCGGTATCTCCCCTTCTCCCGTGGCACTGCCCGAAGCGGAGTTGTTTTTTGAAGAACATCCGTATAGTAAGCCTGTCGACGTGGCAGCACTGATACCTACAATCTTAATGAAATCTCTTCTGTTTATATCTTTTTTCTTTTTTTCTTCCATAATCTTATACTGATTTATTAAATCAAATAATTCTGTGCATTTGATGTCCGGTCACGTAGATGGCACTGAACGGACGAGAAGGACAAAGATTCTCACAAGCTCCGCAGCCGATACACTTCTCTACGTTCACTACCGGAATCTTTGGAGAATCCGACTTTTCAGAATCGGATGCCACCATCTGAATAGCTCCAGTAGGACAATGGCGGGCACAGTTGCCACACTCCATTCCATCGGTCAATGGCACACAATTCTCCTTTATCCATACAGCGTGACCGATTTGAATAGCTGATTTTTCAGCCAAGCTGGTCAAGTGAATAGCATCTGTCGGGCATACTTCCGCACATTTCGCACATTCAGGACGACAATATCCGCGCTCATATGACATTTCGGGTTGCATCAGAGTCATCAGATTATCAGAAGGGCGCAACACTTGGTTGGGGCATACGGAGACGCACAACTGGCAAGCAGTGCAATGCTGCGCAAAATTACGGGCACTTAATGACCCCGGCGGATAAATAGGATTCTCCCGACTGGGAATCTTCTTGTCTTCAATAGCAGCCAATCCTCCATCCACTTTCTTTTCCTGGGCTTTCAATACGGAAGTCGTAGCAAAGATTGCCGATGCTGAAAGAAAACTACGGCGGGCATTGTCTACCTGTTCCGCAGTAACAGAGTGCACTTTGACTGTTTCTACCGCAGACGCATCTTTTGTGGCAGTCCGTCTCGTGTACTTGATAGCTCCACGTTTGCACTTATCCAGGCAATCCATACAAGCTACACACCGGCTGTAATCAATCTCATGGTTTTTGGAATTAATACATGATGCTTTGCAGTTACGCGCACATAAGCCACAGCCATTACATTTGGAAGTATCAATCACGGGTTTGAATATCGCATACTTGGAAATGAATCCCAATACAGTACCCACAGGGCATATTGTATTGCAATATGTACGCCCGTTGCGCCATGCCAAGACGCCGAGAACTATAAAGGTAACTACAGCGAAAAGAAGCGTTGAAAGGCTTTTCATCCAAACATCCACTTCATAAAAGGCATAACTGTCCATTCGTTCGGCAAAATATGCCAACAGGTTATTTCCCCATTGCCATACCGGTGAAAAGAGACTGGAAGCTATCCGGCCGTACGCACTATAAGGTGCTATCAGAATAGCCAAAGAATTCAGCCCTGCAGCCATCATAATAATAAATACTCCTAAAACACCATATCGCAACCATTTCATTGCAGGTGAATAGCGAAAGCGGTTCTTCTTTTGCTTGCCTGATACCCAGGAGATAATATCCTGGAATACCCCCAACGGACAAATAATCGAGCAATACACACGCCCGAAAAGGAAGGTAAGCACAACAAGAAACAATACGACACCTATATTCAAGGCTAATAAAGCCGGCAGAAATTGAATTTTCGCCAACCATCCAAACCAAGTGTGCAATGTCCCTGTGAAGTCAAGAAACAACAGGGTAATAAGCGTGAAGCACACGATGGCGGCTGTAAGTCTGATAGTACGCAGCATAAATTTATTAATTTTCAAATATACTCTAATTTATCGATGCAAATTTAGACAGATAGATTTGTTTAAAGAGTATATATATTACCGAAAGTTATACCAAAATTACAGATTCATTATCTTTTAACACAAAATAGTCTGTCAATATATCATTTGGATATATTGACAGACCATCTCATTTCGAATATATTGAGTAAAACAAATGATACCTTTTTTATTCCTGACTAAAGTTCGTTTTTAAGTCATAATATAGTTGTCGTGTGTGAAAATCATCTTTATCACTTTCGGTTAATGGCTGAAATTCATTTTTTAAATAAAACGGAATTGCATTGATATAAGCATCAACCGTGATAAACCGGCATCCGGTTTTGTTATTCGTAATAAAATACCACTTAATAAAATTTATCAGTTGGGTTCCCAAATGTAAATTACGAACAGATACATCTACGCCAAAGCGACAAATTTTCACAGCAGGATAGCTTTTCAATCTCTTTTCATTAATGAAACGGTGCTTACGGAAGCGATTAAATTCCGTCTTATTATCAAACTCCGATAGAGACACTTTATCATTAGCTAAACTAAAATATGCAATAACTTTGCCTGATTCGTTCTCCATGATATAACTGACAGCTAACAATTCGTCTCTATATAAGAATGATTCATTTAAAATAAAATCGTTCAAATCTGCGTCTCCGCAATCGAACGATTCAATTCTTTCATTTATTCCTAAACGACGTACTTTGTAATCAGGATTATTTTTTTTCACTATTTATGTTATTATCTTCAAAAATACTCATTATATAGTCATAATCCCGCTTCATTTCTTTTTGCTTTTCCCTGTTTACTTGAGGTGGCTCTTTCATTCTTGCTTCAAATCTTCGAGCATCTTCACCAAAAAGTATAGGGGTTTCTTTTATAGGTCTTGCCATACTATTACTCCTTTCTCTTATTTCAGACAAAGGTACGACAATATTCTGATAAACAGTCGAAATTAAACATTTTTTCAGCTAACTAAAATTGCGTACTATTGAATCATCTATCTATTTTAATTCAACTATTTCTCCAATCTCAGGTATCAGTATATCCAAAGAATCTTTCTTTTTCATATTTTCTTCATTCTGTAAGGGTTCATCCCAACGATGCTTTGCCAATGCATACTTAGAATGATGTACGGTCAGGATCTTTTTAGCTCTCAAATCCTTTGCTGCTTGTGTCATATATTGCGGCATCAGATGAATATATTTCCATTCTTCGTTATACTGTCCGTTTTCGAGGATAGCCAAGTCAATATTCGGGAAGCGTTCTCCAATTTCTGCGAAATGAGTGTCATATCCGCCGTCTCCACCTATATATATATTCCGTGAAGGAGTCTCTAATAAGAAAGAAGCCCAAAGCGACTGATTAGCGGAAAGTCCGCGACCGGAGAAATGACGGGCAGGCAGACAATAGGTTTTAAAACCGTCAGCGAGGTCTGCATCCTCGTTCCAGTCAAGTTCGACAATACGTTTCTTATCGAATCCCCAGTACTCGAAATGCTCGCCGACACCTAACGGACAAATAACAGTTCCAATCCTGTCTTTTAGTTTCTTGACCGTGTTATAATCCAAATAAATGGTCCCAATGGTCGTGGCTGATTATCAGATAATCAATTTCCGGCATATCTTCCGGTTTATAAATATCTGTTCCTTTGAATGGTTTATTGACGAAAGAGACGGGAGAAGCCATGCAAAATACCGGGTCGACCAATACCCGCTTTCCGCCCGTCTGAATGAGATAAGAAGAATGTCCGAACCAAACTAATACTTCTTCATTCGAAGCAATTTTCCGCAGATCAGTCTTTATCGCTTTGACAGGTTGGTCGGGACGCAACCCGTCTATCTTTCTGAAAATAAATTCCCATATACCTTCGAAACGTCCCCTATCCGAAGTCATCATTATCGTTTCATGCTGATTCTGAAACGCTCCATTCCTGTAATTGGGAGATTTTAGAACTCTTTCCAACCGTTCGCCACGAGGTGTCCGACCAAAACTGGGCTGATGAATAAAAACTATGACAGATACTGCCAATAACGCTATTATAACTAATACACATCCTATAATCATACGTGTCCGGGATTTCTTGAATATACGCATATAATTAGTAACCAAATTTATTTATGCAACAAAGATACGGGAATTTAGGTTGGTGCTAAGTATATATATTCCGGTTTATTATACCATAATTACCGAAGAAACAAAGCATATCATGACTTGCACTCATATTTATAGTGCAAAACGAACAGTAGCCCCGCCCCTGTCAACGCAAACGGAATACCTATCAATGCCGGATAACGATAGTCATAACCTGCATACAGCACTAAGCCTCCCAACCATGCGGCAAAAGCATTTCCTATATTAAAGGCAATCTGTATGCTGGCTGCTCCCAGCATTTCTCCACCCTTTGAAAAACGGATTATCAAGTACTGTAGCGGACTGCCTACGCCGAACAACCCTGCCGTACCTATTACCATTAGTACTACGGAAAGCCATGGAACAGATGAAAAGAAAAAGATAAGCAACAAAGTAGCCACCATACACGACTGTACTACGGCAGCCACCATTCCTGCTTTAAAGCGATCAGCTAGACGTCCGCTCAGAATATTGCCTGCCATCATACCTAAACCTGCTATTACCATCAGCCATGTCAAGCTTGATGAAGGGAAGGCAGACACTTGAGTCAACAACGGTTCGATATAGCTGTACCAACAGTACACTCCTCCTTCACCCAACAGAGTGCCGCCAATAATCAACCAAGGTGCAGGTGATTTCAAAAAGCGGAATTGACCTTTGATCCCCGAATCAGGCAGACTTTCCAAGCGAGGTATCCAAAAACAGATTCCTAGAAGGGCAACCAAGCCCCAAAGAGCTACCAACAGAAAAGTCAGTCGCCAAGAAATTCCTGTACTTAAAACAGTTCCTAGCGGGACGCCCAACACTGTTGATACTGTCATCCCTGCCATCATCATAGATACTGCCTGCGCACCTTTACCCGGTCTGACAAGATGTTGTGCCACAATTGAAGCGACTCCGAAATAAGCTCCATGAGGTAAACCGGATATGATACGGGCTATTAGCAATGTTCGATAATCGGGAGCTACAGCAGCAAAAAGATTGCCTGTCAGAATAATTGCTGCCAATAATAGTAAAATCCGCTTTAAAGGATACTTACGCACCAAGAGTAATGCAGGAGCACCCATACATACACCGAGAGCATAAACAGAAATCAAGTGCCCCGCTTGGGTGATAGTGATTTGTAGACTTTCGGCTACACTACCCAAAATACCCATCATTGCAAATTCTGCAATGCCCAGGCCAAATGTCCCGAAAGCCAATGCAATAAGACTTTTTTTCATAAATGGTTCTATCATTAAAAACATAAAAAAACATCATCAAAACTCATTCGTTTTGATGATGCAAAAGTAGTGGCAAAATCTTCCAGCCTGGTTTTCTATATCGTCAATTCTGCTTTTCTGAAGCGTCTTTCTTACCGCATTATATAGCATTTGCTGCTGTTGCCGTCATTGAAGGCGGAAAGCCGAACTCTTTTTTAAAGGCAGTCGAAAAATGCGAAAGATTTTTAAACCCGACTTTCAAATATACATCTGCAGGTTTCTCACCATGTTTATCCATCAGACACTTTGCTTCTTCCAGTCTCTTTTTGACAATCCATCTGCTCGGCGTAGTATTGAAAAGCAGGGAAAAATCCTTTTTAAAAGAAGAAAGGCTGCGCCCTGTATAATGTGCAAACTCTTCAACCGACAAATCACATTTATAACTCTTGTTCATAAAATCTCCCAAATCAATTTTCCAAGGTTCTGCAAAGTTGAACAGGACAGCTCCTAAATCAGGTTTCAATTGCAATAATATAAACACAGCTTCTTTCAGTTTGGCTTCCATCAGTTCTTTTGAAGGATATTGGTGTGCATCAAAATACTGTTCAAGGGAATAGAACAGCCCTTTCAGGAATGGATGTTTTTCCAACATCACATAAGTGGCATCCCTAATGGCCGGATTGTTTTTCAAAGAAACAGTGATTTGATATTCGCTTACTATTTTCTTCAGGAAAGGCATCTTTAATTGAAGAAACAGTCCCTTAAATGGTTCTCCGTTTTCAGATGGCTGTTTGATTTTATGCACTAAATGGTTACGCTTGATAAAGAATGCATCTCCTTTTTTAAAATGATATTGCTTCTCCGGTGTTATCAGTTCCAATTCTCCTGAACACAGATATACCAACATATGTTCGGTCACCATCTCTTCACACCATCTATCCTTTTCTACCATGCAACAGTAAAACGTGTCCATGTAATCATATACAACAATTCCTGATTTCGTGTCCATAATCTGTATTCTATTTTCACATTACCTATATTCTATCGATATTCACGATACAAAAATACGCAATTTTACAATCACTTAGTTTTCTCAAAAGTTATTCTGACTTTTCTAAAACGTTAAAGGTAAACTTGCTTTTAGTACTTGTTTGAATATTTGCGTTGTTTAGAAATAAATCTTGTAGCTGATGTTGGGAATCAGACCTGTTCCTTCTTTTTCTTCAATAACATTTGTTCTTTCATTATATTGATAGAAATGTATTCCGGTGCGCATACCGACATTCAGAATCTTCAAAGAGAACTCATGGGAAACCCTTTTCTTGTTGATACGGAAGCTGACAGAAACATCACCGTTTATAGCAGGATTGAATCTTTTACTGTATGCTCTGCTTTCATCGAATACGATGTCATGTTCCTCCATCGATTTTTCTTCGTCAACGGGAGTGTAGCGCTCTCCTCCCTGAAAGAATAAACGCCCATTAATACTTAATACATTCTGCTTCAGTCTACCAACCATCCATTCCTTTCCGGCAAGTAAATTCAACAGAAAACCCTTATCCAACCGGGTGTTGCGCCATATACCATCCCCACCCTTATATTTTGATTTAAACAAAGAACCTGTAATCATATAATAGAATCCATCTTTCATATACTGTTCCAATGTAATATCTATACCATAGTTTCTGCCTGTTCCTTTGTTCGTCAGAATCTTTTCCAAATAGAACTCTTCATGGTTAATGATTGAGAAGGAAGAATTATCCTCAACCGGTATATGGTACAGATATTGGTAATAAGGTTCTATCTTCAAATGCAGATTCTGATTAATATTCCAATCATACGTAAGTCCGAAATGATGTGCCTTGGAGAAATCCAGGTATCTGTTGGATGCTGTCTTGCCATTTATCTCTTTCTCTACAAAATAGTAATCCAACTTTTCCCGGCGACTATGCAAGCCGTAGGCTATGGCAAAGGAATGATTGGGATTGGGACGCCATTTCAATGCTACACGTGGTTCTACAGACCAGTTGTCGTTTAAAGTAAAATATTGGGCGTTAACTCCCAGGCTAGTTGTCAATTGATTGCTCAAATTAATGACGGAGTTACTGTAAGCTGAAAACACAGTGCTTTCTCCGCTGCCTTTGGAAATCTGTTCCATTGGTTTGTCTAACCCGAAGTAAGGACTAACTTTATAATCGAGGTCATATCTAAGCCCGGTAACCGTGATACCCGTTCTGTTGGTATGTCTTGAACTGAATCTCTTATTTAAGAAGGTATTAAACACAATATCCCATTTACTGTTTTGAATATCCCCTACCTTGACTATTAAATCGTTATCAGTTTGTTGTTCTACCATCGTATGGTCTTTGGAATATGTAGCAGACAGAGATGAACGGATATACGTATTCTCATTGATACTATATTGATGTGTCAGTCCTCCTGCCGATTTATCCATTTTGTTCTCTCCCGACTGGCGATCTCCCATTATTTCCCATTCAGAACGATCCAGTTTTTCAGACTTATTCCTATCTATCAATCCCAGTCCCCAAATCGAGAAAGTTCCCGCTTTGCGCGTAGGGAAGTTAAGTTTAAAGGCTAAATCCTGATATTTAAGATTGATGTCATTACCCGTTGCCAATGAGGTAGTAGAAAATCGGTAGTTTATAAGATAGGAACTTCCCCGTTTTTTGTTGATAGGTCCTTCTGAAGCCAAATCTATTCCCATCAGTCCAACCTGAAAAGCGTGCTCATACTTTTGATTATTTCCATTGCGCAGATGCATATCGAAAACACCGGATAAAGCATTATTATATTCCGCCGGGAAAGCTCCATTATAAAAATCGGAATTACCGATGACCTGCGTACTTAATGCGGATAGAAACCCACCTCCTAATCCTGATATATCAGCAAAATGAGTAGGATTAGGAATTTCAACACCTTCCAGTCTCCATTGGGTGAACTGCGGGGAGTTTCCTCTGATGGCAACGGCATTTGTACCGACATCACCCGCTACTCCCGCAAATGCAGTACTTAATCGTGCAGGATCGTCGAAACCATTGGCAAACCGGGAGGCTTCTTCTATACTAATCATGCGCCCTCCGGTGATTGCCATCGGATTCACCGTCCGGTCTTTCTTAATTTCCGGCTTCACAAGAACTTCTGCCAAGTCCTGTACACTTTCGTCAACAGGTATTTCCACATATACTTCTTTGGATGAGGTCACGGACACTTCGCTGATAATCCTTGTTTGGTATCCCATAAAAGAAGCCTGAATATTATAACGCCCTATCGGGACATTATGAATACGGAAATTTCCCCGGTCATCCGTGGAACTTCCCAATGAAGGCTCCCCTGCTATGCAGACAGAAGCATATTCTATGGGTGTATTGGTTTTGGAATCTACAACGATTCCCCTTATGGTTTGAGTTAGCTTTTGTGTATTTTCGTTGACGGGTTTAGGTTTGTTGTCCGGCAGGGAGATAATAATATGGTATCCCTTTATTTTATATACATATCCGGTTCCTTTTAATAGTTGAGTCAGGGCTTTGTCGATAGTCGTATTTTTAATAGACAAGGATTGCTTCTTTTCTATATCCAAATTTGATTGTTCATAAGCAATGCTATATTCGGTCTGCATTTCTATTTGTGCAAAAGCATCTTTTAATGAGATACTTTTATTGTGTATGGTGATTTTCTGTTCCTTATTCTGCGCGATGGCCGTAAGAAAGAGAAAAGTAAAAAATAAAAAAATGGCTAGCTTACCCAGCCGTTTATTTGTATTTATTCGATTCATTATTCTATATTTGTATGTTGATACTTCATTTTACGTCACTTGTTTAATGAGGATAGACATTTCAGAACCGGGGAGAGGGTCTCAAGCTGCTTCCCGGTTCTTTTTGTTCATAGGCTGTTTTTTTATGGTTGGGTTAATACTATTTTGTTTTCATACTGCCGGTAGTTGAAGCCGATTATATCTTTCAATATATTGAGTATTTCATCCAGGTTTTCATCTTTCAGGAATTTGACCGTATAGCGTTTGGATGCAGGAATGTTTGTCATATTATCCATTGTGATGTTGTAACGGCGTTCCAGGGTTCGGAATATTTCTCCGGCAGTGGCATTGGTAAAAGTTAGTTTTCCGGTTATCCAGCTATCCGTATCAGCAGTGTTTACGGTCGATATATGGACAGACGATGTATTCTTGTCGTATGTAAGACGCTCATTGGGTTTGAGAATTTGGGGAGATTGGGATTGAACGCTTACTTCCACTTTGCCGCTTGTCAGGGTGGCAGTTATGTTTTCATCATTAGGATAGGCTTTCACATTGAATTTAGTTCCAAGAACTTTCACAGAAAGCCGGGAGGTCTCAACGATAAAAGGTTTTGCCGTTTCCTTTTTGACGGAGAAATATGCTTCTCCATTAAGAGTTACCAATCGCTTGTCTTTTGCAAACGTTTCAGGATACCTGATTATACTTCCCGAATTGAGCCATATCTCGGAGCTATCCGGCAATATCAGATGTTTTTGCTCTCCGTAAGCAGCGGATATTTCTATCATCTCATTATTGGGCGAGAAATAATAAAACAATCCCCCTGTCAATAAAAACAAAGGTATGAGGACAGCTGCCACACGGCTGAATTTCTGATAAGCTACAATATTGTCAAGATGTTCTTTATTATGTCCGGTTCTTAGATTCACCCGTTCCAGTGCGGCATAAGTATCCGGCCCGGCTTCTGTTTCCAGTTCATTCCAATACTCCAGGGATGCTTTTTTCTTTGCTTCCGTATCTTTATCTTTTAAAATCCACTTCTGAACTTTCTCTTCCGTCTCGGAAGGGAAGCGTGCAGAAAGAAACATTCTGATGATTTTTGTTATATTGTTTTTCTCCATTTTTACTGTGCTTTACTATATATACAGTTTGATGGCAAAAAGCTCAGTAAGAAAATGAAGATTTCTCACTAAAAACTGATACTTATGGAGAAATAATGAATAATCTGTAATTGGGGTTTAATTATCAGTAATTTGTATACCATGGTGAAATTAGAAATGCCGTACTTTTGCATTAAACAATATTTGAAACATTATTATGAGAAAGATTCTATGTATAACCTTATCACTGCTACTTGCCGGAACAGTCACGGCGCAATCTGAAAAGGAAGCAGTTGATAATAGAAAAGGGAGTGAAAGAAAAATGGAAAAATTGAAATTAACGAAAGAATGGGACAAGGTATTCCCTCAAAGCGGTAAAGTAATGCACAGCAAGGTAACTTTCTGTAATCGCTACGGCATCACATTGGCTGCCGATATGTATATTCCTAAAAATGCGACGGGCAAGTTGCCTGCCATTGCCGTAAGCGGGCCCTTTGGAGCTGTAAAGGAGCAGTCGTCAGGACTATATGCGCAGACGATGGCTGAACGTGGTTTCCTCGCCATTGCTTTCGACCCTTCCTTTACGGGAGAGAGCGGCGGTCAACCCCGGTATGTAGCTTCGCCCGACATCAATACTGAGGATTTTTCTGCTGCTGTGGACTTTCTATCCACACGTGACGACGTAGACCCGGAGCGCATTGGTATTATAGGTATTTGCGGATGGGGCGGTATGGCTCTCAATGCAGCAGCTATTGATACACGTATCAAGGCAACCGTTACCTCTACTATGTATGACATGAGCCGTGTAAATGCTAACGGATACTTTGACGCAATGGATGCTGACCAGCGTTATGAACTGCGCCGGCAACTCAATGCCCAACGCACGCTCGATGCCCAAAATGGCATGTATGAACGGGGCGGTGGTGTAGTCGACCCTTTGCCTGCCGATGCTCCGCAGTTTGTTGTAGATTATCATGCCTATTACAAAACTCCGCGCGGCTATCACAAACGTTCGCTTAATTCCAATGAAGGATGGAACAAAACTTCCTCTTTGCCATTCATCAATATGCCCTTGCTTTCTTATAGCAACGAGATACGCAGTGCCGTATTGATGATTCATGGTGAAAAGGCACATTCACGCTATTTCAGTGAAGATGCATTCAAGAAGTTGAAAGGCGATAATAAAGAATTGCTTATCATTCCCGGTGCCAGCCATGTGGATTTATATGACAATAAGGCTAGTGTAATACCTTACGACAAGATGGAAAAGTTTTTCCATGACAATCTCAGATAACGATTAATAATCATAGAAAAGCGTGTCTGCCAAAGATAAATTGCTCGCGCACTATAAAATGGATATCAGGAAATACGGAATAGCTTTCCGTATTTCCTTCAGAGCAAGACTTAGCTGGCTCTCGACATTTCTTTTAGTCGTATTCAGGCGTTCGGCAATCTCGCTATTAGTCAGTCCGTCATTGCGGCTCAATGTATAAATCATTTTCCGCTGTTCGGGCATTTTTTCAACAAGCTCGTTTATCAATATTCCCAATTCCTTGGCGATAAGGTCTTCTTCAGAAGTAGAACTGTATTCAATATTCTGATTATTCATTAAATAAGTATCATGCACATATTTATGTTGCAGGAAGTTTATCGCTGCGTTTCTTGCAATCGTGTGCAGATAAGAATTAAATGACTTGGACGTATCAATAGAGTGTCGATTTATCCAAAGATTGACAAATAAGTCCTCTGTCAGTTCTTCAGCGTCCGGTTCTGATTTTATGTATCCGTCAATGAATACTTTGGTTTTATCATAGTACGCAACAAAAACAGTTTCAAAAGCCTTATGATTTCCATCCAAAAAGGCTTTCAATGTTTTTATATCAATAGCATCACTCATACCGTTACTTCCAAGTTTCATTTTCGTGAGAGCAAAAGAAGTAATAAATTATTTTATAGAGATGTTCTTTTTTGAAATATTAATGATATTAGAAGTATTTATTCTATTTTTGTAAGAGTCTTATAGTGAAAAGAGAAACAACTAATAATGTGAATATGGAAAAGAAAAGTTCAACTCTCCGTTTTATTTATCCTCAATGGCAAGGGGGAATTGTAGACCATTGGATGCCTGATATTCCGACCGAAGATTCATCCAGAGGGTATTACCTGGGAGCGCAGTTATTGAATTATCTGGCTCCGCAAACGAATCAAAAGCCAGTCGAAGTCCCGGTGTCATTGGATATAAATGACAGAGCCATAGAAAAAGGTATAAGTGCGCGTGGTGTACTATTGAAACAAACTAAAGCAGCACTCGAACTGCTGAAAGAGAATAATCCCGACAGGATTGTTACTTTAGGAGGAGAATGTTCTGTGAGTGTAGTTCCGTTCACATATTTGATTGGTAAATATCCGGACGATGTCGCTATCATTTGGATAGATGCGCATCCCGATATAAATCTGCCATATGATGATTACAAAGGTTATCATGCCATGGCACTCACAGCCTGTATGGGAATGGGTGATGAAGAAATCATGGGATTACTGCCCGGAAAGGTGGATGCTTCCAAAGCATTACTCGTCGGACTTCGCTCCTGGGATGAAGGCATGAAGGAAAGACAACAAGAATTGGGTATAAAAGGATTGTCGCCGCAAGAAGTTGCCAATGACAGCTCAAAAATCATGGAATGGCTGAAAAACACAGACGTATCAAAAGTCGTTATTCATTTTGATATGGATGTGTTGGACCCGGCAGAAATCATCGCTGCCGTGGGCGTTGATCCCGACGGCATGAAGATTAAAGAAGCAGTCCGTGTCATTAATGACATTTCATCCGAGTATGATTTAGTAGGGCTGACCGTCGCCGAACCTATGCCACGGATAGCAATCAAACTTAGAAATATGCTCAATCAGTTACCTTTGATGAAGGATTAAGTTTTGTTTATTAAAAAATTAAAGTTCCTTTTGATTAGGACGATAAAGGATGCCGAATATATTCAGCAAGTATCCCAGTAAGCATAGTATGGGTGCTACACCTATACGCGACTTACTGAATATATCGGGATTATAGGCGGCAAGGGTACTCCCCTCGCCGCTCATTACTATATAACCCGCAATAATTAATATGGAACCGACCATCAGAATGATATAATTTCTTTTGCCAAAGACAGTTCCCGGTTCTTTTTCTTTCATTATTTTCGACTTCATATTCTTTGAGTTTAGTTTTTGGTTTTAGTTTTGGGATTTCATTAGTTGGGTAAATACAGCGTATTTTTGTTCAAAGCGTTGGTCACTCTGTTTGTAAAGTTCTTCATTTGTATTCCTCAGTAATTCATTGCACTGATTCCATAGCCAAAACTTATACATACAATCCCGCTGAACCATCTCTATCCGATTGTCTCCCAATGAGAAAGCCCAGTTGATATAATCTTCCGATTCGGCTATCAAATGATTCAATAAAGTAGTTGCTTTCGCTTTTTCACCTATCGAAGCATAAGCTACGGCTATCTCATACGAACCACTTTCATAGACTTCGGGGACATTATATGCCGGGATAGCCTGTTCGGCATACGCAAGCACATTCTTTGCACGGATGCTATCACCTTGCTTTACCAATTCTTTGGCAAGCTGCGCAAAAAGTCGTCGGTGGGAATAGCAGATACGCAGCGTTGTTTCATCCAAATAAAGGCCGGGAGTATTCAAACCGCCATATTTGTATCTGTTCATCACGTTCTCATAGAGCTTTTCCGTATCTATCGCATAACCACTTTCTCCTTCCACATCTCCCCATTTCTTATAGTCGAAAGGTGTGAAACGGAATGCCAGTCCTTCCTGCACAAAGTAATTGTCGAACTTTAGTTTAGTAGCTTCGCCTACGGAGATAGCCATATACAGCGGACGTTCCCAATTACAATTTGCCAGTATTTCAAGGATGAGCAGGTCTACTTTAGTCAACATACGTATATCCTTTAGGGAAATAGAAAGCTTGTCCGGTATCGCATTTTTCAGTTCTTCCCCTTTCAAATGACGGATTGATTTGGGAAGCATGATGCCCGAACGGAGTACAGCGTCCTTATCTATGCGGATATTTATCGTATCGGTAGGAATCACATGAAATTCCTTCTTTTCTGAAAATGCCCAGTATTTCAGGATATTCTTCACTTCAAACGGATCATCTCCGAAGCTGTCACAGGCTTCTTCAGGATGTTTCTGATATAAATCCTTTATCTGTTTCTTCAGTTCCGGACGTACAGCCACATATTCATTCTTGCCTTCCTGATATTGATTCTGATTCCAGCTTATCGGCAAGCCGGGGGCATCATATAGAGGGCATTGCTGCTGATAAATATACCAATCAGTCTGCGCATAACTAAGGTTGCAGATACGTGCATCCCTACGTACTTCTTCCGTGTCCTGATTATACCACAAAGGGAAAGTATCATTGTCTCCATTGCAGAATATAATAGGATTTCCCGCATCGGGAAGTGTCATCAGATAGTTGGCGCCAAAGTCTCGACAGGTATAGCGGTTACTCCGGTCGTGGTCATCCCAGGTCTGGCTTGCCATCTGTATCGGAATTAACAGGCAAAGAAACATTAACACGCTGATTTGAACGACTGTTCCCTTCTTTTTGCGGAGCGTGTCACACAATCCCGCAGCGCCTATTCCTATCCAAATGGCAAAGGCATAGAATGAACCTGCATATGCATAATCCCGTTCACGAGGTTGCCCGGGGGCTTGATTCAGATAGAGTACAATGGCCAGTCCCGTCATGAAGAACAGGAAAAATACGACACTGAATTGTTGCTTCCCTTTCTTCCCTCGTGCCCACTGCCAATAAATTCCAATTAGTCCTAATAATAAAGGTAAGCCATAAAAAACATTGTGACCTTTATTCTGACGCAAGGACTCGGGCAAAAGTTCCTGATTTCCCAAACGCAGGTTGTCAAGCCATGAAATCCCCGTAATCCAATTCCCGTGTTCCGGTTCTCCGCTTCCTTGAATATCATTCTGCCGTCCGACAAAATTCCACAGGAAGTAACGCCAGTACATATAATTGAGCTGATATGAAATGAAGTAAGTCAGGTTCTCTTTTTGTGTGGGAGCACCATCCGTTCCTCCCGACCATCCCTTGTAAGAAGAAGTCAGCCGGTCATTCCACATGCGGGAGAACAACATATTTTGAGCATAACACACATCTTCTTTATAGCGGATAATTTTATATTTCCCTTCTTCCTTATCAGGACGATATACTGCACTGCCTTTTTTTGTTTTTACCTTATAATATTCTCCTTCAGGTATATACTCCGGTTCGGAAGCATAAGTTCTTCCGTAAAGTAAAGGGGCACTTTCGTACTGTTCACGATTCAAATAGCTTTTGAGCGTGAAAATGTTATCCGGTGCATTTTCATTGAGTGGTGTATTGGCGTTGGCACGGATTAATATCACCGCATAAGTGGTATATCCTACCGTGAGCATAAGCAAACACCATAAAGCAGTATGTATCATGCGCTTTCTGAATCGGTAAATAGCTCCTGCCAATAGACCAAATACCAAAAACAGGAAAATAATCAATCCTGACTGGAAAGGAAGACCTAATACATTGACAAAGAATAATTCGAACCACCCTCCTATATCAGCCATACCGGGAATGTAGATAAAGAGAATCAGCACAATAAGAAGACCGGACAGGATAATTGCGCCAATCACTCCTTTAAGGGATATTACCTGATATTTCCGGTAATAGAACACCAACACAATTGCCGGAATACAAAGGAGATTGAGCAAATGCACTCCGATTGACAGTCCGATGATATAGGCTATCAGGATAATCCATCGGTCACCGGATACGGAATCCGCTTCGTCTTGCCAGCGAAGAATCATCCAAAAGACCAAAGCTGTGAGGAAAGATGAAAAAGCATATACTTCCCCCTCTACCGCACTGAACCAAAAGGTATCGCTAAAGGTATAAGCCAATGCACCTACAACTCCGGAGCCTAAAATAATAATGAAGTCTGTAACCGACAACTTCTCTTTGTCACTCGTAATCAAAGATCTCACTAAGCGGGTAATGCTCCAAAAAAGAAATAAAATACAACCGGCACTTAACAATGCATTCAGAAAGTTAACTGTATATGATACAAACTTTGCATCAGAAGTAAACTGGGTAAACAGATTTCCGACAAGCATATAAAAAGGTGCACCGGGCGGATGACCAACCTGTAATTTCTCGGCACATGAAATAAATTCGGGACAGTCCCAAAAACTGGCAGTAGGTTCAATAGTCATTCCATAGACAAATGCTGCTATAAGAAAGACCATCCAACCACTAAAATCGTTCCATCTTTTAAATAATAAGTTGCTCATTGTTCCGTAACTTTTTTGTTTGCAAAGTTAGGGAACACGCAACTAAAAATAGCCTTTTTTACCGGACGGATACGGACATAGGCGTTCTATAATACTTTGATATTCAAAGATATTAAGCAAGAATGACAGACAAAAACGGACTGGCATATCAGACGTGTGTGGTAGACTTCAAAATTGGGACCGATATGTATGAAACCAAGCACGAGAAAGGCAAACTTTTCTAATACTTAGGACTGACTTTTGAAAGGTCTAAAAGCTGTTCCCGTTTCCTCGTAGAGAAACGCCCGTTTCCACACCGGGAAACGCTAGTGTCCTCGTAGAGAAACTGCAGTTTCCTTAGTAAGAAACTACAGTTTCCATTGCAGGAAATTATAGGAAACTGTAAGCGATTAATTAATAGATATATAGCTATTTCTATCAAAGGTCAGTGAAGGCCAATTTTTCCAATTAAAGTGGAGAACTTCCCAATGACTTCACAATATCTTCCAATGATTCTTTAGAGTTGGTAAGCATCAGTTTCTCCGTCTTTATTCGGGAGATTCGCCGGGTTAGTGTTTCCGTAGTCAGTTTCATTAAATCCGCAAAATAAGCCGGCTGAACTCCTTCCCGTAGAAAGGCGCATACTCTTAAATCTTCTTCTGTGAGTTTAGGGCTCATTCCTTTTAATTTGGATACGAGTCCATAGACATTTTCCTGAAGTCGGAGCAATTCATTCCAGTCCTTTTCGGAGAAAGAAGGTATTTTGGAAGATAATGCCGTCCGTTCCTTAAACTGGCGGACTTTTGAAATGACAGGAGAAGTTTCGTAAATATCTTGTTGGAGAGATTGATATTTCTCCTCGAGATAATTACATTGCAGCATCAGTTTGTCTGATTCGACGTTTTTCTTCTGCATTTCTTCTTTGAAGGTGCTCAGTTGGGAATGTACATACTGATTCTTTCTCCAAAGCAATCCGAGTAATAGAGACATGATGCCGAACACACTCAATGTCGAAGATAGAATGACAGAAGAATTACTTTTGCTATCATTCAGCATCAATTGACTGGCATAAGCCTTTCTCTCCATTTCCAGTGCTTCGTCAAAGTTCCCGTATTTCTGATAATAAAGACTGCATCGTTTGCAAATCTTTGCCATATAGTCATATTCCTCTGTTAGTGCAGCGAGTTTTATGGCTTCCTTAAAGTGGATTTCAGCATTGTCTCTCTGCTCCAAATCGCTTTCTACACAGGCGAGGTAATAATATGCTTTTGATTTCTGATACTCATTGCCATGCATCTCATAGTAGGATGCCGCCTGCTTGATTTGCGCATCGGAAGAATGGGGAATATTCTTATCTTCATTGACCTGCGTGCACAGCAAATTGTACTCTGCAAGTTGGGCCTCGCTCATTTGGTTCATCTGAATGTTTTCAAGAATAATAGATGCCGTATCCGGGTCTTGTTCCATTAATTGCGCGGCTTTGTCTAATCCTTGTTTCACATTTGTGCCTTCCGGATGACATGCAGCCAGGGAAAGGACAACCATATACAATAAAATTCGAAGATTATTCATAACTCTACTTTTACTTTGCCTATCAATGATTGGATTTGCAAATATAAAAAATAATCAGTATTTATACTTCTCTTAGCCATACAAAAATGGTGACGCCATCCCATTCTTATAGTGACGCTATCCTGACTACATAGTGACGCTATAAGAATGGGATAGCGTCACTATACTTTTTTGACAAATATCAAGCCATTCTGAACAATGAATTAAGAAGATAAGCCGTATCTTTGTAGCAAACATAAATTATATATCATGATTAAAAACATTGTATTTGATTTTGGGGGAGTGATTGTAGATATTAGTCGTGACAAAGCGGTGCAGGCGTTTATCAAACTAGGATTGGCAGATGCGGATACCCGCCTTGACAAATATCACCAAACCGGAATCTTTCAGGAACTCGAGGAAGGCAAACTCAGCGCAGATGAGTTCCGCAAGCAACTGGGTGATTTATGCGGCCGTGAACTGACTATGGAAGAAACGAAGCAAGCATGGCTTGGCTTTTTCTATGAAGTGAATTTAGACAAACTCGACTATATACAGGAATTAAGGAAAAACTATCATGTATATCTCTTGAGCAACACCAATCCTTTTGTCATGTCATGGGCTTGCAGCCCGGATTTTTCTTCAAGGAAACTTCCATTGAACGATTATTGTGACAAGCTGTACTTATCTTATCAGGTAGGTCACACAAAACCCGCACAGGAAATCTTCGATTTTATGATAAAGGATTGTAATATCATCCCTTCCGAAACTTTATTTGTGGACGATGGAGCTTCCAATATCGAAATAGGAAAGGCACTTGGATTTGAAACATTCCAACCGGAGAATGGAACGGACTGGCGGGAAGAACTGACAAGTATATTGAATAAGTAAGTATTGCCGGAACTATCGCGTTCGCAAATAGAAAAATATGCAGTCACAGATTATACTTATCACCGGAGCGTCTTCCGGTTTTGGAAAGTTCACAGCTCAAATGCTATCGGAACAAGGACACATCGTTTACGGAACAAGCCGGAAACCTTCCGAAAATATGAACAATGTAAAAATGCTTGTTGTCGATGTCACCAGTCCTCTTTCTATCCGCCAGGCTGTGGAGCAGATTATATCGGAACAGGGACGGATTGATGTATTGATTAATAATGCCGGTATAGGCATCGGCGGTGCGCTCGAACTTGCCACGGAAGATGAGGTAAGCAAGCAGATGAATACCAATTTCTTTGGTGTAGTGAATATGTGCAGGGAAGTATTACCTGCCATGCGCAAGGCACGGAAGGGAAAGATTATCAATATCAGTTCCATCGGCGGAGTGATGGGTATCCCCTATCAGGGATTTTATTCGGCTTCAAAGTTTGCCGTAGAAGGATATAGTGAGACTTTAGCACTGGAAGTGCATCCGTTTCATATTAAAGTATGCCTGGTAGAACCGGGAGATTTCAACACCGGATTCACGGATAACCGGAATATATCCGAGCAGACAAGGCTGGATGCCGATTACAGGGAAAGTTTCTTGAAATCATTGGAGATTATAGAAAAGGAAGAACGTAACGGATGCCATCCGCGGAAATTGGCTGCTGCAATCTGTAAGATAGTAGCCCGCAAAAATCCTCCTTTCCGAACTAAAGTAGGTCCGTTGGTGCAAGTCCTGTTTGCAAAAAGCAAAAGATGGCTGCCCGATTCGGTTATGCAATATGCCCTTCGGATATTTTACGCAATTAAGTAAATGATAGGAAACAAAAAAAAGTCTTTCCAGCTATCGGCTGTGAAAGACTTTTTTGTATGGTTAAACCTACCTGCCCGGATTAATTCTTTGGAACCAATTCCAAAAACATCGTTGTAGTCAATAATATAGCCAGTCCGACACAAACGGTAATCAACAGCCAGTTAATGTATTTCGCTTTCGGCTTGGTATCGGCATGCAGATTATTCAGGAAGTACTCTCTGAAGAAAAGATACAGGCCGGGAATCGTAGCACTTGCCAGTAGAAAATCTTCGGGAATCTGAAAGAAATAAGTTTTGGACAATCCTATCAATGACCAATGGCAAAGGAAAAGTACCAGGAACATATTTACTTTGTGGGCAAACAGCAGCAATAATCCGATAGTAAACACCACCACGGAGCAAGGCATTACCGGAGAAGTCATTTCCGGGAAAGAAAGTCCGCGTGCCAAGGATACCAAAGGATATATGAAAGGCATTGCCAACAGAATATAAGATAATATGTCATACTTATGGGTACGTTCAAAGGTAGTGTATCCCGTAATCGCGTCCCATATCCAAATGATAGCCATTACTCCCCAAAACATCGCCATCACTCCATTATAGCTTCGTTCTTCGCAATAGATATAATAGTAAATGATAGAAATCCATGCATAAAGTCCTATCATATAGAACTTCATAGCCATCTTCACCCACGGACGCGGTTTACTGATAAGCAATCCGGTCAAAGCTATGCCAATCAGGATGATAAATATCTGTAAAATCCAGGTAGCCGAATTATAATAGGCAATTGTTCTCCAAAAAATCTCCATAAAAGTAATTTTAGTGTCTTGTTAACGAAAAAGCTCTGTGTGGGAACAGGAACATCGGGAATGTAGCTCCTACTGCCAGCATGAAAATAACTGTGCTTGCTATCATCGTGTTGGAAAAGAACATGGACATGAACTTATCCAGTTTTTCCGGGTCATTCACATTCTGCAAACACATGATGAGTGAAAATACCATGTTGTACGCAAACTTACCCGGAATCATGGGAAGCAATGCCGGAATATAAAGTACCGTCATCGGACAATATACCTTTTTCCCTAACCATAAGCTACCGAAACCGATTACCAATCCGGCAAACAAGGAAGCCGTAGCAATATCCACGCCTAAATAAGTCATCAGACAAAAACGGCAGGCGTGTCCCAGTGCCGCCAATATGGCAATCATTTTGAATGCACGCAAAGGCGGGTCGGAAATCGCACCAAATCCTATACCTGCTACTGCAGCAAAAAATCCATCAGTAAGAATATCAAGTGCTATCATATCAAATTAAACTGTTTTTTACCATTAATAATGTGAAGGAAAGTCCGATAGCGATGCTGACAATCAGCAGAGAGGCTTCCGTCAGACGGGCAAACCCTGTAAGAACGTATCCTTCGACTACATCAATCACGCCGTTAATCAAGGGAACGCCGGGAACAAGATAAAGGACACTGGTCGCCATGGCTATTTCGGATGTCGTATCGAAAATAAGGGCGGTAGAAGCACAAAGGGAAGCAACGAAAGCCGAGACTATAAATACGACATAGTGGTTCATTTTCTTCCTCTGCATCTGCTGTTTCAGATAGAATCCAGTGATAGTGGCCGAAAAGACAATTCCCATGGAAATCAAGTCGCCGCCGAATAATTTGCAGAAAGATGCATTGGCGAATCCTACCAGCAGTAAGACGAAAAGAGGATGTATCATCGGGGCGGAAACAATCTTCCTGTATTTCGCAGTCAGTTCTTCCAACGACAGATGATTGTCCACTGCTTCCCAACTTAATGCGCTTAACTCTGAATTGTGCTCGAAACTGATAGGATGTGCAGGAATATCTATTACTTCATTACAGGCTTCGTTTGTTTCCTTGTCTATAATTGTGAGAATGATATTTTTATGAAATACACCTAATTTTACATCTAAACCAAAAGCTTCTCCGATACGTTTGGAGTTACGCACTACTCGTGAAGTATGCACTCCGGCCCCCATTAAATGGGCTGAATATTCCGCTATAAACTTACCTATGGATAATAAAGATTCGCTTGTCTTCATGAATGTGATATTTTTAAATCGGGCGCAAAAGTACAAAAAAAATAGATACCTTTGCCCCGATTAAAAATAAAAAATGCATGAATAACCAATTTACGCATCCGAAAGAGAGAATACGTTTTGCCATATTGACTTTCTTCTTTGCCCAGGGACTTTGTATGGCAAGCTGGGCGAGTCGAATACCTGATTTCAAAGATATTTTTGCGGCCAATTATGCTTTTTACTGGGGATTGATTCTGTTTATGATACCGGTTGGCAAGTTTGTAGCTATCCCATTGGCGGGCTATCTTGTTTCTAAGTTGGGAAGCCGGAGTATGGTACAGGTCAGTATTATAGGGTATGCTTCTGCTCTGCTTTGTGTGGGATTGGCTCACGAAGTTTATCTGTTGGGATTCCTATTATTTTGTTTCGGGGTATTTTGGAATTTGTGTGATATATCGTTCAATACACAGGGAATCGAGGTAGAGCGTTTATACGGTAAGACCATTATGGCTACTTTTCATGGCGGATGGAGTTTGGGAGCATGTGCGGGAGCGCTTATCGGCTTTGTCATGATTCTGACGGGTGTTTCTCCTGTGTGGCATTATGCGCTGATATTTCTGATTATTCTTATTATAGCCTTATCGGGACGGAAATATCTGCAAGATAGTATGTCGCAGGAAGTGGAAGTTCCCGGGACAGATAAAACGGGTACGGATAAAGAAGAAGCCACCCGGAAAGCTCCTAATGGTTTCCGCTTGTTATTTCAGAAACCGGAAATGTTACTTTTGCAGTTGGGACTTGTAGGACTGTTTGCTTTGATTGTAGAAAGTGCCATGTTCGACTGGAGTGCGGTTTATTTTGAATCAGTGGTTCATGTGCCCAAGTCATTGCAGATTGGCTTCCTGGTATTTATGGTTATGATGGCGACAGGACGTTTTCTGACTAATTATGCATATCAGCTTTGGGGAAAGAAGAGAGTACTGCAACTGGCAGGTAGTTTTATCTGCATCGGTTTCTTTGTTTCCGCTTTGTTAGGGGGAGTTTTTGAGTCTATGGCAATGAAGGTGATTATTAATTCATTGGGCTTTATGCTGGTGGGCTTGGGTATTTCGTGCATTGTTCCTACTTTATATAGTTTTGTGGGAGCCAAATCGAAAACACCGGTCAGCATCGCACTTACTATTCTGTCAAGTATCAGCTTTATAGGTTCGCTGATTGCTCCTTTGCTTATCGGTGCCATTTCGCAGGCATTCGATATTCGCGTTGCTTATATGATTATCGGTATATTGGGCGGATGCATTGTATTCATTGTCAGTTTTACTAAAGCATTTGAAATTAAACAATAACTATCGACTTTTTTTAAAAGAAAGTTAATACCTTTGCAGCAACAAACGACAAGACAAGTGAAAAAAGTTGCTGCTACTGTTGGACGCTATCTGCTGATTCTGTTTTTTCTATACTATTATATAGGAATCACGGCATTCGTGCATACCCATCAGATTGCAGAATATACCATTGTCACTCACTCCCACCCTTTCTTTCCGGGAGCACATCATTCTCATTCCGAAGCAGAATATGAGACGGTCGGTTTCCTGAATATGCTTATCGCGGAAGCGCCTCTTATGATGGCGGTCTTCTTCGCGCTTTCTTTTATAGGAATCATTTTACAAACCTATCATTGTCCGGCTCCCCGGAAGGAGTTTCACCATCCGTCTTACCGCGCCCCGCCTTTTGCTCTATCATAAACCGGACTGAAATCTTTCAGTCGCCTACACATTTATTATAGAGTCAAATCAAATTATAATAGTTTATACATGAAACCATATACATTGCTGTGCCTTGCAGGTATAGTGACTTTTTCGTGTACGGGTAATTCCCAGGATGCCACCGAGCAGGAGATTACCGTACAAGGGGATACAATTACCCTGACTTCAGAATCAATTCTGCCTAAAATTAAAGAGAGTGAAGTGCAGATGGAATCTTATCAGAAATCATTTACCACATCAGGTGTCGTGAAGGCGATACCGACAAATTACGCGGAAATCGCTTCTCCATTTGCCGGACGCATCACCAAAACATTTGTCCGCCTGGGACAGAAAGTATCCAAAGGAAGTGCCATCTTTGAAATAAGCTCTCCCGATTTCTTTGAAACAAGCAAGACTTACTACCAAACCAAACAGGAAATGGAACTGGCATTGAAAAGCCTGAAACGCGAAAAGGACTTATTTGCCAATAAGGTAGGTGTACAAAAAGAAGTGGAAGAAGCGGAAGTCAACTACGAACTGAAAAAGAAGGATTATGAGAATGCCCTGGCAGCCCTGAAGGTTTTTCAGATTGACCCTTCCGATTTGGTATTGGGACAACCGCTGATTGTACGCTCTCCCATCAATGGTGAAGTTGTTTCGGACAAAATCATCATCGGGCAATATCTGAAAGAGGATGCCGACCCGGTGGCGATTATTGCCGACTTGAATAAAGTATGGGTAGCCGCCAACGTGAAAGAAAAGGATATTCCATTGATACGCTCACTGGCTAACGTAGAAGTATCTCTTGTATCCATGCCCGACCGTCATTTTACGGGAACAATCTATCATATCAACGAAATGCTGGACGAAGATACCCGTGCCGTGGAAGTATTGATAGAGTGTGATAATAAAGAACGGTTGATGAAACCTGCCATGTACGGAACAGTCAAACTGACCGATACGGCTGCCGACGAGATATTGATACCTACTTCCGCTATCCTGCAAAATGAAGACAGTAATTATGTACTCGTAGCTTTGGGCAACCATCAATATCAGAAACGTACTATCCGGACTGCCGGTACAGACGGGAATAGAACCGTTATCCTCTCCGGCTTGCAACCCGGAGAAAAGATTATTTCCGAAGGAGCTTTTTATTTAGTAGACGCCCGGTAACAGAAGCAGTATGAAGAAGATTATTTATCTGGCGTTACATCGGCGGGGGCTGATGTTCGTATTGTTTGCGTTTATCGGTATCGTAGGTTACTATTCGTGGACGCAGTTGGCTATTGATGCTTATCCTGATATTTCCGACACAACCGTACAAATCGTCACACAAGTGCCGGGACTTGCCGCGGAAGAAATCGAACAGCAAATATCCATTCCTATCGAACGGGCTGTCAACGGTTTGCCGGGACTCAATGTGATGAGAAGTAAAAACACTTTCGGACTTAGTACGGTAGTACTGGTATTTGATGATGGTGTGGATGATTATTGGGCGCGTCAACGGGTACAGGAACGACTTGTAGATGTCGAGCTTCCATATGACGCAGTTCCCGGATTGAATCCGTTGACCTCTCCTACCGGAGAAATCTTCCGTTATGTTATTGAGAGCGATAATCTGGATTTGCGCGAGATAACCGATTTGCACAAATGGGTTATCATTCCCCGGTTAAAACAGGTGACGGGTGTGGCGGATGTCAGCAACTATGGCGGCATCACTACCCAATATCAAATAGAGATTGACCCTCGCAAGATGGAACAATACAATGTCTCATTAGGAGATATTACGGAAAAGATTGAAAAGAATAATGTGAATGCCGGTGGTAGTATGTTGAGCCATGGTGACCTGAGTTATGTAATCCGGGGCATCGGACTGGTGAAGGACTTGCAGGACTTGGGGAATATCGTTATAAAAACAGAGAAGGGTGTTCCTGTTTATCTGAATGACATCGGCAAACTGAAATACGGTAGCCTGGAACGTAAAGGGGTGCTTGGATTCAATGACGGAGTGCATAGCTACGATGATGGCGTGGAAGGTATTGTGCAAATGCTTCGCGGTGAAAATCCGTCGAAGGTATTGGAAGAAGTACACGCGGCAGTAGACGAGTTGAATAATGAAATATTGCCGAAAGGAACACAGATTCATCCTTTTATGGACCGGACGGATTTGGTCAACACGACCTTGCGCACCGTATCGCATACATTATTTGAAGGAATGATATTGGTAGTACTGGTATTAATCATGTTTCTCCGAAGTTGGCGGGGTGCGTTATTGGTTGCACTTACCATTCCGCTGGCATTGCTGATTGCTTTTATCCTTATGCATCTCACGAATATTCCGGCGAATCTGCTTTCTTTGGGAGCGATTGATTTCGGTATTATTGTGGACGGTGCCATCGTCATGACGGAAACCATACTGAAAAAGCGTGAACGCCATCCTGGGGAAATCCTGACGGAAGACTCTATTCTCCGGCGTACTGCTGAAGTAGCCCGCCCTATCTTTTTCGCTACACTGATTATCATTACCGCCTATTTACCACTCTTCGCTTTTGAGCATATCGAAAAGAAACTGTTTACTCCGATGGCGTACACCGTAGGTTATGCGTTGATAGGCGCTCTGCTGGTCGCTTTATTTCTGACTCCCGGACTCGCTTTCGTTGCTTACCGTAAACCCAGAAAGGTATCGCATAATCAATGGCTGGAAAAGTTGAGCAGTATTTATCACGCACAGACGCTGAAGATTATCGACCGCCACAAACCGGTACTATTTTTCCTGTCTGTTATCCTTCTTCTTGCCGGCGGATTGAGTTGGATGGTAGGAAAAGACTTCCTTCCCCCGCTGGACGAAGGTTCTATTTGGATTCAGGTGCAACTCCCTCCGGGCATATCTATTGAGAAATCCAAGCAGATGGGAGCCGACTTGCGAAAAGCGGTTCGGAAGTTCCCGGAAGTTTCTTATGTAATGACACAGGTGGGACGTGACGATGAAGGCGCGGAAGCTTTTTCTCTTTCTCATGTAGAGTGCGCCGTAGGGCTGAAACCTTACTCGACCTGGAAAAACGGAAAGACAAAAGCAGACCTGATTGAAGAAATGAATGATACTTTATCCCGGATGCCCGGCTATGACGTCAGCTTCTCTCAACCGATAATCGACATGGTAATGGACCAAATAGCGGGAGCACATAGCGACCTCGCCATCAAGATCTATGGAGATGACATTGCCGAAACCCGTCGTATCGCCGAGCAAGTAGAGGGAATTGTCAAACGGATTCCCGGTGCAGTAGATGTGGCTATCGACCAGGAACCGCCTATGCCCCAATTGCAGATTATTGCCGACCGTGACCGCATCGCCCAATATGGGTTGAATGTTTCGGATGTGGCGGATTTGATTGAATTGGCTATCGGTGGCAAAGCCGTCTCACAGATATTTGTCGGCAGTAAGTCGTATGACGTGATTTGCCGGTTCAATGATGAAAGCCGCAATACACCCGAACGGATTGGTAGTCTGATGGTGACTACGGATTCCGGCAGTAAAATTCCTCTTAGCCAGATTGCTAATATAAAAATGACTACCGGAGCCAGTACTATTTCACGGGAGATGAACAAACGTCATCTGACGATTCATGTAAATCTGAGGGGCATCGACCTGACTTCTTTCCTGAATCAGGCAAATAAGGCAATCGGCCAACAAGTGAAATATGATCCTAATGCGTATCGTCTGAAGTGGGCGGGGCAATTCGAGAATCAGCATCGTGCCTATTCACGCTTAGGTATTATTGTGCCTTTGGCACTTGGATTGATGTTGCTTCTGCTTTTTGCGGCATTGGGACATTTCCGACAGGCGGCATTGCTTATGTGCGTAGTACCGCTGGCTCTTTTCGGTGGAATGTTGGCTCTGAATGTGCGTGGCATGACTCTGAATGTATCTTCGGCCGTAGGTTTCATCGCTCTGATTGGCGTGGCTATTCAAAACGGGGTGATTATGATATCACATATCAATAATTTACGCTCACGCGGAAGAACATTGCGGGATGCGGTTATCACGGGAGCACGGCATCGTTTCCGCCCTATCTTGATGACAGCAACCGTTGCCGTACTGGGACTTCTTCCCGCCTCCCTATCCACAGGAATCGGCTCGGATGTGCAACGCCCATTGGCAACTGTGATTGTCTATGGTTTGCTATTTGCCACGATTATTACTCTTTATATTCTCCCATCCTTATATTATATGATGGAGAAACGAATAGAAGAAAAAGAAAATCATCTCAATGAATAAAGTATGATAAAGAAAATCTATATATGGTCCATGCTTGCTGTCGGAGTATCCCTGCAAGCACAAAACAAGCCTTTCCCACTCTCTTATCAGGAGTATTTGGGAAAAGTAAGCAGCGGCAACCTGGAATATGCTGTGGAGAAACTGAATGTCAGCACAGCACAGGCAGACCTCGTAGCCGCACGAGTGTTTAATGACCCGGAGTTGTCCGTCAGTTACTTCAATAATGAGAACAGTAAGTTGCAGATGGGTGAAGGATTCGCTGTCGGTCTGACTCAAACCGTAACTTTAGGCAAGAGAAGTGCCGCCATCGGTATGGCACGCAGCGAAAGCGAATTGACGCAGGTGTTACTGACCGATTATTTCCGCAATTTGCAGGCGGATGCTACACTTACCTATTTGGAAGCTATCAAGCAGCAAAAACTTTACGAAGTGAAAAAGAATGCCTACAATAATCTCCGTCAGTTGGCTGAGTCGGATAGTGTACGCTATACCTTGGGAAAAATCATGGAAGTGGATGCTATACAAAGCAAATTGGAAGCGGGTATTCTCCGCAATGAATTTCTACAGGCAGGAACGGATGTGAAAAACGCTTATGCGGCAATGGCTGTAATGATGGGTACATTCAGTACTGATACGCTTTATCAGCCTGTCTCGGAATTGCAGACACAACATAAGGATTTCATTCTTAGTGACTTGATTGCCACTGCTGTTGACAGCCGTTCTGATTTGGTAGCTTTCTATAAGAATACGATTGTGGCTCATAAAGCGGTGAAAGTAGCCCGGAGAGAGAATATCCCTGATATTGACCTTTCAGTGGAAGTGGGAAAAAATGCCCGGGTTAAGAATGAAGAAGCACCTGCCCCGCCCTTCACAGGGGTTACCGTAGGAGTAGCTTTTCCATTGAAGTTCTCGGCGATGAATCGTGGAGCTGTCCACGCTGCCAAATTCAAAGAGCAACAGACGCATTTGCAATATGACCAGGCACGTCTGCAAGTACAAACAGAAGTATTGCAGGCTTACCATCAATATCAGTCATTGGTGGAACAGGTGAAACATTATGAGAATGGTATGCTTCAACAGGCTAAGGAAGTTCTGAATGGAAAGATTTACAGTTACAACCGCGGAGAAGTTTCGTTACTGGAGATTTTGAATGCGCAGCGCACCTATGACGAGGTGCAGGCGCAATATATAGAAACTCTCTATAATTACAATGCGGCACTGGTGGAATTGGAGAAATCTGCCGGTATATGGGATATACATTTATAATAGGATAAAAACGCAGTCTTTCATAGAGTTCCCCAGCGAAACTTCTATGAAAGACTGCGTCAATCTTTTAATGCCTTAACTAACCTAACTTTTATCTAACCTAACTACAAAATACCCGAAAAATCTTTTATACTACTAACAATCCTATCTTTCAATCTCTTATTTTCATCTGCTGAGAAATCACAGACAACATCTGCCGGAGCCAGTAATACGGCTTTAGCTTCTTCTGCATCTGCCATCTCTTCCGGGTGTTCTCTGAAATAAGTTTCCCATTGGGAAGCTGATTGTGGAGTTACACCCAGCACATAGTTAATGAAATCATCGTCCGTCAAAAAATCTTTTACCTTAGAGCACATATCGCATCCTTTTTTAAGCGTTTACATAAATAGGACGTCATTATTCTGTATATGTACTCAACAAAATATCCTTTTTACTAAAATTAACTTGCCAGTGTGCGCAACTTGGACAATCCGCGGTGCATCAAATTGCGTACGGACTGATAATTCATATTCATAATCTCGCAAATATCTTCGTATTTCTTTTCTTCTATATAATATAAGGTAAGTGCTTCACGCTGGCGGGGTGATAATTGGTTCAATAAACGCTTTACCAATGAAAACTCGCTTTTGCGCTGCTCTCTTTCCACATAATCGTCTTCTACATCTGTGGGAGTCGGTATAATCACTTCTTCTATGGCTGTATCAGAAGTGTACATACGTCTGCGAAGTTCGTCGCAGAGTTTATTCTTTAATGAGATGAATAAATAGGATCTGACATTATCAATGGCTCCTAATTCTTCTCTCTTAGTATAGAGTTTTACGAAGACGTCATGGATGCAGTCTTGAAGTAACTCTTTATCAATAGTCAACTTTAATCCATAATTAAAAAGGACGTTGATGTGCAAATTATACAGTTGAGAAAACGCTGCCATATTTCCCGCTTGAAAAGAAGCGAATAAAGTTTCGGTTGAATTATTAGTCTGTTCCATCATAGCATTAATTCGATTGATTTGATGTTGCAAAACTAAGCAGTATTGACCGCAACATTAGGTAATATTTGATTTGTGGATTGAAAAAACAAGTATCATGTTATATAACACTCTTTTACTAGAAATTACCGGTAAAAAAGAAAAATCCCGCTGAATAGTCTTCAACGGGATTTTCTATTTTATAGTTTATGGAACCAATAAATACCTTCTTTCTTATCAGTAACCTTTAGCTTGTATAATACGTTTATTTTCAACGATTTACTTATCACTTCTATCTTTCCTGAAGCAGGATGAATGTACTTTAATGCATACTTCCCGGACGATAATTGAACTGGAATATCTGTTCCCGACTTGGAATAAATGATACTTCCAATATCAGATTTTACCATTCTCCTATATGCATCGGTATTTGTTTCTTCCACTTCCATCACCGCAGCATCCTTCAAGAACGCCTTATCCGTGCACGGGATTACAGGACATGAACCACCTGCCATGAATACAGCCCATCCCATAGCCGGATAATTCTGTGCATAGAATGTCACAGCCTTTTGAGGGTATTTCTGCCGATACTCATTTACTGCCTTATAGGCTTCATCGAAAGTAATCTTTCCTACTTTCATCTTACGCATATGTTGGCGGGGAGCCATATTCTTTCCACCTTCAGGCGCAAAGATTCCATCCGTCTTATAATGCCAGTAGCGAATATCAATAATATCAACTACCGCAGCACGTTTGGAATCTGCAAGAATCGCATCCTGCACATCTTTTGTTGTACTCAATGCTACTTTAGCTTTCTTTCCGGTTTCTGCTTCCCATTCGGCAATTACATCCAGCCAAAATTGCACAAAGTGCAACGGGCCTGTAAATTCCGCACTTGTCAGTTGGATGACATTTGAATTATCTGCAAAGTTGTTCAAGCATTGACGGATATATTGTCTGTGCAGTTCGCGGCGTACCGGATGGGTAACGTCGTAGAACATATCTGCCACGAATATTCGTTTATCTCCGGCAAACGGAACAGGCTCTGGGAATCCGGTCTGATTGATATTGTTGCTACTTCTCCACGGACTATCCACCCAGTGTGCACCGGCTTCTATGATATTATGTTGGAAATAGTTTTCATGGAACAGAAGCAGGCCGTCTTCACTTCCTTTCTCTGCAAATTCCTTCAATCGTGACCAATACCATGCGTTAGGACGGTTCAAGTCGTATTTACTCAATCCTTCCCAAGCTGTTCCCTGACCGCTGCGTCCGAAAGGTTGTTCATAGAAAGGTCCCCATACATCTCCATCCCGACGGCGGATACGCTCGTGGTCGTCCCGGCGACGGTCATACCACAATCCGTAATTTTGGTCGAAAACGAGAATGTTTTTCTCTTTCATAAAGTTGACGACAGAGTCGATACGGTCGGTTAATCCTAATCCTTCACGTCCCGGAACAAAGCGGGTAATGGCAGGACTTGCCTTTTTCAGGAAACTGGTTTTAAGTCTGCCGTTCCACCAGGGAGTGGTATGACTGCCACCTACCAGCAAGGCGCCGTCCATTTGGATGCGTCCATTGACGATAGTTACTTCCGGTTGAACCGACAACTTCTTTAAGTTTGAAGAAGTCTTTTTCTCTTTGATGTCCTCTATTGATTTCACGCCGGCGGATGCTACTGAAGGAGCAAACTTATTTTCTTCAATCCAGTGTTCCAATGTCAGACGGGGAGTATATGCTTCTTTTGCCAATTCCATCGCTACTTCAACAGTCGGGCTGCTGGTTGCGCTTGTGTTTCGGGGCAGGATACGGGCACGTTCGCCACAGTCTTTTTGCAGTCGTTCCGCTAATTGGGCATAAAAGATACTGCGCGGTTGTACATGATTATTAGATTGTGCCCACTCACCGTCTCCCGAAAACTGTGCCCAACAACCGTATGCACGGTTCTTCGCATCTTTTGATAGGGCATAACATTCGATTTCTGCGGCGGTACACTGCCAAAACAGGCTATTTGCCGTATTCCATCCGGCTCCGTTTTTATCTTGTCCCAGGTTCTTGAAGGTAAGATTATGTCCGTCAATATTTACTACATCAAACAGCAGTCCACATGCCCAGGCGTCAATAGAGCCGCTAAATCCCAAAGATTCATACGAATCGCATTGTACGAAAGCATTAGGTCCGGCTGCACAGAATCCGGCAGCAAAGTCATGAATCCCCTGTTCAGAGTAACAACGTTGGAACAAAGTCTGTTGTCCCAATGTATGGAATGTACTACGACGCATACCACCAATTTCAGAAATAGGTTCTCTCGAAATACAGTCCTCGACGGTAATCCTAGAGCCTGTACGCTGAACGATAACGGCACTTCCGGCAAAATGCTTGAAGTTTACCTGTCTTACCCAGCAGTTTTCCGCATTTTCGATGGAGATACCCGTCCAACAATGGTCTTCGTCTTTGGGATAACGCTTATCGTAATCGGAAACCAAGGTCATATTCTCGACTCCACAATGATTGATACGTCCGTTCCATTGGTAGGCCATAACCACCGAAGTACCGTATTTGGCATCCAAAGCTACGGTCAATGGGGCATCCAATGTGATTTGATTGCCATTTACTTCGCTGACAGTTCTGTCCCAGGTCAAATCCGTATCGCCTTCCTTCCACCCCAAGGCACTGATTCCACCGCCAAAGATGTCACAGCCTAAAGAAGCAATCCATGTTTTATCGGAAGGGCGGGTTACCATTACCCGGTCGCCTTTTTTCAGAGAAGTTCCCAAAGCAACCTCCAACGTTCTTGCATTTACCGGAACGTAATTGGAGAGTACCTGCAAGGTGTCTTGCATATTCAGGTCATTTGTTCCTTCCACATAGATAAGTGCTCCTCTGTCTACTCCTTTTTTCAGTAATATTGTTTTTTCCTTATCCATTCCTCGCAGTACGATTCCAGATGCAGGAATACGGATGCTGCCGGATAGAGCAAACTCTCCTTGACCGACCAATACCGCTCCGCGAAAACCGGAAGCATCGGGAGTCAGTGAAGCTACATAATTAATGGCCCGTTGAATTCTTGCTGTGTTGTCTCCTTCCTTCCAGGATACAAATACAACATTCCGAACAGAAGGGATATCCTGTTCGGATGCCTGATAACCGCAAGTCGAGAAATCGAGAATCCGGTTTCCCTGTTCATCGGTCAGATAGGTAATTTGGTCATTCTTTACCTGCAAAGCAAAGGTTTGCGCATGATTCTGCGCAAACCCAATACTTAATAGTCCCAAAAGGATAGTTCTTATTCGTATATTCATTACAATAAACTTTATTATCTATTTATTCGGCTAAAATAAACTTTTCCGTTTAGATAGTGTATCGTGATTGTTCTTTATATTTGTCCAATCCACTTTTTTCTTGGTGTCCATACCATTAATGTATTTTTCGATGTTGGTATAGCCGTCTCCGTTGCAATCCATAGTTGCGTCTGCCGGGTCATTCGGATTCAGCCCGTTAGCAATTTCCCAGGCATCCGGCATACCGTCACCATCTGTGTCGATATACGATTCTCCCTTATATTCGGGAAGTCCGCCTACCTGACGAATATCTGTAATGATACCTTGCTTGTAAGAGTCAGCCGGTAAGCGTCTCTTTACATAAGGAGAAACAAATTCAGGCGCATCTTTTACATAAATGGCTTTTCCTGTACGTACGGTTTTAATAACACGTGTATCTACGGCATCACGTTTCGGGAAATTGGCTCCTACATTATCCAATACAAAATCAGATGCTTTTTTAGTATCCATAATGGTTACATGAGGCATTTTAAACGGTTCATCTGATTTAATCTGCGGAAGGAACTTATTTTCATCTACTTCGCTGGCTAGTTGTACGCCACCGTCCCAGTTATTCTTCGTTACCTTAGCGTTGCCATGAACGATATTACCGTTTACATAGGCTTTTCCGAAAGACAGGGGTTTACTCTTGTCACGTCCGGCTTCCGGCTTGAGGATACGATAGGAAATCGGCTTATCCAACGGAGTGATAGGTCCCGGCTTGAAGTAGTTATTAATCATGTTGTAGAAACTCTTGTTATCTCCCCCGTCTACGGAACGGTTCCACCAGTTGAAAACAACATTGTTGACGAAGTTAAAGTCTCCATCCATACCTACCGAACTGTTACGACTGATATTGGAAGCGAAGAGATTACGGCAGAACATACTGTTGTGCCCGCCGATAGTAGCGCCGAACGCATGATTATAAGTATCCAGCGCTTCGGAGAATATGGAGTTTTGAATGGTAATATTTACCGTTGGAAGTTTCAATCCATGTCCATCCGCACCTCTATTATATACATGGCGGTAGATAGACATATTCTCATCCAGCCCCCAACTTGCCGAGCAATGGTCTACTATGATATTTCCAACTGCATTTCCGCCTACCGCATCATCACGGAAAGCAACATCCTGCGCACCGCGACGGAAACGCATATGACGGATGACAACATCATGCGTATCAATCAGAAAGGATTGACCTGTCACGCAAATACCGTCTCCGGGTGCTGTCTGACCGGCAATCGTCACATAAGGAGCGCGTACGTTAATCGGGCTTTTCAGGCGAATTATTCCTGATACATTGAAAACGATGATACGTGCACCACCGGTTTCGCAAGCTTCGCGCAATGTGCCGGAGCCCGAATCTTCGAGGGAAGTGACTACGATTACTTTACCTCCGCGACCGCCGGGAGTATACATACCTCCGCCTTCCGCACCGGGGAAAGCGGGAATATTGCTTTTTATCAAATCTTCCGGTTTAGAAGCCCACGGCTTGTAGGGACGTCCTTTTTGTGCTTCTTCCAAAACTGTCGGCAGAGCTTTTTCCCATGCCGCATCTGATTTCCGTTCGAACTCCGCTTCTTGTTTTGCTGCTCTTGCCTTTACTGAGTCCGGAATCACTGGATACTGCGCTGCCACAGGTAGTACGCAGGCAACCAGCATCCACGCTGATAATACTTTCTTGATGTTATTCATTCTTTCGAATCTTAATAGGTTTACTAAAAAGACGATTAAGAAAGCATTTTGTAATCGGTTATTTCTCTCCTTTCCGCCATTCATTCATATATTCACGGGGAGTTTGGTTATATTTTTTCCGAAAACACTTGCTATAATAGCCGGAATCTTTGAATCCGACGGCAAAAGCAACTTCTGAAACGCTTAAATCCGTGTTCTTTATCAGTTCGATGGATTTATTCAGGCGAATCTCTTTTACCAGGTCTACGGGTGCTAATCCGGTAAGGCTCTTCAACTTCTTGAAGAATGCCGAGCGACTCAAGCCAATGCCGGAAGCTATCGTGTCTATATTGAAATCGCTGTCGTCCATATTTTCCTCAATCACTTGATGAATCTTTTCGAGGAATTGCACGTCTTTCTTTACCAAATATTGTTCGTAGCTGTCTTCTTCCGTCGTTGTCTGATTTTCCATTTGCTGACGGATACGTTCACGGAATATTTTTCGTTCGGCAAGCAACTGATCGATACGTGCCAGCAGGTATTCTTTGCTGAATGGTTTCGTAATGTAAGCGTTTGCTCCTAGCGTAATCGCTTTTGTCTTGGCACCTTCATCGTTCTTTGCAGTCAGGATAATCACAGGAATATGACTGATTTGGAAGTCTTTACGGATAGCTTGCAACATTTCCAAGCCGTCCATTTCGGGCATCATCTGATCAGTCACCACAATATCAGGATGATATAGATGTACTTTCTTCAAGCCTTCCACTCCATTATTGGCAACGTGAATATTGAATTTATCCTCAAGCTGAAGTTTTATCAACTGGCAAAGGTCTTTATTGTCTTCCACCAACAAGAGAGTTGGCAACGAAGCATCAATTTCCGGTTCTTCTTCCGTTCCTTCCGATGAAGAAAGAGTCTCGGCCGATTCCTCTTCGGAAGCAGCCGGAGCAACTTCAGTATCACTGACATAGAAGTCTACTTCGGACGGGCGGTAATGTTCCTTATCCATCAGAAGTTCCACAGTAAATACAGCCCCCTGCCCTTCAGGGCTTTCAGCACGAATCAACCCATGGTGCAGGTTGACTATCTCTTTGGAAAGTGCCAATCCGATGCCTGTACCTTGATAATATGGGTTCTTTGTATTTTCCCCTTGCGAGAAACGTTCAAAGATTTCGGTTAGTTTGCTTTGCGGGATACCTTCTCCGTTATCTTCTACCCGCACATAACAGCGTTTTCCGTCGTCCGTCAGTCCGGCAGTAACATAAATACTTCCACCGGCATGGGTAAACTTGAATGCGTTTGATATGATATTACGGATTACAATACTTAATTTATCTTTGTCCGCCCATACCATAATTGATTCATCCGGCAACTGGAAAGTGAAACTGATTTCATTCTCTTCCGAAAGTACCCGGAATTCTTTTTGGAAAGAGGCAATCATCTCGTTGAAGTCAATCAGGGAAACATGCAGGCGCATCTTACCATTCTGAATCTTGCGGAAATCGAGTATCTGATTGACTAACTGCAACATCTGATTGGTATTCTTCTCCATCAGTTCCACATATTGCAATCCTTTCGGAGATAGTTGCTCGCGTTCTTTCAATTCCTGTATCGGGCCTTTAATCAATGTCAAAGGCGTGCGGAGTTCATGGGAAATATTGGTAAAGAACTTGATTTTCAGTTCCGAAACCTTTTGCTCGATATAGATGTCATTCTTCATCTTAATCATAAAGAAAGCCAGTCGTAAAGCAAAATAAAGAGCTGCCAACCCAAGAATAACATAGATAAGTGTAGCCCACCAGCTTAGCCACCAGGGTGGAAGGATGGTAACAGCTAAAGTACGGTTGGAAACAAGTTCCGAGTTAGCTTCGTCAATCGTTTCTACACGGAATGTATAATCACCGGGCGGTACGTTGGTGTAAGAAGCGATACGGTTCTTGCCGGTATAGTGCCATTCTTTCTCGTAACCTTCGAGTATATAACGATAAGATACCCGGTTCTGATTGTAGAAATTCAGGGCAGCAAATTCTATCGTGAACATGGATTGGTTATAGTTCAGTTGAATTGCGTCGGCATAGGTAATGGATTCTTTCAGAATCGGGCAATCCATGAAACTACGCAAATCACGGTTGGAAACTTTGAAATCAACGATACGTGTATCATAGTTCGTGTGTTGTGTTTCCAGTTTATCGGGAGAAAATGCCAGGATTCCTTGTCGGGTGCCCACCCATAAATCTCCATTCAATGTGCGGAGCGCGCTCCCTTCTTCCAGTTCCACATTCAAAAAGCCGTCATATCTATCGTAGTTGCGAAACTGTTCGGTTGCCTTATTGAAGCAGGAAATGCCGATTTCTGTTGTAAACCACAGGTTACCGTTCTTATCTTCTACAATCGACTTGACTACATCGTTATTCATGCCTTCACGTATGCCGTAAGACTTGAAAACCGGTTCGTGCTTCTCTTTGTCATAGCTGACTAGCCGGTTCAGTCCCCCACCGAATACACTTACCCAAATTTGTGAATCGGCATCTTTATATAATACATAGATATCATTGTCCGCTACGTTGGAACGTTCGCTAACCTGGCGGTAAGTCTCAAACTGGATTTGTTCGGGTGCGGTGAAATGTCCGTCAAAAGACATCAGACCATCCATCGTTCCCACCCAAATACGTCCGTCTTCATCTTCCGTCATTGTACGCACTTCCATATAAAGACCGTAGGGCGGATATTGTTTCAGTCCGTTGTATTTATGCTTAAAGACAATCTCTCCATTTTCTTCGGAAAGCAGGTTCAATCCCCCGCCTAATAATCCTACCCAAATGCGTCCCTGACTATCCTGATAGGTAAAGTACACATCATTATTACTGATAGAGTTCGGATTTTTAGGGTCATTCTTATAACGGGTAAAGCGCAGGCCGTGAGGTGAGTTCATATCCGGCTCGGCTTTGACAAGTCCGCTGCCTTTGGTAGAGAACCATAGATTTCCGTCTTTGTCTTCCATAATATGATAGACTGCTCCCAACAGATAGTTCTTGTCAGAGAAAATCTGTTTCACCTGTCCGTTACGGTCCAAACGATACAAAGTTTGCCAGCGGGTACCTACCCATATATCTCCGTTTTGGGCTTGAAAAAGGGCACGTATTCCTTGATTCCAGGAAGTGGGCTTCTCAGCAGAAACGGGAACAGGAGATACTTCCGTCAATAACTGGAATTGTTTTTTGGGGAAGTTTACTCTATATACGCCACTACCCGTAGATGCCAGCCAAAGGATTCCGTCCTTATCTAAGAGAAGATGGAAGAACAGTTGGTTGGGAATGTCGTCGGAGAAAGGTTTCATCTGATTGATTCGGGTCATTTCCAGTTTGTCTCTGTCGAATAGGAGAATCTCTCCGCCCGGAGTCAGGAAAAACATACCTTGCTCACCGGCATCCTGCATTTCGAAGTTTCCGATGGCATTATGATTAGGAAATGTAAAACGATGGCTACTTCTGTTCAGAGGGTCATAGTATGTCAAAGCATGGTTGCCTTCTTGGAACCATATTTTGTCATATTTATCGTAGAATATGATTCCACCCTCTTTTTCGGGAATGGTGAATGGAAGTTTGGTCAGTTGCTTGTAGCCTATATTGTATTCATAAGCTCCTTCATTGGTGGTAATATACATTAAACCGGATTCGGTAACCAGCAAGTTGGAGATGGATTGTTTGATTTCCGGTATTTCATAACGGTTCACGACTCCGTTTTGCGGGTCAATGCTGTAAATATGCCCATTCTTATCCCCTAGCCACAGGAATTTGGAACTGTAGGAAGCACAAGTGAACTGTTCGGGATTAGCGGAAACTTTTTTCTGTATGAAGTCGCCCGGTTTATCTTTCAGGGCTGCACCTTTTCTTAGGGACAGTATTTGATAGTCCATACCTATCCAGTTGATAAATTCAGGTGTTTCGCAGAATACGTTATGTTTCAACCGCATATCATAGACATTCACGTTAGGACGTGAGTCGTGCAACTGCTTCATTGTAATCTTGCCATCTTTATCGGTATAGGCACGCAAAAGGCTTTTATCTTTGGTAAGTAACAGGACATCCCCGTCTTCTGTTGTCTGAATCTTGATGATTTGGATATTTTCGGAGTATTCTTTCACATCGTCATAGACTGCGTGAAAGCTTTCGTGACGTTTGTCAAACAGATAGAGTTTACGGTCAATGGTCTTAATCCATAGAAAACCATTTTTGTCTTCTACGATACGCTGAATCTTGCGAGGGGGAATATCGGCGGAATAAAATCCGTCGCGGTTGTCATAGGAACGGAATTTAGTCCCGTCAAAACTACATAGTCCATACCATGTACCGAACCAGATAAAACCATCTTCTCCTTTTAAAGTGCAGTTAACGATATTATTAGGCAATCCGCGTTCAGCCGTGTAGTGTTCCACAATCATATTCGGATAGGCAAAAGCATAAACGCCTATCATCAACAGTAATAGTATTAGAATATTCCGTTTTCTCATTGATGGTAATAATTGGAATTAAATGTGTACTCAAAGATAAGCTTTTTTTTGAAGATAGTGACCTAAATCACTATCTTCTTATCTTTTATTGTGCTATTTTTCAGTTCCAAATTCGGTCTGCTGGCGTTCTACTTCATCCAGTACCCGTTGGCGTTCTTCTTCTGTCAATTGGACTTTACCTTCAGGTTTATGATTCGATGTACCGACTTTTATCGTTGATGAAGTTGTCGTCTGCTCTTCATAGCAGAAAGGATATTCTGCCGGGATACTTTCAAATTCTAATTCGGTAGCTGTCGGAGCTTGAATACCTTCAAACTGTACATGTGCTTTTACTTTTATCTTTCCGGCTTTCCGGGTAGAACGTATTAGTATGGGTGCAGAGCCAAACTCCACAGCACGGGGATTGGCATTGATTGTGGCATCGCCGATAATTTCCCCCTCTCCTTCTACCGTGAATACGATGTTTTCTTTTGCCAGTCGGCGAATATTTCCGCTATCATCGGTCACTTCGGCAACTACCACAATAAAGTCGGAACCGTCTGCTATGAGGTTTACTTTTTGGGTGTCTGCATACATACGTAGTTTGGTAGAACGACGGGAAGGCATCTTCTTTTGTGTACATACTACTTTTCCGTTGATAATACCCTCGGCAACCATATTGACTTTCTGCCAGTTCTTTTGTGTATAGCTATATCCGCGTGCTTCCCAAAAATCCCATACATCATCGAAAATAACGGGTGCGCTTGGCATATGCCCTTTGGCATGAACCACAGGTTTCGTCCATGTTTTTGTTCCGTCGTAGATAGAAAGGCGGACTGAATCACAATTACTGAATACTACTACGTCTTTATCAGAGAATTGTGACATCTCGTGAGCGATAAACACCATCGGGCCACATTCTGCCAATGGATGTTGAAGACTGGCAGGTGACTGGCTACGGAACATTTCGTAAGCGTATTTCTTTTGACGGAAAGCGTCGTAAATACCGCCCCAATATGGGTCAGGATGATAACCGCGCTGATGGTCGAACGGATGCCATTGGGCACCACCGATAAACAAGCCAGTGGTGCGATACATTTCATCATAGCTTTTTGCTAAAGATAGAGCCTGTACAAGCAGCGGACGTTCTCCCCAGCTACGACTTGCACGGTTGTTATTATTATGGGCATACCAGTCGTCCACATTTTCTCCGAATTCACGGGTAAAGATACACTGTTCCGGTCTGTCCGCTTTTTCATCGTCTCCCGGCCAACCGTAAACAACATCGTAATGCTCTTTTACTCCTGCCGAATGTACATCGGCAGCAGCTACCGGACGTCCCGGATAAGGATATTCTTCTTTGGTTATTTCTAATGCTTTCAATGCAAAATCGAGTGGATAGCGGGTTTCATTCAGAATCGGTTCCCACATCAATACAGACGGATGATTGCGGTCACGGCGAATCATTTCACGGGTGTTTTGATGAACCAGTTCTCCGAATTTCGGGTCTTTATTCCAGTATTGCCATCCGGGAGTGGCTACGATAACAAACATTCCAAGCTCGTCACAAGCATCCATAAAGGAAGGGTCTTGCGGATAGTGTGCTACACGAATAATGGTACATCCTGCATCACGCAGACGCTTCGCATCACGCCATTGCTGGGAGTTGGGCAAAGCATTGCCTACATAAGCGAAATCTTGGTGGCGGTTTGCTCCCACCAATTGACCGAAAGGTTTTCCATTCAGCCAAAAGCCGTCTTTGCCACGGAACTCTGCCAGACGGATACCGACACGGGTGATTCCTCCGTCGATGGATTGATTACCTTTCTTTATACGTGATTGTACTCTATATAAATAAGGTGTATCCGGCGACCATAATTTCGGGTTCTTTACTTCCATTTGTTGTTGGATGGATTTCTTTTCTCCGGGTTTCAAAGAAAGTTTTCCGGATGTACGTCTGATAACCTTTCCGTCTGCATCGGTCAAAGTTGTTTCTACGATAACGGATTCCTGATGTTGAGCATCATTCTGTAATTCTGTTTTTACATAGACCTGTGCGCTCTTTTCGCTGATTTTATCACAATGAACGAATACTCCACCACTTGCAATGGTTTGAGAATCGAGCGCATCCGTGATGGCAACCGGAGATTTGGCAATCATCCATACATCGCGATAGATACCGCCATGATAGGCAAAGTCCAGGGTGTATTGACGTTTGCCGGGAGGATAAGATTTGTCGTCGCTGTTATCTGTAAAAACAGCAAGCAGACACGAGTCTCCTGACTGTACACCGTTGGCGGTCAAGTCTAACGTGAATGGCAGATAGCCACCAATATGTTCTTGAATACGTTTTCCGTTCAGGTAGAGTATCTGTTTGCCCATGGCTGCTTCGAAATGAAGCATTACCCGCTGTCCCTTGGTTTCGGCAGGAAGTACAAAATGTTTGCGATACCAGGCAGGGCCTTGATAGTTACGGCATCCGCTGGCTTCGGCAGGCATTAGCTCCACTGTATGAGGGGTGGAGATTATTTCCCAGGAACGGTCGTCAAAATTCACAGCTTCCGCTCCGCGGATGTCTCCTTTAAAGAATCGCCATCCCGGATTGAAATTATACACTTGTCGTCCACTACCGGGAAGCTGGATAAATCCGGCTACCGATGTCTCGGGACGGTAAGTTTCTGTTGCTTGTCCTTTTCCTGTCCATGAAAACAGTAAGAGAAAAGCTGATAAGATTAAAAACGGTCTTTTATTCATAACTTTATTATTTTTTACTATAACCAGCGTAGTGCCGGAGTAAGGTTTCCTTGCGGTGTGTTGGCATTTTATTTATATTTCTCTAACATAATCACTACATCTTTTTCCCGGCTTTTCGGAAAAACTTTCAAATCTGTGACCTTTCCATTTTTCAAGGTTGCTTCTACGGTTGTTTCTCCCGGTGCATGGAGTTTGAAATGTACATTCCATTCTTTAGGCCATGCAGGAAAAAGAAGTATTTGTTCTCCGTTTGTCTGCAATAACATTTCCTGAAGCCCTATCATGCCGCTACCTCCCCAATTATGGTCGGGTGTCCAATCATAGCCCGGCCCCCAAAAGGCAGGGAAACGGTGTGGTCCGTTGGAGAGTTTGGCAAGAGACAATCGCTTCGCTTCTTCGGTCAATCCCAGACAAGCCGCCCAAATATTGTCCTGTTTCCATCCGGTATGTGAACGGAACTTGATAGCGTCCGGGTCATAGAAGTAGGTATTGCGGGCTACTTCCAAATTCTCCTTACCTACTCCGTAGATACGCCATGGAAATATGGGATAAAGTTGTGGGGTTTCTATATTATTGATTCGTTCCCAGCTTACGGCAGGAGAAATCATTTGCTTTCCTTCTATCGACCGCAACGGAATCGGGGGAATTGTTTTCAGCATTTCTTCTTTCTTGCCATAAGTTTCCAGTACAGTCCGCAAGGCTGCGATGGTGCTGCTGGCATTATTGGTCATCTTATAGGTTTCACAAGCTGAACCGGGGAAAAGAATCAGATGTCCGTCACCATCCAATGTTTTCCGTCCACGGCGGGATGCAAGCTGTCGATAATGTTCGTCGAAGAATGTCAGTGAGCTTTCAATCAGAGGTAAATATTGGGTGATGTCAGCGTTTGCATAGTTCTTTGTTTCCAATATCATTTGACAAAACTCGAGAATCGTATCCCATTCATATTCCAACCAGGCATTATATTCCAAGCCTTTATCGAACCAGTCCGGGCGCTTGAAACCGTATTCTGCCGGATTTGGCAAACCGAAATTCTCTATCTGTTCACTGAAGCATGCTCCATCATGCTGCCAATATACACGACTGCGTAATTCTGCATTTTTCAACATTCGGTTGTAGAAGTTGAATTGGGCGGGCATCATATCGTAATCTCCGCTTTTCAGCATCGGCCAATAGACCAGGCGTTGATTCTGTGCGGTCATTGTACCACCTCCCCATTTTCGGTAATCGGGGGTAAATGATTGTTTTTCGTCTATATGACAAGGGTCGAAAGTAAATAATCCGCCATTAAATTTAGTTGGAACACTACCGTAGGCGTTGCAGCCTAACATATAGCGGAATAGTGTATAATTCCGGGCAATTTCCTGTGCTTCTCCTTCAGCTTCGATAAAGCTACGTTGCCAAAAAGTATTCCACCATGAGCGGGTTTGCTTTTTATCCTGCGCTATGGTTTTTACTGCATATTTTCCTTTCGGAGCAATCCTCTGTAAAACAGTTTGCAGTCCTTGTTCCCATTGTGACAGGGTTTCTGTTTGGTCTGTATGCAGAACGATACAGAATTGTTCTTTCCTGGATGCTTTGGAAGAACGGAAATTCCAGGCACGGTAGTCCGTTCCTGCATACACATCTTCTGTCGTATTTACAAATTCTAAGTTTTCTCCGAAAAGAGTTCCGCCAAAAGTCAGATTCTTTAGGGGATTCATCATTTGCGGTTTCACTTCGTCCATTCCTTGTTGTGCTACGGCAACATCAAAGATGGTTTGTTCGGGATTGCGATGGTAAAACAGAAGTTGGTTCTTCTTCCCGGACGCATTATCTTTTAAGGAAACGAAGTCCGCACTTGTTACTGTTCCTTTCGGGGGTGCCCATTTGTAGGAGCATTGTTGCCCCTCTCCTTTTCGTATGAGACGTTCTTGATAACGCCAGTTTTCATAAGATACTTCTGCCTGCAAAGGCTGTGCATTCGTTATTTCAACATGGATAACCGGATGAAAGACATCCACCCAAAACTGAATTTGTGTGCCACTTGCTTCAACTTCTACATATCCGTCTTTCAACTTCAATTCCTGACGGAAGTCTTTCGTTTCTTTGAAAGGATTAGGCGACAGGCGAAGCCGGAAACGGCCTTGTTTCAGTTGGCAGTTATTTTCGTCGAATGTACCGCTACGGCTTACATAAAACAGAATGTCACCCTTTTCTACCCATATATTCATACCAATATCGCCACCACCACAAGGCATAGACTCCGAGGAATTATGACTGGGGGTATTCCAAACGACATTGGCATGCTGGCTCCAAAGAGCCGACACGCCAACAAATAGCATAACTACAATCAGATAAAATTTCTTCATATCTTATATCACCAATTATCCGAGCGGAAAGACCCTAAAGGTAATCCGTCACAATATACATCTCCTTCCACATAATTCTTAAATCCGTACCGTACGGCTACCGGATGCGGAACTTTATCACTTTTCACAAGCATCTTGCTGCGTTCAATCCAGGCTTTTGCGGGATAGAACACTTTATCTTCACCTGCTACTTCAAAGTTCTTTGATTCGAAACAGTTCTTTCCGCTAATCCACATACCGGCACGTTCGAAGCTTACAACAACTGTATCATTCTTAATTTCAATACTTTTATAGTATGGACTTTCCCCGTTCACACCTTCCACTCCATAAGTTTTAGTCAGGGCGAGAAGTGCCAAACGTTCTCCGGCTGCTTGTTTTTTTGCCGGATGGATTCCTTTTTCCATTCCTGCATCCAGTAATACGGCCATACCACTGTTCGGGACACGATGTTCCACTTTGGATTGTGCTTCCCGCAGATAGGCGGAGTTTATCGCTTCTTTGCCTTTTTCTGTGATAATCCCATAATCATACGGAGCTATTTGGCAATAGTAAAAAGGAAAATCTCCCTGCTTCCATTCGGCACGCCAGCCGTTTATCAATGTAGTAAACATATCCGCATATGTATGGGCACGATTCCAGTTGTCTTCGCCCTGGTACCAAATCACTCCTTTCATCGTCATGCCGATAAGAGGATGTAACATACCGTTGTAAAGTACGGTCGGAGTACGGTTCTTTGATTTTATATCAGCTTCCGACTGAGGAATCTTTGCGTCGGGAAAAGCTTTCAGCCAATCGGCAGTCATCCATGCTTCGCACGCCGAGCCACCCCAAGCCGCTACGACCAATCCTACCGGAGCATCTAATATTTCATTCACTAATCTACCGAAATAATAAGCCGTAGCACTGAAATCGCGAACACTGGCAGGAGTTGCTTCTTTCCATGAGCCGACAACATCATTCTGCGGAGTAAACGTAGAAGTACGTTTTACCGTAAATAGGCGAATCTTCGGATTCTTACTGCGAAGAACATCCATATTGGCATTCTCTACCGGCTGATTCTTGAATCCTTTCATCGGCATTTCCATATTGCTCTGTCCGGAACATAGCCACAATTCACCTATCAGGATATTATTCAGTGTCTTTTTACTTCCATCGTCAAAGGTGACAGTGTACGGCCCTCCTGCTTCGGGAGTAGAAACCGAAAGTTTCCATGCACCGTTCTTATCAGCAGTTGCCACGTATTGCTTTCCATTCCAACTCGTCGTTACTGTTATTTTTCTGTTGGGAGTGGCAGTTCCCCAAAGATTTGCATTTGTCTGCTGCTGCATCACCATGCCATCAGAAAAGATAGCAGGCAGCTTCACTTCTGCGTGTGCTGACAAGCAAACTGCCAGTAGGAAACCGGCAAATATCATGCTTGCTTTAAATCTTAAACGTCTCATTATCATATAGTATTTTTTATCTGTGTCAAAAACGAATTTAATCTATTGTTAGACTTAAAGGACCAAGTAATCCTGCCGGAAGCAAAGTGTTTTCCTGTTTCCGATATTTGGCATTCGTCCAAATTCCATCAAATGGGGCTTTGTCTTCATCAGCCCCTTTCAACGCATTCGCCCAGGTATTTGTGACTTCTATTTCAAGTTCGTTTGTTCCTTTCTTCAGAGCAGTTGAAATATTAGCACGGTAAGGAGCTGTCCAAACTGTTCCACAATCTACACCATTCACACGAACCGTAGCCAAGTTGCAAACCGTTCCCAAATTCAAATAGACCTGTTGTTCTTTTTTCAGTTTGTTCTTCCAACGGAAAGTCGTTTTATAAATTGCTGTTCCTGAATAATAACGTATCTGTTCATCTGTATCTTTACTCCAGTCGAAAAGTTCTTTTCGTATAAGCGTCTTTCCATTAGCCATAAAGGTAACTGCATACTCTCCTACTTCCAAAGGCAATTCCAAAGATTCTTTTACTCTGTCTTTCTGCTCTTTCTGTAGTTTATGAGAATCCTTTTCATTGCTTTCAAGAACTTCTTCCGCAGGATATACTATGAATACAGACTCATTGGGAGCTAACGTCAAAGTTACTTCCGTTCGGTTGCCATTGATATGATAGGAAGGTTCAGCATTCATCTCACCCGTCACCGGGTTCCAACATTCCGGCTTCCTTCCGTTGATACGCATACTTGCAGTAAATGTGCGCGTCTCTTCTCTTTGATTGGTGACAAAGTAAATATCTCCAAGTTCACCACAGCGATGTGTCCAGGCTATATCTTCCGGTACAATCATGTCACGTTCCAGTCCATATGCAGAGAAATCATCTGCTGTATAAGGCAGGGAAGGTATCAATACCCCCGCTTCTTTTAATTCATTAATCTTCTTCTGTACTTCCGAAGATAATACAGGTTCGGGATTCATCGGACGTGCAAGAGGAATTACCAATGCTTTATAGCTAGCTCCACCCGGCAATGTCATTCTGCCGTTTTCCACTTTAGCCAAACGCAATAATGCATCTTTATTAAAACTATCGTATGCATATCCGCGAAGTGGATTCACCCATTTTTCAGGGTCAGCCATATTGGCTGAATGTGTAACGCCTACCGGACGTACACGCAAAGGTTGTCCCTCATTCGCCAAACGAACACGTTCGCTTTCGACACGTTCCGCACCGAAAATTCCCGGAAGAGACGGCACCAATCGTTCCGGCAATATCGAACGCCGTGGAATTTCTTCACCTGTAAAGACGGCTATATCCGTCACCGGATGCCCATATTGCAACAATGCCTGACAACGGGTAGCATATTCGGAAAATGCCTTTGCACCTTTATCCCACCAAGTCTGGTCGCGTTGGAAGAAAAGTCCGATACCATCCAATGTCATACCGGGTTTACGGTCTAACCAGGGATTATGTACATATACATGATAGAAAAGACGGTTGATTCCTAATGCGTAATTACGGTCCAGCAAAGCCTTCAACATAGCAGGATGTTCATCCCATGTACCGCGTACTTCGGTGAATCCTTCTGCCTGAATGATATTCTTTCCATAGATATGTGCCCCACTGATAGCATCCAGCATATCATTCGGTTTATCGTGGGTAGGGCTGTTCAGCCAAAATTCTCCCATAGGAAGGTCTACCTTTTGGTAATGCAGCAAGCCGTCACTAACCATTGTCGGTGCTACACACTCCGCTGAAAACTGGCAATCGTATTCTTTGGCACAATTTGCTAATACCTGATAGAATACATCCACCACCAATTCGGCAATCGTTGTACGGACATCTCGCAGAATCTTTTCGCTCTGTTCTGCACTTCCCATAGGAATACCTGCCAATAGTGGTAAATAAGGCGTTAGGTCATATCCACGGCGTTTCTGAAATTCTGCGGCAAAGTCAGAATTCCAGTTCTGACTTCCACATTCCCAACTGTCGACATGCATATATTTCAATACACGGCGTGCCACTTCGGGATTCGTCTTTACGAATGCTTGTGCAAACCAGTTGTCGAACTGTTTTCGTACCGTTTTCGGATTGAACTTATCACATTCCAATCCTTTTCCACCACCGGCTGTAGCATTAGTATGTCCGGTAGCTGTATGCCCCATGCGGAGCAATTTCCATTTACCTTTAGGGAGAATAGTAGTTAATGTTTTCTCTTTAGAATGACCAGCCGGGATGTTATTGTATTGTTCCGTCAGATTAATAACCTGTGAAAGTGAGTAGCAATCTTTCTTTCCTATTTCCTCTTTCTTAGTAGATTCAGCAACACGCCATACCAGCCCGGCTTTTCCTTCCCACTGATTCAAACGGGCTTCCCGATGCAGACGCAGTTGTTTTATCTTCAGATTGGGTTTCCATTTCGCGGCGTCCATATCTTCGCTTCCCGGTTCGCTTCCTTCGGGTGTCCAGTAAAAACGGAAATAACGGGCAGTAGTTGCAGGAATACTATGAGTCGAATTTTCATCCGTATTCTGCCATCCCTGGCGGGCAGGAACTAACTGTTTCACGAAACGATAATTCACCCCATCATCACTTGCCATTACTTTCAAGCGATGTGCCTGGTAATTATTACCATTTAAAATGACTTCGATATTCCGACAGGTAAAAGGCTGCTCGTATTCGTACTGAATATAGCATGGATACGAAGAACGAATCACTCCTGCCGCATCCATATTCACTATTTGGGCAGGCTTTACATTATCTGCTGTTGCCAAGTTTATGCAAGTAATCTTGGCAGGCATTTCATCTGCTGCATCCACTATCGGTAAAGCAAACAGCGCAATATCTTCATAATAATTCTCATAAGCTTCCGGTTGCGGCAATCGTAACGCATTAAGCTTTCCTCCATCAACAATCGTATCGCTCCAAACGACTTTCTGCATTGATTCTTTCGGAGTAATCCAGGGACCTCCCGCCAATGCAAAACCATCACAAATATGCATTCCCAACTTCAACCCTAACCGGTCGGCTTCCTCCATACTGAAACGCACCATTTCCCACCATTCAGGAGTCAACTGTTGTGCTTTGCCATTATATTGTACTCCTTCATTAATGCCTTTAATCGGCATCAGATAAGTACCGCCGAGTCCTGCATGCTTCATTGCTTCCAAATCGGCAGTAATTCCTTCTTTGGACACGGCACCATACATCCAGTACCAAAAAGTCCAGGGTTTCGCTTCGTCAGACGGGTTCTGAAATTGATCGCGAAGTGAGCGTGTTTGTTGTGCATCGGCAGGACATATAACTATCCATGCCAATAAAGAGAGTGTAACTATTTGTTGTTTCAGTCGGCTTTTCATTCCAATCTATATTTTACTATTAAATAAGACGGGAAAAAGGCTGTTTTGTACTCACTATTTGTTTCTAAGATTGGAAAAGGATAAACTTTACGGAAGCAAAGTTATAGGATACTCATTGGATATTTGCCTTGTCTTTGTCAGGATATCGACTTTTTTATTGCTACATTAATAGTTTTATCTCACTTTTCTATTGTCACTTGTCACTTTTTGAAGTTAAATATCTCATAATCAAACGTAAAGCGGTGACAATAGCCGGTGATAATAGAGTGACAATAGCAAAATATCCGTTTTCTATTGTCACTTTTTTCTTTCCGGGATTTCTTTCTAAGTACCTTTTCCTAAACGTCATTCCCTGTTAATATGCCTTATATAACAGGATACAAAGCGTTGATTTAGCTGCTTTGAAACCTCATCTAATCTATTCTATCGGTAATATGAATTTGTTTCATGTATGTAAAGTATATAGATTACGTACGAGAACCATCAAGTCTACGTACGTAATCCAAACAGTTTACATACGTGAAACGAAGACAGGATGCCTTCTAAATACATTGGTTACGCCTTGTATATCTATTAAAGTCGCCGCTTTTTATACTAATGTATGTGGCAGTTTGTTGCTGATATGCCGGAAAAGTGACAATAGAACGGCTTTAAATTCCTATTATCACCTTATTATCACCGACTATTGTCACTGTCATATATTGTAATTCTCTCAAAGCAAAATATTCTTCTGAATCATCATAATTCTATATCATTTTTTATTTTAGATTTTCATCGGTTTGATTTAACCGATTGAAGGATAAACTTTTAGCGGAGTATTTGAGAAATAGAGGTAACGATTTAGCAACCGTGCGAATTTTAGCGTTTTGCGTTGCTATGCTGTCAAATAACTCTTTCTTTTTACAAAAGTACAATAATTCTTTTTTAGAAGCAAACTCCATCACTAAAAATCATGTGTTTATGATTGAAACGTCCACTATTATTCGTTTATATTAATCTCTTCCAAATCGTCAGGAACAAACACTTTCCCCTTGAAATTCAGTAAAACTTCTTCCATGTAATTTTTTTTGCGTGTACTTAGAGTCTTATCTTCTGTGTGATACAGTAATAGATTCTTTACGTTTAATTTTTCAGCTAATAATCCAGCTTCCAATGCAGTGCTATGGTGTTTTTCGTATGGTTTGAATACATGACGGTCTTTATATAAGCAAAATGCTTCACACAAAAGCCAATCTGCACCTTCTACATAATGACGGTTAGCTTCATTATAGGGTTCATCGCCCAAGCAAACTAACTTTGTTCCATTAAGCATTTGTGTACAAAAGCCAAACTGCTTTTCTTTGGTAGACAATATATCAAAGCATTGGAAATCAGCGCTGTCTACATTGAAAAGATCTTTATCTTGCAATTCATGAAAAAAGACAGACTTACCTAAATAAGATAAATCAATTTTAGGTAATGTCATACGGCAAATCCAATCCAACACTTTTAAGACTTTATCATGGCTATAAACTGTAAATGAACCTTTATATTCTTTGTCTTTCATTCGATGTATAACCGTTCTTACCATCCACACAGCCCCTAAAATATGGTCTGTATGCGCGTGTGTTATAAACATATCATGTATATCCGAAATGTTTATTTTTGCTTTTTCTAATTGTACCAATATACCATTTCCACCACCAGCATCAACAAGCAACATAGTTTTTGCCATTTTTAATATGAAACAGGTATTATAACATTGGGTTGCAATTGCATTTCCCGTGCCCAGCATTATTATTTGATTGTTGCTTATTTCCATTGTTTTTTTACTTATTTTGTGTTGCAAATATACGAAAAGAGCTACTCAATTTGGATAGTGAGTGGCTCTTTTTTATTGTTTTTCAGTGAAATAAATGGCTATAGCTTCTTCGCCTGCTCCTCCTGTTTGTGTTCTCCCTTTCGATGCGTTCCATGTCCTTGTGTGTTCCCGACACGTTGATGCGGATTGCCCGTACTTGGTTATTGCCGATTTTACGTGTCAACCCCGCTTCCTCCAATCTCCGCCCGATAGCTGCCGAACGGTATTTTATCCCGTCGGGGTACGCAACGAGTTTTCGGTTTAGGTGCGTTCGTGTCGGGGCGGCGTTCTTCAGGATGATGAAACGTTCGATATGGGCGGTGCATAACTCACTCCTTTGGGGGTTACAAAATTAGTTTATAGTAAGTTACCGACAGCTATGCAAATCGCCGCAAAACGCAGTAAAATAACCTCTTAGCAAAAAAACTGCACCCGTTACGGGGGTAATGAGATGGTAACTGAACTTCTGCACCGTTTGGCTTCGAAATAGCATTTCATTGGCTCTGTCTAATAGAAAAACAAAGCGTAACGAACGCTGTTTCAGCTAATTCGCTACGCTTTGCTCTAATTTACAAATCCGCTATGTGTTTATTTTAAGCATCACATAGCTGGAGTTAATTCAACTGTCATTCCTAATGCTGAAGCAATGCGATAGAAAGTAGAAACTTTAGGTTCTGTCTTCCCTGTTTCAACACGAGAAATATAAGATTTATTTGTCCCTATCTTTTCAGCAAGTTCCGCTTGTGTCATCTTAGCTTTCTTCCTAGCCTCTTCAATTATCTGTCCAGTAAAGAAAGCATTAGCTCTATCTTCGGCAGCTTTACGCTCCGGGGTCCCTTCTTTGCCAAACACAGCATCCAACTGTGCATCGACATCAAACATCTTTAGTTCTTTTTCGCTCATAATATTCTTTCTTTAGTTTTAATGCTTTATCAATTTCTCTATCAGGGGTTTTCTGTGTTTTCTTTTGAAAGCCATTGAATAATATAACAATGCGTCCCTCATCATAACAAAAGAAAATCCGATAGATCTTATTACTTTACGATTTCCTCGATTCTCCGTAACAGTCCCGGATTACTTGGACGAGCAGCAGTACCATAATCAACGACTTGTCCTTTTCTATTAATCAAGATATAATATGGCAATTTATTAATATTGAGTTGTTTCTTAATCTTCTGATAATTCTCCAATCCAATATAATCAGCAGCATAAACACATTCTATATCACGATTCCTCATCGAATATTTGTCTAAGCACATTTCCCATTGCTTTTTGGTATCATTACCACCGGAACAGATAGAATAAATAATCAAATCTTTCGTTGAATATTTGGTACGTAGCTTCTTCAAGGGTTCCATCTCTGCCAAACAAGGCGGACAAGTTGTAGCCCAAAAATCGAGATAAATAACTTTTCCCCGGTTTTCTTCAAGTATTTTATATATGCTCTCCATGTACGATACCGGACTGGACATATTTGAATTTTCGTTATATTTACCATACAATAAATTGTCGGAAACAGACTGTGGATTCTCCAAAAACGCTTTAGTTTGCCTGTACATCTGTGCTATTTGTCCCTGTAAATGAGGCATTTTTACGATTGAGTCAAACTGCGAACGCTTCTTTGAGAGAGAAATTGTATCATTAGCTTCGAGGCTATTAGCTGTAACTTTAGCATATAGATATTGATTTAACTCATTTTCTCCTATTTCGGACATAATATCATCTATTGTTGGGTGCTCTTTGTTTTTAAGAATCATTCCTGTAGGAATATAATTTTCTATCCAATCCGCTATATCAAATAAACGAGCTGATAATATTCCTGTTTTATAAAGTTTATTGATTTCGGGTAATAGTGCGTGATATCGTGCGAACTCTTTTCTTGTCCGATATTGACATTGGGTCGCATAAATAAGGATAGTGCAATAATAATCCTGTTTCAATAATTCCTCTGTGAACATGACGACATCCGGCATAGGTTTGTATTTCCGCAAATATTCAGCCCTGCGTTCTAAACGTGTTTTATATTCTTTCTTTAACTCTGCTTCAAAATCTTCGACACTCAAATCATGCATGATACCATAGTCACGCATATAATAATATCCGCTCTCTGTAAAAGCCAATATTTCCTGATTCAATTTTTCCGCATCACCCGTCACTTTAGGATGAAACATATCCTTGAAATCAATCTCTATATGGATACTGTCCCCCGGATGCACATACAAGTGCTCTGCATAGTTACGAATAGAAACCTCCCGTATCTTAGCGAAAACAGGAAAAGTGAAATAGAAAGAACCATCCTCTTGAATGGGGGTACGGTACTGATTCTCCATGCCGCTGAAAAATGGAATAATAAGTGTAAGTTCCTTTTCTTGCGGATAAAATTCCCGATTCAAGACTTTACCTGTGATAGTTATTTCTTCAGCATATTCTTCCGGAAAATCATAAAAGATTTCTGTTTGGCTGGATGTATCCGGCTGAAAGTTACTTTGTGCTTTTTGCTGGCAACCAACAAACAATATAAATATCGGCAAAAAAACGAATAGACAGTGCTTCTTTTTCATTTTGGGTGTTATTTGTGTTTAGTGAATACTTATTTTGCGAATATAGTTATTAAATTCAGCATTTTACATTGTGCCCTGTTAAATAAACCTTTATGACAAAACTAACAGATAATGCAAAATGTTATTAGATAAAACAAAAACAATATTGTATTAATTACAAATTTTATTATCTTTGTTTTCGAATCGGTTTCGGATAACCTTTCGGTTATTTCGGATTAAAAGGGAATCGGGTGTAAATCCCGGACAGTCCCGCTGCTGTGAATCTTCATAACTTTCTGATAAAGACTTTAGCCACTGGCTGTGAATTGTAGGCCGGGAAGGAATCAGGAAGGGAGTAAGTCAGAAGACCTGCCATTCATTAAAGACTGTTTCTACTCGTGGGATTAGGGATACAGCTCGAAACTATACAACAACATATTTTATAAACTTCTCATGCAAATAACCAAAAGAAATGGGACGACGGAATCCTATAACAGGGAGAAAATTGCCGTTGCAATTAAAAAAAGCTTCGCCAGTACAGGCCAGGAAATAATAGAAGAAACCATTCAGCAAATGGTAAATGAAGTAGAACAGTTTGTGCATAGTAATAGTGCAAACTGCAATGTGGAGCGGATACAGGATGAAGTGGAACGCTGCCTGATGGAGCATGGCTTTTATGCAGAAGCCAAAAACTACATTCTCTATCGCTGGCAACGCACGGAGCGCAGAAAAGCTCTCAATGATATTACCACAGGAACGAGTAATCCGCAAATGATGGATGTGCTAAAAGAAATACAGAAAGACTTTATCCGTAATGAATATAGTCTGACTGTGTTGGCGGAAAAGTTTTCAAGTTTCTGCAAACCGGAAATGTCGTCAGACGAACGCTTGTCGGCACTTATCAAGGCTGCCGTAGAACTGACCACACAGGAAGCACCGGACTGGGAGTTTATAGCCGCACGGTTACTCAACTTTCAACTGACAGAAAAGCAGGAAAAGCAAGCTAAAATATCAGGTATACATTCATTTTATGAAAAACTGCGTTATCTGACGAATGAAGGTTTATATGGCAGCTATATCCTGGATTCTTATTCACAACAGGAAATAGAAGAAGCTGCGGAATTTATCTGTTCGGAAAGGGATAAACTATTTAATTATTCGGGACTTGACTTGCTTTCCAAACGTTACCTGATTCGTACTCATTCACATGAACCCATGGAATCAGTACAGGAAATGTATTTAGGAATAGCTTTGCATCTGGCTATGTCGGAGACACACGACCGGTTGCAATGGGTAAGAAAGTTCTATGACTTATTAAGTAAACTGGAAGTAACGATGGCAACTCCTACCCTTTCCAATGCCCGCAAGCCTTATCATCAACTTTCCAGTTGCTTTATTGATACGGTGCCTGACAGTTTGGAAGGCATTTATCGGAGTATAGATAATTTTGCTATGGTCAGCAAGTTTGGCGGTGGTATGGGAATGTATTTCGGAAAGGTACGTGCCGCGGGTGGAAACATACGAGGTTTCAAAGGCGTTGCAGGTGGAGTAATCCGATGGATGAAGCTCGTGAATGACACTGCCGTAGCCGTCGACCAGTTGGGAATGCGTCAAGGGGCAGTTGCCGTATATTTGGATGTTTGGCACAAAGATTTACCCGAGTTTCTTCAACTTCGTACCAATAATGGGGATGACCGGATGAAAGCGCATGATATATTTCCTTCCGTATGCTATCCTGACTTATTTTGGCAGATGGCTAAGGAAGATTTAAATAAACTATGGTATTTGTTCTGTCCCAATGAGATTATGACCATCAAGGGATATTGCCTGGAAGATTATTACGGGGAAGAATGGGAAAAGAGATATTGGGATTGCGTGAATGACCCGCGTCTTTCCAGGAGAACTATCAGCATTAAAGATATAGTCAGACTGGTATTAAGGTCGGCTGTAGAAACGGGTACTCCTTTCACATTCAACCGGGACATAGTGAATCGTGCCAACCCGAATGCTCACCAGGGAATTATCTATTGTTCCAATCTCTGTACGGAGATAGCACAAAATATGTCGGCCATTGAATCCGTTTCCACTGAAGTTAAAACAGAGGACGGCGATACGATAGTAGTAAAGACAGTGCGTCCCGGAGATTTCGTTGTATGCAATCTTGCCAGTCTTTCTCTCGGACATCTGCCTTTGGAAGATGAAGAGTCGATGAAAGAAAAGGTGGCAACAGTAGTTCGTGCACTTGACAATGTTATTGACCTGAACTTCTATCCTATTCCGTATGCCCAAATCACTAATCATCGCTATCGCAGCATCGGACTTGGAGTAAGTGGCTATCATCATGCACTCGCTATACGCGGAATCCGCTGGGAAAGCGAGGAACATCTGAACTTTATGGATAAGGTGTTCGAGCGCATCAATTATGCGGCTATCGAAGCTAGCGCCGAATTGGCAAAAGAAAAAGGAAAGTATGCTTACTTTGAAGGAAGCGACTGGCAGACCGGAGATTACTTTACCAAGCGCGGATATGTTTCATCCGCATGGAAGAATCTTTCGGAAAAAGTAGCCAATTATGGTATGCGAAATGCTTATTTGCTGGCTATTGCTCCGACAAGTAGTACAAGCATTATCGCCGGAACTACAGCCGGCACCGACCCGGTAATGAAGCGTTTCTTTCTGGAAGAAAAAAAGGGTGCCATGCTCCCACGAGTAGCACCGGCATTATCTGACAAGACTTATTGGATATACAAAGGGGCTTATCTGATTGACCAGACATGGAGTATTCGCGCTGCCGGTATTCGTCAGCTTCATCTTGACCAGTCACAAAGCCTGAATCTCTATATCACCAATGATTACACCATGAAACAGGTGCTCAATCTCTATATATTGGCATGGGAATGTGGAGTAAAAACCGTTTATTATGTCCGTAGTAAATCATTGGAAGTAGAAGAGTGTGAAAGTTGCGCATCCTAATAAAGAACTAAAAATATATAAGAACAAATGGAAACAAAAAAGCTAAAGCGAAACGCCTTATTCAATCCTTCGGGCGATACGGAAACCCGTCTCAGGAAAATGATTGGCGGGAATACAACGAATCTGAATGATTTTAATAATATGCGATATAAATGGGTAAGCGACTGGTATCGCCAGGCCATGAATAACTTTTGGATACCGGAAGAAATCAACCTGACACAGGATGTCAAAGACTATCCACGGCTGGACCAGGTAGAACGGACTGCTTACGACAAAATTCTGAGTTTCCTTGTATTTCTGGATTCTCTTCAAAGCAATAATCTGCCGACTATTAGCGAATATATAACCGCCAATGAGGTTAATCTCTGTCTGCATATACAGGCTTTTCAAGAGTGTGTTCACAGTCAAAGTTACAGCTATATGCTCGATACTATCTGTAGCCCTGAGAAAAGAAATGAAATTCTCTATCAATGGAAAACAGACGAACATTTATTGAAAAGAAATACGTTTATCGGCAATTGCTATAATGAGTTTCAGGAAAGTCAGAACGGATATACGCTGATGAAAACATTGATTGCGAATTATATCCTCGAAGGTATCTACTTTTACAGTGGTTTCATGTTCTTCTATAATCTGAGCCGTAATGGAAAGATGTCCGGTTCGGCACAGGAAATACGTTATATCAACCGGGATGAAAATACGCATCTTTGGTTATTCCGTAATATTATCCTGGAACTGAAGAAAGAAGAACCCGAACTGTTTACCCCTGATAAGGTGAAAGTATATGAAGGGATGATGCGTGAAGGAGTGGAACAGGAAGTAGCATGGGGACAATATGTAATAGGTAATCATATTCAAGGACTCAACCAGCAAATGATTGCTGACTACATCCACTATTTGGGGAATCTTCGTTGGAGTAGTTTAGGATATGGTTTCTTGTATGAAGATAACCGGAAAGAACCGGAAAGCATGCATTGGGTATCTCAGTATTCAAATGCCAATATGGTGAAAACAGACTTCTTCGAGGCTAAAAGTACGGCTTATGCCAAGAGTACAGCTCTCGAAGATGATTTATAATCTTTTTATTCAGCTTAAATAATAATAGTAAAAAGCCTGTAACATAACAATCCGCTATTTACAGGCTTTTCTTTTCGCTTATCCGGGAGATTCAGATATGAGGAAGTTGTACTACAAAAGTAGTACCTTCCCCCTGCCTGGAAGTTACTGCCAGTTCTCCTTTATGCAGATGAATGATTTTCTGAGTCAAGGTCATACCTATTCCATATCCGGGAGCTATATCCTTATTTTCTCCACGATAGAATAGTTGAAACAGGTTTTCTTTGTCTTTATCAGACATTCCGACGCCGTTATCAGATAATTGAATAACCGCCCATTGCTCCTTGTACGAAATCAGGACACGCGATGTCTGATTGGAAGAATATTTGCAGTTATTCTCCAGTAAATTCAGAAAAGCCGTTGTCAGCAAATAACTATTTCCAATGACTGTCAGGACATTATCATCTTCGGCTTCCTGCTCAAATATCAGTTCTATATGATAATCGGAATGGGCTTTCAATACTAATTCCCGGGCATCCAGTAACAATTCATCCAAACGCACTTCTTCCATTTTAATCTGTTCCGATTGGTAATCGGCCTTAGCTAAATTCAATAGCCCGTCAATCAGTTTTACAATACGATGTGAGTCTTGCAATGCATTACTGATAGCAGCCTGATATTGTTCCGGTGTACGATCTTTGAGTAATGCTAAATCTAATTCTGCCGTAAGGGCGGCCATCGGTGTGCGTAATTCGTGAGAGACATTGCTTACAAACATTTTTTGCGAATTAAAGGATTGTTCCAAACGTTCTAACAAAGCGTTGAATGTGATACACAGTTCTCCCAGCTCGTCTTGTTCGTTTTTTACCGGCAGTCTTTTATTAATGCGTGACGCGGTTATCTTTTCCGCTTCTTTCACTATGCTGCGTATCGGTTTCAAGGTGCTTCGGGATAAGATATAGCCCACTATCACCAATACTGATAATCCTCCGATAAATAAAAGGATAAGCATATTCCTTAGTGCTTCCCGGTTGGCATAACCGTAGCCATCGTAAGCAGCGGCGGTCACAATATAGTCTTTTCCCTCAAAAGAATATACAAGTCCTACTGCCTGATACTCGCCGACATAGAAGCTGATATTCTTCCGTCTCAAAATGCGTTTCACCATTTCCGGTGTTTCCTTGATTATATCATTTTGAAGTGCGTCATGATACAAGATGTGAAAATCGGTCGTATAGACCGCTACTTCTACTTCATTGATAAACTTCTGATTATTGAGATAGATGGATTGCATTGTCTCAGCATCTACCTGATTATTAAGGAACAGATGGGCTTTGGTTATCGCTTCACTCTGTAAATTGCGGAAGAAGGCATTACTACGTGAATGTTCGCTGACATAATATACAGCAATAACAAATACAAGAAATACCGCTGCGGTAAGTCCGGCATACTGCAAGGTTAGTGTCGTCCTGATTTTCATAATTTATCGGTCAGGATAAAGCCCATACCCGCTTTGGTATGAATGAGCTTAGGTTCAAAATCTCTATCTATCTTCTTGCGGAGATAATTGATATATACATCAATAAAATTCGTTCCCGTATCAAAATGGGTATTCCATACCTTCTCGGCGATCTCTACCCGGCTCAATACTCTATCGGCATTTTCAACCATGTAAAGCAAGAGGTTATATTCCTTTGGAGACAGTTTGACAGGAATACCATTCCGTTCCGCGTTCTTTTTCTGCAGGTCGATGTGTAAATCCGCATAAACCAATTCTTGCGGCAAATCCTGCGTATTTCCATTTCCCCGTTTAAGCAAGACCTTGAGCCGGGCATTCAATTCTCTGAAATCGAATGGTTTCACCATATAGTCATCTGCACCCGCATCAAATCCGTCCAGTTTATCATCTGTCGTTCCTAAGGCTGTCAGCATTAATATAGGAATGTGAGGGTTCAATTTGCGTATTTCCTTGCAAAGTTCGAATCCGTCCATTTTAGGCAGTACGACATCAGATATTACCAAATCAAATGAATGCGCCTGAAATAGTCGTAGCCCCATTAATCCGTCATAAGCTACCATTGTCTGATAACTATTCTCTTCCAATCCATTCTGCAACAAACTGGCAACCCGGGACTCGTCTTCTATGATTAGTATCTTGTACATAGGCAATAACGTATGATAGTGATATACGGACAAAAGTAATAAAAACCGGCTAAAGGCAACAGAGATTATAAAAAATATGCCAAAAGAGGATAGATAATCCTCTCTTGGCATATTCCATGATTTGTATTTTAAATCTGACTTCTTTGTAGTTATTCAAACCGGAAAACAATGCGTCCGGTCTGCGTACCGTCTACCCATTTGGGTTGTGAAGATGGCCCGCATAAGTCTGTCGAATTTACTTTATTACGAACCGGTGGAATCACATTCAGTACGGAGATACCACTTTCGGGAAGTGTATAAAGCAAACGGTCACGGCCGTCACGCGGTTGATATACTCCGATATAAGCATCGGGTGTTTCATTCGTCAGGCTGATTGTACCCTCTTTCGTGCGGATATTCATCCAGGAAACATCTCCGAAGTAACCTTTAAACTCAGGATAAGTAAAGGTTTCACCCGGGATGGGGTCATTATAGTCATTTTCCCAAATATCATATTGTGTACCATGAATACGGTTTTGCCATACACGATAAGGACCCGCTCCTAACCAGCGTTTGCTGATTACTTGTTCTTCAGGATAGTCGAAACAGATTCCCATCAGGTCTACTACGCCGGAGAAGTTATAAGTATAGTCGAGAGTAACAATTCCGCTCGGGTTGATTGTCCACTGGGCTTTATCCAAGTTTCCTAATTTATAATTAGCTGTGATAATTAGGTTTCCACCGTCTTCCTTTACATCAAGCTTGGTAAATACGGCTGCATCGGGAAATTCGCTGTACGTGCGGTCTTTTTCTTTTGCTTTCTCATCATCGTGATTGTAGAACTGGTCTAATGAACGGTCTGCACGACGGGCTCCAATAAAACGGGGACCATTGGCGAAACTAATCTTACGATTATCTACAGATACACCTTTAAGCTGTCCGTCTTTCTTTGAGAATACGAAAGTACGCTTATTGGCTTTTACTGTAAGGTCGTTTTCTGTTTCTGTATAGGCAGGACGGCTGGATAATGGAGAGTATTGCTCTGTTTGTTGGTTCAGTTTATTCACCGGGAAAGTCCAACGCCAAAGTTCATGCCCATATTTATCAATCGCTGTCAGGAAGAGTGCATCCACATTCGGAAGAATAGTTGTTTTAATATCCAATGTACCTGTTGAATGAGGTGCCAAGTCACTTCCCTGCATTTCACCTTCTTTCAATACTTTAGCAGTAGCACTGGCGGCATCTGTCGCCAAAGGGAATTTTACCTGTTTCCAAACGAAACGGCAAGTATTCAGATTCAGATAATCATAACGGTTTTCTACGGTAAACTTACCGTCAAATTGTTTGTCGATGGAAGTATTTATTATTTGTATCGGACTCCATAACTGCTTGATAGTATAGTAACTACCTTCCTTTTCGTGATGTGGTCCTACAATACCGTCTGCGCCAAAGTTTCCCTGATTATCAATGAATCCGTCCATATCCACACGCTTCACTCCTTCGTCTGCCAATACCCAAAGGAAACCACCGATGCAACGGGGGTGTTTGCGCATCATTTCCCAATAGTCATACAATCCGGCACCATGACCGCCATCATACAGACCATGCAGAAATTCCGTCGGCATAAAGATTTCCGGTAGACGCATATAGTTCTGACTTTCTCCGTAAGAACGATAATGCATCGTTTCAAAACCGGAGAAATTACCCTGCGGATGAATCACCGGACGTTTCTGTGGGTCGTATTTATGGAATTCTCCATCCAATTCGGTATTCCATCCTTTTTCGTTGCCATTGCTCCACCAAATTATGGACGGATGATTCACATCACGTTCTATCATTCCTTCTATCAGGCGTACTCCTGTCGGGGTATCATATTTGCCGTGCCAGCCACCCAATTCGTCCATTACATAAAGTCCCAATGAATCGCAGGCTTCCAGGAATTCCGGGTCGGCAGGATAATGGCTCAGACGAACGGAGTTCATATTCATACCCTTCATCAGAAGGACATCTTCTATATTCTTTGCTTTGCTCAATGTGCGGCCACTTTCGGGACGGAAACTATGACGATTGACACCACGTACATTGATACGTATTCCATTTACATACAGCCCGTCACTTTCGCGCACTTCAATCGTGCGGAAACCGAAGTTTTCCGTTTCGTTATGCAGAACTTTACCGTTTTTATCCAGCAGAGAGAATTGTGCTTTATAAAGATTCGGAGTTTCAGCAGTCCACAAGGCAGGATTGGAAACATTCAGTTGTAAAGAAGTCCAGTCTCCACCGGTCTTTACGGGTACAGTTGTTTCTGCCAACTTCTTGCCTTTATTATCCAAAATCTGCGTGCGGATACTCATTCCGTCGTTTGAAATATTCGTGTAGCAGTTAGCACGGAAAGAACCGTCCATTTGTGCGTCAATGGCGATATGCCGCAGATTGATAGCGGGCTTCACTTCAAGAAATACCGGACGGAAGATACCGCCGAAGTTCCAGTAATCGGCACGACGTTCGGCAAGGTTCACACTGGCATTTTCGCTTTCTTTCGCTACGGTGACTTCCAGTACGTTCTTTTTTCCATATTTCAGGAAATCGGTGACGTTATATGAGAAACGGTAGAAAGCCCCCTGGTGTTTTGAACCGACTTTGCGTCCGTTCACTTTGACTTCCGTATCTGTCATGGAAGCTTCGAATACAAGATTTACCTGTTGTCCTCGAAATTTCTCCGGTACTTCAAATTCATACTTATACATACCCTTTTCATCGGCAATGCCTTCGGGAAAGGGTTTTCCATAAAAGGTGATTCCATACTGATAAGTACCGAAGCCCTGCAACTCCCAACAGGATGGTACACCTATCTTCGTCCATTTGCCGGAGTTGCGTCCGTCAGTACAGAAGAAGTCCCATTCTACCATGTCATCACAGCCGTGGCCGGAAAGATATTGCCTTTCCGTCTGTGGGAGATTTTGGGCAGCCAGGGTAGTTGCCAATGCTAAGGTTGATAATAAAGTGGTTACTTTTTTCATTGTTACTTTTATTATTGTGTTATTTGCTTATTTATTATTATTTGCTCATTTATCATCGTTTACTTATACGTATATGCAGAGTGTGTTCCTTCTTCTCTATTGCATATTTCTTCAGTACGCCCGGTCCGCAACTGCTGTTTCCCAGTCCGAGCACAGCAGCATCCATACTCAGGATAACTTCCGCCCGTGGTTTTAAATCACAATCATGAGTCTCTTTGTATAAATCTGATGCCGTATAGTGTAAGGCAGACGCAGAAAACGTGTTCTCTACCGCATCGACACGGATACCTTTATTTTGCTTATCGGTCAAAGTAAGAGATTGTACTTCTTCTTTGTTTCCACTATCTTGTGGACGCGGATAGTGCACATATTGTTCCGCTACTGTTCCTTTCCAAAGTCCTATGGCAGTGGATGTCTTACGGTCGGGATAGTTATCCTGCGGGCCTCTGCCATACCAGGTAAACGTATTATAAGCAGGTGCCAGACTGAATGCAATTCCTAAACGCGGTAGTTCAGGAAGTACTCCTTGTGGCAAGAATGTGGTTTTCAAGTCTATTATTCCATCGGAAGATATAGTATAGACAGAAGTTGTCGTGACTTTACCTTCCTTATATAAATTATTCGTTTGAATCCGTACCATCACTGCCCCGTCTTCGCGTACTTCATGACTGAAAGATTCAAGACTGACCTGTGGATTATCCATCATGTGCAGTTTCCAGTCTTTAGCCAACCAGTTTCCGAAACTTTTATCATTATCCGTCGGAGCACGGAAAACTTGTGTTACGGGTTGAATAGGAAAATCTTCAGAGTTTGCCAGCATTTCTTTTCCATTGTAAATGAGCGAAGTCATACTTCCTGTCACAGTTTTCTTCCATTGAGCAGAAAATCCACGTCCGCTAACTGACAAATATTTATCATTTTCTTCTATCCTTAACTCTCCCTTGTTAACTAAATCAGCAGATAGTAAATCGCCCTTATGCAAGCAGAATTGTTCCCATGTCACTTCATGTCCGGCTTTCGCCCAAAGAGCGTCGGATTTCAATACAAGACTTACTTTCAGTTGGCAATCAGATACTGTTTTCGTGAGATTACTCTTTCCTTTCCCATTTAAAGCGGAGTTATCTTTCAATGACCGGAAAGTCGGTAAATCTATTGTGTTACTCTCCCCCGGAGCTATTTCAGGGAGTAGAAGTTCTCCCTGCTCTTTCTGCTTTCCATCAATTGATACAGTCCATAGACAGCGATATTGAGATAAGTCAATGTGATGATTCCGGTTTGTCACTCTCAATTTGCCATTTTCCATTTTCAACTCAATCGGTGCATATACCTTCTTCACTTCCCAATACTTGGGCGTAGTTTCACGATCGCTCATCAGCAAACCATTAAAACAAAAAGCTTTTAAATTCGGCTTATCGCCAAAGTCACCACCGTAAGCTACCATTGTACGACCATCAGGCAATGTTTTATAGATTCCCTGGTCTACCCAGTCCCATATAAAACCACCCAACATACGGGGATTACTATATATCTCGTCCCAATATTCCTTGAAATTACCTAATGCATTCCCCATAGAGTGCGCATATTCGCTTGTCATAACGGGACGGTCATCATTCGTGCGTTCCGCTATCTCCAACAAACGTTCCCAACGTGCATTCTCCGCCCGTTCTTTATCTTCTCCTTCTGCAATGCCAGGATTCAAGTATTCCTGTTTCACACGAGTATAAAAGCGACTGATAACGTCTACGGTCTTCGGGTCAGGATTACCGTCTACTCCCTGCGCACCTTCGTAATGTACAGGACGAGTCGAGTCAAAATCATGCAACCATGCGGAGATAGCAGCGAAGTTTGGTCCGTAACCACTTTCGTTTCCCATGCTCCACATCACGATGGATGGATAATTCTTATCACGTTCCGCCATGCGAACCGCACGATCCATAAATGCAGCATGCCAATCGGGAGTGCTTGCCAATGTACCACGTAGTCCATGCTCCTCAATATCCGCTTCGTCCATCACATACAATCCTAAACTATCGCATAGTTCGTACCAACGGCTTACGTTCGGATAATGGCTCGTACGTACCGCATTTATATTAGCCTGCTTCATTAAAAGAATATCCTGCAGCATTCGTTCCTCACTCATGACGCGTGCCGTCCGAGGGTCATGTTCGTGGCGGTTCACCCCACGAAAACACACCGGATTCCCATTAACTAACAACTGTCCTCTTTTTATTTCTACAGAACGGAAGCCCACTGCCTGTTCTATTTGCTCTATCACTTTTCCATCATCGCTCAACAATGTCAAATGTAGTTTATACAAATAGGGAGTTTCCGCTGTCCATCTCATCGGGGATTTTATCAGAGCACTCATACGTCCCATTTTCCGGGGACCGCGTTGCGGATACCATTCGTTCATTCGGCTAGCCTTATGTTCCAAATCGAGAATATCTTCTACATCCCCTTTCAATGTGATGACTTCCTTGCCTGAAGCATCCTTCAACACTCCTTGTAGAGTATAACCTTTGCCGGTCATTCCTTTATATACGCTGAACTGCGGGTCTATCTGTAAAATGAAGTCTTGATAATCATTTGTTGATGCGGGAAGAGTACGCACTGTATAATCACGGATACGAATATCCGGTGTATGTATCAGATGGATACTGCGATGAATTCCCCCAAAACGCCAAAAGTCCTGGTCTTCCAAATAAGAACCATCGCTATACCTGTACACTTCCAATGAAATCTGATTCGTGCCGGATTGTAGATACTTAGTGGCATTAAACTCGCTAGGCTCCATGCTTCCCTGGCTATATCCTACCCGTTCACCATTTATCCAAACATAAAAAGCGCTCATTACGCCCTCAAAGCGAAGAAAGACTTGTCCTTCAGTTTCCCATCCGGCAGGCAGAATAAACGTGCGGCGATATTGCCCTACGGGATTTCTCTCTTTGTACGTAGTATAGTCAGCTTTCGGCTCTCCCATCACTCTAGGCGGGTCTATCTTAAACGGATAACCAGCTGATACATAAATAGGTGTGCCATATCCGTTCACTTCCCAGTTTGCAGGTACTTCAAAATCAGTCCAGCCTTTATCATCAAAATTCTTCTGATAGAAATCAACGATTCTTTGTTCGGGAACAGGAGTCCACCGGAACTTCCAGGTTCCATCCAAACTCATGGAACAATCGCCTTTCTCTACAGAGTAAGGTACGAAAGCAGCTCTTGCCGGCTCACGGTTGATTTGGAGAACATGATGATTTTCCCAGTCATGAACAGTTTGTGCTGATATTGAGCCGGGAAGTAGTACTCCAAGTAGTAAAGTATATATTTTCATTCTTCGTGCTTTTTACTTCATATCAAGAAGACGGATAAAGCAAGATTTTGTACCCTTTTCTTTTACGAAAATATTAAAGAATAATAAAGATTAGTGCACCCCTTAAAGAAAAACTTTACCTTGCGAACCATTTCTAATTCTAAAAATAATATTATGAAAAAACGACTATTCAGCAGCCTTCTTTTATTAAGCTGTCTCGCTATGCAAGCACAACAGGAATATACTATCGAAGGTCACGTGGAAGGAGTAAAAGACGGAACTCTTGTTTCGTTATTTCTGCTCGATGGCAATGTGGGAAGTACAGTTGCCACGGATAGTATACGCAATGGCACATTCCATTTCAAAAGGAATGCAGGAGAAAGTGGTTTGGACCGATTATCTCTTATGTGTACGCGTGATGCAGATTTTCCCTCTATGTCGTTGTCTATTTATGCAGCCCCCAATGCTAATATAAAAGTGACCGGCACAAATACCTTAATATATACCTGGAAAGTAGATAGTCCGGTAAAAGAGCAGCAGGAGTATAATCGTTTCATAGATGTTTCACGTGATTTATGGGATGAATACCAACGATTGGCTATTAAAGAAAAAGGAATGCGCTCCGCTCCGGAAGCAGAACGAAAGGCAATCCGTGCAAAAAGAAACAGTATATCAAACATAATCAGTAGTCGGGAATTAAAATTAATGCAAGAACTGCCTGTTTCTACTATTTGGATGGAAAAGTTGGGAAGACTAAGTATATCTGCAAAATATAATCCGAAATTCTCTTATAAGGAAGAAACAATAGCTTTGTATAACAGATTGAGCGATGAGCAGAAGTCCTCTATTCAAGGACAGGAAATAACAGTAAACCTCTTTCCGCCTACAGTAGTTAAAGAAGGAGATGATATGGCAGATACCGACCTTTTTGATTTGAACGGAAAACTTCATCATTTGGCAGATTTCAAAGGAAATTATATATTACTCGACTTTTGGAGTAGTGGTTGTGGCCCTTGTATTATGGCATTACCCGAAATGAAGGAAATTCAAGAACAATACAAAGATCGTCTTACGATTGTCAGCCTTAGCTCGGATACTAAAAGCCGATGGACAACTGCTTCAGCACAACATGAAATGACTTGGCAAAATTTAAGCGACTTGAAACAAAGCGCCGGATTATATGCTAAATATGGTGTTCGCGGTATCCCTAACTACGTTCTTATTTCTCCGGAAGGCAAAGTTATGAAAATGTGGTCGGGATATGGTAAAGGCAGCTTGAAACTAAAGATGCGTAGATATTTGGATGCGCCCAAGCATGAAACAAGTATCATTCTGCAAGGCAATACGAAAATTGTGAATTATCCGGTGGCGGAGTTTACGAATACCGATATTGTCGAGATAAAACAGGTGGAACTGACAGACACAGCTACGGTTCTTCGTTTGAAAGCTTTCTACATTCCAAAATATTGGATACAGGTTAGTCCGAATATTAAATTAGTAGATGAAAAAGGGACATCCTATGCCTTAAAAAGAGCTGATGGAATCAAGCCCGGTGAACACTTCTTTCTACCCGAGAGTGGAGAAGCCGAATTTTCTCTACTATTTGAACCCTTATCTACTCAAACAAAGACATTTAATATCATTGAAGGTCAGAACAAAAATGATTGGCAGATAAATGGAGTAAAACTCACTAAATAAAGGAAAATAGAAAAGTTAATAATAAGAACAAAACGACTCTCATATGTTTTGAATGGTAATAAATAAAACACTAAATTATGAGAGCAGTAACCCATTAAAAAAACTGGTTTTTGAGGAGCCTTCCGTTTCTTTAAAAGGAACAGAGTGTTCCTCGGTGAGAAACAGGTCGTTCCTTTTAAAGGAACGACCTGTTGGTTTTAAACCAAAAACAGGATTTGCATTCAATTGAATATCAACCTCTTAAAACAACACATACCTATCTTGGTAATCACATATGTTTTCTCTGCAAATCGAAAAGAATGTATATTCTAAGACGCCCATCAGTACATAGCATATTTTTACATTTTAAATTCTAAATTCGGTGATTACTGCCACAGTTACCATCAACCTATATCAATCTTGTATATGATATCATCAATTAAAATCGAAACATCGAATATTAAATTCGGAATATCATATTAACATAAGAAGTATTGCTAATTCAAATAAGTGTATTTTGAGAAAAAAGAGAGCTGCCCGGTCGATACTACTTCTCGAAAAAATCACGTTATTTGTTATATATTCTTCGAATTGTCGAAGGTATGACTATAAAAACAAAATAAAGATGAATATTGATAAGAGAATAGAATACGACAAAGAGTTATTGAATATTCTGCCTGACGGAGTACTTGTATTAAACTCTGACGGAGAGGTGACTCAACTTAATCAGCAAGCACAAACAGAGTTGCATATAAAATCTTTTCCTGATAAATCCACCCAACCTTTGCGAATAGAAAATATAATTAATTTGATATATCATAAAGAAAATATTCTTCCTGTCGTTATGGAAGGTCTACGCAAAGGTGAGCAAGGATACACATTGCCCGAACACATAGATATTCAGGAGAAAAACAATTATACTCAATTTCCTGTGAACGGACGATTCGTGACGGTCAGAGAAGATGGTGAACTGAAAGGTATTCTATTCTTTTTTCGTAATATTACAGTGGAACTTACTCAGGAATATATTCTGAACACAGCTTTGCAGCGGACTAAAATATATCCGTGGTATTATGATATAGCCCGAAGTGAATTTACACTCGATTATCGTTATTTTGAGCATTTAGGCATCACTCCGGGTATGAATAATACGCTGACGATGGAAGAATATGTGGAAATGATTCACCCGGATGACCGTCAGGCTATGGCTGACGGTTTCAAGATTCAACTTAGTGGTATCGAGACGTTTGAAAAACCTGTCCCTTTTCGCTTACATCGCGGAGATGGAACGTGGGAATGGTTTGAAGGACAATCCACGTATATTGCAAATGTATTGGGACATCCGTATCGTTTGGTCGGTATTTGCATGAGTATTCAGGAATATAAAGACATTGAAAACACACTGATAGAAGCCCGCAAGAAGGCCGAAGAAAGTGACAAGCTCAAAATGGCTTTTCTCGCTAATATGAGTCATGAGATTCGTACTCCGCTCAATGCGATAGTCGGCTTTTCCGATGTCATAGCTTCCACTTATTATGAACTGAGCGACGAGGAACGGGCAGACTTCGTACGATTAATCAGCATCAATAGCGAGCACTTGGTAAGGCTGATTGATGATATACTCGACTTATCCAAAATCGAATCTAATACAATAGAATTCACTTTTGAAAATTATCCTCTTAAGTCCCTGTTAAGGGATATAGAAATGGAGCAAGTAATGAAACCTGTTCCCGGAATAGAAATCAAAGCATTACTGCCGGATGCTGACACCAATGTTGTCACAGATGCCACGCGTTTGAAGCAAGTAATCTGTAATTTGATAAATAATGCCCGGAAATTTACTGAAAAAGGGCATATCCATTTCGGTTATACAGTGGATTCGAATCATGCAGATTCGGTTCTGATATTCGTAGAAGATACTGGTGAAGGGATTCCGAATGAATGTCAAAAAGAGATATTCGACCGTTTTTATAAGGTGAATACTTTCAAGCAAGGAACAGGCTTGGGACTCTCTATCTGCAAAACCATTGTGGAGCACTTACAGGGAGAGATTTCCGTCTCATCAGAACCTGGAAAAGGCAGCCGCTTTGTGGTTACACTGCCATTGAACATACAGAGGGAATACTAATTTTCCCTATACTCCTGGGGAGTGACACCGGTGTGTTGCTTGAAAAACTTATTAAAAAAAGAAAGATTGCTGAATCCTAAGGATAAGGCAATTTTCTTCACAGGTTCATTGGTTGATTTTAATTGGGATTTGGCATCCATCAGAATCACGGAAGCAATAATTTCTAACGGGGTATCTCCTGTCACTTTCTTGATAGATGAACAAAAATGTGGCAAACTGATGCCTAGAAGTTCGGCATAAAACGAAGCCCCGTGATGAATTGTATAATATTTCATAACCAATTGTAGAAACTCCTGATAAATTTCTGATTTTCTGGATGAAGAAAATAACTTTAGCCCGTTCTGCGTTTTATAAATTTCCGTTGCGCCCTGAATAAATATGGTAAGAACTGCTTTTATTATCTCCTTATTCGATTTCGTCCACGACGATTTATAGGAACAAATAAATGATTCATAAAACATTTTATAATTATGGACATCTGTTTGAGATAATCTAATGACAGGATTTTCCTTTATGAGCGGAAGAAGATGTTGCGTGGATTTCATCAGATTAATACTCTCTATAAAGCGGGATGAAAAACCGGCATAATAAATCTGAATATCCGGTGAGCAGCTATGAATTTCCATAAAATAATTGGGTGGTAAAGTCATTAAATCATTTCCGCCAATATCATATGTATTAGTATTGATTGTTACCCGCATAGTTCCTTTCATACATAAAATAAAGAAACCGGATTCTATCTTGCAAGGAAAATTCATATACCTGTCCGATAAGTCTCTTTCAAATCCTTCTCCTACAATATAATCAACCTGCAAATCATACTTGGGTATATCGCTTCCCATTGTTATTTTGTTTTTGATTTCAAATATAGAGATTATTTAAAACTTACTCTCCGAATAATTAAAATCAGAATATCGAATCTTAAAAAAATAACATCTATATTCTATTTCTAAGAAAGCAATCTGAGAAGAAAGAGACAAAATAAAGAAACGGAACATTAGAAAGTTGATTTTGCTTTTTATGTTCCGTTTCTTTATTATCTATGAATAAGATAATTCAATTCATAGGGGAGGATTTATTGAATATCCAATGCGTCAAAGGCAAGTCCTTCCATATTTTCTGCTGAAAGTACAACTTTATAATGTCCGGCATTGATAAATGTTCCTGTCGTAGTGCTCATCATCTTCCATTTGTCCGGAGTTTCCGGGAAGGTTAGAATGTCTTCTTTCAGGATAACTCCTTTGGAGTCAATGAACTTCATCCGTACTGGCATTGGTTTCCCGGTTGTGTTCATATACTTGAAGCGAAGGGCATATACTTGTGCTAATCCGGTAGAGATATTCCACTCGATACTGTTCCCCTTTCCTTTGCCGAAGAATATCCCTGTCTGTTTCCGATGTTCTTTCTTCTGATATTTACCTTTCAGTATAGCAGCTTCCGCTTCATAAGCTACACTGACACGTGCGTTCTTATCTTCGGGAAGAAGTTCTTTCGGGGTCTTTTCCATCACTTCCTTACTTACTTTCTCCCAGCTCCAATCGGATGCAGGAAATAGCGTCGGTTTCATATTCATATCTGTAGAAGCAATGGCAATGCCTGAAATCAAAGCCTGTCCTGCTTTCACTTCCGGGAAGTCTATCTTCAGGATTCCACCTTTCACAGTGGCATATACAACTTTCTTGCATACTCCGTCGTGTCCGCTTTCTGCCCATATATCCAAATCGTCCAGCACAACCGAATCATTCACGGCAACATCGAAAATACGCAATCCCTCACAATCGGTAGAAGCGCTTCCGCCTGTTCCATGCCAGGGTTCTATGAAATACAGTTCAATGCGGTATGTACCGTCCGCTACCGGGAAACGATATTCCAACTGATGGCGGCCGAAACGGAAATATTGGAATAATTTCCAGTCACGGGTTCCACGAATCGGGTCGTTAGTAGTGCGCTGGCTTGCAAGATACGGATTCAAGTCCTTGAAGTTCTCTGCCCACGAGTGAGAATAATTTGTATTGTCCTGCAACCACAGTTGGCCGAAGCTGTCTATATAATCGTCACCACCGCAGTTGATACGATATACGTAATTGTATCCGGATTCGCCTTTCAATACTGGCTTTTCTTCCTGGTAAAGGACTTCGAAACCGGGAGCTTGCTCCAAGCCGTTGAGCACAATCAGGTCTTCCGCAACGGGCTTTCCTTTATAATAACCTACGGCACGAAGGATATTGTAGCGAATATCCCGGTTTTCCCACATGAAATGAGTTCCTGTTCCGTTATTCTTTTTGCGTCCCAGAAAAGTTGCCTTTTCATTTGTCATATCATTATATAGTAATACTGAATCACAGTTACTATAAGCTTCGATAGTGGCGCGGCGACGGCCTTTCTCAAAACGGTTTGTCCATGTATGGGATACGAGATAAACCATCGGGTCTTTAGCTGCCGGAACATAGTTCGCGCGATACATATAATATACATCCAGCGGCTCTTCCCACGGGGTGGTCAGTCCTTTATAATTGAACGGGCCTACTTTATCTATTTTACGATATGCTTCGTCCGGTTGGCGACGCCCGGGATTGTCATGGCTGCTATATATCCACTGAAATTGTCCGCAGACACTATCTTTTGCCTGTTCTGCCAGGCGAATTTTAGTTTCCATCAGTTGGCACATACGGCTTTCACTCCATATTCCATTGACTTCGAAATCTCCCGGTTCCGTATGAAGGTCGATGCTTCTCCAGGCTCCATATTCACCGTTCAATAATTGGTTGGATTGAGAGAGTTCACGACCATACTTAGTCACGTCACCGCCATATGTGCCACTCCAATTCTGAATCACGTTCCAGTCTGTACCTTCCCCGCCATTGCAAGTGGTGATGACACGCATAGTACGTGCGGTCGGGTCTAGTTCGCGGATAATTTCACTACATTCCTGTGCAAATTCACGAGGCAATGTGCTCTCATTCTGTAATCCCCACATCACTACCGATGGAGAATTGCGACGTTCTTTCACCCATTGGCGAAGCAATTTCTTAAAATTCTCACGAAACTCCGGTGTGTCATACCACACGTGAGCAGATAATTGTGTCCAAAACAGAACACCTTCTTCATCCCAGTATTTCTGATAATCGAGATGGTGAGGTTGGTGCGCATCACGGAAGGCATTGAAACCTGCCGCACGTATTTGCTTCACTCTTGCGGCTACTTGTTCCTTACTGAAAGCATGGCTTTGTCCGAACTGGTGTTCATACTCGCATACTCCATTGATAAATACCGGCTTTCCATTCAGGTAGAAGCGACCGTCTCCATCCTTTCGTTTCACCGGCCAACTGATAGTGCGAATACCAAACGGTGTAGAAATCTCATCCGTCGTTTTCGTATCACGTTTTATCATACTGGCAAGTTTATAGAGATACGGATTCTCCGTATCCCACAAAACAGGTTTCTCAACAGGAGACTGCTGACGAATCAGTTTCATCTCTCCCGGAGCTAAAGTGACTTTCTCTACCAGGCGGAAAACCTGTTTGCCATCCGCATTGCTCAATTTATTGACTAACTCTATCGTTTCAGCCGTCTTGCCATAATTCCTGACTTCCGTCTCTATAAAGACATTCGCTGCTTTTTCATCATTCCAAATATGTACACCGAAAGGTTCGATACGAACCTCGTCCGTTGCTTCAAGCACCACAGGACGGAAGATACCTAACGGTTGAGAACCCTCACTGAATCCCCATTCCGAGGAACAGCCACCGCATACCCAAGGCATATCCGCTATCATTTCCGGATGTTCGGCCTTTACTTCCAGTCGGTTTGTTCCCTGTTTCAAGGCATCTGTAACATCCAGTGTTAATGTAGTACGCCCCACAGGGTGGCAACCGAAGTCCTGTCCGTTCACTTGAATGGTAGCATACGTACCTACTCCTTCAAAACGCAGGAAATAGCGTTTTCCGGCTTTTACATCCGTTGTAAAGTCTTTCACATACATGGCAGTTCCATGCATATTCCCATGTGTAAGTTGACGGTATCCGTAATAATCATCCCAGTTATGAGGAATATTCACCGTTTTTGCAGGCATCATGAAATTACCTTTCAGATGAGTAGCTTCCGTAATCCAGGTTTTCCAACCTTCATTCAGTTCTGTGATTTGTCTGCGGTTCTTAGTTTCCGGTTTTGGAAAGCGAACAGCAGAACGCCCCATCGGTTTACTGGTAGCAACGGCGATGCCACGTTGCTCTGCATTATTCACCGCACAATAGAAATGATAAATCACTCCGTCATGTTTCACCACATAGCTTTTATGGGCAAACAATTCATCATAATTTTTAGAAGGAATAATCAAGTCAGCCCCTTTCCAGTCTGTCCAGTTCACTAAGTCATAGCTAGCGGCGAACGTATTGAATGCCTTATACTTGCGCGAAGGCTCAAAAGCGGAGAAATAGAACATCACATACACATCTCCCATCTTTTGGATATGTGCGTCTCCTGTAATCGTTCCGTCCGCTTCGTGTGCAAAGACTGGATTTCCCGCATACCGCTTCCATGTCTTCATATCTTTGGAAAGAGCGATACCGACACGCTCTCCTTTCAAGTCCGTTTCAGGATGGCGACCGCCCGCATTGTAGAACATCACAAACGGTGCTCCCAATGTCTTGTCTTTATCCCAATAAACGATGCTTTTATATTGAGTCAGTTTCTCCCACCATTGCGCATCCTTATCATGGATACTCAAAATTGGTTTATCCAAAGCGTCCCATTCATGTGCAGTGGAAATATCTCCTTTCGTTGATGCCAGGCCGACAAAAAGCGGAGCTTTCACAGCCTCGTAACCGGTACCCTCGCCACCAATATAAGTCATCCAGTGACGACCTTTGTAAGTTTGAAGTTCGTAGCTTCCACCCCACTCCATATCCGGCAATGCGGGAAAACCGCCACGCTGATTGCAATCCCATTTTCCATCCCGGAAAGAAAGGATACGTCCCAAGGTACGCCATTCAAGCAAATTATCGCTCTCTGCTATCCAAGTCTCATACCCACGACCATCCATTCCGGTTTTACCGTTGTAGACAACGTAAGTCATCAGCCATTTATCTCCTTGCCGAAAGACGGTGGGACAATCAATCTTATGATAATTATCCGCCGGAGCAACGGCAAGCCCATACTTATAGGGTGTCTTCACCTCCTCGTAAATCTGTTCCATCCGTTCTTGCGGAACTTCACGTTGCGCAAATACGGACAGAGCAGTTGTAATACAGGAGATTGTCAGTAATAATCTTTTCATTATTCAATATTGATAGAATATTATCCTATATTAATAGAACAGCATTCGATATTAATAGAATAGCCAATCCATTGTTTCTTCATCTCCGGCAAGTCCGGCATTACGGGACTTCATGTCCGAAGCGGTGAATCCCAGTACCTGAAGATACCCTTTCGGCAGCATCAATGTATGTTTTCCTGCCGGGAAACTATAAGCATGTACATTAGCCAACGGCATTCCATTGATACGAACTGCATTGGTCAACACAGGCTCTGCCTGGCCGTAATCATTGGCTGAAGCATCAATCTCCAGTTTCGGTGCTTTCGCATACTTCTTTTGGTCGTCCTTGAAATAAGCAACTAACAGTTTCACAGGAGCATCCGTCTCGAAAGTAATGCTTGTTCCTTTCTCACGTTGCTCGTTTGCATTGAAACGGAAAGCCTTCATTCCTTTCAGTTCGGGAGCTATCGCTTCTATCTTGCCTGGAAGGTCAGTAAACAAAGATACACCTTCATCGACTTTTACACCCGGATAATTCGACATGAGTTTCACAACGGCAGGAGTCCAGGCGGTGATTTCCACAGTTTCAGCGACCGCATTGCTATTCTGTTTCTCTTTCAGCAAGACGAGATTAGCTTTAAAGTTCTCTAGCTCCTTTTCGTAATGTACCAATAATTCTTTCCACGTCTTGTTCTTGCCATCATCTCCACCGATAGGGATACGACGTTGTGCGGTCTGCATACTGTTTGCATACAAATAATGCTCGTCTGTCAACTCCACCAGTTTGCGATAATGCTCCAGGCTTTGCTCCATCAACGGAATAGCTTCTTCCAGGTTTTTAATGTCTTTTCCCCATTGATAATCCAATACCAACTTCGCAGCTTTCACTTTCAGATTGAATGCGTACGCAAATTCACGATAGCAATGCATATCATTCTGTAGACGTGCAAATTCATCTTTATTGGACGATACGGAAGCGGCTGCTTTGTCAATGGCTGCCACTGCCTTGTCACCATGCTCTATTACCTGAGCCACAATATCCAATGGCATTTCACCTACATGAGGTTGTTTATTCCACTCTTTCTCTACATATTCAATCAACTTCTCCCCTTCCGGACCGCAACTTTCATAGAATCCCGGATAGATAGTGTACTTATACGGATTGACAAGCTGGCTCATAAACATACCCAGCAACAATGTCTGACGATTTCCCTCTGTGATACCAAAACGGCGTAATAGCTTCGGAGCAATCTCCCCGCTTTCTTCGTAAGCTACACGAATGTTGCTTGCATTCTCATCGGATGTTCCGTAGAACTTACCCAACTGGTGATTCCAGTAACCCATTTCATCGGTACGGTCACGATGACAGTTCCATGCATACCGTCCCCATGTCTGATACCAAATCCAGTCACGATCCAACTGGAACTCACGTTCTCCATTCGGCAATTTGTCGGCAGTATAAGGCCAGTCCCAATAAGAAGCCTGCGGGTAAAGATGCAACGCATTAGCACCGTGTACATTGTGCATGGCAGTGACAGCCTTCTGCACAAAATCCGGAGAGCCCCAACGGAACGGTTCCAAATTAGCCAAAATATGTACATTACTGATATGGATAGAACCAAGCGAACTCAAATCCGTATGAATCTTCGACCAGGGGCCGCGAGGCTCGTAAGTCGTCAATGACTCGCCGTTGTACTTATGCATGGTATAGAGATTCTTATATAATGGCAATGCAGCATCCATCACCAACTTACAATCCGTATCGTGCGCACGCAATAAGAGCGGTGGTTCGTCTGTACGACCCAATGCCTGCAATCCGTCCTTCACTCCCGGAATAATGGTTTTTGTAAACCATTCCACGTCATCTTCCACCGTACACATCGCTTCGCCCAGGCAGACGAGTAATCCTACATTAGGATACTTCTCGATAAAGGCGGCAATACTCTTACGCGTATAATCGGCAATCAACGGAGTGATAGGACGGTTACGGTCTTGCGTCTTCAACCCGTAATGCTCTGCAAACGGCTTCGAAAGAATGATATTATAAAACATCTGTATCACGAAGATACCGCGTTTGTCTGCTTCTTCGGTCAGGAAAGAAAACATCTCCTCGTTCATTTTGAACGTCTCCTCGTCCACTTCCAGCGCAAACGGATAATCTTCCAGTTTCACCAAAGACGCAAACGGATGCCCGTTCCAAAGATACAGTGAGTTCATGCGGTTGGCAACCAACATATCCAAATATTTAATCCACTGCTCCTTGTCATAGAACCAGGGAAAACTTTCCGGTGTATACGGATATTCATATACGCCGTGTCCCGGCAAGTACGTCATTTTCTGTAATCCGACGCAAGCTCCGCGCAATACCATTTCGGGGCCGTCTTTTAGCTCGGCCGGGAAGTTCAGTTTCCCTTCATTATCGTTCACACGGTCTATTAGTTCACGGCATCCGTAGATGACACCGCTTCCATCCCTGCCGGATACTTTGGTCAGGTTGCCTGCGGTCGTAATATGGAAGCCTTCTTTTTTCAGGGTTGTATCATTGACTTCCGTCAATAAGATTGTCTTGATTTCAGGGTCGGAGAATGTGGTGTCCCCCTGTTGCATCATTACCTGATAACCGGCTTTATCCAAGGCAGTCTGTAACTGCTCCGCGCCGAACAATACGCGATTGGACGCATCCGGCGGAGTCATAATTTTCACGGTTTGCTTGCCACACGCCACTAAGAGAAACGTGCATGCCGCAAACATGAATAATTTGGTATTTTTCATTCTTCTGATATATATTATTAATTATATAAATTCAGTTCTTGTCTATGAAGAAGACGAAATAAACCGCTGTTTGTACTCATTCGTCTATTTTTCCACTATTCGATACCAGATTTCCATTTTCTCACCACAGGAGTATGCAAGCCCCTCATTATTTAAAAGTTATACTTATATTTGCCAGCTAATCCCCCGAATCATAAACAGTAAACAAGGAACAAACAATATGAATGAACAATCAAATTTTGACTATGACAAGTACCTTCAGATAGCACAAATGGCCAAAATGGGATGGTGGGAGTCAGATTTGAAAAATAAAGAATATATCTGCTCCGACTTTATTGTAGACTTGCTCGGTCTTGACAGTAATCGTATCAGTTTCACGGAGTTTCACCAAAGAATACGTGAAGACCACCGGTTGCGTCTTAAAAAAGAATATCTGTCTCTCTCGAATCTTGGAACTTATGAACAAATGTTTCCCATCCGGGCTAAAGGTGGTGAAAGATGGGTATATTCTAAAATCAGTTTCCAAAAACCGGATAACGAAGGATATCGAAATATGATCGGTTATCTGCAATGTATAGACCGCCCTGTCGATCATTCAAATGAAAACATAGATTTCCTGCAAGTCAATAGTTTGCTTTACCAGCAGAACAGCATTTCATATTCATTGCTTGCTTTTTTGCAATCCGATGATGTACCACTGGTGATTAATAGAATATTAGGAGATATCCTTAAACAATTCGAGGGAGATCGCACCTATATTGTTGAAATAGATAGAAAAAAAAAGGTACAAAACTGCACATATGAAGCAACTGCGCAAGGAGTTTCCGAAGAACGGGAAAATCTGCAAAACGTACCATGGGATGCTTTTTCCTGGTGGGACAGCCAAATCTGTGAAAGGAAATCTATTATCTTGAATACATTGGACGATATGCCGCCGGAAGCTCAGGAATATCGCTATATGCTGGAAGAACAAAATATCAAGTCATTGATGGTTGTTCCGCTCCTATCCAAGGATCAAGTATGGGGATATATGGGCATTGACATAGTGCAAACCGACCGTAGTTGGAGCAATGTCGACCATCAGTGGTTTTCTTCATTAGCCAATATTATCAGTATTTGCATAGAGCTGCGCAAATCGGAACTTCAGGCAAAGGAAGACCGCATGGCATTGGATAATAGTGAAAAGATTCTGAGAAATATCTATAAAAATCTTCCGGCAGGTATCGAACTATATGATAAAGAAGGCTATCTGATTGATACTAATGATAAAGAACTTGAGATATTCGGGCTTACCGACAAAAGTCAGGCATTGGGAGTCAACTTGTTCGATAATCCCAATATCCCGGAAGAAGTAAAGGAGAAGCTGAGAGCTAAAGAAGATGTGAATTTCTCAATCAATTATGATTTTTCGAAGATACACCGATATGTAGAGAGCCACAGAAAAGGAGTTATCAATCTCACTACGAAAGTGACTGCTCTATATGACTCCCAAAACCGGTTTATCAACTATCTGTTTATCAATATTGATACGACAGAAACCACCAATGCATATACTAAGATACAGGAATTTGAGAATCTGTTTCTTCTGATCGGTGATTATGCCAAAGTGGGATTTGCCCATTTCAATGTGATGACAAGAGACGGATATGCCCAGAATACATGGTACAGGAATCTAGGAGAAAAAGAAGGGATTCCCATGCCACAAGTTATCGGTGTGTATGCCCATGTAGTTCCCGAAGACCAGGCTGTTCTGAAGAAATTTGTGGGTGAGGTGAAAGAAGGAAAAACTACCAGCCTGCGCAAAGAAGTCCGCGTTTGCAGGGATAACGGCAAATATACATGGACAAGCATCAATGTGATGGTCAAGGATTATCGTCCGCAGGATGGAATTATTGATATGCTGTGTATCAATTATGATATTACACCACTGAAGGAGACTGAACAGAAATTGATTATTGCCCGTGACAAGGCAGAGGAACTGGACCGTCTGAAATCGGCTTTCCTTGCTAATATGAGTCATGAAATCCGTACTCCACTCAATGCTATTGTCGGTTTTTCCAGCCTGATGGCAGAGACGGACAGCAGGGACGAACGGCAGGAATATATCAAAATTGTGCAAGAGAATAATGAACTGCTCCTACAACTGATATCGGACATTCTTGACCTTTCTAAAATAGAAGCCGGAACATTCAACTTTGTATATACTAATGTGGATGTAAACGAGACTTGTTCCGAAATTATCAAGTCGATGAGCATGAAAGTGAGTGATGATGTTGAAGTGATTTTTGAGAAGACGATGCCGGAATGTTATATCTACACTGATAAAAACAGATTTGTACAAGTGATTAGTAACTTTATAAATAACGCACTGAAATTCACCCAACAAGGAAGCATTGTACTGGGATACGAACAAGTGTCACATCAAAGAATTAAATTCTATGTACGCGATACGGGGCTTGGCATACCGGAGGATAAGCAAAAAAGTGTATTTGAGCGTTTTGTAAAACTGAATACTTTCATCCAGGGTACAGGTCTCGGACTTTCCATCTGTAAAAGTATCGTTTCGCAAATGGATGGAGAAATCGGCGTTGAATCAACCGAAGGAGTCGGTTCCTGCTTTTGGTTCACACATCCGTATCACGCTGCCGATTAATTTAGATTCTGACTAAACTAGATTCAATATAGGGACGGGCACTTTCTATAAATGGTTAGTACAAATTATTGAATAGTGCCCTACCTAAATCGGCTGCATTTTTTGCAGCCGATTTCCTTTTACCATTCCCCTTTCCCTTTTTCTAATGGAATACCATCACAAAAATGCATACTGGCATGCGTTCCATCACAGAACGGTTTATTGGACGACTGCCCGCAACGGCACAAAGTCACCCTGTTTCTTATTTCATAACTTCTTCCGTCGGCTCCTTCGATACGGATGCCACCTTTCACCCAAATAGGGCCGCTCACCTTGATACCCGGGTCTTCAATAATCCCGATAGCCGGTACGAAAGGTGGTTCAAATATCTCTTCTGTCTCTTTATCCCATACGACTAATCTTCCTGCAGGACAGTGTCCGGCTTCCCGACGTACCAATTCGCGCTCTTCTTCCGTTTCAGCCCTTTCCACCAAATTCCATATCCGACCGCGTGCATCACAAAAACGGGCGAAAGCGCAGTACTTTTCATTATCGGCTAGTACCATGGCAGGTCCGTCTATTTCTTCTGCATCTTCCAATAAGGGACGATGAGGAGCTGTCTCCCTCGGATCCCAATCGGCATTTTTGTGTGAACCGTCACAAAATGGTTTATGCTTGGAATGGCCGCAACGGCACAAATGAACAGGATTCTCGGATGTCTCAAAATGTTTTCCTTTTTGATAGACCCAGGAAGAGCCTTCCGCATTCGGCATAATAATTTCCTGGTCAATAGGCGGATTACCATAAACGAAATACGGGCCGTCAGCCATAATTTTAATGTAGAATTGTTCGGGTGCTTCCTTACTACCCTCTTCGATTGGAAATTCTTCTTTTTTAGTCATAATGATACGCGTTAAAGAGTGAATTAATTACGTTAACCTTTATTACTAACACTGCGGTATTCAAAAAAGTTCTGGCAAATTCTTTGTTTATAAAATTTCAGACTATAAAGGTATATATGTAATCAATTCTTTGTAGATGAAAGGAAAAAGAATTGTACCTTTGCAGACATTATTATCGTAATTATGCAAAACTACATAGAAACACCCCGACTGATTCTCCGCGACTGGAAAGAAGAAGACATTCCATTTTTTGCCCGTATGAATGCCGATCCTCATGTGATGGAATTTTTTCTCAATCCATTATCTCAGGAAGAGTCTTATGCTTTTTATCAGCGTATTCAAAAAGAGTTTCAAACCTGTGGCTTTGGTTTATATGCCGTAGAGCGTAAAGAAGATCATGCTTTTATGGGATACACCGGATTACATCAGATTACATTTGATGTCGACTTTGCACCGGGCGTAGAAATTGGTTGGCGACTGGCACATGAATATTGGGGACATGGCTATGCTCCTGAAGCTGCAAATGCCTGCCTGAAATATACCCGCCAAAAGTTGGATATTAAAGAACTGTATTCGTTCACTTCTCTGCTGAATCTTCGTTCGGAACGTGTAATGCAAAAGATTGGAATGATACGTATGAAAGAATTTGACCATCCACTTGTTCCTGCTGAAAATCCTTTATTCAGGCATGTGGTTTATCATATAGGATTAAAATGAGCATGATAGTTTATTTATTTGATACTTACAAAATTCAACGGTTTTTAAATTAGTCCTTCTTTATCTCATTAGAACAAACATCACCAGCCCGCAAATGATGATAAGTACTGATATGATTATAATGCCTATACGCACTCCGTTCTCCCCGAACCAGTCATGCATCACAGAAAGGAAGGCAAAAGGCTTATTCGACTTTTGCCCCGTCATGTCCAATACCCATTTCCACCGACGGATAGCACCGACCAGTAATAAAACACCTGCTGCTACGAAAACAAGCCCTACATATTCTTTTGGCAGTTGAGCAAAAAAATCCTGTTCATTTTTCATCTTTTATAAGTTAGTTTGCATATAGGATATTATCATTCATCATGCGCCCACCTCCAAAGTCAATTCTCGTACAGTGTTATTTTTCCATATAAAGTCAAAATAATCTTTCAAGTCATCCTTCCTGGCAAAAGTTATTTCCCAGCCATCACTAGTTGGTATAGCCGGATTTATTGCTTCGGGATAAAATGTATCCTGCCAGGAAACATATATTTCTTCTTTGTGTGCCAACCGACTTTCGTTAGGCAACATACTATCCAATCGTGTAATCATTGATTTCCAGTTTTGCAGCAGTGTCTGTAATTCCAATAATTGCTGCGCGAACGGAGCAGATGCATCCCCTTCTAACAGAATGACGGTTTCTTCTGAATAGAAGGGTAATCGCACTGTGCCACCCCATGTATATTGTTTATCCTTCCACCAATTACAGACCTTACAGGTGAAGATACCCAAATCTTTCACCGCATATTCTTTCTCTATTCCAACCAAGTCATTTACAAGTGTCTTAAATATTCCCATTGTTTATGTGTTTTTGAATTTTAATAACGTCCGGTGGATAATCGACTATTAGGACGATTTATCCGCTTACTATAAATTTATTTGAAATTTGCGAGTATAACTTCTTTCTCATTAGAAGCCAACATTTCCAGCAATTGATTGAAGTCGCCACAAACAAAAACTACCGATTCTTCAAATTCAGGCTCAACTCCATAATAGATCTTACCGTAATTATCCGGTGATAAATCTATACATAAATATTGGTATTCGCCCTTTACAGACATAAGAATAGGAATATGATTATTCCAAAATTGGCAGATCATATCACAAGCATCCTCGTCATCTTTCAATGCGTCAAGCCCCATCACCTCAAACTCATTCCAACGGAATCCGCTATCGCTTTCTCCATTAAAGTCCTCAATGGAATTGAACCATACATTATCGCTTTTATTAGTGATGGTTTGAAATTGTTGCAAAAACTCCTGATAGTCAGAAGGAAGATTTGAATACCGATCTCGAAAATCAGAAAGCAGTTCTTTCCTTTCTGACCGTTCTGTAACAATAAATCCTGTGTTTTTTAATTCTTCAATCATATTTATATTTTTCTGCTATTAATATTAGAGTAGACAGGCAAAGCAATTGTATTCTTTTGCAGAATTTCGATACACTTAAGAAGGTACTCAAATGATTGGTTTGAATCTGCTCCATACATATCCGCTAACCCCACCTCAACAACATATTCGTGTAACAGACTAAATTCAGCCAAACGTTCTTTAGGAATTCGAGTTAATAATGAATCAGGTAACGGGTCACCTCGCCCCGTTAATTCTAACTTTGCCCCGATAGATTCCCATTTACTCAAATCATCAAAGACTTTGATTGCATATAGGTGTTCTATCAAAGTATCAATAGAATCATCTACTATATTAAAATGACCGCAATAAGTATACAGACACTTTGCCGCATATACCTGCTTATCTCGCATTGTCAATTTTGTCAATTGTTCTATATCCATCTCTATATTATTCACATTACTGTTTATCAATATATTATCTAATACAATTGTAAGTATATTATTGAAAACCATAAAATTACACTTTTATATGCTCACATACAAAAGAAACAAGTAGATTTTTCTTGAAGAAAACCGTCAACGGTTGTACAACGTATTAGGCTACTTGTGTCACCTTGTGTTTCAATCGTTCGCAATCAGCTCCTTTCAAAACGTGGCGGGAAATTTGAAAAACACAATCGTCTTTTTCAAATTTCCCGCCACGTTTTAAAGAAGTCTAAAGTTAGTTTAGACCAGTGTCAATCTGTTGTTTATATAGTAATATCCATAAATTTTCATTCCATGTTATCTGTTTTAGGTCTTAAAAAGTACAATTGTAACCCTAGTGCGAGCGCAACTACAATACTTAGCATGGCAAATCCTTCGCCTAAACTTCCTCCATCTGTCCATTTTCCGAGCAATTGAGTCACGGCTGCTCCTGCAAAGACTCCTGTCATATTCATAATTCCATACGCTGTTCCTCTATATTTAGCAGAAACAAACTGGCATAGAATAGGCATATTATTAGCATCGAAAATTCCGAAACCAATGCCGAACAGCAATCCCGCACCTATGACACTGACGAATCCATGTCCGAAACCTAACAGCAATAAGGCAGGAATTGTCATCCCCAGTCCGATTGCTCCTGTATAAACACGTCCACGAATATTCTTCAGCACCCATCTATCCGACAAGAATCCACCAAGTATTACTCCGACAAATGAAGACAGAGCAATGGTAATCGTAGATATAGGCCCTGCCTGCGACATCGGAATATCCAAATTCTCAGCAAACAAAGTTGGTAACCAGTTCTTTGTAGCCCAACCCGGCAAACTCGGAGCCGCAAAATAAAACAATATCACCCAAAAGGAAATATTAGAGAACAACAACAATAATCCTTTCCCTATCGAATCGCCTTTGCTAACACCGTTTGCAACAACTTTTTCTATTTTCATCCGAATAGGATTCTCATGCAATAAGAAGATTAGGACTACAGAATAAGCAATGCCGACAATTCCAAACCAATGGAAAGTACTCTGCCAGGAAAATGCAGCCGCGGCCGTAGCACCAAACCCGCCGATAGCCTGACCGACATACAGCCCGGTCATATGCACTCCGATAGCTAACGAACGTGATTTATCCTGATGCCAGTCGGCAATCAGTGATAAAGCGGAAGGAATATACAGTGCTTCGCTAATGCCCATCACAGCACGCAAACCATATAATTGTTCGAATGTCGTTGCATATCCCATCAGGAAAGTCACGGCAGACCACACAAACAAACTCCCGACAATTAGCCATTTACGACTGAGCCTGTCTGCTATGATACCGGCAACTGGACTCATAAAGCCGTAAATCCAAAGAAATACTGCCATCAACGCACCGAAGGCTTCCGCTTTCGTCAGTTCTACAATATCTATTTTCATTGCTTCCTGCATTGTAGAAAGCATTTGTCTATCCATGTAGTTGAGCAACGCTACTACCCAAAGCAACGCAACTACTACCCATGGATAAATATTCTTATTTTTCATGGTAGTTGTATTTAAAAGATTTTTGAGACTGTTTTTTAGACTCTTACTTTGGCTATCAGTTTGCGTATCCAGCCTTTACCGATAGCCGGAGCATGGGGGGCTTCCGGGTATACGATGACAAATTGTCCGGGTAAGAGATTGATGAAAGTAGTAGGAACGTCGCCATAGAGAGCGCAATCACTCTTTTTATCATAAGCCTGCCTTTCCACTTTTAGTTCTTCCAGGGCTTTCCAACCAATCGTTTCTTTACCTTCAAGCAATATGTGCACGTCTATATAATCGTGATGCAGTTCTAATAAACGTTTCCCTTCAGCGATACATTCGGGATAGATGTTATTCACAATCAGATTATCACCATCCAGTCTGACAGTTCCCAGTTCTTCGTGTAGCAGGTCATGTGATTTCACGTAATCGAAAAGCTGTTTGAACAACGGGTGAAGTTTCTCCACCCGTTGGCTATGTTGTAAATTGGATACAATCATCTTATTTCTTTTTTATTTCAGACATTATTTCCTCACAAAGCATATATCCTTTTGTCATCATGCGGGGAATATGGAAAGGACCTTTAAACAAATTTCCCTTTGCCGGTTGCGCTACCGTACCATCCCGATGAAGATACCCATACCATTCTCCATATTCCTTATCCGGGAAATGGGCGTAAGTCCATTCACTGATTTGCCGATGCATTTCCAAGTATTTATCTTCTTTCGTTATCAGATAGGCATAGAGAGTGGCGATAATTGCTTCTGTCTGCGGCCACCAGAATTTCATATCCTGCGCGTAGTCTTGCGAAGGATGATTTTTGCAATCCCGGAAGTTGATAATACCGCCAAACTCTTTGTCCCAGCCCCACTCCCATGACCAGTCCAAAATCTGCAATCCCAGTTTTTCTATCTCTTTATCGCCACCCCTCGATTTTGCTTCTTCCAACAGGAACCAGGCTGTTTCGATACAATGTCCCGGATTGATGGTACGCCCCATATTGGTATCTATAAACTCACCATTCGGTCCTACTGTCTCCAGCAAAGCCTGAAATTCTGGATGCAGGAAATCATTCTTTAATTGAGCGATAGATTCATCAATCTGTCGCGTCAGACATTCGTCCTGGATAGCTTCCCGAATCCGGGAAGCTACATTTATCAGTATCATAGTGATAGAATGTCCTTTCATGGGAAGTGTATCCAAATATTTAGGCGCCAGCAATCCGGGAGTTTGCAGGAAATACTGCATACGTTTGAACAGTTCAAGCGCTTTTACTGCATAGGTTCTATCGCCCGATGCTATGGAGTATTCGGACATAGCTATGGCTGCAAATGATTCGGAGAAAATGTAACGCCGTTTGCGTAAAGGGCGTCCGTCTTCCGTTACTTCAAAGTACATATGTCCGTCCGTATCAAAGCAATACTTCTCTATAAAGTCAAGTGTGCTTTTCGCCGCATGCAGCCATGCCGGATTCTTTTCGATATGATTATAGGCATAAGAACAGGTAAAGGCAAAGCGCCCCTGAAACCAAACGGATTTCGTGGTATCCATCAATGTGCCGTCGCGGTCTACACAAGTATATATCCCGCCATTCACTGTGTCCAGTCCATGTTTCATCCAAAAGGGCATGATATTATTCTGCATATCTCCCTTGTAGGTATCCGCCCAATGCTGTATATATTCAGTTATATTCTTCATATTTCCCTCCTGTCAGAATTTATTGCAACGGTCGAAGAACCGGATTTCTTCCAGTTCCGCTTTCATTTGTCTTTCTTCGTCAGCGGTCATGTTTTGGAAGGGAGTACGGTTACCGCCCAAATCAAGATCGATTAGTTTCATGATACGTTTACCGCCGACAATATTCCCACGGAAATGGCAGATTACGTTAATCACTTCCTGCGAGAAATTTTGCAGTTCACGGGCTTTTTCCAAGTCACCGGATTTCCAGGCATCAATTATTCCTACCAAGTTGATACCATTATAATTGGTCGTTCCGCCAATTCCTCCTTGTGCTCCTCCCATTGCCAGGCAGGGAAGAATCGTTTCGTCCTGTCCGTGAAGCATATCAAACTTACCATCCTTATACAAACGGCATTGATTATATTCATATAGACTTTCAAAGGTGTATTTGATACCCGCAAAATTAGGGATACGATTCTCAACTGCTTTCAGGAAAGCAAGCATCGGCAGGAATGCTCCGTTAAATGCGGGAATATGATAATAATAGAAAGGCAGTTCCGGTGCTCCGGCGGCAATTTCTTCGCAGTACTTTACCAATTCTTCTATCCGCCCGATTTTCGGGAAAGGAGGTGCCATTGCACCAATTCCCCAAACTCCGATTTTCTGTGCGTGTTCCGCCAGCATCCGGCTCGACTTCACACAGCAGCTACCCACGTGCACAATCACTTTAAACCCTTTCGGGGCAACTTCCATCCAGCGTTCAGCCAGTTTCATCCGTTCTTCATCAGTCAGCATATACCCTTCCCCGGAAGAACCGTTGATAAACACACCTTTCAAGCCATTTTTTACAAGCAGCTTTGCATACGCTTCGATAGGTTCATAATTTACTTCTCCATTTTCATAAAACGGAGTAAAAGGAGCATTGATTAATCCTATAATCTTTTCCATAATACAGTTTCTTTTTAAAATTTATATTGATGTTCTATTTTTGTAAACCGGTACGTTGCGGGTTCTGTCCCTTCATCGGCCATGCAGAATCGGCATAGGAAGTTGCTCCCGACGAGATACATACCATATCCGACGCACCTGCCACAGCTTCGAGCCCCACATACAAATATCCTTTTGAATCCATCACCGGACTGGAGAAACATTTAACTCCCAGTTCTGCGGAAGCTAGCAAGCTGCCATCCTGTTTCACAATATAGTAGACGGCTTTGTCCGAGATGATATGGATATATCCCCTGTTATCGACGATAGGCACGCAGTTGTTTACATCATCCGTCGTAGCGTAATGCCATTTCAGAGAACCATCCGTATTCAGAGCGACCACACCTGCCGAAACTTCGCCGGTAACAGTTTTTCCGCCATTGGCATAAATCGTTCCATCTGCACCAATCGCAACACCACCGTTGAGAATGGCCCCCGGAGTCTTATATACCCATTTTTCCGTCCCGTCAGGATTCAAGGCTACTATGGCGCCGCCCGTTGTCAGTTCGGCTACGGTGTAAATCGTTCCGTCCGCTCCTATCGTGTAGGAGTTGCCTTTCAATGCGGTGCTGCCCAAATCTTTCTGATACACAAACTTTTGAGTACCCGTTGCAAAGTCATAACCGAAAGAACCGTTTTTGCCTGAAGAACCGAAATAAATCGCTCCGTCCTTGGATAAGGATATGCCGGACAATACTTCCACATCCAATGCTATTTCCTTGATAACACTACCTGCCGGGCTCAGGACAATCAGTTTCTTACCTCTATGTCCGAAATAGATATTACCTGAAGCATCGATAGCCGGAGTCACTGCGTATAGATTAGAGTCGGCCGCTTTATAAGCCCATTTCATGCTTCCGTCACTTCCCACAGCAAACAGGAACAATGCACGGGGATGTTCCGCATTCGCCGGTTTCAAGTCGCGAACTGTTATGTATATGTCTCCATTCGGTCCTACTGCCGGACTGGCATATACCATACTGGCTCCACCACCTGGATTCAGTTCGTTCATCTTGGCCGTTACATCGAATGCCCATCTTTGAGTTCCGTTGGCAGTATCATATGCGAAAAGTTTCACATCAAATGCTCCGGTAGCTGTCTGACTGGTAATCATGTAAACAGTCTTGCCATCTGCTGATAATGCGGGAGAAACAGTATTTTCGATAGGACCGCCCATTTCCTTTTGCCACATTACATTGATTGCTTTTGCCGGGTCCAGGATAGTAAGGTCTTTCTTTGTGCTGGCACGCAATCCGTTATTATCGGTAACGGTCAGTTTGATGGTAAATGTGCCATCCGTCCGATAGACAAACGTAGGATTCTGCTCCGTTGAAACAGATTTGGCAACATCTCCGAATTCCCATAGCCAGGACACAATCTGACTTCCTTCATCGGGGACGGAAGCATCTTTAAAGACAGCAGTCTGTCCTAATTCGTACATATCTTCACCGATGGTGAAATCTGCTTTTGCCGCAGTGTTATAATATACTTTATCTTCTTCGCATGAAGAAAACATAAGAATACAAATCAACGATACTAAATAAGTTACTTTATTCATAGTATTTATTTTTTAATTGGTTTTATCTATTCCGGAAATATTCAGTCCTGGACCTCCACCTGCAGTATAGCCCATACTTTCCCCATTCGTGGAAGGAGAAATCCAAAAAGCGAATAGTTCACCGTTGTCAATATAGAATTTCACTTTTATTGGTTTGTCTTTTAGAGAAGCCAGCGACGCATTGCCTGTCCATTCTATCCTGGCTTTTACGTTATCGCTTTTAAAGACTTTGCACTCGTCTTTAGAGAAGCCTTCGATTACTTTATTATCAGAGCCTAAAAGTTCAACTTTCATTCCTCCTGTAACGTTGGCATTCACAAAGAAGTAAGAGCCGTCAAATTTCAGTAAAGAGGTTTGCAATTCCCCTGTTCCTTTCATAGATGCAAATCCATCCCGGCGAAGCATAGCCAGTCCGGTGGTGGTGATTTCCTGTGTTCCTCTCAGGCGTCGGCCACTCAGATAGAAGTAGAGCTTATCGCCCACAATCAACGGAGTTCCGGCAACGGACTGTAAGTTGCCCTGATTCCAGGCATCCGGTGAGGTGGTGTTCACCGCATGGAAAGGATTCATGTCTTCACGAAACCAACTATATCCATCCCGGCTATATCCTACCATTACTTGATTTCTCTTAATCACATTGTCCGATGCGCATACATCATTTTCCGGGCCTTGCCAAACAGAGAAGAATCCCAGCATAATGCTTTCGTACGGAGTGGCATCCTGATTATATATCGCAGGAGCGATGTCCGGATAGTCAGGGTGGCGTTGTTCGTTCGCCCACGGACCGAACCAAAAGGCACTCAATAATGCTTCCGCTTTCTTTGTACCGGCTTGCGGGTCGGCATTTTCGTTATAATCCCTTGCACGAACTAATTTGTTTGCATCCACCCGGACGTTGTGCCGCATACTATATATCCATACGTTTCTGAACGGATTCTTATAGACTGTAGAACGGTCGGCAATCGGTTCCGATTGGGCGGTCGCACGCCATACTTTGCCATCTGAAGAAGTTTTATAATTATATCTCCATTTTCCGGCTTCCCGTGCCACTAAGAACATCTTGTATCTTTTCGAAGCATTACTTTCCTGCTTGTCTATCCAAACAACGGATGCGTCACGCTCCGAATTATAGTCAACGATGTTAGTTCCGGGCACAACAGAAAGAGCCGGTTTCGTCCAGTTAATGCCGTCCGTCGATTCCGCATAGCAAGTTACTCCTGCTCCACTGGTTGCATAAGAGCCGCCGCCTGCCATGTACCACATTTTGTATTTTCCCTCTTTTTCATCATACCACACTCCATCGCTGAATGGAGCGGCAAAGGCAGCACCTTTCGTTCCGGTCTTCTCCCAATCCTTATCCGGTGCCAATATCGGATTGCCCGAATAGTACTCAGGATAATAAAAGGTACGTTTCAGATTGGTAGATTCTATCAGAAAATTGTCTACGAATAACTGGCGTCCTACTGAAATATGAATGACAGAAGGTTTATCCGACAGATAAAAAGGTGACATTCCCTTTTCCAGTTCGGACGAAGATGAACGTACCGGGGGCCATTGTTCGGGTAGTCGAATCCCGTTGTATAACAGCCGCGGATCGGCCGGTTCTTCGCTAGGCGGAACTACTACCGATGGATTGTCATCTCCACCCGGAGTATCATCGCTACCACCACAGGCTATCAGCATACAGGACAACCAGAAGAATAATATATAAAAAAAACGTTTCATAGTCATTTATCTTTTTATTGATTCGCAGGAACATCTATACCACTGGCAGACAGTCCCGGTCCGCCACCGCTTGTATATCCACGGCTTTCCCCCGTTTGCCACGGAGAAATCCAAAATGCGTAAATATCAGCATTATCCAAATAGAACTTCAATCGGACGGGTTTTCCGGTAAGCGATGCTATATCCTGCTGTTTCTTCCACGTAATCAGCAGTTTTGTTTTATCCGTTTTCTTCACCAATACACAGTCTTTCCGGGTGAATCCTTCCAATGGATTTCCATCCGCATCCAAGACTTCGACGGACAGGCTCCCTTTCACATCTGCATTGACAAAGAGGTATTTGCCATCAAAAGTAATTTTCTCGGTCAGCAGGTAGCCGCCTTTATCCCCATGCATGGATATGAAACCATCCCTGCGCAAAGTTGCCAGCCCGGTAGAAGTATAGCTATCCCACATAATCTTGTTTCTTTGTCGTCCGCTGGAATAGAAATAGAGTGAATCCCCCACTACCAAAGGTACACCGTTGATAGACTGCATATTTCCCCAATTCCACGCTCCTTCTGTCTCATTCACTGCCATGAAAGGCTTGAAAGAGGGACGGTAGAAATGGAAACCGTCACGGCTGTAACCCAGGAAGATTTCGTTCTTCTTCTGAATACCCAGTTTGGCGCAAACTCCATTTTCCGGGCCTTGCCATACGCTGTACAGTCCCAACATAATGCTTTCATAGGCAATGGCATCGAAATTATAGATACCCGGATCTACTTCCGGGAACTTCGGATGACGCGGTTCCTTATCGCTCGGAGTAAACCAGTAGACTATATTTTTATCGGGTACTCCTTTTCGGATACGATGCGCGAAACTTACCGCTTCTTCGGGATCCTTGTTTTCCAAATAGCTACGTGAGCGGGAAGATACATTAGTTCCATAGCGCATACTCAATGCCCAAACATTACGGAAGGGATTGTAGAAGACGGATGAGCGGTCATATAAATCACCGGACTGCGCCACTCCTTCTCCCCAATGAATTCCATCGGACGAATATTTCAGGATAAATTGCCATCGGCGGTCAGTGGGACGGCGTTCTACGTTGAACATTTTATATCGTTTGGACGGGTCTTTCTCCTGCTTATCCAACCAAATGGTAGCTGCATCACGATTGCAGGTATCTACGATATTGGTATGATTCCAAATATCCAGTGTGGGTTTTGTCCAGTGCTTGCCATCTTCGGATTCGGCATATCCGGTATAGAATGTCTGATTGTCTCCTTTATGAAGAACACCTGCACCAGCCAGATACCACATTTTGAACTTCCGGTCTTTTTCATCATACCATATTCCGTCACTGAAGGGGGCTGCGTAGAGTCCGCCTTCGGTTGTCTTTTCCCATTCCTTATCAGGCTCGAGTACCGGGTTTCCTTCATAAAACCGGGGAGTATGGATTACTTTTTCCAGGTTCGTTTCCGCAATCAGGAACGAGTCAACAAATAGTTGCCGCCCTACATTTACGGGGATTACTTCAGGCTTCTGCGTTAGATAGGACATCGGCATATCCTGTGCCTTTTGTGGCTCCCCATAGCGGGGAGGCCATTGTTCAGGCAAGTGGATACCATTATAAAGTACTTCTGTTTGGGCAATAGTCAGGCCCGGTACTAACAAACTGAAGAGTAGTACCGCTATATTTTTTATGTTTATCATGCTAGTTCTTTCTTATTTAATATCCCGGATTATTTTCTGTGATATAAGGGTTAGAATTCACTTCATTGATAGGAATCGGGAGCCATTCATGTTTATGGGTGACGAATCCTTTGAAATCATCTGCTGATATGAATTTCTTGAAGTTAGGGTCAGACTCTTGCAACTCTGCAAAGCGGCTGGATAGTTTGCCCCAACGGAGTAAATCATAGAAACGATGTCCCTCTAAGGCAAATTCCAAGATTCTTTCATTCTGGATATCAGTCATGGTTACAGAAGGCAGATCGCTAAGGTTGGCACGGCCGCGTACTTTGTTTACTGCTTGCAAAGGAGTCATGTCCGACGCTTGTGCGCCGCCGCTTACGACAGCTTCCGCATACATCATCAATACATCTGCATAACGGATATACCGCCAATTCACACCGTGCGCGCGGGGCTGATTATAGACATATTCCTTGACGCCTGCACCTACACCAATCAGCTTGGGTGTTCCGTCTGCTTCTGTCTGTACAGGCATGGAGCAATCAATTCCTTTCTTAATACCCGCTTTAAACGGATGCGCCAAAGGATTGGATACGGTGGCAAATCCTTCTTTTCCGTTCTTTGCCGGATAAAGTTCTTCCCATTTGTAGCCGCCGGGGCCTTCCAGACGTATCGGCTGTCCGCCGGCGTCATTTCTCAAATGTATGTTCGCATCGAGGTCATTGAACATCATTGTAGAGAACATACGGATATCTGTATGACCATCTTTATCTATTGAATTCACAAATGCGTTGTAAAGCCAGTTGTGTACCACTCCTTCATAGCCTACTCCTGCTCCTGGCAACATCAATCCACGCGAATCGAATGCCAGGCCGGAAGTGGCAAGTCCAGGATTAAATCCTGCATTATCAACATCACCCAGGAATTGGAATTCAAGAATGGATTCTTCGTTGTTCTCATGGGCGACATCGAAGTTATCCGCATAATTAGTAGTCAGGTCATAAGTTCCGTATTTCCCATCTATAATGTCGGCAAATTCTTTGGCAGCTTCACTGTAAAATGTAGTCTTGTCTTCGCCATAATAGGATTCAATTCCACTACGATAGAGGTAGGCTTTTCCCAATAAAGCGGCTGCAGATGCTTTTGTTACACGACCTGCGTTTTTGCTGTCCCAGTATCCTTTTACGGGCAACAGTTCTTTGGCATGTGCCAGGTCTTCCTGGATAAAACTCCATACATCGGCAGGTTTCTCCAACGGACGTACATAGTCATCGCCATTTCGCGGCATCTGTCTGATTGGAGATATGTTACGGAAATTAATCAATAGGTAATAATGAGCGAATGCCCGCCAAAAATAGGCTTCACCTATGTATGCGTTCCGTAGCTCCTCATTACCGCTGAAATCAACAGACGGAGCGGTTTCAATGATATAGGACGCTTGCGAAGCAGTAGTGTACATTAATGTATAAGGTTGCTCGATAGTGTAATAACTGGCATTGAGGTCTGCCCCGAACATACCCGGTTTCCCATAATCCGAGTTGGATGATGCTTCATCGGAACGAATAATCGTTGTTTTGGAACCGGAAGCTCCCAGGCAACGCTGCGTAGACATATACCCGTACATGGTCATTACTGCGTCATTGACAGCGGACGGACTGGTGAAATAAGCTCCCATACTCGGCTGGTTCGGATTAATCGCCAGGTCATCGAAGATACCGTTGCATCCGTGCAATGTCAAGCCGCCCGCCAAGATAAATGCGGCATATACTTTTTTATAGTTTTTCATATGAATCATGTTTTTAGTTATCAGAATGATGCGTTAAACCCAAAGGTGAATGTTCGGGCATTGGGGTATGAACTGATGTCGATACCACGTGAGAACAATACGTTCGAACTAACTTCGGGGTCGTAACCTGAATATTTGGTGAGTGTAAACAGATTCTGTACGCCTGCATATACACGCAGTTTGTTGAATCGAATCGCTTCCAGCCACTTTTTAGGTAATGAATAGCCCAATTGAAGGTTCTTCAAACGTAAATAGGAACCGTCTTCCACATAAAATTCACTGGGCAATGAGTTACCGCCACTTGTATTTTGAGTTTTCATGATAGGTATACCTGTATTCTTATTGTTTTTTGACCATCCGTTCAGGGCATCTTTGACTACATTGTTAGAGTAGTCGAAGTAATAAGTGTATTTTTTCTGATTGAATATATCATTTCCTTGTACCCCCTGGAAAAAGATGGTCAGGTCAAAGTCCTTGTACTCCATATTGATATTCAGGCCGTATGTGAAATCCGGGATAGGGCTACCCAAAATCACTTTGTCATTGGCGTTGACTACTCCATTCTTATCCGTATCCTCAAAGATGAAGTTTCCTTCCGCGTCAAAGCCTTCTATCTTGTAGCCATAGAATGAACCGATAGCTTCTCCCGGCATGGTAATGGAAGGTGCATCGTTAAAATAGCCATTCATTGCGCCGGAAGTAATCGGCTGTACGTTTTCTCCCAGTGACAACACTTTATTTTTCAGGGTTGCGATATTGAATGTCGCGTCTATATGAAAATCTTTCGTCAACTGTTTCCTGTAATTCATCATAAACTCCCAACCGGTATTCTTTACGGAAGCTGTGTTGACATACGGTTTCTCACGCGAGCTGTTGATTTCAAAGATTTGTCCGGAAGACAGGTTCAAGTCAATCTGTGCCAGCAAATCCACATTCTTCTTTACGAAATAATCCAAAGATAAAGTCAGGTCGTTATTGAAGAACCCCAACTCAATACCGATATCGGTGGTCTTTGCAGTTTCCCATTTCAGGTCTTTCGATTTCAGATAGGCAGCACGTCCTGTCACATAGCGTTCTCCGCCTACTGTGTAGGGAATAGGACCATAAGCGATAGCATCGAAATTGTAGGGGTTGAGGAAGTTTGCTCCCAACTCACCATAACTGGCTCTGAGTTTCAATTTACTCATTACAGGATTTTGGAACCATTTCTCCTGATGTACATTCCATCCGGCGGAAACAGAGGGGAAGTAGCCTACTCTATTATCTTTATGGAACTTGGAAGATTCATCACGGCGGATACTGAGAGACAGCAGATATTTATTGTCATAATCATAGTTCACACGGGCGAAGAAAGAGAGCAATGCCGCATTGCTGTTGCCTGCCGAAATCTTGCCATCCTCATTTTGGAATCCGGTAATATCCGTTCCTCCCAAATCGTTAATTGTGGAGTTGGTCATGTAGCGGTAGTATTCTCTCATCCAGCTTGTACCCAGTAAAGCGTCTATGGAGTGACGAGCTATTGTCTTGTTGAAAGTCAGCAAGTTATCAATCGTATAAGTAAATTCTTCTCCCCTTGTTTCGGATACGCTGTTGCGTGTGTTGCCGTAATCTTTATCGGGCGTTCCATCTGAATTCCATTTGGTGTAATATTCGGGAGTATGGGTGTAATTATGCTTGTTGCTATAATTTCCACTTAATGATAATTTGTATTTTATTCCTCCCCAAATATCCAGTTGGGCGTTCAAAGAACCAATCAAATCCGTTACTTTATTAAATTGATCCGTATAATGTAACGGAGCAATTTTATTCTGCGCCTTGCCATCTTCAGGATTAATGTAATAATCCGGACCGCCGGAAGTGAATCGTCCCTGTTCATCATAGATAGGCAACGTTGGCAGTGCGATGTTGAAAGCCGTTGTAGGAGTCTTGTCCTTATGGGTCAGTCCGAGAGTTTCGGTAAACGAGAAACGACCTTTCTTATAAGAGGTATTCAGGCGGAAGTTATAACGTTTGTAATCCGAATAAATCGTCATACCTGTTTGGTCAAGATAACCCAGGCTCGTGCTGAAAGTCGAGTTATCGCCACCTCCTGCGATACTGGCATTCAGATTCCATACCGGAGCAAATTGAATCCATTCTTTTGACCAGTCGGTGTTCAGGTTAGGATTCGTCGGGTTGTCATTTTCCGGTGCGTGGGGCAGGCCGCTATTATCCGCTACCATATTCGCAAATGTTCTCCATTCTGTTGCATTCAGAAAATCAGGGATATTGGTAGGCGTTTGGAACGCAAACGAACCGTCTATCTGAATAACAGGCTTACCGGATTTTCCCTTTTTGGTAGTAATCAAAACAACACCATTGGCTGCCCGTGAACCGTAGATAGCTGCTGCCGCACCGTCTTTCAGCACTTCGATGGATTCAATATCATTGGGATTTAATGAGCTTAATCCGGCATTACTGAATGCACCGTCAATCACATACAACGGCTCGGTAGCACCAAAAGAAGCGGCACCGCGAATCACGATGTTTACATCTGCTCCCGCCACACCGGCTTGCTGTACGATGTCCACACCCGGAGTACGTCCCTGCAAGGTAGAAGCAACATTGGAAGATACCTGTTTGCTGATTTCCTGGGAAGAGATGGAAGCGACGGCACCTGTCAGGCTCGATTTCTTCTGCACACCGTAACCAACCACTACTACCTCATCCAGCACTTCCGTATCGTCCTGCAATTGAATGGAATATGAATTTCTGTTTCCTACCCTTACTTCCTGTGTTTTATAACCAATGTAGCTAACCGCCAAGAGTGCATCTGCCGGAGCATCCAGTGTAAAGTTACCGTCCACATCTGTCACAGTACCTGTCCCCGCTCCTTTCACCAAAACACTGGCGCCAATCACCGGCTCTCCTTTGGTATCTGTCACTGTTCCCGTTATCTTCTTCATTTTCTGATTTCCCTGTGATGCAACGGGGGCTTCTTTTGCTTTCAGGTATATTTTCTTCTCTCCAATTTCATAAGCCACATTGGTACCCGCAAATAAGTCATCTAATACTTTGGAAAGGTCTTTGTCTTTTGCCTGAACGGAGACAATCCGTTCGGGGTTGACAATCGTACGGCTGTAAGCTACCGTAAGTCCTGTTTGTTTGGTAATGAGCGAAAATACTTTCTCCAACTTGACTTGTTGAAGATTCATTGTTATTTTCTGAGCCGATGCCGCAAGGCTTACAGCAAAGCTCAATAACAATACAAGCAATACTCTGTTCTTCATACTTAGTTTGTTTAAAGTTATAAATTGATTCCTAATCTCTTTGTATTTAGTGGACACACGAGATCAGGAAGCGGGTGAGACAATATACGTTTTTTTTCGAAGTTTCTTTGTTTATCAAAAAGTTAATCTAGTTAGTTCGTTCATTTTCAACGGAATAGTGTTTGTTATTTATGGAGATAAAAAAAAGAAATAGAAAGAAAAAAGTCCTTCCGGTTTTCATTCGGAAGGACTTTCTATAATTATTAATTATTATCATTCGGGGATAGTGACGCTATCTTGATGATATAGTGACGCTATCGGTCGGGGATACCGACACTATCACAACAGGATAGCGTCACTATGTTTTTTTTCGGAAATCTAATAAAGTTCCTTGTGTACCAACTCGTCAAAGAGCTTTGCATACTTTTCTGCAACCGCTTCAGCGAATATCTTTCCTCTCTCTGCGGAAGCTCCTCTCGGATTGCCTACACCAGTATCCTCGGAAATCTTTTTCCAGTTTCTTGGAATCCATGCCACTTTCTCATTCAAAGACTCCACGGCAAATGTTTTATATTCGCCTGAGCCAGCTTCTTCCAAATTGACCAGTTCGGGATGATAATGCATCATGACCGAAGTTTCGAGTTCGTCCGCATGGTCGCCCGGATTCTCAAAATAATCTTTGGCTTTCAATACGGTGTACCATTCGCTCGATGCTATCAGGAAATCGGGATAGTCTACGGACAGGTCACGAATCATACTCTTGAATGTATTTCCGCCGTGGCCGTTGATAATCACTAATTTCCGGATACCCTGGGCGTAAAGGGAAGACACAATATCGGTCAGTATGGCTTTCTGAGTTTCATAACGGGTATGGATGCAGAATGGCAGTTCCCGTTGTCCCGGATTTTGAGAACCCATAGTCACAGGTGGCATTACCATGCAATTTACATTATATTTATTTTGAGCTATCAAGGCGGCGTCTACTGCTACATCGTGAGAAAGAATACAATCCGTCATATAGGGCAGATGCAAGTTATGAGGTTCAGTAGCTCCCCAAGGCAATGCCACGATATCATATCTCCTGTCTTTTACTTTTCCATAACAAGATACGGACAAATCAACTTCTTTATTCATATTATCTTTTTATTTGAGTGTTTTTACTATTTCATTTTTACTATGACTTCTTTCTTATCTTCATTATAGTCGAACTTCACCGGAGCAATTTTTTCCAAATCCATCAAGACTTTTTCCAGTAAGGTATTGTCCGATGTCAGTGTATATACATAGGTCAGGGCACGTTCATCTTCTATCTTGAAATCTACGTCATACCAGCGGTTCAGGACTTTGATTACTTCCGGCAACGGGGTATCTTTAAATACGAGTACGTTCTGTTTCCACATTGACAGACGGTGCATATCATCCATTTTGGAAATGGTGCACTGGCTACTTACCTTATTATAAACCAATCTTTCGCCGGGAAGCACCGGATATTTCTTTTCAGTAGGAAGAGTCAGGTTTATGTTTCCTTCGTCCAGGCATACCACAATATCTTTGTTCTCCGGGTAATCCTGTACGTTGAAAGAGGTTCCCGTTACCTGAATGGCAGGACCGTTCAGATTAACAATGAAAGGACGTTTTTTATTCTTGGCTACAACGAAGTAGGCTTCGCCTTCAAGATAAACTTCGCGGCTGTTCAATGCGAATTTCTTTGGATATTTCAGTTTCGAATCGGAATTGATATATACTCTCGTTCCGTCCTGAAACATGATTTGTATCCGTTCTCCTTTGTCTACGATGACTTCTTCATATTCAGAAGTTCCGAACAGGTCGACTTTGGAATTCAGTTGTATATAGAATCCGACAATGAACAGTACAGGTATCAGTACCGCCGCCACTCTGAAACAAATGCGTTTCAGCTTTTTCATCCGAATATTCTTTCGTATCTGTTCCAACATCTGTCCGGAAGGAATATCATGATTCACATACAAATCCGCCACTTCGTTTTTTATCAATTCCGAGTCCCGTGTCATTGCGGCTTCCAGATAGTCACTGCCTTCTTCGGTAGTAAACCATTCGGCTACCGACTTTGCATCTTCCGGGGTGGCAATTCCTGCCAGTACTTCTTCTATTTGTTTATCAGTAGGTCTGTTCATCTTTATCACTTTATTAAATGGACACTCAAGACAGTCATCAGAGTGGTGAATACAACAATTATTAACATCTTACTTAAATGGATACGGAGAAGTTTCAACGCTTCCGAATAATGCGTTTTGATGGTATTTATGGATAAGTTCATCCGTTCCGCTATCTCCTGATTCGTCAGTTCTTCCTGAACTTTCATCAGACAGATATCCCTTTTCTGTGCAGGAAGCATATCCACCGCTTTATAAAAGCTAGACATCAATTCTTTCTTTTCTAAATTCTCTATCAGATTATCTTCGTAGGGGGAAGCTGCTTGTGCCATCTCGTAGTTCTTTGCAATCGCACTGTTTTCATTACGAATCAGGTTCAGGACATGATTTTTCGTCATTGTAAAGAGGTAGTTTTTCAGGCTGATTCCGACACGCAGTTCTGAACGAAATTCCCACAAACGGGTGAAGACGTGCTGTACTACATCTTCTGCCATATCGGAACTCATTAAATAACGGTAAGCTAATACATACAATAGTTTATGGTATCTTTCATAAGCTTGGGTGAAAGCTCTTTCATCACCTTGTTCTATCAAGGCAAAGAGTTTTTCATCATCTGTATTAGCGTATGGGGCAATCTTGTTTTGCATTCTCCGGATTTTGTTTATTTGTTTCCAAAAGAACAAAAAGTGTATTACTTGCTTCTATCTTTAGAAAAAGCAAATGTAGCAAATTACTTAGAAAACATGAATGTATTTATGAAAAAAGTCCCCGATTAACAATTCCCTTTTTCTAATGAGGAATTATCAATCAAGGACTCCATCCACTAACTAATTAACAAATAGATTACAAACGATAGGTAATAGTTCTTTCTTCCGGAGAATCAATCCAAAGACGCCATGTATTTTCAGATACTTTTTCTGTTGTTCCTATGTTGGCTTTCGGTTGACGCTTGCTCTTAATGGTAAGGTAGCCTTTGCCTTCCGTAGCTTTTACTTTGATTGTTTTCTTGTCCATATAGATATGGATGTCTCCATTCGGAGTAGGCACGGTACCTTCCATCCATTTCAATCCTCCCAATACGGGAGCAATGGAGAATTCCTTATATCCTTCTTTTACAGGTTTTACTCCCAAGTAATATTTGCCTAACAGATAGATAGGGCTTGCTCCCCAGGCATGACAGAGACTCTTTCCGTAAGGACGGCCATACATGGCAAGATGCTGTGTTCCCGTTTCTTCGGGGTTATATTTCTCCCAAAAAGAGGTTGCACCTTCTTTCAACATACCTCCCCAATAGGCTTTCATTTCTTTCATCACTGCGTCTTGTTCACCAAGCGCACAGAGGGCTTCCAGTTCGTAAAAACGCATATAGGGGGTTGTTATTTTCAATATATTATCATTTAGTAGAACTGAGTTTTTAATAGCTTGTTGCTTCTTATCATCCAAGTATTGAAAGAATACGGAAAACATATTTGCATAGCGGGTCACTGCATCACTTTGCTGACCGTTCACACAATTGTGTACAAAGGCTTGTTTTTGGTCATTCCAAAAAGTCGGTTCCAACTTTGATTTCAAAGCATCAGCCAGTTTTTCATATTTCTGTTTACTATCTGTATCTCCGACCAGGTCTGCACACAGAGCCATTGTTTCAAGGCTTCTACAGAAAAGAATTTGTTCAAAGGAAAGTTCTCCCTTCTTATCCAAATAACCGTCTGCCCAATCTACAAATACCCAGTCACCGGTCATTCCTTCCACCATGCCATTCTTATTGGTACGTCCCAGTACGTAGTCCATCATCGTCTGCATACGCGGATAGAGTTGGGTTACGAAATGACGGTCACCGCTATACATATAATAATCGTATACGCTGAGGAACCAATAGAATGTATAATCCATGATTGTATTACTATGGCTCGTCACAGGGTCTTTACCACGAAGCAGCCAAATAGTGCGTTTCACTGATTCATTATCGAAGAAAAGATAGTAATTCATCAGATAACTTTGGATGGCATCACCGCTCCATACCCAACGGTCGCGCTTGATACCGTCAATGAAAAACTCACGGGTGGTGAGATGCATCGTATAGGCTCCCACTTCCCAAATCCGGTTCAGTTCTTCATCATTGCAACGGAAGCTGCCACGATACTCTTCGGGGAGATATTCATATTGCATGGAGACATCACCGATTGTTACTCCCGGTTCGTGAGTGATATAGACATAACGGAAAGCCTTGCTGTTCTCTAATGTATATTCATTATCAAAATCGTTCAAAGGAGATATACTGCGTATGGCAAGGTCGGTTATCTGCCCCTTTTCTAATAGAAATTTATCTAAGGTTTCACAATAGGCTTTATCTTTGGCTTCTTCCGGGCTTTCACCATAATAGATTTCAATAGTGCCTTTTCCTGAAAGATTCTTCAGGGTGATATAGCCGAAAGTTTCTTTTCCGAAGTCATATAGAATACCGCCTTCGGGTTGTTCTGCCTTGGAGGCGGGTTGATGCGGTTCACGCATTAATTTGAACTGTGAAGGACGTTGGGTAGCTCCGTCAAAGTTCCAGCATCCGGCATCCATGTAAATAGTGGCGGATGTGTCACTGGCTTTACCGCTTTCGTCAATCCATTCTTTATCCTCATATGTCACCCGCCAGGAAGAATCAGAGTTGACAGTTTTTCCTTTTACATAGATTGCAGGTGGAGTAGACTGATTCCAAACCTTTATATTCAAATTGTGCTTACCGGCAGGAAGAGCCATCGTTTCCGGCATGCCGAATTGGAGTTTTCCGTCTAGCTTAACGCTGTATTTCCCTTCGGCAGCAATGAATATTTCTTCCGGTTCGGCGAGATTCAGTTGTTTGCTGAACTCTACGACTACATAGTGGCTATCTGTCTTCCAAAAAGGTGGAAAAAATGCACCACGTTCCGTACGTCTGTTGTTCATTTGGTTGCCTAACCAAATTTCATAATCTCCCGGATACCATATCCAGGTTTGTGCAAATGTGCTGCTTGCCAAAGACAAGGCAGCTAGTAATATCTTATATTTCTTTTTCATTGTTCTTTCTATTGCTAACAAACTGCGTTATAAGAAGTAATTCGTTCCACTATGGTTGTTGTTTAGTTCCACATCTGTTTCCCTTTAGTTCTACAATTGTTTTCTTTTAGTTCCACATCTGTGTAACGAATCATGTCTTACAATTAAATGAGTTATCACTCACTATCGGATATTCTGCAAATCCTTGTATTCACTCTCCAAACCTGCACGTTCACGAATAGCAGTATCCACTTTCGGACCATTATTCTCCCATACATTACCGGGGCCGTTGGCATTTTGCAAATACTTCTCTCCTTCCGTCCAGTTATCACGAACCGTAATAAAAGAAGAGCCTTCATCCGTATAAAGATAAAACCAATGATTCGGGTCATGTACATAACTTGGTTTATAAATACTATGAACACAATTCTCTGTCACATAGCTTTTAGGTTGGGAACCAAGCGTGTAAATCCCGGCTACATCATACATATGCTTCGCATAATGATGAATCAGATTAGCATGTACATGGTTATTGCGCATACAATTTACAGTCTGCGTCCATCCCCAACCAAGGCTGATACCACTATAAGGAACTTCACAAATCTCGTTATGCTCTATATGTATATCCCTCACATATCCTGCCGCAATAGCAAGACATCCCCAGTCTTCATTACCAATCTCTGTAAAATAGCAATTATTGATTTGCTGATAGGCGCATACTTCCCGACTGTCAGCAGGATCATAAGGCAAATGCGTTTCATGGGCAGCCGGAGAAAAACTGCCAACCAGTAAACCATTCCCCGCAATATCACGGAAAAGGCAACCACGAACAACACCACCCTGAACAGCTTCTTCATAATCCAACCCCGTAGAACCTAAATGTTCAAAACTGCAACGCTCAAAATCAATCTGACTCGCAGCTATTACACTAACAGCTGCTGCTGGACGTCCTAGCCATCCTTGATTATCCAATTGATGATTCAAATAATCCCGTTGCATTTTAGGGTCAATGCGATATCCATCCGTCAAGTACATTCCTGCCTGAAGCGGTACGTGTCCTTTCTCTGACGGACGCATCCAGGTAGTATAAGAAAAAGTAATCTTCTCAAAGCGGATATTGGAGACGGGACGGTCTAGTGTCCCTTCTATTTGCACCAATGTTTCAACAGCAGGTACTATCACTTCTGTACTCGCATCCTGCATCTTCTCCCCTTCCCGTGGATAATAATAAACCTTACGGGCTTCTATATCATGGTACCATTCTCCCGGCACATCCAACAGTTCACGGGCATTTGTCAGATAGAAAGCGGAGTTATGTCCGTCCGTTGTTACCATCGGTCGCGGCCAGGGATGCTCGAACTGAATCCGGCTTTCCGGCTGATGAAAACGTATCGCCGCACTATCTCCCTGCATTTCAATAGAACGAATACGGAGATTGGCGACACACCACATTTGATGAAGTACCATTTCAGCATATCGAGCCTTCAAATTCCCTTTGCTGTCTACGAGCTTACGCATCGCAACCGCAGGAACATAAAGAATTTCGTTCTTCTCATCTACACTGCAAATGCGATTCATCTTCTCGAAATCTTCCACATCCCGTGCACGAACAGCCTTTTCTCCATTCACCCATAACTGACGGAAATCCAACGGCCGTCCATTAAATGCCGAGACATCTGCCACCCACACTTTTCCTTGTTTCTTCCAGTCATTGATACGGATACCACCGCTCAATATAACCTTTTTATCGGCTGCGGCACGAATCATTGTCGGAGACTCTTTCGTACCACTATCTTCCGGTCGGATAAACACCGGCTCATAAAGGGCATACGTTCCTCCTTCCATATAGATAGTGATTCCTCCCCGGACACGCTCATCTCCTGTCCTGCGCCACTCACGTGCTTGTCGTAAAGCAGAAGTCAGAGTCGCTTTCGGAGATTGGCGGGTACCGTCGTTCAAATCACTGCCCTGGGGAGAAATCCATATCTCACCCGCTGACAACAGATAAGTACACAACAGGCATATAGTCGTTAAAAATAACTTTCTCATAGTTCTTCTTTCGTTTCTGTATAAGAGAATTATCTAGCCAATGGCATCCAAACAGTCATTTCTCCCTTTCCTCTGTTTCCCCATGCATAATAGGGAATCAAACGAATATTTACTGTCTTTTCCGCTTGAACGACCGGGCGATAAAGCACGCCTTCCCAAGAAGGAGCAGACGCCAAACGTGCCATCCCTTCAAGTGCGACAATCGGACTGCCTTCAATACTGATTTTCTTTGGTGTCAGTTTAATATCCGCAGGAATCAAGACATTATCAATCTTTTCTCCAGTAGCTATATCCATACTTTCCAGGCAGTAAACCAACGGGCCACGCCTCACTACTACCTGATTGCGAATTTCCTCTGCCAACGGATGAGCTTCGAGCAAACGTACAGGCATATCCATTATCAATTCCACCACGTCTCCCTTCTTCCATGCGCGATTCACTTCCGCATAGGTATTCGCTTTTGCATTTATCTGCATCGCCTGTCCGTTTACTGTAAGCGTAGCTTTCTCACACCATTCGGGAATACGCAGGAAAAGAGAAAAAGCACCTGCTTTCCGCGGAACTTTATCCAATGTCACACGTACATTCCCATCCCATGGATAATCTGTTTCCTGTGTCAAGGCAATTTCTCCTTTATCTTTCCAAGTTGTAGTCAATGTATTCGCACCATACAGATTGCAATAAATACCTTCAGTTCCCAGCGTATAAGCATAATTCTGCGCCTGACAAAGAGTGCGCAATGTATTGGGCGGACAGCAGAAACAACTGATATATTCCGTCCGTTCTTTCGGCCAACGAAGTGTATAAGGCAGATCGGCGCTAATACGCAATGGGTTCGTATAGAAATACTTCTTTCCATCCAGACTGATACCGCTCAACACACTATTATAAAGGCAAGTCTCTACGAGTTCCGCATACTTCGCATCTCCCGTCACCTCCAGCATACGCCAGTTGAACAACATATTCCCTATATTGGCACATGTTTCATTATGCGCTGTACTATTCGGCAACTGATAAGGACGTCCATAACTCTGATGGACTTTCTGAATACTATCCGGTTCGTAGCAAGTACCATCCGGCGATATACCGTCATAAAGTGCCCCGCAAGCTCCGGTCACATACATTTTGCGAGTGACAATATCATTCCAAATACTGGTCAGGTTTTTCATTAACTGCTGTTCGCCTGTCTCTGCATATACATCCGCTACACCTGCATACAGATAATTGGCACGTACGGCATGTCCCATAGCGCGATACTGGTCACGGAAAGGAATACGATCCTGATTATCATCCGTACCATTCTCCACCATACCGCGAATATCAATCAGATTCTTTGAAAGTTCAAGATAACGGAGATCTCCGGTAGCGCGATACATCTCGACTACACCCATATAATGAGAAGGGCAAATAGCATTACGAGCCAGTTCGGCAGAAGCCGTTTCGTAAAAGTGACAAAGGAAATTCGTTGCCTTCACAGCAGCATCGAAAAGAGTTGTTTTTCCGGTGGCACGACGATGAACGATACCCGCCATCATCAAGTGTCCCAAATTATAAGTTTCAAAATTCAAGCGATTGGCAAAAGCCCCCTTCTCATCTTCCGCACCTACTTTCGTACCAATCACAGTCTGCTTGTGCTGATCGTCCAATGCATGAGAATCAATCCCTTTATTCAGTTCTTCAATGATAACCGGGGTATGTATGTAACCATCTGCACGTTGGGCTTTTATGACGCAAGTAATAAAGTTATCCATTAACTTATCCAGCTCCGGATCTTTATTGACGGCATAGACAGAAGCTACTCCTTCCATCCACTTATACATATCTCCGTCATGGAACGGCGGGCCCCAATGCTCCCCTTTGCATACACCGGCAGCAATCTCAAAATTACGGAAGCCGTGAGAGACTTCCGGTGTATTCCAGGTATTCCACATACTTTGCAGGGAAGTATGGCTGAACACATTAAAACGATCTCCCCAAAATCCGTTTGTCCATTGTACTGCATCGACTCCGGTATTCGCCATTTTAGCAAAACGGCTCTGGCTCATATCCGTCAATCCGTTACTCTGCGCAAATGCTCCCGTAACGGTGGCGGAAGCTAAAAGAAATAACAGCTTTATCTGTTTCATTAATATGGATAATTTAAAATTCACACAATATCTTTATAAAAAGACGTGATTATCCATATTTTGTACTCAAATTCAGGGAGTGTAATTTATTTCCGCCTTCCTTGCCTGCGAATGTTGAAACTGGCGGGCTACCTTATATTCATGCCCTTCTTTCAGCAAATAACTGCCTGTCTGCTTGAACCAAAAGCTGACATTCGCTTCCACACACTGCCGTCGAATATCCAACACCCAGTCATAATCGCACACACGAGCTTCTTTTCCTGATTCTCCCCCGGCAACGACTTGTTCCACCCAATCTCCCAGTTCTCCCCTAAAGTCAATCCGACTAAGAAGCGGCTCACAGATAATAATTTTATGTTTAATAGGAATTGCCTTATAAATAGGCAGACGATAATCCACCCTATCCTGATTCTCCATTGTGCAGCAAATCGTCACATTATCATACCCTTCTCCCCAATCGGGCGGCAGACATTGCTGTAACCTGTCAATTCGCTTGGTAATAAAAAGGAAACGGAGATCTTGGCGTATCCGCATCATCTCCCATGCTTCGGCACGCCATTCGTCGGCATCCTCTATCAGAAAATCAGAGGTAAAACAAGTATATACCAAGTTGCCCGATGGAATCTTATACGTCCCATTCTTTTTCTGTTGCAAAGGCAGGTCAAACTTTTCCGTCTTTGCCACGACCGAACTGTCTTTCCCATATTTACCATCCGTACGGTACACATAGCAATGACGACACCCTTCACTCAGTTTGTGACAGCCATGCCAAAGATTCCACATTGATGCTTTTTCGCCCATTCTCTTTTTTTCTTCAAATGTATGTTTTATCTGTCATATATCCATAAAAAAGAGTGCACCTTTTTTCTATAAAAGAAAAAGGTGCACAAAACACAAACAAAACAAACAATAGAGCGACCTTCACAGGCAGCCGGTCGGTTAAGACCATATCTTTAATCCGCCCATCTCGATGCGGGCAGTTTTTTCTTGCAGTATGCCTTCGTCCAACTATAGGATTTTCTTTTCCTCAGATAAAGCGTATCTCCACAATGCTTCTTCGCTTCCCAGTCAAAGATAGAATGATTTCTTATCATCCTTTCCCACCAATAAAGAAAATGATATGTACACAAAGGTATTAACATAAACCACCACGATAACCACAATGATAGCCCCAAAGCCGGCAATAATGTGAGAAAGAAACACTCTGTATATTGTCTCAAATGAATCCGGTTTTCCATTTCTTCCCAGATTTCCAAATATTTATAGCGAGTAAAACAGAAACCAAAAATCATAAATGAATGTTTCTTCTTACTAAGAAAACACTTCGCCAACCGACTGTTATATAAAATCATTATCCCTAATACTGTTTGTAAGTTCTGCTTTGCAAATGTCCGCATAATAACGAATATGGCAAATTGTATTCATGTCTAAGAGAACAATAATTATTCATCAATGTGACTATTAGCACAAATCTCAAACACCTATTTTCGCTATACGCAAAAACATCTATCCAAAACAGTTTACTCTTGTGTTATTTACTTTTCTCAGGCGCCCTATATTCTGGTTTTCATAATAGAGCTACCTACCCTTTTAAACTCATCACTAATTTTGGAACAGATAAAGTGAATATATATTCTATCTACTCCACATATTTCTACAAAGGTAATACATTTATATGTATTTTATATGAATTATAGATAAAAAAGGTTCAAAGGTACACCATTTTTTTCTTATAAAACAGATAAACGAGAATCAAAATTAACAATATTATTACTATTTTCAAAACATGACTAACGAAAGGTTTATACCGCCACTCCGTACTTTCATCCTTTTGATCCATAACTTTATTGTAGTCTGTTTTCACAAAACATTCTTTTTTAGTATCTTCTTTATCAGATAGCAATCGGTTCTTTTCTGATGTTTTATTTATCACCTTTCGAACACCGGAAATCAAATAAACAGGGGATGTTTTTTCTTTTGTCGAATCTTTTTTTTGTCATTAAAAATACATATTCGATACATTCTTCTGTTTTCTCCGATATTTTTTCCTCAAAACTCGAATCGCGTAAAATTTCATTGGAATAACGACTCAATGAACTTGAATCCATCTCAATTTTACTATTCCTGTTAAGCATTTCTTTTTTGCATCTGCATCCCGAAAATAACACAGGAATAATGAAAGCTAGCAACAGAATAAATAGCAGTTCTCTCCCACTCTTCATAAACTCCCTTACATCAAAACAAGGACAAGCCTTCATATATTCATAAGGTTCAATCACGCCATCCCCATTCAAATCCGGCGAAGTATCCCGATGCCCCAACACTTGAAGAATCCCATACTCCCGCTGCAAATCCATGATTACCTGATAAAGCACCCGCTTTTGAGCATTCGTCCGTGTATCTGCAGGCTGTCCGTTCTCATTCAATCCGCCGACATAACATATCCCGATACTTCGTTCATTCCAACCTTTACAATGGGCCCCGATTAAAGAGACATCCCGCCCTTTCTCCAATCTCCCATCCAAACGAATCACATAATGATACCCGATACCATTAAATCCACGCTCCCGATGCCAACGGTCAATATCAGCGGCTGTAAAATCCTGTCCTGCTTTCGTAGCCGAACAATGTACTATTATTGAATCTATCTTTCTCATAATATCTGTTTTTTTAATGAAACCCTCTTGTTAGTAATCCGAAGGAGGAAGACGTTTCACGCATCCCCGAATCTCACATTTCTTCACTTCCGATTCTTTTTGTATTAACTCCACTTCGTGACATTTGTGTATCCAGTTGATTTTTTCCTCTTGTTCCTTGCGAAGTTCAGCGTAAAGACCATCTATTTTCTCATCGCGTTGAGTCAGCCGTTCTTCCAGCCAATCTACTTTCTTTCGTCGATTTTCCTCTTCCAGGCTGTTGACTGACGCTTCTTCCTTACGCGCATCCGTCTTGCGGCAAGTCAGATACCGCACGAACCACTTCACTGCTTCCAAACCACCCATAGCGGTAATAAAAGTGAGGATTGTAGTTGTTTGCATATTAATATAATTATGTAGTTATAAAGAAAGAATGAGGCCGAAGCCCCATTCCTGTTAATGTAATTTTACCGGTCGAAAATTAAGCTGCCGGATCGGGTGTTTCGCCACCATCTCCCGACCCTTCGTCAGGATCAGGTGTTTCATCACCTCCATTTGTGTCGCCGTCATTTGTTTTTGCATCATTAATATGATCCAAATCTTTAAACTTCAATCCATCTGAACGAGTTGAAGTACCTGTGAAAAGACGAATATCTGAATTTGCCCGAAAACAAACCCTCAAACCACTAATATCAGCTACTGTAAAGTCTTCCGGTTTTTCTGTTCCCTTACTTTGAGCAGCCAAGAAAAAATATCCCAATCCTGCAATATTTACCGAACGGCCACCCAACAAAGTTTTCTTCAATAATGTACGAAAGTCTTTGAGAACACTAATCGTTTCACCTTCACTGACTCCTGAAGTCGAAGAAATCTCCTTCGCAAATTCATCCAGCGTTGCACTTGTGTCATATTGGTAAGAAATTATCGGATACACTTTCTTTCCTGCTTCTTTGTTCGTTGGGTCACATAGACGTTGAACTCTTTTAAATCTAATTGCCATAATACTTTTCTTTTTTAAATGAATACTGTTTAATTATTATCTCGCTAACGTTAACGATGCAAAGGTGCTGTATTCTCCCAAGAGATGAAACGACACTAAATAAAGTGTTCCGAAAGAGTCAACCCCCAACTGGCATATTTATAGAGGGCATCCGATACGACAAAAACGATTGGCAGGGAGATAATAATGACACAAATAAAAATTAAATAACTCCTTATTATATCTATATTCATCCTCATACACAACAAGAGTGCACCTCCTTCCCCACCGGGAAGAAGATGCACCACACAAACAAAACAAACAATAGCCAACCTTCACAGGCGCAGGTATAGAATCCATGCGGTCATTCCCTTACTACTATATAAGGAAATGATAGGGGCACATGGATTCTTCGGAAAATGGGCGCTTCACAGCGACATAAAAATACAAATTTAACAATGTTCCAATGCTTCCCGGTCATTTGTAATTAAACGTATGCACTTCATAAGCAGTTTGTTGCAGGGAATACTTTTTTTTGACAAACAGAACTATATCGTGTAATCCTGTCCGCCTTGTTCATCCTTTTTCGCTTCGCTCTAAGTGACAGAGCAGAATTTAAGATAATCGTTCCGCATCCATCCGTATTGGAAAATCCAAA
>NZ_JAAXGE010000030.1 GCF_014750685.1 Bacteroides sp. GM023
CCCGCTATTAGGGCTCACGAGGGACTTGCACCCGTTAGATAATACTCATGCCGAGCATACACGTAAAGGTTACTATCTCGCGATAGTAACCTTTTTCTTTATTCCCCTTATCCAGTTAAGACTTCATACCAAGTGTCATTGTCAGATATAAACAGAGTTTATTGTCAAATATGTAAATTAAACCTTTCCCTATATGCTTATTTTATCGAAAGAGAGATGATGTCAGCATCATTATTATTCACTCGGATAAGCGGAAAATCGACTCAGTAATAGTGTTATTATAAAATCGGCGTCTGTGTGTCTTTCCCGCAAAGGTAGAAAGTTATATATCCTTCCTGCCACATATTCTCCTGCGTTTATAAAGAATAGTCACAAGACTATTAAAAATAATAATTGACTACTGATTTACAATCCCTTATATACAAGAATAGCTTCATCATCCCGCATAAGCAAAGATGATGAAGCTACTTTTATTTCTTGTTATATTATCCTTGAGTGCTTTGCGTTACAGGTTTTTCCGCTGCGGCTTGTTTCTGCGCAGCAACCTTTTTCTGCTGTTCTTCCGCTTCGTAATATTGTTTTTTCCGTTTATTGGATTGCTGAATCAGGTTCGTTATATAGACTGTAAAAATAGGGAACATCATCATTCCCAAAGCAGCCAACAATACGGAAAGCACCCGCCCCGTCACCGTTTGCGCTATGATATTCGACCCGACGGTAGTAACATCCATGAACGCCCACCACAAAGCGTCTCCATAACCATGAACCAACGGGTTCACCTTATGTTCGAGAACGAAAAATGCAAGACTGGAAAAATAAACCGTTGCCAGCAACATAGTCAGATAAGAAACGAACAAGCTCGAAGCACGGTTGTACGTCAGCCACCCTACTACGATGGCAAGCGCATACCCGCCCCTCAACAAAGGAATGAACCGGAGCAGATAAGTGACTTCCGGCGAGAATGTCCACCCGTAATAAGCAATAATGTTCTGATAGGGGATAGCCACCAGCAAAAAGATGAAATGTGTTCGCAGATAGCGTCCTTTGTGCTTCGACAAAAAGAATTCCAGCACGAAATCAAACAGAAACCAAATGCAAATCCACAACTGGGTTTTCATGTAGGACGACTGCGTATAAAAAGGAATTCCCTTAAAAGTATCTACCGAAATACTAATTACCAGGAAAAGTGACATCACTAATATAATAATGTGGAGGATGCCATAGATTCCCTTTTTCCCCAAGACAAAATCTGAAAGCGCTGATTTCATAACTACTTAGTTTATAATAAAATGATTCTTAAATTAATTTATAATGCTAAGAAACAATCGGAGAAAGCGATTGTTTCGGAGCAGGCAGTTTGAGGGTTAAAATATATCAATTTAGCGATGTTAATTAACGAACTTTGAAAGAGATTGCGGGAACATCTCACGCAAAATGTTGTTATATCACTGACTTTAAAATATTTTTCACTTAAAACCTTAACTTATGGCAAATATTAAAAATGCAGTGAAGCTGGGTGTGTTTACCCTCGCTATCATGAACGTTACGGCAGTAGTATCATTGCGTGGACTACCGGCCGAGGCCGTCTACGGAATGAGTTCGGCCTTTTACTATCTTTTTGCAGCTATCGTCTTCCTGATCCCTACATCGCTCGTTGCAGCAGAGCTGGCGGCTATGTTCCAGGACAAGCAAGGTGGTGTGTTCCGGTGGGTAGGCGAAGCCTACGGTAAGAAGCTGGGATTCCTCGCCATCTGGGTGCAATGGATTGAAAGTACCATCTGGTACCCGACAGTATTAACATTCGGTGCCGTATCTATCGCCTTCATCGGAATGAACGACGTACATGACATGTCACTGGCAAACAACAAGTATTACACGCTTGTCGTGGTACTTGTCATCTACTGGCTCGCCACTTTCATTTCTCTGAAAGGTATGAGCTGGGTTGGTAAAGTAGCCAAAATCGGTGGTATGGTCGGTACAATTATCCCGGCTGCCCTGTTGATTATCCTGGGTATCATCTACCTGGCAACCGGCGGACATTCCAACATGGATTTCAACAGCAGCTTCTTCCCTGACTTTACCAACTTTGATAATGTCGTTCTCGCCGCTAGTATCTTCTTGTTTTATGCCGGTATGGAAATGGGCGGTATCCACGTGAAAGACGTAGAAAACCCATCCAAAAACTACCCGAAAGCCGTATTTATCGGTGCACTTATCACCGTTCTTATCTTCGTTCTCGGTACTTTCGCACTCGGTGTTATCATCCCCGCAAACGATATCAGTTTGACTCAGAGCTTACTCGTTGGTTTTGACAACTACTTCAAGTATATCCATGCTTCCTGGTTGTCACCAATTATCGCCATCGCCCTTGCATTCGGTGTATTGGCAGGTGTATTGACATGGGTTGCCGGTCCGTCAAAAGGTATCTTTGCCGTAGGTAAAGCCGGTTACATGCCTCCGTTCTTCCAGAAAACAAACAAACTGGGTGTACAGAAGAATATCTTGTTCGTACAGGGTATCGCTGTTACCGTATTAAGTTTGTTGTTCGTAGTTATGCCTTCCGTACAGAGTTTCTATCAGATTCTGTCACAGTTGACAGTTATTCTTTACCTTATCATGTACCTGTTGATGTTCTCCGGAGCTATCGCACTGCGTTATAAGATGAAAAAACTGAACCGTCCGTTCCGTATCGGTAAGTCCGGTAACGGTCTGATGTGGTTCATCGGCGGACTCGGATTCTGCGGATCATTGCTTGCCTTTATCCTCAGCTTCATCCCTCCCAGCCAGATTTCTACAGGTAGCAATACCGTTTGGTTCTCCGTACTGATTATCGGTGCCATCATCGTTGTTGTTGCTCCGTTCATCATCTACGCTGCCAAGAAACCGTCTTGGGTAGATCCTAACTCTAATTTCGAACCGTTCCACTGGGAAGTTCAGCCACAAGTTGCTACTGCTAACGTAGCCGCCGACAGCACAACTGCAAGTGCAGCCCGTCCTGCTTCCGCAACTACTACAAGCACAAGTACAGGAAGCACCACTGCTTCAAGCGCAACCACTCCTGGCGCAACCGCTTCCAATGCAACCGCTTCAAGCGCCGCTCCTTCAGGCAATTCTGCCGCTTCGAGTGGAAGTTCCGCTTCAGGCAATGCGTCCCCGGAAACCGGAGACACGGATAAGGATGCACCTAAGTCGTAAAGACTAAGCGTACATCCTGCTTATGAAAAAAGTAATCCCGCTCCAGCTTTTCGAATAGCTGAAGCGGGATTATTTATATTCAACGGAGAATTTTATCTTATCATTTCCTGTTGTATGACCAACGGCAGTGTAAAAAAGAAAGTAGAACCTTTATTTACTTCCGATTCCAGTCCGAGATCTCCGCCCAAATGTTTGATAATGGTTTGCGAAAGCGTCAGTCCAAGCCCTGTCCCCTGCACTTCCCGGTCTAATTTAATGAAACGGGAGAATATCTTGTCCTGCTCCTCTTTCGGTATGCCGATACCTGTATCGGACACAAAGAAATACACTTTCTCCGCCCCTTCCATACGGCAGCCAAAACGAATTTCCCCCGATTCTGTAAATTTCATCGCGTTATGCAGCAGATTTGTCAATACCTGAATAATACGTTGCTGTTCCGAATACATCATAATCGGCTGCAACTGTGCTTCGCAAACTAATTCTACCGGAGACTGCCCGTTCATTCTCATTCTGAAGATTCCTTCCAGTTCCCGCAACAAATCATTCACGTCAAATTCCGAATATTGAAATTCCACCACCCCTGCCTCGATTTGCGAAAGGTCGAAAATATCGTTGACAAGGCGTAGCAAACGTTCATTATTCTCTGTGATAATATCGGCATACATCTTCCTTTCTTCTTCACTGGAAGCCGACACCATCAAACCAGAAAACCCGACAATCGCATTCAGCGGTGTACGCACTTCATGGCTCATATTAGCTATAAAGGCAGATTTCAACTTATCGGCAGAGATAGAATGTTCCTTTTCAATTGCCAACAATCGTTGCACATTCCTCAGTTCCGTCACATCATAAACGGTCAATACCATAAAGTCCTCCCCATCAACATTCAAATTAACTCCCGAAACCGATACATCACAAGGAATCACTCTTTTTTCATCTTCACTTAACAACTTCATAGAAGCCGCCAGTTTCTTAAAATTCGCTTTGTCACGAAATGCCTTAGTAATAGATGTACGGACACAACAAAGTTTGCATTGTTCGTGCTTGCCGCACTCTCCCGCCGCAGCCGCATTCCGGCAATGCAGCAAGTCTCCTACCCTTTGGATTGTTCCGTCTACAGGAACCGGAAGACCGTTCAATGAATAATAATTGGTATCACGGACAATAAAATCCCTGTCAATTAATAGAAAGTACGCATTGATATTCTGCAAAATCAAGTTTGGGTCTTTAGACTTATCCGGTTTTGTCTCTTTGGGATATACCACATTCTGAAGCGAACGGCATTTAAACTGTGTATAAATGAGGAGAATTAATAAAATAGATATAATAATTACTGCCAATGCTACCATAGTAATAGAGTGTTTTATGTTGCTTGAATGTTTTATCGCGTAAATTTATGAAATATCGGCTGAAAAATATTATTTATCTATATATTTCTTTACTAAAAAAAGCACCTATCTTTTCCGACACTAGAAATTGTCGAAAATTTCTTTCAAAGTTATTGTGGTATTAAAAAATATACTTATCTTTGCACCCGCAAACGAGAAAGGTGCCATAGCTCAGTTGGTAGAGCAAAGGACTGAAAATCCTTGTGTCCCCGGTTCGATTCCTGGTGGCACCACTTCTCAAGCAATCGGAATGTGGCGCAGTTGGTAGCGCACTACGTTCGGGACGTAGGGGTCGGGTGTTCGAGTCACCTCATTCCGACCAAACAAAGGGTAGCTTTCTGTAATTCAGTAAGTTACCCTTTGTATTTTTCAAGTATCCGGGACGAAACCGGGACGACAATACAAAAGAACACTAACCTATTATATCATGAAGAACAAATTCTACCTTCTTTCAGTAGCAGTCGCTACTCTGTTGTGCGCCAGTTGCACAAAGACTCAAACCACTCTTTCGGACAAGGAGCAAACGTTCAATCCCCCTATCATGGGATGGAGTTCATGGAATGTATTCCGGGTTGACATCAGCGAAGATATTATTAAACATCAAGCCGACCTTATGGTGAAGAAAGGTCTGAAAGATGCAGGGTATCAATATATTAATGTAGACGACGGCTACTTCGGGAAAAGAGATGATAACGGTGTCATGCATACACATGAGACACGTTTCCCGAATGGTATGAAACCGGTGGCAGACCACATTCACAGCCTGGGCATGAAAGCCGGTATCTATACGGATGCAGGTAACAACACCTGCGGTTCCATTTGGGATAATGACGCGGCAGGAGTAGGCGCGGGCATTTATGGTCACGAACCGCAGGATGCACAGTTATACTTCGGAGACTGGGGATTCGACTTTATCAAAATAGATTATTGCGGTGGAGACGTGCTAGGACTGAATGAAAAAGAACGCTACACCTCTATCCGCAACAGCATAGACAAAGTGAACAAAGACGTCTCCGTGAATATCTGCCGATGGGCTTTCCCCGGCATCTGGGCGAAAGACGTTGCCACTTCCTGGCGTATCAGCGGAGATATTAATGCACATTGGGGTTCCTTGAAATATGTAGTTGGAAAAAATCTCTACCTGTCTGCCTATGCCGGAAACGGACATTACAATGATATGGATATGATGGTTATCGGATTCCGTGACAACAGCAAAGTAGGCGGAAAAGGACTTACCCCGACTGAGGAAGAAGCCCATTTCGGGTTGTGGTGTATCATGAGTTCTCCCTTGCTTATTGGCTGTAACCTGGAAAGCCTGCCGGAATCTTCTCTCGAATTGCTGACAAACAAAGAATTAATCGCACTCAATCAGGATCCGTTGGGATTGCAGGCCTATGTAGCCCAGCATGAAAACGATGGATACGTACTGGTGAAAGACATCGAGCAGAAACGCGGTAATGTACGTGCAGTGGCATTATACAATCCTTCCGATACAGTATGCACTTTCTCCGTTCCATTCTCTTCTTTGGAATTTGACGGAAATGTGAAAGTACGTGACTTGGTAAAGCATGATGATCTCGGTAGCTTCTCCGGCAACTTTGAACAAACTCTGCCTGCCCGCAGCGCCATGTTCCTCCGCATGGAAGGTGAAACACGTCTGGAACCGACTCTGTATGAAGCAGAATGGGCATACTTACCTCTTTTCAACGACTTGGGTAAGAATCCTAAAGGCATTATTTATGCTAACGACAAGGAAGCATCCGGCAAAATGAAAGTGGGATTCCTCGGCGGACAACCGGAAAACTATGCCGAATGGCGTGAAGTGTACAGTGGAGACGGCGGACGCTATAACATGACTGTTTACTATTCATTCGGTAAAGGACGCCAACTAGAAGTAGATGTCAATGGCATTATTACCAAAATTGATTCATTGGGAGAGGATAATAAACACAATCAAATCTCCATTCCTGTTGAACTGAAAGCCGGGTATAATACCATTCGTATGGGTAACAGCTATAACTGGGCACCTGATATTGATTGCTTTACACTAACTAAAGCACTGTAAACTGACTAAAGCACTGTAATATAATAACTACCCCATATAAAAAGGAGCAAAATGAAATAGATTCATTATTGCTCCTTTTCTGTTTTAGCTATGTCTAGTTTCTATTACGGATTCACTATTATTTCCGAATTTTCGCGAAGCGTCACCTGTAATTGAGCTTCCTTATTCAACGGAGTCCATACGACTCGTTTACATTCTCCTATCTGTAAAGAGTTACGATGGCTTTTACTACCTCTAAGATACTCCGTACCTATTTCAGAATTTATAACCTTCCAGTCCCATGTACTATCCAGGTTCAGATAGAAATTCTCAATTTTACTATCCTTTGCCTTAAATCTCAAGTCTTTTCCATCCAAACTAAAAGAACGGAATTGGCAAGAATCAACCAATACTTCCTGATGGATGACGTGTACAAACAAAGAATCCATTTTTGCCTCTTTCAAATTCAGCTTTAAACCACGCGTATCAATAAAAAGGCTGTTTAATGAATCCACAGATATTTGTACATCCATTCCAACCGCATTTACAAAATCCTTATTACGGAATTTCTCCGGAATATTATGCTCATTAAAATCAAATTCCACCAATAACGTGTCATTCATCCGGCTAACTTTCAGATATTCGTTCTTCGGATAGACAATCTTTCTTTCTTCACCCGCAGAAGGACTTGTCACCTTCACGTCTCCATTCATGTAAATGCTCCTTTCTTTACTATCTTCGGATTGGGCAACAAGCATCTTCACCACATGTATGCCATCCATATTCATTTCCATTTGATCTCCTCCTATGAAAAGACCATTTTCCTGATATGGTTTCCCGGTTGTAGAGATGAAAATAATAGATGCGATAATGACAATCAACCCGGAGACGATAAGACCTATTAATATATAAGTAGTACGTTTCATAATAATTCGTTTTTTATTTCTGCTTTTTTATAAACTCGCGATACATTGCTTCTATTTCCTTCATCGAAATATCAAGCGTGTACAGTTGACGGAAAAAATAGTCCAACTCTTCTTTCAAAAAAGTCTCCTTGCGAAGAGAATGAATCAACTCCTTTGCTCCCAAAGCAACAAAATAACCTATACCACGTTTGTTATAGATGATATTCTGTACCTGTAGATAATCAAAAGAACGCATCACCGTGTTGGCATTCACCTCTACAATAGCAGCATACTCCCTTACAGAAGGGATACGTTCTTCCTCGGGATACTGTCCCAACAATATCTCATCACAGATTCTATCTGCAATTTGTAGATAAATGGCTTTACTTTCTTTAAAATTCATAAGCTAAGGATTACATTCGGTTAATAATTTCAGATTCCTTGAAACGGAAATACGCAAGTATCCAGTTAAACAGTGCAAAGAATGTGCAGACAACAATTAATAATATCATCATATTCTCGTCGGATATTTCACGTCTCGGAAAAGAATAATACAATTTATTATTCAATAATATTTTAGTCATGAGAGCACCCACCAAGAAATACACTATCATAATAATCGTTCCCGACGCAAATGTTTTCAGGAATGAGTTTTTGGGCCATATAGTGCTACCTAATATAAATAAGGATTGAACAAAGAAATATCCTGCTATCAATGCTCCAAATTCCAAGCCGGTTCTACACAATGTATAATAACCTTTTCCTTTACCGACCAAATGAGACAAATCAACAGGAGCAATAAAGTCCTTTTCAGGATAAGTCAACGAATAAACTATCACCCGTGTATAATCCGCCAATTTATAAGTAATCAGGAAAACCACCAGGAATACCACCGTAAACACAAACCAACGTGAGAAATATTTCTCGAAAGGGGTTGCTGGAGTCATTAACGTAGAAGTACGATTGGTTTTTGTTTTCATTTTTTCCATCGTAAACGAAGCGCTTAAACAACCGAATACCCATAATCCCCATATAAAAGCAACCAAAAGGAATGTCCATGCCGGGTCATCCGAACTCCTATAGCCATCCCTGTATTCAAAATATCCGTTCCAAACCATCGCCACCGTCATCACTCCATAAAGCAACACGATACGAAGTACATTCGATCTCCAACTCTCCACCATCTCTTTGCGGCAAAGATTCATAAAACGAGGCAAACTGAAAAAAGTATCTTTTATCATCGTCTTTTATTTTTGAGCGTGAAACAATCGGGCTATCTCTTCGGGAGCGGCCAGCGTAGCATTAAACAGAAGTTCCAGGTTAATCTCCGACTCTTCCTTTTCCACATTGGGAAGTATCAGGTGGTTACCTTGAATCGTAGGAATAGCAAAAAGAGCAGTCTTTGCCAACTCGCGGTCGTCACTCTCCACAAAGTAAAGTTTATCACAGATTGCACTTGTCGATTCATCGAGCAACACACGACTCTCATCCATAATCAACACATGATCGAGCACCTTGTCTATATCACGAACCTGATGCGTAGAAATTACGATTGTTTTTCCGTCCGACATACCCGACGCGATAAACTTGCGGAACTGACTCTTTCCGGGAATATCCAACCCATTGGTCGGCTCGTCCATCAATAGCAGTGAAGTATTCGTCGCAAGCGCGAAGCTCATGAACACCTTCTTCTTCTGTCCCATAGACAACGCCCCGAGATCAATATCAATATCCATCTCGAAACAATGAAGGTACTTAATCATCTCCTCCTTATTGAAACGGGGATAGAAAGGGCTGTTCAACTCTACATAGCTGACCAAGGATACCGAAGGCAATTCAAATTCCTCGGGAACCAGGAACATATCCTGCAAAGTTACCGGTAACCGGCGACGTACATCCGTGTCGTGGAACATCACTCTGCCACTTTTAGGCATCAACAACCCGGACATCAAATAAAGAAGAGTAGACTTTCCTGCCCCATTCTTTCCCAGCAGTCCATATACCCTGCCCGATTCGAATGAAAGAGAAAAGTCGCGGAGCACCGCCCGCTTCGATTTACGATAAGTAAATGAAAGATTTTCTACTGCAATCATAGTACTTTTGTTTAATGAATTAGTCAATTCTAGTGTATTAGTATAATAGTACACTGCAAAAGTAGGCAATCTTTTGAATAAAACAATAGAAAAGCAAAAAAAAGTGCAAAAAAAAGGAGAAGCTAAGATCACTCTCCACTTCTCCTGTCACGACAAACAACTAAAATTATTCACTATTTGATGCCATCCAATGCCCTTTTAGCAGTAGCATTAGTGGGGTCTATAGCCAAAATTTTGCTCCAGTAATCCCTGGACGTATCTTTGTTCGCCTTCGCTTCGGCTTTCATTGCCGGGTTTTCGATAGCTAACAAATAATAGTATCCAAGATAACTGTAACATTCAACCAAAGCAGCATTGTAATGGGGATCGTTTTTACTTTCCAATAAAGTAGCCACTTCCTCATAGAAAGGTTTCGCCAGTCCCTGGGTTGTTTCGGGGTCGAGTGCCGAATTGGCACGTGCCCGCCAGAAATTACCCAGATAGCTGTCCGGTGCTGCTACTGCGATGGCCTGGAAAACAGAGTCGGCAGATGCCAAAGCCTGTTTGCGCTCATCGACAGTGATTGTTAACGAATCAGGTTGCGTACCCGCTCCATAATAAAGTCTGCCAAACTGGAATTGTAAATCCGGAGTCTGTTTTTCTTTATCAAGAGATGAATAATATTTATGGTAAGCACCGATCGCTTTCTTATAATCATTCTTCTGCTCGTAAGCAGCAGAGATGTTTTTGTAAAGATCCGTCTTTGTCGGATCCATTTCAACCGCTTTTTCATACTGCACCACTGCATCGTCATACTTCTTCAAGTCTTCCAGCAGATGCCCGTAATACATATAGTCCAAATACGAATAATCGGCTTTGTCACATTCGTTAAAGAAGATATCCGCAGCCTTTATCGCTTCGTCAAAACGTTTCAGGTCAGTATAATTATACATCGCCAACCGGTTGAACGCAGCGTGACGGGGATTCTTCCGCAAACCCATGTTAGCCACTTCAAGCGACTTGGCAAAGTCATGGTTCAGGAACAAGGCAAACGCATACTTCACTAAATCTTCTTCGGTGGCCGTCGGGCCCATTGCAAAGCGCGAATAAGCATCCGCCGCTTTACTAAAATCATTCTTCAAATAATAAATCTCGGCAAGTTTTTTGTCTACGGCTGTGTTGGACGGTTCCAGGGCTTTCAATTGTTCCAGTTTTTCAATGGCAAGACTCGCGCTTGCCGACTTATAAATATCCGCATACTTCAGATAAGCATCCGTACATTTCGGATCAAAGTAAATCGCTTCCTCATACTTTTGAGAAGCAAGTCCCGCATTTTTCTGTTTCACGGCAATGTCACCCTCCAATACAGAAGCCATAGGCAATTTGCCGTCCGCTTTTCGTGCAAGGGCAGCATACTCCTGCGCTTCGGAAAGTTTGCCGGCATTCAGATACACATCACCGATAGCCACCAAAAGTTCCACATTCTTTTTATTCTTTCCTTTTATCAGATGTTCAGCTTCTTCGGCAGCCTGTGCCGGATTCGTCTGAATAGTTTCCTTCAATTTCGCAACGCCTGCCTGCCATTCGGCATCAGATGATTGTGCGCAGAGCGACCCAACTGCTATAAACGCTCCAGCTAAAAACATTTGTACTCGTTTCATGATAGTCTCTAATTTTAGTTATTATTCGTCTTTCACATGGACAATACGCACCGGCTGTGTAGCCGGAACAAGTCCGGATTTTAAAATGATCCGCTGCCCCTTGTCGGATGTCATAAAAGAAGTGAATCCCCAGGGCAGCCCGTTTCGGGGATCATTCAGAATAGCATAAATCGGACGTGCCAACGGATAGTTGCCGTAGTACAGATAAGCCTGATAAGGTTTATAACTGTTTTCGGGAGTTGCCACATCCTCGGCACTCACTGCCATCACTCTGATTTCTTCCTTGAAAGAAAGGTTCGTGGTATCACTGCGGTTGCCCAGCCAGTTCACCCCGATCACACCTATCGCTGCGGGATTCTTCGCTACAAAATCTATCACCTGCTGATTGGTCGTCAAGGCACTCACATTCTCCGTAGCCAGCGGTTTCCCGCCACATACAGAATCCATTGCAAAGCGTACGGTACTCGAATTTTTATTATCAAATACTACCTGAATATCCTTCAGTCCGGAATTGGAGTTCACCTGTTTCCAGGTCTTCGCTTCTCCCGTCAGGATACGGCTGAAATCGCGTACACTCAACAAAGAATCCGGATTCGCACGGTTCACAATCAATGCCAGGGCATCTGTAGCCAACTTAATCTCGCGGGGGTAGAACTTACGGCTGTGAAACGAATTCATCTCTTCTTCAGTCAGCGTCCGGGTTGCGATAGCCAACCGGACACTGTCTTTCAGAAGTAAATTAATCGCTTCCACTTCCGTCGTGTAGCGAGGGACAATCCCGGCCAGAGGATACAGGCTCTCGAATACATCAATCTCTTCCTGTATGATAGGCTCGAAACTCGCATCCGCCGCGATAGCTATCACGCCGGACGAATACGTATCCGTCTGTCCCTCTTTCGATTTAGAGCGGCAAGCACTTAATGCCAGCAGCACAACGATTCCTATCAGCCAAAATTGTCTTTTCATCATCTTTTATTGTAATCTAAACATTACCGGGACGGTGAACTTCACACGCACCGCTTTACCATTCTGCTTACCCGGAATCCACTTCGGCATGCTCTTTACCACGCGTACAGCTTCCTTATCCAGATAAGGGTCTACGCCACGGGCTACGCGCACATCCGAAATAGAACCATCACGCTCTACCACAAACTGTATAATGACACGCCCTTGCGTTCCATTTTCCTGAGCGATAGTCGGATATTTGATATTCTTGCCCAGATAAGACATCAATTCCTGTTGTCCACCCGGGAAAGCAGGCATCTGCTCCACCATATCGAATACCTTTTCCGGCTCCGGCGCAGCCTGTGTCACCACTTGCTTCAAGTCAGCGATATCCGCTCCGTTGGCTTCATCATTACCCTTTACGTCGGCAATGGAGATAGCCATCTTTGTGGAAGTCAGCTCTTCCTGACTCTTGATCTCATTATCCTCGTGCACCTCTTCATCCTTCTTGATGACAGGAGCCGTAAATTTAATAGAACTCTTCAATGCAGGCGGGGGCGGTGCTACCGGTTCTACCCGTTTCATCTCCTCCTGCTTGATTTCCGGCTCTTCCAGTTTCGACAGGGTAGTGACCTCTGTCATCACTTCTTTCTGTTTCGGAGTTGCCAACTTCAGCAGCGTGGGAACTGAAAAGCCTACCGATGCGATAACCAATACAGCCAACATGGCCCAATTGTGCCGTTTCGTTGAATCGGTGCGCATCTTATAAGCGCCATACGCCTGATTCTTGCCTTCAAAAATCAGTTGACACCATTCCGAAGAAGTCAAATCTATTTTTGCCATTTTACTTTTCTTTTTTAGGTGTTACATCATTTATCGGCCAGATTCTGTGACAACGCTCCCTTCGCATCAAAATTCTTAATCAAGAATTCGTCCGCTTCAGCAATATCCGTAATCACATACTTACCTATATTACATATCTGCATTTCGTCCAGTGCGTCAATCAGATTCATGTAAGAAGCATCATCCGTCGCCTTGATAATCACGGTCGGCGTATCTTTTCCGCTCTTAATTTCGGAAACCTGTTTCCGGTATTCCTCCTCTGATATCTTGAGGTCAAGCTTCTGCTGTTTCAAAGCTCTCACTTTGTTCACGGCAGTCGCGTTCTTCTGAAGAAGTATGGAACGTATTCCATCCGGGGTGTAACTTGTCTCTTTCAACGAAGTGTAATCCTTATAGTTCGGTTCCCCTTCGTAGTAATAGAGCTTGTTATCCGCTCCCAGCAGCAATGTAATTGCCTGCGAAGCCTTCACCATACTCTTCTGTTGTTCAGTAATATTCTTGTCGTTGCTCGGCATGCTTATCTCCATCGTCTGAGGTTTGCTCAGGGTGGTACAAAGCATAAAGAAAGTAATCAGCAACATATTCATATCCACCATCGGGGTGAAGTCTACCCTTACGGCAATTTTTTTCTGTTTGCTCTTTCCATTTTTTCCGCCGCTCTCTTGTACTTCAGCACTCATTCTGTTTCCTCCTTTTTATTCTTCAGATGTCGCTTTGAGAGAAGTAATCAGATTATACCGATTCTCCCGCAAATCCTGAAGTGAGTTCATAACGTTCTTTATCACTGAGTATGGAGTTGAAGCATCTGCTTTGATAGCAATACGCAAGTCAGCATTGGCGATACGTGCATTGCGCACCCATGACTTGAACTGATTGTCGGTACTATCGCAAGGAATTCCTTCGTTTTTGAGAATCTTATCCCGTTGGTCTTCGGGAAGATCCAGGAATTTCTGCATACTTCTGATAGGCACTCCGAAAGTAGAAGCCAATGTAAACCGCTTCTCCTGTTCGGGAGTAAACTTAATGCCATACTCTTCACCCATGCTCTCCAAGGCAGCCTGCATATCCTGCTGCTTGTCGAGGCTCATAAATATTTTTCCGCTTGGATCCACCAAAATCTGGAGCACGTTTGTCTCCGGGATTTTGATTTCCGATACGGAAGCCGGAGTGTTCACCTGCACCGGTTCTTTCTTCACAAATGTTGAAGTCAACATAAAGAAGGTCAGAAGCAACACAGTAACGTCACTCATAGCAGTCATATCTATGAACGTACTTTTCTTTTTAATTTGCGCTCTACCCATGATTAATAGATTTTAAAGAGTTCGCAGAATTAATGAGTAGCAGCAAAAGTTTGCACGATAGAGAATCCGACTTCGTCGAGTCCGTAAGTCAGTTTATCAATTTTGTTAGTGTAGTAGTTGTAAGAGATAACAGCCAATGCACCTGTCAAGATACCGAAGGCAGTGTTAATCAAAGCCTCGGAAATACCTTGCGACAAGGCCATAGAGTCAGCACCACCACCGGCAGACAAAGCGGCAAACGAACGGATCATACCGATTACAGTACCGAGCAATCCCATCAATGTACCCAATGTGGTGATGGTAGCGATAATCGGAAGATTCTGTTGCATCATCGGCATTTCCAGTGCGGTAGCTTCTTCCAGCTCTTTTTGGATAGCCAGCAGTTTTTGTTCTTTAGCCAAAGACGTATTCTTTTCCATCTCGTCATATTTGCGGAGAGTAGAAGTAACAACGTTAGCTACAGAACCTTGTTGCTTGTCACAAATTTCTTGTGCTTTCTTAATATCGCCGGCAGCCAGGGCAGCTTTGATATTAGCAACGAATTTAGCTAAAGAGCCTTTTCCGAAAGCAGAGCGGAGAGCAAAAAAACGTTCGATACTCAACGCAATTACAGTCAACAACAGTGTCTGGATAACAGGCACAATTATACCACCTTTGTAAATAGTACCCAAAAAGCTTCCGGGTAGCGGATGGTTGTTAGGATCATTGTTCATAAAGTTGGATGGATTTCCAAATATGAAATGATAAATACACACTGCCAGAATAAAACAGCAGATAATTACGATACCGGCATTTTTTATACCTACAACTTGAGTTTTCTTAGTAGTTTCCATAATAAGTTTTTTTGTTAAGATATTAATTTTAGTTATTTAGAAAATTTCAAATGATTAGACACACTGCGCTACAGACCCCGCGACTTTTTGAGCACAAAAAGACGCACAGTTCATACAGGGTACGAAAAGTAAATTAATACGAGAAAAACGGGTGGGAACTCTAAATAAGGATACGTCTTAGAGCGAATACATAGTAATCGCTAGAGATAATGGAGTAATGTGGATCCTTATCCGAGTAATAAGATTTACTTTGATCTAATACAAGTGAGTTTTCTCTTAACAGGAAAAACTTTTGCATGACGTCTTTCATAGAGTCATTAATCTCAATGATTCTACGCAGACGATAATTATTGGAATTTGATTCTGAAACTAATTTAAAGCCCAATTCTACGTCTGAAATGGACAAAGACTGGGAATTGTCATATCCAACAGAATGACCGTTCACAGAGGAACTGTTATTGGTGTTAGCTGATGATTTGGAGAATTGACAGGAAGAATCACAATTAGAAATACAAGAAGAGAAATTCATAGCATTTCCACTCATGCTAAAAGATAGCATCAGCAGAATAAAAGATAATATGAATTTCGAATAAACTTTCATTGTATTTTAGTTGTTATATTGTCCTTTCGCTATTCGGCGACAAATGTAGTAATTAAATTCATTCGTTCGTCGTTGTTCACATGATTTAAACTATAAAGTTTAACTCTACTATTAGAACAAGCTATGAAGGGTTTTGTTCTTTAAGAAAGTAAATTCATGTCTTAAAAAAGGTTTATTTCTGACATAGAAGATGTATCATAGAGCAAACTATGAGATGTATAAATCGAGTAGGAGGAAAATAAAAGTAGTTTTCTTCCTACTTTCATTTTCCGACCTCTCACA
>NZ_JAAXGE010000031.1 GCF_014750685.1 Bacteroides sp. GM023
TGTATGCTCGGCATGAGTATTATCTAACGGGTGCAAGTCCCTCGTGAGCCCTAATAGCGGGAATCACACAGCCAATGGCAAGGGTGTCCTTCGTGAGTTGGAATCTGAAAGAAGCCTATGGCAAACATCTGGCCTGACGGACAGAAACTTCATACAAGGCATTTGACCGTGGGTAAGGTTGCACGACAAACCAAAGCCCTATAGCTATTCGGAACGGTTGGTGTAAATGAAGCAGGTATAAGATGGAAAGATAATGCCCTTATCCGAGGAGGTCTCACGGACGTACGGACTAGTTTTTTTTTACGAAACGTACGGAGTAAAGCTTGCCGTGAGAAGTCAGCCGAAGTCATAGTAGTGAAGTTATCGATAAGTTTCATGAAGGACTGAACCTAATAATTAAACGATAGTAATTGAAAGTTACCTTATGAAAGGACGAATGCAGAAAATATCAGCTAATGCTAATGACTGCCCTCAAATAGATAGGACGGAATCCGAATGGTATGGGGGAGTGCAGACTTTCATGTGGATGACTGAAGACAACATCGTGGAAGTACCATTCGACAAGGAACATCTGTTTGAACTTGTTCTTAGTCCCTTTAATCTGAACAAAGCCTATAAAGCAGTAGTCAGAAACAAAGGGTGTGGCGGTATCGACAAGATGTCATGCGAACAACTGTTTCCATGGCTTTTGGCTAATAAGGGTGAGCTTATAAGTTCCTTGGAAAACGGGACATATCGTCCCAATCCAGTCCGCAGGGTTGAAATCCCTAAGGACAATGGCAAGAACCGCCTTTTGGGTATTCCTACCGTGGTAGACCGACTGGTGCAACAAGCCATACACCAAGTTCTGACACCAATTTATGAGCGTCAGTTCTCCATGACAAGTTATGGCTTCCGTCCGAAAAGGGGCTGCCATGACGCCCTACGAAGAGCGCAGAAGATAGTGGATGATGGCTACAGATATGTAGTTGACCTCGACCTTGAGCGTTTCTTTGATACAGTCAGCCACAGCAAGCTGATAGAAATACTCAGCCGTACTATAAAGGATGGAAGGGTTGTGAGTCTGATACACAAATATCTTCGCAGCGGTGTAATGACCCGAGGCCTGTTCAAAACAAGTACGGAAGGTACTCCCCAGGGTGGTCCCTTAAGTCCGCTGTTAAGCAATATTATGCTTAATGAACTGGACAAAGAACTGGAAAGACGTGGACACCCTTTTGTTCGTTATGCTGATGATGCGATGATATTCTGTAAATCGAAACGCGCAGTACAACGCGTCAAGGAATCGATAACCCGATTCATTGAAGGACAACTCTTTTTGAAAGTGAATCGTGAAAAGACAGTTGTGTCGTACGTGCAAGGAGTAAAGTTCCTTGGCTATTCTTTTTATGTGATGAAAGGGAAATGTCTTCTGACAGTACATCCCCAATCCAAGTCCAAGATGAAATCCAAACTCAAGGAGTTGACAAGTCGGAGTAATGGGTGTGGATATGAATGCAGAAAACAGAAACTTAAGGAATACATAAGAGGATGGGTGGGTTACTATCACTTGGCACATATAAAGCGTCTCTGTCTTGAAACGGACGAATGGTTAAGGCGACGCATACGGATGTGTATCTGGAAATCATGGAAGGCCCCCAAGACCAGAGTGGCAAACCTAAAGAGATGTGGTGTCCATGATTGGCAGGCATATCAATGGGGAAACACTCGACTTGGATATTGGCGTATAGCATGCAGTTGGATACTTACCTCGACAATGTCTAATGACAAATTGCGTAGGGCAGGATATGTTAATCTAATGGATTATTATCTCGAATGGCACCCAAAATAGGAACCGCCGTATGCCGAACGGCACGTACGGTGGTGTGAGAGGTCGGAAAATGAAAGTAGGAAGAAAACTACTTTTATTTTCCTCCTACTCGAT
>NZ_JAAXGE010000032.1 GCF_014750685.1 Bacteroides sp. GM023
CACTTGCACCCATGGCAGTGACGGTACTCATACCACTATACGTGTTTTTGTCAACGGTTGGGAATATGTGCCCATGGATGATGGTGTATAGCTCCTCTATAATGATTTAATAAAACCCGACATATGAAAATAATAAATAAAATGAGTCAGTGCCACCTCTTAAACGTTTATCTGTGGCTACTACTACCGCTCGGTCTAGTGGCAGGAGGATGTATTCACGACTCCGCCTACACGGACGACGAGCCTCCCGGGGCGGAAGGAGCCGTACCTGTGATCGTCAGGCTGGTCGCCCGTTTCGGTGGAGAGAGGAAGGGGGCATCCACCCCGCCGAGGTTGAGCGACGGAAAAGGTGTTTCCACCTGGGGGCTGAGCGAGGAGGAGGAAGGAAAAGTGAATGATGTTTACGTTTTCTTCCTGCGCGACAGTGACAACAAAGTACACTCGGTGGTGAAAGGAAGAGAGGTGACCCATACGAGCGCTACCGAAACGACCTTCACCGCTAGCCTGGAGGTGGTGGGCAGTGCAGGGCAGGAGTTCCGGTGTATTGTGGTTGCCAATGCGGCATCCTTATTGGACATGCAGAATTTGCGCCTGTATAAGGAGAAGACCTATGACGATATTCAGCGAATGCTGGTCAGCGGAAATGCGTATACGGCAGCCCCAGTCATCAGAGAAGGCGATTTCGTGATGTGGGGCGAGGCGCAACGGAAAATCATAGCCTCGCAGCGTCCGCAGAACGTAACTGTCGGCGTAGTGCGCGCCATGGCGCGTATGGACATTGGTCTAGGCGTGAACCCGGATAGTTGGGATGGGACGGACACCGACGGCAACCCCATCCCCTTCGTACTGAAAAAAATATTCATTTTCAGGGCCAATGATAAATGTGCGTTCATGCCCGTGAGAGGGGCTTATGACCCGGATTTGCAGCGTGTGACCAAACCTTCACCCACCGGGCAGCGTACCGAAATCGGGAATCCCTTTGAATATGACCTTCCGGAAGGTGCTACCTCCTTAACAGCATCCGTCTACCTGCCCGAAGCGGACATATGCCAGGGAGCAAACGCGGAGCCGGGCGACGTGAACCATACGAACCGTTGCGCCATCGTGGTGGAAGGCTCCTACCAAGGGCATGCCGACACCTACTACCGCATTGACTTCCGCAATGGAACCGTGCTTGCTGACCTACTGCGCAACCACCGCTACTTGGTCAGCATCCGTTCCGTACAGGGAGATGGGGAAGCCACGCCGGAAGAAGCTTATGAAACGCGCCGGGTGAACATTGCCGCCACCGTGCTCGAATGGAACGACTGGTCGCAGGATGTCTACTTCGATGGCGTAGATCACGTGTATGTGAAGCAGAAAAGCATCCTCCTGCCGGGCAACTCCGGACAAGCGGGAGCCATTGGCGTGGAGAGCAACGTGGAACCCGGCGAGTGGCTGATGAGCTTGGACGGGACGAACTTCTCCGCCGGGGCGACAATTTCCAACGACGACTTTGAGGTGACAAAGCCAGCGGTGAAAACAGGGGGAAGCCTGCTGATACGAACCCGGCATGTGCTAGCGGAAGGTGAGGAAAAGAACGCCACGCTGACGGTGAAGATACACCGGTTGACTTTCTCCGTTCGCATCGGGCAGAAGCCCGACCTCCCCGAAGACTGGGCGGATGGAGGAGAATTCCCGAAAGATTTTTAAGAATATTGAGAATTAGTGATATATTATAAATTACATAGATATGAAGACTACAGTTCCTATTTTCCCTTTAAGCGCCATGCGGAGATGTTCCACCCGATTCCTTGCGGTGGGTTTTTCCATCGTTTCGATTACCTTGACGATTGTCATGGCTCTTACCGGATGCGTCGCGGATGATTTGACCACACCTATAACCACGGGGCGTGTATTCACCGTCAATTATTCCTTTGAGGGGGCACAAACCAGAGTTGCCGCCACAGGAGCCGAAAAGGAGATGACGGATGTTGCTGTACTTTTTTACAGGGCTGACGACAGCAATCCTTCCAACGAAACATTCGTAGATTATGAACAGGTCAATATAGTTAGCGGAAACCCTTCTACAAGTTTTCCGCTGCCTATGCCTGGGGGAATCGTGCAAGGAAGTAAGTATAAACTTATTATCATTGGGAACTATAACAAATATGCCCCCGATGGAAAGAGACTGGGGGAATATACTGCCGACAACAGTACACGGACTTACAGTCGGATGAAACAGGAGATACAGGGAAAACTCGCCACGGACGAAGCAAGGGTGGTGACCCCATTACCCTTCTGGGGCGTTCTGTTGGGAGCTGACGGTTACGAAACCACCTTGACCGGTCCGGCAGCAGGCGATACCTCGCTGGGTGTATCGGTGAAGTTCAGCCGCGCCGTGGCACGGTTTGATATATCGAACCTGGCAGCCGACCAACTGAGAATAGCTTGGGTGAAGGTATGCAATTACCGCAATAGAGGATACTTCTTTCACGAGATGATGCCCGCAGGAAACGTTGTACGAGGAATAGCCTCTGCCCCTCCCATCGGCGACTCCTATCCGACAGGGTATGTAAAAGCCCACGCTCCTACGGGTGAGGATGGTAGTAAGCGGCAGGACCTGACTGAAGGCGGACTGTATGCCTTCCCCAATACCGTGGCATACACCGCACAGGACGACAAAACGACTGCTTTCCTGATGATAGCCGGGTACTACCAAACCGTAGGAGAACCTGAAAACACTACAAAGTTGACCTACTATCGTGCCAACGTGAGCGAGAGTAGCGGCAGCAGCCAGATTATCCGGCGGAATTACATCTATTCGCTGGTCATCAACAAGGTCAGGAGGGAAGGCGCCGAAACGGAGACCGCCGCCGAGAACGAGAAAGAGAAGCTGCTGGAATACAAGGTGGGCGAAGACTGGGACAGTGAAGACAACAGTACGGCTGTAGACGGGCAGGGGAACTTCCTGACCCTCTCGCGCACATCGGTGGTACTTGAGAGCGGGGCAGGAGAAATAGCCGTTATCCGGGTGGCAGTGAAAAAAAATACGGGTTGGAGGCTCGACTGGACAAATAACCCCAATGGTGCATTTCGATTCGAGAAAATAGATGATAACAGTTTCCGTATACTCACTACCGGAAAAAACGACGACTTGTATACCCGGAATGCCGCGCTGAACGTCAGCGTAACCGATGTGTCGTCGAACATATTTCTTACAGTAAATGTGATACAGCTCTCTTCACAAGATACCCAGCAGATGCTGGTGGTGGAAGGAAAAACGGGTAGCTTCGATTATACCGTACCCGGACAGGGAGCTATAATAGAGTTGCAGACAGTGACCGGAAGCTCTTCTTCGCGATGGAAGGCCGAGGCGGACCATGCGCTGCAACAGATGCTGAGCAAGTATTCTGAGTCCGGGGGGAATAAAGGTTCTATCGAGTTGATTTTCAACGGCAACACGACAGGCGCGCCACGTTCGGGTGTACTGACCGTGAAACGGTTGCTGGTAAACGGGACGGAGGATCCCGCCGTGGCTCCCGTATACATTACTTTTCAACAGGAGAAGAGCCCTTTTATCGTGAATGTGATACCCGATTACTCCGCAAACGGACTGGTGCTTGATGCTTTCAGTGCATCTACACTAACCCCGAACGGGATTAGCAGGTCCCGTTCATTTCAAGTGCAGCTTGCCGACCCCGACAACTATACATACACAGCTACCTGCAACCTTAATCAGGTGTCTGATGCTGTGTTGACAACGGGTAATGCCCAGCCCACGGCTATTGCCGGACCTCTCCAGAGTTCGAAATCGAATCCGAGTACCGTATCGGGTGTCCATAATGGCAACTTCACACTGTCCGTGTATCGCACGGGGCCGGGTGACAAGGATATACGTGGTGAGATTGTGGTGACGGCCCTGCCCAAAGACCCAACATCGGGACTCCCGACAGGCACCTTTACGTTCAGGGTCAAGATAACGAGCGGCTGCAACATAGGCGACTCTAAAATCGGCGGGGTGTTATGGGCCGACCGTAATACGGATACTATGCCGCGCGGAGAAGAAGGTTCCGCTATTGGGTTGAATTATAGCAATGATCCCAAAAGTGACGACAATATCAATTCCGGCTTTCGAGGAAGCTATGCCAGCTTCGCACAAGCCTTGGAGAAATGTACCTATTTCGGGGCGGATATGAATTACGAAGGTGAGTTGGCCACGGGATGGAGAGTGCCGACTAATACAGAACAGCAGGCTGTCGTTCCCAGAATGTGTTTCAGCAAGCAGCGGGCATTTATCGTTTCGGACGATACCACTTTAGGAACCGTAGGGTGCTGGTTTCCGCTAGCAGGGGCTACAACTTCACCTACAGCCGTGAACGGTTCCTTCTGGTCGTCGTCGCCCCATGGCAGTAACTACGGCTGGTATTTTGGCGTGCAGGCGGGGTCGGTGAGCGCGTACGGCAGCAATCGGTCGTACGGGTCTTCCGTGCGTTGTGTCAGATAAATTCGATTTATTTGTCTCTTGTTCGGAGGCTTGTAGGCCTC
>NZ_JAAXGE010000033.1 GCF_014750685.1 Bacteroides sp. GM023
TGGGCATCTTCTCCCATGCTAATTTTTAAAGGTTGTGCATTGGTTAGTGTGATTGCTTGGGAGGCATAACCGATATAGGATACTTCAAGTACATCGCCTTTAGCAGCTTGTATTTTGAAATTTCCATCCATGTCAGTTATAGTACCGTTTGAAGTTCCCTTCACCAAGATACTAACTCCGATTAGTGGTTCTCCTTTTGAATCTGTTACAGTACCACTTGCTGCGATTGGTGTCTTTTTCTGCTGATCTTCTTTATTACTTTTTGCAGAAAGTACAATATGATTATCTACTATTGAAAAACTGATGTTAACTCCTCTGAATAACTGATTCATTACATTATTCAAAGATTCTTTTGTTACTTTAATGGATACAATTCGATTAATATCAACATCATTTGTGTTATAGACTACTGACATTGAAGTTTGTTTCTCTATTTCTTTCAATGCAGTGTTTAAGGGTGCTTTTGATAGATTAAGAGTGATTGTTCGTTCTTGCCCGCAAACAGAAGCAAAAGACGAAACCAACAAAAGGAAGAATAACAAGTACGAAAACTTGTGTTTTATGATTTCTTTCATCTTATTCTTTTTAGTTAGAAATAGTTTTTAGGAATTTTTAAATAGAATCGGTAAGTGATATTACCGCTTTCACACAAAGGTTTCATGTATCTCTGTCTCTCATAATTGATAAATTTAAAGGTTACACTTAAAACAAATTCTATAAGCGCTTATTCAACAGTAATACATTTTATGTCATAACCTTACTAAACGAAGATAAGATTTTTTTTAGAAAAAAAGAAGAAAAACAAATTCCTAATTGAAAAATAGATACATAAATATTTGATAAATAGAATCTTATACATTCATGAAAAATAAGCTGATTTATTATCTTTGCATACATTTTGCATACAATTGATGTATGCCTCAATAATGTATAGATTTAAATATTCATTTTATGTTCAAATATTCAAGAGAGGGAGTTTCAGTATTAACTATATTAGATACCAGAAGGGCAAAAAAGAATGGATTATTTCCAATTAAAGTTCAAGTGGTATTCAGAAGAAAGCAAAAATATTACTCTACTGGAAAGGAGTTATCAAAAGAAGATTGGGAAAGATTGCTAAAAGCTAAAAGTAAGTTGTTAACTGAAGTACGATGCGATATAGAAAGTAGTTTTTCTAATATCAAGCAACAGATTAATGAACTTATACAAAAGGGAGAATTTTCCATTGATACTTTGAACTTTAGGCTAGGAAGACAGATAAAAGATATGAATCTGCATAGTGCTTTTGAACTAAAAATGAAAGAGTTGAAAGATAATGATCAAGCAAGTACCTACTTGAGTTATCAAAGTGCACTAAAAAGCATAGAAAGTTTTGGTGGTACATTTATTCCTTTAGAAAGAATTACGGCAGATTGGCTTAAGCGTTGTGAACATTTCTGGCTTTCGAAAGGAAAAAGCTACTCCAGTATTAGCATTTATTTTCGAGCTTTAAAGTGTATATTAAATCGCGCTGTACGAGATGGTATATTGAAAGAATCATCTTTCCCTTTCGGAAAGAACAAATATGAAATACCTGAAGGCTGCGGGCGTAAATTAGCTCTTACTCTTCCTGAAATTAAAAAAGTCATGTCCTACCAAGATGGTACAAAAGATATGGAAGAATTTCGGGATTTATGGGTGTTTTCTTATTTATGTAATGGAATTAATTTCATGGATCTACTGTTTTTACAGTATTCAAATATTGTAGATGGAGAAATATGTTTCGTGCGCTCCAAAACATCTAGAACAGCAAAACATAGTAAAGAGATTCATGCGATTATAACTCCTGAAATGTGGGATATCATTCATAGATGGGGTAATCCGAAGTTGAGTCTACAAACATACATCTTTAAATATGCTAATGGAACTGAAAATGCATTTGAAAGAATCAGACTGGTTCGACGTATTGTTACTAAATGCAACAGAAGACTTAAGAAAATAGCTCAAGGTACGGGGATTTCCCAACTAACAACTTATACTGCAAGGCATTCGTTCGCCACTGTTCTAAAGCGTGCCGGTGCTAAAACTTCTTATATTTCCGAAAGTTTAGGGCATTCCAATTTAGCTGTTACTGAGAATTATTTAGCTTACTTTGAGAAGGAAGAAAGAATAAGAAATGCTCTATTACTAACGGATTTTAATCTTTAAAGAATGATTATGCATGCAAATTGTATGTACAGTCGTTATTTCCTCCGATTTATTAATAAAGGGAATTATGAAATAGCAGGAGTGATAGAAGATTATTTCTGCTTCTATTATTAATTACAATAAATAAGCCCCATATATTTGTTTGAGTGATTCTGAGTCAAATATTATAAATCAGCTATTGCTCTAATAAGAATGTATACTTAGCCCTACTCTTATAGGTATTTACTCATAATGTACATTTCTCCCAAGCAATCAC
>NZ_JAAXGE010000034.1 GCF_014750685.1 Bacteroides sp. GM023
TTTACCATGAACTACAATCAATTTCAAAACAAGTCATTTCAGGAAGGAGATATGATACTGATTCCGCGTTCTTCATCATTTAAAGGAATTGCCCAAGGAGGGGCAACTCTACTTTCAATGTTTTTCGATGCACTCGAAAACAGCTGTGACAAGCTCGAATTACAATTATTATCAGACGTTTGCAAAAAGATAGAATATAATTTCGAACCAATAGAGATACATTATCCGCTGACTCCCTTTTTAGAAGTACTGACCTACTGTATCAGTAATGGTATGAACTGTTCGCATCTGCATAAACTGATGCATCGGGAATTTCTTTTTCTGCTACGCGGATTTTATGAGAAAGAAGAAATTGCAACATTGTTTTATCCTATTATTGGAAAAAGAGTTGAATTTAAAGATTTTGTCATGAACAACTACACCAAAGTGAATAATATTGAGCAGTTTATCTCTTTGTCCAATCTGGGGAGAAGCTGTTTTTTTGCAAGATTCACAGAAGTCTTCGGAATGACCGCTAAACAATGGATGCTGAAACAAAGAAACCAACTGATTCTGAAAAAACTGACTGAACCGGGAATATGTATAAAAGACGTAATTGATGAACTGGGATTTGAGTCACAAGGTTATTTCGGTCGTTACTGCAAACAGCATTTCGGATGTACTCCCAAACAATTAATTAAGCGCCACCAGGCTAATAATGAAACAAATTAGCCAGTATTTTTTCATGTTCGTACAAAATGAACAAAATTTTTGGACTTTATTGTAATTGATATGAAAGAAAAAGAAACTTACTTTGCAGCGTGAAATTTGATAAATCAACAGAAACTTTCTTATGCTAATCTCTATTACGGAATAGATTACAATACTGCAAATATATATGAATTATTAATACCCGCTATTATTTTCAATGAATTATATTATAAAATTCATTCCGTCAGACCAAATTAGTCACCATACTATTCACTTTATCAAGCTGGGACACATCAAATTCTCCTAAATAAATGCGTGTCATTTCTTCCGAAGTATGTCCTAGACCTGCACTAATTACAGAAACAGGCGCACCACAGCCACAGACAAGGTTAGCCCATGTATGGCGGGGGCTACGATAATTCGAATCAAGTGCTTTGACTTGTGTCGCAAATGAATCAGTGCTCCATTGCAGATATCAGATTTCTTCAAAAGCAGAATATCAACAAAGGTCATTCCCTGCACATAGAAGCTAAACAAATATAGTTCACACGCAAAATAAGTGGTATAGTGAAATGTTTTATCGCTTTAATAATCGTTATATGATAATTATAGTTAAATTACACTCTCATTCATATACTCTGCATTCATTACATACATTTTGATGTACACGCGCAAAATTAAAAGGTGTTATACAAGTTATATATTATTACATATCTACATATATAAGAGAGCTCATAGTTTTGAAATATCAGAATATTAGGCATAGCTTTGCCGAATGGATTTTAAGGAACTACCCGTTCCTTTAAAAGGAACAGGTAGTTCCTCGGTGTGCAACGGGTCGTTCCTTTAAAAGGAACGGCACGTTGGTTTTAAACCAAAAACCAGCATTTGTAACCATTTGAATTTCAACTTCTTACTGAATTAGAATTCCGTCCCCGTAACCCATGGGATTTTCTCCAACACCCACGACGGAATCCGCCACTTCAGGCGGCAATCAGTATACAACAAATTTCAACAATTCAAAATTCAATTC
>NZ_JAAXGE010000035.1 GCF_014750685.1 Bacteroides sp. GM023
AGTTTGAAAGAAAGTAAGCAAGGGCGCATGGCGGATGCCTTGGCTCTCGGAGGCGATGAAGGACGTGATAAGCTGCGATAAGCTTTGGGTAGGTGCAAATAACCTTTAATCCAAAGATTTCCGAATGGGACAACCCGGCATTCTGAAGGAATGTCATCCAACCTGGTTGGAAGCTAACGCAGGGAACTGAAACATCTTAGTACCTGTAGGAAAAGAAAATAATAATGATTCCCCTAGTAGTGGCGAGCGAACGGGGATTAGCCCAAACCATAGATGTTACGGCATTTATGGGGTTGTAGGACCACGATGTCGCATGACATTTAGTGAATAGAATGTTCTGGAAAGAACAGCCATAGACGGTGATAGCCCGGTATATGAAGCTAAACTAAGCGTAGTGGTATCCTGAGTAGCGCGGGACACGAGAAATCTTGCGTGAATCTGCCGGGACCATCCGGTAAGGCTAAATACTCCCGAGAGACCGATAGTGAACCAGTACTGTGAAGGAAAGGTGAAAAGAACTTCGAATAGAAGAGTGAAATAGTCCCTGAAACCATGCGCCTACAAGCGGTCGGAGCAGCTTAGGCTGTGACGGCGTGCCTTTTGCATAATGAACCTACGAGTTACTTTTTCCGGCAAGGTTAAGTGTCTTAAGACATGAAGCCGAAGCGAAAGCGAGTCTGAACAGGGCGATTAGTCGGAAGGAGTAGACGCGAAACCAAGTGATCTACCCTTGGGCAGGTTGAAGGTTAGGTAACACTAACTGGAGGACCGAACCGATAAGCGTTGAAAAGCTTCCGGATGACCTGAGGGTGGGGGTGAAAGGCTAATCAAACTTGGAGATAGCTCGTACTCCCCGAAATGCATTTAGGTGCAGCCTTGTGAGTTACTAATGTGAGGTAGAGCGACTGATAAGATGCGAGGGCTTCACCGCCTATCAAGTCTTGATAAACTCCGAATGCGCATTAGTTTTATCACAGGAGTGAGGGCATGGGTGCTAAGGTCCATGTCCGAAAGGAGAAGAATCCAGACCATCAGCTAAGGTCCCCAAATAATTGCTAAGTTGAACTAACGAAGTCAGATTGCTAAGACAGCTAGGATGTTGGCTTGGAAGCAGCCATTCATTTAAAGAGTGCGTAACAGCTCACTAGTCGAGGAGTTTGGCGTGGATAATAATCGGGCAT
>NZ_JAAXGE010000036.1 GCF_014750685.1 Bacteroides sp. GM023
TTGCGCAGTAACGAATAAACAAGCTAAAGATAGCATAAAACATTTGAGCGTTTTTGTGGAGCAATGTGGTAACTCTTGCCGTTTTGATAGTTCAAATTCATGGGTAATTCTATCACCTATTGAAATGAGTATTAAATGTAAGATAGAAGCTGTAGGTGTACCATTGAAAAATTGGGATATCAAAATCAACTATGGTATAAAGACAGGTTTTAATGATGCTTTCATTATTGATACAAATAAAAGAGAAGAAATACTCGCTAACTGCCAAACAGAGGATGAAAAAAAGAGGACTGCTGAAATTATACGACCAATTTTGAGAGGCAGAGATATAAAGAGATATGGCTATAACTGGGCTGAGAAGTATCTGATTGCAACATATCCTTCTCGTCATTACGATATAGAACAATATCCTGCAGTAAAAAACTACCTCTTGACTTTTGGTATTGAAAGGCTAGAGCAGACTGGCAAGACTCACATCGTTAATGGTGAGAAAGTGAAGGCTCGTAAAAAAACTAACAACAAGTGGTTTGAAACTCAGGATAGTATCAGTTATTGGGAGGATTTTGATAAGCCAAAACTCATATGGAAAATCATTGGAAGTAAACTTGCTTTTACTGTAGAGACAAAAGGGCATGTTGTCAATAATGCGTGCTACTTAATGACAGGAGATTACTTGAACCATATTCTGGCTTTTCTAAACTCTCCTCCTCTTATATGGTATAGTGAAATTACCAATATGAATAAAACTGGAGTTGGAGATGCTCAGGTTGGGGCTCAAAATATTATTATATTCCCCATACCAAAACCCAGCCCCCAATATAATATTGTGTCAGACGCGGCAGGAGAATTGCTAAAAACCTTTACGAAAGAAAAAATGGAAGAATTACAACGTATAATATATGACATATTTGAATTTACAAAAGACGAAATCGATTATCTGAATCGACAGAACTTATAAATGAATATCATTGTTCGATAAGTGTTGTGTTGCAATGTTTGTCGAACAATGGATATATAAGGATTTCTCTAAGCTCAAAAAGATTTTATTCTTCGATTTTGTTATAATAACAATGAGGTATTAGAGTTTGACTGCAAATGTTTTGCAATAGGTAACAATATAAAATTAGTCTTTTGCGTGCAACTAAATTCTTTTATGGGGCATTACCTTCTTAAAGATGCATATAGAATGGGAAGAGGCGATTTACTAATAATTGTGTAAACTGTTAGACCTTTTAAAATACCTATAATAACCAATAAGCGGAACTTAGAATTTGAAAAGGATCTAACAGAATTGGTTTATCGTAGTTCAATAAAAAATGAAAACAAGATAAGTTGCAAGTTTTCGACCTATACAACTTATCCCATGAAGAAAATAGATTGAAGAAAATTTCACTTATTTAATCTCAATGTTTCCAATAACTTTGCGTTCCTCTACAGTCAAGTCATACAAATCAAATAACATGTTGTCAATAACTATTGTTTGCTCTTTTGTATAATCTGATTGCAACCGATTAATAGCAGTCTTAAAAAGCTCATCTGATTCACCTGAAATTTTTTTAACAGGAATCTTATCAAAGAATATTTTACTCAATTCTCTTGTTCCGCCTTGTAGTTCTGGAAATGAGTCTCGGAAACAGAATTTGAATATGGATGAATTAAAGAATGCTGTAAGATATGCCATATTTTGACCTGTTATAATAAAGCACTTCTGGTTTGTTACAAATTTGTCCTCATCATAAACAAATGGCATATATTTAGTCATATTTGGATATATAATTTTTGGCTTATCAAAATCCTCCAAATAAGCGCAGTTACGCAGATTATAAGGAGTATCCCCTTGATCTGCACGTTTCGAAATTTTGTCCCAATACTGGTCTAAATGAGCCTTTAGAGCAGGATAATCCTCTATAAGGATACGAGGAAACTTTTCCTTTGTCCCATTGTGTGTATTGATAAGCCAAAGGTTTGCCCAGTTATAGCCATATCTCTTTATATCTCTGCCTCTCAAAATTGGTCGTATAATTTCAGCAGTTCTCATTTTTTCATCTTCTGTTTGGCAATTGGCTAGTATTTCGTCTCTTATCTCTGTCGAAATAATAAAAGCCTCATTATAGCCTGTGAGTACACCACGATAAATGTTAATGTCCCAATCTTTAAGTGGTGTGCCTACGGATTCAATTTTTCGCTTTATACTTTGTTCGATGGGCGAAAGAATGGTCCAAGATGCACCTTCTGAAAAGTCACAAACAGAATAGTGCTGCTCCACAAAAACGCTCA
>NZ_JAAXGE010000004.1 GCF_014750685.1 Bacteroides sp. GM023
GTGTGAGAGGTCGGAAAATGAAAGTAGGAAGAAAACTACTTTTATTTTCCTCCTACTCGATTGCGAAAAATGAATGGAAAAAGATGAATTTACAATTTTATCGTTTTTAATAAACTCGAATACCGTTTTTAATAAACTACTCAAAAGTTTGTTATAAACGTGATGTGCGTTTATGTGATAAACTGTAAACATATTTATGTCACCTTATTCTTTAGTTTGGAATATACTTTGTAGATGATAATTATAGTATACAAATAACGGGGTAATATAACTCTACAAGATGGTATTCTCTATCCTGCCCAATTCTCTCTATCCAAATTCCGATAGCTGATAGCTTCTGCCAAATGGCAGGAAAGTATCTGTTCACTTCCTTCTAAATCGGCAATAGTTCGTGCTACCTTTAATATCCGGTCGTAGGCACGGGCGGAAAGATTGAGCCGCTCCATTGCATTCTTTAATAAAGACAGTCCTTTGTCGTCGGGGCGTGCATAGATTGATAATAACTTGCTGCTCATCTGAGCATTACAGTATACACCAGGATATTCAGCATAACGTTTTTCCTGTATTTGCCGGGCTTTGATAACACGCTCGCGAATGGCTGCACTGGAATCTCCCCGTCGTTGGTCGGATATCTTATCAAAAGGAACAGGAATTATTTCGATTTGAATATCAATTCGGTCGAGTAAGGGGCCGGAAATCTTATTCAGGTATTTCTGCACCTGTCCGGGACTGCATACACACGCTTTTGTCGGGTGATTATAGTAGCCGCAAGGACAAGGATTCATGGATGCCACCAATGTGAAGCTGGCAGGATAATCGATACTGCTTTTTACACGCGAGATCGTGATTCGTCTGTCTTCCAATGGTTGCCGCAGTACTTCGAGCACACTTCTATTAAATTCAGGCAACTCGTCCAGGAATAATATACCGTTGTGAGCCAGGCTTATTTCTCCCGGTTGAGGAAAACTTCCTCCTCCCACCATGGCAGACTGGGAAATAGTGTGATGGGGAGATTGAAATGGACGTTGGGTAATTAACGAAGAGTTGCGATTTAATTTTCCGGCTACTGAATGTATTTTGGTCGTTTCAAGACTTTCTCCCAACGAGAGTGGGGGCAGGATAGATGGCAATCGTTTAGCCATCATTGATTTCCCGCTTCCCGGGGCACCTATCATAATTATATTATGTCCACCGGCTGCAGCTACTTCCAATGCTCTTTTTACATTTTCCTGTCCTTTCACATCGGCAAAATCAAATTCAAAGTTGCTTTGTTGGGCGTAGAATTCTTCCCGCGTATTGACAAGGGTCGGTTCTAATTCGCGTTCGTTATTGAAGAACTCAATGACTTCTTTGATATTGCTGACTCCGTAGACTTTCAATTGGTTGACGACGGCTGCTTCCCGTGCATTCTGTTGTGGGATAATTAGTCCTTCAAAGCCATCTTCACGAGCTTTGATGGCAATTGGAAGTGCTCCTTTGATAGGTTGTATGCTTCCGTCGAGACTTAGTTCCCCCATTAGTAAGTAGCGGGAGAATTTCTCGGAAGATATGGTTTCACTGGCACCCAACAATCCGATGGCAAGGGGGAGATCGTAGGCTGAACCTTCCTTGCGAATATCGGCAGGTGCCATGTTGACTACCAGATTGCTGGTCGGCATTTTGTAACCATTGACCTGTAAAGCGGAAATAATACGTTGATGGCTTTCTTTGACCGCGGAATCTGGAAGGCCGACGAGATAGAACATACAGCCGCGCGAGCTGTTTACTTCGATTGTGATGAGTGTTGCATCAATACCTTGAACAGCCGCTCCGAATACTTTAATTAACACGTTTGGTTGCTGATTATTATTTCTTTTTGTTGTCTCTCTTCTCTTTTTCTTCTGCTGCAGAGACTACTTCTTCTATTTTCTTTTTTAATTCTTCCCCATTAAGGTTCTTTGCAAGAATCTTACCATCTGCCGAAAGAAGGATATTGGTAGGTATTTGTTTGATGGTGTATTGCTTCGCAATCTCTGAATTAAGTCCGCTGAAGTCACATACTTGTTCCCAGTCCAGCGTATCACGTTTGATGGCATCTTTCCATTCCTCCTTGTCCAAATCGAAAGAAATGCCAAGCATACCTATGTGCTTGTTCTTCTTATACTTTTTATAAAGCTCTTTCAGTTCTCTGTTGCTGCGATGGTTGGCAGTGCTGTCACTCCAGGAAGCCCAAAAGTTGATTAACAGATTTTTCTTTTTGAAGTCATCGGATGAACGGGTGATCTTTATCCCTTTTGTATTGGGCAGGCTGAAAAACGGCGCATATTTGCCAATTTCCATTTTCTCAGCTTGTGATATGCTTTCGTTCAGCCGTTCAATATATAGTTTGTCTTGTAGTATACCTGTCATGACTTCAATAAGCTTCTTTATCTTGTTGAAATCAGGAGATTCCTTTTGGACAAAGTATTTGTCTAATAGATAGAGACTGACAAAGGAAGAATGATGCTGTTGTATGAATTCTTCTGCCTTTTGTTCCAAGACCTGTTCGGATGGGTTATCCAAGTCTTCCAATTCTTTCTGAAAAGCTGTAAATTCCTGGTTGTATATGTTTCCGTCGATGGTCAGGACTTCGGGGTTGCTGATTTCTCCTTTAATCTTGATTTTGTTCCCTTTATCGAGAAAGATAGGATATTCTGTCTCGTTCTTGATAAGCAGGAAAGCGGAAGTAATGGTATCTATTGGGGTTGAATAAGAGAATTTATCGTCTTTCGCGAAAATAGTATCTATCCGGTCGCGTGACTCGTCCATTCCATACAGATAAAGCGTATCTGTACCCAATCCTTTGATTTCTCCGGTTATGCTTACTTCCTTGGAAGCCTTGTGGCAACCGAATAAACAGATGGCTATGAGGATTAAAATGCTACTCTTTTTCATTGTTTTGATTTCTTTTCTGCGAAAGTACGGTTTTTACGGATAAAAAAAAAGAATTGCCCGTCATTTATAATGACAGGCAATTCCTAATATGTCAAATAGAGTGGTAATTCTATTATTTAGCGATGCTCATGAAATCTGCATTCGTGAAGAATTTTGCAAATTCAAGGTCAGTAGCTGCTTTCTTAGCTAATGAAGGATCTTTAGCAACTGCGCTCTTCAAGCTGCTTGTTACCATAGAAGAATTGTTAGTTCTAGCACCCAAAACTGCCATCAGGTAGTCTGTGTAAGCATCCGGTCTTTCTACGTTAGCCAACGTGTTTTTAGCTTTGTTGTAGTCCTTAGCAAGGATCTGAGCCAAAGCAGCACTGTTAGTCTTAGAGTCACCGAATGAGTTAACTGCTCTTTCATATTGACCTTGAGCGATGTACAGGTTACCCATAGATTCGCCAAGTTCTTTAGTGCCGGCAGCTTTACCGAAGTAAGCTTCTGCAGCAGCTTTGTCACCCTTCATCAAAGTGATCAAACCTAAGTTCATGTTAACTTCAGGAGAAGCGTTTACGCTGGCAGCTTTCTTGAAATAAGATTCTGCTTTGTCGATGTTACCTGCTTGGTAAGCTAATTTACCCAAGTTGTTGTAAGCACGGTAATCGTTCGGGAACTGTTTTGTAGCCTGAGCATAGATAGCTTCTTGCTTAGCAGGATCGTTAGTCAGTGTAGCAGCGTACAGCAATTCTTCAACGTTCAGTTCAGAAGGATTAGAAGAAGCCAGTTTAGAGATTTCTTCGTCAGACTTACCGATGATTTCGTAGTTCAAAGTCAAACGAGAACGACGCAACTGAGGAAGAATAGTGTTAGCCAATTCTTTGTATACAGCAGAGATGTTTTTGATTTCGCTTTCTCTCTGAGCAGGATCCTGATACATTGCGATAACGCGGAGGATCAACTCTTTGTCCTGGATGTTTGATTTAGAAACCAGTTCCTGGAAACCTTCCCAGTCCTGTGCAGTATATTTAGCATCGATCGGAGCGTCGATTTTTGCTTTCTTCAGGTCTTTGCTCAACATCTTAGTTGTGTTGCCTTCACGGTTTTCAGCAAGAGTTGTATTCAAGCTTACACCACCATCAGGAGAAGCATATGAAGATACTTCGATGTTGCTGATCTTCTTGTTGGCAGCTTCGTTTACGTTAGCCACTTCTTGATTGAATTCTTTAGCAGTCTTCAATTCGCTTGAACGAATGTTAGCTTGTTGGATCAAGAACATGATGTTAGCATCGTGCTTTTCTTTGATGATACGTTGGAAAGCGTCTTCGCCCAGTGCAGGGTTTGCGTTACCTAATGTATTGTTCACCAACTCAGAAGTAGAAATTACACCATCAGCTACTTTCACAGCAGGGATAGTAACTACTTTCTTACCGATAGTAGCTTTGAATTCGAGGAACAATTCTGACTTAGCCATTTCTGGAACATAGTCGAAAGAAGTTTTCATTGTGTAGCTACCACCCATCTTGTAAGAGATAGACTGGTCGTTACCTTCTACTTTTTCGCCTTGGAAAGTAGCTGGTTGGCCTTTAGCTTCGCCGCCATTCCATTTCAAAACCGGAGTAACTTCTACAACAGCTTTCTTGTTGAAATACTTTTCAGGAAATTTACCATTGATGGTAGCAGGAACTTTACCTCCTACTGCCTCCAACACTTGCGGAGTAACAGTGAAGTAATCAGCTGACAGTGGACCCATTTTTTTGTTGCAAGAAGAGAATAATGCAACAATCATTGCCATGAGTAAAGGCAAGTACAACTTCTTAGTCATTTTAGGTATAAATTAAATGTTTGTAATTGAAATTTCGCCTATTCGCAAACCTCTTTCTGTTCAGCACGGAAAAAGTAACGCAAAGATATTAATTCTTAATATAATTATATAGATAGGAGGGCGATTTTATCATAATTTAATGAAATATCGACTCTTTTTCTTTCCGATACTTGATATTTCGGGGATGATGCTCAATAATCTCACTACGAAGCATGTTACGGTCGATGTGCGTATAAATTTCGGTGGTTGCGATAGACTCATGTCCGAGCATGCATTGAATGGCTCGCAAATTGGCGCCACCTTCCAGTAAATGAGTGGCAAAGGAGTGCCGGAAAGTGTGCGGACTGATATTCTTGGTGATACCTGCCTTTTGCGCTAATTCTTTTATCATGTGGAAGATCATGATTCGGGAAAGTCCTTTGCCTCTCCGCTGGCTGACGAAAACGAAATCTTCGTGCCCTTTCTTTACTTCTATTTGGTTACGGTCTGTAATGTAAAGTTTTATTTCGTTAATGGCCCGGGGGGAGATAGGGACAAGGCGTTGTTTACTTCCCTTTCCTTCCACCTTGATGAAGCCTTCGTCGAAGTAAAGATCGGACAATTTGAGGTTGACAAGTTCCGAAACGCGAAGTCCGCAACTGTATAGTGTTTCCAGGATGGCCCTGTTCCGTTGCCCTTCGGCTTTGCTGCGGTCAACGGCGGAGATGATTCGGTCTATTTCTTCTACTGTTAGTACTTCAGGGAGTTTGAAGCCAAGCTTAGGGCCTTCCAGTAGCTCGCTGGGGTCTGCTTCCAGATAATCTGCCATGATGAGAAAACGGAAGAATGACTTGATTCCCGATAAGATGCGGGCTTGTGAACGGGGGTGGATGCCGATGTCGTGCAGTCCGGCTGCAAAACGTTGAAGATCAGATAGGCATACGTCTAGTACGTCTATCTCTTCCAGCATCAGAAAGCTCATCAGTTTGTCCAGATCCGTGAGATAGGCATCCAGCGTGTTGGGCGATAAGGACTTTTCGAGTTTGAGATACTGCTGATACTTCCTGATTATCAGTGCTTGTTGCTCCTTCTTCTTCTTTTTTTCGTTGATTTCCATTTCTTTTTTCTACCTTTGTAGCCTGAAATATTGTTCTTTGGATACAAAGGTATAAAAAAACAGGATTGCGCGATGAAGATACAAATTATTAATGGCCCGAATATTAATCTGTTGGGTAAGCGTGAACCTTCCATTTACGGAAGCGTTACATTTGAAGATTATCTGGCTGAGCTTCGCAAAAGATACGCTGACGTGGAGATCGACTATTTTCAATCGAACATTGAGGGAGAAATGATAGACTGCATTCAGCAGGTAGGATTTGATGTGGATGGCATTATCATGAATGCGGGCGCATATACGCATACTTCTATTGCTTTGCAGGATGCGATTCGTGCGGTGACAGCTCCGGTGATCGAGGTGCATATATCCAATGTGCATAGCCGTGAGGCTTTCAGGCATGTTTCTATGATTGCCTGCGCTTGCAAGGGAGTTATTTGTGGCTTCGGGTTGAACTCGTATCGTTTGGCTTTGGAAGCATTGTTAGAGAATAAATAAGGTATAATATATAAATAGGTAGAAAGACTATGTTATTGAAACAGACTAAAATTGTGGCTTCCATCTCGGATAGACGTTGCGATGTAGATTTTATAAAACAGTTGTTTGAAGCAGGGATGAATGTGGTGCGTATGAATACTGCGCATGCTAGCCGTGAAGGTTTTGAAGCTTTGATAGCCAATGTGCGTACGGTGTCCAACCGTATTGCGATTCTGATGGATACTAAAGGCCCGGAGGTTCGTACGACAGCTAATGCTGAGCCGATTCTATATAAAATAGGTGAGAAAGTGAAGATTGTTGGCAATCCTGAACTTGAAACCACTCGTGAGTGTATCGCCGTTTCATATCCGGATTTCGTACATGACCTGAATATTGGTGGTACGATTCTGATTGATGATGGTGACTTGGAACTGGAAGTCATTGATAAGACTGCAGATTACCTGCTTTGTGAAGTGAAAAACGAAGCTACTTTGGGAAGCCGTAAGAGCGTAAATGTACCGGGTGTTCGTATCAATCTTCCTTCATTGACAGAGAAAGACCGCAATAATATCCTTTATGCGATTGAGAAGGATATAGACTTTATCGCCCACTCCTTCGTGCGCAACCGTCAGGATGTGCTTGATATTCGTGCAATCCTGGATGCTCACAACAGTGATATCAGGATTATTGCTAAAATAGAGAATCAGGAAGGTGTGGATAATATTGACGAGATTCTTGAAGTGGCTGATGGTGTGATGGTTGCCCGTGGTGACTTGGGTATCGAAGTTCCACAGGAACGTATCCCTGGAATCCAACGCGTGCTGATTCGTAAATGTATCCTGGCTAAGAAACCGGTGATTGTTGCCACACAGATGCTTCATACAATGATAAACAACCCTCGTCCGACTCGTGCGGAGGTTACTGATATTGCGAATGCGATTTATTATCGTACAGATGCTTTGATGTTGAGCGGTGAGACTGCCTACGGTAAATATCCGGTGGATGCTGTAAAAACAATGACTAAAATCGCTGCTCAGGCTGAAATGGATAAACTGGAAGAGAATGATATCCGTATCCCATTGGATGAAAACAGCAATGATGTAACTGCATTCCTTGCCAAGCAGGCTGTGAAAGCGACATCTAAGCTGAAGATACGTGCTATTATTACTGATAGTTATAGCGGACGTACTGCCCGTAACCTGGCTGCTTTCCGTGGTAAATATCCGGTGCTGGCTATCTGTTATAAGGAAAAGACAATGCGCCATCTGGCTCTTTCTTACGGAGTTGAAGCGATCTATATGCCGGAATTGTCAAACGGACAGGAATATTATTTCGCTGCATTGCGTCGCTTGTTGAAAGAAGAACGTTTGCAGCCGTCTGACATGGTAGGATATTTGAGTAGTGGTAAAGCGGGAACAAAAACTTCATTCCTCGAAATTAATGTAGTAGAGGATGCATTGAAGCATGCGGAAGAAACCGTATTGCCCAACAATAACCGTTATCTGTAAAAGCTGTGCTTTATGCAAGAGACTGAATCTATTGATGAATATATTCTGCAACATATTGATCCCGAAAGTGACTATCTGAAGTCACTTTACAGGGATACACATGTAAAATTACTCCGTCCCCGTATGGCTTCAGGGCATTTGCAGGGGCGGATGTTGAAGATGTTTGTAGAGATGATTCGGCCTCGCCAGATATTGGAAATCGGAACGTACAGCGGATATTCCGGCCTTTGCCTGGCAGAAGGTTTGCCGGAAGGAGGGATGTTGCATACGTTCGAGATAAATGATGAACAAGAGGACTTCACCCGTCCGTGGCTGGAAAAATCACCGTATGCCGACAAAATTCGTTTTTATATTGGTGATGCGCTGGAACTTGTTCCGAATTTAGGTGTTACCTTTGATATGGCTTTTATCGATGGTGATAAACGCAAATATATTGAATATTACGAAATGACACTGGCACATCTTTCCGAAGGTGGATATATCATTGCCGATAACACGCTGTGGGATGGTCATGTGCTGGAACAACCTCGTAGCAACGATGCCCAGACGATTGGAATAAAAGCTTTTAATGACTTTGTCGCAGAAGATAGACGGGTGGAGAAAGTGATATTGCCTTTGCGTGACGGGCTAACGATTATAAGAAAAAAATAAAGGAGTAGAATTATGGAAACAACAAGACAGAATAAGATATCTCGCCTGTTGCAAAAGGAATTAAGCGAGATATTCCTGCTTCAGACAAAAGCAATGCCGGGTATATTGGTATCTGTTAGTACAGTTCGTATCAGTCCTGATATGAGTATTGCCCGTGTTTATCTTAGTGTTTTTCCGTCAGAGAAAGCAGAAGAAATGGTGAAGAATATAAATGACAATATGAAGTCCATCCGTTATGAACTTGGAACTCGTGTGCGTCATCAATTGCGTATTATCCCGGAACTGAAATTCTTTGTGGATGATTCATTGGATTATATCGAGAAGATTGACTCATTGCTGAAGTGAAATAATTCATTGCAGAGGTGAATTTGCCCTTCTATATAGCCAAGCGTTATCTTTTCTCGAAAAAGAAGCATAATGCTATTAATATCATATCCGGCATTTCTGTGTGCGGAGTAGCTCTTGCTACGCTTGCACTGGTATGTACGCTTTCCGTTTTTAATGGATTCCAGGATATGGTGGCTAGTTTCTTTACTGCATTCGACCCGCAACTAAAAATCACTGTACGTGAAGGGAAAGTCTTCGATGGGCAGGACGAGCGGATACGCGCAGTCTGTGCGCTTCCCGAAATTGATGTATTCACGGAAACGCTCGAAGAGAATGCGATGGTGCAGTATAAAGACCGCCAGGCTATGGTTGTGTTGAAAGGGGTAGAGGATAATTTTGAAGAACTGACTGCTATTGATAGTATTCTCTATGGTGCCGGTGAATTTCTTCTTCATGATTCGATTGTAAATTATGGAGTAATGGGAGTTGAACTGGTAGCCACTTTAGGTACGGGACTACAATTTGTAGACCCTCTTCAAATATATCTACCGAAGCGGAATGCTAAAGTGAATATGGCAAATCCCGGTGCTTCTTTTAACCGTGATTATCTTTATTCTCCCGGTGTCGTATTTGTAGTGAATCAACAAGAATACGATGGAAAATATATCTTGACATCTATTGATTTTCTTCGTCAACTACTGGACTATACAACCGAAGTTTCTGCCATGGAGCTGAAACTAAAGCCAGGTGCCAGTGTCTCGTCTGTGCAATCTAAAATAGAAAAAATACTAGGTGATGATTTCATAGTTCAGAACCGCTATCAGCAACAAGCGGATGTTTTCCGTATCATGGAGATAGAAAAATTAATTTCATATTTATTTCTTACTTTTATTTTGATGATTGCCTGTTTCAATGTAATTGGCTCTCTTTCTATGTTGATTCTGGACAAGAAAGATGATGTTGTAACATTGCGTAGCCTTGGTGCGGATGATAAACTCATTTCTCGAATATTTTTGTTTGAAGGTCGTTTGATCTCTCTTTTCGGTGCAGTTTCCGGTATTATCCTAGGTCTGATTCTATGCTTTATTCAACAGAAGTTCGGTCTAATTTCGTTGGGTGGCGGTGGTGGCACTTTTGTCGTAGATGCTTATCCTGTAAGTGTTCATGCCTGGGATGTAGTACTTGTTTTTGTGACAGTTCTTGCTGTCGGTTTCCTTTCCGTATGGTATCCGGTGCGTTATTTAAGTAAAAGACTTTTGTAATATTTATTGTATATACTTTTCTATAACTGATAACTTTTAATTCACTTTTTATTTTTATATTTCCTAATATACCACTATATTTGGCGCAATTTTGTTAATTAGAAATAATCTGTAAAACACTTCCGTGAAACCTGAAAGTAATGACATAGACAGAATAGTGAACGGTGATGAGACGGCTTTTTACCGTTTTATGGAGCATTATTCCTCACGTTTATATCACTATGTTTATGCTTTGATTGGTCAAAAGGAACCAGCCGAAGAAGTTGTGAGTGATGTTTTTTATGAAGTTTGGAAAAATAGAAAAACGTTGGCTGGTATAGAAAATATGAATGCTTGGATACAAACGATAACTTACCGGAAGGCCATTTCTTATCTGAGAAAAGAAACGGGAAAAGCAGATTTATTGCTTGATGATATAGGGGATTTTATATTTGATCCAATCCAATCACCGGATGAGGCGATGATTAGTAAAGAGGAAATGGAGAAAATAAACAATGCCATCCAACAGCTACCACCGAAATGTAAACATGTTTTTTTCTTGGCAAAAATAGAAGGCTTACCTTATAAAGATATTGCGGTACTATTAGATATATCTGTGAAGACCATAAATAATCATATAGCTTTTGCATTGGAAGAAATAGCCAAGAAACTAAATATTCGCTCTCGAAAATAATATTTCTACTTCTTTGTTATTTTCCTGTGTATCAATAAATTAATGGTAAAATAAACCTGCTTCAAATATCTTTTTTGCGGGAAATGAAAAAAAAGTTCATTTTTAACTAGGAGATTCTTTTTTAAGTTGCGTCTTTAATAATAGAACAACATTAAAAAGATTATGAACTTGAAAGAATACTTTCGCCTTGCAAATTTATTTGGTAAATTGAATTCTCAGGAAAAACTTGAGGATGATTTTACTAATACGCCTGAAGGTGAGACGCTGAGATTCTTTTGGGAAAGCTGCGAACAAGAAAAAATTGATGCTTCTTCCATTATAGAGAAAACGCGCATAAAAATACAAAAAGGTGCAATGAAGCGCAGAAGGAACTACCTATTGATAACTTCCGCTTCTATTGCTGCTTCTGTTTTGATTTGTATATCAACTATTTATTTTCTGAATCAAACAACTATTGTTGATGTTGATTTACAGGCTATTGCAGAAGGAATGGATAGCCAGGCTGTTGATGAAGTAACTCTTATAACTGCTAAAGAACAATTGAATTTAGACGAAGATGCCTTTATCAAATATTCAAAAGAAGGAGAAGTAGCGGTTAATTCTCAGCTTATTAAAGAAGAAGAGGAAAAAGTCAAGGATGAAGAAGAATATAATCAGTTACTTGTTCCCCCTGGAAAGAGGGCAAGAATAGAGTTGTCAGATGGAACTCGTCTAGTGGTAAATTCTCAGTCTAAAGTCATTTATCCTCGTCGTTTTAAAGGTGACATTCGTAAGATATATGCTCAAGGGGAGGTTTTCTTAGAGGTTGCTCATGATAAAAAACATCCTTTTATTGTCGAATCTGAGGATTTTAATTTGCGAGTACTTGGTACCAAGTTTAATATTTCCAATTATAAAGGAAGTACGACCAATATTGTATTGGTAGAAGGATCAGTAGAAGTAACTGATAGAAATGAGAAGAAAGCACAATTGGCTCCACGTGATTTGTTGAATATAGCTGATGGTGCAATTGCCAGTCAAAAGCAAGTCGATGTAGCTGAATATATTAGTTGGGTAGATGGAATAATGCTATTGAATGGCAATGATTTGTCACATATAATCCAAAGACTAAGTATTTATTATGGTATATCCATACAGTGTGATCCGCTTGTGGGTAATGAAAAGGTTTATGGAAAACTTGATTTGAAAGATGATATAGATGAAGTAATTGAATGTATCCAGCAAACACTGTCATTCACGATAGAAAAAAGAGATACTAGTATATACTTGAATAAATAATAATTTTTTAATTAATCTTTTAAACATGCTGCCTATGAAGAACAGATAATCAACGTGACACACAAAAAAATCGGATAAATATTGCCGTATTTACCCGATATTAATTCCTTAGTTAAATCAATAAATCCAAAATTGTTAACCTAAAAAGAAATTTTTATGGTAAAGAAAAGTATTTTTTTACACTTGAAGAAAAGACTTAAGCTTTTTTGCATTATAAATGTCTTTTTTATGATTCCTCTTTCTTCGTTCGGTGCAAATTCTATTCGTTGGAATTCCGAAGAAGATTTATTCTCGGTACAATATGAGAATACTACTGTTAAAGATGTTTTAGATTATATCGAGAAACATAGTAAGTACATTTTTATTTATTCAGCAAATGTTCAAAAAAATCTGAATAATAAAGTCTCCATTTCAGTTTCCAATAAGAAAATAGATGCTGTCTTAAAAGAGTTGTTCTCAGAGACTGGACTGAATTATAAAGTGTCGGGAAGACAAATTACGATTTCAGTTCCGGAAGCTCCTAAGGTACAACAAGCTACACAGCAAAAAGGTATAAAGGTAACAGGTAACGTTTCAGATGAGAAAGGCGAGCCGCTAATCGGTGTGACAATTATTTTGAAGAATGATTCTACTGTACATTCATTGACAGATATGAATGGTAATTATAGTATTATTGTTCCTGCAAGAAAGTCTGTACTTTCTTTCCGTTATATTGGTTTTGTGCCCAGAGAAGAAGTTGTTGATAACCGAAAAGTTGTCAATATACAGATGTCAGAAGACGTAGGCCAATTGGACGAAGTAGTTGTTGTTGCCTATGGTGCACAAAAGAAAGAATCTGTCGTAGGTTCTATCACAACAATTGAACCCGCAAAATTAAAAGTATCTACCAGTCGTTCATTAAGTAATAATTTAGCTGGTACGGTTGCAGGTGTATTAGCTGTTCAGCGCTCGGGTGAACCGGGATATGACAATTCTACTTTCTGGATTCGTGGTATCAGTACTTTTCAGGATGTAGGTGGTGACCCATTGGTATTGGTTGACGGTATTGAACGTGAATTGAACAATATTGATCCGGAAGAAATTGAATCTTTTTCAGTTTTAAAAGATGCTGCTGCTAGTGCTGTCTATGGAGTACGTGGTGCGAATGGTGTTATCTTGATTAATACGAAGCGTGGACAGATTGGTAAACCACGTGTAACTGTAAAAGCTGAGTTTGCTGCTACACAACCTATAAAACTACCAGAATATATTGGTTCTGCTGATTATATGCAACTATTGGATGATGTTCTAGTTGATACAGGACAGAGACCTCTATATACAGATAAGATTGCGAAAACTCGGGCTAATTATGATCCGGATTTGTATCCGGATGTGGATTGGGTTGATGCAATATCTAAGGATCATGCTTCCAATCAACGTGTGACGGTAGATATTTCTGGTGGTACAGAGATTCTACGCTATTCATTTGTGGCCGCTGTTTATAATGAACGTGGTATTTTGGAACGTGATAAAAAACGTGAATGGGACCCTTCGATTAAATTGCAAAGATATAACGTTCGTTCAAATGTTGATTTGAAATTATCTCCTACTACCCAGTTACGTTTTAATATTGGAGGATATTTGCAGGATCGTAATTCTACAACACAGAGCATTAGTGAAATATTTAATAGAGCTTTCCGTTCTGTTCCATTTCAATTTCCAGCACAATATTCTACGGGACAGATTGCAGGAACTGAAGAGTCTAATGTGTGGGCGATGGCGACTCAGATGGGATACCAGCGTACCAGTGCAAGTAAGATTGAGACACTGTTCTCTTTGGAACAGGATTTGAAGTTTATCACTCCTGGTCTAAAGGTTAAGGGCGTATTTTCTTTTGACCGTTATTCAACAGGAACTGTGATGCGTAAGACAAACCCGGATATTTATAATGCAGCTTCCGGAAGAACTGAAGAAGGTGAATTGATGTTGACAAAGAAATCGAATGGAAGTAATACGTTGGCACATGAATCTACGGGAACTTATGGAACTAAAAGTCTTTATATGGAAGCGACTTTGGCTTATGACCGTACGTTTGCAGAAAAACATGCGTTGGCTGCCATGGTGTTATTTAATCGTCGGCATTTTGATAAGGGAGAGAAGTTGCCGTATCGAACACAAGGTATGGCTGGACGTGCATCATACACATATTCTGGGAAATATATAGCAGAGTTCAATTTCGGTTATAATGGTTCTGAGAATTTTGCCAAGGGCAAACGTTATGGGTTCTTCCCTTCGGGTGCTATTGGTTGGATTGTATCAGAAGAATCATTTATGCAACCACTTCGTAAGACTATCTCTAAATTGAAATTGCGTGCATCTTACGGGCAAACAGGTAATGCAAGCTTGGACGGGCGACGTTTTGCATATCTTTCTACTATCAATGATTCATGGAATGATTTGAAACAATATAATTGGGGAACTGAAGGCGGGTTTAGCCGTAATGGTATGGCTGAAGGTGAGTTTGCAGTACCAAATTTGACTTGGGAAATTGTAAATAAAGCAAATGTCGGACTGGAATTGGGGTTGTTTAATGGTATGGTAGATTTACAGTTGGATGTATTTGACGAACGTCGTCATAATATATTTATGCCCCGTGAATCTATTCCAATAACTGCCGGATTTATAAAACAACCATGGGATAATTATGGCAAAATGAAGAATCAAGGTGCGGAAGTTACATTAAATATTAATAAGCAGTTTAATAAAAATCTGTTTGTGAGTTTGATGGGAACACTTACATATGCTCATAATGAAATCACAGAGAGGGATGAACCTGCTGCTGTTGTTGGTACAAATCGTGCGCAAACAGGATATCCGACTGGGCAAAACAGAGGATATATTGCAGAGCGATTATTCACAAATGATGACTTTGCTGATGTAGCAGCTGGAACGTTAAAAGAGGGTATTCCTACGCAGACTTTTACAGCTAAGTTGCGTCCTGGTGATATAAAGTATGTAGATGTTAATCAAGATGGAAAAATTGACGCGTTCGATGTTTCTCCAATTGGAGGACCGGTAAATCCGGAAATAGTTTATGGCTTTGGTTTAAATATGAAATGGAAAGATTTGGACTTTGGCGTATTATTTCAAGGCATAGGGAGAACGTGGAACGTACTTTCTGGTAATATCATTCCTGCATCGAATAAAGGTACAACTTATAATATCTTTACTAATTATCAAGACCGCTGGACGGTAGATAACCCAAGTCAGGATGTATTTTATCCACGTTTGGATTATGGTACAAATGCCAATAATAGCCAAAGTTCTACTTGGTGGTTGCGTAATATGAGCTTTTTGCGTTTGAAGAATATTGAATTAGGATATTCTTTCCCGAAGAAGTGGATGCAAAATATGCTGATCTCAGGGGCTCGTATCTTTGTTAGAGGCTCTAATATACTGACATTCTCAAAGTTTGATTTGTGGGATCCGGAAGTAACATCAACGTCTGGTGCTTCAAAGACCGGTGCAGTTTATCCAGCAATGAAATCTATATCAGCAGGTTTTGAAATTAAATTCTAAGAATTGATAGTATGAAAAATAAAATAAGAAAATTTATAGTATTAGGCATAGTTGCCATATTCTCTTTATCTTCTTGTTCTGACTATTTAGACAAGGAACCAGACGATCAGCTGACATTAGAAACTGTATTTGAAAATAAAACAAATATGGAACGTTGGTTAGCTTATATATACAATGCTACTCCTAAGTTTTATAATTATGATGGTGCAGATGCAGTAGCAGATGAGTTGGCGCCTTCCGTTGGTTGGGAGTCACAGGGATTTAAGGCTATTCTCTATCAAAATGGTAACTGGACCTCTGCTAGTGGTGGGGTAATTAATTACTGGAATGATTTTCCTATGCGTATTCGTCAGGCATATATTTTTATTAAATATGCGCATGCACTTCCGGATGTGACAGAAAAGGAAGTCAATTATATGAAAGCTGAGTGCCGCTTTTTTATTGCTTACTTTCATGCTATGATGGCTATGACTTATGGGGCAGTTCCTATCATTCGCGATGCAGCAGAAGAGATTACTGGTGAAACATTGTTGCTGAAGCAAGAACCGTTTAATACAGTAGTGGATTGGGCAGCAGAAGAATTATTGGAGGCATCCAAATTATTGCCTGCTTACTATGATGAAGATAATAAATACGGACGTATTACTTCTATCATTTGCTTAGCTATGCGTGCTCGCCTGTTAACATTTGCTGCTAGTCCTTTGGTAAATGGAAATCAAGATCCTGACATGGTGAATATGAAAAACTGTGATGGCGTTTCAATTTTTGATTCTACTTTTAAACCCGAACGTTGGAAGGCTGCTGCTGACGCTAATAAGTTATTAATTGACGAAGCTGAAAAAGCAGGGCATCAGTTATATATTGAGAAAATCGGAGATGATGTAGATGCATTTCAATCTTATCAGAATGCATTGATGCTACGTTATAACCAAGGGAATATGGAGATTCTTTTCCCACGAACATATGATGATGCTGGTTATTTTGATCGTCAAGCTAATCCGCGTAGTATGGGTGGTGCAGGTGCTATCGGAGTTACTCAATCTTTGGTGGACGCGTTCTTTATGAATAATGGATTAGTTCCTATTACTGGGTATACAAATGATGGGGCTGCTCCTATTATTAATCCGGAATCAGGATATAGTGAGTCAGGATATTCCACTACTGACGAAAAACATCAGACTACGTGGATGTATGCTACAAAAGGTGGTACTGAGCAAGAAACAGAACATGTGATTGTTCCCAAAAACACGTATAAAATGTATTGTGGGCGTGAACCTCGTTTCTATATTTCTGTACTTTATAACGAAGAATATCATTGGGGGAAAGATAAGTCGAATGCAAAAAATAAATTTGCTAATTTCTTCTCTGGTGGTGAAGACGGTGGTCCTTCACATGACTCGCCAAGTGCAGGATATTTGATACGTAAGCGTGTAGATCCTTCGGCTATTCCTGCTTCTAGTAGTGGTACTTATAAAAAACGTCAAGGTGTCCTTTATCGTTTGGCTGAAGCTTATCTGAGCTATGCAGAATCACTATATGAATACAGCGTAGCAATGGGTACTTATACTAATAATGAGGTTGAAATCTTGGATTATATTAATAGAATTCGCTATAGAGCAGGTATTCCACAATATGGAAATGCGGAGAATCAAATACCTGTTGCAGAGGCTCAATTACGCGAACTGATTCGTCGTGAAAGACGTGTGGAGTTGAATTGTGAAGCTGGTGTGCGTTTTGATGACTTACGTCGTTGGAAGGAAGCCGAAACAGCATTAAATGGAAAATTCTATGGTATGAATGCTTTGGCCAAGAATACAGAAAGAGATGAATATTACAAACGTACTCTCTATCAGACTAGACGATTTATTAGTTATTGGTGGCCGATACCTCAGGACGATATTGATAAGAATATTAATCTGAGACAATTGCCGGGATGGTGGAGATAATGTTTTATTTAAGTAAACAATGATAAATATGAGAAAATTTATATCATTCTATAAAATGTTATCGCTAGCAGTATTGGCTTGTATGAGTGCATGCAGCGATGATGATAATATTGATAATAGTGATTTTTTTGCAGCTACGGAAACGATGGAATTACGTCCTTCTTCTACTAATATTGAATTAGATGGTAATAATTTAAATGACGTAGTTCTAACATTTGAGTGGACGAAAGCTCGCCAAATGCCGGATGAGTATGTGATTTCTTATATCACGAAATTAGATATTGAAGGTAATGATTTTGCATCCTGTGTACGAACAGAAGAAGAGGAGGGCGTTTTTTCCAGAAGCTATACAACTGAACAGTTACAGAAGTTGCTGGTGGAAAAATGGGGACGTACTTATACTAAACCGGCAACTTTGCAATTCCGGGTATTGGCAAAATGGGATGGTGGCTCTAGATATGTTATGCCTGAAGTGCGTACCATTAGTGTTGATGTACGTCCATATAAACCAATTGTGTTTGATGCGGACAAAGTGTTCTTGGAAGGTAATGCTATTGGGGAACAGCAGGTGCAAATGACACGAACATTGGAAAACGAACACTTGTATGCTGCATTATTAGATTTGAAACCGGGATTATTGAAGATACCAGTTGAGTTTGATGGTGAAATTAACTATGTTTCTCCAGAAGGTGAAAGTGATGTAACCTTATCGGATGATAAAGTTGATACTTTAACGGTGGCGATGAGAAAACCTGCAGCAGCTATTGGATGGAAGATTACTGAAACAGGCGAACATCGTGTTGTTGTTAACATGGAGGCAAAGACCGTGGCTATTTATCCACCGAGTAAGAAGCTGGAGCCGTTAACTATTGATTGGATTTACAATGGTGCTGAAACAGGGGATATCAGAACAACTACAGTGACAAATCTATGGTTGCATGGACCTATTAATAGTTGGGGAACTCCTATAGATGGAAACTTTACAGCAAGTTTAGCGGACCCACAGGTATTGGTACGTAAAGGGGCTGCTCTTTCAGGTGACGCTAAGTTTATTATAGAGTCTGCTAGTCCCAATAATGTATATGCATTTGGTCCTGTTTTGAACAATGGTGCTTCTATTACACGAACCCTTGTGCATGGAGTTTATTCCGATATGTCAGGAAGCGCAAGTAGGGCACAACGTGATTCAAACTTTAAAATTCCTGGTAATACGACACTTATAGCTCTTGATTTGAGAAATAAGAAGATTTTAGTTAATAAGTAAATATAGAATATCACTACTGTAGTCTAATTGCTACAGTAGTGATTAAACTCAATCTTAAAAAATTATGAGAATAGAAAAAACAAGGTCTATTTTTAGAGGTTGGACCCTGGCTATTTTACTCATTTGCTCTGGGAACTTGTCTGCATGTTCAGGAGATAATGATGGTGGTAATGATGATAATGGTGAACTGCCTGTTGGTAATGTAACGATAAAAATTACTCCGGATAAGAAAACAGTTTTGCGTAATCCGCTAAATGGTTGGGTACTTTATTTTAACCGTGGGTGGGATGAAAATTTTTGGACTGAAACAGGATATGATAATGTAAATGTTCCAGAGTTATCCGAACCGGTAAAAGTATCTGATTATGCGAGTACATGCTATTTGCGCACTAGTTGGAGTTCTCTCGAACCAGAGGAAGGTAAATATATTTGGAATGATCCAAATGCCCGGTTAACTAGATTGCTTAAGAGTGCTTTGGATAGAGGAATGCGTTTGTCTTTTCGCATTGTGGTTGATGGACGTGATCAAGGGTTGAATACTCCTCAATATGTGTTTGATGCTGGTGCAGACTGGTATCCAGACCCTAACGGAAGTAATGGAGCTAATCGGAAGTCTCCTTATCCGGATGACCCTGTTTTTCAACAAAAATATGAAAAATTCATTGAAGCATTTGCACAGAAGTTTAATGATCCGGATAAGGTAGACTTTATTGATGCTTATGGATTAGGAAAATGGGGAGAGGCTCATACTATGGTCTACAAGGATTATGGTAATAAATCTAAGGTTTTTGATTGGATTACGAGTTTATATGCACGTTGTTTTACTAAAATACCTTTAGTTATTAATTATCATCGTTTGGTAGGAGCAAACAATACTTCTGGATGGGGAGCAGTGGCCTCAGATACTGAACAACTCTTAAATAGTGCAATTGATAAAGGATACAGTTTACGCCATGATGCTTTTGGTATGAACGGTTACTATCAGGATTGGGAAAAGCAATTTGCATCTAGATGGAATTATAAGCGTCCAATTATAATGGAAGGTGGTTGGATTATTAACCAACATCGTTATTGGATTGATCCAAGTAATAAGTATAGGGAAGGACATCCGGAAGACGTGCGTCAGGGAGAATTTGATGCTTCTGCGGAGGCTCGTGTCAATATGATGGATTTTCGTGGAGGAGATGAAACGGCTTCTTGGTTTAAATGTTTTGCATTGGTGCAGCGTTTTGTTTCTGAAGGTGGATATCGTTTGTATCCGGATATGATATCATTGCCTAAAGAAGTGAAAGGTGGACAAAAGGTAACCATTGTTCATCGTTGGAATAACATGGGATGGGGATATTGTCCGACTAATATTCCACAATGGAATCAACGCTACAAAGTTGCTTTTGCATTATTAGATGATAAGAAAGAAGTGAAAAAAGTTTTTGTGGATGAGCAAACAGACTTGTCAACGTGGTTGAAAGGTCAACCTGCCACTTATAATTTTGACTTGACATTGAAAGGAATTTCTGTAGGTGCGTATAAATGGGCGGTAGGTCTTGTTGATACAACAAAAAATAATGCTATTGGTTTACAAATGGCCGTAAAGAATAATTTATTGGAATCTGGTTGGGTGGAATTGCTGGATGTAAAGGTTAATTAATGTATTCCTGTTTTGAATATTTTTGTGAAAAAGTTAGCTCTCTCCTTTCTAAGGAGAAGGGCTGGCTACACATATGAAATACAATTTGAATTTAACACTTAATGAATTATTATCGGTTTCACGTGCTTTGAAAAAATAATAACGATTTATTTACCATGAAAAGACTATTTGTCATACTGGTTACAACCTGTATTATAAACTTACTTTATGCTCAAAGAACATGTTACAGTAAATTGCAAGGTGATACTTTAGTGATTGGTAATGAGTGTATTGAACGTAAATTTGCTTGGAATGAAGGAAATCTTATCACGCATAGTCTGAGTGATAAGATAAACCAAAAGATAACATTCACCATAAAACAAACTGCTGATTTTTTTATATCTAAAGATGTTACGGTTGCTCCCAAGGGAGCTTGTTTAGTGGAAGAAGTTATGGCAACTGATGTTTATCCTGGCTATTTAAAAACAACGGTTACTTTTTCATTAGGAACGTTAGATATAAAACGGGTTTATCGTATTTATGATGGTTGTCCGGCTATTGCATGTGATACCTATTTGAAAGGTATAGTGAATAGTGTTTTTGGTGGACGTGAAGAAAATGCGGCTGACCGCAAGAATATAGAGTTTGCTGAAGATATGAAGTCTAAATCAGTAACTGCTATTCTGGATCAATTGAGCTTTGAAGGACAACACTGGCATGCTAAGGCTGTTGAGTTTTGGGATGTGACTGATTGGAATAATAATCTGGTGACAGAACGGAATATTATTACCTACCGTAAAAATAACTATCGGGGTAATCTCTTCTTTGCACAAAATGGAGAAAATGGAAGTGGCTTTTTCTTTTTGAAAGAAGCGCCTTGTTCAAGTGTACAGTTAGCTTATAAAGGAGTCGACTTTATGGCTGAGTTTGGAAAGTTTATGGTTACGGGCTTGGGCATAACAGAGAAAGATATCCATCAACACGAATGGACACGAACATATAGCTGTGTGACCGGAGTATATGGTGGCGATGAATTGCAAGCTTTGACTGCACTTCGTAGTTACCAAAAAAATATTCGTTGTCACTTTCGTGATCGTGATGAGATGATTATGATGAACACTTGGGGAGATCGTAGTCAGGATGCTAAAGTGAATGAATCTTTTTGTTTGACTGAATTGGAACGCGCAGCGAAACTGGGAATAACTCATTTTCAGATAGATGATGGCTGGCAAACAGGTAAGAGTCCGAACTCTGCTGTAGCAAAAGGTTCTTTCGAGAATATTTGGGATAATAAAGACTATTGGAAGCCGGATGTAGAGAAATATCCACACGGTTTGGCTCCTGTTGTAGCGAAAGGTAAAGAACTTGACATAGAACTTGGCTTATGGTTTAATCCAAGTGTACAGAACGACTTTGCAGATTGGAAAAAAGATGCTGAGACATTGATTGGGCTTTATCGCGAATATGGAATTCGTATTTTTAAAATTGATGGTCTGACAATCCCGAACAAGAAAGCGGAGATAAATCTTCGTAATATGTTTGATAAAGTATTAGTGGAGACTAATAATAAAGTAATGTTTAATTTGGACGCAACTGCTGGTCGTCGTGGAGGTTATCATATGTTTAATGAATACGGAAATATCTTCCTCGAAAATCGCTATACAGATTGGCAAAATTACTATCCTTATTGGACACTCCGTAATGTATGGTTGTTGTCAAAGTATGTTCCGGCTGAGAAATTACAGATTGAATTTCTGAATAAATGGAGAAATACAGAAAAGTATGCCAACGAACCATTTGCTCCGAGTAACTATTCATTTGAATATCTTTTTGCAACGACTATGGCGGGACAACCGCTAGCTTGGATGGAAGCCTCTAATTTGCCCGACGAAGCTTTTTCTTTGAAAGCACTCATCGAACAATATAAAAAGGTACAGTATGATTTTCATCAGGGGGTTATTCTTCCGATTGGAGACGAACCTTCGGGACGTTCTTGGACAGGCTTTCAGTCTATCACTAATCAAGAAACACGCGAGCAGTCTGGTAGTGGATATCTACTTATCTATAGAGAGGATAATGAGCAGTCTGAAATGTGTGTGGAAACATGGTTGCCCGAGGGTGCAAAAGTAAGATGTAGCTTAGTACTTGGTAACGGTAAGAAGGCAATGGAAGCTACCATTGGCAGGAAAGGGATAATAAATTTTTCTTTGACTAGAATTAATGATTTTGCTATGTATCGGTATGAAATAATATAAAACAGAGAAATACATGGAGAAAAGAAAAAGACTACTAATATGCCTATTGTTGTTACTCACTTTCATAGGAAGCGTTGCAGCACAGGAGTTGATTACGAACATATATGGTCGTGATATACGTTTACTGAATGGTAAATGGAACGCTATTATTGATCTATATGATCAGGGACAACGGATGAAAATCTATGAGAATCAACAGCCGAAAGGAAATGCGGATTTCTTTGAGTATGCTTTCGAGGGCGGATTACGTCTTAATGTACCGGGGGATTGGAATTCACAATTACCGGAACTGAAATATTATGAAGGAACAGTATGGTATGCCCGGCATTTTGTAGCTGAGCGTTTGGCTAATAAGCGTCAGTTTCTTTATTTTGGTGCTGTTAGCTATCGTTGCAAGGTCTATCTGAATGGTAAGGAGATAGCAGAGCATGAGGGTGGTTTTACTCCCTTCCAAATGGAAGTAACAGAATTGTTGAGAGATGGCGATAACTTTTTGGTAGTAGAAGTCAATAATCGTCGTACTAAAGATGCGATTCCTGCGATGGCATTTGATTGGTGGAACTATGGTGGTATCACGAGAGATGTACTGTTAGTGAAAACTCCACAGACATTTATACAGGACTATTTTATCCAATTAGATAAAAATGCTCCGGACCGAATAATCACTAAAGTGCATCTTTCTGATAAAAAAGCGGGTGAGAAGGTGATTGTTACTATTCCCGAACTGAAGATTAATACTGAGTTGATAACAGATGCAGAAGGAAGGGCAGAAACTATATTAAATGCGAAGAAACTGCAACGCTGGTCACCAGAAAATCCAAAGCTCTATACTGTAGGTCTTTCTACTGGTAGCGATTATGCGGAAGAACAAATCGGTTTTCGTAATATAGTAGTAAAAGGAACAGATATTTATCTGAATGGGAGACCTACATTTATGTTTAGTATTTCTTTCCATGAGGAAATACCGCAACGGATGGGGCGTGCTTTTTCAGAAGCGGATGCAGCAATGTTGCTGAATGAGGCAAAAGAATTGGGAGTGAATATGATTCGTTTAGCACACTATCCACAAAATGAATATACAGTTCGTCTGGCGGAAAAAATGGGATTTATTCTTTGGCAGGAAATTCCTATTTGGCAAGGTATAGACTTTACAGACAGTACTACTAAACAGAAAGCTCAGAGGATGCTGTCTGAGATGATTAAACGTGACCAGAATCGTTGTGCAGTGGGTTATTGGGGTGTTGCGAATGAAACACAACCTTCTAAGGAACGTAATGAATTTCTTACTTCCTTGTTAGAAGTGGGGAAACAATTAGATACTACTCGTTTATATGTAGCTGCTTTTGATTTGGTACACTTCAATCATGAGAAACAACGTTTTGTCATGGAGGACTCTTTCACATCTCAATTAGATGTAGTAGCAATTAATAAATATATGGGTTGGTATCATCCCTGGCCTGTTGAGCCCAAAGATGCAATTTGGGAGGTTGTGACAGATAAACCACTGATTATTTCTGAATTTGGTGGAGAAGCTCTTTATGGGCAATCAGGTGATGAAAATGTGGCAAGTTCTTGGAGTGAAGAGTATCAGGCGCGATTGTATAGAGATAATATAAGGATGTTTGATAATATACCCAATTTGCGTGGAGTGTCACCATGGATATTATTTGATTTCCGTTCTCCTTTTCGTTTTCATCCGACAAATCAGGATGGCTGGAATCGTAAAGGATTGGTTTCTGATCAGGGAATGCGTAAAAAGGCTTGGTACATAATGAAGGCTTATTATAGGAAGAAAGGTGCAAATTACTAACAACTAACTGTTATGAAATCTATGAGATTGAGGTGTAAATTTTTGTTGGGTACTTTATTTTTATTGCTCTCATTTTTTGCGGGTGGAGCGTATGCACAACAAAAGGTTATTAAGATATTGGCTATCGGTAATAGTTTCTCGCAAGATGCGGTAGAACAATATTTACATGATTTGGCAGATGCGGAAGGTATTCCTGTGATCATCGGCGATATGTTTATCGGTGGATGTTCTTTAGAACGTCATGTGAAAAATGCTCGTAACAATGATCCGGCTTATGCTTATCGAAAGATAGGTTTGGATGGTAAGAAGGTAGAACAAAAGAATGTGACGTTAGAAATTGCGTTGGCAGACGAAGATTGGGATTATGTGAGTCTTCAACAAGCTAGTTCTTTTTCTGGAATGTTTGAGACATATGAAGCGTCATTACCGGAGCTTGTAAAGTATGTAAAAGCACGTCTTCCCAATAAAACGGAACTGATGCTGCATCAGACATGGGCATATGCAGCAAATGCGACAAACTCAGGCTTTAAGAATTATGGACGGGATCAACTGATGATGTATCATTCTATTGTGGATGCTGTGAAAAAGGCATCAACACTGTCGAAGATAAAAATGATAATTCCTACGGGGACAGCTATCCAAAATGCACGTACTTCATTTATCGGCGATCATATGAATCGTGACGGATATCATCTCGATTTGAAGATCGGACGTTATACAGCTGCCTGTACATGGTTTGAGAAAATATTTGAACGTAATGTTATTGGGAATCCATATTATCCGAAAGGTATGAACTATGATCAGCGGGAAGTGGCACAAAAAGCTGCTCATGAAGCTGTACGGCATCCGAATCGGATTACGGAACTGACGGAGTTAAAAACACCTGCAGCAAGAGTTAATTACGATGAAAGCAAAGTTCCTGATTATACACTTCCGGATGTGTTGACTTTGGGTAATGGTAAAAAGGTGACTACTGCAAAAGAATGGCTGAAAAAACGCCGTCCGGAATTGATTCACCTTTTTGAAACACAAATGTATGGCAAGGCTCCTGCACATCCGAAGGATTTACACTTTCGCGTGTTGACTGAAGACAAAAACGCATTGAATGGTTTGGCTACGCGTAAGGAAGTAGCTATTTATCTTACAAAAGACGAAAAATATTTTATAACAGTATTGATCTATCTGCCTAATCAAAGACAAGGAGCAGTTCCTCTATTTTTCGGGATAAACTTCAAGGGGAATCATGCTATTCATCCGGATGAAGGTATAACTTTACCATCGGAAGAAAAATTGGCTGCTTATGGTAGAAAACGCATGTTTCCGCGTGGTAATGCAGCTTCTAGGTGGCCGGTGGAAATGTTGATGGAACATGGCTACGGTTTGGCTACATTTTATCGTGGAGATATTGATCCTGATTTTGATGATGCATTTCGGAATGGAGTTCATCCGTTATTTTATAAAAAGGGACAGACTCGACCGGCTGAAGATGAATGGGGAACCTTGGCTGCCTGGGCATGGGGGATGAGTTGTACAATGGATTATTTTGAAACAGACAAAGATATTGACGCAAAGCGTGTGGCTATTCTCGGGCATTCACGCCTTGGAAAAACGACCTTATGGGCCGGTGCAATAGACCCGCGTTTTGCTTTGGTCATTTCCAATAATTCGGGTTGCGGTGGCGCAGCGTTATCCAGAAGAAAAGTAGGGGAAACAGTACGGGCGGTAAACCGTCAGTTTACACATTGGTTCTGTCGGAACTTTTGGCAATATAATGATAAAGAAGAAAAACTTCCTATCGACCAACATGAATTAATTGCTCTGATAGCTCCCCGCCCTGTTTATATTGCAAGTGCGGAAGAAGATCGTTGGGCCGATCCCAAAGGGGAATTTCTTTCTGGACTATATGCTTCTCCTGTTTATGAATTGTTTGGTCTGCCTGGATTGCCTGTAAAAGAAATGCCGATTGTCAATCAGCCTGTATTATCCGGTACTATTGGCTATCATATCCGTTCGGGACAGCATGATATAAACCTGTATGACTGGACGCAGTATGTGAAGTTTGCTGATAAACATTTGAAAAAAGATAAATAATAGTAGTAGGCGGTATGTCTATCTTGAAAAGCTATATTTGATTAATGAAATAATAACTAACCGATGAAAACGCAATGAGAAAGAAAGTATTTACTTTTGGTGTATGTCTATTGGGAATTGCATGTACCCTTTCGGCAAAAGACAAAAAGACTGCTCCTTTGTATAAAGATGCCAAAGCACCAATTGAAAGACGAATCGATGATTTGTTGTCACGCATGACTTTGGAAGAGAAAATTCTGCAATTAAACCAATATACCATGGGGCGGAATAATAATGTAAATAATATAGGAGAGGAGGTTAAGAAAGTACCGGCTGAAATCGGTTCATTAATTTATTATGATATAAATCCTATACTACGTAACCATGTTCAGAAGAAAGCAGTGGAAGAGTCCCGTTTGGGTATTCCTATTATTTTTGGTTATGATGCTATTCATGGTTTTCGTACTGTATATCCTATTTCACTGGGACAAGCCTGTTCCTGGAATCCCGAATTGGTAGAACAGGCGTGTGCTGTTACTGCACAAGAAGCCCGTATGTCAGGAGTTGATTGGACATTCTCGCCAATGATTGATGTTGCACGTGATCCTCGTTGGGGACGTGTTGCTGAGGGATATGGAGAAGACCCTTATACAAATGGGGTGTTTGCTGCAGCTTCAGTACGTGGTTACCAAGGTGACGACATGTCTGCGGAAGACCGTATAGCCGCTTGTCTGAAACATTATGTAGGCTACGGAGCATCCGAGGCAGGACGTGACTATGTTTATACCGAAATCTCCAAACAGACTCTTTGGGATACTTATCTGCTCCCTTATGAAATGGGCGTGAAAGCCGGTGCGGCAACTTTGATGAGTTCTTTTAATGATATCAGCGGTGTACCTGGCTCAGCGAACCCCTATATCATGACCGAGATATTAAAGAAACGTTGGGGACATGATGGCTTTATTGTTTCCGATTGGGGAGCTATCGAACAGTTGAAAAATCAGGGACTGGCAGCGACCAAAAAAGAAGCTGCAGTGTATGCTTTCAATGCCGGTCTTGAAATGGATATGATGTCTCATGCCTACGACCGTCACATGAAAGAACTGATAGAGGAAGGAAAAATATCAATGGCTCAGGTCGATGAATCTGTTCGTCGTGTTTTACGTGTGAAGTTTCGTCTCGGTCTGTTCGAGCGTCCTTATACTCCTGCTACGAGTGAGAAAGAACGTTTCTTCCGTCCGCAAAGCATGGATATTGCCGCCCGACTTGCGGCTGAATCCATGGTCTTGCTGAAAAACGAAAACAAGACCTTACCACTGACCGATAAAAAGAAGATTGCTGTAATAGGCCCTATGGCAAAAAATGGATGGGATTTATTAGGTTCTTGGTGCGGTCATGGAAAAGATACGGACGTCGCCATGCTTTATGATGGACTGGCAACAGAATTTGCCGGAAAAGCCGAACTTCGCTACGCATTAGGTTGTACTACGAAAGGTGACAATACGGACGGATTTGCTGAAGCACTGGAAGCTGCGCGCTGGTCTGACGTAGTAGTTCTTTGCCTGGGTGAGATGATGACCTGGAGTGGTGAGAACGCTTCCCGCTCTTCCATCGCACTGCCACAGATTCAGGAAGAACTAGCGAAAGAACTGAAGAAAGCCGATAAACCTATTGTACTGGTATTGGTAAACGGACGTCCATTGGAACTGAACCGCCTGGAATCTGTTTCTGATGCCATACTGGAAATCTGGCAACCGGGCGTAAATGGCGCTCTTCCGATGGCGGGCATATTGTCAGGACGTATCAACCCTTCGGGTAAACTCGCCATGACTTTCCCTTACTCAACAGGACAGATTCCTATCTATTATAACCGCCGTAAAAGCGGCCGCGGACACCAGGGATTCTATAAAGACATCACCAGTGACCCATTGTATCCCTTCGGCCACGGCTTGAGCTACACAGAATTCAAGTATGGCACTCTCACCCCTTCCGCTACAAAAGTGAAACGCGGTGAGAAACTATCAGCAGAAGTCACCGTCACCAATATCGGTGACCGTGACGGAGCAGAAACAGTCCACTGGTTTATCTCCGACCCGTATTGCTCAATCACGCGTCCTGTCAAAGAATTGAAGCACTTCGAGAAACAACTCATCAAAGCCGGAGAAACGAAAACATTCCGTTTCGACATAGATCTTGAACGTGATTTCGGCTTTGTCAATGATGACGGCAAACGTTTCCTCGAAGCAGGAGAATATCATATTCTGGTGCAAGGACAAACGGTCAAAGTGGAACTGACAGACTAAAGAAAGTAGAACTGACAGATTAAAGATATAAAGAACGAAAGTGTGTCAAAAGCTAATAACCAAAGTTGATAATCAGATTGGCTTTTGACACATTCTATATTAACACATAACCACCATGAAAAAGAAAATAGGTATCATAAGCCTATGCATGCTTGCATGCAGCATCCTGACCTGTGCACAGACAATCACTCCCCAGGCTGAACAACGCGCAAAGGAAATTGTATCCAAAATGACTTTGCCAGAGAAAATAGATTATATCTCCGGATATACGAGCTTTTCCCTTCGTGCTATCCCCCGTTTGGGTATACCTGAAATACGACTGGCTGACGGTCCTCAGGGAATCCGTAACCATGCCCCTAAAAGCACCCTTTATCCGTCGGGTATCCTTTCCGCCTCTACCTGGAATCGTGACTTGCTTTACAAATTAGGTCAAGGCTTGGGACAGGATGCCAAAGCCCGTGGAGTAAGTATCCTGCTGGGCCCCGGCGTGAACATCTACCGTGCCCCCCTGTGTGGACGTAACTTTGAGTACTTTGGTGAAGACCCTTATCTAACAGGTGAAACAGCCAAACAATATATCCTGGGCGTACAATCGGAAGGCGTGATTGCCACAATCAAGCACTTCGCCGCCAATAATCAGGAATGGAGCCGTCACCACGCCAGCTCTGATATAGACGAGCGCACGTTACATGAAATCTATTTCCCCGCCTTCCGAAAAGCCGTGCAGGAAGCCAATGTAAGCGCCGTAATGAACAGCTACAATCTACTGAACGGTGTCCATGCTACTGAACATAAATGGCTTAATATTGACATCTTGCGTAATCTCTGGGGTTTCAAAGGCATCCTTATGTCTGACTGGACTTCCGTATATTCCGCCGTCGGCGCGGCTAACGCCGGACTTGACCTTGAAATGCCGAAAGGGCGTTTCATGAATGCCGACAATCTTATCCCCGCTATCAAGACGGGTACGGTGACAGAAGAAACCATCAACCTTAAAGTACAGCATATCCTGCAAACACTGATTGCTTACGGCATGCTTGATAAGGAACAGAAAGACAGCAGCATCGCTGAGGATAATCCTTTCTCCCGCCAAACCGCTTTAGAACTTGCCCGCGAAGGCGTAGTCCTGCTGAAGAATGAAGAAAATCTTCTCCCGTTGAAAGGAAAGACCGCCGTAATGGGCCCTAACGCAGACCGTATCCCTACGGGTGGGGGTAGTGGTTTCGTTACTCCGTTCTCTACAGTATCCGTCAGTCAGGGACTGAAGGAACTGAAAAAGAAGAACCTTGTCATGCTGACTGACGATGTGATTTATGAAAATATCGTCCATGAATTCTATACCGACGCCACCCGTCAGACGAAAGGCTTCAAAGCCGAATACTTTAAGAACAAGACACTTTCCGGCGCGCCGGAAGTGACCCGTGTAGAGCCTTCTATAGATTATGACTGGCAATATGGCGCCCCACTGGATGGTTTCCCGGAAGACGGCTTCTCTATCCGTTGGGCAGCCAGCTACATCTCCCAATCGGACGGCCAATTGAAACTCCACATTGGCGGTGATGACGGTTACCGCCTTTTTGTGAATGACAAGCATATCACAGGTGACTGGGGTAATCACTCTTACTCGAGCCGTGAAGTTGAACTCCCTGTTGAAGCAGGTAAGGAATATCGCTTCCGTATAGAATTTTTCGATAATATATCCTCGGCAATTATCCGCTTCAATGCTTTCAGACTGAATGAAGATAAGCTGCGTCAGGGATTGGCAAAGGTTGACAATGTGGTATTCTGCACAGGCTTCAACAGTAATACGGAAGGAGAAGGCTTCGACCGTCCGTTTGGTCTGTTACATTATCAGGAACAGTTTATAAAGAAGATTGCTTCCATGCATCCTAACCTGGTTGTGGTGTTGAATGCCGGTGGTGGAGTGGACTTTACTCCCTGGTTTGATGCGGCAAAAGCCATTTTGATGGCTTGGTATCCCGGACAGGAAGGTGGACAGGCTATTGCTGAAATCCTTACCGGTAAGATTTCCCCGAGCGGCAAGTTACCTATTTCTATTGAAAAGAAATGGGAAGATAATCCGGTACATGACAGCTATTATGAGAACCTGAAAGCGGAAATCAAACGTGTAGACTATTCAGAAGGTGTATTCGTTGGTTATCGGGGTTATGACCGTTCAGGAAAAGAACCTTTTTATCCCTTTGGCTATGGTTTGTCTTATTCCACTTTCGCTTATAGCAATGTGTCTGCGGAGAAAATTGGTGAGCATCAGGTGAAAGTTAGCTTTGATGTCAAGAATACAGGCAGGATGGACGCTTCGGAAGTAGCCCAGGTATATGTGCATGATGTAGAGTCTTCCGTTCCCCGTCCTCTGAAAGAGTTGAAAGGTTATGAGAAGGTATTCTTGAAGAAAGGAGAAACCCAACGTCTCTCCGTTGTGCTGAATGAAGACGCATTCTCTTATTACGATATGAATCAACATCGCTTTGTAGTAGAGAAGGGGAAATTTGAGATTCTCATCGGTCCGGCTTCCAACCAATTACCTTTAAAAGCTACGGTTGAATTATAACTACTGAATGGTCAGCTAGCAAATAACTGAATCATTAAGACTTAATCGACCCCATAGAAATGCGGAGCGAACTCTATGCTATCCGGTTCTGTGGGGTCGATAATTTTATGAGTCTTTTTATTGAATATCCCGAAATTATTACGTTCTTTGTATTACATAAAATGTGTAACGTAAAATATGTAATAAGCCATGAAGCCCTATAATCCATTCCTTGTGTATGGTTACAATAGCCCTGAATACTTTTGTGACCGGGAGAAAGAAACAGATAAAATGATTTCAGCTTTGCTAAATGAACGCAATCTGACTTTAATATCTCCCCGACGCATGGGAAAGACAGGACTTATCAAAAATGTATTCTACCGGATGAAGCGGGAAGAGAATCCGAATGCCGCCTATTTCTATATGGACATCTACTCTACACGTGATTTAAGAGCGTTCATACAGCTACTTGCCCAAAATGTTCTTGGAGAACTGGACACTCTGTCCCAAAACATACTCCGGCAAATGACCGCTTTCTTCAAGTCATGTCGTCCCATCATTAGTGCCGATGAAAGAAGTGGTATGCCTATCGTGTCGTTGGACTTTGCACCCGCCCATGCCGAACAAACCTTGAAAGAAATACTCGACTATATGGTAGCTTCGAAAAAACATTGCTACCTTGCTATCGACGAATTTCAACAAATTACAGAGTATCCGGAAAAAGGTGTAGAAGCATTACTCCGTTCTCATATCCAGTTCATGCCTAATGTCCACTTTATATTTTCAGGAAGTAAAAAGCATGTGATGGAAGAAATGTTCACCTCTGCCAAACGGCCTTTTTATCAAAGTACCCAACTCATTGTATTAAAAGAAATTCCACTGCAAAATTATTATTCATTCGCACATTCATTCTTTGCTAAGGAAAAAAGAGAGTTACCGTTGGAGACATTCTCTTACCTCTACCAACTTGAGAGCGGACATACCTGGTACATTCAAAGTATACTCAACCGATTGTATGAGAAAAGAATCAATCCTATTGACAACCAACTGGTAGATAGCTGCATAAATGACATTCTGGATGAGCAGGAAACCGTATATCAAAGCAACCTGACGCTACTGACCAACAACCAGGTGGAACTACTAAAAGCCATTGCAACAGAAGGTTGCGTAAAAAGTATCAATGCTGGCGACTTTATCAAAAGGCATCATTTGAAAACACCCAGCAGTGTAAATGTTGCATTGAAATCTCTACTAAATAAAGAACTGATATATAATACTCCCGATGGCTACATTGTCTACGATCGTTTTTTTGGGAAATGGCTGAAAGATACAGTTATCTGATGCCCTTTTCATGTACAAATGCTAATTTATTTACCAATAGAATAGTATGATTTTTGTTTAAAACGGCACGGGAATGAACCAAATAATAACTAACTTAGATAGCTTACAATAAAGTTGAAAATGGGAAAGTATCTTGCACCTTACACTTGTTGAGTATATGTCGTTGATATATAGTGATTTACCATAGTGCAAGATACAGTTGCAGATGTGTGTAAGATACATCTATCTTGCACTATGTCTTATCTGTAAGAATCGTGTCATATCCATAGAAGTACACTGAGTAATTAATAATACCACGTATGAATGACTTGTTCATGCGGGAAAACAAAGTGTTTAGTGCCTTGAAACACTTTGTTTCGCGCCTTTGAACACTTTGTTTCCCGGTACTAAACACTTTGTTTCAAGCGCATGAAACTAATTTAACCTGCTGTTAACAGGAAATAAAACAGCAAGCAATGATGAAAAAGTTAGTGCAAGATAGATGTATCTTGCACGCATCTGCAACCATATCTTGCACAGTAGTAATCAATTGTATATCAATATAATAGTTGCATATAGTGTAAGGTGTAAGATACTTTCTCGTTTTTAAACTCTATAGAAGAAATGCATAAATAAGTTATGATTTAGCTAATAATCTGAGTATCATTGAGTTAAAAAGAAATGCTATAAACTGCCCATCAACTGTTAATAGTTGAGATGTCAGGTATTAATAGTTGATGCGTCAGGTGTTAATACTTGATACATCAGCTATTAACATCCAAGACACAAGCTATATATGCCTTGTACATTGAATCTATATACGCTGTACATTGGGTCTATATGATCTGCACGTTGGAACTATATATCCTCTCGATAACCAATCATTCCTGATGTTCGTTTGATTCAAATCGGTACCGCTATGAATCAAACGATTTAATTAATTACTCAGACGAGCGAAGCGACGAAGCAAATATATAAGCATTATAATTCTTCTCCTCTGTCAGTTTGTTTTTTTGTTTAATTCTTGGCAAAGAAGAAATTTATTGTACCTTTGTAGTACTCTTCTTACAACCAGGCAGGAAACCTGCCTCTTTTTTGTGGCGGGCATTTTTATGCCTGTCCAGATACTCCATAAGGCGGTTTCGTACCCCCGTGTGGAGTGTTAATGCACCCACTGCCTGGTTGGTGAAGAGTAACGGGAAAGGCGAAACCGCTCTTGTTATTCAGAAAATCTTCGCCTGCCACATTACTCATAATCATTATTATGGAAACAACCCAAGTAACCGTTCAACCAACGGTGGGAGGTATGGTAACAGCTCCCCAAAAAGTATTTTATGTTCCTGTTGAAGAATTAAAAGACTTCTATCTCAAATTCGCTCACTTCCTGAATCCGGATGCCTGCTCTGCAAATCGCACTGAATTTGAAATGCTGAACATTCTACTGAAAGACCTAAGGAAAAACATGGAAGTACTGAATCGTCTCAATATGCATGTATGGCATGAAGGCATAGCAGAAATTCAAACCTTATGTGGTGCTTACTCCATACAGGATAATTTGGGTAAAAAAGAGCGTATGCAAATGAATATTTCTATGGGAAAACATTTACAGTTTCTCATTCAAACAACTATGGATAGTCCTATGCTTAAACAGATGTATAAGAATTACTCTCTACATTACAACCGTGTAGAAGGTTTGCTTAAACAAATGGCAAAAGAGATGAATCAGCTCAATAACCCTGATACTTATCCAAAGATATAGTAATGAGTTTCAAAGTATAAAAAAGATGGAGAAAGAGACTCAGTTCCCTTTCTCCATCTTTAATTTTTCATTATAACAAAAGTATGCTTTCTTATAGGGAATCAATCCTTTTTACAGTTGAACTCTGAAGGAAGGCATCCGAACTCTTCCTTGAAATATTTAGCGAATTGTTTGGGTGACAGTCCCACTTGATAAGCGATTTGAGAAATGCTTTCCTGGCTCTGTTCCAATAATTGCTTTCCTCTTTTTATGCGCAAGACACGTATAAATTCAAGGGGTGACTTACCTGTTATCGTCATTAGTTTTTTGTATAAGTGACCACGACTCATTCCGACGGCCGTACTTAGGTCTTCGACAGAGAAATCGGTATTGTCCATATTCTCTTCCACTGCTTGTATGGCTCGCTCAATAAGTCTTTCATCAATAGTACTGATGGTAATTTCGGCAGGAGACACTTCTACTTTTCCGAATCGTTGATGGTTACGGCTACTCCATTCTAGCAGCTTTTGGATACGGAGTAGAAGAATATCCAGGTTGAAAGGCTTGGTGATATAGTCATCGGCACCTTCACGCAATCCTTCCAGCATATGTTCCTGGGCGGTTCGTGCAGTCAGTAAAATAACAGGGATATGTGAGTAACGGATGTCTCCCTTTATCTTATTGCATAGCTCCAGTCCGTTCATTATCGGCATACGGACATCGCTTATCACAAGGCTGATATCATGTAGGGCTAATATCTCCATTGCCTTTTCACCTTGTTCGGCCTCATAAACAGTGAATCGGTCTTTCAGGCAGTCAACAATGAACTGTCGGAAATCTTCGTTGTCCTCCACAATAAGTAGTGAACAACCTGTTGGCGTTTTTGCTTGCTCCGGTTCTTCCCGAATGTCTAGTCTTTCAGTTGGCGTTGCCGTGGTATTTATGTTCTTACATTCATGTCGTATGGGGAACATAAATTCAAAGATAGTACCTTGGGGATGATTATCGCGAATTTGAATGTCACCATTATGGAGAGTAACATATTCTTTGACTATATGCATACCTATGCCACTGCCGATATAATCAGTGGACGAGTGTTCTTCTTGATAGAAACGGTCGAATATTTTAGCTTTGTTTTCTTCACGTATACCGATTCCGGTATCCGCCACTTGGATGCAGGCATACTCTCTCTCATCTTGTATGATACGATTCAGCACTACGTTCACGCTTCCGTGATTCACGTTGTATTTGAACGCATTCGATAGTAGGTTAAGCATTATGCGCTGCATTTTATTCTTATCAAAGTCTGTTTCCAGACTATCGGTTTTCAATGAAAGACTGAAGGTAATATCCTTTTTGTCGCCGTACGAATAGAAAGAATCACATATCTCTTTGATAAAATTTGCCAAATCACCGTGGGAAGGATTGAGTTGTGCTTTACCATTGTCCAGCCGGCGTAAATCAAGCAGTTGGTTGATAACGTCCAGAAGTGCCAATGCATTGCGATGAATCAACTTCAATTCTTTTTTTATGTCTTGTGCTGTATTAGTAGCCAGTATTTGCTCAAGGGGAGTGATGATAAGAGACAAAGGAGTGCGCAGGTCATGGCTTACGTTAGTGAAAAATCGTAATTTGGCTTCGTCAATTTCATGCTGCTGTACCGTTTCCATATCCCGTTTTTGTTGAAGCAATAATCGACGGTGCTTCCGTTTCATATGGATAAAGATAAGTGATATGGCACTCACCAACAGTAATGCATAGATACTGTAAGCTAAGTTGGAAAGCCAGAATGGCGGATACACATTGATGGAAAGTGTAGCACTTGCATCGTTTTCATAATCGTGAACCTTCATTACCCGTACTTGAAGTTGATAAGTTCCGGGAGCCAGTTTATTGAAATAAATCCGGTTTCCCTCCAGCTTTGTCCATTCTTCGTTCTTATTGAGCCTGTATTCATATTGCAACTTGTGCAGATTTCCATAGTCCATAGCCGAAATTTCCACAGCGAAACTATTGTCTGAATAGTTCAGGTTAAGGTTGTTAAGCAACTGTATGTTTTTTGTGAGAATGATGTGTCCGTTGTGTGCAGGTCTGTTTGCATTGACACACTCATTGTCAATATATAAATCAGTGAATATCACTTGGCGGTCAAAGTAAAACAAGTCATTGCCGCGTGCGATGATTTTTACATACCCTCCTCCGCCTCCGGCAATTACTTCATTCCTGTGATTGCAGAAGATTGAAAAATTATTGAAGGTAAGGTTACCGATTCCATCTTCTTCATAATAAGGGTGGCAACGGAAATCGGGCATATCGGCATCATCGGATTTCACTACTTCCACGTGAGTGATGCCATGGTCTGTAGTGAGCCACATATTGTGAGATGCATCTTCGATAATGGCACGTATATATGAATGGGAAACACCGTTTGAGGTATTCAAATTGATTAGTTTATTTTGCTTCGGGCTATACACGTTGACCCCTTTTCGTCCGCCTATCCATAGCAGATCGCGTGAATCTTGATAGATGCAATTGGCAAATTTATCTTGTATCACTTCTTCACCATCGGCTGTTTGTTCCAATATCGTCATTTCCCGGGTGGAAGTATTCATGTGGTACACTCCCGAACTGGTAGCCACATAGAGAGAATAACCTTCAACATATGCCAGGTCGGCAATGTAATTGGTCAGTAAAGTCGAATTACTCATGGTGTAGTCTTTAAGCGTTCCGGAAGGTTCCAGGCAATAGAGTCCTTGCGAGTAAGTGGCAAACCATAAGTTACCGGCATTATCTTGTGTAATACGACGTATGTACTGAGGCAATTCCACCGGATTATTTTCCGGTGCTTTGAGTGGGGTGAACTGACCGTTTTGATAATAAAACGCTCCACCACCGAAACTTCCCCACCACACTCTGCCTTTGTTGTCATGGAAGGAACAAACAATCAAGTCGGAAGGAATCTCTTTATTCTTTGATTTATAATAAGTATAGGTGTTTTTATCCTTGTCGTAACTGGCTATGCCTTCACCGTCAAATCCCAACCATAGTTTGCCCTCTCGCTCTTCGTAGAAACAACTGACATCTTCCAGTTGGGGACAATAATGGTTTTCGAATATTAGATTGTTCAATCCTGAATAAGCTACGCCCTGTTTGCCGGTTCCTATCCATATCACGTCGCGGTTGTCCTTATAGATATAAGTCACGTGATTGTCTGGTAGGGAATATAATTTGTCGACATCCTTGAATAGCCGTGTCACCTTGCCCTTTTCTTTATCATACGGACATATGAATATTCCTCTGCCATCGGTACCCATCCAGATATTCCCTTTGCCATCGTCGGTTATAGTGGTAATCATGGTTCGTTCTCTACTGAGTTCCGTTCGGGCGGCAAAGTCAATCCAGCTGTTTTCCGTCAGAGAATAACATTTAACATCCGCGCTGTGCGGGGCGTATATCCAAAGCCGGGAAGAAAAGTCCAGATAAATGTGAGGCACATAAGTGGTATGTATTTCCGTATGAAACAGTTTTGTTATGGATTTATGCATCCAGTCTATGTTAATCACATTTCCATCGGCCATGAGAATATAACATTTCTTGTTGCGGCAAGCCATGTCGGCAATGTTTACGCTGCCCGGAAGTGACTGTTTGTACAACGTTTCGTCGGAGAATATGTAGTAATACAATGTGTTGTCTGCAACGCACCACAGGTTCTTGTCGTCATCTACGAATAATTGCCTGGGGCTTTCAAAGATACCTATCTTGTGTAGAAGAAGGTCCGTCCTGTTGTCCAGTTCGTCCATTTCACGGTCATAAAAACAATAGTTAACCGGAGTTTTTATCCATATATTGCCGGCTGCATCTTCTGCTACCCATTCTACGCTATTGTTGTATGCTCCCTGCCGGAGGGTGGTATAAGTTTTGAAATGATAACCGTCATAGCGGTTCAGTCCGTCGCGGGTGGCAAACCACATGAACCCATATTTATCTCGTTCTATCGCCTGAATATAATTGTCGGACATACCTGTTTTTACTCCCAACTGGTGAAAACTCATTTCGTTTGAAGCGTATGATGCCAGGCTATTCAGCAAGGAGATAAGAAGAAACAAAGGAATTTGTAAGTGTCTTTTCATAACTGTATCTTTTCACGTTGCTAAGTTAAGAATTCCGTTCATAAATCCTTTATCCCGAATGTATCATTTTAAGGGAAGGTATGTGTCTTTTGTATCTTTTTCTATCCCAAATCGATTATTCTCCGGTCGGGATACAAACCGGATAGTTTGAAAATCAAATGAGAAACAGGTGGTACTATTTTATTCGTACATTTGCCACAGTCAAAAGGAAGTCCTTAAATCGACAGAATAAAAACCTATCAAATATTTATATTATGAATCTAAGATCCAGAAAAACAGTATTTATCACAGGGCTCTGCCTGGCCTCTCTGGTTAGTGGTATTCCTCTTTCCGCTAATGCGTCTGCCGACACGGCAGAAATGATACAACAGCAATCCGTTAAAATAAAAGGACGGGTGACAGATGCCTCGGGAGAACCGGTGATTGGTGCAAATGTAGTACAGAAAGGTACGACAAACGGAACTATCACTGATTTGAACGGTGATTTTACATTAACCGTTTCGCAAGGGGCGGTTTTGCAGGTCAGCTTTATTGGCTATAAGCAGCAGGAAGTATCCTTAAAGAATGGACAGACCCGGGTGACTGTTATTCTCAAGGATGACACGGAACTACTGGACGAGGTTGTCGTAGTGGGTTACGGTACAATGAAGAAGCGTGATTTGAGTGGCGCCGTTTCGCAGATAAAAAGTGACGATCTGATGAAAGGCAATCCTACTGATTTGAGTAAGGGGTTGGCGGGCAAGATTGCCGGTGTACAGGTAAATCAAAGTGACGGCGCTCCGGGCGGCGGCATCAGTATTCAGATTCGCGGTACGAACTCTTTCTCTACCAACTCACAACCTCTTTATATTGTAGACGGCGTACCGTTTGATACGGGAGATACTCCTGCAAGCGATACGAATAACAGTCAGAATAAATCAAACCCATTGGCATTTATCAATCCGCACGACATTCAGAGCATTGATGTCTTGAAAGATGCTTCCGCGACTGCCATATATGGTTCCCGTGGTGCGAACGGAGTTGTTATCATAACTACCAAACGGGGTGAGAAGGGAAATGAAAAGGTGGAATTCAGTGCCAACTTTACATTCTCAAAGATAGCGAAACGTATGGATGTGCTCGACGCATTCACTTATGCCAATTATCAAAACGAGCAAGTGCTCAATGATTATAAATATAGTAATAAGCCTTATGGCAAGCTGCCGTATCCCGGAGCTTGGGAATATCCGGCTTTGCCGGGGGGCGGAAACGATACTTCTGCAGGCAAATACCTGCCGGCACCGGAAGATTTCCTCCGACCGGGTGATTATGTGGATGAATATGGTAACATTTCCTATGTAGGCGTGGCCGACTGGCAGGATTTGATTTATCAGAACGGCTTTTCGCAGGAATATAATATCAGTGTATCGGGCGGCTCGGACAAGGGTTGGCACTCATTCTCCGGTAATTTCCTCACACAGGACGGTATCATCAAGAATTCCGGTTTTACCCGTTATTCATTGCGTTCCAATATAGGCAGGTATGTAACCAAATGGTTGGAAATGGGCATGAATACCAGTTTCACACATACTGATACGGATTTCTCGAAGACCAACTCTTCTGATTGTGGTGTTATCCGTTCTGCATTGGTGTTTCCCTCAACGTATGACCCGCAGAAGAATAAGGCGGAAACTGGTGAATTGAGCTGGCTTGCCTCCAATCCATTGGCTTATATTACCAACACTAAGGATAATTTGCGCAGCATAAACGTGTTCAATTCAAGCTATATGGAGGTTAAACTGCTGCCTTTTCTGAAGTTCAGACAGAATTTGGGTATCAGTTACACCAACAATGACCGTGGCATGTACTATGGTCGCGAAACGCAGGAAGGTTCGTCCACTACTAATATCAATGGCAAGGCCGAACAGTCAAGCAACTGGTGGTTGGGAATTACCACTGAATCATTGCTGACGTTTGATAAAACATTCGGTATCCATGGCATTAATGCGGTGGCAGGTTTTACGGCAGAAAAAAACAGTTGGGGAAGCAAAGCGATGTCGGCCACGGGATTTCCCAACGACATCACTCAGGACTTCGATATGAGTTTAGGAGCCAATCCGGGCAAATTGAGGTCTGACAGGGGAGATGCAGCTTTAGCTTCATTCCTGGCACGTGTCAATTACACTCTTATGGACAAATATATCTTTACCGCTTCCTGTCGTGCTGATGGTTCGAGTAAGTTTACCGATAAAAACAAGTGGGCTAGTTTCCTTTCCGGAGCTATCGCATGGCGTATATCGGAAGAGAAGTTTATCAAAGACTTGGGGATATTCAGTAACTTGAAGTTGCGCCTGAGCTATGGTGAAACGGGTAATCAGGGTATCGGAAGTTATCGTACGCTGCCGATGCTTAATATGGCAAACTATCCTTTTGGCGGGGCTATCAACAGCGGTTTTGCCGAAGTGGACTGGAGAGGCCCGGTGTCCGACGACTTGCGCTGGGAGACGACTGCCCAGTATAATGTGGGAATCGATATGGGATTCTTGGATAACCGCATTAACCTGACGGTGGATTATTATCATAAGAAAACACGCGATTTGCTTCAGGATGTGAAAATCCCTTCAAGTACCGGTTTTGGTAGCATGATGGTCAATAGCGGACACATCACTAATGAAGGGCTTGAGCTGACCGGTAAGTTCTATGTGTTGCAGAATACACCGCTGAAATGGAATATCGATGCGAATATCTCATTCAACCGCAACAGGATCGGCGGACTGAAAGCTGACCAGTTTGCGCAGAAATTATGGAGTTCGGCTGATGAGGTGTTCATACAGCGCAATGGTTGTCCTATCGGCGCTATATATGGTTATGTAGAAGATGGATTCTATGATAATCTGGCAGAGGTGATGGCTTCGCCCAGTGCAGATATCCGCGCAAAAGGCGCCGGTATGATTGGTGAAATAAAATACAGGAACTTTGATGATAATCCCGATATTACTTCGGCCGATCGTGTGATTATCGGAGACACGAATCCTGATTTTGTCTATGGCCTTACCAGCAACTTCGAGTGGAAAGGTGTTACATTGAGCTTTTTCCTGCAAGGAAGTCAGGGAAACGACATTTTCAATGGCAACCTGATGGATATGAAGATGGGGAATGTGGGTAATATCACCCGTGAAGCCTATAATACCCGCTGGACAGAAACCAATGCCGCCCAGGCAAAATGGCCGAAAGCGGTTTCGGGTTACGAGCGTAATATGCTCATCTCTAATCGTTATGTGGAAGACGGCTCTTACTTGAAGTTGAAAAGCCTGAATATCGGATATGTCTGGAAACCTAATTTCAAGGGTATCAGCAATGTCAATGTGTATGCCAGCGCAACCAATCTCTTCACCATTACCGGCTATAGCTGGTTCGACCCCGAAGTGAATGCTTTCGGTTCGGATGCCTCCCGGCGTGGTGTTGATGTGTATTCCTATCCCAGCAGCCGCACATTCTCATTGGGTATAAAAGTAGATTTTTAAGATGATAAACAATTAAATGTAACTCCATGAAACTGAAAAAAATATATATCCTGTTATCTCTTTCTTTAGCAGGTATGACAACTTTCTCCGCTTGCCAGGATTTCTTGAGCGAAAAGCCATATTCTTTTGTGGGCCCGGAAGAGGTGGGCAACGATGATGCTGCAGTCAGCCAATGGGTGACCGGCGTGTACAGTAAATGGGCGGACGATATGTTCCGTTGGGGGAATTTCCCCCGCGTGCTTGATATGGACTGTGACTATGCTTCCGGTCCTGACTGGGCATTCAGCAACGCAGGTGCCGGCAATTATCAGGGAGATGATGTGACCAACACCATTTGGAAAGGTTGTTATAACTTGATTAATCGCGCTAATGTGGCTATCAAATATATCAATGCAATCACGGGTGCCGACGAACAGGTAAAGACTAACGGTCTGGGTGAGGTGTATTTCCAAAAGGCTTTTGCCTATTTTATGCTGGTGAAGGCATACGGTGAGATTCCGTTGTTTAACAAGGCTGTCACGGACGGGGCGGGATACAACAATCCTCGCCGTCCGATAGCCGATGTCTATGCTGAAATAGTTCGTCTTTTGGAAGAGGAAGCCATTCCACGTCTTTATAAGAATACGGATGCGGGATATCAAACCGGACATGTATGTGCGGGAACAGCTGTCGGACTACTCGCTAAAGTGTATGCAACCATGGCTTCCGGTGCACTTCCGGCAGGTGAGAAAATGACAGTAATGACCGGCTCGTCTTATTCATACAATGGGGACGATAAGGTTTTGGACATGCCTGTAAGACGGGAGTTTGTGAAGACTCAGGTGAAAGGTTACGAAAGTTTCGATTGGAGGGATTGCTATGAAAAAGCTGCCAAATGGGCCGGATATCTGGTGTACCCTTCTCCGGACAACAACTACGGCAGCCATGACTTGCTTCCTTATGACCAACTGTGGAAGCGCTCCGGACTGGGGCAAAGTACCGAACATCTGTTTGCCTTGCAAGGTGCCAACGGTGACGAGCTTTATGGAAACAGTATCTTTGAATGGTACAATGGCATCGACAATGGACGCGGTGTAGTAGCCAGCGGTCTGTATATCGGCAACCGTTATCACTGGTATACTCTGTTCACCTCTCAGGATTACCGTGTCACACAAGGAGTGAAACATCGTTTTATAGTAAGCTATCAGGACGAAGAGGGAAAACCGAAGAGCGGCTTTTTCTATCCGAACACACCGGAGTATGTGCTGAAAGCCACAGGCTATGATGCTAATGGAAATTATGTAGCGGAACCGGAAGCTCCCTACAACGACGGACGTAACTATTACTTTAACGTATCGAACGAGTGTCTGGCATTTACTAACAAATATGCAGACGTTACAGACGCCACACAGAAAAAATCGGATGCCTACTGGCCTTTCCTTCGTCTGGCTGACATCGTGCTGATTTACGCAGAAGCGAAATGTGAATTGGATAACGGAGTATCTTCCGAGGCTATCAGTGCATTGAATAGGGTACGTAACCGTTCGAACGCCACTCTTGCGTCAAGTTCCGGTGATGGAGCCATTGCTTCCAAACAAGCCCTGCGTTCCGCCATTTTTGAAGAACGTGCCAAAGAACTTGCGCTGGAAGGAGACAGGCGATGGGATCTGATTCGTTGGGGAATCTATGTGGAAGTGATGAACTCTATTGGTGGAATCAACAAGGACGGCTCTCAAACTCACTATGATGAAGCCGGTGTGAATAAACATCGTGAACAGCGTCATTTGCTTTTCCCATTGCCTTCTGATGAGGTCTCTACTAATGAAGCGATTGACAGCAATAATCCGGGTTGGAGTTAAAGTACCTTCCCTATTCTAGAATAAAGTCAGAAATTTAAAATCAATATTTCATGAAAAGATTATCTTTCAAATCCATAACTCTTATGTGCTGTATGGCGTTGAGCTTTAGTGCTTGTCAGGACATAGTGACCTATAATGATAATTATGACGACGAAATGGCGTCAAGCGGTGCCCCCGTTATTGACGCTGTATATGACTCCAAAGACAGGGATAAATTGTTACCAATCACTGACGGAAATCTGGAGCAGATGATTGTGCTTGACGGTTCCAATTTAAGCCGTGTGAGGAAAGTGATGTTCAATGATGTCGAACTCCCTGTCGGTGAGGTATATGCGACTGCCGGCAGTGCCTATCTTCCCATTCCCCGTCAGATTCCGTTGGAAGTGAATAATAAACTCTATTATGAAACGGAGTTGGGAAGTACCACGTATGATTTCACGGTGTCTGTACCCTTGGTTCAGGTGGACGGTCTATATAACGAATTTGCTCTTCCCGGCACATCTGTACAGTTGAAAGGTAAGTACTTCGACCTCTATGGATTCGGAGGCGGGAATTCTACTTCTACTGTCAAAATGAACGGTGTAGAACTTGAGGTAGATTCTATCTCGGACAAATATATGTCGGTTGTCATTCCAGAGAATGCACAGGATAACTCTGTCATCGAAGTGAGTTATGTGGGAGCGGGTTCTGTTGCCCATACCGAGAGAATCCCTTATCGTATGACGGATGCGATTATCTGGAACCTTTCTCGTCCTGATGATTACGGACTCTGGGCAGGCAAAGAACTTATCGTCAATGAAGCAGGCGACAACGAGCCTGAAATTCTCTATGGCCCTTATTTTAGGGTGAATGGCAGTTATGGTGCATGGAACTGGACGAATCTTGTTTGCGGAGGATTTAATTGCCCGGCTGATGTGGCGGCAAATCCTGCCGATTACAACTTTAAGTTTGAGGTTTACTCTCCGACGGGGCATCCGTTCTATGATTCGGCTGAATATGGTTATTTGATTCAGCTTAATAATGGCAATTATCCGTGGAATCCTTCAGCGAATGGTAGTTTCAATACATACGGGAAGTGGTGTACTGTTTCAATTGATTTGCAGAGCGTGTCGGGTAATGCTTTCTCGGAAGGATGGACAGGGTTGTCATTCATCCTCCAACCCAATTCGGATTGGAGCGTAGACCACAGTTTTGCCAATATTCGTATTGAGAAGAAAATCAGGTAAATGATTATAGAAAATAGGTATGAAGAATATATATAACTTTTTGATTTATTTCATCTTTTGTGGTATAGGAGCGGGATGCTCTTCCTCGTCCGGGGAAGACTTTCCGGCTACGGAGCCGGAACCGGTGGACAATTCGTTGATAAAGAAAGAACTTTGCACCGTGGACGCATCCGTCGAAGCTAAGAAAGTGTATACATATCTGAGAAACTGCTGGGGGAAAAAAACTTTGAGCAGCACAATGGCGAATGTGGCATGGAACGTCAATGAAGCAGTATGGGTAAACCGTCAGACCGGGAAGTATCCCGCCATTGTCTGCTTCGATTACATGAACCTTCCCGCTTCGCCGGCCGACTGGATTGATTATAATAAGACATCGGTTGTTGAAGACTGGTGGAATGCCGGAGGATTGGTTGCTGCATGTTGGCATTGGAATGTGCCGGTCACGGAAAACAGCAGTGAGTATAAATGTATGGTTAGCGAAACGGATTTTGATATTGTCAAGGCATTGCAGGAGGGAACCAGGGAAAATGAGATCATTAAAGCTGATTTGGAAGAATTGGCAAGTTACTTGCTGCTTTTGAAGCAAAAGAATATTCCTGTCATCTGGAGACCGTTGCACGAAGCGGCAGGCAAATGGTTTTGGTGGGGGAAAGACGCAGTTTCATACAAACGGCTCTGGAAACTTGTATATGAGATGTTCAAGCAGAAAGGACTGAACAATCTTATCTGGGTATGGACGAGCGAAACGAACGACAAGGACTGGTATCCCGGTGATGCATACGTGGATATTATCGGACGGGACGTGTACCACAAGACCGACGCTGCCGGACTGGCCATAGATTTTGATGTGCTGAAAAAAACTTTCCCGGACAAGCTGATTGCACTTAGCGAATGTGGTAATGTGGCAACCATAGACAAGCAATTGGCAGCCGGAGCTCAATGGGCGTGGTTCATGACCTGGTATGACTATGAAGTGACAAAGGATACTACTGCGCCTGTTTTTAATTCCGGTCGGCATGAACATGCCGACAAGGCATGGTGGAGCAACGCTTTCAGTCAGCCTGGTGTGATTTGCCGTAGTGATTTGCCTTCGTTTAAATAACAGACTATTCAACTTTTATGATGAAATATATAATTCTGACTATTAATGTGATACTTTGCATCCTCTTACCGACTGCGTGCAGTGGTGGAGGAGAAGCCGGTGGAAAAACGCCGGAAACAGTCGCCTTGTTCCAGAGTTTGAAACAGGCGGAACGGAAAGGCATTCTTTTCGGGCATCATGATGATACTGCTTACGGAATAGGTTGGGAAGGTGATAAGGGACGTAGCGATGTCAAGAGTGTCTGCGGTGCTTATCCGGGGGTGATGTCTTTCGATTTGGGAGAGATTGAGCTCGGAGGAACACATAATCTTGACAAAGTATCCTTTGTGCATCTTCGTGAATATATTATTGAGCAGTATGCCCGTGGCGGCATGATTTCGCTCAGTTGGCATGCACGTAATCCGAAAACGGGTGGTGACTCATGGGATGTGACCGATAGCACTGTAGTGGCTTCTGTTATGCAGGGAGGAGAGAATCATGAGAAAATGCTCGGATGGATAGACCGTGTGGCCGATTTCCTGCTTTCACTGAAGACAAAGGAGGGGACACTCGTTCCTGTGGTGTTTCGCCCTTGGCATGAACATACCGGAAGCTGGTTTTGGTGGGGCAAGGATTTGTGTTCTTCGGAACAATACAAGACCCTTTGGCGGATGACCAACGACCGTTTGCGTCTGAAGGGAGTGAATAATGTGCTGTTAGCTTACTCGCCGGGAATGGAATCTGATACGGTTGAAGAATATCTTGAACGCTATCCGGGGGATGATATTATAGATGTTCTTGGTACGGATGTCTATCAGTATGAACGTTCTCAGTATATCAGGCAATTGAACAAGATGTTGACGATTCTGACTGAAGCGGGCAGGAAGCACGATAAGCCTATTGCCCTGACCGAAACGGGATTGGAAGGCATTCCCGATTCCCTGTGGTGGACAGGGACGCTGTTGCCGGTCATCGAGAAATATCCCCTCAGTTATGTACTGGTTTGGCGTAATGCGCGCGAAAAGTCCACTCATTATTATGCTCCCTATCCCGGACAAGTATCTGCCGATGATTTCGTGAAATTCAGTCAGTCTCCGAAAATGTTGTTTGTCGGAGACAATTTTGAACTCTATAAATAAGGAAACATGATGAAGAATCTGATTAGAATCTGCCTGTTTACTACTCTTTTGTTTGTAACAGGAGACTTGGTTGCTCAAAATGTGCATGTGTCAACCCCTCGTACTTCACTGGTACTCTCGGCTCCGGTGGGAGGAGAATTGAAGTATGTATATTATGGCAGTAAGCTTACTGAAAACGATTATCGCGAAGTTTATAATGCACCTGTCATGCAACATACGGCTTATCCGGTATATGGTATGAACTGTCCGGGTGAGTCGGCGTTGGCAGTGACTCATGCCGACGGAAACATGACTTTGCAAATGGAAGTGACCGGTACGGAAATCAAGAACACCGACGGAGCAGTTATTGCCGTCATTAAACTGAAAGACAAGGTCTATCCGTTTTCTGTAAATGTGTGCTACAAGGCCTACTCTGATGTAGATATCATAGAGACTTGGACAGAAATAGCCCATGCGGAGAAAAAGAATGTTACGTTACGTAAGTTTGATTCGGCTTTTCTGCCTGTGAGGAGGGGGAATGTATGGTTGTCAAGTTTGTACGGTTCATGGGCCAACGAGGGGAAACTTGTGCAGGAACCTCTCGAACCGGGCATGAAAGTGATAAAGAATAGGGATGGCGTGAGAAATTCGCATACGGCGCATGCCGAAGTGATGTTCTCTCTTGATGGCAAACCACAGGAGAACTACGGCAATGTCATTGGTGCAGCTCTTTGTTATGGCGGAAACTACAAACTACGCATTGATACGGATGACAGTGAATATCATCAATTTTATGCCGGCATAAATGAAGAGAACTCAGCTTATAACTTAAAGAAAGGGGAGCTTTTCATCACTCCGGCTTTAGCATTGACTTACAGCGCCGAGGGACTGAGCGGATGCAGCCGTAACTTTCATCGTTGGGCACGCAAATACAAACTGGCGCATGGAAATTCTCTCCGCAAAATATTGTTGAACAGTTGGGAAGGAGTGTATTTTGATATCAACGAGAACGGTATGAACCAGATGATGGGAGATATCGCATCTATGGGTGGTGAACTGTTTGTGATGGACGATGGATGGTTTGGTGATAAGTACAAACGTAACTCAGACAATTCTTCATTGGGCGACTGGAAGGTGGATACCGGGAAACTGCCCGGCGGTATTCGCAAATTGGTGGACGATGCCCGCCAACATAAGGTGAAGTTCGGTATATGGATTGAACCGGAAATGGCCAATACCACTAGTGAGCTTTACGAAAAGCATCCGGAATGGATATTGAAAGCTCCCTTGCGCGAACCGGTATTGGGGCGTGGAGGGACGCAAGTGGTGCTTGACCTGGGCAATCCGCAGGTGCAGGATTTTATATTCAATCTTGTAGACACTTTGATGACCAATTATCCGGAAATAGACTATATCAAATGGGATGCGAACATGGCTATCATGAATCATGGGTCGAACTATCTGCCGAAGAATGAACAAAGTCATCTGTATATTGCCTATCATCGGGGATTTGAGAATGTGTGCCGCCGGATACGTGCCAAATATCCGGAACTCACCATACAGGCGTGTGCCAGTGGAGGCGGGCGTGCCAATTATGGAGTGCTTCCTTACTTTGACGAGTTTTGGGTGAGTGACAATACAGATGCGTTGCAGCGAATTTATATGCAATGGGGAGCCTCTTATTTCTTTCCGGCTATAGCTATGGCTTCACATATCAGTGCTGCGCCCAATCATCAGACTTTCCGCACCATTCCTTTGAAATATCGTATCGATGTGGCTATGAGCGGTCGTTTGGGAATGGAAATACAGCCTAAGAATATGACGGACGAAGAGAAAGAACTATGTCGTAAGGCTATTGCTGACTATAAGATGATTCGTCCTGTGGTACAATTGGGAGATATTTACCGGTTACTTTCTCCGTATGACAGACTGGGAGTAGCTTCACTGATGTACGTCTCTCCGGAAAAAGAGAAAGCTGTGTTCTATTGGTGGAAGACTGAACATTTCTGCAACCAGCATTTGCCTCGTATCAGGATGGCGGGGCTTCATCCTGATAAAATTTATAAAGTGACTGAATTGAACCGGATAGACAACCAGCCTCTGGATTACGAAGGAAAAGCTTTTAGCGGCGCGTATCTGATGGCGAACGGACTGGAAATGCCTTATAATCACAAAGTGGATTACCATAAGTTGAGTGATTATTCCAGCCGGATACTTTATCTGGAAGAGGTTAAGTGAATATATATATAAGAGAATAACGATATTTAGTTTGACGATTGATATGATTACATTTAAAGAGAAGTTGAATACTCTGTTTGATGATTACAATAAACTGATTACCCGCAAGAATGTGCCTTTGGAAGATGGTAACGGCATTTTCACCCGTTACAAGTATCCGATACTGACGGCTGCCCATACTCCCGTCTTCTGGCGTTATGATTTGGATCCCAAATCCAACCCTTATCTGATGGAGCGTATCGGCATGAACGCTACATTGAATTCCGGAGCCATTAAATGGAACGGTAAGTACCTGTTGGTAGTACGTGTGGAAGGTGCCGACCGTAAATCGTTTTTTGCAGTAGCCGAGAGTCCTAATGGCATTGACAATTTCCGTTTTTGGGATTATCCTATTACGATGCCCGAAGATGTGATTCCAGCTACCAATATTTATGATATGCGCCTTACGGCGCATGAAGACGGCTGGGTGTACGGCATTTTCTGCGCGGAAAGACATGACCCGGCAGCGCCGGCGGGCGACTTGTCATCGGCAACTGCCACTGCTGCCATAGCTCGCACCAAAGATTTTGTGAACTGGGAGCGGCTGCCTGATTTGAAGACCGGAAGCCAGCAACGCAATGTCGTGCTTCATCCCGAATTCGTCAATGGGAAATATGCACTTTACACCCGTCCGCAGGACGGATTCATCGATGCCGGAAGCGGAGGGGGAATCGGCTGGGCATTGGTGGACGATATGACTCATGCGGAGGTAAGAGAGGAAACGATTATCGACCGGCGCTATTATCATACAATCAAAGAGGTGAAGAACGGAGAAGGGCCGCATCCTATCAAGACTCCTAAAGGGTGGCTGCATCTGGCACATGGGGTTCGCGGATGTGCCGCCGGGTTAAGATATGTTCTTTATATGTATATGACTTCTCTTGAAGACCCGACTCGTGTGATAGCTTCTCCTGCCGGGGCAATCATGGTTCCCGAAGGCGGGGAACGTGTGGGAGATGTTTCGAATGTACTGTTTTCCAATGGCTGGATTGCAGATGAAGACGGAAAAGTATTCATTTATTACGCTTCGAGTGATACACGTATGCATGTGGCAACTTCTACCATAGACAGGCTGGTGGATTATTGTCTGAATACTCCGCAAGACGGTTATTGTTCATCTGCCTCTGTCGAAACACTGAAACGGCAAATTGCGAAAAACCTGAAATTGATGAGTTGATGCCCAGCATCCTTAAATAACGGTCTACCATGATAAAACTAAAAGAAAAGATTGGCTACGGTTTGGGAGACATGGCTTCCTCCATGTTCTGGAAGTTGTTCGGCTCTTATCTGATGATATTTTATACGGATGTGTTCGGAATGCCGGCAGCCGTTGTGGGGACTATGTTCCTCGTCACTCGTGTATGGGATTCGGCATTCGACCCTATTGTCGGAATCATTGCCGACCGCACTCGTTCGAGGTGGGGAAAGTTCCGCCCTTATCTGCTATTTCTTGCTTTTCCGTTTGCCTTCATCGGAATCCTGACTTTCACTACTCCCGAATGGAGCATGACGGCGAAGATTGTATATGCTTATATTACTTACTCACTGATGATGATGGTTTATTCGGCTATCAATGTGCCTTATGCTTCTCTGTTGGGCGTGATGAGTGCCGAACCGCATGATCGCAATGTGCTGTCTGTATACCGCATGGTATTTGCCTATTTGGGCAGTTTCATCGCATTGCTGCTCTTCATGCCTATGGTGAATGCTTTTAGTGAAGGGCATGGTGAGCAATACGGTTGGGAAATGGCTGTAACCGTGATAGCTGTAATGTGTACCGTCTTTTTTATCGGTTGTTTTGCTTTGACCCGTGAGCGTGTGAAACCTATCAGGGAGAAGCAGGCACCGCTGAAAGATGACTTGAAAGATTTGCTGCACAACCGCCCCTGGTGGATTTTGTTGGGAGCGGGTATTGCTGCCTTGATTTTCAATTCCATTCGTGATGGTGCCACTGTGTATTATTTCAAGTACTTTATTGTGGAAAATAGTAATGAACCGGTTACCCTTCTGGGTATCCCCTTTGTACTAAGCGGACTGTATCTGGCTATTGGACAAGCGGCTAATATCATCGGAGTGATTTTGGCCGCTCCGGTCAGCAACCGCATCGGAAAAAAAAGAACTTATATGTGGGCTATGGTAGTTGCTACGGTGCTCAGTATCGTTTTCTATTGGTTCGAGAAAGAGAATCTTGTACTCATTTTTATTTTCCAGATACTTATCAGTATTTGTGCCGGCAGTATTTTCCCTCTTTTATGGAGCATGTATGCCGATTGTGTAGACTACTCCGAACTTAAAACGGGTAACAGGGCTACCGGACTGATATTTTCTTCTTCGTCGATGAGTCAGAAGTTTGGTTGGGCAATCGGCAGTGCTGTCACTGGATGGTTGTTGGGGTACTTCGGTTTCCAGGCGAATGTGGTGCAAAACGACCAGGCTATTAACGGTATCAGGATGTTTCTCAGTTTTTTGCCTGCCATAGGTACCTTATTGAGCATTTTGTTCATCAGTATGTATCCGCTGTCCGAAAAAAGAATGAAAGAAATCATCGGGGAACTGGAACAGAAAAGAAATCATCATTAAACATTTAGGATTATGGAAACCACTATTGAACGCCTGAAAGAGGAAGTACAACAAGTGCTTACCACTAATATTCTCCCTTACTGGATAGAGAAAATGCAGGACAGAGGGAACGGAGGATTTTATGGTCGTATCACAGGGCAAGAATGCTTGGTTGCAGAAGCAGAGAAGGGAGCTGTCATGAATGCGCGCATCTTGTGGACATTTTCCGCCGCTTACCGTCTGTTGCATAAGCCCGAATATCTGGAAATTGCCACTCGTGCCAAACGTGAAATAATCGACCGTTTTTATGATAAACAATTTGGGGGAATTTATTGGAGCATAGATGCTCATGGGCAGCCTTTGGATACAAAGAAGCAGGTCTATGCTATCGGATTTGCTATTTATGGACTGAGTGAATATCATCGGGCAACGGCAGACAACGAAGCTTTGGAGTATGCTATCCGCCTTTTTCATGACATCGAATTGCATTGTTTTGACGAAAGAAGAAATGGGTATTATGAAGCTTTTTCCCGAGAATGGGAAGAAATAGCGGATATGCGTCTCAGTGACAAGGATGCGAATGAACGTAAGACAATGAATACTCATTTGCATATTCTTGAGCCTTACACCAATCTTTTTCGAGTATGGAAGGATGAAATACTGAAAAGCCGATTACATAATCTTATCCGTTTATTCGTTGATGAGATTATGGATATGGACACAAGGCATCTACAGCTTTTCTTTGATGACAACTGGCAAAGCAATTACCATATTATATCTTACGGTCATGATATTGAAGCGTCGTGGCTCATCCATGAGGCGGCACTCGTACTTGCTGACCGCCAGCTATTGTCCGAAATAGAAATGTACGTCGTCGAGATTGCTGAGGCTGCTGCGGAAGGTTTTCTTTCCGACGGTGGAATGATTTATGAGTTGCGGACTGACAGTTCTTCTATTGATGCTGACCGGCATTGGTGGGTACAAGCTGAAACAGTGGTAGGATTCATGAATCTATATCAGCATTTCGGTGACAAGTTATCTTTGTCACGCGCTGTCCGGTGCTGGGAGTTCATCAAAAAGCATTTGATTGATTATGCAAACGGAGAATGGTACTGGAGCCTTTCGGCTGATGGGGCTGTCAACCGTGAGGATGATAAAGCCGGATTTTGGAAATGTCCTTACCATAACGGGCGTATGTGTATAGAGATTATGGAGCGTTTTTGATTTCATTGCAGCCGGTTTGTGTGGGTGTACCAGTAAGCTGTGGTGTGACACTTAGTATACTGTGGGATGACTGAAGATGGCCTTTTGGCAAATTTGAGGTGTATTTATAATGAAAACTGGAGAAAGAGATGTTTCGTCCTTCCTCCAGCTTTTATATTATTGATGAGCAGTGAATTACTTCACTTCCCAAGTATCATTCGTCATCAACAGCTCCTGGAAATTGTGATATTTCTTTTTGGCTTTGATTTCCTCAATTTGTTCTGTAACTGCATCGTTGTAAGTCGGAGCATCAACATCGCGGATTACACCGAGTGCAATCGGGAAGTCAGGCCCTTCCATCAAGGCAAGTTTCAATTGAAGCGTATTGTCCTGACAGTGTGCGTCATGGATAAGGACATCTTTTTCTGTGATGCCATTTTCACCAAGTTTCACCACTTTCAGTCCGAAGCCTTCCTGCATCAATCCGAATTCCTTGTTTTCACCGAACAACATGGGTTTGCCATGTTCCAGGTAGATAGCATTCTTGGCACGTCCTTCTTTAGTTGCGACAGAAGCGTGAGTTCCGTCGTTGAAGATAACGCAGTTTTGCAGAACCTCTACAACAGAAGCACCTTTGTGGTTGGCTGCTGCTTTCAATACTTCGATAGAAGCGGCGCCATCCACTGCTATGCAGCGGGCAAAGAAGCGTCCACGGGCACCGAAAGCAAGTTCAGCAGGGTGGAACGGGTCTTCTATTGTTCCATAAGGAGAAGATTTAGTCACGAGCCCGCGTTCCGAAGTCGGTGAATATTGTCCTTTTGTCAAACCATAGATACGGTTGTTCAGAAGAATCATATTCAAGTCGATGTTACGGCGTAAAGCGTGGATGAAGTGGTTACCACCAATTGCCAGGCCGTCACCGTCACCGGAAATCTGCCAGATAGTCAAATTCGGGTTAGCTACTTTTGCACCTGTGGCAACAGCGGCAGCACGTCCGTGGATGGTGTGGAAACCATACGTATTTACGTAGTAAGGCAGACGGGAAGAACAACCGATACCGGAAATTACGGCAATATCGTGCGGTGCTGTTCCCAGTTCGGCCATAGCCTTGTGCAGTGAATTCAGGAAAGCGTGGTCACCGCATCCCGGACACCAGCGGGGCTGGCCTGATTTATAATCTTGTACGGTATATACTTTATCGCTCATCTCTTATTCCTCCAATAATTTAGTAAATGCATCTATCAATTCTCTCGTAACGAAAGGCTGTCCTTTCACTTGGTTGAACTGGCTGATGTTCAGTCCCGGCACCTTCATGCGCAGGTAACCTGCGAATTGTCCCAAATTCTGTTCAGCAACCACGATTTTCTTATATTTACGCAATACGTCAGCCGTGTTCTTTGGCAGCGGATTGATGTACTGGAAGTGTGCGAAAGCCACTTTCTTTCCATGTTCGCGCATATGGTCCATAGCCAGACGGAGATAACCGTAAGTGCCACCCCAACCCACAATCAGTAAGTCTGCGTCCTCATCGCCCATCACTTCAAGTTCGGGGATATAGTCGGCAATCTTGTCTACTTTGGCTTGGCGCAGGTGAACCATTTTATCGTGGTTTTCCGCTTCAGTGGAGATAGCTCCTGTTTCGTTGCTCTTTTCAAGGCCACCGATACGGTGTGTGAATCCTTCCGTTCCCGGAGTAGCCCAGTAGCGTACACCTGTTTCTTCGTTACGTTGGTAAGGAGTCCAGTTGCCGGCCATGTCCGGAGTTACGTATGGCGGGTTGATGGCAGGATATTCGTCCAGGTTAGGAAGTTTCCAGGCAGCGGAGCCGTTTGCTACGAAAGCATCGGTCAGCAATACAACTGGAGTCATATGTTCCAGGGCAATCTTGGCTGCCATGTATGCGGAGTCAAAACAGTTGGTCGGTGACGTTGCAGCGATAACGGGCATCGGGCTTTCGCCGTTGCGTCCGTAGAGAGCTTGCAGTAAGTCGGTCTGTTCTGATTTGGTAGGAAGACCCGTAGACGGGCCACCACGCTGTACATTGACAATCACTAACGGAAGTTCGCCGATTACAGCAAGGTTCATCGCCTCACTCTTCAGACAAACACCCGGGCCGGAAGTCGTAGTTACCGCCAAAGCACCCGCAAAAGCGGCACCAACGGCAGAAGCGCAACCTGCGATTTCGTCTTCGCACTGCACGGTTTTTACTCCCAGTGATTTATGTTTGGATAATTCGTGCAGGATGTCAGTAGCCGGAGTGATAGGATAAGAACCCAGGTAGAGTTCCAACCCTGCTTTCTCGGCAGCAGCTATCAAGCCGTATGACGTTGCCTTATTACCATTAATATCTGTATAAAGCCCTTTGGATTTCGGAGCTTTGCTTTCAATCTTATAAGTGGAGACAGAAGCGTGAGTGTTGGCTCCATAGTTGAAACCATCGTTCAATACCTTAATATTAGCTTCTGCGATTTCGGGTTTCTTGGCGAATTTCTCGCGCAGCATTTTTTCTGCTGCTGCCAGGTTACGGTTGAACAGCCAGCAAACCAGTCCGAGTGCAAACATGTTTTTACAGCGGAGCGCTGATTTGTTGTCCAGTCCCGAGTCTTTCAGGCTCTCTTTACACATGGAAGAGATAGGTACTTCGAGTACTTCCTGTTTAACGCCCAGTTCTTCAAAAGGATTGTCAGTCTTGAATTGTGCCTTTTCCAAATCTCTGGCTTCGAATGAGTCGGAGTCGGTGATGATAAGTCCCTGCGGTTTACAGAATTTGATTTGTGTTTTCAGTGCGGAAGGATTCATTGCTACCAATACGTGGCAACGGTCTCCGGGAGTGTAAACCTGTCCGGCGCCGATGTGTACCTGGAAACCGGAAACACCGGTCAGCGAACCTTGCGGGGCGCGGATGTCTGCCGGGTAGTCGGGGAATGTACAGATGTCATTTCCTACCGTAGCCGACACGTTCGAGAAGATGTTGCCGGCCAGCTGCATGCCATCGCCGGAGTCGCCGGAGAAACGTACTACGACTTCCTCCAATTCTTTAACCATCATTTCGTCTGCCATAACTTTAATTACTATATTTAATTTAAAAACTGTTTTTACTTTCAATTTGTGAGCGCAAAGGTCGGAAAGTTAATCGAATTATCAAAATAAAACGTACTTTATTGTCCTATTGACGCAAAATATTAAGCCTATATGAAAGGAACCTGTATTTTTATTCTTGTTAAATCGACAGAAACCGTTATCTTTGCAAACAAATTTGAAGCGGCCCTGTAGTTCAACGGATAGAATAGAAGTTTCCTAAACTTTAGATAGGGGTTCGATTCCCCTCGGGGCTACTACGAAGAAGAATCTATGGGAAGTTGTGTTGTAGTCTTTCATGCTGTATCAAGTTTTAAGTTTTACAATGGCTTCTTTAAAGATTAACGTCTTATAGCTTCTATTTGTTTTAATAATCAATAGAAAAAGCCTCTTTCGAATGTTCGGAAGAGGCTTTTTCTATTTCAGGAATATATTATTCTTCCGTAGCAGCGACAGCTACTACTTTTTTGTTCTTCATCATGTTGTATGCAATCGGAGATGCAATGAACAATGAAGACAATGTACCGATAACCACACCGAGAATCATCGCGAATGCGAAGCTGCGGATAGAGTCACCACCGAGGATGAAGATACACAGCAACACGATCAATGTACTCAATGATGTATTGATGGTACGAGCCAGTGTCGTGTTCAAAGAGTCGTTGAACAACACACGCTTGTCACGTTTCGGATACAAGCCGAAGAACTCGCGTACACGGTCGAAGATTACCACCTTATCATTAATAGAGTAACCGATAGCTGTCAGGATAGCACCGATAAATGTCTGGTCGATTTCCAGAGAGAACGGCAAGATACCCCAGAACAGTGAGTAAGCACCGATAATCATGACTGTATCACATGTCAGGGCTACGATAGAACCGATACTGTATGCGATATTGCGGAAACGGATCAAGATATACAGGCCGATAGCGATCAGTGCCAGAACAACTGACCAAATAGCGCCTGTCTTGATGTCGTCTGCGATACTCGGACCTACCTTCTGTGAACTTACGATACTACCACCTGTGTGATTGTCACGGTCGATGAAAGTAGCCAGTGTAATGTTTTGAGTCAATACCGGTTTCAGTGTTTCATACAGATAGGATTCGATTTCCGAGTCAACGTTATTACCAGCATCTTCGATACGGTAGTTTGTGCTGATACGAACCGTTTTCTTGTCTGTACCGATAGCGATAACGCTAACGTTGGCATCACCGAATTTGCTTGCGATCAACTCGCGTACTTGTTCCGGTTCCACAGGATTTTCAAACTGTACCTTAAAGTTACGTCCACCTGTGAAGTCGATACTCTGACTTAAACCACGGATAGCGAATGAACCGATACAAATGATGATAACAGCTCCTACGATAATCATGGATTTCTTATTTGTTCCCATGAAATCGAAATGTGTGTTGGTCATCAGGTTCTTCGAAAGCTTAGTCGTAAATGTCAGGTTCTGCAACTTGTCTTTGTTCAAGAAGTGCTCGTAAACCAAACGAGTCATGAACACAGCGGTAAAGAACGATACAAGGATACCGATAATCAAAGTCGTAGCAAAACCACGGATCGGACCGGTACCGAAGTTGAACAGGATGACACCTGTGATAATAGATGTCAAGTTAGAGTCGAAGATAGCGGAGAATGCGTTGGAATAACCGTCGGCAAGCGCTTTCTTCACACCCTTACCGGCACGAAGCTCTTCTTTTGTACGTTCATAGATAAGCACGTTCGCATCCACAGCCATACCCAGTGACAACACCATACCGGCAATACCGGACATTGTCAGTGCCGCCTGGAAGGAAGAAAGGATACCTAATACGAAGAAGAAGTTCAGGAACAACGCCCCGTTGGCAATCATACCCGGGATGAGACCGTACATAGAACACATATAGATCATCAACAGAATCAAAGCCACAACGAATGAGAAAACACCCGCGTTGATAGATTCCTGACCCAGTGACGGACCAACGATATCTTCCTGTACGATGTGAGCCGGAGCCGGCATCTTACCTGATTTCAATACGTTAGCTAAGTCCTTTGCCTGTTCTGGAGTGAAGTGGCCTGTAATCTGTGAACGTCCGCCTGTGATTTCAGAGTTTACGTTCGGTGCAGAATATACATAGTTATCAAGAACGATAGCGATGGAACGACCGATGTTCTGCTTAGTCAACTGTGCCCAACGGCGTGCACCGTCAGAGTTCATTGTCATGCTTACAGCCGGTTTGCTATATTGGTCGAATTCGTCTTTAGCATCTGTTACTACGTCACCTTCCAACGGAGCTTTGCCGTTGCGTTCGGTAGACTTGATAGCGTATAATTCGAAAGTCTGTCCTTTTTTGTCGAATTCAGAAGGAGAAACACCCCATTTCAGACGAAGGTCTTTGGGAAGTTCTGCCTTGATTTCCGCCATAGCCAGATAATCGTTGATAGTAGCAGTGTCTTTGTAGTTGGCATAACCGATAACAGGACCCTGTCCGCTGGAGTTCAACTGAAGTACAGACAACAGAGGATATTGCTTCTTGATTTCTTCCATGTTGCTTGAAGATGCGTCTTCAGCAGTTGCGTCACCTTTCAGTGCGGCAGCAAGGCTGTCGGCTGCGCTTACGGCTTTTTTCTCAACCGGAGTAGCTTCGGTGATGACTGCTGCTTCTATCGTATCTCCATCGGCGGTGGTTTCTTCAGCCAATACTGCGCGCAGTTTAGCGTCTGCAGATTGCATGGCAGGAAGAATTTCTTTTGCTGTGTAAGTTTCCCAGAATTCCAGGTTAGCAGAACCTTGGAGAAGTTTTCTCACACGTTCCGGTTCTTTGATACCCGGCAGTTCCACCATGATACGTCCCATTTTGTCTTCGAGACTCTGGATGTTCGGCTGAACAACACCAAAGCGGTCGATACGGGTACGGAGTACGTTGTATGAGTTTTCAACTGCAGCTTTTACTTCTGTTCTCAGTACTTTTTCTACTTCAGCATCCGTTGATTTCTGGTTAACTTTGTCTTTCAACTGTTGTGTTGCGAAGAGTTCGGAAAGTTTTGCGTCCGGAGCTGCTTTGTGGTATTCTCTGACAAACAGGGTGATGATATCATCCTGGCTGTTGATAGCCTGTTTTGCAGCTTCTCCCAATGCTTTGTTGAAAGCTTCATCCGGCTTGTTGTCAGCCAGTGCTTTGATAACATCAGGTACAGAAACTTCAAGGATAACGTTCATACCACCCTTCAGGTCCAAACCTAAACTAATCTCCATCTCACGACATTGTTTCAGCGTCCAGTTACCCAGCCAAACTTTCTCGTTAGAGAGAGAGTCGAGGTAATCTTGTTCTACTTTCGGGTCGCCGTTCGCAATTTCTTTCGCCTTGTTGGTATAGTGGCGTGTTGCGAAGGAGAATGAGAGGTAGAACAGGCATACCAGCGTGAGTAGCACCGCAAAAACCTTTACAAATCCTTTGTTTTGCATTTTACTTTTAATTTATGATGATTACTTTTTTAATTTAATTTTCAGTTAAATTCTGTCGTACACAAGTTCTTTTTGCCGCATACAAGGCTGCAAATATAGTTTTTTTTTCACATTTATATGTAAGAAGCCCTCAAATATTTGATGTTTAAGGGCTTTTTTGCAGAATTATTTCATTCCTCTGTTTTTCAGTAGTGGTTCCAAACTTGGCTCGGCTCCGCGGAAATTCTTGTAAAGTACCATCGGATCTTCGCTGTCCCCCTTCTCCAATACGTTGTAGCGGAACAGGTCGGCAGTGTTCTTATCAAAGATTCCATGTTCTTTGAAGGCTTCAAAAGCATCATTGTCCAGTACGTTTGCCCATAGGTAGCTATAGTATCCGGCAGCGTATCCGCCAATGATATGATTGAAGTAAGTGACACGGTAACGGGGAGCAATTTCGGGGATAAGATTGAGCTTATCCATCGCTTCTTTTTCGAAAGAAAGTATATCCATATTCTTTACATCTGTCACTGTGTGCAAGTCCATGTCGAGGATGGCGGCAGCCAGCAATTCCGTTGTCATGAATCCCTGGTTGAAAGTCTTTTGTTCCAGTATTTTTTCGATGATTTCATCGGGGATTACTTCTCCTGTCTGGTAATGTTTGGCATACATTTTCAGTACTTCCGGTTCGGTAGCCCAGTGCTCGTTGATTTGAGAAGGAAGTTCTACAAAATCACGTACGACGTTGGTGCCGGATGTTCCTTTGTATTCGCATTTCGTCAGTAAGCCGTGCAGGGCGTGGCCAAATTCGTGGAACAATGTTTCCACTTCATCCATCGTCAGCAGGGAAGGAGTGTCGCCTACCGGTTTGGTGAAGCTGCAAACGTTGCATATCAGCGGACGGGTAGCTCCCTGTTGTTCACGGTAGTTGCTCATCCATGCGCCACCGCTTTTTCCGGCACGCGGGAAATAGTCTACATAGAAGATTCCGAGTTGGGAACCGTCGGCGTCTTTCACTTCAAAGACTTCTACGTCAGGATGGTAGGTCGGGATTCCTTCCAGTTTGCTTAAAGTGATGCCGTAAAGTTTGTTGGCTACGGCAAATGCGCCTTCGCGTACATTCTCCAGTTTGAAGTAGGGCTTTGTGTCTTCTTCGGACAGGTTGTATTTCTCTTTGCGCAGTTTTTCGGTGTAATACCACCAGTCCCATGCTTCCAGCTTTTCGCCTTTGCCTTCTTTATCCATCAACTTCTGAAGTTCTGTTGCTTCTGCTTTCGCTTTCGGCAGTGCATAGCTCCAAAGATTGTTCAAAAGTTCCATTACGTTTGTTGCGTTCTTTGCCATTGTTTCGTCCAGGACAAAGTTGGCGTAGCAGTCGAAACCTAATAAATTAGCTTTTTCAAGGCGTAGAGAGACGATTTTACGGATATTCTCTTTATTATCGTTTTCGTTATTGTTGTTTCCCCGGTTGATGTAGGCTTTGTACATTTGTTCGCGGAGCGGACGGTTTTCTGAATATTGCAGGAAGGGCAGGCGACTGGCATTGTGCAGGGTAAACAACCATTTACCCGGTTGTCCGGCTGCTTTTGCTTCTTCGGCTGCGCTTTGGCGGAACCATTCGGGCAGTCCGGCCAAATCTTCTTCCTTATCAACAAAAAGTTGGAAAGCATTATTCTCATTCAACACATTGTTGCTGAAGGTGATGCCGAGTGTAGAAAGCTCTTTGTTGATTTCGCGGAGACGGGCTTGTTTCTCTGCGCTGAGGTTGGCTCCCGAACGGACAAATCTTTTGTAGGTTTTGTCTAACAGGCGGCTTTGCTCTGTCGTCAGGTTCAGTGAATCTTTCTGCTGGTACACATTGTTCACCCGTTTGAAAAGTTTCTCATTCAGGGAGATATTATCTTCATGTTCCGAAAGAACCGGTGCCATCTTCATCGAAAGTTCGGTCAGGACGTCGGTTGTTTCCGCGTCTGTCATATTGAAGAAAATAGCGCTTACACGGTCCAGGACAGGTGCGCTGTTGTCCAAAGCTACAATCGTATTCTCGAATGTCGCAATTTCCGGGCTTTCGATGATAGCTTCTATATTTTGGTTTTGCTCTTCGATACCTTTCAGGAAGGCAGGTTCGTAGTGTTCCAGTTTAATCTTGTCGAAAGAGGGAACACCATACTCGGTTTGAAACTCTGTAAAGAAAGGATTGCTTTCTGTTTTCGTAGCACAGGAGTACATCATACAACTTACTGCTAAAAGGGTTAGTGTTTTTTTAATCATCATAAGTGTTTTTATTAGAGTTTTCAGTTCTTATCGCTTGCTGATATAGCACCAGATAGGGTAGTGGTCCGAAGCCTTGATAGACCGGTCTACGGTGCAGTTGTAGGCTTTCAGGTTGGGGCTTACCAGGATATTGTCAATTCGGAAATAGAACTTGTTTTGATTATAAGAAATTCCCAGTCCTTTGCCGGATTGGGTGAACGCGTCGTCTAGTTTTTGGGTAAGGATGCGATGGGTATACGAGATGGAACCGTCGTTGAAGTCACCGCAGGCTATTATTGTCGGATATTTGCTTTCTGCTATATACCTGGCTACGGAGTCGGCCTGTGACGCACGGATAGCCGATGCTTCCGCCAGCTTTTTCACCAATTGGCGGAGTCCGGTTTTCACTTTACTGGCATTCGGGTCTTTTATCATGTCTTCGTAGATTCCCCTGTCTTCTTTGGTTAGCTTGTTGGATTCCAAATGGTTATTAATCAATGTAATGGTGTCGTTGTTCACCTTCAGTACATATCTCATGGAACCGTTATAGCTACTTTCATACTTGATAGGCTGTGACGAAAGTATGGGGAATTTTGAGAAACAGGCAAGCTGTACTTCTCCTACCCCTTGTTGATGGATGGACCGGTAGGGGTATGCCTTCAATGCTTTCTTCACGTCCTGTTCCGTCAGAAACTTCCTATTGGTAGCCGTGTTATATTCTTGCAGGCAAATAATATCGGCTTTACTGTCCGCCAGGTAGGACAGGACAGGATTCTTCCCATCTTTCTTTTCCAGGTTACTAAAGCTCATTACGTTGTAGGACAGTAGTTTGATGCTCCCTTCCGGTATCGTTTTAGTGGTGGAATTAAAAGGAATATAAGTCCGTATTTGCGGAATACAAATCAAGAAACCGATGATTGGTAATAAAGCATAGCGATAATTGATAAATGCCCAAAAGACCAGAAACAAGAAGTTGATAGTCAGAAATATCGGAAATGCAAGTCCCAGGCTCGAAGCCAGTGGGTTTACTCTCGGACTTAGATAGGGACTATAGGCGCTTAGTATCAACGTTCCAACGAAGAAAGCGTTAATAGCCAGTATCAGATATGCGACAATTTTGCCAATATGTTCCATTCTTTTATCTTTTGCTTGCGTCAAACAAGCTTTTCTTTTCTTCTGTAGTCAGACTGTCGTAGCCGGATTTTTTTAGTTTTTCCAGGATACGGTCTACTTCATCGGACTGTGCTTTTTTGTGGGCATTGTAATCATAATCTTGCTCACGACTAGTAGCGCCGCCACCGTAGTGTACTTTCATTTTGGGTTTGCGTTTCCATGTCTTCTTTTGGAACAGAGACATGAAACCATCCAGGAACCAGTTAATCCAGGAAGTCAAATCGATTCCTTTACTTAGGCTGGCGGCAAACCAAAGTCCGGCAAGAGCACCGCCTAAATGGGCGATATGTCCTCCCGCATTGCTTGACGTGATAGAGATTACATCAATACCGATAACAACTAATGCCAGGTATTTGAGACGGATAGCGCCGAACAGAAAAAGTTGTACCCGGTAATTAGGTTCCCGATAAGCTGTGGCTGCAACGATAGCCAGCACGGATGCCGATGCCCCGACCAATGTGGAACCTGCTATCTGCGAACTGAATAGAGGAAATACATTGTAAGCAACCATATATAGTAAACCGCCGCAGATACCTCCCAGTACATACAGACCTCTTAAATGCTTTGCAGAGAAGAAGTGGAGGAACAGGCTGCCGAACCAATACAGCCAGAGCATATTAAATAAAATATGCAGGATACCCGCGTGCATAAACATATAAGTGAGCAGCGACCACGGTCGATGAATAAAACCGATAAAGGATGCCGGCAGGGCGAAAATACCGAATATATCGGGGATACTGAATTCAAATAGTTGCAGAAAAACATTAACCAACGTACCGATAAGGAAAATACCGACGTTGATGTAAATCAGTTGGATGAAAATATTTCCTCTTCTGAATGTCTCCTTTAAATCAGCTATAATATGTCCCATTGTTATTGCTTTTTTTTCTCCAATACAAAATCAGAATCAGTCCGAACAACATACCTCCCAAGTGGGCGAAGTGAGCGACATTATCTCCGGGATTATTGGCAAATCCTGACCATAACTCAATTGCTGCATATCCGATAACGAAAAACTTCGCTTTGATCGGGAAAGGTAACGGGAAAATAAACAGCTTGTTGTTGGGGTATAGCATACCGAATGCCAGCAATATAGCGTAAACGGCTCCCGAAGCACCTACGGTGGTCATCATGTTAAGATACTGCTCCATGGGAATAATGGCTGAACCTATATTCACCTCTGCATAATGGCTGAGTTCCGTAACATACTGAATATATTGCACACCTTCCTGAATAAGTCCTGCACCGATACCGCAAATAATGTAATAGAACAGGAAACGCTTCGGTCCCCAAGTTTGTTCGAGAATCGGTCCGAACATGAAAACGGCGAACATATTGAAGAAAATGTGGCTGAATCCGCCGTGCATGAACATATAGGTGATAAGCTGTGCCGGGTTGAAGTCACTTGCGAGGAAAAAATGTAATCCCAGATAATTAGTCAAATCTAAACCGTATCGTTGAGCAACGAGTGTACCGAAAAATACCAGTACATTGATAATTATCAGGTTTTTAGTTACAGTTGGCATCATTTTAATTTCTGAATATTTAGATAATACTCGCAAAAGTACGAATAAATTCTGTTTTAAAGCATGAAAATGACTTCCTATTAGCTCTTTTTCAATAATTTGCTGCGTTTTTTTTATGTTTTTATTTGATATGTTGTTTTGTTCGGCTATATTTGTGAAATCAATCCATTGAAAGATAATCTTTTGTGTAACATATATATTAATTAATCATTTTACGTATTATGAATAAGTCTGAACTTATTAGCGCAATGGCTGCTGAGTCTCAAATGAGCAAAGCCGATGCAAAAAAAGCACTTGATGCTTTCATCACTTCAGTTACTAATGCTATGAAAGCTGGCGAAAAAGTATCTCTCGTTGGTTTTGGTACTTTCTCTGTAAGCGAAAGAGCTGAAAGAACTGGTATTAACCCTTCTACAAAGGCAACTATTACTATTCCTGCTAAGAAAGTAGCTAAATTTAAAGCTGGTGCTGAATTATCTGCAGCTGTTGAATAAGATAGATAGTTGAAAGAAATTGAAAAGCGGGTTCCTGATAAAGAAACCCGCTTTTTTTATTTATTTTCCGATTACTCCCGCCCAACTGTCGGTGAAGCGGAAGTTTCCTATATTCCCTGCGTAATTATTGCGATTTTTAAGCATGATGCCTTTGATACCGGCTTTTAGAACCCCTTCTTCGGTGGCTACCGCGTCCGGTGTCGGTTCTTTATCTTTCAATTCCGGGTCGATAAACAAGGAAGCTTGGTTCTTTGCAAAATCGATTTTTAATACAATCAGGTGTGTAGTGTTCAAATCATAAGTCTTGGTTGCAGAGCCACGTTGCTTCTGTATGCCTACTCCGAATTTGAGTTTGCTTCCCTGGTTAGAGGCAAAGACGAATCCGCGGCTTGTTCCGGTAGCATGGTTGGCACTTGTGGAAATGAAGTCCATATAACCTTTTGCCTTGAACTTGGAGAAGTTCACCAGGAATGACAGGTAATACGTTCCGGTAGAGTATGTCCTTCCGGATTCTAATCCGTAAATGCTGGGACGGAAATTCGCTTCTTCCGGCAGTCCGCCAAAAGTAACCGACAGTCCTTCTTCATTGTATCCTTTGTAAGACAGTTCTTTGCCCGCAACGGGGCTTTCACCTATAAAAGGCTCTTTCTCACTGAATACGGCACTCCATACATCTTTGTTGAGAGGGGCTTTCTTTGCAGTGTATGCTGCTTTTTCGATGGGTTCCCCCTCTTTACATCCGTTGAGAAAATTGTTTCTCAATACTTGAGCATTACTCAATGAAGCTGTGGCAACTAATGCCAGCGTTAATAGTACTTTTTTCATGGCTATTTTTGTTATTAATTAAAATTTATATGGTTGTTGATTCATAAGTCAAGGCATATCAGCGACGGAAATCAAACCAAAGTTTCATACGCAATCCGTCGTCTCCCGATTTGATACGGATGGTGCTGGGCTGGCTTTTCGGGCCGTGTTCCGGTATTGATTTGAACGAACGTATGGCAGGAATATCATAAAGGAAGGAAAGGTCGCCTTCCGGGAAACTATGCATACTGTTTTCTCCATCCCTGCGATGCACGGGTTCTTCCGGGGTAAATACACGGAAATACAAACCATCCGTTTCCGAATAAACAGTGAACGGTACTTTGTCCGATTCCATGGTCGCCCAGTATAGATTGCCATGATATCCTTTGAACTCGGGATATATCAGTTTCTCGAAACTCTCTCCGGTGACGGTATTATTGTATTCTTTCTCCCAAATATTATAATTTGCCCCTTTTATCCGGTTCTTCCATACACGATATGGGCCGCGTCCCATCCACCGCATACCTTTCACTTCTTTTTCCGGGAAAGAAAAGCTAAGTCCCAGGTAATAGATGTTTTTATCAAAGAACTCACCTTTATATCCGCCACCGTTACCGCGGTTCAGCAGAATGGCATCCATTCCCAGCAAACCGTCTGCCGTCATGCGCCAAACGATGGAATCAATGGCACCCGTATATCTTACGATGAAAAGGGCGTCATTACCATCTATGCGTACCTCACTTTTTTTGAAGTCAACTTTTATTCCTACGGGTAGAGGGCCGTTGTTCAGCGGGATAATTTGCTCATTGCTTTTTACCTCTACCAATGCTCCGTCCTTGCTGTTGAACGTTGCTGAAATGCCGTTTGCAGAAAGAGTAATGCTTTCGCTTCCTTTCTTTATCTCTGCCGAGTTTGCAGAAGTTGTTTGTATGCGTTGAGTTTCAAAGTACTCTTTAGCATACTTCACCGGCCATGTCCAGTTGCAAATTGCTTTTCCGTCTCTGTCGTAGGCTTCGAGTTCCAGTATATCACCCCGGAAAAAGTTTTCCGGTAACTGCATACGTGCTTTCCCTGTTTCCCCCGGATCAATAGCGGGCAGGCTCACTATCCCTTCATTCAGCAGCGAGCGTTCGCCACCTTTTAGTGGAGAGGGGGTGGCATAAAGCCGATACTTCATACTACATTCCTTTAGATTAGTGAATAAATAAGTGTTACTCACCATAAATTCTCCATTGAAAGAAGGAGTGATAAACAGATTTTTGAATTGGATAGGCGCCCATACTTCACGAACTGTATAGAAGCTGCCTTCTTTTTCCCGCCTGGGGCCGACAATACCATCCGGGCCGTTCGGCCCGTCAGAATCGAGGATGCCGCCTTTGTCACTGCGTGAAACCGCTTCATCAATAAAAGTCCATAAGAAGCCGCCGGCAAATAACGGATTGGAAGTATAATTGCTCCAATAATCGTCCAGTCCCGCGCCCAGCCCTTTGTCATATTGCCCGTGCAGAAACTCTGTCGGCATAAAGACATTGTATCCGTTGGCAAGGCGTCCGGTTCCGGTCTGATAGGCAGGATAATGATGGGTATCCAATTGGTTAAAATCTGCCCACGGATGAATCACATGGCGCTTTTGTGGGTCATAATCAGCAAAGCGGGCATCCAGTTTCTTGTTCCATCCGCCTTCATTACCGTTACTCCATAAGAAGATACAGGGATGGTTCACGTCATGAGCCACCATCTCTTTCAGCAATTTCTCTCCCACTTTCTCATCATATCTTCCATGCCAACCGGGGAACTCGTTCAGATAGAAAAGTCCCAATGAATCGCATACGTCCAGGAAATGTTTGTCGGGCGGATAGTGGGAACGAACTGCGTTCATATTCATTTCCTTGATAAGCAGCGCATCTTGCAGGCTAATCTCTTTATTCGTAGTACGTCCGCCGTCAGGATGGAAGCTATGACGGTTGATACCTTTCATTATCACTTTTGTCCCATTGACATAAATTCCGTCTTTAGGGCGGAACTCGACGGTGCGGAATCCGATTCGTTCTTCGTGTACATGTACAATTTGCTTCTGGCTGTCGAGCAGTTCCAACCGGAGCGTATAGAGATTGGGGTGTTCGCAATCCCAGGTGCGGATACCTTTCCAGTCAGTCGAAATGGTTTGTACATTCCCGGTTCCCAAAGTATTTGTTTGCTTTCCGATGGCTTTGCTTTCTCCTACCGGAGTCAGTGAAGTAGCCAGTGAATATCCTTCTGACAGGTTATTCATATGAACTTCTGTTGACAACTTACCGTCGGCTGTTGCATTCACGGCAATGCGTTCGATATGCGTTTTGGGCATAGCTTTCAGATAGACCGGGCGGTAGATACCACCGAACAGCCACCAATCGGCCCGGCGTTCCGCCGCGTTCACCGATTTATTGGCAGACTCTTTCCATACCTTCACTTCCAGTTCATTGCTTTTACCGAATTTGAGCTTATCGGTAATGTCATAATTGAAGCAGATAAAACCGCCTTGATGAATCTCTCCTGCAAGTTCGTTGTTTATCTTCACTTCCGTATCTGTCATTACCCCTTCGAATACAATGCTGACCTGTTTGTCTTTCCAGTCGGCGGGAACTTTGAACTTGTAGCGGTATAGCCCCGTTTCGTCACTCGGCTTGGCTTCCTTTACCAGGTAGAAACGACCGAATGTATATTCCCCGAAACCTTGCAGTTCCCACTGTGAGGGCACTTCAATTTTACTCCATTTACCGCTGTTCATGCCACCGGAACAATAGAAATCCCAGGTGACAGTCTTTCCCAATCCGGTGCCGGACAGGTATAGAGTTTCCGTGTTCTGTGCATCTATCGTAGTTGCGCATAAGCAACTGACACCGATAAAAAGCTGTTTTATTCTTTTTGTTATCATATCAAATCTGTCGGATATTAATTATTTGCTCCCCTCGACAGGGAATACGTAGAACTTACGGTTCGGCTTGAAGTCGAGCATCCATTGGTCTACTACGACATGTTTATCCAAAGCGGTGATAGTCAGCGTGTGTTTACCTTTTTTGAGTGAGTGTTTGGTTTCCTTGACAGCTTGTCCGCGCAACACATTGCGTTTCCATGTCTCCGTTCGTCCTTTTTCGCGGAAAGAAACAACTTGCGGCTTTCCACCGTCTATGCTGACGCTGAAACGGATATCACCCTTGTCATTCGGCTGGGTGGGAATGACGGCAGTACGCAATAGGGCTTCCCCTTCCCACGGGCAGTCGAACTCAAAAGTCAACGAACCGCCTTTGGGAAGAGATACGGCATTCATGCTATGTCCCAATGCCTGTATAGGAGTGGTTCCTTCTGTTGCTTTTGTATAATCGCAAGCGTTGGAGACAATGCATTTATCCGTTTTAATCTTATGAGGAGATGCTTTCTTCGGATTCTCAGTCAGGTATTTATCTATTTCCTTGTCGGACAGTCCCATGGGGAGAGTCGGCGGATAGAACACATACAAATCCCGCGGGTAGAAACACATGGAATGTTTCCATTTTCCATTGGACATTTCGTTGTTGTAGTAGTCGGTCAGGTCTTTGATTTCCTGATAAGCTTTCATGCTTCTGGCACAAGCTGAGAACATGGCTTTGTCACGTCCCCAAAGGGATTCGTCGCACTGTCCCATCGAATAGGAGCGGGCACGTTGTGCTTCCAGCATTTTGGTGCTCATGGCGGCAGCTCCGAATACCTGATATTTGATATGTGAGAAAAAGGCGTCTTTACGTTCGGGGGTAATCATGGTTTCTACTTCCGAGACAGTTCTCTTGATAGCTTCGTAAGATTCCATGTACCGGTCCAACTCGCCGCCGAACTCTGTCAGGCTGAATTCAGTATCAATCACTTGCGAACGTCCCCTGGGATATCTTCTCTTGTCTAATTCCACCTGTGTCCATCCCATATGTTCCGGTTTGCGGATACCGCACAAGCGATAGAACTCATGCATGGCAGGAAATAATTTCTTGCCGGCCTGTTCCCCGAACTCGCGGCAGAGCCATTGTTCCTGATGTTCGTTCAAAGTGGAAGGCGCTACGGAATGGATGTCCCATGCCATATCCAGGAATAACTCGAGGTTGTAAGCCGAAGGTTTCAGGTCATGCACATTGACAATCCATACACGGCGGGCGTTATGGTCATAAGCCTGTTTCATTTCGTTATAGATAAGTCCCGGTTGGGTGGTACATAGCCACATGTAATCGTGCGGACGCCCCCAGTAGCTTAAATGGTAGTAGACCCCGGCTCCGCCACTGCGTTTCTGCTGCTCTTCGTCGCTGAGGCGGGTCATGTAGCCATAATTATCGTCACACCACATGAGTGTCACATCGTCAGGAACTTGCAAGCCGTTTTCCATAATCTGCAGTACTTCCTTATAAGGTACGAATACTTGCGGCACTTTCGTAACGTCAGGATTCGTATATTTAGCCAGCATTTTGCGCTGGTCATTGATGACCTGTTGCAAGGCATTGACCTTTTCGTCCATCGTGCTTACGCCTTCCATATGTCCGTCGTGGATTCCCCGCATACCAATGGTGTACATATTCTCATATTTACCGGCCTCTTTCAACCGTTCTATCCAGTAAGCCTGTACAGAATCACGGTTGGTGATATAGTTATAATCACCGCGCCGTTTTACACTCCATTCTCCTACATTGTTGCGCATCAGAGGTTCACAGTGTGAGGTGCCGATGGCGATACCGCAACTGTCAGCCACCTCTTTGGCGCCGGGTACGAAATAGAAAGGAGTGGTGATGCCATGCATGCCCGGCCATATTGCGTTGGCGCGCAACCGGAGCAACAACTTGAATATTTCTTTGTAAGTACGAGCTCCGATACGTCCTTTGACAGGTGAAGGCTCGAATGTTTTCCAACTCCAGGGCTGCAATGACCAGTCTTCGTCATTCAGGAAAATCCCGCGATATTCGACGGACGGGCTCTGAAAAGTCTTATAGTTGCCGTCAATGGTGAGCTGAGTCTTTTTTTCGGGAGTCGCATCTCCCCACCATACCCAGGGTGATACACCTGCCAGGCGTGACAGTTCGAGTATTCCATAAGCAGTTCCCCGGCCGTCACTGCCTACGATGAACAGTTGCCTGTCTGCCGGGCTACCGGCTACCGTAATATAAAAGCCGTCTTTTTTGGCTGCGATGTCATCGACAGGAATCTGAAGCCCGCGCAATTCCTTCTGTTGTTTCTTATCTGCTTTATCCAACTGTATGATGCGGATAGTCGCTTTGGAAACAGGGCTTTGTTTCGGTGAAAGCCCCGTGACCTGCTTCATGTCTCCGATGAACATGTCAATAGCTATTTTTACAACTGGGGCGGTAGACTGGGGCATAGCATACGATATGGCCTGTTTTCCATTGTACCAAACGAAGTCGTTACTGCGTACAATCTGACTACATACAAAAACGATGATTAGTGAGATAGAACGTAAAAGCATGATATTAGTTTTTATGGTTATATGATTAATTTCCGTCAGGTTTTTCCATTTCGCAGAAAGGAGCCGGACACCAATGGAAGCTATCTATACTGTCCGGTTGGGCAGGGTCATAGGAAATATCCGTTTTCAGGTATTTCGTCAGTTCCGGTGTTGCTTTCTTCATCCCTTCAATCACACATTTGGCTATTTGGTAAGCACCGTACGGATTGAAGTGTGTGTTGTCGGCCAATACCTTCTTCTGCCCCGGGAAGCTTCCCATCGGGTAGTGTACGAAGGCTTTTTTCGATTCATTTTCGCCTAATGCTTCATACAGCGTACCGGTCATGTTATTCAGCTCTATCAAAGGTACATTTTCTTTTGCTGCAATCCAACGTACTGCGTCAGGATATTCGCCATGCGTATTGACCGTACGTCCTTCTTTGTCAAACTTGCGACGGCGTGTCGGGGTGACCAATACCGGTTGTCCGCCTTTGGCGCGCACCTCGTCGATAAATGTTTTCAGGCTCGTCATAAAAGAGTAGTACGCTCCTTTGCCGGGGCCTTTCTGCTTTTGGTCGTTGTGCCCGAATTCCACCATCAGGTAATCTCCTTTCTTCATTATTGAAAGTGCTTTCTTCAGATGTCTTGCTGCAATGAAGGTATTGGCGCTTTCACCGCTTTCTGCATAGTTGGCAATAGCTATTTCGGAATTGAAAAAACGGGGAATCATTTGCCCCCAACTTGCCCAAGGCTCATTCTCCTGATCCACCACCGTGCTGTTCCCACATAAGAAAATGGTAGGAGTAGAAGGATCGGCAGCTTCTACACGAATACTTTCACATACAGGCACATCTCCGTTAATTTCGATTGTCAGCCTGTCGTCCCAATCCAGTTTGCTCTTTTCGCGATCTTTGATTGCTACGGATTCTTTGGCGGAAATGCGGGGACTGCGTTTATTGACGATGAATGTTTCTTCTACGAATTCTCCTTTCTTTGTGGGCAGATTCTCTACGAACAGGCGGCGTGATTCTGCACGGACGGTCGTATTTCCTGCCTGTTTCTTGCTTCCCAGGCGTACAGTGACGCGGTAATTCCCGTCGGGCACACGTACCGAGAAATAAAAAGGTGCATTACTACCTTTTTTAGGGGTGTCTACACGGTCGTATCCATATCCGGTTTTTTCCGAGTAGCGCGGAGCGTCGGCCAATTTAAAAGTCTGTGGTAAATTTTGTGCTTCTATACTAACTGATGCCAGTAGTAAAAGGCTCAATAAAGTTGTTTTCATTTCAGGTAAAATTAGAATATGTATGAGTGAAATTCTTGTTTCTTGTTTCCGCAGCTAAAATAGTGCGTTTTTCTTTCATGTATAATGGACATGCGTGTGAAAATATGGATAATTTGTGCTATTTACCGTCCGCACCTATATAATATCCCATATGTGTCGGCTGATTGTAGCCAACATTCTGCATGGCCTGTGACATATCATACGTATGGTCATTCGTCAGATGTACAAACCGGTGCGTGGTGGGATGATTGCTGGAGAATATATAAATGTACTCTCCGTCCTTGCTCCGGTATATGACTTCTTCACGGTAGTCACCCAGGAAATCTCCGTAATAACAGGGATTGGCTTTGGTGGAGTTGTTGGAATAAACCCCGTTGCCGTAATAGGTAAAAGTGATTACCCGCGATTTATCCCACGGGGCGGATTTCGTATAACTATGCACCATCACGTCGTCCAGCATTTGGCGGGTCAGGTCGCCTGTCCAAAAGATAGCATTGTTGTAGCTTTTGGAGCCGGTTTTGGCAGAAGGCAAAGTCGTACTAAGCAACTGCCCGGTCTGGCAACTGTACACGCCACTGGCTTCAGACGACCAGTATTCATATCCGGGACTGTCGGGGATAATATCTGCTACCAGGCATCTTCCCACATCTCCGGGCGGGTCTTTGTCCTCATCCTCTTCATCTGCATTGTCTTCGCCGCTTCCTGAGCCTGAACCGCCTGCATGACCGGTTATAAACTTTCCTGTCGCAGCGTCGAATACGGCACAGCCATAGCCGAATCCGCTATTCATATATTTATTCGGGTTTTCAAAACAGGCCACCACTTGTAACCCCGGGCGGTCGGGGATGAATTTTCCTACATGAAGCGCGTCTCCGTGTCCGTTTCCCGTGCAGTAAAGCCCTTTCCCGTTGCGTGCGATGGCTGCTGAACCGTAGAGAATCTCGTCATATCCGTCACCGTTCAGGTCTGCCACCCTGAATGTATGTGAGCCCATATCCCTGTAAGACTCATTCCCTTTGTCGTTCGTATTGAACTTCCAGCGGGGGAGCAGGGAAGAACCGTTGAAATCCAGTGCCCATACCTGCCAGTTCCTGTAGATTCCACGAGTGACGATTAGGCTGGGATTGGCTTTTCTGACACCGTTTTGAGGGATTCCGTCCAAATAAGCGGCTCCGATAAAGAAACGGTCCATACGGTTGCCGTAGTCGTCTCCCCAGTAATTATGCCAGTATTTGGCACGTTCGTAGTTGCTCCCTTCACCGCCGCGGGGAATATTGTTGGTACGGGCCACTTCTACTCCCTGTCCGTTGACGACGGATATATATTCCGGCCCGTCGAAGATTAAACCGCAGGTGGAATATAACGACTTTCCCGAATACCATCCTTTCCCTGACGGGTCTTTCTGCCTGTAATCGTTTACGTTCCCACTGGCATCCGTTATCTTTTCGCCATTAGCGAATTTAGTGCCTTCGGAACTGCGGAAAGCAATCTCACATTTTCCGTCACCGTCAAAGTCATATACGATAAAAGAAGTATAATGGGAGCCGGAACGTATGTTAATCCCCATGTCTATCTGCCAAAGGAAAGTGCCGTCCAGCTTGTAGGCTTCGAGCAGGGTAGTGCCCTCTCGCCATCCGCCCTGGTTTGCTCCGTCGTAAGGCTGGCGTTTAAGTATGATTTCCATCACGCCGTCGCCGTCGAGGTCGCCTACCTGTGCGTCATTGGCTGCATAGGTCAGACTGGGGTCGGGGACATTACTGTTCAGCCGGATGGCGCGATAGAATGTTTCCGCCATTTGGGGAGTGAATGTATATTCGCAGAGCGTCTGTTCCGAACCGGCAACAGTGACACGATATATATTGGTCGTTCGTGTATTGATACTTTTGTCCGCCCAACAGGTAGCGTCCGTGACAGGAGTTTCGTTCAACTTGATTTCCTGCCCGTTATCTTCGCTTTTATAAATATCAAATGCGAGGTTGTCAGGGTCGGTGGGGAGCAGCCGCCAACTGACTAATGCATGTGAATAGCCTGAAGTATGGTTCAACGTTCCCCTGGGCGCAGGGTCATAGCTCACCCACATACTGCGTTCCCCAATAATAACCTCTTTATTGGGTTCTTCCTTTTTTACGGTGTTCTCCGTGTTGTCATCTTCCAGTGATTGTATTTGTTCATCTCCGCAGGCAACGATAAAAAGGAGTATTCCGAATATGGATAAATAACGTAAATGTTTCATGGTCAATACATTTGGTTAACGTTCGCTTACAAAGATGATGAGAGTATCGTGTCCGTGACATGGACGCTCGTACGTTTGCATGGATTATTTGTCCGTACTGTTTTTCATTCGGGGCGGATTTGATAATCTGTGCTGGTTTGTGTACGGATGTCCATTCCCCGGCACTTATTCTCTGCTTACATTTGCCATACATTGATAGATGTATCTCTGTACTTTGGAAAAGTTGAACTATAAAAATAATACTATTATGAAAACTCGTAGATTGAAGATTGCGTATGCTTTCCTGCTTTTCATGCCGGCAGTTACGTTACTCCAAACTTCCTGTTCGGATAATGAATCCGACGGTGACGCCCGACAAGGCAGTGTGGAGATTACGGCTAATTGGGACGATTATTCGGCGGAAGCAGAACTCCCCGACAGTTATACCCTTGTCGTTACCGGTGCCGGTGAACAGGCGATGAATAGTCGTACTGCTACTTTCCAATCCTTACTGGACGCGGGAACATATGGGCTGGCTGCTTATAATACCCCTGCGAATATAACTGTGGATAACCTTATGGCCAGTGTGGGACTCGACGAAGACGGTACACTCCTGCAACCGGGAACTCTCTTTTCCAATACCCGTATCAAATCGGTAGTGGTAGAACCGGACAAGACAGTGAAAACTTCACTGAAAATGAAACAGCGGGTTCGGCAACTGACATTGACCATAATTCCACAGGGCGGTGACCCTGCACAGATTGAAGAAACGGAACTGGAAGCAGCTTTGTCCGGCATCGCTTCAACCTTTAATATGGTAACGGAAGAATTGTCGGAAGCCGGGAGCATTGCTATTGTCTTTAAAAAACAACCTTCCGGCTCTTACTCGGCCACTTTATCCATTTTAGGCATTGTGCCCGAAGGAGGACAGGAACTCACTCTACAACTGAACTTATCCAAAGGAAGGCATTACAAACTGAAGAGCAGTCTAACTGAAGCCTTGCGGTATTTCGGAAACGATATTGCTCCGCTTTCTCTGAAAGCTCCGCTCGAACTTCCAGGAGGGATTGAAGGCTCCGGCAATATTTTGCCGTGGGAACCGGAATTTGAGGACGGACCGCATGATGTCGAAATTCATTAAAATATAGAACCATGAGAATCAGATTTCTTTTGACGGCAGTATCGCTGATGATATTGACCGCATGTAATAATCTACAAGAGACAGAAGAGACAATCGGTCAGATGCCGGTGGCTGTCAATGTATGGGGAACTGTCAATACAAGCGGGCTGATTACCCGGGTTACGAATGATACGTGGGAAACCGGAGACGCAATCGGTATATCCGGGAAAAGTGGAAATGTTGAATATACGAACCGTCAATATGACTTTTCCAAAGGTTCGTCTTTCATTCCTGCGGGAGAGGTGATTTATTATATAAATAGGGAGACGGTAGAATTTTCCGCTTACCATCCTTTCAACGAAACGGGAGGTGAGCTTGCGGTAAATGTGAGTAATCAGAATGAAAGTAAAAGCTTCGATTATTTATATGCTACCGCGGAAGGCTCGGAAGCAGCTCCACTCCTGGACTTTAAATTCCGGCATAAGATGTGCAAAGTAGTGTTGAACTTCCTGCCGGGTAGCGGTTTTGCGGAAGATGCGGACTTTAGTAATGGTATTGTCCGACTTGCCGACTTGCATCCCACCGGTACATTTAATACCATCACCGGTAGCGCCGGAATTAGTACGGAAGAAGCGGGCGGACTTGAATTTACTGCCGGAACCACCATTGTACCGGATGGAAATACTTACTCCTTTATACTCTTGCCTGAAACCGTTTCCGGTGGTGTCGCACTCTCATTCATCCAGGAGGATGGTACTGTCTATGAAGGGGCAAGTCTGACGGGGAAAGAATCTGCCGACTTGGCTCTGACACCGGGCAAAGTGTACGAATATAACGTTACGGTAAACCGTGGACGGCTTACCATCTCTTCTTCCTCTATCCACGGGTGGGATGAAACTCCCGGCGATAAGGATGTGAACATAAATATATAATTCAACCTGTTAATGAGTCTGATAATTATGAAACCAGATAGTAGAAAATTACGGATGTTTGCCTGGCTGCTTGTTATGGCAGCAGGCAGTGTACTGACATCATGCACATCTGATGAGAAAGAAATTTCCGGTTTGCCGGATGATAAATATCCGATGGAGTTTGTGGGGCAAGTCTTTAACCAGTCGATTACACGGACTACTTCGGAAGGAACATGGACCGGAACGGAAGAAATAGGCGTGCAAGTCAGTGACGGAATCAAATTGTATAAGGCAGATACATACGGAGCCTTGACAACGGACGATACCCCCTTTTATTGGGAAAGTAAGACAACAGCAGTTGATGTGTTGGCATGGTTCCCTTGCAATGGAACAGAAACTCTGCCTGTGTCCTTCTCGGTGAAACAGGAACAGAACCAAAATGATGGCTTTCAGAGCAGCGACTTCTTGAGAGCCAAGGGAACTTTTACCTTTTCCACCCAACAACCGGCTTTGGATTTTTATCATCTGCCTGCCAAAGTGAGACTGAACCTGAAAGCCGGTGAAGGAGTGGAAGACCCCGAAACGGTGAAGAATGCGGAAGTTACCTTTGTCAATATGGCATTGACTTCCGGCGAAATAAACATGGCTACGGGGGAAGTGGCGCAAACCACCGGAGAGGAAACGATTCTTCCTCAAAGACTGGATGCAGAGAACGTTACAGAAGGCTATTTGCAGACACTGCAAGCCTTACTGGTGCCGCAACAAATGAGGGGCAAACAGTTTATTAAAGTAGTAGTGGATGGTGTCGAGGCTTATTATATCCCGGCAGAAGATGATGCAAACCTGCAAGCCGGCTACCTGTATGTTTACAATATTGAGATAACTCACAGGCATGAGATTGAAGTAACCCTTGCCGTTTCCGCTCCTGCCTGGACAGAAGGAAAAGAACAGGCTGTTGTCAGCAGTACTTATTACACGGCGGATGATATGAAACCCGGCGATTTCTTTTACCGCACAGCAGATGGAGCGGGTTGGGTAGTAAGTGACGGTGGCTTGCGTAAAGTGAATCATGCAACAGGTGAAAAAGAGTGGGAAACTCCGGCAAAAAATCCCGCTGACTTTACAGACGGCAGGGTATGTATCGGTATTGTTTTCCAAACAGAATCGAAACGTATAAGTGCGCTGGAAAAGGCAAAAGGATGGACACATGGGTATGTGATGGCTTTGACCGATGCTGCCGAAAAGTGTACCTGGGGTGACAAGACCATAGATGAAGATACGGGAGAAACGACTGAAGGTATTAATTATTTCCCGAACCTGGCAACGAACTCCGATATGTATAATGACATGGATGGATATGGCAAGAAAGTATATATCGCCGAGCAGAAACTTGTCGGAGTGACAAGTGCTGACGGCACACTTTATGATGTTTTCTATCACTCCGAAAAATATGGAACGGATGGCAGCGGACAGTATGCTGCACCTGCCGATGGAACGACTTCCGGCTGGTATCTGCCTGCTATCGGACAGTGGTGGGATATTCTGGAAAACCTGGGAGATGTTAATGGATTGATAGCCTTGAGAAATAGTTCAGGAACCACTGTTGAACTCAAAAATGGAGTTTCCCAAGTCGCCATAAATCGGATGAACGAACTTATGAACGCTAGTGGACAGACTGTTACTCCATTTAAGGCAGATATCCATTATTGGTCGAGTTCAGAAAAGAGCAGCGGCGTCGCCCGGCGTGTTCTTTTCGATGGTTCCAGTAAAAAATATTCTTTACGTATTGGAGATAATAATAAGGATAATGCTTCTACCAATGTCCGCTGTATTTTGGCTTTCTAAAAGGACACATAAAGAAACGTTCCGTATATGAATAAATAAAAATAAGAATATGATGAAATTATATAAGTTATTCACTCTGTCAGCTTCGCTCTTTTTGTTGGTAGCTTTATCCGGCTGTTCCAAGGAAGAAGATGCTTTTACCACTTTGCCGGATGGGGGACTTCCTCTCACTCTCAAAGTAACTTCGGACAATTACGTATCGGCCAATACCGTTGAAACACGTATTGTAGAAGAAGGATACACGACTCGATTTACTTCCGGTGACGAGATTGGCGTCTTGCAGATAACACCGTCATCCGGAAATGGTGGAGAGGCGGTATCTAAAAACTATCGCTTTACTCTTGACGACGAAGGTAACTGGACAGGTGTGCCATTGTCGCACAAGCAGGGAGATGAGTATATCGTTTACTATCCTTACACTTCTGTTAGCAGTAAGGAAGAACTGGAGACATATCTTGCTTCATTCGAACCCCGACTGAATCAAGCCACTTATGAGGACTATACGAAAAGTGACCTGATGAAAGGAGAAGGACTCGTATCAGGAACTACACTGAATGTCAATTTAGAACATCAGATGGCATTGATTGTAATCGAAGTTCCGTTAGGAAAATGTGCGACTACCAAAGACGGCAAAGTGAAATATCATCCGGCCACTACAGTTTTGGGTGCACCTGCCTTTTCGTGGGAAGAAGGAAAGATACCTTATCAGACTTCGGATGAAAGAATCCTGCGTTATATCATCAAGCCGGATGCGGATTTCTCTCTAAAAGGCAGTTATCCTTATTATATAGGTACCCGAAAATTCGACATAGCGGCTGCCGCATCCGATGCGTCTGCCAAACACTATCTTTTCTATACTCTCGATGAGGGAGTAGAACCGCCGGGTAGCCGTGACGTTCAGGTAGGAGACTATTATATGAGTGACGGAACGATACTTCCCGGAGATGTGGCTAGTGTACCTGAAGGCTGTATCGGAATTGTATTCCAGGCAGATGCGGAACGTATGAGTGCCGATGAACTGGCACAGGGATGGACACATGGTTGTGTCATGGCACTGACCAATGCAGGTAAAGACTCCAAATGGGGAAAGGCAGCCACGGAAGGCGATGGAGAAAACTCCCCGTTTGCGGAGCATGCATCTACTTATAAGGGAATGTATCAAGAGACAGGCGGATACGTGAAAACAAAATATATGGTGGATACATATGGAGATGAGGCTACTTTCCAGGATGTGAACGGAGCTTTTTATCAGGTTAGCCAGTATGGAGAAACGGCAGCAACGACATCATATAAAGCCCCGGCAGGCACTAGTGGCTGGTATTTGCCAAGTATAGGCCAATGGTGGGATATTTTTGAGAACTTGGGAGAAGCGAAAGGTTTGGCCGCTTTGAGAGATAGCGGGACGACATCTAGCAATATTGCAATTAGCTTGAGTGGAGAGTCAGTATTGGAAACCCTGAACACTTGCCTGAAAGCTGCATCATCATCAGCCGATGAATTTGAAAGTTCGAAAAATTACTGGTCGAGTTCAGAACATAATCGGAATAACAAAGGATTGGTTTACGCACATTCCGTGTCTTTGACTACTACATCCCTTACAACTACCGGTGCTACAAAAGCAAGCAACAGTAACCGCAGGGTTCGTTGTGTACTCTCATTTTAGAAACCACAAAAGATATATATTAAATGTTAGTTCTCATGCCGGAATGCCTTGAAGGTATTTCGCATGAGAACTATGTTACACTTAAATGAATCAAGATTATGAAAATGAAACTCCTTTTTCTAGCGGCTTTGATATTTCTTACTTCCGCTATTACAGACAATTCTCCGGTAACAATTTATATGGTTGGTGACTCAACCATGGCAAATAGAAATCTCGCGAAGAGCCCGCGAAGCAAGGAACGTGGATGGGGAATGATGCTAGGCAGCTTTTTCCCAACTGACAAAGTGGTAGTTGCCAATCATGCAGCCAGTGGACGCAGCACAAAGAGTTTTATCGACGAGAAAAGATGGACGCGTGTAGTCAGTCAGATAAAACCGGGCGACTATGTATTTATCCAGTTCGGACATAATGACGAAAAGAAAGATAATCCGAAACTCTATACCGAACCCGGCGGCACGTTTGACGATAATCTGCGTAAGTTTGTGGATGAAACCCGTGCGAAAGGCGGTATTCCTGTTCTTTTCAATTCTATTGTCCGCCGCAAGTTCTGCCAGGACGAAGCAGGGAACTTTACCGATTCGCTGTCCGATACGCATGGTGACTATCTTCTTTCTCCCAAACGGATAGCTGAAGAACTGAACGTCGTTTTTATTGATATGAATAAGATGACTCATGACCTCGTGCAGCAAATGGGGCCGGAGAAATCGAAAGAATTGTATATGTGGGCCGGCAAGAAAGACGATACGCACCTGAATATCAAAGGTTCCCGTGTATTTGCCGGAATAGCGATTGATGCGGTCGGCAAGAAAATCCCCGAACTGGGGAAATATATTCGTCATTTCGATTATGTAGTAGCCACGGATGGAAGCGGTGATTTTTTCACCTTGGATGAGGCTTTGAAAGCGATTCCGGCAAAGAAGAAATGTACTGTACTTGTACGTATGGGACAATATGGACCGAAACCGGAGATTAAGAACAAGCTGATTCAGATAACGGAAGATGAAGGTGTGATTTACGGAAGTCCGGTACTTTAGCCGAAAAACGTCATCTTCTGTGTACAGGTATATTTCGGTTTTGAATTAACTTGAACATACGTATATTGACACATGGACATTAAGATGCAATATGCAGATAATTAAGACATAGCAATCGGAATATATAGGGATGACGTGTGAATGATTATTAGATTGAATGTACGAGATGCTCATCTCGTCATGTCTGACATGCTCATCTGGTGCTGTGCGAGATGCTCATCTGGTAATGTATGAGATGCTCATCCCGTACATTCAATCTAACTGAGATTTATATGCTATCTCTTAATCAAACACATGGTATCCCTTAATGAATGACGGGATAGCTACAAAGGGCTGGCAAGTGAACAATTATTCACCATTATTTGAACTGATACCCCCTGAAAGTTCCTTTTAAATCCGCACCGAAATAGAATCCGGGTTGAGTGGGCTGGTTATATCCTACACTTTGGGTGGCGATGCTGATTCTATATATCGGATCTTCCAGGAAAGTATGGAAACGATATTCAGTCGGAATTGTTGATACATATAAGCGTAGGGAGTTGTTATCTTCGGAGCGGAAAAGGACTTCTTCGCGCCAGTCTCCGAGAATATCTCCTTGCAGGCAGGGAGTAGCTTTCGTACTGTTGTTGGAAGCAACCCCTTCAAATTCTACAAACGGGATAAAACGTTTCTGTTCCCAGTCATATTTGCTGATACGGGTTTTATCCAATACCTCGCGCAATAAATCACCATCCCACCAGACAGCCATGTTGACAGGGAAGTTTTTAGTCTTCGGAGCAAGCAGTTCACCTTTGAAATTGATGATACCGCCTGTTCCCGGTGACCATAATTCCACTCCCGGATTCGTCGGGTCGATGTCGGCAGCCATGCAACGGCCTATATCCCGGGTGCTCTTGAGTTGCAGGATGATTTCTCCGGTGGCGGCATCCCGGTAAGTACTGCCGTCACGTTTGTTCTCGTGGCAGGCCCATACTTGCAGACCTTTGCGGGCAGGGTCTATTTGAGTCAGTTGGATGGCATCGCCATGTCCGAGACCGGTAGAGTAGAGCCCTTTGCCATTATGGTCGATAGTGCACGAACCGTAGATGATTTCATCACACCCGTCGCCGTCTACGTCTCCTACACGGAGATTATGATTTCCTTGTTTGGCGTAATCCTCGTTTCCGGGCGTGTTGGTGTCGAATACCCAATGCTTTTTCAGTTTCTTCCCGTCCCAGTTGAAGGCAGCCAGTACGATACGGGTGTAGTAACCGCGGCACATCACTACGCTGGGACGAACACCGTCCAGGTAAGCGATGCAGGCAAGAAAACGGTCGCTGCGGTTGGCGCGCGTGTCACCCCAGTCTTTGGGATTCCCGCGTGCGGGAATATAGTCGGTGCTGTAAAGCGCCTCGCCGGTAAGACCGGAAAATACGGTTAGATATTCGTTGCCTTCCAAGATGCGTCCCTGGCGGGTGAGCTTGTTCTTTTTCTTATCAAATACACCGGGTTCGCGATAGTCCGCTTTGGCATTGCCTATTACTTTTCCTTTGCCATCCACCGTTCCGTCCGAAGTACGCATGACCACTTCCGCCTTACCGTCACCATCCAGGTCATACACCATAAACTGCGTGTAGTGAGCTCCGGCACGGATATTCTTGCCTAAGTTAATACGCCATAGATGCTCACCGTTCATCCGGTAACAGTCGAACAAAACCTCACCCGTATATCCGTCAAAAGAATTATCTTTGGCATTGCTCGGTTCCCATTTCAGGATAATCTCATATTCGCCGTCACCGTCTACATCGCCGATAGAAGCGTCATTTGCGATATACGTATATGTATCGCCTGCCGGAGTCACGCCGTCCGCAGGTTTCTGCAATGGAATTTGCAGATAACCTAGAGGAGCATTGGCAGGAAGCGTGTATTTACCGTCAATGTGATGCGTCTCTTTTCCTTTCAGTACGGGACGTACTTCATATGCCGCTGTTTCTTGGTTGTTGTTCTCGTCACGGAATAGAGTCCCCGTGACCACCGGTTGGGCAGTCAGCTTCTTCCCGTCGCGATATACGTTGAAAGCCGTTTCCATCGGGTCAGAAGATAGATACCGCCATGAGACTACTACTGTCGAGGGACTTTCACGGATGGCAACTACGCCGCGTCCGAGCTTCTCCTTTTGCAGTTTTGAATAATTATAGTTGGGCTGGGCGCTCGCAGCCCATGCGGATGATAATGCGCATACGCATATCAACCGGTAAATATACCTTTTCATATCAAATAGTTTTTAGTTTCTATAAATTTCCGGAAGGCGTACTTTTCAGATGAATATTACATTGATCGTTGTTCTCGGATGCAATAGTGGTGTTATCCTTGGTATCCAACATGATTTCCGCCAGATTAAAGTTTCTGCTATACCGGATTCGCCCCGCTTTCTGTGCCTGTGCTTCGATGGCATACAGGAAGAAATTCTCTAAACGCAACGTATCGTTCCATCCCGATGCGGAGATAAACTCTCTGACATTGGTAGCTTTGATATGCGAAAGATAAACGTTGCGGAATTTGGGATACCCTTTTTCTTCAGGCGCTACCGGGGTAAGCAGAATTTTCCAGTGTTCGGGTATTTCTTTATGCGAATATTCTTCGGGCAGGATACTGTAACTGTATTGCGGGTTCCAGTTCAGGTCGGCGGCCAATACATAGCGCACACTGTCTGCTTTGACACGGGTGATGTAGATATTTTCTATGATACCACCCCGGCTCATGGCACTTTTTAGTCTTAATACATTCCAGGTACCTTGGGCTGTAAGGTCGTGCCCGAGGATATTCCGTATGCCGCCGGAAGTTTCGCTTCCGCAGGTGATAAGTCCGGCACCTTTGCGGGTGGTACAGTTGCGTATGACTACATTCTCCGTCGGGCGATTGACGCGTAGGCCGTCCGTGTCCCTGCCCGATTTCAGGCAGATATTATCATCATTGCAGTCTATCATACAGTTTTCTATCAATATATTGGTAGAAGAATCTATATCCACACCGTCCGTGCTCGGCCCGCGTCCGCCGATATTATTGTTGATAGTGAGCCCGTTGATACTGCAATAGTCGGAGTAGAGAATCTGACAAGCCCAAAAGCCGGTACGCATCAGAGTGAAGTCCTTTAAAGTCACGTCCGTGCTTCGTTCCACCAGGATGCCACGCACACGTTTGCAGTCATAATCCACAGCCCAGCGCAAACCTTTGGTTTCGTACTCTTTGCGCATGCTCCAGTATTGCTCCCAAAACTTCTTTCCGCGGCAATCAATCATACCTTCGCCGCTGATAGCTACATTCTTCTGCTTGATGACATTAAGAACGGCCGACGGCCATATCATTTCAATGCCGGCGATGCGCGAACGGAATTCAGGATAATTGTTTATATCAGTAGAAGCGAGTAAGGTCACCCCCTTATCCAGTTGTAGGTTGACACCGCTTTTAATGAACAAAGCTCCCACCAAATAATATCCGGGAGCCAGGGTCACAGTTCCGCCCCCTGCGGCGGAACACTCGTCAATCGCCTTTTGAATAGCTTCCGTACTAAGCCGGGTGCTGTCCGCCACTGCGCCGAAAGAGTTGGCGGATATAATTCTCCCGTCCGGTTGCTGTCTGCTGCCAACGCTGTCTGCCCAACTCAAGTCCACTTGCTGCGGCAGTTTCCCCCAGTCATAGGTGTGATGGGTCTGTTTGCCGGGATTGCAGGCTGTCAGGAGTACACCGGTCAAGAGGGAAGTAAGAATGCTGTTTATTCTCATTTGATAAACTTTTGGTGATTAAGATTTCTAAGAAATATTGTCTACGTAATTTTTTCGACTAAATTAGCGGCTTTTATCGGAGCGGCGAATGGAGTGGTGTACGAAAGCATGGACTATTTCTTATATATTGACTGCTTGTGACAGAATGTCCATGAATCACATAAAAAGTCCATCCTTATTTGAAATCCGCGGTTAGAACCCCTTTGGAATGGGGTACATTGATAGTCCATATAAAAGTACGAATGTCCATTCTCGACAAGGGTAGGCATTCCTATCTTTGCCGTATAATAAAATCTTGTTGATAACTCTCTTTTAATTTTAAGACTATGATACACGCGTTATTTGGTTTATGCAAGAAACGTTTCAGCCGGTTGGTAACTTGCAGCCTGGTCTTGTTGATGTTGCTGTCACTGGCAGGTTGTACCGATACGGAGGAACAGTATGAACGTCCTTCGTGGTTAGAACCACCTATTTATGATGTATTGGCCGGGAAAGGTAATTTCTCCATGTATCTCCATGCGGCGGATAAGACGTTGTATAGCTCCATTCTCAAAGGAGCGGGCAATTATACCGTATTTGCCCCGAATGATGAGGCTTTCCGCAAATTCCTCTCCGGACACAATTATACTTCCGTCGATGAAGTTCCCGTGGATGTGCTGACACAGATTGTCGCTTATTCGATGGTATTCAACCGTTTCGAGACTGCCCGCCTGGGCGATGTGCTGAACAGCAGTGTCTGGGAAACCGGTACTTCTATCAAGAAACGCTCCTCTTATTATAAGACACTTTATAAAGAGACTATCGACGGAGTGGAACAATGGGTGGTGGACAGTCCTGCCGATGTGACGGCTGTCGTTACTCCCTATAAGTTCTTACCCATCTTCACCGATTCTTATTTTAAGGGGAATCTGTTGACTGCGGCCGATTATGAGAAATTCTTTCCATATGCTGCTTACTCAGGATTGAATGCTGCTGCCGGAAGCGTATCGAATAAGGATATGTATGCCGAAAATGGAATCATCCACGAGGTAGACGCAGTCAATTTGCCGTTGGACAACCTGGATGAGATGCTGAAAAGAGACGGGCACGAATCCTTCCGCAAGATTTTAGAAACGAAAGTAGGAAGTTCCTATTTGTTTGTCTCCTACTTGTTGGGTGAAAACACAACCGAAGTATATAAGAAACTTTATCCGGAACGTAATATTTCCGCAGTTTATTGCAAGACTTATCAGAACTTGCCCTACTTATTAAATAATGAAGACTATAAAGGTACGGAAAGCGGTACGACGGAACAACACGGATATACCCTGCTTGTTCCTTCCAACGAGTCTGTGGAGCGGTTTGCGGAAATGCTGCGCGAGCGTGCCGAAGTGGGGGACTTGTCAGAACTTTCACTGACCGCACTGACCTATTTCCTGAAAGCCCACATGGTGCCGCGTATTGTATGGCCTTCGCACTTTGCCTCGGAACAGAACTCCAATGAAGAATATCTGAATGGCGAAGGGAAAGACGGACCGGATTTTGATGCTTGTGTGACAAAGAGCAGCTTTGCCAGCAACGGTGTGCTGTATGACACGAAAGAAATCGTGCAAAGCAAATACTTCACCACTGTTTATTCCGAAATCCTGCTGAATAAAGACTGCCGTAACTTGGCGAATATAGCCTATGAGAAGTTTTTTATCAATGACTGGATACCGGAGATGACCAAAAGTAAGTTGACCGGCGATAAGGAAGTGGATTATATCATGGTACTTCCCTCGGACGAATTGCTGAAAGCGGACGGATTCTCTTATGACGAAGTGAACAGTAAGTTTCTGAATGAGAACCTGGCTGCTTCTTCCGACGCGGAAGACCGCATGAAAAGACTGCTCCGTTCCTGTGTATTCAAACGCACGAAGGAGTTGACGGAACTGGATGACTTTACCGGATTCCCCCAACTGTCTTACGACGGATATGGCTATGCAGTAAATATCTATGGAGATATGATACGCTTCAAAGATAACAAGCTGCAAGGGTTGGGCAATATCCTTGACGGTACGGAAGTAGAGGTGGAAGAAGTGGATTTTGACTATATCAACGGACACGTTTTTCGTATTACGAACGGAACCATGATAGAATACAGCCCGCGCAACACCGGCGGTACGGCTGCGTTTACCGTCCCTAAACTTTACGACCGCATCACCACATATGCAGCAGAGAATAGTGACTGCCGTTTATTCAAACAATATATGGATAGAGTCTACGGCGGAACTTCTCCTTCCTTTATCCGGGAGAGCACTAATTATACAGTCCTGATTCCTACGGACGAAGCGATACAAAATGCGGTGGGCTCGGACCTTCTTCCTGCTTTGCCCGGCGGTAGCGATGCCTTTGAGCCGGAAGACAAATCAATGGTTGAGCGTTTCATACAACTTTGTTTCCTTACCGGAACAGTAGTGCCGGATGACGGGATGCCTTATATAGAACCGGGAAAGAATGAAAGCCTTGCATTGAATACGGTCTACAAGTTGACGGATAGCGAACTGGATTTATGGTCGGTCACTACTGCGGTGGTTGTCTCCAAACTGGCGGACAATCGTTTGACCTTCCGTTTCAGGGATATAACCAAAAACGACTGGCTTCAGGTGGAGGGATATGCACCGGTCAATGTCGTACGCACGTTTGGTAAGAGTAACTATGTAGGCCCCTTGTCTGTGATACATGCCGTAGATGGCATCATTGGGTTTACAACACATCCCAAAGAATAATTGAATCTAATATTTACCTAATTAAACACAATGATAATGAGAAGATATGTATATCAGTTCATCCTTCTGACAGTACTGTGTTGTATGCCTGCACTCTCATCCGCCCAACAAACGAAGGTGGTGATTCGGGGCGTAGTGACAGCAGCTATTGACAAGCTGCCTCTTCCGGGAGCGAATGTATTGCTGGTCAACAAGGATGGGCGTGTGGTAGGAAATGCAGTTGCCGATATGGACGGTAATTATAGTATGCGTGTGGAGACGCGTGCCGGAGATAATCTGGTGGCTACGTATATAGGTATGAAGAAAGCAACCATCCCCGTAAAAGGAAAAATGACGATTAACATTGTCATGCAGGATGAGACGGTGATGCTCGAAGGCGCTACTATCATTGGGAGCAAACGAGTGAACAATGGTATGATGGATATTAGCGAACGGGATTTGACAACAGCCATGAGCCGCATCTCCATGAGCGATTTGGAAGACGGAATGACTGCGCCCAGTGTGGAAGATGCCTTGCAGGGACGTATTGCCGGTATGGATATTGCGGCGAGTTCGGGCGATCCGGGAGCGGGGATGTCGATACGAATCCGTGGTACGACTTCCATGACGGGGTCTTCACAACCGCTGATTGTAGTGGACGGATTCCCCTATGATGTTTCTGTAGATGACGATTTTGATTTTGCGACGGCGGACGAGGAAGAATACTCCCAACTGTTGAATGTGGCTCCGGACGATATCAAGGAAATCACAGTGTTGAAGGATGCGGCAGCTACCGCCCTTTACGGCGCGAAAGCAGCCAACGGTGTATTGATGATTACGACCAAACGGGGAACAGTAAGCAAGCCCCGCATCTCCTATACATTCAAAGGTACGGTCATCAGCCGTCCTCATGGTATCGAGACTCTTTCGGGAGATGAATATACGACGTTGATACAGGAAGCATTGATGAATAGCGGGAAGATTTATGACCCGACAACCGACCCTGAATTTGCTTATGATGTCAATCAGCCTTATTATTTCTATAACTACGGAGCCAACACCAATTGGTATGACGAAGTAACCCGTACGGGATTCACTCAGGACCACACGGCTTCTATCAGTGGCGGTGGAGACAAGGCACAGTATCGTGCTTCCATCGGTTACTATAATTCCAACAGTATTGTGATAGGAACCGGATTAGACCGTATCAATGCCCGTCTGAACGTGGATTATAACATCTCGAAACAACTAAAGTTCTCCGCCAGCATGGCGTATACACGCACTGACGACCGGAAAAACTATATTTCTTATTTCTCTACCGGGCAGAATGCCACGAGCATGGCTTTCACGCGTATGCCGAACATGAGTGTGTACGAATATAACGAGATAGGACTATGGACCGGCAACTTCTTTACTCCCGAGGAATCCCCGCAGGGGAAATGGAACCCGGGCAGTTCTTCAGGAGGCGTTTACAATCCTGTGGCAATGGCGAAGGATGGTTATTTTCAGACGTTATCCAACAACGTGGTATCTAATCTTTCCTTGATTTGGCGACCGTTGTCATGGATGCGCTACCAGTCGGACTTCAGCCTGAACGTATCCAATAATAAAAAGAACGCTTTCCTGCCGCAAACGGCTACGGGACGTCCCTGGAATGAAGCAACGGTGAACCGTGCGGACGACCGCGACGGCGAAGCCTTCACTATCTATACGATGAACAAAGTGATATTCACACCTGACCTCGGCAAGAAACATAGTTTTCAGGGATTGCTTGCACTGACTACTTCCGACAAGCGCTCTACCAACTTCCGCCTGACGGGAGGTAACTTGGCGAGTCCCTATCTGAAAGACCCGTCTATCCCTTCACGTGTGACCGGTGCCAGTTATCTGACTTCTTCCACCACTCTTCAGCAGGAACGCTCTGTCGGAATGATGGGAAGTATTCAATATAGTCTGCTCGACCGTTATATTATCAATACGACCGCCCGTTATGACGGTAACTCCCGTTTTGGGAAAGAAAATCGTTGGGGATTGTTCCCGAGTGTTTCCCTGCGCTGGCGACTTTCCGGCGAACCGTTTATGAAGCCGTGGAAGAAATGGCTGAATGAACTGAGTCTTCGTGGCAGCTACGGTCTGAACGGCTCGTCACCGAAAACCAATAATAACTATACGCATATCAGTCTTTACGACTCTTATGAATACTCTTATTTGGGTGAAACGGGTGTTTACCCCGCCAATCTTGAATTGAGCAACCTGAAGTGGCAAACAACGACACAGATAAACCTGGGTATGAACTTTGCGGCTTTCAAGAACCGTTTGAATATCGACGTGGAAGTGTACCGGAAACGTTCGAAAGACCAATACTTCCAAAACTTGTCCTTGCCCTCTACCACCGGTTTCACCAAGGCAGATGTCAACTCCGGTTCTATGGAAAACAAGGGATTCGAGCTTTCTATCAACACGGTTCCATACCGCTCGAAAGCATGGAATATTTCTTTCAACATCAATCTCGCCCGTAACATCAACTCGATTCTGGACGTACCCGACCAGTATCCGATGCAGAAAGGTGTGTTGACAACCAACGGGCAGTATGTCCGCCGGTTTGAGTTGGGACAGCCGATAGGTGCGATTTATGGATTCCGTTATAAAGGAGTGTATCTGAATGACGATCAAACCATTGCCCGTGACGCAAGTGGCAACAAGATTTACTCGTATGACGCAAGCGGCAAACGGACTCCGGTGCAGATGCGCTTTGCTTATCCTACCATCGACTATCAGTTCAAGGCGGGAGATGCGATATACGAAGACATCAATCACGATGGTAATATCGACTATCAGGACGTTGTTTACTTAGGGAATGCCAACCCGATACTGACGGGTGGTTTTGGTCCTAATATCCGCTATAAAAGTATCAGTGTAAGTGCGTTCTTTAATTTCCGTTATGGAAACAAAGTCATCAACAAAATGGGAATGAGCCTGCAAAATATGGCATCCTACAATAATCAGAGTAAGGCGGTACTTCGTCGCTGGAGACATCCGTATGAAGATGAATCGACGGCACCGACCGATTTGCTGCCGAGAGCGGTGTACGGTTCGAAGAATGCCTACAACTATTTAGGTTCCGACCGCTTTGTGGAAGACGGTTCTTTCCTGCGCTTCAAGACGTTGACAGTGAAGTACACCTTCGATAAAAAACAGTTGAAGAGTACTTTCCTGCAAAGCTGCCAGATATGGACTACATTAAGTAATCTGTATGTATGGACGAACTATTCCGGTATGGACCCGGAAATAGCATTGACCGGAGGTGCGTTTAAAATGGGTGAGGACAACTCCCGCATCCCTCGTTCTTTTACGGCTACATTAGGTATGAGTGTTACTTTTTAAAACGGAAGATTATGAAGAAAATAACGAAATATATAATGATTGGCTTATTGGCCTTGCAAGGAATGGCAACAACTTCCTGTTCGGACTGGCTGAATCTGATGCCCAATGACGGCGTGCCATTGGATGAATTTTGGAAAACGAAAGAAGATGTCCGTTCGGTGGTGAACGGCGCGTATCTCTCCATGACGGCGAGTGCACTGGTACAGCGTCTTTTCCTTTATGGCGAATGGCGTGCGGATATGATTACTACCGGAAGAAGGACGAACTCCAGTATTGTGAGTGTCTTTAATGGTGAAATCTCCATAGATAACACCTATTTGGACTGGGCTTCCTTTTATCAGACGATTAATATCTGCAACACTATACTGAAGTTTGCTCCTACCGCCCAGGCCAATGACCCTACTTTTTCGGAAGCGCAACTCAAAGAATATGAAGGACAGGCTATTGCTATCCGCAGCCTGATATACTTTTATTTGGTAAGAGCGTTCGGGGAAGTGCCGTTTATACGCGAAGCCTATGTGAACGGTTCGCAACAGATGAGTGTAGCCAAGAGTAGTGAGAAAGAGATTTTGGCAGGTTTGGTCGCTGACCTGGAAATGGTAGAGGGCGGTAATTATTTACCGGGACAATACAGTTCTACGGACGTCGCGCAAAACAAAGGTCGCATAACGATGTGGGCTGTAAAAGCATTGTTGGCTGATATCTATCTGTGGCAAGAAGAATATGAAAAATGCAACCGTAAATGCGACGAGATTATCGGTTCGGGACAATTACTGTTGGTTCCTGTGGAAAGCCGGAAGGTAGAAGTGGAAAATACGGAAGAAGGAACAACGGATATATATTATGCTCCTGACCAGTCTTCTTATTACTCCCTGTTCCAGCAGATTTATTATGAAGGAAACTCTATGGAGAGCATCTTTGAATTGCAATTCGCTACTGACAACCTGAATCCTTTTTATAGCTTTATGAGTTCGGGAAGAGGGGTTATCGGAGTAAAAACGGAACGTGTGAATTCAGATATTTTTCCACCGTTGGGAGATGAGGCTTATAGTGGCGAATGTTTTGATATTCGCAGTGTGATTTGTCAGAGTAAGTCCTGCCTTTGGAAATATATCGGCGTGGAACCGAACGGTTCGGAACGTGCGCAGGAAGAATATACCAATAACTTTATCATCTACCGCCTTGCTGAAATTTACCTGATGAAAGCCGAAGCATTGACCCAAATGGCTATTTTGGACAGTGATAACCAGGAATTGCTGAAAGAAGCGTATGCGGCGGTGAAAGTGATAAGAGACCGTTCTACCGCAGTGGTTACTACGGACATCGGGGAAACGGAAGGTTCGTACAGCGGAAAGGCAATGGAAGAATTTGTGTTGGCGGAAAGGGCACGGGAATTGATTTTCGAAGGGAAACGTTGGTTTGACGTGCTGCGTCAGGCAAAACGCAATAATTATGAAGGCGATAATATCAATTATCTGATGACACTGGCGGAATATAGCGCTCCGGCCAGCAAGGTAAACAGCCTGAAGGCTAAGTATCGCAATTACCACAGTCATTATTTACCTATTTACAGTGAAGAAGTGGATGCCAATCCTTTGCTGCAACAAAATGAATTTTATGCTAACTAATCAATGGGAGGAATCTATATGAATATGAAAAACAAAATAGGATTGAACCTGATTGTGAGTTTGTTAATGCTCTGTTTCCTGAATGCCTGCGATGACCCCCTTGATGGAACCGTATATCAGACCACTGAACAGCAGATGCTCGACGAATATATGGCGGAACATTTAGGCGAGTTCCTTAAGATTGTCGATAAGTCCGACTATCGGGGAATGTTGCATGCCTATGGAGCTTATACTTGCCTGGTGCCGACCGATAATGCCGTACGAAAATACCTGGAAGAAAACAGGATAGATATAGAACAGCTTTCCAAAGAAGAAGCGAACGGGTGTGTAGGTTATCATATAATCAACGATACGATTACCTCATCACGCTTCCAGGACGGAAAGATGCCGACAGCTAATATACGTGACTATTATCTCACTACGCAAACTAAGAGCGATGAAAGCGGAACCGTATATGTGGAAGTAGACCGCAATGCGCGCCTACTGACGAAAGATGTTGTCTTGGGTAACGGTATCCTGCATATTGTGGATGCCGTATTGGAAAAGCCTGAATTGACATTGCGCGAGCAGGTGGCTGTCTTGCCGATGGAACGTTACTCTCTTTTTGTAGATTTGTTTGCCGAGTATGAAAGTTATCTCAATTCGGTGATGACCACCGATACTTGCTATACAGTGTATGTGCAAAGTAATGAAACATTCAATATGGAAGGAATCCATAATAAGAGCGAGCTGATAACCCGCCTGAAGCAGAATACTCCGGGTATAAATGACAGCGAGACATTGGTTCAAAACTTCCTCGCTTATCATATCGGAACCGGTCGCCAGTATGTAGTGGACTTGATGAGCAGTTCGGCTGTGATGACGAAGGTTGAAAATCAGGTGATTGCCTGTATCATGGACGGACAAAAGATTGTGTTGAACAGATTCAACAGTATAGCCGGATACGAACCGGGAATAGACCTGATACGGGATAGCGAATATGCAGACCGGACTTGTGCGGATGGCGTATTGCAGGAAGTGGATGGTATGTTGGAAATCAAAGAAAGAGCACCTTACCGGGTAAACTTCGATGTGTGTACTTTGCCGGAAGTCAAGGCGTCCGCTTCTTATCTCAAGGAGACAAAGAAATTTGAGAAAGGGCAGTTGACACAGGATATTAAGATAGAATACGGACGCGGAAGTAGTACTGCTGCCATAACCTATACGGTGGGGCAGGTACTGGATAAGAATAAGCCTGTATTGAATCAGCAAATGCAGTGTGTCAATGGTGATTACCTGACCTTCCGCATGAGAAAGAGCGATATGATTACAGCAGTTGAGTTTACGCTCCCCTTACTGATTGAAGGAACGTATAAGGTGTGGTTATGCTATCGTCATACGGATTCCGGTAAGAACGGCCCGACTCTTAAAACCACTTTCAGACAGGAAGGACAAGAAGACCAAATCCTGGATAAGATTGTAACGGTAAAACGTATTTCCGCCATTTCTTATGTGAAGGGTGCGGATGGCAAGGAAAAGACCGACGAGCGCGGAGTCAGAATGGTAGACCACGCTGCTATGGAGACTAATTACGGATGGAAACAGTACACCTATTATCCGCATGTCTATATGAACAGTAACTTATTGGGAGTTATCAAAGTATTCTCGAGCGGACGTCATGTATTGCGGTTTGATTTGGAGAAAGATGCTTCCCTCGATATCATGCTGGATATGATTCAGTTTATTCCTACAACCGAAGACCAGGTTTGGCCTATGCTCGACCTGACAGGAATGGAGATAGGTGAGTACTCTCCGGGCAAAGAGGAAGTATGGCCGTATGAATGAGAACAGGAGGACGTGGAATATAAATAATCGATAAACGAAAAGTAATGAAACGAAAATTCAATAAGATACGATGGGCATTGGCATTAGTGGCTGCGACACTGGTTGCAGCCTGCAATAACCAGTGGGACAATCATGTGGCGGTAGATATGCCTACTCTTGAAGGAAATGTGCTGGATGCTGTCAAAGCGAATGGGGAACTTTCAGGCTTTTATGCTTTGTTGCAGGAAACAGGCTATGACAAGGTATTGCAGGGAGCCTATGAATATACGATTCTTGCGCCTGCCAACGAAGCCCTTTCAGGCTATGTGGAAAGTTTGGCGGAGGGTGAATGGAATGAAGATGCGAAACTCGCGATTGTAAGAAACCATATCGCTTTCGGCACTTTCAATCTGACGACCATCTTGCAGATGGGCAATCAACTGAAGATGATTAACGGAAAGAACAGGATAACGGGCGAACTTGCCTTCGAACCGGAGCGTTCGGACATACTTTGTAACAACGGAATGCTTCATGTAGTGGACAAGGTGGTGGCTCCATTGATGAATATTGATGAGTACTTGCAGCATTTACACGCATTGTATCCCGAAGAGTATGAACAGTTGGACAGCTTGTATGCCAAGACCACCAAGATAATGGATAAGGACAGGAGTATACAAAAAGGAGTGAATGAAAAAGGGCAGCCCGTGTATGATACGGTTTGGACAACACGCAATTATTTCTTCGAGGAGATGCCGGTCAACAACGAGGATTCCACCTATACTTTTGTTTTGCTGAGGCAGGCGAATTTTCAGAGCCTGAAAGAAAAATACGCCAAATATATGAATCAGAGCAGTGAAGAACTTACGGATTCTTTGGTGACAGACGAACTAATCCGGGATTTGGTTTTCAAACCGGGAACGACAACGGCTTTAAGTGGTGTAGAAGTTGATTTTTCCAAAGCGGTATCTTTTGAATTGGGCGGAGTCAGAGAATATCAGGCTTCGAACGGAACGATACGTTTCTTGAACGGGGTGGATATCAAGATAAAAGAGAATAAGGTAAAGACGGTCATCGTGGAAGCGGAAGATTACCTGGCTACTTATGCTGCTTCCAAAACGTATACCCGTCTGCGTACATGGGCAAGCGGCGGGAAAGATGTGATGGTTTCTTCAAGAAGTTATCAGACAGACCCAGTCACCGGAGCGGAGTATTCCTTCACTTTTAATACGAGTAATATGAATACTGATGCCAACTTCTATCTTCAATATGCAGTCAACCTGAATTCAGTGATTTATGATGTATACTTGGGGTCGTATGATGATATGGCGAACCATATCAGGCAGAATGAAGAAGCGGACGTGGCCACCACGCTTGCGGTGTGTCAGAAATTACTGGCTTCCATGCCGGGTGATCCGGCGCTGCGGCGTCCGTCGGGGACTACTTCTTCGATAGATAATAATTATTGGGGAAAAGAATGTGGTTTCGCGGGATATTCGATAGCCGGTGATGAGACGTATAAAAACACTCCGGTACATCTCCGTAAATATAATCTGGGCTCTTATATGATTCCTACTACGCCGGTAGAGGAAGCGGACGCTTATGACTTTGAAGTGCCGCGGATGGGAGAGGTGCAGTTGATGGTTTGCAACACTGCCGGTTGCCATGAATATTCGAAAGCGAGCCAACGGGGTGGAATGATGTTTCTTGATTACATCAAGTTTGTTCCCCGCATAGCGGATGGAGAGTGACGAGAAGTGAAACGACTAAAGGAAAGATAATGCTATGAATAATAAAATGAAATATATATTTCTTCTGATAGCTTGTGTATTTGCTTTATCCGGGAATGCACAGAAGTTCAACAAGAAAGTGCGTACACTGAAAGTGAAGAAGCGGATAGAGTATAAGGAAAGGGCATCGGGGACGATTGTGGATGCGGCTACGGGCAGTCCGTTGAATGGTGTGCGTGTTGCGGTGCCGGGTCTTAGTACGGCTATGACGGATGAGTCAGGTAAGTTCTCAATCCGGATTCCTTCATATGAGGTGGAACTGTTGGTTTCAAGTCCCGGATACCAGCAGAAACGGATTCCGTTGCGTGGTGAGAAAGAGATAACGGTGCGTTTGTATGATGAGACGCATAAAAGTCTGTTTGAGGATGTATTGACACCGCTGGGAGATATGGCGGGCAGTCAGACGACAACGGCTCTTACCCAGTTGAACGGGGACAATTCCTTGAATCCGGGCACCAGTCCTGAAGCGCTGCTTCAGGGAACAGTACCGGGACTGAACACTTTATTCCGTTCAGGTATGGAGAATGCCGGCGCGAATATGTTTATGGGAGGATTCAACTCTATCTACACCAACAACCAGCCATTGCTGATTATCGACGGAATGGTAGTGGAAAACCTTTCGGCAGGGGTATCCCTGATAGACGGCTATTTGTCTACTCCGATGAGTACGATTGATGTGAAGGATATTGAACGGATTACTGTCCTGAAGGATGCGGCTACGCTGTATGGAGTAAAAGGAAGTAATGGCGCTATTGTCATTGAAACGAAACGTGCCAAAGATGCCGAAACACGGATAACCGCGCAGATAACGACCGGTATGAACTTGAAACCGGGCAGTATTCCGATGTTGGATGCCGTGCAGTCAAAACGTTATCTGATGGACGTATATCAGAGTCGGGGATATTCTGCCGGTGACATACAGAAACTTCCGTTTATCAACGATACGAAACCCGAACAGCATCCTTGGGGATACGAGGGAAATGCCGATTATTACCGTTACAACAAAAATACAAACTGGCAAGACCAGTTGTTTGTACAGGGATTCAAGCAGAATTACTCCATTGGCGTAATGGGTGGCGATGATGTCGCACTCTATGCCTTATCGTTGGGATATTTGCAAAACGAAGGACTGGTGGAAGGTACTGACTTCTCCCGTTTCTCGGCGCGTATCAATACGGATATAAACTTCTCACCGAAGTTTAAGGTACAGACCAATATGAACTTTGTGTATGGCAAAAAGAACCTGATGCAGGAAGGAAATGCCAGTCTGCAGAATCCGATTTATGCTTCATTGGTCAAATCTCCCTTTATGGCGGGCTTCACTTATAACGAACAAGACCAGCTATCTCCGAACTACGAGGAAGTAGACCTTTTCGGTATGTCAAATCCGACTGCCATTGTAGATAATATGATGCAGGAGAATACTAGCTACGGATTCTTTGCCAATATACATCTTAAATATAAGATTTGGAAAGAGCTGACATTGAGCACCCGTTTCGGACTTCGCCTGAATAAGGAGAAAGAGCGTGTTTTCCGTCCGGAGAAGGGAATCCCTTATGAGGACGTCGCTACATCCGAGATAACCAATCAGATGCAGTATCGTACGGAGCGCATATTCTCCTTGTTTGATGAGACTCGTGCCAATTATCTGTTTAAGTTGGGTGTAGAGCACCAGTTGGATGCTACATTGGGTATGCGTTATTTCAATAACCGGAGTGAGGACGACTGGGGTAAATCGTTCAATTCGACCAGTGACAGATTCCGCTCGTTGCAGTACGGATTGAACGACCTGCGTCAGATGGGTGGTTCCATTGGAACATGGAATTGGCTTTCGTTCTATGGCAATGTCGCCTATTCATTGAAGAACAGATATTTTGTGAATGCAACCCTTTCGGCCGACGCTTCTTCCCGCTATGGGGAAGATATAGGCCAGTTCCAGATTTTTCCGGCATTGTCGGCAGCCTGGGTGGTATCTTCGGAGAACTTTATGCGTTCACTGCCCTGGGTGGATTTACTGAAAATCCGTGCCGGATATTCTATGTCCGGTAATGATGATATTGGCAATTACGCTGCCCGCCGTTATTATTCCTCACAGAATTTACTGGGTAATTACGGACTGGTGCGGGGAAATCTGGTGAACAAGTATCTGAAACCGGAACGGATGGCTCGTCTGAATGCCGGTATGGATGTGGCTGTACTAAATGAACGCCTGTCATTGAGTGTGGACGTCTACCGTTCCACTATTAAAGATATGATTGCTTATTCACCCATAACTTCCTATTCCGGTTTCTCTACCTACATAGATAATAGCGGAGAGATGAGAAACACAGGTGTTGACGTAGCAATCAATGCCCGCGTACTCAACCTGCCTTCGTTAAAATGGGATTTGGGAGCAACCGTATCGCATTATAAAAACAAGATAACCGAACTGAAAGGAAACAGTTACCTGACGGATATTGCCGACGGAACTATTCTTACGGAAGTAGGTAGACCTATGGGAGTATTCTATGGTTATAAGACGAATGGCGTATACACCACTACGGAAGAAGCAAAAGCGGACGGACTGCAAGTACGTTCCGGTTTGGCAGACGTGCCGTTCGAAGCCGGTGATGTACGGTTTGTGAACATGAATGGCGATAAATATATCAATGAGGAAGATATGACAGTGATTGGGAATCCCAACCCGGATATTTACGGGGGATTGAATACGCGTATCCTGTGGAAGAATTTCACTTTCTCAGCCCGGTTTACTTATTCCCTGGGAAATGATGTCTATAATTATACCCGCCGCACATTGGAATCTATGTCGGGAATGGAAAATCAGACACAGGCAGTCTTGAACCGTTGGAGAGCGGAAGGACAGGTTACCAGTATGCCTAAAGTGACTTACGGCGACCCGATGGGAAATGCCCGTTTTTCCGACCGTTGGATTGAAGACGGTTCTTATCTGAAATTCAAGAATCTGACGGTGGCGTATGATGTGCCTATAAAAAAGGGTATCATTACAGCTATACAGGTCTATGCCGTAGCGGAAAATCTTTGCACCTGGACGAAGTATAAAGGGTACGACCCCGAATTCAGCGCCAGTACCAACCCGTTGGGTTATGGCATTGATGCTTTTATGACGCCGCAGGCGCGCACATTTTATGTGGGATTAAAACTAGGATTATAAAAAGGAGTACAGGACTATGAAATCAATCAGAAATATAATCATGCTTTGTGGAGTGCTGATAAGTACGTTCACTGCTTGTGTGGATACGGAACTTGAATCTGTCGTTGAATATAAGAACCACTATAATACAATCCCTGATGCGGATAATGCCATTCTGGGACTGTATGGATTGTTTATGAACCTGGCGGAACAGACCGTTGTGCTGGGAGAATTGCGTGCCGACCTGATGGATGTCACGAATAACGCGTCCATTGAATTGCAGGAAATCAGTGCCAATACTCCTTCCGCCAACAACAAATATGCCGACCTGACGAATTACTATGCTGTCATTCAGAACTGTAATGATATGCTTGCCGGATTCGACGAGATGCTGGCCAACCACCGGATGACGAAGGATGAATATGCGGAACGTTATTCGGATGTTGCCGCTATCCGTTGCTGGACGTATCTGCAAGTGGGTATGTATTTCGGTAAACTCGTGTATGTGACTACTCCTACCGTATCGGTAGAGGATGCGCAGAAACTCGAACATCAGGCTAAAATAGGACTGGATGAACTGTTACCGCTGTTGATAGAATGTATGGAGAATCTTCCTACATTGGATGATTACAAGAACAGTGCGCTGGTACAATATAAGCTTGACACGTATGAATTGAAGCGTTTCTTCATTAATAAGCGCATCCTGTTGGGAGATTTATATCTGTGGAACAATAATTATAGGGAAGCGGCTGTGCAGTATCGTAAATTCCTGGCAACCGATGAAGATAAATCGGCAACGTCCAATAGCGTGAGATATCGTTGCGGAACTTACTCCACCGGAGGAGATACCTATTATCAGGTCTTTTACGAACGTTATATGGAAGGAGATATAAACAGCTATAAGAATACATGGTTGAATATGTTTTCCTTTCAGGCAGACAAATCCGCCTTATGGAGTGAATTGATTTGGACGGTCAGCTATGATGAAAAGTTCGAGCCTTACTATCCGATGATTGAATTGTTTGCCAATCAGGGAAAAGGAAAATACCAATTGAAGCCCTCGGATTATGCAGTTGAAAGCCTGTGGGCTTCACAGACACAAACCAATGGAGCACCGTTTGACGGGCGCGGGGACGATTCTTCCTTCAAATGGGTGGATGGTCAGTGCGTAGTACAGAAATATCTGTATGACTATGACCCGGCAAAACCTTATATGAAGCGCGGACGTTGGTTCTTGAACCGTGCCGCATTGGTTCTGTTGCGTTACGCCGAAGCAGCCAATCGTTGTGGATATACGGATTTGGCCTATTCCATCCTGAATGAGGGTTTCAAGAATACATATACCTGGGGAGACGAGTATGGCGACCAGAACAGGCAGACAGGCTACGGCCCCGGTGAACCTTATCCCGCACCCTTCTATTTCGATGCGCGCTCGATGGATGCACCCTATCATCGTGCTCCCTGGCGTGAATTTAACGGAATACGGGGACGTGTATCATTGAAAGCGAAACCGATAGAACCGCAACAAGACGAGACGAAGGTACAATGTATGGAAAAGATGCTGATTGAAGAAGCTGCGTTGGAATGTGCGTTTGAAGGTCATCGCTGGGGAGACCTTGTCCGTGTGGCAAGACGCATGAATAAAGAAAAGGCGGGTTCCGGTAGTGAATATCTGAAAAAGGTAATCGGCAAGAAATACGAACGTTCGGGATTGGCAATGCCGGATTTCTCGTCGGAAGATAAATGGTATCTGAATGTATCCAAGTAAAAAAGGGAAGAATGATGAGAACTGTTTTAAAGGACTTGTATGTGTGTAAAGTGGCGAGGCGTTGCCTTTGCCTGTTGGTACTGGGCTTTTTGTGTGCGGTGGCAGGTGCGCAGGAACCGGCTCATGTCATTATTGTAGCCGGACAGTCGAACACCGACGGACGAGTGCCTGTTGCAGACTTGCCGGAATATATCAAGAGTATGGGGACAGACAGCACAGGCTTCGCCAAAGGAGCTTATAAATATTGCAAAATATCACAGAATCGTGTGGATGGAAAGTTTATTCCCTTTTGGCCCCGTCGCAATCGTTGGGGGTATGATGCCGTCACTTATTATCTGTTGGAACAGTTCTATCAAAAAGACTTTTATGTAATAAAATGGGCGGTAGGCGGCACATCAATAACACCGGAGAATACGGACTCCCGTGGCGGACACTGGTCTGCTGACCTGGAATGGTTGGCACAAAATACTCCTACAGCGAAAAAGGGAAAATCGTTACTTCTCTCATTCGCTCAACAAATAAGTAATAGCATCACAAAAACGCTGTCACATTTGCCGGAAGGCTATCATATTGACGCTTTTCTTTGGCATCAAGGCGAGAGCGATTCGGCATATGGCCCGGATTATTATGAAAATCTGAAAAATGTAGTAGGCTATGTACGTAATCACCTCACCCGTAAAACTGGAGAGGATTATTCGGAACTGCCTTTCATCTTCGGTTCTGTAGCCAAATCGAACAAGCGTTATAATGCAGAAGTGGAGACGGCAATGAAGAGGCTGGCTTCAGAAGATAAGAACGCTTATCTGATAGATATGTCGAAAGCTGCTTTGCTGAAAGACCGCCTTCATTTTGATAAGACATCTGCCGAATATTTGGGTAAACAGATGTATGAGACAATGATACAGGCCTCTTCCATGAACAAAACCTCTGCACAGCCACCGTTTGATGTTGATTTGTGGGAAAAGGGGTTGCCTAATTCGAATGGGATGGAAGCGGAAGGATACGATGATAAGAAGCATAATTATAAACCGTCTCTTAGGGTATTTCTTCCTGCTTCAGAGAAGCCGGTTAAAGCTATCCTGATTTGTCCCGGAGGCGGATATGACCATTTGGCTATGAAAGATGAAGGATATGACTGGGCTTTATATTTCAATAAACGGAATATAGCGGCAGTGGTACTGAAATACCGGATGCCGAATGGTAATCCCGAAGTTCCCGTTTCGGATGCTTATGAGGCAATGCGCTGCATAAGAGAACATGCGAAGGAGTGGAATATTCTTCCGGACAGTATCGGAATAATGGGGTCATCGGCTGGCGGTCATTTGGCTTCTACCGTTGCTACTCATGCCCCCGCTAAATTACGTCCGGCCTTTCAGATTCTTTTTTATCCAGTGATTACAATGGATGGGCAGTATGCTCATCAAGGTTCAAGAAAGCATCTGTTGGGAGAGAATCCTGATGCAAAGCTAGTGAAGAAATATAGCAATGAATGGCAGGTAAATAAAAAAACGCCCCGTGCTTTTCTTGCGCTGTCCGGTGATGACCAAAGTGTGAAGCCTGTTCATTCAGAGAGTTATCACAAGGCACTGAAAGCACAGAAAATTCCTTCGGAAATACATATCTATGCCAATGGAAAGCATGGGTGGGGATATAATAAAAGACCATTTGCGCAACGTGCTGAAATGATGAAAGATTTGGAAAGTTGGTTGAGAACCTTATAAAGGAATTGTAAAGAATATGCCCGACTTGAACATGCCGGTATGGCTTGAATATGCCGGAATAGGTAAATATAGAGGTTTTTAGGTTGTTTGATAATTGTGTGAAGTCTGGACTGGATAAAGCGTAGATTCGTTTTATTTCCGGTTCGGACTAATTTTATTATTCCAAAATTCTTCGCTATTTTTGTTAGACATTTATTATTAATCTTGAAATCTATGATAAAGCAAAGATTCCTGTTCGCTTTTATTTTGTTCATAGTCGCCGCTCTTGATACGCATGCCGGTATCGAATTGCGTTCCCATCAGATGAAAACAAGTGATGGACTGCCCAGTAACACTGTCCGGTACATGTATCAGGATAGTAAAGGCTTTTTGTGGCTGGGAACATTGAACGGATTAAGCCGTTATGACGGTAACTCGTTCCTGACTTTTCAGCCGGGAAATGATGGAAAACCGTCACTGGCGGATAACCGGATTTTTAATATCACTGAAGACAAGCATGGTTTCCTTTGGATGGGGACTACTGTCCGGCTGTATAGCTGTTATGACTTGCAGAAAGCCTGTTTCGTAAACTATATGGAACCGGAGGAACAGGATAGGAATTACTCAAAACTCTTTTTAGCTTCTTGCGGTGATGTCTGGCTTTGGCATCCGGACAATGGTTCCCGGCGGGTAGTGCATCAGGAAAATGGCACTCTGACCTCTACCGTATTCAAAACGGAAGCCGGCAATTTGCCGGATAACCGGGTGAACTTTGTGCGTGAGGATGAGAGCGGACGTATTTGGATAGGAACCAAACGCGGACTGGCATTAGTGATAAATGGCGAAGTAAAGATAGTAAACCGTTCTCTGCATTTTGTTTCTTTGCTGGCTAATGGAAATACAGTCTATTTCCTCACGGAGAACGGGGATATTTATTCTTATCAGGAAGAAGCGCAGGAATTGGTAAAACAGGCGGCTGTCTCTTCTGTTGCAGGAAAAACATCTCCTACTGATGACTTTCGCATAAAAGATAAATGGGTAATACTAACTACCACAGGAGTTTATAATTATGACCTCGTAACCTATACGCTGACTCCCGACTCACGTCTGAATATAAAGAAAGGTGAAGTCATTCGTGACAACCACGGGGATTACTGGATTTATAATCATACCGGACGTGTGCATTATATGCTTGCCGCCACGGGCGAAACCAAATCCTTTCAACTGATTCCTGAAGGGATGCTCGACCATATTGACTTTGAACGTTATCATATCGTCCATGATTCACGGGGAATTATCTGGATTTCGACTTATGGAAACGGTCTGTTTGCTTACAATACCGCAGAAGACAAGCTGGAACATTTTGCCGCCGGCATTACGGAAAACAGCTATATCAATTCCGATTTTCTTTTATTTGTCATGGAAGACAGGGCAGGTGGTATTTGGGTAAGTTCGGAATACTCGGGAGTAGCCCGCATTTCGGTTCTGAACGAGGGTACTTCCCGCATTTACCCGGAAAATCCGGAATTGTTCGACCGCTCCAATGCCATACGTACAATAGGGGAGATGCCGAATGGAGACATTGGTATCACCACCCGCAAAGGGGGACTGTTCACGTATGATACGCATTTCAATCAGAAGATGAACAAGACCTATTATCAGTCGAATATCTATGCCGTCGAGAAAGATGCCGATGGGAAACTGTGGATGGGTACTCGCGGCGAAGGGCTGAAAATAGGGAATGACTGGTACAGGCATGACAAACTGGACCTTACCACGTTATCCAATAATAATATCTTTGCTATTTGCCGTGACGCCAAAGACCGTATGTGGATTGGAACATTTGGCGGTGGGCTCGATTTGGCCGAACCTACTCCCGATGGCAAATATAAGTTTCAGCATTTCTTCCAGGGAAGGTATGGCGTGCAGATGGTTCGTGTGTTCCAGGAAGACAGGAATGGAATGATTTGGATGGGAACCAGTGAGGGAATCTGTATTTTCCATCCCGATTCTTTAATAGCCGACCCTGAAAATTATCATTGGTTCAGCCATACGAACGGCAAGTTTTGCAGCAATGAGATAAAATGTATCTTTCAGGATAGCAAAGGACGGATTTGGACAGGTACTTCGGGAATGGGACTTAATCTCTGTCAGCCGGAAGATAATTATAATGTCCTGAAGTATGAACATTACGGAGTCAATGAAGGACTGGTCAACAATGTTGTGCAATCCATTTTGGAAGACAGGGATGGCAAACTGTGGATTGCGACCGAATACGGGATTTCCAAATTTGACCCTGACATTCGCTCGTTCGACAATTACTTCTTTTCTTCTTATACATTGAGCAATGTCTACAGTGAAAACTGTGCCTATGTCGGAGTGGACGGAAAACTGTTGTTCGGTACGAACTACGGATTGACCGTCATTGACCCCAAGCAGATAAAAAGCAATGAATCTTTCTCTCCGGTAGTATTTACTGATTTGTATGTCAATGGTATCCAGGTGATTCCCGGCGGAACGGACTCTCCGCTGACTTATTCGTTGGCTTACTCCAGCGAAATGGAACTGAAATATTTTCAGAATTCCTTCCTAATAGATTTCTCCACCTTTGATTATTCCGATAGCGGACAGGCGAAGTATATGTATTGGCTTGAAAACTATGATAAGGAATGGAGTGCTCCTTCCTCACTTAATTTTGCCTCATACAAATACCTGAATCCCGGTACTTATGTCCTGCATGTGAAATCCTGCAATGAAGCAGGCATTTGGAATGATAAAGAGACGACTTTGACTATCGTTATCAAGCCGCCTTTCTGGAAAACGGGATGGGCTTTCCTTTGCTATGCTTTGTTGGCTATGGTAGCTCTTTATTTTACATATCGTGTAGTTCGCAATTTCAACCGTTTGCGCAATCGTATCAGCGTGGAAAAGCAATTGACCGAATACAAACTGGTCTTCTTTACCAACATCTCTCATGAGTTCCGTACTCCGCTTACGTTGATTCAGGGTGCACTGGAACGGATACAGCGTGTCGGTGATATTCCCAAAGAACTGGTTCATCCTCTGAAAACGATGGATAAGAGCACGCAACGTATGTTGAGGCTGATTAACCAGTTGTTGGAATTTCGCAAAATGCAGAATAACAAACTGGCGTTGTCGCTAGAGGAAACGGATGTAATCTCATTCCTCTATGAAATATTCCTCAGCTTCGGCGACATAGCCGAACAGAAGAAGATGGATTTCCAGTTTAATCCTTCCGTTCCTTCCTATAAGATGTTTATTGATAAAGGGAATTTGGATAAGGTGACCTACAATCTGTTATCGAATGCTTTTAAATATACTCCTTCCAACGGACGTATTGTATTATCAGTAACGGTAGATGAGGCGAAACAGCAGTTACAAATACAGGTTTCAGATTCGGGAGTGGGAATACCGAAAGAGAAACAGGCGGAATTATTCAAGCGTTTCATGCAGAGTAATTTCTCGGGAGATAGTATCGGGGTGGGGCTACATCTGACGCATGAGTTGGTACAGGTTCATAAAGGTGCCATCAAGTATGCGGAAAATGAGGGTAGCGGTTCTGTATTTACTGTGTCTCTCCCGACCGATAAATCCGCTTATAATGAAAAAGACTTCCTGGTTCCCAATAACGCATTGCTGAAAGATGCTGATATTCATGCCGGGCACTTGGCAGAACCTACCGATTTTCTTGGAGACGAACAGGATGAACTGCCGGAATACGAAAAGGTGGATAATCCGTTGAATAAGCGGAAGATATTGATTATCGAAGATGACAATGATATCCGCCAGTTCCTGAAAGAAGAAATCAGCGCTTATTTCGAAGTGGAAGTAGCGGCGGACGGAACTTCAGGCTTTGAGAAAGCACGTTCCTACGATGCCGACCTTATTATCTGTGATGTCTTGATGCCGGGAATGACCGGATTTGAAGTGACGAAGAAACTGAAATCGGACTTTGATACGAGCCATATCCCTATTATCCTGTTGACTGCACTGAACTCGCCGGATAAATACCTGGAAGGCATAGAATCGGGAGCAGATGCTTATATTCCCAAGCCGTTCAGCATCAAACTGTTGTTGGCGCGTGTGTTCCAGTTGATAGAGCAGCGTGACAAGCTCCGTGAGAAATATCTGAATGAACCGGGCATCATGCGTCCGGTGGTATGCTCCACGGACAGGGATAAAGAGTTTGCCGACCGTCTGACTGTCGTTTTGGAGAAACATCTTGCCCGTCCTGACCTTACGATTGATGAATTTGCTTCGATAATGAAGATGGGACGTACCGCATTTTACAAGAAAATACGTGGTGTGACCGGATATGCCCCCAATGAATACCTGCGCATCATCCGTATGAAAAAAGCGGCGGAACTGTTACTCTCTGATGAAAATCTGACAGTCTCCGAAGTTTCTTACCGTGTAGGTATTGACGATCCGTTCTATTTTAGCAGGCGTTTTAAGATGCAATTTGGCGTCTCACCTTCTATATATCAGCGTGGTGCGAAGAATAATTCTTCTTCAGAAGAGTAACCTTTATAAATTATCCTGTATCTTTGTGCGCAGAAAATAATTGTAAATATGAAGATAGAAGATAAACTAGTAGCGTCCGTCCTTAACGGACTCAAAGCACTTTACGGTCAGGAAGTCCCTGAAAAGATGGTGCAGTTGCAAAAAACGAAGAAAGAATTTGAAGGACATTTGACGTTGGTGGTATTCCCTTTCCTGAAAATGTCAAGAAAAGGCCCGGAGCAAACAGCACAGGAAATCGGTGAATATCTGAAAGCAAACGAGCCGGCTGTCGCCGCTTTTAATGTGATAAAAGGTTTCCTGAACCTGACTATTGCATCGGCTACATGGATTGAGTTGCTGAATGAGATTCAGGCGGATGAACAATACGGCTTGGTGCAGGCTACTGAAACTTCTCCGTTGGTGATGATTGAGTATTCTTCTCCGAATACAAACAAACCGCTTCATCTGGGACACGTGCGTAATAACCTTTTAGGTAACGCGTTGGCAAATATTGTTGCTGCGAACGGCAATAAAGTGGTAAAGACCAATATCGTAAACGACCGTGGTATCCATATCTGTAAATCCATGCTGGCATGGAAGAAATACGGAAACGGTGAAACTCCTGAGAATTCGGGCAAGAAAGGCGACCACCTGGTAGGTGATTATTATGTATCTTTCGATAAGCATTATAAAGCGGAAGTAAAGGAACTGATGGCTAAATTTACCGCGCAGGGAATGAGTGACGATGAAGCGAAAGCAAAGGCTGAAGCCGAATCTCCGTTGATGCAGGAAGCCCGCGAAATGTTGGTGAAGTGGGAAGCCGGCGACCCGGAAGTACGCGGATTGTGGGAAATGATGAACAACTGGGTATATGCCGGATTCGACGAAACCTACAAGAAGATGGGTGTCAGCTTCGACAAGATATATTATGAATCCAATACCTACCTCGAAGGAAAAGAAAAGGTAATGGAAGGACTTGAAAAAGGTTTCTTCTACAAGAAAGAAGACGGTTCCGTATGGGCTGACCTGACTGCCGAAGGACTGGATCATAAACTTCTTCTTCGTGGTGACGGTACATCTGTTTACATGACGCAGGATATCGGTACGGCAAAACTTCGTTTTGCCGACTATCCGATTAATAAAATGATTTATGTAGTAGGTAACGAACAAAACTATCACTTCCAGGTACTTTCCATTCTACTTGACAAGCTCGGCTTCGAGTGGGGTAAAGGATTGGTGCATTTCTCTTACGGAATGGTAGAACTGCCGGAAGGTAAGATGAAATCCCGTGAAGGTACGGTAGTAGACGCTGACGACCTGATGGAAGAAATGGTTGCCACTGCTAAAGAAACGTCACAGGAACTTGGCAAACTGGACGGTTTGACACAGGAAGAAGCGGATGATATTGCCCGTATCGTAGGAATGGGTGCATTGAAGTATTTCATTCTGAAAGTCGATGCCCGTAAGAATATGACGTTCAACCCGAAAGAATCTATCGACTTCAACGGTAATACAGGCCCGTTCATTCAATATACCTATGCACGTATCCAGTCTGTGCTTAGGAAAGCTGCCGAATCAGGCATCGTGATACCTGAGCAGATTCCTGTCGGCATTGAACTGAGTGAAAAGGAAGAAGGATTGATTCAGATGGTTGCCGACTTTGCCGCTGTTGTAAAACAGGCAGGTGAAGATTACAGCCCGTCTATCATTGCCAACTATACCTATGACCTGGTGAAAGAATACAACCAGTTCTACCATGACTATAGTATTCTGCGTGAAGAGAACGAAGCGGTGAAAATCTTCCGTATCGCTCTGTCCGCCAATGTAGCGAAAGTCGTTCGTCTGGGAATGGGCTTGTTGGGTATCGAAGTACCTTCCAGAATGTAAGACATTCTCTGAACAAAATACACTTCTACGGGGTTTCTTTTATAGATATATATAAAAGGAATCCCGTATGTTTTATTCCCCCCATCCTTTACTTCGGAAGAGAGAAACGGAAACCGCCGCTGTCTCTTACTCCGAACTGCTGTTTGACCTGATTTATGTCTTTTCGGTCACGCAACTTTCACATTACTTGCTGCATAACCTCACTTGGACAGGATTGTTGAAAGAAACCATTCTGTGGTTTGCCGTCTGGATGCTGTGGCAACATACTATTTGGGTGACTAACTGGTTCAATCCGGATACTCGGCCGATACGTATTCTTCTTTTTATCAGTATGTTGGTGGGGTTGGTGATGGCGGCTGCCATTCCCTATGCTTTTACTTATCGGGGACTTATCTTTGCTATCTGCTACGTACTGATACAGGCGGGGCGGACACTTTACGTCATTTTAGTATTGGGCGATCATCATCTTTCCGCCAATTTCAAACGAATAATGGGATGGTTTTGCATCTCTGCCATCTTTTGGATTACAGGTGCTGTTCTTCAGGGTGACTGGCAAATCATCCTATGGATTATAGCTGCCATCTGCGATTATACAGCCCCGATGCATGGCTTTGCCCTGCCTCGCTTGGGACGCTCTGATAGTAGCAAGGAATGGACGATTGAAGGGCATCATCTGGTAGAGCGTTGCCAGTTGTTTGTAATCATCGCCTTTGGAGAAACTCTATTAATGACGGGTGCTTCTTTGAGTGAGATTGAAGAATGGACGCCTTTGGTAATCACTTCTGCTGTTATCTCTTTCATAGGCAGCCTGGCGATGTGGTGGGTTTACTTCGACGTGAGCAGCGAAGCCGGTAGCCGGAAGATACAGGAGGTGAAAGATCCCGGAAAACTGGGATTAATCTACAACGCTATTCATATCGTATTGGTAGGTGCATTGATTATCTGTGCGGTGGGAGATGAACTGATTGTTGCTCATCCTGAACAAGAAATGGGCGCGGAAGTTGTCTTTGTGTTGATTATTGGGCCAATTATTTATATTTTGGCAAACAGTGTTTATAAATATATCACGTGCCGTATGATTCCCCTGTCTCATATCATTGCAGTAGTAGCCTTGGCTTTGTTGCTTCCCTGGCCCTATCATGTTTCTTTGTTGATGATGAATATCTTGGTTACATCTGTTTTTGTCTTTGTGATAGTATTTGATATGCTGTATCCTAATAAGGGATTAAAGGTGAATTAAAAAAAGAAGAGGTTGTCTAACGAGTCTGTAGATTACAAATTTCCCCACGTTACAAACACTTGTAACGTGGGGAAATCATTTTAACCCTGTCTTGTTAGACAGCTCCTTCTTTTTTTTATAATTCTTTTTATTGACAGCTTATTTGTACCAATCTTTATAACTGGTCATACCGCTTTCAACCCATTTTAGATAATTGGGATAAGTTGTTGATATATCATATTCTTCCTTCGGAATCCTGAAACTCGTTGCGTCTGACAGATGGATCGCAAAAGGGAATTTTATGTTTTCTCCACTTACATACCACATCGTTCCACCATCTGAACGGTCATCTTCAGTGCCGAAGTAAGATTTCTCAGCTCTCTTAGTCGGGAGATACATTGGCAAATGTACTTCTACGCCGGGCTTCTCAATAGGAGCAATAAATGGATTATAAGGTGCACAGTTTTTTGCGAAATAGTTTTGTTTGACTGCCCCGTCTTTGAATTCCATCGTTACTGTGTAAACCTGCGGAACTTTTACTTCGCCGTCAGTCATCGCTTCAATGACACCTTTGACATTCGGGCACAAATCAATAATGAAACCATCTCCGTCAGTAATAATCTGGGTAGTATAATCTTTTTGGCTATTCTTATTCTCATCAAAAATAGTGATACTACTGATTGAAGCCGGTGATATGTTCACCTTATATGAAAAAGCGTTCCTATAGGTAGCACCTGTGTGTACAAATGAAAAAGTATCAACAACTTTTTGTGCTGTAGCATCATCTGTATTGCCTGCCTTGGCAATATAAGTCACATCCGACTGATATTTAACTACCACATCGTTCAAGTCATAATCTCCTTTTTTAGGCCAGTTGTCTTCAAAGGCAAGAATACCTTTATATGATTCGGTGATAGTTACATCTTCCGGTTTCACCTCGGGCAGCTCGCTGAGACCATCAGCCGGGTCGCTATATACGTGGAATACCAAGTCGTTATAATCTTCATCGCTATTATATCTTTTATCTTCAAAGCCAAAACATTTATAGATATTTCCTTTGTTGTCGGCAGTCTGAAATTGTATCGTGTAATTGCTGTCAGTTCCTCCTTGATAGTCCGAACCACCCCACTTATTGTCGTTCCAAACAGAAACAGAGAATCTTACTTCAGATTCTTTAACGGTAAAGTTTGTTTCATCAAAGCCATTGGCGTTTAATCTCCAGCCAATTTTGGCTCCTACGGGAAAGTCTTCAACGAATTGTCCGTTTTCATCCTTATATAATAACTGTATGTAATTTCCGGGAGTAAGACCTATTTTCATGTGGCTGAAATAGTTGTTATTTGAGTTAGCCAACTGGAGTAAGGTTATTACTTCAAGTTTAGCAGTTTCTTCCTTTGTTAATTCGCTAAATTCTTTATCACCTGTATAAACAAAATAAGATAGCGAGTTTCTCTGGTCACATCCTGTGGACAGTATTGATAAATAAATTTTAGCACTTTCGTTGTTCTTACTACCTTTTACAACTGTGAAGGTAGCGTCCCGGACGAACTCACTTGTGACTGGTATTCTCTCATATTCACCAAAGGTGTTTCCGATATGAGTCATAACCTCTGCCGGGATATTCGACTGGTAATCAGGCGTTATTATATCATATTTAAAATTGCCACCACTTGTTGCCGCATAGAAATCCTCTCTTTTCTTCAGTTCATAAATGCTAGCCCTCTTCCATAAATCACCCGCATTGCCGGCACGAGTCGTGTTAGCAGGCTCTACGGAAATTGCCTCCGGTTGAAAAGAAGCGATGCCATTGGTTATTTTTGCGGATGACACTAAGGGTACGAATAAATTAGGTGAGTAAGCATACAGTTTGTCAACGTATGAAGGAATTCTCCGGCTTAGTTCTGTGCTGCCGGCAACATTGATTCCTCTTGCGATTGGCGTTATGTCAGTTCGCAGGCTACCTGTTTTAGTCAAAGGATATTCCGTATAAAAATCGACGGTTGATATAACCCCATTTGCTACATCATAATTCAGATCTAATCGTACATTATGTGAGGTAGAGTAATCAAGTCCGGATGGATTTGGAGCCACATAACCCGGAAGTTTCGTCGGGTCATAATAATCCCTGTCACTGCAACTCTGGAAAATAATAGCAAACACAGCTATACACACTGAAATTAGTACCTTGTTAGTCATATGAAACTTTAATTTTTAAAATAATAAACTATTGTTTGTTCTTCGTTGATATATAATTGTTGAAATGAAAACTAAAAACGGAGTGAATTTGAGGGGTTTAAATCACTTGTCATAGAGAACGTTCGTTTGTTTTTAACTGGTTAATAGATTGTTTGTCTAAAGTTTGGTCTCATCTGTATGTGAGAACTATAAATTAGCGGACAAATGTATGGCTAAACGTTGTATTAGCCAAAAGTAGTTTTATCTCTTTTAAGAGGATTTGATTTTTGGTGTTCAATTGGCGACTTTTTGCTCTGTGTCTTGATTCTTTGCGCATAAGTTATCTTTGACATATCATATTCTAATAGAGGGATAAGCTAAAATAGAAAGCATAAAAAAAACAGGCAAGGATTAATCCTGCCTGCTCATTTTATTTATCGTCTTTATAAGAGATTGCTACTTCATTGAAGATTGTTACTTCATTGAAGACTATTATTTCTTAGGATACATGTACCATTTGGTCGATTGCTTTCCGTTCGATTTCACCCATGTCGCAAATTGCGGATAAGACTCGTCTATTCTCACACCTTCTTCAGGAATCGGGAAATCGACAACCGGCATATTGAGTGCGAAAGGCATCAAGTCTACTGAAACATAATACAATTCTTCATCCGGGCGGGAAACGTCTTTACCTGTACCCAACAAGGAAAGATTCGCTTTATCCGTAGGCGGATACTTCACTAGATGCACTTCTTTTCCTCTGGTCTTGTCAGACTCAATAAAGATAAACGGATTGTAAGGTGGCAAGACACTTTTCTCAGATACATCATTTACCTGAATGGTAACGGTGTATTTACGGTCAGCTTCTTCTTTTCCGTTGAATATCAGCATATCGTCAAAGAGCAAGATGGTAGGATGGGATTGTCCCGATTCTCTATCTCCACTCATGTATTGAGATTTCTGCGCATAAGAGGGTCTTTCGATAGTTATCTTGCTAACATCACTATTGGAAATGTTGTGCAACTGATAACCGAACCCATTCGCTAAATATCCACCACGATGGAAAGGAATATATTCGTCAACGATTTTATAAACACGATTGGTGAGTATTGATTTATACACTTTGCTTGTATATCGTATCATTACGTCATTCATGTCATAGTCTCCTTGCTCCGGCCATAAATCTTCAAATAATAATGTTCCTGAACGCATGGTATAATTATCCTCATCAGTAGGAGGCGCCTCAGGATCAACAGGCAATGGAGGAATCACTTCTTCATCAATGGCATTTTTCTCTGCTATGTGAACGTAGAAAATGGCATCGCAATAATCGAGGTCGATGTTATCTTCAAAACCTATGGCAACGATTTGGTTGGATGGGTCTTCGCGGAGTGATACGGTTCTTTGTCTTTTCAAGCCATCTTTACCTACTTCGTTTAAGTCAGTGGTAGAATAACGGGTTCCTTGACCAACTACGAGATCACCTTGCACATAACCGTCCAAAGGTTTATCTCTGAATCCCATACCTTGCAGACACCAGCCGATAGTGACACCAGCCGGAAACTTGTCTTCGAATTGATTTTTTGTTTCGTTCCAGTATTTCAGTTTCACTTCATCGCCACAAACCAAAGCACCTACACCGGCTGATTTATAAACGGGAGAAGCGTTAGGGAATGCTACTATCTTTTTGATATTATCAACAGTAGGCGTCTCGTTGGAAGGATATGTATAGTATCCGACTGTGTTATACCAGCCCGCAGTGCTGTTTACAAATACCAAGCTGACTTCAGTATCCTTTATGATAGGAATATCAGAAATCATGTTACCATCAAAGAATTCAGGATGATTCTTTGATATGTTGTTGCCATCCCTATTATTGAAAATGCTCTTTATATTATAAAGTACGCTGGCAGGCGGAATATTTTTCTCTGCCGACAAATTGTTCGGCCGTCCGTTGTTATCCCAGTCCACACCGGGCAGAAGCGTCCAGTCGTCCAGAAACTTATGGTCATTAGTGGTGATTCCTCTGCTAAGTGCCGGAGATTTGGCTAGCAGGGATTGGATATATGCATCCTGATTGAAAGAAATGCGCTTGTCCGCCCCGATTGTGATTTTTACAGGCGAGGCTGCACCCAAATAGTCAGAAGACAACCATGCTTCCGACACGGCGGATGAGATGGTAACTCCTTCTTCATTGAACTTACCATACTTATCGGTAGTAGCCCGGTAAATAGGTTCTATACTCTTTTTCACTGAAGCACCGGTTTCGCTGTTCACTTCAACAGGAATCTGGTCGTAAATCTCGAAAAGAACGGCATAGTCATTCTTAAAACCATAGTCGACGTCTATCGTCAGACTCTGATTCATGTCGAAATCAAAATACTCGTCTTTTGAAAGTTTCCCCGGTTCTTCGAATAAATCACGCTGGTTGTCAACACAGCTACATATTAATGGTACTAAAAAGATGCCCATTAATGTCTTTACAGATATTGTTTGTTTCATGTCTGAAAATAAAGAAATTAATGGGCAAATATATGGAGAAGTTTGGCATTAACCAAATAAGTATTTACTTCTTTTTAGCAAACTTCTTTTTTGGTGCAGCAGTAGCTCCCTTTTCGTCTTGCACTTTGATTAAATCAAGGCAGTTCTGAAGAGTCAAATCCTGCGGAACGATGTCTTTAGGTATCTTATAATTGGAACCTTTGTAAGTCATATAAGGGCCGTAGCGTCCATTCAGGATTTCGAGTTCCGGTTCTTCCTCAAACTTTTTGATGTGGCGTTCCAGTTCCTTCTGACGTTTCTCCAAAATCAGTTGCTCTGCTTCTTGCAACGTAACTTCCATCGGGTCTAATGTCTTCGGAAGTGACACATACACCTTGTTGTGCAGCACGTAAGGACCAAAGCGGCCGACACCTACGCTGACAGTCTTTCCTTCATATTCGCCGAGCGTGCGAGGTAGCTTGAACAGTTCCAAAGCCTCTTCCAGCGTGATGGTTTCCATGGATTGCCCTTTCTTCATTTGTGCAAAACGTGGTTTTTCCTCATCTTCCGCCGTACCGATTTGTACCATGGGGCCAAAACGTCCGATCTTGACCGAAATAGGTTTGCCGCTTTCAGGGTCTTTTCCCAGCATACGCTCTCCTACCTTATGTTCTGTCTTTATAGCCAATGTGCTTTCTACAGACGGATGGAATTTATCATAGAAGGTTTTCATGATAGAAGTCCATTGCACTCCGCCCTCGGCAATTTCGTCAAAGTCCTTTTCTACGCTTGCCGTAAAGTTGAAATCCAAAATGTCCGGGAAGTATTCAGTCAGGAAGTCATTGACTACCGTACCTATATCCGTCGGGAACAGTTTTGATTTCTCCGTGCCGGTAATTTCGGAATGATTTTCATCCTTAATCTGATTGTCTCTTAGAGTCATCACATTAAAGTTGCGTTCTTCTCCTTCCTTATTTCCCTTTTCCACATATTCGCGTTGCTGAATCGTAGAAATAGTAGGAGCGTATGTAGACGGACGTCCGATACCCAGTTCTTCCAGCTTGCGTACAAGGCTGGCTTCCGTATAGCGTGCCGGACGTTGAGTGAAACGCTCGGTCGCGATGATAGGGCCGTGTTCCAGTTTCTGACCTTTCTTCAACGGAGGCAGCAAATTGCTTTCATCTTCCTGCTCATTGTCGTCGTCGTGAGACTCACGGTAAACATGCAGGAATCCGTCAAATTTAATCACCTCACCGATAGCAGTAAACACGTCGCTGCTGCCGCTTATTGTAATTGTCGCAGTTGTCTTTTCCAGTTCCGCGTCCGCCATTTGCGAAGCGATAGTACGTTTCCATATCAGGTCGTACAACTTCTTCTCCTGTGCCGAACCCTCTACGGATTGATTTTCCATATAAGTAGGACGGATGGCCTCATGCGCTTCCTGTGCCCCTTTGGTTTTTGTCTCGAAGTGGCGGGGATGCACATAACGTTCGCCCATCATCTTGATGATGGCGTCCTTGCTTCCTATCGTTGCAAATTCCGACAGGTTGACAGAGTCCGTACGCATATAAGTGATGAATCCCGATTCATACAGGCGCTGTGCCAGCATCATGGTCTGAGCAACGGTATATCCCAGTTTGCGGGCAGCTTCCTGTTGCAATGTAGACGTAGTGAACGGTGCGGGCGGCGTTTTCTTTATCGGGCGGGTAGTAATATCTTCGATAGCAAAGTTTGCTCCCTGGCAAGCTTCGAGGAAAGCCTTTGCTTCTTTTTTCGTTTTGATACGGCGAGCCAGTTCAGCTTTCATTTCCACCAGTTTTCCGTCCGTGTCGGGCACGAGGAATACGGCGGTCACGCGATAAGCCGCTTCCGACTTGAAAGCGTGGATTTCGCGCTCACGCTCAACAATCAGGCGGACAGCAACCGACTGTACACGTCCTGCCGAAAGGGCCGGCTTCACTTTTCTCCAAAGTACGGGAGAAAGTTCGAAACCTACGATGCGGTCCAGGATACGTCGTGCCTGCTGTGCATTCACGAGATTGATGTCAATATCGCGTGGCTGTTCGATAGCTTTCAGGATAGCGCTCTTCGTAATTTCATGGAATACGATTCGTTTTGTGTTTTCCGGTTTTAGTTTTAAGACCTCATACAGATGCCAGGCGATCGCCTCTCCCTCGCGGTCCTCATCGGATGCGAGCCATACGGTTTCTGCCGCCTTTGCTTCTGCTTTCAGTGTGCTGACCAAAGCCTTTTTGTCTGTCGGGATTTCGTAGTTGGGTTTAAAATTCTTCTCCACGTCGATGCTGAAGTCTTTTTTCTTCAGGTCGCGTATGTGTCCGTAACTTGAAAGGACTTTGAAATCTTTCCCAAGAAACTTCTCAATCGTTTTTGCTTTTGCCGGAGACTCGACAATGACAAGGTTTTTCTGCATAATTCTTTCTTTTATAATGGCTTGTACCACAATATTCGGGGACAAAAGTAGAAAAAAAGATTCTCCCTACCTTATATTATAAGGAGAATTTAATAAATTCTTAGAATTTGCGTCTATAACTATGAAGATTCCCGTTGATAAATCTTCATAGTTGGTTTTGAGAAAAATGCGTTGTTTATGATTGCTTACTCCGTAAGCCTACTCCTTGATGGATGAAGGATCTTCTTTCGTTTTCTTGAGAAATTCCGTCGGCAACATACCAAATTGCTTTTGGAAACATTTGGCAAAGTAGGAAGAAGAACTGAATCCGACAAGGAATCCTATCTCCGTCACTCTGTATTCCCCTTCCACCATCATTCGGCAGGCTTTCTTCAACCGGGTAATTTTGATAAAATCATTGGGCGTCATTCCGATGATACCTTTGATTTTTGTGAATACGGAAGTGCGGCTCATGCCTAGCTCCTGTGCCAGTGTATTTACCGAAAACTCGGAATCTTCGATATTGTTCAGAATGATTTCGGAACACTTGTTCATAAATTCTTCATCCAGTTTATTGTGAACCGTAGAGCGCAACTCTGATAATGGACTGGAAGCATACGTTTTCTGCTGGCTCTCCCTCTTCTTGAGCAAATTCCGTAATTGCGCTTTCAGATGGAACGGCGAGAACGGCTTCTCTATATACGCATCCGCCCCGGCTTCCAATCCCTTGATTTTGCTTTCCGTATCCGTCTTGGCAGTCAGTAAGATAACGGGAACATGGGATATGTTGATATTGCTCTTGATTTTCCCGCAAAGCTCGAAACCATCCATTTCTTCCATCATCACGTCACTGATAATGACGTCGATGGTATTCTTTTCGAGAATAGGCAGCGCTTCTTCACCGCTGGATGCAGAGATGACAAAATATTCTTCGGACAGAATTTTGGAAAGGAAATCCAAAATCTCCGGATTATCGTCAACCACCATAACGGCATATTGCTTCTTCAGCGGTTCGTCGGGAAGTGCTACTTCCAACTCGCTCTCTTCCATTCTTTCGGCACTGTTTTCGGGGATAATCGTATCTTCCACCCGTTTGGCCGTTTGAGGTGAGGTGGTGACAGCCGCCTGTTTCGGGAAATAAACCGAAATGGCAACACCGCTTTCACCATCTTCCCTGTCGTTGGCTTCAATCTTCCCGTTCATCAGTTGGACGAGCGAGCGGGTCATATGGAGTCCGATTCCGATTCCCAATTTATTGATTTCGCTGTTGTTCCTGACCTGATAGAAGGCATCGAATATTTTCGTTTTCTCCGGGTCGGTGATGCCTATGCCGTCATCGGTCACGGTGACTACTATCTCGGAATCCTTTTCTATAGTTGTAATACGAATCGTGCTTTTGGCATATTTCAAGGCATTGCTTAGTAGATTGCTGATAATCTTGGTAAAAGCTTCTTCATCTATGACGATGCTCAGTTCTTCCGGGATGGAAGAAGTGTCAATCGTCACTTTCTTTTGTCTGGCCGATAACTCGAAAATACAGGTGACCTTACTGATTACTTCTTTAATCCGGTAACAGTCATACGATAGTTTATAAGATCCCGTATCTACTTTGCGGAAATCCAGCAATTGGGTGACAAGCGCATACAAGCGTTTGTAATTCTGTTCAATAATACTTAGGTATTCCCCATACACATTGTTGATACTTGAAGTTTTCATCAGGTATTCCAATGGGCCGATAATAAGGCTCAATGGAGTTCGAATTTCATGAGCAATGTTAGTGAAGAAATCTATTTTGGAGTTATAGAGCTCTTTTTCTTTTTCATCGTTCAGTCTCTTGATACGTTCTTTCTGACGTTTCTCCGTGCGTTTTACGTAATACCATACGGTTAACATAATCGCAATCAACAGGACGAGGGCATAGATCAGATAAGCCAGTTGCGACCGGAAGAATGGAGGCAGCACCTTGATTTTTAGCTGTACTTCATTACTGCTCCATAGTTTATCGCTGTTCGTTCCCTTGATCCTTAATACATATTCACCGACGGGTAAGTTTGCATAGGAAAGATGGTTGTTACTTCCTTTAGTGAACTGCCATTCGCTGTCCAGACCTTCCAGCATATATTGATAATCATTCTCTTTGGGAGCAATGTAACTTAGTGCGGCAAAATCGAATCCGATCATGGACTGGTTATATTTCAACACAATCTCATCTGTATATCCTATGGACTGGTGAATAGGTGAATTGGGCGTGTCAGCCTGTATGTCTTTTCCGAAAATGGTCATATTGGTGAGGACGACAGGTGGATTGTATGTGTTTTCTCTTAAGTCTTGCGGGAAGAAATAACAGAAACCGTCTGTCGAACCCAAAAATAGTCTACCGTCAGAAGATTCAAAGCCTGAACATGGTGTGAATTGTTCATTGTATAGTCCGTTTGATTTCGAATAGGTTTTTATATGTTTCGTGTCCGGGTTGTATACAACAAGCCCTTTATTGGTACTTATCCATAGTAAGTCTCCTTTGGGGATAATTGAATTGATGATTTTATTTGGCAATTTCAGGTGATCATATCTGGTGAAATCGTCCGTTTCATCATTATATCTGCAAAGCCCTTGGCCATACGTTCCCACCCATAGCTGTTTTTTGCTGTCGATAGCTAATGTGGTGATTACATTCTTTGTTAGTGAATTCGGATGGTCCGAACGTTGATAAGATGTTATCTTTTGGGTTCTGACATTGTATGAATATAATCCACTGATGCTTGTTCCTATCCATATTCTTCCGAAGTAATCTTCAATGATATCCGATATTTTGCCTGTAAAAGAACCGATTCTGATGAAATTGTTTTTTTCGGGGTTATAGTAACAGAATCCTGCAGAGGTGCCCACGTAAATACATCCATTACTGGCCTTATATAGAGTGAATACCCGTGAGGAGGGGATAGATGTTGAATCTTCTGGATTATTGAGAAAACTTTCCACTTTTCCTGTTTTTAAATCAATCACCTCCAAACCTCTTCCATAAGTGGCGGCATATAGTTTATCTCCGTCTACCAGCAGATCGTGTATACAATAGTAAGTCGTGCCTATGCTGGCTGCATCCCGGAAGGGGGTAATTTCTTGAGTTTTGGCATCAAATCGGAAAATACCATTGTCATCCGTACCTATCCAGTATTTATCATCTTTGTCTTCTTTGATGACATTGATTACTTTTCCTGATTGTGGCGTGGACGATGATGAACAGCTATAATATTTGAAATTATTCTGAAATGCCGAATAGAATTTGATTCCATCGAAATAGGAGCCCAGCCAGAGGCTTTCTTCCTTATCCATATAGATGGTATATATAAACTTATTGGCTCCGGTTCTTATTTTCAGATTCGGATTGTCGGATTGTATAATTTCTCCTTTGTCTGCTTTAAAAATTCCCATACCGTTGTCGGATGAAATGAACAACTCGCCAGGTCTGTATTCTTTAATGTCGTGGATATGATATAATAGGTTGTTCGGACTTCTGTCCCGGTAGTTGGTGAAAGTTTTAGTCACTGGATTGAACAGGTCGAGCCCGTTCTGAAAAGTTCCTATCCATAAATTGCCGTGTGAGTCTTCAAACACTTTCTGAATGGAATTATCTGATAAACTATTAGGGTGATTGTTCTTTTTGTAAGTGACGAACGTGTTTTTCTGTTTGTCAAAGCAGCATAATCCTTCCGAATAGGTTCCTATCCAAATGTTTTGTTTACTGTCTTGCTGCAATGTCATGATAATGTTTTGGGAGATGCTATTAGTTTTTCCGGGAATATTCCGGTATACTCTAAGCCTGACTTTATCGGATGGAGAAAAACGGTAAAGCCCTTCTCCACTCGTTGCAATCCATACTTCTCCGTCACTGTCCTCTATCATATCGGTGACGTAGGTTTGTATCATTTCTCCAGTTTCAGTTTTGGCATGGAAAGGTTGGAAGGTGTCTGTTTTCGAGTCGTAAATGACAATTCCGGTATCCAATCCTATCCACATTCTGCCCCTGCGGTCGATAAATATTTTCTTGACACTGTTGCTGGTTGTTGCGTTGATATATTCTGATAGATAGTAGTTCTTGAATGCAATACCGTCGAATCTGCTTAATCCATCATCGGTACCGAACCACATGAATCCGCATGAATCTTGCAAAATGCTGTATACTCTGTTGGCTGCCAGTCCATCATCCATTGTATAGGAGGTGGAGAAGATACGCTGCGCATTCACGATGAATGAATGCATGCACAGGATTTGTATGGTTATCAAAAGAACGATTTTTTTCATGGGGGATTCATTTTATGTGTATTAGTTTTCATTAGTATAGGACAATATTAGGAAGAATTAGTAGCAAAAGCAAATGATAGGCTGTCTTTTTAGGTGTGGAATAAAACTTTTGAAAGTGAACAAAAAAATCGTTCAAATCTTGGATAATTATTGGTGAATATGGCTGTGGTTTTTGGGATAATTCATTGGTTGAAATTAAATCTCGCTTTGCATAGATTAGTATCTGTATATTCTATGTACATTTGTCTCGTTAGTATATCAGTTTTCGTTTGACTTAAGTCAGACGAAAGAATGACTTAAGTTGAACTATCGCCTGACTTAAGTCAAACGAAAACTAGAATGTGTTTTAGAAAATTAATCCATAGGAGAGAGGAAATTAATCTTTCCTATTGAAAAACTAATTGAGAATGAGCGTAAATTATGATCTTTATGAAACTCCCGATCTTGCTAAAAGCGGGGAAGAACAGCCTTTGCATGCACGTGTCGTTTTGAAGGGCAGTTATACAGCCGAAGAATTTGTGGAACAAGTGACCGCATTGCAGCATATGCCCCATGCGCAAGTGGTCGGCGTTATAGAAGCTATATCAAAAGAACTGTGTCATTTGCTTTTGAAAGGATTTTCGGTAGAACTGGGCGATATCGGTTATTTCTCTCTTTCATTGAGTGTTGACAAGAAAGTGATGGATTCAAAAGACTTACATTCACCGTCCGTATCTCTGAAAGATATTAATTTCCGTGTCAACCGGCAGTTTAAAAAGGATATTGAGAGTGAGATCGAATTACAACGCTATCATTCTCCTTTTCGTGTAAAGAATCCCTTGGATAGGGAGAGATGTTTGCAACGGTTGGAAAAGTTCTTGGAAGGCCATCCGTGCATCAACCGTCAGGATTATGCTATGCTTGTAGGAAAAACGAAGATACAGGCATTGCAGGATATCAATGCTTTTATCAAAGATGGTGTATTGAAAAAGTATGGTTCAGGACGTTCTGTAGTCTATATAAAGTAGGAATTGGTATAGTGACGGTATATGTATGGAATACCGTCACTATCTAGTTGGTATACCGTCACTATATCGAAAGGATACCGTCACTCTTTTGAAAGATGTTTCTGCTTCCGTATAAGTGTCAGCGAATGTGGGGAGCGGAAGTAAGACAGCCAAATATATTGTAGGCAAGCAAATTTTGCAGGCAACTATTCTATTCTGTAGAAATATGGGACAGGGCATTCTGTGGTATATATAAAAAGCGACCTGATATTTTATAATAATTCAGGAGTCTATTATAAGAGGGGATTCTTTGGAATATCCTCTTTTTTGTGACTTCCGGATAAATTTAGTATAAAATTAAATATTCAATTTTTCTTTTTACGATATTGTTGCTCTTTTGTACATAATTAGCCTTGTTAAAGTGTTCTATTGCATACTTTTGTTTCGAAAAGGATAAAAACATAAGTTAACCTTACTGGAGTTTGGCAATAGCGGATGATATTCTGGTAAAACGTATTTTATCAGGGTATCAACTGAATTATAATACGGTATAAATCTAAAAGAAAATCTATGGGTATTCTAAAGTGTATATTAATAGCATGCAGTTGTCTGGTTTGGGCGACTCATACTTTTTGTGTGGAGGTGAAAGATACGATTGAGTATCGTGCGCAAGTATGGGTGGATAAAATCGATTTGGAACGTTATGGCGGAGAAGCATCTTTTAAAAAGAATTTGCAGCAGATGTTTCATAATACAACCCGCTTTTGGAATGAAAGTCCCAATAAGTTTAACTATTATTTCCGGTTTGTTCCTGCTGACGAATTGTGTGTGTATGATATTCAGGGAGATAAAGACAGATACGGAGAGTTTCAGAGAAAGGCTTTCGGTCGGCTTGATTTGTCGAAATATGACTTTGTGTTGTTTCTGGCGTTGGGCGCAAAGAATGAAGGACTATCTTGTGGTGGCGGTGGAGCCAGTGGGCAGTCGGTGGTGATGTGTTATGTTCGTGAAGCTCATAACATTTTTACAGATGCGCTATATCCCGATCAGGGGACATATAGTAATCTAGGGCACGAGTATGGACATGTGCGTGGTGCTACAGATTTATATCAATATATGATTGCTGCAGAAGATAATCCGATAAGTCATGAGAAATTAACTCCTCCTAAATGTAATATGGGGACTGGATATCGCGTCTGGAGTGATTATTGTTCGGCTTTATTCAATTATACAGCAAAAATGAGACCACTGGATAAAGACTTGTCAGACAAAGTCTTTCCTCGTAAACTAGTGATTAAAGTGGGTAAAATGGGGAAACCGTTATCTAATTGTACAGTGAATTTTTATGGAACTCGTGCCGGTGGTAAATATAATAAGCGGGATGTATATCCGAAAGCTTACAGAACATACACTACCAGTAAACGAGGCATAATTGAGATAACTGATTTGTATAAGTTGTATCATCCCGATATGACAGATGCCAATATTCCTCCCAAAGAACCACAAGATTTATTCCCATATTCTTATTGGTTTAGTTTTCTAGTAGAAATAATAGATGAGGTGGGACAAAAGAAATATGTATGGCTTCCTGATGTGGAACTACAGAGAAAGCATTTGGAAACAGGTAATGATACTTATACGGTTAATGTAACATTTTAAAAGTAAAGTAATATGTGCTGTAGTAAGCGAAATTTTATCTATTTGTTTTGTGGATTGATGTTGGCCCTTAATATACAAATGTTGCAGGCTAAGTTGGGAAATAAAATTATTTTTATTCCGGAAGATGATCTTAAAAAGCACGGTTTTGATGTTCCTGATGGTAGATTTGGCTATGATTGTATGGCAGAGTCTGATAATCTGGTTATTTTCTGGGAGAGGTCTTTTGGCAGGGAACCTGCTGTAAACATGGATGAGAGTAAACGATTTTATCCGAATGAGATATTGAGTGAGGGCGAACGGTACTATCGTTATTTTGTAGACAAATTGAAATTTGTGCAGAAAGGGAAATCTTATACTGATAAGTATAAGATGATTATATGGATGTATGATGACAATGAGAAGACAGTCTATGGTGGTGCTCATGACAATGTCGGAATGACCTGGTTTCGTCCGTGCAGAATAAACGGGTATCCTTACTGTACACTTGCTCACGAGTTAGGGCATTCTTTTCAGTTTATGGTTGAGGCAGATGGTGGCAAAGGATTTCCGGGGACGACACTCTATGAGTATACTTCTCAATGGATGCTATGGCAGGTACATCCAGACTGGGTGACTATTGAGAATTATCATTTGAATAATTACATGAAACAGACACATTATACATTGTTTCATAAAACGAACCAATATTGTGCTCCGCAGTTTATGGAGTACTGGTCTTATAAGCATGGATTGCCGGTGATAGGCAGAATGTGGAGTGAAGCTTTAAAAGAAGAGGACCCAGTGTCCACTTATATGCGAATAACGAAGACTTCTCAAGATTTGTTTAATGAAGAAATCTATGATGCGGCAACTCGTTTTGTAACTTGGGATCTTCCCCGCATAAAATCAGTTTGTAGTTCTTATGCTAATGAGCATCGTTGTAAATTAAAGAAAATGGGGAACGGATGGTATCAAATAACAAAAGAATATTGTCCACAAAGTTATGGTTATAATGCAATTAGATTGAAGGTTCCTAAAGGAGGGACAGTCATAGACTTGACTTTTGAGGGAATGGCTGGAAATGAAGGTTTTTATTCGGAAAATAAGGCGTATGCAGGGTGGCGTTACGGCTTTGTTGCCATGCAGAAGAATGGAAAGAGAATTTATAGTAAGATGAATAGAGCTGTAAATAGCGTGAATCAAACTGTTAATTTTATAGTTCCTGACGATACCCAGTTCTTGTGGCTTGTCGTGACAGGAGCACCAGATAAACATACGAAATATCATCAGAAAATGGAGCAAGTCGCTGAATGGCCATATCGGATAAAGATCAGTAAGACTTCATTTCATCCAGATACTTTGTAATGGAATGATTGAAGTATCTGGTTATGGAGGTTATTATTTGAGATGGGAAAAGTGTGGTATCGGATTGAAAAATATGATAATAAAGTACTTGATATTTATTCTATTTAGATGAAAGTGACCTGATAGTGAAAAGAGATTTGTTTGTAGAAATAAAATATGAGCAATAAAATGGTACATGATCTAGGATAATAATTGGTGAAATACAGAGCAGTAAGTGAAAAGATCTCACGTTTTACTATATTGTTGTTCTTTTGTACGCAATTTGCCTTGACTTTACTGGTATACGTCTACCTTAGTGGGCAGAAGATAATCTGATTGGCTTTTATAACTAAGAGTTATATTTCTTTTGTCTTTAGAGTATTAACCTGATTAATCTATATAACAATGCTAATATCTATGATGAACAAGATTATTCTCAGTTTAGTGTTTTTATTTCTGATGGGGGATATTTATTGCCAGCAAAATGTATTTGACACTGATATCCCATTAGCTCCAGCGGAATATAGAAGACCGGATGGATATGATCCAGTTTCTTATCGCTACAGATATTCATTATCTGATCTTAAAGATAAATTTTCGAAAGAAATGATGCGGAATGCAAAGGGTGTTTATGATAAAGTAATGCGCGTTAACTGCAGCGGTAAATGGAAACCTACGAGAATGTCTATTGATCAACATGTGGCACCTGAATGGTTTGAAGATAGTAAATTCGGAATGTTTATTGATTGGGGACTTTGGTCGGTAAGTGGATGGGCGGAAAAAACTAAAGGAGCTATGTATCCCGATTGGTATGAATTTCACCTTTATAATCACTCTAGTTTTATGAAATATCACGAGAAAAACTGGGGAAAGGGTTTTGAAAGAGATGATCTGATTCCTCTTTTCAGGGCAGAGAACTATCAACCGGAGAAAATTATTGATATAGCGGTTGAGGCAGGAATGAAATATGTGATTCCGTTTAGCAAACACCATAGTGGATTTTGCCTATGGCCCTCATCTTTTACGCACAGAGATGTAGGTAATATGTTGGGGAAAGACCTGATTGCCCCGATAGTTGACTGTTGCAAAAAGAATGGCCTGAAATTTGGATTCTATTTTAGCACGGACGAATGGGAGTATCCCGTTATTGATCAGGATGGAATGTTGAAAATTAGGAAATGGGGAGGGCATTATGAACCATATAATCCAATACAGGAGGGAAGAACTTCAGGAAAAATAGCGGTGACAGACTTTGCCAAGGACTACATCATTCCTCAAGCAGTTGAATTTATAGATAAATATGATCCTGACATTCTTTGGTATGACGGTGAATGGAATGCTCCCGTGGAGTTATTAGGTAGCTATGACATTTCCGCCTATTTTTATAATCAGGCTGAAACGCGGAAAGAGGTAGCTGTTAATGACCGTTATGGACTGGAGAACGGGAAACGGTTACGGTCCCGCAGAGGGGATTTCTTTACTAGTGAATACGGAGACATGTCTGATGATAATAGGATCCGACATGCATGGGAGGAATGTCGGGGTATTAGCCAGTCATATGGTTTTAATTGGCAGGATACTGACGAAAATATCATCAGCTCAAAAGAATTTATTGATATGTTTGTTGATATCGTTTCTAAAGGCGGAAACTTATTGTTGATTGTTAATCTGGATGCACAAGGAGCTTTACCTGAGATTCAAGAGAAGCGTTTGAAAGATATTGGCAGATGGCTTAAAATTAATGGTGAGGGCATTTACTATACCCGGGCATATTCTACGCCAGTCGAAGAAAACATACATTATACGCGCAGTAAAGATAATAAAACGATTTATGCTATATCAACAGAATGGCCGGGCAGAAAATTACAATTAGTATCGGTGAAGCCTGCAAAGCACTCTGAAATTTATATGCTAGGGGTTGAAAGGCCCTTAAAGTGGAATCATAAAAATGGAATAACGACTATTACTATTCCTAAAAGTTTGCAGGAAGTATCAAATAGGCCATGTGACTTCGCTTATACTTTTCGTATTCATCAATAAATAAGTCATAATTTAAAGATATATGGTGAAAAATATATTGCGATCAAGAATATCATAGATGAGTCAGGTACGTATTATACTATTGTAGCAAAAATGTTTTGAATAACTGAAATGGAAATATTAATTTAGTCTAAAAGAATTATGAGTTGTAGATTATCTTTTATGTTGTTATGTATGGCTATGTTAGCTTCTTGTATCTCCACTAAAATGGATCCACCGCAACCGTATGGAGCATTGCCTACAGATCGTCAACTAGCTTGGCATGAAATGGAAATGTATAATATGATTGAATTCAATCAGAACAATGCACTTGATATTCATTGGGGATGGGGTAATGAGTCTCCGGAACTAGTGAATCCTGTAGATTTTGACGCAGAAAAAATAGTTCTTCTTGCAAAAAAAATAGGTTCGAAAGGATTTCTCATCAATGCAAAGCATCATGGTGGGTTCTGTATGTGGCCAACGAAAACCACTGATTATAATATTTCTAAATCACCTTGGAAAGATGGCAAAGGAGATTGGGTTGGCGAATGGGCGAAGGCTTGTCGTAAGCATGGGCTTAAACTCGGACTTTACTTATCGCCGTGGGATAGAAATGCTGCATGTTTCGGAACGCCCGAATATCTGAAAATGTATAAGGAACAACTAACAGAATTGTGTACCAATTATGGAGAACTGTTTACTCTTTGGTTTGATGGTGCTCCAGGTGCCGGTGGTTCGGGATATTACGGAGGTGCTAATGAATATCGTGGCGGATTCATCGAATATTACGACTGGGATAATATTTATGCGATTGTCAGAGAACTCCAACCCAACGCTGTCATTTTTAATGACCCCGGACCTGATATCCGTTGGGTAGGAAATGAGGATGGATATGCCGGAAGATATAAAAAAACTTGTTGGGCAACATTATTCCCTGAAGGAAACTGGAACATGAGACCACGCCCTAATAGTGACGGTGAGCGGATTAAAATGTTGAATGAGGGACAACGACATGGGAAATATTGGATTCCGGCAGAGTGTGACTTTTCGCTAAAAAGGCGTTTTGCTTATCATACTACAGATAGCTTGACTACTAAAAGCCCTCAAAAATTATTTGATATCTATCTTGCGAGTGTTGGGTTGGGGCAGGGATTTGATATGTGTCTTCCTTTAACTCCAAAAGGAGTAATGGAGTGGAGAGATGTCAAATCTTTGGAAGGTTTCGCTGAATTAATGAATAAAACTTTTAGCAAAAATTTTATTAAAGGAGCACGTTTGGTGCCATCTAATGTGCGTGGGAATATAACTAGGCATTATGGTACTGCAAAGCTTACAGACAATGACCGGTATTCTTATTGGGCGACTGACGATACAGTAACAAATGCATCATTGATGATAGAACTTCCAAAGAAACAAGTTTTTAATCTGATAAAAGTGCGTGAAAACATAAAATTAGGTCAACGAATCGACTCTATGAAAGTCGATGCTTGGGTAGATGGTGGCTGGAAAGAAATAGCAGAGGCTACCAGCATAGGGGCGTGTCGAATTATTCGTCTTGAGAATGATTTGAATACAGACAGAATCCGTTTACGCTTTTTTGCCCCAGTAGCATTGGCTGTGAGTGAAGTAAGTCTGTTTAAAGAACCTGATAATTTAGAAGCACCAAAAATTTATAGAAAGAAGGATGGAATGGTGAGTATAAGAACAGACCGGCCTGTAATTTCTATCCGATATACAACAGACGGAACCGAACCGTCATTTACCTCAAATGAGTATAAAGAGCCATTCCTTTTTGATAAACAGGGAGTTGTAAGAGCAGCAGTTTTTACATCTGATAAAAAAAATGGAGAGATTACTTCAGTGATTTTTGATCAGTGCAAGAAGAATTGGAAAATTATATCACCTGTTAAATCTGGTGTTGATAATATGATTGATGATAATGTAGAGAGTTACTTCCATACATATGATGCTGGTAATAAGAAAGAATTTGTACCCGGTGAGGTTATTGTTGATATGGGAACTACTATTCCTGTGTCCGAGATCATTTACACTCCACGTCAGGATATGTATAGAAATGTGGATGGAGTCATTGAAAATTATGAAATTTATTTGAGTGAAGATGGACTGAAATGGGAAATGGCTTCAAAGGGTGTCTTTCAGAACATTAGGCAGACACTTGTGCCTCAGGAAATTAAGTTAAATAAGGTTTATCGGTCACGTTATCTGAAATTTGTGGTCAATGGTGTGTTGGAGAAGAATTTTATAAGTGTAGCTGAAATTGGAGTGCGAACTGTTGACTAATTTCTTTGTAGTGTAGAAAGGAATATTCGCTTTTGATGAGCATTGTGTAAATACCCCTTTCTGTATGTGAATAAAAAATGATTTTTGGGTGATAATTGATGAATTTTAAATTTAAAATATATATAGTTAACTGATGTCTAATTTTATAAGAAAAAGCTTATGAAGTATTATTTAAGAAAGATTGCTTTTGTAACGTTGGGAGCTTTTATAGTTGCCGGCACTACGAGCCTACCGGCGATAGCTGACTCCGGAGTTAAGGGGGCAGTGTCTGCTCAACAACAGCAAAGCAAAAGACAAGTAACAGGCACTGTCACGGACGCTTTGGATGGCAGTCCCATTATTGGTGCCAATATTGCATTGAAAGGCACTCAAACAGGTGTAATATCAGATTTGGATGGTAATTATTCTATTCCAGTTAATAGTACCAAAGATATCTTAGTCGTTTCTTTTATTGGCTATAAAACTCGGGAGGTTCCTGTAGAGACTTCAGGTATTATCGATATCAAGTTGACTTCCGATAATGAGATGCTGGACGAAGTAGTGATTGTCGGATCGGGAACACAGAAAAAAGTAAGCGTTACGGGGGCTATTTCTACCGTGAAAGGATTGGAACTTAAAGCTCCTAGTTCTTCGTTGACTAGCTCTATGGCCGGTAAATTGGCCGGTGTAATCGTTAATACCAAGAGCGGAGAACCTGGAACAGCTTCTGAATTCTTTATTCGTGGTGTATCGACTTTTGGTGGACGAGCTACTCCCTTGATTTTGCTAGACGATGTGGAAATTGCTACAGGGGATTTGGACAATATTCCAGCCGAAACCATCGAAAGTTTTTCTATCTTAAAAGACGCATCTGCAACTGCCATTTATGGTGCTCGTGGTGCGAATGGTGTGATGCTCATCACTACCAAGAAAGGACAGGAGAATTCAAAAACCCGTATTAACATCACTTTGGAAAATTCATTCAATAAACCAATGAACTTTCCAGAGTTTGTAGATGGAGCCACTTGGATGGAAATGTATAATGAAGCTGAACTTACTCGTAATAAGTCAATTAGGCAAGGAAGATATAGCAGACAGCAAATTGAAGGAACTCGTTATGGGTTAAATCCATATGTTTATCCGGATGTGAATTGGGGTGATTTGATATTCAAGGATTTTGCGACTAATCAACGTGCGAATATCAATATATCTGGTGGTGGTCAGAAAGTAACTTATTATATGAGTTTAAATGTGAACCACGATACTGGTTTGTTGGATTCACCCAAGTATTATTCATGGAACAATAATATCAATAACATGGGGTATAACTTCCAAAATAATATCTCTGTGAAAGTGACATCTACAACTACAATCGATTTGAACATGAATACGCAGATTCGTAATAATCGCGGTCCTAAGAATTCGGTCGATGATTTATTTAAAATGATGTTATCTTCAAACCCTATAAACTTTCCGGCCGTGTTTCCTGCACAGGAAGGCGATCAGCATGTGAAGTATGGTAATTCCATTCTTACAGCCAATTACACAAGAATAAATCCTTATGCATATATGGCCACCACTTTTAAACAAGTGGACTCAAATATGCTACATACTACATTGAAAATTAAGCAGAACTTGGATTTTGTTACAAAAGGTTTGAGTGCAAACGCATTGGTGAACTTTAAAAACTGGTCCAGTTCTGAATATAACAGAACGATTGAACCTTATTATTATCGAGTGAAAGAAAATTCTTACGACCCCAAGAATCCTGTCTCATACGAATTAGAACGTTTAGGCACTTCAGGCAAGCAATATATTGCTGAATCCGGTATAACCAGATCTGGTGATCGTACTATTTTTATGCAGTTCCAGATAAACTATACACGTCAATTTGGCAAACATAATGTAGGCGGTATGTTGATGTATATGCAGCGTGATTTTAAGAAGGATGTGCTTCCTAATCGTAACCAAGGTTTTTCCGGTCGTTTTACATATGATTATGGTCAGCGCTATTTACTCGAATTCAACTTTGGTTACAACGGCACAGAGCGTTTGGCAAAAGGTGACCGGTTCGAGTTTTTTCCGGCTGCTTCTTTAGGCTGGGTAGTGAGCAATGAAGCTTTCTTTGAACCCTTACGTGACAAAATCGATAATTTGAAGTTGCGTGCATCTTATGGATTGGTAGGTAGTGATGAAACAGGCACTGACTTTGGTCATTTTCTTTATTTGGATAAAGTGGAACTAGACAACATCAAATATAGTACCGGTTATGATTGGCAAACTACATTTGGTGGCCCGAAAATTTCAAGCTATTACGTATTGGATGCTGGCTGGGAACGTTCTAAGAAGTTGGATGTCGGTTTAGAAATGACACTTTTCCGTCATTGGAATATTACGGCAGATTATTTCTACGAAAAACGTTCGAACATTCTGATGCAAAGAAAAACATGGCCAAGTCAATTGGGATATAGTGCCACACCTTGGAGTAATGTCGGGAAGGTAGACAACTGGGGTTGGGAGTTCAGTACCAACTATCATCATTCCATTAACAAGGATTTGTCTATGGACTTTCGTGGTAACTTTACGTATGTGGAGAACAAATATGTATATAGAGATGAACCCTATACACCGTACCCATGGAAAAGAGAAACCGGACGTCCTTTGAACTCGACATGGGGTTACATAGCAGAAGGATTATATCAGACCGAAGATGAAATAAAATACGGTCCTAAGGTAGAACTGGGAAGTACCGCTCAAGTGGGAGATATCAAATACCGTGATTTAAACGGTGATGGTGTAATCAATGCAGATGATCAGGGAATGATTTCGGAATATGGTGGAAATCCACGTATACAATACGGATTTGGTTTGAATATAAACTATAAGAAATTTGATCTTGGAGTGTTCTTTAACGGTTCGGCTATGCGCAAGATTATGTTAACAGGTATTCATCCGTTCGGAGAGTCTGATTACAACATTTTCAAATTTGTAGCGAAGGACTATTGGACAGAAGCTAACCCTAACCCTAATGCAGCATATCCGCGTCTTGGATTACAAAAAGCAAACTCAGACAATAACGTTGTACCGAGTACATTCTGGATGCGTAATGGTAATTTTTTGCGTTTCAAGACGTTGGAAATCGGATATCGTTTCTGCAGATACGGTAGAATCTATGTGACCGGGGATAATCTGGCTGTTTTCAGTCCATTCAAAGAATGGGATCCAGAGTTGGAGTGGTATAAATATCCGTTGCAACGTACATTCAATATAGGATTGCAATTAAATTTCTAAACCTCTAAAAATTGTCATATATGAAACTATTAAATACAATTAGAATACTAAGTGGGGCATTGTTCATCTCGCTATGCTGCTTAACAGCCTCCTGTAATTTCCTTGAGATTGTTCCGGTAGAACAAGCTGATTTGGATGACGCAACACAAGATTTCAACAGCACTTTGGGGTTCTTACATTCTTGTTATGCAGGAATACAATCGCCTGTAGCTTTTGAAAATACAGAAGCCTCTGCAGATGAATATGCTGTTCCGCTTGAGTATAGTTTGCAAGGTTATAATTCACTCAAAGTAGCTCATAATCTATTTACAGGTAATAATAATGATGGTGGTAAATGGAGTAACTATTACAGATATATCGGGCAAATTCATCTGTTCCTACAGGAACTGAAAAAGGCACCGGTAAGTGATTTGATAAAAGAGGAGTGGGAAGCAGAGGCTTATTTCCTGATGGCTTATTACCATTTTGAGGTGCTGCGTTGTTATGGACCTTGTCCCATCAGCGACAGACTACTTCCACAGACCGCTAGTGAAAATGAATATCCGGGTCGTATGCACTATGATTATGTGACGGATTGGATTGTTCGACTATTGGATGAAAAGGTACTTGCAGGTGATAAGTTGAGGAATACTCGTTCGAACACAGAAGTGGGTAGAGCTACTCGCCCTATCGCTCTTGCACTGAAAGCAAAAGTATTACTTTATGCAGCTTCTCCTTTATGGAATGGAAAGTTCCCCTACCCAGAGTGGAAAAACGTAAAGTTAGGAAAGGCCATGGAAACTCCGGGATACGGTACAGCGTTGGTGAGTACTACATACGATCGTGAGAAATGGGTACGCGCAGAGGAAGCTGCTCAAGAAGCATTGAATGCAGCTTTGGATGCAGGACACTATTTATTTGGCACAAGAGCTGGCGATGAAAGTTTGCAGGAGCAGAAAGGACTTCCGATGCCCTATATTCCTAATATAGAGGGGACCGATACTGAAGTTAAGGCATTTCAGAATAAAGTATTGACTTTGCGTTATATGATGACAGCCAAAGGCAGTGATGGCAATCTGGAAATTCTGTGGGAGTTACACAAAACTACCAACTTTGTCTTCGGAAGTATACCAAACAACATAATGAAACTTAACAATGGTTCTGAATATGGAGGTTGGAGCTCAACTTCTCCTTATTTATATGCTGTAGAACATTTCTATACCAATAAAGGGACCTTGCCCAAAATCGCTGCATCAAAGAATGAATATCCTGCTGAAAGTAAATGGTTGGACCCGGCGGGTGTTACTGGCCGTTCGGAACTTTTTAATATTTGTGTAGCTCGTGAACCTCGATTTTATGCATGGTTGGGATTCCATCAAGGCGATTATTCTTCTCGTCTAGCCAATGGACAACCGATTCAAATAGATACGAGAGATCCTGATAAACAAGGATATAATCCGGCAAAGTATAACCGTAATCACTTGGTAACCGGCTTTGCTATCCAGAAGTTCCTGGATCCTAACACGCAACTGGACTTATCCGGTGGTGGAGGAATTCCGAATCCTGCCTATCCATTGATTCGTATGGCAGATCTTTATCTGATGTTAGCAGAATGTCAGGCCAATTTGTCTTCGGATGGTAAATCGGATACTTACGCGACTGAAGCTCTTAAGAATCTTAATGCGGTACACCAACGTGCCGGTTTGAAGGCCATTACTAAAGAGGATTTAACAGATATGCCATTGATGGAATGGATTAAGAACGAACGTTATGTAGAGTTCTATGCAGAAGGACAGCGCTACTTTGACGTACGACGTTGGGTAGAAGGAGGTAAATATTTGGCTGCTGGAAAGCGTGAAGGATTGAGAGCTGAAGAAAAAGGATTGGAGTATGACGAATTCAGGCAACGTATTAAGGTGAATCAACCTTATGAATGGAATAATAGGCAGTATATACTTCCAATTTACTATGTTGATGTGAATTCTAATCCGCAATTGGTTCAAGCTCCCGGTTATGGCAATTAATTAATTAAAAAGATATACAGTATGAAAAATATATATATTTTATTTCTTCTCGGAGTAGTGGTGACCACTCTCTCTTGTGAAGATGGTAATAAAAACTATACGGAGGAATTTGACTCTGTCTACTATTATCTGAAAGAGGGGGTTAATGAATTTGACTTCTATAGTGTGAATAGTGCCAAAGTTCAGACCATCACTGTTGGAAGAGGAGGTCATGGGTTGAATGGAACCAGCACTATCAATTTGGTTCCTTTTACTCAGGCTGAAATGGACGAGTATAATGCAACTATAGATGGCGATTATAAACTTTTAGCTCCGGAATACTATGATATGCCTGCTACAGTAGCCTTTGAGGATGGTGTCGAATATAGAAATGTAGATGTGGTATTCAAAGGAAATATGAGTGAACTGGCTAAGATCGGTGAGTATATGCTCCCCATTCGTTTAGAAGCTGATAATGGAACGGTGAATGATAACAAAAATATCATTTATTTCAAGCCGAACATCATCGTACCTAGCATCATTACGGATCCTACGGGGGTTCATGTAATCAGAATGGAAGAGGGTAAGAGAGAGAAACAAAGTTTTGAGCTTGCTTTCTATTTAGACGTGAAAAACGAGTGGGATCTCAAATTGAGAATAGAGAACAACGAAGATGAGTTGGAAAAAGCTGTAAGGCAATATAATGAAACGATGGGAGTTGATTATCTTCTTTTACCTAAGGAAAATCGTTCGTTTGAATCAACAATACTTTTTCCTGCAGGCGAGGCACTTGCTTCCTCTTTTGTGGAGGTGAATAATAATAATCTCATGATGGATGATTACCTGCTTCCAATTATTCCGAAAAAGGTGGTGGGCATGCCGTTTGATGTAAGAGAAGCAATCTGTTACATTCATGTGATGGTTACCGGTGAATTGAAATTAATTTCTTTGGCTGATGATATGTTGAGTTCCAATAGTATACATCCTGGTCAACCACTCAAAAATATGCTTGATAATGATATTAAAACATATTATGAATCTATTTGGACAAGCAATACAGACCCTAAGCATGATTCGAAATATGGTGTGTATATAGATATTGACGTATCTGATGTTACTCCTATGATAGAGAAGCAAATTAAGATTGATTATTCGACTAGAGAGTATGCAAATGCTGTACCTAATCAGATTATTCTTTATGTAGGAACGAGTGTGGATAATTTGAGAAAAGTGGGTGAGTTGAGTGCAACGAAAAATAATTTGCCTAAAAAAGGTGGAGTTTGGACAGATGACCCTGAACAAAATGTAGATATGCCTCAATTCTCGGTAGGACGTCAAGAGATATCTTTAATTCGTGTCTCTTTCTTGTCTAGTGCTAATGGTACGCAAATTAAAAACCTGACACAATCCGGAGCCATGAGTGGAGACCAGAACTCGGTCGCAATATCAGGATTTAGATTGTATGGTAAATAATTGTGAAGGAATAAAAACGAAAATATATGGAAGCTTTAATGAAAAATATATGGAGAATCATTCCCGTGCTACTATTATCTGTAGCAATGGCAAGTTGTAGTGACGATGATGATACAACTTCGTCATTCTTCGAACTTTCTTCAACGGATTTGGAATGTAACAGTAATAATGTTATCGATGTTGTGGTACCTATAGAGGGACAGACATATAAGTTGGCTGTAAAATCTTCTGTGGATGTAATTTGGACAACTAAGCTTGAAGGTGGCAGTTGGATAGTAGCCACACCTGTGACTAAACAAAGTGGGGACGGAGAGATTTTGATTGTTGCATCAAGCAACCCGACTAATATAAAAAACAGAGTGGCTACAGTGACTATTAGAAACAGTGTTAACGACGAGATTTATAGATATGCGTTTACACAGTCGTATGATCCGAATCAAATGGCGCAAAAAGAAGAATTATATGCTTACATTCATTATAATGAGGACAGATATAACAAAGAAGAACTTATTTATACTACTTCTATAAATAAGGTAGAGGGTAATGTCTCTATTTCTTCACTTGGCCAAGAAGAACTGGATAAATATAATGAGGATAATCTCACTCTGTATAAACTTCTCCCTACTGATTGCTATACTTTGCCAAATTCGATAAGTTTTGATGGAGAGGCATCTGCCTTATTGGATATTAAATTCAATAAGAAAACAGGAGATTTGAGTACAAGTGAAGAGTATATGTTGCCTATAATAGTTTCTGTAGGTGATAGAAAGGCTGAATTGATTTGGTTGGTAGTGAACATATACGATCGGAATATCTCAAGGAGCGTGAAACAATTTGACTTTTATAATGCCAATCAGGATATCACTACCTTATTGACAATTAATAAAGAAGAGGGTGAAGTGACTCTTTCTGCATTCACAGAAGAGGAACTGAACGCACATAACTCTTTGTATGGTACAAGCTACATATCTATTCCTGAAGATTATATTGTAATGCCTGCTTTTGTTGATTTTGATGATTCGGATCTGTCGAAAGATGTAAAAATAACATTTAAAAAAGAAGTAGGAGAGTTGGATGAGGATAAAGAATATGTTTGGGGTATTCGTGTTTATGTAGATGGCTTCCCCGCCTCTGAAATCTTTATGAAACCTCGTATTGCAACTCCTGTTGTTACTATGGAGTCGAAAGAGTACAAGCATATTCTTATTTTGGACCAAGGAGAGAAAAAGGCATCTTACGGTTTTAATCTTTCTCTTGATGTAATCAATCAGTGGGAATTTACGGTGGAATTTGAAGAGAACGAAACTGCTTTGAAAGCTGCGGTTGATAAATATAATGCGGATAAAGGTACTTCCTATACATTATTACCCAAAGGCAACTGCGTTTTATCATCTTCCGAATTTACACAGGAAGATAATGAGAAATTAGTGACTGCTACATTGTCAGGGGATGGTTTGACTTTAGATAAGGATTATTTGTATCCGATTATTCCAATTGGATGTGGTAATAGTCCTTTCGAAGTCAAAGAAAAGATAACCTATGTTCACGTGATTATGGAAACAAAAGTGGAGTCGATCAGTGACTTGAGAAATATAAATCTAGAAGCGAATATGCTAAAGGCAAGTGCTACTGACGGAGGCAATAATGTAGGTAATCTACTTGCATATAATAATTATTGGCAATCCATTTGGTCACCTAACGGAGGTAAAAACGATCCTAAAATAGATCCGGTATATGGCGTGTATCTCGATATTGATTTCTCAAATAAACCTCTTTCCCAAGCATTCTCATTCAACTATTTGCCGAGGAATTGGCCTAATGCTGTTCCTAATGAAATTGTTGTTTATGCCGGAACAAGTAATGATGATTTGAAGAAGATTGGAGAATTGAAATATGAGGATAACCAACTGCCGTTTGCAGACAAAACTTGGATTGGTCGTGTCAGCGAAGAAGATTTGTCCAAATTGTCACTTTACAGTTTGAAAGAGAGTGGAGCGACTTTGGTACGATTGTCATTCATATCTAGTCGTGATAAGACTTATAGTAACAATAATGTAAAGGATATATTGGGTTATGATTATACGAAGTGGAATAATAGTGGTGATTACCCGTGCGTTGCCCTTCAACAGTTGAAGATATATGGTAAGTGATAAATTTTATAAGATCAAATCATAAAAGAAACAAATATGAATATTTTAAAATGGATGTGGAAGATTCTTCCTATAATGTTATTAGCAGTTAATGCGACGGCTTGTAACGATGATGACGATAGCGGAAAGAGAGAAAGGCCACTTACTTTTGAAGTGACTTCCTTGAGCTTGGTTTGCAATTATACCCGACCGGTTGTTGTAAATGCTCCTTTTACTGGTAAAGATTATCACTTGACGGTTACAGCTTCACCGGAAGTGACGTGGAAAGTGGAAGTGGTAAGTGGAGATTTGGTGACTGCTAATCCCTCGGGCGAGCAAAGTGGTAGTGGAGAGATTACTCTTACGGTAGCTGCCAATCCAGCTAAAGACCCTGGGAAAAAAAGTGAAGTCGTGATAACTAATAACGCAAATGATGATACTTATAGGTTTGTATTTACACAAGTAGAAAAGGTGTTACTTATTCCGGAACATACTATGATCGGACAAAGCGGACCTGAACTTTTTGAAAACGAAAACAGCAAATTTAATAAGCACTACATGAAAGAAAGCGACAATGTGGCTCTTTTTTGGGAAAAATCATTTGGTACCAATCCACAAAATGCAGAGCGGAAGTTCAATCCGGATGATTTGCTGAAAATGGCGGAGGAAGTATATGACTTCATGAAATATGATTTGTACTTTGGAAATAAGGAAGAATCCGTGACGAATAAATACAAGCTCATTGTGTATGTGATAAATGATAGTGAGGGTGGTGCTACAGGAGGAGGAAATTATCCGGTAGGTGAGTTGGCTATTCGTCCACATCATTCGGGAAATCCTAATATGGTATATCATGAGGTGTCTCACAGTTTCCAATATTTGGCTTTGTGGGATTCAGGTATTAAAGATGCTTGGTTCCCTGGCCCGATATTTGAAATGACCTCGCAATGGACATTGCTTAGACGTTCTCCGGAATGGATTGATCAGGAATTTAATCATTTTACGAATTATATCAGTGGCACGCATCGATCATTGGGGCATAATGACAATGCATACAATAACCCGTATATGTTTGAGTATTGGGCGAATAAGCATGGAGTGGAAATCATGAGCAGAATATTTCAGGAGACTACTTTGGACGATAAGACAGAATCGGGCCAACTCAACTTTATTAAAACCTATAAACGTTTGACTCACATTAATCAAGAACAACTCAATGAAGAAATGTATGATGCTGCATCCCGTTTCATTACCTGGGATTTGCCGCGTATTGAAATGGCATATGCTGCCAGAGGAGCTAATGTGCATACTTGTCAGCTTGTTCAATTGGGAGTGACTTATCGGATCTCACCCGAACGTTGCCCGAGCAACTATGGATATAACGGTATTAAATTAACAGTACCGGAGGCTGGAACTACAGTAAAAGTTAATTTTAGAGGTATAATAAACAGTTCAGAGTATAATATTCACAAACCGAATAATGCTCAATGGAGATATGGATTTCTGGCTGTGCTGAAAGATGGTTCACGTGTATATGGCGAGCCAAGTAAAGAAGATATAGGATCTGCAAGTCTTCAGGTTCCCGAGAATACGGAACATCTTTGGCTGGTAGTGGCTGCTACTCCCAAAGAAATCTATGATACGGGGGCTGACAATCAGTGGCCTTATCAGTTTACATTGAATAACACAGAACCAGATGGTGACAAATGTAGAGTAATTAAGAAGTAAGGTCTCAATAAACGAATGATTATTTTTGAGAAAGTTACCTTAAGTAGCTCTTTAAAGATAATCATTCGTTTTTGTTAATGGATATTGCTATTCGAAACCGTAATTTAAGTCTTGGTAAATATGAAACATCGTTTATGGGCATTTGTTGTTGCTTTTTTGTGTTATAGTTCGATAGTCTTTGCTGAAAGACAGGATATCCTGCTAAATAATCAGTGGAAATTCCGTTTTTCTCATCAAGTACAAAAAGGTACGGAAGTTCGAGTGGATCTACCTCATACTTGGAATGCGCAGGATGCCTTATCTGGTAAAATAGATTATAAGCGAGGAATTGGCAATTATGAGAAGAAGCTATTTGTCCAGTCACAATGGAAAGGGAAACGTCTCTTTTTACGTTTTGAAGGAGTGAATAGTATAGCTAATGTGTTTATTAACCGTAAACATATTGGTGAACATAGAGGAGGATATGGAGCTTTTGTGTTTGAAATCACAGATAGAGTAGAGTATGGAAGGGACAATTCTATTTTAGTACGAGTGAATAATGGTGAACAGTTGGATATAATGCCTTTGGTCGGAGACTTCAATTTTTATGGAGGAATTTATCGGGATGTACATTTATTAGTTACCGATGAGATTTGTATTTCTCCTTTGGATTATGCTTCTCCGGGCGTTCGACTGATTCAAGATAGCGTAAGTCATGAATATGCTTGTGTACGTGCTCTTATTGATTTGTCTAACGGAAGTGACAAATTACGGGAACTGGAACTTAACATTATTCTCTCGAATGCAGGTAAAGTAGTGAAAGAAAAAAACGAAAAGGTTACACTTTATCCTGATTCTGTTTCACAAAAAGAAATGAGGATAGAGTTGAATAATCCACATTTATGGAATGGACGACAAGATCCGTTTCTGTATCAGGTAGAAGTCTCTCTTTTGCATAACGGAGAGATACTAGATCAGGTAATACAGCCTTTGGGGCTTCGTTTTTATCGAATAGATCCGGATGAGGGTTTTTTCTTGAATGGAAAACATTTGCCACTTCGAGGAGTATGCCGTCATCAAGATAGGAGCGAGATAGGTAATGCTTTGCATCCCGAGCATCACGAAGAGGATGCGGCATTGATGCTGGAAATGGGAGTGAATGCCGTGCGACTGGCTCATTATCCTCAAGCTACTTATTTTTATGACCTCATGGATAAGCTTGGTATAGTGGTATGGGCTGAAATTCCTTTTATCGGTCCTGGCGGGTATGAAGATAAGGGTTTCGTTGATTCACCGTCTTTCCGTGCCAATGGAAAAGAACAGCTTAAAGAATTAATTCGTCAGCATTATAATCATCCTTCTATTTGTGTTTGGGGATTGTTTAATGAGTTGACAGAATATGGAGATAATCCGGTGGAGTACATTAATGAGTTGAATGTACTGGCACATCAGGAAGATACTACTCGCCCCACCACTTCTGCCAGTAACCAATCAGGAAAAATAAACTTTGTGACCGATCTTATTGCCTGGAACCGCTATGACGGATGGTATGGTGGTACCCCACAAGATTTAGGAAAATGGCTGGACTGGATGCATAAAGAATATCCTGAAATTCGTATTGCTATTAGTGAATATGGTGCCGGCGCAAGTATATATCATCAACAAGATTCGCTAGTGAAAACAAATCCCACAAGTTGGTGGCATCCGGAAAATTGGCAAACTTATTATCATATAGAAAACTGGAAAGCGATAACCGAACGTCCTTTTGTTTGGGGAAGTTTTGTGTGGAATATGTTTGACTTTGGTGCTGCGCACCGCACCGAGGGTGATCGTCCTGGAGTTAATGACAAAGGGTTGGTTACATTTGATCGGAAAGTGCGAAAAGATGCTTTTTATTTTTATAAAGCGAATTGGAATAAAGAGGATCCTATGATTTATTTAATAGGTAAACGTAACATAATACGTGTGCAGCGACAACAAACGATTATAGCCTTTTCCAATCAACCTGAAGCAGAATTATTTGTCAACGGAAAGAGTTGTGGTAAAGTGGAAACAGACCGGTATTCTATCTTGGAGTGGAAACATGTGATATTGACCCCTGGAAAGAATAAAATAGAAGTGAAAACTACAAATAAGAAACAGACACTGACAGATATGTATTATTGCATTTTATGAAAAGTATATATTATACTGGGTTGAATACATCTAATGGGCAGGAAAAGGTAATACTTAATATCAATATAATAAAAACAAATCTATGATTATAAATACGAAGCAGATCTTAATAGCCACTATTGGTTTGTTATTATCAAGTTCTTTATTTGCTAAAGATTATTTGATTTCGACGTCCAAAACGTCATTGTTGATTACAGCAAATGCAGGTGAACCATCAAATATGCAATATTATGGAGTCAGTATTGCTCCCGGGCAGATACAAAGTATCTATGATGCCGGACTGGTATTGAATGCGAACAGCTATCCCGCTTTCGGTCTCCAGACGGTAGGGGAGAAAGCGATTGCTATTACTCAACCGGATGGCAATATGTCACTTGACTTGGCGGTAGATGCGGTTACTCAATACACTTCCAAGGATGGAGAGATAACCGAAGTTCTTCTGAAAGATAAAATTTATCCTGTTTGGGTGAAGCAATATTATAAGGCTTATAAAGGCACGGATGTAATAACCACTTGGGTGGAAATAATTAATAACGGTAAGAAACCGGTAACCCTTTATCAGTTTGCTTCCGCTTATCTTCCGATGTTTCGGGGAGATAACTGGCTGACGCATTTTCATGGCTCGTGGGGTGCGGAACATACGATGGATGAAGAGAAACTGACGAACGGGCAAAAAGTGATTGCCAACAAAGATGGACTTGCGAATACGGAAACTGATAATCCGTCTTTTATGTTATCATTGGATGGCAGACCGCAGGAAGAATCAGGAAAAGTGTTTGGGGGCGTTCTGGTCTGGAGTGGTAATTATAAGTTGAAACTGGATGTTCGCAACACGGCACTGAATATAATAGCCGGTATGAATGAAGAAAGTTCACAATACATACTGGAACCGAAAGAGACATTCGTAACTCCTGAATTTGCTATGACATATAGTACTAATGGCAAAGGTGGGGTGAGTCGTGCCTTCCATCATTGGGCACGTCAGTACAAGATGAATCAGGGCGATAAGCCGCATGATATTCTGTTGAATAGCTGGGAAGGTGTTTACTTTAAAGTAAACCAAAAAGGCATGGATGAAATGATGGAGGCTTTTTCTGCTATGGGTGGCGAATTGTTCGTCATGGATGACGGCTGGTTTGGGAATAAATATCCTCGTAATGCAGGAAATAGTAGTCTGGGAGACTGGGAAGTTTGCAAAGAAAAGCTACCGGAAGGAATTGAAGGGTTATTGGCATCGGCCAAGAAACATCAGATTAAGTTCGGTATCTGGATCGAACCTGAAATGGCGAATACCAAAAGCGAATTGTTCGAGAAACATCCGGACTGGATTATGAAGATTGATAATCGTCCGTTATCTACCGGCCGTGGAAAAACACAGGTGGTTTTGGATTTGACAAACCCCAAAGTGCAGGACTTTGTCTTCGGAGTAGTTGATAACTTGATGACTAAGCATCCTGAAATTGCTTATATGAAATGGGATGATAACAGTAGTCTGATGGATTACGGATCTTTTTATTTGCCTAAGAATAAGCAGTCTCATCTTTATATTGAATATCACAGAGGTCTGATGAAAGCGCTTGATCGTATTCGTGCCAAGTATCCGAAGCTGGTGATACAGCTTTGCGCCGGCGGTGGTGCTCGTGTGAACTATGGCTTACTTCCCTATTTCGACGAGTTTTGGACCAGTGACGATACAGATGCTCTACAAAGAATTTATATGCAATGGGGTGTTTCCAACTTTTACCCGGCTATCGCTATGGCATCGCATGTAAGTGCTGATAAGAATCATCAGACCGGACGCCGTATTCCATTGAAATTCCGTTTTGATGTTGCAATGTCTGGTCGTTTGGGGATGGAAATCCAACCGAAAGACATGAGCGATGTGGATAAGACTTTTGCTCAACGGGCTATTGCTGCTTATAAAGAGATCCGTCCGACGGTGCAGTTCGGCGATTTATACCGATTGGTTTCTCCGTATGATGACAAAGGAGTGTCTTCTTTGATGTATGTCACCTCGGAAAAGGATAAGGCGGTGTTCTATGCTTATAAGATTTCTCACTTTATCAATATGGTTATTCCGGTGGTACGGATGAATGGATTGGATCCTTCTAAGAATTATCGTCTAGTGGACTTGACGCCAGTGGATAAAGAGAAACCTTGTGTGCTAAACGGAAAAGTGATTAGTGGAAAACTTCTGATGGAGGAGGGCATTGCACTAAAAGAGTTATTGAAAAGCGAATATTCAAGTCTTGCTTTAGAGCTTCAGGCGATAGATTAAACTTAAGTTAACTGATATAAAATGGTACAATGAGAAGACAATTGGTGGGTTTATTTTTATGGATGGCATCGTTAGTGTGCTCCGCTCAAAACATGAGTTTTAACATACAGTCAGGGCAAACTGTGAAAGTGGCTTGCGAAGTATCGGAAGGACAGGTGGTGAAAACGGCATTGGAACTTTTGAGACGTGACTGCCGGGCGGTACTCTCTGCCTCTTTAAAAATGACTCCCCGGCGCGGTGACATCATTGTTGGCACACTGGGGCAAAGTAAACTACTTGATAAATCGGGAATAGATTTATCTGTTCTAAAAGGAAAGAAACAGGCTTTTCTGTTGGCTGTTACTAAAAAGAGAGAATTGCTTGTTGCCGGTAGTGATATGCACGGGACGGCCTATGGTGTCATGGAATTATCACGTTTGATTGGTGTTTCTCCATGGGAATGGTGGGCGGATGCTGTGCCTGATAAGAAAGAATCTTTTGAATTGACTTGCGGGTTTATGATAACGCAGGCACCTGACGTTGAGTATCGTGGTATCTTTATCAATGATGAAGACTGGGGATTGATGCCATGGAGCAGTAAAACGTACGAACCATCTGATATCAAGGGGCATATTGGTCCTCGAACTCATGAACGTATATTCGAACTTCTCCTACGTTTACGTGCCAACTCCTACTGGCCTGCTATGCATGAATGCACTTTACCTTTCTTTCTGACGGAAGGTAATAGGGAGGTGGCGGCAAAATATGGCATTTTTATTGGTTCTTCTCATTGTGAACCTATGGTTTGTAATGCGGCTGGTGAGTGGGAGAAAAGAGGTAAAGGCAATTATAATTATGTCACTAATAGTACCGAGGTGTACAAATTTTGGGAGAACCGTATAAAAGAAGTTGCTCGTCAAAACAATATTTATACTTTAGGGATGCGTGGTGTACACGATGGAAGTATGCAGGGAGCGAAAACAATAGCGGAACAGAAAGCAGTATTGAAACGTGTCATTGAAGAACAGCGCGGATTATTAGAAAAGTATGTAAGTAAAGATATAATGCAAATTCCACAGGTTTTTATCCCCTATAAGGAGGTACTTGATATTTATCGTGATGGTTTGCAGGTGCCGGATGATGTAACTTTAATGTGGTGTGATGATAATTATGGTTATATACGGCATTTTCCTACAGATGAAGAGCGTGCTCGTAGGGGAGGAAATGGTATTTATTATCATGTATCTTATTGGGGGCGTCCGCATGACTATCTTTGGCTGAGTAGCACTAGTCCCGCTTTGGTTTATCATCAAATGAAGATGGCTTATGATAAAGGCATTCGGAAAATGTGGATTTTGAATGTGGGTGATATTAAACCTGCCGAATATTTGATTGAGCTTTTCATGGATATGGCCTGGAATATAGATGCGGTGGCGGAGGAAGGTGTGGACGTTCATCAATATAAGTTCTTGGAACGTGAATTCGGAAGTGAATTAGCAGACTCGTTATTACCTGTTATGGAAGAGCATAATCGTTTGGCTTATATACGTAGACCCGAATTCTTGGGAAATACCCGTGAAGAGGATAAGCCTCATTATAGGATTGTGAAAGACTTGCCGTGGAGTGAATCTTACATTCGTGCGCGACTGAAGAGATACAATGCATTATCTGAAACGGTAGAAATGGTTGGAAAACGGGTGGCTACACACAAACGGGATGCTTATTATCAGTTGATTAAGTATCCGGTTCAGGCTTCTGTCCAAATGAATAATAAATTGTTAAAGGCACAGTTGGCACGTCACGGCAAGGCAGAGTGGAAAGAGAGTGATATGGCTTATGACAGTATCGTTACTTTAACACGTATTTATAATAATGAAAGATGGAACCGGATGATGGATTTCCAACCACGTAAATTGCCGGTTTTCGAACGTGTAAAACATGAAACAGTTTCTGAACCGATGATAACAGAATGTTCGGTGATTCATAAATGGAATGGTGCGGAATATACTCAAGGTAATCCTTTAATTCATAAAGGACTAGGGTATGAAGGAAAAGCTGCTGGCGTTGAAAAAGATCAAACTTTGTCGTTTAGCTTTAGAGATTGTGAGATGGATTCAATCCATGTAGAGATTAGATTATTGCCCGTTCATCCGGTCAATGGGGAACAACTGCGGATTGCGGTTTCGCTGGATAATGGTCGGCCTGTCGTACTTACTTATGAGACAGTAGGGCGTAGTGAGGAGTGGAAAGAAAATGTATTGCGTAATCAGGCCATCAGGAAGCTGACATTCCCTGTTTATAGAAAAAAAGAACATCAATTGACGATAAAAGCTCTAGATGAAGGAGTTGTTTTGGATCAGATATTATTATCTAAGTGATGAAAGATATTCAGATAAATCATAAATATTTTAATTTGTATGAGTAGAAAGAAAAATCTTATCTATTTGTAATGGGGAGTTCTGATGTGGGTTCTTCATATACAAATGATGCTTTTACGATATTATTGTTTTTTTGTACGGGATTTGTCATTGTGGTTTGTTCTCCGTCCTATCTTTGTAAACAGATAAATTAAGGACATTAAATCATATATTATGAATAAAGTTATGCGTAAGCGATTAGCTGGAACTCTTTTATTATTATTTGTTTTTTTGTGTACATCATGGGCGCAGACATCAGGTTTGCGCAAAATGATTGATTTGAGCGGAACGTGGAGTTTTGCATTGGACCCTCACGACAAGGGAGAACAGGAAAAACTGTGGAACATGGATTTTACAGAAACTGTGACTTTACCCGGTACAACAGATTCAAATCGAAAAGGAATAGAGAATACCAACAATTCAGAGACTACTTATTTATCCAGATATTATAAATATGAAGGTGCGGCATGGTATGCCCGGAATATAGAAATACCGGCCGGCTGGAATGGAAAACATATCGTGCTGTTTTTGGAACGCACGCGTCCGACAACTGTGTGGATTGATGGTCAGGAAGTGGGTAAGTGTAACTATTTATCTACCCCACAGGAATATGACCTGACTCGCTTCCTGACTCCCGGTTCACATAAACTGACCATCCGTGTGGACAACGGAAATAGTATTCCCCAGCAAATCCGTTCAAGTTCCCATGCCTGTACGGAGTCTACTCAAACAAACTGGAACGGTATTATCGGACGGATGGAACTACAAGCCATGAATCCGTTGTTTATCGAATCTGTTCAGACATTTCCTGTGGTGGCAGACCGTTCCGTGAAAGTAAAGCTGACTCTTTCTCAAAGTACCGGTATCAGTGGAAAGAGAATCAGTCTGTCTGCTACTGCGTTTAATTCTTCCAGGAAACATAAAGTAAAATCTATAGAATATGATTTGAAAGAGGGGCGCAAAGAATATGAATTTACTTATCAACTAGGTGATAAAGCCTTATTGTGGAGCAACCTTCAACCGGCCTTGTATCAACTGAAAGCTGAAATAGAAGGTACAGACGAAAAGTCTGTTCATTTCGGTCTGCGTGACTTTAAAGCGGACGGAACGCATTTCACCATAAACGGCGCTAAAACATTTCTCCGAGGAAAACATGATGCTTGTGTGTTTCCTCTGACGGGCTATACGGCGATGGATTTGGAACAATGGCGGCGTTACTTCAGAATCTGCAAAGAATACGGATTGAACCATTGCCGTTTTCATTCCTGGTGTCCGCCTGCCGCCTGTTTTGAAGCCGCGGATTTGGAAGGCGTTTATTTACAGCCGGAATTACCGATTTGGGGCGGCTTTAAAAAAGAATCCGTTGAATTGATGGACTTCCTGATGAAAGATGGAGAAAACATAATGCGTGAATATAGCAATCATGCTTCTTTCGTACTTTTTGCCTTGGGTAATGAATTGGGGGGAGATATCAATGTGATGAAAGATTTTGTGAACCGTTTCCGTTCGATAGAACCGAGACATTTATATACATATGGCTCGAATATCTTCCTGGGCTCAAAAGGGCATATTCCCGGAGAAGATTTCCTGGTGACTTGCCGTGTCGGTAGTGGCGAGGGATATTCTACTCATGCCCGTGCTTCTTTTTCTTTTGCCGATGCGGAAGAAGGTGGTTATCTCAATAATACTTACCCCAACTCGGTGATGAATTTTGATGAGGCTTTGGAGAAATCCCCTGTTCCTGTAATCGGACACGAAACAGGACAGTTCCAAACCTATCCGGACTATGAGGAAATGAAAAAATACACGGGTGTGTTAGCTCCCTGGAATTTTGAAGTTTTCCGTAACCGTTTGGAGAAAGCCGGCATGCTGAAGCAAGCTGATGATTTCTTTAAAGCGTCAGGGGCGTGGTCTGTAGAACTCTACCGGGCAGATATTGAGATGAACCTCCGTTCCAAGCGGATGGCGGGTTTTCAGTTGCTCGATTTGCAGGATTATCCGGGACAGGGTTCTGCTTATGTGGGTATCCTGGATGCGTTTATGGATAGCAAAGGACTGGTTGAACCGAAGAAATGGAGAGAGTTCTGTAGTGAAGTAGTTCCTTTGTTGACGACAGCCAAATTTTGTTGGACAGGTGGTGAATCATTCACTGGTACTGTTGAAATAGCTAATTATGGAGAAAGCTCATTGAAGGGAAAGAGCGTTTCATGGGAGCTGAAAGATGGAAAGAAAAGTCTTGGTAAAGGTAAAATGGTTATTCCTACGGGATTGGGGTTACTGACTGCCGGAACTGTTCGTTTGGTATTCCCCGATGTGGCAAAAGCATACAAGGCTGAGTTAGTATTGAATATATCGGGAACTTCTTATCAGAATAGTTATCCGTTGTGGATATATCCTGCAAAGAAAGAATTGAATGCGGGTGATGTTGTAGTGGCACGTCGATTGACAGACGATGTGTTGAATACCTTAAAACAGGGAAAGAAAGTGTTGCTGATGCCCCGTAAGGAAGACTGTAAGGAAGTCACGGTAGGCGGGTTGTTTCAAACCGATTATTGGAATTATCGTATGTTCAAAAGTATCTGTGACCGTATCAAGAAACCTGCTTCACCGGGTACATTGGGAATCCTGACAAATCCGGAACATCCGGTGTTCAGTGATTTCCCGACAGAGTTCCATACGAACTGGCAGTGGTATCCGATAATAAAGCATAGTTATCCGCTTATTCTCGATGGTATGCCTAAGGAATATCGTCCTATTGTGCAAGTGATTGATAATGTGGAACGCAACCATAAACTCGGATTATTAATAGAGTTGAATGTCGAAGGTGGTAAATTGCTGCTTTGCATGTCTGATTTGGATGCGGTACGCGATACGCCTGAAGGTTTGCAATTTTATGCCGGTTTGCTGGAGTACATGAATTCTTCAGACTTTAAACCCTCTACTTCGCTTTCAGCCGAATCGTTTAAGAACCTGTTTGAAACGGGTACTCAAAAAGATGGAATAAAAGTACTGGAAAATATCTCTTACGAATAACGGAAAGCAAAAAAGAGAGAGGTACTTTACGATATTATTGTCCTTTTGTACGCAATTCGCCAATGTGAATCCGGTCAGCGGCTATCTTTGCGATAGAAAGTAAAACTTATAGTATTGCCATTAAAATCAATACTGATAAACTCTTAAAATAAAACCATGAAGAAACTGATAACATACGCATGTATGATGATTTTTGCGTTAGGAAGTGTGGCGCAAAATCAAACCGATGAAAGTAAGATGAATCGCTTTATATCCGGACTCATGAAAAAAATGACTCTGGAAGAGAAAGTAGGGCAGTTGAGCCAATGCTCCGGTGGTTTTGCCACAGGGCCCGATAATACCCGTGTTAGTCGTACGGAAGACATTAGTAAAGGGTTGATAGGTTCTTTATTGAATGTATCCGGTGCTGCCAATACGCGGAAATATCAGGAAGCGGCTATGAAATCCCGTTTGCAGATTCCTTTGCTTTTCGGACTGGATGTTATTCATGGATATAGAACGGGGTTTCCGTTGCCTTTGGCCGAGGCTGCCAGTTTCGACCTGGATGCCATAGAAAGAGGTTCGAGATGTGCGGCGAAGGAAGCGGCGGCAGCCGGACTGCATTGGACGTTTGCTCCGATGGTGGATATTAGCTGGGATGCCCGTTGGGGACGCGTGATGGAAGGTGCCGGCGAAGATCCTTATTATGGGGCATTGGTTGCCAAAGCGCGTGTACATGGTTTGCAGGGAGATGATTTATCAAAGGAAAATACGATATTATCCTGTATCAAGCATTTTGCCGGATATGGCGCAGCCATTGCGGGAAAAGATTATAATAGCGTAGATATGTCTATGGGACAGTTTGCCAATTTCTATATGACTCCTTATAAAGCCGGTGTGGAAGCCGGGGCTGCCACCTTTATGAGTGCGTTCAATGACTTTAATAACGAACCGGCTACCGGAAGCCCTTTTCTGTTGAGAGAGCTTTTGAAGAACCAGTGGGGATTTAAGGGATTTGTCGTTTCCGACTGGGGTTCGGTAGGGGAAATGATAAACCATCGTTATGCAAAAGACGAGAAAGAAGCTGCCTATAAAGGAATAAAAGCCGGATTGGATATGGAGATGGTAAGTGAATGTTATTCCAAGAATCTGGCATCTTTGGTAAAAGAGGGCAAAGTATCTATGAAACTGGTAGATGATGCTGTCAGACGTATTTTGGAGCAAAAATATAAACTGGGACTGTTTGAAGACCCTTTCCGCTATTGTGACGAAGAAAGAGAGCGTACGGTGATTGGCTCGCAGGAATCCCGCAAAGAAGCCTGTTATGTTTCCGAACGTTCGGTGGTTCTGTTGAAGAATGAAAACTCAGTGTTGCCGTTATCCGGTGCTGTCAGGAAGGTGGCATTGATAGGAGCATTGTCCAAGTCGCAGAAAGATATGTGTGGTGCATGGTCTTGTGCGGAAGTAGGCAAGGTAGTCACGCTGTATGAAGCGATGGAGAAACGGGGAGTGGATATTAACTATAACGATGGCTACGATCTGAAAACCAATAAGATTGTGAATCTCGACCAGACTTTGGCTGCTGCCCGTCAATCGGATGTGGTAATTATAGCTATGGGTGAGCAGGCTTGGGAAAGCGGTGAGATGCGCTCGAAAGGGAACATTTCCATTGCTGATGAACAGCAAAGGTTGGTTTCAGAGTTGGTAAAGACCGGTAAGCCTGTGGTGGTATTGATGATGTGTGGTCGACCTGTTATTTTCAATGAGGTACGTCGGGATGCGCCTGCTATCTTGTGTACCTGGTGGCTGGGAAGCGAAGCGGGCAATGCTATCTGCAACGTATTATGGGGTGACTATAACCCTTCGGGCAAACTGCCGATGACTTTCCCGCAGCATAACGGACAAATTCCCTTGTACTATCAGTATAAGAGCACGGGACGTCCCACCGCATTGGGCGGATGGTGTGCCAAATACATAGATATTCCTACCGAACCGGCTTATCCATTTGGCTATGGGTTGTCATATACTACTTTCAACTATTCGGATTTGACATTACTTCCGGGTAATGGTAAGGATATCCATGCACGTGTGTCCGTTACAATCACAAACACTGGAAAATATGAAGGGGAAGAGGTGGCGCAGTTGTATGTGCGCGATGAAGTGGCTTCTATTACCCGTCCTATCAAAGAACTGAAAGGTTTCGATAAGATAAAGCTGAAACCGGGCGAAAGCAAAACAATCACTTTTGATGTGAAAGACGAGCAACTCGGCTTCTACAATAACCAAATGAAATACGTGGTTGAGAAAGGGGATTTTACGTTTATGGTTGGTGGCAATAGTCGTGATCTGCAAGAGATTAAATACACACTTAACTGAAAAAAGATATGAAAAACAACTGGAAAAGATGGCTCATGTTTCCCGCTATACTACCGTTTCTCTCTTTGGCAGAGGCTAAGACGGTAGAAGGAAACCTGGTTCAGCAACCTTTGGATACTATCGAATATCGGGTATTTGTAGCTGTTGATAAAGCAGGAGTAGAGCATTGGGGAGGAAAAGAAGCCTATCAGGCAAAACTGAATGCTTTCTTTAATCAGGTGAACGACTTTTGGAACAAGGCAGGAGACGGACGCTTCAATTATTATTTCCGCTATATACCGGATCTGCAAGTGATTTATGATTGTTCTTCCCGTCAACTGGAAAACATTTACAAGAAGAGTGCCGGTTTCCCCAACCACGATGTACTGCTGATTATTGACTCCATTCTCGACTTTGATGATGAAGAAGCGGCAAAAGGATGGTATTGCGGCGGTGGGGCGGACGACCTGAATATGGTAATTTGCCGCAGCCGCAGCAAGACGGAACATGAAGATTTGTTTGGTATCGACTATTTCCACCGTGGAGTGGCGCACGAGTTCGGACATTACCGTGGGGTTACGGACTTGTATGCCGACAGGATACGTGCAAAAAATAATCCGGTGAACGGTATCGAATATGCTCCTGACTCTTGTGTGATGAATAGCCACTATAAAACTTATAAGTGGAGTCAGTATGCTGTGAATATTATCAATTATACGGCAAAATCAAAGCGTCCGAGACGTGATTTCGATGGGTTCTTCAAACAGATGTTTCCTGAAAATATCCTGGTATCGGTGAATGTGAAAGGTAAAAAGAAGAAAGGAGTGAAATTGAATTTGTATGGTTCGCGTGCTAAATTCAATGACCTGATTGCTACCCCTTACCGCACTTATGAAACGGATAAGAAAGGTGAATATCTGATTACGGGTGTCCCTAATCTTTATGACAGTCCGGCACAGCCGCTGCACACGGACGAACTGCCTTACAATCGTTGGTTCACCTTCCTGTTGGAAGCTGAATATAAGGGGGAGAAGAAATATGTGTGGCTTCCCGAATATGAAGTACAACAGGCTTTTTTTGAAAATAAAGATACTTATCAAGTAACCATTGATTTTTAAAAGACGGAATTTAGACCTGTAAAGGGACGGTTTTATTCTATATATTATTAGCAGGAATTTATTCCTGTTAGCCCGTCCTTTGCCTATACCGGGACGTACTTATGATTAAAAGTGTAAATAAAAATAGTATTATATACAAAAAGTATTGATTTATGAAATGTATGATGAGAAGACTTTTGCCGGTTCTAATGGCTATCGCACCTTTGACCGTTTGTGCACAGAAAGTGTACGAACTGAAGGATGTATCCGGTAAGGTGCAGGTGAATGTGAGCGTGAATGATAAGAATGTGGAGTATTCCGTTCTTCACGAAGGCGATGTGATGGTAGCTCCGTCTCCCATTTCCATGAAACTGACGGATGGTACAGCTTTCGGGCTGAATCCGAAAGTTAAAGGGATTATCCGACGTTCGGTGAATGAAACCATTTATCCGCCTGTCTATAAGAAGAAAATAATAGAAGACCGATTCAATGAACTGATAATTAATTTTAAGGGTGGATATAGCTTGACATTCAGAGCTTATGAAGATGGTGCGGCCTACCGTTTCATTTCAAATCTGAAGAAGCCGTTTATGGTGGAAAGTGAACAGGCTACTTTCTGTTTTCCGAATGATTCGAAAGTCTTTGTCGCTTCTCCGAAAGGAAGAATGAACGAGGGCAAGAAAGATCCTTTTTACAGTTCTTTTCAAAATACATATTTGGAAACAGCCTTGTCTGCATGGGATAAAGAACAGATTGCTTTTTTGCCTGTTTTGGCAGAAGGAAAGAATCAGAAGAAAATCTGTATTACCGAAGCCGATTTGCTGGATTATCCGGGAATGTATGTGAAGCATGGAGACAATGGATATTCTTTGGAAGGGACATTTGCTGCTTACCCGAAAGAGGTGGTGGATGAGGTACGCGGATTAAAAGGCGTGGTGAAATCCCGTGAGCCTTATATTGCGAAAGTCAAAGGAAATACCGCTTTCCCTTGGCGTGTGGTAATCGTCTCGAAGAATGATGCGGAACTGTTATGTAATGACATGATCTATAAATTGGCTACTCCGGCACAATTCTCCGATTTTTCCTGGATTAAACCTGGTAAGGTGGCTTGGGACTGGTGGAATGACTGGAATATCTATAATGTGGATTTCCGCGCCGGCATCAATAATGAGACCTATAAATACTATATTGACTTTGCTTCCAAATTTGGCATCGAATATGTGATATTGGATGAAGGTTGGGCAGTACCCGGTAAAGCTGATTTGTTCCAGGTGATTCCGGAAATCAATTTGGAAGAACTCATCAGTTATGCAAAGAGTAAAAATGTGGACTTGATACTGTGGGCGGGCTACCGTGCTTTTGAAAAGGATATGGACCGGGTATGCAAGCATTATGCAGCCATGGGAATCAAGGGTTTCAAGATTGACTTTATGGATCGTGACGACCAGCACGTTGTTGAATTCAACCGCAAGGCGGCAGAAACCGGAGCGAAATATAAATTGCTGATAGACCTTCACGGAACATTCAAACCGACCGGTTTGCAACGTACTTATCCGAATACCATCAACTTTGAAGGGGTTCATGGACTGGAAGAACTGAAATGGGCAGAGCCGGGAACCGATCAGGTCGTTTATGATGTAACCGCACCTTTCATCCGTATGGTGGCCGGGCCAATGGATTATACGCAAGGAGCGATGAACAACGTAATTATGAAGAACTTCCACGCAGTATATACGGAACCGATGAGTCAGGGAACACGTTGCCGCCAGTTGGCATTATATATTGTCTTTGATTCACCTGTCAATATGTTGTGTGATGCGCCTACCAACTATCTGAAAGAAGAAGAATGTACGAAGTTTATCGCTTCTATCCCTACCGTTTGGGAACAAACGCTTCCGATTAGCGGAAAAGTGGCTGAACATATTGTGATGGCACGTGAGAAAGACGGAGTATGGTATGTTGGCGGATTAACCGACTGGAATGCACGTGATGTTGAAATTGATTTGTCTTTCTTGGGAAAAGGTGAATTTAATGCCGAAATTTTCAAAGACGGAATTAATGCAGACCGTGTAGGCAAAGACTATAAACGGGAAGTGGTTCGTGTATCAGCCGACAGGAAATTGAAGCTGCATATGGCTCCCGGTGGTGGATTTGTAGTGAAGATTACAAAATAGTTTAAAAGTAAGTTTTTGGTTTAAACTGAAAAATTCCCTGTTTTAGCTGAATGTCGGATTCTTTTTGACTTTCATGCTAAACGGGGAATTTCTTATTTCACAAATTACTTCGACGGGAATCCGTTCTGATAAAAATTGTAACTGTCTTCTATATTTTCAGGAGTATCTGCTTCTAATACATAAAGTATTTCACGGCAGAAATCCAGTGGCGCAAGTCCGTTGGCTGTTACAATATTGCCATCTCTTACGGCTTGTTTATTGATATAATTGGCTTCGCCGGTATATCCATTTCCGGCATATTGCTTTATATAGTCAAGTCCGTTGCTCGTATGTTCCACATTATTGAGGAATCCGTGCGAGCCGAGAAAGACTGAAGCATTGCATATTCCGGCAACTAACTTCTTTTCTTTTAATGCTTTTTCGACCAAAGGAACTATTTGCTCTGCTTCGGGTGAAAACCAACGCATACCGCCGATTAGTATCAATCCTGCATAATCTTCCGGCATATCATTTATACCGTAATCGGGCAGGACTTTAAACCCGCCGATGGATACGACGGGCTCTTTACTTATAGATAAGGTTTTTACTGCATAATTAATGGGGCTTCCAGGCTTGACGCCTGCATTCAGACTGGATGCAATATAAGCTCCTTCCCAGTCTGCGAACTCGTTCAGCAGTACAAAAATTATTTCTTTCTTCATGCTTACTGTATGGGTTAATTTCAAACAATCATAGAATTGTTCTTTTAACTAATTGATCTTAGAAGCGAAAACTCAATCCCCCTAAGAAGTTGAATCCTTGGGCAGGATAATCCAAATAATATTGATATTTTTTATTCAGCAGATTATGTACTTGTGCATAAACAGATACTCCTTTGAATACATTGTAACTTGCCCCGATATGCAAATCGTTGATTGCAGTCATCTTTGCGTACTCTTTTACTTCTTTCCGGTTGATATAATCATAACCCAGATTTATATTTAGAGCAGAAATCGGATGGATACGTATATTGAAGGACATTTCGCCAACTGGTTTCATCACTAATAACCTTTTGTCTGCTTTACTATCCCAATTACGGTAAGTATATTTAGCTGATATTCCCAGGATGTCTTTATAATCGTAGCTGATTTCACCACCGAGGTAAAAGTTATTTGTGTTATCTTGAGCAAAACTCAGGTAAGACTCCGGCTGAATATCGTTAGCTTCAAATCCCAAATACGACAAGTCATTCTTTAGATTCTGATAGCCGCCGAAGACATTGAACCAAAGTCCCGAATAAGGACTTGCTTTGAAGCCAATGCTACCGTTGATTTGCTCGTAAGTATCATAGGGACGTTGTACATAGACCAAAGTAGCAGTGGAATTTACATCCGGCAGTTCGCCATAAGGACAGATACTTTCCAATCTGCGGAAATCATTCAGTAGTTTGCCACCCGTTGCTTTTGCATAAAGCACATAACTGTCAGAGAAGATATACTGTGCAGTGATATCCGGTGAAACACGGAACGACTTATCGAATCCGAAAGATAAATCTACATTAGCACCGATATGCAATTTCCAGTCATCATTATCCAGTTCATAATATGGATTCAGGAGAAGTGTTGTATAGTTCTTGAAATATTCGTCTCCGGTAGAAATATTCTTTGTATATCCACTGTACAGAAGATTGTTCATCTCTAAAGCAATAGTCACCGATTGTTGGTCGCCGATAGCTCCTGTAACATCGCCTTTGGTACGTATGATTGTTTCTTTGATGCCTGTATTGGCTTCATTTTCATTTATCATATTATGCTGACGTTCATACATCAACAGATTTGTTTCGGCATTGAAACGCAGCGGTGCAGTCTCATCAATGAAATGGATACCTGCATGAAAGTCACCGGAAGTGAATTTCTGTTTACTGTTCACACTTTCCGGTTTGAAGTTGAAGTTACTCAAACCGAAGTTTCCGGCAATATTCAAATCCAATTTGTTGAATTGATGTGTATAATCCACATTTGCACGTGTGCGGTAGTAGAAAGCATTCCATTTCTCACCATCCGTGAAGGGAAGAGTCAACTTTCCATCCATACCATCCATTTGGAAACGTACATTCAGCTTATCTTTTTTCGACAGGCGGAATAAATAATTGGCAAGAATATCCAGATTGCCTAAATTACCATATCCGGCACGCACATATCCGGGAGTCGTTCCGGGCTGGATTTCTTTTCCGGTATAAGGATTCATCAGACCAGCCGGAACAGAAGTTGCCGGAAAGAAAGTCGTGGCATATTCCACCTCTTTCTTGCTGACTGTCGGCTCTTCCACTTTGGGCAGGACGTTTACTTTCGAAGCATCCATAATATCCGGGTTATATTCTTGTTCCACAACAACGGTACGATTCATAGTCGTATCTTTGGGTTGGGTAGTCTGGGCTTGAAGGCAGGATGGCATTGAGATTGCCAATGCGAGTCCTCCTATTATATAATGAGATCGTTTCATACTTTTCTATTTTTTAATTCTCAATTCTCAACTTTCAATTTACGAAGTCTGCTTTCAATCATACTTTGAATATCGTCGTTGCCTTGATAATTCTGTTGAAGGCTCAACAGATACTGGCGTGCGTCAAGGTCTTTACCTGTAGCGGCATACACATCGGACAAGAGGACAAAGCTACGTGCCAGCCAATAAGCGTGCGGCGTACTTTGCTCTATGTAGTTGAGCAGTTCTTTCTCTGCGGCAGCATATTCTTTCGCATCATACAGAGATTGTGCAACCTGGTATTTAGCTTCCGCACCGTATGAGTTACGGGTATCTTTCGCCAATTCGCGGAAGTCATCCATGGCTTTTTTATCCGCCTTCTGCTTGGTATAGGCTTTAGCGCGATAATAAAGAGCTTCATTCCGCAGTTCAGGACTAAGTTTGGCTTCTGCCAGCAAATCGGTGGCAGCATGAATCGTTTCAATATCATCCCTCAACAGGAAGGCGCAACGAAGTATTCCCGTTTCAGCAAGCTGACGACGTTCTACGTTGGTCGCTTTCTCTTTCAGCATCTTGTAACTAGCCAATGCTTCCGCCGTCTGTTGTTGATTGAACTGAACTTCGGCACGCAGAATAAGAGCTTCTTCCGCAAATGGATTGTTCGGATATTCCAGTAACTTACCGGAATGCAAGAGAATCATATCATAATTCTTTTGCTCGTTTCCAATCAGGCAGAGATAATAATGTGCATTCAGACTGAAAGCCCCTTCCGGGAAAGTCTGCAAGTATTTGTTGAGACTTGTCTTCGCCTCTTCCATCCGTCCCCGCATATAAATCTTTTCCGCAGCGGCATATGTCAGTGAATCCTGTTCGTTGGCATCGAAACGGATATGTCCCGGCATGGCATTAGCCAAGGCCGCAAATTCATCTATGCGATTCGAATCTACATAAATCGACTTTAAATCGCGCATAGCCAAACGGGCTTCTTCACTACCCGGATATTTCTCGATAACCAGTTTGTAGGCTTCGATAGCTTGATTGTAATCACCCTTCTGATAATACAGCAAACCGATTTCAGCCGCCGCTTTCCGGCTGACAGGGCTTTCGGGATATTTGTTCAGCAATTCCTTGAAAGCAGAAATTGCCTGGCTGTTATTATCCATCAATACATAAGACCGTCCTTTTTCGTAAATAGCATTCACAGCATAAGGAGAAGCCGGATACTTTCCTACCAGTCGGTTCAGCAAAGTAATCTTGCCGGAATAATCTTTCTGCAAACCGGATACAAGAGCCAGTTGATAGAAAGAATAATCCCCGGAAGGAGTATTCATCTGTTCGGCTTGCGAATAATAATGCTTAGCTTCTTCGAAATTGCGTACATGCAAGTGACAGTCACCGATACGGTTGTATGCATCGGCTAAAGCCGTTGCGTTTTCGCCTTTCTCCAGTTGAACATATTTTGGGAAATAATTGCTTGCCTGTGTATAGTCTTTCCGGTGGAAAGCGATATATCCTAAGTTATAATTGGCAAGCGCATACATCTCGTTATTGGGCTGGGTAGTCAGTTGCAGATAAGCGTTGAAGTCGCGTGCGGCTTCCATCATCCGGTTGAGACGATAGTAAGATTCTCCACACCAGTAGTAAGCATCCGCTTTCGTCTGACGATTGTATTGTCCGATGGCAATGGACTGATTCAGATATTTCAGAGCCTGTTCAAAATCTGCATTGGCAAAGGACTGTGTTCCTAATTGGAACAATATCTTCTGCTTGGCTTCCAATATCTGTGCGCTCGGCTTGGCAATCCGGTCAATTGATTTCAATGCAGCATCATAGCTGCGCGTATTCATATAAACTTCCACCAGGTAACTGCTGACTTTCTCGGCATAAGGTGAAGTCGGAAATTCGTTCAGGAATTTTTCGAAAGCAGTGACCGATTCACCAAAAGCGGAGAAAGAAGTCTCATGCAGGCAAAGGGCATAATTATAAGCTGCCTGTTCCTTGATTTGCATATTGGCATTGGACGCTGCCGCTTGTTCGAAAGCCATGCGGGCTTTGTTCTTTTCTGCCAGTTGCAGATAGGAGAGTCCCATGTGCAGATAAGCATTCTGTGTAAGGGCGTCATTGGTAGTTGTCACTTTGCCCAGTGCTTCGGCTGCTTTGGAATACACTTTCGTTTGGTAGTAAGAGAGTCCCAGCATATAAAGGGCATCCCGACGGGGAGCCGAATGCTCCTTCTTTAAATATTCGTTGAATGATTCTACCGCTTTATGATACTGTTCGAAGTGATAATAAGCATCTCCGAGAATACGGTACATTTCTGCCGCATGCTCATTGTTCGGATAAGCCGACAGATAATTCTGTGCTACAATCTGTGCCTTATCATAGTTTTTGAGCTGTGCATAGATTTCAGCGATATAATAAGGTACGAGGGCTTTGTATTTCGGGTTGTCTTGCAGTGGAAGGAAACCTTTCAACGCTTCGTTATAGCGTTTCTGTGTATAGCGGATATAAGAAATGTAGTAATCGCAATCTTTTGCATATTTGGGACTGTTGGCACGCAACGTCTCAAACCAAATAGCCGCTTCTTTTAGATTGTCAGTTTTCAGATAACAAGTAGCCAACTGATAAGTGCGGTCATCGCGTTCTTCATTGCCTAGCAAATCGAGGTCGGTAGAATTGAATAGTGCCAACGCTTCATTATACTTTCCTTCATAGAAATAGCAGGAAGCCAGCAGCGAATAAATGCGATTGGCAAATGGCGTATCAGGATAACGGTCGAGATACTTGCGGAGCAATTCGATTCGGTTCTTGTCATTCAACTCGTACGCCGAACTGACCAGCATATATTCTGCCTCCTGAAGCAGACTGGCTGTCGGCTTTTGTTTAACAAATGCTTTCAGCGCCGGCAAGGCAGCCGCATAATTCTTTTCCTGGAAAAGTTCTTTCCCTTCTTTATAAAGGTTGTCAGCCGAAGTGAACTTATCACCTGTCTGGGCAAATCCTATAATGGGTGCGCAACAGATAGCCGCGCAAATGAGTCTGGTAATTTCTTTTTTCATAATCGGGTATTTATGCAAAAGTACTACATATCTTTCAATGACGTATTTTAATAGCTATTAATTTAAAGCTCATTAAAATATTAGACAGAATAGAATGGAATATGTTTCTCTAATTTGTTATATTTTAACGAATTATCTACTTGATAAGAACTTTTTAAGCCCCCTTCGTATAGAATCCAGCCCGAAATCTTCCGGATTGATTTCAGCGAGAGGCAGGAAGAAAGAATCTGCTACATCATCCATAGCGAAAAAGTGGCTCATGTCTTCTACTGTACATAGAAAAAATAGATCGAGCGTATGAACAGGAAAACCGGAATAGATGTAAATATTAGGCAGTGTGAACTGATAAACGGCTTTTTTTACTTTCAATCCCGTTTCTTCCAGCACTTCGCGGGCAACACCTTCTTCGCCCGTTTCATTCATATCTATAAATCCGCCGGGCAGGTCGAGAGTCCCTTTGGCAGGCTCTTTGGCACGTCGGCAAACGAGCAGTTCGTTCTTTTCATTCAAGATCAGTGCCACGGTTGCAGCGGAGGGATTAAAGTAATAGACAAAACCACAGTCGGCACATTTTTTGGACTTCTCGTTGTTGACTTCGAAATGAGAGGAACCACATTCGGGACAGTATAGGAATTGGGCAAGAGGATGTTTCATAATTGTATATACGTTCAAGTTAATTGTTTATGCACGCAAAGTTATAAAAAAATGAGATTGAGTGAGAGGCTTATTCTGAATATAAAAAGAAAGAGGATAGATAATTTTCTCATGCAACTGAATATTATCTGTGGAGTATTGAAAGAGATCGGATATGAAAAATTGTATATTAAATCATTCTGCTTTCCCAAATATGCAGTCCGTTATAGGCTCAAAGGGAAAAACTCGCAGGAATTGAAGAAGATGAATGAGGAAACGTTCTTATATTGGACTATTTATTGTTAATGATTCTCATTTGGACTATCTGAATTGGCATATTGAAAGAAAAACTTAGAATAACCTTCTAATTTGATAAATCCAACAGTTCTTTGTTCGTGCACTAACTGGGGTGAATAACGCTCTGTATGGACGTTTAAAATCCTTCTTTTTGTTCTTTGGATTGTTCCTTATCTTGAAACAAAGTGTTCCTCGGTGTGAAACACTTTGTTTCTCGGTGAGAAACACATTGTTTCATACCGGGAAATAATTCGAAAAGCTTTCGTTTTCTGCATATTCCTCTTGTTTATATGCAAAAAAGCAGGTAAATACAGAATATATATGCGTAGTTTTATGCATCATTTTTCTTATTGTGGGAATTTAAACAAATTGGTTATGATACAAATCTTAAAAATAGGACATTTGGCCGGCATGATTAGTTTCATCTATCACCGCATAGAATTATTCGATTGGACATTTTTTGCAAGGCGGGACTTCTGCCTTTATCTTTGCACCAGAAACAAGAAACAAAACGAAGTTTCTGATGTTATAAGTCAAATCAATTAATAATAATAAAAAGCAAAAAGATTATGGAACCAATTTTAAATTCTCAACTTCCTGAATTCAGCGTTCAGGCTTTTCACAACGGAGCTTTCAAGACTGTAACCAACAACGACCTGAAAGGTAAATGGGCAATTCTTTTCTTCTATCCTGCCGACTTTACTTTCGTATGTCCTACTGAATTGGTGGATATGGCTGAAAAGTACGATCAGTTCAAATCAATGGGTGTAGAAATCTACTCGGTAAGCACTGACTCTCACTTCGTACACAAAGCTTGGCATGATGCTTCTGAAAGTATCCGTAAGATCCAATACCCGATGTTGGCAGACCCGACTGGTGCTTTGAGCCGTGCACTGGGTGTATATATCGAAGAAGAAGGTATGGCTTACCGCGGCACATTCGTTGTCAACCCGGAAGGAAAGATTAAAGTGGTAGAACTGAATGATAACAACATTGGCCGTGATGCGAGCGAATTGCTTCGTAAGGTAGAAGCTGCACAGTTTGTAGCCAGCCATGACGGAGAAGTTTGTCCGGCCAAATGGAAGAAGGGTGAATCTACTCTGAAACCAAGCATCGACCTGGTAGGTAAGATTTGATAGATCTTTGATAATGATGATTATGGAAGGTCGGTAACGGGAAACGCTGCCGGCCTTTCTTTTCAAAAAACGAAAGGAGAACAGGTATGTTAGAATCTGCATTAAAAGAACAACTGAAGGGTATATTTGCCGGACTGGAGGCGAATTTTACTTTTGATATATCGGTATCATCTAGTTATGAGAATAGAACTGAATTGTTAGAACTGCTGGGAGATGTAGCGGATTGTTCCGACCACATCACTTGTGTAGTGAATGAAGGAAGCGGGCTGAAATTTACTTTGTTGAAGAATGGCAACCGTACAGGAATCACTTTCCGTGGTATTCCCAACGGACATGAGTTTACTTCACTGTTACTGGCTATCCTGAACCTGGACGGCAAAGGAAAGAATTTTCCCGATGAGGCTGTCTGTAACCGTGTGAAGGCATTGAAAGGCCCGATACATTTGGTAACTTATGTTTCACTTACTTGTACGAACTGCCCCGACATAGTACAGGCTCTCAATGCTATGACTACGCTGAATCCTTCCATCACCCATGAGATGGTAGACGGTGCGCTTTATCAAGATGAAGTGGATGCATTGAAGATACAGGGAGTACCTTCTGTCTTTGCAGATGGAAAACTGCTTCATGTAGGTCGTGGCGAATTCGGTGAACTACTTGCGAAACTGGAAGAACAATATGGCATTGATGAAACCAAAGCAGAAGCGGAAGTAAAGGAATATGATGTGGTTGTAGCCGGTGGAGGTCCCGCAGGAGTATCGGCAGCTATTTATTCTGCCCGTAAAGGATTGCGTGTGGCTATTGTAGCTGAGCGTGTTGGCGGACAGGTGAAAGAAACAGTCGGTATCGAGAACTTAATCTCTGTACCCGAAACAACAGGAAACGAACTTGCCGACAATCTGAAAACTCATTTACTGCGTTATCCCGTAGATTTACTTGAACATCGTAAAGTGGAGAAAGTGGAAGTTATGGGAAAACAAAAGCTGGTCACTACCTCCGTTGGTGAAAAGTTCCTGGCTCCGGCCTTGATTATTGCGACCGGTGCAAGCTGGCGCAAACTGAACGTTCCGGGAGAAGCGGAATATATAGGCCGCGGCGTTGCTTTCTGCCCTCACTGTGACGGGCCGTTTTATAAAGGAAAACATGTAGCGGTAGTCGGCGGTGGAAATTCCGGTATCGAAGCAGCCATAGACTTGGCAGGTATCTGCTCTAAAGTAACGGTCTTTGAGTTTATGGATGAACTGAAAGCTGATAATGTACTTCAGGAACGACTTAAATCATTGTCGAACGTAGAGGTTTTTGTAAGCTCTCAAACTACGGAAGTGATAGGAAACGGTGATAAATTGACTGCTCTGCGCATCAAAGACCGTAAAACAGAAGAAGAACGTCTCGTTGAACTGGATGGTGTATTTGTACAAATCGGACTTTCTGCGAATAGCAGTGTATTCCGTGAAGTGGTGGAAACCAATCGTCCGGGTGAAATTGTGATTGATGCACATTGTCGTACGAATGTGACGGGTATCTATGCAGCCGGAGATGTTTCAACTGTCCCTTATAAACAGATTATCATCTCTATGGGCGAAGGTGCGAAAGCTGCGCTTTCCGCATTCGATGATAGGGTGCGTGGAGTGATTTAATGTACACCCTCATTACGAGTCTTTAAACAGTACCCCAAAAGTTAGAAACAAAACTTTAAGAGTACAGTTGAAATACTCGTAGTGAGGATGAATTCTAAACTCAAGAACTATGACATTTTTGTGAACAACTAATCATGGTACTCGTATCTGACAAAGTCGAATAACCCGGAATTCTCCTGTTGTGCCGGGCGGTCACCGATAAATTTCAGATTCTCGACACTGCAAAAAATGTAGAATGCTATTTCTTTCCCGAATTCCAATTGAAGCTCATGTTTGGGCTCTTTATCTATCAGCCAGGTGATGTAATAATTGCCATTCTTCAATGTCAGGTCGATTTCGAACAGGTGCCATCCGGTCTTGATTGTTACAGGTACAGAAGAAAATGGATATGCCTGTGATGTCATATAGGCGATCATTTCGTTTGGAGCGGCATTCAGTGTCCGGCGAATTGAATCTATTCCATATCCGACTTCAAAATCCAGTTCGTGCTGGTCGTTATGATATATCCACGAACCTACACTGCATTGGTCACCTATTCCCATTTGAGGGATGTGTGTACGCCAAGTATATCTTCCTGTTGTGTAAATCCGGTCAGTTGTACGAACCTTTTTCCGGTCTGTTGAATTGGCACGGGTGTAAATCCGCAAGTAGCCATTTTCCAATACGCATTGATTATCCGGATTGTTATCCTGATGTCCATATTCCCATCCGTCCAAAGTGTTGAAGTCCCATTCTCTGTTTGGTGGATTTCCTGTGGGAATGTCGTTTGCCTGTTGCTGTGCAAAGCAAATACTGCAAATACATGTTAGTGCCAGTGATAAATAATAGTTTCTCATGATGATTGAATTTGAGGTGTATTTAGTTTTTCTAAATTACTTTCGTTGCAAAAGTACTTGAATACTCTCCTCTTCTCATCCGGATTTAGTCATTTCAAGTCAGGAAATGTTCATATTTGCACTAAAATCTCCGGTTATTCTGGCTGTTGTTGATGATTGGCAGTGTGTTGGGTCCTGAATTGAGAAGGAGTTACCCCTTTCATTTCTTTAAATAAGGTGCTGAAATATCTCTGATAAGTGAAACCTACCTGCTCCGATATTTCTGTGATACTTATATCAGACTGAACCAGAAGAACGATCGCCTTGTCGATTCTTCTGCGATTGATATAATCATTTGCTCCCATGCCGGTCAATTCTTTGATTTTATTGTATAAGGAAGTCCGGCTCATAGCCATTTGGGAAGTCAGGAATTTCACGTCCAAATTGGATTGGGATAAATTCTGATCGATCATCTCATTTAGTTTAATCATAAACTGTTCGTCTGCATTGCTGAAGGTAGCTTCTTGCGGAGATAGAACGAACTGATTACCCCTGTATCTGGATTTAATATATTCCCGATTCTTTATCTGGTTTCGGATGACGCTAAGAAGCATTTCCATTTCAAAAGGCTTTGATAAATAGGCGTCAGCCCCTAATTTATATCCCAACATCTGACTCTCGGAATCGGCTCGTGCAGTAAGTAGGATAACAGGAATATGACTGATATTCAGATTCTCTTTAATCTCTTTACATAATTGATAACCATTCATTTGCGGCATCATGACGTCGCTTACGATAATGTCCGGCTGCTGCTGTTTGATAACCCTAAGTGCTTCCAAACCGTCTTCTGCCTGGTAGATCTTCTTAAATTTATCTTTAAGGGCATCTTTCAGAAACTCTCTTAAATCCTGCTTATCTTCCACAATCAGCAATGAATACCCTTGCAGGCTGAAGGAATCGGATTCTATCTTTTCTTCTTCTTCGGGAGAACTTAAAAGTTCGTTGAGATAAGAATGTTGAGGGCATGAAACCTCCTGTTCCTGCAGATTGGCCGGCAGTTCATAGAAGAAGGTAGCTCCGCCGTCTTTATTGTTAAAAGCTCCGATTCTGCCTCCGTGCAGGTCGATCAACATTTTAGCGTAAGATAAACCGATACCGCTTCCCCCTTCGTTATGTTTACCCTGATAGAAACGGGTGAAAAGTTTATTTATATCCACATTGTCCAGTCCGATACCCTGGTCTTGCACAAATACCTGAATGCTTTCATCCGTGCGGACTGTCTTTATGATAATATGGGTATTATTGGAACTGTATTTCAATGCATTCATAATCAGGTTGGAAAGTACGACCCTGCATTTGGTGTCATCATATGTGACGCACTGTATACGCTCGTCAAAGCTATATGAAATCTCAATTTCTTTTGCCTTGGATGCCGTCTGAAAAGTACCTGCCACTTCCTTTATCCATTCGTGCAAAGGGTGAGAGGAAATACGCAGTACTTCTTGTCCCACTTCCATTCTCCGGGCATCAAGCACAATATTGATAATATCCTTCATCTGATCGGCTTGCTTGTATGCGCCGCGTAGATATTCCGGTATATCGTTTGGTTTGACTTCTCCGTTCAGGATTCTTTTCAGGGAAGCATAAATGAGAGTCAAAGGAGTACGCAATTCGTGGCTGATATTGATTAAAAAACGTATCTTCTCTTCATATGTCTTTTTTTCATGTTCACGCATCTTCTGTTTCAGGCGGTTTTCTTTCTTTTTAATTAGAATATAAAAGATCCCCCCTCCAGTGCATAACGCCAGGAAAATACATAGGCAGATAAACCACGTGGATTTCCACCAGGGCGGGGAGACGGTGATGGTTAATAATTCTGCCGGTTGAATCCATTCACCGTTGGGTGTATCACAAGATACGCTGATGGTATATTCTCCCGGTGCCAATGTACCCAGTTCCAGTGTATGGAGATAACTGTCGATTACCATTTCATTCTTTCCTGCAATAGTATACCGGAAAAGATGCTTTCGGAAGGAACTCTTTTCGTCGGCAATTACCTTAATATTGAATGATGAATGATTCCAGGGAATCGAGATACGTTTGTCTCTGATTTGTTCCAAAGTCGATTTCCCATTCAGATTCGCGTCAAGTAGCTTGAGGACAGGAGATGAATTATTATCAAAAACAATATCGGTATTGATACGCACTAGCCCCATAGTACCGCCCATATACAGGTTTTTGGTACGTAAAACCGGGATCGGGGTAAATATCAATTCATTGAAAGGCATTCCGTCCGATTCATCAAGAATTACAAAACGTTTCTCGTCGATGATATAAGCGAAAAACATATTTTGGGCTCCTATCCAAATCCTGCCTTTTTTATCGTAGGCAAGGCTTGACACACTATTGAACAAACTGGTTTGTATCTTTTCGGCTGTTCCTGTTTGTCTGTTATAAAATAGTAACCCGAAATTACTTCCTATCCAGAAATTTCCTTTGCCATCCCTACAGGCGGAAGTGAAATCGTCGCCTTCTTTGGTACTGACCAATGAAGAAAGTTCATCGTTCTTCATGTTTAGTCTGAACAGATTATTGGTTCCCATCAGATACAGGTCGTCATCATCGGAATAAATGGCCTGCATGGCTATTTTGCGCTCAACATCTATTTTCGGGGCATAAAGCATAGATGTTTGCCGGGTATGCTTGTTGTAGATATATACTCTGGCTCCTAAGATGTAGATATGGTCTTTGGTGGCGTATAAATTCACCAAGTCACCTGAAGAAAATTCTCTTTTGGAGATAGAATCATTGATGATTGGGAAAGGGCGCATTTGGGCAGTCTTCTTGTTGAAAGTAAAGACTCCCTTGTTGAAACATGATAATAGCAGTTCATTCTCGGAGAAGTTGGTGATAGAGGTGACCTTCTCCCCGTATGTCGAAGGATAATGATGGAAGGTATTCGTCTTTTGGTTGAAAGAGTTGATCCCACCTCCGTCGGTACCTATCCAAAGCAGTGTGTCTTTATCTTCATAAATACTGGCTACGGTTCGTTCGGTGACTCCGTGGACATTGGTCAACGGCACGTCTTTATAAGTTTTGATAAACACTTTCTTGATACCGAACAACCCCCCGCGGATACTGCCACCCCATATGTTATCCATTTGGTCTTTGTAGAGACAATAGATGGAATTGCTGGGCAGGGATTGTTCGTCATCTGAAATATGTTTAAGGTACGAGAACTTCATGGTAGGGAGATCCAGGATATTGATTCCCCCGCCATCGGTAGCTATCCAAAATTGGTTGTCCTTTTCAACAAAATCAAAGATAATATCATTGTTCAAACCTGAATTTCTAGTGGACAGTTCGAACAGCCTTTTTCCTTCTTTAGAGTAACATACGATGCCTTTACCGTAGAAGGAAATCCATAGCCGGTTGTGAGAATCGACGAAAATAGTGTTTATTTCGCGCTCTTTGACAAATGGGCAGCGATACATTTTCTTCTTGACAAGGTCGTACATCCACAGACCATCTTTCCGGCTACTGATGATTAACAAGTCGGGCTGCCACTGAAAGATACGGTTAATGCATTTTCGGGAATCTCCTTCTATATGAGGAAAAATAACGTTGATACTCTTGTCATTCAGGTTATACCTATATAGCGTTTCTTCCCCACCGAATATAAATCCGTCGCTTGTCGGGAAATACGACCAGGTCTGAAATGGTTCTCCATTATATAATAGTGGATGAAATTGATTCTCTGTCTTATTGTATGTGGCAATTCCTTTGTTGGTGGACACATATAAATTACCGGAGTGATCTTCTGTGATGAAACGGATAAAGTTGTCCGGCAAGGAATTTTGCTGGTTCCGGTCATGGAAATAACTTCTCAGTTCAGACTGGTCATAACTATTAAGCCCCCATTTTGTACCTATCCACATCACTCCCAAGTGATCCCTGTGGATACATTGTACCCTTGATTGCGACAATCCTTGTTCCAAAGAAATCTGCTTGAAGTAATAATGTTGTTCTTCGCTCCTTGCAGAGAGAGCAAAGAGGAATATCAGGATGACTGGTAAGCATATTCTTAGGAGGTGTCTTTTCGGCATAGTATGACTATTTGATGAAGCAAATATAGGAGAAGTTATGTAACTACACAATAAAAATCTGTCTTCTTTTGTCCGGTTGGCATCCTCTGATGTCTCAGAAAGGCATCAGAGGACGTGTTTTGAATAATAGCGGACTTTATTTGTATACTAATTGATGTCTTTTTTAGCATATCCATCTATATTTGTGCATCGATATTCCTTATCTAATAAATGAAAAGTATATGAATAAACTTAAAAAAACGCTTGGCTGTTTGCTAATCTTTCTTTTTGCGGCAGCTGCATCTACTTACGCACAAGTTGCAAAGATGTACTCGGGTACTGTTACAGATGTTGATACCAACGAACCCGTCATTGGTGTCAACGTGACTTTGAAAGACGTACGCACGGGTACGGTTACGGATATTTCCGGTAAGTTCTCGATTAGTGCCCCTGTTGGTTCCACCTTATTATTCTCTTATATCGGATATGTGACTAAGGAGGTCAAGCTGGGTGAGAATACCAGTCTGAAGATTACAATGCAGGAGGACCAGAATCAATTGAGTGAGGTCGTTGTCATTGGTTATGGTGTGGTGAAGAAATCGGATATCACCGGTGCCGTGGCTTCAGTTTCTTCCAAACAATTCAAAGACCAGCCAGTGAAACGAGTGGAAGATATTCTGCAAGGACGTACGGCGGGTGTCGCGGTGACGAGCGCAAACGGTCTACCGGGTGGTAGCGTTAAGGTTCGTGTGCGTGGTACTACCTCTATTAATACGAGCAATGACCCGCTATATGTTATTGATGGTATCATGTCCGGCGGGCTGGACGTGAATCCTGCTGATATTCAGTCTATCGAAGTCCTGAAAGATGCTTCGGCAACAGCAATTTACGGTTCTCGTGGTGCTAATGGCGTAGTACTGGTAACTACTAAAAAGGGTGTGGAAGGTAAAGTCCGGATTTATGCAGATGTAGCTATCGGCGTATCGAATATCCTTAAGAAATATGACTTGCTGAATGCTTATGAATATGCCACTGCATTGAAGGAGTATAATGGCATCTCCTTTGGAGAAGATGAGATGGAAGCCTATAAGAATGGTTCCAAAGGCATTGATTGGCAAAATCTGATGTTGCAGACAGGCATTAGTCAGGATTACAAATTGGGCGTTTCCGGCGGAACAGCTAAAAATAAGTATCTTATTTCGGCCAATCTGTTGAATATGACGGCTATGACTATCACCACTAAGTATCAACGTGCACAGTTGCGGATAAACTTGGATAACGAACTCACCAAGTGGTTGACGCTTTCTACAAAGATTAATGCTTCTCGTACCCATAACCATAATGGCGGCATTGACATCATGAACTTTCTGAACTATTCTCCTACGATGGAAATGAAAGATCCGGTGACAGGCGTCTATAATATGGACCCCTACAATTCGGTAAACGGTAACCCTTACGGTGCCCGCGTTGCGAATTACGGTGATTCATACGTGTATGCCTTGAATAGTAATATGGATTTGACTTTCAAAATTATGAAAGGTCTGACATTGTCCGTGCAGGGTGCTGCCAATTATTCCCATGTCCCCGGTTACTCCTTTACTTCGGAATTGTCCAAACCCGGACAGCTTAGCGGCATGGAAAATTCGAGCAGGATGAATCTCTTCTGGCAGAATACCAACAATGTGACTTATAACACAAGTTTTGGCGATCATCATCTTACCGCAACAGCCGTATTTGAGGCGAGCGGTGCTGAAGGAAGAAATCTGACTCTGACCGGAAGCGAACTGGCGAATGAGTTCGTCGGTTACTGGAATGCACAGAATGCAAAGACACGCGATGGAAGCAATGGTTATTCTTCAGAAGCTATTGTGTCAGGACTCGGACGTGTTATGTACAACTATAAAGGTAAATATATGCTGACCGGTACTTTCCGCGCGGACGGTTCATCCAAGTTCCAGAAAAAGAATAAGTGGGGATACTTCCCGTCAGCAGCAGTTGCCTGGGATATTGCCAAAGAAAACTTTATGAGCAAACAGGATATCTTCCAGCAATTAAAGTTAAGAGGTAGTTTCGGTATTGTTGGTAATCAAAGTATCGGTGCTTACAGTACACTGGGAATGTTGGCTGCTACCAATTATGATGGTTATGGCAGCGATGCCGTTCATACGGGTTATTGGACTGGTAACTTGGCTACGCCGGATGTGACTTGGGAAAGTACATATCAGTATAACATCGGTTTGGATGCCACAGTTTTAGACGGTCGCCTGAATTTTACAGCCGAATGGTTCCGGAAAGATACTAAAGATCTGTTGCTTCGTAAACCTGCTCCGCAGTATAATGGCGGTGGTTCTTTTTGGGTGAACCAGGGTGAAGTGAGAAATTCGGGTGTTGAATTTTCGATCACCGCAACTCCTTTGACCGATAAAGATGTTTTTGGCTGGGAAACTTCACTGAATGCATCGTATCTGAAAAATAAGATAGTCGACTTGGCAGGCAGCGATTTTATTGTCGGAGAAAATAATACAAGCATTGGTGGTGGCCCTATCGAGATTAAGAAAGTGGGTTATCCGATCGGTTCTTTCTATCTCTATGAATGGAAAAACTTTAATGATAAGGGTGCCAACCTCTACAAACGCCAGTCTGATGGAAGCTTGACAACCAATCCGGGTGCAGATGATTTGACTACGATGGGACAATCGGAACCTAAGTGGACTTTCGGATGGAACAATACATTTACCTGGAAAAACTGGACGCTCAATTTCTTTATCAATGCTGCGTTAGGACAGGACAGACTGAATGTAAGCCGCTATGCAATGGCTTCCATGACAGGCGTATATCGTTTCATCTCTTTATCCGATGCCTATTACAAAAGTTGGGATAAAGTTGCAAATAAGGCCGATGCCGTGTATGCAAGTCATAAAAACTCGGATAACAGAAATTACCCGGATTCTGATTTCTGGCTTGAGGATGCGTCGTTCGTGAAACTGAAAAATATAAGTCTTTCATATAACCTTCCTAAAAAGATAACGAAAATAGCCGATATCCAATTGTCGGTCAGTGCTCAAAACCTGTTCACACTAACGAAATATACAGGTATGGATCCGGAAGTGTACAGTGAAGGTGTCTACGGTTATAATGGTGTGGATATGGGATCTTATCCTGTTCCGAGAACATTTACTTTTGGTATGAAACTTAACTTTTAATCTTTTAATTATAGATGGATATGAAAACAATATATAGAATATTCAAGATCACCGGGCTGGCATTGCTGGCGCTTTGGATGGTATCCTGCGAGGATTTGCTGACGGAAGATCCCAAAGGACAGTTGGCAGTAACAAATTTCTTCAATTCAAAAGGTGATTTGGACTTGGCACTGAATGGTATGTATTCCAAAGTTGCGAGCGATATGTATGCAAACATCTGGGCTGGCTTTGAGTCTGTGATGGGTGACGATATTTCCACACATCCCGCGGCCAACAAACAAGGACTGCGTGAAGTGGATACTTATAGCGTTTCAGATAATAACACATGGATGACTGAATTGTGGGGAGCCCGTTGGCGGTTGGTAAAAGCTGCTAATTTCATCATCGACAATGCAGGACGGACTCCGGAAGTGACCCAGGAAGAAAAAGATGCCGCCATTGGACAAGCCCATTACTGGCGTGCCTATTCTTATTTATATTTTGTAATGGCTTGGGGAGAAGTGCCTATGGTAGTGAAGGATGAGATCAATTACAATATGCCGTTGGCTACGATTCCCGAAATCTATGATTTGATTGTGTCCGACCTGAAAAAAGCGGAAACCATGGTTCCTGCCAATTACACGAAAGATCCTTATGCAAGAAACGGAGTGAATATCGCCGTTAGCCAGGGAGCAGTAAAGGCAACATTGGCTTATGTATATATGGCAATGGCAGGATGGCCGTTGAACAAGGGAACAGAATACTACCAACTGGCTGCCGCAAAAGCAAAAGAAGTTATCGATGATTCAAAGAAAGGTACTTATTATTATAAACTGTTGCCTGATTACAAGGATGTATATTCAATGAAGTATAACAAGAACAATCCGGAAGTTTTGCTTGGTGTTTATTACAATCGTGGAATAGGCGCGATAACCAATGCTCCTTTGGCTGACTTCCTGGCCGACTATGCTTATGGTGGCGGTGGCTGGGGTGACACGAACGGAGAAATTAAATTCTGGTATGATTTCCCTAAAGGCTCACGTAAGGATGCGTCTTATTTCCCTAAAGTTGTATTGAAGAATGAAACTCAATTGCGCGACTGGTGGGAAGACCCCGATCCGACAGCGCCACGTGTTGTAATTGCCCCCTGTTTCATGAAGAAAGTAGAAACTACCACTGGCGAAGAGTTCGACTATACGAATCCGAAGATTTCGATGAACCAGGATGGAGAAAAGACACATCAGCTAATCCGTCTTTCGGAAGTGTACTGCTGGTATGCCGAGGCAGTAGGCCGTTCGAAAACAGGTAGCATTACAGAAGCGGTTAATTTATTGAATGAGGTACGCAACCGTGCCAACGGGTCTGTTGTAGCGGAAAAAGATGTCTATAAGACAACTATGTCGTATGACGAGTTGGCGGAAGCTGCCTATAATGAACATGGTTGGGAAATAGCCGGATATTATTGGGGAAACATCGCTACCAGAGCGAGAGACATGTTCCGTATGAATCGTATCAAGGATCATTTTGAATACAGAAAATTAAATCCGGAGATTGAAGTCGCTCCCGGAGTATTTAGGAAAGAAGCAGTCTCTGTATCGGGTACGTGGAGTGACAGTAAAATGTATCTGCCCCGTCCTTTTGTGGATTCGTCCATTAATCCGAATTTGAAAAACTGAATCAAACAGATATAAAAAATAATCATTATGAAACTAAGATATTTGTATTTAGCAATAGGTATATTATATAGCGCCTCTATGATATCATGTGGCGATAGCTACAAAGAGAAGACAGAAGTTGTGCCATGCGCAGCTTCCAAGGATGCCTTGACATTCGAGGTCTCTCCGACTGAAGTTCAGACTGTGGATATAACATCGGAAGCTAACTGGAAAGTTGCAGTGGATCAGGGTGGCGGTAGTTGGCTCACTGTTTCCCCTTTGGAAGGAACAGGCAATAGTACACTGAATATTTCCGCAACCAAGAATAGCGGCCCGAAACGTAGTGCGACCCTCACCATTGCAGCGAAAGGCGCAGAATTGCGGACGATTACTGTTATTCAGGATGGCTATAAGGGCACTATGTACGACTTCTCAGATCTCACGGGATGGGAAAAAACAGGATTACAGGCAGGAGTAGAGCCGATCACTATCGTAGATTGTCCCGACTGCGAAAATGGAAAAGCGCTGAAGATATTCACACGGGCAGGAGAGGAGTATGCATGGCCTAATGCCGATCGTTTTAAAGTACAGACGACCACACAATTTGGTTCCGGGCGTTATGAATGGCGGGTGTATGTTCCTGAAATGGGAATGAATGACCAGGCGAGTATCGGAGCATTCGTGTATTTTGATGACGGACATGAACTGGACTTTGAAATCTGTTCAGGTACAGCTGCAGATCGTAGCACGTATAACGTGAAATCGGACGAAGTGCTATGTCTCGTTTCCAGTCAGGCGAATCCTTTCTTTACTGATAAATTCCCTATTAAGTGCAATGCTTGGCATACGCTCGTACTGGATTTGAAACTGGAGAATGATAAATATCTCGGAGAATGGCTGGTCGACGGAAAAAGTATGAAGAAGCAACTTCTGAACTTTGGCGAGAAGGATGCATATTTCCGTGCTTTGTGTAGTGTTGAGAATCTTGTTGGGATGGGAGACCATCCGGCTACCCGGGAGAATTATGCCTTATTCGATTATCTGGAATATGCTCCCTATGATTATTCGATGAAACCGATTATCGAAGGTCAGCTTCCGCCTGAACCGGAAGGAACAACGACGCGATGGGATTTTGATGAAGACGGAGTTATACCTACCGGATGGACGAATGCTGGTGGAACCATAGCAGACGGAATATTGAATTTGCCAAACGGTACTAATCTTACTTATACAGAGGCGGTAGGAGCAGGAAAGTATACTTGGGTGATAGATGTTCCCAATGTAGGAGTTGGTGAGAAATGGTTAGCCGGAGGTAATATTGCCGCTACTAATGCCGAAGAAAGATCATTCTCCATGTTCGTCTTCCCCGGTACGGAAAATGATCGCGCCGCATGTCAGATACCACCGGTTCCTGGACAGATGTTGGTACGCTGTTATACGGAATCACTGGGAGTTTATGGTGTACCTATTGATCCGGGTAAACATACCTTGACGATTGACCTTAGACTTAAAGATGGCATGTATAGCGCAGCATGGATTATCGATGGCGATATAGTGAAAATATACGATACCTGGTATACTCCTGAAGCGTTCCAGTTTGGCTTCTCATTTGTAACCTTTGCCAATGGCGGAGGATGGCAGGGAGATAAAGAGACTCAGGGAATATATACTGCCAAATATGACTCTTTTGAATATAAGAACTATATATACGAATAATTCTGGTCGATAATGAAGTGTTCAAAGATAATCAGCACAGTAGTATATTGTGCGATGCTATTAATGATAAGTGTTTCCTGTAAGCAAGAAACACTTACCACCGCGGAGAAAAAGATATATCCATGGTTCATTTATAAGGATGGAAGTTCTTTTAAGGATATAGAGCCGGTAAAAGAACTCGTAAATTCCATCAGTGTTTTCGGCAATCCCCCGAAGTCTTTTATTGATGAGTGCCATCAGAACAATATTGAGGTATATCATGCCGTAGGTGGAAATGAAGAGAATATCAACACACCGGAGAAAATAAAAGCGCTGGTGGATAGTTACGTAGATGATTGCCATGCAAACGGATATGACGGAATAGATATGGATTTTGAGCATTTGAATCCTGATGTTCAGGATACATATACAGGATTCCTGGAACTTGCTTCACGGAAACTTCATGCCGCCGGAAAGAAATTAAGTCATTGTGTAGGATTCTATCCGGCTTTGTATCAGGATGAGAATGCGAAAATGTTCCATGATCCGGAAGTACTGGCAAGAACTTGTGATTTAGTCAGAGTGATGTGCTATGATATGTATTTTGCGCCGGGAGTAGGTAATCCGGAACTTAAACATAGGGATGATTGCATGGGAGTCGGTCCTACTTCCAATTTCCCGTGGACAAAGGAAACCATGTCCTTTTGGATGAAACACATTCCCCGGAATAAATTGGTAATGGCCTTACCCGCTTATTCAAATGATTATGCGGTGACCGGGAATATAAAAGGAAGGCAGATTTACCAATCTGTGCCTGACAGCGTAAGTGGTGTACTACCTTCTCCTACCTGGCTGTGTTATGAGAAAGTAAATATGTACTTGTATGACAGCACTGACGGACAACGGCATTTGTTTTATGCTAGTGATGTCAGGAGTACGGAAGCGTTGCTCGAGTTAGCTGATGAACTGGAAATTCCCCAAATAGGTTTTTGGCATTTTGGCAGCGTAGAACCTCAAATGTGGGATATTACCGGAAAATGGAAAACAAAATGAGGTCGTAATATGCTTGACAAACCATAAGAGATTATAATCGACCTTGAATAATACAGCCTATTTCTATCCCCCGATTTTTAGAAAGGCTATCCGGAGAATAAAAGCTACAGAATAAAAGCTACAAAGGTATCAACACATATCTTTGTAGCTTTTTGTTTTTTTCTTACCTTTGATGCGCTTAACATTAACCCCCAAAATGAGAAACATGAAAAAGATTCTTTTACTGATTCCTGCTATTTTACTTATTCTCCCGGTACAGGCTCAACATACATTGAGACTGATGACCTATAACATCAAGAATGCGAATGGCATGGATGATGTTTGTAATTTCCAGCGTGTAGCAAATGTGATAAACAATGCTTCTCCTGATGTCGTAGCCATACAGGAAGTGGACAGCATGACAAACCGAAGCGGACAGAAATATGTGCTGGGTGAAATTGCCGAACGTACACAGATGCATGCCTGCTTTGCACCGGCCATAGATTTTGATGGTGGGAAATACGGTATCGGGCTATTGGCAAAACAAATTCCGGTACGTCTGCAAACTAGCCCCTTGCCGGGAAGAGAAGAAGCCCGCGCCTTGATCCTGGCAGAGTTTGAAGATTATATCTATTGCTGTACTCATATGTCACTGACCGAAGAAGACCGCATGAAGTCATTGGAGATTGTGAAAACATTCACCGCTCCTTATAAAAAGCCTCTTTTCCTAGCGGGAGATATGAATGCCGAGCCTGAATCCGACTTTATAAAAGAACTGCAAAAGGATTTCCAAATACTCTCTAATCCTAAACAGCATACTTATCCGGCTCCCGAACCCAAAGAAACAATAGATTATATTACAGCATTAAAATCAAATGCGAACGGCTTCGCTCTTATATCTGCCCGGGTACTGAATGAGCCTGTGGCTTCCGACCACCGCCCTATACTTGTAGAACTGCGTACTGCCGAAAGAGCAGACAAGATATTCCGCACGAAACCTTATTTACAGAATCCGGTAGGCAATGGCATTACAGTGATGTGGGAAACTACCGTCCCTGCATATTGCTGGGTAGAATATGGTACGGACACTACCCAACTGAAACGTGCACGTACCATTGTCGACGGACAAGTAGTTTGTAATAACAAGCTACATAAAATCCGTATCAATGATCTGCAACCCGGTCAGAAATACTATTACCGTGTATGCTCACAGGAAATGCTGCTTTATCAGGCATATAAGAAAGTATTCGGAAACACTGCCCAATCGGATTTCAGTGAATTTACTCTTCCCGAAGCGGATACAGATTCCTTCACCGCCATTGTTTTCAATGATTTGCATCAGCACACGAAAACTTTCCGTGCCTTATGCAAGCAAATACAGAATGTGGATTATGACTTCGTTGTTTTCAACGGTGACTGTGTGGACGACCCTGTCGATCATGAACAAGCTACCACTTTTATCAGCGAACTGACCGAAGGTGTTCGTGGCGACCGCATACCAACTTTCTTTATGCGTGGTAATCACGAAATACGAAATGCTTACTCTATCGGCTTGCGTGACCACTACGATTATGTAGGAGACAAAACCTACGGTTCTTTCAACTGGGGAGATACCCGTATCGTTATGCTTGACTGTGGAGAAGATAAGCTAGACTCTCATTGGGTATATTACGGTCTGAATGATTTTACCCAACTGCGTAATGAACAAGTGGATTTTCTGAAAAAAGAACTTTCTGCCAAAGAATTCAAGAAAGCAAAGAAACGTGTTCTTATCCACCATATTCCACTTTATGGTAATGATGGAGTGAATCTCTGCGCTGACCTATGGACTAAATTATTAGAGAAAGCACCTTTCAATATTAGTCTGAATGCACATATTCATAAATACGCTTATCATCCGAAAGGTGAACTGGGGAATAATTATCCGGTCATTATTGGTGGCGGTTATAAGATGGACAGTGCTACAGTGATGATTCTGGAAAAGAAGAAAGACGAATTGAAGATTAAGGTACTGAATGCGAAAGGAGAAGTACTGCTGGATATAACGGTTTAGATACGGAACGTTATAAGATGAAAACGATATAAGATAAAAGCCACAGGAACAATAAATCTGTTTACTGTGGCTTTTAAGTTTAGAATACAATTTTAAATCAAACGATAGTTTGAATTTCTATTCTATATTGACAATACCTATATATCCGCCACCACGGCTCATTTGAATTGACAGTTTTTCTGTGTCATTTATTGTATATTGTTTGACTTGTGAATCTTTGGCCTGTTGGTCTGCATTTGTTCCATCATAATGAGCTTTGATTGATTTTCTCCCTTTTCCCATAAATGACAGGTCAACTTCTATATTTCGCGGCTTCGCTCCATTCATGACTCCAATATACCATGTCTTTTGATAACGTCGTGCGATGGCGATGTATTCGCCAACTTCTCCTTTTAGAGGAATTGTTTCATCCCAAACAGTAGGAATCTGTTTAATGAACTCGAAACTCTCCGGATTTTCATCATATTTGGTCGGGCTGTCCGATACCATTTGTAGAGGGCTTTCATACACTACATACATTGCCAATTGATGAGTTCGGGTTCCCTGGCTCATCGGCTCATGCTGATTCTCATAAAATGTTTCCGGATGTGCATTAAGCATAGCTCCGGGAGTATAATCCATTGGCCCTGCCCACATACGGAGATATGGGATGATTACATCATGCGTGACAGTAGCCCGTTTGCTCCATTTATTATATTCCAATCCGATTACACCTTCACGAGTCATCAGGTTCGGGTATTTACGTCGCATTCCCTCGTTAGGATACGAACCATGAAAATCCACTAGAAGTTTGTGTTGAGTAGCCTTGATGGCAACCTGCTCATAGAAATTGACCATCTTTGCATCATTACGATCCATAAAATCTATTTTGACACCTTTCACTCCCCATTTACTGAATTGTTCGAAGGCCGCGTCCATTTGTCTCATAACGTTTACCCATTTAGCCCATAATTGAACGCCTACATTTTTTTCAGCTGCATATTTACAGATGTAAGGTATGTCAACAGCAGGATTAAGAACCAGCAAGTCATTTCGGGCCGACCATCCTTCATCGATTAATATATATTCTATATGGTGTTTGGCGGCATAATCTATTAGGTAAAGATAAGTGTCGGTATTGATTCCACTCTTAAAGTTTACGTTATAGATATTACGGTCATTCCACCAGTCCCATAAAACTTTTCCGGGCTTAATCCAGGAATAATCGGCATTTTTGGCTTTCTCCTCAGATAGGAGATAAATCAGTTCGCTGTTCAGGATAGAAGGTGCATCATCAAAGATTCCTATCACACGCCATGGAAAAGCACGTTTGCCACAATATGGAATGATATAATCTTTTCGGGTGGAAGCATAAATCTTATTATCTCCGTCGGCAGGAACTTCCTGATCGGGATATAATGCAAATATTCCTTGAAAAGCATGTCCGGTGGGTTGCAGGTACATACCTGCATAATTATAAAGATTAGCTTCGGCAAGTAATACTTTGTACTTGTCTACTTCTATCATAACCGGCGCAACAGAAAAGCTGTCACGTGGCAGTTTACTAATAGGACTTATTGTATAATCCTGCTCAAACCAATTTTGTAACTGGTCTGTCAGCAAAGTATAACTATTATAATCCTGATTAAAACAGAAGGATGCGATTTCATTCTGTACAGGCTTTTTGTGATCGGAAGTGCTCATAAAGCGGTAAGCTACTCCTTCATTATAGATTCTGAATTCTATTTTGTATCCTTTATAAGTTAGCTCAATTTGATTGTACTCATTGGATGCCTGTTTATATTTGCGGGGAACAATGAAGTCCACATTTTCGGAAATACTATGGCGTGTAATTTTCAGGCATTTCTTGTCAGTTCCCCAAATTTTGTCTCCTACAGTTAGCGATATAGGACTTGTGTCCAATATCATTGTTCCATGGCGGAAGACAGAATATGCTACCTGATTCTCAGTTTCAATAACTATCCGGTTACTGCCATCAGGTGATGTTGCTTCAATGCTTTTACCTGATGCCGGGGATAGACAGCAAAGAAGAATGGTCAATAAAGCAATGATTGATTTTATATTCATAATTAATTTCCTCCTGATAAGACGATAAATGATAGTCCGATGATAAATAGGATGAACATTACTCCTAATAATCTATTCGTGGCTTTAGAGCTTCCAGTAAATTCTTTCCATATAAAGACTCCCCACAGAGCGGCAATCATGGGAGCCCCTTGTCCAAGTGCATATGAAATGGCTGCTCCCGCCTTGCCGGCAGCAATATAGCTCAATGCAGTGCCCAATCCCCAAATGCATCCGCCAAGGATACCTACCAGGTGAGTCGTCGGCTTTCCTGCAAAATATTCTTTATAGCTGACTGGTACGCCAACAAACGGACGCTTCATCACAATCGTGTTGAATACAAAGTTACTTAAGAAAATACCAATAGCGAAGATAAAGAAAGCAGTATAAGGAGTCGCCATTCCCGGAGTTGGAGACTCAAAATTGTTCAGATCCATAGCGGCAGCTACAAAGCGGTAGAAGAAAGACATCAATATACCGGCAATTGCTGCCAGAATTATTCCCTTTTTACTACTGTTACTTCCTGATTTCTGATTTTTACCTGCTGCCACTCCATTGCATATAATGGCAATTACAATCAGCACTACACCCGTGAACAACCAAACTGGATCTCCTTTCGGACTACTGAAATAATTGATAAATACTCCTAATACCAGGGCAAGGCCTACACCCAAAGGAAAAGCGACAGCCATGCCTGCTATGGATACAGAAGCCGAAAGCAGAATATTGGAAGCATTGAAGATTATTCCTCCTATCAATGCGCTGACAACATTCTCAGTATTGACTTGTTGTATGTCTTCGATAAACCCTCTTCCGGCATTTCCAAAGCTACCTAGTGTAAATACAAGAAGAAGTGCGAAAAGCAGGATTCCAATAGTGTAATCCCAATAATAGAGTTCATACCTCCAACTTTTGCTTGCCAGTTTTTGGGTATTTCCCCAGGAACCCCAGCAAATCATTGTAATCAAACAAAAGATGATTGCTAATGTATAACTATTGACTATAAACATATTTATTCTTTTTTCAGGTTATATATTTACTTATCTTTTCCAGTGACTTGACGGACAATAGCCCCTAGTGTAGTTTGAATATTCTTTTCACCTTGAATAGTCAGATATCTGTGCTTTCCATTTTCGGAAGGAGTAAAGAGACTGTGCCCGATGCTATCGAGAGTAATTGTCCCTTGCGGAGAGAGTCCGAAATGATTAGCCTCCGGTTCAATGGCATACAATACAGAAGTGAGATCCCAAGTTTGCCTGTCATAAGGCATTTTATCATAAATCTTGTAGGAGACACAAAGCGGATGCTTATAACTTTCCGGAAAGTCGTTCAATATACTTTGATGTGGATAGAGCAGTTTGTTTCCTAATTCCCATCCACTGGCTACTACTGCGGTCGGCCATTCCTTAAATACTGTTTGGGCAGCATCCAAATCTTGTATCAGATTCCATTCCGGAAAATCGAACTCATTTCCATAAAGTCCTCCCATGACAGAGAGCATTTTTACTTTCTGGGCTACTAAAGATTTTCCATCTAATTCACTATACTCGTCAGCTTCAGATTTTAGTAAGCGCGCCAAATTGGTTTCAGGTCCTACAGCTATGAATATTACCGAGCTATCTTGTTGTGAAGCGAGCAACTTACGTAATAGTTTATATCCTTCAGGCAAGTTGCTTTTGATACTTCTTTGCGGATGCAGTATTTTATTGCCTTCAATGATGGTGTCTAATGTTTGACGAAGATAACCGCCATCTTCGGGATTGGCTCCGTTGTAAGCATAACCTAACGGTATGTTGCCTTTGCCGTTGAGACGGCAGTATCCGTCGATGTATTCAATTGAATAAGGATTTGACTTGCTGATAGTAATACCCAGTAAATCAATTTCTCCGGCTTTTTCATAATTGAATAACATTTGCATGGCTAGCACATCATCAATATCATTACCCACATCTGTATCAAATATAACAGGTATAGGAGCTTTTGTATCTTTAGGCCCTGTACAGGACCCAAAGATACAAACGGACAGAAATGCTACTGATGTGATATATTTTCGGATTTTCATTTTACTATTTATTATCAGGTTATTTAATTTGATATTTTAAAGATTTATCGCTTTGGATGTCAAAGAATGAATTTGGATCCAATCGAGCGTCATCAATAGGTTCATTGATACCGATATATCCCATCGGATGATATCCACCTTCGAAATAATTCTCATTTGCAAACCGGAGTGACGGTTGCATTCCGGCAGGGTCGAGCACTGTTAGTGCCAGGATATATTTTCCTTTAGCTATTGATGCGTTTATAGGAATATTCTTTTGGACATGATAGGTTTCAGGTGCGGTCTGGTATGTGTTTTCATTCACCGACCAGTCGTCCCCAGGCATCCATTCGGATATATTCACATCTTCCAATATCTTTCCCCACACTTTTTGATGGCTTACCGGATCTAACAGAGCTATCTCTACAGGCCAATTATAATAGAATGGAGATGAACCGGTATTTACAACACTGAAAGATACTGAAAGATTTTCTTGCCCTTTTATTTCTTTCGGATAAGTAAACTCGTTTATGACAAACCGATACCCCATTGCCTTTTGCAATATCTCTGCGTTCTTTTGGAATTCAGGATCGTTGAAATCAGCCCAGGTAATGCCGCCTAAATGGTTACAATGTAAATTACGAATCTGCTCCATTACATATTCTCTGGTATCTTTATCAGCTACCACCTCTTCAAAAGACTTGAAGCGTGCCAAGTCCCCCCAATTCCAGGTTATTTCGCCTCCTATTGGCTGGGTTTTCCAACGATCACCCAGTTTCTTCATTTCTTCATATCCTCTGACGATTTCCTGCGGTTGCGACCAGGAATCCCAGTAAATTCCAAATTCGTAGTCTTTAAACTCATAGGCATAGCGTACCATTACCTTCTTGTTTTTAAAAGCTTTGGCGAAGGCGTCACCCAGGATTTTCTCCATGCCTGGAATCCAGGTACGGTTTACTACATGGTCAGGCTCGTCATGAGGTGCCCAGTAAGTGGACAAGTCCGGGTCATGATGTTCACCCCATTCGCCGATGATACCCATTTCTACATAGGCTACTCGTGGGTCATTGTCCCATGCTTGCCCGAGCTTTTCGACTAACTTCTCTACACGCTCGGGGAATGAAGGGTCAAAGTACCCCCCGGTGATGGGGGTATTCTTGTCTTTCTCTTCTACGTAGGCCGCTACTGAGTTCGGTCTTTGTTTATATGGACCTTTCTCCTGCGCTATGCCTTTCGGCCAATGCCATCCGACTAAATCATCCGGATTATCCGGATTTTTAGGCTTTCCGCCATGCCAGGGTTCCAGCCATACAAGAAAGACCCGGGGGATTACTTTAACATTAATATCTTCCACTCCTTTCCAGCGATGGTTACTGTAAGCGATGATTTTGTCCACTCCGTCGTTTGGATCATCTTCTATCATATTCCATTGCATGTATTCTTTGGTAATAGAGCCATAAGGGTAGGGGTATTCTTCTCTTACCCGGTCAATGCCGGGAGCAAAGAATTCTCTGAATCCTTTCATCGGATTCCTGAATGCATTTGGATACTCTTGATAAGAAACAGTAACGTTTTTCTCACTACAAGCAGTAATACTTCCAAATAGCAGCAGGAGCGATATATTTCTGATGATTGATTTCATTAGAATAATCTATTATTGAAGTTTGTATTTTAAAGTCTTGTCTTGTCTCATATCACTGAAACTGCTGACAGGAATCTCGAAATATATAGGCTCGGTGTTAATTCCAATGTGTCCCATCGGATGACGTCCGCCTTCGAAATAATTCTGAATGGCAAACCTTAATGAAGGCAGCATACCGGCAGGGTCTAATACTGCAATAGAAATGATATAGTCTCCTGTATCTATTTTCTTATCCAGAGTCAACTCTTCTTCGATATGGTTAATGGCGGCTGGCTGGGTATATACTTTCTGAGAGTTGTCCCAGTTGTCTCCCGGCATCCATTGTGAAGTCTTGGGTGTTTGCAGTGTTTTACTCCATACTACTTCTTGAGTCTGAGCATTCAGTAATGCTATTTCGACAGGCCAGTCATAGTAAAATGGTGAAGAGCCGGTATTAACTACATCAAACGAGATTTTGAACGGTTCATTCTGTTTGATATTTGTTGGATAGTTGAAGTTTGACAGAACAAACCGATATCCCATTGCTTTTTGCAATAATTCTGCGTTGGGTTCAAAAGTCGGGTCATTAAAATCTGCCCATGTGATGCCGCCCAAATGATTACAATGTAGATCACGAATTTGTTGGACAACCAAATCCCGGGTCTTTTCATCAGCCACTACTTCCTCGAAAGAGTCGAATTTATAGAGACTTCCCCAGTTCCAGGTTATTTCTCCTCCTATCGGTTGAGTCTTCCAACGGTCGCCCAGTTTCTTCATTTCCTCGTATCCCCGTACCTTTTCTTCATCAATCGCCCATGAGTCCCAGTAGATACCGAATTCGTAGTCCTTGAATTCATAAGCATAGCGAACCATTACTTTCTTATTCTTGAAAGCAGATGTAAAGGCATCCCCTAATACTTTTTCGATTCCCGGCAACCAAGTGCGATTCTCTACATGGTTTGGTTGATCGTGAGGAGCCCATACGGTAGTGATATCCGGATCATGATGCTCTCCGAATTCACCGATAATTCCCATTTCTACATAAGCTACACGTGGATCATTGTCCCATGCTTGTCCTGCCTTTTCTACAAGTTTCTTTACTCTTTCCTGAAAAGTCGGATGGCAATAGCCCCCTATAATAGGGGCATTGAGATTATCTTCATCATAGGTTTCTCCCGGAATGTCACTGGGCCAGTGCCATCCATTGAGGTCATCCGGATTATCTGTATAAGTGTTTTTGGCATATCCGCCGTGCCAAGGTTCCATCCATACAATATAAATACGCGGGATTACCTTGACGTTCATGTCTTCCACTCCTTTCCATCTATGGTTACTATAAGCTATTATCTTATCAATCCCATCATTCGCATTATCTTCGAGCATATTCCATTGCATATACTCTTTGATAATAGAACCGTAAGGGTAAGGATATTCGTCTCTTACTTTATCATATCCCGGACCGAAAAATTCTCGAAGCCCTTTCATGGGGTTACGGAGAGCATATAAACATTCCGCTGGATTTACCGTAACCCTACCGTCTTTAACTTCTATAGTGCCTCCTCCTTCGATAGGAGGAAGTATGCCATGGTCTTCTTCTTTGCATGAGTACAGGAAAACACTGATTATGAGTCCTGCGATAAAGATAAATGTTTTCATATAATTAATGATTTATGTTAATATCCTTCGTTGTTTTCAGTGATTGCATCGTTTGCGTCAATAGCAGCTTGTGGAATTGGATACAATACATGATAAGGTTGGATAGTGACTCCGGCGTGGTCTTTCATGCATTCTGCAAGTTTGCCGAACCGAATTAAATCCCAACGACGCATATGTTCACAACAGAACTCATGGAGTCTTTCTTCCAGTAAAACGTCGGCGAACTGTTCTTTGCTTAAGTTGTCGGCAGCTGTAATAGAAGTAAGCCCGGCTCTGGAACGAACAGCATTCAATGCCTCATATTTTTCGTTGCTGGTGTCGTTAGTGTTGTTTAATGCTTCTGCTTTCATTAAAAGTACATCCGCATAGCGAATGAAAATAAAATTCAGATTGTCGTCTTCAATTACGTTACCTGTTTCCGGGTCCCAGAATTTTCCGCAGGAAGGTGGAGCCTGCGTTACACCTGCATATTCTGTGATGAAGAAGGCTTTTTTACGTTTGTCGGCATCGTCATAAGAATCATATAAATATTGAGTCGGTCCGAAGCCGCCCCATCCTCCGAAGTTTGTAGGGCCGCCCACGTTACGAGGTCCCCAGTAGGAATGTTGTATACTTCCTTCCAATCCCCAGGAACCGGAATGCTTAAACTGAATCTCGAAAATATTCTCATACTCCAGATTTTTGTTGGCTGGAGCAAAAATATCTTTGAGGTTATCGTATAGTTTGAATTTGCCTTCCAGCATACGACAGTATTTCAACGCTTCTGCAGGTTTGCCCCATTGCAGATAGATACGTGCCAGCAGTGCTTGCGCTGCATAAGAGGTGGCACGGCCTTTATCTTTGGCATCCGACCAGGTGGATGGCAGGCCGAGCGCAGCTTCCATATCCTGAGTAATGAGAGTATATACCTCATCTACTGATGCACGAGGTCTCATAATCTCACTTTTGTCGATGGAGGATTTAGTCCATAGAGGTACTCCACCATACATCTTTACTAAATCAAAATAGTAGATAGCTCTTAAAAAACGTGCTTGCATAATCATGGAAGCATGAAGATCGGAACTTACTGCATCTGATGGCATATCAATAACAGCGTTGCAACGTTTGATCCCTTCATAACACAGTCTGTAATGATTGTCTAAGAACTCATGAGAAGCGGAGAAAGTATAATAGTGTAATTGTGAATAAGCTGCCCATCCCATGTCGAATGGAATCACTTCATCCGTTCCGAATTCACTGAGGGTAATGGTATATTTACCGACGAATACCTCTTGAAGAGAACCGTAGGCGGCATATAATGTTTGTTGCCAGTCATCAGGTTTGGTATATGCATTGTCAGGTGTGAGAACACTTTGAGGAGTTAAATCCAGAAAGTTTTCGCAGCTGCATAGTGTAAGGCAACTGAATGCTAGTATAGAAATGTATTTTTTCATCATCGTATCGTTTTAAAAGTTTAGAGAAATTCCACCGATAAAGCTGCGTGCGTTCGGGTATGGATTCGTATTATCGCTTGATTCTACGTCAAATCCGGTAAACTCGGTCGCAGTAAACAAATTCTGTACAGAGAAATAAACTCTGAGGTTCGAAGCTTTGATGCTTTTGATGATATTCTTTGGAAGGTTGTAACCCAATTCAAGATTGCGCAACCGGAGGTAATCTCCTTTTTGAAGGTTAGCATCCGTACCGTCACCGTTAGCATATGCGCTGCCTACGCGAGGAGCCGGATATTTATTATTGGGTCTGTCCTGTCTCCAATAGTATTTATAGTAGTTTTCACTCATATTGCCCCAAACATTGAATGAGTTGAGGTAGCGGTTCAGTGTATTATTTATTTTATGTCCACCGGCAAAGGTGAAGAATGCTGTAAGGTCGAATCCTTTATAAGAGAAAGTGTTGGTGAAACTACCATAGTATTTGGGAGTCGATACTCCGCAGAATACACGGTCTTCCCCATTGATAACGTAATCTTTCTTTTCATCCCTGATTTTACGGTCACCTGGTTGGGCATTATATTTGGCTGCTTCTGCGGCTTCGTTTATCTGCCAGATACCTTCAGATTTCAACAGGTAATATTGGTTGATGGAACGACCGACAAACAATGATTTGTTGACATCTTGTTTTCCGTCATAAAGCTCTTTTATTTTATTGTCGTTATAAGAGATCATGAAAGAAGTAGTCCATAAGAAATCTTTAGTACTGATATTAACGGTGCTCAATGTAAACTCGATACCTTTATTATCAATTTTACCAATGTTGGTCAACGAGCTTCCAAAACCCGATTCCAATGGGAGAGGAACTTGCCATAAAAGGTCTGTTGTGCGTTTATAGTAAGTTTCAATTGTACCGGCAATTCTATTGTTGAAAAGTCCGAAATCAATACCCAGGTCTAACTGGTTAGCCTTTTCCCAAGTTAATTCAGGGTTGGATATGGATGTTTGTACAGAACCACTCACCAGATTGTTACCCAATACATAATTGGCGGAAGAGCCACCTAAAGCTATAATGGAAGAATAAGCAAAGTCACCGATATTTTGATTTCCAAGCTTACCTGCACTAAGCCTTAGTTTAAGATTGCTGATGACAGGTGCATTCTCTTTAATAAAACTCTCTTCAGAGACTCTCCATGCCAAGGCAAGTGACGGGAAAAATCCCCATCTGTGTCCTGGAGCAAAACGGGAAGAGCCGTCGCCTCGCATCGTCAAAGTCGCTAAATAACGATTATTGAAATTATAATTGAATCGTCCGTAGAAAGAAACTAAAGAAGAAGGCACTGCGTACGAAGAGTTGGGCCCGTGTTCTTCTGCTCCTTGCAAGTTGTAATATTTGAGAATAGATGAAAGCTTTTTGGAATCGGCAGTAACCTCTTCATAATCTGTCCGTGATGCGGAGAAACCTGCCATTGCAGAGAACTGGTGGATTTTATTAATGTCAAATGAATAAGTTGCTGTGTTTTCAGTTTGCCAATATCTCTTTTTATTCGACATTACATTAGCATGTCCACCAGCGGTATAGTGCTGTCCCATGCGTCCGTCTTCGTATGTGTTCACTTTGAAGAAAACAAGCTCTCCACCATTATCAGAACGCAGTTTCAGATTCTTTATGGGTTCTATCTCGATATAAGCCGAGCCGACAAATCTGGATTTAAGTGTTGCTTTGTCAAGCAAGTCAACGATGGCTACCGGGTTTGCTCTTGTATTAAGAAATCCATCGAAATATTCTCCGTCTTCTGTGTAGATAGGAGCAGTAGGTTGTGAACTAATTGCACTGAACATAGTTCCATAGCCGGAATCAGCCTCTTCATTGATATTCATAAGTTTAGATTCGATGACATTGAACCGTACACCATATCGTAGCCATTTGTTTAGTTTGGCATCCATATTATACCGGACAGTCAGCTTATTAAAAGATGAGTTCTTGATAGTACCTTTTTGGTCATACCAGTCTACACCCAGAAAATGTTGCATATCATTCTTACCGCCTGAAATAGAAAAATTATAGTTTTGGTATTGACCGTTTTGTGTAACTGCATCTTGCCAGTCGGTAGATTCTCCACGGCTTAATAAGCGCAATTCTTCTGATGTCCATTTGTAGTTTGGCTGTGCGATGGAGATTAGCTCATAATATTGCTGGGCATCCATCAAATCTTGTTTGTTGAGCATCTTTTGCGTACCAAAAGATGCATTTAAAGAGATTTTAGCTTTGCCGCTTGTTCCTTTCTTTGTAGTAACGAGTACTACACCGTTAGAACCTCTTGAACCATAGATAGAAGCTGATGAGGCATCTTTTAGAATCTCGATAGACTCAATATCACCGGAAGATAGGTCTTGCAAACCTCCCTGAACAGGAATACCGTCAACGATGTATAATGGTTCGCTACCTGCGCGAAGAGAACCGACTCCCCGGATGACAACTGAAGCATCTCCACCGGGCTTTACGGAACCGGTTGTAACCTGTACGCCGGCAGCGAGTCCTTGCAGAGCAGTGGTCACTGTTCCTACTTTGGAATTAGTAAGGTGCTCTGATTTAATAGAAGCAACGGCTCCTGTCAAATCACTTTTCTTGGCAATACCATATCCGATAGCTACCACTTCATCCAAGTTGATGGCATCTGCTGCCATTTGTATATTAATAACATTTTGCTTCCCTATTGTGACGGATTGTTTCACCATACCGACAAATGAGAATTCCAGAATATTGCCCTTTTGTGCTTTGATGCTATAGTTTCCATTCATATCACTCACTGTTCCTGTTTGCGTACCTTTTATAGTTATGGATACACCAGGTAGTGTTTCATTATTGGTATCAGTAATAGTCCCTTTAATGCTGATTACTTGTGCATGCAATATGCTTGCAAAGAAAACGGCTATAAATAATATAATGTGTTTTTTCATAACGCTTATTTTATTGAGTTATTATTTAATAGGCTCGGATAGGAAGAACGCCAATTGCCCATCCGCTTTTCGAGCATGGATCAGAAATAATATTGGTTTCTTCGTAGAAATTCACATAATAGGCAGCCCAACCGGTATTTCCATCGGCTTCGCTTGAGGTCCAGTAATTATTAGCCGGAATATTGACTCCCTTCCCGGCCAGCATACTTTTTACTTTGAATACTTCTATAAGCTCTTCTCTGGAAGGAAGAAACCAATCCGTATATGCAAAATCTCCGTCGGTCACTCTGTTATCCAGGCAAAGTTGGGCTGCTATCTTGACTCCCTGCCATTCAGGCCAGTTGTTTGCACTTTGTAGTGCATTGAACTTTTTGACGATGTTTTGAGTGTTTGCATATCCACTTCCCATGCTTTGGCTGGTACCTGCTGCATCTGAAGCATTCACTTCCGGTCCGAATTTATCTGTACCCGTACCCACATTGCTCATATTCACGATATATCCATGTGCTTTTGCGGCATCTACCCAAAATACGACACCACCGCCTAACTTATCTCCCACATTCGTTTCGATGGTGATTGTGCCGATATTACTTTTTCGCTCACCTCTGATTATCATGATAGAATTGACACCATATAATCCTTCAGGCAGAGTGAATTCTACTCCCTCATCATTTAAAGTTAATGGTATGTTATATTCGACACCATTCGGATAAAAAGAGGCATATAATGTAGCGATATCTCCATTCTCAAATCCCTTTCCCTGGATTTCAACTTTCCCTTTTGCCGGTATATTGCCCGAGGGAAGTACGACATCAATGATGGGTACTACGAAAGGTACTTTGAAAGTGCCGTTTAGAGTTGTTAGTTTGCCGGCTCGTTCAATTGTCACGGTGTAACTGCCGCCGGCTTCCAATGGAACTATAAACTTGAGGTAGCTGTCTGTAACTTCTGTTACTTCTACTTTTTCTTTTTTATTTGTTTCGTCATTTAGATAGACCACATCTTCTTTGGCAAACCCGAGGCCATTGATTTGTGCGACTTGTCCGGGAATTACATCATTTTCTGATGGAAATTTGATTTCCTTCAGGATAGGAGCTACGGGAACAGCGGTATGTTCATTATCGCTATCGCAACTGCAGAAATTGCATGCTATCAATCCCGATAATAATGGAATGAATAGTTTCTTTAAAGAGGTTTTCATAATTCATCAAATTTAAGAGTTGAATGATAAGGCTAATTCTTTTTCAAGTATGAAGCGTTTCACTTCGTCGAGAGTCGGAATAGAAGGCTGTGCACCTGATCGTGTTACTGCGATTGCCGCTGCGGCATTCGCGAAACCGAGTGCTTCCTGATCTATCCCTCTTTGGGCGCAAATAACAGCCAGTGCTCCACAGAATGTATCACCGGCAGCAATTGTATCAATAGCATTTACTTTATAACCGGGAAGCTGAACTGTTTCCTGGTTGTTCTTCATGTACACGCCTTGACTTCCCAATGTGATAACAACATTACGTGCACCTGCCTTCATCAATGCCTGAGAAATTTCTTCGAGATTATTTCCGCTATAATCAATACCGGAAATGAATGCAGCTTCCAGCTCATTGACGACTAGTATATCAATGGCTTTCATCAGTTCCTCATCAATCAGACAGGCAGGTGCGGGATTAAACAATACCTTTTTGCCTTTTTGCTCTGCTAGCAGCGCTATTTTTTTGTTCGTTTCATAGGGAATTTCGGCTTGCATGACGATAATGTCCGCTGCGTCAATTACTTCAGAAAAATGTGCAATTGATCCGGGTAATAAAGAATAGTTAGCTCCGGGAGCTACTGCAATGCAGTTTTCACCACTGTTGGCCACAAAAATGAGTGCAGTTCCTGTGGGGTGATTAATATCATCAATGATATAATCAGTAGTGATACCTTCTTTCTTAAAGTGTTTTTTTAGAATATCTGCATACATGTCATTCCCTAAAGAAGTGACAAATGTGACTGAACCTCCGAGCCTGGCTGCTGCTACGGCTTGGTTCGCTCCTTTGCCACCGAGAGACTGTATGAAGTTAGCATCTCCGACTGTTTCGCCGGGAGCCGGGAGATGGTTGACTTGTGCAACCATGTCGATGTTTGAACTTCCAATAACTACTATTTTCATGTGAATCAGATTTATGTGATTAACCTAGGTTTCTCTTTATTTTATAGAACTATTTCTCTTTTGTATGGAATGGCACTTTGTGCACCGATACGGGTAACGGCAAGAGCAGCGGCTGCATTGGCAAATGTAACAGACTCCGCCAATGAATGTCCTTCGGACAAATAAACACTGAATGCCCCACAAAATACATCTCCGGCACCAGTCGTGTCGATTGTCTCTACTTCTTTGGCAGGAATCATGGTATATTGGTCTTTTTCTTTCACGTATGCCCCATCTTTTCCTAAAGTGATGACAACATTCTCTATCCCTTTTTCCCCGATGGCTTTAGCTGCACGGTGAGCGCTTTCAATATCCATCACTTTAATGCCTGATAGCATTTCTGCTTCAATGCGGTTGGGAAGTATAGTATGTACATTATTTAAAAAAGAATTGCTTAGCGTAGAAGCAGGTGCAGGATTGAGTATTACCTTCTTTCCATATTTATTGGCCATAGTAGCTGCATACTCTACCGTTTCTATCGGAACTTCAAGTTGCATTAAGATAATATCAGATTCCTTGATTTTTTCTTCAGCTTTATTGATATCCTCTATTGAAAGGGAACGACTTGCGCCGGGCGCAACAATAATACTGTTCTCCCCGAAAGAATCTACTGAAATAAGAGCTACTCCCGACGGACTTTTTTGATCGGTGAAAATAAATTCCGTGTTAATCCTTTCCGACTTATATATTTCCAATGCTTGTAGTCCGAATAGATCGTATCCGATTTTAGAGATGAAGGTTACTTCAGCCCCTAATCGAGATGCCGCAATGGCTTGGTTGGCTCCTTTACCACCAGGATTCATATAGAAGGTTCCTCCTAATATGGTTTCTCCCGGCACTGGTAGTCTGTTGGCTTTTACAACCATATCTGTGTTGCAACTTCCAATTACTACAATTTTAGGCTTATGAATAGATATAGTTTCCATAGTACTTTAAATTAGGATAATGCAAATGAAAGAAATAGTAATGCATGATTTTCGACATTAATAATTAATTTATATAATTTCAAAATGATATAATGAGATGAAAATCCCTTTAATAATAAGGAATAATGATGCGGTTATATAATGTCTGTTTATATAATTACAAAGAGAAAGAGTGACTTTGAAAAACGTTTTTTTATTGTAGAAAAAGCCTCAAATAACTATAGCTTTTAAATTTCTTTAGCATTTGTACGTCTTCCCAGCACCTCGGAAAGATTTTCTTTCCGGATTTTCGATTCCATCCATGCAGTGAAATCGAAGATGCGTAAAAGCTGGTTTTCGTATTTATCATTATATAGCTCCTGAATTTCCGGAGACAGCTTTTCCCAAAAGGCTTCCCGGTCTTTGCGCAGGATAGGGAGGTTCCTTTTGTTCAGGAACCATAGAATAGTTCGTTCGGTCTTGAATGTCTGCTCTTTCGGTGAAGAGAGACTTCGGGTGATAGATCTTGACTCATGCCGGATCAGTTCATATTCCTGTGTTTCGTAATAGGCGATGAGGCGAACCAGGCGAATGGTTCTCATCAGTGGAAGGTATTTAATATTATGATCGACGATAGCGTTACTTATATACTTCTTGGCCGCTTTATAATTCTGATTACCAATATGTACAAGAGTTGTATAAAGCAATAGTTCACTTTTGCGTATAGGACTTAGCCAGGCTTCTTTGTCGTAGAGCGACTCTTGATAACGATTCATGAGCTCTGTACAATTTAAGAAATCTCCTTTATCCAAATATGGAAACAGCTCGTATTGAAAGAGCAGGCAGGTGGCATTCACTTTAAATTCAAGTGATGAATCTTCAGCTATCAGCCTTTTTAATTTCTCCAGGAAATACGGCATTTCGTTGTAGTTGCCCACTGAACGTAAGCTGCCGAGTACCCCTTCGAGTACTGACAAATAATAAATGGGTGGATTCGACCAAAACTGTTGGTTCTGCTCAAACAGAGAATTCAGCTCTTTGTATGAGTTCAGGGCGGCTCTGTAATCTCCCGCTCCCATTAAATAGTTTGCCTGAAAAAGTTTATGATTTCTTGTCAATTCAAAATTCCCTTCCGCGTCAGAAGAGGCGGCTATATAAAGTTCGTTGACCATAAGGTCATTCATATCCTGTTTCTGTTTCGAAGTTCGTATCGCTCCGATATGGGAGAGACGATATTTCAATAAATTGTGCAGAGAAGATTGCTCCGTTATCTTCCGAATTTTCTTTAAAGATTCATTTTGAATAAAATGTTTATGAAAAAGTTCTTGCTCTGTCATATTGGGGAAATTCAGCCGTAGCAGATATTCCAATTCCAGTTTCAGGGCAATTGTCAGTATCTCATTGTTTTCGTAGAATTGCGCTTGCTCTATTGTGTTGGATAGAATCTCGAAACACTCTTCAAACAGGGAACGTTCATAAAGCATCCGCGCCTTGCATAGATCGTTCAACAGATCATAGTAGATGTCTTTCTTCTTTCTTAAAGTGAGTAGCGTATCTACCAGTTTCTCATATAAATATTGGATGGACACTTCAAAAGAACCTTTGGGCCTGTGCTTATAAAATTCTTTCTTCACCGCATTTCCATTAGGCTGCTTACTCTTTGTGATAATATCGTAAATCACAAGATAATCCTTCTCCTCCTTGTCTTTGATGACCTGCAAGGAGAAGTGTTTCTTTTCTGATTTCGATAGTGAGTATATCAGGGAAATAACGGAATCGACTCTTTTCATGAAGCCCTTTCGATTAGTATTTGAGTACAATATTCGGGAAATTCTGTGGAAAAAGCAAATTTCAGGTATATTAAAAAATCCGGCTTGCCAGTACTCAAGTCGGATTCTTTTAAATATTAATAAACAAGAGAATGTTTATGCTGCCGGGTCTGGCGTTTCACCGCCACCTTCGTCCCCTCCTTCATTTCCACCACCACTGGGCGGAGTAGAAGTTTCAGTATCCGGCAACTCCAGTTTTTGAATACTGACAGTTTTTATCATCCCTTTGAACATACTTCCCGGAGTGAAAATGATTTTACGGTTTTTCAAAGTCTCCGTAGTTACCTCTTTGGCATCATCCTGACTTTTACACCCGAAAGAAGGGCGGAAAGTTCCGAATTCTCCAAGGCTCACTGAAGCTCCGATTTCCATATATGTTATCAGTGAATCGATCAATCCGTCGAGAACGGATTTTACTGTACCGCGCGGAACGAATCCGACTTTGGTTACCTGGTCGCATAGCATTTTAAAATCAACGGTAACTACGTTGAACGGTCTTGCTACATATTTTTCGGCTTTTTCCTTATCAAAGCCAAAGGTTGTTTTCTTGACTACATATTTCAGTGCCATAATCTTTAATAGTTTTAATCGTTAATAGTTCTAGTTCTTATTTTGTGATCACGACGCAAAGATATGGTAACTGAAATTACTGGGCAAGCAATTTTGAAGAAGTGCGTGAATAAAATAATTAATATTGAGGCAAGTCGCTGAAATATAACTATTTGTATGTTTTGTTTTCTTTACATGAGCAAATGCCCTTATGTTGATAGGGTATTTTATATACCTCTTTTAAAAGATTCTTTTGAAAAACGCTGGCAATAGATAAAAAAAGTCTATTTTTACATCTATTCGAGATTAAAAGAATTAAGTGAAAATGTATCAAGAAACAGTGATATGTAAAAAGATGAAAATGATAAATTATAACCTGACAGCAGAACATACATATTTTACATCAGATACTCATTTCAATCACGGGGAGATCATTAGTTTTTGTAAACGTCCGTTTGCGGATGTGGAGGAGATGAATGAAACATTGATCGCGAATTGGAATCGTGTGATAGGTAAGAGAGATATAGTATTTCATTTGGGAGACTTTAGTTTTGGAGGTGCTGCTGAATGGAAGAATGTACTTGACTGGCTAAATGGGAAGATTTTTTTGATTCTTGGCAATCACGATATGAAACATTTACCGAAGGAGTTCAACTATCGTTTTGTAGAGGTCGTGATGCAGAAATATATTAAGATACATAAACAGGCTATTTATTTGAATCACTACCCGTTTTTGTGTTATGGAGGTGCATACAAGAATGTATGGCAACTGTTTGGGCATGTGCATACGAGTGAGAATAATACTGGTTGGGATGCCGGATGTTTGTCAGTGCTGTTTCCGCTACAGTATGATGTTGGAGTGGATAATAATAACTTTGCACCTGTGTCTTTCGAACAGGTGCGGTGTATTATAGAGCAACAGAAAACGATGGCGATGAATCATGAAGAGAACAAGAATAAAGAAGCTTCCTTGCCTGATACTCTTAGTAATAAGGATACTCGCAGCTGATATGTATGTTGTATGGCTTGATCTCGGATATTTTTTGTAGTCGCTTTATTTCTTTAAATACACTACCGTCTTGCCGCCACCATACTTTCGTATCACTCCTTCTTCTATATATTTATTTAATAGTCTGATTGCCTTGTCCCGATTTATCCCGGCCAGTCTCATAAAATCGGTTCGGGTGATGCAACCTTGTTCTTCCAAGTGTTGTATAAGGACGGTACGGCAATTGTCTTCATCGGGACTGCCATCGTTACGATAGGGGGATTCCATACGTTCCAACTGTAACGGTTCCATGCTTTCGCGGAATTTCTTGTTGATACGGAGATTTATTTTGTTCAGGTGAATGGAAGGAGAACGGATTTCTTTCTTCTCCATAACCGGTCGGCCACATTTCAGTGATAAATAGAAATGGCCTAATTCTCCGACTTCCACAATCCAGCCTTGCTTTAGCCAATGTTGTAGTTCATCAGTAACGGCTTGCAGGCATCCTTCAATGATGGCTTGGCTGAAGCCATTGCTTTTAGACACCAACTCTATAAATTTTTTGGCATCAAGAGTTCCTGATGGAATCACTCGTGCGTGAAGTGGCTGCTGCTCATCCTTTTTTTGTGGGTTGCCACTGGCATAAAGATCATAATAAACACTCATGTTTTATTTTGTTTTTAGTTATTCAGTAAATATTATCTCCGATTGCATGATTTTATTCGTCGCACTATAGTGCTACGAAACATTGACTATAGTGCTTCTTTCGTTGGACTATAGTGCTTCGAAAGATTGACTATAGTGCTTCGAAAGATTGACTATAGTGCGACGAATTAATTTGTGTACTCAAAGATATTACTTTTTTTGGGTAAAGACACTAATTGGTGAATTAAACTGGTAAATTTAGTTATATCTCAAAATTTCACATCATAATATCTTGTAAATTAATAGTTTATATTGTGATGTGTTTTTATCAAGAAACAAATTAGGAACAGAAACACGAATTATCTTATTTTCTTGTTTTTTTGTTTGCACTACCTTTCTTTCTCTTCACTTGTTCGTACTTTGAGTATTTTTCCAAGTCTTTTCACACGATTTTCATCCTCTCGCCAAGAGTGATTGTTGCAGTCATCTATGGATGAATAACCACAGCCAAAAGAAAAAAGGACAAATCTCTGTTTCTTTCAAGGAACATTGTTTTTTGCAAAGGTAACCATTTCCCTCAAAACACCTATACAGGCAGTCCAATATATCTGCCTATATTTAGTTTACTTTAGTTTAGCATATATATAAGCTAATAGACTAAACTAAACCTTTACCGAAGTTCTCCCCCTTACTTTTATATTCACAGTCAAAAGAGAAGATAATCGCACCGATATTTTCTTTTTTCGCTGCATCCCAATTTTACGGAAGTTCCTTTTATCGTAACTTCTGCCATAGGCATTCTATCCTCGCATCCCAACTTTCGGTCTGCCTGATGAGAATTGTGTCGCAAAGGTACTTGTCATGTCTTTCTTGTATTCAAGGTCACAGCCTGACGGTTCCCGACAAAATCTCCACGCTCCGCTTTGCAGAGGTCGTATTTGGTCGTGAAACCCTGCATAAAGAGCCATAACACCTTTTGAGGCGACATAATTTTCAATCAAGCCCGAAAGTAGCTGAAATGCTAAAAGAGGGAAAATAAAAAACTTAAAACTTAGGATTATGGCAAACTATGCAACAAACATTTTCTACGCAAGGACGGAAAACAAAGCAGACCTCGACAAGATAGAGGCATTCTTGGATGACACTTTCGACGGCTTTGTCAATAGACACAGCGATAGCGTGGATGCGGAGTTTACCTCTCGTTGGGTTTATCCGGAAGAAGAAATCGACAGACTGATAGCTTCGTTGGAAGCCAAAGACAAAACTTATATCAAAATTCTGTCCTACGAATTTACAGACGAATACGTGAGCTTCAGAATCTTCTCACAGGGGAAATGGGATATCAAGTTGTAACCGTAAAATGACATGACTTATGTACGAATACGAAGAAAATAGCGAAATTATAGGTGCGCACTGCACCTTGCTTACCCCCTATAAAGGCTACTCTGAGGGAACAGTTGTCGGCGACTTCGGCAATAAAATAGTGGTGCGTCTTAGTAGTGGCAAAGAGGTGGTCGAGTATCGTGATGAAGTGATTATTTACGATTAAATACAAGAGCGATGCAGCAGATAGCAATGAAATTCGTCCAATGGGACGTACCCGAATTAGAGAAGCTGAAAGACAGCAGGGTTTACCAGTTACGGGAACAACTTGATAACGGAGACAAGTTGAGCCGTGAAGACAAGAACTGGATTACCCGAAACGTGAAAGAGTGCATCCATTTCAAAAGAGGTATCGCATTGATGGGCTACTTCTTTGATTTCTCCGATGTTCTCAAACGATATTTCGTAAAACAGCACGGACATATCGCCGAGTATTACGCCATTGACAAAACAGCGTTGCGCTCTGTCCTGTATGGTCGAATAGAAGACATAGTAGAAGTAGAATTAAAATCAAAGAAACATGAAAGCAACGATTGAGCATAGCTTTTGTCCTTATTGTGACGAGGTAACAGAACTCTACTTCCGTATCATCAACACGATTCTTTTCTCAACCGATGAAGCGGAACTGCGTACCGGCATGGAACGCCTACAAGAAAAAACACGCCTTGATGATTATTTCGTCTTCGGCTATGGCAAGCATCACCTATGGGTTTGCCAAAGACGTCCCAGTAATCAAAAAAAGATTTTCGAGCATCGGGTAATCATGGCAGAATTTTGATGATACAGGCAGGCAGGAACGGGATAATCTTCCATTCCTGCCACGCCGCATTCCCTTTTTTACATCTATCTCTCTCTTTTGGCTGCGCCATATCCTTTTGTAAAAAACAGCCATTCGTGAAAAGCTCCGTCCGCTTTTCCGAAAAGCAGGGTTCTTTCCTTTTTCCCTTTTGTCCCCTTTTCTTTCTGCCGGACGGGAACATGGCAGTACCCCGATATCCCGTTCCGCCTTTTGTCGCCACTTCGTTGATATTCCCTTCTGCGGTACCGCAACCTGTTGTCAGTTCAGTGTTCTGTTTGTAGCCACCTCAATTCAGTCCGACCGAATTACACGAAAATACCTGCCGATTCTGCGGACTTACAGCCGAAACGCGCACCATTGTGCCGGTGGACGGATTGCACTTTCACTTCCCCTGCAACTACGGTTTTCCGCTCATTTTCAGAATAGTTTTCCGCCGAAGTCATCATCATTTTCCGATGCAAAGATAGTATGCAGACGGGAACGACTTTGGAAGTCTTGACCAATGGCGCAGCCGTACAATCTTCCTTTATCGAGCCTTCCGGTTTTGCCTACGGACAAAAATAAAGAGTATTGATGCGTCCGGCCTTGGTGCATCCCCTTAACTGCACCTACTTTTTGAGGCAGCGTAAAATTGATTTAATAACTTCTAAAAACAATTCATTATGAAAAAGATTGAAAACAATTTCGTAGTAACCGGTTTCGTAGGAAAGGATGCAGAAATCCGTCAGTTCACCAACGCAAGTGTAGCACGTTTCCCTCTGGCAGTAAGCCGATTGGAGAATAATGGCGAGGAATCCAAACGCGTTTCCGCCTTTATGAATTTTGAGGCGTGGCGTAAAAACGAGAACACCGGGTCGTTCGACCAACTGACCAAGGGTACGATGCTGACCGTCGAGGGGTATTTCAAGCCCGAAGAATGGAGCGACCAAAGCGGTGTGAAACACAACCGTATCGTGATGGTCGCCGTCAAGTTCTATCCGCCCGTCGAGAAGGAGGAAACTCCTGAAAAGCCGGCCAAACCAGCGAAAAAAGGCAAGAAATAATCCTTGCCTTATCACGACAAAAGCGGCCTTCGGGTCGCTTTTGTTTTACTCATTACGGTGTTGTTGCACCATCTGTACTTTTATACTCTACTTGTTCTCTTTTACCGCATTCAGAAATGCTTTGGCAGGTTTGAATGCAGGGATATTGTGAGCGGGAATTTTAATTGTCGTATTCTTCGAAATGTTCCGGGCCGTCTTTTCAGCTCTCCGTTTGATGATAAAGCTACCGAACCCGCGCAAGAACACCTCGTTTCCCGCAACCATCGACTCTTTTACATTTTCCATGAATGATTCTATCACAGTCATCACCACCGTTTTCTCTATTCCGCTCTGCCGTGAGATCTGAGCGACAATTTCCGCTTTTGTCATATTGTTCTTGATTTTTATGAATACGGTGCAAAATTAACAAATATCTGCCAGTTACAACAATCCGGAGTTATTTGTCATCCCGAAAACTGCTTTTGCTGAATCCTCCGAACACGCCCCTCAAAAGCCTGCCCACTACCAAGAACACCAGCAATAAAATTATAATATCTCCCATAGGTCTTGTTTTTATATAGTTATATCCAACTTAAAGATACGAAAAAACGATGAATTACGCAAGCAATCTATTGATTTTCAATATCCATATTGATTTATAAGTTCTATTTCCGGATGCCCGGCACTCGTCCCGGTGTTCGGTTAAGCTGAACCTTGTATTTATTGAGAATGCTGTACACGGTGCTTTTACTTTGGACACCGCTTTCTTTCCAAATATCACGGATTGAATACCCATTGTTATACATATCCACGATTTTTTTGTCCCGTTCAGTTTTACTCATACTTTTTTTGGAAATCGGAATACTGATACTCTGCTGCAGGCGTATAATTTTATCCGACGACTTCCGCAAAACAGCCACTTCCTCCGGTAATGCCCCGAACATGGCCAATACTTCCGCCGGTGTCGTGTCCGGAAACAATTTGTTGTCGGTGTCAATTTTATCGTGAATGGAGATAATACGCACGACCTTGATGCGGCATAGCTCAATCAATGCCGATAGTTCCCGTAAACCACGAACGGCATTGCTGAATTTTGACATCACCAATTCGTCTCCTCTTTCAAGATTCGACATCAGTTGTTTCCATCTCGGCCTAAGCGTCTCGTGTCCGACCGATTCTTCAACCACCTGTACACACCCATATTGGCGCATCCATTCCTTATCCGCATCAAACGCATCGTAGGAATTAGCCTCGAATATATAACCGACTTTTGCCATATCAATATACAATATTCATGATAACAAGTGCAAATATACAAGTTTTATTCGAGTATATGAATCATACTATATTAAAAAACGAAAATCGTACATTTCCACGTGTTTTATCTTCACTTGTTTTCATTGGTAATCATACTATTAAGTACGATATTAAAAAATGCACAAAATACGGTTTTTCGGATGCGAAGTATCAAAAATAATATATAGTTTTGCACTAAATAGTACGAAATGATATAGTATGAAAACATTAAAATCGAACTTAAAACAGCCGATAATCTTTGCCAAAATAATTGCCGTTTCGATTGCCATATTCCTATGCGCGTCATGCGACAACGGCAATGGCAAACGATTGGCGAAAGCCAAGAATGACCCTGCCGGAACATACAGGGAATACCTGTCCGACATACGCAGGCAGAAAAAACTCTCCATTAAAGAATTGGCCGGACACCTCAAGCAATGGCAAACATTGAGGGATTCCGTATTCCTGCATCTCGAATGTGATACGCTTGGCCGGCTTCATTCCACTGTAAGAGAAGAGTGTGAACAGATACATGATTCCATCCGCATGGAATTTTCACGGATGGTGCTGTCTCAAACACGCACTTATAAGGATATACTGTGGGTAAAAGAACAAATCTCACCGCATCTTGAAGACAAAGAGTTGCATCGTGCGGCTGAAACAATCCGACCGTTCTTTGCCTCATTGGATAACCGGCCCGTCAGTCAGAGAAACCGACAACACATTCTTGCCACTTATCGAACTACCCTTGCTGAAACGATTGATTACGGTATTCATTGTATGGCAGACCTGACGACCTTTATCGAAAAGGAGGATGCCGTGTACCGGGCATTCCTTTCACGTCTGCCTGATTTCGACGGCGAGAATCTTTCCGACATCACTCATGACACGGAACGATGCTGTGCACAGATATTCCTTGCCGCCGAACGGAACGACATCACCTATCGCAATGCCATGATTTATCTGGCCATGCGCACCAACCGCAGGCTGATTCAGAATATCCGAACCTGTATCGACGACATCTGCAATAAAAAAGTCAAGACACCGGCACAGGCACAAGCCTACATCTGGATGCTTCTCCAGCCTTATTCGTCGTTGGACGGTTTCTGCCTGGCGTTGCTTTCAGCCGAAGAAAGAGAGCAACTCGATATGCTTGCCTCGCAGACACCCGACGCTTTCAGGGAGTTGGGCAGGATGCTGCACCCCGGAGACAACCGCTTGGACGAGCTGCCCGGAATGCTGATGGAGGCATTCATACACACGCTGTAAAATATAACAACAGAAAAAGATATGAATATGTTACGACATTTTTATAATGACTTCATGGCATTCGTCCCCCTGCAACTTCCGCAGTTGCTCGATGTGACGACGATGGAAGAACCGCAGTTCTACGGCGACTATGTGCTGCTTACGTTTCCGTTGCGCACCCCTTACGAACTGGACGAAGTAATGGATATGTTCGAGGACGACATGGAGTTGATCACGCTCTACCACCATATTCCGATGCGGACGGAAAAATTCGGTCACAGCACTTGTGCATACTCGAATCCCGCTTTCGGACAGATGTTCAAGATGAACGCCAAGACGGATACGGAGGGCAATGTAAACAGCATCCTTGTCACCATCTATGATTCTTTGGAGCAGATGTACGGGGACTTATGCCTCGACTTGGAACTACACTCCAAAAGCGGGTTCCTGAAATACAAGAAAGACAAGTCCGACGTGCTGATGAATTTTATATGAGAAACACCTTATACCGACAGATGGTCTATTGCATCAATGCCTACCGGACGTGGATAGAGGTTGCCGATGACAATCTCTACAAGGAGCATATCATCTCAAGAACCGACCGCACCGACTACCTCGTTTCCCGTACATTGGTACTGCGTGCCTTCAAGACGAACGGCATACACGCCGAGGGTACGACATGGACTATTCCCGAACACGAACTGGACAAGGCTTTGGCCATCTACCGAAAGCAAGACATTACATTCAAGCAGCGCATCAAGAAAGCGGCCATGTACTTTTCGCCCAAGGATGCCGAAACCCTTATCCGGCTGGCGACATACGGTATTGTCCAGTTGGAACTCATTGTGCGTCCCACTCCCATACCCGAAAAGCCCTATTACTTATGTTACTGAATATCCTGCTACTCATTTTCTGCGCGATACCTTTCGGGGTATCAATGTCATTGTACAAGAACAACAAGCGGTTCATGACACCCTTTTACATGGCAATGGCACGAAGCGGCAACGCCCGTAAACTGTATGTGCAAGTATGGCTGATATGCCTGCTTCTTTTCCATTATGTATATGCCTGTGGACATATGGGTGAGTTTGGAATCCTACTCTCTACCGGTGTCTGTGCCGCAATGTTTTCGTTCCGACGGACGGACAACTGGTTACGCAGGTTGCTTGACCGCCCCCGTGCATTTGTCACACTCGCATCGGGCGCACTGGTCATCGGCTTTGTGCCGCATCTGTACACCTTGGCGATAACCATTGCCTATCTTCTTCTGGCAGCCCTGTTCTATCCCTCCGTTCGGGTCATGTCCGAATGCAAGGATACGGACACACTTTCCGGATGGGCAAAGCATCCCGGAATGTTGTCAGAATCCTATCACGAGAATCATCACGCAAATCTGCCGCATGAAGCGGACAGCGGCAACACTGATATATCCGCACAATATGAATCATTAAAACCGAATGAAAATGAAAAATAACCAAAAGATACCTGTTTCCATATTGGCAGACAGGGAGGTATTCGAATATCTCAAGGAGAAAGGGGATGAACGCAAAACACGCACCGAAGCGTACTGTGACCTGTTGGACAAATCACTGGCAGGTTTCGTTTCTCCGTTTTTAAGAAAGAAGGCCTACGTGCTGCAACCCAACCAGTGCCACCTGACCGTTTCCGACCTCGCATCGGAGTGGCATTGGCACAGGGCTACCGTCCGTTCTTTTTTGAGTGCAATGGAGGCATTCGGTTTGCTGACCCGCATCCAGCTTCCCAAAAGCGTGGTCATTACCATGACCGTACAATCCGGTCAGGCAGCACAGCCCCGCAATGCACAGGAGCAGCCGGACTTTGCCAGACAGCTCCGTGAGGTATTGTCCGATTGGGTAATCGGCAAAACGACCGCTGCCGAAACTGGCGTAATATGTGGACAACTCGTAAGTCTGGCAAAGACTGAAATTGCCGACCGTGACACCGGACTCTGTTTGGACACCCATTCCAACACGACCTCCGCACATTCCGGCACTTTGGTCACGGAACATCGTGAAACAGCCTTGTGCTGCATCGCCCACGCCGCCCTGCAAAAAATCCTGCACAAGTCGAGATTCGATGACAGTTCGCCGCTTGTGGATTTCTTCCGGTTTGACCTCGGTGAAGAATGGGCTGCTTTCATCGAGTCCGCCAAAGACCTCGCCGGGCTGATTCTCGACACCGAGGCATCAGTGACGGACTTCGACATGGACGAAGACCAAGAACGCCTCAAATCGCTTCGCAAACCTTTTTTATCGCTTCTGGCAAAGGCACAGGCGATGGTGGATTGAACCGGGAGTCGAAAACAGATTGTATAACGCGAACAATCCACCTCCATCCCTTAACGGTTATCCTGCCGGTTATAGGAGGCACACGGGCTTGCCCGTCTGCCACGAAACAAAGGGAAGGGGGAGCCTAATACCCCGATAGGTCTCCGACCGTCGGTAGGCTGTCCGGGCAAGCAGCAAGCTGGGACAGGACGGATTGTCCAAACAACACGAAAAGAGTATGGCAGATCAAAAACAGGTACTTGATATGCAGGTGTCGAAAGGCATCACCGCAGCCCAAAGCAACGAACATTTGCGTGACCGCAGTGAAAGGGCGGAAAAGTACGCTATGAATAAGGGGAATTACGACCCCACACGCAAACACCTGAACTTCGAGATTGCGCCCGGAGGCAAGGTACGTCCCATTGACACGAGCCGCAACATTCCCGAACGGATGGCGGACATATTGGAGAGGCGTGGAATCAAAGACCCCAACGAAGGACTGGCAGAACCGAAGTACCGCACGGTGGTGAACTTCATTTTCGGCGGTTCCCGTAAGCGGATGCACGAACTCGCGTTCGGCACGCAGAACGTGGATTTTGATGAAGGTGCGAACAATACCCGTATCAAAAGAATGAGCGATATTGAACGCTGGGCGAAAGACGTCTATTCATTCGTGAGTGGCAAATATGGCGAGCAGAACATCGCCGCATTCATCGTACACCTTGACGAATTGAACCCTCATGTGCATTGTACTTTGTTGCCAATCAAAGACGGCCGCTTTGCGTACAAGGAAATATTCGCCGGAAAGGACAAGTTTGAATACAGCGCAAGGATGAAACAGCTTCATACCGACTTTTTCGCCGAAGTCAATACAAGGTGGGGAATGTCGAGAGGAACAAGCATATCCGAAACAGGCGCACGGCACAGGACTACCGAAGAATACCGCCGTATGCTATCGGAAGAATGTACGACCATCGAGGAAAATATAGACCGCCACCAAAAGGTGCTGGCAACCCTTCAATCGGACATCCGTCTGGCAGAGCGCAGGGTCAAGGGGCTTACGACAATGGTCGATAACCTTGAGAAGTCGAAAGCCGAAAAAGAGGCTCTGCTATCGGCAGCCGAACAGGATTTGAAAGCGAACAAGGGCGATGCGGAACAATTAGCCGCACAAGTTAAAAGTCTGGAGAAAGAGCTGGCAGGCATCAACAGGCAACTGGCAGACAAGCAGGAGAAGTTACAGACGGCTGACCGGCAGCTTGCCGAGCTGAAAGAGAACATGGATGCCATTGAGGAACGTACCGGGGAACTCAAGGAGGAAGCCTACAAATACTCCCATGATATACATTCCAAAGTGGACACGTTGCTCAAGGATGTCCTGCTGGAAAATGTGGTCGGCGAGTATAGGAACGTATCGGCACAGATGGACGTGGCGGAACGGCAACTGTTCGACGGCTCGCTCGTCCAGTCCATAGCGGAACAAGGTACAGACGTGATGCACTGCGCGACGATGCTGTTTCTCGGTATGGTCGATGATGCCACCACTTTTGCCGAAACTCGTGGCGGCGGAGGTGGCGGCAGCGACCTGAAATGGGGGCGCGATGAGGACGAGGACAACCGTGCATGGGCACTCCGCAGCATGAGGATGGCGAGCCGCATGATGCGTCCGGCCATTGGCAAGAAACCCAAACGGTAAGTGGCATACGTCTCATGACAAATCAAAAAGTATAACGAATAATATCATTGGAATATGACGAAACAAATCTTTTTTATATTGGCCGTGCTTTGCACGTTGCAGGCACAGGCAAGTATACAACCCGTACAGGTGGATACTGTACAACATACACCGTACTATAATGTCTCGGAGGAACTGCAACCGATACAGCCCGTCTATCTTGACGGAGTGGTACTTCCGGCATCCCTGACTGGCAACTGGTTTGTCAGTATTGCCGGGGGTACGTCCGCCTTTCTCGGCACACCTCTCGGCTGCGAAGACCTCTTCGGACGCTTGAAACCCTCGTACAGTTTCGCAGTCGGAAAATGGTTCACTCCGTCCGTCGGCGCACGTATCAATTACAGCGGTGTGCAGTTCAAAGATGGAACATTGTCCAATCAGGACTACCACCATATCCATGCGGATCTGCTGTGGAATGTCCTTGGCTGCAGATATGCCCGGCAAGAACAGGTACGCTGGAATCTTGCTCCCTTTGCCGGTGTCGGCCTGTTGCACAATGCCTCTAACGGGAATAATCCCTTTACTGTTTCGTATGGCGTACAGGGAGAATATCGGATTTCCAAACGAGTAAGTGCCATGTTGGAACTCTCCGGCACGACCACCTTTCAGGACTTCGATGGTTACGGACGCCCGAACCGCCTCGGCGACCACATGGTATCGCTGACCGCCGGTTTCACGTTTCATCTCGGAAAGGTCGGTTGGAAACGCGCGGTTGATGCGACATCTTACATTCGTCAGAATGAGTGGCTCGTGGATCATGCCAATATCTTATCCGGAGAAAACAAGCGTTATAAAGACTGGTACGACCGCAACCGACGGACGGTCGCAGAATTGAAGAAAATTCTGGAAATAGAAGGATTGCTTGACAAGTACGGTCATCTGGTTAATGACGATGAGACCGACCGCCGTCAAGGTTATCCCAGAAATAATTACAGCGGATTGAACTCACTACGGGCAAGATTGAAAAACCGGCATTGGGATGGAATCTCGCCGCTTGATTCTGCAAGTATTGGATATGGCAACAACGGAGATGATGCCGAGAAACCGGGCATAATCGTCTCTGAAAGGACGGAACTCATACAAGCCGGGAATTGCATCGGGTCGCCTGTCTATTTCTTTTTTAACCTCAATACGGCGCACCTGACGGATGCTTCCCAAATGCTTAACCTTGATGAACTGGCTCGCGTGGCCAAGAAATACGGATTATCCTTGAGAGTAACCGGTGCGGCCGACAGTTCGACTGGAACTCCTGTGCTTAATGGTTCATTAAGTACATCGAGAGCGGATTATATCGTTGCAGAATTGAAAAAGCGTGGCATACCGATCGAACGCATCGTCAAGGTAAGCAGAGGCGGCATAGCCGACCATGTACCGGTCGAAGTCAACAGGCATACGAAAGTAGAGTTGTTCTTTTAGTTTTTACATTCACTTTCATCGAGTCCCTCAATCTATAATTCGGATTGCAGGGACTTTTGTTATCAATGAGGGTAATAAGATTATAGGTTTCCTGAATCCTGATTACGCTTCGTATGACTGATAATATTTTCTGCCGAATTATGAAATAATCCGCTTACAATCACAAGATATTCCGGTAGAATACCATCCTTTCCCCAAAGCAGCTCTATCCCGAAAAGTTCCGAGAGTGTTCGTGTCATATCGAACCCGAATGCTTCAAGCGAGGGACGTACTTTGTCCGGATGCAGGCAAGGACGGTTGCATTTGCGGGCGCATTCGGAATCGGGACAGTATAGGCATTTTCCTACATAGGCGAATGCCTGACCTCCGTATCTGTGCTCCATTTCCAGCAATTCCCTTTCTATCCTGAGCCGTTCCGGTTTAATCAATTCCTGCGTTCTGTCTATCGGAATATTTTTCTCGACCGGAATTATTTTCGTGGCCATCAGGTGGGCATATTCATATTGGCGCAGAAATTCTCCGGTATCGAAATCGAACGGCGGGCATCCCCAACTATTACCGTAGTTGGGGCATTGTTTGCAAAATTCGACAAAACGTTTTTCGTCCCGGAAGCGTGAAATATATTCGTCCACGCTGATATTTGCTGTGAAATTCTCTATGATATATTCCTTAGTCATTGTCCCACTTTTATGAATCCTGTCGTGGCATCGAACGTCACACAATTATTTCGGAACAGCCGCTCGATGCAGCCGCTCCGGCGCATCTCTTCGGTCGGCATATACGACAACTGGGGTGGGTCGATAAGGGCTATCGCATCGGCAAGCGAGAGGGCGATATCCAGCTCGTGCGTGGAAAAAAGGATGCACTTGTTTTCTTCATGCGCCAGCCGTGCCAGCAGTGTACACAATTCGTAGCGGTTGGGCATATCGAGAAACGAGGTGGGTTCGTCGAGCAGGATAATCGGCGTATCCTGCGCCAACGCCCGTGCGATCATGATGCGCTGGCACTCGCCGTCCGACATCTTGTCCATCGTGCGCTCCGCATAAGCCTCCATGCCCACCGAGGCGAGCGACCGCATGACGATCTCCTTGTCGACCTCCTGCATCTTTCCAATCCAGTTGGTATAGGGTGCGCGGCCGATAGCCACGACATCCTTGCATTTGAGATTGGCGATGCGTGTGCGCTCGGTCGTGACGAATGCCAGCGTTCTGGCCATTTCTGCTGCTCGCATATCGGCGGCGTTATGCCCGTCGAGCAGGATTCGGCCGGTATAACGGCGGTTCAGTCCGGCGATGGCTCGAAGCAGTGTCGATTTGCCCGTGCCGTTGCGCCCGATAAGGGCAGTCAGCCTGCCCTTTTCTATGGTGGTTTCCACCTCGCAGAGCAAGGTGCGCTCGCCGTAGCCTATGGAAAAATCGTGTAACTTTATCATGCGGTGACGGATTTATTGCGCAAGACCACCCACACCACGATGGGGATTCCCAGCAATGCGGTGATGGCGTTGATCGGCAGGGTGAACATTTTAGAAACGAGGTCGCAAAGAAGCAGCACCGCCGCACCCGAAAGAACGGTTCCCGGTACGAGTACCCGATGGTCGCTGTTGCGGAACAGCATTCTCGTGACGTGGGGCATGGCCAGTCCGATGAAGCCTATCGGACCGCAAAAGGCGGTCACCGTACCAGCAAGCAGCGTCGTGGAGAGGAACAGCAGCCCGCGCGAGCGTCGGATGTTCAGCCCCATCGTCACGGCATACTCCTCGCCGAACAGCAGTAAGTTGAGCGGCTTGATCGTCACCACCGCCAACAACAGTCCGGCGATAATCGACGGGACGAGTACCGCAAGCTGGTCGAAGGTCACGTCGCCGAGCGACCCCATCGTCCAAATGACAAAGGCTTTCAGGGATTCTTCCTTGCTGAGATATTGCAATATCTGTACAATCGCGCCGACTCCCGACGAGAACATCATGCCGAGAATCAGAATCACCATGATGTCCTTGATGCGGTGGCCGACGGCGGCGATGACGACCAGCACGAGCGCCGCTCCGAGCCAAGCCGCCCCGGCAATGCCTATCGACGAACCGAAGCCTGCAAGCACGACGAGTGCCACGCCGAGGCTCGCGCCCGAACTGATGCCGAGCACGTAGGGGCCGGCAAGAGGATTGCGGAAGAGGGTTTGCATCTGAAGACCGCTGACCGACAGAGCTGCTCCGGCCAGCAACGCGACCACCGCCTTAATCAGTCGGATATTCAGTATAATTTTCGCCGTCGCCCGCGGGCAGTCGCCGCCCGTCAAAGCCGCCCATACATCGCCGAGCGGTACGGCGACTGCCCCCACCGCCAAATCCAGCAGAAACAGGAAAAGGGTGAGGGCGGCCAGCATGGCAAACAATATGGCGGAACGGGAGCGCATCTATTTCAGTTGCTTGTAATAGACGAAATCTTCCTCGACCAGTTCGGGGTGGAATATCTTCACGAGGTCTCGCAGCACGAGGTCGGGATTTACGACCGCCGACTCATAGTAGTCGTTGCCGCCAGCAGCATTGGTGCGGGCGTTGTTGTTATAGACCTGTCCACCACGGAAACAGCGGGTGTCGATGAACTTCGGGCATGCGGCTTTCAGTTCATCAAGCGTGTTCGCCATCCCCACATGCAGCCACATATCGGCTTGCGAGGCCAGCAGATACGCCTCTTCGAGGTCGATGGGCGCGGAAGCGTTTCCTGTGTTCTTCTTGTAGATGTAATCGCCTCCGGCATCTTTGATTAACCGGGCGACATAGCTTTCGGTCGAGGGCATGAACCAGCTGTCGCCGTAAGGCGTGTTGAGCATGACTGACGGAGCGTCGAGGATATTGTCCGCTACTTTCTTTTTCAGGACATTGTATCTGACGGGGATTTCCGCGAATACTTTTTCGCCCTCCGCCCGTTTTCCGATAACCTCCGAAAGTGCCACCAGCCATTCGGCTTTGCCCAGCGGAGACTCTTCGAGGTAATCGCCGACATACATGAACGGGATATCCAACTCTTTGAGCTTACCCTCCATCGAGCTTGCCCCGTTCACGCCGTAAAGCAACACGAGGTCGGGGTCAAGCGAGAGCAGCAGTTCGTAATTGATGTTCCCTTCGTAGCCCACATCTCCAACGCTGTCCCGCCGTGCCTGAATGTCGGGATTGGAGATGTAGTCGATGCCTGACACGCCGACTACGCGTCCCGTTTCGCCGATTGCGTCGAGCATGGCGATATGGGTCGAGGACATGCAGACGATGCGCTCGGCATCCCCCTTGAGCATCTGACCGGTGAAATCCGCCGGAACCTCTTCGTCATCACGGGCAATGAACAGGTTCGTAGTGATGCTGTCGGCGCCCTGCCAAGGGTTCGTGACGGTAACCAATACGCTCTTTTTGCCGTCTGCACCTTTTATGTCAAACCCCGAAGCGTATTCAGGTGTATAGACCGTTCGGTTGAAATCGGCGAGTTTTGAACTTTTATTGTGGCAGCCTGTGAATGCCAATACAAGTAGCAACAGCAGGCTTAAATTCTTTAATGCTTTCATATCGTTACATATTTGTATTTTCGGACTTTTTCTTGTTTTTCCCGAACTTCGGGGTAATGCCGATGAAGAACTCGAAGTTGATGCCGGGCATGGGGCGCGAGAGTACCGAAAGGTAGTCCTCGTTGAAGAGGTTGTTGACGGCGAATTTTAACTGGATGTCCACCGGTTTGAAAAACAGGTTTTTCTCCAACGAGACATTGCTCATGAAATATTCGGGCAGGTGTCCTGTCAGCGTATAGTCGTTGCTCGACATGGTGTAACGTTCCGAGTAGAACGCCCATTTGTAAAGGAACGCCCAAGTCCGCCACGACAACCGTCCGGTCAGCGATGCGGAGTGCTTCGGCACGTAGGGTAACTGCTTGCCCACTGACTGGTCAGCAGGCGACATCTTCTCACCTTCATTGATGGAGGGTGTCCACGAATAGGACCCGTTCAAGTCGATGAGCCAATCTTTCGCCGGCTGCACGGCGAAGTTCGCTTTGACCTCGACGCCGTAGGCGTGGACCTTCTTTACGTTGCGGGGCGAGAAGAAGCCCTTGGTGGTGGGCAGCCAGATAATCCAGTCGTCGATGTAGGAGTCGAACCAGTTCGCACCGCCGCTCAACTTGTAAATGCCTTTCTTGCCGACATCGAAACTCACCCCGGCATCATAACTGAAACCTTGTTCGTTTTTCAGGTTGGGATTACCTCCCGGCAAAAAGTATAGGTCGTTCAGAGTTGGGAAACGGTAGTTACGCGATATGGATGCTTTCAGCATCACATTTCCTTTCGGGGAAATGATACCGTCAATGAAGAAAGCCGGAATGAGTGGAATCCAATCGGAACCATACATCTCTTCCCGCAGTACCACCGACATACCCAAGCGGTCTATCGGCTGCCACTTGGCGGATACGGAGCCGGAGAGTTCCACGCGCCCCTTGTCATAGCCCACGATGGCCTTGCCACCGTCCTGCAAGATGATGTTCTTGTCCTCGCTCCGTACCAAATGCTGGTGTGCCGATACATTGGCGGTGAAAAACCATTTTTTATCCAAAGAATACTCTCCCTCCGCCTGACCGTAAAACGTGTTTACCTTGCTGCGGGAGCGGGTCATCGACGCCCAGTTGTCAGGTGCGACCTCACGCTTGTAGTCGTAGGCCATCCATGTGTGTATGTAACCGCCTTTCACGCCGAGTTTCCAGTTGCTTTTCATGTGATCCCAGGACAAGACGCTGCGGAACGTCTGTTCTCGCTGGCGGTTCTCGAAGTCGGTTGCATCTCCATAGTCGGTCGTCAACATCGGAAGTTCCCGGTTGGAGTTGATATACCAGGCGTTCAGCCCGAAACGGTCGCCTTTCCCGGTATTGTAATACACTTCCTGAAGCAAATGCAGGTCCTTGAACGCCCCGGAGCGGTTGCGCTCTTTCGGGTGATACTGTCCGACGATGTTCTTATCCTCGTCGTAGATGTTTATCTTTTTGTCGTGGTTGGTGTACTTGTAATCGTTAGGCGAGGAAGAATAGACCGCACGGGTGGAGACGTGCCACCGCTCACTTCCGTAGGTGAAGCGGGCGAACTCATCGAAGGTCTTGAACGAGCCGATGCCCTGCACGTACTGGGCGTTGAACCCTTCAGCGACTTCAGGAGCCGTGCCGAGTTTGACCAGACCGCCCAGTCCACCGCCCGTTTCGTTCACCGATGAAGTACCGTGCAGCAGCGATGCCTGGTCGATGAAGTAGGACGGAATGGTGGAGAAGTCGGTCATGCCGAGCATGGGGTTGTTGATGCGCATCCCGTTCCACGTCACCTGCGTATGGCTGGGCGACGTGCCTCGGAAGGCGACGGTCGAGAGCGTGGCGCGGCCGTAGCTCTTGACAAACACGGACGAGTTGAACGTCAGGATGTCCGCCATCGAGAGGGCGATATTTTCTTTCAGTGCGAGTGAATCGAACTTCGTCTTCTGCACGCCGATTTCCTTCATCGGCCGTTTGCCCCATACGGTCACCTCGTCTATCTGGTGAATACGCCGGGTGATTCCCTGCGCAGACAGCACGGATGGACAGACAACCAATATTGAGAAAAGTAAATATTTTGTATATGTCATTTCCTTTTGTTTTTAATATGGTTATTTACCGCAGCATATGCAGAGAATGATGCCCGCATAAAATCTTGATAGGCATTGAATCCGTTTTCTTCAAGCAGTTGGTCGTATTCGTCCTCGAATGAAAGTTCCTGATGAACCGTCTCTTGTTTCTCAATGTGGTGTTTTACCCGATTCAGATCATTGAATGACACGCTAAACGAATCAAATCCGGCTGCCCATCCTGAAAAATCCGCATATTCCGGATATTTTCGATAGACAACGCCTGTAGAACTTTTTACTTTATTGATAATCTTTGCGAAGTCCGTGGGAGATGGTATCTCTACAAGTATATGAACATGATTGAGAAAAGCATTGCAGGCATAGACATGACAGCCTTTCCTTGTGAAAATTTGTACCATCTGATCGAGAATCATTCCTTTGGTTGTCATTGGAATCGTCATCTCCTGTCTTTTCGTGATGAAAATAATATGGTATATATGCCGCAATTTATTCTTCATTTCCAACAAAATGCACCGGGGATAATCCCGACATAAAATTCATCTATCAATTTCCCTTCGGGCGAGTAGCGGTATATCATGCCCTGCTGCTGGTAATCGATGGCATCGGCGATGTACACTTCTCCGTTGGCGGGGTTTACCGTCAGTCCGTAATAAATCGTGCCGCTGTATTCGAGGAACGGACGTACCGGCACATGGCTGGCTGTCACGTCCATGCTCCAAATGGCCTTGTTGATCCAGTAGAGTTTGTCCCTGTCGCCATTGAGCTGCACCTCCGAGGGCCAGTCGCCCAACTTGAACTTGAACTGCTTCTCCACGGTGAAGGTCTCGGCATCGATGCGGTAGAGCGACGGGGCTTCGTAACCGTAGGGGCTGCCCTCATAACCGCCGTCGGTCACCGTCCACATTTTGTTGTACTTGTCCATGACCAGCGATGTCGGTTGTATGCCGACCTTCAGTTCATCGACTACTTGATCGGTTTCGGTGTCGATTTTGATGATGCGGTTCTGGTAACTCCAGCAGTTGCAATAGACGTATTTGCCGTACTGCACCATTTGCTCCGTCGAGCCGCTTTCCATCGTCATGTCCGGCACTTGAATATAGCCGGTAATTTCGTATTTCTTCGGGTTGATGATGAAGATGCGGTTGTCCCACAATTGGGTGACGTATGCTTTTTCGTCGCTTAGGAAATGAATGTAGCGCGGTGAGGTCAGGTTCTCGATGCGTCCTACCTCCTTGAAGGTGTTCAGGTCGATGGCGAAAATCACGTGGGAGTTGTTCACCACGACCCAGCCCTTGTTGTCGTAGATGGTCATCGACTGTGCCACGTCGCCGAGTTTCATGCCGTTGGCACGGAAGAAGATTTCGTTCTGCACCTGTTTGGTTGCCGGGTCGTAATAGGACAAGGTAGCATTGCCGTACTGGAAGTTGCCCTCGTTGGTGATGAACAGTCCGGCTCCCGTGGCGTTGAAATCTTCCACGGCATCGCCGTAGTCCCACTTCATGCAGGATGTCAAGGATAGTGTCACTCCGACAACTACGCTCCATAGCAGATATTTCAATTGGTGATAGGTCATACCGTTATTTTTATAGTTAATCCCCGGCAGCTTACCTTACGGTAAGCATACCGAGGATTGGCAGAAAATTTATTGTTTCGTTATCTATTCGGCAAGCTTGTACTTCCCGTCTTTCATCTCTTGGAAAGTGGGGTTGTAACCACATTCTTTGACAGACCATTGAGATTCTCCTGTTAGAACATTGTTTTCAAACAGGTATTTGAAAGAACTGAAATCAGTAACATCTCCTTGCCCGCTTATACTAATCCCTTTTGCTGATTTGAGACCTGAAAAATCAATGGACAAAATACCATTAGAACCAAAATCAGAATACGGGCATGTTATTGAAAGATTTTCGGATATTGATTCTACGTTAGGATAAGATACTTTATCTACTTCCATATCAAACATAAAAGAAGATGTTGCAATATCAAACTTCCCATTTATCGTTTTTAATTTGGGACATAGAATATTAGTAGCCTCAATCTCAAACTTAATTTGTGCATCAGCTCCATCCGTTCCAATGCTTTCCAGATTGGTAAACTCAATATCATTCTTAAGTTTGTAAGTCGTAACTGAACATGAACCGAGAATTTTTTTCAATAACGGGAAGGTAATATTATTTGCATTCCTATTTGTCCCTAATGTTAAGGTCCCTCCAATTTCCTGCAATTTAGGAAATTCGATTTCCGCCGCCGTATTAACACTTCCCGAATTCAATGCAATAGTCATATCTCCTGCCACACGAATAAATGGCATAACAAATTCTTTTACATAAAAATAATCTATGCATTGGAAGTCACCCTGTATATTTGAGATTCCTTCCAACGTAAATTCTGTCAATCGACAATCTTTAGGAAGTAGAAAAAGGCTACCGTTAAATGTTTCCGATCCTACGATTTTATTTAGTTGCTTACATTGTAGGGTAAGTGTATTTCCGTTAAAATTTATCTGGGACAAATCCAGTTCTTCTATGAGCAGATTAGTTAAAGTCATATCACCGAGTACATCTTTCAAAGAAGCTATATTGAGTTTATTGACTTTATTCGCATCCACACTGGTCTCTCCGCAGGAAATAAGACCGGGAAGTTCAACAATGGAAATTTCTTTGCAATTTTTTATAGTTAGTCCTCCAACCGAATGTAATTCGGTCATTGCAAGACTTCCGATGGAGGACATATCGGAGAATGAGGCAGTACCGGCCACACTTTCCAATGCCGGTAGATAAATTCCTTGCAGTTTGGGAAAATATTGGATTGTAAGTTCATTCCCGACCTGTTTGAGCGCTGAGAAAACAATGGCTTCGGTTGTCGCTGATTCTTTTTGTGCTACCGAACCTTTGACAATTAAGGAAGCTCCGACAGATTCAACGGCATTTGCATCCAAATCAAGTAAAGCATCGGAAGTTATATACATATCCTCACCAATGAACTCGACTTTGGGTATAGATATTTTTTCAATGACAGAACTGTTAACGACAAAATCACCGGTCACTCCAAGCAAAGAGGGCAGATTAACCGTTTTGAGCATTATGTTTTTACTGGCAGAAGTTGTCGAACCTAATTTGAAACTTCCGAGTTGTTCCAGATTATCCAACCCGGTCAAATCCGTTCCTTTGTAAGACGGATTGATGACAAGGGAGTTACTGATTTGTTTCAGGTTGGCAAGTCCGTCCAGATTGGTGATTTCTTCTCCGTCTGCCGTTCCGATGGTCAGGCTGCCTTCGATTTTGTTTATTCCTGTCTTTGCAAAATTATCAACCTCGGCTTGCGTGGCAAGTACTACGCTGCCGCTCTGTTCGATGTCTGTATATTGATAAGTATAGGAATATACTTTGCTATCCTGCATTTTGGAGGTAACTACGAATTTCCATTCATTCTCCCAATCCTCTATGGTCGATGGATTCGGGTTAATAGAGGCTCCCTCGCAAAGGGCATACTCTACGGTAGCCCCTTTCAGACTGGTATTATAAGGTATCTCAACTGTAATCTTGTCCCCGACTATCATGGCTTGATAGGTAATGCCATCTACAGTTAGAGCAAACTCGGAGATGAAGTGATCCTTGCCGTCTATTCCGCTTACTTCAGGGTCGTCATCACTACATGCAGCAAGGCAGAGCGTAGCGAAACAGAATAGGATGAAATGATATATTTTGTTCATAATGAATTTTATTTGTCGTTATTGTTGTTTTCATCACAGAACTTGAAAACTTCCGTGGAATTTTCCCCTAACCATCCGGCTTTTACATTGACTCCGGTCTGCACCTTGATAAAGTCGATATGGGAAAGGTTTGCAGACGTGCCGTCGATATTGAGCGCATCGGAAATCTTAAAATAGTTTCCAAGTGCTCCCGCGTTAGGATTGTCTTTATTGGGCATATCATCACCAATATTATCGGCATATCCCCACCCGAACGGATTATTGGACCACATGCCTGTCGACGGGCTTTGTTCGGTACGTGCTTTCAGGCATGTGCCGTATAACGTATAGGAATCCTCTTCAATCCACAAAGGATAATAAAACTCTTGCGGGTGATAGTTGCCGAGACGGTCAATCGCCCCTTTATTTCCCTTGTTGTCTTGCCATTGGGTGTCCATGTTGGGACCGGGACGGAAATAAGTTACGGCATAGTCCTGAATGGTTTCGGGTTTTCCATATTCAGAACCCTTCAGTTCATACCATTCATCGTTGGGCAAGCCGTCTCCATTGACATCTTGCATTACCCATACAATGCCCGGTTCATTTGACGAATCAAAGGCATTTCCTTTGATGGAAAAATCATAACCGCCTTTGTTTTCGATACTGTGGTCGAATCCTACTACAATATATCCTCCCCAACCTCCGAGAGAAACATATTGTTCATTATCAAGACGTTTTTGTGCGTAAGCACAGGCTGCTTCGTGCGTGCTTTCCCCATTGAAACCTGCTGTATTCGTTTCGTTTACAAATTGTCCCGGAGCCGGAACAAATTCATATACTTTATTGCTGTAAATGGAATTTCCGGCAGCAAAAGGTCTTTTTCCGGCCGCTTCACAACATTTCACCGGAATATTGACACTGACTTCATCGACACCGGAGACCGAAATATTACGGGTGAGCACTGCTTTTGTATCTTGATTGTCGTATTTCACAGTAAAGGTAAGCGTGTGTTCTCCGGTTTTAGCGGGTTTGAAACCGTAAACCAAAGAATTGGCTCCCTCAATCGGTTGCCCGTCCAAACTCCATTGATAAGAAGGCTCGGCACTTATTGATACAAAGGGGCGGACAAACAAAGTACGTCCTAATTCTACGTATTTGGTATTATTCTCGGTAAAATATAAAGATGACGGAACTACGATTTCAATCGGAAGTTTATCGACAACCTCAATAGAAACTGTCTTCTTTGATTGTCCGTCTTCATTTGTTACGGTTAAGGTCAGTTCATAAGTTCCCAACTCATCTTGCTTGAATGTATAAGTATTTTCCGTTCCGACTTCGTTTCCGTTAAGAGTCCACAAATAAGTAGCTCCTTCTGCATTTTGAATGTCGGGTGTAAGGATATACTCACGTCCTGCGACAACTTTAAGCCCTATAGAGGGGGTTACCAATGAAATAACGGGCGGAGCCAATTCATTGACATCCACACGAATTTCTTCCTCTGTGCTGGCATCCCTCGTATCCACACGCAGGGTAACGTAATACGAACCGCATTCGTTGAAAATGTATTTCAATTGAGGCTCGTCGGAAATGATACGACCGTTGCATTTCCATGAATAAACGGCGTAATCGACATTCTGATAGGTCGGCTCAATAACGACCTCTTTTCCTATCTTTACAACGTAGATTCCGTCCTCGCTATCCAACTCAATGACAGGAGGCAATATCACGTCCTGCGATATTTCTTCGTCTTTGTTGCATGCAAATAGAAATATCGTCAAGGAGAATAAAAGCAAATACTTCTTCATTATATTTATAATTTTAATGCTGAAATTCCCTTGAAGAAAGTATTTGATTCCAATCTCCATTGGGATATAATAAAAAGGGGCAAATACTTTGCACTTGCCGTTAAAAAGCATTTGCCCCAAATTCATGTTATTCGTTTACGGTTACATCAATATCGTCTATAGCAACGTAAGCAGGAGTGTTCAATCCGTATGCGCTTGAATCGCTTCCTTCGAAATTGATAGCTACAGTACATACGCTGTCACCTAAACCGCTTAAATCCACTTGATTCCATCCGGTACGGATTTTATTGGTCAAACCTGATTCTGCATCTTTACTGGAATCGAAGTTTGCCAAATAGTATTCTACTTCCTTACCTGTAGGTTTACCCGTCGCATCCAACGCAACAAATACCACCTTAAACCATCCTTTTTGTGCCGACAAAGAGCCTTGTGTAAACGAGTTGCCATCCTTCATGACTAAGTAGGTATAAGTCGTATTACAAACCCATACGCTGTTGAATTTACCATATTTCGGTGTACCCTTGACAGGAGTGTTTGTGGTAACGACTCTGTAGCCGGTTGCATCGGTCAGGTAAATCTTCGCACATTTGTCATAGGTTGCTTGTGAATCATTGTATGAATCGCTATAACCGAAAGCTACAGCAAAATTTTTACCGCTATGACCGCCGTTGGGCCAGTACACGCTACATTGGTTTTGATAATCCCCCTGTGTCAGATTATGGAAATTAGAGATGGCAAAACCACCATTCCAAAATTCATATTCCCAAGGCTGTCCGCTTACCCATTCTTGTTCCAAATAGTTAATCGGGAACTGAATGTACGTACCGGTTTGCCCGATTTGAGTGATGTAGCCGGTCGTTACCTGCTTGCCGTTGGCCGTGGCAGAATAGAGATTGTTTCCATACTGGTCAGAAGCCATTACGCTGGAAGGTACGTTATCAAAATCGATAAGCGCATTGGTAGAACTTATCGCGCGGGTTTGAATCGCACTCTCCTCATACGGAGCAAGGAAGTCATCGTCGGATGAACATCCCGTGAACACTGCGGCGGCCATTGCTACAACAGCCATTGCCAAGAATCTAAAATTCTTTTTCATAACTTAATTATTAAAAGTTAAACAAAAAGTTTAAACACACATTCGTTTTTATTGCGACAGATTTGCAACGAATGAGAAATCGGTTATCAAAAAGAATATAGGTGCCTGTGGACGAGCCTCTGTTCATTTTAATCTAATGCCAATTATCCCGTGGTCACTAAATCTATCTCATCAAGCAGGTCTTCTGGCTCATCCCGCTTATCGCGCCTTCCCAGCTTTCACCAGTGGCAAAGAGTGCGATAAACTTTAATAGGACTTACAGCTGCGAGTACAGCTCCGGATTTTCACCGGGATTCCCTTTTAATTCCGTTCGACGCTTCGATTGGAAACTTGACTGGTGCAAAGTTAATGGTTATTTTTTAATCTTGTTTCTTTTTCTGTGATTTTTATTTCAAGAAAGGATTATTTTATGGCGCGAATTGTATTTTCATGTTAATCAAGCATTTATAACAACCACGAATAGTCTTTTCCCCTTATGAATAATAGCGTTTCTCAATTATGGTCTCTTTTCATCTCACGTCGGCAATTCTCTTCGGAGAGATTTTATATGCAAAGGTACAGCGTGCGTCTGGTCGTCAAGTATCGCTTTCACTAACGGTTCCCGGATATTCTTCACGGCAGCCTTCCACAAATCGAAGATTGACTTTCACTCCCCACCTCGTTGCAGGGCATAGTCGGACGAGCCTGACTGTGCTCTTACATTGGGCGGTTGGGTATTCCGTTTCATCCCGTACACTGTTTACTTGCCTTATCCGTCCTTTTCCCGCTGTCAGTCCTGCATAAAAATCATTCCCCGACGAGAAGCCAAAAGAGTTTCAAGAAAAGGAAAAAAAGAAAATATTTGACAATCTAAAATTTACAATTATGCACAGCAGGATTTTTCAAATTTCAACGGAGCCGATAGACAAAGAAAACTATCTGAATGAGGACACACTCCAGCAAGGAGACGGGAGCTTCTATGACTATTGTTCAGAAATAGACGAGGAAGACCGTAAAGAGGATATTGCCAATTTGGTCAATCATGCCTTGCCCAAAGGAATGTTCGAGCTTATATCCGATGACACCATGCGCTATAATGGTGGAATAGAGCAATGGAAAGAGGAGTATGTCGCCAATATCAAAAAAAGAGCGAATGCTCTTACGGCAGATAATATGTTGGAATGGGGTTCGACCTATTATCTCAAACAGGCAGTGGAAAATCCGTTGGATGTCGCCTATCATTTCTATTTGGATGGCGATGGCTGCAGTCTTTTGCCGAACAGTCCTTTACGTTTATGGAGTTTGTTTGTAGGCTTGAACCGGGAACGATACTCTACATCGGAGGAGTTGTTGATTACCACTTCTGATGTTTGTCCGAAACATTGGCAACCACCCGCCTCAAAAGTGGGTGGTTGCTCTCTTTTTTGCACAGGCTCCCCGGTTACTTTTATAAATATGCTCTGCAGAGCTTCCGCCACCGGTTTCACAGCCGGTATATTCCTGTTTTAAGGGTATAATCCCTTCACAGCCCCGACATACGCCGCAGGTCTGTTTTCGTGTGCAAAGGTACGGTGGACGAACATTGCCCAAGTACCGCTATCGCTACCTGAAATAAAATTTGACGACAACTTTCCGTAATCGGAGATGACGGTATTTCATAAAATTTCATTGCAGGTTCCTTGCTCATCGTTCTTGCATCCCCCCGTTTGTGACGCACATGAAAACAACCCCTTTGGGCGAAGTCAAAAGGCTTCAAGAAAAGGGAAATAAAAAAAACAATAAATCAAAAGACAATGAGCAAGTACGATTTCATCAAGCAAGGCAACCTCCTTTTTTGGCACACTGCCGATAATGATATAGAATGTCGAATTATCTCAACTCCCGAAAAAGTGGATAGTGACAGCATCATCTTAATCTCAACAAGCTCTTCCGAGACAGAGGTTTTGGCATCGGAGTTATTACCTATTGGCTCATCAAGAAGCCACAAAGAGGAGTTTATGCGCTGGAAGAAAGAGCGTGAAGCCGAGGGCATGGAGTTTTTCAGCCGGTTGTCCGAAGTCATGGAAACAGACAGTGATTTGGCTGTAGGCGATATGGTGGCGTTTACAAACGACTACGGGGTGGTATTTGGCCCCAAAGAAGTATTAGCTTTCAGAAAACCTTGGAATGGCTATAGATGCGTATATATCGACAGTGATGCTTATTGGTTTCCAGACCGTCCCGAACAACTCACCATACTCAGCAAAGGAGGTACAGAATGACAACAAACGACATACTCAAACGACTTTGCGGCAATATTGCCGCAGGTCGTTTCAACTGGCGAAAATACTGCACGCCGCAATCTTACTTCGGTTGGGAGATTTGCGTTACCCCTCTGCATTGCTCTTACGGACAGATAGGCTACACCGTTCATTTCCCTTATACCAATATACCGGAAGTGGAATACGATTGGGAAATGGGCAAACTGACCATTGACGGCGAGAAATGGAAAAGTTATTTGCGGAACGAATAATAATAAATATCAATATGGCACAGAATTTTTATACCAAATGGCAGGACGCTATACTTGCAGATGCAGGAGACTATGTTTCAAAAGAGTACCGCAGTTTCCAGACAGCATTGGTGCGTGAGATTTCCAAATATGCCGCAGCCGTTGGTGCAAAGGTGGCTTCCAATTCAAAAGGGCATTATGACACCTCCTGCTTCATTGAGCGCAACGGCAAGTTCGTTTACATCAGCCACTCTTCCGGTCTGTCACGAATGGGCAGCGGCGTAAGAATTGAACTCGATTCGTTTCTGATACGGACAGCTCAAAATGGAAAGGACTACCGAGGGGGATGTAACCAGTATTGCGACATAGCAAATTTACAGTCTATGATAGACGGTTTGTTGGGGAAATAAACTGCAAAAAAGATGCGGAGCCAACCAGTTCCGCATCTTTTTCTTTCCATCCTTACCGGCGCATACCGCTGCCGTATTCTGCCTCTTGTAGTTCTGCCCGATACTCTTCCAGCTCGTTCAGCTTCTCGTTCACGGCTTGCAGATTGGCATCCAGCCCGACATTGTGGTCGTAAGGGAAACGATGCTGCGCGACCAGCCCGGCATTGGTGGGTTGCCCGACATCAAGCGTATCGGATTCCTTGTTATATTCGACATATAGCACTTCACCGTTCGGCATCTCGAAGGCCGGAATCTTTTGATACGCCAAAGCGGAGAACTGTTCCGCCGCCATCTCCCTGGCAACCCCTTTTATTGTATCTCCGGCGATATCGACACCGTAACGCCGGATATGGTCTCGGATTTCCTGCTCCGTGAATTTCAACATCACCTCGTAGGTTCCCCCGACACTCCCGTTGTACACGACAGCGAAATTCTCATCCTCGGCAATAAGGCTGTCACCCTTGTTGTTCGTGGCCGATAAATAAGTATGCTGTTCGTTGATGCCATTGCCGTCGTAATACTCCTTGGCAAGCGTCAGCAATCCCTCGTAATCGCCTTTCTCCCGAAGTTCGTCAAGCTGCCTCGTGTCATCCGAAAATTGGAGATACGCAACAGAAGAATAAAATGTATTCTCCTTTGCTGCCGCTCCGTTTTCCTGCTTCTCGCCGACATTTTGTTCCAGTTCTTGCGCTATCTTATCCACCTTCTGGGTAATCATCGAGGTTGCCCTTTTCACGTCCAGAAGCGTTGTCTTGATGAACTGTGGCGATTCCTTCAGCTCATCAAGCCAACCTTTAAGATACGCGCAACTGTCCTCCTTGATATGCTTGGTCATGCCGTAACGCTGTGCGACCAGTGCGCTGCCTAACTCTGCCACCAGTTCCTCACGGGCATATTCAGGAGAACCGAAAGTAGTCGGCTTGAACCTGTCAAGTACGTTTTCCGCTCCGGTGGAGTGCGTCATCTCGTGGAACAGTGTCCCGTAGAACGATTCTCCCGATTTGAACTGCTCCTTTTCGGGTACGATGATTTCGTTCTTCGTGATGGAATAGTAGGCGTCATTCTGATATTTCGGCGTAATCGGACAAATCCACAGGTTATCCCTTATCATCGTATCGACTGGGGCAAAACTGAAATGCTCGCCCTCCTCGATTGCCGGACGCGAATTTTCTCGCTCCAGTTTTTGCCACAGCTCCGGTCTCGCTTCCTGCAAGTTAGTTTGCGCGACATTGAAGACCCGGAACACCTGCATCTTCGGATAGACATTGTATTGTTCCTTTTCGTCATCGGAGAGTTTCTTGTAATCGTCATACTTGATTTTCTCCTTAGTCTCCTTATGGATACAAGTGAACGTGGTGAGCATGACCGGAAAGGATTTTTCACCACGAAGCACGGAGACACGCGGCAGTTCCTCTCCATCCTTTCCGGGCTTATTGAGCTTCTGAACACAATCGAACGTGCAGAAACGGGGAATCTTGTACCCTTCTTTCTCGCAGTGCAAAAGCAGCATAAAAGCATTCATCCCGTTGTACTCGCGCCCGTGAAGGTTGCGGGGCCACTGTAGCGTACCCTCCGTAAACCAAGGCTTTTTCCAGTCCTTTTGAATGCCCTCGATTTTCTCGATCATCATTTCGGCGAACAGGTCAAGAGCCTTGTCCTCGCTGTTCGGTCCGTCGGCATTCTTCTTTCTGTAACCGGCCATAACCCTTATTGATTATAGTTAGACGAATCCGCCACATATTGCGTCAGTTCCTCCATCTTGCAGGAAAGGTTGATTTTCCCGTTGTGTGCCGACAGGTTCATTTCACCTTTGGCATCCACCTTTACACCCGGCTGCAACCACGCTTCGCGCTCCTTACCGAAACAGAAGAAGCGCACCCACTGGTACTCGAAGCCGTCATCGACCTTCTCTGCGCTAAACGCCGAGAACACCGTATAAGGCTGGTCTTTCTTATCCCTTTTTTCCTCGATGTTCTGGCCGACCTTACCACGAAACACCAGCTCGCCCTTGACGCAATCCGCATCATCCGTAGCGGCATTGCAGATTTCATCGGCGAACAGGTTGAAATATAGCTTGTCGCCCCGGCGTTTGAGATACATCGTACCCCTCACTTCTACACGGGAGCCGTTCCGATAACCGGCGGCTTCCTCCTGACAGCCCTCCTTGCGGACATCCACCTCGATAGTGTGCCCGCCACCCGTCGCCGGAATCTGTACCCGGAGCGGAAACACCAGAAATTCTTTCTCTTCTTTATTCTTGCGAACCGACGCATCGCGGCCGATAACGCCGCATACCGTAACATTACATTTAATCATCTGTTTTTTGTCTTTAATGATACATGGATCATCCGGACAAGTGATACATGGGTTGATTGATGTTGAACTGTTGTAGAGTGCGGTCAGTCGGGTGCGCGTATCATCGCCCAGACCATCCATCCGGCGATGGCTAATTGCACGCCCACGACAACGAGCGTCCCGATCCATCCCAACAGCAGGTAGCAGAACCGGAGGTGCAACGCAAGGAGGGAAACTCCCGCCAGACACTTGCATAGCTGTATCATCACGCATTTTATCATATCGCCATGCCTTTATCTTCGCAGGTTTTCCGTTTGTCCCTGTTGCCGGGTCATCCCCTGCTCAAAATTCTGTGAGGCCGCTTCCGACAGGATAACCGTATTCAGCATACCGGTTACACGCATCTGTTTGGCCTCTTCCGTGAGTGTACCGTTGTTCAACGTGGCAGACAACCGGTTCAGCTCGGAAGCGGTCAGCTCCCGCGAGACATGCAGTTCCCCGTTGTCCGCTTTCAGAATGGCCTTGCCGTTCTCGCCGATAGTCAGGTCGCAGTTCTTCATATTCGGCAACAACGGCTTCAGGTCGATGGTACGAAGATCCATCGCGGCGGATATCGCCGTCTTCTGTTCCTCTTCCTCCCGGTTATCAATCTGTGTGGCTAAAAGCATCAGGGAGGCGAAAGCGGTCATCGCCATCTCCACAATCGGGTCGTTGCATCCCGATATTCCCACACCGCTATCCTCCGACGAAAGGAGTTTTTTCATCCATCCGTCTGGCGAAAGGTTCTTTTCAGGCACGGTATCTTCCGCCGCCTTGTATTTGACGAGCAGGTCATTTCCGTTGTGCAGCATTTGCAATTTGATATGTCCTTTCTGTGCGATTTCAGCCAGATACGCCGCAGGGTCTATATCCCGTTTCGTCCCGTCGGCATAGATATTCTTCACACCGAAATGCAGATGTTCCCCGGTCGTCCGTGTCCCCGTATTGCCCGATGTGCCAAGCCGTCCGCCTGCCTGTACCGTATCGCCGACCTTGACGGAAATCTCCTTGAGGTGCATATAGGTACATTGTACCTTGCTGCCGTCCGTCCGAGCATATTCCACCGTCAGCGACTTGCCGCCGGGTGTATTCTTGTTCTGGTTTACCGCCACGACCTTGCCGCCGCTCTCCGTAGCCAGTACCGCGTCGGCTTTGCAACGGATATCCACGCCCTTGTGCATCTGTTGCTTTGTGCTGTCCAACGGGTCTTGCCGTGTTCCGAACGGAGAGGTAATGAACAGAAATTCCTCCCGTTCCACCGGGAACGAATACCCCGTTCCATGTTCCGCACTCTCGGAAGTCTGGAGCGGATTGTGTTCCACCCCGAACTGCCGGCCTTGTGCCGTCATCTCCTGCATCACCTGTCTGTCATACTTCTGCAAGCCGTTCTGCTCAATGATTTTCTGCAGGTTCTCGGCATACTTGCCGCCTGTGGCGTAACCGGCTTTCTCAATGCTTTGTGCCCAGCCCTTGTAATCGTCCGGGGAGAGTTTGAAGCAACCGGCATAGCGGCTGTTCTCCTTCAAAAAGCGGGAATGATGCTCGTATGAATCACCCACGCTGTCATAGCTGCAGAACTTTTCATTCGGCTTATCATCGGTGTAGATTCCGTATTTGCCGCCTTCGGCAATCCACGAGGAAGTTGCCTTGATGCCGAAATGGTTGTTCTCGTTCCTTGCCAGACGGCTCTGTCCGTTGCTGCTTTCCAGTATGCCTTGCGCCAATGTGACGGAAGCCGGGATGCCATACCTTCGCATCTGTGCCATCGCATAATCTGCGTATTGCAGTGCATATTCCTGATTCTTGGTCATAATCGTCACTCCTTATCTATGAATACCCCTATGTGTTTCCTGCTCGTCCTGCCGTTTATCCTGTAGCTCTATCTCACTGATGGCGACACGCTCACCAGCACGGACAAGTTTGGGCAGATAGCTGTCCAGTTGCGTCCTTGGGAACTCTGCGAAAGCCGAAAATCCACGTTCCGGATATTTCTTCATCGTAATCCCCAATATATCAGCTCCCTTTGCCGCATCCTCATTATAAAGCCGATAGACTTCTCCTGCACGAATCAGATACAGGGCGTCGGGATGCTTTTCCTTGAGGTTGTCCCAAAACTGCCGTTTCGGAGACATATTTTCATCATTCGTCTCTTCCGACCGATTTTCCGCCACCACCTCATTCTGTTGCCGTACCTGCTCTTCCGCTTTCTGTTCCCCGACGGATTGTCCCTTTTGCAGCACATCGGCAAACAGCGTAGCCGCCAAATGCCGCTTGTAGCCGTCACGGTCTTCCGCCACCCACATCCGTTGCCACTGCTGTGGAGTGACGCTGCGGGGCTGCAGCTTTTGTCCGTCGATGGTTGCCACACACTGGATTCCATCCTGCCTGGTCTTGAAGATGGCAACACGCTGAATACGGTTCAGGTCAATCTCCGGCGTATCGCTGCCGAACAAATCCACTTTCAGGTCGGGTTTGACCTCCGCCAGTGCATAATACTTGTGCGCCAGCTCCATCCGTACCTTGTCGATGTTGTCCATCGCCTGCTTGAGCGTGGAGAAAAAACGGTTCACATCCTCCTTGTCGGGATAGACGCTGTACCCCTCCTTGTTTTCCGGCTTGATATAGAGTGCCCAACGGTTCTTGTCATCCTGAATCATCTGCACGGCATCGAACCCGACCTCATTCGCCCGTCTGACAGCTTCCGACACGTCCAGCGTGGAGAGCTTTTCCAACGTGTAGTTCCTTAACCGGGCCAGTGTCACCATTTTTTCATTGAAATAGCTGTCATCGGGTCTGTAACCCAATGCACCGTCAGTATTATAGAAACGCACCTGCTCGATACCCTCTTTCTGCAATGCCCGTTCGATACGCCCCTTGTTCATGCCGGGAATCTCGTTGTTCGCCTCGGTCGAAGCTCCTGCCGGCAAAATGACATCCGCCGATTTCGCCTCCCGGTCGATGACGAGGACGATGCTTTTCGCCGCCTTGTCCGGGTGCTGGCGGATTTCATTCGCCACAAAGTAATGCTTGGGCATCTGTTCCTGCATGGTCGTGGTCTGCCGTCTGTTTCGCAGGGTGGCGTACTCAATTTTCTCGCCCCGTTCCGCTTTTCGGATAACATCAAGCGCATTGTTCACGTCGCTTTCGAGAGCGTCCATTATACACGGGTTTTCCTTGAACTCCCGACACCAGTAATCCACCGTCTTCAGGCTTGCATCGGACAAACGCGCGGGCAGTCCCAGTTCCAACATCTTGATACCCGAAGCCAGTTCCACAACCAACCTTTCATATTTTACCGCATCCTCTGACGGAGCCACACCATTCTTCATGACCATGCCTTCACGGGCAAGTCGTTGTTGATGTCCTGTGGCACTCACGATCTGCCGCAAGGCTTCCTGCACATAATCGTGGTAATGCTCAAAATCCTTTTGGCGCGGCATATAGACCGCATCTTTGTCCGTCTCGTAATGAGGAACTCCGCTACCGTCCGAGCGCACGGGAACGAGGTTGTCCCGCATCTTCAATAGAAAGTCGTTGAACCGAGTGCGCAACCTGCGGTTGTCCGCCTCGGCATATCCTCTTTCCTGAACACTGCCGTCCTGCTTTACCGCATCCTCGTAAGCCGGCTTGTCCACGTAGGGCAACGTCGTCTGGTCGATATTGAAAAGCGTGCGGATTTCTCGGTTGTGGACACCCTTGAACTGTGCCTTCTGCTCTTCGTCCAATTGGAGATAGGCGGTACGGTCGATGGTTTCATTCGGATTGTTCCGGTTGACATACTTGTTCCAGTTATAGAACAGGAACGGTACGCCCTGCTCATGCTCCCGTACCGCAGCCCCCCGTGCCTTGGTTTCACTGTAAAGCGTGAACAGGTTGGTCTTGCATCCGTTATTGTCCGAATGCAAGGCCATAAAGAGGGCATTGAACGGGCTGGCCGAGACCCCTTGCGGATAGAGCCGGGGAAATCCCTTGCCCGATACGTTGAGCCAATGGCCGCCGGCGTTCGATGCCCCGCCCAGTGCGGCAGACAGCAGTTCCGTCTGCTTTTCTTCGGCTTTTTTTTCGATTTGCGACTTTTCTTTCATATCATCATGCTTTTATTGTTCATGGATTTATTGGATGCCCCGTGTGCGCACAATCGTCTCCCGCTGTCCGTCGTCGTAATTCTGCGAGGCAATATGGCGCAACTGGTCGCTCTTGGCAAGCACGGCGTTCGCCAGCGTGTTCAGCGGCAATGCCCCTGCACGGTAAGCCTCCGCGACGGTCGGCGTGAGCTGGATGGTACAAGGCACACGGTCTATCGTGGCGATGAGCGTGCTGCCTTGCAGTACAGGGTTTACGATACGGGAATTGAGCGGTTCGTCGGGATAACGGCGGTACTGGTTTTCCGTATGCACGTCGGCGGACGGCATGGGACGCCCCAACGCCTCGTGTCCAGCCTTGTTCAGCAAGTTCGCGCCGCCCAGACCGACAAGGAGCATCTTCAGCAGCGGGTTACGCACGAACAGACCGGCCACAATACTCGCTATCGGCAACAGGTTGTCCCCAAAGCGCAACGATTGCGTCTTGCCGGTAAAAGCTCCCAGCAGGATGTCGGGCAGCATGGCCATGACATATCCGAGGTTGCCCGTGATATCGCCCAATCCCTCTAATCCCAATGTACCGAGCAATCCGCTCCATCCGTTCGTGTTGGTCTGCACAGCCTCTCTCTCTTGCTTTTCTTCCTCATGTGGAATAACCACCTGCCGTTCCTCTTTCTCCACTTTTTCCCTCTGTTCCATTTCCGGCTGTGTTGATTCCTTTGTGGATTTTACAGCCGTTGCATTCTTATATTTCTCCAAATGCTTCAAATAGGCTTCTTCCTGTCCGGGAGCGACGATGAGCGGCACATCCTTGTACCGTTCGGCACGTTCATTTTTCTTTTCAGGGTGTCCGGGCTTTTCGGACATTTGGAAAGGGGTAAACTTTGGTGTCTGCATCCACTCCAAAAAATTAAAGTTCATCACAGGTATTTTTTTCTTCAACTGCTCGTTGGCCGCCACAATAAGCGCACTATCACCCGTCTGTACTGTTGCAGCCTCCTTACGGAAGTCCGTAAACACGTTCCGTTCGCTACCGAACACACCTTTGCTGATACATTGCTCCACAGAGAGCTTGGGCGACTTTTCAGGCTCGAAGCGTGAGGCGACTGCCGAGATAGCCACGTCCGCCCCGACAAACTTTGCCAATGTCGCCCACGAACCTGCGCCACCCATCATGACGGCATCCGCCGTTGCGCCCAATACCCGACCCGCACCTTTTTCCCATCCTTTCGGACGGTAGGCCGCTTCGCCCCGTGCCTCGATTTCCTCAGCAAGCGGCGAGCGGTTCAAGGTCTGCGAAAGTCCGAGCAAGCTTGATTCTGCGGCTTTGCGGATGATGTAGTCGGCTGACGATTTCGGCATTCGCTCCTTGACCAGCCGGTCGATCATCAGTTCCTCTACCCGGTAGTCCATATAGGCGTAGGCAAGGTCACCGCCCAATTGTTCCGACAGTTCGTTGTACCGTTCACGCCCGATTTCCCGCACGACGGTATCGCGCCATTGCCCGGCCATGTATGCGAGGTCTTGCTGTATCTCCTTGGAGCCGGTAATCTCCGCCTTGCACATTCCGATGTAGTCCTCCGTCGTCTTCGAGTTCCATTCGCCCGTAACCTTGAGTACCTGGTACGGGTCGCCCATCGGCTGTGCCGCAGACGCCATTGCGCTGAGTATGCCGCCCAATGAGGTGGAATACTCCCTCATTTCCTCGCCCTGCTTCTTCGTGAGGAAAGCCTGCGTTTTCGACATGACGGGAGCGAGATGGCAATGGAAATAATCGCTCACAAGACGTTCTATTTCCGCGAATTGCCGGCTATGTCTGATTCCATCCATGTTGTGTATTATATATTTATCTGTTTCAATAGCTGTTCTTTCGTCTGCTCGATGGCGTTGTGGTAAACCTCCATCTGCCGGGGAAAGAACTCTTCCAGCCATGCGTCCTTTTCGATGTTGTCCTGCATGAACCGTATCGCCTGCTCCCGTTCGATTTCGACGGATGTCTCGCCCTCTTCCCGATTGTTGAACCATGCCTTGGTCCACCAGCGCACACCCGCCCGGTCGGGATAGACCGTGACAAGCCTCGGTATGTCGAAGCTCTGTATGTCGATGTCCAGTTCCGCCAACGGGTCTATGATGCCGCCATAGGTCAGGGCTTCGTCATGGAGTTTTTTTTTATGTCGCTGCTCGCAGTGGAGAGGTACACATCATGCCGCAGGGCGAGGTAATGCAGGAAATCCGCAATAAGGAGGTTCTGCACCTTGCAGGCCAGCGGCATGGCCTTGTGTCCCAGTCCGAGCGGATTGGCCATGCTCGGCATATTCTCGTAGAAATACTCCTTCATCGCGCCCACCGTGAAGATGTGGCGTAGCGACTGCTCCGTATTCCGGGGCAAGGTGTATGCTCCATGCCGCAAATCCTCCATATAGTGCGGCAGGAAGTGCAGCATCAGTTCCTCTATCTCCCTTTTGTCCCGTTCATAATCGGTTTTCAGTTCCATCTCCAAGCCGGATAAATAGTCTGTCTCGTGTCCGCCGGCCTGACGCATTGCCTGTATGTTCCCGTACAGCATCGTCAGGAACTCCAGCGGGTTCAGTTCCTCGCCCTTGAAGCGGACGGTCATGTGCAGTTTGTCACCGCTCAAAGCTACCGTCTGTCCGGCCTTTACACGCTGTCCGAATTGAGCGAAGACATTGGACAGATTTCCGTATGTCACCTCATACTCCCCGTAGCGGATGGTCTGGCAGATGCCGTGTCCGGAATCGTTGCCCACGCCCGACACAATGCCGCTGGCGAGGGCAGAAAGCATATAGCACCGCACGTTGAAGTCAATGCCGTGATGAAAGAATTTCTCGCCCGTCGCCGGGTCGGTCTGTTCGCCGTAGCCGAGCGACAGCTCCACGTCTTTGCCCTGCTGTTCCTCGAAAGGCATACAATAACCGCTATCGGATTGCAGGATCATTTCTTCTGTATATTTCATGCTGTTTACCTATTGATTCATATCCCTATCTTCTCATCCCTCCGCCATGCGTCTGTTCCTCTGCCGGAAGTTCGGGCGTCCGGGTGCGCTGCACGTTTTCTGTCTCCGGCGTTCGGAAGACACCCGCATTGTTGCCGATGAGCATCATGCCGAGGAATGCGCCGGCAATCTTGCCCAGCCAGCCGAAGCGTCCGAATATGAGGAACGCCGCCGCAACCAGCCCGGCAATACTCAGCCCCGACACGTTGCCGCTGCCGAGGTTACGGAAAAAGTTGCCGAACATATCAAGGCCTCCGCCACCGGAGGCTTGGCGCAAAAAGTTCGACACACCGTTCAGCTTGTTGTCGATGCCGGTTACCGCACCGCTGACCGAACTGACGGCTTCCCCGGCCTTGCCCGTCAGTTCACGCACTCCGTCCGCCGTCTCCGCGAGGGTATTCGTTGCCGGTTCGCCGATGACCGCATCGCTCACGATACGCACCACGCTTTTGTCGGTGGTCAGCTTCTCCCAGCCCACATAACCGACCGCACCGCCGATGGTCGCCGTCTTGACGGCCTGACCCGCGCCACGCAAGGTCTGCGAAGGGTGCAGCACTGCCTTACCCATACTTTTGCCGGTAGTCGCTGTAGCCGTACCGACACCTTTCATGGCCTTGCCGCCATATTTCAATAGTGTACTCCAAACGCCCATACGTTGTCTGTTTTTAAGGTCTTACATTTCTTCCTATCTGCCGCCAGCGTCTTTTGGCGGCTTCCACGATATCCCGTTTGTCGGCTGCCGGGCGTGCCCCCTCGTCGATTTCACGCCAGATGTCGCCCATCGTCGTGTATTTCACCGCCTTGGTCAGCCGTTGCAGTTTCTTGTTCATCATCTTGAGCTTCGGACGGATGCCAAATACGATTTCCATGCGCTCCTTCTCCGTCATTTTGTTGTCTGACAGGCACGCCATGCGGATGTCATTCACAATCTCCACGCTGTTCATAATCAGTTCCCGGTAAATGCGGTTCCGTTGCGTGGAGAGAGCAACGGCCAGCGCGTTGGGACTATTGCGGCTTACCTGTCTGGTAAAGTCTCCCATATTGTCCGTCAGCCTTGATATTTCGTGGTAAAAACCGTATATCTGCGCTGCGTAGCAGATTATCGACCGGAAAGAGTCCAAATAGTTGTTGAACTCCCGTTGCAGGTCGGTCGTGGCTTTCACTTCCTCTTTCGTCCACAGGTGTCCGGTGGTCTGTATCAGCATGACCTTCTCCTGGTTCTTCAGCTCCTTTTCCGCCTTGTCGGTATAGAGCAGGATCATCCCGGCAAGCACGGGGTCGTTCTGTGCCCGAACCTTGCCGATACCGATGCACAGCAATAAGATGCCTATCCAAATCGTCCGTTTCATCATTCACCTGATTTTATCGTGCAAGGACGGCAGCCCTGCGCCAACGGGACATGGCCATCCGTGCCGCCTCTCCGTTGTTGCGGTCGAGCATCCCGGCCGTCACGTTGTTCCACACGTCATTGAGGGTATAGTACCGTATGCTCAGGTAGAGCAGGTGCAGCTTCCGGCTGAAAACCGAAAGTTTGTCGTTCAACGCCCACAAGGTCTTGCTGCGTTCCGCACCCGTGAGCATATTCTCTTTGCCGCCCTTGGCCACTGCGTCATTCAGGAGCGTGAAGACCGATACCAGTTCCGTTGCCGTCTCGATATACAGATTGTTCATGCTCATGGAGGCGATGATGCCCTGCGGGTTGTTTCGGATGGCGTTGCCCAATTTCCCTAACGTGAGAAAGATTCTCACGCCGTCGTTGTAGAGATGGGTGCAGGCTTTCAGCGATGAAGCGTAGCCGCTTACCGTCTTGAGATAACTGTTGTACTGCTTCTCCCATTTGTGGATGCGGTTAAACTCGGCGGCGATGCTGTTCTGCAGCATAGCTGTCTTCGTCTGACCATTTATCTGTTTCTCTATTTGGTCATTGATAACCTCGTTGCCCTCGGCCAACGCCATCCATTCCAACGGATTGGACGCCGTGATTTGGGCTTTTGCCCAGTGTGGCATCAGGCAGAGGGCAAAAATGACCAGACTAATGATTCGTGATTTCATATATTCCCTTTTTTCGTTTGTTATACTCGACCCGTTCCCGGATAAGCGTTACCACATCGAAGTTGTGTCTGATGCCTACCAAATCAAGCCGGGGTGTATTCCTGTCCATCGAGAAGATGCGTACCGTCTTTAGGCCGCAAAGCTGCTGCATGAGGCTTTGGTGTTCCACAAAGTCCACGATACGATATTGTTCCATGTAGTCCGTCTTCCGGGACAGCACCCCATGCCTGCTGATAAGCTGCTCGCTACCGATGTGGTAGCGTGTCCGGCGCAGATAGATGAAACGGTACAGCAATGCCAAAGAAAGCAATGCGGCAACCGATACGGCAAGAGCTGTCAGAGGCAGTCCCTCCATGCCACCGTACACCCATGCTGCACAGCACAATACGATTGCGGGCAGCTCGTCGATGACGAACTGTCCGGCGTGCGGTTGCAGCACGATGCTTTGGAAATGTCCTGTGGGTGCATCGGTCATCATCGGCGAAAGTGTGTTTGTTGTTCCTCTTCCGGTGACTGTTCTCTCGCCTGTGTCTCATCGACCGTCTCTTCCTGTTTCTGCCCGGCCAAAAGCTGTTCGTTCCAGTCCTTGTTGGGATAGGTAGGCTGTTCACGGACAAAAGAGGCGTCATTCGCCTTGTCCAGACCGAGGAACTCCCGCAATCCTTCACGGAACTCCTTGTAATTTCCGTTCATGATATCCGTCTGTTCCCGTATGTCGTCCGGATGGCACAGGCCGCTCGAACGCATCGACATGGCTTCTTCCCATGCGGATTCATATTTCCCGTAGCTCGACCGCAAAGCGTCGGGCAGCAGGTCTATGTCTCCTTCATCGAGGTTCTTGCCGTCAGCGACGGAATCCAGATAAGGCTTCCGCTCCGGTGTCTCCTCGATGGTGGAACGGACAGCCCGGTACATCTCCTGTTGCAGGTTCTTGGCAAACTCGATTCCCGCAAGGTCGGTATCGAAACAGATGTGTTGCTTGGCAGGAAGCGAGAGCGTGAGGACACCCCGCATCTGTTCCACCGTCGGGTTACCGCCGGTAGATATGAAGACCGCTTTCCGCAAATCCTTGTCGTTGGCCTGATGAAGCTGGTAATAGGCCATCGCGTCGTATGCACTCTCGAACCAGTAGATATGCTTGGCTTCGGTAAGCGTAGTTTTGGCTGGGCTGGCAATCCATAGCCCTTGGCTCGAATTGCTCCCTTCCGCCTTCCCTTTATAACTGCCGCTGCCATCCATGCGAGGGCGCCCTCGCTCTTCCAGACCGACAACCTGTCCCGTATCTTTCGGAACGGTCAGCGGAAAGGCGAGGTTGGTGTATTTCATGCCGTCCTCACGGTGTTTCGTCGCCAGACAAAAGTTCCGGTGGAAGGCGTATTGCGTGTAAAGGTCGATGCCCCGATGCTTGAAGAACGGATAGAACTTCTTTTGTGTCGCCCGATCCTGCGGATTGAACTGGTGAATGTCGTAATCCGCCATGTCAAACGGCTTCACATCCCGTTTAGGCTGGATAATCCGGGTATCCCGGTCAGCGACGGGATGGTTCAGCAACCGGTTGCAGACAAGGTTTACCAGTCGGTCGGGAGACACACCGGCATGGTATTCCGCGAAAAAATGCGGATGCTCCTTGATAAAGGAAATGATGTTATACGACTTCTGCTGTTGCGGTTTGAAACAACATTTCCCTTGCTGCGTGACAATGAATTTGTCGTTGCGGATGCGCCGCCCCTCGCTGTCCAACCGGACATACGAGGGATAGCGCAGGCCGTCACGCCGGTTCAGGTGATAGCCCGCGTCGATAAGCACGTCCTGAATGTTCAGCCTGCGCAGAAAATCGTCATAAGTCAGTTCGCCCTCTCTCATGGTTTACCTCCCCATTCTCATATCATTGATTTCACGGTTCATCTCTGCCTCGAAACAACGGATGGCCACATCCCTCGGCGTATCGACACCCGGCTTGAAGTACGGGCGTGGCGGACCGCCGAAACACTCGCCGTAGAACTCCGGGGCATGGCAGTGATGGTGGATGCCGTGTGCGACACCCGCCGCGACTACCGTACCTGCGGTGAGGGCGGCAAAGATTTTCGTGCCGAGACCCCGCTGTGCTTCCGGGCGTGTTTTCATGTCCACTTCGCTGAAAATCTTGGAAAAGAGCTTCATCCGGTGATAGTCATCCACAGCAAGGAACTTGTCGTAGTCCCGTTGGGTTATCTCATGGCTGATAGCCTGACCGTCGATAACGGCGGTCATCCTGTATTTCCCCTCGGTCTGTGCCGGTTGAACGGCTATCTGGCTCACTTCGACTTCCCGCCCGTGTTTCTCTTCCCGATACCATCCCTTGTTTTCATTCAAAAACTGGAGGTCACGCCCGTCCACTACCGCACCGATATTTCCCTGTACGGATTCCTCTTGCTGTTGCAGCGAGGTTTTCACTGGCATAAAAGCCTCTTGCTCCTGCCGTTGGCGTTGTTTCAAATCCTGCTGTACTTCGGGATGCAGACCGATAGCGATGCGTTGATCGCTGTTGAGAGCCTCCATCGTCACTTTGTCGGAAAAGTCAGCCCCGATAATGCCGTTCAGCAGTTCCAGACGTTTCTCTACGGGCTGCTCCTCGATGGGTGCGGCAACCAGTGTCCTCACTTCCTCTTCCGTCAGGTCATAGACCATATCGGCTTGGACGCTTTCCGACTGCACGGTCAGCGTCTGCTTTTCCGCATCCACGACAAGACCGTGCGAGGCAAGGCACTCCGCCCATTTCTCGTTGGAGAAATAGACCGGAGAGGCTATAAGCTCCTTGTACGGCCGTGCCGGTTCCTTGCTGCGTGGACGGCTGACCATCGGCGTGATAGCCGCCTGCAAGTCCTGCAGCACATCCCGTTGCTGTACGGGCTGCTCCTGTTGATGCCCCTTGTAATAGAAGCCGTAACCGCCTGATTGCAGTTCGCCGGGCTTCATGCGCCCGTCGGGGCGTTCGGGTACGATGGACGGCCCCGGAAAGAACAGTTGGCCGCCGACCCTGCGAAGGTGGAAGCCCAACTGGTTGCGAGGTGTCCAGCCAAGGAACGGCGGGGGCATTCCCATACGCCCCATGCGCCCGTACTCGCCGATGACGATGCGGTAGCCGTGCAGCCCCATAGCCACACGACCGTTGGCATTGCGGGCATGGACGAAGTTCTTGGGCATATAGAAGTCCTTGCCCACGATGCTCGTCAGCACGTTGTAGGCCTTCTTGTTGGCAGTGTTCGTTCCCCAGTCCGTGAGTGCCAACATCTGACGTTCGGTGATCGGATAGACCAGCAGGGGCGAGTCATGTCCCTGCACGATCAGCCGATACCCTGCATCGTCAAGTGCAACATGGGCTTGAAGCCCGTTGCGCATCAGCATATCGCGCATTTCGGGCTGCAAGTCCATCTGCCGGGGATTGGTATTCGTTCGTATCGCCATAGTCTGATTGTTTTCGTTATGCGTCTCCGCTTTCCATTGCTGCCTCCAACTGTTCGTCCTTGAAGCGGACGAACTCGGCGGCGGATTCGTTGCCGACTGCAAGCCCTTTTTCCTCGCAGTAACGGGCGTATTCCTCCTGCCAGTCGGCGGAGAAATGATTGACGTAATCGAGCCAGCCGTATTCGCCGCTCTGCATCTTCCCGACAAGTACGTCTTCGGGATAATATTCGTTCTGTGCCATAATGTACGGATTGATGTTTTACTTATGGAGAGCTGTCGCACGATTGCGCTCGCCGCTCTTCTTCTGTTCGTTCCACAGCTCTTCGGTGTAGTCTTCCTCCGAAACGTAGTCAAGGTTACCGTCATCGTCCATGACCCAGCAGCCGTAGCACCCGAAGGTGTATTTGTCCCACTCTCGCTTGGGTTGGTTGCGCCATTGCTGCGCGTCGCCCGAACAGATGCGGATGCCGGTCTTGGCATGAAGGTCGATGCCCACTGTGGCAGGCTCGCCGCCCACGACTACCGTCAGCGGCTCGCCGTGCTGCATCCCGTTTACCTCCACCGTACCGAGGCGCATGACCTCGGCCAGCACTTTCAGGTTGCGTGCGATGATGGGCGTGGGGACATACATCACCTGTTTCGTCTCGGCGTCAATCTGTACGAAAGCCTTGCTGCTCCGTCCGTCCGACATTTCCACATCGGCGACAATCGCCTTGCCGTCGAGCAACTGTTTCTGCTGTGCTTCGTCATACCGCTCCAGTGGAGAGGATTTCAGTGCCGGATAGAACACCACATCCACCTGACCGTCGTCCATGCGGATAAAGGCAAAGCGGCTGCGGCTCTCGATTTGCCCGCCATGCTCGTCAGTGACACGCACGGGAAGCACGGGAGAATGCCGGCCGTTGCAGATGTCTTCCAACACACGCATCGGCAAGTCCTCGATCATTTCCCTTGTAAGACCGAATCGTTCCAGTGTCGAAAAGGGTAATTCATCAAATTCAATCTGAACTTTTTTCATACTATATTCATATTATAAAATTGTACTATACAAAGATAGAGACATCTTATTATGACGGACAAAAATACAGCTATATAAATGGTTGTAATATGCTGTTTTTATCTTCATTAGTACAATTATCTAATCAAAATCGTACTAATAGACGCAAAATATCAAACCAATACAAGAAATGACGGTAGTTTGTTTCCGACATGAAAATTCCCGTTATAACTTTGCCGAATGAGAAAAATTCTACTGATAGCAATATCGGGTATTTCATTCTGCACGATGCCCGTTCAGGCGCAGTTCAACACGATTGCCAAGACACCAGAAAGATACAAGGTAGAAGCCTTGCAGGAGGGTATGAAAAAGCCGGAGCCGACACCCGAAAGCATGGCTCCTGCACAGGAGACTTCGACAAAACCTGCCGATGAAAGTAAGAAGTTGTGGATTGACCGTTATCTCAGTGTGTCTTATCCATTGCAGCGCATCAGAATTACATCGCCATACGGCTACCGGAAAGACCCGTTTACCGGGAAGAGGAAGTTTCACGGGGGTATCGACCTGCACGCACGGGGCGAGCAGGTATTGGCCATGATGGAGGGGGTGGTCGTCAAAGTGGGACAAGACAAGACGTCCGGCAAGTATGTGACACTGCGGCACGGAAATTACACCGTCAGCTATTGCCACCTTTCACGGGTGCTGGCCGCCAAGGGTACGGTAGTCCGTCCCCGCGATGCCGTCGGTATTACCGGCTCGACCGGACGAAGTACAGGCGAGCACTTGCACGTCACCTGCAAGCTAAATGGCAAGAATATCAATCCCTCGGTTCTCTTCGATTACATCAAATCCATGCAGCAGGAGTGTGTGTCGGCATTAGCTGGACTGTTATAGGGCTGTTAAGCCAACACCTCATCCAGGTGACTGTAATTCAGAAGTTTGATTTCTCCAGCAGTATTTTCGAGTGTACCCGCATAGGCCACCGCCTTACCCAGTATGGTTTCTTTGACCCAGCCGTCCATTTGTTTCAACGCCTTCTCGAAGTCCGCATGGTAGGTCATCGCCGACTTGATTTCAATACCGTATAGCCCCGAATGTTTTTTCAACAGCAAATCGACCTCGTTCTGGTTCGAATCCCTGTAAAAATAGAGGTTGCTTTCCTTGCCTTGGTTATACCGCCGCTTCAAGGCTTCCGTTACGATGAAGTTCTCGAACAACGCCCCACGCATCTTGTCCCGTGCAAGCTGTTCCGGCGATTCGATGCCGAGCAGGTGACAGGCAAGCCCTGTATCCGTAAAATAGAGCTTGGGAGTTTTAGTCAGCCGTTTGCGTGTGTTCTCGAAATAGGGAGGTAGCAGGAAAACAATATAAGATGCCTGTAAGACGGACAGCCATGCCGTAACGGTATGTGAACTGACACCGATTTCGTTGGCCAGTTCAGAGGCTTTGAACAGCGATCCGATACGTCCGGCGCAAAGCCTGATGAATGTGTGGAACTGCATCATGTCCTTGATTTGTAGCAGGTCGCGCACGTCCTTGTCCAGATAGGTTTTCATGTACGCCGGATAAAGAAATTTGGGTATGTTACGGCCCGAATAAATGGCAGGGTAAAACCCGTTAAACAGCAGGTTGTCAAGAGGCGTATCGGTGATCTGCTCCCGTATTTCGGAGTATGACAGGGGGAGCAACTCGAAAACGGCGGTACGTCCTGCCAAAGACTGTGTAACCTTTTTCAGCATGGCAAACTGCGAACTGCCCGAAAGGATAAACCGCCGGTCGGCATCATTGTCCACCATACCCTGAATATACGACAGCAGGTTCGGAGCGTTGTGTACCTCGTCAAGAATCATGCCCTCCGTGTGCTGGTTCAGAAAAGCGACCGGGTCGTTTTCGGCGAAACTCCGGACATCAAGATTTTCCAACGAGTAATACGGTAGGTATGAGAACAAGTTGCGGAGCAGCGTCGTCTTTCCGGACTGGCGCGGTCCTGTTACCGTAATGACTGAAAAATAGCGGTAAGCCTCTTCTATCACGGCGGATAGCTCCCTGTGGATATATTTTGCCTCCATACTGTTTATGCAATTTTGAAATACAACTGCAAAATTACATAAAATACGATACACCGCAAATTTTTCAGGGTATTTTCTCACATCCCAAGCCGTTTTTTCTATCATATACGACTCTTCTTTTTTACAAAATCCTTGCTTTTACCGGCAGGTCATTCTTTACTCTTTTCGTCGGCGAATGTAGGACGAAGCGCATAATCGCCAAGCCGCATTGCATTCGGATGACGAAAACAGACTGTTACACGGTCGGTTTTCTATCCGGGTTTGGCTTATGATGCCACAGCTTCATCCTCTGGCTGCCTCAAAAAGCTGAAAACAAACCTGCACGGCAAACGAAAGCAGGGAAAAAGAAAAATCAGCATGATAGTTCAACCAATTAAAAGTAAACAAGTATGGTAGAAGAAATTAGACAAGACGACAAAGTGATATTATCGAGCGAAGACGGTTTTTCCGTCCCTATGATTTTCAACAACCTTTGTGGAAAGAATTTCATTGGCAAAGAATACAAGGACTATATCAGGCATATAGCCTTTGAGGAAATGGGACTTAAGCCGGGCATCGTGTCCCATTATCGGGACGGTGTTCTATATAAGAACGGCACAATCCCGGAACTTTGAACAGGTAAACCAAAATAGGAACAGCAAAAATCAAAATTTATACAAATATGGAAACAACAACTATTCATCCGGCAGAAGCCTATCTCCGAAACGAGCAGAATTCCACCTCTTTATATGTAAGGATTGCAGGACAACGTAGGCGATTATTCATCAACCGCAATGAAAACGTCATCGGCATTATTGCGCCAAGAAAACGAAAAAGCGGGTACATCTTCACGGATTGGGCAAGCATTGAGAAGATATACTATCCGTCATCCTCTCCCGAAGATGCAGCGGACATAGGAAAGAAACAGGTCTTGAAATACCAGAAACTTGCCCGACTTGCCACGCATACGAATGATTGGCTTCGCAAAATCGCTAATGCCGATTTGGATAAATCCCTCTACGAGAACCGCATCACGACCGGCACACGCATCGACGGCAAGTGTATCGGACTTGCCACCATCGAGAAGTATTGCAGCAGTTGGGATATGGCTCGTTTCAGAACGGCACTGAAGCAAGGCGAAAAGTTTTCCACCGGACGCTTCGACTTTTGTGGCTATGACGGTACGTTATGGTGTGAGCCACGCGAAAATGGAGATATGGCGGCTGGATTCAGCAAAGAATACAGGAATTGTGGCAACGGCTACTATTATCTGCTTATCAACGATGAATACATGATAGGCTATGACATAGACTGAGTTATATGCAAGACCGTATCGGGCAAAGTCTCGGTACGGTTTGTTGTTCCGATCGACCAACGGCCTTTTATAAAATTCCTTTCTCCCTCATATAGCCTTACATCCTGCGGCCAGTTTGCTTCAAGCAGCCTCACGCATTTTGTGTAACACGTTACATAAAGTGCGTGAAGCCCCTTTTTGCAAAAGGACGGACACGGACAGACTTGGCATTACAGGGGGCGGGATAAATCCTGCCCTCTGTAGTCCCAAGACAGTCCATCGGAAAGTCCGTCCCGGCTGGCCGCCTCACTCTTTTATTCATAAATCTTTCCTTTTCTAACGGATTCCCATTAAACCCAAGTCCGCTGCCGTGCGACCTACGGAACAGAATTTTCCGCAAAGGTAACCGGCGGCTCCAATCCTGCCAATGCCGGCATACTGCCGCAAATGACACGTAAAAATCTTCCTCTCCGCTGTCGAGCGTATTTTTCCGGATCAGCCTTGTCCGATTGTTCCCCGCCACCTTCTGAAAGCAGAAAAATCTTCCCGGCGGTCGCAAACAGACCGAACAAAGGGAAATAGTAATCTTGATTCATGAGTATTACAAAAACAATAATAAGTATGGAAATATTAAAAATAGTAATTCCCAAGTGGAATATAGCGGAAATTACTGGCTATGACCCGATGACAACCTTTTGGCAGGACTTCTCTATGGCAGACAAGTTCGGGAATGAAGCCATAGCTGACACATACAGAAAGGTTAAGGCAGAATGGAAAGATAACTACAAGCATTGGACAGAGCTGTGCCTTGTACTTAATCACAAAATTTGGCAATGGCACGAGCGGGACAACCAGAAAGCCACGCTCTATGACCGCCGAATGGCCAGACGAGCTGCAGGAGTATTACTTTCAAATAACGGATTAAAGCAATCGGTAGGACGGTGTGAAGTCTCCCCACTATAAACTCAAAACTATGACCGCTCAAGAAAAGATACAAAAAGTAACGGAAATATCCCAAAGCAAAGGCTGGAGTATAAGTGTGGATGACAAAAATAAATCAAATATTCAGTTCGACTTCCAACGCTATACCAACTATGGGCAGGATTTTAATTTCAGTGCCGAAATGAAATGTGAGGACATTGATACCCTCATTGCTGACATGGAACAATATTTCGAGGGTTTTGACCCGGATTACGAAGCCTATCTATGGATTGGAAATGATGGGCACGGTAAAAATGGCGCACCTTACCACATCAAGGACATTGTATCGGATATGGAGGAAGCGGAAAAACAAATACACGACTTGTTGGAAGCACTTGAGACAGAATTTATCTAATGCGCATGATGATGATTTATAAGACTAATTCCAAAATGAGCTTATTTTGCTGTTATACAACAAATACTAAATGTAGTATATACTAAGGTTAGTAAAGTAGGATATTAGGAAATATCCCATCAGAAATGATAGAATGCACTACATTTAGTCAATCAGTATTTTAGTATAGTAGTAGATGCTATAATACTAAAATATACAAAAGTAGTAAAATAGTATACACTAATAATAGTAAATACTAAAAATAGTATTATCTTTGTATCAGATATAAAGACACGAAATTATGACAAAAATAATCGCAGTTTTGAACCACAAGGGCGGTGTCGGAAAGACAACTACCACCATCAATCTTGCTGCCGCATTGCAGCAGAAGAAAAAGCGTGTACTGCTCATCGACATGGACGGTCAGGCAAACCTCACGGAATCCTGCGGTCTCTCCATCGAAGAGGAACGGACGGTGTACGGAGCGATGAAAGGCGAATATACCTTACCGGTATTCGAGTTGGAAAACGGTCTTTCCGTTGTACCGTCCTGCCTCGATTTGTCGGCGACAGAATCCGAGCTTATCAACGAGCCGGGGCGGGAATTAATACTAAAAGGGCTGATTGCAAAATTGCTTGAAACCCGTAAATTCGACTATATCCTGATTGACTGTCCGCCCTCGCTGGGTTTGCTGACACTGAACGCCCTCACATCGGCGGATTTCCTGATTATCCCGGTACAGGCGCAGTTCCTCGCCATGCGCGGAATGGCAAAGATTACAAATGTGGTCGGGATTGTCAAGGAACGTTTGAACCCAAACCTAAATATCGGCGGCATTGTCATCACCCAGTTTGACAAGCGCAAGACGCTCAACAAAAGTGTGGCGGAACTAATCAGCGAATCGTTCTGCGACAAGGTATTCAAGACCGTCATCCGGGACAATGTATCATTGGCCGAAGCTCCGATAAAAGGCATGAATATCTTTGAGTATAACAAGAACAGCAACGGGGCAAAGGACTACATGGAGTTAGCAAAAGAAGTGTTGAAATTAAAATAAAAACGATATGGGCAAAAGTGATTCATTGAAAAACGGCATGAGAAGCGGACTGGACGGCTTGCTGTCATCCACCGGGAAGTCCACGCAAAAGAAAGAACCTGCACCGGTCAAAACGGAAAAAGAGCCTGCTGTACATTGCAACTTTGTCATAAACAAAAGTATTCATACCCGGATGAAGTACCTCGCCATCGAAAAGAATATGTCTCTACGGGACATCGTGAACGAGGCGATGAAAGAGTATTTGGAAAAGCACGAGAAATAACCGGTACGGCGGTTGTAGTCCCCATCCGATATACCTTTTATAGCATACCGCTATCTTATGGGCACGTCCACAAGGTAGCGTTTTTCCTGTTTATACCCTCCTGGGTGTTCTCCTGTTCTATTACCTCTTATAACCGCATGGTTGTATTACTTTTTTATTTATTCCACTTGCCGCTTGTCCGGCCTCGTTCCTGCCATCGCCGGTTGGTTTTCCAGACGCAAATTTGGACTGCCGCGCTTGATTTCACCGCTTTGAAGTGCATTTCTCGTAAAATTCTTCCTTCCTGCGAAAGAGTAATTTTCCGGAAAAAGCGTTGAAAATAGCTTGTTCGTCAGTCCCTTGAAGCATCTGTAAATCCCAAGCGGTTCAGGCAGAGAAAAGAACCGAAAAAAGGGAAAATAAAAAAATCAAATATCAACCAATTAAATTTTATGATTATGGCAACAACAGCAGTTCAAGCAGTAGAGAAGAACATCACATCGGTAGCATTGGCAGACATTCAGCCGAGTAACTACAACCCACGTAAGAACTTTGACGAGACAAGCCTTGCGGAACTTGCCGAGAGCATCCGTCAGCAGGGAGTGCTTCAGCCTATCGGTGTGCGCCCTATTGCGGACAACCGTTTCGAGATTGTATTCGGAGAACGCAGATACCGTGCTTCCCTCATGGCTGAATTGGCGGAAATTCCGGCTATCGTCATGGAAATTTCAGACGAGACAGCCGAGGAAATGGCGATTACCGAGAACCTGCAGCGTAAGGATGTGACCCCGATTGAGGAAGCCAACGCCTACCAAAAGCTCATAGACAGCGGTCGCCACGATGTACAGTCCTTGACCGTGCAGTTCGGCAAGACGGAGGCATATATCCGTACACGACTTAAATTCGTTTCCTTGATACCCGAAATCGCTTTGCTGTTGGAGCAGGACGAAATCACAATCAGCGTGGCAAGTGAAATCTGCCGTTATGGGGAAGAGATACAGCGTGAGGTGTACGACCAACATCTGAAAGAGGGGGTGCAGTACAATAGTTGGCGAGGCATGAAAGCTTCCGAGGTGGCACAAAGCATCGAACGGCAATACACCGCAGACCTCAATCGCTATTCATTCGACAAAACCCTTTGTCTTTCATGCCCTCACAATACCAATAATATGATGTTGTTCTGTGAGGGTGGTTGCGGAAATTGCGCCAACCGCGCTTGCTTGGTGGAAATGAACACATCGCACCTTACCGAAAAGGCTATGCGGCTCATGGAACAGCACCCTGCCGTTCCCCTCTGCCACGAAAGCTACAATTACAATGAAGCTGTCATCGACCGACTTACCGCTATGGGCTACGAAGTGGAAAGCCTTAAAACCTATGCAACGAAATACCCCGAAAGCCCCCAAGCACCTCAAAAAGAGGATTATGATACCACCGAGGAATACGAGGATGCAGAAAAGGATTACGGGCAGGAATTGAACGGTTACACCGAAAAATGCGAAGCAATCCGCACCCGAAGCGAAGCAGGAGAAATCTCCCTCTATCTCCGTATTGAGAGCAACGACATTACACTGTGCTATGTTGCAAATACCGCTACCACCGTAAACGGTACAGCAACCGAAATGCCGCTTTCACCTATCGAGAAGTTGGAAAAGCAGGACAAACGCAACAAGGAGATTGCCCTCGAAAAGACCGTTGAAGACACCAAAAAGCGGATTTTAGAGGTCGATATGTCAGAGCGCAAATTTGGACAGGACGAGGAGAAAATGGTGTATTTCTTCCTGCTCTCCTCACTCCGCAAAGAGCATTTCAATGAGGTGGGAATTGAAGATAAAGGTTCTTATTACTACCTTACGAGCGAGGACAAAATGCGCATCATCGAGAACCTTACCGCCAAGCAGAAAGCCGTTATCCGCAGGGATTATCTGATTGCCAATTTCAAGGACGCATTCGGTAACAACGCCACAGCCTCCCTGTTGCTTGGCTTCGCCCAAAAGCATATGCCCGAAGAACTTGCCAATATCCAAGACGGATATAATGAAGTGTACGAAAAGCGGCACCAACGCATTAAGGAAAAAAAAGCCGCTTTGCAGGAACAAGCCACGCAGGAAGCGGAACAACCCGATGAACCGCAACCCGAAGCGGAAGCACAGACCGAACCGCAAACGGAAGAAATAGCTGCCTGACAAATGTTGTTGTCATAACGAATAGGGGGGGGGAAATCCGCCCTCTATTCATTTTTGTATGCTCCGGACAAAGGACCCAAGTACCTCTTTTAACTTTCTGACGAACCCGTCACCACCCACCCTTCCTCCATTCATAGCTTTCGTTTCCTCTCTTTTTTACCATTTTCAACTTCCCTTTTATAGCGTTTCCCCAGCTTCATTCCCTGTCAGCCCCGGTTTGGTTTTATCAGATGCAAAGGTCGGCCGTCGCGCTTGATCCGGCGGCTTGAAATGTATTTCCTGCAAATTCTTCCTTCCCTCAGAAAGAGTAATTGGCAGGAAAAGCCTCCCGTATGAAGCTGTACCGACAACCGTTTACCGCATCTATAAAATCCCAAAGCGGTTCCGACAGAAAGGAATCGAACGGAGGGAATAAAAAACAAATCATTAAAATTCAAGATTATGGACAACATCAAGGAAAGCAAGGAGTACCAGCTCGCCAAAGACTGGGAAAGAGCAGTGAACGATTACGGCTTCAATCCCAAACGGTTTGCAGCCGCTATCCCCGAAATGCACCCCACGCTGCAGCAAAGCCTTTACAGGTTGGTAAAGGAGTGTATCGTGGTCATGGCAGACGAGACACGCAATTACGATGACCGCAACCGTGCATCGCACGAAGAAGCGAAGTGTATCATGGAATACCTCAAGGCAAACGGGAGACATATCCCATTAAGATAACAGGCGTATGAAAACGAAAGAACTACAATTTGACGGCAATATCTACATCTGCCGTATCGTGAAATCCAACGAAGGTGAAGAACTACTTATCGGCTCTACCGCTCTGCTCGATGCACTTCATCCGGGCAGTTTCGAGGACGAGAGCGAAGGTTTTGCAAGTAAGGAAGCCGAACAAATATATGACGAGGTTTTCTTTTTCGCCGATGCGAAGACCCTCAAATTACCGGACGATGAACTCATCACGGAATTAAAAGAGGATAACCCCGAATGGTTCAACTAACATAAATCAATAATCATATTAAAAATCAAAGTTATGGATAAAGAGTATGTAATGCACATCGCACAGACCATCAAAGAACAATTACTGTCATTTACCCCCATACCCGTCTTTATGTCGTGGGGAGTCAGCGAATTTGTCGCTACGGTATTCCAAGAATTACCGGCACTGCGGCTGAAAGTAAACGGACGGTTACACGCCGGATATGTCGTTATCGCTCTCAACGGCTCTGATTACTACGAGGTCTATCTACTGAAAGAAGATGATAGCAATGCAAAGTGTGTCAATGAAGAAGTCTGCTTCGACGAACTGGGCGATGTTATCGACCGGGCTATCGAAAGCGGTACAGACAAGGAGGAATACGATAAATTCTGCGACCGGCAACTTGCCGAACTTTTAAGCGGTACACGAGCTTAAATAAGCGAACTACCATATAAATAACACTGCCCCCATTTTCACGCGGGCAGTGTTATTTGTATGAGGTTGGATGCGTCCAAGCCGCAATATCCTATTATAAACTTACTTTTGAAATTCTTGTTCCACTTTTACCGTTACATACATCTGGTTACGGCTTGTGGGATTGTCCGGCTCCGTCATTTCCAATACCCCTGCACCAATCATCGGATTGATATAGACCTCCATAAGATTTTCCCTATCTTTCAATCCTAAATGTTGCAAAATATCAGATAGGGATTGCGGCTCAACACAGAACTCCAAGATTTGCTCTTTTCTCAAATCCTGCTTGCGAGGTTTTCTTGTCGGGTTTTCATCCCTAACTGCAAGGTCAGCACAACATAGTCCGGACGTGTTTCCTCGGCTACAGTAGGAAGCGGCCAACCCAAAGACTGCCAACCGCTCACAATCTTATCCACACCGCTACCGGCTTTCTCGGCACGCCCCAGACACATGAACATCTAAGTGAGTAGATTGGCAGCAAAGCGAGTGCAGGAAACCGGAACGCTAAAAATACCGAATAAGACCCACACGGCACTATAATATGTTGGCATTCTGCCCTGTATATCCCGTATTTTTCGTACCTTTGCGGCACAAAAACGTATGTATATGGAACAACAAGTTATCCCATCGGATTATACACAATATGCAGAGGCAGTAGAGATAATCAAACATGCCATCGAACGCTGCCGGTATAGAAGTGCGGCTGCGGTCAACAAAGAAACTCTCTCGTTGTATTTTGGAGTGGGGAAATTCGTGTCTGAAAATTCCCGCATCGGCTGTTGGGGTACTAAAGCATTGCCTACCATATCAAAGCTCCTTCAACGGGAGTTGCCCGGTCTGCACGGCTTTTCTGAATCGGGGTTGAAACGGATGCGCTCATTCTATGAGGAATGGAGGACGTTTTTAATTCGTCCAACAGTGTTGGGCGAATTGGAAAACCATTCGTCGGAAAAGGGTACGGCTTTAATTCATCCAACAGCGTTGGGCGAATTGGATATTGACGAGCATCTACTGCTGCAACTTATCGGGCAACCGGTCAATACCGAATTTACCTGGGACGATTTTGTCAAGATTAGCTTTTCACATCATATTGAAATCCTGACTCGTTCAAAAGACATCGCAGAACGATTGTTCTATATCCATTGTGCCGCTCAAAATGCGTGGTCGCTATCCTCTCTCAAAAATTACTTGAAAGAAGACATCTATTCAAATCGCGGATCTTTGCCGAGCAACTTCCTTCAAGTGCTGCCCGAAGCCATTTATGCCGTAAAAGCGACATTGGCGTTCAAGGATGAGTATATGCTCGAAATGGTTAATCTGGAGAATGTGGGAGAACGCGAACAGGACTGGAACGAAAAGGTCATCGAAAACCAAATCGTAACCAATATCAAGCAGTTCATTCTCCGTTTTGGAAACGACTTCACTTTTATCGACAGTCAGCATCGCCTGATAGTTGCCGGAGAGGAAATGTTTGCTGACCTTGTATTCTTCAACAGAGAACTGAATGCCAGCGTAATCGTGGAATTGAAACGGGGCAAGTTCCGCCCGAATTATCTCGGACAGCTTAGCGGTTATCTGACTGTATATGATATGACCGACAAGAAACCGCACGAGAACCCTTCAATCGGTATTGTCCTATGTCAGGATGCCAACCGCCAATTTGTCGAAATCATGGTGCGCGACTATGATAAGCCTATGGGCGTGGCGACATACCGCACAGCCCAAGAAATGCCGGAAAATTTGCGCAAGACTCTACCGGACATCGACAAATTACAAAATCTGCTGTCGGAAAACGATTCCAAATCGGAAACTGTCAGATGATTCATTTATGTCCGCAAGATTTCGGGTAGCTGAATGGAATACAAAAATCCCTGCAATAACCACGTAAATTATTGCAGGGATTTTGATTTATTTCGCCCCACGCTTGTTCAGTACATCCGCTATCATGTCTTTTACATCCTGTCCGACTTGTATGAAATTTTTATACAAGATGCGTTCCCGTTCCTCCCTCGACTTGAAAGTGTAGAACTTCGGTAGCGGTACATAGGCCGCTTCCTCCGCTTTTATCTCCCTCATATCGAAATCCGTCTTGCAGAAGAACTTTGTAGTCTTGAACTCTTCCGACTCCTGAATGTTCATCGAGCCTCCCGTACCGGTTTTCGTCTTCACGAAATCACGTGCCGTCTGTCCGCAAATCCATCCCGTCGCCATATCCGAAATTTTCGAGGCGGGTACAAGACTGTCCATGTTCTCATTGAGATTGATACTCGTTTTGTCCCGGTCGATCGTCACGCCCTTTTTGACCTGTACCACCTTGCCGAAAATGTCATTCGACAACCATTCCAGTGTCTCTTTTGCGCGAGCTGAACCGCTTACCACGTTGCCCACTGTCGTGATGATTTTTTGCATTCCCACTTTTCCGTAGTCAGCCTCCAACTGCGGCAACTCCTGAAAACCCAGCGTTACGCTTACCTTGTTGCTTCTCGCCGTACCTATCAGTCGGTCTATCTTGTGGAAATACAGTGTCGGTAGCTCATCCACGATGATGCTGACCGGAATATTTTTCCCCTGCCCGGTGTTCACACGGGTAACGAGACGGTTCAATATCAGAGCGTTCAACGCTCCGATGATACTTTCCATTTCCGGATCGTTGGCTATCAGCAGATAACTGGGTGACTTGGGGTCACTAACTTTCAGGTCGAAATCGTCCCCATCCTTGTGGAATATCCAGTAAGATTCCTTTGTAGCCAAACGGCTGGTATAGACACGCAGCGTACCTATCATACCTTCCAACTGTTCCATCGCCTTGTTTTTGAAGGCCGTTTGGAACGGGCCGAGCAACGGCGCGACCTCGTTGTCCGTCTCAAGTACCTCAAAAATAGTCTGGTAGCTCTCATTGAGAAATGAAAGGATATGCGGCATATCCGAGTATTTTCCAAGCCAATAGGCAGGTTCCACGATGCTGCCACCCTCACGGTCACGAACGACACCCGTCGGCTTCCAGAACTTCGTCTGCGGATCTTGCCGTTTCTCCGCATACAGTTTCTTTCCGTTTGCATCGTAGGGTTCCCGCTCGTAGTTCACGAAAAAGTAGATACAGGCGGCAAGAAAGTTCACGGCAGAAGTCTGAAAGAACTGGTCACTGCCTCCGCCTCCCTCTTTCTTGCCTTTCTGCAGGGATTCCAACAGGGTTTCCGCCGTTTCGCTCGCCGCCGCAAGATTATTGATGTACTTTGCCTGAATGGGGTTCACCCGTTTGCTGTACTCCACATCCACGAAGTTGATGATGTTGAACTTGCATCCTTTTGGCACTTTGCCGAGCTTCTGGTTTTTCTTGTAATGATAGTAAAGTTTAGTGGCAAGTGTCGGATCGGGTAGGTCAGCGCCCTTACGGGCGCTTTCCCCCCTAAGAACCGTGCGTGATAGTTTC
>NZ_JAAXGE010000005.1 GCF_014750685.1 Bacteroides sp. GM023
CAATACCGAACTCTTTATAAAATAACTTAATTATTAACTGTCCAACTTTTGGGGTGCAGTTCATTGGGTAATGACAGGGGATGATTTTTCACTGGATATAAACAATCCGGAAGAACCTAAAATATTGGTGGTAGGCAATAATCCCGACCGCCAAAACATCTATTCCTGTGCTTTGGGACTGTATAATTCCCGTATCGTGAAACTGATAAACAAGAAGCACCAACTCAAAAGTTCCGTGATAATTGACGAGTTGCCGACAGTATATCTTCGGGGACTGGATAACCTGATAGCAACGGCACGAAGCAATAAGGTAGCGGTCTGTTTAGGCTTTCAGGATTTCAGCCAGTTACGCCGGGATTACGGGGACAAAGAAAGCAAGGTAATCGAAAATACGGTAGGTAATATCTTTTCCGGTCAGGTGGTTTCCGAAACGGCTAAAACGCTTTCAGAACGTTTTGGAAAGGTATTACAGAAACGGCAAAGCATGACTATCAACCGGAATGACAAATCAACCTCTATCAGTACGCAAATGGATAGCCTGATACCGCCCAGTAAAATATCCGGCTTGACACAGGGTATGTTTGTGGGTGCGGTCTGCGACAGTTTCGATGAAAGGATAGAGCAGAAAATATTCCATGCGGAAATTGTGGTGGATAACGAGAAAGTGAAGCGGGAAACAGCCAATTACAAGAAACTGCCCCAAATCATAGATTTCAGGGACGAGGACGGGAACGACCGGATGCAGGAAGAAGTACAGGCAAATTATAACCGGGTCAAGCAGGAAGTCCTGCAGATTGTCACGGATGAAATGGAACGGATAAAGAATGACCCTGAACTTTGCCACTTGATTAAAGAGAGATAAGTAGCTAAAATATAATATCACAATAAATAAAAATAAATGAATAATTTGCTATATTTGCAAATAGCATCAATTATTTGACCTATGAAAGCGATAAATAGAATTAAAATAGTACTTGTTGAACAAAATAAAACTGGCAAATGGCTCGCAGAACAATTGAATAAAAATGAGGCTACAGTTTCTCGGTGGTGTACGAATGAATCGCAGCCATCTCTTGATACTTTAATAAAAATATCAGAGGTGTTAAAGATTGATGTAAAAGATTTGCTGATATCAACAAAAATAATCTAATAGTATGAAAATATTTAAGATACAGATTGAGAATTTTAGGTTGCTAAAGTTTTTTTCTCTTGATTTGGAGGATGAACTTTCATTAGTAATAGGTAAAAATAATACAGGCAAAACTTCTATATTATCTGTGTTAGACAAATTTTTAAATCAATCAGAAAAGACTAAATTCCACTTTGATGACTTTAATATTGATTTTAAGAAAGAGCTCAACGATATGATAATGGACGAAGAACCTATTATTGAGGAAGCATATGTAGAGAAGGGTATCAAACTGAAGTTATTTATTCAATATACTGAAAACTGTAACTTAGAAAATATTAGCCGGGTTATGATGGATTTAGACCCAGATAACAATTTTATTGTTTTAGGATTTGAATATATATTATCATTTGACAAATATATAGAAATTCGGAAAAATTGGCATGAATTTGCTATTCACGAAGCCGGGAAACAAGCAGGAAATAAACTTTACAAGCCAAAATCTCTATATGATTTTCTCTGTCAGAAACATGCTGATTATTTTAAATTATGTCGAAAAACTATTGAGATAAACAAAGATACACAAGTAGTTAATGAAGCTAATTTCATTGATTTAGATAAGGAAATGATTAGCATAAAGGATATTGTTAGTTTTAAATATATCAGTGCTCGAAGAGAAGTGGCAAATAAAGAAGTAGATAAGACTTTATCCATGCAAACATCAAAAATATATGAGAAAACAGAAACAAACCCCGACCAAAATAAGGCTGTTGAAGATTTTAAAGATAAACTAAGTGAAACAGATAATCAATTAAGTGGTATATATGTAGATTTATTCAAAGAAATTGTTCAGAAAGTCGGTGATTTTGGCGGTATTAAACCAAATGAATCCGAAATAGAAATTATCTCAAATTTGCAGCATAGGGAATTATTAAAAGGAAATACGACTGTTGTTTACAAACATGATGAGAATAATAAGCTACCGGAACATTATAATGGATTAGGTTATATGAACCTAATATGTATGATTTTCGAGATAGAAATACTTATTCAAGAATTTAAGCGAGAAAAAGAGAAAAAGCCAGCCGATATAAATTTATTGTTTATAGAAGAGCCGGAAGCGCATACGCATCCTCAAATGCAATATGTATTTATTAAGAATATTAAAAAACTACTAAAGGATGGAATTCAAAGGGCAGATGGTGAAAAAAGAAGTTTGCAATATATAATAAGCACCCATTCTTCACATATTGTTGCGGATAGTGATTTTGACGATATTAAATATCTTAAAAAGGACAGTAACAATAATGTCATTGCAAAAAATCTGAAAGATTTGAAGAAGGAGTATGATGAAAAAACATCCCAATATCAATTCCTTACTCAATATCTTACTATTAGTCGGGCTGAAATATTTTTTGCAGAAAAAGCTGTATTGATTGAAGGTGATACAGAAAGGATGTTAATTCCAACGATAATGAAGAAAATAGATATTGAGGAAGCTGCGGTACACAAAGCAAAAAATACTAAAGATGATTACTTGCCTTTACTTTCTCAAAACATCTCTATTGTTGAAGTTGGGGCTTATTCCCAAATATTTGATAAGTTCATTGAGTTCTTGGGAATAAAAACGCTTATTATAACTGACCTTGATGCAATAGGAACTGATGGTAAAAAGTGTGAAGTCATTAATGGTGTAGCATACTCAAATGAAGCTTTGTCATATTATTTTGGTAATCCTACATTAACAGATTTGAGAACTTGTCCTTTTCAAAATAAATTATTTAACAATATAGGAGGAAGTTGGAAAAATCAATCTAACGGTAGGTTGTGTGTCGTTTATCAAACTAATGAAGATAGTTATAATGCACGTAGTTTTGAGGACGCATTTATTCATCTTAACAGAAAATTTGTAGAAAACAATAAAGACGATTTTAGAGGATTACAAAATAGAGCTTATTTTAATAATCCTGCTAATAACGCATATTTTTTAGCTAAGGAATGTATTAAGAAGAAAACTCATTTTGCTTTGGATATTTTATACCATAGTGATAAGATGTTGAGTAATTGGCAAATTCCGGCATATATTAAGGAGGGACTGTTATGGCTGAAGCTGGATTAGGAATAGAGCAAGTAAAAGATGAGTTCCAACAAATAATGGAACATATAGCTAATGGTGATAATTTTTTGCTAAGTGGTGGTGCAGGTAGTGGTAAAACATATTCTTTGGTTCAAGTAATCAAACAGGTTATTGAAGATAATCCGACTTCTAAAATAGCCTGCATGACATATACAAATGCGGCAGTTAAGGAGATAGAAGAACGTGTTAATCATAAAAACTTGAATGTTTCTACCATTCATGATTTTTTATGGGACAATATTAAGCATTTTCAAAAGGAATTAAAAATAGCAATTATTACCTTGTCCAATGATGAAAATGTAAATAAAATAAAAATAGATGGATTAAATAAGATGTCTGATGATTATTTTGACAATAAAGAAGAGCCTGTTGAAATTCAATATAAAGAATATTTAAAGCTAAAAGATGGAATTATATCACATGATGAATTACTTGTGGTTGCTGATTATATGTTTGGGAAATATTCTAAACTTTGTGATATCTTAAAAGATAGGTACAAATTCATATTTATAGATGAATATCAAGATACTCATAAAGAAGTTGTCAGAATTTTGTTAGAACATTTATCTAAGAGTAAAAAACATACGACCATAGGCTTTTTTGGAGATGCAATGCAGTCTATTTATGATGATGGCATTGGTAATATTAACGAATACAAAGGAGAAGAAAAAGGGAAGGTGAAAGAAGTCAAGAAAAGTCAGAATAGAAGAAGTCCTCAAAAAGTAATAACATTAGCAAATAGGTTAAGAACGGATGGAATAGTACAAATACCTTCAAACGATATTTCAGCCCCTAATATAATTGACGGAAAAGTAAAAGAAGGCGAAATTATCTTTATTTATTCAATAAATGAAGATATTTCGAGAGTAGAACAATTCTTGACCGAAAAATACAACTGGGATTTTTCTGATACAAAAAGAACAAAAGAGCTGAATCTTACTCATAATTTAATTGCTGACAAAGCGGGCTTTAGAACATTGATGGATATTTACGACAAAGACCCTATTATGGGATTAAAAAAGGATATTTTACAAAAGATTAAAGACAACAAAAAACAAGGGAAACCGGAAATACCTATTGATGATAGCGATACGTTTGATGTTGTGGTAGATAAATTTCAGTTGAAAAACAGACAACGACAATTGAAAAAAGATATATTGTTATCTGAACCTCATAATATAGAACTATATAATCAATTGAAAAATAAGCCTTTTTCTGAAGTACGAAGAATGTATTTTGATAAAGACCAATTGATAGATGATAAAAAACAAGATGAAGATGATGAAAATAAGAAAGGTTCTAAAAGAGATAATCTAATAAAGCATTTATTTAAAATTCAAACGAACATATCCCTATATATCAATAAACAATACAATGAGTTTTTGAGAGTTACAGATTATAAACAAATACATACGATTAAAGATAAAAGAGAATTAAAACAAAATATTGAAAGTCTAATTGAGGTAGGAGATAAAACGATTGAAGATGTGATAAATGATGCCCATAGAAAGGGAATTTGTTTGATTGATGAAAAATTAGAAAAGTTCTTGCAGGAAAAGGAATACATATATAATCAAGTGAAAAATGTCAAGTATGCTGAATTTCAAAAATTATATGTTTATTTGGAGGGACAAACACCTTTTTCAACTCAGCATAAGACTAAAGGTGCTGAATTTGACAATGTGCTTGTTATATTAGATAATGGAAAATGGAATGATTATAATTTTGAATATTTATTTACGAATAGAACAGATAAACAAAGTGTTTTAGAACGAACACAAAAAATATTCTATGTATGTTGTACTCGTGCAAAGGAAAATCTTGCTGTATTTTATCACAATCCTATGCCTGCTGTTTTAGTAAAGGCGAAAGATTGGTTTGGAGAAAATAATGTTAAGGAAATATGAACTATAGAGTATGTTTAAGGCTGTTTAGGAATGTAGAGGATTCCCCCCCTACATTCCTATCTTTTTCATATTTTATTCATATCAATATCATATCCCACAGACCTCAATTCTTTTGCTATACATAATTTCCAGCCTCCGGCGTTGTCATAATCAGTATAAACTATTCCTGTAAAATCTGAAGGTTCTTCAACTTCTGTTTTTTTAAGAGTGCAAACTCTTTTTCTACCTAAAAGACCGATAAAATAACCTAATTCAAGTATTACATTTTGCCGTGCTCTACAATGAAGCTCTTTTGTACCTTTTTTTCGACCTTCATCACATGGTGATAAAAGTACAATAGCAAAACCAACATTTGAGTTTTCTTCAAGTTTTTCTATAACAGTATTGCCATTATTTGCTTGATTATTTAATATAATTGTTTCAAATCCTAATTGTTTAAGAAAACTATCTACTTCTAACTTCATAGTGTTATCATGTCCATGTACTATAAATATTTTTCGATTCTCCATTTTAACTATCTTATTATTATTTGCTATTTTATTTTTAATTCTATCGCACAAAATAGAATATACACCTTGAATCTTGTTGAAGTTATTACTCAGGGTGTGTCCATTCCCACTATTATCAACTGATTTAAATTTTTGATAATCAGAATTTGTATCATCGAAATATCTACTAAACAATGTGATAGATAAATTAAACCAATGGTGATAGCTTTCAATTGTATCTCTTAAATTTGCACAATCACCTTTTCTGTCTCTTAATTCTTTATATTTTGTTTCTACATATTTGACACTCTCTAGACTTATTTCAAGTTCTGTATTATTCTCTTCTTCAACATTATTTTCTTCTTTAATCATGTATCCTATATTTTCAAAGGGTTCTCTGTTTTCATTAAATTCCGGTAATAATTCGAGGTCAAGTATAATTTCTTTCATATAAATTTTGGAGTTATCCCATGATTCGTAAGTTGCTAATAATGTGGATAACACCGAAAAAAACTCATTTCTGAATTTAGAATAGAGACGGTCTAATAGTGTTTTAAATGCATCAATTCTATATAAAGAATCTATTCCCACCATATAGATGTTTGAACTTGATTCCACTTCTTTGTATATTTCACAATAAGCTTCATAGATTCCTATTTGTGCCATACTTCTTTTAAATGAAGTAGATTCTAAAAAATGGTCTAATTTAAGTTCTCTATTTATATCATCTAATAGAGAATCCAATATTTTATTTTGAATTTCCATCACTTTTTTATTTAAAATTACTACTATCCATTGCTGTTTTTCTATTATATCTTCTTTATATAAATATGCAAAGTTTTTTTAGTTTCAAAGTTACAACTTAATCGCTAATTGTGTGCATATATATTATGAAATGTGACAAATGAAGCCAAACGAGGACTAATGAAGCCACCCGTTCCCAAATCCTTAAATATACTCTATTTCATCCTTACTTTTACTTCCGAAATTATTATTTACTCACTAAAATTCAAAAAGTTATGGATGTAAACACAGCCAGCCAATCCACCACTGACGAACAGATGATGGATATTCTTCTTGTACTGGATAAGGAGAAAAAGACAATCAGCGCAGTAAAAGGCGTGGATGAAAATGGGAAACTCCAAACCGTACCACCGGAGAATAACAGCGAACTTCTGAAATTCGACCGTCACGGCGATTTCTTTTCCAACTTCTTTTCCAACATGATGAACCAGTTGAAGAACCCGACCCGTTTCAACTTCTTCAAAATCCCCAAAATTGAACTTCCCAAGATTACACCGATAATCAGGGACAACTTCGACCATCCGACACCTGAAAATGAAGCGGACATAGCACGCTACCGGGTAACACCCGAAACACAGAAACAGGAAGTGAAGAACGAACAATCGAACCAAACACAGCAGCAAGTACAGCAACCGCAGCAGGAAGCAACGGCACAAGCACCACAGCAACCTGACAAAAGCAAGTATGTTATCGACCCTGACAAGGTGGACTGGGAAGCCTTGAAAAACTTCGGGCTTTCCAAAGAACAGCTTGAAAAGGCAAAGGCTTTAGAACCCATGTTAAGGGGGTACAAGTCACCCGGTGCGTTCTCCATCGCAGGAAACTACAATTCCGCCATTATGAAACTGGACGCACGCCTATCTTTTCGGCATGACAAGGACGGGAATGTGGTTTTGGCGATACACGGTATCCGCCAAAAGCCGGAACTTGAACGTCCGTTCTTCGGGCATGAATTTTCCAAAGAGGATAAAGCCAATCTTCTTGAAACGGGCAATATGGGACGGATCGTAAACCTGAAAAACTATATCACAGGGGAAATGATACCTTCTTTCGTCAGCGTGGATAAGGTGACGAACGAACTGGTTTCCATGCGTGCAAGCAGCGTCCAAATCCCCGATGAAATAAAGGGTGTCAAACTGAACAAGGAACAAAAGGAAGCCTTACGGGAGGGAAAAGGCGTATTCCTTGAAAACATGATTTCCAACCGGAAAAATCCTTTTTCCGCTACCGTTCAGGTCAATGCCGACAAGAAAAGTCTGGAATTTATCTATCCCAATGCCAAACAATCACAGGAGCAACGGCAGAAACAGGAGCAGCCGAACAGCCTTGTTACCAGTGATGGTGTAACCATCCCCAAGAGCATTTCGGGAATAGAACTATCCCGTCAGCAACAGCAGGATTTAGTCGATGACAAGACCATCTTTGTTGCCGGGTTGAAAGACAAGAGAGGGGTCGAATACGATGCTTACATTCAGGTGAACCACGACAAGAAGAAACTCGGCTTTTACAGTGACAATCCCAGTTTTGACCGTTCCGCTGTGAAAGAGATTACTCAGGCAAATAAGAACCGCACACAGGTAGCGGTCAATTCGGAGGGTAAGACCAACGAAGCCACCAAGAAAGTGAAAGAACCTTTGAAAAAGGGTCAGGACAAGCCCACTGAAAAACAAAAGACCAAGCAGGATAAAAAGGAGAAGCAGGAGCAGACGGACAAACCCAAACAAAGCAGGGGACGCAAAAGATGATAGCGGTATTAATCCTTATCCCGGTTATCGGTTTCGTCCTGTTCGTTCGTGCCTGTTACAAAACAGATTGGAAAGCCATAGACGAACAGAACCGACAATTTTATATAGATGGCTATCACATCTACTATGACCGGAAAATCCTAAGACAAAAAGAAGTGGAACAATTAAAATCGAAATTAGAATGATTGCAGTAATCGGAGAAAAACCAAGCGTGGCAAGGGACATTGCCCGCATTTTAGGAGCGAGTGAAAAACAGGATGGCTACCTTTCAGGTAACGGGTATCTCGTTACCTGGGCGTTCGGCCATCTTGTAGGATTGGCAATGCCGGAAGCCTACGGCATACAGAGTTTCCGCCGGGAAAGCCTGCCTATTATCCCGGATAGTTTTCAACTTACACCCCGACAAGTGAAAGCGGAAAAAGGGTACAAGGCTGACCCCGGAGCGTTGAAACAGCTAAAGGTAATCAAAGAGGTATTCAGCCAGTCGGACAAGATAATAGTCGCTACGGATGCAGGGAGAGAGGGAGAACTTATATTTCGCTACATCTACCAGTATATCGGATGCGACAAGCCTTTTGTCCGCTTATGGATAAGCAGCCTTACGGACAAGGCAATCCGTGAGGGACTGCAAAATCTGAAAGCCGGTAGCCTGTATGATAACCTGTTCCGTTCGGCACAGGCACGTAGCGAAGCGGATTATTTGATAGGAATTAATGGTACACAGGCTTTAAGTGTGGCAGCCGGACAAGGAATATTCTCTTTGGGACGGGTACAGTCACCCACGTTGGCAATGATATGTACCCGCTTTTTGGAGAACAAGAACTTTGTCCCGCAAAAGTATTGGCAACTGAAATTACAGTCGGCAATGGATGATATAGCTTTTACGGCACTATCCGTAGATAAATACGATATGCAGCAGATCGCCATCGACACGCTACAAAGGATAAAGGAAGCGGAAACGGTACGGGTGAAATCCGTAGAACGTAAGGAAGTGAATCAAGAACCGCCGTTGCTCTATGACCTTACCACGCTGCAAAAGGAAGCGAATACGAAACTGAATTTTTCCGCAGATAAAACATTATCCATCGCACAAAAATTATACGAGGGTAAACTTATCAGCTACCCCCGAACCGGAAGCCGTTACATATCACAGGACGTATTCGAGGAAATCCCGGAACGGTTTATTAATTTGGAGCAGTACATCTGCTTTTCCGGGTATGCCGCAGGGATGAAAGGCAAAGCCTTAAATCCCCGTCCGGTAAATGATGGCAAGGTAACAGACCACCACGCCCTGATTGTGACCGAGAACCTACCCGGCAAGATGGAAGCAGACGAACAGGCAATCTATGATCTGATAGCCGGACGGATGTTGGAAGCCTTTTCTGAAAAATGCGTCAAAGACGTTACCAGTGTAACGCTGGAATGCGCCGGGTCGCTTTTTACGATCAAAGGTTCTGTAACCAAGTCCGCCGGATGGCGTGCCGTATTCGGTGAGAAAGAGGACGGGGAAGATAACACCGCTTTACCCGTGATGCAGGACGGTAACAGTCTGCCGCTTTCCGGTATTGAACTGTTGGAGAAGCAGACCAAGCCCAAACCGTTACACACGGAAAGCAGCCTGCTTTCTTCGATGGAAACGGCAGGTAAGGAACTGGAAAACGCAGAACTGAAAGCAAGCATGAAAGACACGGGTATCGGTACGCCCGCAACAAGGGCAGCCATTATCGAAACGCTGTTTTCCCGCCAGTACATCATCCGGGAGAAAAAGAACCTTGTCCCGACCGAGAAAGGGCTTGCCGTTTACAACATCATCCGGGACAAGAAAATAGCGGACGTAGAAATGACGGGCATGTGGGAAAATACGCTTGCCAAGATAGAAAGTGGGGAAATGAACCCCGACACGTTCCGCAAAGGTATCGAGGTGTACGCAAGGCAAATCACGGCTGAACTTTTGGATGTTCAGCTTTTGTTCGCTTCGGGTGGTAATTGTATCTGCCCGAAATGCAAGACCGGACGCATTCTGTTTTATCCGAAAGTCGCCAAGTGTTCCAATGTGGATTGTTCCGTTACCATTTTCCGCAACAAGAGCGAAAAACAACTAACGGATAAACAGATTACCGAACTGGTGACTACCGGGAAAACCGGGTTAATCAAAGGGTTCAAAAGTAAAAACGGCAAAGTCTTTGATGCTTCACTTGCTTTTGACGGGCAGTTTAATGTTACTTTCGTATTTCCTGAAAAGAAAGGAAAGCCCCAAAAATAAGATGGAAATCGTTATATTTGCCACAGAAAGTTTCATTATAGATAGATTTATAATTGAAATTTTTGTGGTTGAAGCACCCGGAGGGATACCGGGTGCTTTTTTAATCACTCTCCTTTATATCGGTAGGTCAGGCAAACGACCTGATTATCCAGTATCTTGTTTTGGGTCAGTTCCCATTTTGACCCGAATGTTTTTCCTATGAACCTGATACCGTCCCCCAGCATGACCGGAACAATATACAGGGTTATTTCATCGAGCAGGGACGCTTCAATCAGGGAGGTTATGAACTTGCCGCCACCAATGACCTGAATGTCGGTTTCCGAACTTGATTTAAGTTCATTGACCGCACGTAACGGCATATCGGTAAGAAAGGTTACATTCTCCTTTTCCGTCACATTGGTATCGTAGTGGGACACTACAAAAGTCTTTTTACTTTTGTACGGCCATCCGCACCAATGTTCAAAAATATAAATATAGGTATTTGCACCCAGTAGCAGGTAATTTGCAGCTTCGTATTCTTGATTCAACAAGGTTTTCACATTTTGGGGCATCCAGTCCAGTTCATTGTCCGGTGTTGCGATGAACCCGTCCAGAGATACGGCGATATTCGCTTTTATTGGCTTCATATTATCAGGTATTAAACAGTTTATAATCCTTTTCAAACTGTTCGCCAATATCTAAAAAAGAAGCGTGGCACTCACACTGCTTCGATACGAGGTACTGGCATACCCAAACAAGGAAACAGGCAAGACCACGCTATGATAAACCATAGCATAAACCTTGCGCTGAAAATCCCCTTGTTTTGAAAAGTGCCAGTTTTCGTATCGGGACGTTCGGCGAACGTATATGTTATATATAAAGGCGAAATCACAGGTTACTGTTCCGTCGCCGTTATTTTCTTATGTAACTTTTGCAAAGTTAGCCAAATACCTGAAAAATCCGGCATACAAGACGAAGAAATCCTGCCTTATCTCACGACAAAACAGGATTGAAAGCTATTAGAAAAGAAAAAATTAATCGGTTTTCTCCCGGATTAACTTGTGTACGTCCGTTGCACGGTAATAACACCTGCCATCCAGCATAAGGTAAGGGAGTATTCCTTTTTTCCGGTAACGGGTCAGTGTCCGGGGGGCTACTTTCAAGAGCAGGCACAAGTCCTGATTATCCAGCAGTTCTTCCCCGTCCAAGCAGTTACGCCCGTTTATTACCCGGTCTATCTTCTTGTCCTGCATATCGAACCTATCCATGATACGTTCCATCCATGCGGTAAAATCTTCTTTGTCTATATACATAAGGCTGCCTGATTAAATTAAACCAATCATAAAATAACTTTGGTTGGACGGGTCTTTGATGATAATTTCCCGTTCCCTCATGAAGCGGATATAGCTTTTTGCGGTACGTTCTTTCACGTCCAAAATTTGCTGTATCTGTTCGCATAAGTCTATGTAGGTGATGTGTTCCTGTCTGCCGAACACGTCACGGGCAACGCTGACCAGTTCCTTTTCCTTGCGTTTCTCTTTTTCCTCTCGTGGCTTTTCTCCTTTGTAAAGGTGCATTCCGGCTGTTTTATCCCATGCGAACAGCATCAAAGGGACATCCAACGGGCTACCATCCCTTACTTTCAGGGCTTTTACTACCGATTGTGTAGGCTCTTCATCCTTTTCAATGGAAAGGATAGTTGCCGCCTTACGTTGTAATTCCGAGCCTAAATGTCCCCGCAGCTTCAATCCATTGGGTACGAAATGCAGCACACAAAGAATACAGGTATTATAAATTCCTGCCAGTCGGTACAGTTCATCTATCACCGCCACGCTTTCCACTTCATCATTGGCACTCTTTACAAGGTCAGCGATACCATCTATCACTACTAATTGTATGCCCCCGTATTGGTAATAAAACTTATCCATACTTTGAACAATGGCGTGCAGCCGTTCTTTTCGGGACATACCTGTCAGACAAAATGCTTTCAGTTCTTCCGGTTTGTCCGGTTGCTTCGCACGTGCCAGTAGGTTACTTACATTCTTGAACAGTTGCACTTCGGACTGTTCAGTATCATAAAGTAATACCGCTTTATGTTTGCTGTTGGCGGCTATCTGTATGCCAAGTGTATCTACTTCCTTATCAGGTTGGTAGATACAGCCCGCCAACATTGCGGCTATATAATTACTTTTTCCTGTTCCCTCGCCGCCTGTAATACCGAACAAGTTTCCTTGTGTCCCCAATGGAACATCTCCGGCGGAAATTATCACCTTTGCTTTTGCCGGAGGATTATTGAAGTCTATTTCGCACGATTTAAGCATAATCAATGTATCACTATATAGGTTATCTAAAAATTCGATAAACAATTTCAGGAAATCTTCACGGGTATTCCCAGCCTTGAAATAATCGGAAATATCCTTTTCCTCTTTCGTTCCGGGAAGTGGTAGGAGCAAGCGTTTTACCCCCAATTCTTCCAACTGTTTTTCCTGTTTGCGTGCGCTTTCCTTGCCCGTCTTATCGGTATCATATAATAGGATGATATGTTTAAAACGGAATGTCAGTTTATAAATCAGGGTAGGCGGGATAGCTACTGTTTCACTGTTGAAGCAAATAGCATGGAAACCATGTGCCGCCAATGACATGACATCTTTTTCACCACCAGTAATAAAAAGTGTATCACCTTTTGCGGGTAGTTGCTCCAATCCGAAACAATAGTTTTCCCCGAAGTTACCACCATATAGAAAACGGGTTTTTGAGAATGGACGGTACAATTTTATATACCGTTTATTCTTATACCCGTACATCGGTTCTGTCACTGATGAAGTATAAGTGAACGGTGTCCCATCCGCCGTTATACTCTGAAAGTCCCGTAATGAACACACCTTATAAAGTTCCAACACTTCCGGTGTGATACCGTACTGTTGCCAATACATCAATTCAGCAAGCGGAAATTTCTGTTCCCTGAATTGGTAAGGTTTGCTTTCTTTTTCAGGTGTTTCTTCCGGTATATCATCTACTATACGGAAAGAAGTACGGGTAACAGGTATCGGATTGCCTGTTGCCAATCCCAATCCCAAATCCCGGTCTATGGTTTCCAGTATTTCCACAAAATCTATCGAATTATGGCAGTCCAACCCTTTAAGTTGCCCCACGAAAAAGAAACAATCACCACTATAATTGTCATTGCCGAAATCTTTCATCTTATAAATACCGCTTCGGCGGTCGAAATAGATGTTACAGGACGCTTTATTATCTTTATAAAGCGGGTTTAAGAAATTTCGACCTATCCGCCAATTACCGGGTACATAGTGTTTGAACACGGATAACCCGTTACTTGTCCTTTCTAATATTTCTTCTTTCCTTAACATATAGCTGGTGGTTGGTTATCAGGTCATTAATACTGTCCTTATCTCGTTTAATCAGGCGTTCTTCCAATAATCGTTTTATTTCTCCGATTTTGTAGAAATAATGCCCCTTGATGTTGGAATAGGTGATAGTCCCTGCAGCCCGTAAGCGTTGTAATGTCCGGTCACTGATTTTTAAGAATGTACAGACTTCGTAACTATCCACCCAAATTTCATCTTCATTAGTGTTTTCCGCTTCTGTGTGATTGAATATATAATCGGCGATAGCGGTAATTTTGTTGTCTAAATCCTTATAGGCTTTTGACTCGAATGTTATTATCTCCATTTTGCTAACTAATTGATTTGCTGCAAAGGTCGGGAGTTGCAAAAGATAAAACTTACAAGATACCACCAAGTTGGTTGATTTATTTTTTGTGGAAATTGGTGCTAAAACAGGGTGAAACAAGGAGAAAAGAGGGTGAAAATCTACTTTAGAATAGGGCATAAAAAAACTACCAAGTTGGTAGTAACTTGGTAGTTTTTTCAAGGAAGTTTATTATAACTTATCGTCTTCGTCCATTTTTTGCAGGAGCTTATTTACAAGGTTGGTAAGGAATGATGTCTTATCTTTCTTCCTTTCTCTTATTGCAAGATAAGTCCGGTAATAATCCCCTAAATCTATTTTGAATGATGCTTCTATATAAGTCATTATCTCTTTTATATCAGCGTTTCCATTATTAAGTACTCCGGCAGCATAGATAGCATATCCCAATTCGATAGCAGCTATTTTTGTGCCCGTCCATAGGAAAGGATTGTCAGGTAATGAAGTCCTGCTATTTTCTATTACTTCTTTCCTTTCAAGTTCCTGTAATCGTTGTTGCAGATAGATTTCCAACATATCATAAGCCAGCATCTTAGCAACCCTATGGTCGCAGCAAGTTGAAAACAATGGGTCTTTATCAAACATACCACAGTTATGGCATAGTTTGTAATTCTCATGTTCTCTAAGAAAATAATATCTATCTAAGTGTGTGGCTTTAGAACGATAATATTGGTAGAAGTCAAGATTAGCATTGCAAAACTCCGTTATTGCCGTTTGCTTTTTTTTATAATACTCTTTTAGAACTTCTTTGCTGCCGTTCGGCTTTCTTAGTTCAAGTAGATATATGTCATTAAAATATATCAGTTTGCTTAAAATGAATGGCTTAATATCTTTGAAGAATAATATTTCTTCATTAGCATCCTGAAAAGTATATTGGTGGATAAACTCTCTTAGTTCTTCAAATAATGGTCTGATGAAATCAATCATATATATAGCTTTATCGGAAGATACGTCACTATCCATACAGGACGTTTCTATCTCTGTATTGATTTTAGACAATAACTTATCTATGTATTGTTTCATGTGATTTGCGTGAAAATTTGTTTGTACTATATTTCTTTAAAACAGTCCATGGAGTATTGATAATCTTTTAAAGAGACTGTCTTTTTATTTGTTATATTCTCTTTACCAGTAGGATAACCTGTTAATATGGGATAACATGGATTATATTGCATTTCTTCATTTCTACTTATAGTGGAATATTCAGTAGCATAACAATAACTGCATCCATGTTTACAGGTATTATAGACTCCAATATCAATACTTTCAATACATCCGCAATTCTTTCTCTGTCCAATATCTTTTCGGGCATTGAGCTTACAGCCAATAATACTTTCTATTTTTTCTTTATCAATGCAAGTCGAATGGTATAATCCATACGAACTGTAATCTTGATTTTCGCTACACATATAAAGTTTCAAATTATAGGCGGATGCAATATTCACTAAATTTTCCACTATATTTTCTTTCACCGTTAAAGGTATTTCGGTGAAATTTGGGCGGATATGCCTATAAATATCAATAAAACTAATAATACATTTATTCGTATATCCTGCCAACGATTTGCATAATTGTTCAAAACGATTTAATATCCAGCTTTCTGTAAACTGTTTATAGATAATTATAGGATCGAACCGCCAATCTACCCGATTAGTGCCAACTCTATCGCTTAGTCGTTGAAATACTTCTATAACGTTCTCTTTTTGTGGAAGATACTTTTCTACTTTATCATCATAGGCTGTAATTGTAAATTCAAAATAATAATCTTTATATCCTAAATCTTCAATAACATCTAATTTCCTTAGTAATGGCAGTGCGTTTTTAGTCCAAAAAACAATACAATCTATTTTTTGAGGAGACAATGATATACGGCTTAACTGATTTGGATTATATGGATTAGGAATTAACACATACCCTTCACGTAAACGGTTAATAAACCATTCTGAATAAAAAGCAGGGATGTCAGTTCTACGACTTACTGATAATATCATTATTAATCTTTTTAGATATTATTTATTGTTTTATTCTTAATCGCTTTTTCCCAGCCGATGATAGTTGCTTTTCTTTCTTTCTTCCAATGATAATCGCCTATAATTCCGGTATTACGTATTACTCTGTGACAAGGAATTACAAAGCCCACAGGATTATTCGCAACGGCTCTTCTTACAGCAAAGGTTGATTGCGTATCTCCTATATTTGTGGCAACTTGACTATAAGATGTTACACTTCCAAATGGAATTTCAAGTAATGCCTTCCAAACTTTTATTTGAAATGGAGTTCCTTTCAACCATAGCGTAAGTGATTTGTTTTCTGCATAAGGCGAAAAAATCTTTTCTGCAATCTCTTGAGCCATCCCGTCATTTTGAAAGAATTGTGCATTTGCCCATCCGTGCTTTATTTCATTTATTAGAGAGTTTCTATCGCAATCTGAAAATTGCATTTCACATATCCCTCTTGATGTGGAAACTATAAAACATTCTCCAAAAGGAGTTGCGGAAAAGCCATATTCAAAACGAATACCTGCTCCTTTGCTCTTGTACTCTTGTGGTGTGACGGCTTCTATTTTTACAAATAAGTCATAAACTCTCGATTGGGCAGATAGCCCCACTTTTTCGGCTGCTTCAATCAGGTTGGAAGTATCTTGTAACTCTTGTTTCAAGGCTTCTATCGTGAGATGTTCCAAAAATTTCTTTGGGCTTATTCCTGCCCATTCCGTGAATATTCGTTGGAAATGAAAAGGACTTACGCCAATATATTGTGCTAATTCATCTAATGTTGGCTGTTGCTTAAAGTTCTCAACCAAATATTGAATAGCTTTTTCAATTCTTGTATAGTTTATATTTTCAATCATAATAACCATGTTTGATAAATCCTAAAGATGGTTCGCTCTCGGTACTATATGAAATAGGCGCAAAGATAGGGATTGCTACTAATGCCTACAACCCATTTCTTGCTATTGTATGCTAAAATGTTATATCACAAAATATTATATTGATACTTCATTAGATTTTCTTATTTTGCCAGTTGCCTTTCCATAGATAAAAAAAAGAAGTGAAAATCATGGCATAATAAACAATATCCGAAGTCCAACATATTGCGACATCCATTTTTAGGTAAACCGCAATATATACGATGTAGCCGACATATATACATAGGCTGCACAATTCAATAAATAAGGTTGAACGTGTACTGCCTGTTCCCGAAACTGCAAAGAAATAGACAAAAGCCGGAACAGCAACTATATATGCCGACAACATTACCCAAAGTGACGGTAGGGCATTTGCTATCAAATCCGGATTATCTGTATATATACGTAGGAACATCGTAGGAAATATCGCAATAATAATAGCCAATGGAATTACAAAACAATAGCAGTTTCTAATTATGTTGTTGCATAGTGGCATCACCTTTTTAATTTCTCCATTCCCTATTAAATTGCTAACAAGCGAACTACCTGTAGATGCAAAAGCATTGACAAAAATAAATAATAGAGCAGAAGTATTCCGTACTATGTTAGTTATGGCAAGAGAACGTTCTCCAAGATGTTCTATCGCAATGAAAAAGACCAACCATGAACCAGTAGATATAAATGACTGAATCATTGTCCAAAAAGACACATTCAATATTTCTAACAGGGTCTTTATTTTAAAGCCTGCAAAATGGAATAACCTATATAGTTTATAGTTTACCTTTTGGTGAGTGTATATACAAAAGAATATAACCGATACAGCTTCCGAGATAGAAGAGGCGATAGCTGCACCAGCAATCCCCATAGCTGGAAATCCTAATTTACCAAAGATTAAAATATAATTCAATATCATATTGGTAAGTACCATAACAACAGAATTGATTGTTAATGTCTTTGTCTGTGTTGTACCGATATAAAATGCACGGAACATCACTGATATGAAAGAAAAAAAGAAGCCATATACACGCCAGTCCATATAATCTATTGCGGCATAGTACACATCTTTAGATTTTATCATCAAATGTAGTAACTGCGGGGAATAAACTTTTGAGAGGATGAATACACAGGTTGCTATGACTAATAAGAATAATGTTCCTTGCATGAAAATAGCACCTATGCGATGGTACTGTTTTTCTCCATTACGGCGGGCTATTAAAATTTGAGCACCCACACTAAAACCAAACCCTAACATATAAATGGCAAGATAATACATACTTGCTACAGCCGATGCGCCTAATTCAACTTCTCCTACACGTCCTAAATATGCTGTATCTGTTAATCCTATCAGTTGTTGCATTAATAGGCTGATTAATACTGGATATGTGATATGACGAATTTCTTTACTTGTAAATTGCATAATTGAGTTATTTTATAAAATAGCTGCAAATTACGTAATAGGATTTTATGGGAGCAACCCGATTCTTGCTTTAGGTGTAAGGTGCAAGTATATATCTATATATAGCTTGCACCTTACACCTAAGCTGAAACATTTATATTCAGACATTTGCGTAATCCAAAAAGAAGCAGTATCTTTGAACCGAAGTTTTAGGCAGACAATGAACAGTCAAAGGACGACAGATAAACGTCTTTTTTGAAACCTAAATTGTACCCCCTAAGGCATTGACATATTGATAAAGAGTTGAATTAAAGCGACATAAGGAGATGGGTTCATTACCCTGTCTCTCCGCTGGAAAATTTAGAAAGAAAGCCTACAAGTCGTTGATTTGTAGGCTTTTTCTGTTATATTTGACTTCTATAATATTTAATAAACGGTGGGATTAGTGGCTGAATTATTTGCTATTCGCTCTGTGATTCATTTAGGTTAGGAAACCAGTTACGTGTATTATTGGCTATCTTTACTAACATCAGCATAACCGGGACTTCTACCAATACGCCGACAACTGTCGTCAATGCTGCTCCTGATTGTAAGCCGAAGAGTGAAATAGCCACCGCAACTGCTAATTCAAAGAAATTGCTTGCTCCAATCATTCCGGCAGGTGCGGCAACATCGTGAGGTAATTTCCACCACTTCGCCCAACCATAGGCAATAAAGAATATAACAACTGTTTGCAGGATGAGTGGAGCAGCTATTAAAATAATATGCAGAGGATTATTTAGAATTGTTTCTCCCTGAAATGAAAACAAAATAATAAGTGTTAGTAGTAATCCGCCAACAGTGTAATTATCGAACTTTTTAATAAATACATTATTAAAGTATTCTACACCTTTGCGGCGAATTACCAGTATACGGGTGATAACTCCGGCAGTAAGCGGGATTACGACAAACAAGACGACAGACAACAGTAGTGTGTCCCATGGGATAGATACGCCGCCAACCTCCAGAAGGAAAGCTACAATGGGTGCAAATGCTACTAATATGATTAAATCGTTCACTGCTACTTGTACTAATGTGTAAGCGGCATCGCCTTTTGTCAGGTAACTCCATACGAATACCATGGCCGTGCAAGGTGCAGCCCCCAATAATACCGCCCCGGCTAAATATTCTTCGGCTAATTCGGCGGGTATAAAAGTCTTGAAAATGATATAGAAGAATAAATAAGCTATTCCAAACATCGTAAATGGCTTTATCAGCCAATTGGTAACACAGGTGACTATTATCCCTTTCGGACGTTTTCCGACATTTTTAACGCTCTGAAAATCGACCTTTAGCATCATTGGATAAATCATTAACCAAATCAGAATAGCTACAGGGATGGATACGTTGGCATATTCAAATTTGCTTAATGTCTGAGGTATTGCCGGAAAACATTGTCCCACGACAATACCAATAACGATACATAGGGTAACCCAAATGGTTAAGTATTTCTCGAAAAATCCAATACCTTGTTTCTTTTCCATAAGATTCTCATATTATCAGTTGTTTTTCCAAGCTATCAAAGCTGTGTTTCCTTTTGATAATTCTTCTACTTTCTGAATCCAAATCAATTCATTTTTTGCTTTTGCCCGTAAGAATGAATTTTCCGTGTCAGTTAATGACAGGCAGGAGTTTACCACCCACCATTTGTTATTTATTCCGGCACGTTGCAAATCCATTTGCAGGCGTTCGGCTTCAAATACGGGTGTTGCTTCGGGCAGGGTTACAATTACAACCTCTGTTTCCTGCTGGTTTCTTAAACGTGGCAACAGTTTTCTTACCGAAGCGGGACTGTCACCGTGTGTGCGTTGTACTTCTTTGTGGTAGCTTTCCGTCGCATCCAATAGTAGCAATGTGTGTCCGGTAGGTGCGGTATCAATCACGATAATTTGACTTTCTGCCTTATCTACGATTTCTGCAAACGCCCTGAATACTGCGATTTCTTGTGTACATGGTGAGCGCAAATCTTCCTCTATGTATTCCATATCTTCGGCAGTTATCGTTTCTGCTGCTTTACTGCGAACCTCATTTTTATAGGCTTCCAATACTTCCGCTTCATCAATACGGCTTACTGCGATGCCTGCCTGAACGGCAAGATTATAGTTCAGATGGTTGGCCGGGTCTGTAGTAGTAAGGTGTACCTTTGCGCCCAGTTTTGTTAATTTCAGGGCTATTTCAGTGGCTAACGTGGTTTTTCCTACACCGCCCTTTCCCATGGTAAAGACAACTCTTTTCCCCGATTTATACAGGTCATTCACCAGGTCATCTATGTCTTTTGCATCTGTGATACGCTGGTAATCGGCATTGTCCATCAGGTTGTCATTATATAGCATCCGACGGATATTTGCTATATTGGATAAATTGTAAGACCGTAGAGGAACATAATAAGAGGGGTATTCCAATAGTTCCGAAGGGGTTTGTTTTAAGGCGGATTGTTGCCTGTCATGAATCTGTTTCGATACGCTATCGTTTTCATCTACTTGCTGTAAGAGTCCGTTGATTACCAATAACTGGTTTTTTATTCCCAGTAATTGTAATTCATGTGAAGAACGGGCGGCTTCTTTCAATGAGGCAATTTCGGGACGGCTAACTAGTACTAACCGGGTTGCATTGGCATCCGAAAGTGTTTCAACAGCTTGCTTATAAATTCCTTTCCGTTCTTCCAAACCGGATAATTGCCCCAAACAAGATGCACCATGTGTGCTTTCGTTAATAAATGTACTCCACGCTGACGGGAGTTGTAACATTCGCAATGTATGTCCGGTAGGGGCTGTATCGAAAATGATGTGGTCGTATTCTTTTGCTTTGTCTGTGTCCGTGATAAAATCGGAAAACTGATTAAAAGCTGCAATCTCTACCGTACAAGAACCTGAAAGCTGTTCTTCCATGTTCTGAATAACACTTTCGGGCAATTGCCCGCGAAAAGGAGCAGTAACGCTTTCCCTATATTCGGCTGCCGCTTGTTCCGGGTCGAGATTGACAACGGTTAAACCGGGTACTTCTTTTATCTTAGTGCCATGCCCATTTAAGGCTTGATTAAAAACATCTTGCAGATTTGAAGCCGGGTCGGTGCTGATAAGAAGAATTTTCTTTCCGTTATCTGCTAGTCCTATCGCAGTGGCGCAAGCAATGGACGTTTTTCCTACACCGCCTTTTCCTGTAAAGAAAAGGTATTTTGTCAAATCTATATCCGATAAATTAAATGCTTTCATATTTCTAATTATTAAATTGTCAAATGACTATTTTACTGGCATAAAATCCAAGTTAATTCCTGACCATTCACTCATTTGTCGAGTAGTCGGATAGGTTTGTGAAACGGCAACTTCGCCATCTACTAAGGTAATGGGCAGTGCATCCGCTCCATGTTTTTGAAGAAATTCGTTTACAGTTTTGTTACTTACATAAACTTGCGGTTCATCACGCAAGTTGTGTCGGATTACGATAATGCCTTGTTTCTTCAATGTTTCAATTACAACTGCAATCCGCATCAATTCAGGATTGATATTTGTTCCGCACAGACCCGTAGGGCAACACATTGCCGGGTCGAAAATTTCTATCTTTTTCATACTGTTTTTATTTTAAATGATATTAAGTTCCTTGTTTATAGATAAAAAATGATTGCATAATAAATTCCTACTGCGATAAAGAGAATAGCTACTATTTTACGAAACCATTTCTCAAATATCTGTATTCGGTTATAAAACTTACCCAGTCCGGCAACACTGTAAGCCAAGACCCACGCCACAAGGATTACGGGCAATCCTGTTGCAATGGCATAAATTACAGGTAAAAGATAACCGCCCGTTTCCGCTGCTGATAGCGGCATGAGCATACCGAAATAAAATACTCCACTGGTAGGACAAAAAGCAAGGGCAAATAAGATTCCTAATAACATAGCTCCCCAGCCGCCTTTAGTTCTCTTTTTTAGATTTTCTCCATCTATATTGATTTTGGGCAGATTGAGTTTTATTAGGTCAAGCATGAATATTCCAATAATGATTAATACCGGAGCAATCAGCATTTCCCCATATTTACTTACGGCTTTTTGAACCATAAACATACTTGCACCCTCACGAAGAATAGGGATGAGGATAAAGCCAAGAACCGTATAGGTTACTATTCTGCCAAATGTGTAAAGCAAACCGTTAATGAATATCCGGTGATGGTTTGCTATGTCCTTACTTATAAATCCTATCGCCGTAATGTTGGTAGCCAGCGGGCAAGGGCTGATAGCCGTTAAAATCCCCAATATAAAGGCTGTAATCGCAGGGACAGAGCTGTTTTCTACTAATGATTGAAGGAAGTCCATTTTATAACTGTTTTAGCAATTCATCAATCTTGCTTTTAATTCCCTCTTTAAACTTTTCCGGCTGATTTCTTGCATTGGAAAAACTAAATTCCGTCATATTATTTACGTTCTCTTTTCCGTCTTTCCAACCATTTACAAACAAAGACGACCAGGTAACTTCGTATTTGTCTGTAATCGCTTCATTCTCTTTCTTGGAAATGTCTATTACTTTATAGATGATTTTTCCGTTTACTTTTTCTTTGAAATAAAGACTATCCAAAAGGGCTACTGTATTGCTTTCTATCGCCCGGCAGGTAACACATCGTTGTGCGCCATGAAAATAAAGAACCTCAATACGGTTGGATTGTAATTCTTCCGTTTTGTTTTCTCCGGTCTTTTTCTTTGAACCATTTCCGCAGGAAACCAGAACCAGTGATGCAATCAGTAGATAGAATAACTTTCTCATGGTCGATTTTTTATTTGGTTATCAATTCTTTTACTTCCGTCAGGGATAATCTTTTTCCGGCTGATACAACTTTACTGTCAATGACCAAGGCGGGAAGACTTAATATATTGTACTCCATGATTTTTAATAAATCTTCTTCTTTGATTAACGTTGCATCGCAGCACAATTCTGAAATTGCCTGCTTAGTAGTTTCATACAATGCTTTGCAGCTTGCACACCCGGTTCCTAATACTTTAATTTCCATCTTTCATTCTACTTTAAAGTTTATATAATAATCGTAGTTCGTAAAACTACGAACATCTATTTCAAAAAAAGGTGCTGTTATTCACAGCACGATGTATCTTTACATTTACAATCCCCTAAAAATGCGGCAAATAGTTTCCGGGCAACTTCCCAGTTTTCCCGATTGATGCAGTACCGGACTTTGGGAGTTTCTATTTCTCCTTGAATTAAGCCTGCCTCTTTCAGCTCTTTTAAATGCTGCGAAACAGTTGCTTTAGCAATAGGCAGTTCTTCGTGAATATCACCGAAGAAGCAACTTTCTTGTTTGGCTAAAAAAGCAAGGATAGCCATCCGTGCCGGGTGTCCCATTGCTTTGGCAAAACGGGCAATCTGCTCCTGTTCTGGGGTGTATTGTTTTTCTTTCACTTCAATTCTCTTTTTTGTTAGTTGTTCGCAAAACTACGAACATTTTTCAGAATAGCAAAATAAAACGGATTTTTTTTAATTAGGTGCAAATATATAGCTTGTATCTTGTGCCTGCGTGGAAACATTAATATTCAGAGATATAAAAAAATATTGCATTATTCTTTCCAAATATTTGCGAGTTACGGAAACTTCCTGTACTTTTGCGCCCCGAACAAGGAGAGGTGCTCGAGTGGTTGAAGAGGCACGCCTGGAAAGCGTGTATACCCCTAAAGGGTATCACGAGTTCGAATCTCGTTCTCTCCGCATATTTTTTTTAAATTGTTAAGATTCTAGTAAAACGACTGTTTTTGAACATTCAAAACAGCCGTTTTATTTTTTCATATGGAAGCGTTTAAGCCTTTATTCCAACTCCTCGATAATCTTCTTTACATCTATCGGTTGCAGCCTTCCGTACACTTTTTCGCCAACCATCACCACCGGAGCCAATCCGCAGGCACCTACGCAGCGCAGGCAGTCCAAAGAGAATTTCCCGTCCGGGGTGGTTTCGCCGACTTCAATGCCGAGCACCCGTTTAAATTCTTCGAGCAACTTCTCGGAACCGCGCACGTAGCACGCCGTGCCCATACAGACGGAGATGGGATGCTTTCCTTTCGGAGTCATGGTGAAGAAGGTGTAGAAAGTGACTACCCCATACACTTTCGATACGGGGATATTGAGTTTGGAAGCGATGATGCGCTGCATCTCTTCGGGCAGATAGCCGTGCAGATGCTGCGCTTCGTGCAAAATATTGATTAATTCGCCCGGATTGTTTCCATGCTTGTCGCAAATCGTTCTGACCTGTTCAACTACATCACAGGCTAGTTTTATATCTGACATAATTACGATTCGTTTAAAGTTAATCCATTGATTTGTTGAAATAGTGCGTATGCAATAGCATTTCCGATTTCTCGCCTAAAGGCTTGCCGAGATATTCTTCGTATAGCTTCTTGATATACGGATTATCGTGCGATTTGCGCAGCGTCTTGTTCGCGTCTTCGCGGTAAAGGGCGTTGGCGCGTGCGTATAAAACTTCCGAGTTGCCGTGGTGTAACGGCTGTCCGCCACCACCGATACAACCGCCGGGGCAAGCCATAATTTCGATAACATGATATTCATTGTGCCCGTTCCGTATATCTTCCAGTAGATGACGAGCATTGCCTAGTCCGTGTGCGATGCCTACTTTTAGTTCAAAACCATTCAGGTCGATGGTGGCGCGGCGAACACCGTTCAGTCCGCGTACTTGTTCAAAATTCACATTCTTGAGAGGTTCACCGGTATAGATTTCATAGACGGAGCGCAGGGCGGCTTCCATCACACCGCCTGTGGTGCCGAAGATAACGCCGGCGCCTGTCGATTCGCCCATCGGGTTGTCGAAAGGACTGTCCAGTACCAGGGGGAAGCCGATGTTGGCTCGTTTAATCAGCCGTGCCAGTTCGCGGGTAGAGATGGAGTAATCTACGTCGGGGATGCCGTTGACCTTAAATTCGTCGCGGTCACATTCGTATTTCTTTGCCAGGCAGGGCATGATGGATACGACAACCAGGTTTTCCCGGGGGATTCCCATTTTCTCCGCCCAGTAAGATTTGGCGATGGAGCCGAACATCTGTTGCGGGGAGCGGGCGGTGGAAGGAATGTCGAGCATATCCGGGAAATGATGCTCGAAGAAGTTCACCCATGCCGGACAACAAGAAGTCAGGATGGGCAGACGGACGGATTTGTCTCCGTTGAGATAACGTGTCAGACGGTTCAGGATTTCAGAACCTTCTTCCATAATGGTGAGGTCGGCTGCAAAGTCGGTGTCGAATACATAGTCGAATCCCAGTTCGCGCAGGGCGTAGACCATTTTTCCGGTTACCAGTGTGCCGGGAGGGAAACCGAATTCTTCTCCCAGGGCGGCGCGCACGGCGGGAGCGGTCTGTACGATGACTGTTTTGTTCGGACTGGCCAAGTCGTCGAGCAGGCGGTTGGTGTAGTCGCGTTCGGTCAGCGCACCTACCGGGCAGACAGCTACGCACTGACCGCAATAGGTACATTCACTCTCTGTCATCATCCGGTCGAAAGCGGGAGCTATCGTCGTGTTGAAGCCGCGACGGATGGCACCGAGCGCGCCTACTGTCTGTACATCGTTGCAGACGCTTTCGCAACGGCGGCAGAAGATACATTTGTCCATGTTGCGAACGATGGAAGCGGTGATTTCCCGTTTGCGGGGAGACAGTTCGCCGCCATTGAAAGGCATTTCGCGGATATTGAAGCGCAGTGCCAGTGTTTGAAGCTCACAGTTTCCGCATTTCGGACAGGTGAGGCAGTCGTTCGGATGGTCGGAGAGGATAAGCTCGGCTACTACCTTGCGGGCATTCATCACACGCAGGGTACTGGTCTTGACTACCATTCCTTCCGTGCAACGGGTGGCGCAGGCGGGAGCCAGGTTGCGCCGTCCCATGACTTCCACCACACAGATGCGGCAGGAAGCGGGATTGTTTTTGATACAAGTTCCTTTCAGGTCGATGTGGCACAAAGTGGGTATGTTGATACCGATTTTGGTGGCAGCTTCGAGAATGGTACTTCCTTCGGGGACGGTGATAAAATGACCGTCTATTTGGAGTGTAATTTGTTTATCTTCCATAGTGAACAGATTATTTTAGCAGACAAGAATAGCTTTAAATTTACAGCGTGCCAGGCACATTCCGCATTTGATACATTTGTCGGGGCTGATAACGTGCGGTTTGCGTACCAGACCGATAATTGCGTCGGCGGGACAGTTCTTGGCGCACAGGTGGCAGCCGATACAAAGTTCGGGATTGATGGTGTAAGTCAGCAGGGATTTACACTGTTTGGCACGGCAGGTCTTGTCGCGGACGTGCTCCAGGTATTCATCATAGAAATTGTCCAGCGTAGACAGAACCGGGTTCGGGGAAGTCTGCCCCAGTCCGCAGAGGGCGGTGTCCTTGATGACTTGTCCCAAAGTGGCGAGGGTATCTAGGTCTTTCTCCGTTCCTCTTCCTTCGGTTATCTTGTTCAGCAGTTCCAGTAAGCGTTTGTTGCCGATGCGGCAAGGCGTGCATTTTCCGCAGGATTCTTCTACGGTGAAATCAAGGTAGAAACGGGAAACGGATACCATACAGTCGTCCTCATCCATGACAATCATACCGCCTGAACCCATCATGGACCCGACAGTCAGGAGATTGTCAAAATCGATGGGAGTATCCAGGTGTTTCTCTGTCAGACAGCCGCCCGAAGGACCGCCGGTCTGCACCGCCTTGAATTTCTTTCCGCCTTTGATGCCGCCGCCGATTTCATAGATTACTTCCCGGAGGGTAGTTCCCATCGGCACTTCAATCAGCCCGACATTGTTTATCTTTCCTGCAAGGGCGAAGACTTTCGTGCCTTTGGAGCGTTCCGTTCCGATGGCTGCGAACCATTCGGCGCCTTTCGTCAGGATGATGGGGATATTGGCGAGTGTCTCTACGTTGTTCACGTTGGTAGGCTTGCCCAAATAACCGGATTCAGCAGGGAAGGGCGGTTTGAGGGTGGGTTCGCCCCGTTTTCCTTCCATGGAGTGAATCAGGGCGGTTTCTTCTCCGCAGACAAAGGCGCCTGCACCGTAACGTATCTTGATGTCGAAACTGAAATCTGTTCCTAAGATGTTATCTCCCAGCAGGCCGTAGTTGCGGGCTTGTTCGATAGCTATTTTCAGGCGGTTGATGGCGAGCGGGTATTCGGCACGGATATACACCAGTCCTTTGCTCGAGCCGATGGAGTAACCGCAGACACACATGGCTTCTACGATGGAGTGAGGGTCGCCCTCCATGATGGAACGGTCCATAAATGCGCCAGGGTCGCCTTCATCGGCGTTGCAAACCACGTATTTGATGTCCGATTGCTGCTTGTGGGTAAATTCCCATTTCAAGCCTGTGGGGAAACCGCCACCGCCGCGTCCGCGCAGGCCGGAACGCTTGATGAGGTCGATTACGTCCGTCGGCTGCTTGTTGAGAAGGCAGTCCGCCAGGGCGTGATAGCCTTCACGGGCGATGTATTCTTCGATGTTTTCCGGGTCGATAAAACCGCAGTTGCGCAGGGCGATGCGCAGTTGCTTCCGGTAGAAGTCCATATGTTTGGAGTCGCTGACGGTCTGTTCCGTGTTGGGGTCTATGTACAGCAGTCTTTCTATTTTCCGGCCGCCGATGATATGTTCGGTGACGATGTCTTCCGCGTCTTCGGGGGTGACTTGTGTGTAGAATGTATTGTCGGGGATGATTTTCACGATAGGGCCTTTTTCGCAGAAGCCGAAGCAGCCCACTGTGATGACTTCTACTTTGCCGGCAATGCCGTTCTTTTCGATGGCCGTCCGGAGATTGTCCGTAATGCCTTGACTGGAAGAGGCTTTGCACCCTGTGCCACCACAGATAAGAATCTGGAGATGCTGTGCGCCGGATGCCAGTCCGCAGCATTTTTCGGTGACTTTTTCATTACTTTCTTCGCGTAATGAAAGTTTGTGTTCTGCTCTCTTCCTGATTGTAGCCAAATCATGGATAGATAGAATTTTCATAAGTATCAGAATTGTTAGTACGTTTTTTGCAAATATAGCCCTTTGTTTGGAATTAAAGCATGGTTCCGGACAAATAAAAGTGTTCTTTGACGGGGGATTTAGGTAAATAAATCTCTATCTTCGTATTTAATAGGTATCAAACCTAAAAAAGAGACTTGAAGTATGAAACGAATTTTACTGGGACTGTGTTTTCTATCCTTTCTAAATATGAACAGTGCATCCGGACAAGAGATTCCCTTGCCGGAAAAGATGCCGCAGGCGCATCCGCGGGTGCTGACTACTCCGGCGGGAAAGCAGGAAACATGGAAGCTGATTAAAAAGGAAGAATGGGCGAAAGATGTTTTCAATAAGTTGAAGGAGCGGACGGAAGTTTATACGAACCTGACGGATGCTCAACCGTCCTGGTTGCTGTCACGCCTGGCAATGTATTGGAAGTCTCATGCCACGGAAGTATATGTGAAAGGTGAAACGTTCGACCACGCAGGCGGCGAAAAAGCTCCTTATCCCACTGTGCGCTACACGGGAACACGGGGCACGGCTGCCACTTACGGCCGCCCCAAACTGGCGGATGTCGTGCCTTATGATGATGAGGACGGAAACGTGACTTTCTGCAATAATGCCCTTCCCGACCGTCCTATGGAGAGTGTACACCCGTCCAAGACCGGACGGAATATCGAAAGCCTGAACTGCGAAATCCTGGGAATTGCCCGTGATGCCGCTTTCCTCTATTGGATGACGGACGAAGAGAAGTTTGCCAAACTCGCCGCAGGAGTATTTGATACGTATATGACGGGTATTTATTACAGAAACGTGCCCGTCGACTTGAACCACGGTCACCAACAGACATTGGTCGGGCTGACTTCTTTCGAGGTAATCCATGAAGATGCGCTCCATATCGCTGTCCCTTTATATGATTTTCTGTATAATTATCTCAAGGCTAATTACCCGGACAAGATGGAAATCTATGCCGGAGCTTTCAAGAAATGGGCGGATAATATCATTGCGAACGGTGTGCCCCACAACAACTGGGATTTGTTGCAGGCACGCTTCATTATGAATGTAGGCTTGGTATTGGAAGACAATAAGGAATATGCCGACGGAAAAGGACGCGAATATTATATCGACTATGTGATGAACCGTTCCAGCATCCGCCAGTGGAGTTTGACGCGACTGGCTGATTATGGATTTGATTCTAATACGGGAGTTTGGGCGGAATGTCCGGGATATAGCAGTGTGGTTATCAATGATTATGCCAACTTCGTGAATCAGTTTGATACGAACCTGCAATATGATTTGGTGAAAGCGATGCCTGTATTGTCGAAAGCGGTGGCGACCACTCCCCAATATCTGTTTCCTAACCGTATGATTTGCGGCTTTGGGGATACGCATCCGGGGTATTTGAGTACGAACTTCTTCATCCGTATGATACAGAACGCACAGGCAAACGGGAAGAAAGAGCAGGAAAACTATTTCACCGCTTTGCTGAAATGCCTGAACCCGGATTTGGGAAATGACAAGACAGAAAAGAAGAATGTGCGGGTATCCGTCAATTCTTTCTTTGAAGATAAACCGCTGACACTAAATCCGAAAGTGCAGCCGGGCAAGATAGAGGATTATGTTTCTCCTTTATTTTATGCTCCCAATGTGTCATGGCTGGTACAGCGCAACGGTATGCATCCGCGCAACAGTCTGATGATTTCGTTGAATGGCAGTGAAGGTAATCATATGCACGCCAACGGCATTTCGATGGAACTTTACGGAAAAGGATATGTGCTTGGTCCGGATGCGGGCATCGGGCTTTTCTTGTATAGCGGACTGGATTATGCGGAATATTATTCTCAATTCCCCAGTCATAATACGGTTTGTGTGGATGGCATATCGAGCTATCCGGTGATGAAAAGTAATCATTCTTTTGATTTGCTTTCTTGTTTCCCGGCATCGGCGGAACCGGGCAAAGAGTTTACGTCCGTCACTTACAGTAACCTTTATTTCCGTGAACCGGAAAGCAGGGCAGATCAAACCCGTATGATGAGTATTGTCACTACCGGAGCGGAGACGGGATATTATGTCGATGTATTCCGCAGCCGGAAGGAAAAAGGGGGAGATAAGATGCACGATTATTTCTATCACAACCTCGGACAGACTATGACATTGACAGCAGCGGATGGCAGCGATCTGAATCTTCAGCCTACCGAAGAACTGGCCTTTGCTGGTGCGCATCTCTATGCTTATTCCTATTTATATAATAAGAAGGTGGCTGCCACCGGTAAGGATGTCAAGGCGACTTTCACCATAGATATGAAGGACAAAGGCGGCGATGATATATCTATGAATCTTTGGATGAAAGGTGAACCGGAACGCGAAGTCTTTACGGCTTTAGCGCCTATGACTGAAGGATTGAGCCGTACACCGAATATGCCCTATGCTATAAAGGAGCAGCCGACACTGACTTTTGTTGCCCGTCAGCATGGAGAAGCGTGGAATCGTCCTTTTGTTTCGATATACGAGCCGAGCACGAAGAAGGAGCCGTCCGCAATTCAATCCGTCTCTTACTTTGATGCGGAAGAAAGTGGTTTGAAAGACTTTGCCGGAATCTGCGTGAAAAGCAGGAACGGGCGTATCGACCATATCTTTTCTCTGTCCGATGCGGCACAGACCGCCACTTTTCAGGGAATGAAAGTGAAAGCGGACTATGCGGTTATCAGCAATGAATATGCAGGAAACCGGACGTTATTCTTAGGGAACGGAACGCAATTGGTTGCGCCCGGAATAATGATTCAGACCGACTGTGCCGCTAATGTATTGCTCGAAAAGAAAGAAGGAAAATGGTATGTTATTTCTTCTGCTCCGTGCATGGTCGTCATCGGTGGCAAGAAGATAAAATCCGATGCTACGGTGGAGCCTATGTTGCTGCGTATCTGATGTTTCATTTGTATGATGGTAATATTGTATATCTTATCCGCAGTATGGTATATTACGGTCTAAGACGAAAAATGTTGCAATAAAAAACAAAAAAAGCGTATTTAAACGTTTTTAATGCTATATTTTTTCTAATTTTGTGGCTTTCTGTCCAAGTTGTATATAATATGGACAGTAAGCCCTTTTTTTGTGGGTAAGTATTTTAGTGGGAAATATTTAGTGGGAAATAAATTATGGTATATGTGATGAGGAATGGTCGCAGGGCATTAGCTGCGTTATCATTTCTACTAGTATGTTGTGGCGTACATGTGCACGCGCAGCGGGTAGCTGTAAAGACAAATGCATTGGGTTGGCTCACTGCCAGTCCGAATGTAGAAGCAGAGTTTGTATTGGGTAGCCATGTCTCCCTGAATATGGGGATTGCTGCGAACCCAATCAGTACAGACAACTTTAAAACGACTTTCACGCATTTTCAGCCTGAAGTTCGTTACTGGCTAAATCGTCCGATGGTGAGCCATTTTCTTGGGGTCACCGCTTTCGTGAATAATTTTAATATGATGGTGAAAGATGTGCATCACAAAGGCGATGCATATGCCGCCGGTCTGACCTATGGGTATGCATGGGTGCTGGGCGACCATTGGAACATCGAGGCAACTGCCGGAGTGGGCGTGTTGCGCTACCGTCAGTTTAAGTATGATAAGGGTACTCCGAAACCGGGTGCGGTCAACGATAGTAAGACCACCATTGCACCTGTCAAACTGGGGGTATCCTTTGTTTATATTATTCGATAACGAACATTAGCTAGTCAGAAAAGAGAATGAAAATCAATTTGAAACGTGATAGATTAATAGGTATACTTCTCGTGGCGATGATGTTAGTCGGCATGGATGTATCCGCCCAACGTATCCGTGTGCAGGGACAGATTACAAATCCGCAGGGAAAAAGTGTCCCGAATGTGAATGTGCTGAATCCGGTCAATGACGAACGTATCGAAATGTCCGACGAGGATGGACGATACAGTGTATTGGTTGAGAAGAACGGCTCGTTGAAGTTTACATGCGTCGGTTATGAGGACAGAACGGTGAAGGTGGCAGGAAAGCAGATTCTGAATGTAGTGCTGAAAGATGCTGTCATCGAACTGGATGAAGTTACGATTACTTCCAAAGTGAAAGATAAAGTGATTCCGGAACCTACGGACATCGAAATCAAAGGTAATTACTTCCATCTGAAAACCCGTGTCCCGGTGCCTAAAGAGATGTTTAACTCGCATCGCCGGTTGGTATTGCAGCCTTCCATTTATGATGTGACACTTAAAAAACGTCTGTTGATGCGTCCTGTTGTATTCGATGGGGATACTTATAATACGACGCAAAATCGAATGTACGATTATGATATGGATAAAGACCCGCTGCACGATTATATCCGGGTGAAAACGACTTCTTCACGCAAGGGGGATATTATTGCTTACCATGATTCTATTTATATAGAGTATCTGCAACACGACTACCGTGCGGATGTACATCTTGCGATGGAAAACTATCGGAGTATCATTTATCGTGATTCTTTCTCCATTGCCCGCGGAACGGTCAACCCGTTGCGTTTCCTGGAATATAAATTCTCCGCTTTCAGCCTGACGGACGAGAAGTATCTCCCGAAACCTGTGATGCAGTTGCGGGATACGAAAGGTGAGGTAAACCTGACATTCCTGGTAGGTAAAGCTAATTTGGATGATAAGAACCCGCAGAACCAGGTGGAATTGAACCGGTTGAACCAAGAATTGCGTGGCATTGAGACGAATCCGGATGCTTCTTTAAAGAGTTTCCATATCACGGGTGTGGCTTCGCCGGACGGTTCTTACGAAACGAATCTTCGCCTGGCAAAGTTGCGTACGGATAAGGCATTGGAACGTATCCTGGCACAACTAGACCCGGAAACACGCAAATTACTGGAAGTGAAATCGGATGCGTCGGTAGCTTCCTGGAAGGAAGTGGCTGAATTGCTGAAGAAAGACTTTAAGTCGGAATTGGCCAAAGAAGTGGAGGACTTAATCAAACAATATGCCGCTACTCCATACCGCTTGAATGGAGTATTGAAATCGAAACCTTTCTATAAGGAACTCGCTGCCACTTATCTGCCTAAATTGAGAAAGGTGCAGTACACCTATGGTTATTCAATCTTTCGTTCTTTGACAGACGAAGAGATTAGAACTCTCTATAGAAAGAATCCGAAGGATTTGACCCGTTTTGAATATTACCGTATGATTACGACGGCGAAAACTCCCGACGAAAGGGAGAAGTATTGCAGGGAAGCTCTTGAACTTTATGACAACTTTACGTATGCAGCCAATGAACTGGCAGTGGCGACGATACAGAAGGATGCTCCGGATTCACGTATTCTCGAATCGTTTGTCAGCAAATCCGCGCCGGCGGAGTTATTGTCCAATCAGGCTATTGCCTTGCTGCACGAAGGGAAATATACAAAGGCGGATTCTGTCTTGACATTGGTTCCCGAAGAAGCGGTTTCTGAAGATTTGCAGGCCATTGTTCAGGCATTGGCGGGTTATTACAATGATGCTTTCGAAAAGGTGGCGGCTACCAGTCCTTTTAATGAGGTGGTGATGCTGCTGGCAATGAAGAAAAACGAGGAGGCATGGGAAAAGATTTCTACCATGAATATAGAGACAGCCCGCGAATATTATGTGAAAGCGATTGCTGCCAACCGCCTGGAGAAAATAGGTGATGCGCTTATGAGCATTGAGAAAGCCCTTGAACTGGACCCTTCCTTACTGGAAATAGCGAAGGTGGACGGTGATATTATTGACTTGCTGCCGGAAGAGCAGAAAATTAAATAATGATATATACAACAAGAGTAAACGATGAATATCTTCAGTATCAAAAATAAATATGTGGCAGTGGCAATCTTCTTGATGCTTGCTGTTACCTTACAGGCACAGGAGTATGGTGCATTGCAATATATGTTGCAGAAACGGCCTGCGAATGAAAAGTTTGCGAGTAATAAATTCAATGAACATCTCTTTTTCTCTGCCGGAATAGGCCCGTATAGCTTGCTGTCTGACAAAGCGAGTCAGGACGGAATGGGAATGACGGCCCATCTTTTTATGGGAAAATGGATTACTCCGGTTCACGGACTCCGGATAGGAGTGAATGTGGGTTATCTGCCGTCGAATATCTACGATTCTAAAATAAAAATGGGTGGCGGTAGCCTGGACTATCTGTTGAATATGTCTTCCCTGGCATACGGATACAATGCAAACCGATGTTTTGAGTTAGTGGGGGTTGCGGGGATAGAAGCCGGATATTCCAAGGTTGGAGAAAATAGCGAACGTTCTGTCAATTATCCGAATTTGAAAGGAGGCGGTGAATTCTATTATGGTGCTCATCTCGGTTTGCAGGGAAATGTACGTCTTTCTTCTACATTGGATTTGTTTGTAGAGCCGCGGATTGGATGGTATAATGACGGTTTCGCGCATACGGAAAGTTGGAGAAACTATAAAATGGGCGGTTCGGTCTTGGTTGGTCTGACGTATATGCCTGCTGCTCTGATGGGGACTAAGATTCATTTCGATGATTTCGACAATAGCTCGTTCCTGAATCATATGTTTATCTCTTTGTCCGGTGGTATCAGTACACTGAAACTTTCGGGAATCAAGAATACGATGAAAGGATTAGGTCCGCAGTTCTCTGCTGGAATCGGTAAGTGGTTCAGTCCTTCTTCCGGTCTGCGTTTGTCCGGGACGGTCGGAATTTCGGATACGCCTTCGGGCAGTGTGAGCCGTTACTTTAAACATGTTGACTTGCATGCGGACTATCTGCTGAATATCAATAATGTGCTTTGGGGATATGATGAAGAAAGAATATTCAGCCTGATTGGTATTGCCGGAATTAACCTGGCAGGTACGAAAGGAGTGGATAAAACCGCTAAATATGCTCCGGGAATAGGACTCGGCGTGCAAGGTAGTTTTCGTGTCAACCGTTCGGTGGATTTATTCATTGAACCTCGTCTCAATGTATATAATAAGAGGTATGCAGGCGGACGCGGATTGGGCGGTAACACAGACCAGTTCGGAGAATTGAACTTCGGTTTGACTTATCATACGATTGACCGTACGGCACGTTCGAAGAACGGATTCTCAAGCAGTCACATCGCAGACAATCTGTTTATGACTTCGGGAATCGGCCTGCAAATGTTCCTGAATAAGACGAATCTTGAAAACCTCGGTTCTTTAGGTCCGCAGGCTTCTGTATCTATCGGTAAGTGGTTGAGCCCTTATTCCGGTTTGCGCCTGGAGGGTACGGGTGGATTCTTCACGAATTATGTAGTTCCCAGGGATGTGAAAGAAGGCAAACTTAGACACGTCAGTGTCAGCGGCGGTCTTGATTATTTGTGGAACATTACGTCTACCATGAGCGGATACAATCCGGAACGTGTCTTTGATTTAATCGGTTCGGTCGGTGTCAATCTTGCTTATACTTCCAAGTCGGAACATCATTTCCAACCGGGTATAAATGCAGGCTTACAGGGATTATGGCACGTGAATGAATTCCTCGGTCTGTATATCGAGCCGCAAGTAAGACTGTATGGCGATAAGTTCATCGAAGGAAATTTGGGTTTTGTGCAGAAAGATGTGTTGGTGGGTGTCAATGCAGGTTTCCACTATCGCTTTGTTCCTTATTCAAAAGCCGCCAATCGTAGTGTGTTCGGTCAGGATGACAAGCGTTATTTCGTATCAGGAGCACTCGGAATGGGTAGCTTGTTGGTTGCCAGCAAAGATTTGGTGAAAAATGCAGGTGTGGAAGCGAAGGGAAGTTTCGGTAAATGGTACACTCCGCTATCAGCTTGGCGTATCAACGGAACGATTCTGTATAAAGGGAAAACGCAATCGAAAATGAATCTCCATTATGCCGGTTTAGGTATGGACTATATGATGAGCCTGGCTACATTGGCAAAAGGATACAGCCCCGACCATGTGATAGATGTAGTACCTTTTGTGGGTGTTACTGCCGGACTGGCTCGTCGCAACGGTAAGTTCCAGGCTGTGCCGGGACTGGATGCCGGTGTACAGGTGAAGCTGAAAGTGGCATCTTCTTTGTATCTGTATGCTGAACCGAAAGTCGGTATCCGTACGGATACATACGATGGCCTTGAACAGGGAAGACCTGACCGCGTAGCTTCTATGGTAGGTGGATTGTTATACAGATTCAAAATGCCTACTTTCCAGTAAGAATAAAATAAGAAATCTAATAAAAAGGGTTGCATAATCACTGAATCAGTATTGTGCAACCCTTTTTTGTATTCCACTACTTTGGATGGAATAGCCGCTGCTTAAATAAAGTTAAAACAAAAAACAGAAAGGGGTATTTTATGCTAGCTTTACGTAGATGATTAAAAAGACACGTTTATCATCCAACTATTTATTGTATGAAAGCACATTATACCCTATTTATTGTTCTGTTTTCTATCTTGTGTTCAGTGAAACTGAATGCGGAACAATCTCCCTATATATTTCGTCATATCGGGGTAGCCAATGGTTTGCCCGATAATTATGTAAAAAGTGTTTTTGGAATACCTGACGGGCGACTGGGTGTGAGAACGACCGTCCTGTTAAGTTTATATGATGGCAATCAGTTTGTCAGCTTTCCTTATAATTCGCGAAGTAGATACCCGATAGCCTACAATCATGCTATCCCCGAACAATATATTGATACCCATAATCGCCTGTGGATGAAAGAGCGTGGCGGGCTTCGTGTCTTTGATTTAACAACGGAACGGTATATCACCAATGTAGATTCCTTATTACACGATTTTGGATTGACCGTCAAAATCTCCGATATGTTTATTGACTCGGAGCAGCATTATTGGTTTGTCACTCCCCAATCTTCAGTCTATCTGTATGACGAAAAGAAAGGGACATTGGAGCAGGTGTGCGTTAAGGATGAATTTATAGAGTATTACGGAACTTTACAGAATGTGGAAAGCAAAGGTAATTGTGCCTGGATGATTCATGAAAAAGGAGTCATACGCTGTTACGATACGGAACACAAACGATTTATCCGTCAGGAAGATTTTCTTATCGGTAAAATGAACCCGGGTGACCGGGCGGTAATGAAGATACTTGATAATGGCGATTACTGGCTAATGTGGGATTGGGGAGTAGGATATTATAATACTCAGAGTAAGAGATGGCAGGAAGTCTTCACTACTCCACGGGATAATTATTCTATACTGACCTCCATCTGTGTGGATGAGGAAGGTAATGCGTGTATTGGCGGAGTTTCTAAAGGGATGTATCGAATCATGCGTCATAATCTATCTGTCACTCAAGTAAAAGACATTCCGCTACAAACGGGAGGAACGCTACACAATGATATTCACAGTTTATTCTTCGACTCCCGAAGTGGAGGCATGTGGATGGGACTTTTTAGTCAGGGTATTTGCTATTATCATCCGAGTATGGATAATTTCCCTTTATATAACCGGGAAAATACATATGGAAAATGGAACAATGAAGATGTATGTGCCTTTGCCGAAGATGAACAGGGAAATATCCTGCTGGGCACTCTCAATGGCCTTCATCTCTATAATCCTTTCACCCAAAAAGTGACTATTCCCTATAAAGAACTGGACCATCAAATCTGTTGGGTACTTTATAAAGATAGTAAGCAACGTATTTGGTTGGGAACCTACCAGGAAAATCTGTATTGCATTGACAAAGGGAAAGTAAAACTCTACTCTTATCCGAGTGAAGGTTATCAACAAGACCCTGATTATAGAAATGTCCGTGCTATTATTGAAGATAAAAAGGGACGATTATGGATTAGTGTTTATGGTGGAGTAGGGAGCCTGGACTTAAATACCGGTAAGATAAATCTATTAGTGGATAATCATCCTGAACTGAAAGAATACAAAACTGCTGACGCACTGGCACTGGATAATGATGGCAGATTGATAGTAGGAGCATACAATGGCCTGTATATTTATAACCAGGAGACAGACCAAGTTTGGATTCCCGAACGTGATGACCCTTTCAACAAACTCTTTATCCATGACAGCAACAAGTATAATTGTATCCTGAATGATAGCCGGGGATTACTATGGTTCGGCACTCAATACGCATTGAATATCGTAACTCCCGATAAGCAACTATATACACTACAGGAAGAAGACGGACTTCCCAATGCTACGATACAAGGCATTCAGGAAGACAATAATCATGATATATGGATTTCTACCATAAACTCTATCTGCAAAGTAAAAGTGGATAAACAAGGTACGAATTATGACTTTCATGTCATATCATTCCCTACTGTGATGGGTTCTCAACAAGACGATTTATTTGATTTTCATTCTTTGAAAACCAGGGATGGGAAAATATATTTCGGCAGGACGAACGGTTTCAATGCTTTTAGCCCGGAGAATATATTCTATGATAAATTTGTTAATCATCCTGTTTTCACCTCATTGAAACTATTCAATGCTTCCATTATTCCCGGAATGCAATATAATGGACGTATTCTATTGGATAAAGCGGCAAACTATGCCCGGCATATTGTCTTGAACCATAATGAGAACTTTATAACACTGGATTTCTCCGGCGTAAACTTTTCTAATCCTTCCCATACTTTTTTCCGTTATCAATTGCAGGGTTCTGACAAAGAATGGATTGAAGTTCTTTCTGATAACGGGCAAGGACGTGCTATCTATAACAATCTTCCTCCGGGCAAATATCTATTTAAAGTATCGGCAGCCGGGAATGATAAAGTTTGGGGACCGGAATCATTGTTTTCTATCATCATTCATCCCCCATTTTGGGATACATTGGCAGCACGTATTATCTATTTTATACTTTTCTGCGCTCTGATATGCGGATTTATCGTGTATATGAATAAGAGAAACCATCGTAAGCTGATTCATATGCAACGTGAAGAAGCCCAACGGCAGAAAGAAGAATTAAACCAAATGAAATTCCGTTTCTTTACGAATATCAGCCATGAGTTACGTACTCCGCTGACTCTGATTCTTACGCCTTTAGATATTCTGAAACGCAAGATTACGGATGAATCAGCCAGTAAACAACTGAATAATATCTACCGGAATGCGCAAGAACTTCTTACCTTGGTGAATCAATTGCTCGATTTCCGTAAACTAGAGATGAAGGGTGAGAAATTGCTTTTGATGAATGGTGATTTAGAAGAATTTGTCGCATCTATTTATAATAGCTTCCATCCGGTAGCGGTAGAAAAGAACCTGGATTTTACTTGCCGGACACCTCACCAATCACTCTATATGTATTTTGACAGGGACAAAGTGCATAAGATTATCAATAATCTCTTGTCAAATGCATTTAAGTTTACTCAGGAAAATGGAAAAGTTACTTTATCTCTTTCTGTAGAAGAAAAGGGAGGAAAGCCATGTGCGAAGATAAGCATATCAGATACAGGTGTCGGAATATCAGAAGAAGAACTTCCTTATATCTTTGACCGTTTCTACCAAGTGAGGAATTGGGAAGAAGAAAAATCCGGTAGTGGTATCGGACTCCATCTTGTCAGAGAGTATGCTGTACTTCATGGCGGAGAAGTAACCGTTGAAAGTCATTTGGGGCAAGGTGCAACCTTCGTTGTGTATCTGCCCATAGACCTAAAGCCCGAAGAAGAACTGCTTAGAGTGATGAATGCCAACACGTCTAAAGGTGCTGATTCTTCAGAAAAGACTCACTTTTCAGAAGAACAAAAACAGGAGGAAGAACAGAAAGCCGTTTTATCGTTGCAAAATGCTGATAATCGAGAAAGACTGCTGATTGTAGAAGATAATAAAGAATTCCGTACATTCCTGAAAGAACAGTTGGAAGAATTCTATCAGGTTTTGGAAGCTAGTGACGGAGAAGAGGGGGAACAATGTGCGATTGACAAGAACCCGGATTTGATTATTAGCGACATTATGATGCCCAAAGTAGATGGTATCGAGCTATGCCGGAGAATTAAAACTAATGTACAGACTTCACATATCCCTGTTATTCTGCTTACTGCGCGCACTGCCGACGACATCAAGATTAATAGTTATGAAGTAGGAGCGGATTCATATATGTCCAAGCCATTCAACTTTGATATGTTGATGGTACGTATTGAGAAGCTGATAGAGCAACAGGAAAAAAGGAAGCAGGAATTCAGCAAAAATATAGAAGTCAATCCAAGTTCAATCACTATCACCTCTGTTGACGAAAAACTCATTCAACGTGCATTGGAATATATTGAAAAGAATATGGATAACACGGAATATGCAGTGGAAGAATTGAGCCGTGATTTGGGAATGACCCGCATGAACCTGTACCGGAAACTGCAATCCATCACCGGAAATACTCCGTCCGACTTTATCAAGAGTATTCGTCTGAAACGTGCGGCACAACTTCTTCAGGGAAGTCAACTGACGATGGTCGAAGTGGCAGACCGTGTTGGATTCAGCTCGGCAAGCTACTTTACCAAATGCTTTAAAGAGATGTTTGGAGTTCTTCCCACCCAATATGCTGAATCACATATGAAAGATGAAAAATAAGAAACCGGAAAAAGCAAAAGTCATATAGGTAAATCTCCTTTATTGTTCGTAGTAGACAATAAAGGAGATTTTTTGTATTTGTTACTGTTTTACCAGCTTCTGTTACCAGTTTGCCAACCTCATGGGAATAGACGGCATAACTTTGCAACTATCTTCAATGAATATAAGTAATCACAATATTAAATAGTTTAGTGAAATGAATATGGTAGGAGTTATATCAGGTAAAAGAAAATGTTTATTAGCGATAGCTATTCTGTTTTCAACATTCGGAAATGCTCAATTAGTGACCTATCCTAAAGGATTAAGTACAGGTATACCGCATAATGACGATTATACTGTTAAGGTGCGTGAAGTAGGAGGTGAATGGGAAGATGCATTCGAATATGAAGTTCATGTAGACATGGATAGGGTGCAATCTGCTTCGATGGTACAGTTTGATATGGGCAATCCCGTAGAAGTAATGGTGAAAAAGAACAATGGCTTGATTCAGGATGTGAAAATCCGTCCGTTGGCAACAGGTATACAACATACGGTAAATCAGAATGCTATCTTTTTCACACTAAAGAAGCCGCAATACCTCTCGATAGAATTTAACGGTGACCGTTTACATAACCTTCATTTATTTGCCAATCCTTTAGAAACAGAAACATACACCGAAAGTAGCGACAAAGTGATGTATTTCGGTCCGGGTGTCCACCTGCCTAAAGATTTGCCGAATACGCAAATTCAGATTCCTTCCAATACCACCGTTTATTTAGCTCCCGGAGCTGTTGTGAAAGCTAAACTTTTAGTTGATAAAGCAGAAAATGTGCGTATTATTGGCCGTGGCATTCTTTATCACTCTATCCGTGGAGTAGAAGTTACCCATTCCAAGAATGTATTGATAGACGGTATCACAGTTGTCAATCCTGACCATTATACAGTGTTTGGCGGAGAATCAGCAGGTCTGACTATTAAGAACTTAAAATCTTTCAGTTGCAAAGGATGGAGTGACGGCATAGACTTAATGTGTTGTAATGATGTACTGATAGATAATGTTTTTATGCGTAACAGTGATGATTGTATCGCTATCTATGCCCATCGTTGGAATTATTATGGGGGAAGTCGGAATGTGACTTTACAAAATTCAATTCTTTGGGCAGATATTGCTCACCCTATTAATATCGGTGGACATGGAAATCCTGACGACACAGTAGGAGAAATAGTAGAGAATATAACCGTTCGCAATGTCGATATCCTGGAACAGGATGAAGACGACCTTCCCTATCAAGGCTGCATGGCAGTAGACTGTGGTGATAAGAATCTGGTACGCAAGATTTTATTTGAGGATATTCGTGTAGAAAGTATCCAGGAGGGACGATTATTCCATATCAATGTCCGTTTCAATCCGACGTATGACAAACAACCCGGACGGGGTATTGAGGATATCACTTTCCGCAATATTACTTATAATGGAGTGGGGGAGAATCCTTCTTTAATAAAAGGTTTTGATAAAGAACGTTCTGTGAAAAATGTAACCTTCGAAAATGTGATAATCAACGGTGTGAAGATGAAGAATACCAATGGCTTTATCACGAATGAATACATAAAGAACATCAAAGTAAAATAGCTTTCGGAAAAAAGAGAAAAAATGAAGCAGATTTTAAAAACGTTGGTAATGGTCTTTCTTTTAATGACCACCGGTGTACAAGCACAGATTATAACTTATCCCGTACCCCGGCAACTATATTATGCACGTCATAATGATGATTATACGGTCAAGGTACGCCAGACAGGTGAAAAAGAATGGATAGATTTATATGAGTACAATGTCAAAGTGGATGCGGATACCCGCTCGGATGCTTCGATGGTACAATTTGATTTTACAGGAGAGATAGAGGTGCTAATCCAGAAAAATAATGGAGAAGTACGTCAGGTAGACATTCGTCCTTTATCCAAAGGCATCCGCCCTACGGTTGACGGTAATTGCGTTTTGTTCACACTAGACAAACCACAAAAACTTTCTATTGAATTTAATGGTGACCGTCTGCACAATTTGCATCTGTTTGCTAATGCTATTAGAACCGATATTCCCGATAAGAATGCTCCGAGAGTGATGTATTTCGAAGCTGGTTACCATGAACCCACTGATTCCATAGCGAAAAATTTTCCAATCCCTTCCAATACGACTGTTTATTTGGAAGGTGGTGCTGTATTGAAAGGTCCTTTAGTATGTGACCATGTAGAGAATGTGAAGATTCTAGGTACAGGAATGTTGCATGAGACTTCAAACGGCATTACGATAAATTACTCAAAGAATGTACTGGTTGATGGTATCACCGTTGTAAATCCGCGTTATAATACAACAACGGTGGGACAATCGGAAAATATAGCCATTAAGAATGTCAAATCTTTCAGCTATCAAGGTTGGGGGGATGGCCTGGATTTCTTTTGTTGTAAACATATTCTGGTAGAAGACGTCTTTATGCGTAATAGCGATGATTGCATAGCAATTTATGGGCATCGGTGGGATTTTTATGGAAACACGGACGATATTACCATACGTAATTCTACGCTTTGGGCGGATATTGCCCATCCTATTAATATCGGTACCCATGGTGACACCTCTACTGAAGGAGAGATACTTGAAAATATGCTCTTTACCAATATTGATATTTTGGAACATGATGAAGATGATCGTGACTATCAGGGATGTATGGCTATAAATGTGGGAGATCACAATTTGGCACGTAATATAATCTTTGATAATATCCGCGTAGAACATATCCAAGAGGGGCAGTTATTTCATTTGCGTGTGATGTATAACGAGAAATATAATACTGGACCCGGTAGAGGAATACATAACGTTACATTCAGAAATATATCGTTTACCGGTAAATATACAAATCCGTCATTGATAGAAGGATATAATGACAAATATATCGTAGATAATATATCATTTGAGAATATATGGTTTAATGGAAAAAGGATATCTTTGCAGAAAGACTTGAACTTGAATCTGAAGGGATATGTAGGTAAGATTCACCTTCGATAATAAACATACACTAAAATCTATATTCATGACACACAAATTGCTATTGTCTATATTACTTCTTACTCTGACAGGTTGGGGATTTGCTACCCCGACTTCCATTCGTGCGACAGATGAACCTCGGCAAACTATCAATTTCAATCGGGAGTGGAAATATTCTCGTGGTGATTATCCCGGTGCGGAACAAAATACCTATGACGATACAGGTTGGGAAAGAATTGGTTTACCTCATTCTTTTAGTATACCTTATTTCATGTCGAAAGACTTTTATATAGGATATGGATGGTATAGAAAGCAATTCTTCTTATCAGAAAAGGAATTGAAAAAGATAGCTTTCCTTGAGTTCGACGGTGTCTTTCAGGAAGCGGAAATATTCGTCAATGGTAAACGGGTGGGTAGCCACGTAGGAGGCTATACCGGGTTCACTTTTGATATATCATCTGCCGTTCAGTTAGGGCAAAATATCATAGCTGTCCGTGTCAATAATATTTGGAAGCCCGATGTAGCACCTCGGGCGGGAGAGCATGTATTCAGTGGCGGTATTTATCGGAATGTGCGGTTAGTATTAAAGTCTGCTGCATATATAGACTGGTATGGTACGCAGGTCACTACTCTGGAACTGGAGAAGAATCAAGGGATATCTTCCACCGTAAAAGTGGTTACAGATGTATACAACCGGACTGATATCCCTTCGGATTACAAACTACTGACGGAAGTCTTGGACAAAGGCGGTCGGGTAGTAGCGACAGCAAACTCTACGAAAAGAATTGCAGCTAATGCAATGATAAAATTTGACCAAACAACCCCGATAGTACGCCAACCGGAACTGTGGGCTCCCGAATCTCCTGTTCTGTATAAGGTTGTCAGTACCTTATATCAAGGGAAAAAGTTAATAGACCGTTATGAAACTCCTTTTGGCTTTCGTTGGATTAGTTGGACGGCTGATAAGGGCTTTTTCTTAAATGGCATCCATCGTTATTTTCGGGGAGCTAATGTTCACCAAGATCATGCCGGTTGGGGAGATGCCGTTACCGAAAGCGGAATGCGGCGTGATGTACGCCTGATGAAAGAAGCGGGATTTGACTTTATACGTGGTTCACATTATCCCCATGCGCCTGCTTTTTCTAAAGCTTGTGATGAAGAAGGGATGTTATTCTGGTCGGAAGCTCCTTTTTGGGGAATTGGCGGATTTAGACCGGACGGATATTGGGATTCCAGTGCCTATCCTGTCAATAAGAAAGACGAAGAGGGTTTTGAAGCCAGTGCCATGCAGCAATTGGCGGAGATGATACGGATTCATCGGAATCACCCTTCCATTATAGCTTGGAGTATGTGCAACGAACCTTTTTTCTCAGCTCCGGAAGTAATGCCGGGAGTACGTCGCTTGCTGCAAAAGATGGTGGCGTTGAGCCGTCAGTTGGATTCCACCCGCCCGGCAGCGGTAGGCGGAGTACAAAGACCGCTGGGCAGAGAACGTATCGACATAATTGGCGACGTGGCAGGATATAATGGTGATGGTGGAACCATCGCAGATTTTCAAAATCCGGGAATTCCCAATCTTGTGTCCGAGTATGGAAGTACCACAGCCGAACGTCCCGGAAATTATGAACCGGGTTGGGGAGATTTGCAAAAAGAAGATGCTTGGAAAGGTCGTTCATGGCGTAGCGGACAAGTGATTTGGTGTGGATTCGATCATGGAAGTATTGCCGGTAGTCAGTTAGGAAAAATGGGAATCATAGATTATTTCCGTATTCCTAAACGTGCTTGGTATTGGTATCGGAATGAATGTCAACAAATTCCTTCTTCCCAATGGCCAGCGGAGGGAATACCGGCAAAGATAAGGATTGACGTATCCGAAAGACAAGAGGTTCGTGCGGACGGTACGGACGACGTGATTTTATATGTTACTATTCTTGACGCAACTGGAAAAGAAATCAGCAATTCTCCGTCCGTGACGTTGAAATTGATATCCGGTCCCGGAGAATTTCCTACCGGTACTTCGATAACTTTTGATGAAAATAGTGATATTCGAATTCTTGATGGTAAGGCAGCTATTGAATTCCGTTCTTACTACGCCGGTACAGCCGTGATTGAAGCGACATCACCTGGGCTTGAATCATCTAGAGTAAATATATCCTTTAACGAAGCACCCGCATATAAGGAAGAAACGACTCTCCCTGTGAAAGAACGGCCCTATAACCGCTTTGTGAGAGTAAAAGTGAATGAAGATATCCGAACATTCGGACGGAATAACCCCACTTTTTCCAGTAGCTCTTCTATCGGATACCCGGCAGGAGCGGCAGCAGATGGAGATAAGAAAACCAGGTGGCAGGCGGATGCGAATGACAGGAATGCATATTGGACATTGGATACGGAAAAGGGACTTGCTTTACGGGAAATTAATATCGTATTTCCTTCTGCCAAAGCGTACCAATATAAAATAGAAGCATCTGCGGATAATCTTCATTGGATCACCTTATCCGATAAGATGGACAACCGGGAAGTGGTGGAAACAGAACGATTCTTGTTGAAAGATGACAGAAAGTTCCGTTTTGTACGTCTCGCATTCGGACAGAACTCGGCAGATATGCCTGCCGCTATCTCAGAAGTAATCGTAAAAGGAGTCATATTGGAGTAGTTTCATCATCTACTATCCAGTTTATTGAGAGTGAATAGATAAGTTTCTCCGCATTAGGGGCAAACTTATATTTCTCTATATCTAAACTTTCGTTTGATTGGAAGAAAACTATAAACGAAAGCTTTGATTATAAAATTGCAAGTTCTGATTGTATAAATGAAACTTTTGTTTTTATAATCAAAGCTTGGGTTTATAGATTACTCTTAGGAAAATGTAACTTTGGTATTAGCGGAAAGTAAGTTTGCAATAAGGAGACAATAACTTATCTCTTAATTGATAAGACATGATTTAGTATAGATACAAATAGTACGTGATTCAATATAAATACAAATAGTATGAAGTTAAGACGAATTTTATTTTCGATAGGGGTTATGCTGACAGTTATGTCTGTTAATGCACAGATAACAGAACGTGAACGTCCTGCCGAATGGAAACATTTAGTGAAAGGTGCACGCTTTATGGATCGTTTCTTGCCTATGCCCGATGGAATGCGGGCGAAAGGCATTTGGGGAGCGGAATATGTACAGCAACGTTATGTTGATAATGGAATAGAGATGCCGGAAACATCCTTTTGGGGTGGAAATATTTTGCAGACTCCGGATAAGAAATACCATTTGTTCGTATGCGGATGGGCGGAGAATTCCCCTAAAGGACATATGTTCTGGCCGAAGTCTACTGTTTTTCATGCAGTATCTGATTGCTTGAGTGGTCCATATGCCATACAGGATACAATAGGAAAAGGACACAATCCGGAAGCCTTTGTTCTTGAAGACGGGCGTATTGTGGTATATGTGATTGATGGCTACTATATATCAGAATCCATTAATGGTCCTTGGCAATATGGAAAATTTGAATTTGATTCTCGCGACCGGAAAATTATTGAAGGTTTGTCTAATCTTACTTTTGCCCGTCGTGAAGATGGTTCCCGTCTGATGGTTTGTCGTGGTGGAGGCATATGGGTGAGTCGTACGGGGCTTTCTCCTTATATGCAGCTGACTGATAAACGTGTTTATCCGGCTGTAGACGGCAGATTTGAAGATCCTGTAGTGTGGAAAGACGAATTGCAATATCATTTGATTGTTAATGACTGGTTGGGTAGGATTGCTTACTATCAGCGTTCGAAAGACGGAATACATTGGGTGACAGAACAGGGAGAAGCTTATGTTCCCGGAGTCTCTTTTCATAAAGATGGGGTGGTCGAGAATTGGTTTAAATACGAACGTCCGAAAGTTTTCCAGGATAAACATGGTCGTGCCATCCAGATGAATTTTGCTGTAATAGATACCATCAAGTGGGATGATCTTCCTAATGATAATCATAGTTCCAAAAATATATGTATACCTTTGAACAAGGGTATGCTACTGTCTGTATTGAATAAGAAACAGATCAGTGATATTACTCCTTATATAGAAGTTAAGATTCAGGCAGAAGAGGGATTCAACCCCCAGACTGAAATAGACGTCGAGTCTTTGCGCTTTGGAGCTTTTCAGAAGGTGAATTTCGGTCGCGGTTGCAAACCTCTGCGTAGTAAGAAGTCGGGAAAGGACTTAATAGTTGTGTTTGATGGTAGAGGAAGTGGTATCACTGCAGATGAGTTTGCTCCCAAAATGATAGGAAAGGATAAGAAAGGCAATTTGATATATGGATATGCTCGTTTGCCTTATGTCGATTATGCACCTTCAACCTTGTCAGCCCGCCATCCTGTAATCAATAATGAAAAGAAAGAACTTGCAGTTGAAATACAGAATTTTGGTCTATCAACCTCTCGGCAGACAGAAGTAAAAGTGTTCTGTGATGAGAAGTTATTAGCAGAAGGTGTGGTTAAACCTTTGAAACCTTATGAGCAGGTTATACTTTTCTTGAAAATAGAAAATGAAGTCGTTACTGACGGGTCACGTTATGAAGTTATTTTTTATCAAAAAGGGATAGAAATAGAGAAAAATAGCTTCTAGAAGGCTCTGTGTTACTTCTTTTATACGTTTTGTTACCAGATTACCAGTTGAAAATGGGTTTATAGCATACTTTTGCATCATCATAAAGATAGATAAATTGAATGCTATGAACTCAACAACTACTTTAGAAAACTTCTTTTCGGAATGTTACTTGGAATATCGGTCGGTTATTCTGAAATACATTTCTTATCGTATCCCTTATTCCGATGAGGCGGAAGATTTAGCACAGGATGTCTTTGTTCGTTTATGGGAACACCGTGCATTTATTAATCACGATACGGTGCGTTCGTTGCTTTTTACGATTGCCCGTAATATTATCATTGATAGAATCCGCAATTATTATAGAAAAGAAGAGTTTACCTCTTATTATACATATAATATAAAAGGGGTAAAATTGAACACAACCGAGGAGCAGGTGCAGGTACAGGAATTGAATATGCTGCACAGCCAAGTTGTAACTACTCTACCATCCAAACGCCGGAAGATTTATGAATTGAGCTTTTGTCATGAACTAACGGCTCCGAACATAGCTGAGCGACTTGGCTTGTCTATACGTACCGTCGAAGGACAGTTGTTGACAGCTCGTAAATCAATACGTGCTTTCATCAAACGGGAATATTCTGAAGTAGTCTAACTATACAAATAAAGCATATTAACTTTTATAATTAATTTAATATTATGGGAATAAAATCCAGTTTCTTATCTAGTAAAGGAGCTGTCCTGGCCATCGCTATGCTGGTAGGCGGCTCATCAGGTGCGATGCTTCATGCAAATGCATCTGTAGAAGAAGGTTTGATTGTCGCCCAGACAGGACGAATCGTTAAAGGACTTGTTACAGACTTAAATGGGGAACCATTGATAGGTTGTAATGTAGTCATTGTGGGGGCACAGACAGGTGTTATAACTGATCTCGATGGAAAATTTACCATCCAGCTTCCTTCCGGTGCCAAACAGATTAAAGTAAGTTATATCGGGTACAAGGATCAAATTATTAACGTAGAAGGACGTTCGGATGTAAAGATTATGCTGAAAGATGACACCAACGCCCTGGACGAAGTAGTAGTGGTAGGTTACGGTACACAGAAAAAAGCCACGCTGACCGGTTCTATCGAACAAGTAAATAGTAAAGCACTCGAAAGTCGTGCCGTTTCCAATGTTGGTTTGGCATTACAAGGACAAACGCCGGGACTTACGGTGACACGTTCTTCTTCCCGTCCGGGAAACGAAGGTCTGAAATTTCAAATTCGTGGTGTAACTTCTGTCAATGGCGGTGATCCTTTGGTTATCATTGACGGAGTTCCGGCATTGAACGGTTATTCATTTCAAAATATGAATATGGATGACGTAGAGAATATCAGTGTATTGAAAGACGGTGCAGCTTCCATCTACGGTGCTAAGGCAGCTAATGGTGTCATCTTGGTAACTACAAAAAAAGGTAAAGGAAAAGTTAGTGTAGAATATGGTTTCAATATGCGTTTCACAACCAATGGAATCACAGGTTATTCTCCAAGTATGCAACAATATGCTACCATGTGGCTGGAAGCTAATAAGGAAGAATCGATTCCAGACTGGTGGGTATGGGTGAATAAAGAAAATCTGTTGAAGATGCAATCGGGCTATGAGGGAATTTATCACACAGATTCTTATGGAGACATCTTTATTGGAAATGCCAATCGTATTGATGAGATGTTCGCCCGTCGCTATTCATATCAGCATAATCTAAGTATTTCCGGTTCTACGGATAAATCAGATTATCGTATTTCAGCCGAATATGCGGATAATCAGGGGAATCTGGCTACTGCTTATGATGGACAGAAACAGATTAATCTCCGTATGAATTATGGCATTCAATTGGCCAAATGGCTGCGCTTTGAGACAGGAGCCAGCTTGGTGAAAGCGGATACGGAATCTCCCTCTTCCGGTTTGGATGATTCGTTGTTCGGGCAGGAAGCCCCTTTCTTCCCAGCCAAGAATCCTTATGGACAGTGGTATGCGGATTATGGTACGATAGGTGACCGGCAACCGGTAGCTGCTTCTTCGGATGGAGGTCGTGAAATAAAGAACTCTCTCACCACTCGCTTGGATATGAAAGTTATAGCTGACATTTGGAATGGAATAAGTGTTGAAGGTATGGCTTCTTTCCAAAATGAGGAATTTCGTAGTGAACGTTGGGTGATTCCTGTTCAGACGTATGACTGGTTTGGTAATCCGGCAAGTCAGATTGTGACTTCTACTAAACCTTCCCTGGATCCTAAGGATGCGTCCGGTGGAAACCCCGGTTATCGTTCCAAGGCAGAGAACTACTTTTATCAATACTATTCTGCATTATTGAAATACAAAAAGACATTTGCCGAAGTACATAATGTAGCTGCTATGTTTGGTATCAATGCAGAAAAAACACAGGTTAAAAAGCTGGCTGCTGCCCGTCTTGATTTTGAAGATCAGGGAGTGTATGATATAAATGTAGCAGATCCTACCACACAGGCCACGAGCGGAGGGAAATACCAAAATGGTACTTATTCTTTTATTATGAAGCTCAATTATAACTATGCGGAGAAATATTTGTTGGAATTTATGGGACGCCGGGATGGTAATTCTAAGTTTGCCGACGGGTATCGTTTCAAGAATTACTTTTCCGGTTCATTAGGATGGGTGTTTACGGAAGAGAAATTCTTGAAGCCGGTTACTTCTTTTATTAAAATGGATTTCGGAAAAGTCCGTTTGAGTTACGGTAGTTCCGGCAACGATGTAGGTTTGGGTAATTATGATTATGTTTCTACTATTGGTCAGGGAACTGCCATATTCGGTTCGACTCCTTCTATCTATGTGTCTTCATGGCTGAATAACAACGGACTAATCAGTTTGACGCGTACTTGGGAAAAAGTGGAGCAGAAGAATATTGGTGTTGATTTGGGATTCTTTAATAATCGGTTGACATTGAACTGGGATTACTTTATTAAAGAAAACAAAGGTATGCTTTCTAATGTAGGCTATCCGTCTGTATTGGGAGGTAGTGCACCGAAAACAAATAGTGGTCACCTGCGAGTGAGAGGTTGGGAAGTCGTTTTAGGCTGGCGTGACCAAATAAGAGACTTTTCATATTATGCAACTTTCAACTTGAGTGATACCCGCAGTAAACTTCAGGAACTTGAAGGAGCGGATACTTTTAAGGCAGGTAAGAATAATCTGAATGGTTATCCTTTGAATTCCTGGTTCTTGTTTCCGACAGATGGCTTTTTACAGTCGCAAGCTGAAGTCGATGAATATTATGCGAAATATGGAAGTGAAGGTGGCGAGTTGAGTCAGTTGCCTCAAGGGGATAAGAAAGCTCTCCGTCCGGGAGATACCAAAAGAGTCGATTTGAATGGAGACCGGAAAATTTCGGGGGATGGAAGCTCAAAGAGCGACCTTGTCTTTATGGGAGATGCTAATCCACATTTCACTTTCGGATTTAATTTAGGTGGCTCGTGGAAAGGTATTGATTTTAGTGCCTTGTTTCAAGGAGTGGGGAAACAACTCGTTATGAGAACCGGTTGGATGTCCTATCCGTTTGCCGCTCACTTCACCAATCAAAATCCTAACTTTTTAGGAAATACATGGACCGAAAATAATAGAAATGCGGAATTTCCCCGTTTGACGGTATATATGGATCGTGCCAGATGGAACTATCAGAATAATGACTTCATGTTACAGAATAGCCGGTATATTCGTCTCAAATCTTTAGTTGTCGGTTATACATTACCCAAAGTATTGACACAGAAGATAAAATTAGAGAAAGTACGTGTCTTCTTCTCCGGGAATGATTTGTGGGAAGCTACCAGTATAAAGGATGGCTTTGATCCGGAAATCGGTGAAGCATCCGAAAAGGCCGGCTATCCGTTTGCAAGAACGTGGTCATTCGGAGTCAATGTAGGTTTCTAATTCATTAAATTAAACGATTATAATAGAAGTTATATGAAAAAGTTTATATATAATATTTCAGTAATAACGGGACTTCTGTTGGGGATGTCCGGTTGTATGAATGATTTTTTGGACTTGGCACCACAGGATCAAAAAACTGATGCAGTCTTTTTTAAGAAAGCGTCAGATTTTAAAGAGTATACTGCCGGATGCTATGGGCAACTGATGGGATGGAAAGCGCCTTATGGCTCTGCATATGATAATATGGATATTTCTTCCGATTTAATGGTCTATTCAGGTTTCTCTTCGGATTTGGGACATGGGACTATCCGTATTCCTTCTTCTGATGCCCGTTGGGATAAAAATTATGAATTTATACGTACTGCTAATATTCTGTTTGAAAAGGCAAAAGATTATCCGGGTGCTTCTTCGGAGATTACACCTTATTTGGCAGAAGCTTATTTCTTCCGGGGGTATGCATATTTTAATTTGTTGCGCTTCTTCGGAGGAGTACCTGTTCTGCTGAAGGTACTGGATACGAATTCTCCTGAACTTACAGCTCCGCGTAATACCCGCTATGAAGTGGTAAATCAAATTCTGTCGGATTTGCAACAAGCTATTGATGGTCTTCCTATCGAGCAGGAAATTCCCAGCGCGGAGAAAGGACGTCTTAGCAAATGGGCTGCTATGGCATTCAAGGCACGTGTATTGCTTTATGAAGCTACTTGGAGGAAATACAATCAGGCAGAAGGAGAAATCAAGTGTGAAACAGATTTTGAAGGTTCAGCCGGACCGGAGAAAGATCAAATTAATGATTTTCTGGAGGAATCTATAAATCTTTCAAAACGAGTGATAGACAATGGAGGGTATGAGATATGGAATTACAACACAAATGAGAAGATAAAGAATCAGAGTAATATGTATTTATTCAATTTGGAAGGTGCTGACAGTAATCCTGCCGGATTGACAAAGGAAAGCAATAAGGAATTTATTCTGTATGGAGTATATGATGTCGTTTTGCGTCAGGGTGGAATCAATTTAAATCATACAGTTTCGTCACAAGTAAAACCGAGCAGGAAACTAATTGACATGTTCTTGTGTGCAGATGGATTGCCTATTTCTAAATCAACTTTATTTCAAGGATACAAAACAGTACCTGATGAATATAAGAATCGTGACCTTCGTTTGGTAAATTATATTAGTGGCGGAACGGCTCCGGTTAGTTCACCTACTTTGAACTCGGGGACATATCCGGGATATAATTGTGCTAAGTTTGTAACATATGCTTCTCGCAAGGATACAGAAGAATCTGCTAATTATCCGGTGTTGCGCCTGGCAGAAGTGTATCTGAACTATGCAGAAGCGTATTACGAAAGGTATCAGAAAGTGGATGATAGCTGGCTGAAGGGAATTAATGATATTCGAAAACGTGCCGGAGTAGCTTCTTTGACAGCGAAGTTGATTGCCGATAACCAGTTGGACCCTTTGACTGAAATTAGGCGCGAACGTACTCTTGAACTTTTTATGGAAGGTTTCCGCTTTGATGATTTAAAGCGTTGGGGCATTGCGGAGAAAGAATTGAATGCTTCACGTTGCGGTGCTGTGGTAGGCGACAGTAATTATCCGACTGAGTACATTAATTCGGATGGCAAACCTACTTCCAAGTATACACAAAACGTATATCCTTATGGAGAAGAAGAGGTGGAAATAGAAACTGCTAAATGGGGAAAGAAGAAATATAAATGTGTCGTTATTGATGGTATTTCCAGTTTTCATTTCTCAAAGAAGCATTATTTGTTCCCGATTCCGCAAACACAGATAGATCGGAATCCGAATTTGAAACAGAATCCCGGGTATAATTAATTCATCGAACTTAATCTTTTAGAATTATGAAACAGTTTTATATGAAATATAGTTGCCTTCTTCTATTAGTAGGTATCATGGCTTTCTTGGCAGGATGTGAAGAGGAGGACGGCAAATTCAAACAATATGTATATCCCATGCCCGAGGTGACAAGTATGACTCCCGGCAGTGGCTATGCTCATACGCGTGTTACTATTTTCGGTACGAATTTTGGTGATCAGCCCAAAGCCGTAAAAGTGTATTTCGGAGGAATCCTGGCAGACAATATTCTTTCTTGTAAAAACAATAGGATTGTGCTGGAGGTTCCGGAAAAGGCATTGAGTGGAGATGTCTCTTTACAAGTATGGACCAATACGATTGAGAAGATTGGCACATATACAATACTTCCGTTGCCAACGGTTACATCTTTGACTTCTAACAATATGGAATTTGGTTCTGATGCTGCTGTTCCTGGAGATATAGTTACGATTATTGGAACAGGTTTCGGTACGGATTGGAGTCATGTAACTGTAGATTTTAATGGAACAGCTGTTACCAGTGGAGATTTGGAAGATACGCAAATAAAAGTGGAAGTTCCTGAAGGCTATCAATCGGGTGTGGTCACTGTAACTGTCAATGGGCATACTCTGGTTGCCGGAACATTGCTGAATCCACATTCTAAAGGCGATATTACATTTGCTTATCTGAAAAACTTTAAGCAGCCTTTTGCCACCGACCCCAATATGACTGAAGGAATGAAAGGTAGTGATAATAAATGGAGATTACCGGCTGATTGGATAGTAAATGAAGCGGCCCGTAGTTCGAAGAATGCAGGTGCAAGTGAATTCTGTAGCGGACTTCATTTTGGTGAAGATGCCGTTAATGGAGAATTGATTCTGCAAGCCGGTTGGGGCTCAAATACGTTTACGAATGGTAAAATGTATCAAACAACATCAGGCTTACTGCCTGCTGGACGTTATCGGTTAACATTGGAATTGAAATCACATGAATTAAAAGGAACTTCTGTAATGTACTTTGCAGCAGTGAAAGGGGAAGATATGCCGGATGTAACTGAAATACCGAGTCATGCGGAGGTTGTCGGAAAATGGCAATTTGCTGGAAGTGGAAAAGCTACTGAATCCTTTGAATTTGTATTGGGCGAAAGTTCAAAAGTTACTCTCGGTTTTGTTGGTTCATTCTCATCTAACGAAAGTTACTTCAGAGCTACCGAAATTAAATTGGAATTATTGTGATAAAAACAGAAAGAAATCATGAAGAATTTATATAATATTATACTACCTTTCTTGTTTTCGTTGTTACTAGTTGCTTGTGGTGACGATGGAGATGAAATCGTGAATCTGAAACAAGAAGATCCGGCGATAACCGTGACAAGTATCTCTCCTGTGTGCGGCTATATAGGGGAAGAATTGACCATTATGGGGAAGGACTTTGGCATTTCTCCGGAATTAGTAAAGGTCTTTGTTGGTACCAGCCAGTTTTATATCCTTTCGTGTGAAGACGAAGAAATTCGGGTGAAAGTGCCTGACGGTGCAACTACCGGAAGAGTTTCTGTCGAAATTATGGGAGAAGCCGTGAATACTGAACTGGTATATACCGTGCTTGGGCAACCGAGTGTGACGAAAGTATCCCCTGCTTACGGTTTTGTAGGTGATGAAATAACAATTGAAGGAGATAACTTCGGAACAATAAAGGACGCAGTCAAACTGTTGTTTGGTAATTCGGAGATTGCAGCACAGGTCATTTTATGTGAAAATCAGAAGATTGTAGTGAAAGTACCGGAAGATGCAACATCAGGAAGTATTTCTTTAACGATTTCTAAGCAGACGGTAAATGTTGATCCTGCAGGATTTGAAGGCTTTAAGGTCGTTGAGAGAGCTACGTTAGCCTCTATTTTTCCGGCGAGTGCCTCCCGCGGTTGTGAAGTAACTCTCAAGGGTACTAATTTCGGAAGTTCTAAAGAGAATGTGAAAGTATTCTTCGGAGATGCAACAGAGTCGGCAGAGATTCTTTCATGCACTAACGAAGAGATTGTAGCAAAAGTTCCATTTGGCATAACAATAGAAGAAACACAAGTTTCTGTCGCAACACAATATGAAAGAGTTGAAACGGCACTGGATTTTACCGTTCTTCCCGATCCTGTTGTTACTAATATTCCGACTAGCACATATGCCGGACGTCAGATAACCATTACCGGACAGTATTTCGTAACTTCAAAAGAGGATATTAAAGTGTTCTTTGGTAATATGAAAGAATCCGCAGAGATAATCTCTTGTACCAATACAGAAATTGTAGTGAAATTGCCGACTGATGGACTTATAGGGAAAGTTACCATATCTCTGCAAATATTGGGATTGTCTGTCAATATGGGAAATTACGAAGAAATAACGATTCTTGAAGCGCCGGTTGTTAAAACTGTAAAATCAACGAATGTTTTGAGCCAGAATAATAAATCTGCTAAGGTTCCATTTATGAAAGGTGATAATGTGATATTGACAGGAACAGGATTTGGCACTGATAAAGATGTAGTAAAGGTATTATTTAATGATACTGAAGTAACCCCTGTTTCCGTGAACGCTACAGAGGTTATAGCAACAATTCCTGAAGGTTTTAGTGCTGGGATAGTGAAACTCAAATATACATCTTTTGACGAGCCGTTTGTCGGAGCAGAGTTGCAACAAGTGAAAGCCGGTGATGAAGTAACAGAATATATTTTAAGAAATTATAAACAACCGTTTGAATCGGAAAAGGGAATAACGAATGGTTGGGATAAGCCTAAGTATTGGGAGGTAAATTCAGCGTCTCAAAATTACAAAATACCAACGTATCCCAGTCCTAGTGGATTCTATATAAATCCTAATAATCAATATAGTGGCGGGGTATTGGCTATGCAGGCTGGATGGAATGATCATAATGCAATGACGGATGCTAAAATGTGGCAAACGGCTTCTCTTCCAGCCGGTGATTACAATGTGGAGCTGGTGATAGAAGAATCTTTCCTTGAAACTTCAGCCAGAAGAATGTATTGTATTGTAAATGCAGGTATGAACGAAAATGCCATTCCTAGTGCAACAGATGAGGCTATCAATGAAAATACAGTAAAAGGCTTTGTAAAGTTTGAAAATAAAAAGACTGTAAGAAATGTGCAGAACTTTAATGTTAAATTAGACCAAGGTGGTACTGTAGTCTTTGGCTTTGCCGCTAGTTTTGATAATAATGCCTGTGGTAAAATATCATCGATAAAGATAACTATGCAATAAGATTTATTTAAGTAATGCAGCTTGAAACACTGCATTACTTGATAATTTGTTTTACTAATAAAGAATGAAGAATATGAAAAAGATATATTATTTATTATCAATCTCTCTTTTACCCTTGTTCTCATCTTGTGGTGACGATATTGATCCGATTGAAAGAGAATATTTTAATGTAGAATGGGATACATCCATACCAATAAAAGATGTATCTGAACCTATGCGTCATCCCGGTTTGTTTATGGAAGCGGATTATCAAAGAGGGCGGGAAAATATAGCGTCCGGTCAGGCTCCGTTTATTACTATGTGGGATAATTTGAATTCTCAATGTGATTTGAATATAAAGCCCAATCCTACGGTAAAGATTATTCGTGATGGTAATAAGCCGGAGGAACCTGAACCTACAAACTTCCAGAATGCGAATTATCAAGTGACTGCCGCTTATAATATGGCTTTGCGGTGGAGATTGACTTCGGAAGATAAAAAAGAAGAAGCCAAACCATATGCGGATAAAGCTGTTGAAATTCTGAATGCTTGGGCAAGAGTGTGCGAAAGAGTCTCAGGTGATCCTAACTATGCATTGGCTGCCGGATTGACTGGTGCACAGTTCTCTATGGCCGGAGAGGTATTGCGCGGATATGAAGGATGGGCGGAAGCTGATTTCAAGAAATATCAGGAATGGGTAGTGAAAGTATTTGCCGATGCGAATAGTAATTATTTAAAGGTTCATATGGGTAGCGAACCGTTACATTATTGGGCTAACTGGGATTTATGTAATCTATGTTCTATGATGGCAGCGGGTATTTTAGCCGATCGTCGTGATATCTATAATGAAGCAATTCGTTATTTGCTTAATGGAATAGGGAATGGTCGTTTGACACGAGCTATTAATCATGTTTTTACAGGCGAATATGCTAATTTTGCCCAATTGCAGGAAAGTGGACGTGATCAAGGACATGCTACGTTGGTTATTGGATTGTTAGGACAAATAAGTCAGTTGGCATGGACGCAAGGAGATGATATTTACGGATATAATGATAATCAATTCTTGAAAGCATGTGAATATACTTCCTGCTATAATGTAGCTCGATTGGATGTACCATTTGAACGTTATTATTATAAACAGAACTGGACGGATGGTTATTGGCTGGAAGAAGTCAGTTCTGATGCAAGGGGAAATAATAGGCATATGTGGGATATGCCCTATTACCATTATACAAAAATAAAACATGCAACTGAAGCGCAAACTAAATATACCTATATGGGCTATAAGTCAAAAGCTGCCGAAAAAGATAATGATAATGACTTAATTGGCTATTCGGCATTGATGTTTGGTGTTTCGTTTTAGTCACTATAAAGAATAGAGAATAGAGATGCTTGTTTCATGCATTATGAGATAAGCATCTTCATGTTAAAATATAGTTCGTTTTAAATATACCTATATGGGCTATAAGTCAAAAGTTGTTGAGAAAGACAATGATAGTGACTTATCTGGCTTTTATAAATAATTAAATGATTATGAGAAGTCTTTTATGGTGTCTCTTTCTTGCTTTTATGGAAACCTTTCCGGCTGTCGCGCAAGAACTAAATAAAGAATGGGGAGATTGGAAAGAATTTGGAGATATGGGCGGACGGTACCTATCAGAACCCTATCATACCATCTGATTATAGTGATATTGATTGCATTCGTGTGGGTGATGATTATTATGCCATATCTTCAACATTTCAATTTTCTCCCGGCATGACAATTTTGCATTCCAAGGATCTCGTAAACTGGGAATTGTGTGGGCATGCGATAACGGATTTGACACAAATAAGTCCTGCCCTAAACTGGACACACATGAATCGGTATGGTAGAGGAGTATGGGCAGGTACACTTAGATTCCATGATGGACGTTTTTATTTGTTTTTCGGTACACCGGACGAAGGCTTTTTCATGACTTCCGCTTCACAAGTGGAAGGTCCGTGGGAACCATTGACACCATTACTGCAAGAAGCCGGATGGGATGACTGTTCGGTGATGTGGGATAGTGATGGAAAGGCTTGTTTTATAGGAACACACTTTGCTGATGGTTACAAGACATATTTGTTTAATATGTCGGTGGATGGGAAACGGATTGACCGTAAATCAGCTGTACTTGTCAATTCCGGCAGTGGCAGGGAAGCTAGTAAACTAATCAAAGTAGGGGCTTGGTATTATCTTGTATTCAGCGAGTATAAACCAGGGATAGGTCGTTATGTTCTTGCTAAACGTTCCAAGAATATGATGGGACCTTATACCGAAGAGAAGCAACTGGCATTGCCTTCTTGCGAAGCGATGGAGCCCAATCAAGGCGGCATTGTTCAGGGAAAAGATAGCCAATGGTATTTTCTTACCCATCATGGCACAGGTGATTGGAGTGGCAGGGTGGTAAGTTTACTACCCATCACATGGATAGATGATTGGCCTATCATAGGTAAAGTACTTCCGCAAGGAATCGGAAATATGGTGTGGGGTGGTAGATTACCTTCTACGGACGGGAGTACTTTCAAACTTCAGCGTAGTGATGATTTTGACAATTGCCACCTGGACTTTCAGTGGCAATGGAATTATCAGCCGAGAGTTGAAATGTTTTCACTAATCGAACGCCCTGGTTGGTTGAGGCTGAAGGCTTTTCACCCATTACAGTCTGATAGGCTGATGTATGCTGGCAATACGTTGACACAACGCTGTTTTAGAAAATCAAACAATGAAGTTGTGATTAAAATGGATGTGACTGCGATGACCGACGGACAAAAAAGCGGATTGTGCCATTTTTCAGCTCAGCATGCGGCGCTTGGCATAGTGAAAGATAAAGGCACTTGCTATTTGGAATATAGAAAAAACGATACTATAGTACGTGGTCCTGCGCTTTTGACCTCTTTTATTTGGTTAAAATCACGATGGGGATTAAATGGTAGTTCTCAATTCTATTTTAGTACTGATGGTGATAATTTTACTTCTTTCGGTGGGTCTTACCAGCTGACTTGGGGATATTATCGGGGGGATCGTCTTGGTATTTATTGTTTTAATGAGCAACAGGAAACAGGGTTTGTGGACATTGATTATTTTCATTACCGATAAAATCATTTAGTGTGATTTAGGTTTAAGTATACTTTTGAATAAACAAGATAGAAACTTTCAATAAAACCATAAAATAACATGAAAACGAAATCTCTTTTATTATCCTTTCTGGCAATAACTTTTTTTATTGTCCATGTAAATTCTCAGAATGTACAGCAAATACCAAATGGGATAAAAAGTACTACCCAAAGTATGGATATACAGATAAGTTTTTGCTCACCCCGCACCGTTCGTGTATATAAAACCCCAGAAGGCAGCAGCTTCCTGAAAGAGAGCTTATCTGTAATTAAAACCCCTGAAAACACAGATGTGTCAATGAAACAACAGGGCGATATTGTTACCCTGAAAAGTTCTGCCTTACAGGTTAATTATAATGCAAAAACAGGAAAAGTATCATTTTCCGATTTAGCAGGAAAAAATCTGTTCACCGAGAAAGATTACGGCACACAGTTTATCCCGTTCGATGATGCCGGCAATAAAACATTCAGTGTTCGTCAGGCCTTTCTTTTAGATAAAGACGAAGCCATCTATGGTTTAGGGCAACAACAGGTAGAACGTTTGAACCAACGCAATCATAAACACTTTATGCGCCAGCGTGCGTTATTCGCAAGTGTTCCCATTATTCAGTCAACAAAAGGTTATGGAGTATTTTGGGACAATTATTCACCTACTACGTATACTGATAATCCACAGGAAATGTCATTCGATTCAGAAGTAGGAGAGTGCATGGACTACTATTTTATGTATGGAGAAAACGCCGATGGTGTAATCGCCGAAATACGCGATTTGATAGGGCAATCGCCTATGTATCCGCTTTGGACATTCGGTTTCTGGCAATCGAGAGAACGATATAAGTCGCAAAGGGAGATAATGGAAGTTGTGGACAAATACAGGCAGTTAGGAATACCCCTCGATGGCATTATTCAAGATTGGCAATATTGGGGGCCAAATACAAATTGGAACTCCATGAACTTTGATAATCCTGAATTTCCTGAACCGCAAAAGATGATCGAGCATATAAAGGGTAAAAATGCGAAAATCATGATCTCAATCTGGGCTTCATTCGGACCAAATACGAAACAATATAAGGAACTGGAAAAAATAAAGGCTTTATTCAACTTTACAACATGGCCAGCTTCCAGTGTAGATAGCTGGCCGCCGGATATGACCAAACCTTCAGGCGTAAAGCCCTATGATGCGTACAACGAAAAAGCACGTGATATCTATTGGAAACACCTGAACAGAGGGCTATTCTCGAAAGGAATTGATGCCTGGTGGACAGACTCAACCGAACCAGATCATCTTGACGTAAAAGAAAGCGATTTCGATATACCAACCGCACTGGGAACATACCGCAGCGTAGTGAATGCTTTCCCGTTAATGACAAACAAAGGTATATATGAGCACCAACGTGCGACGACTTCGGATAAACGTGTATATCTCTTAACTCGGTGTGCTTTTGCCGGACAGCAACGCTATGCCGCCAATACATGGTCGGGTGATGTGGTTGCCACATGGAATGTTTTTAAGAAGCAGATTCCCACAGGACTGAATTTTTCACTTTCAGGCATTCCTTACTGGAATACAGACATAGGAGGTTTCTTTAATGGAGAATATACGGGGGAAGCTACAAATAAAGCTTATCATGAACTATATACTCGTTGGTTCCAATACGGGACATTCCTGCCCATGCAACGCTCACACGGGAGTGGAGTGAAAAAAGAGATTTATAATTTAGGTAAAAAAGGCGATTGGGTATACGATACCGAAGAGAAATACATACACCTTCGCTACGCTTTACTTCCTTATCTATATTCAACAGGATGGCAAGTGACCAGCAACGCAGGTTCATTCCTTCGTGCTTTGTTTATGGACTTCAATGAAGACAAAAACGTGCATGATATCAGCACCCAGTACATGTTCGGCAAGGCATTCCTGGTTATACCTGTAACAGAACCGATGTATGTTTTTTCCAACAATAATAAATGGGCAGAGCCTTATGAAAACTTCAACAAAACAGGAACACAAAAGGTGTATTTGCCCCAAGGCACAACATGGTTTGATTTCTGGACTGGCGAAACATTTAACGGCGGTCAAACTATAACAAAGGATGTACCTATCGATATCATTCCTTTATATGTTCGGGCAGGTTCTATTATACCTTTCGGCCCGAAAGTACAATATTCCACCGAAAAGAAATGGGATAACCTGGAGGTTCGTATCTATCCTGGCGCTAATGGGGAATTTGTTTTATACGAAGATGAGAATGATAACTATAACTACGAAAAAGGGATATATTCTACGATTAAATTCAACTGGAATGATTCAGACCGAACTTTGACTATTTCGGACAGAGAAGGCAAATATCCCGGAATGTTGAACAATCGTAAATTTAATGTTGTAATTGTAGATACTAAGAATGGGATAGGAGATACATTTCATGCGAATACAGGGAAAAGTGTTTCGTATAACGGAAAAGCTAAAACCTTTAAGTTCTAAATAATATTCATTACCCCAATCTTACTCTCAAAAAACAAAGAAACTTCCGACCATGATGGCTATTTATTTGCCTACATTGAAGGTTCGGGCAATCTTTTGAGACAAGAACAATTGCGATAAAGGAAATACCAGATAGAGAATAAAGATGCCTGTTTCATGTATTATGAGATAGGTATCTTATTTTTGTGTAATCGTGCTAAAATAGTATATTTGCGTAGATAATGCTATGAATTAATAAATATGATACACAGGAAAATTGCCTTTATTATTGTATGGATAGAGCTTTTATCAGTTTGTATAGTTACAATACAGGCGCAACGCCATAACTTTGTACACCCCGGCATCACCTATACTCAAGGTGATTTAGACCGGATGAAAGCTATGGTCGAAGCGAAACAGGAACTTTATTATTCTACTTTCCTGAAATTAAAAGAATCTTCTTATTCTTCACTCAATACAGAAGTTATAAATCGGGGAGAACAAATAAGAGAAGGACGTTTTAACGCTACTATTGGAGTAGATGGCAGGCGGGCGCATGACTTAGCTTTGTTTTGGCACCTGACGGGTGATGAGGCTTATGCCCGTAAAGCGGTCGAGTATCTCAATGCTAATTCTTATTATACCAACACAAGTAGTCGTGGAACAGGACCGTTAGATAATGGAAAAATATATCTTTTAATTGATGCCGCCGAATTAATGCGTGATTATTCCGGTTGGAAAACAGAAGACCAGCAGCGTTTTAAGAATATGTTAGTCTATCCCGGATATAGCAATACAGAATACATCTCTTCCAAATACGCAAATTATTGGGATGATTCAAAGAATGGAGTTACATTCTATTGGAATATTTATAATTTTGATGCCGCAAGGTTTGGTAATCAAGGACTTTTCGCTGCTCGTGGAATGATGGCAATGGGCATTTATTTAGATAACGAAGTAATGTATGACCGTGCTTATCGTTATTTATTGGGAATGGAACATCGCCCGGATGATTTACCTTACCCTTCAGGTCCCTCGGTCACCAGCAAAGAACCGATTAAGAAATCACCGACTATTCTTGATTATAAATTGGAAGGAAGAGAAAACAAAATTTCAGATTATGGATACGATGAACAACTACAGTATTATATCTATCCGAACGGACAATGCCAAGAATCCAGTCGTGACCAGGGGCATGTACTGGCAGGAATTCACAATTACGTAGCTATCGCAGAAATGGCCTGGAATCAGGGAGACTCTTTGTATAGCTGTCTCAATAACCGGATACTTTCAGGCTTAGAATGGAACTATCGTTATAACCTCTCAAAAGTCCAGGCATATGAAGAACAGAAAGAACCTTGGGAACCGACAGGTTATAGCAAGAATCCGAATAAGGTTAGCTTTGAAAACGGAAAGTTTCTTCAGATAAAAAGCCGTAGCGGACGTTGGGAATCAATAGCCGTATCTCCTCACGGACGTGGAGACGTAGCAGGTAGTGGCGGAACCCGTGAAATGGCATTGGCGCATTATGCAGTACGTGCCGGATTGCCGACAAACGATTATACCTGGCTGAAACGTTACCGTGACTATATGATAGAGCATCACGGTTGTGAAAATTGGGGGATAGCCCCCAACTGGTTTTATGAATGGACGGGATGGGGAACATTAACCAAACGGTTGACTCCCTGGATGGCAGGCGATCCCGTTTCCTTTTCTACAGGAAAGCGTGTCTCAGGAATACATTCACTGCCTTGTGAGATTATCGCTGCCGATTACGACTATTACTGTCTTGCGGAAGACCCCGAAGGACATACCTATCACAACGTAGGAAAGAAACGTGGAAACGAATACAGGCCTGACGGAGCGATAGAGCTACGAAAAGAAGGAGAGGGTTATGTCATTACTCAGATAGAAGATGGAGAATGGATGAATTATACCGTAAGTGTTCCTGCAGATGGAATCTATACTGTTTATATCGTCTATCAATCGAAGGGAAATTCTCTATTGTCCGTAGCTTCTGATTCGGGAGTGAAAACAGAAACAATGCAATTACCTCGCTCCGGACAATGGACGGAAAGAGAAACAGGAAAATTCACTCTTTCCGCAGGAGCCTGTGTACTTCGCTTGCAGATAGAGAAAGCCGGAGAAAAACTTGAAATTCAGAAAATAATAGTAAAACAGGATAAGGGGATTTGATTTTTCGTTCGTACTAATAATAGTACTACAAAAAAAGATGGCCATGAAAATTCGAATATGTTTGTTAATCATATTAGGAGGATTATTGTATCCGGGTTATATTAGCTCGCAGGAATCCCCTTATGTATTCCGTCAGATTGGAGTTGTCGAAGGATTACCGGATAACTATGTAAAAAGCGTTTTCCCCATTCCCGACGGACGTATCGGTGTGCGAAGTACTGTGCTGCTAAGTCTGTATGATGGTGCGAACTATTCAAATTTCCCTTTCAATATTCATGGTGAATACTCGATAGCATATAACCATATTATTCCCGAACAATATATCGACGCCGATAAACGTTTGTGGATGAAAGAACGCAAGAGCCTGCGTGTCTTCGACTTGGCTACTGAACAATATATCTATAATGTAGATTCCCTATTCCAACAATTCGGCTTAAGGGATAAAGTAGAAGATATGATAATTGATTCCGAAAAACACTATTGGTTTCTTACACCGGGCTCCTCTGTCTATATGTACGATGCAGAAACAAAATCAATAGAGCAGGTTTGCAGGAATGATGAGTTTATGGAATATTATGGAGGATTGCTCGGAGTGGAAAGTCATGGAAAATACAGTTGGATGGTTCATCAGAAAGGGGCTATCCGTTGCTATGATTTGGAAAAGAAACGCTTTGTGCAGCAACTTGATTTCCTGAAAGACCAATTGAAACCGGATGACCGTGTGATTCTGAAGATACTCGATAATGGTGACTTTTGGCTGATGTGGGATCGTGGAGTAGGTTACTATGATGTCTACAATAAAAAATGGAACCAAATCTCTGGTATCCAACTCGGACACTATTCATGGCTTACTTCTATGGACGTCGACAAGGGTGGAAATGCATGGGTAGGAACTGTTATAGACGGATTCTATGTCATTGATATGCATAATTTCTCTGTAACCCGGACGCTGGACATTCCCTTATTATCAGGTAACACAGTACGCAACGGTATTCAGAGCATCTATTGCGACCGGGAAAATAATTCTGTTTGGATAGGACTCTACAATCAGGGAATGTGCTATTATCATCCTAGCATGAATAAAATAGTGCTATACAATAAAAAGATGATTCATGGCGACTGGAAAGGAGACGAAATCCGCTGTATGCTCGAAACGTCCAAAGGAGAAATCCTGATGGGTACTACGCAGGGTGTCTATCGTTATGCCCCCGAGACTAAGAGCATGAATAGATTCTATAATGAATTTAGTCAGAAGAATTGCCGTGTACTCTATGAAGATAGCAAGAAGCGAATTTGGGTAGGGACATACCACGATGGACTATACTGCATAGATCATGGAAAAGTACGTTCGTATGATTATCCCGATACGGATTATCAGAATGAACTGGACTTCAGTAATATCCGTGTCATGGTCGAAGACCCTTCCGGGCGGTTATGGGTGAGTATATATGGCGGTGTAGGACTGTTTAATCCCGAAAACGGACAAATAAACTTATTGTCCGAACAGTTTCCCGAATTAAAGAAATACAAGGTAGCCAATGCATTGGCCATAGATAACCAATCCCGGTTAGTCGTAGGAAGTGATAACGGACTTTACATTTACGACCCTGCAAAGAATAAAATATGGATTCCCGAACAGGATGGTCAGGCCAATTCAATTTTCAACCAGGGAAGTATCAAATACAACCAAATCTTGAAAGACCATGAAGGTACTTTATGGTTTGCCACTCAATATGGTTTGAATGTCTTGACTCACAATGGTCAAAGTTACACATTAGGCAAAGAAGAAGGACTGTCCAAAGCCATTCTGAATGTAGTGGAAGATAAAAACCATGATATCTGGATCTCGACAGTCACTTCTATTTATAAGATAAAAGTAGACAGGAGAGCTGATAAATACAGTTTCCATGTGATAAGTTGCCTGTCGGAAGATGAAATCCGTCAGGATGATTTATATAGTTTTCCTTCGTTAATGACTCGGGACAATCAGCTTTTCTTAGGACTGATGAACGGCTTTATCGCTTTCTCACCGGAGAATATGATAGATAATCAATGTCTTAACCGCCCCTTGTTCACCTCATTCCGTCTGTTTAATGTTCCGGTTGTTTCGGGCGAAACATATAACGGCCGTGTCTTATTTGACAAAGCATTGAGCTATTCGGACGAAGTACAATTAAAATATGATGAAAATTATATAACGCTCGAATTCTCCGGTCTAAACTTCCCCAATCCCTCTCAAACTTCTTTCCGTTACCAACTCGAAGGATTTGATAAGGAATGGACAGAAACCCTTTTCGAGAACGGGCAAGGACGCGTTGTCTATAATAATCTCCCTTCGGGCGAATACATCTTCCGTGTATCTGCTGCCGGAAATGACCGGATATGGGGACCGGAATCTGCATTCAAAATAATGATTCATCCCCCGTTCTGGGATACATTGACCGCCCGCATCCTCTATGCGATAATCGGTCTTTTCTTAATCTTCGGGCTAATCTATACCATCAACCGTCGCAACCGGCAAAAGATGATTCGTATGCAGGAAGAAGAAGCGCTGAAACAGAAAGAAGAGCTGGATCAGATGAAATTCCGTTTCTTCACGAATATAAGCCATGAACTCCGTACTCCGTTGACGTTGATTATCACTCCATTGGATATGATGATACGTCGATTGACAGACGATGCGATGAAAAAACAACTGAATACCATCTATAAGAACGCTCAAAACCTATTGTCACTGGTGAATCAACTACTCGATTTCCGCAAACTGGAAATGAAAGGAGAGAGGTTACACCTGATGAACGGCGATATGGAAGAATTTATCGTTTCTGCCTACACCAACTTCATGCCGATGGCAGTAGAGAAACATCTTAATTTCGTGAACCAGTCGGAACACAGGGCACTCTATATGTTCTTTGACCGTGACAAGGTGCATAAGATTGTGAATAACCTTCTGTCCAACGCCTTTAAATATACCCCGGAAGGAGGTACAGTAAACTTACTGCTTGCAGCGGAAGAGATCGAAGGAAGAAACTACGTAAGAATATCCGTATCCGACACCGGCATCGGAATATCCGAATCAGATCTTCCGTATATCTTTGACCGTTTCTATCAGGTAGGAAATGAAGGAGACGAAAAAATAGGCAGTGGCATCGGACTCCATTTAGTGAGGGAATACGTAAATATACATGGCGGTCGCATTAAAGTAGACAGCCAGATAGATCGCGGATCGGTATTTACCATTTGGCTACCGATGGATTTGAAACCGGAACCGGACGAACTACCGGAAGAAATCATCGGAACGGAAACACCGGAACCGGATACAAAAGAGAAGGAAACTACTGAATCCACAGTCGATGATAATCTGAAGAAACTGCTGTTGGTAGAAGATAATCAGGAATTCCGCACTTTCCTGAAAGAACAGTTGGAAGATTTCTATCAGATTATTGAAGCGGCGGACGGCGAGGAAGGAGAGCGGAAAGCGATAGAGGAAAATCCGAACCTGATTATCAGCGACATAATGATGCCGAAAGTAGACGGCATCGAACTCTGTCGCCGAATCAAGACGAATGTGCAGACTTCCCATATACCTGTCATATTATTGACAGCCCGCACCGCCGATGATATTAAGATTAACAGCTATGAAGTAGGAGCAGACTCTTATATGTCGAAACCCTTCAACTTTGATATGCTTATGGTGCGTATTGAAAAACTGATAGAACAACAGGAGAAGAGAAAACAGGAATTCCGTAAGAACATAGAAGTAAATCCGAGCGCCATCACCATCACTTCAGTGGATGAACAACTCATACAAAAGTGCCTGGAATACATAGAGAAGAACATGGACAACCCGGAATATGGTGTAGAAGAGTTGAGTGGCGACCTAGGCATGGTGCGTATGAGCCTTTACCGCAAGTTGCAATCCATCACCGGACACACGCCGACTGACTTTATCCGCAGCATCCGTTTGAAACGGGCGGCACAATTATTGCAAGGAAGCCAATTGCCGATTGTTGAAATAGCGAACCGGGTAGGATTCAGTTCTCCCAGCTATTTCGCGAAGTGCTTTAGAGAAATGTTCGGGATGTTACCCAAGCAATATGCGGAGGAATCAGGAAGAAAAGAATGACATTGTGCTTGTGTTTATAGTTTAATTATTACATTTGCGCTGAATTAGTGAGATAATTATAAAATCTTGTTCATATTGGGGGCTAAAAAGTTTTATTTTATAATATATATTGATATGAAAGTATTAGTTTTAATTTCGTTGGTAGGAGGTTTAATGTTATCCTCTTGCGGAGGTAGCAGTTCAAAAAATAATGCAAATAGTGAGAACGTAAATCCGGCAGATACAATCTATTTGGGCGACTTGCGTGAAAAGTTTGCGGGTGATAGCATTTTCTTTAAAGTAGTGGCACCGGATTTGATGTTGACGGATTATCAGTATTTTTGGGCAGCAACAGAATCGGATGCGACAGAGAAAGGATTGTCTAAAGAATACTATAAACATGTGAAGAAAGAAATCACCGATACGAATGAAGCTATCAAAAGAGGTGTAATGAAAGGTGCGAATGTAAAACGTATACCGGATTTTCAAGCAGCTCAGTAAAGCAAATAATAAATCCTTCCGGATGAGAGTTCTCATCCATGCAAATTTAAGAACAGGGAAGTCGTCAATCGTAACGACTTCCCTTTTTTAATGGCCGTAATGGCTGAATTTATGTCGATGAAAAGGGGCTTTTTGCAAAAAGAACATGCTTGTTACGACAGTTTTGTTATCTGTTACTTTTGTGTTATTCGTATTCGAAACTACTTCCTACTTTTGTATCATCGTTAAACGGATAAATTTAATGCCATGAATAAACAGCAAACTACATTTGACGAATTCTTCTCTGAATGCTACCTCAAATATAAGGAGTATATCAAGAACTATATCGCTATCCGCATTTGCCATCCGCACGAAGCGGAAGATTTGGCACAGGATGTCTTTGTCCGCTTATGGGAACACAGGGCATTCGTGAACAAAGATACAGTCTGGTCTTTGCTCTTTACCATTGCCCGCAATATCGTAACAGATAAAATCCGCCGTTATTATAAACAGGAAGATTTCGTCGCTTATATATATAATAAGATGGAAGACTCCAGCCGGAATACTACAGAAGATGCCGTTCATTTTCGTGAACTGAAAAAGATGCACGATAAAGTGATGGGAACCCTTCCCGCCAAACGCCGTCAGATTTACGAACTTAGTTTCAACCATGAACTGTCCTGTCCTGCCATCGCAGGAAAACTATCTTTGTCTCCCCGCACAGTAGAGTGCCAATTATTACTGGCCCGCAAAACAGTACGGACTTACATACAAAATGAATTCTCCAAAGTCGGTTAAATACCAGATTCGGAAAAACACATATTAACTTTAACAATTTAATAGTATTATGGAAATTAAATCCAAATTCTTATGTTCAAAAGGAGTCGCATTGGCTTTCGCCATGCTGCTGGGTGGTTCGCCCGGTGTATTGCTCTATGCAAATGATTCTGTAGAAGAGAGTTTGATTGTAGCCCAGACAGGCCGCACCATCAAAGGACTTGTTACAGATGCGAATGGTGAACCACTGATCGGTTGTAACGTAGTGGTTGTAGGAAGCAATGCAGGAGTAATTACCGATATTGACGGTCGGTTTGCACTAAATGCGCCTGCGGATGCAAAACAGATAAAAATCAGCTATATTGGTTATGTGGATCAGATTGTTAATTTGAATAATCATTCAGATTTCACAATCAGGCTGAAAGAAGATAACAATGCACTGGAAGAAGTTGTTGTAGTGGGTTATGGTACACAGAAGAAAGCTACTTTAACGGGAGCGGTAGAATCTGTGAGCAGTAAAACATTGCAGAGCCGTGCCATCACAAATGTGGGTGCAGCCTTGCAGGGAGCTACTCCGGGTTTGGTCGTAACCCGCTCATCTACTCGTCCGGGTAATGAAGGTTTGAACTTTCAGATTCGTGGTGCGACGTCCATCAACGGAGGTAGCCCGCTGATTGTGATTGACGGTGTGCCTGCATTGAATTCTGTTTCCTTCCAAAACCTGAATATGGATGATATAGAAAATATCAGCGTCTTGAAGGACGGTGCAGCATCTATCTATGGAGCGAAAGCTGCCAATGGCGTTATACTTGTAACGACGAAAAAGGGAAAAGGTAAGGCTACAGTAGATTATAATTTCAATATGCGTTTCACAACCAATGGTATTATGTCCTATTCTCCGTCTATGCAGGAATATGCCACTATGTGGATAGAAGCTAATAAAGAAATGGAGACCAAGGATTGGTGGAACTGGGGAGAAGAAACTTTACGGAAAATGCAGACCGGATATGAAGGCATCTATCACACCGTTGATGCGGGATGGGGTGATCTTTTTATAGGCCAAGCCAACCGCCTGGAAGAACTCTTTGCCCGTCGTTATTCTTATCAGCACAATTTGAGTGTGTCGGGTTCGACAGAAAAGTCAGATTACCGTATCTCTTTGGCGTACGCGGATAACCAGGCTAACCTGGCTGTAGCTTATGACGGACAGAAACAGATCAATCTGCGTCTCAATTACGGAGTGAAGCTGGCTGACTGGTTCAGACTGGAGACTTCTGCCAGCATGATTAAAACAGATACAAGTAATCCTTCTACGGGTATCGACGCTAATATGTATGCTTATGATCCTCCTTTCTTTCCCGCTAAGAATCCTTATGGACAGTGGTATTCTATCTTCGGAACCAGAGGAGAACGCCAGCCGGTAGCTGCTATTTCGGATGGTGGACGCGATGATAAAACCAATCTGACCACCCGTGTGGACTTGAAAGCAATCATTGATATATGGAAAGGAATCAGTTTCGAAGGTATGACTTCTTTCCAAAATGAAGAATATCGTCGCGACCGCTACGTCATTCCGGTACAAGTATATGACTGGTTCGGAAATCCGGTACGTACTATCGTAGCTACCCAGCAGACCCTGGATAATTCGGCAGGAGTATTTCCTTTAAAGGATACAAACAATCCGGCTTATTTGATGGAAGCCAACAATCAGCTTTATCAATATTATTCTGGCTTGTTGAAATATAATCGCACTTTTGCCGATGTACATAATGTATCGGCTACCTTGGGTATCAATGCCGAGAAATGGACACTGAAGAAACTTTCGGCAGCTCGTGAAACGATGGAAGATTCGGGAGTTTACGACCTTGAACTGGCAGGTGGAAAGAGAAACAGCAGTGGAGGAAAGACACAAACCGGTACTTATTCTTATCTTATGAGACTGAATTACAACTACGCAGAGAAATATTTGGCAGAATTTCTGGGACGTCGGGATGGTGATTCCAAATTTGCTCCGGGATATAAATTCCGTAGTTTCTTCTCCGGTTCTTTGGGGTGGGTCTTTACAGCTGAAGATTTTATGAATTTTATCACTCCGGTTGTTAGTTTCGGTAAGGTTCGTTTAAGTTATGGTAACTCCGGTAATAATGGTGGTTTGGGCGACTTTTCATACCTGTCGTTGATTAGCCAGGGTAATACGGCTTTCGGTACCAGTGTATCGCAGCAAGTATCTTCCGGTTTTGCCAATGGTGGACTGATTAGTTTTGATACGACATGGGAACGTGTGGAACAGAAAAATATAGGTATCGACTTGAATTTCCTGAATAACCGTCTGACTGCCTCTTTCGACTACTTTATCAAGGATAATATCGGAATGCTTTCTAATGTAACTTATCCGGGAGTATTGGGAGGAACGGCTCCTAAAACTAACAGCGGACGTCTGAATGTAAAAGGATGGGAAGTTACTGTAGGCTGGCGCGATCAGGTTAAAGATTTCTCTTACTATGCCAACTTCAACATCGGAGATAACAAGAGCCTACTCAAAAATGTAGAAGGAGCTGATACGTATACCGCAGGTACAAACAATGTCAACGGCTATCCGTTGGGAGCTTTCTTCCTCTATCGTACAGATGGTTTCTTTAAAGATCAGGAAGAAGTAGATCGCTACTATGCGCTGTACGGTGGAAAAGGGGATTTGCTGAATGTCGGAAAGAACAGCGACAGACAGTTGCGTCCGGGCGATGTGAAACGCATCGACTTGAATGGAGACTATAAGATTACTGCTGATGGAAGTGCCAACAGCGATTTGCAGTATGTCGGTGATTCTGCTCCGCACTTTGTATTCGGATTGAATCTGGGAGGTTCATGGAAAGGAATCGACGTCAGTGCTATGTTCCAGGGAGTAGGAAAGCAGTTTATTTTGCGTAAAGACTATATGGCTTATCCGTTCCGTATGCGTACCACTAACCAAAATCCGACATATATCGGTAAAACGTGGACCAAAGAGAACCCTAATGCAGAGTTTCCTCGTTTGACAACGAACTCCACGCTGGCTCAATGGAACTATGAGAATAATGATTATATGCTTCAGAACAGTCGCTATATTCGTCTGAAAACGTTAGTTGTCGGTTACACATTACCGCAGATATGGACACGTAGAGTGAAACTAGAGAAAGTACGCTTGTACTTCTCCGGCAACGACTTGTGGGAAGCAAGTAGCATCCGTGACGGTTTTGATCCTGAAATGGGAGCTGCTTCCAATACCGGTGGATATCCGTTTGCCCGCACCTGGTCGTTCGGATTGAATGTTACCTTATAAGTATGTATGAACTAATCGATAAAAAGAAGATAGTATGAAGAAAATAATATATATATTGGCATGTAGTTGTTTGCTGGGACTCAATGCTTGCCAGGACTCATTCCTAAATTTAGATCCGCTGGACTCAAAGACAGACGCGGTTTATTTCAAAACGCCGGAGCATTTCCGTGAGTATGCCAACGGTTTATATTCTCAATTGATTGGTTGGCGTTCAAGCATTCTTGACCATATGGACATCCAGTCTGACCTTATTACGAATCCGTCCAATCAGTGGAATATAGGTCATGGAACCATCAACGTAGGTTATGATGATAGCCGTTGGACAAGCCTTTACGGTAATATTCGGGCAGACAATATGTTGTTAGAAAAAGCGGCAACCTATGCAGGTGACCAATCGGCACTTACACAATATATCGGTGAAGCGTATTTCTTCCGTGCCTACAATTATTTCTATCTGTTACAATACTTCGGAGGAGTACCTATCTTGACTAAGTCTCTTGATACGGAATCTCCTGAACTATACTATCCTCGTAATAGCCGTTACGAAGTGGTAGACCTGATACTTTCCGATCTTCAGAAAGCTATTGACAAACTGCCTATCGAGCAGAATATCTCTTCTTCGGACAAAGGACACATCAGCAAGCAAGGAGCGAAAGCTTTCAAGGCACGTGTATTGCTATATGAAGCTACATGGCGCAAGAATGTGGGGACAAAAGCAGATTTTGAAGGTTCGACAGGACCGACATCCGACCAAGTGAACACATACCTCGAAGAATGTATTGCCTTGTCGGAAGAGGTGATGAAGGATCAGGCTTATTCTCTGTGGAACTACAACAGCGATACGAGAATGAACAACATGAGTAGCCGCTACCTCTTTTGTATTGAAGATGCGGAAAGCAATCCCGGTGGTTACGGCAGAGAAACGAACAAAGAATTTATCGTTTATTCTGTATTCGACCGTGATGCCGCTCCCGGTAAGTTTCAGCTAAATCTGAATATGGCGTATGTTTATCCAAGCAGAAAGTTAATGGATATGTTCCTCTGTAAAAACGGATTGCCGGTATGTGAAAACAATGAGCAATTCGGCGGCTATCACACTCCGACGGCTGAATATAAAAACCGTGATTACCGCATGGAAGCTTATGTGGGAAAAAGTGCGGATAACATGACTTTGAACGGAACTTCCGGTTATGGGAATATGAAATTTATCACTTATAAACCTGCTCAGGAACGCGAAGAATCTGCCAATTACTCGATACTTCGTCTGGCAGAAGTCTATCTGAACTATGCCGAAGCAGTAATGACGCGCTATAACAAGATAGAAGATACTCAACTGGATGCTTCTATCAATAATCTGCGCAGACGTGCCAATGTGGCTTCACTCACAAATGCTTTGGTAGATCAGATCATTACACTCACCGGTTCTACGAAATCACATGAAGAAGTGATGATGGACGAAATCCGTCGTGAACGGGCAGTAGAACTTTATATGGAAGGTTTCCGTTTCGACGATTTGAAACGTTGGGGAACATTGGAAAAAGAACTGAACCAGCCTCGTTGTGGCAGAGTATTGGGTGGAGTAGGCTATGCCACTACATTCAAAGATGCCAACGGTAACAATCTTTCTACTTACAACTCCAGTGCTTATGTGAACGGTGAGTTGAAAATAGAGACGGGACACGGTGAACTGTCGTGCGTACTTCTTTCCAAGAAATCGGATAGCTCACTCTCTTCACGGCATTACTTGTATCCCATTCCGCAACATCAGATTAACCTGAATCCTAATCTGAAGCAGAATCCGGGTTACTAAATCACTTACTAATCTATATATATGAACGATATGAAATACTCATTAATAAAAAATACGCTTGGCCTATTGGCTCTGATTTCTTTTCCGGTATTGTTTGCCGGATGCGAGCAGGATGCTAAATTTAAGACTTATGTATATCCTACGGCAGAAATATCGGAGATGTATCCTACGCTGGGATATGCGGCAGAAAAGGTCACATTTACAGGTACTAACTTCGGTGACCGGAAAGAAGCTTTGAAAATTGCTTTTGGAGGAGTAGCGGTGAGTAATATTTTGTCTTGCAATAACAACTGTGTAGTGGTAGAAGTTCCTGAAGGAGCGGTAGCGGGAGAAGTGACTTTGCAGACATGGAACAATGACCCCATTACCGTGGGGACATTCAAGGTATATCCTACTCCTATGGTTGAGGAAGTTTTTTCACACAATGCGGAATATGGTTCGAATATGGCCGTCGAAGGTGATTTGGTAACCATAAAAGGCGCAAACTTCGGTACTGATAAGAGTTTGGTTGAAGTGAAGTTTAATGGAACGGTAGCTCCGATAGAATCTTTAGTAGATGAACAGATTGTTGTCAGAACTCCGGCATATACATCGGGGTTGGTCACTGTAACCATTCGCCCCGAAGCGAATGCCAATAGCATAGTATTGACCGGTACGGGACTGATGGATCCGCAGGCAACAGGTGATGTGACATCTATCTTCTTGCAGAACAGTGTCGCTCCGTTCAGTCCGAGTGGTGCAGTGGGAACGTGGGCGATAGCTACCGGTTGGCATACATCCGGAGGTTTCGATGGCGCAACTACTCTACAGTTTACGGAAGAAAATCCTGACGGTCTGTTCGTATTGGAGTGTTGGGGCAGCAATAAAAAGGAAAATGCAAAGATATACCAAGTTGCTACCTTGCCGAAAGGAGATTATGTATTCGAGTTGGATTTTGTGCAAATAGCAAAAGAAGCAGGCCGTTTCGGTGTACATTTTGTGATAGCCGAAGGCGATGGAACTATCCCCAGCCTGGTAGCTAACGGAGATGTATTTGACTCTGCGGACGAAAATGTTGCGAAAGTGATAGAGTCTTATGCTATCACAGGCTCTATGGATCCGCACACGAAAGAAATCGCTGTCCATTTGGATGAGACGAAACAACTGACTATGGGATTTGTAACGCAGTTGAATAATAAAGGAACAGTGAAACTCTCGGCTATCAGGATTAATAGAGGTAACTAAGACTAAAAAGAAGATTTATGAAAAATGTATATTATAGCTTATTCTTATTGCTGTCCTTGTTTATATGGACATCATGTGATAAAGGTGGAGAAGAAATAGTAGACCTGAAATATGAGGGGCGTGCGGTTAGCGTGTCCAGCATATCTCCGGTGGCAGGTTACATCGGTGAAGAATTGACGATTAACGGAAAACAATTCGGGGTATCTTCGGAGTTGATGAAAGTTTTCATTGGTGAAGATGAAACAAAGATCATTTCCTGCTCGGAAGAACGACTGGTGGTGAAAGTTCCGGAAGGAGCGACATCCGGGAAAATCATATTGAATCTGTTAGGAAATACGTATGTATCGGAGCTCACTTATGAGGTGCTCGGACAACCGTCTGTTACGGCTATTTCTCCTGAAATGGGCTTTCCTGATGATGAAATTACGATTATCGGTAATAATCTGGGTTCTACTCTGTCTGCCGTTAAATTAGTATTCACCGGAACAAAAGAAACAGCACAAGTCGTTTCTTGCGAGAATACGAAGATTGTAGTGAAGGTGCCGTCGAAAGCTGTTACAGGCCCTGTTGACTTGACTATTTCGAAACAACATGTTAATACTCCTTTGAGCGGTGAATCCGGAGAATTCACAGTCTTGCAGCATGCTTCGTTTACCGGAATGTCTACCGCAAGTGGTTATCGTGGTGCAACGATTACACTGAAAGGTGAAGGATTTGTGGGTACAGAAGAGAAACCTGTAAAGGTCTACTTCGGAGATGCCGAAGCCCGGGTCGTTAGTTCTACAGATAAAGAGATTGTGATAATTATTCCGGAAGAAGCAACGGACGGTGATAATGGCGTAATGGTAGAAACTGCCTATGAATTGATAGAAGCTGTTCAGGTATTTAATGTTCTTCCTTCTCCGAAAATCACTAATGTCTCTAGCACAGAGGAATATATAGGTGCTGAAGTGACTATCACCGGCGAGAACTTCCCGGAAGAAGCAGGGAATATCAAAGTACTGTTTGGTGGTGGCGAAGCTACTATCGTCTCTAACTCGACGACAGAACTGGTCGTAAAAGTAGCTGCTCCGGCAAATGATGTGTTTGGAGAAGTCGATTTAACGGTATCAATGTCGGATGTGACTTTCTATACAGGCAAATTTACGGTGAAAGAAACTCCTTATATTATTTCTGTAACTTCTGCCAATGTGATGAGTAATAAATTAGTTCGGGCAGGTGATGAAATTACAGTAACCGGGAAGGGACTTACCTCTGACGGTATCGTTACTATTGGTGGCATAAAGGTAGAACCTGTATTCAACAGTAATAATGAGTTTAAGGCAACTATACCGAATGGATTTACGGGTGGCAAGGTAGTCTTGAAGTACGAAGCAATTTCTGTACCTATCACCAGTGATGATGAGTTGATACTGCTGACCGAAGAAATGGATGTTACAGAGTTTGTACTACAGAATTATAAACAACCGTTCATACCGGTAGAAGGAACTACATATAAGAATATGTCTGCTCCTTTGGGATGGTCATGCAATGATCCTTACACAAGCCGGGGAATGATTTTGAATAATGGAAATACCTATTTGCAGTGTCAGTCAGGTTGGGATGAAGGGAAGAAAGAAAATGGTAAACTATATCAGGTCAAGACACTTCCTAAAGGAAAATATAAGTTTGTGTTAGACATAGCGGAAGTTTTCTTTAATAATGGACGTTTTACAATTCACTTCCTGGTAACTAAAGGCAATAATACATTCCCTGATTATGCGAGAGAAGAGAATACAAGCGCAGGTAAGCATTGGGTATATGATGATCCGAATCACATTGTGCTGGGCGAAACATTACTTTCTAATTTGAGAGTTACTTTAGGCACGACTCCTGAAAAAGTAGAGGTTGAATTTGAATTATCCGAAACGACGGAAGTAACGATGGGATTCCTTACCATGTTGGGTGGTCAAGGTGGTATGAAAGTATCTGCAATCAGTACTGTTTGGCTTGGCGAATGAGTATCTTAATTAGAAAAAGAATAACATTATGAAAAAAATATATTACTTAGTTGCAGCATTGGCATTGGTGGCAACAACATCATGCGGTGACGGATTTAATTTCCCGGAAGTGGGAGCGGAAACCGATTTATATAAAATACCTCTGCCGGAAACGAGTTTGGTGGAAGTGGAATCGAAAGACATATCCGTGGCAATGGACCACGTAGGCGGTCTGCATACGGAAGAAGACTTCGAACGTATCCGTGAAAAGTTGAAAGCTGGAGAATCTCCCTGGGTAGAAGGGTATGAACTGTTGAAGAACAGTAAGTATGCCCAGCTAAGTTTTCAGACTTATCCTACTGAGATAATTGTCAGAGGTGGAGGCAGTGGAGAAAACTATATGAACGCGGCTCGTGGAGCCGCCGCTGCTTATCAGTTGGCATTGCGCTGGAAGATTGAGGAGAACGGGCAATATGCAAAGAAAGCTGTGGAAATTCTGAATAAGTGGGCGAAAACCTGTATAGGTTTAGGAGGAGATTCCAATGTCTCTCTAGGTGCTGGAATCTATGGACATGAATTTGCCATAGCAGGAGAACTGCTGAGAGGATATGCAGGATGGGCTCCTAAAGATTTTGCTGCCTATCAGCAATGGATGCTTTCCGTTTTTTATCCGGCAAATAAAGATTTTCTAGTGCGCCATCACGGCACGAATCCTTTACACTATTGGGCTAACTGGGGATTGTGTAACATTGCTTCTACAATGGCAATCGGTATTTTGACAGACCGCCGTGACATTTATAATGAAGCTATCGAACATTTCCAGATCGGTGAAACAAACGGTCGCATCACCCTGGCTATCTATCATGTGTATGATGGTGCTTATGCCAACTTTGCACAGTTGCAGGAGAGTGGACGTGACCAGGGACACTCGCTGATGTGTGTCGGGTTACTTGGAACTATTTGCCAGCTTGCGTACAATCAAGGAGATGATTTTTTCGCCTATAAAGATAATATGTTCTTGAAAGCATGTGAATATGCGGCATGTTTTAACTATACGAATGATGGAGTACCTTATACATTGTATACGTGGAATCAACAGAACGCATGGGGCGGAATATCTCCGGTGGAACAGCCGGAACTGGGTACGACAGGGCGCGGAAACTTGAGGCCGATATGGGCGCTTCCTTACTACCACTATGCCAAAGTGAAGAATGTATTGGACACAAAGGTGAAATATTCACTTATAGGCCGCGATAGATCTTTCCCGGAAGGTGGCGGTGGTAATTATGGTGAAACTAGTGGTGGTTTTGACGCTCTCGGTTTCGGAACTTTAATGTTTGCAAGATAAAAAATAGGCTGATAGGTATGAAGATATTGACAAGACTGATAACTGTGTTTTTATTGTTGTTGCTCGGATGGAATGGCATCCGAGCGGAGATAGTGGTATATCCCGTACCGATGGGTATCTACTACGCCCGTCACAACGATGACTACACAGTAAAAGTGCGGCAGGTGGGTGAGAAAGATTGGGTAGACCTTTTCGAATACAACGTGAAGGTGGATATGGATACCAAGTCGGATGCGACGATGGTGCAGTTTGATTTTTCCGGCAAAGTGGAAGTACTGGTGCAGAAGAACAACGGAGACATCCGCTCGGCAGTGGTACGTCCTTTATCCAAAGGCATCCAACCGGAGATAGACGGAAATTTCCTCCTGTTTACGTTGGATAAGCCACAAAAACTCTCTGTCGAGTTCAACGGCGACCGCTTGAATAATCTGCACGTATTTGCCAATCCAATCATTGAGAATGTACCCGACAAGAATGATCCGAACGTGATGTACTTTGAATCCGGGATACATGAACCTACCGATGTAGCTGGCAAATGTTTCCGTATTCCTTCTAATACCACGGTCTATCTGGAAGGTGGAGCGGTATTGAAAGGTTGTCTTACTTGCGACAGTGTAGAAAATGTGAAGATTCTAGGGAATGGTATGTTACTTGAGCCGCAACAGGGAATATCAGTAGCGTATTCCAAAAACGTATTGATTGATGGAATTACCGTTGTCAACTCACGTCACTACACTGTTTCCGGCGGACAATCTACCGGTATCACTATCAAAAACCTGAAATCATTCAGTTATCAGGGATGGAGTGACGGACTGGATTTCATGTCTTGCTCCGATATTGTGGTGGACGATGTATTCTTGCGTAATTCTGACGACTGCCTTGCTTTCTATACTCATCGCTGGAATTATTACGGAGATTGCAGGAACGTACGTGTTCAGAATTCCACTCTTTGGGCTGATATTGCGCACCCTATTAATATAGGTACGCATGGCAATACAAAGACGGGCGACGAAGTACTTGAAGATATGCTATTCAAGAACATAGATATTCTGGAACACGATGAGGACGACCGGGATTATCAAGGTTGTATGACCATCAATGTTGGCGACCATAATTTGGCACGTAATATCACATTCGAGGATATCCGGGTAGAGAATATTCAGGAAGGGCAATTATTCCATCTTCGGGTGATGTACAATCAAAAGTATAACACCGGTCCGGGACGGGGAGTGAAGAATATTGTGTTCCGTAATATCTCCTGTACAGGTAAATATATCAATCCTTCACTGATAGAAGGTTATGATAAAAACCGTAAAATCGAGAATATCCTGTTTGAGAATATCGTATTGAATGGCAAACGGGTGACTTCACTGGAAGAGTTGAACGTGGATAAGAAGGATTTTGTGGAGAAAGTGAGAATAAAGTAACTTTCCAAATAAAGTTTTATTCGATTTTGCTCCCATGCTCCCATAAACTCCTTCAACCCCTATATTTATCGCTGTTTCAGCCATGGGAGCAACCGTGATGGTAGAGTGAGGGCAACTTTTGCCCTCACTCGCTATATGTCATACAAGCCTATGACAATCAAGACTGATGCTTTGGATTTAGTCTTGAAATGTAGAAACTTGCTTTGGATTTGAACGAAAAAAGAGTCTTTTTTGCTTTGGATTTGATTAGTAAGTGTTATTTTTGAATGACAAACTTTTATACTGATACAAAATGAAAAGATACATTTACCTTTTATTCCTTACATTGATAAGCAACTTGCCAAGCGCAGCCGATACTCCTTTTCAACTGAAAAAGTTGCAAGTGGAATATGCTGTAACTCCGTTAGGGATTGACGTAGAGAATCCACGTTTCAGTTGGCAGATGGAAGGAATGACAGATGAAAGAGGGTTGTCGCAGAAAGCCCGTCAAATCATTGTGACCGATGAGGCCGGTGTGCAAGTATGGGACTCAAAGAAAATCACCGATGATAAATCCTTGAATATCGAATATGCCGGACTTCCTTTGAAAGCTGCTACCCGCTATCAGTGGACAGTTCATGTATGGGATGCGAAACATAGAAAAGCATCCGCTTCTTCCTGGTTCGAAACCGGACTGATGAGTAGCGACCGTACTTATCAGGGATGGAGCGGTGCGAAGTGGATTGGAGCAGGCGATAAAGACAGGACATTCTATTCTCATTATCTTCCGGTCTTTAAGTTGAATTTCTCCTTGCAATTGGACGAAGCATCAAAGACCACCCGTTCAGGATTTATTTACGGGGCGAATGATGAACGTCTGATGGAGCGATACAAAAACCTCTATCAGTTAGAAAACAAAAAAGACGAATCATATATTAAAGTCGAACTGGATATTGCTCCGCTGCTTTCGGGTAAGGAAGCGGTGCTGAATATATACCGGGCGGGCTATCATCCGAATGATAAAACAGATATTCCCTATAAAAGCTTCACCATTCCACAAGAGATTATCGATGAGCATAATAAATACGATTGGCATACAATAACCCTTCGTTCGAATTTGGGCTTTACACAGTTTTACGTAGATAATACCGATAAACAAATCGGCTCTGTCAATCTGAATCCGTTAGGTCAGGGTGGTGACTTTATTGCTTTCCCGATGGTAGGAGATGTGGGTTACTTTGTTCCTTCCGGACAAGCGACTTCTTTCTCAAAAGTGGAAATAGCAAACTTCCGAAGCCCTGCAAATGTAATCACTACCCTGCAAGATGCAGCGCGCCGTATAGATGGTACTACAACGGATATTTTCCATATCTTCACTCCTGACTCCCATTCAGCGCCCATATTAAGAACTGTTTTTACTTCTTCGGATACGAAAGTGAAGAAAGCACGGCTATACGTTACCTCACGCGGCATCTATGAGATGTACCTGAATGGCAGACGGGTAGGGAACGACTACTTCAATCCCGGAATCACTCAATATAATAAAACACACTTGTATCAGACATTTGATGTGACGGAATATATTCATTCCGGACGAAATGCACTCGGCGCTTTGTTGTCCGAAGGATGGTGGAGTGGAGGGGCAACCTTTACAGGAGACAACTGGAACTTCTTCGGCGACCGCCAGTCATTATTGGCAAAACTGGTAATCACCTACACCGACGGACAGGAGAAAGTGATAATAACCGAACCCTCTACCTGGCAATATTACAATAAAGGCCCTATCTGCTATGGTAGCTTCTTTCAAGGAGAAGTGTATGACGCCTTGTGTGACGCAAAGGTGGAAGGATGGAGCACGGCTACCTATGATGCCGTAGACTGGAAACCTACCTGTGTAGTTACCTTGGAAGGCAATATCAGTACAGAAGGAAACCCGGACAAACCTTGGGTAAATGATTACTCCGACTTTGAACTGACAGGACAGTTCGGTCAGACAGTGAAAGCAAAAACAGAACTGACCGCCCTTTCGATGGAAGAAGTACGCCCCGGTGTATTTGTCTATGATATGGGACAGAATATGGTGGGAGTTCCTAAGATAAAACTCTCCGGCATGAAACCCGGCACAAGAATCTGCCTGCGTTTTGCCGAAGTGAAATACCCGGACTTGCCCGAATATAAAGACAATACCGGAATGATTATGTTAGAGAATATCCGTGCTGCCATGGCGCAGGATATCTATATCACCAAAGGGGGTGAAGAAACAATTCTTCCCCGTTTTACCTATCATGGCTATCGTTTTGTGGAGATAACAGGTATCGGCGACCCTTTGCCCACAGAGTCAGTGAAAGGAGTGGTGCTTAGCTCCATTCACGAGCTGGCTTCCCGGTACGAGACATCGAACGCGAAAGTAAACAAGTTGTGGGAGAACATCACCTGGTCTTCCTTTGCTAATTTCATATCCATCCCCACCGACTGCCCTCAACGGAACGAACGTTTGGGATGGGCAGGAGATATTTCAGTATTCTCCCGCACCGCCACATACCTGGCAGATGTACCCCAATTCCTGAGAAGATACCTTCGTTCCATGCGCGATGTGCAGCGGGAAGACGGACGCTTCCCTGATATTGCCCCTTTAGGTGGAGGATTCGGCGGTATGCTATGGGGAAGTGCCGGCATCACAGTACCTTGGGAATGTTACCAACAATATGGAGACAAAGTACTATTGGCTGAACATTACGACGCCATGAAACGCTATATCTCCTATATTCTCGCCAAGACCGTCGAACCGAAAACAAACCTGCTTGTACAGAACAGGGCATGGGGCGATTTATGTGACTGGTTGGGGCTTGAAGATAACAGGAATGATAAGTCCCTCTTGTGGGAAGCCTATTTTATTTGCGACTTGGAATTAATGAGTAAGATAGCGACCGTTTTGGGCGAGGCCGCAGATGCGGAAGAATACCGGAAGCTGCACTACGACAGAAAGGCTTTCTTTAACAGCACCTACCTGCAACCGGAAACCCGCAAGACCATTCACTCCGCTTTCATACCGGAGAAACAGGGAACATTGGTAGATACACAAACTTCTTACGTCCTTCCATTGATATTCGGCATCATTGACGAAGGGGATAAACCGAAGTTCATCAAGAACCTGATGGAAACCATCGTCAGAGAAAATAAGACAGAGCAAGGCAAAGGATGTCCGCCTTATTCGCTGATGACAGGCTTTATTGGCACGGCATGGATTAGCAAAGCGTTGTCGGACAACGGTTGCAGTGAGGCGGCATATAGACTGTTGCAACAAACAAACTATCCGTCATGGCTGTATTCGGTGGAACAGGGAGCCACTACCATTTGGGAACGGTTGAACTCCTATACCCATGAAGATGGATTCGGCGGAAATAACCGCATGAATTCTTTTAACCATTACTCTTTTGGCGCGGTCGGCGCATGGATGTACAATTACTCCTTAGGCATAGAACGCGATGAAAACTCCCCCGGATTTCAACATTTCGTGCTAAAACCCGAAGTAGATACTGCTGGGAATATGACTTATGCCAAAGGATATTACGACTCCATGTACGGGCGTATTGAAAGTGCATGGAGAGTAGAGGGAAATGCAGTCATTTATCAATGTACAGTTCCTGCAAATACAACCGCAACGTTACATCTTCCTGCGACTTCCGTGAAAAACATCGTTGAAGGGAATAGGACTTTGAAGAAGAGTAAAGGGATAGAGTACGTCGGTACGGAAGATGGAAAAGTTATATTGCGGCTTTTGTCCGGCAGATATTCCTTTGAAATCAAATAAAGACAGAAGAAAGTCCTATATCCTGAAAGTTTTTGTATTTTTGTAGATGCATACTTGCAATCATGTGAAACCAAGATGACGTTGCCTTCGATACAACATTTTCAAGCCTTTGGAACTAAAGTTTCCCGCCTTTGGAACTGGAGTTTCGAGCCTTTGAAACTTTAGTTTCCTCGGTGTGAAACTACTAGTTTCATTACTTGAAACCAACAGTTTCACACCGGGAAACAAAATGTTTCATGCCTTGAAACAGATAACGGGGTTATTGCTTTTTGTATTGCACACGATAGGGTATATTGACAGCGTGACAGCAAGGTGATGGCTTTCCTCTATTTAATGCTGCTGTCACAGCTTGCTGTCACGGTGTTTTTCATTTATAATCAGTGTATTACTGTGTGTTTTGTGACAGATGACAGCAATTCGTATGAAATATAATTTTGTGTAGAAGGAGTTGGGAAGAAGTATGGGAAGAAATATGGAAAGAAGATGCGACTGTAGTCCGGTAGTTATTTTTGGGATATTCTGAGATAAAAAGCTTTTGATTATCATCTTATTAATAACAATCCCTTCCGAGCCGAAGGCAGGAAGGGATTGTGGTATTTTCTCTATTATTTCCCTAAAATGTTTAAAGCTATTTCCGGATTGACCGGCAGATAGAAATTCTCATCTCCGTTCAATTGTATAAAGGCTTCATCTCCTAATACTTTCTTCACTTCATTCTGCATTTCCAGTGAAAACTTGTTTATCCTCATCACCAGTTGGCGGACATCATCAGCCGGTAAACGGACAGATGGTTCACCGTCAGGCGTAGCTGTTAGTGAATATTCGGCGAGGGCATTTTTTATCTCGTTCAATATCCTGCCGTGTGTCTGTTTTAATTCCTCGGGCTCATCTATTCCCAAAATGTGGCGAATAGTGATTTCCAGCTCATCGGCAACCGGATGGGCCGGATTATTGCCTGTAACGTGTTGCATTTGGTAATAATCTAATAGTTTATATTCTAGTGAATCCGGCGAAAGTCCTTGCGTATCCGTATGTCCCATATGGGCAAACATACAACGGGTGTAAGCCTGCGCATACAAGGCTGCGAGGAAAACAGGAAAGTCAGCTCCCCATGTACCAAAATGCATGCAAGAGGCCAAATAACCGTGTGGCCGACTTTTTCCCGTAGGGTATGAGAGGTACGTCTCAGTAGCATACATGAATCGGTTCGCAGCCTGGTGGCATACTCCGGTTACCGCATATACGAGGCCGGCAGTATCGGGGAATCCGGGGATACCGCATCTGTATTTGTCGGCTTTACAAAACGCTTTCTTACCCGTAGAGGTCACACAGAGCACAGCTTCTTTATCATGTATGTTGCCGTCCGAAAAGCATTTGAAATACGAATTTTGATTTGTACAATATACAAATGTATGGTCTGCTACTTTAGCTGCTATATCGCCTATTACCGGGATTGAGATATCCACCGGTCTTGCCCAACCTTGAAAAGTATCTTTTGTTGCCATAATCATTTCTTTTTTTAAGTTAATACTTTTTTCAATAAGCTACCCGTTCTTTTCTTTGTCCTCCTTTCTTGGCGGGTTTTGATAAATAAATCGTTTTATACCTGTCACTTATAGGATTATCAGGGTGGCGTGATGGCTTGGATATTGTTGAAGCGCTTCCAGATTGCATGGCTTCGATAGTTAGCTACCGATGCCGGCGGGACGTAAACGGGGATATTTCTCGGTACGTGGTCAAACACAGCATCGCCGAATTCGATATTTGTCGGGTTTGGTATATGACAAGTGATGGATGTAACCGAGGTGCAGAGGGCAAAAGCGGCATAGTCTATCATTGTAATGCTTGCTGGAATTGTCAACTCATTGAAACCTGTCTTGAAAAAAGCTGAGTAGCCTATCGTCTGTACACCTTCAGGTATTTTCAGTAATCCGGTGAAACCTGTGCATTCATAAAAAGCGTACCGATCTATCGTCGTGACTCCTTTGGGAATTATCAACTCGTTGAAACCTGTGCACCCAATGAAAGTTGAGGTGCTTATCGTCTGTACACCTTCGGGTATCTTCAGCGATCCGGTGAAACCTGTGCAGTTACAAAAAGCGTACTGACCTATCGTCGTGACTTCATTGGGTATCTTCAGTAATCCGGTGAAACCTGTGCATTCATAAAAAGCGTATGCACCTATCGTCGTGACTCCTTTGGGAATTATCAACTCGTTGAAACCTGTGCACCCAATGAAAGTTGAATTGCTTATCGTCTGTACACCTTCGGGTATCTTCAGCGATCCGGTGAAACCTGTGCAGTTACAAAAAGCGTACTGACCTATCGTCGTGACTTCATTGGGTATCTTCAGCGATCCGGTAAGACCCCTGCAGTTATAAAAAGCGCTCTTGCCTATTGACGTAATTCCCTGTGGAAAAATGAATTGCTCCAACCCTTCTTTTTTGTAAAGCGCGTCGTCGGGTATGGCATTCCCTCTCACCGTCGCCCCGCCGAGGTCGAGATTGATAATGGAGGTCATCTGGTTGCGAATAGTACTGAAATCTGCCGCTGTCATCTCTCCCAGTACCTTGAGGTGACGGATTGAGGCAAGCTCATCGGCTGTAAGCAGATCGCCAAGACGCTTTGTTTCAGAAACGGTGACCGATGTGAAAGGGAATGTCATGTCGAATGTTTCCGCCTGGCCTGCTGTGAGTGTCAGGGCCTGCGCAAGCGGCTTGCTGTGGAGATACTTGCTGCCGTTGTACTCGGAACTGAACATAACGGTTCCAGCAGCTATTGTCTGTGCCGGCATGAGGGCCCGATAGGCAAAGACGCCCGGTACGTCGTCGTTGGGACAGGGATACATCTTTATTGTTTCCGTAAGCGGTTCGGACGGCTGTGCGATGGTTTGGGTGGAGAGGTTTAGCACGCAACCCGTGGCGCATCCGTTCAGCCGAACAATCAGTGTTTCAGGGGCATAATTGCCTACCATGGATTTACTTACATTTACTTGCACCATTGCCAAGGCATGGGAGAAATCCAGTGCGACGATTTCGCTTTTGTCTTTGTTGCCAGTCTTTGCCATTAGTATGTCGTTACGGTTGTATACGGAGGTCCCGGCAGTCATTGCGCTTTGGTCCGTCGGAACGCTGAAAGTGATTGCCAGAGGATCGGTCAGGGTTTCGTCATAAGGGTAGTAGGCGTAGAAGTCCAGCTTCTTGCCGTTCATCGGCCAATATAAAGGTTCGGCAGCCGTCCATGTGCCGTTGCCCCGGCTGCTGTATGTTAGCTTTACGTTGTGGATGAGGTTGCTCGTGGTGGTTAACGCGCTGCCGTTCTCCACAGCAAATATGCCGATGGCATCGCCGTCCTCCCATATACTGCGGAATTTCGTATCCGTTGCTACGCGAGTCGCAAAGCTTGTCTGCATGGAGCCGTCTGTCGGGGCGAAACCTATTTCAAAGCGGATTTCTTCATTCTGCATGTCCGATCTGCCATCCATTTCTTCCTTGCTGCACGATGCCAGTATAAGTGCCGCAAGCGTTGCGAGTAACAGGAATTGTTGGTGAATTGCTTTTCTTGTCATATCATTTTGTTTTTAATTATTACTTATTTGTTTCAGTTTGGTCAATCGGCCGTGATAGAACCTCTGTTGACGGGAGTCCAGTTGGTAATCGTTGTGCCGAAGCCTACTTCCGTAAGGGTTTCCACTACAGAACCACCCAGTGTGAAGGGTTTGCACTTGTCGGCGTTGAACGCGGCAAGTTGTGTGGTGAGATCGTTGTCTAAGATGAGAGGTTCCAGAATGTCGCTCGCAAAGGTGACGGTTCCTGTCAACCGTTGTTGTGTCCCGGCGATACCTAAGAGCCGGACAGTTGCCGACCATTTCCCAGCATCAGTTCCAAAGAGGATTTTCGAGAATGTGAGTGCCACACGTGACGGTGCGCCGTGTGTGCCGTTCGCGATGTCGAGCGTTCCGGCAACGCCCGAAAGGGTGGCCGTGATGCTTTCTATCTTATCCGCCATGCCACCCGTGGGTTCGATGATGAGAGTAAGCTGTCTCACCTGCTGCTGCATGGGGGCTGCCAGTATATGCTCGGTGTCTGCTGTAAGGGTAGCGTCAAGAACACTGGTAAATAGCCATCCCGGGGCGTCGTATACAAACCGTTCGGGATTATCGGAGGTCGTACTGCCTGCGTCCGTAGGGATTACGGCCGGCGCAATGACGCTCGCCACTGTGTTGTTCATGGTAATCCGCTCCGGAGTGTTATATACATAGAACCGATAGTCTCCAGGCTCGAAGAGGTAATCGAGCTTGTTGGTTACACCTGTCAGGGTGGCAGTGTAATTGCCTGCTTTTATCGTGTAGCTTTCGGGCACTGCCAATCCTTCGCCGATGCCGCTCCATTGGGCGGTAAGCGTCACTATTCCGTAGTCGGGGTGAGAAGTATTGAAAATGGGGTCTTTTACATCGCAGGCGGCCAGCAGTAGCACTGCACACCATACCGATAGTATCACGATTATTTTTGTTCTCATAGATTTGTTTTATATTGTTTTTACTTATTTTTTCCTATCATCCATACAAAGTGGAGGCCCACCTGTGTCGGCCCCCAGAATTTTTTGGTGCAGTCACGTTCTTTGTACACCCGTATACCATCCGTTATGCCGAACGTGTCGTAGTCGAAACGTGTATAGCCTAGACCAAGGTTGAAGTCGATAGCGAAGTGGCGTGAGAGACAGAGTTGATAACCTACAGTAATGCCTGTACTCCACATCCTGCCTTGATAGCCGTTATCTTTCGATAGTATGTTGCCTATTGCATGGTTATATATATTGTATCGGCCGAAATTACCTGAAACGCCCATGTAGAAATGTTTGTTTTTCAACAGATACCACCGTACTTCGGGATTGAGCAGCCACATTTTCTGTATTTTGCCATGTTCGTTGCCCCACCACGAAAGGCTGCCGTCCAGTTTGATGCCGAAACGGTCGTTCACGCGCCATTCTACACCCAACGTCGGCAGCAGGAAAGCATCATACAGCAGGTTGGTACGTACGGCGAAGCGGTAGGTGTCTGGGGATGCCGCTACGGTGACGGTAGAAACAGCAGGCTGTGTCTCGGATACCGGTTGCTTGGTTTCCTGTACGGCAGCGGGTGGGGTGGTGGCGGTTTCCTCGGTTGGCGCTGCGGTTTGCGCCGTTTGGGAGTCTTCTGCCTTTTCTGCTTTTGTTGCTACTGCTGTTGCCTTGGCAGGGATACGAAGCGTCACGGTTACTACTTCTTTCCGTTTTTCATTAGCTTCTTTCTGTCTTCCATAAGCTTCGGCATGATTGTGAGTGACGAAGCATTGTTCTGTCAAGGCTGCCCGCAGAATCAGTTCCGACTTCACACGGTTGCTTCGCAGGGCGGCGGTGTGGAGATTCGCCTTCCGGTCGGGCTGTGAGGTGCACCAGCCGTCCACTTCTACCGGAATGCGCCCGTTGAGGATGTCCGCGTGTAGCGTTTTTACCATCTCTGTGAGTTTTACCAGTTCCTGTTCATTCCCTTTCCAGGGAATATAGAACATATCGTCTCCTGCAACGAAATGAAAAACATACAGGCTGTCAGCAGGAGAACCGGCAAGCGGGAGTTTCTGTCCCTTGGCTGTTGCCAGGCTTGCACATAATAGGAATAATAATAACGGAATAATTTTTCTCATATATATATTGGTATTGGTTATTGCCTTGTTTATGCGAGGAAGGATATGGACAAAGATAACGTACAACTTTCGTACATCTTGAACAAAAGGTAAATAAGAACTATATCAAAAAGTAAAAAGTGAATTCTTTCTGTACGTCTGCTTGCAGCTTGTACGCCTGCTTGCGTTTTCTTGTACGTCTCGTTGCGTTTAGTACGTTTCCTTGCTTTTTCTCGTATAAAATCACTATTTACACATACAGAAACCGTCGGAATTATTACCTTTGTGAACACACCAACCAAAACAAGCTATGGATACTAAAACACTTATTCTGCTTTTCGCGTGTCTCGTACCTTTGTTCACGGCTTTGGTAGGCACTGTCATTGAAGCCGCTTCATTGCAGGATAGCATTACCATCCGCGAGAAAAACGTCAAGCGAGTGTTGATGTATTATTTTTTCGTGTTTATGCTTATCGGCTGTTGTGTGGCTGTGAGGTTGGTGCAGGAGGATGCTTCCTTGTTTCTGAGTTTCTTTACAGTCTTTTCTTTTTCCATAGCTCCTGTTCTCTATTTCCGCTTCATAGATGTGCTTACCGGTGCGGGAAATAATGGCAACATACGTCCGGGTAAATATTCCCTGCTTTTCCTTTTAGTGATAGTAACTTGCTGTATTCCTTATACTGTAGTCCGGTTTGTGCTGACGGTGGTTTGCATGGTGTTTGCTCTTCGGAGAATAGTAGTCTGCTACCGACATAACAAGACTACCGGCCCGTTGTGGGAGAAGTGGTTGCGCCTGACTTGTTTTTTATGTGTATTGTCCGTGGTGTGGTCGGGAGCGATTTTGCTGACAGTATGGCGGCAGACAGTAGTGTGGTGCCTGCCGTTGGCGGTTATTGCCGCATGGATACAGGCTGTCTTTCTCTGCTGTTATTCGTTCAATCATCGTTCGTTGCTTTTTCTGCCTTTGTCTGTGGTGCCTGCTCCGCTTCGCATACCTTCCGGTGAGCGGTTGTCCGGTCGGCATGAGAATGGACGACACCGTAAGTATATGCGATGGACATTGACAGGTGTCCCCCTGGAGGTGGAACCGATACCGCTGACACGCAAAATATTCGAGCGGAGGGTGGTTGGAGAGAAGTTATACCTCGTCCCGCAACTACGGTTGTCTGATTTGACGGAATTGTTCAATATCAATCGCAGCTATCTTTCCCGTTTCATCAATACGACCTACGGCTGTGGATTCAACGGGTATATCAACCGCCTGCGGTTGCACGAACTGGAACGGCTGATGAAGTTGCCTTGCAACAAGGGAAAAACTGCCAACAGGCTTTATCCGAAAGCCGGTTTTCCCAATTATCAGGTATATCTTAGAATAAAGAAGGAGGTGTATAAACGGGATATGCCTTTGCCGGACACGAACACTGCTAATATAACCACATGATGACGAAAGAATTTCTGCAATATACCGGATTTTGTGCTCCGATTATCTCTTCGTTGAGCTGTGCGATGATGCTTGTCATACACCGTCGTACGTATGGCAAGTCGGAAGATAATATATTGTACCGCCTGCTTATTATTTATTTCTTTGCAATCAGCCTGTTGTGGGCTTGTTCCCTGGTTTATGTCTATTTTCCCCGGTTGTATGTACATATTAATGTCATTTATTATCTTGGGCTGTTTTGGGGACAGGTGGTGTTTTATCAGTTTATCTATACCCTTACCCGTCTGCCGGGAGAGAAAGCGTTTTCCCGAATACATTATCTCGTTCCCTTGTTGATTGTCGGGGTGTTTGCCGTGTGGTCGGCTTTTGTGCCTTTCGAGTGGCAGGTGTATATCGTGACTTCCCGCGGCGAGTTTGCCCCGGGATATGAAGCCTATTCACGCTTGTTTACTTCCCGGTTGATTTTCAGAGGAATATGGAATATTCTGTACACTGTGCTGGCCTGGTGGAGATTGTTGGCCTATCGCCGGAATATAGCTGACTATTCGTCAAATGCAGGGCGTTCCTCGTTGTCGTGGGTGACGCTGTTGCTGGTGCTTTCGCTCAGTTTGGTTCCGCCGTCGCTGCTTTCCGCCATCTTTCCAAAGAAAGTGTTGATTTCGTCAATCATGCTACTGTTACCGCAGCTTCTTTTGGTACTTCAACATGCCATTGTCTGTTACAATATGGCGGTAGGCAATTTTGTCGTCATCCGCTATCCTGAAGGGGAGAATTCCGGAGATGAGGATGGAAAGGAGAAAGAAGAGCGTCCGAACCGGCAGGAAGAGGATGAAAGCAGGCGTTCCGAACGTCGCCGGAAGTTTGAAAAGTATATGCACGAGCATCGCCCGTATCTGAATCCCGAGTTGAGGATTACGGACTTGATACCGGCTTTACGTACCAATCGCACTCATTTGTCACGGTTTATCAACCGTGAGTTCGGGATGAATTTCTCGCGATACATCAATATGTTGCGTCTGCAGGAAATGGAGGCATTGCGGAACGATCGTTCATGTGCGCACCTTTCCGAAGAGGAGCGGGCTTGCATGGCGGGATTCGGGAGTTTTCGGGGATATATCAGGGTGAAGAGGATGATAGACCAGGAAGAAAAGAAATGTAATAGAAAAAAGATATGAATACGATGGATTATTATGGTGATTTGGGGATATTCTTTTATTATACCCCGATAGTCTGCTCGTTTGCGGTGGCATTTGTGTTGCTTGTCAACCGTAGGCGGACACGTCCGCAGTTGTGGTTGGCAGTGGTTTTTGCCATGTTGGGGATAGGGATGGTTGGCAGTTTCCTGGTCGACAGGTATTTCAGTGTGAATCACCATGAGATATTCCGTCCGGTCAATTTCATCTGTTCCACGGCTTCGTCGGTGACTGTACTGTTTTATTATGTATCATTGATGCGTCCGCGGTTAATGAATCGCAAGTTTATCGGGCTGTTCTGCGGTGGATGGGGCTTGTTCTCGTTACTGCTGGTAGTGGTGTTTTTTTCTTCTGCGCGGATTCACCCGGTTCAGGATGTGCATAAGTTGGTGAATCTTTCATCTCCGGCAGTGATAATGGGGATTTTGGCCGGGTTGTGTGTAGTGGTGTTTGATGTGTGGCTGGCTTATTTAGTTATCCGTATGTATCGTATGCACCGGAAATTTATCAGTGAGACTTATTCGTTTGCAGAAGGAATTACGTTGTCATGGGTGGGGATTACGATAGCGATGTTTGCTTTGATGGGGATTCTTGATGTGATATGGATGGTGAATTCGACTTCAGGATATAAGATGTTGTTCCATTTTGTTTCGTTTGCTGCTATTTGGGTGATATTCTGGTACGGATTCCGGCAGGGGGAGATTCCTGTCCCGGATGAGAATGGGAAGGAATCCGTATCGGGGAACGAATATTCTGCCACTGAAGGCGCTCGTCCGGTTCCCGTTCCTACGGACGAGAAGCAGAGGTTACTCAAAAACAACTTACTGGAGTATCTGCACAGCAAAAAGCCTTATCTGAATCCCGAACTGTCCCTGAAAGATGTTTCTCTGATGGCCGGAATGAACCAGTATGCGCTTTCACGCTTTATCAATAAGGAGTTTGGAGTGAACTTCTATACGTTTATCAATAATTTCCGCATCGAGCATGTGCTTCATCTGATAAGTCTGAATACGGGAACCATGAATATTGACACGCTTTTTGCGGCTTCCGGCTTCAAGAGCCGTACTGTTTTCTTCAAGTATTTCAAGGAGAAGACGGGGTGTAGTCCGCAGGAGTATATCGAGAAGCATAAGAAAGTGGAGAAGAAAGGAGGACGGAAGAAGAAAGGGGAGACGGAGGGAATAGCATAATGTTTGAGGTTGATTTGATATATGAAATATTTCGTATATTTGTAGGCAATGCAAAATTTCTGTAGGACATTGGGGTAAATTTGCATTCTTGTTCGTATTATATAAGCGGAACAAAAGGGAATTTATAGTTATGAATACACGAATATACCTGTTTGCAATCATAATGAGTCTTTTTATTGTGAACAGGACACATTCACAAGAGACATCTTATGTCTTTCGTCATATCGGAGCAACGGAAGGATTGCCGGATAATTATGTCGGTAGCGTTTTTGCGCTTCCTGATGGACGTATGGGAATCCGGACTGTATTATTGACTATGTATGATGGAGTGAATTTTTCCAATTTTCCATTTGACCTTCAAAAAGGCTATCCTATATCTTACAATCATATCATTTTCGAGCAATATGTAGATGCCGGCAAGCGTTTATGGATGAAAGAACGTGCGAGTTTGCGAGTGTTTGATTTGACGACCGAACAATATATCTATAATGTAGATTCTTTGTTGCAGCGGTTGGGCTGGAAAGATAAACTCGCGGATTTGTTTATTGACTCGGAAAAGCGATATTGGTTCGTGTCTGATAACTCTGCCGTTTATACATGTGATGCAGGAGTCGGAATAATGCAACAAGTGTGTGGGGATAATAATACCATGATAGATTATGGAAAGTTATTAGGGGTAGAGAGTCATGATAAATATAGTTGGATGGTTCACCAAAGCGGAGTGATCCGATGTTATGACTACGAGGAAAAACGTTTTATAGAACAAGTTGATTTTCTGAAAGGTCATCTGAAGCCCGATGACCGTATTATTTTAAAGATCCTGGATAACGGAGATTTCTGGATTATGTGGGATCGTGGAGCCGGATATTATGATGTCTATAAGAAAAAATGGAACCTGATTTCCGGAATACAGCTTGGACAAAATTCCTGGTTGACCTCTATGGATGTGGATAAAGGTGGAAATGCTTGGATCGGTACAGTGCAGAACGGACTTTGTGTGATTGATATACACAACTTTTCTGTTACTCAACTTCAACATCTTCCCCTATTGTCGGGTAAAACGATAAAAAATGGCATTCAAAGTATTTATTGTGACCGTGAAGGCGGGGCTGTCTGGATAGGGTTATACAATCAAGGTATCTGTTATTATCATCCAAGTTTGAATAGGATGACGGTTTGTAATAAGAGGGTTGTCAATGGTGACTGGAATGGGGAGGAAATACGCTGTATGCTGGAAACCTCAGCAGGAGATATATTGATGGGAACTACACAGGCACTTTATCGCTATGAACCGGATACGTATACAATGAACCGGGCATATCGTGATTTTAACCGAAAAAATTGCCGTATGCTTTATGAAGATAGTAAAAAGCGGATTTGGGTAGGTACATACCATAATGGGTTATATTGTATTGAAAATGGTAAGGTACGAGCTTATGACTATCCCGATACTGATTATCAGAACGAACTGGATTTTAGCAATATACGCGCTATGGTAGAGGATGGGGCGGGAAGACTATGGGTTAGTATTTATGGTGGAGTGGGGTTGCTTAATCCGGAGAATGGAGAAATAACCCTTTTATCCCGGCAGTTTCCGGAACTGAAAAAATATAAAGTGGCGAACACGCTGGCAATAGATAATAAATCCCGTTTGCTTGTGGGAAGTGATAACGGATTGTATATATATGCCCCCGATAACAATGAAATATCCACATTGGAACAGGAACGCAAGACCAACTCTGTCTTTAATTATGGAGGAATCAAATATAATCAGATATGGAAGGATTATGAGGGGGTATTATGGTTTGCTACCCAATATGGATTGTATGTATTGCTCCCCGACGGGAGAAGTTATGTGTTAGGAAAAGAGGAAGGACTTGCCAAGGCAATATTGAATGTTCAGGAAGATAAAAACCATGATATATGGGTCTCTACAGTGACTTCTGTCTATAAAATCAAAGTGGAGCGTACTACGGATGAATATCGCTTTCATATAATCAGTTGCCTTTCCGAAACCGAGATTCTTCAGGATGATTTATTCAGTTTTCCTGCATTGATGACTCATGATAATCTGTATTGGGGGCTTCTGAATGGATTCGTAATGTTCTCACCGGATCATATGTCAGGTACTCATCAGCTTTCCTGTCCGCTATTTACATCTTTCAAGTTGTTTAATGTCCCGATTCTCTCCGGAGAAAAATATAATGGCCGTGTATTGTTTGATAAAGCTTTGGGTTATTCGGACGGAGTATCTTTGGAGTATAATGAAAACTATGTCACATTGGAGTTTTCGGGATTAAACTATCTTAATCCTTCGCAGACTTCTTTCCGTTATCAATTAGAAGGATTTGATAAGGGGTGGACAGAGACATTGTTTGAAAATGGGCAGGGGCGTATCACCTATAATAATCTTCCGCCGGGTGAGTATGTGTTCCGGCTATCCGTAGCCGGCAATGACCGTATGTGGAGTTCGGAATCGAAATTTGCGATTGTGATACATCCGCCGTTTTGGGATACATTGGCTGCACGTATATTGTACGCGATTCTGGTTCTCTTTTTATTGTTCGGATTAATGTATCTTATCAACCGGCGTAATCATCGGAGGATGATTCGTATGCAACAGGAAGAAGCCCAAAGACAAAAGGAAGAACTGGAACAGATGAAATTCCGCTTCTTTACAAATATCAGTCATGAACTACGTACTCCGCTGACGTTGATTATCACTCCTTTGAATATGATAATACGTAGATTGACCGACGATACTTTGTCCAAGCAACTGGGGGCTGTTTATAAGAATGCACAGAATCTATTGACATTGGTTAATCAACTTTTAGATTTCCGTAAACTGGAAATGAAAGGAGAAAAACTGAATTTATTGAATGGAGACTGGGTTGAATTTGTCAGACAGGCTTATCATTCTTTTCAGCAGATAGCCATAGAAAAGGGAATCTCTTTCCAACTGGATACGAATGGCATTGATGAATTATATATGTATTTTGACCCGGATAAAATGCACAAGGTGCTAAATAATTTATTGTCCAATGCTTTCAAATTTACATCTGAAGGAGGAAACATCACATTAGAGATGAAGAGGTGTCGGGAGGAAGATCATACATATGTTCAGGTGGAAGTGATGGATACCGGATGCGGGATATCCGAGGAAGATCTGCCGCATGTATTTGAACGTTTCTATCAGGCTAAAAAGAATGTAAACAATAACCTTTCGGGTAGCGGTATCGGGCTCCACTTAATAAAGGAATATGTGGAGTTGCACAATGGACGTGTATTAGTGGAAAGTACTTTTGGGGTAGGTTCTACATTTAATGTTGCCATTCCTGTGGATTTGTATCCGGAAAGTTCGTCGGTACAAAAAGAAGGGATTGAAACGGCAGAGGTGACTAGTAAAGAACCGGTATTATTAACGGATTCGAAACCTTTGCTGCTTATTGTAGAAGATAATAAGGAATTCCGGGAGTTTCTACGTGAACAATTAAGTGAATGGTACCAGATTATTGATGCTCCCGATGGTGAAGAAGGGGAAAAACTGGCTGTCAGGCAAAATCCGGATCTCATCATAAGTGACATCATGATGCCGAATGTGGATGGTATAGAATTATGCCAACGAATTAAAACAAACTTGCAGACTTCGCATATACCGGTAATTTTGCTTACTGCGCGTGCTTCAGATGAGAGTAAGGCTATGGGGTATGAGGCCGGTGCAGATTCGTATATATCCAAACCATTTAGTATTGATGTATTGTTGACTCGTGTGCGTAAATTGATCGAGCAGCAAAAGAGACGTCAGGAAACATTTCATAAAGAAATTGTAGTAAGTCCGAGTAGTATCACAATTACCTCTCTTGATGAACAGCTTGTACAAAAAGCATTGGAATGTGTTGAACGTAATATGGACAATACAGAATATTCGGTAGAGGAATTGAGTGCTGATCTTGCTATGAACCGTGCTACATTATACCGCAAACTGCAAGGAATAACAGGGCAGACACCTAAAGACTTTATTCGTAGCATCCGGTTGAAACGGGCCGCTCAATTATTGCGGGATACGGATTTGTCTATATCCGAAATAGCAGATCATGTGGGATTTTCTACTCCACGTTATTTTACCAAATTGTTTAAAGAAACATTTGGTATGCTGCCATCGCAGTACGGAGGAAAATCACGGGATGAGAAAATAGGCGAATAAATTCACAAACCTCTGTTATTTGTAGTCAAAAGACTGAAAATGCCCCTGTAACAGGCTGAAAAAGTGATTTTGCAACAAGTGTAACACTTGTTTGCGACAAAAGACACACGTCAGAACATTGTATTTCCCATAAATTTGCATTGTTGTTAAATGAAACATGTAATGCTATGGAACGGAATACTACCACATCTGCTTTAACCCATTTCCCTGAATTCTATCAGAAAAACCGGAATCTTGTTCTGGCTTTTATTATCTCTCGTATTCCACACAAATATGAGGCTGAAGATTTAGTGCAGGATGTTTTTATTCGTTTGTGGGAGAATTGGGCATTTGTGAATAAGTCTACCGTTTGGTCTTTGCTTTTTACCATTGCACGTAATATTGTCATAGATAAAATACGTCGTCATTACATACAGGAGGATTTTGTTTCTTATATATATAATAATGTGAAAGAGACGAAGGATAATCCGGTAGAAGAAAGGATGTATTATATGGATTTAAAGCAGAGGCATGATAAGATAATATCCAGACTTCCTGCAAAACGCCGCCGTATTTACGAACTAAGTTTTAATGACGGATTACCTTGTCCGACAATAGCCAAGGTGATGTCTTTATCTTCCCGGACAGTGGAAGGGCAGTTATTGGTAGCCCGGAAAACTGTACGAACGTATTTGCAGGATGAATGGTCGAAAGTTGGCTGAATATCAAACAAGAATATATTAACTTTAATAAATTTAATAGTATTATGGAAATTAAACCGAAATTCTTATCACGTAAGGGAGTCATCATGACTATGGCCTTATTGATAGGCAGTTCTTCCGGTACATTGCTTCAGGCAAATACGTACACAGAAGAAAGCTTGATTGTCTTTCAAACGGGAAAGACAATTAAAGGAGTAGTAACAGACCAAAACGGGGAACCGCTGATAGGTTGTAATATTGTTGTGGTAAGTTTGCAGAAAGGAGTGATTACGGATATTGATGGACGTTTTAGTCTGGATGTGCCGGATGATGCAAAGCAGTTGAAAGTAAGTTATATCGGATATCAGGACCAAATCGTGAACATTAATGGACGTTCTGAACTTAAGATTATACTGAAAGAAGATAATAACGCATTGGAAGAAGTAGTGGTAGTAGGATATGGCAGACAAAAGAAAGCTACTTTGACCGGTGCTGTAGAACAAGTGAGCAGCAAGGCACTTGAAAGCCGTGCCATAACCAATGTTGGACTGGCACTTCAAGGGCAGACTCCGGGATTGGTGGTTACCCGTACTTCACCTCGTCCGGGCAACGAAGAATTGAATTTTAAGATTCGTGGAGCAACGTCAGTTAATGGGGGAAGTCCGTTGATTATAGTGGACGGTGTACCTACAGTAAATACAGAATCATTTCAGAACTTGAATTCTGACGATATTGAAAGTATCAGTGTGTTGAAAGATGGAGCGGCATCTATCTATGGAGCCAAGGCGGCGAATGGAGTTATACTGGTTACCACTAAACGCGGAAAGGGAGGTAAAGTCAGCGTAGATTATAGTTTTAATATGCGTTTTACTTCTCCGGGTATTACCGCTTTTTCTCCGGATATGGGGCAATATGCAACCATGTGGCTGGAAGCTAATAAAGAAGAGCAAAATCCGAACTGGTGGGCCTGGGTATCTGAAGAAAATATGTTGCGGATGCAGCAAAATGCACCAGGAATCTATCCTACTCAATATTATGGAGATATATTTTTGGCAAACTCTAGTCGTACGGACGAATTGTTTGCCAATCGCAACTCTTACCAGCATAACTTAAGTGTGTCCGGTTCTACAGAGAAATCCAACTATCGTATCTCATTGGCTTATGCGGATAATCAAGCGAACCTGACCACTGCTTATGACGGGCAAAAACAGCTGAATTTCCGTTTGAACTATGGATTGCAGATGACTGACTGGCTGCGTTTTGAATCTATTGCCAGCGTGATTAGAACCAGTACGGAATCTCCTTCCACTGGTTTGGATAACTCACTGTATGGCTATGATGTACCTTTTTTTCCGTCAAAGAATCCATTAGGACAGTGGTATGCTAATTTCGGTACGGTAGGTAACCGTAACTCTGTGGCAGCTACTTCTAAAGGTGGGCGTGATGAAAAAGTGAAGCTGACTACGCGTATCGATATGAAAGTGATAGCGGATATTTGGAAAGGTATTAGCTTTGAGGGAACCGCTTCTTTTCAGAATGAAGAATATCGTCGGGAGCGATATGTAGTTCCTGTCCAGACATATGATTGGTTTGGTAATCCGGCTGCCGAATTGGTACAGTGGACCAATCAATCCCTTATTTATCCGGACAATCCATCCAATGTCAAGATTGAAAACAATCCGGGTTATCTGGCACAGAATAACAATCATTTGTATCAATTCTATTCAGCTTTACTGAAATACAACCGTACATTTGCCGAATACCATAATGTGTCTGCGGTGGCAGGTATTAATGCGGAGACGTTGGCTTGGAGAAAAACAGCCACTGCCCGTGAAAAATTTGAAGATAATGGGGTCTATGACTTGGGATTGGCTGATGCTAGTAGTAAAATAGGAAATTCGGGTGGCAAAGGTAGCAGTGGAACTTACTCTTATATAGCTCGTGTTAACTATAACTATGCTGAAAAATATCTATTGGAATTGTTGGGACGTCGCGATGGAGACTCAAAGTTTGCCGACGGTTACCGTTTCAATAATTTCGGTTCGTTCTCTCTCGGATGGGTGTTCACTCAAGAGAATTTTCTGAAATTTGTTACACCGGTGCTTGATTTCGGTAAGGTTCGTTTCAGCTATGGAGAGGCAGGTAACACTGCCGGACTGGGTGATTTCTTATATGCCTCTTCTATTAGTCAGGGAGTGACTTATCTGGGTAGCCCTCTAACCGGGCAAATCTCTACTACTCTCAAAAACTCGGGGCTTATCAACCGGACACTTACTTGGGAGCGTGTAAAGCAAAAAAATATCGGTGTGGATTTAGGTTTTCTGAATAACCGGCTGACAGTCAACTTCGACTACTTTTGGAAAGATAATATAGGAATGTTGTCAGAAGTTACTTATCCATCTGTATTGGGAGCTAGCGCACCAAAAAGTAATACCGGACATCTGAATGTGAAAGGATGGGAATTGTCTGTAGGTTGGCGTGACCAGATTCGTGATTTCTCTTATTTTGCCAGTTTCAATATCGGCGATACAAAGACGATGTTGAAGAAGATGGAAGGAGCTGACGCATATGTAGCAGGGAAAAATGAAAAGGTAGTCGGTTATCCGCTGAACTCGTTCTTTTTATATCGCACAGACGGTTACTTTGCTGACGAAGCAGAGGTTAATCGTTATTATGAACTGTATAAAGATGGTGGGGGAGAAATGCTTGGTGTCCTGAAAGACACAAATACAGGACTTCGTCCGGGAGATACCAAACGTTTAGACCTGAATGGGGATAATAAAATTGACGGCGCGACTGGTGATTTGCAATTTGTGGGAGACAGTGATCCCCATTATGTATTCGGTCTTAATTTGGGTGGTGCTTGGAAAGGGATTGACGTTAGTGCCATGTTCCAAGGAGTCGGGAAACAGTATATCATGCGTACTGGATGGATGGCTTATCCGTTTGCTACTATATTTAGTAATCAGAATCCCTCATTCCTCGGTAATACTTGGACAGCAGAAAATACTAATGCGGACTATCCACGACTGACTACTTATGCTGCACGTGCCGCATGGAACTATGGAAATAATGACTTCATGTTGCAAAATAGCCGTTATATCCGCTTGAAATCACTGATTGTTGGTTATACTTTACCTAAGCAGTGGACCCGGAAAATGAAACTGGAAAAAGTGCGCGTTTATTTTTCTGGCAACGACTTATGGGAAGCAACAAGTATCAAGGATGGCTTTGACCCGGAAATGGGAGAGGTTTCGCAGATTTCAGGATATCCATTCTATCGTACCTGGTCGTTCGGTGTAAATGTTGGTTTTTAATAATATAAAGAAGAAAAAATATGAAAAAGATATTATATACAGCATTGCTATCTATCACTCTGACATTCGGATTGTCTGCCTGTTCGGACTGGTTCTTGGATAAGGAGCCGCAGGATGAAAGAACAGATGTGGTGTATTTTAAAACAGCTTCACAATTTAAGGAATATACAGCAGGTTTTTATAACCAACTTCAAGGATGGGGAAGTCCGTATGGCGGTTATGCAGCATTTATGGATGTGGCAACTGACTTGTCCGGTTATTTAAATAATATTCACAATGATGTAGGACACGGGAATATATTGGTGCCGACAACTGACGTTCGGTGGGATAACTGTTACAAGCAAATCCGTACTGTGAATATACTTTTTGAAAAAGCAGAGAACTATCCGGGAAGTCAAGAGGAAATTAAACAATATTTGGCTGAAGCGCATTTTTTCCGGGCATACAATTACTTCTTTTTACTCCAATTTTTTGGAGGAGTTCCTGTTGTGACGATTCCTTTGGATGTTAATTCGCCGGAATTATATGGTGTACGCAACAGTCGTTACGAAGTAGTGAATCTGATTCTTCAAGATTTGGATCATGCGATAGCCGGATTACCAAAGGAGACCTTGATTTCTTCTGCTGACAAAGGACGAATCAGTTATCATGGGGCGGAAGCATTCAAGGCACGTGTATTACTCTATGAAGCTACATGGCGGAAGTATGTGGGGACTAGTACAGACTTTAAAGGATCGGGTGGACCGGTTACTGATCAGGTTGATGATTTTTTGGATGAGGCTATTCGCCTGTGTAGTGAAATAATAGATGACAACTTATATAGTATCTGGAATCATAATAACTTGTCTGGAATGAAGGATTTGAGCTATCGTTACCTGTTCTGTCTGGAAGATGCGACGACCAATCCTGTAGGGATGACAAAAGAATCGAACAAGGAATTCATCATTAAAAGTGTTTATGATGAAAACATAAAGCCTGGCAATGTAAACCTGAATCAGACAGTAAGAAAGATGGATGCCAGTCGCAAGTTGATGGATATGTTTTTGTGTAGTGATGGTCTGCCGGTAGAAATATCGAATGAGTTCCAGGGCTATGCTACTCCTGAAGCCGAGTTCCTGAACCGTGACAATCGTATGAAATCTATTATTGATATGGATACTCAAACGGCTGCAGCCAAGGAATTGAAAACTGGTACTTCCGGTTATGGCAATAAGAAGTTTGTTTGCGATGCACGGGCCAATCTGAAAGAATCTCCTGACTATCCGGTGCTTCGCCTGGCAGAGATCTATTTGATTTATGCAGAGGCAGTGTGTGAACGGAACAACGGACAAATTACCGATGAACAATTGAATTATTCTATTAATAAATTGCGTGGACGTGCCGGTATTGCCAATTTGACGAATGCATTGGTTGATAAGATAAAGGCTGGAACCGGAACAACAAAGAGCAAGGGGGAGGTGATGTTGGATGAGATTCGCCGTGAAAGAACAATAGAACTTTATATGGAAGGTTTCCGCTTTGATGATTTGAAACGTTGGGGCATTGCAGAGAATGAACTGAATGAATCACGTTTGGGAACGGTAGTAGGCAGTTCCGTTTATCCCACTACTTTTGTAGATGCTAGCGGTAATGCAACGAGTAAGTATTTGAGAAATACTTACATATGGGGAGAAGAACAGATAGATACGCAATGGGGTAAATTGAATTGTGTTGTGATAGATGGTAAAACTAATTTCAACTTTAGCCGGAGTAATTATTTATGGCCGTTGCCTCAACAGCAAATTAGCCTGAATCCCAGTTTGGTACAAAATCCGGGATATTAATGACAAGTGATAAACTGATTAAAGATATAGATGTATGAAAAGTCTTATAAAAAATATAGTTGTGATAGGAGGGTTTTCCGCTCTACTCTTCAGTTGTGAGAAAGATGGTAAAAAACAGGAGTTCTATTATCCGGAACCCACTGTAACCGGCATCTATCCAGCAAGTGGATATACACTATCCCAAGTGGCTATCAATGGTGAAAATTTCGGTGAACGTCTGGAGCCGGTGAGTGTACATTTCGGTGATAAGAAAGCGGAAGTTGTTTCGTGCAAGAATAATCGTATTATAGTAGTGGTGCCTAAGGATGCGGTGAGCAGTGATGTGGTGTTGAAGGTGTGGCAGTATGAATTTGATAATGTAGGTAAGTTTACTGTAATGCCTAAGCCTACTATAACTTCCGTAAGTTCTTCCAATACAGAATGTCCGTTATTCGCTGCGGAAAATGATGTGATAACTATTTTCGGGACTTCGTTCGGCACGGAAAAAGAAAATATAACTGTTAAAATCGGTACTAAGTTAGCAGAAGTCATTTCAGTACAAGATGAGGAAATCCAAGTAAAAACTCCTGCCGGTTATGGAATCGGTACTGTGCAAGTGAATGTCAAGGGATATGAAACGGAAAATGGAAGTTTCTTGGATCCTGCTTATACGGGAGATTTGACAGTGTATGCTTTGAAAAACAGTAGTCAGCCATTTGTCAAAACAGATGAACCATTAGAATCAGATGTTTGGGCTATTCCTACAGAATGGCAGTATAATGATAAGTTTTATTATGATGAAAGTGGGACAAAAGTGCTGATTCGTCCGTTAGTGATTGACAAAAATTACCCGGATGGGTGTATTTCCTTATTGTGTAACCAATGGGCGAATGCCAATCATAAACACGGATTAGAAAATGCTAAGATGTATCAGGTATCCACTTTGCCTGCCGGAACCTATAAGATATCTTGTTTTGTTCCTGAATGTGTGGGGCTGGGTGGTAATCTTGAAGTGATTGTCGGAGTGACAACAGGAAATGGGACATTGCCTGATCTGGCAGTAGCGGATGGTGAATGGCTACCGGTTGATGAAACGGCCTTTTTGGAAGATTTATCCGGGAAAAAAGCATACTGTCGACTGACAGACAATAAATCCCTGGGCTATGACCAGGCAAGAGGCGCAGTGGAATTCACGTTAAATATGGTATTAACAGAGACAACGGAAGTTACGATTGGTTTTGTCGCTAATGTCGGTATGCTGAATAATACCAGTAAAGGAGGTAATGTCAACATTTCTAAGATGGTGGTGGAAAGAGAAAACTAATCAACTAAAAATCGAAAAAGATGAAGAAAATATATGATTTTATATGCTTTGGGGCTTTGTTTCTATTTGCTTCTTGTGGAGAAGACGGAACAGATGTCTTCGAGTTAGGGACTGAAGACCCGGTAGTAACTATAACTGCACTTTCACCTGATTATGGTTATTCAGGGGATGAGTTTGACGTGATTGGTGATAACTTAGCCGGAGCAGTGGATTTCGTAAAGGTCAATATCGGAGAGAACGTTGCCAAAGTGTTGTCTTGTACGGACGAACGCATTACAGTACGGATACCGGAGGATGCTACGACAGGAAAGATATCAGTGAAATTCTTTAATGAGGAATTGAAAACAGACTTGATGCTTAGGGTTTTGGGTAAACCATCCGTTGAGTCTATTAGCAAAGAATGGGGATTTGTTGGTGATTTAATAACTTTTACCGGAACAGAGTTGGGTACGAAAGCGGAAGATATCAAGATGATATTCGGTGATGCGAAAGTCAATGCGCCTGTGACGGAATGGAGTGAAACTTCTTTCACTGTGCAAATACCGGTTGGTGCTACTTCCGGTAAGATTGGTTTAATGGTCTATACGCAAAAAGTAAATACACCCGTGAGTGAATTTACCATTCGTCAGCATGCTACATTGGCTAGTCTTACACCTGCTGTCGCTTATAAAGGGTCGGAAGTGACGATTAAAGGAACGAGCTTTGGAACGACAACAGAAGGTGTGAAAGTTCTTGTGGGAGGGGTGGAAGCAGAGGTACTTTCATGTAATGAAGAAGAAATTAAGATACGTATCCCGATCAGTGGATCTTTGGCGGACGATCAGGAAGTGGCGGTGAAAGTGGTTACTCCGTATGAGGAGGTAGAAGGTGAATTGAAATTTACCGTGAAAGCTACTCCAGTGGTAGATGCTAGTACAGGTGTTTCTCCATTAGAAGGATATATCGGTACGGCAGTAACGATCACAGGAAATCATATGCCGGAAACTGCGGAATTATTAGTGGCGAAGTTTAATGAGGTACAGGCAACGGTTAGTGATTATCAATATAAGGATGGCGGTATCGGCATATTAACTGTGAAAGTCCCAAATGGAGTATCGGTAGGAAATGTAAAGATAACTTTGTCTGTTGGTAATTTGCAATTTTATGAAGGGACTTTCAAGGTTAATTCGTCACCTGTGATGAATAGCATTGTAGAGAAACTGGTACAACCTGGTGAAAACATTACTATCAAGGGGGATAATTTCGGTACTGATAAAGAGGCGGTGAATGCATTCCTCAATGAGATGCCGGTTGAGATAACTTCAATCAAAAATGATGAGGTAAAAATAGTTGTTCCTGCCGATTTCCCGACAGTAAAAGATGCGATGATTAGTTTACAGTATGCTGATATTCCAATTGTGGATGGACAAACAGTGAACGTAATGGGAAAAAGAGGAGACGTAACGGCAGTGGTGTTGGAAAACTGCCAACAGCCGTTTATCGCTCGTAACGGTTCATCAAGTGGTGCATGGTCTATACCGGATAGGTGGAAATTGAATCGGGATTTTTATGCTCTGATACATGATAACAGAGACCCTAATGGACGTCTTTCTCTATTAAGTTCCGTATGGGGAGGAAGCAATATAAATGTATTGCGGAATGACAAAATGTATCAGGTAGTTACGCTTCCTGCCGGCAAGTATAAATTTATTCTGACTGTTCCTGAATGCAATGTTGTGCCTGGCGGTGTAAAAGCATTTGGAGTATTGTTTGGTATGACCAAAGGCGAGGGGACTTTGCCTGATCTGAAAGGAAGTGGTGAAAGCTGGACACCTGCGACAGAAGCGGATTTTATAGATAATGCGGGACAGAAATCTTATGTACTTGTTTCCGATCATAGAGTAACTACTTCCGCGTCTCCGATAGAAGTAGAGTTAACAGTGGAGTTAGAGAAAGAAGAGGTAGTTACGATTGGCTTTGTTGCTTATATCGATAGAGGTAGCAAAGGGGCGAATGCTGATATCACCAATATTTCTATAGAACGACAATAATTAAGAACTAAAATATAGAACGATCATGAAGAAACTATATTATGTAATTGCAGTATTTTTCTTTTCATCATGTGGAGATGGCATTGATTTGCCATCCCCCGGAGTGGAAACTGACTTGTATAAATTGACAGTGAAAGAAAATAAGGAAGCACTGATGCAGGTTCCGCTGAAAGCCATAAGTGAACCTATGATTCATTGTGGTGCTTTGCACACACCCGAAGATTTCGAGTATGTTAAAGCACGTTTGAGTAGAGATCCTTGGAAAAGCGGATATGGGATATTGGTTGATAACTATCATTCCCGTTTGGATTATGTCGCTAACCCGCAGGCTGATATCCGGCGCGGAGAGTCGGGAAATGAGAATTATATGGTAGCGGCTAATGATGTAGCTGCCGCTTATCAGATGGGACTTCGTTATCATTTAGGTGATGGAAATGCTTATGCTGACCACGCTATTGAAATATTGGATGGCTGGGCGGTAACTTGCAAGGTCGTTGCAGGTAATTCTAACTTGGCATTGGCAGCCGGTCTCTATGGATATGAATTTGCTGTTGCAGGAGAATTGCTTCGTGATTATTGGAAAGAGAAAGATGAAAGTGGTTTTGCCAGATATCAGCAATGGATGCTTGATGTCTTTTATGTGGCTAACCATGATTTTCTGGTTAATCATTTTGGTACTGTTCCGGGACACTATTGGGCGAACTGGGGACTTTGTAACCTTGCATCGATGATTGGCATTGGGATTCTAACCGATCGTCGCGATATTTATAATGAAGCGATTGAACATTTACAAATAGGAGATACTAATGGAAGATTAACCTATGCTATTAATCATGTATTTACGGGAGATTATGCTAATCTGGCTCAATGGCAGGAAAGTGGGCGTGACATGGGGCATACCTTGCTGTGTCAGGGGCTAATGGGAACTATCTGCCAATTAACCTGGAATCAAGGGGATGATTTTTTTGGATATGATGATAATCGTTATTTGAAGGGGTGTGAATATAACGGACGTTATTTGGTAGCTAGTATGGATGTCCCTTTTGAAGCTTATGCTCGTACTTGGAACAATGCTTGGGGACCGACCACAGACAAAATATTGACTATTGCTGACCGTAATGGTAGTAATGGTTCCGGTCCTATCTGGGCATTAGCTTATTATCATTATTCCAAGATAAAAGGATTGGATGCGGAAAAATGCCAATATTCCAAAATGGGGATGGAGTTGAGTTTCCCCGAGCAAGGCGGGCTGGGTTCCACTAGTGGTGGTTATGACAATTTAGGCTTTGGTACATTAATGTATTCAAGAGAGTAAAAAGAGAAGGAATAGTCTCAAGAATAATGAAACTATTCCTTTCCATTTATTGAAAATCTTAGAATGTTTGTGGTATGCTAAGAAAATACTTATTTTTGTTGATTCTTGTGTTGGTAGGGAATATTGCATTTTCCCAGAGTAAATTAGTTACCTGGGATGCTCCCTTGGGAACGGTTTTGAATAAAGATTTCACAGTCAAAGTGCGCCAACCGGGGGGAGAATGGAAAGTTTTATCTACCTATTTGATAAAAGTCGATGAAGTGAGAGAAACGAAACATCATATAGAAGATGCTTCAATGGTAACTTTTGATTTTATGGGAACAGTTGAAGTTGCTGTCACTTATAATAAGGGAAAAGTGAATACTGCGAAAGTGCGGCCCCTCTCATATGATATTCCGTTTCAGATAGTAGATAATACGGTGATATTCTCATTAGATTGTCCTCGGAATTTGTCTGTGGAGGTGAATGGAGATATCTTCCATAATCTGCATCTGTTTGCGAATAAGCCGGAAGAGAATGTACCGGATAAGAACGATCCTGATGTTATTTATTATGGACCGGGTATTCATGAGGTGGATAATGGAGAATTGAAAGTACCATCAGGAAAAACCGTTTATCTTGCCGGTGGAGCTGTACTAATGGGACGCGTGTTAATAGAAAATGTGAACGATGTGAAATTGATAGGAAGAGGGATTATTGACCATTCAATTAAGAAAGGCATTTGGATTGCAAATTCTCAAAACGTTTATGTAGAGGGGATTGTAACTACGCAATGTGGAACAGGAGGTTCAAATAATGTAACTATCCGTAATGTCAAAAGTATAAGCTATTACGGATGGGGGGATGGTATGAATGTGCTTGCCAGTAATAATGTTTTGTTTGATGGCGTTTTCTGTCGTAATTCGGATGATTGTACCACCGTTTATGGAACTCGCTTAGGCTTCGAAGGAGGATGCAGCAACATAACAATGCGGAATTCTACATTGTGGGCAGATGTGGCTCATCCAATCTTTATAGGAATTCATGGAAACTCCAATAAACCGGAGGTATTGGAAAATCTGAACTATATAAATATAGATATTTTAGATCATCAGGAAAAACAACTCGATTATCAAGGATGCATGGCTATTAATGCCGGGGATAATAATCTGATACGTAAAGTCCGTTTTGAAAATATCCGGGTGGAGGATTTCAGGCATGGACAGCTTATTAATCTACGGATCTTTTATAATGAAAAGTATTGCAGCGCTCCCGGACGAGGTATTGAGGATGTATTATTTAAGAATATCTCTTATTCGGGAAAGAATGCTGAACTTTCTGTAATTGAAGGATACAATGAAGAACGGCAAGTTAAGAATGTTCGTTTTGAGAATTTGCGAATTAATGATCGGCTAATTTATGATGAGATGTCTGATAAGCCTGCATGGTATAAAACATCAGACATGGCTCGCATCTATGTAGGAGCTCATACAGAGGGAATTGTCTTTTTGGATAGTAGTTCTGCAATGGCTGATGGTCATTAATATTATATAGAATAATAGCCTCTTTATAGTTGGTTTATAAACTAGAATGAAAATATATATCATGAAAAAACTCTTATACTTTATTTTATTGGCATTTATAGTGATACGAATAGATGCGCAGGAATATCCGAAAGTTATTTTATCAGGTGATTATCCTGATCCTACCATTATGCGGGATGGAAAGGACTATTATATGACCCATTCACCTTTTTATTATAAACCGGGATTCCTTATATGGCATTCTGTTGACTTGATGAATTGGGAACCGGTTTCCCGGGTAATGCCGGAGTATACAGGTACGGCAATGGCACCTGATTTAATTAAGTATAAAGGTAGATATTATATTTATTATCCCACAGATGAAACTAATTGGGTGATCTGGGCAGATGATATAAAAGGACCATGGAGCAAGCCGATCGATTTAAAAGTAAGCGGAATTGATCCGGGACATATTGCTGATGAGAATGGTAACCGTTATTTGTATGTGAATGAGGGTGAAGTTATTCGTCTGTCTGATGATGGGCTGTCTACTGTCGGAGAGAAGAAAAAGGTTTATGACGGTTGGGTATATCCAAAGAGCTGGAATACTGAATGTATGTGTCTTGAATCCCCAAAACTGAATTATAGAAATGGATATTACTATATGACTTCTGCTCAAGGCGGAACGGCGGGACCTGCTACAAGTCATATGGTCGTTGCTGCTCGCTCAAAGAATATAATGGGACCCTGGGAGAATTCTCCTTATAATCCCATTGTCCATACCTATAGTGAAAAGGATAACTGGTGGTCGAAAGGGCATGGCACATTGATTGATGATGTGAATGGTAACTGGTGGATTGTGTACCATGGATATGCAAAAGGATACCATACGTTGGGACGTCAGACTCTGATTGAACCTGTAGAATGGACTTCTGACGGTTGGTATCGTACTAAATCTACGGCTATTCCGATATCTCTTTCCCCAATAATATCACATGGGATGCAATTATCGGATGATTTTCGTGGCCCGTCGTTGGGACTTCAATGGACTTTCTGGAAAGAATATGCTCCGAAATCCCTCACTTTCGATCAGAATACTCTTTGGTTGAAAGGTAAGGGAAGTACACCTGCTAATGGTCGTTTATTGTTAACTATGGTGGAGGATAAGAATTATGAAACACAGGTAGAAGTGAACATTGGAAAGGGAAATACAGCCGGACTGGTTTTATTCTATAATGAGAAAGCCTATGTAGGCGTTGTTTCTGATGGCAAAAAGTTTACAGTTTATCGCAACGCAGAACAGAAAATAGAGTTCCCGAATGAGATTGGAACACGTTTTATCGCTAAAATTCGTAATCAGGGCAATAAAGTTTGTATACTGGTGAGCCGGGATAGCAGAGAATGGACTACACTTGCGGAAAATGTGGATGTTTCTCAAATGCATCATAACAACTATCAGGGATTCTTTGCTTTACGGATAGGTTTATTGTCAACAGGTAAGGGAAGTGTCGGATTTAAGCAATTCCGTTATAAGAACGCTATTCCACAAGAAGAGGATATGAGTGCTTACTTGATGGTTTTTCATCGGGACGAAACACATGGACTTTACATGGCTATTAGCCGTGATGGATATACATTTACGGCTTTGAACGATGCAGAACCGGTCATAGCCGGTGATACAATTGCTTATCAAAGAGGTATCCGTGACCCGCATATTTATCGTGGTCCGGATGGAGCATTTTATCTGGCGATGACAGACTTGCATGTTTTTGCTAAAAGAGATGGTTATCGGGAGACAGAGTGGGAACGTGACCGTAACATGTATGGTTGGGGGAATAACTATGGTTTAGTCTTGATGAAATCCTGGGATTTAATGAATTGGAAACGTGCGAATATCCGTTTTGACAAACTAACGGCAGGATTGAGTGAGATAGGCTGTGCCTGGGCTCCGGAAGTGACTTATGATGACAAGAAAGGTAAGTTGATGATTTATTATACAATGCGTTTCAGGAACGAACCCAACAAACTATACTATGTATATGTGAATGATGATTTTGATACCATTGAAAGCCTGCCGGAGATTTTATTTGAATATCCTAATGAACGTGTATCGGCTATTGACGGAGACATTACGAAAGTGGGAGATAAGTATCATTTATTTTATGTTGCTCATGACGGGCCGGCCGGAATCAAACAAGCAGTTTCCGATCGCGTAAATGGAGGATATGAGTATGATCCCCGTTGGTACGATTTTGAACCAAAAGCTTGTGAGGCCCCCACTGTATGGAAACGTATCGGTGAAGATAAATGGGTGTTGATGTACGATGTATATAGTGTGACTCCTCATAATTTCGGCTTTATTGAGACTTCGGATTTTGTGAACTTTGAGAATTTGGGACGTTTCAATGAAGGAGTGATGAAAACTACCAATTATACTGCCCCTAAACACGGTGCTGTGATTCATCTGACTGCGGATGAGGCTAATAAACTTGAAGAATATTGGCTGAAGAATAAAAGAAAGTATGTTTCGACTGCGTCTATACAGAAGAATCCGGTGATTCCCGGTTACTATGCAGACCCGGAAGTCATGTATTCTGAAAAGACAAAGAAATATTATATTTATCCGACTTGTGATGGAATTCCTGCCTGGGGAAGTACATTGTTTAAGGCATTCTCGTCGGATGATTTGGTGAATTGGAAAGAAGAGGGCGTTATATTGGACTTGAAAAATGTATCCTGGGCAAAGAAAAATGCGTGGGCTCCTAGCATCATAGAGAAGAAACAGGCTGACGGGAGCTATAAGTATTACTATTACTTCACTGCTGAAAGACAAATAGGAGTAGCGGTTTCCGACAGTCCGACCGGACCTTTTATCGACTCCGGTAAACCTTTAATTGGACAGGGATTGCCCGGGGGAATGACTAGAGGGCAGAATATCGACCCGGATGTATTTACCGATCCGGTCAGTGGTAAGACATATCTGTATTGGGGAAATTATTATATGGCTGTATGTGAATTGAATGATGATATGGTATCGATAAGACCGAATACGACTCGTATTCTGATTAATAATGATACTCATTATAGTGAAGCTGCCCATATCTTTTACAGAGATGGTTACTATTATTTCACATGGTCCAAAAATGACACGAGAAGTACAGACTATGAAGTGCGTTACGTACGGTCCAAATCCCCTGTGGGTCCGATTAATCCTGCTGATAGCCAAATTGTTATTTGTAAGAAACCGGATCAGGGAATTTATGCCACCGGTCATCATTCAGTGGTGCAAGTACCCGGTAAGGATGAATGGTATATCGTATATCACCGTTTTAAATTTCCGGATGCGGTGACTATGGGAAAGAATGCGGGGTATCACCGTGAAGTTTGCATTGATAAACTGGAATTTAATGAAAATGGAACGATAAAAGAAATAGTTCCGAGTTTATGATTTTAATTATGAAGATTGGGATGAATATACATAAGATAATAGGAATGATAAGCTTGCTGGCTTGTGTTCAGACATTGTATGCTAGTACTGATAAAACACAAAACCAACCGGATTCGGTTTATATTTTTCCATATCCTACGTTGAATGACGCAGGTCGGAGAGGAATGCAGTTTGTGTGGAGTTCGGATGGGGAAAAATGGCAGAATATAGCAGATGGGCAGGTTTTTGTGAAATGTGACTTTGGTCCTTGGAAGAGAATGTATAAGCCCTATTTAACACAGAGCCGGGTAGATGGGAGTTGGCATTGCTATTGGGACTTGACTCCTGATGGAGAAGCAATGGCTTACGTATCCTCTCCTGATTTGATGAGATGGAAACCGCAACATTTTTTCATGACATCGGAAAAAGGGCAATATGCAGTAGCTGATTGTAATAAACCGATAAGGAAAACTGTCAGGATAGGAGGTAAACAAGTAGATGGTTGGGCCTTGAAAGTTGCGTATGAACAGATTGTCGCAATGAATCGTTATGGGGATCATCGGGCATATAGACAGGCATTAAGGGAAGAACGTACTGTGGATGATAAAAAGCGTTTTGCCGGATTGAAGCCGGTAACAGCCCATATCAAGGTAGAAAGAGAGCTGACGAAACCTATTAGTGAGCATCTGATAGGAGTGTTTTTTGAAGACTTGAATTATGCAGCAGACGGTGGCCTTTATGCGGAACTGATTCAGAATCGTGATTTCGAATATTCTTCCAAAGATGGGAATAAGGATAAAAATTGGAATAGTACCTATGCGTGGAGCATACAGGGGGATGGAACAACATTCACTATTGGCACTGATCAGCCGGTTCATGTAAATAATCCGCATTATGCTATATTGGATGTTCACGCACCGGGAGCTGCCTTTATGAATGCCGGTTTTGGTGGTATTATTGCTAAGAAAGGAGAAAAATATGATTTCTCCATGTTTTCAAAAGTATTAGGTGGAGGAAAAGGAGGAAAAACCCTTGTTCAGTTGGTAACTAAAGAGGGAAAAGAGATTGCAAGAACAGTCATGAAGCTTTCTTCCAAGGATTGGAAAAAGCAGAGTATTACATTGACAGCAACCGAAGATGCTGATAGTACGATATTAGTTCTTTCTCCTCAAACAGTAGGGTGTTATGCTTTGGATATGATTTCTTTGTTTCCACAAAAAACATTTAAGGGGCATAAGAATGGGCTTCGTGCAGATTTGGCACAAGCAATAGCAGATATCCATCCTCGTTTTGTTCGTTTTCCGGGTGGTTGTCTGGCGCATGGTGACGGAGTGGATAATATTTATAACTGGAAAGAAACAATCGGACCGTTGGAAGCTCGCAAACCGGCACCTAATATTTGGCGATATCATCAGACACGTGGTTTGGGATATTTTGAATATTTCCAATTTTGTGAAGATATAAATGCAGAGCCGCTTCCTGTGGTGGCGGCTGGTGTACCATGTCAGAACTCTGGAATAAATGGACCTAGTCATCATTCTACAAATATCATAACTGCCAACGGACAACAAGGGGGCATTCCAATGAAAGAAATGGGACAGTATATTCAGGATGTACTGGATTTGATAGAATATGCTAATGGCGATGCAAAGAAAACTGTATGGGGTAAAGAACGTGCGAAAGCAGGACATCCGGCACCTTTTAACCTGAAATATTTGGGAGTAGGCAATGAGGATATGATAAGCGATGTTTTTAAAGAACGCTTCACAATGATTTGTAATGCAGTAAAAGAAAAGTACCCGGATATTATTGTGATAGGAACCACCGGTCCGTTTAGTGAGGGGACTGATTATGAAGAAGGTTGGGCATTTGCTGATGAATTGGGAATCCCCATGGTTGATGAACATAATTACAATACACCGGGTTGGTTTATTCATAATCAAAACTATTATGATCATTATGACCGTAATAAATCAAAAGTTTATTTAGGAGAATATGCAGCGCATTTGCCGGGACGTCCGAGTAATATTGAGACAGCTTTGGCAGCAGCTTTATTCCTTACTTCTGTAGAACGAAACGGGGATGTGGTAGCTATGACTTCGTATGCGCCTCTTCTAGCCAAAGAAGGATGTATTCAATGGAATCCTGATTTGATTTATTTCAATAACAAGGAAGTAAAACCAACCGTAGATTATTACGTACAGCAGATGTATGGACAGAATGCCGGTAATGAATATATTTCTGCTGAAGTTTTATTGGATAATAATCAGATATCCGTAAAAAAACGTATTGGGACATCAGTTGTACGTGATGGAAAAACTGGAGATTTAATTGTGAAACTGGTAAATATGCTTCCTGTTTGTGTAAATGCACATTTGGAGATTCCTTCATTGAAAGGTATAAACGCTATTGTAACTAAAACACTGCTAATGGGAAATCCTGTTGATGTAGATGTTGTTCCTGTATCGGAAACAATAGGCATAAGTGATAAGTTTCCTTATGAATTACCTGCATATTCATTCACTGTACTTAGAATCCAAGCATCTAAGTAGACAATAAAATAATAAGGGGTTGAATAGGTTTCTATATTTCAGTTCCCCCTAAGATAACGATTGCTTCCCCGTAGACAAACCAGAGTTCCTCCATAGGGGAAACAACAGTTTGTTTACGGGGAAGCAATCGTTACATTCTCACGGGAAATGATTAAAATCTCATCTGACGTTCTTTCTCATCATCCACCACAGCCATCATTCCTTCTACTTGTGCAAGAGCCAGCATACGTCCGTGGAAAGAATATCCCGGGTTGTAGCCTTTATCTTCATCTCCGAGCATCATTCGTCCGTGGTCTACACGCATCGGTAATCCCGGATTCTCATTTTCGAAGATACGGATAAGGTCAATCAGATGCCCTCTTCCCGTGAGATGGGAACTTTCAATAAAGTTTCCACCTTCCATAGCAGCCGTGCTACGCAGATGTACGAAGTGAGTTCTTTTTGCAAATTTCTTAGCCAACTCACGTGTATCGTTATGCTCGCCTGCACTCAAAGAACCTGCACAGAAAGTCAATCCGTTATGAGGATTATTTACGGCATTTAAGAACCATTCAATATCACTTTCATTGGTAACGATACGCGGTAAACCTAATATCTGGAATGGAGGGTCATCCGGATGTACGCACATATTGACACCGTATTCTTCGCATACGGGCATGATGGCAGATAAGAAGTAGCGCATATTCTCACGCAATGTATCTCGGTCTATATCTTTGTACATAGAGAGTAACCGCTTGAAGATGGCTACCGGATTTTTATCTCCTTCCTTGATATTACCGTTGACAAAACCTTGTGTCTTGACAATGATTGTATCAATCAGGGCATCTTTCTCTTCTTCTGTGATAACCTTGTCCAACTCGGCTACTTTTCGAAGTTCTTCTTCGGTATAATCCTTTTCAACTCCTTCACGTTCCAGGATTCGGATATCGAAATAAGCAAAACGGATACGGTCGTAATACAGGGAGCTGGTACCGTCCGGCCAGGGGTGTTGCAAGTCTGTACGTATCCAGTCGATAACGGGCATGAAGTTGTAACACACTGTCTTTATGCCGCATTTACCCAAATTGGCAAGGCTTACTTTATAGTTCTCAATCAACTGTTCACGTTCCGTTCCTGCATATTTGATTGTTTCGCATACAGGAAGACTTTCCACTACCGACCACCGCAAGCCATAAGATTCGATGTATGATTTCAAATCGTTAATAGCTTCTACTGTCCATATTTCACCGTTCGGTACATCATGTAGGGCAGTGACAATTCCTTCCACTCCTATCTGTCGGAGCATCGGCAAGGTTATCTTATCCTTTTTGCCGAACCATCTCCATGTTTTTTCCATCATAGTCTTTTTCTTCTCTTTATAAAACAGGCTATTATTTATTGCTTAAACTCCGCTGAATGCACTGAAACCACCGTCGATGGGCAGCATTGCTCCGGTTACGAAGCTAGCGGCTTCACTACACAGGAAATGCACTGCACCATTCAACTCTTTAATGTCGCCGAAACGTTTCATCGGAGTTTTAGCCAATACTTTCTTGCTTCTGTCTGTCAGTGAACCATCCGGGTTGATGAGTACCCGACGGTTTTGGTCGCCGATAAAGAAGCCCGGTGCAATGGCGTTTACACGGATACCATCACCATATTTAAGTGCCATTTCGCTGGCCAGCCATTGAGTGAAATTGGCTACGGCAGTTTTTGCAGCCGAATATCCCGGTACACGGGTGATAGCACTGTATGCTGCCATTGAGGATACATTGATGATACATCCTTTGCCTTGTTTTGCCATTACTTTACCGAATATCATAGACGGATATACGGTTCCGTTCATATTCAGATTAGTTACTTTCTCCCAGCAGGAGATATCCATATCATAGAAATGCTGTTCCGGTTCAAGAGTCGCTCCCGGCATATTGCCACCGGCAATATTCAGCAGAATATCAATCTGTCCCCATTTAGATACGATTTCTTCGGCTACTTTTTCCAGACTGGAGATGTCAAGGACATTACCAATGATACCGATTACGTCTTCACCATATTGCTTGAGTTCAGCCACACGGTTGTCCAGTTGCTCCTGACGAATGTCAATAGCTACTACTTTCGCTCCCTGCTGTACAAAGTGTTGGGCAATATTTCCACCCAGTACACCACCTGCTCCGGTAATAACAGCAACTTTACCGGCAATACTAAATAATTCGTTCATGGTTCTATCAAATGTTTTTATGAATGATGCAAAAATAGCGGGTTTTTACACATGCTATGATGCGTATTTTTGCAAGATATTTACTTATCTTTGCAAAAGTAGTTTAGAAAGGAGATTTATGAAGAAGATAATGAATGAGAAGTTGACTATTACGACTTCCAATCCAGTCCGTGCCCGCTTTTATGAATATCCGCGTTTCACGTATCCGTGGCATTTTCATAGTGAGTATGAAATTATCTATGTGGAGAAGGGAGAAGGGGATTGCCTGATAGGTGACAGCATTATCTCTTATTCAAAAGGTGATTTGATTCTTTTCGGTTCCGAACTTCCTCATAGTATGCAGAGTCCGCCGGATAGCGGGAGAGAATCAGATAACGGAGAAGAATCCGAACTGAAAGTAAAAGGAGTGAATATTCAGTTTGAGAAAGACTTTATGCATTATTCCATCTCTCAATACTCGCAGTTTATTCCTATCAGGAATCTGTTGGAAGATGCTTGCAGAGGAATTAAATTCACTGTTACCCACTCAGGGAAAATCATTAAGCTATTAAAACAGATTCCTTCTGCCAAAGGGGCGGAGCAAATCATCCTGTTGCTTTCACTTCTACAAATGATGGCTACCAACAATCACAGGAAATATCTGACTACTTCCCATTATACTCCGTCCCCTTCCATTATGCGTAATGAAAGGATGGAAAAAGTGATTGCCTATCTGAACAAGCATTATACCAAGTCTATCGGCCTGGATGAAATAGCTTCTTACACAGCGATGAATCCCACCGCTTTCTGCCGGTATTTTAAAGAAAACACAGGGAAGACATTCAAAGAGTATGTACTTGATATGCGTATCGGATATGCTTGTAAACTATTGAATAGTAGTATGATGAATATATCGCAAATCAGTGCAACTTGCGGATTTGAATCACCCGTACACTTTAATCGTATCTTTAAACGACTAACAGGTATGACACCGACTTTTTATAGAGAGCAGATGGAATAATATCAAAGTTCAGATGATATTCTTTTTATAAATTCTTCAGGAGTTACAATTTCTATTTGTTCATTATCAGTATGAAAGTCTTTTTTATTCAGGGTTATTAGATATTCACATTGTTCGGCTATAGCATTTTGATATTGGTAACTATCTTCTATGTCTGTAAAATTAGTATCCCATATACCTTTGCTTAATTCTTCATTGGAAATGTCGCAGATATCCGACATTAATAATATATTGTTAAGTATATTGCGTAGTTTATCCAAACGTTCATCTTTGGATAAAGAATCTGTTTTCTTTAAATATGCTTCTACAAGATATGTAATTGTATAAAAAGAACCTTGGGAAATGTAGCAGTCAATAACTCCGGTTTTAAATAGATTGTATATGCGGACAATTTCAGTGGAATGTGAACGGTTGGTTATGGACTCCATTAATATGTTAGTATCTAAAAAGACTCTCATTCTAAGTTGTATTTTTCTTTTAAAATATTATCTCTCATCTCTTCCCACGGCATTTCAGAATCAATACTTCCTATTAAGGACTGGCTGTCGAACAATTCTCTTCTTTTCTTTCTGGAAAGGTTAATCTGTCCCTCTTGTTCTTTTTGAAACTGCATATACTGCTTTAGCACATCAACATTTTCTTCTTCTCTGATGGACTTTATAATCTTGCGTCTTATATTTTTAATATACGACTGGGAATAATATTCACCTATAGGCTCTTCTACTTTCATATCTTGTTCTGTTTACAATATAAACAAAGATACTATTAAATAATGGAACTGAAAATAATATTTTATTTTTTATCGTATATTTGATGTTGAGTATAATTTCTTTCTCGTTCGTATGTAATAGGAAAGATGAATAAACATGAACGTAAATAGAATGAAGAAAAGAATTTTGCTTTTGTTGCTGGTGATACCGGCATTGGTGAAAGCGCAAGATGTGATGACAGAAACCCGTCAGGAACTGATATCTCCCGACGGAGCTTATCGCTTTACCTTCTATCAGCGTGCGGTGGGAGAGGATAATGCACAAATGTATTATACCTTAACTTATAAGAACCGTCCGGTGATTGAAGAAAGTAAATTGGGAGTTCTGATTGAGAATCAGTTGTTTGAGTCGGCGTTGGGTGTTCCGAATGATACTTGTCTTTTTTGGTGCGAGAATCTGAAGTTGACAGGGACTGAACAACGAAAAGCGGATGAGACATGGAAGCCTGTATATGGCGAACGTGCGGAGGTGCGTGACTGTTACAATGAGATGACTTTGAAATTCAAGAAGGGAGAAGGGGATGGCAACCGAGACGGTGGCTATGATAAGCGTAAGAACTACTTTATGAACATTATCGTTCGTGCCTATAATGAAGGAGTTGCTTTCCGCTATCATTTCCCGGAAACGACAAACGGGCTTTTCTTGCATATCGTCGGTGAACAGACCAGCTTCACAATGCCTGAAGGAACGATGGCTTATTACGAGCGTTGGGCACAAGGACCTTGCGTACTTCGTCCGTTGGAAGGATGGGGAAAAGAGGAAAGTGAACGTCCTCTGACTTTGAAACTGCCTGATGGATTGTCCGTAGCCCTGCTCGAAGCGGAGATGGTGGATTATGTTCGTGGTAAATTCCGTTTATCGGCTGAGAAGCCTTCCACTTTGGAGACAAGTCTGTATAGCAGCGTCGATATTATTTCTCCTTACAGCACTCCGTGGCGTGTAATCATGGTCGGAGAACGTCCGGTCGATTTGATTAATAACAATGATATTGTCTTGAATCTCAATCCGGCTTGCAAACTGGCTGATACTTCCTGGATTAAACCGGGAAAAGTATTCCGTTCGGGCGACTTGAAACAGGATAGAGTGAAAGCAGCCATTGACTTTGCGGCAGAACGTGGTATTCAGTATGTGCACATGGATGCAGGCTGGTACGGGCCGGAAATGAAGATGAGTTCGGATGCCACTACTGTTTCTCCGGATAAAGACCTCGATATACCCGCTTTGTGTAAATATGCCGAATCGAAAGGAATCGGACTGATGGTGTATGTCAATCAGCGTGCGTTGGTGCAGCAGTTGGATACTTTATTGCCTTTGTATAAGAAATGGGGATTGAAAGGTATTAAGTTCGGTTTTGTACAGATAGGTAATCAGCGTTGGAGTACTTGGTTGCATGATGCAGTCCGTAAATGTGGAGAATATGGTCTGATGGTAGATATTCATGACGAATATCGTCCGACAGGCTTCAGCCGTACTTATCCTAACCTGATGACGCAGGAAGGTATTCGTGGAAATGAAGAAATGCCGGATGCGACACACAATACAACTCTTCCTTTCACCCGTTACTTGGCAGGTGCAGGAGATTATACGCTTTGCTATTTCAATAACCGGGTGAAGAATACGAAAGCACATCAGTTGGCGATGGCAGCAGTGTATTACAGTCCTTTGCAATTTATGTTCTGGTATGACAGACCGGAATTTTATAAAGGAGAAGAAGAACTGGAATTTTGGAAAGCTATTCCGAGCGTATGGGATGACAGCCGTGCATTGGATGGAGAAATTGGTGAATATATCGTTCAGGCTCGTCGTTCGGAAAATGACTGGTTTGTGGGAGCAATGACGAATACGGAAGCCCGTACTGTTACCTTGACTACGGATTTCCTGGAACCGGGGAAGAAGTATATGCTTCATCTGTACGAAGATGACGACAAGCTGAATACACGGACGAAGGTGCGCAGTACTCATAAGAAGATAAAAGCAGGAGATAAGCTTGTCTTGAAGCTGAAAGCGAGTGGAGGAGCCGCATTACATTTCACTCCATTGGAAAAATAAATATGATAAATAATAAAGAAGGAAATAACATACTGCAAGAATTAGTTGCATGACACCCGGGTCTCATACATACCGACACCCGGATGTCAGGCATACCAACACCCGGGTGTCAGCATGCTTGAGACCCGGGTGTCATACAACTTGTTTATATAGCACAAATATTTCTTGAATACATATCGTTTCATTCATTTTTGGTACCATAATTAATCAACCACTTCACCATCTCCGGGTCATTGTGAGAGAAGAAAAGGGTTTTAGCTGTATCAAGCGCAGCGATAGCCGCCATAGCATCCGGTGTTAGAGAAAAATCGAATACATTGAAATTCTCAACCATACGTACTTTATGAGTTGATTTGGGAATCACGATAATATCGCGTTGAATCAGATAACGAAGAGCAACTTGTGCCACTGATTTACCATATTCTTTACCGATTTCCTGGAGAGTCGGGTTGGTAAAGAAATCGTTCCGGCCTTCGGCAAACGGGCCCCATGACATAATTTTAGTACCATATTCCTTCATTACTTCCTGTAACTTTATCTGTTGGTTGAAAACGTGTGTCTCCACCTGATTGACAGCAGGAGTGATTTCACAGAATTCCGCCAGGTCTACAAAGCGGTCAGGATAGAAGTTGCTGACACCGATTGCACGAAGTTTACCGGCCTTGTATGCTTCTTCCATAGCCCGGTAAGTTCCGTAATAATCACCGAATGGCTGATGAATGAGCAGCAAGTCGATATAATCACTCTTCAATTTGCGCAGCGACTCATCAATAGAAGCTTTAGCCTTTTCGTAACCGGCATTTGAAATCCATACTTTTGTAGTGATGAACAGCTCCTCACGCGGCACACCGCATTTGCTGATTGCATTTCCTACACCTTCCTCATTATGATAGGCTTGTGCCGTATCAATAGAGCGATAGCCTACACTGATTGCATCTGACACGCAACGTTCACACTCTTCAGGCGTAACCTGATAAACACCATAACCCAAAATAGGCATTTCAATGCCATTGTTCAATTTTACTTTTTCCATAATCAAGTATATTAAAATAAAAGCGTATTCTAATGTTTTTATTATCTTTATTTCCTCTATGCAAAGTTAGCCTGTAAATAGTAATCTGTCTTTATATAGATTACGGGTTTTGCTACCATTTTTACGGATAGCCCTATCTTTGCATTTAATCTCTCATATATATAGTCGTTTTTTGAGTGTTTTGTTCTCCATATTCGTAGTATATGGAGTTAAATCAATTAAAAGAAGCATTATGAATAAATATTTTCTTGTTGTTTTGTTATCCCTGTTCATGCAGGCTACCCGGGTTGCAGCAGCCCCCTGGCAATGGTCAGTAGAAATAAAAGAGCTGATTTCGGAAGAAACAAACGCTCACCCTTCCGCCTTTCTATGGATACCGGAAAACTGCAAACAAGTCCGTGCCGTCATCATCGGACAACATAATATGACGGAAGAGACGATTTTCGAACATCCCCAATTCCGGAAGAACATGAGTAAACTGGGAATCGCGGAGATATGGATAACTCCCGGAATAGACCAACGATGGGACGTGACCAAAGGCACTCAGCAAATCTTTGAAACAATAATGAAGAACCTGTCTGAAATAAGCGGATATGCAGAACTCGAATTTGCCCCAGTCATCCCTGTCGGACATTCGGCAATGGCCACCTATCCGTGGAACTTTGCCGCCTGGAACCCCGAACGGACATTGGCTGTACTCTCTATTCACGGTGATTCTCCCAGAACTCATCTGACAGGTTACGGGCGTGCGAATTTGGATTGGGGGACTCGTACAATAGAAGGCATCCCCTCATTAATGGTAATGGGAGAAGACGAATGGTGGGAAGACCGGCTGATAACCTCTTTCGATTATCGTCGTGAATACCCGAATGCCCCTCTTTCGTTCCTTGCAGATGCAGGACACGGACATTTTGATATTTCCGATGAATTGATTGATTATCTTTCCCTCTTTCTGAAAAAGGCAGTACAATATCGGTTGCCGAAACATTCACCATTGGATGCTCCGGTTCAGTTAATCCCGGTAGAAGCAAAGAATGGCTGGCTGGCAGACCGCTGGCGGAAAAATGAAATGCCTACAGCAGAAGCCGCTTCCTATGATAAATATAAAGGAGACAAGAACCATGCGTTTTGGTATTTTGATAAGGAAATGGCAGATACCACAGAAAAATACTATGCCAATGAACGTGGAAAGACAGAACAGTATATCGGCTTTGAGCAAAAAGGAAAACTGATTACTTTCAATCCGAAATCCCATGTGCGTATGTCTCCTTCTTTTCAACCCGAAGCGGATGGAGTCACTTTCCACTTGAAAGCAGTCTACACAGATACGCTAAGGAACGAATATTCAAAAAAACACAGTACACGTCCGATTCGAATGACGAGAATCTGTGGACCGGTGGAAGTTGTGAATGATACGACTTTTACTGTACGTTTCTATCGGATGGGGTTGGATAATCCCAAGCGTACAGGAAGTATCTGCCTGATGGCTTCCGTAAAGCAGGACCATAAATACCGGAGTGCCGTTCAGCAGGTAGAGATTCGTATTCCGCATCGGAATAAGGAAGGGATACCACAGCATATTACTTTCCCGAAACTATCGGATGTAAAAGCTTCTGTGAAAGAAATTACGTTGAAAGGAACTTCAGATTCCGGTCTCCCGGTCGGCTATTATGTAAAGGAAGGTCCGGCAGAAATAAAGGGTGATAAGCTCGTATTGACAAAAATTCCCCCACGTGCAAAGTTTCCGGTGAAGGTTACGGTAGTAGCCTGGCAATATGGACGTAGCGTAGAACCCCAAGTGCAGACTGCCGAAGCAGTAGAGCAGAGTTTCTATATTACTGCCCGTTAGTTTGGTGAAGAGATTGTTCAAGGAATCAGAGTACTAATTCCTTGAACAATCTTTCCAAAGTCTTATCTAAATCAGCAGAAAATCCCGGATGCGGACGGGACACCTGTATGCAGGAACTTTTGACCGCAGTCAGCCAACGGAACCTGTCGGGAATATCCATATTGGCTATGGCTCCTCCCTCTTTATTTCCCATGCATATCTTGTCAAACACCTGTAATCCTTCTCTCAGGCAATTCATATCCAGTTCGGAAGAAAACAGTTTCAGTTTGTTTTCATTTATCATATAGAGGGATTTCAGGTATTTAGCTCGTTTGGAAAACAGTACAATTCCCACGTTGATAAACTCCTCACGTTCTACTTTGGGAACGAAGCGGATAACTGCGTATTCATATAAGTGCCTTTCTTGCATTTTGTGCTTCATTTACAAATGTTTTGGAATGCTTCATCCTTTCTTCTAAGAATTGGATATAAATATCTCTCAAATCCTGTGGCGTTTCTGTGCCTTCCGTCCAGTTCAACCAGTTGTCGGGAACAGCATTGACTATCTCACGTATTTTATCGGAAGTCAATAACTGCCTGAATTCAGCGTCTACCTCTTCCAGTTTATCGGCAAATGGTAGTAGTACATGGTCTTTTACCTGTACAAAAGGAACAAGCGCCTGTTTTTGCCAATTTGTCCAGGAATGGTGGAAATAGAGGGAAGCCCCGTGGTCAATCAACCATAGTTCTTTGTGCCACATCAGCATATTGGTATTTTTGATGGTGCGGTCTATATTAGTCAGCAGGGCATCCAGCCATACTACTTGCGAAGCCGTTTTCCCATCCACTTTATGTACTATCGGGTCAAAAGTCAGTGAACCGGAAAGGAAATGCAATCCCATATTTAGTCCGCGGCTCCATTGCAGTAAATCCTGTATTTCTTCATCCGCTTCCGTTTGCCCGAAGGCTTCATCCAAGTTTAGAAAAACGATTTCGGGAACTCTGAAACCCAGTGCACGAGCTATTTCCCCGCCGATTAATTCGGCAATCAGTGCTTTCGTACCATGTCCTGCTCCTCTGAACTTTACGACATACTTAAATTCATCGTCAGCTTCGGCCAAAGCAGGCAATGAGCCCCCCTCACGCAGAGGAAGAATATATCTTGTTACATTTGCCGTACGTAAATACATGTAGCTCCTTTCTTTAATTTGGGCAATAAAGATAGGGCGTTTCGGATGAATTTTATTAGAAAGTGTGCCTTAAATTAAAGAATTGTAGCTTAATTAAATAATTTTGTAGCTTTGAGTGTTTAAGGCGCTTTGTTCGTATCTTATAGATAAAAGATAGAAATAGTATGAATAAGAAAGTTTTAGTTACGGTATTCTTGTTGGGCTCATGGACAGTATCAGGTATAGTGTCTGCCCAGTCTGTATATCCCGGACAACATCAGGGAAAGTTGAAAAAGGAAACAGTGGCTCCCCTTCAGGCAGAGAGTTTTGATTTGAAAGACGTCCGCTTGTTGCCCAGCCGCTTCCGCGATAATATGCTTCGGGATTCTGCCTGGATGACTTCAATAGATGTCAATCGTCTGCTGCATAGTTTCCGTACCAATGCTGGCGTATTTGCCGGACGTGAAGGCGGATATATGACAGTGAAGAAACTTGGTGGCTGGGAATCTTTGGATTGCGAACTTCGCGGACATACTACCGGACATATGCTTTCGGCACTCGGTTTGATGTACGCATCTACCGGCAGTGAAATCTTCAAACTGAAAGGCGATAGCCTGGTCAATGGACTCGAAGAAGTGCAGAATGTGTTGAAAAGCGGGTATCTGAGCGCCTGGCCCGAAGAACTGATAAACCGGAACATTCAGGGAAAAGGCGTATGGGCTCCCTGGTATACTCTGCATAAACTTTTCTCAGGGTTGATAGACCAATATCTGTATGCGGATAATAAGAAAGCATTAACTATTGTCACCCGAATGGGCGATTGGGCATACAATAAACTGAAACCCCTTAGTGAAGAAACACGCAAACTTATGATTCGCAATGAATTTGGCGGTATCAATGAGTCATTCTACAATTTGTACTCAATCACAGGAGATGAACGTTATCGCTGGCTGGCGGAATATTTCTATCACAATGACGTAATCGACCCATTGAAAGAACTTCGCGATGACTTGGGAACGAAGCATACGAATACATTCATCCCGAAAGTCATAGCTGAAGCCCGCAACTACGAATTAACCCGGAACGAAACAAGCAGGAAACTCTCGGAATTTTTCTGGCACACCATGATTGACCATCATACTTTTGCTCCGGGATGCAGCAGTGATAAAGAACACTACTTTGACCCGAAGAAATTCTCCCAACACTTGACCGGCTATACCGGAGAAACTTGCTGTACCTATAATATGCTGAAACTTAGCCGCCATCTCTTCTGCTGGACGGGCGATTCATCTATTGCGGATTATTATGAAAGGGCCTTGTACAATCACATCTTGGGGCAACAAGACCCCGAAACGGGTATGGTGGCTTATTTCCTGCCTTTGCTTTCCGGCTCTCATAAACTGTATAGCACAAAAGAGAACTCTTTTTGGTGTTGCGTGGGCAGCGGATTTGAGAATCACGCCAAGTTTGGAGAAGCTATCTACTACCATAACAATCAAGGAATATATGTAAATCTCTTTATCTCCTCACAGGTAACTTGGAAAGAAAGGGGATTGACAATCCGCCAGGAAACGGAATTTCCAAAAGAAGAAACAACACGTTTCACTCTTAGCGCAGAGAATCCCGTTCGTACCACTGTTTATCTGCGTTATCCTTCATGGAGCAAAGATGTGAAAGTCCTGGTGAACGGTAAGAAAATATCTTTAAAGCAGAAATCGGGCTCTTATATCGCCATTACCCGTGAATGGAAAGATGGCGACCAAATCTCGGCTACTTATCCAATGCAAATCAAAATGGAGACTACCCCGGATAACCCGAATAAGGCAGCTTTGTTATACGGCCCGCTAGTATTGGCGGGAGAACGGGGTACTGAAGATATGCAGGCACCTGCTCCTTTCTCAAATCCGGCTCTTTACAATGATTATTATACCTATAATTTTCATGTCCCTGCCCATCTGCGCACTTCTTTAAAACTGGATAAGAAACACCCTGAACGTGCCTTGCAACGTGTAGGACGTGATTTAACGTTTACGACAGAACAAGGAGATGTGATTCGTCCGCTATATGATTTGCATCACCAGCGCTATGTCGTATATTGGGATTTACAATCCGAATAGTACCCGCTACAATCAAAATAACGCCTGCTAAAACAGGAAATATTGAAAACAGAAAATAGATAGTAAAACAACGAAATGAAGAATCATTTATTAATTGCCGCTTTTGTAAGTATCTGCTTTTTGTCCGGTTCTTGCAAAATATCATCCGGTCAGGGAAATCAGTATGACTTCTCTTCTTTGGATTCTGTCATTCAAGGATGGGTTGATAAAGGATATTACCCCGGTGCATCCATTTGCGTAGTGAAGAATGATACCGTCATTTTTCAGAAGAACTATCGGGATTATACCCCTGATACGAAGGTATATGTCGCTTCTGCCGGAAAATGGGTGGCGGCTGCCGTCATCGGTGCAGTTGTAGACCGTACAGATTTGGGATGGGATGATTCGGTAGAGAAATGGCTGCCGGAATTTAAAGGCGATGCCAAAGGCAAGATTCTTTTGCGGCAATTATTATCCCATACATCGGGAGTGCGCCCGTATCTTCCCGAACCTCGTGTAGATAACTATAATCATTTGGATTCGGCAGTCATAGAAATTCTCCCTTTGGATACAGTCTTTACCCCCGGCACTCGTTTTGAATATGGTGGACTTGCCATGCAAATTGCCGGAAGGATGGCGGAAGTGGCGATGGGAAAGGAGTTTGAAACTCTTTTCCAGGAACTGCTTGCACAACCTTTGGAAATGAAGAATTCTCATTTTACCCCAATCAACACGGACGGCGGACATGCACCCATGTTAGGGGGCGGACTGTGTACTACCTTGAATGATTATCTTCATTTCCTGTCTATGATTTATCACGATGGAATGTATAATGGCAAGCAGATTATATCAGCAGAAACAATAAAGGAGATGCAGGCCGACCAAGTGAAAGATGCCATCATCCCTTCGCATGACTCGGATAATTATGTAGCGAAAGGACTAGGACAATCCCACAATGGAATCTACGGATTGGGAGAATGGCGTGACCTGATAGATAAAAAGACAGGTGAAGCCTATCAGATTAGTTCACCGGGATGGGCTGGTGCTTATCCATGGATAAATAAACATGATAAAGTTTACGGATTCTTCATCTCCCATGTAACAGGTTCTTCCGCAAAAGAAGACGGTTTCTCTTCTTTCTTCGGCAGCCCTGTCATTTCACGGACTGTTTCAGAAATACTGAAAGGTAATTCATTGGTTATTAAGCAAGGACGTATTAACGTCGGAAACGGCTCTCTATACTATGAAGAAGCCGGGCAGGGTGAACCGGTAATCTTTGTTCACGGCCATTCGCTCGACCATCGTATGTGGGATGAGCAATTTTCGGTATTTGCGAAAAAGTATCATGTCATTCGCTATGATTTGAGAGGGTATGGCATCTCTTCTTCCCAAACGGAAGATTATCAATTTATGCACGCTGAAGACCTGGTTACTTTGATGGACTCTTTGAACATTCATGAAGCACATATTGTCGGACTTTCTTTAGGTGGATTTATCACCGCTGATATGTTAGCGTATTTCCCTGACCGGATGCTATCGGCTTTTCTAGCTAGTGGAAACATTCGGAAATCAAAAGGCCCCAGTGAACCGATGACTAAGGAAGAAGCAAAGATGCGTGATGAAGAAATAGCTGCTCTGAAAAAGAAAGGAGTGGAGGTGATGAAGAAAGAATGGTTTGAAGGATTAATGAAATCCGGTGGAACTCAACGTGAACGGATGCGTGCACCTTTGTGGCAGATGATTGACGAATGGGATGCATGGCAACCGCTACACAAAGAAGTGCGGGTAGTAGCAGGACTGGATGCCATCGAAAGATTGAAAAAGAGTCACCCTGCCGTACCTGCCTTAATTGTAGAAGGTCATTCTTCTGATAATAAATTCTCAAAAAATCCCCCAATATTAGACTATCTGCCTAATGGAAAGTTGAAAGTCATTGAGGATTGTGGACACATGATGAATATGGAACGCCCGAAGGAATTCAATGCAGCTTTAGAAGAATTTTTAATCAATATTGAACACTAAAATAAAAGAAACAAATATCATGAAACAAATAGTTCTATGTCTAATCGGAATCTTATTTGCATCGTTTGTATCTGCACAAAAGATAAACCACCCTTCGCTTTTGTACACCCCTCAACGTATTCAGCAGGTGAAACAGCGTATGCAAAACGAGAAGAAATTACAGGAAGCCTGGGAAGATATTAAGAAAACCGCCGATGAAGCCTTGCAAAAGAAAGATTTCAATCGGTTGGATTATCTGTCGTTAGCTTATCTGATGACGGATAACAAAGATTATGCTGACGTAATAAAAGAGATTCTTTTGAAAGCAGTGGAAGCCGAGTCTTGGGGAGATATGGAAATGATGGCACGTATTCCTGCCTGGCGTTCGCAACTGGGCATGGCACATAAGAGTTTTCTTTCTGCCATAGGGTATGATGCAGCTTATAACGTAATGTCTTCTTCGGAAAGAAAAAAGATAGCCGAAGGATTGAAACGATTGGCGGTAGAACCTGCATTGGGCGATTGGCTATTGGAACCTACCCGTATCCATTCTTTGAACTCTATGGGACACAACTGGTGGACTTCCTGCGTATGCCAGGGTGGAATTCTTGCATTAAGCCTACAGAATGAACTTCCCGAAGTAAAAGAGTGGGTAGACCAGCTTCATGAATCACTTCCCGAATGGTTTGACTTTGCAGGCGATGCCTTGCAACAGAAAGCAAAGAGCTTTGATGAGGCCGGAGGAATGTATGAAAGTCTGAATTATGCAAACTTTGGCATCCAGGAAGCTCTACTGTTTCGGATAGCTTGGATAAATACGCATCCCGGACAGAATCCCGGCGATATACCCCAATTAGCAAAACTGCCGAACTACTTCTCACAAGTATGCTATCCCCGTACAGGTATGCTGCATAGTTTGAATTTTGGCGACAGCCATAAGAACGTATCAGCAGAATCAAGTATGATGTTACTGTATGCATTAGGACTGAAAGACCCGACTATTCTGTGGTATATAACCCAGATAGAGCAAGGGCAGCATCGCGATGGTTTTTTCCTGAATCGTCCGATGGGCTTTCTTTATACACCTGATTTGAACAAAGCTCCCGTAACTCCCGAATTGAAAACGTCACAACTATTCTCAGATTTCGGTTGGGCTACCATGCGTACTTCATGGGAAAAGGATGCTACGATGCTTGCCGTGAAAAGTGGCCATACCTGGAATCATTCTCATGCGGATGCCAATTCCTTTATTGTTTTCCATAAAGGAGTCGATATAATCAAGGACGGAGGAAACTGCTGGTATCCCAATCCTGCCTATCGCAACTATTTCTTCCAAAGCCAGGCGCATAATGTAGTCCTGTTCAACGGAGAAGGACAACCCCGTGAACAACAGTATAGCGGCTCTACTTTGCGAGGAAATCTTTGTCATCTCCTGGATGCAGGCAATGTGAAATATGTTTTAGCGAATGGAACAGGTCCTGTCTCTAATAATTTCAGCCGTAACTTCCGTCATTTCCTATGGATGGATAATGTGATTTATATGATTGATGACTTGAAGACGCACAAAGTCGGACAGTTCGAATGGCTATGGCATACCAATGGAACTTACAAGAAATCGGGCATTGACGTAAATGTGACAAACGGAAATTCTTCAGTAGTCATCCGCCCTTTATATCCTCGTCTGCTGGCTAAATCAGATTTTGTGCACGACTATCCCGAAGATTTATATTGGGAAGAAATAGAAGCTCCTACGGAAGACTTGAAAGGAACCGAAAAATATTATTCTTTCCATTTACCGGCCGAAGTGAATCGTGTGAAAGGACTGACAGCCATTATCCTGAAAGATACTCCCGATGAAAAAGACCTGCCACAAATGGAAAGGCGTGAAGGGCAGGACTGGATAGGGCTTCGTATCCGTCATAAAGGTAAAATTACCGATTTATATATTAACCAATTGGCAGACGGAAGATTAATGCACAGTAATTCATGGATTATGCCCGACGGTTGGATGACAGATGCTTATATGTTTGCTGTTTCCTATCCGGAAGATACTGAAGCAAAGGATGCTAAGGATTTCTTCATTGCCTACGGAAGTGCATTGAGACGGGACAATGAAACCTACTTCTCATCATTGGCTAAGCTCTTCGTCATTCAGAAAGCAGAAGATAAGAAACTGAATCTTTGGATAGACGGACAGCCGAAGATAAATGCAACTTTTAGAAGTACAAAGAAGCCTGTAACTGTAGAAGTGAATGATAAGAAAATTCCGGTGAGCTATCAGAATTCGCAGGTAAAGGTGAAACTATAAATAAGTATATCCAGGATAAATTCTATCTTTTCAAAAAGAATAAGTTCCTTGTTTTTTGTGCAAACCTATATAAAATCCGAGATATTTTATGTAGGTTTGCATTGTTTCGTTAAATATGAATCCTCTATGCATAATCTAATACGACATATAGTGAAGACTTTGGTTGCCCTTTGTCTGCTACTCATAAGTATGCCTATTTATCCGATTTCATACTCTTTCCGCAGTATTTCCGAAACGGACGGACTTTCCGACCTGATGGTCAGTTCTTTTTATAAAGACTCATTAGGCTATATCTGGATTGGCACAGCAAGTTCTGTTGAACGTTTTGATGGAGTCCATCTGAAACATTACCCTATATTGGGAAATAATGAAAAACTAAAATGGGTGAATGTAATAACAGAGACGGCAGGTAATAGGATATGGATAGGGAATGATATGGGATTGTGGACGGTTCATAAGGAAACGGAAAAACTGGAACCCTTTAGTCCGGAGACTATTAATTGTGGTGTCCGTGCCCTTTTGCCAACTCAGGACGGAGGATTGTATATAGGCAGTGAAAAAGGCTTATTTATCTATCGAAATAATCAATTGGAACGACTGGCAGTAAGTTCCGACATCTTATCGGCGGAAAACTTCATCGTTGCATTGAATTTGGATGAAAATGGAACTTTATGGATTCTCACCAAAGGCGGATTACATTCCATGAACATCTCAAACCGGAAAATAACCTCTTATCCATACAAGCAAGGATTCTCCTATAGAAACATGACACGTATCGGCAAAAAGCTCTATTTAGGAACAATGGATCATGGATTGCTATGTTTTGATAGTTCGACAGGTGAGTTTAAAGAAAATATTATCGACTTGGGTTGTAACGTTATCATGTCTCTCTCCAGTGATGAAAAGAATCTGTTGTATGTAGGTACCGATGGAAACGGGGTACATTTTGTCTCTGCGGACAACATGAAGATTGTTCGTTCCTTTTGTTACGAACCGGGAAATAAACAGGCGATCCGTTCCAATTCTGTCTATGCGTTATTAGTTGACAGGGAAGGAGTGATTTGGATTGGCTTTTATCAGTTAGGATTGGATTATACGCTATATCAGAGCGGGTTTTTCTACCTATGCCTATCTTCCCTATTTCGATTCGAAAGAGATGCCTGTTCGTGCAATAGCCGTTTCGAAAGATGAGAAACTGATAGGTTCGCGCAATGGACTTTTCTATATAGATGAAAAGAAGCAGCGGTTTAAAAGTTTTAAAGTTCCTCAGTTACGTTCCAATATGATCCTGTGTATTTATGCTTTTGAAGGAAAGTATTACATCGGTACTTATGGTGGCGGTATGTATGTACTCAATCCTTCCACGTTGGCTTTGTCTGATTTTGAAGCAGCAGACCTAAAATCAACCCCATTCTTGAAAGGGCATGTGTTTAGTATAAAATCGGATGATGAAGGAAATTTGTGGATGGCGACGTCCATGGGGCTTTATTGTTATAAGGACGGGAAGCAGATCCGGCATTATACTACCGAAAATTCAAAACTACCGGGAGAAAATGTGTATGATATATGCTTTGATTCCACACGTAAAGGATGGATTTGTACAGAGAACGGTTTATGTATTTGGGATCCGTCAACCAATAGTGTGAAGTCGGATGTGTTTCCCGAAGGATTTATTCATAAAGATAAAATCCGGACGGTATATGAAGATTCCAATCATGAACTTTATTTTCTTCCTGACAAAGGTGCTATTTTTATATCTGATTTGTCGATGAATCATTTTCGGAGAATGCAGTCGGGTACTCCTTTGGATGGAAAGGATGCGATGTTTATTGTAGAAGATCCCGAAGGTTGGTTGTGGATTGGTACCAATTTGGGCTTATATCGTTATGATAAGAAAAATAATTTTATTCCCTATAATTTCGTAGATGGCTTGCCGAGCTCTATTTTTATAACCTGTTTCCCTGTAATAGACGAAGAGGGTACAATATGGTTTGGTAATTCGAAAGGTATGATTTATCTGACCTCGGAACAAAACGGCAGAAAGGCAAAATGGCATTATCCGGTTGCTATTACCGACGTACTGGTGAATGGAAAGCAATCTGTTTATGCTCAGATGAATAGAGAAAATAACGTGTATAAAATAAAATTGGAAGCCGGGCAACGCAATCTGACAATCCGTTTCTCCGGGTTTACCTATTCGGAGCCTGCTTATATGTCTTATAAATGTAAGATGGAAGGGATAGATGGCGACTGGCAATTATTGAGCGGACAATCAGAAATGACGTATTACGACTTATCATCCGGCAATTATCAGTTTAGAATTCACCGGGTGGATGATCCGGAGTCGGAAATTAGCCTGATAGTGACTGTTGCTCCTCGTTTCAATGCTGTTTTGTGGAGTATGATTGTTTTAGTGATATTGACAGTAACCTTGACTTATATATATTATCACCGGAGAATGAAACGAAACAACCTTATTGAATTGACGGAAAAGCAGCAACCGGTAATAGAAGAAAAATATAGAAAAAGCAATGTGACTGAAGAAGAATGTAGACGCTTGGCTGGCGAATTGGAACTTCTGATGCAAAGGGATCGGCTATATGTCAATCCAAATCTGAAAATAGCAGATTTAGCTTCTATATTGAATGTTTCTACTTATACATTATCCTATTTATTCAATCAATACTTGGATAAAAACTATTATGACTATTTGAATGACTATCGCATAGAGGAGTTTAAGCGTTTAGTTGATAAAGATGAATATTCCAAATATACATTGACAGCCATCGCTGAACTATGCGGTTTTAGTTCGCGCACGTCTTTCTTTCGCTATTTTAAAAAGGTTATCGGAATTACTCCGAATGAATATATTCGAAGTATCGGAAAGACCAACGAAGAATAATCTACCTATGTACCTTTCACTTTAAACTTTAGATTGATAAATACCCCTTTAGAGTCTCAAATAATAAATTGAGACTCTATGAATTTGTAACCTAACTGATTGATAATTAGCTTTTAATTTAGTTTCTCGTTCTCTGCCAATAGGACGGAATTTATCTCTCTCTTTTTGAATATCAGTTTTCATATTTACCCTCTATATTTGCCAGCGTAATGATAAACAAAAATCTAAGCAATGGAAAATATAGATATGTCATCCGCACAGTTGATTACTGATTCCTATCAGAATTATCATCGTTCCGTCTACTTATATATAGTATATAAGATAGGGAAAGATGAAGACGCGAAAGATTTGGCTCAAGATGTATTTTTGCGTTTGATGGATTATAAGCAAATGTTGCGTCCGGAAACAGTAAAGTACTTCATCTTCTCTATTTGTCGGAATTTGGTTACTGATTATTTGCGTCGTCATTATAAAATGCAGGAAATCACATCCTATTTTTTAGATCAGATTCCTACCTCTACCAATGAGGTAGAGAGTCAGATTATCGCCAATGATATAGCTGCGTGTGAGCAGGAGAGAGTTCTCCGGCTGCCTGCGCAACGGAAGAAAATTTATGCGATGAGCCGTTTCGGGCACAAATCGTCGGCAGATATTTCCGCTTGTCTCGGCTTATCTGTCCGTACGGTAGAAAATCATTTGTTTATCAGCCGGAAAGAAATCCGCGAATATATCCAACAGTGTATCTAATATTAGAATAAATAGTATAAATGTTAGTTTTAAATTTTATGTATATGAAAAAAAGTCTCTTCAGATTTTCATCGAGAAGGATTCTATTCTCCACGGTGATAGCCTCTGCTCTTCTGGCAGGTGGTTCGCAGGCTGTCTTTGCAGATGCTGGGGAAGTGCAAGCTGTATTTCAGTCTGGCACAATCAAAGGAAAAATCGTGGATTCCAATGGCGGGCCTGTCATTGGCGCCAATGTTATGGTTAAAGGTACCACGAATGGATGTATAACAGACATCGACGGAAACTTCTCATTGAAAGATGCCAAAGGAACTTTGGTTATCTCCTATATCGGTTACAAAACGGAAGAGGTACAGGTGAAAGGCTGTGAAACTAATTTGAGAATTGTGCTGAAAGAAGACTCTGAACTACTGCAAGAAGTTGTGGTGGTGGGGTACGGTAGCATGAAGAAAGAATCGTTGACAGGTTCGGTAACTGTGGTTGACCAGAAACTTTTTAAAGATAAAGGTACGGTAGCCAATCCACTCTCGGCTATGCAAGGTCAAGTACCGGGTTTACGCATCACCCGTTCGTCTGCTGCTCCGGGCGAAGAAGGATGGGGCGTCTCTATCCGTGGTTCGGTTTCGAAGAATAACGTAGAGCCTTTACTGATTATCGACGGCGTACCTGCCAGCGGTGTGAGTGAGATGGCGCAACTCAATGCTGACGATATCGAAACCATTAACTTCCTGAAAGATGCTTCGGCTGCCATTTATGGGGCAAAGGCGGCCGGCGGTGTGATTTTGGTAACCACCAAACGTCCTGACGTCGGTAGAACCAAAGTGGAATATAGCGGTTCGGTTACACGCAAAATTGTAGGTTTGCAACCTCGCATGATGAGCATGGATGAATGGACAGACGGTGTGCTCCAAGCTCGCTTGAATGATGGCTATGGCGAAGATGACAACTGGGTACGCTACGCCCGTTTGGCTAAGGCGATGAAGGGCAGTTGGATTAACCTGCATGGTGGTAACAACCCTGACGAAGATCCCATTCCGGGAGGATTCCGTGGCGTGGCTGATTTTGTGTTTCACGATATGAACTGGACTGATGTGTTGTGGGGAAATGCCACTTCTACCCAGCATAATCTTAGTGTAAGCGGAGGTACTGAAAAATCGAGTTACCGACTTTCACTAGGTTATTTGAACGACCAAGGTACGCTGCAATGGGGAAACAACTCAAACGAACGCTATAATGCACGTTTGTTCAGTAGCGTCAAGATAAACGACCGTATCAGTTTGGAAACCAACATGTCGGCCAGTCGCCAGCATCAAGTAGCTCCTACACAGATTGGCAGCATATTAGGCAGCAGCATACCGCAACCGGGGCTTCCGGTTTCGACTATCGATGGCAAACCTTATGCATGGGGTGGTATTCACACTCCCAACTGGTCAGCCGAGTTGGGCGGAGACAACAAACTTGTGGTAACCGCTATGAGTGTGAATGAGATTTTAAAAGTAAACATTCTGGATGGGCTTGATTTTCAAGGCACTTTGGGATACTCAACGAATAACGCAGCCCGTGATGAACAATATCTTTCGATTGATTGGTATCAATACGACGGAACACCGATTCTGAACGAGAACTCTCCTTATCCCGCCAAAGAAAAATCGTCATATACGAAAAGTTCCGCACGTACCGACAACTACACAGCATCCGCTTTCCTCACTTATAAGAAGTTATTTGATGAAGTTCATGACATATCGCTTATGGGAGGTGTGCAATACGACTATGCTGCTTACGATTATAGCGGTACCAAAGCAATGGATGTGGAAGCTGCTATCGAATCGCTCAACGGTAAGGGGCAAGTCTACATCGATAAAGTAGACCGTTGGGAGGAAGCCATTCTTTCTTATTTCGGCCGTTTGAATTATAACTACAAGTCGAGATATATGGTAGAAGTGAATGCTCGCTACGACGGCTCTTCAAAATTCTTGCCTGAAAACCGCTGGAACTTCTTTTGGGGGGCATCGGCCGGATGGCGTATCACTGAAGAGAAATTTATGGAGAACTTGCGCAATTATGTGAGTGAACTGAAACTGCGTGCTTCATATGGTGAGGTAGGTAACCAAAACGGTATCGGACGCTATGACGGCATACAACTCTACAACTATAAATCTGGTAGCGGTGCCTTGTTAGGCAATTCGAAAGGAACCTATGTAGAATCTGCCGGACTGGTGAGTACCGTGCGCACTTGGGAACGCATCTACAACTATAACTTGGGTATCGATTTCGGTTTCCTCAACAATCGCCTTACAGGTACGTTCGAGGTATTTAAAAAGAAAAATGACAATATGCTGGTTTCTCGTTTGCATCCCGGTGTTTTGGGTGGAACGGCTCCCAGTACCAATAGTGGTAAGTTCGAAGCTAATGGTTACGATGCCAGTTTGACTTGGCGTGACAAGATAGGCAGTTTCAACTATCACGTTGGCGCTACACTGACCTATATGAATAACAAACTCATTGATGGAGGTAACATTGTGGTGAATGCAGGCTATAACGAAGCAGTGAATGGCTACCCACTCAATTCTGTGTTTGGTTATCGCTACGTGGGCAAGGTTCAAAACCAGGACCAGCTGGACTATTATGTGGACAAATATGTGGGCAGCAACTCTATCGCCCTGCCTGCCAACCTGCGTTTAGGTGACCACATGTATGAGGATGTGAACAAAGATGGTAAATTGACACAGGATGACCTTGTATTTCTCGGTTCCGACGACCCCAAATATTCGTTCTCGTTTAATTTCGGATGTGAGTGGAAGGGATTCGATTTCAATACCGTGTTCCAAGGTGTGGGCAAACGTACCATCTATCGTGAAATCGACTCTTGGAAAGTGCCTTTCAAAGCTATTTGGCTGAACACTACTAATCAGTCAGTAGGTAATGTATGGAGCCCTGAAACCCCTAACAACCATTTTCCTACCTATTCGAACAGCAATGACATCAATAACTACAACTACATTCCTTCTACCTGGTCGGCCGACAATGGTGCCTACTTGCGTCTCAAAGAGATTGTGCTGGGTTACACATTGCCAAAGGCATGGATGAACAAGAGCGGCTTCATCAGCAACTTGCGTGTTTACGTATCGGGTGCCGACTTGTGGGAGAAATCGTACATTAGTGATGGATGGGACCCCGAAGCTACTCGCAAAGTGGAGAACAAACAACGCTATCCGTTTAACCGCACCGTGACTTTCGGTGTGAATGCCACGTTCTAATTTTTATTCTTAATATTGAAGATAACAATGAAAAAAATAGCATATATTTTAGGAGTTATTTGCGCCATGACCATGCAGTCGTGTTTAGACCTTGAGCCCAAGACGCAATTGGCCGATACCAACTATTGGGAGTCGCCCGAACATTTCAAACTCTTTGCCACCCAGTTTTATGGCTGGTCGGCAGACTTTCGATGGCTTGACGATAGTCAGCACGCCGATATTCGTTCGGACTTGTTTGCTTATAGTACGGTGAATGTCTATAGCAATGGAACGAACAGTATTCCGTCGTCCGACAAGCACTATACCGACAATTACAATCGTATTCGCCAAACCAACACTCTGTTGCAACAAGCCGATGCGTACGACCGACAAGCTGACATCACCACTTCGGTGGGTGAAGCTCACTTCTTCCGTGCTTATTGCTACTTCGAGTTGTTGCAGGCTTACGGTGACCTTATTATTACCCGCACACCGCTCGATGTCGATTCGCCAGAGATGCAGAAGGCCCGCAATCCGCGTACCGAGGTGGCTGACTTTATCATTGACGACTTAAAAGAGGCCGTCAGACTCTTACCTGTCGATAAAGCTATCAGTAGCAGCGATGAAGGCCGTCTCTCCAGCGAAGCCGCTTTGGCATTTCTTTCACGTGTAGCTCTCTATGAAGGCACATGGGAGAAATTCCACAATGGCGGTCAAAACACCGAACGTACAAAAGATTTGCTTAACACTGCGGCACAGGCAGCCCATGATGTGATGCAAAGCGGAACATTCGAACTTTTTGCTCCTCAAGAACTGGGTACGGAAGCCTATAAGTATCTCTTCATCCTGGAAAATGAGAAGTCAAACCCTGCCAGCATCAATAAAACAGGTAATAAAGAGTATATTTTTACCCGCCGTCATGACCCCGTTCTCAACTCTATTGGTTTCAATATTACACAGGGGCGTTTGGGTAATGCTCTGTACGTCACTCGTAAAATGGCTAATATGTATCTGCAAAGTAATGGGTTACCCATCAACCCCCAAACGTGGAGTTACACAAAAGTGGATGATGAATATAAAAACCGCGACAACCGTATGAACAATCAGCTTATGGTACCCGGACAGACCTACTGGGGTACAAACGGCGGGCGCATCAATTGGACCGGGGACGCTGCCGAAATAGCCAATGCCTCGCATCGAAATTTCATACCTCAAACAGGTACGGGCTACTTCCCTCATAAGTGGTGTAGCGAACGCGATGGAGTGCCTACCGGTATGGAAGCTTACGACTTTCCCATCATTCGCTATGCCGAGGTGTTGTTGAACTATGCAGAAGCCGTGTTTGAACGTGATGGGCAGATATCAGATGAAGACTTAGCTATCAGCTTGAACCTGACACGCAAACGCGTCAACCCCGAAATGCCCGACTTGACCAACGATTTTGTTACGACAAACAATCTGGATATGCGTACCGAGATTCGTCGCGAACGTACCATTGAATTTTTCGATGAGAATTTCCGCATTGATGACCTGAAACGTTGGAAAACAGCCGAAGACGAAATGCCGATGAACCTCACCGGTGTGAAGTGGGAGGGAACCGATTTTGAAAACAGATGGCCCGATGCTTCTTTTAAGGATAAAGATGGCGAAGGTTGTATCATCCACGAGAAAGGACGCAACTGGCACGAAAAGCATTACTTGTTGCCGCTGCCCGCTGACCAACTCAAACTGAATCCCAACTTGAAACAAAATCCGGGTTGGAACCAATAATCCATTCATCATTCATTTATAAAGTAATCGAATTATGACAAACAAAAACATACTTCAAAAAGGTGCATTTGCAGCACTGATGACGAGTAGCTTGGTGATGACCGTTTCGTGTAACGATGACGATGTATCCACCGTTTTAGACGAGAGAGTACTCGTGAAGGAAATCAGCCTTGAAGTGACTCCTGACCTGCCTCTGTTGATAGGTACTGATACATTAATAAAATATACGGTAGGCCCCGATGAAGCTTTCAACAAAGAGTTGGTATGGAAATCAACTGTGCCCGATGTAGCTACCGTAGATGCCGAAGGACGCATCACGGCAGTAAGTGCGGGTAGCACGGTCATTTCGGCCAGGCCGGCTGTAGGCTATTCTACCACTTCAACCATCAATGTGAAGGTGGTAAACGAAATTGTTCACATCGCTGATATCAATCTCACTAACGAAGAGCTTGAAGTGTTTGTTACCTCGACTTTGCCACTCACTTGGCAAACTATTCCGGCCGACCCAACTTATCCCGGGGTGATTTGGAAAAGCCTCACTCCTGATAAGGCTACCATCAATGAAAAAGGTGAAGTAAAGGGCGTAGCTGAAGGAACGGCACGTATCCAGGTTACCGCTACCGATGACAAGCATTTTACAAAAGAGTTTGAAATTAAGGTGAAGCCCATTATCTATATCGAAAGTATGGAATTCGTGAAGGAAGCCGACAAGCTGGCTTTAGGCGAAACCTATACTCCGCAGATGAATGTAATGCCGGCAGACGCTACACTATCGTACATCGCATGGGAAAGCAACAAACCCGATGTTGTGGAAGTTGACGAAAAAGGCCGATTCGTGGCGAAGGCTTATGGCAATGCCGTGATTACCGCTTTGGCTGATTATGGTGACGGTAAACCTGTCAAAGCTACGATGAGTATTAACGTGAGTGAAGGTTTAATGAACGACCAGTTTACTATCGAGAATATGTGGCAGCCATTCGGCAGCTTTAACCACAGGGAATTTGAATGGATGAAAAACGATGGAACGCTTCGCGTCTTCCCAGGCGATGATAAGGCTTACAAGGCTATGCGCATTTGTCGCACTGGTGGATTTGGATTCAATGTAACCAACTATCCCATCTTGGCCTTTAAAGTGAAATTCCCCGAAAATGTGTTCGAAGCATCCACAAGCATGGAGTGGTATCTCGACATTTGGGGGGGAAGCGGCATTACAGTAGCCGGTAAATATGGTGAAGATACCGATAAAGGTAAAAACGCCATGGCTGTGGTAGATTGCGGTGAATATAAAGTGTTCTATGCCGACTTTACGAAGAAATTCCTCGGCTCAAAACAACAGTATATGCCAACTGCATTGACGAAGTATGATACGGTGGAACTTCAATTTTGGAAAATCTGGTATGAAGCCAATGAAACTGGCAGTATCTATGTGGATTGGATTAAGACTTTCACATCGGAACAGGAACTGAAAAATCTGATAAAGGTTGAAAGTTCTGAATAATTGTAACCGACTTCTCAGAAAACTGATTGAATAACAAAATGAAATTTGAATGTATGAAAAATCTGATTTATACCTTCGTGGGCAACATAGCGCTTGTGTTATTGACCAGCTGCAGTGCCGAGTTCGAGAACGGAACTCCCGAACCGTGGCAACGCGAAATTAACCCCAATGAAAATTATGAGTACACCATCAAGCATCCTTGTCTGGTGAACACCGAAGCCGACTTTGAACGTGCACGCCGCAAAGTGAATGAACGCGCCGAACCTTGGATTAGCGGCTGGCAAAAATTGTGCGATAGCCGATTTGCCCAACTGAGCTACAATTCAAATCCGCAAGAGGAAATTGTGCGCCACTCGCAAGGCGGGAACTTTAATACGGCTGCTTTCGATGCCGGCGCCGCTTATCAGTTGGCTTTACGTTGGAAAATTTCGGGGGATGAAGATTACGCCAAAGCGGCTATTAAAATTCTGAACGGATGGGCTAAGACTTGTAAGGGGGTGAATTATAAAACATGGCCTGACGACAGCCATCGCCTGCTTGCCGCCGGATTCATCGGTTACCAGTTTGCTGCTCCCGCTGAACTGATGCGCGACTATGAAGGCTGGAAAACCGAAGATTTCGAAATCTTCAAGAAATGGATAGATAAAACTTTCTATCCCATCTGCGATGATTTCTTAGATAACCACTTTAACTCTTCAGCTATTGCGGGCTGGATGAGTTGGGACCTGCCCGCCATGCTCACCATTCTTTCTATCGGTGTGCTGAACGATGACGATGCCAAGATAAAACAAGCCTTGGAGTTTTTCTATCACGGAAAAGGTATGGGCTGCATCGAGTGGTCGGTGAAAGGTATGCACGAAGACCCGGAGGGAAAAGTGAAAGGCAGACATTTGGCACAGAGTCAGGAGATGGGACGTGACCAAGGACACGCTACTCTCAACGTAGGATTGCACGCTTACTTCTGCCGTACAGCCTATAACATGGGTATTGACCTTTTCGCCTACAATGACAACATCATTCTCGACCTCTGCGAATACACGGCTAAGTACAACCTGACTTCGACCGAAGATGTAGAGATGCCCTTCGAACCTTACTATCACCCCAAGTATGGCTGGCATGAGAAGGTATCGGCCGACGGTAAAGGCCGTGCCCGTCCGGGATGGGAACTTCTTTATAACCATTATGCCAAGGTGAAACGTCTGAATGCGCCTTATTCACAAGCCTTTGCCGAAAAAGAACGTCCCGAAGGATATGGTGAGCGTGGTACTGCCGAAGCCGGTGATTTGGGATTTGGAACATTATTGTATACTGAAGAATAACTTTTAGAGATTCTCCTGCTGATTTCAAGGAGTTAAGAAGTCAGGCTTCTTAACTCCTTGATACTCTCCGCTGAAACCCTCATAACTCTTTCCTTATGATAAATAGATTATTTTCTGCCTTATTATTCCTTTTCTGCCTTTTGGGTGGTTCACCTCAAACGACGAAGGCGCAAAACAACGAGTGGGAAGACCCCACCAGATATGAGTGGAACAAAGAGAAGCCACATACTGACTTTCGTCTCTATGAGCGGGCTGACGATGCTGTAAGCGATAATCCTCAAAAATCGCCCTGGCAACATTCATTGAATGGTACGTGGAAGTTTATCTACGCCCCAGATATAGCAGAGAGCATAAAAGATTTTTATCGCACAGATTTATCCGACAATAACTGGGATACAATTACCGTACCTTCCAACTGGGAAATCCAAGGATTTGGTGAGCCGATTATCCGTAACATTCAGTATGTGTTTTCACCCAATCCACCTTATATTGACGTTGACAATCCGGTGGGTACCTACCGGCGCACATTTACAATCCCTCAACATTGGCAGGACCGTGAAGTGTTGTTGCATTTCGGCTCTATCAGCGGCTACGCCCGTATTTATGTGAACGGACAACAAGTAGGCATGACCAAAACTTCGAAGGTCCCTGCTGAATTCAATATAACCCGCCATCTGAAAGAAGAGGAGAATTTACTTGCCGTGCAGGTATATCGTTGGCACGATGGCAGCTATATGGAAGACCAGGATTTTTGGCGTTTGAGCGGTATCGAACGCGATGTTTTCCTTACCGCTTATCCCAAAACTACTATCTGGGATTTCTTCTTGCATGCAGGACTGGACGATACCTATCGGCATGGGAAATTCCGGGCTACCGTAGACCTACGTTCGTTCAATACTAATATGACTCCTGCCAAAGGGACGCTTACACTCGAATTGAAGGACGCAGAGGGTAAAATAGTCTTGTCGGCCAAGAAAGCATATCATATTTCAGATATTAGTACTACACTAGCCTTTGAAGGCGCTATACGCAACGTACAGAAATGGAGTGCTGAACAGCCTTCGCTTTACAACTGTATCCTGACACTTCAAACCGATAACGACAAGCAAAAAACAGTAGTGGCTCATAAAGTCGGATTCCGCCGTATCGAAATAAAGAATGCCAAACTGTGGGTGAATGGTGTTCCAACCTATATAAAGGGGGTCAACCGACATGAACATAACGACAGTTTGGGACATACTCAAACTTATGAAATCATGATGAATGACCTGAAGCTGATAAAGCAACTGAATATGAACGCTGTTCGTACCAGCCATTATCCCAATCATCCGTTGTTTTATAAATTGTGCGACCAATATGGCATTTACATTGTAGATGAAGCCAATATTGAAACCCACGGAATGGGTTCAGTTCCTTATTTCAAAGATACGATACCGCATCCTGCCTATCGTCCCGAATGGTATGCTGCTCATGTAGACCGTATCACCCGTATGGTAGAAAGAGATAAAAACCATCCATGTATCATTGGCTGGTCATTAGGAAATGAGTGTGGTAATGGAATCGTATTCCATGATGAATATAAACGCCTGAAAGAATACGATCTCAGCCGTTTTGTACAGTTTGAGCAAGCTTGGGAAGATTGGAATACAGATATTGTATGTCCGATGTATCCTAATATGTGGAAAATAACGGAATATGCCAAGTCCGGTAAACAGCGCCCGTTTATCATGTGTGAGTATGCTCATGCCCAGGGGAATAGCAATGGTAACTTTAAAGACCTTTGGGATGTTATTTATGACAGTCCTAATTTGCAGGGTGGCTTTATCTGGGATTTTATGGATCAAGGATATAAGATGAGTACAGAACCGAGAGACGGACGTACCTATTGGATGTATAATGGCAAAATGGGAAGCTATAAATGGCTGGAAGATAAGAAAGGGGAACTGAATACAGGAACCGATGGTTTAATTTCTGCTAATGGTATCCCCAAACCGCAAGCGTATGAAGTAAAGAAAGTCTATCAATATATTCAGTTTAATGCCAAAGATTTAAGTAAAGGGATTATTTCAATTAGAAACCGTTATGACTTTACCAATCTGAATGAATATGCTTTCACTTGGGAGATAACTAAAAATGGAGAGAAGTTCTCTACCGGAAATTTCAATGTTGAATTAAAACCTCATGCGGAAAGAGAGATGCGTTTAAGCCTTCCTGTTATCCCGGAAGATGGACATGAATATTTTCTCAACCTTTATGCCTATACAAAGGTTGCTACCGATTTAATCCCTGCACATTATGAAGTAGCTAAAGAACAGATAAAGCTAAATAAAAGCAGTTTTTTTGCTCCTCTTCCTGTTTGTTCGGGTAAGTTGTCTTATGAAATGAAAGACAACGTTTTATCCTTTCAGTCGGGTACTGTTTCCGGTAAGATTGATTTGAAAAAAGGAGTATTGTTTAATTATAGTATAAATGGCAAACAACCCATTAAGCAATATCCGGAACCCGCTTTTTGGCGTGCTCCGGTTGATAACGACTTCGGCAATAAAATGCCAGCTTTGGCAGGTGTTTGGCGGACAGTTCATGTCAACCGTTATGTGAAGAATGTAATAATAGACGAGAAGAATGAAAAGGGATTGTCCATAAAGGTTGATTGGATATTAAGTGATATTCAGATTCCTTATACGATGGAATATTTGATACGCAATAATGGCTCTATTATTGTGACAGGAAGCATCGACCTGACAGGAACGAGACTTCCTGAACTTCCCCGCTTCGGTATGCGGATGGAATTGCAACAACCCTATGAGAATCTGACTTATTATGGCAGAGGTCCTTTTGAAAACTACATCGACCGTTATTCAAGTTCATTCATCGGGCGTTATGATGATAAAGTTGAAAACCAGTTTTACTGGTATATACGTCCGCAGGAAACCGGTAATAAAACAGATGTCCGCTGGCTGTCTTTATTGGATGGCGAAGGACAAGGAGTGAAAATTACAGGTCTGCAACCTATCGCATTCTCCGCCTTGCACTTCTCACCGGAAGACCTTGACCCGGGGTTGACCCGGAAGATGCAGCATACGATTGACATTGTTCCTCAAAAGAATATCTTTCTGCATGTAGATTTGAAACAGCGTGGACTGGGCGGTGACAATAGTTGGGGAATGTATCCGCACAATGAATATAGACTGCTTGATAAGAAATATGCATATAGTTATATGATTGAATTGATAGATTGATGTTTTTTTTGAGTGACGTTTGAGTAAATATAATCGTCTTTTCGTATTTGTTTATTAAACATATAGCAGATATGAAGAGACGATTTTTAATAAAAGAAGTATTCTTCTTTGGAGATTTTTATGTAAGTTTGTCACATGTTTAATATGAGAAGAGCTGTAAACAGGTGAAAGACACGATTAAATATCTGATTTTTTTAATAATATATTTGGTTTGCGGTGTCAATCTGCAAGCCCAGAATTATACATTTCGTAATGTCGTCATGTCCGACGGACTTTCCGGATTGTTGGTGAATGCTATTTATAAAGATTCGGAAGGCTTCGTTTGGTTGGGAACTGATAACTGTCTCGACCGTTTTGATGGCGTGAAAGTGCGTCATTTTGAATTCCGGGGCATTGAATCGGGGAGAAAGAAACGTGTGAACAGCGTTACGGAAACAGCCAATAAACAACTTTGGGTAGGAAATGGTATAGGACTTTGGCGGCTGAACCGCACTAACAGCCAATTGGACAGGATTGTCCCCGAAAAGATAGACTTTGCTGTAAATACATTGCTGGCTGATGGAGATATTCTTTATATCGGTACGGAGAAAGGTTTGTTTATCCATAAAGACGGTCAGTTGCTTCAAGTCCTGACAGACCGGAATATGCTCGCCGCCTGTAACAGAATCATGGATATTTGCCTGAATGAAGATAAAACCGTATTATGGCTGGCTACAGTGCAAGGCTTGTATTCTTATTCGCTGAAAGATGGAAAGATTGATTCCTGGCATTTTCAGGAGAATGTACCCGAAGCAGATTATTTCCGTTGTCTGACTCGAATCGGGGAAACGCTCTATCTCGGTACAATGAGCCAGGGGGTAGTACGTTTCGATATAAAAAAGAAAGCATTCTCTCATACAGTATCTTTGGGGTGTGATGTCATTTCCGATATTTCCAGCGATGGGAAAGAGACTGTGTATATAGCTACTGATGGCAATGGCGTCCATTTTCTTTCGCATAAAGACCAACAAGTGACACGCCGTTTTTATCACGATCTCAATGATAAGGAAGGAATTCGCAGTAATTCTGTCTACTCTTTGCTTGTAGATGATAGAGGTGCTGTCTGGGTGGGGCATTTTCAGGCAGGGCTAGATTATTCGCTCTATCAGAACGGACTTTTCCGTACCTATGTTTATCCGCCTTTGTTCAACTCGGCCAACCTTTCCATTCGCTCTTTCGTAAACAGGGGACAGGAGAAAGTAATCGGTTCGCGTGACGGTTTGTTTTATATAAATGAAGTTACCGGAGTAGTAAAGAGTTTTGTAAAACCCGTCCTAACCTCGGATTTGATACTGACAATCAGTTTCTATCAAGGAGAATATTATATCGGTACGTATGGTGGAGGTATGATGGTGCTGAATCCGGAGACGCTGTCTCTTAAATATTTTGCACAGGGTGATACGGAGCTTTTCCAAAAAGGACATATATTCTGTGTGAAACCGGATGCAAAGGGAAATCTTTGGATAGGAACTTCGCAAGGATTGTTTAGTTATAACGGGCAGACAAAACAGATAAAGCATTTCACCAGTGCCAACTCCCAGTTGCCGGAAGGTAACGTTTATGAGGTCAGTTTTGATTCCACCGGCAAAGGGTGGATTGCTACGGAAACCGGTATGTGTATTTATGACCCGGCTTCCCAAAGTTTACGTTCCAATGTCTTTCCCGAAGGATTTGTGAACAAGGATAAAGTGCGCACCATTTATGAAGACTCCGAACATAACCTTTATTTTATCCGTGAGAAAGGGAGCTTGTTTACATCAACCTTGACGATGGATCGTTTTCGTAATCAATCTGTATTTTCCACGCTTCCCGACAATTCTTTGATGGCGATTGTAGAAGATAATCAAGGTTGGTTGTGGGTAGGCTGTAATGACGGCTTGCTGCGTATCAAAAAGGAAGGGGAGGAGTATGACGCTTTCACTTTCAATGATGGAGTGCCCGGGCCGACTTTTACTAATGGAGCTGCTTATAAGGACGAGCATGGAATATTATGGTTTGGCAATACGAAAGGGCTGATATCTGTCGATCCAAAACGGGTGGATGAAGTGCGGGGTAAAGTCCGTCCGATTGTATTTACGGATATATTAGCCAATGGAGTTCCTTTCACCAGTCCGTCCTTGAAATATAATCAGAATAATCTGACTTTCTGTTTCACAGATTTTGCCTATGGCCTGCCTTCCGCATTGCTGTACGAATATCGCTTGGAAGGCGTTGATAAAGATTGGAAACTATTGGCTGCGCAGAACGAAGTTTCTTATTATGGACTTTCTTCCGGGACGTATACATTCCGTATTCGTCTTCCGGGAAATGAGCAGTCGGAAGCTACTTGTCAAGTGACAGTCTGTCCTATGATACCTTGGTGGGGTTGGGCGCTTTCCGTTTTATTAATTGTAGGAATCATAGCCTTTATACGGTATTATGTATGGAAACGCATACGTCGTTTGCCTGCTTCTTCTGTTGCTTCATCGGCTTCAGTATCAGCAGAGGAAATACAACAGAAAGAGCAATCGGTGGAACAGCCGGAAGTGATTTCTGAGCAACAACCTTCCACTGCCGAAGAGAAATATAAGACTAATAGGCTAACTGAAGAGGAGTGTAAAGAGCTTCATAAGAAACTGGTGGCTTATGTGGAGAAAGAAAAGCCTTATATTAATCCCGATTTGAAAATGGGTGACTTGGCTTCTGCTTTGGATACTTCTTCACATTCATTATCGTACCTTTTGAACCAATATCTTAATCAGTCTTACTATGATTTTATAAACGAATACCGTGTCACCCAATTCAAAAAATGGGTAGCAGATAGCAAATATTCCCGCTATACATTGACTGCACTGGCAGAACTCTGTGGATTTAGTTCGCGTGCATCTTTCTTCCGGTCATTCAAAAAGAGTACAGGAGTTACTCCGAATGAATATATCCGTAGCATCGGAGGTACTGCCAAGGAAGAATAAGTACTTCTTTCATTGGTTTCATGTACATCATTCACATCTATCCTGTACTTGATTCACTCCAATGTTGTACATGTTTGTCATCTCTCTTGTACTGGTTTTATTCCGTTCTTGTACTTATCCGGATTTAAACCGCTATTTGTCCGTATTTAGTACTGTGGGAAGGTGTGCTTTCTACTGACATTACTGACAACTGACACTTTGTGCTTATTTGTCAGCGGTTTTATATGTTTATGTGTTTGTTGTTGCTTGATAATCAATTAAATATCTCTTATTTGTAGAACCGATAGATACCGCTGATTATTCCATTATTTTATTTTTGTCAGTGGCCTTCTATATCTTATTATGTTGATATAAATCAAATATATGATACCTTTTGGAAGTTAGTAGGTATTATGCGATAAAATATACAGGAAGGTAATAATTGGATACATTTTCTCTTTTAACATAGAAAGAATTTCAAAAGAAATAGGCATAAAGGTGTCAGTTGTCAGTTGTGTCAGTAGGTTTTCTTTGAGTTTGTTTATTATGTGGTTGATATATAGTGTATTATGTGAATTTATGTCTACGGTGAGACTGACTGAAATGCGTTTTTGTTACTGACATTCTAAACGTTAATTTTAGAATTATGGAGTAGTAATTATTATTTATATAATTTTTCGACCCTATTTCTCAACTTATTTTCTCCGGTTGCAAAGGTTAGTTGCGACATTATATTCTGCCAAATAGCTATTGATGATAAGAAATGAGTTCTAATACTTCTTATATGGGCATAATTGAGTCTCATTTTATAAAGTGAGACTCAATTATGATAGTGGGTAATGCGTTGATTATTAATGTTATAACTTTAAATAAGTCTATCTAGATTCGTTGAGATTGATCCGTCCTATTTTCAGGATGTTATATCCGAAATCCCCTCTATATTTGCATCGTGATCAAAACCGAAAAAGATAGTATTATGGAGACAACAACTAACACTTCCGACAGCATCATCACCCGTTCTTATGAAGAATATTATCAGGTGATTCTTACCTATATTACTTATCGTATCACTCATCGCTACGAAGCTGAGGATTTAGCCCAAGATGTATTTGTACGTCTGCTGGACTACAAACAAATGCTTCGCCCGGATACAGTGAAGTATTTCCTGTTCACCATTGCCCGTAATATAGTAACCGACTATATCCGTCGCTATTATAAGAAACAAGAGATAGACGGCTATATCTATGATACTATGTCCACCTCTACCAATGAAACCGAAGAAAAAATTATCGGTGATGATTTAATGACAATGGAACGCAACCGTTTGGCTGCCATGCCCGAGCAACGTCGGTTAATTTATACATTAAACCGTTTTGAAAATAAAACCTCGCCGGAAATCGCCAATGAACTGAATCTAAGCTGTAGGACAGTAGAAAACCACCTGTTTCTGGGCCGTCGTGAAATGCGCGAATTCTTCCGAAATTGTATATAATCTTATTCATTAATAAATAACCCTTTGTGCTTATGGAAAAGGAGTCAGAATTTACAAAGAGGCATCTGTATGCCTTCCCTTATTTTAGAGAACAAAAATTTAATACTATTTTTAAACCTCAAATTTAATTTTATGAAACAAAGAGGATTAATTTTTAATTCGCGACCAGGCAAAACTGCAGTGTTTGCTTTGGGATTGATGTTAGGGCTCTGTCCTGTTTCGCAGGCATGGGCTGATACGGAATTTAATGACAGTCAGATAGTAGCACAGGCGCAGAAGAAAGTAAAAGGTCAAGTTATTGATGCGACAGGCGAACCGCTGATTGGAGTGAATATCAGTGTAGTAGGTGGAACCGAAGGTACTATTACGGATATTGATGGAAACTACACCATTAATGTCCCGGCTGGTGCGAAACTGAAATTCAGCTATATTGGTTATAAAGACCAAATAATAGAAGTCGGTGCGCAAACTGTAGTAAATGTGAAAATGCAGGAAGACAGTGAAGTGTTGGATGAAGTAGTGGTAGTGGGTTTTGGTACCCAAAAAAAGGAATCATTAACAGGTGCTGTTACTGTAGTTGGAGAGAAGGCTTTTAAGGAGAAAGGGGGATTGTCAAGTCCGCTGGAAGCATTACAAGGACAGGTTGCCGGAGTAATGATTACTCGTGGTTCTTCTGCACCGGGTGATGAAAGCTGGAACTTAAATCTTCGTGGTTCTTCCTCCAAAAACAGTACGGAGCCATTAATTATAGTTGATGGAGTGGCATGCAACAGTGTCAATGATATGCGTTTGCTGAATCCTAATGATATTGCGTCAATCAACTTCCTGAAAGACGGTTCGGCTGCCATATATGGTTCACGTGCCGCTGGTGGTGTTGTTTTGATTACCACTAAAAAAGGGGCGGAAGGTAAGGTCAAGGTTGAATATAGCACTACTGCTACTTTGAAAACTGTTGGTCTAATGCCGGAACTGATGAATATAGACCAATGGGCAGATGGTGTGATGACCGCTTTGAGCAATGACAATAACACTTCCAATGTGTGGTATACATATGCTCAACTAGCTAAGCAGTATAAGAACTCTTATATTGATTTACAAACAAGTGCCAATCCTTTTGGGCAAGCAGCCTTTACAGACGTGAAAGATTTTGTATTCGATGATAGTGTGAACTGGTTAGGTTCGCTTTTTGGTAGTACTTGGTCGACAGAGCAAAGTCTGAGTGTTTCCGGTGGAACGGAAAAATCTTCTTATCGTATATCGTTAAACTATTTATATGATGGCTCTACTTTGCAATATGGAAATAACAACAACCAACGTTATAATTTCCGTGTAAACAATACATATAAATTTAATAAAAATATCACATTAGAATCTTCTATATCATACAATCGTCAGGAACAAGTTTCACCCACATTAATTGGGTCTGTATTGACTGTTTCCGTACCAATGCCGGGACTTCCGTTAAAGACATCCGATGGTAAGCCATATGCATGGGGAACATGGGGATCGCCTGTATCTAAAGTAGAAGAGGGTGGTGATAATAAATTATCTGTATCGGCTATTAATATTAGCGAGACTTTGAATGCAAAGGTGACAAATTGGTTGGATGCTAATGTCAATGTAGGCTATAATACATCTTCTGCTAATCGCAGTACAGTGCAGAATTCTATAACTTATTATAATTTCGCAGGCAATGCACAAACGCTTGTTGATCCATCGCAAGAAAAGTCGTATTATCAACAAACTACTTCACGTACGGATTTCTACTCGCTATCTGCGTATGTGAATGCGCACAAGACTTTTGCTAATAAACATAAGCTGAGTCTGACATTGGGTACTCAATATGAATTTAAAGATATGAGCTACTATGGTGCCAATTATACTGATATTTTGGATGGTGTGGGAATTATTAATGGTACCGGAACATTGACTTTGGCTAATAAAGACGATGCCATGAAAAAGAATAATTATCAGAATGCCAATCTGTCTTATTTTGGTCGTTTCAACTACGACTATGATGGTCGTTATTTATTAGAAATCAATGGCCGATATGATGGCTCATCTAAGTTTCAGCCGGAAAATCGTTGGGATTTGTTCTATGGATTCTCTTTAGGGTGGCGTTTGAAACAAGAAGCATTTTTAAGAGATGTTGATTTTTTGAGCGACTTGAAACTTCGTGCTTCTTATGCAGAGATGGGTAGTCAAAGCGGTATTGATAATTATGACGGATTTTTATTTTACAAACTAATTTCCGGAACAGGAGCTTATGTTGGTTCCGACAAACTGTCTTATATTGCTACAGACGGAAAATTCGCTTCTACTACCCGAAATTGGGAACGTATAAAGAATTATAATATCGCAGTTGATTTTGGTTTCTTTAATGGAGCCTTGACCGGTACGGTAGAAGGATTTATGAAACGCAATAATAATATGTTGGTTGAAATTACTTATCCGGGTATTTTGGGTGATAAAGCGCCTACTTCTAATGCTGGTAAGTTTAAAGACTGGGGATTTGAAGGTCAGTTGACGTATAATGGAAAAATAGGAGAAGTGAGCTATCATGTAGGTGGAAATTTTACTTTCACTAGAAATGAGCTGGTAGACTTTGGCGGTACATCTGTTATGAAGTCCGGTTATACTTCTAATCAACAAGGATATTCTCTAAATTCAATATTCGGACTACGATATGGTGGTAAGATTCAGAATGAAGAGCAGTTGGCTGCATACATCGCAAAATATTATAATAATAATGGTATTGGTATGCCCGACAATTTGCGTGTAGGTGACAATATGTTTTGTGATGAAAATGGTGACGGTGTGCTTGACTATAGAGATTATATTTATCTAGGTAGCGATACTCCTGAAATTTCATATTCATTCAATTTGGGAGCAAACTATAAAGGTTTTGATGTCAATGTGATCTTCCAAGGTTCAGCCAATCGTTTTGTATACCGTGGGGTGGATAACTGGACTGTTCCTTTCCGTTCTAATTATACGAATACTATCACTTCTTCTATAGGTAATACATGGAGTGCATCTAATCCTGATGCCTACTATGCACCTTATACGAACGATAGCAAGATTAATGATTACAACTATCAAGCGTCTTCTATTACTGCTCAAGATGGACGTTATCTTCGTTTGAAAAATGTGACTATCGGTTATACTTTCCCTGCTAACTTACTGAAAAAGACTAAAGTAATTCAGGGAGTACGTTTGTATCTGACGGGTACGGATTTGTGGGAAACTACTAAAATTGAAGATGGATGGGATCCGGAAGCTGCCCGTGATGCTTCAGGATTGAAACGTTATCCTTTTACTCGTAACTTTACCTTTGGTGCGAACTTAACTTTTTAAATTAATATCTGATGAAAAAGAAACAATACATAAAAATAGCTTGCCTTTCTTTGTTGAGTCTGATGGCTACTTCTTGTCTGGATCTTGAACCGAAGGCAGAATTGAATGATGCGATAGTATGGAATAAGGCATCTAATTTTCAGTTATTTGCTAACCAATTCTATACCTGGACCCGGGATTTTCATAGCTCAAATACTTATATGTGCTCTACTAGCGACGGTCCTCACAGTGATTGGCGTTCTGATCTGATTGCCGGAGCTTCTGTAAATACGTATAGTAAAGGAACGAATTCAATTCCTGCAAAAGATGATAATTATACGAAACTGTATACACAGATTTATTATACAAATCTATTGTTGGATAAAGCAGAAAGTTTTGCTGATGGAGCCTCTATAGCTGTCCCTGTAGCTGAAGCTAAATTCTTCCGTGCATATTGCTACTTCGAATTGGTGCAGATATTTGGAAATGTTATTCTGGTAACTAAACCTCTGGATTTGAATTCTCCGGAACTTCAGACAACACGTGATGACAGAGCTGTGGTAATAGATCAGATTGTGAAGGACTTGACTGAATCAGTGAATGGTCTTCCTGAAACAGCGGAAACTGGTCGTGTTACAAAAGATGCAGCTTGGGCAATGCTTTCCAGAGTAGCTTTATATGAAGGTACTTGGCAGAAATTCCATACAAACGGTAGTAATGCAACGACTAATACGGAACGCAGTGCGGCACTGTTGAAGATTGCTAAAGATGCTGCTTATAAAGTAATTGATGGTAAGCGATTTAAGTTGTTTTACAATGATAAACTAGGTGTTGAAAGCTATCGCTACATGTTTATTTTGGAAGATGTTGATTGTAATCCGGCTCATCTTATAAAGTCTAATAATACTGAATATATTTTAGCTCGCCGCCATCGTATCGAAGATGGTATCGGCACAAACATAACGAAAGGTTATTTGGCAAATGCTACTTTTGTGACTCGTAAATGGGCTAATATGTATTTGTGTTCTGACGGGTTACCTATTGAAAAGTCTCCACTGTTTAAAAAATATGTGGGTGTGACTGATGAATTTCAGAATCGTGATAACCGTATGACTACTACTTTGATGCAACACGGTGAGAAATATTGGAATAACACAACTAATAACTCGCGTAAAACTTGGGATGACCAGGATTTGGCAACAGCTTTAACTCTTTCTGTCACTTCTAATAGTGGATATCAGAATCACAAATGGGCGGTAGAACGGTTAGTGGCTGACACACAAGAGTCTATGGATTATCCGGTTATTCGTTATGCCGAAGTTTTGTTGAATTATGCTGAGGCTACTTATGAGTTGGATGGAGCGATTTCGAATACTGATTTGGATTTGTCTCTAAACTTGGTTCGTCTGCGTATTAATTCGACTATGCCGAAGTTGAGTAACTCATTTGTCACAACCAATGGGCTTTCTATGAGAGAGGAAATCCGTCGTGAACGTACATTGGAACTGGTGCTTGAAGGTTTCCGAATTGATGATTTGAAGCGTTGGGCTACTGCTCCGAAAGAAATGGTAGAAGACCAGCTTGGTGTGAAATATACTGGTACCTGGTTTGAATCTCATTGGGCAAATCAGTCACGCTCTTTGAATAGTGATGGTTGCATCGTTCTTTATGATGGCCGGGTTTGGTCTGATAAACTATATTTATATCCATTACCTTCAGATCAATTGCAGTTAAATCCGCAGTTGGGACAGAATCCGGGATGGACCGAATAAATGAATTTATATAATAATAAAGAGTATGATAGATATTATGAAACATATAATAAAAAATAGATTGACGCTTATGATGCTAAGTGTTGCTTCAGTGGCGCTGGTATCTTGTAGTGATGATGATGCTATATCCAATCTACCTGCATCCATTTGCCCTTCTTCCATTGTATTTAATTTGCCATCGGATATACAGCAACTTATTTATAAGGATGAGACGGGGGCTAACGTATTACCTCTGATAAAGGGGGAGAGTGTTAATTTGGAATATACGATGACACCGGAGAATATTACCTATAAAGACGTTGTTTGGACTACTTCCAATCCTGCTGTAGCTACTGTGGATAATGGTAAGGTTATGGCTGTGAGTGGTGATGGAACAGGGTATTCTATTGTTCAGGTGGCTCCTATAGCTATGTATTCGGGTAGTGGGGTATATAGTAATTTGAAAGTAGCCGTTGTGAATGAATTGGCTCCAGCGCAGACAATAACTATCAGTTCAGATGTTGATAATGTATATGCCGGCGAGACATTACAGCTTTCAGCTTCTATTTTACCTGAAAATGCTACTTATAGGACGGTTAAATGGAGTAGTTCTAACGAGTCTGTTGCTAAAGTTGATATGAATGGGCTTCTTACTGGTATAGAAAATGACAATATCCATGCAAAGGTTATTATTACAGCAACATCTTTGGATGGTGCAGGTATTACGGCAAGTAAGGAAATTACAGTTGATAAGCGTGTACCACCTGAAGACGTTTCTATTGACCAAACATATTCAGTAGATAAGGGATATTTATTTGCGATTTCAGATAAGAAAGTAACTTTGAATTATACGACTGTTCCCGAAGATTGTACGAAGTCATTAATAGAGTGGTCTTCCAACAATACGGAAATTGCGACTGTGAATGCCGGTGTAGTGACATTCAATCAGAATGGAGTGTTTGGTGACGTGATTATTACAGCTACTTGTCCGGAAACAGGGAAGAGTTCTTCCATTACATTACGTTTAGAAGAAGGATTGGTTCGCGAACTATTCCATGACCAAAATAATTATAATTGGTATGATGCGAAACAATCTGGTAACGGAACTTCCTCATCTCATGTGTGGAGTGATGGGAAAATAACAGTTACTACTTATAAGCAGAACGATACGAAGCAGAGAGCTGACCTTAAATGTTGGAGTCCTAAGACTTGGTTGCATGCTGGTAAGTATCCTATTTTTGCTGTCCGCATGGATGATGTTCGTGATTTGTATAAAGATCAAGGAGTTACTGCTTGCGCGATAAATCTGGATGCTTCCGGTACTTGTGATGGTGTTACATATAGTGGGAATTTTGGAGGTGATAATAATAAATGGCTTCATGATTATAAGTGTAGTGATGGCAGTCATGTATTTATTTATAATTTATCTTCACAGACTTGGAAGAATGGTGGAACAATGCCAACAACATCTGTTGCGACTTTTACTACTCTTCAGTTCAAATATGCAGATATTGCTACTATTACTACTCAGATTCAGTATGATGTTCACTGGATACAAACATTCAAGACATTGGATGATGTGAAAGCATATATTGAGTCAGAGGGATTGACTTACGATGTAATAAAATAATGGAGTAATAATTTTATTCAAAATGAACTTTATGAATAAGAATATGATAAAGATGACGGGTTTGGCACTGCTGATGGCAGTGCAGACCGCATGTCGTGAAAATGAATTTGGAGTGGTGGATCTGACTATGCCGGAAGAAGTGTATGTTCCCGTAGAAGCTAAATATACCTATACTCATCCATGTGGGATGTACAATGGTGATGATTTTGCACGTGTGAAAGATATGTTGGATAAAGGGACTGCACCTCAAGCTGTAAAAGATGAATTTACAGCACTAAAGAATAATCGGTTTACCCAATTGCCTTATGAAGCGAACCCGCAGACATTGATAGTACGTGGTGATGCTACTGGAATAACAAGTGATGGTAAAGAAAATTATGCACCTGCAATGTATGATGCTGCGGCAGCTTACCAGATGGCTATGTTATGGAAGTTAACCGGTAATTCAGATTATGCTGATGCGTCTGTCAAGGTTTTGAATGATTGGGCGAAAACTTGTACTGAAATTAAGTCAAATGATGCTAATCAGATGTTGGCTGCCGGATGCCAAGGATATACTTTTGCAAATGCAGCGGAAATTATGCAGACTTATTCAGGCTGGGCTTCTAAGGATATAGCTGCTTTTAAAGACTGGATTGTTAAAGTGTTTGCGGCTAAAAATAAACAATTCCTGACTTATCATTGGTATCAGGGGACTACAGACTGTGTTTATCATTATTGGTCGAATTGGGACTTGGTTAATTTGTGTTCGTATATGGCTATCGGTATTTTGACTGAAAATGATGAAATGGTTAATTATGTAGTCAATTATTTCCATAATGGTAGCGGTAACGGTTCTATTAATAATCTTATTCAGGGAACTTTCGCAGATCCGTTGGATAGTGGAGAAACAATTTGTCAAAACCAGGAAAGTGGGCGTGACCAAGGGCATGCCATGATGTCGGTAGCGGTAACTGCTAATCTCTGTCAGATGGCTTATTCTTTATATAAGTATAATCCGACAGTTACGGAACTTGATTTCTTCGCTGCGAATAATAATGCCGTTATGAAAATGGGTGAATATACAGCTCTTTTTAATCTGAAAGAGGGTGTTGATAATGCTAATGCAACAGGCACATGGATGATTACAGCTACTAAGATGCCGTTTGATGAATATAAATATTGCATAGATTGCAGTTGTAAAGATAAAAATCACGGTAAAATCCATACATCTGTTGCAGATGATGAAGGACGTGGGACACCTCGTACGGGATGGGAAATACTATATAATCATTATGCTAAGGTCAAAGGTTTGAATAATGGCTATATATATGCTAAAAAGTTTGCAGATAAGATGCGTCCGGAAGGTGGAAGTGGTGATAACCGTTATGGGGTTAATAGCGGGGCATTCGACCAATTAGGATGGGGTACCTTGATGATGTATCGTGAGTAATGTGTGAACGGATACTATTTGATAGAGTATAAGAAAAAAGTTATGAGGGGATTAGGTAAATACTTAATCCCCTTCGTATATATAAGCAAATAGGTCAGTAAACAGATTGTTTTAAAAAAAGAGATAAGATTCAGTTTTACGGCTGATTAGTTTTATATAAGGTAGAAAGAACCTGTTTTTAGGAATAACAATTGAATTTAGAAAAGAATTATTAGTTAGGTACTATGCGTAAAAAGATTCTGTTTTTAGCAGGAATGATGGCTTGTTGTTCATTGGCAGGCGCACAAGAAATTTCAAAGACCTGGGTGGCTGATAAGGGCAACGGTACTTATCAGAACCCGGTTCTCCATGCAGATTATTCCGATCCGGATGTTTGTGCAGCCGGAGATGATTTCTATATGACAGCGTCCAGTTTCAATTGTATCCCGGGTATTCCTATTCTCCATTCCAATGATTTGGTCAACTGGTCGTTGGTGAATTATGCGTTGCCGGTGCAGGAACCGAAAGAGTTTTTTGATAAAGCGCAGCACGGTAAAGGCGTATGGGCACCATCTATTCGTTTTCATAACGGGGAGTTTTACATTTACTGGGGCGATCCTGATTTTGGAATCTACATGATAAAGGCGAAAGACCCCAAAGGGGAATGGAGCAAACCGCTGTTGGTAAAGGCAGGAAAAGGAATGATTGACCCGACTCCTCTTTGGGACGAAGACGGTAAAGTATATCTGGTATATGCATATGCAGCCAGCCGTAGCGGAATAAATAGTATTGCTGTGATTTGTGAACTGAATGCTGAAGGAACGGAAGCGATATCAGCTCCGGTCATGGTGTTTGACGGAAATGACGGAAAGAACCATACGGTGGAAGGCCCGAAACTTTATAAGCGTAACGGATACTATTACATCTTTGCTCCGGCAGGTGGAGTCGCAACCGGTTGGCAGTTGGTTCTCCGTTCGAAGAATATCTATGGCCCTTACGAATCGAAGATTGTGATGGCGCAAGGAAAGACAAATATTAACGGCCCTCATCAGGGAGCTTGGGTAGACACGAATACGGGAGAATCCTGGTTCGTTCACTTTCAGGATAAAGGGGCTTACGGACGTGTGATTCACCTGAATCCGATGGAATGGAAAGCAGACTGGCCGGTAATCGGAGTTGATAAGGACAAAGATGGTTGCGGCGAACCTGTCACTACGTATAGAAAGCCAAATGTAGGAAAGACGTATCCGGTAGCCACACCGCCCGAAAGTGATGAATTTAATACCCGTCATTTGGGATTACAGTGGCAATGGCATGCCAATAAACAAGACACTTACGGGTTTACTACCGATTTAGGATATATTCGTTTGTACGCAGGCAGCCTGTCGAAAGAATTTGTGAACTTTTGGGAAGTGCCTAATCTGTTGATGCAGAAGTTTCCGGCGGAAGAGTTCACAGCAACCACGAAGCTGACTTTTACAGCCAAACAGGATGGAGAACAAGCAGGGCTTATTGTGATGGGATGGGATTACAGTTACCTGTCCGTTCGCAAAGCAGGCGATAAGTTTATTCTGCAACAGGCAGTCTGTAAAGATGCGGAGTTGAAAAATCCCGAACAGGTGAAAGAACTTGCCAGTTTCCCGGTAGAATATCTGAAGATGCCGGGCGTGGCGGACAATGAATGGAAAACAGTCTACTTACAGGTGAAAGTGCGTAAAGGATCAGTTTGTACGTTTGCATATAGCCTGGATGGAAAGAAATATACGACGGTAGGAGAGAATTTCATCGCCCGCCAGGGTAAATGGATTGGAGCTAAAGTCGGTGTATTCTGTGTGACTCCCAATGAAGGGAATCGCGGATGGGCGGATGTAGACTGGTTCCGGATGACTAAGTAGAAAAGAATAAAAATAGATAGATTAAGAATTAACGCGAAGATATTGAACAATGAAAAAGATTGTAGTAGGTTTGGCTGTGATGTTAGGATTCTGTACGTGTACTCACAAGCCTTCCGGTACATTGGATGTGAATAAAGCATTAGACTACTGTGCGGAACAGACACAACGTACGCTTGCGGAACTGAAAACGGATTCCGGTATCGACTATACGATGATGCCGCGTAATATCATGCCCGACGAGCAGCACTGGAATTGCCGTAAGGCGACGAAAGAAGAATGGTGTGCCGGTTTTTGGCCGGGGGTCCTTTGGTATGATTATGAATATACGCAGGATAAACATATCCTGGAAGAAGCTGAGAAGTTCACCAACTCCCTGGAGTTCCTTTCTCAAATTCCGGCTTTCGACCATGATTTGGGCTTCCTCGTATTCTGTAGCTACGGAAACGGGTATCGCCTGACCAAGAATCCTGCTTACAAACAAGTGATACTGGATACAGCCGATACATTGGCTACTCTGTTTAATCCGATTGTGGGCACTATCCTTTCGTGGCCCCGTGAAGTGGAGCCGCGTAACTGGCCGCACAATACCATCATGGACAATATGATTAATCTTGAAATGCTTTTCTGGGCAGCCAAGAATGGTGGTAATCCCTATCTGTATGACGTGGCAGTTGCCCATGCGGACAAGACCATGAAATGCCAGTTCCGTCCCGATTATACTTCGTATCACGTAGCTGTATATGACACGATTACGGGGAATCTTATTAAAGGAGTCACCCACCAGGGATATGCCGACAGCACTATGTGGGCACGCGGACAAGCATGGGCAATTTATGGCTATACCGTAGTCTATCGTGAAACGAAAGACCCGAAATACCTGGATTTTGCACAGAAAGTGACAGATGTTTATTTGGAAAGACTGCCTGAAGATAAAGTTCCTTATTGGGATTTCGATGACCCGGCTATTCCGAATGCCCCTCGTGATGCTTCGGCAGCTTCGGTGGTTGCTTCCGCTTTGCTCGAATTGTCTACGTATCTTCCGAACGGAACGGGAAAACGTTATAAGGATGCAGCTATCGAGATGTTGGCAAGTCTGAATTCCGACAGCTATCAGAGTGGTAAAAGTAAGCCTTCATTCCTGTTGCATAGCACAGGACATTGGCCGAATCATTCGGAAATAGATGCTTCTATCATCTATGCGGATTACTATTATATCGAAGCCCTGTTAAGATTAAAACGTCTCCAGGAAGGGCACGGAGTGCTTGGATAAGGCGATTTAGTGAAATATGCTGCCAATGCCACAGTATACGGATTGGCTTAAAAAAATAAATGCTCTGCAAGAACTATTCATTCTCTGCAGAGCATTTTTACTGGTTAGGGTTAGGTTGTTTATTATTGTTTCACCTTGATGATGTCATAATTCAGGTCGCTGACAGCTTCTTGTAAGCTATCGTTTACCAGGCGAAGAGTAGTATCGTTTACAATCACGAAGTACATCGGACTGTCATTACTATCCTTCGGAGTTAACTTAACAGCGGTAACAGGCTTTTTGTTCACGACTTTGTGTATAGTCTGTTGTTTTCCTTTTGAGGTGAAGGTTTTGTTTTTTCCTTGTCCTTCGGCATCCAGGTAAGTCATATCCAGTGTAAAAGTGGTATCTATGCCATCAGTAGCAGCGTTCAGGGTCAGTACATAGTCAATACCCGGTCCGTCGGCAGCAGGAAGAGTACCTTCATAAACTTCGGTCATTTCTGTGATCGGAGTCATGGCAATGGCAAGACTGTCTGCTTCTGCCTCTGCGGTTTTGTTGGCTTTTGATTGGCAAGATGCCAAAGCAGCTACAACGGCTGCTAACATAATTACTTTTTTCATCGTTAAGTGCTTTAAGTTAATATAAATATAGTGAGCTATCGCTCGGTTTTTACCTATTCTTCATCCCGTTTGATGACCAGCAGTTTGTCTACTCGTCCCCGGTCCATATCTACTACTTCGAATTGCAGGTTCTTGTAAGTAAAGATGTCTCCGGCTTTCGGGATACGACCTATCAGGAACATGGCCAGTCCGCCTAAAGTGGTGAAGTCCTCAGACTCCAGGTCTTCATAAGATAAAATTCCCATTTCTTCCATGAAGTCGTCAATGTTCATTGAAGCTTCCACCAGCATCGAACCATCCTGCCTTGTGACGATTTCTTCTTCTTCCGTTTCATCCTCTTCAAGAATGTCTCCGAAGATACTTTCGGTCAGGTCGTGCAGCGTGATAATACCCTCCGTACTACCATACTCGTTAACAACAACTCCGAACTTGTTTTTGTTCTTCTTAAATAGCTCTAAAACTTTATTTGCATACAAACTTTCCGGAATAAAGAGGGGAGGACGGGCTATTTCGCGTAAATTAAACTGCTGTTGGCTGCCCACCATCAGGATAATATCTTTTACGGAAACCACTCCGATAATCTCGTCTTTCCGTTCGTCCACCAACAGGTATTTACTGTAATGTTCGTCTTCAATAACTTTCATCACCTTCTCCCGTGTATCGTCAGGATGCAGAATGATAAGATCCCTGCGATGTGTCATCAGCTCGTTGGCACGCTTGTCTGAGAAGCGGAATACGTCACGTATCATTTCCGTCTCTTCCTTGTCGATCACTCCCTGTTCCGAACTTTGATGGAGAATCATTTTAATTTCTTCCTGCGTCATGGGACGTTCTTCGCTTTTCAGACCGATAAGTCTGTTCAGTAGCCGGGTAGAGATACTTAGTAACCATACAAAAGGATAAGATACTTTTGTCAGCAGAATCATAATCGGGCTGAATAAGATCGCGTATTTTTCAGGATTACTCAAGGCAATGGATTTAGGAACCAGCTCTCCGATGATGAGGGAAAGATAAGTAATGATTGCTACGGTAGTAATCATGGCGAGGTTGCGTGCGTAGGCTTCTGCTCCCGGAATAAGGGAGAACAGAGGAACGAGGTCGTCGGCAATGGCTACTCCACCATATGCACCGGATACGATACCAATCAGCGTAATACCGATTTGAATAGTGGATAAGAACTTTTCCGGTTCTTCCAGTTGTTTCAATACTCCGCGTGCGGATTTGTTACCTTTCGCGACAAGGGTTTCAAGACGTGCTTTACTGGAGGATACCAGCGCAATTTCATACATGGCAAACACGCCATTCAGTATGAGTAAGAGAAGAATAATAAGAAATTCCATAAATGGATTAAAATGGTTATTGCTTCGAAATTACATGAAATCACGACACTATGCAAATCTGCATTATAGATTAATGATTTTTTAATACTAGCGTGTTCTTTTTTATCAGAAACAAAAGAGGAGATACGTTGGTTGTGCAACCGCGGTATCTCCTCTTATATGGGTTTGGAAATAATGTCTGTTATTATTTAGCGTAAGTAGCCGCTTTTGCTTTGGCACGCTCGATACGTTTCATGGTATCGGGGTGTGACGAAAACATCTTTTGCAGATAAGAAGGCTGTGCGACACCTTCTGAAAGTTTAGCCAGCTTGGTCAGCGAATTAGCCATGGCATAAGGGTCGATACCATTCTTTACGCAGAATTCTACACCGTACTCGTCGGCTTCGTTTTCTTGTTTCTGAGAATATTGGGCACCTGCCAGGGCTTCAGCCATCGCTCCGAGTTCTGAATCAGTCAGTTTGGCAACCTTGTCATTGGTAGCTCCTGCTGCGTTCTTCACTGCTGAACGAAGATAGGCATTCTTCATCGCGTCTTTGGAGTCAGTGTGAACGACGTGACCGATTTCGTGACCTACTACAGCCATCACTTCTTCGTCAGTCATCACATCCATCAGTCCGGCACAGATACGTACACTACCGTCACCACAGGCAAAGGCATTGATATCTACTACTTCATATACGCCGAAGTTCAGTTTCAGTCCGTCTACTTCTTTGATGTGTCCTGTCAGTTTCTCCAAACGCTTGCCGTATTCTGTGTCAGGCTTGGTCAGCGGATTGTGTTCGTCCATCCATACCATGTATTCCTTACTCATTTTAGCAATGTCGGCATCGGATAAAGTAACGGCCGTTACCACGTCTTTTCCTGCTTGTAATGCTTTTCCCAAATTAATCTTCTTGCCGAATTGTGCAGAAGCTGTCATACTCATGCCTACTAATACGAAGGCGATCATAGCAATTTGTCTTTTCATACTCTTTTAATTAATAATATTAATATTCAAATGTAATTCCCAGGGTCGGAAGCAACGTTCCACTGGATTGTTCAATGCGTTTCATTACGTAATGCTGGTTATTAGCGGGAGCTTCCGGATTTTCAATTACTCCCGTACTCATAAGCACATCCTGTTGCTTCAGTTTGCTCATGGTGATATTTTGCAGATCAATATAGAATCCTAGCATGCAGTGTTTTAGATAAAATGTCTTGTCGATGCGGATGTCTGCCTGCACAAAAGCAGGAAGGCGTTCTTTATTGTATCTTGAATAGTCGTAATATGCTTTTCCTTGTGCATCCCAGGCGGATACAAGAGATGATTTCTCTTCATCATAGGGCGTATAGGGAGCACCGCCGATACAGCTGACTTTCATTCCGACACTCCATTGATGGGGTAGATTATAGGTTCCGCGCAGGTTGAAGATATAGCGGTTGTCCCAAGCCGATGCGATGTATTCACTTTCTTTGTCGTTACGATATTCACTTTTGAATAAGGTAAAGGAAGAGGCAAGATTCAGCTTCTTGGCAATCAGCCATTTTGCCAGAATCTCTACACCATAGGAGCGTCCTTGCGCTGTGGAAGTCAACAGCTCATTTCCGATTACTCCGTAATCGTTTCCTTTGCAGGTCAGGGGAATTCCGTCTACCATAGAGAGCGGTATCTTATCATAATCCTTGTAGAATCCTTCAACGGAGACTTCGAACGAATCCCCTTTCCGCCAACTGATTCCCAAACTTTCCTGGCTGACTTTCATATAACGGAGATTGTATTTGTTGGCATACGTTCCATTGTTGTTTTTAAAGCCGAGAGCCGTATAAGGGGGAAGCTGGTAGTAAAGTCCTGCATTGCCGCTGACGAACCAGTGATCGGTCAGTTGGTAAGAGAGCGAGATGCGGGGAGATAATTGGTCGGAAAGCGACTTCATCGCTGATGAATAATTGTTGGCGTCGGCTCTCAATCCCAGGGAAGCTGTGAAACGTTCGTCCATGGAGGAATAATTGATGGTTCCGAAGAGTCCCCAGCGCAGAATTCCCAAGTAGGTATGATAATCGAACGTTTGTGCCTGGTTGGTATATACTTTTTGGAAGGTAGTATTGGAATACTGGCTGTAATCCAAATTCACTCCAAGGTTGATTTTCCAATTTCGGAAAGAAGAATTGTTCTCGAAACGGAATTTGGTTTCCTGTTCGGTTGAACGAAGGCGTAGCATCAGATTTTCAGGAACACTTTCGTCATTCTGACGATATTTCGTATTACGGTTGTTCAGATAACTGTGACTGACTACGACCGATTGTACATGTGCACCTGCGTAATGGCGGTATACAGCGCCTAGCGTAAATGTTTCCTGCTTTATTTTAGGAAGGTAGCTGAGGATATATTCATTGTCTTCACTATCGGCCTTCGTGTTCAGTCGCATATTGTCGATTCCGCCCAGCCCTAATACGGTCAGTTCATTTTGCTCGTTGAAACGGGTTTTCAGTTTGAATTGGGCATCGGTGAAAGTCGGCAGGAAGGGAAGATCGAGCATGTCAAAGAGGAACTGCAAGTAGGATTGACGCACGGATACCAGATAGGAAGTCTTTTTCCCGATGTGTCCATTGGAAGCGAGAGAAACTTCGGAAGCTCCGAGTGTTGCCTTTAGTGAATTGCGTTCCATGTCTCCGTCACGCAATTTGAAGTCGAGTACCGAACTAAGTGCGTTCCCTTTGTCGGTGGGAAAAGCGCCGGTGTAGAAGTTTACTTCACGTATCAGGTCGGCATTGAGGATGCCTACGGGGCCGCCGGATGCTCCTTGTGTGCTGAAGTGATTAATATTGGGGATTTCCACTCCGTCCAGATAAAAACGGTTTTCGAAAGGAGAACCACCACGCACAATAAGGTCGTTGCGATAGCCTATCGGTGAGAAAGCAACTCCGGGATAAGACTGTACGATACGCGAAATGTCCCGGTTGGCTCCCGGACTCTTTTCTATTTCCTGTAGTCCGATGATACGCAGGCTGACAGGGCTTTCCATATCACGACGGAAAGGAGATGCTGTGACGGTGACTCCTTCGAGTTCGGTCAGGTTCTCTTCCATCTCAATCGGGATATTCAGATTTTTGGTGGAAAGGATATATTCGGGAGTGGTGACACTTTTATAGCCGATAGCCGTCGCTTGCAGACGATAGATGCCGGGAGGTACTTGTTCAATAGTGAAATGTCCTTCTGCATTGGTGACACCACCTTTGTTCAGCCCGATAACCATCACATTGATAAATTCCAAAGGTTGGCGGCTGTTTTTGTCAATCACTGTTCCTTTTATTTGGTGCACAGGTTGAGCGTGCAACGGAAAGAACAGGATATTGAAGAATAAAAGAAGTGTCAACAGTCTTTTCATGTGATTGCAGTTTAGTGCTGCGAAAGTACGAAAAAAGTATTAAAGAATGATATAGTCAGTGAATAAAAAAGGAATAAGTCTTATATTTGTAGGACATATTAAAACAGATTCCTTATGAAGACTGTAAAATTGATAACTTGCAATGACGCAATGAAGGCACATATCCTTCAGGGAGCGTTGGAAAATGAGGGTATTGAGTCTATCCTGCATAACGAGAATTTTTCTACTTTGTATAAAAGTTGTGTGAGCAACATAGCAGGAGTAGATATATTAGTTGCGGAAGAAGAGTATGACAAAGCAATACAGGTGTTGAGAGATAATCAAAGTTGGCCGGAAGAGTTGACACTTTGTCCCTATTGTGGTTCTTCGGACATCAAGTTGGTTTTGAAAAAAGGAAAGAAATTACGTGCTATAGGTGCGGCTATTCTTTCGGCATTGACAATGGCTCCTCCGGGAGATAATCATTGGGATTATACTTGCAAACAGTGCCATAAGACCTTTGGTACACCTGTTGCTGAATTTCATTCTTTGGAAGAAACAGAAGAATAATTGTATCTAAACTATAAATCACATAATGAAAAAGAAAAAAAATCTATTAATTACTCTTTTCTTAGTCTTGGCAGCACCTTCCTTTGCTGCCAAAGTTGATACCTTATTAATTAAAAGTCCTTCCATGAGCAAGGAAGTGAAGGTGGTAGTAGTAACGCCGGACGCAGCAATGGGAAAGAAGGCTGTAGCCTGTCCAACTATTTATCTGCTACACGGATATGGCGGAAATGCCAAAACATGGATTGGAATAAAACCGAATCTGCCTCAAATAGCGGATGAAAAAGGAATTATCTTTGTTTGTCCCGACGGGAAGAATAGCTGGTACTGGGATAGTCCGCTTAATCCCTCATACCGTTATGAAACTTTCGTTTCATCGGAACTTGTGCAGTATATCGACAAAAATTATAAGACGATTGCCGACCGGAAAGGACGTGCCATTACCGGATTGAGTATGGGCGGACATGGGGCAATGTGGAACGCTATCCGCCATAAAGATACGTTTGGTGCGGCAGGAAGTACCAGTGGAGGAATGGATATTCGTCCATTTCCGAAGAATTGGGAAATGTCTAAACAGTTAGGAGAATATGATTCAAATAAGGAAGTATGGGACAATCATACGGTTATTACTCAGATTGATAGCCTTAATAATGACGATTTAGCGATTATCATAGACTGTGGAGAGAGTGATTTCTTCCTGAACGTGAATAAGGATTTGCATAATCGCCTGTTAGAGAAAAAGATTAACCATGACTTCATAACACGTCCCGGAGCACATAACGGAACGTATTGGGGAAATTCTATTGATTATCAGATTCTATTCTTTGGTAAATACTTTAAAAAGTAGATTCTGCTGCAAGCATAATCGCATTACGCTGGTGCCATATTCATGCCAGCCTGGTGTCACAACTGTGCCACTACGATGTCACGGCTGTGCCATTGCGATGGCACAGTTGTGACAATGCGTTGGCACAGCATCCCCTTTGTAGATGCTTGTATGGCTTATTATAAGCTATTCAATAACGGATTGATATGCTTTCGCTTGAATGTTGTTATTTGAGGAGTCTTAGTCCATTGCTCGTGAAGCGTCTGCTAGCCGGGCTGCTGACACTCTTTTCTATCTTGAGCTGTGCCTTTTTCGTTTCTCCTGTATCTTCGTCTTCTTTAGGCGGATAAGTCTTGTTTAATACTCCGAGGGCAACACTCAACAATGTTTCCTTCTCATCGCCGAAAGGTAGGAACGTCAAGTAATCCGTTGAAGCATTGACGGCATAAGTCGGTTTATATCCCGTATAAGTGTCATGCTCTGAATTGTAGATTGTACATACGACAGGGTTAATCGACCATAAGAATTCTTCATTAACGAACTGCTCTGTTGCTACATTTTGTCCTTTAGTCGAACTGCCGATAGCTATTAATTCTTGAATTTTTCCATTCAGACAGTGCATTAACATTTCCGGAGCTCCTGCTGTTTCTCCACTAATCAGAACGATAAGGGTAGTTAAATCCAAATTTTTACCTGAAGGGGTTAGTAGTTCGGAATTAAATGTCAGAGTTGCATCTTTGGCTGTATTCTTGTCGTTATATTCTATAAATGCCATGGTTTGGTCAAGATAGAAAGAGGGAGCAAGCATGGTACTTAATAGTTGTGCGCAATCAATACTTCCGCCCTTATTATATCTCAAGTCGAGTATCACTTTATGAATATCCTTCTGTGCAAGTTCTGCCGACCAGTTGCGCAACTCATTATTATATTTTTCTGCATCATCTTTGGTTCCTGCTGTGAAACTGTTGTACATTAAATAACCTACTTCACCATCTTTGTATGGCAGAATTTTCATGCAATGTACAGGATTATCTATTAATGGTACGGCTGCGCCGATTTCTGTCGGTTCTTCTTCCGGTACGACCCTGTAAATATCCTCTGGTTCTTCACCTTCTGCAGGTGGCTCTTCCGGGTCTACCTTTTGATATGTTCCTAAAGTTACTTCCAGCGGCTTCGTACCTTGTAGCAGCAGTGTTTCATATTTCTTGCTGATATAGGAAGTATCCACCTTTACAATCCAATTGCCACGTTTCAAACCAGCTGTTGCCGCAGGTGAACCGGGAATGACGTAAGTAATCAATGCATTATAAGCGGTATCAATGTCCGGATTGCGGACTAATGAATAGTCGAATCCATAGCTAGGCAATGGAGTTTCCATAATGGAATCCACGAATGAATAACTATCGTTTTTTGATTTTACCTTAGATAAGAACTGGTCAGGTGCCAAAAAAAGGTTTGCATCATCATAGGAAGGTAAGTCTTGATACCACAGATAGTTCTGTTGCATAATATCCAACAACCATGTATCCAATGCTGTCTGATGGGCATACTCCGGCCAGCGGTCGACGCCGCAGGAGAAAAAGCCGCTGATAAATACGATAACCAGGGCAGGTATAAGGATTATCTTTCTTAATTTCGTCATTATAAAAAGCTTTTCATGCTGCAAATGTAGGAAATACTTTGCTTATCTACCACATTTATGGTATAAAAATGCCTTCAATGTGTGATTGGTTGTTAGAGAATATAGCCTTATCTTTGTAACGTTAAAGTTTTCAGTAGGTATTAACTATATTATAGTAAGTTATTAATAGACGAATTTTTTTTCATGGATATAGCTGCATTATTATCGGGAGGTGTCGACAGTTCGGTTGTTGTACACCTTCTTTGTGAACAAGGATACAAGCCAACTTTGTTTTATATCAAGATAGGCATGGACGGAGCGGAGTATATGGATTGCTCGGCAGAGGAAGATATTGAATTGTCTGCCGCTACCGCCCGTAAGTATGGTCTGTCTTTGGAAATCGTTGATTTACACCGGGAGTATTGGGAGAATGTGGCAGCCTATGCCATTGATAAAATCCGGCAGGGATTCACGCCGAATCCTGATGTGATGTGCAATAAACTTATTAAGTTCGGTTGCTTTGAACAACGTGTCGGAAAAGATTTCGACTATACAGCAACCGGTCACTACGCTACCACATTAGAGCGTGACGGCAAAATCTGGTTGGGTACGGCAAAAGACCCCGTAAAAGACCAGACCGATTTTCTTGCCCAAATTGATTATCTGCAAGTCTCTAAACTCATGTTTCCCATTGGTGGATTCATGAAGAACGAAGTGCGTGAAATAGCCAATAGGGCAGGATTACCGAGTGCCAGGAGAAAAGATAGCCAGGGCATTTGTTTCTTGGGAAAGATAAATTATAATGATTTTGTCCGTCGTTTCCTTGGAGAGAAAGAGGGAGCGATTATAGAACTGGAAACCGGAAAGAAACTGGGTACCCATCGCGGCTATTGGTTCCACACTATCGGACAGCGAAAGGGACTTGGTTTGAGTGGTGGCCCCTGGTTTGTGATAAAGAAGGATATTCAAGAAAATATTATTTATGTATCCCGAGGGTACGATGTGGAAACACAATATGGCAATGAATTCCGAATGCATGACTTCCATTTCATTACCGATAATCCCTGGGCAGGACAGGACAAGGAATTGGATATTACTTTTAAGATTCGTCATACTCCTGAATTTACGAAAGGAAAACTCATACAGGAAGGAGAGAACCAATTCCGTATCTTATCTTCCGAAAAGTTGCAGGGCATTGCTCCGGGACAGTTCGGAGTGATTTACGATAAAGAAGCGGGAATCTGCGTGGGAAGTGGGGAGATTATCTGTTAAATAGATATTTTTGAGTGGTGAAGATTGAATAAACAGGATTATTTTCATTACTTTTGTTTCATAGAAATATAAATAAAGGAGGATTGATTATGACAACGATGGAATTGAAAAGTCTGAAAATGGACTTGGTGGAGGAACTCCTGAGTTTGAATGACAAAGAGATGCTCACCCGAGTAAAAAACTATTTGAAACGACTTAAAAAGATGGAAGCTGAAAAAGAAGAGGAAGAAATCAGTAAAGAAGAGATTCTCGCAGGGATTGACGCTGGGCTGAAAGATGTAACAGCTGGAAGAACAAGATCTGCTTATGAACTCATTGATGAACTATAGTATAGAAAGTTCTGCCTCATTTGATAAAGAGGCAAAACGTTTAGGGAAGCGTTATGTTTCATTTAAAGAAGATTATCTGAAACTTCTTGATGAATTATCTCGGAATCCTCAACTTGGAACAGACCTTGGTCACGGTTTGCGTAAGGTTCGTATGAAAATTACTGCAAAAGGAAAAGGTAAAAGTGGTGGTGCAAGAGTCATAACTTTTACTTTGGTAATTTCCCAACAAAATGCAGTATTAAATCTTCTTTATATCTATGATAAGGCAGACAGAGCTTCTATATCTGAGAAAGAAATAGAACAACTTCTGAAACAAAATGGTTTGAAACAAAGAAAAATATAGGAATGGGGTTGTCCATGGTATTGGACAGTCCACACGTCAGATATAATACTCCGCTAAATCCACAATCCCCGCCCGCATGGCATACTTAGTTGCTTCATGTACATTATTCACCCCCAACTTCCGGAAGATATTTTTGCGATGACTGTTAATCGTATGAAAGCTGAGGTTTTTCTCTGCCGCAATCTCCTTGGTCGTTTTTCCTAATGCGATTTCTTTTAGAATATTCTTTTCCGTTTGCGTCAGCAAATGGTCATCTACGACCGATGCACTCATCGGAGAAGTGGTACCGGAAAGTAATAGATTGCTGACATGATTACAGATATATCGCTGTTTGCGGGTAGCGCATTGGATGGCAGTCATGATTTCCTCTTTGGAGTTATCTTTCATCACCACTCCGAAAGCCATGCTGCTGAATAGAATCTGACGAAGAAAGTTAAGACTAAGCTCGTCGGAGAATAAAATCCAGTCGGCTTCCTTAAACCTCTCTTGCAGCACAATCAGTTCATCTGCTCCGGCAAAGTCGAATAACGTATAATCCAGAATAATCACCGCTTGCGGATACAATCGCAGTTGCTGAATCAGTTCAGCCTTATTGTCAGCTTCTAAAAGGGTGGATACATCCTTTTGCTTACTCAGCAGAAACATCATTCCTGCCTTGCTGATATCTTGATTGTCTGCGATGATAAATTCTCTCATGGTTTAACGAACTAACGAACGGATAAATAAAAAACTCCGCTACAAATGTACGCATTTTGCGCGATTTGTAGCGGAGTTATGATAAGATTCTTGTATCCCGATTACCAGGAACGTCCTTTGAAGATGTTTGACTGGTCGAGCGGAACGATATTTCCGTTCAGTGTCAGGTTATTGTTACTGAAGTTAGGGCTGATGGAAACTGAAGCAGTGTTGTTTCCGCTACTCATGTTGATAAAGACCTGGGCAGAGATGCCGATGCCTTGAACGCTGAATGAACAGTTGACATTTCCTTTCTTGTCGACATTCATCTTCATATCTGAAGAATTACCATCTACTGTAACACCACCGATACCGTTAGGGCCGGGATAAGGAGTGTTGAAAGCAGTCTGTACGGTAGCTCTGTTACCATTCATCAGAACGAAGTTGGTGTTTGAAGTCACAAACGCACTCATGCCATTACGGAAGATTACCTGATTGGCTTCCAATACAAATTGCTTGTTCTTCAAAGCCTGTACAGCTTGCTGATAGGCTGCCATGTCCTGCACCTCTTCTTCGGCGCGGAGTTTAGCTCTTTCCGCATCTCTTTGAGCTTTTCTGTCTGCGCGGCGTACTGCTGCGTTACTTTCCTGTGCATACATCATCGTGCTTGCACTCACTAATACTAATGCTAATAATGCAATAAACTTTTTCATAACTTTTTTTTGTTTAGGTTTAATACGTTGTCCGTTTATTGCAAAAACAAAGTCTATGCCAGATTGTTCATGAACGCCTTGCAATTTTATATCCGATAGCTGCAACGGCAATACTCATTAAAGGGCTGATAATGTTGAAAAAACAATAGGGCAGATACACAAGTGTCGGCACACTCAGGATTGTGGCCTGAGTCATTCCGCAGGTATTCCACGGAATCAGCACGGATGTAACGGTTACTGAATCTTCCGTAGTCCGGCTTAGCAAGCAACTTTCGTAACCTTTTTTAGCATAAATATCCCGGAACATATTACCGGTCAGGATGATACTGATATATTGGTCGGCAGTTGCCAAATTGAGAAAAAGGCCGGAGCAAACCGTTGCAGTCACCACACTGACTGTCTTCTTCATGAAGCGGACAAAGATGGAAGTGATACTTCCCAGCATGCCGCTCGCTGTCATTGCGCCACCAAAACACATGGCACATAAAATCAACCAAACGGTATTCATCATCCCGGACATACCGCGCGTGGCAATTAAGTCTGTCAGAACGGCATTGTCGGAATGCAAATTTGTCCCTCCGTAGACAGTCATCATCAGACCTTTAAACAGAGAATCGGCACCGGAAGTCATCATCCCAGAAATCTCCCGCAACAAATCCGGCTGAAAAATTAAAGCAAAGATACCGGCCAGCAGTGTTGACAGGAACAAAGTAATAATGGAAGGCACTTTCCGGGCAATCAATATTCCGGTTACCACAGGGACTATCAACAGCCAGGGAGTGATATGAAACTTCTCATTCAATGCGGCTGCCACTTCCGTGATATGCTGCGTATTGCTCGCGTCGTGCGAGAATCCCGCCACGGTGAAAATAATCAGCGTGATAATAAGGGAAGGAACAGTCGTTATCATCATATAGCGGATATGCCTGAACAGGGGAGTATCCGTCACGGAAGCAGCTAATATGGTCGTTTCCGATAGAGGTGAAACCTTATCTCCAAAATAAGCGCCGGAGATGATAGCTCCCGCAATCCATCCATCCTCAAATCCTTGTGCCCTGCCGATACCCATCAATGCGATACCGATGGTAGCAATTGTCGTCCACGAACTACCGGTCATGATGGAGATGAGTACACAAATGATGCAGGTAGATGCGAGGAAGAAACTGGGATGAATGATTTGCATTCCATAATAAATCAGAGTAGGTACTATGCCGCTAATCATCCAGACACCGCTTAGTGCGCCGATAATGAGCAGGATAATGATAGCTGTTGTCACTCCGGCCACATTGTTGGTAATTGCTATCTCGTAATCTTTCCACGGAATTTTGTAAAAAGCCATACCGATAAGGATGCATACAGCAGTAGTGCTAAGCAATGAAACCTGGCTTCCACCACTTAGAGCATCACTGCCGAAAGTGTGAATAGTGGCCACTAACATTAATATAAGTACGATAATCGGTATCAGCGATACAATAGGGGAAGGAGCTTTTTTCATATTAAGTTCTCTGGTACTTTCTTCTTTATTAAGACATTATTAATTAGTAAGACATTATCAGGTATTAAGCATCAATGCCGGTAAACGTTTTCAAGGCGTAGCCAATCAGGAAACTGATACCTGCCACACTGAAACTGAGTACGGCCATTTCGGTAAATCGCTTTCGGAAACTTTCGCCGCGGGCTACCGAGTAATAGTAATTGAAAAGCGCGATAATGACAAGTGCCATGCTCAACATCACTGCCAGAGCTATGATTACATTACTGATAAGGATAAACGGAGCGACCAATGACACTACTGTAATCAGATAGGCAATACCTGTGTAGACGGCTGCCTTTACAGGATGTTTCTTATCGTCTCCTTCCGACTTGGTCGAAAGATACTCGGATGAGGCCATTGATAATGCAGCGGCAATTCCTGTGATACTACCGGTGAGGGCGATTAGCTTACTATCGTTCAAAGCCAGTGTGAATCCTGCCAGTGCACCGGTAAACTCCACTAATGCATCATTCAATCCCAACACGACGGAACCCATATATTCCAGTTTTTCTTCATTGATAAGTGCAATCAACTTCTGCTCGTGCACCTCTTCGTCCTGGGCAAGACGTTGCAAATCGGGAATATTCGCGTATTTGTCATAATTGCTGTGAGCATTTTCCTCGCTTGATTCCATCAGCTTGATAGCGAAAGTAAGCCCTAGCGTGCGTGCTAAAAGATAGAAGCGGGCAATACGCTTATAATCAGGAGCAACCTCTTTTCCTGTATATTTTTTGAGGATGTTATAGTGTGACTTTTCTTCCGCGGCAATCAGTTTGAGCGTCCTGCTGTTGTTTGTGTCTTTTTCTATCAGCGCAAGTCGCTCGTATAGAATACTTTCTGTAATCTCATTCCGTTGAAAACGGATGAAATTATTAATGTCTTGTTGAACTAAATTCATTCCTATATTATTTTAGTCTGCAAAGATATAACAAAATGGTCGAAATCTTCTGCATTGCGGGATAGAGCAATAAAAATTATTATAAGTTTATATTTTCTTGGAATATAGGCAGATGTGAGCGTCAGTCAAGGATTGTCTTACGTTTTATCCACCAATAGCGGATGAAAAGTATTCCGGTGAGAATCAGTGCTATGGACAATCCTGTGTAAAATACAGAAATGAAGCTGTCCGGCAACAGGTGGAAACTCCGGATGGTGATTCCCAAAGAAATCATGAATATCATCACTATCCAGCTTTTTACATCAAAGAAAGAGAAAGGGCAGTTACGGGTTTCTTTCTTCTCTTCAATCCGGCGGGTATGTTTATAATAAAGTCTTCTGAAAATTAAGACAAAAAATAATAAGAAAACAACAGTTGCTTCTCCAATTTTGAACATCCACTCTTGAGAGCTGTTCAGCCAAGTCACAATTCCTATTCGTAAGATATTGGCACCGGCGATAATCCAAACTGTGCCAGCTGTGATTAGTAAGATTTTCTTGTTAACTCCGTATTTCATTGGCTTTAGTTTTGTAATAAACGGTTTGACCGTTCATTTTGTTGACTCATTTCTTATAGAAAAGCGTAATTAATAAAGAAATCATAGTTAAAATGACTCCGACACCAATAACACCGTGCCAACCATACAGTTGCCAAAAGCTGCCGGCAAGGAATGTCCCCATCGAACCACCTATAAAGTAAGTTGTCATAAAGACGGTGTTGATACGGTTCGAAGCGCGGGGAGATAGCTCGAAAATACTCGTCTGATTACTAAGCTGGATGCACTGCATACCTATATCAATAATGATAATGCCGGCAATAATGCCTATATATGTATTTTCTCCCACGTAAAACAGCAACCAGGCGAAAAGAATCAATCCGCAGCCGATAAAGTTGAAGCGGCGTACGCCTACCTGCTTCACGTATCTCCCTACAAAAGATGCCGTCAATGCTCCGGCTACTCCGCAGAGTCCCAACAGTCCGATGACGTCGCTAGTGGCGAAGAATGGAGCTTGCGCCATCTTGAAAGCCAGGCAAGACCACATGGCAAGAAGGGAACCGAAGTTCAGCGCTGCCCGGATGGAATAAATGCGTAGTTGCGGAAACTCTTTTACCAAAGCTACCAGGGATTTCATCAGGTCGCTGTATTTCCCTTTGAAGTTGGTCTGAATATCGGGAAGGACTTTCAATACAATAATTGCGCAGACCAACATCATGCCTGCGGCGATATAGTACATTTCACGCCACCCGAACAGTTCGCCGACAAATCCGCTGACAACACGTGAAGCCAGTATGCCGGTCAGCAGTCCTGAAAGTACGATTCCTACGTTCCTGCCTTTGTGCTCGGGACGTGAGAATTGGGCGGCTATGGGAATGAATATCTGTGGAATCATGGAGCAGGCTCCCGTAAGGAATGAGGCAATAAGTATCAGGTGGATGTTATGCGTCAGGGCGATGGTCAGCAGGGAGAATATCAGGACGGTAAAGTTGGCGAGTATGATTTTCTTCCGTTGACATAAATCACCTAAGGGAGTGATAAACAACAGTCCGGCTGCATAGCCAATCTGTGTGACCATGGCAATCAGGTTGGTTCGGAATTCTGATATGCCAAGTTCATGGCGTATCATATTCAGAAGAGGTTGGACATAATAGATATTGGCTACCGAGATACCCGCCACAATAGCAAGTGTCCAGAGGATAGACGCCGGTAGTCCCCCGTTTTCTTTTAATGGCTGTTTCATGCCGCAAAGATAGTAAAATTGATGCTCACTCAATGAAGAAAGTAGTGGAAACTGTATTGCCTTCTCCATCTACTGCTGTCAAAGAATGTTTTCCGGGAGCGGGTTGCAGGGAAATCTTGTGGAAATCCTGCGTTTGCGTCAGATAGGTGTCATCGAGGTGCCAGAATAGGGTGGCATTGGGGTCGTTGTGTGCCAATTCGACGGTTATGAATCCTCTGCTGCCGTCCAGTTGTTTCGGCAATTTAATGTGAGCATTTATCGGAGGATAGATGAATTGCATAGGTTGGAAAGTGTCTTCCCCACAACCTGCTTTGAAAGGGGGGAGAGGTCTGTATTCCGGATGGTGTTGCTTATAGTACCATTCCCATACGGGGGGAAGGGTAAACCATGACTTTTGAAGGGTCGGTTCTGTGTTGGCACAGTTCTCATAGACACGGTGCTTTTCGTCAGCGGATAATGTGATTAGATGATGGTACGGGCAAGCGTCCGTGCGCAGTCCGGCAGGGAGAATAAGGATTGTGTCCGTTTCTTCGCAGAATCTACCTTTCAAATGTCCTGACTGGCGGCATACTTCTGCATCCACAAAAACACCGGTCGGGCGTTCAAACCAGGATGAAGCGGGAAGATAATTGAATATATCAAATAATACGGGACCTGCCGTTTGTGCACCGACCAGTCCCGGCTTTCCTTCACCGGTTGCATTTCCTACCCATACCCCGACTGCATAGCGCGGGGTGACACCGACTGCCCAGGCATCCCGGAATCCATAACTGGTTCCTGTCTTCCAGGCAATGGTTTGCATGGACGGGATAGATTTCCAGTCGATTTCTTCGGGACGGTTTACTTCTTTCAAGGCGTCGAATGTTTGCCACACAGCGCCTTTCTCCCAAATGAAATTCTTCTGATTACTCTTCTGAGTAGTCTCGTTTTCTTCTTCTTTCTCTTCCCCTTTCGCCATTATAATCCCGGCTTCTTTCTTTTCAGAGAGCTTTGAATCCGGGTGAGGAATGAGACTCCTTCCCATTTGGGCATAGGTATTTGTCACATCCCACAAGGTCGCTTCCGCTCCACCTAGAATCAAGGATAATCCATAATGAGACGAAGACCGGGTGATTGTCTTGAATCCGGTCTGTTGCAGGAAATTATGAAACTTAGGTACTCCATATCTTTGCAGCATCGTCACGGCAGGAATATTCAATGAACGGGCAAGCGCTTCCGAAGCCGGGACAGCTCCTTCATATTGCATGCTGAAATTCTGAGGAGTAAAGCCGTTTATATTAATAGGTATATCCGGCAATAACATATCGGGCAATAAAGAACCTTCCTGCAACATGGCATAATATAGGAAAGGTTTTAAAATACTGCCTGTGCTCCTGGGAGCTTGAATCACGTCAACTTGATTGCCGCCCTGCTTTCGGTCGAAATGTACATTTCCGCAATAAGCTATCACCTGATTGGTGGGTATATCAATCACTAGAATAGCCAAATTACGAATATCACTCCGGTTGAACTCATTACTCCAACGTTCTGCCAAATCTTCTATGTGGGTCTGCATCCCCCGGTCGATAGTAGAACGGGTGTATTGCCCGTTCCTCTCCTTATAAAAACGGCTGACCAAATGGGGAGCTATCTGTGGAAGAGGATACGGCTCATCGGGAAGCGGTTCGGTGATAGCCAGTTCGTAGGTCGATGAATCTATGATTTTCTTTTCTAGGAGTTGTTTCAATAACCGGTTCCGTTTGGAAAGCAGCATCTTCCGTCCTTTGGATAGATGAATCATAGCGGGAGCATTGGGAAGCACGGCAAGCATGGCGGATTCTGCCCATGACAGGTCTTCCGCCGAATGCCCGAAATACCGCCAGGCTGCTGCATCCAGTCCTACTACATTGCCACCGAAAGGCGCATGAGATACATACATGGATAAGATTTCTTCTTTGGAAGCCCGGAATTCGAGTCGGGTAGCCCAAATCATTTCGATTATTTTCTCTCCGAAAGTCCTCGATTCATTTCGGGCAAGACGGATGGTTTGCATAGTCAGTGTACTTCCACCACTGATAATACGTTTGTGCTTGGTGTTCTGATAGATAGCTCTTCCGACGGATAACGGATTGACACCCCAATGGTGATAGAAATGCTTGTCTTCAAATGTTATGAGACATTGTTTGATTTTCTCCGGTGTTGTCTCGCGTGGAGGAAACCGCCATTGCCCGTCGGAAGCAATGCGTGCTCCCAGCAATTCATCGTTACGGTCGGTGACGACGGTAGAATAGGGGACATGAAACAGTTGCCGGGGAAGACAAAATATATATCCAATCAGCAGGAGAGTAAGGATGCCAAGCATTACTTTCCTGAATATTGATAATCGTTTGAAGAACTTATAGATAGAAATCATTGAATGGCAAAAGTTAGGATATATATATTTATGACGAATGATTAGGCACGGATTACACGGATTTCACGGTTCTACTCGTTAACTAAAACCGTGAAATCCGTGTAATCCGTGCCTGAAATTTACTTACTCACCGTCGTTCTTCCTGCTTTGCTTCGTGCTTGCACGGTTGCGTCATACATGGCTTCGCATTGAATAGCCGGAAGGATAAAGTTACCTGCATAAGTGGCTTGCAGCCTGACTGTAAACACTTTCGTTTCTCCACGGCGTAGATTGAAATAAGTCAATACACGGTCGTCGCGAATATCCTGATAGGAATACTTGCTGACTGAGTTTCTTGGAGTACTGGTTGCACTGGCGGCGTTCTCTGTATCAGCAACCAACATTCGTTCATTGTATATCTCCCATCCGGACGGTATGATATGCGTCAGTGCCAGGTTGATATAGTCCGAAGTGCCACTGATATTGGATATGGCGGCAACAGCGATAAAATCAGTACCTTGCCTGATATCATCTATTGATATAGGTGTACCGTTCATGTCTGCATATCTTATATCCATCCGGATATTGTCCGAAATGGCAGGCAGCGTATCATTCAGCAACTGTGTACGTGTGATAATATCTACGCCCAGTGCCCCCTTGCCTTGATTCTTTATCGAAATCGTACCGGATTTCGGGGAAGTGGAAATCTCTTTCTCAAATACAGCCTTAGCAGATTTTACCGCAGGTTGTTGCTTACCGTTCCATGTCCATGTGAAATCCAATGTACCTGATAACTTTTCGGCCAACCGTCCCATTGCCATAAGGGCGAAGGCAGTAGATTGAGTACTGAACCAATTCTCTTGTGACAGATTCTGTGAGACTTTCTTCGCCTGTTGAAGCGCATCCCGTTCGCGGTTCATCAGAATCAATGTTTCCAGAATCATCGCTTCATCCCGGTCGGATGAACCGTAAATCAGATTCATTGAAGAATAGGGGATAACGGTAGTCTCGGCATTGTACACTAATTCCTCGGCTGGTTTCATCTTGCCTGTCAAAGCATAGGCGGCTGCCAGTCTCCATTTTGCCTGGATAGACAATCCTTGTTGTTCTTTCATCCGGTTCATTGCTCCGTATTCCGGTGCGCCTGCCAATGCCAAAGTGTATAAACGGAAAGCCTGCATCAATTCCGACTGCCATTGCTGCCAGCTACTTGCATCCTGCGGCATGCGCCAGTTTTGAGCCGCTGCACGTTGGAAACGTTTCCACTTATTCAATACATTGGAGTGAACGGCATAGCCTTTCTCTTGTGCCAACGTGAGGAACATTCCCGTATATGAACTAATCCATTCGTCGGCAACGGCATTTCCCGGCCAATAGATAAATCCGCCGTTCGGAAGTTGACGGGCATAAACCTGACGGATGGCTTCCTGCACATTTGTTTTTATTTTCTCTGATTCCTGCTCGTCCACCGCTTTGAATTGGGAGACGAATAAGAGTGGCAGGGCTTTGGAAGTCAACTGCTCCGTGCAATGATGCTGATAGTTGTACAAGAAGTCGAATCGACGGCTGATGTCTACTGATGGAATACGTGAAACTTCCAGTTGGATATGATTATCGTCGGAAGAACCGGCAAGGCTGTATGACAGTTCTCCGCTTTGTCCGCTCTCTACCCATTGGCTGTTGCGTAATGTCACAATCGGGTTCGGGTTGCGCACTTCTATTTCAATGGTTTCTTTCGTCTGCTGTCCGCCACCGCTTGCTGTAAGGTGGATGGTTGCTTTTCCCGTCTTACTGCCCGTCTTTAATGTAAAGAAAGCAAGTTGGTCGCCCGGTTGATTGAAGGTCAGCGACTGTTGCGGAGAACCGACAATCTGAACACCGCCACCGGTAGCCTGGATAGATACTGTAACATTCTTCACCTGATTTTCCATGGCAAAGATATTTACCGGAACGGTAATCTCCTCTTGAATACTAAGTACACGCGGTAAAGTAGACAGAAGCATTAACGGTGTCCGCACATAAGACGTCTTTTCCGCATTGCCATAAGCTCCGTCCTGTCCTGCCACTACCATGGCACGTACCGAACCTACATACATCGGCAACTTCAATGCATGTGTCTCGCGCTTGCCTTTACCCAAATAGAAAGGCCCTATAAATTTAACTACTGGTTTGAAACGGTTCGCTTTGGCATCCGCCGGCTTCAATGAAGCGTCACCGCCTGTGCTGAAAAGAGAACTGTAACTTCCGGCGGAAGCTCCCAATACATTATCATACATATCCCATGTCCGGATGCCGAGTGCTTCACGTGAATAGAAGTCGTTCCAGGGGTCGGGAGTCTTGAAGTTCGTCAAATCCAGCAAACCGTCATCCACGATAGCCAATGTATAAGTCATCGGCTTCCCGTTCTTTTCGCTGACGGTGACATTGAAACTCGTTTCCGGTCGCAACACTTCCGGCATCTGTATCTGCGGTTGCAGGATAGTCTGATTGTTAGTCACGAATACCGGGACAACACCATACATACGAATCGGTAAGTCATTGACTGTTTGTGCATGAGGCTGCAACAGGCTGATGTGCAAATATACGTTCGGTGCCATTTCCGGCGTAACCTTAAAGCTATATTTCGTATCTCCCTGATTGGATACCTCTATCCATTCCTGCTTAAGTACCGTCGAACCGTTTTCGATGGATACCAACGCACGACCGCCGGCTGCTGCGGGGATAATGGCTGTAGCCGTTTCGCCTATTTCGTAAGAATCCTTATTCAGTGAGAATGCAAGCATTTTGATACCGCTGGGGTCAGATTTGCTTGAACGTCCTCTCCAGTCCGGCCAGTCTACATAGATTGTACCACCGGTGGCATGCCCGCTCTCTTTATCTTTCACATATACGAGATAACGTCCCCAACTCGGATAATCGACACGGAACTTGAAGGAAGCCTTTCCGCCGTTGGTTTGCAGGTTGCCACTGGCTACCGGAGTAATGGAACTGCTGTTTATATAGGAACTGAAAGATTCGTCACTGTTCTCCCACCACCAGCTCCAACTGATGCGGTATATTTTGTATTCCAGATTCGAACGGCTTACCGGTTTTCCTTCAGGATTTACGGTAACAACGTCAAATACATGGTCTTTATCCGTTTCAATGTATTTCCCTTTCGGCTGATTCAGATTAATACCCACATAAGATGTGAACGGTGAGAAAGGAACGCTTTGTGTGTAAATGCTCGCATCTCCGCCCGGTTCAAATACACGGGTAGTGAAAGAAGCGTTCAGCATACCCGGCGCATTGGTTGCCACCGGTAGTTTCAGCGTAACTCCCGCTCTTCCTTCCGCGTCAAGCACACCATCGAATACATCTGTTTTGATGGTTGAGAAATCCGTAGCCGGATTATTGAAGATATATTGTCCGTAGTCCTTGAATTGTGTGTTTACCCTGGACAATGACATCTCTACTTTGGTTTTCAGGCGTGAAGCGGTTGCTCCTGTCAGCCAGGAGGAAGTGAGCGGAGCATAAAACTCTTTGTCCGTTGCCTGAAGTACTCTGGGCAGTGCCAATGTTATTTTGAGCCGGTTAGGCTTTATCGTCTCGATGCGCAGCCCTTTATGGAAAGTGGTTCCGCCTACTTTTACGTATGCATTCCAAAGTCCGGTAGGGTCATCGGGTTGGGTCGGAACATCAAAGGTGTAGAAGCCATTCATTCCCTGCGTCGAAATCATCTTGGTATAGAACTGTCCTTTCGGATTGTAAATCTCCAGTGCTACCGGATGCTTGTCCGGTATTCTTTTTTCGCGGTCTTCCAGGATGAAGGATATGTGCAACGTATCTCCCGGTCGCCATACACCTCTTTCACCGTATATAAATCCTTTCAACCCTTTCTGAATATCTTTTCCGCCCACATCAAACCGGCTGACGGATTGTTCTTCTCCATCTACCACACGTACATAGGCTTTTTGCTTATCCGATTCTGCTACGACAATAAAGGGTACGCCTTTCGGAGCGATTTCTGCCAGACCTTCTCCGTTTGTTTCCCCTTTGCCTATCACTTGCAACTGGAAGTTGTAAACGGTGACTTGTGCTTTCCCGACCGGTTTGGTATCCAAAATATTGCTGACTGCAATCCATAAATTGTTCAGGGAGTTTCTCTTCACAATCATTCCCAAATTAGAAGCAAAGACATTGCAGGCTGCTGTCCGGTCTGAACCCATGTAGTAGGATGGATGGCAGGGGTTATTCCGTTCCTGCCAACGATACAAACTCCAGTCCATTGTTGAGCCGTTATAGTAATAATAGGCTTCGGGAGTATCCCAAACGGCTTCGTCTTCTTCTGATATAACACTTCCGCTTACTTTGGTCAGACCATCGGAAGTGCTGTCGGCAAATTTCATTTCCTGCTTGTCACTACCACCGCAAGGATAAGCCGAATACTCTTGCCGAAAAGATAGAATGACACGATAGATAGCACCCGGCTCCTGATGAATCAGTCCGGCAAGGTCAATCGAGTAATCTTCCCAACGGTGAACGTCTTTGGAAGAGTCTTTGCCCAACCACAATGTTTTCTTATAAACCAATCGTCCCGAACGGCGCAACTCATTGGCAGAAGTCAGTGAATTGCTTTGCATGAACATCAACACATTATTCTCGAAAATGCGTATCACACTCAAGTCCACCGCATACAGATTGACAGCCCGGAACGGGATAATCAAGCTTTTGGAATCGGGAAGAATAGCTGCCGAAGTAGACATTTCAACCTGCGGCTTTAGATTCAACTCGCTGAACGAGATAGAATGTGAAGTTCCTAAGGTCTGTTCCTGACTGCTTTTTACTCCTTCGTGAATATTTAAAGTCAGTTTATTAATCTTGTTCGCTTCGAAATAAATAAACACTTTATTGTCCTTGATTTGAGTGATAGAAGAAGATACTTCCGGTATTTCAATGAGTCCTTTCAAATCCTGCGTATTGGATACGGGAGTGGAGAATACGATTTCAATCCCATTCTCCGGTTGGTCAACGCGTTCGGCTGTCAGAAAACGGAAACTGTCTTTTGCCGGAATCAGAATCTCTTCGCTTTGTGTATGGTCAATCCGTGCAGGACTTCCATTGGCCTTTATCTCCAGTTGGTAATCTTCCGCTTCTCGTGGAATCCGATTGATATTGAATTCATAACGGGTGGAATTATCAGTGGAAGTAATCTCTACCGGATAGTTTTTGCTTTTTCCATTATCGGCTGTTTGTATTTTCCCTATCATTTCTTTTTTCGGCGTAGTGCTGAGGTGTACTTCTTGTTTAGAACTTTTGCCAGTAATGGCTGTCAGCATTTTCTCCACCTCTTCTTTCTTCACTACATCACTGAAACGTATTTCTCCTTTTATACTTACTTCATCGGGTTGGGTAGCTGTAATCGTTATAGGTTCTGTATGGATAGTAAAGTTACGCTCCTGCACCCGGAATGAGAAGTTAAACTCCTTCAGTTGCTTATCGACTTCCATAAAATCTCCGAGTTGGAAAGTCCCCTCATAAAATGCCCCCGGTTTCAGTGTACCTTCTTCCGGAACAAACTCAATGGTATTATTGCTGACCCAATATGCTTTTCCTTTCAATGAGGGCGAGAAACTGAATGGATTATCTTTCAATTCATTGTTCATATCCACCATTGGTTGGTCATGCGTCAGTTCGATGCGTATGGTCGAGCCTTGTGAAATGACTCCACCTGTATAAGCGTTAACGTATGGCGCATATTCTGCGGAAGGGATAATGTCTTTTTGACTGCGCGTACATGCGGAAAAACTCACAATCATCATTAAAAGGAAGAATAATCCGGTAGCAATCCTGCTACATCTAGTTTTAATTTGTCCCATAGCGAAGAAGTTTTATAGTTCAATGAACAAATATACAGTTTTTATGATAGATTCTTTTCAAATCTACTTATTTTTGTACGCTCTAATAAGATTGTTTATGGGAAAAAAGAAAGAATACAAAGAAGCTAACCGCCGGTTCCTGAAAAGATTGGCTTTTCAAGAAGGTGTTTCCGCATTGCCGGGTGGTATCTATTATAAAATTTTGGAGACTGGTGAAGGAACGATTTCTCCGGGTGCGCGGAGTATTATCACCGTGCATTATACGGGAAGTCTGATTGATGGCCGGATGTTTGATAATTCTTATGAGCGCAATTGCCCGGATGCATTGCGCCTTAGTGATGTGATAGAAGGTTGGCAGGTGGCACTTCAAAAAATGCACGTTGGCGATAAATGGATTATCTATATACCTTATACACTGGGATACGGTAATAAAAATACTGATTCTATACCGGCTTACTCAACATTGGTATTCGAAGTGGAACTATTGGCTGTTGCATAAAAAACAGGGCTTTTGATTGTCAGAGACAAGGATATCTTTCTTTCAGCTTTTTCATAAAGGATTTGCTTACTTGCAGAGTTTCTGAGTTGCTGAAGGGAGGAAGTAATAGACAGTTGTTATCTTCAATTGATGACAGATAAGTGATATTGATAATATAGGACTGGCTGATCTGAACCAAACAAGGATGCAAGTTCAGTATTTTCTGTGAGTTTGTATTTCTCTTTAATAGTAAGGTGTGCTTATTATACAATACAACTTCCCACAATTTACTTTTGGAGTTATAGCGGAAGTAACCGATTTCTTCAAAATGAACCAGTTGCAAATTTCCGGTAATAGTCGTGTATAAGAAAATGTTCTCTTGATGCTTTTCGACGATTGTATGATTACAACGCTCGGTGTGTGTCTCTTTATTGTCCATGTGATTTACTTGTCTATATGGCTTATGTCATATTTTACTTTCAGTCAAAAGTAGTGCATTGCTCTTAATTGTGAAAATAAAAAGTGTCTCATTCCCGAAATGAGACACTTTTATACAGCGATATTGATATTCTTTTAGATAAGAACTTCTTTGTTATTATATTGATTATCAATGAATTTACTGGGAGATACGCCATATTTATCAGAAAAGTTCCGGTAGAAAGTTGCCCGGGAACTAAAACCGCACGCGAACATTAATTCCTTCATGCTTTTCTCCGGATTCTCGACTGCTAACTGTCTGAAATATTCTAGCCGGTTGCAGTTTATATATTCCCGGAAGCCACTAAAACCCTGATTTTTGATTGCCATCGAAATATCGTGCTCTTTTTCGTTTAAGGATTTAGCTAAATCTTTTATGTTGTACAGTCGGTCTGTATAAGGATGATGCTCTTTAAGATATGTTTCAATGGTTGAGAAAAGTGGGAGAGGTTGAGGTGAATTTTCTACTTGCGATATCTTTTTATTGGTATTATACACCATACTGATATGATCCGAAAATGGATTCTCGTATCGTAAATATAGTATTGAAAATAGAACGGTGAAAACAATTGCTGTAATGCCGAATAAATTGAAAATAAATTCATTGATGTTTAAAGTGAATAGAATATATATTCCTAAAAATAAGAACAGGAAACCTATAAACAAGTACATATTCTTATTTATTCTGCGATAAGTTTTTGTGCAGATCATTGTATGAGTAAGAATAAAGAGGGGTGTAAGGACAGAAAGTAAGAATATACAAATCCTGAGCCTAACATCTGTATTATTTATATTCGGTATTATTTCATTCAATGAGTAAATAGGAGTTATAACTCCGTTGAATCCCAAATAGCAAATTCCTACAGTTATTGTTATGATAGGCGGCAATAGGAATGTAAATATTCTGAAGTGGTTAAGATATCCCGGAGATAGAGAAGCGGTGGGAAATAGAACAACGATATTAGCTAAAGCATACCATTTGAGCATCTTTTCGATGTTGAGCAGATCGGTGAAATTGTATTCAGGAGTATCTGTTACGATTGTCAGCCATCCGATATTTTCCCATGAGAACATAAGTCCTATACCCACTGCTATAATTCCCCAATATAATTTCGGGTAATTATCTTTAGCGCGAAAAATAAGAATAATTCCTGATATCAAGGCAATCAGATCAAGTGTGAGTTCAATTGATAAATGTAGTATTCCCATGTTTATGACGTGTTTTTACTCTTTTCCTTCTTCTAACTGGAGAGTTAGTGGAAACAAAAGTAATCAATTTAGTCATATCAGGCAATAGAAAAAGTATGGCTTTTGAGATTATGCCACTAGATATTATATTTCTTTAGAGGACTCATTTTCTGCCAATTCTTTAATCTCTTTATTCAAAAAGACAGAAAGTACTGTTCTTACCACAACTACCCCGCCTAAAATTGCCAATTCATCCAGGGTCGGATCAACTACAGTTTTCAGTATGTCAGATGCAATCAGAAACTCCAGACCAAGCAAAAGATAACTACCGAAATCAGCCCTGAGCTGCCGGATATTATTAACGGTATATGTCCCGTTGAATCGTTTTATCTCATTGCGTAGAAAAGCAATGATGCCGACGAATACTCCATAGGTGACAATCAGCAGACTTATTACGCTGATGATAGTAGCAAGCATATTTAAGAAAGTCAGTAGCATTGTGTATAATTTTGGTTATACTATATAAACAACTGACTTCCTTGAATAGTTTTATCAAAAGGAGAATTGATAATGAATATACTAATAATCAATGTTCAATATGCAAAAATGGTCTTTAGATTGTTATATCTATATTGGAATGATTATATTTGTAGAACTAAATATTGATAACTATGTCTGAAAAAGAAATGAATTCTTATCGTTTGACTAGTATGGAAGAACCTACTGATCAAATGCTTGCTACCTTAATGAGAGAGGTGGCGGAAGAAGCAAAACGTAAGGGGCTGGAAGCAACAGATAAACTTTTTAAACGTTTGGATGAAACTGTTGCATTACGAAAAAAAGAATGGATGCAAAGACGTAATAAAGTTGTAGAATGATGGAACACTCTATGCACAGTCCAGTTTTAATTGTGATTGCCGGACCTAATGGTTCCGGTAAAACTTCTGTTACTTCTAAAATACTTCATCATGAATGGATGGAAGATGCTGTTTATATAAATCCTGATATTATAGCTCAAGAGAAGTATGGAAATTGGAATTCAAAGGAAGCGGTGATGCAGGCAGTGAAATATTGTGAAGAACTAAGAGAGCAATGTCTTGCTGAGCATAAAAGTCTTATTTTTGAAACTGTTTTGTCTGTAGAAGATAAGATTGACTATATTCTGCGAGCGAAAGAAGCGGGTTTTTTTATTCGTTTCTTCTTTGTTTGTACAGAACATCCTACTATTAATGCTGCTCGTATCGCGCGTAGAGTAATGGAAGGTGGACATGATGTTCCTATTACTAAAATAATATCTAGGTATGATAAGTCAATTGCTAATAGTAGCATTGTATCAGACTTTGTAGATCGGGCTTATATCTATGATAATTCAATTGAGGATGTGGACGCACAACTCCTTTTCCGATTAAAAGATGGAAAATTAGTGAAGCAATATGTGAATGCTATTCCTAGATGGGCATTAGCTATATATGATAAACGCGATGACTGAACGGGTACTTAATCTGTTCTGCATTTGTAACTTGTATGATATATCGACCAATAAGGAATACATTTAAATTGTATTAAACCCATCTACTAAATAGGTGGATTTAATACGATCACGTAAGTTACTCAAATAAAATGAAAATCCAGATATGATTTTTATCTTACCCAAAGAGTTTATGTGTTTTATCTGGTGAAGATAAATTGGTCATTGTATTCATAATTAATGCCATCTTCCTTCGACTTTACGCGTATCTCATAGGATAATTCTGTTTCTGTCATTTTGGTTACAGTCCAGGTTTCTGTGGAATATTTTTCAACATCAGCGTCTTCGTCTAAAGTCAGTTTATTTCCAGAATATGACCATGTACCAGTATTTTTAGTTGTTGAGGGGGCAAAATGGCCTTCGGGGTCAAGGTATGTGTCTATTGTTTGGTAAGTGCCATCTTCTTTAAATTCTATTGAAAATCTGTTTGTTCCATTGACAAAATCTTCAATGTTGTTTTCCGTCAGTTCTCCATTTTCCCATTCTTGACTCAAATAGGATATGCCGTTCCACGTCCCCAATAACATTTCTCGTGAACCAACTGAATCTTCATCATCATTACTGCAAGAGTAAATGCAAAAAGTCAGTAACATAACGCTAATGCAAGTTGCAATTTTCCAAAATACTTTTCTCATAACTTTTTTTATTTAAATTAGATATTGATAATATAACTACTATGTCTAAAAATGTCATTTTGATTATGCAATTCTTTGACATTGCAAAGATATGTTGTAATTAGATGTGAGTCGTAAATTGTTTGTAGCTGTGTAGTAACAGAACTGTAGCTGATTAGGCTACTTCTTGAAAATAAAATAACTAAAAGTGGTTTATGTTTAGTTACTTTATTCGTTGCTACAACTTTCTAACTCTTGCAGATAGTAAATGAAGAAGTTGTGTTTGAGAATAATGGATATTCGTAAAAGCAAATCAGAATCTATACTTCCCCGTTTGAATATTTTATATACATTGGTTCTGTCGCAATAAAGTTTGTTGGCAAACCATGTTACGGAGCGTTCTTGTTTGTGAAGTTCTGCCTCTATTATTTGACCAATGTGTATCATGTCATTCTTGTTTTAGAGAAGTGTTTGTCTCTATTTGTAGCTTTTATATATTTATACAAAGTTATCCCTAATTTCGTCAGTTTTAGATTTTTAATGTTGATAATAAGTCACGTATATGTAGCTTATTATTCACAAGTAGGAAATATTTGTGCTGATATGTTGAATGAGAAATATTCTGATATAGATTTATATATCTGTTATGTCTTGTATGAATGTACGGATACATATTCTTAGCTTTTTATAAAATAAAAAAGGCGGAACCATTCGAAACTTATTTTGTTCTGAGGTACCGCCAAGCACCCTGCAAGTAAATAAGTATGAATAGTTCACGCCTATAAAGCGCAAACCTTTATCAACTTATTCTCACTTACTTTAAATTGGCGGTTTTCAGAACAGAGAATAAGAGCTAAAAGCTCAAGTATCTTTTTAATAAGTATATGAATGGAATCGCTATTCCAAAAGTTTATTGTTTTAAATATACATGGAAGTCCTTAATCTTATTTGTGTATCAATGAAGTATAAGTCTCCATCTATCCCATAAAGTACATTATTAGGGACTGCATCAAACACTTCATAATTTTCATTATGATATTCGTCGTAATAATCCATTTCAAAGCCTAATGCTTGCATATAGGTGGCTATTTCATCTTCTGTGGCCTCCCGTTCTGCTATAATATAAGGCTGTATGAGGACTGCGCAAAACTCCTGTTGGCTGTTGTAAGAGAAACCAATCATTTGATAGGGGACATTACTGAAGAACTTATTGTGTGCGACAATACGAATGAAGAAGTTCTCCAGGTCATCGCCTGCGTATTCAAAATTATTCAGTTTGATAACAGATACTTTTCCATCATGGAACACTTCATTCTCACCACCTTTATCCATATAGGTAATGTCGAGGTGGGATAAGTCAATCCATAAGTTGTTAGTATGGGCAAAGTCTGTTAATTCTTTAATTTGCCCTCTCTTATAGCCCTCTGTTGGTTCAATTTCTCCTGTTGCTTTTTTACCTCTTTTGACGATGCAGGCTGCTTGCTCCAGGATATTATTGATTGACGAGTACGCTCTATCCATTGTTTGTGAAATTCATTAATATATTCCATAAATCTTATGATTATGAGTTTAAGACAAAGATAATCATTCTCCTTTAAATCATCATAGTTTAACTACAACATTTTTAAAAGGGCTGTGTTAGAGGATATTCTATTCTTTATGGAGCAGTTATTTATCTATATGAAAAACTTCTGTAATCTTACTGATTACAGAAGTTTTTCTATATAAAGTAATCTAAATTACTTAGCTAAAGCCTGAGCTACATCAACCGCACAAGCTACTGTACAACCTACCATCGGGTTGTTACCAATTCCCAGGAATCCCATCATTTCCACGTGAGCAGGAACAGATGAAGAACCAGCGAACTGAGCGTCAGAGTGCATACGACCCATAGTGTCAGTCATACCATAAGAAGCAGGACCGGCAGCCATGTTGTCCGGGTGAAGAGTACGACCTGTACCACCACCTGAAGCTACTGAGAAATAAGGTTTGCCAGCAAGAACACGTTCTTTCTTGTAAGTACCGGCAACCGGGTGTTGGAAACGAGTCGGGTTAGTAGAGTTACCTGTGATAGATACGTCTACGCCTTCTTTCCACATGATAGCTACACCTTCGCGAACATCGTCAGCACCATAGCATTTTACTTTTGCACGAGCACCGTCAGAGTAAGCGATTTCGCGAACAACTTTCAGTTCACCTGTAAAGTAATCGAATTGAGTCTGAACATAAGTAAATCCGTTGATACGAGAGATGATCTGAGCGGCGTCTTTTCCAAGACCGTTCAGGATGCAACGCAACGGTTCTTTACGTACTTTGTCTGCTTTTGCAGCAATTTTGATAGCACCTTCAGCAGCAGCGAAAGATTCGTGACCTGCCAGGAATGCGAAACATTTAGTTTCTTCGCGCAGCAACATAGCAGCCAGGTTACCGTGACCGATACCAACCTTACGGTCGTCAGCTACAGAGCCCGGGATACAGAATGCTTGCAGACCGATACCGATAGCTTCGGCAGCTTCAGCAGCATTTGTGCAGTTCTTCTTAAGAGCGATTGCAGTACCTACAACATAAGCCCATTTTGCGTTTTCAAAACAGATAGGCTGAGTTTCTTCACACGTTTTATAAGGATCAAGTCCGGCAGCTTCGCAGATAGCGTTAGCTTCTTCGATGTCTTTGATGCCGTTAGCGTTCAAGGCTTCAATGATACCTTTGATACGACGGTCTTGGCTTTCGAATTTTACTTCTCTAATCATAGTTTCTTTCCTCCTTATATTATTCGTGACGTGGATCAATAGATTTAACTGCTCCCTGTTCTGCTGTTACGCGACCATAAGTACCTGTAACTTTTTTCAATGCTTCGTTAGCATCAGTACCTTTTTTGATTTCGTCCATGAACTTGCCCATGTGTACGAATTCGTATCCGCAGATTTCGTCGTTCTTGTCCAAGAAGATTTGTTTGATATAACCTTCTGCCATTTCAAGGTAACGAGGACCTTTAGCCAAAGTACCATAAAGAGTACCTACCTGGCTACGCAGACCCTTACCCAAATCTTCCAAACCTGCACCGATGATCAAACCACCTTCAGAGAAAGCTGATTGAGTACGTCCGTAAACGATTTGCAGGAACAGTTCGCGCATAGCTGTATTGATAGCGTCGCAAACAAGGTCAGTGTTCAGTGCTTCAAGAACTGTTTTACCCGGAAGGATTTCAGAAGCCATAGCAGCTGAGTGAGTCATACCAGAGCAACCGATTGTTTCGATCAAAGCTTCCTGGATGATACCTTCTTTAACGTTCAGTGTCAGTTTACAAGCACCTTGTTGAGGAGCGCACCAACCGATACCGTGTGTCAAACCAGAAATATCAACGATTTCTTTAGATTTTACCCATTTGCCTTCTTCGGGTATGGGAGCCGGTCCGTGGTTAGGACCCTTCTTTACAACACACATGTGTTCCACTTCGTGTGAATAAGTCATAATTAGCTCTTTTTTTAAGTGATATAATTAAAAATACGTAGTCACGATTCTCTAAATCGCCCACAAAGGTAGTCGATTTATTTGTTTCTGCAAATCGCCTTTTATTACTTTTTTGTGAAAAGTGACAATTCAGTTTACGTTTTTTCGCAGTTTGTAAAGTCGGGATTGCATTTGCGGAAGATTGGGGGTGAACGAACTATCTATTTGTTGCTTTGTTATTATTAGAAAACCAAAATTTATGGAACTGAATCAAATAGATATACATTATTTAATTGCGGCAATTTGTGTTATTTCATCTGCGCTTATTTTTTATACGATTGGCGTTTGGGGAGAACGTCTCCAAAAGAAATTAAAGTTTTGGCATATTGTCTTTTTTCTTCTAGGTTTGATTGCTGATGCGGTTGGCACAAGCCTGATGGAACATATTGCCGAACTAACTCATTTGCATGACGAGATTCATACGGTGACGGGTACGATTGCCATTCTTCTTATGTTTGTACATGCTTCATGGGCGATATGGACTTACGTGAAAGGTTCGGCACAGGCGAAACGGCATTTTAACCGTTTCAGCATTGTGGTTTGGTGCATCTGGCTTATACCTTATTTTATAGGTATGTATTTGGGTATGCGTTTACATGCATAAGTGGTTATTCGTATTGGTAGCTATGTATCTATAAATTAAACCTTTATAGTTTCCTGTAATTTCCATTGTAGGAAACGCCAGTTTCTCACCGAGGAAACGCTCGTTTCTCTACGGGGAAACGGAGATGGCTTTTAAGCTTTTGTTTTCTAATGGTTTTATTTGCTTTATGAATTGTTGGGATGTAGAATAAAATTCGTAGCTTTGTTGCAAAATTTATTGAATAGGCTATGATAGAAATTACAGATGCTGCTTTACAAAAGGCTGCGGGTGAAGGAATGGATGAGTTTATCCAGGTATTTACCAATAAATATAAAGAGGTGATTGGTGGCGAACTGGCTGCTGAAACAATGTCTCTGCTGACGGGAGAACAACATTCTTTGCTGGCTTATCAGATATTTCGTGATGAGGTGATGGCAGGGGGATTCTGTCAGTTGATCCAAAACGGTTACGGTGGATATATCTTTGATAATCCATTTGCTAAAGTAATGCGTTTGTGGGGAGTGGAAGAATTCTCGAAGTTAATCTATAAAGCAAAGAAAATATTTGATGCCAACCGTAAAGACTTGGAGAAGGAACGGACGGATGATGAATTTATGGCTATGTATGAGCAATACGAAGCCTTTGATGAGTTGGAAGAGGCTTATTTAGAGATGGAAGAGCAGGTTACGGCATTGATTGCAAGTTATGTAGATGACCATTTGGAACTTTTTGCAAAAATAATAAAGTAGCGGATGCAGTATTTTTTAAGTATCTGCATTTATTAATTGTGAATTAGAATTTATATCTTTGCAAAATCTAAAAAATATGTTTATGAAACAGATGAAATTTTTATTGGTAGCTTTGATGGCTGTGGTGATGGGTTTGTCAGTTACTTCTTGTATGAATGGGGATGACAATAATGGACCGCAAACTTTCGGTGTCATCGCAAAATTAGACTCTTATGCGAGTAGCTTTAAAACTATGGATGGAACTAAATGGATTCCTACTGATGCTACTAGTATTATGCTTTTAAGTTCAGGTATGTATATTATTAATGGTCAGTATAACAGGGAAGACGTGAATGCTAATACAGCTTCCATTACTTTTACTTTGACTTCTACTCCTACTAACATAGATGGTCCGTCGGTAACTTCTACACCGGAGACTGCGAATGCAACAATGTATGCTTTGAATTATGAAAATGCGTATTATCCTTATTTATTTGATAAGAATACATTGATTCTTCCTGCAATGTTCCATTTCAAAAACTCTTCAGTTGCAACAGAACTGGAAGCTGAATTGAAAAAACATAAGTTTGTTATTTCATATGACGAGGAAGAAGTTGCTAAAGGTGGTGAAACGTTAGATCTATTTGTAAATCACGTTGTCACTGATGATGAAAAGGTAGTTCGTGATTCTTATACTGTAAGTTATGAAGCTTATGATTTGTCTTATATTATAAGTCGGTATTCAAATTTGAAAACAATAACAATACATGCTCAAGTGAATAAAACTTCTGATGATTTGGCTAACTCTTCTACAAAAGAAGATAAGTTTGATATCGATTATTCAAAGATTACACAGTAACATTGAACTACAAAGAACTATTTAACATAGCAATGAAATTGATTTCCTCTCCGGCCAAGGCTTGGGAGGAAATTTCTATGGAAGAGGATAGGCGAAAAGTATATATGGCTTTTGTCTATCCTATGATTGGTTTATGCGGTCTGTCCGTGTTCATCGGGTCATTATTGACGAATGGATGGGGCGGTCCGCAAAGTTTCCAGATAGCTATGACCAATTGCTGTGCCGTAGCTGTAGCCTTGTTCGGTGGCTACTTTTTGGCAGCTTATGCCATTAATGAGATGGGGACAAGAATGTTTGGTATGCATAGCAATATGCCGCTGACACAACAGTTTGCGGGATATGCCCTTGTTGTACCTTTCTTGCTTCAGATCGTAACCGGACTATTACCTGATTTTAGAATTATTGCTTGGCTGCTACAGTTCTACATCGTCTATATAGTATGGGAAGGAACTCCTATACTGATGGGAGTAGAAGAAAAACAACGATTGAGATACACCCTTTTGTCGTCTGTATTGTTAATACTATGTCCGACGTTGATTCAAATCGTGTTTAATAAATTAACGGCCATACTTAATTAATGTGTGAAGATGAAACAACCCTCTGTAAATATTAAGAATAAACGGGCTACGTTTGATTACGAACTGATAGATACCTACACAGCAGGTATTGTACTGACCGGTACTGAAATCAAATCCATTCGTTTGGGAAAAGCCAGCCTGGTAGATACGTTTTGTTATTTTGCGAAAGGCGAATTGTGGGTGAAGAATATGCACATCGCCGAGTATTTCTATGGTTCGTATAATAATCATACGGCGCGTAGAGAGAGGAAGTTGTTGCTTAGTAAGAAAGAATTGGAGAAACTTCAACGGGATATGAAGAATCCCGGTTTTACGGTTGTTCCCGTACGCTTGTTTATCAATGAAAAAGGTTTGGCGAAACTGGTAATCGCTTTGGCGAAAGGAAAGAAAGAATATGATAAACGAGAATCCATTAAGGAAAAAGATGACCGTAGAGATATGGCAAGAATGTTCAAGCGGTAAGTAGGACCGCTATAAGATAAATTCCGGACTGTGATAAATCCGGTCGTTGGCAGAGTGATAATTTTAGGTATAAATGTGATAGGGTAAATGAAAAAGACTATTTCGCAGATCGTATCCGAGCGCATCCTTATTTTGGATGGAGCAATGGGTACCATGATTCAACAATATAATCTCAAAGAAGAAGATTTTCGTGGTGAACGTTTCGCGCATATTCCCGGACAGTTGAAAGGGAATAATGACTTGTTGTGTCTGACACGTCCCGATGTGATTCGGGATATTCATCGTAAATACCTGGAAGCAGGTGCAGACATTATCGAAACCAATACATTTAGTTCGACTACCGTTTCTATGGCCGATTATCACGTAGAAGAATATGTGCGTGAAATGAATCTTGCCGCAGTGAAACTGGCCCGTGAACTAGCGGACGAATATACTGTAAAGAATCCCGACAAACCTCGTTTTGTAGCTGGTTCCGTAGGACCTACGAATAAAACTTGCTCCATGAGCCCGGACGTGAACAACCCGGCTTATCGCGCTTTGAGCTATGACGAACTGGCCGCTGCCTATCAGCAACAGATGGAAGCAATGCTTGAAGGTGGGGTAGACGCCATTCTGATTGAAACGATATTTGATACACTGAATGCTAAAACGGCTATTTTTGCTGCAGAACAGGCTATGAAAGTGACAGGAGTCGAAGTACCTGTCATGTTATCAGTGACTGTATCCGATATTGGCGGACGAACTCTGTCAGGACAAACATTGGAAGCGTTTCTCGCTTCCGTACAACATGCCAATATATTCTCTGTCGGCCTGAACTGTTCGTTCGGTGCCCGTCAGTTGAAACCTTTCCTTGAGCAATTGGCTGCCCGTGCACCTTATTATATTAGTGCCTACCCGAATGCCGGATTACCGAATAGTCTCGGTAAGTACGATCAGACACCTGCGGACATGGCTCACGAAGTGAAAGAATATATCGACGAAAGATTAATCAATATTATCGGTGGTTGTTGCGGAACGACGGACGCCTACATCGCCGAATATTCATCCCTGATAGAAGGTGCTCGACCACACGTCCCGTCCGCAAAACCGGATTGTATGTGGCTTTCCGGCCTTGAACTGCTGGAAGTGAAACCGGAAATTAATTTTGTGAATGTCGGTGAACGCTGTAACGTAGCCGGTTCACGTAAATTCCTTCGCCTTATCAATGAAAAGAAATACGATGAAGCTCTTTCCATTGCCCGCCAACAGGTAGAAGACGGTGCCTTAGTAATCGACGTCAATATGGATGACGGTCTATTGGATGCCAAGACTGAAATGACTACCTTCCTGAATCTTATTATGTCCGAACCGGAAATAGCCCGTGTCCCAGTTATGATTGATTCTTCCAAATGGGAAGTGATTGTTGCCGGACTGAAATGCCTGCAAGGTAAATCAATCGTCAACTCTATTTCTTTGAAAGAAGGAGAAGAAGTATTTCTCGAACATGCCCGGACTATCAAACAATACGGAGCTGCTGCCGTCGTAATGGCTTTTGATGAAAAAGGCCAGGCAGATACCGCTGCCCGTAAAATAGAAGTGTGCCAACGTGCATACCGTCTGTTAGTCGATAAAATAAATTTTAATCCCCATGATATTATCTTCGACCCCAATGTGCTCGCCGTAGCTACGGGAATCGAAGAACATAACAACTATGCGGTAGACTTCATTGAAGCTACCGGATGGATAAAGAAAAACCTTCCCGGTGCGCACATCAGTGGTGGAGTAAGTAACCTTTCTTTCTCTTTCCGTGGCAATAATTATATCCGTGAAGCCATGCATGCCGTGTTCCTTTATCATGCCATCCAGCAAGGGATGGATATGGGAATTGTGAACCCGGGAACTTCCGTTCTTTATAGCGATATTCCGGCCGATGTACTGGAGAAAATCGAAGATGTTGTTTTGAACCGCCGCCCTGATGCAGCGGAACGTCTCATTGAATTGGCAGAATCTCTGAAAGCAACAATGAGCGGAACCGCGGGAGAATCGGCTGTCAAGCAGGATGCTTGGAGAGAAGGATCTGTTCAAGAACGTTTGAAGTATGCTTTGATGAAAGGAATTGGCGATTTTCTCGAGCAGGACTTGGCAGAAGCACTGCCTCTTTACGATAAAGCGGTCAATGTGATTGAAGGTCCGTTGATGGATGGAATGAATTATGTCGGTGAACTTTTCGGAGCAGGTAAAATGTTTCTTCCGCAAGTGGTAAAGACTGCCCGGACAATGAAAAAAGCCGTTGCTATCCTTCAGCCTATCATTGAATCGGAGAAAACTGATGGAGCAACCTCTGCCGGAAAAATATTACTTGCTACTGTGAAAGGCGACGTGCACGATATCGGAAAGAATATCGTTGCCGTGGTGATGGCCTGTAACGGTTATGATATTGTTGACTTAGGAGTGATGGTGCCCGCAGAAACAATCGTTCAGCGTGCTATTGAAGAAAAGGTAGACATGATTGGATTGAGCGGTTTGATAACTCCTTCACTGGAAGAAATGGCTCACGTAGCCGTTGAATTGGAAAAGGCAGGATTGGATATACCTCTTCTGATTGGAGGAGCTACTACCTCAAAGATGCATACAGCATTGAAGATTGCTCCTGTGTATCATGCTCCGGTGGTGCACTTGAAAGATGCGTCATTGAATGCGGGTGTTGCTGCTAAACTGCTGAATCCGCAGGCGAGAGCCGAACTGGTGAACGAATTGAAAACTGAATATGAGACACTTCGTGAAAAGAGTGGCATGATGAAGCGTGAAACCGTTTCATTGGAAGAAGCACAGAAAAATAAGTTGAACCTATTTTAAAACATTACCACAATGAAAAAGATTTTCTCTTTCCTATGTCTGTTCATGGTAGTAACTACTATGATGTCATGTTCTTCTGCAAAAGAAGAAAAAGGAACGTCCGAAACCGGAAATGCTGCATTGGATAATATCTTTGAGCGCAAAAGCGTGCGCACTTATCTGAATAAAGGAGTGGAGAAAGAGAAAATCGATTTAATGCTTCGTGCCGGAATGGCTGCGCCTTCGGGAAAGGATGTCCGTCCTTGGGAGTTTGTCGTAGTGACCGACCGTGCCAAACTGGATTCGATGGCTGCCGCACTTCCTTATGCCAAAATGTTAACTCAGGCTCGCAATGCCATTATCGTTTGCGGAGACTCTGCACGTTCGTCTTATTGGTACTTGGACTGTTCTGCCGCCGCACAAAATATTCTTTTGGCTGCCGAAAGCCTGGGATTGGGAGCTGTATGGACAGCAGCCTATCCTTATGAAGACCGTATGCAGGTAGTACGCAAGTACACCAACCTTCCGGAGAATATTCTTCCGCTTTGTGTCATTCCTTTCGGCTATCCGGCTACAAAAGAGAACCCGAAACAGAAATTTGACGAGAAAAAGATACATTATAATCAGTATTAGTAAACAAAAGTTTTGTCTTTTCAATAAATTCCTTACATTTGCGCCTTAATTGATTAAAATCTGATACGCAAATGTTTGGAATAGAAGACCCTTTTATCATTATACCATACCTGCTTTCGGTGGTATGCGTGATTTTTGCTGCCTGGTTCGGGCTGAAATATTGGAATAAGGACGATGAAAAAGACGAAACACGATGAATACATTTACACTTGGACTGATTGTGATAGCTTATCTGCTGTCACTCGCCTATCTTGGCTTTTTAGGATATAAGAAAACGACGTCTACCAGTGATTATCTGGTGGGGGGACGACAGATGAATCCTATCGTGATGGCGCTTTCTTATGGTGCTACGTTTATTTCAGCATCTGCTATCGTGGGGTTTGGTGGTGTGGCCGCTGCTTTCGGAATGGGTATCCAATGGCTGTGTTTCCTCAATATGTTTATCGGGGTTGTCATTGCCTTTATCTTTTTCGGGTTACGTACCCGGCGTATGGGAGCAAAATTAAATGTGAGTACCTTTCCTCAATTATTAGGCCGTCACTTCCGTTCACGTAATATACAGGTATTTATTGCTGTTGTCATTTTCATTGGAATGCCACTTTATGCAGCCGTCGTAATGAAAGGCGGGGCGGTCTTTATCGAACAGATTTTTCAAATAGACTTCAATGTCTCCTTATTGATATTCACATTGGTAATTGCTGCTTATGTCATAGCGGGTGGTATGAAAGGGGTAATGTACACAGATGCTTTGCAGGCAGTTATCATGTTCGGCTGTATGCTGTTTCTGTTATTCTCTTTGTATCAGGTGCTCGGTATGGGCTTTACGGAGGCAAATAAGGAATTGACAGCTATTGCTCCGTTAGTCCCGGAAAAGTTTAAAGCGTTGGGGCATCAGGGATGGACAGCGATGCCTGTGACGGGTTCTCCGCAATGGTATTCATTGGTAACTTCCCTTATTTTAGGAGTTGGAATCGGCTGTCTTGCGCAACCGCAGCTGGTGGTTCGTTTTATGACGGTAGAGAGTGGCAAGCAGTTGAATCGTGGTGTGTTTATCGGTTGTTTCTTTCTGATTATAACGGTAGGGGCTATCTATCATGCCGGAGCGTTGAGTAATCTTTTCTTCCTGAAAACAGAAGGGGCGGTTGCAACAGAGGTAGTACAGGATATTGATAAGATTATTCCCTACTTTATTAATAAGGCAATGCCCGACTGGTTTGCGGCACTCTTTATGTTGTGTATCCTTTCAGCCAGTATGTCTACACTTAGTTCACAGTTTCATACGATGGGGGCTTCGGTAGGTTCAGATATTTACGGAACTTATAAGCCGCGTTCACGGGGTAAACTTACCAATGTAATCCGTCTTGGCGTATTGTTCTCCATTTTAGTCAGCTATATTATTTGCTATATGCTGCCCCATGACATTATTGCCCGTGGAACTTCTATCTTTATGGGAATCTGTGCGGCTGCTTTCCTGCCGGCTTATTTCTGTGCTTTGTATTGGAAGAAAGCTACCAAACAGGGTGTAATGGCAAGTCTTTGGGTAGGAACACTCGGAAGTTTGTTTGCTCTTGTATTCCTTCATCAGAAAGAATCTGCAGCATTGGGCATCTGCAAAGCTCTGTTCGGACGGGATGTATTGATTACTACTTATCCTTTCCCAGTCATTGACCCGATATTATTTGCTTTGCCTTTATCGGTATTGGCTATTGTGGCAGTTAGTTTGGTAACCTATAAAAATAAGTAGTAAGTTACTTTCTTTACGCTTTGATTTTCTTTTTGTAAGATTCATAGCGTGACATAATGTCGCGAACGAAATTGTAAGTCTCTATGCCACGGAAGTAACCGTTTTTACAAACGGGGTCGGTGAAGTATTCTTCATTGCTTTTGAGTAAGATGAAGTTTTCTACATTATCTTTCCATACCAGTTTGTTCTTTCCGTATTTCTCGGCCAGTGCCATGGCATCGTAAATATGTCCTAAACCGGCATTGTAGGAAGCGAGGATAAAGTTGAGACGTTCCTCTTTATCGGGAATCATACTGAAACTACGGTCGGTAGCAGTAATATACTTGATGGCAGCCTTAACGCTCTCTTCCGGGTTTTGTTCCTTTCCGGCAGGCACTCCCATTGCCCGGGCAGTGGCGGGCATTAGTTGCATGAGTCCTTTGGCACCTGCCCAGGATACGGCTGTTGTGTCAAAATTGGATTCCGTATAAGCCAGAGACGCAAGCATACGCCAATCCCATCCAATGTCTTTGGAATACTTTTTGAATAGATCATCATAATGGGAAATCTTTCCCTCTCTCAATGAAAGGATAGGAGAGTGGGGCATCATTTTACTGTTTTCAAAATAACGTTTCATACTGGCAGTATAAGCAGGAGATGTCATGTTCTCCTGATGCCATTTAGTGGCGGCTTCGGCTAGTTCCGGGCTGTCTTTCCGTACTGCCCAGGAAGAACGCTGGTCGAAACTGATAGATAGGTTTATATCCAGATTGGGATAATACGTCTTATTTAGTTTTGCTAAATCATTGTCGGCCACAGTATATGGTATTTTACCTTGTGCCACTTGTGTGATTAAGTCCTCGGTGGTGATACTGTCATTGTTCACTTCATGGATTTGGATGCCGCCGCCCAGTTCGCTGTTCAGGTTGACAAGGCGGTCATAATACTTTCCGGGTTTTACATAGATGTCTTTTCCAATCAGTTCGGTAACATCTTCCAAAGGCTTCTGTTTACCTCTCCCTTGCTGGACAATCACCTGATGGGTTATCACATCTTCCCCACAATAAAGGAGACTGTCTTTCCATTCTTTGGTGATAGGCAGATTGTAGGCAATCATGTCTCCCTCGCCTGCCAGTAATTTCCGAATCAGTTCGTCAACGTTATTGGCGACTTCTATTCGAAGTTTTAAACCCAGGCTTTTGGCAAACTGTTCGCTAAGTTCATACTGGAAACCCATTTCCTGTCCCCGGTAAATGAAATATGAAGTAGAGCTATACAATGTCAATACAACCAATTCGCCGCTATCTTTTATCTGTGGAAGATCGCGGGCAGATTCATTCGTTTTACTATGTTGCTTGTCACGGCATCCGATTACGCAACAGAATAGCACAAGGAATAAAGGGATAATCAGTGGCTTGACATTCATTTCTCAATTTTCAATTTTCAATTTTTAATTCTTAAGGTGTTTTTTGATGTACATTGTCAGTATATCGATAGCTACCTTGTTGCTACCGCCTTCAGGCACAATAAGATCGGCATAACGCTTGCAAGGTTCGATAAATTGCAGGTGCATCGGCTTCAGAACCCGCGTGTAGCGATCCATTACAGCTTCGGCAGTTCGTCCGCGCTCGATGACATCTCTTTGGATAACACGTATCAAGCGTTCGTCGGGATCGGCATCTACAAATATTTTAAGATCCATCATGTTGCGTAGCTTCTTATCACACAAGGCAAGAATACCTTCGATAATAACGACTTCGCGTGGCTCGATATGAATCGTTTCGGGTTGGCGGGTGCAGGTCAGATAGGAATAGGTGGGCTGTTCGATGCTTTTGCCTTCTTTCAGCGTCATGACGTGTTTGGAGAGCAAGCTCCATTCAAAAGCATCCGGATGGTCAAAATTGATATTCTGGCGTTCTTCGACTGGGACGTGGCTACTGTCTTTGTAGTATGAATCCTGCGGTAATAACACTACTTCTCCTGCGGGGAGGCTTTCTACTATTTTCCGTACGACGGTGGTCTTTCCGGAGCCAGTTCCGCCTGCTATTCCTATAATTAACATCTCTTTAAGTGTATATTTAAACTAAATAGACTAATTTTGCATTTATATTAATGTCATATGCATTAACAAGACAAATATAGAAACAATTCATTAAAATAACAACGTAATGGTAAAACACATTGTATTATTTAAGTTAAAAGACGAAGTTTCCGCTGCAGAGAAACTGGAAGTCATGACTAAATTTAAGGAAGCGATAGAAGCACTTCCTGCCAAAATCTCTGTAATTCGTAAAGTGGAAGTCGGATTGAACATGAATCCCGGCGAAACATGGAACATTGCGCTTTACAGCGAGTTTGATACTTTAGAAGATGTGAAGTACTATGCAACGCATCCCGAACACGTGGCTGCCGGTAAGATTTTGGCAGTGACGAAGGAAAGCCGTGCGTGTGTAGATTATGAATTATAACCCCCCAATTACAAAAGAATGAAAAAGTTAATTTCTTTTCTGCTTCTAAGCTTTGTAGTGTATGCACTGCAAGCGCAGATTAAAGATCCTGTGAAATTTAAAACGGAGTTGAAATCTCTTTCTGATACGGAAGCGGAAATTATTTTTACCGCAACCATTGATCAGGGGTGGCATGTGTATTCTACTGAACTTGGAGATGGCGGACCTATTTCCGCAACCTTCAACGTTGATAAGAAATCAGGTATTGAACCGGTAGGTAAATTAAAACCGGTAGGTAAAGAAGTAGCGACTTTCGATAAATTATTCGAAATGAAAGTACGCTATTTTGAGAATACGGCTAAGTTTGTTCAGAAGGTGAAGTTCACAGGTGGAGCCTATGCAATAGAAGGTTATCTGGAATATGGAGCTTGTGATGATGAAAGTTGCCTGCCACCTACTGAAGTTCCATTCAAATATACAGGTGAGGCTAAAGCCGGGAATACGGCTGCGGCGGTAGCTAAAGAAGATAAAGCAGAAAAAAAAGAAGAAACAGCTCCTGCTCCTGCTGAAGTGAAAGATTCTGCTGCCATGATGGAATTGGTTCCCGCTACTCCGGTGGATGCTGCTACGGATGTTCAGTCGGCAGTTAGTTCCAGTGAGCTTTGGAAGCCGGTTATCAGTGACCTGCAAGCGTTAGGCGAAGAACATGGTCAGGAAGATATGTCCTGGATCTATATTTTTATAACAGGTTTCCTCGGTGGATTAATCGCTTTATTCACTCCTTGTGTATGGCCGATTATTCCGATGACAGTAAGTTTCTTCCTGAAACGCAGTAAAGATAAAAAGAAAGGTATTCGGGATGCGTGGACGTACGGTGCATCCATCGTTGTGATTTATGTAGTGCTGGGATTGGCTATTACGTTGATTTTCGGTGCCAGTGCGCTAAATGCTTTGTCTACCAATGCCATCTTTAATATTCTCTTCTTCCTGATGCTGGTAATTTTCGCTGCTTCATTCTTTGGAGCATTCGAAATCAGACTGCCGTCAAAGTGGGGAAATGCAGTAGATAGCAAAGCGGAATCTACCACTGGATTATTGAGCATTTTCCTGATGGCTTTCACACTTTCATTGGTATCTTTTTCTTGTACAGGTCCGATTATCGGTTTCTTGCTGGTACAGGTATCCACAACAGGAAGTGTCGTTGCTCCGGCAATCGGTATGTTGGGCTTCGCCATCGCATTGGCTTTGCCGTTTACTCTGTTTGCTCTGTTCCCGTCATGGCTGAAATCTATGCCGAAATCAGGCGGATGGATGAATGTAATTAAGGTAACGCTGGGTTTCCTTGAACTGGCATTCGCGCTTAAGTTCTTATCAGTAGCCGACCTGGCTTATGGATGGAGACTGCTTGACCGTGAAACATTCCTTGCTTTATGGATTGTTATTTTTGCTTTGCTTGGACTCTATCTGTTGGGTAAGATTAAATTCCTGCATGATGACGATAATAATAAGGTAGGAGTTACCCGCTTCTTTATGGCGCTGATCTCTTTGGCGTTTGCCGTATATATGGTTCCCGGTTTGTGGGGAGCACCTTTGAAAGCAGTAAGTGCATTTGCTCCGCCTATGCAGACGCAGGACTTCAATTTATATAAGAACGACGTACATGCAAAATTCGATGACTATGATTTAGGAATGGAATATGCGCGTCTGAATGGAAAACCTGTTATGCTCGACTTTACCGGATATGGTTGCGTAAACTGCCGTAAGATGGAAGCAGCAGTATGGACTGACCCGAAAGTGAGCGATTTGATTAATAACGACTATGTTTTGATTACACTGTACGTGGACAACAAGACTCCGTTGACTGAAAACGTGAAGATTGTAGAGAATGGAACAGAACGTACTTTGCGTACCGTCGGTGATAAATGGAGTTATCTGCAACGTGTGAAGTTTGGCGCTAACGCCCAGCCTTTCTATGTATTGCTCGATAATCAAGGTAAACCGTTGAACAAGTCGTATGCTTACAACGAGGATATTCCTAAGTACATCGAGTTCCTGCAGACCGGATTGGAAAACTATAAGAAAGGGAAATAACAACAGTTTCCCTGATAGACTGATAATAGAAAAGCGGCCTCATCCTTTCGGTGAGGTCGCTTTTTTGAATAGAATAGATTGAAATATTGATGAAATTACATCGGTACTTCCATTAGCAGAAGTTGGGTTCCTTTTGATATATGTATCGGGAATGATTTAGTATCCCAGATACCAATACCGTCACGCTTGGACAGACGTTCTTCCGCTGCTGTGATTTCTCCTTCGATGACGAAGATATAAACTCCGTTTCCTTCCTGGTGCATCTTGTACTCTATTGTTTTTTCCATATCGAAATTTCCCATAGAGAACCATGCATCCTGTTTGATAGAAGCAGGTGTCTTACCGTTAGGAGAAAGAATCAGTGACAGCTCGTTCTGTTTCAGCAACGGGCGGATATCGAAGTTATTATACTCCGGCTTCGTGTTTTCGACTCGTGGAAATACCCATATTTGCAGAAATTCCAGTTGTTCCTTGTCACTTCCGTTGTATTCACTATGATAGATTCCGCTACCCGTACTCATCACCTGAATGTCTCCCGGAGTAATGGTTTTCGTATTTTGTACACTGTCACCATGCTTCAGGTATCCTTTCAGAGGGATGGAAATAACTTCCATATTTTTATGCGGATGTGTATCAAATCCCATTGAAGGGTCTACACTATCATCATTCAGCACTCTCAATGCTCCGAAATGAATTCTTTCCGGATTGTAATAGTTGGCAAAGCTGAATGTGTGATGAGTCTTGAGCCAGCCGTGGTTAAAATAGCCTCTTGACGAAGCTCTGTCGATTACTTTTTTCATAATCTTCCTTTCTTTTTTAAATAGAACTTTGTTGTGCGTATTGTTTGCACTTTACTACTACAATAACAATGAAAGAGTATATAAAGTTCCCGACGTTGACTAATCAAAGATATTTCTTACTTTAATGCTGCTGTCATTTTACCGCAAAGAAAGTTTCCAATCCGCTTTCACTATCAGTGCCGACCATTATTTTGAATTTGCCCGGTTCCACGACCTTTTTCATATCAATATTCCAAAACGCCAAACTATGTAGTGGGAGTTCGAATACTACTTCCTTTTCTTCACTTGGAGCCAATTCTATTCTTTTAAATCCCTTTAGTTCCTTTACTGGGCGGGTGACTGAACCTACAAGGTCTGATATATAGAGTTGTACAACTTCTGTTCCCTTATATTGCCCGGTATTTTTCACTTTGACGCTGATTGAAAGTGTGTCGTTCGGAGTAACTATTGCTTGGGCTACTTTTAAATCAGAATACTGAAAAGTTGTGTATGAAAGACCATATCCAAATGGGAATAGAGGTTGTGTTCCTAAATCAAGATAATAGGAAGAATGTCCTAATACCGACTGTTTGGCATTTAAAGGTATCTCGTCTAAAGACTTTTCTTTTCCAGTGGCCGGACGTCCGGTATTAGTATGGTTATAATAAATGGGAATTTGTCCTACCGCCTTCGGAAAAGTAACCGGTAGCTTACCGCTCGGTGTTGATTTACCAAAAAGAATGTCAGCCAGTGCATTACCGCCCATTGTCCCGGGATGCCAGGCATATAGAACAGCATCAGATAGGTTTAGTTCCTCGCTGATAGTTAATGGGCGTCCGGCCATAATGACTGTAATTAGTGGTTTATTTGTTTCGCTTAACTCTTTGATAAGCTCAGATTGCGCTCCTTGTAATTTTATATCAGCCAAACAATGTGCTTCTCCCGATAAGATAGCTTCTTCGCCCATGAATGCTATAATAGCGTCTACTTGGCGTGCCTTCGCTAATACCTGATTGAAAGTAGACGTATTTTTATCTCTACTATATTCCAATCCTTTAATAAAATGGATTTTCACTTTGTCACCATACATTTCTCTTAGTGCTTTTATAGGTGTTTGTGTTCTTTCTATTTCTCCATCCATTGTCCAGGTGCCAAGTTGGTCGTGAGGAGCATCGGCCAATGGACCTACTACTAGAAGATTTTTAATCCGGGAAGATAGAGGTAATGTGTTACTTTCATTTTTTAATAAAACAATTGATTCCTCTGCAATTTTCTTGGCTGTCGCTAAATGTTTCCCGGAATATGTTTCTTCAGGTCTATTTATATCCGTATATGGAGAATCAAACAAACCGAGCCTAAATTTTAATCTTAGCACATTTCGCACTGCGTTATCCAGTGTTGCTTCAGATACTATATCTTTAGCTATCAGCTCTTCCAAATGCTGAATGAATGATTTGGAAGACATTTCCATATCCAGTCCGGCTTCTATGGCTTTTCGGGCTGCATCTTTTCTGTCTTCTGCGAAACCATGTTTTATCATTTCAGTCACAGAGCCCCAATCGGAAACAACCACTCCGTCAAAGCCCCATTCTTTGCGAAGAATGTCCTTTAATAATGTGCTATTACCAGTAGCCGGAATTCCGTCATTATCATTAAATGAAGTCATTATGCTGGAGCAACCTGCTTTTATTGCCTTCTCAAAAGGTGGCAGGTAAACATCCCTTAATTGCCTGTCCGGAATATGAGTTGAATTATAATCCCGTCCACCCTCTACTGCTCCATATCCAATGAAATGTTTGGCACATGCCGCCATTGACCGGGCATCTGCCAGATTATCACCTTGAAATCCTTTCACTACGGCAATAGTCATTTTTTCCGTCAGGTATGTATCTTCACCAAAACTTTCGGCAATACGTCCCCATCTGGCATCCCGGGATATATCTATCATGGGAGCAAACGACCATCTGATGCCATGCTCTGTTGCTTCTATGGCTGCTACTCTTGCACCTTCTTGTATCAGTTCCGGATTGAAGGTGGCAGCTTGTCCGAGAGGTATGGGAAGCATCGTTTTGAATCCATGGACAACATCACGTGTGAAAATTAATGGGATGCCGGTTCTTGATTGTTCGCAAGCTATTTTCTGTAGTTCGTTGACAACTTTGGGCTCGGTAACATTCATTACCGAGCCAATTTCTCCTTTTCGTATGATTACTTTCAAATCTTCAATTGTACCGCGTCCGTCAAGTTGGTTTAATTGACCTATCTTTTCCCGGATAGTCATTTTCGATAGTGTTGAGTCAATCTTTTGCTCTAAATTCCGATTCTCATTTTGAGCATGTGAATAACAAAATATTGATAACAGGTATAGCAAACACAAATTCTTTTTCATGTATATGTAAAGTTTGTATATATGTTTATTTAATAGGTATAAATAGTACAGCGTCAGCTATAACTGTTCCGGTTGCACTTCCGGTCGATACTTCTACATAGGGAATGGAGTTTTTATGAAAATCGTATGTTCCCAGTGCTATCCACTCGCCCGTAGTTTGTCCCTCTACTTTTACGCTGTCTTTATTGATAACAGTTGCCCAGCTATTGCTTCCATCTGATATGGAATATGTGATAGTTGGTGATATGTCTTTTCTCATGTGATAATAAGTATATACCTTATATTTTCCTTCATGCTCTATCGTCGGAGTGAAACGAACGGGTGAACTGTTGTGTTTCTTGGATTTCAGGAAAGTCGGGCCATATCCTCCCTGCTTTCTTATAATTTCCCAATCATTATTGGCAGACATATCCAGTTCACTGTCATCTATAAGTATTTCAGAAAAACTACCGTCCAATAAAGGATTCTCATGCAATACTGCCTGTACTTTCTTTATATCAATAGACTGTACACTTCCCGTGTTGATTGCTTCCGTTGCAGCGATGGCGGCAGATTGAGCTAATACCATAAACACGGGTTCCATACGAATGGAACCATAAGCGATGTGGCTGGCAGAGAGACAAACGGGAACAAGTAAGTTTTTACATTCTTCTTCCTTGGGGATGATGGAACGATAGGATATAGGGTAGGGGAGCCCTCCGCCAATTTCCACATTTCCTTCATTTTTTACCATATATCTGACAACTATGCGCTGGCAGTTGTGGGAATCCATGGTATATGCAGCCATGCCAATACCATCAGTTACAGTTTCCCGTCCCTCACAATGTGCTTGTGTCATTACATAGTCGCCTACCATTCTCCGGCTTTCTCTGATATATAATTGAGGTGACCAATGATTGTCTTCTATGTATTCATCTTTAGGATATCCCCATGCTTGAATTTCATCTCTTAATTTTAGGGGAACTCTGGGATCGGACTTGTAGAAATAAAGCAATCCCTGGGTATAGTCTTTATGTGCTTTGATTATTTTTTCCCTTTCTTCGTAGGATGCTTCCGGATAGTTATGATTCATTCCAATCATATCAGTGGAAAATCCTCCCCGATTATTTATATCTGTCTTGTTGTTCGGCATCCGACTCCAAATGAAATAGTGGTTTAATCTCCTTTTATCGGGTTGTGCATCGAATAAACGTAGCAGTAATTCATATTTAGTGGAATCATAATTTTCCGGGCGGGTAATTTCAACTTTATTTATAGGATCGTTAGTAAGGCAAATGCGGTAATTATATGCCTGTACTAACTTGTCGCCTGTTCCGTCAGGTGAAAGTGCAGCAGGACTAATTCCCCATAATAATCCACTTGTAGAATCACCTTGTACCTTGTATGGGTCTATTCCATCGGGAAATTGATGCCCTTTCATAAGTTGTACACCATTATAAGTCTCATGATACAGCTTATTATCTTCCCGCCCTATCGTATAAGAAACACCTGCTTTTGCCATTAAGTCGCCTTCATACGTACAATCAATAAAAACTTTGGCAGATATGGATTTGTCAGGCTTGGTTCCGTCAGAGCTTTCCAAAGCAATATTTTCTATATATCCGTCTGTAAGACGGGCTTCTGTGATTCTATATCTGTATAACACCTCAATATCTGCCCGTTTCACATAATCATTGAAGATACTGTCTGCCACTTTAGGTTCGAATATCCATTGCTCTAGTTTACCGTAATGAGCTCCTAAGCGACGGTAGAAGTCTTTCGATAATCCGGTTACTACTTGTTTGTTTCCTATATCGGTAAAGCCCAGTCCGCCGGAAGTTAGTCCGCCGAGACGGCTTTGCGGCTCAATAAGCAATACTTTTTTTCCTAACAATTTAGCAGAGTATGCTGCTATTACTCCGGCAGAGGTACCGCCATATATACATATATCGTACTCTTCTTTTGGATTACTCTTGCAACTGAATAGCAGAGTAAGGACGGTCAATGATAAAATAAGTTTCTTCATATCCGATTTTATTTTATATTAAACTTGACTTTTTGCAGATCCGTATCCAAAGAACTGCCTCCCACCATAACGGTGAATGAACCCGATTCCAATACATATTCCGCTTTATGATTATAGTAGGACAGGTCTTCTTTATTTAAGGTGAATGTTACTACTTTGCTTTCCCCTTTATCTAAAAGAATACGTTGAAAACGTTTCAACTCTTTTACCGGACGTGTTGTGTTGCTAAAGTCATCCCGGATATAAAGTTGAACGACTTCTTCCCCTTCTCTCTCTCCTGTATTGCTAACATTCACAGTCACTTCTATTTCTTCGCCGGCATTATAATCCGTTTTATTCACTTTAAGGTGATCGTACTTGAAAGAAGTATAACTTAGACCATATCCGAAAGAATATAGCGGTGTTTTATTTCCGTCGATATAAGGGTGAAGAAATTGAGATGGCTTGTGATTATATACGGTTGAAATCTGCCCTACGTGCCGTGGGATAGTGATGGGTAACTTTCCGCTAGGATTAACTTTACCAAAAAGGATTTCAGCAACGGCTTTCCCACCCATGGAGCCCGGTTCCCAAGCTTCAATAATAGCCGGGATATTTTCAGAAATCCATTCGGTGGCAAGAGGACGTCCGTTTATCAGAATAACAATAGTAGGAATTCCTGTCTTGTGAATGGATTCTACAAGATAATTCTGTTTACCCCAAAGAGTGATGTCCATACGATCTCTGTTCTCTCCACATGTTTTCTCTTTCCAATGCTGTCGGAAAGAATCCTCACCGACTACGACGATTGCCAAGTCCGAAGAACTTGCTGTCTGTATCGCTTCTTCTATCTTCCCGTCATCCAATGCTCGCAGATTCCAACCGACATCTACATAATTGACTTTTATATCGGATGCTTCCTTTTTTATGCCTTTCAGTATGGTTGAGACATTCTTTTCCGGCTGCTCAAATACCCAGTCACCCATAATAGACTGATTATTTGCATTAGGGCCTGTTATAAGTATCTTTTTGAATTTTCTTGTATCAATAGGAAGTATATTTTCATTTTTCAGCAAAACAATCGAACGTCGGGCGATCTCTAAGGCGGTTTGTTGATGTTCTTTGGTGAAAACTGTTCTTTTTATATTGCCTTCTGTGACATAACGATTCTCGAATAATCCTAATCGGAACTTAGCTTCCAGTATCTTGGCACATGCTTTATTAATTCTCTCTTCGGTAAGTTTGCCTTCTTTAATTAGTTTCAGAATAGCATCGGAAAATACTGGGCCATGCATATGCATATCTACTCCGGCATCCACAGACAGGAAGAATGCATCGGTCGCATTTTCGGCAATCCGATGGCGGGTACTAATCGCTTCCATATCCATCCAGTCACTTACTATGAATCCGTCAAATCCGTATTCATTACGCATGATATCGGACATCAACCATTTGTTTGCATGACATGGGATTCCATTCAGTTCATTATGCGCCGGCATAAGGGTAAAAGGCTGTGCTTCCTGTATAGCTGCCTTGAAGGGGGGTAAAAAGGAATTTCTTAGTTTTCCTTCACTTAACTCTACCGGGCCGGCATTGGTTCCATTATTGGCTATTCCCCCTGCAACCAGATGTTTGGCACAAGCTAGTACGGTATTTACTCCTGTAATATTATCAGTTTGCAGCCCTTTTATAGCTGCTACTCCCATCCGGGACACTAAATACGGATCTTCTCCGAAGGTTTCTCCAACTCTTCCCCAACGGGCATCACAAGCTATCTCTATATTAGGGGTAAATGCCCAATGAGAGCCTGTGGCACGCATCTCCACGGCTGTCTGCCTGCTAGCTTTTTCTATCAGGGCGGGAGCAAATGTAGAAGCCATTCCTATGGGAGACGGATAAATAGTGGAGCCGCTGACGAGCCCGTTTCCATGTATGGCATCAATTCCTATCAGTAAAGGTATTTTCAGGCGGCTCTTTTCTGCTAGCTTTTGCAGATGATTGGCTTCCTCAGGAGTCAGAACATGAAGAAATGAACCTATTTCTCCCTGTGTAACCATTCGCTCTACTCCTGTGGAGTGCAGCCCTTTATAGAATCCTCTGGCGTGACCGTTCAGCAGTTCTTCTTCTGTGATATTCTTTTCTGCGTCACGCATATGTTCCAGTCCTACATATTGACACATTTGGGCAATCTTTTCTTCCAAAGTCATTAAAGACATCAGATTCTCGACTCTTTTCGGGACAGGTTGGGAAGAATCAAGATAAATCGCTTGTTCGGGTATGCCATTAGCCCCGAATACAAAGGACTGACAGGCTATTAATAGGATTGATACTAATTTTATTTTCATTGTTTTATAGATAATAGTTTCTAATCCGCCCCTATTTCTATAATAAATAAGGGCGGTTAAGAATTAAATTATATTGAGAAACAGGTTATTTTTCCACTTTCATATCAATGGTGACATTTCCTTTCGCGCTACCGCTGGCAAATGATTTGACAATCATAATACCATATTTGTCGGCAACGGTTTTGAATCCAATGATGGAGCCTACTCCCAACTTGTCTGTCAGTTTTTCGACTTCTGCTCCGGAAGAGTTCGTGTAGAGGTTCTGAATCATTTCAGTAGAATTGATTGCCAGGAACTCATCCGGAGTTATTTGGATAACTTTTAATTTGGTACTATTACGATGTTCCCAGGTTGTTATTGCATCCGGTGCTTTAAAAATAGCTTCGATACTTGCGTCAGACGGAGATACGAAATAATAGCCGTATGAGCCGTTACTATAGAACAAGGTGATGTCAATGTCAGCTGATTTTGCAGCAGCTCCGTCCCGTACATAAATTTCCCCATTGGTCGTATTTAAGAAAGGTCCTGCGTCCGTGCTGGTTTGTGCTCCGATTTGAAGTCCATAGAATTCATTTATGTCTAATTCCACAGCTCTTGTTACCTCTACACTGTATCCGGTTCTTACAATTCCGCCATTGGCATCCATCACTTCGAAAGCGAATGACAAAGTTTGTCCGGCATCTAAATCTGTAGTTGTGTATGAGAACGCATATGTATCACTGTTGGGATTCTCAAAAATCTCTTTGCTAAGTTCTGTGATCTCTACATCTCCCAGGTATGTTTTTATGCTTCTTAGCGCTGCTGTGGAAGTAATTTCGATGTCGAAAGCTATCACTTCTCCTGCGGTAACCGTTTCCGGCGCAGTATCAGGAATCTTTGTATCAATCTCCGGTTTAGCTGCCTGGATATATACTGCATATTCGGCAGTGGATTTCTTTTCTTCATTATCATAAGCCAATATTACAAAATTCAGTGTTTTGCCCACTTCTTCTGATTTAATGGTGTATGATACGCTATATGAATCCTTCTCCGTATTCTCCGGATACTCTTTCGCACTTCCCGGTATTTCTTGTGAATCGAGCACGGTGACCACTCTTTTGATACCGGCTGTGGCTGCCATCTCAACAGAAAAACTAAGTTCTGTTCCCGGATAGGCAATAACAGGTTCGTTTCCAACTTTCGTGAATTTAATAGTTGGTTTCGGATTCTGCTGTATACTTTCATCATCACTGTCACAAGCAATGAAGAAGATAGTTGTAAGGCATAACAAAACGCCTAATTTATATTTTAATAGTTTCATAGTCGATAATTTTTTATTGAACTAAAAATGGGATAACTGCACTTGCTACTTTCTTATTTTTAGCGTCGCGTACGAAGACTATCAGACGATAACCACCGGCTGATGAAGGGGCTTTGAATGTGATTTCTTTTTTTGTGTTATCGTCTATTAGCCCCGTGATACCATCCGGTAAGCTACCATCTGAAGAAGCTGTTTTTTCTTTCATTATCATCCAGTCGTAGGTCAATGCATCTCCGTCAGGATCAGTGGCTGTAACTTTAGCTTCATTGGATGAGTTCGGGCTGACTGTAATAATATCTTCTGCTTTCTTACCATTCATAAGCATATCATTACGTGTGGCTATTACCGGAGCCCGATTCGTTGGATAGCTCCCTGTCCATGCATATTGCATGGCATCTACTGCAGGAAAGGTGTATCCTTTTTTGTCAAATAACCCATACCAAGTCAGTACTTCTCCATGAGTTTGGTATCCCCATAGGAATACAAAGGAACCCAAACAACCGTTGTCTTTATTGGCGGCTATACTCTCTTGGTAGGCTTTCAGGTAATCAGCCTCTTTTTCACTGCTGGTTTGTTCTACTAAGCCACCCCATGGCAAAACTCTTTCCGGCTCGGGATTCATTTGCCATGTGCCACGCGGGCCGAACTCCGTAATCATATAAGGTTTCGTCCAGCCGGCAGATTGAAGATTTCCCAATACTCCCGGAAGATTAGGTGCATATGAATTGACTGAAAGAATATCTATATGTGGGGCCTTTTCTATAATATTCTTGATATGATTTACATTTGAAGATGCTAATGCCACTGTGGTAGGGTGATTAGGATCAATTTCGTGAATCATCTTGGCTATGTCGTTGATTGCATCCCAAAGTTTGAGATTGGTATAGCTTGCTTCCGCTTCATTACCTATCGACCAAACCAAGAGTGCCGGATGGTCTTTAAAGCGTTCAACTGCTGCTTTCATTTCATCAAACTGCGCTTTTACTGCTGCTTCGTTATTGTAATCAAAGCCATCAGTTTCTCTTTTTACATATAGTCCGAAATTGACATAGATTCCTTTTTCCTGCGCAGCATCCAGGATAGCCTTACTCTTATCGGAGACTCCGTAGGTTCTGACAACATTGGCCCCGAAGTCGGCTGCTTCCGCATAGAAGTTGTTGCTGGCAGCACCTTTGACATATAACTCCTGACCGTCCACCAATAATCTCCACTTTCCGTTCACTTTTGATGTCTCAACCTTGACAGGGGGCACAACGGGTTTTTCCTCAAAGGAACCTTTGGGTATCGTATAGTTGTCGTTGTCTGAACACGATGCATTCAGAATGGCGGCCAAGACAAAGAATGATGTAAATATGTATTTTAGCTTCATAATTTTATTTTTTAGTTGGTATTGATAATAATTGTCCGTCCTGCAGTAATTTATACTTCAATACATCATAGGAAATTTTCTGAACGGGTAGGTCTGAATCTATAGCCATAGCAGCGGCAGTGGCTGCTGATTGTCCTAGTATCATATATACCGGTTCCATCCTGATTGTACTATAAGCGACATGAGAAGATGATAAACATACGGTTGCTAATAAGTTAGCGCATTCTTCTTCTTTAGGAGTCAGTGAATAGTAACTGATAGGGTAAGGCGTGGTAGGCGCGAATATGGTTCCTTCATTTCGCAACTTGCCTTCCTGGTCGATCACACGTGATACATAATGACAGTCTAAGGCATAAGAACCTAAACCGACTGAATGATCGGCCAATGTACGATCTGTTTTGCGTACATTCTTTTCTGTCATTACAAATGTTCCGATCATTCTGCGAGCTTCCCGTACATAGATTTGATAAGGGAAATTATGAGTGTCGGCAAATTCATCCTTAGGTAATCCCCAGTCCAGCATCTCCTTGCGGATATGTTCCGGTACACGTTTGTCATGCCCTAAAAACCATAGCATCCCCAAAGCATAATCTTTATGCAATTGTTCTATTTCCTGCCTGGTCTTATAGTCAGCTTCTGCGTAGTTATAGCTTGCTCCGAAAAAGTCCAAATGGTTGGTATCTGTTTTTTTGTTAGGCATGGGAGTCAATGTTATAATTTGCTGAAGTTTTGTTTCAGGTTCTAACTTTAGCATGCGCACATATATTTCATACCACAATGGATTATAATTCTTTGGCTTTTGAATGGATATGCGATTGTCGGGGTCGTTTGTCAGAGTCATTCTGTAACAGTAAGCCTGTACACGTTTGTCCGCATCCCCTTGTTTACCCCATTCTTGTGCTGTCACATAGGGCAAGGTACCGGATTTAGCATTTCCTTCTTTGATATAGGGACTTATCTTTGTCAGGTCTTTCCCTTGATCATAATTAATGCGGATGCCGTTATACGTTTCGCCGTATTGAAGATTTGATTCACGTCCCACTGTATAAGATATTCCTGCACGCGCTAAAAGGTCTCCTTCATAGGAAGCGTCAATAAACATTTTTGCCTCGATTGATTTTCCGTTTTCTAGTTGGATACTTTTAATTATGTTCTCTTCCTTTTGAACGTTCTTGTTCAAATCGAGCCGGTGATTGAAGAGGATTTCAACTCCTGCTGTTTTCAGCATATCCAGCATAATTCTTTCAGCTACTGAGGATTCATAAACCCACTGTATCTGTCTTTCATCATTTTTCCCTCTATAGGTACGCTTTAGCGTAGAAATCATAAATGATTCCCTGTCTTGATTGCGCCAAACTTCGGGTTGCAGGTAGTAGTTATATATTTTGTTGTAGAATTCTTTGGTAATTCCTCCTATGAGATCATTGCGATTCATATCTGTAGCTGTCAGTCCCGATGTGACAAGACCGCCTACATGGTTGTTCTTGGATACAAGTACCACTTTCTTACCCATACGTGCGCCTTGTATTGCTGCGATTACTCCGGAAGCCGATTCTCCGTATATACAAATGTCATATCGTGGAGAACTGGCAAACAATCCCGTAACTAAAGAACAAAACAGCAGTGTTAATATGGTAATCTTTTTCTTCATCTTATTTATATATGTTGTTTTCAGTTATTATTTATATCCTACATTTTGCGGGAAGTTTTCGGCTCCCATATTGATAACCTCAGCTTCAGGTATCGGCCATCTCACAAAGTGAGGGTTGGCAGGGAGATTATTGCGGCCGAGAATGGATGCCGGAATTTCCGGATCTCCGGCGTATGCCTTGACTTGTTCGATAAGTATTCCCAGTCGTTTCAGAAAATACCATCTGTCACCTTCGAAAGATAGCTCGCGAGCCTGCTCATCCATAATATCTTTCATAGTAAGCGTACCGGTAAATTTATCGTTCCCAGCTCTTTCCCAAGTTTTGTTATAATAGTATTTAGCCAAAGTCTGGTCGTTCTTCATCAAAGCTGCTTCGGCTGCCATTATATAAGATTCGGCGAGACGATACGTTATAACGTCTTTATAACCACGAGTTTCGGAAGCTGTACGTGTCCATTTGTCTCCATACTTGATACATCCCGGGTATACATTCTTATTGATGCTTCCATTTTTATATAATGGAAAATAATCTCCGGGTTTTACTGTAGCCGATCCGTATGTGATATTTTTTTCAGTCGTGTTCTTATACTGGTGTATATAATACTCCTGATAACGTTTGTCCTTGGCTTTGTCATATAGTGAAAACAAATATGGGCTGGGAAGACATCTTCCATATGTATATCCCCAATTATCATAGGAACAGGCATATTCGGCGGTTCCTCCGATTTCAGTACGGTACTGGGCGATGAAGTAGGCTGCATAATAATTTCCTTTCGGAGTGGCATTCGATAAGTTTCCTCCCGGATTTTTACTCCACTGTTGCACCATTAGCGCTTCTTTGTGATTCAAGTCTCCGGCATTAAATACTTCATTTACTGCGATTAAATCAAAATGGCCTGACTTCTCTATTTCTTTGACCTGTTCCAGAGTGGTATCCCAGTCTTTAAGCCATAATGCAGCCTTAGCTTTCATATGACGGGCGGCAGCCTGAGTGAATCTTCCTGCTTCATTGGATACCCAGTCGAGGTTTGTAATGGCATAATCCAAATCTTGATAAATCAGTTCAAATACTTCTTTCTCGGAAGCTGCATGAAAATCTCTTGGATCATTGACATTTTCGGCAGTAGTCGGCAATACATTAAGCCATATTCTGTCAAATGTACGATATAGCAAGAAATAAGACTGGGCTCTAAAGCATTTGGCTTCTGAGACAGTTTCCCGTAATGAAGGAGTATCTTCCAGTTTTTCGGCAGCAGCGATTATTTCATTTGATTTACCTATGATTTGATACATTGTACGCCACATAAAACCGACCTGAGTGGCGGATGGCTTTAAATAATTAGGATCATATATTCCATAGAAATTACCGGTTCCGCCATTGGTTACGGCCAAATCAGTTCCTCTTTCCAATGCGAAAATTGTGGCATTTTCGGTATCATTTGCATAGTAACGTTGTAATGCATATAGTGCATTGACGGCTAGCTTAAGTCCTTCCGGCGTTCCAAATACATACTCGGAACTGTATTTAGTCTTATGCTCCTCATCCAGGAAGTCAGAGCAGGAACTATTGATAAGGAAGCAGGCTGTAAATATTAATAATATACTCTTTTTCATGATTTTATTTAATTAAAATGTCACATTCAATCCAAATAATACAGTCCTGGGCTCAGGATAATCTCCCGGAGTTTGTTCCGGACCATAAGCCTGTACGTCGGTTTTTGTCCAGAAATTGGACAGTGTCATATAGAGTCTCAGACTTTGCATATAGGCTTTGCTGATTAGTGAGCGTGGGAAATTGTATCCGAAGGTGACGTTTCGTAGACGAACATATGAAGCATCCTGATAACCCAATGAACTGATATATGCGGGCGCCTGAGTCATATTGGGAGCCGGAGCTTCATTGGACGGGTTATTCTGTGTCCAGTAATTGCGTCTTATCCCATTTCGTTTGGCTGTCAGGTCACCACCATTTTCAAATGTTGTCAGATACGGGTTATACATGATACCACCATGAGAAATATACAAGTCGGCAGATAAGTCAAAACCTTTATAATTGAAGGAGGTTCCGACTGTACCTATCCATTTGGGATCGCGTTGCATCACTACCCTGTCATCAGCTGTAATTTGATTATCATTGTTCACGTCACGTAGTTTGATACTTCCCGGAGTAGCTGTCGGCATATGAGAATTTGCAATATCATCATCTTTCTGCCAAATGCCATCAAATACATAGTCGTAGTAGACGTTCATCGGATGTCCGACAAACCATTTGTTATTGACATCATCAAGTGGTTTTCCGTTCTCGTCGACTTGTCCGTCTATCTTTTTAATCTCATTCTTGTTTTTTGTAAAAGTGAAGTTTACATCCCATCTGAAATCTTTTATTTTGACGGGAGTGGCATTAAGCGTTATTTCAATACCATTATTTTTCATTTCTGCCAGATTCACTGTTTGGGTGGAATAACCCAATGAACTTGGGATAGACTTGGTGACAAGCAAATCTGTAGTTTTGGTGTTGTAGTACTCTATTGTACCATTAATTCTTCCGTTGAAGAATCCGAAATCAAGTCCGATATTCCCTGAAGTGGATGTTTCCCATTTCAAATTGGGATTAGTCAATTCTGTACCGGGCAAATAACCGATGACCGTTTTATCTCCGAACTCAGTCAGGTATCTGTCGGTCAATCCGAGTGACTTATAAGGGGTAACTCCTTGATTACCGACTGCACCATAGCTTAAACGAAGTTTCAGGTTGGACAACCATTTGGTGTCTTTTAAAAAGGATTCTTCATTGATTCTCCAGGCAAATGCTCCCGAAGGGAAATAACCATATTTATTATTCTTTCCAAAAACAGAGGAACCGTCTACGCGTAAAGCGAAAGTAAATAAATACTTTTCGAATAAATTATATCTGACACGTCCCAAGAAAGATAATAGTTTTCTATCGGATAATTCCCAGGTAGGCGTCCCGTATTCATTGGCTGAACCTATTGCATTGTAAGTCAAATCATCGTTAGCAAAGCCGGTACCATTAATTCCTAAGTTTTTCCATTCAATCACATTGACACTTTGCATGAAGGTCGCATCAAAATGATGATTCTTATTGAAATCCTTTACATAGTTGACTATATTCTCAAACAAGTAGTCATTGGAGAAACTTGTTCCGGCAGTTGCTTTTCCGTTATTATTGCGGCCTGTCGTATGTTTTGTCCCTTGGTATGTATTACTATGGACTGTTCTGGTGTTCAAACTTCCGTTTGCACGGTATGATAAATCTTTGGTGATTTTCCAGTCTACAAAGAAATTAATCAATAACCGGTCGGTCTGACTTTTATTGTTTGAATAGTCGATATTCCATAGTGGATTGTAATGAGATTCTCCAGCCTCGGTTACATCTTCTCGTAGGGAGCCGTCATCGTTATATACTTTTGCTAAAGGCGGCATGGTAATAAATGAATTGAAGGAACCGTCGGCTGTCTTTTTCCATGATTTGGTATATAAGAAATTGGTACCTATTGTCAGGTTTTTCAGTAACTTGTGGTCAATGTTCAATCGTCCGCTCAAACGTTGGAATTTCGAATTGGGTACCATACCATTTTGGTCAAAATATCCTAGTCCCAGTGCATACTTTGTTTTGTCCCCACCGGATTGTATCAGGATATCGTGCTTTTGTTGCCAGGCTGAACTTATCATTAGTTTTTCCCAATCAACATACTCTCCTGATTTAAGGACATCAAGCATTAATCCTCTGAAACAATCGGCTTCATCATAACTAAGATTGGCGTTGTAATATGCTTCTTTACGTAAAGCAGCCCATTCTTCTCCATTGTAAAATTCAAAGTTTTTATGGATACTTTGTGAAGCGGCGTAAGTGTTATAGCTGATTTTCATCTTTCCGGTCTGTCCGCGTTTGGTAGTAATCAGGATAACGCCATTAGCTGCCCGTGCACCATAGATTGACTGGGAAGATGCATCTTTCAGAACCTCGAGTGATGCTATATCATTGGAATTAATGTCATCAATGCTACTCATCGGAACTCCGTCCACTATATAAAGAGGATCGTTTCCCCCGGAAAGAGAACGGCGTCCTCGGATCAATATATTAGAACTTCCACCAGGGGCGGCGTTAGCCATCGTCACTTGTACACCGGCAGCCTGTCCTCTCAGCATTTCACCCAGACTGGAAGATGGCGTGGCATTCAGCTTTTCGGATGTAACGGAAGATATGGCACCGGTAACATCACTTCGCTTTTGAACTCCATAACCCACTACGATTACTTCGTCCAACAATTCGCTGTCTTCTTTTAGTATAATCCGGGCTAATTCTTTGCTGTTGGCTCTGATTTCAGTTGTCTGATAGCCAATATATGAGAATTGGATAGTCGCATCTTCTGTGACATTTGCTAAAGAGTAATGTCCGTTGACATCAGTAATGATACCATTTGTTGTACCTTTCACTAACACATTGGCTCCGATAATGGGCTCTCCACTTTGATCTGTAACTGTGCCGCTGATTGTTTTTGTTCTTGCGGACTTTGCCGTTTCCTGGCTTTTTTGTTTGCCAACGGATATTGTATTGTTTTTCCTATTGAAATATAAATGAGTCTGTACTGTTATTTTATCCAAAATGTTTTGCAATGAACTGTTGCGTGCCTTGATTGAAATTCGCGGTGCGGCATTTACAATTTCCTGATCATAAAAGAATTTGTAGCCGGTCTGTTTACTTAGTTGATTGAATACGTTTTCTACAGTTTCATTCTTAACGTCCAGCGTAATGTTTTTCTTTTCTTGTGCTTGTATGTAATAAGGTAGTGATGACAAGCATACGAATAGTAAAAAAGCTAAAAATGAATGTACATTTCTACCTTTCCTTTTTGTATTAGGAAGATTATTCATAAATTTGTACGTTTTAGTAATTGAATAGATTATTTAAAACAAAGGCTCGTAATACGAGATACGTTATTCACACGGGTCGAAACGAATGAATATCCGTCCGGATTACGGAATAGGGGCTTCTCTGAGAGACGGCTCCTATTTTTCTGAAATGAAATTAACTTGGTGCTTTCATAATATATTTCTTTAGAATTATAAGTTAAACATTCAAGGTTCTATAAGGTAATACACAAAGCAGGTCATATGCTAGGGTGCCATTAACATCTTTTTGCTATTTATGCAGTAGTATACGGTTTCCTTCTTTTTTATACCGGATGCCACTTGTGTATTCTATGGATTGAAGAACTGCTTCCAAGCTCTTATTGTCATGTTCCCCGGAAATAAGATTGTTGAATTGCCCGTCAGCAAATGTAATACGACAATTGTAAACTCGTTCCAGCTCTTTGGCTACATCGCGTATCGGAGTACTATTGAAACGTAGACCTCCTTTTTTCCAAATAGCTACCGGACGATCTTCCCGACGTTTACTGTATTCACCTGAAATGGTATTGATAAGTACTTGTTCTTTCCCTTTTAACCGCATCATTGCTTCCGGCAAGTCTACCTGTACTTTTCCACTTTCCACTTCTACCGAAACGACCTCATCAGAAGAATAGGATTTTATATCAAAACAGGTTCCCAGTACTCGTACATCGAAACGACGGGTGCTGACTATGAAGGGCTGTTCTTCATTTCTGTGTACTTGGAAATATCCTTCACCTTCCAGCTCTATTTTGCGTTCTTCTCCTATGAAGTTATTTGGATACCGGACATGTGAACAGGAATTTAATGTCAGTTGAGTACCGTCGGGCAGAAGAATCTGTTTGCGTTCACCATAGGAAGTTGCAGCTTCCATGTAAATAATCTGTCGTTCATTCAGATGTTTCAGGTAATGCATTCCACCTAATGCAAGACAAACTATTGCTGCCGTGCTAACGGCAACTACTGCAATACGGCGGAACCAAGTACGTTTCTTATGCTCTATGCGTTTCAATAATTGGCGTGCTTCCCGTTTGTAGTGCTCACGTTCAAGATCTGTGAGAGGTTGTTGCGTGGCAGCTTCTTCCCAAATATCCGAAGATAACTCATTTAATATTTCATGGTCATCCGAATTTGGCAGGCTATCCAGTAGTTGCCGGGCATCTTCTGTTGTATAGAGATCATCTACATAACGGCGATATAGGTTTTTATTCTTTTTTGTATTCTCCATATTTGTTATTTAGAAATCGGGTGTTTCAAACTTTCCCTTTATATAATCAATACACAAGGGAAGAAAATATCTAGGGTGTCATTAACCTCTTTTAACCTTATGCGCCGGCAGAAACTATTTATCACTAAAGGTTGAGACAGATGAGAAGTAAAATTAAATCAGTACCGGTAATTGAGTGCTTTTCTAAATATGTACGAAGCAAACGCAAGGATGATGAGATATGCTCTTGTACTGTGTTGACCGAGATTCCTAATACTTCTGCTATTTCCTTGTGAGACATTTGTTTCTCGCGGCTCATCTCAAATATTTCTCGCTGCCGGGAAGTTAGTTGCTCTAGTGCACGAGACATTACCCTTTGTAAATCATTGGCTAAGATTTCATTATTCGTCTCATTGCTATAATCTACAGCTTGTGAAAGAATTTGCTCTTTCAAACGGTCTTCGCTTGCCAATTCTCGCAATTGGTTTAGAATCCGATTGCGCATAATTGTGTATAAATAAGAAGAAAAGGAAGCGTCAGGATTAATAAAACGACGACTTTCCCAAATTACAGTAAAAGCATCCTGAAAGATGTCTTCCGCGTATTCGCGTGATTTAAGGAAACGCATGGCAAAGTATATCAGGCGATTCTTATAAGCTGCATAAAGTTCACAGAATGCATCCTCATCTCCGGCTATCAGGCGGATAACAAGCGAACGTTCATTACCGGGAATATTTGTAGCGCACATATAGCATTTTAGGTTTCAATTCACAAAGGGATTGTTAGAATGTCACAAACGTACGTAAAATCCGGGAAATAAAAAAGGAAAGAAGTGGCTAATCTTTTTCAGATTTATTTCAGTATCATGATTTTTCTTTGCCAGAGATTATTTACTATCTTTGCAACTTTAACCCGATAATCAATGAGTAGAATATTATTAAATACCAGGATTTGGCTATTGATGCTGTTGTTTGGAGTAGTGTCTTCCGTATGGGCACAAAGTGATGACTTTACTACATGGACCAAATTCAAAGTTAATCATAAGATAGATTCCCGCTTTTCAGTTTCTGGTGATTTGGAATTACGTACGAAGGATGATATGAGTCGATTGGATCGTTGGGGGCTTACTGTTGGTGGAGTTTATCATGCATATTCTTTTTTGAATTTTGGTGTTGGATACGAAACTCACTTGCGTGATTTAGGTGATTCGGACTGGAATTTCAGGCATCGTTATCATATCAGTGCAGTTGCAAGCTTTCGTTATCAATGGTTGAAAGTATCCTTGCGTGAAAGGTTCCAGCAGACTTTTGCCCGTGGAGATTCAGAAACTCGTTTGCGCTCTCGTCTGAAGATGGCTTATGCACCTGCAAAAGGAATTGTTTCTCCTTACTTTTCTATTGAAATCTATCAAAGTCTTGATGATGCTTCTTTTTGGAGAGCGGACCGTATGCGTTATCGTCCGGGAGTAGAGATTGATTTGGCTAAACGTTGGTCATTGGATGCATTCTATTGTTATCAATATGCGTCTTCAAAAGGTAGGCATATTGCCGGTATAGAAGTTGTTTATTCTTTCTGAAAATAGTGGGTTGCTTATATAATAAGGTGTGAGTGAAAACCTCTTGTGTATGGGCACTTCTTGTAAATAATTGATTATTTGTATATTAAATAAAAAAATAAATATTTCCTAATAAAAATATCTCCAGTTTGAAGTATAATATATACTTTTGTTCCTGCAAATCAAAATGATTTGTGGAAATCAAAGACGATACAGTCACAACAGACGTGTTGTATAATGTCTCATAACCGCAAGCGAATACTTCCCTTATGTCATTTTTCTGCTCAATCAGAGATTTCTAATTTTGACTAATAGATAATAATAATGAAAGCATGTCATGGTCTATTAATGGGAATAGGCTCATTTCTTTTTTGTGCAGTTCTACTAACTGCTTGTGTGAATCACATTTCAGAAGAAGAGGAAATAATCAATAATGGAGATATTCCATTGAAATTTGTAGCTGATATTCATGAAGTCGTTAATACTCGTGTGGCAAACAATAATTTTGAAGAAGGGGATGAGGTTGGTCTGTTTGCGCTCGCAGGGAATACTACAATGCAAGAAGAACGTTATGCAGATAATCTTCATTTTGTGCTTTCTTCCAGTGGTGAATTTGTATCAGATGAATCGGTTTACTATCCGGACGATGGAGTAACATTGAATTTAATCAGTTATTATCCATATCAACAGGAAGGAGTAGCAATGGGTGAAAGTACCATGCAAGTATCAGTTGCAGTGAGTCAGAATGAACCTGAAGATTATTCACATTCAGATTTCTTGCTTGCATCTAAAGAAGATGTATTAGCAAGTAAAGAAGCCGTAGCCTTGACTTATAATCATCAATTTTTCCGCTTAAAGATAACTCTTGTTCCGGGTGAAGGAGAAAATGTGGAAGATATATTAGCTGCTAAACCAACACTCTCTGTAAATGGGTTTTATACGAAGGCAATTTACGATTTTCAGAAAAACGCATTTTCTGCATATTCCGAAGAGGAGAAAATAACTCCTGCAGGTGAATGGAAAATAGAAGATGGTTGCCTGGTAGGAAAAGAACTTATTCTGATACCACAGGAAACGACTGTAGGATACCAGTACATATCGTTGGAAGCCGGGGGAAAGCCATATACTAGCTTATTACCTTCCACTTTGCAATTAAAAAGCGGTAAGCAGAGAGAATTGAAGATCACGTTTGTGGCGGATGAAGATATATTAATGAGTAAGGTCAGTGGAGAAATCGGTGATTGGGATGGAACAGAGGTAGATCAGAGCGAATCAATAACTCTTCATAACTATGTAGATGTCTCGAAGTTGACTTTTGAAAAATCGAATGTATACAGAGTACTAAATTCTGGAAAACAAGTTGCTGAAATATGCAAAGAGTACTTAGTTACTCCTGAATTTTCTTCTCAAGCGATTGTTGCTTATCCGATGAAAGACGATGGCAGCGTTGATTTATCGCAAGGAATTGTTGCACAATTATTGGGAGAGATAGGTAAAGGCAAAGTTCATGGTGGAAGCGTTTTATGGAATTTGGAAGACAATTCCTTAACTTATGTTGCCGGAACTTCGGCTGCCCGTAATAATGTTTATGTGATGGCAGACGGAAAAATCTCATTATCAGTAGCTGTGGCAGACAATGTTTTACCTGTTTTGGCATTGGAGGATGTTGCTCGTGATGTACGTGGAGGAATGATTCATAATTATCCATTAGTGAAGATTGGAACTCAATACTGGATGCGGAGCAATTTGGAGACTACTTTATATATGAATGGTGATGAACTAACCCAACTAGATATAGTTACTGAAAATACTACTGGATATTTGCAATCAGATGCAGAACATTATTTTTATACTGCCAGTGCTGTATTATCAAATAGTCTCTTACCCGCACATTGGAGTGTTCCAAATTGGAAAGACTGGAATCTTTTGGGTACCTATCTAAAGGAGGATGTTTCTTTGTTGAAATCAGGTATTTGGTTGCCTTTAAAGGATGGAGATACAGTACAACCTGCTAATAATTTATCTGGTTTTAGTGCAACTCCTATAGGCATGTGGGTTGAACCGAATCAAAATATTTTTGAAGGTAAACATTTAGGATATTGGACGTTGGATGATACAGATACAGAAATTGCTGAATATGTTTTTTATCTGAAAAGTGATGCAAATACGATTGAAAAGGCTGCATCAGGTGTAGAAAGAAAAGCTTTTGCAATTCGTTGTATCCGAAAGTAAATCCACAGAAATGATTTTTGTTTTTCATATTTTGCTTATATTTGAAGAAGAAAAGATGTGGGTTATAGGTAAATAAGGAGATTGGAAAAAGAATCATTGATAATATAAAATAATATATGAGTAAGAAGATTCAAATACATAATAGTACAGCAGAATTCTTGATTTTTACCAGTCAAGCTAAGGAGGATGGCATTGAGGTTCGGTTGCAAAATGAAACAATCTGGCTGAGCCAAAAGTTGATGGCTACTTTGTTTGATTGTTCAACAGATAATATCTCTCTTCATCTGAAAAATATATTTAATGAGGGGGAATTAAACTCGGAAGCAGTTACCGAGGAATTCTCGGTAACTGCTTCCGATGGTAAAAGCTATCGTACAAAACATTATAATTTAGATGCTATTATAGCTGTAGGCTATCGGGTAAATTCTAAACGGGCAACCGCTTTTCGGCAGTGGGCAACGAATGTTTTGCGGGATTATGTTATTCGTGGATATATTATCGATAAGGAACGGATGAAAAATGGAACTTTTTTCAACCAAAACTATTTTGATAGTTTGTTGGAAGAAGTTCGTGAAATCCGAGCTAGTGAGCGTTTATTCTACCAAAAAATCACAGATATCTATGTAACAGCTTTCGATTACAATCCAAAATCACAAACAACACTTGACTTCTTTGCTACGGTACAGAATAAACTCCATTTTGCAATTCATCATCATACTGCTGCTGAGCTAATAATAGAACGGGCAAACTGTGAAAAAGAACATATGGGATTGACTACATGGAAAAACTCTCCAAGCGGAAAAGTCCTTAAGAGTGATGTTTCTATTGCAAAGAACTATCTGACAGAAAAAGAGTTGCACGGATTGGATCGTATTGTATCTATGTATTTGGATTATGCTGAAACACAAGCCGAACGACATATTCCAATGACTATGGAAGATTGGGCGAAAAAGTTAGATGCTTTTTTACAATTTAATGAATATGATTTATTGCATAATATTGGTTCTGTATCAGCCCATGTAGCTAAAGCGTTTGCGGAAAGTGAATTTGAGAAATATCGTATTATTCAAGATCAGTTGTTTCAATCTGACTTTGATAAATTCAGTTTCAAAGGATTACTAAATTTTGAGAATGATGAAAAATGAATAAAATAGGTTGAGCTATTAAAAATAAATATTACTTTTGTTTTTATAAAAAGAGAGAACCATGAAGAAGATAATAAATCCCTGGAAAGGCTTGGAAGGATACAACTGTTTCGGTTGTGCACCCAATAATGAAGCAGGAGTAAGAATGGAGTTTTACGAAGACGGTGACGAAATAGTGAGCATTTGGAAACCTCGTCCTGCATATCAGGGCTGGATTGATACATTGCACGGAGGCATTCAAGCAGTTTTGTTGGATGAAATTTGTGCATGGGCAGTGCTTCGTAAGTTGCAGACAACGGGCGTAACCTCAAAAATGGAGACTCGCTATCGGAAACCAATTGATACGAAAGATTCTCATGTCGTACTGCGTGCATCCATTAAAGAGATAAAGCGTAACATTGTCATTATTGAAGCAAAGCTATACAATAAGGATGGTGACGTATGTACAGAAGCCGTTTGCACCTACTTTACCTTCTCGCAGGAGAAGGCAAAAAGTGAAATGCATTTTCTGCAATGTGATGTAGAGTCGGAGGAGATATTACCTTTAATTTGAAATGAAAACTCAAGTTTTTGTGATAAATGTTTGGTAGTATCAAACAAATACTTTACTTTTGTCGCAGTTAATAAAAGAATATGAAATATACAGCTACACATCATCATCATCATTTTCCTAACGAATAACCGGTGGGCATAGATGATATTGTGTATACTCTATATAACGATAACGAAGGCTTGCCGAATACGGTAAGCCTTTTTTTATTTTTCAACGTACTATACTTGTAATTAATAATAAATAATTAAATAAAGTCATGTTAAGAATCGCAGTACAAGCCAAAGGACGTCTCTTCGAAGAGACAATGGCACTTTTAGAAGAGTCGGATATCAAGTTGAGCACTACTAAACGTACCTTACTGGTACAATCTCCTAATTTCCCCATCGAAGTTCTTTTCCTTCGTGATGACGATATTCCACAGACAGTAGCTACCGGAGTAGCCGATTTAGGAATTGTCGGTGAGAATGAATTTACGGAAAAAGAAGAAGATGCGGAAATCATCAAACGTTTAGGATTCAGTAAATGTCGTTTGTCATTGGCTATGCCGAAAGATTTGGAATATCCCGGACTGTCATGGTTCAACGGAAAAAAGATAGCGACCTCTTATCCTGTTATCCTTCGCAACTTCTTGAAAAAGAATGGTGTGAATGCAGAAATTCATGTCATTACCGGTTCGGTAGAAGTATCTCCGGGTATTGGATTGGCTGATGCCATTTTTGATATCGTAAGCTCCGGTTCTACTTTGGTTAGCAATCGTTTGAAAGAAGTAGAAGTCGTGATGAAATCGGAAGCTCTGTTGATTGGCAACAAAGACATGAGCGATGAGAAAAAAGCAGTGTTGGAAGAACTGTTGTTCCGCATGAACGCTGTAAAAACTGCCGAGGATAAGAAATACGTATTAATGAATGCTCCGAAAGATAAACTGGAAGAAATTATTGACGTATTACCGGGCATGAAAAGCCCTACCGTGATGCCGTTGGCACAAGAAGGATGGTGCTCCGTTCATACAGTACTTGATGAAAAACGTTTTTGGGAAATCATCGGAAAACTCAAAGCACTGGGAGCAGAAGGTATCTTAGTGCTGCCGATTGAAAAGATGATTGTATAAATATATATAGGCACAGATTACACGGATTACACAGATAATGCAGTCACTAATCTCAGATACCGCGTAATCCGTGAAATCCGTGCCTAATAAAATATAAACTATGAAATTAATTAAGTATCCATCAAAAGAGCAATGGACGGAACTCTTGAAACGTCCGGCACTGAATACGGAGAACTTGTTCGATACGGTTCGTACTATTATAAATAAGGTAAGGGCAGAAGGTGACAAAGCTGTACTGGAATATGAAGCCGCCTTTGATAAAGTTACTTTGTCTGCGCTTGCAGTGACTCCTGAAGAAGTGCAGGTTGCCGAAACATTAGTAAGTGATGAACTGAAAGCCGCCATCTCCCTGGCAAAACAAAATATTGAAACCTTCCACTCTTCCCAACGTTTTGTGGGAAAAAAGGTGGAAACGATGAATGGCGTAACCTGTTGGCAAAAGGCCGTGGGTATTGAAAAGGTCGGATTATACATTCCGGGAGGAACAGCACCGCTTTTCTCAACCGTATTGATGCTTGCCGTCCCTGCTAAAATAGCTGGATGCAAAGAAATCGTACTTTGTACTCCCCCCGATAAAAATGGAAATATCCACCCTGCCATTCTCTTTGCCGCCCAACTGGCCGGAGTTAACAAAATTTTCAAGGCAGGTGGTGTACAAGCGATTGCTGCCATGGCTTATGGCACAGAAAGCGTTCCAAAAGTATATAAGATCTTCGGCCCTGGAAATCAATATGTGACAGCAGCAAAGCAATTGGTAAGTCTGCGTGATGTTGCCATTGATATGCCTGCCGGCCCTTCCGAAGTAGAAGTGTTGGCTGACGCATCCGCAAATCCGGTTTTCGTGGCAGCGGACTTACTCTCCCAGGCAGAACACGGAGTCGACAGCCAAGCCATGTTGATAACAACTTCCGAGAAACTCCAAACAGAAGTGATGGCAGAAGTGGAACGTCAACTGGCAGAATTACCCCGTCGTGAGATAGCTGCAAAATCGTTGGAAAACAGCAAACTGATCTTGGTTCAGAATTTGGATGAAGCACTGGAATTGACTAATGCCTATGCCCCCGAACACTTAATTATCGAGACAGAAAACTATTTGGAAGTGGCAGAACGTGTCATCAATGCCGGTTCTGTATTCCTCGGCTCATTAACTCCCGAAAGCGCAGGTGACTATGCTTCGGGCACTAACCATACCTTGCCGACCAACGGATATGCCAAAGCCTATAGCGGTGTAAGTTTGGATAGTTTCATCCGCAAGATTACATTCCAGGAGATTCTTCCGGCAGGAATAAAAGCCATCGGCCCGGCTATTGAAGAAATGGCAGCCAACGAACTTTTGGATGCACATAAAAACGCAGTTACTGTCCGTCTCAAAGCAATTCAAAATTCATAACTTAAAAAATCAAAGAAGTGAAAACGTTACAAGAACTAACCCGTCCGAACATTTGGAAACTAAAACCATACTCTTCGGCCCGTGATGAATATAAAGGAGTGACAGCTTCTGTCTTTTTGGATGCCAATGAGAATCCATACAATACGCCTCATAACCGTTACCCGGATCCTATGCAATGCGAACTGAAAACACTGCTGTCGAAAATCAAGAAAGTAGCTCCCGAACATATTTTCCTCGGAAATGGTAGCGACGAAGCCATTGATTTAGTCTTTCGTGCTTTCTGCGAACCGGGCAAAGATAATGTAGTAGCTATCGACCCCACTTACGGGATGTATCAGGTTTGTGCAGATGTGAACGATGTTGAATACCGGAAAGTGCTATTGGATGATGACTTCCAGTTCTCTGCTGATAAGTTAATGGCTGCTACAGACGAACATACCAAACTTATTTTCCTTTGCTCACCCAATAATCCGACAGGAAACGATCTGCTTCGTTCCGAAATAGAAAAGATTCTGAATCAGTTTGAAGGACTGGTGATGCTGGATGAGGCCTACAGTGATTTTTCCAAAGCTCCATCTTTCCTGAGAGAGTTGGATAAATATCCTAACCTTGTCGTATTCCAAACATTCTCTAAAGCCTGGGGATGTGCCGCTATCCGTTTGGGAATGGCTTTTGCATCCGAAGAAATCATTGGTATTTTGAGTAAAATCAAATATCCCTATAACGTTAACCAACTCACTCAACAGCAGGCTATCAGTATGCTTCATAAGCATTATGAGATAGAACGTTGGGTGAAGACACTGAAGGAAGAACGTGATTATTTGGAAGAAGAATTTGAAAAACTTCCGTGTACCATTAAGATATTCCCGTCCGATGCTAATTTCTTTTTGGCTAAAGTAACGGATGCAGTGAAAATCTATAATTATTTGGTAGGCGAGGGGATTATTGTCCGCAATCGTCATACCGTTTCACTCTGCTGCAACTGTTTGCGTGTGACGGTTGGTACTCGTACAGAGAATAACACCTTATTGGAAGTCCTTAAAAAATATCCAGGATAGATTATGAAGAAAAAAGTTTTATTTATAGACAGAGACGGGACACTGGTTATTGAACCACCAGTTGATTATCAACTCGACTCCTTAGAGAAATTGGAATTCTATCCGAAAGTATTCCGTAATTTGGGCTTTATCCGTAGCAAACTCGATTTCGAATTTGCAATGGTCACCAATCAGGACGGACTGGGTACATCATCCTTCCCGGAAGAAACATTCTGGCCTGCCCATAATCTGATGCTTAAAACATTGGAAGGCGAAGGAATTACTTTTGATGAAATACTGATAGACCGTAGTTTTCCTGAAGATAATGCGCCGACACGTAAACCACGTACCGGAATGTTGACGAAGTATCTGAATAATCCTGAATACGATCTGCCCGGAAGTTTTGTTATCGGCGACCGTCCTACAGATGTGGAACTTGCCAAAAAACTGGGCTGCCGTGCCATCTATTTGCAAGATTCAACAGAAAGTCTGAAAGAAAAAGGGCTGGAAGATGTTTGTGCTCTCGCTACAACGGACTGGGATCAGATAGCCGAATTCCTGTTTGCCGGTGAGCGGAAAGCGGAAGTACGCCGTACCACGAAAGAAACTGATATTTATGTCGCCTTAAACCTGGACGGAAATGGTGTTTGCGATATTTCTACCGGGCTTGGTTTCTTCGATCATATGCTCGAACAGATTGGAAAACATTCCGGCATGGACTTGACAATCCGGGTCAAAGGTGATTTGGAAGTGGACGAACATCATACTATCGAAGATACTGCCATTGCTTTAGGGGAATGTATCTACCAGGCTTTAGGCAGCAAACGTGGAATTGAACGTTATGGATATGCTTTACCGATGGACGATTGTCTTTGCCAGGTATGCCTGGATTTCGGTGGCCGCCCCTGGTTGGTATGGGATGCGGAGTTCAAACGTGAGAAGATAGGGGAGATGCCGACTGAAATGTTCCTGCATTTCTTTAAGTCATTGAGTGATGCCGCAAAAATGAATCTGAACATCAAGGCTGAAGGAGAGAATGAACATCATAAGATAGAAGGTATTTTTAAAGCATTGGCCCGTGCTTTCAAGATGGCTTTGAAACGTGATATCTATCATTTCGAACTTCCATCCAGTAAAGGAGTGCTTTGATTTCTTAAATGCATGGACTAATGCAGAAACGAATACTGTTGAGCCTACTTTTAGGAGTAATCTTCTCTATCTCTCTTTCCTGTCAGAATTTGAAAATAGAGAAAATTACTCTTCCCGATAGCGAACTGACTAATCTGTATATGATAGATACGGGTGTATATCGTTCGGAACAACCTTCAAAAGATGATTTTAAGGCTTTGGAAAAATATGGAATCGGAGAATCTCTTAACCTCCGTAACAGGCATAGTGACGATGATGAGGCGAAAGGAACGTCTGTGAAGCTTCATCGGGTTAAGATGAAAGCGCACTCCGTAAGTGAAGCGCAATTAATAAGTGCATTACGTATCATTAAGAATCGTAAAGAGCCGATTGTCATTCATTGCCATCACGGCTCTGACCGTACAGGGGCTGTATGCGCACTTTACCGCATTGTATTTCAGAATATCCCCAAAGAAGTTGCCATTCGTGAAATGACTGAAGGCGGATTTGGATTCCATCGTATTTATAAAAATATTATTCGACGAATCAGGAAAGCTGATATTGAACGGATAAGAAAAGAAGTGCAGGAATAATCCGATTGGACTGTATGAGCTCATCAAATCATACAGTCCAATCGGGAATTTCTATTGCATGAATTAGAGAATTCTACCATATGAATTAATGTTTCCCTTCATTCTATTAGACAATTCATGTACTCGATTTAACTTGTTGCACTTGTGTGGCAGACCAAATGGAGTTGAGCAACAGACTGGATGCACTTGTGTAACTGACCGGTTACTCAAGTCTGTTCAAATAGTAGTAATTATATGAGGTAATATGCTGGAAAATAGTATATTATAAGAAAAGTGCAATTTTTCTCTCTGAAATATAAAAATCAACCTTATGTTTTTTGTGAACTTCTCTTAAAATAGGGCTGTTTTTATACTTAAATTGCTGATTATTAGCTCTGTGACATTTTTGTATCTTCCCCGTATAAAACTTTAAATAGATACAAAAATGTCACAGGATATATTATCAATCATTGAAAAAGAATGATTATAAATTCTCTATTTCTTTAAGCCACATTGCTGAACTGGCATCACTCGGCATTCTCCAATCTCCTCTTGGACTGATAGAAATACTTCCTACTTTTGGTCCGTCAGGCAAGCAAGAACGTTTGAACTGTTGATTAAAGAAACGACGGAAGAAAATAGAAAGCCACTTCTTGATTGTTTCTTCATCATAAACACCCTTGAATGCAATATTTGCCAAATAGAAAATTTTCGTAGGACGGAAACCGAAACGCAGGAAATAATAAAGGAAGAAATCATGTAGTTCATAAGGACCTACCAAATCTTCAGTCTTTTGTTTAATCTCTCCGTTTTCGTCGGCCGGAATCAGTTCCGGGCTGATAGGCGTATCAACAATATCAAGCAAAGTCGCTTTTGATTTTTCGTCTACGCCATTCTCTGCCACCCATTGTACCAAGTGCTTAACGAGAGTTTTAGGAACACTTGCATTTACTCCGTACATTGACATATGGTCACCGTTGTAGGTTGCCCATCCCAATGCAAGTTCAGATAAATCTCCTGTGCCGATAACCATTCCCCAAGTCTGATTGGCTACGTCCATCAGTATTTGTGTCCGTTCGCGTGCCTGAGAGTTCTCGTAGGTTACATCATGTAAATTTATATCATGGTCTATATCCTTAAAATGCTGGATACAGGCATCCTTTATGCTGATTTCGCGAATGGATATACCCAGTGATTTCATCAAATCAATGGCATTGTGATAAGTACGGTCGGTAGTTCCGAATCCCGGCATTGTGATTCCAAGAATATCTTTTCGGGACAATCCCAATTTATCAAAAGTCTTCACGCAAACAAGTAATGCCAATGTTGAATCTAACCCGCCGGAAATACCGACTACGGCTGTCTTGGCTCCTGTATGTACCAGTCTCTTTGCCAATCCCGCTATCTGAATAGAGAATACTTCGTTGCAGTGTTCGTCTAATTCGGCTCCCTGTGGCACAAAAGGATGGGGATTGAACTTGCGTGTTAAAGTCAGCTCTTTGCTATTGACAAATTCTGTGGCAATGGAAACAGCTTTTTTATCTCCCAAGTTTGCTTGATTTGCGGAAAAAGTTGTGTTTATCCTACGTTCTGCGCGAATACGTTCTACATCAATTTCACTGATAATAAGTTGTTCTTCCATACTGAAACGTTCGCTCCGTGCAAGGAGTGAACCATTTTCATAAATCAACCCATTACCCGCAAATACTACGTCAGTGGTGGATTCTCCAAAACCGCAGGATGAAAATACATATCCGGCAATACAACGTGCGGACTGCTGGCTGATAAGAGAACATAGATAATTGTTCTTTCCGATTCCTTCATTATCTGCCGACATATTGAATATGATTTCTGCTCCTTGCAGGGCAAGTGATGAACTAGGCGGAATAGTCGACCAAAGATCTTCGCAGATTTCGATACCGAAAGTCGTGTCCGATGTTTCAAAAAGTAAATTAGCACCTATAGGAACAATCTGTCCGCACAAACGTACAGTATCTGTTGTCAATTGAAGAGCGGAAGTAAACCAGCGTTGTTCATAGAACTCTTTATAATTAGGCAAGTATGTTTTAGCGGCAACACCTAATATTTTTCCTTTTTGAATCGTTACGGCTGCATTAATTACTGTCGAATTAACAATTACAGGCATACCGACAATGGAAATAATATCCAATTGACGGGTATTGTTTAATATCTGCATTAGCCCCATTTCTGCTTCTTCAAGCAAAAGCTGTTGCCCGAACAAGTCGCCACAAGTATATCCCGTAATACTCATTTCCGGGAATATAATCATCTGCACCCCTTTACCTTCGGCTACTGCGATTAAACTTTCTATCTTCTCTACATTAAATTTACAGTCAGCCACTTTGACGTGTGGCACGGCTGCAGCTACTTTCACGAATCCGTAGTTCATCTTACACCTTATTTATATATAGTGGATGCAAAAATAGGAAATAGTTTTGAATATTTATCGTTTCTACTGCGAATCCTCTCAAAGAGATAATTTAGGTGATTTATGATACTGTTGCTTAAACAATTAAATAGATTGTCAAAATGAAACAAAACATGTGCGTTTTTTTGTGTATATGGCACTGATATTTTGAATTCATTGATGAATGTATGCCTAAAATGGTGTCAAAAAGATATTGTTGGAAAAATGGTATAAAATAAGCGATATTTAGTTTCTTTTATTTAACTATAATATTTATATTTGCAGTCGAATTAATGCTATTTAAGACAGATGACACTAAGAAACAAGCGATATTACTTGTTAGAAGATATAATTTAAGAGAAGATGGATGTATATTTAATTTCTGCAACAGAAACACAAAAGAGGTATATAAATATTTGGCGTAATATCAAGAATCAGCCAAGTTAAATCTTTCCTGTTTTATTTTTTAGAAAATATTGAATATTCTTTTGTTATTGGCATTCAGGGCATATGTGCTTTTAGAAAGTCTAGTTAAAAAGAAGTGTGTATTATTGTTTTATGTGTGAAATATTATACGCATAAATCACTGTAGAATAAATCAATATCATTAATTTTTAATTCAAGTATCAAAGATGAGAAAATCAATTCTCTTGTTTGTACTCTTTACTCTGCTGAATATCCCCCTGTTGCTTTTTGCGCAGGGTGGATATCAGGTAACTGGGCATATCATTTCATTGGAAGATGGAGAACCGATGATTGGGGTGTCAGTTGTAGAGAAGGGTACATCAAATGGAGTAATTACCGATATGAATGGTAATTACAGTATTAAGGTGACGAAATCTCCCGCCACTTTGCAGTTTTCTTACATCGGGATGAAAACAATAGAGAAACAGGTGACTGGCTCTATTCGTTTCGATTTAAAGATGGAAAACGACGCTCAACAAGTGGACGAAGTGGTTGTAATTGCGTACGGTGTACGTAAAAAGGGAACAGTGACAGGCTCTATGTCGGTAGTAAAAGCTGGACAAATGGAGAATATACCAGCTCCTAGTTTTGACCAGGCGCTACAAGGCAAAACACCGGGATTGCAGGTCATTTCTAATAGTGGTGAACCCAGTGCGACTGCCGACTTTCAAATTCGTGGTGCCAACTCTATTAATTCCGGTACTACTCCATTATTTATTTTAGATGGCATTACTATTACAGATGATGTGTTTTCGTCTATTAATCCCAATGATATAGAAAGCATTTCTGTATTAAAAGACGCATCTTCTACATCAATCTATGGAGCGCGTGCTGCAAATGGTGTAGTAGTAATAACGACGAAACGAGGGCGTGTAAATGATAATGGACAGATTACGGTTCGTGCACAATACGGGGTTTCTAAACTTGCCTATGGAGAATGGGATTTGATGAATACAACGGAACGCTTGAACTTTGAAGAAGAAATAGGTATACGCAAGGCAGGTACTTACGACCGTGATTTGTTGGAACGTACAAATATTGATTGGCGTGATGTGGTATATAATGATGCTGCTCCGTTGGTGAGTGTTGATTTGCAGACGAGCGGAGCTACGCAAAACGGATTTAACTATTATGTATCGGGAAATGTTCATTCACAAGAAGGCATTGCGCTTGGTTCCGATTATAAACGATATACTTTGCGTGCTAATTTGGAAGCCAAAGTAAATAAGTGGTTTAAAATTGGTACGAATGCTTCTTTTGCCTATGAGGATATTCAGGAAGCTACTTCTGGCGATTATAATACTGTTACTCCCATTTCTGCTATTCACTTTATGCTTCCGTATTGGAACCCCTATGCTCCGGATGGAAGTATTGCAAAAGTGAAAGAGGGCACTTGGCTTGGAACAAACGTAAACCCTTTGGAGTATATGGATGCTAACCCTTCTGATAAAAACAATTGGAAAATAGTAGCTTCTGCTTTTGCTGAATTGCACCCTATTACTGGGTTAACAATCAAAACACTGGGAGGCGTTGATTATTTGAACCAGCGCAATGATTATTTCTCGTTACCTTCTTATGCGACCAATGCAGGTGAAGGAACATTAGGTAGAGGAGCCCAACGATATATTAATCTTACTTGGTCTAATACAGCAACTTATATTTTTGACGTGAAAAATGATCATCATTTTAACGTATTGCTTGGTCAGGAATGGGTTGACAACCAAAATGATGGTTTTGCTGTAGTCGGTCGTGGACAGAGTCATGATAGAATGTTGACTTTATCAACAGGTACCCGCGCGGATAAACCTTCTGATACTATGCTTGAAGCACGTTATCTTTCTTTCTTTTCTCGTGTAGATTACAACTATCAGAATAAATATTATGCTGATTTTTCTGTTCGAGGTGATTCTTCTTCTCGATTTGGCGCAGGTGTTCGTTGGGGAACTTTTTGGTCTGTTGGTCTGATGTGGAATACAAAGGCGGAAAAGTTCTTGAAGGATATAGATTGGTTGACAAATGCACAATTGGCGGGTAGTATTGGTACTTCCGGTAACTCATCTATTCCTGCGTATTATCACTGGGCGTTGGTAGGCGGAGGCCCTATCTATGGTCTTGATGGTGAAGCTATGGCCGGAATGGCTCCAAATTCCAAAGGAAATGAGAAGTTAACTTGGGAAAATACCATGACAAGTAATCTATCGGTGAAACTTGGTTTTCTTGATCGGGTAAATTTTGTAGCAGAGTTCTATAATAAGAAGACTACAGATATGTTAATGGAGGTGCCTGTTTCTGCTGTGGGCGGATATACAACACGTTGGAGCAATATGGGCGCAATGGTGAATCGAGGTGTAGAATTATCATTGGATGCGGATATACTTCGCCTTAAAGGTTTCCGTTGGAATATATTTGGAAATGTATCTTATAATAAGAATAAAATTACTGAATTATATAATGGACGTGATGAATATGATTTAGGAGACTACAATATGTTTTTAAAAGTCGGACATGATAGTAGGGAACTTTATTTGAATCGTTTTGCGGGTGTCAATCCTGTTAATGGAGATGCTCTTTGGTACGATAAGGATGGTCATATTACGAATGAAATTAAAGAAGAAGACAAGGTTCTGACTGGAAAGAGTGCGACTGCTCCCTGGCAAGGTGGATTTGGTACTACACTTTCATGGAAAGGAATTACTGTTTCCGCCCAGTTTAGTTGGGTATCAGGACGTTATATGGTGAACAATGACCGTTTTTTCAGTGAAAGTAACAGTTCGGCATATGCAAGTTATAACCATTCTCGTAAGATGCTGTATGATCGTTGGAAGAAACCGGGTGACATTGTATCTATTCCCCGATATGATGTTCCTATTCAGTTTGATGATCGTTTATTGGAAGATGCTTCTTTTCTTCGTTTGAAGAATTTGACCATCTCTTATGATTTTCCGAAAAGTTTGCTGAGAACGGCTAAGGTCTTTCAGCATGCAAGGGTATATGCACAGGGACAGAATCTCTTTACTTGGACTAAATTCCAGGGAATGGATCCAGAGTCTACGATGAATGTATATCAGGCGGCTTATCCGATGTCGCGTCAGTTTACTGTAGGATTGGAGGTCGGTTTCTAACATTTATCTATTTATATCACAAGAATATGAAAAAATTAAAAATACTATTTCTACTATCTGTATTGATATTCGTTTTTTCTTCGTGCGAAATGGATCTTTATCCGGACAGTGCAATACCGGAAAAAGAGGCATTACATACAATAGATGACTGTGACGACTGGGTAGTAGGTATATATAGTGCCTTTAAGAATAGTGCGCTATATAGTGGCGATATGGTCTTATTGCAGGATATTCAGGCTGACTTGGCTTGTGCGGCTTTGCGAACAAATTCCGGTATCTACACAAATTTCTATCAATGGAATATTAAATCGACAACGAGTGATATTTCAGGAGTGTATAATGGACTTTATACTATTATTTCACGTTGTAACTTCTTTTTTGATTATAAAGACCAAGTGGAGTCTAATTTAAAAACCACTGTTGATAAGGAAAACTTTAAAAAACGTCTTGGAGAAGTTTACTTTGCGCGTGCTTTGGCTTTTTCAGAGCTGATTCGTATTTTCTGTGAACCAATGACTTCTGCTAATGCAAATACGGAAAATATGGGAATCAGTTTGGCTACTACTTATAGCGACGATGTACCTATGGTGAAACGTTCTACTCTCCTTGAATCTTATAATCAGGTGATAAGTGATTTGAAACAGGCGGAAGAAAACCTGCCGGCTTCACGAACTGCTGCTGACAGTCCATATTTTAGTTTAGGATCAGTGTATGCCTTGCAAGCTCGTGTATATCTGAATATGGGAATGGGTGATTTGGTTTGCGATAAGAATAATGAATATCTGAAAAAGTCGGTAGAAGCTGCAGGAAAAGTCATAAAAACAGGGGCTTATACTCTTTCTGATGCTGTAAATAATGCGTACCAGATAGGTAGTGCAGTATATACGGATTATCAGATGATGTGGCTTTATGATCAAAGTGACGAGATTATTTGGAAGATAGCCATGACACCGGATAGTTATGGTGGTACAATCGGAAAATATCTACTGGGATATAACACTGTGAATTACAGCCCTCAGTATCATTTTTCTGAGGCTATTCTTGGATTGTATGATGAAAATGATAAACGTGCTGCTGCTTTCTGCTCACAAATAAAGGATGCCTATGGAGATAACGTATATATTATCACTAAATATCCGGGTAATCCCGACTTGAATGGCGGAGCTACTCCCAAATTTATTAATATGCCTAAGCCGTTTCGCTTGTCAGAGGTTTATTTGAACCGTGCTGAAGCCTACTATTGGTTGAATGACGATGAAAATGCTCAAAAAGATCTTTCATCATTAAAACGTAAACGTATTAGTGGTTTCGGCTCCGTTTCTGCTTCAGGGGATGATTTGTTGAAAGAAATAAAGAATGAACGTATTCGTGAATTGTACATGGAAGGTTTCCGCTTGTCTGATTTGAAGCGTTGGCGTGACCCGGTAAAACGTGAAAAGCAGCTTTATAGTATAGATGGTTCTATTAATAATCAGTTGAATGTGAAATATACAGATGCAAGATACCGTTTTACTACTTGGCCTATTCCAAAACATGAAATTGAAGCTACTAATGGTTTAGTGGTAGGTAATGCAAGTAATTATTGAACTAATAATAAATAACAGATTAGATAAATATGAAGAAGTTTTTGAATCTTCTGTTGATGTTTCCGTTGGCAGCCATCTTTGTAATAGGATGTCAATCAGAGGATATTACTTATTCCGGACCGGAGTATGTGATGTTTGCTGATACTACCTATACGATGCCAATATTACAGACGGATAAAATATTTGAGGTATCGGTTGCTGCAACTACTTTGGCAGACTACGATCGGAACTATGCTGTAGAAATTATCAATGATAAATCGACCGCTGTTCGTGGTTATCATTTTGATTTTGTTGACCACTCTAATAATGTCACAATTAAGGCAGGAGAGCGTGTTGCTTTTGTTAAGTTGGCAGGACATTACGATAATGTAAATCGTGATGATAGTTTGGTAGTAAGGTTGCGCTTGGTTGAACCGAAAGCTCAAACATGGGATTTGTATGGAAATGAGACATTGGTAGATTTTATTAAGTGTCATCCATTTAAAATGAACGATTTTCTGCAAATCAAGAATGAGACAGATGAAGCTAATTTCACAATGTTGGCATCTTTTCCTTTTGACAGTAATATGGGCTCCTATTCAGTGAAAGGCTATAAGAAAGATGAAAAGACATTGATGCTTACTGATATGTTCGGACATTCAGGGTCTGGTGATATTCGTGTAATTTTTGACGACTCGGATCCTTTGGACCTCGTGATTACAGTACCCGAACAGGCGGGTTTTCGTGAAAGTAATTATGGAACAGTCTGGATTCGCTCTGTTGAACAATATCCTTCGTATTTCAATACTTTTGATAATTTCTTTGTGTTGACATTAGAAGCATATGTTCCTCAAATAGGAAGTTTCGGAGTATATCAATATATATTCAAGTCACTTGATGCGGATGAAGCGGAGAATAATGGGAATGGTGCTGTAACTCGTAGTATAACAGAAAGTAATGACTGTTCTACTTTTAAATTTAATAAGTTTCACAATTAAAAGATAGGAATATGAAAACTACATCGATTTATTTCAAATATTTATTTGTTTGTGTTCTGATGTGTGCTTTCGTTGCTTGTGGTGACGATGATGACAATAATAAAGGTTCTAATGCCAATATTGAGGTTCTTTTTCCAGAGGACTTGGCAATAACTTGTACGGGAGCTAATAATGATGCTGTGACTGTTACATTCGTTGCAGAAAATGATTGGACCGCTATTGTTAGTCATAACTGGATAGATTTGAGTAAAAGAACTGGTTCTGCCGGTGATCAGAAAATAATAGTAACAGTTGAGGATAATGACGACTTTAAAACTCGTATTGGTACCATTACTATCAAGGACAAGATAAGTGGAAAGTCTGTTGATATCGTTGTGACTCAAGGCGAAAAAGGATCTAATCTAACTTTCTCTACCGAAGATCAAAATGGGACTATTTTGGCTATTGATAATGAAAAACAGGAGATTACCGCAGAAGTAAGTGTAAAGAGTAACTATGATTATTCAATTGCCATATCACCGGATTGGTTGACGTATGAGGATAAAGGGCGAAATAGCGACGGCTCAAGAAAGTATATTTTCCATGCAGATCCGGTAAAATTGTATGCTGCAGGCGGATATGGCGAACAGACTGCAATTGTTAGTTTTGCATATCAAGCAGAAACTCGTACTCCGGCTACAAAAGAATATGCTGTGAAATTTGCTGGTATTACTCCGACTATAACTTTTTATGAAGATGAAGAATCAATTGCTGTAACGACATTAAGTAGTGATGAAGGCACTTATAGATCAGTTGTAAAAGTAACATCTAATGTGGCGTGGAAATTAAATAATTCTTCGGACTATTCAGAGGCTACGATAATTAGTGAGAACATTTCGAAAAACTTTTTTGAAACTCAACTGTCTATGAATGTTGAGATAAAAGATGGTGCTTTGGATACTGATGATTTGACTGGAGGAAAAGTTGAAGTCTTAGACGCTAATACTGATAAAGTGTTAAAAAGCTTACCAGTTATTGTAGAAGGTGTTGGTACAGACTACATCTATATTGACGAGACTAATTTTATAGAAGCTGGAAAGGATCAAACGACTGGTGTCTATATGTTTGCTAAAGAGGGAGGAAAGATGAACTTTAAAGTGCAGGCTGCTAATTTGGAGGATGTCTCCCTTCTTTTGCTGAGGGTTGTATTGTCCGAAAATAATGTTCCTTCTGTAATTAGACGTGTTAGGGTTGATACTGATGGTTATGACCCTGAAGATTATATGATGATAAGTTCTCCTTGGGGACAATGTAAGCCTGTTATAAAAAGTCGCTCAGCCATTCAATCAGGTGAGTTTACAATTGAAATGAATGCTCGTGATATTGAAACTGAAACAGGTATGAATGGTGAGATGTTAGCTTATGAGAATAGATTTTTCGCATTGTTTGCTGTTTCTACCAAGAAATATGCAGACCCTGACGAGGGTGATATAATGGGGGCAGATCTTTTTGATTTCAATGAAGAATCTGGTGCATGGGAATTACGGCCGGAACTAGAAAACAGCTATATTATATTAGGACAAAATAAGGAAGAAATGGATGTAACCAAACTAGAATCTGATTTGAAGGATCAAAAACTACAATTACCATTAGATAAAACTGAATTTTATTATAATGGTCTAGATCTTGCAACAGAATTTGGTGTTGGTGCAACTTGGTACTGGGAGGCAGGAGAACCTAAATATGCTGTTGGTGATGTTTGTCCGGATGATGATAATATAATTTATGGATTGGGAGATTTCTTCTCTAAAGCTAAAATTGATCCGGATAATGAATATGATCCAACTATGGGAACTATTAAATTCACGGAATATTCTAAGAGTGAGAAACCTAACAGAACTAAGACAACGTATTATTTGGTTGCAGGTAATCTTGGTAATAAGATTATTTTGCGTTTTACTGCAGAGGATAAAAAATAATTTTATAATTTTTGAGTAACGAAAATGAATCTATTAAGAAAAATAAACTGGTTGTTTACAGCAGTGCTTTGTATAGCATTGGTGTCGAGTTGTTCAGATGACGATGTCGTTTCTGGCAATGGTACATCAGGATTCCTCAAGTTGCGTCTGACTTCTTCAAAGACTGTAACTAGAGCTACTACATTGGATTATATGTCTGATGCAAAGAAGGTGGAGGTATCTATGTTGTACAATGACATGTATGTAACACAATCCTTGAATCTGAGTTCTGTGGCGAATGCTACAGATCTCGGATTGGAATCGGAGAAATTAGAATTGCGTGCAGGTGAATATCGTATCATGAGTTATTCACTTTTCGGAGCGGTGAAACCCGATATGGAGAAACCGGAGAGGTTGGCTACTATTTATCCGGATGAATCACTCGTGTTCCAGATTACTGGTGGGCATCTTACAGAGCTTGATGTAAAAGTAAAAGCTACTGTGCGTGGCTATGTCTATTTTGATCTATTGAAAGATTTATCTAATTATGAGGATGAAATGGATAAGGCTAATACCAGTGGTAAGACGCGAGCCGCATTGGAAAGTGATCCTAAGGAATTTAGTTATAATAATGTAGAAATAGTAGATATTTACTATCGTAAAAAGGGAACAAGTGAGTATGCTACTCCACACTCTTTTAAAGTTTACGATACAAATAATGAAAAGTATCTGCATACGGACACAATAAGTTGGGAATCTGGAGAGTATGAGATAACCCGTTATATGATGTATGATAAAGACCGTAGGAGTATTCTGTTGGCAGCAGATTTGAAAGATACATATGTGAAAGTTACTACTGGGGATTATGCCAAAGGAAGTGTTAATATTAAATTCCCGGAGAATATGTATGCTATCAAGGATTATATGGCTCTTTATACTATTTGGGTGAATATGGATGGACCGAATTGGAGTTATGCGGGTGAGTCTTTCCCTACAGGAGCAAATTGGCGTTTTGCTAATCGTCCGATAGATGAGTGGGGAAACCAGCCTGGCGTTGAATTGGATAGTTACGGTCGTGTAAAAACGTTGGAATTAGGCTCATTTAATCCAAAAGGTGCTATACCTGATGCTTTGGGAGATTTGACGGAATTAGTTTCTTTGTCATTAGGTACTCATAATGACTTGGCTTCTGTCGAGAACTTTGAAGGGGATAAGGTAAGTTACAGCTTAAATCCTATTGATTTGTATCGTAAAGGGATTGATTACCGTGGTCGTCGTATGGAAATAGCAAAGGAGAGATTGAGTATTCTGCATCCTTCTCCGACTGACAATGGTAAACTGTACACTTCGAAAAAAGTTACTCCTTTGAAATATGCAACTTTTAGTACTTATGATTTTTCCCAAGGTGCTATTTCTAATCGTATAACGAAGATTCCGGCTACTATCCGTAATCTGACTAAACTAAATTATCTATTTGTTGCAAATAGCTTGGTTGGATTGAATGATGATGATCTTCCGATAGAATTGGCAGAATTACCTGATTTGACAGATGTCGAATTTTATAATTGTAAATTTAAGAGATTCCCTACCGCCTTGGAAAAAATGAAAAAGGTAGTTTCATTGAATTTCAGTTGTAATGCGACAATGGAACCTGCTGAGTTATTGAGGGGATTGAATGCATTCATAACAAGTTGTAAAGATGAATTGCAAATCTTGTACGTGTCATCTTGTGGACTAGAGGAGTTCCCTACTGCACTAATTGAGGCAACCAAGATTGGCTTATTGGATTTTTCTTTTAACAAGTTGAGAAAACTACCGGGAACAGGACGTAAACTGGCACCGGTACAGGCTTTCTTTGATGATAATAAGATTACAGAAATAGCAGAAGATTTCTGTGAAACGGATGATATTGAAAAATTCTCGGCATCTAACAATATGCTGAAAGTATTTCCAAATTTATTTAAAGATGGAAAGGATAGTAAATATCAGGCAACGAGTGTTGACTTTTCCGATAATCATATAGAGCGATTTGCTGAGGGATTCAATGGTATCAATGTCGAGACATTGACGCTTACTAAAAATGATTTTGGTAAAGCCAATAAGGATGAAAAAGGAAAAGGCTATTTCCCGGGAGCTTTGAAGGGCTCGGGTATTAGTTACCTATTGATAAATAACTGTGAATTGGATACGCTGCCTCTTTGTTCGTTTGAAGATTTAGAGGTCTTGGAAGCTTTAGACTTATCAGGAAATAATCTCAGAAATCTTCCTGTTGAGTTTAATTCAAGGAATCTGGTTTTTGTATCCGGTTTAAATTTGTCTTACAACAGATTTGGTACTTTTCCGATGAAAGCTATGGAATTACCGATGTTGAATAAGTTGTATTTGAATGACCAGTGGGATATTGACAGAAAGACAGGTAAGGAAACTCGTCCTTTGCAGACTTGGCCGTCTGCATTGGCTTCTTATCCGGGATATGCCACTTTGAGACTTTTAGATGTATCAGGCAATGATATTCGTAAGGTTCCTGATTCGAATTTCCCGACATTGTTGGCTGAGTTTAATATTACTAGTAATAGCAATATTGATATGACTGTTCCATCAGGAGTGTGTTCTAACATTGCTTCCGGCTTATATAACTTAGTGTATGATTCAAATCAGTCTATATTTGGATGTCCGATACTGGATTTGGATATGAATAAATAATGGAGGAAACAGAATTTATGAATTATTTATTTAAAGATATGAGAACAATGTGTTGGGCAATAGTTGCCTTGATAATATTATCGGTATCTTCTTGTAAAGATGATGACGATGATGTGGTTAGCGGTTTTTCTGTGGATCAGACAGAAATGCAGTTTTTAAATAATGGTGGAACCATTGAACTAAAAATTGCCACTGACCAGACATGGACTGCCGAGGCTGAAAATGATTGGTGCATGGTCAGTCCGGCTACCGGAGTAGGAAATGGAGTATGTGTGATAAAAGCTGATTCCTCTTACTTGTATAAGGAACGTACCGGACGGGTTATATTTTATTCTGATAAAGGAGATTTGGCTGAAGTTCTAGTGAAACAATATGGGTATGAACCTACCATTGACTTTACGGAATCGGAACTGACAGTGCCATCTTATGCTGCTCCTGAGAAAGCTTATGTAGATGTTGAGGCCATAGCTAATGTTCCTTTTGAAGTGGTAATTCCGGAAGAAGCAAAGGCTTGGTTAACTCTTGATGGAGTTTCTACTTATACTCCGTCAACAACGATTCCCCGTAAGCGGAAATTTCGTTTTAAATTTAAAACTTACTCTGACTTTGATAGAGGTGACCGTATAGCGGAAGTGCAGTTTAATCAGAAGCCATTGACACCGGCTCGTGCTTCCGGGGAAACAGTTTTGCTCAATAAAGTGGTGAAGATTACTCAAGAGAAGGCTCCGGTTATTATACCTTCACGTGAAGGTGATTCATTAGCTGTTCTGGCGATTATGCGAGTTTTGAATGCGGGTACTCCTTCTACCAGTCGTCCGATTATTCATTGGGATAATATTGTCGTAGAAGAGCGTACATATGACTATTATAATTCGATAACAGGAGTTACGAAAAAGGACACGACAGAACTTCGTGTTGTAGGTTTCCGTTTGTCAATGATTGATACGGATGAAACCATTCCTTATCAGATTAAATATCTAACTGAACTGGAGACTTTTTCAGCGATAGCTAATGCGAATGGATATAAAAAGAAGATAGCATTAGGACCGGAGATTACCACACTGGCTAAACTGAAGAGTCTTTCTCTGATGGGATATGGTATTAATTCACTTCCTGCTGAAATGGCTCATATGCAGAGTTTGGAAGAACTAGACTTGAATGGTAATACCATTTTGAGTTTGGAATCAATAAAAAATGTACTTTTAGGATTGAAAGACAAACTTAAATATTTGGATTTAGGCGGTAACAGGATTAGTGGTTCAATCATGAATCTGAGTACGGATATTCCAAGAAACGAAACACTGGAAACAATTGGGCTTGGAGGAGATTTATCTAAAGCAGACTGGCTATTCCGTGATATGATAGCTTTGGAAGAACTTCATATGTCATATAACTATTTTTATGGTAATATTCCTGACTTGGACGGCGCTAAAGATGGAATTTTGCCTAAGATGAGATATTTGACACTAAACTTGAATCGTCTTACCGGTAAAGTTCCTGACTGGATATTGTATCATAAGTATTTGGCTTGTTGGAATCCGTTCCTGTTATTATTTAATCAGGAGGGGTATGATAATAGAGGGAGTATAGCTGGCTTTACAAATGCTCCTACCAAGTTCTCTGAATTTCCGGCTGAGTATAACCGTACTTGTCCGGAAAACGAAGAATTGGCTACTATTGCAGCGAAATTACCATCATTGACTCAGGAAGACCTCAATACAGTGCCTTTGCATGGTAATTGGAGATATTATAGAATGCTTAATAAAAACTGGTATTTGAATTGGAAATGAAAATGACAATGTATATGAAGGCAACACTTCTATTCTGTTTCATAATCTGTGCAGCTCTATTTACGGGCTGCTCAGAAGATGACGAAGTTGCAACCTTAGCCGAAGGACAAGGAGAAGTGACTTTTAAGTTTGTGCGCAATAAGGTTTTTACCATATCTACATTAGAAGATATGGCACGACTGAAGGTGACACTGGAAAAAGATGGTAAAAAAATCGATTTGAAAACAGTTGATTTAACCGGTAATGAAGACGAATTAACTTCTGAAGTTCTTGCGTTGGAAGAAGGTACATATCAGGTAGTGAAATATGTAGCTTATGATAATAAAGGTGCACAGATTCAGGAAGCTTATGTGGATGATGAAAATAGTGTCACAGTTAAGCATGGAGAAATGGCTACTTTCTACTTCCCTATATCTATTCGTTTTGTGTATGTTAATAATCAGTTACGTAATCAATTATTTGGTTTGTGTGAACAGGTTTTGGGAACGGACTCTACCAAATGGCCTAAAACCTGGCGTGTAGAGAATGAGGACTTGTTGACCTGGGAAAATCTTGAATTTGAGGTAGATGATTATGGGAATATATCCTATTTGGCAACTATAATTTTTGATAATAAAGCATTTCCCGGAATGAAGAAATTGCCTGGACTTATCAGTACATTCTCTACTTTGGAAGGGATACAAATTCTGGATATTCCGGAATTTGAGGAGTTACCGGAAAATCTGGATAAATCTACGCTTTATGCTATTTTGATAATGAATACCGGATTTAAAGATTTTCCAAAGAATTTTGAGAAGATGAAAAATCTACGTTCGTTGACGGTTGTGAATAGTCAATTGACAGAACTTCCTGCAAGATTAGGCGAACTTCCGGAACTTCGTGATTTGGAAATTAGTGGAAATAGCATTTCAGAGTTTCCTGCCGCATTAGCGGAGAAATTGCAAAAAGTAGTTTCGCTTCGAATGAATGATACAAAACTGACAACGTTACCTTCTAATATGTTTAGTATGAAGATGGTATCGACTTTTGATTTCCGCAATAATCCTAATTTGAATTCTATGCCGGAAAGTCGTGGTGAGGGAGTCCGTATGGGAGGTTTACTTTTAGATAATTGTGGTTTTACGTCTATTCCGAAGATTGCAAAAGGAAGACTGCATACACTTACATTAGCAAATAATAAAATTACTTCTGTTACGGAAAGTGAGTTGAATGCTCTGTCGGGCGAATTGGCAACTTTGATTCTGGATGGAAATAAGATTAATGCTTTTCCAAAAATGAATTCAGAAAGTTTGATGGAACTTAAATTGAATAATTGCGGTTTATCTGCTATTCCGAATTTATCGGCACTGCCTAATCTGCGTTCTTTGGCATTGGCAAAGAATAATATTACTGCTATTGGTGATGGAGTCTTTTCTAAGAATCCATATCTTTCAATTTTAGATTTTTCGGATAATGCAGGATTGACTTCTTTTTCAGAGAATACTGGTATATACCTTAGAGAGCAGGAGGATGTAATTGGAGAGAGTGTAAAGAATGTATCCAAACCATTTTATTTACATTGTGTAAATGTGGATAATTGTCCGGCTTTGAACTGGCAAGTACCAGCAACTTGGTGCTGCATTGAGAATTTCAAGATGGAGAATAAGGAGGATTTGCTATTACCACGTAGAAATGTAATTGTGTACAACCGTAATTCTTCTGGTGTGACTCGTGCAACTTGCCCAGTAGATGGATGTAAGGCGACCTATGCACTGCCTAGAGATTTTGACGAATATCTGGAGTCGATAAAAAAGAAGTTGAATGAATAATAGCCGTTGTCTGCTTATAATATTGTGTCTCATCATTGCTTCATGCAATGATGAGCATAATAATGAAAAGCTAGATGTGAAAATTTCTTGTTGGGAAAAAACACATTTAGCTTTTCTCGGTTTGAAGGGGGGAATAAGTAGAGTCGTGGAAGCAACACATTCTCTTGATAAAAATTCAGAAGTTGGAGAAGAAAATATAATTTTCGATATGCGTTTTAACTCTATGGGGCAAATAACATATTATAATCCGACCGGTGTGGAATTTCCAACTCGTGATGTGTGGCAGACAGTTGCTTGCTATTCCTATAAGTATGCTGAAGATGGGAAGATTGTTGAGGCAACCGTTACTCCTTTAGGAGATGAACCACTTGTATATACTTTGCAATATAGTGAGCATTGCAATTATGTTCCTCTTATTTTTCCTTTGGGAAAAATGGATTTTTTTCTGGTGAAGGGTTTACAAAGTATCACTAGTGAAGATGGTTCTATTTCATATTTATATGATGGTAGGAAAGCTGCTTATGAAGAGGAAACATGGAGTGGTAATACAAAAACAGAATATTTGTATGAATCCGGTAGCTTGTATCCTGTAAAGAAAGTTGTTACAACATCCCGTGGAACGACTATTTTGAATGAAGAAATCACAATGTATACTTATGATACTGAAGGACGGCTTTTGGCACAAGATATCAGGGTAGCTGAAGCGGGCATTGAATCAGTCCGTACAATTATCCGTTATGCTGAAGGACAGTTATTGTTACCTATTGCAAAGAAAATGGATATGGGAGCTACTATTTTTGATTGGTCATATACCTATGATTCTCAGAACTGTTTGCAGGGAGTTAAATATATTGAGAATGGAGGCTCGGAAGATGAAATAACAGATAAAGAGGAATATACTTATCTTTCGTTTGATAACTTTGGTAACTGGACGGATTCCAGACAGTTGCAAAGTTGCATGGTTGATTGGTCCCATACGGATGGAGTAGTCGGAGTTAGCCGAAACTTTACATATTGATAAAATGGGAGAGATTTGTTCTCTGCTAGAAGTGGTTGGTTTTAAACGGTTAGGGTTTACCAACCACTTTTTATGTTAGTATCAAGGCTTACATTTTTCAGTAACTATTTCAATATAGATATATTCTGCTTTAGAAGAGGATGTTTTATCTTCTTTTAGCCTGATACATTTTGCTTGTATCTTTGTGGCATCCGCTTTGCGGCAGATTCGTATTTCTCCAATTGAATCAGGAGATATTATTTCTGGAACAGTATAACCGGAAAGAGCAGAATCCAAGGAACGGAACTGTAAACGAACAGCTTCTTTGCCACTATTGATTATAACTATTTTTTGCTCCTGCTCATTTCCGCGCATTGGTGAAAAACGAATTCCTGTCGTTTTTAGCTGTATGCTGTCCATGACATATGGAAAACGCTTATCTTTACGTTGTGCTCCTGGAGTTACCATTCCTGAGATTGTTAATTTGATTTTGCTATTACTTCCTGTAATGTCAACCAATATGGAACGGTTGAATTTCCCCGGTCGTCCTTGAGGATTATAAGTGACACCGATAGTACCGGTTTGCCCGGGTGGTATCGGTGTTCGTGTATAATTGGCTACCGTACAACCACACGTGGTTTGTACATGGGTGATAGCTATTGGGCTTTCTCCTCGATTAGTAAACTTGAAATTATATGTTTGGTTCTCTCCATCTTCAGGAAATGTACCAAAATCATGTGATTGTTTTTCAAAAATAACATGATTGTTTGTTTGGGCTGTCACTGCAACTGCAATAATGGTAAAATAAAGTAATATGATGAATTTGATTTTCATAGTGCAAAGATACAAGTATTTATGCTGCTGATGAGAATCTTTTCTAAAAAAAAGTTGAAAATATTTGGATATCCCATTAAGACTTTCTATTTTTGCATTGGATTTATAATTGTAATGAATACAAGTTTGAAACGAAGGGGCGAAAGATTATGAGACCATACGATCGATTATTACAGCATAACATTAAGCCGTCCATGCAGCGTATTGCTATCATGGAGTATTTGATGGAACATCCGATTCATCCATCAGCTGATGATATATATACAGCATTATCTCCTGAGATGCCGACATTATCAAAGACAACGGTTTATAATACGTTGAAATTGTTTTCGGAACAAGGGGCGGCTTTAATGCTTACGATTGATGACAAGAATACAAACTTTGACGCGGATACTTCCGTACATTCACATTTCCTGTGCAGACGTTGTGGACATATCTATGATTTGAAGTGTCCGGAAGCGGTAAAACAAGTGGAACAGCAGGAAATGGATGGACATCAGGTTACGGAAGTTCATTATTATTATAAAGGTATTTGTAGAAATTGCTTAAGTAAAGATAAAGAAACACGTATTGACTAATTAATTTAAAATTGAGAAGAAAATGAAAAAATTTAGATGTACTGTATGCGGTTACGTTTATGAAGGTGACGCAGCTCCTGAGAAATGTCCTTTGTGTAAAGCTCCTGCCAGCAAGTTCGTAGAAGTTGTTGAAGTAGAAGGTGGCGCATTGTCTTTTGCTGACGAACACGTTATCGGTGTTGCAAAAGGTTGTGACGAAGAAATGATCAAGGATCTGAACAATCACTTTATGGGTGAATGTACTGAAGTTGGTATGTATCTTGCTATGAGCCGTCAGGCAGACCGTGAAGGTTATCCTGAAGTAGCTGAAGCTTTCAAACGTTACGCTTGGGAAGAAGCTGAGCATGCTGCTAAATTCGCAGAATTGCTGGGCGACTGTGTATGGGATACTAAAACTAACCTGCAGAAACGTAAAGATGCTGAACAAGGTGCATGCGAAGATAAAAAACGTATCGCAACTCGTGCTAAAGCTTTGAACTTGGATGCTATCCATGACACTGTACACGAAATGTGTAAAGACGAAGCTCGTCACGGTAAAGGTTTTGAAGGTCTGTACAACCGTTATTTCGGTGATAAATAATCAAACCTCATAATAACTCTTAAAAGGTCTGTATTCAAAAATGAATACAGACCTTTTTTCTTTATATTTGCTCATCAACTTTTAAATACCACAGTTATGAAAAGAGTACAACTATTGTTAGTTTGTTTAGTGCTTTCGGTGGCTGCTTTTGCTGCTGATAAAGTGATTAAGTTGCCGCAACCTAATTTGAACCGTACCGGTACGGTGATGAAAGCGTTATCTGAACGTCACTCGACCAGGGAGTTTGCCTCAAAAGCTCTGAACCTGGCTGATTTATCAGATTTGTTATGGGCTGCTAATGGAATCAATCGAAAAGATTCGGGTAAACGGACTGCTCCGTCAGCTTTGAATAAGCAAGATGTGGATGTGTATGTAGTATTGCCGGAAGGTAGTTACTTGTATGATGCAAAGAATCATCAGTTGAATCTGATAGCTGAAGGGGATTACCGGGGAGCAGTGGCCGGTGGTCAGGCTTTTGTGAAATCGGCTCCGGTTTCTTTGGTTTTGATTAGTGACCTTTCCCGTTTTGGAGATACGAAGAATGCGCATACCCAATTGATGGGAGCTATGGATGCAGGAATCGTTTCACAGAATATTTCAATCTTCTGTTCTACAGCTAAGTTGGCTACAGTGCCACGTGCTTCGATGGATAATAATCAATTGAAGAAAGTGTTGAAGCTCAAAGACACGCAGATTCCTATGATGAATCATCCCGTGGGATATTTTAAATAGAGATTGGATAGGATTTTAAGAATATCCCAAAGTAATCGGAATGTACCCCAATTGTTTCTTATGGACTTTTGGGGTACATTTCTTTTTCATGTAATTCCTGTTAATCAGGAATTACCAGTTTAGTATCCGAAGACTGTTAATTCACGAATTGCTGCGGGGGGACATGCATTTCCATAACCTTCCGGGATGACTAGTTTTATATAACGGGATGTGGTCGATTTGACATAGTAACGAAATGTTTCTCTGATAAACTCATCATTGAAATCTGAAGCTCCAATTTTTTCCCAATTGTTATTATCGTTGCTGGCATAAAATTCCACCCATTTGATATTATTGGCTCGACTGGCTTCTCCACGATTAATCAGGTCAATTTGGGTAATTGTGACTTGTTTTTTCATATCAATGGTAATCTCGTAAGGAGGTTCACACCAACCTGCTTCGGATTTAGTTTTGCAGTGCCAGAAAGTAGCTTCATCATCATCAATGAGATTCTCTACCGGATTAGCTGCTGCAGCAGAATTGCAAGCGATAACTTCCCAATCTGACTTATTTATTTTCTGTCCCTCTTTGACAATACGGAATAAAGTATTACTCTCCTTATCTATAACTAATGAATTATTGGGGGTACCATTTTGTGTAGCTTCAAGACTTCCAATAGTTACAGGTAATATGTAATTGCCGGGAAGTAGATTATCTTTGAGCAGATAGGAAGCAGTTGTTTCATTAGTACCTTCCGGTAAAGAGATTTTTGCCGGAGCAGTGTACGAATCGCTGGGCAGTAAGGTGAAATTAACTTTATTACTTGTATTATATTGCTCAATCAGAGACAAGTCGTGAGTTAAGTTGCATTCTATATCCCATTTATTCGTAAAAGGTACACTGATATGGACATCCATCTGAGAGGCCTGTAATGGATCAATATTGAATACTCCTGAGTTTGTGATTTGTACAATGGGTTCCGATACCTGAAATGCCAATAATGAGGCATTTCTTTCAGGGTTGATTTTCAATTCGTCAGAAACCAACCGGAGTGGAAGGACATATTGAATCTGGTCATAACCGGATAATTCGACTATCTTTTCTGGATGATAGGTTATATGACCGCACATTTCATTTTTATTTAATAAGAGATCGACATTAGTCAACTCATAACAGTTTTCCGGTAACATTTGATAGTTAGTCCTGTCTTCTCTGTTCAGAGAATCCAGTAAATCAGGATCTATAATGAATTGTACTTTGCCGGACATATCGTTTAATCCGCCTCGTTGTACCCAAAGTTCTGCCTGATAACTTTCTCCTACATTGAATGATTTTTGTACATTTAGTGTGTTGATAGCGACTGATGCCAGGCTCTCTGCCTTATCTGCGATTTCAAAGTTTTCATCGCAACTTACTGTCAACATCAAAAAAAAGATAGTTGCCGATATGGAATATATTTTCTTCATCTTTTTTGAATTTAAGTCATGAAACATAGTAATTTACCATCCCGGATTTTGAACGAGTTGCTCGCTCTTTTTCATTTCATTATCGGGAATAGGATACAAGTACATTTTACGTCTGAAGACGATTGGACTAGCTTCTACTTCTTCATAGAATTTATCTTCTGCTGCATTCATATTCATACCATGAACATATCCGAACTGGCGTCCTTCTCCGTCTTGATCTGCTATCATCCAACGACGAACATCGAAATAGCGTTGTCCTTCTGTTGCTAATTCAATACGTCTTTCACGTTGAATTGCAAGTCTTTGTAACTCTTGGTTTCCTGCAATGGCAGGGTTAAGTTCTTCAATATCTACCAAACCGGCACGTCGGCGTACTTCATTTAAATAGTTCAGCACGCGTTCGTCTGCAGGATTTACTTCATTGACGGCTTCTGCATACAACAAGTAGAGATCCGCAAGGCGGAAAATGATAGAAGGACGGAACTTGTTCTGAACTCCCGGAGATTTCATACTGACTTCCCTATTAAATCTTTTATATAACATATAGCCGGTATGGGTATAAATGGTACCGCTTAACTCATTAGGACTTCCTTTATGGAATTGGGTTACGTTGTTTGTCACGTGCCATCTTCTGTTCTGGAAAAATACTGTATTGTAGAAACGTGCTTCCCGATTGAGGAATCGGTTACTGACATTGTTGGCTACTTGAATATCTTTACTTCCGGCTTTGACAGTTTCAGTGTATTTGTCAAATCCTTCGGTTGTGTATAGTGGAGATTGTGGCAGATAGCTTGTCGGCTGTACCGGAAGACCATCCTTCATATAAAAGTCGTCTACCAGTTCTTGAGTGACGCCAATGCAACCCATTCCGTTTTGTTCACTTCTCGGAGTACATCTGCGATCGAACATATCATTTGTCATTCCACCCCATGATGTTGCTGCGGTAGCCCATATGATTTCTCTGTTATATGTTTGGAAAAGATCGTATATGTCTTGTGAAGGATTGCCTGTATTCAGCAATTCATAGTTACCTTCATCTTCAGCGAACTTCATGAAGTCTTCCAAGGCAGCAACTGCCTTATTCCATTTATTAGGATCTTTATCCGGGAAAAGTCTTGTTCCATCCAAATTGGTTGTGGAGAGTGCTTCTTTGTATTCACCATTGAATAACTTACTGGCTGCGTACACCCACATTTTGGCTCTTACAGCCAAAGCTACACCTTTGGTCGGCCATGCATTGTGTTGGTCGTCCTCGTGTAAGGCTTTTTGTGGCAACTCGTGGGATACTGCTGTTAATTCCTCGTCTAAATAGCTGATTACTTCGTCTATAGTATTACGCGGTAAATCCAGATTGTCATCTCTTTCGAGGATGGCATCCTTTATTAAAGGGATGGCTCCATACTGTTCGAAAAGCAAATAATGATAATATGCTCTCATGAATCTCACATTTGCTCTCATTTCTGCAAGCTCTTCTTCTGTCAGGACATCGACATGAGTACCGTTTGCGGCTATGGGTTTGGCATATGTTAGAAATATGTTAGCTTGTCTGATTTCTTTATAGCACATATCCCAACGATGGAAACTCATATTGGATGCGTTTTTATCTGTTTTATTGTAAAGTTTTGCGTCTCCATATCCGACGGTCAATTCATCACACATACCTGCCCAGGGATTTTTAAATCCTGTGATACTTCCGGCAGCTGCGGTAATCCCGGAATAATCAGGAATAGAGGTGAATATGTTGGCATACCATCTCTTTGTATAAGCTACATTGTCGAAAACCTCATCCAATGAGCGAAGGTTTCCGGCTAACTCGTCAGATACGTTCAGATAGTCGCAAGAATAAATATTGCACAATGCAAAGGCGGCTATCAATATTTTCTTATATAGTTTCTTTATTGTTTCCATATTTTATAGATTTAATTAGAATGTGAAGTCTATTCCTAAGGTGAAGGTGCGATTTTTAGGATATACGTTTCCTCCATTTGCATTTCCTGCTTCCGGATCAAAATACTTAAGGTCATCCCATAAAGCAAGATTATATCCCATTACATAGATTCTGGCTGCCTGAACATTAAATTTCCTCAGGAATTGTTTGGGCAGTTGATAACCGAATTCCATGTTTTTTAATCGTAGGAAACCACCATTGCGTAGCCACCATGTACTTGCTACCTGATTATTGGCATTGTTGGCATTGTCTTTATGTAAGCGTGGCATTAATACATTTTGGCTTAGGTTACTTTCAGTCCAACGGTCTAATGCGAAAGTACGATAACTGGATTGGTCGACTCCCCATGCAAATGGATACCAGCCTTCCGGAGTATTTCCTCCCAATAAGACAGAGCAGTTTCCGGTACCTTGGAAGAATACGCTGGCATAAAATCCTTTATATTCGATATTTAATCCAAATCCGTAAACGATTTCCGGTACAGTAGGATGTCCTACTCCTACTACCTTGTCATAGGAGTCGATTACCCCGTCACCGTTCACGTCTTTATATTTAATGTCACCGGGGCCGAGTAATCCACCCAGGGTACTTTGGGGTAATTCAGGACGTAATGTATAATTTTCAATACCGTTGCTGTTTTTGCTAATGATGAAATCATCCTTTGTGTATAAACGTTCGGCTATATAAAGGTTATTTTCGTTAATTCGTTTACCTGTCCGTTCCATCCATGGATATTTCTGAGGTAACTCATCATATTCCTTTATTTTATTCCTTGCGAATGTGAATGTACCTCTTGCGCTGAGTTTTACCTTTCCTATTTGATGGTGTGCGTTCAATGACATATCTATACCATGGTTGGATACGACTCCATAATTGGCATATTGGTTTACACGAAAGCCACTTAATGTTGGTGTGGTTTTTCTTTGCATCAGGATGTTGCTTCTCTCGGAGCGGAAATAGTCGAATACAATGTCTATTTTATTGTTGAAAAGTCCTAAATCGAATCCATAGTTTTGTTTCTTCTCAATCTCCCAACCAATATTCAGTGTTTCTGGAAATCCTTCGATGATACCTTGTCCTAAGGAATTTGTACCTCCGTTACTCCCTATTCCTTGTGACCACGAACCTGCATTCATAGAATAAGTCGGGCGATAAATAAAACGGTCACTGGTCGTATCATTACCTGTTTTACCAACAGAAGCCCTTAGTTTGATCTTATTTACATAATTCTTTAATACTCCGGGATAAAAATGTTCATTCGATAAATAATAAGCTAGTCCTACAGCTGGGAAGAAGCCGAAACGATGATTTTTGGCAAATGCTTCTGAACCTGTATAACCGAAATTTCCTTCAAGAAAATAACGTCCGTCAAAAGAATAGCTTACACGTCCAACCAAACCTTGTTTACGATAGGGGAGAGGTTGGGTTTTGAGTTGTGTTTCCTTTTGCATATATAACAACATGCCACTTACATCGTGCTTCTCTGCAAAAGTGCGTTTGTAGTTGATGGCTGCATCAATGTATATTCTTTTTTGCGCTTCAATACCATTGTCCTTCAAATCACTCAAATCCGGTGTTCCTGATACGACTTGGATAAATGTTAAGTTACCGTTCTCATCTCTGCCGGTGGCATGATAACGGGAAGGGTTATATGAGCGTATAGATTTGAATGTCGCATCAAAATCATAGCTGACATTCACTTTGGCACTAAGTCCCTTGGTGATGAAATCGAGTTTTTGTCTGATACCTACTTTAGACTGAATACCTGTTCTCCATTGGCGGGTGTATCCTGAATTCATCAATTGATTGTAGGGGTTTCTCATATTTGCACCTCGTTCTTGTTCGTAAGTGGCTACTGTTCCGTCACTATATACTGCTGGAAAACAATAAGGAGGAGTAATCAACATGGAGCGGAAGATAGTGGAAGAGGATTCACCCGGATAGTTTGCTATCAGGTATTGTCCTGCCAGGTCGATAGATACTAGTGTTGTAGAAGTGACATCCATATCAATATTTGAACGTAAATTGAAACGGTCCAGTCCAATATTGGTATCATATTTTTCAGTCGGATTACCTTTGTATATACCACTTTCTGTATAATAAGCACCGGATACGAAATATCTGGATCGTGCCGAACCACCACGCACATTCAATGTATATCGGTGATTGTGTGTATTCTTTCTAAGCAGTTCACCGATCCAGTCTGTATCCGGATAAAGGTCGCAGTCTGTGCTGGTACGAAATTTATCTATTGTTTCAGCACTGAATAAATCGGGCTCTCCATCATTATTTAAAGCTTCGTTATATAGACTTAAATAGTCAGCAGAGCCTACAAACTTAGGTAAACGTTGTGGGCTTGAAATGGAGTGTTCTGTCTTAAATGTAATTTTAGGCTTTTCGTCCTTACCGCGTTTGGTTGTCACTAATATAACTCCATTTGCACCTTCGGCACCATAAATGGCAGTTGCGGCAGCATCCTTTAATACAGAGAATGTTTCGATTTCATCCGGTTCAATATCAGTGATTTTACGAGGAACGCCATCTACTAAAACCAAAGGAGCGGAAGCTGAACTGTTGGAAGCGAATGTACTGATACCACGAATCCAAAATTCCGCATCATCGTATCCCGGTTCACCGGAACGTTGTACAGCAATCAGACCGGATACCTGACCAGCCAGATTGTTGGTTAGATTTCGGGTAGGGGCGGCTATTTCGGAAGGTTTGACCGAACTCATGGATACTACTACACTCTCTTTCTTTTGTTGACCGTAACCAACAACGACTACTTCGTCCAATGCTTTGGTATCTTCACGTAGACGGATGTTGATGTTGCGGCGTCCGTTAATCTTGATTTCTTCTGTTGCATAACCTATGAAAGAAACTATAAGAATATCATTCTTATCAGGAACACTTATAGAGTATCGTCCATCCATATCTGAGATTCCCCCTAATGTTGTTCCTTTGACTTTTACAGAAACACCAATCATAGATTCTCCCTGTGCATCGGTTATTACACCTGTAACTGTCAGCTTGTTACCTTGCTGTTGGCTGCCTGGTTGTTCTCCTTTGTGGAAAATTGTAATTTGTCGGTCATTTATACTATAAGTATTATCTGTATTGGCAAATAGCTGATCCAAAATAGCACTTACTTGCTGGTTTTTCACATCAATATTCACTTTACGATTCGTATCAATGATTCGATCCATGTAGAAGATAATGTATTCACTATTTTTTTCAATCTCCTGAAAGACTTGTTTCACTGTCTTTTGTGAGGTTTTCATTGTAAATAATGTATTTTGTGAATACGAACTTGTTGCCATACAATGACCTATTCCTATCAGTAAAAAAGTGAAAAAGAACTTCATAATTAGCAATAATTGTTTTTCTTCAGTCTTTTTTAGACTGAATAACTCGTGTTTTTCCATACTTTTATAACGAATTAGATTATTAATATTTAAACGTGTGAGTAATTTAATTTAAGGTCGGGTGATATGTGGGTATTATCCGGCCTTAACACTTTCTAAAGAGTCATATTTTCATAGGCTTTCAATTTATTTAGATTTGACATGAATATAGATTTCTCCGTTTGATTTTGTTATTTGAGCTGGGACGGTTTGAATAAGCGTACGCAATACATCGTCTAGTTCTTCTTTTAAATCTAATTTACCACTACAGGTGATTTTGGTGAGACGCTTGTCGACAATGATTGTTTTACCATAATATTTGTTGAGCTTCTTTGCAATAACTTCCAGACTTTCTTGTTTAAACTGATAAAATCCATCTTTCCAGGCTATATATTCTTGTACATCTACAGGGTGTACGCTAATACCTTTCAGATCATTATATGCAAGCAGATTATTGGGTGTCAGAGTTTTAATTTCATTGTTATTAGTTTTTACTTCTACTTTTCCAGTGACAAGTACTACTGTTTGCGTATTCTCATTTTCGTATGCACAAACGTTGAATGTAGTACCTAATACTCGTATGTCTATCTTGTTCGTTTTTACAATGAAGGGCCGGTTCTCATCATGATATACATCCAAAAAAGCTTCGCCTTCCACATAAATTTCCCGCTTGTTTTCCATAAATTCAATTGGATAGACAACTCGTGAACTGGCGCTTAACCAAATGCGTGTACCATCAGAAAAGGTAATTGACGAACGTTTTCCGGCAGGTACTATTAACTGGTTGTAGATTTCCTTTTTTTTCTTGTTTTCTGCTTTTTGGCTAATTGTCTGCGAATTGACATTTAATTTTCCCTGTTGGTTATAATGCAGTTTACTTTCCTTCCCTTGTATAGCTATCTGTTTTTCTTCGGATAGAATCAACAGAGTTTGGTCAGTAGAGATATTGGGCTTCTTCACTGCTACTATATCAGAAAATTCCATCCGTTGGCTTTTTTGATGAGTATTTTGCAGATACCATCCGCCTACCAGAAAGATAATGATACAGGCAGCAGCCAAAGTGCGGTACAGGACAAGTCTCTTTCTTTTGTTCTGTACTTCCTGATGATTCTGTTCTGATATGCATTGCCATAGAGCATCCACTTTTTGTTGAGGAAGATAGGGCTTAGGAATATGCTGAAGCATGTGCAGGAAGTCACGTGCAATGGCTATTTCCTTCCCTAATTGCTTATTTTCCCGGGCTAGTATCTCCCAAAAAAGGATACTTTCCGGAGTCGGATGCTGTTCCGATTCTAAAAAATAAGCATCATTGAGTAATGAGTCTGCTTTATAATTACTATAGTCTATTTTTGAATCCATTTTATGCGTTGTTTTATATAAGGACAACTCAAAAAATGGATTCTACTCACTGAACTTATGATTTTTTTAAGAAAATCTCTTTTTTATGTTTATCTGAAGAAAGTTGCTAAAAGACTTATCCATGCGATACATTCTGATGTACCGAAAGTATCTCTTACTTTTTGCAATGAACGTTGGAGCAGATTGTAAGCCGACTGATAATTTATATCCATAATCTGACATATTTCGTCGTACTCCATTTCTTCTATGAAACGATAATATATAATCTCCCGTTGCCTGGGAGTTAGTACATGAAGTATCCTTTTTATTTCATTGATTTGCTCACGGCGCTCTTCTTCATTAAAAAAGTCGTTTTCGGCTATATGCTGTTCTTCTATAGAATGAAAATTGAAAACATAGTCTTCTTCTAATCGCTCTTTATTGAACACATTGTAGATACTGTTTTTAAGAGAAATCATTAGATATATCTTTACGTTTCTGGGAATACTTAGTTTGTCCTTATTCTTGTATATCCTCACAAAAACGTCTTGTATGCAATCTTTCACTACTTCTGTGTTAGGAGTGATTTGTAGACCATATTGATATAGTAATTGGATATGGCTTGTATAAAGCCAACTATAAGCTTCATCATTGCCTTCGAGAAAAAGTTTCCATTTAATATAACTTTCGTCTTGAATTTGCATAGATAATCATTCTTAAATTCCGGTATCAGTCGGACTTTTATCGGGAAATAGCGGGCTATAAAGAATTGTTTGCTTCAATACCTGCAACTTACCGTCTTTTACAAACTTCTCACCACGTTCTGAAAGATGTCCGACCATAGCTTGGCGGAGTTCCTCTAATTGACGTTTATATTTTTTGTCTGTTACGACATTTTTTAGTTCGTGAGGATCTTTCGAGAGGTCAAATAACTCCTCTGTTCCTGTGTGAAAGCGCCAGACATATTTTATTGCTCCGTCAGTGAGTGCACACCAATAATTATCAGGGCTATAGCAAGTTGCATGCTCTAAGTCAATATATTTCCTCCATTGATCGGTTTTGCCTTCCATCAGACGCAGCAAAGATTGACCATCCATATCCTGTGGAACAGAACCACCGGCTATTTCGAGGAAAGTAGGTAATAAATCACGTAATTCTACCGGCTGGGTTATTTTGTTACCTTTGGTAAATTGATAACTTGCCGGCCATTTTACGATGTAGGGTATATGTACCGAACCTTCATAAGGATATGTTTTGCGCCAGTGATGATGATCTCCTAACATATCCCCATGGTCGGAAATATAACAGATAAGTGCATCATCATATACCCCTTTTTCTTTTAAAGTTTTAATTACTTTGCCTATTTCTTCATCAATAAAAGTTACATTCGCATAATAATGTCGGCGTGAATCTTTTGCATATTCCTCACCAAAGTTACCATAAGGAGCATCCTGTTTCACTTTTTGCGGATCCTTTAGTTGAGCATATGGTTTGTCTTTACACCATTCTCCCACCCAGGGTTCGGGTATATTTCGATTGGCGTATTCATCTAACAAACGTTGGGGCGGGTCATAGGGGCTATGTGGACGCGCAAAAGATATTTTTAAAAACAACGGTTGGTTGTTGACACCTTCATAATTACGAATCATTTCGCAAGCCATTTCTCCTGTCCATGCCGTGGGATGTAATCGTTCCGGAAGTTTATAGGTTGCTGCTCCATGGTCATTCCAACCGATATGGGTAGAATCAGGATTTAATCCCGGAGCTTGCATTTGAAACCACAATCGGTAATCGCTAATGAAATCGGGACTTTCTACGCGTCCGCTTTCATCTACCAATGTTCCCCGGAATCCATGAAGCGCTTTTTGTGGATACCAGTGCATTTTGCCAATACCAAAGCTGTAGTAATTCAAGTCGTCTAACATGCGTGGCATCTCATAACGATATTGCCTGGCTACCCTGCCATATCCTAGCATGCCGTGATGCCAGGGGGAGAGACCGGTCAGTAATCCGGAACGCGCCGGTGTACTACTGGGGGTGGAGGAATAACCGTTTGTAAAGAGTGTACCGTCTTCTGCCAATGCATCCATATTTGGTGAAATGACAGAACTATTTCCCATACAGTTCATGGCATCTCCACGATGTTGGTCAGATACAATCAGGATAATATGAGGTCGTTTTGAAACTTGAGCAAAAACTAGTTGCGGAAAGACACAAATTCCTGTTGCTGCAAGTAATGAGTTTTTTAGTAAAAATGGTGTTTTCATATTTTGAAGGGGTATTGTGTTTTCATTGTGGCAAAAATACTATTTCTTTTTGAATAAAAGAAAAATAGTCATGCTTTTTACTTATAAGGAAAGTCTTGGTTTTGCATATAAAAAGAGTGACGGTATCCTGCACGGATACCGTCACTCTTTGCTCATTATAGTGTCACTATCCTTACCGGATAGCGTCACTATCTTTTTACTTTAATAAAAACTCATCAATTGCTTTTTTGTAGGTTGCTTTGTCAGCAGCGCCACGGAAAAGCTGTGGATCTCCTTTCATGGGGATGAATACGAACAATGGAATACTCGTTGCATTGAACAGGGCTGCCAATTCTTTCTGCTTATCCACATTCACTTTGTAGATCGTTATTTTCCCTGCATATTCCTTTGCCAATTCTTTCATGATAGGAGCTGTCTGGCGGCAAGGTCCGCACCAATCAGCATATAAGTCAATGATGGCGGGCTTATCACCTTTGTATTTCCACTCCTTTGATTTTTCATAATCGAAGACGTCTTTCAGAAACATTTCCTTGTTCATTACGACGACTTCACCGTTACCTGTTACCTCTTTTTTACCTTGATTGGCTTCTTCTTTGTCATTGAAAGCGTATACAATCACGCTTACCATGACAAGAGCTACCATTACTAATACTTTCTTCATTCGTTATCTTTATCTTTTTATGTATAATGCTTCTCGATAACCCCTTGCAGTTCACTGCTATGGATTACGCCGGAATGTCTCCATACCGCTTCCCCATCCTTGAATACTATAAAGGTAGGTACGGCCTGTATACGATATTTAGTAGCCAGTTCTTCATGCTGGTCAACGTCTATCTTTACAATCCGGGCTTTGTCACCTACAACTAATTTCAGTTCTTCCAAAACGGGTTTCATTGCTTTACAAGGTCCACACCATTCAGCAAAGAAATCAACCAAAACGGGTACCGGTGACTTTATTAAATCTTCAAACTTTTCCATAATCTTTCCTTTCTTAAAGTTAAATGGCAGCCATTGAAGACTGCAAATATAAATTCTATTTCATTAATATAACGGGAAAAAACTGTTTTTGTTCACAAAATAGTAATCTTAGAGACATCATCTTGTAATGTAAAAGAGGGAACTTTGCATATCGAAAAACAAAAAGAATGAAGGTGTGAACTAAATAATGATAGCCTATGAAATTCTTATTTATCGTTCAAGGTGAGGGTAGGGGACATTTTACACAAGCCATCACTCTCGAAGAAATGTTGCTGCGTAATGGACATGAAGTAGTGGAAGTATTGGTGGGGAAGAGTTCGATACGCACATTACCGGGATTCTTCAACCGGAGTATTCATGCACCGGTGAAGCGCTTTATCAGTCCGAATTTTCTGCCAACAGTGGATAATAAACGGGCAAATCTCACAAAAAGTTTTGCATATAATCTACTGAAAATACCGGAGTACTTTCGTAGTATGTGTTATATAAATCAACGGATTAGGGAGACAGGGGCGGAAGTCGCCATCAACTTCTACGAGCTTCTGACAGGACTTACCTACGCGTTCTTTCGCCCCTCTATTCCGTATGTATGCGTCGGGCATCAATATTTGTTCTTGCATCGTGATTTTGAGTTTCCCGAGAAGAGTTCCGTCCAACTATGGATGTTGCGCTTCTTCACACGGATGACGGCTTGCAAGGCGTCAAAGAAGCTGGCTCTATCCTTTAGGGCAATGGAACAGGATGACGAGCAACAGATTGTGGTGATGCCGCCTTTGATTCGTCAGGAAGTGACAGCTATCCAACCTGAAGAAGGGAATTATATTCATGGTTATATGGTGAATTCAGGCTTCGCGGACAGCGTGGAGAGTTTTCATGCCATTCACCCGGAAGTACCTCTGAAGTTCTTTTGGGATAAAGCAGATACGGAAGAAGTGACGAAGATTGACGAGACTCTTAGTTTTTATCAGATTGATGATGTCAGGTTTCTTAATGGAATGGCAGGTTGCCGGGCTTATGCAAGTACGGCGGGATTCGAGTCTATCTGCGAAGCGATGTATCTTGGTAAACCTGTCCTGATGGTGCCGGCGCATATCGAACAGGATTGTAATGCCTATGATGCAATGATGGCCGGTGCAGGCATTGTCAGTGATTCTTTTGATTTGGAACCATTACTCCGCTTTGTCGGGAGATATACTCCGAGCAGGAATTTTGTTTCCTGGGTGCGTAGCTGTGAACGTCGTATAATTCTTGAACTGGAACGAACGATAGCTTCACAATCCGAAATAACTTCAATACCAACATTTACTAACTATTTACCGATATGAAACTGAATAAGACAGATTATGTGCTTGAACGCGCAGCAGATGGTGGCTATTATGCCTGGTTGACTGTAAATATGCAATGTAATGCTTACGGAGAATCTCCCGAGGATGCAGTCTTGAATTTGGAAGAAGCAATGAATGAAATAATCGACGAGATGTATATGGTGGAAGACTTTGTCTGATTAATGCAGTATTAGAAAAGGAAAATGGATAATGAAGCCTGATGGATTCAACATCATCGCTCATTATCCATTTTTCTTTGTAAATGTCTTTGCTATTTATTCCGCAATAGTCAATTCATCAATGATATGGGAAGTTCCCGCAAATTTATCTATGATAAAGAGTGTATAGCGAATATCGACACAGGCTGCACGCTGTGATGAAGGGCGGAAAGCAATGTCGCCCGTCAATCCTTCAAAGTTACGGTCGAAAGCAGTTCCTACCAACTGACCTTTACCGTTGAAGACCGGACTACCGGAGTTTCCGCCTGTATTGTCAGTGTTTACAATAAAGCAGACAGGCATTTCACCGTTTTTGCCATAGCGACCATAGTCTTTGCCTGCGTATAACTCTTTCAGTTTTTGAGGTACAACAAATTCCCAGTTTCCCTGATCTTCTTTCTCCATTACTCCTTTAAGAGTGGTGTGGGCATCATAAACAGCACCGTCAAATGGTTCATAAGAAAGTACCTGGCCATATGTCAACCGCAAAGTTGAATTTGCATCCGGGTAAATAGGAATACTTTTTTCCTGTCTCATATCCATCATGCCTTTCACCCATACTTTGTGAGCGGCATCGTAGTTCTGATTCGCTTCTTTCATGGCGATAGCTGTTTTCAGTATCCCGTCGGTAATGGAATATTTGAATAATACCATCCAGTCGTATCCTATTTTATACAGGCTCGGCTTTTTGATAAATTTCTCAAAATTTTGGGGACTGCCGAAGATGGAATGTGCAAAGCACTCATCAACGAATGCGTCGATATTACCTTTAAAACGGGAATTGATTATCTCAAAGATATTAATTCGCTGTTCTGCCGGAATATACTTGGCATAAGTTTTCAGCATCTCTTTGCCGACCATTTTCTCTACTTCCGGGAAAGGAACATTGGCAAAATATTTATCAGTTTCTTTTTTCAGGTTTAGCTTTGCCTCTTTTATCTTCTCTTTATCTTTAGATTTTAAGGCAGCAACCATTTCCATTGTAGAAGGAATACGCATAAAATCAAGAGCTGTTACCAATGCTTCATTAATAGCCTGCTGATGATAGAGAGCATCACGGCGATGGCCCACGATGGAACGGATTTCATCGAAAGCTTTCTGATAAGAATCATCTCCTTTTTGACGGCCACGTGCCAAAAGTTCTTCTTGTTGTGTACGCTTGGTATCCAATACGTTGAGACGTACCAGACCTTCGTTCATACCGATGGCATTCTTCCAATAGTTGGCAGATGATGCATATTTGCTGGCATAATGAATACGTACGGCAGGATCTTTCAGCATTTGCTCCATAAGTACCTTTTGGCGGGCTCCACGTACATGCTGACGCATGAAGTTGGTAGTCTGCATACGCTCTTCCACTTCATCGGAAATCATGTATCGCCAGTTGCGTCCGGGGAATCCCATAACAAAGGTGAAATCACCTTCCTGTACTCCAGCAAGGCTGATAGTCAGATGTTTCTTTACTTTCAAAGGAACGTTGTCTTTAGAATAGGCTGCCGGTTTTCCATCTTTACCCGCGTAAATACGGAAAAGAGAGAAGTCCCCCGTGTGACGAGGCCACATCCAGTTATCCGTATCTGCTCCGAATTTACCAATGGAAGAAGGGGGAGCACCTACCATACGAATATCGCTGTACACCGTTTTGATGAACATATAGTATTTGTTTCCACCATAGAAAGCCTTAAGCTCCAGTTTGGTGGCGGGAGTAATTTCTATATTCTCGGCTTGGGCAAAACGTTTTGCCACTTTACTAAGATAGCTTGGTGACAGGTAGTTGACTCCTTCCGGATCCGGATCTTTCTTTAATTGCTCGGTGACATAATCGGTCACATCGAGAATATGGTCGATATATGTGACGGTAAGTCCCGGAGTAGGAAGTTCCGCGTTGCGGTTCATAGCCCAAAAGCCTTCAGTCAGGTAATCATGCTCTACATTGCTATGTTGCTGAATAGCTCCATAACCGCAATGGTGGTTCGTCAGAACTAGTCCTTCGGAAGAAATAACCTCTCCCGTGCATCCACCGCCAAAGTGTACAACCGCATCTTTCAGAGAAAGACCGTTTGCGTTGTATACCTCTTCGACAGGAATCTCAAGACCAAGTTCACGCATGGCAACTGCATTCTGAGTTTTTAGGTCAGTTAGCATCCACATGCCTTCGTCGGCGTGGATGCTAAGAGCTGCCAGTGAAAAGATGGCAAATAGGATTTGTTTTCTCATTTATTCTACGATTGTCATTTCGTTAATCAGATGTCCGCAGTTACCCAGTTTTTCAAGGATGAACAAGACATAACGGATATCCAGGTTGATGCAGCGTTGCAGGTTGTTGTCGAAGTTAATATCACCACTCAACGATTCCCAGTTGCCGTCAAATGCACAACCGATCAGTTCTCCGTTTTCGTTCAATACCGGGCTACCGGAGTTACCACCGGTAATGTCGTTGGTAGACAGGAAGCAAACCGGCATATCGCCGTTCGGTAAAGCATAACGTCCGTAATCCTTCTTTTCTATCAGTTCTTTCAGTTTGGCAGGTACAACAAATTCACGATCTTCCGGGTTTTCTTTTTCAAGGATACCTTTGGTAGTAGTGTAATAGTTGTAATGTACGCCATCTTTCGGATCATAAGGTTTCACGTTACCATAAGTCAGACGAATGGTAAAGTTAGCGTCCGGATAAGAAGGTACAGGCAGTTTCATGTCGCCAAGGCCACGGATATAGGTCTTGTGCAGCAAGGCGAGTTCCTGATCCATATCTTTCAGTTGTGAAACGATTTGCTCGAACAAGTCATATTTAGATTGGCAATATTGTAAAGCCAGGTCGTTGTCGATAGCTTTCACTGTCGGCTTTTTGATGAACTTCTCAAAGTTTTCACGGTTGGCGAAGATGGAGTTATCATACATATCGTCGATAAACTTGTCATAGTCGCCTTTATATTTCTGTTCGATCACCTTGTAGATAGACGGACGCTGGTCAGCCGGAATCATTTCTGCGTAAAGCGGGAACAGAACTTTGGCTACCTTACGGTCTACTTCGTGGTCGTAGTCCTTATTATGGATACCGTCATAGGTTTCTTTCAGAGCTTCTATGCGTGCGTTGATTAAGGAGTCGTTCTTTTCGACCAGTGCTTCCCGTGTTTTGGATAGCAGGGTACTACCGAATTCGATAGCGCCGAAGAATGTCTCTCTTAAACAAGTGAACTGATAGTTGAGAGGAGCGGTTTTAGCTACCAAGTCATCTATCTTCTTTACTACCTCTGCGTATTCGGCATTGTTCTTTGCTTTGGCAAATTCTGCGAATTTAGCTTCCTGCGCAGCTTTTGTACCCAGCACGTCATTATCAATGATCGCTTTGTTCATTCCGATAGAGTTCTTCCAGTAGTTGCTGGAACCGGCATACTTGTTGGCATACTGGATACGAGTTTTGTCGCTGGCATTCATTACTTCTTTCAGGACAGCCAGACGAGCACCCCGGATGCGGATACGCGGTTCGTTTTCTGATTCCATACGTTCTTTTACTTCCGATACAGTCAGATAACGGCTTGTACTTCCGGGGAATCCCATAATCATTGCATAATCTCCTTCTTTCAGACCTTTGATGGAGATAGACAAATGTTTCTTGGTTTTCAGAGGAGTATTGTCAGCACTGTATTCTGCCGGTTCACCGTTAGCGTCTGCATAGATACGGAACATGGAGAAGTCACCGGTGTGACGAGGCCACATCCAGTTATCCGTTTCGCCACCGAACTTACCGATAGAAGAAGGCGGTGCGGCAACCATGCGTACGTCCGGATATATTTTCTTATAAAACAGGTAGGATTTATTTCCGGCATAGAACGGAAGTGCTTGCGGCACAATTCCCTTTTTGTCTTTCAGATCACTTTTAGAGTAAAGTTCTTCTGCCAGTTTCTGAAGAAACGCACCTGTGAATGATTCCGATTCGGTGATTTCTTTAGCGGCGATTTTTGCGTTGACAATATCGGTAATATCTTCAATACGTTCGATAAAGGTGAATTTCAATCCCGGAGTAGGGAGCTCTTTATCTCGGGAAGTAGCCCAAAAGCCGTCGGTCAGGTAATCGTGTTCAACGCTGCTGTGTTGTTGAATGGAAGCATAACCACAATGATGGTTTGTCAGGATCAGACCTTCCGGTGAGATGATTTCTCCCGTACATCCTCCACCGAATATACCGACAGCATCCTTTAGTGAGACACCGTTAGGGTTGTATAAATCTTGGGCTTCCAACTTCAAACCTTGTTTCTTCATCATATCTATGGAATGTTGCTGCTGCATCAGTTGCAATAACCACATACCTTCGTCCGCCTTGGCGGAACATACGATTAGCGCAGTCAGCGCCAATAAATAAAGTCTTAGTCTATTCATTAATTAAGTGATAAAAATTAAATATATGATTGTTAATATGTTCTGCTTCTTAGTCTGCTTTGAATGTTCCGTTCTTTAGGGCTTCCATAATGTTTGCCGGTGGACGTTGGTTCATTAGTTCGTTTTTCATGAAGTCCATGTATGGAGCTACATGTTTGATGAACTGATAGTATCCTTTGCATAAGTAATTCAAGCCGGGTTCACCTTCCGATGTTTGGCTGAAACGATTCTTCGGACACTCCCCGTTGCAGGCAAAGAGGAATTCACATTCCTTGCATTGAACCGGGAGAGACTGATATTTCATGTTTCCGAAGTTATGCTGGCGTTCGCTGTGCATCATTTCCACGAGCGTTTGGTTGTAGATATTTCCCAATTTATATTCGGGGAACACAAAATGGTCACAGGAATAAACGTCTCCGTTAAATTCCATCACACCGGCATGTCCGCAGGTTTTTGCCATTGTACATACTCCAGGCTGTTCACCCATCCAGTTGGCGAGGGTAGAGTCGAATATCTGTATGTAGTAGTTGCCTACATCTTCCTTCACCCATTCGTCGAAAAGAGTACAGAGGAATTTACCCCACTGTTCGGGAGTGATTGAGAAGTCGGCCAGTGTTCCTTCCTTGTTTTCAGCGAGAGAGGCGAGGTGGCGTCCGTCCTGATGTGGGAGGATACGCTCTACGATAGGTGCAAACTGGATATAGTGGCAATCTATTTCTTTGAAGAAATTATAAAAGTCCAACGGATAGTCGGCGTTGAAGTCGTTAATAACAGCCATCGCATTCCATTCTACCTGATGTTTTTTCAAAAGGTTGATGCCCTGCATCACTTTCACGAAAGAGGGTTTTCCCATCTTGTTTTTGCGATACTCATCATGGAATTCCTGCGGTCCGTCGATGGAGACACCTACCAGCCAGTTGTTATCGTGGAAAAACTCGCACCATTCATCGGTGAGCATTGTTCCGTTGGTTTGGATACAGTTGTCGATCGTACGTCCACGGGCATACTTTTTTTGCAGTTCCATTGCCTTTTTGTAGAAAGAAAGCGGTCGCATTAGCGTTTCTCCTCCGTGCCAGGTGAAAAGTACCTGTGGCATGGTCTGTGAGTTAATGTACTCGTCGATAAACTTTTCAAGAAGTTCATCGCTCATTACGTGTTTCGGATTGTCTTTGTATAGGTTGGCCTTCTCCAGATAGTAGCAATAATCGCATGCAAGATTGCATACGGCACCTACTGGCTTTACCATCACATAAAGCGGTTTGGCAAAAGGGGCATAAGTTGATGTTTTCATGACTACAAAATTAGATAAACTAAATGAAAAAAAGTCCCTTATACGTATGTTTATAAGGATTATTAAAGAAAAGAGACTTACAAGATTTAAATATTGATAAAATGTTTCCTTGGATTCTGAATCAATTGTACCTTTGCACACAGAATTTTAATGAATAGATGAACGTGAATAAAATTTTGCCTTTTTTGCTTTTGCTTCCGTTTCTGGCTTCTTGCACCAGTAAGTACAAGATTGAAGGAACATCTTCAGTAAACAGTCTGGATGGAAAAATGTTGTATCTTAAGTCCCTGAACGACGGCGAATGGGTAAAACTGGATTCCGCCGAAGTGGTGCATGGGGGATTCTCCATGAAAGGGAAAATAGATTCAGTGCAGATGGTAACACTCTACATGGATAATGAAAGCATCATGCCGATTGTGCTGGAAAATGGCAAGATTACGGTAACTATCAGCAATACCGACCTGAAAGCAGTGGGTACACCCCTGAATGCGGCATTGTATGAGTTCATCGACAAAAGGAATAAGCTGGAAGAAGGTATCGGTGAGTTAGAACAGAAAGAAACCCGCATGGTGATGGATGGCGGCGACCTGGAAGAAATTCACTCACAACTGATGGTGGAAGGCGATTCACTGATGAAAGAAATGAACCAGTATGTAAAAACTTTCATCTCGACCAATTATGAGAATGTGCTGGGGCCAAGTGTATTTATGATGCTTTGCAGCTCCTTGCCATATCCTGTTATGACTCCTCAAATAGATGATATAATAAAAGATGCTCCTTACTCTTTCAAGAGCAACAAGCTCGTGCGTGAATTTCTTTCCAAGGCGAAAGAGAATATGAAATTGATAGAAGAACATCAACGTTTAGAACAAAATACTCCGACAAATAAGTAAACTTTGAGTTTTTTGCGTATTTTTGTGCAAAACTCAAGTAAAGTGAAAACGACTATTTCGGTATATGCCGCTTTCTTTTTTATTTCTGTCTCATCAATTTCGTGTCATAAGGATTCGGATGTCCTCGGTGGGACTTTTTCTAAAGTGGAAGAGTATATGGACATCTGTCCGGACACAGCCTTGTATATATTAAATTCAATTCCAAATCCGGAGGACTTGCGTGGTAAAGCGGGAGCTGACTATGCACTTCTGATGACGCAAGCCATGGATAAGAACTATATGAAGTTTAGCTCGGATTCATTGATTGCACTGGCTTTGAATTACTATTCAGTGGATAAGAGAGAACCTGACATGCGTGCAAAAGCCCAGTACTACTATGGGCGGGTGTTGTTGGAGTCGGATAAAGCAGAAGAAGCCTTAGGATACTTCCTTGCCGCAAAAGAATACTTCGAAAGTGTCCGAAACTATAAGATACTGGCCTTGATTGCCGAAGAAACAGGAAAAATAAGCCGGAAGCAGAAGAAACATGCCGAGGCTTTGGCTGATTTCAGGGGAGCATTTGCCATGCATCAGCAATTAAAAGACTCTATGGGCATCGTACGGACCAGTCTCCATATGGCGCGTTCCTTTTTGTTTGAGAACCAATGGGACAGTAGCCACTACTATTATAACTACGCTTTAAAACTTACCGAGTTAAAGAAATATCCTTTTGAAAATTCAATTTTGCATGAATTGGGGATATTATACCGTTCAATGGGAGATTTGAATGCTGCCGAACCTTATTTCCTTTCCGCTTATCAGAAAGAAAGCGATGAAGAAAAGAAGTATATGGAATGTCTGTCTTTAGGTTATCTGTATATGCAGATGGGGAGAGTGCAGGAGGCTAAGAAATATTTGAAGATGAGCATGAACTCTCCCCATGCATATACGAGGATCAATGCTTATACCTATTTATATTTTCTGGAAAAAGACATAGATAGTTTTGAAAAGGCTGTTATCTATCATGAGAAGGCGGATTCCATAACGAATGCGATGGAAGCGATTAACTCAGAGAAATTGATTACTCAATTGCAGAAGCAATATGAGAAGGAGAAACTACAGAATAATAACTTGCGGATGAAGATACAGTATACGAGTTTCACCCTGTGGAGCGTCGTTGCTTTTTTGCTAGTAGCTTTTTGTATGTGCTATTATTATCGCAAGAATCGGGAACATAAGAGTAAGATTGTCGAAATTGAATCCCAAATTAGAGATAATGAGGAAGAAATAGACCGCTATCAACAAGAAGTAGAAGAAATTCAGAAATTAAAAGACTTGTTACAGGAAGAGAATCGTTCGAAGGTAGGAGAGTTGAACGGGAAAATAGTGCTTCTCGCCATGCAGAATAAAAATCTGTCGGGATTATTAAAAGAACTGGGCGGGGAATTGGCTGTCGGAGCTTCTTCTGAACAATATATATCTGCCTTTCGTTTATTACTTGCCATCAAAGAAGGAACGTTGAGGGGTAAGTTATCCAATGAAGAACGTGAAAAGTTATTCAGCTTGTTTGATTTGCTTTATTCCAATTATGTCAGTCGCTTGCTCGAACTGTGTCCTTCGTTGACGAGACACGATCTTGAAATCTGTTGTTTCCTGAAGTTTGGCTTGACGCATGAAGAATTGAGTCGTATTTTTCAGACCAGTCCCGATTCGGTAACCAAGGCAAAAGGACGGTTGAAAGGTCGGTTGGGTGTATCTCCTCAAGAAGATTTAGTCCTCTATTTAAGTGAATTTTGATAAATAAAAAATGAATTGTCCGGGTTGATGACCGTTACGAAAATGTTACCCTTCTGACTTTTAGTAGTTTATGGAAAAATAAATGTCTCGTAATTGTCCGGGTAACTTTTTTTGTAGTTTCGGATACATCCCGTACTTTTGACACAGCAAAAAACAATATAATAGTAAAAACCTTTTCCTTTAACTGTTTTAAAATATGAAGAGTCCTAATGAAGCATCCGCTTTTTCCTCCTGGAATGGGAGTGAATTGCAGCTCATGGAACAAAGAACTCGCATTGTGGTCGGGATCGGTAATCCCCGTACTAGATTAAGGGTGAATGTTCTGTTAAGTACGATACCGGAGTATCATGTAAGGTACATGTCATCTGATGAAGATGAAATCAGTAGCGTGATTGACGAAGCTGATTTGATTATTGGTACGGGGATTATAGCCCGCGAAGGAGTGCTGAACCGGAAACCGGTTATTATAGTGGGAGATTATGGATTTGGAGGCTTGGTTACTCCGAATACATTCCGCAAACATTATAATAATAGTTTCAGAGGTAAGATTAATGGAGTGAGAGATGAATACTTCTCTTTAGAGAGACTGGAAGGTGAAATAAAGAGAGCATTCTGTCTGACATTTCAGGAATTGCAAATGATGTCGAATCAAACAATTACTTTTCTCAATATATAATTTTTTTATGAATCAATGCATAAAAACTGGTTAGGAATGTGGGGGTGCGTGAGTATCCCCACATTTATTTTTTGTGCTACCGGTCCTGGTCTTCGTTTTTCACCATTCCCTTGTGTTCTTCGGGAAGTGCACTTTCAACCGCGGCATAAGCCTCTGCCATAGTAGCTTTGATGTTTTCCATACCTTTTCCTTTGGGTGGGATAGGATCGTGAATTGTCAGAATCATGCGATGACGATGTATCCACTTCCCAGTACGCGGCAAGATTTCAAATGAACCGTCGATAGTGACAGGCACCACTGCCAGTTGTAAATCATCGGCCAACTGGAAAGCTCCTTTCTTGAAATATCCCATATGTCCTGTGAAAGTACGTGCCCCTTCCGGAAAAACCACCAAAGAAACTCCGTCTTTCAGAGAGTCTTTTGCCTGTCGGATAGTTTCCAGCACTTTCTTCGGACCGGAGCGGTCAACAAAGATATGTCCTGCACTTTCACAAGCCTTTCCGACGAATGGCAATTTGCGCAGGCTTTTTTTCATCATCCACTTGAAGTTCCTTCCGATGAAGCCATAGATTACGAAAATATCGAATGCCCCCTGATGATTAGGTACGAAAATATAGGAAGTTTTATTATGTAACTTTTCACGCCCGCGAATCTTTACGGGAATCAACAGAAAAAGACAAATTAATTGTGACCATATCTTCCCCGGATAATATCCCCAGAAGTGGGCTCCACCCAAAAGGGAACCTACAATAGTGACGAGTGCCGTGAGGATAGTCAACACTAATAAAATAGGCAAAGCGATGCAAATCTGATAAATATAATACAGTATCTTCATAGGGTTGGATTTTTATCCTGCAAATATACATGATTATTGGTAAAAAAGAGATGCAGATGCTATATTATCTTTTCGATTGTGTTATTTTTGTCTCTTGTTATTTAGAGATAGTTACAAAAATATGATACGTATATTACATACTGCCGACTGGCACCTCGGTCAAACCTTCTTCGGCTATGATCGTGCCGCAGAACATGAGGCGTTTTTGAATTGGCTGTCAGAAGAAATTCGTCAGAAAGAGATTGATGCATTGATTATAGCCGGGGACGTTTTTGATGTCTCCAATCCTTCAGCTGCATCCCAAAGCGTGTATTATCGGTTTATTTACCGGGTAACGGCGGAGAATCCGAACTTACAGATTGTGATTGTTGCCGGCAACCATGATTCGGCGGCACGCCTGGAAGCTCCTTTGCCTTTATTGCAGGCTATGCGAACAGAGGTCAGAGGGGTAGTACGCAAACGGGAAGGCGGAGAGATAGACTATGAACATTTATGTGTGGAACTGAAGAATCGCCAGGGAGAAGTAGAGTTGCTTTGTATGGCAGTTCCTTTCTTGCGTCAGGGGGATTATCCGTCTCTGCAAACGGAAGGTAATCAGTATGCGGAAGGAGTTCGCGAACTTTACGCTCAACTTCTGCAAAGGTTATGGAAGCGAAGGAAAGTAAACCAGTCGATTCTTGCCATTGGTCATTTGCAGGCTACCGGATCGGAGATTGCAGAGAAAGATTACAGTGAACGTACGGTCATTGGCGGTTTGGAGTGTGTATCGCCGGATGCCTTTTCAGAACAGATAGCTTACACAGCTTTGGGGCATATTCATAAAGCCCAACGAGTATCCGGACGGGAGAATGTACGCTATGCGGGGAGTCCCATTCCGATGTCTTTTGCAGAGAAACATTATCATCATGGAGTGGTGATGGTAACTTTTGACGGTGGTTGTGCGGTAGATATAGAACGGATTGAATGTCCGAAGTTAGTCCCTTTGGTGAGTGTACCGAATGGAGAACCTGCATTGCCGGAAGTTGTACTGGATGCTTTGAAAGATTTACCCGTAGCAGAGGAAATCGCGCCCTATTTGGAAGTAAAGGTACTGTTGGAAGAACCCGAGCCTATGCTCCGGCAGGAGATAGAGGAAGTTTTAGCGGATAAAAACTATCGGTTGGCACGCATTGTTTCCACGTATCACAATGATGCGGGAAGGGTGGAAAAAGAAGAAACAGATTGGAAGAGGGGATTACAAGAAATGTCCCCTTTGCAAATTGCGCAATCTGCCTTTGAGAAGATTTACCAGGCGGAAATGCCTGAAGAATTAACAGAACTTTTTCAGGAAGCCTACCTGGCTGCCACCCGTAAAGAAGAGGAGGAAGAAGGATGAAAATATTATCGATACGATTGAAGAATCTGACTTCGATAGAAGGAACGGTCGAAGTGGATTTTACATCCGAACCTTTACATTCAGCAGGAATTTTCGCCATTTCGGGACCTACGGGAGCGGGTAAATCTACTTTGTTGGATGCGCTCTGCCTTGCATTATACGATAAAGCGCCCCGTTTTGCCACTTCGGTGGAAAGTGTAAATCTGGCGGATGTGGGAGATAATCAGATTAACCAGTCCGATGTCAGAAACCTGTTGCGTCGTGGAACGAGTGACGGTTATGCGGAAGTCGATTTTTTAGGAATAGACGGACGTCGCTATCGTTCCCATTGGTCAGTAAGACGGACTAGAAATAAGGTGAGCGGTTCTTTACAACCACAGGCGTTGGAAGTGAAAGAACTGGATACGGAGAAAGAATTTCAAGGTACTAAAAAAGAACTGTTGGCTCAATTGGTCGATTTGATTGGCCTGACGTATGAACAGTTTACCCGTACGGTACTATTAGCTCAAAATGATTTTGCCACTTTCCTGAAATCGAAAGGAGCGGCAAAAGCGGAATTACTTGAAAAGCTGACGGGAACAGGGGTTTATTCACGGATTTCACAGGAAATTTTTGCCCGGAACAAAGTAGCGCAGGAGGAAGTGACTCTGATTCATAATAGAATGAGTGTGATTGAGCTGATACCGGAAGAAGAACTGCTGGCTTTGCACGAAGAAAAAGAATCATTGATTAAAAAACGTGCGGAGGGAATAAAATTGTTGGCGGAGCAGAATACACAATTGAATGTTGTCCGCTCATTAAAGATGCAGGAAGAACTTCGGAAGAAGAAACAGGAAGAAGAACAAGGTGAGCAAGCGAAACTGAAAGTCTCCTTAGAAAGGCTTGCTTCGCAAGAGGAAGGGCTAGTACATTTTAAAGCTCAATGGGAAGCCATACAGCCGGATTTGAAGAAGGCGCGTCAGTTGGATGTGCAGATACAGTCGCAGCAAGATGGATATAAGCAGGCACAACAGATTTTGCAGGCAGCTTGCGGGCAAGTAGCAGAACAGGAAAAGAAGATGCGGATAGCTACGGAGCACCTGCAATTATCTTATCATTCCTTGAATCGTTTGTTGAATCATGCAGGAGTGGAAGAATCTCTGCAACTTGAACAGGTGGAGACAATCTTGCGGCAGGAAGAAGAGATGTTAAATGCCAGAATAAAGGCGAACGAAGAACGGTTGGAACGATTGAATTCTTTTGGCTATCCGTCGTTGGCTGAAGAACAAGTGAAGTTACAGAAAGAACAGACACGTCAGCAGACCATCCGGCAGTTAACTGAAACGCAAACGAAAGCCAATACGGAAATCGAAAGGTTAGAGAAAGAAATGGCCGATTGTTTGAAACAACTGGCAGAACAAGAGACTGCACTGAAAACAGTTCAACGGCTTTATGAAAATGCCCGCATGGCGGTAGGAAAAGATGTGAAGGCTTTGCGCCAGCAGTTGCAGGAAGGTGAAGCCTGTCCGGTTTGCGGTAGCACATCGCATCCTTATCATCAGGAACACGAGGTGATAGATACTCTTTTTCGGAATATAGAGAAGGAATATAATACGGCGGTAGCTGCTTGTCAACAGAACAATAACTGTAGTATTGCTCTGCAACGTGATTTGGCACATCAGAAAACGATTGAAAGACAGGTACGTGAACAGTTAACCGCATTGCAGAAAGAAGGTTTGGATGCTGGTAATGAAGAACAGATACAACATCGCCTGGAAGAATTGGCTAAACTCATTTTAGAGTACCGTAATCTTTATGCGAAATGGCAACATAGCGATGAAGAGATTAAGAAAATGCGTGCTCATTGTGAGGGGCTGCGAGAAAATGTCTCCCAATGTCGTTTAGCAATGCAGAAAGTATCGTCTGCCAAAGAACAACTGACTATTTTGCAGAATGCAGTCGCAGCCGAACAGAAGCGGTTTGAAGTGATAGAGAAGGCATTGAACACATTACGTCAGGAACGTTCGGTCTTATTGAAAGGCAAGAGTGCGGACGAAGCGGAAGCTGCCGTAGCTCGAAGAGAAAAAGAACTGAATCTTGCTTTGGAACAAGCGCGTAGAGAAGTGGAGACAGTGCAGAATCGTCTTTCCGGGTTGCAAGGAGAAGTAAAGCAAATAACTTTAGCTATTGGAGAATTACAGGAACAACAGAAACAGATTGAGTTCCCCGAGCAACTTCCCGAAATAATCAAGAAGCAACAGGAAGAAAATCTGAATACGGAACGAACCCTTTCTGCTATTGAAGCCCGTCTGCTGCAACAGATAAAGAATAAAGAAACAGTAGAAAATATTGCCAAAGAACTGGCTGAAAAACAAACTGTTGCCGAACGCTGGGCGAAACTGAACAAGCTGATTGGAAGTGCAGACGGAGCGAAATTTAAGGTTATCGCACAAAGTTATACCTTGAATTTACTGTTGCTTCATGCCAACAAGCATTTGTCCTATCTCTCCAAACGCTATAAATTACAGCAAGTTCCCGGCACATTGGCGCTTCAGGTCATTGACTGTGATATGTGTGATGAGGTGCGGACAGTATATTCCCTTTCCGGGGGAGAATCCTTCCTGATCTCTTTAGCATTGGCATTGGGACTGTCATCTTTATCCAGTAATAATCTGAAAGTGGAATCCCTTTTCATTGATGAAGGATTCGGCTCTTTGGATGCGGAAAGTCTGCGAACAGCTATGGAAGCATTGGAACAACTGCAAATGCAAGGAAGAAAAATCGGAGTGATTTCTCATGTGCAGGAAATGAGTGAACGGATTTCCATTCAGGTACAAGTACATAAGAAAGTGAATGGAAAAAGTGTGCTTACCGTCGTAGGGTAAGCACCGTTATTTCCGGCCATGCGCCAAAGCGGAAAGGTAATCCTACATAACCGATTCCAACATTGACATATAAGCCACGTGTGCCTTCTAAATACATTCCACCCCATTCAGGATAGATATAAACAGAAGGAGAGTAGTTACCGAATTGAAGCTGCATGGCATGAGTATGTCCTGCCAACATTAAATCTACGTCCGATTTGGGTAACACTTCCCGCCGCCAGTGTGTAGGGTTGTGGCTTAACAGTATTTGGAACATACCATCAGTGCCGGCTTTTGCCCCGGCGAGGTCACCATGTTGGGAGAAGGGCGGTTCACCTTCATTTTCTACTCCGATAAGGGCAATACTGTCATTTCCCTGAATCAGAATGGAATGTGAGTTATTCAGCAGTTTCCATCCCATAGCTACCTGCCTTTGTTCTAAATCAATCAGATTATCATCTTGCTCCTGCTTACTTTTCCAACGGAAATAAGGGCCGTAATCGTGATTTCCCAAAATGGAGTAAACCCCGTCTTTGGCTTTCAATCGGGCAAGTATCTCTTGAAAACCATCCAATTCTTTCGCACGGTGATTTACCAAGTCCCCGGTGAAGACAATAAGATCGGGCTGTTGGGCGTTTACCAGGTTTACCATTCTTTCGATGTCAGGCGCATTTCCTATCCAACTACCGATGTGTAAATCTGAAAGCTGTACAATGCGGTATCCGTCAAAAGCTTGGGGAAGGCGCGGAGAGGAGTAAGTGACTTCTTTGACTTCAAACTGGCTTCGTCCGATGAAAGAACCATAGAGAATCATAATAATACAGAGGACAGCTAATGTCAATCCCGTACAGATAAACGGAGTACGTGGCATCCGGAGCCATTTATGAAAAGGAATCCCGATGACAGTGCAGAGAGCCAGTAGCAGCTTGGGAGCCGCAAAAAGGAAGAAGATAACAGAAAACCATCCGATGTCCCTCGTGTGGCTTTCGGAGAAAGGATTATTGGCGAAAAATACCAGATACACCAGTCCCGCGAGGATAAGGGTAGTCGGTATCCAATAGAGGATTCGTAGCCATCGCTTTGCTGTGAGCCGGACGATAAAACGAAGATACAGATAAATATCCGGTAGGATCAGAAACAATAGCAGAAATATGAATAAACGTTGTAACATGCTGGTTCGGAGTTAATATGTTTAGAGTCTCTTTTTTATATCAATTCATTTAATTCGCTCAGGTTCTTTTTGATTTCGTGGATACGGTTAAGGAATTTCTTGCGGTAAATCCATAGGATCAAGCCAAGTCCGCCACCCCATAACAAGAAGAAAAAGAGCATCATACCTATTCCATATTGCCATACTTGCCAATAAATAAACGAAAGTACAGCCAGTATCAGAAGAAAGACAATGGCAAACAATCGTTCCCTGATAGTCCACCGGTGGATACGGTTGACACGGCCAATCACTTCCACAAGCGGCATTTCGTCTATTTGAGTCCGTTGGAGAAAACGGGTGGTGACGATGTCCCAGCAAAGTGCCGGAATCCAGGCAAGAAGAATGATGATATAGATTGGATTCAAGCGGTTATGTAACAATACTTCCGCTAAAAACAATATTAATACCGGCAGAGAAATCAGGATCAGCTTGATATTCAGGTTGGCAATGGCATGGATACCTTTATCGGCATGTCCTATCAGCTTCGAAAGCTCTTCTTCCTTGATAAGCTCCTTGTCTTTCAAGTGCTCATCGAGGGTATTCCAGGATTTTTTCAGTTCTTCCAGTTCCATATATCTTATTCCTCCTTTTTCATTCTTTTAAGTTTGTCTTTGATACGACTTAGCTTGGTCGCTACGTTCGTTACGGTCAGCCCGGTGATTTCTGCGATTTCATCATAACTTTTATCTTCGAGATAAAGCAGGATGATTGACTTGTCGAGTTGTCCCAGTTGGTTAATCATCCGGTAGAGCTGTTTCAGCATTTCATTGATCGGGTCGTGTGCTTCGCTTGTCCAGTCAATCTCATGGGTAAGGCTGACGATTTCCGGTACATTTTTCTCTTTACGATAAAAACTGATACAGGTGTTGAGGGCAATACGGTAAATCCATGTGGAAATCTTACACTCTTTTCTGAATTTGGGAAAAGCTTTCCAAATATTCAGTATCACGTCCTGATAGAGATCGTTGAGGGGAGCGTTCGGGTTGGCATACAGATAGCATACTTTGTAGATAACCCGCTCATATTCGCGGATGACCGACAAGAACTCTTGCTCAATGGGGTTATTTGCCTCTGTTGCTCGTTCTCTCATGGAGTTTATGATTGCTTTTTTGGTTAGTTAGTCGTGAGAAAAGGAGAAAAATCACAGTAAACGGAAGCTATTGTAAATTGGCTGCCAGGAATTTACGGATTTCTTCTACGCTCTTTCCCCGACGACGGGCATAATCTTCGAGTTGGTCTTCACCAATCTTACCGACAGAGAAATATTCGGCTGCCGGGTGAGCGAACATTAGTCCGCAAACGGATGCGTGAGGATACATTGCTCCGTTTTCAGTCAGCGAAATACCTATCTGTTTCATATCTAAAAGGTCGTCCAATAGGAAGTTGACAGATTGATCCGGCAAAGAAGGATAACCGACTGCCGGACGGATTCCCTGATATTTCTCAACCAGCAGATCTGCCATACCTAAGTTTTCATCCTTGGCATATCCCCATGCTTCTTTTCGTACATACTCATGCATCTTCTCCGTAGCTGCTTCCGCAAGTCGGTCGGAGAGGGTTTGGACGAGTAAATGTTTATATGGATCTTGCTCATACAGTCCTTCCATATCTGCGTCAATGGATGAAGCAAAAGCACCGATAGTATCCGGGATACCGGAAGACAACGGACGAATAAAGTCGCTTAAACAAACAAAGGGACTACCGTCCTTTTTAGGCGTTTGTTGGCGAAGTAAAGGGAAGGTGATGGACTGTCCTTCTTCCTTTTCAATCAACAGGTTATCTCCATCAGAATTTGCCTTGCAAAGTTTGAAGATTGTTTTTACTTCATAGTCACGGTCGAGCAAATCCAGCATCCGGTTGGCCTCTTTGAATAATTGCATGGCTTCGGCAGCTTTGCTACGTTCTTCTTCGGGGAAGTTAGCCAACCACATGGCACGACAGGAATCACATCCATGAATGTTGGCAATGGCTGCAAAGCGCGGTTGGAAACCCCATGCATGGAAGAAGTAAATCCAGTTGATGTATGGGGTGACGTTATGTATTTTGTAAGATATAACAGTACTACTCATAGGCTATCAGTGACGAATTGTAATTTATCTGAATCTTAACTCTTGTCCGCGATAAGTTTCGTCTATCTCTCCGTTGTTATATAACAGATGTCCATTTGCAAATGTTTTCTCCACTTTCCAGTTGAAAGTATGCCCTTCCAATGGACTCCATTTACATTTGCTTAAAATACAGTCGGTTGTTACTGTCCACTTATTGTCAGGGCGTACCAAGACAAGGTCTGCCTGATAGCCTTTGCGAATGAAGCCACGATTTTGTATTTCGTACATTTGCGCAGGTGCATGAGCCATCTTTTCTACCATTTTTTCAATGGTAAACGCTCCCTTGTCAACTAATTCGAGCATACTGACTAATGAGAACTGAATCATCGGCATACCGGACATGGCTTTCAGAGCTCCTCCTTCTTTCTCGCTGAGCAAGTGCGGAGCATGATCTGTTGCAATAGCGTCAATAAGGCCGCTATTGACTGCTTCTTGCAATGCTTTCCGGTCTTCGGCTGTCTTGATGGCAGGATTACATTTGATACGTGCACCTAGCGTCTGATAATCTTCTTCGGTAAAAAGCAAGTGGGAAACGCAGACTTCTGCTGTGATTCTCTTTTGTGCCAAAGGAGCGTTGGAGAACAAACTCAATTCTTTAGCGGTGGAGATATGCATGATATGCAGACGCGCGTTGGTTTCACGTGCCAGTTGCACTGCCAGTTCGGAAGAACGGTAGCAAGCCTCTTCCGAACGGAGAAGCGGATGGAGAGCCAACGGTACATCGTCTCCGTATTCTTTTTTATATTTATCCGTATTCTCTTTGATAATTCCCTGGTCTTCGCAATGAGCGGCGATCAGCAGATCCGTTCCACCGAAGATATTGCGAAGACTGGCCATACGGTCTACCAGCATATTGCCGGTGCTTGATCCCATAAACAACTTCACACCACAGACGCGGTGTTTGTCTAACTTTGCAAACTGGGTGTAGTTATTATTGGTTGCTCCGAAATAGCAGGAGTAGTTGACAGACGACTTTTCGCCCAATAAAGCAAATTTCTCATCCAAAGCTTCCAATGTGGTGGTCTGCGGATTGGTATTCGGCATATCCATGATGGAAGTGATGCCACCGGCTGCCGCGGCATGGCTTTCTGTGGTAATATCCGCCTTATGAGTCAGTCCCGGATCACGGAAATGTACATGTTCGTCGATAGCACCCGGCAACAGATAACATCCGGTTGCATCTATGATTTCGTCACAAGGTGCGGTTGCTTTTTCTTCGCCTGCCAATATTTCGGCGATTTTTTCGTCTTCGATTACAACCGAACCCAGTACTTTTCTTCCTTCGTTGACAATAACGGCATTTTGAATCAGTGTACGTTTCATTTCTTTTGCGGGAATTTATGGAACCAACTATTTACTTTTAATTTAATCACACCAAATATGGCTTCTCCGAAGATACTGCTATTCATCTTGGATGTACCCAACTCGCGGTTGATGAAGATAACGGGAACTTCGATGATTTTAAAGCCGCATTTATAAGAGGTGAATTTCATTTCAATCTGAAAAGCGTATCCTTTAAAACGAATATGGTCTAAGTCAATCGTTTCCAGTACTTGGCGGCGGTAGCAGACGAATCCGGCAGTCGTGTCGTGCACGGGAATCCCTGTGATGAATCTCACATATTTGGAAGCAAAGTACGACATCAGTACCCGTCCCATCGGCCAGTTCACCACATTTACTCCGCTGACGTAGCGGGAGCCGATAGATACATCTCCGCCCTGTTCCGAGCAAGCCTGATATAAACGGGGTAAATCGTTCGGGTTGTGGCTGAAATCGGCATCCATTTCGAAGATATATTCATATGCGTGTTCCAGTGCCCATTTAAAACCGGTAATGTAAGCAGTACCCAGTCCCAGTTTTCCTTTACGCTCGATGATGAAGAGACGTTCGGGAAATTCTTGTTGCAAGGTCTTTACGATAGTTGCCGTTCCGTCCGGTGATCCGTCCTCTATTACCAGAATATGGAATACTTTGGGAAGTCCGAAAACGGCACAGATGATATTTTCTATGTTCTCCCGTTCATTATAGGTAGGGATAATTACGATGCTATCCGATGTTTGCATATAGATACTATAAAATTTAGAAACAAAAGTAGTTCTTTTCCTTTAGTTATGGATGAACTAAGGAAAATTTAACGTGTTCCTCGTCGTATTGTAACTAATCCCATACTTTACTACAACTATACCCGCACTTCGCCTGGTGTAAGCCCGCGTTTGACTGATGTTGAGCCCACGTTTCAGCGAAGCTCATCCCACACTTCACCAAAGCTCACCCCACGTCTTAAAGGTGACGAGCCCACATCTTGGCGAACTCTGAAAGCCACCCTTTATAATACTTCCGTCCTAAGGGTGTGTACTCCCATTATTTTTTGTAATTTTGCGGTGAAATTTTATAGGTATGACAATAACTGAATTGCAACGATTATACGCTGCCCATCCCAATACGGCAGTAATGAAGCGCTTGTTGAAGGACACCTCTGTTCAGACTATTTTTTGTGGTGGACTGTGCGCTTCTGCTGCTTCCCTTTTTTCTTCCGTATTGGTGCAAGAGGGTGGTTGCCCGTTTGTTTTTATTTTAGGTGATCTTGAAGAAGCCGGATATTTCTATCACGACCTGACACAGATATTGGGTACGGAGACGGTGCTTTTCTTCCCCTCTTCTTTTCGTCGTTCCATCAAGTATGGACAGAAAGATGCGGCCAATGAGATTCTGCGTACGGAAGTATTGAGCCGTTTGCAGAAAGGGGAGAAGGGACTGTGTATCGTTACCTATCCGGATGCGTTGGCGGAGAAAGTCGTGTCCCGCAAAGAACTGAGCAATAAAACGTTGAAACTGAACGTAGGCGAGAAGGTAGATACTACTTTTATAACGGATGTTCTGCATAGCTACGGTTTTGAATATGTGGATTATGTTTATGAACCGGGACAGTATGCCGTTCGGGGTAGTATTATCGACGTTTTCTCTTTTGCTTCGGAATATCCCTACCGTATCGACTTTTTTGGTGATGAAGTAGAAAGTGTCCGTACCTTTGAAGTTGAAACCCAATTATCCCGTGAGAAGAAAGATGGAGTATCTATCGTGCCCGATTTGGCCGTGACAGGTGATGTGACTACTTCTTTCCTTGATTTTATTCCGAAAGATACGACTTTGGCAATGCGTGATTTTCTTTGGTTGCGCGAGCGGATTCAAGTGGTGCATGACGATGCGTTGACACCGCAGGCGATAGCCGTTCAGGAAGCCGAAGAGAATGGCGGTATTACATTAGAAGGAAAGCTGATAGACGGCAGCGAATTTACAGTGCGTGCGCTTGATTTCCGACGTTTGGAATTTGGTAATAAGCCGACTGGTACGCCGAATGCCAGTGTGACTTTCAGTACTTCCGTCCAGCCTATCTTTCATAAGAATTTCGATTTGGTAGCTGGTTCTTTTAAGGATTATCAGGAAAAAGGATATTCGCTTTACATCTGTAGTGACAGTATGAAGCAGACGGATCGTATCAGGGCTATTTTTGAAGATCGCGGTGACAAGATACAATTCACGCCTGTTGAACGTACCATTCATGAAGGATTTGTGGACAACACTTTACGGCTCTGTATCTTTACAGACCATCAGTTGTTTGACCGTTTTCATAAATATAATCTGAAAAGCGATAAAGCCCGTTCGGGAAAAGTGGCTCTTTCATTGAAAGAATTGAACCAGTTTACTCCCGGTGATTATGTAGTACATACGGATCATGGTATCGGTCGTTTTTCAGGATTGGTACGTATTCCGAATGGAGATACTACGCAGGAAGTTCTGAAACTGGTCTTTCAAAATGAAGATGTAGTATTCGTCTCCATACACTCTCTGCATAAAGTTTCCAAATATAAAGGTAAGGAAGGCGAAGCACCACGACTTAATAAGTTGGGTACGGGTGCTTGGGAGAAGCTGAAAGAGCGTACAAAGAGCAAAATAAAAGATATTGCCCGTGACTTGATTAAGCTATACTCACAGCGTCGTCAGGAGAGAGGATTCTCTTATAGTCCCGATAGCTTTTTGCAGCGTGAGTTGGAAGCATCCTTTATTTATGAGGATACGCCGGACCAGAGCAAAGCGACTGTCGAAGTAAAGGCGGATATGGAAAGTGACCGACCGATGGATCGCCTGGTCTGCGGAGACGTAGGTTTTGGAAAGACGGAAGTGGCTATCCGTGCTGCTTTCAAAGCTGTGGCAGATAATAAACAGGTAGCTGTCCTGGTGCCGACAACGGTACTTGCTTACCAGCATTTTCAGACCTTCCGCGAACGTCTGAAAGGATTGCCTTGTCGGGTGGACTATTTAAGTCGTGCACGTACGGCTGCACAATCCAAAGCAGTTCTAAAAGGATTGAAAGAAGGAAATGTCGGTATCCTTATAGGTACTCATCGTATCTTGGGGAAAGATGTTCAATTTAAGGACTTGGGACTGCTGATTGTTGACGAAGAACAGAAATTCGGAGTTTCCGTAAAGGAAAAGCTACGCCAGTTGAAAGTGAACGTAGATACATTGACAATGACTGCCACCCCGATTCCACGTACTCTTCAATTCTCATTAATGGGAGCGCGTGACTTAAGTGTTATTTCCACGCCGCCACCCAACCGTTATCCGATTCAGACCGAAGTTCATACTTTCAATGAAGAGGTAATTACGGATGCGATTAATTTTGAAATGAGTCGTAACGGGCAGGTTTTCTTTGTTAATAACCGAATCGCTAATTTACCGGAACTAAAAGCGATGATTGAAAGACACATACCGGATTGCCGTGTGGCAATCGGTCATGGACAGCTGGAACCGTCGCAACTGGAGAAAATTATCCTGGACTTTGTCAACTATGATTATGATGTGCTTTTGGCGACGACTATTATCGAAAGTGGTATTGATATTCCGAATGCCAATACAATTATCATCAATCAGGCACAGAATTTTGGATTGAGTGACCTTCACCAAATGCGTGGGCGAGTGGGACGTAGTAACAAGAAAGCCTTTTGTTATCTGATGGCTCCGCCATTGAGCAGCCTTACCGCAGAAGGAAAACGACGACTTCAGGCGATTGAAAACTTTAGTGATCTCGGCAGTGGTATCCATATTGCCATGCAAGACTTGGATATTCGTGGAGCTGGAAATTTACTCGGTGCGGAACAAAGTGGATTCGTTGCGGATTTGGGGTATGAAACGTATCAGAAGATTCTTTCCGAAGCTGTCCATGAACTGAAGAACGACGAATTTGCAGATTTGTATGCCGATGAAATCAAAAGCGAAGGACAGATTAGTGGTGAAGGATTTGTTGATGAATGTCAGGTGGAAAGCGATCTCGAACTTTTGTTACCTGCTAATTATGTAACCGGTAGCAGCGAACGTATGTTACTCTATCGCGAACTGGATGGTCTGACATTAGACAAAGATGTAGATGCCTTCCGTTCCCGACTGGAAGACCGTTTCGGCCCTGTTCCACCGGAAACACAAGAGTTGCTGCGTATCGTTCCTCTTCGTCGCCTGGCAGCACGTTTGGGAGCGGAAAAAATATTCCTGAAAGGCGGACGCATGACCCTGTTCTTTGTGTCCAATCCGGATAGTCCATTCTATCAGAGCCAGGCATTCGGTAAGGTGATAGACTATATGATGAAATATACACGGCGATGTGATCTTCGCGAGCAAAATGGAAAACGGAGTATGCTGATTAAGGATGTATCGAATGTCGAGACAGCAGTCTGTGTGTTGCAGGAGATTGTGGCATTGCCGGTAAAAGAAGGATAAATGAATAGTTATTCGAATGACCGCGGGAAGGAAAAGCTCTTCTTTGTATAAAGAAGAGTTCCTTCGGTGATTTCAGGATGGAGGATTTGTTTTCTTTTATCTTTTTCCTCTTCCTTTTCCCCTTTCCTTTTCTGATTCTTTCCCTTTTCCGTATAACTTGTCTATCAAGTCCGAACGTCCGATACGTCTCAACTCATTAATAATGTTTTTCCGTTCTTCCGGTTTATACCAAAAGAAGAACTGACGTTGGGAAAGTTTCTCCCGTTGGGTTTTAGCACTGAATATCGGTTCTAATGTGTATGGATGAAACCCGGTATACCATGCTTCGGTAGCTACTGTCATTGGAGTAGGAGTGAAGTCCTGAACTTGTTCCAAATGGAAGTCAAGCTGTTTGGTGATGACGGCAAGCTCTGCCATATCTTCTTCCTTACAACCCGGATGCGAAGAAATAAAGTAAGGTATCAGTTGCTGACGCAGATTTTCCTCTCTGTTAATACGGTCGAATATTTTCTTGAATGTTGTAAACTGTTCGAAAGATGGTTTGCGCATAATGGATAATACACGGTCACTGGTATGTTCGGGAGCCACTTTCAAACGCCCACTAACGTGATTGATAATCAGTTCGCGAGTATATTCGGCAGTACTGCGATTTGTTTCAGGGTCTTTACTTTGATGAAGTAACAAATCATAGCGTACTCCACTTCCGATAAAGGATTTCTTAATACCGGGTAAAGCATCTACCACATAATAAATATCCAGTAACGGGCGATGATCGGAGTTTAAGTTCGGACAAACTTTCGGATGAATACATGACGGGCGTTTGCACTTCTTGCAGATAGATTCATCTTTCCCTTTCATCTGATACATATTGGCCGAAGGACCACCCAAGTCACTTAAATACCCTTTGAAGTCCGGTAACTGAATAACCTCTTTTACTTCTTTCAGAATAGACTCCTTGCTACGGCTAACGATAAACTTTCCCTGATGTGCGGAAATAGTACAAAAAGCACAGCCACCGAAGCATCCCCGATGGATATTAATGGAAAACTTAATCATATCATAAGCCGGAATCCGTTTGCCTTTATATTTAGGATGCGGCATACGGGTATATGGCAAATCGAAAGAACGATCCAAATCCTTTTGGCTCATAGGTGGATATGGCGGATTGACTACTACAATCTTATTCCCGACAGCTTGTGTGATACGTGAAGCCGAATATTTATTAGATTCTTCTTCAATATGCCGGAAATTGCTGGCTTGTTTTTTCTTATCCGTCAGACATTCTTCATGTGAATAGAGCTGAAGATCGTCTTCGGCAGAAGTCCACTCTGTCTCACGGCAAAGGTAAGCTGTTTGTGGAATCGTTCCGATGATTGTTTTGAATTTACTGCTTGTCAATGAAGTTTCTTCATCGGTGAGCAGGCTTTTCATATTCTTCACCAAGTCTACCAGCGGTTTTTCCCCCATCCCGTAAATAAGTAAATCCGCACCGCTTTCACATAATATACTCTTTTGTACTTTGTCCTGCCAGTAATCGTAATGACTTAATCGTCTCAAACTGGCTTCAATACCGCCCAGTACAACAGGAACATCGGGATAAAGTCTTTTCAGAATTTGGCTGTAAACAGTCGAAGGATAGTCCGGGCGCATATCCGGGCGGCCGTCCGGGGTATAAGCATCTTCGCTGCGCAGTCGTTTGTTGGCTGTATATTTGTTTACCATGGAATCCATGCATCCGCCGGAGATACCGAAAAATAGACTGGGACGTCCCAGTTTCTTGAAATCACGCAAGTCATCACGCCAGTTAGGTTGAGGTACGATGGCTATTTTCAAACCTTCCGCTTCGAGAATACGCCCTATAACAGCAGCGCCAAAAGAAGGATGATCCACATAAGCATCCGCGCTGAAAAGAATGACATCCAATTCATTCCATCCGCGAAGTTCTACTTCTTTCTTAGTAGTGGGTAACCAATCAGTCAAACGATATTCTTTCATGCCGCAAAGATACGGATAATAAAAAACATCCCAATGATTTTTTTATTCATTGGGATGTTTAACTTCAATCATTGGGATATTTTTTCAAAACTTCTCATTGATTGTGAACTCTAATGTCATTTGTTCTCCGTCATAGATTTCACGAAAACCGATACCTTGCTCGGAAAGATACTCCTTCAAGTCCTGAAATGCGTCGGAATGGTTCATGATAATCTCTATCGTTTCACCGGGAGAAGCACCGCATATGGCTTTTATTGCAGGAATCAGCGGGCTGTAAGCTGTCGTTCCGCAGGTATCTACCGTAATCATTATTCCTCCTCTTCTTCCGCTTCCGGACTGGATAGCCAGGTGAGATAGAGTTTGATAAGCTGTTGCAAGCCAAATGCCTTCATATTATTGTGATAAATCACATCAATGCAAAGATCCAGCAAGTCTTTACTGTCTTCTTCCTGACTGGCGATGAGGGAACGGATGTTTAGTTTCAGCTTGTCCAGTACGCTTTCATCTACAATACCGGTGCTGTCAATGAGATGGCGGAACAGTGCATATTTTTCAATTGTTCTCAAGTTTTCGTTAGATACTTCTATGCTGCGTGTACCGCTGGGATTTGCTTGTATAGTATACATTGTTTTTTAGTTTTAAGGGTTATTACAGTAGCAAAGATAGAATTTAAAATGAGAAACAGATTAAAAAAAAAGATATTTTTTATTTCTGAATAAAGAATTCCAATATGCCTGCCATAATCGTTGCCCGGTCAGCTTCCGACTGGATACTTTCAAAAGGAAAGCCCAATACGAAAGTGCGGTAGTTCCCTTTATAAGCGATACCTGCACTCTGGTTACCGGGAGCATATGTGAATACCGGAAAAGCAGTATCTACCGGAACGATGCAGTCCGGTGCGGGGACAGCGTAACTATCTTCATTGGGGACACGCGGAATAGTAATCGTGCGTCCCAATCCATTAATCCGGTTCGAAGTCTTATCCGTCAGACTGCTCTGATAACCGTATTTCAATGTCTTCTCCGTAAACTCCCGATTTCCTTGTGTGCCGCTCATATCGCTTCCCACATATGCTCCGCTGACGAATAAGTTACCGCTTGACTGGCAATAGCTGGTGATAATCCGTTGCATGGCCGAAGAGAATGTCTTATAATATGCTTTGTTTACAGGATCTTCCTTCTCCAGTCCCAGGATATAATCCACAATCGGATAGTCTTCCAGTGATACTAGTCCGTTCTCTACCGCTTCATCACTGCATGACACGAAACTATATTTACCGGCTGCCTGAATAGCCTTTCCATGTATAAAAGGATAGTCAAACGTATTTCCTGCAATTTTCATTCCCTCTAATTCACTTCCGCTATGTCCCAAGCTGCCTTTTCCTTCTTTACCTGCTTGCGAGCGATCGAATCCTACCTGTGCCCCGCTGAATGAGATATTCGACAGATACGGAACTCCGGGATCTTGCTCCAAATCAAATCCCGCTTTATCAAAAGTATTAATAACAGCCGGGCCGCTGATTCTGTCAAATCCATTGATGATTAATACCTTTTCCCGTTCCCGTTTCGCCTTATATGCAGAAAGAATTTCGGAAGGGAAACTTTCTCCACCCCTGTTTACGGCAGTTACTTTAAATGAATAGACAAGTCCCGGTTCTATCTTGACGGTATATGAGGGCTTGCTGACCAATGTTCCATTATCAAAGCCGCCATAACCAATGCGTGTATATACAATGTATTCCCGTGGGCGGGCAGTAGGTTCTTGCGGATCATCTTCCCCTTTCCATGAAAGTTCCAACGTATTCTTCTTTTTACCGAAACGAACGGCGAAATTACTTACAGGCAGTGGTTGTACCACATATTCTTTATCATGTTGGCTGGTGACAAACTGCAAAATACCTTTATAGATGGCACGTCCTACGGTAAACTTGAAATTCGGGTCATGTCCTAACTGCATATCTGCGAAGTTCTGATGAGAAAGCAACTCGATAATCGTAGAAGGAGTGGCGGGAAGTCTCGTCTCGCTATAATTCCGGTTCCACATACTCCGGCGTGTCCAAGGCAGATTATAACTTGAATGAATATCTTTCTGAATCTGTGAAAGCAGAATGTCTGCTAAATCGCGTGATGCATACCGGTCTGTACCTGTATTTAGTTTACCATTATTGAAATCGGTGGTATAAATGCCGAGTGAACCGATCAGTTCATCCGTTTTGCTACATCCTGCATCGCTGTGCAGTGCCATTGTCATTTCCAATGGTACACGTAGTCCCGGTTGGTCCGGATTATAAACAGAACCTCCGGATAAGTAATTGATAGTGTTGGAACGTGTATTTATATCATCCACATAATCATTATCACCTTTACGTCCGGCATATACATCATATGGCATTCCTGCCCATTGGGCAGAGTAACGTGCTCCTTCCAGGTAACGTGGCAACCCACTGATCTTTCCCCCCCGGGAAATATTACCCATTCCCCCGCCGAAACGTACCGCATCGGCACAGACTACGCCGTGCTCACTGCTCTCATTACTTAGTATGACCATTCCATAGTCATTGTTTCCCTTATCAAATTCAAATGTACCGAGATATACCCATGTGCCGCCACCTGTTTTTTGATTTACCTTATATTCGGTAACTCCGCCATTGTGAAAAACGATATACTTGGCGTCACTTACACTATTAGGTAATGTCTGATAAGAAACATAAACGGCATATTCACCTGTTGCCGGCAGGGTAGGTACCCATTCGGCAAATGCCTGATCCTTATTCTTCTTTTTCTTTCTTTCGGTGGAGATGAAACGACAAGTGCCGTCGGCAAAAGGATTTTCCCCATCTCTATAAATCTTTTTCTTTTGGGCGAATCCTTTCACGGGTGCCATCGCCCACTTCGTTTTTTTACTTCCTACTTCCAGGTAGAGAGAAGCGTTGGGCGTATCGTTATCCACTATGATTTCATTCTTTTGTGTATCCCGTTCACGGGGTGTATAAACGATAGCACCTGCATTCTCCAGCATGGGAATCACATAGGGCAGAATGAAAGATTGCGTAAACAAATCTTCTGTAGTGCAGAACAAGCGGGGACGTTGCCATCCCCATTCGTTCTTGTCATTCTTGAAATAGTTGCCATGGCTTTGCCAAATTGCGATGTGACGGTCTTGTAATCCGCGTGAAATATCATTAGGTCGTGAGATGTTCTTCACCCAGGGGGCTCCTTTATAATCGACGTTCAGGGACATTCGCTCCTTATCCTTTTTCTTGTTCCGGTAGAAATTAGGAACCAGTTCTTCAATAGGTTTTCCATCCGCATAAATCGTCAATTGGTAATAGTGGACGGGGCCCGGGAGTAATTCTTTCACCTGGTTGTAAATCGCTTCTACGGTTTCCGGCCGGAAAGGCTGATAGGCGAAACTCTCTGAAGCATAGACAGCAATTGTCTTGCGGTCGTAATTGATGTCGATGCTGTTCAGCTTGGGTGTACTGATTTTAGCTGTTACGGTATATTTGCCGAAATAATCCGTTAATCGTTCTTTTACATTCCTTTCAATATCTTGCGCAAAAAGGAAATTTACGCCGAGTGTAAGGCATAGAAAAAACACTATTATTTTTTTCATCATTCAATTCTTTTAGGTCATTTATCACAGATCGCCCGCAAAAATAAACAAAAAAGAGTGAGAAGTATCCAAACTTCCCACTCTTCTTTCATTGTTTTATATTCTCTTAATTAAGAATGTTTTCTCTTATAGCGGAATGTATTCTACGAATGCTTCCATTGCTTCGTAAGAAGCCAGTCCTAACAGGTCGTACAAAGTAGCTGAACCACGGTTGCGGTCTTCACTGCGTTGCCAGAACAAACGTTCGTCATTACCCAGGAACGGAGCGCTTTCCATCTGAGACTGATGTTTCAGGATAGAGTTGCGTTTTGCACGAAGTTCTTCCGGACTGATAGGCACTGCCATTTCGATATTTTCAATTTCCCATTCAGCCCACGCACCACGATACATCCAGATACGGCAATCCTTCAGCCATTTGGCACCTTCTTCTTTCTCAAGGTCAACAGCGGCAAATACGGCATCCGTACATACACGGTGTGTTCCATGCGGGTCAGCCAAGTCACCGGCTACGAATATCTGATGAGGCTTCACTTCACGGAGCAGGTTACGTACGATTTCCACGTCTGCTTCGCTGATAGGATTCTTCTGAATCTTACCTGTTTCGTAGAATGGCAGGTCAAGGAAGTGTACGCGATCCAATGGAATATTATTATAAGAAGAAGCAGTGCGGGCTTCACCACGACGAATCAGACCTTTGATAGTCAGGATGTCACGGTTGTCCATATCACCGTCTTTCTTATTTTTCAGGAAGTTACGTATTTCCGTATACTTCTCATTGATAATCTGATCCTCGCTATTATTGAAAATCTGATTGAAGCCGTTGATGAAATGCATGAAACGAACCACTTCTTCATCACCTACGGCGATATTACCGGAAGTTTCGTAAGCTACATGTACTTCGTGTTTTTGCTCTACCAGACGGCGGAGTGTTCCACCCATGGAGATAACGTCATCATCCGGGTGCGGAGAGAAAATAATCACACGTTTCGGGAACGGTTTGGCGCGTTCAGGACGATAAGTATCGTCAGCATTCGGCTTACCGCCGGGCCATCCTGTAATAGTGTGCTGCAAATCATTGAAAATCTTTATATTTACATTGTATGCAGAACCATAAAGTGCCAGCAATTCACTCAAACCGTTTTCGTTATAGTCTTTATTTGTCAACTTCAAGATAGGCTTGCCTGTCAACTGACATAACCAAACGATCGCGCTACGGATCAGCTTGTCGTTCCATTCGCAGGAAGTTACCAGCCACGGACGTTGGATACGTGTCAGGTTCATTGCTGCCGAAAGATCGAGAGCTACGTGCGCATTGTTGTGAGTTTGCAGGTAAGATGCAGGAATTGTGTCGGTAATTGTACCTTCCACACATTCTTTAATCATAGCTGCCTTATTTTCACCCCATGCAAGCAGATATACTTTCTTTGCACCGAGAATGGTAGCTACACCCATCGTGATAGAACTGATCGGGGTATTATCCATCGTGCCGAAAATCTTGGATGCTTCATTGCGTGATGCATTATCCAGCAAAATCAGACGAGTGGTAGAATTCAGGCGGGAACCCGGTTCGTTGAATGCGATGTTACCTACGCGACCGATACCCAACAGGGCAATATCAATCCCGCCGAAGCTTTCGATGCGTTGCTCGTACAAACGGCAATATTCAAAGATTGTATCTTTGGCAATGCTTCCGTCGGGAGTGAATATATTCTGCTTGTCGATGTCAATATGATCCAACAACATACTCTTCAAAGCGTTGAAGTTACTGTTGACTGCATCGGGAGACAACGGGTAATATTCATACATATTAAATACGATCACGTTACGGAAGCTAAGTCCCTCTTCCTTATGCATGCGGATAAGTTCCGTATACACATGTCTGGGTGAATCACCACCAGGAAGTGCCAATACGCAGAAGCGTCCGGCTTTTTGCTTTTCGCGGATGGTCTGTGCTATTTCGCGAGCAATGTAGTTAGCGCCTTCTTCCACGGACTCATAAATGTCAGTGGGAATTTTTTCGAGTCTTGTCAAGACTGATTTTTCAAATGCATTCTCCGGTCTGTAGTATCTGGGGGAGACCCGGTGGAGACTGATTTGAGAACTAAGATTTGTTTTCATAAAGTTGTTAATTAAGTTATGTAAGATTAGCGTCCTTACGACTGTATTTTCACGACAAAGATACAAAAGAAGTCTATATTATTAACTACCAAGTTCTAGGTATTGTTGTCGTTTTAATCCGTTTTTAACATTTGTTTTGTTGCGTATCCGACAGATAAAATTCGTCGGCATCTTTCCATACCGGAAACTTCTCTCTGAATTGATTGAGAGAAGCCAGATTGAGTGTTGCCGCAGTTATTCCTTCCTGTCCGTCGGGCAGGGAAGCAACTTCTTCACCAAAAGCCGAGTAAACTTTGCTTCCGCCGTTATATTCCAAATGGTATCCATCTGTTCCTATCCTGTTCACACCGCATACATAACATTGGTTCTCGAGCGCACGGGCACGAAGCAGGGTATCCCATACCAGTCGGCGGGGGATGGGCCAGTTTGCTACATATATTAATAGGTCATATTCGTTATTGACATTCCGGCTCCATACCGGAAAACGAAGATCATAGCAGACAAGCAGACAAATATTCCATCCGCGATAGGGGATAATGAGTCGTTTGTCACCGGCTGAAAAGTGTTCGGCTTCCCGTCCCATGCGGAACAGATGCCGTTTGTCATAATAGAACTCTTCTCCTTCAGGAGTCAGGAAGAATGCGCGATTATAAAACTGCCCGTTATCTGTTGCCATATAACTTCCGCAGATGACCAGTTGGAATTGCGAAGTCCATTGTTTGAGAAGGGTGATGGTCTCACCCGAGTTTTGTTCTGCCAGCATTTCACTCTGCATACTGAACCCGGTAGAGAACATTTCCGGTAAAACAACAATCTCCGTTGTTCCACGAAGGCTTTGCAGCTTTTCGTAGAGCAAACGGAGATTTTCTTGTTTATTTTCCCAAACGATATCGGTTTGTACTATGGAAATACGGATAGGCTCCATAATTTAATACCTCTATACTTAATGTTTAAAGTTCGCCAAGAGCAAAGTTTTCAGGATGTTTCCCTTTAAAGTCCTTGAAGTAAAGTTTGATTTCTTTCATGTCCTTATTAATATCTCCTGAAGGCATGATGGATTTCGTTGACGAAATTGTCTTCTTGTTGTAATCAATACCAACCAGGACGATAGGAACCTGAGCCTTCAATGCAATAAAATAAAAACCTTTCTTCCAGTTTGGGTTTGCTTTTCGGGTTCCTTCGGGGGTGATCGCCAAATGGAACTTCTTGCACTCGGCAAAGTGGCGAACCATCTGATCGACTAACGAAGTTTTCCGGCTACGATCTACGGGAATTCCGCCGACCGCCTTGAAGAAAATTCCCAGCGGAAAGAAAAACCAATCTTTTTTCATCATAAAACTTGTCTTACGTCCTAGGGAACCATAAAACAGTTTTCCGATAAATAAGTCAAGATTTGTAGTGTGTGGCGCGGCACATACCACGCATTTATCATAATTAGGTACCGTAACGTTTGTCTTCCACCCTAACAGGCGGTGATAGATAAAGCTATAAATTGCTTTCTTCATTCTGCTCTTTAGTTCAATTTTCCGATAGCTTCAATAATCTCGTTAACCTTTGCATTAAAGTCTGCACGGAATTTCTTATAAAAACCTTTCACATTTCCCGGTTCGGTATGACTGATGCGTGTTACAAATTCATCTTGCATCTTCAGCACCTCAGCCATTAGTTCATCAGCTTTAGCTTTATCTGTTCCAGGGATAAACATGGTATTGATTAAACACTCGGTGAACAATTCTCCTGCGATATAGTTTACGTTCTTTTTGAGTTCTCTTCTACTTGCCATAATCTTTACATTTAATGGTGAATAATAAAAAATACTTGCGGTAAAGATAGGCACTTTCTTTGATTCAGACGAATAAATAATAGAAAAAAACATTATTGAAGCCTTCATCTTTTAACTGTATCCCTTATCTGATAAGGGGAAAGCAGATGAAGGGTTATTCCTTCACTTGCTTCTTCACTCGAAATTATATCTTTTTGTGTATGTATCATGAATTACCAAAGTCTTCAAGTAAGTATGTACAAATATGGCAAAATAATCTTTCTTCTCTCTGTTCAATGACGGCTTTTCTCTTACTTTCCTTTTTTAATGTTTGCCAAAATCATAAAGAGGCTTATTTTTGTTCTTTCTATTACATTGTATAATATAAAGTAATTAATGATGCAAAAGATGAGTAAAAATGGGTTTAGCCGATGTGCGCGGATGTACATTGGACGTTTGCGAAAAGAGGGGCGGTATTCTACTGCCCATGTTTATAAAAATGCGCTCTTTTCTTTTAGTAAGTTTTGCGGTACATTGAATGTATCGTTCAGACAGGTGACGAAAGAAAGTTTACGCTGTTATGGGCAGTATCTCTATGAATGTGGTTTGAAGCCTAATACGGTTTCTACCTATATGCGTATGCTGCGTAGTATTTATAATCAGGGAGTGGAAGCGGGGAGTGCGCCTTATGTACACCGGTTGTTCCACGATGTTTATACTGGTGTGGATATCCGTCAGAAAAAGGCCTTGCCGGTTGCTGAATTGCACAAACTACTGTATGAAGATCCGAAAACGGAACGTTTACGGCGTACACAGGCTATTGCTGCGCTGATGTTCCAGTTTTGTGGAATGTCGTTTGCGGATTTGGCACATTTGGAGAAATCAGCCGTGGAACGGAATGTCTTGCAATATAATCGTGTCAAGACTAAAACTCCTATGAGTGTGGAAATTTTGGATAGCGCCAAGGAAATGATGAACCAGCTTCGAAGTGAAAAGGCGGCTCAGCCTGATTATCCCGATTACCTGTTCAATATCCTTCGGGGTGATAAGACACGGAAGGACGAAAGAGCTTATCGCGAATATCAGTCCGCTCTCCGATGCTTTAATAATTGTTTGAAGGATTTGGCAAGAGTACTGCATCTGAACTCTCCCGTCACTTCGTATACATTCAGACATTCCTGGGCCACTACGGCCAAATATCAGGGAGTTCCGATTGAAATGATAAGTGAATCATTGGGACACAAATCTATAAAGACTACACAAACCTATTTGAAAGGCTTCGAACTGAAAGAACGTACTGAAGTAAATAGAAGGAATTTATATTACGTGAAGAATTGCTGCGTAGGCAAATGATTTGTAGGCAAAACGCTAATAACCAGGATGAAACTATGTGTGTTACTTCTTAGGTAACGGAATTAAATATGACGCAAAGATAGACAAAAACATAAATAGCAAACAAATATTCTTCCATTTTTTTTCGTTTTATCTGAAACATAGGGCAAAAAAATATCCGAACATGAAATAATACAATCTTCACGCTCCGTTTTTTTATGCCTTGTATCCGGAAGATTCTCCCCTTCGCTAAGGATAAAAACTTCTCTGTCACTGCATTTGTCGATGTTTTTCTCTACTATTTCATTTTGTTTGGTTCTGACTATGTGTTTACTGTTACCTAAGAAGTAATGGAAAAACAGATAGTAAAAATAGTAGATTTATCAATCAGTTGGACAAATCTCTATTGAAAGTATAACATACAAATAAAATGAAACAAACTAAAGCACTGTTCATACTTCTGATTTTTATCTCGCTGACTAATTTGGCTCATGCACAATACTCTTTAGGAACGACGGGACAATTGATGATACCTACTGCCGAAATGCAGGAAACAGGTACATTTATGGGGGGAGCTAATTTTCTCCCTGAAAAGGTTACTCCGTCTGTTTTTAGCTTTCCCACTATGAACTATTTTGTAGACATGACTTTGTTCTCCTTCATTGAGTTTACTTACAGGATGACTCTGCTTAAAATGACGACAGGTATGGGAAGGACAGGTTATCATAATCAGGACCGCTCCAGTACGATACGTATTCGTCCCATAAAAGAGAGCCGTTATTTTCCGGCTGTCGTAATCGGTGCGAATGATCTTCTGATAGAAGGGGCTACTCCATATTGGGGAGCTTATTATGGCGTATTGACTAAAACAATTGATTTTCATTCGAGACACCGGTTGGCTGTTACTGCCGGATGGTATATTCACCAAGGGGATAAGCCTGCATATAATAAAGGACCTTTCGGTGGTATTCGCTATACTCCTTCTTTTTGCAAAGAACTGAAGTTAATGGCGGAATATGATACGCACGGTTGGAAAGTCGGTGCTGCCATGCGCTTTTGGAAACACTTGTCCGTCAATGTATTCACCCGCGAGTTTACCTGTGTCTCTGCCGGTCTGCGATATGAATGTACATTAATACATTAATGAAGATGAAAAAAGATTATTAGTATTATATCTGTTTTGTTCTGTGGACTTTCATTGTCGCAAGCGCAATCAGTACATGTGGCTGAAGTGCTGAAAAAGTTGGATATGGAGAATATCAGGGTAGCGGAGAAAGAGGATACAATCACTGCGTCTTTTGAGACTTCCGCATATAGGGGAATTTATAACGGCATCGGGATTGCCATACGCCATCTGATTGCCGTGCCGGAATCGCCTACTTTGCAACTTGTCATATTGGATAATGCATTGCCGCAACTTTGTATCACTTTACCGGCAGAGTTAATTAAAGATTATCAGTTCGGCAAATGTACATTGGATGAAGTCTATCGAAACATGAAGATGACTACTTCTACTCAGACTGCGATGCAGGGCTTGAAAGATGTGAAGTCACAGCAGAGTAGTTTCGGAAAAGTGGATTTAGTATTGTACCCCGGAGTGATGTTGGTAAATAATGTGACCTATAAATTGTATAAGGCAGCTCTTGACCTGCAACCTGCTTTGGAAATGCAATTATGGAAGGGAGCTTCGTTGAGGATGCAAGTCAGCCTGCCTATTGTGAATAACGAGTCGGGTAAATGGGACTGTATTCGCTTGGGATTTATGACTGTACGGCAGGATTTCCGTTTGTATAATCATTGGAAGGGATACATTACCGGTGGTAATTTCTCAAATGACCGTTTGGGAGTTGCCGCAGGCGTCGGTTACTTCTCCAACAATGGCAGATGGACGATAGAGGGCGAAGGCGGACTTACCGGTTCTTCCCATTTTTATGGGAGTGACTGGAAGATGAGTAAATGGAAAAGGATAAATGGCCGGTTGGCAGTAGGATACTATGTGCCCGGGGTTAATACTTTGCTGAAAGTGGATGGCGGTCGTTTCATTTATGGAGATTACGGAATACGGGGAAGTGTTTCGCGCTATTTCGGTGAGTATATAGTAGGGGTTTACGGTATGTATACGGATGGGGCTAAAAATGCGGGATTCAATTTTTCTATCCCATTGCCGGGGAAGAAACGCAAACGCCATGCTGTACGAGTGATGCTTCCTGAATATTTCAGTTTCCAGTATGATATGCGTAGTGGTAATGAATATGCCCGTCATTTTCTAGGTGAGAGTTATAGTACCGAACCGAAATCTGCAGAGAATTCACGTTTTTGGCAACCGGACTATATCCGTTATTTCCTGATCCGGACAAATAAGAAATGAACTTGATTAATATATAGAACTAGTATTTTAAACAAAATTGAAACATTATGAAAAGTGAAAAATGGTTGTATGCATGTTTTTTAGCGTTAGTCTTTGGTGTATTTTCCTTTGCGGTTGTCGCCTGTCATGACGACGATGATCCCGAACCGGAAGCTGGTGAAGTAATTGATACTCCCAAACCGGTTGTTGAATTTTACATTATGGGTACTGTGACTTCGAAAGGGGAAGCTAAAAGCGGGGTAAGTGTAAAAGTGGGCGAACAGAATTGTACAACAGACTCGGAAGGTAAATTCTCTGTAACGGAGAAAACGACTGGCACTTATACGATTGAAGTTGCTCCAAAAGGTTATCTTGCACAGAAAACTTCTGCTGTAATAGCTGATAATGCTGAAAATCGCACGGTGGTAACTGTTGCTTTTGCTTTGACTGAAGAAAGTCCGAAAGAAGAAGTGAAGTTGGATGCAGAAGAGACAACTACAGTGGAAGATAAAAGTAACTCTAATGTGGACCTTCCAAAGCCGGAAGAAGTAGCACCGGAAGAGGTTGTTGAAGACAGACCTTTGGCAAAAATAACTGTTGAGATTCCGGCAGGTGCCATTGAGGAAGAAGGAAATGAAGATATTGTTACTGAGAATAAAGTAAATATCAGTGTAACTACATTTGTGCCTGCTCCTGAAGAAGTAAAAACTGAGGTAAAACCTGCAGAAGAAAACAAAGCCGTAGAAAAAAGTATTCCTTTGGCTGCAGCTCAATTTGAACCGTCCGGATTGAAATTTGCGCAACCTGTCACCATTTCTATTCCTAACCCTATCCCGGGAGTCTCTTTTGCTGATAGTGACGTACAACTTACGTATCTAAATCCCGAGACTGGAAATTGGGAAGTGCAAGATGGGAAAGTAAGTGTAGGGGAGGAGAATTATAGCGCTCCTGTCAATCACTTCTCTGCTTATGCTATCGAGAATAAGGTAACCAGTACTGTCAGCAAAGAGACTATACAGAAAGAGGATATTTTGGGACAGGCAAGTCAGGATAATAGTGAAAATCCGAAAGCAGTGACAGGCATTGTTCTGAAATATAAGGAAAAAGCCGGTTGGGATTACGAAGGTGATATTGTACAAACTGTAAAGAAACAATTGACCGGAGCCAATGAGAAAACTATCAATGCGATGGTAGCCTATCTCAAGACCCGTATGTTTGCGCTGATGGGTTCGGTATCCGGCATCACGTCTACTGAACGTGTTTATAATACAGTCAATGTAAATGGCTATACGAAGATGGATTATTCTTGTTTTGCCAAGACTCGTATTACTACATTGAAAACGAAAGTAGTATATAATAATCAGAATGTGACCATTGAAATATCGGCAAAACGATATACAGGAACGGACCATCAGTACAAGACGGTAACGTTCGACCCGCGCCATAGTGGTGGTAAGGGAGGAAATATCTAAGAATCTTTATTGGTTTAATCTTAGAATGATCCAAAATTTGAATTTTCAATGTAAAGACATAATAAACCCAGTTTCAGGTTTTCCAAAGGGAATGCCTGAAACTCATCTCAAGATAGTTCAAGCTTGTGAAAGTCTGAACTTTCAACTTTTCTTAAACTATCTTCTCCCGTTGCGCAAGATACGCTGATCCTTATTTCCCTTAGACAGAAGATGTTTTAAGAATACAAAAGCCCGGGCTTGCGAAAGTCCGGGCTTTTCGATGATAAATAATAATATGTACAATTAGAAATAATATCCTAAATTCACAAAGCAACTTCCCTTATCCGTCTGATTGGAGTATCCCAATGAAATTTCCAACGGACCGAAGATACTGTCCATCCCATAGCCTGCGCTGATGCCGAATAGCTGTTTACCCTTCAAAATCTCAAAGAAATTGCTTTCCGTCAGTCCATAATTCCCTGTTAGAGTAAGGTAATGAATAGAACCCATGCGCTGTCTGAACTTTACGGACGCAATCATGAGAGTGTTGTCCATCAACTCCAGATTATTGACTCCTGCAAATGGCAATTGCTGTGGAATATAGAAACCGGGTACTTCGCCACCAATTGCGTTTTGCAAAGGATATGGAAATCCTTTTCCAATTAGGATACGTCCATAAATGGAGGGGATGACAGAAAAGCGGCGGGTGATGGGAATGACACTTGCCCACGATGCACTCAAGGCGGAAAACGGAGCGTGTTCATTGTATTGCGCCATATTATCCGTATAGAGTGAATAAGCGGCTTTGAAATCACTTCCTTTAGCAGGGAAATATCCCTTGTCATACGTATTATAATGTACTTGGGCAAAATAACTCAGAAAATGCTCCGACTCTACTTTCAGGTTCGTAAGTTCCGGTTTCTTAAACAGGAAATCTTTGTATTTATAATATTCAAAACGAAGTCCGAGACCGAAGCGGAAGTTCTTGTACCACACATCCGAGAAGCCAAATTCCGCCAAGTGGTATTTGTAAGTTGTATTGTAGGCACGATCACCTTCTTCATAGATGTTGATATCATTGTATTGAAACATATATGAGAAGTTGAAGTTGCGCTGTTGCATCGGCTCGAGTGTGTAATCTATACGGGCGGCATACCGTTTCCCCAATCGTCCGGTAAGGGAAAGACGAGAAGGGATGCGAGTTTTGAGGTCTGCTGTCGCGTTGAGTAATAGAGACGCAATCTCTTCCGAATCGAAACGGATACCGAGATTGATTCTTCTTTCATATTTCTCTTGCAATAGGAAGTTGAGCTGGTATCCTTCAAGAGTTTCTGTTAATGTATAACTGGCACCGGAATAGGATTGGCTGCCACGTAGTTGGTACAAAGCCTGTTCTATCTGTTGAGTCGAGATATTGCTGTTCTCTTTCAGGTTGCATTTCTTTATCAGCCATTTCTTATCGTCCACTTCTACGCCGGAAAACGAGATGTCCGTCACGTAGATGGTACGCACATTGGATAGAGAGGAGTAAGGCCCGTGTTGCTTGGGCGTATAATCATCCGCTATTCCTATCTTCTTTTTCAATGCGAGCAGAGAGCCCCATTGTGCCCTTGCCGCTTCTTCACCCCTTCGCATCAAGGAGTCTATGGCGGCAGGTGTGAAGCTGGCGGATGAATAACCATCCACGTTTACACGGATATAGGTATCTGTGAGGTCTACATTCTTTTCATGATTCGACTGGCAGGTAATATCCACAATCTGTCCTAAAATATCGGGAACACTATTCAGCTTGTCCGCTGTTTTCAGGGCATTTTGTACATCCACTCCGATAATAATATCAGCTCCCATCGCTTTTACCACATCTGCCGGGTAGTTGTTGACGATACCGCCGTCTACCAATACCATGCTGTCTTTCCGTACCGGGGTGAATGCACCAGGGATAGCCATACTGGCACGCATGGCGGTAGAAAGTATCCCGTCACGAAATACAATCTGATCTCCGTTTACGATATCAGCAGCTACACAGGCAAAGGGAATAGGAAGTTTATTGAAGTCGATAGAGTCATGATACCCCATCGTTAAGTCCGAGAATAGATTCGCAAGATTCTGACCTTTCATGATTCCCCCCGATGCTGCATCCTTGGGAGTTTTAGTGAAAGGTATGGAGATGACGAACTGTTCAGAGCGTTCGCGGTCAGTCAGTGACATGGCACTTCGTTTGACACGGTCACTGAGCAGGAATGTCCAGTTCTGTTTCCGTACCATGCTGTCCAGTTGTTCCGGCGTGTAGCCAATGGCATAAAGACCACCCACAATAGCCCCCATACTGGTTCCGGCTATGTAATCAATAGGAATACCGGCTTCCTCAATCACTTTCAATGCTTTGATGTGCGCCATTCCTTTGGCACCACCACCGCTTAAAACTACTCCTACCTTTTTGCGTTGCTCCTGTGAATGCAAAGAAAAAGGTAATAAGATGCAGATTGACAAAACTAATGTTGAAAAGATTTGTTTTTTCATTAGGACATGGTCTAGTGTTGTTGTTTTAATATAATACAAATGTAGGGCATAATTTGTTTAGTTGTTGAAATGGGAATTAAAAAAAATGTTCCAAAAGTCGGAAATGTGGATTATTTCTACACTTTACCCGGCAAATTCCACATTTCCACATCTGATATGACAGAATATAATAGGCTGAATGCCAGTAAATAGTAGGTGTAAGGAATTTTGGCATGCAAATTGCATAAAAAGGAGTAGAGAACAAACATAAGTTAAATTTAATAATAAGATTCGATATGAGATTATTCTTTTCGAAACATGAGTTGAAACTGAGGAGAAAGAGAACCATTGCTGCTATTATCTGCGCGGTAGTTGTGTTGGGCGTGTACTGGATACTGACCCGACCTCAGAAGGCTGAGCCGGAAATGCCGACAGTTATTGTTGAACCGGTGGTGAAAGACGATGTAGAAATATATGGGGAATATGTGGGACGTATCCGTGCCCAACAGTTCGTCGAAGTACGTGCCCGTGTGGAAGGCTACCTGGAAAATATGCTTTTTGCCGAAGGTACATATGTAAATAAGAATCAGGTTTTGTTTGTGATTAACCAGGACCAGTATCGTGCCAAAGCGGATAAGGCCAGGGCTCAATTGAAGAAAGACGAGGCACAGGCTTTGAAGGCAGACCGTGACTTGAAGCGTATCCGTCCGCTGTTTGAACAGAATGCTGCGAGCCAATTGGACTTGGATAATGCGGAGGCAGCTTATGAGAGTGCGGAAGCAACCGTAGCAATGAGTGAAGCAGACTTGGCACAGGCAGAACTTGAATTGGGCTATACGATTGTTCGTTCGCCCCTGGCTGGACATATCAGTGAAAGAAATGTGGACTTGGGTACATTGGTTGGTCCCGGTGGAAAATCACTGCTCGCCACCATTGTGAAAAGTGATACGGTGCTGGTAGACTTTAATATGACGGCACTTGATTATTTAAAGAGTAAGGAAAGAAACATTAATTTGGGACAACAGGATTCTACCCGTTCCTGGCAGCCGAATATTACCATTACATTGGCGGATAATACTGTTTATCCCTATAAAGGTTATGTCGATTTTGCCGAACCGCAGGTCGACCCTCAAACCGGTACTTTCTCCGTTCGTGCAGAAATGCCTAATCCGAAACAAGTTTTATTGCCGGGACAGTTTACAAAAGTGAAACTGTTGCTGGATGTTCGCGAAGGCGCACTTGTTGTTCCTATGAAGGCGGTTACCATCGAAAAGGGTGGAGCCTATATTTATATTATGCGTAAGGATAATACGGCAGAAAAACGTTTTATCGAATTGGGTCCTGAAGTAGGAAACAATGGCGTAGTGGAACGAGGAGTGGCTGAAGGAGAGATGGTTATAATAGAAGGTTTCCATAAGCTAACCCCGGGAATGAAGGTGCGGGTAAGTCAGCCGGACACAGAAACGAAGGATAACGCGAAAGGAGAATAAACGATGAAAGTTACTTTTTTTATAGATAGGCCGGTCTTTTCGGCTGTAATCTCCATCGTGATTGTAATTGTCGGCATTATCGGCTTGACAATGCTTCCGGTGGATCAATATCCGCAGATCACGCCCCCGGTGGTGAAGATCAGCGCATCTTACCCCGGTGCGAGTGCGCTTACCGTGTCACAAGCGGTAGCCACCCCGATAGAGCAGGAAATTAACGGTACGCCGGGGATGCTTTATATGGAATCCAACAGTTCTAACTCCGGAGGTTTTTCGGCAACGGTTACATTCGATGTTTCTGCCGATCCGGATTTGGCGGCTGTTGAGATTCAGAACCGTGTGAAACTGGCGGAATCCCGTTTGCCGGCGGAAGTGATTCAGAATGGTATTTCAGTAGAAAAGCAGGCTCCCAGCCAGTTAATGACTCTCTGTCTGACTTCTACCGACCCGAAGTTCGACGAAATTTATTTGAGTAACTTTGCTACAATCAATGTGCTCGATGTGATTCGCCGTATTCCGGGAGTAGGGCGTGTCTCGAATATCGGTAGCCGTTACTATGCGATGCAGATATGGGCACAACCCGATAAGCTGGCCAATTTCGGACTGACCGTACAGGATTTGCAGAATGCATTAAAAGACCAGAACCGTGAATCGGCGGCAGGTGTGCTTGGACAACAACCGGTGCAGGGATTGGATATTACGATTCCTATTACGACACAGGGACGTCTTTCCACAGTCGGACAGTTTGAAGATATTGTGGTGCGTGCCAATGCGAACGGTTCCATCATCCGGTTGAAAGATGTGGCGCGTGTATCACTGGAAGCTTCTTCCTATAACACGGAGAGTGGTATCAACGGTGAAAATGCCGCTATACTTGGCATTTATATGTTGCCGGGTGCTAATGCTATGGAAGTTGCCGGAAGAGTGAAAGAAGCGATGAATGAGATTAGCAAAAACTTCCCCGAAGGATTGAGCTATGAGATTCCGTTTGATATGACGACTTATATTTCCGAATCTATTCATGAAGTATATAAGACGCTGTTTGAAGCATTGGCATTGGTGGTACTTGTTGTCTATCTGTCCTTGCAGAGTTGGCGTGCAACATTGATTCCGGTAGTGGCAGTACCTATTTCATTAATCGGTACTTTCGGATTTATGTTGATTTTCGGTTTCTCCCTGAACATCCTGACATTGCTCGGATTGATTCTTGCTATCGGTATCGTTGTAGATGATGCGATTGTGGTGGTGGAAGGCGTAGAGCATATCATGGAAACGGAAAAGTTGAGCCCTTACGAAGCCACAAAGAAAGCAATGACCGGGCTGTCAAGTGCATTGATTGCCACTTCGCTGGTTTTGGCGGCAGTATTTGTTCCGGTTAGTTTTCTGAGTGGAATTACGGGACAGTTGTACCGTCAGTTTACGGTGACGATTGTGGTGTCCGTACTTATCTCTACGGTGGTGGCGTTGACACTGAGTCCTGTCATGTGTTCTCTGATATTAAAGCCGGATAGTGGAAAAAAGAAAAATATTGTTTTCAGGAAAATCAATGAATGGCTGGGCATTGGCAGCAATAAATATGTAGCTGCCGTAACCCGTACTATCAAACATCCACGTCGGGTATTGAGTGCTTTTGGAATGGTGCTGATTGCGATTTTGCTGATTCACCGTTTTATTCCGACCAGTTTCCTGCCGGTAGAAGACCAGGGATATTTCAAGATTGAACTCGAATTGCCGGAGGGAGCTACTTTGGAACGTACGCGCGTCGTAACAGAACGTGCCATTAAGTATCTGGAGAAGAATCCATATGTGGAATATATCCAGAATGTAACGGGAAGCAGTCCGCGTGTAGGAAGCAATCAGGGGCGTGCTGAACTGACAGTCATACTGAAACCTTGGGAAGAGCGGAAGAGTACCAGCATCGAGAAGATAATGGATACGGTGGAGAAACATCTGAAGGAATATCCGGAGTGTAAGGTTTACCTGTCCACTCCTCCGGTAATACCGGGACTCGGTAGTTCGGGAGGTTTTGAAATGCAGTTGGAAGCTCGTGGAGAGGCTACCTTCGATAATTTAGTAGATGCGGCGGATACATTGATGTATTACGCGTCCAAGCGCAAGGAACTGACAGGCTTGTCTTCTTCTCTGCAATCGGAGATACCGCAACTCTACTTTGATGTAGACCGTGACAAGGTGAAGATGCTGGGTGTACCTTTGGCCGACGTGTTTTCTACCATGAAAGCCTATACCGGTTCGGTGTACGTGAATGACTTTAATATGTTCAACCGTATATATAAGGTGTATATCCAGGCGGAAGCTCCTTATCGTGAACATAAGGATAATATCAACTTGTTCTTTGTGAAGGCATCCAATGGAGCTATGGTGCCGCTGACCTCTTTAGGAAATGCGTCATACACCACAGGACCGGGTAGCATCAAACGTTTTAATATGTTTACTGCTGCTGTCATTCGCGGAGCAGCTGCGCAAGGATATAGTTCCGGACAGGCTATGGAGATAATGGAGCAGATTGCCCGTGACCATCTTCCCGACAATATCGGTTTGGAATGGAGTGGACTTTCCTATCAGGAAAAGCAGGCTGGCGGTCAGACTGGTATGGTAATGGCGTTAGTGTTCCTGTTTGTTTTTCTTTTCCTTGCCGCACAATATGAGAGCTGGACAGTGCCTATCGCAGTATTGCTTTCTTTGCCGGTTGCCGCTTTGGGAGCCTATTTGGGAGTTTGGCTTTGCGGATTGGAAAACGATATTTATTTCCAAATCGGATTGGTAATGTTGGTAGGACTTGCCGCCAAGAATGCGATTCTGATTGTAGAGTTTGCTAAGGTGCAAGTTGATAAAGGTGAAGATTTGGTGCAGTCGGCCATTTATGCAGCCCGGTTGCGTTTCCGCCCGATTCTGATGACTTCTCTTGCGTTCGTTCTCGGTATGCTTCCAATGGTATTGGCAAGCGGTCCCGGTTCGGCAAGCCGGCAGGCAATCGGTACGGGAGTATTTTTCGGAATGATATTTGCCATCGTGTTTGGTATCATTCTCGTGCCGTTCTTCTTTGTGATGGTATATAAGACGAAGTCGAAAATCTTAAGACATAAGAAATAATGAAACGAAAAAAACTATATATTGCTATCTTATTACTTGCAGGAGTGTTGACTTCCTGCAAGGTAGGAAAAAGCTATGTCCGTCCCGACCTTCATTTGCCCGACAGCTTGGCGCAACGTCAGGATTCAGTCAGCTTTGGTGATTTGGACTGGAGAGACATCTATACGGACTCTACATTGCAAAGTCTGATTGAACGCACACTGGAGCATAATAAGGATGTGCTGATAGCTGCCTCCCGTGTGCAGGAAATGGCTGCGCAGAAAAGAATCTCTACGGCAGCCCTGCTACCGGATATAAAAGGAAAAGTGACCGCAGAACGTGAACTTGAGAATCATGGGGGCGATGCCTTTAGGAAATCTGAAACGTTTGAAGCCCAATTCCTTGTTTCATGGGAACTCGACCTTTGGGGAAACTTGCGTTGGGCACGTTCCGCCAGTGTTGCCGAATACCTGCAATCAATAGAAGCGCAACGGGCACTTAGAATGACGATTGTAGCTGAAGTGGCGCAGGCTTATTATGAACTGGTAGCTTTGGATACGGAACTGGATATTGTAAAACAGACCTTGAAAGCCCGTGAAGAAGGTGTCCGGTTGGCACGTATCCGGTTTGCCGGAGGGCTGACTTCGGAGACTTCCTATCGACAGGCACAAGTGGAATTGGCGCGTACGGCAACATTGGTGCCGGACCTGGAACGCAAAATTTCTCTGAAAGAGAATGATATTGCCTTTCTTGCGGGCGAATATCCTAACAAGATTGCCCGTTCCCGTTTGCTTCAGGAGTTCAATTCTCCGAAGATGCTTCCGGTGGGACTGCCGTCCACTTTGCTGGAACGCCGTCCTGATATTCGTCAGGCAGAACAGAAACTGATTGCCGCTAATGCCAAAGTAGGAGTGGCTTATACAAATATGTTCCCGCGCCTGGCACTGACCGGTGGTTTCGGTACGGAAAGTACTTCTCTGTCCAGTCTGCTGAAATCTCCTTATGCCGTTATGGAAGGCGCTTTGCTGACTCCCATTTTCGGTTGGGGAAAGAACCGCGCGGCGCTGAAAGCGAAAAAGGCAGCTTATGAAGGCGAAGTGCATAACTATGAGAAGTCCGTACTGCAAGCATTCAAGGAAGCACGCAATGCGATTGTAAATTTCAACAAGATAAAGGAAGTCTATGAGCTTCGTGCTAACTTGGAACGTTCGGCGAAGAGCTATATGGACCTTGCGCAGCTTCAATACATCAACGGTGTCATCAATTATCTGGATGTGCTGGATGCCCAACGTGGATACTTCGACGCACAGATAGGTTTGAGCAATGCGATTCGTGACGAATTGATTACTGTTGTGCAACTTTATAAGGCTTTGGGCGGTGGTTGGAAACAAAATCCTTAAACAAAAGAAAGAAGAATTTTTATAATTCGGAAAAAAGTGCGAAATTTGCAACGCTTTTCAAGTTTGACAAGAAACTTACTAACACCTTTAAATAAAAAATTAAAGAAAATGACTAAAAGTGCATTGCAAATCGCAAGGGCTGCTTATCAGCCCAAACTTCCGAAAGCATTGGCATCAGGAGCCGTTAAAGCTGTAGCGGGTGCTGCTACACAGTCCGTTGCCGACCAGGAAGCTATCAAAGCATTATTCCCTAACACGTACGGAATGCCGTTAATTACATTCGAAGCAGGTGAAGCTGTTGCTCTTCCTGCTATGAATGTGGGTGTAATCCTTTCAGGTGGACAAGCTCCTGGTGGTCACAATGTAATCTCAGGTTTGTTCGACGGTATCAAGAAACTGAACCCGGAAAACAAATTGTATGGTTTCATCCTGGGTCCTGGCGGTCTGGTAGACCATAACTATATGGAACTGACTGCTGACATCATCGACGAATACCGTAACACAGGTGGTTTTGATATCATCGGTTCAGGTCGTACGAAGCTGGAAGCTGAAAGCCAGTTTGAAAAAGGACTTGAAATCATCAAGGAACTGGGCATCAAAGCGCTGGTTATCATTGGTGGTGACGACTCTAACACAAATGCTTGTGTATTGGCTGAATACTATGCTGCGAAGAAGTATGGTGTACAGGTAATCGGTTGCCCGAAGACTATCGACGGTGACTTGAAAAACGATATGATTGAAACTTCTTTCGGTTTCGATACAGCTTGTAAGACTTACGCAGAAGTAATCGGTAACATCCAACGTGACTGTAACTCTGCACGCAAATACTGGCACTTCATCAAATTGATGGGTCGTTCGGCTTCTCATATCGCACTGGAATGTGCTTTGCAGGTACAGCCTAACGTATGTATCATCTCTGAAGAAGTTGAAACAAAAGATATGTCTTTGGATGATGTAGTAACATACATCGCTCAAGTGGTAGCCGACCGTGCTGCACAAGGACACAACTTCGGTACAGTATTGATTCCTGAAGGATTGGTTGAGTTCATCCCGGCTATGAAACGTCTGATTGCTGAATTGAACGACTTCCTGGCTGCTAACGCAGAAGAATTCGCTCAAATCAAGAAATCTCACCAACGTGATTATATCATCCGCAAACTTTCTCCGGAAAACTCTGCTATCTATGCAAGTCTGCCGGAAGGTGTTGCCCGTCAGTTGACGTTGGACCGTGACCCGCACGGAAACGTTCAGGTATCATTGATTGAAACAGAAAAACTGTTGTCTGAAATGGTAGCTACCAAGTTGGCTTCCTGGAAAGAAGAAGGCAAGTATGTAGGTAAATTTGCTGCACAGCACCACTTCTTCGGTTACGAAGGACGTTGCGCTGCTCCGTCAAACTTCGATGCTGACTACTGCTATTCTTTGGGTTACACAGCTTCTGTGTTGATTGCTGACGGTAAGACTGGTTATATGTCTTCTGTACGTAACACAACTGCTCCTGCTGCCGAATGGATTGCAGGTGGTGTGCCTATCACAATGATGATGAACATGGAACGTCGTCACGGTGAAATGAAGCCGGTTATCCAGAAAGCATTGGTGAAACTGGACGGTGCTCCTTTCAAGGCATTCGCTGCACAACGTGACCGTTGGGCTGTTGAAACGGATTATGTATATCCGGGTCCGATTCAGTACTTTGGTCCTACAGAAGTTTGCGACCAGGCAACCAAGACTTTGCAGTTGGAGCAAGCTAAATAAAAGATAAACAAACAAGCGGTGAACGGTAAGTGCCATGCGGAAAATCTGTATGGTTTCTGTTCACCGCTTTTTTAGTTCATCACGAATCACTAACCCTTAATCACTAAGACACTTGCCGCCACGCAACAACCCAATCTCTGCCGTACAGAAGAAAAAAACTGTCTCCACTACCCGAAAGAAAGGAACGGCTTCTTCTTCCAAATCTTCCCGTACCCCGAAAAAGGTACAAGCGAAGCATAGTCATGCTATGCCTGTTTGGCTTCGCAATATCGTGGCAGTGATGATTGTCGGTTGTTTCTCCATTGCTTTTTATTATTTCTTTATCCGTCCTTATGCTTACCGTTGGAAACCTTGCCACGGATTAAAAGAATATGGCGTCTGCATTCCGGCAGGATATGATATTCACGGAATTGATATTTCCCATTATCAGGGAAAAATAGACTGGCCGAAACTTCGGCAGAACAAAGAAACAGTGACTCCCTTGCACTTTGTTTTTATGAAGGCGACGGAAGGCGGAGACCATGGCGATACTACTTTCTCGGCTAACTTTGCCAATGCCCGTAATCACGGATTTATCCGGGGAGCCTATCATTTTTATATTCCGAGCACGGATGCTCTGAAGCAGGCGGACTTTTTTATCCGTACGGTGAAACTGGATACAGGCGATTTGCCACCTGTACTTGATGTGGAAGTGACCGGACGAAAAGAAAAAGCAGAATTGCAGCAAGGCATCAAACGCTGGCTCGACCGTGTGGAATCTCATTACGGAGTGAAGCCGATTCTTTACACTTCCTATAAATTTAAGACACGTTATCTGGACGATTCCATTTTCAACGCATATCCTTACTGGATTGCCCATTACTATGTTGACTCCGTGAGGTATCAGGGCAAATGGGACTTTTGGCAACATACGGATGTGGGAAGTGTGCCCGGAATCAAGGAAGACGTAGACCTGAATGTATTCAACGGTACATTGGAAGACCTGAGAAAACTGACAATTAAATAACAGGTATTTCCTTTCTAAACAACTTATCTCTTCTCTTATTTGTTATAATCGTATTATTACTTAAAAAAATACGATTATGAACTTTGATATAGCTATTATTGGCGGTGGCCCTGCCGGTTATACAGCCGCCGAAAGGGCAGGGGCAAACGGATTGAAAGCCGTTCTTTTCGAGAAAAAAGCAATAGGTGGAGTATGTCTCAACGAAGGATGTATCCCTACTAAAACTTTGTTATATTCTGCTAAAATACTGGATAGTATAAAGACTGCTTCCAAATATGGCGTTTCCGCCGAATCTCCTTCTTTCGATTTATCCAAAATCATGAGCCGTAAAGATAAGACGGTGAAAATGCTGACAGGAGGTGTGAAGATGACTGTAAACTCTTATGGGGTGACAATCGTAGAGAAAGAAGCCCTCATCGAAGGAGAGAAAGACGGATTGATTCGCATCACTTGTGACGGCGAGACTTACTTCGCCAAATATCTGCTGGTCTGTACAGGTTCTGATACGGTGATTCCCCCGATACCGGGATTGTCGGATGTCAGTTACTGGACTTCAAAAGAAGCATTGGAAATAAAGGAACTCCCCAAAACACTGGTTATCATTGGCGGCGGAGTGATTGGGATGGAATTTGCTTCTTTCTTCAATAGCATGGGCGTAAAAGTGCATGTAGTGGAAATGATGCCCGAGATTCTAGGGGCAATGGATAAGGAAACGAGTGGTATGCTCCGTGCCGAATATGCTAAACGCGGAGTTATTTTCTACCTGAATACGAAAGTGGTGGAAGTGAAACCGAATGGAGTCGTGATAGAGAAAGACGGAAAAACGTCTACTATTGAAGCGGAAAAGATATTGCTTAGCGTAGGCCGTAAAGCAAACCTATCCGGCGTAGGACTGGATAAACTGAACATCGAACTCCTGCGCAACGGAGTGAAAGTGGATGAACATCTACAGACTTCCCATCCCCATGTATATGCTTGCGGAGATATTACGGGATATTCCTTATTGGCTCATACCGCCATCCGTGAAGCGGAAGTTGCTATCAATCACATTTTGGGAGTCGAAGACCATATGAATTACGATTGTGTGCCGGGTGTAGTCTATACCAATCCAGAAGTCGCAGGAGTCGGAAAGACCGAAGAAGAACTGATAAAACAGGGACTTTCTTATCGTGTCTCCAAATTGCCAATGGCTTATTCAGGGCGATTTGTAGCGGAGAATGAGCAGGGCAACGGACTTTGCAAACTGATTCAGGATGAAGAAGGAAAAATCATCGGTTGCCATATGTTGGGAAATCCTGCATCGGAACTCATTGTGATAGCCGGCATCGCCATTCAGAGAGGATATACGGTGGAAGAATTTCAAAAGACCGTATTCCCGCATCCTACGGTTGGAGAGATTTATCACGAGATTATGTTTTAATTCTTATCCCGGCCAATCTATGATTCGATGTATATATAGTCCGTTTACTGATATTTATTTTCACCTGGCAGCAGAAGAGTATTTGTTGAAGCAGGGGAACGACGATATTTTTATGCTTTGGCAGGATACTCCCTCTGTGGTGATAGGTAAACATCAGCGTCTGCGGTCGGAAGTGGATACGGAATGGGCAGAACAGGAACAGATACATATTGCCCGCCGCTTTTCGGGCGGCGGAACGGTGTATCATGATATGGGTAATGTCAATCTGACTTTTATCGAAACGGCTCCGCGCCTGCCTGAGTTTATCACTTATCTTCAGCGGACATTGGACTTTTTGGCATCCATCGGTGTAATGGCAAAGGGGGATGAACGACTCGGTATCTATCTGGATGGAATGAAAATATCAGGAAGTGCACAATGTGTACATAAAGCCAGAGTGCTGTATCATTGCACTTTGCTGTATGATACCAATCTTACGGTGCTCAATGAAGTATTGAATCCGGAGCCGCTAGTCGATGATGGAACTTTATCCTCTGCATATGCCGTTCCATCCGTTCGGAGTGAAGTGACCAATATTCGTAAGCACTTATCAGTAGGAACTGTGGATGATTTTAAAGAAAATGCTTTTCGGTATTTCAGCAAATCGCAAAGGGTCAGTTCATTCAGTGGCGAAGAGATTGTGGCTATCAATCAGCTTCGGAAAGAAAAGTATGTTCAGAGAGAGTGGATATATAGTCGTTGAAATATAAGTTATGTTTATCAGCATCCGGTTAAAAATACCTTAACATAAAACTTTCTATTTCAGCCCATTGTTCTATTATATCAAGGTTGAATAAATAAATTTACTGTCTATGTCAAGATTCGAAATAAAAATGCCCAAGTTGGGCGAGAGTATAACCGAAGGGACAATCGTCTCTTGGTCTGTAAAAGTGGGTGATATGATTCAGGAAGACGATGTTCTTTTTGAAGTAAATACTGCTAAAGTAAGTGCCGAAATACCTTCTCCGGTAGCGGGAAAGGTAGTCGAGATTTTATATAAAGAAGGGGATACCGTTGCAGTAGGTATTGTTGTAGCCATTATTGATTTGGATGGCGAAGACGCTGCCGAAGGGGAAACTACCCATGAAGAAACCGTAAAAGAAGAAGTTCCTGCAAGCCAGTCTCCGGTTCAGCAAGAAGTTGCCAAACCGGTTGTTGCCGAGGAAGAACGTTGGTATTCGCCGGTTGTGATTCAGCTCGCAAGAGAAGCGAAAATTCCGAAAGAAGAACTGGACTCCATACTGGGAACCGGCTACGAAGGACGATTGAGCAAGAAGGATATAAAAGATTATATCGACAAGAAGAAAAGAGGAGTCAGTGGGGATTCCAAACCGTCAGCACCCGTTGCTGCTCCGGCTGCAAGCAAACCATCGGTTGCTGCTGCTTCCGCACCGGCAAGCCCGAAATCTTCTCCGGCCGCTCCGGTTGAGTCTAAATCATCCGCTCCTGTCACTATGCCGGGTGTGGAAGTGAAAGAGATGGACCGTGTCCGCCGGATTATAGCCGACCATATGGTTATGTCTAAGAAAGTATCTCCGCATGTCACTAATGTGGTAGAAGTAGATGTCACCCGTTTGGTGCGCTGGCGCGAAAAGAACAAAGACGCTTTCTTCCGTCGCGAAGGTGTCAAGCTGACTTATATGCCTGTGATTACGGAAGCCGTAGCGAAAGCATTGGCAACCTATCCGCAGGTGAATGTATCGGTGGACGGATATAATATTCTATTCAAGAAACATATCAATGTGGGTATTGCCGTTTCTTTGAACGATGGAAATCTGATAGTGCCTGTGGTGCATGATGCCGACCGTCTGAACCTGAACGGACTGGCTGTTGCCATTGATTCCCTGGCCCTGAAAGCGAGAGATAACAAACTAATGCCCGATGACATTGACGGCGGTACATTTACGATTACCAACTTCGGTACATTCAAGAGCCTGTTCGGTACGCCGATTATTAATCAGCCCCAAGTAGCTATCTTGGGAGTAGGCTATATCGAAAAGAAACCTGCCGTCATAGAAACTCCTGAAGGCGATACGATTGCTATCCGTCATAAGATGTACCTTTCCCTGTCTTACGACCATCGGGTAGTGGACGGAATGTTAGGAGGTAACTTCCTGCATTTTATAGCCGATTACCTGGAAAACTGGAAAGGTTGATAACTGATTGTTTCATTCATTAAGAACTTCATTAACCATGAAAAAGTATGATATAAAAAATACAGATGTCGAAACCCTGAAGAAGTGGTATCATCTGATGGCATTGGGACGTGCCCTGGACGAAAAGGCTCCATCTTACCAGTTGCAATCTTTAGGTTGGTCTTATCATGCACCCTACGCAGGGCATGATGGCATCCAACTAGCCGTCGGGCAAGTCTTTACTCTCGGAGAAGACTTCCTGTTTCCCTACTACCGGGATATGCTGACCGTACTCTCCGCCGGAATGACTCCTGAAGAGATTATTCTGAACGGTATTTCCAAAGCGACAGACCCCGGAAGCGGCGGACGCCATATGTCGAACCATTTCGCGAAACCGGAATGGCACATCGAAAATATATCTTCCGCAACGGGAACACACGACCTCCATGCGGCAGGCGTAGCCAGAGCGATGGTCTATTACGGACATAAAGGAGTAGCTATCACTTCTCACGGAGAATCGGCTACCTCCGAAGGCTTTGTCTATGAAGCTATCAACGGTGCCAGTCTCGAACGTCTTCCGGTGATTTTTGTCATTCAGGATAACGGTTACGGCATCTCTGTCCCCAAATCGGAACAGACAGCTAACCGCAAGGTAGCGGAAAACTTCTCCGGTTTCAAGAACCTGAAAATCATCTATTGCAATGGCAAAGATGTATTCGATTCGATGAACGCCATGACCGAAGCCCGCGAATATGCCATCAGTACCCGTAATCCGGTGATTGTGCAGGCGAATTGTGTCCGCATCGGTTCCCATTCCAATTCTGACAAGCATACCCTCTACCGGGATGAAAACGAACTGGAATACGTAAAGGAAGCTGACCCTTTGATGAAATTCCGCCGGATGCTGCTTCGCTATAATCGTCTGACTGAAGAAGAACTGCAACAAATAGAAGCGGCAGCCAAAAAAGAATTGTCCGCTGCCAACAGGAAGGCTTTGGCTGCTCCCGAACCTGACCCAAAAAGCATCTACGATTTCGTAATGCCCGAACCTTATCAGCCGCAGAAGTACAAAGACGGTACGCATGAGACAGAAGGCGAAAAGACCTTCATGGTCAACGCCATTAACGAAACACTGAAATCCGAATTTCGTCACAATCCTGATACTTTTATTTGGGGACAGGACGTGGCGAATAAGGAAAAAGGCGGCGTATTCAATGTGACGAAAGGTATGCAGCAGGAGTTTGGTGACTCCCGTGTATTCAGTGCGCCGATAGCCGAAGATTATATCGTAGGTACAGCCAACGGAATGAGCCGCTTTGACCCTAAAATTCATGTAGTAATAGAAGGAGCGGAGTTTGCCGATTACTTTTGGCCTGCCGTCGAGCAATATGTAGAATGTACGCATGAGTATTGGCGCAGCAATGGTAAGTTTGCTCCGAACATCACTTTGCGTCTGGCTTCCGGTGGCTATATCGGTGGCGGACTTTATCATTCCCAAAATATAGAAGGCGCTTTGACGACTTTACCGGGAGCACGTATTGTTTGTCCTTCTTTTGCGGATGACGCAGCCGGACTGCTTCGTACCAGTATGCGCTCCAAAGGATTTACTTTATTCCTGGAACCGAAGGCATTGTATAACTCCGTTGAAGCGGCTGCCGTTGTGCCCGAAGACTTTGAAGTACCTTTCGGTAAGGCACGCATCCGTCGGGAAGGAACTGATTTGAGTATTATCACGTATGGTAACACCACCCATTTCTGTCTGCAAGCAGCGGAACGATTGGAGAAAGAGGGCGGCTGGAAAGTGGAAGTCATCGACATTCGTTCTTTGATTCCGCTGGACAAGGAAGCTATCTTCGAATCGGTGAAGAAAACGAGTAAAGCGTTGGTTGTCCATGAAGATAAAGTATTCTCCGGCTTTGGTGCGGAACTTGCCGCAATGATTGGTGAAGAGATGTTCCGTTATTTGGATGGACCTGTGCAACGTGTAGGTTCTACATTTACCCCTGTCGGCTTTAACACGATTCTTGAAAAAGAAATCCTGCCTGATGAGGCTAAAATCTATGAAGCTGCCAGGAAATTATTAGAATATTAAATAGTATAGATTATGAAAAAGATAGGTTTATTTTATGCAACGAAGGCTGAAAAGACGAGTTGGGTAGCAGAGAAGATTCAGCAGGAGTTTGGCGAAGACAAGATAGAAGTAGTACCCATAGAACAAGCCTGGGAGAATGATTTTGCCGCTTATGATTGTTTTATAGTCGGCGCTTCCACCTGGTTTGACGGCGAACTTCCTACCTATTGGGACGAACTGTTGCCGGAACTTCGTACAATGGATTTAAACGGAAAGAAAGTGGCTGTCTTCGGTTTGGGAGACCAGATACGTTATCCCGAAAACTTTGCGGATGGTATCGGGCTGCTGGCGGAAGTTTTCGAAGGGGATGGAGCTACCTTGGTAGGTTTCACTTCTTCCGAAGGATATACCTTCGAACGTTCCAAAGCATTGCGCGGCGACCATTGGTGCGGGCTGGTTATTGACTTGGATAATCAGTCGGAACAGGCGAAAAAGAAAATCAAGGACTGGTGCGAACAGGTAAAGAAGGAGTTCAAGTAATATCCCTATTCCCAATACTTGGTTGATAGGGACCTAACGTCTAAATGACCGTTACACAACGTCCTTTTCATTAAAGGATACCATATACCAGATGCTCATCTCGTACATTACCGGATGAGCATCTGGAGCATGACGGGATGAGCATCTGGTATTGTACGAGATGAGCATCTCGTCTTTTGAGTCTTAACGACTAGTTGTAGGCTTGTTCTAATGATAAGCCGGTTATGTCTTTGTGGACCAGATAAAGAGCTATCAGGCTTTATAAACAAACTTCACCTCTGCCCAACGATTCTTCTCTTTGTAATGAACATAAGTCAATCCGTTCTTTTCCGCTTCCTCACGAATAACCGTAATGTCATCTACATAGAATCCGCTCATATACAGTTCAGACCCCGGATGCATACAGGCAACATAGTGTTTCATATCATTCAACAGAATATTCCGGTTGATATTGGCAATAATAACATCAAACGGGTCTTTCCCTGTAAGGGATGAAGCATCTCCCTGGGAAACGGCAATATCATCTACCTGATTTAATTCAATGTTTTCGATAGAGTTTCGCACGCACCATTCGTCAATGTCGATAGCTGTACACGGACGCGCACCTCTCATTCGTGCAAGGATGGCGAGAATTGAAGTGCCGCAACCCATATCGAGCAGAGATTTATCTTTCAGCTCACTATCCAGCAGTTCCTCAATGATAAGGCTTGTTGTCTCGTGATGTCCCGTTCCGAAAGCCATTTGCGGGTTAATGACAATATCATATTCCGCTTTAGGTACATCCTGATGGAAAGTACTGTGAATCACACAACGGTCACCAATGATAATCGGCTGGAAGAAATTCTTTTCCCATTCCTCGTTCCAGTCCTTGTCTTCCGCTTCCACACAGGTATAACTGATTGTCGTATCAGGCAGTGGAAATTCATCTATTGCATTTTTTATCACAGTTTCGTCACATAGTGTTTGCTGGATATATGCGGTCAGCCCTTTCTCGTTTTCAACAAAACTTTCGAACCCGGCTTCGCCTAATACTGCCGCCAATACATCATTCACCGTTTCGGTGCAAGGATGCGTATGAAATGTAAACTCAAAGTATTTCATAATTTTTCTGTCTATCTGAATAATGCGCAAAGATACTCAAAAAACGAATTATTGACGAAGTATTTTGGCGAAGTATCTGTTACTATTGTTTTTTTTGTATATTTGCCGCGTAGATGGCTAATGGCTGTCTTCTGTTAGAAAATGAAGCATAAACAAAACCGAAGAATATTAGTCTTATTATTTTTTGCTGCGTATTTATTTACGAGTGTCCAGGCACATGGGGTGAATGATAAAGCCAAGCAGTTAAAATCTCCTGAAGGCAGAGCCTTATCATTGCAGGCTATCGGAGATAGTTATATGCATACGGGGATTTATGAGCTGGCTGCCGAAACATTCGAAGCTGCCGAAACGGAACTGGAAAACAGTAATGACGCTTTCCTGAAACTTCGCCTGACTATTCAGCAGATACATACTTATCTGAAAATGGACAAGGTAGAGAAAGCAATGGAATATTTGGATAAGGCAGAAAACCTTCTTCCCCAAATCGAGACAGAAAAGGACGATTTTGAATATTACATCTGCTCATACCGCACATTGGCATATATCAAGATGAAGGATAAAGAACAAGTTGCCAAATACTGGAAGGAAGGATTGGACTTGCAGAAGAATAGTAAACACTTATCCGAATTATCCCTGGAACTGTCTATCAATTACCACCTTTTTATGGAAGAGTATACCAAAGCGATTCCTTTGTATGACTCTCTGATAGTTACTGTCCAAAGAAGGGGAAACCTGTATGAATATAAAAATGCGTTGCAGTCAAAAGGAGCTTTATTGCATACACTGGGAGATCTGAAAGGCGCCTGTCTACTTTATAATAAAGTGAAAACGTTGAACCAATCCTTAAATACGGAGCGTTTCGTAGAATCCCTGGACTCCATTCGCTCAACCTATATCGCCGACCGGATGGAGTTGGAGAATGCCGAAGCGCATGACGAGTTATTGTTACGTATTATTTTCTTTTCTCTCTTGGTTTTGATTATCGCAGGTGCATTGGTTGTCGTGATAAAAAGAAATAATAAGGAACTGAACAAGTCGCGGGAGAAGTTATCCGAAACCAACGAGAAAGCAAAACGCGCTATCTTGTCAAAGAGTATGTTCCTCTCGAATATGACCCATGAAATCCGTACGCCATTGAATGCTATAGTAGGATTCTCGGAAGTACTATCTTCTATGGGAGATTCTATTGATGATGAAACACGGCAAATGTGTGGAGAAAGTATCAGGCAAAACGCCCAGTTACTGCATAAACTAATTAATGATGTGATGGAATTGTCGAAGCAAGAGGAGAGTAGCATGTCGTTTAAATTAGAGAAACATGAAGTGGTGGCGTTATGCCGGAACACGATAGAAACAGTTGAAAGAGTAAAACGGACTTCCGCGGAAATATTGTTTCAAACCCCGTTGAATGAATTGGAACTATACACAGACAGTATCCGCCTTCAACAAGTCCTTATTAATTTATTGATTAATGCGACGAAATTTACCTCTAGTGGAACTATCACTCTTCTGCTCGATGTGGATGCCGAAAATAAACAAGCTGTTTTCACAGTAGAAGATACCGGATGCGGTATCCCTTTAAACAAGCAGTTAGCCATATTCTCCCGTTTCGAAAAGTTGCACGAAGGTATTCAAGGCAGCGGCATCGGATTGGCTCTCTGCAAGTTTATCGTAGAACATTTGAAAGGACGAATTTGGATTGATCCGAAATATACGTCAGGAGCAAGATTTGTATTTACCCATCCGTTGAACAATAATGAACCTGAAGTATGAAGATAATCATAAGTAAAATCGTATTATTGCTCTGCTGTCTGCTTGGGGGAAGCCTGACATCTCTGTATGCGGGAGATAATGATGCCAAAGAAGAATTGATGCAACAACTGGAATCGTCCAGGCATGATACCATCCGGCTGAAAACGTTATGTGAAGTGGTAGATATATCGAAGCCCGAACCCGTAGTTAGAAAACAATATGTCGAAGAATTACTGAAGGAAGCGGAAAGCCAGCGGAACAATTTTTATAAGTGCCGCGCTTATCTATATCATATCTATATATGCTTCAATGAGAACAAACAGGATGAGCTTCAAAAGTGGCTTGACCAGCTCGTTACATTAGCCAGGAAGGAAAAATATTACGATTTGATGTTTTTGGGCAAGCAATGTGCCATTGACTTATTAGTCTTGAATCAGAGTTTCGAAGAATTGGAGAATGAAGCGCTGGAAATGCTACATGAAGCACAGGCGCTGAAAAATAAAAAGGGGATAGTGCTGGCATATCAAAGCATTGCGCGTGCCTACCGCATGACAGGCAGAGTTAAACCGGCTGCGGAGATGTTGGAAAAAGCATACGCCCAGTCGCTTGAATTTGATGATTATGTGTTTTCTGCTGATATAAGCAACAGTTTGATAGCGGTATATAAACTATTGAAAGATTATCCGTCTTTGTTGAAAAGCATACAGGAACGGGATAGAATCATTCAGAAAGAACTTCGCAGGCAACCGCACATGGAGCAAATGCTCCAAATGGATTTCTTTTATTTGTATATCTCTTATGCTGAATATTATTTGGCAATAAATGATTTGCAGAACGTCAAGAGATATAAGCAGTTGACAGACAAGTACTATTCCGGCAGATACTTCGTCAATACATTGAGATACTATGAGATGAACAAAACTTATTACGCTAACACGGAACAATGGAATAAGGCAATTGCCAGTGTCGATTCTCTGATAGCGGGTTATCTGAAAGTGGAATATTCCTATTATAATAATGCATTGCTTGAAAAGGCGGATATCCTTTCGAGTATGAATAAATATGAGGAAGCCTTGCCACTATATGAAAAAGCTTTAGCAGCTAATGACTCCATCCTGGTGTCAATATATAGCAGACAGGTCGATTTCATAAAAGATACCCATGCAGAAGAGAAGATTCAATTACAAACCCTGCGTTTTCGTTATTATATCAATGTTTCCGTATTAGTGTTGATAGCTGCCATCATCATAGTATTGCTGATTTTCTTCATCCTTAAATACCGCATCAACAGGGAATTGCGTCACTCGGAGAAAAAAATGCGGCAAATAGCCCGTGAAGTGGAAAAAGTGAATGAAGTGAAGGAAGCCTTCATCTCCAATATGAATAACGCAATACGTGAACCACTGACTGAAGTAGTCGATTGCTCTTTGGCATTGGCTTCGAACGAGGAGTTCACAAAAGAACAGCGTGACCGGGCATCGGGTATCATATCCGGTACTGCTACCGAACTATCCCAATTAATAAACGATATATTGGATTTATCCCGCCTGGAAGCCGGAATGATGAAGTTTCAGGTAGAGGAACTTTCTTTTAATTCTTATTTGGAAGAAGCCATCGCATCCGCTTCCGCAAATTATGTATTGCAGAAAAATATTAAGTTGAAAGCGGATGTCAACTATTCAGTCCGCTATGACGGAAACTGGCTGTACCGACTTATGCGTACTGTATTCGTTCCGATTGGCGAACCCGAAAGAATACTTTCCATACTGGTAGAAGTGGATACGGAGGAAGGCAAAATAACAGTTACTGCTTATCACTCCATTCTAGTCTCTGTCAATCCCGGTCAGAGCATCGTTATTCAGAATGAAATGAACCGTATGTTGGTGGAACACTTCGGAGGAAGCTGGGAAATAAACCGGGCATATGTGAAGTTTACTATACCTTTGATACAGTAAGTTAAATAGAACTGTTTGGGCAGTATAAAGTAGTCTTTTTCTCTCATAAATGTGTCGAATTTAGGGATTTCCCTATTATCCTTTCGGGAAAATCTTCCCTCATCAAAAAATCTCTTCCTTATCTTTGTAACGTGAATAAGTTTAAGTAATTATATAAACCTAGATGATATGAAAAAGATTGTTTACTTCTTGCTATTTGCCTTGTGCCTCCCGATAGGCTTGATGGCACAAAGCGTTGATGACGACCTTTACTTCGTACCTTCCAAAGACAAGCAGGAGAAAAAAGAAACTCCAGTTCAGAAGGAACCGAAGAAGCAGGTGACAAACATCTATACATCACCGGGGACTACAGTTGTGGTTCAAGACCGCAAGGGCAGAACACGGGACGTGGATGAATATAACCGCCGTTACGATGCACGTGAAAATGAATTCGTAATGGATAATGATACCTTATACATAAAAGAAAAATCTAATCCGGATTTGGACGGAGAATGGGTGACCGGCGAATTTAATGGTACGCAAGACGACTATGAATACGCTGAACGTATCATCCGTTTCCGCAATCCGCGTTTCGCAATCAGTATCAGCAGCCCGCTCTACTGGGACGTAGTTTACGGACCGAACTCCTGGGACTGGAACGTATATACCGACGGTATGTATGCTTACGCATTCCCGACGTTCAGTAACCCGATGTGGTGGGATTGGCGTTATGGTTCTTACGGCTGGGGCTGGAACTCTGGTTGGGGATGGAATCGTCCTTACTATTCTTGGGGATATTCTCCGGGTTACTGGGGCAGCGGCTGGTATGGCGGCGGCTACTGGGGTGGCTGGTATGGCGGCGGTGGCTATTGGGGACATCATCACCATTGGCATGGTGGTCCTAGCTGGGGCTGGGGCGGTGGTGGAAACCATTGGGCACGTAATACCTATACGAATCGTCGTTCTTATGGTTACAATAATTTCTCTTCTTCACGGAGAAGTGGATCATATTCAGACCGTAGATCAGCAATAAGTACAGATCGCCGTAGTTCTTCAGGTTCTTATACCGGAAGAACAGTAGGAACAAGACGTGAAGCAACAACTCGCGTTAGTACTGGACGCACAGGCGTAACTACTCGTAGTGATGCTTCTTCTACTCGCAGAAGTAGTAACTACACACGTCCAAGTAGTACACGTAGCTCTTCAACTTATAATAATAATCGTGAAAGCTCCGTTCGTCGTAGTGCTTCGCCTACTTCAAGATCATCGTCGTCTTCATCATACGGAACTACAAGAAGATCTTCTTCTACTTACAATAGAGGAACTTCAACCAGTAGCCCATCTACTAGAAGTAGCAGTTCTAGTCGTTCATATGATAGTGGCAGCCGTTCTTCTTCTTCTTCTTCTCGTAGTACCTATTCACCAAGTAACAGTAGTAGCTCACGTTCCAGCGGTAGTTATTCAAGTGGTGGTGGTTCTTCACGCTCAAGTGGCGGAGGTGGCGGATCCAGTAGAAGTGGAAGAAGATAATAAAACTATATATTAACTCTGTAATATAAGACAACGTTATGAAAAAGATAATCGCAGTTGCTTGCGCCTTGTGTTTTGTCGCAGGTGTCAGTGCACAGACAATATATGATGCAGCGAAGTTAGCAGAGCGAGATTTGAATGGAACCGCCCGTTTTGTTGGTATGGGCGGGGCGATGGGCGCTTTGGGAGGTGATATCTCTACAATGGGAACAAACCCTGCCGGTATCGGTATTTATCGTAGTAATGATATTATGACTTCTTTCAGTTATTCTGCTTATGGTACTGAGAGCAAATACTTGGGGCAGACTTTTAATAATGATAAGAATCAGTGGTCGTTTGATAACATTGGCTTTGTGTTTGCTTCCAAAATAGGAAATCAAACAGCATTGCGTTATGTAAACTTTGGCTTTAACTATAAACGTACCAAGTCTTTCTATAAGAACATGACAATGGGCGGATTAATGGGAGCTGTAGATGATATATTTGTATCCCAAGTTAATATGATGGGACAACAGGCTACGGATGCTGTATGGTATGATAGAGATAATTATAACTTCAATGGTGTTGATGCCTATGGTAACAATCGACTTGGATGGCTAGGAATCATGGGCTATCAGGGTTATTTGACGAATGCAATACGAGAGGATGGTTATGATAGATATGATCCTGTAGTTCCGGATGAAGTTGAAGCTTATTTCAATTCTAACGAAAGAGGTGGAATTAGTCAGTATGACTTTAATGTTGCACTAAATGTGAATGATCGTGTTTATTTAGGATTGACGATTGGTGCATATGACGTGAACTATAAAAAAACTACTTTGTATGATGAAGATTATGGAAATGGTGAAGGTTACGAATTGGCTTCATACAATCGGATTAAAGGTTCGGGAGTAGATGTGAAGTTTGGTGCTATTTTCCGTCCGTTCGAGTCTTCTCCTTTCCGTATTGGGCTTGCGATACATACACCTACATTTTATAATTTGACATATGAGAATGGTGCGAGTATGACATCGGATGTTTTCTTGAAAAAGGTGCAGAATGGTGATAAAGAATTTTATGTACGTGACGATAAGCCCGCTGAAGGTGCTTCTACAACAAGGGAGTCTTTTGATGCCAATGATGGAAGAAGAATAGAACAGGATTTCCGTCTGTCTACTCCGTGGAGATTTAATGCAAGTTTGGGTTATACAGTTGGAACTTCTTTAGCATTGGGAGCGGAGTATGAATATGAAGACTATTCATCTATGAAGTTTAAGTATCCTGAAGGAGACGAAATGGTAGATCAGAATAATACAATTAAAAATTTTATGAAAGGAGTGCATACATTCCGTGTCGGTGCCGAATATAAAGTAATACCTGAGTTTGCTTTCCGTTTAGGTTATAACTACAGTACTACTGCTTTCAAAGAAAATGATGCTTATAAGTGGATACCGGTTAACTCTACTTTGACGGATACGGATTTTGCAAATTCTCAGTCGCATAGTAATTATACACTTGGAATTGGATATCGTGGAAAGGCTTTTTATGCTGATTTAGCTTATCAATATTCTATGTATAAAGAGAAGTTCTATCCATTCTATAATGACTTGGAGACTGCGCCGGGATTTTGGGAGACAGTCACTCCGCAAGCTACGAAAGTAACCAATACACGTAGCCAAGTACTATTAACCCTAGGTTTGCGCTTCTAATCTAACAAAGACAGTTTTCAATTTCAATAATAACTTTTGTGTGTGAAAAATCCCAGGAATGCTGAGTGTCTACAGCGGTTCCGGGGATTTTTGTTAGTATCACTTTTAATTTTTTGTTTTATCTGCGCAATGGAGTCCGTTCGTCAATAATACCGCGACCTCTGTAAAGGCTGATGGCAACAGGAGTATCGGGAGTTAACTCGATATCCTCATCCACGATAATAGGCTCCTCCTTATCATCTACGATAACCGTTCCTATTGTCTCGCCGGCCTTAATCCGTTGCGGGAGCAAGTTAGTCAGGATACCTTCCGATATTTTCCGGATGTTGATGTATTCAGGTTTTGCATCCTTGTCCGCTTCGATTTTACCATTGAACAGGTCTTGTACACCTTTATTCTTCAGGAAAAGCTTAACGATTGCACTACCTTCATACGGTTGTCTCTTCTCATCAAGCAGGATAACGGGCACCGTCATTCGCTTGAATTTAAGAGCAACGTTCCAGGAACCTTTGGCAGCTTGTGCCATTCCGAACAAAAACTCTTTGCCACCCGTGATACCACGATAACGGCTACCGAACGAACGCGTAGCAACATCATCAGACAATTCGGGATAATGAGCATAAAAAGTAACAGCTTCCGCATCCGTATCTATCGCGTCCCAGGCAGGATTCTCCATACCTATGGTAAACGGTAGATAATCCTGTTCGGAAGCGGACATTGAGATGATATCTCCATCCGAGAAACTACTTTTTGCAGGAAGCGAAAGAGTGCTGCTACTACGTGTAAGAGCATCAGTGATACTTTCATTGTCGATAGAAGCAGAAAAGCTGAAAGCTTTCTTGCTGGGTTCTTGTTGTTCATCTTGTTGCTGACAACTGAACAGGCATGATGCCGCTAAAAAAAAGAGAAGGTTTTTCTTCATGTGAGGGGTAAATTAATAGGTTAATAATAGTGAGAGGTTTACTTTAATATTCTATCTTGTCTTCTTTGGCCGCCCAGGCTTTGAAGGCAGTAAGGGCTTCATTGTGTAGTAAGATTTCAGAGGGGAGTTTTCTGTTTTCAGGTTTAAGTTCCAGTTCGTCATAAATAAAAGAGTCATCAAAACCGATTTCTTTGGCATCCGTCTTATTGTTGCCATAATACATCTTGTCCAGTCGTGCCCAATAGATAGCACCCAAACACATCGGACAAGGTTCGCAGGAAGTATATATTTCATATCCGCTAAGATTGAAAGTTCCGAGCTTCGCAGCCGCGGCACGTATGGCACTCACTTCAGCATGAGCAGTAGGGTCACAGGATGCCGTAACACGGTTCACACCCGTTGCAACTATTTCCCCTTCTTTCGTAGCAATCACAGCGCCGAAAGGGCCACCACCATTTTCAATGTTCTCCTTAGAAAGCTCGATTGCTTTCCGCATTAATTCTTCTTTTGTCATAGCACAAAAAATATATTGTTAGTTTTATTCTAATCTCTTCTTTTACAAAGATAGAAAAAACTAACAATATACAATGGAGTGTTTCTATTAATTTTTTACCACCGCTGGTAAATAGCCAAAAAGAAAGGTAGTTCGTTTTTGCTTTTATTAAGGTTATAGCTTTCCTAAAATCTTATCCATCACCCAGTTGGTCAACGTGGCGCTTTCACCGTCGCAGGAACAAACGGACTTACCTAGTAAATGGTCTACTACTGCTTGGATAAGCGGCTGTTGCACATGCTCAGGGTTGCCGATGCAGATTTCTTCACGTCCCTTTTCGGTATGCAGTCCGATAGGCTCGTAAGTAAAGACAGAGAAACAAATCATTCCCTTGTCACCGATAATCTCTATACGGTCTTCGCGGGCGGAATCATGGGCGACGAAGCACCAGGAACCGCTACCTACCAATCCGTTGTCGAATTGGAAGCAGGCGCTCAATGTATCTTCGGCGGGATAGAGTCCGCCACGATTGCTCTTGTAGCCGCTGGCTTCGAGGATACAGCCAAACATATCCTGCAATAAATCTATCTGATGCGGGGCGAGGTCATAGAAGTAACCACCTCCGGCAATATCCGCTTGTACACGCCAGGGAAGATTCTCGCGATTATAATCCAAATCACGCGGCGGCTGGGCAAAACGAATCTGTACATTGATAACGTTGCCGATAGTCCCGTTCTCTACAAGTTCCTTTACTTTCTGAAAATAAGGTAGATAACGGCGATAATATGCGACGAAACAGGGGACACCCGTTTCTTTGGATATGCGGTTGATGCGGGTACATTCTTCATAAGTGACGGCCATCGGCTTCTCGATATAGGCCGGCTTGCCTGCTTTCATGGACATGATTGCATAAGTGGCGTGTGAAGAAGGGGGAGTAGCGATATAAATAGCATTTACTTCCGGGTCGTCTATCAACTCCTGTGCGTCATCATACCATTTCTTGATACCTCTCTCTTTGGCATAAGCTTTCGCTTTCGCACCGTCACGGCTCATTACTGCCACGACTTCCGAATGGTCTACTTTTTGGAAAGCAGGGCCACTTTTTGTTTTCGTAACTTCTCCGCAACCGATGAAGCCCCATTTAATAATCTTTTCACTCATAATATAATTACCTATTGTGCCTGTTTAAACAAACCCCAAAGATAAAGCTATTTTTTGTCAAGAGCAACTTTATTGATTATTAACTTAGAAGAGAAGTTTGGAAAATGAACGTTGCATTTCACTGAAACAGATGTTCTGTTTTGGTAGAACAGACGCTCCGTTTCGGGGGAACAGAGCCTCTGTTTGAGGGGAATACACACTCTATTTGGGATAAGAAGGAAGGTGAATAGGGGTAAGTCCGGGGATAAATGATGATAACCCCAGGGCTGAAGGATGATAAGTCCAGGGTTAAAGGAGGATAAGCCCGAAGGAAAGTGAGATGAAAAGCCGGGATGAAAAGATATTTATTCCTTCTGAGAAAAAAGAAAGGCGGGAGTTTCAGTTCCCGCCTTTACGTGTAGTTTAATTGAAACTACTTTATCATTAACTCTGTAAAGATACGACATTCGGAAGCGAAAGTCAAGTCTTTGAGAGTTTTATTTTTCGTAATAGACATCCATGGTGATGGTATTAAGCTCTTTTTTTTCTCCAAGAGTAACGCTCTTTACCCATATGATACCCATTTTATCTTTGTTCGTGTTTTTGAAAACCAGGATATTGTTCTCGATAACAGTTGGGGCGCTTGCCGAAGGATTTATGCTACCAATATCCTCTTTTACATCTGTGATTTCTCCATTCAATACTTTCTGAATCAAAGCATTTTCCGCTGTATTGCCTGTACTTAATACCCTGAATTGAGTCTTTAGAGAAGTACGTACGATTGAATAATCTTTGCCATCACTGAAAAGTGTTGATTCACCGCATACTTGCGCCTTCATAAAATTATCGTTTATATTGGCTGGATTTAGTAAACGCGCTGCTGCGCTAGTAGTAGCATCCATTGCAAAATCCACATCTGCTTGATGGTCGAATAAATCACAAGGAGCAATAGTACGTCCTGTAGAAGCATCGAAAAGGGCACATTCGGTTGCCGGAGCTCCTAGTGTTACATTCTCCCAATGATAATAAGACAGTACCACCGTAGCTTTCTTTACCTTCACTGTACCGATAGAAGCACTTTCTTTATCACTTTTTCCATAAACCAGTGTCACGGTAAATTCTGTATCCTCTTCTACTTCCGGAGCTTTAAAAGTAAATCCGGTTGCTTCAGGGTTTGTAATAGTAATGTCAGATGATACGCCACCCGCTTTTGTCAGACGAACAGCTTTCACAACATTCAGATTTGTTCCTTCAATCGTGATGTCTTTTCCGGTTTCTACTTCCTGCGTTTCGTTGGTTACGCTACCACTAGGAACAACTTCTTTGACTGTAAACTTACCCGGTACAACCAGCTTTTGGTCGTTACCCAATGAATTATCATAAACAAGAGTGATTGTAAATTCGGTATCCGTATCTACTTCCGGGGCTTTGAAAGTTATTTCAGTAGCCTTCTTATTATCAATCGTAATCGACTCTCCGTTAGCTTGCAGAGCTTTGATAATACCCAAGTCTGTTCCTGTAATAGTGATAATATTGCCCGGTTTCACTTCACCCGATAGGGTAGTGGAAGTTGTAGGAATAACAGGCGCGATATAAACAGTCAATTCCTCGCATACGACAAGACGATGCACAGAATTGTACAATACAGCGAGAGGAACGACCTTTGTCTCTTCGAACACTTCAGTAGGTACATAAACCGTGAGTGATTGATGGTCACGCTCTGCTTGCGGTGTTTTAACATCAATCGTAGTAGCGTCACCGAAATACACTTTAGAGATGAGATGCATATTCGCACCTGTCAGAGTGATTGTCTCTCCCGGTTGCACGGTGGTTGCTCCCATCGTGTTGATAGAAGTCTGCGGAATGTCAATGTCATTATCGCGGGTACATCCGTTCAGCAGGCATATCAGGCAGCACAGGGCTGCCGTCAATGCGGTGGTTAATGTATAATTTCTTTTTTTCATGTTCTTTCTTTTTTAGCGTTGATAGTAAAGGTCGAATGTGATGTAAGCAATACCCTGATTATTCTTATCGCCATTATTGATGTTGTTGGCCTGACCATAATCTACGTATACTTCCAAAATGTCGAGAATACCATATTTATCCTTATGGTTATTGTAGAATACAACTACACTACCGGCATCAAATATCTGTTCGCTCACTGTACCTGCCGCTTCTGATGATTTACGTGTACGGGCAGAACTTTTGGTAATATTCAGACTGGTAAAGAGTGATGGAGTAATTTCCAACTGGTCTTTTCCTGCTCTGATTTGTTCGATAAGCGCTGCATGTGTTGTTGCGTTCAATACAAAGAATCTTGTTTGTACTGCCGTGAAAGGTGCAAATATAGTGAAGTTCTCCGCATTAGGCACAGCAGCCGTTCCGCACCAGTAATTCTTCAGATTATTCTTCGTATTTGCCGGGTCAGGATTAAGAATGGCATCCGGTGAGTTGAACGCAAAGTCCAGTCCACTGTTCACATAACCTGCAAAGTCTATCTTATCAAAATTCTCTTCATCTTTCAGTACGCAAGGAGTACAGATAGGATTACCGTCGGCAGAATTACCATTCAGCATACTACCATAACCATACTTACTATTACGTGTCCCTATCGCCTGATTGGCACTGAACAAGTTCTTCATGCGAATCACTTGGCAAGCATCGGACAGAATAATTTCCTTCGTCTCCTTATAATACGTCACTTTGATTTTCACTGTGCTAGTCGCTGCCAAAGTCGGTACCCTGAACACAATCACATTCTCTTCCTGGCTGACCGGAGCACTCTTTTCTTCTCCGAAATAAATATACTCAATCAAGTTGAGATATTTACCGCTCAATGTGAGCAGGCTTCTTTCCATCAGACTTTCCTGGTCTATCTTCTCTATTTCCGGTTCATCCTTTTCTACAGCGAAGTCGTCGGATTCCCCTTTAACTTCAGATTCACCACCTGTCTGATTCGTATATTTCAAAGCAACGGTGGCGTTATCATCAATGATAAAAGGCACTTTTACAGCAATCTCTTTCTCACTCTGATAGATAATTTCTCCCTCTTCTCCGCCCATAAGGACTTTGGAGATAATATCAAGATTGCTACCTAGAATCTCAACATTGTTGCCCACTCTTCCGCTTTTCGGGAAACTCGTCACACTTGGAGTTGGGTAAGTCACAGTGAACGATTGTGTGCTCTCCGCACGTGCACCTTGGCTGGCGTCGTCTTTGCGTGAAGTAGAAAGGGCAATCTTTCCGCTCTTAGTGCCTTCACGTGGCACTACAATAACGATTTCCTGCTGTGACAGCTTATAAAGTATCTGTGCTTCCACACCACCGACTGTGGCGTACACTATATCGCGCAGGTTACTACCTTTGACAGTCACCTCTGTACCGGCTTTCCCGCTTGCAGGAGCAAACTCGCTGATTTCCGGCGCACCCTGTGTTTCGGTTTCAATGCTCAACTTTTCGTTGCAACTCGTCAGCGTGACAAGTACAAAGAGAACCAATAGATTATATAGTTTATTTTTCATACTGTTTTCGTTTGATGGATTAGTAATTCGGATTCTGGGTAACAATGCTTGGATTATTATCTATCACACTTTGCGGGATAGGAAGCAATAATTGCCAGTTATCAATCTTATTAACCGTGAAAGCATACTTGTCATAGAAGCCTTCGGTTTCCGTGATTTGTTTATTGATTGTTTCCACCGCTTTTCCCCAACGCACGAGGTCGAACCACCGCTGATTCTCGAAAGCCAGTTCCAGACGGCGCTCTTTTTCCAGCTTTTCGCGGAAAGCGGAGCGTACGGATACTTCGGAAGCATCAATAGCATCCAGTCCGGCACGTCGGCGCACTTCGTTGAGATAAGGCAGTCCGGTGGCAGGGCCATCCGTTTCGTTCAGTACTTCGGCATACATCAACAGTACGTCTGCATGACGAATGATAGGCCAGTCGTTTTCAGCATCATAGCGTACACTGACAGGAGAAACAAACTTCTTGATATACGCCGACTGGTCTGAAATGACCACCGGGTCTTTCTTGCTTGGGTCGATATAATGGTCGCTTACACTGGCATCTTTACGCAAGTCACCTTCCGGATAAATACCCAACACCTCGGTAGTCGGATAGTTGCGTCCGTCACCATCACCCGTCACCACATTGGCACCACTCTTGGTAGGAGCAAAGGTGTTGGCAAAAGGAGAACCAATACCCAGACTACCCGATTTGTAACGGACAGCAAAGATAATCTCATCATTCATCTCCTTGGAAATGTCGAACACATCGGAATAGCTGACAGTCAACTGGTCGCCCTTTACATCTACTACCGACTTGAGCAAGCCTTTAGCTTCCGTATATTTCTCGATAGTCAGATACACTTTGGCAAGCAGGGATTGAGCAGCCGCCTGAGTGACACGTCCTAAATCAGCTACGTCATACGTCACACCTTCCAGGTCGTCAATAGACGTTTTCAGGTCGTCGATAATCTGCTGATAAGTAGCTTCCACACTGCTACGGTCTTTCTTCATGGCTTCTGCCACGCTTAATTCTTCCGTCACGATGAAAGTAGGACCGAAAAGACGTACCAGGTTGAAGTAATGATAAGCACGGATGAAACGCACTTCTCCTTCAAATTGCGCCCGTTTCTTCTCATTGGCTACAACAGCCAGATTTTCAGGGGCGAGTACATTGTTGCAACTGTTGATATTGCTGTAAGTTGCTTCCCAGTAAGTACGTATGTTCGCGTTACTGGCATCCATTGTACCAAGATCCAGTGCCTGCTGTTGCAGGAAAGCATCGTTAGTGGAACTGTTGCTGTTCATACGGGTATTGTCCGCACGCAGTTCGGTAAGCGTCCACTCGATGTTTAACGGAGCCTGCATTCCGCCGTAGCAGCCGATAACGGCAGTATTCATTTCAGCTTCATTCTTGTAGAACGAACCGTCGGGGATATAGGAGTCCGGTGTAATGTTGAGGTCACAGGAAGAAAGCCCCAGCAAGCAAGCGGACAGACTAGCGATAAATGTATGTTTTAGTTTCATTTCTGTACGTTTTAAGATGATTAGAAATTAAGTTCGAATCCGAAGTTGACAGTAGACTGTATCGGGAATCCGCCGCGTTGGTATCCGTTCACCAGTGGTGAAGCGTACGAGCCGCTTGTCACACGGGCTTCCGGATTGATACCCCGGTAGTCTTTTCCCCAGAAATAGAGCAAGTTCTGACCGGAAGCATACAGGCGAAGCGAGTTGAGGCCTATCTTTTTCAGTTTCTTCTTATCAAATGTATAACCTAAAACTAAGTCGCGCAGTGCAACGAATGAACCGTCTTCAATCATATAATCGGTGAATTCCCAGGAGATTCCGGCGGAACCTACTGTCGGAGTGCGTCCGTCGCCCGGATATTCGGCACTAATCCAACGGTCTTTCACGTAGTTGCGATTGAACTTCTTGGACTCGGTGTAGTATCCGTCACCGTTGAATACATCCAGTCCGCTTACTCCTTGAATCAGGAAGTAAAGGTCGAATCCTTTCCATCTGAAGGTATTGGAGATACCCCAGGTTACTTTCGGGAACGGATTGCCGATAACGGTACGGTCTTTGTCGTTTATCACACCGTCGTCGTTGACGTCTACAATCTTGAGACTGCCCGGTGTGGCGCTTGCCAAGTGCGGTGAAGCATCCAGGTCGGCCTGGCTGAGGTAAACACCGTCTGTCTTGTATCCGAAGAATGAGATGGCGCGATGGCCTACTTGTGCTAGATAAGTTTCATTACGTTCTCCGGTAGAAATCAATCTTTCTTCGCCGGAAAGTTCGAGCAATTTGTTGAAGTTGGACGAGATGTTGAACGAAGTAGTCCATTCGAAGTTCTTATTGCGAATGTTGTGTGTGTTCACTTCTACTTCAATACCGCTGTTGCGGATACGTCCGATGTTGTTCCAGTAATCGCTGTAACCCATGAAGGAAACGACCGGTTGCTTGAACAAAAGTTGCTTGGTGATAGAGTAGTAACCTTCCAGGGTCAGGCTGATACGGTTGTCCAGTGCGCTGAAGTCGATACCGGCATTGTATTCGTAAGTCTGTTCCCAGGTGATGTCGTAGTTACCTTTCGTAGAGGTAGTCTTGCCCAATCCGGGGACGAGAGCGCCCGTTCCGCTACCCAGTGCGTAGTTGCTGGCATAGAGCAAGTTGTAGTATGAGTTGGCGGGGATATTATTGTTACCCGTCACACCGAAGCTGGCACGCAGTTTCAGCATATTCAGCCAACTGATACCTTTCAGGAAAGCCTCTTCTGAAGCACGCCATCCGAGAGATACGGAAGGGAACCAACCCCATTGCTTACCGTCGGCAAAGAGAGAGCTGCCGTCTGTACGGATACTGGCAGAGAGCAGGTACTTGTCTGCATAGCTGTAATTGACACGTGCAAGGGCGGACATCATGGCGGTGCGGAATTTTACCGTATTCGTTTGGCTGACATCAAAAGAAGTAGCCGCATTGAGCGTGTGGACATAATCGGTAGGGAAGCCCAAACCTACGATACTCGCTGTGGTTTCCGATGTAGTCTGTGCGGTGTAACCCAGTAAGGCGGCGTAGTCATGCTTGCCTTTCTTGCCGATATAGTTCAATGTGTTTTCGCTCAACATATCGACGTAGAGACGGTTTTTGTAAGTACCCATAGCCGATTCCTCGTCTTTGCGGGATTCGTAATTGCGGTACTCGTTGTTCTGACGGTATTTGATGTAGAAACCGTTGGAAGTAGTAAAGGTAAGACCTTTCATTATTTGCACATTGATAGAGGAATTGGCTTGCAGGTTATAGTCTTCCTTGAAGCGTTCTTCGGTATCCATCAATGATTTGGGATTGTTGTTGCTGGTGTTGAACGGGCTGGCTTTCACTTGTGTGCCGTCTTCACGTGTGTACATGATATTGCTGAAGTCGCTGCCGCGTGCCCATGAACCGATGGCTTTTCCGGTGAGGGCTGCCGTTTCCGCCGTATGGCGTACCGGCATGAAAGACGGTGTACGGTAGAAGTCGATAAAGTTGGTCGACGGAGTTTCTGTCTTGGTGTAAGACGGAGCGATATTCAAGCTGAGGTCTACCCGCTTGGATAACTTCGCGTTGATACGTGAACGGAGATTCAGACGCTTGTAGCTGCTGTTAATCATGATACCGTCTTCCTGGGCATAGTTACCGGAGATATAGTAAGTAATATCTTTCTTACCACCCGATACGGAGAGCTGTACCTGGTGAATCTGCGGAGTATCCTGCAAACCTTCGCGTTGCCAGTCGGTGTGATTATTGATAAGTCCGAAGGCTTCATCATTGGCGGCTATGGTCTTGTTTTGCAAGGCAGCTTCGTAACCCATCATGTTATAATAGTCTTTGGAACTCATGATAGGGTGCAGTTTGTACGCCCACTTCAATCCGGTAGAGGCTTTCACGCTGTATTTGGCTTTGCTGGCATTTCCTTCTTTGGTAGTCACGAGGATAACGCCGTTGGCTGCACGCGAACCGTAGATAGCGGCGGAAGCGGCATCTTTCAGTACTTCGATAGAAGCGATATCCGCCATGTCGAGTGTGGAAAGGCCTTCGGGAACGGGATAACCGTCGATAACAATCAGCGGAGAACTGTCGGCGCTGATAGAACCCATACCACGAACACGGATTTGCGGAGCGGCTCCGGCTTCGGAAGTGGAGTTCTGGATATTGACGCCGGCAATCTTTCCTTGCAGCAGTTGGTCTACCTGTGTCACGGGAATATCCGTCAGGCTGTTGACATCCATCTTGGATACCGAACCGGTCAGGTGGGATTTCTTCTGCACGCCGTAACCTACCACTACTACTTCGTCCAACACTTTCGTGTCTTCCTTAAGATTGATATTCAGTGTCTTCTGATTATTGACGGGCACTTCCTGTGTCACATATCCGATGTACGAAATGACGAGGACTGACTTGGAAGAGGGGACGCTCAGCGTAAATTTACCGTCTATATCGGTGATAGTACCGGTGGTACTTCCTTTCACCTTCACATTTACTCCGGGAACACCGCCCTGACTGTCGGCGACTGTACCGGTGACAGTAAATGATTGCGCGTAGACAACCGTTACGAACGGGGTACATAACAATAGCAGTATAGCTATCATTAAAGGATAATAAAACGATTTGTTCCTCATAATATTAGGATTTAATAGGAGTTATTCTAAACTGTATAATAAATTCAAACGACTGGAAGCGGAAGTCTTGCGATGCTGTGCACCGATAGCTTCGTATCCGGCTTTCGGGTCGAAGAAAGAGGCTTTGCGAAGTACCCAGCAGGCTTCGTCCTGTTTCTTGTCCCATTCCTTGATTTGCTGGTAAGGCCATTCGCTTTGAGGTTTGCCGATATAAGGAATGACAAACTTCAGCGCGGCGGTAATGGAACGTCCGTCTCCGCTGGCAGCGTTATAAATATCCATTCCTTCCGTAGAAGCGATGAAAGCCATATCCAGCATATGAGTCAGATTAAAGAGAGTATAACCGAAAGCAGTTGTGCGTTCCAGTTCCAACGGTTGTTTGCCGTCCGGTTCAATCTGAGAGAACAGGCGCTTCTCAGGGAATGACTTCAATACCTGTGCCGCCAGTTCCTTATTGCCGATATAGAGTGCATAAGCTGTCAACTGTACATCATATGCCAGTCCATGATTGTTCTTCGCTACGTTTTCTTCGGCAGCCACCGGGCTGGTCTGTATCCATTCAACGAACTGTGTGAACCATTCTTTCATACCTTTCTTGATGGCAGGTGTCATCGCTTTTGAATTATCAAGCAAAGCGAGTGCGTCCAGCATTTCTACGAAGCAGTACGTATCTATCATACCTGTTCCGCGTCCCAAACCATCTCTGCGGCCGGGGATAGTCTGGCCGTAATTTAAGTTCGGATTCATCTTTGTCTTGGCATCCAGGAACCATACTTTCAGGAAGTCGGCGGCTTTCTTTGCATATTGCTCGTTGCCTGAGAAATAGTAGGCGATTCCCAAAGTAGTAACAGCCTTTGCCATATCTCCCAACCGGTTACGGTCTAGCTTGGACAGTTCGGGATTGCGTTGCCCGTCTTTGCGGATATAAGGCAATCCGTCCGGTTTGGAAGGGTCAGGCCACCAGTAAGGGCCCATGCTCATGTAGTCATGTTTGTCACCGCTGGATGCTACCATGCTCTTGTCCATTACGGAAGGTGGAGTCAGGTTCATTGCCTTGTCAGCGTCTTTCATTAAAGTTTTGATAGCCGGGGCATATGTAGGGGTATCGGCTTTTGCCTTCACTTTAGCCAGCTTTTCTGCCGGGTAGATGCGGGTGTTGACGGTCTGTGCATTCATCGGAAGCAGGCAAACCAGTGCGAAAGCACTCAATAATAAGTTTCTCATAATGATTCTATTTTAAGCGAATTAGTTTAACCATAATAAAGGGTGACGGATAGGAAGATTACGTATCACTTCCTCGTTGGTGGGGAAATGTTCCAGCTTCTTCCACGTCTGAAAATAATCTTTCCGGTAGTGGTGCATACTGCCGAATAGCAGGAACGGGTGTGCCACAGGCCATTCTTCCCAAAACATGATATCCGGTTGGCGTTTCCACGCGCTTTTGTCTTTTACAAAGGGGAACAGCCAGGCAATTCCTTTTTCGATATTCCGCCCGTCGGTTGTTGTGTACTCCCACAGGTTTTCTTCGGGAGTGGTCAACAGGTGGCAAAGGGTGGTCATCGCGTCCAGATTGAAAAGAGAATAACCGTAAGGCTTGGTGCGTTCCAGTTCCAGAGGGAAACTGCCGTCGACGGCCATCTGATTGGGTAACAATACCGTCCGGTAACGTTCACGGCAGAAACGAATCATTTCTTCATTCTGTGTAAACAAGGCGAAAGCGGCGGCTTGCATAGCCCAACAAGTGCCATGATTATTCTTGGCTTCCATCTCGTTGATGCCGTAACGATGGGTAGACATCCAGGTCAGATAGTCGGAGAACCACAGACGGATGGTTTTCAGTTCCTTTTCTTCGATGATTCCCCGGGCCTCCATCAGCCGGAGTGACTGTATGACTTCAATCAGATGAATAGTGTCGATGATTCCGATTCCGCGTCCGGTAGCTATTCCTTTGATGGCTTGCGCATACAGCAGGTTCGGATTCATCATCGTTTTCTGGTCGACAAACCAGGCACGGATATGGCGCATGGCAGCATCGGCATATTTCTTGTCGCCTGTCAGTATCCAGGCAGAAGTCAGGTCACCGACCAACTGGCTGAATCGTATCATGGCGTGACGGTGGGCGGTGAAGTTGTCCGGGTTCGTTTCTCCGTCGCGGCGGATGAACGGGCCGTTCGGGTCTTGCGGGTTTGCCCACCAGTAATCGCCTTCGGAATAAAAGTCGTGCATACCCCCTGCGCTTCTTTCGGCACGGGTAGCGGTGACGGTCACAGGCACGGACTCCAGTGCAGCATCCGCCCTTTGCAGGGTTTCTGCTTGCAGGAGTTGACGTACCTGGTCGGTCACGTCTTCTTTAGCCGTCACCGTGGTGAGGCTGAAGAGTACTATTAATAATCCTAAATAATTGTTCATAATTAGTTTTTATAAATGGGAATTTGATTTAGACATAAGAACAAAAGAACATAAAGGCTGCGCTTGAAAAATTATTTCTGCTGGTCATTAAACTACTACTGTTTCATCTTTTGTTCTTATGTTCTTCTGTCTAAAAAGAAATTTATTAGTCTGTCTGCTAAAAAAATATCATTTAATTGAGTATAAAACGGTCTTTATTCCATCCGATTGAACGGATACGTAGCAAGCGTCGGTTACTTGGGCGCGTATTATCGCTTTTCCGTTGTAGGCTTGTACCTTGCGCGAGCCGGTCGAAGTTCCCAGGTTTTGAAGAAGCTTTCCGTCTCCGGCAATTTCAAATGAGATGAGGTTGGCTGCATCCAGGCAGGGAACTCCTTTTTCATCTGTCAATTGTGCTTCCACACGAATAATATTGTTTCCTTCGGGGTAACTTGCTATTTTCAACTGTTTCGGTTCTCCCCATTGTGCGGTTTGATAAGTAAAGGTGATTTCATCGGAAACGGCTTCCTTGCTCTTTACGGCTACCGCTTTCAAGTGATTCTCTCCTTCACGCAATACGCTTTTCCAGTGAAGTCCGGCTGCCGGGAAATCCTGGCTGTTGCGTTGTTTAACGCCCTGGCTCACACCGTTGACAAACAGTTCCACTGCCGGGCAGTTGGAGTAAACCAGTATTTCTTTGGGTTCGTTTTCTGCCCCCCAGCGTGTCGGCCATGTGTGACCGTAGATATGTATCATCGGTTTCTCTGTCCAATAAGACTGGAAGACATAGAATACTTCTTTCTTGGTGAAATCCCGTTCGATTACTCCCTTTTGGTTTACATAAGGAACGGGGTTCTCCGGGCGAAGGGGAGTGGAGAAGTCTTTGAAAGGCCAGTATGCAGTGCCTGTCAGCCAAGTCATGGTTTCCTGTTCTTTCAGGTGCCAGTCTACCAGTTTCACGATGTAGGATTCCGACCAGTCTCCGTCTCTTGATGCACGGGCGTCACCACCGACGAGAGAGAAATCTCCCGCACGTTCATCGGCACCGGCTCCGATAGGAATACCACCTAAGGATTTGAACGGATCTTCAGCATGGCGTCTTGCGTGGGAGTCGCCGCCCCATTCCACGTGAAGGAAGTGTTTTACACGCTTCATCTCTTTTTCAGAGGTGGATTTATAATCGGTGAATTGTCCGCGATACCAACCCGCCCAAATGGAAGGGGAATATACATCGACAATATCTTTGCAGAAGTCGCACCGGCGGATGGAAGTGACGCGTGACGGGTCGAGGCGGTGTGCCAGGTCGTTCAGCTCTTTCATAAAGGCACGTATCTGTGATTGCTCGAAAGTCGGGAAATCATTCGGCCAGTCATTCTCATTACCCAGTCCCCAAAGAATCACGGAAGGGTGGTTGTGGTGCTGGTTAATCATGTTGGTAAGCATCCGGCGGGCTTGTGCCTTGTAGGTTTCGCCACCCAAGCCACCGCGGCACCAGGGGATTTCTTCCCAAACGAGAATACCCAGTTCGTCACACAGACGGAGAATGATATCCGATTGTTGGTAATGTCCCAGGCGGATGAAGTTGATGCCCATTTCTTTCATCATCTTTATTTCTGTCACCATCTGTTCTTCGGTCATGGCAGCAGCTACGCCGGCATGGTCTTCGTGGCGGTGAGTGCCTTTCAGTAACAGGCGTTTGCCGTTCAGCTTGAAAGGTCCGTAGTCTACAAACTCAAAATGACGGAAGCCGATTTGTTCTGTTACGGTCTGTTCGCCTTCAGCAGTTTTGAGGGTGAACTCGCAGGTATAAAGTTGAGGCTGTTCAGGGCTCCAAAGCATCGGGTTCTTGATAGCGATGTCGAATAGTTGCACTTCTCCCAGGGGAAGAATATCCGTGGCTGTCTGTTCGGCTATTTTCTTGCCGTTCGGGTCTTTCAGTGTGAAGTGCACTGTAGCCTTGCGGGCATCGTTCGGGTTGTAGAAGTTGGCCTGTACTTTCAGGGCTGCGTTCTTCAGGTCTTTCTGTACCGGAGTCTCCAGTTTGAAGCTGCTGAAAGAAAGGGCAGGCTGATAAATCAGGTTGACATATCGGTAGAGTCCGCCGTAAACGTTGAAGTCCGATAAGTCTGAGGGAATCATTTCCGTATCTCTCGAATTGTCGCAACGGATGGACAAAGGAACTTTACCGTTGAAACGTTTCCGGCAGTCGGGGTTGGACAATGCTTGTTGGATGGCGTCTGTAATGTCAACGCTCCATTCGTCGTAACCACCTACGTGGCTACCGACTTTCTGTGTATAGATATATACTTCCGTTTTCTGTCCGGCTCCTTCAAATTCGAGAAGGATGCGGCCGTTGGCTGTCGGATTCTGAATATCGAGCAGGGTGCGATACCATCCGGGACCCTGGTAATAGTTGACATCCGGGTCTACGGCATCTTCCGCATTGAAGCAGTGGGGAAGGGTGACGGGTTGCCAAATGGGTACAGCTTCCGAAGAGCCGGGCGCTGCTGCGCGTACAGCTTCCCATATGCTTCCGAGGTCACCTTTGAGGTATTCCCATTGGTCGGTCAGGCGGATTCTTTGGCTGGCGGGAATCCTGGCACTTGCCGGAAGGGCGAGTGTTATAAGGGCTGTCAGTATATAGATAATTGGTCTTTTCATGGTCTGTATGAGTTGTGATGATTAAAGTTTTTCTCCTTTTTCCAGTTTGTTTTTACGAAGCAGGGCTTCGAGGAAGTAATAGTCGGCGTATACGATGGGCACATCTATCTCGCTGTCGTGAGGTTTGGAACCGGTGCTGTGGAGAAGCAGGAATCCGTTGTCGCCGTTCTGCTGAGCACGGTAGTTGGCGGTGAGATTCTCTAATATCCGGTCGGCTTCCTGCTTGTAGAGGTCTTTCTGTTCCGGCACGTAAGTGCTTAGTTCATAGAGTGCGGAAGCGATGCAGGTGGCGGCGGATGCGTCACGTGGCTCGTTGGGTATTTCGGGAGCGTTGAAGTCCCAGTAGGGAATCAGGTCTTCCGGAAGGTTGGGATGGGTGAAGATATATCTTTCGATATGCTTCGCTTGTTCCAGAAATTCAGGGAGTCCGGTTTCACGGTAACACATAGTATATCCGTAGAGCGCCCATGCTTGTCCGCGTGCCCATGCGGAATCGTCGGAATATCCCTGGTGGGTGACTTTGCAAATCGGGCTGCCGGTGATGGTGTCGTAGTTAACAACGTGGTACGTGCTGAAGTCGTCACGGAAATGATTCTTCATTGTCGTACGTGCGTGGCTGACTGCTATATTATAAAAGGTGGAGTCGTTCGTTTCGCGTGAAGCCCAAAACAATAATTCCAGGTTCAGCATATTGTCGATGATAACGGGACATTCCCATTGGTCGGCGTGGTGGTCCCAGGAACGGATACAACCAACGTTCGGTTTGAAACGGGTAATCAGTGTGCGGGCGGATTCGATAAGTATATCTTTATAGGTAGGATTACCGGTCAGACGGTAACCGTTACCATAGCTGCAATACATTTTGAATCCCATGTCGTGTGTGGTGCCATTCTTCTTTTCACGTTCCAGCATTTCGGTGTGCTTTTCGGCTTTCTCTTTCCAAAAAGGTTCGTGCGTGTATTCATATACATACCAAAGTTCTCCGGGGAAGAATCCGCTCGTCCAGTCTTTGGAAGGTACAAGGCGTAAAGAACCGTCCGGTTCCGTGTTGCGTGGGTTGGTGAGCTCGCCCCACTGCCTGGCGATTCTTTTGTCTCTGCTTTCTTGTGACTCGTTTGCGCGTGCTTCATCTATTTTAGGGAACGCGTACTTGAGCTGTTGTTCAGCAAAAGTGAAATTAGAAGCAACCAGGTTTTGCTCTTTGGGAGATTGGCAGCCGATTAAAGTTGCTGCTCCGATACTAAGGGCTAAAAGATAATGTTTCATATTTGTTTCCATATTATTAATTCTAAGTCGGATGTTGCAAATGTATGGAAACTGAATGAAATTGGTTTGTCTGGTAGTGCCGTAAGTTTGCAAAATCATCCCAATTTGATTGGGATAATCGTTGCTGTATCGTTTCTGAAACGATATTTATAACTTGGGATGATTTTGCAAACTTATCTCATTCCCGGGAAGGGGCGGTTGTCTCTTCCTCGTTTTCTTCCCGTTCTTCCGGTTGCCCTTTGATATATTCGGTGGGCGAAACTCCATAGTCAGACTTGAAACATTTGGTGAAATAGGCAAGCGTACTGAACCCGGTGGCGATTGAAACTTCCGTTACGTTCATGTCCGCTTCTTTCAGTAACTGCGCGGCTACTTCAAGACGTTTGTGGCGAATGAGGTCGTTCAGGGATAAGTCTGTCACTGCCTTGAGTTTGCGATAGAAGTTACTCCGGCTGAATCCCATCTCATCGCATATCATGTCAACTTTCAAGTCCGGATTGGCAAGATGGTTCTGTATTATCTCGAATAGCTTCTGCATGAATTTATCATCGGCGGAACTGGCCTCAATACCCATCGACTGGAGCGAGAAGTTCTTTCCGTACATTGATTTCAGTTTCTCCCGTTGAACCAGCAGGTTGTAGATTCGTACCAGCAACACATCTACATTGAATGGTTTCACTACATAATCATCGGCGCCCGAAAGGAAACCTTCTTTGACGTGCATCACCATCGTGCGGGCTGTGAGCAGAATCACCGGAATATGTCCCGTCTGCAAATCATTCTTTATCATAGAGCAGAGTTCCAACCCGTCTACTCCCGGCATCATAATATCCGTTACGACTAAATCGGGAAATTCTTTCAGTACGATATTGAAGGCTTCAGCGCCATTATCTGCTTCGAGTACGCGGTAATGACGTTCAAGATGTTCTTTCACATAACTGCGTATGTCTTCGTTATCTTCCACTAGCAGAATGGTTTTACCTTCCAGGAAAGGAAGTTCTTCTTCGGATTCAAGAACTTGTCCGACAACTGCCTGTTCTTCCCGTTCATCCTCGGATAGATTGTTCTTCACACTTTCCTCTGCCGGTTGAGCCTGCTCGTTATTCGGCAGTACGATAGTGAATATACTTCCTTTCGGCTGATTAGAGCCCACACTGATAGCTCCGTGATGCAGGTGGACGATAGACTGTGTCAGGCTTAGCCCAATACCCGTTCCGTTGACATTGTCATTAGCCGCCTGCGGAGTACTGACCTGATAGAACGGGTCGAAAATATGGGTGCGGGCAGCTTCGGGAATTCCTTTCCCGGTATCTGCCACCTGGATGATAAAGTAATTGTCCGAATCAGTACGGATGGCGAAAGTCGGGTCGGCTGACAGTATCTTGCCGAACTCCCGCTGAAGTTTCTCATTATCGGGAACGGCTGTCAGCCTTAAAGAAATCGTTTCTCCCGGAGAAGTGAACTTGAAAGCATTTGATAGCAGATTGAATACGGCTTTTTCCAACAGACTTTGGTCGAAATAAGCCGGGATTTCCCCTTCGGGAGCTTCGTATTGGAACGTTATCTGTTTGCTTTCCGCTATCTGCTTGAAGGTATAATAGATTTCAAGAAGGAAAGCATTCAAGTCCGAATGGGTTAACCTCAATGTGAGACTGCCGCTTTGGTTCTTTTGCAAATCCATTAATTGATTGACAAGTAACAGCAGACGGCGGGCATTCTTCAAAACTAAGTCTAGTTTTGTTTTGATAAACAGGGGAACTTCTGCCTGACGCACCAGTTCATCAATAGGACTGATAATAAGCGTCAACGGCGTGCGCAGTTCGTGCGAGAAGTTGGTGAAAAGCCGGATTTTGGTTTGATGAAATTCTTCCATCCGTTGCTTTTCCATTTGTCGCATCCGAAGGTTTAGTTCCAGCTTGTGCTTGCTGTACATATAATACCCGATGGTGTAGGTGATTCCTATAAACAACAATGCGTAGATAATATAAGCCCACGTTGTTTTCCACCAGGGAGAAAGGATAACTATTTCCAGTGTTTTCCCTTGGGAATTCCACACGCCGTCATTGTTGGAAGCAATCACGTGGAATGTATATTTGCCGGGCGCAATATTGGTATAGAAGGCTTCTTTACGGGTTCCTACATAGTTCCAGTCTTCATCATGACCTATTAATTTATAAGCATATTGGTTCTGCTCGTGCAGGATATAGTTCAGGGCACAGTATGCAATAGAGAAATTATTCTGATTGTAAGCGAGGGTAACTGTTGCCGCATCATCGGGATTAGCTTCCAATAAGCGGCTCTTGTCGCCCGGTTGTATCACTTTGTTGTTGACAGTCAACTGGGTAAGTACTACTGGCGGCATCATATTGTTCTTTATCAATGAGCGGGGAGTGAAGGACAGAAATCCGTTGCTTCCGCTGAAATAGACTTCTCCATTGGGCAGGCAGATACCGCCCTGTGGTGTAAACTCCAGTGTTTCGAGTCCGGCAAAGCAATCATAGGCATATACCTGCCCCGTTTTTGTATTTATTTCGGCAATGCCATTATCTATACTCGCCCATATATTCTGATTATATTCTACCAGGGTATATACTTCTTCATTAGTTAATCCTTCTTCCGTACCGATATGGCGGACGATTCCCTTGCCTTCCTGATACTGGTAAATCCCTGCACCAAAAGTGCCTACCCATATCTCACCGTTCTTTTTTCTCAGAATACTGGTGATGTAATTGTTTTCCAGTTTACGGGACGGTTCTTTCTCTTCTGTTGAATACTGTATCAGAGTTCTTTTTTCTACATCGTATTCGTAAAGTCCGAACGAGCGTGTCCCAATCAGATATACATTCTCACGAAGCGGCAGAAATGCCCGGATGCTGGAGAAGCTAAATTTTTCTTCTTTTTCTCCGACAGGGAATTTGCGGGTTACTTTCTTATCTTTGGTGATTCTAACGAGTCCCTGGCGGGAAGTAGTTCCTAACCAAATATCTCCCTTGGCATCACGATAAATTGTATAAATACCTAAGTTTTTCTCATTGAACTGGTGGATAAGCGAGAAACGTTTTGTAGGAATGTGGAAGCAATACAGTCCGCCGTTATTGGTACCACACCATATGTTTTCTCCTTCCATCATCAGGGATTTGATAATGTTCTTGTTGTGCATCCCGACAGGACGTTCTTCCAACAAATAATTGGCGTATTCTTTGCTCACCGGATTGAATTGCAATAACCCGCCGCCTTCTGTCGCTATCCAAAGGGAGTTTGCGCTATATACCATCGGGCCGAAAATGTTGTATAGCTTTTGTTCGCTGTTTCCTAAAGGATGATAGAATACAAAACGGTTATTGAGCGGATTGTAATAATTGACTCCGCCGGAATAAGTTCCTACCCATAAGGTTCCGGCACGGTCTACACACAGGCTGCGAACGGAGAAGTGACTAAGATTATTACGGTTGGCTTCGAACGTATTGTATTTGGTGATGGCATCATCCGTCAGGTCGAGAACACTCAAACCGTCGAATGTTCCGATAATCAGTCGTTGGTTTTGTTCCTGTATACAACGGATGTAATTGTCGGTCAGTCCGCTGTTGTGTTCCAGGAAGGTGGAGATTGTCTGTTGGTTCGGGTTCCACTTATTCAGCCCTTTCATATCCGTACCTATCCATATCTGTTGATGTGAATCTTCAAAAATACAACTGATGGCATTGTCGGAAAGGGAAGGGGTACTCTCTTTATTCAGTTTTTGCAGGATGTTCAAGTTCTTGTCGCATATCAACAGACCTTTGTTATGTGTACCTATGTAGAGCCGTTCCTCTTTGTCCATATATAAAGAGGTTATTGATTCCCGCTCCAATTGTCCGTCAAAGGTTATTGTTTTGAATGTATTGCTCTCCGGCATCCAGCGGCAGAGTCCCAGGCGGGTTCCTATCCATAGATTTCCCGATTTGTCCAGGCAGAGTGAAAGTATGCTATTGCTGGGAAGTGACGGATAGTCCGCTATCTGATAGTTGGTGATAAGATTTGTCTTTTGATTCAGATAATTCAGTCCGTTGTTGGTACCAATCCAAAGTCCGCCATGAATATCGTCCGGCAGTAATTTGGTGATATGATTGTCCGTTAGGGAATTGGCGTCCTGGTTACTGTGTTTATAGACGGTGAAGGTGGCTCCGTCATATTTATTCAATCCGTTACGAGTAGCAAACCATATATATCCTTTGGCATCCTGACAGATGTCAAGTACCGATAACTGGGATAATCCGTTATTCAGATTAATTGTTGAAAAGTTGAATGCCCGGTTTTCTTCCGCGTATGAATGGGAGTTACCAAAAGACAATAGAGAGATAAAGATAAATAGGTAAATGGTATATTGTTGTTTTCTTTTAGTAAATAGGGCGATAAGGTTATTTTTTATCATAGTATTTCTTGTAAATCTTTTGATATTCCTCTTCCTTTTGGAATGCATCCAGCCATGTATTCAAACTATCGAGTAAGGCGGGTGATTGTTTGCTGACTGCCCATGAGTAGAACTGCGTAAAGCTGATTGCCGTATTAATATCAATTTGCGGCAAAGAATCTGCAACCGCCTGTGCGATGCTTTCGTCACAAACGGCGTAGTCGATGTCTCCATGAGCTACCATCGAAATCAATTGCTCGGGGCCGTATTTCTCTATCTCCTTTATATAGATAGTGTCTCCGATTTCATTTCCCAGGTTTTGGATGCGCAGAATGGAAGGAGAGCCTTTCACTACATGAAGGGTTCGTTGCGCTAAATCCAACTGGCTATGAATATAAAGTGAATCGTCTTCTCCGACTTCTTTCCGTTGTACCAACACTTGTTTGTTGAGTACGATGGGAGAGGTGAGGAGCAGGGAGTCTTTTAATGCACTGGTGGCTAATATACCGAAAGCGATGACATCATAACGTCCTTCGCTTAGTCCTTTCAGCCGTTCATCGAAACTCATAATGGGAGTTATCCTGGCTTCCAGTCCCTTGTCACGGGCAAATGCTTCAATCAGTTCATAATGAAAACCGGAAACGGTGTCACCATCTACATAGAAACTGATGGAGTTGTATTCGGTTGCTACACGCAATATCCCTTCTTTGGCAATGGCGGCGTAGTCACGCGGGTGTCCCGATGGTTTTTCCTCTTTACCGCATTGGCGGACAGAAAAAAGGATTGCCAGTACAATGATTACAGGTATTAAATATCTGAACAGTCTCAATTTGGGGCGTGTCTCCATAAGCCATAAAGGTTTAGTTAATCATAGAAATTCCATGAAAGACCGAATTTAAGTACACTGGGGTTGATGGGGTAGTGAGGAGACAGGAAGTAATTCGGTCTGCCCATACCCTGGTTCACGTGATACATCATCACATAGAAACGTGTACGCTTTAAATGCAGGTTTGCGTAAACATTCACAATCGGATAACCGCCAATCTCTACTTGGTCATCTGTCGGTTGCAGATGGAAGTTCTGAATGGCAGGCATATACGCAGGGGCATTATATTTGCTAAAGTATCGTACATCGGCACCCAACTGTACACTAAGTACTTTTTTCGCCAGCTTGAACTGCATATAGAAATTGTGATACAAAGAAAGATCGGGCAAAGGAAGCACCGTTTGGTCACTGGACTTTTGCCAGGTTACTTCATTGTCCAAATGGAATATTCCTACCTTGAAGTCTTGCGTTAAACTGGCGGATAATACTTGCAGGCTTCCGCTTTTCTGTTCGGGTGTTGCCTGTTGGTTAAAGTAAGTGTAGTTCTTTATGTTCTCTACTCCTGCTTTCAAGCGTGTTCTCCAACGGGCGATACTTAATTCACCCTCGATACGGGTACGGAACTCTTTATCCATATCATTGTCCCACAAGAAATGTTTGGAGTGATAATGGCGCATATAGAAAGGCGCAAGTTTATTGCTGACCTCACCACGGGCTATAAAACTGACCGTATCTTTCCACAAAGGGAAGTTGAAGTCAATATCTCCTTTCACGTTGAACTGTCCGATAGCTTTTCCTGCCAGTCCCACTTCACCGATGGCATGATAATGTAGGAAGTTTCCTTCACGTTTGGATAATTCACCGCCCACGAATATTTCGTTCTCGTTATATTTGTCGGGAGAGGGACTACCATTCATATTCATAAGTGTGTACTTACTGGCTTTGTAGGAAGCAAATGCGGTCAGTCCGGCTTTGGCATATTTGTTGAATCCTTCCAATAAAGCGATACCTATGGTATTCTTGATTCCTATATACGTGGTACTGTCTCTGACAGCCGGATTCTCCAGGTCTAAATATGTATTCTGATAATAGTCTTTATCTACTTGGTCATTCGAATTGAAACCGTGCCGCGCACGCTCTACCTGAATGGTATGTATGAAACTGGTAACTGGTACGAATTCCTGTTTGGCGGGAGTGGTATCATTTTCAGCCTGCACAATATCGCGTTTGAATCCTAAATTGTAGCGTTGGGTCAGGAATACATAAAAATCGTGATTACGATTGGTCGTTGCGTTTAGTTTGGTCGGGATATTGGTTGATTCATATTCCCTTTGCCCCTCTGCCATTTCTTCAGGAGCTGTGATATATCTGTCATCAGTAATACCACCGTTTTCGTTTGTCTTCAGGTAGTTGTTACTGTATATGGCTTGCATCTGATATTTGTCGCCAATGTAACTACCGAAAAAAGCAGCATTGAAGTATGAAGTATTCTGATTATTGTAATATCCCCGTCCGTACAGATAGTCTATATTAAAACCGAAAGCCAGTTTCTTATTGACATTGACAGAGAAGTATGATTTGAAACGTTCTTCACCGTTCACCTTATTACCCGCTTTGTGATAAGTCAGATTAGTGAAAGGTACATTACTGTTTGTAAAATTGAATTCCGTAGGACGGATAAAGAAACTGGAGAAAGGCTCCATAAAAATAGTCGGTTCCGGGTCGCGGCGGTCAAAGAAGATACGCGACATACGGGGAGAACCCATATTACCCAAATAATTATAATGTCCGGTCAGTCCGTCTGTAAGGTTCGTGTTTTGAAAATGATGGTAGGCAGTATCTGCCGGAATGATAGTCCGGTCGCCCAACTGATTTTTGATACGCCACATATATAATGTAGGCGGCAACCCCTGTACTTCGACATTTGCACTATCCAGTCTGTCCGGAATCATGGCAGGGTCTACCTGATTACCATATTGGTCGTATCCGTTCTCGTCCACTCTTTGTCGACCATTATCGAACTGTGCATGGACAGTTGTCAAACCTATAACGGAAAGCAGTATATATAATAGTAAGATTCGTCTCATAATTGGGGACAAAGATACTTACTTTAATTGAGAATTGAGAATTGAGAATTGAAAAATATGTTGCATCCTTTACTTACGGAGCAATTATTTCTTAATTCTCAATTCTCAATTTTTAATTTATCAAACCTCACGGATTAACTCCATACCTTTCTTGATAGCTTCCTCATTCATAGGTATCAAGTGGTGGTGGCGTTCAGGGAGGGTTTTCTTCAATCCTTTGATGACACTTTCCAACGTTACAATCGAACGGAGTTTCAATAAACCGCCAAGCACAATCATGTTGAATGCCTTTGCATTATTCATTTCGTTGGCTGCGTCCATTGCGTCGATGCGATATACTTTGATGTCCTTGCGGGTAGGCGGGTTGATAATTCCGTAACCGTCATAGATAAGGATACCACCGGGCTTCACTTTGCTTTCAAACTTCTCGAGTGAAGGCTGGTTCAGAATGATGGCACTGTCATACTTACTAAGAATCGGTGAGGATATTTTGTCATCGCTTACAATGACCGTAACGTTGGCTGTTCCACCACGTTGCTCGGGACCGTAAGCCGGCATCCAGCTAACTTCCTTGCCTTCCATCAAACCGGAATAAGCCAGAATCTTACCCATAGACAATACGCCTTGTCCACCGAATCCTGCTATAATTATTTCTTCTTTCATTGTTCTGTTGACTTTTAGCGTTATTCTTTATCTTTTAAATCACCCAGCGGATAGAACGGGAACATATGTTCTTCCATCCATTTGTTCGATTTCTCAGGAGTCATTTTCCAACCTGAACTACAAGTTGAAACGATTTCTACCAAATTGGAACCTTTACCGCTCATGGAGTTCTCAAAAGCCTTGCGGATTGCTTTCTTTGCCTTGCGGATAGCCGGTACGGATTGTACGGACTGACGGGTTACGTAAGCCGTTCCTTCCAGTTGGGCAGCGATTTCAGTCATCTTCAACGGATAACCGTGAAGTTCTACGTCACGTCCGTAAGGACAAGTGGAACTCTTCATGCCTACCAAGGTAGTCGGAGCCATCTGACCGCCGGTCATACCATAGATAGCATTATTGATAAAGATTATCGTGATATTTTCGCCACGGTTCAAAGCGTGAATCGTTTCGGCTGTACCGATACAAGCCAAGTCACCATCACCCTGGTAAGTAAATACAAGGCGGTCCGGCCACAGGCGTTTCACGGCAGTTGCCACAGCGGGAGCACGTCCGTGTGCTGCTTCCTGCCAGTCAATATCCAAATAATTGTAGGCGAAAACTGCGCATCCTACCGGAGAGATTCCCACCGTCTTATCTTCCATGCCCATCTCCTCTATTACTTCGGCAATGAGCTTGTGTACCACGCCGTGACTGCAACCCGGGCAGTAGTGCATGGCGTTATCGTTCATCAGAGTCGGTTTTTTGTAAACCAGGTTCTCGGGTTTGATTATTTCTTCTTTAGTCATAACTTCATCTCCTTATCTGTTGGTGAACCGTATAAAAAACTCCATCAGCTTGACAAAGATTGCCGCGCCGCATACGTAGATAAACATTTTGAAATCATCTCTCGCTACGAAGTAGGTGATGATGGCTGCCACAGCCAATATTATAAAGAGTATGTTCAGTACGTTTCTTATTTTATCGGGATTCATCGTTTCGTTATTTGATTATTTTTTCTTCCAAAGCAGTTACAATCTCATCCGGGTCGGGGACAATACCGCCGAGACGTCCGAAATGTTCTACCTTAATTTTACCGTTCACAGCCAGGCGGACATCTTCAATCATCTGTCCCGCGTTCAGCTCTGTGACAAGCATACCTTTCACCTTTTCAGCGTAAGCGGCAATCGCTTTTGTTGGGAACGGCCACAGTGTAATCGGACGAAGGATACCTACTTTGATACCTTTCTCACGAGCGAGTTCCATTGCTTTCTGACCGATACGCGCCATTGAACCAAAGGCAATAATCAGATATTCTGCGTCTTCGCAGTTTATTTCTTCGAAGCGTACTTCTTTTTCTTCAATTTCGCGATACTTGGCCTGGAAACGCAGATTGTTGATTTCCATCGCTTCCGGTTTCAATTCAAGAGAAGTGATAATATTCGGTTTGCAACCTTTCGCTTTTCCGGTAGCAGCCCACGGGCATTGCTCGATAACTTCCTCTTCTGTGCGACGTGGCTTTTGAGCAGGAAGAACGACTTTTTCCATCATCTGTCCGATGACACCATCGGAAAGGATGATAGCCGGGTTACGGTATTTGAAAGCCAGTTCGAATCCGAGTGCTACGAAATCCGCCATTTCCTGTACGGATGCCGGAGCGAGGGCAATCAGTCGGTAGTCACCGTGACCGCCACCTTTCACTGTCTGGAAGTAGTCGGCCTGGCTCGGTTGGATAGTTCCCAGTCCGGGACCGCCACGCATCACGTTCACAATCAGACAAGGAAGTTCGGCACCGGCGATGTAAGAGATACCTTCCTGTTTCAGGCTTACACCGGGGCTTGAAGATGATGTCAGTACCATCTTTCCGCTACCTGCACCACCATATACCATATTGATAGCTGCCACTTCACTTTCTGCCTGTAATACTACCATGCCGGTTGTTTCCCAGGGTTTCAGTTCGGCAAGCGTTTCCAACACTTCCGATTGGGGAGTAATAGGATAACCGAAGTATCCGTCCGCACCGCAACGGATAGCTGCGTGGGCGATGGCTTCGTTTCCTTTCATTAATACAACTTCTTCTGCCATATTCTTTTCTTTTATTCTACTTTTACTTTATACACTGAGATACATCCGTCGGGACAAACCGTTGCGCACGAGCTGCATCCGTTGCAGGTATCTTCTTTTACTTGCCAGGCATAGTTATAGCCTTTCATATTTACCTCTTTATTGAGGGCGATTACATCGAGCGGACACGCCACTACACACAGGTTGCATCCTTTGCAACGCTCCGTGTCGACTACGATTGCTCCTTTGATTTTTGCCATAATCTTTATTTTATTACGTTATCTTTGAGTACGGTTATTGATTATACATCTCTTTTATTGGTTGAACATATCCTTGTTGTAGAAGTTAAGGATATCTATCACCATCTTCCTGGCCTGAACGGCAGGACTGTCGGGATTGATTTCGATAGCGTACTGGTAGTTGTCCAGCGCCCGTTTCCAATCTCCTTTTTTTCGGTAGGCATTTCCCCGTAAATAGTAAAGAGCATCTTTCTCTTTCTCGACAGAATTGTCTTGGAGAAGCTGGTCCAATTGCTTAATCGCTGTGTCCACATCCCCCTGATTGATAAGCTCTTTTAGGTTGTCTATTTGCTCCATTTCTTTCGTCTTTCGGGATTCTGAAACGCAAAGATAGTTTTTATTTATGTAAACAGGGCAAACGTGGACGGAAATTTGCAACGTTTTGTTTTTATTGCATATTGGGTGAATATTAATCAATAGTCCCTTTTTCTATTTCCTGTTTTAAAAAGCTATAAACATATATTGCTCCTTGATAATATAGACCGGTACGCTCGTCTTCTAGTTTGGCGAATGTTTCGGAGGAATATAATACATCCATGGATTTTTGCAAATCCCATCCATACTCATTCATGAGCATTTCTATAAGTTCTTTTCCTAAAGATTCAACTAAAAATTGTTTGTCCTTATTCATAGCCTTTTTAGTAAGTTAATTGCATCGGGAGTTCCAAAGAAATATTGTATGGTAGGGCGGATATATGATAATTCATTAACCAATTGTGATATGTCTATATATCCTTGAATAAACCGCCTTAGTTGAAGTCCGACAGTATCGTCGGCAATGGGACCTATGACTATATCATAATTATGAGCTTGATTGTTGGTATTGTTATTTCTATTTAGTAGAATAAATTCAGCCCATTCTATAGTATATCCATCAAATTGCTTGATTTTAATATCGCTATTACCGTTTAAAACAGATTTGTCAAACATAAACTCCGAAACAATAGGGTTTCCTTTTCCTTGCCTGAAAGTTGTTAAACTTGCCATTTTTTGAGCTTGTTCAATGTCTGCACTCAAATAAAACCCTTTTCCGAAGTCTTTGCCTTTTCTTCCTTTATCAATATCTATTTGGGATATTTCTATATTTGAACCGTGGTAAAGAATCATGCTAAAGCTCCTCCATTCCGTTGACAGATTTTCGTTAAATCATCTATAGCTTCCTCTATAGAGAAAGTATGTTCGATATCATAGAATTTATCTAAGAAATCCAGGCCGGCAAAACGTTTAAGATATTTGTATGCCTGACAGTTACTTAAGGAATGTTTTTCTGCGAAAGCTCCTATACATCCCACAAAGTATTCAATTCGGTTGGATAGTTCTTTGTTATTCATAATTTTTCTATTACTTGTGACGAATAAACTTGTTGGCTTTTCGATATGACTATTTATTCAATCTCTAAAGCAAAGAAACAAATTAATAGGAGAATTTGCAAGTGTATGGATAGATTTTAACTATAAGAGTTTATTCAGCTTTACTTTTTCTCTTCATATTCCTCATAAAGAGCTACCGGACCATAATGCCATAACTTGGTTTTCTCCTGTTCCAATTCTTTATAGGTATTCGACCGATAAAAGTGACGGAGTGCTTCCAACGGAGTGCTCCGTTGTTTTTCTGCATAAATCTTGGTAAAAAGACTGACCTTTCCGGGTATCAGTAAATGCAGATTTTTATTAGTTATTTCTCTATTCATAAGCAATTTCCTTTGATTCAATATATTTTAGATGCTGCAATGACTTATCGGTATGAAATAACATTTGGTCTACTAGCTTGTAAGTTTTCAATTCCTTGATAAGCCCTTCTTTGTCTAAAAGGTCACTTTCGTATAGTGCGAATGCCGCATAAACTCTGTCATTGGCTACCGGACCATATACAAGATCATGATTATGTGTAAAATCTATTAGAGTACGGTTAGACATGACAAAATCTACCCATTCTTCTGTTGGATCATCGAACCATAGTACATTTATTTCAGATATAGAATTTTCGTTCAGTTCGTAAATGTTGATATACCCTGTTTTTACCTGAGAGGATAGTATACGTCTTTTTACCCACAATTCAGCCTGTTCATACGAAGTGGTTGTATAGAATCCTGCTCCATAATCGAGTGTTCTTGTTGGCTTGATGATTCTTGGATTTTCTATAACTTCTAAACTTCCGTGATACAATTTCATTGTTCGTTCTCCTTTCTTCTTTGGCGGATAAACTCATCAATTTCTTCTATCAACCACTGATGACTTTCCGTATGCAGTACCTCAAAATTCTCAAATAAGTATTCCGTTACTCCATACTTGTCGAATAAGTCCATAACCTCGGCACCTGAAGCAGAGATATGTACTTTATATTGTTCTATGCAGAATGAAATAAAATAGACAATATCCAATTCTTTCTTTGTTATTTCCTTATTCATCGTTTTACAAATATATACTATTTATTGAAATTATCAGCTAAATATCTTTATGAAGATACACCCTTCACCTCTTCAACATCTTCTAGATCGCTTTGTTCATCGGTGATAGCGGGTGAAGGACTAAGCTTCACCTGTCTCTTCAACGGGACTTCTTTTGCTTTCAACTAGTTCCATTCTTTGTTTCATATATTGAAACTAATAGTTTCCCGGTGTGAAACACTTTGTTTCTCGGTGTGAAACGATTCGTTTCAAAGCGTGAAACTTTTAGTTTCTAGTGCTTGAAACAAAAAGTTTCAGCACGCTAGAAACTGGTTAGAACGCAGCTTTACCAATTATACTCATCTGTGTAGCTGTCAAAGACCGGTTCTTCGGTGATACCCTTCCGGCGAAAAAGCTGGCGGATATAGTTTTGGTCCGCAGGACTGAGGAAACGTTCTTCACGATAAAAGCGATAGTAGAGCGTTTTTCCGAAATGTCCAATCAGTTGTTGTTTCATGTTGGTTCCATCCTTATAAGGTACTTTGTCCAGCAGATGGCTGATACCCCATGCAACATGTATCTTCTCTGCGGGTTGGAAATAGGTACAGTCAGTGACGGTTGTCGGGATACACATTGGGTTTACAATGCTGATGTAGGAGGTGTCAGCGGTAGTAAGAAGCGCAGCCACCCGACGCAGACAGTTACAGGCTTTCGGACATTGCTCGTTGTAGCAACGGGCGTAGTTGAAAGGTACTGGTTTGTTTTTTAATTTGTTGTCGTTCATTTTATATTGTATGTTATATACATAATAGACAAAGGTAACTGTTTTTAGATTAGAAAGGTACGGTTTGGAAAAGAAAAAACGGTGAAGGGATGAGTGAAGGGGAGAGCCTTCACCATAAACTGTTTAGAGACAGGATGATATATGAAAAGTGAAAGGTGAAGGGGTGGAAATAATTCTTGATGTTAGCTTGTATTTACTGAAAGATACTGTATTTTTGTGCAGAAATTAAAATGTATAGACTATGCTGGACATTATTTTGATTGTAATAAGTGCCCTTTGTTTGATAGTCGGGTTGGCCGGTTGTGTGCTTCCTATGGTGCCCGGCCCGCCTGTTGCTTATTTAGGATTATTCATTCTCCATTTCACGGATAAGGTGGAATATACTACGACGCAATTAATTGTGTGGTTATTGATTGTGGCTGTTTTGCAAGTCTTGGATTATTTTACGCCGATGCTGGGCAGTAAGTATAGTGGTGGCAGCAAATGGGGAAATTGGGGATGCATCATCGGAACTTTGGTCGGACTTCTTTTCTTGCCTTGGGGAATTATTCTCGGACCTTTCCTCGGAGCTGTGATTGGTGAGTTACTGGGGAATAAGGAGTTTTCCCAGGCACTCAAATCCGGATTCGGCTCATTGATTGGGTTCATATTGGGAACTTTGCTTAAGTTCGTTGTCTGCGGTTATTTCTGTTATCAGTTTATTATAGGTTTTATCCGATAATAAAAAGAACGCTCCCGGTCAGTAATGAGTAGGAGCGTTGTCTTTATTGTCTTTTGAGATTATCACTTAAATAGCTAATTCATTTTCCAACTCTTTTGATACGGCTCTATTGATAAATTCATTGATGGTCGTACCTGCATTGGCTGCTGCCATTGCCACCATTCCATGAAGGTCGGAAGGCATACGGACAATGAGTTTTCCGCTATAAGGTTTAGCAGGTTCCACTCCACGATCCTTGCAACTTGCCAAATAATCATCAATAGCACCTTCAAAGTCACTTTTTAATTCACTAATGGTTTCACCCTCGTAGGTGATGCAATCCTTTCTAAGACCAAGAACCTTGCCGAATAAGCAATTATCTTCTTCGCTATATTCCACGCTACCTGAGTAGCCTTTGTACTTCAACTGTCCCATAACTACTTTGTTTTTTGTTCTTTACTCAGTTCATATTTCTCAATCAACTTATTATCACGAATATAGGTAAGTAGTTGTTTCATTACATACCCTTTTATTACATTTGATGGATGAGGCTTGTGCATAATGTATGAAGCTGTCCCATCTGAACTAATAAACTCAACACGTGAACCGGACGTACTGCCTTTGCTACCTTCGCTATAATTAAATAAACTGAACAGGCGTTTTACTTCATCATAAGTAAAGTCCTTTGGTAACGTAAGGAAACGTTCTACCAGCTTTTCTTTTGTACCCATATTCTATATTGGTTTATGCAAAGATACTAAATATAGTATCAGGTGCTAACTGTTATCATGCTTTTTATTCATCAATATCGATATTTAACAATCACACTAAATCTGCACAGACTCTTTTTAATCATTGTATCCTTTCTCTCTTCAGATATAGTTTGTCCCAATAATATTTCAATCCGGGCAGAGTACTAAATTGAAGTGTGTTCGTCCTAATTAAAAGCACATTGAGACAGTACCATGAAAAAGACCTTTGCAGTTCTTCTATTTATGGCTTCTTTTGGGACATTATCTTTACTTTCTGCCGGAGAAATATATGTTTCTCCGTATGGCAATGATAGGAATATAGGTACAAGAGAGGCTCCGTTTTATACATTGAGTCAGGCTCTAAAACAGGCTCGTGAATGGCGAAGATTGAATCGACCGGAAGTGACCGGTGGAATTTATATTTGTTTGGAAGATGGCGTTTATATCCAACGCAGTTCCTTGTTTATTCGTCCGGAAGATAGTGGCACACCTGATTCTCCGACAGTTATCTGTGCGGCTGAGAATGCGCATCCTGTAATTAGTGGCGGAATTGCTGTCACAGGTTGGAAGCGTGGCTGTGAGAATCCTGAAATACCTGAAGGATTGAGGCAAAAGATATGGTCGGCTAAAGCTCCGGTAATAGGAAACAGGAGAGTGGAAACCCGTCAAATGTGGGTAAACGGTGATAAAGTGCAAAGAGCGTCACAATTTCCCGACGGAGTGATGGAACGCATGATTGATTTTAACCCGGAGAAACAGATCATTACTATTCCTACTCCTCAAATCACCGGACTGCAAAATGCCGGGCAACTGGAAATGATTATTCATCAGCGGTGGGCGATTGCTATCTTACGGGTGAAAAGTATAGATACGGAAGGCGGACAATCCGTCATTCGTTTTCATGAGCCCGAAAGTCAGTTGGAATTTGCACACCCATGGCCGCAACCGATTATCGGCGGCGAAAAAGGAAACTCTTCATTCTGCCTTACCAATGCGCTCGAGTTACTGGATGAACCCGGTGAATGGTTTCAGGAATATCCTTCCGGTACGATTTACTATTATCCACGGACGGAAGATAATATGAAAACGGCAGAAGTCATTATCCCTGCTCTCGAAACTTTAATGATAGTTGATGGTACATTGGAGCGTCCTGTGAAGCATATACGCTTTGATGGAATCACTTTTGCACATACTTCCTGGATGCGTCCCTCTTATCAGGGGCATGTTACTTTGCAGGGTGGCTTCCCTTTGCTGGATGCTTACAAACTACATGAACCGGGACTGCCGGAAAAGGCGGAACTGGAGAATCAGGCATGGATTGCCCGTCCCGAAACAGCCATACGTGTAAGAAGAGCCGGGCAGATTGATTTCCATCATTGTACGTTTCGGAATTTAGCTTCTACCGGACTGGATTATGAATGGGCGGTAACAGCTTCTGTTGTTGAAGATTGTCTATTTACAGATATTGGTGGTACAGCTCTGCTGATTGGCGCCTTTCCTGATGGTGCGTTTGAGACGCATGTTCCCTTTATGCCTTCGGATGAACGGGTATTGTGCGCAAATATCTCCGTTAGAAATAATCTCATAAGTAATGTGACGAATGAAGATTGGGGATGTGTTGGCATTGGTGCCGGATATGTCAGGGATATTGATATTTCCCATAATGAAGTCTGTCACTTGAATTATTCAGGAATCTGTGTCGGCTGGGGATGGACATCTTTGGAAAGCGGAATGCGGAATAACCGGATAGAAGCGAACTATGTACATCATTTTGCCCGTCGGCTTTATGATGCGGGCGGGCTTTATACGCTTTCCAACCAACCGGGTTCCGTCATGCAGAATAATCGGATAGAACATTTGATTGAAGCACCTTATGCTACCAATGACAGGGCTTTTTATATCTATTTGGATGAGGCGACAGACGGATATACGATGGAAAATAATTGGTGTCCGGAGGAACGCTTCGACTCCAATCGTCCCGGAAAAAATAATGTGTGGAAGAATAACGGGCCACAAGTGGCAGACAGCATTAAGTACAAAGCGGGAAGAATAAAGCAATAGTAGAAATAGAGCAATAAAACTAATATAGTAATCAATAAAGCTAATGCAGTAATCAATAAACGAACTATAATCAATAAAAGATATGAAACCCACGAATTACCACTTATTTGATTTCCTTGATTTCGATACCGAACTATCGAGGGATGAGTCACTTTGGAAAGCGTACAGCCCGACGGTTGTTTACGAAAAGGATGGAGATGTATATGTAACAGTTCCTTTTCAGAAACAGCAGTTGGCTAATGATATGATGGCGGATACCGCTGTTCCCCAGGAAGAATATACATTAATCATACGGCAGTATAATATAGGTATTACCCGTTTGTTTATAGGATTTGGCGACTATGAGTTGACAGACCGGTCGGAGATGCTGCAATTCAGTAGCCGGATTCGGAAAATACCTTTGTCCGTGCAGGAACAGAAAGGCAAATGGATTCTTTCAACGGAAGACGGAACGAAACGCGCCGTTATCAATGTGAAAGAACCTGTATTAGACCGGTGGAGTGAATTGCTTCCCGACCCGCAGGAGACACTGGATATAACGTTGTATCCTGATGGAAAACGTGAAGTGCGCCTGGCGGGGTATGACCATTTCTCACCCCCTCGTTACGATGCACTGCCTGTGGCTTTTTGTAAGCGTGGCGGCCAGAAAGAACGGGCAACACTTTCTTTCGAGTGCAAACCGGATGAATGTTTTGCCGGAACAGGCGAACGTTTCTTCAAGATGGACTTAAGCGGGCAGACTTTCTTCCTGAAGAATCAGGACGGGCAGGGAGTAAACAATCGGCGTACTTATAAGAATATACCTTTCTACTTGTCCAGTCGGATGTACGGAACGTTTTATCATACATGTGCCCATAGCAAACTTTCACTGGCCGGACATTCTACCCGTTCTGTCCAATTTTTGAGTGACCAGGCTTTGCTGGATGCATTTGTGATAGCCGGAGATACGATGGAAGATATTCTTCGCGGTTATCGTGACCTGACCGGGTATCCGTCTATGCCGCCTCTTTGGAGTTTTGGCGTATGGATGAGCCGTATGACTTATTTCAGTGCCGATGAAGTGGATGAAATATGCGACCGTATGCGTGCCGAACATTATCCTTGTGATGTCATTCACTTGGATACGGGATGGTTCCGAACCGACTGGCTTTGCGAATGGAAATTCAATGAAGAGCGTTTCCCTGACCCGAAAGGATTTATTCAACGAATAAAAAAGAATGGCTATCGTGTCTCTTTATGGCAACTCCCTTACGTAGCGGAAAATGCGGAACAGATTGATGAAGCTAAAGCGAATGACTACATCGCCCCTTTGACAAAGCAGCAGGATACGGACGGTTCCAACTTCTCCGCTTTGGATTATGCCGGAACGATTGACTTTACTTACCCCAAAGCAACCGAATGGTATAAAGGACTACTGAAACAACTTTTGGATATGGGAGTGACCTGCATCAAAACCGATTTCGGTGAAAATATCCACATGGATGCCCTTTACAAAGGTATGAAACCGGAATTGTTGAATAACCTGTACGCTTTACTTTATCAAAAGGCTGCTTATGAAATAACGAAAGAAGTGACCGGTGACGGTATCGTATGGGCACGTGCCGCATGGGCAGGATGCCAGCGATATCCTTTGCATTGGGGCGGTGATTCGTGCAGTTCATGGGACGGAATGGCAGGTTCTCTGAAAGGCGGGCTGCATTTCGGTTTGTCGGGCTTCGCTTTTTGGAGCCATGATGTTCCCGGATTCCATACGTTACCCAACTTTATGAATTCAGTCGTAGCAGATGATGTATATATGCGTTGGACCCAATTCGGCGTATTTACATCACATATCCGCTATCACGGAACCAACAAGCGTGAACCCTGGCATTATCCGGCAATAGCTCCGTTAGTGAAGAAATGGTGGAAGCTGCGTTATTCGCTGATTCCATATATCATTGAGCAAAGCAAACTTGCCATAGAAAGTGGTTATCCATTGTTGCAGGCACTTATCCTGCACCACCCGGAAGATAAGCTCTGTTGGCATATTGATGATGAATATTACTTTGGTAATGACTTCCTGGTCGCTCCGGTGATGAATAGTGAAAACCGGAGGGATATTTGTCTTCCCGAAGGCAAATGGGTGAATTTCTTTACAGGAGAACATTTGGAAGGGGCACGTTGGTTGAAAGATGTATATGTCCCATTGGAAGAAATGCCGGTATATGTACGTGAAAATGCCGTGATACCGATATATCCGGAAGATGTGGAATGCACCGACGAAATGGACTTAAACAAGAGTATAACTCTACACATAGACAACGATTACAAAGGATTTTGGAATAGATAAAACTGAATAAATAAAAAATGGCAGAGTATGAAAACATGGAAGAGTAATTTGGAAGAAACAAAAGAGCGTTATATAAATTGGTGGAATCATAAAGGAATCATTCTCAATATGTGGGAGCACTTTCAGGAAGGAGTGCAACCACATGCTGATATCATGCCGCCTGCACCTGCGAAGGACTTGTCACAGAAATGGTTCGACCCTCAATGGAGAGCGGAATATTTGGATTGGTATGTGGCACACAGCAGTCTGATGGCAGATATTCTTCCCGTTGCAAATACCCAGCTTGGTCCCGGCTCTTTGGCGGCTATCCTGGGGGGAGTTTTTGAAGGTGGGGAAGATACCATCTGGATTCATCCTGACCCGGACTTTAGTGATGAAATCATCTTTAACCCCGAACATCCGAACTGGATTCTCCATAAAGAGCTACTGAAAGCCTGTAAGGCGAAAGCCAATGGGCACTATTACGTCGGTATGCCCGACCTGATGGAAGGACTGGATGTACTAGCGGCATTGAAGGGTACGGACAGGGTATTGTTGGATACGGTGATGCAACCGGAGATACTCGAACAGCAAATGCAGCAAATCAACGACATCTACTTTAAAGTATTTGATGAACTGTACGACATCATTCGTGAAGGGGACGAGATGGCTTTCTGTTATTTCTCATCATGGGCACCCGGAAAGATGAGCAAACTGCAAAGTGATATTTCGACGATGATTAGTCAGGATGACTATCGTAGGTTTGTACAACCATTCATTCGTGAACAATGTCAGAAGATTGACTATACTCTTTATCACTTAGACGGAGTAGGGGCTATGCATCATCTCCCTGCCTTGCTTGAAATAGAAGAACTGAATGCCATCCAATGGACTCCCGGTGTCGGTGAACCGCAAGGGGGCTCTCCGAAATGGTACGATTTGTATAAGAAGATATTGGCAGGCGGAAAGAGTGTAATGGCCTGCTGGGTGACGTTGGATGAGTTGAAACCTTTATTGGATAATATCGGAGCGGATGGAGTCCATTTAGAGATGGATTTCCATAATGAAAAGGAAGTGGAACAGGCCATGAGGATTGTAGAAGAATATACCGGCTCTTCCACATCGACTACCATAAATGAATCTCAACAGGATGTTGCATCGGCTATCGGACAGGAGTGTATCTGTATAAAAGAAGAGCAGCATCAGGAAGAGGATAAACTGAAACTTCTGTATGAAGCTATTGTTGCCGGTAAGTTGGAACCTGCGGTGGAAGTCACCAAACAGGCCATTGCCGATGGAGCAGTTCCCCAGGAAATTATCAATAACTATATGATTAAGGCGATGGGCGAAGTAGGGCAGCGTTTTCAGGATGGAAAGGCTTTTGTTCCTCAGCTACTAATGGCAGGACGTGCCATGAAGGGAGCTTTGGAACTGTTGAAACCTTTGTTGGCTGGCAGCGCTTCAACCACAATCGGCAAAATAGTGATTGGTACGGTGAAGGGGGATTTACATGATATCGGTAAGAATCTTGTGGCTTCCATGCTGGAAGGTTGTGGATTTGAAGTAATCAATATCGGTATTGACGTGACTTGTGACAAGTTTGTGGAAGCTGTGAAAGAAAACCATGCTGATATTTTGTGCATGAGTGCTTTGCTGACTACTACCATGACTTATATGAAAGATGTCATTCAGGCATTGGAAGAGGCCGGAATTCGTGAGCAAGTAAAAGTAATGATTGGCGGGGCACCCGTAAGTCAGGGATTTGCTGATGAAATAGGGGCGGACGGATATAGCGACAATGCTAATACAGCCGTAGCAGTTGCCAAGGAACTGATAGGAAAAAAATAGAATGAAAAGGCACGGATTCACGGATGAACACGGCTCTTAATTGCCTAGTCTCTTAAAACCGTGAAATCCGTGTAATCCGCGCCTAAAAGAAAATTAGATTTAAACTTACATTACTTATTTAATACTTGAATTATGCACGTGAAATTCTTAGAGACATTAGACTGGAGTATCCTAATAGCTTATTTCCTGATTTTGATTGCCATCGGTATATGGGCAAGTTCTAAACGAAAAAAAGGGAGTAGCCTTTTCCTTGCGGAAAATTCATTGAGATGGTATCATATCGGATTCTCCATGTGGGGGACAAATGTAGGACCTTCTATGTTGATAGCATCCGCAAGTGCCGGATTTACTACCGGTATTGTTTCGGGAAATTATGCTTGGTATGCGTTTGTCTTCATTTGTATGCTTGCCTTTGTTTTTGCTCCCCGATATTTGGGTAGCCGTGTGACGACATTGCCCGAGTTTATGGGGAAACGTTTCGGGCAGTCTACCCGTAATATCCTTGCTTGGTACACGATAGTCACGATTCTGATATCGTGGTTGGCATTGACATTGTTTGCCGGTGGAGTCCTGATTCGTCAGGTATTCGACATTCCTATGTGGCAGTCGGCATTGCTGTTACTTATTATCTCTGCTTTCTTTACGATGCTTGGCGGACTGAAAGCGGTAGCCTATACGAATGTGTACCAAATGATATTATTGATTGTAGTGTCGGCAACATTGGCTATTATGGGAATCTATAAAGTGGGCGGTATAGGAGCATTGGTGGATGCCGTTCCGACAGACTACTGGAATCTTTTCCGTCCGAATGATGACCCGGCTTTCCCTTGGTTGCCGATTATCTTAGGTTATCCAGTGATGGGAGTTTGGTTTTGGTGTACAGACCAGTCAATGGTACAACCTGTCCTGGCTGCCAAAAACCTGAAAGAAGGGCAGATAGGAACGAATTTTACCGGATGGCTCAAAATATTAGATGTGCCCCTTTACATTCTTCCTGGTATTATCTGTCTCGCTTTATTTCCACAACTAGAGAATCCGGACGAAGCCTATATGACGATGGTCACTCATCTATTCCCTGTGGGAATGGTCGGTTTGGTATTGGCGGTATTGACTGCGGCATTAGTCAGCACTGTCGGTTCTGCTCTGAATGCATTAAGTACAGTATTCACTATGGATATTTATGCGAAGAAAATCAGACCGCAGGCCAAACAGAAAGAGATTATTAGAGTAGGACAGGTTGTTACGGTAGTGGGCGCATTGGCATCCGTGATAATAACAATGGCTATTGATAGCATCAAAGGATTGAACCTATTCAATGTTTTTCAATCCGTCTTAGGATTTATAGCTCCACCAATGGCGGCAGTGTTCCTTTTCGGGGTATTTTGGAAGCGCACTACTACTTTGGCTGCCAATATGGCTCTGACGTTGGGAACTGTTTTCAGCATCGGAGTAGGAATCTTGTATTTATGGGTATTTCCGGCGGAAGAGTATACAGCATGGCCGCATTTTATGTTGTTGTCTTTCTATCTGTTTGTTATCATCGGTATTGTAATGATAGTGGTCAGCCTATTGGATAAGTCTCCGCAACTGGGAATATTAAATATAGAAAAGATAGAAGACAAGCCTGCACGGATAGTCCTTGTGATGTGGGGATTACTAATTGTGACCATGATTGGACTTTATATCTTCTTCAATGGGCACTAATCCGTCTTTTTTAGATATAACTATTGGAATTGTTTTCTGTATTTGGATGGAGATACTCCTATGGTATTTGTGAAAACCCTAATAAAATGAGGTAAATCATTGAATCCTACCATAAAACAGATTTCAGAAACTTGTTTCTGTGAATGTTTCAGGAGTTCACAGGCTGTATTTAAGCGATATTGGGTTACGAACTGCGAAAAAGTGAAACCTTTACAGCGTTTAAAGTAAATACAAAAAGCAGAACGATTCATGCCCACTTCGGCAGCAATGTCATCCAAAGAGATAGGATGGACATAGTGAGCCATTACATAGGTACAGATTTGCTGCATACGCCTTACATCACGTTCGATGCTCATAGGTTTTCCTGCAAGAACATGGCCGGAAGATGTGAAAATGACAGGTAACAGTCGAAACATCTCGCACAAGCGGCCAAGTTCATCCATGTCGTTCATTCGCAATAATATTTTGCGAATGACTCGACTACTTTCTTGTCCGTACTTTAACGCATTGACAGGAAATGTAAGGCTTGCCAACCTATTTCGCAATTCGGGAAATACTTTCATGCACTGTGTCACAAAAGAATGACTGAAAGCGACCATCAGGTAACGAATACATCCGTCACTGTCTGCTGACGAGTGTTCATATTCCCAGCGGTGAATCATAGATGGGGGCATTAATACCACATCCCCTGCTGAGAAAGGCTGTAACGTATCTCCTGCCATTCGATTTCCATATCCATGAATTACATAATATAACTCCCATGCATCATGCTGATGCAATTTGGCTTCTACGTGGGAATCTATCCGTTGGTCTATAAAAAAGAATGAGTGATTCTCTGTTTCTGGTAATTCGTAAGGGACGATTGTTTCTTCCGTCATAGCGTCTTAAAATCTTGTCTATGCAAATGTACGACAAATGTTTAATATAAAAACACAAATATTCGACAAGGTAGCGGTGTATCTTTGCAAAAGATTTATTCAACTAAAAATAGAAAGGTTTTTTATTATGATGGATTTTTATCAGGTTTTAGAGAAAAGAAGAACCATCCGTGACTTTTCCGATAGGGAAGTTACGGATGAGGTATTGGAAAAGGTATTGGGTGCGGCTTTTAAGGCACCGACCAACGATCATTTGCGCCAATTTGAACTTGTAGTCGTAAGGGGGCAAGAGAACATTGCCCGACTTATTTCTCCTGTTTTAAAGAATACTAAGGAGATTCAGGAAACCGGGCTTAATGCTGGTGCAAGCACCATGGATAAGGACGAATATGCTATGTTTTCCGATGCTCTTCCTAAGCAGCAGCGTATGCTCATACAGAGTAATTGCCTTGTTTTGCCATTCTTTCGGCAAAAAGGCTATCCATTGTGTAAGCCAGCTGACCAAAGCTCTCTCAACTATTTCGCGTCCGCATGGGCAGCCGTTGAGAATATTCTATTGGCTGCAACAGCAGAAGGATGTGCTTGTGCATTCCGTATTCCCATAGGTAATGAATCAGAATATGTAAAGCAGGCAGTAGGTGCTCCCGACGAGTATGAATTTACTTGTTTTCTTGCTATTGGTTATGCCGCAGAGAATGCCCATATCTGTAAACAGAAGGATATTCAGGTAAAAGACCGGATTCATAAAAACAACTGGTAAAAAGAATTAAAGGCAGAACGGAAGGAGAACAACGGAGGGATATCTTTGATAACAATCATGAAATGGATGTTCTTACTTTCATTACAGTGAGTAGCTAATGAGGTATTCTGGAGAGGGGATATACGTGTTTATGTAATCCTCTCTTTTTTAATCACACAACAAGCTTTGAAGAACTATTTTCTGCGAAAGCAATTTTCATAGGTACACAGTCCGCAAGTATATTCCAGTTTGCGGACACTGGAACCTACTCCGATAACACCGCTAACCGACTTGATAGGAATCATCAGACTGGAATCAGTCAACTGAATGCCACAGGGAGAAGCAACTGGAAATAAAGAGAAGAGTTTCTGCTGTTCCGACACGTGCCATCCGCAATAGCCGGGACTGTATCGATTGGTATGTTTCCAACCTTTCTCTTTAATAAATGTAGACAATTCCTTTTCCATATAATCTGCTGCTTTCTCCGCAATAATGCTTCCCAATGAGTCCGCTATATATACTTTAACCATATCGTTTTCCTGCTGAAGGAGGTGTTGAAACTCTTCAAATTCTACTCCGGCAGTTGCAGTAAAAAAGGCAAAGGCTTCCGAACCACGTAATTGACGGGCGATGGTTTTACCGATTGAGAGAACTGTGTCTTTTACGGTCAGTGTCGCCTTTTCTGTGTCAAGTAGCCCATCGGTGATGAAAAAGAAAATACGGGGACGAAGAAGGGGAGTGATACGGTCTAGTAGTGTATTTACTTCTTCTATAACCATTTCGTCAGGCATAGAATCTTTATATCCCATCGCCTCGTAGATTTCGGACGATGGGATTACTAAGTTCTGATAAATGATTTCTTGTTCAAACATAATGAAGTGGCACTGACCATTGCCATACAGATAGATTTGTTAAACTTGCGCTTTATTGAATTCCTCCAATGCGGTATAAAAAGCCTCTATATTAGCTAAAGGTGTGTATGGTGGTATATCGCAACCACTCGATAATACGAAATTCGGATATGCACGGGTAGCTTCCAATAATTGCAGTGTCGCTTCTTTCATTGTTCCCGGACCGGCCATCTTGAAAAGACTTACCGGGTCCAGGTTTCCCATAGCAAGCGCATCGGAAGGAACTTCTTTCAAGGCTTCTTCCATATTTATTTTATTTCCGAAGTGATAAGCGGCAGCACCGGTATATATCATTGCCTGCGTACAATTACCTGTGTTTCCGCAATTATGAAGTACCACGGTGAAGTTGTCATCTTGTACTTTATCTATTATTTCCTTAACGAATAGGGAAGAGTATTGCAGGCAATCTTCGTTGGATAACAATCCGGCAGCAGGTTCTGCCATCACTACTCCGTTTACACCGGTTGCTTTTAGAGCCATGCAGTAACGGGTAATGAAGTCGCTGCATTTTCTCAATAATGTATTGGCAGCTTCGGGATTGATATAAATCAGCATCATGATTTCAGACATATCATATAAGCGTCCTGCCAACGAATAAGGACCGATGCAGCCTGCAAATACAGGACGGTCTGTTATGTTCTTGGCTGTCAGCATATTTGCTTTGAGATATTCCGGGATTCTTCCTTTGTTCAATGCCGGTATTTCTAATTTTCCGATAGCGTCTTCGTCTGCCAGCAAACGACCGGATACACTGGGTACTTCATTTTCAGGAAAGATGATTTCCGCTCCGAAAGCTTCCGCTTCTACGGTCAAATCCATGATAACGGTTGCCGCTGCGGTAGGGTATTTATCACAAAGAGCTTTTATCGCTTCATAATGAACTTGTCCGTTCGTCACAGCGTCATGAACCGTTTTTTCGATAAGCTCGATGCCCGGATGCGTCATGATAGGAATCGCAATCGTTTCCTTACTTTGAATGGTTTGGCTAATCCATTCTTTCATATTCAGTTTACCCATAATTTCAGTTTTTAATATCGTCCTATATAAAGACGATAGAACTGCTCTTTTGTAATCTTGAAATCGGCACAAAAATAAAGCTGCCCTTCAAAAAGAAGAACAGCTTTACGCTTATTTGATTTATCTTCAGGCTTTATTTTACCGGAATCTTATCAATACGGTTCTGATGACGGCCACCGTCAAACTTTGTAGAGAAGAACTCTGTCAAAATCATGTCCGCTTCTTCAGTGCTGATAAAGCGTCCCGGCATAACCAGGATGTTGGCGTCATTGTGCTGACGGGCAAGATGTGCAATCTCTGCATTCCAGCAAAGAGCGGCACGAATACCCTGATGTTTGTTCAGCGTCATATTGATTCCGTTTCCGCTGCCGCAGATAGCGATACCGGGATAACATTCACCCGATTCCACTGCAAGGGCTAGCGGATGAGCATAGTCCGGATAGTCTACGCTTGCGGTAGAGTTAGTTCCGAAATCTTTGTAAGCCCAGCCTTTTACTTCCAGCCAGCCACGAACATATTCTTTTAGTTCAAAGCCGGCATGGTCGCATGCTAATCCGATTGTTTTCATTAGAGCATTGCTTTTACTTGGTTATATACGTTGTCGGCAGTAAATCCAAGTTTCTCATCCAATACAGTGTAAGGAGCAGAGAAACCGAAAGATTCCAGTCCCCAAACTTTACCGTGGCAACCTACCAAACCTTGCAAGGTAACAGGCAGACCGGCAGTCATACCGAAAATCTTGGCTTCTGAAGGAAGAATAGATTCCTGATATTCTTTGGACTGGCTGCGGAACAGACCTTCGGACGGAGCAGATACGATACGTACTTTTACACCGTCTTTACGAAGCAATTCCGTGCCGGCTACCAAAGTAGCAACTTCAGAACCGGAAGCAACCAGGATTACATCCGGGTTTTCGTCAGAACCTGCTACGATATAAGCACCTTTAGCTGCTTGTTCGTAATCTGTTCCTGAAGGCAAGCTAACGATATTCTGGCGGGAGAAAATCAAGCCTGTCGGAGTAGATGTATTTTCCATGGCAAGTTTCCATGCGATAGTTGTTTCTTCTGCGTCAGCCGGACGAAGTACCAACATAGAGTTGTGTCCCTTGTGGTTTTTCAGTTTTTCCATCAGGCGGATTTGTGCCTCCTGCTCTACCGGTTCGTGAGTAGGGCCATCTTCACCTACACGGAATGCATCGTGTGTCCAAATGAACTTCACGGGTTGTTCCATCAGGGCAGCCATACGTACGGCAGGTTTCATATAGTCAGAGAATACAAAGAAAGTACCGCAAGCTGCGATTACACCACCGTGAAGTGACATACCGATGCAGATACAAGCCATTGACAACTCAGATACGCCAGCCTGGAAGAATGCTCCGCTGAAATCACCTTTCTTGAAAGCGTGAGTTTTCTTCAGGAAACCGTCGGTCTTGTCAGAGTTGGAAAGGTCGGCAGAAGCTACAATCATGTTTTCTACTTGAGTAGCAAGTGCTCCCAATACAGTTGCAGATGCAGCACGAGTGGCACTACCAGCTTTCTGTTCAATAGCAGCCCAGTCTACTTTCGGAGCTTTGCCTGAGAAGAATACTTCCAGTTTAGCAGCCAATTCAGGGTTTGCTTTTGCCCATGCGGCTTTCACTGCATATCTTTCGGCTACGATTTTCTTCAGTTCTTCTGCACGCTTAGCATACAGTTCGGCTACTTCCGGGAATATAACGAACGGGTTGGTAGAGTCACCACCCAGGTTCTTAATTGTATTTACATAAGCGTCGCCGCCAAGAGGAGCACCGTGTGTAGCGCAGTTTGCTTCATAGCTGCTGCCGTCTGCCTTGCGTGCACCTTTACCCATTACGGTTTTACCGATAATCAGTGTCGGGCGTTCTTTTTCTGCCTGTGCTTCCTTGATTGCTGCACGGATTTCGTCTGCGTCGTTACCATTGATGGTAAGTACATTCCATCCCCATGCTTCATATTTCATGGCTGTGTCTTCAACGGTCACATCTTTCGTTTCTGTAGAAAGCTGGATGTCGTTGGAGTCATAGAACATAATCAGATTGTCCAGTCCCAGTGCGCCGGCAATACGTCCGGAACCTTGAGAGATTTCTTCCTGGATACCACCGTCCGAAATGTAAGCATAGATGGTTTGATTCATCACCTCATTGAAACGGGCTTTCAGAAATTTTGCGGCAATCGCAGCACCTACAGCGAAAGTATGTCCCTGTCCCAGCGGGCCGGAAGTATTTTCAATGCCACGCATGATGTCTACTTCAGGATGTCCCGGAGTAGGGCTTCCCCATTGACGGAATTCTTTCAATTCATCCAACGTGAATTTTCCTGTCAATGCCAGTGTGGAATAAAGCATCGGAGACATATGACCCGGGTCGAGGAAGAAACGGTCGCGTCCTTCCCAACGTGGATTTTCAGGGTCGTATACTAGAAACTCGGAGAAGAGTACATTAACAAAATCAGCACCACCCATGGCACCACCCGGGTGACCGGAATTGGCTTTTTCAACCATTGAAGCAGCAAGAATACGGATGTTATCCGCTGCACGATTCATAAGTTTGTTATCGTTCATATCTTTAAAATTTAATTGATTTCTGTCAGATTGTTGGCAAAGATAACTCTTTATGTGGATTTAACAATCCAAAAGTACTATCTTTTTTATTACCATTTTAACAGTGTTCTTGTTTGTGGTACAATAAGTAACAGCCCTTAAATTACTGTAACTCTAAAGTAACAATGGACTTAGCAGGAAGTTTTACCTTCATTGTACCTTTATTGATTTTTACCTCTTTGAAAGGTGCCGGTTTTACAATATTAGGATTTTCAAAAGAATTGTAATCGGTCAGTTTTGCAGAGGTCAGGATTTCTCCGATAGCTTTTTTCGCTTTTGTATCTCCCAAATTGATAGTAATTTCCTGTGCTTCGTCAGCATCTACATTAGAGAGTGAAATATGAATGATACCGTTCTTGTCTTTCGAAGCGGTGGCGCTTACCATAGGTACGGTGCGATTATCACGTGCATTCACCTTTTCGCAGTTCAGGTCGATAGGAAGATAGGTGGCATCCTGGTGCACTTTGTACATCTTGAATACATAATAGGTGGGAGTAAGCACCATCTCTTTGTCCTTCGTCAGAATCATGGATTGAAGTACATTGACAATCTGCGCGATGTTTGCCATCTTCAGGCGGTCAGTGTATTTGTGGAATACATCAAGGCTCAAAGAAGCTACGAATGCGTCGCGCATTGTGTTTTGTTGATACAGGTGTCCTCTGATAGTTCCCGGTTCTTCGTCCCACCAGGTTCCCCATTCGTCCAATAAAAGAGCTATTTTCTTATCCTTGTCGTATTTGTCCATGATGGCGCAATGCTTCTTGAGTACGTCTTCCACTTCCAGACATTTGCCCATTGTCCAGTAATAATCGTCATTGTTGAATTGAGTTGCGGAAGTCTTGCTGCCACTCCATCCGGTTACGGTATAATAGTGAAGGGAAAGACCTTGCATACGATGTCCTACACGGTTCATCAATACATCTGTCCAGTTGTAGTCGTAATCGCTCGCACCACTGGCAATCTTATACAGGCGGTTACCGTCATAATTACGGCAATAAGTGGAATAACGGCGGTACAGGTCTGCGTAGTATTCCGGACGCATGTTACCACCGCATCCCCAGCTTTCGTTTCCTACACCGAGGTATTTAACTTTCCATGCTTTGTCACGCCCGTTTTTGCGACGAAGATTTGCCATAGGTGAGTCCCCGTCTGATGTCATGTATTCCACCCATTTGGCAAGTTCCTCTACCGTACCGCTGCCTACATTCCCACTCACGTAAGGTTCGCAATCCAGCATTTCGCAAAGGTTCAGAAATTCATGTGTACCGAAACTATTATCCTCAATCGTTCCGCCCCAGTTATTATTAACCATCTTCGGACGGTCTGCTTTCGGACCGATACCGTCCATCCAGTGATATTCGTCGGCGAAGCAACCGCCCGGCCAACGGAGAACAGGAACAGCCAAATCTTTTAATGCGTTAAATACATCCGTACGATAGCCTTTGATATTAGGTATATCCGAATTTTCGCCTACCCAAAGCCCTCCATAAATACATGAACCCAGGTGTTCGGCAAACTGACCGTAGATTTCTTTCGGGATGATTTCTTTGCCTTGGTCGGCATGTACGGTGATGGTGGCACTCTTTTGTGCGGAAAGAGACATTGAAGCCGCCATAAGGGCCGTACTGACTAATAGTTTTGCTTTCATAAAATGGTATTGTTTAAATGATTATATAGATATTTGATGATGTCTTTCTTTTTGCTTTTATTTGAGTAAGCGTACCTCGTAAATGGCGGGTGTCCACTCTGTGCCGTCAGGACTGAAACGTATCGGATAACTGTCGGCTTTCAATTTCTGTGGCAGAAGATAGGAGAGGGTAATGAAACCGTCTTTATCTGCTTCGCTGATAGTCGGATTGACTGCCAGTTTCTCATTATTCAGGAGAATGGCTACTTTATTACGCTCATCTTTGTGTACCGTAATCATAATCCGGCTTGCTTCTTCCTTTACTTTCAGATTATAACTGAACCAACCTTTGGCACGACGGAAGTGACGGTCTTTGTTCGTTCCCGTTTCTGCCTGTTCGTATTGGATACCGTGGTCGGATTCCGGTTGTTGCTCACCGGGGAAAATCAAGTCGATAGTTTGATTGGCCAGTTCTGTTGCTTTTCTTTCGGCTATTGCCATTTCTTCCTGAATAGCTTTGAATTGTTCTTCACTTGCCTGACGGAAGTAAACGGCATAGCGGGAATTGTGCAGGCGGAAGAAGGGTACAAGTTCCAGAGACTTATTCTGTGCAGGATAAACGTTTCCATTAAAACTGAATGTCAACTGGTTTTCACTCTTCTTGTGGAGAGAGTTGCGAATTGAATTGGGATTTCCAATCAACATCGGTACTTCCTGCAAAGGTATTTGTTTGCCATGAGCGATATGTCCGCCACGGCTGTCGTCTGCATATAAACCATCGAGGTGCTCAGTGCCCGTGGATGCAGCAAGGACGATAGGACCGTATAAGAAGGCATAATAATCTTTCTTGTCGGGTATCTGCTCAAGACTGACTTCCATTGGCAGATTGAATGTAATGACATCTCCTTTTTTCCATTTGCGATGAATGGGCAGATAAACACTCTCTCCCGGACGTATGACAAACTGACTTTTCTTTCCATTGATTGTTACTGCATAATCTTTGGAATTTTTAGCCCATTCCGGAATACGTATCATCAAAGTGAGTTTCTTTTTGGGTGCTTCATCCACTCGTAATGTTACTTTTCCGTCATCAGGAAAACGAGTCTCTTGTGTCAGAGTGACTCCCTGCTCTTTCCAAGTCAGTTGTGAAGGGATGAAAAGGTTGATGTAAAGTGTATCTTTCTGATGCGCATAAATGAATTCGCCGTATTTCGTATGATTTTCCAAACCTGAACCGACACAGCACCACATGGATGTTTCCGGTTGTGAATAAACACGATAATGTCCGGGACGCATAGGAGTGAAGTAAACAAATCCGCCCTTATCCGGCTCTTGTGATGCCAAGATATGATTGTAAAGTGCGCGTTCGTAATAATTCACATAAGTTGGGTCCGGTTCATTGGCATGATATGGATTTTGGGAATTCTGATAAAGCATTTTGGTAAGCCGGAGCATATTATAGGTATTACAAGTCTCCGGTCCTTGAACATCGTTCAGCATGGAAGTGAAATTATCTGCCGGATGGAAATGTTCGCGTACGCTATTTCCGCCGATACATACAGAACGGTGATTGACTACCGTATTCCAAAAGAAGCGGGCGGCGTGATCCCATTCAGCGGCATGATTCCAGTTCTTATCATCTTGTGACAGTTCGGCAACCCGTTTGTATCCGATTACTTTCGGTATCTGTGTGTTGGCGTGCATACCTGTCAATCGGTCTTCATCTTTAATAAGCGGGTCAAGGATTACTTCATGGGAGAATCGGCGTGCCAGTTCCAGATATTTCTTGTCTCCTGTGATTTCGGCTACATCGGCGAATGTTTCATTCAATCCACCATGTTCGCTGCGCAGCATATCCTGCATTTGTTTATCGCTTAGGCCGGAAGTGATGTCAATCATCCAGTCTGTCAGGGAAATAAGCATTTGACGTGCCAAATCACTGTTGGCGTAGATATATGCGTCCCGCAATCCGGCATAAGTCTTGTGTATATTGTAGAGAGGTACCCATTTGCCGTTAAGGTCGAAACCACCGGCACGGATATTTCCTGCTTTAATTTCTTTCCAAAGTTGGAGACTTCCCGGAGTTCCTCCGATAAATCCTGTACCTACTGCTTGTTGTGCACGATAAAGCTCATCCAGCATATAGTTGAGGCGATTGTAAATAGCGGTGTCTCCCGTAGCAGCATACATCATGGAGAGTGCGGATAAATAATGTCCGCCGATATGTCCGTCCAATCCGGTATTCTCCCAGTTGGTATAACTTGGAGCTTTCGGTGTCAGTCCCGCTTCACGAAGAAAAGGGGCGAGCAGACGGTCGGGGTCGAGAGCTAGTATGTAATGTAAATCAGTCTGTTGGGCTTGTAAAAAAGGACTATCCAATAACTTTACATCCTGTAACGGGAAGTAAGACACTTGTGGAGCATTTTGCGCTTTAGCTAGTGAAGCGGATAGGATGAGTGCAAGTATGAACGAGGTGGTTTTCATAATAATAGTCTCCCCTTATCCCTCTCCGGAAGGAGAGGGGATGAGGATAGTTTATGTGAATACTTAAATATAGTTGAGAAAGGAGCAGAGAAGGCTTCCTGCGATGCAGCTTATTTAAATTTGACTGCTGCTTCTTCAATGGGCAATCCTGCCTTGTAGCTTTCGATGTATGTATTGAAACCGGCTACATCTTCGGGTGTAGGGGATACCTCGACACCGGCGTCGCCGACAAATACACTTTCATCCAGGAAATCAGCCAGAGATTGTTTCTTTTCATTGTTCACGAGGTAAGAACCTAGCAGGGCAATACCCCAGGCACCACCTTCACCGGCTGTTTCCATTACAGAAATAGGCGAATTGATAGCGGCTGCAAGTACTCTTTGACCTACTCCCTTTGTTCTGAATAATCCTCCGTGGCCTGTAATTCTGTCGACTTTGACTTTTTCTTCGTTGAACAGAATGTCGTTACCAATCTTGAGAACTCCTACTGAAGCGTATAAGTGAGTCCGCATGAAGTTTGCCAGGTTGAACTTGTCATTTGCCGAACGTACAAATAACGGTCTTCCTTCAGCAAGTCCTGTTACGGGTTCACCTGAGATGTAGTTGTACGAGAGAAGACCTCCGCAATCGGCATCACCTGTGAGCGCAATGTTATAGAGCTTGCTATAGATTTCATCCATATTTACAGGTATGCCCAGAAGCTCCTGATATTCTTTGAACAGATTGACCCATGCATTGAGGTCGGAAGTACAGTTATTGCAATGTACCATGGCTACGAGACTTCCGTCGGGAGTGGTAACCATGTCAATCATCTCGTATGGTTGTGACAACTCTTTTTCCAATACAATCATGGAGAATGAAGAAGTACCTGCCGATACGTTTCCGGTACGCTGTTTCACCGCATTGGTTGCAACCATGCCGGTTCCTGCGTCTCCTTCCGGCGGACAAACCGGTATTCCTGCCTTCAAATGACCTGATACGTCGAGCTTTTTGCTTCCTTCCGGTGTGAGGACACCCGCATTTTCACCTGCTGATAATACTTTAGGCAGAATATCCTGCAATTTCCAGTTATATTCCTTCGACGCAATCAGATTGTCGAATTTCGCCACCATTTCAGCAGAATAGTTGTTGGTAGTCGGATCTATGGGAATCATACCCGATGCGTCGCCTATGCCTAATACCTTTTCACCTGTTATCTGCCAATGTACATAACCTGCAAGAGTTGTCAGGAAATCAATGTCCTTGACGTGAGCTTCGTTGTTCAGAATAGCCTGATACAAGTGTGAAATGCTCCATCTTAGAGGGATGTTGTAGACAAATAGTTCAGATAAAGCTGCTGCTGCCTGACCTGTATTGGTGTTTCTCCAAGTGCGGAAGGGCACAAGGATTTCTTCTTTTTCGTTGAATGGCATATAACCATGCATCATGGCACTGACACCGATGGCTGCCAGGTTTTCGATTTCTATGCCATATAAGTTCTTTACGTTAGAGCGAAGGTCGGCATAGCAATCTTGCATTCCGTTCCATATGGCTTCAATGCTATACGTCCAAAGCCCGTCGACTAACTGGTTTTCCCAAGTGTGGCTTCCTTGAGCAATGGGCTTGTTTTCCTGGTCAATCAAGACAGCTTTTATTCGTGTCGAACCGAGTTCTATACCAAGAATGGCTTTACCTGCCTCGATGGTTGATTTTGCATCTAATTTCATGTTGATTAGTGTTTAGTGATTAGTGATTAGTGATTAATAGCTACGCAATGTGCTGCATAGTATTCATCACTAATCACTACCCCGTTAATCGTTAGCAAAGCGCTTTATTCAGCATATAATAAACTTCGTTCATACGGAGTTCTTTCTTAAAGCAACTGATAGTCGTATCCTTGTTGATATGTACCATTTCGATACCAGCGATTTCAGCGTAATCTTCCCAGTATTCGGCTGTCAGGTCGTAAGAGAAGCAAGAGTGGTGAGTACCACCTGCCAAAATCCATGCACCTGCACCTACTTCAAGGTTAGGCATCGGAATCCAAAGAGCGGAAGCAACCGGCAATTTAGGAAGCGGCTTCGGTTCGATACATTCTACATCGTTCACAATCAGACGGAAACGGTTACCCATATCTACCACAGTAGCAGTACAGCCTGTTCCTGTTTTTGAAGTGAATACAAGACGTGCAGTCTGGCTCTTGCGAATACCTATACCGAGGAAGTGTACTTCCAGGCGAGGTTTGTTGGCTGCGATAAGCGGGCAGATTTCCAACATATGTGATTGAAGGATAGAGCTTCTTGCACCATCAAAGTTCAATGTATAGTCTTCCAGGAAGGAACAACCTTTAGGAAGTCCCTGGTTCATTACCCATACAGTGCGGTAAAGAGCAGCCGATTTCCAGTCGCCTTCAGCACCGAATCCGTAACCTTCTGCCATCAGGCGTTGAGAAGCCAATCCCGGAATCTGGTCGAAACCATTATATTCTATGTCACCCAAATCGTCGAAGTTGGTTGTGAAACCTTTAGCACCTTTCACTTTCAGGATAGCACGCATAGCAAGTTCAGCTTTCGCTGCGTTCCATACTTTTTGGTAAGCTTCAGTCGACTTGTCTTCCAAAGAAGCATCATGGTCGTATTCCTTGAAATAAGTAGCTACCAATGCATCTACGTCAGCATCTTTAATATCTTTGTGATATTCCATCAATTCACTTACCGGGCAGTAGTCTACGTGGTAACCCATGCGTTGTTCAGCTTCTACTTTATCACCGTCAGTTACAGCTACATTATTCATCTGGTCGCCGAAACGAATGATAAGCATATCCTGTGAATCTGCCCAACCTGCGCAAACACGCATCCAAACGGAAATTTTATGCAGTGTTTCTTCTTCTTTCCAGTAACCTACTACCACTTTGCGACGGATACGCATACGAGTACAGATGTGTCCGAATTCACGGTCGCCATGGGCTGACTGATTCAGGTTCATGAAATCCATATCCATTGTATCCCAAGGAATTTCCTTATTGAACTGAGTGTGCAGGTGCAGCAACGGTTTCTTCAACTGTTGCAAACCATGAATCCACATTTTAGCAGGAGAGAAAGTATGCATCCAAGTGATAACACCGATACATTTTTCATCGTTATTGGCTGCTTTAAAAACTGTTTCCACTTCTTTGGAAGAATTGGCAGTTCCCTTATATACTACTTTAACAGGAAGTTTACCGGATTCATTCAGTCCGTTAACCATTTCATTAGAGTGTGCGTCTACTGCGATTACTGCGTCACCTCCGTACAAAAGCTGTGCTCCTGTTACGAACCATACTTCATATTGATCAAATGCGTTCATATCTTTACTTGTTTTACTATTATTAATCGTATAAATTGAATTACTTAATTATTGTCCGTAGTAAGCGTTCGGACCATGCTTGCGGCTGAAATGTTTCTCTATCAGCAGCGGATTCATTGTTAAATTCGGATTAACGGCATAAGCGATGCTTGCCATTTTTGCCACCTGCTCCATTACTACAGCATTGTGTACTGCATCATGCGCATCCTTTCCCCAAGAGAAAGGGCCATGATTCTTCACCAGGACTCCCGGCGTATGTACAGGATTCAATCCTTCGAAACGTTTTACAATCACGTTTCCGGTTTCCAGTTCGTAGGCACCTTTCACTTCCGCTTCCGTCATGTCTGCCGTGCAGGGAATGGCATCATGGAAATAATCCGCATGAGTGGTTCCGATATTCGGAATATCACATCCGGCTTGCGCCCAGGCTGTCGCATAGGTAGAATGAGTGTGTACCACTCCACCGATTTCCGGGAATGCCTTGTAGAGTACTACATGAGTAGGAGTATCTGAGGATGGCTTCAGCCGTCCTTCGACGACATTGCCATCCAGATCCACTACTACCATATCTTCTGCTTTCATATCATCATAGCTTACACCACTGGGTTTTATCACTACCAAGCCGCTTTCACGGTCGATGGCAGATACATTTCCCCAAGTAAAGATGACTAAACCATGCTTTACCAATTCGAGATTGGCATGAAATACTTTTTCTTTCAGTTCTTCCAGCATACTGGTTATAATTTAAATTTCGGGTCTTTGCGATAAACCTTGCTGTTATATTTGTACAAGGCTGCACCGCGTTTAGAACATAACTTATCTATTTTGTCCGTCTTTTCTATATAATCCATTCCGGCGACGCGCTTACGGAAATTCCGTTTGTCCATTTCCTCACCGTAAATGGCTTCATACAGACTTTGCAATTTAGACAAAGTGAAGAGCTTCGGCAATAAGTTGAAACCGATGGGTTCGGAAGATGCTTTCTGTTTCATTAACTCCCGTGCTTTTGTCACCATCTCGGGATGGTCGAAAATCAATGGGGGGAGTTCGTTGATATTTACCCAGTAAGCATTATGTTTCTTTACCAGTTTCCGGTCATATTCATTGATGTTGATTAATGCGTAGTATGCAACAGAGATTACCCGTTCTCCCGGGTCACGATTAACCGCCCCGAAGGTTCCCACTTGTTCCATATATACATTTTCCAGTCCGGTAAGCTCCGCTAATACTCGCTTGGCAGCATCGTCCACGCTTTCATCGTTTTGCACGAATCCGCCCATCAGTGACCATTCGCCCATTGCCGGCTCGAAGTTTCTTTTCAGTAGTAACAGGTTTAATTCCCCTTCGTTAAAACCGAAGATGATACAGTCGATACCAAGATAAAAGGTAGGGTTCGAACTATAATAGTTGTTCATTGTTTTGTTAATATGAGTTTTTATTTAATTACCAGAAATACCAATAGAAGGCAGCAGTGATAGCCAGGATAATTACTGTATGGATAATATCCCAGTGATTCCAGCTGGCACGTGTAGCTGCTTTTTGTTCTTTAGTAGCCGTACCGAAAACCAATCCCTGGATTTTTTCAGCTGTCGGGGCTTCTGTTGCCAGGCTGACTACGATTACTACGATAATACAGAACAGGAACATCCATCCGCAGAAGAACAACCAGTTCATATCATAGAACAGATACTTGAATGTAGAATCTGCCACTTCACCTGCATTACTGTAATATACTTTAGCACCCAGGCGAGTCAAACCGATAACCATACCGGAAATCAACCCCCACATACCACCTTGGGCAGAAGTGCGTTTCCAGCAGATACCCAGTAAGAATGCAGCGGCAATACCCGGAGCCAATACAGACTGAACATCTTGCAAATAGGTATAAAGCACGTCACCTACACTACGCATGATAGGAATCCAAAGAATACCTAAGATTACGATAACGATGGTTGCAATCTGACCAATACCTACCAGTTTCTTTTCCGGAGTTTCCGGTTTGAAACGTTTGTAGAAGTCGATAGTAAACAACATGGCGGATGAATTGAACAAAGAAGCCAAAGAGCTCATCAAAGCAGCAAGAATACCACATACTACCAAGCCTTTTACACCGGCCGGAAGCAATTTAGCAACTAATGTCGGGAAAGCGGCATCAGCGTTTGCAGTACCGTTAGCCAGCATCGGAAGGAAACCTTCGCCACCTGCGCCGATATATTTCTGATGCAAAGCAAATGCAATCATACCCGGAATCAAGAATAAGAATACAGGCAATAGTTTCAGGTATGCGCCGAAGATAGTACCACGGCGTGCTTCTTTCTCATTCTTACCGGAAAGTACACGCTGTACGATGAACTGGTCAGTACACCAGTACCAGAATCCGATGATGGCAGAACCAATCAAAGCACCCAGCCAAGGGAAGTTCGGATCATCATTGCTACGAATCAGGTTTGTCATTGTATCTCCGTGATCATTGACAGTTACCGCACCACAAATTCTCATCATTTCGTCCCATCCACCCAATTCTTTGAAACCAAGTACAAGGATAATCAATGAACCTAGCAGAAGAATAGGAGTCTGAAGTACGGAAGTGTACAATACAGATTTCATACCACCGAAAATTGTATAAAGTGCAGTCAGTAGAACTAGACCGATTGCTGCAATCCAGAAGAAGTCGATTCCCCAAAGTTCTTTGATACCGAATACCTGTTGGAATACCAACCCACCGGCATATACAGTAACAGCTACTTTTGTCAATACATAACTTACCAAAGAGATGACTGACAGTATTGTGCGTGATTGAGGATTATAACGGCGTTCAAGGAATTCCGGCATTGTATATACCATGCTTCGTGTGTAGAATGGCACGAATACCCATCCGAGAATCAAAATCATCCATCCCTGAATTTCCCAGTGTGCCATAGCCATACCACTGGAAGCTCCGGCTCCTGCGAGTCCGATCAAGTGTTCCGAACCGATGTTCGATGCGAAGATAGAGGCACCGATTGCAAGCCATGTTGCGTCACGTCCACCTAAGAAATAATCTGCCGAGTCATTTTGTTTTTGTCTGACTACCCAAACAATAATACCGATTAGAGCCAAAAAGAAGACTCCAATTACTAGCCAATCTAATGCTTCCACAATAAATATGATTTATAAGTTTATATTATTTCTCTACTGAGAATTTGAAAATACATTCGCTGTTGTATGTTTGTCCCGGTTCTAAAACCACTGAAGGCCAGTCTGCCTTGTTTGGGCTGTCAGGATAGTGCTGTGTTTCCAGGCAAACGGAAGCACGTTGGTTGTAAACGATACCTTTCTTGCCGGTTACGGTTCCATCGAGGAAGTTACCTGTGTAAACCTGGATACCCGGTTCGTTGGTATATACTTCCAGGGTAATGCCACTTTCAGGAGAAGTCAGTTTGGCTGCTACCTGCGAAATGTCGCCCTTTGTGTTCAATACCCAGTTGTGGTCGTATCCGTTTCCGTTCTTCAACTGAACGAAATCGTAGTTGTTGATTTCCTGTCCTACTGCTTTCGGAGTAGTGAAGTCCATCGGAGTGTCTTTTACCGAAGCAATTTCACCTGTTGTCATAAAGGTGCTGTCTACCGGAGTATAGTAGTCTGCATTTACATACATAATATTATCGGTTGAAGCTTTCGACGGATCACCGGCCAGGTTGAAGTAAGAATGGTTGGTCATGTTGATAATCGTCTTTTTATCAGTAGTAGCGCTATACTTGATGTCGATAGCGTTGTCTTCAGTCAGTTGGTAAGTCACTTTTGCAGTCACGTTGCCCGGGAAGTTTTCGTCACCGTCCGGTGAGATGCGAGTCAGCTCCAGTGTCATCGGGTCAACGAGATTTGCTTCGTAAACCTGATATTGCCAGCCTTTCGGACCGCCGTGCAGACAGTGACCGAAGTTATTCTGCGGCAATTGGATTGTATCGCCATCCAGAACAAAGCGTCCCTGGTTGATACGGTTCGCATAGCGTCCGATAGAAGCACCAAAGTCGCTCGGCACATTGATATAGTCAGCAATGCTGTCAAAACCTAAAACGACATCCTGCATCTTTCCGTTTTTGTCCGGCACCATGATAGACACGATACGTCCTCCGAAGTTAGTGATGCATACTTCCATGCCTGCCTTATTCTTTAATGTATAAAGATTCGTTTGGGCATTATTCACTTCTGTTTGAAAATTTACCGGGTCAAGACCGGATAAAGTCAGCTCGGAAGCCGGCTTGTTATTGCACGCAGCTAGCATCAGTGCGGCAATTCCTGCAAGTAGAAAATGTTTTTTCATGGTTTTATTTTTAATGTAAATGAGATGCTTATCTTATTTCGGGTGTAAAAGTAACACTTTAGTTTGGTGTATCAAATACACTCTTATGTGTTATGCAACATAAAAGAGAAAAAAATACTTCTGAATATCAAAAATCTTTCTTTTCATGAGAGTCTTTCGTCAACTTCCTCCACCTCTGGAAAGCCCTCATCAAACTATCCTCCTCCACCGTTCCCTCCATATTATAATGTTCCACAAAAGCTTCCATTGAGCGTTTGAACATAATTCCATTTTTGAACTTGTTTTCTAGAAGAAATCCGTAGAGTTCCGCTTTCATCTCCATTTCAATTTCCTTTTCTATGATCAATGCGCTGTCTTGCCCGATATAATTATATACTTCCGGATTTTTACCGTAGTTTTGATTGGGTAGGACAAACGTGATATTTCCTGTTTCTTTCCAGGAGACTTTAGGTGGATGTGGAACGGATAGTTGATGGAGGAAATGATAGATAGGAGTGATATGGGAGAGATGGATGGGAACCGGTTTGCTTGAAGAGCTGGGCGAAGAAGGCGAAGAGCGGCTTTCGGATTCGGGTTCTAAACTTTGTACGTAACGCGCGTACATATACCTTGCCAGATATGGCTTGATGGTAATCGTAACTGTAACCATGGGATTTTAATTTTCAATTGTAAATAAATATTATATGCATCAGACCGCTTCGGGTCATGAATTCCGTTTTGTTTGTTGAGAAAAATCCCATGGTTACGGGGACGGAATTCTGCTTTTATAAGAAATTGAAAATCAAATAGTTACAAATGCCTTTTTTGGTTTTAAACCAACGGGCCGTTCCTTTAAAACCAACGACCTGTTTCTTTAAAACCAAGAGGGTGTTCCTCGGTGAGAAACGAGTGGTTGGTTAAAACCGAAGTGCAAAACTAGGGTGAATATTCGTATTTTTCAAAATGAAGACAATTCTGATTGATATTAGTATGTAATGAAATGAGATTTATTTGTTCCCAATTAAAATTGCGCGCATATACGCGGGGAGCAATGTTGATAAATAGTACAGTTTTTGCGTATTGAACGTTTAACAAAGTTTATTACAAACAGGCATTTTGCCTTTGCCTCTCTTTTTTTGCGTGTCTGCCATGTTTTATCGGGTATCTGTTTCGTTGTTATCACCCTTCTTGAATTAGATAAAATTAAGACTTGCTGACAGGCGGGGATGGGATTTTCAAATTTTCGCCCTATACTTGTATATAAAATAACCAGTGATATAAAATGATGAGTAAGAATGGATTTAGCCGATGTGGGGAACTATACATCGGTCGTTTACAGAAAGAAGGACGCTTTTCTACAGCGCATGTCTACAAGAATGCCCTTTTGTCTTTCAGTAAGTTTTGCGGTACGCAGAACGTGTCTTTCAGGCAAGTTACCCGTGAGAGTTTGCGTCGTTATGGACAGCATCTTAGCGAGAGTGGTTTGAAACCCAATACGGTTTCTACTTATATGCGTATGCTGCGCAGTGTTTACAATCGTGGGGTAGAAGCTGGGAATGCTCCGTATGTTCCCCGTTTGTTTCGTGATGTGTATACCGGAGTCGATATCCGGCAAAAACGGGCATTGCCTGTGCCTGAATTACATAAGCTTCTATATGAAGATCCTAAATCAGACCGTTTACGACGGACGCAGGCTATTGCAGCACTGATGTTCCAGTTTTGTGGGATGTCTTTTGCCGATCTGGCACATATGGAAAAGTCTGCTTTGGATCAGAATATCCTTCGATATAGTCGGGTCAAGACCAAAACTCCAATGAGTGTGGAAGTGTTGGATACTGCCAAAGAGATGATTGACCAACTTCGGAATCATCAGCCTTCCCGTCCGGACTATCCCGACTACCTGTTTGATATTCTTTTGGGTGACAAGAAGCGTAAGGATGAGCGTGCTTATCGTGAATACCAGTCTGCTCTCCGTCGGTTTAACAACCATCTGAAGGGATTGGCAAAAGCCCTACGACTGACATCTCCGGTCACTTCCTATACTCTTCGACACTCTTGGGCTACAACTGCCAAGTACCGCGGAGTTTCTATTGAAATGATTAGTGAATCTTTGGGGCACAAGTCAATCAAGACGACGCAGATTTATTTGAAGGGATTTGAATTACGAGAACGTACAGAGGTGAACAAGATGAATTTATCTTACGTTAAGAACTGTCAATTAGGACGGTTGTAGATATCTAAAATATTAATAATCAGTATTAAAATATGTATGTTACTTCTTAGGTAACAGATTTAAATTCGATACAAAGATAGACAAAAACACAAATAGAAAACAAATAAAAACTCACTTTTTTTAGTTTTATCTGAAATATAAGGCAAAAAAGACTCTGAACATGAAAAAACATTATCTTCATGTCCTGCTACCGATATACCATATTTCCATATGAATATACCCCTCTCCCAGAGTGCAAAATCCTTCTACCACGTATTTGTCGATGTTTTTCACTGCTCTCATTTAGTTTGAATTTGAATGTGTGCTTTTCCGTTACCTAAGAAGTAACGGACAAACATGGGGTAAAAAAGTATGATTCTAAGAAAAGAAGGAACTTTAAGTGCTGGGCCTAAAATTGGGACAGGGGAAGGCGTAGCACACTCTAAACGCTGGTATGTTGCTATGACCAGAATGCATCATGAGAAGAAAGTGCAGGAGCATTTGGAGAAAATGGGGATTGAAAGTTTTATACCTGTTCAACAGGAGATTCATCAGTGGAGCGACCGCCGTAAATTGGTCGAGACAGTATTACTGCCAATGATGGTCTTTGTGTATGTCGATCCGAAAGAACGCAAGGAAGTCCTGTCACTATCTACAGTCAGCCGATACATGGTAATACGAGGTGAGAGTAGCCCGACTGTAATTCCAAATGATCAAATGGCTCGTTTCCGTTTTATGCTTGACTATTCTGAAGATGTCATTTCTATGAATAGTGCTCCATTGGCACGTGGTGAAAAAGTTCGTGTCATCAAAGGTCCTTTAACAGGACTTGTAGGGGAGTTTGTTACAGTAAATGGTAAAAGCAAGATAGCTGTCCGGTTGAATATGCTGGGATGCGCTTGTGCGGATATACCTGTAGGGTATGTGGAACCGATAAATCATTGAGAAAACAAATGGAAAAGACATTGAAGGGTATAATACAATATGCCCGTAAGAATTATTTCAGTTACTGGATAATTTTAGGCATTGACACGGCAATATCTGTATTATGTTCATTGGTAGCTTATGCCGTCATTCATTATATGGCACATGTTCCAATGAGCGATTGGTTGCTTTGTCAGTTTATTTGCGTCTCTTTAGTGGCAAGTATTGCGGGAGCTCTGTTATTTCATACCTATCGTAACACCATTCGTTTTTCTCAGGCACGTGAACTTTGGCGCATTATGTGTGCTGTACTATTCAAAGTCGGATGTTTATTAGTAATTTCTTTTTGGATTATATCCGAATCCCAATTACAATATAATTATAAAACCGCCTATCTTCTATTTGACGGCTTGATGACATTGGCAGCATTAACCACTTTTCGTGTCTCACTCATTATTGTTTATGACCTTCTGCTGGATTGGATGAATAAAAAGAATACCCGTATTCTTATCTATGGTATTGATGAAAAGAGTGTAGCCTTGAAACTTCGTCTCCGGGATAGTGCACACTATAAGGTTGTAGGTTTCTGTATATATGGAAGGAATAATAGTAGACGTCGCCTGACAGATCTTCCTATTTATTACTTTGAAAAAGAAGAAGATATTGACTGTATCATGCGAAAACGTGGTATTCGTGGCATTTTATTTGCCCGTTACGAAGATACCCGTTTAGAGGAAAATCGTCTTCTGGAATATTGCAAAAGTAATGCGCTTAAAACTCTGATTGCTCCTACTATTAGTGAAGCGGACGCTGATGGCAACTTTCATCAATGGATACGTCCTATTAAAATTGAAGATTTGTTAGGACGTGCTGAAATCAACATAAATCTTCGGCAAGTTGCTGAAGAATTTAGAGACAAAGTCGTATTGGTGACTGGTGCTGCGGGTAGTATTGGCAGTGAACTTTGCCGTCAGTTAGTGCAGATGGGTATCCAAAAACTCATCATGTTCGATTCCGCAGAGACTCCTTTACATAATGTCCGTCTTGAATTCGAGAAAAATTATCCTACTATAAATTTTGTTCCTGTGATTGGTGATGTACGTGTGAAAGAACGTGTACGCATGGCATTCGAGCTTTATCATCCTCAGGTTGTGTTTCATGCCGCTGCATATAAACATGTACCATTGATGGAAGAAAATCCTTGCGAAGCTGTGCTTGTCAATGTAACCGGCTCTCGCCAGGTAGCAGACATGGCGGTAGAATATGGTGCGGAGAAAATGATAATGGTTTCTACGGATAAGGCTGTGAATCCTACGAATGTGATGGGATGTTCCAAGCGTCTGGCTGAAATCTATGTGCAGAGTTTAGGCTGTGCTATCCGTGAAGGAAAACTGAAAGGACATACCAAATTTATCACTACCCGTTTTGGTAATGTGCTGGGTAGTAATGGTTCGGTGATCCCTCGTTTTAAGGAACAGATCGAAAACGGTGGTCCTGTCACAGTCACCCATCCTGATATCATTCGCTTTTTCATGACCATACCGGAGGCTTGCCGTTTGGTAATGGAGGCTGCTACGATGGGCGAAGGTAATGAAATCTTTGTCTTTGAAATGGGAAAAGCAGTGAAGATTGTCGATCTGGCGACTCGTATGATTGAATTGGCGGGTTATCGTCCGGGTGAAGATATAAAGATTGAGTTTACAGGCTTACGTCCCGGTGAGAAACTTTATGAAGAGGTATTGGGTGACAAGGAAAATACGATTCCGACGAAGAATGAGAAAATCATGATAGCGAAGGTGCGTCGCTATGAGTATTCCGAACTGTTGGATACTTATGCGGAGTTTGAGAGATTATCCCGTTCGGTAAAGATTATGGATACTGTGCAGTTGATGAAGAAAGTTGTACCTGAGTTTAAGTCGAAGAATTCGCCGAAGTTTGAGGTGTTGGATAAGTGATTAGATGCGCTCTAGGAAGTTTGTAAAATGGTATACAAAAACATGTTCAATCTCGAAAAATCATAGCTGACTGTATAACATGTCGTGCGGTCAGCATGTTTGCCAATGATATTGAGGCAAACAAGGAAAAACTTACTTAGGTGCTTGTTGTCCGATAACCTTTCCCAATTAAAAAATCCACGATATATTAAATTATATCTGCTTGAAAATAAAATAAACAGTGAAGATATTGAACTTTTACAATTAAAAAAAATCGATAAATACTATGAAAGGAATAGTTTTAGCCGGTGGTTCAGGCACTCGTCTGTATCCTATCATCAAAGGAGTGAGTAAGCAGTTGCTTCCTATCTTTGACAAACCAATGATTTATTATCCGATTTCAGTCCTTATGTTGGCCGGAATCCGTGAGATCCTGAACATTTCCACTCCTTACGATCTTCTGGGCTTCAAGCGTCTTTTGGGCGATGGCTCCGATTATGGAGTACGGTTTGAATATGCAGAACAACCCTCTCTGGACGGTCTGGCACAAGCCTTTATTAAATGAACTGGGATTGGAATAATGCCATATTCCTTTCCGGTAATTTAAATAACTAATAAATACTAATCACAGTGGAAATAATCCAAACTGCTATAGAAGGCGTTGTCATCATTGAACCCCGCCTTTTTAAAGATTCTGCGTGGATTTGCCCATGGCTTTGTTGTCCTGACGGAAGAGGTTATTTTTCAATATAAATGTGACAACTTCTATGCTCCTCAATGCGAAGGTGCCCTGGCTTGGGATAATCCCGCATTGAAAATCGACTGGAAGGTTCCTGCTGATCAAATAATCCTTTCCGAGAAAGATAAAACACCACGAACGCCTGGAAGAAGCAAGTTGGTTATTCGATTATAACGAAAATCTGTATTAAGTTCAATGAATATCCTGAATATCATATTGTCAATCTGGATAAACTGACTTATGCGGGAAGTTCGGCAAATCTGAAAGATATTGAGAAACAGTCTAATGGGACTTGTGTAAAAGCTGATATCTGTAACTTTGATAAAATAGCGGGATATACTATTGATTGGTTTTATAAAAACTGGCGGTTGCTTAGTGATATTGATAGGAGGCTTAAGAAAATATTATAACAATTTTAAAATATGAACGCACCAAAAATTATTGCAGAAATCGGTTGCAATCACAAGGGTGATATGGCAATTGCAAAAGAGCTGATAATGACAGCCGCAACCTATTGCAAGGCTGATGTAGTGAAATTCCAGAAGCGTTGCAATAAGGAGTTACTGGCTCCTGAGGAGTATAATGCTCCCCATCCTCACCCAGAAAACTCATACGGTCCGACCTACGGAATGCATCGTGAGTTTCTGGAATTCACTCTCGACCAGCACCGCCAGCTTCAGGAGTGGTGTAATGAGTTTGGCATCGAGTATTCAACCTCTGTCTGGGATGTAACCTCTGCAAAGGAAATATGCACCTTGCATCCAAAACTAATAAAAGTTCCTTCTGCTTGTAACCTCAACAAGCCTATGCTCCAGTATCTTTGTGGCAATTTTGAAGGTAAAATACATCTGTCTTTCGGAATGACAACAAGAGAAGAGGAAGAACAGATTATCCAGTTCTTTGAAAGCAACGGAAGGAACAAGGATTTGGTTATTTACAATTGTACCTCTGGTTATCCTGTGCCTTTTGAAGATATTTGTCTGCTCGAGTTGAATCGTCTTTGTGAACTTTATGCAGACAGAGTGAATGCAATAGGCTTCTCCGGTCACCATCTTGGAATAGCTGTTGATGCAGCTGCCGTAGCTTTAGGTGCGGAATGGATAGAGCGTCACTATACTCTCGACCGTACATGGAAAGGTACCGATCATGCTGCCAGTCTTGAACCTGATGGTGTTCGCAAACTTGCCCGTGACTGCCGTGCAGTTGCCAAGGCTCTTACATATAAGAAAGAAGATATTCTTGACATTGAGAAAGTGCAGCGTAATAAACTGAAGAAGAATCAAGTAAAGTGGTAGTATGAAGACCATTGCATTTATACCAGTGAGGGGTGGGAGCAAGTCCATCCCTCTTAAAAATATAAAATCATTCTGCGGCAAGCCTCTTGTCTGTTGGAACATTGAGGCATTGGAGTCATGCCCAGAGGTTGATGAGGTGATTGTTGCAACCGATTCTGATGATATTTGGAATACGGTCGAGAAACAACATTATCATAAGACAAAGTTGTACAGACGTTCTGCTGAAAATGCTTGCGACACAGCATCTACGGAAAGTGTTATGCTGGAGTATATAAATTATGCCGAACTTCCAAAGGATAACATCTTCATGTTAGTTCAGGCAACGTCCCCGTTGACAGAGACCAAGCATTTCTCAGAAGCGTTACAGATGTACACAAAGAATGAATATGACAGTATCATCACCTGTGTCCGTAATTATCGTTTTTTCTGGAATGAAGACGGTACATCTATGAACTACGACTACATGAACCGACCTCGTCGTCAAAACTTCAGCGGTATGTTGATGGAGAATGGCGCATTCTATATAAATATGGTTGGCAATATCCTCTCAAACGGTAATCGCCTTGGTAGCAAGATTGGTATTTATGAGATGCCGGAATACACAGCCATGGAAATTGACGAACCTGACGACTGGATTATCCTTGAAAACCTTATGCGCAAGCATGTACTGGCTCATCCTACCATTTCAAAGCCACAGATAAAACTCTTTATTTCTGATATCGATGGTACTCTGACAGATGGTGGAATGTATTACAGTGAAAACGGAGACGAGCTGAAGAAGTTCAACACCCGTGATGGTATGGGCTTCGGACTGCTCCGCAAAGCAGGTGTCAAGACTGCTATCATTACAAGTGAAGACCGTCAACTGAATCAGCGTCGCGCAGACAAACTCCAGCTTGATTATCTCGTTCAAGGTAAACGAGAGGGAGGAAAGCTAGCAGCAGCCCAATATATATGCGATAAACTTGGTATAACACTGAATGAAGTAGCCTATATCGGGGATGACATCAACTGTATTGACCTGCTATCGTTTGTGGGGGTCGCTGGCTGTCCTGCCGATGCCCATCAGAAAGTTAAGGATATCATAGGTATCAAAGTGATGACTAAAAAAGGCGGTGAAGGGTGTGTGCGTGAATTCATTGAGGAAGTTCTCTGAATAAAGGTTGAGTCCACTTTAAAAAGTAGACGATTTAAAATTGTTAATACTGTTTATTCGCTCAAAATGGAAAATCAAAATAGAAATCCTAAATTAATAGCAAAGAATGCGATGCTCTTAATCGTGCGTTTATTCTTGGCTATGGTTCTATCATTTTATGCGACGAGACTTACATTGCAGGTTCTTGGTGAAATAGACTATGGGATCAACAATATTATAGGTGGCCTTATCTCAATGTTCGCTGTAGTATCGATGCCCTTAACCAATTCCTTACAACGCTATTTTAACGTTGAACTTGCTAAGAATGAACTTGATTTCAGGATTGTTTTTAATACTGCAATTAGAATCATATTCTATATGGTTCTTTTTCTGATTGTATTATATGAAACTTTAGGTCTGTATGTTGTACGCACTATATTGGAATACCCAGAGAACCGAAGTTTTGCTGTAGATATTACATATCAAATTACAGCATTTATAACAATAGTCTCATTCATAACCATACCTTTTTCGGCACTGTTGTATTCCAAAGAAAAAATGGGATTCCCTGCATCAGTCGAACTTTTGATCAATGTACTTAGACTCTTTTTTTTATTAGGATTACCTTATGTGGAAGGCGATATGCTGATTATTTATACTGCAATGTTGCTGTTAGTTGGCTGCATCCAAATCGCAACTCTTTTTATATATTGCAGAATAAGTCTAAATATCAGATTATCTGGTATCTACGAAAGGAAACTTCTTAAAAAAATGCTAAAGTTCTCTGGGTGGAACTCAATTGAGTCTGCTGCCGGAATTTCGCTTACATATTTATCGAACATTTTTATCAATGTATTCGGTGGTGTGCTATATAATACAGCTAATGGTTTATCTAAAAGTATTACAAGTGCAGTACTATCTTTTACTACCAATGTTATTAAAGCAGTAGAACCCCAAATAACAAGTGCTACAGTATTGAATGATACTATTTACCGAGACAGGCTGTTACTGACTGCGATAAAGATTTCTGCAATTTCCACTGCATTTGTAGCAATTTATTTCTCTATAAATGGAGAATGGTTCTTGCAACTATGGTTGGGACAGGTTCCACAATATGCATATGATTTTTGTAGGATACTTTTGATATCAAGTGTGTTCTCAACTATTATTTTGCCTCTAAGGTCATTGATAATTGCAAATGGTGACATAAAAAGTTATTTTCTAGTCTATGGTGTCATGTCTGCTTTGGTTTTGACAATTATGTTTATTGTATTGAGGATGGGACTGAACGTAATGATTGTGCCGATTATTTATGTTGTGGCATCATTTTGTAACCTTTTGTCTGCAATACTTCATGCATATTTAAAGTGCAACCTCTCGACAGAAGTTTTCATCCCAAATATGTTTAGGATAATTGTGGTGATTGCTATTATTGCTACGATTGGGTATTTTTCACATGCACTTTTAGTAGAAAATAAATGGGTTTGTTTTCATGACTTTCTAATATGTTTAGGAACTATGCTATTGGCTTCTTTTTATATCGGGCTATCAAAGAAAGAGAGATTCTTTGTTGTAAGTAAGATTAAATTTTTAATCAAATAATTAAATTATATGAAGAATATAATATTGGATGCTGGTCTTGCGTTTACCTATCAAGATTTCGAAACTTTATTCAACTCAAGCATATACAAAATACAGTATATTGGTGAAAAAAAATTTTGTAACAAACTACATGAGAACGTTCATTCGGACAATGTTGAATATACTGTGTATGAAGATCTGTATTCGTTCAATGATTATGAATTCAGTAGAGAGGAGTTGTTAAAACTTACTAATATTATAGATTTTGTTACAAGAGATAAACTCACTGAGGAGTTATGGGATAGAACAATGGCGGGCTTCTTTTTTAACTACTCAACCAAGAACGAAGTTGCAATTACAAAGATGACTATTGCTGCATATAAGTTTGTTGCCAAGCTTAAGCCAGCATTTATGCTGTTATATGAGTGCAGTCATAATATTCGTACATGGGTTGTTGGTAGAGTATGTGAGGCACTAGGCATACCGGTCCGTTATGGTCGTAATGGCATATTTCATTGGAGAAATGTTTTCTTGGAGGGGATAAATAAATTTCCAAAACTTGTTGAATCTTGCCACCGTGTTGATGGATTTTCTGAATGGGAGTATCGAATGTTTAAGGAAGTCGCAAGTAGATATGAAAAGGGTACTGAAGCTATCAAACCAGAATACCTCCAAGTCATGAAGGACAAGAAGATGAAAAAACTCTATTCTCTAAATAAAGATCTTAAGGATGATTGGAAACGATTAGATAGGGTTGCTTATAAATATTATTGCTATAAAAAATATGAGAAATTTTGTTCTGCAGAGATTCCTGAGAAATTTCTCGTATTCTATCTCCACCTACAACCTGAGAGAACGACATTGCCTGAGGGATATGGTTTTACACAGCAATACAAAGCAATAGCACTATTGAATGAAATAATCCCAAGTGATTGGAAGGTTGTTGTGAAAGAGCATCCTGCTACATTTTACCGTTATTGTACGCCTAATGGGAGATGGGCGCAACTTTATAAAGATCTTGCAGCTTTGGACAAGGTGATACTTGTCCCTCTTGAAACAGATACATACATGCTCATGGATAAGTGTAAGTGTGTGGTTTCAATCGCAGGAACGGTTTGTCGTGAGGCATTGATGATGGGTAAGCCTGCACTTCAGTTCGGAATTGATGCATTTTTCGGAAATAAACCTCTTGGACTCTACAACTATGAGTCGATGTCAGGATTATTGAATTTTATCAATACGCTCGACTCTTTCTCAAAGGATGAAATCAAGACCAGTTTTGATGAATATATTCAGAAATCTTTCCTTGATGAAGGTGCTGTTGGAATAACAGCAGAAACAGAGTGGAAGAATAATTCTCAATGCGTTATAAAATCAAATGAAATCAGTAGATTGAAGTTGATGAAGATAATATTAGAATCTGATGAATAAAGTATTTATTACATATGGAGATTCAGCTTTTGAAGAATGTAAAAAACGTATCTGCAGAGAAGCTATGCAAACTAGCGTTTTTGATAGTATAATACTTTACGGTCCGCAGGATATTACCAAAGAATTACAAGAATCAAAAGTCTTTAGTGTCAAAAGAGGAGGAGGTTTGTGGAGTTGGAAGCCTGATATTATTCTTAAAACAATGAATAAACTTAATGATGGAGACCTTTTGTTTTATTGTGATGCTGGATGTACTTTACAAAAGTCAAAAGAATGGACAGACGTATACTTTAGAGATTTACAACAATTTGATATACGCGCAATAAAAATTTACCAAAGGAATAAAAAATGGATTCGCAAGGAGATTATTGATTATTTTAATAATAATCCCGAAAATTGGCTAAATCAATTCCAGGTATGTGCTACAATCGCAATTAAGGTTACGCCATTTACTCGTGATTTTGTAAAAGAATGGAGAAATCTAATGCTTAAATATCCTAAGTTTGTTATGGATGTTACATGTGAAGAGAAAGATTATCAGCTCCCATGTTTTATAGAAAACAGACATGATCAAGCTTTATATTCAGCTTTGATATATAAGTATTTGTCCAATGGACTTATATGTCTTCCATGGGAACACATTGAAGGAGTTGATCCATATCGGCGACAAGCAATAATTGCCACTCGTTTAAAGAGTGGAGAAGTATTGTCCCCAAACTTTAAATCTGTGATTTTTTCGTATTTTAAGTGGGGCGTGAAACATCTAATTTATACTTCATTAAAATAAAATGCTTTACCTGTCAGTATTCTTGCTATTTTTATTTGCTGCCATAAAATTTGACTCAAGTAATAACAGCTCTCCAAAAGCTTCTAATAAAGTCTATCTTTTTGAACTGTTAATACTTATTTTATTAGCAGGATTGCGTAAAGGAGTTGGTGGAGATACATTTTCGTATATGTCATATTGGAACAGTGGATTCTATTCTTCCATATATGATCTAAATCTTTTCGGCTTGGCCTTATTTGATAGATTTGGCCCGGGATGGTTGATTCTATCTAATCTTGTGCATACGTTTTCAGAGGAATTTTATGTATTTCAAATAGTCCATGCATGTATAATTAATACGGCAATATTTTACTTTGTAAATAAAGCCACAAATTATAGGTTTACTGTAATTCTCTTATATTTTTTGACAATATTCTTTTACTATAATATGGAGATTATGCGACAATCATTAGGAAACGTATTGCTATTGATATCTCTTTTTTATTTTGTAAAAAAAGAATGGAAAAGCTATTTCCTGTTTGTTGCTGTTGCCGCTCTGTTCCACGTTAGTGCCCTATTATTTGCTTTCTTGCCATTCGTCAATAGTTATATTTTGAAGTTATCCAAATTGCGTACTATTGTTATCGTATCTGTAATGGCAGGCATTATGAAAGTTATATTTCCGTCGTTATCATTTGGTGAATCATGGGCTGATGGAGTTGTAAAATATTCTGCGATGCAGAATGCAAGTTTACTTGGCAATATACATGCAGTGTTATTGACAATCGCATATTTCTATTTGGCAAGATATTGCAGAAAATGTGATACATTGTCACCGGAAGTGAAAGTTGGAGTTAACGTATTCTTCTATTTTAACTTGATAGGTTTGTTCATGCCGATTTTTGTAACTCGTTATTCTACAATAATGTCAATAGTGTTATACATAGCAATGGCTACTTTAGTAATAGAAAAGCATAAAACAATTGTAAAAGCAGTTGTATGGGCCGAGTTTGTAGTATTTACATTCTTTCGTGCTTATACAATTGATATGTCTTCCGATGTTGGCAGAGCTCCCGGATCGTATTATTTTTACAATAGATTTTATCCTTATTATTCTATATTTGAAGATAATGTCGAAGCAAAAGAATATTATCAATTTCGTTATAACATTATGAACAAAAATGAAGGATAACATCGCAATAGTAGATATAGACTTCCCGTTTCACGTAAATGAGGAATTGTTTTTTAATGTTAAACCTTATTCGAATCTACCTCTATGGAAAATGTTTTCTTTCAGACTTTTCCATATAAAGCAGAACGAAGTGGAAAAACAAAACTGGGTTAACGAACTTGCAACGGCAGATTTCATCATTTTGTTTGATACTCACAACAATTATGCATATTTGGCTGACAAAATCGAAAAAAAATATCCCGATAAAAAACTTATTTTTTATGCATGGAATCCATTGATATTTTCAAATGATTGGAAGTTACTGTCATCAAAATGGGAAAAACTTTCATTTTCTAAAGCAGATTGCGTTAATACGAGCTTTGAATATGCAGGCACTTTTTATGGTATTCCAAAAGAAATATGTGGCAACACAGAATGCAAGTGGGATGCCTTCTTTGTCGGTTTGGATAAGGGTAGACGATCCTTAATTGGTAAAATTCAAAACATGTTATCAAATGCTGGCCTTATTTCTAAAATCATCATAGTTGATAATAAAAAATGTCTATATAATCACAAGTTTAGCCGCTATCTTGAATATGATGAAGTATGTAGATATATAAAATATAGTAAAGCAATTATTGATATTGTTCAAGAAGGACAAGAAGGTATGACCATACGGGTAATGGAGGGTCTTTTCTATAACAAGAAAGTAATAACTACCAATAAAAATATAAAATATTATGATTTCTATGATAAATCAAACTTTTTTATTTACGGATTAGATGATCAAACCAAAATTAACGAATTTATGAATACTCCGTTTGTACCTGTACCTTATTCCATAAAAACAAAATATCAGTTCGATAACTGGCTAAAAAAAATAATAGGGATGTGACAATAAGAATCTCAGACAGGAATATTTTTGATGGGGCTGTTTTTGATTATTTCACTTTGATTTCTTGTAGTAAGAAATTAAAGCAATAATCAGATTGTTATTGAATATTTGAATGTAATTTTGATATAATATTAGAACTAATGGATAGACAAAATCGATTAATATGGGCAGACTCACTAAAAGGATGTCTAATGTATTTGGTTATAGTAGGGCACATTATACAAGGTATGCTTTTTGAAGAATGTGAAAATAATCATCTATGGAATCTCATTTATTCTTTTCATATGCCTGCTTTTATGGCTGTAAGTGGTTGGTTTGTTTATAAAGATCATACACAATATGGGGAGGGTAAAAAGAAATTTTGGAATATTATTCAACGAAGATGCTTTCAATTATTATTACCTTATATCTTGTGGAGACTGATTAATGGCTTTTTGAGTGGTAGCAACTTTATTGATAGTTGTATCGCTATAGTCGTTTCTCCAGAAACAGGATATTGGTTCCTTTGGACATTATTTTGGATAAACATACTTTTTGTAATGGCTCAATTTGCAGCAAAAAAATTAATGAAAGACGAACTTATTATTATCTTGATGTTAGCATTGGTTTTAATGGGCATTATGGTCATTTTTGATATCCGAGTATTTGCATTTCAATATATTGCTTATTATTTCCTTTTTTATATGGCTGGTTATATCCTAAGAAGATATAATATACTTAGCTATCTAAATGGTTGGCATTATATAATAGTCTGTATATTATGGTTTATACTTGCTTGGAGCTGGAATATGCATGAATTACCATTTTGGATGCCAAATATTCCGTATATACCTATGTCCTTGGTGCAATATATATATAGGGGATTAACAGCTATCCTTGCTGTTATTTTTATTTTGGGAATAGCTCCAAAATATCTAAATACCAATAACTTTTTTAGAAGATACACTTGCTATATAGGTACTTATTCTCTTGGATTCTATGTTGTACAACCGTTAATAAACTTGATGATTTTGGATTTGTTCACTGATTATGTAAAGATCAATTTTTATATTGCAGTTTGTGTAGTATCGATAATTAGTATAATATTATGCTATATCGCTGTATCAGTATTAACATATAATAGGTATACTTTGAAATATTTATTAGGAAAAAATTAAGACTATGAAGATAGTAAATATCATTGGTGGTTTAGGGAACCAGATGTTTCAATGTGCCTTTGCTATTGCTTTGAGGGAAGCAAATCAAGGAGAACAAGTGAAGCTTGACATTTCTCATTTCAATGGCTATGGACTGCACAATGGTTTTGAGGTAAAGCGGCTTTTTAACTTTCCCTTGGATATTGCAACTAAGGATGAATTAAAGAAGCAGACATACTATATACCGAACTACAAGTGGTCAAGAATTGTAAGAAGGATTCTTCCTAAAAAGAAGACAGAATATCTGGAGCCATATCAATTATCTTATTTATATGATCATAATGCTTTGAACATTCAGGGGGATTGCTATATGGAAGGTTATTGGATGTGTGCAAAGTTTTTTGATTTCTGCAAGGATAAGATTATAGAAGCTTTCAAGTTCAAACCATTTGATACAGAAATTAATCAAGAGTACGAGAAATTACTAGGTGCTGATAATACTATCAGTATTCATATTCGTAGAGGCGATTATGTTAATGCTCGTAATTTCAAGGGTATATGTACGATAGATTACTATCGCAGAGCCATACAGGAAGCGAGAATGAGAATCGATAAACCTATATTTTTTATTTTCTCGAACGTTCAGGAATGGTGTATAGAAAATCTAAAAGATGTACTTGGTGAAGCAGATGTTCACTTTGTAACAAACAATAAGGGTAACGAGAGTTATCGTGATATGCAGTTGATGTCACTTGCTCGTTGTAATATCCTTGCCAATAGTTCCTTTAGCTGGTGGGGAGCATATTTGAATAATCGCAAAAACCAAATAGTATATGTTCCAAAGAAATGGGTGAATAACCTTGAAGATAAGGATGCATATGCAGATGACTGGATAAAGATTTAGAGACCATGGTAAAATACCGATTAGTAAAAGAGGCAGACTTACATCAGGTTGCACAGATTCATAAAGATCAATTCTCAGCTCATTATCTAGGACAATTTTCGACGTCTTTCTTGGAGGTGTTTTATAAGAATCTTCTGGATGCTGGATATGTTTTTGTTGTTGCTGTGGAGGAAGAAACTGTACTTGGTTTTGTTTTAGGCGGCGAATGGAAAAATATTTCTAGAAGTTTGAGTTTGTTCATGAAACATAACTTTGGCAGAAGTGTTTGGGAATCAGTTGTCAGACCAAAGACATGGAAAAAAAGTGTACTTAAGATGGTGTCATTATTTTGCAATAAAGCCAGTGACCCTAACAATCTAGACAACATAGAGAAGTTTACATTACTTTCTATTGCCACAAGCAAATCCTCACAGGGGAAAGGAGTTGGAACTGGGTTGATTTCTGCATTTAATGCAGAGATGAAAAAGATTACCAACAAATATTACCTCTCGGTACAAGACACAAATTTCAATGCAATCAGATTTTATAAAACGAATGGATTTGTTGAAGCATATTCATGCTCTGGTGAGATTCAAATGATAAAAATGCTTTAACTGATGAAAAGACTTGCCATTATCATGTCTCTGTATCGAAATGACAGACAGAAATTTGTATCTCTTGCAGTTGAGAGTGTACTTAATCAAACATATAAGGATTTTGATTTCTATATTCAGTATGACGGTTCTGTTGATACAGATGTAGATGCATATCTTATAGGTCTCAAAGACGAGAGAATTAAAATACAACGGCGTACGGAAAACAAAGGATTGGCGCAATCGTTAAATGATCTTCTATCTATCGTCATGTCTATGGACTATAAGTACATTGCCCGCATGGATGCTGATGATATCAATGAGTTGAACCGCTTTGAACGTCAGTTGGAATATTTTAGGCAACACCCAAAAGTAGAGTGCTTGGGCACATGGGTTGTGGAAATTACTAGTTCGGGTGAAGAGTATTATCGTAAACAAATGCCTGAAACTCATGATAGTTGTAAGGAGTTATTCCGCAAGCGTGATTGTATGGTTCATCCTACTGTTATGTTCCGACGTTCATATATAGAGAAGGCTGGTTTTTATTCTCTTGACACTTATTTTGGTGAGGATACAATGATGTGGTGTCAAGGCTTTGCCGCAAATTGTACATTCGCAAATGTACCAGAGTATCTTTATCAGTTTAGAATAGACGATAATTTCTTCAAGCGTCGTAGGGGATGGAAGCACGCTACTGCTATATTTAAACTCCGTCATAAGGTAAACAAGATACTGAGCTATGGTATTATGGCAGATTTTTGGGCTTTGGTGTATGCAGTTGCAAAGATGATGCCGACGAGCATACTTAATTTAATTTATAAGAAAGCAAGAAAAGTATAAGCTGTTTTATAAAGTATATTTTTCGTATAGAACAAAAATAAAACTCTCAATATAAAGAAACATATTATGAATGTGCAATTGCGCAATGTGCCTTTCAGTCCTCCGGATATGACGAAGGCAGAGGCTGATGAAGTGCGTGATGCCATCCTCTCAGGATGGATCACAACTGGACCTCGTACCAAAAAACTGGAGAAGAGAATCTCCGAGTATGTACACACGCAGAAAACTGTATGCTTAAATTCTGCTACGGCCGCTATGGAAATGGTGTTACATCTATTAGGGGTGGACCCTGGTGATGAGGTGATTGTTCCTGCATATACTTATACTGCTAGCGCATCTGTGGTCGCCCATGTGGGTGCAACTATCGTGATGGTGGATGTGCAAAGGGATTGTGTGGAGATGGATTATACCAAATTGGCCGATGCTATCACCGAGAAAACCAAGGTAATTGTGCCTGTGGACTTGGCTGGTATTTGTGCGAATTTGGATAAGATCTATGAGGTGATAAACCGCCCTGAGATTAAAGCGAAATTCACTCCAAGTAATGAAATACAGAAGAAGATGGGGCGTATCATCGTATCAAATGACTGCGCTCATTCTTTTGGGGCAAGTCGTCGCGGTAAGATGGCAGGTGAGATAGCGGACTTTAGTTCTTTTAGTTTTCATGCGGTGAAGAACTTTACAACTGCAGAAGGCGGCGCTCTTACTTGGAACCTGCCTTTCGGTCAAGAAATAGTAGAGTGTCAGCAGGTATATTGTGGTTCGCCTGTCCCTTTTATCGAGGGTGAGACATGGAATGAGTTCTTGTATCGTCTTTCTCAGCTATTGTCGCTCCATGGTCAGAACAAGGATGCTCTTGCAAAGACAAAACTTGGTGCTTGGGAATATGACATCATCGGACCTTGGTATAAATGTAACATGACTGATATAATGGCTGCTATGGGCATCATACAATTTGAACGTTATCCTGCAATGCTAAAACGTCGCCGTGCTATTATTGAGAGGATGGATGTAGTTTTCGCAGATCTGAATGTTGCTACTCTCAAGCATTATGGTGATGATTGGGCAAGTAGTGGTCACCTCTACATGGTGCGTCTGTTGGGGCACACTCGTGAGGAAACTAATGCTGTTATTGAAAAGATGGCTGAACGTGGTATTGCAACGAACGTGCACTACAAACCTCTGCCTATGATGACAGCTTATAAGGCTTTGGGATTTGATATCACTAACTTTCCTAATGCATATCATTTCTTTGAGAACGAGATTACATTACCACTTAACACTTGTCTGACCGACGAAGACGTTGATTATGTTATTGAGAATTTTGTTGAAATCGTAAAGTCATTGGAATGAAAAGACTTTTTGATATTGTAGCAAGTGGCTGTGGACTTATTGTCTTCAGTCTCTTGTTTCTGGTACTGGCAATTTGGATTAAGTTGGATTCTAAAGGACCAGTGTTTTACCGTCAAGTACGTGTAGGTAAAGGAAATAAAGATTTTTGTATTTTAAAGTTCCGTTCTATGCGAGTAGGTTCGGACAAAGGTAGTCTTGTGACTATCGGTGGTCGCGACCCTCGTGTGACGAAATCGGGTTATATTATCCGTAAGTATAAGTTTGATGAACTCCCTCAGTTGATCAACGTATTTACGGGTGATATGAGTTTAGTGGGACCTCGTCCAGAAGTACGCCGCTATGTCGATTACTGGACATCTGAACAGATGCATGTATTGGATGTTCGTCCAGGTATCACCGATCCAGCCAGCATCAAGTTCCGTAACGAAAATGAACTGATGGAAAAGGCCGAGAATTCTGAAAGCTACTACATCAATGTGATCATGCAAGAGAAAATCAAGCTATATTTAGAATATGTGCAGAATGCTTCATTCTGGTATGACATCAAACTTATCTTCCAAACCTTCAAAGTCATTGTTACAGAAAGATGATTGTGGGGAAATTCAAATAGAAGGATCCACTTTCATTAAAGTGGAAGTTACATTGGAACATTAAATATCTGATTAAAATAAAAAAAATATGAAACATTATTACGAATTAATCTATTGGTGCGTGCTTTTTTTACTGCTAACAGCTTGTCAGTCTTACAAAAAAGTGCCCTACCTGCAAGATGTGGAAGTGGTAGGACAAACGAAACAACAGAAGAACCTGTATGATGCTCAGATTATGCCCAAAGACTTGTTGACAATCGTAGTGTCGTGTACCAGCCCAGAGTTGGCGGTTCCTTTTAACCTGACGGTTGCTACTTCTGCCAATGTGGCTCTTTCTAATACACAGGTCACTGCCCAAGCGGTTTTGCAGCCTTATCTGGTAGACAACGAAGGTAAAATCAACTTTCCAGTTTTAGGCGAATTGAAGGTAGGCGGTTTGACTAAGAAACAGGCGGAAGAAATGATTATCAAAAGGTTGCAACCTTATATGAAAGAAACTCCGATTGTTACCGTCCGTATGGTAAACTATAAAATCTCAGTAATCGGTGAGGTGGACCGTCCAGGTACTTTTACGATTTCCAATGAGAAAGTGAATTTGTTGGAAGCCCTTGCTATGGCAGGCGACATGACAGTCTACGGTTTGCGCGACAACGTGAAACTGATCCGCGAGGATGCTAACGGCAAACAGGAAATTATAACGTTGGATTTGAATAAGGCCGAAACGATTCTTTCTCCTTATTACTGGCTTCAACAGAATGATATTGTCTATGTGACTCCCAACAAGGCAAAAGCTAGAAATTCGGATATTGGAAACAGTACGAGCCTGTGGTTCTCGGCAACTTCCATTTTGGTATCGCTTGCAAGCTTATTGTTTAACATCTTAAAATAAGGACCAGACCGATGAAAGAAGAAACAGCAAATGAACGGTTGCGTGAATCTGATGACGAGAAAATAGATTTTCAGGAAATCCTGTTTAAGTATATAATTCATTGGCCCTGGTTTGTTGGGGCAGTGCTGGTTTGTTTAATCGGCGCTTGGATTTATTTACGTATGGCTACCCCTGTTTACAATATCTCTGCAACGGTTTTGATTAAGGATGATAAAAAAGGAGGTTCAGGTACATCTTCAGAATTGGAAAATTTGGGATTAAGCGGGCTTATGACATCTTCCAAGAACATTGATAATGAGATAGAAGTGCTGCGTTCCAGAACGTTAGTGAAGGAGGTTGTTGAACAGTTAAACTTGTTTGTCACTTATAAGGATGCGGATGAAATTCCATCAAAAGAGTTGTATAAGGCTTCTCCTGTTTTGGTTAGTCTGACTCCTCAGGAGGCGGAAAAACTTCAAGGTTCGATGGTTGTGGATATGATGTTACAGCCGGAAGGAAAGCTGGATGTAAATGTAGAAGTAGGAGAGAAGAAGTATCAAAAACATTTCGAGAAACTTCCCGCTGTATTTCCGATGGATGAAGGTACGTTGGCTTTTTTTGAAAATGCGTGGGATTCAGTGGCTATTCGTCATATCACCGCTACTATCAGCCGCCCGATGAAAGTAGCGAAAGAATATTGCAATAATTTAAGTATTGTTCCCACTTCCAAGACTACTTCCGTGGCTGTCATTTCCTTGAAAAGTTCCAGTCTGCAATGCGGACGGGATTTTATTAATCAGTTATTGGAAGCGTATAATCGGAATACGAATAATGATAAAAACGAGATAGCGCGGAAGACGGCCGAATTTATAGATGGACGCATTCTGATTATTTCGAAAGAGTTGGGTAGTACGGAAGCCAATCTGGAAGCCTTTAAGCGTAATGCGGGTATTACGGATTTGACGAGTGATGCACAGATCGCATTGAGCGGTAGTGCCGAATATGAAAAGAAACGGGTAGAGAACCAGACACAAATTAATTTGCTCAATGACTTGCGCAAGTACCTTAGTGGTGATGAGTATGAGGTGTTGCCGGGTAATATCGGTTTGCAAGATGCAGCTTTGACAGGAGCGGTTGAACGGTATAACGAGATGCTGATTGAACGGAAGCGTTTATTGCGTACTTCTACTGAAAGTAATCCCGCTATCGTCAATTTGGATACTAGCCTTCGTGCCATGAAATTGAACGTACAGGTCACTCTTGATAGAACATTGCAGGGATTACTGATAACCAAAGCTGATCTGGACCGTGAGGCTAGCCGCTATTCCCGTCGTATCAGTGATGCTCCGGGACAAGAGCGTGAATATGTGAGTATTTCCCGGCAGCAGGAAATTAAAGCCGGTTTGTATCTGATGCTTTTGCAAAAACGCGAGGAGAATGCGATAGCTCTGGCGGCTACAGCGAACAATGCGAAGATCATCGATGATGCTATCGCTGATGAAAATCCCGTATCGCCGAAAGGTATGGTGATTTATTTGATTGCTTTCATTTTAGGCGTAGGCATTCCTGTTGGTATTATCTATTTAATCAATTTGACAAAATTCAAGATAGAAGGTCGTACGGATATGGAAAAACTCACTAGTGTACCCATTGTCGGTGATATCCCATTAACAGATGAAAAACAGGGAGCTATTGCTGTATTTGAGAATCAAAATAACCTGATGAGTGAAACCTTTCGTAATATCCGAACGAATCTTCAATTCATGCTTGGAAATGACAAGAAGGTGATTTTGGTTACTTCCACAGTCAGTGGTGAAGGTAAATCCTTTATTTCTGGTAATCTTGCTATTAGTCTTTCTTTATTGGGGAAGAAAGTAGTAATAGTTGGTCTTGATATCCGCAAGCCAGGTTTGAATAAGGTATTCAATTTATCAAAAAGAGAACAAGGTATAACTCAATATTTGGCTAATCCGGAAAAGAACTTGATGGATTTAGTACAGCTTTCCGATGTTAGTAAGAATCTCTATATTCTTCCTGGTGGAACAGTACCTCCTAATCCGACCGAATTGTTGGCTCGTGATGGCTTGGATAAAGCGATTGAAACTCTCAAAAAGAATTTTGATTATGTCATTTTGGATACTGCTCCCATTGGCATGGTTACTGATACCTTATTGATTGGTCGTGTGGCGGATTTATCAGTATACGTATGCCGTGCGGATTATACGCATAAGGCAGAATACACATTGATTAATGAACTGTTCCATGAACAGAAATTGCCTAATCTTTGTACCGTCATTAACGGTGTAGATCTAAAACGTAGAAAGTATGGTTATTATTATGGCTATGGCAAGTATGGTAAGCATTATGGCTATGGCAAACGTTATGGGTACGGATATGGATACGGGCAAAATCCAAAAAAATAAAATGTTGAGATGTAATAAACATGAGAGTGTTTGTATGTGAGATGAAAAAAATGTAGGTCCCTAGCTTCATGCTGTAAAGGCATGATTCTCCTACATTGTGGATTGGAAATCGTACGACGGTACATTTCTAATTTACGCCCTGTCATCGGAGGTTAAAGCCGATGTGAATTTCCCACTATATCAACTGTCTGTGAAGATCGTTGATATTTAAAGAATAAAATCATAAACTATGATATAAAAGAATATGTAGGTCCCTAAATTCATGATGAACTCATGAAATCCCTACATAATGAAGGTTAGAAAGGATACAGCGGTATATTTCTAACCTTAGCCCTCATGTCGGTTGAAAGACTGATATGTGTTTGTATGTAAAATATGCCAACTGTCTGTGAGGATCGTTGGTATATTTCGTTTTAAGGGTCTGGTGTACAGAAGAAGTGGATATTATCAATGACAAGGTTGATTAGCGTCCAAAATGACATATTCCTATAGGGGATGTCTAAATTGGACGCTAACAGAATGTTGTTTTTTAGCTGAGAAATAGGAAAATCAAAAAAGAATTTGTTCCTTTGTGGTAATATTAAGAATAAAGAGAATATACATGACTTCAGATGATATTTTGAAATTGAAAGCAGTCTCCCTCTACATTCTCAAGCAATGTGGAGAGACGGATTTTATTCATCTATTTAAGATTCTCTATTTTGCAGAACGTAATCATTATGCATCTTATGGAAAGCATTTGGTGAAAGATACGTTTTGTGCATTAGAGCGTGGTCCTGTTCCTTCATTCTTATATGATGCTATGAAAGTGGCAACTGGAAGTGCTTCTGCACTGCCGGGAACTCCGTTGGGCAATTTATCTCAGGCATTCAAGCCTGGGGAAGCTGAGTGCCGTTATATTATCCGTGCCGCAGAAGAACCGGATATGGATGAATTGAGTAAGGCTGAAATAGCTTCATTGAATTCTTCTATAAAAGAGAATTGTTCTAAGACTACTCAACAATTGTCTAAAGATTCACACGATTTGGCATGGAAAAAAGCGTGGAATCATAAAAATGCTTCTCCAATGAACCCTTTATTGATTGCTGAAGCTGGAGGCTCTACTTCCGAATTTCTGAGATACTTGAAAGAACAGGAAGAGCTTGATAAATATTTGGCAGATTGAAAATACAAAAAGGTACATTGGCTGATCTTCTCTCGAAAGAGGCAATGGAGAAACTTACAATTTCTAGTGTGCAAGTAGGGGACGTGTTTAGAATGCATCTAGGGGAAGAAGAGAAAGTGAAGGGTAAGAATCTCGGTGATGATGGTCGCAATAAGTATTTTGTTGTATTAGGATATGATTGGGAAGGTAATGCGTTTGGAGTTATTCTGATTGATACAAATATTAACCCTGTTCTTCCCCAGAAACGTAAAGATATGCATTATCCTCTCCTTGCTTCTAAGTATGATTTTCTCGAAGGTGTAAATCGGTTTGTAGACTGTTCTGATTTGAAAGTTATCAGTGGCAGTCGTTTTGTTCAGCTTTTTGGCGCTGACAAAGCAAAGGGAACGATACATGACGAAGATTTGTCTTTAATAAAGACAGCTGTAGCAGGTTATGAAGATGCTTCACCGAAATTGCTGAAACGTTTTGGATTAATTGAAAAGTAAGAGCTTACAAAGCTACCTCTGTGAATATCCGTATGAGCAACGGTTTACATTAAAAAAGATATTTAATAAAAGGCGAATGGAATATTTTTATAACTTTGTGTAAATTCTAACGGTTATGGAAAAGATGCAACGATTATACCCGATAGGGATACAGACATTTTCAAAGATTCGTGAGGGGAATTACCTCTATATCGATAAGACGGAGTACGTTTATCGGATGACTCATTTTACATCTAACTATATGTTCCTGAGCCGTCCCCGTCGGTTCGGAAAGTCATTGCTTACTTCCACTTTGCACAGCTATTTCTCCGGTTGCAAGGAACTGTTCAAGGGATTGGCTATAGAAAAGTTGGAGACGGAGTGGACAGAGTATCCGGTACTTCATTTCGACATGAGCACGGCAAAGCATGCGGGCAAGGATGAATTAATTAGTGAACTGGAACGTAAGTTGGCGGCTTATGAAAGAATATATAGTCGAAATGAGGAAGACATATATATCAATCAGCGTTTGCAAGGTCTGATAGAGCGTGCTTATAAGCAAACCGGTAAGCAGGTGGTTGTTCTTATCGATGAATATGATGCTCCTTTGCTCGATGTGGTGCATGAAAGGGAGAATCTCGACGTGCTTCGCAACATCATGCGCAACTTCTACAGCCCGTTGAAAGCCTGCGATCCTTACTTGCGTTATGTATTTCTTACGGGCATCACAAAATTTTCCCAACTCAGTATCTTCAGCGAGTTGAACAATATCAAGAACATCAGTATGGACAAGACGTACGCTGCCATCTGTGGAATCAGTGAAGAGGAAATCCGTACGCAGATGAAAGAAGATGTGAATTTGTTTGCCGATGGATTGCGGATTACTTCGGAAGAGGTTCTGGCAAAGCTGAAAGAAAATTATGACGGTTATCATTTCACTTATCCTTCTCCTGATATTTATAATCCGTTCAGTTTGATGAACGCTTTCACTGACCGGGAATTTAAATCATATTGGTTTGGAAGCGGTACTCCCACATACCTGATAACGATGTTGAAGAAGTTTAATGTCGCTCCCTCTGAGATAGGTGAGATTCATGCGGACGTTACCTCTTTCGACGCTCCTACCGAAACGATGACCAATATAACTCCATTGCTTTATCAGAGCGGTTATATAACCATCAAGGATTATGATGAGGAGTTGGAAATTTATACGCTTGACATTCCGAATAAGGAAGTTCGGGTGGGGCTTATGAAAAGTCTTCTTCCTAATTATACGGGTAGTTCGGCACAGGCCGCCATCACGACGATGGCTTACTTTTCTCGTGATATCCGTAACGGTAATATGGATGCGGCCCTGCGTCGCTTGCAAACGTTCTTGTCTACTGTTCCTTATTGCGACAATACGAAGTACGAGGGGCATTATCAACAAATGCTTTACATCATCTTCAGCTTGTTGGGATATTATGTGGACGTGGAAGTGCGCACTCCTCGTGGACGGGTGGATATGGTGCTTCGTACAAATACGACTCTCTATGTGATGGAACTGAAACTAGACAAGGATGCATCGTCCGCTATGGAGCAGATCAACCTGAAGAATTATCCCGAACGTTTCGCCCTCTGCGGCTTGCCGATAGTAAAAGTGGCGGTCAGCTTCGATTGTGATTGTGGAACGATAGCGGATTGGAAAATAGAAGAATAAAAATGTTTCCGCAATTATTTCGTGGATAAATCAAAAAATATAGTCATTAATACATTTTAGTGTCCCTAATGTGGTGAGTGCCTTTCCTTATATTTGATTTTGCATCGGTAAAGATTACCATCGTAAACTTTACGGTGGTAAAGTTTGATCTAGCACTAAATATATGTTCTTGAGTGATTAATATAGCTCATTGCTTCCTCCTTTTGTCCCTTTTTTCTGTCTTAAACTATCTTTTCCATTTAAAAATCTCTTTTTACTGCCTTCTGACCACGATTTTATCTTGTCCTTTCATTCCCTAAGAAGATGCTGCATCTTTGTATCGTTAACGTTAGCGAAGTAATAATCATTAGTATTTATCTTAAAAAGAAAGGATCAAAATTATGGCAATTAGATTTAGAAGAGTGTCGCGTTTGTGTGACCCTACCAACAAAGAATTAGGAAAGAAAGTGTATCCGGTAATCTCTTACCAATATGACACGAGTGCGACTCTGACAGAATTTGCGAAAGAGATATCCTCCAATTCGGGAGTGAGTGAAGGAGAGACAATTAGTGTATTGAAAGATTTTCGTACTTTATTGAGAAAAACGTTGCTGGCGGGTCGTTCAGTAAATATTGAAGGGTTAGGCTATTTCTTCTTGTCTGCCCAAAGTAAAGGAACAGAGAAAGCGGAAGACTTTACTGTAGCTGATATTCAAGGGCTGCGCGTCTGTTTTCGTGCTAATTCGGACATTCGTCTGTCTACTGGAACATCGACTCGTTCGGATGGTTTGAAATTCAAGGATCTGGATCATATAAAGGATACGGGTGCTACAGGTGGAAAGCCGGATGATGGAGATGACGAAGAAAATCCGAATCCGGGTGGCGGTCCGGGTGACGATGGTGAAACACCGGACCCGGCAGCATAATGAAAACAAGGTAACTCGTTGCTGCAAAGTTGCTATAAGAGTGGGGCTTCGGCCCCATTCTTTCGGCATAAGTATTTCTGAAGAAAAAATCGTAATCTTAAATTCCTCGGTAAGGGATTTAAGATTACGATTTTTTCTTCAGTTCTGCAAATACAGTTACATAATAACTACCAGCTCTCTCTTTTTATCATTACTTAATAAGCATATCAATGAGCGTTTATTGAACTTTCTTTCCCCAATAGGTCTTTTTATTACCTTGTGCGGCGTAAACAATGGTATGAGTTCTGGGAGTAGCTTCCCAATCTACTTCACGTTGCAGATAAAGTACAACTCCAGAACTTGTAGTTATTGTTTGTGCAGCTTCATCGAATGTCCATGATGCATTCTGCCAGCTACCGTTAGTTATTTTATGAGTACTAAGGTCATAAGTTAGTGTTTCAGAAGTTCTCTGGCTGCCTGTACTGGTTGTCAATGCCAAATGTTCCCAGTTTCCTGCTATTTCTGCTTCTGTGATAGGTGCTTGTGGTACTGCTCCATAACGTTCGGGCATTACAAGAGGCCAACCATTGGCATCCCAACGGATACTGCGAACATGTCCCATCATAATTGCATTCGAATATTCATTTCCACCTACGTTTACAGGGAAGCGTCCTTGAGACGTATAGAACCAATTGCCTTCTCCGTCATCAAATACACCACAGTGGGAGATACCTACCCAGCCATAGCTATTGTTGAATTTGTAAGGAGCTGTCAGTATCGGATATAACTCGCCACTACCCATGGCAGAGTTTCCATTCATATCTACATAAGGGCCATCAATATTTGTAGAGCGGCAAACACGTGTGTTGTATTCTACTGATAATGTACCATATGCTAGGAAAAGGTAATAATAGCCATCCCGATAAATGATTTCCGGTCCTTCAGATGCTTGCCAACGGCTATTTCCACGTGTAGCAATAATTTTCCCATAACCGGAGTTGTTTTCTCCTGTAATTTTCCAGGGATCACCTAGTGTATTTAGCGGTTTACCATCTCCGGGGTTTAATTGCATTGCGGCAATCCCATTGTGCCATGAGCCATAGATCAACCAGTGCTCACCGGTGGTAGTTATAATATAAGTGGGGTCAATTGCATTGATTTTGAAATAAGCATTCCAGTCACCTGTACTGCTACGCCCATAATCCGCCATTTCCTTGTCACTGGCAGAACATACTACATAACCTTTATCCTCCCATATATTGCTTGCCGGATCAGATGTTTCCATTAATCCGATAAAGGCGCGCTCTCCCCATGAATTATCGAAATTCCCATTGTTCTCAATTTCCGGCTTTCCGGTTTTGATATAGTTGGTTATGACGATAGAGTAATACATACGGTATTTTCCTGTAGAAACTTTTCTTGCTACCGGTGCCCAATATCCGTAAGAAGGATTGTCGATTGGCTCTAATCCCATTTCCTGACGATATGCGTTCAGCTTTTCTTTAATCCATGTCGGTGGAGTTTCACTCATGGTTGCTCCCAGGTACTCCCAGTTAACGAGGTCTTTGGAACGACGTGCATGGAAATGTCCGTTTCCGTTATGTGCATTTCCATAAGATGCGTCTGTCTGATACATATAATAGTATCCGTCATCCGCTTTCATGACCGTAGGGTCATGTACATTGGCAAGGTTCCATTGGTAACGGTTACTCCAGGCTGAAAAGCCGGTGTAGTCATCCACATATGTCGGCGCTTCATATTCGGCAAGCTCATCATTCAATGTTTCCGTAGGAGTAGTGAAAGAGATTTCTTCCGAATATTTGGGCTCTTCATTGTAGAGGGTGACGAAAGCTCGGGCATAATAAGTCGTTTGTTGGCTTAAACCTGTTAATGTAGTACTGATTTCCGTTCCTCTTACTTCGTCTGTTGTATCATAAATGCTGGGATTGGATTCCGTACTATAACAGAATCCACGTTTCACAATGTTTACACCCTCACTTCCACTAATATTGGCGGATAAGGTAACTTTATTGTAACCTACATTCGTATATGTCGGCGTCGTGATGCTTAAAGCCCCTGATGCGGAGTTTTCATCGTCATCGCTGCACGCTCCCAAAGTGAGCGCGCAACATAAAAGAAGATAGATAGTCTTTAAGTATTTCATATTTCAGTCTTTCTTTTAGAACATTTTGATTTTTATTAGTTAGAAGAGCTTCCGGTATCCCAACCCGGATTCTGTCCGAGGTTCGGGGCGCGTTTCACTTCATTTGCCGGAATTGGGAAGTAATAACTCTTAGGATTGACAAATGTGCGCGAGTTGACAGTTTCTGCCAAACTGAAAGAGTAAGTAGGAGAATCCGCATTACCTGTTACTTTTACTCCATAGAGATTAAGTAATTGATTGTAAAGAGGTTTTCCGGTTTCTCCGGTAGAGGTTACATTGTCATACAGTTTCCAACGACGTACATCGAAGAAACGATGGTCTTCGAAAGCAAGTTCGATGCGCCTCTCGTTGCGGATGCGTTCACGAAGTTCACTTTGTGACATATTCTCGTAAGCAGGCATACCGGCACGTGAGCGTATATCGTTGATATAAGTGTATGCTTTGCTCGGACCTTCCGCTTCATTATAAGCTTCTGCCGCATTCAACAGGATTTCGGCATAACGGAAAATCATCCAGGCATGAGGATAAGTAGCCGGTTCCTTACACGAAATATTATTCACGTATTTTTTTAGGTAATATCCGGTATATGTACCACCCATAGCAGAAGTATAATCGACACCTTTATCGGCATCCGAATTATATCGTACGTCGATAGCACGTCTTTCTTCTTTGTCGGCACGTCCCCACATCATTCCCTGATAGAAGATTGTTTGTGTCAAACGCGGATCCCGGTCTTTGTAGGGGTTCGTTGCGTCATAGTTACTTCCGTTTTCGTCAATTCGCTTACCGTTTGCCATTTCATACGCGTCTACTAGGTTCTGTGTCGGGTTCGTACGTCCGTTTCCGGAAAAAGAACCGGTGAATCCTACGGGTAGGAATACCTTTTCTACCTGATTGGTAGTCCATACGGAACGTGCCAGAATAATTTCATTGTTGTATACCGGATTGGTAGTGAAACATTCATAATAATCGTTTTCAGAATTTCCCGTATTATATAGTTTATACGGATTGCTCTGCTTGTTATTAAGAGTCATAAAGTCCACTGCTGCCTGGGCTGCATTGGCCCAGTACGTAGTATTTCCATCCGGATTATTCAGCTTGGAAGCACGATAGAGCAGGGCTCTTGCTTTCAAGGCATAGGCGGCAGCGCCATTAACGCGTCCCCAATTTGACGCTTCATCGCTGTAACGGAAAGGGAGTTGATCCTTAATCTGTTCACATTGGTCGGCTACCCATTCAAGTGCTTCGGCGGCCGGAGTACGGGACATATTCATAGCCGAAGGGTCGGATAAGTCGAATATGATCGGTTCTCCGTTTTCGTCTTCAGCGATAATAGGCGCATCACCGAACCAACATATTAAATCAAAGTGAAAAATAGCACGCAATAATCTTGCTTCCGCACAATAACGATCATAAAGGTGATTGTCGTCACCCTCTTTTGTGGTGTTTCCCACAACGGACGCTTTGGCATTTTTCAGGAACATATTGCATTTGCGGATTCCATATAAATCAGTGTTCCAAAAACCTAATAAAGGATGATCTCCCGCGGTATATCCGTCACTACCTATCTTTGTATAGTAGTGAAGTCCCCAGCAAGTGACTGCATTATCTGTCATGCAGTCGCGTGAAGCGCCTGTAAACTGGTCGTCCGACAGTGGAGCAAGTCCGTCCGGCAGATTCGTATAGATATTAGCGAGAAACTCACGTGTCAGATTCTGATTATTGAAAACTTTCTTTTCTGACAAAGATGCATCATACTCTTTGTCGAGGTAGTTGCTGCACGAACTACTTGCGAACGCAAGGACTAGAGTTGCTATATAAATTGAAATTCTTTTCATAATTCTTTGCTGTTTTTGAGTGATTAGAAGCCGATGTTTACGCCGAACGTAAATGAACGTGTCTTAGGATAGGCCCAAATATAGTTCGTCGGATTTTCCGGGTCGAAGTCTTTGGGTAAATGACTCCAGTTACACAAGTTGTATCCGCTAAAATAAATACGGCATTTCGTCATGTTTATTTTTGAGATAAGTTGTGTAGGGAGTGAATAACCTACTTCAACATTACGTAATGACAGGAAATCTCCATTGACTACCCAAATCGTAGATTCGTTATACGGATAATTCCGGTCAAGGTCACTGAAAGAGGTAGACAGACGAGGATATTTGGCATTGATGTTACGAGGATCTGTCGGATCGTCCGTATAGTAGCCCCAAGTATTCGTAATTTCGTGAGTGGAAGTACCTCCCCATCCGAAACCGTAGTCCATATTTTCACGACAAGGTACTGTACGATTCAGGTAAGCAGTCAGTACAGCGCGTGCATCGAATCCTTTCCAACTGAATCCTAAACGAATGGTCGGGATCAATTCAGGGATATTGGTATATCCGGTCGGCACTTTGTCGTAACTATCAATTTTGCGGTCACCGTTAGTATCTTGGAATACGGCATTACCCAGTTTATATTTGCCGGCAGCATTCCATGGATATTTTTGCGGATTGGCAACTGCGTCTTCGTAAGATTCAGGTATCAAATCCGGATTACTGGCCCATTGTTTCCAAATTAGCAACTGGCTTTGGTCGATACGATTTCCTGTTCTAGCCTGATAAGCATAATCGGGAGTTAATTCGTCCATTTCGGTAATCTTATTCGTATTGAAAGTCAGCATACCATCAATGTAGTATTCAAAATCCCCAATACGGTTACTATGTCCAAGAGTTACTTCGAAACCTTTTGTTTCCGCTTTTCCATAAGAATCTTGTGGAGCATTCACCCCAAAGATACTGGGCACTGTAGAACGGGACACCAAAATATTAGAACGCCATTCTTTGAAGAAGTCTACCGAACCATAAATTTTCTTGTTCCATAAGTCGAAGTCAACGCCAAAGTTTGCCATATCCGATATTTCCCATTTGATATTTTTGTTTCCGGCAGTCGATTCATAAACCCCTTCCGTGTATGACTGTGAAGTTCCGAAGTTGTAGCCACCACCTTCTGTGAATGTGCCTTGATAAGGATAACGGTTTACACCGGTTACCGCTTGTCCGGAACGTCCGTAAGAGGCACGAAGTTTCAGCAGTTTCACAAAAGAGTCTTTTAGCCATGATTCTTCAGAAAGTACCCATCCGGCAGAGCCACCGGGGAAAGTGCCGAAACGTTCGCCTTCAGCGTAGTTGTCACTACCCATGCGGGAGATATTTCCGGAAAGAATATATCTGTTATTATATACATAAGTTGCCTGGGCATTGTAAGAAAGATAACGGTTGGATGATTCTTGTCCGCGTACTACATTCTGGTAAGTGCGGATAAAAGCCTGTGCATTGACCGCATGTTTGCCGAATGTATGTTCATAAGCCAGTCCACCGTTCATATTGATGTTATAGTAATAATCACGTGGAGAAGTTGTCGCATTAGGTAATGCCTTATACGTTCTCATACGTTGGTAAGTATACTCTGACGGATCGTTTACATTTGCCATATAATTATAGTAGTACACATTGACATCCGCTTGCTGGGTCTTTTGGAATGTTTCATAAGAGTCGAAACTGAATGTCATCTTAGCTTTCAGTCCGGGAACTAATGAGTCCAGGTTTCCGGTAGCTGTAACGGTAGTATACAAGTTACGACGACGGTTTTGTTCCACACCACGTCCGGCGATTTGTGCCGCGCCGTTTTTACTGTCGCTACTGGTCGGCATAAAGAACTCGCCATTGGGACAGAATATCGGATATACCGGAAGATTTTCGCCCGCTCCCCAAGTGAAGAGATTCCATACGTCGATACCTGGTTGTGAAATATTGTCGATACGTCCACCCAAGTCCATGGATACATTCAGGAATTTGTTTACATCAATGTCGATATTGGAGCGCAGATTATAACGGTTCAATACTTCCTGCGTGCTGTAACCGTCATTCCATTCCGTCCATTTGGTATCAAACAATCCTTCCTGACGAAGATAGGAGAAAGAAACATAATAACGGGCACGTGCATTACCGCCACTTACGGACAAGTTGGTGCGGTATTGCGGAGCTGCGTCACGCAACATAGTATCATGCCAGTTGGTGTTGAAGTATTTGTATTTAGCCATCCCTTCCAGTTGCTCACCATTACAGACACGGCGATAATATTCCAAATCCTCGTCAGAAAATTCAGGACTCAATCCGTCCAAATAGCGTGCCTGGTTACGGCTCAACGCATAGTTATAAGAGTTTTGACTTTCCGGTATCCCGGCAGAAGTCTGGAAACCGACTTCCTGTGTGAAGTTGATTTTTGTTTTACCGGCTTCTCCACGTTTGGTGGTTACCAGGACTACACCATTTGCTCCGCGCATTCCATAAATGGCAGTTGCTGCGGCATCTTTCAATATTGTGATTGATTCGATGGGATATGCATCCAGAAATGAGAGGTCGCGTTCCACATTATCAACGATAATTAACGGACTGCGCGCACTGGCATTCATAGTACGAATACCACGGATATACATGGCTGTTTCGCTCCATCCCGGTTCGGATTGCGCTTCATAAGTTTCTACACCTGTCACAGTCGAGGTGAATGCATTTTGTAATACAGTCACCGGATGCTTCTCCAACTCATCTCCGGTAACGATGGAAGTGGATTCCGTCACAAACTTCTTTTGCTTGCGGGTGAAAGGAAGCGGGGTGGTGTGGGCATATTCATCCAGATCGGCTTCCATGACAATCTTGAAGTTCTCTTCAAAATCGGCAATAGCTGTTGTCGGCAGATAACCTACACTGCTTACATAAAGTTCGTCTGCCGGTTTCACATTTTTCAGTGTAAAGTAACCGTCTTTGTCCGAGAGTGCAATGCGGCTCGCTTCCGCTACGTTGACCACCGCACCGGCAATCGGTTCACCCTCTGCATTGACGATTCGTCCTTTCAGGACTTTCGCGTCTTGCGCCCATCCATTGCCCAGCATGAGAACTGCGGCTGCGGTGAGGAGGATTCTCTTGAATCCTTTCTGTATATTTTTAAAATTCATCGTATGCATATTCATTCAGTTAATTAGTCCAACCTGGATTGTTTTCGATATTTGTTTTCCATACTTCTCCTTCCGGTATCGGATAGAGATACATCTTTTCTGTAAATACCCGGGTTTGGGCTACTTTACGTGTATAGACAAACTTTCCGTTTTCCTTGGTAATATCCATTCCGTAGATTGGACGTGCCAGTGCTTTTTCTGCTACGTTCCAACGGCGTACATCCCAGGCACGATGATCTTCAAATGCAAGTTCTATAGTGCGTTCCTTGCGGATGAAGTTCCGACGTTCCGCAAGAGTTTGAAGATCACTTCGTTCTATCAGTTTAGCAGTCATTCCTGCACGGTCGCGGAGAGGTTGAATTATATTCAGTACATCTGCGCGTGAACCACCAGCTTCATTCAGAGCTTCTGCATAGTTCAATACTATTTCCGCATAACGGATAATGATCCAGTTGCGATAATTACTTCCGGTATGATTATTATTCAGGATAACTTCCGGAATATACTTGCGTACATAATATCCGGTCGGTGTAGCATTCGCATTTCCTTGCGGATTATCCCGTTGTCCTTTCAGTACATTAATCACGCCATTTCCCCAATTTACACCATTATACAAGATACTTGCTGACAGGCGCGGATCACGGTTACTATACGGATCATTACTTTTATAACCACTGGCACTATTGATAGCCGGAGTTTCAGTTCCATTGTAAACCGGTGCGCCGGTTTCGTCATAATTGCTGAAAGGAGACTGGCCGTTTGCCATATCGTACATATCCACCAGGTTTTGTGACGGGCATAATCCTCCGTTACCACCTTCACCAACAGGAGTATCATTATAAATAGCCGCCCAACCTGCGACTACATCGTTGCGCCAAAAGATTGTTTCATTGTTTTTCTCATCATGCGCATTTTTCAGGATTGCATTGGTATAGCAGGTTTTCGAATCCGTATCAGCCGTGTACAGGCCATAAAGCGTTCCGTAATCCGTAATAAAACTTTGGGCTGCGTCGGCGGCTTGTTGCCAGGTGATACCCGATTCACTTTTAAAACGGTCGCTTGCCATATATAGCATGATACGGGAATACAGGGCACGTGCCATTGGTTGGCTGATACGTCCAGGATTACCGGATTCGGCAGAGGTTGCCTTATCCATCAATCCTTCTTCGCAGTCCTTCAATTCTTCCAATATAAAATCTACCACATATTCTTTTACCGTAGGGCGGGTTGTGTAATTGCTTAACAGGTCACCATCCGGATCTAGAACATCTAAAACTAAAGGTATGGGGCCATAGCGTAGAAACATTTCCCAATAGAAATAAGCACGGAGAAAGTGAGCTTCCGCTTTATATTGTTTCACATAAGTGGTATGTGCTTCGTCCGAATCGTCTGTTGCTTTAGGCACATCGTCGATTCTCTTTAATAACATATTACATTTACGGATACCCCGATAAAAATGTTCCCAAGTACCAGTCAGTTCTGCGGCGGCTCCGGTTGCGTAGTAGTTGCCAATATTAAAACTGGTGCGGGTACCACCGCTGGCATAACTGGTTTCGGCAAGGTCGGTAGCGGCATCCATCCAGGAGTTATTAATGCGGCATGCTCCGTGACGCAAGAAATTGTATGTGTCGAAATGGAACTCGCGTGTAGTAGTCCATTGACTGAATACTTCTTCCTCGGTCAGCTCGTTACTAGGTTGTTTGTCCAGGAATCCTCCGAATACGTCTTCACAGGAAGTGAAGGAGATTCCAGCTGTTGCCAACCAAAACGCTGTATATATGATTGTCTTTTTCATGTTTTATATCTGTTAGAATTTAACGTTTACACCAAAGTTTACAGTCTTCATAATCGGATAGCGGTTGGAACCTTCACTTTCCGGGTCGCAAAGCCCATCCAGTTTATCCCAGGTCACGAGATTATTCGCGTTTACATAAATGCGACATTCATTCATTGCTACTTTTTTGATCCACTTAGCCGGGAGAGAGTAGCTGAATTCAATATTCTTCAGACGCAGGAAATTACCGTTTTTCAGGAAGAATGAATTTTTTCGTTGGTTATGGTCGCCGTAGCTGTCATAGTGAAGTAGCGGATATTTCGCATTACTTAAATTATAGGCTTCCGATTGGTTAGGATTCCAACGATCCATGTGATGCTCTTTCACTTTTCCACCATTGACAAAGGCAAACATGGCTTCTGCATCATAGTATCTGGAAACATGATCTACTCCCTGGAACATAATATTGAATCCGAAACCTTTATATTCGCATCCTAAAGAGAGTGCATAAGTGTTTTCGGGGACATCACTATAACCGATGAATGTCTCGTCACGACTGTCTATAAATCCGTCACCGTTCATATCACGGTATTTCAAGTCACCTACCTGTACATTTCCAAAAGTAGAGACAGGAAAATCAGGATTACTTAAATCAGCTTCCGTAACGAATCCGTCGCAAACCAAACCGAAATATTGGTTGATAGGATGACCTTCCTGTTTGCGATAATCCGTTTTAGTAGATGGCTCATCCATGTTCCGGATTTCATTACGAGCGTGTGAGAAGGTAAGGCTTGCATTGTAGGTGAAGTCTTTTCCTATATGATTGGCATGTTTCAGTTCTATTTCAAAACCTTTATTGTGAGTTTCTCCCAAGTTACCTGCGGCCATATTCACACCTACCCATTGCGGACGGGTCAGATAAGGAGTCAGGATATCATTTCTCTTTTCATAGAATACGTCGATATTACCATTCAGCAGTCCGTTCCATAAACCAAATTCCAGTCCCAGATTATATTTGTGGGCACGTTCCCAGGTTACTGCATAGTTGGGGTACTGGCTTTCATAAATACCAGTATATCCGGTTGTTCCGAAGTGATAGTCATTAGCTACCTGTGTCCAGACAGCTTGATATAAGAAACGTTGTTTCACACCGTTTACTTTATATACATCATTACCTACTTCACCATAAGATGCACGGATTTTCAAATTATTCAACCAGTCTTCGGTACCTTTCATAAAAGCTTCGTTACTGATTCTCCATCCCGCCGAGAAAGAAGGGAAGAATCCGAAACGTTTTCCACGCATGAAGTTCTCCGAACCGTTGTATCCGAAGTTTACTTCTGCCAGATAACGGTCGTCGTAGCCATAAGTGGCACGGCCTACCAATCCTTGATAACGTTCGGCAAGGTCTGCCTGATAACGATAATCATTCTGATTGTACAATGCCATAGCTGTAATGTCGTGTTTACCGAATTTACGTGCCCAGTTCAGTTGGAACTCCATATAGAGTTTGTAAGTAGTGGTCTGGTCGTTGCCGAGGTAGGCAAGTTCGGTATCCGTATTAAACTGCGTGTAGGCATCTATAGAATTATAATTAGTACGGTCGTTCAGTTCGTAAGTTGCAAAATTGGCATTGAATGCACGCATATAGTACGCATCGTAGTCGAAGGATACCATACCTTTTGCAGCCAATCCTTTAGTCAGCCAATCCATTTTATAATTCACAATGAAGTTTGTTTCATTGATGGTATTCGTTGAGCGGTAGAAGCCTGCTTTGGCGAAACGTGCCACAATGTTGTTCTGATACTGGGAACTACCACTGTACAATGTCTTTTGGTCTTCACCTTCGCCTACTGTGTAGGATACGGGGAACAACCACCCCGGTGTATGATTCATTTCATAAAATGCCTGACTGTAAGTTCCATCTCTTGTTTCATTGGAGTTCGGTCCTCTACGCTCTTCAAAACGGGTTCCGAAGTTGACAGAGAGCGTCAGGTCTTGGGTCATCAGAAAATCAAGGTTGGCACGGAAAGCGAAACGCTTGAAACTGGAGTTCGATTTATTTCCATATTCATCCAGACTGAAGTTCTTGTACAATCCCTGCTGATTGTAATATTCGGCAGAAGTAAAGTAGCGCATACGTTTCGTTCCGCCTTGCACATTGACATTATAACGTTGGGCAGGCGCACTGCTACGCAAAACTGTATCATACCAGTCTACATTCGGGTAGAGTAGGGCATCAATGCCGCTTAGTTGCCCGGCGGAAGATCTTTTATACATTTCAATATCCGAAGCGGAATATTGAGATGGCAGCCCGTCATTGGCCAATGCTTCTTCCAGCAGTACGACTGAATTATAGGAATCCAGGTAAGTATCCTGTCGGGTAGGAGACTGTATCTGCCAGTTGGCAGTCAGGCTGACGGTCGGTTTCTGTTCTCTACCACGCTTGGTCGTAATCAACATAACACCGTTTGCGCCACGCACACCATAGACAGCCGTGGCAGAAGCATCCTTTAATGTAGAGATAGATTCGATGTCATCCGGGGCAATTTGTGAGAATTCACGTTCCACACCATCTACCAGAATCAGCGGCTGGTTATCTCCGGCAAAAGAAGCACGTCCACGGATATAGATTTTCATATCATCAGAACCCGGAGCACCGGAAGTCTGTGACGTAATCACACCCGAAATTTTACCGGCAATAGCTTGTGAAATATTGGCTGCCGGAGATTTCAGGAGTTCTTTAGAAGAAACCTGTGAAATAGCGCCTACCACACTTTCCTTTTTCTGCGCGCCGTAACCTACTACTACGACCTCGTCCAACACTTCCGTATCTTCATCCATGGTCACATTCAGTTTCGTTCTGTTGCCGACAGGAATTTCCTGTGTCTTATAGCCGATGTAGCTGATTTGCAGTACAGCTTTCGGTCCGACTGTCAGTTTAAAGTTACCGTCGAAGTCGGTAATTGTTCCGTTCGAAGTTCCTTTTTCGAGTATGCTTGCACCGATGGCTGCTTCGCCTTTGGTATCGACTACCCGTCCGGTGATTTGCTTGTTCTGCGCATACGTCCATTGGCTGAATGTTATGAGGCAGACTATCAGTAGCAGCCGGGAAAAGATATTTCCCGGGGCTGCTTGTTGATTAAGTTTATAATTCTTCATGTATGTTAAACTTAAGGGTTTAATTCTTTTTCTTTTTCATAATGGACTGAATCTCTTCGAGAGATAGCGCCTTGTTATAGATAGCGATGTCATCGAACATGAATCCGGGGTCCGGATCTCCCCATGTCCAGGCTTGATTTCCTCCTAATGAGATATACTTTAGCTCCGCGCCGTTGGTGAATATTCCGGATATGGTATTCCCGTCGCCGCTGCCTGTCACTTTCCATGAATTAGCTATCTCGCCATCGAAATAGATCTTGCAGGTAGTCGTTGTTAAAACTGCTGTATAAAGATGCCACTCATGGTCTTTCAGCCAGTCCTCCTCACAAACGATTCCATCTGCTGCATATTCCGGACAATACACTGTGTTAACTCCTTTCTCATTTTGTGCGGCGGCGAAGTCCGTCCATCCGGCACAGTTGATTTGTGCAAGTCCGCGTGCTTGAAGAATGAACATGGGCCATAGATTTTCAGATCCGGCTGAAGGTTCATTACCATAAGCGGTAAATAAAGGAGAATATCGATAGTCTTCAGATGTTCCGGCGTTCTTTGCATTTACCCATACGCTGATACTCACTTCCTGTGATTCGACAGAATGAGAAAGAACATCTTGAGGTAATCTCAGATAATTAGTACCTTTGGCACCGGCCACGTTTTGGAATATTTTCCCGAATCCTTTGTCTTCTACAGAAGCTATTTTCCCGGAACCTATGATTTGCGCGTCACCGGTTCCTTCTTCAAATGTATTAATATAGATAGGAGTGGTGAGAACTAATGTCTTATCCTCAATAATTTGTTTAATCTGTTCCTGAGACAATTCTCTATCATAGATTGCAAAGTCGTCGAACATGAATCCCGGGTCCGGATCGCCCCAGTCGAATGCTTGGTTACCCCCTAGTGTGATATATTTGTAATTGGCACCGTTGATAAATGCGCCTTCAATTACATTGTTATCTCCGGTTCCTGCCACTTGCCATTCGTTTTTCAGTTCGCCATCCATATATATTTTGGCAGAAGTAGCGGTCAGAGTTACTGTATAATAATGCCACAGGTGATCTGCCAACCAGTCGGTGGCATCGTGATATAACGCATTGGTTCCATTTACATTCTGCGTATCATCAAAGTTGCACCATCCTGCGTTGTTCAATTGCAATGTACCTCTGACGTACAATGCGAACATGGGCCAGTTGTCTATATTATCAGTTCCTGCAATGCCGGGTGCTTGTCCATGTGCACTGAATAATGGAGACCACATATAAGTAGATGATATTCCTGCTTCTTTCGCATTCACCCACATACCGATAGACATTTCTTTTGTTTCTGCGGAGTGTGACATAACATCTTCCGGGAGTAGTAAGTAATTCTGGCGTTTTCCACCCGGCACATTCTTGAACACGGTTCCGAAGGCATTGTTAGTGTCGGTGATGAAGCTACCGCCACCTATAATCTGCAATCCGTCGCTAGTCTCAAATGTCGCTTTATAGACGGGGTTCGGCACAGATACTCCGCCACTGATATTCGGTCCTTGTGCATCACTATCACTGAATGTATTTGTCCAAATCTTCAAATCATCGTAATAAGCTTCGGCAGTTTCCGTGTCCGAACCGTATCCCATATATATATAGGTAGCAGATGATAGTAAATCGACCATGTTAGCATAGTCGAAATCTCCTACAGTGACAGCTCTTGATTTACCGGAATTGATGCTGGCGTGATTGTTGGTATCATACTTCTTGGAGCCGTCAATATAAATGGCATATCCTTTTTCTGTAAATGTCAGAGCGACATAATGCCATGTGCCGAAAGGCATCGCATTTGTAATGCTGACATCCGGGTCATTGACATCAAGATAACCTCCTGTGCCCGTATAACTTAAGAAAGCATTTGCTGTGAAATACAGCTTGTTTGTTCCATCACTGAAAGAGATCAGTGCGCCTGTGTTATCCGTTTTGGTCGTTTTTACGTAGAAACTAAAAGAGACTCCGGTTTGGATATCTGCTCCGATCAGTGGGTTCGGTATACGGAGATATCCGCCATTGGCATGCATCACTCCGCCTTCTCTTTCATCATCCTGTACAATTTCAGGCTTATCCTGTCCTGTACTATAAGCGAAACCTTCACCTGTTATAGGTGTTTCGCCTTCAGCAGCAGTAGAGTTGAAGTCTTCGTCAAATGTAAATTCTGCTATTAACTTTGCGGAAGTATCCGGCTTTTCCGGGAATTTCTGATTTCCTGCGGGTGGATCTGCTTCGCCCCAGTCCTGACAAGAACTCATACAGAGAATGGTAAGAATTGCCATAAATAGTAACGGCCATTTCCTTGTCTTCATAGATATTGATATTAATGGTTCAACAATAATTTTACTCGTTGTAATGATGCAAAAATACAACGAGTAGATGTATGTCAGGTGGACAAATGAATTTTCGAGGTGGATAAATGACTATATGAGTGTGTTTTTTACACTTCGTTGCTTAATATGGCGCTTGGAGTCACATTAAATTGCTTCGTGAAGCAGCGGGTGAAATATTTCGGATCATTGAACCCTACTTCATAAGCTACTTCCGCAATATTCATATTCTTTGTTTCCCGGTTCTTCAGAATCAGTTCACGTGCTATATTCAAACGATAATTCCGTATAAATTGTCCGGCGGACTGTCCGATAAGACTTTGCATTTTCTTATTCAGCAGACTCTTGCTTACACCGACAGCTTCGCTGAAATCACTGACCTCAAAATAAGAATTCTTATAATTCTCCTTAATGACTTCCATTACCTGATTCAGGAATTTCTTATCACCGGACTCTTCTTCCATATTCAATACGTTCACATCCATATCCAGTGTAAATTTACGTTGATACCGCTTCCGGTTTTCCAAAATATTTTGGATGCGAGCCAATAATAGAGTTTCGTCAAAAGGTTTTAGTAAATACTCATCCACTCCCATACGATAACTTTCCAATCGTGCTTCCTGCGATGTTTTTGCAGTCAACATCAAGAAAGGTATATGAGAAATGGCGAATGTCTCTTTTACCTTTCGGGAGAGTTCGATACCATCCATTACGGGCATCATCAAGTCACTGATGATAAAATCCACCGGATTGCTGCTAAGTATATGCAATGCTTCTTCACCATTTGCAGCTTCCAGAACACTATATTGTTCACGCAGGATGGAACGTATATATCCGCGCATATCTGTGTTATCCTCTACCACCAAAATAGTCAGAGCCTCCCTCTCTTTGGGAGAATCAGACGATGGGGCAATTGCTTCCATATGATTATGTTCGATGATAACTGTTTTATCATCCTGCTCGTTTTCTTGTTGCAGGGGGAGGAGTATACGGAATGAACAACCTGCATGCCGATTGTTGAATGCTTTAATTTCTCCGCCATGCATTTGTACAATCCGCTTGCAGAGATAAAGCCCTATCCCTGTACCTGCTTGCCCGTAAACCGGGTATTTTACCTGATTCTGTGATTGGTAGAAGCGGTTGAAAATCCGGTTAAGGTCTTCTTCCGGTATTCCTGAACCGGTATCTTTGACGCAAATATATATTTTTCTCACTCCGTCCGCAGAGGTAAGAGCCGATATATAGAGTGAAACGGTTCCCTCGTTCGGAGTAAATTTGATGGCATTGCTTAGTAGATTCGTGACTACTTTGCGCATCGCTTCTTCATCATACAGAATATCCGGTGTTTCCATCCGGTAATAGCGTTTTAATATGATATTCCGTTCTCCGGCAAATACTTCAAATGGAGTAATCAGTGAATCTATGAATTTCAGGAAATTCCCTCGTGTCTTTACAATTTCCAGTTTCCCTGATTCCACTTTCCGGAAGTCCATCAATTGATTGACTAAAGATAACAGATACTTGGAATTACGTTCTACGAAGTTTAATTGTTCAATTACCTGTGGATTATAACTTAGTTTCAGGGCACGTTCGATAGGGCCGATTATGAGTGTAATCGGCGTGCGGAATTCATGAGTGATGTTAGTAAAGAAAGAAATCTTATCCAAAGTCAGTTCCTGCACTTTACGTGACATGCGGATAAGTTGCGCTTTCTGCTTCGTGATTTTCTCATTTTGTTGTGTCAGCATCCGGTTTTGCCGTGAGAGCTCTTCTGTTTGGTCTTCCAATAGATGTTTTTGCTGTTCCAGTTCATGGGTTCGTTCTTCTACTGTGCGGTGCAGATATTCTTTCTGATGTTTCAGTGTGCGGATTCTCCACTGGTAAAATTGCCATATACCTATTAATATAAGGACGATTATCGATAAGATAAACCATGCACTTTTATAAAAATAGGGGACGATTGTGATTTTCAGTTCGGTAATATTCTCTCCTTCATTTTCTCCATCGGGGGTATACTTTACTTGCAGGGTGTAATTTCCCGGTGGCAAATTCGTATAACTCGCAAAACGACGATTACCGGGAACCTGTATCCATTTATCATCGAATCCTACCAACCGATAGCTGTAAATAGCTGCATTGTTCGCCTCAAAGTTAAGTGCGGAAAACTCCAATGAAAAGGACTTCTCTTTTTCATGCAACTTTATTTCTGTAGCGGTAGCAATGTCCTGTGATAAATATTCATTTCCGGGTAATATTTCTTCATTGCCTATTCGTAAACGCGTAAAGCGAACTTTAGCTGTAGGAACAGAACTCCCCGGACGATTGCTTTCAATGGTGACTAATCCGCCTACACTGCCGAAATAAAGCAGGTCATGCGAAGAACGGTAAGATGCATTCCAATAGAATTGGGTGTCAATCAAACCGTCATGTTTCGTATAGTTGATAAAGCGGTTTTCTGTAGGATGGTAGCAGGAAAGTCCGTTATTGGTTCCTATCCATATATTTCCGTTGATGTCTCCCAATAGTCCCCGGACACTGTTATTAGGCAAACCTTGTGTAGTACTGTAAGAGATGAATTGCTCTTTTCCCTGTTCATCAATTATCCGCTTATAAATACCATACCCGTTACTTCCCAACCATAGAGTTCCGTTTTGATCTTCGTAAAAACAGGTGATTTTTTCTATCAGGCGAGAATCCGGGTCATCCAGTTTATAGTTCAAATGTCTGTATGTGAATTCTCCTTTGGATGATCGTGAATGAAGGTCGATTATATACACCCCTTCCAGGCAACCCAACCACAGTTTGCCGTCTTTATCAATAATAGAGCCTATACTGCCGTGTATGTTCTCGGCAGCTTTGTCGGCAAATGGAGAAATGAGTTGTGCTTTATCCAAATCATAGAAGTAGAGTCCTTGATTGGCGCCTATCCATACTCCTTTATTAATAGGGTCATACATTAATGCTCCGATAAAGTCGATAGGAAAACCACTCTCTGTTTGTGAAGAGATTACTTTTATAACTTGCTTGGGATTCTTCAAATCAAGCAGATTAATACCGCCACCCCAGGTTCCTGCCCAAAGATGATTATTTGAGTCGGCTGTGAGTGCGCTGACGGAATTATGACTCAATCCGCCACGCTCGCGGGTATAGTGTGTGAAGTTCTCACTGTTACGTTCTTTACGGTTCAAACCGCCTTCTACCGTACCCACCCAAAGAGCACCGTATGTATCTTCGTAAACTGCATTGACCGGGTTTCGGGATAGACTTGATATGTTTTCTTTATCGTGCCGATAATTACGGATGGATAAACGCCGTGGATTCAGTAGATTGATACCGCCGGTTTCCGTGCCGAACCAAATATGATCTTCCTCTGTCAATATGCAATTAATAAAGTTACTATTCAGTAAGTTAGAACCGTTATCCGGGAGATCATTGGCAATCCGTTCGAAATTATCCGTCATCGGATTGTAGATATTAATACCACGGAGAGTTGCAATCACCAGTTGCTTGTCATAAGTAATAGCCAGATCAGTCAGATAATTCTGTGAAAGAGAATAAGGATCGGAAGTATCATGCTGATACTGTTTGATTGCATTTCCATTTTTGTTGTATCTGAATAATCCGCGGTCGGTAGAAATCCATACCTCATTTTCCTTGAGAAGAAAGTCGGAAATGTAAGTTCCTGTTTCGAATTTGAGGGATTCGGCAATGGGCGTCGCTGCCAGTTCTCCTTGCTGGTTTAAAGACACCTTATAAATTTCTTCATTAGCTCCCATCCATATCTTTCCATCTCCGTCGATATCTTGCAGAGCAATATCGGGTCCATTCAGTAAAACAGATTGAAGAGTGGAAATAGTTCTTATTTCCCCTTTTTCATTGAATTCAATGCGGTGAAGTTCATTGGCGCAATGTAGCCATATACATCCTTGTGTGTCTTTGAATACACGGGTAGCAGGTTGCTCCAGAATTTTAAAAAGTATTCCTTTCGGATGACGTGGAATAACGGTTTTTAAGATAGATAAGTCAATGATATCCGTTCCACCTTCAGAAACCATCCAAAGACGTTGATAGTTATCTTCACATACGTTGCGGATGAAATTACTTTTTAGTTTACAATGAGGCGTGTTAGGATTGTAGTTGACGAATTCGTAGCCATCGAAACGGGAAAGCCCTCCACCCGCCGTTGATATCCAAAGAAACCCCCTACTATCCTTATATAAATCGTCGATAAAGTTATGAGGCAATCCGTCATTCATGGTGACATAAGTGATATTGTAACGATCCGCAAATCGCTCTTGTGCCCAAATGGTTCCGGTGAATGGCAGAAAACTCCAAAATAGAATAAAGAATAATAGGTGTTTTTTCATATGAGTACGTATTAATAGGAGCAAAGTTAAAAGATAATCTCAAATCGCAAAAGCGGAACAGGCTTCTTTTCAGCAGAATGTAGAATTGTCCACCAATCGTGTTCGTATGTCCACCTTCAATAGGTGAAACAGGGCGTATTTTTGCACTATGATTGATGAACGAATACACTGATGTTATGAAAAACTTGTTTTTGCCCGTCTTAATGCTAGCAGGTAGCTTGTTCGCAAGTTGCACTTCTGCTGTGTTTACACCAGTCCCTTCTGCGAATCCTTGGGATGATAATTATTTATCCGTAGCTAAAATGGAAGACTACCGCCAATGGGGAACATATAATGTACACGATCCGTCCTGCTGCAAGTTGGGCGACTATTACTATATGTATTCCACCGACGCCATTTTTGGTGAGAACCGGGAGGAAGCAAAAGAAAAAGGCGTTCCCTTGGGATATATCCAGATGCGTCGTTCCAAAGACTTGGTGCATTGGGAATTTTTAGGATGGGCTTTTCCCGAGATTCCCGAAGAAGCGGTTCAGTGGGTACAGACTCATGCCGGCGGACATGGAGCTACAAACATTTGGGCTCCCTATATCATTCCCTATAAGGATAAATATCGCTTGTACTATTGCGTATCCGCTTTCGGACGCAAAACCTCCTATATCGGTCTTGCGGAATCCGAATCTCCCGAAGGCCCCTGGAAGCAAATCGGTTGTGCGGTGAAAACAGATGATTCCACTGCCATGAATGCCATCGACCCAAGTGTCATTGTCGATGAGGCTACCGGGAAATGGTGGATGCACTACGGCTCCTTCTTTGGCGGATTATACTGCGTAGAACTGAATCCTGAAACCGGATTAACACAGAACGAAGGAGACTTGGGACATTTGGTGGCACGTCGTGCCAATTACCGGAAAGATAATCTCGAAGCACCCGAAATAATGTATCATCCGGACTTGAAGCAATATTATCTGTTCACTTCTTATGATCCGCTGATGACTACCTATAATGTACGTGTCAGCCGTTCGGAAGCGGCAGAAGACTTATTCCGGGATTACTTTGACAAAGCTGTAAAAGATACTACCAATAATTTCCCTATCCTGACTGCTCCCTATCGTTTTGAGAATCATCCCGGATGGGCGGGTACTGCGCATTGCAGCGTATTCTCCGATGGCGAAGGCAACTATTTCATGGCCCATCAAGGACGTCTTTCCCCGCATAATCAAATGATGGTATTGCACGTCCGCCAGTTGTTCTTTACACCGGACGGATGGCCGGTTGTCTCTCCCGAAAGATACGCGGGAACTCCTTCACGTCAATTCACCGAAGCCGATTTGGTAGGAGAGTGGGAAATCATCCGTGTGCAGGAACCCAAGTACGAGCGCCAGTTGGAAGCCGGTCAAATCCTGTGGGGGGAAGGTGAACTGAAAGAAGGTGAGTGGAATCTTTCCACCCGGATCAAATTAGCCAAGGATGGAACCTGTACGGGCGAGATAACGGATGACAGATGGAAAATTGTACCAATGAATGGAAATTGGTCCTTTTTGACCGAAAAACATCTATTAATGGTAGAATCGGGCACAGAGAAAATAGAGAATCTGATTATCTTTGCAGGACACGATTGGGAGAATGAAACGGAAACCATTCTCTTTACCGGACTCGATAGCCGGGGACGTTCTGTCTGGGGAAAAAGAATCAAATAATCATATATAATTTTATATTGAAAACCATGAAAAGATACACAAATTTATTGGCTGTATTAGCCTTATCTACCGGCATGGCACTTCATGCGCAAACCAATGAGTTGGTGATACAAACGAAGAAGCTGGGTGCGGAAATCCAACCCACAATGTATGGACTTTTTTTTGAGGACATCAACTATGCTGCCGATGGTGGACTTTACGCAGAGCTGGTAAAGAACCGCTCATTCGAATTTCCCCAACACCTAATGGGATGGAATACCTACGGCAAAGTATCATTGATGGACGACGGTCCTTTTGAACGCAATCCGCATTACGTACGTCTTTCCGACCCCGGGCACGCACATAAGCATACCGGACTGGATAACGAAGGTTTCTTTGGCATCGGCGTCAAGAAAGGAGAGGAGTATCGCTTCTCTGTCTGGGCACGTTTGCCGCAAGGAGGAACAAAGGAAACATTGAGAATAGAACTTGTCGATACGAAATCTATGGGTGAACGTCAGGCTTTCGCTACACAAAACCTGACTGTCGATTCAAAAGACTGGAAAAAATACCAGGTTATCCTGAAACCGGACGTTACCAATCCTAAATCTACGCTCCGAATTTTCCTTACCTCCAAAGGAACCGTAGACTTGGAACACATATCCCTTTTCCCGGTAGATACCTGGAAAGGCCATGAAAACGGACTTCGTAAAGACCTGGCACAGGCTTTGGCGGATATTCATCCCGGAGTCTTCCGCTTCCCCGGTGGCTGTATCGTGGAAGGTACTGACCTGGATACCCGCTATGACTGGAAGAAATCCATAGGTCCGGTAGAAAATCGCCCTTTGAATGAGAATCGTTGGCAATACACTTTCACTCACCGTTTCTTCCCGGATTATTACCAAAGCTACGGGCTGGGATTCTATGAATACTTCCTGTTGTCCGAAGAAATGAATGCGGAACCTCTTCCGATTCTGAACTGCGGGCTATCCTGCCAATATCAGAATGATGACCCGAAAGCTCACGTAGCAGTATGCGACCTGGACCACTATATCCAGGATGCACTCGACCTGATAGAATTTGCCAATGGTGATGTAAATACGACTTGGGGAAAAGTACGTGCCGATATGGGACATCCGGCTCCTTTTAATTTGAAATTTATCGGAATTGGTAACGAACAATGGGGCAAAGAATATCCTGAACGTCTCGAACCGTTTATCAAAGCTATCCGCAAAGTATACCCGGACATGAAAATTGTAGGTAGCTCGGGTCCGAACTCCGAAGGAAAAGAATTTGATTACCTGTGGCCTGAAATGAAACGTCTGAAAGCCGACCTGGTAGACGAACATTTCTATCGTCCCGAAAGTTGGTTTCTGAGTCAGGGTGCGCGCTATGATAACTACGACCGTAAAGGTCCGAAAGTATTTGCCGGTGAATATGCCTGCCACGGGAAAGGTAAGAAATGGAATCATTTCAACGCCGCTTTGCTTGAAGCTGCATTCATGACCGGATTGGAACGTAACGCTGATATTGTTCATATGGCCACCTATGCCCCGCTTTTCGCTCACGTGGAAGGATGGCAATGGCGTCCGGACATGATTTGGTTTGATAACCTGAATTCCGTGCGTACCACTAGCTATTATGTTCAGCAACTATATGCGCAAAACAAGGGAACGAATGTACTCCCGCTTACTATGAACAAGAAAAACGTGACAGGTTCCGAAGGACAGAACGGACTTTTCGCAAGTGCCGTTTACGATAAAGACAAGAATGAACTGATAGTAAAAGTTGCCAATACTTCCGGCACTCCCCAACCGATTTCATTGAACTTTGAAGGCTTGAAGAAACAGGATGTACTGACCAATGGCTGTTGCATCAAACTTCGTTCACTTGATTTGGATAAGGATAATACCCTTGAACAACCTTTTGCCATCACTCCGCAGGAAACTCCGGTATCCATTGAAGGCACAGTCTTTACCACCGAACTGGAACCGGCTACCTTTGCGGTTTATAAATTTACGAAGAAATGATAAATAAGATTAGATTCGTTGTATTCTCATTCGCACTGACAGCCTTTTCCGGGCTGTCAGCGCAGAATGACACTACTTTTGTAGCCAACGGCAATCCCATCATTACATATAAATATACAGCAGACCCGGGCGCTATGGTATATGACGGAAAAGTATATATCTACGCCGGACACGATGAATGTCCTCCGCCTAAAGAACATTATCTGCTGAATGAATGGTGTGTCTTTTCCTCTCCAGACATGAAAACATGGACGGAGCATCCTGTTCCCCTGAAGGCTAAAGACTTCAGCTGGGCAAAAGGAGAAGCTTGGGCAAGCCAGGTTATTGAACGTGACGGCAAATTCTATTGGTATGTCACAGTAGAACATGGCACAATTCCCGGTAAATCTATCGGCGTAGCCGTTTCTGATTCACCGATAGGTCCATTTACGGACGCACGCGGTTCAGCATTGGTCACCAATGACATGACTACCGAATATACCAAAATCGGGTGGGACGACATTGACCCGACAGTTTTCATCGACGATGACGGTCAGGCATATCTCTGTTGGGGAAATACCCAGTGTTATTATGCCAAACTGAAAAAGAACATGATTGAACTGGACGGCCCGATTATTCCCATTAATCTTCCCCGTTTCACGGAAGCCCCCTGGATACATAAACGTGGAGACTGGTATTACCTTTCTTACGCTTCGGAGTTTCCCGAAAAGATTTGCTATGCAATGAGCCGTAGTATAACGGGGCCCTGGGAATATAAAGGTATCTTGAATGAACTGGCCGGAAACTCCAACACCAACCATCAGGCTATCATTGAATTTAAAGGAGACTGGTATTTCATTTACCACAATGGCGGTATCAATACCGCAGGTGGTAGTTTCCGCCGTTCTGTTTGTATCGACCGTTTGTACTATAACGAGGACGGTACAATGAAAAGGATACAGATGACGACAGAAGGCGTACAGTAAAAAGAATAGTAATAAGGATTTTGGGTTAGTTAAATCAATAGATAATAGGTTTTAGGTTTTTGTTAATTTGAGAAAGAAAGGGCGGCTCCCGTGATGGAAGCCGCCCTTTTAATTATCTAATCTTGAATAATCTCTTATTCCAGTCTACGGGAACCGTCGCCGATTACTACGTCATACACTTTCGGGCTTCTGCCGAATTTAGCTTTGAAAGCTTCTTTTGTCTTTTCAACGAAGTTGTCATATAATTCGTTCTTAACAAGGTTGATTGTACAACCACCGAAACCACCACCCATAACGCGTGAACCGGTCACACCGTATTCTTTAGCGCAGTCATTCAGGAAGTCGAGTTCTTCGCAGCTTACTTCGTACAGTTTGCTCATACCGTGATGAGTTTCGTACATCTTCTGACCTACAGTTTCGTAATCATCTTTTTCCAATGCTTCGCAAACGTCGAGCACGCGTTGGATTTCTTCGATTACATATTCTGCACGCATATAGTCTTCAGCGCTGATGTCAGCTTTCGCTTCTTCAAGCATAGCCATAGTACAGTCACGCAGGAATTCTACGTGCGGATGATTCTTCTGGATAGCGGCAACAGCAGCTTCACAGCTTTGGCGACGCTTGTTGTAAGCAGAAGAAGCCAATTCGTGTTTAACTACTGAATCCATCAAAACCAAACGGTAACCGTCCGGATGGAATGGGAAATACTCATACTCCAGTGAACGGCAATCCAGACGAATCAAGCTGCCAGCTTTACCGAATACAGAAGCAAACTGGTCCATGATACCGCAGTTCACACCACAATAGTTGTGTTCTGTAGCCTGACCCACTTTAGCCAATTCGAATTTATCAATCTTGTTTTCGCCGAACAGTTCGTTCAATGCGAAAGCATATGTACTTTCCAAAGCAGCGGAAGAAGACATACCTGCACCCAGAGGCACATCACCTGCGAAAGCAGTATTGAATCCCTTCACGTCAACGCCACGTTTAATCATTTCACGGCAAACACCGAAAATATATCTTGCCCAGCTAGCGCGTGGAGCATCTTCTTCGTTCAAGCCAAATTCTACATAATCCTTCAAGTCGATGGAGTAAGCCTTCACTTTGTCAGTACCGTTCGGTTTGATTTCAGCAATCATACCTTTGTCTACTGCACCCGGGAAAACGAATCCACCATTGTAGTCAGTGTGTTCACCGATCAGGTTGATACGACCCGGTGAAGCATATAAAAATCCGGTAGTTCCGTCAAAGTGTTTAATGAATCGACTTCTTACGTATTCTGTATCCATGATATTAATAGTTTAAAGGTGAATAAATGAATATATTATTATTCCACAGGAATATCCTTATTGACATTTTTGCAACCTACCAGGCCGTAGAACAGCAGATAAGCAAGAGCAGCGATAATCAGCCAGTAGCTAGCCATGTAACCGGCAGAGTCAGAAATACTTTGTTGGATCAATGGCAATACACCACCACCGACAACCATCATCATAAAGATACCGGAAGCCTGTGCTGTATATTTTCCCAATCCTTCTACAGCAAGGTTGAAGATACCACCCCACATTACAGAAGTACAAAGACCGCAAAGTACAAGGAACAGTGCGCTGACAGGAACCTGAGCCATCATAAAGCCTTCACCTACAGTGTAACCCGGCATTGAAACCGTAACATCTTTCGGAGTGAAGATAGCAATCAATACGAAAATGATAGCAGTAGCAGAAACAACGATCAACTGTGCACGGCTTGAAACCTTGCCGCTGATAGCACTACTTGCAGTACGTCCCACAAGCATCAACAGCCAGTAGATAGCAGCGATTGCACCACCGATGGCAGCACCGTTCATCATGATTCCGGCACCCTTGTCACTTGCGTCGGCAAGATAGAAGTTCAAAGTACCCGGGATACCGATTTCGATACCTACATAGATAAAGATACCAATCACACCCAATACAGTATGACGGAAACTCCAGGGACTGTGAGAGAATTTTTCCTTCTTCACGCCACCTTTCTGAAGGTGAGGTTCGGGGATAGCAACAAAAGAGATGATGATAAATGCAGCAACAAACACACCCATTGCAACGAACAGGAGAGGAGCAACGTCCGACATAGCTGTTCTGTCAGTAACAGTACCGATCAAAGCACCTACGAAAAGCGGAGTCAATGTACCAGACAAAGAATTAAGAGCTCCACCTGTCTGAATCAACTGGTTACCTTTGTTACCACCGCCACCAAGAAGATTCAACATCGGGTTAACTACTGTGTTAAGCATACAAACGCAGAAACCGCAGATGAATGCACCCAGCAGATAAATGACGAAGTTCAATTTGATAACATACTCACCGAATGCGAATACTTCGGCACCTGCTCCGAATAAGCTGGAGAGATACTGTGTGAACAAACCGAGGAAACCTACTGCCATTGCAATCAATGCAGTCTTCTTGTAACCGATCTTAACGAGCATGTTACCGGCAGGAATTCCCATAAACAGATATGCCAGGAAGTTCATCATATTTCCCATCATACCTAAAGTGTTCGAACCCGCATATTCATTTCTCCAAATCGTACCGAAAGGAGCAGCGAGGTTTGTAACGAAAGAGATCATCGCAAAGATGAAGAACATCGTAATAATTGCGACGAGATTACCGTTCTTTTTTTCTTGTGTCATGGTTCAAAAAAAATGTTAGTTTATAAAATTAGGTTAGTTATTTACTTGATTATTATTCTTCTACCGCAAATTTGTAGACAGTGATTTGCTGGTATTCATCACCCGGCAGCAAAGTAGCCGATGGGAAATGAGGTTTGTTCGGCGTATCCGGGAAACACTGTGCTTCGAAGCAGATAGCGCTTCTTGCAGGGAATGTGGCACCGTGGGCACCTTCGAATCCGTTGAGCCAGTTACCAGTGTAAAGCTGTACGCCGGCTTCGGTAGTATACACTTCCATGATACGTCCGCTTTCCGGGTCTTTGCAAGTGGCAGCCAAGTCGAGCGAACCGCTTTCAATCTTATTCAGTACATAACAGTGGTCATATCCCGCGCCAAATACCAATTGCTGGAATTTGTCATCGATACGTTCGCCTACGGTATGCGGAGTACGGAAATCCATTGGAGTGCCTTCTACTTTGGCAATTTCTCCTGTCGGGATAGAAACTTCGTCGATGGGCGTATAGAAATCAGCGTTGATAGTAACAATGTGATTGTTGACAGTAGGAGTAGGGGTGGCGATGCCGGCGAGATTGAAGAAACCGTGGTTAGTCAGATTTACCACTGTAGCTTTGTCGGTTGTAGCACGATATTCGATAGTCAGTGCATTTACTTCGTTTTCCAACCGATAGGTCATTTCTACTTCGAGATTACCGGGGAAACCCTCTTCGCCGTCTTCAGAAACATAGTTGAATTGTACTGTACTCTCATCAATTTGGATAGCATCCCAAACGCGGGCGTGGAAACCAGTAGGGCCACCATGCAGGGAGTTAGGTCCGTTATTGATGGTGAGTTCGTGCTCTTCGCCGAATAGAGTGAATTTACCCTTGGCGATACGGTTGCCATAGCGTCCGATAGTCGTACTCAGGAAAGGTTCCGGGCTGTTGACTACATGGTCAATGCTGTCGTGTCCGAGAATCACATTAGCATACTTACCGTTTTTGTCCGGTACCATAATAGAAAGAATGGCGCATCCGTAATTGGTTACAGCTACTTCCATTCCCTTTGTGTTTTTGAGGATAAATAAATCTGTTTTCTTATCGTTTATCTCCTTTTGAAAATCTTCACGGCTGAGCCCTGAAAGATTCCCTTCTGTTGGGAATGTGTTATTCATGTCTGGTATTATTAAAATTTCCTGCAAATAAAAGGAAATTCTTTCTTACTCACAAATTATTCCGACTAAATATAAGCGGTGGTTTAGGAAAGTTTAGCTTTCTTACTTTATGTTCCTTTTCGGGAAAGAGTAATTGCTTGTATTCGCTACAATATTGGATAAAAAACATTAAATACCCCATTTTTTGTTCCTGTTTATACCAAATAAGAATAGAAAGCGGGAACTTTTCTATTTTGACGTTGTTCTAATTCTCCAAGCTGAACGTACGTAGAAAAAATAGACTTGGAAAAAATTATAAACATTTATTTTTTAATAGACATGAAAATTAAACAGCTATTATTGGCAGGAGTTGCAGGAATGTTCCTATTCTCTTGCAGTGACAAAGACGATGTCTCTGTTGCACAGAACGAAATAAAATCTCTTTCAGTATCATTGAGCGGAATCAAAAGTGAAGTCGGTTCGAGAGCATCTTCTCCAACGGATATCATCACATCGAGCGTAAAGGATGTGAACAGTGTCCTGATAAATCTGACTGATGTCAATGGCAAGATCATTACTTCCAAATCAGTGATAAAAGATGATATCGCCAACTCAGACTGGAATAAACTGATAGATCCCACCCTGGGATTGAAGTTCATCAATATTCCTCAATCTGTTTCTAAAGTGTATGTTTACGGTAATCCGGGAAATGCCGTAAAAGATAATGTAGTCAATACCAAACTAGCCGAGCAGCAGGGTAGTGCAGTACTTTATTACGGAATGGACGACGATCTGACACCTATTGTTGACGAACCAATCAACCCGACTCCGACAGCCGGAAAGACTTATACGGCAAACGTCACCATAGCACCGATTGTAGCCCGTATGCAAATCACTAAAATCTCTTTCAAGAATGCAGGCAGCTTTGACTTCACCCGTTCTATCGACGGAGTAAACAAGAAAGCCACTGTTACATGGACACAGTTCACTGGAAACGTGAAAGGTATTTATATGAATAACTTCTATAACCTTTTCAATCAACCGGGAACATTGGACAACCTGCTGCTAAACTCGACTGCCGAAGGACATATTCTACAAGGAATGTGGACATTTGACAACAGACCGATTATCGACGCAGCTTCCTTTGCCAGCTATGCCATTTACAACTCGGCAGATGATACTTATGGTAATCTTCCACTCGACCTGGCCGGCAAATGCTATGCCTTTAACTTCTTCCCGGGCACAGCTATACCGCAACTGCATCTTGACCTTGCCGACTTGGTAATTGGCGACCTCGCATCCTCCGATCCGGAAGTGTTCAACCCCGAACTGGCAAACAGCGCTCGTTTCGCCAACATCGTGAAATATTACAAAAGTATAAATACCGAATTAACGGCTGCTGACTTTAAACCCGGTACACTTTATAACATGGAAATCGAATTGATACCGATGTTGGACAATGACCTGGGTAATATACAATATAATGTATTGGTACATGTCACTGTTGCCCCGTGGAATGAAGAAACAATAACCCCGGGATTCGACTTGGAACAGTAAGCTTCGGCAGAACCATAAACAAAAAATATGAAGAAGGTGATAATGCTGTACACCTTGTTGCTGGTAACGGTGACAGGGTGTATAAAAGAAAATCTGGATGATTGTGAGACAATTTTGTACTTCGACTATCTGGGTGACGGAACACGGGATATCTTTCTTCAGAAAATAGAAAAGGTGGATATGTACATATACAATGAAAACAACGTATGTGTGCAGAAAACTGCCCTCGATAAGAGCGAGCTGCATCGCCAACAGGGCACCACCTTGACTTTGCCAAGCGGTCAATATCATGTTGTTTGTTGGGGGAACTCCCTTAGCGATACGCGGATAAATGAAGGTGCTTCACCGAACGAAAATCTTGTCGGAGCCCCCCATTACTTCACCAAAGAACTGATAACGACGAATGACAGCCTGTATTTTGGAGAAAAGGAGATTATAATACGTAATGAAAACTATCAGGTAGACACCGTTCTCTTCAGCAGCGCACATATCAAGATGCTTGTAGAATTGGAAGGACTTGATATCAGCGATACACGAACGGCAGTTTCGCCCGTCAGTATAGAAATGGGGAACTTGAGCCCGACAGTGGATTTCGCCAAATCGTTTTCGAAAGAACAAATCTCTTATTACCCGGTGCTTAATTATAATTCCGGCACACAAAAGTTTGGCGCGAAGTTCAACGTGTTACGATTTAATAATGAGAATGAAGTAAATCTTCAATTGTACAATACACAGAGCAATGAAAAACTGTACACCCTGCAATTGAAAGACTTCATGAAGGAAAATGACATTACCGTAGACGGTATCAATGAAGTGACGGTAGGAATCCGTATCCGTTTCAATGGAACCGCCATAACAGTAAAACCCTGGGACGAAGAAACGATCAGACCGGGGCAATAACCCCAACATAGAATATGAAACTAATAGTAAAATATCGGCTCTGTTTACAGATGTTTATTCTCGCACTCTTTCTTTATTCATGTAGTGAGAGCGAGACTCCGGTATCAGATGCAACCCATAATCAGGCTCGACTTAATTTTCTGATTAGTACCACACCGAAAGAAGATGTGCTGACCAAAGGAAATGACGGCAGTTTCTCCAGTCTTGCGCTTTATATATTCAATAAAGCTGATGGATATTGCGAGTATTCCGAACTGATTCCGGAATTTACTCCGCAAAGGCTGCAGGAGCTATCACGTTCAGTCAATGTATCACCGCAAACAAAAATCATTTATGCAATAGCCAATTACAATGACCCGGACAAGACATTTTCTATTCCTATTGCTACCGACCTGACAATGGAGCAACTGGAAAGCCTGACCGTGTCCGGCAGTGGCTTCAGTGACAACAGTATCCTGATGATTGGAAAAAAAGAAGTTCCGATTAACAGCGAATACGTCGTTGCCGAAATTCCGATGGAACGGCTGGCTGCCCGACTGGACATCTATATGTTCAAGAATCAAGGATTGGAACAGTCTACTGTCACAGTGACCTCGATTGAATTTGTCAACCAGGTACTCAATACCTATGCCAGCCCGGAAAGCATGGCTATGCCCGCAACTGTCCAATTGCAAAATGTAACCTTTCCGATTACTGAAAACGGAACCCTGCAACCCATGCCATCTGATTTGTCGGAAATTGTTCCGGCGAATGCTAATGCTTCGTTCTATACGTACCGGAATATCGTTTCCGGCGGTAAACCGGATGCAAATACCCCCTATATCCGTATAACGGCCTTATTTAATGGGATAAGTTATACATACCGGGGTTATCTCACAGACCAGGGACAGACTGCCAACAAATACAGCCTGCTGCATAATACGGTTTATCGCGTGATGGCTATGCTCGACCATCCTGACAATCAGTTGATAATCAAAACAACTCCTTATCCATGGAGCGTTGTATCTTCCGAAATTGGGCATGAAGTGAAGGAAGGCGACTATCGTCTCCTGCCTTTCAATGGCAACGATGCCGGAGCTACTACCGGAGTCGTGCAATTCCCGTATATATGGAATGGCGAAGCCCGCAATGAAACCTCTTACGCTGATTATAATTTCAGCCTGACAGCACCTACAGGTGCCGTATGGACTGCCACATTAACCAATGGCCTTGACTTTGCGTTTGGAACCGACGGCTCTGTTGCCGGAACTCCGGCTGTTTCCAAAGGAATAGCCCGGGATGCTGCTTATGAAATAAAAATAGGCGCTACCAAACCCTGGAATGGAACCGCAAGGCGCACGATGTTCTATATCACCGTAGACGGTGCGAAACTAAAAATTAATCCGTTGCAGAATGGCGTCCGCCAATTTCCGGGCGATAACGATACAGATATATTAATCAGTCAAACTGAATATAAATAGCTTGAATTATGAAACAAAACAAACTATATATACTTCCGTTCATGCTCTTACTACTTTGGGGTATCACCTCTTGTGAGAGTGAATCTCCGGTGGAATCCGCCGGAGTAGCAGACGTGAACGGAATCACTCTGAAACTTTCCATCCCACGTCCAGTTGTTTCCAGGGCGGCAACTACGGAGGAAGCCGGCGAAGACGCGCTGAATGAGAACGCGATACAGACACTCGATGTTTTCATTTACCGGGAAGGAGCAGACGACTGTCTGTTCTACCAGCACTTCGCCCTTTCTCCGCAACTGACCGGAACCGGAGAACATCTGGAAGTACTGGACGTGGCACAGGAAAGATTTGCATTGAATGTGAAACATACCGTCTACGTCATTGCCAACCATACGGCGACCATTCCCGAAGCCGGATTGACCCTTACCCAATTGAAAGCATTGGCCGCCCCTGTATTGGATGCGGATAAAAAACAAGATACTTTCCTGATGGACGGCGAACAGGCGATGGTCTTGAATGACGGAATCATCACCAACAAGGAGATTCCCGTCACCCTCCGGCGTGCTGCCGCCAAAATAAGGATCACGCTGAACTATGTGAACGGATTTACTCCGTTGGACGGTGAACAGCCTTCCAAGAAAATAGTAAACTATGCCGCTGACGGTTCATCCATTGCGCAAGGAGCAGTAATGCCCCCGCAGTTGCAAACCATGAATTCGTTTACCGCTCTCAATACGGGTGCAGGATATAATGGACAATTTATCCTATATTCATATGCCAACGACTGGACGAAAGATACGAGCCGTGAAACGTATGTGCTCATCAACGTACCCGTAAAAGATGCGGATAGCCATGCGATAACGCAGAACTATTACCGGATACCGGTCAATTATCGTCTACCGGACGGAACTGCCGGACAGGAAGAAAGCCTCTATAAACTTGAACGCAATCATCTCTATGACATTCTGGTAAATATAGACAAGCAGGGAGATACCGATCCCCATTCTGCCGTGCAATTGAATGGCAGCTATACCATACAAGACTGGACTACCCATGAAATTCTGGTATCCGTAGAAGGTGTCAACTTTATCTACGTGAAGGATACGAAGATTTCCATGCCCAACAGTACTCAATTCACCACCACTTTCCAGTCCTCTACACCGGACGTGGAAATAAATAGTATAACTGTGAACGGAGTTTCCGTAGCCAATGGCAGCAAGGATATAAAAATCGTATCCACACCGAATGCGAAATCAGGAACCATCAGTATCACTAGCCCGCTTCCTGAAAATTTCCTGGCGAAAGAAATAACTTTCCAGGTAAAGAATGGAGTAGGGTTGACGCAAAAGGTTACCGTTTCACAATATCCGGCTTTATACCTTGGTTCCGATACATCTGCAGACGTACCCGGTGGAAGCGACGGACAGAACAATACGAAAATGTATATCATAAACTCGTTTGTCGCCGACTTCTCTACGCTTCCCTATCCGGATGAATTTGATGAAGCGTTCGGTACCGGTTTCTCCCATTACGACCCAGACCCTGCATTGGGAAAATCCTATGCCGACTATATACGTGACAATGCCGTGTTGGGCTATCCTTTGAGGGATAGTGAAGGAGCCAGTATCGATACGGAAGAAAACAACCGGAGAATCTCTCCGCATATGATGCTTGCTTCGCAATATGGAACAACAACGGCGGATTCATATGCCAAATCAAGAATCAAATGCCGTGATTATGTGGAAAGAGACGCCACTACCGGCGAAACCTACTCCGACTGGCGTATGCCTACACAAGCGGAAATCTATATGATAGACATTCTGCAAAATGTCAAAGTCGCTGAAGTAAAAGCAATTTTGGAAGGACATTATTACTGGAGTTCAAATGCTGTCAGTGCCGTCCGTTTTATGGACCCCCGGGTGGGAAATGGAAATAGTTTCGGTCCTCTGAACGCAGCCGTGCGCTGTGTCCGTGACATCCGGTAACACAACAATTGGAATAAAATTAGAAATGTATGAAAAGATTTATCTATTATATAACCCTCTTCGGACTTCTGCTTGCTTCGTGCACATACGAGGATAGCCCGGAGAATCCGTCACCGGAAAAGAACGGGACTACTTTTCGTTTCTCTGTCGATATACCCGATTATAAAACTGTACTTAGCCGTGCTACGGCCAGCGAAAATGCAGTGAATGACCTGTGGCTGATGGCCTTTGATACCGACGGGCTTTTCATCGGACGGGTGCATCCGTCTCTCTTGACCGGCAATGATGACGGAACCGGAACATTTCAGGCAGAAATTCCAGATAATACGGGCATTATCCATCTCATAGCCAACTATGACCAATGGGATAGCTTCGACGAACGTGCCGCTTTGCAGAAAGATGAACGGGAATTGATTCCTTCTTTCACCAGTGCTAAAATGGTATTTTGGGGCAGGCAGGTCCTCGCTTCAGCCAGTGATTCGCCCCATATCATTCTTTATCGCAACCAAGCTAAAGTGACCGTAGAAAACGAAGCCGATAACTTTGAAGTAACGGGATACACTATCTGTAATTATGCAAGCAGCGGTACGGCAGCTCCATTCAACCCGGACGCAGCCGTCACTCCATTTGTCATCATAGACGGCAAACCGACCCTGGCGCATGGTTCCACCCCTAAAGCCAGTCAGACTTCTGACGACTGCACCATGGAACCAAAATATATGTTCGAAAACGAGAACTATTTCAACGACCAGACTTATATCATCATCAGCGGTCGCCTGAAGGGAAAAACTGACATACTATATTATAAGATTCAGTTTCTCGACAGCAATAAGGAACCCTATTCTATTGTCAGAAATTACCATTACAGAGTGGTGATAAAATCCTTTAGCGAAAATGCCAACGGAAGTACGACTTTTGACGACGCCAAGAGCGCGGAATCTTCTAACAATATATATGCGGAGATTTTTAAAGATTCTCCCACCATTGCCGACAACAATAATAATGTGCTGACGGTGAGCCGTCTTCACTTCCTGTTTGTCAGAGGTGGTACTTTAAATGTATCGGCTCAGTACATCCAAAACGGAGTGACCGACAATTCAAAAATTAGCGTAGTCCTGGCCGAAGACCAGGGAAACATACTTCATAACCTCAATTATGACGGCAACGGTACGATTACTGCTGATGTATCCCGTATCATTGCGGGACAACAAGAAGCTACCATCACCGTGAAAGCCGGGATACTGTCCCGTACCATCACCGTGGTATCCAGTGCACTGTATCAGTTTGACCCTGCCTCCTTGTCGCCGGAAGTATATACGGCACGTGACCAGGATATGACATTGCAGTTTACCATACCTGCCAACATACCGTCGTATCTTTATCCGTTGAAGTGTGCCATCACTACCGCCAATCTTTATCCGGTAGCTCCCAACAAGAACTTGCAGATAGAGTACACCAACGGAGGCTACCAATATATCTATTGGGCAACCGACCCCGGAACCAAAACGCTAAACTTCCGCACAAGTCTTGAGAATAGTGACGAAACGATTCTGATAGCCAATGATATTTTCAAAACGCAGGAAATCGAAGTGAAGTCACGACACTTCACCGATGTAGCCGTCAATGGAAATAATCTGGTGAATTACGGTACCAACAATACCGCCCAGTTCACATTTACCGTGCCATCGTATCCCGATTATCCAGTTACTTATCCGTTGACAGTATTCATCGCCACCGAAAACCTGCATACCACGCAAAGCGGATGGACAGCCGTTGACGGAGGTTACCAGCATACCTATGCATCGCAACCTTCCGGCGCTCAAACTGTCGCATTCACTACTGCGAAAGCGGTGAGTGATGAGAACATCGTCATCTCCGCCCCGGGATTCAGCCCGACGACTATCGGTATCGGAACAGTGCTGCAACGTGGAGTAGCCGTCACTAATACCATCCGGGTATATCAGAATAATAACTTGCTCCAAGTCCCTAATTACAGAGTTACATCATCGGACACGAGCATTGTACCTAATTTTACGGTAAACAGTCGAAGCAACTATTCTTTTACGATAGCTGCCAAAGCCAAAGCCAGCGATGTCGTCAGATTCACTTTACAGGGCTATACGGCTGCCTATAGGGTGGAAGAACTGCTTCAAAGTCCGGCCATTGTATTAAGATAATAAAAACAGAATGATATGAAAATAATCAAATCTCTCCTGATAGCTATCCTGGTGTTCACATTCACCAGTAGCATGTATGGGCAGGAAAAAAGCTACTATATGCCGGAATTTGCCATTAAAACAAATGCGTTGTATTGGGCTACCACCACTGCCAATCTCGGCTTTGAAGTCGGACTCGGCAAGAAACTGACTCTTGACGTATCCGGCAACTATAATCCGTGGAAATTCTCGGATAATAAACAAATCAAGCATTGGATGGTGCAGCCGGAGCTTCGTTACTGGCTGTGCGAACGGTTTTACGGACATTTTTTCGGTCTGCATGCCCATTATGCGGAATTTAATGTGAGCAACCTGGATATTTTTGGTTTAGGGCATCATCGCTATCAGGGGAACCTTTACGGTGCCGGTATCTCTTATGGATACCAATGGATACTGAACAAACGCTGGAGTATGGAAGCTACCATCGGGGTAGGCTACGCCCGCATCGACTACGATAAATATAATTGTGGTCATTGCGGAAGCAAGCTCGACAGCGGACACAAAAATTACTTTGGCCCTACCAAAGTAGGTATCAACATTATATACATCATAAAATAAGATAGTCATGAAAAAGAAACTGATATACGCTGCGCTGTGTCTTGCTATGGCTCTTCCGGCCGGCGCGCAGAAATACTATAACGATGCTATCAGCATCACCGATGTCTCCTTGTGGCAACAGGGGGAATCGCTCTACATAGATATGCAGATAGATATGCGAAACCTGAAAGTCGACAACGACCGTACGCTGACGCTCACCCCAATGCTGGTGAGTGCCGACCGTAATCTTGTGCTGCCCGAAATCATCATCAACGGTCGCAGAAGACAGAAAGCCTATGTTCGTTCCATGGCATTGAACAGCGAAACCAACCTGGGAGTGCCGTCCAATAAAAAGGAAGTGTTGAGCTATACACAAGTCATTCCATATCAGTCCTGGATGGAAAATGCTTCCCTGAATCTTGAAGAAAACCTATGTGGTTGCGGCGGACATCAGGAAGTACTGACGCAGGAACCGATTCCGAATGAAATCTCTACTGAAATCAAACGTCTTTCTGCCATTCATCCTATACTGTCACATATTCAACTACCGGCTGACAGACTCGAAGTACGAAGCAAACAATACGAAGCACACCTGGAATTCCCGGTGAACCAATCCGTGATTCTGCCGGATTATATGAATAATAAGTCTGAATTGCAGAATATTCAGAAAATGCTCTCCGAGACATTAAATGACAAGGGGTTGAATGTCAAAGGCATCTATATAGAAGGCTTCGCTTCGCCCGAAGGTGCATTGAAACTCAATGAACAACTGTCTGTAAAGCGTGCCGAAGCGCTGAAAAACTACCTGACCGCACAAGGACAGATTCCTGCCGGACTCTGCCATGTCTCCTTTGGCGGAGAGAATTGGGACGGACTGGTGAAAGCATTAGAGTCTTCTACTCTGAAAGAGAAAACCACTTTGCTCGACATTATCGAACAAACTTCTGACATCGCCCTTCGGAAGCAGAAACTGAAAAATGTAAATGGTGGCGCTCCCTACCGTGTCATGTTAAGAGAACTCTATCCGGCACTCCGTAAGGTGAATTGCCGGGTCGATTATACTACTGATATTTCCATCGCTGCACAAGCCGATGCCGAAGATACCAATCTGAACGCAGCAGCCACCGCCTTGTCCGAAAGAAACCTGACAGCTGCCCGGCAATATCTGGATAAGTCGAATCCCCAAACAGCCGAATACGCCAATAATAACGGAGCTTACTATCTGCTGAACGGTCAGCCTGAACAAGCCATTATTGAGTTTAACAAAGCTATCCAGAAAGGAAGCGAAGCTGCTCGGAGCAATCTTGCAGAGATGGAGAAAGTGATGAAGATGCGTAAGAAATAACCACATGGAAAAGAAAGATGATTTCTTAAATGAATTTTCGGCTTTCTTTTCTTAAAAACTAAACTATTTTTTGTATGTTTGTTCCCGGATTGTAACAATCCGAGCGAATTTAATCTAAGTTTATAACAAGAAAAACAAAAATGTATCCATTAAAATTCGAACCGATTCTGAAGCAGACGCTTTGGGGGGGCGACAAGATTATTCCGTTCAAGCATTTGAACTCAGACTTGACAGGAGTAGGAGAAAGCTGGGAGATTTCCGGCGTTGAAGACAATGAATCCGTAGTGGCTAATGGCCCGGATAAAGGTTTAACCCTGGCCGATATGGTAAAAAGGTATCGCGAAGAATTGGTGGGCGAAGCGAACTATGCGCGTTTCGGCAACAAATTTCCGTTGCTTATTAAATTTATCGACGCCCAACAGGATTTGTCAATCCAGGTACACCCGGCAGACGACTTGGCGAAGAAACGCCATAACTCGATGGGAAAAACCGAAATGTGGTATGTGGTAGATGCCGACAAGGGAGCTAAATTGCGTTCGGGATTCTCTGAAGAGATTACCCCTAAAGAATATAAGGAACGTGTGTTGAACAACACGATTACCGACGTGTTGCAAGAATATGAAGTCCATCCGGGAGATGTCTTTTTCCTTCCCGCCGGACGTGTGCATAGTATTGGTGCCGGTTCGTTTATTGCCGAGATTCAACAGACCTCTAACATTACGTACCGCATCTACGACTTCAACCGTAAGGATGCGAACGGTAAAACGCGTGAACTTCACACCGATTTAGCCCGCGAAGCCATCAACTACGAAGTATTGGATGACTACCGCACTAAATATGATGCGGTGAAGGATGAACCGGTAGAACTGGTTGCTTGCCCTTATTTCACGACTTCCCTGTATGACATGACTGAAGAAATCACTTGCGACTACTCGGAACTTGATTCATTTGTGATTTTCATCTGCATGGAAGGTGCATGCAAAATGAGAGACAATGAAGGTAACGAGCTGACAGTCAACGCAGGTGAGTCTATCCTGCTTCCTGCCACCACACAGGATGTCACCATTACTCCTGAAGATGGAAATGTGAAGCTGCTGGAAACATACGTGTAATCTTATTTTCCATATAGTTAAGGTCATCCGACTTTGTCCCGTTGTAGTGACGGGCAAAGCCGGATGACTTTTTTATTGTATGTAATGAAGATGATTAATGATGCATTATAGAGCTTTAGGGAAACGAAAGAGTAAAGCATTGCTTTGTGCCTGCTAAAGCTATGCTTTATGATTGCTAAAGCAGTGCTTTAGAACTCGCAAAGCACTATGTTATTAACGGGTACAGTAGGTACACTTTTTCCGGGGCTCTTAACACACACACGCATGTGTATATGTGCGCGCCCGCGTATATATAATGTACACGCGAAAAACTTATATATGGGTTTATATCTGTTCGTGTTCCGAATAATATCGTATTACACAATGTATAGTAGCGGGTAGTATAAATTATGATGAATAATAAAATTTCTGATTAGTTTTTTTGATTTTCTATACCTTATTATTACGCGCACGTGTGTGAAAGAATGAAGGGGGTGTACCTGCTGTACCTTTTGTACCTCTCCGGTTGTTTAATACCCCATGAATAAGTACGAAAAATGAGTCAGTATAATCTCATTTCAGATTCCTGAAGTACGCACGAATCTTCCGCATAATTTTGACTCCCATCACCACTCCATCGAAGATAGCCATACCTGTATTGAACGAACGCATGATGGCATCCGCCTTATTGGTTGCCGGAGCAATCGGAGCGAATATTTCACGTGTGGTAGCAGTCATGGCTCTTTTCTGAGCATGAATCTCATTTAAGAGTTTCTTCTTGCGTTCGGCAATCTCTTCTAATGTAAATTTATGTGGTGTTTGCGCACTCATAATTTATTTATTTGAATCGGTTAAAAATAAATTGGCGAGGAAGTTCACCATCGGAGAGATGATGAGCTGCTTGCGGAAAATAATGACCAGGGCGATGAGGACAATATTGATGCCTGCGATGATGGCAAAGCTTGCCATGAGTCCACCGACCAATGGTTCCAAAATGTAAGCTAGTGCGAAAAGTAAGTAAAACAGGGCAACCATGCCAAGGATAATAAGTACTAATATCATGATTAACGTGGAAAACAGTATGGTTAACTTTTCCGTTAATTCTAATTTGGTGTATTCTTTTTGAAGTTCTAAATATTTCTTGAACTCAAAAAATAACTGCTGAAAATTCTCAATACTTTCATCGTCTGCAAACATGGTCGCTCTGTTTTTAGTCTTTTGTTACTCACTTACTCTGCTATTTCTCCTTTCATCTCAGCTGCAATCTCATCAACGAGATTTTCCATTTCACTGCGGTTGAGACGGATTCCTTTCTTACGGAGAATTTCTGCGATCTTGTTGCGGGTATCTTCTCCTTTTTCAGGAGCAAATAAAATACCAAGGGCTGCGCCTACGGCTGCACCACCCAAAAATGCTGCTAATACATTCAATCCTTTCATAATTTGTAATGTTTAAAATGATTACGATACAACAAATATAACATTTTTATCGAAAGGTTGTTCATGAAAACGAAAAAAAATGACTTAGTTTTATAATTCTTTTTTTCTTTTATGGTTTAATTTTATTTAACGGACTTTCGAGACTAACCAATGCGACTTAAGGCGTACTTTTGTCTCCTATATTATAAATCAAAACATAATGGATAATAGAATTGTTTTAATAACCGGAGCAAGCAGCGGAATTGGTAGAGCTTGTGCCCATAAATTTGCAAAAGAAGGTTGGGATTTGATTTTAAATGCTCGCGATGAAGCAAAACTGGGAGAACTGAGATATGAATTGGAAATGGAGTATCCGAAGATTACAGTATGGAAACTTCCTTTTGATGTACGCGACCGCAAGCAAGCGCAAGCTGCATTGGAAAGTCTGCCACCTGAATGGGCTATGATCGACTTATTGATAAACAATGCCGGACTGGTGATTGGTGTAGATAAGGAATTTGAAGGTGACTTGGATGAATGGGATATCATGATCGATACGAATATAAAAGGACTGTTGGCGATGACACGTCTGGTAGTGCCGGGCATGTTGGAACGCGGACAAGGTCATATTATTAACATCGGTTCTATTGCCGGTGACGCTGCTTATCCGGGTGGAAGCGTGTATTGCGCTACCAAGGCTGCCGTGAAGGCTCTTTCAGACGGTCTGCGGATTGATTTGGTCGATACTCCGTTGCGTGTTACAAATATCAAGCCGGGTATGGTGGAGACTAATTTCTCGGTAGTGCGTTATCGGGGTGATAAAGAAGCTGCCGATAATTTCTATAAAGGAATCCGTCCGTTGACCGGAGATGATATTGCCGAAACAGTTTATTTTGCAGCATCGGCTCCGGCACATATTCAGATTGCGGAAGTGCTTTTGATGCCAACAAATCAGGCAACAGGCACTATTTCGTATAAGAAAAAGCAGGAATAGACGTTTTTTTGACGGATTTCTTTGCCGGATGATAAAATTTCTATTATTTTGTTGCCCGAAACTAAATATAGATAGACGGGAACGTTGAATTATTAATTAAAACAGAGTATAGGATTATGAAAAAATTAGTCGTATTAGGAATGGGAGTATGCTTGGTTCTGGCGTTTGCATCTTGTAAATCCAGCGAAAGTGCCTATAAGAAAGCTTATGAGAAAGCAAAACAGCAGGAATTGGCAGAACCGCAAGTGGAAGCTCCGGTAGAGGTGACTCCGGTAGTTGCAGCTCCTGTGACAACGCCTAAAGTGGCAGATACATCCGGCGTTCGCCAAGAAAAGGTTACTGTGGTTTCCGGCAATGAAGGATTGAAAGATTACAGCATTGTAGCTGGTAGCTTTGGTGTAAAGGCAAATGCCGAAGGTTTGAAAGACTGGTTGGATGCACAAGGTTATCATTCTACTATCGCATTTAATGCAGACAAGGCAATGTATCGCGTGATTGTCAGCTCATTTGCTGATAAGATGGCTGCTGCTGAAGCTCGCGACGCATTCAAGGCTAAGTACCCGAATCGTTCAGATTTCCAGGGAGCTTGGTTGCTGTATCGTGTATATTGATTTCTTTTTGGTAATATATATTGGAAAGGACAAACGTTTTTTCCAAATAAGAAGGCGGTAACTGGGAAGTTACTGCTTTTTTATTGAGAGAGGGAAGTGTTATTCCGTTTAGATATTTTTATCATTCTACTAAAAGAAGTTATAAATGATAGTGGGGAAACTTTTATAGCAAAGAAAGTTTTTACTTTTGTCAATTCTTAATTTGGAGAATTCACAGCCTTGGTGTAAATAAGGTATTAATGAAGGAATTAAATGGAACAAAAATATGTAATGGCTGCTATCGACGCAGCATTAAAAGCTGGTAAAGAAATACTTTCTATCTATGAGGACCCGGCGTCGGATTTCGAGATAGAGCGAAAGGCTGATAACTCTCCGCTGACAATAGCAGACAGAAAGGCACATGAAACGATTGTCGCTATTTTGAATGGTACTCCTTTTCCTATTCTTAGTGAAGAAGGGAAGCACATGGGGTATGAAGTCCGTAGTAAGTGGGATACTTTATGGATTGTAGATCCGCTGGATGGAACGAAGGAGTTTATCAAGCGTAACGGAGAATTTACCGTAAATATTGCTTTGGTACAGAATTCCATACCTGTGATGGGAGTTATTTATGTACCGGTAAGAAAGGAACTTTATTTTGCAGTTGAAGGTGTGGGAGCTTATAAATGCTCCGGTATTATCGGCTTGGAAGATGACAGCGTGACATTGGAACAGCTGATAAAGGAATCGGAACGGATACCGTTGGAAGATGTCCGCGATCATTTTATTGTTGTGGCTTCCCGTTCGCACCTATCACCCGAAACAGAAGAATATATCGCAGATTTAAAGAAGAAACATGGCAGCGTTGAGCTGGTATCAAGCGGAAGTTCTATTAAGATTTGCTTGGTTGCAGAAGGAAAGGCTGATGTGTATCCGCGTTTCGCTCCGACGATGGAGTGGGATATGGCTGCCGGGCATGCGATAGCGCGTGCCGCCGGAATGGAAGTGTACCAGGCCGGAAAAGACGAACCTCTACGATATAACAAGGAGGATTTATTGAATCCCTGGTTTATCGTTGAGCCAAAAAGAGAACACTAATTAATGTTTATATGACATTTGAAATTGTATTTGTACTATTGTCCCTATTAGGAATGGTAGCTGCCTTGGTTGCGGATAAGATGCGCCCGGGCATGATACTTTTTTCGGTAGTGGTATTGTTTTTGTGTGTAGGTATTCTGACTCCTAAAGAGATGCTTGAAGGGTTTAGCAACAAGGGGATGATTACTGTTGCTTTGCTGTTCCTGGTCAGTGAAGGTATTCGTCAGTCGGGCACACTGGGGCAGGTGATAAAGAAATTGTTGCCTCAGGGTAAGACAACAGTGTTTAAAGCGCAGTTGCGTATCTTACCTTCGGTCGCTTTTATCTCTGCATTCCTGAATAATACTCCTGTTGTAGTCATTTTCGCTCCGATTATCAAGCACTGGGCAAAATCGGTGAAGCTCCCTGCTACAAAATTCCTGATTCCTCTTTCATATGTGACTATCCTGGGTGGTATTTGTACGCTGATCGGTACTTCTACCAATCTTGTGGTACACGGAATGATATTGGAAGCCGGTTTTGAAGGGTTTTCCATGTTCGAACTGGGAAAGGTGGGGATTTTTATAGCGATTGCCGGAATTATTTATATATTTCTTTTCTCCAAGCGGTTGCTGCCGGATGCTCGTCCGGATACAGCAGTACCGGATGAGGATGTAGAGGAAGGAGAGAGGTTGCATCGGGTGGAAGCTGTTTTGGGTGCCCGTTTCCCTGGTATCAATAAGAAACTGAAGGACTTTAATTTCCAGCGTCATTATGGGGCTGAAGTGAAAGAAATCAAGACTCGTAGCGGACAGCGGTTCGTGACAGATCTGGGTGAGGTGGTGCTTCACGAAGGCGATACGCTTGTGGTGATGGCGGATGATACATTTATCCCGACTTGGGGTGAATCTTCGGTATTTGTGCTGTTGACAAATGGTAACGAGCCGGATACTACCGGAAAAAAGAAACGCTGGTTTGCTTTGCTGTTGTTAGTCTTGATGATTGTTGGCGCAACAGTAGGTGAGCTTCCGATAACCAAAGAGTTGTTCCCGGATATCAAGCTGGATATGTTTTTCTTTGTTTCTATAACTACGATTATCATGGCATGGACGAACCTGTTTCCTGCCCGTAAGTATACCAAATATATTTCGTGGGATATTCTGATTACTATTGCCTGTGCGTTTGCTATCAGTAAGGCGATGGTGAATTCGGGCGTGGCTGATTGTGTGGCGAAGTTTATTATCGGATTAAGCGATGATTACGGGCCGCATGTATTGCTTGCCATGTTGTTTATCATTACGAATTTGTTTACGGAGTTGATTACGAACAATGCGGCTGCCGCTTTGGCATTCCCGCTGGCACTGTCGATTGCTGCCCAGTTAGGGGTAAGCCCGACACCTTTCTTTGTCGTGATCTGTATGGCTGCATCTGCCAGTTTCTCTACGCCTATCGGCTATCAGACTAATTTGATTGTGCAAGGTATCGGTAACTATAAGTTTACGGATTTTGTCCGTATCGGTTTGCCGCTTAATATCATTACCTTCCTGATTTCTGTTATTCTGATTCCGATGATTTGGAACTTTTAATAAAACTAATTTATAAATGGAAGAAAAGAATCATATATATCCCATATTCGACCGTATGATGACGCGGCAGGATAAAGAGAAACTCCTGGGACAGCACAGTGTGATGATTTGGTTCACCGGACTGAGCGGGTCGGGGAAAAGTACGATCGCTATTGCGCTGGAACGCGAACTTCATAAGCGGGGATTACTTTGCCGTATCCTGGACGGAGATAATATCCGCAGCGGAATAAATAATAATCTGGGATTCTCGGAAACTGACCGGGTGGAAAATATCCGTCGTATAGCCGAGGTTTCCAAATTGTTTTTGGATAGCGGTATTATTACGATTGCCGCATTTATCAGTCCGAATAACGATATTCGTGAAATGGCGGCAAATATTATCGGCAAGGATGATTTCCTGGAGATTTTCGTAAGTACTCCGTTGGAAGAGTGCGAAAAGCGTGATGTAAAGGGATTGTATGCGAAAGCACGAAAAGGGGAGATTCAGAACTTTACAGGAATTTCTGCTCCGTTTGAAGTCCCGGAGCACCCAGCCTTATCATTGGATACTTCTAAGTTGAGCTTGGAAGAATCGGTGAATCGTTTGTTGGAGCTGATTTTGCCCAAAGTGAAAAAGAATGTTTAGTAGAAGAATAAAATCATTATTTTAGTAATGGAAGAATATAAATTAAGCCACTTGAAGGAGCTCGAAGCAGAGTCTATTCATATCATCCGCGAGGTGGCTGCGGAATTTGAGAATCCGGTGATGCTTTACAGTATCGGAAAGGATTCTTCGGTGATGGTGCGCTTGGCTGAAAAAGCGTTTTATCCGGGTAAAGTGCCATTCCCGTTGATGCATATCGATTCGAAATGGAAGTTCAAAGAGATGATTCAGTTCCGTGATGAATATGCAAAGAAATACGGATGGAATCTGATTGTGGAAAGTAATATGGAGGCTTTTCATGCAGGGGTAGGGCCTTTCACGCATGGAAGTAAAGTGCATACGGACTTGATGAAGACGCAAGCGTTGCTCCATGCACTGGATAAATATAAGTTTGATGCTGCATTCGGTGGTGCCCGTCGTGATGAAGAAAAGTCACGTGCTAAAGAACGTATCTTCTCATTCCGTGATAAATTCCACCAGTGGGATCCGAAAAATCAGCGTCCTGAGTTGTGGGATATTTATAATGCTCGTGTGCATAAGGGGGAAAGTATTCGCGTATTCCCGATTAGCAACTGGACAGAATTGGATATTTGGCAGTATATTCGTTTGGAGAATATTCCGATTGTTCCGCTTTATTATGCAAAAGAGCGTCCTGTTATCAACCTGGATGGGAATATCATTATGGCGGATGATGAACGTCTGCCAGAAAAGTATCGTGACCAGATTGAAATGAAAATGGTTCGTTTCCGTACATTGGGTTGCTGGCCATTGACAGGTGCGGTAGAAAGTGGTGCTGATACCATCGAAGAGATTGTGGAAGAGATGATGACTACTACGAAGAGTGAACGTACCACCCGTGTGATTGATTTTGACCAAGAGGGTAGTATGGAACAAAAGAAACGTGAAGGATACTTTTAGAAAATTGAAAATTGAGAATTAAAAATTAAAAAATAGCATTATGCAGTTTTTAATTCTCAATTTTCAATTCTTAATTTTTAATTTAAAAAGTGATGGCAGATAATAAATTAGATATAAAGGCTTTCCTGGACAAGGATGAACAGAAAGACTTGCTGAGACTGTTGACAGCCGGTTCGGTAGATGATGGAAAATCAACGCTGATCGGACGTTTGTTGTTTGACAGTAAGAAATTATATGAGGATCAGTTGGATGCGTTGGAACGCGACAGCAAACGTGTGGGAAATGCAGGTGAACATATCGACTATGCATTGCTGCTCGATGGTTTGAAAGCGGAACGCGAACAGGGAATCACGATTGACGTGGCTTACCGTTATTTCTCTACCAATGGTCGTAAGTTTATCATTGCGGATACTCCGGGACACGAACAGTATACACGTAATATGATTACCGGTGGCTCTACGGCCAACCTGGCGATTATCCTGGTGGATGCCCGTACGGGAGTGATTACGCAGACACGCCGCCATACGTTCCTGGTGTCTTTGCTGGGTATCAAGCATGTGGTATTGGCTGTCAACAAGATGGATTTGGTGGACTTCTCGGAAGAACGCTTTAATGAAATCGTTGCAGAATACAAGAAGTTTGTGGCTCCGTTGGGAATTCCTGATGTGAACTGTATTCCTCTTTCTGCGTTGGATGGAGACAATGTGGTGGATTTGTCTGAACGCACTCCGTGGTATAAAGGAACTTCTCTGTTGGATTTCCTGGAAACTGTCCATATAGATAATGACCATAATTTGACTGATTTCCGTTTCCCGGTTCAATATGTGCTTCGCCCGAATTTGGACTTTAGAGGATTCTGTGGTAAAGTTGCGTCCGGTATCATCCGTAAGGGGGATACAGTGATGGCACTTCCTTCAGGCAAAACATCTAAGGTGAAGAGCATTGTAACTTATGACGGAGAATTGGATTATGCTTTCCCGCCGCAGTCTGTGACGTTGACACTGGAAGATGAAATAGACGTGTCCCGTGGAGAAATGCTTGTGCATCCTGACAACTTGCCAATTGTCGACCGTAATTTCGAAACGATGATGGTATGGATGGATGAGGAGCCGATGGATGTTAATAAATCGTTCTTTATCAAGCAGACTACCAATCTGAGCCGTACACGTATTGATACGATCAAGTACAAGGTGGATGTGAATACAATGGAACATCTGTCTTTGGATAACGGACAATTGACTAAAGAAACTTTGCCTTTGCAACTGAATCAGATTGCCCGCGTGGTGCTGACTACTGCGAAGGAACTGTTCTTTGACCCCTATAAGAAGAATAAATCTTGTGGCTCGTTCATTCTGATTGACCCGATAACCAATAATACTTCAGCAGTGGGCATGATTATCGACCGGGTGGAGATGAAGGATATGAGCAATACGGATGATATTCCTGTATTGGATTTGTCAAAGCTGGGAATTGAGCCGGAACATTATGAAGCTATAGAAAAAGTGGCGAAAGAGCTGGAACGCCAGGGATTTGCCGTGAAAATAATAAAATAAAAAAGTATGGGATTACTCGAATTTAACAAACTTCCGATTAATACACTGGTAGGTGCCGACTGGAAAACGTTTAAGGCAATCACTGCCGGTCGTGAAATTGATGCGGCCTATAAGGGTAAATACCGACTGACAAAGGCTGTATGCCGTTTGCTTTCTCCATTGGCCGGACTGCAAAATAGCCGGTATGAAAAACGGCTGGCTAACCAACCGTTGGAACATGACCCGGTATTTATCCTAGGGCATTGGCGGAGCGGAACGACTTTCGTGCATAACGTATTCTCGTGCGACAAGCATTTTGGGTATAATACAACGTATCAGACTGTATTTCCTCATCTGATGATGTGGGGACAGCCTTTCTTCAAGAAGAATATGAGTTGGCTGATGCCGGACAAGCGCCCGACGGATAATATGGAACTGGCTGTAGATCTTCCCCAGGAAGAAGAATTCGCATTGTCGAATATGATGCCATATACGTATTATAATTTTTGGTTCTTGCCGAAATATCAACAGGAGTATGCCGATAAGTATCTGCTGTTTGACGACATCACGGATACTGAACTGAAGGTTTTTGAGGAGGTGTTTACAAAACTGATTAAGATTTCTTTGTGGAATACGCAGGGTACGCAGTTTCTTAGTAAGAACCCGCCGCATACGGGCAGGGTGAAAGAATTGGTGAAAATGTTCCCGAACGCTAAGTTTATCTACCTGATGCGTAATCCGTATACTGTATTCGAATCTACACGCAGTTTCTTTACAAATACGATTCAACCGTTGAAATTGCAGGATATAAGTAATGAACAATTAGAGGAAAATATCCTTTCTATCTATGCAAAGCTTTATCATAAGTATGAATCGGATAAACAGTTCATTCCTGAAGGAAACTTGATGGAAGTGAAGTTTGAAGATTTTGAAGCAGACGCGATGGGTATGACGGAGAATATTTATAAGTCTCTTTCCATCCCCGGATTTGCCGAAGCGCGCGGAGATATAGAAAAGTACGTAGGCGGCAAGAAGGGGTATAAAAAGAATAAGTATAAATATGATGACCGGACAATTCAATTGGTAGAAGAAAATTGGGATTTTGCTTTGAAGCAATGGGATTATAATTTATAAGAAGAAAAAAGAAAGGAAAGTAATGATTCAGAAAATCGTTCATCGCCTGTTGATGGCAGGTTTCGTGGCATTTTTTTCTTCCTTGTCTTTGATGGCGCAACATAGAGTGGAAATGGTTCCTTTTGGAGACATGGACCAGTGGGTAGACCGTCAGATAAAGGAGTCGGGCATTATTGGTGGGAATACAAAGAATGTATATGCGATAGGGCCGACGTCTGTAATCAAGGGAGATCAGGTTTATAAGAATATGGGTGGGTCGCCTTGGGCTACTTCGAATGTGATGGCAAAGGTGGCAGGTGTTACGAAGACAAATACTTCGGTTTTCCCGGAAAAGAGGGGAGACGGATACTGCGCACGATTGGATACACGCATGGAAAGCGTGAAGGTACTGGGACTCGTTAATATTACAGTATTGGCGGCTGGCTCTATTTTTACCGGTTCAGTACACGAGCCGATTAAAGGTACTAAGAATCCGCAGAAGATGTTGCAGACAGGTATTCCGTTTACCAAAAAACCGGTTGCTCTTCAGTTTGATTACAAAGTGAAGATGTCTGACCGGGAGAATCGTATCCGTGCTACCGGTTTCAGCAAGATAACAGATGTTCCCGGTAAAGATTATCCGGCAGCTATCCTGCTTTTGCAGAAGCGTTGGGAAGACGCGGATGGGAATGTGTTTGCAAAGCGTATAGGTACAATGGTAACCTACTATTATCATTCAACGGATTGGAAGAATAACGTTTCTTATGAAATCATGTATGGTGATATTACAGGGCGACCGGAATACAAAGCTCATATGATGCGTTTGCAGGCTACCGAAAGCTATACGGTGAACAGCAAAGGAGAAAGCGTGCCTATCCATGAAGTGGCCTGGGGAAATGAGGAGGATATTCCGACTCATATGTGTCTTCAGTTTACGTCCAGTCATGGCGGTGCCTATATCGGTTCACCGGGAAATTCATTGTGGATTGATAACGTGAAGTTGGTATATTAATAGAAGGTACAATCCAAATATGAGAAATGACCGGTGGTATGATTTACTATCGGTTATTTTTTTTGTTTTGATTCTTCTGTAATAAATGCCCTCAGAAGGCTTCTGGACTTATATGACACTTTTATCATTCCATAAAAAACTATGTCCGAATGAAAATTTACGTGATTTTTTGTTTGTGTTATATTAAATATCTATATTTGCATTAATTTTAGAGGAAAGGACGATGAATATTGTCTCTTGGTCAGGATTGGACATTCGGGTTTATTGTCATCCTGAAAGACAATTGAAATATATTATTTACTAAAATAAATTGAGATGAAAAAGGGTTTATTGTTTATTTTATTGGCAGCAGTCTCAGTATGTCTGCCTGCTCAGGAAAAAGAAAAAGCTGCAAAGAGCTACAGAGTAGAGACAAATACGTTCGGCGCTAATTGGTTTATTAGCGGTGGCGTTGGTGCACAAATGTACTTCGGTGATAACGACAGTAAGGCGGGTTTTGGAGATCGTATTTCTCCGGCACTTGATATTGCTGTAGGTAAGTGGTTCACTCCGGGTATCGGATTGCGTATTGCTTACAATGGCCTTCAGGCTAAAGGTGCTACTCCTAATGCTAACGATGTTTATGCAAAAGGTGGTACTTTCTCTAACGGATATTACAAACAAAAATGGAATGTTGCAAACTTCCATGGTGATGTTCTGTTAAACCTTTCTAATATGTTCTGCGGATATAACGAAGAACGTGTTTATTCATTTATTCCTTATGTAGGTGCCGGATTGGTACATTCATGGTCAAAACCGACAGAAAATAACTTAGGTATTAATGCTGGTTTGATTAACCGTTTCCGTTTGTCTCCGGCTTTGGATCTTAACGTAGAATTGCGTGGATTATTGATGAAGGATGCATTTGGTGGCAAAAGCAAAGAAGCTATGGGCGGTGTGACTGTAGGTGTAACTTATAAGTTCAAAAAACGTAGCTGGGATGCAGTTCCTACTGTACCGATGGTTCCGGAAAGCCAGTTGAACGACCTGAGAGACAGAGTTAACTCTTTGAAGGGTGAAAATGAATCTCTGAAACGTGACTTGGTTGAAGCACGTAACAAGAAACCGGAAGTTATCGTTAAGAAAGAAGCTGGATTCGTTCCACGTCTTGTTGTCGTATTCAACATCGGTAAGAGCAACATCAGCAAGAGAGAATACATGAATATCGAAGCTATGGCTAAAGGTATCAAAGAAAACCCGAACAAGGTATTTACTGTAACAGGATATGCTGACAAGGGTACTGGTTCTGCTGAGTACAATATGAAGTTGAGTAAGAAGAGAGCTGAATCTGTTCGTGACTTGATGGTTAACGAATTTGGTGTTCCTGCTTCTCAATTGAAGGTTGATTACAAGGGTGGTGTAAGCAATATGTTCTATGATGACGCTAAGTTGAGCCGCGTAGCTATTGTTGAAGAATAATATACATTTGAAATATTATAATAAAAGAGACGTTTCCTTTCACGGGAAGCGTCTTTTTTTGTATTTTTGTGCCCCATGAGCAGAATTGTAGCAATAGATTATGGAAGAAAGCGCACAGGAATAGCTGTCAGTGACACTATGCAGCTGATTGCAAACGGTTTGACAACGGTGCCTACGCATGAGCTTCTGAAGTTTATCGGTGATTATGTAGCCAAAGAACCGGTAGAGCGGATTATTATCGGACTGCCTAAGCAGATGAATAATGAGGTCTCGGAGAATATGAAAAATATAGAACCTTTTGTCCGTTCGCTGAAGAAACGTTTCCCGGATATTCCGGTTGAGTATGTGGATGAACGTTTTACGTCTGTCCTGGCGCATCGCACAATGTTGGAAGCGGGCTTGAAGAAGAAGGATCGTCAGAACAAAGCATTGGTAGACGAGATAAGCGCTACAATAATTCTGCAAACATATTTGGAGAGTAAACGTTTTTAGTAGATGACAATAGAATAATTTAATTTATTAGTAGAATATAAAGATATGATTTTACCTATTTATGTATATGGACAGCCTGTTTTGAGAAAGGTGGCAGAGGACATAACCCCGGATTATCCGAATTTGAAAGAGTTGATTGCAAACATGTTTGAAACAATGGTGCACGCAGACGGTGTAGGACTGGCTGCTCCGCAGATTGGCCTGCCTATCCGTGTTGTCACTATCACATTGGATCCGCTTTCGGAAGATTATCCTGAATTTAAGGATTTTAATAAGGCTTATATCAATCCGCATATCTTGGAAGTGGCTGGTGAGGAAGTGAGTATGGAAGAAGGTTGTTTGAGCCTTCCCGGCATTCATGAAACAGTGAAAAGAGGAGATAAGATCCGCGTGAAATATATGGACGAGAATTTTGTGGAACATGAGGAAGTGGTAGAAGGTTACCTGGCTCGTGTCATGCAGCATGAATTCGATCATTTGGACGGTAAGATGTTCATTGATCATATCTCTGCGCTTCGTAAACAGATGATTAAAGGAAAGCTGAATACGATGCTGAAAGGGAAAGCACGCAGTTCTTATAAGATGAAACAGGTGAAATAAAGATAAAAAACGTTTATATCCCTGTTAAGTAAACGAAAAGCATTATTTTTGCTTCGTTTACAAGCATAAAATGTCGATGATAAAAAGAATATTAACAGTATTATTACTGTTCCCCACGCTGGTATGTGCTCAGATAAATACGGATCGAGTGATGACTATCGCCCGAAACGCTCTTTATTTCGAGGATTATGTACTTTCTATTCAGTATTTTAACCAGGTGATTAATGCGAAGCCTTATTTGTATGAACCTTATTTCTTCAGGGCGCTGGCTAAACTGAACCTGGAAGATTTTCAAGGTGCTGAAATAGACTGTGATGCTGCTATCAAGCGGAATCCGTTTGTGGTAGGCGCTTATCAGGTGCGTGGTTTGGCAAGGATTCGTCAGAGTAAATTTGACGGAGCTATTGAAGATTATCAGAAAGCTCTGCATTATGATCCGGAGAATATTACTCTGTGGCATAATCTGACATTATCCCATATTCAGAAGAAGGATTATAGTTCTGCAAAAGAAGATTTGGAGAGTTTGCTGAAAGTGGCTCCGCGTTATACTCGTGCATACCTGATGAGGGGCGAAGTATCCTTGCAGCAAAAGGATACGATTGCTGCTTTGAATGACTTTAATAAAGCGCTAGAGCTGGATAAGTATGACCCGGATGCATGGTCTGCAAGAGCGATTGTGAAATTGCAGCAGTCTAAGTATGCGGAAGCTGAGTCGGATTTCGACCGGGCCATTCATTTAAGTGCCAAGAATTCCGGAAATTATATTAACCGTGCATTGGCACGATTCCACCAGAAAAATCTTCGGGGTGCTATGAGCGATTATGACTTGGCACTGGATATTGAGCCTAATAATTTTATCGGGCATTATAACCGTGGTTTGCTTCGTGCGCAGGTAGGTGATGATAACCGGGCGATTGAGGATTTCGACTTTGTGATTCAGATGGAGCCGGATAATATGATGGCTATATTTAACCGTGGTTTGCTTCGTGCACAGACGGGTGATTATCGTGGCGCGATAAAAGACTACACAACTGTAATCGACCAGTATCCTAACTTCCTTGCCGGATATTATCAGCGTTCGGAAGCTCGCCGGAAGATTGGCGACAAGAAGGGGGCGGAACAGGACGAGTTTAAAGTCATGAAGGCGCAGATAGACAAGCAGAACGGTGTGACGAATAAAGATGTAGCCCAAAATCAGAATAAAGAAAAAGATGGCGAAGACGAGGAGGGTGAAAAGACTCGTAAGAAGTCGGATAAAAATATGAATAACTATCGTAAGATAGTCATTGCTGACGACTCTGAAGCTGATCAACGCTATACGAGCGATTATCGTGGACGTGTGCAGGATAAGAACGTGAATATTACACTGGAACCTATGTTCGCATTGACTTATTATGAGAAAATGAGTGATGTGAAGCGTTCTGTGAACTTCCACAAATTCGTTGAGGATTTGAATCGTTCGAGTGTGCTTCCGAAACGTCTCCGTATCACAAATATGGAAGCTCCGTTGACTGAAGAACAAGTGAAGTTCCACTTCGCTCTGATCGATACACATACATCTGCTATTGTAGCGGATGAAAAGAGTGCTCCGAAGCGCTTTGCCCGCGCAATTGATTTTTACCTGGTACAGGATTTCTCAAGTGCCGTTTCCGATTTGACGCAAACGATTCTATTGGATGGGGATTTCTTCCCGGCATACTTTATGCGTGCTCTTATTCGCTGTAAGCAACTGGAATATCAGAAGGCGGAACAAGCTGCTGAAACAGAGACTTTGGGTGACAAGCATAAGGAGATTACTGCGGTAGATTATGAAGTGGTGAGAAAAGACTTGGATAAAGTAATCAATTTGGCACCGGATTTTGTTTATGCTTATTATAATCGTGCGAATGTTTCTGCCATGCTGAAAGATTATCGCGCAGCAGTGGTTGACTATGACAAGGCTATCGAACTGAATCCGGATTTTGCGGATGCTTATTTCAACAGGGGATTGACTCATATCTTCTTAGGTAATAATAAGCTGGGTATTTCTGATTTGAGTAAAGCCGGTGAGCTGGGTATCGTTTCCGCTTATAATGTAATCAAGCGTTTTACGGATCAGACGGAATAACATTTTTTTGATAAAAAATGGAAAACTCAAAAGATTTAGTTACTTTTGCGTTCAAATTGTGAAAATATAACATAATCATATTATGATAAAGATAACATTTCCCGATGGCTCCGTTCGTGAGTATAACGAAGGAGTGAACGGTTTACAGATTGCAGAAAGTATCAGTTCGCGTTTGGCACAGGATGTGCTGGCATGTGGCGTGAATGGTGAGACTTATGATTTGGGACGTCCTATTAATGAAGATGCGAATTTCGTGCTTTATAAATGGGATGATGAAGAAGGTAAACATGCCTTTTGGCATACAAGTGCCCACTTGCTGGCTGAAGCTTTGCAGGAACTTTATCCGGGTATCCAGTTTGGTATCGGTCCGGCTATCGAAAACGGATTCTACTATGATGTGGATCCGGGAGAAGCTGTGATTAAAGAAAGTGACCTGCCTGCTGTTGAAGCTAAAATGCTGGAATTAGCTGCAAAGAAAGAAGATGTAGTCAGAAAGAGCATTGCTAAAACAGATGCTTTGAAGATGTTCGGCGATCGTGGGGAAACTTATAAATGTGAATTGATTTCCGAATTGGAAGACGGACACATTACTACGTATACACAGGGTGCATTTACTGACCTTTGCCGTGGTCCTCACTTGATGACGACTGCTCCGATCAAGGCTATCAAGCTGACTACTGTTGCCGGTGCTTACTGGCGTGGTCACGAAGATCGCAAGATGCTGACCCGGATTTATGGTATCACGTTCCCGAAAAAGAAAATGCTGGATGAATATCTGGTATTGCTGGAAGAGGCGAAGAAGCGTGACCACCGTAAGATTGGTAAGGAGATGCAATTGTTCATGTTCTCTGAAACAGTTGGAAAGGGACTTCCGATGTGGTTGCCGAAAGGTACTGCGTTGCGTCTGCGTCTGCAAGAATTTCTGCGTCGTATTCAGACCCGTTACGATTATCAGGAAGTGATTACTCCGCCGATTGGTAATAAACTGTTGTATGTGACTTCCGGTCACTATGCAAAATATGGCAAGGATGCATTCCAGCCTATCCATACCCCGGAAGAAGGTGAAGAGTACTTCTTGAAACCAATGAACTGCCCTCATCACTGTGAGATTTACAAGAATTTCCCGCGTTCGTATAAGGATCTGCCTTTGCGTATCGCTGAATTCGGAACGGTTTGCCGTTATGAACAAAGTGGAGAGCTGCACGGTTTAACTCGTGTACGCAGCTTTACGCAGGATGATGCACATATCTTCTGCCGTCCGGAGCAAGTGAAAGATGAATTCCTCCGCGTGATGGATATTATATCTATCGTGTTCCGTTCTATGGATTTCCAGAATTTTGAAGCTCAGATATCATTGCGTGATAAAGTGAACCGCGAGAAGTATATCGGTAGCGATGATAACTGGGAAAAAGCTGAACAGGCTATTATCGAAGCTTGTGCGGAAAAAGGCTTGCCTGCTAAGATTGAGTATGGAGAAGCTGCTTTCTATGGTCCTAAGCTCGACTTTATGGTGAAAGATGCTATCGGTCGTCGTTGGCAGCTGGGTACTATCCAGGTTGACTATAACTTGCCGGAACGTTTTGAACTTGAATATATGGGTTCTGACAATCAGAAGCATCGTCCGGTAATGATTCACCGTGCTCCGTTCGGATCTATGGAACGTTTTGTTGCCGTACTGATAGAACACACTGCCGGTAAGTTCCCATTGTGGCTGACACCGGAACAGGTGGTTATTCTGCCGATCAGTGAAAAGTTCAATGAATATGCAGAGCAAGTGAAGATGTATCTGAAGATCCATGAAATCCGTGCGATTGTAGATGATCGTAACGAGAAGATTGGTCGTAAGATTCGCGATAATGAAATGAAGCGCATTCCTTACATGCTGATTGTCGGTGAGAAAGAGGCTGAAAATGGCGAAGTTTCTGTTCGCAGACAAGGCGAAGGTGACAAGGGAACCATGAAATTTGAAGAATTTACTAAAATTTTGAACGAAGAAGTTCAGAATATGATAAATAAATGGTAACTTTGCAGCCGTTTCAGAATAAAATATTTAGTATAACAATTAAAAGATCAAACTAGGAAGTAAACGTTTTTAATGAAGAATGACACTCTAAAAGGGCAATACAGAATCAATGAACAGATTCGTGCCAAGGAAGTTCGCATAGTAAGCGACGATATCGAACCGAAAGTATATCCTATCTTTCAGGCTTTGAAAATGGCCGAAGAGAAAGAACTGGATTTAGTGGAAATTTCTCCGAATGCTCAACCCCCTGTTTGCCGTATAATTGATTATTCTAAATTTCTTTATCAGTTAAAGAAACGTCAGAAGGAACAGAAAGCAAAGCAGGTGAAGGTTAATGTGAAAGAGATTCGCTTCGGACCTCAGACAGATGACCATGACTACAACTTTAAGTTGAAGCATGCCAAAGGATTCCTGGAAGACGGTGATAAAGTGAAGGCTTATGTATTCTTTAAAGGTCGTTCCATCCTTTTCAAGGAACAAGGTGAAGTATTGCTGCTTCGTTTTGCCAATGATCTTGAGGACTATGCAAAAGTAGACCAGATGCCAATGCTTGAAGGAAAGCGTATGACTATACAACTTTCTCCGAAAAAGAAAGATATTCCTAAAAAGCCGGCGGCTCCGAAACCTGCTGCTCCTGCCCAGAAAGCAGAAAAGCCGGAAGCAAACGAAGAATAAGAAAAAGTGCGTAACGCGCAGGTATAGTGCGTTGCCATTATATATTTAATAATTTAAAAACAAGTAAGATGCCAAAGATGAAGACTAACTCCGGTTCTAAAAAAAGGTTTACCCTTACCGGAACAGGTAAAATCAAAAGAAAGCACGCTTTTCACAGTCATATTTTGACTAAGAAATCCAAGAAGAGAAAAAGAAATCTGTGCTACTCTACAACTGTTGATGCAACAAATGTAAGCCAGGTTAAGGAACTCTTAGCAATGAAGTAATCAAAAGCGTAAAAGTATTTTAAAGTATTAACCGAATGCTTTAGCCTGAAGTTCGCTGCGTGAAGTAGCGGCGCTAACATTCAAAAAAAGTAAAACTATGCCAAGATCAGTAAATCATGTTGCTTCAAAAGCAAGAAGAAAGAAAATTTTGAAATTAACCAGAGGTTACTTTGGTGCAAGAAAAAATGTATGGACCGTAGCTAAAAACACTTGGGAAAAGGGTTTGACTTACGCGTTCCGTGACCGTAGAAATAAGAAAAGAAACTTCCGCGCTCTTTGGATACAACGTATCAACGCTGCTGCACGTCTTGAAGGAATGTCTTATTCTAAATTGATGGGCGGTTTGCACAAAGCCGGTATCGAAATAAACCGTAAGGTTTTGGCTGATTTAGCAATGAATCACCCGGAAGCTTTCAAAGCTGTAGTTGCAAAAGCAAAAGCTGCTTAAGTTTCAACAGTTTACGATTTACAAAGTGTCAGTTACTAAGCTAGTAACTGACACTTTCCTTTTGTTAGGCAGATGAAAGGGAATAAAAAAAATGTTAGTAGGCAAACAAAATCCTTTTTTTTCTTGCTAATCTCAGGGATTCTTATTACATTTGTGATACAAAAATATTAGCCGTATCGACTGGATCGGGAAACTCTTCAAATTAATCTGATGCACCGAGAAAGCTTCGTTCTTCAATGGCGGGCCACATCCTTCGGGACAGCTTTAAGCCGGTGGATTACAAAGAGGGCGAGCGCTCAAATCTTGTTCTATCAGAGTTTCATCACATCGTCGGTACGGCTTTCTTATATACTTTCCTATGATATTTTATTTTTCAGGTACAGGTAATTCCAAGTGGATCGCCCGGCAGCTATCCAAGGAACAGAAAGAAGAATTGGTTTTCATTCCCGACGCATTAAGGAATGAGACGTTGGAATTTTGTCTGCGGGAAGATGAGAAGATAGGATTTGTGTTTCCAATCTATTCGTGGGCACCGCCTGAAATTGTATTGCGCTTTATTCAAAAGCTTTCTCTGAAAGGATATAAAGGGCAGTATTTGTTCTTTGTCTGTTCATGTGGAGATGATACCGGACTTACGCAGCAGGTGTTGACGAAGGCGTTGAAGTCTAAAGGGTGGGAATGTCATGCTGGTTTTTCTGTGACTATGCCTAATAATTATGTATTGCTTCCGGGGTTTGATGTGGATACTAAGGAACTGGAACGTAAAAAGTTGGCAGAGAGTATTCCAAGCCTCAAAAGGGTAAATACTTTGATAAGTAGGAGAGAGTATGTGTTCTCCTGTCATGAAGGGAGTATGCCTTTTATCAAGACAAGGATTATCAATCCTTTATTTAATAGTTTCCAAATGTCACCTAAGAACTTTTATGCTACGGATGCTTGCATTGGTTGTAAACGTTGCGAGAAGTCTTGTCCGGTGAAGAATATCACTCTTTCGGAAGGAAAGCCAGTGTGGGGAAAAGATTGCACCTCCTGTCTGGCATGTTATCATGTATGTCCTCAACAAGCGGTGCAATATGGAAAAAGAACAAAAAGGAAGGGGCAATATTTCAACCCCAATTCCGGTTATTGATCTTTGATTTTGATGCAGCAATGAGATAAGTCCTCAATAATAGCAAGGCTTTCTACTCTAACTCCTTGTTCTTCTAATATTTTGCGGCCGTTTTGGAAAGCTTTTTCGATTATGAACCCCATTCCTACCAAATTAGCTCCGGATTGCTTGATGAGGTCGATAACGCCTAATGCTGCGTTTCCGTATGCAAGGAAGTCATCAACGAAGAGCACATTGTCATTAGGAGTGAGGAAATCGGCACTGATAACAACTTCATAGTCACGGTCTTTGGTAAATGAATGGACGGTGGTACTCAGTGCATTCTGAATGGTTTTAGGAGATTTTTTCTTGGCAAATACGACAGGCAGGTCCATTAAATAGCCCGTCATGATAGCAGGGGCGATACCACTGGCTTCGATTGTCATGATCTTATTTACGTTTGTGGCTGCAAAACGGCGGACAAACTCAACTCCGATTGATTTCATCAGAACAGGATCCATTTGATGATTGATAAAACCGTCTACTTTCAGGATACCTCCTTCGTAGCATTTTCCGTCTTGCAGAATTCTCTTTTTAAGTAATTGCATGCTGTATGATATTAATTAATAATGTGCTAATATGCCATTCCGTTTGATGAAAGTTGCGGATGGTATATTAGCACATAGACAATTTAAATGGTTTACTTGTTGTTTCGTAAGTCTTTCACGCGAACGGCTTTTCCCTCACTTTGCGGGAGAGAGCCTTTCTTTACTAGTTTCACTTTCGGTGTAACCAGAATTTCATCTTTCAATTGGCGGGTAATAGCCTTGCGGATTTTTTCCAGCTCAATGTAGTTGTCGGTGGAGAGGTCGCTCAATTCTACCTCGACAATCATTTCGTCCTGGTTGTTGACAGTCTCCAGGGTGATTAAGTAGTTGCTGCCTAATTCGGGGAATTGTACCAGGATTTTTTCAACCTGCATCGGGAAGATGTTGACTCCCTTGATAATAAACATATCATCACTACGCCCTTTGATACGGTCGATGCGAATATGTGTACGTCCGCAGGGACATTTTCCGGGGAGGATACAAGTTAAATCGCGGGTACGATATCGGATCAACGGCATCATTTCACGGTCGAGAGTGGTGAGTACTAATTCTCCGATTTCTCCTTCGGGCATAGGTTCACCAGTTTCGGGGTCAATGATTTCTACCAGATAGCAGTCTTCCCAAAAGTGCATACCGTTCTGTTCCTGACATTCGAAAGCGACACCGGGGCCATTCATTTCAGTCATGCCGAAGCTGTTGTATGCTTTCACGCCCAACATGCGTTCTATTTTCCGGCGTTGTTCGTCTGTATGAGGTTCAGCACCGATAACCAGCGTCTTTAGGGTGGTTTTTGTCGGGTCGAGACCTTCTTCCTGGAAAACCTCAGCAAGTCGGATTGCATAGCTGGGAATGGCGTGTAAGGCGGTCGTTTTAAAGTCGTTGATGAACTTAATTTGTCGCTTACTGTTTCCGGCAGCAGCAGGAACCGTCAGGCAGCCAAGACGTTCGGCGCCATATTGGAAACCTAATCCGCCGGTAAACATGCCATATCCCGAACTGTTTTGGAAAACATCGGTCTTGCGGATACCTACGGCATACAGGCATCGGGCAACCAGGTTCGCCCAGGAGTCGAGGTCATGTTGTGAATGGACAATTACGGTTGGATTCCCGGTAGTACCACTGGAAGAGTGGATACGTACACCATCATTGCTCATATCACCTGCCACTAGTCCGAAAGGGTAGCGGGAGCGCATATCGGATTTAGTGGTAAAAGGCACTTTGCGGATGTCATCCAATGACTGTATACTATCTGCGGTAATGCCATGTTTGCTGAAAACTTCTTTGTAGTAAGGAGCGTTTGCAGCTATATTGATTGTTTTTTTAAGCCGTTGAAGCTGCAATTCCTGCAACTTCTCACGGCTCATGGTTTCTAGTTCTTCTTCCCAGTATTGTGTACTCATGGTAATGCCTGTTATTGCATTAACTTTTCGGCAATTTCCTTGCCGGCAGCCAATGCTTTAAGATTCATTTCTACAATTGCTTCTCCTTTGCGCAAGAAGATTTCACGAATGCTGTCTTGTATTTTTTCGTAATCGATGCCAAGGAATGGGATGGTGGCTCCCAGTAAGACGATATTAGCAACCCGGGCAGAGCCTACTTCCTTTGCTACTTTATCTACGTTCAATACAATCTTATGGGGCAATTTGTTGATTTCCGCCATTACTTTGTCTGCTTCCGGATAATTGGGAATGTTGACAAACGGAGTTTCGTTGGTCACCAACCAGCCTTCGGGGCTAAGGTAGGGGAGATAACGCAGTCCTTCCATAGGTTCCAGTGAGATGATAAGATCACATTTGCCGGAAGGAATCAAGTCTGAAGCAATCGGTTGGTCGCTGATGCGGAGATTGGACTGGACGTCTCCACCGCGCTGGCTCATTCCGTGCACTTCTGCCTGTTTCATGTAAAGTCCTTCTTTCAAGGCAGCTTTGCCGATTACTGTTGCGATGGACAAAATTCCCTGTCCACCTACTCCTGATAATATAATGTCTTTTTTCATGGCTTACTTACTTCTTTTTTTGCGTGCTAATGTTTGGATACACTCTCTGCGTGGAATAATAACAGATACACCGCGATATTCGATTTCTTCGCGTATGATTTGCTTCATCTCTTCGTAGTTTTTCTTCAATGGAATAACTACGCGGATGTGAGCGGGCTCTACTCCCAGACCTGCGCATATAGCTTCAATACGTCCTGTGCCGGCAGAATCCTGTCCACCTGTCATGGCAGTGGTTTCGTTGTCGGAGATCACGATGGTTACATTGGCATTTTCATTGACGCAGTCCAGTAATCCGGTCATTCCCGAATGAGTGAAGGTAGAGTCTCCGATAACGGCTACGGCCGGATAAAGACCACCGTCGGCGGCACCTTTTGCCATAGTAATAGAAGCTCCCATGTCTACACATGAGTTGATGGCATTGAATGGCGCATTAGCTCCCAGCGTGTAGCAGCCGATGTCACTGAATACTTTATGAGAGGGATATTCCTCTTTAAGAACTTCAGTCAATGTGATATACATATCGCGGTGTCCGCATCCTTCGCAAAGTGCGGGTGGACGCATTTCCACTACGGAAGGAATACCGAATTCTGATTTATTCTCTTTTCCTACTGCACGGGCTACCGAGTCGGGATTTAATTCTCCATCTTGTGAAAGAGTACCGTCCAGGCGTCCTTTTACTTTGATGCCAATGCCCAAATAACCTTTCAATTGCTTTTCTACAAATGGCTGGCCGTCTTCCAAAACGAGGATTTCGTCACAAGATTCGATTAATTGGTGCAATTGTTTTTTAGGCAATGGATATTGTCCGATTTTGAGTACCGGGTATTCACAACCTTCGGGATAATTTTCCATCAGGTAATTGTAGCCGATACCACAAGCGATGATTCCTAATTTCTTGTTAGGACCATCTGTATATTTATTGTAAGGTGATTCTTCTGAAGCTTTGATAAACTCGTCCTGGCGGGAGAGTAATACTTTATAGCGCTTGCGTGCATTTCCCGGCAACAGGATGAATTGGCGTGGATCTTCGCTGAAAGATATGTCATTCTGTGGCTTTTGCTCTTTACGCTCTACTCCGGAACGGGAGTGTGCAAGGCGGGTTACCATACGCATTAAAATAGGTTCGCCTAGTTTTTCAGAGAATTCGAAACCACTGTAAACCATGTCATACGCTTCTTGCTGATTGCTGGGTTCGTACATAGGGATCAGTGAAAAATCTCCATAGAAACGGCTGTCTTGCTCATTCTGCGAAGAGTGCATACTGGGGTCGTCTGCTACTATGACAATCAACCCGCCTTTCACGCCGGTGATGGCAGAATTGACGAAACAGTCGGCGGCTACGTTCATGCCTACGTGCTTCATACAAACTAAAGCCCGTTTGCCTACGAAAGACATACCCAATGCAGCTTCCATCGCTGTTTTTTCGTTGGCAGACCAACGGTTGTGTATATTCTGTTCGGTCGTTATAGGGGCCATTTGAATATATTCAGTAATCTCAGTTGAAGGAGTACCGGGATAGGCATAAACACCCGAAAGTCCGGCATCCAGTGCAGCTTGTGCAATGGCTTCATCGCCAAGTAAGAGTTGTTTGCTCATATATTTCTGTTATTTATTTATGTTGTTCACAGTCTGTTAATCTATCGTGCAAAGATAGCCTTTTCAGTTCGTTTTATCACAAATTTACTTGAAAATCTTTCTTTCATTCAGTGCTTTCCAGTATTTTCTTGCATTTGCCATGTGGTCGGCATAATTGGATGCAAAATTGTGGGTTCCTGAAAAATCTTCTTTGGCACACATATAGATATAGTTGTGTTTGGTATAGTTCAATACGCTGTCTATTCCTTTCTTGGAAGGGATACGGATAGGGCCTGGCGGCAATCCGGTATTTATATAGGTATTATAGGGTGAATTAACTTTCAGATGTTCGTTGGTGATACGGCGCAAGCCAAAATCTTGCAGGGCAAATTTTATGGTAGGGTCTGCCTGTAAAGGCATATCTTTATGCAAACGATTGATATACAGTCCGGCTACCATTGGCTTTTCTTCATTATTGTTGGTTTCTTCCTCAACAATGGAGGCCAGTGTACTTACCTCTTCCGGTGTCATTCCGATAGCAGTGGCTTGGGCGAGGCGTTCCTTGTTCCAAAAGCGTTCGTGTTCCTTCTGTATACGCTTGAAAAAATCATCTGCGCTTATATCCCAGTATACTTGATAAGTCTCCGGGATGAAAAGGCTGGGAAGGGTTGTCTCCGTGTATCCCATTTTATTTTGAAAAGTAGGGTCAAACAATTGCCCGGCGATTTCGGCGGAGTCTATCATAAGTTGTTTGTCGATGCTTCGCGCCAGTCGGTCTAATGTCCGGACGCTTCCGATTGTGAGGTTGACTGCTTCCTGGTAACCTCTCGAAAAGCGGCTATATACATGATAGACATTGTCATTCGGGCGAATGGCGTAACGTCCGGTATGAATATTCTGTTTGAAATCCTTATATTTAGCCATCCAGTAAAATCCGGTGAATTTGTTGACATGACCGGACTTCTTTATTTTATTATATATGGAGTCTGCTGTATCATCCCGGTCTACATAAATATATACGGTTTTAGACGGATGGAACTGAGGAGCAAACAGGTAATAATAAACGGTTCCTCCGGCAATGGCACAAAGAAGGAATGCTCCGATCAGAATGGATAATAAAATGTTTCTCTTTTTTTTCTTCATCTTATGAGACGTTATTTTTGCAGCGTCAAAGATAACAAGAATTTGGATAGGAGTGATTTCTTTCTGAGATGAATCTTTCCTTTGTGACATTTTTGCTCTTATAATAAGTATTATACCCGGAAAAACAAAAATGTTGCATCGTTGATAATCAGATTATTATGTGTGTAAATAGGGTGTATTTTCGATAAGTTTACAAAAAATATCTAAATGATTTCTGTTTTTTGAAGGAGAAAATTGCACTTTTTATGCAATGCATTGTCAATGAGGTGATTGCTCGCTTTTATATGTGTATATAACGATTTGTAAAGTTGCAGTGGAGTAACTATGAGGAAGAACAAGTGTAACTGGTGAGTTACACAACAGTATCAAGCCTGTTGCACAAGTGCAATAGCTTAATATCCCGGCAGATTTTATTAATATACTGAAAGGATTACATTAATTGATAGGAAAGAAATCGGTAAGGTTACTGCATGATTCTAAGAAATTATACGGTGTTTTTGATTAATTCGGCCATTGGAAATAATTTGCTTCTGCTTCTATTTTATTCTCTATCTCATCGGGTAGAGGTGCGAAGAAGTCCATGTTCGTAAGACGTTCGATGCTGTCTATGGTTACTACGTAGGTGGAAAGCGGCTCTACGGCTTGTTTGTTGTTGAACAGGAATCCGATAGCCCGCATGGGTTTGACGAAAGGAGAGAGGACTACTTTGAAAAACTGTTGGGGTACTACAACCTTATTTTTTCCGATTGTTTTTGGCTGTTTGGCTACAATAGGGCCACATATAATGATAATCGCGCTGTCTGCAATAGCCCAATCCCGGATTTTCTCTTCCAGGTTTTTCCATCCTCTCCTGTTTAATTGCGGGTGTTGTGGGCACATATTACTGAAATAGAATGATTCTTTCATTGCCTGCGGGCTCCATTTCATATCCGCAGCCGGTGCCATGTGTCCTTTGTCGTATCCCGAACGTGTATAATCAGCATTAGTTGCAATCGAGCCTGTTACCAGCGGATCGGCAATAAAACGATCGTTTCTTTTCTCTTTTCCTTTTGTTTCTTTCCGGGTTAACTCATAGGAAACCCAATTGGGAAGCTTTAAATCTTTATTATAAGAAACGGTGTATCCGGTATGGTGGATTATTTGTTCTTGTCGCGGAGTTAGTGATATCGGAATTTCCAACTCCTTGCCGGATGGAATTTGAAGTGATACGTTTGCTTGCGGCTCTTCCTTTTTTGTGCTGTCAATTTGTTGACAATACAAATAGACGCCGTAAAGAATAGGAATGAGTACAATGAGGACGATAATACATCCTAATTTATAATTAGAGCGTGATTTCTTTTTGAATAATTTTCTGCTTTTACCTTTTTTACTTCGATTCATTGATTTGTTGACGATAATGGTCAAGTGCATATCATGCTATTCTATGGATATGATGTCACTTTTATATTTATAATTTAGTTAGCAAAAATAAGCTATATTTCTTTCTTTTCCTCATTTTCTATGAAGTTTTAAAGTTTTCTGTTTAAAATAAAGAGGCGATTGGTTTATTATGTAGTAGTTTAGATACTAAATAATTTTATTAATCTAATACGTTAATCTAGTACTTTTTGTATATTTGCAATCAATATACTAAGTTTGTTCCTGATTATAATACTTGATAAAATACAAATCAGAATGGAAATAAGAGTAAGAAAAGAAAGTTGGCTGTTGTTGATACTCTTTTTGGGGAGTTGGGGAACATTGCAGGCTCAATACAAATGGGAGAATCCTCAGGAACAAGCCTGTCCTGTGATTCGTGGTAGAGCTTGGCAAAGTGAATTGCGGGGTACTTATGCCCGTCTTCCGCTTAAAGCCCAAAGTAAAGTGCGTACCCCACTTTGGGACTTGTCTCAACAGAGTGCGGGTTTATCCGTTGCTTTTTATTCCAACTCTTCGGAAATTAAAATAAAATATGTAGCAAAAGGTAGCCGAGGGATGGCGCATATGCCAGCAACAGGAGTTTCCGGAGTTGACTTATATGCCACTGACAGAAATGGACGAAGTAGGTGGTGTGCAGGGAAATACAGTTTTGGTGATACTATAACCTATACATATAGCGGTTTGACTTATGAAGACGGTTCAGGTAGAGGATATGAGTATGAGTTGTTTCTGCCTCTTTATAACTCAGTATCTTTTATGCAGATAGGAGTTAGAGAAAATGCTTCTATAGACTTTCTTCCCGTTTCGCAAGAGAAGCCATTGGTCATTTATGGTACCTCTATTGCGCAAGGAGCCTGTGCGTCGCGTCCTGGAATGGCATGGGGAAATATTATCAATAGAGAACTGAAACATCCGGTTATCAATTTAGGCTTTTCGGGTAACGGAAAGATGGAGAAAGAAATCTTTGAATTGCTGTCGGAAATAAATGCCCGATTATATGTAATAGATTGTATGCCTAACATGGCTAATGCGACTGATAGCGCAGTGATTTATAATCGTACCTTGGACGGAGTAAACATGCTTCGTGCCCGGACTAATGCTCCTGTTTTATTAGTGGAGCATAGTGGGTATATGAATGAATTTACCTCAGAAAAAGTGAAATCTTCTTATAAGATGGCAAATACCCCATTGCGCAGAGCTTATGAAGATTTGATAAAGAATAAAGTTGCAGATATCTATTACTTGACTAAAGAAGATATTAGCTTATCAATGGATGCTATGGTTGAAGGAGTTCACCCGTCTGATTTAGGTATGCAGCAGTATGCGGATAGTTATATTCGGAAAATAAGGGAAATATTACATGAAGAAGGTGGAAGCTCTTCAGCCTGCATTCCTTGTAAGCAACAGAGAGACCCATATGACTGGACGGCAAGACATGAACAAGTATTGAATTTGAATAGTAGGAATTTTCCAGAAATCTTGATGATTGGTAACTCGATTACTCATTATTGGGCAGGTGAACCGCTTTCGGGCAGGCAAGCCGGGAAGAAAGCGTGGGAGAAACTTTTCAAAGGACGGAGAGTACATAATTTGGGCTTTGGTTGGGATAAAACGGAGAATGTACTTTGGCGTATTTATCATGGTGAGTTGGACGGTTTTCAGGCAAAGACAATTTTTCTGTTGATTGGCACTAATAATTTACAGTTTAATACTGACCGGGAGATATTGGATGCCATTATGTTGATAACAAAGACTATCAGAAACAAACAACCGACTGCCAAGCTGCATGTAATAGGTCTTTTACCTAGAAAAGGCATGGAAGAGCGTATCCGCCGAATTGATTCGGAATTGCAGGATTTGGTATCTAAAACTGATGCTGTGTATATAGACCTGACCCCTTCTTTGATTAATAAAGAGGGGCGAATTGATGCGTCATTATTTAGTGATGGCCTTCATCCTAATGAGAAAGGGTATGAACGGATAGCCAGTGTGCTTTCTCCATTTTTGTAATGTGAGAGATCTGGAGGATGTTTATAAGTCTCTTTACTCTTCTTTTCTCATGCTGAATTCACAACCACAATATTGCTGGTTGTAGAAATTATATTCTTTGATGATGGCGATACGGCGTTCGCTTAATCCACCTTTACGCCAATTCTGTTCCCAGTATGTGACATCGGGATAGTGTACCATGGCATATTGTCCGGCTTCATTTATCTGCTCCAGGCTTTTCCAGCGACTGGAAGCAAGAGTGGTAGTAATTACGGAAAAACCATGCTCGTGTGCATAACGGGCTGTCTCCAACAAGCGGACTTTGAAACAACGCAGGCAACGTCCTCCTCTTTCGGGTTCCTGCTCCATTCCTGCCATTTGGCATCTCCAGGCTTCGTGGTTGTAATCGGCATCAATAATTTCCAGTCCTAATGATTGTGCATAGCGTGTACATTCATCTTTTCTTATATTGTATTCTTCCAGTGGATAAATATTGGGATTACAGTAGTAAATGACAGGAGTTATATTGTGTTGCATCAGACATTCGATGATAGCTGACGAACAGGGAGCACAACAGGTATGAAGTAAAATCTTGTCGGCTCCTCCGGGAACTTCGAGTTGGAATTTCTTTTTCATGCCGTAAAGTTAGTACATAATTTGCCATACCGATCAATGGTTTATAATTTATTCAGAATAAAATCGGAGAGGGTTTGGGATGGAATTTTTGCTAAATGAATCAGGACGAATCAATTAATCTCGTTTTTTTTAGTAATTTTGCCCGCTCAACTCAATAACGGAACATGATGGATGAATTAAACAACGGGCAACAAGAGCAATATGTTGAACCCGGTAAGAAAAAGAATAGTCGAAAATTTGTAAAGAGAGCTCTGGTAGTGGCAGGATTAGCCTTGGCGGTATATGTTGTATATTCCATCGTTTATTTGTTTGTCTCGCCCGACCGTAATATTCAGCAGATTTATCTGGTTCCCGAAGATGCTGCATTTATTATCCAGTCATCAGCTCCGATTGAGGATTGGGAAAAGTTTAGCGGAAGTGAGACATGGAAATGTCTGAAGAAAGCGAAATCTTTTGAAGAAGTAACCGAGAGTGTGGAAAAGCTCGACTCGGTGGTAAAAAGCAATAAAGTATTATTGTCTCTTGTCGGTGAAAGAGACATGCTGATTTCACTTCATAAAACCCGTCCTACTAATTGGGATTTCCTGCTTATCCTGGATATGCAGAAAGCGTCAAAGATGGATTTGCTGAAAGATCAGGTTGAAACGGTATTGGTCATGAGTGGCTTTAAGGTTACTAACCGAATGCATAATGGCATCAATATACTTGAAATGCGTGACCCTGATACGCGTGATATTTTCTACATTGCTTTTGTGGATAATCACCTGGTGGGTTCTTATACATCCGCTCTTGTCGAATCGGCTATTGATTCGCGTAATAAACCCAAAATCGGACTCGATCAGTCCTTTATTGAAACGGAGAAATTAGTTTCGGGCAAGGGGCTTGTAAGAGTCTTTATCAATTATGCACGCGTTCCTCAGTTTATGTCTATTTATTTAGGAACGAGAAACGAATATGTTGATCTCTTTAGTAACTCTATGAACTTTGCCGGCCTTTATCTGAATGCAAACGAAGACAGAATGGAAGTGAAGGGATATACTTTACGAAAAGACTCTGCCGATCCCTATGTTACTGCTTTGTTGAATTCGGGAAAACATAAGATGAAAGCGCATGAGATTCTTTCCGGGCGAACGGCTCTTTATACAAATATAGGTTTCGATAATCCGGTAACTTTTGTGAAGGAGTTGGAAAATGCACTTTCTGTGCATGATAAACAGTTGTATGATTCTTATCAAAGTTCCCGGAAAAAGATTGAAGGATTGTTTGGGATCTCTTTAGAGGATAACTTTCTGAGTTGGATGTCAGGTGAATTTGCTATTACACAGTCTGAGCCGGGGTTATTAGGACGTGAGCCTGAACTTATTTTGGCTGTCAGGGCTAAAAGTATAAAAGATGCCCGTAAGAATATGGAGTTTATAGAGAAGAAGATAAAGCGACGTACTCCGGTTAAGGTCAAGACGGTTAATTATAAGGACTTTGAGATCAATTATGTTGAGATGAAGGGCTTCTTCCGCCTGTTTTTCGGAAAGTTATTTGATAAGTTTGAGAAACCATATTATACTTACGTGGATGATTATGTTGTTTTCAGTAATAAGGCTTCTTCTTTGCTTTCCTTTGTAGAGGATTACGAACAAAAGAACTTATTGAAGAATAATCAGGGATTTAAGGATGCACTTTCGTATATGAAATCCAGTTCTACTATTTTCTTATATACAGATATGCATAAGTTCTATTCTCAGTTGAAACCTATGATGAATCCGAGTACATGGAACGAGATACAATCTAATAAAGATGTTTTGTATTCATTCCCTTATTGGACGATGCAGGTGATTGGGGATAGCCAGTCGGCTTCTTTGCAATATGTTATGGACTATACGCCCTATGAGCCTGAAGAGACTGTTGTGGTTGCAACTGATGAGGATGACGAAGAAATGAACGAAGATGCTGAAACCGAAAAAGAACAGATGAGCGAACTGAAACGTTTCTATGTCGAGAAGTTTGAAGGAAATGTTCTGCGGGAGTTTTATCCAGAAGGTGCATTGAAGAGCGAGTCGGAAGTCAAAGAGGGAAAACGACATGGACGTTACCGTGAATATTATGAAGATGGCACTTTGAAACTTCGCGGAAAATACGCTAATAACAAACCCAAAGGTACATGGAAATATTATACCGATGAGGGTAAATTTGATCACAAAGAGAAGTTTTAGATTTAGTCAACAAAAGCCGATTGAAAAAATAACCTCAAAAAAATAGCTGGATTCTTTTTGTTTTCTCAAATAAAGCTGTAATTTTGCACGCCGTAAACGAGAGACAAACGCCGCTATAGCTCAGTTGGTAGAGCAACGCATTCGTAACGCGTAGGTCGCCAGTTCAAGTCTGGCTAGCGGCTCTTGAATTAAAAAACGCTGATTATTAATCCAATAATCAGCGTTTCGTTTTTTGACAGAATTCCTTTTATACGGATAGGAATATCTTTATATGAAGTTTGTATGAACTATAAAAACACAGTCTATGTTAAGTCGTATTATTGTTATGATCGTCGCAGGAGTTGCTATCGTCTATATTGTTCGCTTTATAGACAGTATCTTCTCGCAGCGTAAAAGATAGATATCAGCTTTCGAACATCCTGCTACGTGCCAGCATACAAGCCCCTACGATTCCTGCCTTGTCCTTCAGTTTAGAGGTCATGATGGCGGAGTCTTTATTGACCAGGTTTAGAGAATACTTGCGCACTGCTGTCTTTATAGGCTGGGTGATATAGTCACCGGTCAATGATAAAGTTCCACCTATGATAACCAGTTCGGGATTGAAGATATTGATTAATCCTGCAATCTGCTTTCCTAGCTTCTGTCCGATCTCTTCTACGATTTCGATACAGAGCAGGTCTTCTTTGTTGACAGAAGCTATAATTTCGTCCAAGGTTAAAGGATTTTCTTTAGATAAAATCCGGTTGGACAGGATAGAACTTTCTCCTTTCTGAATGCGTTCAATTAATATACGATGAAGCGCAGAGCCTGACGCTTCGGTTTCAAGACAACCTTTTTTTCCGCAATGGCAGATTATTTCATTATCAAAAACGTTAGTATGTCCGAATTCTCCTGAAAAACCGGATTTTCCAGTATATATTTTCCCGTCAATAATGATACCTATGCCCAATCCCCAACTAATATTAACGAAAATGATGTCTTTCTCTCCTTTTACACATCCCTTCATGTATTCTCCGTAAGTCATGCCACGTGTGTCATTATCTATAGTAACAGGGAATCCGATTCTTTCAGCCAACACCTCTGCCAAGGGGCGTTCCTCAAAATTGAATTGGCTAAAGCTATACCCGGATTCAGGGTTGACTCTACCGGAAACATTAATATTGATATTGAGTATTTTATCACTGGAAATATCTATTTTCTTGATAAATTGCAAAATTAGTTTGCACAATTCATCAAGGGCCTGGGGCGTATTTTCGCATTTGAAGGGAATATTCATTTTGAGTTCGACCATGTCCCCTTTAAAGTTGATTAACCCGATATTGATGGCGAATTTCTTTATATCCACTCCGATGAAATAGCCGGATTCAGGATTTAGACCATATAAACTAGGGTGGCGTCCACCGCTCGTTTCCAATTTGCCATGGTCATTGATATACCCATCTTCGCACATTTCCGAAATGAATTTGGTTACAGTTGGTACACTAAGATCCAATTCCTTCGCCAAATCTGTAATTGTAGAACTCCCATTATATATATAATGTGTAATGATCTTCTTTTTAAGAAGTGCATTCTTGGTTCCTGCTTCTATTTCTTTTAATAAATGTTGTTTCATATCTGTTGTTCTATGTTCTTTTGACAAAGATAATAAAATTATTTATTAATAATAGCTTTAGAAGCATTCTATAAATGTATGACTGATTCTTTTTTAGTAAAATAATCGTTTTTGGTTACTGTATTTTATAGAATAGAAGTGACTTCGATAGTTTATAATTTATATTGTTTACTATTTATCTTTCATATTTGAGATTTTGTTAGTAAAATATTTAATTAATTGTTTGCGATATAATAAAAATAACATTATGTTTGCGTTGATTTATTTGAAAGGGTATTGAATGTTATAAAAGGAGTAAGATTCTTCATCATAGAACTAAATTTATCATTTAAATAAGAAAAATATGATTGTATCTAATTTGAAAAACAGTGAACGTATTGAGGGACTTCACCCTTTATTTAAAGTTTTGTTTGACTATGTAAAGAGCCATGATTTGCTTCATGCAGATTTGGGGCGTATTGAAATTGACGGCGAACGTCTTTTTATTAATAATGTAAATCCTGAGTGTGTTGCTGCTGAAAAACAAGTCTTAGAATTGCATCATGATTATATTGACGTACATATTCTGTTGGAGGGTACGGAGAGAATTGGGTGGAAGGCATTGGAAGATTTGCAGGAGGAGACAAAAGCTTATTCGAAAGAAGAAGATTGTGCTCTGTATTCGGATGTCCCAACCACTTACGTAGACTTGCTTCCCGGTCAATTTGCAATTGTATATCCGGAGGATCCTCATGCGCCGATTATTGGTAATGGTAAAATCCGTAAATTGATTGCGAAAGTTAGGGTTTGATTTTCAGCATAATAGTTGAAATGAGAAGGTAGTATTCTATATGATTGGGATACTACCTTCTTGTATATAATAGCCATATTCTGCTCCTTCTTATTTACTCTTGTTTAATAAATATCGAATAGATAATAAATTATTTTATTAAATATTTGGTGGATAATAAAAATAATATTATGTTTGCATCAGTTTAATACGAAAAACATTAAAAAACGTTCTTATGAAAAACAAAAGTATTTATCCTTGGGTAGTAGTAGGTTTATTATGGGTGGTCGCACTTCTTAATTATATGGACCGTCAGATGCTGTCTACTATGCAGGAAGCGATGAAAGTAGATATTGTGGAACTAAATAAGGCAGAAGCGTTTGGAGCGTTGATGGCTATTTTCTTATGGATTTATGGCTTTATGAGTCCTGTTGCCGGAATTATTGCTGATCGTGTAAGTCGGAAATGGTTGGTGGTAGGTAGTCTTTTTGTTTGGTCTGCTGTTACTTTTTTAATGGGTTATGCGCATAATTTTCATGAACTTTATTGGTTGCGTGCTATAATGGGGGTGAGTGAGGCACTTTATATACCTTCAGCTTTATCTTTAATAGCTGATTGGCATGAAGGGAAATCCCGTTCACTCGCTATCGGAGTACATATGACCGGACTTTATATGGGGCAGGCTATTGGAGGATTTGGAGCTACGGCTGCTGCCGCTTTTTCCTGGCAAGCTACTTTTCATTGGTTTGGTATCGTAGGTGTCGTGTATTCCCTCATTCTTATATTATTTTTACATGAGAATCCAATTCATAACTTTGCAGGCAAAAATGCAGGTGAAAAGCTGAAAGAGAAAAGGCCTTCCGTGATAAGCGGACTTTCCCTTCTTTTTACTAACTGGGCATTTTGGATTATACTTTTCTATTTTGCAGCCCCAAGTCTGCCCGGATGGGCCACTAAAAATTGGCTTCCCACTTTGTTTGCCAGCAGCTTGGATATACCGATGGCAGAAGCCGGTCCGATTTCTACAATTACAATAGCTGTATCATCATTTATTGGTGTGATTGTGGGTGGACTTCTTTCCGATCGTTGGGTACAAAAGAATGTTCGTGGGCGTGTATATACCGGTGCTATAGGTTTGGGAATGACTATACCTGCATTACTTCTACTGGGATTTGGACATAGTTTCGTAAGTGTTATAGGTGCCGGATTACTCTTCGGCATTGGATTTGGGATTTTTGATGCGAATAATATGCCTATTCTTTGTCAGTTTGTATCCGCTAAACATCGGGCTACAGCCTATGGAATCATGAATATGACTGGTGTCTTTGCGGGAGCGGCTGTTACCGAAGTACTGGGAAAATGGACTGACGGAGGAAGTTTGGGACAAGGGTTTGCGATGTTAAGTGTTGTTGTTGCTGTCGCATTGGCGCTTCAGATTTACTTCTTGCGCCCGAAGACAGATAATATGGAAGATTAAAACAGTAATATATAATTTATAAAAAATAAAATTATGGAACGAATTAAAGGACTTATTGATGCACCGTTTACACCGTTTTATGAAAATGGTGAAGTGAATTTGGAACCGATTGAAGCATACGCTAAAATGTTAGTAAAGAATGGCTTGCAAGGTGTATTTATTAATGGCTCTTCCGGTGAAGGTTATATGCTTACCGAAGAAGAACGTATGAAACTGGCAGAACGCTGGGTATCTGTTGCTCCGAAAGGTTTTAAAGTGATCGTTCATGTTGGAAGTTGTTGTGTGAAAGCAAGTCGTATGCTGGCTGAACATGCACAAAAGATAGGAGCGTGGGGAATTGGTGCTATGGCTCCGCCGTTTCCGAAAATTGGACGCATTGAAGAATTGGTGAAATACATCGAAGAGATAGCGTGTGGTGCACCTGAACTTCCTTTCTATTATTATCATATTCCTGCATTCAATGGTGCTTTTTTGCCAATGGTAAAACTGTTGGAGGCTGTGGATGGACGTATTCCCAATTTTGCCGGTATTAAATATACTTTTGAAAGCATGTATGAGTATAACCAGTGCCGTTTATATAAAGATGGTAAATATGATATGCTGCATGGACAAGATGAGACGATTCTTCCTTGCCTGGCTATGGGTGGTGCTCAGGGAGGAATTGGCGGAACAACCAATTATAATGGAAAAGAACTGGTAGGTATAATCGAAGCTTGGGAAGCCGGTGATATTGAAACAGCTCGCGAGCGTCAGAACTTCTCACAGGAAGTAATCAATGTGATTTGCCACTTCCGTGGAAATATTGTAGGTGGAAAACGTATCATGAAACTGATTGGTCTTGATTTGGGTAAAAATCGTACTCCTTTCCAAAATATGACAGATGCGGAAGAAGCACAAATGAAAGCGGAACTCGAAGCAATCAATTTCTTTGACCGTTGCAATAAATTCTAAAAAACACTATATGAACGCTACAGAATATTTAAATCAATGGGCCACGTCTTATAAAAACGACATCGTGAACAACATTATGCCGTTTTGGATGGAACATGGACTCGACCGTAAACATGGTGGCGTGTATACATGCGTCAATCGTGACGGCAGCTTGATGGATACAACAAAGTCTGTTTGGTTCCAAGGGCGTTTTGGTTTTATTGCAGCTTATGCATATAATAATATAGAGAAGAATCCTGAATGGTTGGCGGCATCGAAGAGTTGCATTGATTTTATCGATGCATATTGCTTTGATACAGATGGCCATATGTTTTTCGAGGTCACAGAAGACGGAAAACCTTTGCGTAAACGTCGTTATGTGTTTTCTGAAGGATTCGCAGCTATTGCAATGGCAGAATATGCATTGGCAACCGGTGAAAAGAAATATGCAGAAAAGGCTTTAGAGCTATTTAAACGAACTCAATATTTCCTTGAAACTCCGGGGCTGCTCGAACCGAAATATTTGCCTACTATACAGGCAAGAGGGCATTCTATTACAATGATTCTGATAAATACGGCTTCCCGTATCCGTATGGCCATTGATGATCCTTTATTAACGGAACAAATTGATAATTCAATAGCTGCATTGCGCAGATATTTTATCCATCCTGAATTTAAAGCTTTGCTTGAGATGGTCGGACCTGACGGTGAGTTTATTGATACATGCAACGGACGTGTTATTAATCCGGGACATTGTATTGAAACTGCCTGGTTTATAATGGAAGAAGCTAAATATCGTAATTGGGATAAAGACTTGCTTCAATTGGCACTCCAAATTCTTGATTGGTCTTGGGAGTGGGGTTGGGATAAAGAGTTCGGCGGAATAATTAATTTCCGTGATTGCCGTAATCTTCCTTCTCAAGATTATTCCCAGGATATGAAATTCTGGTGGCCGCAAACAGAAGCTATTATCGCCACTTTGTATGCTTATCAAGCTACAGGAGATGATAAATATCTTCAAATGCACAAACAAATAAGTGATTGGACCTATGCTCATTTTCCTGATAAAGAATATGGTGAGTGGTATGGTTATCTTCACCGTGACGGTACTGTTGCCCAACCCGCTAAAGGGAATATATTTAAAGGTCCTTTCCATATACCTCGTATGATGATTCGCAGTTTTACGCTTTGCGAAGAATTGCTGAAAAGTAAGTAATATATTATTTATCCTTTTCATTTTAAAGTTTTGTTATATGCCTATCTTGAAAGACATATTTTTTATAGGTATTCTGCTCCTCCTCTCGATAACGAGAGGAGAGGCACAGCCTACTTCACTGAATAAAACTTCTGAATTTACCAAATATACAGTTTTCTCCGCAGGGGATGATAACGTGAATAGTTATCGTATTCCTTCATTGTTGACTGCAAAAGATGGTTCATTACTTGTCTTTTGTGAAGCACGTAGAGAAAGTTGGCGGGATAAAAGCCGCACAGATGTAGTGGTAAAACGAAGTACTGATAATGGAAAAACATGGTCTGTAATGCAAGACTTGACAAAAGGAGACTCCGGTGCATATATGGATCCTACCCCCATTTTAGATTCAAATACCGGACGAATCCTTCTTTTTACAACCTTTTGGCCAGCGGATGATCATTCTGGAGCCAATAACCGGGCGGTTCTAATATCTTCTGATGACAATGGGCAAACATGGTCAACTCCAACAGATGTTACTACGGAATTGATTCCTGACGGACGTCGTATCAATGGTTTCGGACCGGGAGCCGGGTTGCAAATGGTTGGAGAGCAATATAAAGGGCGACTGATTTTGCCTGCTCGTATTTCTGATGCAGAAGGTAAAGTTGCACATGATGTGGCTATTTATTCCGACAATCATGGTGAAACATGGAATGTAGGTGGAGATGCTGATGATGACAACGAATTTCAGATAGCTGAATCTCCTAATGGAGTATTAAGTTATAATGCCCGTGTAGCCGGCGCCCGTACAGTAGCATATAGTACAGATGGCGGAGAAACATGGAGTAAGGCGGTAAAAGACCCCGCTCTGCCTGGAGTATCGAAAGGATGCCAGGCAAGTATATTAGGGAATGGAGAGAAACTTTACTTTTCTGGTATAAAAGGTACGACTGAAACACCGGAATATGACGAACGTGCGACACTAACATTGTATAAGAGTGAAAATGGTGGGAAGAAATGGAATAATGGTCTTGTATTATATGATAAAGCTTCGGGATATAGTTGTATGTCATTTTTGCCGGATGGACGAATGGCTATTATCTTTGAAACGGCAGACACACAAGGGTTCACTAGAAAATCACTGCCTAATACCAAACCTCTCAAGCGCCCGGCGGGGTGGATGCGATTAGACTTAATCTTAGTACCTATTATTAATCTTTAATTTTTATATTATGAAAATCTTTTTGAAAAATATTTACTATGTTTTGGGCTTATTTATCATTATTGCCTGTTCGGATGATAATGTAAATAACTTCAGTCCTGTACCTTATCCAGATGAAGTTGCGAAACCTGATCCTGACCCTGAACCAGATTCTGGGCCGGTATGGGAAATTACTTCTCCGACAATTACTGTATTTAATTCAAAAGCAAGCAATGATGTGTCCTATCGTGTTCCTGCAGTTGCAGTTACAAAGAAAGGCAGTATACTCGTATTCTGTGAAGCTCGCTATGGAACTTGGCAAGATAAAGCTAGCCGAACAGATATTCTGATGAAGCGTAGTACTGATAGGGGAGTAACATGGACTGAAAAGAATTTAACTGTTCAAGCTACTTCTTCAAGATTGTCATATATGGATCCGACTGTAGTTGTTGATCAGGTCACAGGTAAAATCTTTTTGTTTACCTCTTTATGGGATGCTATGGGTAAAGAGTCTGCTAAGCAAGGTTATAATAATAGAGCTATCATGTATATTTCAGAAGATGATGGATTGACTTGGGCAAGAAAGGATCTGACTGATGAGGTTACAATTGGTATCTTTAGCGGTGCAACAAGAATGATTGGCAGCTTCGGTCCCGGTTCAGGAGTGCAAATGTTATCGAGTGAGCAATACAAGAATCGTTTGATTGTTCCCATACGTACTTTTAAAGTGAATGAAGATGCCGGAACCGTTTCAAATGGTGGAAATACAGCAATGTGGTCGGATGATAGCGGAATAACATGGGAAACCGGCCAACCTAATAAATCCGGTGAATGGACCGTAACAGAAGCTCCGGATGGTGCTCTGATTGGAAATATCCGTTATAAAGGATACCGCCAAAATTATGTAAGTAGAGATGGTGGAGCCAAATGGCCTTCTTTTGCAGATTATGCTCCGACAGCATTACCTACTCCTGCTGATGGCTGTGCAGGGAGTGTTGCTGTAAAGGATGACTGGCTGTATTATTGTGGCCCGAAAGGAATTACCGAAACAGGAGCTCATGATGATCGAGGTATATTGTACTTGGCTAAAGCTAAATTCTTTGGTGGTCATTCACATACCTTCGAACCGGCAGATCAAATGGTACTTTATGATAAAGCGGCAGGATATACATGCATGGCGTTTCTACCTGATGGTGATATGGTCATTGTTGCCGAGCTTGGTGATGAACCGGGATTTCAAAAACTGTCAATTCGTCCGGCCGGATGGATGAGATTGGAATTGTTTATATTATCTACTAAATAACCTCTTTAATATGAGAAAAATACATTTAAAGTGCTGCCGGAAGGTAATTTTCATGGCAGTAGCCATACTTTGCTCCATTGGCAGTATGTATGCGCAAGTCGGGCAGACGGTAAATGGCATTGTAAAAGATGCTGCGGGAGAACCTTTGATTGGTGTCTCTGTATTGGAAGTGGGCACATCCAATGGTGCTATTACAGATTTAGATGGAAAATATGCACTAACATTGACGAAGAGTAAATCAGTTCTTGCTTTTTCATACATAGGTTATGTTCAGCAGAATATTTCAGTGGATGGACGTAAGAATATTATGGTAGTGATGAAAGATGATGCTATAGGTTTACAGGAAGTTATTGTCACAGGTTATGGCAAGACTGTTACTAAGGATAAACTGACTGCTGCTATTTCCAAAGTGTCTTCTGAAGTTTTGGAAAAAGGGGTGCGTTCCAATCCGTTGACAGCTTTAGCAGGGACGGTTACTGGTGTGCGTGTTACGCAAACCTCCGGGCAACCGGGAGCAGGTCCTTCTATTCAGGTGCGTGCAGGTGCTTCTTTGGACGGTACTGGTAGTCCGTTGTATATTATTGACGGTGTGCAGAAAGATGATATGAATGATATCAATAGTAATGACATAGAGTCTATTGAAGTTTTGAAGGATGCTGCTGCAACAGCATTGTATGGTGCGCGTGCCAACAATGGTGTAGTATTGGTAACTACCAAGAGTGGACATGTGGGAAAAACAACCGTAACTTTGAATGTAAATATAGGTAAGGGTTTTGCTCGTGACAATTATAATTTTATGAATGCACGCGATTATCTGTATTGGGAACGTATGGCTGCAAAACGTAGTGGGGACGATTTGAACCTGGTGAATGGATGGGGTACGGGAAATGACATTACTGCTGATGGAAATAAAAGTAGTAATGGTATCTATAGTACATCTATTCTAACGGATAAGAATAAATATCTTTTGGACTATGGTTGGCAGTCGATGAAAGATCCTGCATCAGACAATTATTTGTTGTTCAAGGAAACTGATTTTATGAAATTGAATACACAGGATGCATGGACACAGGACTATAATATTTCATTTTCCGGTGGAAATGATAAGGGTAAATATTATTCAAGTATCGGATATTATGATGAAACAGGTTTTCCATTGGAGTCAGGATATCAGCGTTTATCTTTTAATTTGAACGGTGAATATAAGATTAAAAGCTGGCTGAAGGCTTCAGGTTTTGTGAATTTTTCACGTTCAGAAACCAATCCTAATTACATGAGTGATGCTAATTTTTGGAGTGTGGTGGCTGCGGCTCCTCCTACCTTCAAGGGGGCTAATTTGGATGGGACAGTTATTACACTGCTCAACAATACCCAAAATGCCAACTGGAATGAAATGAAGAACTACTATTATCGTAGAAATACAGCTTACAAGACTACACTGGGAACTTCTTTCCAAGTAGACTTGATGAAGGGATTGAGTTTGAAATTGAGTGGAATGTGGTATCTTTGGATGAAGGAAACAGAATCTTTTGATAAAGAATTGCCTACTGCCCCCGGTAAGTTAAATTCCAACCGCAAGGCTTCTGCCACTTATGCACGCAAGTTAGATCAAACCTACAATGCTATTCTTAACTACAATGCTTCGTTCGGTGAACATAATGTCAGTGCAGTCGGTGGTTTTGAAATGATAGATAAGTATAGTTATGGACTTTCAGCATCGGGGCAGGGAGCCACTTCTGATGATTTTATTGGCTTGCAGTTCACTGAACCGTTGGATGCTAATGGGAAATCTACCCGTAACATGTCTACTACTCATACGCAAGAGCGTATTATGTCTGGTTTCGTTAACGCAACCTATGATTATAAGAGCAAATATCTTTTCTCTTTTTCTGGGCGATATGACGGCTATTCCAAGTTGGTGGACAATCGTTGGGGATTTTTCCCCGGTGTTAGTGCCGCATGGAATGTTTATCGTGAAGACTTTATGGAGAAATATCTGGATCTGTTTTCCAACATGAAAGTGCGTATGGGATACGGACAGAATGGTAATGTGAATGGTATCGGATTGTATGAATTACAGGGTAGCTATGGGAATGCCGGTAATTACAACGGCATTTACGGTCTGTTGATTGATGATATTGCCTATCCCGGATTACGTTGGGAGAAGACGACTTCTTTTGATACTGCCATCGAGTTGGGATTATTTAATAAAGTAGATTTGACCGTAGGTTACTTCAACAAGAAAACTACCGATCTGATTGCCGATGTACCTTTAGCTTCTTCATCCGGAGTAGGTTCGATGACTACAAATAATGGTGCTGTGCGCAGCCAAGGTATGGAACTTGAAGTCAATTACCGTATTTTTGATCGTAAGGATTTTAAGTGGAATGTGGGTGCTAACATCACTTTCGTGAAATCTAAAATACTACAGTTGCCCGATAACGGTAATGTAAATAACCGCCAAGGTGGTACAGAAGTTTACAAAGGCAAGGGCAGTAATGAAACCGTATGGATGGGTGGAATACAAGAAGGACAATCTTATGGAGATATCTATGGATTTAAGATGATGCATGTAGTGCGTGACGAGGCAGACTTGGCAAATTATGCTTATTATGTGGATAAGATTCCTTCCAAACCGGTATATGGTCCGGCAGCTTATGCCCAGTTAACGGTCGAACAGCAAAAGAATGCGCAACAGTTGGCTCCGGGTGATGCAGTATGGTACGATGTGAATGGTGACGGAACTATTGACACATATGACCAGGTGAAGCTCGGCAATGAAATTCCAAAATGGATGGGTGGTTTCAATACATCTGTTACGTGGAAAGGGCTGACACTTTTTGCCCGTTTTGATTATGCGCTGGGTTATAAGAAGTGGAATAGCGGTTATCAATACTTTATGGGTATTACTTCCGGACACTTTAATGTACCGGAATTGGCAAAGAAGACATGGACAGAAGATAATCCGGGAGCTGAACTTCCAGTATTAGTAACTAATGATACTAACTTTAAGAAGAACTATACTCGTAACACTTCATTGTTATGGGAAAATGCTTCCTATCTGTGTGCCCGTGAAATCTCTTTGAGCTATGACCTGCCATCACAGTGGACAAGAAAAGCCATGATGGAAAAGGTGACGGTGACTCTTACCGGTCAAAATCTATTCTACATAACGGATAATCATCTCTATACTCCCGAATATGGAACTACCAGTGGTAATAAAGGCGGCTATGCTTTACCCAAAACAGTTTTGATGGGCTTAAAGGTTGTATTCTAAAATCATAAAGAAAGGTAGTATTATGAAAAAAATAAAATATATATTATTAGTGTTGTTGATAGGAGCCATGCAGTCTTGTGATTATTTGGATTTGAGTCCGGTAGACTCCTATGGTATTAGTAACTATTGGAGCACCAAAGATCAGGTAGAACGTTTTGTGCGTGGCCTGCATTATCGTGTCCGTGAGCGTCAGGAAGTATTATTCAAAATGGGTGAACTAAGGGGTGGAACCTTTTACGGCTCAAATTCTTCCTTATTCAATCAAACTATCAGTGATGTGCCGGCTGTGACAAACAATCTCACTGTGGCTAATTATGTAATAGGTAATTGGGGAAATTTCTACATGGACATCATGCAGATTAACCATGCTATCCAGTCTGTTCCCGGCAGTTCTGCTTTAAATGAAACTGAAAAGAACTATTATATGGGTATACTGCATGGATTAAGGAGCTTCTATTATTTCCACCTGTTCCGAACCTATGGCGGAGTACCTTTGATTGAGACTGCACGTGTTATGGATGGTAGTTTTACTCCTTCCGATTTAAATCAGCCGCGAGCTACAGAAGAAGAAGTATACGACTTTCTTGTTAGAGACATCAAGGCATCGGAAGATTATTTTGCAAGTGATGCATTTACCATTCATTCTACGGATAAGAGTTCTTATTGGAGCAAAGCGGCAACAAAGATGTTGAAAGCTGAAATCTTGTTGTGGGGATGTAAGGTGAAACCCATTGGCGGTGAAAATGTCTACTCGAAAAATACATCAGCAGACTTGGCGACAGCTAAACAGGCATTGCAGGATATTATAGATTGTGGTAAATATGATTTTGCTTCCAAGACCAACTTTGAAGAGGTATTCGATGTAACGAAGAAAGATAACAAAGAAATGATATTCGTTATCCGCTACATGCTGAATGAAAAAGAAAACTTCTTTAGTAAATTCATGTATCCTACAAACACCAATTTAGTAGGTTTCGAGAGTGCAGACGGTGTAGAGTACAAGGGTGATAATGTGAATCCTTTAAAGCTGAACGGTACGGCATCTAACTATCAGTATGCAAAAGATTTTTTTGATACGTTCAGCGAGAGTGATATTCGTCGTAGTGCCACTTTCTTTGATGTATATAAGGTAGACGGAGGGGCGGCAGCTATACTTTTGAATAAATATAAAGGAGAGCTTGATAATGATATACGTAAATTTACGAATGACTGGCCTATATACCGATATGCTGATTTGCAGTTGATGTTGGCTGAAATTGTGGCGTTGCAGGGTGGTGATCCTGCTACTTACATCAACAGTATACGTGAGCGTGCATACGGTTCTGCATATGTTGCCAATAAATATCCTCGGGAAGGCGAAACAGCAGAAGATGCAATTTTGGAAGAGCGTTCTAAAGAGTTTGTCGGTGAAGGTAAACGTTGGTATGATATTCGCCGTATGAAGGGTGGAGCCTTGGCTAAAGCTCTCCAAATCAGTGTCACGGGCGACCTTATTGAAAAACATTTGTTGTGGCCTGTCGATGCGACGGTATTGTCGAAAGACCCGTTGGTACAACAGACACCCGGTTATTAATCTGCTTGTCGGATTCATTTCATTCATTAAATTTTAAATCATACAAAGATGAAAAAACAATATATATATCCGGTCTTAGGACTCTGTGCAGCACTTTTTGCTGCTGCATGTAGTGACGATGACTATACTCAAACTGATTTTACGCACCCGGCGGGAGGAAACCAGATTTTCCTCAACTGTCAGTCACAGTTAGGTGATAATAAGACGGCTTGGGCGGCAGATAGCAAAATCGGTTTCTTTTGTGAACAGACAAAAACAGTTAATCTTGCCGTGGGAGTTGCAGCACCTTTTGTAGGACAGGTTGAAGGGATGTTTTATACGCAGGTAGCTTGGGACAAGGATGCGGGAGAACATACTTTCTATGCTTATACTCCTTACAATAAGGATAATACAACAGCAAAAGCTGTGTCTGGAGTCTTGAGTAATTCGCAATTGCAGTCAGGTACATCAAACACTCATTTGACGAACACCGCCTTGACGTATGCAGTGGCTAAATCTTCCGAGATAGAAAACGCTGTTCCGATGACTTTTAAGCATGCTTTGGGATACTTGGATGTTAATTGTAAAACAGCTGCTAAATATGTTGGTTGGAAAGTGAAGTCTATCGAGTTTTCCACAGAGGATGGCATTGCATTGGCTGGTGATTATAAGTTTGATCTAACTACCGGGCAGTTCACCATACCCGATGGGTCCTCTAAAATAGAGTTGAGGGTAGATAATGCCCCGGAGCTTGTTGCTAATGAAGTATTCCATGGATATATGTCCATGAACCCCATAGACTTGTCAGCGAAACAATGCAATGTAAAAGTAGCGATTGAAAAAGTAGGTGAGGACGATCTAAGTCTGACAGGAAAGATTTCTTCTGCCAAAATACTTGCAGGTAATATTAATGTGTTGAATCTGGAATTGGATGCTCTTACTGCCGAACTTCTGGAAGACTTATCTATCGATTTGAGTACAACAGAAACAGCAAACTGCTATGTAGCAGGGAAAGCAGGACAAGAATATCGCTTTAAAGCTACTGTCATGGGTAATGGAGCGATTACTCCTGCTATAGATGGAGATGAGACAAAGAAAGGTATCATTCCTTCTCCATTGGCTCCTGTATCCGCATCAATCCTTTGGCAGAGTGAAAGAAGTCTGATATCCGGTGTGAAACTGAAAAATGATTATGTTTATTTTACTTTGAACGGATCGGAAGAAACGGCGTTGAAGGCTGGTAATGCTGTAATTGCCGCTTATGATGGTGCGGGAACCATTGTTTGGAGTTGGCATATTTGGGTTACGGATGTGGATTTGGATGCTAAGGTACAGACCTATGTCATGCATACTGATTATAACACATTCCCGAATTACCAGTCACCAATGATGATGGATCGTAATTTAGGTGCAACGGATGATAAATTGTGGTCGGGAGCTACCGATCCTAAAGATTCGCATGGCTTATTCTATCAGTGGGGGCGTAAAGATCCGATTATTGGTCCGAGTGATGATGCAGCAAGTGTACACGCTACGGTTTATGATAAGGATAATGAGGTTGTAAGTTGGGATTTCACAGTTACAACATTGATATCAAGAGAGGAGATAGCCAAATATCCGATGAAATATATTAAAGGGGATAATTGGTTGGATGAAGATGCTTATGATTTATGGGGAAATTCAGCTATATATGAGAATAATGGTGGAGACGGTTCTATCGGTTCGAAATCCATCTACGACCCATGCCCTCCAGGGTATCGTGTTCCTCATCCTTATGTGTGGAGTGGATTTACATCGACAGTCAGTGGCGGTAATCATAAGACAGGTGCTGTTACTACGAGTGCTTCTGGCGATATAACGAAGCAGGGTGGAGTTACTTTTGCTAATGGCGGAACAGCTATTTATCCTAGCACTGGCTTTATCAATAATGGTGCGTTACAGCGAGTGGCTCCGGCAAGTAACGGTTGTATAAGCTTATGGAGCAATGCTGCAACAAAGAAAGATTTTGGTGCACAGTTCTATTATGATGCAACGAACTGTAATACACCTAAAGGGAATAAACGTACGTTTGGTTTTGGTGTTCGTTGTATGAAGGACGATACTGGAAACTAAAGATTAACTTCCTGTTTTATAAATCCTTGGCGTGCTTTTTGATAATCATGCCAAGGATTCTTTTCAGTATAGGATGACAGTTTTTTACTTTTATAATACAGACATTGCAATGGAAAAAAGTATAGTAGCTGGTTTATTAATGCTGATAGTTTGCAATAATATAGTTTTAGGCCAGACTTCGGATATGATAGGGCGGGAATATAATATTATTCAATCAAATCGGCAGGATGGACGATTTTTAAATACTTATGGAGTTGTTCACGCAATGCTTTCGCATATACAACCTGAATGTGCATTTCAACCGGAGATGACTTTCGAGGATTTTCGTGAATGGCAATGTAAAGTACGAAAGTCAATGCAGGAAATCATGAAGTTTCCTGATATAAAGGGGATGCCGGAACCTCGACGGATAGATAGCGCACAGCGTGACGGTTACAAACTGGAGAAATGGGAATTTTATCCCTTACCCGAATGTGTGTCTACTTTTTTAGTACTGATACCGGATTCTTTAGATAAACCGGCACCAGCCATCTTATGCATTCCCGGTTCAGGACAGAGTAAGGAAGGTTTGGCAGGTGAGCCGGGAATATCCCCCAAACTAAACGATGACTATCAGAATCCGAAAGTAACAATGGCTCGTAACTTTGCCAAAGCCGGATACATTGCCGTAGTTGTAGATAATCCCGCAGCAGGTGAAGCATCCGATTTGGAGCAATATGCCCGTGGTAGGAATTATAACTACGACCTCGTCTCCAGAGTCTTATTAGAGATGGGCTGGAGTTATCTCGGATATACTTCTTATCTTGATATGCAAGTACTCCAATGGATGAAAGCACAGCCCAGTATCCGTAAAGACCGGATTATACTGAGTGGTTTCTCTTTGGGTACAGAACCTTTGATGGTGCTGGGAACCTTAGACCCGTCAATCTACGCTTTTATTTATAATGACTTTTTGTGCCAAACGCAGGAGCGTGCTTTAGTAATGACAGCACCGGATAAAAACGGTACACGCCCTTTCCCTAATTCTATCCGACATTTAATACCTGATTTTTGGCGTAAATTCAATTTCCCCGACATTGTCGCTTCCTTGGCTCCACGTCCGGTGATACTGACAGAAGGGGGACTTGACCGAGATTTGAATCTTGTACGTACCGCATATAAGATTGCCGGACATCCTGAAAATGTAGAAATACATCATTATCCTAAATATGCTGATCCACATACTCGAACAAACATAGAAGCATTACCCAAAGGGATCGACAGAGATGAATTTTATAGATTAGTAAACGTAGATGGGGCTAATCATTATTTTAAATCAGAACTAGTTCTTCCTTGGTTGAAGAAATTTTTAGAGTAGACAGTAATATTCATTCCTATATCCCCAGGAAATAGAAAAGTAGAACAAAGTCCCTTCACCCTTCACTTTTCCCTATTCATCAATGTTAGCGGGTGAAGGGCTATTGTTCACTGGGAGTTCAACCTCCGTTTCATTATAGCAAATAATTTTTTCATTATAGCAAATCTAATTTTCATTATAGCAAATCGGAATATGCTTATAGCTAAATTTATTATGCTCATAGCTTCTATTTTTCTTCCTAATAGTTGAAACAAACATTGGGATGTTTATTTTAAAGACAACCAATGATTGAGATAAACTCTTCGAGTTTTGAAAAGCATCGCTTTAAGTAGGCTAAAGCTATGCTTTACAACCTCTAAAGCATAGCTTTATATCTCATAAAACGCTATGCTACATACAATAGCGAAAGATACAGGATGAAGGATGGCTCCTTCACCCTGTATCTACTTATTCATCAGCTTTTATAGCAGAAGATGAAGGGGGATGTATTTGTATTTACCTATAAGATGTATACCATTTGTGCTACCTGATTCTACAACACTTGCATTAATGACCTTGTTTTTCTTATGTCATTTGTCATTATAACAGTAATTGATTTGGTTTATACAATCTTTCTAGGGAATTGGATAAATACATTGCTACCATGAGTGAGTTCTTGTCTTTATAAGTATAATTGTTCAATGAAATGAATAGTAATTGCTAGTGAATATATAAGTTCAATTAGAACTTATTCAAGTTGTTTGTTTATGCTTTCTTCTATTTCATAGAAGATTTGTGTATTAATTATAGATATATATCTTAATTCGCTGCAAATATATCTATATTATTAATAATAACAAAGTATTTAATAAATTATTTTATTATTAATGCTGATAAACATAAAAGATATATTGTCGTAACTGGAAAATAGAAAGAAGGAACTATATAATAAATGGGTAGAAAATAAATTGATTTTATGAATGCGTTTTTGCTTTAAGTGAAATTTTAATAGAGATTTTGACATAAAGGGGTGAGGTATTACTTGGAAGATTAGTTCTAATTGGACTTATATAAGTAGTTGAATTTATCTTATTTATTAACTAAAAAAGTAATACTAATGAAAAAAGACATCCTTTTGTTGATGTTGTGTTTATTCTGCTCTATAGGAGCGGTAGCACAGACAAAATCAATTACCGGATTGGTTACGGATGGAGCCGGTGAACCAATTATTGGTGCAAGCGTAATTGAGGTAGGTACCACGAATGGTATTATTACTGACATTGATGGTAAGTTTTCCTTAACGGTAAATCCGAATGCCAAGATTAAAATTACGTATATCGGATTTCAGGCGCAGACTGTTGAATTGAAGGGACGAACCTCTTTAAAAATTCAGTTGAAAGAAGATTCTGAAATGTTGGAAGAGGTTGTAGTCACCGGTTACGGTGGCAAGCAGTTGCGTACTAAAGTAACTAACTCTATTTCCAAAGTTAATGAAGAATCTTTAAAAGTAGGTTTGTTTTCTAATCCGGCTCAAGCTCTTTCCGGTGCAGTTGCCGGTTTGAAAGTAACTCAGGCTTCAGGAAGTCCCGGTGCCACGCCTACTATTGTTCTTCGTGGTGGTACCGACTTTAACGGTTCCGGTTCTCCATTAGTTATCATTGACGGTCAGCTCCGTGACGGATTGAGCGACATCAATCCTGAAGATATAGAATCTATGGAAGTCTTGAAAGATGCCGGAGCGACTGCCCTGTATGGAGCCCGTGCAAGTAATGGCGTAATCCTTATTACTACGAAAAGCGGTAAGAAAGGACACCGCGAAATCAACTTAAAAGTAAAGTTGGGAGTTAACTATATCAATAATCCATATGAGTTCCTGAATGGAGAAGAGTATATTAGCACTTTACGCACTGCCTATTCAAAGTCCGGTTATTATTGTAGTGATGGAGAATATGTATCCATAGCTCCTTTGAGTAATCTGACAGGCGCGTCTCCTTTTGGTTTAGGGAATGAATTAGGCAAATCGGCATGGAACGTTATGGGCAAAACCGCGGATAATGCTTATTTGGTACAACAACACGGATGGAAAGAAATGATTGACCCTTTAGACCCGACGCAAACAATTATATATAAGGATATCAATCCTGCCGATTATAACTTGAACAATCCTTCCTTCTCGCAAGATTACAATGTGAATATGTCCGGCGGTGGTGATAAGGCTACCTATTATGCAGGTATCGGCTACAATCGTCAGGAAGGTTTACCTGTTGATACCTATTATGAACGGTATAGCTTTATTCTGAACGCAAGCTATAAAGTAACTGATTGGCTGACATCAACTTCTAACTTTAATTATAATCGTGCGAACTGGAAGAATATGCCGGGCTCAAATACAAGTGAGGGCAACTATTTTGGACGTATTATGTCTACACCGCCTACCGCGCGTTTTGAAGACGAAGAAGGTAATCCGACTTTAGGACCGAACGTTGCAGATGGTAACCAGGCTTTCCAACCGGAAAAATGGACAGACTTTAATCAAACAGATAAGTTTACCATGATTCAGTCTTTTCAGATTGACATAATGAAAGGGTTGTATGTAAAGGGTTCTGCAAACTGGTATTATTCAGAAGGTTTATATGAAAGCTTTACTAAGGATTATCTGGATAATATGTTGACAAATCATTATACCAAAACTCGTGCCACATCTGCTAAATTCGAACGTAATTTCGCACAAACTTATAATGCAGTATTAAATTATTCGCAGACGTTTGTGAAAGACCACAATGTAAACCTGATGTTGGGTATGGAATATTATGCGAATGAAAAACGTGGTTTTTCGGGTTCAGGTTCCGGTGCTCCAACAGATGATTTTGCTGATTTGGCTTTGACAGACAAAGGAGAAGGAAAGCGCTCTATTGATTCCTGGCATGAACAATACCGCATTTTGTCTTACTTTGGACGACTGAATTACGATTATAAGGGTAAATATTTGCTTTCAGCAGTATTTCGACATGATGGTTATTCTTCTTTATTAGGTGATAATCGCTGGGGATTCTTTCCAGGGCTTTCCGCAGGTTGGATTTTCGGACAAGAGCAGTTTGTTAAAGACGCTGTCCCTTTCCTTTCATTCGGTAAATTACGTGCCAGTTATGGTGTGAATGGTAATGCTACAGGAATCGGTGCATATACCTTGCAAGGTTCTTATAGTCCCGCGACTTATAATGGTAACGTCGGGTTCTTGATAGGCTCATTGCCTAACCCGGGTTTGAGGTGGGAGAAGACGAAAACTGCTGAAGTCGGTTTGGATTTAAGTTTCTTCGATAATCGATTGAATGCTAATTTTACTTTTTATAACCGTTTGACTTCGGATAAGTATGCAAACTTCAGTTTGCCTTCAACAACAGGTTTTTCTTCTATAAAAAACAACAATGGAGAATTTCGTAACAGAGGTTTGGAAATAGAACTTTCCGGGAAGATTATAGATACCAAAGATTGGAAATGGAGTATGTCCGGTAATATCTCATATAATAAGAATAAAGTAATATCCTTACCGGACAATGGCTTGGAACATAATCGTCAGGGAGGACAGCAGATTTATACAGGAGAAAGCTTTGTAAATGACAAAGGTGAAGTAGAGTATGTAAAACGTTGGGTCAATGCTACCCAGGAAGGTATGGAACCGGGCATGATGGTTGTTTATAAGTCAGATGGCATATACCGTAGTTGGGAAGAGATACCCGGCGATTTGGTCATAACATCAGGAAATTATTATGGTAAAAAGATGTATGGTCCCGAAGCCTGGAAGAAGTTGACGAAAGCCGAGCAAAAGAATGCTTTGCCTATTATGCCCGGTGATATGAAATGGAGAGATATAAATGGGGATAACGTCATTGACCAATATGACCAAGTGGTAGCAGGTAATACGACTCCGCATTGGACTGGCGGTTTTAATACGACACTGCGTTGGAAGAACTTCCAGTTTTACGGACGCTTTGATTTTGCTCTGGATTATTGGATTTATGACCATACAACTCCGGAAACATTCCTTGCTTGTGCACAAGGTACCTATAATACGACAACGGATGTATATGATACATGGTCGGAAGATAATGTGAATGCCAAATATCCGCGCTATGCTTATGCCGATTTGCTGACAAATGCTAATTATGCCCGTAATTCGACGATGTTTGCTTATAAAGGTAACTATTTAGCTATCCGTGAGTTGTCGCTGACCTATTCGCTACCGGAAATGTGGGCGAAGAAAGTTTTCTGCCAAAAGGTGGATGTATCTATTACCGGACAGAATTTAGGGTACATCACTTCTGCCAATGTAGCTACTCCTGAAGTGTCCAGCGCGGGTTCCGGTTATGCTTTGCCAAGAACTCTTTTGTTCGGACTGAATGTAACGTTTTAAGTGACTAACTCTAAAAGAAAGAAATTATGAAAAAGATAAAATATACATTATTCTATAGTCTGTTCATCGTTCTCGTAGGAGGTATTTGTTCTTCCTGTGCCGACAAGCTGGATTTAGCTCCAATTGATTACTATGGAAGTGGTTCCTACTGGAAAACAGAAGCTCATGTGATAGGATATATGGATGGCATACATAAGCATCTCCGCGATGCGGCGTTTCAACATACATTTCTATGGGGAGAAGCACGAGGAGGAAACTTGATTACGGCTGGTACCAGCTCGGACGGAATGGGTATGTTGTATGGGGATATCAAGCTGCAAAATTTTGATGAGTCGCATACCGGTGGAATTACAAAATTTGGAGATATATTCGGACGCCTTACCAACATCAACCTCTTCATTGCCCGTGTGACGGATGCCACCTATATTAGTGAAGATAAGAAAGGATATTATCTGGGACAGGCGTATGGATTGAGAGCATTTTATTATTTTGACCTTTATCGTACGTATGGTGGTGTGCCTTTACGCCTTACGGCGGATGTAGTGGAAGGAGTTATTGCCCCCAACCTTCTTTATTTAGGACGTGCGACTCCTCAGGAAGTGATGACGCAAATAAAAAAAGACTTGGACAAATCTATGGAATGTTTTGGAGATAACAACTCTTTCGATCCTAATAATAGAGGGAATAAGAAAGGATATTGGTCTAAAGCTGCTACGGAATGCCTGATGGGAGAAGTGTATCTGTGGATATCCAAAGTAACTACCGGCAACGATGTTGCTGATGAAAGTAACTTGGTCACTGCAAAAAAACATTTGCTGAATGTTTTAACTAACTATGGTCTTGAACCATTAGGTAACTTTGCTAATGTATTTGAAGCTAAGAATAATAAAGGTAATAATGAAATAATCTTTGCGGTTCGTTATGCTGAAGGAGAAGCTACCAATAGCAACAATCTCTTTACTTACGCTATGGCTACGGGCAGCACCAAAGACCGGTACAAAAAGGATGGGGAAAAGTTTTTGGATGCTTTAAATATAGGCAATACGGGTAGTCAGCAGTTGGAATATAAAATTGAACTTTATAATAGTTTCGATGATGAAGATACCCGTAAGGATGCTACATTTATTGCTTCCTATAATAAAGATGCAGAAACCGGTGCATTGTCTTTATTCGGAACACACGTATGCAAGAATATCGGATATGCAAATTCTCAGGGTGCACGTATTTATTGTGGCGATTACATCATTTATCGTCTGCCGTGGGTGTGGCTGACACTTGCTGAAATAGAGAATATGCAAGGAGGAGACGTTGCCACCTATATAAATAAGGTTCGTAAGCGTGCTTATGGAGATAATTGGAATGAAGAAACTTATGGCTACAAGAATGCGGATTTTACAACGAATGAATTAGCCATACTTCATGAAAAAGATAAAGAGTTTGTTCAGGAAGGACAACGCTGGTGGGATCTTCGCCGTATGACTTTGACTAAAGGTGGGAAACATCTGGTCTTCTGCAAGGAAGGAAGTATAGGGATAGAACAGCCCATGTTGAATGAGACAACGGAAGCTCATAAAGTCCTTTGGCCGGTGGATGTTACTTTGCTGGGTAATGACCCGTTGATTTATCAGACGCCTGGTTATGACACTTATAAAAAGCCGGAATAAAGGTTGTTTTATGGATAAATAAGTAGTGGATATCCTAAGAAGCAATATAAAAGTTGCTTCTTAGGATTTAAATCAGAGTATATTTTATTATGTATATGAGATATAATAAATTATTTAATTATTTGTGGGGAATATGATAAATTTATATCTTTGTGCCCAAACAATTAATAATACCATGAAAAGAAACCTTCTTTTATTTTCGATTGTCCTCAATTTCTGTTTTTGTGGAACTTTGCAATTAGTTGCTTCGGACACTGTTTTTGTGCGTGAAACTCAAATTCCAATCTTGATTGAACGTCAGGATAATGTGTTGTTTATGCTACGCTTGGATGCAAAAGAAAGCCGTAGTTTGGAAAATGTAGTACTGAATTTTGGCAAAGAGGTTAATTTGTCGGATATAAAATCAGTAAAACTCTATTATAGTGGTACGGAAGCCAGACAGAATTATGGAAAGAATTTTTTTGCTCCGGTAACTTATATCTCCAGCCATACGCCGGGAAAGACATTGGCTGCCAATCCTTCTTATTCGATAAATAAGTCACAGGTAAATAATCCCGGACAGAAAGTTACACTGGCTGCCAATCAGAAACTCTTTCCTGGAATCAATTATTTTTGGGTAAGTTTGCAAATGAAGCCGGACGCTTCCTTGTTGGATAAAATTTCAGCAGAAATCACGTCAATCAGAGTTGACGGTAAAGAAGCGATTGTAAGTACAGTTTCTCCTGAGAACATTGCCCATAGGGTAGGAGTAGGTGTGCGTCATGCCGGTGATGACGGTTCGGCTGCCTTCCGTATTCCGGGATTGGTTACTACTAATAAAGGAACATTGCTCGGTGTATATGACGTACGTTATAATAGCAGTGTCGATTTGCAAGAGCACGTAGATGTGGGCTTGAGCCGCAGTGTAGATGGTGGAAAGACATGGGAGAAGATGCGTTTGCCTTTAGCTTTCGGTGAGACAGGCGACTTGCCTGCTGCGCAGAATGGTGTAGGTGACCCTTCTATTCTGGTAGATACAAAGACCAATACAGTGTGGGTTGTTGCCGCATGGACACACGGAATGGGAAACCAGCGTGCCTGGTGGAGTTCCTATCCGGGAATGGATATGAATCATACGGCTCAGTTGGTGTTGGCTAAAAGTACGGATGATGGAAAGACATGGTCGGAGCCCATCAATATAACTAGCCAGGTAAAAGATCCGTCTTGGTATTTCCTTTTGCAAGGGCCGGGGCGTGGTATTACAATGCAAGATGGTACATTAGTATTTCCTATCCAGTTTATCGACTCTACGCGGGTTCCGAATGCGGGAATCATGTATAGCAAAAACGGTGGTGAAACATGGAAAATCCATAATTACGCCCGCACTAATACAACAGAGGCACAAGTAGCGGAAGTAGAGCCGGGAGTGTTGATGTTGAACATGAGAGATAATCGTGGAGGTAGTCGTGCTGTTTCCATTACGAAGGATTTCGGCAAGACCTGGTCGGAGCATCCATCTTCCCGTAAGGCTTTGCAGGAGCCGGTGTGTATGGCAAGTCTGATTAGTGTGAAGGCTAAAGACAATGCATTAAATAAAGATATTCTTTTATTCTCCAATCCCAATACGGTGAAAGGACGTCATCACATAACGATTAAGGCGAGCTTGGATGGTGGTATCACTTGGTTGCCCGAACATCAAGTGATGCTGGATGAGGAAAATGGTTGGGGATATTCTTGTTTGACAATGATTGATAGAGAAACGGTCGGAATCCTGTATGAAAGCAGTGTGGCTCACATGACTTTTCAGTCTGTCAGATTAAAGGATATAATTAAATAAATTTTATTCTACACAGAAAAACAATGAAAAACATACGGGCACTATTAATATTCTTTTTTATTAACCTATGCACAATTTCTGCGGTATGGGCAGGTGGTAATCATTTGCTTCCTTTGCCGCAAAAGTATGTCCCCCTTCATACATACTTTAACTTAGACAAAGTAAGCCTTTCCACTCCTGTGCTTCAACAGGAGTGGGAGGACTTAGTCTTGGAGATGGACGGAACTATTGCAGCAAAAGCCAATTGTTCCATCGAAGTAAAATTACTGGCTTCTTTGCCTGAAGTTCCTTTGAATCAAGACGAAGCTTACAAACTGAAGGTTACCAAAAGACACATAACCGTTGAAGCCGTGACAGAGCGCGGTGTTTATATGGCTATACAGACCTTGAGACAATTGTCTGAGAAGAAAAATACGAGAACACTGATTCAAGGCTGTGAAATTCTCGACTGGCCTGCCTTCCGTATCCGTGGTTTCATGCAGGACGTCGGACGCAGCTACCTCTCTTTCGAAGAACTGAAACGGGAAATAGCCATCCTGTCCCGCTTCAAGATAAACACCTTCCATTGGCACCTCACCGAAAACCAGGCATGGCGTTTGGAAAGCAAAATCTTCCCGATGTTGAACGACAGTTCGAACATGACCCGCATGGCAGGCAAATACTACACACTAAAGGAAGCTCGCGAATTGGCAGACTTCTGCAAGAAGCACCAGGTATTACTAATTCCCGAGATTGATATGCCCGGACATAGCGCCGCCTTTATACGTACATTCCGCCATGATATGCAAAGCCCTGAAGGCATGAAGATTCTTAAATTGCTGATGGATGAAATCTGCGAAACATTCGATGTGCCCTACATTCATATCGGTACAGATGAAGTGAAATTCACCAATCCCGACTTTGTACCCGAAATGGTAGCGCACATTCGTGCCAAAGGAAAGAAAGTCATCTCCTGGAATCCGGGCTGGCATTACAAACCCGGAGAAATTGACATGATGCAACTGTGGAGCTATCGGGGAAAAGCACAAGAAGGCACACCCGCCATCGACTCCCGCTTCCATTACCTCAATCACTTCGATACATTCGGTGACATTATCGGACTTTACAACAGCCGCATCTACAATGCAGACAAGGGTAGTGACGACCTTGCAGGAGTCATAATGGGTATTTGGAACGACCGCCTGGTAGATAAAGAATGGAACATGATTCTTGAGAACAACTTCTATCCCAATATGCTGGCTATCGCAGAACGTTCATGGAGAGGTGGCGGAAGCGAATACTTCGACAAGCTGGGAACGATTCTCCCCACCGATGAAAAATCAGAAATCTTTCTCAATTTCAAAGATTTCGAACGTCGTATGCTATGGTACAAAGAGCATCAGTTCAAAGGCTATCCCTTTGCCTACGTCAAACAAACGAATGTGAAATGGCACATCACAGACGCCTTCCCGAATGATGGCGACCTGTCGAAAGTTTTTCCACCGGAAAAAGAACTAAGCGACTCCTATACCTACGAAGGAAACCGATACGAAGTACGTCCCGCCATAGGAGCCGGCATCTATCTCCGCCATGTATGGGGAAAAACCATTCCCACCTTCTATAAAGACCCGCAGGAGAATCACACCGCCTATGCCTACACCTATGTCTATTCCCCAAAAGCGCAAGACGTCGGGTTATGGGCAGAATTCCAGAACTATGGACGTTCAGAAAACGACCTGCCACCCCTACAAGGAAAATGGGACTACAAAGGAAGCCGTATCTGGCTGAACGATCAAGAAATACTTCCCCCTGTATGGACTGCCACCCATCGCGTGAAAAACTCGGAGATAGCATTGGGTAACGAGAACTGTGTGGCTCGTCCTCCAATCCCCGTTCACCTGAACAAAGGATGGAACAAAGTGCTCCTCAAACTACCTGTCGGTAAATTCAAAATGGACGAAGTCCGTTTGGTAAAGTGGATGTTCACAACCGTATTTGTCACCCCCGATGGCGAGAAAGCAGTAGAAGGACTGATCTACTCACCGGAAAAGACAAAGTAAAAAATAAAACATATCATGAAAAAGTTATTTTTGTTTGCTATTGCATTACTGTTCATAGCCACAACCAATGCACAAGACAACAAGTATTCCACCTTTTATTACCAGCGTGCCACCTTGTTCGAAGAACTCCCTGTCACCTCAAAAGACATCATCTTCCTGGGCAACAGCATCACGAATGGCGGTGAATGGGCAGAACTCCTGAACAACAGACATGTCAAGAACCGCGGTATCAGCGGAGATATCTGCATGGGAGTATATGACCGCCTGGATGCCATCCTGAAAGGAAACCCCGCTAAAATCTTCTTACTAATCGGTATCAATGACGTCAGCAGAGGCACATCCGCCGACACTATTGTGAGCAGAATAGCCCTGATTGCCCAAAAAGTAAAAAAGGACTCTCCCAAAACCAAACTCTACCTGCAAAGCGTATTACCGGTAACCGATTATTATAAGAAATTCAACGGACATACTTCCCGTTGGCAAACCGTCCCCGAAATCAATAAAGGACTGAAAACACTCGCTGAAAAAGAACAACTGACCTACATCGACCTCTATTCCCATTTTGTAGACAATGAAACGGGAAAGATGAACATCGACTATACCAACGATGGCTTACACCTGCTAGGCAAAGGCTACCTGAAATGGATTGAAATAATAAAGCCCTATGTAAACAGTAAATGAGAACAATCAGACTAACAACCATATTCATACTGCTTTGCACTACCATAACCATTGCAGCGCAAAAGCGGATAAAAGTGTCCTGTGTCGGAAACAGCATCACATACGGTGCCACCCTTACCGACCGTGAAACCCAATCATACCCCGCACAACTACAACAAATGCTGGGAAATACCTACGAAGTGAAGAACTTCGGAAAATCCGGCGCCACCCTGTTGAACAAAGGACACCGCCCATATACCCGGCAAGTAGAATATCAACAGGCCATTGACTTCGCAGGCGACATCGTCGTCATTCATTTGGGAATCAACGATACCGACCCCCGCGACTGGCCTGACTACCGCGACTTTTTCGTGAAAGATTACCTGTCCCTGATAGACTCTTTCCGCCAGGCAAATCCGACCTGTAAAATAATGATTGCAAGGCTGACACCGATTGCCGACCGCCATCCTCGTTTTGAATCCGGTACACGCGACTGGCACGACCAAATTCAACTAGCCATTGAAACAGTAGCACGTTACGCCGGAGTCCAGTTAATAGACTTCCACGAACCACTTTATCCCTATCCATTCATCCTGACAGACGCTGTGCATCCCAACGCCGAAGGCGCAAAGATTCTCGCAAAAACTGTCTATTCCGCCATTACAGGCGACTACGGCGGATTACAATTATCCGAACTTTATACGGATAAGATGGTATTGCAACACAATTGCCCGTTAACTATCCGTGGCATAGCCAACGCCGGAGATAAAATAACAGTAAGCATAGCCGGACAACAACAAACAACGAAAGCCGCTTCCAACGGAAAATGGCAAGTTACTCTCCAACCCTTGAAGGCCGGAGGCCCTTATACGCTAACCATCCGCAGCGACAAACAGAAACTTCAATACCAAGACGTCTTGGCAGGCGAAGTCTGGCTATGTTCCGGACAATCCAACATGGAATTTATGCTAAGAGCCGCTTCCACCGCCAAACAAGACATATCAAACTCGGATAACACGAATATCCGCCTGTTTGACATGAAAGCCCGCTGGCGTACAAACGCAGTAGAGTGGGAGAGTTCCACCCTCGACTCCCTGAATCATCTTCAATACTACGCTGCCACAAAATGGGAAATCTGTGACCCGAAAACAGCCGCCTCTTTCTCTGCCGTAGCCTACTATTTCGGAAAGATGCTCCAGGACAGTCTGCAAATCCCTGTCGGCTTGATTTGTAACGCCATCGGCGGTTCACCTACTGAAGCCTGGATAGATCGCACTACTTTGGAATATCACTTCCCCGCCATCCTTCGCGACTGGAAGAAGAATGATTTTATCCAAGATTGGGTACGCGGCCGCGCGATTCTCAACGTGAAGAAATCAACTGATAAATTACAGCGGCATCCTTATGAGCCTTGTTACTTATACGAGGCAGGTATCCGTCCATTAGAACAATATCCCATAAAAGGAGTGATATGGTACCAGGGCGAATCCAACGCCCACAACTATGAAGCCCACGAGAAACTTTTCAAGTTACTCATAAACAGTTGGCGAAAGAATTGGGAAAATGAAAACCTGCCATTTTACTATGTACAATTATCAAGTATCGACCGTCCCTCGTGGCCTTGGTTCCGTGATAGCCAGCGCAGAATGATGAATGAAATTCCCTGCACAGGAATGGCTGTATCCAGTGACCACGGTGATTCACTGAATGTACACCCGACCAATAAGAAGCCGGTAGGAGAACGTTTAGCCCGTTGGGCATTGAATAAAACCTATAATAAGTTCCAGGTAATCCCTTCGGGCCCCTTATTCCGTCATGCAGATTTTTGTGAGGACACTGTTTATGTCACATTTGACTATGCCGACGGTTTGAGTACTTCAGATGGCTCTCCTATACGCACCTTTGAAGTAGCCGAAACTGAAGGAGTTTACTATCCGGCAATAGCAGAGATAGAAGTTATAGCCGAGATAGAAGCAAGAGTTGAGACAGACGCAAAAGTCGGGAAAGAAGCAGAAGAGGGGAGAACGCCCCAATCTGCATCCGTTCGTATTAAAGTATATAGCGACCAAGTGAAACACCCCCGTTACGTCCGTTACGGTTGGCAACCTTTTACCCGTGCCAATTTGATAAATAAAGCAGGCTTGCCTGCCTCTACTTTCAGAGCCGAAGCTCCGAAATCATTTATCGAAAGCATCCGGTTACAAAAAATGAATGGTTTCCCGAAGTCAGAGAAAGGCATCAATCAAGGCGTTTCCGCTTGCTATGCAGGAATCTTGAACGGAAAGCTATTGATAGCCGGCGGCTGTAACTTCCCCGGAACTCCCGCTAGTGAAGGTGGAAAAAAGAAATACTACCAGAGCATCTATGCAGCAGAAATGAACCCTGATACTCTGTTGTTTTGGAATAAAGTCGGTGAACTCCCGATGCCTGCCGCATATGGCGTTTCCGTATCCTGTGCTGACGGCATCATCTGTGCAGGTGGAATGAACGACCACGGTGCACTAACCACTGTCTACAAAATCCAATGGAACGAAAAGAAAGGCAAAGTCTCCTTAGAAACACTGCCTGATTTACCCTATGCACTAGACAATATGTACGGAACACTAGTCGGCAACCAACTCTTTATTACTGGTGGAAACAGAAACGGAAAACCTTCGAACTCTTTTCTTAGCCTTGATTTGGATAACCTTGCTGCAGGTTGGCAACAACTCTCTGATTTTCCCGGAGCAGCACGAGTGCAACCCGTCTGTGCCGGACAATATAAAAATAACGAAGCCTGTATCTACCTATGGGGTGGGTTCGCTGCGTCCACTGACGGCAAGCCTGCCACACTTTCCACCGATGGCTATTGTTACTCGTCCGCTTCCCGTCAATGGACTCCCGTAACCACTCCGACAGGAAACAACGGCGAAACCATATCCCTTGGTGGCGGAACAGCCATTGCTATAAGTGAAAACCTGATTCTCAGTACAGGCGGAGTGAATAAAGATATTTTCCTCGCAGCTCTCCAACACCCTGAAAAGGATTATCTTCTCCATCCTGCTGAATGGTATAAATTCAATGACCGGATATTGATATATAATATCCGCCAAAATACCTGGCAGGAAGTTGCTCGTAACTCCCAAACAGCCCGTGCTGGAGCAGCATTAACTGGTTGGGATAAAGTTTTTTACAATATAAATGGAGAATTGAAGCCTGGTATTCGTACTCCTGAAATAATCAAGATAACAGTCGAAAAATAGCAATAACGCAGAGCAACATACATACTCCCCCTTAAAAAGTACTATGTTCCTCTGCTTTTCCGTTACTTGCAACCCGATTTTTCCGCAACCTTCATCTCGAACAACGCTAGGAAAACGCCCTTAAAAGTATCATATCCCACCCCCTTCTTTTTATAATAGCGCCCCTTCTCCCCATTGATTGACAGATGTAATATATATTTTGTTAAATTATCAGTGAAATCTAAAGGAAAAATAATATCTTTGACACCGTTAATATCTAATGCCCCCACTATGATGATTAATTTAACAGGGAAAAAAGCTCAAATAGCGTGTGGACTACTCTGCTGTTGTAGCATGGCTTACGCCCAAAGCAATGATAATTCAGAAGTCCTAACCTTGCATACAGGCTGGGAATTTTCCCAAGCGGGAACAGAACTGTGGCGCACTGCTGAAGTACCCGGCACGGTACATCAAGACCTTCTTCATCATGGTCTCATACCCAATCCCTTCTACGGAACCAACGAACAGAAAATCCAATGGATAGAAAATGAAGACTGGGAATACCGGACTGCCTTCACAATCACCGCCGACCAGCTGAAACGTGACGACGCCCAACTCACATTTGAAGGACTCGACACCTACGCCGACATCTACCTCAACGGAGCATTACTATTAAAAGCCGACAATATGTTCGTCGGCTACACGATACCCATTAAACAACACCTTCGCCTCGGAGAAAACCTCCTTCACATATACTTTCATTCGCCCATCCGGCAGACATTACCCCAATACGCCTCGAACGGATTCAACTATCCCGCCGACAACGACCACCACGAGAAACACCTCAGTGTATTCTCCCGCAAAGCCCCCTACAGCTACGGTTGGGACTGGGGAATCCGCATGGTGACCAGTGGAATCTGGCGTCCGGTAAACATCCGTTTCTACGATGCCGCCTCAATCAGCGACTACCACGTGAAGCAACTATCCCTGACCGACCAACTGGCGAAGCTATCCAACGAACTGGAAATAAACAACATACTTCCCCAACCACTTCAAGCAGAAATAAAGATAACCACCTCGCTTGAAGGAGAACAGGAATCCGCCACCAGCCAAACAATCACCCTGCAACCCGGCATCAACCACATCTGTATCCCTACAGAAATCCTCTCACCGGTACGCTGGATGCCCAACGGCTGGGGAACTCCGACCTTATACAACTTCTCCGCCCAAATCATAGCCAAAGGCGACGTCGTAGCCCAACAATCCCACAGAATCGGCCTACGCACCGTCCGCCTGATAAACGAAAAAGACAAAGACGGAGAATCCTTCTATTTCGAAGTAAACGGCGTCCCGATGTTCGCCAAAGGAGCCAACTACATACCGCAGGACGCCCTGCTGACCAACGTCACCACCGAACGCTACCAAACTCTGTTCAGAGACATCAAAGAAGCCAACATGAACGTCATCCGCGTATGGGGTGGCGGAACCTACGAAGACGACCGCTTCTACGACCTCGCCGACGAAAACGGAATCCTAATATGGCAAGACTTCATGTTCGCCTGCACCCCTTATCCGTCCGACGACACATTCCTGAAACGAGTGGAAGCAGAAGCCTGTTATAATATCCGCCGTCTGCGCAACCATCCGTCGGTAGCAATGTGGTGCGGCAACAACGAAATACTCGAAGCCTTGAAATACTGGGGCTTCGACAAGAAATTCACCCGTGAGATTTATGAGGAAATGTTCCGCGGCTACGACAAACTCTTCCGCCAACTCCTTCCCGCCAAAGTGAAGGAACTGGACGCCGACCGCTTCTATATCCATAGCTCACCCTACCTTGCCAACTGGGGACGTCCCGAATCGTGGGGAATAGGCGACAGCCACAACTGGGGAGTCTGGTACGGACAGAAACCCTTCGAATCACTGGACACAGACCTTCCCCGCTTTATGAGCGAATTCGGTTTCCAGTCTTTCCCGGAGATGAAAACCATTGCCACCTTCGCATCTCCCTCAGACTATCAGATTGAGTCGGAAGTCATGAACGCCCATCAGAAAAGCAGTATCGGCAACGCCCTGATTCGCACCTACATGGAACGTGACTACATCATCCCCGAATCATTCGAAGACTTCGTCTACGTCGGACTCGTCCTGCAAGGACAAGGAATGCGCCACGGTCTGGAAGCACACCGCCGAAACCGCCCTTACTGTATGGGCACCCTATACTGGCAACTGAACGACAGTTGGCCCGTAGTATCCTGGTCGAGCATCGACTACTACGGCAACTGGAAAGCCCTGCATTATCAGGCAAAACGTGCTTTTGCCCCCATTCTCATTAACCCCATCCGTCAGAACGACACTCTCGGCATCTACCTGATATCCGACCGCCCCGACACGATGGAACGAATGACACTGGAAATGAAAATCTTCGACTTCGACGGGAAAAAACAAGGCAAACCGGTACAACTGAGATCCCTGACACTCCCGGCCAACACCTCCCAGTGTGTCTACCGGATAAACCCCGACACCTGGCTGTCAGAAGCAGAACGCCGTCACAGCTTCCTACAACTGACCCTGAAAGACAAGACCGGACATACCGTAGCAGAAAACGTCTACTTCTTCAACAAGACCAAAGACCTGCTGCTGCCCGAAACCACTATCACCTATAAAATGAAACAGAGCGACGGCAAATGTGAACTCACCCTGCTTTCTCCCTGCCTTGCCAAGGACGTCTTTATCGAAGTCCCCATACAAGGAGCCCGGTTCAGCGACAACTTCTTCGACCTGCTGCCCGGAGAGCGTAAAATAGTCACAATCACCTCTCCCGACATCAAGAAAGGAGAAGAATTGCCCTTGAGAATCAAACATATTCGTGAAACCTATAATTAAATAATCTATTAGTAACTTAACACTTAATTTTTTAGTTTATGAAACAACTCTTAAAATTAACCGGATGCCTGGCAGTGGCGGGACTATTTGCCTCGTGCCAGTCTGTGCAGCAAGAAGCTGACTATCAAATCATCCCCTTGCCACAGGAAATTGTAACCGCCCAGGGAAGTCCCTTCATCCTGAAGAGCGGAGTGAAAATCCTTTATCCGGAAGGTAATGAAAAGATGCAACGCAACGCAAAATTCCTGGCCGACTACCTGAAAACCGCTACCGGAAAAGACTTCGCCATCGAAGCCGGAACAGAAGGCAAGAATGCCATCGTACTGGCATTGGGAACAGGTAACGAAAACCCCGAATCCTACCAGTTGAAAGTCACAGGTGACGGCGTCACTATCACCGGCCCGACAGAAGCCGGCGTATTCTACGGTATCCAGTCTTTGCGCAAATCCCTGCCTGTCGCCGTAGGCACAGACATCGCGATGCCTGCCGTGGAAATCAATGACTATCCCCGTTTCGGCTATCGTGGTGCACATTTCGACACCAGCCGCCACTTCTTCACCGTAGATGAAATAAAGACTTACATCGACATGCAGGCATTGCACAACATGAATCGCTTGCATTGGCATATCACCGACGACCAGGGCTGGCGTCTGGAAATCAAAAAATACCCGAAACTGACAGAAATCGGTTCCAAGAGAACGGAAACGGTCATTGGACGCAACTCCGGCGAGTATGACGGTAAACCTTACGGTGGATTCTATACGCAGGAGCAAGCAAAAGAAATCGTAGATTACGCTGCCGAACGCTATATCACCGTTGTACCGGAAATAGACCTGCCGGGACATATGCAGGCTGCTCTTGCCGCTTATCCGGAGCTCGGATGTACAGGTGGCCCGTATGAAGTATGGAGACAATGGGGTGTATCCGAAGACGTACTTTGTGCCGGAAACGACCAGGTATTGAAATTCCTCGAAGACGTATATGGTGAACTGATTGAAATCTTCCCGTCAGAATATATCCATGTGGGTGGTGACGAATGTCCGAAAGTGAGATGGGAAAAATGCCCGAAGTGTCAGGCGCGTATCAAGACGTTGGGCTTGAAGTCGGATGGCAAGCATAGTAAGGAAGAACGCCTTCAGAGCTTCGTTATCAACCATATCGAAAAATTCCTCAACGAACACGGCCGTCAGATTATCGGCTGGGATGAAATCCTTGAAGGCGGACTTGCTCCGAATGCTACCGTTATGTCATGGCGTGGTGAAAAGGGTGGTATCGAAGCTGCTAAGCAGAAACACGATGTCATTATGACACCGAACACTTATCTGTATTTCGACTATTACCAGACGAAAGATACGGAAAATGAACCTCTTGGAATCGGTGGTTACCTGCCGCTTGAGAGAGTGTATGGCTACGAACCGATGCCGGCATCTCTTACTCCGGAAGAACAGAAATATATTAAGGGAGTACAGGCTAATCTCTGGACTGAATACATACCTGCTTTCTCTCATGCACAGTATATGGTATTGCCTCGTTGGGCTGCTTTGTGTGAAGTTCAGTGGTCTGCTCCTGATAAGAAAAATTATGATGACTTCCTGTCTCGTTTGCCACGTTTGATTAAATGGTATGAAGCAGAAGGATATAACTATGCCAAGCATGTATTTAATGTAACTGCCGAATATACCCCGAACCCGACAGACGGAACTTTGGATATAACTTTGACAACCATTGATAATGCACCTATCCATTATACGCTGGACGGCACAGAGCCTACCGCTGCATCTCCACTTTATGAAGGCGTATTGAAAATCAAGGAAAACGTGACTCTTTCAGCCGTAGCTGTCCGTCCTACCGGAAACAGTCGGGTGATTTCCGAGAAAATTAATTTCAGCAAATCCAGCATGAAACCTATCGTTGCTAATCAGCCGGTGAACAAACAGTATATGTTTAAAGGCGCTCCCACATTGGTAGACGGCCTGAAAGGAAACGGAAACTATAAGACGGGTCGTTGGATTGCGTTTTATAAGAATGATATGGATATGACTATCGACCTTCAGCAACCGACTGAAATATCAAGCGTTGCAATTTCTACTTGCGTAGAAAAAGGCGATTGGGTATTTGACGCAAGAGGATTATCAGTGGAAGTTTCAGATGATGGTAAGAACTTTACTAAAGTGGCTTCCGAAGACTATCCGGCTATGAAGCAGGAGGACAAGAATGGTATCTATGAACATAAGTTGTCATTCACTCCGGTGAAGACTCAGTATGTAAAAGTGATTGCTTTGTCTGAAAGTAAAATTCCGGCATGGCATGGCGGAAAAGATAGTCCGGCATTCTTGTTTGTAGATGAAATAACCATAGATTGATGAATATAAGAAAGAGATACACTAAAGTTTGTCTTTTCTTATGGATATTAGGGATGTGCTTGCTTGCACATCCCATAAATGCACAGTCCGTCATACCTGTTCCATTGAAGATGGAGCAGAGGACGGGCTCTTTTTTACTGTCAGAGAAAACAAAACTTTATACAAACCTACAAGGTGGAGAAGCGCAACTTTGGGAGAACTACCTGCAAACATTGCCCGTTCCCCTGAAGAAAGGGAAAAAGAAAGACACCCGTCAAGTCATTTCCCTGCTGATAACCGAAAAGAACGACCGATTGTCCTCTCCCGAGAGCTACACCCTCTCCGTAACCCCGGAACGGGTACTGATTCAAGCCACTTCAGGAGCCGGACTATTCTACGGTATGCAAACCCTGTTGCAACTGCTCCAACCATCGGCTACGGGCTATTCCGTTGCTTCTGTCGAAATAGAAGACACCCCGCGCTTCGCCTATCGTGGCTTTATGCTCGACGTGTCCCGCCATTTCTCCACCAAAGAATTTGTGAAGAAACAGATAGACGCACTGGCCTACTATAAAATCAACCGCCTTCATCTGCATCTCACAGACGCGGCAGGCTGGCGAATTGAAATAAAGAAATACCCTCTGCTCACCGAATTTGCAGCTTGGCGTCCCGAAGCCAACTGGAAAAAATGGTGGAACGGCGACCGTAAATACGTCCGTTTCGACGAGCCCGGTGCATCCGGCGGCTACTACACCCAGGACGACATTCGCGAGATTCTGGACTATGCCCGCCAACATTACATCACCGTCATCCCCGAAATCGAGATGCCTTCCCATTCGGAAGAAGTACTGGCAGCCTACCCGCAACTATCCTGTTCGGGCGAGCCTTACAAGAATTCCGACTTCTGTGTCGGCAACGAAGAAACATTCACCTTCCTCGAAAATGTCCTGACGGAAGTCATGGAACTTTTCCCGTCCGAATACATTCATGTAGGCGGTGATGAGGCCGGCAAATCGGCTTGGAAGACCTGCCCCAAATGTCAGAAGAGAATGAAGGACGAGCACCTCGCCAACGTAGACGAACTGCAAAGCTACCTGATACACCGCATTGAGAAATTCCTGAACGACCACGGCCGCCATCTGCTCGGATGGGACGAAATTCTTCAAGGCGGTATAGCCCCCAACGCGACCGTCATGTCATGGCGTGGCGAAGAAGGCGGTATCGCAGCTGTAACCTCCGGTCATCATGCCATCATGACACCGGGCGCCTATTGCTACCTCGATAGTTACCAGGATGCACCCTATTCCCAACCGGAAGCCATCGGTGGCTACCTGCCGTTGAAGAAAGTATATTCTTACAACCCCATTCCCGCCTCTCTGACACCGGAACAAGCGAAACTTGTCTACGGCGTCCAAGGCAACCTGTGGGTAGAATATATCCCGACTCCCGAACACGTCGAATACATGGTTTATCCCCGTATCCTGGCACTGGCAGAAGTAGGCTGGTCAGCTCCCGAACGTAAATCATGGCCGGATTTCCATACCCGTGCCCTGAAAGCCGTAGCGGACTTGCAAGCCAAAGGCTACCATCCCTTCGACCTGAAAAACGAAATCGGAAGCCGTCCCGAATCCACCCAACCCGTCACGCACCTTGCCTTAGGCAAGAAAGTAATCTATAACGCTCCGTACAGCCCCCATTATCCCGCCCAAGGCAACACCGCCCTGACAGACGGCATACGTGGCGACTGGACTTACGGTGACGGTTGCTGGCAAGGCTTTATCGACGGCGACCGCCTGGACGTGACGATTGACCTCGAAGCTGCGACTGCCATCCACTCCGTTACAGCTGCCTTTATGCAAGTGATAGGCGCAGAAGTATTCCTTCCCGCATCTGTCACCATTTCCGTCTCCGACGATGGAACCAACTTTACGGAACTGAAACATCAAACTTTTGAAGTAACCAAGGCCAATCCCATTAAATTTACAGACATCTCTTGGGAAGGAAACGCCCGTGGAAGATATGTGCGTTATCAGGCAAAGGCCGGAAAAGAGTTTGGTGGTTGGATATTTACCGACGAGATAATCGTGAAATAAAGTACACGAAATTACAGTGAGATAAAAGCCACTAAATAATAGTGAGATAAAGTACACGAAATTGTAGTGAAATAAAATCCACGAAAAGATAGTGAATTAGAACATACGGTCGGAATCAACTCGAAAAAAAGTGTCAAATTCTAGCTGTATTTATGAATAAAAGAAGGAATCTACTCAACCAGATTCCTTCTTTTTTTGTTATATTTGTAGTATTACCTTAAAAACTAATCATTATGGTACGACGACACAGCAGACTAACATTTCTCGGCTTTCTTCTGATAACCTCTTGTAGCAGCCTGTTTGCGCAGAAGATTCCCGTAACAGTTCCCATAGATTCCTTAATCACGGTAGGATATGCAACCGGAAGTTTAAAAACCATCTCCGGCTCCGTAGAAAAAATCACGGAAAGACAGATGAACAAAGACCAGATAACGAATCCTCTCGAAGCGATTCGCGGTCGTGTCCCCGGTCTTACCATCCAGCGGGGAAGTAACGGACCCGCCGCCCTCGACGCAGTACGCCTGCGGGGAACCACCTCTCTGACCAGTGGCAATGACCCGCTAATCATCGTCGACGGAGTATTCGGCGACCTTAGTATGCTGACCTCTATTTACCCCACCGACATCGAGAGCTTCACCATCCTGAAAGACGCTTCCGAAACCGCCCAGTATGGTTCACGCGGTGCGTCCGGTGTCATAGAAGTCACCACGAAAAAAGGAAGGCAAGGCAAAACGCAAGTCGCCTACAACGGTAGCTTCGGCATCTCCACCGTCTACAAAAACCTGAAAATGCTCTCCGGCAATGAATTTCGCCAGGTAGCTTCAGAACGTGGCATCTCCATCCTCGACAAAGGAAACAACACCAACTTCCAAAAAGAAATAGAACAAACCGGCTTACAGCAGAATCACCACATCGCCTTCTACGGCGGTTCCAGTGAATCCAATTATCGTGTCTCCCTCGGTTTCATGGACCGTCAGGGAGTCATACTGAACGAGGACATGAAGAACTTCACCTCAAACATGAACATGAACCAAAAGATGTTCGACGGTTTCCTGGACTGCGAACTGGGAATGTTCGGCTCCATCCTCAAGAACCACAATCTGGTAGATTATCAGAAAACATTCTACTCCGCCGCTACCTTCAACCCCACGTACCCCAACCATAAAGACCCCGTCACCAACTCTTGGGACGGCATCACCACCGCCAGCCAAATCACCAACCCGCTGGCATGGATGGAAGTGCAGGACGACGACGCCACCTCGCATATCAGCACCCACGCCCGCCTGACCTTCAACCTGATGAAAGAATTGAAATTCGTCCTGTTCGGCGCCTATACCTACAATATCGTCGAAAACTCCCAATACCTTCCCACCTCTGTATGGGCAAACGGCCAAGCCTACAAAGGAACTAAAAAGCGTGAATCCCTGCTAGGCAACATGATGCTGACCTACAAGAAGAACTGGAGAAAACACTTCTTCGACGCACTCGCCCTTGCCGAAGTTCAAAAAGAAACTTACACCGGATACTACACCACAGTGACCAACTTCAGCACTGACAAATTCGGCTACAACAACCTGCAAGCAGGAGCGCTCCGCCTGTGGGAAGGTACGAACTCCTACTACGAGCAACCCCGCCTTGCCTCTTTCATGGGACGCTTCAACTACACCTACGCCGACCGCTACATCTTAACCCTGAACGCCCGTACGGACGCATCCTCAAAATTTGGCTCCAATCATAAATGGGGATTTTTCCCTTCCGCATCCGCCGCCTGGGTAATCAGTGAAGAGAAATTCATGAAACAACTCCCCATGGTCGACAACTTGAAATTCCGTATCGGCTACGGTTTGGCAGGTAACCAAAGCGGAATTGACTCCTACACAACCCTCAACCTCGTCAAACCGAACGGTGTTGTCCCCGTAGGAAACTCCGCCATCGTCTCCCTGGGCGACTTGCGAAATACCAACCCCGACTTGAAATGGGAAGTAAAGCATACCTTCAACACCGGTTTCGACGTCGCCCTGTTCGGCAACCGCCTGCTGCTATCCGCCAACTATTACAATTCCCGCACCACCGATATGCTCTACCTCTACAATGTCAGCGTACCGCCATTCACCTACAACACCCTGTTGGCGAACATCGGCTCCATGCGCAACTGGGGTACTGAAATCGCCATCGGTATCACCCCTCTGAAAACACCGGACATGGAACTGAACATCAACGCCAACATCACTTTCCAACGCAACAAACTGCTCTCCCTGAGCGGTATGTACAACGGCGAAATGATTTCCGCCCCCGAATACAAAAGTCTTGCCAGCCTTGACGGCGCCGGCTTCCACGGCGGATACAACCACATCGTCTACCAAATGGTAGGACAACCCTTAGGCGTCTTCTACCTTCCCCACAGCACCGGACTGGAATCCGACGGTAAGGGCGGATACACCTACGGCATCGCCGACCTGAACGGCGGTGGTGTCAGCCTCGAAGACGGTGAAGACCGCTACGTAGCCGGGCAAGCCGTTCCCAAAACGATACTCGGCTCCAATATCAGCTTCCGCTACAAACGCTTCGACCTCTCCGTCCAAATCAACGGCGCTTTTGGGCACAAAATCTACAACGGAACATCCCTGACGTATATGAACATGAATATCTTCCCCGACTACAACGTCATGAAAGCCGCCCCGAAGCAGAACATCAAAGACCAAACCGCCACCGACTACTGGCTGGAAAAAGGAGACTATGTCAACTTCGACTACGTCACCCTGGGCTGGAATGTTCCCATAGAGAAAGTACAGAAACTCAAAAAGTATGTCCGTTCCCTACGCCTGGCGTTCACCGTCAACAACCTGGCAACTATCTCCGGCTATTCGGGACTCTCTCCGATGATTAACAGCTCCACCGTCAACTCAACCTTAGGCGTGGACGACAAACGCGGTTACCCATTAGCCCGCACCTACATACTAGGATTAAGTATTAACTTCTAAGAACTAAGTATCAACCTCTAAAAGAGAACAACATGATAAAAACATATTTGAAAAATATAGGACTTATCCTTATTGCATGCACCACTCTCTTTTCATGCGATAAATTCCTGGAAGAAAATCCAAAGGATAAACTTCCCGCCGATGACGTTTACAACAAACTGTCAGACGTATATCTCAACGCCGTAGCCTCGCTCTATACCTACATCGGCGGTTACAGCGACAGCCAGGGACTGCAAGGAACGGGCAGGGGAGTCTACGACCTCAACACCTTCACCACCGACGAAGCCATCATCCCGACACGTGGCGGCGACTGGTACGACGGTGGCTTTTGGCAAGGTCTGTTCCTCCACGACTGGGGCATCGAGAACGACGCCATCCAAGCCACTTGGGAATACCTCTACAAAGTCGTCATGCTAAGCAACAAATCCTTAGAAATAATAGACAAATACAGCGCCACCCACTCCGATGCCGAACTTCCCGCATACCGGGCAGAAGTTCAAGCCCTGCGTGCTATGTATTATTATTACCTGATGGACTTATTCGCCCGCGTCCCCCTGGTACAATCTTCCTCCCTATCCATCAAAGACGTAGTCCAAAGCGACCGAAAGACCATCTTTGAATTTATCTTCAGCCAACTACAGGAAGCCGCCCCTTTACTCAGCGACACCCACAGCAACCAATCCGGCCCTTACTACGGTCGTATCACCCGCCCCGTGGTCACCTTCCTGCTAGCCAAGCTAGCCCTGAACGCCGAAATCTACACCGATAACGACTGGACGGACACGCAACGTCCGGACGGAAAGAACATCAAATTCACCGTAAACGGTAACGAACTCAACGCCTGGGAAACGACCATATACTACTGCGACCAGCTAAAATCCCTCGGCTACAAACTGGAACCGAAATACGAAACGAACTTCTCCATATTCAACGAACCATCGGCGGAGAACATCTTCACTATCCCGATGAACAAAACCCTGTACACCAACCAAATGCAGTACCTTTTCCGCTCCCGCCACTATAACCACGCCAAAGCCTACGGACTAAGCGGCGAGAACGGCCCCAGCGCAACGATTGAAGCCCTCGAAACCTTCGGCTACGAAACACCCGGACAAGACCCCCGTTTCGACATCTGTTACTTCGCCGGCATCGTACACGATCTCAAAGGCAACATCATCAAACTGGACAACGGCACCGTCCTTGAATATCTCCCCTGGGATGTCGCCCTCGACATCACCGACACCCCCTATGAACAAACAGCAGGTGCCCGCATGAAAAAGTACGAAGTAGACCCCACCGCCACCAAAGACGGTAAACTGATGGAAAACGACATTGTCCTCTTCCGCTACGCCGATGTCTTATTGATGAAGAGCGAAGCAAAAGTACGCAACGGCGAAAACGGCGATGATGAACTGAACGAAGTACGCAGCCGTGTGAACGCTTCTTCCCGTCCCGCCACCTTAGAAAATATTCTTGCCGAACGCCAACTCGAACTGGCATGGGAAGGTTGGAGACGCCAAGACTTGATACGCTTCGGGCAGTTCACAAGAGCTTATAGCAGCCGTCCGCAATTGCCCAAAGAGGAGAGTGGTTATACCACTGTATTCCCCATCCCCGAAAAGATACGGGTAATGAATGATAATCTGACGCAGAATCCGGGATACTAACAAAGAAAAAGCTTCGACCTTCATAAAGAAAGTCGAAGCTTTTTATATCAATCTCTTATAGTTCCACTAATCGAAGAAACTCTTGAACTTCTTGAAGATCTTCTCCTTCACCGAAGTGCTAGGCTTGAAGTTATCCGAAGCATCCATCTTCTCGAGTGTACTCTTTTCCTCCTTATTAAGAGCTTCCGGCACATAAATACTGATATTGACGAGCAAATCTCCCGTGCCATATCCATTCACGTTCGGCAACCCCTTACCGCGGAGACGAAGCACCTTGCCCGGTTGAGTACCCGAATCAATCTTCACCTTCACTTTGCCATCAATCGTCGGAATCTCCACAGCACCGCCCAGCGCAGCCGTCGGGAAACTCAACAACAGGTTGTAAATCAAATCATTCTCATCGCGAATCAAGTCCTGATGCGGTTCTTCCTCTACGAGAATCAGCAAATCGCCCGGCACGCCATTATGCTTTCCGGCATTACCCTTGCCACCCATAGAGAGCTGCATACCCTCTGCCACTCCGGCAGGAATCTTCACCGTCACCACTTCTTCGCCGTAAATGATTCCGTCGCCACCACACTTCTTACACTTGTTCTTGATAATCTTACCTTCACCATTACAAGTAGAGCAAGTGACACGAGTCTGCATAGTCCCTAGAATCGTCTGCTGGTTGCGAATCGTCGAACCGCTACCCTTACAAGTAGGACAAGTCTCCGAACCACCATCACCCTCGGCACCCGAACCATGACACTGGTCACACGGCACATATTTCTTGAGTTTAAACTTCTTTTCTACCCCTTCGGAAATCTCCTTCAAAGTCAGTTTCACCTTGACGCGAAGGTCACTTCCGCGATACCGGCGCTGCTGTGAACCGCCGCCACCGCCGCCGAATCCGCCAAAACCGCTGAATCCGCCGCCGAAGCCACCGCCACGACCACCGAAAATATCACCGAACATAGAGAAAATATCATCCATCGACATACCCTCGCCGAAACCACCGAACGGGCCGCCATTGCCTGCCGCGCCGCTCACACCCGCATGACCGAACTGGTCATAACGCGAACGCTTATCCGGATTACTCAATACATCATAAGCCTCGGCTGCCTCTTTAAACTTCTCTTCCGCTTCCTTATCCCCCGGATTCTTGTCAGGGTGATACTGAATCGCTTTCTTGCGGTATGCCTTCTTTATTTCTTCTACTGTGGCGGTCTTCGTCACTTCCAGTATTTCGTAATAATCTCTTTTTTCTGCCATGCTTCTTTGTCAATTACAAATTAATCTTATTCCCCTACAACTACCTTCGCGTGACGTAGCACCTTGTCGTTCAATGTATAACCCGTCTGCACACAATCCAGAATCTTACCCTTCTGTTCTTTCGACGGAGCAGGAATCACTGCAATGGCTTCATGATAATCCGTATCCAGCGGCTGGTCTTTCGTCTCGATGACCTTCACGCCGTTCTGTGCCAGTACAGCCAAAAACTTATTGTAAATCAACTCGACGCCTTCCTTCACGGCATTCACATCCGTTGCCGTCTCCATCGTCTTGATGGCACGTTCGAAGTCGTCCACTACCGGAAGAATACTGCTCAGGCTCTTTTCGCCACCATTCAGAATCAGCTCCGCTTTCTCCTTTATAGTACGCTTACGATAATTGTCAAACTCGGCAGACAAGCGCAGATACTTATCCTTCTGCTCCTCGATAGTCTCCTGAGCCTTTTCCAACTCCTGCGCAAGCTCTTCCTCCTGCGTCAGCGGCGCTGCGCCTTCAGCCTGTTCGTTTAGCGGTTGGTCTTCCGCACCATTATTCAGAATGTCTTCAACATTCATCTCTTCTTCCTTCACCTTTTTTTCTTTCGGATCCATCTTGGTATTTACTATTTTACTAGTTACTATTTACTATTTAAAAACACACACACTATCTATTTAAGATACTGCCTATGAAACATACCGGACTGACCGGATGTCATTGATTTCGTCTGCAAAAACTTTGCCAAGTTGGCGTTTTTGCCAAAAACGCTGCAAAGGTAACACTTTTATGTCAGATTGGCACATACCGGATAGCTCATAATTCATTTTTATTGCCTACCTTTGCACGCTAAAATAGTAAATAGTAACGAATAAGGTAGTAAAGCAGTTACTAGTAAAGCAATAAAATAGTAACTTGAAAATAGTAAATAGTAACTAGTAAAATAGTAAATAATAAGATGATTACAGTTTCGAATGTTTCGGTACAGTTTGGTAAAAGAGTGTTGTTTAATGACGTAAACCTGAAGTTTACGAGTGGTAATTGCTATGGTATTATCGGTGCGAACGGTGCGGGAAAATCTACATTCCTCCGCACGATTTACGGGGATTTGGACCCCACTACCGGTACGATTGCCCTGGGCCCCGGCGAACGCCTCTCCGTATTGAGCCAGGACCACTTCAAGTGGGACGCTTTTACCGTAATGGATACCGTAATGATGGGTCATACCGTGTTGTGGGACATAATGAAGCAACGCGAAGTACTGTATGCCAAAGAAGATTTCACAGACGAAGACGGACTGAAAGTTTCCGAATTGGAAGAACGATTTGCCGAGCTGGACGGATGGAACGCGGAGAGTGACGCTGCCATGCTGTTGAGCGGACTGGGCATTAAGGAAGATAAGCATTATACATTGATGGGTGAGTTGAGCGGTAAAGAAAAGGTACGTGTGATGTTGGCACAAGCCTTGTACGGAAATCCGGACAACCTGCTGCTGGATGAGCCTACCAATGACCTGGATATGGAAACAGTGACCTGGCTGGAAGAATACCTTTCCAACTTCGAGCACACCGTGCTGGTAGTGAGCCACGACCGTCACTTCCTCGACTCCGTATGTACGCATACGGTAGACATCGACTACGGAAAAATCAATATGTTTGCCGGTAACTATAGCTTCTGGTACGAATCAAGCCAGTTGGCTCTCCGTCAGCAACAGAACCAGAAGGCGAAGGCTGAAGAGAAGAAGAAGGAACTGGAAGAATTTATCCGTCGGTTCAGCGCCAACGTAGCGAAGAGCAAGCAGACCACAAGCCGTAAGAAGATGCTTGAGAAACTGAACGTAGAAGAAATCAAACCGTCTTCACGTAAGTATCCGGGTATCATCTTCACCCCCGAACGCGAACCGGGTAACCAAATCCTGGAAGTATCGGGACTGAGCAAAAAGACTGAAGACGGCGTAGTGCTCTTCAACGACGTGAACTTCAACGTAGAGAAAGGTGACAAAATTGTATTCCTTTCACGCAACCCGCGTGCGATGACTGCTTTCTTTGAAATCATCAACGGAAACATGAAACCGGATGCCGGAACTTTCAACTGGGGTGTAACCATCACCACCGCCTACCTGCCGGTAGACAATACCGATTTCTTCAACACCGACCTGAACCTGGTAGACTGGTTGAGCCAGTTCGGCGAAGGCAACGAAGTCTATATGAAAGGCTTCCTCGGCCGTATGCTGTTCTCAGGCGAAGAAGTACTGAAGAAAGTAAGCGTACTCTCCGGTGGTGAGAAGATGCGTTGTATGATTGCCCGCATGCAGCTCCGCAACGCTAACTGCCTGATTTTGGATACTCCTACCAACCACCTCGATTTGGAATCTATCCAGGCATTCAACAACAACCTGAAGACGTATAAGGGAAATATCCTTTTCTCTTCCCATGACCACGAATTTATCCAAACGGTTGCCAACCGTATCATCGAACTGACTCCGAACGGTATCATCGACAAGATGATGGAATATGACGAATATATCACTTCGGACCATATCAAGGAGCTAAGAGCAAAGATGTACGGCGATAAATAATCACGCTTGGCCATAGCATAAAACTTAGGCACGGATTACGCGGATAACACGGTTTTTTATTAATCACAAATGATTAGCTACTGTGAAATCCGCGTAATCCGTGCCTGTTTTTTTATATCTAAGCCCCGTCCGCACATTTCATGTGATAAGTTATCCTATACCTCTTCCATCCGTGCCGATTTCCAATAAAAGCCCGTGCGTAAGTTGAAAGAATGGATTGCTTTGTAGGAAAATTACAACTCCAATCCCTTCTGAACCGGAAGTTGCGGTCGAATTGAATTTTCCGTGCGCTCCTGAGGCGTATACTCCACCACCCAATATTCTGTCACGTTGTTGGAAGTCTTCCGTGAGTGGAAATGGTTGTTTTCCAGTATTGTGACCAGCATTTTTTTCGTCTGCGAGTTGGACTGCGTGCGCCCGTTCATACTCAATATCGACAGCAGGTAGGCGGCAGGATACCATTGCGCCTGTATGTCGTTCGGTCTGGCAGCCCGGAAATAGAAGAAAAGATTCTCCTCTATCGGGTCTTTTTGGCGGAACGCCTCATTGCGGTTGTTAAGAAACGTAATCTCCTTGTTCTCATACCAGTATTGAAATCCCTGCCGGTAGAGCGCGTATGCCTGTGTGTATATCCCCTCATGATTGACAGGCGTGTGATAGTCTATGTCCAGAAGAGTGTTGAACAGGATACGCCTGTTCTCACCGATATCCGGCAGACAGTGCGGATTGTTGGTACTGGCAATGAACGATGCGCGGCGTATGTACGTATAGTTCTGTATGTCGTAAACCTTGCGTTCGTTTACTACATCTTGGGTGATAAGGCTTTTCAGGCTCTGCATACGCTCGGGAGAGAGCGTGTCAAATTCATCCAGGTTGATAATCAGGCAGGACGACATTTGCAGCAGATGGTTATTGTTGTCAGGATTAATCATGCCGTTGCGATAATAATCCTTAAGCTCCGGTGGGAGAAGATGGCGGATAAAGGTGCTCTTTCCTTTTCCCTGTGCACCGTGGAATAGCATCAACTGGTGGTTTTGCACCTCGTCGTTGATGGCGCACGCCACCATTCCCACCAACCATCGGCGGAAACTGTCTTCGAAAAAAGGCTGGTCGGCGGCCTTTACAGTTCTCGTCAGTTGGCCGATGAAGTCCGTTTTCCCGTCCCATGCCTTGCGTGAAGTGAAATAATGGACAAACGGATTGAATGGCTTTGCGTAGTCCGAGTCTACTACTGCTTTCAAATCAGTTTGTGTACAGCAGATTCCCTGTATATGTGCGTTGACATAGAATGTGTTTAAATCCTTTATGCGAAGTGCGTTGAAAGGCGGCAAACCTGTTTCGGGAAGGGCGGGCGTTTTCTGCCGGAACTCGATTTGTTCTTTCACTATGTTTCTCCTGACTTCGTAGTGTTCGTCCATAAACTTGATTATCTGGCAGATTTTCGGTTCCTTCCCTTCTTCTTCAGCCTGGTCGGTCTTTGAGGTGTATTGGTAAGCATTGTGCAAGGGGAGTTCGAGGTCGAAGCCGGGAAGGTCGCCGAAATGGCTGTGTGCCAGGCTGACGGCTTCCGCTTCCGTGATATGCCGGCGGTAACACTGGTTGCCGAGACAATAGAAGAAATTGTCACGGTTGCCTGTCTTGAGGTGTTCTTTCCGTTGGGTGTATTCCACGGCCTTGCGGAAGTCGAGTTGCACTTGCAGGTCTATCGGAGAGGCGTTCTCTTGCGCGGGAAGGAGCGGGGCGGGTTTTTCCGGGGCTTTGCGTTTCTTGCTCTTACACTCTTCTTCGGTGGGAAGTGTCACTTTTACGGTCAGCGCTTTCACGTTCTCCAGCCGTTCGGGAGAGAGAAAAGCGTCCGGGTCATGCGATACGAAGAATCCGCGGCCGGGGTCGCTTCCGCTTGTGTCTACTTTTGTGTTGAGCAGCTTCTCGTATTTGTTGCATGCCAGGGTGTACATACGGTGGTGGTATCGTTCGAGGGTGGGGAAGTCGACGGTTCCCAGTGCGTTCAGTTCGGTGCGTAAGGTTTCCGCTTCTTTGCCGGTGAGGTAGACGAAGATTTTCAGTCCGTGCATACGGGGGCTGATGAAATTCCCTAACGTGTCGGGACAATTGTTCACCAGTTGGCGGTATTCCGGGAGTTTTTCTGCTGCCATATCGTCACAGTCGAGCGTGATGATGTCCTGATAGGTGGCGAGACTGTAAGCCAGCCTTTCCTTTGTGTAAGTAGTCGTGATGGTGTGGTAGGGCAGTTGCTTTTTCATTCGCTCCGCTTTCACCGTGTCTCCCTCTTCCATAGCTTCCCGAAGTCGCCGGATTCTGTCGCGGTAAACGTTTCCCCGGATAAATTCAAATAACTGCTCGATACTCATACTTCCGGATACGAGTGATAATCCTCTGTATGTGGTTATTACAATATTTTTCATTTTAATTGTTGATATGTATTTAAGTGGTGCTGATATTAACACACTGCAAAGGACGGCTTTTTATGTAGAATAAAAAAACTGCTTTTTGTACCCCAAAAAGCAGTTTTTTAACAGTCTGTTCTTAAATGCTAATCATCAAGAAGCGTCCTTTTCAGTCTTTGTATCTCACAATCAATCTCTTCCACACTTAATGATTCGTCCGAATCATCAGATTTTTTGAAATTGACAGCCAAAAATAACAACTCTGCGAAGAACTTGGGACCTTTAATGCTAAGAAGAGACTCACGGTCATAGCAGAGATGGACAAAAGGAAGGAGAAACTTTTTGCGGTTGCGCGGACTCACGTCTATCCTGTTGGTATACAAATTATTGACAGTGCCAAGCATTTGCGTGATGAACTGGGATACTTGGGGAAACTCCCCCTTTTCGAGCGTTACGGCCTGCTTGTTTTGGTAAACGAAGCCTTCGGAAAAAATGTCTTTTTTCTCATGATTTTAACTGATTTTTTAATTTTGTTAAAAGATGTTTTTTTAAAAAGACGCAAAGGTACGTTTTATTTTGTTTCTTTCATTTACTCATGACGTTTATTCTTTTTATATATTTATTTTGATGGAAAAAGCGTGTATTCGAGGGTGAGCCCCTCACCCTCGAATACACGCTTTTTTCTATCTAAAAAAGAATATTTTTTCGCGCCTGCGTATGCGTACATTATTATATAACAAATCAGGGGTTCATTATAGCTAATCTTTTTTTCATTATAGCTAATCTTTTTTTCATTATAGCTAATCTTTTTTTCATTATAGCTAATCTTTTTTTCATTATAGCTAATCTTTTTTTCATTATAGCTAATCTTTTTTTCATTATAGCTAATCTTTTTTTCATTATAGCTAATTTTATTTTCGTTATAGCTAACCGTAATCTGTCCTAAAGAGATTCACGGCTCATCGAGATACTTCACGATGAGCCGTACCTGCCTTGCACTATAGGCGTGGTCGTTCTTTCCCTCGCCACCGCTGTACATAGCGTCATACAGTTCCTTGTTATTTCTGATCCACTCCCTCATCTTCCGCATGGCATACACCAACGGTACGTAGGGATTGTACAAATGTGCCAGTTCCGATTTCAAATACGGACGTATGACAAACGGTTCTTCCACCGTCTCTTCTTTTTCTGCTTTCATATCTTCGGGTAATTGATTTTATCGTATTCCAAATATACGAAAAATCCCCCGTACGTCCAACTATATAAGTCAAATAAAATCAATCTGAATAAAAGTAAATACACTCTGGATGAAACTGAATGAAAGTAAGGTAAAGTAAGCCAATACGAGACAAAGTACGCCATTTCATCCCACTGTGATATAGTACCTTTGAGGCATCGAAAGAGAAAGAAACAGAGCTCGTTCATCTCTCCCGATACCCATTGCGAAAACCGCAATCTGTAACAAATATTTTTTAATTTTTAATTCTCAATTTTTAATTTATCATGGCAATACCATTTAAAAGAATGGGTCGTAAAGACCCGAGAAAGGTTGACGGGGTGGTGAAGTTTCACCCGCAACTTGTGACGCAGGGACAGAGTGTAGACCTGGATAAACTCGCTTACACCATGAAAGACAAGAGTTCCTTGTCGCTGGGCGATATCCAAAGTGTGCTGACCAATCTTGTAGAGGCGATGCGTGCAGCGCTTTTCGATGGCAAATCGGTCAATATCCGTGATTTTGGTGTATTCAGCCTTTCCGCCACCACGCTGGGAGTGGATAAGAAGGAGGACTGTACGATGAAAAACATCAAAGCTGTGAACATAAACTTCCGTCCGTCGAGCAGTGTCCGTCCCAACCTGACATCTACCCGTGCCGATGAGAAGATAGAGTTTCTTGACCTCGACGCGCCCAAGAAGAAGAAAACCGAAGGCGGAGAAGCCCCTGACGATGGTGGTGGCGAGACTCCTGGTGGCGGTGGAGACGATGGCGGTGAAACTCCTGATCCGGCAGCATGATAAGTCATGATTTCCCCACTACTTTAAGGTGATGATTTTTTCAAATTTTCAAAGTAATGATTCTCCAAAAACTGTAAGAAATGAGAAAGATTGATTTAATCGTGATTCACTGTTCCGCCACACGCGAAGACCGTTCGCTGACACCGGATGATTTGGAGACGTTGCACCGCCGGCGTGGATTCAATGGGACAGGGTATCACTATTACATCCGCAAGGACGGCACGGTGCATCTCACCCGCCCGATTGATCGCATCGGTGCGCACGTCAAAGGTTGGAATGCGACTAGCATCGGCATCTGCTACGAGGGTGGTCTGGATAGTCGTGGACGCCCGGCAGATACGCGGACACCGGCACAATGGTCTTCACTATGGCAATTGGTGAATCTATTGCAGGAAAAGTTTCCCGGTTGCCGGGTGTGCGGGCATCGCGACCTCTCGCCCGACCGCAACGGAAACGGGGAGATTGAACCGGAAGAGTGGATCAAGGCGTGCCCGTGCTTTGAGGTGAAAGCGGAATTCGGAACTCGGGCTATATAGGATTTCAGTTTTCGACCGGATAACGAAAAGGTAAGATAAGAGAGTTTTCAGGATTCAGGAAGTAATTAATTATTTAAAGAGTCAGAAAGGAGGTGTGTAAAGTTATGGCAGTCAAAAGAACTCTTTGGGATATGATTTTGAAAGTGGTTATCGCAGTGGCTTCGGCAGTGCTGGGCGTTGTAGGCGGTAATGCGATGAATCTGTAACCTGTATTCTGGCGGAAAGTACGCGCGCTACTTTCCGCCTTTTTTAGTTACTGATATTCGTATTCATTTTTTTCAGTTTGCATATCGTTGGCAATCTTATCTGTTTACATCAATATTATAAACATATGAAATATAAATCTTTCAAATATTTAGTTTCCTGCCTGATGCTTTGGCATGCTTCACAGGCATTTTCACAAGTCCAGTTTTATTCGGACGAAACCGTTCTGACACCTCAGACCTGGAGCTTTATGAAATACGGGGATACTCCGGTAAATATGTATACCGGAACTATTTCCACATCCATTCCCGTCTATACATATCATGACAATGATTTCGACTTGCCCGTCAGCCTGACTTACGCTTCTGACGGCTATAGGGCAAATACCCAAACCGGTATTGTCGGTCAGGGATGGTTCCTCAATGCGGGTGCCTCAATCACTCGCGAGATATGGAATATGCCTGATGAAAGCCGAAACAATTCCTTGGGAATAAATGGTTATTATTATTATCACAAGAACGTAACGGTCGACAAAAATCTGTCATCCTATAAAAGAGGAAAGCAATATCGCGATGGGGGAAAGTCAGCCATAGATGAACCGTTCGTATACCTGGCGAATCCATCGGCGGAAATTTCGAGTAAGTATGAAACGGAACCTGACATCTTTCACTTCAACTTTATGGGGCATAGAGGTAAATTTCAGTTCGACATAAACCGGAACATTCAAGTGTATGGAGTGGAAAACGGTTCGAAAGCTGATTTCAAAATAGAATGTTTCAATTTTGACAGTCCCGGAAAAGGGCGCTTTATCATAACAACCAATGACGGCTATAAGTATGTTTTCGGAGGAGACGGAACTTTCTACGATAGAGAATGGAGCGGCGAAGCCAATTCGGTGCCAAACAACGTCGTTGCCTGGCAGCTAACAAAGATTATTGCGCCTAACGGTAGAAAAATTACTTTAAAATACCGTGATGGAGATTGGACAGAGAGAGGATACGTGCAAAGTTGGCGTCCCGGTACACGTTATGAGGGTGCTTTCAATACTGAATTAGGTAACACCAATCATAGTACGGCTTTTCATATCACGAATACACATCCCACTTATCTGGAAGAAATCATCGTTGATAACGGCTGCCGGATTTCATTCACCTATACGGCTAAAGAAGCTGAAACATATGGTCATAGTTTCAGAAGTGAGGGACTTCTTCCGGCATTACTGAAGTTATCTTCTATAGTGGTCAATCCTTTCACGGCTTCCGCCGGTCAAGAAAGGACGCGATGTGATTTATCTTATGAATATGCGATGGGAAACAAAGTGATGTTCCTGAAAAAAGCGGACCTTGGCAAAAACGGTATTTACGAAATGGATTATAATGGATTGTCATCCCGTATCTTTCCTCCCCATGCTATCTACGGAATGGACCATTGGGGATATTTCAACGGAAAAGTCACGGCATCCTCATCCGACTTCATACCCAATACTGAAAATGAAACGTCTCTGAAAGAAACGATCATAGGCATGGGACGTAATCCGGATGAGAAATCATCTTTGTTGGGTATGCTTACCTACATAAAATATCCGACAGGCGGCTATACTAAGTATGAGTATGAAGGACATCGCTATTCAAAAAGATATTCTGATATACATAGTTTTGTCGAGTTTTCCATTCCCAATCCTATCGGCACCCAGGGAGAATTGGCTGGAGGTGCGAGAATAAAGCGGATTACAGATTATTCGGAGGGCAAGGAATGTATGCAGAGGGAGTTCTTATACGAAAACCCGGATAGCACCAGTTCAGGGATTCTGCTATCTATGCCCCGCTACCGTTTGGTATTTCATGCGGCTATTTTCAACATGACAGACAACCGCGAGAACAGATATGTATACAAAGGTGTAGTGCAAAGTCTTGCTGCAAAATCCTTAGACGATACCCATATCGGCTATAGTAGAGTGGTGGAAAAGAGAAAAGACGTGGGGGATACTGAATATAAATATGCTGACTATGAATCTTATTTTGATGAGAATGACCCCTCGTTGAATCCTCTAATGTTCAACAGCAACCATTATATCCAAGGTACCATGATAACATCCGATAATGCATGGACTATCAGAAATTTGTTGTCCGAACCATTATCGCACGCATCAAGCAGAGGGCAACTGCTGTCAGTAAAGAAAAGAAATACCGGATGGCCTGTTCAAACTGAAGAATTTATTTATTCAAGACGCCTCCCATGGTCTTTAGCTCCGGGTATCTCCAATATAAAATCAGCGGGAGATGTATATTATGAAATGAAGACGAACACGGAAGACTCTCCGCTCGTTTACAAAAAAACAACAAAGATGTACGGTAAGAGTACTCCGCAAGTCGTTGAAGAAACATATGCATACAATGCTTCTGCCAAGCCCGTTAAAATAGCCAAAACTGTAAACAATGGACTCATCTTGTCCGAAAGAAGGCAGTACATTGAAGATATGAGTGAGCTCACAGACGCGGAACGGATCATGAAAGATTCCTTTCAGGTCGGGTTGGCGATAAAGACATTGCAAACGGTTCAGAAATCACCGAAAGATAAAGAATATGTATTAAAGGGAAGCCATTCCGTTTTCTCCCGATACGGGAACACCATACTTCCCCAACTGGAAGAAGTCAGAGAAACAGAATTGAAAAATCCTGTAGAATGGAATGGTTTCGACTTGGATTATTCATACTCGGAACTGCACAACGACCATTATGATTCTCACGGGAATGTACTCCAGCAAACCGATCAGAAAGGACTGACGACTACTTATCTGTGGGGATACAACCACCTCTATCTGGTTGCCATCATACACAATGCGACAATTACTGAAGTGGAGAATATATTGGGCAGTATGGATGCCTTTGCCGACACCGTTATTCCTGATTTTAATAAAATAAAGCTTCTCAGACAGTCGTTGCCGCAAGCTCATATTTCAAGTTATGCATACCAGCCTCTAGTAGGCATGACAGAGAGAACGGATGCCCGGGGAGTGACTACTTATTATGAATATGATAGCGAAGGCAGACTGACGTGCGTCAAAGGAAACGATCGGAAAACTATCAACCGCTATGATTACCACTATGCAGGACAAACGGAATAAAAAACATATATAAATTACACATGATGAAAAAATGTCTACTATTAATCGGCATGAGCATTCTAGGTGCCCTTACCACAATAGCGAAAGAAACCGGAGATTCAATCCCCCAATTAAGTGTCAATAAAAACTATATCTATAGCCAAACCCTGCTCGACCCTACAGGAGAACACGTGAAAAGTGAAGTAAACTATTTTGATGGAATCGGGCGGGCGTCACAGCAAGTAACCCCTTTTGTCACCCCGTCCGGAGCCGACCTTGCCCTTTATCAGGAATATGATTCGCTGGGGGATCTTTGGAAAGAATGGCTTCCCGCAATAGCCGTAGGGAACAAGGGAGGATTCGTGGAAGAAATTCCCGAAAAACTCCCGGAACAATATGGAGATGTGAATCCTTATTCTTCCCTACATTATGAGCACTGCCCCTTAAACCGTATTTTAGAGCGGCATGGACCCGGCATGGACTGGCCTTACTATAGAATTCAAGGAACAAACTTCTGGACCAACCGAAGTGAATATCCTGACCTGACCTGCAAATGTTATGAGATAGAAGGCGACAGCCTGGTCTGTAACTCTGACTATGAGACCGGGGAACTATATCTCACCCAACAGACAGATGAGGATGAAAAAACAACGTATATATTTACTGATAAACTGAACAGGACGGTGTTGACGCGTCAAGTTTCAAGTCCACGCTATGATGCTACCTGCTTGGACACCTATTATGTGTATGACGCACTCAACAACCTGTGTTTCGTACTTTCTCCCGGTTTTCAGGAAAACCCTGATTTAGACTTGTATTCTTATCAATACAAGTTTGATGCGCGTAACCGGTGCATTGGTAAAAAGACACCGGGAACGGATTGGATCACATATGCGTTTGATAAAGCGGGACATCTGATATTCTCGCAGGACGGAGCCCAACGCCAAAGAAGAGAATTGACCTATCATCTTTCCGACGAACTGGGACGTGAGGTTATCGTGGGAGTGGGTACGTTGTATTCAGATACGATTCCGGATATAAGCAATACTCATATCAAAGCGGTACGTTACGACCATCCCGGTGCTACCGGGGCAGGTTACCTTGTTTACAATTTATTAGGATTGACCACCACAATCCCCCTTACCGTGAATTATTATGATAGCTACAGCTTCCTGAATATGGATGAGGAATATAAGAACTTGTTGGAATATAGTTTTGAAGACCTCCCTGCATCGAAGGAATATGAGACGTATTTCAAAAGTACAACTTCCCTCCAACAATCCGCCAAGGGAATGCTCACCGGAACTTTCGTCAATATACCTGACCTCCAAAAAGGAGTGATGACGGCAATCTATTATGATGACAAGAAGAATATCATACAAAGCCGCAGCACGAACCATCTGGACGGCTATGATAAGAACTGGTTTTCTTACAGCTATTCAGGATTGAAACTCAAGCATCTCCATGTACATGATTCTAGGTATTACAAATCTCTTGTCACAGAAATGTATGAGTATTCTTATGACCATGCCACTCGTCTGAAGCAGGTGGACCACACCTTGAATGATGCTCCCCGTGTGACTCTTGCCACCTACACGTATGACGAATTGGGAAGGCTCTCGCAAAAGACATTGCACAACGGGCAGTTTACGCAATCATATACCTATAATATCCGGAACTGGCTGAAAAGTATATCATCTCCCTATTTTGAGCAACAGCTCTATTATACGGAAAACGAAGTGGGCAACACTCCGCAATATAACGGTAACATCGGTAGCATGATATGGAAAGTTCGGGGGGAATCAAAGCGTGGATATAACTTCGCTTACGACAACTTCAACCGTCTGGCAAATGCGGACTATCAGGAAAACGAACTTCCTTCGCCGCATTACAGTACACGATATAGTTATAATTTTATGGGTGACCTGACTAGGATTTCACGGAACGGACTTCTGACGGCGGGGAGTGAACCGACTTTTGGTGAAACAGATCGTCTGTTCTTGATTTATCATGGTAACCAGTTGAAACAAGTTACGGATTCGGCAGATTTGAATATCTCTTTATCTCCCGGTTCCTTGAACTTTACGGATGGCGTAAATCTGGCGGAAGAATATAAATATGATAAAAGCGGCAACCTGATTCAAGATTTAAACAAAGGAATCGAACAAATCAAATATAATTCATTAAATTTGCCGGACACAGTGATTGTCGACAAGAAGCATTGCATATATTACCGTTATGGAGGCGAAGGAAGTAAATTTCAGGTGATTCATAAAGATAGTATAGAGAATGTTACTGATTACTGTGGCAATGTGCTCTATGACAACAATGTGCTCCATAAAGTATTGACAGAGGAAGGGTTTGTAACTTTTGAGAACGGTGTCCCGGTATATCATTATTTTCTGCAAGACCACCAGGGGAACAACCGAATGGTGATCAGACAGGATGGTGTAACGGAAGAGGTGAACCATTATTACCCGTTTGGAGGTTTGTTCGGAGAAAGTACGGGTATGCAGAAACAAGCGTACAAGTACAACGGAAAGGAACTGGATACCAACATCGGTCTCAATTGGTATGATTATGGGGCAAGGCATTATGACGCGGCATTGGGTAGATGGAATGCGGTGGATCCGATGGCGGAGAAAAGATATGGGATTTCTCCTTATTCTTATACATCTAACAATCCGGTAAATCGTATTGATATAAATGGTCAATTAGATGATTGGGTAGAGAGTGCAGCAAAAAGAATCTACTGGGACTCTAATGCAACTTCACAGGCGACGACAAAGCCAGGTGAAACTTATTTAGGAAAAACTGTTGTTGATTTTTCAGGTTCAAGACAAGAGGCTTTAGGAATAAAGAATGGCAAGAGTGGATATATAAATGGTGAAGGGGCTGTAACGGCGCAAGTTACTGTGTACGGAGCTGGAGGGTCAGATGATGTACATAACTTTACTGGATATACAATGTCTTCGGATGCAAAGACTCTTGGTGCTATTGATGAAGGCATTTATAATGGAAATTATGATGCAAAAGGGAAAAGTGGGTCTTTAAAATCCCATTGGGTTTTAAATAATAGAGGGAGTGTACGTACTTTGGATGGACAAATAAACCCTAATGCACCTAAACAAATCAATCCAAATGGTGAAGGATATAAGGATCAAATTTTTATCCATAGCACAAATAGGAATGGATTTGCAGGAACAAAAGGTAATATTGCAATCTCCAAAGGTTGTTTGCTTATATCTCCAAAAGATTGGAATAGCTTTAATAATGTAATGGATGGAACACAGAATTTTAAAGTTAGAGTTTCCAGAACAACAATCGAAAAAAGTCCATTGCAAGGAGTAACAGGAGCAGTAAACGGTGTTTATATTATAAATAAAAGAACTATATATTAGATTGTGAAGAAATTTGGAAAACTATAATTAATGCATATGAAAAGGATATTTTTATTGGTTGTCATCCTTCTTTGTGGAATTAGCGTGTATGCTCAAAAAACGGAAGAAGAATGTTCTTGTAACTCTGCTGCTTTTATAGACATTGAATATAAGGGTCCAATACCATTATATGATAAACCTGATGGTAAAGTCATTACATATATGAAGCATGATTTTGCAAATGAGTCTTTCATTCATTTTGAAATAACTAAGAAAAAAGGAAAGATGATTCATATAAAAGCTTATACCATTGATTTAGTCTATCCTCATGGTTGGATTAATATTGATAGTCATATTGGAATATATTCTAGAGCCTATAACGGCGGATTAAAACTATATAGTTCGCCTAATGATAAATCTGCGGTACAAAGTATCATACAGGAATATGATCCGGAAATGTATACAGTTATTGATTGTCAAGGTGAGTGGCTAAAAGTAAAGAGGATACTGCATGGTAAAACCTATATGGGATGGATGTCTCCCGATATGCAATGTCCTAATGTATATTCTACCTGTTCTTAAAATTGTTCAAAATAGGTATAGACAGGATACTATAGTATAATTCTTGTGTCTTTGCTTAGAGGAATCTTGCCCTGATATAGGTTGAATAAAAATCAATCCATATCAGGGTATTACTATTTTTTTATAGCTAGTTTGACTAATAAATTTTCTCACATATAAATTATCATCTCTATGATGTCAACGGTGATTTAATTAAAGATTTGAATAAGAATCTTGTTTCGATTCAATATAATTACTTAAATTTGCCGGACACAGTGATTGTCAACAAGAAGCATTGCATATATTACCGTTATGGAGGCGAAGGAAGTAAATTTCAGGTGATTCATAAAGATAGTATAGAGAATGTTACTGATTACTGTGGCAATGTGCTCTATGACAACAATGTGCTCCATAAAGTATTGACAGAGGAAGGGTTTGTAACTTTTGAGAACGGTGTCCCGGTATATCATTATTTTCTGCAAGACCACCAGGGGAACAACCGGATGGTGATCAGACAGGACGGTATTAAGGAAGAGGTGAACCATTATTACCCGTTCGGAGGTTTGTTCGGAGAAAGTACGGGTATGCAGAAACAAGCGTACAAGTACAACGGAAAAGAACTGGATACCAACATCGGTCTCAATTGGTATGATTATGGGGCAAGGCATTATGATGCGGCATTGGGTAGATGGAATGCGGTGGATCCGATGGCGGAGAAGTATTATGGGATAAGCCCTTATGGCTATTGCGCGAATAATCCGGTTAAGAATATAGATCCGGATGGGCGGACGATTGTAATCTGGTATAATAATAATCGTTCATCGTATACATATAGCGGCGGTAATGTAACTCATTCAAATCCTTTTGTCCGGTCGGTTGTCACTGCATACCAGTATAATAAGGCAAATGGCATTAAGGCGGGTAATGGAGGTGGGGCTTCAACGGTGGCAATTGTGGAGAATACAGGTATAAAGGTGAATGTGACGGAAGCGACACTGAGAGATCAATATAGCCCTGATGCTTCCCATGGAACTATTTATTGGAATAGTGAATGGGGATCTCAGAATGATAATGGAACTGTAAGATCTCCCGCTACCATATTTGATCATGAAGCGGATCATGCTTTAGAACATAAAACAAATCCTGAAGCGTATGAAGTAAACAGGGTGAAAGATAGTGATTTACAGTATGACACAAAAGAAGAAAGAAGAGTGATAACCGGTTCTGAACAGAAAACAGCACGCGCCAATGGAGATACTCGTCCCGGGCAGGTTACAAGAAGAAACCATTATGGAAGAACTGTTATAACGAAAGGAGTTACTTCAAATGTAATTGATAAACAAAAAACACAAGTATATGAAAAAAGAAAGAAACCGACATGGACATCTGAGCTTGAACAATAGTTATTTTTGTGGCTCATTATTTTTATTGTTGTTATTGGCGACAGCATGCAAAAGTAATCAGATTATGATTGATAGTAATGAAGTGGAATCCATTCACTTCTGGTTTGTAGGAGATATAGATACAAGTAATGCTATTACAGATTGTATAGATGTTGTACTAATGGACGATCATCATAAAATAATTATTAGTGATAGAAAGATTATCGAGCGATTTGTGGATATAATTAATCGCTCAAAACCGATTAATCCTAATTCGAATTATGATCTTAGAGTAAGTTCACTTGTGAGACTATAACCTATAAATGGCGAAAGGAGACCTGATATTAAAGTCTGTATTGGAAATTATGGTCGAAGAGTTCTTTTAAATGGAGTATTGATGAAGGGAGACCATAAAGAACTTCAGAAGTTTATTCAGGAAGAATTATATGATTCTCTTACTCCGTATGAATGGTTACCTGATTTTATAAAAAAGTATCTTGAAGACCATCCAGAAGAAAGAAGCAATTATTTGCCTGACGAATAAATAATAGATGAATATTTTCCCCTGATATAAACTGACTAATAACCAGTTTATATCAGGGGATTTCTTTTTTTCTTATTTCTTATAAATCAACTTACTCGGCACCCCATCTCCAAACAGACTGTCGCCCAGCGTTGTAATCTTATCCCCCGCAGCCAATACATAACGCAGATTATCACATCCCATAAATGCACCGAACTCAATAGCCGTCACACTGGCCGGAAGTTCCAGCGTGCCACACAGGCGACCACAGTTACTAAATACACGCTGTCCGATAGATTTCAAATTATGCGGTAATTTCATATTCAACAGATACTTCTTCTGTGAGAAAGTGAAATCGGGGATAGCCGTAGCGTTTGTCTTGGAAATATCAACTGATACCAAATTAGGCATATAGTCACGAATCAGTTTGAAGTCAGCATTGTCCAGTTTACCTTCAACAGTCAGGAAGTTGATGTCACGGGGCTGTAATCCTGCTTTCAGAATCTCTTCTTCCAGTTTGCCCATTAGTCCTACTTGCAAAGTAGCCTCTATCGGTTCACCTTCGATGAAAGCAAAATTCTGCCATCTGTCCTTGTAGCGATAAGCATCGCTGCTACCCAGCGGAACGAAGATAGCGGTAACGCTGTCAGCCAAAGCTTCCGGCAATAAGTTGGGAGGTGTCTTTTTACGAATCTGACAGATTTTCAGATTCTCGCATCCTTTGAAGGCGGCGTCCTCGATGTTCTTGGTCTTTTCGGAGAGAATCACCTTTTCCAGAGTCTGCTTACCTTTAGTCACACCCTCCACTACATTGGAGAAAGCATAGGCAGGAATAAAGTTCGGCATATAAATGTAGAATTTTCCGTTAGGGTAAGTGCCGGCTTTTCCACTATACATTTTTATTTCAGCGTTCGAAATATCCAATACTTTCAGATTATCGAATTCGTCACGTAGATGTTTGAAATCTTCGGCATTCAATTTTCCGGTCAAGGTGAGGTGGGTGACGCTGTTTGCTTCGTCCTCCGTCATCATGGAAATCAGTGTTCCCGGCTTGCTTACATAATAGGTTTTACTCACTTGGGCTGCGGCTCCTAATGAGTTGGCAGCCAATAAGAAGCTTATTAATAGTAGTTTAATTTTCATAATTTTGCGGATTTGTTCTGACAAATATAGGAAAAATAGAGATTACATGATGTTTTTTTATGTTTTATATCTAATTTTGTAGCCGGATTAACAAATTGTAAAAATGACGGCAGACAACATTGTAGAAAAAAAAGAGCCTAAGGGACTTCCTGTATGGGTGTGTATCCCACTGTTTATTGTGGTGTTTCTTATATTTATGGGATTGTACGGTACACTAACTCAAGGGTTCTTGTCATTGGTTCTTGGTGTGGAAGCTCGTCATCCGGGGATGGTGGGGTATATTCTGCTGGAAGGCAGTATGCTGCTGGCTGTTCTTACTGCTGCTTTCATTCTATTACGGTTGGAACGACGGCCGTTTGCCGATTTGGGATTGTCTGTCAAAGGGCATGCCAAGGGGCTGTGGTATGGATTTCTGATGGCTTTTTTGTTGTACTTTGTGGGTTTCGGACTATCCTTGCTTATGGGCGAAGTGGAAGTGACCGGTTTTCAGTTTAAGCCGTTGGATTTACTGGGGTCGTTTCTGTTTTTTCTGTTAGTCGCGTTGTTTGAGGAAATTCTGATGCGGGGGTATATCCTCGGACGTTTGCTGCATACCCGCCTGAATAAATTTCTGTCTCTGTTCATCTCGGCGGCATTATTCGCCTTACTGCATATTTTTAATCCGGAGATAGATTTCCTGCCGATGGTAAATCTTGTGTTGGCAGGTATGTTGCTGGGAGCTTCCTATTTATATACGCGGAATCTTTGTTTCCCCATTTCATTGCATCTTTTCTGGAACTGGATACAAGGCCCGATTCTGGGTTATCAGGTGAGCGGGAATAATTTCATGTCTACCATGCTGACGTTGGAGATGCCCGAAGAAAATGTACTGAATGGCGGAGCCTTCGGTTTTGAAGGCTCGCTCATTTGTACAGTACTTATGATAGTGTTTACGATTCTGATAGTTTGGTGGGGTGAGAAGAGAGAGGCAATCAGTCTTGCGGTACCCCGATCATGCTAAGCTGAATCCGTTTCCGGTCGGTATCTACGTTCATCACTCTCACCATGACGTGCTGATGGATAGATACGATTTCTGTCGGGTCGGAGATGAACCGTTCGGCCATTTGGGAGAGATGTACAAGACCATTCTCCTTGATACCTATATCAACGAAAGCACCGAAATTTGTGATATTACCTACGATGCCCGGAAGAATCATCCCTTCGCGGAGATCGGCTATGGTGCGCACGTTTTTGTCAAATTCAAATACTTTGATGGCTTTACGCGGGTCACGTCCCGGTTTGTCGAGCTCTTGCATGATGTCTTGTAACGTAGGCAGGCCGACGGTGGGGGTGATGTAGTCGGAGATGGTAATTTTCTGACGGAGCTCCTTGTTGGCTATCAATTCATCGACAGTGCATTTCAGGTCTTTTGCCATCTGCTCCACGATGTGGTAACTTTCGGGATGCACGGCTGTGTTGTCCAGCGGGCTTTTTGCTCCGGGGATACGAAGGAAACCGGCACATTGCTCAAAGGCTTTTGCTCCCATGCGCGGGACTTTCATCAGTTCTTTGCGTGAACTGAAAGCTCCGTTTTCCGCCCGGTAGTTGACGATGTTCTGTGCCAGTTGCGGGCCCAGACCGGATATATAAGTCAGCAGATGGCTGCTTGCCGTGTTCAGGTTGACTCCGACGAGATTCACGCAGTTTTCTACGGTCTGGTCGAGTGCTTTCTTCAGCTTCGTCTGGTCTACATCATGCTGATATTGACCGACTCCGATGGATTTGGGGTCTATCTTTACTAATTCGGCCAATGGGTCCATCAACCGCCGTCCGATAGAAATAGCTCCTCTGACTGTCACGTCATATTCGGGAAATTCGTCACGGGCGATTTTGGAAGCCGAATAAATGGAAGCTCCCTGCTCGCTGACTACAAACACGGGAATTTGGCGGTCGAAGCTCTGGCGGCTGATGAAATCTTCCGTTTCGCGGCTTGCCGTTCCGTTGCCGATGGAGATTGCTTCTATCTGATAGGCTTCAATCATCTTGCGGAGTTTGGATGCCGCTTCACTGGTTTTGTTGACAGGCGGATGCGGGTAAATATTCTCGTTATGCAATAAATTACCTTGTGCGTCGAGACAAACGATTTTACATCCGGTACGGAATCCGGGGTCGATGGCGAGCACCCGTTTCTGTCCTAAAGGCGCTGCGAGAAGTAACTGGCGAAGGTTTTCGGCAAAAACGCGAATGGCTTCATCGTCCGCTTTCTCTTTCGACTGGGCGGCAAATTCCGTTTCGATGGAAGGTTTGAGCAGGCGTTTGTAGGCGTCGATGGTGGCTTCGTTCACTTGTCGGCTACATTCGTTGTTGCCACGTACGAACTGGCGTTCCAGGCGTTCGATGCATGCTTCGTCGTCCGGAGTGATGGAGACTTTCAGCAGTCCTTCCGATTCTGCCCGGCGGATGGCGAGCAGGCGGTGGGAAGTGCAGCGTTTCAAGGGTTCGGAGAAGTTGAAATAATCTTGGTATTTAGAGGCTTCTTCCTCTTTGCCTTTCACTACTTTGGCACTGATTTCCGCCTGGCGGCTGAATTGATTACGCACAGCGTTGCGGGCACGCTCGTCTTCGTTCACTTGTTCGGCGATGATGTCACGCGCACCTTTCAAGGCATCTTCCACATCTTTCACTTCACCTTTGACAAAGGCGGCGGCACGGGCGTCGAGATTGTTTTCTCTTTGCAGCATCAGAAGAGTGGCAAGTGGCTCCAGTCCTTTCTGACGGGCTGCTTCGGCACGTGTCTTCCGTTTGGGTTTGTAGGGAAGGTAGATGTCTTCCAGTTCCGTCGGATTCCAGGTGTCGTTGATACGTTTTTCCAACTCGGCGGTCAGCTTTCCCTGTTCGGTGATGGTGCTGAGAATCGTCTCTTTGCGCTTGGATATGTCGCACAACTTATCGTGTTGCTCCTTGATTTGCTCTATCTGAACTTCATCGAGCCCGCCCGTAGCTTCTTTACGGTAGCGGCTGATAAAAGGAATAGTGGCACCTTCGCCCAGGAGATGAAGAGTGCTGCTTATTTGTCTTTCCGGAATACCCAACAGGCCGGAAATCATCTTGTGAAATAATTCCATAAACAGTTTTTTTGAAAATGAATGAGCGACAAAAATACATATAAATATCATAAAACCCGACAAGTTTTAGTATATTTGCAGCTCAAATAAAAGAATTGACACATCAAAACTGCATGATTATGCTGAGATATTTAGGATGTCTTTTGATCTTTTCCCTTTGGCTCATACAGTCAATGGAGATCTCTGCTGCCTCCAAAGACAGGAAACCGATTCTGATTATCTGTTCCTATAATCCCGCTGCGCACCAGACTTCGGTAACTATTTCAGACTATATGGAAGAATATAATAAGTTGGGCGGAAAACGGGATATTATCATCGAAAACATGAACTGCAAGAGTTTCTCGGAATCTCCTTTGTGGAGCGATATGATGACGCAGATTCTTTCTAAATATAAGGGAGAGAATCATCCGGCGCAGATTGTCTTGTTAGGGCAGGAAGCGTGGGCTGCTTATTTGTCGCAGAGGGATTCGATGCAGGTCAAAGTGCCGGTGATATGTAGCTTGGTCAGTAGCAATGTGGTGATTCTGCCGAAGGACACAGTGAAGAATCTCGATAGCTGGATGCCCGGTTCGGTCGATATATTTGACGATCATCTGAATATTCCCGAACTGAAGTCGGGATTTATCAACCAGTATAATATTGAGGATAATGTCCGCATGATTCAGGCTTTTTATCCGAAGACGGAGCACATCGCTTTTATCTCGGATAATACCTACGGCGGAGTGACGATGCAGGCTCTGGTGCGAAAGGAGATGGAGAAATTTCCTGACCTGGACTTGATTCTGATGGACGGGCGAAAGCATACGATTTACACGATTGTTGAAGAATTGAGAAATCTGCCGGAAAATACGGTGATTATGGTGGGAACCTGGCGGGTGGATATGAACGAGGGATATTTCATGCGGAATGCTACATACGCGATGATGGAAGCGACTCCTACCATCCCGACTTTTACACCGTCATCGGTGAGCCTGGGGTACTGGGCTATCGGTGGCGTGCTGCCCGATTACCGCAAAGTGGGCGGAGAAATGGCTATGGAATCCATCCGACTGGATAATCAGGCGAATAATCAGATAGGGGATGTGGAGAAACATTTGGAGATTATCGGTTGCAAAGCTGTGCTGGACAGCCGGAAGATGAAAGAGTGGGGGCTGAATCCGAATGCTTTGCCTTTTGATGTGCAGCTTGTCAATCAGCCGGTTTCGTTCTATCAGCAGTATACATATCAGATATGGTCTGCCTGTGCGCTGGTTGTGGTATTGACGCTGGGACTGTTTATTTCTCTTTTCTTTTATTTCCGTACGAAGCGTCTGAAGGATGAGTTGTTGAAATCGGAGAAGGATTTGCGCGTGGCGAAGGATAGGGCGGAAGAGTCCAATCGACTGAAGAGCGCTTTCCTGGCGAATATGAGCCATGAGATACGGACGCCGTTGAACTCGATTGTCGGATTCTCGGATGTGCTGGCTGTGGGCGGCAGCACGGAAGAAGAGCAGCAGTCTTATTATCAGATTATCAAAACGAATTCTGACTTGTTGTTGCGCTTGATTAATGATATTCTCGATCTTTCACGTTTGGAAGCTAATCGAGTGACTTTGACCTGGGGGGAGTGCGATGTGGTGCAGTTGTGCAGGCAAGTGGTTGCTTCCGTCAGTTTCTCGCGGCAGTCGTCGGATAATCAGTTTCTGTTTACTACCAATATTGAGACTTACCGCATGGAGACGGATGTACAGCGTTTGCAGCAGGTGATTATCAATCTGCTTTCAAATGCGAATAAGTTTACGAAAAAGGGAACGATTACGTTGGATTTTTCGATTGATGAGACGAAGCAAATGGCTGTTTTCTCGGTGACGGACACGGGATGCGGCATTCCGAAAGAAAAGCAGGGGCTTGTGTTCGAGCGTTTTGAGAAGCTGAATGAGTATGCGCAGGGAACGGGCTTGGGACTGTCTATCTGTAAATTGATTGTGTATAAATGGAAGGGTGCTATATGGATTGATCCCGACTATACCGGTGGGGCTCGGTTCGTATTCTCGCATCCGCTAAAAATAGAAAAAGAATGAAACGGATTACATTAATTTATGTGTGGCTTCTATGCCTGGTGCTGTCGGTGGCAGCGCAGGAGAAAGTGGTGAAGCTGAAGATTGTACAGACAAGCGATGTACACGGCAACTATTATCCTTATAATTTCATAACCCGCCAGGAGTGGAAAGGCAGTCTTGCACGAATATATTCGTTTGTGCAGAAAGAGCGTCAGCAGTATAAAGATAACCTGATATTATTGGACAACGGGGATATTTTGCAGGGACAGCCTACTGCTTATTATTATAATTACATAGATACCGTGTCTCCGCATCTTTGTGCAGAGATGATGAATTATATGAAGTATGATGCCGGCAACATGGGCAACCATGACGTGGAAACGGGACGCGCTGTGTTCGACCGTTGGATTGGTACTTGTGACTTCCCTGTGCTCGGTGCTAATATCATAGATACATCTACGGGAAAGACGCATCTGCCACCTTATAAGGTACTGGAACGTGACGGCGTGAAAATCGTTGTTCTCGGAATGATTACACCCGCCATCCCGGCATGGCTCTCGGAAAATCTGTGGAAGGGGTTACGTTTTGATGATATGGAAGAGACGGCTCGCAAGTGGATGAAGATTATTCGTGAAAAGGAAAACCCGGATTTGGTAATCGGGCTGTTCCATGCGGGGCAGGAAGCATTCAAGATGTCGGGAAAATATAATGAGAATGCGTCATTGGATGTAGCGAAGAATGTGCCGGGATTTGATATGGTATTGATGGGGCACGACCATGCGCGTGAATGTAAGAAGGTGATGAATGTTGCCGGAGATTCGGTGCTGATTATTGATCCGGCAAGCAACGGGGTTGTCTTGTCGAATGTAGATGTAACTGTTAAGATGAAAGACGGCAAGGTCTTGAGCAAGGATATTCAGGGAGTGCTGACGGCTACGAAGGATTATGGTGTCAGCGAGGATTTTATGAAGCGTTTTGCTCCGCAATATGAGGATGTACAGAAGTTTGTTTCCAAGAAAATCGGTACGTTTACCGAGGATATTTCTACGCATCCTTCTTTCTTCGGCCCTTCTGCTTTTATAGATTTGATACATACGTTGCAGCTCGATATTACGGGTGCTGAGATTTCCTTTGCTGCTCCGCTTTCGTTCGATGCGGAAATAAAGAAGGGAGATGTGTTCGTGAGCGATATGTTCAACTTATACAAGTATGAGAATATGTTGTATGTGATGACATTGTCGGGAAAAGAAATCAAGGATTTCCTGGAAATGTCTTATTATATGTGGACTAATCAGATGAAGTCGCCGGACGATCATCTGCTTTGGTTCAAGGAGAAACGTCGTGAAGGTGCGGAGGATAGGGCTTCTTTCCAGAATTTCAGCTTTAACTTCGATTCGGCTTCGGGCATTATTTATACGGTGGATGTCACCAAACCGAAAGGGGAAAAGATAACGATTGTCAGTATGGCGGATGGTTCTCCTTTCCATTTGGATAAGGTTTATAAGGTGGCGTTGAACTCTTACCGGGGCAATGGCGGTGGAGAATTACTGACAAAAGGATCGGGCATTCCTCAAGAGAAATTGAAAGAACGTATTGTCTTTTCTACTGATAAGGACCTTCGTTTCTATCTGATGAATTACATAGAGAAGAAGGGGACGATGGACCCGAAAGCGTTGAACCAGTGGAAGTTCGTCCCGGAGAAGTGGACAGTGCCTGCTGCAAAGCGTGATTCCGAATACTTGTTCGGGCGTGGTCAATAAGTAGCCAATAATGTTCATTTTGTCCTGTAATATCCTATCTTGACTTGTATATATGATTTATTGCTGATATATTTGTCGCAAAAAAGAGAGAGTATGGATATTCAAAGTGTTCCGAAGATTGGGATTTCTTCGGTGGTTCATTCAAAGCATATAGATTCCAACAGCATTGATGTTGTCGATAATGATATAGCGCTCTTCGATACGGAGAGCGTTATTTCCTTGTATAATGGCCCCAGCAAAATGGAAGTGCTGACGATAGGGCTTTGCCTGCAGGGCGAAGGGGCTTTCAATATCAGCTTGCGCGAGTTTCAGCTGTCACCGGGAGTGATGGTAGTGGCGTTGCCGAATCAGATTATCGAGCATCGGTATTTCAGTCCGGACTATAAAGGTATATTCTTTGCTGTGTCGAAGAATGTATTGGAGACATTGCCCAAAGTGGGGAGTATGCTTTCACTGTTTTTCTATCTGAAGGATTACCCGTGCTTTAATCTTACTCCGCATGAGCAGGAAGTGATTAAGGAGTATCATGTATTTGTGAGAAAGCGGTTGAGGGACAAAGAGGGTACATACCGTAGGGAAGCTGTAATGGGTTTGATGCAGGGTTTTTTCTTCGAGCTTTGCAATATCTTTAATAATCATGCTCCTGTGGCTACTGCTTCGCCTAAAACTAAGACCAGGAAAGAATATATCTTTGAGCGTTTTTATGAATCATTGGTCGAATCTTATCAATCTGAACGTAGTGTGAAGTTTTATGCGGATCAGTTGTGCCTGACGCCCAAGCATTTGTCGGGCGTGGTGAAAGAGGTCAGCGGGAAAACGGTGGGAGAGTGGATAGATGAGTTTGTTATCCTGGAAGCGAAAGCGCTTCTGAACTCTTCAAGTATGAATATACAGGAGATTGCTGACCGACTGAACTTTGCCAACCAGTCTTTCTTCGGGAAGTATTTTAAGCATTATACGAATATGTCTCCCAAGGAATATCGGAAAAGCCGATAATGAAAAGTTTTGACAACGGGGAAAATAATAACTGGTAAAACTAATAACTGTAAAAACCGATAACGGGAAATTCCGTTATCGCAGGCAGGAATGTCATTATAGAACCCCGGAACGTACGCGGCTCAATGTTTCGGGCGTCATCAGCAGGTAAGAGGCTATGTGTGCCAAAGGAGCCCGTTTGATGATTTCGGGATGTGTTTCAAGCAGGAGATTATAACGCTCGCGTGCAGCTTCAAAACGCCACGAGTCTGCTTTAACCTGTGATACGATCAGGGAATATTCCAGTATTTTCTGATAGAACATATTGATTTCCCAGTTTTCTCTTGCCAGTTTTTGTATCATGTCCCGGGGGAACAGGTAGATAATGCTAGGTTCCAGTGTTTCTACTATCAGTCGCGTAGGAACTTGCTTCAGGAAGCTTTCAATACACATGACGATACATCCTTCATAGGAGAAGTGTTCGGTAACGTCTTTTCCGTTTTTATAATAGTATTGCCGGAGCATTCCTTTACCGACAAATACGATTTCGTGAGCTACTTCTCCTTCATTTAGCGCGATAGCACCTTTAGGGAATTCTTCACGAATCAGTATGCTTTCTATCTGTCGCCTTCCCTCTATACTCATCTCAGGGAAACGGGAGTTTACAACAGCATTTACTGTTTCTCTTAATAGTGTATCCATGTCTTTTCTGTCTTGATGTGTGCAAAAATACTAAAAACGGTTGACATAAATCAAGTGTGGTACAAAAAAGATGTATATTTGTCCTTTAAATCAAGATGTAAGACGATAATGAATAAGATAATAGGAGTAGCAGTATTACTGCTTTGTTTCTGTAGTTGCGCGAGGGATAATGATGCTATTTATTATCCGGTAGGCAACGTGAACGTTGAGAATGGTGGCCCGGCTCTGGAAGATGGAAAGGGTGAATTGATTGCCCGTAGTTATAATACCGATGATTATGTACTGGATACGATAGCGCAATATCCGGGAGATACTACTCTCGGCAAGTTGACGTTTATGGTTAATCTGAAAAATCAATTGGCAGGTAAGGAAGCTGAAGGATTTAATGGAATCGGTAAATCCGGACTAACAATGAGCATTGGATACAAGAATGGTAACTATCCGGAAGAAAGTCAAATCCCTATCTATACCTCATCAAATGTAACTACCGCTTATGCCATCAAACTCCGTTTAAAAGGAGAATTGACCGTGTCGGGGGATGAATGGATGGTCGACTATGTTTATGCCCAACTAGCAAGCCTATTTCAACCATATCCGCCTACGGCCTTCCCGGAAGTCTTCATGTGTAAAGGTGGAGAGCAATCATTTGCCTATTTCGACTCTTTCCGCAGAACCTGGACATTTGATATTGAGTATAATCGCTCCAATCTTTCTTTTAGCCAGCTATATTTTAACTTATTCGTAAATTTAGCAGGGCAGAAACGGGAAGACAGAGTCCGGTTGAGGATTGATAAAGATTCTTACTTTGAGATTTATAAATTAAAAGAGGGAATGTAGTTAGAACTACATTCCCTCTTTTAATTTAAGTAGTGGGTACGAGAATCGAACTCGTATTACATGCGTGAGAGGCATGTGTCCTAACCGTTAGACGAACCCACCGAATTTTGATTGATTTAAAAAGAGCTAAGTCCTAAAACTTAGCTCTTTTTTTATTTTGAGATTTAGCGGAAGCTGCGAGATTCGAACTCGCGGTACCCTTACGAGTACGTCAGTTTAGCAAACTGGTGGTTTCAGCCACTCACCCAAACTTCCTTGAAACCACATTCTCTCTCAAATGCGATGCAAAGATATGGGGAAGTTTTTGACTATGCAAATCTTTTAGCAAGAATTTTTTTACGGTTTTTGGAAGATATGAGATAACCTGCTATGTTTCAAATGTTAAACGGAAGAATTTTTTTTCGACGCTTTTGTTTTTTAGTAGTAAGGGAAGAGGGTTGAAACATATTGACGCTATCCGTTCATTATAGTGACGGTATACTTGTAGGATGGGGTAACTATATGGATGGGATAGTGACGCTATGTGAATACAGAAAAAAGGGCATAAAAAAAGGCTATCTATCCCAGACAGCCAATCTTTTGTTAACCTTAAATCTAATACTATGAAAAACACAATGCAAATATACGGACTTCTGTGGAATTAGCAAATAAAACAAGAAAAAACAGATGTTTTATAACATTGATTAAATATTTGATTCTTCAATTCTATTTTTATTAAGATTTTCGGCGATTTGAACACTATATTCCCAATATTTATCACATAATTTCAGATAACTGGTTTCGGCGCTTTTGCCACCCAAGGAAATGGCGTACATCTTTGTCTCTTTTGCTTTCGCCCGTTCTATGCTTTTAGCCAACATATTATCGACGGGACGCATCTCAAAGTCGGATACGGTAATGATGTCTGCTTCCATGTATCCTTCTTCGCTGATTTTCCGCAAAGCATGAGTGATAACGGGTTCCATATCCGTGCCACCATGAAAAGACTGGCTAAGGAAATCGACCAGTCGGTCGAAACTACTTCCTAAATCTGTGATTTCGATACATTCAATATCGTCGGAGAAAAGGATGATGTAACATTTCCGGTGTTGTACTTCCGTCAGTTCGGCGATGGCGAGCAGGGTTGACTTTGCGATTCTTTCCCGTTCTCCTGCCATAGAACCGGAAGTATCCAGGCAGACGATAAAAGGACCTTCGGCTTCTTCGGAAACTTCGTTTCCTACTGTTTTCTTGTCGTTGATGGGTTGTTTTTCGTGCGATTGATAGTCGATTACCTGGAGCCGCTTTTCTATGAAACGTTCGAAGAAGACGGGTTGCAGGCTTTTTTCGGCGAGATAGCAGTACTCGAGAGGAAGAAGGCTGTTTAAGTCGTTTCCTTCACAAATGCCTGTAATATCACTACGTGTGGCATGGGATACGATTTGTTCCCGATGGATTCCCGCAGTCATTTTGAAACGTTTCCGGCTGCTTTGGTGTTTCTTTCCTAATATTTCCAGCAATTCGCGAATTACCGGATTCCGCTTGATTGTTTCTTCATATTCAAGGATTTGCTCCGCGATCTGTTTATGGTTACGAAGTAGCCAGACGAGACGTGAACCGCCACGCACCGGGAGATTCTTGGAAAGTGACAGTTGACGGCGGTAGAAATCATCGCAGAGCTGCTCGATATGTTCCATTTGGTAGTTGAACTCGTTGTTCGAGAGTAACGTATTCCATTTTTCGAAAAAGATGGCACGCAGAGCTTTCCATTCTTTCGTGCGCGTACTGATTACGGCGAAACGCTGGAGGTAATACTTAACGTTCAAGTCTATCAGGTGGTATTTCATGGAAAAAGGATAAGCGCTGTTTTTCAGAAATTGGAGAAATTTGGCGTCGGACGCTTCCTCCATTTCGTGAAAATATTCCCATTGCGATGCATAGCGGGAGTAGAAGTCCTGCAAAGAAGGTAGTGTATGACGAAAATACAGATGAATATCCGTGTCCAGTTCTTCGGGGCGGATAATCAGGTTGTGTAGCTGTTCGTCGTACACATCGTAGGCTATTCCCTGCAATTTCTCGTAATAAATATCTTGCAGGTGTTTGAGCCTAATACTCTCTGTTCTCTTGTTCATGGGCATGGGCGATGATGCGAAGCTCGTTCCGGTAGTTTTCGATGATATGTGCGGTTTCTCCTAAGATTCGTCTTATCTTGCTTTTCTGTGATGAACTCAAGAAAAGATGTTCTTTGGTGTATGCAGTTTCCCGTTCTGAAATCGTCTTGTATTCTGTTTCCATTTGTTGGAGCAGGTCGATGACTTCTTGCAGGGTAAATTCAAACGGGGTACTTTCATCCTGTTGTGCAGGTAGCGGATCGCAATTATCGTAACATAATAGCGGATACTCCTGGTTGTTGACAAAAACAGACCGTCTTCCTTTTCGGAGAGAATAGATGTTCTTTTGTGCGACGTTCCTGTTTTTTACAAAGTCATAGGCTTTCAGGATTTTGTTGACAGGACGGAATTTATCTTGCTGGATATAGAATAAACGGTTACTGTCTTTTTTGAGAGACTGATAGTCTGAGGCAAATATAAGCAGATTACCAGCGATATGATAACCTTCGATACGATAATAGAATGTATCTACTACCTGAATACCCGGATCGCTGATTTCACGCAGACTATGTTCGGATTTCATATTTTCTTTGAGAGTATCCAGTTTCTGTTCCAGCCTTTTTTCACCTAGCAGATAGGTGTTGATACCTCGTGCTATGGATTGTTCTACCATTTCTTCAACAATGGGCAGTTGGGATACTTCGTCCCACAGGCAGGCAGTCATTAAGAGACAATCCGAGAAATGGATTCCTGGAGACTCATTCAGATAGGCAGAAGTGCGGAGCAGGCTCACAATTTTCTTCCAGCGACGGTCGGATATATAAATCGGCGGTGTATTTTCATCACGTCCTGTATTGTACTGCTCAATTTCCCGTTTGATATTGTGAATCAGTTCGAAGATTGTATAGTGGATTCCTACCTTCTCACTTTCAGCTTGTATTTTAGCGTATAATTCATCGTCTATCTGAAGTTTTCCGGGAATTTCGGGTTCGATTTCTTTTGTAGAAGAAATCATTTGGTCGAAAGCGTATTCCTGCTCGATGCATCCTACGAATTGGCGGATCAAGAAGCGGTCATACAACGCTTCCAGTCCTTCACCTTTGGCGGGTAATTCGTTGGAAGCGGCAATCAAAGCTTTCAGAGGAACACTCACTGTGAACTGTCCGTTTCGATATATCTTTTCATTGATAACCGTCAATAGTGAATTCTGAATGGCGGGACCTGCCTTCCATATTTCATCCAGGAAAACAATGGCGGCCGTAGGCAAATATCCTTTGGTGATTCGTTCATATGTGTCCTCATCTTTCAATTTGGATATGGATACAGGGCCGAATATTTCGTCCGGCGTACTGAAACGGGACATCAGATACTCGAAAGCATCCGCATCCTTGAAAGCAAGTTTGAGTCTGCGGGCTACCAAACTCTTGGCCACCCCCGGAGGGCCTAGCAGGAAGATACTTTCACCTGCCATAGCAGATAGCAGGGAGAGCGCGATGGTATGCTCTTTTTCAAATACTCCCTCATTGAGAGATTTTAGTAATTGGGTGATATGGGACTTGATAGACTTCATGCGACAGATGATTTCATGTGTTTTTAGTGACGGGCAAAGATACAAGAATTCTTTGAAATAGACTCCGTCAGATTCGGAAGCTTTAGGGGATTTCCTCCCGACAAGTAGGAATTTTCAGTTTCAGGAGGAAAATTCATTCTATACTTTTGTCATATCGAAAGATAAATGATAGATAATAATAAATGAACCATTAAAAATAAAGGAATATGAAAACGAACGCATTCAAATACTTAGGCTTGGCTTTGATGGCTGTATTGATGGTAAGCTTTACTTCTTGCGAAGTGGAAATTGACAGTTTTTATGATAGCGATAATAATGGCGCAGGATATTACAATCGTTCTGCCGATTTGTGTAGCCGCACATGGGTAAGTTTCTATCGGGATATGGACGGTAATTATTGCCGTCAGGAACTCGATTTCTTCTTAGACCGTACCGGAATTGACTATATACGGGTGGAATATCCTAACGGTGCTGTGGAACAGTTTGAATATAATTTCCGTTGGAGCTGGGAGAATTACGCACAGACTTCTATCCGCATGGCTTATGCTCCGAACGATGTTTCATATCTGGATGATGTATATATCGGTGGTAACAGATTGAGCGGTTATTTGAACGGACGGGATAACTTTGTGGAATATCAGGGAAAAAGATAAAAGATAAGAGCAGCAAGCAATAGGTGAAAAGTTGATGGATGTCAATATGCGGGTAAAAAGAGAAAGGATAATAAGGTTAAGACAGAAATATCACAGGTATTAAAAACAAAATAATAGGTAAGGCGGTAAAAGGGTTGCCAATAAGATTTCAGGATACAAGAATCAGACCATACATGGGGCGCGAAATGAAAGCTTAAAAGTTTTGAATGGGACTAAATAGTTTTTATCTTTGCGCCCTATTAGTTTGAATATACATGGAGTGGTTATATAGTCTATTTATCGAACATTCTGCCTTACAGGCTGTTGTGGTACTTTCGCTGATTTCGGCGATAGGCTTGGGCTTGGGAAGAGTGCATTTCTGGGGAGTTTCCCTGGGAGTCACTTTTGTTTTTTTTGCGGGTATCCTTGCCGGGCATTTCGGACTTTCGGTGGATCCGCAGATGTTGAATTACGCAGAGAGTTTCGGTCTTGTCATATTTGTTTATTCCCTCGGTCTGCAAGTAGGCCCCGGTTTCTTCAGTTCTTTCCGTAAAGGGGGAGTGACGCTGAATATGCTGGCACTGGGAGTAGTTTTTCTAGGAACATTGTTGACGGTGGTGGCGAGCTATGCCACAGGTGTTTCACTTCCCGATATGGTTGGTATCCTCTGTGGGGCAACCACAAATACTCCGGCGCTGGGAGCTGCGCAGCAGACTTTGAAACAGATGGGAATGGAAAGTAACACGCCAGCCTTGGGGTGTGCGGTAGCCTATCCGATGGGAGTAGTCGGCGTTATTTTTGCCGTTTTATTAATTCGTAGAATACTGGTTCGCAAGGAAGATTTGGAAATAAAAGAGAAAGACGACGCGAACAAAACTTATATTGCAGCGTTTCAAGTGCACAATCCTGCTATTTTCAATAAGAGCATCAAGGATATAGCTCATCTGAGCTACCCGAAGTTTGTTATTTCCCGTTTGTGGCGGGACGGGCATGTCAGTATTCCTACTTCCGATAAGGTTTTGAAAGAAGGAGACCGCCTGCTGGTGATAACTGCTGAAAAAAATGTTTTGGCCTTGACCGTCCTTTTCGGCGAACAGGAAGAAAATACGGATTGGAACAAAGAGGACATTGACTGGAATGCGATTGACAGCGATCTGGTTTCTCAGCGTATTGTCGTGACCCGTCCTGAACTGAACGGAAAGAAACTGGGTGCACTCCGGTTGAGAAATCATTATGGGATTAATATCAGCCGTGTATACCGTTCGGGGGTGCAATTGCTGGCTACTCCGGAATTGATACTTCAGTTGGGCGACCGATTGACGGTAGTGGGAGAGAAGGCAGCTATTCAAAATGTGGAGAAAGTGCTGGGAAATGCGGTCAAGAGCTTGAAAGAACCTAATTTGGTGGTTATATTTATAGGTATTGTGTTGGGATTGGCGCTGGGTGCTATCCCTTTTTCCATTCCGGGTGTCAGTACTCCTGTGAAGTTGGGACTGGCGGGTGGCCCGATTATCGTCGGTATCCTTTTGGGGACATTCGGACCGCGGATACATATGATTACCTATACTACCCGTAGCGCGAATCTGATGCTGCGTGCATTGGGACTTTCCATGTATCTTGCCTGTTTGGGGCTGGATGCCGGAGCACATTTCTTCGATACTGTATTCCGTCCGGAAGGTCTGTTATGGATTGCTTTGGGAGCCGGATTGACAATTATCCCGACAGTCTTGGTGGGCTTTATAGCTTTCAAGATGATGAAGATAGACTTTGGTACGGTGTCCGGTATGTTATGCGGAAGTATGGCGAATCCGATGGCGTTGAATTACGTAAACGATACAATTCCCGGTGACAATCCGTCCGTAGCTTATGCGACAGTGTATCCGTTGTGTATGTTCCTGCGGGTGATTATCGCACAGGTGCTGTTGATGTTCTTACTTGGTTGAAAATAATTTTTATATGAAAATTATGAACGGATAAATAAAAAAGCACTATATTTATCACGAATAATTGAATCACATGATTCCAAACAAAGAACATAGGAAGCAAAGTAATTGGTAATTAGTAAATTGTAATAAAATAAAATGACTGCTCAAAGTAATATAACTCCTGAAAGCATTGTGAGCGACCTTCGCTATCTGCAACTGCTTTCCCGAAGTTTTCCTACGATTGCCGACGCAAGTACGGAAATAATTAACCTGGAGGCTATCTTGAATCTACCCAAGGGAACGGAGCATTTTTTGACAGATATACATGGTGAATACGAAGCCTTTCAACATGTACTGAAAAATGCATCGGGTGCGGTGAAACGTAAAGTGAATGAAATATTCGGTAATACTCTCCGTGAGGCCGAGAAGAAAGAAATCTGCACCTTGATTTACTACCCTGAAGAAAAACTTCAACTGGTGAAAACGCGTGAAAAGGATTTGGACGACTGGTATCTGATTACTTTGAACCAACTGGTGAAAGTCTGTCAGAATGTATCGTCCAAGTACACCCGCTCCAAAGTTCGTAAATCGCTGCCGGCAGAATTTTCTTATATCATACAGGAGTTATTGCACGAATCTTCCATTGAACCGAATAAACATGCTTATATCAATGTGATTATCAGCACGATTATTACTACAAAGCGTGCGGATGATTTTATTATTGCCATGTGTAACCTCATTCAGCGTCTGACGATTGACTCTCTCCATATTGTAGGCGATATCTATGACCGTGGCCCGGGCGCACATATTATAATGGATACTTTGTGCAACTATCACAACTTTGATATTCAATGGGGTAATCATGATATTCTTTGGATGGGTGCCGCTTCCGGTAACGACAGTTGCATTGCCAACGTTATTCGTATGTCAATGCGCTATGGCAACCTGGCTACACTTGAAGACGGTTACGGAATCAATCTGCTTCCTTTGGCCACCTTCGCCATGGATACTTATGCCGATGATCCTTGCTCCATCTTCATGCCGAAAATGAATTTTGCCGATACTCACTATAATGAGAAGACTTTGCGCCTGATTACGCAGATGCATAAAGCAATCACTATTATCCAGTTTAAACTGGAAGCCGAGATTATCGACCGTCGTCCTGAATTCGGGATGGCAAATCGCAAACTGTTGGAGAAGGTTGACTTTGAGCGTGGCGTCTTTGTCTATGAAGGTAAGGAATATGCCCTTCGTGATACGAACTTCCCGACCATCGACCCTGCCAATCCTTACCGTCTGACGGATGAAGAACGTGAATTGGTGGATAAGATTCATTATTCATTTACGAATAGTGAGAAACTAAAGAAGCATATGCGCTGCCTGTTTACGTATGGCGGAATGTATTTGGTTTCCAATTCCAATCTGCTTTATCATGCTTCCGTGCCCTTGAATGAGGACGGTAGCTTCAAGCATGTCAAAATACGGGGAAAAGAATACTGGGGACGTAAATTGCTCGATAAGGCCGATCAGTTGATTCGTACCGCTTACTTTGACGAAGAAGGAGAAGAAGATAAGGAATTCGCAATGGATTATATCTGGTATATGTGGTGCGGCCCGGAAGCTCCTTTGTTTGACAAGGATAAGATGGCTACTTTCGAACGTTACTTTGTCGCCGACAAAGAGTTGCAGAAAGAGAAGAAAGGATATTATTATACATTGCGCAACCGGGAAGATATTTGTGACCAAATACTGGCTGAATTTGGTGCTTTAGGCCCTCATTCACATATTATCAACGGTCATGTACCTGTGAAAACCATTCAGGGGGAACAACCGATGAAAGCAAACGGCAAGTTGTTCGTTATTGACGGCGGATTCTCCAAAGCCTATCAGCCGGAAACTGGAATTGCAGGATATACGCTTGTTTATCATTCTCATGGTATGCAGCTTGTACAGCATGAACCGTTTCAATCTCGTCAAAAAGCCATTGAAGAGGGCTTGGATATTAAATCAACTAACTTCGTTTTAGAATTTAATTCCCAGCGAATGATGGTGAAGGATACCGATAAGGGAAAAGAACTGGTGACGCAGATTCAGGATTTGAAGAAGTTACTCGTTGCTTATCGTACAGGTCTTATAAAAGAAAAGGTCTGAAATGAATGCTATTTCTTTGCGATATAAGATTCAATAACTTTGGTATATTGAATGATTCGTTCCGCCCGGGTAGAACTAAACGGATACCCAGGTGGAACGAAAGGGAAACCTGGGTGGAACAAAACAAACACCCGGGTGAAACGTATTATGATTAGTAAAGCAATGGATTGATAGTAATATCTCAATCTTTTCAGTAGTATATCTTACCCGATTCTTATACGAATCTTATATCGTTCCATAGTTATTATCTTTTAGTTTCACAATTGTTTTCCTTTCGTTCTACAGATATGGAACTGAAAGAAAACAATTGTGGAACGATATATTTGTAGTAAAGCAAGAGGATATTCTATATATACAGAATTTATAACTGTTTAGAAAAGAACAATACCTGCTTCTACAATCGCGCCTTTATCGTAATTACTTGATTTATTATAGAACCTGGTTAGTCCGTAACCACCTGTTGCGAAGATACCGAATTTCTTAGTAATCTGATATTCCAAATTGGCACGTACCTGTAATGCATACAGACGTCTTGGGATTACTTCATCTTTATTATCACAGGCTTCGATATGCTGGTATCCGAGGTCACCGCTAATTGAAAGTCCTTTATAAATAGGAAAAGACAGACCGGCACGGTAAGAAGCACTAATAGAAAACTTATCGTTTAACCCCTGATACATGGAACCAACTCCCAAAATCGTGTAGAATAATTGATTCTTGAAACGCACTCCTATATTGGCGGGAGTAGCGTTACCGCCATATACCATCATCTGCACTCTTGTGTCGGGATTGGCGTTGACCAGTCCTAATTGAAGTCCTTTCATATCTTCCTTGTAATAATTGACCAGGCCAATCTGAAGCCCACGGACTTTTGTTGCATAATTGCATAATGCTATTTGTAGACCATTCAGCTTTGTGGCTGTAATATTGGCAAGACCGGCTATTTGCAAACCATTCATATTTTCGCCTACTACGTTCAAGAGCCCGGAAGTCATCACGCCATTGAAACTCTGTCCCGTGATATTAGCTGCACCGGAAAGGTGGACACCTGAAGCCATATTTCCCGTTACATTCATAAAACCACTTATCATTAATCCCGAGGTGTTGTCGCCACCGATACTGGTAAGTCCGGCAATGGTTACTCCTTGTGTGCCGTCGCCGGTTATGTTTACCAATCCGGCAGTAGAAACTCCGATGGTATTGTCTCCGCTGATATTGCTGACACCTGCTATTTGAACACCCCGCATTGTTCCGCCTGCCAGGTTGGCCAGTCCTGTAATTTGGACTCCGTTCATATCACCGTGAACTACACTTCCCAGTGCATTAATTCCCACACCATTCAGGCGATTCATGGTGGACAGAAGACCTATATTTACATAAGTCGTCTGTGTACTGTCATGGGGTTGCGTGCAAATATCCTTCCAAATGGAAATATTAATACCCGCACTCTTGTTCTGTGCCGGCAAACAAACGGCAGCCATAAGGATAGCTGCCGTGATTATTGTTTTCTTTATCTTCATTCTTTATCTCTTTATCTTCGGTTTAAGTCATATCTTCTACGGCTAAGTTGCCTTAACCTTTCGCTTCCTGATACAAGTACCGCTTGATACTCTTCTTCGGCGTCTTTTCAAACTCTTCGGGATAAATCTTCATCTTTGAAATCTGACTATATGCCGGCAACATAGTATTCAATGTTGTCCGGTTTTCTTCCATCACCCGTTCGATGTCTTCATTCTTCAGACCATGAGCGAAAGCGTCATCGAAATCAGGATAAACAAGGCCGACGAGTTTTTCGTTCTGCTGAACGATAATACTTTCGGCTACATACGGCATATTATTCAACTTATCTTCGATTTCCTCAGGATAGATGTTCTGTCCGCTTGCGCTGAGAAGCAAGTTTTTGTTGCGTCCCTTGATACTTACGTTGCCTTCGACATCCATCAATGCCAAGTCGCCTGTGTGCAACCAGCCGTTTGTATCAATAACCTCCTTCGTAGCTTCTTCATTCTTATAGTATCCCAACATCACGTTCGGGCCTTTACAAACAATTTCTCCGACGATATTCTCCGGATCAGAAGAAAGAATCCGCACATCCATACGAGGGGCAGCCTTTCCGCAAGAACCCGGCTTGAATTTTCTCCAGTCTTCGTAGCAGATAATCGGGCCGCATTCCGTCATTCCATATCCTACTGTATAAGGGAAGTCAATCATTTTCAGGAACTGTTCCACTTCCTGGTTGAATGCTGCTCCACCAACGATAATTTCTTTAAAGTTTCCACCGAACGCTTTAATCATTTCATCGCGTACCGTTGCTTTGATTTTATCGTTGATAATAGGAACTTTCAATAATATCTTCATGGCCGGAGTTTCCAGTTTCGGAAGTACGCTCTTCTTAATAATTTTCTCGATGATAAGCGGAACGGCTACAATCAGGCTTGGTTTGACTTCCTCGAATGCCTGGAAAATGATTTTCGGGCTCGGCATACGGGTAAGGAAGTAGATATGGCAGCCAACGGAGAATTCATAAAGAAACTCGAATGCCAGTCCGTACATATGCGCCATAGGAAGCATGGATACGATTTTATCTCCGGCTTCCAGTTCCAGCACTTCAAAAGCAAATTTAGTGTTCGACCACAAACTGCGATAGGGGAGCATCACTCCTTTTGAATAACTGGTTGTTCCCGAAGTATAGTTGATAACGGCTAGTTCTTCGGGTTCGTCCTTATGATAGGCAATATGTTCTTTGCGGAAGTTCTTGGGGTATTTCTTACCGAACATTTCATTCAGATGTTCGCGTGCGTAAGTCAGGCGTTCGCTGCGTGATACAAGCAGGGTGAAGTCGTTCATCATCAGGATACCTTCCAGTAGCGGCATTGCCGATTCGTTCAGGTTCTCCCATACCATATCTCCTACAAGCAGCAATTTTGCTTCGGAGTGATTGACGATGTTGTGCACATTGTCTGCTTTGAACTCGTGTAGGATGGGCACAATAACTGCTCCATACGTCAGTGTAGCGAGGAAGGTTACTCCCCAATGCGAACTGTTTCTTCCGCAAACGGCAATCTTGTCTCCCTTGCGGATTCCGCTTTCCTCAAAAATGATATGGAGTTTTTCGATCTTGCGAGCTACGTCTTTATACTGAAGGGTGGCACCCTTATAATCGGTCAGGGCATCCAAGTCCCAATTGTTCTTGATACTATTTTCAATGTAAGCTATAAAACTCTGTTCCATTGTTTTTGCACATTTGGTATTAAATTGTGCAAATATAGTAATTAAATTAAGAATGAAGAATTAAGAGTGAAGAAATTTTGGAAATGGAGAGGGTGAAGCATCGAAACTGCCATACACTATTGACTAAAATAAATAGGCTATTGGCTGAAATTAATATGATTATTGGCTAAAACAAATATGGTTATAGCTAAAATGGATATCATTATAGCTAAAACAAATATCATTATAGCTAAATTAATTATGGTTATAGCAAAAAGAAATATGCTATTAGCAAAAAAAGATTTGCCAATAGCATATTAAAAAAATATCTCATATCTTATTTCAAGTACCATTCGTACATTCTCTGTACGCCTTCCTCAATTTCAATTTTATGATGCCATCCCAAAGCGTGCAGCTTTGAAGGATCAGTCAGTTTCCGCATGGTTCCATCCGGTTTGCTGCTGTCGAAAGTCAGTTTGCCTTGGTAGCCTACGGTTTCTACAATACGTTCAGCAAGCTGACGGATCGTGATTTCCTTACCGGTTCCGATGTTGATATGGCAGTTGCGAATATCCTTATCACCTTCCTTATAGGTATCTTTGAAATCTACGTGCTCCATGACGAATACGCTGGCATCTGCCATTTCTTCACTCCAAAGGAATTCACGGAGTGGAGTACCTGTGCCCCAAAGAGTCACTTCAGTATCGCTGATACCATATTTTTTCAGGATAGCCAGAATTTCTTCCTTCGGGCTGTCACCATTGACGCCTTCTACCGGACGCAGATTCATATCCTTGCGCACAGCTTCCCAGTTACCTTCTTTCAGACAGTGAGCCAAGTGAATCTTGCGAATCATGGCAGGCAATACATGACTGCGTTCCAAATCGAAATTATCATTCGGACCGTAAAGATTGGTCGGCATCACAGCGATATAGTTAGTACCATATTGCAAGTTGAAGCTCTCGCACATCTTTAATCCGGCAATTTTGGAAATGGCATACGGTTCATTGGTATATTCAAGCGGAGAAGTGAGCAACACATCTTCTTTCATGGGCTGTTCGGCATCACGCGGGTAAATACACGTACTACCCAGGAAGAGCAGTTTCTTAACATTGTGACGGAAACTTTCCCCAATCACATTCTGCTGAATTTGCAGGTTCTTGTAAATGAAGTCGGCACGGTAGATACTGTTTGCCATGATACCGCCTACGAAAGCGGCAGCAAGGAATACATATTCCGGCTGCTCTTCATCAAAGAACTTGCGCACAGCTACGCCATCCAACAGGTCTAGCTCCTTGTGAGAGCGACCTATCAGATTGGTATATCCTTTATCCTGCAAATTTTTCCAGATAGCAGACCCTACGAGACCGCGGTGTCCTGCTACGTATATCTTTGCATTCTTTTCCATATTCAGATGATGATTTTATTAGTGTTTGGTGGCGATCATACGTCTCACCTTCTCCATATCGTGGCGAACCATGATGCTTACCAACTCTTCGAATGAAGTCTTGCACGGATTCCAACCCAGCAAAGTCCTTGCTTTAGTCGGGTCACCCAATAATTGTTCAACTTCCGACGGACGGAAATATTTAGGGTCAACTTCTACCAGCGTTTTTCCGGTAGCTACGTCGATACCCTTCTCATTCACGCCTTCACCTTCCCAACGAAGTTCGATTCCCGCTTCTTTGAAAGCCAACGTCGCAAATTCGCGTACCGTGTGCATTTCTCCCGTAGCAATCACGAAATCTTCGGGAACGTCATGTTGTAGAATCAGCCACATACATTCCACATAGTCTTTGGCATATCCCCAGTCGCGAAGAGAATCCAGATTACCCAGATACAGTTTGTCTTGTTCGCCCTGCGCAATACGTGCGGCAGCTAAAGAAATCTTACGTGTTACGAAAGTCTCGCCACGGCGTTCGCTCTCATGGTTGAACAGAATACCATTAACGGCAAACATACCGTAACTTTCACGATAATTCTTAGTAATCCAAAAACCATATTGTTTGGCTACCCCATACGGAGAACGGGGATAGAACGGAGTTGTCTCTTTTTGTGGAACTTCCTGCACCTTACCGAACAATTCGGAAGTAGAAGCCTGATAGATGCGGGTTTTCTTTTCCAGTCCCAGGATACGTACAGCTTCGAGCATACGTAATGTACCGATAGCATCAGCCTCGGCAGTGTACTCAGGAACGTCGAACGAAACCTTCACATGACTTTGAGCCGCCAAATTGTAGATTTCATCCGGTTGCACCTGTTGAATAATACGAATTAACGAACTAGAATCTGTCATATCCCCATAATGCAGATTAATAGTACGTTTCTGTTTCATGTCGCGCACCCACTCGTCAAAATACAAATGTTCAATACGTCCTGTATTGAACGAAGAAGAACGGCGTAGAATACCGTGTACTTCATAACCTTTTTGCAATAAAAACTCAGCAAGATAAGAGCCATCCTGCCCGGTGATGCCTGATATTAGGGCTTTTTTCATACGTTATGTATTTAATAATTGAAAATATGGGTGCAAATGTCGTCATTTTCTGTGACCCTTGCAAACCTTTCTATGTATTTTTCAGCACAGTTATTCAGCACAGTTCTTTCCCATCATTTTGTCGATAATCAGCGCAATAGCTCCGTCACCGGTGACATTGCAGGCTGTTCCGAAACTATCCATCGCAATGTAAAGTGCAATCATCAAAGCTTGTGCCGATTCATCGAAGCCGAGCATGGATTGAAGGATTCCCAAAGCAGCCATGATAGCCCCGCCCGGAACGCCCGGTGCTGCCACCATCGTGATTCCCAGCATAAAGATAAAACCGGCAAAGAGCGGGAAGTCGAACGGCATTCCCTGCATCATCATCAGCGCCAGTGCGCAGGCTACGATTTTCAGCGTGCTGCCCGATAAATGAATCGTGGCGCATAGCGGAATCACGAATCCTGCAATATCTGCCGATACTCCGTTTTTCTTCGTCTGTTCCAACGTCACGGGAATCGTGGCGGCCGATGATTGTGTGCCCAATGCCGTGAAATAAGCCGGCATCATCTTACCCAATAATTTAAACGGATTCTTGCGCACAAACAGTGCGGCGATGGAATACTGAAAGACCAACAGGAATATGTGCAGAAGAAAGATTACTCCGATGATTTTGATAAATACCATCAAGATAGAGTACACTTGTCCCGAATGTGTCATGTTCAGAAAAATACCAAAGATATAAAGCGGGAGTAAAGGCAGAATCACCGCACTAATCATACGGACGATAATCTCTTGAAAATCACGTGCCACGTTCTTCAAAGCATCGCTGTTCAGCGAAGCCAGTCCCAACCCCAAAGTAAAAGCAAAAATCAAAGCTGTCATCACATTCATCAACGGAGGAATGGATACGGTGAAGTAGGGGAGAATCCCCTGTGCCTCGCTCACTTCTTCGAGAGGGACACCCGGTTCGATGAGCGACGGAAATACCGTGACACCGGTAAAATAGGACAGGAAACCCGAAAACAAAGTGGCAAAATAGGCAATCAGAGCAGTGATGAGCAGCATCTTTCCTGCGCCTTTGCCAATATCGGCAATAGCCACGGTGACCAGTCCGAGAATAATCAACGGAATAGAGAAATTAAGGAACTCACTGAAAATACCGTTGAAAGTGACGAATATTCGTACTAGCGGAGCCGGGAAAAAGGTGCCGATGGCAATACCTAGAATAATAGCGATAACAATACGGGCTAATAAACCGATTTTGATTTTCTTCATCCTTGTTTCTATTTGTTGCCCACAAAAATAATATTTTAATCTAAATATTTCGAACAAATGTTCATTTCAATTGTTACTATGGTAAACATTATTACAAAATATACAAGTTATGGCAAATCAGAATAAAACAGATATCGGACTTATCGGCTTGGCTGTGATGGGCGAGAATCTTGCTTTAAACATGGAGAGTAAGGGATGGCATGTATCGGTTTACAACCGCACCGTTCCCGGAGTAGAAGAAGGAGTAGTAGACCGCTTTATGAACGGCCGTGCAAAAGGTAAAAATATCGAAGGATTCACTGATATAAAAGCTTTTGTGGACTCTATAGCTACCCCGCGAAAAATTATGATGATGGTTCGTGCCGGAAGTCCGGTAGACGAACTGATGGATCAGCTTTTCCCGTTACTTTCACCCGGAGATATTCTTATCGACGGTGGTAACTCCAATTACGAGGATACCAACCGCCGTGTCAAACTCGCCGAATCGAAAGGTTTCCTTTTCGTCGGCAGCGGTGTGTCCGGTGGTGAAGAAGGCGCTTTGAACGGTGCTTCCATCATGCCCGGCGGTTCGGAAAAAGCATGGCCGGAAGTGAAACCGATTCTTCAGAGCATTGCAGCGAAAGCGCCGGATGGTACTCCTTGCTGTCAATGGGTAGGCCCGGCAGGTTCCGGCCACTTTGTGAAGATGATTCACAACGGTATCGAATATGGCGATATGCAGTTGATTGCCGAAGCCTATTGGGTGATGAAGAAACTGCTCGATTTGAACAATGAAGAAATGGCAGATGTTTTTGCCCGCTGGAATGAAGGCAAACTTCGCAGTTACCTTATCGAAATCACTGCCAATATCTTACGTCATAAAGACAAAGCCGGTGGTTATCTCATTGATAAGATACTGGATGCTGCCGGACAGAAAGGTACAGGCAAATGGTCGGTTATCAATGCCATGGAACTGGGCATGCCGCTAGGACTGATTGCTACGGCAGTGTTCGAACGCAGTCTCTCCGCACAGAAAGATTTGCGCCGCCTGGCTTCCAAACAATTCCAATGCCAACATACACAACCTATATATAATAAGGTAGAACTTGTAAAGGATATTTTCTCTGCCCTTTATGCTTCCAAACTCGTTTCTTATGCCCAGGGATTCGCCGTGTTGCAACGTGCTTCCGACGCTTTCGACTGGCATCTCGACCTGGCTTCCATTGCCCGTATGTGGCGTGGCGGATGCATCATACGCAGTATATTCCTGAATGACATTGCGGCTGCCTTCGAAGCCACCGACAAGCCTAAACACTTGTTGTTGGCTCCTTATTTCAAAGAAGAAATGAAAACGTTGCTCCCCGGTTGGAAGAGCCTTGTAGCCGAAGCTATGAAAGAAGAACTTCCTGTTCCTGCTTTCTCTTCTGCCTTGAATTATTTCTATTCGCTCACTTCTGCCGATTTGCCCGCCAACCTTGTGCAGGCACAGCGTGACTACTTCGGCGCGCACACTTTCGAACGTAAGGACGAACTGCGCGGACAGTTCTTCCATGAAAACTGGACAGGACACGGTGGCGATACGAAGTCGGGCACATACAACGTTTAACAGGATATGGTGAAGTAATAAGATTGTTTTATAAGTAAGAAATAAAAAAACGACAATGGATAAATTTGCAATGATAATTTTCGGTGCGTCCGGCGACCTTACCAAGCGTAAGTTAATGCCGGCCCTTTACTCTCTCTTCCGTGAAAAACGGTTGACCGGAGATTATAGTATATTGGGTATCGGACGTACAATCTACTCTGACGAGGACTACCGTTCCTATATATTAGGTGAACTTCAGACGTTCGTAAAGTCCGAAGAACAGGATGCGGCGCTGATGGATGCCTTTATTTCCCATTTGTATTACTTGCCGATGGACCCGGCAAAAGAAGAAGGTTACCCGGCACTCCGCCAGCGTTTGGTGAAGTTGACGAACGAGGTAGACCCTGACAACCTGCTGTTCTACCTGGCCACTCCGCCGTCACTTTACGGCGTAGTCCCCTTGCATCTGAAAGCAGCCGGACTGAATACTCCCCATTCACGTATCATCGTAGAGAAGCCCTTCGGTTACGACCTCGAATCGGCACGCGAACTGAATAAAATCTATGCTTCTGTTTTCAACGAACAACAGATTTACCGCATCGACCACTTTCTCGGTAAAGAGACTGCCCAAAACGTACTCGCTTTCCGTTTTGCCAACGGTATCTTCGAACCTCTTTGGAACAGGAATTATATCGACTATGTAGAAATCACAGCAGTTGAAAATCTCGGTATCGAACAACGCGGTGGATTCTACGAAACGGCTGGTGCTCTGCGTGATATGGTGCAGAATCATCTTATCCAGCTTGTGGCACTCACGGCTATGGAACCGCCTGCTGTCTTCAATGCAGACAACTTCCGTAACGAAGTCGTGAAAGTCTACGAATCTCTGACTCCGTTGAATGAAGTCGACTTGAACGAACATATCGTTCGCGGACAATATACATCTTCCGGCAATAAGAAAGGGTATCGTGAAGAAAAAGGCGTATCTCCCGATTCGCGCACGGAAACTTATATTGCCATGAAACTAGGTATCAGCAACTGGCGCTGGAGCGGTGTCCCGTTCTATATCCGCACAGGCAAGCAGATGCCGACAAAGGTGACGGAAATCGTCGTTCATTTCCGCGAAACACCTCATCAGATGTTTCATTGTGCCAGTGGCAACTGTCCACGGGCGAATAAATTGATTCTTCGTTTGCAGCCAAACGAAGGAATAGTGCTCAAGATCGGAATGAAAGTTCCCGGCGCAGGTTTTGAAGTACGCCAGGTGACGATGGATTTCAGTTATGCCCAATTGGGTGGTGTGCCTAGCGGTGATGCTTATGCACGTCTGATAGACGACTGTATCCAGGGCGATCCGACCTTATTTACTCGAAGCGATGCAGTGGAAGCCTCCTGGAATTTCTTCGATCCGGTACTCCGTTATTGGAAAGAGAATCCCGACGCACCTCTTTACGGTTATCCCGCAGGCACGTGGGGACCATTGGAAAGTGAAGCTATGATGCACGAGCATGGAGCTGACTGGACTAATCCTTGTAAGAATTTGACGAACACAGATCAATATTGTGAATTATGAAATTAGAAGTTTTTCCCTCGTCCATAGAGACGTCCCGTGAGTTGATACTCCGCTTGGTGGAAATTATGAAAGAAGAACCGAGTAAGGTGTTCAATATTGCGGTGAGCGGTGGAACCACCCCTGCTCTGATGTTTGATTTATGGGCGAACGAGTATATGGACATCACCCCTTGGAATCGTATGCATATCTATTGGGTGGACGAACGTTGTGTGCCGCCCGATGATTCGGACAGTAACTATGGGATGATGCGCAATCTTCTTTTAGGATTGACTCCCATTCCATATGAGAATGTCTTTCGTATTCGCGGCGAAGCAAAGCCGGTGAAGGAAGCTCTTCGTTATTCTGAATTAGTCAGGCAGCAGGTACCGCTCAAACAAGGCTGGCCGGAATTTGATATAATCTTGTTGGGTGCGGGAGATGACGGACATACTTCCTCTATTTTTCCCGGACAAGAAAGTTTGTTGACCTCCAGTTCTATTTATGTAGTCAGCACCCATCCCCGCAACGGACAGAAGCGTATTGCAATGACAGGTTACCCCATTCTGAATGCCCGCCATGTCATTTTCCTGATAACGGGGAAAGGTAAAGCGGACGTAGTAGAGGAAATCTGCAATTCGGGAGATACGGGACCGGCAGCCTACATTGCCCATCATGCACAGAATGTAGAACTGTTTATGGATAAAGGGGCAGCTTTGTATCTTGGCGATCAGAGTAAAAAGGATGTGAACTAAAATCAAACGATTCGTTAGCGCAGCTAAAAGATAAAACAGAAAGATATGAATTCTAATCAAAATCCATTTCATGGTAATATCCCGCAGGATGTAGCAGGAAAACAGGGAGAGAGCGTTATATTTATAGTCTACAAATTGAAGGAGTCTCCCGATATGCCTGACAAGGTGAAAGATGTGTGTGCCAACTTCTCGGCAATGATTCGCAGTATGCGCAATCGTTTCCCCGATCTGCAATTCAGTTGCACGATGGGATTTGGCGCCGACGCATGGAGCCGTCTTTTCCCAGAACAAGGCAAGCCGAAGGAACTGGCTACCTTTCAGGAAATAAAAGGAGAGAAGTACACCGCTGTTTCCACCCCGGGCGACTTGTTATTCCATATTCGTGCCAAGCAGATGGGGCTATGCTTTGAATTTGCTTCCATTATTGATGAGAAGCTTAAAGGCGTGGTAGAGTCTGTCGATGAAACTCACGGTTTCAGATACATGGACGGCAAAGCAATTATCGGTTTCGTGGACGGGACGGAAAATCCTGCCGTAGACGAAAATCCTTATCACTTTGCTGTAATAGGCGAGGAAGATGCCGATTTCGCAGGCGGAAGCTATGTCTTTGTACAGAAATACATCCATGACATGGTTGCCTGGAACTCATTGCCTGTGGAAGAACAGGAGAAAGTGATTGGCCGTCGTAAGTTCAACGATGTTGAGCTCTCTGACGAAGAGAAACCGCAGAATGCGCACAATGCCGTTACCAATATTGGTGATGATTTGAAGATTGTGCGTGCCAACATGCCGTTTGCCAATACCTCTAAAGGTGAATATGGTACATACTTCATCGGCTATGCAAGTACCTTCAGTACAACTCGCCAAATGCTGGAAAGTATGTTTATCGGCAATCCGGTAGGCAACACCGACCGTTTGCTGGACTTTAGTACCGCAGTGACGGGAACACTATTCTTCGTTCCTTCCTATGATTTACTGGGAGAACTTGGCGAATAAAATAAAGAATAAAAAGACTAGAGGAGAGTTACACTTTCGTAATCTCCTCTACTATATAGCTCTCTTTCACTTTTCTGCAAGTACATACAAAGTATTCGGGATGTTGCAAGGCTCCTTGTAAAGTATCCGGAAGAATAATTTCTTTCGTACGCCGGTTTACTGCTACCATTGCATATAAGATTCCTTCACTTTCGCATTTCTCGATTAATGCACTTTTCAATTCTTCTACCGCATATTCCATTTGTGTGATATTTTGTCGCTGCAAAGTTATGTAAAATATGTATGTTTTGTGCAATATTATTCTTTTAATATATAAAAATAGCTCCCTAGTTCGTCCGCCGACGAGGGAGCTATCAACACAAAAACTAAACTAGACTTAACTAAACTATTCTATTCTCGGAATTTCACAATCCCTTTCTGTTCTCTGCAAAGGTATAGATAAAACGGTTTCTGACAAAGTATAATCGACAAAAATCGCATTTTCACCGATAAAATAACCAACATTAGCTCCGTTCGTCAAGGAAAGTCTGAAAAACTTGCTTGTAACTGTCACTGATGGGAATATATGTTTTGTCAAAAACAATGCGACCGCGGTCGATTACCCGTATCTTATCTTTTTGGACAATGAAGGAGCGGTGTACACGTATGAAACGGCTGGAAGGTAAAAGCTCTTCCATCGCTTTCATGCTCATGAGTGACAGAATGGGCTTGGGAACGTCTTCTGTATAAATTTTGATATAATCCTTCAACCCTTCGATATACATAATTTTCTTCAGGTCTACCTGCACCAGCTTATAGTCGCTTTTCACAAAGATGCTGTCTATCTCCTCCGGCTTCTGCACCAGTTCGAACCATTGAAGCGCTTTGTTGGCTGCTTGCAGAAAATCGACATATGAGATAGGTTTCAGCAGATAATCGAGCGCATTGACACGATAACCGTCTATGGCGTATTGACCGAAAGCGGTAGTAAATACGATACGGGTGCGTGAATCCACCATCTTCGAGAATTCCAGTCCGTTAAGCTCCGGCATCTGAATGTCCAAAAACAGAAGGTCTACCTCTTCATCCGGCAATTCTTTCATTGCCTGAACCGCACTGGAATACTTTCCCGCCAGTTGCAGGAACGGAGTCTTGTTCACGTAACTTTCTAACAAGCTAAGAGCTAAAGGCTCATCATCAACAATTGCACATCGTAATACCATATTATTCTATATCTAAAGTTTTATACTTAACGTTTTCTAGCTACTCTTTGATTTTAATACTCAATCTTGATTCATAGACAGACTCATCCTCTGAACTGCCCTTCGACCAAGTGTAAGCCCCCGGATAAAGTATTTCCAAACGCCGGCTCACTTGTTCCAATCCGACACCCGAACCACTCTTATCTTCCACTGTCTTGGGATGATTACTATTGCGGATTTCACAAACTACTTCCCTGTCATTCTCTGAAATATGAATACTGATAAAACTCGATTCGGTAGGGGAGATGCCATGCTTGAATGCATTCTCTATCAACGAGATAAAGATAAGCGGCGCAATAAGCGTCTGACTATCCGGTTGAATGTCGAATTGAGTAGTCATCTGTACATTAGCCGACAGGCGGATACGCATCAATTCAATGTAGTTGCGGATAAAATCCACTTCCTTACAAAGAGGCACATACGTCTGCTGATTATCATACAATACATATCGGAGAAGTTTGCTCAACTCCTGCACGGCTTCCTGCGCCTTGTCCGAATCAAATGCAATCAGAGCATAGATATTATTCAGCGTATTCAGCAAGAAGTGAGGATTCAGTTGGTTCCGCAGGTTTTTCAGTTCGGCTTCCGCACGATTCCGTTCCGCTTCTTTACGGGCAGCTTCGTTCTGCGTCCATCGGGCACTCATACGAATGGCGGCACTTAATCCGATGGTGAAAACAAGGCTCAACATATCCCTGAGGAAGAATAACCATCCCGGCGGCATACCCGGTCTTTTGGGTCTAGGCGCAAAGGATGGGTCGAACGTCAGACTTTGCCACAGATGAAGTAAAAGTCCGACAACGCATAGAAAGATAATATTATAGATAACATATCTTTTAGCCTGACTTTGGAAAAGATAGCGGGGAACCAAAAAGAAATAATTGACGTAGAACACAATCATAAAAGATAGTGGTACGGCAAGATGGCGTATATACGCCATCCAATTGATGTTCCCGTTCCCACGTTCAACGAAAAAGAACGGGAAACCGAACATAATCCCCCAGCCGATAATGTGTATCAGTATCTCCAGGGGACGACGTGCGGATGTAAAGGTTTGTTTCATAAAGACAAAGATAGTTTTTTATTCGTATCTGATGGCTTCTATCGGGTCTAAATCTGCTGCTTTCTTGGCAGGATACCATCCGAAGAAGACTCCGGTGACGGTACATACCGCAAAAGAAAGGAACACACTCCACGGCTGGATATAGATAGGCCAATGCGCCACGCTTTTTACAATCCAACTGGCTCCGCAGCCGATTATCACTCCGATGATACCGCCCGTGATACTAATCATAATGGCTTCAATAAGGAACTGGCTCAGAATATCGACCCCTCGCGCGCCGACAGACATACGCAGACCGATTTCGCGGGTACGTTCCGTTACAGATACATACATGATATTCATAATTCCGATACCACCTACCACCAGCGAGATACCCGCAATGCAAGCAAAGTCGTCATCAAATCGGTAGTGGAGTTGAGCATCGTACTCAATTCCTGTTGCGTACGGATGGTGAAATCATCATCGTCCGATGCTTTCAGCTTATGGTTACGGCGAAGAATCGTACTGATTTCATCCGTAGCATATTCCGTCATATCTTCAGTGAGGGCAGAAGCAAACACACCCTGCAAGTACGTAACGGCAAGCAAACGTTTCATTACGGTAGTATAAGGAGCAAGCACTACGGCATCCTGGTCTTGTCCCATAGAGTTGTATCCTTTTGCTTTGAGTACACCTACCACCCGGAAGGGTATCTTGCTGAAACGGATAACCTTGCCTACGGGGTCACTTCCATCCGGGAAAAGATTGTCCACTATCGTCTTTCCTATCACACATACTTTTGCCGAACTCTGTATGTCGGCTTCCGTAAACATCTCCCCATTCTCAACCGTCAACTGGCGAATATCGAGATATTCCGTTCCCACGCCATTCACAGATGCCGGATAGTTATTGTTACCGGCAATAAGCTGTCCCGACGAAGAAACATTGGGACTCACGGCAGACAAGAAACTTGTCTCATCGCGCAAGGCTTCATAATCGGCAAGCTTCAAGGTCTGCATGGCCGACGGGTCTTGCCGCACACCACCACGCATATCGGCTCCCGGATGAATCATAATCATGTTCGACCCCATCTCGGAAATCTGCTGCTGGATGCTTTTCTTCGAACCCTGTCCGATGGCGAGCATTGTGATGACGGAAGCAACACCGATAATGATGCCAAGCATGGTGAGAAAAGCACGCAGCTTATTGTTCGCCAACGCCCGGAGAGCTATCTTGAATAAATTAGTTCCATTCATAATAAATAATTTGCTAATTTGTCAATATGCTAATTTGCCGGTTTGCCACCCTATGATTGTGCAATCTATGGGGCGCACTGGTACATCGGCATATTGAATGATTATTAATCTTCGTCATTTTTCGGCAATGCGGCCAATGCTTCGGCAGCGGACAGAATCTTCGGATTAGTAGTATCCTCAATGACATGACCGTCGCGCAAACGGATATTTCGGCTACTGTATTGCGCAATTTCGGGATTATGCGTTACAAAGATAATTGTGCGTCCTTCGGCATGAAGTTTCTGAAACAGGACAAGTATCTCGAAAGAGGTACGGCTGTCGAGGTTTCCGGTCGCTTCGTCAGCAAGAATCACAGCCGGATTATTCACCAACGCACGTGCAATGGCAACACGTTGCATTTGTCCACCGGACATCTGATTGGATTTATGTTCCAAACGGTCGCCCAATCCCACAGCTTGCAAAGATTCAATGGCCCGGCGGCGACGTTCGGTAGCACTGACGGACGAGTTGTACATAAGCGGCAGTTCCACATTCTCCACAGCCGTCGTTTTAGGCAACAGATTGTAGCTTTGGAACACGAATCCAATCTTACGATTCCTCAGTACCGCACGTTGAGGCTTGCTCATCGTGCGCACGGGAATATCGTCGAGCAGATACTCTCCGCTTGTCGGAGTATCCAGGCAGCCTAGTATATTTAGCAGCGTGGACTTTCCCGAACCGGAAGTACCCATGATGGTGACAAACTCCCCTTCGTTGATGGTGAACGAAACGCCCCGTAACGCATGGACGGTTTCGTCTCCCACTTGGAAGTCTCGTTTGATATTTTGTATTTCAATTACTTTCTTCATTGTGGTCACTTATTGTTCTTCTTTTTATTGTCTCCCGGACGACTTGGCATGAACGGACTTCTTTCCCCGCTACTTTCTTTATTGGGCTCAGCCCCCATACTTTCGCCCGGCAATGTACCTATGGTAGCTTCGGATACCACTTTCGTTCCTTCGGCGATTCCACTGACAATTTCCGTAGACATGCCGTTACTGATTCCGACTTCTACCGGATGAGCGGTGAATGTAGTTCCTTCACGTGTCCAAAGTTTATGTTCGCCTTCGCAATCTTTTACGATGTCATTAGCGCCAATCAGAGGTTTTTCCGGTACGAAGCGCAGAGCTTTGTTCGGAACGGACAATACATCCTTTTTATCAAGAATATAGATAGTAACATTCGCTGTCAGACGCGGTTTCAGTTTTTGGTCGGGGTTGTGGGCAGAGATTACTACTTCATAAGTAACCACCGTGCTACTGCTGCTACTTGTACTGCTCGTACTGCTTGCATCTCCCAAGCGAATCTGCGTCACTACGCCATCGAACGTATCATTCGGATAAGCATCTACCGTAAAGCTGGCACGTTGACCTTCTTCCACACCGCCTATATCGGCTTCATCCACATCGGCTACCACCTGCATCTGCGTCAAATCCGCAGCAATGGTGAAAAGTGTCGGAGTTTCGAACCCGGAAGCAACCGTCTGTCCGGCTTCCACATCACGGCTGATAACGACTCCGTCAATCGGCGAAGTAATCGTTGCGTAAGACAAGTTACGTTCCGCTTTTGCCAAAGACGCCTTGCTGCTGTCATAACTACTTTTAGCCTTCTGATAATTATAAAGAGCTTGTTCGAAATCCGTATCACTAATCAGAGACTTCTCGTGCAGTCCTTTGCTACGTTCATAATTCTTCTTCTGATATTCATATTCGGCCTTGGCACCATCGTAAGTTGCCTGCTGGGAAGCCAGTTCACTTTGCAAAGTGGCACGGTCCATTTCAGCAATCAACTGCCCTTTGGTAACTGTCGAGTTATAGTCTACATAAATCTTGTCGATGATACCTGATACCTGCGTACCGACTTCTACTTCCGTCACCGGTTCGATGGTTCCGGTAGCAGTCACCGAATTTGAAATATCGCCTTTGCTTACGGTAACAGTGGCATATGTGACTTTGTGTTTGGCGGGTGAACCTGCAAAGAACCAAATCCCTGCACCTACTACCACAACGACTGCCACGGCGATTAAGATAATCTTTTTCGTTTTCATTCGTTTATTATGCTTTTACTTATTTATTATAATGCTAATTTATCCCCCTGATAGAACTTCAGCAACTGCGTGTTCAGTATAGCCATATATTTAGCCTGAAGCTGTTCTTGTTGAGCTTGCAGTAAGTTATTCTTCTCTGTAAGAAGTTCTATGGTATTCTTCATTCCCAAGTTGAATTGTTCGCTAATCAGGTCATAACTGATTTGTGTACTCCTCAACTTCTCGTTGGCTGCCGCATAACGCTGTTGTGCACTGTTAGCATCCAACCAAAGACCTTCAATAGCCTTATACAGAGCTTTTTGTTCATCAAGCAGCGATAACATACTCGTTTCGCGTTGCAACTTAGCCTTTTGTACGGCGCTTTTTGTCTGACGGTTATTGAAGATAGGCACACTGACAGACAGTCCGATAGAATTGTTCCATCCGTTCTTCACCTGTTCGCCGAAAGTAAAGTCGCTGCCGCTCGTATGATTCGTCCCGATACCTGCACTAAGGCTGATAGTCGGAAAGTAACTGGATTTTGCAATATCAATCCCCAGTTCGGAAGCTTCTACATTGAGCTTGCTTGCTTCAATCTCCGGACGAATGGCGAGGGCGCTCACATACACATCTTTCTTGGTAGGCAACGGGGCAAGCACATTCTCGTCGGACAGGCTGGGGAGATAGACGTTCATCTCATTCTCCCCATCCAGTTCGAGCAATTGTTTCAGTTGTAATTTGTAATCTTGCAGAGTGGCTTGCGCTGTCACAAGTTGATAACGGTCGGTGCTTACCTGAGCTTCCAGTTGCGCAAAATCGCTTTTTGCAATACTTCCCGCATTCAGCAGTTGTTCTCCGCGGTCACGTTGTGCAATGGAAACCTGCAATGTATTTTCGTTTACTCTGACAGATTCGGACGCGTAAAGAATCTGAATATAAACTTGGGCTATGGATTCCTGGATAGTATTCTCGGAAGTTGCCACATCCAGTTCGGCTACATGGTTGTTCAGTTGTTCCTGTTTGATAGTCTTCAGTCGTTTGTTACCATTATATAGAGTCCACGAAGCATTCAGACCATAATTACCATTATAACTTGTCTTGCTGTTACTGCTGATAATCTCATTGCCGCTCACCCGGCTGCTCGACTCCTGATACGGACGATTCACCACCTGCTGACTGGTAGAAAACGAAAGGCTGGGAAACAAAGCAGCTTTAGCTGTCTTTACATCAATCTGTGTACTTTCCGCCGTCACACGATTTTTGCGGATAGTAATATTCTGCTCCAAAGCATAGTCGATGCACGATTGCAAATCCCATTGGGCAGGGAGCTTCACTTCGTTCTGTGTATCGGCTTGCAGCGGAGATTCTTGTGCAGATATGCCCGAAAACATACCTGCACCAAGAAATGCCATCACTGTCAATCTTCTTACATTTATCATATTCATACTTCTATTGATTTACTGGTAACGAAGGTACGTACATATTATATTAGCTGCAAAAGCGATAGACGGAATACGGAATTTTGCCGTTAAATGTTTTTTTTCTGTCGATAGGTAGATTTTTTTAGAAAAACACAACAAATCCCGCAACAATTTGGGGTATTTGTTTGTTTTAATTATAAAAATTGTATATTTGTACTTATTACAAATTATAACGTCAACATATGAAGAATACACTACTTTCTATTTGGAACTTCTATTTAGAGGGCTTCCGTAGTATGACACTCGGTCGTACTTTGTGGGTTATTATCCTGCTGAAATTATTCGTTATGTTCTTCATCCTCAAATTATTCTTTTTTCCTGATTTTCTCGGCGACCATCCTACGGATGCCGACAAGGGAACCTATGTGGGCAACGAACTGATACAACGTGCCATTCCGGAGAAATCGATTGATTTTTAACTCTTAAACTACATAAGATTATGATTGAAAGTATTGACACTTCGCTGATAGATTGGTCGAGAGCCCAATTTGCGATGACAGCTATGTACCACTGGATTTTTGTTCCCCTCACACTCGGATTGGCAGTGGTGATGGGTATCATGGAGACGCTGTATTATAAAACAGGCAAAGAATTTTGGAAGAAAACCGCGATGTTTTGGATGAAGCTGTTCGGTATCAACTTCGCTATCGGGGTGGCAACCGGCTTGATTCTTGAGTTTGAGTTTGGTACGAACTGGAGTAATTATTCCTGGTTTGTAGGAGATATTTTCGGTGCACCATTGGCTATCGAGGGCATTTTGGCATTCTTTATGGAAGCCACGTTTATTGCCGTGATGTTCTTTGGTTGGGGAAAAGTAAGCAAACGCTTCCATCTGGCTTCTACTTGGTTGACAGGATTGGGAGCAACGATTTCTGCCTGGTGGATTCTTGTTGCCAACGCATGGATGCAACATCCGGTGGGGATGGAATTTAATCCAGATACTGTTCGTAATGAGATGGTCGATTTCTGGGCAGTGGCAACTTCACCCGTTGCTGTTAATAAATTCTTTCATACTGTATTGTCCGGTTGGGTACTTGGTGCTGTCTTTGTAGTCGGTGTTAGTTGTTGGTACTTGCTGAAGAAACGCAATCGTGAGTTTGCACTTGCCAGTATCAAGATTGCTGCCGTCTTCGGATTAGTAGCCTCCTTATTGTCTGCCTGGACGGGCGACGGTTCCGGTTATCAGATTGCACAGACGCAGCCGATGAAGTTGGCTGCTGTGGAAGGTTTGTATGAAGGAGGAACGAATGTCGGACTAGTAGGAATCGGCATGCTGAACCCTGAAAAGAAAACTTATAACGACGGAAAAGATCCATTCCTTTTCCGCATTGAAATACCGAGTATGCTTTCTTTCCTTGCCGAACGTGATGTAGACGGTTACGTTCCGGGCATTGCCAATATCATCGAAGGCGGTTATCAGATGAAAGACGGTACAAAAGCCCTTTCGGCTGCCGAGAAGATTGAACGGGGGAAAACGGCTATCGGTGCCTTGGCTGCTTATCGTGCCGCCAAGAGTGCAAAGAATGAAGAAGATGCACAAGTGGCTTACAAAGTATTGCAAGAAAATATTCCTTATTTCGGTTACGGATATATTAAAGATGTTAACCAGTTGGTCCCGAACGTTCCCCTGAACTTCTATGCCTTCCGTATAATGGTGATTCTGGGAGGATATTTTATCTTGTTCTTTATCGTTGTCCTTTTCTTTATCTATAAGAAGGATTTGAGTAAAATGAGATGGATGCATTGGATTGCTTTATTGACTATTCCTTTGGGATACATTGCCGGACAAGCCGGATGGGTGGTTGCCGAATGTGGTCGTCAGCCGTGGGCTATCCGTGATATGCTGCCTACGTCGGCCGCTATCTCCAAACTGGATGTAAGTTCTGTGCAGATTACTTTCTTTATCTTCCTGCTCTTGTTTACGGTAATGTTGATTGCAGGTGCCGGAATCATGGTAAAGGCCATCAAGAAAGGCCCGGATACGGGAGATAATGCTAATACTAACCATTAATCGTAAAGACTATGTATATATTACTACAACAATATTGGTGGCTTGTCGTTTCCTTGCTGGGAGCTATCCTTGTGTTTTTATTGTTCGTGCAGGGCGGTAATTCATTGTTGTTCTGTCTCGGTAAGACGGAAGAACATCGTAAAATGATGGTGAACTCTACCGGACGTAAGTGGGAATTTACGTTTACTACGTTAGTTACTTTCGGTGGCGCTTTCTTTGCTTCCTTTCCATTATTTTATAGTACCAGCTTCGGTGGCGCTTATTGGCTTTGGATGATTATCCTTTTCAGTTTTGTATTGCAGGCTGTCAGCTATGAGTTTCAGAGTAAAGCGGGAAATCTGTTGGGTAAGAAGACGTATCAGACTTTCCTGGTGATAAATGGAGTAGTAGGGCCGTTATTGCTTGGCGGAGCAGTTGCTACTTTCTTCACTGGTTCTGATTTCTACATCAATAAAGCAAATATGACGGATACCATTATGCCGGTTATCAGTCATTGGGGAAATGGATGGCACGGACTGGATGCGTTGACTAATATTTGGAATGTGATTTTAGGGCTGGCTGTATTCTTCCTTGCCCGTGTCTTGGGTGCGCTTTACTTTATTAATAATATAGCGAATAAGGAACTGACAGATAAATGTCGTCGTGCAGTGCGAAACAATGCAGTCTTATTTCTGGTATTCTTTTTGTCATTTGTCATCCGTACATTAGTTTCCGATGGCTTTGCAGTGAATCCGGATACACAGGAGATTTATATGCAGCCATTCAAGTATTTCACTAACTTTATCGAAATGCCGATAATTCTTGTCTTATTCCTGATAGGAGTTGTTTTGGTTCTATTCGGCATCGGAAAGACATTACTCAAAAAAACGTTCGATAAAGGAATTTGGTTTACGGGAATTGGTACGGTATTGACTGTATTGTCTTTGCTGTTAGTGGCAGGATATAATAATACCGCTTATTATCCGTCTTATACAGACTTGCAAAGTTCATTGACGTTAGCCAATAGCTGTTCCAGTGAGTTTACTCTGAAGACAATGGCTTATGTTTCTATTCTCGTACCGTTTGTGATAGCTTATATATTCTACGCTTGGCGTAGCATCGACCGTCACAAGATTACGGAGAAAGAGATGGACGAAGGTGGACACTCTTATTAAATTGAGAATTGAGAATTAAAAATTGAGAAATAGGCTGCGCAATGAATACTTATCACCTCATGCGCAGCCTATTTTTTAATTCTCAATTTTCAATTCTCAATTTACCAAGTTTTCCGGTTTTCCGGCAGCATATGCCTGTAAGTTGCCGATTGCAATATTCATCAAGCGTTCACGAGCTTCCAGTGTTGCCCATGCGATATGCGGAGTGATATAGCAATTCTTTGCTGTTAGCAATGGATTGTCCGCACAAGGAGGTTCAGTAGAAAGAACATCCACTCCGGCAGCATAAATCTTACCGCTGTTCAATGCATCTGCCAAATCCTGTTCGTTAATTAGCGGGCCACGACCAGTATTGATTAAGATAGCTGTCGGCTTCATCATAGCAAGGCGACGGGCATTCACCATTTCGCGTGTCTCGGGAGTAAGCGGGCAGTGCAAGCTGATAATATCACATTCGCTGAACAGTTGGTCTAAATCCATCTTTTTGATTTCCGGTGGCAACTGGAAGTGTGACTTTGAAGTCAATGCATATACCTGCATTCCAAAACCGATGGCGACACGTGCAGTCGTATATCCGGTATTTCCCAATCCGACCAATCCGATTTTCTTTTCTCTAAGTTCCATCAGCGGAGTATCCCAAAAGCAGAAGTCTTTGCTGTTTGTCCAACGACCTTTGTGTACTTCTTCAGAGTGATGTTGTACTTGTTGAGTGATATTCAGAATATGCGCAAATACCATTTGCGCAACAGAAGCGGTGCTGTATGAAGGAATATTAGTAACGATGATTCCCCGTTCTTTGGCAGCAGCAGTGTCAACTACATTGTATCCGGTAGCTAATACGCCGATATATTTTAGTTCGGGCAGTGCAGCCATGTGGTCTGCGTTGATGATTACTTTATTAGTCAGAAGCACTTCTGCTCCGGCTGCACGTTCTAATACTTCTTCGGGAGCGGTACGATCATAAATCGTGCATTCTCCGAGAGCTTTTATACCTTCCCAGGACAAATCACCGGGATTGGCGGCAAAACCGTCTAAAACTACAATCTTCATTTCAATTTTTATATTAATAATATGTTATACGTCTTTCCTTATTGTTTTATTTTGCTTTCGCTGATAGCTTGTTTTATTTCGCTGATAGCTTATTTCTTGAACTTGTCCCCCCACAATTGTATCATCCGTTCGGTATGTTTCTGCTCAGCAGCATTATTTTGCGGTTGCCATATCCGTTTATCTTTCAATTCATCCGGCAAGAATTGTTGCTTTACAAAATTGCCCTCATAACTATGTGCATATTTATATTCCTGTCCGTATCCTAATTGTTTCATCAACTTTGTAGGCGCGTTGCGCAGATGCAACGGAACAGGCAGATTTCCAGTAGAACGAACCAACTCCAGCGCATCATTAATCGCACTATATGCCGAATTGCTTTTAGGACTCGTTGCCAAATAAATCGTAGCTTCCGCTAAAGGAATACGTCCTTCCGGCCAACCGATTTTCATCAACGTGTCAAAGCAGGCATTCGCAATAAGCAACGCATTCGGATTGGCCAGCCCAATATCTTCCGAAGCCGAAATGACAAGTCTGCGAGCAATGAAAGCAGGGTCTTCGCCACCTTCCACCATACGGGCAAGCCAGTAAATAGCTCCGTCCGGATCACTTCCGCGAATCGACTTGATAAAAGCAGAGATAATATCATAATGCATTTCCCCGTCCTTATCGTATGCCAACGGATTCTGCTGCAACCGTTCAGTCACCATCTCATCAGTGATAACCACCGTTTCTTCGGTTTCCGACTGAACGACAAGTTCCAGTATATTAAGCAATTTGCGGGCATCCCCACCGGAGAAGCGCAACATGGCTGTTGTTTCTTTCAATTCGATTTTGCGTTCCTTCAGCACGGTATCCGTAGCAATGGCACGTTGCAGAAGTTCCAATAAATCTTCCTTCTCCAACGATTTGAGCACATAAAGCTGACAACGGGATAGGAGAGGGCGGATAACCTCGAACGACGGATTTTCCGTTGTTGCGCCAATCAGTGTGACAGTTCCGTTCTCTACCGCTCCCAACAAAGAATCCTGCTGTGACTTACTGAACCGATGAATTTCATCAATAAACAGAATAGGGCTGGATTGTGAAAAGAAACGATTGCTCTTGGCACGCTCTATCACTTCGCGTACATCTTTCACACCGGAAGTTACGGCGCTCAATGTATAAAACGGGGTTTCCAGTTTATTGGCAATGATTTGTGCCAACGTTGTTTTACCCACTCCGGGAGGGCCCCAAAGGATAAAAGAAGAAATGCGTCCTGCATCAATCATCTTGCGCAAGACAGCACCCGGCCCAACTAAATGTTTCTGGCCAATATAATCGTCTAAAGTCTTCGGCCGTAGCCTCTCTGCTAAAGGTTGCATAATTCTTAGAATACCATTAATACCATGAAACGAATACCGTTCTTGTTGATACCCGGATTGTCACGGTAGGTGAAACGATGTACATATTCAACGTGCAGCAACTTGAAAATGTTGTAGATACCGACACTTGCTTCGACATACGGCACTTTCGGGTCCATCACGAAACTGGTAAATTTACCATCGCGTGTCGGGAAACGGAACAAATCAGGATTATCACTCTTGAATGGATTGTTCTTATCTGTCAACGTCCCCCACAATGCACGGACGCGGAACATCTCTCTCCACTTCAAGTTCTTGATAAGCGGAATACGATTGAATAATTTTCCATTCATATCGTATGACACAGACATGGAAGCGAAACGGTCGTTCAAGAATTCCATGTTATTGATAAGGTTGAACGTCTCGCGCTGCGTGATGTACGATAAGTTGGCTTCCGGCAGAATCAACAGCGGGAAAGGAACTGTATTCCATTCCGCCCCTGCTTTCAGGCTCCAATCTATTTTTCCCCAGGAAGCAGGAAGCCAGAAACGTTTCCATACACTTGCTTCTGTACGGTTAAAGTTATATTCTCCGCCCATTACACCTTTGAATCCCATTGCATGAGTAAGCGTAAAGACAGGAGCATCCAGCGATACCGGTACACGGCGTTGCTTGGAATTGACGAAAGATTCGCCCGGCGCATAACGCAGCGTCAGACTCGCTTCGGTAGTCGTAACGTCATGTACACGGGTTTGTGCAGCGTCGTTACGCAGATATTCCAATTTTCCGGTAGGCTCGTCGTTACGGTGGCGGAGCATCGCTTTCACTCCGAATCCCGTAAGCGTTTCGAGTTCGTAGTTGATGGTCGCGTCACGCATATAAGACATCTGGTCTACCGTCGTCGTTTTCAGTGACAGGAAGATATTATCCTTATCCGTAAACAGGAACTTATCCATCGGCGACATTACATCATAACTGTACGTTGCCGAAATATAATGTTTCGGGAACTCCCAAACCACATAATCACGTTTGTTGAACGAATAAGTCAGCGTACCGCTGTATTTCCATCGCTCGTCTTTCAGACCGTAGGCGCCATAACCACTCAAGAACCAATGTTTATCGAAATGAGCCGTAGTCATACCGCTCAACCGGAAACGGGTTCCGTCAATGTAATTGCTTGAAATCATCGTATTGATAGGGCCGATGTCCACCTTACTCGGATGTCCTTTGCTGCCCGTCTCCACAAAGTTCTCAATCAGGGCTTTCGCTCCGAAGATGATATATTTGAATCCCGGAATCTGTTCGAGACGGTTGACGAATACGTCCATTGAACTTTCTTTCTTCGTCAGCGGCACCTGTCGGACGCTTGCCCAGTATTCATCACTTTTCGAAAGCATATCCGCTTCCTTTATCACGCTTCCTTTCAACCGGAAAAGCCGTTGTTCGATAGGGTCGAATTTATAATCGCTATATTTCGTGATTCGCTCCACCTGCAATCCGCCTGATGTTTTGTTGGAATTCCAGGAAAGGTCTACGGTCATGTTATCGTCGGACAATACCCAGTTGCCGTTGGGGAGCTGTTCGTACTGTTGTACGATATCCATGCGGTTGACGAAGTTTACTCCGGTCTTTTTGGGCAGGTTCATCGTACATTTCTGGACGGCATACGTAGAGTCGTTCAGTACATACAGATGTCCGGTGAATCCGAAGTCCTGCGAATTCTGCGGAACAAAAGTCAGATGTACACATTCGCGCTTGTCTACCATCAATGTGTCCATCAGATAATATTTATAGAAAGAAATGGCATTATTGCCGATAGGACTCACGAAACGCTGTTGAAGCAGACGGATGTCATCATCATAAATATTAATATCGGCAAAGACGTCTTTCAATACAGTGCCGAGCATATCTCCCGTCGAGAAGAATTCTTCGATACCGTTGGAGTTCTTTCCTTTAATGATGGTTTTCTTGTTTTCGGGGTCTTTGCGGAAGATAGTTTGCGAAGCCGTTTCCTGTACGGAAATGGGGAGAATCAACTTATTCGTAGTTTCTGATACTTCCACCTGGTCTCTGAGGAAAGAATATTTCTTGTAGATACCTTTCTCGAGTTTTTCCGGGGTGAGGTCGTTGATAGACATTTTCATCTTCTCGTACTTGTCGTACTGATAGTAGTCGTTCACTTCGAGGGCTTGCGCCTTCTTGTGCTCGATAACCTTTTTCATGAATTCGACTGCCGGATTGTTCTTGCGGGAGTATTTTTCTTTCTGTGGTTTTACAACGACTTCACTTAGGATTACGTTGTCCGGGGCTAACTGGACATTGACTGTTTGGTTGCCATAGCTGACTTTCACAGTTTTGCTGACATAACCAACGGCGGAGAAAACAAGTGTTCCCCCATTTCTGCGTGCTTCAAGACTATATTCCCCGTCAATATTGGTGATAGTACCCATATCTCTCTTTTCCTGATAGTAAACAGAGATATACATCAATGGTTCATGTGTCACTGAATCAGTAACTACCCCCTTTATTTGCTGTGCAAACGCATTTGAAGCTGCCAATACAAGTAAGAGCAGTATTAGTATTTTATTATATCGTTGTCTCATAACGTTCGTAGTAGGGCGCAAAGTTAACAAATAACTCTCATGATGAGAGAATATATAACTTTTTTTACCCATCGTTTTTGGTTGTTTACAAGCATATATCGTCCAATGGTCAAATAAGTTAGCCTTGGCATATATATTTAACAACTGGTTTCAGATTTAGTTTCAACCGTTGAAGCTATTTGTTTCCCGGTGCGAAACACTTTGTTTCACTACGGGAAACACTTTGTTCCTCGGTGTGAAACACTTTGTTTCCCGGTATGAAACACTTAGTTTCAAGGCGTGTTGAAACTATTAGCCCTACACTTGACAGAATAGGGCAAGTAAGGTAGTCGTTATTTGCTTGATAGAATCTGTACGATACGTTCAGCAGTGCGTCCATCCCAACGTTCGGGAAGTTCGCCGCGCTTCCATTCGCCTTTCATCAGCGTATCCATAGTCTTGGCGAGTAGAACAGGGTCTTCCCCGACAAGTTCGTTGGTTCCCATACGCCACGTTTCCGGGTGTTCGGCATACGTATTGAGGGTGATGCAAGGAATACCCAGGAAGGTTGCTTCTTCCGCCACGTTGCCGGAGTCGGTAATAATTCCTTTTGCCTTATTAATCAGGTAGCCGAAGAAAAGATAATTCTGTGGCGGCATGATATGCAGGTTCGGAGCTTCGATACCTAGTTCTTTGATAGCATTGCGTACATATGTGTGCAGTGGTGCTACGATAGGCATGCCGGCAGACTTTTCAATGATTGTTTCCATCAGTCGTTTCAGATTCTCTCTGTCATTGAGTAATACGCGACGGTTGAGAGTGAGCAGGAGATAATTGCCTTCCTGCAATCCCAGTACGGAGAACCATATCGGTTTGAGTAATCGGTTGCGGTTGTAGCGGATGGCATCTATAAGGATATTGCCTACATAATATACGTTTTCACTTTCCGTTCCTGTCTGGTTCAAGTTACGGTTGGCAACCATGCCGGCTGTAAACAGATAGTCGGATAGTCCGTCCGTAATCATACGGTTCACTTCTTTCGGCATCTTCATATCAAAAGAACGGGTGCCGGCTACGAGGTGTGCCACTTTGATTCCTTGCTTTTTGGCAACGATGGCGCAACTCATGGTTGTGGTCAGGTCGTCTACCACAAGAACAACGTGTGCCGGGTTTTCGGTCAGCTCCTGTTCGAAGGCTACCATGATTCCTGCTGTCAAAGTCGTTGGATTACTACTTTCTACTCCCAGATAGACATCGGGAGCTTTCATGTCGAGGTCCGAAAAGAGAGAAGCATCCAGACTCGTATCATCTTTTCTGCCCGTATAGACCAGTCGGTAAGAGATACTTTTACCCAGCGCCCGTGCGGCTTCAATAGCGCGTGTAATGGGAGCTATCTTCATGAAATTGGGGCGTGCCCCGGCAACAATTGTTATTTTCATATTGTTTCTATCATATTCGGTTTAATTCGTGAAGCAAATGTACATTTTCTTACGGAATTTATTCGTTACTTTGCATACAAAATAACAAATATATGCCCACATTCGTTCAAATTCTTGATTTTATAGGCACATTTGCCTTTGCTATTAGTGGTATCCGGCTCGCTTCGGCAAAACGTTTCGACTGGTTCGGAGCCTATGTTGTAGGACTTGCTACGGCTATCGGTGGTGGTACTCTTCGTGATGTCCTGCTCGATGTTACTCCGGGATGGATGACAAATCCTATTTATTTGATTTGTACGGGACTGGCTTTGCTGTGGGTGATTTGCTTCGGACGCTGGCTTATCCGGCTCAACAATACGTTCTTTATCTTCGACTCCATCGGACTGGCGCTGTTCACTGTGGTAGGTGTGGGCAAAAGTATTGCCTTGGGCTATCCTTTTTGGGTAGCAATCATTATGGGTAGCATCACGGGAGCGGCAGGTGGTGTGATTCGTGATGTCTTTATCAACGAAATCCCCCTGATATTCCGAAAAGAAATTTATGCGATGGCCTGTGTGGTAGGCGGTATTGCCTACTGGCTTTGCGATGTCGCAGGACTTGAGTCGTACGGATGCCAGCTCATTGGCGGGTCGGCTGTATTCCTGACCCGCATCCTGGCTGTAAAATATCACATCTGTCTGCCTATATTAAAAGGTGGGGAAGATATAAAAGAAGATGTAAAAGAGGAGTAGGGAATACTTACTCGTCTTTCATATCCAATTCTCCCTGAAAACTGATGGATTGACGATTCTGCATATTGACATCAATGCTTGTCGAACCGTTGGAGTACACTTTTGCCCTGAATTCATACCTGTCTTCAGGATTTCGGGCGATGAACTTGATTACAGCATTCCCTTTCTTATCCATTTCCATGGTATATTCCTTGAGGGGCGCCCGGAAGTTCAGTCCGTCTCCGCCACCATAAGGGATACTGTAAGCCCGTCCGAAATAAGGCAGATAGGAGATGACCGAATCATTTCTGATTTCCAGTGAGTAGGGAGATGTCAGAGGAATGGAACGTCCGCGCATCGGCAGGGCGGTCTGTACATCTATCTTGTAGTTCTCGGATGCGATGAGCTTTTTTACAGCTTCTTTCTTCTGTTCCTTTTTCTCCTTTTTACTTTGAGCCGAAAGGGTGGGGAAGCCTACTAGCAAGGCTAGTAGCAACATTAAGATTTGTTTCTTCGTTTTCATATCAGTTGCATTTAGGTTGATATATACATGTATAACAATCAAATATACTAAAAAGTCAGGAACTCTTCTCTTTTCTTTAATGAAAATTAAACAGAAATCCTGACCTTTGCCATAATGTATGTCTTGCCTTATGTCCCGATATGTCTTGTCTATACCTTATATATAAGGAGAACTTAGAACTGTTCCAATATCTCAATCCGTTTTTCAATAGGGGGATGAGTGGCGAACAAACCACTTAGTTTGCTGTATAACCCTTTAGTTTGCTTTTTAGGGTTCTGAATAAATAATTGGGCTACGTCTTTCCGTTCCACAGCTTCTATCGTCGGGTCGACAGATATTTTACGCAAAGCACTGGCAAGCGCCAATGGATTCTTCGTCATTTCTGCCGAACCTGCATCTGCCATGTACTCGCGTTTGCGTGAAATGGCAAAACGCATCAGACTGGCGAAAAGGAAACCGATGGCAGCTATCAGTAAAGCTACAAGCATAAAGAGGAGAATTCCCCCGTTACTTTTGCTGTTACTGCTGCTGCGTACACGCATATGTGTAAGTGCATAGAATGTGATTTCCGTCAGCATGGAGAAGATACCTACAAACACGATGGAGATAATCAGCAGCCGCACATCCCGGTTACGAATGTGGGTAAGCTCATGTCCGATGACTGCTTCCAGTTCTTCATCATTCAGCTTCTTGATGATACCTTCGGAAAGAGTGATAGTATATGTGCGGTCATTGATGCCGCTTGCAAATGCATTCAGCGAATTATCATAGATAATATTTATCTTCGGCATGCTCATCCCTTGGGTCATACAGAGGTTTTCCACCAGATTATAAACGCGTTTGTTCTCTTTGCGGTCTAGTGGTTTGGAACCTGTGGCGGAATTGATAATACTTGTATTAGCCCAATAAGCAATAAGAAACCAAATCAGCACTACTCCTAAAACATACGGCAGGGAAGAAAGGAAAAAATGATTGACTATAGGTATCATTTCAACTTCCATGCTTTTATCATATCCAAAAAGAATCAGCAGGTAACAGGACAGATAAAGAAGCCCTGTTACCAGGCAAGGAAAGAGGAACAATAGAAACGCGGAACGTAAGTTGTTCCGGCTCTGCTGTGTTTGGATTCCGACGTATTGCATCGCGTGTTTGATTTATGCAGTGAGTGAACGGTGGATTAGAAATTGATTTTCGGTGCCTGTTCCAAGTTGGCGCGTTCGTTCTTGCCCAAATCGAACATGATTTCCCTTTGGAATCCGGTCATGCCTGCTATAATATTTGATGGGAAGGTTTGCACGGCGTTATTGTACTCTTTGGTTGCCGAGTTGAAATAACGACGGACAGCAGCCAGCTTATTCTCTACATCGGATATTTCTTCCTGTAATTGCAGGAAATTCTGATTTGCTTTTAGGTCGGGATAGGCTTCTAATGTGATTTTCAGTCCTGCGAGAGCAGAGCTTAACTGATTTTCAGCCGCTATCTTATCGTCGATAGTCTTGGCGTTGACAGCACCGTTACGTGCCTGAATCACACGGTCGAGTGTTTCTTTTTCGTGTGCGGCATATCCTTTCACGGTATCTACCAATTGGGGAATCAGGTCATGGCGTTGCTTCAACTGTACGTCGATGTCGGCAAATGCGTTTTCACGGTTGTTTCTTAGTCTCACTAGCGAATTGTACATGGAAGCAAAGATAATGCCCAGTAATACAATAATTCCTACAATAATAAGTATAGCCATCGTCTTTTAATTTATTTGATAATGTTAATCAAAAGTAATCTATTTGATTCTTTTAAGCAAATTAATGGTCATCTTTTTATCCGGATACCACCTGAAAACTATCAAAAAGCACCTGAAAACTATCATTTGATAGAAATAGCCCCTAAGAAATGATTAAAATACCCCTGTGTGAGACGCAAAATACCTTTAAACTTGCAACCGACGAGAAAAACGAAATATTAACCATAAAACCCTTAAAGTATGAAAAGTTTAAGTTTCAGAAAAGATTTAATTGGAGTTCAGGAGGAGTTGCTGCGTTTTGCTTATAAACTAACGGCCAACCGCGAAGAAGCGAACGATTTGTTGCAGGAAACATCTTTAAAAGCCTTGGATAATGAGGAAAAATTTGCTCCGGACACAAATTTCAAGGGATGGATGTATACTATCATGCGTAACATCTTTATTAATAACTACCGGAAAATTGTACGCGACCAGACTTTTGTAGACCCCACCGATAATTATTATCACTTGAACCTGCCGCAAGATTCAGGATTCGAAAGCACGGTAGGTGCTTATGACTTGAAGGAAATGCATCGCATTGTCAATGCATTGCCCAAAGAGTACAAGGTGCCTTTTTCCATGCACGTATCCGGTTTCAAATACCGTGAGATTGCGGAGAAGTTAGGTTTACCCTTAGGCACAGTGAAGAGCCGCATTTTCTTCACACGTCAACGTTTACAACAAGAACTGAAGGACTTCGTATAAATGAGGATAACACACATACAAACAAGCTTATTGATATAAAAGGAGCAACGAGAATTTATTCTCTTGCTCCTTCTTTTTTTATATAAAGCCTCTCCAAAGGAGAGGGGGTAAGAAATGACTCATAAACAGTTGATTAACAGAACGAATTTAGCTCCCTTTCCATGGGAGAGGGTTGGGGAATTCCTTTACGGTATCTGCCTACCGCTTTTTTTTCTTTTTCTTACTGTCTTTCTTTTCCGTAGCTTTTTCTTCCGGCGGGAACTTGGGAACCAGGTTCATCAACCGTAATATCTGATTTTGTCGTTTTAATATGTATGGCGAAGGTTTCGCCGAATTAAATCGTATTGGATTGGGAAGGGTAGCGGCTATGAGGGCGCATTGGCCTTTCGTTAATTTGGCGGCTGTTGTGCCGAACTTATTTTCTGCGGTAGCTTGTGCACCGTAGATGCCTTTTCCCATTTCAATAGAGTTGAGATAGACTTCCATAATTCGCTCTTTCGACCAGAATGTTTCGATAAGGAACGTGAAATAGACTTCAAGTCCTTTCCGTACCCACGAAGACTGCGGCCATAGGAACACATTCTTGGCTGCCTGCTGACTGATGGTGCTTGCACCCCGTTGCCGTTTGCGTGTTTCATTCTCTTTCATCGCTTTCTTGATTTCTACGAAATCGAACCCGTTGTGCTCGGCAAAACGGTTGTCTTCGGAAGCAATGACTGCCATCGGCAGGCTAGGAGATATCTTATCAAAAGAAACCCACGTGTGTTTCCACGTGGGTTTATCTCCTGAGAAAATCTGCTGAACGCTTCGGATAACCATTAACGGAGTGATATAAACCGGCATAAACCGGTAAATAATGACCGTCAATAAAGTCGATGCAAAGAAGAATATCAGCAGGTTGCGTGTATAACGCAGTAATTTCTTAATGAGAAGCGGCTTGTGCATCTCTAATCATTTGCTCACTAGCGTACATGTAAACTTCTACACGACGGTTCTGTTCACGACCGGCTGCTGTGTCATTGTTTGCAACAGGGTCGCTTTCGCCCATTCCTTGTACACCTTTAATCTGATTGGTAGAAACACCACAGCTCAACAGGTAGCTGGATACACTCTGTGCACGTTCCTGTGACAGATTTACGTTTTTCTGACGGCTTTGTTCGGCAGTACTGTTTTTCCAACCCTGGTTGTCGGTATATCCATAAATAGATACGTCCATGTCACGGTTTTGGTTAAGCACGTTGTTGGCAAATTTGCTCAAAGCAGACTTAGCAGCAGCACTCAAGGTTGCATTACCTGTTGTGAAAAGAATACCTGAATCGAATGTAACTTTCACGGCTTGCAATCCGTTGTTGTCTGTTATCTGTTCTACTTGTGCGCCTTCAATTTGTTTTGCTTCAGCTGCTGCCTTATCCATCTTCTTACCGATAAGCGCGCCGGTTCCCGCACCTACTGCCGTACCAATGGCAGCGCCGATTGCAGCACCTTTACCTTTACCGATAACACCACCCAGGATTGCACCTAGCGCAGCGCCTGAACCACCACCGATAGCAGCACCTTTACCAGTGTTGTTCATACTTCCACAGCTACCAAATATCATGGCAATGCTCATGAAGAGAACCATAAATTTCATCTTGTTCATAATGTTGATGTTTTTTTAATTGTTTATAAAATATAGTTTAATACGAATCATATCGTATTATGAATAACACCGCAAAGATACATATTATTTGGCATAGGGTTGCTTTTTAAGTTAAAATAACTCGGACGATTCTTTTCGTGTGTTAATAAAAAGAATTAGGAGCTATTCTTTAACCACAGTTGGGATGCCCAAACACTTTTTCTTGATGATGACAAACCAGCTTAAAAGAATCAATCCCTTGGCAACCGTAGTGACGCAGACAGCCCACCAAATGCCTTCTACTCCCATACCCATCCGTACAAACAGGATGGCAAGCGGGATACGCATATAGTTGCAGACGATACTGATAACAGCAGGCGGTATCGTACGTCCGATGCCATAGAATACTCCCTGCATGGTGATTTCGAGCATCATAAAGAGTTGCGAATATCCGTCGATGCGCAGGAATACACCTCCGGCTTCGTAAGCCGCTTGTTCAGGGACAAAAATGGAAAAGACCTCATTCCCGAAGAAAACGAAAAGAAAGGTGCAGAATGTTCCGAAAATTCCTGTCATCCATAAGGTTGTGTGCCAGGCTTTAAGTACCCGCTCGATTCGTCCGGCCGCATAGTTTTGGGCAATAAAGGCACTTAGTGCGGTGGAGAACCCTTGTGAAGTATTCCAGGTGATGGCTTCTATTTGTCCGCCGGTGGTGAAAGTCATCAGGCCGATATGTCCGCCCTGTTCTGAAGCCGTGCGACAAAGGAACATATTAACGAAAGCAAATAGAGTGTTCAAAGTAGCTACGGGGAGTCCCAGTTTTAAGATTCTCCGTGTGTATTTTTTCTTCAGACGAGTGAAGAAAGGGAATCCGCCGAGCAATGCATCTCTGTGGCGCAACTGATAGACGAAGATAAGGAATACACTCGCTTCTGCAATCCAGGTAGCATAAGCTGCGCCGTTTGTCCCCAGTCCGAATCCGAATATAAACAGAGGGTCGAGGATGATGTTCAGTATCAATCCCGTGCCGCTTATAAAGAAGGGAACTTTACTGCGTCCTGCCGCATTATAAATCCCTGTGAAGGCGGCGGAGAGGAATACGAACGGCAATCCGGTCGAAACAATCCGCAGGTATTGAACGGCATTGGCAGTAATATGTTCTTCAAGCTCATAGATACGTATGATAGGCTCTGCGAAAACGAAAAGCAATGTCCCCCAACACAAGGAAATAACCAATGCAATTGTAATATTGTGAGATGCGAAGTTCCGTGCGTCTTCCTGACTCTGTGCGCCGATGGACTGTCCGACACTGACTTCGGAACCTACCTTATTTAATAGGGAAATGGAACCGGACATCCATGTCAAAATTCCGACAGAGCCGATGGCGGCTACGGCTTCACTTCCCAGTCGTCCCACCCAAGCCATATCCGTAAGACTATATGCCATCTGAATGAATGAGGTTGCCATGATAGGCATTGCCAGATTGAACAGTTGACGGTTGATAGGGCCTTGCGTAAGATTCTTTATTCCTTGCATATAATTTTTTATAATCAAAATGGGGTGCAAAGATACACAAAATTACTATCTTCGCACATCTAATTATTCATTAATCAAAGTACATAGATACTATGAAACAGAAATTTTCTACTATTTTCTTCCTGCTGCTTCTTTTATTGGCAGGTTCCCGGGTGGTAGCCCAAAATGCTCCGAAACCATTTGATATTGAACAACCTTCGCTTCGTGTATTCCTTCCTGCACCGGAACTGGCAACGGGACGTGCTGTTGTAGCTTGCCCGGGTGGCGGATATTCTCACTTGGCTGTCAACCACGAAGGTTATGACTGGGCACCGTATTTCAATAAACAAGGCATTGCGCTGATTGTCCTTAAATACCGTTTGCCGAAAGGTGACCGCACACTTCCTATCTCGGATGCCGAAGCTGCCATGAGGATAGTTCGTGACAGTGCGGATGTATGGAACCTGAATCCGAATGATATTGGTATCATGGGGTCTTCCGCCGGTGGTCACTTGGCATCGACCATTGCTACCCATGCTAAACCCGAACTTCGTCCGAACTTCCAGATTCTTTTCTATCCGGTGATTACGATGGATAAATCTTATACTCATATGGGTTCTCACGATAATCTTTTGGGTAAGGATGCGTCCGCCGAACTGGAGGCTGAATATTCCAATGAAAAGCAAGTGACGAAGGATACGCCCCGTGCCTTTATCGTTTATAGTGACGACGACAAGGCTGTTCCACCCGCCAACGGAGTGAACTATTACCTTGCTCTGAACAAGCACAAAGTTCCTTCCGTTCTTCATATCTATCCTTCCGGCGGACATGGCTGGGGAATCCGTGAAGGTTTCCTTTATAAGAATGAGATGTTGAACGAACTGACTTCGTGGTTAAGTAGTTTTAAAGTCCCTCATAAAGATGCTATCCGTGTTGCCTGCATCGGTAATAGCATTACCTACGGAGCTCGCATCAAGGACCGTAACCGCGACAGTTATCCTGCCGTATTGAGTCGTATGATGGGCGATGCTTATTGGGTAAAGAATTTCGGAGTGAGTGCCCGTACCTTATTAAATAAGGGCGACCATCCTTATATGAGCGAAAAAGCCTATCAGGAGGCACTGGCTTTCAATCCCAATATCGTAGTCATCAAACTTGGCACGAACGACAGTAAATCATTCAACTGGAAGTATAAAGCAGACTTCACAAAAGACTTGCAAACAATGGTAGATGCTTTCAAAGCCCTGCCGGCCCAACCTAAAATTTATCTCTGCTATCCTTCCAAAGCCTATCAAACGGGTGATAATATCAACGATGATATTATTTCCAAAGAAATCATTCCAATGATTAAAAAGGTTGCCAAGAAAAACAACCTGTCGATTATCGACCTTCACACGGCAATGGACGGCATTCCCCAACTCTTCCCGGACAAGATTCATCCAAACGAAGAAGGGGCAAAAGTAATGGCAAAAGCTGTTTACGATGCTTTGAAGAAATAAAAAACGAGCCATAAAACCATTATATACCCGGCTGGAAAGTTCTCTTTCTGAGAAAGTTTCAGCCGGGTTCTTTTTTAGTTTAATGTCGAATAATCTTCTTATAATATGCTAAAAAAGTAACTTTTGGAAAGATAAACTTGACTATAATCCTTAATTTTGTGCACTTAACTATGTTAAAATGATTGGTGGACGTTATGAATAAACAGAAAGATTCTATATTTTTCTCAAAGTTGATGGGTCACGCTAATATGGGATGGTGGAAGGCTAGCTTAACAACTATGAGTTATGAGTGTTCTGAATACATATCAGAACTTTTAGGTTTGGATGAAACTGGAATTATTAGTTTTGAGGACTTCAATAAACGCATACTGAAAGAAGAGCAACGCCCTACAACAGTGCATTCTTTTGGTGTACTCCAAATGCCGGAAGTTGTATATCTGCTCGATACAGTAAAAGGTGCTATTTGGATACGAAGCAAAGTCTGCTTCCAGGAGACAGACGAAGATGGAAATACTTCCGTTTATGGTATAGCCGAAGTCCAGGATGGCCCGGATATGGCATCGGCTTATCAGGCCTTGCAATATAGTGAACGTCTCCTGCATAATGTTTTCAAGTACCTGCCTGTCGGTATCGAACTATACAATAAAGATGGAATATTGATAGACTTGAATGACAAGGAACTGGAAATGTTTCATGTAGATAAGAAAGAAGACCTTCTCGGGATCAATCTCTTTGATAACCCGATCTTTCCGGAAGAAATGAAGAAACGGCTGCGGAATAGGGAGGACGTCGATTTTACTTTCCGCTATGATTTCTCGAATGTGGGAGAGTATTATCGGAATTCTAAAAAGGAAGGAACAATTGACTTAGTGACAAAAGTTACAGCCTTATACGATGACGACCATAATCCGATAAATTATCTGCTGATTAATGCCGATAAGACGGAAACAACCGTTGCCTATAATAAAATCCAGGAATTTGAGGAATTCTTCGAACTTGTTGGTGATTACGCCAAAGTGGGTTATGCTCATTATAATATTTTGAGCGGGCAGGGGTATGCCCAAAAGAGTTGGTATAGGAATATAGGAGAGATGGACGGCACGCCATTGTCCGACATCTTCGGTATCTACCGCTATTTGCATCCCGACGACCGTGACTTGATGGCTCAATTCCTGAGCGATGTGCAAAAAGGAACAACTGTTAAATTTAACCGTGACATCCGAATACTTAGAGCTAATGGAGAATGTACATGGACACACGTCAACCTGTTGGTCAAGAAGTATGCTCCACAAGATAATATTATTGAATTGATTAGCATCAACTATGACATTACCGAACTGAAGGAAACAGAAGAAATGCTTGTCAAAGCTCGTGATAAAGCCGAAGCGTCCGACCGTTTGAAGTCTGCCTTCCTGGCTAATATGAGTCATGAGATTCGCACTCCTTTGAATGCTATCGTCGGCTTTTCCAGTTTGTTGGCAAGCACGGAAGATATGGCGGAAAAAGAACTTTATAGCTCATTAATCAGTCATAATAATGAATTATTGCTCAACTTGATAAACGATGTCCTCGACCTTTCTAAAATAGAATCCGGATATCTGGAGTTGCATCCTGATTGGTTTAACCTGACAACTCTGCTTAATGAGAGCATTGCAGAATATACCTGTCAAGTTCCTTCCGGCGTCGAACTTCGAACCAACTACCCCGAACAGGATTTCTTAGTGGACTTAGACAGGCTGCGAATCAAGCAGATATTGAATAACTTCCTCTCGAATGCACTGAAGAATACTACTCACGGACATATAGAAGTTTTCTATGAAGTAGAACCGCAATTCGTACGTATTGGTGTCAGCGACACCGGTTGCGGAATCCCTCAAAATATGAAAGAAAAGATATTCGAACGATTCGAGAAGCTAGATTCATTTATCCAAGGCGCAGGACTCGGCCTGTCTATCTGCAAATGCATCGTTGATAAAATGAACGGTCGGATATTGATAGATTCCCAACTGGGAATAGGGACTACTTTTGTAATCGAACTGCCTTGTCGTTCCGCTTCAGTCTGATATACTGGCACTGGAAATATTATTTTGGAAAAAGGAGGATATGAAGAAAATCCGTCTTGGAATATTAAAGTAAATGATAAGAGAAATAATATCAATATGAATAAAGAAAAGCTCTTGAAATTCAGGAGCTTTTCTTTATTTTCGTGATCCAGCTGGGGCTCGAACCCAGGACCCCAACATTAAAAGTGTTGTGCTCTACCTGCTGAGCTACTGAATCAATCCTTATATGCTTTCTTTCGAATGCGGGTGCAAAGGTAGAACATTTTTTTATAACTCCAAAGGATTTCAAACATTTTTCTTATCTTTGTGCCATTATCAACAATATATAATCTTACATATGGCTGACGATAAAAAAATAATCTTCTCGATGGTGGGGGTAAGCAAAGCTTTTACACCCAATAAAAATGTGCTGAAAGACATTTACTTGTCATTCTTTTATGGAGCGAAAATCGGAATTATCGGTTTGAACGGTTCCGGTAAATCAACTTTATTGAAGATTATCGCAGGTTTGGAGAAATCCTACCAGGGAGAAGTAGTATTCTCACCCGGATATTCTGTAGGTTACCTAGCACAGGAACCTCATTTAGACAACACAAAAACAGTAAAAGAGGTAGTAATGGAAGGTGTGCAACCCATTGTTGACGCACTTACAGAATACGAAGAAATCAATCAGAAATTCGGTCTGCCCGAGTACTATGAGGATCAGGATAAAATGGATGCTCTCTTTACTCGTCAAGGTGAATTACAGGATATTATTGACGCAACAGACGCATGGAATCTCGACAGCAAACTGGAACGCGCAATGGACGCCCTCCGCTGTCCGCCCGAAGACCAACCGGTAGTCAATCTTTCCGGTGGTGAACGTCGCCGTGTAGCCCTCTGCCGTCTACTATTGCAGAAACCTGACGTCCTGTTGCTGGACGAACCTACCAACCACCTGGACGCAGAATCTATCGACTGGCTGGAACAGCACTTGCAGCAATATGAGGGTACAGTTATCGCTGTAACTCATGACCGTTATTTCCTAGATCACGTTGCCGGATGGATTCTTGAACTCGATCGTGGCGAAGGTATCCCCTGGAAAGGTAACTACTCTTCCTGGTTGGAACAGAAAACCAAACGTATGGAAATGGAAGAGAAAACAGTCAGCAAACGTCGTAAAACGTTGGAACGCGAGTTGGAGTGGGTGCGTATGGCTCCGAAAGCCCGTCAGGCAAAGGGTAAAGCCCGTCTTAACTCTTACGACAAATTGCTGAATGAAGACGTAAAAGAAAAAGAAGAAAAACTCGAAATCTTTATTCCGAACGGCCCTCGCCTGGGTAATAAAGTAATTGAAGCCAAACACGTAGCAAAAGCCTATGGTGACAAACTTCTCTTTGACGACTTGAACTTTATGCTTCCTCCGAATGGCATTGTCGGCATAATCGGCCCCAACGGTGCGGGAAAAACTACCTTATTCCGTCTGATTATGGGTATGGATACAGTAGACAAAGGTGAGTTTGAAGTGGGAGAGACTGTAAAAGTGGCCTATGTAGATCAGCAACACCGCGACATCGATCCGAACAAGAGTGTTTATCAAGTTATCTCCGGCGGTAACGAGCTAATCCGTATGGGTGGCCGTGACGTGAACGCCCGTGCATACCTTTCCCGTTTCAACTTCTCCGGTGGCGACCAGGAAAAACTCTGCGGTGTCCTCTCCGGTGGTGAAAGAAACCGTCTGCACTTGGCGATGGCACTGAAAGAAGAAGGTAACGTACTATTGCTCGACGAACCTACCAATGACATTGATGTAAATACATTGCGTGCTTTGGAAGAAGGTTTGGAAGATTTCGCAGGTTGCGCAGTAGTTATTTCCCATGACCGCTGGTTCCTTGACCGTATCTGTACACACATCCTTGCTTTCGAAGGAGACTCCAATGTATTCTACTTTGAAGGCTCTTATTCGGAATACGAAGAAAATAAAATGAAGCGTTTAGGAAATGAAGAACCGAAACGCGTTCGTTATAGAAAGCTAATGACTGACTAAGTTAGCTTTTATATTGAAAGAAAAAACATTCAATTTGTGATAGAAAGAAAGCTCCGCAGTCAATTGCGGGGCTTTCTTGTTTTAACAAACTTCAACAATGCTTTAGCTCCTTAAAAAAATGTAGTGTAATTGTAATGATTATCTTATTTAATAATATTATATTTGCAACTTAGGAACACATTTTAAAGGTTGATTAACACTATCTATTAACTAAAAGAAGAATTATGAGAAAATTTCTAATTCAAGTCCTGTTAGTCGCTGTGCTGTCAGTATTTAGTACTGTAGCATTTGCCCAGACAACAGTGCGTGGTCAGCTTGTCGATTCAGAGACTGGTGAACCGCTGGTAGGAGCTGCCGTAATAGCAGAAGGTACTACACAAGGGTCTACGACCGACATTGACGGTTTTTTCAAGCAAAGCGTTGCTTCGAATGCCACATTACTATTTAAGTATGTGGGCTATAAAGAACTTAAAAAGAAAATTACGCAGAAAGGCGCTTCTGTGGAATTGGGTGTCATTAAGATGCAGCCGGATGCGGTAATGTTGGCAGACGTTACAATAACTTCATCTGTTGCTGTTGCACGTAAAACTCCGGTAGCTGTGTCTACAATCGACCCGGTGTTTATTGAAGAAAAGTTGGGCTCGCAGGAATTTCCTGAAATCCTGAAATCTACTCCGGGTATATACACCACAAAAGATGGCGGTGGTTACGGTGACTCTAAAACCAACGTGCGTGGTTTCAAGAGCGAAAACGTGGCAATGATGATCAACGGTGTGCCGATGAACGGTATGGAGAACCAAAAGGTATATTGGTCTAACTGGGCTGGTCTGTCCGATGTGACTCGTAGTATGCAGGTACAACGTGGTTTGGGTGCATCAAAAGTCTCTTCTCCGGCTGTCGGTGGTTCTATCAATATTATAACTAAGAGTACAGATGCTAAAAAGGGCGGTTTCGTATCTTATGGTATGGGTAATGATGGTTACAACAAGATTTTGTTCAGTGTATCTTCCGGTCTTTCTAAGGACGGATGGGCATTCACTTTGCTGGGTGGTAAGACTTGGGGTGACGGCTACATCCAAGGAACTGAATTTGAAGGATACACTTGGTTTGCCAGTATCGCTAAGCGTTTCAACGATAATCATCAACTGACATTGACTGCTTTTGGCGCTCCTCAGTGGCACAATCAACGTAGCAATCAGAATGGTCTTAGTATTAAAGAATGGCAACGTGTGAAACAATATATGGGTGATGACAGTCCATATAAGTATAACTCAACTTTCGGTTATAGAAACGGCCAAGTTTACAACTCAGCCAGAAACTCTTATCACAAACCGCAAATCTCATTAAACCACTTGTGGCAAATTGACCAAAAGTCAAGTCTGAGTACTGCTGCTTATGTATCCATCGGTCGTGGTGACGGATATAGAGGAACGGGAGACAGCACTTACAGCAACAAATGGTATGGTTCTACAAACGGATTAGTAAACAACGACTTCCGCAGATCTGACGGAACATTTGACTATGATGCAGTTCAGACTATGAATGCAGAGAGCACCACAGGTTCCAAAATGGTAATGAGTAAGATGATGAACAATCACTTGTGGTATGGCTTGCTCTCTACTTATACTACAAAATTCGGTGAAAACTTAGACTTCTATGGTGGTATCGACCTTCGTTATTATAAAGGTTTGCATCAGGATATTCTTACCGACTTGTTTGGTGGTAAATACTTTGTCGATTCTAATAATCGTAAAAATGTGGATGCTGAGAATAATCCTATAGCTGCCGACCCTAATTTTAAAAATGCTAAACTAGGTGTGGGAGACGTTTTGAGACGTGACTATGACGGTTTGGTTTTACAGGAAGGCGTTTTCGCACAGTTGGAATACAATAAGGATAAACTTAGTGCTTTTGTTTCCGGTGGAGTTTCTAACACTGGCTATTGGCGTTATGATCGTATGTATTACAGTAAAAACAAGGCAAAATCTTCTACCAAGAACTACTTGGGCGGAAATATCAAGGGTGGTATCAACTATAATCTTAACGAATATAATAATGTGTTTGCTAATGCAGGTTATATCAGCCGTGCTCCGATGTTCGATACCTCATTTATTAACTCACAGACTTCTCATGCGCGTAATGATGATGCGAAGAATGAAAAAATCATGTCTTTCGAAATGGGCTATGGTTTCCGTAGCGGATTCTTCACTGCAAATCTGAATGCATATTACACACGCTGGATGGATAAAGCTTTGTATGCTAGCGGTGATATGAGAGATGGTGACCGATACACGCTGAATATGACTGGTGCCAATGCGGATCACTGGGGAATTGAGTTAGATTTTATGGCTAAACCATTTTCATGGATGGAAGTCAATGGTATGTTCTCTTGGGGAGATTGGCGTTGGACTGGTAATGCTACCGGTTATTATTTCAACTCCGCTGGCCAGATGTTGTCAGATGCTACCATTGGTACTATTGTTACAGATATGTCAAATTCAGAGCAATATAAGGCAAACATCAAGATGGACGATGTTTCTGTTGGTGGTTCTGCACAGACCACAGCAGCCTTGGGAGTTACTTTCCGTCCGGTGAAAGGTGTGCGTCTTGCGGCAGATTGGAACTTTTTTGCACGCAACTATGCCGATTATGACATCAGTGCGGGAAGTGCAAAAATGGGTCAGGAAATTGTTGTGAGCAGTCCGTGGAAGATACCGTCCTACAGTACCTTTGATTTGAGTGCAGGCTACACGTTCGATTTTGGAAAGGTACGTGCCACTCTGAGTGGTAACGTTAATAACCTCTTCGATCAGGAATATATCGCTGATGCTCGTGATGGCAGTAGTCATGATTGGGAATCGGCTACACGCGTACTCTATGGTTTCGGTCGTACCTATTCTATAAGATTGAAGTTCAATTTCTAAACCAAGACAGATTATGAAGAAAAAAATATTATTTAGTATGTGCGCTACCTTGCTACTATTGGCAAGTTGCGACTACAACGAAGACAACTTTCCGGGATATGATGAACTCGCTAATGCTACGGATGTACAAAATGTTACGTTAACGCTCGAAGATACTGAATACAAAACCATTGCGAGTTTGCCTGCCAATAAAGAACTGGCAGCATCAAAAGATTCGGAAGGAGAAACTACTTATGCCAGTGCTTTGGAAGCAGTAGGTAAAAATAAGTTCTTCACAGAAGATGCGCTTGCTGCATGGTATCTACCTGCATATATCAGCGATAAGTATCCTTATTTGAGCGATGGCTCTAAGATGACTGTCAATTACAATAACTTTGAAGAACTTCCCGAATATCTGAAAGACTTCAATAGCGTCTCTACCTATGAGTTGACTTCCGATGATTACAAGACAGTGTGGGGTGATGCAGTATCTGCTTCCTTCCTTTCTCCGTCTACAGTAAGACAGATTCCTAACCTTTTGGCAGAAGCCGTGAAGAACCCTGCTGACGGTGCTATGCGCTTAGTCAATTATGCTTATTCTGAAACAGAGCCGAGTACAGGTGGTGGAGAAGAGCCGGAACCAACCTATACGAATATTGCTGATGCTATCAGTGCAGGCGCAGGCAAATATGATGTAAAAGGCGAAGTTGTAGCTGCTAATAGCAGAAGTATTCTTGTAAAAGATGATACGGGTATTATAATGGTATATCTGAATGCATTGCCTTCATTCTCTTTAGGGGATGTGGTGACGGTTTCAGGTGATATTAGTTCTTATTATGGTGCTCCTTTCCAATTCTCTAAAGAGGCAAAGGTAACAGTAGTAGATCGTAAAACTACATTTGCATATCCTACTTCACCGAAAAATATGAGTGCGACAGATATGGATGCTTATCTTACGACTCAACCAGTAGAATATGTTACTTATGAAGGAACATTGACTATTTCAGATGGTAAATATTTTAATGTTGCGGTTGAAGGTACTACAACAGCAGTGGGGCGTGTTCAGTATCCCATAGCAATTGATAATGCTTGGGTGGATCAAAAAGTAAAAGTCACCGGATATGCTGTTGGCGCAAGTAGCAGTAAATATGTGAACACTATTGCTACATCAGTAGTACCTGTTGGCAGCTCTGAAACTACCGCAATACCAGTAGGATTAATTGCTTTGTCTCAAGCTGGTACATATAAGACGCGAGGTGTGGTTGCAGCCACCTATACAAGAGGCTTTATGTTGACAGATGGTACAGGTAGTATTCTGGTATATGAAAACAAAGTTCCGACTTCTAAAATAGGTGATATTGTATCTGTCACCGGAACAACTTCCAGTTATAACGGTCTGATGCAATTTGGTACTACTGGTTTGCAAGTTGAAAAAGAATCGGAAGGCAACACTTCGGTAAATGGATTGATTGCCCAAAATATGGATGGTGCGGATGTGGATGCTTATGTAGCTGCTCCACGTGCTGTTTATGTTGCATATACAGGCACATTGATTATAAAAGATAGTGGTAGCTATAATTCTTATAGTGTGGAAGTAGATGGTACTACAGTGGGAGTAAATTTCTCTTATGTAGATGAGACTACGATCGACGCAGGTCTCAATAATACGCAAGTTATAGTGAAAGGTTACCTTATCGGTTCGAAGCCTGGAACTGTTTATACAATGGTTAATACCGTTACAGCGGCAACCGCAGATAATGTAAGAGCATTCGGCATGACTCGTGCAGCAGGTGCTAAACCTACTACCTCTGCTGTTTATCGTTACGATGTAGCTACTGATAAATGGAAAGCGTATACCACTACTGCAGCAAGTGTGGCAGTACTTCAACCTGCTGATTACACTGCAATAGGTAGTTCTTATGTATCCAAGCCTGCAGAAACTTTGCCTATCTATTTGAAGCAGAATTATCCGTATGCTAAGAAAGACGATATAAAGGTAGTTGTTTATTATACAGATTCAAATTTGGCAGTTGCCGCTACTGAGTTTGTTTATGACGGTGCCGTTTGGACTCAAACTACTGTTGCCACACCGAGCACAATCATATTCTTGAAGTCACAAGGCGAATGGGCAGAAGCAAAAGTTTACTATTCCTCTTCATTACTGAATGGCGATGATGGTGGCTTTACTGTTCAGAATGTTGAGTTGAGTGACTTGAGCAACGTTTGGACATTAGACAAAGTTTATGGCTGGAAAGGCACTGGTTACTCCGGTAGCAATAAAGTGACCGACAGTTGGCTTATTTCGCCGGAAATCAGTCTGAAGAAATCAGCAGTGCCCGTATTGAAATTTGATATTGCCATCAACTATTTGAGAAGTGGAGAACTAGCCAACTACCTCAATGTGATGATATCTACCAATTATGACGGTGGAGATGTAGCAGATGCCGATTGGACTGAGCTGACGGTGGAAGGTATGCCGGCTGGTGACTCATGGACTTTCTCAACTGTGACACCTGTTGACTTGAGCGCATACAAAGAACAGAATGTTCATATTGCATTCCGTTACAGAAGTGACGCTGCAGTTGCTACTACTACGGAAATCAAGAATATGTCAGTTCAAGAATAAGCGTGGTTGTAGAAGCAGAATTGAAGAGTAAAACACACTCATTTTGTTGATAGATTATATGGCATCGGAGGGGATAAATTCCTCTCCGATGTTTTTTTTAGGTTTAGGCTCTCTCTAAACCTTTTTTTTATTCAACCCTTAAAAAATGTAATACTAATATAATCTATATGTCCCGTTTTTATTTATCTTTGCCGCTGATTCAGAGAAATATAATATATTAGAGAACAAATTTTAAAAGTACTTATGTTAAAAAGATTAAGATTTATTCTTACGGTTATTGCCCTTTTGGCTGCTGTGGGTATCAGTGCGCAGGTCACTACTGCCACGATGAGTGGTAAAGTAACTGCACAAGAAGAACCCATTATCGGTGCGACAATCGTAGCCATTCACGAACCATCAGGAACTCGCTATGGTACTGTGACTAATGTCAGCGGACAGTTCACTTTGCAAGGTATGCGTACCGGTGGCCCATACAAGGTGGAAATCTCCTATGTTGGTTATCAAACTGCCATTTACAAAGGTATCAACCTTTTGTTGGGAGAAAATTATGTTTTGAATGTATCTCTAAAAGAAAGTTCGGAACTATTGGACGAAGTAGTAGTGACTGCTTCTAAAGATAGCAATATGAAGTCTGACAGGGCAGGGGCTGTAACCAACCTTACCAGTGCAAAAATCGCTTCTATACCTACGGTGAGCCGTAGCATGAACGATATAATGCGTTTATCTCCGCAATCAAACACAACATCCAATGGTTTTGCTGCCGGTGGTGGTAACTATCGCCAGTCATTTGTGACAGTGGACGGGGCTTCATTCAACAATGCTTTCGGTATTGGCTCTAACTTACCGGCGGGCGGCGCTCCTATCTCTTTGGATGCTTTAGAACAGTTATCCGTCTCAATCACTCCCTACGATGTTCGTCAAAGTGGTTTTACGGGTGCGGCTATCAATGCAGTAACTAAATCCGGTACAAACGAATTGACAGGTTCTGCTTATACATTCCTCACAAACAATAATTTGATTGGTGACAGAGTAGGTGATAACTCAATTGAACTCGAAAAGTCTCATCAATATACTTATGGAGCTACTTTGGGTGGTGCTATTATAAAGAATAAATTGTTCTTCTTCGTGAATGGAGAATATGAAGACGATTTGACAGCAGGTCCTATTGCGCGTGCGCGTAATAACACTGATGAGAAATATGGTGAGAGCGGTATTCATCGTCCTGTTGCTTCCAAGATGGATGAGATTCGTGATTATCTGATTAAGACATACGATTACGATCCGGGAGCTTATCAAGGATATAATGTAAAAGTCCCTTCCTATAAGTTTTTGGCGCGTGTAGACTGGAATATTAATGAGAACAACAAAGTAAACGTTCGTTTCTCTAAGACTAATAATAGATATGACGCTTCCCCTTCCACTTCTGTTTCTCCAATGACAGTTACTACAATTTTTCCTGGTGATGATGACAAAGGTATTTCTTCCGGAAAAGGAGCTAGTTCTGACGAAGGACTATATTTTAGAAATACCCGTTATCGTCAAGAGCAGAGATTTACGTCTATTGCTGCCGAATGGAATTCAAAATGGGGGATACTGAATAATACTTTGCGTGGAACCTATTCATATCAAGATGAACCGCGTTCTTATGATGGTGGAGCTTTCCCGACTACTTACATTTTGGAGGACGGTGCAGTATATGCTATGTTTGGTACAGAATTATTCACGGAAGGAAACATTCGTCAAGTGAAGTCATTTACTATCACAGATGAAGCTACCTGGACATGGGGGAAACATAACTTTATGGCTGGTTTGCAGTTTGAACATAATAAAGCTGTGAATGGCTATATGCAGGGCGCAAACGGTGCATATATTTTTAAATCCTGGAATGACTTTGTAACGGGCGGAAAGCCTTCTTCGTTCTTGATTACTCACTCTAATTCAGCGGATTTATCACAGTTCACTTCTCAAATGAGACAGATGCAATACTCGGCATATGTTCAAGATCAGTGGAACATTAATGAGAACTTCAAATTGACTGCCGGTCTGCGTTTTGAATTACCCGTGTATCCTTCATTGAAGGACAATTATAATGCTGAATATGCAAAACTGGAGTTTGGTGACCGCAAATTTACTACAGATCAAAAACCTGGTAATTCATTGTCAGTTTCTCCGCGTGTTGGTTTTAATTGGGATATTACTGGTGAACGTAAGTATGTGCTACGTGGTGGTACGGGATATTTTGTAGGACGTTTGCCATTTGTTTGGTTAGTTTCGGCAGTAGGAAATTCAGGTGTAGGTCAGACGCAATATGGTTATAATATTGGTAAAAGCTCTACTGCCGGTGCAGTTGCCCCTAATTTCCATACGAATGTGAATGATATTTTGGATGATGTTTATAAAGGTGGTTTTACTCCACAAGTAAGTATTCCTGGCAGTCCTACTATTATTGATAAAGATTTGAAGATGCCTGCTACTTGGAAAACTTCATTAGCTTTTGACACCAAGTTACCAGGTGATATTGACTTTACACTGGAAGGTATTTACAACCGCGACTTTAATCCGGCTGTTATTTCCAATGCTAATATTTATGCTGATGGAACGAAAACAATCAGTAAAAACGATACACGTACTGCCTATAAGAGTTATAATAACAATACAGGTGCTTATTTGATAGAAAATGGTGGTTCAAAAGCTTATTATTTGTCGTTGACAGCACAGTTGCATAAATCATTTAATTTTGGCTTAGATGCTTCATTCGCTTATACTTATTCCCGTGCTCGTTCTTATGGAGACGGTATTGGCGACCAGGTTACCTCTGCATATAAAACCAATACATATTCTATTAATGGTATTAATGACCACGAATTAGGTTACGGTACTTACGTAGCACCTCATCGTATTATTGCCTCATTAGGTTACTCAAAAGCTTATGCTAAGCACTTTAGGTCAAGTGTTTCATTTATCTACGAAGGTGCACCGCTGGGCTATGCGGGTGGAAGCTATTCTTATTCCCGCTATTCATATACTTATACTACTAATATTGTAGGTGATGGCGGCGCTAATAATTTAATATATGTACCTGCTACTAAAGATGAATTGACTTTCAAAGATGTGACCTCAGAGCAAACAGGTGCAGTAACCTATTCCGCGGCACAGCAGAAAGAAGATTTCTGGAATTTTGTTCAGCAAGACAAATATCTCAAAAAACGTTTGGGTAAATATGCAGAACGTGGTGGTGCAGTGATGCCTTGGCATCATCAGTTAGATTTCAAGTTCAATCAGGATTTCTATATGATGATAGGTGGTAAGAAGAATTTGTTGCAATTTGGTGTAGATATTCAGAATCTCGCTAATCTTCTTAATAAAGACTGGGGATTATACAAGACAGTAAATTCTACTACTCCATTGAAAGATAATGGTGACGGAACATTTACGATGCAGAAAGCTAGCGGTCAAGTTTTAAATTCTACTTATAAGAATTATGCGAACACAGCTTCTACATACCGTGTGATGTTCAGCTTACGCTATATCTTTAATTGATTATCGTAGATCGGAAATATTTTTGAAATATATATAAAGAGAGGATGTATCACAGCGGATACATCCTCTCTTTTTTTGTATTTACTATTGGTGTTTTTACATCCTCACCCTCATCACCACCGGATTATGATCGCTGTAATTCAAGTCCGGTGAAAAGTAATCCGTACTTTTCAGCTCCGGTGAGTGGAGGATATAGTCGATTCTTAGCAGATGCTTGAAATACTTGAAAGTGTACATATACCCATGCCCGCTTGTTTTGAACCCATCTTGCAGTTTGTCACCTTTCACAGTATGATACACATAAGACGAAGGCAGCGAGTTGAAGTCACCACAGACTAGAGTAGGATAGGGGGAAGCAGTAATCAGTTGGTTGAGAAGATTAGCCTGTACGGCACGTTTCTGAAAGTTCTCATGTAGTCCGTCCATGAGAGTGAGGGCGGCACGCTCTGCCCGTTGCGTATCATCTCTGCGGAGTTCCTTTTCCAGTTTACGCTTGTTTTGAGTCACTTCCGTTGTCTGGAGATGATTATTGAATAAGCGGAGCATTTTGCCATTGATTTCAATATCGCACCAAAGACTACAATTCTTGGAATCAGGATAGATAATAAGATTTTCCTCTTTGATGGGGTAGCGGCTGAAAACAGCCAGTTGCAGGAGATTTGTTCCTTCGGGAGATGAAGGGATAGAGTGATAAGGCCAATTGGCGAGAGCCACGCAAAGACTGTCAATCCCAAATTCATCATTGATACCAAACTCTTGGAAACAAAGAATGTCTGCTTTCTGATTCTTCATGTAAGAAGCGATTTCTTTGCATGAGTATCCGGTATGTTCGTGATTGAAAGCATCGACGTTGTAAGTAGCTATGGTTAAAACTCCCGGAGTATATCCACCAATTTTGACTATCGGCTTCGAAGCCGGACTGAAAAGAGGGAACTGGAGCACACAGCTGATATATCCCCAATTACTAAATATAGCAATCAAAGGAATGAAAACCCAATATCGCCAGCGGACAGTCCAATAAATGGCAGTGGCAAGGTTAGCCAACAGAAGAATGGGCAAACCTAAACCGATGAAAGGCATCAATTTAAAACTGTCCGGTGTAGCGCTGCCTGCAAAGGCACCGGCTATTGTTACACCTGCCAAGACACCGGTCAGCAGGATAGATATGTAGTAAAATAGTCTGTAAAAGGCTTTCATCTAATTTAATAAGTTATTTACTATAATCTAATGTTGTTTACTAATTATGTAACTATGTAGCACATTATGTAGCTATGTAGTTCACTATATAACTATGTAGCGCACTATATAACTATGTAATGCATTATACAACCATGCAACGCGTTGTATATCCATGTATCGCATTGTATAACTATGCGTCATGCAATTTTACGAAGATGGTAACCACTTCTTTATCATCGCCTTTAGCTTATCATGCGCTATCGGTTTTGCTATAAAATCATTACATCCCGCTTCCTGCGCCGCTTTCCGATCCTGTTCATAAGCAAAAGCACTTTGAGCAATAATAGGCACCGTCGCAGACAGTTCGCGAATGATTTTCGTAGCTTCCAATCCGTCCAGATTTGGCATCTTTATATCCATCAGAATAAGATCCGGCTTCACCTCATCATACATCGTGACCGCTTCCATTCCGTCATGTGCACGTATAAGACGATGCTTTTTGCCAAGAATAGCTTCCAATAAGTCGAAATTACTGTCCGTATCTTCGGCTATCAGAATACAGGCTGATTTAACATTATCCCAATCTTTTTCCGCTTCGCCGGACGATGAATCATTTCCTTCTGAAGAATCACGTTCATTGGACAAAGCAGAATCGCCATTTGGCAAAGCAGAGCCATCATTTGACGAAGCAGAACCACCATTCACTGCCGCTGCCGTAACGCCTTCACCTTCCGAAGACAAATCCTTTTCTGCGGCACTCCTGCCCCTGTACGGCAAAGTAAATGTAAACGTCGTTCCCTTTCCCACTTCCGAACTGACAGAAATCTGTCCGCCGAGCCGTTCAACGATTGACTTACAAATAGACAATCCCAATCCCGTCCCCTGCGCATGCTGATTCAGCTTGGCGAAACGTTCAAAGACACGTCCCACCTTCTCCGGTTCAATGCCCGTACCCGTATCCGTCACATGGAAAACAATCTGATTGTCCACCAACTCATAACCATAACTGATACTACCTTCCTTCGTAAACTTCACCGCATTCCCAATCAGGTTCGAAATCACCTGGAACACCCGGTTCTTATCCGTTTCAATCATCAGACTTTCGTCCGAAGGCTCGTAAACAAGACTCACCCCCTGCGGAGTACGGAAAATATGCGCATCATGCACTTCCCTGCATAAATGATGCAGATTGACAGGGCCAAAAGAAAACTCAACGATTCCCGATTCAATCTTCGACAAATCGAGAATCTCGTTAATCAATTGCAGAAGACGCTCATTATTAGCATCGACAATATTATAATACGTCTTTCTCTCCTCCGCATCATCACTTTCAGCGATCAGATGCGAGAAACCGACGATCGCATTCAGCGGCGTACGTATCTCGTGACTCATATTAGCAAGGAAAGCCGACTTCAGATTGTCGGACATCTCCGCCTTCTCCTTCGACGACATAAGTTCCCGCTTCATCATCTCAAGCTCCGTGACATCCCATTCGATACTTACGATGATAGGAGAGGAGAGCTCGTCCCCATCCACCCGTATCTTCCGTTTATCGAGAATAATCAGATTCCCGTTCCTGTCCTTGCCTTCTGCTGTCCAGTGCAATCCCTTTCCAGTAGAAGCCACCTGAAGATCCTCCTGCCGCTTCTTTTCCGCCACGATAAACGGATAATAATCGAAGTCGTTCATACCGATGGAAGTACCGGTGAGAAGATCCCGGTTGTACGACTCCCGGTTACGGTAAATATACCGGAAGTCATTATTAATCTCCTTCACCACAATTCCCGCAGGAAGATTATTGATGGTAGTATCCATAATCAAGTTCAATCGCTTGATTTGAGCCTCATATCGCATCCGTTCGGAAATATCATGCGCGAACGACCAGTAACTTTCTTCCCCAGAATCATTGGTAACCTTGTACATCGTACATTCATAAGCCAGAATATCCCTGTTGATCTTTGATGGGTGAGGAGCAATGAACGTATTATTCCCACCATCCGTAGCGTTCCTGCAACGGGCATGCCATGCCTCTTGCGTAGGCAAATCCGCCGCCACATTGTAGATTTTCAACTGACTGATATCCCTGTTCTCCGCTATGCCATGATTGCGCAGGAAACGACGGTTAGCAAAAATAACCGTCCCGTCAGGCTTGGCAGCGAAAATACTCTCTTTCGCATTATTGATAGCATGTGTCAGTGTATTAATATCATTTCTGCGAAGTTGTATATCCGTGATATTCTGAATATACCCTTCGACATTCAGACTGCCGTCCGCAAGTTGATCGCGGAGATAAGTCTGAATACGCATATAAAATATTCGTCCGTCCACACGAACACGATAACTGATACTTTCCGTATTGAAACCTTCCAGATTCCTGTTACACCACTCGTCAAAAGTATGGCAATCTTCCTTGACAATCAATTCCCTGTACTTGTCGAAATGAATATGCTGCGTCTCCTCAGTCGATAACACACCCGTGTAACCCTGATAATGAAAAACATTCTCATTCGTATTGTACGTCCATTGCCCGATTTGAGCCACCTTCTGAATCTCCCGCAGTGTGCGGTTCGTCTGTTCCAGTTTACGTTTCACATTGCTTCTTTGCGTGATGTCGCGATATTGGCAGAGCACCATATCATCATACGGATACATGAGACATTTGAAATAATACGTCTCACCCTTCAGCACCAGCTTGAAATTCTTGCTGATACTCCGTTGCTCTTCGATTACCGTCTGGAAGACGGGCATCACCCTCTCCCGTGTATATTCCGGCAGAAGTTCGAATATATTCTTACCCAATAGTACATCTGCTTGCAGAAACCATGCATCACAATAGGAAGCGATGTCTATGCAGACACCGTTCCTGTCCACCAACAGCATCGTATCAGCCGTCAGTTTCAGTATTCTCTGTGCGTTACTTGCATCATGTAATGTTCTGTCCATGTCTGTTTTCTTTTTTTTAGATGATTGAGACTGTCGTGTCCCATTAAGATAACAAAAGATTCAATGATTTGTTTTTACTTCTCCGCCCGCTTTGCCTTTTCCCAGGCTCCGCTTCCTTTCTTCTTTTTCAGATAGCGTATTCCTTTCAGCACATTGACATTCATAAAAAGAAAATAATACGGAATGAAAAGCAACTTATTCTTTATCTGCTTGGTAGACAGGTAATATCCCCAATACCCTAAAACATAAAAGAGAACCTGCAATCCGAGCAATACCCCATAAAACACCGTCGAACCACCCAGCAATAAAATCGCTACATTCAACGGCAAGAGAGCGAACAACAGAAACGGCGTGACAGACCACCGCAGCACCCGGTGCGACGTATATTGAAAACTCAACACCCCGTACCGGAAAGGATTCAGCAACGGGCGCAACCGCCAGATAGACTGCAATCCACCCGCAGCAATACGTACCTTCCGCTTCTCTTCCTCCCGCATATCCGCCGATCCGCTTTCGATAGCATACGCATTGGTACAATAAGCAATCGTGTACCCCTTCATCGTAATCCTCAAAGAAAGAATAAAATCATCCAGCAACGTATCCGGCTCCATCGCCTCGAACAACTCCCGGCGTACGGCAAACAACTCTCCCGCAGCCCCCACAGCCGAATACAACCGTGCATCCAACGCCTTCAACGTCGACTCATACTTCCAGTAAATCCCTTCACCACCGGCAGCCGCCCCGTCCTTCGTCTGCACAGCAATCCGTTTCTCGCCTGCCACGCAACCCACTTTCTCGTCTTGAAAAGCAAGCACAATCTCCCGTATCGCTTCGCGGTTCACCATCGTGTTGGCATCTGTAAATACGACTAATGGCGTTTCTATTAGCGTCATTCCGCGCGTCATCGCCGCCGTCTTTCCCTGTCTCAACGGCTGAAAATAGACCGTCGCTTTCCCCTGCCAACGAGTCTGCAAACGCTCATTCGTCCCGTCATCGCTACCATCCGTCACCCATACAATGTGCAACTTATCCGCAGGATAATCAAGCTCAAGACTATTCTCCATCTTCTCATCCACCACATCTTCCTCATTGAAAGCAGTGATGAAAAGCGTCACTTCCGGCAGCTCATTGTCCGATGCCGGCAGCGAACGTTTCACCGGCTTCACGAAAAGCTCCTTCAGCTTGACAAGAATATAAAGCACAATTCCGTAACCCAGATACGTGTAGAAAACAACGAACAGGGTAAACCAGAAAATAATTTCAAGACAGAGGATAAGGGTATTGTTCATAGACGTATTATTTGTTTAAATGGATTTTATTCAACTCGCTGCAACAATTCATTTTTCGTTTCGGATTCTTTCAGCATACTCACAAAATAGAAAGCATCTGCTTTGGCAGAAGCATCTGTCGTATTCGCTTCATATCGTTTTACGAAGTTTTCGGCATGTGCAACTAAAAATGTCCGGCAGTCAATATTCAGCATGAGATTTCCTGCATGGTCACCGTAAGAAAGACCGGTGACATCTTCATTCGATTCCAAGCTTTCTATATCTTCAACTTTAAGTCCGAGAATATTGACAGTGACAGATGGATAATAGAAATTATTTTCCCCGTTCATACTCAAAGTCAGCTTCCACGTATGCGTATCCACTTTTTCAATATTCGGTTTACAGTTCAGCCGGTAATAGTAATACTCATAATACTCCTCTTGGTTGGCGAACCACATCGAATCGTCGCCATCCCGTCCATACGTGTCGTTGAGCCACACCAGAAAATCCACCCATCCGGTATCCGTGTTGTGTGCACCTATGGAGATAGCAGCCCGTTCTTCTTTGGGGAGCTTTAATTCTTCGAGGATAGCAGCTTTAATCATATCCGGATTTGTCAGTCCGCTGCCTTGGGGCGGATCGTAGAACGCCCTTTCGATCACTACCTTTTCAAAATCCCTATTTTCTTGGAATGGATATAGCTTTATTGCTTCGCTTTGCGCGCATATGGTTCTGACAGGGTTATGTTGCATGGCAGCTTCGATATACATTTTGTCCCTGTTGGGTTCTGCAAGCATTTTGCAGACACGATTGTTTAGCTTTTTGCGCATAATGTTCTGGGCGACACAAAAGTGCTCCTTTAGCCTTTCCACCGTTTTCTCCTCTTTCGTGACTTTCAAGTCATGGAAAGCGATACCTACACCATAGTTTGTCATTTCCTGCAAGTTGCCCCATACTAATCCATCTTTTTTGTAAAATCGAAAATCATTTCTTGTATATCCTTTTTGTACCCAAGTAGTGGCATTCATGAAATCCCATTCGGCAGCCACCGTTGTTCCGAAAGAGAATCTTACTTCCCGTCCCGTTCCGTCTTCCCGTCTCGTTCCGTCGGTACTTGCCAATGTCTTTCCCAGTGAATAACTGTCACTCGGTAAGTCACCGTTTTGCAGATGAGCCAGGTCACAATTGTAACTGTAAGATAGAGGTTTGCCGTGAATCGCTGCCCACGTGTATGAAAAAGCCGACTGCATACAATCGTCCTGTGTCATCATAAACAGCCAGTCTTTATTATATTTTAATGGTGGTATTTCTGCATATAGATACGATACCGTTCTGTCGGTTTTCAGATGAATCGTAATTTCTACCTCTTTGTTGACAGTTTCACTGCTAAAAGGATACATAAATTCCGTTTCGCAGATGACATCCCGCCTCTGGTCGTTGTTGTCATTTCCCTCTCCATCCTTACCATCCTGATAAAGATTAATCTTACGGATACAACCGGACATAGTCAAGCTGACGATTATACATAGAATGATACCAATATTAAATTTCCTACACATAGGCTTTCATCTCTTTCTTTTTCTATTGAATGTTCCTCCTTATTTCTTCTTCACAAGATTACTCTCCTCATCCTTATACTCTTTCTTTTTGGTAAAAAGACCTCCGATTCCCTTCAAGCGACTGACGACACGTACTTTAAAACTATTGAATAGACTTCCGTCAGCTCCCACAGTGCCATATCCTGTCACGGCACGTGCCTTCCGTTTGCGCACAAATGCAATCTTTCCGAACTGCTTCAGTTGCAATGCCAGATACCCGTCCTCGCCCCGTATAATATCCGTGCGGATTCCAGTTTTCCGTGCATACTCCGTGCGGTAGGCAAACACCAGTCCGCGCACACTAAGTTCGGGACGTTTGAAAGACTGCATCCACAAATGCAGGTCGCGGGCAGACTCATAAAACTTCAGTCCCAACCACGAGTGATCCTTGTCCGGGATATAACTCCAAAGCGAACTTACAGCCACCACACCCGGCTTTTCAAGCTCATCCACCATCGTTTCCACATACTTCGGCGGATACATAGTGTCAGAGTCTATGTTGATATGATATTTTCCGCGAGCTTGGTTCAGTCCGCAGAGTCGCGCAAAGCCACAGCTATGCTGCGTTTCCGTGAAGTATGGCACCCCGCATGCTTCGTATATTTCGGCTGTGCGGTCTTTCGATTCATTATCCACGCCGATGATTTCCACGGGGTATTTACATTTCATCTCACTCAGCGACCACAGGCAGGCGAGCAGATGCTTTTCCTCATTGTATCCGATGAGCGATACAGTGACAAGCGGTTCGTTACTCTGCAATCCGGCCAGATTGCGGCGAACTTCCTCGATAACGGATTGCGGAGCTTCCGCAAAAGGTTTCTCATATACCTGTAAATACTTAGAATACCATTCCATGAGTTTTTGATTTATGATTTTTGAGGTGATTGATTGTCAGAGGTTAACTCCTCAAACAACAGTTTCCAATGTTCAACAATATTCTCCATCCGGAATCGCTGTGCGTTGATACGTGCCTGTTGCCCCATCTCCATCCGTATGTTTTCATTCTCTATCAGCCAGGAGATTTTCTCCGCCAGCTTTTCTATATTCCCGTTTTCGACCAGCAGGCCGTCTTTTCCGTCGTCAATAATATCCTTTGGCCCGCAAGGACAGTCGAAAGAAACAGGTGGCACGCCGCATGACATTGCTTCGGTGATAACCATTCCGAAACCTTCAAAACGAGAGGATAAGACGAAGATGGAACTTTCGCAATACTTGTCCGTGATATTGGGTACGGTATGTTCCAGTATGCATGAGCCGGTCATCTCCAAATCGTTTATTCGTTGCTGAAAAGAATCTCTCAACGCGCCGTCACCGTAGATGCGCAGTATCCACGAAGGATGCTTTTTAGAAACGATCTTCCATGCCTCTATCAGTATATCAAATCCCTTTTGGGGAGCATATCTCCCAGCGGCAATGATTTGCCGGGCGCTGCAATCCGAGAAACGGTCGGTCGGCGTAATAATAGGATTGGGAATCACACAGATATTCTCCAAATCAGGCCAGAATGTTGCTTCTTCATGTGTGAGAACTACAAATTTGTCTAACTGTTGCAGATTCTTCTGCAATTCTTTTTCCCATCTCTTTTGTAATAGATTTCCGAAGAATCCCCCTTTGCCCACGCCGTAAGAATAGCGTGTGACGTGAAATTCACCGACCTTCTTGCTGCCATCAGCGATAGAATGAATAAATTTCACCTCCCGCCGTATGGTTGAAAGCGTGATGTCCGGGCGTATATCCATCAACAGACGGGTAAAACGCTTGCGGAACTTATGATAACGAAACGGATATTTCAGTAATTTACTTATCGTCGACTGGTTGAAAGGCCAGTCAAATGCCACGTCAATGTCTATATGTTTCACTTTGGGCGAAAGAGCGAAATGGATTTCCCTGTCCCGTTGTTCAGACGTGATGATATACACTTCATACCCTTCACAATGCTCGGCAAGATAGTTTGCCTTGAAAGTGACAATACGCTCCAGTCCGCCGGGAGCATAAAGTGAGGGTAAGTAGTATGCGATTTTCATGGTTGAATGATTTAATTTGTTTTCGGATCAGGCACAAGGCTTTCAAACAATTGCTTCCATTGATTGCCAATGTTCTCTGTTTTAAATCGTTGCACATCAATGCGTGCCTGCCGTCCCATCTCTTTGCGGGTTTCTTCATTTTCTATCAGATAGCAGATCTTTTCCGCCATCTCCTTTATGTTGCCGTCTTCCACCAGTAATCCGTCTTTTCCGTCGTCAATAATATCCCGTGGTCCGCACGGGCAGGTGAACGATACGGGCGGCACGCCACACGCCATCGCTTCGATAATCACCATCCCGAACCCCTCAAAACGGGATGAGAGAACGAAAATGGAACTTTCGCAATATTTATCCACGATATTCGAGACGGTAGGTTCGAGGATACAGCTCTCGGTGATTCCCAACGAATCAATTTGCTGTTGAAGTTGCTCCCGCATACCATCCCCGTAGATGCGCAATACCCAGTCCGGATGCTTTTTGGCAACGAGTTGCCAAGCCGGGATGAGCCGGTCGAATCCTTTTTGCGGTACGTAACGTCCGGCGGCTATCACTTGCTTGTTGCTGCCGTCGGATACTTTTTCAGGGAAAAAGGGGAGTGGGTTGTAAATCACTTCCACATTGCTCAGTTCAGTCCATTCGCGGGCATCCTCATGGCTGAGGACGATGAAACGTTTCAGTTGGCGGAGTTGGCGTATGAGCTGGATTCTCCAACATTTTCTGACGATAGCCCGTATGAAAGCCGGCAACCGGCTGTTGCTGAAATCCCGGTAGTTGGACTTGTTGAAGTGAATTTCCCCCAGCTTGATACTTCCATCCGTCAGTTTGTTGATGAAGTTGATATCCCGGCGGAGCAAGGAGATCGTGATATCCGGTTTAATCCGGTGCAGGCATTCGTCAAGTTTGTTTTTAAACAACTTTTGCTTCGCCATGTATTGAGGAATCTTTTTATAAAGAGGCAAATTATCCACATGAGAATAATTGATGTCCAGTTGGTGAACAGTGATAGACGGATGAAGTGGGTAGTATGGCTTTCGCCCTTCACCGTCTGTGAGAAAGATGTGTATTTCATAACCGAACACTTCGGCAAAGTAATTTGCTTTTAGTGACAATACCCGTTCCATGCCGCTAGGGTAGTCGAGCGAAGGAATACAGTAGGCTATCTTCATTTTTTTATAGAATATTGTTTGTTAATACTGTGTTATGTTGATTATATTTTAAAGTCAATCGCGTCAATCACTTTCTGCATTTGCGCTTTCCATGATAGCGGGCGGGCAGATTCCCGTATTTCCTCGGGCGTCATATCCCCCGCATTGCAAAAGTCGATCAGCCCTTGAATATCAATGGGAGATTCATCGGGTGGCACTTTCCATACATAGGGCATACGGTCAAAATCCTCATCCATTTCCGAATATGTGAACGCAAACCCGCGTGCGGCATATTCACGGTTTTTCAGTGTTTTGATGTACGTGATTCCGCTGCGGTGACGTCCCAGACTGCCGATGGCAAAATCCGCCATTTCAAACTGAGCGTCCAGTTCCTCACCGTGCATAGGGCCGTGTAAGAGTATATATTGTTCCAGATGATGATCGCGTATGACAGGCAAAATGCTTTCCCGTTCCCGTTCGCCGGATAGCGGGCCTACGATGTGAAAGTACACCTTATACTCCGGGTTGTTCCGGTAGTATTCCGCCATACCGCGCACAAGGCGGTCGAATCCGTGCCAGTAATGCACCTCCGCCACTCCGATGAGATGCAACTCTTTTGAGATGTCATTCTGGCGGCGCTTCATCGGGATGGCTTCAAAATCTATTCCGTTTGAGATACGTATGGTATGCCCGCCAAAGATTTCTTCTTCATTGGAGAAGGTGACTATTCCGTCCAGGAGCTTTGCGAGCTGGCGGCGGAAGCAACGGTCGATGGCGAGATTAAATTTCATGGCGCGGGTGACGTACTCCTGGTCGTAAGGATATGTCGGGATTTCCATCACCACCTTAGCTCCTGTACGTTTCAGCCGCTTCACCAGTCGCAGGGTGAAAGGACTGGCATTATGATATGACCGGATATATACAAAGTCGATGTTTTCTTTGCGGGCATAGCTGATGATGGGGGAGTAGTAGACTCGTTTCCACACTTTGGCGGTGAGTCCTGTCCCGAAATCGGCAATCACCTCATCATTCACCATCCAACGCCGTTCGCCGTGGGGGGTGACGTCATAATGACACAAACGCACATCCACATTACATTCTCTGAGGGCTTTTACCTGATAATGTATCTTCTTACTAATTCCGTTAGCCTCATTGAAACCGTGAAATATAAGGAAAAGGGCTTTCATTCGTTCTTTTTTCTCTGTATTCAACTATATTGTTTATAATGTCTTTTTCTATTCTCAAACGATTCGGGCGATAATTTGTTTTCGATATTCATCACCGGCATCACCTACTTCACTGCCTATGGCAGTTTCGTTTACATATTTTCGTTCCAGTTTCACTTTCTTCGTGGCTCCCATTCGCCACCATTCGTATTCCACATCCACATGGCCGACGTCGATAGCCTGATAGCCGTCTTTAAACAAATCATAGGCTAGCACGGTGGCCGTCGGACCGAGGGCAATCAGAAATAGCGCTTCCTTCTCCAGTTTGCGGGCTTCCTGCCTGATGTCCTCCAGGCGGTCGAACGCGTCTCTGGGCGGACAGAGGATGCGTCGTATGCTCCGAGCGTTGTCGAAGAGGTCGTTTCCTACTCCGAGCCGGCTTTTTTCCCCTTCTATAAAGATGATGTCCCGGTCGTCCCAAATGCCTTTCATGTCGCGAAACCATCGGGCGGAATCCTCTTTGCGGGCAAAATCCATATACGGGCGGGTGACGAACGTATTATAATACTTTCGTCCGGACACCAGCAAATGATCCCACCATGAACCATACAAATAAAAATGAGTTCTCCAGAACCGGCGGCTTTTACGGTTGTAGCGGTATAGGTCGCTGAACGCGTCGGAGATGCATACAATATGTCCTTCCTCCTGACTTCTGATTACTTCGGTCAACCTTTTCGCCAATTGCGCGTCACCTTTCTGGAACCGTATCGCCTTTTCCGGACTGGTGAGCAACACTTCCCCGTCGCCAAAGCGGCTGACGGAACAGCGGTCGTCGATAATTTTGCGTATCGTTTCGTCAATAGAGGCCACTTGCGGTATGATTTTCCCCTTTTTACGTAGAACGATGTACCAGAAATTGTACCACTCTACCGTACTACCGTATTTTAACTTATAACGCAGCGTTATGAAAACGTCTCGTATGTTCATTGTTTTAGATTTTTTTTCTCAACGAACGCAATTTTCCGATCATATCGTACTCGTGCGTCATTTGTATGTAAGTGCCAAAGATAATAAAACTAACGATACCTTTGGCAATAATTGTCAAAAAAATATTCATCCCTTCCAATGCATATTGCATGGGGACGAGGGCTGCCGCCATCAGCAGACTCACCACCAACGGAGAAATAAGCTGACGAACGAACGTCAAAACACTTCTCCTGAAAGTCACCCGGTACATCTGCCAGTAGCACTGCATGAAGTTGATGGTAAACGTTGCCACGATGCAAGTTGCCACTGCCGTCAGTGTGCCGAAATAGAAAATGCCGAGCAGCATGCCCGCCACGTTGAGCACGGACGAGAACACGCCGCATACGAACAAACTCCGCGTGTCTCCTGCCGCCTGAAAGATGGAGCCGGAAGAAGAAAGAATAATCTGAACCCCCACCGAGAGAGCCAATATCCGGAAGACGGGTACGGATGGCAACCACTGGTCACCGAAAATAATCAGTGTCACCTCTTGCGCCGTAAAAAACAACAACACGCTGAGAGGCAGTCCGATGAAAGAAAGAAAACGGAGAATCCGTTCGTAGGACGTCGCCAACTTCGCCTTGTCGTTCTGAAAATCGCTGAAGATGGGGTGCATCACGGGCGTAATCACTTGCGTGATGTTCTGCAAGGGCAGCATCATCAGTCGGTAAGATTTTTCGTAATAGCCGAGGGGAGACATACCCATATATTTACCAATCAGCAATTTATCAAGATTACGGCTGAAGTAATTGATGACGTTGAACAGGAATTGGTAGGCGGAGTAAGAAAATATTTTTCGGAGCACACCCAGTCCCAGCGTGAAGCGCAACCGTTGCGGGTAGCGCTGGTAAGAAATGATGAATATCAGTATGCTCGATACAATCGGGTTGATAATCAACGCGTACAATCCTGCTCCGCAGAGGGCGGCGGTCACGGCGGCGGCGCCTGCCGAAATCTGTATGATAAAACTGCGCAGGGCGATAAACTTAAACTCTTTGTTGCGATAGAACAATGCACCCGGAACGATGGTGGCGGATGCGAAAAAAAGGTTGACAGACAGCAGTTGGCAGAGCGTCCGCAGGATGTCGCTTTCGTAATAGTCGGCGATGAGCCACGAAGCGCCGAAGAAGAGCACGCTGATGCCGATGCCCGTCCACACGGTGAACGAGAAAATGTCCGACAGGTCGTTCCCCGTCAGCGATTTGTGCTGGATGATGGCGGGCGATACCCCCATGTCCGTGAAAAGATTGAAGAAAGCGATGATAACGGTGGCGATGGCCACTATGCCGAAGTCGTCCGGCGAAAGGAGGCGTGCCAGTACACCTGCTACGACGAGAGAGATGACGACACCGCTGTATTTGGCCAGTGCCGTGTAGAATACTCCTGAAAATAGCTGGCGTTTGATATTGTTAGCCATTTATTGCTTGTTTATAAGTTTGTGCATACTCTTTTCCTACCTTCTGGATGTTCATGTTCTCCATGGCGTAGGTATAATTCATTTCCCCTTCTCCCCACAGGGCGAGACGGCGGGCGGATTCGAGCGACAGGATAATGCTTCTCCTGTTGTCGGGATCAAAGGTGGGGTTGCCGGTTTCGGTCAGCAGTTCGCCGATATTCCCCACGTTGGGCCCCACCACTACTTTGCGGTAGAGGAAGGCGAGGGGGACGTTGCCGGAGTTGAGTATATCTTTTCGTTGGATAAGTATCACGTCCGAGGCTGCCATATAATAAGGCAGGTCGCAGTTGTCTATCAGTTCGTCGTTGGCTCCGGCCTTCAGCTTCATCCAGCGGTTGAGCAGGGGGATGAGCAGGTAATACCCGATGCGCGAGGCCCATCGCTTGAAGAGATTGCTGCCATACTTGTTGCTCTTCGAGAAAGGATAGAGGCGCGGGGCGAGAAGCATCTTGCGTGGCTCGTTCCATTCCCGGAACGCGCCGAGCACCATGTCTATTTCTTCCCGGTTGCGGAACTTGCCGAAGGCGGTGACGATGAATGCGTTCTGCGACAAGTTGAGATACTGTCGGGCACGTTCCACGCTGATATCTTCATTATACGTATATTGGTAGATGTGGTGCGGAATCACGACATTGCGGCTGTCGGGATACCTGGCAATGAACTCATTGCGGCTGAACTGCCCCATGTGCACCACGACATCGCTTTCGGACTCGATGATGTCATACGCCTGGCTGATTACTGCATTGGCGTAGTGCGGGCGTACGTTGTGGCGTGTGTAGACGAAGCGCGTCCCTCGTGAGCGGAAGAAACGGATTCGTTCTTCCAGTCGCCGGACGACATCGGGGTCATCGCACGTCCAGCCTACCACTTCTTCCGGCCACTGAAAGTGGATGATGTCATAATCCGTATCTGAGTTCCAAAATTCCTTGGTGGAACATCGCACGTCGATACCGGCCATTTTGATGGCATCGCACAGAATCGGGACGAACAGATTGTCCGTGTCTCCATTTTCCCTGAATACAATAAGTGCTTTTATCGGTTGACTGCTAATATCTTCACTGTTGTTCATGTTTTTACTTTAGTCATTTATCAGCCCCTGGCTATGCCACAAAGGTAATAAAACTTATGAGAAACCCTACTTTTTTTGCGGCTTCTTTTTGCCGGACGATGCTTTCTTCGTTTCATTTTTCTTTTTGTTCTGTCCATCTTTCTCTTTGTGCCGTTTTTCTTTATCTTTCTTTTGTTTCCCATTCTCTTTCTCTTGTTTCTTATTCTCTTTATCTTGTTCGGATTTCGCACCGTTCATATGTTTGGGAGGCTTTTGTGCCGCCCGTCTTTTCAATTCTTCTTCGTCTACTTGCTGCTGAAGAATAATCTGACGCTTGTCATAGTTCTTGATTTCGCTGTAGTCTACGGTTGTCACGACAAGACATTTGCCGCTTTGCAGTGCCCGGATAATCAGGCTGCATAGAATCAGCGGGTAGAATTTACATTTTATCTCCTTGAGATGCGCATTGAACGCTTGCGCATAGGAGATTATGTTGTAATTCCCCAAGTTTTCCATCCGCCATGCTTCGGCTGAGTTGACCGTTGTCACCTCCTGCACTTTCTGGTGTGACAGGGGAGAGATGGTACGCACGTAACGAATGAGGCGACCGAAAGAAAGGTGGATACATCTTTGTAGTACTTGGCGTACTACTTCGTCATCATTAAGAATTTTTTTTGAATTAGCCATATTTTTTTTAGTTGTTAAAATTCTGGCGCAAAGTTCTTTAAAAGTTTATTAAAAATTCTCTTCATTTATGAAGAAGTGTATTCCAGACGTTTTATAGACCTTCGTGCTCACTAAGTTACCTCGCCGGAAAGGGTGTGGTTTTGTCGAATAATTTTAAAAATTGGAAGAAATAATGAAAAAAGACCAGTATTTTAACTTGGAAGTAAATTTATTGAACGACGATAATATCGCCGGCATGATGGCGGAATTGGATGCCGCGCAAGCTATCGGAATCTATGTAATGTTGCTGCTTCATCTGCGCACGAAGGACAATTACGAGGCTTCCTGCACGCCGCTTCTGCTGAAAGCCTTTGCCCGACGCTATGAACTGGACTTGGCAATGATGGAACATGTGCTCCGCGACTATCATCTTTTTGAGGTGAACGAGGAACGGCAAACTTTTCGGGCTCCTTATCTGGACAGGGTGATGAAACGGCTTGAAGAGAAGTGGCGCATGGATACCGAAAATGGTAAAAAAGGGGGGCGTCCGAGGAAGCCTGTGAAATCTTCTGAAACGCCCGCCAGCAAGGGGCAAAAACCCAACGAAACCCAAGAGAAGAGAGAAGAGGAGAAGAGAAGTATTACTACTGTTGTAACCAACAGCAGTAATACGCGGACGATGCCGGTGGCGGAGACTGTTGCTGCTGTTGTCACTACCTGTATTTCCCCGGTGGAAGTTGTCGATGCTCCTGTCGCCAATGCTTGTGTTCCGATAACGAAGACCGTCACTACTCCTGTCTCCACCTCTGTTCCTGCTACGTCCGGGATACGAATCCGTTCGGTGGATGAAGAAGGGCAACGCCCATTGCAGCCTGTTGTGCCGTGGGAAGTCTTGGTGGACAGGCTTGCCGATTCGCAACTGTATATGGAACTGGCAGGGCAACGTTCCGGCTTGGGACGGCTTTTTCTCGATCATCAGAAAGAGATTATCAAACTGTTCAAAGGTCATATCCGGCTCTACGGGAAAGAAAACGAACTGCTGTTCTACGATGACGTGAAGCGTTATTTCTCTAATTATATCGCTGCCGGTTCCATCACCTGCGGCAAGTTGCGTGAAGCGTTATTGCAGGAAATCAAACTGCGGGAAAACAAGAACATGAACCGTTTTGAGAGCACGGTGGACGGGCAGCGGACGTATCTGGGACATCTCATCCCGAATGACGCACCGCCACGGCCGGACGGCTCGGCGGTGTGGGATGAGGTGAGGAAAAGATGGGGACATTGACGTTGGTTTTTGTCTGTTCATGGACGTAGGCTTATCGTTGTTGCGCCCACGCTTGGCGTATGCTGTGCCCACGCTTGGCGTACGTTGTGCCCACGCTTGGCGAACGCTGTGCCCACGCTTGGCGAACGCTGTACCCGCACTTGGCGTACGCTGTGCCCACGCTTGACATATGCTATACCCATGTATGGCGTATCTTTCCTCTATGTTCAATGGTATTCCAAGCCGATGCCCTGAATCTATTTACTTAGACTTTCATGTTTGTCCGTCCCATTGCCCTCTTGCTTTTAGCATCGGACAAACAACTAAAAATATATTGAAAACGAATAAAAAATTATGAGAAATTTTGCCAGTTATGATGTCGATATTCGCCGAAGAACGAGCGGTGTCGTGAAAACAATTTGTAATAAATGTCTCCCTACAAGGCACAATAAACGCGACCACTCTCTGCGTGTCAATATCGACACAGGGCATTGCCACTGTTACCACTGCGGAGCCGACTTCTACGTCCCCGACGATAACGAAGAACGCGAAAAAGCCGAACACCGTGCAGCCCGCCAGCGTCGTGCGGCCGCTATCCCGCAACACTTTCAGCGTCCTGTATTTGATTCCTCTAAAACCGTGCTTTCCGAAGCCACGGAGCGTTGGCTGGTCGAAACCCGCTGCATCCCGCAATCCGTTATCGCTGCGCTGCGTATCACAGAGCAGGATGAATATATGCCACAATCTGCCAAGAACGAACGTTGTATCTGCTTCAACTATTTCGAGGGAGAGCAACTGATAAACACGAAATTTCGTGGCATCAACGAAAAGCATTTCAAAATGGTGCAGGGAGCCGAACTGATTCCCTACAACATCGACTCCGTATTGGGGCAGACTTCCTGCATTATCCATGAAGGTGAACTGGACGCCGCCTCTTCTATCGCCGCCGGATTCAAAAGCGTAATCTCCGTTCCCGCCGGTGCCAACTCGAACCTTTCCTGGCTCGACCGTTTCATGGAAACCCACTTTGAGGATTTGAAAGAAATTATCATTGCCGTAGACACGGATTCTGCCGGACTGAAACTGCGTGACGAGCTTATCAACCGCCTGGGGGCTGAACGATGCCGCGTCGTGACTTACGGCCCGGAGTGCAAAGATGCGAATGAACATCTCTGCAAATATGGGATTTCGAGTCTTCGTATCGCCATCGAACAGGCTGCGGAAGTCCCTCTCGAGGGTGTTTTCACGGCTGCCGACCTGCATGGTGACTTGCTGGCTCTTTTCGACAATGGTTTCGGTCCCGGTGCGGATACGGGTTGGAAGGAAATGGATGACATCTGCACGTACGAGCGTGGACGTTTCGCAGTAATCACAGGAATGCCCGGTGCAGGAAAATCCGAATGGCTCGACGAACTGGTATTGCGGCTTTGCCTGCGCCATCAATGGAAAATTGCTTTTTTCAGCCCGGAGAATATCCCTATCGTCTATCATCACCGAAAGTTGATTGAGAAACTGACCGCCCATCGTTTTCAGCGAAGTTACGGTATGTCGGAAGGGCTTATGATGCAGGCGGAAGAATTTCTGACCGAAAATGTATCGCATATTTCCTTGAAGGGGAATGTCACGCCGGAACGGGTACTTGGCAAGGCACGTGAGCTTGTTGTCCGCCGGGGATGCCGCATCCTCGTGCTCGACCCTCTGAACCGCTTTGACCATGCTCCGCAACCGGGGCAGACGGAGACGCAATACCTTTCCAACTTGTTGAATAAATTCACGGAATTTGCCGTGCAGTATAATTGCCTGGTGATACTCGTTGCCCATCCCCGAAAGATGAACCGCAACCCGGTGACAAATTCTACTCCGCGTGTGGAGATGTACGACATCAATGGTTCGGCCGACTTTTACAATAAGGCTGACTATGGTATTGTGGTAGAGCGTGATAAGGAAGTCGGCGTCACCCGTGTGTATGTAGACAAAGTGAAATTCAAGCATCTCGGACTAGGCGGCATGGTTACTTTTGCCTATGATCCTGTGAGCGGTCGCTATCTGCCTTGCACGGAATCACATGACCCTGCTGTTCCTGTGGACAGGCGTGTCGGGGGCGTGACGTACGATTCGACTTGTTGGCTGCCGGAGAAAGAGCTGTTTGATTAATCACTAAATCAAGGTTCTTGGAGTACTTCCACGATTAGATGTACTTGGGCAGGGGTATAGTGCCTGCTTCGTGGATTCATGCCGGTGGCGATGAGTCGTTCTTTCAGTCCCGGAGCAGCGTCTATCCATTCGTTGAATCGGTCTACTGCGCTTTGTTGTTGTACGTTGGGAATGTATAGCATGGCTAGTTCGCCTTTCCCGTAGCTGCGGTATTGGAATGTTTTTTCTTCCATTTTCAGTTGTATTTAGTGGCGTTGTAATTGGTATAAAGTTACGCATTTTTACCGGATTTGGCAAGTTTTGTATATACAATTTTCGCTCTAATCCTCTTTAATCCGCCCTCTTTTGCTTTCTTCCATTTTAGTCCGTCTTATCCAGTCTTATCCCGTTTTATTCCGTCTTAATCCGGCGTAGCCCGGTGTAATCCGTTAAGTCGCTATCCTCTTGCCGTACCTTTGTTTCACCATCAGAAAGGGAGAATGTCCTTCCTTTCGTAGAAACAAATAGTTAAGGTATGGCAACAGTTACTGTGGTGCGCTATAAGCGCAGAAAGCGAATCGGAGATGAAGAATCGCCGATGGTATTTGCCCTCAAACCCAAATCGGGGGAAGCGAAAATCTATTCCATTGAATCTTTGGCACGTGAGATTGAGTCTATCGGAGCGCTTTCGGTAGAGGATGTGTCGCACGTTATGAAGTCTTTTGTCCGCGCGATGAAAAAGGTTCTTGTGGCGGGCAATAAGGTGAAAGTGGAGGGGTTGGGTATCTTCTACACTACGCTGACTTGTCCCGGCGTGGAAGTGGAAAAGGAGTGTACCGTGAAGAATATCACCCGTGTCAATCTTCGTTTTAAGGTCGATAATTCCCTGCGGCTGGCCAATGACAGTACGGCAACCACTCGTGGCGGAGATAATAATATGACCTTTGAGTTGTACACGGACAAGAAGTCCGCTTCCGGTGGAAACGGAAGTGGTGATTCCGGTGATCCCGATGATTCGGGCAAGGGAGATGGCGGTGAAACACCGGATCCGGCAGCTTAGTCCGGTTCACGCAGCTTAGTTCTGCTCATGCAGATTAGTCCTGCTCATGCAGTTCAGCCCTGCTCACGCAGTTCAGTCCTGCTCATGCAGCTTAGCGTCTCCCACAAAGAACGTGAATAATAACCTATTAAAAATGCAGAGAAATGATTGACAAAATCTTAGACATTGTATTGGAAGTCCTGTTCTTCTTTCGCAGAAAGAGAAAGGGCAAAAAGAGCGAAAGGACAGGTCGATGAGGAAGATTGACCTGATTGTGATCCACTGTTCCGCCACCAGGGCGGACAGGGATTTCACGGAAGATGATTTGGAAGTGTGCCATCGCCGGCGTGGCTTCAACGGGACAGGTTACCATTTTTACATCCGCAAGAACGGGGATATAAAGACGACCCGTGCGATTGAACGGATTGGCGCGCACGCAAAGGGACACAACCTGAGCAGTATCGGCATCTGCTATGAGGGTGGGCTTGACTGTCACGGGCGCCCTGCGGATACACGTACCGAGTGGCAGGTTCATTCCATGCGGGTACTCATTCTTGCATTGCTCCGTGACTATCCCGGTTGCCGCATTTGCGGACATCGCGACTTGAGTCCCGACCTGAACGGGAACGGGGAGATTGAGCCGGAAGAGTGGGTGAAGGCTTGCCCGTGTTTTGAGGTGAAAGCGGAATGGGGCATGTGTAAAAACATCGGATAAATAAAAAGAGCGAATCTTTCTTTAGATGGAAGTTTCGCTCTTTTTTTATTGGTATTCGTTTTACTTTTTCTGCTTATATGGCTTTTCTGCCCGTTTGATATTTCTATCCTACTTGTTTACTCTTTCTATTTGGCAAATTCTTTATATATCTCCAGCAATGACTCTGCGGTATTTCGCCATGAGAACATTTGGCTGCGTTTGAGTCCGTATTCCACTTGTTGCTGATAGAATGTTTCGTCATCTTCTAATTGCAGAATTTTTGCCGTGATGTCCTCAGAACTGTATGGGTCGGCGAGTAAAGCGCCTTCACCTGCTATTTCGGGCATAGCGGAAGTGTTTCCTGCGATGATGGGTGTTCCGCAGGCCATCGCTTCAAGCATCGGGATGCCGAAACTTTCGCGGAGCGAAGGATACAGGAATGCGAATGCCCCACCATATAGAGCTGCAAGGTCTATATTCGCAATATATCCGGGAGAGCGGAGATAACTCTTGATGCCGGTTATCTTTTCTTCTTCCAATATCCGGTCGATGGCGTCTTCCTTGAGGTCGGCAATGAGTAACGGCAATTTTTGAGTGGATTGTTTCAGGTAGTCGCTGTAAGCCTTCAATACTCGTGGCGTATTCTTTTTCGGATCAGTGTTCCCTAAAAAGAACAGGTAATTATCTGCATCAATATACTTCCGGGTTATTTCGGGAGATTTGGGTTGCAGACGGAAATGGTTGCTGAAACCATTGTACACAGCTACCAGCTGCTCTTCAGGCAACTGAAGTACATCCAGTATTCGTTTTCGCTCAAACTGCGATACCGTAATGATTTTTTTGCATTTAGGGAGTATGCGCGGAACGACAAGGCGACGATAATGCCACCCCATTTCCTGATACCATGAGAAATTGGATGATTGTCTTTTTTCCAGGTAAATGATGTCATGCAATGTCAGTACCAAAGGTACAGAGCAGTGTATGGGAGCTGTATTGCTGGTACAATGCAGCATATCCGGTTGAATACGATTCACAGCACGCGGAAGAACCACTTGTTCCCATAGCGGGTAAGTGGGACATTTCAGTTCGATGATGTGCATGTTGTCCGACTCTTTGAGACATTTGTCCTCGCCGGGACTGACGAATATAAAATATTCGTTTTCGTGGTCTATCTTTTGTAACTCCCGAATACTCTCGAGTGCTACAAAGTCCATTCCATGTTTATTTGTGCGGAAGATACGTTGGGCTTCAATAGCGATTTTCATAAATCTTCTTTATTAGGTCTTTATTGATGGTGTTCGCCATGTTCTGTATGGATAAATTTTTTGTTTGCTCCTTTTAACTTGAATAAATTGCCTACCATGGTGACGGCAAGCATAGGCATTTTCATAATTGCTTTTCCCACCTGCTTGGTGAAGAGTTGTCCGCCCGGTACGGGCAGTGTCATGGCTGCCACTTGGGCTGCCGACAATATCCACCATTTGATGGCCATTGTCCATTCGTATCCGCCATTACGTACACTTAGGATGATGCCAATGGCGGTGAATACAAATGTCAGTCCGAAGACTCCGGCAAGTTGTATCAGGCGTGGTGGAAGCATCCACTGGAGTATCTTGTCGCAATAGTCGAAGTTTCCTTGCAGCAGTGCTTTCGGCAGGTGTGGCAGTGAAGCCCGGAGAGCACCGAATTGTGCGGCTATCCAGCGTTTACGCTGATTGCTGATAGCTTCTTTCTTCTGTGTCTTTTCATCAAATACGGGCAGGTCGGCCAGATATGCAATATAAATGCGTTGTTGTAAAAGCATGGCTTCCAACTCTTTATCCTCACCTGCCGTCTGGAGGTATTTTACATGCTGATGGAACCATTCGGCTTCAAAAGCCATCCCCGAACCTGATAACCCGGCAGAAAGTCCCACTGCATTGTGTCCGCTACGGAAGAAGCCATTGTTTATTTCTTCACTGGCACCGTCGAGAACAGAAATGTCCGTGTTCAGATTCTTGCCGGTGCGATGAGCCTGAATGGCTTTCACGCCGCTGTCGAATGCGCGGTTGATGGTGGACAGAAACTCGGGGGTAGTCAGATTGTCGGCATCCATGATGACTACGATGTCATAGACATTGGTATCTACATTGTCCATTGCCATAGCTAGCGCCTTGGCTTTGGAGCTTTCTGTGTAGTCAGCCATCAGCAGGCGGATGGGAAGCGCACGCAGGGCTTCGTTTGTCTCCGGTTGCATCTGGTCGGAGATGACTATAATCTCGAAGAGCTCTTGCGGGTAGTCCTGTTCGAGGAAACTGCGTATGGAAGAAAGGATCACGCGATCTTCCTTGTAGGCAGGAAAAAGCACGGCAAAACGCCGGAGTGTGCGGGCTTCAGGATAATGGGGAGCCCGGTAAAACTTGGATGCAATAGCGTATAGCAGCAGATAGCCCACGCAAAACACAAGAGGAATGTAAAGAATCCAGTCAATGATGTTCATAGTATTTAGAATTTATGCATTATACAATTAGGAGAAGTCGAAGGCATGAACAGCCCTCTGTTTACTCCGCAATAAACGGCAAAAAACAGGTCGAAACGACCTTTCAGTGCGTATGTCAGACTGTTTTTTCCGGCAGCGACCGTACTTTGGTAGAGTACGGAGAGAAAACGGTCTGTTCCTTTCAGGTTGCGGCGGGCATAGAGCAGGCGGTTGCGCGTCAGGTAATACGTGCGCAATTTGCTTAATTGCCCGGTGCTTTGGCTTTCTTTATGAAAAACGGTGCAGCGTGGTTCGTACCATAGCTCGTAGCCGGCACGTGTCATGCTTGTGCTCCAATCCAGTTCTTCATAGTAAAGGAAGAAGATTTCAGGCATCATTCCGGCCTTTTCGATTACTTCGCGTTTTATCATCATGGCTGCTCCATGTAGATAAGGGGTAGGGTGGGGAGTGTCGTGACTTCCGTCGTCGGGACAGTCGAACCCTAGCATAGTATTGCGCAAGGTAATCTGCGACAAAGGTGTGAATCCCGCAAACTGTATGTGTTGCGGTGGGAAGGCGAAACGTATCTTCGGTGATACACCGCCAATGTCAGGACGGCTTTCCAGGCGTTCTATCAGGCTGGGCATTTCGTCCGATTCGATATACGTATCGTTGTTTATCAGGAAAAGATATTTGCCTTTTGCCGCACGGATTCCGATGTTGTTGCCACCGGAAAATCCTCCGTTTACGTCGCTGCGGATAGCAATGACGGTGGGATACAACTTCTGTATCTTTGCTGCTTCATCTTCATGCGAAGCATTGTCTACTACTATGATTTCATAGCTCACCGACTGCAAGTGCTTATGCAGTGATTCTATCAGTCCACAGGTGTCTTTGAACCCGTTGTAACAGACCGTGATGAATGATATGTCGGGAATATTGTTTGTCATTCTTGTTCGTCAGTTTTTTTGTTGAGTATGCCTGGTTCTTTTTCTTCACTGATCCGCTTGTCAATATGCGGAGCGGCAAAACAGAGTGCAAAACCTATATAAACAGGTAATTGGTTGGGATATTGCATTATATCGTTGACATAGGTGGCTATAAAGAATCCGGCGTCCATACAGAGCCATGCTGCTATCAATCCTCGCAAACTCTTGTTGCGTACTTTAAACATAAGTATCCATGAGCACCAAGCAAAGAGGATGCCATGTATGGAAAGATAGAGTATTAATCCGACAATGCCTGTCTCTACCCATACACTGACCAACCATGAGTCGGGAGGGTAGGGCATCTGTTCTCTTGATTCGAAATTACCGGCTTTGGAAAGACCTATGCCATAGCCGAGGGGCTTTTTAGCCATTAGCTCCTTCATCCTCTGCCGGTTTTCGACGCGGACAAGATAGGACGCGTCTTCAGACGGATGAAAGGAGGAGCGCATCTTATGAATATATTGGTTGCCGCTTCCGATATTGGTAAAATAGAAAAAACAGAATACGGAGATGGATATGAAAATACCTCCCAGCAGGGCTTTCCAGTTTTTTGCGATAATGGTCACCATTAACATTCCACCCATAATAACTCCCATGGCGGCACGAGTTCCGGAGATTCCCATTCCGTAAAGTCCGCACACCGCAATAAAAATAAAATAAATACGCAACCATTTGGAATCCACGAAAAAGGCGGAGATAGCAAACACCACGGCTGACATGGCAGCGTGTACTCCATAATTTGCCGCGTCGGAGAAACAGGCGAAGTAACGAATACCTGACCAAATGATGTGGGTACGCCATCCACCTAACGTAAACAGAAAGTAGAGGTCTTTTGAACTGAAACCGTAATTTTTCTGCCAATAACCTTTTATGGTAAAGATGAGAACGAATACCGACCAGATAATCAGCAGTAGTTCGATGTCTTTTTTACTGCGGACGACAAGCGGGACGACAAAGGCGCATATCAACGGTATGAGTGCATACGGCGTGATATTGATATTCCACGCTGCCATCACATTGTTGGGATTCAGAATCTCGAGAAGATAAAAGAACAGCCAGGTGGAAAACATATAAGTCATAATGTTTTTTCCTGCTTCCCAGTGGGTGTTTTCGTCATTGCTGAGCTGTATCAGGCAGATAGTAGTAAACAACAAGATCATCACCATGGAAAATAGTCCTATCTTGATATTTACTAACATACCTGCTGCCACCAATGTGAACTGTATGGCGAGCAGGATATGGAAAGTCACTATCCTTTTACTCATCGTCGTCCTCTTCTGCCTCCTTTTCTTTTCCTTTCAGATTGAATCTGATTTTTTCGGTGAGCGATAGCTGGCTGAAACGATAGCTGAGTCTGCGTAACAGAGTGTATGGCGGAAGTTGTCCGGTGAAGTCTTCTGTTGCTTCACGGTTGGCATTCGTGAGGCATATACGGAATGGGACATCCGTCTTGCCCAACTGTAACATGAGTTGTTCGCAGAGTTGCTTGTCAATTGTTTTCCACCCGCGATTTGCCGGTGCTACCAGAATGTTTGCATTGGCATCGTGCAATAAGGCACTAGGTATGTTACTGCTTGACAATGGCGGATAGGCAACGATTAGTATATCTTCTCCTTGCAGAGCGTAAAAATCGGTGATCTGCTTAGCCAGCAGATATTGAGTGGAATTGGTATTGAAATCCTCTTTGTAGGTGATGAATCTTGTGTTTAACATACGGCTTTGCATATACCCGCATATCAAGTTTCCCACTTCTTCTTCCCCGGAGTTTTCGCAAGTGCTGAATAGGTTGATTATGAACACACCGGAAGATTTCCGCTTGGTGAGGAAGCGGAGCAGGGAATTGCTCAACTCTCTTACGGAAAACTGTACGTATGTTTTTGCCAGTCCGCCATATCGGGAGGAAGAGGTACTGGGAACGGCACCTATTACTTTGAATCCTGTCACCCGTTTGGTACGGCCGGCATCACGCAACGTTCTGTCAAGCATTTCTATGAGTAGAAGTAATGCTATGATTATTAAAAAACTACCTACGCAAGCCGCGATAACGATCTGCTTCCGGTTGGTAGAGTTAGACGCGATCGGATAGGTCGGCTCATTGAGAACTTTTAGTGTGGCGGAAGTCATCTCCAGATTTTTCTTTCTCAATAAGGCTTCGTTGTAGCTTTGCAACACAGTGAGGTAGCTTCGTTCCGTAAAGTTGATAAGGCGTTCTTTTTGCTTGATAGTAGTTCCTACAGGCGCAAAGAATACATACCGGTTGTTCAACTCTCGGCGGGCGTCTTGTACAATTTGAAGCTCGGCCTTGGCTTTTTCAAACAGCAGTGTCTGTTCAAGCCATTGGTCGATGATGTTTGTTCGTGACGCTCCTTCTTTTGTATATTTGTGACCTATATAAGAGGTGGTCAAGTCATTCAGCTCTTGCTTGAGTTCGCCCAGTCGCTTTTTGTCTCCTGCCAGGGATTGACTGTCTTTCTGCTTGGAATCGGTCATAGCTTCAACCTCAGAGATTTTGCCGGTGATATTGGAGGCTTCTCTCAGTTTGTCTACAAATTCCATATTTTTGAGCACTTGTTTGGCATTGCTGTCCATATGCTTCTCCAGCTCTTCAAGCATGGATTTGGTACTGTTGAACGCAAAAAGTGCATCCTGCTCTCTCAGTTCGTATTCTTTACTGATAGCGGCTATTTCTTTGGTTTCATCAACGTAATTGATAATACGTTTTTCGACATTATACTTGGTCAGGTCATCTTCTTCTGAATTAAGCTTTTTTCCGATGCGTTTCAGTTCTTCTTCGAAGTATTTGATTACCTTATCTGTCTCTCCATAACGAATGCGGCGGTATTCTTCAACAAATTCATCCATCAGGATGCTTACCGTGTTGAAGGCAATGCCGGGATCGCCGGATGTATAGCTGATGTCGAGCAAATCACTGGTTAGCCTACGCTGCACCTTGATACCTTTCAATGCGTTATAGCTATAAAAAGGATGGTTATAGTAGAACATTTCATAGATATAGTTGCCTTTTTTGGGGCGCATATATGCTTCCAGATTGGCTACTGTTTTTTCTTCACTTGACTTGTCGATCAGCTTTAATATCTCTGGCCCGTGTGGGCTGTTTTTCAGGTGATTATAGGTGTAATTGTAGCTTGAAGGAGTGATGCCGTCAGTTTCTTTTTCCGGATTTCCTAAAATAAGGACGCGGGCAAACAGCCGGAGGAATACTCTTTTCAATGTACTTTCGGCTTGCATGATACTTATCAGGTTGTCCATTGAATTTTGCACTGTTGCCCAGTCTGTACGTTTGTCGCTCTCCAGATTGTATCCGGAGGCTACACCTGTGTATAAGGTAGCTTTCACATCATATCCGCCTTGCATGTGGCGGGTATAATAGAAGACAAGTAAGGTAAAGAGTGAGGTGCCCACTAATATCAGCCAGCGATGGCGAAATAGGGTTCGTATGATGGAAATGATAAAATTCATATCTAATGCTTTTATTTTCGTATAATGGGAGTTCGTGAAATAATTTCAAGAATCATCAAACTCTTTGTTAGCTCAAACTTACTATTCTCATATGATTCGCGTGCCGTTGATTGTCTTTCCTTATCAACAGCCAAATCGGAGGATTCTATAGTCCCATTAGCGAAATTCTTTTCAGAAATCTCATACTGCACATTGGCAAGTACCAGGTTCTCACTTCGCATTTTCAGAACTTTCATTTGAGCGGTAGCCATCGCGTACATCTCGATAATGTTTTTCTTTATCTCGTCATACTTAACTTCACGCTCCAGTTCTGCGGTTCTAAGTGTGAGCTTTTGACGACTGACACGTCCTTTCAGATCAAATAAATCATTTAATGGAATATTGACTCCGGCACCCACCGTATAACCGTTCTGTGCCTGGGTGGAGTAGGTGAGGTAAGGGGCAAGTGCTACATCGGTATATGTGGACTCATTGCCGAACATACCATATTGGTAACTCCCTCTCAAACTGAAGAAACCAAGAAATGACCATTTTTCTTTTTGTAGTAATTTGCGCTCTATCGCTGCCTTGACGTCTGCCATCTCATAGGCCGGACTGTTTTTGGCATTCTCGAAGAGTACAGATAATGGTGGAAGGTCAATCTTGCTATACTCAGCGTCGCTTAATTGAGAATAGTCGCTGACTTCCTGTGCTGCCACATGAGTAGTGGAAGTGAATAAAAGTAATAATCCTGAGAAAAGATATATAAATTGCTTCATAAAAAAATCCTATTATTTGCCCTTGCTGTGTTATAGCTTGCGCAAATATAAGGATTAATTTCATTTATGTGCAGACTTTTACTATCTATTTTACATTCTTTCCCTTTAATTGTATGCGAATACTAGCTTGAATTTCTTTCGTTGCACCGGGATGGAATAATTTTCATACCGAACAGGAACGCTTCTCGCTTATGGAATAGAACGCTTCTGTCCTTATGACCTGGGTTTCCATCATTCGGATCAGAATGCCTCTGCCATCCGAATCAGAACGCCTCCGTCATATTAAAGTAGAACAAATTCTGCTTATTCACCATATCTCTACCGAAGTCGAGACGTATATTCATTCGAGGTTGCACCTCAACGCGCAAGCCTAAGCCAAGATTAGGAAGAACGCCCTCTATCTTGCCCGGAGTAGGTCCCATGAATCCGCATCCGCCCCAAGCCACATAACCTACGTGATTGAGCATTCTTTTCACCCATGTACTCTTGTCCGTATTTATCATCTGGCGATATTCTGCCATCATTACATGAGACGACTTGTCGCGAAACTGTCCCATATAATATCCGCGAAGGTCGAAAGGTGTTCCGCTAAGTGCATATTTCGTCAACGGCACATCTCCAAACACATTTTTTGTCTGCACCGTCCATGCGATTACTTTACGTAAACCAACAGTTTTATATTGGCGGTAATCAAACTCCAAACGGTAAAAATTATCATCACTACCGAACACTTTATTATACATCATTCCACGAAAATCCAAGTACATTCCCCGGTAAGCATTCGCCGGAATATCACGTGTGTCATACGTCAGCAGAAAGCCGAGTCCCGAACTGAAATTCTTATATCCATGCTCCGTTCCGCCTGCCGCAATATAGGATGGTTGGTTAATCATTCCTTCTGCCGGTTTAGTAATCTTATCATAATTCAAATCGACTTGAGGACCTGCGAAAAAGTCGCTTTCGCCCAAACGGAAAAGGAACCACGGGTTCACCTGGATACCGCTATAACGATATTCACTGGTATCTTCACCACGAGGATAGTCTTTATTGGTACTATATCCGATACCATAGAAATTCTCAATCGTGTTTTTATAGGAGAATGTCCCGAAGATGCGGAAACGGTCGCCTTTGAAGAATAATTGTGGCTTCGCCATCAAATTCAATCCACCCTTAAACATAAGCGCGATAGCCATCGGCACCACAGACCGTCGCTGAGTGGTATCGCTTGGATTCATCCGGAACGTCATCAACGCACTACCACCTACCAACAAACCGAAATCCGGCGTATAGCTGGGTCCACCTAATATATTATAGTGAAGATTTCGCTTTGCCACACGTTGGCGACGTAATTCGCGTTTGGAGAGGGTAGTCACTGTATCCGACGGAGCGTCTTCAATATTCATTGTCGTATCATCACTGATAGAAATTGCAGACATTGGCAGTTCGTCGCTTCTTACTGCTGTGCTATCGACCGCAGCCGATACAATATTGATAGATGAAAACATCATCAATACACCTATTATATATTTTTTCATAATTTCTTTCTGAGGAATTCGACTGCAAAGAAAACTCTTTTATTTTAATTAGTTTTGATACTCTTAGATAATAATTCTAAAAAAGAATCGTAAATTTGCGATTTTACATTACCATAAATGAACTGTAAGTCCATTAACAAACTATTTATACTAATGAATAAACGAATTTTATCAGTTTTTGTTTTCTGTGCTTTCTATTATTCTACACAAGCGCAAGAAGTGAAAGGCGGCATCAGCGACGACATGATGCAGCAAATCAAACAGAGTTACCAGAACACCCCGAGTGACAAGGCTATCCGCAACGCCATCGGCAACAACGACATCCGCAAACTGGCTCTGAACCAGGACAACCTGAAGGGCATGGACACGCACTTCTCCATCAAAGTGAATTCCAAAGGTATCACCGACCAGAAATCTTCCGGCCGTTGCTGGCTCTTCACTGGTCTGAACGTGATGCGTGCCAAAGCCATCGCCCAGCACAACCTCGGCTCATTCGAATTCTCACAAACTTACCCTTTCTTCTTCGACCAACTGGAAAAGGCGAATCTTTTCCTCCAAGGTATCATCGACACCAGCGACAAGCCGATGGACGACAAAATGGTGGAATGGCTTTTCCGCAACCCATTGAGTGATGGTGGAACTTTTACCGGCGTAGCCGATATCGTAAGTAAATACGGGCTTGTCCCCAAGGACGTCATGCCCGAAACCAACAGCAGCGAGAGCACTTCCCGCATGGCGAGCCTGGTAGCCCTGAAACTCCGTGAACAAGGTCTGCAACTCCGTGACCTCGTCGCCAAAGGTACTAAACCCGCCGCCCTCGAAAAGACTAAGACTGAAATGCTTAGTACCATCTACCGTATGCTTGTCTTAAACTTAGGCGTTCCCCCCACTGAATTTACTTGGACGGAATACAACGCCCAAGGCAAAGCCGTATCAACCGAGACTTACACCCCGCTCTCTTTCCTGAAGAAGTACGGTGACGAAAACTTGATCGGAAATTACGTCATGCTCATGAATGACCCCAGCCGCGAATTTTACAAGTGTTATGAAATAGACTACGACCGCCATCGTTACGACGGCAAAAACTGGACGTATGTCAATCTCCCCATCGAAGACATCAAAGAGATGGCAATAACCTCTCTCAAAGACAGCACCATGATGTATTTCTCTTGCGACGTAGGCAAATTCCTCAACTCCGACCGTGGTCTGCTCGATGTTAAAAACTACGACTACGAATCTCTCATGGGCACTACTTTCGGCATGAACAAGAAGCAACGCATCCAAAGCTTTGCTAGCGGCTCAAGCCACGCCATGACTCTCATGGCCGTAGACCTCGACAAAAATGGAAACTCAACCAAATGGATGGTTGAAAATAGTTGGGGTGCCGGCTCCGGTTATCAAGGACATCTCATCATGACCGACGACTGGTTCAACGAATATATGTTCCGCCTTGTAATAGAAACAAAATACGCCACGAAGAAAGTCTCTGAAATCCTCAAACAGAAACCGATACGACTGCCGGCGTGGGATCCAATGTTTGCGGAATAACAATGTTCTTTCTTTTGTCTTGAAACAAAAGAAAGAACCAAAGAAAAATTCAAGGCTGACTTTTTTCTCCTACTCGTTCCCTTCACTGCGCTAAAGGGCAGAAACTCGCTTCGCTCAAACAGTCTGCCCTTCTTAACGCTCCGTTCCGGTCTCTCGCTTAACGGAGAAAAAAGTAGGCCGGGAACCCTTGCGGCGTGGATGCCCTTGCAGGGTGAATATTTTTGCGGCGTAGAAACCCTATTCTCCAGGGATATTTATCGTAAAAGCTACTCAACTCACCTTGTTTTGACTTTATACTGCACAGGCTTACATGCCGAATGGGGATCGGCCTCGTTTTTCCGGCGTCAAGCGCAGGTGTTTTCTCCGGCGTTAAAAAGGGCAGACTGTTTGAGCGTAGCGAGTTTCTGCCCTTTAGCCGGAGAAAACACCGGAGTAGCCGGAAAAACGCAGCCTTGATCCTTTCTTTTTGGTTCTTTTTCTTTCGTATCAAGACGAAAGAAAAAGAACGTGCACGAACACGACAAGGAATTACGGATTTTTTTCCGTAATTCCTTTCTTTTTTCCTCCCGAATCACATTATTATTTATTACTTTTGCGGCAAATTTATGAAACCATTATTTTATTTATAGCATGGCAAATGTAATAAAGTTACGCAAAGGCCTTGACATAAACCTGAAAGGTACAGCTGCTGAGACGTACACAACAGTGAAAGAGCCGGGATTTTACGCACTCGTACCCGATGATTTTCCTGGAGTGACGCCGAAGGTAGTCGTGAAAGAGCAGGAATATGTGATGGCTGGTGGACCCTTGTTTATCGACAAGTATCATCCTGAAGTAAAATTTGTTTCGCCCGTGAGCGGCGTAGTGACAAGTGTAGAGCGTGGAGCACGTCGTAAGGTACTGAACATTGTGGTAGAAGCTGCTGCTGAGCAGGACTACGAAGAGTTTGGTAAGAAGAATGTTGCGACGATGGATGCAGAAGCAGTAAAGACCGCTTTGTTGGAAGCCGGTATTTTCGCATTTATCAAACAACGTCCTTATGACATCATTGCAGATCCGACAGTGACGCCGAAAGGCATCTTCGTATCCGCATTCGATAGCAATCCGCTGGCACCTGACTTTGAATTTGCGCTGAAAGGCGAAGAAACAAACTTCCAGACAGGACTCGATGCCCTCGCCAAGATGGCAAAAACTTACCTGAACATTAGCGTGAAGCAGAACGCTGCCGCGCTGACACAGGCAAAGAATGTTACAGTTACCGCATTTGACGGGCCGAACCCTGCAGGAAACGTAGGCGTTCAGATCAACCATCTTGATCCCGTATCCAAGGGCGAAACAGTATGGACAATTGATCCGCAAGCTGTAATCTTCATCGGCCGTCTATTCAATACAGGCCGCGTAAACTTCACACGCACAGTAGCCGTGACAGGTTCCGAAGTGTTGAAACCTGCATACTGCAAACTTCAGGTAGGCGCACTGCTCACCAACGTGTTTGCCGGCAACGTGACAACAGGCAAAGACTTACGCTACATCAGCGGTAACGTGCTGACAGGAAAGCAAGTATCTCCGAACGGATTCTTAGGCGCATTCCACAGCCAGGTGACAGTCATCCCCGAAGGAGACGACATTCACGAAATGCTTGGATGGATTATGCCCCGTTTCAATCAGTATAGCGTCAACCGTTCATACTTTAGCTGGTTGATGGGAAAGAAAGAATACACACTCGACGCACGTGTCAAGGGTGGCGAACGCCATATGATTATGTCAGGCGAATACGACAAAGTATTCCCGATGGACATCCTGCCCGAATATCTGATTAAAGCCATCATCGCCGGCGACATCGACCGCATGGAAGCACTTGGCATCTATGAAGTAGCTCCTGAAGACTTCGCACTCTGCGAATTTGTCTGCTCCTCAAAGATGGAACTGCAACGCATCGTTCGTGCCGGACTCGACATGCTTCGCTCAGAAATGGCATAATCTTAGTAAATAGTAATCAGTAATTTGTAATTATATTAATGAAAGCGTTAAGAAATTATCTCGATAAGATAAAGCCGAACTTTGAAGAAGGCGGCAAATTCCACGCATTCCAGTCGGTGTTCGACGGCTTCGAAACATTCCTGTTCGTGCCCAGCAAGACTGCGAAAACGGGAACGCATATACACGACGCGATTGACAGCAAACGCATCATGTCGATTGTGGTTATTTCGTTAGTACCGGCATTGCTGTTCGGTATGTACAATGTAGGTTACCAGCATTTCACTCACACAGGTGCCGCAGGCAGCTTCTTCGAAATGTTCATCTACGGATTCCTGGCAGTACTGCCCAAAATTATCGTATCTTATGTAGTAGGTCTTGGCATTGAGTTCGTCGTAGCCCAATGGAAGAAAGAAGAAATTCAGGAAGGATTCCTTGTTTCAGGTATCCTGATCCCGATGATCGTTCCGGTAGACTGCCCGCTGTGGATTCTTGCCGTAGCTACTGCATTCTCTGTAATCTTCGCTAAAGAAGTATTCGGTGGTACAGGTATGAACATCTTCAACGTTGCGTTGATTACCCGTGCATTCCTGTTCTTCGCATACCCGACCAAGATGTCCGGTGATGCCGTTTGGGTATCAGGCGACAGCATCTTCGGCCTGGGACAGTCAGTAGACGGACTGACCGTTGCCACTCCGCTGGGAGAAGCCGCTACAACAGGCGCTGCCCCTGCATTCAACATGGATATGGTGACAGGTCTTATTCCCGGTTCTATCGGTGAAACAAGTGTGATTGCCATCCTGATAGGTGCCGTTATCCTTCTGTGGACAGGCATAGCAAGCTGGAAGACAATGATTTCTGTATTTGTCGGTGGTGCATTCATGGCTTGGGTATTCAATGCCATCGGCATGGAAAACAACGCTATGGCTAACATGCCTTGGTACGAACACCTCGTTCTCGGTGGTTTCTGCTTCGGTGCCGTGTTTATGGCTACCGACCCTGTAACTTCCGCACGTACGGAAAAAGGTAAATACATCTTCGGATTCCTGATTGGTGTGATGGCTATCGTCATCCGCGTTCTGAACCCGGGTTATCCTGAAGGTATGATGCTTGCCATCCTGCTGATGAACATCTTCGCTCCGCTGATTGACTACTGTGTAGTACAGGGCAATATCGGTCGCCGCGAAAAACGCGCTATCAAGTCTAACCAATAAATACCGAATGAAAATGAATACAAATAGTAATAGTTATACTATCATTTATGCTTCGGTAATGGTTATTATCGTAGCATTCCTGCTGGCATTCGTTAGTTCTTCACTGAAAGAGATACAAGATACGAATGTGCAGCTTGACACAAAGAAGCAAATCCTTGCTGCATTGAACATCAAGAATGTGGAAGATGCGGATGCTGAATATCAGAAATATGTAAAAGGTGACATGCTGATGAACGTAGACGGTACGCTGACTGAAAATACAGGCGAATTTGCTACCAACTACGAAAAAGAAGCAAAAGAACAACAACGTCTGCACGTATTTGTATGCGAAGTAGACGGTCAGACTAAATATGTAGTTCCTGTTTACGGTGCCGGTCTGTGGGGCGCTATCTGGGGATACGTTGCACTGAACGAAGATAAGGATACTGTTTACGGTACTTACTTCTCTCATGCAAGTGAAACTCCGGGTCTGGGTGCTGAAATTGCGACTGACATGTTCCAACAGGAATTTGTTGGTAAGAAGACACTGGAGAATGGCGCTGTCACTCTGGGTGTTGTAAAACATGGTAAGGTAGAAAAAGCTGATTATCAGGTGGACGGAATCTCTGGTGGTACGATCACTTCAGACGGAGTAGATGCCATGTTGAAGGTTTGCCTGAATAGTTACTTGAGTTTTTTAACTAAATAATAAAGGAGAAGAAATAAAGAATATGGGACAACTGTTTTCAAAGAGAAATAAAGAAGTATTCTCTGCTCCGCTGGGAATAGATAATCCGGTTACCGTACAGGTGCTCGGTATCTGTTCTGCACTTGCTGTTACCGCAAAACTGGAGCCTGCTATCGTAATGGGACTTTCAGTAACGGTCATTACAGCTTTTTCTAACGTGGTTATTTCACTGTTGCGCAAGACCATTCCTAACCGTATCCGTATCATCGTTCAGTTGGTGGTGGTAGCTGCTTTGGTTACTATCGTAAGTGAGATTCTGAAAGCGTTTGCTTATGACGTAAGCGTTCAGCTTTCTGTATATGTAGGTCTGATTATTACCAACTGTATCCTCATGGGACGTTTGGAAGCATTTGCCATGCAGAATGGTCCTTGGGAGTCTTTCCTGGATGGTGTTGGTAATGGTTTGGGATATGCCAAGATTCTGGTGATCGTCGCTTTCTTCCGCGAACTGCTGGGTTCGGGAACTCTGCTCGGTTTCAACATCTTGAACTATGAGCCTATTCAGAATATAGGATATGTGAACAACGGTTTGATGTTGATGCCGCCGATGGCGTTGATTATCTGTGCTTGCATCATCTGGTATCAGCGTGCACGTCACAAAGAACTGCAAGAAGAAAGTAATTAATAAAGATGAAGAACTCTTCATTCTTAATTCTTAATTGAAGATATGGAACATTTATTAAGTTTATTCGTCCGCTCTATCTTTGTGGACAACATGATATTCGCATTCTTCCTGGGTATGTGTTCATACCTGGCCGTATCGAAGAATGTGAAGACCGCCGTAGGACTGGGTATCGCCGTAACTTTCGTGTTGCTGGTGACGTTGCCGGTCAACTATCTGTTGCAAACCAAGGTGCTGGCTGCCAATGCTATCATCGAAGGCGTTGACCTCAGCTTCCTGAGTTTTATTCTTTTCATTGCCGTTATTGCCGGTATCGTGCAGTTGGTGGAGATGGTGGTAGAACGTTTCAGCCCGTCGCTGTACGCTTCACTGGGTATCTTCCTGCCGTTGATTGCCGTAAACTGTGCTATCATGGGTGCTTCTCTGTTCATGCAGCAACGTATCAACGTGGGTCCGAGCGACCCGAAATACATTGGTGATATCTGGGATGCGCTTTCTTATGCACTGGGTTCGGGTATCGGTTGGTTGCTGGCTATCGTTGGTCTGGCTGCTATCCGTGAAAAAATGGCTTACTCTGACGTACCTGCTCCGTTGAAGGGCTTGGGTATCACATTTATCACAGTAGGTCTGATGGCAATCGCATTTATGTGTTTTTCTGGTTTGAACATCTAAAAAGAAAGGAATAAAGACAATGGATATGAATTTAATATTAGCGAGCATTGGGGTATTCCTTGTGGTTATTCTGTTGCTTGTTGTAATCTTGTTGGTTTCCAAGAATTTCTTAGTACCATCAGGAGACGTTAAAATAACAATCAACGGTGAAAAGGATTTGGAAGTGGCTTCCGGTTCCACTTTGCTCAATACGCTGGCTGTAAACGGAGTATTCCTGTCATCCGCTTGTGGTGGTAAGGGTTCTTGCGCACAGTGCAAATGCCAGGTGCTCGAAGGGGGTGGCGAAATCCTTCCTTCCGAAGCTCCTCACTTCAGTCGCAAACAGCAACAAGACCACTGGCGTCTGGGCTGTCAGGTGAAAGTGAAAGGTGACATGGCTATCAAGATAGACGAGTCTATACTTGGCGTGAAAGAGTGGGAGTGCGAGGTTATCTCCAACAAGAACGTGGCTACGTTTATCAAGGAGTTTATCGTGGCTCTGCCTAAAGGCGAACACATGGACTTCATCCCGGGTTCTTACGCACAGATTAAGATTCCTAAATATTCAATGGACTATAACAAGGATATTGATAAGAGCCTGATTGGTGATGAATATCTGCCTGCATGGGAAAAATTCGGTTTGATGGGCTTGAAATGTAAGAACGATGAGGAAACCATCCGTGCTTACTCTATGGCCAACTATCCTGCCGAAGGTGACCGTATCATGTTGACAGTACGTATCGCTACTCCACCGTTCAAGCCGAAAGAACAAGGTCCCGGATTTATGGATGTTCCGGCTGGTATCGCTTCTTCTTATATCTTTACCCTGAAACCGGGTGACAAGGTAATGATGAGCGGCCCTTACGGAGACTTCCATCCGATCTTAGATTCCAATAAAGAAATGATGTGGATTGGTGGTGGTGCAGGTATGGCTCCGTTGCGTGCGCAGATCATGCACTTGACGAAGACTTTGCACATTACTGACCGTAAGATGTCTTACTTCTACGGTGCCCGTGCATTGAACGAAGTATTCTATCTGGAAGATTTCTTGCAGATTGAAAAAGACTTCCCGAACTTCACCTTCCATCTGGCACTCGACCGTCCGGATCCTGCTGCCGATGCTGCAGGCGTGAAGTATACTCCGGGCTTCGTTCACAACGTAATCTACGAGACTTACTTGAAGAACCACGAAGCTCCTGAAGATATTGAATACTACATGTGTGGTCCTGGCCCGATGTCGAAAGCTGTTGAGAAGATGCTCGACGATCTCGGTGTACCGGCTCAGAACTTGATGTTCGATAACTTTGGCGGATAATTCTCCGAAAGTTAACTTCCGGTCGACGAAATGAACGGAAAGATAACATAAGAACAGAGCGGGAAATCTGAAAAGCATATCAGCTTTTTCAGATTTCCCGCTTCTTTTTTGTCGTTTTTCCTATGTGTCTTTCCGCTATGCCATACAGCTTTTTTATGTCCGTTTTGAAGATAATTTCCTGTTTTTACCTATACGTATTTATTATATTCGTATATTTGACTGCACAATAGAATTTAAATACATTACAGGTTATGGAATACCATCGTATATCTTTTATTCACAACGATACAGAGTACACGTTTGTCAAAGCTATGAGCTCAGAATTGATCGGATATGCTTTAATATCAGCTTGCCGGGCGGAAGTCACCATTTACATGAGAGAAAATAATCTAAAAGGACGTTATATCTTGACCGGTATGGCTAAAGTTTAACCGCGTTTTCGCCTTCTTACTCTTCCTTTTCGTATCTTTGCCACCATGTTAGAGAAAAATGAAATTATACAGTCGGCTCTTCGCAACCTGAAGATTGAGGAGCTGAACCCGATGCAGGAAGCATCACTTGAACAAGCAACCGGAAGGAAAGACGTTATATTATTGTCTCCGACAGGGTCGGGCAAGACACTGGCTTATCTATTGCCTTTATTACTTACCCTGAAACCGGATGACGGAAATGTGCAGGTCTTGATTCTCGTACCTTCGCGTGAGTTGGCTTTGCAGATTGATACTGTCTTTAAGACAATGGGAACTTCCTGGAAGACCTGTTGCTGCTATGGCGGTCATCCCATTGCGGAAGAAAAGAAGAGTATTCAAGGGAATCATCCCGCTATCATTATCGGTACTCCGGGGCGTATCACCGACCATTTGTCGAAAGGAAACTTCAATCCCGAAACGATTGAAACTTTAATCATTGATGAGTTCGACAAGTCTTTGGAGTTTGGTTTCCATGATGAAATGGCGGAGATTATCACGCAGCTTCCGGGGCTGAAAAAGCGTATGCTGCTCTCGGCTACGGATGCAGAAGAGATTCCCGAATTTACAGGATTGAACCGGACGGTCAAACTGAATTTCCTGCCGGACGTTTCTGAAGAACAGGAATCCCGCTTGACATTAATGAAGGTGATGTCTCCTGCGAAAGACAAGGTTGATACTTTATATAACCTGCTTTGCTCATTGGGAAGCAGCTCAAGCATCGTCTTTTGTAATCACAGGGATGCGGTAGACCGTGTGCAGAAGCTGTTAGCAGATAAAAAATTGTCAGCCGAACGTTTTCATGGCGGCATGGAACAACCGGACCGGGAGCGTGCTTTATACAAATTCCGTAATGGTAGTTGCCATGTACTGATTTCTACCGATTTGGCAGCGCGTGGGCTGGATATTCCGGAGATTGAACACATCATTCATTATCACCTGCCGGTGAATGAAGAAGCCTTTACGCACCGGAATGGACGTACGGCGCGTTGGGACGCTACCGGAACATCTTATCTGATTCTCCATGAAGAGGAAAAACTGCCTGCTTATATTCCCGAAGATATGGAAACAGTCGTTTTGCCTGAAAATCCGTCCCGCCCGCCGAAATCTCTTTGGGCTACTATATATATAGGTAAGGGAAAGAAGGAAAAACTGAACCGGATGGATATTGCCGGATTCCTATATAAAAAAGGAAATCTGACTCGTGAAGACGTAGGTGCGATTGATGTGAAGGAACATTATGCTTTCGTTGCCGTTCGTCGGGCAAAGGTGAAACAACTCTTGAACTTGATTCAAGGAGAGAAGATTAAAGGAATGAAGACCATTATTGAAGAAGCGAAGTAAAGCTCTTTTTGCAGGCTTGCACTAATCGCTCTTGTCAGAAATAATAATCCCCGTGCTCAAAATGAATGAGCTGTACCTCAAAAGTTGGATACAAAACTTTAGAAGTGCAGTTCAGAATCGTGAGCCGGGGATTATTGTTTTTAGTCGGAGAATATTTTGTTTGTCGTCCGATTTACCTGTTATTCTTGCCTAAACCCGCCTTTTTCTTTATAAATATACATTTTTATTGCATTTTACTTTCACTTTATAATCAACTCCCCCTTTCAATATTTATTTTTCGACTATTATCCCTTACTTGACATCTATGGATAACAATATGGTGTATATATCCTGTATAAACCAATAAAAAGAAAGGAAAATCTGCTTTAAAACAGTATTTTTATAAGGAAAGATTTGTGCGCCGGAAATAAATTCGTAAATTCGCAAGGTCAAAAGACAAAAGTAACGAAATTGTTAAACCAAAAACAAACTTCAAATGAAAAAGCATAATTTCAATGCAGGACCTTCCATTCTTCCGCGTGAGGTGATAGAGGATACAGCGAAGGCTATTTTAGATTTCAACGGCTCTGGTCTTTCTATAATGGAAATCAGTCACCGCGCCAAAGACTTCCAACCTGTGGTTGACGAGGCCGAAGCATTATTCAAGGAATTACTTAATATCCCCGAAGGTTATTCGGTGCTGTTCCTTGGTGGTGGTGCTAGTCTGGAATTCTGCATGGTGCCTTTCAACTTCCTTGAGAAAAAGGCTGCTTACCTGAACACAGGTGTATGGGCAAAAAAAGCAATGAAAGAAGCTAAGGGGTTTGGTGAAGTTGTAGAAGTTGCTTCATCCGCTGAAGCTACATATACTTATATCCCAAAAGATTACACAATCCCGACAGACGCAGATTATTTCCACATCACTACTAATAATACGATTTATGGCACGGAATTAAAGAAGGACCTCGATTCTCCGGTTCCAATGGTTGCCGATATGTCTTCTGATATTTTCTCACGTCCGATCGACGTTTCTAAATATATCTGTATCTATGGTGGTGCACAGAAGAACCTGGCTCCTGCAGGTGTTACATTCGTTATCGTGAAGAATGACGCATTGGGCAAGGTGTCACGTTACATTCCGTCAATGCTGAATTATCAGACTCACATTGATAATGGTTCTATGTTCAACACTCCGCCGGTAGTACCTATATATTCTGCAATGCTGAATCTTCGTTGGATTAAAGCACAGGGTGGTGTGAAGGAAATGGAACGTCGTGCTATCGAAAAGGCTGATATGCTGTATGCAGAAATCGACCGCAACAAAATGTTCGTAGGTACTGCTGCCAAGGAAGACCGTTCACGCATGAACATCTGTTTCGTAATGGCTCCCGAATACAAAGACCTTGAAGCTGACTTCATGAAGTTTGCTACTGAAAAGGGTATGGTAGGTATCAAGGGACACCGTTCAGTAGGTGGTTTCCGTGCATCTTGCTACAACGCTATGCCGAAAGAAAGCGTACAGGCTTTGATTGATTGCATGCAGGAATTTGAAAAACTTCATTAATAATATTTTCACCACAGATTACACAGATGGACACAGATTTTTTAATTCTGTGAGAATCCGGGTAATCTGTGGTGAGTCTTTATAAACAGAATTAAATTATGAAAGTACTTGTAGCTACCGATAAACCGTTTGCAAAAGTAGCAGTAGACGGAATCCGTAAAGAAATAGAAGCAGCTGGATATGAGTTTGCTTTACTCGAAAAATATACTGATAAAGCCCAGTTGCTGGATGCAGTGAAAGACGCTAACGCTATCATTATCCGTAGTGATATTATTGATGCCGAAGTGCTTGACGCTGCCAAGGAATTGAAGATTGTAGTTCGTGCTGGTGCTGGATACGATAACGTAGACTTGGCTGCTGCCACAGCTCACAATGTTTGTGTGATGAATACTCCGGGACAGAACTCGAATGCTGTTGCCGAACTGGCTTTGGGCATGATGGTGTATGCTGTCCGCAACTTCTATAACGGAACTTCCGGTACGGAATTGATGGGCAAGAAACTGGGTATCCACGCTTATGGAAACGTAGGCCGCAATGTGGCTCGTGTTGCCAAAGGCTTCGGAATGGAAGTGTATGCTTACGATGCATTCTGCCCGAAAGAAGTAATCGAAAAGGATGGTGTGAAAGCACTTGATTCGGCAGAAGAACTGTATAAGACTTGTCAGTTCGTATCTTTGCATATTCCTGCAACTGCTGAAACTAAGAATTCTATCAATTATGCTTTGCTGAAAGATATGCCGAAGGGTGCAATGTTGGTAAACACTGCCCGTAAGGAAGTTATCAATGAAGCCGAACTGATTAAGTTGATGGAAGACCGTGCCGACTTCAAATACATCACGGACATCATGCCTGCTGCCAACGCAGAATTTGCAGAGAAGTTTGCCGGACGTTATTTCTCAACTCCGAAGAAGATGGGTGCACAGACTGCCGAAGCAAATATCAATGCCGGTATTGCTGCTGCCCAACAAATCGTTGGTTTCTTGAAAGACGGTTGCGAAAAATTCCGCGTGAATAAATAATATTCATAGAAATAGTAGTATATTTGAGCCACAGATTTTCAATAAGTCTGTGGCTTTTATTTTTTACATATTAAATACTAATATCATGGCAATAATTAAACCTTTTAAGGGCATTCGTCCACCGCAAGAATTGGTGGAACAGGTTGCTTCCCGTCCTTATGATGTCTTGAATTCAGAAGAAGCCCGCGTTGAAGCGGAAGGTAACGAAAAGTCTCTTTATCATATCATTAAACCTGAAATTGATTTTCCCGTTGGCACGGACGAACATGACGAGCCGGTATATGCCAAGGCTGCCGAGAACTTCCGGGCGTTCCAGGACAAAGGCTGGCTAGTGCAGGATACGAAGGAAAACTATTATATCTACGCTCAAACGATGAACGGGAAAACACAGTACGGACTGGTTGTCGGTGCTTATGTTCCCGATTATATGAATGGAGTTATCAAGAAGCACGAACTTACCCGTCGTGACAAGGAAGAAGACCGTATGAAGCATGTCCGTGTGAATAATGCGAATATCGAGCCTGTTTTCTTCGCTTATCCTGATAACGATAAGCTGGATACCATTATCAAAAAATATACCGCGGAAAAGCCTGTCTATGACTTTATCGCTCCGGGTGATGGTTTCGGCCATACTTTTTGGATTGTTGACCAGGATGAGGATATTGCTGTCATTACTGCTGAATTTGCGAAGATGCCGGCTCTGTATATCGCCGACGGACATCACCGTTCCGCTGCCGCCGCATTGGTAGGGGCAGAGAAAGCGAAGCAGAATCCGAATCATCGCGGTGATGAAGAATATAATTACTTCATGGCCGTTTGCTTCCCCGCCAATCAACTGACTATCATTGATTACAACCGTGTAGTGAAAGACCTCAACGGATTGACTCCCGAGCAGTTCCTTGCTGCATTGGAAAAGGACTTTGTCGTAGAAGAGAAAGGTGCGGATATTTACAAACCATCCGGTTTGCATAACTTCTCTCTTTACCTGAATGATAAATGGTATAGTCTGACTGCCAAAGCCGGAACATACAATGATAATGACCCTATCGGTGTACTTGATGTCACCATTTCTTCTAATCTGATTTTAGATGAAATCCTGGGAATAAAAGACTTGCGTTCGGATAAGCGTATCGACTTTGTTGGCGGTATCCGTGGATTGGGCGAACTCAAGAAACGTGTGGACAGCGGTGAAATGAAAGTAGCTCTGGCACTTTATCCTGTGTCTATGAAGCAACTGATGGATATTGCAGATACCGGTAATATCATGCCGCCCAAGACCACCTGGTTTGAGCCTAAACTCCGCTCGGGACTGGTTATTCATAAACTGGATTAAAGAATAAATCTAATTTAATAAAATCAAGCGGTCGAACCGTTACAATCATACAGTCGATTGTAGCAGTTCGACCGCTCGTTTGTAATAGAATAACCGTTCGTTTGCAGTAAAACGACCGCTCATTTATACTGAAACGACCGCTCGTTTGCATCAATTCGACCGTATATTGATGAATGAACATCACTTAATATTTCCAAATGATAGATTGAATTTTCTCAATAAAGCCGTATCTTTGCGCCATGACTGCTGAAGATACTTATAAAACCATCACAGAACCTTCCGAAGGTATTTATACAGAAAAGCGAAGCAAGTTCATTGCTATCGCCCTTCCTGTGCGTACTATCGATGAGATAAAGGTACATCTTGAAACGTATCAGAAGAAGTATTATGATGCCCGCCATGTATGTTATGCTTATATGTTGGGTGCGGCACGCAAGGATTTTCGTGCTAATGACAACGGAGAACCTTCCGGCACGGCAGGTAAGCCCATTCTCGGACAGATTAATTCCAATGAACTGACGGATATTCTGATTATTGTAGTCCGTTATTTCGGTGGAATCAAGTTAGGAACCAGCGGATTGATTGTAGCTTATAAAGCTGCTGCTGCCGAAGCTATCGCTACCGCTACGATTATAGAGAAAACGGTAGATGATGATGTGACAGTCATGTTCGAATATCCTTTTATGAATGACATCATGCGCATTGTGAAGGAAGAAGAACCGGAGATTCTCAATCAGTCGTATGACATGGATTGCAGCATGACACTGCGGATTCGCCGTTCGATGATGCCGAAACTGCGTGCACGACTGGAAAAAGTGGAGACGGCACGCATCTTGGATGATGAAGGGAACTAACGTATGGAAAGTAGTTATAGTTGAGACTGAGTGATTAGATTGAATTTGAATGAGAAAGAAATACTATATATTTTTGATCCTGCTTTCGGGCTTCTTTGCATGGAATGGTACTCAACTTCGTGCACAGGACACGAAGAAGCTAGCTCCCAATAATATTCCCGTTCCCTGGTATTCGCAGAAAATCGCGGGATGTCCTTATTCGCATTGTTCCCTGGCTTCTTCTTTAATGGTATTCGATTACTTCAAGGGGATGACTACTGACAAACAACGGTCGGCTCAAGATGCGGAAAAGAAACTGGTAGAATATCAACGGAATTACTTCCTGAAGAAACATGCTCCTTTCCGTCGCCGTACTTCGATAGGGCAGGGCGGTTATTATTCTTTCGAGATAGATTCACTGGCGCGTTATTACGAAAATATGGTAAGTGCCGAGCATTTCCAGCAGAAAGATTATCGGGTATTAAAAGATTATATCGACCGTGGTATTCCTGTGTTAGTGAATGTGAGATATACAGGCGCGGTACGTGGTTTGCGTCCCGGGCCGAGAGGGCATTGGATGGTGCTTCGCGGCATTGATGATAAACATGTGTGGGTGAATGATCCAGGCCGTTCGCCGGAGATGCGGAGTAAAGGAGAAAATATCTGTTATCCTATAAAGAAGCAACCGGGTAATCCCTCTTATTTTGATGGCTGCTGGACAGGGCGTTTTATTGTGGTCACTCCCAGGGAATGGATACGCAATTCGCTCTTTGCACAAGTGGGAAAATTGCCGCCATTGGAAGAGGTGACTTATGTAGTTCCTCCTTTTGTTTCGTCTGTAGAGCTGCCACGGGTTATCAGTCAATAGAAGCAACGCATTTATAAAACATTATTAGTAAAATAAAGAAGAACAAGATATATGGCATTTGAAGCAACTAAAAAAGAATGGTGTGAAATCTATACTTTCTTTCGCTTATTGGCAGACGGAAAGGTTGTATTAGGTACGGCAGAGGTGAAAGCAGGAGAAGTTTCCTGGCCTGTTGCAATGATTCAACGGGAAGAACATGACGGAACACGCCGGTATTATATTGAAGAAGAAACGATTCGCATCGAAGGAGAAACAGGGATTAAGTCCATGCCTCGTGAGGATTTCGGTATTGTAGCCGGACTGATATTGCAGGCCGTTAAATCTTCTTCGGTCAATGACGTTACCTCACCGGACGGAGTGGAAGAGTTTTTGGACGAAGCTGGTATCTTCGATTTGGAAGCAAAGACGGAAGACCGTACAGACTTCTCTGTCGCTTTTTGGCATCCGGAAGCACCGTTGAGAGGATTTAATGTCCGTTCCCGATTGAGTGCAATGAATCCGTTGTTGGATGGCGGACGTGCCGCGAATCTTAAACTGGAACAGAGTGGAGTAAAATTTGCTACTCCGACAGTGAACAAGATTAATGCTTTGCCTGAATCTCCTAATGAGGTAGCCGAGCGAATGATGATGATTGAACGTTTGGGCGGTGTACTCAAATATTCGGATGTGGCCGACCGTGTATTTCGTAGCAATTTGCTGATGATTGACTTGCATTTCCCGCGCGTATTGACGGAAATGGTGCGTATCATGCATTTGGATGGCATATCCCGCATCAGTGAACTAACGGAGATTATCAAACAGATAAACCCATTGAAGATTAAAGACGAACTGATAAACAAGCATAAGTTCTATGAATTTAAGATGAAGCAGTTCTTGATGGCACTGGCATTGGGCATGCGTCCTGCGAAAATCTATAATGGACTGGATTCAGCGGTAGAAGGTATGCTGTTGGTAGATGGAAACGGCAATATACTCTGTTATCATAAATCGGAAAAGCAGGTGATGGAAGACTTCTTGTTCTTGAATACTCGACTGGAGAAAGGTTCTTTGGATAAAGATAAATATGGTTTCCTGGAAAGAGAGAACGGAGTATATTATTTCAAGCTGAATGCGAAGATTGGCTTGGTCAAAAGATAAGTTCTAAACATAGGATAGTATGAAAACAAATGAGATTTTAGAAAACATCAAGGCACGTCGTAGTGTACGGGCTTATACAAATCAGCAAGTCTCTGAAGAAGATTTGCAGGCGATTTTGGAAGCGGCGACTTATGCTCCGAGTGGAATGCATTTGGAAACCTTTCATTTCACGGCTATTCAGAATACCGACAAACTGTCGGAACTGAACGAACGCATTAAGGGAGCTTTTGCAAAAAGTGATGATACTCGTTTGCAGGAACGTGGTCATAGCAAGACTTATTGCTGTTATTATCATGCTCCGGTTTTGGTGATTGTCTCTAATGAACCTACTCAATGGTGGGCGGGAATGGATTGTGCTTGTGCAATTGAGAATATGTTCCTAGCAGCTCAATCTTTGGGAATTGGTTCTTGTTGGATTAATCAGTTAGGTACAACGTGTGATGATTCTGAAGTCCGCGAATTTATTACCTCACTAGGAGTGCCGGAGAATCATAAAGTTTATGGTTGTGTAGCTTTAGGATATGCTGATTTGAAGATTCCGATGAAGGAGAAGAAAGTAAAAGAAGGCATGGTAACCATCGTGAAATAGAAATATCCGGTAACTTACCATTTTTGATACGGCATCTCATCATTCTTGAGACGACACTCCAATACTATTAAGGCAGTGCTTTATACCATGTAAAGCGGCGCTTTAGGACTCCTAAAACGCCGCTTTATTTTTTATAAATCAGGATACTGTCTGCCCTGCTTCAAAAGGACATATTAGTCAAAAGTTCCATATCGGGTTGGCAACAGTTTACGGTCACCCAACGTATTATCTACACGTGCTACATTTATCCAGAATTTATTGTCACGTACACTTGTTATCGGATAAGCAGCCTTTTCACGTGTGTATGAATGTTCCCAACGGTCATTAACCACTTCATATTCGGGATGCGGGGCATTAATCAATACATTGTCATTCTTGTCCGCTTCTCCATTCTTTACTTCTTGGATTTCTTTCCAGATATTCAGCATGACATCTACAAAGTTATCCAGTTCGGCAAGACTCTCGCTTTCTGTTGGTTCAATCATCAATGTACCGTGAACAGGGAAAGATAGGGTAGGAGCGTGATAACCGTAGTCCATCAGACGCTTTGCGATATCATTCTCCGAAATACCGGTTTCTTCGTGTACTTTGCGACATTCCAAAATCATTTCGTGTCCTACAAAACCATTTGCTCCGCAATAGACGACGCCATAAGTATCCTTCAGGCAAGCGGCCAGGTAGTTGGCATTCAGAATAGCAATTTTAGTTGCCTGTGTCAAACCTTCCGTACCCATCATCCGGATATATCCATATGTGATAGGCAGAATACCTGCGCTACCGAACGGGGCGGAAGAAACCTGATTCTGTGAATTGCCGAAGATACCATGTCCGGGCAGGAAGGGCACCAAGTGGTCCACCACACAGATAGGGCCTACTCCCGGGCCACCGCCACCGTGAGGAGAAGCGAAGGTCTTATGAAGATTCAAATGGCAGACATCTGCACCGATGAATCCCGGATTGGTCAATCCTACTTGTGCATTCATATTGGCACCGTCCATATATACTTGTGCACCACAGGCATGAATAATTTCACAAATCTCCTTTATCTCCGTTTCAAAGATGCCGTGAGTGGAAGGATAGGTAATCATTAATGCTGCTAATTCATCCTTATTCTCTTCAGCTTTGGCACGCAAGTCGTTCATATCTACATTTCCTAACTCGTCGCAGGCACAAGTGACGGTCGTAAATCCTGCCTGGATAGCCGATGCGGGATTCGTCCCGTGAGCCGATGCCGGAATCAAAACTTTGTTACGATGTCCCTGACCGATACTTTCAAGATAAGCGCGAATCACGCGAAGACCGGTATATTCTCCGGCAGCACCCGAATTCGGCTGTAAACTGACTCCTGCGAAGCCGGTGATAATCTTCAAGTCTTCACTTAAATTCTTTATTAATTCACGGTATCCCTCTGCTTGTTCTTCGGGAACCAGCGGATGCATACCCATAAATTCGGAGCAGCTCAAAGGCAACATCTCCGAAGCTGCATTCAACTTCATCGTGCAGGAACCAAGGGAAATCATAGATTGAGCCAACGAAATATCCTTGCGGTCCAAGCGTTTGATATAGCGCATCATTTCCGTTTCCGTATGATACTTACTAAATACTTCGTGAGTAAGGAAAGGAGATGTACGCTTCAATGCCTTGTCGATATTACTTCTTTCGGGAATATCCTCTACCTTCTGATAATCCTTTCCGGCAGCAATGGCAAAGATGGAAAGCAATACATTAGCGGCTGCGATATCCGTCGTTTCGTCAATGCTGAAACCCACATTCCCATTCTCATAATAACGTAGATTTACTTCTTTACTAAGTGCAATCGTACGAATCTGCTGTGCCGAAACGTGTTCGGGCAGTTCGAAACGCAATGTATCGAAATATTGTGCGTTAACTTGCGTATATCCGAATTTCTTCAGTTGCTTGTCAAGGAAAACAGTGATACTGTGGATGCGCGAAGCAATGGTTGAAATGCCTTCTTGTCCGTGATAGACAGCATAGAAACCTGCCATTGTGGCCAGCAGAGCTTGAGCCGTACAGATATTCGATGTCGCTTTTTCGCGCTTGATATGCTGTTCACGTGTCTGCAAAGCCATTCGGTAACAGAGTTTACCGTATTTATCTTTCGACCATCCGATGATACGTCCCGGCATATTCCGTTTGTATTCATCCCGTGTGGCGAAGTAAGCAGCGGACGGGCCACCATAGAACATTGGTGTACCCAGGCGCTGAGTTGTTCCGAATACGATATCCGCTCCCCATTCTCCCGGAGGAGTCAGCAGGGCGAGACTTAGAATATCGGCGGCAACGGCTACTTTGCAATCAGCTGCATGTGCTTTTTCTGTAAATGCAGCATAGTCTTCTACACTTCCATTGGAATTTGGATATTGCAGGATGCAGGCGAATACTTCCGGTGAAGGTTCGAAATCTTTATATTTACCTACACGCAGTTCGATACCTTGCGGCACGGCACGGGTAATCATGACAGCCAGTGTTTGCGGAAAAATATTTTCGTCTACAAAGACAACGTTTGCACCTGATTTCTGTTGGGCACGGGAGCGCAGGGCATACATCATGCTGACAGCTTCGGCAGCAGCAGTTCCCTCGTCCAGCAATGAACAGTTGGCAAGCGGCATGGCAGTAAGGTCACACACGGCTGTCTGGAAATTCATCAGTGCTTCCAGGCGTCCTTGTGACACTTCCGCCTGGTAAGGAGTGTAAGAAGTGTACCACACCGGATTCTCGAATACATTCCGTTGGATAACAGAAGGCGTGATTGTATTGTACCAACCTAGTCCGATATATGTGGTATACAGTTTGTTTTTGCTTGCCAATGCGGCAATGTGTTTTCCAAATTCGTATTCCGTCAACGGACTGGCCAATGCTAACGGCTCTTTCAGCCGGATATTGGCAGGAATTGTTTTATCAATAAGTTCATCCAGTGATTCTACTCCAATTTTGCGGAGCATCACGGCTGTGTCTTGTTCATTGATGCCGATGTGACGGCTAGCTAACAAATCGGTTTTCATATTATGAGAGATTTTATGTGTTATCTGAAAAATGGGTTCTCTGCTTTTTCCATTCCGATGGTCGTGGGAGCGCCATGTCCCGGATAAACGACTGTCTCGTTAGGAAGGACGAAAAGACGGCTGCAAATATGCTCTATCAGTTCGTCGAAGTTGCCACCTGTAAGGTCGGCGCGGCCGATGCTGCCTTGGAACAGGACATCGCCGGAGAACATACAGTTGTCTTCTTTGCAATAATACACCAGGCTACCGGGTGAGTGTCCGGGTACATGGATTGCTTCCAGTTGGGTGTGTCCGAAGGTGATAATATCACCATCATGCAGATATTTCCCTAGTGGGACAGGTGCTTCCTGCAACTGGAAACCAAACATCCGGCTTTGTTTCGGTGCTTCGTCAATCCAGTATTCGTCAGCTTTGTTGGCTTCTGCCGACAAACCGAATTCTTTCAGCATGAAAGGATTTCCGAAGATATGATCCAAATGTAAGTGAGTATTCAGAAGATGCTTCACGGTCAGTCCGTTCGTGAGAATGAACTTCTTCAGTGCTTGTTTCTCTTCTTCATAGAAACAGCCCGGATCAATGACGACTGCTTCTTTTGTTTCGTCCCATAATACGTAGCAATTTACGGGAAACATATTAAATTCAAACCTTTTTATTTTCATGGTTCTTTTCTATGATTAAATCTTATTCGGAACTAATAGTCTTTAAATCGGAACATATACCACTTTTTTAGTTTCAAAGAATTCTTCTTCGAAGTTATCGCTCAAACTGTGAATCATTGTCTTATGCTTGAACGGCATTGTCTCATGTTCCAGCTCACCGCCTTTGAGACAGATTAACCCGTTTGGCAACGCGTTCTGCTGTTTGGAAGAAATATTCTTTTTGATAATCTTGATTAAATCCGTCAAAGGCATCACGGCACGGCTTACAACAAAGTCGAATGTACGTTTTTCCTCTTCTGCACGGGCATGGCGGAAAGTGACATTCTTCAGTCCGATGGCATTGGCTACTTCTGTCGCTACACGTACTTTTTTGCCGATGCTGTCCACGAGATGAAACTTTGTTTCAGGAAATAATATAGCCAAAGGAATTCCGGGGAAACCGCCGCCAGTACCCAAGTCCATGACGCTGGTTCCGGAACGGAACTGGATTACTTTGGCAATACCTAACGAATGGAGCACATGATGCTCATACAAATTCTCGATGTCCTTGCGCGAGATAACGTTGATTTTCGAATTCCAGTCGATATAGAGGTCATATAGAGCCGCAAATTGTTTGCGTTGCTCTTCTGTCAGTTCAGGGAAGTATTTTTGTATGATTTCCACTTTTATTAATTACAAATTACTGATTATAAATTATAGTAAATGAATATCCTTTATATATTACTATTTGCGTAGTAACAACAGGATATTCATTGGTGTTCTGCTCTTTTATGAAGTTTAATTATTTCAGTTCTCCTAAAATAGGGTTACTGCCAAGAAGATGTTCCATCATGGAGAATGGAATCGTCACCTTCACCGGCCCCATGGAATAAGGGGTAATATCATATACATTATAATAGAAGGTAACGCCTTCTTTGCTTAGATAGAAATTCTCGGTCGGGGTAATGTCTCCGGTTGAAGCATATCCCATGTCTTCCAAAGCTTCGTGAGTCGTCACTTTGTTGTCAGCCATGAGTTGGTTCCAAATCAGGTCGGTCAATGAGTCTTTGTAATCTCCGACGAAGATGTCGTCAAGATGAAGTGGGCGCATCAGGGTAAGATCCATATTCAGATAAGTTGTCATATAGATGCCGTGTGCACCGCCGGTGTATTCATTATAGTCGATACGATACACAAGCAAGTCTTTCTCATACAGTTGCACATGGCTTTCGATACCCTTATAATAAGAATACCAGGCACCGATGGAAGCTTCGTCTTCCTTGTCCTTTTCGTCCTCAGTATACATCGGCTCTAAGTCACGACGATACTCGCTGACATAATTTTCCGTATATTGTTTTATCACTTCTTCCGGTTTTTCCCCGATATACTTATCGCCGAAACAGGCAGAAATGAAATAAGCATTCAAACTGTCTTTCAGCATATTGTCCGATGACTTGACGGGATAGGCGAAATTGATAATAATATTACAAGCCGGTTTGGCTGTATCGTTGAACAGGTGTGCCGTCTTATTCACCTGAATACTATCGAACTGCAACGCACCTGTATTTTTGTTCATCTTGTCATGACAAGAAAACAAAAAACCGCTTACCGAAAGTATAATAGCAAGCAGACTGACATATTGTTTTTTCATACTCGTTTTTTCTATAAATTACACATTTGCTGTTTCATTCACTATTGACAAATATAGATGAAATTCATGAATCGGACTAATAAAAACAGAAAAATATTCAGATGATTTCTCTGATTGGGTTGGCTTATCGGATAGTGTTGGTCTGGTGAAAGATTCAAGATTGGCAAATTCGACCTGCAAGCTCTCATTTGCCTGTGTTCGTTTGTCGGTTAGAATGCCTTTTTCTAGCCGTATATTAAGTTGTTTATACGGCTTGCTTAAGGTGTTTTTGCGGTTTGCTTAATGTGCTTTTACGGCAATAATAACTTGTTTTACGTACATGAGCCGTTTGCTTCACGTACGAGAGCTTGAAAGTACACGTACGTCATCCGAATACTTCACATACGTGAAACGAGAACGTAGTACCTGCAAAGTACATTAGTAGCGGCATGTATGTATACTAAGCCTACCGGCTTTTGTTTTAATTCCCTGCATCATCTGTAGAGAACATAGCCACAAACGACAGCTTTCATGAAAGAAAAAGACGCAAAAGCTCAATCTTCCGGTCAAAAAGGGTATTCTTAACTAATTGTAATATAGGAACTGGCTTATATGTTAATGTGCTGACAATGAGTTGTATAAATGGCAGGGCGGTGATTGATAAAGTGATAATAGAAAGCTTTGTTTTTTCTATTATCACCTTATTATCACTTTCTATTGTCACCAAATTACTTTTGATTTTCAGTGCGTTAAGCTATAAAAGTGACAAGTGACAATAAAAAGAGAGTTTTGAAACTCTATGAAGCGATGATTGAAAAACAACTTGCCACACTTGAATGAAAGAAAAAAATCAGTGGTTGCAAACCTTTGTTATATCTACCGTAAATCCATTTTCAGCAGGCATAAATTTCCCCTTCATCTTAAGAAATTCTATAAGGGTATCCACATCCATATCTTCTGCCGAACAAGCGTAGAAGTGTTGTTGTTCACCAAACTTTTCAATGATTGCTGCTCGCAATGATGATTCTGAGTAACTATTTCCTTCCATCATGTGGAGGACTTCATGTGCATGTAACTGTTCCATAATCTATCTTTTTGCTGCAAAGATAGGGAAGGACGGACTTATAAATTGTAACATATGTGACATTCTTCTTCTTTTTCGGTAAAATATGCATTTATTTTGATTTTATTATTATCTTTGTCCCTTGATATGAAAAGGTTAGCTTACATAACAGCATTGGTTCTTTCCCTCTTGATTATCTATTCAGGGGCGGGAGTATCTATCGTGCACTATTGTTGTGCCCGTTGCGAGACGGTGCAAAGTTGTTGTGACACAGGCTGTCCGAAATGTAAGAAAACTCATACATGCGACTCAAAGAAAGATTGTAAAGCGAAAGGATGTACGGCTACTATCTATAAACTGGACTTGATGAAACATACTACCGAACTGAATGTTTCTGCTCCGGTAGTTGATCTTTTTTGTGCGCAGTTCTGCTATCTGTTGACTTTTACCTATTCAGATAATCCGGTAGAGTATGATACTCTCACCTCGCCGCCACCTCTCTGTTCTCGACAGAAGCTGGCGCTATATTCCACCTATATTATTTAGCCACTAAATCTTCTTTTTAGGAACTTTACTTTCTGCTGCATTAAAGCAGGAAAGTGAGGTGTAATTGAATGCAACTTAGTTGCATGAGAAATGACTTAATTTTGTATCTCGAAAGAAAGTTTAGAAAGAATGAAATATATGATAATAGGACTGTTCCTGTTGTTTGCCGGCAATATGCATGCGCAAGTACACGGAACGGTAAAAGATAGCACCGGAGAAGTTATTCCGGGAGCAAACGTGTTTTGGATGAATACGGGACAAGGCGTGACTACTAAGGAAGATGGAAGTTTTTCTATTGCCAAACCTTCGAAAAGCCATATGTTGATAGTTAGTTTTATCGGTTTTCAGAACGATACGATTCATGTGAACGGCAGGAATCAGAAGCTGGATGTCGTGCTTCGTGATGGAGTAGAACTGAATGAAGTAAATGTAGTCAGTCGAAAACTGGGAACTATGAAACTACGCAGTAGCGTGATGAATGAAGATATGATAAGCAGTGCTGAGTTGAGCAGAGCCGCTTGTTGTAACCTGGGAGAAAGTTTCGTGACGAATCCTTCGGTCGATGTGAGTTATTCCGATGCGGCAACGGGAGCCAAGCAAATCAAATTGTTGGGGCTGTCTGGTACTTATGTACAGATGCTGACGGAAAATATTCCGAACTATCGTGGGGCTGCTGCTCCTTATGGTTTGGGCTATGTCCCCGGGCCATGGATGCAGAGCATACAGGTTTCCAAAGGAACTTCTTCCGTGAAGAACGGCTATGAAGCCATTACAGGACAGATTAATGTCGAGTTCAAGAAACCCCAATTGCCGGAAGCTGACTGGGTATCCGCCAATCTTTTCGCAAGTACTACCAATCGTTATGAAGCTAATGCGGATGCCACGCTGAAAATCTCCAAACGTTGGAGCACCTCTCTGCTGGCACATTATGAAAACGAGACGAAAGCTCACGATGGTAATGACGACGGATTTGTGGATATTCCGCAGGTAGAGCAATATAATGTGTGGAACCGATGGGCATATATGGGCGACCATTATGTCTTTCAGGCAGGTATCAAAGCCCTTTCCGAAACACGTACCAGCGGACAAGCCAATCATGGCGGAATGCATTTTGACAACCCTTATAAAGTGAACATTGATACGGAACGCTATGAATTCTTCACCAAGAACGCCTATATATTCAATAAGGAGAAGAATACCAACCTGGCTTTGATTCTCTCTGCCAGTTTACATAATCAGGATGCCAATTACGGACTGAAACTCTATAACGTAGACCAAACCAATGTTTACGCTTCATTGATGTTCGAAACGGAGTTCAATAAGCAGAACAGCTTCTCCGCAGGATTAAGTTTCAATTATGATGCTTACGACCAACACTACCGTTTGGAAAACAACGTGGATAACCTTCCTCTCAAAGCCTTTGAGAAAGAAGCCGTTCCCGGAGCTTACGTGCAGTACACTTTGAATCTGAATGACCAATGGATGCTGATGGCAGGTCTTCGCGGAGATTATAGCAATGAGCATGGATTCTTTGTAACTCCCCGTGCGCACCTCAAATACAATCCGAATGAGTATGTAAACTTCCGTCTCTCTGCCGGAAAAGGCTACCGGACGAATCATGTACTGGCAGAAAATAACTATTTGCTCTCCAGCAGCCGTAAAGTAGATATTGCAAAGAATCTGGATATGGAAGAAGCATGGAACTATGGCGCAAGTGTATCTACCTACATCCCGATATTCGGTAAAACACTGAATATAAATGCCGAATACTACTATACGGACTTCCTAAAACAAGTGGTAGTAGATATGGATAGCAATCCCCACGGAGTCTCTTTCTATAACCTGGACGGTCGTTCATATTCGCACGTATTCCAGGTAGAAGCAAGCTATCCGTTCTTCAAAGGATTCACCTTGACAGGCGCTTACCGACTGACGGATGCGCAAACTACTTACAAAGGTGAGCGGATGGAAAGACCTTTGACCAGTAAATACAAAGGATTATTGACTGCCTCATACCAAACTCCACTAGGAATATGGCAATTTGACGCAACGCTGCAATTGAATGGCGGCGGCAGAATGCCTTCCCCTTACGAACTTGGAGACGGGCAACTGTCATGGAGTCGCCGTTATGGCAGCTTTGAGCAACTAAGCTTGCAAGTAACCCGTTATTTCCGTCGCTGGTCTATCTACGTAGGGGGCGAGAACCTGACTAACTTCAAGCAGAAGAACCCGATTATCGACGCAGCCAATCCCTGGGGAGATAACTTTGATTCCACGATGATATGGGGACCGATGCACGGTGCAAAGGCATATATCGGATTGCGTTTCAACCTGGCTAGAAATAGTGAATAAAAATAAAAAGAATAACTTACATTTAAACTAATAAGAAAAATGAGAACAAAAAGATGGATGGTCACTTGCGTGGTGGCTCTTTTGAGTGTAGCTGCCGTAATGGCGAAAGATATTCGTGTAGTAGTATTCAAAGTGACTCAGATGCATTGCGAAAACTGTGAAAAGAAAGTGAAGGACAACATGCGTTTTGAGAAAGGTCTGAAAGATGTTTCCACTGTTGTGAAAGACCGGACTGTCACTATCACATACGATGCTGAAAAGACAAATGTAAAGAACTTGCAAGCGGGATTCAAGAAGTTCAATTATGAAGCCGAATTTGTGAAAGAAACGAAGAAGGACGATAAGAAAGCGGATAAGAAGTAATTGAACAAATACCCGTATTGGCTTGTTTCTATAAGTAAATAATGGTCTTTTCCTGTTCCTCTGACAAGGAATGTGGGAAAGACCGCAAAATAATAATTATATATATGGGTAATATAGTAAAAAAAGCATTTCCCGTGCTCAATATGCATTGTGCGGGGTGTGCTAATAATGTAGAAAAAACAGTAAGGAAATTGCCGGGAGTCACAGAGGCTTCCGTCAATTTTGCCACCAATACGCTGACAATTTCTTACGAGAAAGATAAACTGACTCCCGGAGAAATCCGTGCGGCAGTGCTTTCAGCAGGTTACGACCTGATTGTAGAAGAAGCCCATAAGGAGGAACGTCAGGAAGAAGAGCAGCATAAACGCTACGTTCGCTTGAAACGGAAAGTGATTGGTGCATGGATTTTGGTAGTACCATTGCTGGTATTCTCCATGATATTGATGCATATGCCATACTCTAACGAGATTCAGTTGGTACTAACTATCCCTGTCATGGTCTTTTTCGGTGGTGGCTTCTTTACCGGAGCCTGGAAGCAGGCAAAGATAGGGCGGAGCAATATGGATACTTTGGTTGCACTTAGTACTTCCATTGCATTTCTGTTCAGCTTGTTTAATACCTTCTTCCCCGAATTCTGGTATGCCCGTGGATTGGAGCCGCACGTTTATTATGAAGCTTCTGCGGTAATTATCGCCTTCGTGCTGACCGGAAAACTGATGGAAGAGCGTGCGAAAGGAAATACATCTACCGCTATCCGCAAACTGATGGGTATGCAACCTAAAGTAGCCCGTGTCCTGCGTAACGGAGTAGAGGAAGAGATTCTGATTGAGCAACTGCAAGTCGGTGATTTGGTAGTCGTTCGTCCGGGAGAGCAGATACCTGTAGACGGTAAACTTTCCGAAGGCGATTCATATGTCGATGAAAGTATGATTAGCGGTGAGCCTATTCCGGTAGAAAAGAAGAAAGGCGATAAAGTATTGGCGGGAACTATCAATCAGCGCGGTTCGTTCATTATCAGCGCGGCACAAGTCGGCAGTGAGACGGTATTGGCGCGTATCATCCATATGGTACAGGAAGCGCAGGGCAGTAAAGCGCCCGTACAGCGTATCGTTGACCGTATAACCGGCATTTTTGTACCTGTCGTGCTTGGTATTGCCATCCTGACATTTATCCTATGGATTACCATTGGCGGTAGCGAATATATATCTTATGGAGTTCTGTCCGCCGTGTCTGTTCTCGTGATTGCCTGTCCGTGTGCTTTAGGGCTTGCCACGCCAACCGCATTGATGGTAGGAATCGGCAAGGCAGCCAGTCAGCATATACTGATTAAAGACGCCGTCGCTTTGGAACAAATGCGCAAGGTCGATGTCGTAATATTGGATAAGACCGGAACACTGACCGAAGGTCATCCCACAGCTACCGGATGGTTATGGGCGCAATCGCAGGAACCGCATTATAAAGATATACTCCTCGCTGCGGAAATGAAATCGGAACATCCTCTTGCCGGTGCCATAGTCGCTGCGCTTCAGGACGAGGAAAAGATAACTCCCGCCAAATTGGATAGCTTTGAAAGTATCACAGGAAAAGGCATAAAAGTTTCCTATCAGGGACAAGTGTACTGGGTAGGAAGCCATAAACTTTTAAGGGATTTCAGCGCTACGATGAGTGATGTAATGGCTGATATGTTGGTTCGCTATGAATCGGACGGTAATGGCATCATCTACTTTGGTCGTGAGAATGAACTATTGGCTATTATTGCTGTTTCCGACCCGATAAAGGCGACCTCTGCTGAAGCAGTGAAAGAACTGAAGCGCCAGGGTATCGACATCTGTATGCTGACCGGTGACGGACAACGGACAGCCTTGGCTGTTGCTTCCCATTTGGGAATCGAACGTTTTGTTGCTGACGCATTGCCGGACGATAAAGCCGAATTTGTGCGTGAACTGCAATTACAGGGAAAGAAAGTCGCTATGGTAGGTGACGGAATCAATGACTCGCAAGCCTTGGCATTAGCTGACGTCAGCATTGCTATGGGAAAAGGTACGGATATTGCCATGGACGTTGCCATGGTAACTTTAATGACATCCGACCTGCTGTTGCTTCCTAAAGCCTTCCTGTTATCGAAACAGACAGTCAAACTGATTCATCAGAACCTCTTTTGGGCATTTATTTATAATCTGATAGGTATTCCTATCGCTGCCGGAATCCTGTTCCCATTGAATGGATTGTTGCTGAACCCGATGTTGGCAAGTGCCGCTATGGCTTTCTCCAGTGTGAGTGTGGTGCTCAATTCACTGAGTTTGGGAAAAAGAAGATTATAATTGGCGATGGTTCAAAATAAATAATTCTTTTTTATTAGGCACGGATTACGCGGATTTCACGGTTTTCTGAAATATGGTTGTACAAAGCAACCGCGTATTCCGTGTAATCCGTGCCTAAAAATATTATTATCCATTTCTGAATTCCAATGGCGTCATTCCGACATATCGTCTGAAATATTTGCCGAAGAAAGAAGCACTGGGGAAATTCAGCGAATAAGCAATTTCCTGAATAGTCATATTCGTACCCTTCAATTTTGCTTTGGCATCCATGATAACGATATAAGCAATCGTATCCAATACGCTTTTTCCTGTCACTTGTCTCACCGTAGTACTCAAATGCTGAAGAGATACCCCTAACTTGTCCGCATAGAACTGCGCACGACGTTCGTTTTTGTAATTCTCGGTGATAGATTGAATCAGTTCCCGGCATATTTCCTTTTTACGGTTTGAGCTATTGCTCTCTCCCGGATAATTATGATATATCAGCCGTATGCTTGTCAGGATAGTCTGAAGTGCCAATTCTACCAGTTCAGGGTCCATCTCGAAGTTCTCATTGCAACTGGCTCGTGATAACAGACCGAAATAATCTTTCAGATAACTGGCTACTTCCTCATTAAGCGGAACCACCGGTTGCTCGATAAGTTTAGGATAAGCATTGCCGATATTCTTCATCAGATTGATGCGTCCGGCGCAATGAGCGGAGAAACCTGCGAAACAGAGACATACTTTTTCAGTCTTTTCCCGGAACTGAATGATGGTTCCCGGCAATAATGTAATCAGATCATTAGGACGTATTTCATAATCAAGCAAGTTGATGGAAGCTTTCATTGAGCCTTCGGTACAAATAGCTACGATACATGCTTGCAGTCGGCAGGATTGCTTATAAATGTTCAAAATGTCTTCCGTGACATTTGTCCATGCTAATACTTCGGTAGGCAAGTCTACCTGTGGAAAGTCCATTTTCATAGTTGTGTTTGTTATATTCGGCCAACAAATGTACACATTTTCTTTTTATTTCTTACCTTTGTTTTTATGAAAACAGTTTTTGTCGATTGGAATTTGATACCGTATGCCGAAGCATGGCAACGGCAGACGGAATGGTTTGACGAAGTTGTCCGTGCAAAAGCACAGGATGAAACCTATGAGAACCGTATTGTTATGTGCGAGCATCCCCACGTCTATACTTTGGGACGTAGCGGGAAAGAAAATAATATGTTGCTGAGTGACGAACAGTTGAAAGCGATTGACGCAACCCTCTACCACATAGACAGGGGAGGAGACATCACTTATCACGGTCCGGGGCAATTAGTGTGCTATCCGATACTGAATCTTGAAGAATTTGAATTAGGACTGAAAGAATACGTTCATCTGCTGGAAGAAGCAGTGATACGTGTCTGCGCATCTTATGGCATTGAAGCAGGGCGGCTGGAGAAAGCGACAGGCGTATGGCTGGAAGGTGATACACCCCGTGCCCGTAAGATATGTGCAATAGGAGTAAGAAGTAGCCACTATGTCACAATGCACGGACTGGCTTTGAATGTAAATACGGATTTGCGATATTTCAGCTATATCCACCCTTGCGGATTTATAGATAAAGGCGTCACTTCACTTCGTCAGGAACTGAAGCACGATGTGCCTGTGGACGAAGTGAAGCAACGCCTCGAAGAGGAACTTAGAAAACTATTCCGACTCCCAGTTGCCAAGTTTGGTGCATAAAGCAATCCTTATCAGCCAATGCGTAAGAGAAATCGGCACGTATAGGCCAGAAGTTGATTCCACAGCCTAGAGTGCCGTAGTTGCCTACTCCTTTGTCTTTATCTCCGAAATGATATCCGGCGCGGACTACCCCGTATTTAAGGAAATTATATTCCGCTCCTACACCTGCCTGCAAATGGCGGATCTCGGAAGGGAGCAGATAATTGAAGTCAAGTGCAACCTGCAAACGGTTCTCTATGCTGAACGGAAGGTCGATAGCTCCCCCTAATCCTAATCTTGCGGGCAGCTTCTGTCCATCCAGCTTTTTACCTAAATTAGCAGCCTGAAAACCGATACTCCAGGAAGACATTCCATCCAGAAGCGCCATGCTGCGGTAATAAGTAGCGCCGAAGTCCAGTGAAACACTGTTCTTGCTGTCCGCACTTTCGGCAGCCTTTGCCTGCATATATCTGAATGTCAGCGAAAGCGACAGATTCTTGGCTATATTTCTGAAATAAGCAGCTTCCAAGTCCCATACATGAGGACGGTAATCCATTATTTTCGGGTCTTTGAAGTGACGGAATCCCAAAGCAAATCCGTGAATACCTTCCCTTCCTATCCGATAGAACAGGGAGGCACTGTGCAACGCATAATCTTTGTTTATATCGGCGTATGAATAACTAGCGCCCATCACTTCCTGCGAGAAAGCGATAGTAGAGGCGTTATGAAAGATAGCTGTACTTCCGTTATCGGTGATAGCTAATCCCGTACCTGCCATACCTGCCGATTGTGCATCGGGAGTAAGGTCCAGAAAGTTGGCGTTTGCCACTCCTTGTGCTCCCGCCAGGGCGGGGAATAAGCACGAGGCGAGAAGGAAATGTTTTACTCGTTTCATAATCAGTTATTTTTTTGTGTGAGACATCCGAACGACACGTATGCCTGTCCACGATTTATTGTTGTTAAGCATGTTGCGGAGAGAGGTATCGCTGACAACTACTTTCCCTAGCGTGGAAGAAGCATGCAGCAAATGTAACTTTCCCTGTTTATATTCCGCTATTCCTACATGGGCAATGTCCAGTCCGGGCAATTTTGTCGTAATAGCAATAATATCTCCATCCATAATCCATGGCAATCCGTTTTCCGGCAAATTGCTTTTCGGCAACCAATGTACTGTTTTTTCTGATAAAACTTTCTCGTATTCCGCCATCCGTAACACATTTTCCGGCGAATCAGCCAATTTCTTGTATTGTTTGGGATGGGTGGACATATATGAAAGGGACAATTTCAGGGTAGGCGTATTATTCTCGGCAGTGACATCTGTCAGGAAACCGTTGCGGATACCATTATCAATCCAGTCGGACGTATAATGCAACCGTGAAGGATAACCGTTGATGATACCGTCCCGATACCGTATCTTTTGCAGATTTTCTGTAAAGGAAGGACTGATAGCCTGCGCCAACGTATATTCCACGAACGTGAGACAATCTACCGCATCCGTCCGGATGACCAGTTCTTCCTCTCCATCCCGGTCTAAAGTATTGGCTACATATTTTGTCCCCAGGTAAGACTTTCCGATTCGCAACATATCGCCGGAGTCCTGCGGAGCAAGCTCCGCAGACTGTTTCTGTGCAAAGGTGATTACACTGACAAGCGATACTATGACGGATAAAAGTCTCCTCATACTATTTATTTAACTTTCATTGAAGCCTTGATAAAGTAAAGAATCAGTAGCGCATATGCTCCTAATGCTAACACTTCCGACCATGTATTGTTCAACCATGCTTCATTCACCAGGTTAACTCCGCCGAAACGCATAGCAGCACTGATAACACCCATTAATGCGCCGCCGGCGATGAAACCGGAAGCCAGCAATGTTCCTTTTTCTCCTCTTTCCGTATTCAGCGTTGCATCTTTGCTGCGGCTTGTAACAAACCAATTGACAGCTCCACCCACTACCAACGGCACATTCAGTTCCAATGGAATAAACATACCCAATGCGAAAGCTAATGCAGGAATTTTACAAAGAGTCAGAATAATAGCTAAGACAGCACCGATGCCATATAGCAACCAGGGCGCACCTACACCGCTCATCAACGGTTCGATAACGGCTGCCATCGCGTTTGCCTGCGGAGCAGCCAGTGCGCCGCTTGTAAATCCGTATGTCTTGTTGAGGATAATCATCACACCGCCTACGGTTGCAGCCGATACGATAGTTCCCAGGAACTTCCATGTCTCCTGTTTGGCAGGAGTACTTCCCAGCCAGTAACCGATTTTCAAGTCAGTGATGAAACCACCCGCCATTGAAAGTGCGGTACATACAACACCACCCATCACCAATGCGGCAACCATTCCCGAAGGGCCTTTCAGACCGACAGCCACCATCACTACGGAAGCCAGAATCAGTGTCATCAAAGTCATTCCCGATACAGGATTCGTACCTACGATGGCAATCGCATTGGCAGCTACTGTGGTAAACAGGAAAGAAATGCCTGCCACCAGGACAATCGCTACTATTGTATGCAATAGATTACCCTGCATTACATCAAGGTAGAAGAACAAAGTAATCAATATCAACGTGATGACAGAACCTATTGCGATAATCTTCATTGAAAGGTCACGCTGTGTACGCATAACGCTTTTTTCCACATTACCCTTGCCGCCCATTTCCTTGGCGGCCAGTCCGACAGCGCTTTTGATAATTCCCCAGGAACGGATGATACCAATCACACCCGCCATGGCGATACCGCCGATACCGATACTCTTCGCGTAATATTTGAATATCTCTTCCGGGCTCATCATTCCTACGGTAGTCGTAATCTCGGGATTCCATGCATTCAGCACACTGTCTCCCCAAATAGCAGACATTCCCGGAATGATAATCCACCATACAGCCAGTGAACCGGCACAAATGATAGAAGCATATTTTAATCCGACGATATATCCCAAACCCAACACGGCAGCACCCGTATTCACTTTAAATACCAGCTTCGCCTTTTCAGCCAACATCTCTCCGGCACTGCATACACGCGTCGTGAAATTCTCGTTCCACCAGCCGAATGTAGCTACGATAAAGTCATACAATCCACCAATCATACCCGCCATCAACAACGGTTTGGCCTGGCTTCCGCCTTTCTCGCCGGAAATCAACACCTGTGTGGTGGCCGTTGCTTCCGGGAAAGGATATTTGCCATGCATATCACTGACGAAATATTTCCGGAAAGGAATCAGGAACAGAATACCCAATACGCCACCGAGCAGAGAACTGATGAACACCTGCATGAAAGTAACCGTCATTTCGGGATATTTGGCCTGAAGAATATAAAGAGCGGGAAGGGTGAAGATAGCTCCCGCCACAATCACTCCCGAGCAAGCTCCGATAGATTGGATAATTACATTTTCTCCCAACGCATTTTTTCTTTTGGCTGCTCCTGATACACCTACCGCGATAATCGCAATCGGAATAGCAGCTTCGAATACTTGCCCCACCTTCAAGCCCAGATAGGCTGCGGCGGCGGAGAAAAGGATTGCCATGGCGATACCCCATGCTACTGACCAGAAATTAACTTCCGGATAATTTTTCGAGGGACTCATCAACGGGTTGTATACTTCCCCTGGTTTCAACTCTCTGAACGCATTCTCGGGTAACCCGGTGAATTTGTCTTCTTCTTGTTTCATAGTTTTATAATTTGCTAATGTGTCAATTTACATTTCCGTCCTCAAAGTAAACAAAAAAAAAGGAGAACCGAAAGATTCTCCTTTATGTAATAGTCTATTTTTTTCTACTTTGCATCTTTTGCTTCCATATCGCCCTCGATATACAATCTTACCATCTCAGTTTTGGCATTGGTACGCAGGGTGATTGACTTCTTGAAGTGTCCCGGATATTTACCAGTTCCGTTATAAGTCACTTTAATTGTGCCTTTTTTGCCTGGCATAATCGGTTCTTTCGTATATTCGGGTACTGTACATCCGCAAGAAGCTACTGCCTGGTGAATTACCAAAGGAGCATCACCTATATTAGTGAAAGTAAACGTGCAACTAACTACCGGACTGTTTTCTGAAAACTTGCCGAAATCGTGAGTTGTCTTGTCAAACTTGATGTCTGCATTTGTTTGCGCAAATGCAAAACTTACACCCATAACTAATAAGGTCATTAAAAAAAGTATCCTTTTCATTTTTCCTTCTCTTTATTGATTACAAGTGCCAAAGGTAATGCTTTTTCCCCTAAAATATACTCTATGGAGTGCGAAATAGTATTAAACGCTCCGTTTTTGCTATTTGGTGAGTTGGAATCCCAGCATCATTCCGTCATAGTTTTCGGCCAGAGAACTAACAGTTTTCAGTGCGGTGCTGTTGCTCTTGCTGCCGATAAAAGCCATCAGTTTCAACAACTTGTCCGAGTTGAACAGTAATTCCAGTGAGCTGGAACTGCAATTCACTTTTGCGTGCAGGTTCAGTAACTTCAGATATTTCAAGTCTACCTGTTTGGTCGAAGCATTGTAGGAATAAGTGCCATTCAGCTTTTTCTTTCCTACTGTACTGGTGAAAGTACTGTCGGCATTAAAAGTAAAGCTCATCTGTCCTTCCTTGATACCGATTTTGCTCAACTGTTCGTTCAGTTTGCTTTCCGCCATGGTAGCCGCGGCAGCTCCGCCTGCTTTCATCAACAGGTTTTCCGACTCGAACTCAACGGCAGAACCTTGATAATTCCATGTTCCGGTCATGTCGATAGCTTCGGTAGTTCCGGTAATGGCGTTCACTACTTTTGAGATGTTGTCCTTATTGAATAAGTCCGACCATGATTGTGCCTGGCTGTTAGTAGCCATCAGCATAAATGCTGCCATAAAGGCAAGTGATAAAAAACTCTTTTTCATTTTCATTCTCTTTTTCATTTAATATTGATATCCTTGTTTATGTTTTCTATATAGTCAAGTATTTCCGTCCGTCCCATACGGTCTTCCGAGGAAGAGATAAAATAGGGGGGGAGTTCTTCCCATTGTTTGCCCAATTCGCGCAGATATGAGTTGATATTCATCTTCAGACGTCCGCCTTTGAGCTTGTCCGCCTTAGTGAAGATGATAGCGAAAGGAATACCGTTTTCGCCCAGCCATTCCATAAATTCCAGGTCTATCTTTTGCGGTTCCAGTCGGCTGTCTATCAGGACAAACAGATTCGTCATCTGCTCCCGTTCCAGGATATAATCTTCGATTATAGTACGTATCTGGTCTTTTCCTTTCTGTCCGCGGCGTGCGTATCCATATCCGGGAAGGTCGACGAGATACCAGTTCTTATTAATCAGAAAGTGATTGATAAGCATCGTCTTTCCCGGGGTAGCGGAAGTCATAGCCAGTCCCTTGCGTGAGGTCAGCATATTGATAAGACTGGACTTACCCACGTTGGAACGCCCGATAAAGGCGTATTCTGGGAAAACACCTGTCGGACATTTCTTTACGTCCGTATTACTAATCACAAATTCTGCACTTGTTATTTCCATTTTCTTTGCTTGTTTTAATTGACATCATCCAAAGTCCTGCAAAGGTAAGAGTTCCATTTAATATTAGCAATTCATAGCCGAATTTATATCCGGTTTCCCTTTCTATCCACCAGTTGGCGGCATAGCAAAGTATCGGTGAAAGAATAGCTATTAGAGGAACCCAGCGGTCGTTAGTCTGCCTGCGGGTAAACAGTCCGAAAGCAAACATTCCAAGCAGCGGCCCGTATGTATAGGAAGCGATGATGTAGATAGCATCAATTACACTTTTATTATTCAGTATTTCGACCAGGCAGATGAAGAAAGCCAGTAGAACCGAAAGCGATAAATGTACCTTGTCTCTTTTGCGCCGTGCTACTTCTTCGGTATCCTTTTCAGTGTCGAGCAGGTCGACACATACGCTGGTTGTCATCGCTGTCAGGGCGGAGTCCGAATTGCTGAAAGCAGCCGCAATGATTCCGATTGTAAAAAGTATCAGAACGGATTGTCCCAAATAACCTTGTGTAGCGAACATCGGCAGAATATCATCGTTCATGGCAGGTAGCTCCAGTTGCATTTGTCCGGCTAGCGCTATCAGCAGGATTCCCAAACACAGGAAAAGAAAGTTCAGCGGGATGAATGAGAATCCGTAACAATACATATTCTTTTGCGCTTCGCGCAGGTTGCGGCAGGAAAGATTCTTCTGCATCATGTCCTGGTCAAGTCCCGTCATCACAATCACGATAAAGATACCACTAAAGAATTGCTTGAAGAAGTTTTGCCGGGATACCCAGTCGTCGAGTACGAAAATCCGGCTGTATTCACTGTTCTGAATCGTCTGAACAATACCGCTGAAATTCAAGTCCAATTTCTGAATCGTGAAATAAATAATGAAAATCAGCGCGGCAATCAGGCAGAAAGTTTGCAAGGTATCTGTCCATACAATGGTTTTTATTCCGCTTTTATGAGTGTATATCCATACCAATGCCACTGAACCGACAGCAATCGCCCAAAAAGGAACATGCATCTCCTGAAATACATAAGTATGGAGAATCAGACAGACCAGGTAGAGCTTTGCGGCCGTTCCCAGCATACGCGATAATAGAAAGAAAAACGACCCCGTGCGATAGGCACGTGTTCCGATACGTGTGCCGAGATAGCCATATATACTTGTCAGGTTGAGCTTATAATATAAAGGAAGCAGTACATGTGCCACTACCATGTATCCGAAAAAGAATCCGAATACCGTCTGCATATAGGTCATGTCCATTCCGCGTACCATGCCCGGCACAGAGACAAAAGTAACCCCGGATATAGAAGCGCCAATCATTCCGAAGGAGACTACATACCAGGGCGATTTATTCTCTCCCTTGAAGAACGCTGCGTTCGAACCGCCTTTGCGTCCGGTGATACGGGCTATTAATAATAATACCGCAAAGTAACATATAATAGTAATAAGTATCATCATAACGGCTGCAAAGGTAGTATTTTTTGCAGGTATTAAAACAATAATCTGTATCTTTGCGCCAAAATATCGATAGAATAGCAATTATTATCTATGAACCAACAATATCCTTCCGTACTGCTTGAAAAGGCAGTCGGCGAATTTTCAAAACTTCCGGGCATCGGGCGTAAGACGGCTATGCGGCTTGTCCTGCATCTGCTCCGCCAGGACACGGCTACCGTGGAAGCGTTCGGAAGTTCCATTATCACTCTGAAACGTGAGGTGAAATATTGCAAAGTCTGCCATAATATATCCGATACCGAAACTTGCCAGATTTGCGCTAATCCGCAACGAGACGCATCTACTGTCTGTGTAGTAGAAAATATCCGTGACGTGATGGCGGTAGAAGCAACCCAGCAATACAGGGGACTGTATCATGTCTTGGGTGGCGTCATTTCCCCGATGGATGGGGTAGGGCCGAGCGACCTGCAAATTGAGAGTCTCGTGCAACGAGTATCCGAAGGGGGCATCAAAGAAGTAATCCTTGCCTTGAGCACTACAATGGAAGGGGATACCACGAACTTTTATATCTACCGCAAACTGGATAAACTGGGAGTCAAACTGAGTGTAATCGCCCGGGGTATATCTGTTGGTGACGAACTGGAATATGCCGATGAGGTAACTTTGGGGCGTAGTATTGTGAACCGTACCGTTTTCACCGGAACTATATAATCAAATCAACTTTAGAATTAAGAACGTTAGAATTTAGAACGAACATGGAAGAACAGATAAAACGCGCTGTCAGAAATTTGAATATCAGTTATGTTTTCTTTTGGGTGCTCCCGGCATTTCTGCTTGGGGCAGGGGAGTTTGAACTCATTCCTGTAGGAATCCTTGAAGGGAATGTGCAATCTACTTATTATTTTGAAACGGCCGGCATCCTGCTGACAGCCTTGTGCATACCTCTTTCTCTGAAACTATTCAGCCTTGTACTGAAAAAGAAGATAGACAACATGACCATAACGCTTGCACTGAAGCGTTATGTGCAGTTAAGTATCGTCCGACTGGGAATACTCGAAATTGCTATCGTTGTAAATCTCCTGTGTTATTATCTGACGTTGAGCAGCACAGGCAACCTCTGTATGTTGATTGGACTGACGGCTTCTCTTTTCTGCCTGCCCAGCGAGAAAAGACTGCGTAATGAACTTCACATCGCAAAAGAAAAAGACCAATGAGAGCATCTTTCTTAATGAACGACCGCATCTATCTCCGTGCAGTAGAGCCGGAAGATATGGATATTATGTACGAGATGGAGAATGATCCTTCGATGTGGGATATCAGTAACTTTACAGTTCCTTATTCCCGCTACGTGCTGCGCCAGTATATCGAGGGGTCGCAATGCGATGTATTTGCAGATAAGCAACTGCGTCTGATGATTGTCGGCAAAGCCGATCATCGCATACTTGGTACGATTGACATTACGGATTTTGTTCCTCTCCATTCACGTGGAGAAGTGGGAATTGCCATTCATAAAGACTACCGCCAACAAGGATATGCCACCGATGCATTGAAATTACTTTGCGAATATGCTTTTGATTTCCTGTCTTTAAATCAGCTCTATGCACACGTAGCGGTAGACAATGAAGTCTGTATGAAACTATTTACATCTTGTGGCTTCATTCAATGCGGATTATTAAAGAATTGGTTGCAAGTGGAAGGCTGCTACAAAGATGCAGCGCTCCTTCAGTGTCTGAATCCAAAGAAATAAGAAATTAATTGAGAGTAGGCACTTGTGGGAAGCGTGACCACGTTTCATACTTGCTGCCTAGTTTCTCCAAGGCTCTCCGCCACATGTCTTTTGTGTTATCTTTCATCAGATAAGACTTCTCCTCTTCAGAAACCAGCCATGTGTTCTCTTTAATCTCATTGTGTAACTGTTCGTTTTCCCAACCGGAATATCCCAGGAAAAAACGGATACATTCACTTATCTTATTCCCTTGTAATATATATTTCTTTATTTCGTCAAAGTCTCCATTCAGATAAAGACCTTTGCTGATAGAAATAGAACCGGGAATTTCTGCTAATGTATGGAGATAAAATAAAGTATCAGTGGCAACAGGACCTCCTTTATATAAAGGAATCTCATCGAGATACTTGAATTCCATGATAATATCATTGAGTAGAAGCGGCAATTGCTTGTTGATAACCAGCCCCATACTACCTTCCTCGGTATGGTCGACCAGCAATATCACAGACCTGCCAAATGTTGCGTCGCGTAAAAAAGGTTCGGATATTAAAATCTTTCCTCTTGACGGAAGCACATTATTCGATTGAATCTTAAATATATCAAGGTCTATATTCATGCCACTAAAGTAATAAAAAAAACGGAAGAACAATCATTCTTTCCGTTTTTTTTCATTTTAAGTGTAGCTTTTATGAATATCTTCTGTCAAACGATTAGCCTACCGGATGATTTTCTGCAAATAGTTTCATTCTTTCGTCAAGCTGCGCGTATTGATGGTCTTTAATAAAAGAGGTGCATGCCCGCAGACCTTCCTGATGGCTTCCCGTGGTAACTAACGAGATGGCGCTTACACCATAATACATTAATTCCTTAGCCAATTCACCGCTAGTCATCCCCGGATATCCGATAGTAAAATAAAATCCATCTGCAATCGGGTCGCCCAAATCGTTGTCATATACCAAATGGAATCCATGACGAAGGAAAATATCTTTTAATTTCTTCGCTCTTTCACCATATATCTTCACTTCGTCGAGGAAGTTGTATTGTCCCTCATTGGCAGCTTTCAACATCGCAGCCATGGCGAACTGTGCAGAATGACTTGTTCCTGAAGAAAGCGCATAAAGTACCCGGTGGATAAAGACAGTACCGAATGTACCGCCACCATAACGCTTGGTCAGTCCCGGATAGCTACGATGATAGAGCTTATCTGAAATACAGCTCACGCCAATACGTTGTCCGGCATAACTGAATGCTTTGGAACCAGAAATCAGTAATACATAATTATCTGTATAGTGCGCAACCGATGGCTGGAACGGTGCCTGATACGGCTTACTCAAATTCTGACGGAAATCCATAGCAAAATAGGCCAAATCTTCCAAAACGATTACATCATATTGTGTAGCCAATTCCCCAATGATTCTCAATTCTTCATCTTTCAGGCAAATCCAACTGGGATTATTCGGATTTGAATAGATAATCGCCGATATATTTCCTTTCTTCAGATAGCTTTCCATTTTTTCCCTTAGCTTCTCACCGCGATAGTCATATACATCAAACGTCTCATATTTCTGTCCCATCACTACCAACTGCTGTTTCTGCACCGGAAAGCCCGGGTCAATAAACAGAATCGTATCTTTCTTCTCATCACATTGACTGCAAGTAAGGAAAGAAGCGAATGTTCCTTGCATAGAACCTGTCACGGGTACACATCCTTCCGGGCTCAAGTCTACATTAATAAATGCCTTGATAAAGTTGGAAGCCTCCTTTTTTAGCTCCGGCAACCCGTTAATGTCAGGATATAAGCTGGCGATACCCTTCTGTAATGCCTCAATCTCTGCTTTAACGCCTACGGCGGATGGAGGAAGTCCCGGAACGCCCATTTCCATCTTGATAAATTCAATTCCCGATGCTGCTTCCGCTTTTGAAGCAATAGCTTTCACTTCCCGAATAGTCGCCTTAGAAAAATCGACAATTTGAAACTCATTGATGGTTTCATCAATCAGATGTCGCTCAATTGGTGTATTTTTCATTCTATTTTCTATTTTATGTAATAGCTGCAAATGTACACGATAATTCTTAATAAACCCACTTTTTCAGAAAAAAGATATGAAAGCTATTGCAGGTTTCAAAAAAATATCTACCTTTGCATCCGCAATCGAGAGAGAGATGCGATTTAAAAAGAAATTTTGGTGCGTTAGTTCAGTTGGTTAGAATACCTGCCTGTCACGCAGGGGGTCACGAGTTCGAGTCTCGTACGCACCGCTTCTTAAAGGAAATAAAAAAATAAAATCCTCTGATTCTTAATGAGTCAGAGGATTTTATTTTTATGCTGAATGTACTTGTTTTTTTATTCTTTCTTGCCATCATATCCCCACTTCAGATAAATAGCTCCCCAGGCAAATCCGGCTCCGAATGCTGTAAGAATCAGATTGTCTCCTTTCTTTAGTTTATCTTCAAAATCCCAGATGCAAAGCGGAAGTGTTCCTGCACTTGTGTTCCCGTAGCGTTCAATATTAACCATCACTTTTTCTGATGGAATTTCCAGGCGTTGGGTTACGGCAGTGATAATACGTTGGTTGGCTTGATGAGGAATCACCCAGTCGATATCCTCCTTGCTTAAATGATTTCTTTCGATAACAGCTTCACAGGCACTAGCCATATTGGCTACCGCATACTTATATACGGTACGTCCTTCCTGATAGATATAGTGCATTTGATTATCCAATGTATAATAAGAAGAGGGGCAAACAGAACCACCGGCTTTTATATGTAAGAAAGGCAATCCTTTGCCATCTGTCCTTAATACGGCATCCATGATACCTAAGTCTTCAGTCGTAGGCTCCAACATAACGGCCGCTCCACCGTCACCCAAAATCGGGCAAGTCGCACGGTCTGTATAATTGATGATGGACGACATCTTTTCAGCTCCTACAACTATAATCTTCTTGTAATTTCCCGAACGAATGAAATTCGCTCCCGTTTCCAATGCATATAAGAAACCGCTGCACACGGCTTGAATATCAAATGCGAAAGCATTTTTTAATCCTACCCTTTCACATAGAATAGCCGCAGTGGAAGGAAGACGATAGTCAGGTGTAGTAGTAGCGACAATTATCAGGTCAACATCTTCCGGATTAGTTTTTGTACGCTGAATCAATTGTTTCACAGCTTTGCGCGCTATGTATGAAGTTCCGAGTCCTTCCCCTTTCAAGATATGCCTTTCCTTGATTCCGATGCGTCCCATAATCCATTCGTCAGTGGTATCAACCATCTTAGAAATCTCATCATTAGTCAAGATATAATCGGGCACATATCCCCCAACTCCTGTAATTACTGCGTTTATTTTCTCCATCGGTTCTATTTTATTTAGCTAGTTTTTGAATAAGGCGGTTAATACCAAATGATAAATGCGGGCGCAAATATATGGAAAAGAGATTGAAATACAATAAACGGTTGGTAAGCAGTTGCCTTTTTAATTAATAAAAAGGAATATTAGACCAAATTTTGCCAAAATATTTGGTCACATTTTTTTATTTGACCGCTAAAATAGCATATAATGAGTTTCTCGTGTCTTGCTGCCTTTTTCTTGAGTATTCTATATAAAGAGTAAAGGCGGTCATAACTCACGACCGCCTTTTCTCTTAGATTCCGCCTAAAACCTCTTACAAGTCCGAATATTCAGAGCGTGCATCATAGCAAGGACAAGATTTATGCACATCCGCACTCAATTGATAATGCCCTACAATCTTAGCCTCGGGATAGAGTCCTTTCAACTCGCTCAATACCCGCCGAAGCGTCTCTTTTTGCAAATATGTCCTCGTATCAGCCGGCTTTCCCAGTTCATCCAATCCACCTTCATAACAAATACCTAAACTATGCAGATTGAATCCCAGCGCATGCGCTCCGATTTCACTCATCGGGCGGGTATGGTGCAACACACCATCTTTCGTCACATAGAAATGATACCCGATACATTTGAATCCCCGTTTTAAATGGCATTGGAGCAACTGCTCTTCCGTGAAAGGAATATTTACCCGTGTGGCACTGCAATGTACAACAATGTACTGGATGCTCCGTGGCACATATTCCTCTTTCAATGAAAATTCTTTCAACTCTTTCATGATGATACTATCAATATTCGTACGTTTAGATATGAGCTACACAAGATGTTGCGCCCAAGGCGGACACGATTGAAGTGGCTACTGTGATAAAGATCTGCAAGATTTGTTTCCAAATAGATTTTTTCATGACTTTGTACTTTTAAATTTTAATAATTGTAATGATGAATGATAAATAAAAATAGACTTAATACCTTGTTGCAATCAATTATGCAGCCGGATCCGGTGTTTCTCCGCCGTTTCCATCATCCGGGTTCGGGTCGGGAGTATGAGTATCATCATCGCTGCCTTCCTCTTTTCCCGGTTTAATCAAGGTATACTTCATCGCCTTACACATATCCATGAGCATACTTCCCGGACGAAAACGGACACGCGATATCTTGATACAGGTGGCTGCCTTAAACTTATCTGCCGTTTCGGTCGCATTGCCGGTGGCAATCGTTACACGGAAGCTTCCCATATCACCCAAAAGAACAATATTGCCCAGCGATAACTGATTCTTCATTTCCAACAAAAACTCGGTAATACAGCCTTTCAACTCACCGATGGAATACGAAGAACGCTCTGAGATTCGACTGATTATCTCGTCCGTATCTACCCTGCGATTACTACGAGCCATCGCATAAAACTTAGCCGGTTCCTGTGGCTTCAACGGATTCTTGCGCTCCACCACTACATACTTCTGTGCCATAATTCTTTCTTTTAAAAATGAATACTTAATACTTGAAACTTAATACTTAAAACCATATTCCTGTAATCGATTACACTGCAAAGATACCACATCATAATAGGCGAATGAACGTCATTGAACGATGCTGAACGATGGTTATTATTTTTGACTATACACTTGCCTGAATACAGAAAAAAGGCTACCTTTATACCATTAATAATAGAATAATCCGGATAAAATGGAAGAAGTTAGATTTTGTGTGAGATGCTATGATAAGATAGAGTTAGCAAAGATGTATTTTCCCCAATTGAGTGACCCTGTATCCGTAGCAAAACTTCGCCGCTGGATGCGTAACTGCATGCCTTTGATGGAGGAACTGATGGAGGGAGATTTTCATCCGAAACTGAAAATGTTCAGCGCACGGGAAGTTCGATTGATTGTACGCTACTTGGGAGAGCCGGACGGCTATGTTCTTCTGCATGAACATACCTCCGTAAGATGATTGTACCATTAAATTAAAATGACCGCATCTTTAAGTTGAAACGACTGTACTTTTAAGTTGAAGCGACCGCTCCTTTGAATAGAAAAGAGCGGTCGCTTTACTGTAAAGATACGGTCGATTGTATAAAAAAGACCGCTCAACTGCTTCCAATCGAGCGGTCGATTAGAAGTAATCAAGCAGTCAATAGAAACCAATCGACCGGTCAATAGAAACCTATCAAGCCGTCGTATTCTTTTTCATCCATTCTATTCCGGGCACGTAGTCTTCCAGTTTCGTCATGCTCGGGTCATGTCTGAAATAAAGTTCGCCGGTTGAACCGTTACGATGCTTGGCAATACCTATTACTCCTAATCCTTCGGTGGGGTAGGTGCTCTTGCGGTCTGTGGCACGTCCGGACAGGGCAGGACGTGAAAGCATCAGTACCAAGTCCGCATCCTGTTCGATAGCTCCACTCTCACGCAGGTCGCTCAGGCTGGGGCGGTTGTCAGGATGCCCCTCCACGTTACGGTTCAACTGGCTGAGCAATATCACAGGAATATTCAACTCTTTAGCCAACATTTTAGCTTTGCGGCTGGCCTGAGCTACTTCCTGCTCGCGGTTGCGGTTGTTCTGGTCACTTTTCATATCACACAGTTGCAAGTAGTCGATGATGATACCGTCACATTGACCTTTGCTTCGTAGCAGTTTCGCGGAAGAACGGACGTAGTCCATGCTTACTGACGGATTATCGTCGATGTGGATGGGCAGGCGGGACAGTTCTATGGATGCAGCATGTATCTGCTGTTGTTCATCAGGAGTAAGTTGTCCGCTGCGAAGGTGGTCGGGGTTCACCCCGCTGGTGGCAGCCAGTAACCAACGGTCACCCAAACGCTCACCCTGCATTTCAAGACTGTACACAGCGATATGATACCCGGCAGAAGCGGCGGCACGAGCCAGATGCAGGGCGAATGCCGTTTTACCTACCGCGGGACGGGCGGCGATGACTATTTCGTCAGCAGGTTGCCAGCCACACGTCATGAGGTCAAGATCGGCAAATCCGGTGGGTAGCCCCGTGATACCGTTCTTGTTGGAGGCGATGCGGACTTCTATCAGTTTGACGGTATCCTCCATAAGCTGCAACATGGAACGAAGATGTTCCGAATTTCCACATTCTTTCTCCAACCGGTCGAGCAGCGTATGGGCGTCTGCCAATGTATCGTCGATGTCCGTTGTTTCGTCGGCTGCCAGTGCCAGGAGTTTGTGAAATCCCAAAATGGCTTCACGGCGGATATACTTCTGTTTAAGAATCCGGGCATGAAATTCCAAATGGGCACTGGACACTACACGGCTGCTGATGCGTACCAATGTATAAAGCCCGCCTATGAACTCAAGCTTGCCACGCCGGGCAAGTTCCTCTTTTACGGTCATGATGTCTATTGCCTGTCCGGCACGGTACATGCTTTGCAAGGCGGAATAAATCTCGTTGTTCGTTTCAGTGTAAAACGCTTCCGGTCGCAATATGTCGGCAACCAGTGTGATGGCTTTGCTTTCCAGCAGGCAGGCGCCGAGCACGATTTCCTCGAGCTCAGCATCCTGCGGGTTGATTATTTCATTCATTTCTTTTTCTAATAATCATATTCGTTCATAAACGCTTTGTCAGACAGGTACGTACTTGCTTGCATGCAGTATTTCGTATCCGGCAGGTTATCATAATACTCCTCAATATTCTTCAGGCTGAGACTTCGTTCGTGGGCGGACAGCTTCTTCCACTCCCGACGTGCCCGCCCGATATTGATTTTTGGCTTTTGGGTTACTTCATGATATTTTTCCCAAAATACCTCGAAAGTAATCCCGCCCGCTCCTTCGCGGGCGTCCTCACGGCGTTTCTGCCCTACCAACATATCGTAGTCGGGGATACGTATGTGAGTAATGTATGGATTGACCACTCTCTCGATAATACCTTCTTCGTACATCTTGTTAAAGAAATACCGGGTGCGGCTGCGTTTCCAACCGAACAATTTAGCCCAGTGATCCATAGAGATTACCGATTCACCGCGGCAACATTTGAACGTGTGATGGTTGACACAACACTCTGTCGTGCTGTAATTGACGTGTGTTAATACCAGGATAAAGGCATCGAAACTTCCCGTTGCGCCTTTAGTCGCTTTCATCTGCTCCTCGAATAATACTTTAGGGAAGAGGAGATATCCCTTTTTTAGCATTCCTGCTGCTAATTTACTCATGATTTTTTAAAATTTATAAATAGAATATGAAAGCATTCCGGCTGTTTGGCATGTACATTTTTCGAACCTCCTGCGCCGACCACTTTCGTCCTTTCTCAAACGTCCTGTTACAAGGGGGAAATGGCATTTGCCATGATGCGTTTTGGCCACCCCTTAGTCCATTAATATATATAATAAAAAAAGAATGTATTAAAATACATTATATCATTTCCTCCATTCATGGTTCACGATGTTTAATTCTCCGCAAAAATATAGCTTGTTTCACAGGCCGGAAAAACAGACTTTTTGATACTGGTAATTTAAAAGTGTTATAAGTCTGAATATTTTTAATTAAAAATCTAATTATTTAAACAATCTTCTCTATATTTGCATCCGGTAAAAGATTTCATATGGCGATTTGATCGACTGCCTGACAGGAATACCGAAGTATTTATGTATAACTAAAATTTGGAATATTGGAAGAAAAAGAGGTGTTGAAGGAACATTTACAACGTAAACGCGAACAACATATTCATCAGAAAGAGAAATTAGAACAGATGAAGTGTACAATACAAAACACAGAAGAGGAAATAGAACAATTGGAATATGCCCTTAGTGAGATGGAGCATATGGAGAATACGGAGCGTGCGCCGCGGATTGTTCCCAATGACAAGGTGAAGGAGGCTTTTGCATATTTCTGCCGGGTGTTTGATTATCTACAGCATCGTTTGAGGCTGTCTTTTCACTATAGGCTGGTATGTGAAATTCTGTTCTCCCGTTATAAGTTCCGGAGTCGGTCACATATTCCCGGACGGGAGTATCTCAGTTTTGCCACTGTGCTGACCTACTTTAAACGTGAAAGAGTAATGGTGAATGCAGGACATTTAGAATATTAAATATAAAGATAATAACATGAAAAACAAATGTTTTAGGAATAGAAATGACTGATTTGATATTTTTTCCTTATTTTTGTATGTCCATTTTTGAATGATATGATACAGATAATACAATTAAAAGGAAAAGACAAACACTTGTATCGGCTTTTGGCACCGATGGTTATGGATCCTGAAGTAATACGCGCCAACAATAATTACCCTTTCAAGACAAGCGAGGAGTATGTGTGGTTCATTGCGATAAAAGATAAGGAAGTGATGGGCTTCGTTCCGGTAGAACAAAAAAGCCGGAAGAAAGCTGTAATCAATAATTATTATGTAAAGTCGGAAGGAACTGAACGGGAGGAAATTCTCTCACAGCTATTGCCGGCTATCATTGCGGAATTTGATTCCGGGAGCTGGTTACTAAATTCGGTCACACTGATACAAGACAAAGAAACGTTTGAGAAGTTTGAATTTATATCCATGGATAAGAAGTGGACGCGGTATGTTAAAATGTATAAATGATTTATGGGGAAAAAGAAAATAGCAGGAACGAAGAATGTATATGAACTGGCACAAGAGCGACTGAAAGTTATATTTAACGAGTTTGATAATATCTATGTATCTTTTTCCGGTGGTAAGGATAGCGGGGTACTGTTGAGTATGTGTATCGACTATATCCGGAAGAACAATTTAAAGATACGTCTCGGCGTCTTTCATATGGACTACGAGATTCAGTATAAGATGACCATTGATTATGTAGACCGGATACTGGAAGCCAATAAGGATATTCTGGATGTATACCGGGTGTGTATCCCGTTTCGCGTAGCTACATGTACGTCTATGTACCAATCATTCTGGCGTCCCTGGGAAGATAGTAAGAAGAATATATGGGTGCGCTCCATGCCCAAAAAGGCAATGACCAAAGACGACTTTCCTTTTTATAACACAACGATGTGGGATTATGAATTTCAGATGCGTTTTGCGCAATGGATACATAATAAGAATGACGCAGTGCGCACTTGCTGTCTGATCGGAATCCGTACACAGGAAAGTTTCAACCGGTGGCGGTGTATCTATATGAGCCGCAAATTCCAGATGTATCATAAGTACAAGTGGACGTCGAAGGTAGGAAATGACATTTATAATGCCTATCCCATCTACGACTGGAAGACGACGGACGTATGGACTGCCAACGGGAAATTCCAATGGGATTATAATACGTTGTATGATCTTTACTATCGCGCCGGAGTGAATCTGGAACGGCAGCGTGTGGCAAGTCCTTTTATCAATGAGGCACAGGAGAGTCTCCAGCTCTACCGGGTGCTCGACCCCAATACATGGGGCAAGATGATAGGACGGGTGAATGGTGTCAATTTTACCGGAATGTACGGCGGTACTCATGCCATGGGGTGGCAATCGGTGAAACTTCCCGAAGGATATACGTGGCGTGAGTTTATGTACTTCCTGCTGTCCAGCCTACCGGAACGGGCACGGAAGAATTATCTCCGCAAACTGTCGGTAAGCGTAAACTTCTGGCGGACGAAAGGTGGCTGCCTGAGTGACTCTACTATCAAAAAACTGATTGATGCCAAGGTGCCGATTATCGTGATGGATAACAGCAATTATAAAACGCTGAAGAAGCCGGTGCGCATGGAATATCAGGATGATATTGATATACCGGAGTTCAGGGAGATACCTACCTATAAGCGGATGTGTATCTGTATCATCAAGAACGATCATGCCTGCAAGTATATGGGATTCTCGCCGACAAAGGAAGAGATGAGTAAAAGAAGTCAAATTATGGAACAATATAGAATCATAGTGTCATGAGTGTAGATAAAAGCCCTGTTTACGAGGTAAAGGCGGTACCTATAGAGAAAGTATTTGCAAACGACTATAATCCGAATGTCGTTGCGCCGCCCGAAATGAAATTGCTTGAACTGTCTATCTGGGAAGATGGCTTTACGATGCCATGTGTGTGTTATTATGATAAGGATGCCGACCGCTATATTCTGGTGGATGGTTATCACCGATATACGGTGCTGAAAACGTCGAAGCGCATCTATAACCGTGAAAACGGACTGCTTCCGATTGTGGTGATAGACAAGGATTTGTCCAATCGTATGAGTTCAACGATACGGCACAATCGCGCCCGTGGGATGCACAACATCGAATTGATGTGCAATATTGTTGCGGAACTCGACAAAGCAGGTATGTCCGACCAGTGGATTATGAAAAATATTGGTATGGATCGCGATGAACTGCTGCGCCTGAAACAGATTTCAGGGCTGGCGGATCTCTTTGCTAACCGGGAATTCAGTATTCCTGATGAAGTGGCGCCCACAGAAACAGAGCGCAAAGTGTTATAAACTGATAGCTATATATATACAGTATTCAGACATTTAACCATTTAGGCACAGAATATACAAGTTTTTGATGTATTTCTTGTAGAAATTAATCTTTTATCTTGTCATTTCTGTGCCTAAATTGTGTCTAAATGACACGAAAATCTATTAGTATATTCATTATCTGAAGTTTCGGTGCACGAAACTGGAAAAAAATAATTTGTGCGAATATCGCAAATATATTTCTATTTCACCATTCTTGTTGTGTATTTCACAACCTTCCCATCCGTAAATCGCATTAATAGTCCTTTTTAAAGAATCTGATTATCAGTATCAGAAATGAATACAATTCTGTATCTCCTTTAATATTCCGAAATTTGCAATATGAGATTTGGACAAAAATAATGTCCCCAGAGAGAAAAGAGAAAAAGAGAAAAGAAATAAGGAGAAAAGTACGAAAAGTACAAGAGTGGTGTTTAGAAAGGTAATGAGAGAAATTAAGAGAAATATAACCAATTTTTTCTATTTGATTCTTCTGCTGATTGTGACCGGTTGCGAGCACGATGTAAGTGTTACAGCCCAACAAAATGAGGAAGAGCCATCTAACGAAAAAGAAAAGGTAAAAATCGAAATTTTTACCCGGGCTAACTCTTACTCTCTACCATCGACAAGAGCTGCGGAAGATGAGGTCGGTAGAACTCCATGGGTACTAGTCTTTAAAGGACAGGGAGCCGGAGCTACATTTATAGAAGCAGCACAGGCTTTCGAGATGGTAAGTAAAAGATATGTGTTGTTGACAGAGCAGACCGATGGCAGCAAGTACCAGTTGCTGATTCTTGCCAATCCGACAGATAAATTCTATTACGGAGATAATTCTACAGAGTGTGATTTTAATGAGTCCGGCTTTCTGTCCAAATTAACTCCTGGAGTGACAACTTACGGGGATGCCTGTGCCAGATTGTTCACCCAACCTTTAAGCAGCCTTCCGCTCAATATTCTACCTTATAGTGGTGCCCAAGAGACTATTCCGATGAGTTACTTAAAAGAATGCGTATATAACATTAAAACTTGGAAATTTGGAGAAAAAAGTTCATATCAGACAACGAAGTGCCATTCCCACAGGAGGGAGTACACTAAAATTTATGCCTGATGCTAATACAGATCCGTCAGGAAACGAAGTAAGCTATTTCTGTCTTACGGGACAGGTGGAAGAAGGCGATGACAGTCCAAAAGACTGGATTCGATTATATTCCTCAGCAATGCCCGATACGCATACAGGAGAAGAGCGGGTAATCGTTGAAGACGGAAAAATATATATAAAGGTGTTGCCTAATGCGACATCGAAAAAAAGAAATGGTATTGTGCATCTGACTACTGTTGCTTCGCCTAACGGTGTTAGCGTGAACGCAGTGCAGCGCATAAAATTAGATATTACTCAAGAGTAGTAAAACAGTAAATGTGATATAAATGAAGAAAGTTACTATACTCATATTATTCATGCTTGGATGTATCATCTCCGAGAGTAAGGCTCAGAAAGTTGCGCTTAAAAGCAATCTGCTGTATGATGCTACTACTACCATGAATCTGGGGTTGGAATTTGGATTAGCGCGTAAGTGGACACTGGATGTTCCGGTCAACTATAATCCTTGGAAACCTTCTGACGGAAAGAGATTGCGTCATTGGGGGATACAGCCCGAAGTTCGCTATTGGTTTTGTGAGCGTTTCCGCCGTACGTTTATCGGACTGCACGGACATTATGCGGATTTCAATGTAGGCGGATGGCCCGACTGGTCTTTTATCAGTGATAATATGCAGAACACGCGTTATCAGGGACACTTGTACGGCGGCGGTTTTTCCGTGGGACATTCATGGATCTTGAAAAAGCGTTGGAGTATAGAAGCTTCGGTCGGAGTGGGATATGCACACATTGTATATGAAAAATATCCTTGTGCCACCTGTGGTACGAAACTAAAGGATACTAGTAAAAACTACTTCGGGCCTACCAAGGCAAGTGTGTCACTTATTTATGTAATTAAATAAAATGAGTATGATAAAAAGAAATATAGGTTTCATCGTATGTATATGGGTGGCTTGCGTCCTGAATATAAGTAGTGCTGTGGCTCAGTCACGCTCTTATGAAGGCAGCATAACCGTGAAGCCGGTACAACTGGAGCAGAAAGGAAATTTTCTTCATATCGATATAGACTTTTATTTGAATAATGTGAAAGTTAAGTCGGCTCGTGGAGTGGACTTTATTCCCCGCCTGGCAGCTCCCGGACGTAATCAGAATCTTCCGAAGGTATCTATCAAAGGACGTGATGAATATCTGGCTTATGAGCGTGAAGTTGCGGTGATGAGCGCCAAAGAGAAGAGGTCTTATGAAAAGCCTTATGTGGTAGAAAAAGGAAATAAACTGAGAAATGATACGATTCATTATAGATATGTACTGCGTTATGAGTCTTGGATGGCAGATGCACGTCTGGATGTTCAGCGTGACGAGTGCGGCTGTGGCGAAACGGCATTGATGGAGGTAGAAGAGTTTGATAAGGTGACGTTGGAGCGTATTCTGGTACCGTATGTGGTGATGCCACAAATGGCTTATCTACAACCGAAGGCTGAAGAAATCAAACAACGGGATATACAGGCGGAATGTTTCCTTGATTTCGTAGTGAATAAGGTGGATATACGTCCCGATTACATGAATAATCCCCAGGAATTGGCTAAGATTCGTAAGATGATTGATGAATTGAAGTCTGATCCAAGCGTAAAGGTGAATCGACTGGATATCATCGGTTATGCTTCACCAGAGGGAACATTAGCAACGAATAAGCGCCTGTCAGAAGGTCGTGCTATGGCACTTCGGGAATATCTGGCATCCAAATATGATTTCTCGAGAAACCAATACTCTATCATCTTTGGTGGTGAAAATTGGGAAGGTTTGGAGAAAGCGCTCGAAACAATCGAGATGGAGTATAAGAACGAGGTGCTGGACATCATCAGGAATATACCTATTGAAAAAGGAAGAGAAACTAAGTTGATGCAACTACGTGGGGGAGAACCTTACCGATACTTGCTGAAATATATTTTCCCAAGTCTCCGTGTGGCTATCTGCAAAGTGAATTATGAGATTAAGAATTTTAATGTAGATGAAGCAAAGGAGATAATAAAGAGTCGTCCGCAGAATCTGAGTTTGAATGAAATGTTCCTGGTAGCTAATACCTACCAAGCAGGTTCACAAGAGTTCATTGATATTTTCGAAACGGCTGTACGAATGTATCCTCAGGATGAGGTTGCGAATATAAATGCTGCCACTGCTGCCTTATCACGTAAGGATTTGACTTCAGCAGAGCGCTATCTGGGCATGGTACACTCGAAAAAAGATGTACCGGAATATAATAATGCTATGGGAATATTAATGTTAATGAAAGGAGATTATGAATTGTCGAAGAAGTATTTGAAGATTGCAGAGCAGTCAGGTCTGGATGCGGCTAGGAGCAATCTGGAAGAATTAGCCAGGAAGAAGGCTAATGCTGCTGAAATGAGAAAGGATGGTAAGTAAGGCTTACTGATTAAGTGGGAAATTATATATATTAATTCTAATTTTTTTGTATTATGCTAAAGATTAAATCAATTTTAGTATCGCTGTTGGCCATTGTGGCATTGGCAAGTTGTTCAAATGAGAATGATGAAAACCCCGGGGTTGATGGGGGGGTAGGTTATGATGTAGCCTACATATCAATCAGTGTGACTAATCCAAAAGTACCAGGTTCACGTGCTTCTGGCGAACAGGAGGCTTTGCCGGCGGAAAGTGCGGTTAAAGAGCTTTATGTGATTACGTTCAATGCGGGTAAGGTGGTGACTAAGGATGCAGATGCAACTAAGTATGCTACGGTATTGGGAACAGGTTCTTTCGGGACAAATAGTGGAATTACGACTCCGAATACTCCGATTAAGGTGGGTACGGATACTAAGTATCTGCTTGTTGTTGCTAATCCGGGTGCTCAATTAAAGGGACGTCTGGATGCTATTGCAGCAGGTGCAACATATGCCACCATCAATGCAATGATTACAGTTCCTACAGATAACGCGAAGCTCAACAATGCTTATCTGGTAGATGAGGTTGTGCACTCCAATGGTTGTGCAATGATTAATGTCGGATTCTACGATGAATCCAATTTAGAATGGGAAGATGAATGTCTGCTCGATGTAGCGGACAAGATTATTTTGGCCAAAGACTATAAAACAGACGCGCAAGCTCAGAATGCGGCGAAAAGTAATCCGGCTACTCTTGAGATAGAACGCCTTGCTGCAAAGTTGGAGGTTATGATTGACGGTTCATTGGCAGTCGGACCCTTTGAAGATGGAACAAACGCAAGCCTTGGACAGTTTGATTTTGGAAATTGGGCAATAGACTATTACAACTCTCTGTTGTTTCCTTTTGCAAAAAAGACTACCACAGCGTCGTCTCATACTACCGGATTCTATAAAAGTAACTTCTATACAGTCGACCCGAACTTTACGACTGCGGGTGGAACCGAATATCTTGCAGGCATTGTTAAGAATAAACTTAATACTGATCGCGAACCTCTAGTAGAATGGGCTGCTAAAAGTACGACTGCGGGTGAGAATTACAAATATTGTATCGAGAATACGATGGCCGAAGGATATCAGAAGTTCGGTGCGGCTACACGTCTGGTGCTTAAGGGCAAGTATGCACCTTGGAAGGATGATGCTGATTTTACTTTAGGAGATGACTGGTATCGTCTTCCTAACGGAACTAGCTCTGTAAACTTTAAGAATTTTGACCAGTTACTAGCTGCTTATACAACTTCTAAAGCTAAAGAAACAAACTCAGAAGCTATGACCGCTCAGGAGAAACTCTTGGTTTCGGCATGCGAACTGTTCTATAACCAGATAAAATCTGAGCTTACCACCAATGACCCGGGTGATTTTGCTTCTCTTACGCAGGCTATTATTGACGCCAACAATATTAAGAATGGCGGTGAACTGTGCAAAGAAGAAGGTTGCATCTATTGGTATCCAAAGAGTCTCAACTATTACTACTATGAGATTCGTCATGACAATGCAGCCGACTCTCACATGGAGTATGGAAAATATGGTGTAGTACGTAATAACTATTACACGCTTAATCTGACAAAGGTGAATGGTAACGGTACACCGTGGTATCCTGGTGGTGGTCCCGAAGACCCGGATGAAGAAGAAGATATCGATAAGTTGGGTGCTTATCTCCACTTTGAGATTAAAGTTGCTCCGTGGATATACTGGACTACAAATTTCGAAATTTAAATAAACTCTTTATTTTCAAAGAAAGCAGGGCAGTGCGGACTGCCTGCCCTGTACCTTTTTTAATAGATATTCCGTGCGGAACAGACCGCCGAAAAAAGTAAAAACAAGCCGGTGACAGGCTTTCCAAAAACAGCACTGAAATATACAGGCGCATCCGAGATACAATGAAATGCAATGCGCACCCCAAAAAGAGGAAATAACCGGAGGTCACTAAATCGAGATCTCTGACAATATAAAACGGCAAACCGATATGGTTGCCCCATAAAAGAAAAAGATATGTTCGGAAAAACTAAATCGCTGTTCCTTATCGTTGCTTCGATGCTGTGTATGGTTTCGTGTGACAGTATACGTGAAGACCTGCCACGGTGCGAGCTTTGGTTGGAATTTGTATTCGACTATAATATGGAATATGCGGATGCATTTAATCCTCAGGTTAAATCGGTGGATGTACTTGTGTTCGACAGCGATGATAAATTGCTCTTCATCAAAAGTGCCGAGGTTGCTGCACTGGTTGGTGGAAACCGGATGTCGTTGACCGACGAGCTCGATTTCGGAAATTATAAAGTACTGACCGTCGGAAGTCTGTCTGACAGATTCCGGCTCTCGGATAATGCTGGTAATGAACTGGCGCCGGGAACAACAACCCTCCAACAGGTCATTGTATCCCTGAAGCGGGAGACGGATGTTGTTAATTTCGAATTTCAGCATCTTTACTTCGGAGAAGTTGTGGAAGTGGATCACTTGTCGTTCAATACCAACCATAAAATTTATCCGGTGAACCTGATACGCGACACCAATCGGTTTAATCTTGCGTTAATGGGATATGAGGGAAATAAAGTGGATGATACACAATATACATTTGAAATTCAGGCGCCGGAAAATGCGGTTTATTCTTGGGAAAACGAACCCGCAGGACAAGGTCCTGTTACTTATATGCCTTACTATACAGGTCCGGGTGAAGTATCCGACGTAGTTATGTCCGCACGTCTGAACACGATGCGTTTGCTCAACAGGAACGGATGGGATTATAAGTTTATAATAAGGGATGCGAATACTGAAGATGAAGTCTGGAGCTACAATCTGATGACACTATTGAGTATTGCCCGACCGGTTGCCCGTTACGACGGAACAGAGCTTCCCTTTCAAGAGTATCTTGACAGGCAGAGTGAATGGAACCTGATATTTACAGTTGTTGAAAAACCCGGAGGAGGATTCCTTCAGATTGGTATTGTCGTGGGGACCTGGATTTATTGGCTCCACGGGATGGAAGTTTAAGAATGAGAAAGAAGCTATTATATATCATTTGTCTGGCATCCGCCATCCTTTTGTTCTCATGTAGTAGAGAAGCTGATGTGGCTTATGAGTTGCCTGCCCATACTACCCGGGCACAACTTAGCATCGACTTGGTGAACAACGGGGATGTGGAACAACAGGAGGAGATAAACTCCATGAGGTTTATCGTATTCGGTAGCACGCCCGGTGGCGTGAGACTGGATGTGAATGAACACATCCTGTTGAGTACTCCGGAGACAGCTACTGATATAGATGCGCAACTTCTCAAAGTGACTTCCAGCAATGATATCCTGGTCGTAGTAATTGCCAACGAACCGCAGAGTCTCACAAGCAAACTTGACGGTATAGCCAATCTTTTGACGTTGCAAGAGATGATTTACGATATTTCCGACATACTGAATAGTGACGGGCAGATCATCTCGACGACCGGAATGCCAATGACCGGAGTGATTCGGGATATATCCATAGCACCTGATGAAACCAAGAAAGTGCAAATGGTTATCGAACGTGCCGTAGCCCGGGTAGATATCTTTCTTGAAGCTATAGATGGTGGGGCGGTGACCGGATATACAGCCGGAAGCACCAGTGTCACCTTGCACAATTTCTCCCACGATAGCTATTTCGTGATGGGAAACGTGGGCAACGGCACACGTGATAATACTGACTCTTCAAAAAACTACGGAAAAGTGAAGGAAGACGTATCAGACAGCGATTTGTTAACGTGTAAATGGGAGGCTACGACTACAGAAACCTGGGTGTATTCATCGGCTTCCGGAGCTGAAAACCGGAAGTTGCTTTGCTCGTTCTACACTGCCGAACGCATATTCAAGTCGGATTATTCCGATCGACTGTCTATCAGTATGGCTAATGTCCCGAAAGGTCCTTCAGACGTCACCGGAATAACCGGGAAAGTAATTGAAACCGTAACGAAGGTTGATGGTACAGGCAGTTCGACGGCGCAACCTTTTACGGAGATCCGGCGGAACAACGTGTATCAGATAACGGCACGCGTAGGAAAAATAGGTATTCAGATACTGACGATAAGCGTGGAAGATTGGGGTGAAAGGCAAGACATTGATCTGGATATGGACTTGTAATATCTTTCGCTGATTGTTTTTAATTTCGGAAAAGAAGTAAGATGATAAAGACTATAAATAATATCAAGATGATTATGACAATGGCTGTCCTTTCGGCTGTCCTCTTTTCGTGTGTAAGAGAAGAGATGACTTGCGATAAGGAATTAATTGTTGTGCAACGTATCGGAGAAGGCGGTTATGTCTACACTCGTGGTGCAGTAATCTCTTCGAATACCGATTTGAAAGAAGAGACTTTCGGTCTTTACAGCTCATTGACTCCCAATGCTTCCGTTCCCCAACCATACTTCAATGCAAGCGCCACGGTTAACGCCGATCTGACAGCCACAATCTCACCGTTGCAATATTGGCCCGGATTGCTGAATGCGAGCATGAAGTTTTTCTCTTGGTATCCATATAGCGATGCGAATGCGCCTACTGCGAGTTTCACTGATCCCGGAGAAATGGTGCTGAATTATACGGCGAATGCATCCGCCGCCAATCATGTCGATGTACTGGCGGCTATATCGGGTCCTGTATGGGTCGAAGATGTGAATGTACACTTCTACCACACATTGACCAAGGTTACCTTTACATTCAAGAAAGTAGCTCCTGTACCGGATGAGGTGACTATCGAGAAAATAGAATTCCAGAATGTGGGAAAAAGCGGTAAACTTGCCATGGCTGAAATTCCAACCGCCACGACGAAAAACGGTAAACCGAAGTTTGTCTGGAGCGATGTCGCCACCGGAAAGGTCGCTTCTACTCCCACCGGTAACAAAACGGTGACCGAAGATGCCACTTTGATGGGTGATACATTCCTCATGCTGCCGACCGATGCTTTCTCCGCAACTGCCAAAATCGTTGTTACCACCAATTTTGGCGACCGGGAATTCCTGTTCAGTGATATTATCGCCAAGAACCCGCACTCTTGGGAGTCGGGCGAATACATCAACTACAATCTTACGATATCCAACGAAACCTATCAGCTTTCAGCCACCCCGCTTGAATGGACGGAAAGCCCGGTGAATGTGATTTTCGACAAACAGTATTATCTCAAATTATCGCAGACCAAGGTACAGACGGCTGGTGATGGTGTCACTGTCAATATAGAAGCGAAAACGAATTATGATGCCAATCCGGATACGGGTTATCTGCCGGGTGCGTCATTAAACAAAAGTACTATGGATACGTGGCCAACGGTTAATATGACCCAGACATCCCTTTCGGGAGGTGTATATACGTATAATATCCAGGTTGTGATGCCTGAATTTAATTCAGGAAATGGAACTAAGCGGGAAACAGGCTTTTATATCAATGCCGGTAATCTGCGACATCATGTATTATTGAGTCAGTGGGGGGAAAACGGCGAGTGGTTGACCTCGAACGTAGAATTGGACAGCAACGATAATGGAACAGGGAATATGCGACGTCGCAAGATTGTCTTTACTTCGGGCAATCCGGGAACGTGGGAGTGGAAGATAACCCAGATACAGGATCCGGATAGAATTCTGCTTAACTGTGAGACAATGGTCGAAACAAGTGGCGTGAGCGGTGATGCGGTTTATTTCTACTTCAGAGCCGATGCCGTGTCAGGTGATACGGCTACACTCACACTAACCAATACGAATGGGGATAATCTGCCAATAACGGTGACATTGACCGCACCATAATGGCGAATATGCAATATCAAAGTTTAAGGAAAGGAAATAGAAATATGCAATATAGGATTTCAATAATAAGAAAGTGCTATCTTTTGTCTGTTCTGTTGGTGACGGTATGGCTTACCGGATGCGTACAGGAAGAATTGGTGCCGACACCTTCTCCGGCAGGAAACGGTATCCGGTTTACATTAACGGTTCCCGATGTAAATCTTCCGTCCGTATCTTCGCGTACGATGACCGGAACGGGAACAGCAAAGAAAGAAGACGAAATAGAAACGGTGGATATTCTTGTTTTTGATGCGTCAAAAACACCGGCGGTATTTCTGGAATGGGCCAGTGCTACAGGAGTCACGCAGGATTTGGCTGACAATTCCACTGTGAACTTCTCTGCTGTGCTTGCTCCCACTACCGCATCTACCTGCATCATGATCGTGGCGAATAAGGAACTTGATGATATTGTGTCGGGCTTCACGAAGGGAGTGACCACCAAGGTTCAGGCAATGGAAGCGATGCTCCACACCCAGACTAGTAAATGGTTGGCAGACGGCTCGACGACTGGTGGGTATATGAGGATTCCGATGTATGGGGAGAAGGTAATAACCAAAATCGCTCCTTCGATGAATCCGATAACTGGCATAAATATGAAACGTATGCTGGCGCGTATCGATATTCATAATAACAGTGTCACTTCGAACTTCACGGTCGAAGAGGTTTACCTGGCCAATTACAATACCACCGGATACATTGCTCCGTCATGGGGCACGAACGGACAGGTTACTGAACCGGCTCCGGATAATCCGGTTCTCCCCGCAGGTAGCGGTAAAATGACGGAGGAAGGGGATGCAATCCTTTATTCCGTAAATGGCAACACACCCTACGATGGGGAGATTTATACATTTGAATCCTTGGCGGCAGAGGATGCCGGTGGTGTGGGACAAGACGGAGAAGCGAGCCGTAAGAATGCTACTTGCCTGATTGTGAAAGGAAAGATCGGTACTGGTGAATCGACATTTTACCGGGTGGATTTTACCAAAACCGGAAATATAGGAGAACAGGTGGAATATTTGCCTTTGAAGCGAAACCATAAATACATCATTACCATTACTAAGGCGTTGGGAAGCGGCTATGCAAGTTTTAGTGAGGCATTGGCATCTTATACAGTCATGTCCAACCTGAAATTCCGGCTGATACACTATGACCGTGATAAGGTCAAAGATGTAGTTTACAATGGTCAATATATGCTCGGAGTGGGTGAATCGGAGGTCGCTGTTACTCAATACCAAAATAATAGTTATGCCATAGACGTTTTTACAGACAATCCCGGAGGATGGAAGGCTACCGTTACTGCAGGGAGCGACTGGCTCAAGTTTGAAGGTGGATCCGATGAGGTATCAGGCGTTGCGAACGAGGATACCCAACTCAAACTGAAGATTCCTTATTTTAATAATGGAAATATAGGTGTTGAACGTAAGGCTACTGTTACGTTGACGGCAGGGCGCTTGACTCACAATATTGAAGTGACACAGTACACGATAGATCCGGGAATTATCAAATTTGTCGATGCATACGGAAATGTGTTGGAGAGAGGTCTTTTTTTCCCGATTAGAAATCCTGATGGAGACGAACTCCCTCTCGAGCCGCAGACGGTGTATGTCATGTTTTCCGTAGATAAGATAGAAGGTAAGCTTTATGGCACTGACGGTCTCAATATCATCCAATATAATGCCGGCGGTTTGATTCCACAATTAGATAGGACGAATGCGATACCGTTCAGTGAAAGGGTGCAGGCGTTTACCATACAGCCTAATCCGCGAAGAGTGGGCGATGGTACTGTTGAAGATGGTACAGGCTGGTGGTGGCGTTGGGACTTCCTGTTGTTCAACTTATACGATCAGGAGGGATACCTCACTCAAGTACAATTCCCCATCAACCAAGGGGAGCTGGAGTTTTCATTCCGATATATTCCCACTACAGTCAATAGTCGTACTTATAAAGTCAATCTGGGTGCGGAACAATACTTGCAATTGTTTGTCAATAACAATTGGGAAATTATGAATGTTGAGGAATTGAATATAACGAACGATGATGGCACCGGGCTGATTCGGACAGATTCGGATAATGATGTAATTATAGGCAGAAAGAATGCGGACGACAAGATGTATCTTGAGTCTGTCATAGGTTATGATGACGGCAAGGGAAATGATGTGGTTGGGCACGGATACGATTTCAGACTAAAACTTCACCCCGGCAAGTGGAAAGAGGGAAAAAGCGGAACGATAAGAATCACGTTCAGAAATGTAATGCATACCGTGGAGGATGCCGAATTCCCATTTTATCGTACGATTGACCTTCAGATGGTGTCCGAAACCAAATCTTACACAACTGTCGGGGAACCTCTTTTCTATCTTTATCCGCTTCGGTTTGATAATAGGATATATTATGTCGACCAAGGCGAATACAAGCAAAGTGTGGGACGGTTGGAGAATGTAGCCGATGCGGAGAATATCTGTAGGAATATAGGCGATGGCTGGCGTCTGCCTACTGCAAGTGAACTATTGATGTCATTTGTCTATGAAAAAGCTTTGGGTGGCAATGCGGAGGATTATAATAATCATGACAGTCAGAATATATATGGATGGTATCAAAACTGGAGCGGTAACTACTGGTCTTCATCATACTATGCGGCTAAAGGTTCTGCTACACGTTTTGAGATGGAAATGTCGGTAGGTTATCTGGCTTCCAAATCTGTTAGCGATAAGAATTATTTCCGTTGCGTAAGGAATAATGCAAATAACGGAAAGAAGTACCCTTATCTGACGGTAGAATCCTCGGGGGTCACTATTGTCTCTCGCGATGCCAGTGGAGGAACGGATCCTTCGGTATTATTTGCTTCAGGTGAAACACCGGATACAAGTAACGCAATGAATAAGGTTGCTCCTAAGTTTCAGATTGAAAATTCCAGTAGTACTGGTAAAACTTGGGGGGAAGCAAAAGCGGCATGCGAAAGCAAAGGGAATGGCTGGCGTCTGCCTACCCAGCGTGAGATGTTTTTGGTACTTAGTATGGGAGGGGCAGTTACCAACATCGAAAACCAAGGTTTCGGTAGTTCAACTACTTGGACAGGGAGCGGATTCGAGAAGATTAGCACTGTGCATTGGACATTGACTTCAGACGATAGCAACTATTGGCTGGTCGGACATAATAATGGTGAATTCGGCGCATGGCTTCAGGGAGAATCCACAACTTGGGCTTGGTACCGTTGTGTGCGCACAATAGAATAAAAGCTAAAAATAGCTGTATCAGAATGTTGTTTGTCTTCATTCTGATACAGCTTGTCTTTTACACCTCCCTTCTTTTATATCCTAAGATCTACAAAGTTTAGTATGTTTTCCTTTTTTATAGAGTATCAATAATCTCCTGTTGCTTCTGCAAGAAAGCGATGCGCTGTGCTTCTCCACTTTCCGAAATCAGGATAGAGTGCCGTTTCAATGACTGAATCCAGTTGCGTTGCATCTGACAGATATGGGGACTTTGCGAATCCATTGAATTAATAGAATATACCCGCAGCAAACTGACCTGGTAATTCTGCTTCTCAATATAACTGTAAGTAGCTTCAAAACTGATATTGGACAAGTAGAAAGAAACTTTTTTATTCTCGCTAAATTCCCCCTTAATGGATAAATGCTCTATCACAGCAAGCAGCTGAAGAAGCTCTTCCTTCAAGTGCACCACATCATCCTCGGTTATCAGTCTCAGACTCGCAAAATACTTGATCTCTTTTACAAGAGAATAAAAGATATTGGTGTCCCATATAAAAAATGTCTTTCCGCATTGCTTCATGTTTTCGCTCAATTTCTTGTGCGCATTGACTATCCGCTCATCCACATGCATTTCGGCCAGGGAGTGCGGCGTCTTTATTTCTCCGTTCTGATAAATCCATCGGCAAAGACGGAATTTCGACAGATATTCGTATGAAGAATATAGCGTGAAAGGCAGCAGGTTGGAAGCAGTATATACTTCGGTAGTACTGTCGTTTTTCACAAAATCGAATATGTTCAGATATCGTTTGATTATTTCGTAATAACTCTCTAACGCACTGGGAGCATGTAGCAAGTTCAGGTCGAAAGTGACTTTATTAGATATATGACTGCCGACAATCTGATCGATCGAGATACCCAATTTCTGAGAAAGCAGCGCTACCTCATCTATTGTAAAAGATACCTCACCCCTCAGTCTGCGATAAACAGCTTCCTTTCCCATGCACAAAATGTCAGCCAAAGTATTGGCCAGATTCATATCCTGAGGAATTCGCTCCCTCATAGTAGATATTAATTCGTTTAGAATACCATTTTTCATTGTCTGTTCCTTTAATTTTAATGTTAATAATCTCTGTGATACATTCTATGCAAAATTACGTCTTGTGCTTGAAAGATTTGTGTGGTAAAACAGAGATGAGTGTAGAGCCGTTTTTCTGATTGGGAATCAAGGTGGTGAGATGGGAACAAGGAATGAAAAAAAGTAGATAAGAATCTTATCTACTTTCATTTATTGTAACTGCGATTTTTTTTCAGTTCTGTAATACGAAAATAAAATTAAAGAGTATCTATAATTTCTCGCTGTTGCTTGAAGAATTGGATACGCTGCATTTCGCCACTTTCCGAGATTAAAGTAGAAAACTTTTTTAGCGACTGAATCCACTCTTTCAGACTGTGGAAAATCTCATTATCCATCGTCGTAAGCGAGTTTATGGAATAGACACGTATCAGGCTAAGTCGCAGATTATTGGTTTCTACATAACTGTATGTAGCCTCAAAGTTAATGTGGGACACATAGATGCGTACCTGGTTCCCTTCTTTCGTCTTACCACTAATAGCCAGTTCTTCCAACTCATCCGCCAATAAGAATAACTCTTTTCTGATTTCTTCTTTCGTTTCATCCGAAATAAGATGGATGCTGGAGAAATATTGGATATCATTGATGAGATGCTGGAAAATCATACTGTCCCAAATATAGTCTATGGAGTGGATATGACGTGTCATTCCTACATAGTCTTTTTGGATGTTGACCAGTTTGGCGGGCATCTCCAGTTCTTCAAAACTCTTGCAGTCGATGTTCTTATTCTGGTACATCCATTTGAATAAGCGGAATTTAGCCAGAAGTTCATGCTTCATATAAAGTGTCTGGGGAATAATGTTAGAGGAAGTTCCCATGGCTGAATTCGGATCGTCCTGCATGGAGTTGACTAACGTAACATATTTATCCAGGATTTCATAGTAACTCTCGAACGGATCATCATAATCTACAATGTTTATATTGAACATCGCGTTGGATTTAAAACTGATTCCTACAATTTGGTCGAGTGATATGCCCAGTTTTCTTGATACAAGGGCTGATTCCTGCAAGGTGAAGGGTACCTCGCCGCGCAATCTTCTATATACGGCTTCTTTTCCTATGTATAGTGTATCCATTAACATATCTGCCAGTTGTCCTTTGAGTGGAAGCTTTTCCTTCATCGCTTCTATAAGGTTTGCATTTGGATTATTTGTTATCATAATAGTTCGAATAAATAATACTTTTCTATTATAAACATTTGTCAGAGGCAAGTTGTTTCAGAATATGAAACTATTTAATTCTTCTTTTTTGGAAAATATCCTTTCTGAAAATTGTATATATAAAGCAAATCGGTTACATTTGTGACCATAAACAAAACAGGGAGATAGGGTCTCTCTAGTAAACAATAGAAAAAACGCATAATGAAAAGAATATTGGTAAGTGGGGGAGCCGGATTTATTGGCTCACATCTCTGTACACGGCTTATAGACGACGGTCATGAAGTAATATGCCTTGATAATTTTTTTACGGGCTCGAAAGATAATATTGCTCATTTAATGAATAATCATCATTTTGAGGTGGTGCGGCACGATGTCACTTATCCTTATTCTGCTGAAGTAGATGAAATATATAATCTGGCTTGTCCTGCATCTCCTATACATTATCAGCATGACCCGATTCAGACAGCCAAAACATCCGTAATGGGGGCTATCAATATGTTGGGATTGGCTATGAGGCTGAATGCCAAGATATTACAGGCTTCTACGAGTGAAGTGTATGGTGATCCTATTGTACACCCGCAACCGGAAAGTTATTGGGGAAATGTAAATCCGGTAGGCTATCGCTCTTGTTATGACGAAGGAAAGCGCTGCGCAGAAACTTTGTTTATGGATTATCACCGTCAGAACGATGTTCGCGTGAAGATAATCCGTATTTTTAATACGTATGGACCGCGTATGTTGCCGAATGACGGACGAGTGGTTTCCAATTTTATTCTGCAAGCATTGAATGATGAAGATATAACCATATATGGGGATGGAAAACAAACACGTAGTTTCCAGTATATTGATGATTTAATTGAAGGGATGATACGAATGATGGATACGGAAGATGATTTCACAGGGCCTGTGAATCTCGGTAATCCGAATGAGTTCCCGGTTCTTGATTTGGCGCAAAGGATAATCAGCATGACCGGTTCGTCTTCGAAAATTGTATTTAAGTCTTTGCCGGATGACGATCCGAAACAACGCCAGCCGGATATAACACTGGCAAAAGAAAAACTTGATTGGGAGCCTACCATCGAACTGGAGGATGGATTGAAGCGAATGATCGAGTTTTTCAAGAAAGTTTAATGTGTAAACAATTATTATAACGCGATTATTATGAATATGGAAATTAATCCTTCTGAATATAAAGTACTCATTGTGGACGATGTGATCTCAAACGTGCTTTTGCTGAAGGTACTTTTGACCAATGAGAAATTCAATATTGTGACTGCCGGCAATGGCACACAAGCATTGGAACAGGTAAAGAAGGAAAAACCGGATCTCGTATTACTGGACGTCATGATGCCCGATATCAGTGGCTTCGAAGTGGCACAGCAAATGAAGGCTGATTCGGAAATGGCTGAAATTCCTATTATTTTCCTTACTGCACTTAATAGCACCGCGGATATCGTGAAAGGATTTCAGGTGGGTGGAAATGACTTTATATCAAAGCCATTCAATAAAGAAGAACTGATTATTCGTGTGACGCACCAGATTTCATTGGTTGCGGCGAAGCGGATTATCGTGGCACAAACGGAAGAGCTGCGTAAGACGATCATGGGACGTGACAAACTATATTCTGTGATTGCGCATGACTTACGTTCGCCGATGGGTTCTATCAAGATGGTACTGAATATGCTGATTCTGAATCTTCCGAGCGAAACAATAGGCGAAGAGATGTATGAACTGCTGACGATGGCTAACCAAACGACTGAAGATGTATTCTCATTGCTTGATAACTTGCTGAAATGGACGAAGAGCCAGATTGGTAAGCTGAAGGTGGTTTATCAGGATATTAATATGGTAGAGGTCGTAGAAGGAGTGAGTGAAATCTTCACAATGGTAGCCAGCCTGAAAAACATAAAGATCGTACAGGATGTGCCAGTGACGGACGTAGCTGTACGTGCTGATATTGACATGATTAAGACGGTGATCCGTAACTTGATCAGTAATGCTATCAAGTTCAGCAACGAAGGTGCGGAAGTTGTGGTATCACTGACTGAGGAAGACGGTATGGCTATCGTAAGCGTGAAAGACAGCGGTTGCGGTATCGACGAAGAAAATCAGAAGAAGTTGCTGCATACGGATACTCATTTCAGTACTTTCGGTACGAACAACGAGGAAGGTTCGGGACTCGGACTGTTGCTGTGTCAGGACTTTGTTGTTAAGAATGGCGGTAAACTCTGGTTTACTTCGAAGAAGGGAGAGGGTTCTACATTCAGCTTCTCAGTTCCATTGCTGGAAAGATAAGTTTACCACAGATTATACTGATAAAAAAAAGAATAAGGCACGGTTTGCATGGATATGCAAATCGTGCTTTTTTATTATCATCCTGATAGAAGAATAGTTGCTGCAAAAACTCAAATTGTGAGTTTTAATCAGTTCGTGAATTTTAATCGGTGTGAATCCGTGTAATCTGTGGTGGCAATCATCGTTTACAAATAGCTTTGAAGTCACAGTACGAACACTTCTTTAGATCTTCTGTCTGCGTAAATGCTTCTTTCTCATCGAAAATTTCCTCTAATAGTGCTTGCAAGCGTTCGCGGAACTCATCTTCAAAGAAGGCGAAGTTATTCACAGGCATTTTGGGCTTGCGGGGTTCTCCCATTTCAACGACAGGCGAATAGCTCTCGGATGCTGCGCGGTGAATATAAAGCAGGGCGGGAGCTACCATTAGCGACTGTTTCCGGCTCATGATGGCTGCATATAGAAATGTCTGGAAGATGTAATTCGGACGTGTCTCCGACGGGGTAAACAGTTGCTCTATGTTGGCGGGCGTTTTAGGGCTTCCACCGGTTTTGTAGTCAACGATTCGCAGGGTGCCTTCCTTGGCATCCATGCGGTCTATCGTTCCTCCTAAACGAAGAGTAAACGGACCTTGTCCGGTTTGGATAGTTATTTCTTCCGATACTTCTTCTTCCATGGCGACCATTTCGAAAGGGGTATATTGAAGGTCATTACGCAATAACTGTTTCAGATAGGAAACAATAACTTTGGAGTTAATGAGTTGTACGCCATTGTATTCGGGCTTTTCTTCGGGAGCCACTTTGAATAACTCTTGCTTGAATGCCCGGTCAACATAGCTTTGCAGTTTCACTTCATCACGCAATAAACGTTCCAAGTCTTCCTTCTGTATCATTTTCCTGTTGGCTGTCAGATCAGTATATGCCAGTTGGGCAGAGAGGTGGAAGATTGTTCCAAACAAGGCGGAGTCTATTTCCGCACTTACTTCATCCGGTGCCTTCAGTCCCGCTACATATCGGTAGTAAAATCTCAATCGACAATCGAGGTAGGCGTTAAGGGCGGAAGGAGATAGAATTACGGGTTTAGGATTGCTATTGCCGTAAGCACGGTATAGGCGTCTTAATACTTCCGGCGTCTTTTCTATTTGTATCTCTTGAGTGCTTTGGGGAGATTGCCCGGCTTCCAGATATTCACGAGTGATTTCATGGGGGCCCTCTACTAATAATTGTAGCATAAAGCGGGATTCTTCTCCACGGTTCAGCCCATCCGAAGAGGTGTTGTAGAGCAAAGTGATATTTTCTGCCCGTTGTATCAGTCGGTAGAAGTAATAGGCGTACACCGCGTTCTTGTGCTCAATAGTTGTCATTCCGAAGGCTTTCCGGAGATTGTATGGAATGAATGAGGATTCCCCGCCGGATTTAGGCAGTTGTCCTTCGTTGAGAGATAACATTACCAAGTTGCGGAAGTCGAGGTTACGTGTTTCCAGTACTCCCATTACTTGCATTCCGATGGCGGGTTCGCCATGGAAGGGAATATTGGAAGAAGTCAGCACTTTGCTAATCAGCCTTTTCAATGTATCGGTGCGCACGCTTAACTCTCCACTTTCAATCAGGCTATAAAGACGGTTGATTTTAAGATGGCTTTGGAATAGGGATTCTCTATAAAGTTGGTTGAAAATATCATTGTATTCTCCTTCTTTACGGTATATGGTTGAGATGTCTTTAATTAGCCCGACAAGGTAATCGCACAAATCTTTAATACCGCTGCGGGGAGTAAAGAGGTTGGCTAAGAAATCATCCTGCTTTAGTTCCGATGGGAGCGGATAGAAACGGTTTGTCTTTGTCAGTTCATCTTCCAGCGAATCGGCATGAATTGATAGCTGTTGGGTATAGGGATGCTTCAATATGGCTGATACAGCTTCGTAGGTGAATCGGCCTGTATCAGTGCGATAGCCATTGGTTTGCAACTCCATCGCTGCGTTGATAAAGCTGTAGACGGGAGTCTGTGCCAATGGGAATCCCATAGTGATGTTGACATTCTTCACTTCTTGCGGAATGGAATGGAGTACGGGTAGTAATAGTGCTTCATTACAGAGCACTACGGCATTTTCCTTTTCTTTTTCTTCTGCGATTTGTGATTGGTCATTTGCAATGCCTTTCACCCATTCGGGGAGAAAACGTGCTTGTGCATTCTCGGTGGAAGCGGAGATATAGCGTATTTTTTTAGGTGCTTTGAAAGAATCAAAATAGATTTCAGGAAGTTCGTTCGGGAAGTCTCTAAGGTTACGTTTGAGAAATTCTCCGGCTTCGTGCTTCCTGATTTGCCGGGTATAGAATAGGTCATAATCCCAATAGAACATGGCTTTATTTGCTTCTTGCAGTTTCTCGAAGAATTCTTTTTCGACTTTGTTCAGCACATTGAAACCGACAAATATATATTTGTCGTATTTAAGCTGGTTGGTATCCAGTGCTTCAATGACATTCCGGTAGAGCATACCTTCGTAGGCGATACCTAGTTCTGCCAGGTTTTCCCGGTAACGATGATAAATTGTACCTAATTTATCCCAAAGGGAGATGAATTTCTCTTTGAGCTCGGTACGCCGTTCAATGGAGAAGTTCTGAAAGAATTGCTGAATGGCTTCTTCCTGTTCACTGTCAAGGAAATCATAGTCATCCATCAGGTTTTTCAAGTCTTGCAGATTACTGAATAATTTGTCTGCATCCACCATGTTTTTGTCTACATCGTCAAAGTCGCTGATTAACAACTCTCCCCAAAAGTAGAAATCATCCAGTGTCTCCTGGCTTTCCGTCTCTTCCTTGAATACTTTGTAAAGCTCGCAAACCAAGCGAATCGGGTCACCGCTTTTTTGTGCAGACAGTTTCTGAAACAGGTCACTGATACTCATAGCAGCAGGAGACCAAATGGGTTGGTCGGATTCTCCTGCCAAGTATTCATTAAAGAATAGATTGGCACGTTTGTTTGGGAAAACGAGTACTGTACGAGAGAGATCGTTTCCTATCTTGGAATATAAATCGTGAGCGACTAGTTGGAGAAATGTTTGCATATGGATTAAAACGTTTTTCTAATTCAAATATTTATTGGAGTCGAAATGAGACGGGGATAGTATAATAGACGGCGACTTTTGTCCCGTCTTCCAGCTCTCCCGGTTTCCATTTGGGCATCTGATGAATGATACGTAATGCTTCTTTATCTAAATGAGGGTCTACACTACGTACAACTTTTGGGTTGACAACATTGCCTTCTTTATCAACGACAAATTGGATAATGACGCGTCCCTGTGGTCCCATTTCTCCTTGAGATACTACAGGATATTTTATTTCTTTTTGGAGATATTGTATTAATGCTTGTTGTCCTCCGGGAAATTCGGGCATAACGTCGACTATTTGCAATGTATCGTTCTCAGATGGGGGATTGGATATATCGGGTTGAATATATCCTGGAGTAGAGTAGACTGAATCGGGAATAGCAATGTCACCAGCAATTTCTCCTACTTCGTAAATTTCAGGTTTCATTTTTGTTTCCGGGGGAGATGGTACGTCTTCAATGGATGCCACTATTGTATCTTCTTCTGAGATAGGTATAATATCCCCCAATAAAACCTGCTCACTTTGTTCTTTATCATTCGCTCCTTTATTGGCAAAACTGGAACAGGAAGTCATAGAAGTCATGGTAGCTAATCCTGCAGATATGCCTAATATTGTGATAGCTTTCCCTGCCATTCTTTTTCGTTCCAGTTGTTGTTCCAAATAACGAACCTCTGATTCACACTTAGGGCAAGTACCCAGACAATCTCCCTGATATTGGCACTCGGAAGTAATGAACTCAATATCATTTGCTTCGGCTATTTGCCGACGAATATCTTTTAGTATTCTACAGGTCTGTTTTCCTCGTTTCATGGCTAATCGTTTTTAGGAGTTTTATAAGTAAACCGATCGAATTGGTTGATTCCCATTTCTTTCAGAAGTTCTATGCTATGGTCAATATCTTCATCCGTATTGTAAGAGGGGATAAGCGGCGTGCGTACAATGATTTGCCCTGCTTTATCCTTCTCAATTAAATAATGTAGATTACGAAGGACGTTCTCATTGTTCTTTCCGGTATATTGTTGATAGGTAGTAGTATTCATGTCTTTGATGTCAACTATATAATTATCTACAACAGTAATCAGTTCTTCTATATTTTGTAGTGGAACATTAAGGGACGTCTCTACGGTTATTCTCCATTCCGAACCGCAAAGTTGGCGGAATTGCCGGATAAAATCTGTCTGTAACAATGGTTCACCACCGCCGAAAGTAACTCCTCCGCAACTGGCCAAAAAGTATAGCTCATCTTGACGAACTTCTTCATAGAGTTCGGAGCAATCATAGCTTTTCCAAACTCCATCCGGGCTTAATGAAGTAGGATTGAGGCAATATTTACAGCGCAACGGACAGCCATGAAAGGCCACTAAGGTAGTGACTCCTTCACCGTCGATAGTCAGTCTATGGCGGGCTATTCCGATGAGTGGTGCTGTTTTCATACTTTCTCTATTCTTTCTTCATCCACATACCACAGATAACCGGTTATATTCTTATATCCCATTTTTGTGAGCAATTGCATATATCCTTTCACCTGCTTGTTGTATTTCGGATTTGCTTTACCAAACTTAAAATCGACTACAACGACTTGCCCGTCTTTCATCATTACACGATCCGGACGACGAGTTTGTAGTTTCCCTTTCTCCTTATAGATAATGGCACACTCATTAAATAAAGTCCACTTCCCCGAATACCAGTCTTGTATTTCGGGAGAAGAGAAGGCTTTTTGTGCTACTTCGCGTGCCACTTTTTCTTTTTCCTCATTCCTGATAACTCCTTCAAAGATAAGTCGTTCGATAGCCGGGTCTATATCTTCTGCCGTTTCGATGGCGGAGAATACGGTGTGCAACATACGCCCGCGATTGATAAAGCGGTCTTCGGATTCTTCTTCTTCGATTCCCTGTATAAAATCAGCCGAACGATTGGACTGACGGAACTCTATATCGTGACGCATGGATTCCATCTGAACAGGCAACTTCTCTGGCTTTTGAGTGAGTTTGTTGGTGGAAGTCTTTGCTTTTTCTTCTTCCGAAGGACAAAGTTCCCCTTGCTCATAGCAGTCTTCTTCCCAAGCTATTCCTTCTTTAAGGGCTACAACAGGGAGAGTGTTTGCCAATAGTTCGGACATTGTTCCTTTTTGAGCTTTTCGGCTCCATATGATAAGGTTCTTTCCTGCACGGGTAAAAGCTACGTATAGCAAATTCAAATTGTCTACCCAAAGTTGCAGTCGTTCATGCAGATAGTCGTTCCCGTATATAGATTCCGCCATCTGCGTGGAGTAGTTGATAGGAAGAATGTCCAAAGCATTGAACGGTGCTGCCTGCGGGGCACACCATACCAGTTGGTTATTCGTTTCGTTCTCTAGTTTCCAATCACAGAAAGGAAGGAGTACGGTATGGAATTCCAATCCTTTGGATTTGTGTATGGAGAAGATTCGGATACCTTCTACTTCTCCGCTTGGGATCGTTTTGCTGCATAATGTTTCGTCCCAATAACGGATAAATCCGTCAAGTTCGGATGAGTTCTTTTGCAGGTAATCTGTGACTGCATCGAAAAAGGCGAATAAATAAGCATCCTGTTCTTTGATGCGTTTCATTTCGAAGATGCTGAAAAGTTCCTCCAGTAATTCATAGAGTGGCATTAGTTTCAGTTCTTTTATCCTTTCAAGGAATGCGGCAGGAAGATAGTCTTCGGCGGGAAGGAGTAGGAGAGTATTCCAATCCAGACCTTTCTGTAAGACTTCATTCTGATAGGCTACTGCCAGTTGGGCACGGGCTATCTTGTTGTTTTCGTCTGAGAGATAGCGCAAGGCGTCCAGCATCATACAGATAGCCAGGGAAGCATCAAGACGGAAAGCTTCGTCCGATACTATTTTGCAATGTACTTCTTTGTCGAAGTAATCGGCGATGCGGGGAATGCTTTTGTTTTTTCGCACCAGAATGGCTATATCATTCGGTCGTACACCGTTGGAAAGCAGATGCTGTACTTCTGCTCCTAAACTGATTAGTGTCTGCTCGATATAGTCATGCTCTTCGTCAGGTTCGAGAAAAGAAACTTTTACATATCCTTTTTCCACGTTTCGGGGGGATTCCTGTGCTACGTCCGCATAGGCTTTTTGCAAGTCTTCGCAATCTTTGTCGAGTTGAGCTTTATAGACTCCGTTCAGATAGTCGGCAGCAGCCGTAAAGATATGATTGTTGAATCGGATGATATTGGTTTCACTTCTTCGGTTGGTTGCCAATGTTTTGACACGAATCGGGAAATGCTCGATATGGTCGTTCAGGCCATTAAGAATTCCCCAGTCGCCATTTCTCCAACGGTAGATGGATTGCTTAACGTCTCCGACAATCAGGCTGTTTGCCCCCTGGGAGAGCCCTTCCAATAAAAGTAGCTTGAAGTTTCCCCATTGCATCCGGCTGGTATCCTGAAACTCGTCTATCATGACATTGCGGATATTCGTTCCTATCTTTTCGAATACAAAAGAGGAATCGCCGTCTTTCACTAATTGGTGGAGTAGGGCATTGGTATCTGACAACAAGAAACGGTTATTATCGTGGTTCAACTGGCGTACTTCTTCGTCGATATTGGCGAGAAGCTGCACCTTATTGAGATGTTGCAGGGATAGTCGGCAACTATTAAGCAACAGATTATTTTTGGAGCGTAGCTTTTCGGCATCTTCCAGGATTTGTATGAGAGTGGAAGATGCTAAGTTAATGATGTCCGCATAACGGGAGGAAGTCTTTGCTGCCCAATTCTTGGCATCTTCCAGGCATTTTTCTACTGTGGCATTACGTATGTCGTTACCTAAAACTCCATTGTTGAGTTTGCGAAAGTAACTGCCGATTCCGCGTGAACCGCCTTTCAGGTCGTCGGCAGTTAATGCGTGCCCGTCCAGTTCGCCTTCGAATTGGTCGTAGAAACCTTTCATCTGTTCCAGAATCTCTGTTTCCAGGGCTTTCAGGTGCTTACGGTATTCCTTGATGGTGTCCAGATTGCGCAACCGTTCCCGAAGTCTTTCTCCTTTCTCTATATAACCTTCATCGAAGATATTGCGTCCGAAACTCTTGACTTCATCCGAAACGTTCCAACGCTTATCGTCAGCAATCCGTTCGTTGATATAGTCTAATAACCATGCAAGAACCGGAGAAGTAGGACCAAGCTTTTCGATCATACTGTCTACTGCGTCGCTAAGCACTTCGGTATTATTCAATTCTATATTCAGGTTCGGACTAAGCTCTAGTTCACGTGCCAGATTACGCATGACGGATTGGAAGAATGAGTCGATTGTTTCTACCCGGAAACGGCTATAGTCATGCAGCATATAGCCGAGAGCAATACCGGCTGCTTCACGTATCTCTTGTTCCGTCTTGTCTGTCTCTTCCTTGATGCGGTTGAGGTAGGCTTCAGAATCTTTGTCACCTGTCTGAATACCATAAAGCTGGCTGAGAATGCGTTCTTTCATCTCTGCCGTAGCCTTGTTCGTGAAGGTCACAGCAAGAATTTGCCGATAGGCATACGGATTAAGAATGAGTAACTTAATATATTCTACAGCCAGGGTAAATGTTTTTCCCGAACCTGCAGAGGCTTTATAAACAAGGAGTTCGCTCATACTGTGTTATATCAGGATTAATAGAACCTTTTCATAAAATCAGTTCCGAAATAAAGTAAGAATAAGGGTAGATAGTCTTTTAACGCTACTCGCAGTAGCTTCAAAGCCTGTCCGATCCGGTAATTGATGGTTTGTGGAGAAACTTTGAGCCTTTCGGCTATCTCCTTGTGAGTTAACCGTTGATTGCGGTTCATTTCATACGCTTCGCGGTATTCTTTAGGGAGTTGATTCAGTGCTTCTTCATATAATCGTAGAAGTTCATTTTCCAAATAAAAATCAGGATTATTAAATTCACCTTCGTATTTCTCCACGATTTCCTGATGTACTTTCCGTTTGATTTCGAAATGGGAAAGACGATTGAGCGCCTTGTTTTTGACTATCGTAAAGAGAAGGGTTTTCAGCGTTAGCTCCGGCATGAGGCTGGAACGGTTCTCCCATAACCACATCATCGTTTCCTGTACAATCTCTTCAATTTCCTCCTGTTCACCAACATACTGTGAGCAGAATGCACACAATCGACGAAAGTAATGACGGTAGACTGCGTCAAAAACTTTTTCTTCGCCTGCTTTCAGAGCGTTGATGACAGATTTATTATTGTTAATATCTAGAAATATTGGAGATTGTGACATTCTCTTTTTAATTTGTAAGACAAAAATAATGAAAGAAGTAGAGAAAAGAAATAAAAAGGGGAGAAAAATGTTTTTTTCTTTTTGAGTTTAGTATATTTGTACTGCCAACTGTATTACTACAAAGGTATTATATTTTTTATTGTAAAAAGATTGAATAGACATGGATGAAATAATCTTGTTGAGTTATCTACGAGGTGAATGTAAGGATGAGGAAGCTGGACAGGTGGAAGCCTGGTGCAAGGAGACACCGGAGAACCGGAAAATTCTGGAACAGCTTTACTACACTCTTTTCGTAGGTGACCGGGTAGCGATGATGAATGCTGTAGATACAGAGGCGTCATTAGATAAATTTAAGTCGGCTATCCGGGAGAAAGAAAAGAAGGCCAAACGGAAGAATATGTCAATCCGTTGGGGACGTTATAGTACTGTGGCCGCTGCTTTCCTTGCCGGACTTGTTTTTGCGGGCGGAGTTACCTGGGGATTACTATCCAATAAACTTTCGGATTATGAAGTGCTGACTGTGGCAGGACAAAGGGCACAGACGGTGCTCCCGGATGGTAGTAAGGTATGGCTGAATGCGTCTTCAAAATTGGTTTATCATAACTCTTTCTGGAGCTCAGACCGTCAGGTTGACTTGTCGGGTGAAGCCTATTTCGAAGTGGCTCATAACAAGCGCGCTCCATTTATAGTAAACAGCAAGCAAATCAAGACATGTGTGCTGGGTACTAAATTTAATGTACGTGCACGTGAAGAAGAGAATAGGGTAGTGACTACATTGCTTCAAGGTTTGGTTCGGGTGGATTCTCCACGGACAGAGGATAATGGTTATTTGCTGAAACCGGGACAAACGTTAAATGTGAATACGGATACTTATCAGGCTGAATTGATTGAATATAACCAACCTACGGATGTTCTTTTGTGGATTAATGGTAAACTGGTATTCAAACAACATTCTTTATTGGAGATCACGAATGTCATGGAAAAGTTGTATGATATTAAATTTGTCTATGAGGATGATGCTTTGAAGACGGAACGTTTTACTGGTGAGTTCTCTACAGATAGTACTCCGAACGAAATTCTGAACGTTTTGATGCATACCAATCATTTCAATTATAAGAAAGATGGACGGATGGTTCGGTTGATGAAGAAGAAATAAGAGAGAATAAATATGAGTTTTAAAAAAGGCTGGCTAAAATTCTTTAGCCAGCCTTTTTTAATGTTGCCAATTCATTTTTATTCCCAAGAATAAACATTGAATTTAGTTATATCTACACGAGGGGGAATAGTTATCATCTGATATTTCAGATAACGTGTTTTAATGCGCTCTTCAAATTTGATGGTCTGTGTTTGACCAGAAGTTGTAAACTCTCCTATTGAAGTCCACTTAGTATTATCTTCTGAAGTAAATAACTCTATTTTTGTAGGGGCATAACTGGAAGCCCAATGTCTGGTTTGGATACCGGTAAGTGTTTTCTTCTCAATAAAGTCAACCGTAAGCCAAAGAGGGGTATTATTGATTGCCACATCTGCACTTCCTGTTCCTGCTACACTATTAGAACTTGCGTTTTCAACTCCTTCCATAAAAGTGAACATCCATTTCTTAGGATCAGTTAATAGTACTTCCTGCTTTTTCCTTTCTGCACCTTTAGATATTTTAATGGAGATCTCCTGACGGAAATCCGAAGGAATTACCTCCGGCGATGCTTCTATACCATTAATCTTAATGTTCAGTGTATAATCGGCAGCTTCTTTTACAGATGATAAATCATCCCAATTATTGATGCTTACAGTAATCATTTCTGAATTCGTAGAACCGGCTTTTATCACTGCTGTTTTTGTGGTCAGATCAATGTTTTCTTCCGAAATGCCATCGCATATGGCCGCAAGATTTACTTTTATATCCTGATTGGATGCTTTGTGGACAGTAACCATGAACTGATACTCGACAGAACCTTCAATACCTTCTTCTTCAACGTGTTTCAAGGAAAACGATGGGGTTGGTTTTAAATAATCAGCTGGTAATAAGGAAACATAACTCATGTTCCATTCGCTAATTGGATCTTCGTCATCCGTACATGATGAGAAAGAGGGTATAAGCAGGCCTATAAGACCTGCTATTGTTAGTAATCGAAATGCTTTTTTCATATAAGTGTATAATTAAATTTTTACTATTTCCATTCAGTGGCTTTATCCGTAGATAAAATTCCGTCAATCCAGGTAGGGGTGGCTGAAGTAGTTAAGGTGTGTCCTTTGCCGGTCGCATCCTCGAATACATTACCTTGTCCTTCATTGAACCGCCAATAAGCTTCCAGTCCTACAGATTTCGGGCTAACTTGAGTCATGTTATTCTGAATTTGGGAAGCACTGCGGCTTACAGACCAAATACGTGCTTCGCTCATCAAAATTTTGCAATTTCCCCATCTGCTGTAAGAATCATCTCCCAGGCAGAACCAATTCACATTAGAGAATGTTGTCGCACCTGTCGGAATACTCAATACACCTGAATCAACACCATTTATATAAAGGCGGTAGCTAGAACCATCGCAAACTAATGCTAAATGTTGCCACTCATTTGGTTTGAAAGAATTACTTGGATTCAAATAAAGACGGTTGCGTCCTACAATCTGAACTAATGAATGTGCTTTATAATCTGCATTATCGCTTTGAGGGTCTTCAAAACGTAAGAGGATAAAGTTTGCATCATCTCCTCCATTCTTAAATACGGCACGGTCACGATTGGCTGTATTGCTCACCTGGAAGCGAACCTCTACTGTATATTGCGCATAAGTTTCGGGTGATTCTGTGAATTTATCAGCTTTAAGATTAGCGGCGCCGACAAACATAGGAGCTGAAAATTCGATGATACTTTCTGCCAGAATAACAAAAGTTCCTGTATTCTCCATAGCCGGGATACTTCCATCCTGTAATACCAGCTTTACAGGAAGGGCATATGACTCTCCTGATTTCATCATTTCCTGACTGAAAGCCTTCAAAGCGATAGAGAGTGCATCAGTGGCGTATTGCCCTGCTTTCACTGTAATATTTTCCGGCAATGTATAATAACCCTCGGGTAACATAATATATCCGGTTCCGTTTATATGGTTATAAGCATCGAGTACAGCCTGGTCTGTGACTAATTTATAATGATTATCGGTGGAAGACAGGTTACTAAGATGCACATTCAGAGAAGTAAAACTTTCTCCGGTAGCCTGCACTGTCACTTTTTGACTTGTACTCGACAGTGCTTCTTCTATATAGGCATGTGTATCTAATGTATCGTATTTCGCTTCTCCGCAACCTATTATGCTTCCTAACCCCGCAATAACCGCAGATAAGCATAAAGTTCTTATATAATTTATACGTTTCATAAGTTTATATTATTTTTTGAGTAGTGGATGTGATGACGGATTCATGATTTGAATAGCACGGCGCATATTCTTATATTCTGGTGAGGTACCGAATTCTGCTTCCATGTGATAAGTTCCCACACCACCTTTGCGAAAGCCGTTTCTCGGTTGCCAGCGCGCCATACCTTCCAATGATTTCATACTGTTATTATAACGGTCGGTATAGGGATAACCACCATCCATAGCGGCATCTGTCGCTTCAAAATTCTCGGTCATTATTGTTCTTCTTGTGATTTCTTCTTCACTCATCACTCCACCGAAAGTTTCTACCAATCCCGGTCCCCAAACCTTACCATCAATAAGTCGTTTGTCCAGGTTTGAATCGCTACCGGGTTTATAAGCTTGAATAATGAAATAATTAAAGTAAGTTCCAATTTCAGGCTTGGTGGTGATTCTTTGAGGTTCACCATCAATTACTAATAATCTTCCTGTACCGGATTTTGGTCCCAAATACTTACCCAATTCGTCAATAAAGAAAAATAGATTTTCATCTGTATCTACTATATTTCCTTTATACGGACCGGCTACCGGTTCATAGTCAATATCAAATCCATCATAACCATATAGATTTAAAGTATCCATAATGGCCCCAGCATATTTACGGATTGAAGCTTCTACTGCTTGTTTGTCACTTTCGTCTGACGGATATCCCCAAAACGCATTAATGGCTTCTTTCTTACTATCATATCCCATTTCTTTCCAATTATCAAGTATATTCTGTGGAGTCAGTTTATCTCCTACAGAACCAATAATTGAACAGTATATAATTTTGGTTCCTTTTTTTTGTTGACAGAAAGACATATCTTTGCGTTGAGCTTCAGAAAGGTTGGTTCCATTATCCCAAATAGAAATAATATCTACACTATCAGGTATACTGGCCAGGGAGCTTTTCATAAAAGCCCCTTCGCCGCTCCAACCGCCAAACCAACCGAAAGCTACTTGATGATCTGTCTGCTTATAAGCACGTAGAGCCGCATAATATTCATCCGAGACGATCGATTCCGGAAAAACTTTGGCTTCAGCATCTGTCCAATCACTACAACCAATCAAAGATGTGGTGGCAAGTGATACGAGTGCAATGTATAGTAAATAAATTTTCTTCATAAAAGTCCTTTTTTATGCATTATATAAATTAGTTCTTTTTCGCCCATTTTAAATCAGTGGCTTCATTATCTGTCCCTTCAAGCTCTATGACTCCCTGGTCATAATTGGCTTTATTGTTCTGAGCTTCTGTATAAGGAAAACTCAAACGACGCATGCCCCGTTGGCTGCTCACACCACAATCAGACAGATTGTCAATGCAAGGGTAAAGTTCCGGATATCCTGTACGACGATATTCAGCCCATGCTTCCATACCTAACGGATAATTGGCAATCCATTTTTGAGTGATGATACGTTGGAAATTCTTTCCATCTATATTGTCCGATTCGCTATCATTCCATTTGACACCAACTGTGTTACTGATGGTGGCTGCAGCCTTCTGTACAGCGTCACTTGGATGTGTTACGGTAGGAGCATCAACTATTTTCATGAATTCATCACCTGAGACTTGATATTGTTCCATAGAAAGACTAATACCTTCTTCATAGTATGCCTTGGCTGTTTTATCCCCCATCTTCCAATTGCGTAATTTACCTTCAGCACGTAAGAATGCAGTTTCTGCTGCACAAAAGACCATTAACTTGGAAGTTGCAGTATATGCAGGTATAGAATAGCCTGCCGCATCCGCTTTTTTAAAATCTGCATCTCCGGTACGCATACCAACATATTTGTCTGTCATTCCGGTTAGAGTTGATTTGTTGAAGTATTTCACCATACGCGGGTCGTTATATGCAGTCATATAGTCTACAATGTTTGCATTTACACGTAAATCTCCCCAGCTTACGGCAGCCAATTGGTATGGGTTGCTTTGTGAACCACAGGAAAGCATGGCATTATCCGAGTTGCTTTCAATTAATCCGGCTTTATGTGTAACTGCGGCTTCCGCTGCCGGCTGTGCTATTTCAGGCCATACTCCACTAATTCGCATCGCAACGCGTAGACGCATGGAGTTTGCCAATTTAGCCCAACTTGCATAATTTCCATCGAAAACAGGATCGTTGTTTCCCAATGGTGTGTTTCCATTTGTTTCTACATTATAATTATATAGAATGTCAGCTGCATTGGCCAAGTCGCTTAATATGTTGGTATAAACTTGTTTCTGACTATCATAGGAAACATAGAAATTACCTTTTTTTACTTGGCTGTATGGCATCGGCCCGTAACAGTCAGTAATACGCAGCATCGTTATGGCACGTATCATGCAGACAAAAGCATAATAGTGTCCCGTGGAATTCGTCGCTTCCTGTATCTGGAAGAAGTTTCCATATATCTTCTCGAACGGCGTATTCCATGGATTGGCATTCCAGGCATCACTCTGATTGAATGTTCCGAAGTTAGTACCACTCCATGTATTGGATACACAAAGGTAGCCTCCCAACTGTCCCACCATCTGATCTTGCATCTGGGAGTCATTTTGCTGAATATTGACGATTGTTTCAATCATAGATTTCATAAGAGTGGCAGGATCTGCGTCATGAATCTGATATTGATTCGTATTATATTCTTCAAATTTATCGGTACAACTTCCTGCCAGCAACAACAGTGTAGCACCGATTGTGATATTTCTTAGATATTTTCTCATAACATTAGTTTTTCTTTTAGAATTGAATTTTCACATTAAAACCGAAGTTACGCAAACTGGGTTGCATGAAGTAGTCTACGTTCATATAATAGTTACTGGAAGTAGAAGCTGACAGTTCCGGATCAAATGGAGCTTTGCAGTAAATCATCCATAGGTTGCGTCCTACAACACCTAGTGTGACATTTGCCACATTATTGAACCATCTTTTAGGAAGGGTATAGTTTAAACTTAATTCCTGCAAGCGGACATTGGTTGCACTATATAAGTAATAGCGACCGTATCCACCTTCTCCTGTACCGATAGCCTGATAATATTTCTGCGCGTCCACCTTGCCATTATTGATAGGTACACCACCATTATCACGAACATTGGCAGATATTTCAGATACTCCGTAATAATCTAAAATACCTTGAGTGGCTGAATAAGCTAATCCGCCTACGCGTGCAGATAGTACAACTCCCAAATCAAGACCTTTATAAGTAAAATGGTTAATCCAACCTAAGTTGAAATCTGCATCCAGGTCACCGACTTTCACTGGGGTATTTGATGAAGTAATGCCTAAATTGCCGTTCTGGTCAACTTTGATATTACCATTGTTATCTTTGGTCAATGCGTTGTATACATAGATATCGGTCATTGAGCCGCCTTCTGTCAGAATAACACGGGGCGCTACATTTTCTTTTCCTAACCAACCTACATTCATCTCATTCATCTGGATAGCTTCGCCGGTAACCGGGTTGACGCTTCCACTTGCCAGTCTTTTTACTTTGTTGCGGTTTAAAGTGAATGTCGCATTAGAAGACCATCCGAATCCTGCCCATTTATCACTAAATCCTAAAGCCAGTTCAATACCTTGATTTTGTACATTACCTGCTTGTACAATGGCTTGTTTGTAACCGGAAGAGGAGGGGATATCTACCTTGAATGTTTGGTTCAGGGTATTGGAACGATAGTAGGTTGCGTCCAGACTGAAGCGGTTATCCCAGAATTTCAAGTTCAAACCGATTTCCCATGATTTCGTTTTTTCAGGTTTCATATTGTCCATCGGATAAACAGTCGGGTTTGCCCAGTTGTGTGTCTGACTGTTATATTCATATCCCGGATTAGTCAGGAAGCGATCGAAGGAAGACGCCACTACTGTATATGATCCACGTACTTTAGCATAAGTAATCAATTCCGGTAGCATAACCATTTCCGATAGCAGAGCAGATAAACCTACTGATGGGTAGAAGAAAGATTTTTGTTTTGAGAATGCAAGTTTAGAATCCCAGTCGTTACGTCCTGTTACGGTTAAATATAACTGACTTTTCCAACTTAGTTCCGCACTGGCAAAGATACTTTGAATCTCATCTTTATATCCGGTAGGATCCGGTTTATAGTTGGCTGCAAAATTAATATTATTTATTTGGAAGAAATTAGGAATGACCAGGTCACCTGCAATATACAACTGATCCATAGAGGTGTGATAAATAGAACCTCCCAGATTGGCTGTCAGATGAAAATCACCGAATGTTTTATCTATATTAGCGAGGAAGTCGGCATATAAAGAACGCTCCTGACGCATCGCATCTTCAAAACCACCACTTACACCGCAAAACGTAGTCAATGTAGAAGCTGATTTTTCATTTTTATTCCGGTAGTCTGAATTGTCCAGATTTACACGGCCGACAACATTAAGCCAATCTGTAGCCTGCCATTTTAAAGAGGCATTCAGCATGTAACGCTTTTTGTTTGAGGTGCGGTTAATTCGTTTTTGTATCCAATATGGATTTTGTAATGACAAACTGGCGTCTCCATAGGGCCAGTATTGCTCCATATAGCCATAGTTGGTATTATAACGCTCATACAAACGGACTTCGTCAAAATTGTCTCCACGAGGGAATAGATACAATGCAGGAAGCGGATTGTAATATTGTCCTTGAGAAACCATATTTTTATTGTTTTGAACGATATACTGTGCGCCAATATCCAGAGTCAGCTTATCATTCAAAAAATTGGTTGTATTGCGTGCTGTGAAGTTATACCTGTTATATGAATTATTAGGAAGAATTCCTCCTGAATTGGTCGTGGAAGCGGAGAGGTAGGTTTGGTTTTTAGAGTTTCCTGTAGACAAAGCTACTGAATTGATAACATTTGAACCAGTTTCGAAAAAGTTGGATGGATCATATCGGCGATTAGTCGATTCTCCCCAACTGAATAAACCGGAACTTGTGCCGTAACGGTTTTGCATTTCAGGCATAATATATGCTTTAGAGAAGGTGGTGCTATTAGATACAGTTACTGTTGTCTTCTCTGTCTGTCCTTTTTTAGTAGTGATCAAAACTACACCATTGGCAGCGGCAGAACCATACAATGCAGCAGCAGAGGGGCCAGTCATCATACTGATACTGGCAATATCGTCCGGATTTAAGTCTGCTACGGCATCTGAACCTCCCATATCTCCATACAATCCTTCACCACCACTTTTTCCTGTATTAAAAATGGGCACGCCATCAATAACATATAGGGCATTGTTATCTTTAGTCAGAGATTTCATACCACGCATTACCACACGTGCAGCACCACCGGCTCCAGTTGCACCGCTACTAATTTGTACACCGGCTACTTTTCCCGCCAATGAATTCATGAAATTGGCATCCTTGACAGTAGTGATTTCATCACCTTTTACCTCCTGAACATTATAACTTAATGCTTTGGTGGCACGTTTGATACCCAATGCTGTTACAACAACTTCATCCAATGCTTGGGCATCTTCTCCCATACTAATTTTTAAAGGTTGTGTATTGGCTAGCGTGATTGCTTGGGAGAAATGTACATTATGAGTAAATACCTATAAGAGTAGGGCTAAGTATACA
>NZ_JAAXGE010000006.1 GCF_014750685.1 Bacteroides sp. GM023
TTTCTATCAACTGCTTGAATGCATCGTTCATATCGGTATCGTTTTCGGGCAATCCGGTGTACTTGTCGCCTGCCATCTTACGGTAAAAATCCGTCAACGTTGAAACATTGGCTGTCAATCCGCCGAGGTCGGTTAAATTTGCCTTATCTTTCGTACCCGTGACAATGTAGATACGTCTGGCACCGGATGTGGTCTTTATGGTGAGGTTACCGGAGCCAAACTCCTCGTTGTTTAGCAGTATGCCCGTCACGTTGTCGAAAATCAATAACCGACCATCGGCAAGAGACGTTTCATCCACACCCGTATCGTCCGTCATGGCAGCACGGGACTTGTTGTTGCCCTCCATCTTGAAGCTGAATGATGCGTATGTCTCTACACCTGCGGGAACAGTGTCAGGAGTATCTTTCCCGACAGTTTCGTCATTGTTGCCACACCCGGCAAAGGCAAATGCCGCCAGTGCCGTAAGAAATAGATTCTTTACTTGTTTCATAAAATGTTTTTTTTAATAAATAATTAATTAATTGTCCTCAAAATATATTTTCACGTAGCCTGCGTTGCGCTGGTTGGGAAAGAGGTGTTCCAGCATCCAGCGGTAGGGAACACCTCTGCGTAGCTCCATCAGCAGCTTCTCTCTCCCCTTGAGCACGGGAACCGTGTCGATGATACGCAGGATCTCTTCACGGTAAGGCACATTGTCCTGGCGGGCGACCATATCGCGCAGTTCGTCCCAACCTTCACCCATGTTGATGATTTCCACGTTTGACTCCGGCACGCCGCGTGCTATGGTGTACTCCCGCAGCGTGTTCGCACGTTTGCCTGCCAGGTAGGTGTTATATTGCAAGGTGCCTTCGATAGAGGCATAACCTACTATCACCAGGCGGGTGATATGGACGGCGCTGTCCTGTGTCATCACACGTAGTACCCTGCTCAGGCGGTTCAGCGTGGCGGTATTGTCCTTAAAGGCGGTATCTATCTCTGCACACCCCTGTCGGAAGAATACACGCAGGGCATTCGGGTCACAGTAATAATTTGCAGTCTGTTTATCGGCTTCATACATTTCCGCGGGGCGGACAAATCCCTCTTCCTGTGCGAGTAATCTTGTAGGAGAAAGCACCGGAACGGGAACGGGAACTACAACGGAGTCTTCCGGTTCGGAGTTTGGTTCGGATTCAGGAATGACAAGCGCCAAGTCGCCGGTTACCAGTGCCGGGGAGAGCATCACCGAACTGCAACAACCGCTTAAGCGGTTATTGATATGTAGTGAAGCATGATTCATCCACGGCTCATAGGGCAATGTGGCTTCATAAAACAGGGTGTCGGAAGCCTGAATGGCAAGCGGCGCGTCAGCCGGCGCAGTACGTGATAAAAGCTCCCTGCGTTCCTGTGAACGGCGGTTCCTGTTTCCTGCAATACGAACAACAGGCAGCAGCACTTCTTCTGCCCCTTTGCGGATGGCAGGGGTAAGGTCCATACGGTAGTTGGAAGATAGTTCGATCGCTTTCAGCACAAGCCGTACATGCACGCTGTCGTCTGCAAAGTAAATATGGGAGTCGATGATCCGGATATCCGCTTTCCGGGCATGTACCTGACCTGACGCCAGAAACAGTAACCCTATAAGGGAAAGAATTATTCTTGATTTCATATTTGTCATAGATAAAGGAAGAGAATTACTTAATAAGATAAATTACGGAAATACCCGCCCGGGTAGGTGTAAAGAAGCCTTTTGTATGATTGGATTCGAGTTTCTTGCCACAGGCGGCGCATTCGAACTTGTCGTAACGGGCATACATATAACCCAGCCCCAATGAGGCTTCCAAATTCCACCTCCGCCCTATCATCCACTGGTAGCCGTAAGTCAGCCCTGCACCTGCCGCGTATCCTTCATAGCGAAACTTATCGTTCAGACCGGGAAATGGAATACCACCAATGTTAAAGGAGCCACCCGACAAATGAACACCGAAAAAATGACCGTTAAAACGTTCGCAGAGCCAGTAGCGTACTTCGGGACGGATAAAAAGATGCTTCATCTTTTTATTGCCGGAAAATGTCCAGGGATTGTAACCTACTGAAATATCTAGTCCCCAATGGGGAGACAACCCGACCTCCGCACCTAAATTAGGGGTAAGCGTTCCCACACCGTAGAGTAGGTTGGTTTTGATACCGATTTTGCCTTGTGCAAAAATAGGCAATGCGAAAAATAACATTGCAAAAGATAGTATTAATATCGTATTGATTCTCATGTATCTCTTTATATTATATAAAAAGCTTTTCCAATATTCTGTCTGTTCCGGTTCTATCTGGTGTTTCCGGTTCACGTATGTGTGGATATAGTGCATATTTCCTGTTTTTAATCATTCTCTATTCCGTAATAGAGAATAGTATAAGTAAAACATATACATACAACTGAATATCAAAGTATTATAGCAGAAAAGCAAACAAAGTGAATGTTTCAGAATCATTAGATAGAAATAAAAAAAACTATATTTGAATAAAAAGCAGATATTTAATTTATTAGGAAAATAGATACTGAAACAATTGTGAAACAAATAAAATCGCACAGATCAAACAATTTAAATAATTATATTCATAAAAACAAAACATATGGAAAGCGAGTTATTATACATTGAAGAGCATCTGTCATGCCAAAACTATATGACAACTATCGAAACCGGATTTAAATTTATTGAATTTACTGAAAACACGGAGTTTGGAGAAGACAATACAAATAAAAACTATCTGTTATTCTTTCTCAAAGGTGACTTTATCATAGACTACAATCAATTTCAAAACAAGTCATTTCAGACAGGAGATATGATACTGATTCCGCGTTCTTCATTATTTAAAGGGGTTGCCCCAAAAGGGGCAACTCTACTTTCAATGTTTTTCGATGTACCCGAAAATAGCTGCGACAAGCTCGCATTACATTTATTATCAAACATTTGCAAAGAGATAGAATATAATTTCGAGCCAATAAAGATACGTTATCCGCTGACTCCCTTTTTAGAAGTACTGACCCACTGTATGAGTAATGGCATGAATTGTTCGCATCTGCATAAACTGATGCAACGGGAGTTTTTCTTTCTGCTACGCGGATTTTATGAGAAAGAAGAAATTGCAACGTTGTTTTATCCCATTATTGGAAAAGGAGTTGAATTCAAAGATTTTGTCATAGACAACTACACTAAAGTGAATAATATTGAGCAACTTATATCTCTGTCCAATCTGGGGAGAAGCTGTTTTTTTGCAAGATTCACTGAAGTCTTCGGAATGACCGCTAAGCAATGGATGCTGAAACAAAGAAACCAACTGATTCTGAAAAAACTGACTGAACCGGGAATATGTATAAAAGATGTGATTGAAGAACTGGGATTTGAGTCACAAGGTTATTTTGGTCGTTACTGCAAACACCATTTCGGATGTACTCCCAAACAAATAATCAAGCGCTACCAGGCTAATAATGAAACAAATTAGCAAGTGTTTTCCCCCATTTGTACAAAATGAACAAATTTTTGGACTTTAGTGCAATTAATATGAAAAAAAATAAGCTTACTTTGCAGCGTGAAAGTTGATAAATCAATAGAGACTTTTTATGCGACTCTCTATTACGGAATAGATTACAATACTGCAAATATATATAAAATATTAATACTCACAATATTTTATTAGGAATTATAGTATAAAAATTCAGACTTTTAGAACAAATTGGTCACTATACTATTCACTTTATCAAGTTGGGACACGTCGAATTCCTTCAGATAAATACGGGTCATTTCTTCTGATGTGTGTCCCAACCCTGCACTAATCACGGAAACCGGCGCACCACAGTCACGGGCAAGGGTAGCCCAGGTATGTCGGGCGGTATAAGTGGTCAAAGGTATGTTGACATCAATCATAGCAGCTATTCTTTTCAGATGCCGGTTTATACGCCCCAATGCCAAACGGTACTGCGCATATTCCGAAGAAGAGTTATCACGGATAATCGGAAATACATATTCTCCTTCTGTTTCATACTTATCCATCAACTCCTGCATCTGAGGGGTTACGGCAATGCGAATGAACTGTTTGGACTTATGCCGGGAATAGGTCAGCACACCATTATAAATATCGGATTTCTTCAAGAGGACAATATCTACAAAGGCCATTCCCTGGGCATAGAAGCTAAACAAATACAGGTCGCAGGCAAACTTCAGTTCAGGAGCATCCTCCAGTTTGAGAGTCGCCAGAGTTTGGAGGTCTTCACGGCTCAGGGCACGCTTCACTGTTTTAGCCGGACGCGTCTGCGCCTTCACAAAGGGGTATTCTCCGTTGGGACGATAACCATCTATCACAGCCTGATTATAAAGAGTCCGCAAATTCCGCAAATAATAGCTCACCGTATTTGCGCCAACCCCGCTATTATACAGAAAATCCTCATATCGCCGGATAAAACGCAAATCAATCGCTGACATCCGGATATCCGAACCGTCAAGAAACTTAGCCAACGATGAACGGGTGCTTTTATATGCCGCAGCCGTCCCCTCTTTCTTCAGCGCCTTTTTCCGTTCAATTTGCGTATCAATATAGCGCAGCATGTAAAATTGTTGCCTTACGCTCTTATGAGTGCATTGTATCAATACATCTTCCACCGTAAAAGATTCCGTTGTCCGTTCAAGCCGCTGAATCCGTATGTGAATCATACTTCTCATTTTCCGCAGTTCACGATTCATCTTTGTGATGTCCGTAGCAGTTAGTACGGCATCCGCATCATCAATAATCTTTTCTTTCAACTCATTGAATGATTCCTCTTTTACCCGGAATCCGGTATATAATAGTCTCTTTTTCCTATTATGTATCACCTGAAACACCAAAGGATAAGTGCCATTATTCAACCTCCTGCCTTTATTCAGCATAAGTTTAACTGATGTTGTCATATTCTTTTCTTTTTTCTATTATTTGTACATTATTAAAATCCCCAGATTGCCCCTCGCAAGCGCGAATAAAGCGTAAAGTTACAACGTTCACTTTATTTATCGGAATCATTTATCAAAAAAAACAAGGAATAGGATAAAAGGTTTTGCAAGTATAAGAATACTTGTAGTATAAATATAGTTAAATTATATATTCATATATTCATTCTATTTTAATTACAAAAAAGCTGTGTATATGCGCGTAAATCAAACAGGTATAATAATAGTAATATTTAGATACATAAATATTATTTTCACATTGGAATACTCTTTGAAAAATCAGAATATTACGTATAGTTTTGCAGTATGGATTTTAAGGAGCCGCCCGTTCCTTTAAAAGAAAGAGGTCGTTCCTCGGTGTGCAACGGGTCGTTCCTTTTAAAGGAACGGCCCGTTGGTTTTAAAGGAAAACCGACATCTGTAACCATTTGAATTTCAACTTCTTACTGAATTAGAATTCCGTCCCCGTACCCATGGGATTTTCTCTAACAAACACGACGGAATCTGCCGCTTCAAGTGGCAATCAGTATACAACAAATTTCAACAATTTAAAAATTCAAATCCCATGGTTACAGTTACGTTTGCCATTAAGCCATATCTGGCGAGGTATATGTATGTCCGGTACGGACAAAGTTCAGAATTCCAACCCTGCAATAATCCACTTTCAAGGCTACCCATTCCCATCCACCTCTCCCACTTCACACTCATTTATCACTTCTTACACCAATTATCCGTTCCTCATCCGCAAGGCGTCTCCTGGAAAGAGACAGGAAATATCACTTTCGTTCTCCCCAGTCCAAGGATTGGCAAAAATCCCGAAGTTTATAATTACTACGGTCAGGATAGCATCTCTATTATAGAAAAAGAAATCGAAGTGGAAATGAAAGCGGATCTCTACTCATTTTTACTGGAAAAGAAGTTCAAAAATGGGGTAATGTACATTAAGGCAGTGCATGAGTTCGTGGAAAAGTATAATATGGTGGAGTTGGTGGAAGAGGAAAGTTTGATGAGAGGGTTTCAGAGGTGGAGAAAGAAGATGAAAGAATAAATCGGGCATCAATCATCCACCGGAATCACTTCCTGCATATAAATAGCATCCAAACTCCAAAGGGCGGCATCATTCGTACTGATACTGATACATTCCTCCAACGGAGCCGGAACTTCCGGTGGAAGCAGGGTCGTGATGCGGAAAGGTGGTGCGGGCGTATGTTCCAAACGGGTAAATAAATCTGTCCAGGCTTCTTTTGCCATTTGTCTGTCACGCAGATGATAAGCTGCATATGCCATCAGGCGGGATACACGAAAACGACTGTGACTAAGTTCCCACGCCTTCTTTTTATAACGGGCGGCGTGGTCAAGCCACGCATTTTTCCATTCAGGGATATCAATCATGCGCATCATTTCATTGGCTATTTCAAATCCGCCCATAATGGTCATTAGGTGGTTGGTTGTCTCCAGTTTCGGGTCACATTCAGTCGTGATGATACCTGTTGCCGGATCAAATCCCAAGGCTTTAGGCCCGGTGAAAAGTCGATTGGGCAGGGCGGATATACTCTTCATTCCTGCTATGATTTTATCACGGTAGGCGGTATTACCTGTACGCTCCCACTCTGTCATCCAATTGCCTGCATATGCCAGCCAGTCGGGGCCGATGCGCAAACGGGCGGGGGCGGTACAAGGATATTCACTTCGTGGTTGAGCCAAACGCATGGGGTCTAGTTCATAGAGTTTATGGTCGGCATCTTTGACTTCGGTCATTAAGTCTCCACTGCGTTCGTCGGTAGTGAGATAGTAATAGAAACGATTCCAGGCAGACTGGCTGATTCTTGCTTCTTTGGCGCCACAGCCCCAATGGCTCACATTATGACGGCTACCCAGTCCGGCATTCACGCCGGTGTGGTAGACATCCACTTCGGCCGTATGGCGAGTCATAGCTTCGGCCATTCGCCAAATATCAGCACGTCCGGTACGCAGGAAGCTATACCAAAGCCACATATTCGAAGCTAGTTCCGTATTGTCCCAAGCAAAACCGCCAACGTCATAAAGCCAAGTATGACGGACGGGGTCATAAGCATGCATCACGTCACCGTAATTCCAAAAGCCGTACCATTTATTCTGTTCGATGGCTTTCTGATAAAAGTCGATGTAGGCTTCCAAACGGTCTTCCACACGGGTACGGAAGGGAGTACTACGGTCGGGAAGGCTCCATATTCCGAAAGCCTGGCGGTCGTGTAGATACTTCGGGGTCGGCATTAGTACACTTGGGGCAGAAAGCTGTTTGGCATAGTCTGCAAAAGCTTTCTTTCCGGCATAACCACTTTGTGGTACGAGTGTGAATGTAGTTGTACGAGCGATTCCATAAGGAGTGCTCATTCCTTCCTGGACATCTTCATAACTGGCATTCAGTCCATGAGGTACATTATCATAATGGCGCAAATCCATAGGTTCTGCTTCAGGGCTCCATAACCAGGCAGTAAGCGTGGCAGTCGGGGTTCGCGCATCGGATATTTCAATCGAAGACGGATAAGATTGCCAAAAATCATGCAGGCAAAGTCCCAGTCCGCCTGTGACATCGCCGACAAAAACGTATCCTTCACTACGAGTGCCGGAAAAAGTTCCTATCCAGGAATTGTCATTATTGGCACGTTTGCGAATTGAAAAAGCATCGGCTGTGAGTTGGGACAGGCGGTAATCATTCCATGAAGCCCAATTATCAAGCAGTTCACGGTTTTTCCCGTCAAATCTTTCATAGGCAGGAATGCGTTTGCCTTCCATCTGTTGCTGTTGCAGGGAAGTTTCATTGTCTAAAGTCAGTACGCGACGACCGACTAAGGGTTGTACCGGCTCGCTCCACACTCCGCCATCGGCACAGGAAAAGGCGACGTGACGATTATATAAAGTTTCACGCATAGGCACATCGAAACGGATTCCTAAACTACGGATGAAGTCCTTATTCTGCTCTCCGTCATACATAAAGCTATGTACCATTTTTATTTGTTCGCTCCCCGCGTAGAAGTAGAGACGAATGACGTAAGGAAGCCATTCACGAATCTCTTCATGGCTATCTTTTGAGTTCTCTTTATCCCTTCTTCTGTGCACACCTTCCAACTTGACTAGTGCACGCACTGAACCGAAACGTTCTACGCTGACAGCTTTTATTTCGCTTGTATAGTGGGCAAAGGATATCTGCGAAGTATTTTCAAGAATCGGTTCACTTTGGGTACTGCATACAAGTCGTGCCTTCTCTCCTACTTTAGTTCCTTTATACAGCAGGCTGTCAATCAGAAATTCTCCATGCCGCGGGATAAATGCAGATAGTACTCCAGTCTCTATCTTAATATTTTCAGACGTTTCAATGATAGAAATAGAAGATGCTTTCTGTCGGACGTCTTTAGGCTTTGTTTTCTTCTCCGCTTTCCCTAACGTCAATGTTTTTGTTCCGGCGGGAATAATACCGGCAACACCGCTCCACTTCACAGAACCATCCGGCCAATATGCCAATGTCCATGTATCAACGGGAATTTCCGTATCATCCATAGTCTTTAATTGTAATGGAGTGTCAGGAAAGACTTCTCCCTCATCAAAAGGGACTCCAAAACTTACCGCTTTATCTTGTTCGGGAGTATCTCCAATCCAGCGCAAGGGAATTGTAGAAGAACTTTGTGGTAAACTCTCATAATGGAAATTTGTAATACGAGTACGGGATAAGGTGGTGCGAAAGCCGAACCAACCTTCCGTCAGAGGTTCGGCATCGCAGAAGTCCACCAATCGCTCACCATCTATGTAATAACTAACCCTATTATTCTCATTGGTTATCTTGATGTGATACCAATGATTTGCTTTCAGCAAATGTCCGGCATCCGTATATTCTTTCAAAACAGTAGGACGGACTTGTGAATCTGTAATACCTGCCTCATTGCCATCATAACGACGAAAGCGCGTAGTGGAGTTGTAATTTCCACCATATCCCATATAATAAAGCTGCAAAGAATAACAATTCAGAAAGATTCCGTTACGCCACTTCTCCCGCTTCCATATATTATCGGGATATTCAGGATCCGAAGCCATCCAAAAGCAATTCAGATCACTCAGGCGATCTCCTTCCCTTTCTACAACGACGCACGCGTCGTATTCAATGGTCACCCGTCCACTCATCTTTTCTTTCCGCCAAAGTGTGAGTCCTTTCGGAGAGAGAATTTCGGCTGTATCACCAACAAATGTCACTTTATAATCGGGAAATTCCGACTCTACTTTCCAGTATTTATGAAACTGACGAGCATTGAGTCCGGAAACTTTATTGGCTTGTGCGTTCGTATTTGTTCCACAAATAATAAACAGGAACAAAAGAGTAAAAATGTTCTTCATACGTAAATAAGCTATCTTACTTTGCAAAGGTAAGAAGTGGTTGTTCATAACGGAATAGAATATCATCCATTTCCATGGCTATTCGTTCATGTTCATGCCGATTCATTCAGACACAAAAAAAGGACAATTCGGCACGACAGCCGAATTGCCCTCTTTCAACAAACTTTTATCAAATGAGTGCTTAATTATTCTGAAACCTTTTTCACCTCTGCTTTCTTCAAAGTTTCCGCACCGACATAATAACCTAAATTGGTTCCTTGGTTGTATCCCATATTCTGCATAGCTTGTGACATATCATAGTTGTGATCTGTCAGCAAGTGAGGAAGACGGAATTCAGTCGGGTGGTTGGTGGAGAAGATGTAAAGAGACTTGCCATCACTCGAGCCCATAATCACTTCTTCACGATAATCTCCTAAAAAGTCACCGTAATAACAAGGATTATATTTAGAACTGTGATTTCCATCACTACTACCGTAAGCTCCAAAATATACTAAACGATTCTTATTCGTCTTGTTAACATCCGGATTTTGCTTATAACTCACAACACAAGCACGGTCTAACATTTCTCTGGTAGGTTGTCCGCTCCAATAAATAGCCACATTATACATAATTCCACTACCAATACCGGTAGGATATGTACTGGAAACCAATCTGCCGTCATTACAACTATATACTCCTGAATTCAAAGAAGACCAGTATTCAAAGTCCGGGCTATCCGGGTCAATATCTGCTACAATACAACGACCAACATCAGTAGTCGAACCCGCCCCATGACCAGTAATCAAACTACCATCTCTTGCGTCAATGACTTGACATGCATAACCATGTCCCTGACCGTTATAATTGCTCGGTTCTTCAAATGAAGCGACAATCTGTAATCCGGAACGATCTTTTATAAATTTCCCTACATATAAACAGTCACCATGGCCGTTTCCAGTGCACCACAATTCACTTCCATCATGATCAATGGCAGCCGAGCCATATAATATTTCATCTTTGCCATCACCATCCAAGTCGGCTACACGGAAACAATGCGAACACATAGACAGCCATTTTGATGAATGATTTGCCGTATCAAATTTCCAGCGTGGAACTAATTCACTTCCTTTCAAATCAAGTGCCCATACCTGCCAGTTATGATAGATACCTCTACTAATAATCAAACTGGGATTGCTGGTTCTTATTCCGGTTGTCTCATCCGGAATACCATCCAAATAAGCGACGCCAATGAAAAAACGATCCATACGGTTTCCGAAATCGTCGCCCCAATATTCACTCCAATATTTTGCACGTGACGTTTTTGAGCCTTCTCCACCACGTGGTATATTGTCGATACGAGTAATTTCACGTCCATCATAACCTCTGCAAATAGAAATATATTCAGGGCCTTCCATGATTAAGCCACAAGTGGTAGCCGTAGAAGCATCATTCTGATCGCGTTGGATAGCCGCCCCTGAATACCAACCTTTGGCATCCGACTGACGAATACGGTAATCATTCACTTTACCATAAGCATCGGTAATAATCTTTCCATCAGCAAATTTTGTTCCTTCAGAAGAACGGAAGGCAATCTCACACAAGCCGTCACCATCAAAGTCATACAAAATATAAGAAGTATAGTGCGAGCCTGAACGAATATTGATACCCATGTCTATTTGCCACAAGAAAGTTCCATCCATCTTATATGCTTCCAACAAAGTGGTACCATTAAACCACACTCCTTGATTCGCTCCATCATAAGGTTCTCTCTTCACCACGATTTCCAATTCACCGTCTCCATCCAGATCACCGACCTGTATATCGTCCGGTGAGTAGGTTACCGATGCATCGGGCACGTTCATATTCAATGAGATCTCACGATAAAATTTCGTTGCCATCTCCGGAGCAAAAGTAAACTCACAAAGAGTTTCTGTCTGATCGGTGAGAGTGACACGATATAGATTCGTTTTTGTAGCGTCAATATCAGCATCGGACCAGGAAGTAGCGTTCGATATCGGATTTTCATTCAATTTTTCTTCTACTCCACCATCTACAGACTTATAAATATCAAATGCGACATTAGACGGATCAGTCTTCAGCAATCTCCAGCTAATCAATGCAGATGATATACCTGAAGAGTTATTAGCATCAGCATTCGGCGTAGGGTCATAACTAACCCACATTGCACGGCTTCCGGTTATAACTTCAGTTGGCAGAGGGGGAAGTTCCTCCTCTGTCTGATTGCCATCATTTACTTCAACAACGGGATCATTGTCCGAGCAGGCAACTACTGCCAGCAAACTGAATAGTCCCAATAGTATATAATATTTCTTCATTTCTCCGTTTTTTATTCTATAAACAATTCTTTTACATAAGCATTCCTTTTTCCGGAATCCGAGATAGATTACCATCCCGGATTCTGTGCTAAATTAGGATTCTTCGACCTTTCACTTTGAGGAATCGGGAAGAAATACATTTTGTCGTCCCATTGGCGGTTGACAACTTTACGGGTGTATGTATATGTATCCGAATTCTTAGTGATTTTCATCTCAGTAATGCTCTTAAAATGCTTGTCGCCTTCTTTCCAACGACGCACATCCCAAAAACGATGTCCTTCGAAAGCCAGTTCTACCATACGTTCGTTCTGATATTTCTTCCAGAAAGCGTCATTACCCATGCCTGTAGGAAATCCCGGCATTTTGGCACGGTCACGCACCTTTTTAACAGCAGCCCTGGCAGACATTGTAAACTCATCTGTAGTAACATCAGCAGCCTTTTCCGTACCACTCAATTCCAGATATTTGAATAACGCTTCCGCATAGTTCAAATAGAATTCTCCCAAACGGAAAGTAATCCATGTATGATAAGTTGTAGACGCAGTACTGGAACGTAAGTCAACGGCTGTCTGACAATACTTCTTCAAATAATAACTTGTCGGTGTAGCACCACTCAATGGTTCTGCATTCACTCCACCCTGATAAGTTTGCAAAGGAGTGGTATTCCAGTTCGGCCATTTCTCGTCTCCGTTTTTAGCAATAGTCAGATAGAAACGCGGGTCACGTCCATCGTAATATGGCAGACTTGAATCATAGCCTGTCGTTTCGTCCGGTCGTAATCCTGTGGCCTGCATTTCATAAGCATCTACCAATGTTTGGGTAGGACAGTTTCCACCTTTACAGTTTTCCAATCCTATCGGGAAGTTATAACCCTCAAAGGAATTAGTAGTTCTTGTGGCACGACGTCCGAAAATCAATTCATCAAGTGCATCGGAATAACTGTCCTTACTCCACAATGAAGAATAGTCATCAATCAATTTCATCTTTGCAGACTCACAAGCATTAATCAATTCCTTATTGGCGAGAGCTGCACGATGCCATAATTCCACATCATTATTGGTATTGAACAAAGGACTTGCGGCATACAGGGCAGCACGTGCTTTCAATGCCAGAACGACCCGTTTATTGGCGCGTCCCGTTTCCAATGATTCTCCCGAAGGAGCCATATCGCCCAAGTTCGCATAATCTTCAACAATCAGATCCTTAATTGCGTCACACTCAGAGATTACATAATCAAAAATCTCCTCTGCCGGACGACGTTCCAGAGTATTGACTTCCGCAGCTGTCAATACATGGTCTGTGAAAGGAACAGCTCCATACTGCCGTACCAGATAGAAATAATAGTATGCCCGCAAGAAACGAACTTCGTACTGGTAGTTGTTATAACGGAACATCTCCTGCTTATAATCCGAGATTAATTCATAATCAGAGAAAGTCAATCCCGTAAATTCCTCCAGATAGAGGTTACAGTTTGCTATCTGATTATAACAGGTAGTCCACATACTGCTTTTTGCATTTGTCGGACTCCACGATCCGTTATAGAAATCTTCGATTTGGTTACCCGAATAAGCATATTCCGACTCATCGGTTGCCGATCCTAAAACCGCTCCGCTATAGTTTCCGAAATCGGTATCCAAGCCTAAATAGATGTTGGCAACCAATCCACCTACATCTCCAAAGGTTCGTTTTACATAATTCGCATCATAATTACTGTATTCTTTATAATCCATCTTATCCGCACAGGAAGAGAGGAAAAAGCAACTCAAGACGCCATATATTAATTTATTCAGTTTCATTCTTTCGCTTTGTTTTTAGTGATTAAAAACCAATTGTCAAACCGACTATCACACTCTTGTTCAGTGGATTTGTCGCACCATAAGATTCCGGGTCTACCACATCAATCTTGTCGAAACAAAGTAAATCCACTCCACGAACGTACAATTTGGCACTGCCCAGTATCTTCGTTTTCTGCAGTAAAGCTTTAGGGAATTTGTAATACACCTCTAAATTTCGTAGTTTCAGGAATGAACGGTCTGCCATCCAAATAGTATTGGTCTGGTAGTTGTTCGCATTGCTCTGTGAACTTAGACGCGGATATTTGGCATTCTGGTTTTCCGGTGTCCAACGGTTTTCATAGTAATGATTGGAAAGAGTAGTGTTGTTTATCAACGGCCAAAACATACTCTTCGTATTTAAAACAGCGGAATAATTGGCAGTTCCCTGAAACATAGCATCAAAACCAAGTCCTTTCCATTCGGCTCCCAAATGAAATGAGTAGTATATTTCCGGTGCAACAGTGCTATATCCAATAGCTGTCTGATCATTAGAATCAATGATGCCATCACCGTTTACGTCTCTATATTTGATATCACCCGGCACTACCGTACTGAAATTTTGTGTAGGACTGTTCGCAATGTCTTCTTCATCTTTAAAGAATCCTTCGGCTATCAAACCATATACCTGGTTCAACCGATTACCTGTCTGCACCAGATTGTTATATAGACGAGGCTCTTCCAGTTGTTCTTTGATTTCATTCCGGTTCCATGCAAAGTTCCCACCAATATTGAATACTACATCGCCTATTCGTTTCGTATAGTCCAAGCCTATTTCTGTTCCCCAGCTATCTACTATACCGGCATTCTCAAACGGAGCATCCATACCCAATACCTCTGAATATTGTCCTGCGGAAGCTACCCAAATGTCTTTTCGTCTCTGATAATACCCCTCTAAAGTCAGGTTCAATCCTTTGAACAGAGTGGCGTCAATACCTACATTATACTTATATGCCTTTTCATGAGTTGAATTAGCTGTTGCCAAACGACTGATGTATGTACTTCCAAAAGCAGAACCATAACCTTCATCAAAACGATACATTGTACCGGTGGTAGTATATATCTGATCCCAGTAATTATTGACTGTTGTATCTCCGTCTTTAGGCAAATAGTCAGCATTAATAACACCAAAAGAAGCGCGTAACTTCAGAAAATCAATCCAGGATACATTCTTTAAAAAGTTCTCTTCCGAAACCACCCATGCAGCGGACACTGTCGGCGAAAAAGCCCATTTATGTCCCGGAGCCAGTAGACTGGATTGCGAACCGACTAACGCAAGATCCAAATAGTAACGTTTGTCATACCCAAAATGAGTATACCATGAAACATTCTGACGATAAACTGTTGTATTCAAACCGTAAGTGTCACGGTATTCATAATCCCACTTCAACTGAGAATACACATCATATTTTCCAAAAGAACGACCATAATCCAAACTACCGGCAAAATTGAATTGACGTGCCCAATCATTTGTATTAGCGTCTTTCGACATTTCACTTGGAGCACCACCGGAAATATAAGTATAGAACGGACCGTTTTCCGTCCAACTGGTAGTGTACCCACCGTAAGAATACGTCTTGCTATGATTCTCCCAAATAGACGAATAGTTGTCGTATGATAAACGGAAGTTAGCTCCCAGCCCTTTCAGGAAACCGGATAAGTCTTGCGACAGAGTCAGGTCGGCATACAAGTTACGGGTATGTCCCTTACTATAGGACGCTCCTTGCGATTGTGCAATAGGATTTGATGTACCTGCCCATGTGGTGCTTCCACCCCATGTTCCGTCTTCCAGTTTCACTGGAAAAGCTGCTGATGGCAATGAATAAATCATATCCCACAAATCCACGGAGGCGCCAGGACGGCTTGATTCTGATAATGTACCAAGAATATTCAATTTCAACTTAGTTGTACTTGTCAGGTCAATATCCAGATTCGTACGCAGATTGGCTCTCGAGTATTTGTTCTGAGTGGAATATCCATCATTTTCATTCGGGTTTTTCACGAATCCTTTGTCTGTCAACAAACCGACCATCGTATAATAGCGGAATTTGGCTCCACCGCCCCGAAACTCAATCGTATATTTATTGGAAATACCTGTATCTTTAAAAGTTTCGTCCATCCAGTTGACATTAGGGTAGATGTAAGGATACAGCCGGGAAGCACCACCACTGCCTGCACCATTACGAAAGGCATCCACTTCTTCGGGAGTGTAACGCGCACTCAACCCTTCATAGCCACGTGCTTCATTCACAGCGTCAGCATATGTGCCTGCGTCTACAAATTTAGGACGACGAGACTGGAAGTTTGTCACATGATCGTAAGTAAAAGTTATTTCTTTAGAGTTATACTTACCGCGTTTGGTTGTAATCAATATCGCACCGTTAACACCTTTATATCCATACAGCGCGACAGCGGCCGCATCTTTTAATATAGAAACGGACTCCACTTCTTCGGGTGTCACAAGACTCATGTCCCGCTCCAACCCGTCAACCAGTACCAATGGTGTACTACTGGACAGGCTCTGCAAACCACGTATATAGAATGTAGGTTCTACTGATGCATAATTGCCTGCATTTTGCAGGGTTGTCAAGCCAAGCCCTTGTCCGAATAAAGAATTAGATATATTCTTGGAAGCCCGCTTATTAAGTTCTTCATTATAAACCGTGGATACGGCAGCAGTCGACTCATGACGACTGAACGTCCGATTGGCTCCTACATCAATCGTCTGTTCTGCATAATCCATCCGAATCATCATCGGTTTTCCCGGCTCTATCTCAACTGTAGCCGATCCCTTATCAACCGTCACAACTTGTAAGTTCTTTCCTGCTTCAGCGGCTATTTCAAACTTACCATCCTTATCGGTTTCCACCCTTTTATCCGGTGCACCCACCACATGTACAGATGCGCCATATACAGGATTTCCCCTTTTATCAACAACAACACCTGTTATGTTACCATTGTCTGTGTTCTGTGCTCCGACCGGAATGCTCAGACAAGCCATCAAAGCCAGTATCAGAATTTTATTTTTTCTCATATTATTATTCTAATATCGTTTAAACATGTTTCCTTGCCTCATCACCAGCCCGGATTCTGAACCAGTCCATATCCCTTATTGATTTCAGCCAATGGGAACGGAGAAAGATACCACTTCGAATCAAATCCATGAGTCCACCAATGACGGACAGGATTCTTCAATTCAAACGGTTCATATTCAAATTTAGTAGGTTGCAAAGCACCACCATTCTTACTGTTGCTGCCTGTACCGTCTCTCCATGCAGTAAGGATACGTTTGCCATCCTCTCCCAAACGATAAATCAGTAGTCCATGTAGACGTTTTTCGAAGCGGTCGGCACGTTTGTAACGTACCAAATCAAAGAAACGGGAATCTTCCATTCCTAATTCACAAGCGCGTTCACGAAGGATTTCCTCCAACAAAGCATCTTTATCAGTCAATAAGTTCTTGTCCGGATTACAGTCTACCAAACCGGATAACCCAACCCGTGCACGTACGGTGTTGACTTGCTCGACTGCCCCGCGAAAATCATTATTTGCCTGAAGCAAGGCTTCTGCATAAGTCAAATAGAGGTCTGAAAGGCGAAGAGCCACCCATTGTGTATATTGACGTAAATAATCATTGTCACCCAAATAGTATTTCATATTATCATATCCGGTGGCATATCTCATCGTTTCATTCTGAGAATTTGTTCCGGCATGAGTACCACCTACCCAAAGTTCATAAGGGTCTCCTCCCATGCTTACAGAGCCCCAACCCAGATTTCCCGGCAGTCCATTTACAATCACTGATTCATATAAGCGTGGATCACGCGTCAACACTATGTTTGAAAGCAACTGCTCTCCTTGATTAAATGTACCTGTCAGGAACATTTCATTCGACCTACCTGCTGCTTTAGTTTCTTCCCAATCGAAGGGAGTACCATCACTCCATGGAAACATTTCCACATATTCCTGTGTCGGTGTATACGAGTTACGCCCATTATCACTCCATGAATGCCAGCAATATGTACTTGAGTTGAATGCGTCAGTTGTGGTGACACGAACAGAATGCAACACTTCAGGACTATCCAGTTTAATATATCCCATGCGATATGCATAACGATATTCTGCCGGTGTAGGATTAGTACCGGAAGCTGTATTCAGCCGATAAGTTCCATTTGCATCCACAGCTTTAAAGAAATCTTCGCAAGCTTTCAGACAGTTATTCCACAGGTCGGCACGATAACCACCATACCATACCAAATGCTGTTGTTCAGCCTCGGAACCACCACCGGCAAAACCCTGGCTGGCATTGAATAACGGTGAAGCAGCAAACTGCCATATTTTGCATTTCAAAGCCATTGCTCCGGCTTTAGTCCAATGTCCTGTTTCAGTAGTAGCATCCGCCCCAGTATATGACCACTCCAATCCACCGGAATTAATGGCATCGTCAAGTAAACTAATCATATAATTCACAGTTGCTTCCACTGTGCCGCGCGGCATACTATAACTTGACTCCGTTCCTGTAAAGGAAGCATAAATCAGCGGCAGACCACCGTAATGACGGAACATATCGAAGTAACGGGAAGCTATCAGACATTTAGCTTCCGCCACCAGTTTATTTTTTTCCGTATTATCCATCCCCGGCACCCTGTCTATGTTTTCAATGAGCAACCAGCACCAGCGCACTACTTGCCATACCATCTCCCGGGTATAGCCAAATACATCACCACGAAGGTCGTAATTGGAGGTATGCGAACCACTATAATAGCTGTTATAGATAGTGGTTGAAGTGTAATGAAGCTGCCAGCAGTCTGTCAATGCCTCAAACTTGCCCAAATAAGGATTGGACGAATCGGGAAGATCACCGGATGAGTCATTTACATATGGTAATCCATAATACTGACGGCTATAACAAGTATTCAAAAATTGCCGCGTATATGTAGCACTATTGAAAACCGTATCAATAGTAGCAGAACCACCCGGAGCTTTATCCAAAAAGGCATTTCCGAATTTTATTTCGTCTACGCAGGAAGTTGAAGCGAGACTGATTGCCACTCCCATCACTGCACCGGTAAGCCATTTATATTTTTGTTTCATTCTATTTTCCTTTCAAAATAATTAGAATCCTAATTTCAAGCTCAATGTATAAGTTTTAGTCAACGGATAGGAAGGTGCATTACTTGCCGTTGCCTCCGGATCACCCCACAGATAAGGAGAGAAGGTCAGCAAGTTGTATCCGCTGAATGCCAACTGGCAGGTAGACAATCCCAGTTTCTTCATCAACGGGAACTGGAAGTTATATGCCACCTGAAGTGTTTTCAGTCGCAAATATTTAGAGTCCTTCTCAAACAGAGTGGAAGTCGCGTAGTTGTTCGTAGCATTCACCTGAGTAGCACGCGGATATTCCGCATTTTGCGACGGATTATCCGGCGTCCATGTATTCTCTAAATGATAGGCTAGCAAACCTCCCGCCGTATTACCCGATGAAGAAACGAACGGTTGACGGAATACATCCGAAATCATACGGCTGACGTTCCATGCCCCTGTCCATTGTGTACTAAGTTCCCAATTTTTCCAGGCAAAACCAAAATTTATACCAATCATATATTCCGGATCATCTGTAAATCCGTAATCATAACTCATGTCATTGCCGTCAATAGTACGGTCACCGTTTAAGTCTACAAAAACAGCATCACCATTCTGAAGTGTTACCGAATGTGTCGGAAATGGACGATTGAACGTTTTCTGATACAACTCGGGAGTTTGTTCATCATAATACCGCCAGAATACATATTGGCTGCGGGCACCGATACGATGACCTTGCTGATATTGATAACCATAGTCTTTCGGAGACTCTTTCATTTCCAATATTTCATTCTGATTATAAGAAAGATTTACACCCGCCCAATAACGGAAATTCTTACCTATTTTATCATTCCACTTCAACGAAAGTTCCCATCCCCAGTTATTCACTTCTCCAAGATTAGAATAAGGCGTAGTAAAACCAAGCATTCCCGGTGCAGTACCATCTCGTACCAGAATATCCCAACGATGTTCGCGATAGTATTCGAACGTAGTTGATAAACGGTCATCAAAGAAGTTTATATCAATACCGTAGTTACGTTTGAATGCTTTTTCCCATGATACATCTGCATTATTTTTAGCCAGCTCACGCGCTCCCATACTGACAGTACCGAGATCGACACCATAAACATATCCCCAGGCATTTGCATTATCATTACTATTCGGGATACGATTAGCAAGACTATTCAGATTCACATTGTAAGGATCGGCTGTATACATAAAACGTTCACCACCAATCTTATCATTACCAACCAAACCTAAACTGGCACGTAATTTCAGAAAACTGACATAAGGTTTCAACGGTTTAAACCATTTTTCCTCGCTCATGATCCATCCTATAGAACCAGCAGGGAAAGGCGCAAAACGCTTTTCAGGCGCAAAGTTCTCAGAGCCATTATATCCAATATTGAATTCAGCCATATAACGGTTCTTCCAGTCATAGGTGACACGTCCCACCAACCCTACGTATCCTCTAGGAATATCTGTGTAGAGACCTGAAACGTAATATGATTTCGATTGATTATAAAGCAATAAAGCACCGACACTATGATTACCGAAAGTGCGATTGTAATTAAATCCTGCTTCCATATACCAGTCACGAGCCTTTCCTGTCCCACTACTGTAGCTTACATCTGTGTACTTACTCCCGTCAATCGGTTTGAGTCCTACAGTCCCATCACTCAGATATGCAGGGTTATAAATCATTTCCGTTCCTCCCGACGCATACTTATAAACAGTAAATGAACTGTTATAAGAGCCTTTCAACTTAAAAGTCAATCCTTTAGTAAGAAAGTCCAGTTTTTGGTCCAGAATCAAGTCAGCGCTCAGAGAATTATTACTGGTTTGGGTACTACCACCACCATAATAAGAAAATGGATCGGTATCACCAACGAAAGGTAATTGCAAACCATCGTCATACGTTTCCGGAGTAGTGTAAACCAATTTATCATTTACAAATCCTGCACTTTTGAACGGAGTAGAATAATAGATATTCTTCACCATACCTGATGATCCTTGACTCGTACGCGGTTTATCAGAAGTATTCACATTGCCACTGATATTGAATGATAGCATAGTAGTCTTGGTGACATCTATATCCAGATTACTACGGTAATTGAACCGACGATATTGATAACTAATGTTATACGGCAAACTGAATTCATTGAACAGACCGCCTTGTGTATAAGCACCGGCTGAAATAAAGTAACGTACTTTGTCTGTTCCACCTGAAATGTTCATATTATGCTGGCTCTGCAATGTAGCATCTCCCATAATATAGTCTGTCCATTGAATGCTTGGGAAACGAATAGGATCCGAACCATCTCTGAATTTTTGAATGACTGCATCGCTAAATACTTGTTGTACTCCATCATTCTTATTCATTGCGTTATAGAACGTAGTATACTGATAAGAATTAGCTTGTTCAATCATTTTTGTCGGTGACAATATAGATGCAGACGTCGTAAATGATATTTTCGCTTTACCTTCCTTACCACGCTTGGTAGTTATCAAAACCACACCATTCGCACCACGCACACCAAATACTGCAGTAGCCGAAGCATCTTTCAATATTGTTATAGATTCTATTTCATTAGGGTCAACCTCATTCATATTACGTTCCACACCATCTACTTGTATCAACGGCGATGCACCATCCTTTGTAAATGTCGCCTTACCGCGAATAAAGATATTTGCGGCATCCGAACCCGGTTCTCCAGAATACTGGACAGTAGTCAAACCTGTCATCTGACCTCCCAACACATTGGATACGGAACCAACGGAAGTACGAGTCAATGCTTCACTTTTCACACTGGCAATAGCTCCAGTCATCGTGATTTTCTTCTGTACCCCGTAAGCTACGATTTCAACTTCCTGCAAAGCTGTAGCATCTTCTGACAAAATCACCCGCATATCATTCTTTGCTACTACCGTCTGGTCCGTATAGCCGATAAAAGATATTTTCAATTTTACGCCGGGATTCACATTGAGCCTGAATACACCGTCAATATCGGTAATGGTACCTACAGAAGTACCCTGAGCAACCACATTTGCACCGATAACCGGTTCTCCCTGGGCATCTACCACTGTTCCTTTTATGACACCTTTCTGCTGTACTACGTCAACAGCGGCCGAAGCAGACTGGAATCCCAGTGCAGGAGCTAAGGTAATCATGGAGAAAAACAATGCGACAGGCAAAGCAGTCCCTATTATAAAGTTTTTCTTATTCATATATTTACATTTTCATGATATAAGTATAGTTGACGGACTTATACCGCCTTGTTTTAATATTAGAATGCAAGCATCATACGGAAATAACCTGCCCCTTCATTGCGTCGTTTATCATTTATCACACCTGTAGAAAAGTTGTGTTGATATACTATTTGTGCATTTCCTGTACGTTCAGCATTACTCCAATGGCGAGACCCCTCAATCAGTTCCTCTCCTCCTACAGCTTTCAACCTGGCATTAATTGTTGATTTCAATCTGTACAGCAAATCCAGTTCCTTTAAAGAAGTGAGGAACCAATCGGAAGTGACTTCAGGCGCAGTTACGTCCATGCGATATGCCTGAACAAAATTTACACCAGCTTCGCATGCATTTACCAACGTAGGGGAGTTAATCATCAATACTGTATGATTATAACCTAAAAATGGCATAGCTGCCACGCCATCACTATCAGTTGTTTTAGTGTCAGTATTAATAAACTTACCAGCCCAATCTTCATCACTACTAAACCAGTTACCATGGAAATAGTCTCTTGCATTTGGAGAAAAGACAGAGGTACTCGCATCGTTATATTTAGCATAATTCACTGCCACGACTAGTCCGTGAGTGCAATTCGGATAATCACGACGTAAAGCATCTTGAGTTTCCGTATATTCTTCGTGTGTTATTGAGGGTTGTATATTACCCGCATAACATACAATGCCAATTACATTCTCCGGCACCGTTTCTGACTCTACAGAAACAATACTTCCATCAGCACAAAAATAATCTCCTACTTGTAAAGTATGGTTGATTTTATTCGCATCATTGATTGTGTACATCTTAGCTGTACCACCATCAAGGGTACCACCGGCTGTGTATGCCATTTCTTTGACTCCACTATATGTTCCCTCGATAGAAAAAGTCTTTTTCGGATTAACCAAAAAGCGATAAGTATCCGTGGCTTCCTGATAATAAGGAGTAGCCTCAGCATTATTCAAGATAAAAGAACCGACATTGACAGGCAATGCATACTCATCTATATTACCGTTTGTAAAACTATAAACGATCTTTGGCATTTGTATAACAGCAAGTGCCATCTGATGCTTCATTGTGAAAGAAATTTTTCCTTTCAAGCGATCGCCTTCCACAACTCCTGTACTCGTCATCAAATCATATTTCGTATATTCACCTTCTTTCTGGTTTTCTCCAATTTTCCAATTACTTACATACGTTTCAAATGGGTCTGTTTTAGCAGGTTCAAAGGTGACATTGGCATCATACGGATAATAAGCATAAAAATTCATTTTCTGATATTCGGAACCTTTATATTCAATAGGATCACCATCATCGTCCAGTGTCCAAATACCATCTTCCATAGTGAACTTCCGGTTATTAATTTCACTTACTATATTTTCACCTTTCACAGCGAAGATACCTATTGCATCTCCTTCGGCAAATTTAGTAGAGTAGCCACTCTCGGTTGCACGTGTCTTATTTTCATCCATACTCTGATACCCCTCATCGAGTACACTGATTTGAAAACCCTGTATGGAGTCCATATTTTCCCCACTCACTTCTTCGTCCTGCGAACATGACGCAAAAATGGCTGTACCGGCAAGGAGAAGCATTGATATATAATTATATACTTTCATAAAGCGAATTTTATTTGTTCATTAGTATTTTTGTATCTCTATATAAGGTCTGAGAAAGATTACTTTACAGGTGTAGGAGTAATCGTTTCTTCTGTGATATTCCAAGAAGGATTGGTAGTCTCTGCATCCGTTCCGGCTACACTTGGATCAGATTCAATAGTTCCTCCGTCCTCATTCTGCCATCCGACAATCTGCGTTTCTTCAGTAATAGTCAACACAAACGGATTATCTTTATATTCGTTTGCCTGGATTGTGTAATTATAGGAAACTCCCGGTTTTAATTCTGATAAATTAGGGAAATGAACTTCATAATAATATCCGTTCATTCCTGCCTGAATATACACTTCCTTACCAACTGTTTGTGGAAGCAAAATAGCCTGTATGGTGTAATTATCAACAGAACCAACCTTTGTCCATACGATATCATCGTCTTCCGTTGCTGGTTTTTCCGTTACTGTTGTAACTCCTGTATTCGGGTTAAAAGTTCCTTTTGTCCTTAGATTAATAAGATAACAAGTTATATCTGACAAAGTAACATTTTCACCGGCAGTGAATGTCAGCTTAATACGGCTCATTACATGATTAAATGCTAATTTTACATTCGGATTTTCAGCTGTAGCCTTGCCCGATGCATAAAGAAAGTCTATTTTCTCGCGGGTTGCAGCTGTTGCTTGATTTTCACTGTCAGTAGTCACCTCCAAAGATAAAGGTTCTTCACCTGATGTTCCCGTGAATGGATAGTAAGCTGTCACATCATACTCTTGAGTACCCAGCACCCAGATATTTTCTGCATATCCACTTTTTGCTGTAAACATACTATTTTCTCCACCAGTATATTCATACTCAATATTCACTTGTCTGGAACCACATGTGATTCCGACTAAGTCTCCCATTTCCCAGTTTGTTTCTGTAGCTCTAGTTACAAGTTCGCTTGCTTCTTGATTATTAATCACTGCACTGAAGGAAACCTTCGCGCCCGACTCTCCCGCAAACTTGATATCGGATTCTTTTACGTCGTTGCTACATCCTGCTAAAAGAAGCAGAGCAAAAGCAGCAGTTACATAGTTTTTTTTCATACCATGTTTTTTAAAGTTAAACAAATATATTTTCATTATTAAATTCACTAAAAGGAATAAAGAATAGCAATCGCAGTGTATTCTTAGCGATAGCTATAAACGAGTAGCAGTGTTTTTCATAAGTTATCATACTTCTAAATATCAATTTAAACAAAAGTTAGATTACTATTTTGAAGTAATAATATTGTATATAAACGAGTTGTTTAAAAAGAACAGTTGGCTAAGGGCAATAAAAAGGCAACTATTGAACATTGTTCAATAGTCGAGAAGAGTATAAAATTGGAGAATATACCTTCAAATAAAATAGTACGGAATTGAGTGATTATAATAACTGATCGAATATTTCTCTAAATACTTTATCAGCATGTTCCTGCATAATTTTTATATAATTAAAAATAGGACGATTGTTCTTCATGCTGTGCCCTATACAATATTCTATCTTTTCTATTTGTATTCCTAAATTATAACCATGTTGCGCAAATGTCTTTCGTGCGGAATAATATGTAACTTTTTTAGTTATTCCTGAAAGCTTCATCACCTTATCTATATGTCGGAAGATTAAACTATATATCTGTTTATAAGATGAATACTTCCCGAACTTCAGTTTGCCTTCTCTAGTTAGATATCTGTTTATGATAGCTTTCGCTTCAGGCTGCAAAGTAAATGCAATTTCATTTACTCCTTTTTTACTATTACGTGTTTTATGGCGTACATATCTCATATACTCTTTATCTATAAAGTCATATGCAAGCAAGTCTCTTAAATTGATACCACCTAAATAATAGGTAAGCATAAAAATATCTCTTACCACTGATAGCGTAGGCTTTAGTAAAACAGTATCTCGTATCTTCTTTAGTTCTTCTATTGATAAATCGAGTTCTCTTACATTACTAGCCGGCATTTTAAAGAGAATAAAAGGATGGATAGAGTAATTCACATAATTCATTTTACCTGCATAATTCAATATCACTTTTATCAGGGTCAGGTATATTCTGACCGTTGTATCAGCCAATTTATCATCTTGCAGCACTTTTGCGAATTCTTGTATATGTAAAGGGGTTAGCTGAATTAACGGAAAGTCACCTTTCATATACTTGATAAATCTTTCGGAAGCTATTTTATAAAGCTTGAAAGATTTATCCCGCTCTTCTCCCTTCATAAAGTTCATGTATTCGGATGCGACCGTTTGAAAAGTAATCCCTTTTTTCTTCTGTTCATAAGTAATAATACGGATTAGCTCTGTACATGAGATTGCAGGTAAATAACTGATTGATGTAACAATTTCCTCATACTCATTTATCAGCTTCCGTAAGCAAGCATTCATATTTGTTGCATTTTCATGCCTGATAACTCTACCATTTTTTAATTGACTTGCAGAATCTAATGTGAACTGGGTTGATATATATCTGGTTTTCGAATGATGTGCTACTGCTATCCTTATCCGATGCCTGCCATTTGCTAGCTTTTTAGTTGGAACAATCACTATTGAAAAATTCGCCATATCGTTTTTTAGGTTTATATAATACTAATCTCCATACAATAAAATAGAAACAAAAAGGTTCATCCCCATTAACCACTAATTGAAAATCTGGCCTACAGCATGGAATATCGTGCAAAAGACGGTATTTTCCATGCATTTGTACGATTCTGCATTGCTATATTTTGATTAAGTCGTTATGTTTGCAACACTTTTTTACAGATAGAGTGTGAAAAAGCTCCTTAAAAAAGAGAATCTAACTTTTGTTTAACTGAATAGCCAAAATGAGTATATAAATATACAAATATTACAATAAGATATGATACTACCAGGCTTCTATATAATACTTTTTAAAGTGATTCTCTAAGAAGTAACAGCAATATACGAGAAATAAAGAATATACAAGTAAACATTTAGAAACTAATGATTAAACATATGAAAAACAGCAATTTTAGGGTACTTCCCTATCATCTACAACGTGAGTACAATAATAATATATTCGTTTAACTTAATAATAACAGTATGAAAAGCAACAAGAAAAGTTATCATTTGTTTGCCAATACGGACATTATCCGACGGCTATTTTTCCTCGCTTTATTTTCCTTTTTAATGGTCGAATCCCATGCCCAAAATAAGACAATATCGGGCACAGTTACCGACTTTGCGGGAGAGCCGGTTATTGGTGCCAGTGTATTGGTGAATGGTACTACCAACGGTACAATTACAGATTTAGATGGTAAATTTACTCTAGCCAATGTACCGGCAAAAGGAACAATCACTATTACTTATATAGGATATAAAAAACAAGAATTATCCGTTGCCGGAAATACCAATTTCAGAATTACTCTTCAGGAAGACACCGAAACGCTGGATGAGGTAGTAGTTGTGGGATACGGTGTGCAGAAAAAAAGTGACGTAACCGGTGCTATGGCCCGAGTAGGAGAAAAAGAACTGAAGGCTATGCCTGTAAGAAATGCATTGGAAGGAATGCAAGGTAAGACAGCCGGTGTAGATATCACATCCAGTCAACGCCCCGGAGAGGTCGGTAACATCAATATCCGTGGACAACGTTCCATCAATGCAGAACAGAGCCCGCTGTATGTTGTAGATGGTATGGTGATTCAGAATGGTGGCATTGAAAACATCAATCCTTCCGATATTGAAGCTATTGATATATTGAAAGACGCTTCGGCCACAGCCATCTATGGTTCACGCGGTGCCAATGGCGTAATTCTTGTAACTACCAAAAAAGGGAAAGAAGGTAAAGTAACCCTGAATTACTCCGGTACTGTTACATTCGAAACATTACATGATGTCACTAAAATGATGTCTGCTGCAGAATGGTTGGATTATGCCCGTTTAGCTAAATACAATGCAGGTTCTTATGCTTCTGCCACTCCTACTTATGAAGCTGATAAAGCCGCGTTCGGTAGCGTAACCGCTTCCTGGCAGAACATAGAAAAAGCATGGGTGAATGGAAATTATGATCCATCGCTAGTTGGCTCCTACGACTGGGCTTCTCACGGAAAACAAACCGGAATCACTCACGAACATACTTTAAGCGCATCCGGCGGTTCTGATAAATTCCAGGGTTATGCCTCATTCGGTTACCTGGATCAGAAAGGTACACAACCGGGACAAGCCTATGAACGCTACACATTGAAAACATCATTCGACGTGACACCTGTCGATTGGTTCAAAATGGGATCTTCAATCAATGCGTCTTACTCCACTCAAGACTATGGATACAGTTTCTCTAAATCCGTTACCGGTTCCGGTGATTTCTACAGCGCATTGAGAAGTATGATTCCGTGGACAGTACCTTACGATGAAAATGGTGAATATGTCCGCTATCCGAGTGGTGACGTCAATATTATCAATCCTATCCGCGAATTGGACTATAATACCAATCAGCGCCGTACTTTCCGTGCATCTGCCAGCATGTACTCACAAATTGATTTCGGTAAAATATGGAAACCGCTGGAAGGTTTATCTTACCGGCTTCAGTTCGGTCCCGAATTCCAGTTTTACACATTGGGAGTTGCTAATGCTGCCGATGGTATCAACGGTGACGGTAATAACGGTGCCCAGTATAAGAACGAACAAAAACGTGCATGGACATTGGACAACCTGATCTATTACAACAAGACTCTAGGTCAGCATAGCTTAGGAGCTACATTAATGCAATCAGCTTCGGCCTATCATTATGAAATGGGAGACATGAGAGCTACCAATGTAGCGTCATCAGATGAACTCTGGTATAACATGGGCTCTGCCGGTACTCTGAATTCTTTTGGTACAGGTCTGACAGAAACTCAAATGGCATCTTACATGATCCGTCTTAACTACGGCTATAAAGACAAATATCTATTAACCGCATCTATGCGTTGGGACGGTGCTTCCCAGTTAGCAGAAGGACATAAATGGGCAAGTTTCCCCTCCGCGGCTATCGCATGGAGAATGGATCAGGAAGACTTCATGAAAGACATCAGTTGGCTGAATCAGTTAAAGCTTCGTGTCGGCATGGGTGTTACCGGTAATGCAGCTATCAAAGCATACGCCACCAAAGGCGCCATCACCGGCTTGTATTACAATTGGGGGCAGAATGAATCGTCTTTAGGTTATGTACCTTCAGACCCTTCACAAAAAGAACCTGCCAAAATGGCTAACCCGACCTTGGGATGGGAAAGAACAACACAATACAACGTCGGTATCGATTATGGTTTCTTCAATAACCGACTCTCCGGTAGTATTGATGCATATAAGACCAAAACTGACGATTTATTATTGGAAATGTCAATTCCTTCACTAACCGGCTATGTCTCTACGTATTCCAATGTAGGTAAAACATCCGGTTATGGCGTCGACTTGCAAGTAAACGCAATACCGGTACAAACAAAAGATTTCACATGGAGTACTACCCTGACATGGTCGATGGACAGAAACCGGATTGATGAACTATCTAACGGCAGAACCGAAGATGTAAACAACAAATGGTTTGTGGGCGAAGAAATCGGTGTTTATTATGACTGGGTATACGATGGTATCTGGAAAACAGAGGAAGCCGAAGAAGCTGCTGTGTACGGACGCAAACCGGGACAAATCAAAGTGAAAGATTTGAATGAAGACGATAAAATAGATGCTAATGACGATAAAAAGATTGTAGGTCATATGCGTCCACGCTGGACAGGTGGATGGAGCAATACTTTCAGTTACAAGAATTTCGAACTTTCCTTCTTCATTCTGTCACGTTGGGGGTTCACAGTGCCGCAAGGTTCTGTCACACTGGATGGTCGCTATATGCAGCGTAAAGTAGACTATTGGGTAGCCGGTACAAATGAGAATGCAAGATACTATTCACCCGGTTCGAATGGTGAAGGAGCCGATTCTTATAATAGTGCCATGAACTACCAAGACGGTTCATACATCAAAGTCCGTAACATCTCATTAGGTTATAATTTTACCCCACAACAATTGAAGAACCTGGGTATCAATAATCTTAAACTGTATGTTCAAGCGATGAATCCATTCAATATCTATAAGGCATGTGACTTCTTGGATACTGACCTGGTAAATTATGACAATAACACCAAGACATTTGGTTCACCTACTACTTCGAGAAGCTTTGTAATAGGCGTCAATATCGGATTCTAATAACCAATTAAAGTAAAGACATTATGAAATTAAACAGAATATTATTTGCAGCCATGCTGGCAAGCGCAATGGGAAGTTCGATAACCTCATGCAGCGAGTCTTTCCTGGACGAAAATCTAACGACTCAATATAGTACCGACCGTTTCAAGACACAGGAAGGTCTTGATGAACTGGTGACCGGAGCCTATCAGAAACTGAAATTCAAATTCAATTATATATGGGGTATCCAGTGTTACAATATGGGAGTAGACGAGTTTACCGATGCCAACAATGTTATTCCGGCATGGAACCACTACAGTCAGGATTTAAACTCTTCTGAAAATGGAGCAAACCAACCTATATGGGATAACTATTACGGATTGGTCGAACCGGCAAATATATTACTCGAGAACCTGCCACAGTATTATAACCAAAGTTCGCCAACCTATAACACACGCTTAGGAGAAGCCTATTTCCTCAGAGCTTATGCCTACTTCGAATTAGTGAAGCAATTCGGTGGCGTACCTTTGAAATTAACCCCTTCTACAAGCGCAGAAACATTTTTCACACGTAATTCTGCTGAAGAAATATATTCCCAGGTTATATCGGACTTTGGAGAAGCCTACAGACTGCTGCCGGATAAAGGGGCATCCATCGGCCGCATCAACAAATATGCTGCCGCACACTTCCTAGCAAAAGCACATCTATTCCGTGCTTCTGAACTATATAGTGACTGGAACAGTAGTTATGTATCCGCCGATTTGGATGCTGTTATCCAATATGGCTCGGAAGTAGTAGCCGCGCATCCTTTGTGTAATGACTATGTGGAATTATGGGATTATCAACAACCGAACGGTGGCAATGAGAAGGTCAGCGAAGTTGTCCTGGCCGCCCAATTCTCCAATGACGAATCAACATGGGGACGTTATGGAAATCAGATGCATCTTTATTATCCTTCCGTATATCAAGGTAATGATATCGGTGGTTGTAAACGCGATATCTCCGGCGGACGCGAATTCTCATATGTAAGTGCTACCGAATATACCATGCAAGTGTTCGACCGCGTCAATGACTCTCGCTTTTGGAAATCATTTACCACTTGCTACGGAGCCAACGAAACCAAGAGTGCTCCTACCTGGACAGCAGAAGATATGCCATATGCACCTGCTGGTGTGAAAGAGGGCGATAAACGCTTTAGCGGTGGTGAACTCGGAATGAAGTACATCGTCAATGATCCGGGAGACAACCGATACGAAAAGTATCCCAACGCTCCGGCCTACACAGCTCTGAAAGACGGAAAGATGTGTAATACTTATACTTACGTACGTTATTTCAAAGGACAGGCACATAGCTGGAACATAAACGAGAAAACCGGAAATTACTATGATATCATACCGCATAAACGTTCAGTCGCATTATCCAAATTCCGTGACGGTTACCGCGTTTCCATTGCATCGCAATTCGGTACCCGCGATGCTATTATCGCCCGTTCGGCAGACGACGTATTGATGGTTGCCGAAGCATATATCCGCAAAGGTGAATCCAATTATGACAAAGCTATCGAATGGATGAACAAACTACGTGAACGTGCCGGTTACGAGACTGGTGAAGACCGTAGCAAAAACGTTGATGGCGGACAGGCGTATAAAAACAATCCTTATTGTTCAGGAAAAGGTGGTGGTCACTCCTCCGAAGGTGCTATTTACTGGGAAGAGAACACTTACTATGAGTCTAATAATATATCGCAGACAACAGCTTCGTCAAAAACAACCATGAAGCTGAATGATGTGGCAGATATTTATAACTCCACAGTTGACACTCCTATTTACAATGAATTGGGTTGTACCTCTAATGCAGATAAGATGATGTGTTTCTTATTGAATGAAAGGACTCGTGAGCTTTGTGGCGAGTTACAACGCTGGGAAGACCTGGCACGTACCAAAACGCTGGATACACGTTGGCATAAATTCAATGATGGTGTCAGCAGAGGACTCGGAGAATTCAATCCACAGAAACACTACTATCGTCCGATTCCACAAGCATTCCTGGATGGTATCACCAACTCTAACGGTTCTGCCTTAAGCAACGAAGAAAAGAAAGCAATGCAGAATCCGGGATATTAATATCATAGACTTTTATTGCCACTTATACTCCTTGAATAAATGCTTTATAATCAAGGAGTATAAGTGGCAATACTTTTTTTATCACAGCATAGGAGAATATACTACTATCTACTTAGATTTCTCCACCATAAACTTTTTAACTTGCTCATTTATCTGCTCCATTCCTTTCACTGAAGGATGCCCACTCTTCTTGTCAATATCATGCAATTCAATGCAATCAATATTATAATGCTTGCAGATAGTTCTTACCGATTCATTAACCTCTTCTTTCAAACCAGTATTCAATATAAAATAGATTTCAACATTGGGATAGCGGTTAGTCATATGATCAAGCATATAGGTCATGGCAGGACGAAATTCATATAGTTTCTCCTTTGTCCATTCCTCATATTGATAGTCTCCGAGAGGAGCACCAGCCCAGTTATCATTTGTAGCACCAAAGATAAAGATTATATCCGGGCATCCCAGTTTGTCCATACGGGTAATAAAGGAACGGTCTGAGTAATCGGCTTGACGATAGCCCGTATTACAAATCGTTGCACCTGAAAAAGAATTGTTGATACAAAGACGGTAGTTGTTTTCTTTGATGAATTTATGCCACCAAGTCTGTTTAACAGAAGTCACGTCCGTCTTGTGTTGCGGAGAGTTGTAATACCAGATGCTATTTGTATCAGGTTGTATATATCCTTCAAAAGTTGAATACGAATCGCCCAAAATAGAAATTGATTTCAGGCTTTGAGCGAAACTAAAGCTGCTACATAAGATGGCTAGTAATAGTACGTAATATGTTTTTTTCATGTTAGAATAAAGTTTTCTATGTTGCGGCAAATATAGTATATATTACTAATATTGCAATATAAAGTTCTCCGCAACTTTCAGAAAAAAGTATCCATCGTACTATTACTATTATTTTAAATTCATTCAAAGATAAGAATCTTATTCAACATCTACATCTTATTCAATATTTACATCGAAAACACCAATACACCCGCTGTTGGAATCTCTGTGGTTCCTACTAATGCCTTGCCGCCTTTCGGTAATTTAAAGGTATAAGGACGATCCGAATAGTTCAGCACAATTCCCAATCCATTCCGGTATTCAAGTGTCACACCATACGGCAAATCCATTACGGGAATATCCAACTGTGAATATAGTTTTTTCAAAAGTTCCTTTTCTAATGTCCCATCGTGGCTGTCCACTCCGATATAAGTAATCGTTCCCTTCCCTAGTTTACGGAAAGTTACAGCCGGACTTCCTTCATAAAATTCGTTCGTATATGTCGCCCAAACCTGTGCGTCAACGGCAGGTATCAGGATTTCTCCCCACGTATTCCATGCATACTCTTTTCCATTCATAACGACTGTACCCGGGTCTTCAGGCAATAGTAAATCATAAAAGTTCATTTCATTGCCGGTCAGAGGGGTAATCATAGAGCCGAAAGGAGCTTCCGGCAGGCGGCCGTAACGGTCTTTTTGTGCCGTACGACAAGTCAATATAAGGTTTCCACCATTTCTGACATAAGTAATCCATTTATCTACCAGTTCTTTATCAGCCAGTTGATAAGCCGGTGCAATGACAACCGGATAATCAGAGAAATCTTTCGATTCAGAAATAAAGTCAACGGGCGCTCCGAATGATTTTAAAGTACGGTAATACTTTTCAATATGTCCGAAGGTATCCCATGTACGGTTCTGTTTTTGCCGTTCAATACTCCAACAGTTTTCATGGTTGAAGAGAATGGCAGTACGACGTGCTATATAGTCGGCAGATTTCGTTTCACGGGATGAGCAATGCTTGCGAAGTTCGTGAATCTCCTTAATGAAAGTCTCATATTCCTTTCCGCCGGGGGTGACGGTTACTCCGTCCGTACCTACTATTCCATAGTGATACTGTTCAGTACCATACAAAGGTTGACGATAACGATAAGTACAGATAAAATCACTTCCACCGGCAAACACGCTCCACATCCACAAGCGGACAGCTCCCGGAAGTGGTTGGGGATTGATACTGCCCCAGTTCACTTGTCCCGGTTGTAGTTCCATTACACCATACGTTCCCTGTATCGGACGGAAGAAATCATTCGCCCATGCGATACGCAATGGATTACCGACACGATAACCACGTCGACCGATACCTTCGTTATCACCATATACCATATATCGGGTATAACTTTGGAAATCAAGAGAAGGAGTTCCGCCGATATGACCTTCGTCATAGTTCGGGATATAATTCGTTGTTACCCATTGATTCTTTGCATATTTCTTTATCAACAGACATTGTTCGTTCAGGAAATCATTGGTCTGCGCTGCTGCAAAACGACGGTAATCCAAAATCTGATGATGATTCATAAACATCTGTACACGTTTGGGAAGCGTTATTTCATCAAAAGTGGAATAAGCTTCGCTCCAAAAAGCAGTGCCCCATGCATCATTCAACAGTCGGATATTATTATTGTATTTGGTACGGAGAAAGTCACGGAAAGCAAGTTCAGCTTTTAGGTTGTAGTCAAACTGTACGGCAGGTTCGTTATCGAGTTGCCATCCGATGATACGGGAGTCATTTCCATAATGCTGCGCCAATTTCTCAATCATCTTATAAGATAACTCCCTATAAAGAGGAGAAGCAAACGAGGCGTGTTGCCGGGCTCCGTGGTCAAGTATCGTTCCGTCCTCGTTCTTCAACAGTATTTCGGGATATTTCCGGCTCATCCATACAGGAGGGGTAGCAGTGGAAGTACACATGATAACTTTCAAGTCATATTTAGCGGCTAGAGCCACAGCCTTGTCCAGCCAAACAAAGTCATAGCGTCCCTCTTCCGGTTCCAGTTGCGCCCACGCAAACTCGGCAAAATGGGTAAATTCAAATCCCAGCTCCCGCATTTTCTTGAAGTCACGTTCCCACTGGCTTTCATCCCAGTGTTCGGGATAATAATAGACACCCGTCAGAGTCAGATCTTTATCATCAAACCAAGCAGAAGTCTGCCTTTTCAAGGCTTCTACGACAGAAGCATCTACTGCAAACGCCGTTCCGTGGCGGATACCTCTTGGGAAAGAAACCAGTTCGGAAACATCTTCCCATGTTTCGCCATTATCAAGGGAGCGGACAGCCCCGTAACGATGGTCGCGGTACTTATCGAAATAGACATAAAGCGTATCGTCCACAAAAAGAGGTGCAGGACCTTCTGCCCAATAATTACCGGTGATTGGTGCCGATACCTTTGTCGGAAATCCCTTTTCTATCTTTTTAGTGCGCGTGACACGCAGATTCTTTTCCGGTGGATTGGAGTTTTCATTCTTGACTACCATTATCAAATCCCCTTGTTTCGGGTCTTTCACAATAGCCGCATCAATCACGCTGAAATCGGGATTGAAAAACATCTTTGTCTTTGAGAATGTGCGGAAGTCTTTCGTAGTCACATAATAGATACGATGGTTCAACCCTTTCTCGCTCTCACTGGTAGGCACTTCCTTATGACGGCCGGGAATCGTGGTCGCCCAAAAGATATAGTATGTCTGCGAAGGCTCGTCATAAAAAAGCTCGGGTGCCCAGCAATTATGCGCATCCGATTCGTGCATCATCACGGGGATGGCTTGTTGCTCACTCCAATGCACCAAGTCGCGGGAAGAAGCATAGCCGATAATCCGGTCTGTCCAACTGGAAGTCCACACCATATGGAAAGTCCCGTCCGGCGACTGGCAGATACTGGGGTCACGCATTAATTTATCTTTACCGACAGCGGGCGTCAGATAAGAGCGTCCGCCGTTTAAAGGCATCCAGTTCAAACCGTCATAACTATACGCCAAGTGCAGTCCGTCCTTACTATTATTTATAAAATAAGAAAAGAGATAAGCAGTCCCGCCCGCGAAAATTGACATTACCGGGCAAAGACACAGAGCCATCCATAGAAATACTTTTTTCATGGTTCCTTTTAAGATTAAAAAGTTTACTCCGCAAATATATCGCATCTCTGAAATATATCGGAACGAAAGCAGATGGATATATTATCAAATCCATGTAGTTTTGTACACCAGCCCTCATACAGGCTCATTTTGATACAATATTCTATGTATCTGTACATCTTTCTATTTATCGAACCCCTAAAAAGCCCTACTTTAGCAGCAGATTTCCTAAAAGGATGAAAAACATATCAATTCTATATATCATGAAACGAATTTTAGCAAGTATTGTCCTCGCAATTGCTTCTGTATGCATCGTAGAGGGGCAAAACCACTCTTTCAGCTTATCCGGCAAATGGAATTTCCAAATAGACCGGGAAGATGCAGGCGTCAGGGAACAATGGTTCAAGAAATCCTTCGACGATTCCATCAACCTGCCCGGTTCCATGCCCGAAAAACTGAAAGGAGACGAAGTGACCGCCCGCACCCAATGGACTGGAAGCTTGTATGACAGTTCTTACTATTTCAATCCATACATGGAGAAATACAGGATGGAAGGACAAGTGAAACTCCCCTTCTTCCTGACTCCCGACAAGCATTATGTAGGCGTAGCCTGGTATCAAAAGAAAGTTACAATACCATCCAATTGGAGAGGGGAAAGAATCACCCTCTTCCTGGAACGTCCGCACATCGAAACCACCGTTTGGGTAAACCAACAGGAACTCGGTATGCAAAACAGTCTTTGCGTTCCTCACATATACGACCTGACTTCCGCGGTCTCTCCCGGCAAAACGTGCCTGATTACCATCCGTATCGACAACCGCATCAAGGAAATCAACGTAGGCCCCGACTCCCATAGCATCACCGACCAGACGCAAGGCAACTGGAACGGTATCGTAGGACGAATAGAACTGCAAACCACTCCGAAAGTCCACTTTGAAGATATCCAGATATATCCCGATTTGAATAATCGGAAAGCCGTGGTACGCATGAACATACAGTCCGCCGCTACCACCAAAGGAGAAATCACTCTTTCCGCCGAAAGTTTCAATGCCGACATACAGCATACGGTAGCTCCCGTCAAACAAAGTTTCAGCATCCGCCCGGGCGATAATCCGATTGAGATGGAACTCCCGATGGGAAAAGACTTCCTGACATGGGATGAATTCAGCCCCGCACTCTATAAACTGACTGCCACGCTAAACAACGGCAAACAGCATGACACAAAACAAGTGCAGTTCGGCATGCGTGACTTCAAAATAGAAGGAAAATGGTTCTACGTGAACGGGCGCAAAACGATGCTCCGTGGTACGGTAGAGAACTGCGACTTCCCATTGACAGGCTATGCGCCAATGGACGTAGCTTCCTGGGAACGGGTATTCCGTATTTGCCGCAGCTACGGTCTGAATCATATGCGCTTCCACTCCTTCTGCCCACCGGAAGCTGCCTTTATCGCTGCCGACCTTGTCGGTTTCTACCTGCAACCGGAAGGCCCGAGCTGGCCGAATCACGGCCCGAGACTGGGCAACGGTCAGCCGATTGATAAATATCTGATGGACGAAACCATCGCCCTGACCAAAGAATACGGGAATTATGCTTCTTACTGTATGCTCGCTTGCGGCAACGAACCTTCCGGCCGTTGGGTGGCATGGGTAAGCAAATTCGTAGATTACTGGAAAGCTACAGACCCGCGCCGCGTATATACAGGAGCATCCGTAGGAAATAGCTGGCAATGGCAGCCGCATAACCAATTCCATGTGAAAGCCGGAGCACGCGGCTTGAGCTGGGCAGGTGCCCGACCGGAAAGTATGTCGGACTACCGTTCACGTATCGACACTGTGAAACAGCCTTATGTATCGCATGAAACGGGACAATGGTGTGTTTTCCCCAACTTCAACGAAATACGCAAATATACCGGAGTCAACAAAGCGAAGAACTTTGAAATCTTCCGGGACATTCTGAATGACAATCATATGGGAAGCCAAAGTTATGACTTTATGATGGCTTCGGGCAAATTGCAGGCGCTCTGTTACAAACACGAGATCGAAAAGACTTTGCGCACTCCCGATTACGCAGGCTTCCAGTTGTTGGCTCTCAACGACTATTCCGGTCAGGGAACCGCACTGGTCGGCGTACTGGACGTATTCTTTGAAGAAAAAGGGTATATCAATGCCGAACAATTCAGGCGCTTTTGCAGTCCGACTGTTCCCCTGGCACGTATTCCCAAATTCGTATATGCCAATGATGAAACATTCCATGCGGACATCGAAGTGTCCCATTTCGGAGCAGCGCCCCTGCAAGGAGCAAAAACAATCTATACCATCAAAGATAAGTTCGGAAAGGTATATGCTCATGGAACGTTTGGAGCAGGCGGAACGGACGATACTGTCGGCACCGCCGGCACCAGCACTGTCAGCACGCAAACTATTCCTGTCGGCAACCTCTGTTCCCTGGGTAGTGTGGACTTGGCTCTGAAAGGAATCGACACCCCGCAGAAACTGAATCTCGAAGTACGTATCGAGGGCAGCGATGCAGTCAACGCTGTCAACGACTGGGATTTCTGGGTATATCCCGCACAAATGGAACTGGCGCATGGAGACGTCTATACCACCGACACATTGGATGAAAAAGCAATCTCCGTATTGAAAGAAGGTGGAAACGTACTGATTACGGCAGCCGGAAAGATACAATACGGTAAGGAAGTCAAGCAATACTTCACTCCCGTATTTTGGAATACGTCCTGGTTCAAGATGCGTCCGCCGCATACGACAGGTATCTTCCTGAATGAGTATCATCCTCTTTTCCGTGAATTTCCGACAGAATATCATAGCAACCTGCAATGGTGGGAACTGCTGAATAAGGCACAAGTCATGCAATTCACCGACTTCCCGGAAGAGTTTCAGCCAACCGTTCAGAGCATTGACACCTGGTTTATCAGCCGGAAAATCGGAATGTTGTTCGAAGCAAACGTATTGAACGGCAAACTACTAATGACGAGTATGGATGTTACTTCCCAACCGGAGAAACGAATCGTTGCCCGGCAAATGCACAAGGCAATCCTGGATTATATGAATTCAGACGCTTTCCGTCCGGCGACAACCGTCAGCCTGGAACAGATACAGGGATTATTCACCAAGGTGGCAGGAGATGTGAAGTCTTATACCAAAGACTCGCCCGACGAACTGAAACCGAAAATTAACTAAACGATTGATTACCGACATGAAAAGTAGAAGCATCCTCTCCCTGCTCCTGGCAAGCACGTTGTTCATAGCATGTACTCCGCCCCAAAAGGCGGGAAGCAACAGCTTCGAATGGGGACAGGTACCGCAACAACCCGATTTGTCATGGGCTGACAGCGTAGGCAGTCGCCGGACTCCCGGGAATCACCTTATTTTATCCGCTAATTCCTTTGGCGCAGTAGCAGACAGCACAGTACTTAGCACGGAAGCTATCCAAAAGGCAATCGACAGCTGCGCAGTCTCCGGCGGTGGCACAGTCACCCTTCAGCCCGGGTATTATCAGACAGGGGCACTGTTTATCAAAAGCGGTGTCAACCTGCAACTGGGAAAAGGGGTCACTCTGCTCGCCAGTCCCCATATCCATCATTATCCCGAATTCCGTTCGCGAATTGCAGGTATCGAAATGACATGGCCGGCGGCAGTGATTAACATTGTCAACGAAAAGAATGCCGCCGTCAGTGGAGAAGGTACTTTGGACTGCCGTGGAAAAGTCTTTTGGGATAAATATTGGGAAATGCGTAAGGAATACGAAACGAAAGGTCTGCGCTGGATTGTGGACTACGATTGCAAGCGTGTGCGGGGTATCTTGGTGGAACGCAGTTCGGACGTCACTCTAGAAGGATTCACCTTGATGCGTACCGGCTTTTGGGGATGTCAGATTCTTTACTCCAATTATTGTACCATCAACGGACTAACGGTTAACAATAACTTGGGCGGTCACGGCCCAAGTACGGATGGCATTGACATCGACTCGTCCACCAACATCTTGATAGAGAACTGCGATGTCGACTGCAACGATGATAACATCTGCATTAAATCCGGACGCGACGCGGATGGTCTGCGTGTCAATCTCCCCACGGAGAATGTGGTAATACGCAACTGTATCGCCCGTAAAGGCGCAGGCCTCATCACCTGCGGCAGCGAAACTTCCGGCAGCATCCGAAACGTATTGGGATACAACCTCGAAGCTATCGGCACTTCAGCCGTGCTCCGCTTGAAAAGTGCCATGAACCGTGGCGGTACTATCGAAAACATCTATATGACCGGTGTAAAAGCCGAAAACGTCCGCCACGTCCTGGCAGCAGATTTGAACTGGAACCCCAGTTATAGTTACAGCACCCTGCCCAAAGATTACGAAGGCAAGGATATCCCGGAACACTGGAAAGTGATGCTGACTCCCGTAGAACCACCCGAAAAGGGTTACCCCCGTTTCCGCAACGTATATGTATCAAAGGTTAAAGCGGAAAATGTGGATGAATTTATCTCTGCTTCAGGCTGGAACGACTCTTTGCGTCTGGAAAATTTCTATCTTTACGCCATCGAAGCACAGACCAGGAAACCGGGTAAAATCTGCTACACGAAGAACTTCAACCTATCGGAGATTACACTGGACGTGACAGAAAAAGGCGCTATCGAACTAAAGGAAAATGAACAAAGTAATATCAAATTCAACTATGCTGAAACAACTCCTGACCATCGCACTGCTGGGAATCTTGCTCATTGATGCGCAAGCACAGGCTCTGACACCGCCTGCCGGTATCTTCAAGCTGGGAATATCGAAAGGAAACGAAAGCCACTGGCTGAAACCGAAAGAAAAGATACAGGGAATCACTTTCCAATGGAAAGCCCTGCCCGATACCCGTGGATTTATACTGGAAGTGGAAGTCGCTTCCACCGCCAAAGCCGATGTACTATTCTGGAGTTTCGGCGATTGCCAGCCGGACTCGGACGTGAACGTATTCAGTGTAGAGGGACAGGCTTTTACCTGCTATTACGGAGAAAGCATGAATCTGCGGACAGTGCAGGCAGTCACCCCTACCGATGACATCCGCTTAAGCGACGGACATAAGGACGAAACTCCCATGACGCTCTACAACTCGGGAAAACGGACAGACCGTCCCGTACTGGCAGGCCGTTGCCCGCTCGTTCCCGACAGCAAGATTTACTTCTGCTTCTACGAACAGAATGAGAAAGCGGATTATAACTATTATATGTTACCGGATATTTTTGCCCAAATCGACAAAAAATGAAAAGGATTTATTTACTATTCAGTCTCCTGATAGGTTGCATCTATACCTATGCAGCCATCTACAACGTCAAAGACTTCGGAGCCAAAGCGGATGGAAAGACAATTGATTCTCCCGCTATCAACAGTGCCATTGAAGCTGCCGCACAAGCCGGCGGCGGAACGGTTTATCTGCCTGCCGGAGAGTATGCCTGCTATTCCATCCGGTTAAAAAGTAATATTCACCTGTACTTGGAACAAGGGACACGCATTATCGCCGCCTTTCCCGGAAAAGAGGAAGGATATGATACTGCCGAACCAAACGAACATACTAAATACCAGGACTTCGGACACAGCCATTGGAAAAACTCCTTGATTTGGGGAATCGGACTGGAGAATATAACTATCAGCGGCCCCGGACTTATCTACGGTAAGGGGTTGACACGTGAAGAGAGTCGCCTGCCGGGTGTGGGCAACAAGGCTATCAGTCTGAAAGACTGCCGGAATGTGACGCTAAAAGATTTGTCCATGCTCCATTGCGGACATTTCGCCCTGCTTGCTACCGGTGTAGACCATCTGACGATTCTGAATCTGAAAGTGGATACCAACCGTGACGGATTCGACATTGACTGTTGCCGGAATGTACGTATCAGCCAATGCACGGTAAATTCTCCGTGGGATGATGCCATCGTACTGAAAGCTTCGTATGGGTTGGGACGTTTTCAAGATACGGAGAATGTGACTATCAGCGATTGTTATGTGAGCGGATTCGACCAGGGTAGTGTACTGGACAGTACCTGGCAACTGGATGAACCGCAGGCTCCCGACCATGGTTACCGCACCGGACGTATCAAGTTCGGTACGGAAAGCAGTGGTGGTTTCCGCAATATCGCTATTACGAACTGTATCTTTGAGCATTGCAGAGGATTGGCGTTGGAAACCGTGGACGGCGGACGTCTGGAAGATATTGTAATCAGTAATATTACCATGAGGGATATTGTCAATGCTCCTATTTTTCTCCGGTTGGGTTCGCGTATGCGCAGTCCCGAAGGTACGCCGGTAGGGAGTATGAAGCGTATCCTTATCAGTGATATAAATGTGTGGAACGCGGACAGCCGCTATGCTTCCATCATCAGCGGTGTGCCGGGAGCTTGCATCGAGGATGTGACTTTCCGGAATATTCACCTCTATTATAAAGGTGGTTACAGCGAAGAGGATGGCAAACGCGTTCCGCCCGAACAGGAAGAAGTATATCCCGAACCGTGGATGTTCGGCACGATTCCCGCCAAAGGATTTTATATCCGCCATGCCCGGAATATTACTTTCGACGGCATCCGCTTCCACTTTGAAAAGCCGGACAGACGACCGCTTTTTGTAACCGATGACGCAGAAAGCATAGACTATTATAACACACCGAAAGAATGATGAATAAGAAGCAAATTATAATTCTCTGTCTGCTTGCAACAGGCGGAGTGATGCAGGCACAACAATGGCCGGATGCTCCGGCAGAAGCACGTCCCGGCACCCGATGGTGGTGGCTGGGAAATGGCGTAGACGAAAAGAACCTGACGTACAACCTGGAAGAATATGCCCGCACCGGAATGGGTGCGGTGGAAATTACTCCTATCTACGGTGTGCAGGGAAATGACGCAAATGATATTCAGTTCCTCTCTCCCCGTTGGATGGAAGTGTTCAGACATACCCAGGCGGAAGGTAAGCGCACGGGCATCGAAATTGATATGAATACGGGAACGGGCTGGCCTTTCGGTGGACCGGAAGTCAGTATCGAAGACGCTGCTACCAAAGCTATTTTCCAGACTTACGAGATAGAAGGTGGAAAGGAAATCGTGCAGGATATTCATGTGACCGACCCCAAACAGCAGCCATCTTCCGTACTGAGCCGTGTGATGGCTTATGACGAAAACGGGCGATGTGTGAATCTGACTTCCCATGTCAGGAAAGATAAGTTGCAATGGAACGCTCCTGCCGGTAAATGGGAGATAGTAGCCCTTTATACAGGCAAGACACGTCAGAAAGTGAAACGTGCCGCTCCCGGTGGCGAGGGGTATGTGATGAACCATCTTTCTAAAAAGGCCGTGAAGAACTATCTTTCCCGATTCGACCGTGCATTCAAAAGTAGCAAGACGAAGTACCCGCATACTTTCTTCAATGACTCTTACGAAGTGTATCAAGCGGACTGGACGGATGATTTTCTCGAACAATTCGCCCGTCGCCGGGGATATAAACTGGAAGAGCATTTCCCTGAGTTTCTGGACGAAAGCCGTCCGGAAGTCAGCAGGCGTATCCTGTCCGACTATCGGGAAACGATTTCCGACTTATTATTGGAGAATTTCACCCATCAATGGACGGACTGGGCACACAAGAACGGCAGTATCACCCGCAACCAGGCACACGGCTCGCCCGGCAACCTGATTGATATTTATGCAGCCGTAGACATTCCCGAATGTGAGGGGTTCGGACTTTCACAGTTCCATATCGAGGGACTGCGCCAGGATTCATTGACCAAGAAGAATGATTCGGACTTATCCATGTTGAAATATGCCTCTTCGGCTGCACACATTGCGGGAAAAACCTATACTTCTTCCGAAACATTCACGTGGTTGACGGAGCATTTCCGTACCTCCCTCTCGCAATGCAAACCGGACATGGATTTGATGTTCGTTTCCGGTGTCAACCATATGTTCTTTCACGGGACTCCATATTCTCCGAAAGAAGCCGAATGGCCGGGTTGGCTGTTCTATGCTTCTATCAACATGAGCCCGACAAACAATATCTGGCGCGACGCTCCTTCGTTCTTCAGTTATATCACCCGTTGTCAGAGCTTTCTGCAAATGGGACGACCGGACAATGATTTCCTGATTTATCTTCCGGTATACGATATGTGGAACGAGCAACCGGGACGATTGTTGTTATTCACCATCCATCATATGGATAAGTTGGCTCCCAAATTTATCGACGCCATCCACCGTATCAACAACAGCGGTTATGACGGTGATTATATTTCTGACAATTTTATCCGCAGCACCCGTTTCAAGGACGGACAGTTGGTCACTTCGGGCGGAACCGCATACAAAGCATTGGTAGTACCTGCCGCTCATCTAATGCCGGATGATGTCCTCGCACACCTTTTGGAACTTGCCAAACAAGGGGCTAACATCGTATTCCTGGAGAATTACCCGACAGATGTGCCGGGATACAGTCAGTTGGAGCAGAAACGTAAGAGTTACCAACGTACGCTTCAGCAACTTCCGTCTGTCTCTTTCTCTGAAACGACCGTCACTCCGGTTGGAAAGGGAAAGATTATCACGGGAACGGATTATGCACGTACATTAGCCAGTTGTAATATTCCATCTGAAGAAATGAAAACTAAATTCGGTCTGCAAACGATTCGCAGAGTGAATGATACGGGACATCATTACTTTATCTCTTCTTTGCAAAACAAAGGAATAGACGGTTGGGTGACATTGGGAACGAATGCAACCGCAGCCGCCCTCTTCAATCCGATGACCGGAGAATGTGGGGAAGCAAAAGTACGTCAAGCGGATGGCAGGACGCAGGTATATCTGCAATTAAAATCCGGTGAATCGGTTATCCTGCAAACATACCAACAGCCTTTGCAGGTATCCAAACCGTGGAAGTATCTCAAAGAACAACCGTTCAGCCTTAGGTTAGACCATGGTTGGAAGTTGCACTTTGCCGAAAGCAAACCGGAAATACAAGGCACATTTGAGATTGACCGCCCCTGCTCATGGACAGGCATCGACCATCCGGCAGCCAAAATCAACATGGGAAGCGGTGTTTATTCTTTAGACATCGAATTACCGGCTTTGCAGGCTGACGAGTGGATACTTGATTTGGGTGATGTACGCGAAAGTGCCCGTGTCCGCATCAACGGACAGGAAGCGGGATGTGCATGGGCAGTGCCGTATCAGCTAAAGGTAGGGCAATTCTTAAAACCCGGAAAAAACCACATCGAAATAGAAGTCACAAATCTCCCTGCGAATCGAATTGCAGAATCGGACAGACAGGGGGTACAGTGGCGCAAATTCAAAGAAATCAATATTGTAGATTTGAACTATCGTCCGGCCAATTACGGGCATTGGAGTCCTTTGCCTTCCGGGCTGAATGGTGAAGTACGGTTAATTCCGGTAGATTTTATGCAGCACTAAGTGTCTGTATTTAGTTGATTTCTTTCTGTTACATAGTCGTCACTTAAAAAAGTCTATTTTTCAAGTGACGACTATGTAACAATCAAAGTACACGCTTCAGGAGCATTGGTATTATTTCATTGCTAATTCATTAGAGAAAAAAGTTCAAATAATTGTTCCTTCTTCAAGGGCTTTGTCAGAAATGCATTACATCCTGCTTCCATAGCGTCTACTTTGTCAGTATCGAAGGCATTAGCGGTAAGCGCAATAATGGGGATAACAGGATTCAGTTCCCTGATTTTCCGTGTCGCTTCCAAGCCTCCCATAATTGGCATCTTCATATCCATAAGAACAATATCGAACTTGTCGCTTCGTACTTTTTCCACCGCTTCTACTCCGTTCACTACACGGGTGATTTGATATTCTTTAAGGATATGTTTTACTAACGAATAATTGCTATCATTGTCTTCGGCAATCAGAATTCTCCATTTTCCGTAGTCTTTTTCTTTTAAAGAGCTTGATGGCTTTGAAGAAGTCGCTTGTTCTGATTGGGCAGTAACTTGGGATTCATTATCTTCTTTCATGTTTATTTCGCACGGAACCCATGCCCAGAAAGTAGAGCCTACACCGGGGGTAGAAGTAAATCCGATTTTTCCCCCAGCACCTTCGACTATGGCTCTTGAAATAGCCAATCCGAGTCCTGTTCCTTGTGCAAATTCATTAAGTTTCTGGAATCGTCCGAACACCCTGTCTTGCAATTCTGTCGGGATCCCGACACCCGAATCTTCCACATAGAACCTTATACCACCGTTCTCAATACCAAATCCCATTTTTATTTGTCCGTCATAAGTACATTTTACGGCATTGGTAAGGAAATTCGTCCATACCTGTTTAAGCCGGTTTCTATCCAGTTTTACCCAGCAATTTTGAATAGGGTAATCCAAACAGAACTCAACATTCGGATTAGTGATTTTCGGTTGAATTATGGTGTAAAGCTCACTGGCTACTTTTGCAAGATTAAACTCTTCTCTCTTACGTTCAAGAATACCCGACTCGATCTTGGAAAGGTCAAGAATGTCATTAATCAGTCGTAACAGCAATTCGTTGTTTGATTCAATAATACTCAGGTATTCTTTCTTCTCTTCGGGATTGTCACAATCCACCATCAAGCCGGAGAAGCCAACTATGGCATTCAGCGGAGTACGTATTTCGTGGCTCATGTTGGCGAGAAACGCCGATTTGAGACGATCGGACAACTCGGCTTTTTCTTTAAGTTCCACAAGTTGTTGTGCCATCTTCTCCCATTTGGTATTGTTGAAGCTGATGCCAGTGTAGCGGATTGTTCTACCTCTCTTGTCTTTCTCCACCTGAACGCCGGTAATGATTAGGGTCTGCCATTCTTTATCCCACTTTGTCTTTGAACGATATTGGAAACTAAATTCATGCTCTTTACCCTGAACCATACTTTCGAAATGTTTGCGCACTGCATCCGCATCGTCCGGATGGGCGGCACTCACATATTGGTCGATAGAAATCGGAGTCTCCGGGTGATAATCGTTCACAGGATCATTAAACGCAGTGAATTGCTGGCATATCACATCAAAGTCCCAATAAGACATCCCGACGGTTTTGAAGGTGAGATCCATTTTGTAATTTCTCTCTTTGAGTTCTTCGTTCAACCGATGCAGTTTAGAAATGTTTTGGCGGAAACCGGTATAACGTATGGTCTTTCCGTTTTCGTCCTGTTCGAAAGGAACACCGATAACATTGCAATACTGCCATGCAGTGTCGTACTTTGTCTGTATGCGGCAGGTGAAATTAACCGTCTGGTTTTCCCCCGAAAGCATGGATTGCATGGCGTCGAAATAGGTAGAACGGTCGTCGGGATGTACGACGTTTTGAAATTCTTCGACACTCACAAGTTTATTGGGAGCATAATCATTGATAGGGTCATTGTAGGATTCAAATTTTCGGGTATTTATATCGAAATCCCAATGCACGATATTGCTGACCTGCATAGCAAGTTCACGCTTTGTTATAAGGTCTTGCGTTTTTTTCAACATTTGTACTTTCTCCGTTACATCCATCTGAGTACCGATAATTAACAATTTTCCCCGATGTTCGGAAGATAAACGCATTCGGCTTTCGTAAAAGCGGTACTGTCTCTCTTCTCTATTATAAAAACGCAATGTCGTTTGCACTTGCTGGGTTTCCTTGTTTATCAGTTGAGAGAAAAGTTGCATTAAATGTAAACGGTCTTGCGGATGCAACACACTTTGCATCTGTTCCAGTGACATTGTTTCTTTTGCCAGAGAATCTCCATACAAGGTACTGAATGTCTTCTTATGCACATCATATACCCATGATGCCATATTGGCTGCTTCCATGGCCATTTCCAAATTCTTCTTGCTTTCCTCTGTACGGAATTCCACTTCTTTCACGCTAGTCACATCATTAGAAAGTAGTATGTACCCGATGATGTTTCCTTTATCACTTAATACCGGAACTATCCGTGCTTCATAAATTATAGAGTTTGTATTTTTACTACTGAAGTAAGCATCGTTGTTTATACGTTCAAAATCATATTCGAATTCTAAAGTAACTTCCTCTCCCCTCTGCATCTTGGATTTTACATCTTCGTCCATATAGGGGCTTTCAAATAGATTGACTTTATTTATTACCGTTTCCCGATCACTGACTCCGTACATTTCCAATGCCTTGTCGTTTATCTTGCGCAATACGCCGTTAATGTCATAGACTTCAATACTCATGGGCATAGCAGCATAAATATTTTCCGCAAACAAGAGTTGGTTTTGCGCCAATTCGGAAAGTTCATTCTTTGAATATGCAGAGTCATCTGCGAGGTAGTGTAAATTGTTTTGTTTCATTTGTCGCTTTTTATAAAAAATTAGAACTGATAAATTTAAGCTTTCAGACTCATCGCATTGTTTTACAACCTTAAATACAGTAAGTATCTATCTGCAAATATAGACCTTTAAAGCAAGAAAGCGAAATTATGTATGATAAAAAAGAAAAAACGAACAGCATTTTTTATTTACCTTTCAAAACAAACATATCAGCATACTGATTAAAACAGTATTCGGAAAACAATCCTAAGATACAGGAAAAACAAAGAACATTTCCACTTTTAAGACGTTCCTTTGTTATTATTGCACAATAAAATTACCCCCCGAAGGGGGGATATAATAGCCTCTTATAAATGAAAAAACTATAAATTCTTGCCGATTTATTTTAATTCTGTCACTGCTTGTTCCAATTGTTTCAATGCCCGTTCCAACGTAGCACGGGGACAAGCGATATTTAACCGCATGAATCCTTCACCCTCTTTACCAAATGTAGTTCCCTCATTCAATGCCAGATGAGCATCTTCTGTGAAAAGACGGTTCAATGCTTCCTGATTCAATCCTAATCCGCGACAATCTAAGAAGATAAGGTAAGAGGCTTGCGGACGAATCATCTTGATGGCAGGAATATGTTCTTTCAGGAAATTCTCTGTAAAGTCCACATTTTCTTTGATATAGGCAATCACTTGTTCCAGCCATTCCGTACCATGACTATAAGCAGCCGCTACACTCAAATAAGCAAAAAGATGTCCTTCACTAAATTCACTTGCTTCCATATAAGTCTTGAAACGGTGGCGGAGTTCCTCATTTTCTATGATTACATAAGAGCTTGCCAGTCCCGGCATATTGAATGCTTTACTTGGAGACATAAAGACAAGTGAGTTCATTTGTGCTTTCTCTGAAATAAGAGCGAAAGTAGGATGCTTGTAAGGCGGTAAAGTCAAGTCGGCATGAATTTCATCGGAAATGACTAATGTGCCGTTTTCGTAGCAAATATCGGCTATTTGAGAAAGTTCTTCTTTTGTCCACACACGTCCGCCGGGATTGTGAGGATTGCTTAGGATAAGCAATTTACAACCTTGAATATCTTGACGGAAGCGGTCAAAGTCGATATAATATTGCCCATCTTTCAATACTAACGGACTGAATACCACCTCGCGTTCATTCTTTTGAGTAACCAAAAAGAAAGGATGATACACAGGGGGCATCACCATGACCTTATCTCCTTTTTGCGTAAAACAGTGGATGACAAAAGCCAGTCCACGTACAATGCCGGGAGTGAACGTCAGCATTTCCTTGTCCACTGTCCATCCGTAGCGTGCTTGCAACCAGTTGACAATGGATTCCGACCATTCTTTGCAGGCAAAAGTGTATCCCAGCACTTCATGCAACAGGCGTTTCTTTATAGCTTCTATCACGAAAGGAGCTGTGCGGAAATCCATATCAGCTACCCACATAGGAATCAGGTCCTTGCGTCCCCAACGACCTTCTACACTGTCCCATTTAACGGAATCTGTACCGTTACGGTCTATTATTTCATCAAAATTATACTTCATACTGCATGATGTTGTTATGTTATGTGAGACAAAAGTAGTACATTTGTACTCAATTCAAAAAGGAATCTATGACGAAAGCATTATTTTTTGATATAGACGGAACTTTGGTTAGTTTTAAAACTCACCGCATCCCGTCTTCTACCATCGAAGCTTTGGAGGCTGCCCGTGCAAAAGGACTGAAAATATTTATCGCTACCGGACGCCCGAAAGCCATCATCAACAATCTGTCCGAACTACAAGACCGGAATCTCATTGATGGATATATAACCATGAACGGAGCTTATTGTTTTGTCGGCGAGCAAGTGATTTATAAAAGTACTATCCCACAAGAGGAGGTAAAAGCCATGGGTGCTTTCTGCGAGAAGAAAGGAGTTCCTTGTATCTTTGTAGAAGAGCATAACATCTCTGTCTGCCAACCGGATGACATGGTCAAAAAGATTTTCTATGATTTCCTGCACGTGAATGTGATCCCGACTGTCTCTTTCGAAGAAGCGACAAGCAGGGAGATTATACAAATGACTCCTTTTATCAATGAGGAAGAAGAAAAGAAAATACGCCCTTCTATCCCTACTTGTGAAATAGGCCGCTGGTATCCGTCGTTTGCCGACGTCACTGCCAAAGGAGATACAAAGCAAAAGGGAATTGATGAAATAATCCGCTACTTTGATATAAAACTGGAAGATACGATGGCATTCGGAGATGGTGGAAACGATATCAGTATGCTTCGCCATGCAGCTATCGGAATAGCTATGGGACAAGCTAAAGAGGACGTCAAGGCGGCTGCCGACTACGTGACGGCGCCTATTGACGAGGACGGAATCAGCAAAGCAATGAAGTATTTCGGAATCATTGAATAAACAGAATAAAAAGGATTTACCGTATTTACAAGAATGAGCGTAGACACTAACAACGCTGAGTTTCAGGATGCCCTGAACCTGATTCAATATACACGCCAATCGGTTTTTCTAACCGGAAAGGCGGGTACAGGGAAATCTACATTCCTGCGTTATGTCTGCGAAAATACGAAAAAGAAGCATATCGTACTTGCGCCGACTGGTATTGCCGCAATCAATGCCGGTGGAAGTACTATGCATAGTTTCTTCAAGTTACCTTTCTATCCGCTATTGCCGGACGACCCGAATCTAAGCCTTCAACGGGGACGTATCCACGAGTTTTTTAAATATACCAAACCACACCGGAAGTTACTGGAACAGATAGAACTGGTTATTATCGACGAGATTTCAATGGTACGGGCGGATATTATTGATGCTATCGACCGTATCTTGCGCGTATATTCCCATAACTTACGCGAGCCTTTCGGTGGAAAACAGTTGTTATTGGTAGGCGATGTTTTTCAGTTAGAACCTGTCGTGAAGAACGATGAACGGGAAATATTGAATCGCTTCTATCCCACTCCTTACTTTTTCTCGGCACGGGTATTCGGACAGATAGATTTAGTGTCTATCGAACTGCAAAAGGTCTATCGGCAGACTGACCCTGTTTTTGTCGGTGTACTCGACCATATCCGTACCAATACCGCCGGAGCTGCGGACTTGCAACTGCTGAATACCCGCTATGGAAGTCAGATTGAAGAAGCGGAAGCGGATATGTATATCACGCTTGCTACCCGAAGGGATACGGTAGACGCAATCAACGAAAAGAAACTGGCTGAGCTTCCGGGAGATTCGATTACTTTTGAAGGAGTTATCGAAGGGGATTTTCCCGAAAGCAGTTTGCCTACCTCACAAGAGCTTGTACTCAAACCCGGTGCACAGATTATCTTTATCAAGAATGATTTCGACCGCCGATGGGTAAACGGTACTATTGGCGTCATTGCCGGCATCGACGAAGAAGAGGAAACGATATACGTTATCACTGATGACGGAAAAGAATGTGATGTAAAACGTGATTCATGGCGCAATATCCGTTACCGCTACAACGAGAAGACCAAAGAAATAGAAGAAGAAGTATTGGGCAGTTTCACCCAATATCCGATTCGGTTGGCTTGGGCGATTACTGTTCATAAAAGTCAGGGACTGACTTTCAGCCGGGTGGTAATTGACTTTACAGGTGGGGTATTCGCAGGCGGACAAGCGTATGTTGCGCTCAGCCGCTGCACTTCACTGGATGGTATTCAACTCAAGAAACCTATCAACCGGGCAGATGTTTTCGTCCGTCCCGAGATTGTGAACTTTGCGGGACGTTTCAATAATCGTCAAGCCATTGATAAAGCATTAAAGCAGGCTCAAGCCGATGTGCAATATGTCGCAGCCGCTCGTGCTTTCGACAAAGGGGATATGGAAGAGTGCCTGGAACAGTTCTTCCGTGCTATCCATTCCCGCTATGATATTGAAAAGCCTGTTCCCCGACGTTTGATCCGCCGTAAGCTCGGTGTCATAAACACGCTGAAAGAGCAGAATAAAAAACTCAAGGAACAAATGCGGGAACAACAGGAGCGTCTGCGACAATATGCCCATGAATATTTATTGATGGGTAACGAATGTATCACCCAAGCACATGACCCTCGTGCCGCCCTCGCCAATTACGACAAGGCGCTCAGTCTCGACCCGAACTATGTAGACGCCTGGATACGAAAAGGAATTACCCTCTTCAACAACAAAGAATATTTTGATGCGGAAAACTGTTTCAATACAGCTGTAAACCTTCATCCCGCAAACTTCAAGGCTGTTTACAACCGGGGAAAACTCCGATTAAGAACAGAGGATACGGAAGGAGCAATTGCAGATTTGGACAAAGCGACAAGTCTGAAACCGGAGCATGCCGGTGCGCATGAACTGTTCGGTGATGCCCTACTGAAAATAGGGAAAGAAGGAGAAGCCGCCTTGCAATGGAGAATTGCGGAGGAACTCAAAAAGAAAAAAGGGAAATAGGACTGCCCTTTTGGCGGAGTTAATTCATAAATGTACGAAAAGGAACAATTCTCTCCCTTCTACACAAAGTTTAAAAAACAAAATTTATCTGCCATCTGCAACAAAACAGCTATATACTGCTGATAATAAACACTTTAAAGCGTTGCAGATACCTGTTGCAGATGGTGGCAGATAAAGGTATCTGCAACACCATTACTTTCTCTCTACCATTCTCCGATAGAGTCTTTTAATTTGCGGGCAGTTTCAACTTGTTCCAATGGCTTGGAACAGTTTGTTTCAATAAGTTGAACAGTTTGTTTCAATGCCTTAAAACAGTTTGTTTCAAAGTAGCGAACACTTTGTTTCAAGGCGTCGAACATTTTGTTTCAAGGTAGCAAACACTTTGTTTCTCCTGATGAAACGCTCTGTCAGCTTACACGTGTAGCTTACTCAGCCTACGTTTAATTACTGTTTATCTACCAGCTCTGTTTTCTTCGATTACACGTGTTGCAGATAACTTTATCTGCAACCATCTGCAACAGGTATCTGCAACGCTTTAAAGTATTAATTGTCAATAGTATATAGCGATTTTGTTGCAGATGGCAGATAAAATCTGTTTTTTAAACCTTATGTAGAAAATAGAAATTTACTCCTTTCGGTGCAAAAATGAATTTCTTCACTCCCACTATACATCTGAACTGTCTGGCGAAGAGGTATGCAATCACTATCTTCCCTTTTCTACATGTTCAAATCTTATTGTTGTTTAATAATGACTTTTTTTTCAAGAGTAAGGCTCTGTTAATCAAAAAGTTTTATTAGTTTTGTTCGTTGTTTATCCGATAAACACTTAAAATAAAAGCAAATGAAAAAAGGTTTGAAAATCGCAGCTATCACCGTAGGAGTCATTATCATTCTGATGCTCCTTCTCCCTTTCGCCTTCCAAGGTAAGATAGCCGATATCGTAAAAACAGAAGGCAACAAGATGCTCAACGCACAATTCGACTTTAAGAAACTCAACATTAGCCTGTTCCGTAACTTCCCACAGGCTTCTGTCACTCTCGAAGATTTCTGGCTGAAAGGTACAGGAGAATTCGCTAACGATACCCTTGTACAAGCCGGTGAGGTTACTGCGGCTATCAATCTGTTCTCATTATTCGGAGATAGCGGCTATGATATTTCCAAAATATTCATTGAAGATACCCGCCTGCATGCCATTGTATTGCCGGATGGGCAAGTCAACTGGGATATTATGAAACCGGATACAACGGCGACTGCCGAAACGCCTGCCGCAGAGGAAGAATCTTCACCTTTCAAAGTGAAGTTGCAACGTTTCGTTATCAAGAACATGAATTTGGTTTATGATGACCAGCAAGGCAAAATGTATGCTGATATTCGCGACTTTAATGCTATTTGCTCAGGAGATTTGGGAAGCGAACGCACTACTTTGAAGCTGGAAGCGGAAACCAAATCCTTGACTTACAAGATGAACGGGATTCCTTTCCTGGCAAATGCCAATATCTCCGCAAAAATGGATGTAGATGCCGACCTTGCCAACAATAAATATACATTAAAGGATAATACGATTCGTTTGAATGCTATTCAGGCCGGTATCGACGGTTGGGTTGCTTTGAAAGACCCGGCTATCGACATGGATTTGAAACTCAATACGAATGATATTGGTTTCAAAGAAATTCTTTCGTTAATTCCTGCCATCTACGCTACGGAATTCTCTAGTCTGAAAACCGACGGAACAGCTACCCTTACCGCAACGGCCAAAGGTATTCTGCAAGGAGATACGGTACCTGCATTCAATATTGATATGCAAGTCAAGAATGCTATGTTCCGCTATCCGGCTTTACCGGCAGGAGTAGACCAAATCAATATCAGTGCCAACGTTCAGAATCCTGGGGGAAATATCGACCAGACTACCGTTGACATTAATCCGTTCAGCTTCCGTCTGGCAGGAAATCCGTTCTGTCTGACTGCTAACGTGAAGACTCCAATCAGCGACCCGGACTTTAAAGCCGAAGCGAAAGGGATTCTCAACCTGGGAATGATTAAGCAGGTATATCCGCTTGGAGATATGGAATTAAACGGAACAATCGACGCCGATATGCAAATGTCGGGACGTCTTTCCTATATCGAACAGGAGCAGTACGAACGTATGCAGGCTTCCGGCACTATCGGCCTGACAGGTATGAAGCTTAAAATGAAGGATATACCGGACGTAGAGATTAAGAAGTCGCTTTTCACTTTCACTCCGAAGTATCTTCAGTTGAGTGAAACGACTGTCAATATCGGAAAGAATGACATTACTGCCGATAGCCGGTTTGAAAACTACATCGGTTATGTCCTGAAAGGAACTACTCTGAAAGGTACACTGAATATTCATTCCAACTATTTCAATTTGAATGATTTTATGACTGCTTCTACGGATGAAGCCGCTACATCGGATGCGGCAGCTACAGATTTCGTAGCCACAGCCACCGGAGTTGTTGAAGTGCCGCGTAACATTGACTTCCAAATGGATGCAAACCTGAAACAGGTATTATTCGACAAGATGTCTTTCAACAATATGAATGGCAAACTCGTTGTAAAAGACGGTAAAGTAGACATGAAGAATTTATCCATGAGTACCATGGGCGGAAATGTGGTAATGAACGGATATTATTCTACTGCCAACGCGAAGAAGCCGGAATTGAAAGCCGGATTCAAACTGACGAACATTGGTTTTGCGCAAGCCTACAAGGAGTTGGATATGGTACAGAAGATGGCTCCTATCTTTGAAAACCTGAAAGGAAATTTCTCCGGCAGCATCAATGTGTTGACGGACTTGGATGCAGCAATGAGCCCCGTACTGGATACGATGCAAGGGGACGGTAGTCTTTCTACCCGTGACCTTAGTTTAAGCGGAGTAAAAGCTATCGACCAAATCGCTGATGCAGTGAATCAACCGAGCCTGAAAGACATGAAAGTGAAAGATATGACTTTGGATTTCACTATCAAAGAAGGACGGGTAGAAACGAAACCTTTCGATATCAAGATGGGCGATTATAACCTGAATCTTTCCGGTAGCACAGGACTCGACCAAACCATTGATTACACAGGAAAGATTAAGTTACCTGCATCCGTGGGGAATATCTCCAAGTTAATGACTCTCGATTTGAAAATCGGTGGTTCATTTACTTCTCCGAAAGTCAGCGTCGATACGAAGAGTATGGCAAACCAAGCTGTTGAAGCCGTAGCCGACGAAGCTATCAGCAAACTCGGTCAGAAGCTTGGATTGGACTCTGCCGCTACTGCCAATAAGGATTCCATCAAACAGAAAGTGACGGAGAAGGCTGCTGAAAAGGCATTGGATTTCTTAAAAAAGAAACTTAAATAAAGAATAAGGGAAGGAAAAGAGGTTATGCTTCTGAAGCTATATGATAAAAATAATAACCCGCAGGATTTACAACGTGTCATTGATATCCTGAATGACGGCGGACTTATCATCTATCCCACCGATACGATGTATGCCATCGGCTGCCACGGTCTGAAAGAACGTGCCATAGAACGGATTTGCCGAATCAAAGAGATTGACCCACGGAAAAATAATCTGTCTATCATCTGTTATGACTTGAGTAGTATCAGTGAATATGCCAAAGTAGACAATAGCGTCTTCAAACTTATGAAGCATAACCTTCCGGGACCATTCACCTTTATTCTGAACGGTACGAATCGGTTACCCAAGATTTTCCGTAACCGGAAGGAAGTGGGTATCCGTATGCCGGACAATAACATTATCCGTGAGATTGCCCGACTGCTCGATGCTCCGATTATGACCACTACCCTGCCTTATGAAGAACATGAGGATTTAGAGTACATGACTGATCCTGAACTTATAGACGAAAAGTTCGGTGACATCGTGGATTTGGTCATTGACGGTGGTATCGGTGGAATAGAACCTTCCACTGTCGTAAAATGCACGGAGGACGAACCGGAAATTGTCCGTCAGGGAAAAGGTTGGTTGGAAGAAAATTAACTCTTCTACCTGATATTCTATTATACAAAAATGGGCTGCAATCGGTTTATCACTGATGCAGCCCATTCTTTATAGCGTCTATACTATTCTTACTTAATCAAAGATTCAGGATCCAAGTGAGCAGATTCGATATCTTTAAAGTAGCGGTAAGTACCCACTTTCAGGTCTACGGTAGCAGCATCGTCACAAACAATGATACCCTTTTCATGCATCTGTAAAGCACTGATAGTCCACATCTGTGTGATAGAGCCTTCTACTGCGTGATACAAAGCACGTGCCTTGCTATGACCATTAACGATAATCATCACTTCTTTTGCAGAAAGTACTGTACCCACTCCCACTGTCAATGAAGTCTTGGGAACTTTGTTGATGTCATTATCAAAGAAACGAGAGTTGGCAATGATTGTATCCATTGTCAATGTTTTCTGACGAGTGCGTGAAGTCAGAGAAGAACCCGGTTCGTTGAAAGCGATATGTCCGTCAGGACCGATACCCCCCATAAACAAGTCGATACCGCCATAAGACTTAATCTTTTCTTCGTAACGTGCACATTCAGCATCCAGGTCGGGAGCATTACCGTTCAGGATATTGGTGTTCTCCGGTTTGATGTCGATATGACCGAAGAAGTTGTTCCACATAAAAGAATAGTAACTTTCAGGATGTTCTTTCGGCAATCCTACATATTCATCCATATTGAATGTTACTACATTTTGGAAAGAAACGATTCCTTTCTTATTCAAGTCAATCAACGCTTTGTACATACCCAAAGGAGAAGATCCGGTAGGGCAACCCAGTACAAAAGGTTTTTCAGGAGTTGGATTAGCAGCTTTTATTTTTGCAGCAACGTAATGTGCAGCCCATTGAGATACGGACTGATAGTCCGGTTGAATAATTAATCTCATAAGTCGATTGTTTTATAGGTTAGTAATAAATTAATATCTCATTCACTGTTTCAACGGTCTTTCTTCAAGCGATCCGCCATGGCACGTGCCAGGTTCTCGCATTGAGTATAGGTAATATCCTTCATCGCCTGCTTCATCTCTACCGGATCGCCTATCAGTTCAAATTTGCTCTTTTCCGCAAACTCCGCTAGACGTTTCACAGCAGCACCCGCCCATGTGAAAGAACCGAAATAGCCTAGATAACGACCTTTCACCTCACGCAGCAGAATCTTTGAAAGCAGTGCTTCTACTTCCGGGAATATCTGATTGCTATAAGTAGGAGAACCGATGATAAGCCCTTTATAACGGAAAATATCAGCTATGATATAAGAAGGATGACTCTTCGTCACATTATGCATAACGATGTTCTTAACTCCTTGAGCGGAAAGTTCCGCAGCAATAGCTTCAGCCATTTGCTCCGTATTTCCATACATGCTGCCGTAAGCAATAACCACACCTTCGTCCGCGTCATAACGGCTCAAGCGGTCATATATGCCAATCACTTTGGCTATATTCTCCGTCCATATCGGCCCATGAGTAGAGCAAATAGCGGAAATAGGAAGTCCGCCGAGTTTCTGCAACGCCTTTTGTACAGGGTTTCCATATTTTCCTACGATATTAGAGTAGTAGCGCACCATTTCTCCCCAGTACTTATCTACATTCATACGGGTATCCAGGAAACCACCATCCAACGTGCCGAAACATCCGAATCCGTCACCGGAGAAAAGAATGCCATCTGTTTCGTCAAATGTCATCATCGTTTCCGGCCAGTGTACCATCGGAGTCATATAGAAACGTAGTGTGTGGCGTCCTAAGGCCAGGAAGTCTCCGTCCTTCACCAGGTATTGTTCGCCAGTCACGCCATAGAAGCCTTCAATCATGCCGAATGTCTGCTTATTACCCACAATAATAATTTCCGGGTAGTGCTGCTTAATCAATCGGATAGAGCCGGAATGGTCCGGTTCCATATGATTTATAATCAAATAATTAATGGGACGTTCTCCAATCACTTGCTTAATCTTACGCAAGTAGACTTCAAAATAACAGATATCCACCGTATCCACCAATGCCACCATTTCATCATCAATCAGATAAGAGTTATATGAAACTCCATAGGGCAATGGCCACATCGCTTCAAATCTGTGTTTGTTACGGTCATTTACTCCCACATAGTGGACATTTCCTTTAATTCTTGTTTTATGTTCCATTCTTCAAATTACATTAAATATCTCTCTCACCACTCAATGTTCCCCAAAACAGATATTTATCAAGTGGTAATCTTATCATCTGCAAAAATAAGCCTTTTTTCCGAATCCCTATACTTCTTACCTTGATAAGCACCTCTTTCTTTCATTCTTTTTTGTAAACGTGTTACAAATTCATAATTTTTCAATCCCCAGTCCGGTGCTATTAATAAATCTTTAGGAGATTGAGAGACAAAACGCTCTACGACAATATCGGGACGAAGATGTTCTACATAGTCAATCACCAAATCAATGTATTCATCCACTTTCGTAAACAAACGGAAATCATCGGGATTTCCGTCATACTCATGCGCCATACGTGTGCCACGAATCAATTGCAACTGATGGATTTTCAGAGTAGACAAAGGTAATTCCGAAAGGATTTCCGCCTGTTCTACCATCGTATCATGGGTTTCTCCCGGGAGTCCGAGGATAATATGTCCCCCTGTCAGAATGCCACAGCCGGCAGTCCGTTCGACAGCTTCTACCGTATCTGCATAAGTATGTCCCCGGTTTATACGCTGCAAAGTCTTGTCACAGGTGCTTTCTATACCATATTCTACCATGAGGAAAGTATGTTTGTTCAACTCTTCCAAATAGCGCAACAAGCCTTCAGGCATACAATCCGGGCGTGTACCTATCACCAAGCCTACCACATCATCCACTTCCAACGCTTCTTCATATTTACGTTTCAGTCCTTCCAGTTCCGCGTAAGTATTGGTATAAGCCTGAAAATAGGCCAAATATTTCATTTCCGGATATTTATGGGCGAAAAAGCACTTGCCTTCTTCCAGTTGGGTAGCGATAGATTTCTCTGTCCGGCAATAGTCAGGGTTGAAAGTCTGATTGTTGCAATAGGTACAACCGCCCCATCCTTTCGTTCCATCCCGGTTGGGACAAGTGAAACCTGCATTCAATGAAATCTTTTGCACTTTGTAATGAAAATACTTCCGCAGGAAAGTTGGAAAATCATTATATAAGATATGTGTAGACATCGTTACTTCATACTTTTGTTATTTAACCAACAAACATAAGAAAAAACAGCGAGTTACGGAAAGATGGTACAAAATATCTTCAATATATTAAAATAATCATAAAGTCCATAAGATAATTTAATAATTATTGCTATCCCAAAAACTATTTAATTAGCTTTGCCTTGATTTTAGGCATTGACGGGAGGATACTTGTGAAAGTCTTGTGCAATTTATTCCCCAATTATGATTTCATCTCACCATACCCCATGCAACTCTCGTCAATAAAATTAACCTCTTTATATTCCTAATAAGAATATAAAGAGGTTTTTAGTTTAAATAACTATCGTTTATTTAAGTATCAATAAAGTTTGAAAGGAGATGATAACACACAGTATACGGGGAAAAAATAAGCAAAAACGAGTATAATTCGTTCAAACCACTTTCCTCTCTTTCTATTCCGGTTTGTTTTGCCTATTTTTGCTTTAAACATTAAAGCAACTACTATGAAACGGCTTTGCACGCTATTGCTTCTTCTTTCGACAGCAATTATAATAATTGCCCAACCCATCTGTCAGGTAAAGCATTTCTCTGTCAGTGACGGTCTTGCCCAAGGGGTTGTTATGAGCATTCTACAAGACCGGAAAGGGCTTATTTGGTTTAGTACCTGGAATGGGCTTAATAAATTTGACGGTTATACTTTCAAGACCTATAAAACCTCACAAGAGAGTACGTATGCATTCGGAAGCAATCGCATGGGGACGATCTCCGAAAGTAAATACGGAGATATATGGTGTCCTACTTACGATGGGCAAGCTTGTTTATTCGATGTGGAAACCGAGAAGTTCATAGATGTTCTCCAACCGATAGAGCGTTCCACTAAACAGACTCATTATGTCACCCGTATTTATTCTCTGAAAAAAGGAATTGCCTGGATTCTCTGCGAAAACGGATATGCCTACAGAGTAGACGAACAGTTATGCAAAAAAGGGGAAGGCATCACGCTTTATACAACTTCCAACCACAACCTGAAAGGGGAGCAAATAGTTACTGTTTATCAGGATTCGGAAGAGGACGAATGGATATTGACCGATAAAGGTATTTCAATCATAGGGAAAAAGACGTTAGATACCGACTTTCCTTTTCAATTTATCACTCAAATAAAAGAGACTATCTATCTGATTGCAGAAAATGATAAGTTGGCCAGATATGATTTTCACACTAAAAAACTAAAGTTCGTAGATATTCCTTATCCCCATGACAAGATAAACAATGTCACGGCCATAGGGAAAGATATGCTGGCACTGGGAACAAATAACGGGTTGATACTATATTCCACTCAAAAGAATAGTTTCCAACAAATAGATATCCGTACAGCTACCCAACCTTCCAACTATGTAGAAACGGTCTATCAGGATTATTTGGGAGATATTTGGATATTCTCCAAGGATCCGGGAATTATCCATCTCAATCTCGCCACCAATGAAAAAGAGCACTTGTTTACTCCCAAAGATGAAATCATCAAGCATGGACGCAAAAGTCGCAAACTCATTTTTGAGGATAAGGCAGGAAACTTATGGTTACTCCCCACCGAAGGGAACTTTTGTTATTATGACAGGAAAGAGAAAACCCTAAAACCGCTTCTTACGGATATAAACAATCCCAAATCTATTTTCAGTCCATTAGTCAGGTCTTACACATTGGATAATCAGGGCAACTGCTGGTTTGCAACAGCGCGTGGTGTAGAGAAATTATGTTTTTTCCCACAAAGCTATCAATTTAACCTGACTGATTATGAAGCGGAGACACGCGCTTTCTTACGGGACAGTAACAAACGGCTTTGGACGGCATCCAAATCAAACTATATTCAGATATACAAACCGGACGGAACTTTGGAGGGCTATTTATCACCGCAGGGAAACATCGTCAAAGAAAAGCAACCGTTCTTTAACGGAGTATATTCCATCCTGGAAGATAAAAACAATAATATATGGTTGGGGACGAAAGACATCGGTCTTTTCCAGTTAAGGAAAACAGGAGCAAATCAGTACTCTATCCACCATTTTGAGCATCAGCCTACTGATCCTTACAGCCTGAGCAGTAACAGTATCTATGCTATCTATCAGGATAGTCGCAGTAATATTTGGGTAGGCTGTTATGGTGGCGGATTAAACTTGCTGACACAAACCAAAGATGGAAAAACATCATTTATTCACGGTAACAATGAATTGAGAAACTATCCCATAGCTTACGGCATGAAGGTTCGGAATATTGCCGAAGCTCCGGGCGGAGTTATCCTTGTGGGAACTACTAATGGACTACTTACATTCTCAAGCAACTTCGAACGTTTGGAAGAAATTAAATTCTACCGGAATATCCGCAGGCCGGGAGATAAAAACAGTCTCAGCGCTAATGACATCATGCACATATATACCGACAAGAATAAAACCACTTATATCATCAGCTTCACCGGAGGAGTAAATAAAGTTATATCAGACAAACTACTCAGTGAGAATATCCAGTTCAAGAACTATGATAAAAACAATGGGCTAGCTTCGGATTTGGCACTATCAATGATTGAAGATACACAGAACCAACTATGGGTGGTTTCAGAAATAGCTCTTTCCAAATTCGATCCTGTCAAAGAGACATTCGAAAACTATGAATTGAGTTCGATTTATCAAGAGTTTAATTTCTCGGAAGCGATTCCTGTTATCAATGCCCGTAACCAAATAGTATTAGGAACGGATAAAGGTTTCCTCGAAGTGTCACCGGAAAAGATGCACAAAAGCGAATATGTTCCGCCTATTGTATTCACAGGACTTAAAATTCAAGGACACTCTACGGATTATTCTATCGACAAATTGAAAGAACTGGAACTCAAATCGTCACAACGAAATGTCACTTTCCAGTTTGCCGCACTTGATTATGTAAATCCCAAAGGTATTTTATATGCCTATCGCTTGCAAGGGCTGGAGGAAGAATGGAATGAAGCCGACAATAACCGGTCTGCAAGCTATATCAACTTGCCTGCCGGCAGGTATAAGTTACAAATAAAATCAACGAACAGTGATGGAGTCTGGACGAACAATGTACGCACCCTGCCTATACATGTGCTTCCTACATTTTGGGAAACTTACTGGGCGTGGCTGCTCTATTTCATCCTATTCATACTTTTCACAGCGACAATCGTGTACGTGTTGTTTTACATCTACCGGTTGCGCCACAGAGTCGATATGGAGCAACAATTAGCTAATATAAAATTAAGGTTCTTTACCGACATTTCTCATGAGTTACGCACTCCGCTGACTCTCATCAGCAGTCCCGTAACAGAAGTACTGGAGAATGAACCTCTTTCGCCTTCCGCACGCGAGCATCTTACTTTGGTACATCAGAATACAGAGCGCATGCTCCGGTTGATGAATCAGATACTGGATTTCCGTAAGATTCAGAATCAGAAGATGAAACTGTTGATAGAAGAAACCGATTTGATTCCGCTCTTACAAAAAGTTATGAATAGTTTCAAGCTGATAGCTGAAGAGAAAAATATAAATTATCAATTACATTCTACAGTTCAATCGGTATATAGCTGGATAGACAGGGATAAATTCGAGAAGATATTCTTCAATCTACTTTCTAATGCATTCAAATATACGCCTGCCGACAAATCAATAACCGTCCATATCACGACGAAAGAAAAGACGATAGAGATAGAAGTGGCAGACGAAGGTATCGGGATTGCAGTAGAGAAGCAACATTCACTGTTCCAACGTTTTGAGTCATTAGTGAAACAGAATATACTGCAACCGTCTTCAGGCATTGGCTTATCCTTAGTAAAAGAAATGGTGGAAATGCATCATGGCACTATTGATGTAATTAGTCAGCCTGGGATAGGCAGTCGCTTCACGGTTGTCTTGCCCTTGCAAAAGAAAGTTTTCGAAGAAGACGGGCAAGTGGAATTTATTCTGAATGACAGCCAAAGTTCAACGCCTCATCCCGTTGACAGCATGAAAGCGCCGGAGGAGACAGAGGAAAAAGACGAATTGGAAAACAATGCAGAAAATTTCTCCATACTGGTCGTAGAAGATAATGAAGAATTAAAAGCTTTTTTGAAGAATATACTATCGGAAAGCTATACCGTGATAACGGCTTCCAATGGGGAGGAAGGATTGCAACGTGCCGTTATTGACCTGCCCGACCTTATCATCAGCGATGTCATGATGCCGGTTATGGATGGTTTGGAGATGATAGGGCAAATCAAAGAAAACAAGAATATTTGTCATATACCTATTATCGTGTTATCGGCCAAAGCATCCCTGGACGACCGTATCGCCGGACTGGAACAAGGTATAGATGATTATATCACCAAACCTTTCAGCGCTACTTATTTAAAAACCCGCATAGCATCGCTGCTACGCCAACGCAAGGCACTGCAAGAATTATATATGGATAAACTGATGGAAGGAAAGAACACCTCGCCTTCCACCGATTCCCTCGTTCCGTCGCAACCGCAAATTACTCCGTACGATGAGCAATTCATGGAGAAAGTTATGGAATTTATGGAAGAACAGATGGATAATGCCGAACTGACCATTGATGAATTTGCAGAAAAGTTAATGCTTAGTCGCACTATCTTCTACCGGAAGCTCAAATCAATTATCGGACTGACACCCGTAGACTTTATACGGGAAATACGAATCAAGCGAGCTGTTCAGTTAATTGACAGCGGTGAATATAACTTCTCGCAAGTAGCCTACATGACAGGCTTCAACGACCCGAAATATTTTAGTAAATGCTTCAAAAAAGTAATAGGAATCACGCCGTCTGAATATAAGGAGAATAAAAAGTGAGTAAGTACTCCTTTTCTACCGGATATTCCCCACAAAACTAATGAAAAGCGCGTACTATTGCAGTCTCAAATCTAAAAACTAAAAGAATTAGAAAATGAAAAAGCAATGGATTATCGCCTGTCTTACCGGAATATTCATCATGAACGTACAGGCACAACAACCAGACAAGTATCCCTACCAGGACACGAAACTGACTGCTGAACAACGGGCAGACGACTTGCTTCAACGTCTTACACTGGAAGAAAAAGTCGCATTGATGCAAAACAACTCTCCGGCCATCCCCCGCCTGGGCATCAAGCCTTACGAATGGTGGAATGAAGCCCTTCATGGAGTTGCCCGTGCCGGACTGGCTACTGTCTTTCCGCAAGCAATAGGGATGGCCGCTTCTTTTAATGACGAATTAATCTATGAAGTCTTCGATGCCGTCTCCGACGAAGCACGTGCCAAGAACCGCCAATTCAATGAACGGGGACAGTATAAGCGCTATCAAGGACTTACCATGTGGACGCCGAACGTCAATATCTTCCGTGACCCACGCTGGGGACGTGGACAAGAGACATACGGAGAAGACCCTTATCTGAACGGACGCATGGGAATGGCAGTGGTCAGAGGTCTGCAAGGGCCGGAAGATGCCGAATATGATAAGCTTCACGCCTGCGCCAAACACTTTGCCGTACACTCCGGCCCCGAATGGAACCGCCATAGTTTCAATGCAGAGAACATAGCTCCCCGGGATTTATGGGAAACCTATCTTCCCGCATTCAAGGAACTGGTACAGAAAGCAGATGTAAAAGAAGTGATGTGCGCCTACAACCGCTTTGAAGGTGAGCCCTGTTGTGGAAGTAATCGTCTGCTGACCCAAATACTTCGTAATGACTGGGGTTTCAAAGGAATCGTAGTTACCGACTGCGGAGCTATCGGAGACTTTTTCCAGCGCAGAAAACATGAAACTCATCCTGATGCCGCGCACGCTTCAGCAGATGCTGTCTTAAACGGAACCGACCTCGAATGTGGTGGCAACTTCAAAAGTATCACGGATGCCATCAAACAAGGATTAATCTCGGAAGAGAAAGTCAACACTTCCGTCAAAAGACTGCTGAAAGCCCGTTTTGAACTGGGGGAAATGAATCCAACCCATCCCTGGAGTGAAATCCCCTATTCCGTCATTGACTGTCCCAAACATAAAGAACTGGCACTGAAAATGGCACACGAAAGTCTGGTATTACTCCAAAACAAAGGTAATATTCTCCCGTTAAACCGTCAGATGAAAGTTGCAGTTATCGGTCCCAATGCCAATGACTCCGTCATGCAGTGGGGTAACTACAACGGCTTCCCTTCACAAACCGTTACTTTACTGGAAGGAATACGTGCCAAACTCCCCGACGCGCAAATCATCTATGAACCTGTATGCGGATATACCAACGACACTACTCTGCATAGCCTGTTCAACCAGTGCAGCATTGACGGAAAATCCGGCTTTGACGCTACCTACTGGAACAACCGTGAATATAAGGGCAAGATTGCCGCAACCGACCGTCTGACTACTCCTTTCCATTTCAGTGCGGAAGGTGCTATCGTATTCGCTCCCGGCGTAGGATTGAAAAACTTCACCGCCATCTACCGCTCCACTTTCCATCCGACAGATTCCGGTGCCGCCACTTTCCGCGTGATGACTAACGGCGGAGTTACCTTATTCCTCAACGGAAAACAGATAGCCGAAGCAACCAATATCAAGAATCATACCAACCTGTATTCTTTCAACTACGAAGCAGGAAAAAGTTACGATATTGAACTTCATTTCATCCAAGTAAAGGATAACCCCGCACTCAACTTCGACCTGGCAAAACAGACTCCGATGGATGCCCGTGACATTCTGAATAAACTGCAAAGTGCAGACGTTGTCATCTTTGCCGGCGGTATCTCTCCTCTACTGGAAGGAGAATCCATGCGGGTATCCGACCCCGGATTCAAAGGTGGCGACCGTACAGAAATCGAACTGCCCGCCATCCAGCGTGAGGTTCTTGCCCTTTTCAAAAAGAATGGAAAGAAAACCATATTCGTCAACTTTTCCGGTTCGGCTATGGCAATCGTGCCCGAAACACAGAATTGCGACGCCATCCTGCAAGCATGGTATCCCGGACAGGCGGGCGGAACAGCAGTTGCCGATGTTCTTTTCGGAGATTACAATCCTGCCGGACGATTGCCTGTCACTTTCTATAAAGGTTTGCAGCAATTACCGGATTATGAAGATTATTCCATGAAAGGACGTACGTACCGTTTTATGACGGAAACACCTCTTTATCCATTTGGCTACGGATTAAGTTATACCCGTTTCGCCTACGGAAAGGCAAAACTCAGTCAATCCAAGTTGCGCAAAGGAGAAAAGGCTGTTCTCACTATTCCGGTGAGTAATGTCGGACAGAAAGAGGGTGAAGAAGTCGTACAGGTATATATCTGCCGCCCCAACGATAAGGAAGGTCCTCAAAAAACGCTTCGTGGTTTCCAGCGAATCAATATAGCCAAAGGAAAGACACAGAACGTCAGCATCGAGCTTCCTTACGATTCTTTCGAATGGTTTGACACAGCGACTAATACGATACGTCCTCTAAACGGAACTTATAAAGTATTATATGGAAGCAGCTCCGATTCGAACGACTTGCAGTCTGTCAATATTCAGGTTCAATAGGTTATCGGACATATAAATCATTCACTTTAACAGGGGTTGGGATAGTATAGTTATCCCAACCCCTGTTTCTTTATGTTCTCCCCCTGCACAACAACATCTTCTTATAAACCCTATTCTCTATCTTCAAAGCATACTCATTACCCTTTATCGTTCTTACTATCTCATCACCTACTACCTGTCTCCCCATCTATTAAGAGAAAAGTTCCATTGCATTAGATGCAAACTTCCTTTCCCTTTATAGTAAACTCTTTCTTCATTAAGCTCAAACTATAAATGAAAGCTTCAATTATATAATTTCAATCTTTGTTTTTATAAATGCAAGCTTTGTTTTTATAATCAAAGCTTGCATTTATAGATTGATCTTTGATAAAAGAAACTTTGGTAATAAGGGAAAGGAAGTTTGTAATAAGGAGAAAGGAAGTTTTCTATTAATAGCTGACAGCTGGCAGAATAGTATAACACAACGAAGGGCTGAATGTACATCATCCAGCCCTTCATATCATATATGGTATCAGGTATTAGTTCTTTGTAAGCAACCGCTTCTCTGAAATCGTTCCTAATTCTTTTCCATTGATGGTTATATCGGTTGTATTTTCAATCTGTATCATAGAGTTATCAGGAGTCTCTATTTCAACATTCTCAATATTGAGTTTTGCCACTTTATTAACCACAATGCCTTCTTTCGCCCCGGTCACTACCATATTCTTGATGGAAATATTCTCAATCGGCATTTCCGGCAATCCGTTTATATAAGCTGCGCGTCCCGCTCCTCTGCAAAACACATCCGAGATAAAGATGTTCTTGAATGCGGGAGTCCCTTCACACACCTCCGGCACCGGTTCACCGGGAGCACCTTTGACCGCATAATACAAATCAGCAATCAAGGCATCATTGGGGATATCAATCATATTTATATTATTGATATAAATATTCTCTACGACACCACCGCGGCCACGGGCACTCTTAAACCGCAATCCAACATCCGTACCGATAAAAGAACATTCGGACACATACACGTTTTTCACACCACCGGACATTTCACTGCCGATGACAAAGCCACCGTGCCCGTGCAGGACGGTATTGTTTCTTATAATCACATTCTCACAAGGTTCTCCCCGCCTGCGACCGTCTTCATCCTTACCCGATTTCAGACAGATAGCATCATCACCCGCATCAAAGAAACAGTTGACAATCAACACATTCTTGCATGACTCCACATCAAGCGCGTCTCCATTTTGCGAATACCAGGGATTGAACACTTTCACGTCATTCAATATCAGAGATTCGCACGATAGCGGATGCAGGCACCAACTCGGTGAGTTCTTGAATGTCACTCCTTCCAACAGCACCTTTTTGCTCTTCACGATACTAAGCATCACAGGACGCAACCAACTTTTCATTTCTTCCCAGTCTGCATTATCAATATCCTGTCGTTTGTTTCCCCAGTCAGCCATGAGAACAGATGCTTTCAAAGCTCCTTCATTGGGATACCACACTTTTCCGCTTTCGTCTACTTTACCACCGGAGTTCAACAGTTTCTTCCATTGCCCATCCGTCATCTTGCTTTTCTTTACGGGACGCCATCTGTCACCCGCTCCATCAAAAACACCGTAACCGGTAATGGCTATATTCTCGGCATTCATCGCTGAAATAGGCGACTGGCAACGCCGGGTATTCAATCCTTCAAACGAAGTTTCGATAATCGGATACAAAGACGTGTCACCGCTGAATACAATGAGCGCATTCTTTTCCGCATGCAGATTTACATTGCTCAACAGTACGACAGGCCCGGTCAACCACAATCCTTCAGGAATGATTACTTTACCGCCGCCCTTTTCATGTACTGCTTTGATAGCCTTGTTGATAGCTTCCGTATTCAGCGTCACGCCGTCGCTTTTTGCTCCGAAATCACAAATATTCACCTGATAGTCGGGAAAAGCGGGACGTTCCACAACAGGCATGGAGAAAGGCAGGTCTGCATACATGGCTTTCAAATCCGTCTCTGTGTATACCTGCCTGGCAGTACTCTGACAAGCACAGAACAGCCCCAGGATGGCTGGTACAAGACCAGCCATTTGAATCAATCTACTCATATCTTCTTTTACCTTAAATATTCAATTACTTAAACCAGGCAGCATCGGTATATCCGTCCCAACTCATTATGATTTCGCGCGTACCGAAATGCTGGTCGTACTGTTCCTTACTGAGTGGCAACACTGTGCTGCGTACTGCTGCCGGGATAGATTCATAGAGGTTGGCACCGGATTCCGTCTTGCAGTTGTAGAGTTTACAGCCGGTGGTAACAGTAGGTGTGGCCGGTGTCAGCGGTTTATTTTCACCTACAAAGTTAGGGCCATATACATCGGCAAACGTACAATTCAAGAAAGTAAGGTTGTCCGGTTCGTACTGATAAATCAGAGTAGAGTTAGTGACACCTGCACCAACCGTGAAACGGCTGTTCAAGAATACATAACCCAAATATCCTTCTCTGACACGCGCCTGCATCACCGCACGTGTGCCGGTTGGTGCATGGAGCTGACAGTCTTCGAACAATACTACCTTACCCGAACCCCAGATAAAATCGGTAGCTCCGGCTATGAAGCAATCTTTGAACCAGTTGTAACCACCACCCGGAAGCAGTGTATCCTGGAAGCTCAATACACGACAGTTGATGAAAGCTGCCGACTTGTTGTTGATGTAAAGCGCCTCGGCTTGCCCGTTCTTTCCCAATGTCCAGCCATAAGCATTCTCTATTGTCACATTCTCAAAGCGGATTTTATCGGAATTTCCATCGAGTATGACTACTGAGCGACCGCCGGAAGAAGGAACCGTAGTGCCTACCGGAGCAAATTGGTCGATATTGGTACCGCCACCGATACCACCGTTTATATCATTACTGTTATCATACTGGATATTTACGGCTGTATTGTCACTGGCATTTCCTTTTACCGTAATGTTGCTTTGGTCGCGCAAGTAGATGATTTCCTGATAGATGCCATTATCCATTTGGAAAGTTTTGGCAGTATTCAGTTCAACGTGTGTTGCACAAAAGTCAATAGCACCTTGCAAGGTGTAGAAGTCAGCGTCAGGATTGGTATGACTAATCTTCACTGTATAGTTCGGTCCGGTCAGTACCGGTTCGGGCTTGGTTTTGAAAGTCCATGCACGGCCATATACTCCTTTGAAGTCCGTCTGCTTTACGGCAGCCTGTTCGATAGTTACATAGTATTCGGTGTCATATTGCAAGCGTTGTTGATGAGGCTTGATGATGAAGTCGTTGCCTTCCACTCTTGCCGGATAGTAGTTTACGATACGACGGCTGACGGAAGAACCCTTAGGAGTGACGCCGATAATATCCATCCATGTATTCAGTTTAGTCTGACCGTCTACAATGGATACTCTGCGCTCTGCCATGTTGATTTCGTCTACCAATTTATGGTCGTTCATACGATAAATACGGATAGAGCCACTCGTACCAAGTTCGGGGGCAACACCTTCAAATGATAGTTTTAGTTCGGTATCTGCAAGTGCTTGCTGTGTGCCGTCGGCAGGGGTTAAGCTATATCCGGCCACAGGTGTCTTGTCGCCATCGGCCGTACCGTCTTCGTTGCTTCCGTCTTCCCAGGGAGCGGATGAGTTTCCACCATCTACATTTTCAAGGCGTCCCATTTCCACAAAGCCGCTATCATCAATGTAGAGTGCGAAGGTATAACTATAACCTTTGTGGAATTGCGGCAAGGCGATATCCAAATTGGTAAATATCCATTCTGTCTCTCTATCGTTCAGTACAAAAGATACTTTGTAGGTATCCTTCAGTGCCGAAGGAAGAATGATAGACTCGTAGAATCCTGTTGTAGCATTGTGATAAGGGGTAATAGTAGCAATGGAGTTGCCGTCAACTGTCAGTACATCGGTCTGTATATTGAACGAAGCCGCAGTCTGCATACCTTCAATGCGTACATTACTTACTTCCAACGGTTCTTTTTCCATATTCACAAACTTCAGAATCACTTTAGCCAAACGATGTGTAAAGTTCAATGCAATATGGGGTTCATTCTCCAGAGAGTAGGTATAATCTTCTTTGGTGGCAGCATACAGTAAGTCGCAGGCCGTACTACCCTTTCCTTGTGAAGCCAGTTGCACGGGATAGTTGAAATCACGCACATCGTCATTATAGGGATAGTATGCTACAAACTTCACCGGTATTCCGTCATTCTGCACTTTAAGCGGTGCAGTGGAAGTGAAAGAGACGGATGCACCTTCTTCCGAGCAAACGTAAGGTGCGTTAGCTACTTCCGTGGCAGGTTCAAGAGTCTTCATGTCCAACACGTATGTGCCAATCTTATCGCCCTTATTCCATGACGAGCCGTCTTGAGTGACACGGGTTGAGAATGCTGTGAGGTCTACACCGAAGGTAACCTCGCCCGCAGTAAGAGGCTGCTTCGTGCCCGTATCCTGCTCGTCATCCGAGCAAGAAAGGCAAAACAGGCTACCTACTAATAAAGGGTATAGTAATGAATGAAATAGTTTCATAACTGGATTGTTTAATCTGTATTACAATAACATTTAAAACAGCATTACCGGGCATTCTTATACCAACGAGGGTCACCGACCTGTGCGTCAATCTTTAGTTTGAAGTTACCGTTCGCGGCATCTTCAAAGAGTTCGGCAGCAGTCTTGGATACATCTATCCATGCATTAGGGAAAGTATTGGTATCTATCGCTTTTCCATGTACATTCACTACTGCCATTTGTCCGTCTTCGGTAGGTGCGGCTGCATAGTTGCCTGAAAATTCCCGTACATCCATCTTATAGCCTATGTTAGGATTGCTAGTCACGAAGCAAGCTGAAATATTATTCTTATAGTACAAATTACCATTCGCATATCGACTTTCAAAAGGAGTCTTTCCCATATCTGCCAATGTACAATTCTCTATAGTAACAACTACACCATTGGCATCTTTCACATAAAAGACACGTTCTGTCATCGTATAAAGTGTAGAATTGGTGACAGTGATTGCTTTAGAACCATAATAGTTGAAAACGCTTTGCATATTTGTAAATAAGCAATTGTCAATCAATACAGCAGAAGGCAAGTTTTGTGCTCCATTATCTCCATCCGGCCAGTCACAAACAGTCTTCATATTGGTGAAGTTACACTTCTTGAAATCTATTACAGCATCATTTGCAAGTTGAGCGGTTTCATTGTTAGTCAATAAAGCTGTCGAGTTATCACCTGTAATATCCAAGTTATTCAATGCAATCTTCTGAAGGCTGGTATATTGTATCTGCTTCAGATTCACTTTTACTTGTTCTTCCGTGTCGGCTATCAGCAACAATTCCGTTACTGCTTCGGGCACTACTATTGCATCGCTAAACGTATAACCTTCCGCATTGGCAGCAAATACTAACGCTACTTTACCGGAAGCACCGGACAATACTGTTGACAGGTTCGTTTCCGCATGAATCGCTTTTTGTGCATAGTCGGCGGGAATCGCTTCATTCTCTGATACTTTGTCACCGTCGCCATCTTCGCTACCGCCATCACCCCAAGGTGTGTTGCTGCCGTTACCGCCACCGATTTCTCCGGTTGTCTCTTTTCCGACATTGATATTGAAGGTGTATTCGTGGCCTGCCATAAACTTATCTATCTTGCTGCCTTCAGGCACTGTGTATTGATACTTACCACCATCTGCCATGATAGTGAGTGACAGTTTATTTATCAACTCTTCAGTAGGCAACATGATACCGATGAAGGATTTATCTCCTGTTTTTTGCAGGGCAACAGACTTCTGCGTATCCATGTTAGTCAATTTACCGTCTATCAGGTTGAAAGTAGCAGTCGTATTCATGCCACCTACCGTTACACTAGTCACATTGGATACATTCTCATTCGTTATCTTGACACGCAAAAGCACTAACTGGTGATGGAAAGTAAAGGCCAATCCACCTGCCAACAGGGCATCTGTTGACTGATTGGTAGCCTTTGCCCACATTAAATCGTGGGCAGAGATGTCATCGGACTGATTGCTCAGGTCTACTTTATAAAGTGCTGCTGTGGCGTCAATAGCATCCGTAGCCGTAGTATATGGATAATAAGCTACAAAGTTAGTAGGCGCATCATAGATGGCTATTCCCGGATTGGATGAGAAGTTCACCGTAAGCCCGCTGCCAATAGTTGTATATTGCACGTTGAGGGCTTCGTTCAGGATATTCTTATCTTCTGTATCAAACATATATATACCGATGGCATCACCGCTCTCCCATTCACTGGTTTCGCTGTTCAATCGTGTAGAGAAACGGTCGTTGCCCGAACTGATAGTACTAAGCATTCTCTGACCATTCGTATCAGTAGGAGAATTTTCATTCACTTCGCTACATGCTACTGCCAAAGTACCGGCAGCCGCTAAGAAAAACAATTGTTTCAGATTCATAATATTATATTTTAATTTATTTCTAATCATGTAAACGTATAATCGCAACTTAAATTTAAGGTAACCAACGGGTATCACCGGCACGATCTCTTACAATCGGAGAAGAGGTATCTTTTATCGTCAAGTCTCCACTAGCCGGATTGGCAAACAGTTCGGCTGCCGTAATCTTCAAATCGGTGGCCTGCATATTCTTACCACCCAATGTATAGTCTGCGGTGGTATAGTTATTAGAGAATGTTGTAGTAGTGTTAGCGCCGATAGCAAACAAATCCCCACAGGGTGACGCCAACAAGATGCGTTCCATCACCAGTTCTGAACCGACGGCCGATTCTATGTTAATCAGACGTTGAGTACGGCTATAATTATAGATAGTCACATTCTTATACTCCAAGTAAATAGGTTTATCCATATACGGTGCATAGAAGAGATTACCCCAGCCATAACCATTGGTTCCGTCATTATCGTTACTGAATGTACAGTTGCGGAAAATTGCACGGTCTACCTGATCATAAGATACTCCATTAGTTTTGTTGAAAGACTGGAGATTTATCATACCGTATGCACTCGTCTGCCATCCACAGCCTTCAAAGCGACATCCTTCCATTTCGAAGTTCATAATGTACTTGGCGTTAGCTTCCTGATGACGCCAGAAACCGCGACGCAGACTTATGAAGTCGCAATTCACAAAGCTCACATTTTCTATCGTATAGGGTTTGCTGGTATTCACAAAATAGTTATTATTTACTTCATGGCGGAATTTGATGTTATCAAACTCCAAACTAGTGAGATAAGAACCTTCTGCGATACTCCAGCTACCTTCTAAAGTAACAATAGGCTTAACACCGTCACGACTACCTGCCAGGCGGAAGCCCTTCATAAGAGGAAACGGAGTAACACGATAGGAAGAACCTGCCGGCAGATAATATTCCGTACCTTCGGGCACTTCGGGATCTACATCGTTATTCAGCAACATGGCGGACAGGTCATCATCCAAACCTACTTGTATGGACATAGCCGACGGACCAGCTGTACGGAACGTAACCTGATTGTACGGTTTGTCATACTTACGAGGTTTACTTGTATCATAGAGATTGACTGCATACAGTGTATTTTTAGTCAAGCCATCTACTTCGGCATATCCCTGCATCATTTCTTCAATAGTCAGGTAGCGACTGATACCGGGCAATGAAGTATCCATCATAGGCATAATGCTGATACTATCCACCGGATTCTGTTTATTGTCTTTCTTCCAGCGAACTACAGCCGATGATTCTGTAATCTCGGTTTTGGAAACATCTTCCACCAATTTGGCATATTCCGGACGTGCTTCAGTAGAGGTACTGACATAGCTCCATTGCGAGTTATTAATGGTTTGAACAGCATTGCTACGTACACGGATATAGAAAGTTGTCCCGTAAGGAATATCATCGAGAAACACATAAGGATTGGTAGTTTCCACCCCCATGAACAATTTTGTATAATATTGATCCTGATACACTTCTACCGTATAGGAAGTAGCGTCATTCACTTCATACCATACCATTGCTACGGAGTTTCCTTTCACCTCTGGTTTTTCCAATACAAACCGTGGTTGAAACAGGTCGTCTATTTGGGTATATTTATCATCTCCCTCACAACCTGCGAGCAGAGTGCCGCATAGCAGTGCAGGTAATATAGCCATTGCAAGTTTTCGTAATAACTTTATCATAACGTTTGTCTTTTTACTGATTAGTATCCATAATAGTTCCGAATCAATCCGCGATGGTCTGTTATGACCTTTGAGGGATAAGGACACAGGTATCTCACAGGAGTGGTCGGCTTCACCAACTGGTCATTGTTCTTGTTGATAAATCCACGAAAACTCCAGGATATGGCATCCAGTGTTTCGTAAAGTTGTGTTTCTTTATTCAACACCCTCCATCCTAGCGCATACTCTAATACCGTGTAACCGGCAGGACGCCCCACTCCGGGGCCATATTCATCAAGGCCTACAATATCCAGTATCTTCCTGTCAGAATGTTCCGGGTCCGGCACTTGCTTATAATATATATTGCTCGGTACTTTCTCAACACCCGGAACATAACCACCGCGTGCCACGATACCCCAATTAATCATTTCGTTATAAAGATTATAAATGACTTCCCCATATTTGTTCCAACGGGCAAGGTCATATTTACGAATACCTTCTCCACCAAATTCCCACTTGCGTTCATCCATGATGGCTTGGAAGAATTCAGGTTCGTTAGTCAGAGCCTCAACATAACTCTCGACTTTATCCGCCCATTGAGATGCGTCGAAAGCACGGCGGCGGACACGCTTCAGCGCTTCTTTAGCATCGTCACGCGGCCCATAGAGTTCATTCACCGCTTCAGCATACATCAACAGTACATCGGCAAAGCGCATACGTACGCTATTGATTCCGGTATTGGAACCACTGGAAGCGCCTAGCGGAGATTGCATATAAAGTTTGGACCATTTACCGGCACCCATACCGGTAACTCCCATATCAATCTCCTGGTTCAATTCCTTATCATATTTGTAAGGTGTGCAAGTCATATCCCGGCGCAAGTCATCCTTATCAAACGAATAGACGTAAGTACCGCAGAAAGTCACATAGTTGCGGGCACTGCCATACGAGTGTTTACCCTCTGCAATGGTGACGCCGATATTATAACCATAACGACTAGTGACACTTTTCAGCATCGGAACGGCAAACAGCACATCATCGTTGTTGGCTGTACTCCAGTTACATTCATTCACCCATAAGCTTTGAAAACTTTGACTAAGGTCGTGCTTGCCTTCTTTAATCACCTTGCCCAAGTAAGTGACGGCAATCTCATAATAATGTTCGAAGTTATCGCCACGTTCCATATAGCCTACATGGGTTACATCTTCTTTATCGGAACGAAGTGTCCAACCACCACGATAGAGAGCTAATTGCCCGATAAGTGCCTGGCAATACTCGCGCGAAGCACGTTCCACACCATAATCCAAATTGGCAGCATATTTCATCATCGGTTCTACAGCAATCAAGTCATCTATCAGATATTCCAAAATGACATTCCGGTCGGTAGTGCCCCGGCTGAAGAAATCGTCGGTAGATTCGGTCGGTTCCGTCACAAGCACTACATCTCCCCATGTACGAATCAAATCAAGGTAGAGCATGGCGCGAAGAGTTTTCACTTCTCCGAACATCTGTTGCGTTTCGGAAGGAGTGTCTCCGGTTACTTTGGCTGAAAACAACGGGGACTCCTGAACGGCCTGCAAAAAGTCGTTGGCATAGTTGATGGCATAATACAGATTATTCCAAGTAGAGTTCAGCACCGCCCAGGTAGGACGAGGGTCAAAACAGCCAATGTCCGAACCGTTGGTGTTGACCGTGTTGTTCTTGAATGAGCTCATCTCTACGTCGGTATTTGTATTCAAGCCGCTGGCAAGATTGCTTCCGTACAGTCCGTCTTCCGTCATGGAAGAGTAGATACGTGTCATCAGCGCCTTCATCTCCGACTCACTGGAGAAGATATACTCGGGAGTAAAGCCGGAAGCCGGTTGTACATCGAGGAAATCATTGCACGAAGACAAAGAAAGCATCGAGCCGACAATGATTGTATATACTAGTTTCTTATTCATAGTTCTTTCATTTTATGTAATTCGATTAAAAAGTCAACTGGGCACCAAATGTATAGGTACGGCTACGCGGATAACGGTTGTAGTCAATATTCGGGGTCAAGCCGGTAGCGATATTCACTTCGGGGTCATAACCGCTATATCCGGTGAGGATAAACAGGTTATTGCCCGATACGTAGAAACGTACTTTGTTCAATCCTACCTTCCTAGTCAATGCAACGGGTAAAGTATAACCGATAGTAGCTGAATTAAGACGCAGGAACGAACCGTCTTCCACTGCATATGACATACTGATAGGCCGCCCGATGGAAGTAGGATTCCACATCGTAGCATTTTTATTAAACTCTGCCAGTATCTCCGGTTGATAACGGATTTCGTTGCCCATATCGTCAAAATTGCGCCAACGCTTGTTTGAAGCAATGTCCATCAGGAAATTGTTTTCTTTATTATCCGCCCAGGTAGTCAACATGATTTTATTGGCATTCAGCACATCAAAATCATACATAAAGTTGAAGAACGCACTCATATCAAATCCCTTATAAGTAGCATTCAGACCGAAACCGCCCGAAAACTTCGGAGTAGTGTTACCAATAACGGTACGGTCGGCTTCCGTCAACTGATAAGGATTGGTGCTATTGGGGTCTACCGGAGTCAGTTTCTTGAACTTGGCATTGCCGGGACGCGGAGTGTCGGATAGCGGACTCGAATCTACCACTCCCTCTTTCAGCTTCCATGTGCGAGCTTGTGCATCGAAAGATTCAAAGTCGGCTACGGTGTAGAACCCGTCATTCACATATCCATAAATCAAACCACTGGTACCACCCACATAAGCACGGTAGTCATCGGAGTTCACGACATCGTTTCTCCAGCCGGAAGTAAGAATCCATTCTTTTTCGCCGCTTGCCAGTTTATCTATCTTATTTTTATTATGACCGATATTGAAGGTGGCATTCAGTGAAAAGTCTTTCGTCTCAACCAGCCACGCATTCAACTGGAGTTCGATACCCCGGTTGGACGTTTGTCCTACATTGGTCATCAATTTGGTGTAACCAGTGTAACCGGGAATATCCGACGGAACCAGCAAATCTTTCACTGTATTCCAGTAGTACTCGATAGTACCGCTAAGATGCTCGTTAAAGAAACCGAAATCAAGACCAATGTTACGTGTAATGGTCTTCTCCCACTTCACGTTAGGATTGTACACATACTTAGTGTTATAGAAGGTATAATAATAATGGCTGTTTTCTCCCCAACCTGCCGGGCGATTATTGTTTGCACGATACAATTTCTGATAAAGGTCGGTATCAATGCGGTCGTTACCGGAAATACCATAACTAAATCTCAATTTTAAGTTAGATACCACAGAATTGTCTTTCAGGAAATCTTCGTTGGACAAACGCCATGCCAATGCTCCTGCCGGGAAGAATCCCCACCGATTGCCGGATGCAAATTTGGAAGAGCCATCGGCACGCAGCGTCACCGTAGCCAGATATTTGTCATTATATCCATAGTTGATACGGCCAAAGAAAGAAGAGATACGCGAAGGGGAATCGGCTGACGAAGAGTTTTGGTAAGGAGAACCCAACGACTGATTATCAAATGCTTTTTCCGCAGTGATAGTTTCCGGGAAATAGCGAGTGGAGAAAGTCTTGTTGGTCGTTTGGTTATGCTTGATTTCCTGCCCCAACATCAAACCGATGTCATGCACGTCTTTCAACATGAAATTATAGTTCCACACGTTGGTAAGCTGCCACTTAGTACCCTGTTTCATGCTCCATTCCGCCATAGGCTGGTTATTATTATTGCGGGCATTGCTGGTACCCATCCCCCAAAAGCGGCGCTGCTCTTCGGAGTTGTTTTCAAAGCCGAACTCAGTGCGGAAAGTCATGCCTTTTATGATATTCCAGGTTGCGGCACCCATCGTATTAAGTGACTTGTTGATTCTCTTTTTATAATTTTTCTCCGATTCTTCTTTCGGGTTGAAACGGGTCACTTCGTCCAATTGGTCCGGGTCAAAATAGGTGTCATCTTCGGGAAGCGTCATGTATTCATCCAAACCGGTAGTAGGCCGTTCACGCAAGGCGGTCAGCAGGCTGACGCCGTCTGTACCCGAGCCGTCAACGACTTTATGCAGCAGGCGCGTACGGTATTCCAATGTCAGGAATTTGAAAGGCTGAAAGTTGAAAGAGGCATTCATATTGTTTTGTTTCAATCCGTTACCCACCATCACACTCGGTTGGTCCTGGTGAATGAAGGAGAGTTTATACTTTGCCTTTTCCGTACCACCGTTTATACTAAGGTCTATATTCTTTGCTACCGGGTTGGTACCGAACACTTCGTCCTGCCAATCGGTTCCGGCATTGCCCTGATAGATATAATGCTCGTATGCATGCCCGTATTTGTTATTAAAATCAGTAGGGTTAGAGCTTTTCTGACGGGCGTTCTCATACTGCATCAATACAAATTCATAAGGCTCCATCACATCCAACTTGTTGGATAATTGCTTGATTTGTACGTATGTATTCAAATTGATGACTACACGTCCTTCAACAGGGCGTTTGGTGGTTACGAGGATTACACCGTTGGCACCACGCGCACCATAGATAGCCGTAGAAGCGGCATCTTTCAATACTTCGATAGACTCGATATCGGTAGGTGGAACATCGTTCAGACTGCTTACTTCAAATCCGTCCAGTATGATAAGCGGGCTATTATCTTGCGTGATAGAACCACCGCCACGCACCAAAATCTTGATTTCGGCATCGGGAGAACCGTCTACGGCAGTTACCTGTACACCCGGCAGTTTACCGACGATAGCCTCGGCGGCAGAAGTAGTCTGTACTTTTTCCAATATCTTGCCGGATACGCTGGCGATAGAACCGGTCAGGTTTCCTCTTTTCTGCGTACCGTAACCAATCACCACTACATCATCCAACATTCCTACTGCTTCTTTCATTTGGATATGAATGTTCGAAGTACGTCCTTTCAACGGCTCTTTGGCTTCTTCCATACCTACAAAACGAACTATCAACACGGCTTTGGCTACATTGGGCACACTGGTCAATGTGAATTTACCGTCCAAATCGGTCGTGGCACCTATTGAAGTGCCTTGCACCGTCACTGTGGCACCTATCACCGGACCCAAGTCATCGGTCACCGTACCGGTCACGGTAGCAGTCTGCGCCATAGCACCTACCGCTATCCACAGCAGGGTAAATATGCTTATGATTATTTTATTCATCATTCTATGCTTTTATTGTAAATAGATTTATTTGCTCCACACCTTTGCTTATTTCTTTTCCATCGCTATTCCGCCCTGATTCTGATAGTAAATGATGTGCTGAACCAAGTTGTGGAAATAAACTTCGATGTTCGGATAGCGCCCGTTGGGGTCGACCGATGAACTGATTTGTTGTGCATCACTCGGGTCATTGGGGTTCAGTCCGTAAGCCTCTTCCCAAATATCAGGAATGCCGTCACCGTCGGTATCAGGCCAAGGCTTCAACGATTTCACCGCAATGTAGCCTTCGGTATCTGATACCGTATCAATGATACCGGGTTGCTTGGCTTTACCGTCTTCTTCGGGTTTAGAGCCGATATAGGTATATGTGCCATTCTTCACTTCACGGACTACACGCTGGTCTATCAGGTCTCTGCGAAGAGAAGCTCCGGCATAGTCTAGTACTTTCTCATAGGCTTGTTCGGCTGTATGATTTGTCAGTTTGCTATAAGGTTGGTAGTCTGCCATCTTCATAGCTTTCTTATCAGCTTCGGAAACGTCTCCCAGTGAAGAATCAAATTGTTCCCAAACACCTTTTGTCCAGTTATCTGCTGTCACCTCCGAACTACCCTGTACATAGTTGCCATTGATATATGCCCGTGCAGTGGGGTCGCTTGACAGTACACGGTAAGAACGATTATTCGTTCCGGTGGCAGGTCCCGGTTTGTAGTAGCAGTTGGTAAGATTGAAAGATGCGTACTTTCCGCCGTAACTGCCTGCACCTCTTCCACTCCAGTTATAGTAGACATTGTTTCGTACATCGAAATATCCAGTAAAGTCATAAGATTCCTGTGTACCGGGAGCGGACAAGTCGGAAATACGAGGGCAACGGCTACCGTGATGCGCCAGCAATATGTGGTGGAACGAAGCATTGTCACCACTGAACATAGCGCCATAGCCGTGAGCACCTTTAGCATGGTTGGAAAGGTTCATACTTTCAGAGGCAATGCACCATTGTGCCGTGAAATTCTGTACGCCATAGAAAGTGAGTGTTTCATCCACACTCCAGCCAGCTGTAACATGGTCAATGATGGCATCTTTGAAGTAACGTCCACCAATAGCGTCTTCACCATAATCGGCGAACTGGTCGCCCGGACGACAACGCAGGAAGCGAACAATCGCATTCAAACTGGAGCCTGCGCCTATAGCCGGGTCTTTAGAGAGGTTAAAGGTGAAGTTGTAGTTCTTTAATGTGATACCGTCACCCGGCGCAGTCTGTCCGATAATACTCAAATTAGGGAATTCGTTCAGATAGATTCCTCTTTTCAGTTCGATGATGCCGGATACATCAAAAATGATGGTACGTGGCTGTTTGGACTTCTCGATACCGTAACGCAAGCTACCTTCGATAGGAGTTTCATTTTTGTTATAGTCCGCCAAAGTTGTCACACGATAGATTTCACCGCCACGACCACCGGTAGTAAAGCGGCCGCCACCTTCTGCACCCGGGAAAGCTAAGAGAGAAGCGATACGGTCGTCACCGATACTTGTGTCGGGTTTGCCGTATTGGAAAATGGTAAGCGTCTTATCCAGCATCTTGACTGTTGTCGAACGTGGCAATGCGGTTTCATTGTCTGCTATATTCAGCACCACTTCATCGGTGGTGGAATTTCTCTTGTCTTGTGTAATCCAAGTACCTTCCTCAGGTATGATGACCTCATAATCCACCGGATTTTCTCCTTGCGGAGCAGAGACAACCAGTTTACGGCATTTATAAGGAATAATATACTCATCTTGTTCGATAGTCACTTTACCGCTTACTCCGTCCTGTGTCACTGTCAAGACGCGTTGCAAGGTGTACTCACCTACGGATTTGAATACAAGGACAGCTGTTCTGGTTTCTTTCGGATTGGCATCTATTCCAAACGTTACTTCATCGGTCACAAAACTACGGGTTTTCGGAGTTGTTTCTTTCAGTTTAATCCAGTTGTATTCTTCAGCTATATCCAAATCCCACTCTACGTTTGCCACTACCTTACAGATAAATGTACCTTCCCGGAACGACAACGGGTCTGATGAACAATCGAACAAAATATCCGGGTCGGCACCCAGTTGTTCTACGTTAATCTCCTGCTCCAATGTAGAGCCTGCCCCCGACATTGAAACTTTTACCGTACCTGTACGCTTGGGACCATCCGCATTCTCGGTGAAAAACAAGCGAAGGTCGCCATTTCCTTCTCCCGAGTTTTTTGATATGCTCAGCCATCCGCCTGTCGAAGTCACCTCGGCAGTCCATTCAGAGGTAGCCGTCACGTTGATGGTGAACGAACCGTTCACATTACTCAACTTCACCTCATTTTTCGACACTTCCAGCTTGGCGGCAGTTGCAGCAGCATTGGATTCGTCATCCGAACTACATGCGCTCAACAAGCCTGCCAACAGTATGAATAGAAAATATCTCATGTCTTATATCTGTTATATTATTAATACTCTATTGATTATTTAATCCAATACGAATCACCGATTCCGTTAGTATATACTTCCGAATTTGTATCGGTGATGGTGAAGTCTCTGCCTGCCACATCTTTGAAGAGTGTTTCCATAGGAAGAACTGCTTCTATCGGCATTTCAGCGGCATCTACTCCCCAGTTGGCTACAACAAAGCCGTTGGTGCGATAGTTATTCGCGAAAGTCTTGGTTGTGATGTTTCTTGTCGTAAACCAAGTGCCCTGACCGGCTTCACAAACACCGCTAAAGAGATTGTTGCGAACAACCAGGTTGAATGAAGAAGTATTCTTCGGATTCAAGTCAAAGAAGGTCATTCCGGCAGGAGCCATACTAACGAATGTACAGTTTTCTATTGTCACGTTCAATTCTCCTGTCATAGCGCTTAAACCGGTAATCAAGGCTTTCGACAAGTTCTTGGCATGGAACGTGGAATTTCTGAATACGAAGTTGTGTACTGGTGCATCCTTCTTGGTAGAAATACCAAAGAGCCCGCTCTTCTCTGAATTCAAGCCCAAAAAGCGGCAATCTTCTACCACAATATTATCAACAATCTGTTTTTGGTCTTCATCCACTTCCTGATACCACATCGTACGTCCCAGATCGCTTATCTCACAATTCTTCCAAGAGAAAGTAGATACGTGGAAAGCCTGATTCTTAAATTTGAAGAAGTCGGAGGTAGTTACTTTTATCTTCAGATTCTCAAAATGGAAGGCTTCAATAATGGCATCGGGGCAGTTAATACTCATATTTCCCATTTCCATAGATGTCAGTTCTTCACCGGCGCTCGGTGTCTGCCCCATGATATAAAGGGCTTTCGGTATTTCGGTCTGCGTACCTAACTTATAGCTAGCTCCGGCTTTCAAGAACAGTTTTACCTCGTTCACCGAAGCATCTGCCAGCATCGACTTACAGATAGATTCCAGGTTTTCTTCAGGACTTACATATCTGTATCCGTCGGGGATTCTCATCGGAGCTTCGGGATTGATATCTTCTTCGTTCCATCCTTCCGAAGCAATCGTTACTGTGTAGTCCTGTATCACCGGTTCGTCCACATTATTCAGAGCGAATGCCACTTGCACGATATCATCAGGCAGAATGGTAAATGCTCCATCAATCGGTTTTGACTGTATAACCGTATTATTCTTATCCAAATAGTCGATACGTACCGATACTTCTTTGCCTTCACTCTGCGTTTCAAACAAAACGAAGTCATCGGTATAATTCACACCACCGGTATCAGTCACTTTCTCACGTTGTACTTCTATCTGAGTTTTTACGAAAGTGGCATCCGATAGTTTATATCCCGAAATCGGTGAAGATATTACTGCACGCAATTTCGAGTAGCTCTTGTCCGACTTACGGTCGGTAGATTTCAGACGAAGTACGCCTGTACGGTTGTACATACGCACACTAAGCGGTTCGTTAAACGGAGATTTGTACGTCACCGGTGCCGAAATCGCATACTCGGTCTTGGCTGTCGGGTCCTGGTTTATCACCACATCATTCAGATTCTTCGGAGCAGGAATAGAATCGGATTGTGTAGTAGAAATGATGTTATAACTTCCGTTGGCCAATTGAAAACGGTAAAGCGATGAGTAATTAGCCACATATTCACCATCGGCCGTATAGATAAACAGAGGTTTGTTGGACGAGTTCGTGTTTACATTCCACGGTTCATCATCCAGGAACAGCTCTATATCTTTTACTACCGAAGTGGTGTATCGTTCTTCTTCCGAACAAGCTGTTATTCCCAACAGGAGTATGATTCCTGCCAGTGAATAGAATATATTTCTCATAAGATTCCTGTTTTTAAAATTCTGAAACTTCTATTGTAAAGGGGTGAGCCAGTACACCTTTATATGCTACTGTGCGTATCAAAGACCAGGGTTCATCCAGGTAATTCTCATCCGTAATCTTCATATGTACGGTAGAACGCTTGGATGACTCAAAGCCTATACCCGTGTCGAGAGGACTGATAATGCGGTTCACCTCTTCGCCCCCTTTCAGATATGTCACATCCACCGATGTTCTGGAATCACCTTTTATGGTAGGGAATGAATAGACTGATGCGCCAAAACCTGTGGAAAGATTGGTGGAAACGGTTACATCTTCTATAATACATTCTTTACTTTTCACTTTATAGCCTACTGCTACATTCGTAAAGGTGACATTCAACTGGTCAAAGCGGGTGATTGCATTCAATTCTTCTTCCGTCTCTTTAGGTTGAAACACGGCTTGTCCCACCAGGCGTTTCAGTTCAATTTTGAGCGAGCTGACCGAATTGTCCGACGTAAAGCCTGTAACTTCTGAGATATACACCGGTTTTTGAGCATAAGCATCCTGGTATACCACCACTTTGGAAAGGCTGTCCGTATCTACCAACCGTTCGGCATTTGCTACTACAAACGTTTGCAGACTTTCGCCCAAGGGAAGGTTCACTTTTATATCTCCATTATTCAAAGGAAGATTCTTTCCATAAACCATGGAATCCGTCAGATACACATAAATGCCTATTTCGGTAATTCCCTGTTCGGCAAAAGTTTCAAGACTCGCCCTACTGAAAGAAACGCCGACAGGATGCGTTTCGGGCTCATTGGGAAGTTGTTCATTCGGTTTCCATTCATTATCCATTTGCTGTGAACAAGAACAGCAAAGCAGAAACGACAGAAGAAATAAACTTGCTAGATGTTTCATAAATATTAGTTTATATAGTTTAAAGATATTCATTAGTATCGGATTCATGCTTCTCATTTGCTTAGATTTATATAATACAGTCATCTCGTTTTTCGCATATGTGAAACCTTTGTTCTTTCACCAGTGCAAAATTGAGGAAACATATGGAGAACAAAGAGTAAGATTTAGTAGAAAAGGAGTAAAAAACAGACTTGGTTCAAATAATACTCCTTATCTGTACAGAGGCATATAAATGACATGCTCCCTGAATGTTATCATCAAACATCCAGGGAGCGTAAGCGTAATAATTATCGGTTTAAACGGTAATAATCCGATCGCTATTTGTTCTGAGCATCTATTATTTCCTGCACCAAACCATTCAGGTACATTTCGAGATTTGTATATTGTCCTTTCGGGTCAAGAGTTTTTGTATTTCCATCCGCAGGGTTATGAGGGTCCAGTCCGTGCTTCGTTTCCCATTCGTCAGGCATACCATCGCCGTCCGAATCTACCGGAGCCGAGACACCTGCTATTGCCAGCTCCGGCCAGGGAGAATTGCCCGTATCATTTGGGCTATTGATATATCCCGGTTTATTATCTTTGCCGGTGAAAGTAGCTGTTCCTTTCCGGGTATCAGAGATAATGCGTTTATCTACCTCATCCCGGTAATTACAGCATCCGGCAAAATTCATCACCTGTTCATATGCCTTATCGGCTGTATAGGTAGTAATAACTCCAAAGTCAAGAGGTTCTTTCAGGCGAACGGACTCTTTGGCTTCGTCCGTCCATAAGAAATCTACTTTTTCATCGTTCCTGATTTGAGCATAGACTCCATCTGTCCAGTTATCGGCAGTCACCTTGTTGTTGCCTGCCACTTTATTTCCATCAATATAGAAAGTTCCCCATTTTTGGAGATAGGGTTTGAAGGCCAGGTTCTTTTTTTCTTCACCGTCGACATAGACATAAGCGAGCGGATAAACTCCGACTTTGGCGATACGATATTGTACCTGTTTAGAAGCCTGTTTTGTTGCCGGGCCCGGCTTATAATAATTATTGACGATATTCACGTGCTGGTCTTCTCCGCCATAACAGCCACCACCGGCCCAGTTGTAAAAGACATTGTTACGGATATCGACGCACTCGCCGAGGGCTAATGTGGAAGGACGCGGGCCGAGACGCGGAACACGGCTTTCACAATGTGCTATCAGGTTATGATGATAGGAAGCTTTGTGTCCGCCCCAGTTACCGCCATATCCATGTGCGCCTTTCACATGGGTGGCCTTTCTTAATGCTTCGGATGCGATGCACCATTGTACGGTGGAGTTTTCCATTCCATAGACGGAAAGACATTCGTCCACACTCCAACTGATGGAGCAATGGTCTACCATAATATCTTTTTTATCACAACCGCCCAATCCATCGGGTTCCTTTCCGCTGGCTTCTCCGGGACGGAAACGGAGAAAACGGATAATTACGTTATTGGAATTAATGGCAAAACCATAATCAGCCAAACAAATCCCGCCGGGAGAAGTCTGACCGGCAATGGTAAGATTATCTTTGCCTGTTCTCAATTCCGATTTCAGACGGATAGTACCTGCCACATCAAATACAATCGTTTTAGGGCCATTCTGTTTTAGCGCCCAACGCAGAGTGCCTTGCGTGCCGTCATCTTCGAGGGAAGTCACATGATATACTTTACCGCCACGTCCGCCTGTCGTGTATCTGCCGTGTCCTTCAGCACCGGGGAAAGATGTGACCTTATCTTCCTGCGAGGAAAAAGACATCAATCCTCCTGCAAACAGTATCAGCAGACAAGCATAAACTAATTTTCTTTTCATTTCTTATTCACATTATTAGATGATGAAAACAAAAGTAGTGGAAGCATTCCATTTTCACGTTTATTTTTTGACTGATAATGGGTAAAAATCAGTTTTTAGATTGTATTGAACAGATTTTATATCCCCAGCCGTTCTTTTAATAGCCGGTAGCCGGAAAGGCTTACTCTCAATTTCACGCCATTCTTTAATAATAACTGGTAGGTTTCCTTGCCGAAAAGTTCGACACGTGAAATCTGTGTCACATTCACAATCGTAGAACGATGCACGCGGACAAAGGTGTCAGGAGACAGATGCGTTTCAAAATACTTCATCGTCTGTTCTTTCAGATATTCCCCGGAAGGAGTTATCAGCATCACGTAATCTCCACATGCTTGTATGTAGATTAATTCTTCCGACTTTACCAAATGAATACGGGAACCGTCTTTCACTGTGATGCGGTCAATTAATTCGATAGATGGTTCAGCTTGCTGTTCAGTCACCTGATGTACAACCAGTTCTTTTTCGAGTTCCTGGTTCAAGGCTTCTTCCTTAGCAACAATCAAGCGATACCAAAGAGTGACCGCAATCAGAGTCGGCAGTCCGAATAATAACCGGAAAGGGATTGTCTGTGCAAAAGGAATATAGGATACTCCTACAATCCGCACCATAATATCGCATACCATAAAACTACCTGCCAGCCAAAGAAGACTTCCAACCAGTATCATAATGACATCCGTCTGGAACAACGAAACAAGTCCGACGACAAACCAAGCCAGGTAAGCAATGGCCACCAACCAACCAATCGTTGCTATTCCATCTACTAAAGCGGGAATATAGTCGATTCCGGTATATCCACACACCAAGGCAACCTGGAGGGCAACCAAAACCAACGCCAGCACCGCCATCGGAATCCAGCGAAAAGGATAATCTATAATCGGATGTGCTTTCATACGCTAGCCTTTCACTTCCAGGCCGCCAAAAGAAACGGTACCTCGAATCACTAATATACTATCCTGGTTAACATTCCCATTCTGCCAACGTTTATCATCACATCCGCCAAAGAAGGCGTTACACTTAAACACGATTTTCCAATCAGAAGGAGCATAAATCTCAACTCCGCCCCAATTACAATCCACGTCGATATATGTTTCGCCTGCCGCAATGTGGGTATGACGCAAATCAATAGTCGTCCCGCCGAATGAAGTACGCACTTCAGCCCCTTTAAAAAGCTCATCGAGTACGACGTGGCGGGCAGCCCCCCAAACATTCTCCGAATGTAAAAAGCCATCGACCGAATCGGACTGTTGCTGCTGTTCATTCCCAAAGTTCATACCGGGACGTCCCTGTTTCATTTTCATCTTCACAAAGTTCCGGCGATTCTGTAATGTACGATGGTCCGCCCAAGGTCCTCTTCTCTTCGGTTTGAAGAAAAACAGAATACCTGCCATAATCAGGGCGAAGGGCCAAACCATTGCCTGCGAATTCTCCGGCAGCCATGAAAGTCCGCCTATCAAAAAATAGACACCTATCAATAAAAGGATGATTCCACCGATGAAATGGCGACGAATCATAGAATAGATACCTATTATTATAAGAAGTGAATGCCAGGATACTACCAAATCAAATAACTCATAAGTGATCCATCCCATATTACGGGCGAACAACAAAAGCCCGGAGATGATAAAAAGCGAAGCTATCAGAATTTTAGCAGAAAAGCCTCCGGCAGGTGAAAATGTTTGTTTCTCTTCCATTGTCTTTATATTTAATTGATTAATGGTTCAAAGATACGTCATTTCTTTATGCTTCTACAGCCTTTTCTGTCGATTTACGGTTAAAAACACGATGAACACCGGATAAAAACCGATGAAAAAACCTATTTATAAATCCCGGATTCGTATATTTGCCGCGTTTCGTAACACAAATAATACCTTCCAAAGCTAATTCCTACACCTTGTGGCAAACTAAAACAAAAAATACGAGGTGAAAAACAAATATTGCACATCACTATATCTTCATTCTCATACTTTTGTAGCGATGAATGAACTCTCATTAGAGGTTTTTACGAATTATCAAACAACAACCATTAATTAATAAACATGCAAAGAATGTCTAACAAAGTGAAAAACATGCGCTCCTTATTGCTAATACTATTTTCAGCAATATCGCTTAGCGTATCTGCGCAGACGATTACCGTGCAAGGTAACGTGAAAGACACCAGCGGAGAGCCTGTTATTGGAGCCTCTGTTGTAGAAAAAGGTAATACGTCCAACGGTACGATTACAGATTTAGATGGTAACTTCTCTATTAAAGTAGACGGTAAAAAAACATTGGTAGTTTCATATATAGGTATGAAAACACAGGAAATAGCCGTTCAGGGTAGAAAGACAATCAACGTACAGATGGTCGATGATTCAAAAGCATTGGACGAAGTCGTAGTAATTGGTTACGGTACGGTGAGCAAGAGAGACTTGACAGGTTCCGTGGCATCCGTAAGTTCCAAAGACCTGGCTGCCGTTCCTGTAGCGAGTGCGACCGAAGCTCTTACCGGTAAACTGGCCGGTGTAAGCATCACTACTACGGAAGGTTCTCCCGATGCAGATATTAAAATCCGTGTTCGTGGTGGCGGTTCGTTGTCACAGGATAACTCTCCTTTATATATAGTAGATGGTTTTCCTGTTTCAAGCATCAGTGACATCGCTCCTTCTGAAATTCAAAGCATCGACGTATTGAAAGATGCTTCTTCAACCGCTATCTACGGTGCCCGTGGTGCAAATGGTGTTATCATCGTTACTACCAAGAGTGGTAAGGAAGGCAAGACACAGGTAGATTTCGGAGCTTCTTTCGGTTTCAAACAAGTAACAAAGCTGACTGAAGTGTTAAGCCCATACGATTTCGTTGCTTATCAACGTGAAATCGGTTCTTTAGACTATGGTAACTTTGCCGATATGGATATCTGGCGTTCTATTGATGGCACTGACTATCAGGACGAAATGTTCGGACGCACCGGAAATCAGCAACAATATAATATAAACGTCAGTGGTGGAACAAAGCAGATGACTTATAGTGTCAGCTATGCCCACAATGAAGAAAAGAGTATCATGCTCAATTCCGGTTTCAAGAAAGACAATGTAAATGCTAAAATCAAATCTGAACTGAGCAAATGGATGACATTGGACTTCAATGCCCGTTTAAGCTACTCTACAGTCGACGGTCTGGGTGGTGGAGCCGACACGAACGAATCCAATGCAGCCAATTCAACCGTAGCTAACGCCGTTGTATTCCGCCCGGTTAGTTCACTGAAAAACAGTGATGATGACGAAGAAAATAGTTCGGCACAGCAAAAGTCTCCGTTGGAACGCTTGCTTGCAACAGACAAGACACGCAATACTTTCAATCAGAACTATAACGTAGGCTTAAACTGGAAACCGTTCAAGAACTGGACATTCCGTTCTGAGTTCGGTTACGGATGGAAGTATGACGATACGGAACAATACTGGGGAGTAGACGCAGTATCCAACTCCAAATACGGATACAATGGTCAGCCACAGGCTTATTTATTAAGAGAAAAGACCATGAGCTGGCGTAATGCCAATACTGTGACTTATGATAACAAGAAGTTATTCAAAGGTCGTGATAAACTGAATGTACTGTTAGGACATGAAGTAAGCAGCAGTCAGAAGAAATCAATCGAGAATGTATCGGTTGCGTTCCCTGTTACCATGAATTTTGATGATATGAAAGCCAATATGGGTGCGGGTAAAGCTCTTGCCAACCAGTCCACTATTGCTGCAAAAGAAAACATTTTATCTTTCTTCGGTCGTGTGAATTATAGCATGATGGACAAATACCTGCTCGCCGTTACAGTACGTGCGGACGGTTCCAGCAAGTTCAGTTCAGGAAACCGTTGGGGTGTTTTCCCGTCAGCCGCTTTGGCATGGCGTGTTTCCGATGAGGCTTTTATGAGCAACACTCACGACTGGCTGTCGGCATTGAAACTGCGTTTGAGCTTCGGTACTGCCGGTAACAACCGTATCAATTCCGGTTTGCTTGCCACTACTTATTCTCTGGGTGGTAATGATGCACGTAACCCGTTCTTCAACGGTGAAAGCACTACTATGCTCGAACATGGTACAAACCTTTATAATCCCGACCTGAAATGGGAAACGACAGTAACCCGTAACCTCGGTCTTGACTACGGATTCTGGAACAACCGTATCTCCGGTGCCATCGACTTATACTGGAATACTACCAAAGACTTGTTGATGCGTACTGAAATTCCGTCTCTTTCCGGTTACAACTACCAGTACAAGAACTTCGGACAGACATCCAACAAGGGTGTGGAACTAACAGTAAGCGCAGTCCTGTTTGACAAGAAGAACTTCTCTTTGAACTTTAATGCCAATATCTCTTACAACCGTAACCGCATCGATAAACTGAACACGGACTCTCCCTGGCAGAGCAGTAACTGGTCAGGTAGCACGATGGCTAAGTATGAAGACTTCCGCGTAGAGAAAGGCGGACGCCTGGGTGAAGTTTGGGGATATAAGACCAACGGCCACTATACCGTATATGACCCTGTTACCAATCCTACCGGTGAACTGGTTTGGGGCGGCAGCGAATGGGCTTTGAAAGACGGTATGCAAGATAACAGCCCTACCATCACAGGTGGTAAATACTACCCGGGTGGCTTGAAACTGGAATGTGATAAAGACGGTACCCCTCTCAAGCAACGCTTGGGCAACACAATTGCTCCGACAACCGGTGGTTTCGGATTCGATGGTCGCGTAGGTAACTTCGACTTCAACGTATTCTTCAACTACTCTGTTGGAAACGTGATTGTCAATGGTACGAAACTGGCTTCTGCTTTCCGTTCAGGTTCAAGAAACGGCTATAACCTCAACAATGATTTCAGACTGTCCAACCGTTATACATGGATTGACCCGGAAACAGGCTTGAACCTCTCTTCCAGCTCAACAGATGTTCTCAACACTTACGGAGATATGACCGCTGCCGGATTACGCCTGAATGAAATAAACGCGAATGCCAATATGTATAATCCTGCCAGTGCTACTACCATGCAGTTGATAGATTATGCAGTGGAAAAGGCTTCATTCCTGCGTTTGAACAACGTAACCATCGGATACTCTCTTCCGAAAGCAATCGTAAAGAAAGCATTTATGCAGAATGTGAGAATCTATCTGACAGGATACAACCTGTTATGTTGGACTAACTACAGTGGTGCAGACCCCGAAGTTGACACTAGCAGCAAGAAAAATGCTATGACTCCGGGTGTAGATTATGCCGCTTATCCTAAGAGCCGTACATTCGTCGGTGGTATTAACGTTACATTCTAATTGAAACATGAAACAGATTTATCGTATGAAAATATATAAGACATTATTCCTGGGACTAGGGTTCGTTGCCCTGTCTTCCTGTTCGGATTTCCTGAATCAGACCTCACCGTCTGAACTGGATAATGAATCAACTTTTAATAATGCCTATTATGCAGAATTGGCACTAAACAAAGTTTACGGTAGCCTGACGCAAGACCAGACTTACTCTAACTTCCTGCCTATCATTGCAGGAACCAACACCGATTGTGAGTTAATCGACGGTTTGGGTACTGACGCAAGCAACACTTCCAGCGAACGTGGTAATATGAACTACAACGCCAATCCGGGATGGGCGCAACTCTCAAAAGTATGGGATGCGATGTACGGAGTGATTGAGAATGCCAATCTCGTAGTGGATGGTATCAACAACAGCCAACTGATACAACAATCGGGAGCAACCCGCACCAGCATGATGAGATTCCGCGCCGAAGCTATGACATTGCGTGCCATGGTTTATTTCGACATGATTCGTCTGTTCGGAGATATTCCTTTTAAAACGGAGACTTCCCAAAGCGACCTGTCCAACGTTTATATCGGCAAGACAGACCGTGACGATATCATGGACGAATTGATGCTCGAACTTGACGAAGCTATCGGATATTTACCCTGGGCCGGCGAAGACGGTTATACTACCGAACACGTAAACAAAGGTTATGCACACGCCTTATTGGCTAACATCGCAATGACACGCGCCGGATACGCTATCCGCGAACAGGCGAAAGACGGATATATCACCGGAACAAACAGTGATGCCACTTATCCTACTCAACGTTGTAGCGAAGCTAAACGTCAGGAACTGTTCAAATTGGCAGAAAAGCACCTGGCTGCTGTTGTAGGTTCGGGAAAACATAACCTGAATCCTTCCGTTGAAGAATACTGGCGTTTGATGAATATCGCACGTTTGGACCAAACTTATCAGGAAAATCTGTTTGAAATCCCGATGGGACTGAATAAAAGCGGTGAGCTGGGTTATACTATCGGATACCGTATAAACGGTGTCAGTTCCCTGTTCGGCCCGAAAGGAAACTCATCCGGTAAGTTGAAACTGACTGCTCCTTATTATCTGTCATTTGGCGAAGGAGATATCCGTCGTGACTTGACTTGCGCTATCTCTCAACTTTCTACAGACAAGAATACCAAAGAATTCAAAGAAGCCATGTTGGGTAACGCACCTTTCGGTCTTTACTGTGGCAAATGGGATTATCGCAAGATGATGGAAAATACTGAATGGTACGCAGCCGTACTTGCCAGCGACCAAAAGGTTTGCTCCGGTATCAATGTAGTAAAGATGCGTTATGCACAAGTATTACTGATGTATGCTGAAGTGGTGAACGAACTTTATGGTAAGGGTGCAACAGCCGAAGGTTGTACACTGACAGCCACAGAAGCATTGAAAAAAGTACATGACCGTGCCTATACCGATGCTACCAAACGTGATGCTGCCTGGACGGCATTGATGCAGAAAGATTTCTTCAATGCTATCGTTGATGAAAATGCTTGGGAACTTGCAGGTGAAGGAGTTCGTAAGTTCGACTTGATTCGCTGGAACCTGTTGAGTGAGAAAATCGAAGGATTCAAAACCGAATATACAAATGCTGTGTACAATGGTACATACCCTCAGTATGTGAACTACAAATACCGCACGGACAATCCGATGTATATCGATATGACTTCTCTTATATTTGGTGCCAAAGTGAGTGGATATGAGAATAAGGGTTTCTTTGGTGCTGAAACGACAGACAAGGAACAGAAGAATCTGAAAGTTAACTTGCCTAGTATTTCAGGCGGACTGAACAAATCTGTGAAGAATCGCTACTTATTGCCGATAGCTTCAACAACTATCTCTACTTCAAACGGTAAATTGCATAACTCTTATGGTTATTCTGATTAATCTTAAAATCGTAAAATGATGAAGAATATAAAAAACATATTGAGAACGGGAGCTTTCATGCTCCTTGCCTCTCTAGCTGTATCTTCGTGTACAGAGAAAAGTGATTGGGACATCGACTCTTCTTACAGCCGTCCTTTCGGAACTGACGAAAACGGAATCGGTGTAGAAATAGACAGCAAAGTAGCCAGAGCGGTAGTGACATGGAGTTCAACACCGAGCACGAACTATTATCTTATCGAAATCAGTCCGAACGAGATGACGGATGATACTCCGATGGGGGCGGACGAAAACGACAGCCAGGTTTATGGTAATGATCCTGCAAACCGTATCACGAAGTCACCTTATACCATAGATGACCTGACTGCAAATACGACTTATTACCTGCGCATAAAATCGGTTTCTGGCGAGAAGGAATCTCGTTGGGTAAACTATAAAAAGACTTTCTCTTCAGTGAAGGAAGAAGCAATCTTGAATATCCCGTCTTCTGAAGACTTGCCGCAAGGTCAGGGAAAAGTACGTATGTCATGGGAAGCCGGATTGGCAGTAGACCATTTCGAGATTGTGGCAACCGGTTCAACAGATGTAACTTCACGTGACATATCTTCTGCCGAAGTTGCAGCAGGTGAAGCATGGGTTGAAAATCTGAAATCGTTCACTGAATATACAATCAGTATCTATAACGGAAATACTTTGCGTGGTTCGCAAACTGTTACTATTCCGGGATTGGAAATCGAATCTACAATCAGTGATATCACTGCTAACTCTGCTGTATTCTCTTGGGAAGAAACAGTCGATGTAGACGAATATGCTTGTGTACCTTCTACTGAAGGAGTACCTGAATCGGGAACTAAATTATCAGCAGGAGACATTGATGCACATAAAGTTACGATCACAGGCTTGGCTTCCAGCACAGAATATACAGCTTATGCATTTGCAAACGGCTCTATCTGTTCTCGTATCACCTTTACAACGAAGAAGGGTAAGCCGACTGATTATACTCAAATGACATGGGAAGACGCTCTTGCCAATTGGGATAACCTGTCAGGAAAAGTTCTTATCAATGTTTCCGGTACAGAAGGATTCGCACAAGAGAAAGAAAGTATAGCATCAGGTGTTACTAATTTAATGTTCTGGGGTGATAGTCAAAACGGCCAAGTTGATATGACTATTAAAAAAGGAATTGGCGCCAGCGGAGTATGTGATAAAGTAGAATTCCATAATCTAAATATTACAGACGAAGGAAATACAACTTTAATATATCAAAACGGTGCATCAGGCTGTATCAAAGAAATTGGAGTCACATCATGTACAATTACCAATATTCGCGGTATTGTTCGTATGAATGCAAGTACAAGTGATGCTATGTCTGTTATCATTGACGATTGTGTTATAAAGGGATTGGGAAGGGCTGCAACATCTAATCTTTACGGATTGCTTCTTTCTGACAAAGTTACCTTGACTTCTATCAATTTAATGATTTCCAACACTTCTGTCATTGTAGCTAAGGGGGCTTCTGCATCCCAGTTCATAAGACATAAGTCTGGACAAACCGGTACGGTAACGATTAAGGATTGCACATTCTATGATATGGCTGGAACTGATGCTTTCTGCAGAGATACTAAAGATATGACTATGACCATATCAAATACTCTGTTCGCTAAAGGTGGAGTTAAACCTTTCTACAATACAAGTTCTGTTGCTACATCTCTGAATATTAATGGCTTGTACAAGGCTTCCGACTTCACATTCGGTGCTGTTGATTGGGGAAAAGATTACACGAATATTCCTTTAACTTCCGACCAACTCTTCCCTAACGGTGCAAGTGAAGATTTAACTTTTGGAGCAGACGTACCCGTAGAATACAAAGCCATCGGTGACCAACGTTGGAACAAATAACTAAATAAAACCACAAGGTTCTTCGTCAGAAACAAGACCTGACGAAGAGCCTTCTCTAAAAAGCAACAGATATTATGAATACAAATTCAATCTATACAATAAGTAAATACTTACTTCTGTTCTTGCTGATTTTCACAGGAGTTGCTTGTAGCGACAACGATGATGCAGAAGACACAAGCATCCCTGTTCTGATTTCACAGAACATAAATGAAGGTGATGTAGTAGGCCCGAACGGATATGTAGAACTGACTTTCAGCAAAGCTATGCGCCAAGCACCGGATACGGAAATCTACTTCAACGGGGGAATAGTACGTGTATCTATCAACTACGAAAGAGTACGTTATACATTCTCGGGCATGGAGAATAAAGAATGTACGTTCGAGATTCCTGCCGGAGCATTGACTGATATGCAGGGAAAAGCTTATGATGAAGACTTTTTTCTTAGCTTCACAGCAAAATCAGAGATTTCGGGTGGTGGAAAAGTATTTGACGCAGTAGTCGATTCAAAAGGAAATGGGGACTTTACAACCATTCAAGCTGCTATTGATGCCGCTTCCGGAGAAAAAACCAGCCCTTATAAAATCTTCATCACTAATGGTTCATACAATGAATGTATCCGAATCACTAAGAACAAGACTTTTATTCATCTGATTGGTGAAAGCCGCGATGGTGTGAAGATTCAGTACGCTTTGAACCGTGTAGGAAGTTACAACGATGAAGCTCAGGATGGCGCCACAGACGATGCATGGAAGTACTCCAGTAATAATGTAAATTCTGCCGCTCGTAAAGCAGGATACACCAAAGACCAAAACTGCGTTGTTTTAGTTGAAGCTACAGATTTCTATGCAGAGAATCTCTCAATCATCAATCTTTACGGTGCATTACCCAGCCGCTACACAGGTGGTTTAGGCAAAGACGGACAAGCTGAAGCGTTGATTACACGTAACGACCGCTCCTCTTTATACAATTGCGTACTCGTATCTTTCCAGGATACATGGTGGTGTCGCCATACTGCTTACTCTGAAAATCTAGCTTACCTCAACAATACCTTGATAGAAGGTCGTACCGACTATATTTGGGGAAGTGGCAATGTATTTATAGAAAACAGTAAGTTCTATAATACAGGAGATGGCGCTTACATAACCGCATCCGGCGAAACTGGAACTTGGGGATTCATAATGAAAGACTGTACTGTGGATGGCGAAAACGGCATCACTGCCTTCTCATTCGGACGCCCGTACAAGCCAAATACGAAGACTGTTTGGATTAACACTACGCTAAAGATGGATATTGTAGCTCCACACTGGTCTTCCTGGTCAAGCATTCCTGCACTTTACGGTGAATACAATACGGTTGATAAAAACGGGGCAGTCATTTCTACAGAAGGCAAAACTGTTGGAAGCGGTGATAATCAATTCGTCAGTTCAGTACTTACAGCGTCAGAAGCAGCTAATTACACTTATGAAAAGATTGTGAGAGCCAATAGCTGGAATCCGAAAGAATATATGGAAACTCCTCTTGCAGCACCGACCAACGTCAAGCTGAGTGGAAACGAGCTGTCATGGGATGCCGTATCAGGCGCTGCCGGTTACCTCATCTTTATGAACGGTAACTACGCAGGTCAGACTACTGACACTACCGTTACGCTGACTAACACCGACGAAGGCAATATCTATACAGTGAAAACTGTATGCCAGTACGGTACAGTAAGCGAATAAAAAAAACAACAAGATTTAATAAAGAGTTCTTTGTCACATCATCAGTAAATACAGTGTATGAGACAAAGAACTCTGTTTTTTAAAAGATAATATTTGTATGCTCGATTTTATTAAAATGGGATTGGTATGCTTCTGCCTGCTCAACCTGACGGTTGCCTGCAGCAGCGAAGACCCAAGCACTACCGATGAGACACCGGGACAAAGTACCGGTAACGGTGGTAACGAAAACGAAGGCGGTGAAGATACACCTGACGAAACGCGCTATGCCTTTCCGGGCGCTTATGGCGCAGGACGTTACACCACCGGCGGTGCAGGCGGAACTGTCTATACGGTAAATTCGCTTGATGACAACATGGCACCAGGAACACTACGCTACGCATTAAACCGTACCGGAAAACGTACGATTGTATTTGCCGTCAGCGGATTGATAGAACTACAAAGTCCCCTGAAGATAACCAACGGAGATGTAACAATCGCCGGACAGAGTGCACCGGGTGACGGTATCTGTCTGAAAGGACATCCCGTATCCGTACAGGCAGACAACGTAATCATCCGTTTCATGCGCTTCCGCATGGGCTCGGACAACTTTACGACAGAAAAGGAAGCAGACAGTGGCGACGCTTTATGGGGAAAACAACATAAAGACATTATTATCGACCATTGCTCCATGAGCTGGAGTACCGACGAATGTGCTTCTTTCTATGACAACACCAATTTCACGATGCAATGGTGCATTATCAGCGAAAGCCTGAATCGTTCGGTACACACCAAAGGGAATCATGGTTATGGTGGTATTTGGGGTGGTTCACCCGCTACATTCCATCACAACCTGTTGGCTCATCACAGTAGCCGTACACCGCGTCTATGTGGCAGCCGCTACACCGGAAAACCGGAAAACGAAAAAGTCGATTTACGCAATAATGTATTCTACAACTGGGGACCAACCAATGGCGGTTATGCCGGAGAAGGCGGAAGTTATAACTTCGTGAACAACTACTACAAACCCGGTCCCGTTACCAACACCAAAAAAAACATTGTAAACCGTATCTTCCAACCGAACGGTGATGACGGTTCAAATAAAAACGTCTTGGGAGTATGGGGTAGCTTTTACCTGAAAGGAAACTACTTCGACGGCACATGTCCCAAATTGGAATCAGAATATCAATCTCTGCTTACTTCCGTAAACAACGACAACTGGGTAGGATTACAACCCAATGAAACGGAAACAGCGCCACTTCCCAATGGAGGAAAAACAGCTATTCAATCAAATAGTGAATTTACAATTGGTGAAGATGCATCCGAATTTACGCAGTCGGCCAAAGACGCCTACAATTCAGTCTTAAAATATGCCGGAGCTTCCTTGAAGTATGACAATGTCGATAAACGTATCATAGCCAATGTTGTCAACGGAGATTATACAGCCAATGGTAGCAATGGCAGTGAATATGGTCTTATCGATAAAGCCAGTGACGTAGGTGGTTGGCCTGAATATCCCAAAGTAGAAGGTCCGAAAGACACAGACGGCGACGGTATCCCCGACGAATGGGAAACAGCTCACGGTCTGAATCCGAAAAGTGCCGCCGACGGTGCTAAATACACATTGAGCAAAGTATATACCAACCTGGAAGTTTACCTTAACAGCCTGGTAGAAAACTTATACCCTGCCAAATAAGATTCTTTATCTCCCTCAAACACTTCAAAAGATTATGAAACAGAAAATATCATTGTTTTATCTAGCCATACTCTTCGGTATGACAGGATTGTGCACAGTATCGTGTTCTTCCGATAATCCTACAGATGACCCGGGCGGAGGGACAAACAATCCCGGTGATTCGTCTTCCGACATCAAGCAACTGGATTACGGTTCACTTCTTGCTTTCCCCTATGCCGAAGGTCATGGTCGCAACACCACCGGCGGACGTGGTGGTAAAGTCTACCATGTGACCAGTCTTGACGACGACGCAAGCGGAAGCACCAGCGGAACGCTACGTTGGGCAATGAAACAAGACGGTCCTAAGACGATTGTATTCGACGTATCAGGTACTATCTATCTGAAAGCGGAACTGAGAACGCAAAAAGACAACCTGACTATTGCCGGACAAACCTCACCCGGTGGAATCTGTATAGCCAGTTATCCTTTCACCATCAATTCCAGTAATGTCATTATCCGCTTCATTCGTTTTCGCCCCGGAAACAAAGACGTGGACTGTGACGGATTGGGCGGGTCCGACAAACAGAATATCATCATCGACCACTGTTCAGTAAGCTGGGGCAGCGACGAATGTCTTTCTGTTTACGGTATGCAAAACTCTACCGTACAATGGTGTATCGCTTCTCAAGCCTTGCGTGTCACTGACGCAAAGATAGCAGCCGCAGCCGATGGCAAATTTGCCGCACACGGATATGGCGGCAACTGGGGTGGAAACTACGCATCCTACCATCACAACCTGATAGCTCATTGTGAAAGCCGTGTTCCCCGTCTTGGCCCGCGCTACACTACATTGGCATTGAACAACAACGATGGAGAGTGCGTAGATATGCGCAACAACGTTTACTACAACTGGGGTGGTGAAGGATGTTACGGCGGTGAAGCCCAGCATGTCAACATCGTAAACAACTACTACAAGCCAGGCCCCGGCACCGATGATACCGGTAAGGCAGACCGTGCTTACCGCATCGCCAAGCCGGACGTATATCCGGTGAATTACTCCGGCGCAGCTTATGCCAAATGGCTTCAAACCTGGGGCAAGTTCTATATCAACGGAAACAAGATAGTAGGTAATACCGAAGTAAGCAACGACAACTGGACAAAAGGTGTATTTGCTCAAATGGACAACAAAAATTGCGGAACCACCGGATTGTGGGACCAACATACTGAAATAAAATCAAGCTCACTGGTAGTTGAAGCAGGCAAAGTTACAACTCACACGGCAGATATAGCTTATGAACGCGTAATGTCATACGTAGGAGCCAGCAACTATCGGGATAAAGTCGATGAATTAATAATCAGCGATGTAAAAAACAGGGCTGCAAGCAGTACGGGTGACGCTAGTAAGTGGAAAGATTATATTGGTTACTCACAGAACAAAAGAGGATATATCAACTATCCGTCAGACGCTTGTGACGCTTTAGGAGTTAGCGACCCTTACAATGTCCTGAAATCCGTGACTAACGCCAACGTAAAAGACACGGACGGTGACGGTATCCCCGATTACTGGGAAGAAGAATATGGCTTGAATCCCAAGAAATCGGCGGACGGCAAAGAAACGACTATCGACAAAAACGGAAAGTACACCAACCTGGAAATGTATCTTAACAGCCTGGTACACGAAATCATGGTAAATGGTGCAGCAGGTGGTAGCGTTGTGGAATAATTTTAGTAAATTCGAAGTCTAAAAGATAAGTAAGAATGAAAAAGAATATAATAGCAATCTGTAGCTTTGTACTGGCTTTTCCCTTGTTGGGACAAGCCATGCAACCGGCCCTTTCGGGTGAAAAGACAACGAAGGAGTATCCCGTTCCCGACCGCTCAAAAATAGTAGCTTTTCCAGGTGCCGACGGCGCCGGAAAATATACCACAGGCGGAGCCGGTGGTGCTGTCTATACAGTCACTTCACTAGCCGATGACGGTTCCGAAGGAACTTTCCGCTGGGCTGTCAGCAAGAAAGGTCCCCGCACCATCGTCTTTGCCGTCAGCGGCATCATTGAACTGCAAAAGGCGCTGAAACTGAATAACGGTGACGTAACTATCGCCGGACAGACAGCTCCGGGAGACGGTATCTGTCTGAAAAACTACACGTTCTCTATTCAGGCAGACAATGTAATTGTCCGCTTTATCCGTTCACGCATGGGAGTAGACATCAAGCAGAAAGGTGACGATGCCATGAACGGAACGAAAGCTCACAAGAACATCATCATCGACCACTGTTCTCTGAGTTGGTGTACAGACGAATGTGCCACTTTCTATGATAACAGTAACTTCACTCTCCAATGGTGTCTTATCAGCGAAAGTCTCGCCAACTCCATCCATGAGAAAGGAGCGCACGGCTACGGTGGTATTTGGGGCGGACAGCCTGCCACTTTTCACCATAACTTGCTGGCTCATCATACCAACCGCACTCCCCGCCTTTGCGGAAGCCGCTATACCGGCAAACCGGAAGATGAAAAGGTGGAACTGTTCAACAACGTGATATACAACTACGGAAGCGACGGAGCATATGCCGGCGAAGGGGGTTCTTACAACTTTATCAACAACTACTACAAGCCCGGTCCATTCAGCGCAACGAAAGGTGCTTTCAAACGCTTATTCACCGCTTACGCCGATGATGGTAAGAACAATAATGCAGCAGGTGTTCACGGCGTATTCTACTTCAATGGCAACTACATGGACCCTACCTGTTCAAAGTTGACGGACAAGCAAAAAGAAGCCCTCTACAAAGTAAATATGGACAACTCTTACGGCCTAGTCATCAAAAAAGACTTTGCAACCGAAAAAGAAGTGTTATCAAAAAAAGCATTTGATATAGCGGAACATATTTCACTGCAACCGGCAAAGAAAGCCTATAAGGACGTTCTCCAATTTGCAGGTGCTTCCTATCGTCGTGATGCCGTAGACCAGCGTATCGTAGAAGAGACACGCAAAGGCACTTATACCTACGAAGGCTCTCACGGAAGTACGAATGGAATGGTCGACCAACCGTCTGATGTAGGCGGATGGCCTGAATATAAATCAGAACCGGCTTTGACAGATACAGACGGCGACGGTATTCCTGATGAATGGGAAAAGAAACACAACCTGAATCCCAATGACCCGTCAGACGGAGCGAAATATACTTTAAGCCCGGAATATACCAACCTGGAAATGTATATGAACAGCCTGGTCAATCATTTATACCCTAAAAAGTAACTTCAGGTAATAAGAATGATTCCTATAAAAAAAGACTGTATCAAAAGCAAGTGATTACTATCCTGCTTCTGATACAGTCTTTTCCTTTTATTCTTATTCTTTTCTTTTATTCTTATCTCCCTACTTTCTCCCGATACTCCGTAGGCGTCATACCGACTTGTGCCTTGAAGCATTTACTGAAATAACGCGGGTCATTAATACCGACCATATACGAAATCTGCGTCATGTTAAATTCTCCCGTTTCTATTAATTGGGTGGCACGCTTGATACGCATCTCTTTGATAAACTCGATAGGTGCCAATCCGGTAAGCGTTTTCAGTTTCTTGAAGAACACAGAACGGCTGACAGCCAGTTCACGTACCAAATCATCCACTACCAATTCCCCATTATCCATATTCCGTTCCATCAACTCTACCAACTTATCCATAAACTTACGGTCGTTAGGAGACATTTCAAGAGTCGGAGGAGCAACCTCAGGCGCAGCTTCAACTGTTGTCCCCTCTTCTACCGATGCCGATGTCGTAGCCACATCCGCAGTCGCAGAAATATCTTCTTGAGTGACCGCGACATTGATATGCATCAAACTATCCCGGTAGAAAGTTTGCAGTTTCCTGCGCTGCATCAGCAAGTTTTCAACACGGGCTTGCAGATAAGTAGCGCTGAAAGGTTTCGTGATATAATCATCCGCACCATATTCCAGTCCTTCCAACTTACTTTCAATCGTTGTCTTAGCAGTAAGCAGAATAATCGGTATATGGCTCGTCGTCATATCCGCCCTCAATTCCCGTGTCATTTCGATACCGTCTTTCTCCGGCATCATCACGTCACTGATAATAATATCCGGCAGATACTTCAAAGCCTTATCCCGTCCTTCCACTCCATCGGCAGCTTCTATCACCCTATATATCGGAGAGAAAATACTACGCAGGAATACACGCAACTCCTGATTATCTTCCACCAGCAGCATAAGCTCCTTCGAGTTATTATCTTCCGCTTCTTCCGCCGTAACAGACGACGGTTCAGCAGTATCGGACACATCGTCCGCATCACCCATAGCCGCTTCCGTCTGAAGAGAAGAATTTGCTATGTCCACAATGCGCTCCATACTTACCGGAGTCTCGGAATCAGCCAAAATGAATTCTACTTCCTTATCATAGTGTTCTTTTCCTTTCAGGAAATCAATCTTGAAGCAACTCCCCTCGCCCAAACGGCTATCCACGGTAATCGTCGCCTTATGCATCTCCACCAGTTCTTTCACCAGTGAAAGCCCGATACCCGTACTTGCCTGATTGAAGATATTCGTATCCACCAAGTTCTCAAAACGGATGAACAGAGATTTCTTCTTGCTCTCCGCAATGCCAATGCCCTGGTCCTGCACTCCTATGGACACCATGTTTTCATCTTCACGGATAAAGACCGTTATCATCTTCCCGTTTGCCGTATATTTGAAAGCATTGGAAAGCAGATTGAACACAATCTTCTCCAACTTATCAGCATCTACCCAAAGATAAAGCGATTCATTTTCCGTCTGAAACAGGAAATCAATATGATGTTCTTCCGCCACCGACTCGAAGTTATCCATAATCTTGCGGACAAACGGCACCACGTTCAACCGCTGCACCTGCATCTTCATCTTCTTATTCTGAATCTTCCTGAAATCGAGAATCTGATTCACCAGGTGCAACATACGGTTCGTGTTCCGCTCTACCACCACCAACTGTTCACGCGCATCGGCAGGCAACCTGTCATTCTTCAACACCTGTTCCACCGGTCCGGAGATTAGCGTTAAAGGCGTGCGAAGCTCATGCGAGATATTCGTAAAGAAACGCAGCTTTATATCCGAAATCTGCTGTTCCACAGACACTTCATGCTTCAATCGGTAAATAGTAAACAGGATATAAACCGCCACAAGGATAATCAGCAACACAAAGCCGATATACAGGATATACGCCAACGGAGTTTCCCAAAACGAGGGTAAAACCGTTATATTCAGCGTGCGCTCGTTCTCCGCCCATGCCCCGTCACTATTGGTAGACCGGACACGGAACACATAATCGCCTTTCGGAAGATTGGTATACGTCACACTTCTCTGCTTATCCGCAAACGTCCACTGCTTCTCGAACCCATCGAGCATATAAGCATACTGTATATTTTGCGGATTCGTATAATCGAGTGCCGCATACTGGACAGAGAAAATATTCTCGTCATGCGAAAGCACCAGTTTTTCCGTATCATCCAAATCGACTTTCAGGATAGATTCCTTCCCCGGAGTGACATCCTCATTATTCACCATCAACTTACCGAAAACAATCGGCGGCACATAACTGCTTTTCCGTATCGAATCCGGATTGAACATAAACACCCCGTTACTCGTACCGAACATTACATTTCCCTTAGATGTGAGCACAGAAGCCGCCTCGCTGAAGCGAACCCGGAAACTGATACTTCGCTCGTCATAATTCTCGAAACGTTCCTCGGAAGGAATGAATTTACAGATTCCATTCTCCGTGCTGAGCCAAAGATTCTGCTTATGGTCTTCGCGAATAGAAAGCAATACGTCCGAAGAAAGCCCGTCGAGAACCGAGTAAGACTTGAACTCTCCGTGCCCGTCTTTGCTGATAGACAAGAGTTTATTCAATCCGCCACCGAAAGTAGCCAAATAAAGTTCTTTCTTTTTCGTCGGGATAATCCAGTGCACATCATTATTGCTCAAGCTGTTCGTATCATTAGGTACACGCGAGAAATGATGGAACTGTATATCTTCCGGCTTCTTGAAATTCTCGTCGAATGCAATAGCTCCCGTCGTCGTTCCTACCCACATACGCCCGTTATTGTCCGAAGTGATAAAGCGGGTTCTGTAACATAAGTCGATAGGATAACCTTTCAGATTATTGCGATGGTTGATGAAAAGAGTCTCCCCTTCCTGATTTTGAGTGATATAATTGATTCCGCCACCAAAGGTAGCCGCCCAGATGCGCCCGTGATGGTCTTCATACACACAATACACATTGTTGTCGCTTAGGCTATACATATCATCCTTTTCGTGTTGGTAGCGCGTCAACCGATACGACATACCCGTGGGAGAAGTTTGCCGGGCAGATATCAATCCGTTGCCTTTCGTAGCAATCCACATCGTCCCATTCGAATCCTGCATAATAAAATAAGCAGTCCCCTGCATCGGAGCGCCGGAAAGAGAAATCGTTCCGCTCTCCGTCAGATAACCTTTATAACGGCGGTTGGAATCATAGATACGCACGATTCCATCTTTCAGCCCCACCCATAGATTACCCAGTTTATCTTCACAGATGGCACGTGTCTCGTTACTCAACGATTCATATTCGTGAGGAACCGGAGTCAGCATGGAGAAAGGAACATTGCGGAAAGTCACCTTTTCCAATCCTTTTGAATGGGTACAAAGCCATAAGTTGCCTTGTTTATCCGAGAAAGCGATATGAATCTTATTAGAGAAACGCCAGTTATGACTATCCAAATCATCATAGAAAGGAACCAGGCAATTCCGCTCGCGGTCGAAGTATGAGAAACCGCCGCCATAAGGATGCACCCACAAATATCCGTTCACATCTTCGTGAATATGGAAGGCCGGACGAGAACGGTCGGCATTGCTATATTCCACTTTCATCTGTTCCCGCTTTACTACCCCGGTGGCAAGATTGAAATGAACCACCACACCGAGCTCTTCCTGTTCCAACCAAATTTCCGAAGAACGGTCTACATACATAGAAAGAATCGGTTTATCGGGCAAATCCTTGCAAGTCACATGAGAGTAATGCACACTCGCTCCAGTTTTCAAATCATAGGTGAAGAAACCGTCCGTATCCGTTGCCATGACAGCCTTATCCTGTTCGGCATAGATAGCAGTGATATTGGCTTTGGTAGGTATTTCGAGTAGATGAAACTCACCGTTACTTTTCTGATAGCGCCACACTCTTCCTTTGTCCGAAGCAAAGCAGATGTCTTCGTCACGCTCCTGAACGGCATAAAAAGCCTGGTTCATTCCACCGGACTTCCCTTTGGTATCGACAAAGTAAGAAACCGGTGTCTTTTCACCGGGCGGTATCATTCCCAGTCCGTTATCAGTCAGCAGCCAGTCATTTCCGGCTTTATCTTCATAGACCTGATATACATGAGTGGCAGGAAACAGCCCCGACTTGCGGGAATAGATGTCAATATCCAGTTGATACCCTTTTTCGGGATTTGTGCTGACACGGATAGCTCCGTCGCTCTCGGTCAGCAGCCATACGACGCCATTCGGCAGCACTTTGATAGTCCCCACATAGTAGGTACTCCCCTCTTCACCGGCAGCAGGAACCTGCTCGAAAGTCTCGGTCTTCGGGTCAAAACGATGGACGCGATTATCATAGGTAAGCAGCCATATAAAACCATAGCGGTCCTCATACAAGCGGTCTACCCGGTTGTTTGTCAGGCTGATATAGTTTCCCTGACGTGCCTTATACGTCTTAAAGGTATATCCGTTGAAACGATTGATTCCATCCCAGGTAGCAAACCAAAGGTTATCTTTATGGTCCTGCAAGATGTTCATCACCGTGTTTTGGGACAATCCGTCTTCAGTAGAATAATGGGTAAAAAAACTGTTTGGCTGTGCCTGTGTCGTGAACACAATAGCCAGCAATAGAATCACTGATATTAAGGTTTTCTTCATCATATTACGCGGTTCTGTGGCGTAAAGATAGAAAAATAACAGCATTTTAATACTATCTTTTATCTGCTATTTCACAGAATCACGTCATTCCGTCGTTTGACCACCCTGTTTGGACGAGAAGTATCTTCTCCACAACTGTACCATCCAGTGGGTTGTCCGGGAAGCCAAAGATTCGTCCAATCTTGATATAACTGCTCTTTCGATTTTATGAACGCGCTCCAATTCTGTATCAATCACTTCCGACAACTTTTCTAATTCGGTAATTTTCCCTTGTTGATGGTTTATTTGTATCTCCTGCATCTTAATGACTTCACGATATATATCGTTCATAGTAGTCTGATTATAACAAAACATTTCCAAATCTTCCAAATAATCTATCGAAACCCGGCATGTCTTTCGCCAAATCAAGTATTCTTCAAGTATCTTACCGTTTACCCAAACTTCATCTCCTCTTTTACGAATTCCTTCAAATTTTTCCAATTCTACCCAAAGACGAATGGTCTCTTCCTTTATTCCATACTTTCGGGCGGCTGCTCCCAAACTAATCAATTCTGACATAGTGTTTGTTTTTAAGTGTGTTAATAATAAGGAGTAAATAACAGTATATCGAATGATAAAAGTAGCATTCATGCTTTCAGATTCCCAATCAGCATGCCACAGTGGTAGGGTTAGTCCATAAGTATTGAAAGACCGACCGGACATAAGAAAGGCATGAATGCTGTTGTATCATATATCCACCTTCAAGGCTAGCTACACCCTTCACAAGATAATGATATCAACAGACACCCACGCCATTCGTTTATATATAACACATCCTTTACGAATATGTTGACATACATCCGTTCACGTGGAGTATCTGTCGTATCATCCCCCTGCTATAAAAGTGGCTATTTTTGAAAGTGAGAGATAATACGTTTCCACTCCATTTAGAAATAAAAACCGCTTTCTGCCAATTCCATCTCGCTGATGGGCAGAAAGCGTACGACAAAGATATATCTTTTTTTTAATATAATGACAATACGGAGTGGAAATATGGAAGTAAATACAAGAAGTTTTGTATCAAGCGCAATGTATCAGGTATTCCATACAGAGAGAAATGTAAAGGTTTTAGTTAGTAATCATTGCTATTCCTAATATATTTAGTAAATTTGACAGCAATAAAGAGATATGATTCCCATATGACATATTTACAACTACCATATATTTATGGGCAAGGGTTCATACGAAAGAACAATTATTATTTTAATAATTTCACTAAAGACAAGAAGTATGCTGATTCATCTCGGAACTCAAACAATTGATACAAGAAGACTAATACTCAGAGCTTTTCATCATACAGATAATGATGATATGCTAACGTATTGGGTTAGTGATCCTAAAATTCAGTCGCTGTATTCAGAACCAACATATACAACAACAGAGGAAGTCAAAGAACTATTAGACAAATACATCAATTCGTATGGAAGGTCAGATTATTACCGATGGGCTATTGTAGAGAAAGAATCTAATATATGCATCGGACAAATTGCCATATTCCTTGTAGATAACAAAAATCATTTTTGTGAGATAGAATATGCTTTAGGCAGTAAATTCCATCGTAAAGGATATGCAACAGAAGCCGTAAAATCAATCTTGGATTTCAGCTTTAATAAATTGAATTTTAACAAAGTACAAGTTTGTCATAAAGAAGGTAATATAGCATCTCAAGGCGTTATTAGAAAATGTAATTTTACATATGAAGGAACTTTGCGTGACTTCTTTTATATGAATGGGAAATATATCAATCGTTTATATTATTCTATGCTCAAAGATGAATATGTAAAATAACAAAAGAATTCCCCCCTACGCATATAATTGGCTTCTTTTTATGTCAAATAAGCCCGTTCAAAACAATATTAAATCTAAGCAATACCGTGTTCGGGAGATAGTTCCTGTTTCATAATATGATTCCCTCATTCATTACGTTCAAAGAAAAAGGAGTCTGAAAAGGACGATTTTCCCATAACTTACGCAACATAATCATAGGGCTGATAATAACCCCCGATTTTACTTCCAATTCATAAAGCGGACGAATGATTTCCTGCTCACGTTCGGGAGTAAGCTGTGGCTCATCCACCAAAATAAGCAAGTCAATATCACTATCCGACCGTGCATCCCCACGAGCTTCCGAACCATAAAGTATGGCTTGGGCATTGGGAGCCACCTGCCGAAGAATATTGCGTATCATATCTACAATCTCGTTTCTTTTCATCCGTCATTCTCTTTTCTTTTCAAAGAATGTTTTTAAACGGAACAAATATAAGAATTATTATAGGGCATTACTTACTATTTTAGAAAAAACATTCTTATTCTCCGACTATAATAAGTGATTATTCGTGAACTATACAATGTCTTGAAAACATCTTTTATATCGAAATTTGCTTAATACACCAAGATCATGATTTTGAAAAATAAGAGAAAGGTTCCTTTTGGGAACCTTTTCAAAATAACGGATACATTAAAATCAAAATCCAAGCCTAAGAAAAGCATAAACTCATATATTCATTCAAAATGAATAAACAAGCCCCAATAAACAATCAATTCTATACATCTGAATGCGATTCCATTTTTCCGGTTTTACCGTTGACTTTTCATTATTAATTGTTATTCGATTTTTATTAAAGTTATTTGCAGCCAAACACGAAATTCCACCTCTTAAAGAAAGTCTCTTTAGCATCTCATACTCAAACATAAAATCCATATTTACAGCATATGAATTTGAAGTTGTTTTCATCTTTATTTCATTAGCACTGACACTCTTATAATGCATATATCCGATACCACATGTCAGACTTATCAGAAATGTTTTTTTCAAATGACGCCTTACTTCCAGTTGAGGAGCAATATAACTTATTTCTATATCATCAGCATACTTTGTTTCACCATCAATTAAATAGTTACCAGTAGTACAGAAGATGTTCCCTTTTAGTCCAACACCAATTTGTTTGTCTAAAAAATATAGCGCTTTTACATTAAGAGAATATCCACTGCTATATTCATTCCGATAATCCACTCCCAGGGGTGAAAGATTTGTTTTTCCGATTAATATACCTTTACCAGCTTCCGCAGATACAAGAATCCTTTGTACTGATTCGTTTTGTGCAATAGCAGATAATGCAATAATAAAGAGAAATACACATATAAGAAGCCTTTTCATCTTTAATAAATTAGTTATCAATTATTCTAAAGCATCAGTAGTATCATCACTAACCTTTTCCCATAATAGAGTACTATTACCACCAACTACTACGGACGAAATCAAAACTTGCTGCTCTTCTATACTTAAATCAGAACGTTCAACAACTCTAACATAACCTTCAGTATATTCCTTAATATTTTCTTCAGGCAATACTTCAGCTGTTGCCACATATCTCTCTATTACTTCACATTGTTGTGCATATTGAGGACGTACAGAACTTACATGACTAATAAATGTCTCATTATCAAGAAGAACATTCTCGTTTGGTACTATTGCAGAAATTTCGTTCTGTACTTCAATTTTCTGTTCACTTGATAACAGAAGATTTCGTTCTTCCATTTTATTCGAGATAGCAGTTAATAATTCATCATAGCTAGTTGTCTTCTCAAAAATCGCCGGATTTTCCATTTCTATTTCAGACAAGATTTCATTATGCAAATACCCTATACTATCTAGTCCTTCATATTGAGGACAAAATGCATATGCTTGTACGGTAAATGATTCGCATTTTTCAGTTGCTGTATAACTTTGGCGTTCAAGCAAGTACGCCACAGTTGCCGAACCCACAACCGCCCCCAGTAACATACCTATAAATCCACCATACTTTCCACCTGCTACAGCACCACAGCAATCTCCACACACTATAGCCTTTCCTCTCCTATGCCACCATGACCTCGTGCCTGAAACGGCGTGAAGTGCCAGGTAAGATTGACTGTACAAATCTAAATCCGAATTAAGTTTTGAATACACATCTTCGATTTCAGTTTTCTTCTTAACATCCATATTCGAATCTTCAGAAGAACAAGCTCCAATAAATAATAACGATGTAGCAATAACAGATACTAATAAATACTTTTTCATAAGATTAGTTTTTTAGTTAATACTTTGTTTGCATGTCGTTGCAATATAGTTAATTATTTTCTCATATCCAACAATTGCTACATATTTATTTTCAATCAATTACATTCATAAGAGAAGCATATTCTCCATAACTTTATTATCCAACTAGTAGTTTGTGATGTAATAGATTCCTCCTAGTTTGATATAATTGTATTTTCGATTATCTGAATCCGTTCTATCTATGCATCTATCACTTCCGCCATCTTTTCAATTGTTTCTATCATGTTTTTCATCGTTTTATTGCTTAAGCGGCGTATATAATTCGATGAGGTTTTCTTCCGGATCGTACAAATGAACCACACGCATTCCCCAACCGGGCATATCCATCGGCTCATTAATGAATTTCATATCCCTTTCGTTTTTAATTGTTATCATATTGATTTTCTATAATCCCCATCCTTTATTCTTATAAAGCCATTGCTCAATAAAGTTTTTATGGATGCAATATTTTCTTCGTCGGGGTCAGCAAGTATCTCTTTTCCGCCTATTTCAATAATTTTTGCTTCCAGTTTATTGACGATCATTTTCCCGAATCCTTTATTCAGGTATTCTTCGTTACCAATAAGAAAACCTATTTCAAAAGCGTATCCTTCATCGAAAGTCTTTCCGTAATTCTCCAACGAATATTCCGGCTCAAAATGTAAATCAAGATATAGACAGTATCCAATTTTTATATCGTTGTGATTCACAATAAAATGATTGAAGTGATTGTGTTTGCTATCAACATTTCTCACTTCATCAAGCCAGTCTGCCCTTTGTTCATCGCCATCGGGACAAAACCATTTGTAGATATAATCTTTATCCAACCAGTTACTAAAAAGATTTATATCTTCGTCCGAAAGCGGTTTAAGCACAATTGTGTTTTTACTCATGTCTATATTTACTCCACCCGATTTCCATTTACTTCGGACTTAATCCATTGGTATAGTACTGATAGCTTTCCTCTATATTCTCCGGGGTATCGGCATCCAAAGCGTATAATACTTCCCGGCAAAAGTCCAAGGCTGCCGTTCCGTTGGCTGTCACAATGTTCCCGTCCCGGACGGCTTGCTTATTAATATAATTAGCCTCACCTATATATTTATCACCAGCTTGTTTTATATATTCAAGTCCATTGCTTGTATGTTGGACATGGTTGAGGAATCCATGCACACCCAGGAAAAACGAAGCGTCACATATTCCGGCAACTAACTTTTTGTCTTTAATCGCTTTTTCCACAAGCGGAACGATTTGCAGGGCTTCGGGTGAACGCCAACTCATGCCGCCAATCAGCACCAGTCCGGCATAATCATCCGGCATATCATTGATTCCATAATCAGGCAAAACCTTGAATCCTCCAATTGAAATAACAGGTTCTTTACTGATAGACAAAGTCTTTACAGTGTATTTCACCGGACTTCCGGGCTTAACACCCCAATTCAAACAGATGGAGATATAAGCTCCTTCCCAATCTGCAAAGCCATTCAACAGTATAAAAATCACTTCTTTTTTGCTCATTGTTATTATTCTATTGATTTTTCAGAATGTTGTAAACGATAAAAATTCTTCTGTCGTTCAATCTCATTTCGCAATTCCTCTTCGGTAGGCATATAAAGCATATATTTGGAAGCAAAAAGTTGATTGTTATCATGTAATATGGAATATCGTGCAATGTCATCATCAGTTTCAGAACACAGTACAATACCGATAGTAGGATTATCCCCCTCGCCACGTACCCGTTCATCGTACATTCTCACATACATATCCATCTGTCCCACATCCTGATGTGTAATAGCCGCAGTTTTTAAATCAACCAGGACGAAATTTTTGAGTATATAGTTATAGAACACAAGGTCAATGAAATAATCTTTCTTTTCCGTACGCACTAATTTTTGACGTGCAACAAAAGACCAACCCTTTCCAAGTTCAAGAAGAAAACGTTGCAGATTTCCAATGATAGCCGATTCTAAATCCGATTCTGTAAAATCAGTATTGGGCGATAACCCGATGAATTCCGCTACTGTAGGGTTTTTAATGAATTCCAATTTATCCTGTTCAAAGGAATGGGTTAATAATTTCATTTCCGTTTCCACCTTATCTTTGTTGTGCGAAAGCAACAAACGTTCATAATATTGAGAACCGATATTACGGTCGAGCGTACGATAACTCCACATTTGTTCTTGCGCCTCCTTCAGATACCATGCACGGGCTTCCGGATTGCTCACTTGCATAATTCTCTTATAATGAGACCACGACAATATTCGCCACGGTGTAGCGAATATTTCGGGAAAAGTGATGTAGAACTGACGATAATAATACAAAGAGCCTACAGAGAACCCCTTTCCAAACTCCGATGTCAATGCTTTGGAAAGTTCTTTGAGTAATTCCGTTCCATATTCAGCACGTTCCTTCCCTTGTTGCTGTTCCTCTACAATACGTTTACCCATGAACCAGTAAGCCTCTACCATTGCGGAATTAATGGCGGAGTAAGCCTTTTGGCGAGCTTCTGTAACTATTTGTTTTATCTCATAGATGAAATTCATTTCATCTAAAGCTATATTTTTATTATCATTCATTAGATGCAAGTATTTTAAGCCACTACAAAAGTACATAAAAAACTTGCAACTAATTATAATGTATCAGGTAATAGTTTGAACTAATTAGTCAACGTTTTACATCCAACAATCTATTTCCATCTTCCACCGGATTCCATCCGTCATCCCCTGCCAAAACAGTTTTGATTTCGTATCCTTTCAGATTCTTCAACTGATGGGAGAAAGCGGCACGAGCTTTGGGATTGGCCCCTTCGCCACGGCTTTCGTATTCGGCATAAAAGGCAGTTTTCTCGTTTTCCTTTTTGCCCCAGTTGTTCCAACCTTCGGGAAGGATGTGTTTTCCCATTTCGCAGCGGATAAAGACAGCTTGCGCATATGGACGCCAGGGACGGGACAGATATACTTTCGTGGCTTCCGGCTCAGCGGTGAGTTTGCAGTCATAGAAGACATAGCCATACTTTTTTCCTTTGTCGGTAGAGGGGGCAGTCACATAGCCGTCACGCTTGCTGTGAATGTGGCAACGATTAAAGACAGCGGTAGACCAGCCAAAGATGAAATCGACGGTTCCTTCGATGTAACAGTCTTCGTAATATTGGCGGCTTTGTTTGCTGTAAGTGTAAAGGGTATCCTGGAAACCCAGGAAGCGGCAGTTCTTGAAAAATGCACGGTCGGCGGAGACAAAACAGGCGACGGCTTGTCCTACGGGGCCGGATGAGTTCTCGAATGTGATATTTTCTGCATAGAAGTCGGGAGCGTAGATATAGCAACCGGATGAACCGGAAGTTCCCATGTTTTCGCCGAATACGTTTTTCTTATTGGCAAAACCGTCATAGGTTAGCACTGCACCGTCTTCTCCAATCAGAGAGATGTTAATCTTGCTTTCGGGGATGATTATCTTTTCTTTGTAAGTGCCTTTGCGGACGAGAATTGTGGTACGGATATTTTTACGGAAGTCGGGAACGGCATTTATGGCTTCCTGCACGGTGAAGAAATCACCGCTACCGTCTTGCGCCACTACATAATCGGATTGACGGATATATTTTGCCAGTTCGGGGATTGCCTTGCCTATGACATCAACAGCCAGGCCTGCGATGGTTCGTGCTCCATAGATATTCAAGTGAGTGTTGTCTTCGCGACCTTTCGGAAAGGCCGGAACTTGATTGGGTTCGACAAACATAAAAAGTTTTTTCGATTCTACAGGGCCAAGTTCCTGCACCAGGTCATGAGTGATTTTATTCATGTCGATGAAAGTCACTCCCAGTTCTTTGGCTACATTGCGGGGAGAATCCAGGTAGGCTCCATGTGTATCGAATAAGACGGTTCCTTCTTTGGGTTGTCCTTTTTCTCCGGGTGTGCGGCGGACATCTTTGGTGATGGAAGCATCTTTCGGTTGAACGAAGTTGCGGCGGACGATGGAATTGAATAATACAGGGATGCCGCCTTTTGCACGGGTTTCGTTTACATAACGACGGAGATTCTCATCGAAAGTAGTTCCCGGGACTGTGTGACGGGTGGAGTCTGCTTTTTCATCATTATGACCGAACTGGATAAAGACATAGTCGCCTTTCTTCACTTTGGAGATGACTTTTTCCCAACGTCCTTCAGAAATAAAGCTTTTTGAGCTACGTCCATTGGCAGCATGATTGTCTATCTTTATGTCCTCAGAGAAGAAACCGGGAAGTACCATCCCCCATCCTCTTTCGGGATTTCCACCGTCGATTTTCTTGTTGGCCATAGTCGAATCGCCTATCATAAAGATAGTTATGACAGATTTGTCTGCACGGAATGCAGAGAAAAGAATCAGAGCTGCCGCTAGTAGCAACAACGTTTTATTTCTTTGTGTTTTCATATTCACTTACTTTTATTATACTACTCTCCTATATATAAAAAATCATTTTTATCTTTCACCTATCACCGCAGGTAGTCAAATCACTTATTCATAAGATGTTATGCGGTGAAGGATAGCAAAAAACAACCTATCACCCATCTATCACCTATCACCGTTGATAAACTCGGTATAAAACCGATATGAAACCGTTATAAACAAGGATAATAGGCTATATTCCTATTAGCAACAATATGTTTATCGGCTCTTCACCAAATGTATGCCTAGTCGGAACAGAGTGTTTACCTGCTTGAAACAAAGTGTTCAATTACGGGAAACAAAGTGTTTCAAGCCTTGGAACTAAAAGTTTCAAGCGGCTGAAACTAAAGTTTCCCACCGGGGAAACAACTGTTTCTCACCGGGGAAACAATAGTTTCACTACGGGGAAACTACAGTTTCAAGGCGGGAAACTAATCGTAACAAGCCGGCAAAGAATTATTCGCCTTATTTATCACGTTTATTCACCTTCCTTGTCGCATTTATTGCACCTGCTTATCTTACTTATAAGGATACCAGTTGCTACTTTCTTTGAAGATATTCTCCGGTGTATATTTTGTAACTTCTTTCTTTGTTAGCTGTTTTGCCCATGCTACACGTCCCGATGTATCAGCACCAGTGCCTATATTTCCAAATTCTGCATAACGGGCTGTCTTTTCATTCTCCGGATTCTTCCAATTATGCCATCCTTCGGGACGGATATGGTCGCCAAACTCACAATTAATAAAGACCGTAGCGGCGTAAGGACGCCAGGGACGCCCCAAATATACTTTTTTCACTCCCGGAGCAGCGGTCAGTTTGCAGTTCTTAAAGACATAGCCGAATTCTTCATTTTGTGGAGTTGAAGCGGCGGTGATGTATGAATCACGTTTGCTATGCAGTTCGCAGTATTCAAAAAGTGCGGTAGAAGGACCGAAAATAAAGTCGGTAGTACCTTCTATATAGCAGTTGGTGAATAAAAGGCGGGCGCCTTCCGAACCTGTATAGATAGTATCCTGATTGCCGAGAAAACGGCAGTTTACAAACATCAGGCGGTCGCCTTCGGTGTGAAGGGCTACTGCCTGTCCCAAAGGAGCGGCATTGTTCTCAATCGTCAGGTCTTTGAAAGTGATGTCATTGCCTTCCACCTTTACGGTATAGGTGCGGAATGTTCCCATTTTGTTGATATTGGCATGGTCATCGTAGGTGATAATCGTCTTTTCAGCATCTTCGCCCACCAACTGTACGTTCTTCACCCAAGAGGGAATCACCAGTTTTTCTTTGTACGTGCCATTCTTTATATAGATAGTCACCGTGTAGTCCATAAAAGCGCGGACAGCTTCCACTGCTTCCTGAATATTGCGATAATCTCCTGTCCCGTCTCGTGTGACGACTAACGTGTCTTTGCGTTGCTGTTGTTGCGAAAAGACCGATGTTCCTCCTGCACTCAACAGAAGAAACATCATCATTCCTTTAAAAATAGTCCTTTTCATCGGTAGAAATTACTTTTGTAAGCGTTCGTATTCCAAGCTCGCCATGATAAAAGGCCCCACTGCTTTGGGGTCATTATTACGAATCGTTTCGTTGATATAATAATCATAATCACCCGAACGGTAAACTTTTCCGCCCAGTCCGGCTACGGCACAGGCTTTAGTGATGGTAACCAATCCGTCTTTATCCACTTCGATAAAGTTCTCCAGGAAACCTTTGTACCCTTTCAGTGCCACATCGAGATACGATTTATCAATATATCCCAGGCGCACTGCCTTGAATAAGGAATAAATAAACATGGCAGAACAGGATGATTCGAGATAATTACCTTTCTCGCCACTCTTATCAAGCACCTGATACCATCCGCCCGTCTTCGGGTCTTGCAGTTTCTTCACCTGTACGGCTACATTGTCCAGGATAGCGAGCAGAGAATCTCTTCCGGTTTCATGCTTCGGAATAAATTCCAGTGCGTCTACCAATGCCATAGCATACCATCCCATAGCGCGTCCCCAACTGTGTTTGGACTGTCCGGTCACCGGGTCTGCCCAGCGTTCAGTGCGGCTCACGTCGGCTGCATGACGGTAAAGACCGTTTTTCGGGTCGTATGTATGACGGGCACTAGTGACAAACTGATTGATTACATCCGCATAGTCCTGCGGAAGATTATTGCGGAACGCATATTCCGCATAGAAAGGAGCACCCATATAAAGTCCGTCCAGCCACATCTGATGCGGATAAATCTTCTTGTGCCAGAAACCTCCGTCCTCATTGCGGGGCTGTCCTTCAAACTGGCTGTAAAGCAAATCAAGGGCTTTCTTATATTTAGGATTCTTCGTCTGCTCGTAGATACGGAAAAGAATCTTTCCCGAATTGATGCGGTCGAGACTGTAATCTGTTAATTTATAAGCGGTAATCGAACCGTCTTCGTGTACCATTGTATCTGCGTACGCGATGGCATAATCGCGAATTTTCTTGTCGCCATACGTATCATAAACGTCGAGCATGGCTCCCAGTTCCAGTCCGTGGCAATAATCCCACTTCAATTTCGGTTGAAAATCAAGTTGCCAGGATTCGGGATAGCGGTTCATTTCCGATTCGGTCATTCGTACAGACCAGGGCAGCTTACTGTTTACCTGCTGTGAGGATGCCGGAAGGGCGATTGTCACCAATAGAGCCAATATAAAAAAATCATAAAAGAGAGTTCGTCTCATGGTTTGTTATTTTAAGGATTAAACATACGAGTCTTTCACGGTACGAAAGTAGTGTTTTTCCTCCAAAGCCAGTGGGATTTTTTAATCAAGTAGGTGCATTTTTTGTTTTTCGTGCACGGAAACGACTAATTTTGTGCACGCAAACGTCAAAAATGTCCATTTTTGATGCAATATCTGATAAATTAATACTTTCGTCTTGGAAGAAAGCGGAAAAGGTCGTACTTTTGGCACGGTTTACAACTAATACCCTCTGGGGGAAACACAGTAACTTATCATTTAAAACAGAGAAAAAATAGAACAGAATGGAAGAAGTATTCAAGTACATTATCGGTCTTGGAGCGGCAGTGATGATGCCGGTCATTTTCACAATTTTAGGAGTATGTATCGGTATTAAATTTGCTAAAGCGCTGAAAAGCGGTTTATTAGTTGGTGTCGGTTTCGTCGGTTTATCGGTAGTCACAGCGTTGCTTACCAGTAGCCTGGGCCCTGCACTGAGTAAGATGGTAGAAATCTACGGATTGGAACTGGGTATTTTCGACATGGGTTGGCCTTCTGCGGCAGCGGTAGCCTACAACACATCGGTTGGTGCTTTTATCATCCCGGTTTGCCTGGGTGTCAACCTGATTATGTTGCTTACCAAGACTACGCGTACCGTTAATATCGACCTTTGGAACTACTGGCACTTCGCATTTATCGGAGCCATCGTTTACTTCGCTTCCGACAGTATCCTTTGGGGATTCTTCGCTGCTATCATCTGCTACATCATTACATTGGTAATGGCCGATATGACTGCTCCCGCTTTCCAAAAGTTCTATGATAAAATGGACGGTATCTCTATTCCTCAACCGTTCTGCCAAAGTTTTGTTCCGTTCGCTATTGTTATCAATAAATTGCTCGATATGATTCCGGGATTCGATAAGCTGAATATCGACTCTGAAGGTATGAAGAAGAAATTCGGTCTGATGGGTGAACCGTTGTTCCTGGGTATCGTGATTGGTTGCGGTATCGGAGCACTGGGTTGCGGCAGTTGGAAAGAAGTGGTAGACAGCATCCCGAGTATCTTGGGACTGGGTATCAAGATGGGTGCGGTTATGGAGTTGATTCCCCGTATCACCAGTCTTTTCATCGAAGGTTTGAAACCTATCTCTGACGCTACCCGCGAACTTATCGCTAAAAAATATAAGAACAACACAGGTTTGAGCATCGGTATGAGCCCCGCACTGGTAATCGGTCACCCGACTACGCTGGTAGTTTCCCTGCTTTTGATTCCTGTTACTATTTTCCTCGCAGTCATCCTTCCGGGCAACCGTTTCTTACCGCTGGCTTCTCTGGCAGGTATGTTCTACCTGTTCCCGATGATTCTGCCTATCACAAAAGGTAATGTAGTGAAATCATTCATCATCGGCCTGGTGGCATTAATCGTGGGTCTGTACTTCGTGACAGAGCTGGCAGGATTCTTCACCATGGCTGCGAAAGACGTATATGCCGCTACGGGCGACCCGACGGTGAACATTCCCGCAGGTTTCGAAGGTGGCGCGCTCGACTTTGCTTCCAGTCTTTTCTGCTGGGGTATCTTCCACCTGACTTACAGTGTGAAAATTATCGGCCCTGCCATCCTTGTAGTGCTCGCGCTCGGAATGGCTATCTACAACCGTATCCGCATGACTAGAAATGATGCCAAAGCTGCATTGAACGAAGAGAAATAATCAATAATAATATAAATCCAATAAATATTTGAAAGATGAAAAAATTAGCAATTGCAATGATGTTGGGTATCGCAGCTATGTCTGCATCGGCCCAGGTGAATTACAAGATGCAAGTGGCTTGCAGTCCGCAAGACGTGAAAACGTATGACACAAACCGCCTGCGTAGTAGCTTCCTGATGGAAAAAGTAATGGCTCCGAACGAGATTAACCTTACTTATTCTATGTATGACCGCCTAATCTTCGGTGGTGCTGTTCCCGCAACGAAGGAACTGGTACTGGAAACGATCGACCCGCTGAAGGCTAAGTTCTTCCTGGAACGTCGCGAACTGGGTGTTATCAACATTGGTGGCGAAGGTATCGTAACTGTTGACGGCAAAGAATACACACTGAAATTCAAAGATGCACTGTACGTAGGTAGAGGCAAGCAGAAAGTGACTTTCAAGAGCAAAGATTCAAGCAATCCTGCCAAATTCTATATCAACTCGGCTACTGCTCACAAGGAATACAAAACTCAGTTGATTACTATCGACGGACGCAAAGGTTCTCTGAAAGCTAACTCTTTCGCTGCCGGTAAGATGGAAGAAAGCAACGACCGCGTTATCAACCAGTTGATTGTGAACAACGTACTTGAAGAAGGTCCTTGCCAACTGCAGATGGGATTGACCGAACTGAAACCGGGTAGCGTATGGAACACAATGCCGGCTCATACTCACAGCCGCCGTGTGGAAGCTTATTTCTACTTCAACGTGCCGGAAGGCAACGCTATCTGCCACTTCATGGGTGAACCACAGGAAGAACGTATCGTTTGGATGCAGAACGAACAGGCTATCATGTCACCGGAATGGTCTATCCACGCCGCTGCCGGAACAAGCAACTATATGTTCATCTGGGGTATGGCTGGTGAAAACCTCGACTATGGAGATATGGACAAGCTCAAATATACAGAAATGCGCTAATCGTTGCGCAGCGCTGTATCACATATAAGAAATCCGAGAAACTTCACTCTTTCCCCCGACCGGGGGGAAGGGGTGAAGTTTTCCGGATTTTATTGCTTTTCAACACAACCCCCAACGTTACAGTCTATATGTGCCATGAGACGATTATTATACTTTTTGAAACAGACAGCATATATAATGTAACGAATAATACATGAATTCGACCAATTTTTACAAATAAAATCCAGTCGAAATCCCGACCTTTGTCAACGAATCAAAATCTATTTAAATCCATTATCATGAATGCATTTCAAAAAACAGGCGAGAAAATGACAAACTACAGATGGACCATCTGTGCTATGCTATTCTTTGCTACTACAGTTAACTACCTCGACCGCCAGGTTCTTTCCCTGACCTGGGACGAGTTTATCAAACCGGAATTTCACTGGAACGAAGTTCACTACGGTACGATTACTTCCGTATTTTCTATTGTATATGCAATATGTATGTTGTTCGCCGGTCGCTTTATCGACTGGATGGGCACAAAGAAGGGTTATCTCTGGGCAATCGGTGTATGGTCGGCAGGTGCTTGTATGCACGCACTTTGCGGTATCGTGACTGAACAGTATGTAGGTCTGCACAGCGCAGCCGAACTGATGGCTGCTACGGGTGACGTAGTAGTGGTGCTGGCTACCGTAAGTATGTACTGTTTCCTTGCCGCACGTTGTATCCTGGCTCTCGGTGAAGCGGGTAACTTCCCGGCTGCTATCAAAGTAACGGCTGAATACTTCCCCAAGAAAGACCGTGCTTACGCTACTTCTATCTTCAACGCCGGTGCTTCCATCGGTGCCTTGATTGCTCCGGTTTCTATTCCGTTGATTGCGAAAGCATGGGGATGGGAAATGGCATTTATCGTTATCGGTGCGCTCGGTTTTATCTGGATGGGCATGTGGGTGTTCATGTACGATGCTCCGTCGAAGAGCAAGCACGTCAACAAGGCCGAATTGGATTATATCGAACAAGATAAATATGAAGAAGGTGCTTCTCCTGTAGTTGAAGAGAAAGATGAAAAGAAAATGCCTTTCCTTCAATGTTTCACTTACAAGCAGACATGGGCTTTTGCCGCCGGTAAGTTTATGACTGACGGTGTATGGTGGTTCTTCCTGTTCTGGACTCCGTCTTACCTGAATACTCAATTTGACATCAAGACTTCCGACGGATTGGGTATGGCACTGATTTTCACGCTGTATGCTGTGACGATGCTGTCTATCTATGGTGGTAAACTTCCGACTATCTTTATCAATAAGACGGGTATGAACCCGTATGCTGCACGTATGAAGGCGATGTTGATTTTCGCGTTCTTCCCGTTGGTGGTGCTCTTGGCACAGCCGTTGGGTACGTTCTCTCCATGGTTCCCTGTTATCCTGATTGGTATCGGTGGTGCTGCCCACCAGTCATGGTCGGCCAATATCTTCTCTACCGTAGGTGATATGTTCCCGAAAAGCGCGATTGCAACTATTACAGGTATCGGCGGTATGGCCGGTGGTGTAGGCTCAATGTTGATGCAGTTTGGCGCAGGTCTTCTGTTTGTTCACGCTGACGAAACGCATATGACATTCATGGGATTTGAAGGCAAACCTGCCGGATATTTCATCATGTTCTGTATCTGCGCCGTGGCTTACTTGGTTGGTTGGGTTATCATGAAGGCATTGGTACCGAAGTACAGACCTATCGTACTGGATTAATCAATCCCGAACTATAATAAAAAAGAACAGGAAGATGTCCGATGACGGATTATCTTCCTGTTCTTTTTTACAACAAATCTTTTCAAATGAAAAGAAAGAAATAAAAAAGCCTCTTCTCACGAAGAAGGCTTTTTAGGTTTACTTATTCTGCATCATCATCCTGCAATATTTTTAACCGAAACACTAAAAAACAGTGTTCTTGCATTCCTATAATGAAGGATAGTAAACGTTAAGATGAAAAAAAGGGAAGTCTCACGACTTCCACAATTCTTCTAACCTTAAATCTAAATCTCTATGAAAAAAACGTGTTGCAAATATAGGCGTTTGTTCAACATATAGGTGTTAATGAATTGCATAAAGAGAGAATAAAAACTAACTTCTGCAAAATGATGCAATTTTTCAAGGACGTTCTATTAAATTTAATAAACTTTTGTAGATAGGATTTCGTTTTAAGAGTCCCGGAACACCAGTAATGAACATTTGTTTCCGTGCGCGTGTCAAGGCGACATTCAATTTTCTGTCAATCAAAACACCCGCTTCTTCTGTCAAATTCGACAGGAATTTTAATTGATAGGGATGGTTGACGCAGAAGGAGTAGATAATTACGTCGCGTTCGCTTCCCTGAAAACGTTCGACAGTATCAATCAGTATCCGGTTGAGTGCCGGAATACCTAATGTTTCTATTTCTTTTTTGATAAGGGCTATCTGGCTACGGTAAGGAGTTATGACTCCCAATGTACGGGATTCATCAAAATGCTTCTGATTACTTTCATAAATCCGGGCGGCCAGTTCGGCGACAATCCGGGCTTCCGAAGAGTTCACTTTTGCAGAGACTCCCACTCTCTCCGATATGGAAGGATAGAAAGCTACGCGGGAGATAAGTTCGGAATCTTCCAACTGGTGAGGTAATCCGACAGGAATCAGGCGTCCGCCATAGAAAGCACGATTGGCAAATAAGGCTACTTCGGGATGCATACGGCCTTGACGGCAGAGCATATCGTAAGAGCGATTAGCGGCAGATGATGTGTTATCAGCGATAACAGATGATGAACTGGCAACGATAGCAGACGATGAATTGACAGCGATAATAGATGATGAACTATCGGCAGAACAATTCCGGTAAAGACGTTCAAAGAGCGAGTCTTTCAGATTTGTCAGCCCAATAGAGAGCAACGCTTCATCATAAATAGCGGATTGCTCCGTGTTTTGCAACACGACGGCAGGGAGTTGTTTATGGTCGCCAATCAGAATAAATTTATCAATGGCATTTCTATCATCCTCGCCACGGGCACAAAGGATACCTAACAATTGCGGCTCGAGTATTTGCGTGGCCTCATCTATGATGGCTACATTGAAATGTTTCAGACGGAAAAGTTCCGGTTTTCCGGAAATCGCGGCAACTGTTCCTACAATGATACGGCAGTTTCGGATACGTTCGTATACTTCCGAACGACGATTGCAGGACGATAGTTCGTTTTCTATCAAATGGTCACGGTAACTCTCGTCACATGATAATTCACTTCCGACACGGATAAAATCAACAGCGGGACGAATGGAAGCCAGCGACTTACATATTTCATCAACTGCCCGATTAGTGTATGAAAGCAACAAAATCTGCGCTTCTTTATCAGCATGAAAAGTCTCTACCATCTTCTTCAGGGCACAGGAAGTCTTGCCCGTCCCCGGAGGGCCAACGAGAAGAAAATAATCTTGCGCGGCTTTCGCTTTCAGTGCAACACGGGCGAAGTCGTCTTCCGCTTGTGAAATAAGGGTATCTAATGATTCGTCAAATTTCGGCGGACGTTGTGACAGCAACAGGTCACGACGTTCCTGTGTGGCAGAAAGATAAGCGTACAATCCCTGATACATGGAACGGAATGTCGTGTCCATCGTATCGTGCTCTATGGCATAAAGGCTTTCGGTAGGAAGCACGGAAGGATTCTGCTGTGTAGAACGCAGACGGATACCAATTTCATTATCTGTCAGATGCTCGATATTCCCTTTGAATACCATTTTGTTGGTTACATTATCCGTCTCACTGTTGCGTTCATACAGGATAATAGCATCGCCCTGACGGAAATTGGGAAGTACATTTTGTATCCCATTGTCTATATTTTCTTCTTGCGGAGATTGTTGCGAAGATGCTTTCGAAGTTTCCTTCGGAGATACTTTTGAAAATACTTCCAGAGATACTTTCGGAAATGTCTTCAGAGATTCCAATCGAGACTCACATTCTTCAGAACGAACCAATAATAAATGAGCTTTATGTTCGTCGGCAGCATGGTTTTCCTTGATTCGTAAATCATAGATAATTTCTCCTGCTTCGCACTTTTCCGCCAGTGTGGAAAGCCATAAAGAAGCAGCCCCTGTACGCCCTTCATAGTCTACATCACCGGATTTAGAGGTATAGAGTTCCTTAGTCAGGAAATTATATACAGCATAGAAATATTTCTTTTCCAGTGGCGAAAGAGCTCTCAGTTTCTCTTGGAAGTTGTCGATAGACGGACGCAGATAGGTTTCCCAAAAGCGACCTTTCAGTCCACGTTCATTCAGGGTGGTAGCGTTTATTTCTGATAGTTTCTCTTCGGTATATTCCAGGCTGTTCCGTAATTGGATACCGTATTCATTGGCAACAATCCGGTTTCGCAAATCAATTACCCGACGTACCATTGCCCAGGAAGGACGAGACGGATACAAAAGCGGGTAACGGGTATAGAGCAGATAGGCTTTCACTTTCCGGTGGTCCATCCCCATTGAGTATTGGAGGACGGCTTGATAGAGAAGCATCTGCACTTTATTATTTTCCTTGGGTTCCACTTTGCCACGGATGGCGTATTCATCCGCTTTGCCGGATTTCATTTCTATAAAGGATGACATATCCCGCTGCATATAGTCGAGACGTCCTTGCAATCCAAGTGCTTCGCAGATATAAGAAGGTTCGAGCACAGCGTCTGTCTTGTCGAGTTTGTATCCGGCGGCATGAAAAGTATCATTCACAGTTTCACGGATATGCTCAAAGTGCAGTTTGCAGTCGTCGAAGAACTGGCGTTCTTTCTCCCTGTCCCGCAAATCGGGGCAGGCTGCCAATTCGATAGGATAACGCCGGAAGGCTTTTTGCATACAAGTCCGGTAGTCGATATCTTCTTCGTCCTGTGCATGAATCCATTCATCCAGGAAAAGGTTGGCTATATTTCCCAGTAACAAAGGGCGGGCGTTTTCAATCGGCTGGAGACGGGACAGGTAATAATTTGCCGGATGATGTCCGTAGTCGCGGAAACACTCGGCAAGGGAACTGATGTCAATCAGATAGTCCGGCTCGAGAACAATAAATGAAGGTGTCAACACTCCTTCATTATCAATAGCTACATCCAGGAGATTCACTTGGGCGTGACGCCAAAGTAGCTTGCACGTTTCTGCAAATTCTTCATTAATCTGAGGGATATTGTAGCGGACAAGCAGAGATTTCTCCGAGACTTCATCCAACGGGGTGACATACAGATATTGTTCGTCGGCATATTGAAAGCAAACACGCATCCGTTGTACCCGTTCACGGGCAGGTGGCGCAATTATGTAGGTAGCGTCCGCACGTGGCAGCAAGCGATAGAGTGTATCCGGTATATCTTCGTCCGAGAGTTTACGGACTAGGAAAGCCAGTGTTTTGGCATCCCGCAGCAGGTTCTCCCTGGTCGGTTCGAGACGACGGTTCAGTATTTGATTGGAAGTCAGGCGGAAAGTATGCAGCCTGTTCTGCTCGCCTGCCGAAAGGTCTATCTTTGCGGCGATAAAGCTGATACGGGCGGAAAGGTCAGTCATTTGCAGACTTTCGTTCTGCATTTGTGAACGGCAAATGCGTTCCAGCAAGTCACGCATTTGCTTGTATCCTACGGCAAGCCGGGCATCTTCCGCCCGGCAAACGGCTAAAAGTAATTCATAAGATTCTATCGCTTCACTCTTCTGACAAGGCAATTTCATCTTCTATTTCTTCTTCTGTTTTCTTCTTGTCCTTTATCATCAGGATACTCATTTCATAGAGTAGATAAAGTGGAATAGCTACGACGCTCAATGTGAACGGGTCGCCTGTCGGAGTGATGATGGCAGCAGCTATCACGATAACAACAACCGCATGGCGACGGTATTTCCGTAAGAAGGACTTGTTGACTACTCCCATCAATGAAAGCAACCATGTCACTAATGGTAATTCAAAAGCCAGTCCCATGCATAGAATCAGCATCATGAAATTGTCAATATAGGAATTGAGTGACAGGATGTTCTCCACTTCCGAACTTAACTGATAAGTGGACAGGAAACGGAGAGTCAACGGATAAACCATGAAATAACCCAGCAAGACACCGATAAAGAACATCACCGTCCCGATGGTTAATGCCTTGCGCACTCCTTTCCTTTCGCTGGGATAAAGGGCAGGGCCGATAAAACGCCATATTTCAAAGAAAATATAGGGCATGGCAGTCACTACCGACATCCAAAAGGCTGTCGACATATGGATAAAGAAGGGAGCGGCCAGGTTAATATTGACCAGCTTCACATAAAATTCTTGTGTGAAAAAGTCGTCGGTCAGGTCGAATGTCTGCCCGATATGACGTAATAAATCGTAGAATATGAAATCATTGTGGCAGGGTGCCAGGATCACATGATCGAAAAGATAGGGCATCGCAATAAAGTAACCTATCGCTAATACAAACCAAACTCCGATCACCCGAAAAAGTACCTTGCGCAGTTCATCCAAATGATCCCAAAAGGTCATTTCTGCCATCCGTACTTGTTTTACTTACTTGAGTCTGCCGGTTTGTCCAGGTCTTCTTTTGCCTTATTTATTTCTTCCTTTGCATCGTTCACTCCATCTTTGAAGCTCTTCACTCCCTTACCTAAGCCGCGCATCAGTTCAGGAATTTTCTTTCCACCAAAGAGCAGGAGAATAACTAAAGCTATAATAATCCATTCGGAACCACTAGGCAGGAAACCTAATAATAATAAGTTTGTCATAAGTTTATTTGATAAAGAGGTTTTTATTAGTTGGTGCAAATATAAAGAAAAACGGTAAACTATGAACGGTAACAGTGAATAAATTATGTAATTCCAACATCATTCATCGTTTGCAGTTCATGGTTTACCGTCTGCTTTCGGCTATCTATATCTTATTCCTGATAATATACCCGTTTCACCCGTGTCGAAATACTTGTAAGGACTTCGTAAGGAATGGTATCCAGTTTGTCGGACAGGACCGTTATCGGCAGGTCGTCACCGAAGATGATAGCCTGGTCGCCTTCACGACAGTCGATGTCCGTTACGTCTATCATGCAGACGTCCATACAGATATTGCCCACATAAAGCGCTTTCTTTCCGTTTACGAGGCAGTAGGCGTTTCCCCGTCCCAAATGGCGGTTCAGCCCGTCGGCATAACCGATAGGAATAGCGGCGATACGTGAAGGACGTACCAAATGTCCCATCCGGCTATACCCTACCGTATCTTCTTCGGGCACATCCCGAATCTGAAGTATCGTTGTCTTGAGGGTACTTACATTATGGATAATCGAATTATCTATCGGGCTGACTCCGTAAAGTCCGATTCCCAACCGCACCATATCAAACTGTGCTCCGGGGAAACGTTCGATTCCTGCTGTATTGCAGATATGACGCAAAATCTTGTGGGAGAAAGCAGCCTGTAATTCCTGCGAACCTTTTTCAAACAGGTCTATCTGCTGACGGGTAAAGGCGTCGAACTGGGGAGAATCGCTTCCCACAAAATGGGAGAATACCGAACGGGGAATAACCGCGCTCTGATTCTTCAGGCGACGGATAAGCAACGGTATATCTTCGATGGCAAAACCCAGGCGGTGCATACCAGTATCCAGTTTTACGTGAATCGGGAAGTTAGTGATTCCTTCTTTCTTGGCAGCTTTGATAAGTGCGTCGAGCAGATGGAAATTGTAGACTTCCGGTTCCAGTTTATAATCGAACATGGTTTTGAATGCCGTAAGTTCCGGGTCCATAATCATGATAGAGGAAGTGATGCCCGCTTTGCGTAGTTCGGAACCTTCGTCGGCAACGGCTACTGCGAGGTAATCAACATGATGTTCCTGTAAGGTCTTGGCTATCTCATACGAACCGGCTCCGTAGGCAGAAGCCTTCACCATACAAATCATTTTCGTTTCAGGATGGCGGAGCATGGAACGATAGTGGTTCAGGTTGTCTACCATAGCATGCAGGTTTACTTCCAGGATAGTTTCATGCACTTTCAATTCCAAGGCTTCGGATATCCTGTCGAAGTTGAACACACGCGAACCTTTTATCAGAATGACTTCCGAATGAAGGGATTTAAGTATGTTCGACGCGAGAAGAGCATCGGTATTGGGGAAGAAATAACGTTCAATGTCATCATCAAACCGGGCGGCACACGAAGAAATCTCCGGGCCTACGCCAATCAGTTTATTGATGCCCCGGCTTTGCACCAGTTGGGCTACACGGCGGTAGAGCGTGGCTGTACTTTGTCCGGTTTCCAGTATATCGGACAGGATAAGCGTCCGGTTCAGTCCTTTCTTTTCAGAACGGCGGACAAGAAAGTCAAGAGCTATATCCAGGGATGCCAAGTCCGAGTTATAGCTGTCGTTTATCAATATACTGTTGTTCTTTCCTTCTTTTACTTCCAGGCGCATGGCAATCGGTTCGAGGCGTGCCATCCGTTCGGTAATTTGGTCGGCGGGAGTCATCAGGTAGAGACAGGCTGCCAGGCAGTTCAACACGTTTTCTATGGAAGCATCGTCAATAAAAGGAATGCAGAAGTTATTATCCATATCCAGATAACGGTAGGAAATAACCGTGTGGTCTTCTTTCTTCGTTATGCGGCTGATATGCAGCGGACGTTCGATATCGGTACGGCTCCAGGCAATCTCACGGGCTGTCAGCATTGATTTTGCCACGCAATTGCTGATTAGTTCGTTATCGCCGTTGTAAATCACGACATCGCAGTCTTTGAAAAGAGTCAGTTTCTCCATGCACTTCTCCTGCAAGGAAAAGAAGTTTTCCTGGTGGGCGCCGCCGATATTGGTCAGGATACCGATGGTAGGCTTTATCATTCGTTTCAAAGCGCCCATCTCTCCCATTTCGGAGATACCGGCTTCGAAGATTCCCAGTTCGGCTTCTTCGTTGAGTTGCCACACTGATAGCGGAACGCCGATTTGAGAATTATAGCTGCGCGGAGAACGGACAATGCGACGGTCCGGACTAAGTAACTGGTGCAACCATTCTTTCACAATGGTCTTTCCGTTACTGCCGGTAATGCCGACAACAGGTATCTTAAAATTCTCACGGTGTACTTCAGCCAGTTTCTGCAAGGCTTTCAAGGGATTGGGGACGACGAGGAAGTTGAGAGTTGAGAGTTGAGAGTTGAGAGTTGGCTGCGCACCATCATGCTGCACAGATTTCTCAATTCTCAATTCTCCATTCTCAATTCGTTCAAAGTCCTCTTCGGAGACTACAAAATTGCGCACTCCCCGATCGTATAAATCGGGAATATAGCGTGCACCACTATTTCGTTTGGTAGCTAAAGCGAAAAAAAGAGTTTCTTCGGGAAAACTCAAGGAACGGCTGTCTGTTAACAGCCAATCAATAGTCGTTTCATATTCGCCCACACGGCGGGCACCAATACTTTTGGCTATGGATTCAATCGCATATGACATAGTTCTGTTTCTTTTTGAAAATCTAAGTACGGGTATTTTCCGATAAGTCGTTCTATTTTTAACACTATTTGTCCTAAAAAGCGTTGATACGCCTCTGAAGCGGGGTGAAAGGGCTTATGAGCCAAGTCCCGACGGATGTCTTCGACCTCTGTCATAACCTGCTTTGTGTCAGCGGAAAAGAAGGTCTCTGAGAAGCGTTCCCACAAGTAGCGGATAGCCAATGGGGACGGATGCAGCATATCGTCCGCATAAAAGCGATAATCACGCAATTCGTCCAGTACTATTTCATAAGAAGGAAAATAAAACAAGTGCTGCGGGAAGAGTTGTTGTAAACGGTCGATAGCTAGTAACAGAGTGGATTTGCTTAACTGGTTGGCATGCATCCCGTCGCGAATGTGGCGGATGGGGCTTACCGTAAACAGAATCTTCAGGTTCGGATTGCGGGCTGCCAGACTGGTAATCAGTGAGGTGTATTCGTCTACTATCTCATCTACCGGAAGAATTCTGCGGTTAAAGCTGTTCTCGGGTAGTTTATGGCAATTGGAAACAACCTTTCCCGTTTCTTTTTGTTCATAGACATAAGCTGTTCCGAAAGTCAGCATCAGCCAGTCCAGCTTCAGCAAAGTTTGATGGGCTTGCTGAAGTCGCTCGTTGATATGCTGCAAGGTTTCTTCCGGGGTGGATGCGGAAAAGAAGCCATGATGCATAGGGCTATGCCATAGCCCCCGATAAGCAAACAGGTCTTTCTCCATGTATTCTTTTTTCGTTGCAATCTCCCGCAAAGCGGATGAGATAGATAAAGGATTATAGAGAATACCGAAAGGATTCAGTTCCAACTGGAATTTGGCATCCGACAACAAGGCTCCTATATTTTCGGCGAAACAAGACCCCATCAAAAGTATATGGTCTGTATGGCGGATTGGCGGAAGCCCGGCGGGCAATTCCACAGATGTTTGAAAGTTCATATGATTTTCCATCACTTTATTACATTTCGTATGCAAAAGTATACTTTCTTTTCGTACTTTTGCACTAAATTTCCTAGAATCATGAATAGTGAACCGATATATAACTTGCTAAACTCCATTAATTACCCCGAAGACCTACGAAAGCTAAGCGTAGAACAACTGCCGGAAGTATGCGATGAACTAAGGCAAGACATTATTAAAGAACTCTGCTGCAACCCGGGGCATTTTGCCGCCAGTCTTGGGACAGTGGAACTGACTGTAGCCCTGCACTACATCTACAATACGCCTTATGACCGTATTGTATGGGATGTGGGACATCAGGCTTACGGCCATAAAATTCTGACAGGACGTCGTGAAGCTTTTTCTACCAACCGGAAGTTTGGTGGAATCCGCCCTTTCCCATCACCGGAAGAGAGCGAATATGATACTTTCACGTGCGGACACGCTTCAAACTCTATCTCCGCCGCTCTCGGTATGGCCGTTGCCGCCGCGCAAAAAGGAGATTCCAAACGCCATGTGGTAGCCATCATCGGTGATGGTTCTATGAGTGGCGGACTGGCTTTCGAAGGACTGAATAACGCATCCGTCACTCCGAACAACCTGCTTATTATCCTGAATGATAACGATATGGCCATCGACCGCAGTGTCGGCGGCATGAAGCAGTATCTTTTCAATCTGACGACTTCCAACCGTTACAACCAGCTACGTTTCAGAATGTCACGCGTGCTGTTCAAGCTCGGTATCCTGAACGAGGACCGCCGCAAGGCACTGATACGTTTCGGCAACAGTCTGAAGTCAATGGCTGCACAGCAACAGAATATTTTCGAGGGGATGAATATCCGTTATTTCGGTCCGATAGACGGGCACGATATAAGGAATCTCGCCCGGGTATTGCATGATATTAAAGATTTGCAGGGACCCAAAATCCTGCATTTGCACACTATAAAAGGAAAAGGATTCGCTCCGGCGGAAGAACATGCCACCGAATGGCATGCTCCGGGGAAGTTCGACCCCGTCACCGGTGAGCGTTTTATTGCCAACACGGAAGGAATGCCACCTCTTTTTCAGGATGTATTCGGAAATACATTGGTAGAGTTGGCTGAAGCCAATCCGAAGATTGTCGGTGTGACTCCTGCCATGCCCAGTGGCTGTTCGATGAATATACTGATGGAGAAAATGCCGAAACGGGCATTTGATGTCGGTATTGCCGAGGGGCATGCCGTTACTTTCTCCGGCGGTATGGCAAAGGACGGGTTGATACCGTTCTGCAATATTTATTCTTCTTTCTTGCAGCGGGCGCATGATAATATTATCCATGACGTAGCGATACAGAATCTTCCTGTGGTATTGTGTCTCGACCGTGCCGGACTGGTTGGCGAGGATGGCCCTACACATCACGGAGCTTTCGATATGGCTTGCCTGCGTCCGATACCCAATCTGACTATTTCTTCGCCAATGGACGAACACGAGTTACGTCGATTGATGTACACGGCACAGTTGCCGGATAAGGGTCCGTTCGTTATCCGTTATCCGAGGGGACGTGGAGTTCTGGTGGACTGGGAATGTCCGCTGGAAGAGATTCCGGTAGGGAAAGGAAGGAAGTTGAAGGATGGCGAAGACCTTGCGGTGATTACAATCGGCCCGATAGGAAATACGGCTGCCCGTGCCATTGCCAAGGCGGAAGCCGAGCTTGGCAAATCCATCGGCCATTACGATTTGCGTTTCCTGAAACCGCTGGATGAAGAGTTGCTGCACGAAGTAGCCCGCAAATTCGAGCGTATCCTTACCATTGAAGATGGTATCATCAGAGGGGGTATGGGTAGCGCTGTCCTTGAATTTATGGCGGACAATGAATACAAGCCGACCGTGAAGCGTATCGGCATCCCCAATATATTTGTGGAACATGGTTCGGTGAATGAGCTTTATCATGTCTGCGGCATGGACGAGGAAGGTATTCTGACTAAAATAAAAGAATTTATCAATTGACATGAAGATTATTATTGCCGGTGCCGGCAACGTAGGCACCCATTTGGCCAAACTGTTATCGCGCGAAAAGCAAGATATTATCCTGATGGATGATGACGAAGATAAACTGAGTGCCCTTAGCGCTAACTTCGACTTGCTGACAGTGACCGCCTCTCCTTCTTCTATCTCCGGTTTAAAAGAGGTAGGTGTCAAAGAAGCCGACTTGTTTATCGCAGTCACCCCGGACGAAAGCCGTAACATGACCGCCTGTATGCTGGCTACCAACCTCGGAGCTAAAAAGACGGTGGCACGTATCGACAACTACGAATATCTTCTGCCCAAGAATAAAGAGTTCTTCCAAAAGTTGGGAGTGGACTCACTGATTTATCCGGAAATGTTGGCTGCCAAAGAAATCGTATCTTCCATGCGCATGAGTTGGGTACGCCAATGGTGGGAATTCTGCGGCGGCGCTCTCGTACTGATTGGTACGAAGATGCGCGAAAAAGCAGAGATTCTGAATATCCCTCTTTATGAACTGGGTGCACCGGATATCCCTTATCACGTAGTAGCCATCAAACGCGGTACGGAAACGATTATCCCGCGTGGAGACGATGTGATTAAATTGCATGATATTGTTTACTTCACTACCACCCGTAAATATATTCCTTATATACGTAAGATTGCCGGCAAGGAAGATTATGCCGACGTGCGCAACGTGATGATTATGGGCGGAAGCCGCATCGCCGTCCGTACCGCACAATACGTGCCTGACTATATGCAGGTGAAAATCGTAGATAACGACATCAACCGCTGTAACCGCTTGACAGAATTATTGGATGACAAAACAATGATTATCAACGGTGACGGCCGCGACATGGACCTTCTTATCGAAGAAGGACTGAAGAATACCGAAGCCTTCGTTGCCCTGACCGGAAATTCCGAAACGAATATCCTGGCTTGTCTTGCCGCCAAACGCATGGGCGTGGAAAAGACAGTGGCGGAAGTGGAGAATATAGACTATATCGGCATGGCAGAAAGTCTTGACATCGGTACCGTTATCAATAAGAAGATGATTGCCGCCAGCCATATTTATCAAATGATGCTGGACGCTGACGTTTCCAATGTGAAATGTCTTACATTTGCCAATGCGGATGTTGCAGAGTTTACTGTGCCTGCCGGAGCAAAAATAACCAAACATCTAATCAAAGACCTGGGACTCCCGAAAGGAACTACCATCGGTGGTATGATTCGCAACGGAGAAGGAATACTGGTTACCGGTGATACGCTGATTCAGCCGGGCGACCATGTAGTGGTATTCTGCTTGAGTATGATGATTAAGAAAATCGAGAAATTCTTTAATTAGGTATTAAGTATCAGGTATTATTTATGATTAATTCAAAGATGATATTCCGGATTTTGGGCTTTCTGCTGCTCATAGAAACAGTTATGTTGCTATGTTGTAGCGTTGTCTCTCTTTTCTACAAAGAGGATGATTTGCAAAGCTTCCTGATTTCATCAGCTATCACAGCCAGTATCGGTTTTATATTGCTCGCCATCGGCAAAGGTGCGGTGAAATCACTTAACCGCCGTGACGGATATGTCATTGTCAGTGCAGCATGGGTTACGTTCTCCCTCTTCGGAATGTTACCTTATTATATAGGAGGATATATCCCAAGTGTCACCGACGCATTCTTTGAAACCATGTCCGGTTTCAGCAGTACGGGTGCCACTATCCTGAATAATATCGAATCAATGCCCCACGGAATACTCTTTTGGCGTGCCATGACACAATGGATAGGCGGTTTGGGTATTGTATTCTTTACCATTGCCGTTCTGCCTATCTTCGGTGTAGGCGGTATCCAGGTATTTGCCGCAGAAGCCAGTGGCCCTACTCACGACAAAGTACACCCCCGTATTGGCATTACCGCCAAATGGATTTGGGGAATCTATGCCGGCATGACGGGAACATTGATTGTACTGTTAGTATTCGGTGGTATGGGAATATTCGACAGTATATGCCACGCCTTCACAACGACCAGTACCGGCGGCTTCTCTACCAAACAGGCTAGTATTGAGTATTACCACTCTCCTTATATAGATTATGTTATCTCTATCTTCATGTTTCTGTCAGGTATCAACTTCACGCTGCTGCTGTTAATGTTTAATGGTAAGATAAAGAAGTTTATCCACGACGCGGAACTGAAGTTTTATTTTATTTGTGTTTCCTTCTTCACGATATTTATTGCTGCCTGGCTCCACCTGACTTCTACGATGGGTGTGGAAGAAGCATTCCGCAAATCACTCTTCCAAGTGATTTCATTGCAGACTTCCACGGGATTTGCCACAGCCGACTATATGCTTTGGCCTTCCATTCTTTGGGGCTGCCTTCTCATTGTAATGATTATCGGAGCTTGTGCAGGCAGTACAACAGGTGGTATCAAGTGTATCCGCATGGTTATCCTGTTCAAAGTAGTAAAAAATGAATTCAAACATATCCTGCATCCTAATGCCATACTTCCAGTACGGGTAAACAAGCAGGTTATCTCCCCTTCCATCCAATCGACAGTACTGGCCTTCACCTTTTTGTATACGGTCATTGCCCTTATCAGCATACTTGTCATGATGGGTCTTGGAGTCGGTTTCCTGGAATCAGTGGGGACAGTTATCTCAAGTATGGGTAATATGGGACCGGGACTTGGTACCTGCGGCCCTGCTTTTTCATGGAGTGAGTTACCCGACGCTGCCAAATGGCTGCTTTCTTTCTTGATGCTTTTAGGACGTTTGGAATTATTTACAGTGCTATTGCTCTTTACTTCTGACTTTTGGAAGAAAAACTAAGTAAAGAGTTGATATAAATCAAGTCGAGTGCTAAAAAACCTTTTTTGCCACCCGGACTTTGCAAAAAGTATAAATATAAGTCCTATATTTGCAGCCGTTAAAAGAGAAAGATGAAACAAAGCTTAAAATTCGGACTACTTTTAGTACTGACTTTGCTTATTCATTGTGCCACAGATGGAACAATGGAAAATATTTGCAAAGTTTCCTTGCCGACTTATCGGCAAGAGAAGTGCTATGTATCCCAGGACCATCCGGTACACAATGCTTTGGAACGTCTTTATAACTTCTATTCTACCCAATCCTGCGACATGAGTCATACGGAAGTTGCACATGTTCCGGCAGATAAGAGTATGCTATTGCTGATAGCTTATTTCTGCGAACATTACAAACTTCAAAGTCCGCCCGATTCTGCGTCGCCCCGAACTCCTACTTATTTCTACGATCCTATCTCCTATTATATATATGGGTTAAGAAAGATTGTGGTTTAGACAACAGTACAGTCGACTTTTTTGCTCGTCATTTATATTACAGTTGGTTTTCCCCCAGAGGGTGGATAAGCTAGTTGTTGATTTCTATAATATTCAATCTAAACAGCTATTGAATTATGAATTTTACATTTTTAGTTGTTGTTTTACTGACAGCACTTGCTTTTGTCGGTGTAGTGATAGCCCTTTCGCGTGCTATTTCACCCCGTTCGTACAATGTGCAAAAGTTTGAAGCTTACGAATGTGGTATCCCGACACGTGGTAAATCATGGATGCAGTTCCGTGTAGGTTACTACCTGTTTGCTATCCTGTTCCTGATGTTCGACGTTGAGACAGCTTTTCTGTTTCCGTGGGCGGTGGTCATGCGTGAAATGGGGCCGCAGGGACTTATCAGTGTTCTCTTCTTCTTTATTATTCTAGTTCTGGGCCTTGCTTATGCCTGGAGGAAAGGAGCTTTGGAATGGAAATAACCAAAAAGCCAAAAATAAAATCAATTCCGTATGAGGAGTTCATCGACAATGAATCATTGGAAAAGTTGGTCAGGGAACTCAATGCCGGAGGGGCAAACGTCGCTCTCGGAGTTCTCGATGACTTTATCAACTGGGGACGCAGCAATTCGCTGTGGCCGCTTACTTTCGCTACCAGTTGTTGCGGTATCGAATTTATGGCACTGGGTGCCGCGCGTTATGACATGGCCCGCTTTGGGTTTGAAGTAGCCCGTGCCAGTCCGCGCCAGGCCGATATGATTATGGTATGCGGAACAATCACTAACAAAATGGCTCCGGTATTGAAGCGGCTTTACGACCAAATGCCCGACCCGAAATATGTGGTTGCCGTAGGTGGATGCGCTGTCAGCGGTGGTCCTTTCAAGAAGTCCTACCACGTAGTGAACGGAGTGGACAAGATTCTTCCGGTAGATGTGTATATTCCCGGATGTCCGCCGCGTCCCGAGGCTTTCTATTATGGCATGATGCAGTTACAACGCAAAGTGAAGATAGAGAAGTTCTTTGGTGGAGTGAACAGAAAAGAGAAGAAACCGGATTATATAAAAGATGAAGAATGATTCTACATTCTTAATTAATAAGGATTTATGCAAGAAATACAATTTATAGCCCCTGCAGCATTACACGACGAGATGCTGCGCTTGCGAAATGAAAAGCAGATGGACTTTCTCGAAAGCCTCACCGGTATGGACTGGGGAGTGGCGGATGAGAAAGACGCTCCGGAGAAACTCCGCGGTTTAGGCGTAGTCTATCATCTGGAATCTACTATCACGGGCGAACGGATAGCACTGAAAACTGCGACAATCAACCGTGACCTGCCGGAAATACCGTCTGTCAGCGATATATGGAAGATAGCTGACTTCTACGAACGCGAAGTTTTCGATTATTATGGTATCACCTTTATCGGTCATCCCGATATGCGTCGTCTGTATTTGCGTAACGACTGGATAGGTTATCCGATGCGCAAAGACAACGACCCAGAGAAAGATAATCCGCTCTGCATGACCAATGAGGAAACATTCGATACAACTCAGGAAATTGAGTTGAACCCGGACGGAACAATCAAAAACAAAGAAACCAAACTCTTCGGAGAAGAAGAATATGTAGTCAATATCGGTCCGCAACACCCTGCAACTCACGGTGTAATGCGTTTCCGTGTTTCTCTTGAAGGTGAAATCATCCGTAAGATTGATGCGAACTGTGGATATATCCACCGTGGTATCGAGAAAATGAATGAAAGTCTTACCTATCCGCAGACACTGGCTCTGACAGACCGTCTTGATTATTTGGGTGCACATCAGAACCGTCATGCATTATGTATGTGTATCGAGAAGGCGATGGGTATCGAAGTCAGCGAACGCGTGCAGTATATCCGTACGATTATGGATGAATTGCAACGTATCGACTCTCACTTGTTGTTTTTCTCTGCTCTTGCCATGGACTTGGGGGCATTGACGGCTTTCTTCTACGGATTCCGTGACCGTGAGAAGATTCTCGATATTTTCGAAGAAACATGCGGTGGACGTTTGATTATGAACTACAACACGATTGGCGGCGTACAGGCTGACCTTCATCCTAACTTCGTCAAACGGGTAAAAGAGTTCATTCCGTATATGAGAGGAATTATCCACGAATATCACGATATATTTACAGGCAACGTCATTGCTCAAAGTCGTATGAAAGGTGTGGGTGTGCTAAGTCGTGAAGATGCCATCTCTTTCGGCTGTACCGGTGGTACAGGCCGTGCTTCGGGTTGGGCTTGCGACGTGCGCAAGCGAATCCCTTATGGTGTATATGACAAAGTGGATTTCAAAGAAATCGTTTATACGGAAGGTGACTGCTTTGCCCGTTACCTCGTGCGTATGGATGAAATCATGGAAAGTATGAACATCATTGAGCAATTAATAGACAATATCCCCGAAGGGCCGTATCAGGAGAAGATGAAGCCCATCATCCGTGTTCCCGAAGGCAGTTATTATGCTGCTGTGGAAGGAAGCCGTGGTGAGTTCGGTGTTTTCCTCGAAAGCCAGGGTGACAAGATGCCTTATCGTCTGCACTACCGCGCTACGGGATTGCCGCTTGTTGCCGCAGTCGACACCATCTGCCGCGGAGCGAAGATTGCCGACTTGATTGCTATCGGCGGAACACTGGACTATGTGGTTCCTGATATTGACAGATAAGTATTAATTATTAGGTCTTAAAATATATGTTCGACTTTAGTATAGTAACAAACTGGATACATGAGCTACTCCTCTCCGTTATGCCGGAAGGATTGGCCATCTTTATAGAATGTGTGGCTGTCGGCGTGTGCATCGTTGCATTGTATGCCATCCTCGCCATCATCTTAATCTACATGGAACGTAAGGTTTGCGGTTTCTTCCAGTGCCGTCTCGGCCCGAACCGTGTTGGTAAATGGGGTTCTATCCAAGTGGTATGCGACGTGCTCAAAATGATGACCAAGGAAATCTTCATGCCGAAAGGCGCTGACCGTTTCCTCTACAACCTGGCTCCGTTCATGGTGATTATCGCCTCGTTCCTCACGTTCGCTTGTATTCCTTTTAATAAGGGAGCGGCGATTTTGGATTTCAATGTAGGTGTATTCTTCCTACTGGCAGCTTCCAGCATCGGAGTGGTTGGTATTTTGCTTGCCGGTTGGGGTAGTAACAATAAGTTTTCTCTGATTGGTGCCATGCGAAGTGGTGCGCAGATTATCAGTTATGAGCTTTCTGTCGGTATGAGCATCATGACGATGGTGGTACTGATGGGAACCATGCAGTTCTCTGAAATCGTGGAAGGACAAGCCAATGGCTGGTTTATCTTCAAGGGACATATCCCTGCCGTGATTGCCTTCATCATCTACCTGATTGCCGGAAACGCTGAATGTAACCGTGGCCCGTTCGACCTTCCCGAAGCGGAAAGTGAGCTGACTGCCGGATACCACACCGAATATTCCGGTATGGGTTTCGGTTTCTTCTACCTGGCAGAATATCTGAACTTGTTTATCGTAGCGAGTGTTGCCGCTACTATCTTCCTGGGAGGATGGATGCCGCTGCACATCGTTGGCTTGGATGGATTCAATGCCGTAATGGATTATATCCCCGGCTTCATCTGGTTCTTCGGTAAAGCATTCTTTGTGGTATTCCTGCTGATGTGGATTAAATGGACTTTCCCACGCCTGCGTATCGACCAGATTCTGAACTTGGAATGGAAATACCTGGTTCCTATTTCTATGGTAAATCTATTATTAATGGCATGTTGCGTAGCCTTCGGCTTCCATTTTTGATAAATAAGGATTATGGAATATAAAGATAAAGAATATACATATTTAGGTGGGTTGGTTCATGCCATCAGCACCTTGGCGACGGGGATGAAAACCAGCATTAAGGTTTACTTCCGCAAGAAAGTGACCGAGCAATATCCCGAGAACCGGAAAGAACTGAAAATGTTCGACCGATTCCGCGGAACGCTGAATATGCCCCACAATGAGAATAATGAACATCGCTGCGTAGCCTGCGGATTGTGTCAGATAGCTTGTCCGAACGACACAATCACAGTGACCAGCGAAACTATCGAAACAGAAGACGGCAAGAAGAAGAAAATCCTGGCGACCTACGAATATGACTTGGGCGCCTGTATGTTCTGCCAGCTTTGTGTGAATGCTTGTCCGCACGATGCGATTACGTTCGACCAAAACTTCGAACATGCCGTATTCGACAGAACGAAGCTCGTCCTGAAACTGAATCACGACGGTAGTAAAGTAATAGAAAAGAAAAAAGAAGTTTAGATATGGGATCAACACTTGAAACAGTAGTATTCTACTTTTTGGCAGCATTTATTATTGCTATGTCCATCATGACGGTGACTACCCAACGCATTGTCCGCTCGGCTACCTACCTGCTCTTCGTGCTTTTCGGCACGGCCGGCATCTATTTCTTGCTGGGTTATACCTTTTTGGGTTCTGTCCAAATCATGGTTTACGCCGGTGGTATCGTCGTGCTTTATGTATTCTCCATCCTGCTGACCAGTGGAGAGGGCGACCGAGCCGAGAAACTAAAACGAAGCAGGTTCCTGGCAGGACTCTTTACGATGGTTGCCGGCTTGGCAATTATCCTGTTTATCACGCTGAAACATAACTTTATGCAGACAGCCAATCTTGCCCCGCAGGAGATAAACATCCATGCCATCGGACACGCCTTGCTTAGTAGTGACAAATACGGCTATGTATTACCTTTCGAAGCTGTCAGTATCTTATTGCTGGCTTGTATCATCGGTGGTATCATGATTGCCCGAAAGAGATAAGAACGAAAGTATTAACTATCAAACATTGAATTGAATATGATACACATGGAATATTACCTGGTAGTCTCTACCATCATGATGTTTGCAGGAATCTATGGATTCTTTACCCGCCGTAACACGCTGGCTATCCTGATTTCCGTAGAGTTAATGCTGAACGCCACGGACATCAACTTCGCCGTGTTCAACCGTTTTCTCTTCCCGGGAGGAATGGAAGGCTATTTCTTTGCCCTGTTTTCCATCGCCATCTCGGCTGCGGAAACTGCCATAGCCATCGCCATCATGATTAATATCTACCGTAATCTCCGAAGCATCCAGGTACGCAACCTCGACGACCTCAAATGGTAAAAGCGAGGCGGTGGCAAGGTGCCACTTCCAGGTTTCCATTCGGATGGACGGATTTATGATAAGTATAAGTAATAATAATATAAGTAATTAAAATAAACTGTATGGAACTAACAATTCTAATACTCCTTCTTCCTTTCTTCTCCTTCCTTATACTGGGAATAGGAGGAAAATGGATGTCGCATCGGACGGCGGGTATCATCGGTACTTTGGTGCTGGGAACAGTAGCGATGCTGTCCTATGTGACTGCTTTCCAATATTTCTCCGCCCCGCGGCTGGAAGACGGAACATTTGCCACACTGATACCTTATAATTTCACGTGGCTTCCTTTTACAGAGACATTACACTTCGACTTGGGCATCCTGCTCGACCCTATATCTGTGATGATGTTGATTGTCATCTCCACCGTGTCACTGATGGTACATATCTACTCCTTCGGCTACATGAAAGGCGAGACTGGTTTTCAACGTTATTATGCTTTCCTTTCCCTGTTTACAATGTCTATGCTGGGACTGGTAGTAGCTACAAATATCTTCCAGATGTATCTCTTCTGGGAGTTGGTGGGTGTAAGTTCTTATTTATTAATCGGATTCTACTATACAAAACCTGCGGCAGTATCCGCTTCCAAGAAAGCATTTATTGTCACTCGTTTTGCTGACTTAGGTTTCCTTATCGGTATCCTGATTTATGGATATTATGGCGGAACGTTCGGTTTCACTCCCGATACGGTATCACTGGTCAGCGGTGGAGCTGCCATGCTTCCATTAGCTCTCGGATTAATGTTCGTGGGTGGTGCCGGTAAGAGTGCGATGTTCCCGTTACACATTTGGTTGCCCGATGCAATGGAAGGTCCTACTCCGGTCAGTGCATTGATTCATGCGGCTACGATGGTAGTTGCCGGAGTTTATTTAGTGGCACGTATGTTCCCGCTTTTCATCGCTTATGCTCCGAATACATTGCATATGGTTGCTTGGGTAGGTGCATTTACGGCTTTCTATGCAGCAAGCGTAGCTTGTGTGCAATCGGACATCAAGCGTGTACTCGCTTTCTCCACTATTTCGCAGATTGGTTTTATGATGGTAGCTTTGGGCGTTTGTACTTCAATGAATCCACACGAAGGGGGATTGGGATATATGGCATCTATGTTCCACCTTTTCACACACGCCATGTTTAAAGCATTGCTCTTCCTGGGTGCAGGTAGCATTATCCATGCAGTACACTCCAATGAAATGTCGGCTATGGGCGGATTACGCAAATATATGCCTATCACTCACTGGACATTCCTGATTGCCTGTCTTGCCATTGCGGGTATTCCCCCATTCTCCGGTTTCTTCTCGAAAGATGAGATTTTGGCAGCTTGCTTCCAATACAGTCCTGTAATGGGTTGGGTGATGACGGTAATTGCTGCTATGACTGCTTTCTATATGTTCCGTCTTTATTATGGTATCTTTTGGGGCAAGGAAAACAAAGAGTTGCATGCACATCATACACCTCATGAGAGTCCGTTAGCTATGACTTTCCCGTTGATGTTCCTGGCAGCCGTTACTTGTGGAGCCGGATTTATTCCTTTCGGGCACTTTATCAGTTCGAATGGTGAATCTTATTCCATTCATCTCGACCCGTCAGTAGCTATCACAAGCGTTGTTATTGCCATTATTTCTATTGCGATCGCGACCTGGATGTATAAGAATGCCAAACAGCCTGTTGCCGATTCACTGGCTAAACAGTTCAAGGGATTGCACAAGGCTGCTTATAATCGTTTCTATATTGATGATATATACCAGTTCATTACGCATAAGATTATCTTCCGCTGCATCTCCACCCCTATCGCCTGGTGGGACCGTCATGTAGTAGATGGATTCTTCAACTTCCTGGCATGGGCTACCAATACTACAAGCGACGAAATCCGTGGTTTGCAGAGCGGTCAGGTACAGCAATATGCGTATGTGTTCCTCTGCGGTGCGTTGGCGCTTATCTTGCTGCTGATTCTCTAAATAGTAAATAGTAAATCTTTAAATAGTAAATAATAAAGATGAATTTCTTATCAATATTCGTACTTATCCCCTTATTGATGCTGGCCGGACTTTGGGCAGCACGAGGAATCAAAGCCATCCGGGGGGTTATGGTTACTGGCGCATCGGCACTTCTGATTGCCTCTGTCGTACTTACATTCATGTATTTGGGAGAGCGTAGTGCCGGCAACACAGCAGAAATGCTATTCCGTGCAGATACCCTTTGGTATGCACCTCTTCATATCTCATACTCGGTAGGCGTCGACGGAATCTCGGTAGCCATGCTATTACTGTCCGCCATCATCGTATTCACCGGAACATTTGCTTCCTGGCGTTTGCAACCGCTGACTAAAGAATATTTCCTTTGGTTCACCCTGTTGTCGATGGGAGTATTCGGGTTCTTTATCTCCGTGGACTTATTCACCATGTTTATGTTCTACGAAATAGCGCTGATACCTATGTACCTGCTGATCGGCGTATGGGGTTCGGGACGCAAAGAATATGCAGCCATGAAACTGACGCTAATGCTGATGGGCGGTTCCGCCTTTCTGCTGATCGGTATCCTCGGAATCTATTTCGGTTCGGGAGCTACCACCATGAACTTGCTTGAAATCGCGCAACTGCACAATATACCTTTTGCACAACAATGTATTTGGTTCCCGCTGACTTTCCTCGGCTTTGGTGTGTTGGGTGCTCTTTTCCCGTTCCATACCTGGAGTCCCGACGGTCACGCTTCCGCCCCGACAGCCGTATCCATGCTTCATGCCGGAGTATTGATGAAACTAGGTGGTTACGGATGTTTCCGTATCGCCATGTACCTGATGCCGGAAGCAGCTAACGAACTTTCCTGGATATTCCTGATACTGACAGGTATCTCTGTTGTCTACGGAGCTTTCTCCGCTTGCGTACAGACAGACTTGAAATACATCAACGCCTATTCTTCTGTATCCCACTGCGGACTGGTTCTTTTCGCTATCCTGATGCTCAATCAGACAGCAGCGACGGGAGCTATCCTTCAGATGCTTTCACACGGATTGATGACAGCCTTGTTCTTTGCCCTAATTGGTATGATTTACGGACGTACTCACACCCGTGACGTTCGCGAGCTTGCCGGTCTGATGAAAGTGATGCCATTCCTCAGCGTATGTTATGTCATTGCCGGTCTTGCCAACCTCGGTCTGCCGGGATTAAGCGGTTTCATTGCCGAGATGACTATCTTCGTCGGTTCTTTCCAGAACAACGATGTATTCCACCGTACACTGACCATCATCGCCTGCTCTTCGATTGTGATAACAGCAGTCTATATCCTGCGCCTGGTAGGTAAGATTCTATACGGAACCTGCACCAACAAGCACCACCTCACACTGACTGATGCAACCTGGGACGAACGTGTAGCTGTCATCTGCCTCATCGTTTGTGTAGCCGGACTGGGTATGGCTCCCTTCTGGGTCAGCCACATGATTGGTGAAAGTGTATTGCCGGTTGTCTCACAACTGATACCCTAAATAGTAAATTGTAAATCGTTAAATAGTAAATTACAATATGGATTATTCACAATTTCTACATATGCGAGAAGAGCTGTCGCTCGTAGTTGTTCTGCTGCTACTGTTCTTAGCTGACCTCTTCATGAGCCCGGATGCACACAAAAATGACGGGAAAGCACGACTGAACACAATGTTGCCCGTCATTCTAATGGCAATTCATACGGCTATCAACCTGGTTCCGGGCACTGCCTGCGACATATTCGGAGGTATGTACCACTATGTACCCATGCACACGGTTGTTAAATCAATCCTGAATGTAGGTACGTTGATTGTCTTCCTGATGGCACACGAATGGATGAAACGCGAAGATACTTCTTTCAAACAAGGAGAATTTTATGTACTTACACTCTCTACCCTGTTTGGTATGTATCTCATGATTTCCGCCGGACACTTCCTGATGTTCTTCATCGGACTGGAAACGGCATCTATCCCGATGGCTACCTTGATCGCCTTTGACAAATACCGCCACAACTCTGCTGAAGCAGGAGCTAAGTACATTCTTACCGCCCTCTTCTCCAGCGCACTGTTACTGTTCGGTCTGTCTATGATCTACGGCTCTGCCGGAACACTGTATTTCGAAGACCTCCCCGCCCATATCGACGGAAATCCGTTGCAGATTATGGCATTCGTATTCTTCTTCACGGGAATGGCATTCAAGTTGTCACTCGTTCCATTCCACCTATGGACGGCAGACGTTTACGAAGGCGCTCCGAGTGCAGTCACCGCTTATCTGAGCGTTGTGTCCAAAGGTTCGGCAGCTTTCGTTCTGATGGCTATCCTTATCAAAGTATTCGCGCCGATGATAAACGACTGGCAAGAAGTACTTTACTGGGTAACAATCGCGTCTATTACCATTGCCAATATATTCGCTATCCGCCAGCAGAACCTGAAACGCCTGATGGCCTTCTCCAGTATCTCACAAGCCGGATATATCATGCTCGGCGTGATTGGCGGTACGGCACAGGGAATGACAGCATTAGTATATTATATACTTGTATATGCGGCAGCCAATCTCGGAGTATTTGCCGTAATTACCATTGTAGCGCTACGCAGCCAGAAGTTCACACTCGAAGATTATGCAGGACTTTATAAGACGAATCCAAAACTTGCTTTCCTGATGACAATATCCTTGTTCTCACTGGCAGGTATCCCGCCGTTTGCCGGATTCTTCTCCAAGTTTTTTATCTTTATGGCTGCTTTCGATGCAGGTTTCCATCTGCTGGTATTCATTGCGTTGGTAAACACAGTGATTTCGCTGTACTACTATCTGCTGATTGTAAAAGCAATGTATATCACTCCTTCCGATAACCCGATTCCCGCTTTCCGCAGCGACCGCTGCACAAAATGGGGACTCGCACTTTGTACGCTGGGTATCATCGGACTGGGTATCGCAAGTATTGTATATCAGTCTATCGACAAATTATCATTCGGAATCTAAGCAGATACATCTGAAAGGTAGACACCTCTCAATAAAAAAAATGGTCTTGATTAACGTCGGTATAAACCGGCAATGAATCAAGACCATTTTTATTTTTATATATCCTCGTGCCTTACACAAGCGCTTCTTCCATCACAATCACACCGGGAATTGTAAACCAGAACCGGGAGCCTTTTCCCACTTCAGAGTCCACACCGATTTGTCCACCCAATTGTTCCACGATACTTTGGCAGATGGAAAGTCCCAATCCCGTGCCATGCACAAAAGAGTTGAGTTTCACAAAACGTTCAAAGATATGCGGCAATTGCTCTTTCTCTATTCCTATACCCGTGTCCTGAACATAAAATTCCAGTTCTTCCCCTTTCAGTCTATATCCCACACGGATACTTCCTTCGGAAGTGAACTTAATCGCATTATTGACAAAATTGGAAATGACCTGATGGATACGGTTACGGTCACTGATAATATGGCAAACCGGAAGATGCGGGTCGAGTACCAACTGCACATTCTCCTTCATCATCTTCATCTGCATGGAACGGACAATGTCTTCACACAACAGATTCACATCCACATCGCTATTCGTAAACTCGAACGTACCCGCTTCTATCTTGGACAAGTCGAGTATATCCGAAATCAACTGGAGCAACAAATCATTATTCTCCCGCACGATTTTAATATATTCCTGCCGTTCCTCTATATCCTCGGTTTCCACCAGCAAGTCGGAAAAGCCGACAATCGCATTCAGCGGAGTACGAATCTCATGGCTCATGTTGGCAAGGAAAGCACTTTTCAGACGGTCCATCATTTCCGCTTTATCGCGTGCCTGAATCAGTTCGGCTTCAGTCTCCTTCAGTTCCGTAATATCATAATTGATACCGATAATCTCTATTTCGTTGTTCTCCGGCTCATAAGCAGTAACCATCACATTGCTGCTTACCCACTTCCACTCATTCTTCGTGCCGGGACGGAGAATACGCATTTCCCCCTGGAAATGTCGCCTTTTCCCTTGTCTGACTCCGTCATAAAAGTCCAGCATACGCTGACGGTCATCAGGATGCATTTTGCCATACACTCCCACAACCTCGCTCAAAGGAATATCCTCTTCCTCTCCCAAGTTCTTATACCACTGCTTAATGGCATATCCTTTCCGGCTCAGAAGATTCAATTTGGCATAACCCACCTTCGCATAATCGGAAATCATCAGGAAGAAATTCTCAAAATCACGGATACGATTGATAGCGTCGAGACGTTCCGTATTATCAATGCTAATCAGGATATACCCGTTGAAGTTGCCTTCTTTATCATATAGTTTGGTGACCTTTGAGTACAGGTCAATAATATTGGCACGGTTCGTATGATAATACTTGCCCACATGTTCGAAACAATAATTGATACGGAAGTCGACCAAGTCCTCATTATGTACCCGGTCACGTATCTCCTGCGGAACATTCGGATTCTCAAAGAAATTGACTCCAATCACCTCCGATTTGTCAGCAACGCCAAATATCTCCAGGTCTTTATTATTCAAATCGAGCAAATAACCGTCCTTATCGTATATTTCTACTCCGGCCGGGATATTGGCAAAGATATTCTTAAAGAGTTTTTCACTGCGGTCTAATGCCATATTCGCCTTTACCGTTTCAGTAGAATCAAGGAAGAGCCCAATCACTTCATCCTCTTCCGGAGAATAAAGAATCCAGTGAGTATAAAGCCCCGTTCGGGGAAAGTATTCATCCTTTTCCAAGTATGAATGACTATTCAGAACATCCAGTAAGAAATCCAGTTTCTGGTCGTAATCAGTATGCAATTCAGAAGCCGGATGACCGATATATTGTTCAAGAGGATGACCGAAGAATCTGCTGCTGGCATTGTTGGCATCCGTCAACCGGTAATCATAAGGCTGTTGATTTTCATCACGAAGAATCGACAGACGTACATACCCCATCGGCATATAACTGAAAAGATTATTCATAAAGGCCTGCTCACGGATTACCTTATCCTTCGCTTTTCGCAGTTCGATGCAAATACTGATAATATTGGCCAGCGAAGAAAACCACTGGTAATCCTCATTGCTCCATTCATGGTAAGATTCCACCAAGTCTACACCCATATAGCCCCAAACGTGGTCGCCTGCCATCAAAGGAGTCACCATCAACGACTTGATTCCTTGTGCTGCAAGAATATCATATTCCTCCCCAGTCCCCTCGGGCAGCTGCTTCAACGAATCCAAGATGATAGGTTTGCCGGATAATATCTGCTGGCTCCACCATTTCGACTGATAAGTAGGAATATTCTGCAAACTCTCTTTTTCTTCTGATACTCCTTCAGAAGTAGCTTCATAGGTACAACTATGATGAGTACAAGTTTCATCATACTCAAAAATATAAACGCGTCCATTGCCGCGATACAGATTTAATATATCTTTCAGGATTTCCGTTATGCAGGACTCCACTTCCTCATCCCGCAGAAAACGGAGTAAAGACTGGGAAATATAGTTTTGGCGACGAAGCAGATTGTTTACACGTGTCAGTGCGTTCCTTTGCTCCACATCTTTGGGAGCCTCCACCCGCTGAATGATTCCAAAAGACTTGTCTCCGCCTCCACTTCCCGTACCTTTCTCACGAAAAGCCAGACGGGTGTGAAGCCAAACTTCACCATACTTGGAAGTAATAATAGGAAATGTCTGTTCATAAAAGTCCTTATGAATGGAAGAATTTGCCCAAAACTCCTGCGCAATTTGCTCCCGATAATCCTCACGTATCAAATTGAGAAAATCCAAAGAAGAAATGGTATCGCCTTCTAATCCCAAGAGGTCACAAAGATAATCCGAACATAGGTAGTATCCTGCTGTTATATCCGCTTCCCACCATCCGATTTGAGCCAGGGAAGACATTTTACGATATCGCTCGTAGTCTGTTTGCATATTTTTATCAGTGTACAATGTATAGGTCGACAAATATACTAAAAAGGAAAACACTGATACCATAAAGACATAAATATTACCTATAAAAAAGAACATAAAAGAATAAAAACAGAACATGAGGGAATCTACTTAGCGTAAATCCCCTCATAAATTTGAGCAAAATAACAAACCTCTAATCTATGCTCTATATCAGAAAGCTGATAAGCTATATCCTGTCCAGGAGAACAAAGAGGCATCCGCACCTGTATTTCCTGCCGCTTCTTCGAATATGTTCAGCGTACCGTTCAGCTTAGTTCTGAATTGCAATGAGTTGGTGATGCTGATACTGGAATTCGCATCTCCTACGCCTTTGCTGTCGTTCATATCAATCAGGTCGATTGTACCGCCATTGCCTTTGACCAATGCATTTTTGATAGTTGCTTTTGCACCGCGACGAATCTTAATCACGTCCTGCATACGGTCTACATTGTCCGTGGTATTGGCAGCGTTGTTCACAATCGTCATATTCTCGACTATAAAGTTAGACTGACGCAAGTGGTCGGGATAAAGACCGTCCAGGTTACCGTCGGCTTCGATGCCGCGAGGGTCTGCTTCCGTACTGGTGTAACCGCTTTCCCATACCCCATAGCAGTTCTTCAATGTACCTGAATATCCTTGTGTGAAGTCGAACATATCATCATCCGGGTTTACAGCCAGCAGATTGGTTACATTCACTGTTCCGCCGAAGAATTCGATAGCGTCGTCGGCACTTTCGAGCACGTAGATGTTTTCAATCTTTGTGCCGTTACCTACGCCGTTCAGTGTCAATCCGTTGTGTTCGATGTCTGCGGTAGAGCGGGCACCGGCATAGCAGATTTGTACGTAAGTCAATGAACCGGAATTGTCATTGTCTACACTTCCGCCGTATTTATAGTTGTTGTCTATTTCAGTCAGACCCGTATCGCTCTTGTCCGCACTCGCACCGGAGATAGGAGCTTTACCGTTGATAATGATTCCACCCCAGTAGCCGGATTTAGGACTTGTGGTATTGGCAGTAAAGACGACAGGTTTTTCAGCCGTTCCGTCGGCATAAAGCTTACCGCCTTGTGCCACCAGGAGATAGCTGCTGAAACCTTCGCGGGCTTTAATCGTAGTTCCGGCAGGGATATTCAGGCGACCGCCGTTTTCTATGATTACAGTCCCGTTCAGGATATATTCTTTAGATTCCAAGGTCTGTTCTCCGGTCAGTGTTCCCGACAGGATATTCTCCCCTACTACGATAGAACTACCTGTTCCGTTACCGTTTCCACCATTTCCATTTTCACCACCGTTGCCATCACTATCACTACTACATGCAGTCAGTGTAAGCGCAGTTGCCATTGCGGCACATGTCATAAAGTTCACAAACAATCTTTTCATTTTGCTTTCATAATTAGTTAATAATCTTATTTCTTTACCCGGTTCAGAATGTGCACGACACTCCCAGGCTTATATTTATTCCTTTTTTGTAGTCGCCCAGCGTTACTTTCTCTCCGCTCTCGTTGGCTTTGCGGCTCAACTTATACGAAGGATTCAGCAGGTTGCGGGCTTTCAGGTTGAGCGAGAGGAATTTGTTCAGTTTGGCTTGGGATACAAAGTCGAGGGTTACGATGCCCTGCTCCATGATGTCCTGATAGCCTTGCGTACCTATCGTATAGATTTTATCGCTCACGTAGTTGAGCACCAATGTGTTGATAAAGCTGCGTTCGCCTTTCGTGAACGTATGGGAGAGGTCGAAGTTAGCAATCCAGGGGGCGGCTCCTTCCAGTTGTGAACCGGTAGTCACCGTGGCCAAAGGCATTTTCGCATTCGTATAGATATAAGAGCCGTTCAGTCCGAAGGAAAGTTTATTCATGCCGTTCGCAGCATTGCTCAACGGGCGGACAAACAGATTCTTACGTATTTCCACTTCCACTCCGGCTACGGTTGCTTCGTCCGCTATATTCTCATAAGAGAGGTATCCGCCGGCGCTTGCCACTTCGATACGTGAAATTGGGTTCTTGATAAGTTTATAGAAAGCGGTCAGCGAAATCAATTCGGTCGGACTGGGGTTGAAGTCCCATTTCAAGTCGAGGTTGTAGTTATCCGAAGGTTTCAGATTGGGGTTACCCTGACTATTGAAGTTCACGCCGACATAGCGATAGGGAGAGATTTCCTTTGCCTGTGGCAGCGTATAAGTCTTGCTTGCTCCTAAACGCAGGGAGTGTTTATCGTTCAGATTGTATTTGAGATTCAAGCTGGGCAGGAAGTAGTCTTTCTGAATCTTGTTGCTTCCTTTAGAACCGCCCCGGTTTACATTATAGTCTACTTCCATGTCTACCTTGTCATATTTCATTCCCAGATTTACAATCCAGCGGGGATTTAATTGGTAGGTAGCTTCCGCATAGGCGGAATGGATATTCTTCGTTACTGTATATTCATCCAAGTTCTTCTGTATCTCGAACCAATCCGAAGAAAGATTCTCCTGATTGTAATAATCGTCGAGCGAGAAGTCGTCTAAAGAAGGGAAACTAGAAACGTGTCCTACGGTGAGGTTGTATTCCGTTGCTTTGAAGTTATCGTCTACGAACCGGCCTGTATAGCCAAGACGGATATTCGAGATTTCTTCTACATTATCTTTCAACCGGTAGACAAGTCCGGCTCTTACATTCAGGTCGTTTTCATCCAAAGCGGAGAAATATCGTTGTTGGGAGTTACCTCTGAGCAAGGTGTATCCGTTTTCTGCTTTTGTCAGGTTGTTGATGCGACGATCGGGTTCGTAGCCTTTCACTATATTATAGGAAGCGCCGGCATCCAGGCTGATTGATTTAGTCAGTCCCCAGTTGGTCATTAGCTGATTGACAATCAGCATATTGTCATTCGTTTGTTGGCGGCGGGTGAATCCCAGGTTCTCGTAGTCGTCACTGAAGATGGAGTTCTTACCGTTGTAGTCGCCTACCGACTGGGTATTGGCGTGTATCATCATAAAGTTATAGCTGACATGATGGCGGTTCTGCATATCGTAGTCCACATTGGCAAGTGCCAGTTGGCTGATATTCTCCGTTGATTTCTTTCCATTCATATCTTTGTAGATGGTGCCGCCGGTGGTCGTATTGCGTATGATTTCGTCGGTGTACTGATAATCCGTCGTATGTCCGGCAGTCAGGAAGAAAGAAAGCGGGTTCTTGTCCTTGCCCACATAGAAGCGTTTTCCACCGGAGATGCTGTAACTTCTGTTGATTTGAAGATGCTGCTCGGAAGGGTTCAGCTTGTTCTTGAAGCCCCATGAGGTTTCGTCGGCAGGTTCGGTGCGGTCGGCAAAACCCATGAAGTTGACCCCGTCCATTTTAAGGAAGTCGGATGATACGGTCTGCGTATTCAGTCCGCCGGAAAGACCGAAGCCGAAGTTTCCGCTGCCTATCAGTTCTTTGGATACGATGTCGATGGTCGCTCCGCCGACATCACTGCTGCCGCCTGCGCTGAATGCTTTATTCACGCCTACGGACTGGATAATATCCGTGCCGAAAAAGTCGAGGGAGATGTTCTTGTATTCCGGGTCTTCGGAAGGGAGTGCGAAACCGTTGAAGGTAGTCGCGTTGTAGCGGTCGCCCAGTCCACGGACAAAGACGTTCTTCACGCCGTCCTGTTTGGATACTCCGGAGACTTTTGTCACAGCACCTTCCGCGTCCGAGACACCTTTGCGGGAAAGTTCCTTGACACTGACGGATTGTACGGCAATGACCGCCTTCTGCTGCTCAAGCAAGAGCATATTTTCGTTCTCGCGGTTCTTCTTCGCTACGACTACTACGTCTGCCAGTTCTTGCGCGTCGGTTTCCAGTTCCAGGTTCAGCATCACCAGTTTCCCGTTTTCTACACGGACTTTGCGGCGTACTTCTTTATATCCTATATATTTGATTTCAACATCATAGATTCCTTCCAAAAGTCCGCGGTCGTTCAGTTCGAAATTACCGTCCATATCGGTCACTGCACCGGTTTGAGTTCCTATCAGTCGTATGGTAGCTCCTATCAGAGGCTCCTTGGACAGCTTGTCTTTCACAGCTCCTTTAATCTTGATATTGGCAGCCAATGCGGGAAGCACACACAACAGGCAAAAGAAGGCTGCCACTGTAAATCGGATTAGAAATAGTTTTTTCATCTAACTTTGCTATACGTTTTAATTACGTCGGCAAAGGTAGAGGACGGGGATTACAATGTTAAGACGAAGGAAATACAATCGATTGAAAGAATGGTTGCATTCTTGTTACGGACCAAAGCTTTATTTGTCCCATTCGGTTCCTTATTTGTTCCATTTAGTTTCAAGCCTTGGAACTATTTGTTTCATGCCTTGAAACAAAGTGTTTCACTACGGGAAACAAAGTGTTTCTCGGTGCGAAACAAAGTGTTTCAACGGTTGAAACAAACGTTGAAACTACAGGAACGGCAGGAAGCCCTTATGACACCTTATAAATATAGGAGCATGGTCCTGGATTTCACTAGATAAGTTTCTTTTTCTTCCGGTAGTTCTCGCGGAACTCTTTAGGAGAACAGGACTTCTTCTTTTTGAATATACGGTTGAAATTGGAAAGGTTGTTGAATCCGCACTCGTAACAGATTTCTGCAATGGACATCGTGGAGTCCACCAACAACCGGGAAGCAAACCCGAGACGAATGTCAATGATATAATCGGAAAGGTTCCTGCCTGTGCGCAACTTGAAGAACCGGCTGAACGATACATCTGTCATTCCGACCATATCTGCCAACTGCCCCAGGCGAATCTCTTCCTGATAATGCAGATTGATATATTCCTGTACTTTCTGCACCCGGCGGCTGTCCGAATGAACGTCTATCTTGGCAAAAGACGAACTGGACAAAGTACGGGCTTCTTCTTCGAAAAGAGAAAGCTCATAGAGAATCGTCATAAACTTGATGACTGCATAGAATCCCTGCTTCTCGGAAGCCAACGTATCCAGCAACGGATATATTTTGAGTATGGCGGACATTGGGAAAGCCAGTCCTTTCTGCGCCCTGTCCAGCATCCGGCGGATGGAGTCGAACTGGTTCTTATTGATAAAGCTCTTAAAGAAAAGGTCGGAAGAGAACTGAATCGTTATCTCCCGTATTTCCTTAGAGCGGCATTCGTTCTGTTCCCAGACGTGTTCCAAGTCCTTGCCCGTTATCAAAACCAAATCGTAGTCGCCTATCATTTCGGATGAATCTCCTACCACCCGCCTTACTCCTGCCGCCTTCTCCGTGAAGTTCAATTCAAACTCGGAATGGTTGTGGATGGGATAAGTGAATTCAGTCTTATAGCGTTCCGCAATGTAAAAACAATCTTTGTCGGACAAAGGAGTAATCTCGCGGATGATTTGGTTAGGTAACGGTGTATTCATAATATATCGGTAGTTTATGTGATTCTATTGTGTTGATTAGTTTTCTATTTTTACGCCAATCCGCTGTAAGTCCGCACCCGACAGGTTTTGGAATACGCGCAAGTCGAATTCAGGGATAATGGCAAGCACATGGTCGAAGACGTCTGCCTGTATGCCTTCATAGGCAACCCACGCTTTATTGGCGGAAAAGAAATAAAGTTCCAACGGGATACCGGTTTCGGTAGGCTGGAGCTGGCGTACCATACAAGTCAAATCCTGATTGACAGTAGGCAGGCTTTTCAGATAATTAGTCAGATAGGCGCGGAAAACTCCCAAGTTGGTTTGCCGGCGGCCGTTTACTAACACTGAGTTATCAATATCATGTTCTTTATTATAATCTTCCACCACTTTCTCCGTTTCGTCCACGTAGTCTTTCAAAATTCGTATCTTGCGGTACTTAGCCAGCATTTCAGGTGTGCAGAAATGCACGCTGGTCATGTCTATATTGATGGAACGTTTCACACGACGGCCACCGGATTCCTGCATCCCTTGCCAGTTTTGGAAAGAGTCGCTGACCAGCAGGTAAGGGGGAAGGGTGGTGATGGTATTGTCGAAGTTGCGCACTTTGACCGTATTCAATGAAACTTCTATCACTGTTCCGTCCGCACCATATTTCGGCATCGTAATCCAGTCTCCTACTTTCAACATATTATTGGCGGAAAGCTGGATGCCGGAAACAAAGCCCATGATACTGTCTTTGAAAACCAACATCAGGACGGCGGCGGAAGCACCAAGTCCGGTCAGCAATACCGCAGGATTCTGCTTTATCAGGATACTGATGATAATGATAGCTCCTACAAAGAAGAGAATGCCTTGCGCTGTTTGCAAAAGTCCTTTCAGAGGTTTGTCTCTATATTGCTCGCGGGCGCTGTACACCAGGTAGATGGCAGTAAACAGAGCACTCACAAAGCGCAGGAATACAGCAAGTATGTAAATCATACAGAGCCGGCGAAGGAAGTCGAGCAGGGCGGAATCCGCATGGTCGGGGAATGCAATAGGAATGGCAATGTAGATTAATATCGGTGCGACCATCCGGCTGACGTTCGCCATCACTTTGTCATTAAATACAATATCGTCCCAGGTGGCTTTCGTTTGTTTCACCAGCCGGGCTACCGTACGCAAGATAATCTTGCGGCAAATCAGGTTAGCCAACAGGGCTACACCGATGATAATCAGTAATATGATAAAATTATCAATCTTATCCGCCCAAACTTCATCCACTCCCATTGACAACAAGGCATGGTTCACTTCCTGCATCATTGCGTTACCCGCATCTTGCGTCTCACCATTTACCAATGTAACAGGCGCTACTTCAATCACTTCTTTTACTTCATCCATAAGCAGTTTCTCTCTTTTTCTTTTTAGTTTTTATTTCCCTTTTTCTAAATATTCATGTATATCTTGTCTCAGCCAGTCGTAGTGGAACAGCCGTTTGTAGGCTACATTCTTCTTCAGCATGATTTCCACATTCACCTGACTGTTCTGATAACAAGTTAATTCGTTCTTGAATTGTTCATTATGTTCGGCCAATCGTTTGATTTCCTGTTCACGCTCCCGGCGCAGCACTGTACAGACGGGAGTCAGAAGTTTCATTACCACGTTGTCCATGACGTGGTGTCCCTGCATATACAGGTAGGTGGTTTCGGGCATCAAGCCCAGTTCCTTCAGTTCAGTACGCAGGGCATTCACCTGGTTGATGCTGCGGGAGAAACGTTTTTTCAACTCCGACAGCTTTTCGTTGACGCGCTGTTGCAATGCTTCCAGACTCTTTTCCGGATGCTTGAGACTTATCTCACGCAGGGCGGTATAGGAGTGGAAGTCGTACATTGGGAAGGTGTATGTATCCCGTTGGCGGTAGAACCACACGTTCCACAGGAAAAGAGGATATACTATTTCGGAATACCGCTTCAGGTAGGCATTGAAATCAAGGATGAAGCGGTCGTTCAATGTGGCTTGTACACATACTTCATGCAGGCTTTCGGCAAAGCAATGGTAGTTTTCAATAGCATACGTGTAGGTTTGGAAGATGTATTTGTTCCGGTTGATTTTGCGGGAGGTGTTGGTTACTCCCTGCAACAGGAAATCATAGTCGCTGTCTACGCAGGCTATCAGGCTTCTTCCCAGTTCGGCTGTATTGAGGGTGTTCATAAGTACCATCTTTTTCCCTTTTGCGAGGGAGTTGGCCGAGGGAAGCATCACCTGGAAATAGTGTTCGTCATCTTCAAACTCTTCAAGCAGGGTACGCCAAAAAGCGATGTCGTCATAGCTTTCTACGTAAGCTATGATACGCCGCCGGGCTTTCTTCGAGTAGAGCTTGTGGGCTGCGTTGAAGTATGAAGAAGTCAGGTTATCTCGTAGTGAAGTTGCCATGCAGGTAGTGATTAACGGGTGAGTAGCTGGTGATTAACGGTTTAGTCATTAGTAGTTAATGAACGGGGGACACTTTAAATCCGTCCGCTTCCGTTGATATATCACTTACTTCCGTCACGGCATCCAGCCAGCCTTCCATGATGACGGCGGGCGAATGGGTGGTCAGTATAATCTGTACGTTCGGATTCAGTTCACGTATCATGGCAATCAGTTTCTGTTGCCATTCGATGTGCAGGGAGGCTTCCGGTTCGTCCATAAAGAGTACGCAGTGGTCATTGTCCTGCACGAGTACGGTGAGCAGGATGACGAGCATTTGCTTTTCGCCGGAAGAGAGTTTGTAGGGGAACAGCAGTTCACCGTCCTGATAGAAGGCAATGTCGTTGCGTTTGCGGTCTATCTTCTTGCGGGTGTAGCTGAAAAGTTCGTCAATCATATCCTGGAAACGACGTTTGGCTATGGACAGGGTGGCAGCTTTACGGCGTTCTTCTTCGTTAGTGCTGGAAAGCATTTCAATCATTTTGTTGCCGATGTTGACTTGATAGTCGAGGTAGCGGCGTTGCAGGAGATAGAGTTGCCAGTCCAGTTCGGACTTTACGTTCTTATCCGCCATGCGGGCGGTGAAGTCGCCCATAATCAGGGGGCGGTCGTAGCTCCGGATAACGTCGTAGCGGATATAGGTTGCTTCGGGATTGTCGAAGAAAAGGCACACGCCGTTCTTTTCGTCACTTTTCATTTCGCCGGAAAGTTCTTCGAGGTATCCTACCGAACGGTTCAGAATGGTGGTCTTCCCCACTCCGTTGATGCCGGAAAGGATGTTCACATCGGGACGTAAATCCCATCCTATATTAAAGCGTTCCCATAGTCCATGAATTTCGATACGACGGATATAATTAGCCTGTTGTTCCATAATATTCAGTATTAATCAAGGCAAATATAAATAAATCATATGACAATCAAGTCACATTTACAGCAGTTTTCAGTAAAGGTAACAAATAAAAAGAATGACGCACGTAATATGGATTTCTTATTTTATCCATATTACTGCGCCATTCGTATTGTTTTCGTTGTTCTTTATGAGAGGGTCATAAGAACAATTCTCCGGTTCGGATTAGCTCAATAAGTTCATTTCCTCTTCGTCTGACGGTTCGGCTTGTCCTTCCGGCAGGTCGGCAACTCCGAAGTTTTTATAGTCGGTCAGCTTGTTGCCGGCGTCTTTTTCTTCGTCTGTCTTTTCTACGACTTGGTTTTCTGTGCCTTCGGCGGCTTCCTGTATATCTTCGTTGACGAAGATATATTTGCCATACCATTTATCAAAGGTGCTGTTGTCGATACCCAGTTCAGCAATCAGATGTTCGCGGACAGCAACGTCCAGGTTTTCAGGCTGGATGGCTACTTTCTTCGCGTTGCCATACTTACGCATAGTGTTCTGACATTCTTTCTTGATAGCAGGAATTTCTTTCAGTCCCATACCAATCACGTGAGGACCCAAATCCTTCACGGGTTTGAAATATTTGATTGCTTTCAGTCCCAGGTTGGGGAGAGACAAAGCGGCAGTGGCTGTTTTCAGACTGAGGGTAGTAGCGTCAAGAACAATATTTGTTCCTGCCATAATACCTTGTGCTACTTGCCAGCGTCCCATACCGTAGCTCAGGAACTGATTGTTGACAGAGTCAACCATACATTTAAAGAGATAATTCTTGCCGTTTACGGTAAAAGCGGCTTCCTGATACTTGTAATGCGACAGACTGTCTTTGTAGGTCGTTATCTTGTGATACAAGGTATCGCAAGAGAGAAGATAGTTGTCTATGTTCTCATCACCTGAGGGTTCCGGCAGTTCCCATACAACTTCTTTCTTTTCCTTTTTCTTCTTCTCTTTTTTCTGAGCGCTTAATGAATTAGGAAATACAAAGGCCAATCCAAGGATAGCTACGAAAGCTAATAACAGATGTTTGTTTTTCATTGTAACAATGTTTTAAATGTTTAATTATAGAAGATTTTGATTAGAAATTGATTTCAGTTGTCGTGCTGTCTATTGCGTAAGACTTTTTGTCTCCATAGAAATAGAGATAAGGTGGCGGCGTGGTCTTGAATACCAAACGGAAGGTTCCATCACCACGCGTAGTTCCGAGGGGTTTATCGTCACTGTCTGTCTTCGGTTTGTCAGAGGTATAAGAAGCATAGATGGGTATTCCACCACCATTCGGGTGCTTTCCTGTGATTTCCTGATATTTCACGGCGACAGTCGTTACTTTATTGTTCATCGGGTGGTCTTTCAGTTTGGTTTCCAGTGCTTCTTCACGTTGTGCATATACGGTTGCGCCGGGAGCGTATTCGAGGACTTTCTTGTAGCTACGGATAGCGCCACGGTAGTAGATGAATACGCTGTCGGCCGTAAAACCTTCTTTGCGTTCCACTCTTGCACCTTGTCTTTCAAATTTCTCGGCGTAGTGCAGGAATCTGCGGGCGGAGTTCATTCTGCCCAGTTGGGATTCGAGTTCACTTCTACGGTCTACCGGACAGTCTATATGGCTGCGCGCATCCTGATAGGCATTGGCAGCTGCAAAGAAGTCGGATTCTTTCTCTTTGGCCTGCGCCCTGGCAAGCATATCTTCAAAGGAGGCTTCTTTTTCAACAACCTTTATATTGCTGACAACCGTATAGCTATATGACTTTTTATATTGCAAGTCTCCGCCAAGGTCGACTTCAATCTCATTGGTAAAGTTCGACTTGATTTTGAATACCGGATGTTTGATAAAGGTTGGTGTCTTCTTTTCTTCGTCCAGTGAAAATGCGATGCTGTATGCGTTCATCACGCCGCCTTCATTGCTCACTGCGGCAGTCATGTTGCATCCGTCTACGGGAACGGCTTTTCCTTCTACGAAACAGGGTTTGCCGTTACACTCGATAGTGAGTTTCTTCATATCCGACAGGAAGGTAACCTTTGCTGCTTTGGATTCGGGGAAAAGTCCGTCGTTGTTCTTTTCGGCTGTAATGGTGAAGTTTTCGTTGAAGGTTCCCAAGAAGCCTTTGCCTTTCCGCAAAATGAGCATGAACTCTTTCTGCCCGCCAGGTAATCTGACGAGAAAGGTGGATTTCATAAAATCTTCATCGTAATCTTCGGGGAAATTATAGTCGATGGTATAAGAGTAACTTCCGTCGTCATTGTTCGTTCTCACTCCTCTTTCTTCACCCATGTTGTGCGACATTTCCATCTTGTCGCTGTTGGAGTGAACGACTATTTTTACCCGGTTGGGGCTGACGGCGAGGGATGTGTCTTCTTTAGGCTCAACAAAAGATACTCTTTGTGCATTTGCCTTCACACCTATCACCAGTGCAAAGCCCAGCAATAATAAAAAACGATATAATTGTTTCATTTGTCTGATTAAGTTTATAAGTCAATTACAAAATCGCCGGGAGTGAAGATTTCTTCCTGAGCGATTTCTTCTGTGTGGTTCTCATTCATCCAACGAGGTTGCCAGGTACGTACATGAATCTGCACCTGATTCTTGTCGCGGAAATCCCACAACATGAACAGATAGCCGTCGTCGTTGTATCCGCTACTGTTGGCATAAAGTTGGTGTACGGTTACTCCATAGAAGCCTTCCATCTTCGGGTTAGGGTGTTTCACTACCTTCACATCGTCGAAACGGACGTTAATCCACTTGTTTGCGGCAAAGCTTTTCTTCAGGTTGTTGATGTATTCCTGCTTACCCTGCTTCTTGTAAGTCACTTTATTATAGGTAATTCCTGCGCCGTCGGTTTTCTTGACTTTGGTCACCGTTCCGGTGATAATCAATGCATCTTCGCTGAAGATGTTTTTCAAAAAGGTGGTATCCTTCTCGTTGTAAGCTGTACGGAACTGCTCTACGTAGGAAAGGATTTCCTGGCGGCGGGCGATCTCGGTCACTGTCTTTCCCTTCTTCATCACATTCTGATAGACCGTGGTGCTGAGGGTAAAGTTGAAGCGCGTGATACTTCCGTTAGCGTCGTAGTTAATCACTGCTTCCTGATATTCATCGTCCAGTGTATCGCCTATCGGCTTTATCATCAGAGGTATCTGACGAATCTGATAGCCGTTTCCGTTGCGGATACATGACTGCACCACTTCGGAATCATCGCAGTAAAAGTGTGTATTCTCCCACAAAGCACTCAGTCCCCGTTCGGCCGAATCGGTCAGTCCCAACGGTGCCAGGTTCAACGCTCTGTTTTCTTTGAATGCCTTGTTTATTTCTGTCAACAGCGCGCCGGTGTTTCTTTCCATCTTGGCTTTCAAACCGTCATTATACAAACCGTCGACAATTTCCAGGCTCACAGCATCCTGGGCTTGCACGGATAGTGTCGTCAGTGTACAAACCGCTACCAGTGCCCAACTCAAAATTATACTTTTCATCTTCTTCTCTTTCTACTTATGTTTGTTACTTTAGAATGAACCAGTAGGCTCCGCAACCGCTGAAAGTCACTATGTCCGTAGCTTCTTTCGTCTGAACATTGTTCAGCTCTTTGCCGTCTTTCTTCACCACTCCTTTCACTTCGCCCGTGCGGGTATAGAATAACAGATAGCATTGCTCGGCCACAGTGTCCGGAGCGTATACGCCATACGAGATTCTGTCCTGCTCTTTGAGCGACGCGAAAACCTGTTTCATATCCGTCATGTTTTGTGCTGCCAGTATTTGATTCAAGCTTTCCTGTTCGGGATTGATTTTCTCTACAGTCGAAACCATCTTTTCGTCTTTCGAGGATTTCTTCACAAGTTCTATTTTTATCGGTTCCGATATTTCAGACAAGGGTTGTAAATCGGCTCCTTTCTCTTCTTCACTCAGCATGATTTGACCTTCACCGTAGATGAGGACAATCTCATTCTTCTTCACGTATACGAATGCACGTGTTCTCACCCCGCGCTTCATATCCATCCGCTGGGTACATGTATTTATATCTTGTAAAACGACTTGTTTTACTTCGCCACCTTTTCGCTTGCCGGCTACCCAGTCGTTGATTTCACTCACCAGCAATTCTTTAGCCTGCTGGATGGCCTCGGCTTCGGTAGGCATGGTGGCCTCAGCGGAGAGGTACGACTGCGAGCGCTTTATCTTGTTGATTTGCGCTTTTGTTTCGGCTTCACTCTGTGCCATCAGGCTGCAATATGCTCCGCAAAACAATAACAAAGTAATTATCTTTCTCATTTTACTTTAATTTGCCTTTTTGGGGTAGTGTTTACCCAATTAAGTTCTTCAAATAGTGATGATATGTTATGCGTAGGGACAAATAGGGTGATGTCGCCCTCTATCTTTCCTTTTCCTTCGCTAAGAAGGGAATAGGGGATTTCCACGCTCATCACATGATTATACTTCAACACAGTATTCACCGCAAAGACGTAAGCCTTCACCACGTTGGTTTCCAAAGCTTCGATACCGACATAAAGAGCGCATCCCTGATTTCTCATATAAGCTATCAATGAATGAACGGGCAGTTCCGTCTGTTCTCTTTTCAGTCCGTACTGGCGCACGGTCAGGTTTACGGGGGCGTTGCAGGAAGTATCTTCACTCAGGAAAAGATTGAATACGCTTTCAGCCGGGTGATTCATGCTGAATACCGGACGCAGCGCGCGGTTCTTTTCTTCAAAGTAAAGGTTTCCGTTGATTTCCTCTATGTAATAGGTATCGCCTACTCTTACATAATAGTCTCCTGACAGCTTTTTCAGTTCCTTTCGGTCGGGTTGGGAAGCGGAGGGTTTGTAGCTATAAGAAGCCAGTCCTTTCACAAATCCGTCTTCCAGTTCTTTCAGGTTCTTTCCGGTCAGCAGTTGGCATGACGCAGGGAAAGAGAGCTCAATCAGAAGGAAGGATTCATTCGCCAACGACACGATATAACGGTTTTCTTTTTCGGAGAAGTTCATGGAGGTCTGTTCGTTGATGAGGTTCAGCAGGTCGAATCCGCCTTGCCGAATCTGCACATTGTCGCGCTCCATCTTCGATTTGCGCTCGGCAACGGACATTCCTTGCAATTCCGTCAGATAGCGTTCGGTGAAATCGTAAGCTGCCGTGGCAAAAGGAACATCGGAAGATATGGAAACTACCGTTTGGCGGAGTTTCCCGTTTCCCCATTTTCCAGTTTGCTGTCCCCACATGGTGAGTGGGAACAGCAAAAGAACTGCATAGACTATTTGAGTAGCCGGATTCCTCATTACGGGATGATTACTTCTTTGTTTCCATCGCTCTTATACCACGTACCGGTAGTGAGATGACCGTCTTCAAAGATACCAACCACTTTTTCACCTGCTTTTGCTTCACGCTTCTTCACGTCGCGCGGCTCTATGATATGGGTTGTTTTAAATGTCAGCACACCGCTTTCGTCGTTCATCAAGCCATTTTTCATACGGCCTTTGTAGACTGCATAACCCAGGTCTTTCGTTACGATGCCGCTGGTTGCGCTACCGTCTGTTACGGTGGTGGTGCCAGTGCTACCGCCGTCGGATACTGTCACTTCTATCTCGGCTTTCGTCTGTGAACGGTCTGCCACAGCTGTGATAGTAGCTTTACCTGCTGCAACGGCTGTCACGATACCATTTGGAGATACTGTTGCCACAGCTTCGTTTCCTGATTTCCAGGTAACGGTTTCATTTGCATTGCCGGGGTTACAGTCTATATTCAACTGTTTGGTTTCGCTTTTCTTCAGTTTCATGTCTTGTGCAGTTTCCATAAACGTCATGTCTGTCACGTTTACTTCTTCTACTTCCATGCCGTCATCGTCGGTTGCTCCATCTACTTGTTCAATGCCACCTGTTGTGTCGTCAACCTGTTGTTCTTCGGTTTTGTCACCGCCACTAAGGGCGATTCCGATACCCGCGCCACCAAGTACCACCACAGCAGCAATAATACCGCCAATCATTTTCATATTCGGGCCTTCCTTTGGTGGCGGAACCATACGCAGTGGCTCTTTACATTCGTCGCACACGAAATCTTGTCCACCTCTTACTTTTTGTACTTCTTTACTTTCACATTTAGGACAAGGGGCTCCTTCGCCGCCTTTGTCACGATTCGTGCAGATACCATATTTATATCTGTCGCGTTCACTTGCTCTTGCCATAATTATTTTATTTCTTATTGATTAATTCCAATGCTTTCTTTGCTTCAGCGCTATATTGCTGATATTTGGGTGATGTAGGGCTGGAGCACTCCTTACTAACGTAATCACGCATCACTACTTTCACTCCTTCTACCATAGCGGCACGGTCACTCATCTTCAAGTCAGGGTTCTTCAGCATGTCGTCCACCTTCTCTTTGATAGTATCCAGGACTTCTTCCGTCAGTTCTTCACTTGTCAGTATCTCGGTGAATTGAGGTGAAATAAGTGTTACCATTTCAGCTCCCCATTCATCGGCAGTCACCGTGCACCAGCCTTTTTCTTCGCGTTCGTTCTCGCGTACTGCAAGAATGTCATTAGCAGCAGCTACGAAGAAATAAGGGATGAAGTCTTTCGGTGCAATCTTCTTTTCACCCATCAAATCCGGTAGTTCTGTACCGTCTCCCTCGCAATGAAGCAGGATACGGGCTTCTTTAGCAGCCAGTTCGTTTTTGTTGTTCACCATATCATTGTATGCACGGTCATAAGACGGCAACCAGGCAATGGCGCGCATCGGGAAACAGTAGCGGATAGAAATCACAGTGATTTCATTCATGCGCTCATCCGAAGTGTTGAAGTTGATGGTACTTCCCGGCGTAGCATTTCCAAAAGCACCTTGCAAAGCAGCTTTCAGCTTATTGGAAAATGCTTTGAGAGAGTCGTTTCCTTCATCGGTAGGCATAGAAATCAAAATCGTCTTGCGATTGATTGATTCGGGATGAGACACCGGATTCTCATTGTTGTTCAATGCTTTCGAAAGCTGTCCGTCATCCAGTTTCAGGAACGTACCGCTCTGATTAATAACGGAAGAAGCGAAATTACGGATGTCAGTATCAGTCAACAACACCTTCTGTAATTGCTGAAGAACGTTCAAGCCCAAAATCTTATCGTTTTGGTAATCCTGGTCGTGTTTTTCACGTATCTTCGGACTCAGTTCAGCATCGAATACATCGAAGATAGTATCTTCGGAAGTCGTAGCGGCCAACTCATTGAAGTGGGCATAGGAACGATTTCCCGCAATAGCTTTACGGATATTTCCCGCCCAGGTTTCCTGTTGGTTCTTATCCAAAACCAATGTCTGCTCAAGTTTGAACATCTTATCATCTTCGCTGACTTCTACGATAGCGCTTGACAAGTCTGCAATACCTTTCGTATTCTTGTTACGGTCGGAAATACGTTTTTCAGCAGCATCCATCGACACCAGCAACACACCGATAAACTGGCTGACTTCCGCGCTGAACTGTTCGAATGCAGCACGTAGTTTACCCAACAGCTTGCCTTCAAATTCATAAGCTACACGCTGGGTACGCAGTGTATAAAGGTCCTTCATTATCATTTGATGGTCGGAATACAGGCGGGGCGAACGTCCGGTAGCACGTTGCAACAGTGACAAGTGGTTGTAGTCATAGTTGTTAGCATCGGCATCTTCCTCGTTTACCTTTATTTTATCATCTACTCCGGCAATGTCATTTTCTATTTTTTCCTTCCGGTTCTTGATGTAAGTCAGCACTGCGTCGCAGATATTCAGCAGGTCTTCCAGTGAAAGAGAACCTTCGTACCATTTGGTGTACAGATTCTTTTCTATACGTTCGATGATATATTGCGCCTGTTCTTTCAATAGCAGGTCATTGCCTTTGTCCTGATAGTAAGCCTCTACTCCCTGTTTATTACGGAAAGCACTCTTATACGTATCCGAGCAGATACTTTCGAGGAATCTCAATGGTTCCGGGTCTACTGCCTTGGCATCGTCATAAGAATAACTGTTCGTTATATCATTCCAAAAGTTCTCTATCTTACTGCAATATTTGTCCGTATCGAAAATCTTTTCTTCCAGCATCAGATGGCTATCATCCAACATCCAATCGCGCAGATTCTTATCATTGATATACAGTTCACGGTAGTCTTTACGAACAGATTCCTGTACGAATCCGAAATCATCCTTAAAGTTATTATATTGCATCTGCCACAGAATCTTCTCTCCTACAGTGTAAGTGATATGTTCCAAGATTCGTTTTTCAGGGTAGATGATACGTTTGATACCGAAGGTATTGATAGCCTTTGTGCGGGCACGTTCCTTATCTGTACCTTTTGATTTTTCGCTGTATTCCACACAGAAGTCATTAATATTCTCCAAGCTGAAAGAACGCAGAAGGTCATCGGTCGTACCATGCTTTTCTTCTAGGAAGAGACGGAAGTAAACCGTATCTGCCAATAGTTGAGGTAATTCTGTAAAGGAGTTGACTACTACCCCATTCTCATTCACATTAGAGTAAAGCATCAATCCGAACTGTTTGTTAGGAGTGACGTCCAACTCTATATGTTCGTCACCACGGATAACGTCCGATGGCAGGAAACGTCCGATATTCAGCGCACTTAGCTCTTTCAACGCCGCATACCCATTCTGATGATAGCGTCCCGCCTGACATCCTGAAGGAATATCCAATTCAGGAACCATGGCATATACCATGATATTAGCATGTTTGTAAGTCTCTTGTGCACGCGTCTGTGCAATCACGTCGATGATAGCTCCCGAACCCGTACCACCGGCCAAACCGGTAAAAATATGAATATTAACTTCGTCTTTGTTGGTAATGGACTTCACTTTATTGTATTGTCCCTTCAAAGCCGAAAGATACTTATTGCAATTAGCAGCAAAAAGGATACGGCCTGCACGACGCTTCTGTCCCGCAGCCTGCCCAACTTCACCCAACGTATTCTTCATGGAAGCACCATTCTTCACAATGCCTTTCAATCCGGGATAATTGGAAACATTATCGAGTATTTGCTTTAAATCTACAGATTTGATGTCCACAAACTCGCTTTCTGTGAACGAAGCGTCTTTTCCCATCACACGGAACGATGGGTCGCCCGGTGTCATCATCTCACGCGTAGAGTCTACATACACAAAACCGATAGACAAATTATCGCGTTCTTCATCATTTGGGAACTCCTGATAAAGACGTTTGCGAATGGCTTTCAGTACTTTGCCACCTGTACCGCCTATACCCACCAAGATGTGGTTAGGACTTTTCGGGTCTAATGTTTCCATAATATCATTTAGTATTTATAATTGTTTTTATTCTTCTCTTATCTCCTCCGCGGACGATGCGACCTACCCGCAGGAGCAGAGGTTCGGTTACGGACAGATGCGCGGCTTCGCCCTTGTTGTTGCCGGCTGCGTCCATTTCCAGTCATACCCGGCAAAGCAGCCACGACCAAACATACAACCACCCCGCCTAATGCCCAGGCTGCACGTCGCCACATAAATCCATTGATTATTTTATTAACGAGAGAAAGTGCCGAAGTCTTCTTGTCCGTCACTTCATCCAATTTCGTTCCTACTTTATCGAGATAAGGTTTTAAAACAGGATAATTGGTTTCAATAGTGCTCCAGTCCGCCTTGCCGCTAACGGTATTGCTCAACACCGTAATGTCTGCCATTACCCCTTTTACCTTTGCGGCACCAATAATTGCTGTAAACTGGAAAGAGAGAAAGAAGAGGAGAAAAGCGCCTATTATTCCTGTCAACCATTTGGGAGTGCCCATTAGTCCATTTATCAAATACATGACGAGTATAGCAACTATAATTCCCGCCAGTATTCCCCAAAAAAGCGTAGCAATGAAGCCCAGTATCCCCATAGGTGTTTTCCGGTTTATAAATTCCCCTGATTCAACCCTTACTATTAGATATAAGAAAAGCGTAGGAATCTGTTTTATCATTCATCTTTTCCCTTTGCCAAAAACTAATGAGAACCAAAAAAGTCAAAGACAACTGTTAAAAACGCTTTTCAAAAAACTCCGCCACCCCTTCTGTCAATGGCAATATGTTGCAAAAGTAATTATTTTATTAAAAGCATCAAATTTTCAAAGAGTTTTTTAATCATTTATCAAAAGCTTGTGAATTTTAGTACGAGAATAAAAGCTACCTTTGCAATCATTTTCTCATTTCGAATGTTATTCTTATAAGAAAATAATAAACTAATTACTATCAACATGGACAATAGCAAGAACCTGCACGGTCATCTATTTGCACTTACAGCTAACATTATGTGGGGATTGATGGCTCCTATAGGGAAATTAGCTCTCCAAGAGTTTTCCGCTCTTTCCGTTACAACATTTCGTATGGTGGGGGCAGCGGCCGCTTTTTGGATACTTTCTATGTTTTGCAAACAGGAATATGTGAATCACCGGGATATGCTGAAAATATTCTTCGCTTCATTATTCGCTTTAGTATTCAATCAGGGAGTATTTATTTTCGGACTGTCGATGACTTCACCTATCGACGCTTCGATTGTTACAACGACTTTACCGATTGTGACTATGATTGTAGCTGCCATCTATCTGAAAGAACCGGTTACGAATAAGAAAGTACTGGGGATTTTTGTAGGTGCTATGGGGGCACTCTTTCTTATCATAAGCAGCCAGGCGGGAAGTAATGGCAACGGAAGTCTGATTGGCGACTTGCTTTGCTTGGTTGCACAAATCAGTTTCTCTATTTACTTAACTGTATTTAAGGGATTATCCCAACAATATTCAGTGGTGACTATCAATAAGTGGATGTTCGTTTATGCTTCAATATGCTATATACCGTTCTCTTATTCCGATATTTCCACCATACAGTGGGCTTCTATTTCCACGACTGCCATTGTACAGGTGCTTTATGTGGTGTTGGGTGGTAGCTTCCTCGCATACCTCTGCATTATGACTGCACAGAAACTCCTTCGTCCTACTGTTGTCAGTATGTACAATTATATGCAGCCGATTGTAGCTACTATTGCTGCTATTATCATGGGAATCGGAAGTTTCGGTTGGCAGAAAGGAGTGGCTATCGCACTTGTATTCCTAGGAGTATATATTGTGACTAAAAGTAAGTCGAAAGCAGATTTCGAGAAATTAGGGAAAGAATTATAAAGTCTGAGAGCCCGTCAGAACTCTCTTTTTAATGAAATCACCCACGCTACATTTATCTTGAAAGTAGTGTGGGTGATTTTTATTTATAAGAGGATAAATGGCTGTGAATAGCCTTTTAGTTTGCCAAAATCGTAAGTTCTGCCCCCGATGCAAAGTCTTGCCCGTTCTGTGAACTTAACGCAGTGAAACGGATATAGCGTGCTTTGACAGGTTTGTCGAACAATACTCTCTTTTCTTTTGAGTTGTTGGCAAAGGCTCCTTTCTTAACGGGCGTTCCCCATTCTTTTCCGTCCATACTGACTTGAATGGAGTAGTCTTTAATATTACCGTTATTTCCGTTCTGACGTGGCAGGTAAGTGAATCCTTTGATTTCCTTCACCTCTCCTGCATCCAAATCTACCCAATGCGGATACTTGGCTACCGTAACAGAATACATGGTATGCCAAATGGTATTCGGATCATTGTCCGTCAGGTTGGAAGCATCACCATCACCCGATTCCTGACTGCTGGCATATATCACTTCCGTACGGATACTTTCTATCTTTTCGAATGTCATCGTAGCGTTCACTCTCGAGTCATGTTCATACCATGCCTTTACAGTACCCCCGTCACGCATCGGAATAGGAGTTGTGTACTTGTTCGCCTTCTTGTCTCCGTTCAGTGAATAAAGAATCACAGCATCCTTCTTTGCTGATTTCAATTCTACCCGACCGGCACGGTCACGTATTATGGAAAGAGGAATTTCACCGGCAGGAGCGACATTGGCAATGACAGTCAATTTCTCCTTATTCGCAGGACGGATAATGAAGCCCATATTATGCTGGTCTGCCAATACACGGTCATGTACGAGCGGGCCACCCTGACCGCAACTGTTTCCACCCAATCCGGTAACTGCACAATCCAAATGGAGATAAGTATCACTTGCTTTCGGTAGCTGATAAGGATGTGAAGCCAAAATCAGGTCGAGAGCAGAATACTGAAGGGCAGAAGCAGACAGACGGTCGGTAGCAATGAAGATAGCACCTTTACCGGCTTGATTGGTCAATGCACACCAACGGACATCTTCATGGTTACCCATATCTTGTGGTTTCGGGAAGTTCACAAACTCTCCGGCTACGGTATTGGTATATTGCTCGATGAGTTGTCCGGTCTTACGGTCGGCATAGTTATCTATCGGGCCACGGCCATAATACGTAAAGTCTGCATATTGCTGCGGCATTTTCACCACATATCCCAAACGGGGCAGAACGAGGCTCGAACGATTGGAAGTGATGCTTGCCTGCAACTCTATAGAACCATCCTGATAGACAGTCCATATCTGATTGGTAGTAAATTTAAAGTCGTTATTATCAAACTTGCGGTCTGTCAGTTCCTCTATGCTGTTTTTGCCGGAACTTGTGCCGCCTTTGATGCGTGCACCATTCGGAGCTTGAGATTCTACCGTATAGCTCACCATAAAGGTATTATCTTTTCCGACTACTGTCACCTCCTTCACTGTGTGAACCAAGTTGTGCAAGCCATGTTCAAACCAAGGCTGATAGAACCAGTTATCATTGTTTGTGAAAGCACGGAGAGCATCCAGTTTCGGACCATTTCCGTCTGTTATTACTTTTTCGCCGCCATAAGTCAGGTTATAGATGCTTCCTGTCTGCGAATCAAAATTCACTTCGAAGCCTGTTCCTGTTATCTGAACATTCCTAGTTTTAGGGTCAATAAGACTTTTCAGTTCTTCCGAACCAACAGCCACTTCGCTTATTAACGGACGGTCGGTAGCCGCTTTGACTTGAATCTGTTCTTCCGCCATCACAAAATCCTTAGCAGCCCAAGGCATCTTGTCCTTCAGGACAAACTGTACTTTTACAAAGTATTCGGCATCCTTTTTAAGAGTTTGGTTATAAGGCAACGTAACCTGCATACGTTGACGGGGTGCTACATTTATATCCATCGGCTGACTGGTTTGCACAGGTTTTCCATCCTCATATAATGCGTATATCAATTGATAATCATCCGCCAAGTTCTTGAAATAATACTTATTGAAGACTTCGAATACACCTTTTTCAAGGTTAACCGCTTTTACGTCTATATTCTGATATACTTTCTTCACCTCATAATATTGTGGCTTCGGTTCCAAATCACCGAATACAATTCCGTTCATTACAAACTGCCCGTCATTAGGAGTATCCCCAAAGTCACCGCCATAAGCCAAGTAACGAGTGCCCGTCTTCGGGTCATAATTATACATAGACTGGTCTACCCAGTCCCAAATAGCGCCACCACAGAAGAAATTGGTAGACTCCATCGCATCCCAGTAATCCACGAGATTACCGCAGGCATTACCCATCGAATGGGCATATTCCGAAATATGGAACGGATACTTGATATCATATTTTCCCTTCACCGCACCGCGTACCCAGCCGATAGACGGATACTGGTTAGAACCCATATCCACAATATCATTATTACGTTCATACTGCACAGGACGGGATAAATCAAACTTCTTCAACGCATCATAAGCAGCTACAAAGTTCTTACCCGGCCCGGCTTCGTTACCCAGCGACCAAATAACAATAGACGGATTATTCACATTAGCGTGTACCATCTCCATCACACGGGCTACGTGCGCCTTCTTCCATTCCACCGGATGAGAAAGGGAAGCAGCGCCATAATAATACTCATGTGATTCGATATTCGCCTCATCTTCCAGGTAAATACCGTACTTATTACACAAGAAATACCAGTAAGGGTCATCCGGATAATGTGAATTACGCACATGATTGATATTCGCACGCTTCATCAACATTATTTCATTCTCCATCATTTCACGGGTGATGGCATGTCCCACTGCCGGATTGGATTCATGACGGTTTACCCCTTTCAGCTTGACCGTTTTTCCATTGATATAGTAATAACGTCCCGCAAGTCCAAATTCATCTGCCGATGCGGGCGTATCTTTGATTTCCACCTTACGGAATCCCACAATCGTAGAAACCATCTCAATCGTCTTGTTCTTCTTATCCTTCAACTCGGCTACCAACGTATAGCGATACGGAAACTCTGCCGACCATTTATTCGGAGCCTTTACGTTAAAGACCGTCTGAATCCTACCCGTTTCGTTCGGTTCAATCTTCTCTATCACAGGAGACAAGACACCATCCACCAACGTATTCTCGTCAGAGTAGAGCTTATTGGCATACAAAGAATAATACACTTTATAATTCTTGGCCGCTTTCTTATCCAAGTTACGAATATCGGCATTGATAGTCAAAGAACCGTCCGTATAAGCCGCGTCCAAATCGGGAGTAGCCACCAGGTCACGGAAGTGAACCTTAGGAACCGAATACAGAGCTACCGTACGGAATATGCCCGGCAAACGGAACATATCCTGCGCTTCGAGGAACGAACCGTCCGAGCTGCGATATACTTCGGCAGCCACCGTGTTCTTACCCTTTTGCAGATACGGGGTGATATTAAAATTAGCAGTATTGCGTGAGTTCTTGGAGAAACCCACATACTTGCCGTTAATCCACAGATAGAAGAAAGAATCCACCCCATCGAAACTGATAAAGATTTCCCGTCCGTCCCAATCCTGCGGTATATCAAAATCGCGGCGGAACGAACCTACTTCGTTGCGGTCTTTGTAGGTAGTCCAGTTGGCAGGCGGCGTGCGCATCACTCCCCCACGCCAGTCGTCCACCTTCACACTATGCTGGAAGATAACCGGTTGATTGACATAAATAGGCGTTCCATACTTCTGGCTTCCGTCTTTCTGAATACCATAAATATTCCAACTGGACGGCACCGGGATTACATCCCACGACGTAACATCAAAATCAGTCTGATAAAAATCTTTCGGACGGGCATCGGGAGTGGGCGCCCAATGGAATTTCCAGTCACCATCCAGCGATTGCCAGAACTTACTGTTCTCGGGCAACACTTTACGCGCATTTTCCAAATTTTGGAATGAAAAGAAATAAGCATGCGGCTGTTCCTTATTCAATGCCAGATTTTCGGGAGATTCCCACTCATTTCCTGCCGGAGCACTCACCGAAGCATACGTGAAGCCCTCTAATGGTTGGCCTGCAAAACTTTGCGCTGTCAGGGTGCAGCACAAAAGACCGGTTAACAAGGTTTTGTTCATAAGGTATTTAAGTCGATAAAAATTATTCATGTCATGTACTTATATCTCTGCCTTTCGCTTTATAGTAAATACACGCAAAAAGCATAGAGTCCTACATGAGAATAAGATTTTTAACGTATTTTCTCTAGTTTAAAGATAAAAAGGTTTTTCCGGCAAGAGCTTTCAGGCACTAATTCGTACCAACCACTCTTACTTCAAATCTTCAAAATAAGTATCGAGCAAACTCTTGGCAGCGATAAACGAAGTCAAGTTACCACTCAACACCTGGCGTTCCTTTTCCTGAAGCATCGCTTCAATCTTCGGATTGTGATAGAAACTGTCGCGCAACCTCTCATTGATGCTTTCATACATCCAGTATTTGCTCTGCTCGTTACGACGATATTCAAAATAACCGTTCGCCTTCACGAAGTCCATATATGCGTAGACCATGTCCCACACTTCCTTGACACCTAAATTATAAAAGCCGGAATACGTCAGCACCTGCGGCGTCCATCCCGATTCGGGTGCAGGAAACAGATGCAGTGCACTGCGGAATTGCGTAGCCGCCAACTTGGCACGTTCCAAATTATCGCCATCCGCCTTGTTAATCACAATGCCATCCGCCATTTCCATAATACCGCGCTTGATACCCTGCAATTCATCCCCCGTTCCCGACAGTTGAATCAACAGGAAGAAATCGACCATAGAATGAACAGCCGTTTCGCTCTGTCCCACTCCGACGGTTTCCACAAAAATCTTATCGAATCCCGCAGCCTCACAAAGAATAATCGTCTCACGCGTCTTGCGTGCCACGCCGCCCAGCGAACCCGCCGACGGGCTAGGGCGTATAAATGACTTAGGATGTACAGAAAGCTGCTCCATGCGGGTCTTATCTCCCAGGATACTCCCTTTACTGCGCTCACTACTCGGGTCGATAGCCAATACAGCCAGCTTCCCCCCTTTTTCGAGCACATGCAAGCCGAACACATCAATCGAAGTACTCTTTCCCGCACCGGGAACACCACTGATACCCACCCGGATAGAATCTCCCGAATAAGGCAGGCACTTCTCTATCACTTCCTGGGCAACAGCCTGATGTTCAGGCTTCACGCTTTCTACCAATGTCACGGCCTGACTCAATATAGTGACATCGCCTTTTGTAATACCCTCTACAAACTCAGCTACCGAAAGTTGACGTTTCTTAGGTTTCCGTTTCAAGTAAGGATTCACAGACGAAGGTTGCTCGATGCCTTTGTTGACAACGAGACCTTTATATTCTCCACTATTTTCAGGATGTTCCATGACAAATAAGATTTAGCGTTTGATATTGATTTCGACTTTCGGGCGCATCGGGTCGTTCGTTATCATCAAAATACGTAAATGATGTTTCTTATTACCCACATCACGCTTGCGAATAGTCACTTTCAATTTCGTCATTCCATCCGGCGGAAGCACCGTTTTCTTCAGGCTTACCCCTACCGATGAATTGAATACCTGCAATTTGCTGATAACCAACGGAGTCTTGCCTGCGTTAGCAATCAATATTTCATAGCTTGCCTTATTCTTCTTGATTAACGGCACACTAAGGTCAATATCCGTTTCCGAGATACGTATGGCAGGAGCATTCAGCGAATCAGTAGCCGTCATACGTGAGAAATCGGGAAGAAGGATGGCCGAAACAGGGATTTCATTTTCTTCGCTCACCTTATCGCCTGAGAAGCGGGAAAGATAAACAGAAGTTTGCGTCAAACCGTAATCTTTCAACTGGCTGGCATCCAACGTCAGCTTGACAGTTCCCTTCTTGCCTTTCAGCAGGACTTTCGGTTCGGCTTCCATTTTAAGATAAGGGGGCAGATGCATCAATACCGGTTCATACGGACGGTCGGACAAGTTAGCTATATTGAAAGTGAATGAAGGCTGCTGGCCATGATATACATCAGGGAAAGCAAACTCGTCACGGTCCAGACGTATATTTCCGATAGTATAGGGAAGTATTTTTGTATAATCCTTAATTTCCTGCACTACCTCACCGGTAAACTTCAGATAAACCAGGTTTGGAGTAGCATTGCTGTATATGCCGACCGATTTTTCAAAACGTCCCAACGCCTTCGCGTCAAAGGAAGCTTTCACTGTTCCCTTCGCTCCCGGAGCAATCGGTTCCTTCGTCCAGTCGGCTACGGAGCAGGCACAGGAAGTAGTGACATTGGTAAGAACCAATGGCTGGTTACCCGTATTAGTGATTGTATATTCCACTGTCACCGGGCGTTTCCACTCTATTTGTCCAAAGTTATGCGTCTCTTTATTCGAAGAGATACGAGGTTGGGCAACGGCTGCCAAAGCGACAGAAAGCAGAAAAAATATAGATAGTAAACTACGTTTCATGCGATACATTTTATTTTGGTGCACAAATGTAGCTGTTTTAGATGAGATATCGTATGGATTGAAAGGATTATTAACGGTGAACGTTGACCGTTCACCGTTAATAAATAATTATTTCACTTCTACCGTCATCGAAGCAGAATGCGAAGCATATTCCGGTGCATAAGCACATTGCATGGTTGCCAGCCCTGTTTCGTAAGTACCTGAGCGGCTCACACGGTAGCTGTATTCCAACACATATACCCCTTTTACAAGATGGTCGAAGAAGAAATTGGTGGAAGCATCCTTGATATCCACATAGTAGCCGATACCGTTGTTCCAGCGATAGCCGGAGATGCTGCCGATAGGTTCGAAGCAAGCGCCGCGCTGGTCTTTCAACTGTACAAAGTCCATCGGACGGTCTGCACGGATACTCAAGCGTGAAACGACCTTATCGCCCACCTGAAGCACTGTCTTCGACGTAATCGGTTGCAGTTGCGGAGTATTATCGACCATGCGTTCCACATACAACTGTTTCTGTACATTCAACTCACCGCCTTGTTGTTTCACATCACGAATGGGCGATTCATATTCCGCATACACAGCTCCCCAGGCAATGCCCGGATTTCTCTTTTCCACTTCAATCTTGCGGGCATCCACCACATCTTTCTGCGTGAACGAACGCTTGATATATCCCAATCCCGGAACGGTAGTCTTGCTTGGCGTAACCGTTTCCAACACTTCATTGGCAATCACAATGCGTACATCGCCCTGATTATCGAGCAGATTGGTACCTTTCATCAGCAACGCATATACAGCGTCTGCCGTAGCTACCGGAGAATCCCATTGCTGCGTCTGCTTCTGCTTCAACAGCCAAAGTTTCATCTCTTCCACCGTATCGTTATTGCCGCCAATCAGTTCCAACGCTTCCATCACATCTACATGAGCCTGCATCTGCATTCCGCCCCATGCGTAAGGATTCGCGTTGAAAGCGAAGAACATACCTTGTTCATCCGTTTTCGTCAGATGTTCTTTCAGCGAAGCGACAAACTCTTGCGCTTCCTTCTTATGTCCCGCCTTATCAAGCACGATGGCCGCAATAGCCTTGGTATTCATCGAAGCCGACGGAAGCAACTCTTTCACCTTGGAGAGATAATAAGCATACGCTGCTTTATTGGCCGCAGGAACCTGCTCGCCTGAAATAGCGATGATATACAAATATTGCAGGATACTGCCCGATACTCCTGTGAACTTCGTCCCCTTTTTCAGCTCTTTCAGAATATTCTTATATTCTTCCAAAGCCGACTGATGCAGATAGGTCAACGCCTTCGTCTGCAAAGTGAGCGCAGTTCCGCTCAACTTCTCACCAGTCAACAGCGCAAGACGGGCATTCAATTCCGCGATATAAGCGGTAACATAATTACTACCGTTCATTCCCTTATACCATGACCACGCACCGCTTGAATTTTGCAATTCCTGCAATCTTGTCAAGGCAGCGATATTATTGCTGCGGATATTATTCAAATCGAACAACGTGGCAATCCGCTCTTTTTGCTGTTCTTCGGTCTGTGCTTCAAGCACCCACGGAGATTCGGACAACAAGATATTCTTTACTTCCTGATTCTTTTGCAAGTTGCTCAGGAACGTTTCCTTTGTACCACCCTGAAGTTTCCAGCTATCGAATACCGCCTTGATGCGTGGCTGACTGTTCATTATAAATGAAGCCAGTGTATTCGCATAATAAGCAGTAGCCCAGGAAATAGCATTATTATTCACCGGAAGGCTCAAAGAAGGTAATGCCTGAATAGCATACCAAGCAGGATTTCCGGTAAATTCAATCGTCAATTTACGGTCTGTTGCCGTTTTGCTATGTTGGTTGAACAGGCTGTCGAGGGAGAACGTACGGGTTTCTTCTCCACGTACAGGCATCGGAAGTGTCTCTACCAAATGCTCCTTATCACTCAGCACCGGAAGAAGCTGTTGTTCTCCGTCGCTGAACGTGCCGCTATCGGCTATCATCCGGCAACCCAGTACTTCGTATTTATCACTTACGGTAAACATGAAATTCACACCCACCGTCTTTCCGGCAGCTATCGAGAATTTCTGCTTTTGTGTGCTGATAACCTTTTCCGTTATCGGGTCGAACAGAGTCATGCTGACTGTTCCTGCTTGCGGCTTGCCTGTCATATTAGAGATAGAAGCAGCAATCGAAGTCTTATCACCCACACGTACGAAGCGCGGCAGATTAGGAGTCAACATAAATTCCTTGCTCGTAGTGGCTTCACCGTCCAATGTACCCATCAACATTCCCTTTGTATGAGAATATCCGCGGAAGTTCCAACGTGTCAGGCTTTCGGGCATGGTGAAGGAGAAGGAGATTTCTCCCTGCTCGTTCGTACGAAGCTGCGGATAGAAGAATGCTGTTTCGGCAAGATTCGTACGCAGGTCGGCAGGCGCTTCGGGAAGAATCTCTTCTTCTTCCACGTCTGCCTTTTCCTGTGATTTCCCTAGCATTCCAGTCTGTCCCCAACCGGCAGTAAACTCAACGTCATTCGCTGTATCGGCAGCCATAGCAGGTGCAAATTTTGCTTGCTTTGCACTCCGGCTAGCCATTCCACGTATCATTATTCCCGGAGCTGACGCACCATATATACCATTTATTGCCGATTCATCCATTACAGCAAGTATTTCATCTACATCAAAATTCGGTCCTATGACAAATCGGTCATACATCATCAGCGGCACTTTAAGCGCCTTATTATTCCACCAATAATTAAATGAATTATTTCCGGCATACCCGCTCATCCAATTGGAATAAGGAAGTATCTGATTATAATAAACCTGGAAATTCTGACGACGGTTCCATATCTTATCCAACGAAGCATCATACATCGTTGCCAACATTTCCGCATTGGCAACTTGTCCCTGCGGCGTCTTAATCGTCAATTTCCATTCTTCCTTCTGTCCCGGACGCAATTTATCACGGAACACTTCCCACTTCATCGCCAGCGTCTTGTCCGGCAACCGCTTCTTCACCTGAACTTGTTCCTGATAAACTTGTCCGTCTCTTACCATGCAGAAGTTCACAAAGATGCCGTCGCCATAACTTTCCTGATACGGATAGGTAAAGCGCATAATCGTATCAGACAAATTCAGTGCCTTGCTTTCCAACAGCTTATCACCGCAGAACACGTTCATCATCACATAAGCATCCTTTTCCGAAGTTCCGAAACAGAACACCGCCGGATGCGCAGCATCAAATTCTGTATTCGGTGCATAGAACCATACGGTAGACTGCACAGGCGGATGTTTATCTTCCCGTGAGAAAAGAACCGTGTTAGCCTCTGCCGTCACTTCCTTTCCCTGATTATCTTTCACCGATGCTTTCAGCACATAAGCTCCCGACGGAATATTCTTCCAGTCAAGCGTCATTTCCTCATTGGAAGTAAATGCTCCCGTAGCTACCGGAGTTTCACTCGATACCTTGAAATCCTTTTCATTCGCAGGATACAACGCATAGTTTCCTTTCACTTCCACAGGTTCTCCGTTCAGATTTTGCGCCTTAAACACAATACTGAACGGCTTATCCTTACAAGTTTTTTCCTTCAATTCCGTCTGCAAGACCAACGAACGACTGCCCGCCGAAATCACATCCGTAGACGATTGTGTCTCACCCGCCACATTGGTAACAGTGGCTTCAACGGAATAACGGTAATAGACTTTATCATTATTCTTATAAGCGTCGCTCTCTTCCAGGCGAACCGGAATTGTAAATTCCCCATTCTCGTCGGCAGTCACTTCACCGGAAGCAATCTGCGTAGATTCAGAGATTCGCCAAAAACTGTAAGTAGAACGCTTTACCGTATATTTCACCGGAAGGTCTTGAAGTAACACGCCGCTATAAGATTGTATCTTACCCTTCACCTGCACTTCATCTCCGAGTTTATAACTTTCCGTTTGTTTCTCAAAAGTGATGTCGAATGTCGGACGTTTATAATCTTCCACACGAATACTTGTCCTGCCCTCTCCCGCCGTCAAAGAAAACATACCGTTCAGGCAAGCCGAAGGCAATGCAAAATCAGCGGTAAATGAACCAAATTCATTGGTACGTACCGATTTTTGCCCCACTTCCTGATTGTTTGCATCCAACAAAACCACCGTGTAGTTCTTGTTCGGAAGCACATTGGCAGTATCCGATTTTTGCGTATAAGCAATACCTTTCACATATACTGTCTGACCGGGACGATACAAGGAACGGTCGGTCAGCAGTGTCATGCTTTCAGTCGCCTTATTTTCATCACCGTAATATCCGAAACTTCCGCCGTAAATGCCTTGTTTCGGCATAGCTGTATCCGTCCCTTTCGATGCTTTCAGAAAGCGGTATTCGGATTTCCAGGGGAATACGACTTTACCATTTTCTCCGGTCGTGAACTCCTGCAACACTTTTTCGTCATTACTATACAACGTAACTTTCGCATTCGGTATAGGATGCCCGGTCTGTCCGTCCAGCGTTGCCACTTCATATTGTTTTTCAGGCAGACGGCACGTCAGCACTTTGAAACGTGTCACGTCAAAGAAGCTCTCGCTATCCCTCTTGGCACGAATATCGGGCACGATGCGCATCACATAAGAGCCTAAGTCGGGAGATTTGAAAGTGAATACCGTATCTTGCGAGCGGTAGTCCTTCGGACGAAAAACCGAATAATGTTGTTCTTTGACCAGTTTTTTCGCCTGATACAACCGCACGGTGAAACCATCCAGATTCTTATGTGAAACATTCAACTTTATTTCTTCATTTGGGAAAGCCTGTCTTGCCGCCGCGACATTTAAGTAAGGTGCCAAAACATCCTCGCGAAGATTCTTCAGCGCATTTATCCTGCGATAATTCGGATAAAGGCGAATTGCTTCATCACAAAGTTGCAAGGCATTGACTTGCTGTTGTTTTTGAATGGCATAGCGGGCTTGCGCCAAATAGACTTCAGCAGTGACGGGTTCTGACGCAAACTTACTTTTCAGTGTATTCAACGCAGTCAGAAACGTATCTTCCGCCAATCCCAAAAGTCCTTCCTGTGCTTGGAAAGGTACGATACTTCTATCTGCATTGCGTCTCCATTCCAAATAATTGAGCGCAGTCAGTATATACCCTTCTTTCAGGTCGGCAACTTTATAAGCGGCAATCATGCTTCCGTAGATATTTATTATATCCTGCTTCACAGGGGAAGGCGTGGTAGCATTGAAACCGTTGTCGCGCGCCAGTCTTTCTATCTTATTCAGCGCCTTTATGGCACGGAAAGCCAGCAGATTATACATATCATGGTGATAGTATTCACTTGCTTCGCCCAGTTCTACAAAAGGAATATAAGTACGCGAGGAAGTTTTGAGCAGCAGTACCGAGTCCGCCAAGGCTTCTTTTACATTTGTCCGTACTTTCTCAACGAACATATTTGCTGTCCATTCACGCATATCGGCGGAAGGGTTTTCCCCTACGATTTCTGTTCTTTGCCGGAGTTGCCACTGATTTTGGGCAGCGTAGTCAGCATAGATTCCTGCTATCAAAGAGTGTAATATAGCACGGTCCATGGGTTTGTCCGTCTGCTTTGCCCATTGTTCCAAGCCTTTCAGACCGACATAAAAACTATCAGGTGTCAGTGCTTCCTGATTCTTCATCCGCCACATGTATGCTTTTAGCATCTGTGCGGAATTTTTCTCTTTCTCTCCCTTCTGATAAATCTCATCAGTCAGTTTTATTACCGTTTTAGGCAAGCTCTTCTTTTCCGCCTGCTCTACATCTTTCCATAATTTGTCGAAAGTTTGTGCTTGCGCTGCCGGAATCACTCCCAGCCATAACAGCACCATCATACAAATCTGTCTTACTTTCATAATCACTCTAGTTTAAGTTTGATAGTTGTCACATACTATAAACAACAAAGTAAGGAAATAAAGTTTAAAGATTTGTACTTTTTAGCTTAAAAAACTCTTTTCAGCATTTATTGATTCGACTCTGTATGATACAAAATCTGCTTCTTTTCAACTTACATAAGAATAAAATAAAAATAAAAAACTGTCACCTGTCACAGATTACCACTTAATGCGCTGGCTATAAAGCAGTAATGACGTGACAGCAAGGGGTGACAGCACTGTGACAACAAAAATGCCGTCACACTCTCTCTCCCACAAAAAAACAGAAGATAAGCAAAGTTAAAATTCTATCAATCGCCAATATATTTCCTGGCATCCCAAGTTACTAACTTTATATCTCCTGCATCTATGATTCGTTGCGTGCCTTGAAACAAATTGTCCCCCCACTTGGAACTACCAGTTCCATTACGCGAAACTCTAGTTTCACCGGTTTGAAACTGGAGTTTCATAGGCTTGAAACTTTAGTTTCATCAGCTTGGAACTATTTGTTTCAAGGCGTTGGAACTAGAGTTTCACACCGATGAAACTATGGTTCCAAGGAATGGAAGCAATATAGAGTGCCTGACTTGACTTCCTTAGGGGATATATTTAATATGACAGTAAGATATAGTGGTTTTCCGATAGCGAAATAGAAGGATATTGTACTAGCAAGGCATAACAGTATTGCAATAGCAAAAGATAGTGTCTTAAGATAGCAAAATATAATGCCATTAAGATAGCAGAACATAGTGTTGTTAGGATAGCAAAACATAGCGTTATTGTGACAGCAATCCTTCTGTCACAGTGCCGTCACCCCTTGCTGTCACGTCATTACTATTTTACAATCAGTGCATTAAGTGGTAATCTGTGACAGATGACAGCAAATTATCAAATATAAAACCTTGTGTAGTAAGTTTCGTCCAATATGAATTTATACAAAACTTCTTGCATTTCTTTCCTTATTTCCAATATATTTCAAATAAATCATTTATCTTTGTCATACGCTTTCCGCTCATCAGCGTGATGAATAGGCAGAAAGCGGTTTTTATTTCTTAATGAAGTAAAAGTGTATTATCCTTCATTCTCTAAAATAGCAAATCTTAGCAAAGAAGGATGATACGGCAGATACTTCACGTGAACGGCTGTATATCAACATATCCGTAAGAGATGTGTTATATATAAACGATTGACGTGAATGTCTGTCGATATCATTATCTTTTGCGAAGGTATTGCTAGCCTTGAGGATGGATAATGGTGCGACAGCATTCACGTCTTTCTTGTATCCGGTCGGTTTCATAAGCCGCAATATTCCCTAAATTGTCCCCACTCATCGGACGACAAGAAGTGTGAATGCTCGTTGTACTAATATAAATGAATAAAGCATTGATAGACAATTAGATGCATTATTCACCCTTATTGTATAACACATAAAAAAGCAAACATTTATGGCACAATGGATTACCATAGAAGAAACAGCCGAGAAGTACGGATTTGAAAAAGAATACGTTTGGATTCTGATAGAAATGAGAGAAATCACCGTATGCTACGAAAGACCCGGCGTCGACATCATAGACGACGGAAGTGTTCAGGACTTTATAAACCGGAACAAACACGGGCTTACATTAATGTATATTGAGAAGCTGGAGCGATTTTGTATAGACAAATCGAAACTTTGCTCCATATATATGTCACTTTTGGGCAAACAAGACAAGGAAATCGGAATGTATGAAGAAACAAAAAGTCAATGCGACGTACTACAAAAGAAATGCTTGGAACAGTACAAGTGGATACGTAAATTAGAACAAGAACTGTCACTGGAACAGACAAACTGCCGCAAGTGTTGGCTGCGAAGAATCTGTTTGAAGATTTGGAGATATTGAAATTGTTAGTCTACCAGAGATATGATAGATATAAAAAAAGTGGGGATATCGTTTTCAATAACGTATCCCCACTATAAACTTAGTTAATGCACTTTTTCTCATTTCTCAATTCTGTACCCCCATGCAAGCATTTCGTTACGACCTACTTCACTGAGGATTTTTCTTACTAAAGAACTCATTTTCTTTGCCATAATCTTTAAACCTTTAAAATTACTAATTCCTGAAAACTAAAAACTAAAACTTTTCTTCGGGGTTCGTATTAATAGTCGAATATCCCCAAACATGTACGTCGGCTTCGCCGAGCTTTCTAAACAATCTTTTTAACCTTTTCATGTTGTTATCCTTTCGTTTACATGTTATATAACACAAAAATAGGGCCTTTGTTTATAGGTTGTATCTAAAAAAGGCGGAATTTTATGTTTTATAGCATATTAATTGACTTGCATCAATTAATTTAATTATTAAGAAACTATTTCGTAACATAAGTGACAGTAAACCGACAACAAAGTGGCAGGGAATAAGATAACAAAGTGGCAGTAAATAAGACAAAAAGGCACGGAAGAAATATCATCCGTGCCTTTTTCTATACGATACCTATTATATAGATACCTATTATATAATAGAAAAGAATAAGCTATATAATAGGAAAGAATACGTTATATAATACGTTTTTTTTATTTCATTGGAGTCTGCTCCAAAGTAGCTACGAGGAAGTCATAGAACTTCTGTACGGTAGGAATCAACGCTCTTTCGTCCGGCGAGTGCGGAGAACGCAATGTCGGGCCGAAGGAAATCATATCCAATCCCGGAATGATAGCACCAATAATACCACATTCCAAACCTGCATGAATCACTTTCACTGCGGGTTCTACTCCAAACTGCTGTTTATAAGATGCTTTCATCGCATGCAGAATCGGTGAATTAACATCGGGCTGCCAACCGGAATAGCCGCCTGTCATCTCCACCTTCATTCCTGCCATAGAGAAGCAAGACTCAAGACTGGTAGTCAGATACTCCTTCATGCTATCAGAAGAGCTGCGAGCCAAAATCTTAATAGCCGCTTTGCCTTCACCAATCGTTATGATAGCAAGATTGGAAGAAGTTTCCACTGTATCAGGCACAGTAGGAATCATACGCGTCACGCCATTCTGACAAGCAAAGATAGCATCAATCAGATTATCCTGAATTTCTTCGGGCACTTGACCTGCCGGAAGTTCCACACGTTCTGCCGTAAAGCTAATCGGAGTTTCGATAGCCGAATATTCTTCATTGAACAGGTCTTCGCAGTATTTCACCAAGCCCAGCAATTCTTCTTCGTTCTCAGCAGGGATAGTAACGATGGCGTGCGCTTCACGTGGAATGGCATTTCGCATATTGCCACCTTCCCAGCTAGCCAAACGAGCTTCATAACTGGCAACGGCTTCACGGATAAAGCGAACCAGCAATTTATTGGCATTGGCACGGCCTTCATTGATTTCCAATCCGGAATGTCCGCCACGCAAGCCTTTCAGGGTTACTTGTACAGCGATGTCACCTGCTTCGGGAGCTACCTCCTTATATTCTAATGTAGCAGTGACGTCCATACCTCCGGCACAACCGATATACAATTCACCTTCGTCTTCCGAGTCAAGGTTCAGAAGAATTTCCCCATTCAATGTACCCGGCTTCAATCCAAAAGCACCGAACATTCCGGTTTCTTCGTCTTTGGTAATGAGGGCTTCCAATGGACCATGTTTCAGGTCTTTGGCTTCCAGTACGGCCATGATGGCAGCTACGCCAAGTCCGTTGTCAGCGCCCAGGGTAGTACCTTTCGCTTTCACCCAGTCGCCATCTATATACGTTTCAATCGGGTCTTTTTCAAAATCGTGCACGGTATCGTTGTTCTTTTGAGGAACCATATCCATATGCGCCTGAAGAATTACACCTTTCCGGTTTTCCATGCCCGGAGTTGCGGGTTTGCGGATAATCACGTTGCCTGCTTCGTCAACAAAAGATTCCAGTCCCAAGCCTTTTCCGAAATTAATCAGGAAGTCAGTCACTTTTTCCATGTGTCCTGACGGACGGGGAATTTGAGTCAACGAATAAAAATGCTTCCACACGTTCTGTGGAGCTAAAGAAAGAATTGTACTCATAACAAATATTTTAAAACTGTTTTAAATCTAATAATTAAACAGTGGCAAGTTATGGAAAAGTTTTCAGATGGCAAAGGACGTTAGCAAAAACATTCACTCCAAAGACAACATTCGCATATCGTCCAAGGCTTTCGGCTGATATTTTATCTCGCTGAATATTCCCGTAAAGCCGTCTCCGCGAGAGCCGTGTGCCGCAAAACCGACTTTGACTTTTCCTTTCGTCTCCAGATTGAAATTTCTCACCATCAACCAGTTTTTATTATCAGAGGAATAGAAGAATGAGTATTCCGAACCATGCTTCACCACCGCCATGTATGCGTAATCGCCTGTCGGCATGGAGTTGCAGTCATCGGAAAAAGTACGGGTGACGACGGAAACGATTGTCGGCTGGAGATTGACCGAGTTCTCATAGCATAACTTCGCCCAAACATCATCGTCCTGATAGATTACGAGGGCTGCCACGTCATAAATTGATTTCAACTTGCCCGCAACCCGTGCGCTCATGGTAAAATCAGCTTCCGGCTCAAAGAGGATAAGCGGGGCGTTCGTCACTTTCGATTTGCCGGAAGGGCTATTGAAAAGGTTCGTCTTTCCGGCGGCGGTGATACTGATACGGTCTTTTTCTATTTGATAATCGACGGGGCGGTTATGGATAATCAGGTTGTGCGGGATGGTGGAAATACGTTTGTCGATATTCTGCGCTAATGCAGGGATAGCCAAAAGAAAGGACAAAATAAGGTAGATGACTCTTTTCATAAATGTATCGTATTAGTTTCGGACAAAAATAGATACATTTGTCGGTTTTTCTTTGTAATATCGTACTAATTAAATAGAAAAGAATACACACTTTTAGCTAAAATATCATTCCCGATGTCTATTGGTAAACGGCAAAGCTGCAAAGCCATAGATGCCCAGTAAAACGACCAAAAGGGTTTGGATACCGTGTACAATCAAGGCAAAAATTCCGGCATCTGTCACGTTTACTCCATAAAGCATCATCATAGAAATGACGGCGAAGTGCCACGGCCCTGCTCCGTTGGGAGTAGGTACAATTACGGCGAATGTACCACCTACAAACATGACCAATGCTGCTAGTATGCCTAGGTGGGCGGTGAAAGCAAAGCAATAGAACGTAAAATAGAAATGGAAAAAGTAGCATGCCCAAATAGCTAGTGTATAGAATATAAAGAGGGGGATATTGCGCACGCTTTTCAACGACATGATGCCTTCCCAAATATTAAGTACAAAACCTTTCACTTTTTCATAGAAAAACAATGTCTTTCGCAAATAATAGAGGAGTACTCCCACTCCGATAAAACAAAACAGGACAATGTAGAACCAAACGGACGTCAGAAGATGCAGAAGGGAAGGTATCTTCGTTCCGGTCTGCTGAAGGAAAGTGACAAATACCGGCATTTGCAGCAATACGGTAACGCCTGTTATCAGAAGGATTGTCAATGTATCGACCAGTCGTTCGGTCACGACTGTGCCCAGTGATTTGGCAAATGATACATTGTCATATTTGGCTAATATACCACAGCGGCTCACTTCGCCGATTCTAGGGATAACCAGGCTGGCGGCATAGGAAACAAAGATAGCGTTCACACAATCGCTTCTTTTCGGAAAAGCGTCCAGCGGCTCCAGCGTCTGCCGCCATCGCCAGCCACGAAACACTTGGGCAAGGACTCCGAACAATAGTGAGAAAAGCATCCACCACCAGTTTGTGCCGTGCATCAATACATCGCCCACCTTTGTAAAATCAAAGTCGCGATATACCCAAAACAAGATAAAGCCGCCCAAAACAATCGGTAACACTAGTTTTAGCGTCTTTTTTAATAGTTTCTCCATTCTTTATTCTTCGATTAGCTGCGCTGGCACATCATTTATTTTTTTAAATAGTGGCACGTTCTTCATTTAAAAGAATTACCTTTGTCGGCTGCAAAAGTAATTATTTAGTTGGTAAATGAAATTAGTAAAGCCTAAAAAGTTTCTCGGACAGCACTTTCTGAAAGATTTGAAAGTTGCGCAGGATATTGCCGATACCGTCGACACTTTCCCCGAATTGCCTATTCTCGAAGTGGGGCCGGGCATGGGAGTATTGACCCAGTTTTTGGTAAAAAAAGACCGGTTGGTGAAAGTCGTAGAAGTTGATTATGAATCGGTTGCCTATCTCCGCGAAGCCTATCCGTCACTGGAAGACCATATCATTGAGGACGACTTTCTGAAGATGAATCTCAACCGGTTGTTTGACGGCAAGCCTTTCGTTCTGACCGGTAATTACCCGTATAATATCTCCAGCCAGATTTTTTTCAAGATGCTGGACAATAAGGATATTATACCCTGCTGCACAGGTATGATTCAGAAGGAAGTGGCCGAACGTATCGCAGCCGGACCGGGCAGCAAGACGTATGGCATCCTTAGCGTACTGATACAGGCATGGTACAAAGTGGAATATCTGTTCACGGTGAGCGAACATGTATTCAACCCGCCCCCCAAAGTGAAAAGCGCCGTTATCCGCATGACGCGCAACGAGACGAAAGAGCTGGGATGCGACCCGAAGCTATTCAAGCAAGTGGTGAAAACTACTTTCAACCAACGCCGCAAAACATTGCGCAACTCCATCAAGCCGATTTTAGGAAAAGACTGTCCGCTGACAGAGGACATATTATTCAATAAACGCCCGGAACAACTATCGGTAGAAGAATTTATCGACCTGACCAACAAAGTGGAACAAGCATTAAAGGCGGCCGGAAACAACGGATAGTTAGTTGGCAAGCGAAAGTGAGCAGAGAACTGGATTTTGTAATCGTAAATCGTAATTTGTAACAGACAACAATGAACGAGGAATACATTGACAACGTAAAGCATCTTATCGAACAGAAAGAGGGAGATAAGGTAAAAGAACTTCTCATCGACCTTCATCCGGCCGACATCGCTGAATTATGTAACGACCTGAACCCGGAAGAAGCCAAGGCAGTCTACCGTCTTCTCGATAACGAGGTAGCCGCCGACGTACTGGTCGAGATGGACGAGGACGCCCGTAAGGAACTTCTCGAAATGCTTCCTTCGGAGACTATCGCCAAGCGTTTCGTCGACTACATGGATACGGACGACGCCGTAGACCTGATGCGTGAACTTGACGAGGACAAACAGGAAGAGGTTCTTTCACACATTGAAGATATCGAACAGGCGGGAGATATTGTCGACTTGTTGAAGTATGACGAGAATACTGCCGGTGGTTTGATGGGTACGGAAATGGTACTTGTCAATGAGAACTGGAGTATGCCCGAATGTCTGAAAGAGATGCGCCAACAGGCGGAAGAACTGGACGAAATCTATTATGTGTATGTCATCGACGATGACGAACGTCTGCGGGGTATTTTTCCACTGAAGAAGATGATTACTTCTCCGTCTGTATCGAAAGTGAAACATGTGATGCAGAAAGACCCGACTTCCGTACATGTGGATACGCCTATCGACGAAGTGGTGCAGGCGATTGAGAAATATGACTTGGTGGCGATTCCCGTTGTCGACAGTATCGGCAGGCTTGTCGGGCAAATCACCGTCGACGACGTCATGGACGAGGTTCGTGAACAGTCGGAACGTGACTACCAGTTGGCTTCCGGTCTTTCGCAGGACGTAGAAACTGACGATAACGTGCTCAAACAGACAACGGCACGTCTTCCGTGGCTGCTTATCGGTATGATTGGCGGAATCGGGAACTCCATGATATTAGGTAATTTCGACTCTACTTTTGCGGCTCATCCCGAGATGGCATTGTATATCCCACTCATCGGCGGTACGGGTGGAAATGTCGGTACACAATCTTCGGCCATTATCGTGCAGGGATTGGCTAACAGTTCGCTGGACGCTAAAGACACTTTCAAACAAATCACAAAGGAAGCGGTGGTGGCTTTAATCAATGCCACTATTATTTCGCTGTTGGTATATACTTACAACTTTATCCGGTTCGGAGCGACGGCTACGGTCACTTATTCCGTATCTATCAGCTTGTTTGCCGTGGTGATGTTTGCTTCCATTTTCGGAACACTGGTACCGATGACGCTTGAGAAATTTAAAATCGACCCTGCCATCGCGACAGGCCCCTTTATAGCCATTACAAATGACATCATCGGTATGATGTTGTACATGGGAATTACGGTTTTATTGTCATAAAAACAAGATAAACAAAAAAAAATAAGCAAAATAGTATGAAGTAATCGTTTTATTTCATTAATTTGTGACCCAAAACTAATATACAATGATGGACGCTCATGACACTAATCAACCCTTGAACCAAGGGGAATTAGAAGAAGAAAAGAAAACAGCCGAGGTTTCTGAACCTATTACAGAGACTCCGACTGAAGAAGTTACTGCCGAAGTTCAACCTGAAGCAGCTCCTAAACCTGCCACGAAGGAAGATGTACTAAACCTGTTGAAAGAGCTTGCGCAAGATGCTGAGAATGCGAACAAGCAGGAAATTGACAATCTGAAACAATCATTCTACAAGTTACATAATGCCGAACTGGAAGCTGCCAAAAAGGAGTTTACAGACAACGGTGGCGCGGTTGAGGACTTTGTTCCGCAAGAAGACCCGACAGAAGAAGAGTTCAAGCGTCTGATGGGAGTCATCAAAGACAGGCGAAGCAAACTGGTTGCCGAGCAGGAACGACAGAAGGAGGAGAATCTGCAAGTTAAACTTTCCATTATCGAAGAACTGAAGGAGTTGGTGGAATCCGGAGACGATGCCAACAAGTCCTATACGGAATTCAAAAAGCTGCAACAGCAATGGAATGAGACGAAGTTGGTTCCGCAAGGCAAAGTGAATGAACTTTGGAAGAATTACCAATTATATGTAGAGAAGTTCTACGATTTGTTGAAACTGAATAACGAATTCCGTGAATATGACTTCAAGAAGAACCTGGAAATAAAGACGCATCTCTGCGAAGCTGCCGAAAAGCTGGCTGACGAGGAAGATGTGGTTTCTGCTTTCCACCAGCTTCAGAAGCTACATCAGGAATTCCGTGACACGGGTCCGGTAACGAAAGAGTTGCGCGATGAAATCTGGAACCGATTCAAGGCTGCGTCTACGGCTGTCAACCGCCGTCACCAACAGCACTTTGAGTCCTTGAAGGAAGTGGAGCAGCATAACTTAGACCAAAAGACCGTTATCTGCGAAATCGTAGAAGCGATAGAGTATGCCGATCTGAAAACATTCTCTGCCTGGGAAAACAAGACGCAGGAAGTGATTGCTTTGCAGAACAAATGGAAGACCATCGGTTTTGCTCCGCAAAAGATGAATGTGAAGATTTTCGAACGTTTCCGCCATGCCTGCGATGATTTCTTCAAGAAAAAGGGAGAATTCTTCAAGAGCCTGAAAGAGGGAATGAACGAGAACCTGGAAAAGAAGAAAGCGCTCTGCGAACAAGCGGAAGCCTTGAAAGACAGCACCGACTGGAAAACGACTGCCGACGCGTTGACCAAACTCCAAAGAGAATGGAAAACGATTGGTCCGGTATCCAAGAAACACTCGGACGCTGTTTGGAAACGTTTCATCTCTGCTTGCGACTATTTCTTTGAACAGAAAAACAAAGCTACTTCTTCCCAACGTTCTGTTGAGATAGAGAACATGGAGAAAAAGAAGGCATTGATTGAAAAGCTATCTGCCATCGACGAAAACATGGATACGGAAGAAGCCAACACACTCGTTCGGGATTTAATGAAAGAGTGGAATTCTATCGGTCATGTACCTTTCAAAGAAAAAGACAGACTGTACAAACAGTATCACACGGTCATCGACCAACTGTTTGACCGTTTCAACATCAACGCTTCCAACAAGAAGTTGAGCAACTTCCGTTCAAATATCAGCAACATACAAGGCAGCGGCTCACAATCCCTGTACAGAGAACGTGAAAAGTTAATGCGTGCCTATGAGAATATGAAGAATGAGCTTCAGACGTATGAAAACAATCTGGGCTTCCTTACTTCTACTTCTAAGAAAGGCAGCAGCCTGCTGACGGAATTGAACCGCAAGGTGGATAAGTTGAAAGCTGACTTGGAATTGGTACTGCAGAAAATCAAGGTGATTGATGAATCTATAAAGGCGGAAGAATAATCTTTCGGGCGATTTTAGAAAATATTAAAAACTAGTCTTACGTTCATTGAGCGATAAGACTAGTTTTTTATTATTATCAAATAAGAATCGCATTATACATCCATCACACATCTTTTTCTTCACAAGACAGAACAATAGAAATATTTCCATTGTTTTATTCCTATTAATAGAAATATTTCCTATCTTTGTACTCACCAAACGAATCAAACAGAAAATGAAATATACAGAATTTCATAGAAAAATAACAAAAAACAACTGGGTATTCAGCCATGCATCAGGTAGTCATTATTTCTATAAGAAGGAAATAAAAAACAAAGAAGGAAAGGTTATCGAAGTTATCTGTTCACCACCAGTACCTTATCACGGAGCAAAGGAAATGCCCGAGCCCTTGAAAAGAGCAATTACAAGAGATATGAATCTAGTTTAAGGAAAGGAATTTATATGGAAAAACTAATTATTAACATCGGAGCAAGCAAAGACCACTTTGGCGCATATGCCGAAAATGCAAGCGGCATCTATGCAGCCGGCAATACTGTAGCAGAAGCCAAGAAGGATGTATTGGAAGCTATACGGTTGATTAAAGAGAACCTTCCTGAATCTCAATGGCCGGATATTATCAAAGGAGAATACACTATTGAATGGAAGTACGACACACAATCTTTATTGCAGCATTACAGCGGTATCTTCACCAATGCAGCATTGGAAAGAATGACAGGAATTAACCAAAAGCAATTATGGAACTACGCCAACGGGATTTCAAAGCCCCGTGAAAATGTGCGTCGTAAAATAGAAAAAGCTTTGCATTCCTTAGGAGAAGAGTTACTGACTCTATCCCTTTAATTTGCAAGACGACTTTTCTACTAAAATTTCTATTGCCAAGGAAGACTTCACAGCAGTATAACATTCAGATAAATAACAACCAGAAAAGAATGATAGCTAATTTTCCAGTAAAGTCACCGAATTAGCGTCAAACTTTTTTCGGATGGCATTTGTCAAAGCACAAAAAACCCGCTAAAATTGCATTTTTAGCGGGTTTTTGTCAGTAAAAAGCTGGTGGTTTGTTGGGCTACCTGGATTCGAACCAGGAATGACAGGACCAGAATCTGTAGTGTTACCATTACACCATAGCCCAATGATTTTCGTTTGCGGGTGCAAAGATACAAATAATCTGGAAATTCAAAACATTTCTGCTGTTTTTTTTGCTAAAATCCTCAAATTAGCTTTCTATTGGCAAGTATCTCCACTAAAAAACACAAAAATTGGGGTATAACTTTCTTGTATCCAATAAATCAGCGTATATTTGTCAAAAATATCACGTTTATAATCAGAAACAAAGGACAGTCTTTTTTTGTTATAAACTAAAAGAACATGAATTATTAATTTCAATTGTAAGAATGAACGATACTAAAGTATTAATTGAAAAAATAAAAGAAGGAATTCAAGAGAAAAAAGGTAAAAACATAATTATTGCCGATTTAACCAGTATAGAAGATACCATCTGTAAATATTTCGTTATCTGTCAGGGAAACTCTCCCAGCCAAGTTAGTGCCATCGTAGATTCAATCAGAGAATTTACACGCAAAGGTGCTGACACCAAGCCTTTTGCGATTGACGGACTTCGGAATGCAGAATGGGTTGCCATGGACTATTCTGATGTATTGGTACATGTCTTTCTGCCGGAAGTCAGAGGTTTCTACAACCTTGAACACCTTTGGGCAGATGCCAAACTTACTCAAATCCCTGATTTAGACTAATTTACGATTATGGACAATAATAATAGCAATAATAACAATGGCAATAAACCTAACAATAAGGTTAATTTGCCGAAGTTCAATCTGAACTGGATGTATATGATTATTGCCCTGATGCTTCTCGGCCTCTGGTGGGGCAGTGATTCAAAGGGTGCTGGAAGCAAAGCTGTTACTTACAGCGAGTTACAGGATTACGTCAAAAATGGATATATCAGCAAGGTGTTGGGCTATGAAGATAAGTCCATCGAAGCGTATCTGAAACCTACCGCCGTAGGTGCCGTGTTCGGCGCAGACTCTACGAAGGTAGGACGCAACCCTATCATTACGAGTAGAGCGCCATCTACCGATAAGCTGGAAGAATTCTTGCAGGCTGAAAAAGAAGCCGGTCACTTTGACGGTACATCGGATTATCCGCCTAAGTCGGATATATTCCCTGCCATCCTGATTCAGATACTTCCTCTTGTATTGCTGGTTGCCTTATGGATATTCTTCATGCGCCGCATGAGTGGTGGTGGCAGCGGTGGCCCCGGCGGTGTGTTCAACGTAGGAAAATCAAAAGCACAACTTTTCGAAAAAGGTGGTTCTATCAAAATCACATTCAAGGATGTGGCAGGTTTGGCAGAAGCCAAGCAGGAAGTGGAAGAAATTGTAGAGTTCCTGAAAGAACCGCAGAAATATACAGACCTGGGTGGTAAAATCCCTAAGGGTGCATTGCTGGTAGGCCCTCCGGGAACCGGTAAAACGTTGCTTGCCAAGGCTGTTGCCGGTGAAGCGAATGTGCCTTTCTTCTCTTTGGCGGGTTCTGACTTCGTGGAAATGTTCGTGGGTGTAGGTGCATCCCGTGTCCGCGACTTGTTCAAGCAGGCAAAGGAAAAGGCTCCCTGTATCGTCTTTATTGACGAGATTGATGCCGTGGGACGTGCTCGTGGCAAGAATCCTGCAATGGGTGGAAATGATGAACGCGAGAACACGTTGAACCAGTTGCTGACAGAGATGGACGGTTTCGGTTCCAACAGTGGTGTTATCATCCTGGCAGCTACCAACCGTGTAGACGTATTGGATAAGGCGTTGCTTCGTGCCGGACGTTTCGACCGGCAGATACATGTAGACCTGCCCGACCTGAACGAACGTAAAGAAGTATTCGGCGTACATTTGCGCCCGATTAAGATAGATGATACAGTAGACGTAGATTTGCTGTCACGCCAAACTCCGGGATTCTCCGGTGCGGATATTGCCAATGTCTGCAATGAGGCGGCATTGATTGCAGCCCGTCACGGTAAGAAATTCGTAGGCAAACAGGATTTCCTTGATGCCGTAGACCGTATCATTGGTGGTTTGGAAAAGAAAACCAAAATTACGACGGAAGCAGAAAGACGTTCTATCGCGCTGCATGAAGCGGGTCACGCTTCTATCTCCTGGTTGTTGGAATATGCTAATCCGCTGATTAAGGTAACAATCGTTCCTCGCGGACGTGCGCTAGGCGCTGCCTGGTATCTTCCGGAAGAGCGTCAGATTACGACTAAGGAACAGATGCTTGACGAGATGTGTGCAACTCTTGGCGGACGCGCAGCCGAAGATTTATTTGTCGGCCGTATCTCTACGGGTGCCATGAACGACTTGGAGAGAGTAACGAAACAGGCCTATGGCATGATTGCTTATTTAGGTATGAGCGACAAGTTGCCGAACCTGTGTTATTATAATAATGAAGAATATTCTTTCAACCGTCCATATAGCGAAAAGACTGCCGAACTCATCGACGAAGAAGTCAAGAAGATGGTGAACGAGCAGTATGAACGTGCCAAGCAAATTTTGGCTGAACATAAAGAAGGTCACAACGAACTGACGCAGTTGTTGATTGACAAAGAAGTTATCTTTGCGGAAGACGTTGAACGCATCTTCGGAAAACGTCCGTGGGCGTCCCGCTCGGAAGAAATCATGGCTGCGAAAGAAAGTCAGGATGCTGCTAAGGCTGAAAGGGAGTTAGCTGAAAGGCTGAAAGGAGAAGAAAAAGAAATCAAAGAAGAGGAAGCTGAAAATACCGCAGAAGAAAAAGCTGCTACAACGGAAACGAAAGTAACCGCAGAAGGAACGAAAGTGACCGTAGAGAGAAATACATCTACGGAAGCAGAAACGAATGAGGAAAAATAAGCTGCCAAAATCCAACTAATTAAAACACGCTGATTTTGATTAACAATTTTATAAAACGAGCTATTACGGGTGTACTCTTCGTTGCCATCCTGGTGGGGTGCATCCTTTACGATTCATTCAGCTTTGGTATTCTGTTCACTATCATCAGTGCGCTGACTATTTATGAGTTCGGGCAGTTGGTTAATCTGAGGGCAGAAGGAGTTAAGATTAACAAGACAATCACAATGCTGGGCGGAGCCTATTTATTCCTTGCAATAATGGGATTCTGCATTGACGCAGCCGATTCGAAGATTTTCATTCCGTATGTACTATTACTACTCTATATGATGATTAGTGAATTGTATCTGAAGAAAGAGAATCCGGTACTCAACTGGGCTTTTTCTATGCTTAGTCAAATGTACATCGGTCTACCTTTTGCCATGTTGAATGTGTTGGCATTCAATTATGACCCGACATACAGCAGTGTTGCTTACAATCCGATTTTACCATTATCCATCTTCATATTCCTTTGGCTGAACGACACAGGTGCATATTGCATCGGTTCGCTTATCGGCAAACACAGACTGTTTGAACGTATTTCACCAAAGAAGTCTTGGGAAGGTTCTATCGGCGGCGGAGTGGTAGCTATCGGTGTTTCTTTTGTACTGGCTCACTATTTCCCGTTCATGTCCATGTGGGAATGGGCAGGATTGGCATTAGTAGTTGTCATATTCGGTACATGGGGTGACTTGACGGAATCACAGCTCAAACGCCAGCTTCACGTTAAGGATTCGGGAACAATTCTTCCTGGACATGGCGGAATGCTCGATCGGTTTGACAGCGCTTTGATGGCTATTCCGGCGGCAGTAGTTTACTTGTACGCATTGACTTGGATTTAATCCGGTTCTTCTTTAAGAAGAATAGAACTGCAATAAAAAAATAAAGGTCGGGAACTTCATTGGAAGTATCCCGACCTTTTTCACACACAGTAAATCATAGTCAGAGGTTATCGGATTGAAGAAGTAGAATGTACATCCTTCGCTTTTTCCGGTACACCCACCGGATGTTCGAAGTCAAGTACGATAACTTTCCCTTCTCCATTTTCTTTTGAGTTTATTGTAACCTTAAAGCCTTTCATCGGTGTTGTCTCACCTTCTTTCGGTGTCGGATAGAATTTCTCCAAATTATAGGAAACTCGTCCCCAACCCCAATAACCGGTCTTATCATCATACGTATTATAACGCAGTTCCAAGTGTACATAACCGTCTTCTGCCACTTTTAGTGGCGTCGGTTCTTCCACACCAATCAGGTTTTGTACAAGGCTGATACGATGTTTCTCAGAACGGGGAATATTCTGGCGGAAGATAACATTCAGGAACTTTCCACCCAACCACATATCGCCTTGATAAATCACGATAGGGTCATTCCCGAATTCTTCGGACTCTTCTTCAGTTTTCATCTCTTCCACTTCTTTGGTCAACACATCCTGAACGCCTTCCATCTTTACCTGTACACCACCTTCGACATCAACCAAAGGATTAAAGAACGCAACTACACGCTCACCATCCACAGGTTTATACCAGGGAATAGAAGTGCTGACCGGGTCAATTGTTCCCCAACGGTCACCTTCCAAATAATATCCGCCACCACCAGTTGTATGAACTGTCGCCCAGTCCCAACTGAAATCTCCTATCGAATAACCGTCATCATCACATGACTGCAACATCGGCACTAATGCCAGCAATAAAATACCTAAAAACCACTTAATTTTTTTCATATCGTTTTTCCTTTCTTTTTTAACCTTCTGTACTATAAATAAAAAAGCCGTGCAAATATTGCATCGGCTTTACGTTTATTCAGAAAAAGAAAGTTATTTTTTCAACAAGGCCAGCATTTCACGTGCTGCATGACGGGGAGCGCCGGCAGGTCCCAACCGCTCCGCCATATACTCGTATTCTTTAAGCATCTGCTTTCTATACTTCTCATTTTCAAGTATATTCTTCAATTCCTGCTGCATATTCTTCACGGTCATCGTATCCGCTACCAGCTCTTTCACTACTTCTCGGTCGGCAATCAGATTGACCAATGAGATAAATCTCACCGTCAGAATATGGCGCCGCAAGAATGAAATAACTTTCCCGATAGGAGTATGATAACAAACCACTTGGGGAACGCGAAACAAAGCCGTCTCAAGAGTAGCTGTACCCGAAGTGACCAAAGCCGCATCCGCGTGCTGCAAAAGCCGATATGTCTGGTCAAAAATGATTTTCACTTTCGCATCGCCCATGTATTGCTTATAGTATTCGGGAGCAATGGCAGGAGCTCCAGCCAAAACAAGTTGATAATCAGGAAAAGCGGATGCCGCCTTCAACATATCCGGCAGATTATCCTTTACCTCCTGCTTCCGGCTTCCTGCCAAAAGGGCGATTATCGGTTTATCTTCCAGTTGGTTCTCTGCTACAAATGCTTCAAAGTCTTTCGGATGTGCTTCCTGATAGGCAGTAACCTCATCTACCGTAGGATTGCCTACATAATGAATGGGGTACTGGTGTTTTCCTTCGAAAAATTCCACTTCGAAAGGAAGGATAGAGAAAAGCTCATCCACATCACGTTTTATATTCTTGATACGGTATTCTTTCCATGCCCATATCTTCGGAGAAATATAATAGTAAACCGGAATCTGCGTCTTGGCATGCACAAATTTGGCAATATCGAGGTTGAATCCCGGATAGTCCACCAGGATTACTACATCAGGATTCCAGGAAACGATATCTTCCTTGCAACGTTTCATGTTTGCAAAGATGGTGCGTAGATGGAGCAACACTGGAATAAATCCCATATAGGCCAGTTCCTTATAATGCTTTACCATCGTTCCGCCGACAGCAGCCATCAGGTCGCCCCCGAAAAAACGAAAATCAGCCTGCGGGTCTTCCGCTTTCAGGGCAGCCATCAGATGGGATGCGTGCAAGTCGCCGGATGCTTCGCCGACAATCAGATAATACTTCATATTTAATAGATTACTGATTATGAAGAATGAGGAATGAGGAAAAGAATGTCATTCATTTCCCATTATCATTTATCCATTTGTTCAATTCGCCGATAAAGTCATAAGCCGTCACATCAACGGTAGTCGGAGTGATAGCCACATAGCCATTTGCCAGCGCCCAGTGGTCGTTCTTCTCATTTTCAGGTTCGTGGTCTGTAAATTCACCCGCCAGCCAAAAATAATTCGGGTCGGTCAGACGGGGGCAGGCAGTCCATTCGTTGCTCCAGTGTCCTTTTGCTTGTTCACAGACCTTTATTCCTTTTATATCAGTTGTATTCGGGAAGTTCACATTAAGACAAGTCAGAGGGGGAAGTCCTTTCTCCAGTATCATCGCGGCAATGCTGCGGATATAAGGGCCGGCAGCATCAAAATCGGCATCCTGCGCATGATCGCACAAAGAGAAGCCTATGGAAGGAATTCCATTCAGACAGCCCTCAATCACCACTCCCATCGTACCGGAATAATGCACATTTGAAGCCGAATTATCTCCGTGGTTGATACCGCCGACTACCAAATCCGGCATTCTGTCGAGTACTGTGTTTCGTGCCAGTTTGATACAGTCGGTCGGTGTACCCGTACATTTATAGACCGTCAATCCTACTTCTTTCTTGACCAGTTGATAATGAACAGGCTGCGTCACCGTCAGCGCACAACCGCTACCCGAACGCGGGGAATCAGGCGCCATTACTACAATATCCCCCAAAGGGCGAAGAAACTTCACCAGTTCATTAATGCCTTTAGCCATCACGCCATCGTCATTCGATACGAGTATCAACGGCTTTTCATTTTCCATATATTCAATCCTTTCCTTTTTAATATTCGCACAAAAGTAGCAAAAAGAAGCCGTACCGCCAAACCCTCTTTCCATCATATGAAAAGTATCTTCCCACCCCCACTCTCACCCGTTTACAAATCTTAATCTTCTGCAAGCGAGCAAAAAAAGAAATAAATATCCAATATAAATATGTATATTTGCAAGCTCACAAAGAGAAAAGTAGATGGGGAACCTGTCTTGGTTTTGTAACCGTTTCGTCCGACAGTTATTAACAAAACAGGTGACTTATCAACAGAAATTGCAAAGTTTCTCTTTTTTCGTAGGCGCTCTAAGGATTTATCACTTATTTCGCTGCCAATAAATTTAGAGAATATGGGAAAAATTATTGCTTTGGCCAATCAAAAAGGCGGTGTAGGAAAGACTACGACTACGATTAACCTCGCAGCCTCACTTGCTACACTCGAAAAGAAGGTACTCGTGATAGATGCCGACCCGCAAGCGAATGCCTCTTCCGGACTGGGAGTAGACATCAAGCAGTCGGAATGCACTATCTATGAATGCATTATTGACAGAGCCAACGTACAGGACGCTATCCTCGACACAGAAATTGATTCTTTAAAAGTAATCTCTTCGCACATCAATCTTGTAGGAGCAGAGATTGAAATGCTGAACCTCCCAAACCGCGAAAAGATTCTGAAAGAAGTGCTCACACCCTTGAAGAAAGAATATGACTATATTCTGATAGACTGTTCTCCTTCATTAGGACTTATTACGATTAATGCCCTGACAGCGGCGGACTCGGTGATTATCCCCGTGCAAGCCGAATATTTCGCTCTCGAGGGTATCAGCAAACTGCTGAACACCATCAAAATCATCAAATCGAAACTGAATCCGGCTCTTGAAATCGAAGGATTCCTGCTCACGATGTACGACTCACGTCTGCGCCAGGCCAACCAAATCTACGATGAAGTGAAACGACACTTCCAGGAACTGGTATTCAACACGGTCGTTCAACGGAATGTCAAATTGAGCGAGGCTCCCAGCTACGGTATCCCGACCATCCTTTACGATGCGGACTCTACCGGCGCCAAGAACCACCTGGCTCTTGCTAAAGAGATTATCAACCGAAATAAATAAAAGAAGAAGATATGGCAACACCAAAAAGAAATGCATTAGGACGCGGACTTGACGCCTTGCTCTCAATGGATGACGTGAAAACCGAAGGCTCTTCTTCCATTAATGAAATAGAGTTGGCGAAGATTGCCGTCAATCCCAACCAGCCGCGCCGTGAGTTTGACGAAACGGCTTTGCAGGAACTGGCTGACTCGATTGCCGAAATCGGCATTATCCAACCTATCACTTTGCGTAAAGTCTCGGACGATGAATATCAGATTATCGCCGGGGAACGCCGTTACCGTGCTTCGCAAAAAGCGGGACTGAAAACAATCCCTGCTTACATCCGCACCGCCGACGACGAGAACATGATGGAAATGGCGCTGATTGAAAATATACAGCGTGAAGACCTGAATGCCGTAGAAATCGCACTTGCCTACCAGCATCTGCTTGACCAGTACGAACTGACACAGGAACGCTTGAGCGAGCGTATCGGCAAAAACCGCACGACAATCGCCAACTATCTGCGCCTGCTGAAACTGCCGGCTCCTATACAGATGGCATTGCAAAACAAACAGTTGGACATGGGACATGCACGTGCGCTCATTTCACTGGGCGACCCTAAACTACAAGTTAAAATATTCGAAGAGATACAAGAGCACGGATATTCCGTCCGTAAGGTAGAAGAAATTGTTAAATCATTAAGCGAAGGAGAAGCCGTGAAAAGCGGTACGCGGAAAATAACTCCGAAACGTGCCAAACTTCCGGAAGAATTCAACTTACTGAAGCAACAGCTCACAGGCTTTTTCAATACCAAGGTACAACTCACTTGCTCCGAAAAGGGGAAAGGAAAAATCAGTATTCCTTTCGGCAACGAAGAGGAACTGGAACGTATCATGGAAATCTTCGATACGTTAAAGAAGTAAATGACTAGAATAAGTAAGAAATATCAGTTACCCGTCATCGCCCTGCTTCTCTGTTTTCTACAGGTGGCAGGGATTGATGTGTATGCACAATCCACTGTCACTCCGGTGCAGAAAGACACAACTATCATGCAGCGGGAAGCGCCGAAAGCCCGTGCCAGAAGGCATCGTGAACCGACGGCACAGGATTCGCTGAAGAAAGATTCCATCCGGATTATACCGTCCAAGGAACTTCCTTCCGTTGATAGCCTGTCGGCTGCCAAGATACAGATAGCGGACAGCCTGGACGCAGTGAACAAGAAGGAGTTGAAAAAGATAGAACAGCCTGCATCTATCATTGTCAAGACAGACACAGTTCCGCCACCCACACAGGATATTAACAAGAAGATATTTATCCCAAACCCGACCAAAGCGACCTGGCTGGCAGTCGTATTTCCCGGTGGTGGACAGATTTACAACCGTAAATACTGGAAGTTACCTATTATATATGGTGGATTTGCCGGTTGTGCGTATGCATTGAGCTGGAATGGCAAGATGTATAAAGACTACTCACAAGCTTATCTGGACATCATGGACAGCAACCCGAACACCAAAAGTTACGAAGACTTGCTGCCGCCCAACGCTACTTACAACGAGGAGCAGTTGAAAAATACATTAAAACGAAGAAAAGATATGTTCCGGCGTTATCGGGACCTTAGTATATTTGCATTTATCGGAGTTTATCTTATCTCTATCATCGACGCATATGTGGATGCAGAGTTGTCCAACTTCGATATAACTCCCGACTTGAGTATGAAAGTAGAACCGGCTGTTATCGACAATAACAATCAGTTCCGCTCGAATAGTTTTAAGAACAAGTCGGTTGGCTTGCAATGCGTATTACGATTTTAAAAAACACAATTTAGATTGATCTTATTATTGAAGCATGAAGAAATTAGTAAACTATTGTTCGATTATTTTCCTTTTACTGGTAGCAACGTCTCAAGTAAAGGCGCAAAGTGTAGATGTAGTGATTCGTGAAAATGGAACTGAACGCAAAGAAAGCATCGACCTGCCTAAAAGTATGACATATCCTCTTGACAGTCTGTTGAATGACTGGAAAGCTAAGAACTATATTGATTTAGGCAAAGATTGCAGCACAGCGGATATCAATCCTCTGTTCAGTGATTCTGTGTACATCGACCGTTTGTCACGCATCCCGGCTGTCATGGAAATGCCTTACAATGATATTATTCGCAAATTCATTGATATGTATGCAGGGCGTCTGCGCAATCAGGTTTCGTTCATGTTGAGTGCCTGCAACTTCTATATGCCTATTTTTGAAGAAGCGTTGGACGCATACGGGCTTCCGTTGGAGCTGAGATACCTTCCTATTATCGAGTCTGCACTGAATCCTTCAGCCGTATCCCGTGCGGGAGCTTCCGGCTTATGGCAGTTTATGATTGGTACAGGAAAAATCTACGGGCTGGAATCCAACAGCCTGGTTGATGACCGCCGCGACCCGATTAAGGCGACTTGGGCTGCTGCCCGTTACCTCAAAGAGATGTATGCCATCTACGGAGACTGGAATCTTGTGATTGCTGCTTATAACTGCGGCCCGGGCACTATCAACAAAGCGATCCGCCGTGCCAACGGTGAAACAGATTATTGGAAAATCTACAATTATCTGCCTAAAGAAACACGTGGATACGTACCTGCCTTTATCGCAGCCAACTACGTGATGACTTACTATTGCGACCATAATATCTGCCCGATGGAAACAAACATCCCGGCAAGTACGGATACAGTGCAAATCAACAAGAACCTGCACTTCGAACAGATTGCCGACCTTTGCAATGTTCCGTTGGATCAGGTCAAGAGTTTGAATCCGCAATATAAGAAGTATATGATTCCGGGAGACAGCAAGCCTTACACACTCCGTTTGCCTATCGAAGCAATCAGCACTTTTATCGACCGACAGGATACGATTTATGCGCACCGTGCCGACGAGTTGTTCCGCAACCGTAAGACAGTGGCTGTGAAAGACATTACGCCTGCAACACGCAAAGCGACAACGGCTGTTGCCGGTAAAGGCAAACCGACCTATCATACAATAAAAAGTGGTGACACTTTGTCATCTATTGCCGGAAGATACGGTGTCAGTGTTAAGGATATACAGCGGTGGAACGGAATGTCCAATACAAAAATTTCCGCAGGAAAACGATTGAAAATATACAAATAACCGGTTTCCCGCTTGCACCGTTCGGAAATTTGCTTATTTTTGCAAAACTAAGCAAGTGAAAGGATAACAATTATGGATAATCTGCCCCCCAAAGAAATAGCTGACGAAGAGATGATCAATCAGGCGTTCCACGAACTACTGAATGATTATCTCAGCACAAAACATCGCAAGAAAGTCGAAATCATAACGAAGGCTTTCAACTTCGCCAATCAAGCGCATAAAGGTATCAAACGTCGTTCCGGCGAACCTTATATTATGCACCCGATTGCCGTCGCGAGTATCGTATGCAATGAAATCGGTCTTGGTTCCACTTCTATCTGTGCAGCTTTACTGCATGATGTAGTGGAAGACACTGACTATACGGTAGAAGACATCGAGAATATCTTTGGTCCGAAGATTGCCCAAATTGTAGACGGACTGACTAAAATATCCGGTGGTATCTTCGGCGACCGTGCTTCGGCACAGGCGGAGAACTTCAAGAAGTTACTGCTCACGATGTCCAACGACATCCGGGTAATCCTTATCAAGATAGCCGACCGTTTGCACAACATGCGCACCCTTGGTTCCATGTTGCCCAACAAACAATACAAGATTGCTGGAGAAACTCTTTATATCTATGCTCCATTGGCCAATCGCCTGGGACTCTACAAGATTAAGACTGAACTTGAGAACCTGAGTTTCAAATATGAACATCCCGAAGAATATGCGGAAATAGAAGAGAAACTGAATGCCACAGCCGCCGAACGCGACAAGGTTTTCAATGACTTCACAGCCCCTATCCGTACACAGCTCGATAAGATGGGATTGAAATACCGGATACTTGCCCGTGTAAAATCAATCTATTCCATTTGGAACAAGATGCAGACCAAGCATGTTCCTTTCGAAGAAATCTTTGACTTGCTGGCTGTCCGAATCATCTTCGAACCACGCAACGAAGAAGAAGAACTCAACGATTGTTTCGATATTTACGTTTCTATCTCCAAGATATACAAGCCTCATCCCGACCGTCTGCGCGACTGGGTCAGCCATCCAAAAGCAAATGGTTACCAGGCGTTGCACGTCACTTTGATGGGTAACAACGGACAATGGATTGAAGTCCAAATCCGTAGCGAACGGATGAACGACGTTGCCGAACAAGGCTTTGCCGCTCACTGGAAATATAAAGAAGGTGGCGGTAGCGAGGACGAAGGCGAACTGGAAAAATGGCTGAAAACAATCAAGGAAATATTGGATGACCCGCAACCGGATGCCATCGACTTCTTGGATACCATCAAGCTTAATTTATTTGCATCCGAAATATTTGTATTCACACCGAAAGGGGAATTGAAGACTATGCCGCAGAACTCTACGGCGCTCGACTTTGCTTTCTCCCTGCACACGGATATCGGCAGCCATTGTATTGGTGCCAAAGTGAATCATAAGTTAGTGCCACTAAGCCATAAGTTACAAAGTGGCGACCAAGTGGAAATATTGACTTCGAAATCGCAACGTGTGCAACCGCAATGGGAAGTATTTGCAACCACCGCCCGTGCCCGTGCCAAGATAGCGGCGATTCTCCGCAAAGAACGTAAGGCTAATCAGAAAATCGGAGAAGAGATTCTTAGCGAGTTCCTGAAGAAGGAAGAAATCCGTCCGGATGATTCCGTTACTGAAAAGTTACGCAAATTTCACAATGCAAAGAACGAAGAAGAATTGTTGGCTGCTATCGGCAGCAAAGCAATTGTTCTGGGCGAAGCGGATAAGAACGAACTGAAAGAAAAGCAAACCAGCAACTGGAAGAAATATCTTACTTTCTCCTTCGGCAACAGCAATAAAGAAAAGCCGCAGGAAGAGAAAGAGCCGCAGGAAAAAGAAAAAATCAACCCGAAGCAAGTGCTCAAGTTGACGGAAGAAAGCCTGCAAAAGAAATATATCATGGCAGAATGTTGCCACCCGATTCCCGGTGATGATGTACTGGGCTATGTGGATGAAAACGACCGGATTATTATTCACAAACGCCAATGTCCCGTCGCAGCCAAACTGAAGAGCAGTTATGGCAACCGTATATTGGCTACGGAATGGGATACGCACAAAGAGCTTTCTTTCCTCGTATATATATATATAAAAGGTATAGACAGCATGGGACTTCTGAACGAAGTGACCCAGGTCATTTCAAGGCAACTCAATGTAAATATCCGCAAGTTGACCATCGAAACCGAAGATGGTATCTTTGAAGGAAAAATACAGTTATGGGTGCATGATGTGGATGACGTGAAAACAATCTGCAATAATCTGAAAAAGATTCAGAATATCAAGCAGGTGAGTCGTGTAGAAGAATAAATATTAACGATAAAGATAAAAACGATGAACGGTGAACAAGTAGCGCATGATACTGCATACTTGTTCACCGTTCGTCGTTTTATCTTATATTATTCTCTTCCGTCCAATTCCCGTTTGATAGCTAAAAGTTCGTCTTTTATCGCTTTCAGTTTATTCACGATTTCATAATTACGAATTGTAGCTTCCTTATTATCTTTCAGACGCTGGCGGGCACCGGGCAGTGTCATTCCTTTTTCTTTCACCAAGTGATAGATAAGCCCGATTGTCTCCACATCTTCCTTGCGATACTGACGTATCCCTCTCCCAATCGTCCTGGGAGAGATTTGCGGAAACTCCTTTTCCCAAAAACGAAGCAAAGATGGATTGACTCCGAACATATCGGCCACCTCTCCAATCGAATAATATAGTTTCAGTTCTTTATCCGTATTAAGCATAGCGTCTCCTCTTTATTATAAGATTAATCGAATACCTTACCGTGGTTGGCAGCCAACTGAATCATCTTCTCGTAATCCTCCGCACTCAAATCCATGAAATAGTAATTGACCGGATTCACGACCTTTCCTTTCACATGAACTTCATAGTGGAGATGCGGTCCCGTACTCTTTCCCGTACTACCTACCTTCCCAATAATCTCACCACGCACCACTTTCTTTCCGACTTTTGTATTGAATCCCTGCAAGTGTGCATAACGAGTCATATAACCGAAGCCGTGGTCGATTTCAATCGTATTGCCATATCCGGTTTCCCATCCTACTTTGACTACCGTTCCATTTCCGGTAGCATAAACGTCTGTCCCCGGATGGGCAGAGAAGTCCATCCCCGCATGGAATTTCGTCGTACCGTAAATCGGGTCAATACGTGTACCATAACCGGATGCTGTCTGACGAAGGTCTTTATTTGAAATAGGCTGGATGGCCGGAATACATTTCAACATTTCATCGTGATTCTTACAAATATCTATCACGTCGTCGAAAGATTTGGACTGGATATACAAACGTTTTGAAAGCACGTCCAGCTTTTGAGTGGTATTCACAACCAGCTTCGAGTTCGCCAAATCCATAAGTTCCTCATAACGGTTCGTCCCCCCATAACCAGCCTGGCGGATAGCTGGAGAAACCGGGTCTGCCTGAAGAATAACCCGATATAAGTTATCATCACGTTGCTGGATATCCTGAAGCACTCCCATAGCATCGTCCAAGCGACGTGAAAGCACGTTATACTGTGCCAAAAGGCGGCTGTTCTCGATTCTTAATTCCTTCTCCGACGGAGAGCCGAAGATAAGGAGCAATATGATGAAACACCCCGCTCCCAGCCCCATACCATAGAAAAGCCGGCGCAGAATACTAAGCGCACGCTGCCGTACGGTAGGGTAAATTCGATCATATGTCTGGGTCTGTGGATTATAGATGTAGTATACTTTGCGCATCTTTTTGGAAATATTTCGCTTGTTAATACGGCAAAAGTAATAAAAACAAGCTATCTTTGCACAGTTTTTTGAGAATATTAACCTCAACGATAGATATATAGAAGATATGTTGACTGCAAAAGAAATCAGAGATTCATTCAAGAATTTCTTTGAGTCGAAAGGACACCACATCGTTCCATCGGCTCCAATGGTGATAAAAGACGACCCTACCCTGATGTTTACAAACGCGGGTATGAACCAGTTTAAAGATATTATTTTGGGTAACCACCCGGCGAAATACCAAAGAGTAGCGGACTCACAGAAATGTTTGCGCGTAAGCGGAAAGCACAATGACCTGGAAGAAGTAGGACACGACACATACCACCACACCATGTTCGAAATGCTCGGCAACTGGTCGTTTGGCGATTACTTCAAGAAAGAAGCAATCAATTGGGCATGGGAGTATCTCGTAGATGTACTGAAACTGAATCCGGAATACCTCTATGCAACCGTATTCGAAGGAAGTCCCGAAGAAGGATTGAGCCGTGACGACGAAGCTGCTTCTTATTGGGAACAGTTCCTTCCGAAAGACCATATCATCAATGGTAACAAGCACGATAACTTTTGGGAAATGGGCGATACGGGCCCTTGCGGACCTTGTTCCGAAATCCATATCGACCTTCGTCCGGCAGAAGAACGTGCGAAAATCTCCGGTCGTGACCTCGTAAACCATGACCATCCGCAGGTGATTGAAATTTGGAACCTTGTGTTCATGCAATACAACCGTAAAGCAGACGGTTCTCTCGAGCCGCTTCCTGCCAAAGTGATTGATACCGGTATGGGATTCGAACGTCTTTGCATGGCTTTGCAAGGCAAGATTTCCAATTACGATACAGACGTGTTCCAGCCGATGCTGAAAGCTATCGCAGCCATGTCGAACACGGAATACGGAAAAGACAAGCAGCAGGATATCGCCATGCGCGTTATTGCCGACCATATCCGTACGATTGCTTTCTCTATCACAGACGGTCAATTGCCGTCCAACGCTAAAGCGGGTTATGTAATCCGCCGTATCCTTCGCCGTGCCGTTCGTTACGGATATACGTTCCTTGGACAGAAACAGGCGTTCATGTACAAACTGCTTCCTGTGCTTATCGACAACATGGGAGATGCTTACCCTGAACTGATTGCACAAAAGACACTGATTGAAAAAGTAATCAAGGAAGAAGAAGAATCATTCCTTCGCACACTGGAGACAGGTATCCGCTTGTTGGACAAGACAATGGAAGATACGAAAGCAGCAGGAAAGACAGAAATCAGCGGTAAAGATGCCTTTACCTTATATGATACATTCGGTTTCCCGCTCGACCTGACAGAATTGATTCTCCGCGAAAACGAGATGACTGTCAATATCGAGGAATTCAACGAAGAAATGCAGCAGCAGAAACAGCGTGCCCGCAATGCTGCCGCTATCGAAACAGGCGACTGGATTGTTCTGAAAGAAGGAACAACCGAATTTGTTGGTTACGACTATACAGAATACGAGGCTTCCATCCTCCGCTATCGTCAAATCAAACAGAAGAATCAGACATTGTATCAGATTGTACTTGACTACACTCCGTTCTATGCGGAAAGTGGTGGTCAGGTAGGTGATACCGGTGTACTGGTAAGCGAGTTCGAGACGATTGACGTAATCGACACCAAGAAAGAAAACAACCTTCCGATACATATTACCAAAAAGTTACCCGAACATCCGGAAGCTCCGATGATGGCTTGTGTAGACACCGACAAACGTGCTGCCTGCGCAGCCAATCACTCGGCAACTCACTTGCTGGATGCTGCCCTGCGTGAAGTTTTGGGTGAACATATCGAGCAGAAAGGTTCGTTGGTTACACCGGATTCATTACGTTTCGACTTCTCTCACTTCCAAAAAGTGACTGACGAGGAGCTTCGTAAAGTAGAACATATCGTTAACGCAAGAATCCGTGCTAATATTCCTTTGAAAGAATATCGCAATATTCCTATCGAGGAAGCTAAAGAATTGGGTGCTATCGCTCTTTTCGGTGAAAAGTACGGTGACAAGGTACGCGTTATCCAGTTCGGTTCTTCTATCGAATTCTGTGGTGGTACGCACGTAGCTGCAACCGGAAATATCGGTATGGTGAAAATCATGTCGGAAAGTTCTGTCGCTGCCGGCGTTCGTCGTATCGAAGCATATACCGGAGCACGCGTAGAGGAATTGTTGGACACTATTCAGGATACACTTAGTGACTTGAAAGCTCTCTTCAACAATGCTCCCGACCTGAGTATTGCCATCCGCAAATATCTCGATGAAAATGCAGGCTTGAAGAAGCAGGTAGAAGACTTCATGAAAGAAAAAGAAGCCAGTCTGAAAGAAAGACTGTTGAAGAATATACAGGAAATTCATGGCGTCAAAGTTATCAAGTTCTGTTCTCCGCTACCGGCAGAAGTAGTGAAGAATATCGCTTTCCAACTTCGTGGCGAGATTACAGAAAACCTGTTCTTCGTGGCAGGAAGCACAGACAATGGCAAACCGATGCTGACAGTTATGCTGAGCGACAACTTAGTTGCAACCGGTCTGAAAGCAGGTAACCTGGTGAAAGAAGCCGCCAAACTGATTCAAGGTGGCGGCGGCGGCCAACCTCACTTCGCTACTGCCGGCGGCAAGAATGCTGACGGACTACCGGCAGCCGTTGAAAAAGTACTGGAACTCGCAGGAATCTAAGAGTAAATAAATAAAAGAATAGCGTGTCTTAAAGTCGAAAATACTTTAAGACACGCTTTTTTATATGCCAATCCAGGCAGTATGTCACATTTTTTTCTACCTTTGCAAACAGATTAATTATTTTTCTTATCCTTCAAATAAATAAAATAAGTAATCACTAATACCGAAAGAATGATGAGAACACCTGCTTATCTATGCCTGCTGTTAACCTGCATGCTGATTTCCTGTACCCCTACGCAAGAAAAACACGAAACAGATTACACATCGTATGTAAATCCATTTATCGGAACCGACTTCACCGGAAACACTTATCCCGGCGCCCAAGCTCCCTTCGGCATGGTGCAACTTAGTCCCGACAACGGGCTTCCCGGCTGGGACCGCATCTCCGGTTATTTCTATCCGGACAGTACGATTGCCGGATTCAGCCATACTCATCTCTCCGGTACCGGAGCAGGAGATTTGTACGACATTTCCTTTATGCCTGTCACTCTGCCTTATAAAGAAGCGGAAGCACCGCTGGGCATCCACTCCAAATTCTCCCACGAGGATGAAAGTGCTTTTGCCGGCTATTACCAGGTACGTCTGACAGATTACAATATCAACGTCGAATTGACTGCAACGGAGCGTTGCGGTATCCAACGCTACACTTTCCCGGAAGCACAAGCCGCCATCTTCTTAAACCTGAAGAAAGCCATGAACTGGGATTTCACCAATGACTCTTACATCGAAGCAATTGACTCCGTCACTATCCAGGGCTACCGTTTCTCTGACGGATGGGCACGCGACCAGCATATCTACTTCCGTACCCGCTTCTCCAAGCCTTTTGAGAAAATGGAATTGGATACTACTGCCATTATCAAAGACAATAAACGTATCGGTACAGCCGTTATCGCCCGCTTCGACTTCAACACCAAAGAAGGGGAACAAATACTTGTAAACACCGCCATCTCCGGTACAAGCATGGAAGGTGCAGGCAAGAACCTGCAAGCCGAAGTTCCCGAAAACGACTTCGACAAATACCTGGCTGAAACAAAAGCAAACTGGAACCGCCAACTCGGAAAAATCGAAATAAAAGGCGACAATGAGGATGATAAAGTCAACTTCTATACCGCTCTCTATCATTCCATGATTGCTCCTACCATTTACAGCGACGTAGACGGAGCTTACTACGGCCCCGACAAGAAAGTACATCAAGCTGACGGCTGGGTAAATTATAGTACTTTCTCCCTGTGGGATACATATCGTGCCGCCCATCCTCTCTTCACTTACACCGAACCGGAACGTGTCAACGACATGGTGAAATCCTTCATCGCCTTCTACGAACAGAACGGACGCCTGCCCGTATGGAATTTCTACGGAAGCGAAACTGACATGATGATTGGTTATCATGCCGTTCCTGTCATCGTAGACGCTTATCTGAAAGGCATCGGCGACTTTGACGCAGAAAAGGCATTAAACGCTTGTGTAGCCACTGCCAACCTGGATAATTATCGCGGCATCGGACTTTACAAGGAACTGGGCTATATCCCTTACAACGTGACAGACCACTACAACGCTGAGAACTGGTCATTATCCAAAACACTGGAATATGCCTTTGACGATTACTGCATTGCCGAAATGGCAAAGAAGATGGGCAAGCAAGACATCGCAGACGCGTTCTACAAACGTGCCCAAAACTATAAGAATGTCTATAACCCCGAAACTTCTTTCATGCAGCCACGGGATGACAAGGGAAACTTTATCAAAGATTTCAAGGCGGACGACTATACACCGCATATTTGTGAAAGCAACGGATGGCAGTATTTCTGGTCGGTGCAGCATGATGTTGACGGACTGATAGACCTTGTAGGCGGTAAAGACAGATTTGCCGAGAAGCTGGACAGCATGTTCACTTATCATCCGGCAGCAGACGCAGAACTTCCGCTTTTCAGTACGGGAATGATTGGCCAATACGCACATGGCAATGAACCGAGCCATCATGTTATCTATCTGTACAACTCGATAGGATTCAATGACCGGACTCAATATTACGTGGCAAAAGTAATGAACGAGCTTTATAAGAACGAGCCTGCTGGTCTTTGCGGAAACGAAGACTGCGGACAAATGTCGGCATGGTACGTATTCAGTGCAATGGGTTTCTATCCGGTTAATCCGGTCAGCGGAAAGTACGAAATAGGTACTCCCCTATTCCCCGAAATGCAGTTGCATCTGGCTAATGGCAAGACTTTCACCATACTCGCGCCTAATGTAAATAAGAAGAATATCTATATACAATCAATCAAAGTAAACGGTCAGCCATACGACAAAACGTATATCACCCATGAACAAATCATGAGTGGAGCTACCGTAGAATTTGAAATGGGCAATACCCCAAAAACAATCGGAGTCCTATTTGAGGAGAAGAAACCTTGAGTGAACCTGAACTAATATCGACTGAGAGAATGAATGAAAACTTCGATGTAACCTACAAAGCATTATTTCGCAAGTACTATCCCAGCTTGATTTTCTATGCTACCCGTCTGGTAGGAGAAGAAGAAGCGGAAGACGTGGTACAGGATGTTTTTGTGGAGCTATGGAGACGGAAGGACAATATAGAGATAGGCGACCAAATTCAAGCCTTCCTCTATCGTGCCGTCTACACCCGTGCCCTCAACGTTCTGAAACATCGCAATGTGGAAGACGGCTACTGTGCTGCCATGGAGGAAATCAACCAAAGGCGTGCAGAGTTCTACCAACCGGACAACAACGAAGTTATCCGGCGGATTGAAGACAGGGAACTCCGCAAAGAAATCTACGACGCGATTAATGAATTGCCGGATAAATGCAAAGAAGTATTCAAGCTAAGCTATCTGCACGAAATGAAAAACAAGGAGATAGCTGATGTCCTCGGTGTCTCGCTCCGTACGGTAGAAGCTCATATGTATAAGGCTCTGAAGTACTTGCGTAGTCGTCTCGACCCGCTTTGGATAATTCTTTTCTTATTTTTATGGAGGGATTGATAAGTGTTTTTGCGTTCTGAATTGTATTATTAATATGAAGGAAAAGAAAATGAGTAATCTGAGTGAAGATATAATCAACAAATATCTGACAGGACAATGTTCCGAAGAAGAACTTATCGAAGTAAATACTTGGATGAAGGAATCGGAAGAGAATGCCCGCCAGTTATTTCGTATGGAAGAAATTTATCATTTGGGTAAATTCGACCAATATGCCGACGGTCAACGGATGATTCGTGCGGAAAAACGGCTTTATAAGAAGCTGGACGAAGAGAAAGGAAAACAAAATAAGGTACTGCGTATGCATCGCTGGATGAGATATGCGGCTGCCATTGCCGTGATATTGGTGATTGGTGGCGGAGCCGGATACTGGTTCTACCACAATGGAAACGACCAGCAATTGATGGTTGCAGTTGCCAACGAAGGTATTGTGAAGGAAGTCGTTCTGCCGGACGGCACTAAAGTCTGGCTGAATAACTCGGCGACTTTAAAATATCCGCGTGAGTTTTCCGAGAAAGAACGCAATGTACACTTGGAAGGAGAAGCTTACTTTGAAGTAACGAAGAACCGGCACAAGCCGTTTACCGTGCAAAGTGACGCCATGCGCATACGCGTACTGGGAACGACATTCAATTTCAAGTGCGACAAACGTTGTCGGATAGCCGAAGCGACATTGATTGAAGGCGAAATCGAAGTGAAAGGCAACAAGGAAGAAGGACAAATCATCCTTGCTCCCGGACAACGTGCGGAGTTGAACAAGAACAACGGACGATTGACTGTGAAGCAAGTGGATGCCAAGATGGATGCCGTATGGCATAACAACCTGATTCCTTTCCAAAAAGCAGATATATTCACCATCACCAAAGCTCTGGAACGTTTCTATGACGTGAAGATTATCTTGTCTCCCGACATCCGGTCGGACAAGACTTACTCCGGCGTACTGAAACGGAAGTCGGACATCGAATCTGTGTTGAAATCATTGCAAAACTCTATACCTATTGATTATAAAATTGTCGGAAGTAACATCTTTATTTCTCCCAAATAAGAAATAAAAGACAATCCGGTGAAACTAAAAGCTATTAATACCATGAAATTGAAAACATTCCTAATAGTAGGATGTTTAGGAGGATTATTCACACTTAGCTCCTGCACAGCCCCCACTAATGTAAAAGACTATAGTGCTTACGTCAACCCCTTCATCGGAACCGGTGGACATGGACACACTTTTCCCGGAGCAGTAGTGCCTCACGGCATGATTCAGCCTAGTCCCGATACACGGATTGACGGTTGGGATGCCTGTTCAGGTTATTATTATGCAGACTCCACAATCAACGGTTTCTCCCATACACACGTCAGCGGCACAGGTTGTTGCGACTACGGGGATGTGCTGTTCATGCCCACTGTCGGTAAACAACAATATCTGACGACCGATCCGCAAAGTCAGACACTGGCCTATGCTTCTTCTTTCTCTCACGAAAATGAGACGGCAGAACCGGGGTATTATTCAGTTTTCCTGGATACTTATCAGGTAAAAGCTGAAATATCGGCTACGAAACGTGGGGCTATCCACCGTTATACTTTCCCCGAAAGTACCGAATCCGGTTTTGTCATTGATTTGGATTACAGTCTGCAACGACAGACTAATTCGGAGATGGAAATCGAAGTTATCAGTGACACGGAAATCTGCGGACATAAGAAAACTACGTATTGGGCTTTCGATCAATATATTAATTTCTACGCCAAATTCTCTAAACCGTTCTCTTATACATTGATTACGGATTCCATTACTATGGATGACGGCAAACGGCTTCCCGTTTGTAAAGCGCTATTGCATTTCAATACGAAGAAGGACGAACAAGTACTGGTCAAAGTAGGTGTTTCTGCCGTCGACATAGCGGGTGCACGCAAGAATGTCGAATCAGAAATCTCCGGATGGGATTTCGATAAAGTACGCAAAGACGCACGCCTGGCATGGAATCAATATCTGTCGAAAATTGATATTACGACTTCCGACAAGGAAGATAAAACCATCTTCTACTCCGCTCTCTATCACACGGGAATCAGCCCGAATCTGTTCAGCGATGCGGACGGACGTTATTTGGGAATGGATCTCGAAGTGCATCAGGGAGATACTGTCAATCCTATATATACGGTATTCTCATTGTGGGACACCTTCCGTGCATTACATCCGTTAATGACGATTATCGACCCCGATCTGAATAATCAATTTATCAATTCACTGATAAAGAAACACCAGGAAGGCGGAATATACCCGATGTGGGATTTGGCTTCCAACTATACCGGTACTATGATTGGTTATCATGCTGTCCCCGTCATAGTGGACGCTTATATGAAAGGATACCGCAACTTCGACGCTAAAGAAGCCTACAAAGGCTGTCTGCGCGCAGCCGAATATGATACTACCGGCATTAAATGCCCGGACTTGGTATTGCCTCATCTCATGCCGAAAGCAAAATACTACAAGAATGCCATCGGCTATATCCCTTGCGACCGTGAAAATGAATCGGTAGCCAAAGCCTTGGAGTATGCATATGACGACTGGTGTATCTCTATTTTCGCAGAGGCAATGAATGATTTTGAATCTAAGGCAAAGTACGAACGTTTTGCCAAAGCATATGAATTCTACTTCGACAAATCAACCCGTTTTATGCGTGGGCTTGACTCGAAAGGTGAATGGCGTACGCCGTTCAATCCACGTGCATCGACTCATCGCAGTGATGATTACTGCGAAGGAACGGCCTGGCAATGGACTTGGTTTGTACCTCACGATGTAGAAGGACTGGTCAATCTGATGGGTGGCGAAGACGCATTCGTTCAGAAACTCGATTCTTTATTTGAGGCTGATTCATCGCTCGAAGGTGAAACGACCTCATCGGATATCAGCGGGCTTATCGGTCAATATGCACATGGCAACGAGCCAAGCCATCATGTGATTCATCTGTACAACTACGTGAATCGTCCGTGGAGAACCCAAGAATTGGTAGACAGTGTTTACCGCAGTCAGTATGCCAACAGTGTGGACGGACTATCCGGCAACGAGGATTGTGGCCAGATGTCTGCATGGTACATACTCAACTCTATGGGATTCTATCAGGTATGTCCCGGAAAACCGGTATATTCTATCGGACGTCCCGCTTTCGACAAAGCTGTTATCAACCTCCCCGAAGGGAAGACATTCAGTATTGTAGTAAAGAATAACTCTAAAAAGAATAAATATATTGAAAGTATATCACTGAACGGCAAGTCTTTGGATACTCCATTCTTTAATCATCAAGACTTGGCGAACGGTGGAACAATGGAAATCAGAATGACCGACAAACCTAATTACAAAACACATAAACCATGAAAAGAATAGTATTAATAGCTTGTGTGCTTGGTTGCACACTCTTTGCCAAAGCCAAAGACTGGACACAATATGTCAACCCGCTAATGGGTTCGCAGTCTACCTTCGAGTTATCAACAGGTAATACTTATCCGGCTATCGCCCGCCCTTGGGGAATGAACTTCTGGACTCCCCAAACAGGAAAAATGGGAGACGGATGGCAATATACTTATACAGCCAATAAGATTCGTGGTTTCAAGCAAACGCATCAACCCAGTCCGTGGATTAATGATTACGGACAGTTCTCTATCATGCCGATAGTTGGCAAACCGGTATTTGATGAAGAAAAGCGTGCCAGTTGGTTTGCGCATAAAGGGGAGGTTGCCACTCCTTATTACTATAAAGTATATCTTGCCGAGCACGATGTAGTCACAGAAATGGCACCGACGGAACGTGCCGTTCTCTTCCGCTTCACTTTCCCCGAAAACGAACATTCTTATGTCGTGGTGGATGCTTTCGACAAAGGTTCGTATGTCAAAGTGATTCCCGAAGAAAATAAGATTATCGGTTATACCACCCGCAATAGCGGCGGAGTTCCCGAAAACTTCAAGAACTACTTCATCATTGAATTTGACAAACCCTTCACTTACAAAGCTACGGTAGCCAACGGCAACCTGCAAGAGAACGTTGCCGAACAGACTACCGACCATGCCGGAGCCATTATCGGTTTCCAGACACGCAAAGGCGAACAGGTACATGCCCGAATCGCTTCTTCTTTCATCAGCTTTGAACAAGCGGCTGTCAATATGAAAGAACTGGGTAAAGACAATATCGAGCAACTGGCTAAGAAGGGGAAAGAAGCCTGGAATCAGGTATTAGGAAAGATAGAAGTAGAAGGTGGCAATCTCGACCAATACCGTACATTCTATTCCTGTCTGTATCGTTCGTTGCTTTTCCCGCGCAAGTTCTACGAACTGGACGCTGCCGGGCAACCGGTTCATTACAGCCCGTACAACGGTCAGGTTCTGCCGGGATATATGTACACCGATACAGGTTTCTGGGATACTTTCCGTTGCCTGTTCCCGTTATTGAACCTGATGTACCCGTCGGTCAACAAGGAAATGCAGGAAGGACTTATCAATACATATAAAGAAAGCGGATTCTTCCCTGAATGGGCAAGTCCGGGACACAGAGGTTGCATGGTCGGCAATAACTCCGCTTCTATCCTGGTAGACGCTTATATGAAAGGCGTGAAAGTGGACGATGTAAAGACTTTGTATGAAGGATTGATTCACGGCACGGAGAATGTACACCCCGAAGTCTCTTCAACAGGACGCTTGGGACATGAATATTACAACAAACTGGGCTATGTCCCCTATGATGTAAAAATCAACGAGAACGCCGCCCGTACACTGGAATATGCATACAACGACTGGTGCATCTACAAACTCGCCAAAGAACTGAAACGCCCGAAAAAGGAAATCAACCTCTTTGCCAAACGTGCCATGAACTACAAGAATCTTTTCGACAAAGAATCCAAACTGATGCGCGGCCGCAACGAAGACGGTACTTTCCAGTCACCATTCTCTCCGTTGAAATGGGGGGACGCTTTCACGGAAGGAAACAGTTGGCACTACACCTGGTCTGTATTCCACGACCCGCAAGGGCTTATCGACCTGATGGGTGGGAAAGACATGTTCATCACAATGATGGACTCCGTATTTGCCGTACCGCCAGTTTTTGACGACAGCTACTACGGACAGGTGATTCACGAAATCCGTGAAATGACCGTTATGAACATGGGTAACTATGCACATGGCAACCAGCCTATCCAACACATGATTTACTTGTATGACTATGCCGGTCAGCCTTGGAAAGCCCAATACTGGCTGCGTCAGGTTATGGACAGAATGTACACTCCGGGGCCGGACGGTTATTGCGGCGACGAAGACAACGGACAGACTTCCGCCTGGTATGTATTTTCGGCACTGGGATTCTACCCTGTTTGCCCGGGAACGGATGAGTATATCGTAGGCGCCCCATTATTCAAGAAAGCAACTCTTCATTTTGAGAACAGCAACAGTTTAGTGATTGATGCTCCGAACAACAGCAAAAAGAACTTCTATGTCAACTCGTTGAATGTCAACGGAACTGATTACACCAAGAATTATCTTCGCCACGAAGACTTATTCAAAGGTGGCACTATCAAGGTAGATATGGGTAACCGACCGAATAAGGACAGAGGAACGAAAGAAGAGGATATGCCTTATTCTTTTTCCAAAGAGCAATAATCCTTTCTCAATAAATACATAGTTAAAACATTGCCGGAATCCATCTCATTTCTCGCTGAGGTGGTTTCCGGCAATTTCAGTCTACCTCCTGTTTATTGCGGACATCATCTACATAAAAATTCCTCAATTATCTTCTGTGACAGAATATTCTTCGTATCTTTGTTTTAGTTTCTATTATAAAAGCAGAGATTATGAGCAAACTTTATCCTATCGGTATCCAAAACTTTGAAAGCCTCCGAAAAGATGGCTACTACTATGTAGACAAAACGGAGATAATCTACAATCTAGCAAAAACCGGACGTTATTACTTCCTCAGCCGTCCCCGTCGTTTTGGCAAAAGCTTGTTAATTTCCACCCTCGAAGCTTACTTTCAAGGAAAAAAGGAACTCTTTACCGGACTGGCAATGGAGAAACTGGAAAAAGACTGGATTACCTATCCCATCCTGCATTTAGATTTAAACACCGAAAACTACAGTATCCCCCAAAACCTGGAACTGAAGTTAGAACGTGCCCTATCCGCTTGGGAACAGCTCTATGGAAGCGACCCCGCCGAAAAATCATTAGCGTCACGATTTGAAGGAATCATTCAACGGGCATACGAAAAGACGGGCCAACGTGTAGTTATCCTCGTTGACGAATATGACAAGCCCATGCTTCAGGCTATCGGCGACGAGGCGTTGCAAACGGCTTACCGCAATACGCTGAAAGGTTTCTACGGAGCACTGAAAAGCAAAGACGGCTGCATCCGTTTCGGGATATTGACGGGAGTGACCAAATTCAGCAAGGTCAGCGTATTCAGCGACCTGAACAATCTGGACGACATATCAATGTGGAACGAATATATCGAAATCTGCGGCATCAGTGATCGGGAACTGGAGATAAACTTCAAGGATGACCTGCACGAACTGGCGGATGCAAACGGAATGACCTACGAAGCTACCCGCGAGAAAGTAAAACAATATTATGACGGTTATCACTTCACGCACAACTCCATCGGCATGTACAACCCTTTCAGCCTGCTCCATACATTCAAGCGGAAAGAGTTCGGCAGCTACTGGTTTGCTACGGGTACGCCCACGTATCTCGTCACCCTGCTGCAAAATCACAACTACGACCTTACCCATATCACTCACGAAGAAACATCGGTCGATGTATTGGACGGAATAGACAGTGCGGATACCGATCCCATCCCAGTAATTTATCAAAGCGGTTATCTGACCATAAAGGGTTACGATGCCCGTTTCGGGACTTACCGTCTTGGTTTTCCGAACCGTGAAGTAGAGGAAGGGTTCGTCAGGTTCCTTCTCCCATTCTACGCGAATGTAAGGACAAGCAGGTCTGCATTCGAAATAGGAAAGTTCGTGAAAGAAATAGAGCAGGGAGACTACGACAGTTTCTTCCGCCGTTTGCAAAGTTTCTTTGCCGATACCCCTTATGAAACGATTACCGGTCACACCGACAATAAAGAACGTGAACTGGAGCTGCACTATCAGAATGTACTCTTCATCGTCTTCAAACTGATGGGATTCTACACAAAAGTGGAATATCACACAAACGAAGGGCGTATCGACCTCGTATTGCAAACAGACCAATATATCTACATTATGGAATTCAAGCTGAACGGCACTGCGGAAGAGGCTCTGCAACAAATTAAAGAAAAACATTATGCCCTCCCATTCGAAACTGATTCTCGAAAGTTACTTCGGATAGGAGTAAACTTCTCCAGCAAAACAAGAAATATTGAGAAGTGGCTGGCGGAAGAATAACATATTTAATTAAACAACCTATAATCATGGAAGAAAAAATAGACTTCGAAAAAGTCCCTTACCAGTATCCGATGTGTCTCAACCGACAATGCCTCAAAGCAAGCACCTGCCTGAGACAAATCACCGAACAAAGCGTACCGGAAAATATCAAACATTGGATTATCGTCAGTCCCAAACATTTGGCAAGCATAGAAGGGGATTGCCCTTATTATCGTTCCAACAAAAAAATACAATATGCCAAAGGATTCATCGGAATGCTGGAGAATCTTCCCTACAAACAGATGCAAACCGTCATCCTACATCTGATGAGTTATTTCGGCCGTAGAACCTATTACCGCTCACGCAAAGGCGAACGCCTTCTCTCCCTTTCCGAACAACAACACGTATTGAATATCCTCAAGAACTGCGGCGTCTCCACCCCGCAACAGTTTGATGCATACGTCGAAGACTACGACTGGTAACCGTATCTCCTGATTGACATAACCGTCACATCCTGGCGACACAACTGTTACATCCGAAGGAAACGATTGTCACATCCTATCGACACAAGTGTCACATAGGGATGAAACGACTGTGCCAACGGCTTGGCACAGTAATGACACCACGGTGGCACATTTGTGCCAAGCCGTTGGCACAAATGTTAGTCAAGGCAATAGTGTGCCACAAACTTATGCTTTATGCCTTTATCACGGCTAGCCAACAAACCATTTAATAGGAAATAAGGTTTATATTCAGAATTTATATATAAGTGGAGTATATCAGCACAATATACATATTACACTGATTACAAACACATTACTCACAAAAGGTAAAAATTCCGTATGAGAGTAAAAGTTACTATCAGGGAGTAACATGCCCCCGCTATCATAGCTAAAAGCACGACAAATAAAGAGACTCAGGCTGTTTATGAGAGTATGAGAGTAAAATCAATAAAAATATTCTCTGGTATCTATTCTTAATTTATAAGCCATCTGTTGATCCGCAATTCTGTAGAATTAACACAAATCCCACCATTGATAAAAAGTGTATCAATAGCGGGATTTGATTATCTAATGTTTATAGGATATTTGCCTATTTTACTGCAGGTGCTGTTTCGAAGAAGTGGAGTTCGTAAAGTTCTGCAGACTTCCACCTATCTTTTATCTCAAATTTCACATACCGCGTAGTTACCGGTTCATAGAATTTGATAAAATCTACATTTTCATCGTTGCTTGAAACCTGCCCCAAATAGCTCCAAGTTTCGCCGTCAGAAGAGACGGACAGTTGTATACTTTGGGGGCTACACCAATACTGATACCAAAGCCCTACTCCTGCAAGTGTTTTTTTCTCTTTCATATCAACGGTGAGTGAAAAATCTCCCTCCCCATATATACCATCATAATCTTCTCCATCCAAAAGGACTTCTGCTCCGTCAGAATCATCAACTTCGCCTGCCGTTTCTATAGTCCAGCCGTCTTTATTCCATTCCGTCCAACCTTTAGGGAAGACCATAAAATCCTCATAGTCCCAATCGTGAGGTATAATCTCAACTCCTTTCACAGTTTTTACCACTTTCAAGGAGAATGAGTTTCTAGTTTCGTCAGTTGAGACAACAGGATCTTCGCATTCGAAATCTGCAGTAACCGTAAATGTCGCATCTACATCTCTGTCTGTGCCGAGCAAGAAATCCTTGCCGATTTCCCAAGTAATATCTTGCGATATTTTTTGTCCGGCAGGAATAACGATTTCCGAAGGAGTGATAATGACATTATCCAATGCTTCCTCGTTCACACCTGTCACTACCGTATTAAATGTAACCTTCACGTCCTTCCGCGCCGGACGTTCCAACCGTACATTGAAAATGTATTTATTCTCTTCTGTTTCCAAGAAGTTTCCTGCGAATACAGTATGCACGAATTCAGTCTTGCTGTCAGCTTTTCCCTCCAGAAAACCGGCAGCTACATACGCCTCTTTCTTTACCAGAGCTTTTGCCTCCAAAGTAGTGGACGGCATTCTGTATCCTTCTACGGTAGCTTTCACGCCTAAATTACACACAGCTTCTTCATAATTAGCTTGAAAAGCTTCCATGTCTTTTATATCCAAAATCACACTAGCATCCGTATAACCTGCCGAAATTATCAATTTTGTATCGCTTAGCTCCACATTCTCTCCAATCGGTTCAAAAGTGACTATTGTTTCCTCTGGGGAAGCGTTAAAACGAAAAGTGAATGTTGCAGGCTTATCAAATTCTAATATACCATCATTATTATAAAAAGCATTCACCGTTATTTCCGAACCTTCCTCACCTTCCGCCGCAAGCGTAAAACTATTGTCAGGATAGGTAAGCAAATTCAAATCTTCCTCTTCCCGACATCCGGGAAGGGTTGTCAGCGAACTGATTGCCAACAATAATAAAAGTCTATAAAATATTCTCATTTCCAGGATTGTTTTTTAATTTTATTGTAATGCATCGGGATATTGGTAAGGTGTGGCATCATTCTCTTTGTAGAATACCGCAGGTGCTTTCAGTTTAGCGCCATACAATTCTTCTACCCCTCCATACAAACGATTGAATACACTTTCGAAGTTATCCACCTTCGGTGAAAATGCCATAAACCAGCCGGCATTGCTATCATTTATCTGCGCAGGATTCAAATTACCACCAGTTCCTCTTTCAAATTCTATAGATTGACCTGTACAATTAATGGATTCTACTCCTTTCACTGTTACTGCAGCAGCATTTAGACCATAATCAGCAAGTAGAATATCCACCCATTCACCCATAGGCGTCCCGTCAACTTTGGGAAGGTTGTAAGTCATGCTTCCAAGTACATATACCGCTACAAGTTTATCAGGCATCGCCTTTTTAGTTTCGTAGCAAAGACGGGCAGCGGCTTCCGCGCTACGATTTGCCAGTGCCGGATTGTTCACATCCGGTGCCTCTGTATATTCATCGTCAAAACATACTCCGTCCAAATTGTATACATAACAATATTGAGCCAGCTCGCGCGCAAAGTCTTTGGCACCTTGTTCGGAAAGTTGTGCCACCCCTGTCATATCCCTGCCACCGACTATAGACAATATGATTTTCATTCCACGCTTGCGCAGCGGCTGCAGGAAGGTTTCGTTGTTGTCCAGCAAGAACTGTATGTAGTCATTACATTTTAGGTATGGACGTTGCGCTACCGGATCCCAACCAGTGTTGGCAGCAAATGGAGATACTACGTCCCACAACATTTTTCCGTTCTCCAATTCAAAGGCCAAAGCGTTCAGAGGATTTGTACCGTCAAAGAAAACAAACGCTCTTACAGCGCCTTCTCCTTTGAACGCAAGATTATCCAATTTTCTCATGTCTTTTATCAGATAAATGCAATGGGCAGCTTCCTCATCCTTTACGGTAATGTCACTGCTTGTATTAGTGATGGCAACAGGCAGGATGTAGGTTTTGTTCTCCACTACGGTTTCGTCCGCCCGGATAGTAACGTCCGTATAGGCTGATTTTGACGGATGGTCTACCGTAAGCTTACCGTCGTTGACAAAGGAAACAAGACGTTCAGGGTACAATTCGAAATCCGTTCCATGTTCTTCATTATAAACGGTCAGATAGTCCGCATCAAAAGCCACTTGGGCGGAAGTATTAGAACCCGGTACCCGGCTGAATCCCATTTTGACAGAGGTAGTATAGGTATCTTTGTATAACTCCACTACATTGGAGACAAGGTTGGAGTTCCCGTCACGCAGGTATCCGTTGTTTTCATATATACCGCTATATGCCGACTCGTCAATTTCTGCATTCATATTCAAATCGTCCACACAGGAAGTCAGCAAAGTCAGGCTGCCCGTAAATGCGGCAACCACTAAGCCCGTTATCAGATATTTTTGTTTCATAATCGTATTCTTTTAATAAAAAGGATTAATTCTCTTCTGGGAGTTCTACAGAAACCCATACTAAATCTTTCGCTGCAGTAATGTCTTGTCCACTTGCGGAATAATCTTTAACCACTTTTCCTTCTCCTTCATTAAATTTCCAATAAGCGATAAGTCCCTCACTTGCAGGGTCTATTTTGTAAGGATTTTGAGCTATTTGTTTTTCAGTTCTTTCTATATTCCAGACACGTACTTCCGAAATGTCTCCTGGCAGCCAACGATCGTTGTCGAAAGATCTGCCGATATAACACGGTCCATTCGGATAAGAATTTCCTCGAACTAAATTAACTGCACCGCCTGTGTCACTGTCTTCGTAAACTTTCACCCCATTTTTATAGTAAATTCGTTTTTTAGTTTCCGAGTTATACACCACGGCGATGTGTACCCATTCGTTTACCGGTAATCCAATACCCGATACATAATTAGCAGGTGGAAATGGTGAGCCACCCGGTGCAACTACCTGAAGCTGATTGCGAGGACGGTCGGCATCACCGATACGTAACAGGAAATTGCCTTCAACACCGAAAATTATGCTTATCGCATTCGTTCGTTCGGCTTCCCAGTCGTTACTCCGCACCAACGCCTCTACCGTAATCACTTTCACATTCCTCATAGCATTGTCATCCTTCCATTTCACCGGAAGATAGTTTTCCCGAATATTTGCCACCACATTGATAAGGGCAGCACCTTTAATAATAAAATAGGTGGTACGAGCACTCTCGAGAACTCCGATACCTGCATCCGTAATGGAAACCGGCAATACATAACGACGATTTTCATCCAATCGGTTTAAGTTCTTAAAGTTCACCACAATGTCATCTCCTGAAATAGCACCCGCCTTAATTGTTACGTGCTTCTCCGAAATTTCATAATATTCTTCGGGTAATGCCGTGGCATCGTCAGCATAGCTCAAATTATAGGCTGCAGTCAGTGAGGGAACAGCTCTGAAACTGATCTGAATATCTTTCTCTACAGGAGCGGCAAGTCTGTAAGCAATCGTACGGCTTTCATTTATTATATCTTCTTTAATCAATAAGTTGTCAGTCACAGGAGCCGAATTTATATAGACCTTATTGTCATAATGATGTTCATCATTAATGTCCGCATTCTTACAGCTACTTACTACAAATGCAGTAAGCGCCACGGCAGCTAAGTGATAAATATACAATTTCATATTCTACTTTTATTTATTAGGATTCATTATCTGGATTACTTCACGCACAGATGCATAAGTATTATTGAAATAATCCTCTTGGATATTGTCGACAAAAATACCGCTGCGGGTAAACTCCGTAGATGCCTGAACAATCCATCGGGCTGTACCTTGTGCCGCCAAACTCCTCTCTCCCTTTGTATTCCAATAGCCGATCAACATACCCGCATCTGACTTTAGAGGAAGCTGCGTGGCAGCAATAAAACGATCAGTGGGAACAGGATTAGTATTTGTTCCCGCCGCTTCCTTACCGGCTTGGATAGCCGTCATGGCATTCATCGTAAGCGCAACCTGATTAGTGGAAGAAGTGGTTTTCAGAATTAAATAGTTGTATTTGTCCAGCATATCCATGCTTTCGGGATCCAGATATTGCACGTTTCCATAAAATACCATCATTTTGTCGATATGTCCGGCCTGCCAACTCATCACCTTGCTGAAAAAGTTTTGTTGGCGCTCCTTATATTGTTGCAATGGAATTTCCTTCATCCCCACCATCGAACGTCCTGTATAGCTTACAAGGATACCGTCGTATCCGTAACCGTCACACAAAGCCAATAAGGCATTCGTACGTTCATTCAGATATTTCCGGGCTTCTTCTTCCGTTAGTTCTGGATTCTTTTCCGCTTTCTTATTCCATTCATTTTCTAAGTCATCGTAATTAATACAAGCAAGCGTACGAATAGCTTTCTCACGAATTTTCACCATTTCCGCTTGTGTTTCCCCCGAAAGATTTTCGGGATTATTCAGACAGATGAAATCCACGCTGTCTGGCACAACGGTAAGGCGTTCGGACTGATGTCTCGGATTACCAGGATTATTAAAAGATACAAAGACCACTTTATGCCCTTCTGCTTTGTATAACTTCAAATCCTTCAGATAGTCAGCATACAGTTGCGGGTTCTGCTCTTCAAACGTGGGGTAATGGATATCAATACTTTCCGGGTCTGTCCAGTCCTCACATGAGGTAGATATCATCCCCCCGCCATCAATATTGCTGTAAACAAACAGTTTTTTACTATTCTTCTCATATATATTATCGTTTAAAGATTTTAGTCATTTTTTTGCTTAAGTTATCCAAGTACTTGGTAAAATGTAATCAATCCTATTCTTCAAGTTACAAGGAGGGACTATATAAAAGACACAGAAGCTATTGTTTGATTCAATGCATTTCACTACCAAGAACTAAAGATTTTTGAGCTTTTACGAAAAAAATTATAAATTCAGCTAAGTGTTTATTAATTTAGCGTTGTTTTATTAGCAAAGGGAAGGAAAGTCGACACCTTCCTTTGGAGTTCAATAAAATGTATAACCATTAAATAAAATGTATGGAAAGCAAACATTCGCTTCAAAAGTCGAAGCTATTTCGAGCTTTACTGATTCTCTTGTTGATAGCAGTTCCTGTACAATGGGCTGCGGCACAGTTGACCTTATCGACTCCCCGTACAACTTTGGGTAGTGTTATTAAACAAATTCAATCACAATCAAAGTATCAGTTTTTTTACAATGACAAGCTGTCAACAATTACCGTTGGGCCGTTAAAAGTAAAAGATGTCTCTTTAGAGGAAGTTTTAAACACACTTCTGAAAAATAAAGATATCTCTTATAAAATAGAAGAGAATATTGTTTATTTATCAGAAAAAGGAGTTCCTGCTCCAAACCAACAACCAACTGGAAAAGAACGTACTATTACAGGCCAAGTTTTGGATGCTAAAGGAGAACCTCTGATTGGTGTCAGCATCCTGATAAAGGGTACAACTGATGGGGCTATAACTGACTTGGATGGTAACTATAAAGTGGTTACGAAGAACGCTAACCCTATTCTTGTATATTCTTATATAGGCTATAAGACACAAGAAATTCCATTAAAAGGTCAAACGGCTATAAATATTACAATGCTGGATGACACACAAGTAATAGATGAAGTTGTTGTCACTGCATTGGGCATCAAACGTTCGGAAAAGGCATTAAGTTATAATGTACAACAAGTGAACACCAATGAGATTACATCAAACAAAGATGCGAACTTTGTCAATTCTTTAAGTGGAAAAGTAGCAGGTGTCAATATCAATGCTTCTTCCTCAGGGGTTGGTGGTGTATCAAAAGTAGTGATGCGTGGTACAAAATCAATTATGCAATCTTCCAATGCACTATACGTAATCGATGGTGTACCCATTTTTTCCGGACGTTCAACGAAGAGTGGAGGTACGGAATTTGACTCACGAGGTTCCAGTGAACCGATTGCCGATATCAATCCTGAAGATATTGAATCAATGTCTGTATTGACGGGTGCTGCCGCAGCAGCTCTGTATGGTTCGGAAGCCGCTAACGGTGCAATTGTAATCACGACTAAAAAAGGTAAAGAAGGACGGGTAAGTATTACAGTCAATTCAAATACTGAATTTACAACCCCGTTTGTTATGCCACGTTTTCAAACTCGTTATGGAACAGGTATGGAAGGTGTGCAAAATATATCCGGTGCCCGTAGTTGGGGACGTAAACTCACAGAAGCTAACTATTATGGTTATAGTCCTCAGGATGATTATTTCCAAACTGGCGTTATTGCTACAGAGAGTGTCTCATTTTCTACCGGAACCGAGAAAAACCAGACATACGCTTCAGCAGCTGCTGTAAATTCAAAGGGTATCGTTCCTAACAACAAATACAATCGTTATAACTTTACCGTCCGAAATACGACCTCTTTTTTGGACGATAAAATGACATTGGATTTTGGAGCAAGTTATATTCTACAAAATGATAGAAATATGACAAACCAAGGTACATACAACAACCCGTTAGTGGGGGCTTATTTATTTCCGCGTGGCAATGACTGGGAAGATATTAGTATGTATGAGCGTTATGACCCGGCTCGCAAAATTTATACTCAATATTGGCCGGTTGGTGATGAAGCCATGACTATGCAGAATCCATATTGGGTGAATTATCGCAATCTGCGTGAGAACAAGAAAGACCGTTATATGCTGAATGCTAATTTAAGTTATCAGATATTAGACTGGTTAAGTGTTTCCGGTCGTGTTCGCCTGGATAACTCTAATAATGATTATACAGAGAAGTTCTATGCTTCCACCAATACTCAGTTGACGGAAAAATCGTCTCGCGGCTTATATGGAATTACCCGAACTAATGATAAGCAATTGTACGCAGACTTCCTTGTGAATATCAATAAAATGTTTGGTGAAACCATTTCATTGCAGGCAAACGTTGGTGGTTCTTTCTCCGATATACGTTCTGATGCAATGAAAGTACGTGGTCCGATTGCTGACGGTACCGATCCTTTCAAAAGTGAGACTGTCGGATTAACCAATTTCTTTGCTATTCAGAATTTGAGTCCGAGTAAGACAGAACGTTTGCAAGAAGGATGGAGAGAACAAACTCAATCTATATTCGCTTCTGCCGAATTAGGATATAAAAGTACCTATTATATAACACTGACCGGACGTAATGACTGGCCTTCACAATTGGCTGGACCAAACTCAAAAAGCAAGTCTTTTTTCTACCCGTCAGTCGGTGCTTCCGTAGTTCTTTCCGAATTGATGCCGAATTTGAATAAAGACTATTTGTCTTATATGAAACTACGTGGTTCCTGGGCATCTGTAGGTAGTGCTTTCGAAAGATATTTGGCTAATCCTCGTTATGAATGGACTGCGAATTCCGCTCAGTGGAGTATCATGACCCAATATCCTTTATACAATCTGAAGCCGGAACGGACTCAGTCTCTTGAAGTCGGATTAACTATGCGTTTCTTAAAGAACTTTGATTTAGACATTACATATTATAATGCCAAAACTATGAATCAAACATTTAATCCGCAGTTGCCGGTCAGTGGTTGGTCGGCCATGTATATTCAAACAGGAGCAGTACGAAATCAAGGTCTTGAACTTTCCTTGGGATATAAAAATACATGGAACAAATTTACTTGGGATACCGGAATTACATTCTCTATGAATAAGAATAAAATCCTGACCTTGGCCAGCAATGCAATCAATCCTGTCACAGGAGAGAATTTCTCTATTGGTACACTTGACATGGGAGGGTTAGGCGAAGCCCACTTCTTGTTAAAAGAAGGTGGCAGCATGGGCGACTTGTATTCTTTTATTGATTTGAAACGAGATAGTAATAATAAAATATACATTGACCAAGACGGGAAGATGACTACTGAGACAATCAAGGATCCTAAAAAATATATAAAACTGGGAAGTGTATTACCAAAAGGTAATTTAGCTTGGCGTAATAACTTCAGTTGGAATAACTTTAATGCCGGCTTCCTTGTTTCCGCACGTTTAGGCGGTGTTGTATTCTCTCGTACACAAGCCATGCTTGATTATTATGGAGTTTCTGAGGCAACTGCTGAAGCAAGAGACCACGGATATGTGCCGGTCAACGGTAATGATCACGTTAATCCGGAGACATGGTATGGAATTATTGGTGGCGGTACTTCTGTGCCACAATATTACACCTATTCTGCAACCAACGTCCGTCTGCAAGAAGTATCTTTGGGATATACTTTCCCTCGGAAAATGTTACATAATATCTGCGATATCAAAATATCCATGATCGGACGTAATCTTTGGATGATTTACAACAAAGCACCGTTTGATCCGGAAAGCATTGCTTCTACGGACAACTTCTATCAAGGAATAGACTACTTTATGATGCCATCTTTACGCAATATAGGTTTCAGTCTGAGTTTCAAATTCTAAACAACGCATTAATATGAGAAATAATATAATAAATAAGCTGTTTTTGGGGGCGTTGACTGTATCTTTTATATCTTGCACCAGTCAATATATGGATATAAATTCCAATCCATATCAGCCGGGAAGTTTAGCAGATGATGATTACGCCCTAGGGTCTGCAATGAGTAATTTGGCCGGTTGTGTTGTATCTAGTGATGTTAATACGGCACAGTTTACCGATTGTTTATTGGGAGGTCCATGCGGAGGTTACTTTGCAGACTCCAAGAGTGCATGGGCGTTTACAATTTCCAATTTTAATCCGACAGACGACTGGACACGGGTATTTTTGAAAAGTGATAAAGTTATTCCGGTACTATATAGTAACTTGTCCACAGTGAAAAGTGTATCTGAAGCTACTAATAATCCGGTTCCTTATGCTATTGCTGAAATTATAAAAGTAGCGGCAATGAATCGTATTACCGATACGTATGGTCCTATACCTTATTCTAAAATTGGAGCAGACGGAAAAATAACAATTCCCTATGATTCTCAAGAAGATGTCTATAATAAATTCTTTGAAGAATTGAACCAGGCAATAGAAATTTTGACAGAAAATAGTGGCTCAGCTCTCGTAGCTACTGCTGACTATGTATATAGCGGAAATGTAGCCAAATGGATTAAGTTTGCCAATTCGCTAAAACTCCGCTTAGCTATTCGGGTTGCTTATGCTAATAAAACATTAGCCCAAGAAATGGCTGAAAGTGCAGTCAAACACGAATTTGGTGTAATAGAATCCAATGTGGATAACGCAAAGTGGAATTACTTCGGTACAATTCCCAATCCATTGTACACAGCTGTTAGATACAACGAAGAAACAAGCGGTGGCGACAGTCATGTGGCAGCTGATATAGTTTGCTATATGAATGGTTATTCAGATGGACGCCGTGCTGCTTATTTCGAGAAATCAGGATGGAAAGACCAGGAATATGTCGGCTTGCGTCGTGGCATCAATCTTGAAAAAGCTAAAGATTATTTTATAAACTATTCCAAGATAAAAATCTCGGCTTCCGATCCTATCTTTTGGATGAATGCTGCTGAAGTTGCCTTCTTAAGAGCAGAAGGAAAAGCTATTTTCAAGTTCGATATGGGAGGAGAAGCACGTGATTTCTATAATCAAGGAATTCGTCTTTCGTTTGAACAATGGAACGCCGGTAATCCAGAAGAATATCTAAATGATGAAAGCAAGATACCGACCACTTATACTGATCCTTCTGGACTTAACACATATAATTCTCCGATTTCAACAATAACGATTAAATGGGATGATTCTGCTAGCGACGAGGTGAAACAGGAAAGAATCATTACGCAGAAATGGATAGCCAATTGGATGTTAGGAAATGAAGCGTGGGCGGATTATCGCCGTACAGGTTATCCTAAATTAATTCCTGCTACAGACGAAGGTAATATGAGTGGTGGAACCGTGGATAACAAAAAGGGAGCACGTCGTATGCCTTATCCGTCTGCAGAATATACGGATAACACAGTAAATGTACAATATGCTGTTGATAACTATTTAAAGAATTCGGATAATATGGCTACTGATTTATGGTGGGCATGTAAACCTTAGTGATTAACCTCTTATTTTAATATGATATGAATAATATATTTGAAGAGACGTCATCAAAGATGCAAAATCCGGAATTACCAACCAAGTACTTTGAGAACTTAGTAGTAAGACAAACCCTATAAGCAAAAAACATTTTATACTATAATAATATGAAAAGATTATTCAAATATACACTTCCCGCACTCATCGCCTGCCTGATGATGCTGGCGGCATGTTCGGAATGGACGGAACCGGAAAGCATTACTCTCCGTTACCCTTCCATCGAAGAGCAGAATCCGGAACTATACGCTCAATACTTGGAATCACTCAATGCTTTCAAAGCCAGTGAACATTCCATTGTCATAGTTTCTATGAACAACCTTAGCACTGCCCCTGCCAATCAGAGCCAACACCTCACGGCACTGCCCGATAGCGTAGATTATATCTGCCTGAACAACATCTTCGACGTGAATGAGATGCATATCACTGAAATGGATGAAGTTCGTAAAAAAGGCACGAAAGTAGTAGGATTGGTAGACTTTGACGCCATCGAAAGCGCTTGGCAAGCCATTCTTAAAAAAGAGGCGGAAGATGCTGCCAATGCGGAAACTCCCGAGGAAGGAAGCGAACCGGAAAGTAATAACGAATCGGAGAGTGAAGACGAAACAACAGATGAAGATCTGGCTATTGTCAACGTACGGCGTTTCATCGAATACTGTAAAAAAGAAACAGCCCGACAATTGGATACTATCAATGCATTAGGAACAGATGGTATAGTGATGAACTTCACCGGCTTCGACCTCAACTCTCTGCTACAGGACGAAGAAAAGACCGCTGCCGAAACTGAACGACAAGGTGCATTCTTCAATCTGCTGGCAGAGTGGAAAGTCGCCCATGCGGACAAAGAACTCATCTTCAAGGGAAGTCCACAGAACGTTATCGACAAAGAGATATTGGTAGAAAGCAGGTATATCATTATCAATGCTCACAGCGCAAAAAATCTATACGAAATGTCTTATCTCGTACTGATGGCATGCGGCAAGGATGTACCGACCGACCGCTTCATTATGGGAGTAACCACTCCATACATCAGTAGCACGGGCGACCAATATGGATTAGTAGACGGTGCATCCGCCATTGTTGCCGCTGCCGAATGGACACTGCAAGAAGAAGTAGCTGATTATGTAAAAGCTGGAATCTCTATCGACGGAGTGGAGCAGGACTATTTCAACCCTGCAAAAATATACACCAATGTCAGAGAAGCAATTAATATCCTCAGTCCAACCGCTAAATAAAAACAACTTATGAAACTGAATAAACTAATAATGACGATGCTCGCCGCTTTCTCCATCACCTTGACCGGATGTCAGGATAATGAAGACGGACAGCATTACGACAATAAACTTTTCCTCTCCACAGCAGCCTTTACGCAGGAAGTCCTGTTCAAGGCCGGAGATATGAATGTGGAGAAAGGACTTTCTGTGGCAATTGCCAAACCAAAAGCTCATGATATCAAAGTGACTATGGCACCGGCTCCGGAATTACTGGACACTTACCGGAATGCATATTATGACGAAGCAGCCATATTGCTCCCCAAAGAACACTATGTAATGAATGAAAGAACGGTAATAATCAAAGCCGGCGCTGTATCCAGCAATGTATTATCTATTCAATTCGTCAATACAGGAGAACTGGACGCAGACGTCACTTATGTATTGCCCGTCACTATTCAGTCCGTTGAAGGAATCGAAGTACTACAAAGTGCCAAGAACTATTATTATGTATTCCGCGGAGCATCACTTATCAATGTGGTATGTAATTTGAGCGAGAATCGTGCTTATCCGGATTTCAATGATGATGCAAGATTTAATAATATGAAAGAGAATACACTGGAAATACTCTTTAACGCCTCTCAACTTAAAAGCGAGATAAGCACACTGATGGGGATCGAGGGTAAGTATCTACTTCGTATTGGTGACGCAGGAGTACCCTCCAATCAACTTCAACTCTCAACTTCCAACGGCAATCTAACCAACTCTGACCTACAGTTTGACAGTAATAAATGGTATCATGTAGCTGTCACCTTTAAAGAAGGAGAAACCAAAATATATATTGATGGAGTGGAAAAAGCCTCAAAGAAATATTCAAGCCTGAACACAGTCAGCTTAGGAACCAAGCATTCAGACGAAAGCGGCGGACAAGCCCGTTGTTTTTGGATTGGATACTCTTATAATGAGCAACGTTCCTTCAACGGTTCGGTAGCCGAAGCGCGCATTTGGAACCGTGCCCTTTCTGCCGAAGAAATACAAGCTGTCAATCATTTCTATACAGTGAACCCTACTTCAGAAGGCTTGATAGCTTATTGGAAATTCGATGAAGGTGAAGGCCAAACAGTGAAAGACTACAGCTCAAGCGGTTATAACCTGACTATAGAGAATCTTCCGAAATGGGAATTCGTTACCTTACCCGAAAAATAACCAGTTAATCTCATTGCAAATAATCTCTTAACAGAATATGAATATGATAAATTGCATTAAATATACTTTTCTGCCATTGGCAATGCTTACCGCAGGACTTTTTACATCCTGTGACGAGGAACTTGAATTTGCAGCAGACGAAAGTACTTACCTTTCTGCTACTCAAATCAACGGTATGCTGCTCGATGCAACCACCAACAAAAACAATTCGATAGTGGAACTACGCAGTAACGAGCAGTCTACCAATATTGTATTCCGCCTCTCCAAACAACCTAAAACGGGAGTGGACGTAACGATTGGCGTAGACGAATCCTACGTATCCACTTACAACTCTATCCACAATACGGACTTCGAAATGTTCCCCGCCGAAAATGTGGCAATCACCAATAACGGCGCCTGTGTGCTTGCACCGGACGACACTGCAACTCCCGGCTTGAAAGTAACACTGACTGCTTTTGATGGTATGGAAGAAGATAAAACGTACATCGTCCCGCTGACTGCGACCTCATCAGACGAAGGTATCTCATTTTCCGAAATGTCCAAGCATATGGTATTGTTAGTACAGGATTATCGTCATAAAGCTAATCATAACAAAGGAGAAGATGCTGTAAAAACCGTGATCTACTTTGAAGTGAATGACGCGAATCCACTCAATGCACTGGAATTTAAAACAGCTAGTGGCAAGTATTTCTTCGATGACGTAGTGCTTTTTGCAGCCAATATCAATTGGGATGCAAAAAAACAACGGGTATATGTATCCAACAACGATAATGTACAATTCCTACTTGACCACAATGACGAGTATCTCCAGCCACTCCGCAAAGCCGGTATGAAAGTAATCATTAGCATTTTGGGAAATCATGACCAAGCTGGCGTTGCTCAACTTTCGGAAATGGGAGCGAAAGAGTTTGCCCGTGAAATAGCCGCTTACTGCCGCGGATATAACTTAGATGGTGTAGCTTTTGATGACGAGTATTCAAATGATCCTGTACTTTCCAATCCTTGGCTGACGGAGCAATCTGTAGAAGCAGGCTCTCGCTTGATGTATGAATGTAAGAAAGCAATGCCGGAAAAGATTGTTTCTTTATATAGTTTGGGAAGTTTGTATGCCCAAAATCTAAAAATCATTGACGGTGTAGAACCGGGACAATATTGCGATTACTCTGTAGCGGATTATGGAAGAACAGAAAAGCCTGGCATTGGTATGACATTGAAACAATGTGCAGGTATGTCTATCGAACTCTTTCGGGATAGCGGAGATACAAGTACCAGTACCGCGCGTTCCAAGAAAAATGCAGGATACGGCTACTACATGTTCTTCTCTCCCACTCCTCCCAAATACATCTCGGACGAACGTAAACGAGACCAACTAACATATTGCGAGAATGTTTGTTTGGGATTGTATGACGAAGAATTAATCCGTCCGAGTTATTATTATCCTAAAAACAGTACCGTACGTACTGCACGTTAATGTGTTAATTCATTATTTATTTGACTCTTAAAGAAGATACGCAAATATGAAACTATTAAAGAAAATATCAATGATACTGTCGGCAACCCTACTTTTGTGGGGTTGCTCCGACAGCGATGAACCGGTGAATGAGATGAACGCTACACTTTCACTATCAACAAACGAGATAAAAGTAGATGGTCTGGGTGGTGTGGCAGTTGTGACTGTCACAAGTTCCGATGACTGGCGATTGGCAGGAATATGCGACTGGGCACACCCATCGGCCACGTCGGGTAAAAGCGGAGATGAAGTGACATTCACCATCGACCCAAATTCATTAGACAAAGTTCGGACCGCAACTTTCAAGTTCTTCGTCGGTACTACAGTACTCCCCTTGCAGATAGAGTGTTCACCGGTATATACAGTAGACTTGTTTACCGAAAGAGAAATAAATCTTCCCAAAGGAAAAAGCGATATATCTATCAAATTCGAAAGTAACATTCCCGACCTCGTCATTACTCACAGCGAGGAGAGTAAAGAATGGCTGACTTTAGAGAGAAAAAGCGAATTTATCGGAAAAACAACTCTCCTATTTTCAGTAGCCGAGAATAAGACTTACAAGGTCCGTACTGCCAACGTAACATTGGAGAGTTCGCTTCTTGACGAACCGGTAGTAGTGAATATCACACAAGCCTGTGTACCTTATTTTACAATCACCCCGTCCGAAAAATCTCAAAAGTATGATTTGTCGGAACAAACGATCTCTTTCACGATAGAAACCAATCTGGAATATACACCTTCAGTTGTTAGTGGAACGGAGTGGATAACCGGACAAACGATTTCCAAGCCGCAAATAGATGATAGAGGTATAGCAATTACCACATTGTCCTACAAGCTCCTGGCAGCTTCAAGTGCAAGAGTTGGTTCCATCCGTGTGGAAAACAGTTTGAAAGATGCAGAAATCAGTATTGTTCAAGTAGACCCGAATGCACCGACTGTGTCTATAGCCAATAAAACCATCGCTGAATATGCCGAGAAAAACGGATGGATCATAAGATTGGCAGGCAATGAGTGTGTAATTTCAGAAGAAGGAAGAAAAGCTACCGAATTTATTTGTACAGATAATATTGATAACTTTGATGGATTGGAAAACTTCCCTGAATTGACTACAATAAAGGTGAAAGCAAGCAGTAGTTTGAAGAAAGTCGACATTTCAAAATTACATAAAGTAACCTCATTGACGTTTACAAATACTAGTAGCACTGTGTATATTAAAGAATTTAATTTCGGGGATAATCCGATGACTGTCTTTAATTTGTCAGCCAGATATTTTGGTAGCAAATGTGAAGATGTAACGTTCATAGGGAGCAATATTCAAGAAATCAATATGGATGTCAGCCGTCCAGGAAACGATTACATAGAACGTATTGATCTGACTCAATGCCCTGTATTGCATACTTTCAAATTTAACGGAGAATATGTAGAGACTCTCTACCTAAAACCTGACCAAACTATCCCCAACTTGGAACTTGCTACCGAATACAAAATTGAACGTAAATGATTTAACCAATAGTTTTCAATAGGTAGAGTCATTAATAAGTGATTAAAATATCGCCAAGAGAGACATTATAAAAGTCTTTATGAATAGAAAAGAAAACAGCAATAGTAAAGTCCGAAACTTAATTATTGCTGTTTTCATATTTCAATTACTATGATGACAAATTCTATTTATACATATACTTCAAGCAATACTCAAATGTCGGGTCTTGATTTTCAATTACATTTCCAGGTAGTATATCAATTAAATCTTTCTCTAATGTTGCCTTACGTAAATTTTTGATATTGGCAGATGTCCCCAGTTTATATTTGTTCTGCACTTCTATAGAAGATATGCGACCATAAAAAAGGAATTTCCATATTCATCTGTCTTGATACAAAAATAGGAAGAAACAATGAAATCAGTTAATTTGAAATCAATTGATTTCAAATTAACTGATTTCATACTTATTTATCCAAGGCAACTACTCCACCTGTTCCTTCGGATAATTCACCAAATACAGAGTCTTTGTCGCACGTGTGAACGCTGTATACAACCACCGGAAATAATCAGGAGTCAAATATTCGTCCGTCATATACCCTTGATCCAAGAACACATTCTGCCACTGTCCACCCTGTGCTTTATGACAAGTAACCGCATACGCATACTTCACTTGCAATGCATTATAATGCGGATCAGCTTTCATCTTCTTCATCCGGTCACGCTTATTAGGAATATCTATATAGTCTTCCAATACCGTATAAAACAACCGGTCATTATCCGCCTTCGGCAATGCAGGTGCGTCTGAATGTAAAGTATCCAACAACAAATTAGCATCCAGTTCAAAATCATTCTGGTCGGGAAACCGAAGGGTGACTTCGGCAAAACGGAAACCGTACATCTCACGAGTACGACGAACACGACGGACAATAGCAATTTCACCATTGGCTATGAAGTCCATCTCTTTATACTTCTCCGTCCAGTAATAATTATTCTTGGCAACCATTAACATATCTCCTGTATTCAATTCATCTTCACGCCAAAGAATCTGCGCACGTATTCCGTTATTATAAAGGTTCGCGCGTTTATTAGAACGACAGATTACAATTGTTTCGTCCATTCCGTCATGGTCATAGCAATTGTTCAGTTCGTCAATTAATTCCGTGCCCGGTACTACTTTTATATCGGGGAACCCTGTTACCTTTATCTTAGGTAAAGAGTAACATTCATCTTCCGCAATCAACTGCCTCAATTGTGTAGCATTCCATAGAATACCGGACTCTTGTACTTGGCGGACTACCTGAGTCAAATCTACTTCACGCACTTCAAGACCATACCCCTTCAATGCATCACCAAAGAGTGCCGGACTCAACTCCTCTCCTACCGGAGGAAGCTGCGCTGTATCACCCATTAGTAAAAGACGACATCCCTGTCCCGAATATACGAATTGCACCAAATCATCCAACAAACGCCCCGTACCAAATACACTACCGGATAATCCTTCATTCGAAATCATGGAAGCCTCATCAACAATAAACAATGTATTTGTAGCAAGATTGTCATTGATTGAAAAATTACTCAGTTCGTTAGAGAAGGATTGTTGTCTATATATTTTCTTATGGATAGTAAAGGCGGAATGTCCGGCATATGCTGAAAAAACTTTCGCCGCACGACCAGTCGGAGCCAACAAAACAGATTTTTGCTGCAACTGATCCATGGTTTTCACTAATGCTCCTACTAGAGATGTTTTACCGGTACCGGCATAACCTCTGAGAATAAAAACCTCGTCCGCCAGAGTAGACAGAAGAAACTCAGAAAGAGATTTTACAGCAATTTCCTGCTCTAAAGTTGGTTGGTAAGGAAAATTTTCCTTAATTTGCCTTTCTAAATAGTTATTTATCATTTTTGTACGAGAAAAAAGTTCGATGAACTATCGTATTTAAATTAATTTATTCTATTTTTGCGATGCGAATATAACAACTAAAAACATAATTTATCATGAAAACAGTATTTAATATTGTATTGGTGCTCTGTGCTGCTGCACTTATTTACATTTGCTACAACAGCATCATGGGTCCTATCAATTTTGAAAACGCAAAAAAAGACAGGGAAAAAGCAGTCATTGCCCGCTTGATTGACATCCGTAAAGCACAGCAGGAATACCGCTCGTTGCACCATGGAATGTACACTGACAAATTCGACACTCTGATTGATTTCGTTAAAAATCAGAAGTTGCCGTTCGTTATGAAGATGGGTATGTTGACAGACAAACAACTGGAAGACGGATTAACTGAAAAGAAAGCTATGTCTATCATCGAAAAGGCGAAGAAGACAGGCAAGTATGACGAAGTTAAGAAGTGGGGACTTGAAAATTTCAAACGTGACACTATGTGGGTAGCCGTTATGGATACTATTTTCCCGAAAGGATTCAATGCAGACTCTATGAGATACATTCCTTACAGTGGTGGTGCACAGTTCGAAATGAATGTTAGAAATGATACTGCTAAATCAGGTGCTCCTGTATTCTTGTTCGAAGTAAAAGCTCCGTACGAAACTTATTTGGGCGGACTTGACAAACAGGAAATCATTAACTTAAAAGATGTTCAGAGCAAACTGGGTAGATACTGCGGTTTGATGGTAGGTTCTATCGACACTCCGAACAATGGTGCTGGTAACTGGGAATAATGATTGATTTTACTAAATCAAAACAATATACTTTATCCATCCGTCTTAGTACGGATGGATTTTCTTTTTCTATCTATAACCCGATTCACGACGACTCACTGTCGATCATTGAGAAAGAGATAGAGCCTTCTCTATCCCTCACTGCCAACCTAAAAACGGTTTTCCACGAATCGGACTTCTTAAGCCATTCTTACAAACGGGTGAATATCATGATGGCCAGCAAACGCTTTACGATTGTGCCACTGGAATTGTTTGAAGAGGAACAGGCTGAACTTTTATTTTATCACAATCATCAGAAACGGGAAAATGAAATGGTGGTTTACAATATTCTACAAAAGAATAATGTAGCTGTCATCTTTGGTATAGACAAAAGTGCCTACACTTTTCTGAAAGAACAGTATCCTGAAGCTCGCTTCTATTCGCAGTCCACCCCGCTCATTGACTATTTTTCTGTCAAGAGCAGACTAGGAAATAGCAAAAAGATGTATGCTTCCATACGTCAGGAAGGTATCGACATCTATTGTTTCGAACGGGGACATCTCCTTCTCGCCAATTCCTTTGAATGTACGCATACGGAAGACCGTATCTATTATCTGCTGTATGCCTGGAAGCAATTGGAATTTAATCAAGAACGAGATGAGCTTCACCTCACCGGAACACTCCCGGACAAAGAGATTCTGATGAACGAACTGAAAAAGTTTATCTTGCAGGTATTCATTATGAACCCTGCTACTAATATTGACATGCAAGCCTTATTAACATGCGAGTAATCAGCGGTATATACAAACGAAGAAGATTTGACGTGCCACGAACGTTTAAAGCACGCCCTACAACAGATTTCGCTAAAGAGAATCTGTTTAATGTACTCAATAACTATATTGATTTTGAGGAAGGAGTAACTGCACTTGATTTGTTTGCCGGAACCGGCAGCATCAGTATCGAATTAGTTTCCCGGGGGTGCGACCGCGTTATCAGCATTGAGAAAGAGCCTGCACATCATTCATTCATCATCAAAATAATGAAAGAGGTAAAGACAGACAAGTGTCTGCCGATACGAGGGGATGTATTCAAGTTCATCAAGAGTGCCCGCAAGCAGTTCGACTTTATCTTTGCCGATCCCCCTTATGCTTTAAAAGAGTTGGAAACAATACCTGAACTTATTTTTCAGAACAACCTTCTTAAAGAAGGAGGATTATTTGTACTGGAACATGGGAAAGATAATAACTTCGAAGAGAATCCACACTTCATTGAAAGAAGAGTTTATGGAAGTGTCAACTTCTCTCTCTTCCGCTAAATCGGTTAAAACCTATTAGAGTAGCGGGGCTAATAAACGTACAATAGACTCCGCTGCCTTTTGTCTCCACGAACGCCTTACCCAGTTCTTCAAGAATATCTGTGTACTCTCACGCTGATCCTGAAGGAATATTTCTTTCATTTCGAGTGCAGTGTTTACATCATACATAAAAGCATTCACCTCAAAATTGTGTTCAAAGCTACGAAAGTCTATATTAGTAGATCCGACGGTAGAAAGCAAATCATCCGAAACCATGAGTTTGGAATGCAAAAAACCTTTCTTATAGAAATAGACTTTCACACCAGCCTGCATCACATCTGCCAAGTAAGAGCGTGAGCCAAGATGCGTTATCCAGTTGTCGGCACGTTCCGGCAACATCAGACGTATATCCACACCGGACAAAGCTGCAGTCTGCATAGCAGCCAGTATTTGCTCTGTTGGCAAGAAATATGGGGTTTGCATATAGAAATATTTCTTAGCATTAGTAATCGCCATAGTCAACCCCTGCATTATTTCCTTCCAAGGACCGATAGGTTCACTGGTGACAATTTGTACTAAAGAACTACCATAAGAGTCTATTCTAGGAAAATAACGGGAAGCTGTAATCAGCGTACGGTCTACAAAGTACCAGTCAAGCAGGAAAGCAGTCTGTAAACCATGCACTGCTTTACCTTCAAGCATGATATGCGTATCACGCCAAATTCCCCAGGAAAAGCCACGCATATAACGTTCTGCGAGATTCATTCCACCCACAAATCCTACACACCCGTCAATAACAACAATCTTTCTATGGTTTCGGTAATTCACTCTACTGGTAAATAAGGGGAAGCGCACTTTCAGGAAGCTTCGTACCTCAATACCTGCATTGCGCATTTCTTCAAAAAAACGATTGGGAACATGCCAACAGCCTACATCGTCATAAATCACTCTTACTTCAATTCCCTGCGAAGCTTTTTCTATCAATACATCCCTGACCAAACGTCCGATAGCATCATCCTCAAAGATATAATATTCCATATGGATATGCTGCTTCGCTTTCTGAAGTTCGCGCAATAGTGATTGTAGTTTGGTATAACCCTCAGTATAGACAGCTACACGGTTTCCTTCGAAAGGAAATGCCTGGTTGGTATGCTGAAATAGTTGGATTAGGCGAGAATATTCATATTGGACTTCCGAACAATCCTGAGCCAGATATTCCGCCATCGGCTTCTTTAGTAGACGGTCGTAGCTTTTCTGACCGATAATACGTTCACGACGCTGGCTCCGCCCAAAGAAAAAGTAAAAAACAAGACCTACAATAGGAAGAAATAGTAATATTAGTATCCACGCCATAGTTTTAACCGGATTCCGGTTGTCAAGAATGATAATGACAATCGTACCGATGATGGCTCCGAAATAGAGAATATCAAAAGCCACCGTTGCTATCTGGCTAAGTACATAGTTCCAATCAATCATAGGAATCTCCTTTTAAACGGATACTAAACAACAAATATAGAGTAAATTATCGGATTAGCAAAAAGTCCCGGTGACAACTCTCAATTGTTGCACCGGGACTTCCTATCTTATAAGAACTTGCTTACTTTAAAAATGCATCATCCTCGTTGGACCGCCGCCACGTGGACCACGATGTCCACCACCGTCAAAACCACCCTGACGCATATTTCCACGGGCTTCCTTATTTCCAAAGATATTCAGACGATAAGAAAAGCGTAGCATACAATAGCTGTTGACTCCGTTGTATTCCGAAACAGAACGCATATCGGCAGTCAGTGAACGACTGATATTGGATTGCTGTTTCAAAATGTCATATACTTCAAAGCTGACTGTTGCAGCGTTACCTTTCAAGAAGTTTTGGGCAATCTGGGCATTCCAAATAAGTTCGTTCCTATTCATGCTAGCGTCACGGTAGCCACGACGTGAATTGTTCGTTATGTTGGTAGACACCGTCATGCTCCAAGGTAAAGAGACATTGGTACTTGCTCCATATCCGAAAGTGTATGGTTCCTGATTGGCATCCGGGTTCAATTTATTACGTTCAAAATTATAGTTAATTGAACCATTGATAGTAAACTCAAACCAATCATTACGGAATGTTCCGTTTAAGTTCTCCGCTAAAGTCAGCGATGTACTTGTATTCTTGTCATTCACTTTAGTGTCCCCATTGTAAAGGAAAGCCACATCATTCGTATAATTAGCCCGAGAGAAAGAATTGATTGTGAAGCGCTTATCTTTCAGAGCTGTATTGAACCCGAACATTCCCATTGCAGTCCAATAACCATCAATATTCTCCGGCTGCGAGATTGTTCCACCAGTCGTCTGATTATAGGTTGTAGCATTGACAATCTTGTTTTGAGTCATATTAAAGTTAGCATGTGCCATTATTCCACGCTGCTTATCACCGTTATAAGTATTATAGAACAACCTCATGGAATGAGTAAAGGATGGTTTCAGTCCCGGATTACCCTTAGTGATTCTCAACGGATTAGAATCATCAGTCACATCCAACAAGTTTTCCATGCTTGGCTGACCTGCACGACCACGATATGTAAAGCGCAATTGGCTTACTTTAGAGAACCGATAACGGAAATCAACGTTAGGAGCAAAATTAAACACATTCCTTTTTACTACAGTATCTATTTCCGCTTTCTTATAATCCAGTCGGGTATTCTGCGGCTGCAAGGACATTCCAAAGTTCAATCTGTACTTTTCGCGGATTATATTCATCCCGGCATTAATATCATGATTGTAATATTTATACTGAGCATATTTACTCAAGTTCATATCCTTATTAGCTTCGTAGCCTTCAGGCAATCCGTCACCAAAATTCCAAAACCAATCCTGATCTTTGTCTGTTTCAGGAATCAAGCTGTAAGTACTTCTGTCACTTTCACTATATTTATATTGGAACTTATAACGGAACTGCAAGAAAGTAGCTTTCGCAATCGGTTCATTATAAGTTAATTCTGCCGTATAGTCATAGCTCTTGGTCGGAGAAGTTATATACTGCTTGCGTTCATCATCTTTCTTATCTGCCTCATCATCAAAATAACGTGTCAACGACTCACTAAACTGTTTACTGTCATTATCTCCATAACCGAACGTACCACGGAATGTTATATTTCTTCCTTGATTATTCAATCTTCTGTTTACTTGTAAGGAAGCATTAGCAGACAGGCTATTACTTTCGGATGAAGACTCACTATTACTGGCATTGACACGAATAGGATCCAATGGATCATCCGTGCTTCCCCACAGAATTTTATTCAGATAATTGTTGGGATCAGCCACCAAATTAAAAGGGTCGTCATTAAAAGTACCCGATTCAGAAATAGAATACCCTTTAGACTTTCCGTAAGAAACATTCGGTCGGAAAATGATATTTGTCAATGTATCAGGTTTCCATTCCAAACGAAAATCAGCATTAAAGTTCGTATTCTTATTGCGGTTTTTACTATTTGAATTAGAGTAGGAGTTCCCTTCCTTCAAGAAACGTTCCGAATAGTTTGTAGAGATTGCATCCCGGTCGCTATAATTATAGCGAGCACTACCGCCTAGTTCGAGCTTTTCCGTTTGAGTGGCAAAGTTAGCTCCAAGCATCTTAGTAGCAGTCAGACCATTGCTATTCCTGAAACGAGGTCCGCCACCACCTCCGGAAAATCCCTGATCGTTCACGTTATTGGCCGAACCAATCAAAGAGAACTGGCTATTATCAACAAAGCGGTTCAACATCAAGTTACTTCCATAGCGGTCTTCCGTACCACCGGCAACACTAGCATTACCAAACCAACCTTGATTCATTCCTTTTTTCACTTTCAGGTCGAGAACTGTTTCCTCTTCCCCATCATCTATTCCAGTGACGCGAGCCAAGTCCGATTTCTTATCATACGTTTTCAGTTTGTCAATCATATTGACCGGCAAATTCTTCAATCCGGTTTTCACGTCACCGCCAAAGAACTCTTTACCGTCCACCATAATCTTCTTCACTTCCTTACCATTGATTTTGACATTACCGTCATCATCAATCTCCGCTCCCGGAAGTTTCTTTACTAGTTCTTCGAGCATGGCACCTTCGGGAGTACGATAAGCTGCCGAATTATATTCCAGCGTATCTTCCTTCACTACCACTTGAGGAGCCTCAGCAGTTATCACCGCTTCTTTCAGCATGACAGCGTCCGGTTCCAATGTGATCGTCCCCAATTTTTTATCGGGGGTATTGGCAGCCAGTTGAACCGGTACAAGTTTAGTGCGGAAGCCTATATAAGAAACCTTCAATACATATTTTCCAGCCTTCACTTTGGGGAGAGTAAACCAACCTTGATTACTACTGGCTATACCAGCAGCATATGCACTATCGGGCAACGACAATAATTGAACAGTAGCCTGTGCTGCCGGTTCCTTTGAGTCGGATTCCACAACACGTCCCGAAACGGTAATCACCTTATTCTGTGCTAAAATTGAGAAGGTGCATAGCAACATCAACACCAACCCTGCAGAAATTCTTTTCATTTACCTAATTTACGATTATATTAGTAGCAATAACAATGTCTTTTTGACAAATAGAACCGCAAAAGGTTTAATTGAAAAGAAAATTATCTTTTAAAGAATCGATCAACAAGCGCTTTTTTCAGACCAAACTCCAAACAAAGCACATTAAAGATCAAAAAAGTCAGAAAAGAAGAAGTATCTACATTAATCACATCTCCTTGCATAACACGCCACAGCATTCCCCCAAATACGAATAGGAATGTCAGGAAGATTGCATTGCGGACAGCCGAGTTACGGATTTGCTCCGTTTCGCGACTCTCATGTTTACTAAGAGCGAAGATTATCAACAAGCATCCTGCCATCATCAGCAACTTTGTACATTCTTTATAAAACAACAAGTTACTATCGGTCACCATGCCCCGCATTACCAGAAGAAAAGGTATGAACAGAGCTATCAACAAGACCACATATCCCAAAGGACGACAATATACAGGTAATAATGCTTTCATGATTGAACGTTTTAACGAGACAAAAGTAAGTATAAAAAAGATATTTTATATACATTTGCAGGGTAAAAAGCAAAAGAATCATGAGTAAACAAGAAGTTATTCTCTGTGAAAGCTTGGAAACGAGCCTGAGTCGTGCCATTGAACAGTGCCCGCATGACAAATTATTTGTCCTCACAGACGATCATACCCGGCATCTCTGTCTTCCTTCCTTAAAGGAAACCACCTTACTGAAAGATGCCATTGAAATCTGTATCGGAGCTGAAGACGTACATAAAACGCTGGAAACCCTTGCTTCTGTCTGGATGGCATTGAGCACGCAAGGGGCTACGCGCCACTCTTTACTTATCAACCTCGGTGGTGGAATGGTGACGGACTTAGGTGGTTTTGCCGCAGCTACATTCAAACGTGGCATCTCTTATATCAATATACCAACCACTCTGCTGGCTATGGTAGACGCTTCCGTCGGCGGAAAGACAGGAATCAACTTCAACGGACTGAAAAATGAAATCGGTGCATTCGCTCCGGCAAGCAGTGTGTTGATTGAAACAGAATTCCTGCGTACGTTGGACGCACACAATTTCTTTTCAGGATATGCAGAGATGCTCAAGCATGGTTTGATCAGTAACGTCGCACATTGGGCGGAGTTGCTAAACTTCAACACTTCCGACATTGATTATACTGCCCTCAAACGACTAGTTGGCGAATCGGTGCAAGTAAAAGAAGATATTGTGGAACAAGATCCTTTTGAACACGGTATTCGCAAAGCACTAAACCTGGGACACACCGTCGGACACGCATTTGAAAGCATGGCACTGGCGGAAAACCGTCCGGTATTGCACGGATACGCAGTAGCTTGGGGAATCGTATGCGAATTGTATCTGTCTCACACTAAAGTAGGCTTCCCCAAAGAAAAAATGAGACAGACTATCCAATTCATCAAAGATAATTACGGCGTGTTTACATTCGACTGCAAGAAGTACGAACAACTCTATGCGTACATGACGCATGATAAAAAGAACACTTCGGGGACAATTAACTTCACTTTACTGAAAGATATCGGAGATATTTGCATCAATCAGACTGCTGACAAAGATACCATTTTCGAAATGTTGGACTTCTACCGCGAATGTATGGGAATTTAACCCAACCTCAGACAAGAGATGTACAAATTATAAAAGGGAATGAAGCTGACTTCATTCCCTTCTTCTTTCCCAATCCCTATACTTATTGGCAAATATCATACAATTTGCCTGCGCTGTTTTTAATCTAAACTACTCATTCGATACTGAGACAGTGACATCCCCGTATGTTTTCTGAAAAAACGTCCGAGTGAAGACTGATTAGCAAAGTTGGTTTTAATTGCTATCTCCTGAATATTCAAGCTTGTGTTTTTCAACAAAGCCTTTATTTCCAGTATGATATATTCCACAATCCAGTCTTTGGCAGATTTTCCGCTTGTCTCTTTGATAACCATAGTCAGATACTTGGAAGTGATGCACAATTTATCCGCATAAAAAGCTACATCCTTATTTTCTTTGAAATGCTTCATGATAAGCCCGAAGAATTTATTAGCCAGTTCTTCTTTACGCGTATCTTTTCGCACGGTCATCAAAGCGGATTCTTTTTGATAAGCATTGAATAACTCCAAATACAGATATCTCAGCAAATGGGTTATCAACTCTCGCCTATATACATCCTGCGACTTAACTTTTTCTTTTACCATCCCCAGATAATTATATATTCGGGGTATATCACGCTCCATCTGCGGATACCAGAAATGGGTTCGCATATAGAAGAAGAAATGCGGGGAGAATCGTGGTACTCCACTCAACGCATCACTAAACAAGGAAGACGATATCACCATCGAAACGGTTGAGAAATCTTCACTAGGTTCACTAAACGAGACAAATTGTCCGGGTAATAATATAATAAGTTCCTCCGGCTGTACCCAATGTACATCCTCATGTACTGTGAGTTTTGCTCTTCCACTCAAACAATATACAATCAAAGCTGATTGAATATTTGAAGGGTAAGAAGTCAAAGGAAGGTATTTCAGATTCTGATAAAATTTAAAATCGTCGCCCAAGACGTATATCTCTAATGTCTCTCTATTTTTAATGTCTAACATTTAACACCTTTCTATCTAAACTAAGTCTTATTACTACAAATGTATAACATCCTAAAATACTTCACACCAAAAATGGAAATATAGTATCACACTAAGGAAGTCACACACTTCTTATTTGCATTAATTCATAAACAAACTCACTGATTGATAGTTCATTTGCCGATTTCCCATTTAGCTTTATTATATACTGCCGGATATTTTATAGTGTTTTTATGCAAAATGACTGTTTAATGCCTCCAAATGAAAAAAACCTCAAATTATTTGCTAATTAAAAATAAAGCTGTACTTTTGCATCCGCATTTCGGGATGTAGCTCAGCCCGGTAGAGTACGCGTCTGGGGGGCGTGTGGTCGCAAGTTCGAATCTTGTCATCCCGACATTTAAAACCAGCCATTTACAAATAAGTAAGTGGCTGTTTTATTTTTAGTGGAACACATTTGGAACATAAAATATTTATCAAGCAATATACCAAGAACAATGAAAGAAAGCCCGAAACATATCCACATCAGCGAATACAACTATCCACTGCCTGATGAACGTATCGCCAAATTCCCTTTACCCATTCGCGACCAGTCTAAGTTGTTGGTATATCGCCACGGTGAAGTGACTGAAGACACCTTTATTTCTTTACCTGATTACCTGTCTAAAGGAAGCCTGATGGTCTTCAATAACACGAAAGTCATTCAGGCACGTCTGCATTTTCGAAAGGAAACGGGTGCACAGATTGAAGTATTCTGCCTTGAACCGATTCAGCCCAATGATTATGTGCTGAATTTCCAGCAAACAGAACATGCTGCATGGTTGTGTATGATTGGCAATCTGAAGAAATGGAAAGACGGGGCGCTGAAACGTGAAATGACTGTGAAAGGATTTCCCATCACTTTGACCGCGACAAGAGGAGAATGTAGGGGAACCAGCCATTGGATAGATTTCTCATGGGATAATACGGAAGTGACTTTTGCCGATATCCTTGAAGTATTCGGAGAACTCCCCATTCCGCCCTATTTGAATCGGGATACGGAAGAGAGCGATAAGGAAACTTATCAGACTGTTTATTCAAAAATCAAAGGCTCGGTAGCTGCGCCTACTGCCGGACTACATTTTACTCCACAGGTATTGGATGCGCTGCAAGAGAAGGGAATCGAACTTGAAGAACTGACTCTACACGTAGGCGCAGGAACTTTCAAACCTGTAAAGAGTGAAGAAATTGAAGGTCACGAGATGCATACGGAATATATATCTGTCAACCGGAGTACTATCAAGAAACTGATCGACCATGACGGTTGTGCCGTTGCCGTAGGAACAACTTCAGTAAGAACACTTGAAAGTCTTTACCATATCGGAGTTACTCTCGCTGACAATCCGGACGCTACGGAAGAAGAACTACACGTCAGACAATGGCAACCTTATGAGAAGTACGACCAGATACCTTCGGTAGTTGCCCTGCAGAAAATATTAGGCTATCTTGACCGTCATGGTATGGAAGCACTTCACGCCAGAACTCAGATTATCATAGCGCCGGGATACGATTATAAAATCGTAAAAGCAATGGTTACCAATTTCCATCAGCCACAAAGCACTCTGCTGCTTTTAGTTTCTGCTTTTGTAAAAGGCAACTGGCGAACTATCTATGACTATGCTTTGAGCCACGATTTTCGTTTCCTTAGTTATGGAGACTCTTCTTTATTAATACCATAAATATTCCCCGAATCTAGAAACAATGATGCTAAGCGATAATAACCAGGAAATGTTCCCCATCGTAGATGAACAGGGAAATATCACCGGAGCCGCCACCCGTGGGGAGTGCCATAGCGGCAGCAAACTACTCCATCCGGTCATCCATCTTCATATTTTCAATACCAATGGAGACTTGTATTTACAGAAGCGTCCCGAATGGAAAGACATCCAGCCGGGAAAATGGGATACAGCCGTAGGTGGACATATCGATTTGGGTGAAAGCGTAGAAATCGCCCTCAAACGGGAAGCAAAGGAAGAATTAGGCATCACAGACTTCACTCCCGAATTACTAACGAATTACGTGTTTGAGTCCGAACGTGAAAAAGAACTTGTCTTTGTTCACAAGACCGTCTATGACGGAGAACTTCATCCCAGTGACGAACTGGATGGCGGACGATTCTGGACAGTTGAAGAAATAAAAGAGAATCTGGGCAAAGGGATTTTCACGCCCAACTTCGAAGGAGAATTGCAGAAAGTCTCCCTTATTCCTTCTCTATCCAAGTAATTATTTCCTCGGATAAAGGGCTGTTTTTGGAAGAGACAACTCCCGCCCAACTACCGTCCCTATCAATCATAAACTTCTGAAAATTCCATTGAACGGATGCATCCTGCTTTCCGTTCAGTTTCTTTTCCGTCAGCCATTGGTAAAGGGGCGCCTTATCCTTGCCTTTAACAGAAATCTTCGCCATCATCGGAAAAGTGACACCATATTTTAAAGAACAGAACTGAGCTATCTCCTCATTTGTTCCCGGTTCCTGCCACAGGAAATTATTTGCCGGAAAACCGATAATTACAAAATCCTTCTCTTTATATTTCTCATACAACTCTTCCAATTGCGCATATTGTGGAGTGAAACCACATTTGGAAGCCACGTTAACCACCAGCACTTTCTTTCCTTTCAAAGAAGACAGAGGAAAGTCTTTACCATCAATCGTTTTCACCGTAAAATCGTAGAATGACTTATTCTGCGCTTCCAAAGAGACTACACACATCATAGTTATTACCATTAAAATGAATGACTTCATACCCAATATACATTTAAGTTCTTTCTATTATAAACAAGCAGAACGGATGAAATGTTTGGTTAAGAACGAAACAAAAAACGAACGATTCATATATTTCAAATCACCATTTCGTCATTTCACCCTGCAATCTTTCCGCTTCAAACGTTCCCGACTATCACGAACAGGGATAGTCCGTAGTTTTGTAACATGAAATAATAACACAAAGAGAATCATGTTTACAGCTATTGTACGTTTTTCCATCAAGAAGAAGCTGTTTGTAGGACTTACTACCCTCTTCCTCTTTATCGGCGGCATCTATGCGATGCTGACACTGCCTATCGACGCCGTACCCGATATTACCAACAATCAAGTGCAGATTGTGACCGTATCCCCCACTCTCGCACCGCAAGAGGTAGAACAGCTCATCACCATGCCTATCGAACTAGCGATGAGCAACATTATGAATGTAGAAGATATCCGTTCTGTCAGCCGCTTCGGACTATCAGTAGTGACCGTTGTATTCAAAGAAAGCGTCCCTACCCTCGATGCCCGGCAACTGATTAACGAACAGATACAAACCGTAGCCGGAGAGATTCCTCCCGAACTCGGAACGCCGGAAATGATGCCTATTACCACCGGACTGGGGGAAATCTATCAATACATACTGAAAGTAGCCCCCGGTTACGAAGAAAAATATGATGCGATGGAACTCCGCACCATTCAGGACTGGATGGTGAAACGCCAGTTATCCGGCATACCGGGTATTGTAGAAATCAACAGCTTCGGCGGCTATCTGAAACAATATGAAGTAGCTGTCGACCCGGATGCACTATTTTCCCTTAATATCACCATCGGAGAAGTATTTGAAGCCCTTAGCAGCAACAACCAAAATACAGGCGGAAGCTACATTGAAAAGGCAAAGAGCGCCTACTATATCCGTTCGGAAGGTATGATTACCCGTCCCAAAGACATCGAACGTATCGTCGTAGCCAACCGTAACGGTATTCCGGTGCATATCAGCGATGTAGGAGTAGTCCGGTTCGGTTCACCCAAACGTTTCGGCGCCATGACAATGGATGGTGAAGGCGAATGTGTAGGCGGAATCGCCATGATGCTGAAAGGGGCAAACGCTAATGTAGTAACCCAGGAATTGGAAAAACGAGTAGAAAAGATACAGCATCTCCTACCCGAAGGAGTCAGCATCGAACCCTATCTGAATCGCTCGGAGTTAGTGAACCGGAATATCTCGACCGTTGTCAACAACCTGATTGAAGGAGCAATCATCGTCTTCCTGGTACTTATCATCTTCCTCGGCAATGTCCGTGCCGGACTGATTGTCGCGTCAGTCATCCCGCTGGCTATGCTCTTCGCCTTTATCATGATGCGTCTCTTCAATGTCACCGCCAACCTGATGAGCCTCGGCGCCATTGACTTCGGTATCGTTGTAGATGGTTCCATCGTCATACTGGAAGGTATCCTCGCCCACATCTACGGCAAGCAATTCCGGGGACAGACACTTACCCGTGAAGAGATGGACAAAGAAGTGGAAAAAGGAGCATCCGGCGTAGTCCGCTCGGCAACTTTCGCCGTACTGATTATCCTGATTGTATTCTTCCCTATCCTCACACTCAACGGAATCGAAGGAAAATACTTCACCCCGATGGCGAAGACGCTTGTATTCTGTATCATCGGAGCCTTGATTCTTTCACTGACTTATGTTCCCATGATGGCCTCGCTCTTCCTGAAACATACCATCGTAGTGAAACCGACACTTGCTGACCGTTTCTTTGAAAAACTAAACAAGGGATACCAACGCTGCCTGCGTTTCTGCCTGCATTACAAATGGCGCACTGTCATCGTAGCCTTCGCCGCCCTGCTCGGTTCACTCTTCCTTTTCACCCGGTTGGGAGCAGAATTTATCCCGACGCTGGATGAAGGTGACTTTGCCATGCAAATGACACTGCCTGCCGGAAGTTCGCTGACCGAAAGTATCGAAGTCTCCCGCCTGGCAGAAAAGACATTGATGGACAAATTCCCTGAAATCAAACACGTAGTTGCCAAAATCGGAACAGCGGAAGTCCCCACCGACCCGATGGCTGTGGAAGATGCCGATGTGATGATTATCATGAAACCTTTCAAAGAATGGACAAGCGCGGGAAGCCGTGCAGAAATGGTAGACAAGATGAAAGAAGCGCTCGAACCGCTATCCGAACGTGCCGAATTTAATTTCTCGCAACCGATACAGCTCCGTTTTAACGAACTAATGACCGGAGCGAAAGCCGATATTGCTGTCAAACTATACGGAGAAGACACCCACGAACTTTACGAAAAAGCCAAGGAAGCAGCCGCCTATGTAGAGAAAGTGCCGGGAGCAGCGGATGTCATCGTAGAGCAGACCATGGGATTGCCCCAGCTCGTTGTGAAATACAACCGTAGCAAGATAGCCCGCTACGGCATTAATATAGAAGAACTCAACACGATTATCCGAACCGCCTATGCCGGAGAATCCAGCGGAGTAGTGTTTGAAAACGAACGGAGATTCGATCTCGTCGTCCGTCTAGACCAGGAAAAAGTGGCTGACTTGAACCTCGACAAACTATTCGTCCGTACATCGGAAGGAATACAGATTCCGGTTGGTGAAGTAGCCAGCATCGACCTCGTCAGCGGCCCGCTCCAAATCAACCGGGACGCGACAAAACGACGCATCGTTATCGGAGTGAATGTACGCGATGCTGATATCCAGCAAGTCGTAGCCAATATTCAAAAGACACTGGATAAGAATATCAAGCTGAAACCGGGATATTACTTTGAATACGGCGGCCAGTTTGAAAACTTACAGAATGCGATTAATACGCTACTGATTGTTATTCCGGTAGCATTGATGCTCATCCTGCTGATTCTATTCTTTGCTTTCAAAAATATCACGTATACGCTGATGGTGTTCTCAACCGTTCCATTATCACTTATCGGCGGTATCGTCGCCCTTTGGTTGCGCGGACTCCCGTTCAGTATATCAGCCGGTGTGGGATTCATCGCCTTGTTCGGTGTGGCAGTGCTGAACGGTATTCTCATGGTGAACCACTTCAACGACCTTCGTAAACAAAACACCCATCCTATGACTACAAACCGAATCATAGCCAAAGGGACTCCGCATTTGCTTCGTCCCGTATTCCTGACAGGATTGGTCGCATCGCTTGGATTCGTCCCGATGGCCATCGCCACTTCTGCCGGTGCCGAAGTACAACGCCCGTTGGCAACTGTTGTTATCGGTGGATTGATTATTTCCACTATATTGACGTTGCTTATCATCCCGGTATTCTACAGGATTGTAAATTCATTTGCTACCTGGAAACGTCCGGGAGCCAAATTTCATCTACCGTTCTTTGCCTTTCTTCCCCTGTTCCTGCTGATTCCTTCTTTCGTTTCCGCACAACAGGCATTACCCGCCAGCTTGAAACAGGCATTACCCGCCAGCTTGGAACAAGGGTCGACCGTAAGCTTGGAACAGGCTATCGAAATAGCGAAACAGAATCATCCCCGCCTGAAGATGGCGACTAATGCCATTCAACAGGCCAAGGCTAGCCGCGGGGAGATTGTGGAAGCTACTCCTACCTCATTCAGTTATTCCTGGGGGCAACTCAATGGAGAGAATAAAAAAGACAAGGAACTGGCCTTCGAACAAAGTCTGGGTTCCCTGCTGACTCCGTTCTACAAGAACGCATTAGTCAACCGACAGATAAAAACAAGTACATTTTACCGTCAAATGGTGGAGAAAGAAGTCACAGCAGAAGTAAAAAGGGCATGGGCTTATTACCAATATGCCACCAACCTCTGCAAGATGTATCGCGACCAAGATAAGATGGCAGAGAAGTTACAGCACATCGGAGAACTGCGTTACCAGCAAGGAGAAATCACCTTGCTTGAAAAGAATATGATGACAACCACCGCAGCCGACCTGCACAACCGTTGGTTTCAGGCACAGGAAGAAGAGAAAATGGCTTTGGCACGCTTTCAGTGGAGTTGTTATTCAGACCAGCCGATTATTCCGGCGGACTCTACTTTATCACTGTTCTATACCGCCCTTTCAGACGGTACTCTGTCAGGAGCACATACTGCTTACTTCCAAAGTCAAGCGGACGAAGCGAAAGCAATGCTTCATGTAGAACGAAGCCATTTTTTCCCGGAAATCAGCGTAGGATACACCCGCCAGGACATTCTTCCGCTGAAGAATCTGAATGCATGGATGGTAGGCGTTTCCTTCCCTATCTACTTCCTGCCCCAAAAGAGCAAGGTAAGACAAGCAAAGTTATCCGCCACTTCAGCACAGATTCAGGCGGACGCGAATATCCGCGAAATGAGGAACAAGGTACTTGAGTTGGAAGCCTCTCTCCGCAGGTATAACGAGAGTTTGCACTACTACACCTCTTCTGCCTTGAAAGAAGCGGATGAACTGACGAAAGCCGCCAATTTCCAATTGCAGCAAAGCGAAACGGGCATTGCCGAATATATACAGTCGATAACCACTGCCAGAGAGATTCGCCGCGGCTACATCGAGACTGTCTATCAATACAATATTGCAGCCTTGGAATATGAACTATTCAGATAATAAAAAAACAGCATATGAAGAAGATATTTTATCCCATCCTTTTACTCGCTTTAACAGCTTGTAAGGGAAACCAGCAAACTACGGATAACGAACCCTCTACGGTTTCCGTAACCCCAAGTGCATCAGTTGCCCCAAACACTTCTGTAACAGCAGTTACGGAAGATACGGCAGATACAGCAGGCACTGTCAAACAACCCGAAGTAGATGCCATCACTTCCGCCACCTCTAAACCTAATCAGGTTTCATTCAACGGTCGGATAGTCCTCCCTCCCCAACGCCAAGCAACCGTAGCATTGACAATGGGTGGAGTAGTCAAAAACACCTCTCTACTTCCGGGACAATATATAGCTAAAAACTCCCTCATCGCCACTTTAGAAAATCCGGAGTTCATTACCTTGCAACAGACTTACCTGGACAGTCATGCACAGACAGAATATCTGCTAGCGGAATATGAACGTCAAAAGACTCTTTCTGCCGAACAAGCTGCCTCACAAAAAAAGTTCCAGCAAAGCAAAGCTGACTATCTTTCCATGAAAAGCCGCCAGGATGCTGCTGCCGCACAACTCTCACTTCTAGGCGTCACCCCGGAGACATTGCTGAAGAACGGCATCCGCCCATTGTTGGAAGTGAAAGCCCCTATCAGCGGTTATGCAGCCAATGTAGCTATGAATGTAGGGAAATATATCAATCCGGGAGAAGCACTTTGTGAGATTATCGACAAGAGCACGCCGATGCTCTGCCTGACTACTTACGAAAAAGACCTTGCAGACATACAAGTGGGCAGCCCCGTACAATTCCGTGTCAACGGAATCGGAACGCAAACATTTAACGGTACCGTAGTCTCCATCGGACAAAAAGTAGACGAAACCAACCGTTCACTCGAAGTTTATTCTTCCATCAAGGAGACGAATGCACAATTCCGACCGGGAATGTATGTCACAGCGCATATTCTGAAAAACAATTAAAATTTCTCCTATCTTTGCACTATGATAGTAAAAGCAATAAAGAAAGATAAATATGTACTTTCCACAGTCATCATCTCTTTGGCGGTGGCTGTGCTTATCCATTTCCCGGAATCCGTCTCTCTGTTTGACCGCTTCGAGAGTCATTCCCTATTCCCCGGAATGAAGTTTATGGATGTAGCAAATGAAATACTTTTTACTTTCCTGTCCTTACTCCTGCTCTTTGCCATCAATACACGCCTGTTCCATTTCAATCAATCCTCTATCAAGATTACGGGAACAAAGATTCTGCTCTCTTTCGTACTGACATGGATATTGAGTAATCTGTTGGGACAAGTCTTTGTCTTCCTGCACAAAACATTTGACATTCCTGCCATTGACGCGATGGTACACCACTATCTGCACCCGTTGAGGGATTTTATCATGGCGTGTCTTGTCACCAGCAGTTGCTATATCATCCACCTGATATACCGCCAACAGCAGGTACTCATCGAAAATGAACAACTTCAGGCAGAAAATATCCGTAACCAATATGAGGTGTTGAAGAATCAGCTCAACCCGCATATGCTATTCAACTCATTGAATACCTTGCGTTCATTAGTACGTGAGAATCAAGACAAAGCCCAGGATTATATACAGGAGCTTTCCCGCGTACTACGATATACCCTGCAAAGCAACGAATCACAAAGTGTCAGTCTCCGGGAAGAGATGGAATTTGCTTCCGCTTATATCTTCCTCTTAAAGATGCGTTTTGAAAACAACTTGCAGTTCGATATGCAGATAGATAAGGCGTACGAAGACTACCACCTTCCGCCGATGGCTGTGCAAGTCTTGATTGAGAATGCCGTAAAGCACAACGAAATCAGCAACCGGAAACCTCTGACTATCCACATCATGACAGATGAAAATGGTTACTTATCTATCAGCAACGATATTCAACCCAAATGGACTGCCACCCCCGGAACAGGTATCGGACTGGCAAATCTAGCCAAGAGATACCGGCTCCTGTTCAAGCAAGAGATACAAATCACGGAGGATAAAGAGTTTACCGTTTGTATTCCCCTGATTGATGAAGCACAACAAAAACAGTGATTTATAGATAAAAGCACCATGAAGACTGTCATTATAGAAGACGAAAAAGCAGCAGTACGCAATCTTACCTCATTACTCAATGAAGTAAAACCGGACGCGGAAATCGCGACCGTGCTGGATAGCATCAGCTCCACTATCGAATGGTTCGGTTCTCATCCGATGCCGGATTTAATATTTATGGATATTCACCTGGCAGACGGTTCGGCCTTCGAGATATTCAATCATATCAGTATCACTTGTCCTATTATCTTTACCACCGCCTATGACGAGTATGCCTTACGGGCTTTCAAAGTGAACAGCATCGACTATCTGCTGAAACCTATCGGCAAGGAAGATATAGAACACGCTTTCGCCAAACTGGGAAACTTACAAGACACCGTTGACCTCAACAATCAACACTCCCGCAACTCATCACGTCAGGAAGAAGAATTACTCCAACTTTTCCATTCCCTCAAAAGACAGGAGAACTATAAGACACACTTTCTCATCCCAATGAAAGGAGACAAGCTACTGCCTGTCTCCGTAGATATGATACAATTATTTTATATCAAAGATTGCCAGGTTAAAGCTGTCTTAACCGACGGCACAGAATATAACTTTACCCAAACACTGGACGAACTCACCGACTGTCTCAACCCCAGCCTCTTCTTCCGTGCCAACCGCCAATATCTAGTATCGCGGGAAGCCATCAAAGACATTGATTTATGGTTCAACAGCCGGTTATCCATCAATGTGCACTATTCAGGAATCAAGGAAAAGATTCTGGTCAGCAAGGCACGGGTGGCGGAGTTCAAAGAGTGGTTTTCCGGGAAATAGTAACTAGCCCACCGACCCGTTATTTGTTTCCCGGTGTGAAACAAAGTGTTCGACACCGAGAAACAAAGTGTTTCTCACCGAGGAACAGAGTGTTTCAAGGCATGAAACAAATTCCAGTCAATGGTACTTCATCGTTTTCCCCGGAAGAGACAGTGAAGGAGCTACTGAATCATCAGATATGGCACGCTTATAATTCGGCTTATTACTCATCACAAAACGTAACTTCACGCCATCACGGACATCTTCGTATTTCAGATAGGATTTGTCATACTTCTTACCATTGACATACAATTCCTTCACATAAACATTCTTCGGCGACCAGTTATCGGCTGTCATTTCAATCAATTTACCATTGCTCATCCGGACAGAAATTGCTTTCACACAAGGAGAACCGATATTATACATATTGCTGGAAGGAGCAATCGGATAAAAACCGATACAGTTGAACATATACCATGCCGACATCTGCCCGCAATCATCATTCCCGCTCAATGCATCCGGCGTATCACCATAGAAGCGCTCTACAATAGTACGCACCCACTTCTGACATTTCCAGGGTTCTTTCAAATAATTATAAAGATAAGCTACGTGATGACATGGCTCATTCCCATGCCAATAAGCACCGATACGTCCCTGAATATCATGTGCTCCCGGAATATCATCCGGCAATTCCACAGTGAACAGTTCATCCAACCGGGTACGGAACCAGTCTTCACCGGCTTCATTGATATACCCCTGCACATCCTGCGGTACGGTCCATGTATATTGCACGGTAAATCCTTCCGTTATATCCCCCCATCCATGTACGGAACCAGGGCCCTGATAGGCTACCGGGGTAAACGGTGTTCGCCAGTTTCCTTTGCTGTCACGACCACGCATGTACTTTGTTTCAGGGTCAATCAATGTCTGATAAGAAAGGGCACGATTCAGGAAATAACCGTAATCGTCGTCTTTACCCAAAGCCTTGGCAGCCTGCGCGATACAATAATCATCATACGCATATTCCAATGTTTTCGACACCGATTCCGCTTCTTTATCAAAAGGAACATACCCCATAGCACGGTATTCCGGCAAACAGTCATAGTTCGGATTCATCGCCGTGGTCTTCATAGCTTCGTATGCACGCTCATAGTCAAAACCTTTCACTCCTTTTACTATCATATCCGCCAACACGGAAACAGCATGGTATCCAATCATACACCAAGTTTCATTCCCGTAAAACGACCAGATAGGGAGCATTTTCTCTACGCTCTTATCATAATGCGCCAGCATTGAATTGGCAATATTCGCATTTACTTCCTGCTGAACCAGATTGAACCAGGGATGTAAGGCACGATACGTATCCCAAAGGGAAAATACCGTATAGTTAGTGAAGCCTTCAGCCTTCTCTATATTCTTATCCAATCCACGAAACTGTCCGTCTGCATCTTGAAAAATGAAAGGATGCAATGCGGCATGATAGGCCGATGTGTAAAACGTTCTCTTCGTTTTGTTATCAGCGGTCAGAGTATATTTGCCAAGTTCCTTTTCCCAAAGTTCTTCACCTTTTGCTTTCAAGTCGTCGAAAGACAGGCCATCCAACTCTTTTATATTATTCTTTGCGCCGTTTGTGCTGACTGCCGAGATTGCAGTTTTTACAATTACTTCCTCACCTGCCTTAGTATCAAAAGAGATACAAGCCATCAGATTCTTCCCCCAAGCCTCGTAGCAACTACGGAAACGAGATGTATTATAAATCACCGGTTTCTTGTCCTGTGTGAAACGCAGTCCGGTCAACTTTTTAGAGAAAGTAGCCGTAAAATACACATGACGTTCCGGTCCCCAACCTTTTACCAATTTATACCCGGTGATAGTAGAGTCATTTTCCATACGTAGATTGGCCCATTCGCAAGTTTGCCACAATGTATGGTTCATATCAATCATGATAAATGCTTTTTTCGACTCCGGATAAGTAAAGCGAAACATACCGCTGCGCACTCCCGAAGCCATTTCAGCTTTCACTCCATAATCCGCCAATTCTACCGCATAATAGTTGGGGGAAGCCCACTCTTTCTCATGCGAATAACGCGAACTATATCCCTTGTCCGGTTCCTCATGTGTACCCGGTTCCAGTTTCATTTCTCCCGTTCCCGGGATAAACAGGAAGTCACCCAAATCAGGGATACCTGTTCCGCTTAAATGCGTCAGGCTGAATCCCAACAGTGTGGGATGTTTATATTTATAGCCTGATGCGGCATCATAGTACTTACTATCCGTATCCGGACTCATCTGGATACCTCCGAAAGGAATCTGTGCGCCCGGATAGACATTTCCATACCCGTCCGTTCCCACAAATGGATTCACATAATCAATCAGTCTTTCAGTTTGAGCCATGCCCGGCAAAATCATACTTACCAGACACGACCAAACCAAAAACAATCTCTTCTTACCCATTACACTCACCATATTTATCTACATTATTAAGCTTGTATATCCCCTACTGCAACCTGATACTCATGCCACAATTCATCAATACTGCATTCCTTTCCCAAGATATGTTTGATAGCCCCGTCAAACGACCACGGAACAACTTCCAATGTACTCCGGTTGAATTTACGCAAGAACTCCGAATCCTTATTATCACGCAGCCAAACAAAGAAATAACCTGCCGTACGGTATCCGTCCATATAATTTCCACCTTTCGGACGGGCATTCGGGCCCTCGAAACCACCGTTGGCCACACGCACGGCATCTGCCATACCTTCAATAAATGCCCAAAACACACGGTTAGTACCGTAAGAGCCAACGCCCTGAGGTTCCAGTTGGTACGCATGTGTCAATTCATGCAACAGTACACCCCGCGTTTCAAAGAACAGCTTCGCAGTATCATTCGCGGCAAACGATTTCTCAATATGACGGGTGCTATAGAAAATAGTAACATCGCCGTCACCACCGCCTTTGGCAGAGACACCCTCGATATCCTCCAGCGTATAATGAATCTTGTTTACAGCAGGTATACTATCTTCCGGCGAATCGTAAAGGGTAGCCAGCACCACACGGGCCTGCTCCTTTATATAAGATTCAGCATCGGGAATAATCCGGTGATAAATATCCGAGCCTTCCGTTTGGGGAGCTTTGTCTTCAAACAGGATAGTTCCCACGTTATACTTCCCCCAGGCGTCGGCAGCAACTTCCGTCCGGCTCTTCTGGGTGGCCGAGCAGGCTCCCATGCCTGCCAACAGGCAGGCAGCATATAGTAAATGTCTCTTTTTCATATGTTCCTTCTATTTTTGATTAATACCGTTTGTCAATGAATAAGGCTTGTCTTCAGCAGCCAGCCCGCGCCGTTTATCCGGTGAGGACGACATCTTAAATTCCAGGACTCCGCCGTTCAGGATATCTTTATGCGTGATATACAGTTTCTCATACGTTTTCCCATTCAGTTTCAGCGACTGCACATAGCGTTTTTTATCGCTCACGCCCGGAGCTTTTATTTCCAGGGTATTGCCATTGGGAAGTTTTAGCTTCAGGTAAGGCAGATACGGTGCTCCCAGCACATACTGGTCGGTGCCCGGGCAGACAGGGTAAAAGCCCATCACGGAGAAAAGATACCATGCGGACATCTGTCCGCAATCATCATTACCACCCAGCCCGTTTATATCGTTCCGGTACATCTTGTTTAAGATTTCGCGCAACCAGTATTGGGTTTTCCAGGGCTGGGAAGTCCATGCATAAAGATAAGGGATGTGATGACTCGGTTCGTTGCCATGTACATAGCCACCGACCAGACATTCGTCTGTTATATCCTCATTATGCTCATAATATTCTTCCGGCAGGTGCATGGAAAACAGTTTGTCCAGTTTGTCCACAAACACTTTGTCACCGCCCATCAGGTCCATCATACCAAAGACATCATGCGGTACATGGAAAGAGAAGTTCCAAGAGTTACCTTCAATAAAGCCTTCGCCATAAGTCTGCAACACATCAAACTCTTTCTTAAACGAGCCGTCACTGTAACGGGGACGGGCAAAGCCAATCGCAGTATCATAGATATTGCGGTAGTTAAGGGCACGTTTCCGATAGGTTTCCGCTATTTCCATTTTGCCGGAGTTCAAGGCCGTCTGATAAATCGTCCAGTCATCATACGCATATTCCAGTGTGGAGGAAGCGGCCGTGCCGCTTTTATCCAACGGAATATAACCCAGTTTCATATAGTCCGCCAACCCTTCATAATAAGGGACGGTAGAGGTGCTGACCATCGCGGCCAGGGCTTCGTCCGTATTTGAAAAGACTCCCTTGGCAATGGCGTCCGCCAATACCGACACGGAGTGATAGCCGCTCATACACCAGTTCTCATTTCCCATCATGCTCCACACGGGCAACATTCCGTGTACGCTCTGTTGTTCATGCTTAATCATTGATTCAACCATGTCGGCGTTACGCTCCGGTTTTATCAGGTTCAGGAACGGGTGTTCCGCACGGTATGTATCCCAAAGGGAGAAGATTGTGTAATTGGTGAATCCTTCCGCCTGATGGATATTGTGGTCCAGCCCACGATATTGTCCGTCCACGTCCATATATACAGACGGGTTAATCATCGTATGATAGAGCGAGGTATAAAGCATGGCTTTCTGGTCGGCGGTGCCTTCCACTTCAAAATGGTCCAGTTCTGTATTCCAGTCCGTACGGGCGGCGTCCGCCAGTTGTTCAAAGCTCTTGCCCGATGCTTCCGCGCGCAGATTTTTGACGGCACCTTCCGTGCTGACAGCCGAAAGAGCCACTTTCACAACCAGTTCGGGTTCTTCAGCCGTATCGAAATGGAAGTAGGCTACAATCTTGCGCCCTGTGATTTCGGGGAAGTTCTTCTCCATGTTGAAACGACGCCAGAAACCGTTGTACAGGACCTTTTCCTTATCCTTATAGCCATACTCCCTGATTGGTTGTGACAGGGAAATAGCAAAGTAAGTATAGTTGGTTCTGGCCCATCCGTTGGTTATCCGGTAGCCTGTCAGCAAAGTATCGTTCTCTACCCGCAGGTTTGCCCATAGTACCTTACCGTCGTAATTGTAGATGCCATGTGCCAGGTCCAGAATCAGATGTCCGTCTTTTCCTTTCGGGAAAGAATATTTATGTATGCCCGTTCGCTGGGTGGCGGTTAGTTGGGCCTTAATCCCGTAATCGTCCAGCATCACTTCATAATAGCCGGGAGCGGCTTTTTCCGTAGCATGGCTGAAACGGGAGCGATACCCTTCATCCGGGTGTTCAGCCCTACCGGGATTCAGCTTCAGTTCGCCTATGGCAGGCATCAGCATTATATCTCCCAAATCCGAGTGTCCCGTACCGCTAAGATGCGTATGGCTGAAACCAACAATCGTCTTATCCCGATACTGATAGCCGGCACAATATTCGTAGGCATTCTTCTGATAGGTTCCGTTTATATTATGGGGGATTGTGTCTGTATCAGGGCTCAGTTGCACCCATCCGAAAGGCGTGCAGGCACCGGGAAAAGTATGCCCCATCCCATTCGTACCGATAATCGGATTAACGTAGTCCACCGGTTGTTGGGCCATAGCGGACGACAGTGCAACCACCGCCATAACTATCCATCCTATTGTCTTCTTGATGTTATCCATATCTGTTTATTTTTGGTCGCGGGAGAAAGAATACGGATAATCGGATTCATTGACACCTCTCCTTTCATTGGGCTGGCTGTCCATATCAAATACCAGTCGTCCGCCTTTCAATAATTCAAAATGATTCAGATAATTCTTTGTATAGTTCTTGCCATTATAATTCAATGAACGGATATAGCGGTTATCATCGCTGTTTTTAGGAGCGGAGATTTCCAGCTTCTTGCCATTCTCCAGTGTGATGGTCGCTTTCCTGAAGTAAGGGGCACCCACCACATATTCGTTGCTGCCCGGACATACAGGATAGAAGCCCAGTGCGGTAAACACATACCAGGCGGAAGTCTGTCCGTTATCTTCATCACCGCAATAACCATCCGGTGTGGCAAAGTACAGGCGGGTCATCACTTCGCGCAGCCAGTATTGTGCTTTCCAGGGTTCGCCGGCGTAATTATACAGATAAATCATGTGCTGGATAGGCTGGTTACCATGCGCATAGTTGCCCATATTGGCTATTTCCATCTCACGGATTTCATGGATCACCCCACCATAGTAGCTGTCGTCAAATACAGGCGGAAGACTAAACACGGAATCGAGCATACTGACAAACATTTTTCTGCCGCCCATCAGGTCAACCAATCCCTGCACGTCATGGAATACCGACCAGGTATAATGCCAGCTGTTCCCTTCGGTAAAGGCGTCTCCCCATTTAAATGGATTGAAGGGTGCCTGGAAAGTACCGTCGGCATTCTTGCCGCGCATCAACTTCGTTTCCGGGTCAAACAGATTCCGGTAGTTCTGACTTCTCTTCTTATAAAGTTCCAGCTCTTCTGCCGGACGTCCAAGTTTTTCACCCATACGGTAGATGCACCAGTCGTCATAAGCATATTCCAGTGTACGTGCCGCATTCTCATTGATTTTCACATCATAAGGCACATATCCAAGTTTATTATAATATTCGTATCCGCGACGACCGGTAGTAGAAACTCTCGGATGTACGCTATTGGCACCTACCAGCAGGCCTTCATACATCGCCATCGCATCCGCCTTAGTGACATTCTTCATAAAAGCATCTGCCACCACCGAGGCTGAGTTATTGCCGACCATGCATCCTCTGTGTCCCGGACTAGCCCATTCGGGGAAGAAACCACTCTCTTGATATGTATTCAGCAAGCCCTCTTGCATCTTCTCACCCATAGAAGGATATACAAGATTGACAAATGGGAAAAGACAACGGAACGTATCCCAAAATCCAGTATCAGTAAACATGTATCCCGGACGAACTTCGCCATTGTAAGGACTATAATGGACTGTTTCACCTTTGGCGTTTACCTCATAGAACATACGGGGGAAAAGTACGGAACGATATAGGCAGGAATAGAATGTGCGCATACGGTTTTCGTCGCTGTCTTCTATTTTGATGCGCCCGAGTACATCATTCCAGGACTTGCGTCCGGCTTCTTTAGTTTGTTCAAATGTCTTTTTACCAATTTCCTTCAGGTTCAGTTCAGCCTGTTCGGGACTGATAAAGGAAGAAGCAACTCTGGCATGTACCTGTTCGCCTTTCTTCGTCGCAAAACCGATAGCCGCCCCTACATGATTGGATTGTAATTCCAAATGTTTCTCTACTAGGTGATAGTCAGCCCATACTTTATTGAACGTGAAAGACTTGTCGAACTCTATCACGAAATAGTTTCTGAAATTCTGAGGAACGCCACCACTGTTGCGGGTCGTATATCCGACTATCTTATTTTCTTCGGGAATCACCTTCACATACGAGCCTCGGTCGAAAGCATCTATCACAACATAGGCATCCTTTGTTTCGGGGAAAGTAAAACGGAAATAAGCACAACGTTCCGTAGGGGTGATTTCCGTTGTCATGTTATATTCTGACAGGTAAACACTGTAATAATAAGGGGTTGCCTTTTCTGACTTATGAGAAAACCAGCTGGCACGTTGTTCTTGGTCTATCTTCAATTTACCGGTTACTGGCATAATTGAAAACTGTCCGTAATCGTTAATCCATGGACTGGGCTGGTGGGTTTGCTTGAAACCACGGATTTTATCCGAAGCATAAGTGTATGCCCAACCATCTCCCATTTTTCCAGTCTGTGGCATCCAAAAGTTCATGCCCCATGGCAATGCGATGGCAGGATAGGTATTCCCGTTCGATAATGATATTTTGGAATCTGTGCCCATCAAGGGATTGACGTAGTCAACAGGCTGCTTCTGTGTCTGTGCAAAGAGAAAAGAGGTTCCCAGCAATAAGGCAGTTCCAAGGGATAATAGTTTCTGTTTATTCATGGCTTAAAAGTTAAAATTATAAAGCAAGAAAGAGATTCTTCCGTTCTCTTTCCTGCTTTACTCAATCAAGAATTAATTATTGTTTCATTCTGAACCATTGTTCACCTGTAGCACTGAGAACATACACCATTTTGTTGTCATCATCATAAGTCCAATAGAGGCCTTCATTTGAGCTACAGAACGACAAAAATTTCTCATAATCCCGTTCTACAATAGCATAGTCAGCCGGATTGTTGTTCCATCCGAGCAGGTCATAGATTTCTCCCCACTGAATGAAGATACGACCGGTCTCATCATTTGCCGTCACAGAGGGTTTGATACCAATATATGAACCCATGCCGTTCCATGGACATGCTACCAGGTTTCTCGGAGTACGATCATCAAATTCCACACCGGCATGAAAGACTCCTTTGAAATCTCCATGGATTTCATTCTGATCGACAACATGCGTTTTCCAACTGCCAGCAGTATACCATGCTACAATATCAGATGCCTTCCGGGTATCACATACCACACTGGCGTTGTTTGTTCTGATTTCACCACTCAGGTAGTTGTAATAGAACTTATTTAAAGTTATTCCGTCTATCGTCACATTATTACTGAATGTCAACACAGCATCCTCATCGCCAGTAGTATCAATTGTCATCGGATATTCCATATGTTTCACCACACCGCCGACAATGGCAGATACTTTCACGTTCCAATGATCTTCCTCATCACAAACAATCAGATAATGCGCCATGAAAGCGGATGATTCTTTGCGGAACACACCATTGTTCAACTCACTTTTGAGTAAGTCCAAAGCTTGTTCTTTCCGATAGGCAATGATAGCCAGTCGTTTATTTTCTTTGGCCTGTTGTAGCTCTGCGGTAGTAACGGGAAGTAGAATCATCGTTTTTCCATACGTCTTCCCCGTTGCAGTAATCTTCGAATCCGAATAATCTGTAATGACAAAGGTGTTTTCCTGATTCTGTTTCAGATATTTCATCATACCTTCATTAGACATCTTCAGCAGCACGACTTTCTCTCCATTGAAATCAAAATAATAATCAGCTTCCGTTGCAGACTCCAATATACTCTCATCCGAGTCGGAAGCTACAGCTCCATCCTTAGTAAACTGAAAGTAAAAAGTAGTATTCTCGTAAGTCATTTTCCAACCGTCAGCCGAGCATAGCAATTCTTTCACTTCCGAAGGGCGCAATCGTTCCTCATTCATCATCCCTTCATTCTCCCAGTCTTTCCAAACATCCGTCATGCCACAGCCGGTTAAAGCTACCATACACAACGACATTAGTATATAAGTTAAGTTTTTCATACTTTCATCTTTCTTTTTTAATATACAATGCGATTACTTTCTCAATACACAGGAGGGATATATGGTTGCAATGAACTCATACCTGATTCGGAGGCTATTCCCGGTTCGATAATACGAAGGTCGATTGTCGGTGGTATAACGCCATCGTTAGGTATATTCAGTACCCCATCTTCCTTTCTACCCTCACTGTTGTTTCCCCATGGATTACGCATTGAGAACAAAGCCGAAGCATCCGTAGAGTACATCATAGTAAAGGCATGCCCCGTCACCGTTGCCAAGGTGCCTACCGGCAGATCGTTTATATTAAATCCACCTACCACGATTTTACCTCGATTCATAGAGACTTCCACTGCGCGTGTCATTTCTTTAGCGGTCAGTTTGCCTGGTGAGAAAGCAAAGCTCTCACCATTACCGGTGAAAAGAGGAGCCACATGCTCACTGCCAATTCCACCGATGTCCGGGTTCACCTTATAAATGTAGTTCCATTTCATTATTGCCTTTTCGAGGATAGTAGCCCAGGTAATCTGATTGTTCTTACCCGTTACGGCTCCAATGTTTCCATTATTATCGGCAAGTAACTTAGAAGAGACAGTGACTTTCACCTCTTTTCCCTGCGGGTCGAACATAGACACCGTGTAAGTCTGGTTATTATTATCCTTAATGAGTGACTTCACGAAATCAGGATATATATAAGCCATAGAAGCAAATACAGCCAATGCGGAACAGTCACCGATACCATGTTGATTGACATCTGCTGGCAATGGCGTCCCGTAAGGATAAAGATTCTCTACCGTGAAGTTTGTCCACTTCAGTCCGGCTGCAGAACTCAGAGTATTCGGTTCATTCGTAGCGTCCTTGAGCCATTCCTTATCATCATCGGTCGTGATATGTTTGTTCGCATAATGGTTTCCCATCGGTGTGGTTGCATCAAATGTACTTCCACTCGACAAATCCATTAAATCATCAATATTGTCATATACAATACCTTTCAGCACCCATTCTGCTATTTGGGTAGAAGTTCCCCCACCATTGGCTTCTACTGACAAGCGGTAGTAGCGGTAAGTGCCGCTATTTTCAAATTCATATTCCTTTGTTTGCTGCCTTTCCGCAAAAGTCTGGTTCACCTGTTTATCCAACTGAACCCATTTTTTATTGTCTTCTGAAGCATATAGTGTCCAAGACTTCGGATCTTTCTCCTGAGTATCCGAACCTGATGTCAGAGAGTAATAATTGACAGCAAGGCTTTTGTTTCCATTCCAAGTTAGATAGAACTGACTGTGATACGTTATATAACTTGTACTTTTGTCATTATCCACCAACTTACATACATCGGCGCCTACCGGAGAATCCTTATATTGTGAAAGTACCACTCCGGAAGAAGGCATATTTTGATTGCCTTCCTCAAGTACCCAATAGGGAAAAGTATCCGGACCTGTCTCATCATCATCCGAACAGCCGGAAAACAATCCGAGTGGAAGTATCAAGGCAGAATAAACTGCTATTTTCTTTATATCTATAGATTTCATTATTCTTTCTATTTAAGAGTTAATCAAAACAGGATATCATTTTTCCGGTTCGGCAGCCGCCCAACCATAATTCTGTACCATCTTCGGATTACGACGGATTTCATTATCCGGAATCGGGAAAAGATAATGACGTTTAGCAAATACCCGGGTTCCAGTCACCACTTTTTCAAAGAACTGGGGTGGGTCGGCTTTCGCATTCATTCCGTGGATTTCACCACCTTCACCACCTTTATGGTAAGCCGGATAAATCCAGTCGTCACCTACTGCCATATCTGCCACTTTCCAACGACGAACATCGAAATAACGGTTCCATTCGTAAGACAATTCAATCAGACGTTCACGGCGGATACGTTTATCCACATCATTACGGTTTTCCGGATAAGTAATATAATTCAGTCCGTTAACATCTTTACCACCTGCGTTGCCATATCCCGGCACACCGGCACGGGCACGCACTTCATTTATCATTTTCATCGCTTCTCCATACTGTCCGCAAGCACTCAATGTTTCAGCATATCCCAAATACATATCAGCCAGACGAAGCAAATTAGCACAATGTTTTCCTGCATTCCTATCCATAGGAGCCATCTTACGTACACCGTATCCTTCCAGCGGGGAGTCATGGCCGGCTTTGTTATAACCCGAATTTCCATTTACATTCAATTCTGTCGTAATCTTACCGGCATTGGTAGCAGCATTTATCCAAGTAGAACCATTGAACGTGACACAAACATAGAAACGAGCTTCGCGATTAGCCCACTGTTTCAAAGTTTTGTTAGAATTGTTCAGGAAATAGTTAGTACTGCTATTCTGTGGATTATTGTAATCACTTCCACCGAAGAATTCGGAAGTAGGTATCCCTGTATATTCTTTGTAATCAGTGTCATCTACAGTACGAAGTCCTTTATCTGTATAGAACAAGTCCACCATTTCCTGAGTTGTTCCGAATCCCAAACCACCCCTTACTGAACTATCATCCAATTGTCCGTGATAAGGAGTCAGCTCATAGGTATGATCACCGTGATCGGCTAGGCGAATAAAAATCTGTTCATCATTGCTCGCATAGTTCACTCCCGAAGTCACCTGACGGTAAGACTCATAGAAATCCACTTCACCGTTGTTCATTACTTTATGTAAACTGTAAGAACTTGGAACAAACGTATTGAAGAATTCTTCGTAAGCCTTGCGGGCATTGTCCCATTTCTCCTGTTCTTTCGACGTATCCTGCGGGAAAAGCTGTTTTCCATCTGTATTCACAATTTCAGCATAGTCTTTATTGCAGTTGAACAACGGACTGGCTGCGTAAAGCAGAAGCTTTGCCCTGAATGCCTTACATGCTCCCCGGTCAAAACGGCCAAGGTTTGTGCCGTCATACTTCACCGGAAGGTCTGCCGCTGCCTTGTCGAACTCATTAGCAATATAGTCCACACATTCATCTACTGAATTACGTTCTTTCAGCAATTCGTCCAACGGAGTATCCAGTTCCAGTGCATCTTCGCCAAGAATTACAACCGGCCCGTAAGAACGGAATAACAAGAAATAATAATAAGCTCTCAAAGCTCTGGCTTGCGCTTTCCACACTAAACGGTCGGTAGCGGTAGCTTCCGCACATCGGTCTACATTGGCAATAAACGTACTGGCCTTGGAAATGCCTCTGTAATATTGGATATACCAATAATTTATCCAACTGGAAGAAGCATACACAGTACCTGCCCCCCACTCGTTACTAATATGCCATGACCACGTAACATCCGTTTCTAGCGAACCTGCACTCCATATGCCGCCCATGTTGTTGCCATTGTTCGGCCAGCGTTCACGTGTCTCGTCAGGAACATAGCTATATACATTGTTCAAATACTGTTCAGTCTTCTGTTTATTGACAAAAGTTCCATCCAAGTCATATTGTTCCCCGGGAATGGAGTCGAAAAAGTCGTTGCATGAACAGAGCCCGCCTATCATCGACAGTGCCAAAGCTCCTATTTTAAATATATTTTTCATCTGATGTCTGGTTATAAATTAAAAGCTAACATTCACTCCTACGGAATAAGTACGGGAGTTAGGGTATTTCGCACCATTATTCGTATTCAACTCAGGATCCCAAAGTTTGAATTTGGAGAATGTGAGAAGGTTGGTACCCATCACATATACACGTGCACTCTTCAGGAATGTTTTACTAATCAACTGTTTAGGGAAGTTATAAGATATCGTCAACTGTTTCAGACGTAAGAAACTCATATCTTTCTGCCACCAGGTACTTGTCTTCGTATTGTTTGTATTGGCTGAAGAACCGTAGTGTAGACGCGGATAGAAAACATTCTCGTTTGTAGGATCGTCAGCAGACCAACGGTCATCGATATTACTATATAAGTTAGAGATACCGGAAGCATCGGAGAATGGCATGATAGCGTCTCCACTCAAACAGCGGTCAGCCTTCGCCGTACCTGAGAAAATAGCACCGATAGAGAAATTACCAACCTGTAAGTCAGCACCGAAACCGTAGTAAATCTTAGGAACGTCTCCCTGACCAATCAGACATTTATCATAATCATCAACCACACCGTCACCATTCAAGTCTTTGTATTTAATATCACCCACTTGTGAAACCTGCCCTGGATAGTCTTCACCAAACTGTTTCGCATGGTCTATAATTTCATTCTCACTTGTGAAAAGTCCTTCGGCAACCCATCCCCAACGACCATTTACATTGGTTCCTCTTTTTTCCAACCAAGGATAGGCAACAGTTGGATCATCATTTTCGATAATCTTATCTTCGTTCCATGCAAAGTTACCACGAACCGTAAGGAAGGTTTTCTTTCCTAACTGCTGGGTATATTCCAAAGTAGCTTCAATACCTTTATTATCTACTACACCCAAGTTACCATAAGGCATTTCAATGAATCCTGCATAATCGGGAATAGTAGCACGGCTCAAGAAGATGTCCTTACGATGTTCCTTGAACAAGTCAACAGTGACAGAAAGGTTATCTTTCAAGAATTTCAGGTCGATACCCAAGTCCTGTTTTCTTGAAACAGACCATCCTACATTAGCACCATATTTGGCAAATCCCCAACCGGAAGTTGAATTATTCTCCGTACCAAAACGGTAACCATCCTGACTGGACATCTGATCCAAATACATGAAACGACGACCGGTCACCGCATCCGTACCTACCAAACCATCTGTGTAGCGTACTTTGAAGTAAGATACATATTTCTGCACCGGTTTCCAGAATTCTTCATTAGATACAGCCCATCCCACACCGATAGCTGGGAATACACCAAAACGTTTCCCGGGGCTGAAGTTCTCGGAACCATTATATCCCAAGTTGCCTTCGAGGAAGTAACGGTCATTCCATGAATAAGTAAGACGTGCTGCAAGTCCCTGTTGTTTATAAGGAAGTGAGTTTACAATTCTATCAGTAGCCGATTTGTCTCTTTCTTTTTGATTATCTTCCGTATAGCGACGTATTTTCTGATTATAAAGCACCAAACCACCCACACGATGTAATCCGAAAGCGCGTTCGTAATTCAATGAAGCTTCAAAGTAAGTGCTTCTTTCATTCACAGATTCAGTCTTATAAGAAAGTTCTTTGCTTCCTTGATACGTACGGCTCAGGCGGTAGGCACCGTTTTCATCAAATACATCGTCGTTCCATAGTCCGGACACGGCATCTTTCGTACCTGAATAGTAGTATGTGTCTTCACGTTTTTCGTAGTATAAGTTACGTTCATTCGTCACGTCAAAAGCAAGCATTGCCGATGCAGTCAGCCCTTTGCTCCATTTCCAGAAGCCCAGGTCTTGTGTCACACGGATATTTGAATTTAACTGGTTATTTGATTCGTTGGTATATCCGCGGCGTGTCAAGTCTGCGTACGGGTTACGGAAGTCTCCATTAGATGAAATACCCGGAATAGAACCATCTTCCATCATTAACGGCATATAAACCGGATTGATACTCATGGCTGCCTTGAACAAATCTTCAGATTTCTGCTGCGGGTAGTTACCCATCGACAAGTAACCTGAAAAGCCCAAGTCGATAGTTGTCGTTTCAGTCGGCTTTAAGTTCAGGTTGGCTGTATAGTTATAACGGTCATAGCGCATATTGGCATCATAATTTTCCATACGTGCCGTACGGGTCAAACCTCTTTCGTTGTAATAACTCAATGATACATAGTAAGTAGCATTGGGCACACCACCACGCACACTCATGTTTACACGGCGATTGTGTCCTAAATCATTAAACAACTCATCCATCCAGTTAATAGCCGGATAAAGATATGGATTATACATTCTTGAATTGTCATTCGGCAACAAGCCGTTTGCTTTCTTCGTTGCTGCCATATACTGATTGGTATACAGTAGTTTATTGTTTGTGTTCAGATTAGCCTCATTGGCAGCATCCATATAGGTATAAGCATCTGCCAGTTCGGGACGTTTGGTTAGCGTTACGAATCCTTCATAATAGTCAGCCGTAAATTGCGGTTTTCCTACTTTACCCGGTTTGGTTTTGATAATGATTACACCATTCGCACCACGTACACCATAAACGGCAGTGGCAGAGGCATCCTTCAGAATAGTAAATGATTCAATATCTTCAGGATCTATATTATTAAAGCCACGTTCTACTCCGTCCACCAATACCAAAGGCTTGGAGTTCTGTCCTGTGAAAGTGGAAATACCACGAATCCATATATCCGAATCATCATGTCCCGGTTCACCTGTACGCTGAACGGCTACCACACCTGCCAGACGACCTGCTATAACAGACGACAAATTTGCAGTCGGCATCTTGATTTCATCCATCTTCATTGAGGATTGTGCCCCGACTACCGATACTTTACGTTGGTGTCCGTATGCAACGACCACCACTTCATCCAGTGCCGAAACATCCTCTGCAAGGATAATATCGACTACTTTCTGTTTTCCAACTTTTACTTCTTGTGATTTATATCCTATATAAGAAACAATAAGAACCGGATTACTACTTGTCAGTTTAAGGTTATACTGACCATTTGTATCCGTAATGGTACCATTCGTTGTACCCTTTTCCTGAACGCTCACTCCTATGAGCAGTTCTCCTTTTTCGTCAGAGACACGTCCTGTGACCGGAGTGCCCTGTGCACACACTGTTGTACTGAATGCAATCAAAATTGCCAGCAGCCACAACGACCTTGTGTGATGTTTTTCCATTCCAAACAAATTCATGTTACTTGTTTTTTTTTATTAATACTAAGGTTATCAAACATGTTTAATTTCTTGTTAACGGAAACAAATTAAGACCTTTTTTACTTATTCCAAATCCTCTGGCGTGACAAAATGCAGGCAAAATATTTTTGGTAGGAAAGCACACAATGAGTACAATGAGAGCACAAGTTATTCTTCTCATTTACAACATCTTGCCACACTCTCAGTACAATGAGCGCACAATACAAAGTACAAGTGGAAATTAGAGATTCTTCTGCTGTTCGCGATAATCTTTGGGAGTCATGCCAAATTTTCGGGCAAATTCTTTATAGAAATAAGAACGGCTGGATATCCCTACATCGGAAATAACATCCTGAATTGAGAGATCTTCTTCCCTCAATAAACGTGCAGCTTTCTCCATCCGATAGTTTTTAATCAGGTCGCCGGGAGCTATTGGAGAGATTTCCTTGAACTTGCGATAAAACTGACGCGGGCTCATTGCCATGCGATCAGCTATCAGTGTAGAACCCAAGTCTTCCTGTTCGAGGTTCTGTTCTATCACTTGCAGCAGTTTGCGGACGAAGTCTACCTGTTCGGTTGTAGTACAGACGATTTGTCCTGCCAATTCACCTAAATCTTCCAGATAAATCTGTTTGGCTTCCCTCTTGCCATAAATAGATTTATGAATATCTTCTTTCAGGAAAAGAATATCATAAGGTAAAACAATATAAGAGTCAGACCATTTAATCAGCTCCCGCTGGATAGCGGAGCTGGCCTTCCATGTCAGCATCGGAATAAAAGCAGTCTTTGACAACACAGAGCGATTCTTGCCGATATACTCCATAAAAGTACTTTCGGCTTCTGCATACATTGCCATATCAACCAAAAATACTGCCGGAACCGAACGGCGGATTTCTTCCAATGCTATCTGCACACTCTTCACTGGGCGTATCGAATATTCTTCGGACAGCAATCCTGTTATCAGCCAAATCATTTCTTCACTATCTTCCAACAGCAGGATCGTCTTTTTCTCATCCGATTGAGACTCGTTTAGTATCGCAGGCTCAAAAGTAAGCATTAGTTTATGCTGGCCTGTTTCAGACACTCCATAATGGACAACAGTATGAAGCTGTTCCAAAGCAGACTGTACAAAACAGAGCATCAACTGAATACCGAAGGATTGGTCGACATCTTTCTTATCTGACACAGGACAAGGTGTTCCTTGCAATTGGTTACACAACTCTTCGATCCTGCCGTCATCAGCGGATATTACCAACAACATTTTATCTTCCTTCTCCTGCACACTCACCGTAATTCTGACGGATGAAGACTTCTGACAAACGAAATGATAACAATAGTAAAGAATACAGCGAAGAGCATTCTTATATACTGGGAAAGTGTAATTTTCGGGAATAGAGGATTGCACCGGAGAAATATCAAGACCTTCCGTCTTCAATGCACGAAGTACTTCCAAAGATACTTCCTGTATGCACATACGTGCGGACAGGACGAAAGTAGTAGGATAAAAATGTTTGAGCTTCTCAGAATACAAAGTCTCCGGATGAAAAAGGACATTCATCGCAGTTTCACGTATCAGCTCCACCTGTTCACGACGTTGTTCATAAGACGTGTTCTCTGCACGCAACTGGTCACAAGCATGATAAATAAGGGTAAAGCTATCAAGTAACCCACGACCATAACTACCGCTTACTGCTGTCTCTTTCTGACTTTCCGTATTGAGCAATCGTTTCAGTATCTGTTCATGAAGAATATATTTGCGGAGCAAATGAAGCAGATAGCCCACAAAGAGTACCAACAGCAGAACATAAAAAACATATGCCCATACCGACTGATACCATGGTGGAAGAATATGTATAGGAATGGAAAAGAATTTATACTCCGTATCAAATACATCTTTCTTATAGCGGACTTTAAAAGTGTAATTGCCCGAAGGAACTTCGGCATAAGATGCTTCATTGATGCTACTAAAGGAAGTCCATTGTTTATCGTATCCTTCCAGAATGAAAGAATATTCCACTTCTTCACCAGTCAGATAATCGGGTACGGCAAAAGAGAGTGAAAAGGAGACTTCTGCCCCTTTCAGTTGCAAGCTTTTCTCGTCAGACGCATAATGATCGCCCAAACTAACTTCTGTTCGTCCAATCCATAAACGACGCAGCAGGATATCCGGATAAAATTCAGGAGCGGCAGCTACCTTACGATCCAGATAGAGCAATCCATCGATTCCACCAAAGAAAAGATTACCTGTATAGGGACATTGATAATAGGCATCATCACTAAACTCTCCAATCTGCACACCCGCAGTATAATAATAATCATGTGAAGAGCCGTTTTTCGGATTATATTTGATAAGTCCACGGTTGGTTCCCAACCACAAGAAACCGTTATCATCTTCGAGCACACCATGTATCATGTCATTGAGCAATCCTTGTTCCCTACCGATATAGGATGCTTCTATTTTCTTTCCATGAAAGGTGAGACATACCAGTCCGGAAGTAGTTCCTACATATATTTTACCGTCATGGGCACGATGCAGACTCAATACATCATCCACCGATTTACGGAGCATCTCTTTCAGAGATATAACCTGATATTCTTCTGTCCGTTTATCAAAACGGATCAGTCCTTTTTCCCTGCTTCCCAGCCATAAAATAGAGTCTCCTTCCGCCAACATAGGATAGAACATTGTAATCTCCCGCTGCTCGTGAAAAAAATGATAGCGTTTCTGATGACGGACACTAATCGTTCCCGCTCTCTTATCAAGTACCATTTTATAAAAACCGACTCCTGCTGTAACAGTATAAAGCACGCTATCGCTTTCTTCATAAATATCATGTATCTCAATAGCCGGCTGCCCGGAAGAATTTTCCACCGGACGTAAAGCATCATCCTTGAAGGAGTAATAAAACAAACCCGGATTTCCCGCCCCAATCCAAAATCCATCCATGTAACGACTCTGAACTAATTTATAGGCATGGAACTCATGGTCCCATTTGACATATGAGGATACTTGTTGCTTTTTTCCCGGATAATATACAGTGGCACCCAGAGCCTCATTACCTGACGAATTTCGGAAATCGGGCAAATGCAAGACTCCATCTCCTTTCGTCCCGAACCAGAGTCCGCCATATTTGTCTGTCATCACTGAACGTACCTGCCTGCTCAATCCTGTCGATATACGGTTCAGCATCAGGTTGGTAGCGATAGAATATTTCTTGGCATATACAACAGCCCCTTGTCCGTCAGACGCAATCCAGAGCATTCCTTGCCGTGGTTCGCGGTAAAGTCCGTAAATACGCACATTACGATTGACTATTTCTTCTTCATACTTGCGTGACGTGCGCAGGCGAATCAGTCCGTTGGCACGGAAAGCTATAATAATATCCTCGTAGAAAGGAACGATTCCTTTTATCACTCCGTATTTCTGTACCAATGATGAAAGATTACGAATATAGATTTTAGATTTGCGGGAGATGTCATACATATACAAATCCCTGTCACAATCTATAAAACAGAAGATGCCACTCTGATAGAAAATATCCTCAATGGCTTTCGAATGGAATTTAGTAGTCGACACGGACAGTTTAGTCGATAAACTATCTGCATCGAAAGCATTCAGTGAGTAATGTTGAATTTGACCAGTGTGAAGGGGGAACAACCAGAGAACTCCATCATCCGTTACAAATGCACGCTGTTCCATACTGTCCATTGGCAAGGCCGGAGTTTGTGCCGAAATAAAACATTGATGATTGGTGTTATAATAATAAATTCCGTCACCGGCCAGTATCCATGTATTTCCCTGACTATTGGAATGTACATAATAATCTCCCGGAAAATCGTAATTTCCCACAACCTGTTTTGTCTTTTGCGAGAAACGGTTCACTCCCAAATGAGTGGAAATCCACAAGCAACTGCTATCCGCCTGTGAAATAGAGTGTATTACGTTATTGCTTAATGTCTTATTTGCCGAGAAGTCCGAGCGATACACTTCCATTGATTTTCCATCCCAACAGTTCACACCATCATATGTACCAAACCACATAAGCCCTACATTGTCTTGAAAAAGACAAAGTACTGCGCTATTAGACAGTCCTTGCTGATAGTCCACCTTCGAAAAAAAATAGGTATCCTTCTCATTATCGGCAATTGCAGTCAATGAACTGGTTAATGTGATAAGAAATATAATTAAACGTGTTTTCATCGTATTTCCTAAATTATCTTATATTTGTTTCAAATGAACAAATATCCATTTATCAAGTAATAGGAGACAAATATAGTAAATTAATAGCAATTACACTTCAATGATATATAAAAGTGACTTTTGGAATTTTCTCAACTATTCTCATGCCTATGAGAAAAAATACTCATTGTAATGAGAATAAATACTCACGACTATGAGAATTTATTCTCACCCCGGTGAGAATAATCCCTTGCCAGCACATCGTGTAAGATAATAAAAAATAAAAAGGGAAAGCTGTTTTATTAGCTTTCCCTTTTCTTATTTCCAATACGAATGAATGGTTATTATTTTGCTAACTCATTAATTACATCCATTATTTTCTGACCGATTTCTTCAGCAGCTTCCATTGTAGATGCTTCGCTATATACACGGATGATTGCTTCAGTGTTACTCTTACGCAAGTGTACCCATTTGTCAGCAAAGTCAATCTTCACACCGTCAATGTCGTTGATTTCTTCGTTCTTATAGATTTCCTTCACTTTAGCAAGGATGGCATCTACGTCGATTTCCGGAGTCAGGTCTACACGGTTTTTAGCGATGAAGTAAGGTGGGTAAGTAGCGCGGAGTTCGCTTACTTTCTTTCCTTCGTGAGCCAGGTGGCTGAGGAATAAAGCAATACCTACCAAAGCGTCACGTCCGTAGTGGCTGGCAGGGTAGATTACTCCACCGTTTCCTTCACCACCGATAACGGCGTTGGTTGCTTTCATTTTCGTTACTACGTTCACTTCGCCTACGGCAGAAGCACTGTATTCCATGCCGTACTTACGGGTTACGTCACGCAGGGCACGAGTAGAACTCAAGTTGGATACAGTATTGCCCGGAGTATGTTTCAGTACATAGTCGGCAACAGTTACCAATGTATATTCTTCACCGTACATCACACCATTTTCGCAAATCATTGCCAAGCGGTCAACGTCGGGGTCTACAACAAATGCTACGTCTGCTTTTCCACCTTTCATCAGGTTCATGATGTCACCGAGGTTCTTCTCTAGCGGTTCCGGATTGTGTTGGAAGTCTCCGGTAGGTTCGCAGTAGAGTTTTTCCACGTGTTTCACACCCAAGCGTTCCAGAAGTTCAGGAAGGATGATACCACCTACTGAGTTTACACAGTCGATAGCTACACGGAAGTCTGCTTTCTTGATAGCTTCAACGTCTACCAGGTCAAGAGCTAATACGCTGTCGATATGTTTCTGATTGTAAGTCAGGTCTTTGCGGTAAGAACCCAAATGGTCTACATCGGCATAGTCGAATTCTTCGGCTTCGGCAATACGAAGAACTTCATTTCCTTCGGCTGCATTCAGGAATTCGCCATATTCATTCAGTAGTTTCAGTGCATTCCACTGTTTTGGGTTATGTGAAGCTGTCAGGATGATACCGCCACAAGCGCCTTCCATCGTTACAGCCAATTCTGTAGTCGGAGTAGAAGCCAGGTCGATGTCTACCACATCCCAGCCCATTCCCATCAGGGTGCCAACGACTACGTTTTTTACCATTTCACCTGAGATACGTGCATCACGTCCCACAACAATCTTGTTGCTCTGCGCTTTGCAGGTCTTACGAATCAAAGTAGCATAAGCTGAGGTAAATTTTACAATGTCAAGCGGGTTCAGTCCTTCACCCGCGCCTCCGCCGATGGTTCCGCGGATGCCAGAGATAGATTTGATTAGAGTCATAGGTTCTTTTACTAAAAGATTTATTTAAATGTTAGTGTCTTAGCTTAATGCTTTACGGAACTCGGTGATATCATAGAAGAAAGGAGTTACGTATTGCTGTGCGGACTGGTGCCCCATCTTTGAAGGAACAATCAGACGCACATGAGCATTGTCACGCAAATAAGGTAATGATAAAAGCCATCCTTGCGGTACGGCGGTACTGCCGTACAAGGATCCCCACACAAAGCCCATGTCAAGGAATGTACCGGCCGAGTAGGTTTCTTTTTTCACATAAACGAATACAGCAGGATCAGCCCATAAATATCCGGCATCCATATATTCCTCTACAGGAATATTGAAAGCTGCAAGTTCTCGTGTATCGACATTTATCTCCTTATACCTAGTGCAGATATTGTCACGATCCTCAAATTTATACGCATTTTTATCATCTGCATTGTAATCTCCACGGTTTATAATCTGCATATATACTCCTTCACTGGAGAAAAAGACGAATTCATCATAGGCATCTCCGTTCGCTTTTGCTTTCGTCACGGTATCATTCCGTTCGAAATCTTCCACAGAAATCACATGAATCGCACTATCCTTGATGAACCTCTCCACTGCATTTTTCTCGTCTTCCAGCATTTCTGCATATGTCTTTGAGTTGTCGCATGCCTGGAACAAACTTCCGGCGGTTAACAAAGAGAGAAATAAAAATAAAAGTTTCTTCATTATCTGTTGTTTATAGCTATATTCCGCAAATGTATCGCAAAATCATTAAAAGCTGTAAGGAGATAGTTGAAAGTTCGTATCTTTTAACCTTTCCATATTCACTTTTAACCTTCCATTTTTAGCTTTTGGCTGTTAGTAGAGGTTTATATTTCTCAAGCGCTTTTTCGAAGAGTGCTTTGGCCTCTTCCATCGTTCCGAAAAATTCACCGCCGGATGCGTTCAGATGTCCGCCGCCGTTAAAAAATTCGGCAGCCAACTGATTGCATGGGAAAGTTCCCACCGAACGAAACGAAATCTTAATCATCGGCTTCTCGGTATCTTCCCGCAGAAAACAGGAGAAACAGACGTTTTTGATGGTAAGAGGGATGTTGACAAAGCCTTCGCTATCTCCTTTTATGTAGTTGAATTTGCTTTGCTCGGCTTTTGTTAGCGTTATCAACGCGGAGTTATAGTCCGAGTAAACCGTCATGTTAGACAATACGTATCCCATCAGTCGCAAACGGCTCTCGGAGTAGGTATTGTACACTTTACGGTAGATTTCATCTTTATCAATTCCTTTGGAAAGGAGTTCGCTTATGATGTAATAAATTTCACGATTGTTCGAGTTGTAGGTAAAGCCACCGGTATCTGTCATCATACCTGTATAGATGCATTCGGCACCTTCCTTGGATATATCACCGAAATAGCCCATCCGGCAAATCAGACGGAATATAAGTTCGGAAGTGGAGGATATTTTGGGATAAGACATCGTTATCCTACAGAAATCTTCGGGATACAAATGGTGGTCAATCATTATTTTGCGGGCAGGAGAAGCCGCTACGGCATCTGCCATATCGTCAATACGTTTCAATGCGTTGAAGTCCAGACAACAGATTACATCTGCTTCGGCAATCAGCTTGTCCGCAAACTCTTTATAACGGTCATACAAAAGAATGTCCTTACTGCCCGGCATCCATCTGAGGAAATCGGGGAAAGCGTTAGGTACGATTACGTTTACTGTTTTTTCCTGTGAATCAAGGAAGTGATATAAACCCAGTGAGGAACCAATGGCATCGCCGTCAGGAGATACATGAGATACAATTACTATTTTATCAGCTCGTTCAAACCATTTGGTAAAATGGTCTATTTTGGCTTGTTCTATTACTTTCGTCAACATATTCTTTTACTTTATCAGGGTGCAAATGTACGATAAATCTTTGTACTTAGAGCAAAAAGCAAACAGAACCTTCTTCGGATAAAGAGATAAAACGCAAACCGGATTGTTTGCATTCGTCTTCAAGACGGTTCCTGCGGTATTCTGAAAGAGAGGCATCCAATATGATACAGCCGGGAACAAAGAGTCGGGTCAGTTCTTCCAGATGTCCGTCATAACCTTTGCATAAGTAAAGATAATCAATAGTATATAACACAGAAACAGTCGATTTGTTCCTCCAGCGATTGTCGGTCACCATGCAGATACAGCATCCTTGCCAGGATAGCATTTGTTGTTGGCGGGAGAATGCGGTGGTCTCATAATCGGTAGTTATTTCTTTCGGCGGTAGAAGATGACGGTGGTTCCAATAGTTGGTTGCTGCCCGCTTCAGGAGTTGCTTGTCCGGAAGTGTATCGACATAGTTTATCCAAGAATGCCCGTCGCTTTCGATACAATGAACTGCCGGACAACCACGCACATTATAAAAAACCAGACTGGATTGCGGGCGGTCTATCCACAACATCGTCACATGACAAGTAGCCAATAGAAGGATAAAAGAAAGACAAGTTATCAGGTTTTTATATCGCCGGTTCATGTAGTAATAGAACAACAGAAACAAAGAGATGTAGATGCCGAAAACTTCCAACTGATATAGCCAAATTCCGTCTATGGATGAATAAGGGAGTTGCTCTATCCATCGAACAAAAAGATTCAGGGTTTCCAATAGTTTCTTAACTCCTTCTGCTACATAGGTTTGAATCCATGAAATTGGAGTGAGCAACAGCATGAATACAGCAATATATAGAATAATGGTAACCAATGGAATAACGGCCAAATTTGTTAACAGAAAATGTGTAGAGAAGCGGGAGAAGTAAAATAGAACCAGTGGTGCAGTGCCTAATTGCGCGGCAATGGACACACTCATCAATCCCCAAACGTATTTGCCTATTCTGCTTTTTATTGTAAACAAGTGGTAGATAGGTTGTTGAATGAGTAAAATAAAGGTAACCGCTACGAAAGAGAGTTGAAAACCCACATCAAACAACCATGCCGGATTACAAAGCAACATAAACCATGCGGTAGCTGCCAGTGTATTCAAAGAAAAAGACTGGCGACCAAACACATCTGCAAGAGCCAGAATAGAAAACATGGTGACCGAACGGACTACTGATGGTGAGAATCCGGTAAAGAAGGCAAAAGCCCATAATAAGACTATGAGAAAAAGGGAACGTAGACATCTACCTGCATTCCCTCTTTTGGCAACAGGTTGCAAAATAAAGAAAAGTAAAGCATATAAAAGTCCGATATGCAGACCGGACAGAGCAAGGATATGACTTGCGCCTGCTACTGAATAGCTCTCACGGATAGATTCACTCAGCTCTGTTTTGTCTCCTATGGTCAATGCGGAAAGTACAGCCAGTTCGTCACCATTAAATCCGAGTTCACGATAAAGAGAGATTATCTGTTCCCGATAAGAGTTGGCTATATTTCTAAGGTAAAGCATACTTGTTCTTAGGTAATGATTGTTCGTTGCATCCGGTCGCAAAGATAGATACAGGGGGTGTCCGCCTGAAGATAAGATAGACCATTTTCCGGATGCGACATAGCCTGTCCCACAGATTCCTTTCCTTATCAGATAGCGGGCATAATCAAATTCATCAAAGTTCTTATTATTTGCAGGCGGAGAGATACGGGTGGAGACTAACAGTTCATCACCAGTCCTTAATTGTGCAGCTGCCGAATCTCGTTTCAGATAAAGAATTGCGTTCCGGTCTATGGGATGGATACCGATAGAATCGCAATGTTCTTTCAAAAGTGTCCGGCAGAGGTAAGTATGCTCCTTTGCTTGGGGTGTATCCGTTATTAAAACCCGATAAATAGCTTCTTCTTGTGGAAAAGTGTAAATTGTTTGTTGGAATTGCTTGGTTATCCCAAGCCATCCACCTGTAAAACAGAGGGCTGTAATAGTAACTCCAAAACACCATCGTAGCGAATAACGTTTCAAGAAATAAAGGGAAAAGGCCAAAGCAAATAAGAGAATAAAGGCTAGAATACCCCAAATAAGCTCCGTCGAGCAACTGAAAAAGCGTTCTCCACAAAAAACGCCTGCTATCCAGGGGATAATCAGGCGCATATAAGTATATTTATGAATAAAGTTATTCACTCATTAATATTAATTATGTCGTCTATATGTGTTTATATACATGAAGCCCCCTCTCCTTCCAAAGAAGAAGAAAGTATTATACAAGGCATACTAAAGTTCTATGAATTACAGTTCATGGAGTTGACGAATCATAGCTTCAGGATCCGGCGCTCCAAAAACAGCATTACCGGCCACTAATGCATCGGCTCCTGCCTCAACCAAGCGGGCACCTGTTTCTAGATTCACGCCACCATCCACTTCAATCAAAGCTTTCGAGCCCGTACGTTCAATCAAAGCGCGCAGTTCACGAACTTTCTCTACTGAATGTTCTATGAATTTCTGTCCGCCAAATCCCGGATTCACGCTCATGATAAGCACCATATATACATCCCGGATTATATCCTGAAGCAGAGCAACCGGAGTTGCCGGATTGATTGTTACGGCAGGTTGCATTCCTGCTTCCTTGATTTGCTGAATCACCCGATGCAAGTGCGGGCAGGCTTCATAATGTACGTTCATTGTATGAGCTCCCAACGCTTTCACCTCAGGGATAAATTTCTCCGGGCTAACAATCATCAAATGCACATCCAATGGTTTCTTGCTTAACTTTGCCACGTATTTCAATACCGGAAAGCCAAATGATATATTGGGGACAAATACCCCGTCCATAATATCAATATGTACCCACTCCGCTTCACTGCGGTTTACCATTTCAATATCTTTTGCCAAATATCCGAAATCGGCAGAAAGAATGGAAGGAGCGATAATCGGTTTCATAATTCATCTATTTTAGGTTAGAAACAGTAATCTTCTTTTATTTTATATCTTACTCAAGCCTCTTACTTACATCAATTATTGATAAAGTCTTCAGCTGTTCAATCGCCTCGAATTCGAGACATTTTAATTCAGAGTTATGGAATTACTTCATCTGACATCCATCTGACAGACGGTATCCACGAAGTAACTCGTCCGTTTTCAGACGTTTCTTACCAGGAAGCTGCAAGGAAAGAATGGATACGAATCCATCCGGTACGGCTACCTTTATATATTTCTTTCCATCTGTCACAACAGTTCCGACAGAGAGTTGATGTGATTCGTAAATCTTTTCACTTTCAAAGACTTTCACTACTATGACTTCTCCTTCATTAGTGATTAATTCACTCCAGGCAGCAGGATAAGGTGATAACCCACGAATAAAGTCATATATCTTCTTTACCGGTCGATTCCAGTCAATCCGGCAAGTATCTTTGAATATCTTCGGAGCCGGACGGAGTTCACCGACAACAGCCATTTCTTCCTGAGGAATCGGTTTTACCTCACCGTTCAAGATGGCATTTACCGTTTCAACAACCAGTTTCCCACCCAATACCATTAATTTATCATGCACTACTTCCACATTATCCGTATCCGCGATAGGTACACGGACTTGCTGGATGACTTCTCCGGTATCTATCTCATGTTTCAGGAAGAAAGTAGTGATACCAGTCTCCGTGTCACCATTAATGACCGCCCAATTGATAGGAGCAGCTCCACGATATTGAGGAAGCAGAGATGCATGGAGATTGAATGTACCCAGTCGAGGCATATTCCACACCACTTCCGGCAACATACGGAAGGCAACCACAATCTGTAAATCTGCTTTCCACTCACGCAATGCTTCCACGAAAGCCTCATCCTTCAGCTTTTCCGGTTGAAGCAGTGGCAAGTTCTGTTCAAGTGCATATTGTTTAACGGGAGAATATTGAATCTTATGTCCGCGTCCGGCAGGCTTATCGGGCATTGTTATCACGCCCACAACGTTATAACCACCTTCTACCAACTGACGCAAGGCCTCCACCGCAAAATCGGGAGTACCCATATATACTATTTTTAAATCTTCTTTCTTCATAATCACCTTATTATCTGCATAGATACCTGGCTCCGGCACCTTGCCGGTTAGTCTTCTGAAAAATGTACCAGTACTTGCCGGTATGAGTTAAATATCTTCGATTTAGAGACAAAGCCTTCGTAGCGTCCTTCCTCGTCAACGACCGGAAGATTCCAGGCTTTGGTGTCATCAAACGTTTGCATTACCTGTTCCATCCCGTCCGTATCTATTATCTTAGCCGGGGCGGACACCATTAATTTATTAACAGTGAAACGATGATAAAGTTCTTGACGAAACATGATGTTACGGATATCGTCAAGCAAGACAAGTCCCAACAATACGCCTGTTTTCTTATCTGCCACCGGAAAGACATTACGATGGGAAGCTGCAATTGCTTTCACCAATTCTCCCAAATCCATCTCCGGATGTACAACAACGAAATCTTTTTCCACCACATTCTCCATTTTCATCAGTGTCAACACAGCCTTATCCTTGTGATGTGTAAGTAATTGTCCTTTCTTTGCCAGACGCATAGAGTAGATACTGTGAGGTTCGAAGGCAATAATCGTCAGGTATGAACTTACGGAAACAATCATTAATGGGAGGAACAAGTCATATCCGCCGGTCAACTCGGCTATCAGGAAGACACCCGTCAACGGAGCGTGCATTACTCCACTCATCACTCCTGCCATCCCCATCAGAGCAAAGTTGTTTTCCGGCAGGTAGGCAGAGAATGCAAAATCATTACTAAAATGAGAAAAGACAAATCCGGCAATACATCCCAGATAAAGCGAAGGAGCAAAAATACCACCGCAACCGCCACCACCGTTTGTCGCACTGGAAGCAAAGACTTTCAGCAGAATAATCAGTACCAGGTAGACTAAAAGCAAATTACCATAGCCGTAGAACATCGAATTATTCATAACCGTATCCCACTCTGCCGCAGATGAACCATTCAGCAAAAGATTTATCGTGTCATAACCTTCACCGTATAGAGGAGGGAAAAGGAAAATCAGTATGCTCAACATCACACCGCCGAAAGCCAGTTTCTTATAGGGATTCTTGAGTTTACCGAAAACCCCTTCCACCACATTCATGGCACGTGTAAAGTAGAGAGAAATCAATCCGCAAAAGATACCCAGCAGAATAACGTAAGGAATACGTGACAGTTCAAAGGCCTGGTCGAGATGGAACTTAAACATGGCTTCCGTACCGGTAGTTATATAGGAAACTGTGGCCGCTGTCACTGCTGAAATCAGCAGAGGAAGCAGAGAAGACATGGTTAAGTCAATCATTAGGACTTCCAGTGTAAACACCAGCCCGGCGATTGGTGCCTTAAAGATGCCGGCAATGGCACCCGCCGCTCCACAGCCAACGAGTAGCATCAATGTGCGGTGTTCCATCTTGAATACACTTCCCAAGTTGGAACCGATGGCCGAGCCCGTCAAAACGATAGGTGCCTCTGCTCCGACCGAACCACCAAATCCGATGGTTATCGCACTGGCAATGGTAGACGACCAGATATTATGTCGTTTGATACGTCCCTGTCTGCGGGAAATGGCATATAGAATTTTAGTAACCCCATGACTGATGTCGTCTTTGACAATATTGCGTACAAACCAACCTGCCAAAAAGATTCCGACTACCGGATATACCAAATACAAGTAGTTGGCCTCCGTCGCATTGAAGTTATCCGTTAAGAAATTTTGTATCTGATGAATAAAGAACTTCAATATCAAAGCGGCAATCGCCGTGAAGATTCCGACCAGAAAGCTTAATATTAGGATGAATTGTTTCTCCTTTATGTTGGCTTCCCGCCATTTGATGCAACGCTGCAATAAACTTAGTTTTTCCCCTTTCATTTATTCGCGAATTATCTTAATCACTCCACCTTTGTCCAACTTAATAATACTTGAGGGTTTCGGCCGGCTCATATCATCCTGACGAAAACTGACGATATAGTCTACTGCCGATTTTATTTCTTCACTGATTTCGCAGAAGTTCGCAGCACCGGGTTGTCCACTGACATTTGCCGATGTAGAAACAATCGCTTTGCGGAATTGCTGGCAAAGGCGTCTTGAGAAGTCCTCGTTGGTGACACGTATGCCCACACTTCCGTCTTCTGCCAACAGATTCGGAGCCAAATTGCGTGCACCGGAATATATAATCGTCAACGGCTTGTCGGCAACTTCAATCAAGTCCCACGCCACATCCGGCACATCTTGTACATAAAAATCCACCTTCACAGAAGTATCTACCAGTACCAGCATAGCCTTGCTATCGGCACGTTTCTTTATTTCATATACACGGCGTACAGCCTCTTCGTTAGTCGCGTCGCAGCCTATACCCCAAACGGTATCGGTGGGATAGAGAATCACTCCTCCTTCATTCATCACCTGACAGGCTTTTTTAATATCTTCTATCATTTCTTGATTAATTTCTGTTGAGAATAACACGCAAAAGTAGTACTTTTGCGCCGAATTCAAAAAGATTAAGTGAAAACTATGGAAGAAATTGTATTTCACCACACTTTGCCTATTCAGTTGCGCTTCAATGACGTAGACAAATTCGGTCACGTCAATAACACTGTTTACTTTTCTTTTTACGACTTGGGAAAGACTGAATACTTCGCTTCAGTATGCCCGGGAGTAGATTGGGAAAAGATTGGCATCGTTGTCGTTCATATCGAAGCAGATTTCGTAAAGCAGATTTTTGCGTCAGACCACATTGCCGTGCAGACCGCCGTCTCTAAGATAGGCACTAAAAGTTTTCATCTGATTCAACGGGTAATCGATACGGAAACAAACGAGATTAAATGTATCTGCAAGTCTATCATGGTGACTTTCGACCTCGAGAGACACGAGTCCATGCCGTTGACGGAGGAGTGGATAGAGGCGATATGCAAGTATGAAGGGCGGAATTTGATGAAAGCGTAAATTACCGCCCCAGATGAAGGATAAAACGGGTAAAACCGGCTTTCCTGAAAAAGTTTTATTTTGATTCATGTCCGCTATATAATAGAAATTGCCTATTTTTGCACCTTATTATTTAAGGTATAAAATATCTAGTACAGAAAATGATAGCTGACAGAATTATAAATTTAGATACCCTCTATAAAGTCTTGTTTGAAAATGAGAAGCTGGAACTTTCCGAAGAATGCGTTCGAAAAGTAGAGGAAAGTTTCAATTTCCTGCAATCCTTCTCCAGCGATAAGATTATATATGGTATCAATACCGGGTTCGGCCCGATGGCACAATACAGAATAGAAGACCAATCATTGATTGAGCTTCAATACAATATTATTCGAAGCCACTCTACCGGTGCCGGCAAACCGCTTCCCGAACTATATGTAAAAGCAGCTATGATTGCCCGCCTGTACACCTTTCTGCAAGGGAAATCGGGAGTACATATGGAACTGGTATCGCTCCTTTGTGAATTTATTAATCGTGGGATTTACCCTTTCATACCTGAGCATGGAAGCGTGGGTGCCAGCGGTGACCTTGTACAGCTAGCCCACATCGCCCTGACATTGATAGGTGAAGGAGAAGTTTTTTATCAAGGAAAACTATGTGATACCGCCACCGTGCTTCGGGAAAATAATCTGAAACCTTTCTCTATGCGTATCCGTGAAGGATTATCCGTAACAAACGGCACTTCTGTAATGACGGGGATAGGCATCGTCAACCTGGTTTATGCCAAACAATTACTTCGCTGGTCGGTGGCCGCTTCTGTCATGATGAATGAAATAGCAGCTTCTTATGATGATTTCATGGCTCAGGCATTGAACGAAGCCAAGCATCACAAAGGACAACAAGAAATTGCCGCAATGATGAGAGAATGGGTGGCAGGTAGCCAGTGCGTGCTCCAAAGAGAGAATGAACTGTATAATCAAGTACACAAAGAAAAAATCTTCGAACATAAGGTACAACCCTATTATTCCCTGCGATGTGTTCCGCAAATACTAGGTCCCATATATGATGAATTGGAGAATGCGGAAGAAGTGCTGATGAATGAAATAAATTCCGCCTGCGACAATCCGATCGTAGACCCTGAAACGCAGAATATTTATCATGGCGGTAACTTCCACGGCGACTACATCTCTTTTGAGATGGATAAACTAAAAATCGCCGTAACCAAGCTGACCATGCTTTGTGAAAGACAAATCAACTATTTGTTCCATGACCGTATCAACGGTATCTTACCGCCCTTTGTCAATTTGGGAGTACTGGGATTGAATTATGGATTGCAGGCATCCCAATTTACTGCAACATCCACTACTGCAGAGTGTCAGACATTATCGAATCCGATGTATGTTCATAGTATTCCAAACAACAATGACAATCAAGATATTGTCAGTATGGGTACCAACTCCGCCTTATTAGCAAAAACAGTCATTGAAAACTCTTATCAGGTGATGGCTATTCAGTTCATGGGAATTGTACAGGCTATCGACTATTTGAAGATACAGGAGAAATTAAGCCCTAAAAGTCGGCTGGTCTACGAAGAAATCCGTAGTTTCTTTCCTGTATTTACCAGTGACACACCTAAATATAAAGAGATAGAAGCCATGATAGGCTATCTCAAAAAAGAAAATAAATAATATGAAATATGCATTAGTAACCGGTGGAAGCCGGGGTATCGGACGTGCAGTCAGTTGTAAACTGGCGGAAATGGGCTACTTCATACTCATCAACTACCAGAGCAACGACACGGAAGCAGCACACACATTGCAACTAGTACAAGAGAAAGGAAGCGATGGAGAGTTGATGAAGTTCGATGTTACCAATCCTGTCGCAATTGCGGCAGCTTTAGATAACTGGGCTTCACAGCATCCCGACGCATACATTGAAGTACTGGTTAATAATGCCGGTATACGCAAAGACAATCTAATGCTATGGATGACAGGAGAAGAATGGAGCAAAGTGCTCGACATCAGTCTGAACGGATTCTTCCATGTGACACAACCTTTGCTGAAAAATATGCTGGTCAAACGCTATGGACGTATCATTAATATAGTATCACTGTCGGGTATCCAGGGAATGCCGGGACAAGCTAACTACTCAGCAGCCAAAGGTGGCGTGATCGCCGCAACAAAAGCATTGGCACAAGAAGTCGCAAAGAAAAAAGTAACGGTAAACGCAGTAGCTCCGGGCTTCATCCGCACGGACATGACAGAAGGCATTGATGAGAACGAATGGAAGAAACATATCCCGGCAGGACGCTTCGGCACTCCGGAAGAGGTTGCCGACCTGGTCGGTTTCCTGGCATCTCCGGCTTCATCTTACATCACGGGAGAAGTGATTTCCATCAACGGCGGACTATATACTTAAACTAAAGCATAGAATAGACAAAAGAATGAAAAGAGTTGTTATCACGGGAATGGGGATTTATTCTTGCATCGGCAAGAATCTTGATGAAGTAAAAGACTCACTATACAATGGGAAATCGGGTATCGGTATAGATCCGGTACGAAAAGAGCTAGGCTATTTTTCTGCGCTGACGGGCATTCTGGAACGTCCCGACCTGAAGAAATTGCTGGACCGACGCAAACGTCTTTGCTTGCCGGAACAGGGAGAATATGCCTATCTTGCCACATTAGAAGCTTTCCGCAATGCAGGCATTGACGAGACCTTCCTTGAAAACAACGAAGTCGGTATCTTATATGGCAATGACAGTAGCGCTTCTCCTGTCATCAATGCAGTAGACATTATCCGCGAAAAAAAGAACACGGCACTGGTCGGTTCCGGTTCTATCTTCCAGTCAATGAATTCTACCGTAACAATGAATCTGTCTGTCATCTTTAAGTTGAGAGGAGTAAACTTTACTATTGCAGGGGCTTGTGCCAGCGGTTCACATGCTATCGGCATGGGATACCTGCTCATTAAATCGGGATTACAGGACTGTATTTTATGTGGTGGCGCACAGGAAGTGAATCCTTATGCCGTTGGCAGTTTTGACGGATTAAGCGCATTTTCCACTCAGGAAGCAGAGCCGGGAAAAGCTTCGAAGCCTTTCGACAAGCGACGTGACGGACTGATTCCGAGTGGCGGAGCTGCCAGCCTGGTACTCGAAAGCTACGAATCGGCAGTTAAAAGAGGGGCTCCTATTTTGGCCGAGGTGATCGGTTACGGTTTTTCATCCAATGGGGAGCATATCTCCGTGCCGAATGTAGACGGGCCTAAGCGTTCTCTTCAAATGGCAATCAGGGACGCGGGTGTCGCACTCGACAGGATTAAATATATTAATGCACACGCCACTTCAACTCCCGTAGGCGATTTGAATGAAGCGAAAGCCATAGCGGAAGTATTCGAAGGACACCACCCATATGTAACTTCTACAAAGTCCATGACAGGGCATGAAATGTGGATGGCAGGTGCCAGTGAAGTAATCTACTCCACACTGATGATGAACAACGGCTTCATTGCTCCTAACCTCAACTTCGAAGAACCGGACGAGGCATCGGCACAATTGAATATTCCGGCACAACGGGTAGATTTGGAATTTGACACATTCCTGTCCAACTCATTCGGATTCGGTGGTACCAACTCCACCCTGATATTGCGTAAATTTAATAAATAATCGATTAAAAGAGAAATATATGACAAATGAAGAAATCATCGAAAAGATAAGGACAACTTTGGCAGAAGAGTTTGAAGTAGATATTGACGTCATCCAGCCGGATGCGCCGTTGATGGAAACTCTCGAACTGGATAGCCTGGATCTGGTAGATATGGTTGTACTGGTAGAAAAGAACTTCGGTTTCAACGTGACCGGACAAGATTTTGCAGGTATCAAGACCTTCCAGGACTTCTACGACCTCGTTATTACTCGTATGCAGGAAGCAAAGTAAGCATGTCGACGTGGAAAGGTAAAACCCGGGGAGGAACATTCGGATACTTATTCTTTATTTATCTGATTAAGTATCTGGGCATCACTGCCGCTTATATTTTCCTGAGCCTGGTGGTTCTTTACTTTATACCGTTTGCCCCGAAGGCGACGAAAAGTACCTGGTTTTATGCCCGCCACATTCTGAAATACAGTCGGATACGTTCTTTGAAAATGTTGCTGGACAACTATTACCGATTGGGACAGATTCTGATCGATAAGGTAGCCATCGGCAATGGAAAAGTTACCCAATACCGGTTCGAGTTCGAACGGTATCCGGAATTTCTGCAATTACTGAATAGCGAACAAGGAGTGATTATGATTGGCGCCCATGTGGGGAATTGGGAAATAGGCGTTCCTTTCTTCGATGATTATGGAAAGAAAATCAATATCGTGATGTATGATGCCGAGCATCGTAAAATCAAAGAGATGTTGGAGAAAAACGGGAAGGATAAGGAGTATAAGATTATTCCGGTCAATGAAGACAACCTGACACACGTTTTCCGCATTACCGAAGCTTTGAATAAAAAAGAATATGTATGTTTCCAGGGTGACCGCTATCTGAATAAGGAAAAGTTACTGACGGGCACGCTATTAGGGCAAAAAGCCCCCTTCCCTGCCGGACCTTTCCTGCTGGCTTCGCGAATGAAAGTTCCCGTCGTGTTTTATTTCGCGATGAGGGAACCGGGAAGAACCTACCGTTTTCATTTCATTGTAGCAGAGCCGGTGGTACGGAGTAAAGATAAAAAAGCAGAGGTTGCTCTGCTTGAACAATATACTGTTGCTCTGGAACAGATACTCAAACGTTACCCTGAACAATGGTTTAATTATTACCCATTTTGGGAGTCTGCCGGAAAGCAGTCACCGAATCCAAAAGAGATACAAAAAGATGCAACAGAATAAATGTGACAAAGAACCGCTGACAGCGGTAGAAGCCCAACGACTGGCACAGGAAATAGCCTTTGGCCCCATTGTTTTTCAGGTATCACGCCTTATGCTCAAGTTCGGCATTTTCCAGTTACTCGCCGACCAACGTGGCGGTTTGACGCAAGTGGAAATCAGCAAGGCTTGCGGATTATCTTCTTATGCCACGCAGGTACTGCTGGAAGCATCGTTGACAATCGGCACTGTGTTGCTGCGCGAGGAGCGATATTCATTAGCTAAAACAGGTTGGTTCCTGCTCAATGACAAAATGGTGCGTGTCAATATGGATTTCAACCATGATGTCAATTATCTGGGAATGTTCCACCTGGAGGAAGCACTGACTAACGGACGTCCCGAAGGATTGAAAGTATTCGGTGAATGGGGCACCATTTATGAAGGACTGTCCAGTCTACCCTCACAGGTACAGAAAAGTTGGTTTGGTTTCGACCACTATTACTCGGATTGTTCGTTCGACGAAGCACTGGCAATCGTTTTTGCCCGTCATCCCAAGACTTTGCTGGATGTGGGAGGCAATACCGGTCGGTGGGCTACGAAATGCGTGAGTTACGATGCAGCAGTGGAAGTAACCATCATGGACCTTCCGCAACAGTTGGAAATGATGCGCCGACAGACCGAAGGGTTGCCCGGAGCATCACGTATCCACGGGCACGGCGCTAACCTGCTCGATCCGGTAGTTCCTTTCCCTACGGAATTTGATGCCATTTGGATGAGCCAATTCCTCGATTGTTTTTCAGAAGAAGAGGTGACCAGTATATTGACACGCGCGGCTTGTTCCATGAACAAGGAAAGCCGGCTTTATATCATGGAGACTTTTTGGAATCGTCAGAAGTTTGATACAGCCGCCTATTGCCTGACACAAATCAGCCTTTATTTCACAGCGATGGCAAACGGTAACAGTAAGATGTATCATTCTGATGATATGAAACGATGTATTGAAGCGGCGGGACTGGAAGTCGAAGAGATTCACGACCATTTAGGAATGGGACACAGTATCGTACAATGTAGGCTAAAATGAACAGGGAACCTATCATACATGGAGAAGGAATACTCAATCTGATTCCACAACGTCCGCCAATTGTCATGGTGGATAGTTTCTTCGGCATCGAAGAGAAGCATTCGTATTCCGGACTGACTGTCACTGATGATAATATCTTTTACGAAGAAGGGAAACTGCAGGAAGCGGGAATTATTGAACATATCGCCCAATCGGCTGCCGCACGTATCGGATTTATTTATACCCGGCAAGGTGAGAAAGTTCCGTTAGGTTTTATTGGTTCGGTGGATAAACTAAGAATCTACGACTTGCCCAAAAACGGGATGAAATTATCAACGGAGATTACCGTCGTGCAGGAAGTATTCGACATTACGTTGATTTCCGCACAAGTGAAAGTCGAAGAAGAACCGATAGCCGAATGTAGAATGAAAATATTTATCAGGAAAGAATGAAACGGAAAACAAGCCAACATATAGCAGCTTTGACCAACCGAACTACATTTAAGGTACGGTTCAGTGAAATAGACTCCATGCAGATTGTGTGGCACGGTGAGTATGTGCGCTATTTTGAAGATGGCAGAGAAGCCTTTGGCAAGCAGTACGGACTGGACTATATGAGTATTTACCGGGAAGGGTTTATGGTTCCTATTGTTGATTTGACCTGTCAGTTCAAGCAATCGCTGTCCTTCGGAGAAGAAGCGATTATCGAAACACGCTATATTGCATGCGAAGCAGCCAAAATAAGATTCGAATATGTTATCTACCGGGCTACCGACCAAAGCGTGGTTGCTACCGGAAGCACGATACAGGTATTTCTCAATCTTAATAAGGAACTGGAGCTTGTCAATCCCCCGTTTTATATGGAATGGAAAAAGAAATGGAACATCCTTTAAACATATATATCACAGCTCATACGCTGATTAGTTCACTGGGTTTCGGCATGCAGGAAAACATAGAAGCAATTCATGCCTACCGGAGCGGAATCCGTATGCAAGAAGCCGGCCGTATTTCCGATACTCCGATTTTAGCGGGAATGATTGATTCTGCCGAATTGAAAAAACGGGCGGAACAGATGCAGATTACGGGCTATACCCGCATGGAACAACTATTCATGTTGTCTATCCAAGAGGTGATTGCACAATCGGGTGTCAATCTTCGAGAACCGGAATGTGCTTTATTACTCTCTACCACCAAAGGGAATGTCGAATTATTAAGTGAATTGGTTTGTTCGGATGAGTCTGAAAATCTTCCCCAAATCCCAGCTGACAGTCCGGCATTTCTTTGGAAAATGGCGGAACGAATCGGAGAGTTTTTTGAAGCAGACAATCAGGTAGAAGTTATTTCCAATGCTTGCATATCAGGTGTCTCAGCACTCATCGTCGCAAAGAGATGGATAGAATCGGGACGTTACAAACGGGTTATTGTGGCCGGTGGAGATATTCTTTCTCATTTTATCACCAGCGGATTCCTGTCCTTCAGGTCTGTCAGCGCACAACGATGCCGGCCTTACGATATCCAACGGGACGGATTAAGCTTGGGAGAAGCCTGTGGAGCTGTTTTATTAGAAACTCAGGGGAGCGGGAACGATATTATTCTCTCCGGTGGAGCTATCAGCAATGATGCCAATCACATATCCGGCCCTTCCCGGACGGGAGACGGATTGGTACTCGCCATCAACCAGGCAATGGAAGAAGCCGGGGTGGTTTCCGAAAACATCAGTTTTATCAATGCACACGGGACAGCTACGGTCTACAATGATGAAATGGAATCCAAAGCAATACACCTGGCCGGATTATCCACAGTTCCTGTGAATAGTTTAAAACCTTACTTCGGGCATACATTAGGAGCTTCGGGTATCATCGAAACCATCTTTTGCATAGAGCAACTAAAAGAAAATATATTCTACGGGACTTTAGGGTACGAAACACTCGGTGTCCCTATGCCTGTCACTGTCTACGGCACACACCAACCAATGAAAATGGAATGTTGTATCAAGACCGCTTCCGGTTTCGGCGGATGTAATGCCGCACTCGTTTTATCCCGTTCGGTTAGCCATCGGAAGCAGACATCCTTCGATAAAGCACTTTCCGAATCGGCAAACAGAATCGTTATCAGGCCGGGAGTAGTAGAATTCAACGGAACAACGATATTCAGTTCTTCGGAGACAGCCTTTGCACCGTTCATCCGGGAAGCATATAAGAACCTCGGAGAAAACAATATGAAGTTCTACAAGATGGATAATCTTTGTAAACTGGGATATGTAGCTGCGGGATACTTGCTGAAAGATGTCAATTATCAACCGGAGGAGATTGGAATCATCCTGGCCAACGCTTCTTCATCATTGGATACAGATTGCAAACATCAGGCTATCATCAGCAAAGAAGGTGATAAAGATGCCAGCCCCGCTGTTTTTGTATACACTCTTCCTAATGTAGTGCTGGGCGAAATCTGCATCCGGCACAAGATAAAGGGAGAAAACACTTTTTTTGTATGTCCGCATTACGACTCTGACTTATTGGAAGATTACGCACGTATCGTAATGTCCAAAGGCAAGTTACGCACATGTGTCATAGGCTGGTGCGAATTGATGGACGGACAGTATCAGGCAGAATTTAAACAACTTAATAATAGAACAACGATTTATGGATAATTTGAATCAAGCGCAAAGAGAACTGATGGACGAAGTGAAAGGTAAACTTATTGAAGAGTTGAACCTGGAAGAAATCACTCCGAAGGATATTGACGATGAAGCTCCCCTGTTCGGAGACGAAGGTCTCGGACTCGATTCCATCGACGCACTCGAAATCATTCTGATTCTTGAACGTGAATACGGAATTAAAATAGAGAACCCGGGCGAAGGAAAGCAAATCTTCTACTCTGTACGTACATTGACTGATTTTATTATAGCCAATCGCAAAGCCTAACTCATGAAGATTTACGTCACCGGATTGGGAGTTGTTTCAGGCATCGGCATCGGGGTTTCCGAAAATATAGAGGCTTTGAGACAAGGCAAACATGGCATCGGCAAAGTTACTCTTTTTCCGACCGCTCTTGACGTACCCGTATCCGAAGTGAAACGTAGCAATGAGGAACTTAAACAACTGTTATCCATCCCCTCACAGCAGACCATCTCACGCACAGCATTATTGGGAATGGTAGCAGCGAAAGAAGCATTGGAAGATTCCAGGCTCAATTTGTTGTTATCCCGACCGTCCCAACAACCATTGCGTATCGGTTTTATTTCCGCAACTTCCGTTGGCGGCATGGATTTAAGCGAACATTTCTACGAATCTTTTAAAGAAAACCCGGCACGGGGACGATTGCGGGAAGTCATCTCACATGATTGTGGCGCAAGTACGGAACAGATTGCTTCCTACTTGGGAATCAGTGACTTCATAACAACTATCAGCACAGCCTGTTCGTCAGCAGCCAATGCCATCATGTTGGGAGCAAGGATGATAAAGCACGGACTACTGGATGCCGCAATTGTCGGAGGAACAGATGCACTTTGCCGGTTCACCCTGAATGGCTTCAACTCTCTGATGATTTTAGATAAAGCACACTGCCGTCCTTTTGACCGGTCACGAACCGGACTTAATCTCGGAGAAGGTGCAGGATACTTAGTACTTCAATCGGAAAGTTCTCTCCAAAGAACACCTTATTGCGAACTTAGCGGATACGCCAATACAAACGAAGCCTATCACCAAACGGGAAGTTCGCCCGAAGGAGACGGCGCTTTTTTGTCAATGAGCGAAGCTATCGCCTCAAGCGGTATTGCTCCCGAAGAAATAGACTATATCAACGTGCATGGCACGGGGACTCCCGGCAACGATGCATCGGAAGGTATGGCATTGCGGAGAATCTTTGGAAAACACGTACCACCGTTTAGTTCGCTAAAAGCTTTTATCGGACATACCTTAGGAGCTTCTGAAGGAATTGAAGCGGTATACTCTGTCCTTTCCATATATAAAGGTATGATTTATCCGAACCTGAACTTCACGGACGCTATGCCGGAGACGGAATTGATTCCGGAAACGTCTTTCCGGGAAGGAGTCCCTGTTCGCCACGTATTATCCAATTCTTTCGGTTTCGGCGGGAATGACTCATCGCTTCTCTTTTCCGCTACGAATATGCGCCAACAAACGAATCTTTAAGTATTTATGCCTATGCAGCCAGTCTATATCCAACGTATCGCTTCCATTCATCCACAAGGATATGCGGAAAACCATCCTTATCTTCAGGCTTGCGAACCCGACTATAAGGATATAATTACCAATGCAACCTTGCGCAGACGTATGAGCCGTATCGTGAAAATGGGTGTAGCCTGTGGATTGGAATGTATGGGCGAACTATCTCCCGAAAAGATAAAGGGAATCATTACGGCAACCGGACTTGGTTGTCTGGTAGATACAGAGAAATTCCTGAATACGCTGATAGATAATGAAGAACGGATGCTAAACCCTACCCCCTTCATCCAGTCAACGTTCAATACCATTGGTGCACAAATTGCCTTAATTCGCCAGGTTCACGCCTACAACATGACTTATGTTCATCGTGGATTGAGCTTTGAGAGTGCCTTATTGGATGCCATGATGAAAATTTGGGAAGGAGACGGGCAGATACTCGTAGGGGCTATGGATGAAATGACAAATACCAGTTATACCATTCAGAAACGGCTGGGAATACTAAAAGGGATAGAAGCTGGAGAAGGCGCCCAATTTTTCCTGCTTAGCCGGGAAGCCGGAGAACATCCACTGGCTGAAATAAGCGGACTCGAAACTTTCACCGGGCAGCAAACGGCAGAAGAAATCAAAAGCCGGACAATCCGCTTTCTACAAAGAAACGGCTTGGATAGCCGGGATATTCAGTGGCTGGTAACCGGAAAGAACCGTACTGAGAAAGATTGTATTTATGAAGAGCTTGAAACAAACCTCTTCCCGGAAAGTATTCATCTCAGTTTTAAAGACGAATGCGGCGAATATCCCACCGCCTCATCGTACGCAGTATGGAAAGTAGTGAAAGAAGCGGAGAACTGCACCGTTTCTACAAACATATTGATTTATAATCATCACCACTCCATCAATCATTCTTTGATTCTAATCCGGAAAAACGTATGATTATCATCTGCCTTGTTCTTGCCTCACTGCTGATACTTTCTTTTCTCGTTTATGCTTCCTATAGCATTCAGTCGGGGATTTATCTCCGTTCGTTTTGCAGAAAGCGTACTACTGAAAAGATTGTAGCGCTGACTTTTGACGACGGCCCCGATCCTATACAGACTCCGAAGGTATTGCGAATATTACAGGAATATCAAACAACTGCCTGTTTCTTCTGTATCGGACACAAGATAAAAGGAAATGAAATGCTGCTTCAACAAATGATAGCAGAAGGACATATGATTGGAAATCATTCTTATAGTCACTCCGGTTTATTCCCGCTATACAGTCTCTCTAAGATGAAAAAAGACCTGCAAACTTGTCAGTGTGAACTAGAACGAGTAACTTCGCAGCCGATGACTTTGTTTCGTCCGCCTTTCGGTGTCACCAATCCTACGATTGCAAAAGCCGTCCGGCAGCTGGGATATACCTCTATTGGATGGAATATCCGTAGCCTGGATACGCAACAGCCGGCATCGGATAAGATACTTGACAGAATCCGGAAGGGACTTAAACCCGGTTCCATAATTTTGCTGCACGACCGAATGCCCGGCAGCGAGCTATTAGTGAAGCAAATTCTGGATGTATTGAAAGAACAAGGATACACCGTAGTCCGGCTAGACAAACTATTGGCATAAAATAAAAACGTATGAGAACTTCAATAACCTATTTATTACTTTTCTTTCTATCCATTACCTCTGTCCACGCACAGGGTATGAAGAAGATGGTGCAACTCCAGGAATTTGAAACCCGTCTGGCAAAGGAAGCGCAAACCGTAGAATCCATTGAAAGTGATTTCACACAAGTGAAATACCTGGATGTATTTGACGAGAAAGTCACTTCCAAAGGGAAGTTCTACTACCGGAAGAGCAATAAAATCTGTATGGAATATTTTCGTCCGATGGATTATCTCATTGTGATAAATGGCAGTAAGCTAAAAATAGTATCGGATGGCAAGAAAAGCATCATGAACCTGAGTTCCAATAAGATGATGGGACAAATGCAGGATATGTTAACCGCATGCATGATAGGCGACCTGTCCAAAATGTCATCCAACTACCAACTGGAATATTTTGAAGATGCCCGTTACTATCTGGTTAAAATAAAACCGATAAACAAAGCCGTCCAAGCCTATATTGCCGGAATAGAAATCTACCTGGACAAGAAGGATATGTCGGTACACAAACTCCGTTTGTCCGAAACCGCAACGAATTATACTGAATACGAATTCTATAACAAAAAGTTCAACTCCCTGAATAATGAGACGAAGTTTGCGATTCGTTAGTCCGGCAGTCCTGTTTCTCTTATTGATACAGTTCTCTACTTCCTGTTCTCCACGGATAAATGGAGAAGGTAGTACAGTGCCGCCCGCTATTGAACTGACAAAAGGGGAAGACTCGCAAAAATATAATATCCAACTGGATTTCATGAAACATCACATGAGCGGCATGCTGATTGTACGCCGTATGCCTGACAATGAAATCCGGATAGTAGCGTCTACCTATTTCGGACTAAGTCTTTTTGACTTCTCTCTCCGTGGTGACAACTTTAATGTAAACAGTTGCATTGAGCCCATGAAAAAAGAAAAGGTGTTGAAACTTCTGGAGATGGATTTCAAACGTCTGTTCCTTAGTGAGAAAGGCATTTGCGCGAAAGCCACCAAAAATGAACTTACAGAGAAAAGGGTCAGTGGAAAAGGCTTTGGAAAGTCTGTCCTTTACATCACGGGCAACATTCCGGGTGACCCCGCACAAATAAAAATAAAACATCCGTGGATACGATTAACAATCCGCCTGGATAAACTATCTAAAGAGATTTAATATATGCTACTCGACAACTTCTATACACTACTCTCTTCCGAAGTATCGGACTCGCTCACACGGACCATTCAGATTGAATTGAATCCGAAACACGCTATTTATCAGGGACACTTCCCGGAGCATCCGGTAGTTCCTGGAGTCTGTATGCTGCAAATTATCAAGGAGTGTATAGAAACTTTCCGCCAACAGAAGTTGCAATATGCACAAATGTCGTCTTGTAAGTTCCTTTCAGCTATCAATCCCTTAGAGACACCGCACTTATCAATAGCGCTGACTCTCAAAGATACGGAAGAAGACAAACTTCAGTTACTAGCGGAAGGAACCGTAGAAAACGAATGTTTCATCAAGCTGAAAGCTGTACTTATCCCTAAAGCATGAAGGAAGAACAAACAAGTACAGTCTATTGGCATGAGAAGTTGAAACAGTTGGGGATTATCGTTGTTATCCCAAGTTACAACAATGACAAAACAGTAGCCGACGTCATAGAGAATGTCCGTTTCTATTCGCCGGACATCCTTGTTATCAATGACGGTTCAACGGATGAAACAGCCGGAATACTTAGCCGGGAGAAAAATCTGCATATCATCACTCACCCCGCCAACCAGGGAAAAGGGGTAGCTTTGAAACATGGGCTTTGTTATGCTAAAGAGCAAGGATTCCGATATGCAATCACCATTGATTCGGATGGGCAACATTTTGCTTCGGACATCCCCTCTTTCATTGAAGCCATAGAAAAGGAACCGGACACTCTACTGGTAGGTGCGCGCAACCTTGCCTCGGACAATATGCCGGGAAAGAATACATTTGCCAACAAGTTCTCCAACTTCTGGTTTTCTCTTGAGACGGGAATCAAGCTACAAGATACGCAATCCGGATACCGACTATATCCGTTGCAACGAATGAATGTCGACAAGTGGTATTATACCGCCAAATATGAATTTGAACTGGAAGCTATTGTTTTTGCTGCATGGAGTGGTATTACCGTTAAAAACATTCCGGTACATGTCTATTATCCACCACAAGAAGAACGGGTTTCTCATTTCCGCCCGTTCCGGGACTTTACCCGTATCAGCATCCTGAACACGGTATTGGTGCTTATCACTTTCTTGTGGATTATCCCCCGCAACTTTTTCCGGAAACTGACCTGGAAGAACTGCAAGCGGTTCTTCTCCGAGCATGTCACCCATTCGCCGGAATCTAACCTGAGGATCACGGCTGCTATTATACTCGGAGTATTCATGGGCATCGTTCCCGTATGGGGGTACCAAATGCTGATAACCCTGTTTCTTGCACATTTGCTCAAGTTAAACAAAGTCATAGCTATTGTAGCGGCCAATATCAGTATTCCCCCTATGATTCCATTTTTACTATATGGAAGTTACGCGACCGGATGCAAAGTGCTGGGCGAACCCATCAACCTTCGTATAAATGAGCTTTCTTTTGAAAATGTGAAATCAGTCATAGAACAATATTTGATAGGAAGTATTATCTTTGCAATCATTTGCAGTTTAGTAGCAGGAATCATTTCGTTTGTCCTGCTCACGACTTGTAGGAGAAAAAAGATATGACCCAGTTTTTCATCGGACTATATGAATATTTTGAGAGACACAAGATTCTGTTCTACCTGTCGCTCATTTGTTGTGTCCTGCTTATGGGGTTCTTTGCCTTTCAAGTGAAGTTTGAAGAGAATATTACGCAATTCTTCCCCGACACCAAAGATTCACAGAATACAATCAAAGTTTTCGATAATCTTAAGATTAAGGACAAGATCATCGTCATGTTGTCTTCTGCGGATACGTGTAATGCCGTAGAACCTGATTCTCTGATTGAGATAGCCGGACAAATCCAACAAACACTGACCGCAAGAGCCGGAGGGACATTGATAAAGGACATCTTCTCACAGGTAGACCAAAATCTCATAGGCGGAGCTACTGATTTTGTGTACGAGCATCTCCCACTCTTTCTTACAGATACTGATTATCAACGATTCGATTCCCTGCTAACCAAAGAAGGGATACAAGCCAGCATGAAGAAGAATTATACCAATCTCCTTTCTCCTGCCGGAATTGCATTAAGAAGTTATATCCTCAGAGACCCACTCGGATTAGGTAGTGAAGTACTGAAGCATTTACAAGATTTCCAGTTAGAAGCTAATTACGAAATCTATGACGAACATATTTTTTCCAAAGACGGTTCTACCCTTTTGATGTTTATCACTCCGGTGTTCAGTACAGGAAGTACCGGAAAAAATGACGAACTGGTCAGGATACTGGAGGAAGAACTTCAGCACGTACAAGAAAGATCTTCCATGATTCGGGCGGAATATTTCGGAGGTCCGTCAGTGGGAGTCTACAATGCCCGACAAATTAAGAAAGACACCATTCTGACTTCATCTATCGCGCTGCTTATCATCATTGTATTTATCTCATTCGCTTTCAAACGGAAAAGGTCGATACCACTGATTATTACTCCGGTGTTATTCGGCGGAATGTTTGCCTTGTGCATGATTTTCTTTATCAAAGGAAGTATTTCGGCCATTGCCGTGGGAGCCGGTTCGGCTGTGATGGGTATTGCACTTAGCTATTCCATCCACATGCTGGCGCATCAGAATCATGTTTCTACTGTACAGCAATTGATTAAAGAAATCGCCTACCCACTTACGGTAGGTAGTTTCACTACTATCGGCGCATTTATGGGACTGATATTCACCAGTTCCGATTTATTACGGGACTTTGGGCTCTTCGCTTCTTTAGCACTGGTAGGCACTACCCTTTTCTGCCTGATTTATCTTCCTCATTTCCTGAAAGGACAGGCAGACGTAAAACAAGGACGTGTATTGCGTATCATTGAGAGAATAAACGCTTATTCTTTCGAAAAGAACAAATGGTTGGTGGGTGGTATTCTCATCATTACCGTTATCTGCCTATTTACCTCGCAGAAAGTCGGTTTCAATAATGATATGATGAGCCTCAACTATGAGCCCCGGCATCTCAAGCAATCGGAAGAGAAACTAATGCAACTCTTCGACAGCCACGAAAAGACAGTCCTCTTTGTCAGTGTAGGCAAGGATATGAACCAAGCTACTGAAATATATGCAGCAACCAATCAGAAATTATCATCACTGAAAGAACAAGGGCTGATTAAAGAGTATGCTTCTGCTTCACAGTTTCTTATTTCTCCGCAAGAACAACAAAAACGTCTGAAGAAATGGGAAGATTACTGGACGAATGATAAAAAGGAACTGATACGTGAGAACCTGGAAACATCCGCTACCGAATATCGTTTCCGTCCCGGAAGTTTCGATGGCTTTTATCAATGGATGAATCAGCCTTTCGGTGAATATCATTATACTTCCCAAGAAGATGATTTATCCGGCAAGTTATTGAATGAATGGCAAACATCGGCTGATTCCATCACGATGCTTATCAGCCAGATACGGATTAACGAGACTAATAAAGAAGCGGTATATGAGAGTTTCAACAAAGCACAGGATGTTGTCATCTTCGACCGCTCTTTCTTTGCCAACAAATGGGTGTCTGCCATCAATGATGATTTTTACCTGATTCTGTATATTTCCTCCTTTCTGATATTCTTCGCCTTATGGTTCTCATACGGCCGCATCGAGCTTACTTTAATGAGCTTTCTCCCGATGCTGGTCAGTTGGGTCATCATACTGGGGTTGATGGGAATCTTGGGGATTGAGTTCAATATCATCAATATCATTCTGTCCACCTTTATATTCGGTATCGGCGATGATTTCAGTATTTTCATTATGGACGGATTACAGAGTAAGTATCGTACAGGTCAAAAGGTATTGAACTCACACAAAACGGCTATCTTCTTTTCTGCCTTCACTACGGTGGTGGGAATGGGAGCGCTTGTTTTTGCCAAACATCCGGCATTACAATCTATTTCACTGATTTCCATTCTCGGAATGATAGCAGTCGTACTGGTGGCCTATACCATTCAGCCGCTTATCTTCCGGTTCTTCATTGCCGGGCCTGCTTCCAAAGGATTGCCTCCTTATACGCTCATCGGGCTGATACGAACCGTTCTGCTCTTTTTGCTTTTCTTTATCGGGTGTATCCTTCTGCGAATATTGATAGTTGTACTCTATCTGGTACCGGTACGCAAAAGTAGTAAACAGCATTTCGTTTGCCGCCTGATACAAATTACCTGCAAAGGGATTCTGCTATTGGCTACCGCTGTCAAAAAAGAACATATCAACAAAGCCAACGAACAATTTAACCGTCCGGCAATTATCATTGCCAATCATCAGTCTTTTATAGATATACTGGTGTTACTATCTCTTTCATCCAAAATATTGATGGTGACCAATCACTGGGTATGGCACTCTCCTTTTTTCGGAGCTATTATCCGTTATGCTGATTTCTACTATATAGGCGAAGGATACGAGCAATACATAGAACGTATGCGGAAAAAAGTGGAAGAAGGATACTCTATTGCTATCTTTCCCGAAGGAACACGTACGTACAACGGAAAAATGAAACGCTTCCATAAAGGTGCTTTTTATCTTGCCGAAACAATCCGGTTGGATATTCTTCCGATTCTACTATACGGCAATAATAAGATTATTGCCAAAGCCCAACCGTTCAATATCCGCAAAGGAATAATCTATACGGAAATACTTCCCCGTATTCCCGTGGACGACCAGTCTTTCGGGACAACCTATCAGGAACGTACCAAACGCATATCGGCTTATATGAAGCAGGAATATGCACGCATCTGTCAGGAAAAGAATACGACGGACAATCCCGCTTTCTATGAGGCACTTATCCAAAACTATATCTATAAAGGGCCTGTAATAGAGTGGTATATCCGTATTAAAGTGAAAATGGAAGGAAATTACCGGCTGTTCAACCAACTCATTCCTGCGCAAGGACAAATCACGGACATTGGTTGCGGATACGGTCCGTTATGTTATATGCTTTCCCTGCTGTCCGAAGACCGTGATATTTTAGGTATCGATTATGATGAAGACAAGATAGCCGTAGCGCAACACGGATGGTTGCGTAGTGACCGTCTGCAATTCAGGCATGGCGGTGCACTTGAATATCCTTTACCGGAAAGTGATGTGTTTATCCTGAACGATATGCTACATTATATGAGTTACGAACATCAACGGTCATTGCTGTTGAAATGTGCAGCCCTGCTGCGCCCGCAAGGAATGATGATTATTCGTGACGGAAATTCCGCCGATACTTCCAGACACCGGTTGACCCGGTTCACAGAAATCCTGTCTACCCGTATCTTCAATTTCAACCGGACAACAGAAGAGTTGCATTTCACCACAGAAACACAACTACGGAAGATAGCGGAAACTTGTGGGATGAACATCGAAATCATACCCAACGATAAATACACATCGAACACCATTTATATATTCAGAAAACCGGACTAGCATGAGTAAATATGACATCATCATCATCGGAAGCGGCCTTGGCGGACTGGAATGCGGAGCTATTCTAAGTAAAGAAGGATTCAACGTATGCGTAATAGAGAAAAATACGCAATTCGGAGGATGCTTCCAAACGTATCAACGAAAAGGACATTTGTTTGATACGGGCATTCATTACGTAGGAAGCCTGGATGAAGGTCAAGTGATGAATCAGTATTTCCGCTATTTCGGTATCATGGATAAGTTGAAAGTGAAGCGCTTGGACGCGGCAGCTTTCGATACGATTTTCTACAAAGGAGAGGCGTATAATTACGCGATGGAATACCCGCAGTTTATCGAAACGCTCTGTCAGTCTTTTCCGCATGAGAAGGAGAACCTGAAACGCTACACCGAACAGCTCCAGGCGGTTGGGAATCTGATTAGTGTAGACCATCTGAAACAAGGAACTATCGCACTGGAAGGAATGAAATATTTCTGTACCTCTGCTGCCAGACTGATTGCCGACATTACCCCCAACCCTACTCTGCAAAATGTATTGGCTGGTTCCGCATTACTCTACGGCGGTCTGAAAGATGTTTCCACTTTCTACCAGCATGCCATGATTAATCATTCCTACATTGAAGGAGCCTATCGCTTTGTGGACGGAAGTATGCAAGTCAGCCTGGAACTGATTCATGTTATCCGTGCCAATGGCGGAACTATTCTCAATAATAGCGAAGCAACCCGTATCATTGTTGAAAACGAGAAAGTGCAAGGAGTTATTATCAACGGCGAAGAACGGCTGGAAAGTGATTACGTCATATCCAATATGCATCCCAAACGAACATTAGAGATACTAGACAAGAACCGCAGTATCAAGAATGCCTACATTTCCCGAATCCGCTCGCTCGAAAATACGTATGGCATCTTCACGCTCTATTTGGTAATGAAGAAGAAAAGCACTCCTTACCAGAATCGTAACCTTTACCTTCATGGAGATAATGAGGTATGGTATGACAGACAACTGTATCCGGGAAGCACCACCAATTGCATGATTTCGATGCAAGCATCTTCAGAAGACAGTCGATATGCCAGCGTTGTCTCTATCCTGACACCAATGTATATGGATGAATTGTCTGCATGGAAAGACACAACTCCCGAACATAGAGGAGAGAGTTATCGAATCTTCAAACAGGAAAAAGCGCAGCAGATACTCCATTTTATCCGTAGACATGGCATTGATTTTTCTGATAACATAGCAGAAATACACACAACAACTCCATTGAGTTATCGTGATTATACAGGTACTGAAGACGGTTCCGCATATGGGATTATCAAAAACTATAAATGTCCGCAAATCGGTTTTGTGTCTACACGAAGCCGGTTAGGAAATCTCTTTTTCACAGGTCAGAACCTGAATGTGCATGGCGCACTGGGCGTAACACTAACAGCTATGCTTACTTGCACCGAATTTGTAGGACAAGAATATTTAGCTAAAAAGGTAGGAAATGCATAAAGCAATCAAGAAAACAATCAAATATACGAGTTATGTTCTATTGTCGCTCATAGTCGTATTCATAGTCGGAATCAGTTATCTCTATTTTTCTGCGGATATGCAGACACCCAAATGCGAACCGACTATGACCATAGACAAGGTGATGTATGCGGATAGTCTCAATCTCCGGTATTATGCAGGTAACTATCTGCGTCACAGCGACAGCGGACTGTGGGAATTGTTTGTGAAAGGGCCGGCTTTTCGAAGAGGAGAAGCCATCGGCAAGCTATCGTCCGACTTGCTTTATCACCAAGAGAAAGTGTTCGTTGACCAAATCCGTGAAATCGTTCCTTCGGAGAGTTATCTTAAATTCCTACGGTTCTTTATCGTACTATTCAACCGCGAACTGGGCAAGAATGTACCGGAAGAATTCAGAGATGAAATTTACGGCATCTCGTTGTCGTGTACACACGAATATGACTTTATCGGCAGTCCTTACGAACGCCAGTTGAATTACCATTCGGCACATGACTTGGGACATGCCATGCAAGATTATATGTTAGTGGGATGTAGTTCATTCGCTACTTGGGGAACACAAAGTGCAGATTCATCCCTGCTTATCGGACGTAATTTCGATTTCTATGTCGGAGAGGCCTTTGCTGAAAACAAGTTGGTTTCTTTTTACGCCCCGGAGAAAGGATATGGATTCGCTTCTGTCGGATGGCCTGGCATGATAGGAGTATTATCCGGTATGAACGAAACAGGACTCACCGTTACGATTAACGCCGCCAAATCTGCCGTTCCAACAGGTTCCGCCACCCCTATCTCCATCCTAACCAGAGAAATTCTCCAATATGCATCGACCATTGACGAAGCCTATGCAATCGCCCGGAAGCGGAAAACATTTGTTTCCGAATCGATCTTAATCGGGTCTGCCAAAGACGGCAAAGCTGCCATCATAGAGAAATCGCCTGAGAAAACCGCGCTTTTCACCGGAAATGAACCGGACAGGCTTATTTGCACCAATCATTATCAATCAGAAGCATTTAGCAAAGACGAGCGGAATTTGGAAAATATCCGTACTTCCGACAGTCCCTACCGCTTTGCCCGCTTAGAAGAATTGCTCAATGAGAATCTTCCGATAGATGCTCCCAAAGCTGCCTCTATCCTTCGCAACCATCAAGGTCTGCAAAACGCGGATTTAGGTTTAGCCAATGAAATGGCTATCAATCAATTCATTGCGCACCATTCTGTTATCTTCCAACCGGAAAAACGGTTAATGTGGGTATCAACTTCACCGTGGCAGTGTGGGAAGTACGTAGCATACGACCTGAATAAAATATTCAGAGATACCCTTAACTTCCGCCACGAAATATACATCCCGGAACAAACAATTCCTGCCGATGACTTTATAGAAAAGCCGGAGTTCCAACAACTTCTTACGTACAAGAAACTGACTCCCACCCTACTAAAAAAAATAAAGAATAAGGAAAAGGCCGAAGAGAGCCTGTTGATGCAATATGAAGCTTCTAATCCCTCCTTCTATTATGTATATGAAGTGTTGGGAGACTATTACAAAGCTATGCAACAGCCTCAACAAGCCATTGCCTATTGGCAAAAAGCGCTTAGTAAACCGATTCCCAAATTGCAAGAGAAAGACCGTATCCAACAGAAAATCCAAAAACAATCCAAAGATGGAAAAGAATCCTGAAATTCAGTTCCGCTCACCGGAAGAAATAAAGCGCTATCAGGAAGAACAGCTGACCGAAGCGTTAGCCTACCTGCAAGCACATTCTAAGTTCTATCAACAGATGTTCGAAGAACATCACATTGATATCAATCAGATAAAAAAGATAGAAGACCTGCAACAAATCCCCGTCACCACCAAGACTGATTTGCAGCTTCATAATGATGATTTTATTTGTGTAGGCAAAGAAGAAATTATCGACTATGTGACGACTTCCGGCACTCTGGGCGACCCGGTGACTTTTGTCCTCACTTCCGAGGATTTGGACAGATTATCCTATAACGAGTATTTATCTTTCACCACTACCGGATGTACCAAGCAAGACATCCTGCAACTGATGACTACTATCGACCGTCGCTTCATGGCCGGACTTGCTTACTATATGGGAGCTCGAGAACTGGGCATGGGAGTGATCCGTGTAGGTAATGGCATCCCCGAACTGCAATGGGACACGATTCGCCGTATACAACCTACTTGCGGAATGGTAGTTCCCTCTTTTCTTATCAAGCTGATAGAGTTTGCCGAGAAGAACCATATTGACCATAATGCATGTTCCATGCAGAAATGCATCTGTATTGGCGAAGCTTTGCGTAACCAGGAATTTCTGTTAAACACACTCGGACAAAAGATTCACGATAAATGGCCTGCCTTGCAATTGTATTCTACGTATGCTTCTACTGAAATGCAATCATCTTTCACCGAATGCAACGAGTTCCACGGCGGACACTTACAACCGGAACTTATCATCGTTGAGTTTTTAGATGACAACAACCGTCCGGTTGCAGAAGGTGAAGCAGGCGAAGTAACTATCACAACACTGGGAGTCAAAGGTATGCCCCTACTTCGTTTCAAGACAGGCGATGTTTGTTATCACCACACCGCCCCTTGTGCTTGCGGACGAAATACCATCCGTCTCAGCTCTATCCTCGGACGGAAAGGACAAATGATAAAATACAAAGGGACTACTTTATATCCACCCGCACTATTTGATATTTTAGACAATATACCTCTGGTAAAGAACTATATTATAGAAGTTTACACCAACGAATTGGGCACTGATGAGATTCTGATTCGTATAGGAAGCGAAAATCGTAGTGAGAATTTTGCCAAAGAGATTAAAGACCTATTCCGTTCAAAAGTAAGAGTGGCACCAAGCATCAATTTCGAGTCGGCAGAGTATATTGCCAAAATACAAATGCCTCCTATGAGTCGAAAAGCGATTAAATTCATTGATTTACGATAATTATTTCCTACTTTTGGAAGATTAATAACAATACACACATATCATTTAAACTATCACGTATATGAAAAAACTTATTCTATTCTTGTTCTTAAGCACTAGCCTGTTCTGTTTCGGACAAGGCAAGAGTGCATTGAAAGATGTGCAGTCTATCAAATTCTATGGCGTAGACTACTCTCAAGTCAAAGTTTTCGGAGCGGATGAATCACCGCTACAATTCAAAGATGCTTTCAGACGCATCAATGAACTGTTTATCACGGAAGCTAAAAAATACAATGTTGGCAAACAGCTTAGAAAAGAGGTAACTGAAATCTCACTGGATGCTGTTAATCAAGTAAACGATGGTATTAACTTGTCTGAATTAATGACTTCTAAAACAGAGTATAGTCTTGACAAGGAACAAATCAGTGCAGCCATCAAAGCGCTGCCTATTCAGAAAATACCAGGTGTAGGCATGGTATTTATCGCACAATTTCTGGATAAATCAAAGAACAGAGGTACTTATGAAGTAGTATTCTTCGATACCGAAACTAAGGAAATCATCGAAGAATGGATTACAGAAGGAAAAGCCGGTGGGTTCGGATTACGTAACTACTGGGCAGGTTCCATTTATAAAGCACTCAAACAATTATAAACCAATAGATATAGATTCATGAGAAAATTACTATTATTACTGACTCTATTACTGAGTATCAGTACTTATGTCGCAGCACAAAACTACACAGAAGTTGTGTATCTGAAAAACGGAAGTGTTATCAAAGGAGTTATCATTGAACAAGTGCCCAATGTCTCTCTAAAAATTAAAACAAGTGATGGCAGCCTCATTATCTGTCAAATGAATGATGTAGAGAAAATCACCAAAGAAGAACGATACACAAGAGATTATCGCAAAGATGTTGACAATCGCAAAGCAGCTAGAAATACATTAAAAGGTTATAAAGGTTTTGTTGACGCTGCATATATCGAAGATGTCAGTGACTACAATGCCTCCAAAGTAGAATTATCAACGACCCACGGTTATCAATTCAACAACTACTTCTTCGTAGGTGCCGGTGTTGCCCTTAATTACTATACGGATGCGGATATTATCGCAGTACCCATCTATGCCAACTTCAGAGCTAACTTCATTAATAAAAGAATTACTCCGTTTGCCGACGTAAAAAGCGGATATTCCACAGGGGATGTAGAAGGTGTATATGCTTCTATAGGAGTAGGTGTGCGCTTCTCTTTAAAAGGGAAAAAAGCCTTGAATTTAGCCTTAGTGTACAACTACCAAGATTACGATACGACAGTTGATTATAGTTATAGTTACGGAGGTTATTACCGCCATGATTCTTGGGATGAAACACTGGGATTGCAAGGAGTAGGACTAAGATTCGGATTTGAATTCTAAATCATACGTTTCGAACAACCAACAAACAGATAATCAAACAGAAGCATGAAAAAGACAATCACAACACTTCTACTATTATGCTGTATTACTACATTCTCATTTGCACAGAGCATAGTTCTGACTTCCGGTTCTATTGATTTTATTAAAGACCAGAAGATTATTGATTTTTCTTTCTCTTATGAAGAAATGCTAGTAGGTAAACTTACCGAAAACGAATATGTAAATAAGAAAATCTCGGACTATAATAAGAAAGAGGAAGGCAAAGGAGAGCAATGGAAAGAAGCTTGGTATGGCGACCGTAAAGAACGGTTTGAGCCCAAATTCCTGGAACTTTTCGACAAGTATATGAGTGAGGTAGATGTTGAAGCAGGTACAGAAGGGGCGCAATATCGGATTGAAATCAACACTGATTTCACCGAACCCGGCTGGAATGTAGGTGTCATGCGTCAAAATGCATCAATCGATCTGAGTTGTAAAGTGAAGAATATTGAAACAGGCGAGCAAGTGGCCTCCATCAAAATTCGTAATGCCTCTGCCAATAATTTCTGGGGGACTGACTTTACTTCTGGATACCGCGTTCAGGAAACGTATGCCAAGGCAGGAAGAGAACTCGCCAAATTCTTTATCAAGAAAGCGAAGTTGCGTACAGTAAAATAATACTAGCAAATATCCCTAAAACTGAAAAAGATAAGGCAACTAATTCATTGCGAGTTAGTTGCCTTTTTTGTAGGGATATTCAGTAAATATCCCTATTTATTCGCTCAATAATCTCCCATTTTACTTGATAGTAAACAACTTCCTCAAAATATTAGCCATATCCGTATTATCCCTTCTACCCGAATACAGATGAGCCTGTTTTCCTATAGCATACAAAGGTACAGGAGCACCGGTATGAGTTTTGGTTGTCCATCCGATAGAAGCTTTTTTATCCAGTAAGGCTATGGCAGCCACCGCCAAAGGTTCATCTTTGGCATAAAGGCTCACTACATCTTTCGATTTCTTCTTTAAGAAAGATTCTTCATAGCATACTAATAATTCCAGTTCTTCACGCGGGGCAATAGTAATCTGTCCCCAAAAGCCCAGGTTCTTTTTCAAGAATGCTTTCATATCTTCCCAAGAAGGAATCATCTCACCGCTTTTCATCTCACGCATGGTCTTCGTCAGAGCTTCCTGTGAACATTGCTGATGCTTCAAGAGTTCAATATTCAGATTCATATTGGAGTTTCCTAATCCTAGCCCGCCGGTTTCATGGTCGGCAGTGACAAGTATCAGTGTTTCGTTCGGATGTTTCTTGTAGAATTCATAAGCCATACGGATACATTGGTCAAAGTCAATCGTTTCTGTTACAACCGTTGCCGCATCGTGGGCATGGGCAGCCCAGTCTATCTTGCCGCCTTCCACCATCATGAAGAATCCTTTCTTGGCTGTTTCTTCGAAATTATCCAAACAGGCTTTTGTCAAGTCAGGCAATCCCAGTTCCTTATCCGAACGGTCTAATGCATACTCCAGGCTCCCCCGAATTGTATCGACAGGAAATAAAAGTACTTTATCTTTTGCATGATTACGATTATACGCTTCCATTCCACGATACATCGAATATCCTTTCTGATTAAACAGGTCATAAAGACAAGGTGCTGAAGGGTTACGCTTGTTGCGAGGTTCAAGTAATCCTGCTCCACCGAAAAAGTCGAAGCCTGAGTTGGCAGCATCCACTCCGATTTCATAATACATGGAACGGTCGGGTTGGGATGCATAAAATCCACCGGGAGTGGCATGGTCAATAGAAGCAGAAGTGATTATTCCTATTTTATAACCTTTATCTTTCAGTTGGCATGCCAAAGACTTCAAGCCATGCTTCTTTTCTGCATCCATTCCTATCACGTAGTTAGTTGTTTTTTCTCCTGTTGCCAAGGCAGTGGCGGCGGCAGAAGAACAAGTAATCAGATGAGAAGCCGAACGGGTACAAACTTGCGTCATGACGGGAAAAGTAGGAAACAACAATGAACGTTCACCGGTATCCGTGCCAACTTTCTCCGCATATATTTGGGTAGCTTCCACATGATTGAAGCCCATACCGTCGCCGATAAATAAAAAGATGTATTTGGGTGTTTGCGCTCCATACATCAGGGAACTGCCTAATAGCAGTAGTCCGAACAAAGTAAATCTAAAAAGTTTCGTCATCTCGTTTTTCGTTTTATACATATTGTTGATAATGTACATCATTCATAAATGTACGCCATTCATAAAAAGGTTATTGATGAACATAAAGGATATTGGGTACTTTACGCTCTCCGACATGGTCAAATCGTTTATTATCACAAGGATAATTGACAATTCCATTATCTGCCGCACCGGACAACCAAAGAGTGGTGGAACCTCCTCCATCCAGGTTTAAGGCATCCTTTCCTCCTAAAATCCGAATCAGATGTGCCAGTTCCGGGATATTCACTCCACCGGCATATTCCGGGAAACGCCCGTCTACCGTTATAAACAGTATCTTTCCATCTTTAGTAATGGATACAGCACTACGGGGATGTTTATTCCGGATGAAATTCACTTCACATGAACTCCAGTCACAAATCTGACCGTCCTTTAACATTAACGGGCCGGAGGCTAGTATTGTACTCACTTTTCCTCTGTTTTTTTTCTCTATTTGCCTGTTCCATGGTATTAACTTCATCTTTCCCTTGCGTATAGAAATGGCTCCGGTGACACGTAGTTTAAACTCACCCAAAGTAGTCGTATCAACTACTTGGCGACCTACTTTCAGAAAGCAGACCGAGTTTCCCCGTTTCATATCAAAATAGGAGCCATTAATTGCTGCAACGGCATTATGTTCTGAAGCTATCCGACTTGTTTCTTTCATCTTGTCCGAAACGGCAATATCGACTTTCAAACCTGCACCGGGATCAATTTCTATCAGACTGACAGATTGAATCCCTTGATATAATTGGGGGATGGAAGCATACTTATGAACAATTCCCTTTTGAGGATTTTCTATCTTCCAGGATGCAGATACGATTGCCAGTGAATCCGATGCCGTTTGCCCTTTTACTATTCCGACAGAACATAAAGCCAGGACAATGATTAACAAGTTTCTTTTCATCATAAGAACAGACCAATAAATGGTGTTAAGTTAATAAATCAATTAAGTTCTTTTATTCAGTCAGGTTATTGCCTTGCAATATCCAGGTAGTTTTCCGGGTTGCATATTGTGACCATGCCTTGATATCCGACGGTATCTGTCCGCTCAATTGGTTATCATTCACCCTGAATATACCACTCGAACCGCTCCTTTCAATCGCAACTCCATATCCGTAAGGAATACTTCCACTGAATCCATTTGTATAAATCATGAATTCCTTCAGGTTTTTCCATGTAGTCGGCAGATTATTTCCATCCAATGGAATCACCGGTAGCGGGCCACTCATGTTGTTACAATATGCCTTAATCGTCACAATACCCGGAATCTTTATCAATGCGTCCAGATTTCCGCTGAAGGTATTTTTAAATCCGGCAGGAGTGGAAGTCGGATGATTTGAGATGTTAAAGCTAGTCAATAATTGGCATTCACCCAAGGATTCGGGTAAGTTTCCACCGGCAGCGGATTCAATAATCCATAAAGTGGTCAGTTGAGACAATTGTCCTATCTCTTCCGGAATACCTGTTATCTTCTGATGTTTCAGCTTCAGGCTTCTCAATTCCGATAATTCACACAACGGAGTTATATCGCCTTCAATACCATTCGGAGACTGTATGTCAATCTCGACAACCCTCTTATTCTCAACTTTCAATCCCGGCCAATTGGTAGCATTCGTTTCCAAAGGAGCGTCAAAGTTCCACTTCTTCACCCAGTTTTCGCCGTTTGCGCTTTCATAGAACATTCTCAGGTAATCAATATCTCCCAATGGTTTCTTGTCCTGAGTAACAGTCAGCATATCAGTTACGCCATTCGAACCTTTCAAATATAAATAAGCGGTACGACCATCTTCCACATCCATATAAGGGTCGATTTTGAGTTTTAATTCAGACTCATTGACGATGCCGGGAGTGATTGGAGAGCCGTCAGTAATATGTATCCAGTCGCAATCGTCCGACAGATCATAAGTATAAGTAACCATAGTAGAAAAAGGTATAACCTCTTCCAAGCTACCTTCGGCACCCACCTTCAATGTACGCTTTTTCAACGCAATGCCAATTCCTTCCTGAACGACCTTCAATTTCGTTTCAGCCCCTTCAATAATCCAGGCGGCAATTTCAGCTTCACGCGAAGCGACATTCGTATTCCGCGTGACCGATATTTTAAAGCTGCCCGTTCCCATACCATTGGAAGTCAACAAATCAATCCATGCCGCGGAAGTCTTTACCCGCCAGGGAAGATTCGATTCAACATCCACCTCATATTCTTTCTCATCCAACGGGAGTTTCAATGTTCCGTCCGCAAACTTCAAGTCAGGTTCCGGCATGGTCTTCCCTGTATCATCCGTAAAATCCTGGCAACCCGCCAAACCCAACAGCAAAAACAAAAGACCGATCATTCCGATATGACTTTGCTTGCAGAACTGTATTATTCTATTTCGTATCATATATTCAGCTATTTACTAATCAAACAATCAATTATCAGTCACAATCAACAGCCCGTTCGCTACGGCTCTTTCTACGCCACCGTTATCATACGGCCAGTTACGGATGTCAAAACGCCCATCCTCGAATCCGGCAATCTTGCGAATGATGAAAGTGGAAGAACCGCCACCATCCAGGTTGATAGCATTCTTAGCTCCCAATGCTTTCAGCACCGCTCCCATTTCCGCATACCGCATTCCATTGGAATACCAGAAGTTACGGCCGTCGGCCACCAAGATATAAACAACATTGTTGTCCGACACCCCAATTGCAGTTCTCGGCTCCAGTGCTGTAACCGTTTGGGGAAGAACATTCCCGTTAGTCATGAGACGCACACGTCCGCCCACTGCTTCCTGAATATCATCTTTATACGTATCATAGTCGTCATACGAACCTATGATAGCTTTCTTATCCTTTGTAATGGCAAAGAACGTACACACATTATCGTTCATCGTGCTTTTCAGGCAGACTCCATTCCGGTAGTAAATACCTTGCGGTGTTCCGTCTGTTGCGAAAAAGTCACCATTTACAGCGGCAAGCACCCGGCTGCCGACTTTATCATGCGCCAATGCCTGTAATGTCATTTGCTGTTTCGTTTTCAACTTGCCTTCATCTTTGGGAGAAGAAGCTTTCATGGTCAGATGCGTATCTTTCAGGTCAACTTCCAATACAAACATTTTCACGGCGAGTCCCGTTGTAGAAAGGATTTCCATTTCAAGAGCCTGCACTCCCGGAGCCAGCGTATAAGTAGTATCCGAGAAATATTGTCCGACATATCCATTGCTTCCGGCTATTATTCTCTGTCCCAGTTCCGTTTTCGCGCCTTCCGTAGAGTAGACGGTGAAATCTTCATCATTATTGCAAGCCGTCCACAAGAGACAACCCAATAGCAGAAGGGCAGAATTATATATCAGTTTTTTCATCATTTTATCTCTTTAAGTAAGTATAAACTAATCAGTATCAATATCCCGGATTCGGTTCCAGATTCGGATTGGAAATCATTTCTTTCCCCGGTATGGGTAATACGTGCTGATAATCCTTCAGTCCGAGCATAGTCTTTGCCATATCCGTACGTATGAGGTCATAGTAGCGAAGACCTTCAGCCAGGAATTCTTTCCTTCGTTCGTCCAGTATATATTGCAGGTATTCATCTTTATCTTTGGGGTTGACACTTTCCAGTCCGCGTTCTTTCCGAAGTTCGTTCAGACGTCCCAGGCCTTTCGAGAGTCCCTGTGCTTCGGCACTAATCAGGTACATTTCCGCCAGGCGGCTCATCACTACGGGGTCAGTGCCCGTCTGTCCGCTCGGATATTTGTTGATGCAAGGTTCGGCGCCCACATTGATAATGGAAACTTCCTTGCGCTTGTCCTTGTCATCATACATATTCATCACTTCATTGGTAGGCCGATATACATAGCTACCATGATTGGGATGCGCATAGGTATAAAACAAGGTGGAAATAGTGATATTCGATTCTTCAGCCAGACATTGGAAAGAGAAGATTACTTCCGAATTAGCCTGTCCGCGGAATATCTTATCGAAGCTGTCCAGTTTGTACTTGCCATTTGTTATCAGACTCTCGGCCAAAGTAGCTGCTTCCGTCAACTTTCCACGTTCCAGCATAACACGGGCTTTCAGAGCTACGGCAGCATCACGGGACACATAATAATAACTTGAAGATGTGCCCAGGAAAGCAAGTGCCGTTTCCAGTTCTTCTTCAATGAATAGCCATACGGCTTCTTCCGAATCACGGGAAGGCTTTTCCATCGTATTCACTTTCTGAATAGGGACACCGCCCCAACGGGTCACCAACGAGTGGTAAATGTATGCCCTGAAATAATGCGCTTCTCCGATAATCAGATTCCGCAGGTCGGATTCGGGAAGGTCTTCCACGATGGATATAACATTATTCACCTGATATAGAGCATTGTAATATCCATTCCAACTATTAGCGACTATTGAATTCAAAGAAGAAAGCACCGAGTTTATCAAGTCTCTTGCATTTCCCGTACTTTGAGTCAAGTCGCCGCCTAAGATATCGAAGGTGATGTATGATTCGCGTGCCGGAGAGTTCTGCACTTTATTGTACATTCCCATTCGCAGGGCGGACAGGTCTTTTGGAGTCACGCTTCCTGGCGATACGGCAGAATGAGATTCAATATCCAGCATACCGCTGCATGAAGTCCACAACAGGCATCCGAGAAATATATAAATAATCTTTTTCATCATTGTGAGCGTTTATGATTAGAAACTAAGGTTTATACCGAAATTGACCGAACGTGAAGGCGGTACTCCGTACAAGTCGACTCCAAAGAATTGCGGATCCATATTCTTACTCACTTCCGGATCCCAACCGGAGTATTTGGAGAACAACAGCAGGTTATCCCCCTGAACGTACATACGAAGCCCTTTCAGGCGAATCTTCTGTAACATTACTTGCGGGAATGTATAACTGAATGTCAGAGAACGCAGCCGGATAAAAGAACCGTCTTCCAGAAAACGGGTGGAGTTCTTGCTATTGTGCCCGCACAAGGTATTGACCGCACGCGGATATTTATCCGAACTTCCCGGAGCTGTCCAGCGGTTCTTCGCGACATCTTCCGTGATAGCCATCCGGTAACCCGGACGGGTAGCTGTCACCGCCCATTCGGCATATACATCGTTTCCATACATATAAGTGAAGAATACATCCAACTGGAATCCTTTATACTTGAAAGTATTGTTCCATCCACCGAAGAAATCGGGATTGGAAGAGCCTGTCAGCACACGGTCGTTATCATTGATAATACCATTATTATCACCGTCGTGATATTTCACGTCGCCGGCACGGACTCCCAAGTCATACAATGGTTGCGGTACTTCGCCGTCATACTGGTAAATACCGTCCATCTGGAACAAATAGAACGCTCCCAGTTCCTTACCCACTTTCAAAGCACGGTTGCCGCCTATCGGAAGTAAATCATCTCCCAACAGTTTAGTAAGTTTATTCTTATTGTGGGATATATTGAAAGAAGAAGTCCAGTTCACCTTTCCGATATTCATATGCCCGTTTATTGAGAATTCGACACCATAATTCCGCATGGAACCGATATTACTGGTGATACTGGTAAATCCACTTGTACCGTGCAAGGGCATTAAGTAAAGAAGGTTGTTCGTATTCTTCAGATAAATATCCGCAATCATATTCAGTTTTCCGTTCCAAAAACCGAGGTCGAAACCAAAGTCATACTGGTCGGCAGTTTCCCACGTCAGTTTGTTATTTCCCATGCTGGTGACTGCCATACCACTATTATTGCCGTAATTGATGCCACCGGACATTAACGGTTGCCAGGCATAGTTACCGATACCATCCTGATTACCCGTTTTTCCATAGCTCAAACGGAACTTCAAGTCTGTCTGCGGGAACTTCCAGAAAGATTCTTTTGAAACATTCCATCCCAAAGACACGGAAGGGAAATATCCGTAACGGTCGGAAGGAGCGAAACGGGAAGAACCGTCCGAACGCATTGTCACATTCAGGATATAGCGGTCCAGATAGGACAGGTTGATACGTCCGAAATAAGATTCCATCGCAAATTCAGACAATCCGCCCGAAGCGTTATAAATCTCGGAAGCCGTGCCTACCGTATCAAATACCGGAGAAGGGAAACCACGTCCGTCAATGGAAGAAGTACGGGTGGACATCTTTTGGAAAGAGTGTCCCAACATCAGGCCGGCTTCAAAATTTCCGAACTTATCATTGTAATTAAAGACGTTCTCTATCAATATATTCTTCACCAAACGGTTATATTCCACGATTCGTCCCCCTCCTGCTCCGTAAGGATGGTTCTCATTATAATACACATAGTCATACGTATGTCCGATATCGGTACTGAGGGAGTTTTTCAGACTGAATTTCTTGTATTTCAAGTCGGCATTGAACGTACCCAGATAACGATAGGTATCAATATAGGAAACTTCTTCGTTCAGAATCTGAAGCGGATTGTGACGTGCCAGTTCGTCGGTTCCTCCCAAGTAATAGTCACCGTTCGGTTTGTACGGACGGTCGAAAGGACGTTGCTCTACGGCACGGGCTACGATGGTAGAACCGATATTGGCTCCCGGCACACGGTTGTTCTTCAGATAATTACCGCTTACATTAGCACCGACTTCCAGCCAGGAAGTCATTTCATGGCTAATCTTGGCTTTCAGATTGATTTTGGTTATATCATTGGTCTTGATTATACCTTCCTGATAATTGTAGTTGGCTCCCACATAGAATTTCGTCTTCTTGCTTCCACCGGAAAAAGACAAATCCACATTGTAGGAATGTCCTACTTGAGTTATCAAATCCAGCCAGTCCGTATCGGGCAATCCCTGGAAAGGGTTGGAGATAGGAACCACATAGCCTGCTGAACCTACGTTATAGCCGTTCTGACGATTATAACGTTCGACTCCATCGTTGTAGGTTTCTACATACAAGTCGGAATCCGCATATTTGATGCGTCCCTTATTGGCGAATTTGGAGATTCCCGTGCTGACATTCAAACGAATATCCGAACGTCCCTCTTTACCGGATTTTGTGGTAATCACTACAACGCCATTGGTGGCGCGAGAACCGTAGATAGCTGCCGAAGCCGCATCTTTCAAGACTTCGATAGATTCAATATCCGTCAGGTTCAATACCGCCATCGAGCTCAAATCTTCTCCCATATTAAATAAGGAAGCGTTACTGTTGAGGATGGGTATTCCGTCTACCACATAAAGCGGTTCATTGCTGGCGCTCAAAGAGGCGGCACCACGAATGCTCATTCGTTCGGAACTTCCCAGGTTGCCTGAGCCGGTCGATACCGTGACACCCGCTACACGTCCCTGTAGCAATTCACTCGGCGTCAACACCGGACGCATATTCGATTCTGTCGGTTTGAAAGAGCTGATGGCATTCGTCACCAACGCTTTCCGTTGTGTTCCGTATCCCACTACAACCACTTCATTCAATGCTTTCGAATCTTCATCCAAAGTCACATTGATGGTCTGCTGCGCTCTCACCGGATATTCCATGCTCTTATATCCCAGGAATGAAAAAACCAAGGTTGCATTATCAGGAACTTCGAGGCTATACTTGCCATTTATATCGGTGATTGTACCGATGGTGGTGCCTTTGACCGACACATTACACCCAACGATAACCTCGCCCGAATATTCCTTCACTTGTCCGGTGACTCTTCTCCTGTTCTGCACAGGACTTTGCACTACTGCTTGTTTTTTCGTAAGGATGATGTGTTTCCCTTCCATCGTGTAGGAGAATTCCGTACCGTGCAACGCATCCAGCAGCAGACTTGCCACTGTCCCATCTTGAGTGGAAATGGAAACTTTCCGTTTCAGACTAACTTCCCGTTCATTGTAAATAAACAAATAGTCTGTTTGCTTTTCAATCTGCCTGATGATTTCAGCCAATGTTGCGGTTCCTTTATTCATCGAAACTTTCTGATTCTGCGAATAGCCGTTCAAGGCATAGGTCTCAAAAAGAATGAATAACAGGAAAAAGACAGTTAACCTCATAATTCTTAAAATTTGAGTACAGTGTGTTTTTCTATGGACAATACGCCCACACCAAAGATTATTTTTCATATCTTTGCCTAGAGTTATTAAGTTAATACATAAAGATTTGTAACAGATGTCGAGTCTTTTTTATTGACTTCTCACATATCGGTAAGTGTTGCAGCATTTACCGATATTTCTGTTTTGATGGGGCTGGTTCTCTTGCTCTCATTCCGGGTGTTTCTTTTTTAGATTAAGTACTAGGGTTCATTTAATAGATAATTATCTGATTTTTCTCATCGTCTTGTATATAGTTGAATTTGACGTACTTCTGCAATACCTTCATCACGTGTTCGATTCCTTCTTTCTGACGGAATTTACCGGTACACGGACGGGAAGCGATTTCCTCGTTCTTATTAATAATCTTCACTTCATAATATTGCTCCAATTTCCTGAAGACAGTTTCCAGCGGTTCATCCTTGAAGGAATAGATACCCATTCTCCACAAGAAATCATTGTCCGATGAGAAAGTCTCCTTATAGAGTTTTCCATCTTTGGCTTCTACCTTTTCATGAGGTTTCAAGGTCACTTCATGTTGTGTATCGGGCTGATATACGGTAACTTTCCCTTCAATCAAAGATGTCTCGAACAAACCGGAGTTCGGGTAGGCAGAGACATTGAAGGTGGTTCCCAATACTCTGATATCGTATTTCTCTGTTTCTACAATAAAAGGATGCTTCTCGTTATGCGCCACTTCAAAATATCCCTCTCCTTCCAGAATCACTTTCCTTTCTTTGGAACGAAATCCGGTTGCCGGATATTTCAAGGTAGAGTTGGAGTTCAGCCAAACGGTTGTTCCGTCAGCCAAGACCAGACTGGCCCTTTGTCCTGCCGGGACGGTCATAATTTGCATTTCGGCAGAATGTTCTATCCGGTACTCCTGATATTCCTTATGGATAATAAAAGCAATCATGGCAACGACCGCCGCTATCTTCATAGCTGACCAAAGGTAACGCGTCACAGGTTTCTTCTTCTCCGTTTTTTCTGCCTGTAAGTTTCCATTCCATATAGTGGCATTATAGATGCGGTGCAGTTGCATCAACTGCTCCCGATTTTCTTCGCTCTCCTTCATCCAGCGTATCACTTCCTTTTTTTCTTCGGGAAGTGCGTCACCTGCAATATATTTATTCAATAGTTTCGCGTCCATACCTTTTGTCAGGTTTATATATAAGCTCTTTGTGGGCTTACGTATATAAGACACGCCACTTGCAAAGTTCACTAGTGGGAAAAATAAAAAAAGTGCGTTTTTAACCGTTTATTTGTTCCCCGGTGCCGAAGGGTGTGTTCCCCGGTGCCGAAGGGTGCCTTCCCCGGTGCCGGAGGAGTGCTTCCCCGGTGGGCAACTTTATTAGAAAAATAATAAGGTATAAAGATAGTCTTTCAGGTTCTTCCTCAATTGTTGCAGTGCTTTGCTGATATGATAATCGGCTCCTTTCACTGAGACATCCAACGCTTCGGCAATCTCCTTCACCGATTTGTTCTCATAGCGGCTCATCATAAATGCTTTTCTTGTCTTTTCCGGCAATCCGTTCAAAGTACGGTTCACAATATCGGTTATTTCTTCAGAGAAAAGTTGGTTCGGGTCCGAAGAGCCCAAAGAAGCGATGCGGAAATCAAGTTCGTAGAGTTCATCGGCCAATATACTTTCACGGGCTTCCATTTGCAGATGTTCATTTCGCAGATGATTCAATGCCTGATTCTTCACTACGGTCATCAGGAAAGCACGGATGTTTTTCACCTCTCCGGTTTTCATTGTAGTCCATAAAGTTATCATGGCTTCGGAAGCTATGTCTTTGGACAACATTTCGTCATGGAGATAAGACTTGGCAAACAAGAAGCAGCGTTGATAATACTCCATATAGATATTATCAAATGTCATTCCAATGTTTCTAGTATCATCCGGTCTTCCCATTTTTGTGGACTGCTCTCCTTATTTTCATATTGGTTAGTGAAGCAAAGATAACCAAAAGAAGTTAGCTGCCAAAAAGCAGTATGGAAAAGTAAAACCATACAGAAAAAAAAGTCCGGTTGCCACTACATTTCCATTGCAAAAAAGCCCTCATCCATACTTCACTGAAATATTTTCGTAGTATCTGCCTTTCACTTCCGCTTTTTTTCGTACTTTTACCCCTTGTTGGAAAGAAGTGCCTTTCTCAACCCTTGAGAGCAGAAAAAGAAAAAACAATATATAAAATGGATCACAAATGGAATTATCAACCCATTACACCCGAACAGACAGAGACAAGCCAGACATTGGCCCAGGAATTAGGGATTAGCCCGATACTTGGACAACTTTTGGTGCGGCGGGGAATTACAGAGGCGGCAGAGGCCAAGAAATTTTTCCGTCCGCAATTGCCCGACCTGCATGATCCGTTCCTGATGAAGGACATGGATATTGCCGTAGAACGTCTGAACAAGGCGATGGGAAAGAAAGAACGTATTCTAATTTATGGAGATTATGATGTAGACGGTACTACCGCCGTGGCACTGGTCTACAAGTTTATTCAACAGTTCTATTCGAACCTTGATTATTACATACCCGACCGCTACAACGAAGGGTATGGCATTTCGAAAAAAGGAATAGACTATGCCGCTGAAACCGGTGTAGGACTGATTATCGTACTCGATTGCGGTATAAAAGCAGTAGAGGAAATCACGTATGCCAAAGAGAAAGGCATTGATTTCATCATCTGCGACCATCATGTGCCGGATGATATCCTGCCACCTGCCGTAGCTATTCTGAATGCAAAGCGCTTGGATAACACATATCCCTACACTCACCTTTCCGGTTGTGGTGTGGGCTTCAAGTTTATGCAGGCATTCGCTATCAATAACGGCATTGAGTTTCACCATTTGATTCCGCTGCTCGACATCGTAGCGGTAAGTATCGCATCGGACATTGTGCCGATTATGGGCGAAAACCGTATTCTTGCCTTTCATGGTTTGAAGCAATTGAACAGCAATCCGAGTATTGGGATGAAAGCCATTATCGACGTATGCGGACTTTCTGAAAAGGAAATCACCGTCAGCGATATTGTGTTCAAAATCGGGCCGCGCATCAATGCGTCGGGACGTATCCAAAACGGAAAAGAAGCGGTGGACTTACTGACGGAAAAAGACTTCTCGGCTGCGCTTGAGAAGGCCGGGCAAATCAATCAGTATAACGAGACGCGGAAAGACCTCGACAAGAGCATGACGGAAGAGGCAAACAACATCGTTGCCAACCTGGAAGGGCTGGCCGACCGCCGTTCTATCGTGCTCTACAATGAGGAATGGCATAAAGGCGTGATTGGTATCGTAGCTTCCCGGTTGACGGAAGTGTATTATCGCCCTGCCGTGGTTCTGACCCGGACGGATGATATGGCAACCGGTTCCGCACGTTCCGTTTCCGGCTTTGATGTATACAAGGCGATTGAGAATTGCCGGGACTTACTGGAGAATTTTGGCGGGCATACGTATGCCGCCGGACTGTCTATGAAAGTAGAGAATGTGGATGCTTTCACCAAGCGGTTTGAGGAATATGTCTCACAACATATCCTGCCGGAACAGACTAGTGCCGTTATTGATATTGATGCCGAGATCGACTTTAGGGATATTTCTCCCAAGTTCTTCAATGACCTAAAGAAGTTTAATCCTTTCGGCCCCGATAATTTGAAACCCATCTTCTGTACGCATCATGTCTACGATTATGGAACGAGCAAAGTGGTGGGACGCGATCAGGAGCATATCAAACTGGAACTGGTTGACAATAAATCAAACAATGTAATGAACGGTATCGCATTCGGGCAAAGCTCACACGTGCGTTATATCAAGACCAAACGTTCGTTCGACATCTGCTACACCATCGAAGAGAATACTCATAAACGTGGTGAAGTCCAACTTCAAATCGAGGATATAAGACCGATTGAATAAGTATCAGGAGATATTAAAACAATACTGGGGATATGACTCTTTCCGCGACCTGCAGGAAGAGATCATTACCAGTATCGGCGAAGGCAAAGATACACTGGGACTGATGCCGACCGGTGGCGGCAAGTCCATCACATTTCAAGTACCTGCCCTCGCCCAGGAAGGGCTTTGCATCGTCATTACCCCGCTTATCGCCTTGATGAAGGATCAGGTGCACAACCTGCGAAAACGGGGTATCAAAGCGCTTGCCGTATATTCCGGCATGACGCGACAAGAGATTCTCACTGCGCTTGAGAACTGCATCTTCGGCGATTACAAATTCCTCTACATCTCTCCGGAGCGTCTGGATACGGAAATATTCCGTACCAAACTGCGCTCTATGAAAGTATCCATGATTACCGTAGACGAGAGCCACTGTATCTCGCAATGGGGATACGACTTTCGCCCCGCTTATCTGAAGATAGCGGAAATACGGGAGTTATTGCCGGGAGTTCCGGTACTTGCACTTACCGCTACCGCAACCCCGGAAGTAGTGGAAGATATTCAAGCCCGCCTGAATTTCCATGAAGGAAATGTTTTCCGTATGAGTTTCGAACGGAAGAACCTGGCATATATTGTCCGCAAGACGGATAATAAGACAAGCGAATTATTACATATCTTACGAAGAATACCGGGCAGTGCCATTATTTATGCCCGCAACAGACGACGGACAAAAGAAATCACCGAACTGCTGGTGAACGAAGATATTACCGCCGATTTCTATCATGCCGGACTCGATAATGCCGTGAAAGACCTCCGGCAGAAACGCTGGCAAAATGGGGAGGTTCGCGTAATGGTGGCGACAAACGCTTTCGGAATGGGTATTGACAAGCCGGATGTCCGCATTGTGCTGCATCTCGATCTTCCCGATTCTCCCGAAGCTTATTTTCAGGAAGCCGGACGTGCGGGAAGAGACGGGGAAAAGGCTTACGCTGTCATCTTACATTCCAAATCAGATAAAACGACGCTGCATAAACGGATAGTGGATACTTTTCCCGACAAAGAATATATCCTTAATGTCTACGAACATTTGCAGTATTATTATCAGATGGCGATGGGAGACGGATTCCAGTGTGTCCGCGAGTTCAATATCGAAGAGTTTTGCCGGAAGTTCAAATACTTCCCGGTGCCGGTAGACAGTGCACTGAAAATACTGTCCCAAGCCGGTTATCTGGAATATACGGACGAACAGGACAATGCTTCGCGTATCCTGTTTACGCTTCGGCGGGATGAGTTGTACAAGTTGCGCGAAATGGGTACGGAAGCGGAAGCACTGATACAGACCATTCTACGCTCATATACAGGCGTGTTCACCGATTATGCCTATATCAGCGAAGCAACCCTGTCCATACGCACCGGACTGACACGTGAACAAATCTACAATATACTCGTGACGCTGACAAAACGCCGCATCGTGGATTATATTCCCCGCAAAAAGACACCTTATATTATATACACGCGCGAACGTCAGGAACTTCGTTTCGTACATATTCCGCCTTCTGTCTATGAAGAACGCAAAGTCCGCTATGAAGCGCGCATCAAAGCGATGGAAGAATATGTCACTTCGGAAGATGTATGCCGCAGCCGGATGCTGCTCCGCTACTTCGGAGAGAAAAACGAACATAACTGCGGACAATGCGATGTCTGTATCAGCCATCGTGCAACGGATGCTACCCTATCCGAAGACTCTTTTGAAGAACTGAAACGGCAAATTACAGAATTACTGGCGCAGAAACCGCTGACTCCTGTAGAGATAGCCCATAAAATGGAAGCGGAAAAAGAGAGGGTCGCGGAAGTCATCCATCATTTATTGGAAGAAGGCGCATTGAAGCTGCAGGATGGAATGATACATATTCCAAAATAAGTTATTACATTTGCAGATAAACTTAAAAACAATATATCATGCCGAACTTTTTTAAATCTTTCTTCTCCGGTAAGTCTGAAACTCCGGAAAATGAAAAGCAGAAAAACGATCAGAAAAGATTCGATATTTTCAAATATGACGGTCTGCGTGCACAACGCATGGGACGTCCTGATTATGCCGTAAAATGTTTCACTGAAGCTCTTGCCATTGAGGAGGAGTTTGAAACAATGGGGTATCTTAGCCAACTCTACATCCAAATGGGAGATGCGGCAAAAGCCCGCAAATTGTTGGAGAAAATGGCTGTAATGGAACCTCATATCACGAATACTTTCCTGACATTAGCCAATGTATGTTTCATCCAGGAAGATTATCAGGCGATGGAAGAAGCTGCCAACAAGGCTATTGCCATCGAAGAGGGGGATGCCATGGCGCATTACCTCTTGGGAAAAGCCCGCAAAGGACAGGACGACGACCTGATGACCATTGCTCATCTCACGAAAGCTATCACTTTGAAGGATGATTTTATCGAAGCCCGCCTGCTACGCGCAGAAGCTCTACTGAACTTGAAACAGTACAACGAGATGATGGAAGACATAGACGCCGTACTTGCCCAAAATCCGGAAGAGGAAACAGCCATGCTCCTGCGTGGAAAAGTGAAAGAAGCGAACGGACAGGCTGAAGAAGCGGAAGCGGATTATCGGCTTATTACGGAAATAAATCCTTTCAACGAACAGGCATACCTTTATTTAGGCCAACTTTATATCAACCAAAAGAAACTGACGGAAGCCATCGCTCTGTTTGATGAGGCCATCGAACTGAACCCGAATTTCGCGGAAGCTTACAAGGAGCGCGGACGTGCCAAACTATTGAATGGAGACAAGGACGGTTCTGTGGAAGATATGAAGAAATCACTGGAGTTGAATCCGAAAGATGAAGCCAGCCTAAACGGTGAATTCAAGAACCTGGGACCAAAGCCGGAAGCGCTTCCCGGCATCTTTTAAAACAGTCAAATACAGCCTACTAATAATTTAATACGATGAAACGCATTCTATTATCACTCTTAATTGTTTTTCTGCTAACGCTTCACTGCATAGCGCAACAATCGGAAGAATTGTTCTGGAAAGGAGTGTACGTCTATCAAGAAGACGTAGCTCCGCAAATCATAGAATTGACTATCAATGAGAGTGCTAACAAGGCTAGTTTGTCTATCGTAGGGGCTCCTGTCGAAGAACTTCCTTTAAGAATGTACCATTTCTCTACAGATTCCGTTTATTTCTCCGTACCTGTATTGAATGCAACATTCAAAGGCAAACGAAAAGATGGCAATGTTATAGGAACCTGGCTGCAAGCCGGTTTCAACACTCCCTTGACTTTCACCCCAAGTAAGAAAGAGGTCTTCACCCGCCCGCAACCCCCGAAGCCCCCTTATCCATACAAGGAAGAAAATGTAATCTACTACAATCAAGATAAATCTATCCAATACGGAGCAACGCTGACATATCCCAAAGATATGACCGCTTTCGCTACAGTCATCCTCATCACCGGAAGCGGACAGCAAGACAGGGATGAAACAATCTTCAAACATAAACCATTTCATGTAATAGCAGACCAATTCTCACGCAATGACATAGCTGTCTTACGAGTGGATGACCGCTGTGTCGGGCAAACTACAGGAGATGTACAGAATGCAACTTCCGAAGACTTCTCCAAAGACGTGCTGGCAGGAGTTCAATATCTGAAACAACGCAAAGACATAGACCTGCAAAAAATCGGATTAGTGGGACACAGTGAAGGTTGTAACATAGCCTTGTTGGCTGCCCGCAAAAATTCGGATATAGCTTTTATCATTTCATTGGGAGGACCGGGAGTTGCCGGTACCGAGATAGCTATCAGCCAATACAAGCATGAAATAAAAAAAGCATATCCGCAGTTATCTCCTCAAAATTTAGAGAAACTCGTTAAACTGCAACATCAATTGTTCAATATTGCTATAAAGCCTACGGATAAAGATACAGCCGTAAGAGAAATGTTAAGAGCAAAAGATATGTGGCGAAATTCACAAGACAGCCTGACATCCGTTATAGGCGGATTCACATACAAGATGGATATGTGGGTGCAAAGTAGTACTCATTTAAACCATTACTTGACACCTTGGATGAGGTACGCACTCGCTTTTCGTCCCGATGTAGTAATGCAACAAATAGATTGCCCTATCCTGTTTTTGAATGGAGAAAAAGACCGGATAATATTCTGCGACCTGAATATGCAGGGCTTTCAAAAAATCATCCGGAAGTTGCAGAAAAAGAATATGTCCTTCAAGCAATACCCCCATCTGAACCACTTCTTCCAGCATTGCCAAACAGGGGAACTGGAAGAAGTCCGTACGATTGAAGAGACTTTCGCTCCAGGAGTTATAACGGATATGATTGAATGGATAAAAACGGTCACAAGAAAATAGAAATGTAATCAATCAAACGATTTGAACGACATATTTCTGTCTATTCTGGGCAAAAAAGACAAAGAATAGGTAAAATCATCAAAGAAAAAACGTTTTTTTATTTGCACAATAAGATAAAAGCGTTACTTTTGCCCCATAATTAAAAAAACAAAGACTCGTATGAGATCATTTACTTATGCATATTACTTCTTTTTTTACTTTTACTTTAGCAACAAAGTAGAGCGGGAGTTTGTATGTATCAAGTGACAGTGATGCTTAAGGACTGAATAAGAGAAATCAATCATATGAATCCCGCTCCAATCATGGATGCGGGATTTTTTTATATAATACATTAGAACAATGAAAAAGATAGCAATTCAAGGAACACTCGGCTCATATCATGATATCGCCGCACACAAGTACTTCGAGGGAGAAGAAATAGAGTTAATCTGTTGTGCCAACTTCGAGGACGTGTTTAGTTCGATACGAAAAGACAGCCAGGTTATCGGAATGCTAGCCATCGAAAATACGATTGCGGGGAGCTTGCTGCACAACAATGAGTTGTTGAGACAAAGCGGCACGCAGATTATCGGTGAATACAAACTGCGTATTTCTCACAGCTTCGTCTGCCTGCCCGACGAAAGTTGGGAAGACCTGACGGAAGTCAACTCCCACCCTATCGCCCTGATGCAATGCCGTGATTTTCTGAATCAGCATCCGCAACTGAAAGTGGTAGAAGGTGAAGATACCGCCCGCAGCGCTGAAATCATCAAAAAGGACAATCTGAAAGGCCATGCAGCCATCTGCTCTAAGACAGCGGCAGAACGCTACGGAATGAAAGTCCTTCAGGAAGGTATCGAAACAAACAAACATAATTTCACCCGTTTCCTGGTTGTTTCCGATCCCTGGCAGGTAGACGAACTTCGCCAACATCACGCCAACACAACCAATAAGGCAAGTATGGTATTCACTCTACCGCATACGGAAGGCAGTTTGTCACAAGTATTATCTATTCTATCTTTTTACAATATTAATCTGACCAAGATACAATCGTTGCCGATTATCGGACGTGAATGGGAATATCAATTTTACGTAGATGTAGCTTTCAATGATTATCTAAGATATAAGCAATCTATTGCAGCAATCACTCCATTAACTAAAGAACTCAAAACATTAGGCGAATATGCAGAAGGAAAGTCAAATGTATAAAATCGCTCCTGCCGACAGACTGGCAAGTGTAAGCGAATACTACTTCTCCAAGAAACTGAAAGAGGTAGCACAGATGAATGCAGAAGGAAAAGACGTTATCAGCCTGGGTATCGGAAGCCCTGATATGCCGCCTTCGGCAAAGACTATCGAGACATTGTGCAACAATGCTCATGATCCCAACGGACACGGTTATCAGCCGTATGTAGGTATCCCCGAACTTCGCAAAGGTTTTGCTAATTGGTATCAACGCTGGTATGGAGTGGAACTGAACCCGAATACGGAAATACAACCATTGATTGGTTCGAAAGAGGGTATTCTTCATGTCACACTGGCGTTCGTCAATCCGGGCGAGCAAGTGCTGGTTCCAAATCCGGGATACCCTACTTATACCTCTCTGAGTAAGATACTCGGTGCGGAAGTTATCAACTATGACCTGAAAGAAGAGGATGGTTGGATGCCCGACTTCGAGGCTTTGGAAAAGATGGACTTGAGCCGTGTGAAGCTAATGTGGACTAACTACCCGAATATGCCGACAGGCGCCAATGCAACTCCCGAACTGTATGAACGTCTCGTAGACTTCGCCCGTCGCAAGAATATTGTGATCGTGAACGATAATCCGTACAGCTTCATTCTGAATGAAAAGCCTATCAGTATTCTGAGTGTGCCGGGAGCCAAAGAGTGTTGCATTGAGTTCAACTCCATGAGCAAAAGTCACAATATGCCGGGGTGGCGTATCGGTATGCTGGCATCAAACGCAGAATTTGTGCAATGGATATTGAAAGTGAAAAGCAATATCGACAGCGGAATGTTCCGCGCCATGCAGCTGGCGGCAGCAACAGCTCTGGAAGCTGAAGCAGACTGGTACGAAGGTAACAATGAGAATTATCGCAACCGCCGCCATCTTGCCGGTGAGATTATGAAAACATTAGGTTGTACCTACGATGAAAAGCAAGTGGGAATGTTCCTTTGGGGAAAGATTCCGGCTTCTTGCAAAGACGTGGAAGAACTGACGGAAAAGGTGCTACACGAAGCAAGGGTGTTTATCACACCGGGATTTATCTTTGGCAGTAACGGAGCAAGATATATTCGTATCTCCCTTTGTTGCAAGGATGCAAAATTAGCGGAAGCATTGGAAAGAATCAAAAGACTCTAACCGTTCTTAAGCAAAGGGGATTACTGATAATCAAACTATATCCCGCCGGAGTCGTTACAATAAACAAGAATAAAAGTAAAAACAAATAAGAATATGGAACTCGAATCAATTTTATTGCCGGGCATTGAAGCTAAAAGACCGATTGTCATTGCCGGCCCATGTAGTGCAGAGACTGAAGAACAAGTGATGGATACAGCCAAGCAATTGGCAGCTAAAGGTCAGAAGATATACCGTGCCGGAATTTGGAAACCGCGTACCAAACCGGGTGGTTTCGAAGGTATCGGCGTGGAAGGTCTTGCCTGGCTGAAAGAAGTAAAGAAGGAAACAGGTATGTATGTTTCTACCGAAGTAGCTACTGCCAAGCACGTTTATGAATGTCTGAAAGCCGGAATTGATATCCTTTGGGTAGGTGCACGTACTACTGCGAATCCTTTCGCCGTGCAGGAAATCGCTGACGCTCTGAAAGGGGTAGATATCCCTGTACTTGTCAAGAACCCTGTGAATCCTGACCTTGAATTATGGATTGGAGCTTTGGAACGTATCAACAACGCAGGTCTGAAACGTTTGGGTGCTATCCATCGTGGTTTCAGCAGCTATGATAAGAAGATTTACCGTAATCTTCCTCAATGGCACATTCCTATCGAACTGCGTCGCCGCATTCCTAATCTCCCGATTTTCTGTGACCCGAGCCACATCGGTGGAAAACGTGAACTGGTAGCTCCGCTTTGCCAGCAAGCAATGGACTTGAACTTCGACGGTCTGATTGTAGAAAGTCACTGCAACCCGGATTGTGCATGGAGCGATGCTTCGCAACAGGTTACTCCTGATGTACTTGATTATATCCTCAACCTGCTGGTTATCCGTACCGAAACCCAATCTACGGAAAGCCTGAGTCTATTGCGCAAACAGATTGACGAATGTGATGATAACATTATCCAGGAACTTGCAAAGAGAATGCGTGTTGCCCGTGAAATTGGTACATACAAGAAAGAACATAGTATCACTGTACTCCAAACCGGACGTTATAATGAGATTCTCGAAAAGCGCGGTACACAAGGAGAGCAATGTGGTATGGATGCCGAATTTATGAAGAAAATCTTCGAAGCCATCCACGAGGAATCTGTTCGTCAGCAGATGGAAATTATCAATAAGTAGTCAGGTATTGACTACTTACTATTAAATAAATAAGAATATGAGAATATTAATCCTTGGAGCCGGAAAAATGGGCTCCTTCTTTACTGATATTTTGAGCTTTCAACACGAGACGGCCGTGTATGACGTCAACCCGCACCAGTTGCGTTTTGTCTATAACACGTATCGTTTCACTACATTAGAGGAGATTAAGGAATTCGAACCGGAACTGGTCATTAATGCCGTCACCGTAAAGTACACGCTGGATGCTTTTCGCAAAGTATTGCCCGTACTTCCCAAAGACTGTATCATTAGTGACATTGCCTCTGTAAAAACAGGACTAAAGAAGTTTTATGAAGAAAGTGGTTTCCGTTACGTTTCCAGTCACCCGATGTTTGGCCCTACTTTCGCCAGCCTTAGTAACCTAAGCAGCGAAAATGCGATTATCATCAGTGAAGGGGATCATTTGGGAAAGATATTCTTCAAAGACCTCTACCAAACGTTACGGCTTAATATTTTCGAATACACATTCGACGAGCATGACGAGACAGTAGCCTACTCGCTTTCTATCCCGTTCGTCTCGACTTTCGTATTCGCAGCCGTAATGAAACACCAGGAAGCTCCGGGAACTACGTTCAAGAAACATATGGCTATCGCCAAGGGGCTATTGAGCGAGGATGATTATCTGCTTCAGGAAATCCTATTCAATCCACGTACTCCGGGACAAGTGACCAATATCCGCACCGAGTTGAAAAACCTTCTCGAAATCATCGAAAACAAGGATGCGGAAGGGATGAAAAAGTATCTGACGAAGATTCGGGAGAAGATTAAATAAATTTCCATTTCCAAGTACTAATACCATATAATGAAGGTATTAGTACTTGGAAACAATACACTTACCATTGAAGGCGGTATAGGTTTCCTTTCTTCAAACTAATTTCTTCTCCTTCTTTCTTTTCGATAAGCTTCCCTTTTTTATCATATAAAGCCATTTTCAAAGTAATCGTTTGAGGGTATATCAGAAAATTGCAAGAACGTGTACCGTCAGGAATATTCACCTTCACATTGTTTTGCTTATCAACAAAAACAGCTTTGACTGGTTCATAAGTTGGATCCCAATATGGAGCATTATTATAAATTAAATAGGTAGCCTTACCTGATAATATAGAATTATTCCCTCCTTCCACAACAACGTAGCCTAAATTATCCACAGACTCATTCAGGAAGTTTAGATTCACAGAAGCCGAACAAATATTTAATTGTACCTCAGCCGGATTAGGAATTTCACTTACCATATAGGGTGTCGCTAATGCACCATAATAAGGAGTTTGTTGTTTTCCTGAAAGCTCTGAAAAAAACTCGACTGTACATGAATAAATATCATCACAAGGAGAGACAAGGCCAATCGGATAACAAACACTATAAGAATCTGCCTTTGGCAAATCTACATAAAGATTTTTAGATATCTCATCATACTCCACTTTATACTTTACTCCATTTACCAATACTTTTTCATCCGCCTTCAATTCATTACTACTTTCAAGCACATCACCAACTCCTCGTATACCAGGAATTTTGAGATATAGACGTTGACTAATAGAAGTTTGTTTTATTTTCTTAGTCTCCAATATATTACCGGACAGATCTTTAAAAAGAATATTTCCTTCTCTCATCTTTCCATTGTTTGCTTCAACCTGATAATTTACTTCATAAATATCACTGAACAGCTTTTTCTTATCCACTTTCATCCAAGAACAATCAGACACAGCAGTAAAGCCAGTGGAAGATATCACCTTATACTCACCTGAAAATCCTTCCACGGGTCCATCTTGGGAGGGAATAATTCCATCTTCCAGAATTCTAAATGCAATATCCTCTCCTATTTGTCCGTCACCATCCAAATCTAAAAAATGATAAAAAGGTGGGATTTTATAATCGTCAATGCGTTTCTCTTCATAAAAGTCAAATAGTCCTTTTACTATGAACGGTAAATTAATATATTTCTCGTTCAGATGAATTTTCTCTTTTAAAGACGAAGATAATGTACCATCTGCTTCAAGTGCTGAAGCAATATCTGATATTAATACCGACAGCTCACCTGTAGTACGGCTTTGTTGCAACAAACAAGACATTGCCAATAAGATAGCATCTGCTTTACGTTCACCGGATATATCCATTTCGGAAAACTCTATTCCCGATATATCTCCTACAGGCATTCCCAAAGCCTTCAATACTTCCGTCTCTGCTTTTCTCACAGAAGCATCGAAATCCATTCCGTTAGCTACTAATCTTTTAATCCGCAGAAAAGACAATGTAGTCAGCAAATTCACATTTACTTTTTTCTTATCTACCGATGCCACAGCTTGCAAACTAAGTGGTGCTTCTGACACAGAACTACTATTTTCATTATAGTAATAACCATTCACTCGTAGCTCTACATAATTCGTTTTTATCAAACTGTTGATTGAGAAATTGCCCGAATCGTCAGCAATCTGCTCAGGATAACTCTCACCAGTAGCCGACAAATCATCATTTAACGCAAATATCGTTATCTGAGAATTTTTGATGAAAGGACCTTTCTGAACTGCTCCAGTAATCTTGTATTTAACCTCTCCATCTGTTTTCTCATCTGTATCATGGTCGCTACAAGAAAGAAAGGTAGCAACAAGCATAACTAATAAACAAACACCACTCTTTATATTCATTTCTTTTATTTTTTGTGAATAAGCCCCTTATTTGGCTACAAAGATAATGAAAAGGCAGACGGCTTAATCGAACCCTATGATTTTTATCTGTAAATACCTCAATTTACCTCTTTTTATCTATAGAACTAAGACAAATCTGACTAGTAAACATTATCTTTGCAGCGAAAAAAAACGTTTAAGGAAGAATGATAGATCAAGTTACCATAGACCGGATATTGGACGCGGCACAGATTATGGATGTCGTTTCAGATTTTGTCACCCTGCGCAAGCGTGGTGTCAATTACGTCGGTTTGTGCCCGTTTCATAGTGACAAGACACCTTCTTTTTACGTTTCTCCCGCCAAAGGGCTTTGCAAATGCTTTGCCTGTGGCAAAGGTGGAAACGCGGTGCACTTCATCATGGAGCACGAGCAGATGTCTTATCCGGAAGCTCTGAAATACCTTGCCAAGAAATATAATATTGAGATTAAGGAACGGGAGTTGAGTGATGAAGAGAAGTTTGTGCAAAGCGAACGCGAAAGTCTGTTTATTGTTAATAACTTCGCACGCGACTACTTTCAGAATATACTGAAGAACCATATAGACGGTCGTAGCATCGGTATGGCTTATTTCCGTAACCGTGGTTTCCGGGATGACATTATCGAGAAGTTCCAATTGGGATATTGCATTGACAGTCACGACGCTTTCTCTAAAGAAGCATTACAGAAAGGATATAAGAAGGAATATCTCGTAAAGACAGGGCTTTGTTATGAGACAGACGATCATCGTTTGCGGGATCGTTTTTGGGGACGTGTCATTTTCCCTGTTCATACCCTCTCCGGTAAAGTAGTGGCCTTTGGCGGACGTGTGCTCGCAAATGCGACAAAGGGTATCAAAGTCAAATACGTCAACTCACCCGAATCGGAAATTTATCATAAGAGTAACGAATTATACGGTATCTATTTTGCCAAACAGGCAATTGTAAAGCAAGACCGTTGTTTCCTGGTCGAAGGTTACACGGATGTTATTTCTATGCACCAATCCGGTATAGAGAATGTAGTCGCTTCTTCGGGAACGGCTCTCACACCGGGACAAATCCGTATGATTCATCGCTTCACCAATAACATGACTGTGCTTTATGACGGTGACGCGGCAGGTATCAAGGCTTCTATCCGAGGAATTGATATGCTACTTGAAGAGGGGATGAACATCAAAGTTTGCCTGCTGCCCGACGGTGACGACCCTGACTCTTTTGCCCGCAAGCATAACTCAACGGAATTTCAAGCTTTCATATCAGAACATGAAACGGACTTTATCCGTTTCAAGACTAACTTATTGCTGGAAGACGCAGGAAAAGATCCCATCAAGCGGGCGGAACTTATCGGTAATTTGGTGCAGAGTATCTCCATTATACCGGAAGCAATTGTACGGGATGTATATATCAAAGAATGCGCACAGTTGCTACATGTAGAAGATAAACTGCTGGTATCGGAAGTTGCCAAAAGACGGGAAACACAAGCGGAGAAACGCGCCGAACAGACTGAACGTGATCGCCGTATTGCCGCAAGGACAGCCGCGATGTCTCAAGGTGAGCCTGCCGGAAATGCACCCATGCCGGATGGTGATGTTCCGTTACCACCGGAAGTTGCCGATGCCGGATATACAGAAGCCCCTTTCCCGCCACAAGAAGATAACTATGCCTCTTTTATTCCACAGGAAGGAAAAGAAGGACAGGAGTTCTATAAATTCGAGCGACTGATATTGCAGGCGGTAGTCCGCTATGGAGAGAGAGTCATGTGTAATCTGACGGATGAAGAAGGAAACGAAATTCCGGTGACCGTTATAGAGTACGTCATCAATGACTTGAAAGAAGATGATTTAGCTTTTCATAATCCGTTACACCGCCAAATGTTGTCGGAAGCTGCCACACATATGCACGATTCAGGTTTCGTAGCGGAACGCTATTTCTTGGCTCATCCCGATCAGGTTATCAGTAAATTGAGTGTGGACTTGATTAATGTGCGTTATCAGCTTAGTAAATATCACTCTAAGTCACAGAAAATCGTGACGGATGAGGAACGTCTTTATGAACTGGTTCCAATGCTGATGATTAACTTCAAATATGCAATTGTAACTGAGGAATTAAAGCATATGCTTTATGCTTTGCAAGACCCTGCACTTGCGCACGATAATGAAAAGTGCGATTCGTTGATGCAACGCTATAATGAACTAAGAACAGTCCAAAGCATTATGGCTAAACGTCTGGGAGACCGCGTCGTTTTACGCTAATCTCCTAAGGCGGGAAACTGTTTATACCCGTCCGTGTTGAATGAGATTCATAAACTCTTCGCGAGTCTTTGCCTGGTTGAAGGCACCTGTAAAATCTGAGGTAGTAGTAATAGAGTTCTGCTTTTCCACACCACGCATTTGCATACACATGTGTTTTGCTTCCACTACAACCATCACTCCCAATGGATTCAATGTTTCCTGGATACACTCTTTGATTTGCAGCGTCATGCGTTCCTGCACTTGCAGGCGATGAGAGAAAATATCGACTACACGGGCAATCTTGCTCAACCCGGTGATATAGCCGTTAGGGATATAAGCCACGTGCGCCTTTCCGTAGAACGGCAACATATGATGTTCGCAGAGAGAGAAGAAATCAATGTCCTTTACAATCACCATCTGACTATATTCTTCCTGAAATTTAGCGGAGCGAAGTACTTCGTGAGGATCCATATGATACCCCTTTGTCAAACTTAACATCGCTTTAGCCACCCGTTCCGGAGTTTTCAACAATCCTTCCCGTTCGGCATCTTCGCCCAACAAAGTTATAATACTGTGATAATGACTTTTCAATTCCTCCAGATTCGGAGAGACAATTTCTTCTTTTCCTAACATGATAGATTTATAAAGGGATATTTATCTGATCTCTTACAATAGAGACCTCTTTGAACACACCGGTAGCTTTCAACCGACGCATCATCGCGTCCGCCTCTTCAATACTCCTGAAGTCACCCACACGGCAAAGCCAACGGGGCGGAGTGAATGAAGTATAAATCGGCAATTCCGGGAAATACTCTTTGATACGTGATGCTACATGATAAGCATCATTCTTTGCCTGACGGGTATTATTACCGGCATATGCCTGTATTCTGAAACCGGAAGTCTTTATTACCTTCTGCTCACCTGTCGAAGGACGTTCCACACCAATCAGAGCTCCAATACGGGGATCTTGATGAATAGTCACTTTTCCCTGTCCCGGTACGGTACGTTCCAGGCTTTTGACAATGCCCTGTGCTTGTATGCCGGCACCTGTCAAGACCAACAATAAAGTAAGTAAAGCTAGCTTTTTCATTTTATAAATAATAGTAGGCACGGATTACGCGAATTACACGGTTTCTGATTTCATACACTAAACCGTGTAGTCCGTGAAATCCGTGCCTGAAATAAGTTTTAATTATGCGTTAAATGCATCAATGATACCTTTGAAATCAGATACTTTCAAAGCAGCACCACCAATCAAACCACCATCAACGTCCGGGTTAGAGAACAGTTCTTTAGCGTTAGAAGGTTTGCAGCTACCACCGTAAAGGATAGAAGTATTGTCTGCGATTTCCTTGCCATACTTGTCAGCTACGATTGAACGGATGAAAGCGTGGATTTCCTGTGCTTGTTCAGGAGTAGCAGTTTTACCTGTACCGATAGCCCAAACCGGTTCGTAAGCCAATACAATCTTAGAGAAGTCTTCAGGAGACAGAGAGAATACAGATTCCATCTGAGCAGCTACTACTTCATTCTGCTTGTTAGCTTCGCGTTCTTCCAATACTTCACCGATACAGAAAATCGGAGTCAGACCATTAGCCAAAGCCAATTTTACTTTTTCTTCAAGGATAGCAACTGTTTCACCGTAGTAAGCACGACGTTCTGAGTGACCTAGGATTACATATTTAGCACCAGTAGAAGCAACCATTTCAGCAGAAACTTCACCTGTGTATGCACCTGACGCTTTGTCTGCACAGTTTTCAGCACCAACACCGATCTTAGCAGCGTCTACCAACGGAGTAACAGAAGCCAAGTGGATAAACGGAGTACAGATAACTACATCACAATTCGGTTTTTCAGCCAATGCTTCGTTCAGTTCTTTTGCCAAAGCGATACCCTCTTGAAGGGTTTTGTTCATTTTCCAGTTTCCTGCAACAATGTTCTTTCTCATTTTGTTTTCTTTATTTAAAGGGTTAATAAATTTACTATTCTCTTATTTACGATTTACTATTTAATGGTCTATGGCTTCACCTCGCTGGAGTTATCCGTTGACATTGGCGCGTTGTCCGTCGGCTTTTGGGCACTGCCCGTCAGTTCTTGGGTTTCAGCTGCTTTCAGAGCCTCTTCCTGCTGTTTCCGCTTGGCGAATTTCCGTTCTCTGCGACGAACCACCAACACATCTACTCCCAATACCAGTAACAATGGAATGATGAACCATAAGAATACATATCCCACTGTGTGAGCATCACTTTCCATCTTTTGTTGTCCCAACGACAAATCTTCCAGTTTGTCGGTCAGCACATATTCATCCGGTATATCCTCATCGCTCCATTTATTCAGAATCGTTCCGTTCTTTATCAACATCAATCCCGGATTGGAGCGAACCATCGTCTTCAGGGTTATATCATCCATCTGACAGAAAGGATATTCCGCTCCGGTCTTATCCTTCCACAATTCTATCTGTTCTTCCGGTGAAGAAGTCAGGCAATAGAACTTATAGCCATGTTCCACCGAGTAGTCATATATTTCGTTAATCAAGTCAATGTTACTGTCATCCGCTTCTTCAATCCGATGGGCAACCAACAGGAAAGTGTATCCCATATCAGTCAAGACATCTTGTGTGATATCATCTCCTGTGCTCAAGTCCATCATGGAGAAATCGTGGATAGCCGGTTCATATCCTTTTTCTTTGAGTACAGTGCGTGTATCTACAAATGTCCATGTACTGTCCGGATAGTTATCCAGCGTAAATTCTTTCTTTTCTCCGTTCTTCTCCAGGATAAAGACACTTTCATATACACTAGGTTTTGCTCCTTCGGGCATTGTCATTCCCTCCATGATATTCTTCCCTATCTTATAGGGGCGAAAATCTAAAACAGGCAGACGGTCCAAACAATAGAATGACAGGGTAAATACAAAAAACAGGGTATATAAAGAAACCAGCCATTCCATTTTCACACTAATAAAGCGGGTCAGCATCGTCCTGTATCGGAATGCTGCAATTGCCGCAAGTAGCAATATGACATTCTTTCCAAATGTTTCCCAATTTGTCAACACCCATGCATCACCAAAACAACCGCAATCTGAAACCGGGTCGAAGAGGGCAAGATACAAAGTCAGTGGTGTCATGACAATCATTAGCATCAGTGCCAACGAAGAAGCAAGTGTTCTCCGCGTACCGAAAAACAGGGAGATACCGACAAAAAACTCAATGGCAGACAGTGTAATACCACCCAGCAAAGGGAAAAATGAAGGGAACCAGGAAACCATGCCGAATGCAGTCAGATAATCCTGTATCTTATACTGGAAACCCAGCGGATCAACTGCCTTGACAAATCCGGAAAAGATGAACGAAGCCGCCAAAAGAAAGCGACCGGTATTCGCTATGACTTTCTGAATAATATGTAAGTTCTTATCCTTCAAATTCTATCTTTATCAGTCCGAAAACAGAGTAATTTATCATATCCATGTAATTGGCGTCAATTCCCTCGGACACCAACGTATTGCCGGATAGAGTTTCAATCTGCTTGGTACGGTATATCTTCATCAGAATCAAGTCTGTGTAAGAGCTGACACGCATACTACGCCAAGCTTCATCATAGTCATGATTCTTGGCAAGCATCAGTTCCAATGCCTCTTTGGCATATTTATCGTATAAAGCCATCGCTTCTTCATTGCTGATGTCGGCAGATTCGGCATATCCCAGTTCCAACTGGATAAGTCCGATGATGCCATAATTGACAATCGCAATAAACTCGGCACGGATTCCTTCATCGATCAAGGTCACCCCCTTAGTTTCAATACTACGAATCCGGTTGGCTTTGATAAAAATCTGATCGGTTACTGAAGCCGGACGCAGAATACGCCACGCAGGCCCGTAATCGTGCAGCTTCTTGGAAAATAAGTCACGGCACAAAGCGATGACATGTTCAAATTGTTGCTTGGTATCTTTCATTTTCTTCCAAATAGTGCGCAAAGGTAACAATAATTAAGTAAAAACAGAAAGAGGGCACTCTAAATTATATTAAAGTGCCCTCTTCAAAAGCTATTGTATTACTGTTTTATAAGCAAGTGTCTTTTATGAACAACGCAAAACCTGATTCGGACGTAAGATAGTCTTAGTTGTAATACGGTTCAACTTACAAAGTGTAGAAATAGTAACGCCTGTTTTCTTTGCAATGCGTGAAAGAGAGTCGCCACTTTTAACCTTATAATAGCGCACTGCGCCGTCAGCCACCTGAGTATCATGTGAGCCTGCGCGTTTCACGCCTTGTGTCTTCCTGAACGTATAAGTATCGGCAACGATATCTTGCTTCGGGAAGTCAAACATATAAATCGGGTTGATTGCAATTCCCAGGAAACGGGTTTCAAAATGAAGATGTGAACCAGTAGAACGTCCTGTATTACCACCCAAACCGATCGGTTCGCCGGCTTTCACCAACTGGTCGTTTTCAACTAACTGTTTTGACAAGTGTCCGTAGACAGTTTCCAATCCATTGTCGTGACGAATTACGACATACTTTCCATATCCTCTGCGTTCATATTTCACAACGCGTACTTTACCGTCGAATGCGGCAACGATAGTATCGCCGATGTTCACTTTCAAGTCCAGACCATTATGCATTCTTCTCCAACGAGGGCCGAAAGGCGAAGTAATTCTCGTACTCGGAGTCGGCATATGGAAGCCTGTCAGGTCGATAGTGTAAGTTTCGGGGATAATAGCATTTCCGTAAGCGTGTACATACTGGTTGTTCCAGTTAGGATAAAGACTTAGGGCGGGATATTCGGACTGTTCGGCGCGGATTTGCTTTTGCAAGGCCAAAGAGTCTACAGATTTTAATTTCTTGTCTATCGGTGCTTGGCGAGCAATCAGGTCTTGAGAGAAAGAGCTCAGACTAACCATAGCCGCTACGGCTACCAATCCAGTTTTAATAATGCAATTGAAATTCATTCGTTCTTTGTCAATTCATTTAATATTCGTCGTTTGCATACAGGTAGTCAAAAGTCGCCTGTTTGTACTCGAATATTTCTTCCGGTTTAAAAAATCTCATTAATTCAATAGCTGCGGTTTCCGGAGAATCAGAAGCATGAACTATATTTTCTTGAAAGCTCATACTGTAATCCCCACGAATGGTTCCCGGAGCAGCCAGACGTCCATTAGTCGGTCCCGCCAACGTACGGACTGTTTGAATAGCATCCACACCCTCAAAACAACAAACGATAACAGGAGCTGTCATCATGGAATCTTTCACACGTTGAAAGAATTCTTTGCCACTGAGATGGGCATAATGTTCGCTTAGTAATTCATCAGTCAGTTGCATCATCTTCATGCCGGCCAACCGTAATCCTTTACGTTCGAAACGATGAGTTATCTCACCAATCAATCCCCGTTGAAGGGTACATGGTTTTAAAATGACCAGCGTTTTTTCAAGCATAATACTCGACTTTTCAATTGGTTAAACGATACATTTACTAAAAAAATTCCCCCAAAGGTAGTATTTTCCTTTGAAACAGCAAGAGAGTTATTAACTATTTTTCAGATGGTTAGCGACAAAAGGGAGAAGAAATCAGCCCTTAATCCCCTATAAATAGGAGAGATAGAGACCAAATATGTTATGCAACACATTTACGCAAATAAACCGTATGTTTAACCGTTTTTCAACTAATGGCAGCCCAGTTAACATTCGTTTTCCGCAGGGATTTGAGTTGCCGCCACAGAATTTCGTTCTCCGGATTCTGTGCTGTGGGGTCTTGTTCCACAATTCCTTCGGCTATGGTACGGACATATTGCAGCAGTTGTCCGTCACGGGCTATATCGGCAATCTTCAAATCGAAAGCGACACCGCTTTGCTGTGTCCCCTCAAGGTCACCGGGGCCACGAAGTTTTAAATCCGCTTCGGCTATTTCAAAGCCGTCATTGGTGCGCACCATAATTTCCAGTCGTTTCCGGGTGTCCTCGGTCAGTTTATAATTGGTCACCAGGATACAATAAGACTGGTCGGCGCCACGCCCTACCCGACCGCGCAACTGATGCAACTGCGACAGTCCGAAACGTTCGGCATTTTCTATAATCATCACCGAAGCATTCGGTACGTTCACTCCTACTTCAATTACCGTGGTAGCTACCATTATCTGCGCTTTTCCCGAAATGAAAAGTTGCATCTGCTCGTCTTTCTCAGCAGATTTCATTTTGCCATGTACTTTGCACACCGTACATTTGGGAAATTCTTCCAGGATATGCTGATAACCTTCTTCAAGGTTCTTTAAATCAATCTTTTCGCTCTCCTTTATTAAAGGATAAACGATGTAAACCTGGCGTCCTTCGTCTATTTGTTTCTGCACGGAGCGATACATACTTTCCCGACGATTATCAAACTGGTGAACAGTAGTAATTGGTTTTCGCCCGGGAGGAAGTTCGTCTATTACGGATACATCCAGGTCACCGTATAGTGTCATTGCCAATGTACGGGGAATGGGAGTCGCGGTCATCACAAGCATGTGTGGAGGTTGATTATTCTTACTCCAAAGACGGGCGCGTTGAGCCACGCCGAAACGGTGTTGCTCGTCTATAACGACAAAGCCCAGCGAGGAGAAGTTGACAGTATCTTCAATAACGGCGTGCGTTCCTATCAGGATATTCACGTCTCCGTTCAGTAGTCCGGTAAGGATGGCTTCTCGTTTTTTTCCTTTGATGGAACCGGTCAGCAGCTCGACACGGATGTCCATCCCGAAAAGCAGTTCTTTGATGGTCTCATAGTGCTGATTTGCCAGGATTTCGGTAGGAGCCATCATACATGCCTGATAGCCATTATCCAAAGCAAGCAACATACTCATCAAGGCGACCAGTGTTTTTCCACTTCCTACATCTCCCTGCAAAAGACGGTTCATCTGCCGCCCGCTGCCTACGTCATTACGTATCTCTTTCAAGACTCGTTTCTGCGCACCTGTAAGTTGGAAAGGAAGGTTCTTTGTATAAAATGTATTGAACACATCGCCCACCTTTTCGAAGATATAGCCACGATATCTCCTTTGTCTGTCTTTGGCATATCGAAGGATATTGAGTTGCACATAAAACAGTTCCTCGAATTTAAGGCGATACTGTGCCCGGCGAAGCAAGTCGGGATTGGTCGGGAAGTGAATATTCCGGAGGGCTTCCGTCAACGGCATCAGATGATGCTCTGCCAATAACTTGGGAGAGAGCGTTTCGGGCAAAGGTTCTTGTAGCTGCTGAATCACAGTTGCCATCATCTTCTCTATTGCATGAGAATTGAGGAAACTGCGTTTCATTTTCTCCGTCGTATTATAATAAGGTTGCAGACCTACGGAAGAAAGTTTCAGTTCATCCGCCTTGTCTATATCAGGATGGGCTACATTGATGCGTCCGTTGAAAACAGTCGGTTTGCCGAAGATGATATATTCTTCGTGAAGTTTATATTTACCTAAGATATACTTGATTCCTTGAAACCACACTAAATCCACAACTCCTGTTCCATCCGAGAAATGGGCAGTCAGGCGTCGTTGACGTCCTTCGCCAATGGTTTCGAAACCCAGTATTTCTCCTTTCAACTGGATATACGGCATATTGCCATCTATTTCGTGAATGTAATAGATGCGGCTCCGGTCAACGTATTTGTAAGGGAAGTAATAAATTAAATCATGCAAAGAGTAGATTTCCAACTCCTTATTTAATACAGCAGCCTTCTGCGGCCCTACACCGGAGATAAATTTTATGTCGCGTGTGACTAAATCGAACATTTACAACAGAGCACTCCCTACTTTCAGGTCGAAAGGAGTTGTTATTTTTATATTTTCACGGTTACCTTCTGCAAGATATACAGGTACACCCATTGCTTCTACCACTGAAGCATCGTCTGTAAAGAACGGAGTAAACTCCTGCGCATAAGCCTGTTTCAGCAGTTCTACATCAAAGACTTGCGGGGTTTGCACCAATTTATAGTCATTACGGCTGACTGTTTCACTTCCGCTATCCGTCAAATGGCGCAATGTCTCTACTACGTCAATCACCGGAATCACCGCTTTCTGCTCTTTTGCCAAATCATAGCAACGGCTTATCACGTCTACCGAGACAAACGGACGGACACCATCATGCACTCCCACCAGTCCGGGAGCCTGCACCAATGCCAGCCCATTCTTTACGGAATGGAAACGTGTTTCACCGCCATTGGCAATGAGGTGTTTCACGGCAAAACCATGTTCCTTGCAGAGTTGTTTCCAAAAGTCCTGTTGCTCTTTTGGAAGCACTAGTATAATCTGAAGTGTAGCGTCATATTTCCGGAAAACTTCCAGCGTATGCATCAACACAGGTTTATCACCGATAGGAAGGAATTGTTTCGGAAGCTCACTTCCCATTCGCAAGCCCTTTCCACCGGCGACAATAATGACAGATTTCTTCATGGACAGTTTAGCGTTTAACGCACATCGCTTCTACCAGCTCGTCTACTTTTTCTTTACCTGCCAGCAGGTCAACAATAGTCAAAGCAAATTCCATGGCAGCGCCCGGTCCCATACCTGTGATGATATTTCCGTCACGCACTACGTGTTCATTCACACATTCAGCGCCATCCAGATATTGCTCGAAGCTAGGATAGCAGGTAGCTTTCTTGCCTTTCAGCAGTCCCAGTTTACCCAGCACCATCGGAGCTGCGCAAATGGCAGCGATAGGCTTGCCCTTTTCCGCAAAGTTAAGGATTAACTTACGCAACCCTTCGTGCTTATCGAGCGTAGCGGCTCCCGGCATTCCACCCGGCAAGAACAAAAGTTCAGCATCAAAGAAATCGCAATTATCAAAGTTGATGTCACAAAGGATGGACACGTCATGTGCTCCGACTACAATTTCATCCGGTGTAACGGATACGATTTCTACATTCATTCCGGCACGTCTCAACGTGTCAATAGTAGTAAAGGCTTCGATTTCTTCAAAACCATCTGCAAAAAAAGCGTATACAGTTCCCATAATGCTATCTATTTTTTGGTTAATGATACTCTATCTCAAATTAAAATAATAAGTGATTGTTCCCGTTTGGTTTGTCACTCCTTCCACTGTATTAAAGCGAGCTTTCTTCGCCGCATCTTCGGCGGCTTTCCGCAATGCTGAACTTACAGTATTTGTCTGGGGATTAATGCCGGTCGAGATTACCTGTCCCGCAGGATTTACGGTAATATTCACTACGACACGTCCCTCTTCCTGTACATTATATGCAGGTTTTGGCAAACTGCCCGTACCTAAAGAACGTCCGCCGAGGTCAAATGTTCCATAGCCACCCGTTCCAGTTTTGGCTCCGGTAGAAGAATTGCCTTCTTTACTACCTTCGGTTCCGGTACCACTGGCCGATGTTCCTTTGTTTCCTTCCATTTGTGCTCCCTTTCCAAAAGCACCGGAAACTCTCTTTCTGGCAGCTTCTTCGGCAGCCTTGCGCTCACGTTCCGCCTTCTCTTCGGCGAGCCGTTTGGCTTCGGCAGCTTTCTCTGCTTCTGTTTTTTCAGGCTTTTTCACCGGTTCTTTCGGTTTGGTCACTTCTTTCGGTTTCACCGTTTCTTTTTTTGGTTCTTCCGTTTTCGGTTTCAAAGTGACCGTTTCTTCTTCGGTCTGTGTCAGCAAATCTTGTTCGGAAGGAAGTTCGGGCACTGTCTCCGCGGGAGCTGCCGCATCTTCATCCAGTACATCTACATCTACCAGTGAAGGGTCGTCAAAGCCGCGTGCCGATTCCACATTTCCCATCATCACAGGCACTCCGCCTGCGTCTTCGTCCGGCTGGGGGACAGTAAAGCTCACCAGAATCAAAAGAGCAATCACTGCCACGTGCACCAACAGTGCACCCAGCGCTCCTATATATTCACCCTTTTTTCTTCTGTCCATTGTTCCTATTTATTTTCAGGCGGGCGTGTAGCCAGCACCATCTTAAAATGATTCTCGTTTGCGATGTTCAATATGCGTACTATCTCACGGTAAGGTACCGATTCATCCGCATACAAAGCCACATACATTTCAGGTTCCTTCTCTGCACAACTCTGCAAGAATGGAGTCAGTTCGTTCAACGCCAATGGTTGCTCCTTCTCATTGCCGAAAGCGGCATAGAAATTCAGGTCTTTATCGATAACGACTCTTGTCAGCGGTTTGGCCGAAGTCTGCTGCTTGCCTTGCGGCAACAGCACTTTTATGGCATTGGGCGACACCACAGTAGAGGTTATCATAAAGAATATCAGCAACAGGAATATGACGTCCGTCATGGAAGCCATACTGAAATTGGGCGATACTCTATTTCTTCTTTTTAATCCCACTTTGTTAGTGATTAGCGGTTAGTGATTAGTGATTAAAGTCAGCTGATGGTAGCTGGTAATTAGCTGTTTGCAATTACTTTATGTGGGCTCGTTCAACAAGTCCATGAATTCCATCGTGCGAGATTCCATCTTGTTCACCACGCGGTCTACCAACATCACCAGATAGTTGTAGGCAAACATGGCAATGATACCGACAATCAAACCACCGACTGTAGTAATCATGGCTTCGTAGATACCGCCGGAAAGCAGTGTAATATCTATATTTCCGCTACCCGCATTCGCCATTTCGTAGAATGCACGTACCATACCTGTCACCGTACCGAGGAATCCGAGCATCGGAGCACCACCGGAGATGGTTGCCATCACAGTCAGTCCTTTTTCCAGTTTCGCCACTTCGATGTTACCGACATTCTCGATGGCGGCCTGCACATCATTAATAGGACGTCCCAGGCGGCTGATACCTTTTTCTATCATACGAGCCGAAGGCGTGTTCATTGTACGGCAGTAGTTGATGGCCGCTTTGATTTCACCACTATGAATATAATCCTTGATGCGTTCCATAAACATGGGGTCTTCTTTTCCTGCCTTACGAATCATATAGTTACGTTCGAAAAGGATATAGAAGCAGACTACGGACAGCACACCCAGCACAATCATAATCCAACCACCCTTGATAGCCATATCAAGCATGTTCATTTCAGGAGCGTTCACCTCTGTCAGAACAGGATTGGCAGTAGCCAGCGAGTCGGCCATATTCATAGCCCCTTGGGCTAACAAAATCATTGCATTCATCAGCGTAGACAGTTTTTATATTCCTGAATGGTACGTTCCAGTCCTAAATACAGCGCATCGCTAATCAATGCATGACCGATAGAAACTTCGTCCACCCAAGGAATGTTTTTATAGAAATAGCTTAAATTTACAAGGCTCAAGTCATGTCCGGCATTCAAGCCGATACCCAGTTTGCGAGCCGTTTTGGCTGCTTCGATAAAAGGAGCGATGGCCGCTTCCGGATTCTTCGGATAGTCCGTTGCATAGGGTTCCGTGTACAGTTCCACACGGTCGGCACCTGCTTTCGCTGCATATTCCACCATTTCAGGGTCGGCAGCTACGAAAACAGAAGTACGGATACCTGCACTGTTGAACTGGTCGAGAACTTCGGTCAGAAATTCCAGATTCGCTTTGGTATCCCAGCCGGAATTGGAAGTTATCTGTGAAGGATCATCGGGTACTAAAGTTACCTGATGCGGTTTTACTTTCAATACCAAGTCTATAAAATCCGGCGACGGATAACCTTCGATATTAAATTCTGTCCGCAACAAAGGACGCAAATCATATACATCCGAACGACGAATGTGGCGTTCGTCGGGACGAGGATGAACAGTAATACCGTCCGCTCCAAAAGATTCACAATCAAGCGCTACCTTTACAACATCGGGTACATTTCCACCGCGTGCGTTTCTCAGCGTAGCTATCTTGTTTATGTTTACACTTAATTTAGTCATGGTTCTACGTAATATTTGCCGCAAAAATACAAATATTATTATTAGTTGCCTAATAATACGAAACGCATTATAGGTTCTTTTTTGGTTATTTAAAGTAGAATTGGAAAAGTTTTTCTGCTTTTCCACTCATAAATTAAGGTAAAGCATACTTGGGGAAATGATATTAAAGTCATCAAAAGACTTATTTTATCATAGAAAAAGTATACATTTGTATACTTTCATTTTGTTAGTTCTAAATTTAAAAGCGTATGGATCAAGGCAATGGCAATATCAAGGTCAAAATAGACAATATGGTAAACTGTATTATCTTGCAAGTGATTATAAACAGTGGTTCACAATCACTTTTATATGAAAAAGAAGAGACGAAGCTTTCGATTGCCGATATAGACAAGATTCTACGTGAGAACCTGTCAGCCATTAGCGTGGACGATAGCCAATTACCCTTTCCCGATTACGACAATAATGGTTTATCATTCTCTCCTGCCAATGATTGCCTGAAAGCATTTCAGTACTTCAAAGAAGAGGCTATTCAAATGTATAAAAACAAAGCATGCCTCATTAATGAATTTCATGCTGCATGCGAAAGCTATTTCCGTGACCAATACAAAAAGAAAGGAATCCACAGGTTTTGCAAGGATTATAAGATGAAATATATCATCAATAGACGTAATGAAATTGATAATTGGCTGTTTGCGCAATGGGCTAATGAAAAGCATCCTTTAGAAAGCATCCGGCTGCTCGTTGAGCGCCTTAGTTTATATTGCAAAAACAAAGTGCAGGAAATCTATGCCTATAGTTGCGAAACACAAAAAAGGATGGAAGAAAACACAATGCCTGAAATCGAAGCATTGACACAACAATGGAAAAACCTGAATATCATCACCCGCTCCTTCAAAGGGAAAAAGATTTTCGATACATATGCTTCCACTTTATCCGACTATTATCTACAACAGTTACAAATAAAATCAAACGATTGCCTTTCTTACTTTTTTTCTATTGTCAAAAAGATGGAACTAGAGAAACTGCAAATTACGGTCAATTCTATTTATGATATTCTGAATGAAAAAGATAAGCAGTTCACTCATTTATTTTTAGGAAAAGATATTTTTTCGGAACTCGTCCCAATAATAGAAAAAGCACATTTATCGCTGTCTGACATAGGGATGAATACTATGACAGAAGTCTTGGACTCACTCCAACAAGCTTCATATCCGGAAGGCAATGAACGTATGCAGAATTTGAGAGAAGAATTATCACGCATATTGATAGATAGGTATTTATATCAATTAATGACAGAATACGAACTGACCTTCGATGTAGTAACCGATGATTCGGGCGTAGAATACACTCCTGATAGAAGGATACTGCTTAAAGCACCCAAAAAACTCAATAGCTATTACGTTCCCGATGGCGTAGCAACGATTTTAGATTCAGCTTTCGCTGATGTCACCAGTCTTGAATATATAAAAATACCGGAAGGGGTATGTTCCATTGGAAAATCGGCCTTTCAGGGATGTAGCAACTTGAAAGAGATTATTTTGCCCAAATCGGTTATCCAAATCGGAGATCATGCCTTCCGTGGATGCACACAACTAGAAGATGTCGTCTTTCTTTATCGAAACATTTCACTAAATGATGAGTTGTTCGAAGATTGTCCGGCACTAAAAAAAGAACGAATCATGACCTATAATAGTGTAATCGCCGGATGGACATTCGACATTGAAAAGAGTGCAGGTATTCATAAGGAAACAGGAATAGAGCTTCGGTACTGTTTTGACAATGAAGACGGCACTATAAAAACTGAACTTGTCAACTTCATGGCTCATATGAAAGCCCTTCGTACACAAGGTTACTCTCAAGAAGAGGTAGATGCTACTTTTAGGAGAGTAGGACGCGAGTTTGTGATACTATGCAAATCATTATATTAGAATTATAGCCTATTATATTAAGAGAATGTACACCCTAGTTTTCGTCCACTTTCATTCTACTATCAAACCGAATATTGACAAACCGATTGGCTATCTCGGAAAAAAATGCCAAATTTGCAACCTGAACTAACAATATCACTTATGAAATTTGCCATTTTCGGAAATACTTATCAGGCTAAAAAGTCCTCTCATGCCGCTAACCTGTTCCGGTTATTAAAAAAACAAGGAGCAGAAGTCTGTGTATGCAGGGAGTTCTATCAATTCCTGATTTCAGAACATATGGAAATCGAAGCCGACCAATTATTTGATGGTGATGATTTTACAGCCGACATGGTAATCAGTATCGGTGGGGATGGAACTTTTCTGAAAGCTGCCCGCCGGGTAGGCAGAAAGGGGATTCCTATTCTTGGCATTAACACAGGACGTTTGGGATTTCTTGCCGATATCTCTCCCGAAGAAATGGAAGAAACATTCAACGAAATCAAAGCGGGAAGATATAGTGTAGAAGAGCGGAGTGTACTTCAACTGATCTGCGACGATACTCATCTGCAAGCATCCCCATACGCCTTAAATGAGATTGCCGTTCTCAAACGGGACAGTTCTTCCATGATTAGTATCCGAACCGCTATCAATGGGGCTTTCCTGAACACGTACCAAGCCGACGGACTGGTGATTGCTACGCCAACCGGTTCAACCGCTTACTCCCTAAGCGTGGGTGGCCCAATTATCGTCCCTCATTCCAATACCATCGCCATCACTCCCGTAGCTCCGCATAGCCTCAACGTTCGCCCTATCGTAATACGCGATGATTGGGAAATCACATTAGATGTAGAAAGCCGTAGCCATAACTTCCTGGTTGCCATTGACGGCAGCAGCGAAACCTGCAAGGAAACGACTCAACTCACTATACGCCGGGCTGACTATAGTGTGCAAGTGGTAAAACGTTTCAATCACATCTTTTTCGATACGCTTCGCAGTAAAATGATGTGGGGAGCAGACGGCAGGAGGTAGTTCTTCTTTTTGCCGCAACTTTGCCACCGTATTGGCACAGCAGTGCCATGCCTATGGCACAGTTATGCCATCACGTTGGCACGGTCGTGCCACCACGGTGGCACAAATCTTATACTTAGCCTCTGAATCCTATCTTCGGATAATCTTCTTTTTTGTTGTAGGGAATAGCCCATAGGACTCGCGTTTCTGTTCCATGATTCCCCGCATTCTCTCTTTTCTTGTAGTTCCACCCTTCCCCGTTTTGATTCCTCTTCCAAAATAAATAGGAATTCCTACGCCAAGGCTAATATTTATATCACGTCCAAGTGTATTGGCTTTATAAAGTCGACGTTCTACTATTTCGTTTGTATAAAGATCTTTCTTTTGATATTCAATTGAGGATCGCTTCCCTATTGGTTGCGCAAAAGCGGCATTGAAGACCAGGTAACAGTATTTGGCCAATTTATAATTCACACTCATTCCTACTGAAAGGATAAAGACATCCATGTTGCTTTCTCCATAATCATTATCGGCATCGTACCTGATTGTATACAATTCATTGCCTCCCTTTTTCTTCAAATCAAGATAAACAGATTGGTAACTAACATTATTTACACCAATCCCCAGTCGAGGATAGATGGCCCAACGTGAATTTTCAATCCGGTAAGCAACTCCCGTCGCCATACAAGGACTCACTCCCGGTCTTTCTCTCTCAAATGCAAAATTATCCACATAATAATCCGCTTCCAATGATTTTGCCAATTCCGAACCATAATTTCTGCTATATCTCAAAGGGATTCCTAACTTTATATCAGCAAACCACCCCCATCTTTTAGAAAAGAAATGCTCCAAACGGAAATCAATAACAGGAAATCCAGTCTTTCTGTCTGCCAAAGCAGTAAGTGCATTCTCTCCTCCGGTATGTAAAAAATCAAAGTTCATTCCCACTCCTGTACTTATTAGAATCAGGTTACTTCGTTCTTTGGTATGATGTAATAATCGCCTTTCCTGTGCTTCGGTCACAGAACAGATACAAAGGAATAACAATATGGGCAAATAGAAATTCTTCATAGCCGTTCTCCTATTTAATACAAAGTAACCGGTTCACTCACCTGTTCAATAGTCTCCCCGCTTTCCAAAGTCAACACTACACGAAAACGATATTCTCCAGGTTGTGGAGTTGTCAACAATGCTTTATGTATTCTTTCATACAGTATGTCCTCTCCATGAGCAGTGTCGTCAGTCTTCTGATAACCCGCCATAGCTTTTGGATAATCAGAAAAGCAAGAAGTAACCTCAGCACCTGCCGGATACTTTTCATTAAAATCTATGTCTGTGAAGATACTAACCTTTTTAATGTTGTCAGATAACACATTAAAAGCATAGAAATTGTCTCTGTTAGAGTTTGATTCATCATCTGCGATTTCTGCCCAGACGCAGACGTCCAGAATATAAGCCTCTTTGGGTATTTTTGCTTCAATAGCCTCTACGGGAAATTCGCCTGCATTGTTCCAATGATGAAGTGTAATGTCTTTTGCAACACACTGAATCGCTATGGATTCGTAGTCCTCGTCATCGCAAGTCATAGCTGTAGCTACCCAAAATAGCAACGACACTAATAGTAGTAAATTGTGTTTTTTCATATATATGCCGTTTTAGATCAACAAAGTTAATCTTTTCTTTCAACAAAAAGCATATAAAAGCATATTACTATGCTCTACAGAGCAACTTTTTAATCCAAGGTAAACGACTGCGAGCCAATCAGATTACCACCTTCAAAGATATCAACCCTGTAGTTTCCGGCATACAGAAACTCTTCCACATCCCAAAATACATTCACATTCTGTTCTTCACCATTGTATTCGATATACTTCTTGATAGAATAGGTCAGTGTACGGTTCTCATAAGGGAAAGTATTGGAGGCACTCTTAGTCAATGCATCGTTATCCGGTTTGGTGATACGTATATAGATGGTGCGTTCACCGTTTTCAGCAGTTATATTCTTTACGACTGTAAAGCTGATAGCCAGTTTCACTACATCTTTCACCTTCTTCGCTACTTTACCACGCTTGTTGCGGGGTTCGATACGGATATTGGTTGCATCGAGTTGGGCTGCTAGTGTCACTTTCTGATTCAGATTCTTCTTTTCTTCGGAAAGATTGCTGATTTGTTGTGAAGCCTGGTTATATTTTTGCGTTACTTCCGCGATTTGTTGTTTCTGCTGGGCAGTCAGTTTATTCAATGAATCAATCTGATTGATATACCCAATCATAACTTTACGCAGAGTAGCCAGTTCCTTCTTCAAGCGACGGATTTCCGTAGCATTCGAGCTTTTCACCGTGCGGAGTTCTTCCAGCAAGCGCTGTGTTTTCAATTGTTCCTGATCCAGCAGTTGGGATAAAGAGTCGTTAGATATCGTCATCTTCAACTCATCATATTGCTGTGCAAAACGAGTATATTCAGTTTCCAGTTCTTCCTTGTCCAGTTGAAATTCCTGTACTAACTCCTTGTTAGCTTGTTTTTCTGTAAACAGTAAATAGGTAATGCCAATAATCGCTATTACCAAAATAGCTACGGCTGCAATAAGAAGACTTTTTTTACTCATAGTTTCAGTTGTGAATTGATAACGTGCGCAAAAGTAATCATTTCACAACAGAAGTCAAGCAGAAAAGTCGAGAGTTTTAGAAAAACTCTCGACCAAACCATACAATTTTAATTTATTAACCAGTTTATCAGGGCAAGTCAATAGACTTCACTCCTACCAGGCGACATCAGGTTTATGTACTACAATCAATTTGATTTAATGCGGCACTTAACATCTTTCAGTGCACAAATTAATTCGTCGGACTATAGTCCTACGAAAGATTGGCTATAGTGTTTCTTTCGAAGAACTATAGTCCTTCGAAAGAACGAGTATAGTCCGACGAACTAATTCATGCATACTTGAATCTTATTTTCTTCAGAGATAGAACTTATTATATTCATCCGGTGAAGTAATGCTTATTCCGGCCGGAATTCGTTATCTTATCTGTAGATTCTGATTACTTCGACCTTTAACTAAAATTATTACGGAAAAATTTCTTTAATTAGGATTATCGTTGTAATTTTGTCGCGCAAAATAGATGAAACAAATTATCAACTTTTTAAATATATAGTATTATGTCAAAAGTAACCGTAGTAGGCGCAGGTAACGTAGGTGCTACATGTGCAAATGTACTTGCTTTTAATGAAGTAGCAGACGAAGTAGTAATGCTGGACGTTAAAGAAGGCGTATCAGAAGGTAAAGCAATGGATATGATGCAGACAGCTCAATTGCTGGGTTTCGACACTACAATAGTAGGCTGCACGAACGACTATGCTCAGACTGCTGACTCTGACGTTGTTGTGATTACTTCAGGTATTCCTCGCAAGCCGGGTATGACTCGTGAAGAACTGATCGGTGTAAACGCTGGTATCGTTAAATCGGTAGCACAGAACATCTTGAAATATTCTCCTAACGCTATCCTTGTTGTAATTTCTAACCCGATGGATACAATGACTTACCTGTCATTGAAATCTTTGGGCTTGCCGAAAAACCGTATCATCGGTATGGGTGGCGCTTTGGATAGCTCTCGCTTCAAATATTTCTTGTCTCAAGCTTTGGGATGCAACGCTAACGAGGTAGAAGGTATGGTTATCGGTGGTCACGGTGATACTACCATGATTCCGTTGACTCGCTTCGCTACTTACAAAGGTATGCCTGTAACTAACTTTATCTCTGCTGAGAAGTTGGAAGAAGTTGCTGCTGCTACTATGGTAGGTGGTGCTACTCTGACTAAATTGCTGGGTACTTCTGCATGGTATGCACCGGGTGCAGCAGGAGCATTCGTTGTTGAATCTATCCTTCACGACCAAAAGAAGATGATTCCTTGTTCAGTATTCCTGGAAGGCGAATACGGCGAATCTGACCTTTGCATCGGTGTTCCTGTAATCCTTGGCAAGAACGGTATCGAAAAGATCGTTGAACTTGACCTGAACGAAGACGAAAAAGCTAAGTTCGCAGCTAGCGCAAAAGCTGTACACGGAACTAACGCTGCTTTGAAAGAAGTTGGTGCTCTGTAATTAAAACAGCAAATCCCCTTACATTTATATATTAGGAAAGGCTGTCCTTCATCATGAAAGGACAGCCTTCTTTCTTTTCATCTCCCCCGCTTATCTTGTTATATTTTTAAAAAAAGCTAATTCTTTTTGCATTTTCACAGAAAGCGTATACATTTGCATCGTTGTTTATGCAATTATTGTTTAAGCTAACAAGTACAAAAAAACAGACTACTTCAATAAACAAATTACATAAGAACAGGGTTATTTAAATAGAAGTATCACCTTATTAATATGCAAGATGCGATGAAAAAACTATTTCTCCTGACAATTCTGTTAAACCTGACTTTTATAGTAAAAGCGCAAACTATACTGAGCTTGGATAGTTGCCGCGCTTTAGCCCTTGCCAACAATAAAGACCTGTTGATAAGCAATGAAAAGATAAATGCTGCCCATTATCAGCGAAAAGCCGCATTTACCAATTACTTGCCCAGCTTCTCGGCAACTGGAGCTTACATGAGAAATCAAAAAGAGTTTTCTTTATTGAATGCCGATCAGAAAGCTGCACTTTCGGGATTGGGGACCAGTCTGGCAGGCCCATTGGAGCAAGCCGGCGGAATCATTGCGCAGTTACATCCGGATCTTGCTTCTAAAATCCCTGAATTAGGAGCGAGCCTGACTTCTGCCTTTAACAATGCCGGAAGTTCCCTGGTAGATGCACTCCGCACGGACACAAGAAACGTGTACGCCGGAGCTGTCACACTGACACAACCACTCTATATGGGTGGAAAAATCCGCGCTTACAACAAGATAACGCAATACGCCGAAGAACTGGCACGCCAGCAACATCAAGGCGGCATGCAGGAAGTTATCATGAGCACCGACCAGGCTTATTGGCAAGTTATTTCATTAGTCAATAAGAAAAAGTTGGCCGAAGGATATTTGAAACTTCTGCAACAGTTGGACAGCGATGTGGAAAAGATGATTGCCGAAGGAGTAGCTACTAAAGCAGACGGTTTATCCGTGCGCGTCAAGGTGAATGAAGCGGAAATGACACTGACAAAAGTAGAGGACGGATTAAGCCTTGCCCGAATGTTGTTGTGTCAACTATGTGGGCTTGATCTTAGCTCTCCCGTCACTCTGACAGACGAGAATATGGATGACATTCCCTTATTAGCACCGGAGACTCATTTCGATATGTCAACCGCCTATGCCAATCGGCCGGAGATACGCAGTCTGGAACTGGCTACGCAAATCTACAAACAGAAAGTGAATGTCACCCGTTCCGAACATCTTCCTTCTATTGCATTAATGGGAAATTATATGGTCACGAATCCTTCTGTCTTCAACAGTTTCGAAAATAAGTTCAAAGGAATGTGGAATGTCGGAGTAATGGTACAAATACCTATCTGGCATTGGGGCGAAGGTATTTACAAAACAAGGTCTGCCAAAGCTGAAGCAAAAATCGCGCAATATCAACTGGAAGATGCCAGAGAAAAAATCGAATTGCAGGTTAATCAGGCAGCGTTCAAGGTGAACGAAGCCGGTAAAAAGCTGGTGATGGCTTCCAAGAATATGGAGAAGGCGGAAGAGAACCTTCGCTATGCGACATTGGGCTTTAAAGAGGGCGTAATTGCCACCAGTAATGTTCTCGAAGCGCAAACAGCCTGGCTATCTGCTCAATCGGAGAAGATTGATGCTCAAATAGACGTGAAGTTGACAGAAATTTATCTAAAGAAATCATTAGGAACTTTGAAATAATTCATAATCATATGGCACCTACTAAATCACAAAACAGCAATATGCTGCTGGCATTTCTTACTTTACTCGGAGTTATTGCAATCGTTGCAGTCGTTGGTTTTTTCATGCTTCGCAAAGGACCTGAAATCATTCAGGGACAGGCAGAAGTTACCGAATATCGTGTCTCAAGTAAAGTTCCGGGACGTATTCTGGAATTTCGCGTGAAAGAAGGACAGCAGGTCAATGCCGGCGATACACTGGCTATCCTGGAAGCGCCGGATGTAGTGGCAAAGATGGAACAGGCACGTGCCGCCGAAGCTGCCGCACAGGCACAAAACGAAAAAGCTATCAAAGGGGCACGCCAGGAACAGATTCAGGCCGCTTATGAAATGTGGCAGAAAGCACAAGCCGGAGTCACCATTGCTGAGAAGTCATACAAAAGAGTGAAAAACTTGTATGAACAGGGAGTGATGCCTGCACAAAAGCTGGACGAAGTAACTGCACAACGGGATGCCGCTATCGCTACCGAGAAAGCAGCAAAAGCGCAATATACAATGGCAAAGAACGGAGCTGAACGTGAAGACAAAATGGCTGCAGAAGCCCTTGTCAACCGTGCGAAAGGAGCCGTGGCCGAGGTCGAATCTTACATCAAAGAGACTTATCTTATCGCTCCGGCAGCCGGAGAGGTTTCAGAGATTTTCCCAAAGGTTGGTGAATTGGTAGGTACCGGTGCACCTATCATGAATATTGCCGAACTGAATGATATGTGGATAACATTCAATGTACGCGAAGACCTGCTTAAAAACCTGACTATGGGGACTGAATTTGAAGCAATCGTTCCAGCTTTGGATAATAAAACGGTCAAACTCAAAGTGTATTATATGAAGGACTTGGGTAGTTACGCAGCTTGGAAGGCTACTAAGACGACCGGTCAGTTTGATCTGAAAACATTCGAAGTGAAAGCATCTCCGATGGAAAAAGTAGAGAATCTTCGTCCGGGTATGTCAGTTGTCATCGATAAGTAATCATGAAAGAGAGAGAAAAGAAATATATAGCATTGTGGCAGGTCATGCAACGAGAATGTCGGCGGTTGGTATCACGACCGCTCTACCTCTTCTGCATGGTCATAGCCCCACTTTTCTGCTATATCTTCTTCACTACTTTAATGGATTCGGGACTGCCGAAGGATCTTCCTGCCGGTGTGGTAGATATGGATGATTCGTCTACATCCCGCAATATCGTGCGCAACCTGGATGCTTTTTCGCAGACGGGTGTCGTTGCCCATTACAGTAATGTTACGGATGCACGCATCGCCGTACAGGAAGGAAAAATCTACGGGTTCTTTTATATTCCCAAAGGCTTATCTGCGGAAGCACAAAGCCAGCGGCAGCCTAAGATTTCTTTCTATACCAACTATTCATATCTGATTGCGGGTTCCCTGCTTTTCAGGGATATGAAAATGATGGGGGAACTGACAGCCGGCTCTGCCACACGTACCACGTTATATGCCAAAGGAGCCACGGAAGATCAGGCGATGGGATTTCTGCAACCTATCGTGATAGATACGCATCCATTGAATAATCCTTGGCTGAACTATTCGGTATATCTATGCAATACGCTGATACCGGGAGTACTCATGCTGCTTATATTCATGGTCACCGTTTATTCTATCGGCGTAGAAATCAAAGATCGCACTGCCCGTGAATGGTTGCGCATGAGTAATAATTCTATTTATATAGCATTGGCAGGGAAGTTACTTCCGCACACGGTAATCTTTTTCATTATGGGTATATTTTATAATGTATACTTATATGGTTTCCTACATTTTCCGTGCAATAGCGGTATCTTTCCCATGATATTCGCCACGCTCTGCCTTGTACTGGCATCACAGTGTTGCGGAATTCTCATGATAGGGACTCTGCCCACCCTGCGGCTCGGACTAAGCTTTGCTTCGTTATGGGGTGTCATATCGTTTTCTATCTCCGGTTTCTCGTTTCCGGTGATGGCGATGCATCCTGTTTTGCAGGCTTTGAGCAATCTGTTTCCGCTGCGTCATTATTTCCTGATTTATGTAGATCAGGCGCTCAACGGATATAGCATGGCTTACTCATGGAGTAACTATATGGCCTTATTAATATTCATGATGCTTCCTTTCTTTGTGGTTCACCGCCTGAAAGAAGCATTGGTTTACTATAAATACATACCCTAAATGAAAGATATAAAATTAAAAGATAAGATAGCCCAAGGCATCAATGACCTGTTTTATATCTGGAAGCGGGAGTTTCAGACAACTTTCCGCGACCAGGGGGTACTGATATTCTTCATACTCGTCCCGCTAGGTTATCCATTGCTATACAGCTTTATCTATGACAACGAAGTGGTGCGAGAAGTTCCCGCCGTTGTTGTGGATGATTCTCATTCCTCTTTGAGTCGTGAATATCTTCGGAAAGTAGATGCTACGCCCGATATTCAAATCGTATCTTATTGTGCCGATATGGAAGAAGCCAAGCAAATGCTGAAGAACAGACGTGCGTACGGCATCATTTACATTCCTTCGGATTTCAGTGATAATATCGCAAAAGGAAAGCAGACACAAGTCAGCATCTATTGTGATATGAGCGGATTACTTTATTATAAGTCCATGCTGATAGCCAACACAGCCGTTTCATTGAATATGAATCAGGATATTAAGATTGCCCGTAGCGGTAATACGACTGACCGGCAGGATGAGATAACTGCTTATCCGATAGAATATGAGGAGATTTCAATATTCAATCCTACTGCCGGATTCGCCGCTTTCCTGATTCCTGCGGTACTGGTATTAATCATTCAGCAGACATTACTGCTCGGCATCGGTCTTGCTGCCGGAACAGCCCGTGAAAATAACCGGTTCAAAGACCTCGTACCCATCAACCGGCATTATAACGGTACATTGCGTATCGTACTCGGAAAAGGACTGAGTTATTTTATGGTTTATGTATTAGTGGCTTTCTATGTGCTATATATCGTACCACGACTATTCAGTCTCAACCAAATCGGACAACCCGGTTCATTAGTATTATTCGTTGTTCCTTATTTGGCGGCTTGTATTTTCTTTGCCATGACAACGTCCATTGCCATTCGTAATCGGGAAACGTGTATGCTGATTTTTGTATTCACATCCGTTCCTTTGCTATTTATATCAGGAATTTCCTGGCCAGGGGCCGCAATTCCTCCGTTTTGGAAGTATGTATCTTACATATTCCCGTCTACTTTCGGCATCAATGGTTTTGTAAAAATCAATAATATGGGAGCAACTTTGAGTGAAGTGGCTTTTGAATATAAAGCTTTGTGGTTACAGGCGGGTGTCTATTTCCTTACTACCTGCTGGGTATATCGCTGGCAAATACTTATGAGTCGCAAACATGCCATAGAGAGATATAAAGAACTAAAAGAGAAAGAAAACTTATCAAAGCAGGTAAGTGATTGACAGATATAACACAAGAGAGAGAAGCGAACGGTATATTCTTATTATTAAGGTATGCCGTTTTTTCTTTTTCGGAAAGAAGGATAAAAAAATCCCCCGTCCAAAGAGAGTATAGGACGAGGGATTTTTAAAGAGATATTATAAAGAGAGTATAATTCTATTAGAATTTGTAACCTACACCGATAGAGAAGTTCATGTTTTTCGGAGCACCGTCACCATCATAAATTTTAGCTAAACCAAATTCTCCAGTCAGATCAATAAAGAATTTGTTGATTTCATAGGCAACACCTACGCCAAGACCAGCATCAAATTTCTTTGCTCCTTCCATCAAGACTTCGCCATCTTCATCTTTAAGATCTTTGAAGAAATCAGTCTTTTCATTGCCAATTTTATACTTACCAGCAATACCAAATCCGAAATAAGGACCTGCTTTTACCACAATATTCTGATTATCAGCAATTGCAAATCTTGCAGCAGCCATTACAGGGATTTCCAAATACATAGGATTGGCTTTCAAATCATCCATTTTAGCTCCTTTTTGAGTAAACATCAAAGATGGTTGAATAGACCACATATCGGTGAACTGATATTCCATACCAACACCGACATTAAATCCAATTCTCATGTCAGTATCAGCATCACCGGTAAAGTTACTCATATTCATACCTACTTTGGCATTCCAAGAAATCTGAGAATAAGAAACGATAGAAACAAGTGCGAATAGCACAAAAATCAAACCTTTTTTCATATCATTAATTTTTTAATTTGCCTCCCTCTTCCCTTCGGTCAGCATTGTTAATTAAATAGTTCCATTGTCTAGTGCGGGGAATTTTCCGAACTTTACCAGCGTATCGGAACACACTGTTCATATTTAACGTCTGTTTCGTGTCCGCAAATATATTTCATTTATTTTATATAAAAAAGTCCTTGATAGTCTATTTTTAGCATAAATGTTATTAAACAGTGACTATTTAGGCAAAAATTGTGCCCATCCATTCGTTTTTTATGCTCAACTATTTTCAGGACAGATAGACAATTAAAATATTCTTGCAAATATTATGCATTTACATTTATTAACCGACTAGCTATTGCTTGTTTACGAAATATTCGTAGATTTGCGAAGTATTCGTAATTAAACAATATCTCCATGGAAAAGTTAACAATACAAGAAGAAGAAGTAATGATCTACATTTGGGAGTTACAAAACTGTTTCGTAAAGGACATCGTAGCGAAATATACGCAACCTGCTCCGCCGTACACCACAGTAGCATCCATCGTGAAGAACCTCGAACGGAAGGGATACGTCACATCGAAACGTGTGGGTAATACTTACCAGTACACTCCCGCAATTCGCGAAAATGAGTATAAACGCCATTTTATGAGCGGCGTAGTTCGTAACTATTTTGAGAACTCTTACAAAGAAATGGTTTCTTTCTTTGCAAAAGACCAAAAGATTTCGACCGATGATCTCAAAGATATCATCGACCTGATTGAAAAAGGAAAAGAAGATTAATAGAAAATATTCATTACTATGACTCCGGAATTAGCCTATTTTCTAAAGATAAATGTAGCAATAGTCCTATTCTACGCATTCTATCGGTTGTTTTTCTATAAAGACACCTTCTTCCATTGGCGTCGGACAGCTTTGCTATGCTTTTTTGCCATCTCCTTGCTTTATCCTTTGTTGAACATTCAAGGATGGATAAAAGCCCATGAACCAATGGTGGCAATGGCAGATCTTTATGCAACAATTATACTTCCGGAGCAGACCATCACTCCACTGCAAGAGCCAACGATGAACTGGCAAGAGCTAATCATACTCTTTATGAAAATCATCTATTGGAGTGGAGTATTGTTATTAGCGACACGTTTCCTTGTGCAATTAGGCAGTATTATACGGCTACATATCCAGTGCCCAAAAAGCACTATGCAAGGAGTACGCGTACATCTTTTAAAGAAAGAAAACGGCCCGTTCTCTTTCTTCCATTGGATATTCATTCATCCACAGTCACATACAGAGTCCGAAATCGGTGAAATCATTACTCACGAAGAAACACATGCCCGTCAACATCATTCGGTAGATGTGTTAATCAGTGAACTAATGTGCACATTCTGCTGGTTCAACCCTTTTATTTGGCTGATGAAACGGGAAGTCAGAGGAAATCTCGAATACATGGCGGATCACCGGGTATTGGAGACGGGACATGACAGTAAATCATACCAGTACCATTTGTTGGGACTGGCACATCACAAGGCTGCAGCAAATTTATCAAATAGTTTCAATGTTTTACCACTCAAAAATCGTATTAAAATGATGAATAAACGAAGAACAAAAGAAATAGGGAGAACAAAGTATCTTATGTTTCTCCCCTTGGCTGCCCTGTTGATGATTGTCAGCAACATCGAAATGGTAGCACGTACCACAGAGAAATTCGCCAAAGAAGTAATGGGACAGACAACGACACAAGTCGTAGCTCCGGAACTTGAGATTGCAACCCTCCCCGAACTGCCTGCTGAAGAGATTCAAAAGATAACTGTCCCACAGGATAAGAAAGTAAAAGAAGCATCCGAAACTCACAGCAAAAGTGTGCCCGATTCTATCGTATTTGAAGTAGTAGAAGAAATGCCGGATTTCCCGGGCGGAGTTCAAGGACTCATGGAATACCTTTCGAAGAATGTCAAATACCCGGCTGAAGCACACAAAGCTGGCATACAAGGACGTGTAATCGTTAGTTTCACGGTTAAGAAAGACGGAAGTATCGCTGATACAAAAGTAGCCCGAAGCGTAGCTCCTTCTCTTGATAAAGAAGCAGAACGTGTAATCTCTACAATGCCCAAATGGAAGCCGGGTAAACAAAGAGGAGAAGCAGTAAATGTCAGATTTACAGTTCCTGTTATGTTCAGACTAACCGGGCCTGAAACTCCGAAAGCTGAAGAAATAAAACAATCTGATTTGGAAGAAGTTGTCGTAGTGGGTTATGGTCCTAAAGAAGATTCAACTCCCGATGCAGTAGGCGTAAAAACAGATAATGAAGAGACAACTTTTAAGGTAGTGGAAACGATGCCTAAATTCCCCGGCGGAACAAGAGGCCTAATGCAATATCTTGCCAGAAGTATCAAATATCCTGTTATTGCACAAGAGAAAAAGCAACAAGGCAGAGTCATCATTCAGATGGTCATCGGGCAAGACGGCAGCATTTCTAATGCAAAAGTATTGCGCAGTGTATCTCCGTCACTCGATACAGAAGCCATGCGCGTAGTAAGTAATATGCCGAAATGGGAACCGGGACTGCAACGAGGACAAGCTGTTGCCGTAGAATACACCCTTCCTATTACATTCCGACTACAATAATTTATTTCCCCGGTGCCGCGCCCTCTCCTCATCGGTGGGGAACGGGGCGTTCATCGGTGCCGGACACCAGCCTCATCGGTGGGGAACACTAACCTCATCAATTCCAAAAAGAATTTCTTTTTTCTACTTCTATAAGGCTAGTTACAAAAATATCCTTATATTTGTTAGAAATAAAACGCTATTTATATGAAAAGATTCGCATGGGTTATCGGTTTGATACTCTGCACAGTTTGCACTGTACAAGCCAAAGACAGAGTTATCGAGCGTCCTCCTTTTCTAGCCTGGAGCTCCAATAGTATCGAAGTTGAGAAAATTGTCATGAGTGACACAGTGACCACTGTATATGTGAAAGCCTACTATCGGCCTAAGTACTGGATAAAAGTAGCAACCGGAAGTTTTCTGAAAGATAATAACGGGGCACTTTATCCTATCCGGAAGGGAGTTGGAATAACACTGGACAAAGAATTTTGGATGCCAGAATCCGGAGAAGCGGAATTTCAGCTACTCTTTCCTCCTATACCGGAAAATGTTACCAGCCTGGATTTCTCTGAAGGAGACTTTGACGGAGCATACAAGATATGGGGAATACAGCTCAATGAGAAGAATTTCCGCAAAACTCCGTTGCCTAAAGACGCGATAATCCATAAGATTAATAAGAAAGCCCAATTAGCTACACCGGAACTCGCATATGGTAAAGCCACACTAACAGGTAGAGTGCTCGACTTTAAGAAAGATATGCCGGCATCAGGTAAACTGCATCTGAATGATCCGGTCAAGTGGCTGAACTTTGCCGAAGAAGTGAGTATAAATGAAGACGGAACTTTCCAGGTTCAAACAAATGTCATTACGGTAACTCCGGCGACACTTGTTTTCCCATTTGCTCAAATTTCTTGCTTATTAGCTCCGGGAAAAGAAAGTTCTATTATTATTAATACGGCCGAATGTACACGCCAACAATCACACTTGCAAAAGGACGATAAGCCCTATGGAAAGAAAGCTTATTACGGTGGTTATTTGGCTGAATTACAACAAGAGCTGGCGGATAATACCATTCAGTGTAATCTGGTCAGCAATCCGGGGAAAATGGTAGACGAAGTTATCGGAAAAGATATAGATGGAGTGAAAAACTATTTCATAGAGAAACGGAGTAACATCCATAAACAGATAGAAGAAGCCCCTCTCAGTTCAGCCGCAAAAGAAGTTTTGAAAGCCAATACAGATATAACCACAGCTATTGGACTTTTTATGGGCAAAGATATTCTAATGCGTGCATATGTTGTTGGTCAAAAGCTGAACAGAGAGCAGGCTAAGGAATATTACACAAACACTAAGATTGAATTCCCTGATAATTATTTTGATATATTCAAGGAATTGGCTCTCAACACACCAGCAGATTTATATGCACCGGAATATGCATACGGAACAGGAGTATTCAGTTCCCGAAAAGATCTTTTGGAAAAACATTTGGGAACAAGCCAGGGAATCCTATTCCAAATGATGGAAGCATCCAAATGTTATCGCTCTATTGAAGATTTTAACCCGCTGACTGCCGAGCAGATAACCGCGCTTGAAGCACTTCCTTCGCCTGCCTACAAAAATATGCTGACAGCGCTCAATGGAGAATTACTCAAGAAGATGGAGTTAAACAGACAGAAAACCGGATACAAAATCAATGAAGTAGGCGAAGTAGAAAATGAAGAACTTTTCTCTGCTATCATTTCCAAATTTAAAGGGCATGTTCTATTAGTAGACTTTTGGGCTACTTGGTGCGGTCCTTGCCGAATGGCCAACAAAGCCATGATTCCGATGAAAGAAGAATTGAAAGATAAGGATATCCTTTATTTATATGTCGCAGGAGAAAATTCCCCCAAAGGAACTTGGGAAAATATGATACCCGATGTTCACGGAGAGCATTTCCGTGTGACTAATGACCAATGGAGATATCTTATGGATAAATTCAATATTCAGGGAGTACCGACTTATTTTGTTATCGACCGCAATGGTAATACCGTTTATCAGCAGACCGGTTTCCCTGGAGCTGACACCATGAAAAAGAAACTGACAGAAGCATTGAATAAATAATAGATACTACCATATAAGAAAGAACCTTCATAGTCTTTACAAAAACTATGAAGGTTCTTTTTATATCTTACGAACAGCTTATATAAAAGCTATCTTGTCCAGATTCCGGTTATTTATGCATTTCTACAATTTGGGTCGGAGCCATCTCAACATTCCTACGATCCACTTGGCGGACAACACTCGCAGCTAATGATAAGAAAGCACGTCCGGTGATGGTATTTTCATCCAACGCCACTGGTGTACCATTGTCTCCACCCTCACAAATACTCTGCACAATAGGAATCTGCCCCAACAAAGGAACATTCATCTCTTCGGCCAATTTCTTTGCACCTTCTTTACCGAAAATATAATATTTGTTTTCCGGAAGTTCGGCAGGAGTAAACCATGCCATATTCTCAACCAAGCCAAGGATAGGTACATTTACCTTATCGTTAGTGAACATATTGATTCCTTTACGGGCATCTGCCAAAGCCACTGCCTGCGGAGTGCTGACAACAATCGCCCCTGTCATAGCCAATGTCTGGACAACAGTCAGGTGAATGTCACTTGTTCCCGGAGGAAGGTCAATCAGAAAATAATCCAAATCACCCCAGGATGCATCGCCAATCAATTGTTTCAGTGCATTGCTTGCCATTCCGCCACGCCACAAAGTAGCCTGATCCGGATCAACAAAGAAACCAATAGACAATAATTTCACTCCATATTTTTCTACAGGGATAATCAGGTCGCGACCATCTATGCGTTCAGCATATGGACGCGCATCTTCCACCTGAAACATCTTCGGCATGGAAGGCCCGAAAATATCCGCATCAAGCAAACCTACTTTATAGCCTAATTTAGCCAAAGCAACTGCCAGGTTCGCAGATACAGTAGACTTACCTACTCCACCTTTGCCCGAAGAGATACCAATAATATTCTTCACCTGCGGAAGCATCTTGCCAACTTCCGGACGAGCAGCTTGCTTACTTTCCGTTGCTATCGTAACCTGTACATCCGGAGATACATAGGTATGAATAGCTGTCTCAGCAGCCTTCAACATTGATTTCATAAACGGATCAGTCGGTTTTTCAAATATCAATGAAAAGCTGACAGTCATACCGTCAATACGAAGATTATCGGCAACCATCTCCGCTTCCACCAAATTCTTTCCCGAACCGGGATAACGCACCGTTGCCAATGCATCCAATATCAATTTAGGATAAAGAGTCATTTTATTTACTATTTGACGATTTACAATTTACTATTTAAATTCACTATTCAGGTGGTTGCCGGTTCACTTTATGGTGATTGTTCCGGCAAGCTATTTGCTTGTACTCAGCCCGCTGCGTTTACTACGATTGTAGCTACGATAAGGATCAAGCTCAATTTCTACATCCGGTTCCTGCAATTCACCTTCTTGCGGAAGCAGGAATTTGATATACTTTATATTTAAACCACGATCAAGCCATTGTTGTTCATAATAAGTCTTGATACCAAGAATATCATCCACCAGGTCGGAGTGATATAAATCTTCCGTCATAAACTCCACCGGAAGTTTATTGGCTTCTATCATGTATTTGGTATAAGTAAACATGAAGTTACTGTCTGTCTTCAGGTGGACAATTCCATTCGGTTGCAGGAACTTGCGGTATCTTTCCATGAAATAAGTGGAGGTCAGTCGTTTGGTTGCTTTCTTCATCTGCGGGTCGGAGAAAGTCAGCCATATTTCGCTTACTTCGCCTTCGGCAAAGAAACGTTCGATGATTTCAATATTCGTACGCAGAAAAGATACATTCTTCATTCCTGCCTGCAACGATTCCGTTGCCCCCGTCCACATGCGGGAACCTTTTATATCAACTGCTATAAAGTTCTTTTCGGGAAACATCTTACCCAGTCCGACGGTATATTCACCGCGTCCACAGCCCAGTTCGAGCACTATCGGATGGTCATTTTTAAAGAACTCCTTGTGCCATTTTCCCTTCATGTCGAAAGGCACGTTATCTACTGCCGAATAAGGATATTCGAACACATGCGGATAACTCGCCATATCAGCAAACTTTTCTAATTTATTCTTACCCATATCAATCCTGATTAGGCCGCAAAGGTACTGATTTTGACGCAACCGGCAAAAAGAAATGGAGTACAGATTTCTCCGTACCCCATTCTTCTATATAGCTGAATGTATTCGTCTATTAAATAGTAACGTTCACTTCAACGTCTACTTCAATATTTCCGCCTTGCTGTGCTTTCAAGTCTTCATAGAAAGCTGCACGAGAAACTTGCATATAAGGTTGCAAGAATAAGAATCCGATACCGAAAGTAACGATAGCAAGAAGAGCCCAACCAATGAAGCTCAAATCAAGTAAGAACAGTTTCATCTTGTTGTTTTCCATCATTGCCATACTCTTTTCGATAGCCGCATTGTTTTTCATTTCCGGTTCGTCTTTCAAAATAAAGTCTGTCATTGCATAAGAATAAGACTTAATAATGCCCGGTATAACCAACAATAATGACCACAACAGAGTATAGATAGCCTGAAGCAACTTAGTTACAAAAATACGGCTATAATCCTGAAAGCCTTCAAACAAAACTCCAAAATCAATATCTTTCCCTCTGTACACACCCAGCATCACGATAGCAATACCGTAGGCAATCGGCAGTCCGATAAATAATGAGCACAATCCACCAATAAAAGGGATAGCTGATAAACCACCGGCAATAACTGAGTAAATAAGCGCAGCAACGGCTGCCATAGGCCACTTACCTTGAAGTGCCTGACGTGCTTCTGCACGTAATTGTGAATTCTCTTTTAACATGATATAATTAATTAAATAAATAAATGTGTTCTGATTAGATTCCTGTTACTCTACTATAGTTACCCAGCCATGTGTATCCGGCTCATCACCGTACTGAATGCCACGCAATTTGTTGTACAACTTCGTACAGATCGGTCCCGGTTTACCGTCTTTAGAGATTACATAAGATTTTCCGTTTTCCAAATCATCAATGCGCTGGATCGGGCTGATTACTGCTGCTGTTCCGCATGCACCAGCCTCTTCGAATGTTTCCAGTTCTTCTTCCGGCACCGGACGACGTTCGACCTTGATACCCATATCTTCTGCCAACTGCATCAAGCTCTTGTTGGTGATAGACGGTAAGATAGAAGATGATTTCGGAGTGATATACGTATTATCTTTAATACCGAAGAAGTTGGCAGCACCACATTCGTCGATATATTTCTTTTCTTTAGCATCGAGATAAAACTCGCAGGAATAGCCCAAATCATGTGCTTTCTTGTTGGCACGAAGGCTAGCTGCATAGTTACCGCCAACTTTATAGATACCTGTACCATAAGGAGCGGCACGGTCAAATTCACGGATGATAACGTACGGATTGGTAGAGAAACCACCTTTGAAGTACGGGCCTACCGGAGTTACGAATACGACAAACATATATTCATCTGCCGGATGTACACCTACCTGCGCACTTGTACCGATCAACAAAGGACGAATGTAGAGAGAAGCGCCCGTCTCATAAGGCGGAATGAAACGTTCGTTCAGTTTCACGACTTTCAGGATAGCTTCTTTGAAACGTTCGGTAGGAAGTTCAGCCATCAAAATTCCCTGGCAAGTAGATTGCAGGCGGGCCGCATTTTCTTCCAAACGGAAGATACGTACTTTACCATCTTTTCCACGGAATGCTTTCAATCCTTCGAATGCTTCCTGTCCATAATGCAAACACGTAGCTGCCATATGCAGATTCAGATGTTCGTCACTACTAACTTCCAGTTCTCCCCATGCTCCATTGCGGAAATTGATTCGCACATTGTAGTCTGTCTTCATATATCCAAACGACAGATTCGCCCAGTCTATTTCTTTCATATTGTAATGTATTAGTTTATTTTTTCTTAAGCTTTGATTCGCAAAAATAACTTTTATTCTTCAGATTGCCGCTTTTCTCTCAATAATTTTTCTACTTCTTCGTCTGCTTTCGTCAGTTTTTCGGTACAGAAGGCAATTATTTCATTGGCTTCTTTGATTTTCTCACTCAAAACGTCGATATCCAGTTCATTATTGTCTATCTGACGAACGATCTTTTCAAGACGTTCCATCGCCTGAAGATATGTTTCCTTTTTAGCTGCCACGATGATTGATTATTAATAGTTAATGATGAATGTTTCTTTTATAATTTCTATTCCGACTGTCTGCTATTCCACCACAGAACGGGCTTCTCCTTTCGAAAACCGGGTGACTAACCTGTCCCCCTGCTTTAGTGAAGATGCATCTGTCACTGCTTTTCCGTCCTTTAGCGTAATACTGTATCCCCGGCTCAATAATTTATCGGGCGAAGCATCCGCAATACGCTGTTTCAGGAGTTCCAACCGATGTCGTTGGCGGGCTAACAATGCCATCGTCACTTGTGACAAGTCTTTCTTGGCTGCCAGTAATGCAAAACGGGCATCGGTGAGCTTCCGGTGAACAAGATTCGGGATACGGGTCTGAAGAATTTCCAGTCTTCGCCATTCCTGTTCAAGAATCGCATAGGCTCCTTGTTGGACACGGGCAGATAGTTCCTCTAAATGGTCGGCTACTTCCGTGATTCGATGAATCAGAAGTTCGGCAGCAGCCGTCGGGGTTTTCACACGTGTATGCGCTACTGAATCAAGGACTGTATCATCTCTTTCATGCCCAATTCCGGTGATGACAGGCAACGGAAATTGCGCACAGGCAGCCGCCAGCAGATATGTATCAAAACCGGATAAATCGGAAGTCGCCCCGCCACCACGAATGATAACGACTACATCAAATTCGTTCACACGGACATTGATACGGTCTAAAGCTGCCAATACAGATTCTTCAACCTGATTTCCCTGCATCAATGCCGGGAAAAGCTCCGTATAGAAAAAGAATCCTCCGGGATTATGTTGCAACTGATGGCAGAAATCGCCGTATCCGGCTGCGGTAGCGGAAGATATGACAGCAATACGCTGCGGAAGAATCGGCATTTCCAGTTCTTTGTTCAACGTCAGTACTCCTTCTTCTTCCAACTGCAATAATATTTCCCGGCGACGGCGCGCCATATCCCCTAATGTATATGTAGGGTCGATGTCAAGCACAGTCAGGCTGTAACCGTAAAGTTCGTGAAACTGAACCGTCACTTTCACCAGAACTTTTATGCCGGAAGTAAATAGCTGTCCGGTAGTTTCTTCGAAATAGGGCTTCAACAAGCGATAGATATTGTTCCATATCATGCCGCGCGCCTTCGCTATAAGGCTGTTACTACGAGGATCTTTCTGCACAAATTCCAGATAGCAGTGCCCGGTCGTATTGGAACGGACATCACTCAGTTCTGCCTGTATCCAATATTCATCAGGCAGGCATTGTTCCAGGCTACGGCGGACAAGCGCATTCAGTTCTAAAAGGGAAAGCCTCTCCCCACCCTCTCCCGAGGAGAGGGAGTCAGATTGCTTCGACTTATTCATAGCGTTTATCATACGATAATTATATTATTTCTTTTCCTTGGAAGAGGTGTCGAGATAGGCTTTCCATAAGTCAGGAATACCATATCCATATATATTGTTCGGGAAATCCGATCTGTCACCCGAACGGCGAACCAGTTCGATAACCTCTTTTGCCGTCAGTTTCGGACAAGCCTGCCACAAACAAGCTACCATTCCGCACATGATCGGAGAAGAGAAAGAAGTACCATTGGCATGACGAAGATTACCGTCTGTTCCCATAACATCCGAACCATACCCAACTGCTACGACATCCGGCTTCACACGTCCGTCCGATGTGTTTCCTACAGAAGAAAATGCAGCAAGCTCTCCTTTTTTATTGATGGCTCCTACGGTGATTACATTCTCCGCATCTCCCGGAGGGGTAATCTTCTTCCAAGAGCCTGCACCGGAGTTTCCGGCACTACAAACAACTACCATTCCTTTATCAGCAGCCCGTGAAGCTTCACGTGACATCAGCGCATAACGTCCGTTCAAATCACGGTATCTATAATTCTTCATAGGGTCGTCAAATGAATAATATCCGAGAGAAGTGTTCACCACGTCCACTCCTACACTATCGGCAAATTCGATAGCGGCCGACCAGTAATCCTGTTCTACCAAATGCTCCGAATATTCATCTTCACTACGCAACAACCAGTAAGAAGCCTCCGGAGCCGTACCAATCATCACATTCGGCTGATTCATTGCCATGCAGGAAAGAACGGACATACCATGGCTGCTTTCCGCATAAATATCAGCTTCAGGATTTACAAAGTCACGTACTCCCAGGATATGGATATTCTTCATTGCTTCAATCTTATCCACATTATGGAATCCTGCATCAATAACAGCGATTGTCATCCCTTGTCCCTTAAAACCTGCATCATGGAGAAGATTTGCCCGGCTCATTCTTATTTGTGTAATAGCAGGGCCATAAAGGCTATCGGTACGTAACGGATTATTTATCAATGAATCCCTTTTGATAGATTTCTCCACTTTACCCTTCCAAACCCTTTCGGTAGACAGTACAAAAGGCAACTCGGCTATTTCCTTTATCAGCGTGCTATCATTGCAAGAGACAGTAACGAAGTTTTCCCATTTTCCGGTCACAAGTACATGTGCTCCTTTTTCGCGTATGGCATCCACGTATTTCTTGCACACCGGCAAATCAGTCGAATCAATCGCCAATCCCTGTTTTTTTCTCCGTTCAATGGATTTCTTAGACAGATATTTTTCCGGCTTCTGCAAAGAGTAGTCGGTAGCAGCCTTGTCTTTCAGGCTAATACGGTATTTCAGCGTATCTCCGGGAGTAAATTGGGCGAATCCGCCCAAACACATATTTAAGGCAAGAATCAATAGTATAAACTTCTTCATTAGTTATCTTTGTTTTTTTATCAATCAAAATCCTTCGTTTTCTATAATCACCAGTCCTATTCCTCGTTGGGAAGCTATGAAAGCCCCGCCCAGCACTCGTCTTCCATCGTAAAACACAGCCGATTGTCCGGGAGCAATAGCCGAAGCCGTCTCAAGAAAACGTACTAACAGACGGCCGTCTTCCAAACGTTTCACCCGGCAGGGTATCGGACGGCTCCGATAACGAATCCGAACGGTCAGATTCTCACATCCGAACAATTCTTTCTCATCTACAATCTTATCCTGCTCTATCAGCATATAATCCGTCTTCAACTGCTCGGCATCGCCAAGCATTACCGTATTTTTCTGCGGATTGATTTTCAGAACATAGGCCGGCTTTCCCAAGGCTATTTCGAGTCCTTTTCGCTGACCGATGGTATAATAAGGTGAGCCTTTGTGCTGCCCTAGCTTTACGCCTTCGGAATTGACAAACCATCCCGACCCTATTTCGCTATCAAGTTCGGGACATTGTTCACGAAGAAAGTCCCGGTAATCCCCTTTGATAAAGCATACTTCCATGCTTTCTCCTTCTTTCGACTTAGCTTCGTAGCCCTTTTCTGCAAGATATTCGCGAACTTTCACTTTCGTATAATCTCCTAATGGAAATATGCAACGCTTCAGGATATCCTGTCCCAATCTCCAAAGGAAATAAGACTGGTCTTTCTTATCATCATCTCCGGCTACTATATAAATGTGTCCGTTCTTCTCTTCCAGCCGTGAATAATGGCCGGTAGCCACCCAAGCACAATCCAGTTTATCCGCCCACTCCGTCAGAATACGAAACTTAAACAGCGGATTACACATCACGCACGGATTCGGCGTACGTCCCTGCTTATATTCATCTATGAAGTTTTTTACAATAGTCTCCTTAAAAGGAATACGCTCATCTGCCACATAATGTTCAATGCCCATCCGTGCAGCCAACTCTTTGGCATCCTGTGGTTCATCCCCCCATACACGCATGGTGACTCCCACTATTTCGTATCCTTGCTCTTGCAGCATCAAGCAGGTAGCGGTGCTATCTATACCACCACTCATTCCTACCAATACTCTCTTACTTCGTTCTTTCATCTGAATTTTGAAAAGTTACATGGATACAAATGTACGAGATTTCAAAGAGAAAAGTTGCTTTTCTGAAAGAAAATCCTTATATTTGAGATATACAAAAAGCGAGAACAATTATGGCTAACCCTAGATTACCGGGCATTCCCGAAAATGAGCAAGCCTTATTGTATGGTAAATTGAATGAATACAACCGAGGCAGAGCCTCTTTTAAAGAGGCAGGAGTTTACTTGGTGGCATTACCCCGGCCGGGTAAACCCAATTATTCCTTATGGCTTTATTCCCCCCTACTTGAAAAGCAATATATTCTTTACATACATGACCTGTCACCGGACATTAATGAGTCTCTTCGGATGGCAAGTACGATGTTTTATTACTCAAGGCGCTGTCTTATCCTTGTGGATTATAATGAGAAAAGAATGCAGAGTAATGGTGATGACCTTATCTTCTTCGGGAAATACCGGGGACACTTCCTACATGAGATATTGAAAGTAGATCCGGCTTATCTGAGTTGGATAGCTTATAAGTTCACTCCGAAGATACCGAAGCAAGAACGTTTCGTCAAGATAGCGCAGGCTTATCATTCCGTACATTTGGATGTGATGATGAGGAAGTCTAAAGAAAGGCGTACTTCGAGCCGATATTTAGGGGAGTCAGGAGAGAAACTTACAGATTTAAGACTCAAGGTTATTCGCGTACGGCTGGAAGATGATCCGTATAAGACAAGAGTGAACGGTAATACTCCGCAGTTCTTTGTCAAACAAGTACTGACATTGACCGATGCCAGTGGAAACTTGGTTGTAATGAGTGTTCCATCAAAAAATCCCAGTGCGGTTTCATGTACCCTATCCGGGATAGAACATGAATACCGACTGGGAGATATTATCTACGTTGCATCAGCACGAGTGTCACGCCAATACGAAAGTTATAGTTCAAAATATACACGTATCAGCCATGTGAAGCTTGCTGTTGTCAGCGTTTAGTCCAATCGTCTTTAACAAAGCTTGATGGATAAGAAGTTTTATCTACAACACCGTCTTTCTGACGAATCCAGGTAGTGAATGTACGGGTACCTTCATCCAATACGATGATACGGGCGCCGTTCGGCAAGTGGTTATACACAGTATTTCCACCCGTATAACGTCCATAAGCCAAAAGAATATTTTTCCACATGACTGCATAATCATTATCATGGTCGTGTCCTACAAATACTCCCATCACATCTCCTGCTTCTTTCATGGCAGCAAACATTCCCGTGTTTATTCTAGGCGCACAGGCTTCTTCCATCCGGGTTCCGCGGAAAGCTGCATTTTCATCACGAACAGCTTCATGATACTCGGGCAGAGGGATATGGAAAAAGGCAAGGGCAGGTATCGGTTGTCCACCATTCTGTGCTTTATAAGCGGCACTTTGCTGACGATACCAGTTAATCTGATCGAATGTAAGCCAATCATAGCCCTTCACATCATCCAAAGCTGAATAAGAATGAGTATCCATACAATAAAGCAAAGCTGCATCCTTTTTAGAATCAGAAGAAGACTTTACCGTCAATACATAGTCAGGAGACAAGGTAGTGCCACGGTCAGGCAACAAATTGCCCGGTACTGTACGAATAATATCATACAATTGTTCACGCGTCATTCCCTGTTCATTGTCATGGTTTCCAAAAGTTACGACGAAAGGAAGCTTACGTTTAGATACCTGTTCCAGTACTTTGCGCATACCGGAATCCGCAGGTGCCGCATAAACTACATCTCCGGTAAAGACAACCAGATCCGGTTGCTCAGCGTCAAGCACTTGATTGATGCGTTCCAATGCAACATCGGAAGCCGGATTACCATACTTAAAATGCACATCGGTAAATTGCACAATCTTGAATTTACCATCTTTGCTAAATTTCAGTTCACTCTTTTGAGCCATACAAAAAGTAGTTGCCAACAGTAAGATTAGTGTTAAGTGAAATTTCAAGAGTCGAATCATAATTATATATTTTAGGGGGTTAATTATTTTTCTCAATCAGTACGGTAGCATAAGCTGAAATTCCTTCTTCACGACCTGTAAACCCAAGTTTTTCGGAAGTGGTCGCTTTAATGGAAATATCATCCACATCAATTCCCATGACACTTGCCATTGTTTCCTGCATCAAAGGAATATGCGCTTTGAGCTTCGGACGCTCGGCACAGATGGTAGCATCAATGTTGCCGACTTTATATCCTTTAGTAGCAAGCAATTCAACTGTCTTTTTCAGTAGAATCTTGCTGTCGATATTTTTATATTCTCCTGCTGTATCCGGGAAGTGATAGCCAATGTCACGCATATTTGCCGCCCCCAACAAGGCGTCACAAACGGCGTGCAATAATACATCAGCGTCCGAGTGTCCCAACAATCCTTTCGTGTGTTCCAAAAGGATACCGCCGAGCCACAGTTCGCGCCCTTCGACTAACTGATGTACGTCGAAGCCAAAACCTACTCTTATCTTCATAATTTGTTTAATAAATGAGTACTAGTGATTGGTGATAATGGTTAATGATGAATGTTCGAAGGTCAATCAACGAATATAGAAATCCAAAAGCTTTTCCCCTTCCAGATAACCTTGCAAGCGCTGTCCTATACTGACAGGCCCTACACCGACAGGAGTGCCCGTAAACAGCAAATCTCCGATTTTCAGTGTTACAAAACGACTGACATACGCTATGATATCATCTATTTTAAAGAGCATATCTGCCGTACACCCCTGCTGCACTTCCTTACCGTCAATCAGAAGGTTAAAGTTCAGATTCTGAATATCCTTATAGCGGTCTACGGGAACAAAATCGCCGATAGCTGCTGACGAGTCGAAACCTTTACACAGTTCCCAGGGATTTCCCTGTTCACGAAACTTTCTCTGAAGGTCACGAGCCGTGAAGTCAATACCGACTGTCACTGCATCATAATATCGGTTAGAAAAACGGGGAGCGATATTCTTCCCCAATCGGTTGATTCGGACTACCAGTTCCGTTTCATAATGTATCTCGTTAGAAAAGTCGGGAATGAAAAACGGTTTACCATCTTTTAGAATCGCAGAATCAGGCTTCATAAAAATTACCGGTTCCGTATTTACTTGTGTATGCCCCAGTTCTTTGTTATGCTGGGCGTAGTTCATTCCTACTGCAATAATCTTCATTATTTCTCGTTAAAATTCAATCGGTTAAACATAACAGCCAAGTGAGCATACAGGGAAGTGTTTTGCACGACAATATTCTCCGGTACGCGAATACGAAAAGGAGTAAAGTTCCATACTGCCTTTATCCCGCCGTCTACCATTTTATTTGTAATTTCCTGAGCTATATTAATAGGTACTGTCAGCACACCGATATTCACATCGTATTCTTTCATCTTTGCTTCAAAATCACCGGAATGGAAAATAGGGATTCCGTCCAAGTCCTTCCCTACCAATTCAGGGTTGACATCAAAAGCAGCAACAATCTCCAGTCCGAAATGCTGCAAACCGGAGTCACGAAGCAAAGCTCCACCCAAGCTACCTACACCAAACAAAAAGGCTTTGTGCATATTGGTAAATCCAAGAAAGCTTTCCAACACCTCTATCAACGCGTCGATATTATAACCAACTCTCGTACGTCCTGAAATATCAACATACGACAAGTCCTTGGCGATTTGGGAAGCGTCAATATTTATTTCCTTAGAGATTTGTGTAGAAGAGACATATTGCTCTCCTTTTTCTTTCATTAGTTTTATATTAGACAGATACCAGGGAAGTCTGCGCAAGGTAGGCTCCGGCACTTTATCCGCCTCTTTTCGTATATAAGTGCTCATTCTTCTTACAAAATTTGGTATTTTGCAAAAGTACATTATTTTTTGAGACTGACAACCCAATAATGGAAAACCTTAATAGAGATTAAACAAAACAATGAAAAGTGGTACAAATTTTGCTCTTTTCCATAAGTTTGATACTTTTGAGAAGAAATAAATATGACGAGTATGAAAAATAATGATTGGAAAGATAGATTAAACGTCGTGTATTCCACAAACCCTGACTTCGGTTATGAGATGGACAACGACGAAGAACAGGTAACCCTTGATAAAAGCAAACAAAACCTTCGGGTTTCTATTGACAAAAAGAACCGTGGCGGCAAAGTGGTGACATTAATTGCCGGATTCGTTGGTACGGAAAATGACTTGAAAGAGCTTGGTAAGTTACTGAAAAGCAAATGCGGAGTAGGCGGTTCGGCAAAAGACGGAGAGATCATCATACAAGGAGATTTCAAGACTAAGATTATGGAGCTGCTTGTCAAAGAGGGATATTCCAAGACCAAAGGCATAGGCGGTTAATTCACATAAAAAAAGACGGTCACTACGAATATTCGTATGACCGTCTTTTATATTCTATTTTCAGAAGAAAATTATTCAGCTTTCAAAGTGAAACGCTTGAAGTCAACAATCTTCAGTTCAGGATCAGCTGCTGCCAATACTTCTCTTACAGTCTTCTTACCTTCCATGATATCTTCCTGGTTCAGCAAGCAAACTTCTTTCAAGAATTTAGCCAGACGGCCTTTAGCAATGTTCTGAATCATTTGTTCGGGCAGGTGTGCAGCCTTCTCAACAGAAACAGTAGCAATGATTTCTTTTGCTTTCGCTACATCTTCAGCTGTAATCCAACCTTTAGCCATGTTGCTGTCCATGTGTTCTTCGCTGTCCACATGAGCCGGATTGATGTTAGCTTTCTTCAAAGCAGCCTCTACAGCCTTCTGTACTTGTTCAGCTTTTGTTTTTTCGATAGCAACTTCGATTTCTTTTTGTTTCACTTCTTCAGAAACTCCATCCTCGTCGATAGCAATCGGGTTCATAGCTGCAATCTGCATAGCTACTTGCTTAGCCAGTTGTTCGTCAACTACCTTGTTGAAAGCAACAATGCTGCAAAGACCATTTCTATTCATGTGGTTGTAAACAGCAGTGCATACGCCTTCTACAGTCATATAACCATCAAGTTCCATCTTCTCACCTGTGATACCGCTACGGTCAGTCACTGCATCCTGTACAGTACCGTTACCCATCGGCAATGCTTTTACTTCATCCAAAGTCGCACATTTGTTAGCCACAGCAAGATCAAGAATATCCTGAGTCAATTTAACGAAATCAGCATTCTGAGCCACGAAGTCAGTTTCGCACTTCAAAGCAACGATAACAGCACGGTCACCGGTAGTTTTAGCCAAAACGCAACCTTCAGAAGCTTCACGTTCTGAACGCTTAGCAGCAACAGCTTGTCCTTTCTTACGGATAATCTCCATTGCCTTGTCGAAATCGCCTTCAGCTTCAGTCAACGCATTTTTGCAATCCATCATACCAGCTCCGGTCATTTTGCGCAGCTTGGTAATATCAGCCATACTTACAGCCATAATAATTTCCTTTATTTAAATGAATAATAATTTCCAAAACAAAAAAAATGTGCCAATCTGCCAATCAAGATGCAAGCGTATAACAATACTCTTGCACATTAGCAAATTGGCACATTTTATATATTAAGCCTCTTCGTCTTCCTTGATGAAAGCAGCAGCCTTAGCTGCGTTGATAGCTTCTTCGTCAGACTTGTCGAGTCTAGCTTTTACTGATTTCTTCTTGCCTTTGTTAGCAGGAGCTTCACCAGCAGCTTCCATATCGATCTTTTCAGCTTTTCTTTCTTCCAATCCTTCGATCATTGCAGCGCAACAAGCATCCAGAATAACTTCTACTGATTTAGTAGCGTCATCGTTAGCAGGAATTACGAAATCCACGTTTGAAGGGTCAGAGTTAGTATCAACGATACCAAATACCGGTATACCCAGACGGTTAGCTTCGCGAACTGCGATATTTTCTTTCATTACGTCGATAACGAACAATGCAGACGGCAGACGAGTCAGGTCAGCGATAGAGCCTAAAGTCTTGTCCAATTTTGCACGTTGACGAGAAATCTGAAGAACTTCTCTTTTAGAAAGGTTAGAATAAGTACCATCGCTAGTCAATTTATCGATAGTAGCCATCTTCTTCACAGCCTTACGGATAGTCGGGAAGTTGGTCAACATACCACCCGGCCAACGCTCGATTACATAAGGCATATTAACAGATTGAGCTTTCTCAGCTACAACTTGTTTAGCTTGTTTTTTAGTAGCAACAAAAAGAACTTTCTTGCCTGATTTGGCAATCTGTTTCAAAGCTTCAGCAGCTTCATCTACTTTTGCAACTGTTTTATGGAGGTCAATGATATGAATACCATTGCGTTCCATGAAAATATAAGGGGCCATTGCAGGATTCCACTTTCTCTTAAGGTGTCCGAAGTGGCAACCAGCCTCCAATAATGTATCAAAATTTGTTCTTGACATCTTTGTTTTTCTTTAAATCGTTTACTTTCTTTTTTGTTTTTTCTAAACCAACCGCCGGGTAGTCTGCGAGCAGAGTCCCAGTAGTTTAGATACTAAACATATTCCTCTGTCAGGCAGCACATTAACGCTTGCTGAACTGGAATCTTCTACGAGCTTTCGGCTGTCCCGGTTTCTTACGCTCAACAGAACGTGGGTCACGAGTCATGAAGCCTTCAGCACGAAGAGCAGCTTTATCTTCAGCGTTCATCTTAACCAGTGCACGGGCGATTGCCAAACGCAAAGCCTGAGACTGACCTGTGAAACCACCACCACACAAGTTTACCTTGATGTCATACTTCTCAGCAGCATCCAGCTTGTTCAATGGTTGTTTTACAACATACTGAAGAATAGTTGATGGAAAGTACTCTGCAAGGTCTCTCTTGTTAATAGTAATCTTTCCTGTACCTTCGCTTACGAATATGCGTGCGATAGCACGTTTACGTCTGCCTAATGCATTTACTACTTCCATTATATCTTATTTATATGAATTAATATCAATCATTTTCGGGTTCTGTGCAGCCTGTTTGTGTTCGCCACCAGCGTAAACATACAAGTTTTCCAGCAATCTAGCTCCCAGAATGTTCTTAGGAAGCATACCCTTCACTACTTTTTTCAGTAATCTCTCTTCTCCGTTCGGTTTAGCAATCAAACGGGCAGGAGTCATTTCTCTCTGACCACCAGGGTAGCCTGTATATGACAAATACACTCTGTCATTCCATTTGTTACCAGTCAGTTTTACTTTGTCTGCATTGATGATGATAACGTTATCACCGCAGTCTACGTGAGGAGTAAAGTTTGGTTTGTACTTTCCTCTCAGCAATTTTGCAACTTTTGCTCCCAGACGACCTAAAGTCTGGTCTGTAGCGTCAACAATAACCCATTCTTTGGTTACGGTTGCCTTGTTTGCAGAAATGGTCTTGTAACTTAAAGTATCCACTCTTAAATTTGTTTTTTAAATGTTACTACTAAAATTGTCTTCACCACTCATTAGCCTTCCCCGGACAAAGGACGACTAACTTGCTATGAATTAATCTCTTATCATTTTGTGATAATAATCGGCTTGCAAAAGTACGGCTTTTCTTTGAATTGGCAAACTATTTTTATATATTTTTCCGGTTACCTATTCTATTGAAGGTCTTACTAATACCCGTTATTATTCATTCCATTAAGTTTCGGATTACTTTGTATCTCTTTCAGAGGGATAGGAAAGAGCTCATGTTTGCCTTCTGTAAAATTAAGGTAAGCAGGATAAGGCTTGTTCTCTTTCTGGTTCACGGAACTGACCGCACCAAACAGTTTCAGCGCCTTGCCCAACACGCCCCAACGTATCAGATCGTACTTGCGCTGTCCTTCAAAAGCCAGTTCAAGACCACGTTCCCAGTAAAGAACCGTGCGGAATTTTCCTTCGGGGGTAGAGTCGTCAATGAAAGTCAGGTTATGCTTTTCTTTTCGTGCGCTCATTATTTCTTCATAATTCGCTTCTGTGATAGGGGTAGCTTCGGCACGGGTACGAACGCTATTCAATAAATTCCATGCTTTCTGACGGTCGGTTCCTGTTTCATTATATGCTTCGGCCGTCATTAATACGACATCGGCATAGCGTAAAGGACAATAATTCACATCAGCATAATTGATATTCTTATTCCATGATTCTTTCGGCATCCATTCCCTGCGCCATTTTCCGACATACCAACTTCCGGCACTTCTTTCTTCTTTTACGTGCTCCTTTTTAGTGCCGTTCCATATATAGCGGTAAGTGCAAATCGCTACATCACGACGCTTATCCTTTTCTTCGAAAAAGCCACGCCATTCGGGGACAACGATAAAAAAGCCATTGGCACGTCCCATATACAGATTCGCTTCGGATGCAGAGATTCCGGTAGGTTCCGCTACCTGAGGCCCGTTATAAATTCCCCACGCTCCACCGTTACGACGCCCCTGGGAATGATAGAAAGCAATCTCCCAGAGACTTTCTTTCGTATTCAACACGCCTTGCGAAAAACTTTTGAAAAGTGCTTCATATCCACCGTCACAAAAGTCATGGTATCCTTTATCTTCAAAAGCTTCCCATTCTTTTATCACTGCATCGAAATATTCTTTCCGCTTGCTGTCGTCCGGTCGTTCCAACTGCCCGTTTGAGTGAAGGCTATATCCGGCACGTTGCAGATATACACGCATCAGCAATGCACGGGCTGCCCCCTGTGTCACCCGTTCGGGACTGGAAGAAGCTGTAGCCCAATCCAGATTGTTCTTTGCGAAAGTTAGATCGGTTATAATTTCATCGTAAATCGTTTCACGGTCTACACGTTCACCGAAGGCGGATTCATAGGATGAGGAATAAGAAGTTTTGAAGGGAACATCTCCCCAGCCTTTCACCAAGTCGAATGCAAGGAAGGCACGCAGGAAACGGGCTTCGGCTTCCAGTGCTTTCAGGCGGATATTTTCGTTGTATCCCGTCATGCCGCTGATACCGTCAATAGTCAGGTTGGCACGGTCGATACCTTCATATTTCAGTTTCCATATGCTTTCAATCCACGTGTTCGTGGAGTTGAGCTGATAATGTGCGATGTCGTGAACCTGATTATCTGATTGTGTACGGGCTGTATAATATGTATCGTCCGATGCCGGAACAGCCATTTCATACCAACCATAATGATTGAAATCCGACAAGGAATTGTATATACCCATGATAGCCATTTCCGCTTTTTCTTCCGAATCGAAGTAGCGGTCGCGGTCATATTTAGAATTGGGTTCTTCCGTCAGTAAATCCTCGCAAGAAGTAAGCCCTGTCAGTAATAGGGCCAATGTGGTATATAATAGATGTATCTTTTTCATGATTACTATGATTTAAAGAATTAAAAAGCTACGTTAAGACCAAAGATAAAAGAACGGCTGAGCGGATACGCTCCAAAGTCAACACCGGGTGTCAGTCCGCTTTTCATTGTAGAGACTTCCGGGTCGAAACCGGTATATTTTGTCCAAGTCAACAGGTTATTACCCGTAGCATACAGACGCAGATTCTTCAATCCCACTCTCGCAATCAGGTGTTTCGGGAATGTATATCCTAAAGTCACATTACTTAGTTTTAAATAGGAAGCATCTTCTACTGCCCAAGAGTGGATATAATTGTCTCCTTGCTGAGCGTCATGATAGGCGGCTACCGCTTTACCTGCATTCAAAGCTGCCAGTTCTGTGGGGTCTGTTACTTTCTGTCCTGCGGAGTTGATGGTCATCCAACGGTTGTTACTGTTCATCACATCTAATGCATTATAGTTCTGGCTACCTATTTTACTGGTAACCAGTTTTGTAGCATTCAGTACCTCGTTGCCATAGCTGAAAGTAAGGAATATACTCAAATCAAATCCTTTATAAGTAAAGGAGTTGTTCAGACCACCATAGAATTTCGGTTGAGCGTTGCCGATGATAGTTTTATCATTCTCATCAATAATATCATCGCCTTCGGTCAAGTTTCTGAACTTCCACATTCCCGGCTGAATCCGACCTTTATCACCATGATAAGGTACACCGTCTTTCAGAGTATAAGTTCGGGTAGAAGCATCGTAATTAAAATCATCTACTTGATACAGACCATCGGTGATGTACCCATAGAATTGCCCTAACGGTTCTCCGACAGCAATGCGGTGCGTATTTTGGTTAAAGCCGAATTTTGCTTCATAGAGTTGTACCGCCTCACCAGTCAATGCTCTCACAGAATTCTTGTTATGCGACAGTGTCAGAGTAGTATTCCAGCTAAACTTCTTTGTAGAAAAGTTCACTGTATTCACTGTCAATTCCACACCTACATTCTTCGTTTCGCCGGCGTTAATCAACATAGTCTGATAACCGGAAGAATAAGGTAACTGGGCATTCAGCAGCAAATTGCTACTCCTATTAATATAGAATTCCGGGGAAACAGTGATACGTTGATTCAGGAAGCCTAAATCTATGCCCATGTTAAATGTCTTGTTCGCTTCCCATTTCAAATCGGGATTCGGTATCTGCTTGGAAGCATAGCCGGGAGTTAATTTATCCCCCATAGCTGTGGCAATAGAAGACATCAGAGCAAGGCTGTTATAGCTACCAATGCGGTTGTTACCTGCCAAACCGTATCCGATACGGAATTTCAAGTCGGAAAAGAGGTTCAGTCTCTTTATAAAATCTTCTTCACTTACACGCCAAGCAGCTGATACGGCAGGAAAGTATCCCCATTTGTTGTTCTTACCGAATTTGGAAGAACCGTCCGCACGGAAAGTGGCGGAGAACAAATATTTATCAGTGAAATCATAGTTGAGACGGGCAAAGAAAGAAAGCAGGTTGTCGTCATAGTTTTCATCAGACGAGGCAACAGACGGAGTACCCAAACTCATATCTCCCAAAATGAATTCATCAGTAGGAAGTCCGCTGACGCCGGACTCGAGAACACGTGTCCAACGTTTCACAAACTCTTGTCCCAATTGCACTACTACTTTATGTTTCTTCTGGAAACGTTTGTCGTAAGTCAGGACGTTAGAGGTCTGGAAACTTCCGGTTTCCGTATTTCGGATAGAGCCGTAAATACCGCTGCGCCTTCCCATAATGGACTGATCGCCATAGAAAAGTTCCCGGCGGTATAGCTGGTAACGCATACCTGTATTATTGCGGAATGTCAGTCCTTTCATTATTTTAAAGGTCAGCCCGCCGTTAGCTTGTAAGGTACGTGTTTCCTTATTGTCTTTTTCTTCGGCAGCGGCTATCAACGGATTCTGCATCACGTTTCCGTCCGCATCGTTCAATACAGGATCTTCTCCTGCCAACAGTTCATCATCATTTCCACGAATACCGATTGTAGGACGGTATTGCAGTATCTGCACCATTTTGTTAAACTTAGCGTCTACATTGCTACCGCCATCGTTCGTTCCATTTCCGGCAACACCCGCACCATATACTTTCAGGTAATCGAAGTTGATACGTCCTGTGACGGAGAGACGCTTGTTTACCTCACTCTTTACACTAAGCGCAATATTGTGTTTGTCACTTCCACTATATACCATAGCACCTTCATCTTTAAAGTAGCCGTAAGACATATTATAGTTCAGTTTATCATTACCGCCGTTCACACCTACCCGGTAGTTTTGTGTAACAGTGGTGCGTCCCATAGTACTGTCTAACCAGTCGATACCCTCACGGTTGGCATAGTTTTCGTGCAAATCGACAAAGCCGCCGTAACGGTTTTGCCATGCCCGCATACTTTCTTCGGGGTCGGTAGCGTCACCTAATGTTCTTTCATAATCCGCCAATACAAATTCCTCTACGCTCAGCACATTCAGACGTTTGGCAAGGGTACGTACTCCCACATAAGAATCAAAAGTAAGGGTCGCCTTTCCTTCATTTTTCGCACCGCTTTTGGTAGTGATTACCACTACCCCGTTTGCTCCACGGGCACCATAGATAGCTGTTGCCGAAGCGTCTTTCAACACATCGATGCTTTCAATATCGGCAGGGTCGAGACTGGCCATTCCGTCTTCCGTAGGAAATCCGTCGATAATGTAAAGCGGTTCGTTACTCTGCGTGATGGAGATACCGCCACGCACACGCACTGACATGGCAGCACCGGGTTGTCCGTCCGTCTGTATAATCTGTACACCTGCCATACGTCCCGCAAGAGCTTGAGTTACGTCGGACGAAGGTACTTTGAGCAAATCATCACTTCTGACGGAAGCTACAGAACCGGTCAAGTCTTTACGTTTCACTGTGGCATAGCCGATAGCTACCACTTCGTCCAGCAATACCGAAGCAGCTTTCATAGTCACGTCAATCTGCTTCCTTCCTTTCACGGGCACTTCCATATTTTCCAGACCGATAAAAGAGAAGACCAGTACATCTTTAGACGGGTCGCTGACAGTTATGGTGTATTTACCGTTGATGTCGGTGATAGTACCTGTGTTTTGTTTGCCTTTCACAGTTACATTTCCCCCAATCACTTCCAGTCCTTCGTTGTCCACCACCTTACCGGTGACAGTCAGACTTTGGGCGTGAATGCCGGATATACCGACAAGCAGAAATAAAATACTAATAACTTTACTTTTCATGATATTCTATTCTTTATTTATATCCATTATAGTTCATTGTTTTGTCACTATGTTATCGCCCGGGTAGATACCGGTGTCCGGTCAGTCATTTCTGTCACTTGCCAAGTTCCGTCCATTTCATCAAAAAGGATTGAAGAACCAATGTACTGACGGGAATAAGAGATTCCGTTCAACGTAGGATTGTCTGTTCCATAACTGAATACAACCGGTTCCGTACAGTGGGTTATCGTGAGCTTCGGGGCTTTGGAAGCATCAAGAACAGCTTCAATCGTCCAGTCGCCTACACTGAAAGTATCTCCGTCACGATGAATGACAGGTATAGCCCCTTTCGTATCGGCCACCTGAATAACAGCCAGAAAGCGAGTGGCGGAACTGCCATCCACCCGTGCAGTGAGATGCCATTGATTGGGATACTCTGCTCCTGAAATAGCGGGTGGAACTACAAAGCGGTTTGTTTGGGACAAGGAGAAAACGTGCCCGCCAAAAAGTTGAGTTACGGCAACAAAACCTTTAGCATTGTTATTGGTAGACAATGTTTTTTTCACAGCATCGATTCCAAATTCCGTAGGGCTATGCAATAACCATTCCCAACGTACAGTTTCCGAGGCTTCCAGTTCGTCATACACTAGTACAGTGGAAGGATGAAGCATTAATATATGCCGGCGATATTTAGTCAGTGGTGTAGTACCGAAACCATTATCAGGCGTCTGTGTAATACCTGCCTGTTTGAAGTAATCTATCCACATCGGGTCATTACTAATACTTCTATAAGCATACGAAGCGTCGCCCAGACAATAGCTGATATGCTGTCCGCTCATAGCACGCATCACATTACCGTAGCCTTCGGTGGAATAAGGCTGTCCTATACCGTTCACCAACAGGGTATTGTGTGCCCGGGTATGCCGATAAGACATCAGGTTATGTGCATCACTGAAATTCTGATAATAACCTGTGCTACGATAAACGTCAGTTCCTTTGTATAACAAGTTAAAAGCATTTTGGCTGGCAGTGGTGTGACTACCCGAACCGAATGTACTGGAACGGAACGAGAGTGCAAAATCTTTTTCCAGCTCTTCCGGATGGCTGTGCATAGCCACTTCACCTGCATCTTTATACCATACCATTTTTGCTGCATCCGCAGGGAAAGATGTATTATAATCCTGAGCGGTACACATGCGATAAAGACGTAGCTCATAGTCACGACGCAAGAGTTCCCGGCATTCTCCGGCATACCATGCGGCATAAGAGTCACCTGTCTCGCAAGCCAAATAGTCAGCAAAAGCGGCAATCAGACGGTTGGGTTCAGTGCCTTTTTCACTGTTGTCACCAAAGCCATTGTTTTTTGAGCCCGGCGGACAAGTGTAGACCATCGAACGTCCCGCGTTTTGATACCACGGATGCAGCAGGAAATTCTGACGGGTGATGTACGAAAACAAAGCAGGCACATAGGCTAAAGTCAAGATATTGGCACTAAAATAACCTGTGCCATTGTGCCACATACCGTCACGATTGAAGCCGGAAGCAGGAGCACGGGCTGTCCACAGTTCATAATAATATTCCAGCATCGGCAGCACTTCGGAAGAATAAGCAGGTTTGTCATAGAGCGACAAAGCTACTTGAAAAAGGATACGCATATTCTGCTGCCAAAAATGATTGTCGAAGAGGTGATTTTCCTGAAAACCGCAATTCACCTTATAATAATAGCGTGCCACACGCATCATCAGTTCTTCGGCTGAGATACGGTCGGAAGCTGATAAGTTATCATAAAGCAGGTCATAAGTTGCAACAAGACACCAGGCGATATTACTGGCGGTAAAATTGGATGCGAAAAGCTGTTTGTCGGCAGGCGGAGCAGTAATCAAAGCTTCGAGTAGCTGACGCAACTTTTCAGCATAAATTTCTTTTTGAGTCAGGTGATAAGCCTGATAGAGATAAGTGGCGTGCTGCCGGAGTTCTTCGGCACGATTATACAAATCGGTCATTGTCGTATAATCGACATTTAATGCGAGAGTTGCACGACTTAGCAATTCTTTGTATTCAGGATGTGAAGCTACACGAGTACGAGCTTCTTCGATACGTTCATCAAGAAAACAGTAAATACGGGGATGCAGCCGGGGAGCGTTTTCTAAGAATGTCTTAAAAGCGGGAGTTACAAATTCCGGAGTATCATTCTTTACTTCAAAACGATAGACCTGACTCCATTCATCGGGCATATCTCCATTAGCATTAGTAGAGCGAAAGCGCCAAAACCATGTGCCGGTATCCAGTCGGCGATGAGGATTATACATACACCATTCCTGCGGTTCGGTAACCAATGTTTCGGAGCTGCTGAAATCTTCGGTACGCGAGAGGGAGAATTGTAATCTTTCGCCTGTCTTCATAGCTTGAGGAACAATAAGAGGAGCAGGATTCAGATACAGTTCATTATCTGCTTTAGGATAAGGCTGTGTCCGTATCTTATCCTGATAAGCATCAGGAATTTCGGTGGGCGTCTCGGGCTGCATTACGTCCAGTTCGGACAACGGGTCGGATGAACAGCCGATGAGCAACTGTACAACTAACAAAAGGTAAACCGATAGCTGAAATAAGGTGTGCATATTATCTTCTTTTCGAGGTATAAGATTAGGGCTCTATTTTCAAAAGTTTCAATGGAGAAGAAAGTAAGAAAGTGGAATGGGGGTATCCCACTTTCTTAACACTTCTATTGAGTAAGGTCGAGTGTTCTAAGACTATTTGAAGATGGTAATCATGGGGCGGCAAAGAGCTGACTGAGCAGAAGCTCCCGTAACACTAATACCTGCTGCTTGCGCATTAGTTACAACGCTATTACTAACATTAATACGTACCCCCGAAATATTACCTTGATTATTAATAGTACTAGAAGCATAGTTCACCGTAGCAACAGGGTCTCTATCAAACATTTTGCCAATCACAAATTCAAATTCAGGCAAGTTTCTAAAATCCTCGCTACCGGTAGCTGAGATTTCTCCCATTGTAAACAATGTATTCATAAATGCACTCAATTGTGCCAATGTTGGAATATACCATGTGCTCAAATTGTCACTACTAAGAGCGTGTTCTCCTGTCCATGTTTCATAAGTAGTCTTGAATGCAGCCTCTCCAATTCCTGTTAAGAACGTCTCCGTTGTTTGCGTTCCGTTAGTCACACTCGCCGCTGTTTCAACCAAATTTGTCAATGCACCATTAGGATTAAGAACCTGACGACCTGCAGCTACATTTTCAATCGCTACCGCATATCCGGCAATCGTCTTTCCCTGAAGTGCGGCAGGATAATTAGCCGGAACATCGCTGCCGATAGCCTCCATCGCAAAAACGATACCAACAGCATCCGCTGCATCACGCACAACTTTACCTTCTGCATCAATATAACTGCCGACTTTCATTTCCAATGCTTCATAATCAGGGTCTACCTCTACATCCACTTCATAGTTGCCATCACCAATTTCAAATTTCGCCGAAATTTGCATATTGACATCTAAAGGCAATGCGTTAGCACGTATTGTTATCGTTTTTTCATATCCGCCACTCAACGCCATACTAACTTCTCCGGCAAAATTCGTCACATCCGTAGGAGCAAAAAAGAAATTAGAGAACCAAGCTCCACTTGCTGAATTAAAACTTGCATTCGTATAAGTCACAGGAGCAGTAGTGCTACATTTACCTTCCAAAATATCATATCCGCTCAAAGCATCGTATTTCACTTCCAGTTTAGTTGCATCTGCTGCCACTGCCGGATTCTTCGGCTGTACACTAATATTAGCAAACGGACGTTTCAATGTCACGCTGGTATTACCGATAGTTTCCAACTTTCCGCAGAAAGCGTCGCAAGCTGCCATTAACGCAGCATTTGTCAAATCGAATGACGCTGCGTTGTATCCTACGGCTCTCAAGTCAGCAGTATCATATACTTTACCGGCAGCACCCGCTGTCGGAACATATTCAGCCCAAAACAACGCTTTCGCTACATTCTTTTGTTCATCTACTGAAATTGTGAAGGATACCTTGCCGTCCGTCACCGGCTTAATATCCTGCACACCTACCATATTGCCTTCCGCATCCAGCAATTGCATGATGCACTGCATCGTATAGCCCTCAGGTATAGTGACACCCGCACGGCTGAGAGGATTATTGACAGGAGCCTGTACAGAGATAGTAACAGGAGCTTTGATTTCATTTCCATTGTCCGAAACGATTTCTTCTTGTCCGCATGATGTGAAAAGCACTGCGCACAAAGTCATTAGCGAATAAAATAAGTTCTTTTTCATGATTGTAATTTTTATGGTTAAGCAATTCTTAATTCATTTGTTCTTAATTATAATTCTCCAAGGTCTACTTCCAAATCACCGTCGTAACCGGGGTCAATACCTATTCCGCCATTTACATCGGAAGTAAGAAAGTTACCACGTACAGTTGTGTTTTTGTTCCGTTCACAAGGCATACTCAATATTGTACGTGCCAGTACTTCATTCTTCTCATTCAGGATTTCCAGCTCCACCGGAATAGAAGCTGTTTCTCCGGCCCCGACCCATACATAGTCAAATCCCAGTTTCAGTTCTTGTGTACCGTCGGCAGGACGTTCAAAGGCGACCTTATATTCCATGTACATCAGCGAGTTCTTGGGCACATCGTCCCATAAGTTATATCCCGTAGGCAGATAATCGCTGTACTTCACACGAGCCGTAAAGCTATCACCTTTCAGACTGCCGGTAGAGAGTTTATAGAGAAACGTCTCCACATCTTTCGCAATCAATTCATAGCGCGCCACGGGGCGGTATAATGTTACATCAAGTCCGGTTTCGGCTCCCCAGTCATTACGGTAGGAAGTAAGGTCTACTGTCGTAGAAGCGGCAAACACATCTTTGTAACGGCTATTTCCTATATATTTTCCAGCAGGAAGAATGAAAGCCAGGTTCTCCGCATCATAGATAAGCCCCTGTTCCGGTGTTTCCGAATTCACATAGTCAGCCCACACCAAGATGCGATAGTTACGGGCATGCAACTTCATGCTGACGGGCAGAGTAGAACGGCTGAAATCTTCTTCATACACCGTCTGTCGTGCAACCACTTGTCTATCCAAGTAAGCCTCAACGATAAAACGTCGCAGATATTTGGTTTCCGACGCACGGCTAATCGTCATCGGTGCCCGTTCCTCCAAACTAAGACTCATTGTCAGATTGAGATTCAGCGTCACTGCTGTAGGGTCTACCCCCAATTCTCCGTCAGGAGTCATTTCCGGTTCTTCGTGCAGGCTGCATCCATTCACTAAAAAAGCAAAGAATAACAGAAAAGTGCAATGTGCCAGTATATATAAACTTTTTCTCATATTGTTATCGTATTTACAGGTATATTCCTATTGAGTTCAGAAGCGATATACCAGTGACGCTCCTACGCGGGTTACTCCCCAATAGTGGCGGACACGTGTATCCAGCAATGCACCGTTGGCTATATTATAATAGGTATTATACTTCATATTGGCATATCCCAATCCCAGAGTAAACTCCGCTCCCCAATGTTCGGACAAAGGCAGTTTGTAGCCATAACTTAGTCCGGCTCCCAGCAAAGGGCGGTCAACGTCCTGATAACGGTTGTCGTTCCATTTCACGTTGAACCATGCCACGTGAGCGTGTAGTCCGACAAAGTGTCCCCGCCCTGCTTCGTTTCCTATCCACCAACGGGCTTCCGGCTGCAATGCCACGGTACGTACTCCGTGCTCACTCCCCAAGTCCCACAAGCTGCAAGTCAAAGGCAGTTCCACAGTTATTTTTTTGTGTACCTGCATTTCCACAGCAAGGTTCAAGAGAGCACAAGCGTCATACAGCACGTTAGTTTTCAGTGCCAGATAGCCTTTGCCGTCTAAAGCAGCCGCCTTCCCCGCACCCACTTTGCCGGAGGCTTCCTTTTTGCTCTCTCCATTTTTGGCAGGAACGCCAATTACTGTTACCGGCTTCTTTCCGTCAGGTTTGTAGACTGTCGTTTCTTCCGGAGCAGCGGAAGTCTGCACACGGGGCTTAGCCGGAGTCTGGGCTGACAAAACAGCTATACCCGATAATGCAGCCAACAGGCACACAGTTCTCATATTAAATTTCGAATGTCTCATAGTTACGTATCTTTCATGTTTGTTTATCAGATTTCCAGTTCGGGCAATGTATCCCTCATTACTGTTTCATATCCGTCTTCATTGACGATGGTAGCTTCTCCTTTGTATGTGATATTCACTTTCTCCCTGGTGCTGCGAATGAAGAAAGAAGGTGCACCATTCGGTTTCAGGTTCACACTGATAAGCCAGCCGCCCACTTTGATACGTCCATCAGACAGAATTTCCGGATCTTTGGCGGGATATTTCAGAGCATGCGTATTGATGATAGTGGCAAAGCGATATACTTGTCCCTTTTCCGATGTAGCGGTAAAATGCCAGTGATTCGGATATTTCTTGAAGTTGCCCTTATCATCGGCACGCAGCCAATTTTCTGCCGGATAAAAGAAACTACTGGTTGTGTCAGTCTGTAACACTCCGCTTGAGAAGAGATAAGCGTCCGACGCTCCGCCACGGTTAGTAGCCTGAACGTGTACAAAACGGTTATCCGCCTTATTCACTGTCATGGGATTTTCCGTAGTGTGCAACAGGTAATTCCAGTTCACCGGTTCGTCTGCCTCCAGTTCATCATAAACAAAAATCAATCCACTCTTTCCCAAGTTTACAATATGACGACGGAAAGTCTTCACATGATTCTCATCCCAACCATTTTCGGGCGTATAATGTACTTCGGACTGTTCACCCCGTGTCAACCAAAGCGGTGAAATCACTTCTCCATAAGCATTGGAAGCATCTCCCAGTACATAGCCTATCTTTTCGCTGGCGTAATAACGGGGAATCCAACCATATCCCTCCGTTCCTATACGCTGTCCCATGCCATTTACCAAGATAGTATTGTGAGCCCGTGTGGCACGATGGCACAACATACTGTGTACATCGGTAAACTCGATATGGTGACCGCTACTATAAAACAATGGTTTTCCACCATAGAAAGTGTTGAACGCATTCTGATTGGCGAGCGCATGAGAAGTAGAACCATAAGGACTGGAACGAAAGCTCCACATAGCGTTACCACCTACTCTATCCCAATTGGTTTGGAAAGAAGCCAGTCCCGTTGCGGGAAATACGTAACCTGCAGGAAGTGCCGTCAATCCTTCGCCTTCCGGCAATGGCTTGTCGCATTGAAGACGGAACCATGCAAGGTCACCCGGCTTGCTCAACAACGCTTTTTTCATATATTCCGGCTCCACTTTCAAGGTGCGGCGTACAAAGTCGGCTGCATACGTGTTTCCAGTAAGGCGTGCCAACGCATCCAAATATCCGATACGGATACTGTTAGGACGTGCCACATTCTGATGCGAACTTCCGTTTCCACCGGATTTGGAAAAGGGGGGTTGCTGGAAGATAGTGTACATGATATTTCCCTGATACCACGGGTCGGAGAAGAAATCATATCCGCTCAGTTTACTATAATAATAAGGTACTTCTATCAAAGTACGGGTATTGACTGTGAAGTAAGAGTCACCGTTGTGCCAACCACCGTCTTTGTTCAATCCGGGAAAACGTGCCAGCCAAACATTGTAGCAATAATCTACCCATGTGTCTGCTTCGGGCAAATCACCATACACGCTGAACGCCGCCATTGTCAGGATACGGAGTGTCATCTGCCATACATGATTGTCGGCTATATGATTCTCCATACGGTTGTTGAAGTTATTGTACATCTCGCCACCTTTCACCTTGATGGCTTCAAGCAAAGTTTTCTTTTGCGCCACATTTAGCCGGTCATAGAACGAATCATAAGCCATAGAGCAAAGTGACAACAGAGAAGAAGCATTGAAATCACCTTTCACATTCTTATCCTTGTCCCACTCCGCCATAATAAATACTCGTTTGATGGCTTCGTCAGCATATTTAGTATCCTGCGTCAACAACCACGCACGTATCAAAGCCTCAGCGTTTCCTTCTTCCGCATCAATAATGCGGCGGCTTTCACGGGTAAGGTACGAATTAATCTGCATTTCATTTTTCAGATTCTTCACCTGAGAAGTATTAATATCTTTCACCGATTTCATCGGAGTCTGAAGCACACTTTCGGCACGTTCAAGATACCACTGCCTTTCCATCTTTTCCTTGCTACGGTTCATAAAGTCCTTCCATTCGTCCTTCATCATCCATACGCGCGGATGGCCTGCCGGCAATTTTGCCAACAGTGTTTTCAATGAAGGCGGACAGAATTTTCCCGGACGGTCTTCCACAGTGACTTGTTGCACACTTCCCCACACTACTTGCCCTTCTTCTACATATCCGAACTGCCAGTACCATACACCGGGGGCAAGCGGCTTCTCCGGATTGTAAAACGGCCAACGGGTATCCACCTGAGTAATGCCCGACTTAAAGCCAGAGTCCTGAGAATAGCGTAAACGATAGGTAACTTTCGTTTTATCGACTTTCTTTACTTTGTGTTCGAATCCGTCCAACGGACTGTCCTGCGAGTTCATATCCGAACGGAGCGGCCATTGGAAAGAAACCGCACGGTCATTTACTATAGCCTTATCTGGCGGACAAGGAGTAGCACGCATCTCATGCATTAACGTTGTCTCCGTCAACTTGATGACTGCTTGCTTTTGTGCATAAGTCATCTGTGCAGCCGCAGACAAGATTACGAATGAAATCAATAATACTTTTTTCATGATATCAAATGATTGGTTTTTCTGTAGGCAAATGTAGGTAAACCACCCGAAACGGGACTTTCAAATCAGTTCTTCCTTCTCTGATAGTGTCTAATGCGACTTTGATTTCGTGCATTTCAACTTAAAAATCGTCCAAGATAGGAGCTACAGGTAGCTACAGGGAATATAAAAGAATAAAAAAGGTATTCACATACTATTAAATCAGAACATCCGAAACTCTAAAAACCGAACCGAATAAAACTATCTCCGGTGATGTACTATTTTATTCGTCTGACTATAGTTGAACTTTCGTCTAACTATAGTCAGACGAAAGAAGCACTATAGTCAGACGAAAGTTCAACTATAGTCAGACGAATAAAATCATATATAATAAAGACTAGTTCTTTGTATCTAAAGAATTAGTCTTTATGCAAGTTCGATATTATTATTTAGTGTGCTGCTTTACATATTCCGAGGGCAAGCAGCCAACATACTTCTTAAAACTGGTAGAGAAATAAGAAGAAGAGCCAAAACCTACCATCCCGCTGATTTCAGAAATGGAATAGCGCCCCTCCAGCAATAACTTGCAGGCTTTATTAAAACGGATACGCCGGATAAAGTTAGCAGGCGGTTCGCCGGATACGGAATTCATCTTGAGATAAAGTGACGAGCGGCTCATGCAAAGTTTGCTTGCCAGTTCGTCGGATGTAAAACCCTCGTTGCTAATATTCTCTTCTACCACCTGAATCGCTTTGCTCATGAATTCCTCATCCAGATTGTTGGACGTCATTTTAGCAGTATCAATATCAATCGTATTAGAATAATAATGCTTCAAACGTTGGCGTGCTTTCAGCTGATTGGCGATTTTGCCTTTCAGTAATTGAATAGAAAATGGCTTTGTAATGTAATCATCCGCTCCTGCCTGAATACCCTCCGTCTGTGCATCGACACTTCCTTTGGCAGACAGCAGAATCACCGGTATATGGCAGGTTTGCAGATTTCTCTTGATTAACTGGCAAAATTTAATCCCGTCAATTCCCGGCATCATCACATCGGAAAGAACGATATCCACCCGGTGTTCCTTCATGATAGCCAACGCCTCCTCTCCGTTTCCGGCAGTAAGTGTCACATAATTCCGACGGAAATTCTCTTTCAGATAATCCACCATTTCCTTATTATCATCCACCAGTAAGATAGTGGAGCATTCCCCCTCACCAGCAGCCTCTATCCGACTGTCGTCTTCAAGCGCTTCCTCGGCAACCACAGCCGATATATCGCCGGCGAAATATTCGTCAACCACCGGAAGTTCCCGGAAGGAAACGGATGCTTCGGCTCCATGTTCCGGTGTTTCCCGTTCTTTCTCTGTGAAAGCATTTATATCGGCAGGCAAAGTGACTTTAAATTCTGTATATTGATTAGGCTCACTTGTCACGGTTATAGTTCCGTGATGTTTCTCCACCAGCATTTTCACTAATGACAATCCTATGCCTGTTCCTTTCCGTTGACCGTCTATCTGATAGAAACGTTCGAAAATACGGGTAAGCTGTTCCGCAGACATACCGATACCACTATCTCTTACAGTGAAGCTGTACGTTTCTCCTTCCGCACTTAGAGAAAGCGATATATTGCCCCCATCCGGCGTAAACTTAAAAGCATTTGAAAGCAAATTCATCAGAATAGTCTCCAAATACGTCTTGTCTGCCGGAAGCAGACGCCCTGCCAGATCAGACTTCATGCTAACAGTTATATTACGCTTTTGTGTATTTTCATTAAACAAGGCAAGAATGTCCTGCGACAATCCTTCAACATTTGTCAGTGCGACATGAATAGGCAATGCGCCTGCCTCGGCTTTACGGAAATCAAGTAACTGGTTGACAATGTGCAACAACTTCCGCCCATTTCTATAAACATAATCCAGCTTCTGTCGCACAAGAGTATCCAACAGGCTTTTCTGCCCCAAAAGTTCCTCTAAAGGAGCGAGTATCAGACTCAACGGAGTACGCAGTTCATGAGACATATTCATATAGAAACGCACTTTTTCCTGGCTGATTTCTTCTACCTTGTTTCGCTCTATCTGCTCGATTCGCACCTGCATCTTCATCTTGGCACGAGCAATGAAGAAATATATAATAAAGATAAGAAGCCCTACGGAAAAGAGTACGAAAAGCATCTTTGCCCACCAAGTCTGATACCACATCGGGATGATGTGCACAAAATATTCGGTAGTAGCTTCGCTCCACTTTCCATTATTGTTACACGCTTTCACCTTGAATACATATTCTCCGGGCGGAAGATTGGAATAACTCGCCCGCGCAAACGAGACATGACGGGAATAATTCCACTCCGTCTCAAATCCTTCCAACTTGTAAATGAATTGATTCCGTTTACCCGCCAAATAATTAATAACAGCGAAACGGATATTAAACAGTTTTTGGTCGGAAGGAAATGACATACCTAACATTCGTCCCTGCTCGTCCTGATAATAACGCACCCGTTCACTCTTCACATCCGTAATCACTTGATTGAAGACTACCGCCCCTGTAACCACCGCATTCGGAGAATACGGATTATCCCCCAGTTCATAAGGTTTGAAATAGGCGACACCTCCCAAAGAGCCCAAAAAGAATGTTCCGTCCTGTGTCTTGCAAGCTCCGTAATAATTGAACTGGTCATGAAGCAGTCCATCCTGTTTCGTATAATTGAGGAAAGTACCTTCTTCCCTATTAAAACAAGCCAGTCCCTTATTGGTCGTCAGCCACAAACGCCCCCGTTCATCTTCCAATATACAATAAATAAAGTCATTCGGCAACCCATCTTTCATCGTATAGTGCCCCCAAGCGGTTGATGCACCTTCTTTATAACAGTATAACCCTGTAGAAGTACCTATCCAAATGCCGTGATGACTGTCTTCTAACACACTAAAGGCTTGTATCAATCCATGCAGATGCCCCGAAGAGGAAAGATGCAATTCTTCCAATTTTCCGCCTGCATACAAAAACAGGCTCTCTTCTGTTCCAATCCATATCCTTCCTTTCGAATCACGAAATAATGTATATATCAGCACATTCTCCAGTTGGTTATGTTTTTTAGCTAACGGATGCATGGAAAGCTCCCCTGTCCGTTTATCTAAAAGATAAAGCCCGTTCATACCGCCTACCCAAAGCGTTCCATCCGTTCCATCCAATAAAGAATAGCAACTGTTGTTCAGAGAAACCGAATGCGGAAAATCATATGTCTCTATTCTCCCACTTTTTCGATTCAGACGGCTCAATCCCCCACCATGCGTACCGATATAGACACTACCATCTTTATCCGTCCATATACATTTTATATTATCAGACTTCAGAGAATTGGTAGAAGTGCCTGCCCGAAAGAATGAGAAGACTCCGGTTTTTCGGTTATAATAATTTAACCCACCATCGTTCGTACCGATCCATAGGTTCTCACTGTCCGGTTCTTCGGCTATACAACTCACGGTATTGTCACTCAGAGAGTTCCGCCAGGTCGAATGCTGCAAGCGTCCGAAAACCGGAGCTAAAGGATGATAATAATTAAGTCCGCCATAAAACGTGCCAACCCACATACCACCCTGAGTATCTTTCAAGATAGAGCGGACGGAGTTGTGCCCCAATGAAGTAGGGTCTTCGGAAGAGAAACGGCTAATTTGAAAAGTCTCCGTTTCCGGTTCAAGAATAAGCAAGCCTTCCATCGTCCCTATCCAAATTCTTCCTTTATCATCCTGACACAATGTCCTGACTGAGTTTGTAAGAAAGTAGGCAGGAGTATTCTGTTTGTTATAATGCCGTTTTATCTGAAAATTATTATCCACGCAATACACGCCGTTAGTTAATGAAGCCAGCCAGCAATTTCCGGTTCTGTCATCATAAAATATATCGGCTATGGCTTCCCCCTTCAGTTGCAACAGCAGTCGCGTCACGTTTTCATTCCGTTCATAGTAGAAATAGACACCTTCCGAAGTCCCAAGCAAGAAGCCGTCATTCATCCGGCAAACAGAATAGATTGTTTTTCCAGCAAGCTCTGGTTGTACTTTCATCCGTCCCGTCTTTTTATTGAAAATCATCAAGCCTATATTAGTGGCAAGTAAAAGGTAATCATCTTCTTCCGGTTCTCCGATAACCAACACTTGCATCGGTTGGTTGTCCGGCGAGGAATAGTTGGTGAAGTTATTCCCTACAATATTATAACGGGACAAGCCGACTTGAGTACCTATCCATATTGCACCTTCCCGGTCAGTGTGAAGTGAATAAATATGATTATTCGCCAAACTTGTTGTATCGTCCGGTACTTTATAGTAAGAAGCAAAACGGGAACCTTCATACCAGTTCAAGCCGTCTATCGTGCCTACCCAAATCTTATTATTATGGTCTTGAGTCAGGGCAAGTACAGTATTTTGCGACAATCCGTCGTCTACGGACAAACGCTTAAAATGAATTGGGCTGTCGCCAGCCAGCACTATATATAAAGGAAGAAACAGAAAGCAAACGGATAATCCGAATATATACTTAAATAGCAAATGCCGGTCTTTCATGAGCTAAATATTGAAGTTTTCATTGTAAAGATAGGAATTTTCAGTTCAATCTTATAAAAGAATCTTGTTTTTAACGCATATAAAGGACCGGAATCTACTAAAACACGAATACTATAAATTATCCGGTTTCTCTTTCAAGTCTTTATAACGTTTCATTGCTTCCAAATAGTAATAATCAGCATAATTCAACGGAGTGTCAATCTCACTATCGTGCGGGAAACTGCCGACAGAGTGCAACAGGATGAAACCATGATTTTTTCCTTCTTCCGCCAAATATTCCCCTGATGACAATTGCTTCAGTATATTTTCCGCATAATGAAAATATTCTTCTCCTTGTTTCTTGTCACCATATCCGCTCAGTTCCAGTAATGCGGAAGCCGTTACAGCAGCCGCAGAAGCATCTCTCGGCTCATTGGGAATATTAGGAGCATCATAATCCCAGTAAGGAATGTAATCATTCTCCGCCGGACGATGGTCGATGATAAACCGGGCTATTTTATGAGCAGCGTCCAAATAACTCTGCTGCTTGGTGAAACGATAGCACATGGTGTAACCATACACTCCCCACGCCTGCCCGCGAGCCCAGGCAGAGGAATCAGCATATCCTTGGAATGTCCCTTTAGACTCCACTTCTCCACTATCCTCCCAATAGCTTACCACATGATAGGAAGTCATGTCCGCCCGGAAATGATTCTTCAATGTTTTGTCAGCATGAGAAATAGCTATATCACGATATTTTGGATTATTAGTTTGTTCCGAAGCCCAAAATAACATTTCAAGATTCATCATATTATCAATAATCACCGGATAACTCCAGTCGCCAAAATCCCATGAACGAATCAATCCTACTTTCGAACTAAAACGGGAGCTAAGGCTTTCGGAAGAATGAACAAGAATCAGACTGTCCGTGGGCTCCGGTTTCAAGCGCAGACCTTGTCCATAACTGCAAAACATCATAAAGCCCAAATCGTGGTTACCTGTATAATATTGCATATCCTGCAGACGGTTCGTATATTTACGCGCTTCCTTTGCCAACGCCTCATCCCCAGTTAGTTCATATGCCAACCACATCGAACCGGAATAGAAACCACTTGTCCAGTCCGTAGGATGTTCCAACCGATACTTGCCCTCTTTTATAGAACGCGGGAAACAAGCCGTGTCCGGCTCTTCTTTTAATTGTTCCGCCATATAAAGCAATTGATGTCCGGATGTTTTCACTGCATGGTCGAACCATTCCATCTCATTTCCTTTCGGAGTATTACAGGCAGTCAGGAAAGCAATACTCCCTACTACCATAAAAAGTCTGTTTTTCATTGTTATAATTCTACTATTGTTGATGTAGGCAAAGTTAAAGCAATGCAGAAAAACGGAGTTTATATATCTTCCTTTTTATTTCCGTTTCTATTTCAACCGACTTTGATTTCGTCCAAAACCTCTTTGTTTTTATCTTTTATACAAAAAACAGGCACGGATTCCGCGAAATACACTGCTGATAAATAGTATATCAACAGTACGGCATTTCGTAAAATCCGTGCCCAATAAAAACACAAAATTCTTATCTCACAATATCTTCCGGAAACTTCGCCGGCATCTCCATCCGTTTCCAGGTTTCGTAATACCAGGCATTCAACTCATTCCCGTTCAAGTCATTCTTTATAAAATACTTCAGATGCAGATAATCATTGTCCTTGATTTCAAATTCAAGAATATTATCCTGGTTATCCAGCATCGGAAGATGGATATTCTTTTCAATGCTTTCCTTATAAGAGTCGTCCGTCAGTTGCTTCCATGTTCCATAGCCGGTGATGATGGCATCCGAACCGGGAATGATGGTGAAATTCACGATTCGTCCGTCATCACTCAGGACTTTGAATGTATTACTGGGTTTCAACGCTCCCGGAACATCGGGAGATTCGGACACATAATGGCAGAGCTGCCAAATACCTTTCAATTCGGCCGCCTTGAATTTTGTTTTCTTTTGGGCCATCGCACCTGTTACCGCCAACAACATTATTGAAAGCATGGTAAAGAAATAGAGCTTTTTCATTGTCGTATTATTTTAGTTAACACTCTCAAATGCATATGTCCAAATATAAAGATTTATTTTGAGAAAAGAACAATCAATTGCATAAAAAAACTCGCATAACCAAAAGATTATGCGAGTTTTACATAAATATACCGAAATATTAGAAATCAGCATTTCTCGGTGTACGCGGGAACGGTATCACGTCACGGATGTTTGACATACCTGTTACGAAAAGTAACAGACGTTCGAAACCAAGTCCGAAGCCGGAGTGAGGACAAGTACCGAACTTACGGGTATCCAGATACCACCACATATCCTTCATCGGGATATGCATTTCTCCAATACGAGTCATCAGTTTGTCATAATCCGATTCACGTTCGGAACCGCCAATGATTTCACCGATTTTCGGGAATAGAACATCCATCGCACGTACTGTCTTGCCATCCTCATTCTGCTTCATATAGAAAGCCTTGATTTCCTTCGGATAGTCAGTCAGGATTACCGGACGTTTGAAGTGTTCTTCCACCAGATAACGTTCGTGCTCAGAAGCCAAGTCTACGCCCCAGTATACCGGGAATTCGAACTTATGGCCTTTTGCTACGGCATCTTCCAAAATCTTGATACCGTCTGTATAAGGCAGACGAACGAAATCATCCTTCAATACACCTTGCAGACGTTCAATCAATCCCTTATCGAACATGTCGTTGAGGAACTTCACGTCGTCCGCACAGTTTTCCAACGCCCATTTCACACAATACTTGATGAACTCTTCTGCCAAGTCCATATTGTCGATAATGTCGTTGAAGGCAACTTCCGGCTCAATCATCCAAAACTCTGCCAGGTGGCGGGGGGTATTGGAGTTTTCAGCACGGAACGTAGGGCCGAATGTGTAGATAGAGCCCATAGCAGTAGCAGCCAATTCACCTTCCAACTGACCGGAAACGGTCAGGCTGGCTTGTTTGCCGAAGAAGTCGTCCTCATAAGAGATGGAACCTCTTTCGTCTTTCTTCAAGTCATACAGGTTCATGGTAGTTACCTGGAACATTTGTCCGGCACCCTCACAGTCAGAAGCTGTAATGATCGGTGTATGGAAATAGAAGAAGCCCTTTTCATGGAAAAACTTGTGAATAGCAATCGCCATGTTGTGACGAATACGGAACACTGCACCAAATGTATTGGTACGCGGACGCAAGTGAGCAATCTCGCGCAAGAATTCCATAGAATGACCTTTCTTCTGCAATGGATATGTATTATCGCAAGTACCCAGCACTTCGATTTCACGAGCCTGTACTTCCACTTTCTGGCCGGAACCAACTGATTCTACCATTTCTCCGTTCACGCTGATACAAGCGCCGGTGGTAATCAGTTTCAGCATCTCTTCATCGAAATTAGCCAAATCTACTACGACCTGCAAATTATTTATTGTAGAACCGTCATTCAGTGCGATAAAGTTTACTTGTTTGCTACCTCTGCGGGTGCGAACCCATCCTTTCACATTGACCATAGCGCCAATATCTGTGCGCTTTAACAAATCAACAATTTTTGTTCTACCAATCTTTTCCATTTAACTTTTTCTTTTTAGATACAAGAAGACGAGGTTTCAATTGCAAGATTCATTCTTTCCTGCTCTCTTTCCTCGTCCTCTGTCAAGTTGTTATTTATTAACTTATTACTCGAATGAACCCATGCGGAGGTAGTTTACTTCTGCTTCCGACAGGTAACGCCAGTCTCCGCGACGCAGACCTTTCTTGGTCAGTCCGGCGAAGAATACACGGTCGAGTTTTATTACTTTATAACCCAGTGATTCGAAAATACGGCGAACGACACGGTTCTTGCCGGAGTGAATTTCGATACCCACCTGGTCTTTTCTGAAATCATCTGTATAGCTGATAGCATCTGCATGGATTTCACCGTCTTCCAACTGGATACCGGCTGCAATCTGTTCCATATCCGCTTTTGCCAGATTCTTGTCCAACTGAACGTGATAGATTTTCTTCTTCAGGAATTTCGGGTGTGTCAGCTTGGAAGCCAGGTCACCGTCATTCGTCAGTAACAGTACACCGGTTGTGTTACGGTCAAGACGTCCTACCGGGTAAATACGTTCGTTACAAGCGCCTTTCACCAAATCCATTACTGTGCGGCGTTCCTGAGGATCATCCGATGTAGTAACGGTATCTTTCGGCTTATTCAGCAATACATATGCTTTACGTTCGATGCTTACCGGTTCGTCGTGGAACTTAACCACATCCGAACGTTTGATTTTTGTACCCAATTCAGTAACTACTTCATCGTTTACAGAAACCACACCTGCTGTGATAAATTCGTCAGCCTCACGACGTGAGCAAACACCTGCATTAGCCAGGAACTTATTCAGACGAATCGGTTCGTTAGGGTCAACAAACTGTTCCTTGTACTCGATTTGTTTCTTTATGCTGTATTTGGCATTCGGATCATAATCGCCGGTACGAGGACGAGGACGGTATCCGCCCTGACGGTCGTTGTTGTATCTCGGACGATAGCCTCCGCCACCACCACCGTTGTTGCTGCGATAGCCGCCGCCACCTTCGCCGTTATTGAAACGGGGACGATACGGACGGTCACCACCATCACGGTTGTAAGGACGCTGCGGACGGTCGCCGCCACCTTCGCTATTGAAGCGAGGACGGTACGGACGGTCACCACCATCACGATTGTAAGAAGGACGCTGCGGACGGTCGCCACCACCTTCGCTATTGAAGCGGGGACGTTGCGGACGGTCGCCATATGAGCCACCTTCACGGTTGTAAGAAGGACGTTGGGGACGGTCACCGTAAGAGCCACCTTCGCGGTTGTAAGGACGCTGGGGACGGTCGCCACCTTCATTGTTATTGAAGCGAGGACGATACGGACGATCGCCACCTTCACGATTGTAGGAAGGACGTTGAGGACGGTCGCCATAAGAGCGGTCGCCATAAGAACGCTGCGGGCGTTCTCCACCTTCATTATTGGTATTAAATCGCGGGCGATACGGACGATCCCCGCCTTCACGGTTGTAAGAAGGACGATACGGACGTTCTCCACCTTCTCTGTTGTAAGACCTGTTACCATCACGGCCGGCACCTGTATTCTCCTCATTGAAAGAATTTTCGCGCCATTCTTCGTTTTCTGTGCTCATTTTTTTATTCGAATAAAATTAGACTTTGGCCTCACGGCCTATTTAAAAAACACGTTTATTATATTAAGTAAACAATTACAATCCTGTATAGGTATGAGGGGTAATTGCCCTTAATTCACTTTTAATTTCTTCGCTTACATTCAATTCTTCGATAAACTCTTTAATAGAACTTTCTGTAATCGCCTGATTCGTCCGGGTCAAAGCTTTCAAGGCTTCATACGGATGCGGATAAGCCTCACGGCGCAGGATTGTCTGAATAGCTTCCGCCACTACGCTCCAACAGTTATCCAAATCACGATACATAGCCGGTTCGTTCAGCAACAGCTTGCGCAATCCTTTCAAGGAACTCTGAATCGCAATCACGATATGACCGAAGGGTACGCCTACGTTACGCAGAACAGTAGAGTCGGTCAGATCACGCTGCAAACGTGAAACCGGAAGTTTCACAGCCAGGTGTTCCAGGATAGAAGTCGCGATACCCAGGTTACCTTCCGCATTTTCGAAGTCGATCGGGTTCACTTTGTGCGGCATAGCGCTCGAGCCCACTTCTCCGGCTTTGATTTTCTGCTTGAAGTATTCCATGGAGATATACTGCCAAAAGTCACGGTTCATATCTATCATGATGGTATTGATACGCTTCATTGCATCAAAAACAGCAGAGAGGTTATCATAGTTCGAAATCTGCGTTGTATATTCTTCGCGTTCCAATCCTAGTTTTTCTGCAACAAATAGATTGCCGAATTGTTTCCAGTCATACTGAGGATATGCTACATGATGTGCGTTATAATTTCCGGTAGCACCGCCGAACTTGGCAGTAAGCGGACAAGCCTTCAACATTGCTAACTGGCGTTCCATACGGTAAACGAATACCATCACTTCTTTTCCCAAACGGGTAGGAGAAGCCGGCTGACCGTGAGTCTTGGCAAGCATCGGGATATTAGCCCATTCTGTCGCATATGTTTTCAACTGTGCAATCAGTTCTTCAATCAACGGGTAGTAGACCTGTTCCAGTGCTTCCTTGATAGAAAGGGGAACGGAGGTATTGTTAATATCCTGCGAAGTCAGTCCGAAGTGAATGAACTCCTTGTAGTCATCCATTCCGCCCATCTTGTCAAATTCTTCTTTAAGGAAGTATTCTACGGCCTTCACGTCATGATTCGTCACACTTTCGATATCTTTAATGCGCTGTGCGTCTGCTTCAGAGAAGTTACGGTAGATATTCCGTAAAGTTTCAAACACGCTGCTATCGACTCCTTTTAGTTGCGGCAAAGGGAGTTCGCACAAGGTGATAAAGTACTCCACCTCTACCTGTACACGGTATTTTATCAGTGCAAATTCAGAGAAATAGGCTGCCAAAGCTTTAGTTTTGCCTCTATATCGACCATCAATCGGAGATATGGCCGTTAATACATCAAGTTCCATACGTTTTCTTAAGATAATTATCAGACTGCAAAATTAACTCTTTTTCCTGAGTTATAGGGCAAAAGGATAGAGAAAGTTTGTATAAAAGCGGTAAGAAATAAAAAAAGTCTCACGAATTGCTTCGCAAAGCCATTCATCGGCATCATGATACCACTTCAGCACATGTGGTTTATTTAACCACAACTGCATCTGTTCTATATCACTATCTTCTATCGGTCTTATATAAGTTTTATCATTGACTAAAGCTGTTAGTTTTTTATTTTCCGGCAACTATAAACATTTCATTATTCGACGTAAAATTATTATCTGAAAGAATATTCTTATGGATAGCAACCTGTCTGAATCCGGTATCTTTCAATATATCCGTTATCTCTTTTTCAGCATAGTATCTATCCCAAACAATAAAATGCTTACTCTCATTGTCTGTCAACAAATTATATTGATAAGCGAAAGCCTTATTTTCCGGATAATGAAATGTCTGACTCAACAATAAATATTCATTCTCATCCCAAAAGCCGCCGGATGGAGCGTATTCCCAATTTTTAGTTTCCTGTTTATCACAAACTATTCTTTCAGTAAAGACATCGAAGATAAGCACTCCGCCATCATTCAGTGATGAATAGATATTTTTCAGAAGTTTATCCCGGTCATCATCAGAATGAGTCCCCATATCACAATAAATCATGATGATAGCATCATATTTGCCTTGAGGATATTCCTGTATATAGTCTCCAAGTATGTACTTTATATCATGCCTTCTTTCAACAGCGTATCTTATGGATGCTTTGTTGAAGTCGACGCCTGTTACCTCATACCCCCTGTCTTTAAAAATAGAAGTATATAATCCCGGGCCACAACCCAAATCCAGTAATCCGCCCGTTGGCTTGATGTATTTCAAGATAAAATCCACTGTTTTCCGAACAGATTCTTGTTGCCGGCTAGCTCCGTCAAAGTCCGGATTCAAATGCATTTTCAACATTTGTAATCCGATATACGGGTCTGTCCATATATTACAGTCTGTTTTCTCAAACAAAGCAGGTCTTTTATCGATGATAGTTTTACTCATATATAGTTTCGAGGAAGGATATAGTATACAAATTACAGGTATAAAGGAAATTCAGATAGCATTGTTCCTTTAGTTTGCATCCCGGCTTACATCACCACACAAACTAATGTGCCAACCAACCGTTTATGCATAAAAAAAATCAGATAGCTAAAAATAACTATCTGACTTTCGGTGTGGGCGCTGAGGGATTCGAACCCCCGACCCTCTGGGTGTAAACCAGATGCTCTGAACCAGCTGAGCTAAGCGCCCTTATAATGAGCCGGAAGTGTTTCGTTTTTTTAGTGTGGGCGCTGAGGGATTCGAACCCCCGACCCTCTGGGTGTAAACCAGATGCTCTGAACCAGCTGAGCTAAGCGCCCGTACACTTCCGTTTCAAAAGCGATGCAAAGGTACGGCTTTTTTTGAATCCTCCAAATATTTCTCCTATTATTTTTCAAGAAAGTTTTTATCCTTTTGACAAAACTACTGATTATCAGCAAATAATAAAAAAAGTTTTTTTTCATGCAACTTTCAGTTTTCTGAGTCCGTCTAATAAACAGAACAAGAAAAAGAAAGTCGCGACTCTTTCTCTGCCCTTATAATTAATAAAGATATGAAACGAATTACTACAACCGCAGCATTTTTATGTCTGTGCACGTTGATTATTGCGCAAAATTTGCAGTTAAGAGGAAGAATCGTATCCGGTAAAGAGCCGGTGGAGTTCGCCAATGTCATCTTACAGACCAAAGATTCCACTTTTATCTCCGGCGGTGTCACCGACCAACGGGGAAGGTTCAGCATGAACAACCTGCAAAAAGGAAATTATCAGCTACAAATATCCGGTTTAGGATATGAGACACGACAAGTCAGTTTACAGGATTTCACCTCAACACTCGATTTAGGCACTATCGCCATCGACTCCGCCGCCATCGCGTTGAAGGAAGTCACCGTCACGGCTGCTTCGGTCATCAACCAGTCCGACCGTAAACTGGTCTTCCCCACTGCCCACCAGCTGAAAGCATCGACGGACGGACTTACGTTATTGCAACGACTGCAACTCAACCGGATACAGGTAGACCCGATACGGCAGACGATTACTTCTTCCAACCAGGGAGATGTGCAACTGCGCATCAACGGGGCAAAAGTGGAAATACAGGAGATTCTCTCCCTGCGTCCCGAAGACGTGATTCGTATTGAATATCACGACGAGCCCAGCCTGCGTTATGGGGATAATGCGGCAGCCGTCCTCGATTATATCGTCCGCCGCCATCAGACAGGCGGTTATATAGGAATCAATACGAATATTCCAATCAGCGCTATTTGGAGTAACAACAATGTGACAGCCAAAATCAATCATAAGAACTCGGAATGGGGAATTACCTACTATGGCGGCTACCGTTCATTCAATAATTATTGGAGGGAAAACTCAGAGACATTCAATTTTGCGAGCCAGCCTTCTTTCACACGGTTGGAAGATGGTATCCCTGACAAGGTGAAGATGCATTGGGATTATCTGACCATGACTTACAGCTATCAGGAATCAGAGAAATGGTTTATCAATGTGGCGCTTCGGGGTGGTTTCCGCGGAAACAAGCAGAATACCCAAAGTACATTATATCCTATCAACAATCCCGACAACAGCGTGGCTATGAAAGATTATACGAGTTCGGACAGCAAATCACCGTCCCTTGACATCTACCTGCAACGCAACCTCAAAAACAACCAGGCGATTATTGTGAATGCAGTAGGCACATATATACGTACCTATGACGACCGGACTTACGAGGAAAAGAAACACTCCGATATCGTAACCGATATTTATTCGGCTACCCGTGGAAAGAAATATTCATTTATCGGTGAAGGTATTTATGAGAAAAGATTCACTAACAGTAAGTTCAGCACGGGTATCCGCCATCAGCAGTCGCTGACTGAAAACAAATATGCGGGTACTTCTTCGGCAGAGACGCAGATGCAAGAAGCCTATACCGCCGCCTATGTGGAGTTCGGCAGTAAAGTGAAAAAGTTCAATTACTCGCTGGGGTTACAAGGAAGCCGTTCGTGGTTCAATCAGGAAGGCGAAGGATATCAGCAGTATTCTTTCCTGCCGCGTCTCCGGGTCGGTTACAGTTTCTCCGACCATGCTTCCATCCGTTATCAGGGAGATATTTCGAGAGGTACGCCCGCTTTGTCCGACCTGAACAATGTAGAACAGCTAATCGACTCCTTACAAATACGGCGGGGAAATCCGGGGTTAAAAATGTCGACTGTTTATAACAACACGTTGAATGTCGATTATCGCAAAGGGTTGTTCAGCGGTAGCCTTTACCTTTTATACCAATATCAGCATAAGCCCAATATGGAAGAGACAATCAGGGAGAACGACCTGTTCATCCGTACCATCGCCAACCAACGAAGTTGGCAGAAACTCAATCCAGAGATAGAAGTAAAGGTAGGTCCTATCAAAAATATACTAAGCCTGTCCGTAGCAACGGGTATCAATTACTTCGACAGCCGCGGGCACAATTACCACCATACTTATACAAATTGGTATTACCGTGCCAGCGCCATGGCTTCTTATAAGAACTGGAGTTCGTTCTTTGAAATACAGAGCCACCGTAATAACTTTTATGGCGAAACACTGCAATATGGAGAAAACTATCATATCCTCGGAGTCAATTATCGCTACAAGCAATTAACCGCAGGAGTTATGGTGCTTAACCCTTTCAGCGACAACTACAAGGTGGGAAGCGAGAACTTCAGTTCATACGCTCCCTCAAAGAACTGGATGTATATCAAAGAAAGTTCCAGGATGTTCGCCATCAGCCTGTCGTGGAATTTCAGCTTCGGACGCAAATACGAATCTGCCGAAAAACGGCTTCACAACGAGGACAGCAACGCAGGAACACTCAAATCCGGGAAATAACTTTCCCGGACGGACGTCAAGCATCAAACAGGTTGCTTACGGACTACACGTGCCGGATTCCCGACTGCAATACTGTCGTCGGGAATATCTTTTGTAACGACACTCCCCGCCCCTATCACACAACGATTACCGATAGTCACGCCGGGACAGATGATAGCTCCGCCGCCAATCCAACAATCTTCGCCAATCGTCACAGGATAGGCATATTCTTTCGGACTTCTTCTTTCCAAATAATCCATCGGATGATGCGGAGTATAAATCTGCACGCAAGGCCCAATCAGCGTATGAGCGCCAATCGTGATATATCCTCCGTCAAGGAATGTACAATTGGCATTGATAAACACATGTTCGCCCACCCTGATTCCATCTCCATGGTCACAATGGAAAGGCGGACATATAACCGACGTTTCAGGAATACCCGGCACCAGTTCTTCCAGCAACTCCCTGTATCCTTCATCATACGTACTCAATCCCCGCATACGCGCCAACAACTTCTTGGCATGTTCAAAACGCACCTGCAACTCCGGCACAGACATATCAGCCAACTGGCTGCTGCGCATCTTTTCTACTTCCGTCATACTTTATACCTCTTTACCATTCGTGAATACAAACTTCTTTTCGTCCGAAAGGGACTCGTTAAACTCGAATCCTTCCCATGAGAAACTCTTCAGTTTTTCCGGTTTTTCTATCTTATTCTTCAGGATGAAACGTGTCATTTCGCCACGGGACATCTTTATATAAATCACTATCGAAGCCAATTTCCCATTCTTCCACACTTGAAATTCGGGGGTAATGACACGCACCTCTTTCTCCACCCGTTTCCAGTCGAACAGGCTTTTCATCTCGTCACTTGCCAGGTTGCAGAGTATTCCGCCCGCTTTCTTTATATCTTCTATGAACACGTCCGTCAGGCGGGATTGCCAATAAGAGAACAGAGTCTGATTTCCCAACTCCGGCAGCACCACATCGCCCTCTAAGCGATAGGAACGAATGGTATCCAACGGCCTCAACAGACCATAACAGAAAGAAGTCAGCCGCAGATGTTCCTGCGCATATTCCAATTCTTTTTTGGAGAAATCCTTTGCGTTCAGACGTTTGAACACAATTCCGGTATACGCCAGCAAAGCGGGAAGTTCCGGTGTTCCTTCCGCATGAAAGGCTTGATAACGCTTATAATTCTCTACGGCTATCTTCGAATTCACACGCAACAGGCGTTCCAGTTCGTCCACCGAAAACTGGGACATCTGCAAAGCAATCCCGGACGCTTCTTTTTGAAAACGCGGAACTGTGTTCAAAGGCACTTTCACCTTTGAAGTCTCACTCATAGTCTTGGCACAGGATAGAAGTACTAACATGTTTAAATCTGATTTTATCTTTTTAAAAAACAAAAATAAAAAATAATTCGCTTCTCTTACCGATGGATAGCCAAATTATCCTTACTTTCACCCGATAATTAACGTTAATCATTTATTAATAACAAAAAATCCCCCTTATGAGACACACACTAATCCCCCTGAAAGTGCTATGCTTATTGACTATCTTTTGTTTGACCGGGAATTTATCCCGCGCTGCTGTTAATCCAAAACCATTCGTCGTCCCCGAACTGAAACAATGGACGGGAAAAGACGGTAACTTTATCCCGGGAACGGACGCGAAAATCGTCTGCACTTCTTCCAATCCCGAACTGTTGAGAGTAGCTCAAATGTTCGCCGACGATTATCAACAAATGTTCGGACAGGCATTGAGCGTGACGGAAGGCAAGGCGAAAGCCGGAGATTTCGTCCTATCGTTATCAACAGACAAGAAATTGGGACAAGAAGGCTATGACATCAAGATAGCCGACCGCGTGACGCTCTCCGCCCCGACCCTTACCGGACTTTACTGGAGCACACGCACCCTCCTGCAAATAGCGGAACAAACCGCCGACCACCAACTACCCAAAGGGACTATCCGCGATTATCCCGACTATCCTATCCGTGGATTTATGATAGACTGCGGACGTAAATTTATCCCGATGTCTTATCTGCAAGACTTGGTGAAAATCATGGCTTACTACAAGATGAACACCTTGCAAGTCCATCTGAACGACAACGGATTCAAGCAATATTTCGAACACAACTGGGACAAGACGTATGCCGCTTTCCGCCTGGAATCGGATACGTATCCGGGACTGACCGCCCGCGACGGTTCTTATTCCAAAAAGGAATTTATTGATTTCCAAAAGCAGGCAGCCGCCAACTTTATAGAAATCATACCGGAAATAGATATTCCCGCCCATTCACTTGCATTCGCCCATTACAAACCGGAAATCGGGAGCAAAGAATATGGAATGGATCATCTCGACCTCTTCAAACCGGAAACGTATGAATTTGTAGATGCTTTGTTCAAAGAATACCTGGAAGGAGACAATCCCGTATTTGTAGGCAAGCGCGTACACATCGGCACTGACGAATACTCGAACGCGAAAAAGGAAGTAGTAGAAAAATTCCGTGCATTCACCGACCACTATATCCGCCTGGTAGAAGGATTCGGCAAGCAGGCAGTAGTATGGGGTGCGCTCACTCATGCCAAAGGTGACACTCCGGTCAAATCAAAGGACGTTCTTATGAATGCCTGGTACAACGGATATGCTGACCCGGCAACCATGATAAAGGATGGTTATCAGCTAATCAGCCTTCCGGACGGAATGGTTTATATTGTTCCGATAGCAGGATACTATCAGGACTATCTCAACGAATCATTCTTATACAACAAATGGACACCGGCGCATATCGGCAAAGCTGTATTCGAAGAAAAGCATCCTGCTATCCTCGGTGGTATGTTTGCCATTTGGAATGACCATGTAGGCAATGGAATTTCCGTGAAAGATATTCATCACCGTGTATTCCCCGCCCTGCAAACTCTTGCCGTGAAAATGTGGACAGGTAAAGATACGAGCCTGCCTTTCGAAGCATACAAGGAGAAACGTGCCGCTATCAGTGAAGCTCCCGGAGTCAATCAGATGGGAAGAATCGGCAAAAGTCCCGCATTAGTCTATGAACGTTCCACAGTTGCTCCCGGCAGTACGTCCGATTATCCTGAAATCGGCTATAACTATACAGTCAGTTTTGACATCACCGGAGCACCGGAGAAAAGCGGAACAGAACTATTCCGTTCACCGAACGCCGTCTTCTACCTGACAGACCCGATTCGCGGCATGATGGGTTTTGCACGCGACGGTTATTTGAATACTTTCCCATATAAGGTAAATCCGGGAGAGAAGGCTACGATTCAGATTGAAGGTGACAACCGTGGAACTACACTGAGAGTGAACGGAAAGGTAATTGAAGAAATGAATATGCAGAAACTTTACTTCAATGCGGGAAAAGACTCCATGAACTATATCCGCACATTGGTTTTCCCACTGGAAAAAGCGGGAGATTTCAATAGCCGGATAGAAAATCTAAAGGTATATAATTACTGTGTAAGCAAATAATAATAAGTAAGCCTACACATATAATTTCCCACTTTTCTCTTTCAACCTATCACCGTCCTTCCAAGATGCTTTATTCATCGCACTTTCAGGGATGGTGATAGGTTGCTTTCATCTATCACCTTATCTATCACCTATCACCTTATCTATCACCTTCGACAAAAGGATTATCAATAGAAGAAAAGTCACGGCTGCTATGGACAGCTATTTTCTATTAAACTTGAAATTTCATTCTGCATAGGGATAACTTCAGCAAGCTATACTTCTAAAAATCAAACCCTTATAGTTTCCTACAATTTCCTGCAATGGAAACTCTAGTTTCTCACCGAGGAAACGCCAGTTTCCTTACGGGGACACTGGCGTTCCCCAGTATGGAAACTCGCGTTTCTCTATAGGGAAACGGCTCTATCATTAAGGCTCCCGAAATTTAGTCTTACTGCAAAAGAAAAGCTCCCCCTTTGGACCGGCCAAAGAGGGAGCTTTTGTTATTTGAATAAACAGCTAAAGCAGTTTTTTATTTGTATTCCTGCCAGCTCTTAATCTGAATATCGCTCAGTTTCAGTTCACAGAATGCTTCGATAAAGGCACTTGCCAGGCGAGCATTGGTAATCAACGGAATGTTATGGTCGATTGCGCCACGACGGATACGGTAACCGTTTGTCAATTCGCGTTTGCTATGATTCTTCGGAATGTTAACAATCAAATCGAACTTGTGGTCGGCAATCATCTTCATCACGTTGTTTTCCGCACCCGGCTTTTCGTCCGGCCAGTAAACCGGAGTAGTATCCACACCGTGAGCGTTCAGGAAGGCAGCAGTTCCGGCAGTAGCGTAAATCTGATAACCTTTAGCGAACAGCATACGGCTGGCATCCAGCAAATCAACTTTTGATTTCATAGCACCTGAAGAGAACATTACTGCTTTTTCAGGAATCTTGAAGCCGGTAGCAATCATTGCGTTCAGCAATGCTTCAGAGAAGTCGTCACCGATACATCCCACTTCACCTGTAGAAGACATATCTACGCCCAATACCGGGTCAGCCTTGTGCAGACGGGAGAAGGAGAATTGAGAAGCTTTTACGCCAATCCAGTCAATATCGAATGCGGACTTATCCGGACGTGAGTATGGAGCATCCAGCATGATGCGGGTAGCGGTTTCGATAAAGTTACGTTTCAGTACTTTAGAAACAAACGGGAAGCTACGAGAAGCACGCAGGTTACATTCGATTACTTTCACCTCGTTGTTGCGGGCAAGGAACTGAATGTTGAACGGACCGGAGATATTAAGTTCTTTTGCAATCTCACGGCTGATTTTCTTGATGCGGCGTGCAGTCGCGAAGTAAATCTTCTGAGCCGGGAATACCAACGTAGCGTCACCAGAGTGAACACCTGCAAATTCCACGTGTTCGGAGATTGCGTACTCTACCACTTCACCATTCTGTGCAACAGCGTCAAATTCAATTTCTTTTGTATTTTCGAGGAATTGAGAAACAACTACCGGAAATTCCTTAGAAACTTCGGCAGCCATCTTCAGGAAGTTCTCCAGTTCTTCATCATCGTAGCAAACATTCATTGCAGCTCCCGAAAGAACGTAAGAAGGACGAACCAATACCGGATAACCCACTTTTTCTACGAAACCTTTCACTTCTTCAAGACTGGTAAGTTCCATCCAAGCCGGTTGGTCTATACCCAGTTGGTCGAGCATAGCAGAGAACTTGTTACGGTTTTCGGCACGGTCGATGGAAATCGGAGAAGTACCCAGTACAGGAACTGACTGACGATACAGTTTCATAGCCAGGTTGTTCGGAATCTGTCCACCTACGGAAACGATGACGCCGCGAGGTTGTTCAAGGTCGATTACGTCAAGTACACGTTCGAAAGAAAGTTCGTCGAAATACAGACGGTCGCACATATCATAGTCGGTAGAAACCGTTTCGGGGTTGTAGTTAATCATGATAGACTTGTAACCCAGTTTGCGGGCAGTCTGAACAGCGTTCACCGAGCACCAGTCAAATTCTACCGAGCTACCGATACGGTAAGCACCCGAACCCAGTACGACTACTGATTTCTCATTCTTATAATAGTTTACATCATAACCTTCTGTTGCATAGGTCATATACAGGTAGTTGGTCAGTTCCGAGTGTTCGGAAGCGATGGTATTGATGCGTTTTACAGCCGGAAGGATGCCCAAAGATTTACGATAAGCACGTACGGCAAGGTTTTCTTTCTCCATGTTTCCAACCGGATTCAGAACGAAACGGGCGATTTGGAAGTCAGAGAAACCTAATACTTTTGCTTCACGCATTACGTCAGCCGGGATATCTTCCACCTTATTATAAGCGGACAATTTAGCTTTGTAATCAACGATATTTTTCAGTTTGCCGAGGAACCAGGGGTCAATCTTTGTCAGGTCGTGGATACGTTCGATGCTGTATCCTTCTTCCATAGCTTGTGCGATAGAGAAGATACGCAAGTCAGTCGGACGTGAAAGTTCCTTGTCGAGGTCGTCGAAGTGAAGTTCGTCGTTACCAACGAAACCGTGCATACCCTGACCAATCATACGAAGACCTTTCTGGATAATTTCTTCGAAAGAGCGGCCGATAGACATGATTTCGCCTACTGACTTCATGCTTGAACCGATTTCGCGGGATACACCGGCGAATTTCGTCAAGTCCCAACGAGGGATTTTACAGATATAGTAGTCGAGTTGCGGAGCAGCATAAGCTGAGTTCGGAGTTCCCATCTCGCCGATTTGGTCGAGTGAGTACCCCAAAGCAATCTTAGCGGCAACGAATGCCAACGGATAACCGGTAGCCTTGGAAGCCAAAGCGGAAGAACGGCTCAGACGGGCGTTTACTTCAATCACACGGTAGTCGTCCGTATCAGAGTTGAAAGCGTACTGGATGTTACATTCACCTACGATGCCGAGGTGGCGGATACATTTCGTAGAAAGTTCCTGCAACATTTTCAGTTCCTTGTCGTCCAGTGAGCAAGTAGGAGCAACAACGATAGATTCACCTGTGTGGATACCCAGCGGGTCGAAGTTTTCCATGCTGGCAACTGTGAAGCAGTGGTCGTTAGCATCGCGGATTACTTCAAATTCGATTTCTTTCCAGCCTTTCAGAGATTCTTCTACAAGGATTTGTTTAGAGAAGGCGAATGAGCTTTCTGCCAGTTTCAGGAATTCTTCCTCGTCAGCGCAGATACCACTACCAAGACCACCCAATGCGTAAGCCGAGCGTACCATCACCGGATAACCGATTTTGCGGGCTGCGGCAATCGCGTCTTCCATGCTTTCTACAGCCTGGCTCACCGGAGTCTTCATGTCGATTTCGTCCAGTTTCTTAACGAACAAGTCGCGGTCTTCTGTGTACATGATGGCTTCTACCGATGTACCAAGCACTTTCACTCCGTACTTATCAAGAATACCTTGTGTGTAGAGTTCCGCGCCGCAGTTCAGTGCAGTCTGTCCGCCGAATGCCAGCAGGATGCCGTCGGGATTCTCTTTCTTGATAATTTCTTCTACAAAATAAGTATTTACGGGAAGGAAATACACTTTATCGGCGATACCTTCAGAAGTCTGAATGGTTGCGATGTTCGGGTTTACCAATACTGAGCTGATACCTTCTTCTTTCAAAGCTTTCAGTGCTTGTGAGCCTGAGTAGTCGAACTCTCCGGCTTGTCCGATTTTGAGTGCTCCAGAGCCCAAAACGAGAACTTTCTTGATTTCCTTTTCCATTTCTTTTGTTGTTATAATAAGTTGTTGTTTCTAAGTTCGTTCATAAAAAAAATGCGTTACCCTCAAAAAAGGATTAACGCATTACCAAAGAACTAAAATATCGTTTTTGGAGAAAAGAGAAGAAGCCCGTCGTTTCCGGGTGAAAAACATCCGAATGTAGATAATACTTACTTCTGATTTCTTGTTGATTCATTGTCGATTTCAAAATTTGTGCAAAGTAACGACATATTTTGCAAATGGCAAAAAGAAACGCCTACTTTTTTACAGTGAAGTAAGTGCATTTTAGTGCTCCTTTCAGTTTTTATCTGTATCTTTGCCGCTAAATCTATATTAATAAGGTAATAACAATGGGAAAAGAAAAAATCATATTGACGGGAGACCGCCCTACCGGCAGACTTCATATCGGACATTATGTAGGTTCGTTGAAACGCAGAGTTGACTTGCAGAACGCAGGTGATTACAGCAAGATGTTTATCTTCATCGCCGATTCGCAGGCGTTGACCGACAATATAGACAATCCTGAAAAGGTACGTCAGAATGTAATCGAGGTTGCTCTTGATTATTTGGCTTGCGGCATCGACCCGTCCAAAGCTACCATCTTCATCCAGTCGCAAATCCCGGAACTGTGCGAACTCAGTTTCTACTTTATGGACCTTGTCAGCGTATCACGCCTGCAACGTAACCCGACTGTGAAAGCGGAAATCCAAATGCGCAACTTTGAAGCGAGTATCCCCGTAGGTTTTTTCACTTATCCTATCAGCCAGGCTGCGGACATCACGGCTTTCCGTGCAACGACTGTCCCCGTCGGTGAAGACCAGGAGCCGATGCTCGAACAGGCACGCGAAATCGTCCGTCGATTCAACTATATATATGGTGAAACTTTGGTAGAGCCGGAAATCCTGTTGCCGGACAATGCGGCTTGCCTGCGTCTGCCGGGAACTGACGGTAAGGCGAAGATGAGCAAATCACTCGGCAACTGTATCTATCTGTCGGAAGAACCGGAAGAGATTCAGAAGAAAATCATGAGTATGTATACTGACCCGGGACATCTCCGCGTGCAGGACCCGGGAAAGATTGAAGGTAATACGGTATTTACTTATCTCGACGCTTTCTGCCGTCCCGAACATTTCGAACGCTTCTTACCGGATTATCCGAATCTGGCAGAATTGAAAGCGCATTACCAACGTGGCGGACTGGGTGACGTGAAAGTAAAACGTTTCCTGAATTCTATCATGCAGGAGACTTTGGAGCCGATTCGCAATCGCCGCAAGGAGTTCAGCAAGGATATTCCTGCTATCTACGAGATGCTTCAGAAAGGCTGCGAAGTGGCAAGGGCTGCGGCTGCCGAGACTTTGGCTGACGTGAAGAAGGCGATGAAGATTAATTATTTCGATGATAAGAAATTAATCGAAGAGCAGGTGAAACGTTTCTCGCAAGAGTAAATATTAATATATTGAATAAGGAAAGAAATCGTCTGATTATTCCTTTATCTACTACTTAAAAAGTCCGGGGTGAACTACTCCGGACTTTTTTGTTTCTAATCAATTATAATTAACCCGCCATTCCCAAAATACCAATATATAATGATTGCACAAATCCGGGAATAAACATAAGACTGAGAAATACCAAAAAATAGTGATTGCCGGGTATATCCCGTTTATCTACTTTTGCACCGCAAATTATTCAGGATAAAGATTGAAATGAAGAGAAAGAACAAAAGAGTTTTCGGGTGGTATTTAGCGGCTGTAATTATTCTTATTAATCTACCACTATTCTCTCAAGCCCAAAACATAGTTTCAGGGCGTATTATTGATACTCAAAACACCCCGGTGTCCTTTATCGCGGTGTTAGTGAAAGGAACGACTATCGGAGCATATACCGATGATGACGGCAAGTACAGGCTGACGGACGTTCCAAGTGGGAAACAAACGTTAGTGGTATCCGGTGCCGGTATTCAGAAGGTGAGTCAGGATATTAATGTAATTCCGGGAAAGGCAACTTCGGTGCCGGATATTCAGGTTACCAATTATGTAGAGCTTGACGAGGTAGTTGTTGTGGGCAAGAGCGAAGCCCGCCGGCAACAGGAGCAGGCTTTTGCCATTTCCGTGGCCGACTTGAGTAAGAATTATAATACTTCTGTCGATATAGGTACCATCACCAACCGTATGGCGGGAGTCAAACTCCGTGTGAACGGCGGGGTGGGTTCCGACTATAATTTCACATTGAACGGATTTTCGGGACGACAGGTGAAGTTCTTTATGGACGGACTGGCAATGGATAATTTCGGCGATGCTTTCAGTATCAACAATCTTCCCGCCAATATGGTAGAGCGGGTGGAAGTGTATAAAGGGGTGCTTCCGGTTGGCTTGGGAGCCGACGCACTGGGTGGCGCTGTCAACGTGATTACCCGCAAGACCGCCAATTACCTGGATGTTTCTTATTCCTTCGGCTCGTTCAATACGCATAAGGCTTCCATCAACGGGGCATATACCAACGAAAAGACCGGATTCACCGCGCGTCTTACTTCTTTCCTTAATTATTCGGATAATAATTATAAGGTATATGTACCTGTTATTGACCTGGAAAGCGGGCAGAAATTGGGCAATCAATGGGTGAAACGCTTTCACGACGGATATAAGTCATTGGGAGTGCGCCTGGAAACCGGTTTTGTCAATCGTTCGTTTGCCGACTACTTACTGGCGGGTGTTATTGTAGCGGGAAATGATAAGGATATTCAGAATGGGGTTGTCATGGACCTTGTGTATGGAGCAAGGACAACGGACAGTCGTTCAGTCATCCCGATGCTACGGTATAAGAAATCGGACTTGTTCGTCGAGGGGTTGGGACTCTCTTTTTATGGTTCTTACAGTGATGTGGACAATAACAGCACAGACACCGTCCCCAGGCGTTACAACTGGTTGGGTGAATGGGTGCCTAATGCTTCGGCAAGTTCGGGAGAAAGAACGCGTTCACAACTTCGTATCAACAACAGGGAGTGGAGAACGAACACAAGCCTGGATTACACATTGAATCAATATCATACTTTATCGCTGAATCATGTCTACTCCGGTCTGACGCGCAAGGTTTCCGATGTGGAAGACCCGGCAAACGACTACAACAAGATTCCCCAAAGTATCGACAAGCATATCCTCGGACTGGGATGGATGGCTAAATATACTCGTTGGAATGCTACCGTATTCGGTAAATTGTACGAGATGAAGGGGAAAACGTATGTTACGAATACGCATACTTCCGGGCTCGAAAATATAACGAACCATTACACGGAATATGGTTACGGCGGGGCATTTACCTATTTTCTGCTGCCCAAACTGCAAGCCAAAGTTTCATACGAACATACCTACCGCCTGCCGGAAGCATTCGAAATGTTTGGTGACAACCAGGAGAACAGCCGCAATGCGGACTTGAAGCCGGAAAGCAGCGACAATGTGAACGTCGGGTTGATGTACGAAGTTGATTTTCTAAGAAAGAACACTTTGCAGTTCGAGCTGGGATTGCTTTACAGAAATTCCAAGGACTTTATTCACCGGGAACTGAAACAGCCCAGCATGATGTATATCAACCTGGGAAAAGTGCTGACCAAAGGGGTGGAATTCAATACGCAATATACGTGGAACAGCCTCATCCATGCAAGCATGAACGTGACATACCAGCATATCACCGACAACCGCAAAACGACTCCTTCACAAACCATCGGAGGGACGGAAAACGAGAATTTCAACTATAAGGAGAAGCTTCCGAATATTCCTTATTTGTTTGGTAACGGAAATATCGGGCTGAATAAAAAAGACCTTTTCATAAAGGGTTCCGAACTTACGGTTGATTATTTCCTCAACTACGTGAAGGAGTATTATCTGTCATGGCCGGGATTGGGTTCCAAGGATAGCAAGGACCAAATCCCTAAGCAGTTATCACATGATGTGTCTGTCGGTTATTCGTTGTGCAACGGACGTTACAACTTTGCTTTGAGTTGTGACAATATTACGGATGAGATGCTTTACGACAACTTCAAGCTCCAAAAACCGGGACGCTCGTTTACAGTGAAATTCAGATATTATCTAAATAAATAAACCATTAATTAATAGAATTATCAATATGAAAAAGTTTAAAGTATTCGCAAGTTATTTAGTATGTGCTGCCTTTTTATTAGGGGTTGCTTCCTGCGACAATGATACTGATTTCGACGGTGGTGACACTCCCGCCGATGCTCCTTATGTTGTTTGTCTCGGCATTACGTCAAACAGTGCCACGAGTTATTATGTCGTTCCCGTATCGGACTTTATGAATGGGACAATCTCCGCTTCCGGCAATCAGGGAATCGAGCAGAACGGTTATCGCTCGTTTCAATTAGGCAACAGTTCTATTTTCAGTATTGGCGGTTTGGGACTGACGGACGCCAATATCATCACCAAAGGTGCGGATGGAAAGCTGCAACAGAAAAGTTCGTTTGTCTTTGAGCAGTCTTTGTCCGGCATTGAGCAGGCGGATTCGGAAAATATGGTAGCAGTGGATATCCCGACAGCTCCGACAGGCGGCGACCAGTTCAAAATGTATCTGCTGAATATCAATAGCGGAGCTATCACGAAGAAGGTGACAAAACCTGTGAGCGAACTGTCAACACTGGATTGGCCGCGTCTTACCGGTATGACGGTCAGTGATAACAAAATCTATATAACGTATTATTTGACGGACGAAACTCAGAAGCCGAGTGTGACACGCCACATCGACAAGGCGTATGTAGCTGTATATTCTTACCCTGAACTGGAGCATATCACTACAATGGAAGATGAACGTGCCGCCATAGCCGGTTCATGGAATGCTTACAATGGTATATTCAAAACGGAGTCGGGCGATATGTACACGTTCTCAAATACATCTATCGCCAATGGTTTCTCACAGAATAGCAGCAAGAAAGCCGCTTTCCTGCATATCGCGAAAGGTACGACTCAGTTTGATGACTATTATTTTGATGTTGAAACCGAAGCGGGTGGTTTGAAGCCTGTGCATCTGCAATATTTGGGTAACGGTAAATTCTTTGCTCAGGTAAGTACTTTGCAACCGGATGAAATGACCAGATGGGCGGATAAGTCACTGAAAACCTGCATCATCGACGTAAAAGAAAAGACGGTGAAGGATATTCCGCAGATTCCGGTTCACGACGGTGACGGCGGACAGCGTATGAGCGGAGTGGTTGATAACGGTTATTTCTATATTCCGCTTGCCACGGACGGCGCACTTTATTTCTATAAGGTGGATATAAACAACGCGACCGCAGAGCGTGGTGCGAAGGTAGCAAGTAACTTCGTTTCCGCTACTTTCAAAATAGACTAATATTTTGATGAGGGTGTGTGGAGAAGACAAGTTATCAGGGCTTCCCGCACGCCCTCTCTTGAATTATTGACAGTAAAAGAATCTCATCCATATGAATTTCATCCATATGAATTTCAGAAAGTTCTGTTTGCAACTTCATCTGTGGTTAGGCTTAATCTCGGGGATTGTTGTATTTATCGTTTGCATCACCGGTTGTCTTTATGCTTTTAAAGATGAAATCAAGGATGCGAAGCAGCCCTGGAGATTTGTAGCGCCGGAATCTGTGCCGATGCTGCTGCCGGAAGAGATTCTGAAAATTGCCAATAATCATACCGGAAGAACGGTTCCCACTGCCATCACCTATGGTGAAGCGACGGATGCCGTATTCGTGGACTACATGGATTTTAAAACTGCATCTTGTACTGTTTATATCAATCCTTACACCGGAGAGGTTATTCACAGTATTCAGAAAGAACCCGGAGAGTCGGATTTCTTTTCTTTTGTTCTGAAAGGGCACAGAACGTTGTGGATACCCGGAAAGGCGGGTAAGATGATTGTGGGGTACAGTATTCTGATATTTGTCGTTACGTTACTAACTGGGCTTGTGCTATGGTATCCCAGGAAGTGGAATAAAAAAGCTGCCCTTCGTAATTTCACTCTTAAAATAAAAGCTCCTTTTGCCCGGGTTAATTATGATTTGCACAATGTGTTAGGCGGATATGCTGCCATTGTGCTAATCATTCTTTCATTGACGGGACTGGTGTGGAGTTTCAGCTGGTTCAGTAAAGCAACGTATTATGTTACTTCCGGCGGGAAGGAACTCAAGCCTTATGTTCTCCCTAAATCAGACACACTGCATATAGCGGAAGGAAAAGTCGGTCTGAATGTTCTGTTCGGTCAGTTGAAAAAGGAATCTCCCGATGCCACGACATTCTACTTTGCCCTGCCACAGAAAAAAGAGTCTGTGATACGTGTAAGCGTAGTGCACGAAAGGGGCTCTTATTACAAAACTGATAATTTATTCTTCGACCAATACACGCTTGCTCCGCTGCAAGGTTCAGGAGCCTATGCAGGAAAATATACGGAAGCATCGGCTGCCGACAAACTAAGACGTATGAATCTCGAGATTCACGACGGAAGGATTCTCGGTATCTTTGGGAAAATCCTTGTTTTCATATGTGCGCTAATCGGTGCTTCGCTGCCGGTCACCGGTTTTATTATTTGGTTCAGGAAGAGGCAGAATCATTTGTCGCGTCCTCGTCGTTCTTGAACAATACATCTTTCAATTTCTGATAGAGGAATGAAAGTATCAACAATATCAGTCCTAAAATGATGAATACGATAATCTTACCGATGGTTGGCATAGCCCATAAATCGTCAAAGACGAGTTTGAGCAGGACTATTCCGAAAGTCGCAAGGCTCACCATGCGGAGTACTTTCTGATGCAGGCGCATTCCTAATCCCATTTGAACGAAACCGGCGATACTTAATGAAAGCGATAGTCCGGCACTAAATTCGTCTACTCCCACTTGCCAGAGGAAAGAACGTACCATTGTCACCCAAATGAGTGTGGCAAGGATGTTGATGTATACGGTAAATCGGGGCTTAATGCCGATGGTTGTATAATATCGGTGCGCTACATAACAGATGTTGGCTATTACAAAAGCTACAGTCAGCCAACGTAGTACGGCAGGGGTAAAAGCCATGTTTTCCCATTGGTCGCCCCATATGTTCAGGATATATACAAGTGTATTCGCTCCGATAGCCAGTGTATAGGAAGTGAGGTGTTTGGTAATCGGGAACCGTTTTCTGAAAGCATAGCAAACACTCGAAATGGATACGGCGGTAAATAAGAACATCGCTCCGCTTCGCGTCGCTCCTTCAAAATACAGATTGAATTCCATCATAAATGTATAATACAGGATGGCTACGGAAATGATAAGCATTAAGGGATTCCAAAAACCGTATTTCAATCGGCGGGCTGTGGAGAAGAACTGATGATAGTACTCCATCAATAGGGCAAATGCTCCCGTTGCCAAGCCTACGAACAAGGAGGTTGCAAATGAACTGTTCAGAAAGATAGTACTCAAGGAGTGATGCCCGTACACTACGCCATACACGTCCATCAGATAGGAAATAAAGGTAAGTCCCACCAGTATTTTAGCCGCATATTCATAGACTCTAATCTTCGATTGAACATAAAGCCATAGCAGTAATACCATTTCCGATGCCCAAAGTAACGTGATATAGTTTCCATCCAGTTGAATCGGAATGGTGATGGAGACAAAGGTCAATACAAGCCCCAGGGTAGTATGTACCAGGAATTTATAATCTTTCCTGCTTTTCCACAGCCAAAGAACCAATCCCAAATTAACAAGAGCGATAAACAGGCTTAACAACCCGCTTGCTTTGAAAGACAGCCCCATGTTTCGCAGGAACAGGATTCCTGAAAGTAAGTAGACGAAATTATTCGTGATGATGACAAATACCAGTCCACGGCTCATCGTCTGTATCTTCTCTCCACGAAGGATGGAGAATACCGGAAGCAAAAAGATAAAATAGAACAGGGTGGCAAACATCAACAAATGCTTCGAAATAATTGTGGAATCGGAGGAGTAGCTCAACAATAAGAAACTAGCCATGATAAGGCAAGTAAAGACGAATGAAATAATCGGAAGCTCACTCCACTTTTTATAGATGGAAAGTCCGAACATTCCCAAATTCAAAATGCTCACATAAGTAAATAGTACCAAATAACTTCCTTCACCGCTACTTACAATAAAAGGTGCCAGGAATCCCCCGACAAGTGCAATTATGGCTAATTCACGCCTGTTATATATTACCGACAGGACGGACATAAATACAGTGACAGCTATCAAAATGATGAACGCCACGGTCTGCGAGAAGATATGATAATAATGGAACGCAATAGCAACTGTGAGATAGAACACGGCAAAAGCACCGCCTGCAAGCAGCGAACTGAATGTACGGTATTTCTTCTGTAAACGTTCGGCAACAAACAGTAGTGCTGCCCCCGTCAGGAAACCAAGTACGGTACGGAAAGTCTCATTAATCCAGTTCTTATCAATAGCATATTTTACAAAGAAGCCCACTCCTATCACAAATATAAGAATACCAATCTTTCCAAAAAGGTTTTCGCCGATAAACTTTTCGTAGTTTACTTGTTTCTTCGGTTGGGGTTTCGGTTGCGGAGTGCCTGAAGTACTTGAAGTGCTGCCTGGAGTACCTGAGGTGACCGGAGTAACTGAAGTAACTGGAGTGACCGGAGTAACCGAAGCTACAGCAACCAAAGGTATATCAACCTCTTTCTCTGTACTCTCATTCTTTTGTACATTTTCCTCTTTCCGTATATCCCCGACCAAACTCTTTTCAATAATCTTTTCCTGAATATCTTGCGGGTGTTCGGTAGCCACTGTCTCCATGACAATACTTTGTTTTGGAACGACCGGTTCTTCTTCAACCAATTTTTCTTTCCGCAGGACTTCTGCTGCAACTTCTTCAGTCACTTTTTCAGATACTTTCCCACTTGATTTCAGATTACCGGAAGCTAGTTTTGCCTGTCCTTTCAGAAGGTCGTCCATCTGTTTCTTTATCGCATTAAGCTCTTTCTCTACTTTCGTAAACCGACCATCAAACCTACATAACAAAACTATAAGTATCACTATGCCAAGCAGCATATATACACTATTAAAATCATCCATAGTATTTGGAATTTGAGTCAATGTCACAAATATAGAAAATATATACTAACGGCATGGGATAATTCCAATAAAAAGTTTCATCCTTACTCTTTAATACAGACTACAAATATCAATCATGGACAAAAGATAAGAAACACAGTGTATCATTCTTTTTTATTCTCAATAATTCTTTGATGGTTGGATTTATAACTGTAGTTTTGTATTAAACAGTATTTCTTACTGGTACGTTCCGTTATTAATTTCACCTCAGAAGGACACAATATTAAGAAACAAAAGATATAATGGCAAAGAAAAGAAAAACACTACCGACAGACTTTGAACAAATAGCAGCAAATAGCAATCTTGCCGAACTACAAGCTGTTTTTGACAAATGCGACATCAATGCTTATGGCGGTTATTGGAAAGGCAATGCACTCACTTTTCAGGGAATCAGTGAGGAGTTTATCCGTTGGGCTGTTGCTACGGGAATAGATGTCAATGCCGGAGATACATGGGGGTATACCCCTGTTTTATATCAATCTCAAAATGAAAGTAATAACCTCAAGGTGCTCTTGGAACTCGGTGCTGATATAGAGAAAAGAGATAAATATAATTGTACTCCTCTATGTAATGCCGTCACCCGTCTAAGTGCAACGCACTTACTCATACACTCAATCAAATCTTTGATAGAGAATGGTGCAGATGTCAATTCACTGAATGGCAGTTATGATTCAGTAATGACACCTCTTGAGAAAGGACTTAGACAGTGTCAAGGTGCACAAATTTACGCAATGGCACAAATCGCAGACATTCTGCTTGACGCAGGAGCAAAAAAGACTCCGGCTATGAAAGAGTATGTACAGAATATAGGAAAAGATTTCGAGTTTTATCGTGCAGATTTCAACAAAGATTATCTTCCCAAGACAGAACAGGGACTTGAACATTTATACGAATTGTTTGATGTGAACCCTGTTGCAAGAAGAAAGATACATGATGGCAGTTCCGCTATCGAAGTGAAATCAACAACATGGCGGGAACAGTTCGATGAACTTTGGAAATTGCTCGTACCCGGTAGTGGACACGCAGCAACCATACAAGGGGAAGTCATACGAGTAACAGGAAAGGTTTCTCGCGAAATATGGGATAATGGTGCTTGTAACTGGAATAAGGGTTACAAAAAATTACCACAAGCATTACCCGCTTATTTTGCTATGGGAAATCCACTTGCTCCACAGGATTACGAAGAAGCCGAAAAGATTGCTAAAAGTATCTCGGCAAATAGCGAAATAGAGACACTAGACTGTCTTTGTGAGTTTGCCGTCAAGTGGGTGTTACTAAATCCGGTTCCTATTGCTTTACAGGCAGTTGATTATGAATGGTAAAGCAACGCGATGGAAACAATAAAAGTATTTATAGACATCTTTATGGTGATCTTTATTCATCTGATTCTTCCGGTTGCAGGCATCATTGTCTATATCCGGTTACTTCGCAAGATGCGTAAGGAACAGATTCCCAACATACCTAAAGGTGCTTTATTCTTACTTTTCTTTGTATATGGCGGCATATTAATGGAAATATTAACAGGATTGTTTTGGCTTCAATCAGGAATGTCAAGCCTTGGACTTGTATTCCTGATATTCATAGCACCTGTCATTTGCGGTATCGTAGCTTGGCAACAACGGAATAACATCGGAGTATCGAAATATCATCGCGTCATACAGCGTATGGCGTTAGGATATTTATTGGGAGAAACTGTTTTAATCGGCGTAGTAATAATGGTCTTTATAGGGAATATAATCTATACTGCCTTCACAAGTCAGTAATAAATAGTAATGAACAAATAATGCTATGGAAAAAAATATCGAAAAGAATATTGAATACATTAGTGGAAGCGGACTTTTTATTGAAGGGCTGACTTGTAAAAAGATAAAAGAGATAGATAAATATAAGAAGGTAATAAAAAAGGCGGCTGAAAGCGAACCTTGAAATGAGGTTCTTGCTTTCAGCCGCTTTTCTTTTTCAGTGGGCGATTACAGAGAATCGCTGAATGCTGAATTTACTTTATTACTGTGCTGATTCTACCAATACTACACGGTTCAGAATCGGTTGTCCGAATTTGTCGACACCACCACCGGCAGCAACTGACAATCTATCAGCAGAGATACCGTATTTCTTAATCAACAGGTCTTTAACAACTTGTGCACGTTCCAAGCTCAACTTCTGATTGAAAGAAGAAGTACCGGTTGCAGAGTCTGCATATCCGTTGATTGTGTACTTGGCATTCGGGAATTCTTTCATCTTAGCTGCAAGATATGACAAGTTCATTTCTTCTTGCGGAGACAATTTATCAGAACCAATCTTGAAGAATACAGTACGCGGAGCGATGTTGGTATCAGTGATAACTACTTCTTCAGTATCTACTTCAACCGGTTGTTGTGCATTAGCCAACTGCTGTTGCAACTGCATATTAGCGGCTGCCATGGCATTCATTTGGTTACGCATCTGATTCAGTTCGAGTTCAGAGATAATCTGTGGAACAGGACGTTGGAATCCACGAGTCGGGAAATAATAAGTTACACCGACAGTAGCACCGAGGATACCGTCATAATCAGGTTTACCACCATGTTCACCGTCAAATTTGCCTTCAAGACCTGTTGCACTCAATTCAATGTTCAAGTCAACAGCACTGGACAGGCGGAAACGGTTGATGATACCTGCGTTGAAAGTAGCGGCATTAGTGTGAGGTTTTGAGTAAGAATGAGCCCAGCCTGCACCGATATAAGGGATAATTTCATATACACGATTCGGGTTGTATCCACCGAAAAGTGCATTCAGGTTAATCATCAAATCACCGTGAAGGTTCATGTAATCCCATCTCTGTTTGTAAGAACCGTCTGCTCTCGGACCACCGACTACATAATTAGCAGTTTCATTCATTGTGAATCCTTTAGCTTGCAGTCCGCTGTATTGCAAACGCAGTCCGAAGCCCGGAGTTACCCATTTGCCGACAGACACGTTGAATGTAGGAGCAACGCGGTCTCTGAATTTGCCGATATGGTCATTATTACCATACAGTACCTGAGCACCGCCTCCTACTGAGAAGAACCAGTTGCTCCAGAATGGGTTCGTTATTACTTGATATTTATCTTGTACCTGAATCACTTCGTATTCAGTTACCGTCATAGTCTGCTGCGCAGAAGCGACAGACGCAACGCCGGCAAAAGCCAGCAACATCAGAATCTTTTTCATATACCTAATAGTTAAGTGGTTATTTAAATCTTTTTCTTTGTTGAACTAATTAAATAACACGAACTGAACTAAAAGGTTTTAGAAATAGATGAAATTATTTGCTTTATTTGAATAAACGTTCGATATCTTCTTCCTTGATTGTCGTCAAAACAGTCTTCCCATCCGGAGTGTAATTCGGTGAGGGACAGGCAAAAAGATTATCCACCAGGCTGACCATTTCTTCGTTGCTCAACACTTGTCCGTAAACGATTGCTGCCGCACGTGCCAATGTCAAAGCCAGTATATTTTGGATTTCTTCCTTCACATCGTTCCCTTTTTCCATCGCCGTATGTAGCATATTGCGCACCAATTCGACCGGATTCAGCCCTTCGATACCCGACGGAATTCCGTTAATGGCATAGCTTCCGCCACCCAAATTACTCAAATCGAAACCTACTGCCGACAAATCATCCATAATACTTTGCAATACAGCAGCTTCCGAAGCTGGCAATTGCAATATTTCGGGAAAAAGAACACCTTGCGCTACTCCCTGCTTCTGCTGAATTTGAACCATATACCGGTCGAAAAGCACCCGGATATGCGCCCGATGCTGGTCGATAAGCATCAAACCTGATTTTACGGAAGTCAGAATAAACCGCCCCTTGAATTGCAAATGCTGGTTTCCTTTTTCTATCACAGGCTCGCTGGCATATAGAGTGGAAGAAGCCATAGAGGTCACTGTCTCCACCTTTTCTTCTATAACAGGCGTTTCTTCGCTGACAGCAGAGTCTTCCCATTCCATTTCAGGCTCCGGCATCGGATTATTCATCTTGCTGGCTTTCGTCAGACCACCGTATAAATCTTCCCATTCCACTTTTGAACGACTATACGAACCGCCGCCACTACCGCCTGCGGATACTTTGAATGGATTATAATCCGAATTATAATGTACCTTGGGCGGCTCGGAAGTTGTCTTTTGTTCGAATACAGGAATATCAGGCATATCTTCCGTATCGAAATCAATGGAAGGAATAGCGCTGAACTTACCCAACGACTCTTTGACCGATGCTGAAAGTATCTGCCAAATGGCCTGTTCATTCTCAAACTTGATTTCAGTCTTGGTCGGATGGATATTCACATCAATATTAGCCGGGTCTACTTCGAAATAGATAAAGTAAGAAATTTGTTCGCCGGCAGGAATCAACTGCTCATAAGCCTCCATCACTGCCCTATGGAAGTAAGGATGGCGCATATAGCGTCCATTGACGAAGAAGTATTGATGAGCGCCTTTCTTGCGGGCTGTCTCCGGTTTGGCTACGTAGCCGGAGATTTTCACCATGGTGGTATTCACCTCTATATTAAGTAACTGCTGATTCAGCTTTTTACCGAAGATGGCCATAATACGCTGACGCAACGGAGATACCGGGAGATTGAAAAGTTCGGAATCATTGCTATACAGTGAAAAGGCAACATCAGGATGAACCAGAGCAATCCGTTCGAATTCGGCAAGGATATTACTCAACTCTGTTGAGTTTGCTTTCAGGAATTTACGGCGTGCAGGGACGTTAAAGAACAGGTTCTTGATGGAGAAATTACTCCCTTTAGAGCAGGAGACAGCTTCCTGACTCTCTACCGTAGAGCCTGCTATCACCAGTTTCGTTCCCAGTTCTTCCGATTCGGGGCGTGTCTTCAGTTCCACCTGTGCCACTGCTGCGATGGAAGCCAAGGCTTCTCCGCGAAATCCCATCGTACGCAAAGCAAACAAATCAGCCGCTTCACGTATCTTGGAAGTAGCATGACGCTCGAAGGAAAGACGGGCATCCGTTTCGGACATTCCCTTTCCATCGTCAATGACCTGTATGCTGGTCTTCCCCGCATCAGTCACCAATACATGTATATTTTGCGCATCTGCATCAATCGCATTCTCCACCAGCTCCTTGATAACAGATGCCGGGCGTTGTATCACCTCACCGGCAGCAATCTGGTTAGCTACCGAATCAGGTAACAAATGAATAATATCGCTCATAGTTCAAGTTAAAAATTAAAACGACCAGCTTCCTGTCGCCAAATAATGCCATATAAATAGAAGGAAAGCAATGATAACCAATATGACTCCGAAAGAGACCGGTTTACGGCCGCTTGCCTTTCTTCTTTTCAGATGGGTTGTTCCCTCGACAAACTTGCCACGGATATCTTCCGGATCAAATTCTTTCTCCGGCAGCATGCCAAGGTCGCGTTTTGCGTTCTCTTCCATCTTGTCGAGCTTTTCCTTGCGCTCGTTTACGTAAATGTATTGATGATTAAAACCACGAGGTTTCCTCATCGAATTAAACATTCCCATACTACTTCATATTAATTAAGTTTCGCTTTTCTGTTTTCGGTCGCCGGTCGGTTGTAGGTTTCAGTGTTTCTCCCTCCCGCTTGCTTCTCCAGTTGAAAATATCGTCTTTATTCAGCGGACGGACATAGTCGAACCAGGCAAAAGTAGGAAGGCGCAGTTTGTCGGGCGGTATTTGATCCATCGGATACATCGTTCCGTTGGACTTGCCGATAAACAGTCCTTTTTCCATTCTCTTATCTTTCATATAAAGATGAAGCACACTACCTTCCAGGCAATTGAATCCGGTCATTGTACTGTCTTTTTCTTCGGGATAGAAAGCGGTCAGTACATTACCGATTACTTCGATATGCCGCATATCTCCATTTTCAAAATAGGCTTTCATCTCCTTGCCGGACACTTGATTATAGTGGATGGAGTCTTTCATCTCCACCGTCAGTGCCTGGTTGATGATATGCGCCCAGTCAATGGTGCTGTCATTCATATAAATCTTAATCTGCTCGCCAAGTAGCTGCTGACCGTCATTCCATAGAATCGGGTCGGTGTACATCGTCATGCAGGAATCTTTCGAGTTATAAACCAGTGAGTCACAGACTCCCTGCACATCGGTGCGGTACATACGTACTTTATGGTAAGCCTTCATCAGGCGGAACAAAGAATCGGTATTCAGATTATAAGATACCATCTGCAAAGTATCGCCATGCATAAAGAGACTATCACCCTGTGAATAATCAATGGCAACAGCCCGTTTGGTAGCAAAGGCGGAGTCCGTCAACTCATTATAGAAACAGTAATCGCCTGTCAGCATATTCTTGTTGATGGTATCCGTCATCTTCACATTATCGAAGGCTTCGCCATAACCGATGACGCGGTCATAGAACAAACTGTCACCTACCAGTTTCTTTCCCTGATTGGTCAGGACGGAACGGTCGAGCAGTTCGGCTTGCTCGGTCAATGTGTTATAGAATCCGCGTTCGGAGTAGATGTGATTATTATCACTCACGATATTGGAAGGACCGAGGATAACAGCAATTTTATCATTCGTATTGTACCGCAGTGTATCGGAAGTCAATACGAACTTAGGATTCACGAGTTTCACGTCATGGTTGAATACAGATTGCTTTGTCGCAGGGCTGTATTCCCCCCAGTCGGAAGTCAGCACGTTTTCTTCATCCATCAAAGTTCCGCCTTCGAAGTAATATCCGAGGTCGTAGAGACGGTCATAGTTCAGACTATCCGTCAGCAGGGTGGTGTTGCGGTTAATCATCTTCACGTTTTCACGGAGTTGGGCAATCTGCGTCATTCCGTCATAGTAAAGGTAATCACCGTATATAAATAAGGTGTCTCCCTGCTCCATACGCACATTGCTAAAGGCTTCCACCGAATTCGTTTTCTCGAAAATCAATGCACTGTCACAGTACATATACATACTGTCATGACGCATTTTCACGTTGCCGATCAACACTTGCACATCCGGACGAGCCAGCTTATCCGCCTGTCCTTCGTCAGCATGGAGCAAATAAACTTTCGTCTTTTTGTTCTCCGGCTGTTTCTTATTGTCCGATGGTTTCTTATTGCCCGGCTGCGCTTTATTCTCCGACTGCTTCTGTGCTGTCCGGGCTGTTTTAGACGTATCCGTAGCCGACTTCGTTGAAGTCCCCGTAGTTGCAGGTTTCTGTCCGGTAGGCCTTACTTGCGCCACAAGACATACACCAAACAGGCATAGAAAGCCTATAAGGAGCCATCTATGCCTGTCTTGTTGTTTATCTTTCTTATTTTGTTTCAGCATATAAAATCAAGCTGTTAAACATCAATCGTTCTTCACCCAACCCGGGTATTTGAAGTCACACTTCTGCCAGTTTTCGTTGATACGTACATAAGTATGTTTCTGTTTGTTAAGAATCCACTTATGCAACATCTCTTCGCGGCGTTTCTCCATCACAATTTCTTTCAAGTCCTGATAGTCTTCTGCGATAGTAGCCTTATGACCGTTGATTTTCGCTTTCAACTTCACGATAGCACATACTTCTTTTCCGTCCTTCTCGTTTATCATTGTAAAGGCTTTTGAAATCTCGCCCACATTCATCTTATCTACTACCTTAGCTACATCCTGTGGAAGATCCTGCATCTGGAACTTAGAAGTAGTAACACCTGAGTTCTCGTTGATGTTCACCATGATACCATGATTGTTGCGGGTATCCTTATCTTGTGAGATAACGGCAGCCGCTTCGTCGAACGTAAATTTGCTGGCGCGGATATCATCCGCAATAGAGTCCAGACGTGCACAAGCCTCGGTCAGTTCTTTTTCAGATACTTTCGGACGCAACAAGATGTGACGGGTATTCACACGGTCACCACGTTTCTCAATCAACTGGATGATGTGAAAGCCGAATTCCGATTCTACAATCTTGGAAACTTTCTTCGGGTCTTGCAAGCTGAATGCCACATTCGCGTAAGACGGGTCCATCATACCACGTCCCATGAATCCGCACTCACCACCTTTGATAGCAGATGCCTTATCTTCGGAATACAGACGCGCTAATGTAGAGAAGTCGATTTCTCCTTTAGTCACACGGTCGGTATAATCACGCAAAGTCTTTTTTACTTCTTCGATTTCGGAGATAGGAATCTTCGGTTGCAAGGTGATAATCTGTACTTCCACCTGTGTCGGGATATACGGAATACTGTCCTGCGGAAGGTCTTTGAAGTAACGGCGTACCTCTGCCGGAGTCACCTTGATTTCTCCTACCAGTTTCTGCTGCATCTTCTGTACCGTCAAACCGTCACGCGCATTGTCGCGCAATGTCTCACGAATCTGTGTCGCGCTTTTATTGAAGTACTCCTCCATTTTTTCTTTAGAACCAATCTGCTGGATATACATATTGGTCATCATATCTACACGTTGTATGATTTCCGCTTCGGAAACTTCGATACTATCCAACTTTGCCTGGTGCAAGAACAGCTTCTGCACTGCAATTTCTTCAGGGATTACACAATAAGGGTCGCCTTCGAATCTGCGCCCATTATACAGGGCATCCATACGTGCCTCTTCTACATCTGATTTTAAAATAGCTTCGTCACCTACTACCCAAACTACTTCATCAACCACATTGTCCTGCGCATAAGTTGCCACATTAGCAAATACTGCCAGGACAAGGGTAACAACAAATCTAAAGTTCACAAACTTCTTCATTCTTTGTATTTAATAATTATATATAATCTTCTTCTTGCTTGCTGCTTGTTGGTACAGGTCGCTTTTTACTTGTTCCATAAAACTCACCCGTTTCTGATTGACCAGTAAGTCCTTCACTTCCGGGCGGGCAAACTCATACGGTTTTTCCTCTCCTACTCCACGATAGTCGCTCACATTGAGGAAATAATAGTATGCCGTATCTTTCAATTCTATCTGTCGATGTTTATTCACATATTCTTCGGGTGCTTCGTCCTTCAGCGGAATCAAATCCAGCACATCTGTCACCGGCACCCATTTGTCATAGAAGTACTCGTATTTCACAGCATTCTGCAAACTATATTTTTCGAGACTCTCTACTGCATCCTGTTTATCCGACTTATACCATCTGCGGACATTATTCAACTGCGGGGCCGTTAGCGGCACTTTAATGAACAATCCTTTTATCAGCGGACTTTCCAGCTTAAAGAGTTCCTTGTTTTTCCCATAATACTCCGCAATCTCCTGTTCGGGAATATCGTTCGTCAGTTTCTGATTAATCAGTTCCTGCTGATAAGTGTGCATAATCAACGCTTTCCGATAATTCTCCACCAGCTTCTCTACATCCACATTGTCAGGAATATTGTTTGCTGCTTTTTCATACAACAAAATCTCTTCCGCCCAGCTACGAATATAATGCTCGGCGAAGAGAATGCTATCATCTTTTGACAATCCGACAGGGAGTACAGACATCAAATCTTCCTTATATAAAAAGTTACCGTCCACCTCTACCAAAGGAGTCTTTCCTTTGTGGTCGCGCTGTTCCTTGCACGCTCCACAAGTAAGAAGGGTAATCAGTAAGAGGACTAATATTCGCATTGTCAACTGAAATCTACTTATTTAAGGTACGAAGATAGTGAATAATCGGTTACATCAGTTATTATTAACTGTTTTTAAAACCTCTTGGTTTATTTCAACCTTACCGGACTCCCTCAATTCCCGCGTCCAGTACGTGTCAAGATAGGTTCGATAATCCCTTCGCACCTGGTCTATTACTTCCCGATAATCATCCGGGCCCTTCTGTTTTTCGCCAACAGCAATGGTAAAAGGATAAGACATCAAGGGTTCAAATCCGCCCTTCTTGAAAACCAGTTTATCTATATATTTATTGTCTCCGTCGGCAAAAATCCCTTGTTCAATTTGTATCTTTTCTGCTCCGGATGTATTAAATGTTTGCCGAAGTTTATCCGTCCATTCATTTTGCGGCAGTTTCTTCAGCATTTTTTTTGCCTGTTTGGCGGTCTTTTTGTCTGCACAATGCAGAATGGCTCCCTTATATCGGGGACTATCCCAACGATAATCCGACGAATGAAACTTAAAATAAGTCGCCAATCCGGCACGGTCATTCATTGCAGGCCAGTCAACCTTCTGTCGTGTCACCTCTTTTATGAGATAATCTTCATTGGATTTCTGTAGGGCATAACGAATTTCGGGATGCCTTTTATCCATATTCCTGCTTTCATAATCCAATAACGACTTGGCTGTAAATTCATCAAGCTGCCGTTTTACGGCCTGCGGATGCGAAGCGGCAAAGCGTTTAAACATCGTTCCCGTATAGTTTTGCCCATCAATGGTGAACAGAGTTTGTTCTGTTCCGCCTTTCACTAACAGTTCATCTATACCTGTCTGATTGGGAGAATATTTCCAGTCTTTTTTCAACCGTTCCACTACTTTCGTTGTGGCTTTATCCAATATCTCCCTGCGTCGCATACGTTCTGTCAGTTTATCGACAACTTCCTCATAGACAGATAATTCTTTCCGGTCTGTCACTTTCAGGATATGGATTCCCGCAGGAGTAAAGAAAGGTTGCGATACTTCTCCTTTCGACAGAGTGAAAGCCGCATTTTCAAATTCAGTGGTTGCCTGCAAACATTCTATCCAACGGATCTGCTTATCATCCGAATATTTTTCCACCAAACTGGAAAACTCCAGCCCGGGTTGATTTTGTATAACCCGGTAGATAGAGTCCATGCGGGTCTTTTGTTCTTCCAGGTGACGGGAACTAATCGTTTGCGGCAGATATTTAAAAATCTGCATGACCTGTACTTGCCCGCTACGTGCTTTTAGTCCCATCTTCTGATAGAGGACACGGGCACAACTATCCAACGTCGGTTTATCTATCAAATAAGATTCCGTCAGTTTAGTCCGGTTTGTCTCCTGTTGTTTACGAAAAGCATAAGTCGTGTCGAGCCCGGCTGCTTTGGCAGCTTCCACCTTTTGCATGGATTGGGCAAAGAGTTTCGCATACTCCTTCGGAGAAAGATTAGTACCCGCATCGGCAGCATTGCGACGATATGAATATTCAAACTCCGAACGGGGTATCTCTCTCCCGTTGATACGCATCAACACAGGGTCTTGCTGGGCAAAGACCAAGACTGCAAAGAGACATACACACCCTGACAACAGACTTCTTTTCATCATCAATTCTTATTTTATAAACAACGAACGGTGAGCAGCAAACATACGCTGATTGACACAGCTTGTTCACCGTTCACCGTTAGTTAACAGTTCACCGTTTTATGTTATTCCGGACGGCTATAATTAGGCGATTCACTGGTAATCGTCACGTCGTGCGGATGGCTTTCCATTACACCTGCATTGGTAATACGCGTAAACTTCGCATCGTGAAGTTTCTCAATACTAGCAGCGCCACAGTATCCCATACCTGCCCGCAGACCGCCTGTCAACTGATAAACCACTTCGAAAAGCGTGCCTTTATAAGGAACACGGGCAGCGATTCCTTCCGGAACGAGCTTCTTCACATCGGCAGTTCCACTTTGGAAATAGCGGTCTTTCGAACCGTTTTCCATTGCTTCCAAAGAACCCATACCGCGGTAAGATTTGAATTTACGACCATTGAAGATGATAGTATCACCCGGAGATTCTTCAGTTCCTGCAACCAGTGAACCAATCATCACGCAGTATCCACCAGCAGCCAATGCTTTCACAACATCACCCGAATAACGCAAACCACCATCAGCGATTAAAGGAATGCCTGTACCTTTCAATGCTTTCGCTACATCGTACACAGCTGACAACTGAGGAACACCCACACCTGCAACCACACGAGTCGTACAGATAGAACCCGGACCGATACCAACTTTCACAGCATCCGCACCAGCATCCGCCAAAGCCTTCGCAGCAGCTCCGGTAGCAATGTTACCTACCACAATGTCAATGCTTGGGAAACGTTTTTTCGCTTCTTTCAGCTTTTCAATAACGAACATAGAATGTCCGTGAGCCGTATCGATAACGATGGCATCTGCACCCGCATCTACTAAAGCCTGCATACGGTCCAGTGTATCGGCAGTCACACCTACACCGGCAGCTACACGCAAGCGACCTTTGGCATCTTTACAAGCCATCGGTTTATCTTTTGCTTTTGTAATATCCTTATAAGTAACAAGACCGATCAACTTTCCATCCAATCCAACAATCGGAAGTTTCTCAATTTTATGTTTCTGAAGAATCTGTGCGGCAGATTCCAGGTCGGTAGACTGGTTCGTAGTCACCAATCTCTCTTTCGGAGTCATCACCAAGTCGATACGTTTGTCCATGTCTCTTTCGAAACGCAAATCTCTGTTGGTAACAATACCTACCAAATAACCTTCATCATCCACAACAGGGATACCACCGATTTTGTATTCGGCCATAATACCTAAAGCATCGCTGACAGTAGAACCTCTCTTAATAGTTACAGGGTCATAAATCATACCATTTTCGGCACGTTTTACAATGGCAACTTGTCTTGCCTGTTCTTCGATAGACATATTTTTGTGAATCACGCCAATACCACCTTCACGAGCAATGGCAATAGCCATTTTCGCTTCGGTAACCGTATCCATGGCAGCCGTCACAAACGGAATTTTCAACTCAATGTTTTTAGAAAACTTTGTCGAGAGGTCGACAGTGCGCGGTAAAACTTCAGAATAAGCGGGGATCAACAGTACGTCGTCGTAAGTCAACCCATCCATTACAATCTTATCAGCAATAAATGACATAGGGCTATGCGTTTAAAAATTATTGCGTGCAAATATACGGTTTTTATTCAAAATGCGCAAACTGTGCGCCAGAATATTTAATGAGGGGAGCTAATTAATACTTATCAGAAAGAATTGCCTTAAAAGAACACATTCAAAGAACCGAATTAAAGAACAACTTTAAAGAACAAGATTATGGAAAGGCAGATTTTTATTAATGAGATGCAAGCTCGTTTCAATTTAAGAAAACCACGTAGCGAGAAACCAACCAATCTCTATTTAGTATGCAGAATAAACAACAAACAAGTTAAACTATCTACAGGGGTAAAGATATATCCAGACCACTGGAATGAAAAAAGACAAGAAGCATATATCAGCGTACGCCTATCAGAGATAGATAATATAAATAACACTATAGTGAACAAGAAAATCACAAAACTAAAAGAATATTTCATCGAATTTAAGCATTATCTTTGTATGCATCCAGACGAGATTGGAGAAAGTATGAAACTATTAAAACAACACATATATAAAGATAGGATGAAGAAAGAATTACAGAAACCCGCAACTTTTATAATGAAACAAATTATAGAAGCAAAGACTTGTGCAGAAAGCAGTAAGAAACAATATCGTTCTAACATAGACAAGTTTGAGCGTTTTCTCAAAGAGAATGAAATTCCCAATACATGGGAGAGCATGAATTTAGATACTATCAATCGCTACCAAAAACAAATCATAAAAGAAAACCCATTGCATCCTCATAACACTTTACGTAACATAATTAAAGGAACTATATTTAATTTACTAGGGATAGCAGATAAAAGACTGGATATTCCTTTCAAATGGTCTGACAGCAATTTAAACAGTTTTGAGTTCGTGAAAGATAAGTCCAACAAAGAATTAGCAGACAACAAAAAAGTTTCATTAACAGAAGAGCAACTGAATAAATTCTACAAGCATATCATCACAGGAACAGAAAGACAAATAAAGAAATACACAGAAATCAGAGACTTATTCATACTACAATGTTTAGTTGGGCAACGAATTGGCGATATGCAAAAATTCTTTAATGGAGATAATGAAATGGACGAAGAAGCAGGAACCATCTCCATTATACAACAAAAGACAAAAGCCAGAGCTATAATTCCACTATTGCCATTAGCCAAAGAAATTATATCCAAATATGAGAATAAAGAATTATTATATTATAAAGAAAGAAAGTCCATTGTCAATGAAGCCTTAAAAGAAGTAGCAGAACAAGCAGGATTAGACGAGCCTATCACTTATGAAGAAAACGGGATTAAACAAACCCAACCTCTTTATAAATTACTGCATACACATACAGCAAGGCATACTTTTATCACAATATTGTGTAGAAAAGGCATCCCAAAGGAAACTGTTATTATAGCGACAGGACATGAAGATACAAAAATGATAGACAAAGTTTATTCTCATTTAAACAGTAAAGATAAAGCAAAGAAAGTCTCTAATGCTTTCAAAAGTTTAAATAATGGCATTTTCAATATGGGCAAGGTGGAGACAAATTCTCTCAATGAAGTAAAGCCTACGAACGATGCAACTAATAATATAACCTTCGATACTCTGTTGGACACTCAATTTTTTGCATCTAAAATCAATAAAGCCAGTGACATGTTTGAACGTATGGGATATGTGAAGAACGGCAAACTATATGATTACAATAGCGAGATAAGTGGTATTGTGAAAGAAATAGAGGCTTATATGCAATCTCCCGCCTCCGGCCTTGAAGTAGCCCATAAATATGTGGAACGGCTGTCTGTTGGTAATCTGTCCAATTTGAGGGACGAGCTTAAGCTGTTAATTGTCAAATGTATAAAGATAGAGGTAAATGTGGAAACTGTCATGCAGATTGTTGATAAGGCTTTCAAAATGGGGATTCTGGATAATGACAGCCTTAATGACATGAAAGAAATTGTAGCGGGAATATTGAAGGCTAAAGACAAGTAAAGTGATTCTACTACCCAAACCGCCATATTCTCCCCAAACAGATACGGCTGTAAGGAGGTATGATAAAATCTCATTAACTGACGTTAACTGATAGTTTGGATTAATGTAGCTAATCCGGACGAAATCAAGCATTTACGAGAAATAATAACCGTAGAATTTGGATGTTATCAGTAAAATGGTTTATCTTTGCAGCAGTTAAATGATTAACTCATGTTGTTGATGAGTAAGCATTGAACAACTCGTTCTTTGACATCATGTACAATCCGACCCCAGCACCTCGGTGCTTTAAGCTATCGCTTTTTGCTTGGAAGTGATAAGCTGTGGCAATTAGTTCATAATTGTTAATATTATTAATTAGGCAATTCTCGGATTGCCGGGTATATATGAAGGTGTAAGTATGCCCGCTCTTATATACCGCCCGCTTAATAATTTTAACAAAATTGAAGTTTATGAAGCTTTTAAATTTAGGGAGCGCAGAAGCTCCCAAGTGGTACTTTGTTACCACAGTGAATTTTAATGGCGAAGAACAGGAAATCATTCTTGCCTTCACCGATTATTCTATCAAACGTAAAAACTTTGAGAAGAATAAAACCTATGAATCTATAGATAAGAGTAAGCTCTTGCCGACTCTGGTTTGCTTATGTGACGCAAAACCATTCTACACAGAGAATGTTCCTCTATACGATTACGTTGGTAGTAAAATAGAGAATCTTCCCGATAATGCTCCGGCTGTAATGGTCTATCTGGATAAAGCCGACAATGTTAACTTGCTCGGTTTGACGGATGAGCCACTGCAAGCTGAATTAGTGGAATGTGATAGTGTTGCCGACGCTTACCGCAGAGTAGCAACAACTGCATATTTCTCTCAATGTCCTTCAAAGGATGAGTGGATAGGATATGCCGGAATTGTAACGGGAGATGAATTATTACTGAATATCCGCAGCTTCGGTGAGAAGTACTCTATTTCCGGTACTGCCGTACAGGGATATTTTGGTATAAGCACTACTGTTTCTTTATTACAAAGCAAAGCCCTTGCTATGAGTTCTTCTCTTTTTAAAGAAGAATATAGAACTTATGCGCAGGCGGAGCAATTGATGAAGGCAACAGTACAAGCCTTTGGCGTGAAAGCTGCAAAACAAACCAGATATATTAAGGCCATTAATTATTGCATCTCGCAATATGACTTTGATACAGTCTGTAATGTGTTAAACAGCATTGAAGCAACAGAGAAGTTGCGGATTGAAGCAGCTAAGTGCGAAGATAAAATTAGCTGTATTCAGCACTTAATCATCGAGCGAGTTATTGAGATGCGTAACGCTCAACAGCAATAAGAATAACCGGATTGTACATGATACATAAAAATAAGAGGCTGTCTCAAATTGATTTTGAGTTCAGCCTCTTTCTGTTTGTTTACAATATTCCTCGAATCTCAAAGCCATTCTTCCGGCCGTTGGCGGTCGGTATCTTGACGGGATGAATCTCAAAGAATTCATTGAGGTCGGTCGCCTTCAGTGACTTGTCAATGCCTAGCCTGTCATATACATCATGTAAGGTTTGCTGAATATCAGTAGTTAATATTCTGTCTCCGATATGAATAATGCCGTGTAATTCATGACGAATCTTATTTTTGGTTTTCATGATATGGATTTCATTGAGCAGTTTCTTCTCTTTATAATTCAAAGCTTTAATCCTGTCAGCCCCCAAAGCCTCATAATAATACCTAAGTTCTGGATATTTGCTTTCCAGTGTTGACATTGCGAGATTGACAATCAGCCCTTGCTTGGCACGATATTCACAGTATGCCTGCATCCTGTCTACAAATGGCTCCTTTTTGATTAGATGTTTCAACTGTTCTTGGTAAACGGCATAAGTTTGATTCTCACTGACATCGAAACTACTATCTTGGAGCAGTTTCTTTACAATTACCCCATTCTGATAATTGAACTTCTGGACATCAAAGCAGTATTGCTCGTTTACATAGGCTAAACGGTTGAAAACAAATTCTCCTTTCAGTTCATCGTACATTGTATATGAATCCTGATATTTTACATTGTCGGGGATTCTCCTAAAATCCTTGATACGTTTGGCTCTCAATGCTTCACCGGCATTGTTGTTGTCTCTAATCTCGTCAAGTGTCACATTGACCTTCCGGCACAGATGCTCATTGAATGCCTCTTGCTCTACCTCCTCTGCATTGACATTGTAAACGAAGGTGAGGAACTGCCTGAAGGGGTTGCATGCCAGACGCTGCCTGCCTGCAATCTGTACCAGTTCCGTTGCTATATCAACCGCAGTGTTCGGGCGATTGCAATCACTAATGACAAAAGTTGCGGCATTGGTAGAGTAGAAATCACAGCCCGCATAAGCGGTGGAAGTACAGAAGGTGAATTTCTTGTGCGTCTCCCCCTTCAAGGGAATTCTTCCCCGTTTGAATCCTTCCCCAATCCTTGCAATCTGTCTGTCGTTATCGTCAGAATTACCTACAATGATATTTACTTCTTCCGGATTGAGTTCTGTTTGTTTAATAATGTTCACAATATTATTTACACTATTGAGAAATATAACACATTCTTTGGAGTAAATCCTTTCCCCATTAACATACACAGAAGGATAATTGCCATTCTGATAGTAGCGAACTATTTCCAATGCTGCATTGATAGGATTCTTTGTGCGTTCTCTATATACTCTGACAATATCCTTTTCTTCCCAGTCAAGCTGATAGTAATTCATATCCTTGAAGTGGTCAATCTGTTCCAGATATTTGTCAAGAATTGGAGTTGCCGATAAGAATGTAACATACGGGAATGACCTTGAATTATCCAAAAAGTGCAATTCTATTTCAGACTTGAAACTACTATCTGCCAACAGGCATTGGAATTCATCCACTACTACACGCCAATCTGATTTATATTTAATACAGCCAATCAATTTATACACGGAATCGTAGGAGACCAGAATCTTGGGAAGCTCCGCAGTCTGCAAATATGCCTCAATCTCTTTGGTGTCTACTCCGCCAATTACAAGCAAGGTATCAGGGTATTGTTCATGTTTGTTTTTCAACAGTTCATTGCGAGGGCTGCATATAATAGTTTTATGTTCATCTGTCAGTGCGACTGTAGTTGCTCCACAGCCGGGTATCTCTTTATTCAAAATACCATTAGGAAGTTCAAACGGTTTCCCGAATTCTTCTATGAACTTCTCCCGTTCGGTTAAATACTTGATATTTGCCGGAATTTTAATCATTTCTTTCTTCATAAGTTAAGTTAAAAGTTAATTTGACTGGAATAATCTAATCTAGTGTTGTCCACTTTATAGAGGATTTTTATCTTTAGTATAAGGGAGTCATGGTAGAAATATTGGACAGTCACAAGAATAATAAAACCTGATACGCATCAGATCGAATTATACCCGTTTAGGGTATCTCTAACATGAAATCGGAATAATTTTGAGGATTATATTTGGGGTGTTTCTCATTGTCCTGATATTGCAAAGGTAATTAATATTCCGACAGTAAAATCATGAATTGTGGACAATCTGCAAACTTTATACTGATACTGGCATAAGTCCGTTATTCTATAGGGGAGTATATCCTAAAGGCCACTAATGGCATTTGAGAGTGATATATATTACTGGTAAAGTTCCTTTTGATACCCAACTCAAAAAATATAGGTACTTAAAATCATACCCCCGCCCTTTAGATTTAGGTAGTGTTTCTATTTAGACTTTATACAGCTATAAGGTGAAATATTTGATTTGTCAGTGAGCGTATCAGATGTATATCGTGCATAATCCCCTTCTATTACCCAAAACACCCCATACCAATCATTAGGAAAAATGAAAGGATTACATGAATTGCCATTCAGCCCACAAACCTTTTGAACTTCTGAAATGTGCGGACTTATCAATGATTTGTATATGTCTACATATAAAGATGCACAAAGGAAAGTGATAAGAAAGAACTTCATGTCAAGCCCTCATTTTGTCCTTAAATACACTATTTACTAATCTATTATTATGCGTATGGAGAATTTAAAGATTTTATTGACGTTTGGGATAATTCTAATTGTGCCAGTAGTCTTAATGCCACAGTTCTTTATTGGATTATTAATACTGATTGTGGCTTGCTTAGCTTTCAGACAGAGGAATTTCTAATATTAACTTAATAATTACAGATTATGGAATCAACATTACAGATTATGCCAGTACAAAGAACTAGTAGAAACTTTGGTGAATTTGCAGAAGAAGCGGTAATAATTGAAGAGCCAATTATTAAGCAGAAACGACCTCTATTCATTGAAGCCAATACGATTGAAGCCAGTTTGGAGCATCTAAGGAATGATTGTATTATACCCGTATTCGCAAAGGACAACGAAGCTACATTATCTCATGTGGCTTTCATTGAAGCGGTACAGGATGCAACCAATACATTCTTTAGCGGTGAACAAATTGAATCGCCAGATATTCGTGTTTCTCATGTAATCAAAGGTAGGATTCCCGAAGCAATACACAAACCAGCCAATCAGTTATTAGAAAGTGATAAGACTATCTACTACGAAAGGTGCGCTTTTGTTATTGAAGTTCCTACTATCTATGAGACAGTACACGGTAACAGGCTAACCCTTACTATTGGTGGTGTAAGAGCTTATAACCACACCAATCTTTATTCAAAGAAGGGTGCGGAGCGGTTTAAAGTGTTTATTGGCTTTACTTGTAAGGTTTGCACAAATCTATGTGTATCTACAGACGGTTATCTTAGTTGCTTGGAAGTTACCAATACAAGGGATTTATATCAAGCGGTATTGGAAATGTTCCACAAATACGATGCAGCCAAACACATACATTTGATGCAGTCTTTAGGCAATACCAGTATGACGGAGCATCAGTTTTGCCAACTACTTGGAAGAATGAGACTTTATCAGTCATTACCGCAAGGCTATCAGAAAGATATACCTAAAATGTTGCTTACTGATACACAGGTTAACAATGTGGCTAAAGCGTATATCAATGACGAGAACTTTGGCAGCTTGGGGAATGATTTGTCTATGTGGAAGTTCTACAACTTGCTCACAGGTGCAAATAAGAGCAGCTATATAGATTCATTCTTGGATAGAGCCTATAATGCTACAGAACTTGCAACGGGTATATGTTCCGCTTTACACGGTGATGACAAATACCAATGGTTTCTTAGTTAGTGGTATTTGAGAATACACAGGATTGTCAAATACTCAATATCTGAAACTATGAGGAGTTTGTTTTATCTACTTGCTGTGATTGCTACGTTCTTTGTAAGTGTGCTATTATATCCAGTTATGATAATTGGATATATTCTATTGATTGGCTATTGTCTTACTAAGAGATGATAGTACTACTGAAAGGGTATCTATATACTATATATAGGTACTCTTTCTATTTATAAACCTCTTAAATATTATAAATATGGTAATAGAAGGCAGTCGCGAATACAAGGCAGCGCAAGAACTTGAAAGAGCCTTGAACGATTATAGTTGGAATCCTAAAAGGTTTGCTGAAAGTACAAGGTATTACCACCGTACACTACAGCAGGAATTAATGAAAACCATAGTGGAGATTATCCGCATGGTTGGTAATAAGGACTATGGCACAGACCTTAGAAATCAGGCATCGCATGAACTTTGCAAACGGATAGTTGACAGTGGCGTGTTGGATGAAGCTCACTTACCTTTTATATAGGTTGAATGAAGTAAGGACATTATTTACTTAGTGTCCTTGCTTTATAAAAATGTTCACTTTCTCTATTAGTGAATGTTTTGCTAATAATCAGCAGGTTAGATATTCCAGTTTAAAATTAATATTCACTTATATTAGTTTCACTATAAAACAGAACGTTATGTCACTTAAATATTCAAGTACAACAGCAGATTATCTGCAATGGAGCGAAGCAATGAACTTAATAAGAAAATTGGCAAGGGATAATAATTATAAGATGTCACTTCTTATTGCTTTAGGTTGCTTCACAGGTCTAAGAATTTCTGATATTCTCGCCTTAAGGTGGAATCAGATATTAGATGCAGAAGAATTTACCATTATAGAGATTAAGACAGGGAAGCAAAGGACAATTAGGATTAATATGCAGCTACAGCAACATATCAGAGATTGTTATGAGCATATAAATCCAGTTGGCATAAATGTACCTGTATTGATAAGTCAGAAGGGGACAGTGTACACAGTTCAGAGAATCAATGTCATGTTGAAGGAGATTAAGAAGAAGTACAAGTTGCATATAGGCAATTTTAGTTGTCATTCTCTTAGAAAGACCTTTGGCAGACAGGTTTATAATATGAACAGTGATAATTCGGAGCTTGCACTTGTCAAGCTCATGGAGCTATTCAATCATTCCAGTGTATCAATCACTAAAAGATACTTGGGATTAAGGCAAGAGGAACTACTTAATACCTATGATTGTCTTAGCTTCTGATAATTGGGTTGGTATGAAAGTTCAGAATTTCTACTTATATGGGGATTTGGCAAGTTTCATACCAACCTTGAATTATTGAGTAGAGACAGCTCTCAACTTTTAATAAACAATAGTTCTTGCAAATTAAACAGCTTTTAGTAACTTTGTAGCAATTTCAGACTTTTATGGAGATAGTTCTGAAAGGACATAGTTAACGAAGAGCGTTTAAGATATTATCCTTAATCTGAAATCTGGACAATTTCAAAACACAAGGATAATAAGCAAGAACGCTCACGTCAATGTTATATACCTATCTTGTTAAGATAGTCTATATATCGTTTGGCGTGGGCTATTGTTTATTACTTGTGTTTGGGCAGTCCAGAGCCTCGGATTAGGTAATATTCAATAGTTCCCACGCTTCTTGCATGTAGTAGCCAACTATAGGGAACAGGTTGGCATAAATACAGGTATATAAGAAACAGACAGTCTATTTTACTACTCAACAGTTCTTTATCAAAGAAGTGTGCAACTCCGTGTTGTGTTCCTCACACTTATATCTCAATTATTAACGCTCTCTATTAGGAACGTAGAAGCACAAACAGATTATATAACAAATGAAGACATTAAGATTTATTGGTATGGCTTTAGTAGCCATTATTATGAGTGTAAATTTCGTTGCTTGTAGCGATGACGATGATGACAATCCTATTGTTGGTACATGGCGAGGTGAAGTCGTTGATGACGGTAAAGGCTATAGTGATTCATATACATTCAATGCAGACGGAAGCGGTATATGGCAAGAGTTTAAAGATGGTAAACAAATTGATTCAGAATCATTTAAGTACTCTTTAGACGGCGATAAGATTACATTTACATGGTCAGACGGTGAAACATATACGTCTACCTTCTCTATTTCGGGTAATCGTCTAACGATTAAAGATAATTCTGATTCTGTAACTTATACCAAGCAATAGATACAGGGTTGAAACAAAAAGCAAGGCAGCATTTGAAGTAACATTCACTTGCTGCCTTTTTTTATTTATATACGATTTAATCTTCTATTTTCATATCTATAATGCCTGCAATGAGTTTATAATGCCATTCGTCAAGTTCTTCTCCTAAAGATATTATGAAATACAACTCTCCTGTTTTACGTGCAACACATAATGAAGGTGTATGTTTTAACAAATCAATATAATATGGGTCTGTTATAGGAAAATCGTATTCTATATTTTCATAGGTAAATTTCGCTCTATACTTATTTGTGTCTGAATCATAATATATTTGAGGAGAATCAGGTTTTATAAGCATTAAAGAATATTTTCCTTCTTGAAAAACATTAGTAGGTACAGCTTTTCCACAGTTATAGAAAATCTTCTTATGAATATTATCACATAAATTATCCATTGCATCAACTTGCTTACTACATCTTGTTTTTCTTACTAGATTAGAATAATGAATATTTTCGCTATGTGCATACTTTGGACAAGTCTCCGTAATATCGACTTCTATAATATCAAGGATATTGATATGCCTTGTTTCTGAAGCAGGAAGTTGCCCATGCTCTTCAAAAGAGATTGGACGAATCCATTTAGGAGTTCCATTTTCATTACGAACTATTGTATACTTATTATCCTTCATTTCTATTTCAATCCCTCCCAAACAGCGACCTGCATATTTGAAGGAATTTGCTAAACAAATAAAGTGTTTTTTCATAGTGGAACGCTAGAATTTTTATCGTGTTATTTAATATGGACAATATTAATGTTAGTTGGATAAAGCTCTTTAAAGTATTCAACCAACAATCTTCTATGACATTGTTCTGGTGTCTCTTCGCTACATAAAAAACATGCACCATCAAAATTTTCAATATTATATTTTTGCGCTATTTTCCGGTTTTCAATTAATTTCCTATATATTTGTTGGTATCCTTTCCAATCAATATTTTTCTTTTGATAATCAGATAGCAACTCTTTTGTTGGTGCAAAGTCGATTATGTGAGTATATTCTATTCCACAGATTTGTTGAGCAAAATAAGATAAATCTACTCCCTTTGCAAATCCCGCCAGTTGACTAGTATTATTGATGCGAATATCAATAATCTTCTTTACATGATATTTCTTTAATAATTCAAAAAAATGTTCTGCACTTTTCTTTGTAAAACCAATTGTAAATAATGTAATCATATAACCTCCTTTTCTACATGATAAGCAATCTCTTCGTTTTTTTTTCGGTAAGCATCTATTATTTGACAACGTTCATCATAATTTTCCATTGTCGCAAAAATATCATTTATATCACGTATTTTTTTTTCTTTCACATATATATCAACCATTTCTTTCTGTAATATAGCATTATCAACTATACTTTTGTCTTTGAGTATATGTTTTACATTAAATCCACGCTCATAAAAATATCTAGAAACAAGAGCAAATCTATGACATTCTATAGGAGCGGCTTCTGAACACATCAAGGCAATTCTAAAACCTTTATTTAATCCGGTGATTAAACGCTGAACTCCATATTTAAATGCTGTTGTATCTATTGCTTTTTCAAAATTAACATATCCATTATCATCCAAACAATCATTACGCCTAGCTCCAAACTCTTTACCGAAATGTAAATAAACAATATTATATTGTCTTAAATAATATTTCAGATTATCTTGATTAAATTGTGGTGTATATGCACTTGCTGGAACGCTCCGAACATCTACAATACAATTAATATCAAATGTTTGTATTAAACTACGGAACTCTTCAATTTCCTGATTGGAATGTCCAACTGTATATATGAGTTTATTTTCCATAAAAATAATAGCCAAATCAGTTTATTACAAAGATAATAAAATATAAAATACAAAGATTGCTTTTTCATCATTTTACATACAATATTTTGCAATAATTTAACGATGTTTCTTATTCGGTTTATCGACTTGATTACATATATTATTTTATATTTAGAATAAAAATGTTTGATAGCATATTTTACTAAAATTCCACAAAATAAATCCTTGTATTTATAGACAGGGAAACATAAATGACTAATTAGAAATTTTGCCTTCTCTTCTTGATTAGTTTATGCTTATTCTTCTTAGCTGAATTAGAGAAAAGCATTTCTAGCATTTCCCTTGTAATAGGTAAATATGTAACCTCTGTTAATCTAGTTTCTCTAATCTCTTGTGGTAAATAATGAATTGTGTTATTCCTCTTTGGTGTTACTTGCATATTTTTGTAGAAATAAATAGATTGGTAATTGATTTATCTATAGCAAAGGTACTGATAAGAATCTGTCCAATCTAATGTAAAAGATACATTCTGGATTATTGAGGTATGTGTTTGTATTGGAAGAAAATGTCAAGGTGGTAGATAGCGGCAAAATGGAATTAATTGCTTCTAATGGATAATGATGTACATAAACAAAAGGAAGTCCCGAAGCTAAGAATTATGCAGAGAACTTTGCCGAGTATTATGAAGATATACTAAGCAAATAAATGATTAAAAATTAAAAGCCAGTTATCGAGATGATAGCTGGCTTTTTATCTAAATATGAATTGTCACATCTAAATGCAGACTAAAATTCTAATCTCAAAATTATGCCTTATACATAATTAATCCTATCTTTGTGTCGTTCAAACAAGGCAAGATAAGTACAAATTTGAGGAACTAACTTTGTAAGTTACTGACAAACAGTACCCAATCTAAACATACGGTTTTTATTCAAAACAGCATACCTGCACGCCTATTTTTTTCGCTTTTTTTTAATTAGCCATTTCAGAGATGAACTTGATACGTACCAAGCGAACTTCTTCTTCCGTGAAGTCGTCGCCCAATTCATCAAGCGCATCGTCAATCTTATCTGTAGTAGATTCCTTGAAATAATCGTAGATATCGAGCATATGGTCTTCGTCCATGATTTCTTCCAGGAAATAATCGATATTCAGTTTCGTTCCCGAATAAACAATCGCTTCCACTTCGTCCAGCAATTCGCCGAACTCGATTCCTTTGGAAAGAGCGATATCGTCCAATGCCACCTTGCGGTCAATAGCCTGAATGATAGCCACCTTCATCTTCGACTTATTGGCAACGGTACGTACGCGCAAGTCTTCAGGGCGCTCTATCTCATTCTCTTCGCAGTGGCGCTTAATCAGTTTACAGAACTCTTCGCCGTAGCGTTTTGCTTTTCCGGCACCTACGCCGGGGATATTTTGCAGTTCATCCAGTGTCACCGGATAAATAGTAGCCATCGCTTCCAAAGACGGATCCTGGAAAATTACATAAGGCGGAACTTCCAGTTTCTTCGAGAGCTTCTTCCGCAAGTCCTTCAACATTGAATAAAGAGCCGGGTCTACCGCACAAGAGCCACCGCCGCGTGCTGGTACTTCTTCTTCTGTCTCTTCAAAGTCATTGTCTTCGGTAATCTTGAATGATTTCGGCTTCTTCAGGAACTTGTGTCCTTCTTCCGTCACTTTCAGTAGTCCGTAGTGTTCCACATCTTTGCTCAAGTAACCCGCTATCAGAGCCTGACGAATCACAGCATTCCACGTCTTGTCTTCTTCGCCCATACCTGAGCCGAAAACTTCGAGGTCTTCATGCAAATGAGCCTGTACTTCTGAAGTTTCTTTACCTTGTAGTATGTCTATTATATAATCTGCTTTAAAATTTTCTTTCACCGCGATTATCGCTTCAATCACGGCACACAATAATTCTTGAGCCTCCACTTGTTTTTTAGGGTTTAAACAGTTGTCACAATTTCCACAATTTTCTTCCGTGTATTCTTCACCGAAATAATGTAGCAACGTCTTGCGCCGGCATACGGAAGATTCGGCATAAGCAGCGGTTTCCAACAGAAGCTGCTTGCCAATTTCCTGTTCTGCCACAGGTTTTCCCTGCATGAACTTCTCGAGCTTCTGCAGGTCTTTGTTTGTATAAAAGGTTATGCACTGACCTTCACCGCCGTCTCGTCCGGCGCGTCCTGTCTCCTGGTAATATCCTTCCAAACTCTTCGGAATATCGTAGTGAATCACAAACCGCACGTCGGGCTTGTCTATTCCCATACCGAAAGCGATAGTAGCCACAATGACGTCCACCTTTTCCATCAGGAAGTCATCCTGATTCTTCGTCCTCGTCAACGAATCCATTCCCGCATGATACGGGCGTGCATTTACACCATTCGCCTGAAGGATTTGAGCAAGTTCTTCCACTCTTTTCCGGCTCAGGCAATAGATGATGCCCGATTTCTCCGGATTGTTCTTGATAAACTTGATTATATCCCGGTCAATATTGGCTGTCTTCGCGCGTACTTCATAATATAGGTTCGGGCGGTTGAACGAGGATTTGAACACTTGGGCGTCTACCATTCCCAGATTCTTCTGGATATCATGCTGTACCTTTGGCGTTGCCGTCGCAGTAAGTGCGATCAGCGGTGCCTTTCCTATTTCATTGATAATAGGCCGGATCCGGCGGTATTCGGGCCGGAAGTCGTGTCCCCATTCAGAAATACAGTGAGCTTCATCTACCGCGTAGAACGAAATCTTCACTGAGCGCAAAAATTCTACGTTTTCTTCCTTCGTCAGAGACTCCGGTGCCACATATAGCAATTTTGTCTTTCCGGCAAGGATATCCGATTTCACTTGGTCTATCGCACCTTTATTCAATGAAGAATTGATAAAATGGGCAATGCCATCTTCTTCACTGAAATTACGCATGGCATCCACCTGATTCTTCATCAACGCAATAAGCGGAGAAATTACAATAGCCGTACCTTCCATCAAGAGTGAAGGTAACTGATAGCATAAAGATTTCCCGCCACCGGTAGGCATCAGCACAAAGGTATCTTTACCACTGAGCAAATTCTGAATGATTGTCTCCTGGGTTCCTTTGAACTTATTAAATCCGAAATACTTCTTCAGTTCATTTGTTAAATTAATCTTCCCTGCCATCTTAACTTAGGTTGTTTTATTCAGTTCATGGTTTAACTTTAAGTAAGCCCTCTTTTTCAAGAGAGCCAAACAAAGTTATAAACAACTTCGTAATTACCAAGCAAAATGTGACTAATATTTTCAAGAAAATACAGTAACAATCATTTTTAGTCGCCTTACGCTTTGATTTTAAGCGGTTTGTAGTCGTGCCATGTTCGCTTTTTCCAGTTGATGTTTCGCATAATCCAGCGTCACCTCATACTCTTTTTTACTCTCCGAGGGGATTTCAAACATGACATCCATCATGATTGTTTCCACAATAGAGCGCAATCCACGGGCACCGAGCTTGTATTCCACCGCCTTGTCTACGATGTACTCGAAGACAGAATCCTGGAATGTCAGCTTGATGTTATCCATTTCAAACAGTTTGATATACTGCTTGATGATAGAGTTTTTCGGTTCGGTAAGGATAGCACGGAGCGCTTCACGATCCAGCGGATTGAGGTAAGTCAGCACCGGAAGACGTCCGATAATTTCGGGAATCAGTCCGAATGACTTCAAATCCTGGGGAGCAATGTACTGCATCATGTTATTCTTATCTACCGTCGCTGTTTTCTGCGAAGCCGTATAACCTACGACGTGGGTATTCAACCGTTGTGCGATTTTCTTCTCGATGCCGTCGAAAGCACCGCCACAAATAAAGAGGATATTCTTGGTATTCACCGGAATCATCTTTTGGTCGGGGTGCTTGCGTCCGCCCTGGGGAGGAACATTCACCACGGAACCTTCGAGCAATTTCAGCAATCCCTGTTGCACACCTTCACCGCTCACGTCGCGAGTGATGGAAGGATTATCACCTTTACGGGCAATCTTGTCGATTTCGTCGATAAACACAATACCCTGTTCTGCTTCCGCCACGTTATAATCGGCTACCTGAAGCAGTCGGGTAAGAATACTTTCAATATCTTCGCCCACATAACCGGCTTCCGTCAACACCGTAGCGTCTACAATCGTAAACGGTACGTGCAATAACTTGGCAATAGTACGCGCCAGCAATGTCTTTCCCGTTCCGGTGCTACCTACCATAATGATATTAGACTTTTCAATCTCCACATCATCACTGTTGTCTTTTTGCAACAAGCGTTTATAATGGTTGTAGACCGATACGGAAAGGAAGCGTTTCGCGTCATCCTGTCCGATAACATACTGGTCGATGAATTTCTTGATTTCTACCGGTTTGGGCAGTTCTTTTAAATTGAGTTTGGTAGCTTCGCCGCTTTTCTTGCCCTCGCCCAGTGCTTCCTGAGTAATCTCATAAGCCTGGGTAGCGCAACTGTCGCAGATGTAGCCGTTCATTCCCGTAATCAGGAATCCGACTTCATTCTCCGGCCTGCCGCAGAAGCTACACTTTTTCTTTGTTCTTGAATCAGCCATTTTTATTTCTTAATCAATACCTCATCAATCATACCGTATTCCTTCGCTTCCTGCGCTGTCATCCAGTAGTCGCGGTCTGAATCCGCCCATACCTTATCAAAGTCAGTATGCGAGTGGTCGGCGATGATTGTATAAAGTTCTTTCTTCAATTTCTGAATCTCACGAGCCGTGATTTCAATGTCCGAAGCCTGTCCCTGCGCACCGCCCATCGGTTGGTGAATCATCACGCGTGAGTGGGGCAACGCAGAACGTTTGCCTTCGGCACCGGCTACCAGCAATACAGCCGCCATCGAAGCTGCCATACCTGTACAGATGGTAGCAACATCACTGGAGATAAACTGCATCGTGTCGTAAATGCCCAGTCCGGCATATACACTTCCGCCCGGAGAGTTGATATAAATAGAAATGTCCTTACCCGGATCCACAGAATCCAGATACAGCAACTGTGCCTGAAGCGTATTTGCCGTATAGTCATCTACCTGAGTACCCAGGAAAATGATGCGGTCCATCATCAAGCGTGAGAAAACGTCGAGTTGAGTAACGTTCAACTGTCTTTCTTCCAAAATATAGGGATTCAAATACCCGGCCTGCGATTTAATCACATCATCCAATACCATGCCATTCATTCCTAAATGCTTGGTTGCGTATTTTCTAAAATCATCCATGTTAATTGTTCCTTTCTTAAAATTTAAAATAAACGTAAGTACAAAGAAACGAAAAAGAATACAGAGACACAAAAAAACACAGAGTTATAATTTTATAAAAACTCTGTGTTTCTGTGACTTTATATTCTATTCAACCGAACGATTATTCAAACATCTTATTGAATTCTTCGATAGAAACGTTCTTGTTTTCCAAAGTTACCTGTGCTTTCAGGGCAGCAGCCAACTTCACTTCTACAACACGGCTCACCAAGTTGTTGATAGTTTCTTTCTTCTTCAACATCTCCTGTGCATAGTTGTCAAGCACATCTTCGGGAACAGACAGCATGCCGTATTGAGCAAACTGCGCCTTCGTTGTGTCTTTTGCCATCTTCAGAACATCTTCCTGTTCCACCTTGATGTCGTTGGATTCTACCAACTGTTCCTTAATCAGGTGCCAAGTCAGTTCTTCGATGCTCTTATCATAGTTTTCAGCTACATATTCTTCGCCCTTTTCTTCGTTATTCATCAACATGATGCGTTTCAGCAGTGCGTCAGAGAATTCCAACTTGCCTACTTTATCCATCACTACTTTACGAATATCGATCAAGAACTTATAATCGCTGTCGGCAACGAATCTTGCTGCAATATCTTCTTTGATTTTAGTGCGGAATTCTTCTTCAGTCTTCACTACACCTTCACCGAATGCCTGGTCGAACACTTCCTGAGTCAGTTCACCCGGAACAAAACGAGTAACTTCTTCTACCTGAAAGCTGAAATCAGACTTCACGTCTTTCGCGATTTCCTTGTCAATCTTCAACAAAGAACCCAGTTCAGCAGCGTTTCCGTCATAAGCAACGTTCGGGTTGAATACCAATACATCGTTCACCTTTGCATTAGCGAAGATAGCTTTCTGATCGTCGTTCTTCATATAAGAAGGCATCATTACCGCACCTTCTACCTGAATACCGCCTTCTTTCGTGTTACCTTCTTCGTCCAACTGTGCCAACAGACCTTTCAGCATGTCGTTATCTTCGTAAGCATCTACTTTATCATACTTGCCAGTGCGTTGAGTGTACATCTTCACCTGGTTGTCGATCATTTCTTCAGATACTTCGATTGAATAATAATCTACTTTATCCTTAGCGCTTACTTCAGCCTTGAATTCAGGTGCCAAAGCGATGTCGAATACGAAATCGAATTCATCCATTGTATCGAAATCAATATTCTGTTGCTTTTCTTCGTTAGGCAACGGCTCGCCCAACATATTCACCTTATTTTCTTTAATATAATTGTAAACAGCTTCTTGCAGTGCTTTATTCACTACTTCTGCAATAACAGACTTACCATACATTTTTTTAATAAGGCTCGTCGGAACCATACCTTTACGGAATCCCGGGATTTGCGCCTTCTGACGGAGTGATTTCAACTCTTTGTCTACTTTCTCCTGATAATCGGCTTTCTCAAGCTTCACAGTAAGCTCTGCGCTTACTTTGTCAATGTTTTGTAATGAAACGTTCATTCTGACAATTATTTATTTGATTTATACTTTGTTCTATACTCAAACGAGGGTGCAAAATTAGTGCTAATCTTTTAAATTTCAAAAGACATTGCAGATTTATTTCGTATCTATTTAGAATACATAACTAACAAATCGCTGATAAACAATACTTCATTGTAACAATCGCTCTCTTTTTTTACAATTTTCTACAAATAAAATCTTCAAAAAGATGGTCAATCCAAAAATTATTCTTTTCTTTGCTGCGGATTGATGGACCATTAGTTTCTCGATTTGATTACAAGGTTTTTACTTCCGTTCTAAAAACGCTTTTGTAAACTCTCTGTCGTTTTAATCCTTTTATTAGTAACCATCTATCCAGAGAGTTTTATTCATTTATTTATTTTTTATCATTTTCATTATGAACATTTATGTTGGAAACCTTAACTACCGTGTTAAGGAAGGAGATCTGCAACAAGTGATGGAAGATTACGGCGCAGTATCATCAGTTAAAGTTGTTATGGACCGTGAAACCGGCAAATCAAAAGGATTCGCTTTCATCGAAATGGAAGACGATGCTGCAGCTGCCAAAGCTATCGCAGAATTGAACGGTGCTGAGTACATGGGCCGCACTATGGTAGTTAAAGAAGCTAGACCTAGAGCTTAATTGCCGACGCTACATAGCTAAGAAAAAAAAGAAACTTCTGCCACCTGATGACAGAAGTTTTTTTTATTGTCCTATTTTAAGCTCCTACTTCTTTTAAGTCCCTACTTCTTAGCCTTCCATGCTTTGCACTTCGAGGTCTTTCACCTTGCGAAGCAAGTCCGAAGCAAAGATAAAGTTGTTCAGGCGTTCGTTGGTAGAAGTGAAGATATCGTCTTTCGTTCCTTCCCACTCTTTATGTCCCTCATAAATATAAATCACCTTTTCGCCGATTCCCAATACCGAGTTCATATCATGCGTATTGATAATCGTAGTCATATTATATTCCCGGGTAATATCGTGAATCAAATCATCAATCACCAATGAAGTCTTTGGGTCCAGTCCCGAGTTCGGCTCGTCGCAAAACAGGTATTGCGGATTCAGCGAAATAGCGCGCGCGATAGCTACACGCTTCTGCATACCTCCACTGATTTCTCCGGGAAACTTATCTTTCGCTTCAGTCAGATTGACACGCTCCAGGCAGAACATGGCACGTTTAGTGCGCTCGCGCAATGTATCATTGCTGAACATATTCAAAGGAAACATCACATTGTCCAGCACCGACATGGAGTCGAAAAGAGCGGCACTCTGGAAAATCATTCCCATTTCCTTGCGGAGCATCTTCTTCTCCTTCTTCCCCATCATCACGAGATTTCGTCCGTCATACAAGACCTCACCTTTCTCGGGAGTAAGCAACCCTACGATACATTTCATCAGCACCGTTTTACCGGAACCACTCTGACCGATAATCAGGTTTGTCTTTCCATTCTCAAAGGTCGCATTGATATCGTCCAACACCGTCTTATCGTCAAACGATTTATAAAGTCCCTTAACATCAATCATCCCATCAAAAGTTTAGTTATTATCAAATCCGCAAACAGAATCAAGACGCTGCTCGATACTACGGAATCCGTAGAAGCCTTTCCCACAGCAATCGAACCACCTTCCACCGTATATCCGAAGAAAGCGGACACACTTGCAATAATAAAGGCGAAGAAGAGAGATTTGATGATACCTGCCCATATAAACCATTCATTAAACATATACTGCAAACCATATTCGAGGTCGACAGCATTCATCACTCCGGCAAACCAGCAGGTACAAAAGGCCCCTATGATACCGGCGAAGATACTGAATGTCACCAATATAGGAATAACGGTCACCATAGCCGAAATCTTAGGCAGAATCAGATAGTTGGCGGAATTGACACCCATAATCTCGAGTGCGTCAATCTGTTGCGTCACGCGCATTGTTCCCAACTCCGAAGCAATGTTCGACCCTACTTTACCCGCAAGAATCAGGCACATGATGGAAGAAGAAAACTCCAGCAACATAATTTCACGGGTCACGTATCCTACCGTCCAGCGGGGCATCCACGGACTTTCGATATTCAACTTAATCTGAATGGTAATCACCGCGCCGATGAAAAACGAAATCAACAGCACGATTCCGATGGAGTTCACGCCTAGCTGCTCCAACTCGTTAAGGTATTGCCGGAAAAACATACGCATACGTTCAGGACGGGAAAAAGTCCGTCCCATCAGCATGAAATATCTTCCGACGGTTCTCAATGCTTTTATCATAACTCACACTATTTGTCTGCAAATGTACATTATTTCGGCTTATTTTTACTACATTTGCCGCAAAATAACTAGAATATGGAAGAAAGCAAGATGGTGCTCCGCACGGAAGACCTGGTGAAAAAGTACGGTAAACGAACCGTTGTAAGCCACGTTTCCATCAATGTGAAGCAAGGTGAGATTGTGGGTTTGCTGGGTCCGAACGGTGCCGGCAAGACGACTTCATTCTATATGACCGTAGGATTGATTACCCCGAATGAAGGGCGCATCTTCCTCGACGACCTGGAGATTACCAAATATCCGGTTTATAAACGGGCGCAAACGGGAATCGGCTACCTTGCCCAGGAAGCATCCGTATTCCGCCAGATGAGCGTGGAAGACAATATTGCCGCTGTGCTCGAAATGACTAACAAGTCCAAAGAATATCAAAAGGATAAACTCGAAAGCCTGATAGCGGAATTCCGCCTGCAAAAGGTACGCAAGAACAACGGTAACCAGTTGTCCGGTGGTGAGCGCCGCCGTACGGAGATTGCACGCTGCCTTGCCATCGACCCGAAATTCATCATGCTCGACGAACCTTTCGCCGGTGTCGACCCGATTGCCGTAGAAGATATTCAGCAAATCGTGTGGAAACTGAAAGATAAGAATATCGGCATCCTGATTACCGACCACAACGTACAGGAAACGCTTAGTATCACCGACCGCGCCTATCTGCTTTTCGAAGGAAAGATTCTTTTCCAGGGTACGCCCGAAGAATTGTCCGAGAATCAGATTGTACGCGAAAAGTATCTGAGTAACAGTTTCGTACTACGCCGCAAGGATTTCCAGTTGGAGAAATAAAAACTACTCGATAATAAAAACGCCCGGAAGCATTACGTTTCCGGGCGTTTTTTATTGGAGATATATCTTACTTCTGACGGATATAAATATTAATCGGCGTACCTGTAAGGTTCCACTTCTCACGCATCTTGTTTTCAAGGAAGCGTTTATACGGTTCCTTCACATACTGCGGCAGATTGGCAAAATAGACAAATGAAGGCACTTGTGTATTCGGCAACTGCGTGATATATTTAATCTTGATATACTTGCCTTTGTTTGAAGGGGGCGGATATGCCTCGATCAGCGGAAGCATTTCTTCATTCAAACGGGCAGTCGCAATCTTCGTTGTCCGGTTCTCATATACATTGCGCGCTTCTTCCAGCACTTTCAGGATACGTTGCTTAGTCAACGCGGACGCAAAGATAATAGGGAAATCCACAAACGGAGCAAAACGTGAACGCACAGCTGTTTCAAATTCTTTCTGCACTTTCACCGATTTGTCTTCCACCAAGTCCCATTTATTGATAACGACCACCAATCCCTTCTGATTCTTCTGAATCAGAGAGAAGATATTCAAGTCTTGGCTTTCGACTCCTCTCGTAGCATCCAACATCAGAATACAAACATCCGAACCTTCGATAGAACGAATCGAACGAATCACTGAATAATATTCCAAGTCTTCATTCACTTTGTTCTTCTTACGGATACCGGCTGTATCTACCAGATAGAAATCAAATCCGAATTTATTGTAACGGGTATAGATAGAATCGCGGGTTGTTCCGGCAATCTCGGTAACAATGTTGCGTTCTTCACCGATAAATGCGTTTACGATAGAAGATTTTCCGGCATTCGGACGGCCTACTACAGCAAAACGAGGAATCTCGTCATCCAAAATTTCAGAAGCCTCTTTCTTGAATTTGCTAACAATCAAGTCCATCAAATCACCCGTACCGCTTCCTGTCATAGCAGAAATACAATAAGGGTCACCCAATCCCAATTTATAGAATTCGGGGGCATTGTATTGCAAGTCATGGTTATCCGTCTTGTTGGCAACCATAATCACCGGGCTGTTGGCACGACGCAGGATAGTCGCTACCTGCATATCCAAGTCAGTCACTCCGTTCATCACATCCACTACGAACAAGATCACGTCCGCTTCATCCACTGCCAGCAATACCTGCTTGCGAATTTCCTCTTCGAAAATATCGTCCGAGTTTACTACCCATCCGCCGGTATCTACCACGGAAAACTCACGGCCCAGCCACTCTGACTTGCCATATTGTCTGTCTCGGGTTGTACCCGCTTCTTCATTCACAATAGCCTGACGAGTTTTCGTCAGACGGTTAAATAAGGTAGACTTGCCCACATTGGGGCGTCCTACAATTGCAACTAAATTACTCATAGTTCAATACCTTGTTTTTTCACGACTATCCCAGTCGCATGAATACTCTTAATCTAACTGATAACCGAAATTACGCAGTTCCTTATCCGAACTACGCCAATCTTTATCAACTTTCACATACGTTTCCAGGTAAATAGTCTTTCCAAAGAAACGTTCCAGTTCACGGCGGGCTTCAGTAGCAACCTTCTTCAGCGCCTTTCCCTGTTTACCGATAATGATTCCCTTCTGCGAATCACGCTCCACATAAATTATCGCCCGAATTTGAATCTTCTTCGGCTCTTCCTTAAACTCTTCCACGACCACTTCCACCGAATAGGGAATCTCTTTGTCGTAATAGAGCAAAATCTTTTCACGGATAATCTCATTCACGAAGAAACGCGCAGGCTTGTCCGTCCATTGGTCTTTCCCAAAATAAGGGGGAGAGTCGGGCAGCAATTCCTTGATCCGCTTCATCACATAATCCACATTGAACTTGGATGCGGCAGAAATCGGAATAATCTCGGCCTGCGGAAGCAGTTCCTTCCATTCTTCCACCAGCTTGACCAGCTTTTCCTGGTCGGTAAGGTCAATCTTGTTAATGAGCAATAAGACAGGCACCGTCATTTCACGTACCTTTGCCATAAACTCATTATTCTTATCCGGTGTCTCTACCACGTCAGTCACATAAAGCAAAACATCCGCATCCGCCAGTGCCGAAGTAGAAAAGTTCAGCATAGACTCCTGTAGCTTGTAGTTAGGTTTCAATACTCCCGGAGTATCAGAAAAAACAATCTGCATTTCATCCGTATTATAGATTCCCATAATGCGATGACGAGTAGTCTGCGCCTTGAAGGTGGCAATCGAGATACGTTCGCCCACCAAAGCGTTCATTAATGTCGATTTTCCGACATTCGGATTTCCTACGATGTTTACAAAACCTGCTTTATGCATTTCTCTTCATTTTATTGGTTGAGACAAAAAAACGCATCGAACCGAAATAAGATGCGTTTTTGAGTGTTATAGTTTAGTAACGAGTGTTACTGTTCCTTCTTTCCGTCATAACCCCACTTCACGTAAACCGCACCCCAAGTAAATCCGGCGCCGAATGCAGTGAAAATGATGTTATCACCTTTCTTGAGTTTATCTTCATAATCCCAGATACACAAAGGAAGCGTAGCAGCACTTGTGTTACCGTAATGTTCAATATTCACCAGCACTTTGTCCATCGGCAATTCCATACGATGAGCTACCGCTTCGATAATACGGACATTTGCCTGATGCGGCACAACCCAGTTGATTGTTTCTTTTGTCAGTCCATTCTTTTCTGCGATAGCAGCAGAAACGTCCGACATACTGGAAACAGCATATTTAAATACTGTTCTTCCTTCCTGGTGCAGATAATGCATTTTGTTGTCAACTGTGAAATAAGACGGCGGACAAACCGAGCCACCGGCTTTCATATGAAGGAAAGGCAAGCCCTTACCATCCGTTCTCAGTATCGAATCCATAATTCCGTAATCTTCCGTAGTAGGCTCCAGCATAAAAGCAGCAGCACCGTCACCAAAGATAGGACAAGTAGCACGATCTGTATAGTTAACCATTGACGACATCTTATCGGCACCGACAATGATAATTTTCTTATATCTTCCCGAACGGATAAAATTCGCACCCGTCTCCATCAAATACAGGAAACCGCTACAAGCAGCCTGCAAATCGAAAGCGAATGCATTCTTCAGTCCGAGTTTGTCGCAAAGAATAGAAGCTGTAGAAGGGAAGTGATAGTCAGGAGTACTCGTAGCAACAATAACCAAATCAATATCGTCCGGATTAGCACCAGTCTTTTTCATCAACTGTTTGGCAGCTTTGCGTGCCATGTATGAACTACCTAATCCTTCCTCATTCAGAATATGTCTTTCTTTTACTCCGATACGAGTCATAATCCATTCATCGTTGGTATCCACCATCTTTGATATCTCGTCGTTAGTCAAGATATAATCGGGAACATATCCACCGACTCCTGTGATTACTGCATTTATTTTTTCCATCAAACCTATTTTAAATTAGCAATACTATAATACTTAAAGCAGCCGGAGAGAGTTACCCTCAGGCTGTTTCAGTATGACTGTACTAATTATACAGCTGCTTCTTTCTCAATAGCGAGCTTACCTCTGTAGTAACCGCAAGCGCCACATACAGTGTGGTATACATGCCATTCGCCGCAATTCGGACAAATAGCCAAAGTAGGAGCTACTGCCTTATCATGAGTTCTTCTCTTTGCTTGTCTCGTACTTGATTGTCTTCTCTTAGGATGTGCCATTTTCTTAAAACTTTAATTATTATCTAATATTTTTTTTAATTCATTCCAGCGAGGGTCAATTTGTTCCTCCGCTTCTTCCTCTATTACGATGTCCTCTCCACCAGTGTCGAAATTATCATCGCTATCATCATTCGCATTTGTTTTCAAATGCTTGTTCAGCTTACTTGTTACCGCCTTATTACACTTACCGGGAGCGTGTACATGCTTCATCGGGATAGATAGTGCAATAAACTCATACATGAACCATGCAACGTTGATTTCCCCTTCTTCCTCGGGAATCACAATAAGGTTGTCTCCTTCTTCTGCATAGCCATTTCCAAACTTCACCATCAGTTTATCAGAAGAACTGATTGTTAGCTCCATATCATCCAGGCAACGGTCGCATGGTACCCATACTATTCCGTCTGTCTGAAAACTCATCTCGAAAGCGCGAGAGGTTCTTTTCACGGTCAATGTAACATTAACCTTTCCTTTCTGAACTTCAGGTCCGTCAATGTGAGCGAAGTAAAGGTTATCCAATACAAACTCATACTTAGCAGAGTCTGTTTGCATACCTTTCAAGTCAATTTTGTATTTATCAAATTTTCCCAAAGCTTCTCTCTTTTTTAAATCGTTAGCTTACAATTCGGGCGACAAAGATACAAATAAATATCCTCATAACATACAAATTACCAGTAAATATTCACTTTTTTAATACGTATTATGAGGTTTGCGACTGTTAAAAAGAGTCGTATAAATGCCGGAGCACAAAAAAAAGAAAGCCTCGCCCGTCAGATAGACAAGCGAGGCTTCTTCAAAATGGCGGCTACCTACTCTCCCACTGTTACGCAGTACCATCGGCGTGACGAGGCTTAACTTCTCTGTTCGGAATGGGAAGAGGTGGAACCCTCGTGCTATAACCACCTAAATAAGGTTATGACATGATGAAAAGTAAAATTATTAGTGGTTGTACTTATTGTTTCTGTTTCTTATGTTTCCGTTTCAGTAGTACTTCGCTAAACGTATATATCGCGCCCCGTACAAGTTCGAAAGAAAGTGAACGGGCAATTAGTAAT
>NZ_JAAXGE010000007.1 GCF_014750685.1 Bacteroides sp. GM023
GTGTGAGAGGTCGGAAAATGAAAGTAGGAAGAAAACTACTTTTATTTTCCTCCTACTCGATTGTAAGATGTGAGGTTGGTTTATAAAAACGTAATATAATAATTATGCATCGATATTTGCATACGTTGCATTCTCTTCAATAAATTCGCGGCGCGGTCCTACGTCTTCCCCCATCAACATGGAGAATACATAATCGGCTTCTGCTGCGTTGTCGATATTTACCTGTTTCAGCATACGGTTTTCGGGGTCCATAGTCGTTTCCCACAATTGCTGGGCGTTCATTTCACCCAAACCTTTGTAGCGTTGAGTATGAACAGCGTTTTCAGAACCGCCACCATACGTATCGATAAACTTCTGGCGTTGGGCATCTGTCCAGCAATACTCTTCAACTTTACCCTTCTTGCAGAGATAAAGCGGCGGAGTAGCAATGTACAGATAACCGTTCTGAATAATCTGCGGCATATAACGGAAGAAGAACGTCATAATCAATGTGTCGATGTGGGAACCATCGACGTCGGCATCGGTCATGATGATAATCTTGTGATAGCGAAGTTTTGCAATGTTCGCTTCTTTGCTATCCTCTTCAGTTCCGATAGTAACGCCCAGAGCTGTATAGATATTACGGATTTCATCGCTTTCCAAAGCCTTGTGATACATAGCCTTCTCTACGTTCAGAATCTTACCGCGCAACGGAAGGATAGCCTGAAACATACGGTTACGTCCCTGCTTGGCAGTACCACCTGCCGAGTCACCCTCGACGAGGAACAACTCGCACTTGGTTGCGTCCTTATCCGAACAGTCCGCCAACTTACCCGGCAAACCGCCACCTGACATCGGAGACTTGCGTTGCACCATTTCACGGGCTTTCCGGGCAGCGTGACGTGCAGTAGCGGCCAGGATCACCTTGTCAACGATAATCTTCGCTTCCTTCGGGTGTTCTTCCAGATAATATGCTAAAACTTCACCTACTGCCTGATCCACAGCACCCATCACTTCGTTGTTACCCAACTTAGTCTTAGTCTGTCCTTCAAACTGCGGTTCAGCTACTTTTACAGAAATAACGGCGGTCAAACCTTCGCGGAAGTCATCTCCTGAGATTTCCACTTTCACCTTTTCCAGCATCTTGCTGTCCTCGGCATACTTCTTCAGCGTACGAGTCAGTGCACGGCGGAAACCTGCCAGATGCGTACCACCTTCTATCGTGTTGATATTGTTAACGTACGAGTGAACGTTTTCAGAGAATCCTGTATTGTACATGATAGCCACTTCGATAGGAATTCCCTGCTTCTCTGTGCTCAGATAGATAACGTCATTAATCAAGTGTTCGCGTGAAGACTCGATGAAACGTACGAATTCTCTCAAACCTTCTTCCGAATAGAACTGCTCGCTCTTGAAGCTGCCGTCCTCATTTACTACCCGGCGATCGGTCAGGGAGATAGCGAGACCTGCATTCAAATAAGCCAGCTCACGTAGACGTGAAGCCAGAATCTTGTAATCATATACAGTTTCCGTGAAGATAGTGTCGTCCGGCCAGAACTGCTGACGAGTTCCCGTGATTTCGGCAGTACCGATCTCTTTTACAGAGTAAAGCGGTTTACCTATTTCGTACTCCTGCTGATAAGTTTTGCCACCACGGAATACTTGCGTCGTCATGTGAGCAGACAGCGCGTTCACACAAGACATACCTACACCGTGCAAACCTCCGGAAACTTTATAAGATCCTTTGTCGAATTTACCTCCGGCATGCAGTACGGTCATGGCAACTTCCAGGGCCGACTTCTTTTCCTTTTCATGATAGTCAACCGGAATACCGCGTCCGTTGTCCTGTACTGTGATTGAATTGTCTTCGTTGATTGTCACTTCGATATGGTCGCAATAGCCGGCCAATGCTTCGTCGATAGAGTTGTCAACGATTTCGTATACCAAGTGGTGAAGTCCCTTTACGCTGATGTCACCGATGTACATCGCAGGGCGTTTTCTTACTGCTTCAAGACCTTCCAATACTTGGATACTATCCGCAGAATAAGACCCGTTATTGGGAGTGATTTGTTCTTCGCTCATAATTGCCTTTCTAACTTTAATAACAGAGCAAATATAGTGAAAATTGTCGACTTGGCGAAGAATAAATGGTGAAAAATGACGAATGAAAGTGGATTCTCTGCTTTCTTAACAGAACTGATATTCAAGTGTTTATAAACAAGAAAGGCCGAACTTCTGAAGTTCAGCCTGATGCTATAGTAGAATTGTTAAATTCTTGTTATTAAGCGAGCTTGTTGATATAGAGAGCCAACTTAGATTTCAGATTGCTAGCTTTATTCTTGTGAATCACATTTGTTTTAGCTAACTTATCCAACATCTTTGTAATGCCCGGATACATTGCAACTGCTTCTGCTTTATCAGTAGTTGCGCGAAGCTTTCTAACAGCGTTTCTCATGGTCTTGCCATAATATCTGTTGTGAAGTCTTCTAGTCTCTTCTTGTCTGATTCTTTTCAGTGATGATTTATGATTTGCCATCTCGACTAATCTGTTTTTTTAGTTCTTTTATTCTTTTAACTTGTAGCCCGTGGGGGAGTCGAACCCCCCTTTCAAGAATGAAAATCTTGCGTCCTAACCGATAGACGAACGGGCCATCCTATTGTTGCATTTCTGCTTTTGCTTTCTTGAACCAGTGTTTGTTTCTCGATTGCGGATGCAAAGGTAGGAACTTTTTTTAAACTGACAAACAATTAGCGAAAAAAAATAGAAGAAAATTTCACCTTTCTTCTATTGATATCTTATTATGCGCTGATATTCAATAAAATAAATACCTTCTTTATGAATGAAAATTTTTCTCTCTTCTGCAAGAAAGCTGACGGACATGTTTTCACATATACCTTATTATATATAGAGAATGAAAAAACTACATATTTGTGTCTTTTATTTGTAACTAAATGATTATTTTGACGACTAACGGGACAAATACCTTCAAAAGATGAATGACAATAAAGAATTTATAGACATACTGCTGCAAAACAAGCGTATCATTTATAAGGTATGTTTCATGTATGCGAATGACAATGATGATATAAATGACTTGTATCAGGATGTTGTTCTTAATCTGTGGAAGGCATGGCCGTCTTTTAAAGGTAACAGTAGTGTGAGTACATGGATCTACCGGGTTGCGCTCAACACTTGCATCACCGGTTTCCGGAAGAAAAGGAACTATGACTATGTGCCTCTCAAACAGGACATAGATATACTGGACGATTGCGAGCATGATGAATTCCTGAAACAGATGTACCAGCTTATACACCGGTTGGATAGCGTGGACAAAATGTACATCATGCTTTGGCTGGATGAGAAAAATTATGATGAGATAGCCGAGATTGTAGGGGTGAGCCGCAATAATGTGGCAATCCGTCTCCATCGCATCAAAGAGAAATTGAAAAAGATGTCTAACCAATAAATGAATGACGATATGGAACTTGATGATTTAAAGAAAGCGTGGGGCAAATTCAATGATAAGGTTAATGAACAGGCACTTGTTGAAAGCCGGCAGATAGAACAGATGCTCGCTAAAAAGAGAATGACCAATTATAAGAAGTTGTTATGGTATGAAGGCATTTCCCTGGGGATTCTGTTCTTATTGCTCCTGAATCTATGCTTATCTTTTCTAGTGGAGCCTTTCTATCTGACGATTTTAGATGTGCCAATCTCTATCATTATCCTGACGGCTTTTGGAGTAAACGTATTCCAATATTATAAGCTGAGGCAGGCAGGATGCATGAAGTACGACTTGGAGCATCAGATACTTTATATCTTACAGTACAGGGCTTCGCTCTATTGGGGATACATCTGTGTCTGTATTGCTATCATCCCGGGAGTTGTATTGTTTATCATCTACGCTGATATGCTTTGGGGATGCATTATTGTCGGTTTTGTGGCATTAGCCACCCTTCTCGATGTTTTTATATTCGGACATCTGTTCAGGAAAATCGAAAAGATGCTCGAAGCCAATAAAGAACTGAAGAGACTCGTAAAGACGATGCACGACCATTAAGTAATGGAACGTTAACAGGATATTCCCAGTAATAATCACTTAAAAAATAAATAGTATGAGAACCTTTTTATTTACCTCCTTTCTATTGCTCCTTTGGTGCAGCTTTTCTTCATCGACCCATGAGATTGTTCGTCCTGACGGTTGGTATTACGTGATTGATATGGAGACTGACAGCTTGTCTGACACCCCCATCGTAACCCTTAAAGATTTCGCCAAACTAAAACTGGATTCAACGCAGAGTGCGGAGACGGATAGCATAACCTACCGTATCTTCGGCCGGCTGACAGAATCCGGAAGAAAAGTGTGGGCGGAAGCAACGGAGAAATCAATTGGTAAACATGTCGCGTTTCTATTTAACGGCGTCATTCTCACAGCCCCTTTAGTGAATTGTAGAATAGAAAATGGCAATTTCTTTATTACAACAGACCAGGACTATGATATGAAGTTGCTATATGAGCAGATACGTCAGGCATCCGGCTGCACTGAAGAATTTGGTTTTGTAGATGAACTTGGTCGGGGAGAGACGACAACTGCATTCTGGCTGATAAGAGGTGGGCTGATTATCTTAGCTCTGGCTATTTTGTATCTTGGTTTCCTGCGGTTGAGAAAGATTAAGAAGACTACTTCGAGGTGAGGCAGGAAGTCCTGTTTTATTCTTCTGCATCACGAAGTGGTATATTCGAGAATGAGGTATTACATCATCAGACGCAATACCTCATTCTCGCAGAATATTTCTTAGGTATATCTTATAGTTTGTTTATACCTCTTCCACCTTTGTCAATTGCCAACCTTGAAATACTAATATAATACTTTTCAGTTCTGTGGCTCCCTTATCTTGTAGAATCCATTCGCTTGTCGCATATTGCTTCAGTTGGAGGTTGGCATCGGCTAGCAATTTTTCCATCTCTATCTCAGAAGCATCCCGTTTGGCGTACTTCACTTCAATGCAATAACTGTACATCATGTCGGGAAGTTGCAACAGGCGGGGTTGCAGAAAAATATCCGCATATCCTTTGTTGCTTTCATATTCGGGGCGGGCGATATAGTAACTATTTAGACCTAAATAAGCGAGTATGAAAGCTTTTACATGTGCTTCTCCTTCAATAAACTCACGAATACTACTTTGGTTGGCCAAGCGTTCGGCAATATATTTGAAGTAAGGATTCCAATTACCTTCGTAAGCCATGTCGTACATCAAGATATTTAACTTTTCCACATCCAGACTGAGATCTGTTGCTTGTTGATAAATATCGGTCATATAGCCGTAGAGTTGCTCGCGGACAGTTTGGTTGGGGATAGATAGTATATTCATCGGCCCTCGTGTACCATTGATAGTGAGCATGCCATAATAGTAGAGCAGGCTCTTGAAATTCTTCGCTTTGATAATGTCTTCAGTCGGGAAGCTATCGGCAATAATTCCGGTTGTAGAGCCTTTTTCCACAATCTCCTGAACAACACTGGCATTTTCTCCGAAAGTCCTGTCTACGTGGATAAGATGTCGTAGCTTGTTATAGTCAGTGCGAATGTTTGCATCGAGCATATTGTCGGGAATATGTTTGTTCAGCAAGTAGCGGTTCATGAAATAGAGTACCATATCCGAGTTGTACATAGACGGCTCATTTAGTGATTTTGTCGAGAAGCAATAATTGTCATACCACGGTTTCATGATGTTTATCAACTCATTTGTAGTGTGTGGTAGCTTCATACAGTTTTGATAGTAGTCTATTAAGGCACGTACCTCGTATTCATTGAAACCTATCATATTGTTGAATACCGAATTACTGCTGTAATTGTCCGCAATGTTGAATCCGCTGGTAAGGTCGTCCATTGTTACGGGGCTGACTCCGGTGAGGAAAATACGTTCGATGACTGAATTTGAATAATCCTTCACTACTTTGAGGAATCCTCGAAAGAATCCGCTTCCATGTGTAATGCCGTGATAACGCTCGTTGCCATAATCTACCAGAATATTATTGGCAAAGTTATCATATTCATCAAGGATAAGGTATATTTTTTGTTCCTTACTTTTTGCAGACAGACATAAGAATCCTAATATCGCATCTGCGGTATTGTATTGGTTTACTTCTTCTACGATATCTTTTCCTAATATATCACTATAATCTTTAGCAAATGCAGTCATGACTAACTTGCAATAGGTATTGAATGTCTCTTCTAAGCGTTCTATATTGGTGGATATACTACTGAAATTGAGTGTTAATACCAGATATTTGTTACGGTTGGGTGTGGGATGCTTGCCTATATATAGCCCATCAAAGATATTCTCAAACTTATCTTTCTTATTGACATCGTAATAAAGGCTGAGCATATTCAGAAAAAGGCTCTTCCCGAAACGACGGGGGCGGACAAAGAAGAAAAAACGGCTTGTGTTTTCTACCAAGGTAATATAGCGTGTCTTGTCTACATAGTAATAGTTATCACAGATAATGGACTCGAAGTTCGTCATTCCATAGGGTATTTTCTTTATTTCTGTATTCATAACCGCTCTTTTTGATGTTGAGAACAAAAATAGCTTATTTTCTTCTATCCGACAATTAAACAGATGTTTATTCTTGTTCTTTATCCCATTGTCTTACCGGATAATAACTTTTTTATTACTTATGAGAATCAGTAGTTGAATTAGAGTAAAACCGGTATAGAAATGAATATATTCATTTTTTGCAGATTATAATTACTCCCTCTATGTACTATAACTATTCCGGGGATATACTAAATATAATCACCTCGGATGCACAATTTAATTCGTCGGACTATAGTGCGACGCAAAGTTGACTATAGTCTCTCTTTCGAAGCACTATAGTCCGACGAAAGATACACTATAGTCCGACGAATTAATTTATGCACTCGAAGATGCTACTTTATACAGAGCTAGGAATTAAATTTAGTGCTCGAATTCCTTGCCGAAAAGCATTTGATTCAAAACCGTACCATTCTAATTCAACTATTGATTCGTATTGCTTATTTAACGTTAACTTCCACAATTGTAAAAACATTATTCAAGCGGATATAAAGTTCATAGGTTCCATAAGGCCCGCTGACTATATCTGGTGTCTTAGTTAGAGTTATTGTTAATTTGTTATTGGTGGATGTTATATCTAATGCTTTTTTCCCTGCAGAATGCTCTTTTAAGAAAAACTCAGAATTTCGGGGTAATGTTAATTCAACCGTTTCGCCTATGCAGTGAAGACTTCCAATAGTATGCTCATATGGCGGCAATTTATTGTTCTCAGGAACTACTGGTATGTATTTTACAATAGCACCGGTGGTAATATCGCCATTTGATATTTTGGATACAACATAGGCTTGGTAGTAACTAGACTCAACTTGGATGGCGCGATTGCCTGACGGGAAATCTACAAGTGTGCGTTTATCGAAAATCTGATAGATATGCCCGGGGACTACTGCTACTTCGTGTGTGAGATTGGTTAAAGAGGGAGGAATGTTTGCTCCGACTCCTGAGCCATTTCCGACATCAGAAATGAAATTAGAAGAGGCGATGAAATTATTAGCTTCATTGATATAAACACCTGATTCACCTAGGAAGGTTTTTCCGTTGTGTTCATTAAGCATATTAAGTGTAATGGTGTCTGTTGGGTCATTTGGGGTGTCATCATCACTACAACTTATGAAATATACTGTGCAAAGGGATAATAAAGAAATCCCAATAATTTTTTTCGTATTCATAATTCTTTAAAATAGATTGACTTAATTAATAATTTATTTGAGAGTGGTACTTAAAAAGAACTTATCAATGTAATAGTAAGTATCTTTTGAAGTACTACGAAATAGTAATTGTAGCTTGTATTTTCCTTTAGGATATTCTTCTTGAGGTGGTAAAAAGATTTTGATTTGAATACTTTTCTGGGAGGGTATTGAGTATCCAATGTCATTTTTTACATAATTATTTGGATAAACTAGAGGAAGCCATGAATCATCACTTTCCTTATAGTATGAAAATATATTGTTAATATAGAAAATTGTATCATTTGTATTATTTGTAATTTCAGTTTTCAAGAATCCATCCTTTGAACAAGGGTCTTGTAATAAGAGGCTAACTTTTATTTTCTCATTTATCCTTTTTATAAGCTCTTTGCCTTGCATTTGTTTTTCTTCTACAATAGTTTCTCCAGGTTCGATAGAATTGATGAAATGTGACGCATCCATTTTATGTGAATTTAGAGAGTCGGTACTATTTTCATATTCAAGGTTTATGGTGTTTCTTGAATTATTTGTTTTATTATGACAACTGATTAGTATTAATAAAACAATTCCATTAATTATTAATATAGATATTAATTTGAACATAGATTAAATATGAAATGGATTAGATAAGTTTACTTATCTAATCCATTGATAAATATTAATAAAAATGAGCATTCAATTTTGATGCTATATTATCAACCTTAACAAATATTGATGTAAAAGCTGCGCTTCCTTTGTGTATACCTACTACTTTTTTACTGCTTGTAAGATATACTGGCCCTCCACTATCACCGGGCGCACTCAAATATGTAGCTTCGCCCATGTCTGTATAGCTGATTCCCTCGGCATTTATATTTGCGTTGGTACTTGTAATATAACCCTCAGATTGAGATATAGTCTGTCCTAGCTTGGTAACGTTATCTCCTGCCCAAATGTAATATTCTTCTCCAGTAAGATCTCCATTATTGGGAACGGTGGTGAAACTTGTGACACTAATGAATGCTGCGTCGACAGAACCGCTTAGGATTGAATTATCACAGTTTCCGATTAATGTATTGTTATAATATGCCGGGTCACCTGTGTCATACGCGTGTCCTGCAGTGACAAAACCTTTTGCATTGAATCTAGTAGCCCTATATCCCATTGATGCGACACCATTGGGTGTACCTATAGTACTACCTGGGGATAATGAATGATTTTTAAATTCTTTTGTACATTGCTTAAATACAATTCCTGGAAAGTTCATCACTTCTGTCTTAAACTCTTTTATTCCCATTTCATTAGCCTTGTTAAGTTCTACCACGACATTATTCTCAAAATCATTCAGGTAATAATATTTTATATTCTTTGCAGTCTGAGAATCTTTATTACTTTCAATAAATAAAGTGATTTTGGTTAGAGCATTATTCAACTCTGTATAAGAATAATTGCCTTTTATATATGTGACATCCTTATCACCAATCAACTTTATAAGGGTGGCTTTGGCATTTTCTACATCTCCCTTGAGGAAAACGATAAGTTTTCCATCTTCGTTAATATAACTTCCTCCGTAATAGTCTGGATAGTCACTAACACTTAATGAACGAGTTTTCGTCATACCGAATGATTCTAATAATCTCATGCCAACCTCATGGGCTTTTGCATTGCTTTTTCTAGTAATACTTGGCAGCTCGTTATTTTCTTTTTGAAGTACATCGTCTTCTGAAGAGCATGATGATACTACTAATCCGAAAAATAACATGAATGTCAAAGGTAGTAATAATTTTTTCATAAGCGGATAATTTGAATTAATAAATAATGCAGAGTATTTCCGTTAAAGGATTTTCTTTCTAATAGATGAATATCTATTAGTATTTTCATTATAAACCGAATATTCTGTATCTTTGATACAAAGTTGTCATAGAAACCGATTTTACTGGTATGTTGTTAACCCATTCATAAATCCCATATGCATCAAGAATATAGTCATCATCGTAGTATGCGAAACAATATAAAGATTTAGGATTGTATATATACCAAATATTTGTATTTGGGTTTTTGAACTTGTACATTTCTGCTTCATTCACATTGTCTATTGGGAATGATAATGTTGTTTGGATAATAGGATTAATAACCTTATTCGGGTTTGCTTTAATTGCTAATTTATAATATTTACTTTTTTCATCCTTTATAGCATTACTTTTTTCCGTAAAGGTTGTGATAATACTGTTTGCTTTTAACTCAGCATCGGATTGATTGGTTGCATTCGGGTTTGAGAATATAAGTTTGTCTCCTTGTCTTGTACTTAATACAGGAACAATATCATATAATTTTTCTCCCGAACTACTTTTGCGAACATATACTTTCATTATTTCAATATATGGTTCTTCTAGAACTTCTTGATATTGAAATTCCATATGTGTGTCATTGTATCTTTGCTTGAAATTTTCTTCTAGAATAAAGTCTGATATGGGATAGAGTCCACCATCTTGAATATCAATCATGGTATGTGTTCTCGAATCATTTAATGACTGCAACCAACTCGTTAAATTAATAGAAGCAGCTTTAACGTCATATGGAGGTGTTGCAACGTTGTATCCATAGGCTCCACCTAATGTTTTAATAGAGACACGTAATTCTGAGAAAGCTTCGTTTGCTGTGGATGAATTACCATCTTTTGTTCCGATAGTAAAATCTCCTGAAACAGAGTTCTTATCCCATGAATAGGATGCATTTATTGATGTATCCATATCACGTTCTTTACTCTGGAAATCAGTGCTTTTCTTATCAAGACCATAATATAAAGCTGAAGCTCGTCCTCCTGTATAATAGCATGTTAAGACAAATTCCCCATAACTTTGCATTAATTCAACCATAGATGAATTATAAAGAGCATCTACAAATAATTCATCTAAATAATCCGCTGAAATTCTTTTCAATGCACTAGGGGCAGTTTGTAGGGATATCATTCCATTAATGACTTCAACACTAAGTTCACCGTGTACTGCTTGTTGGGAATTATCTGTGTTATGTTTGAAAACATCGGTTATGGTTTTTGTTCTTCCCATTTTGAAAGGCCCTATGTTTAGTGAAAATCCCGATTTTATGGTTTTAGTATATGATGAGGTTGTTTCTAAACGCTCGAAACTTGCGTATGACATAGCTTCTGTTGATGTTGTCCTTAACTCTTTGACAACTATGTATGAGGGATATCTTTCAAGTAATTTTTTCATATTTACAATTGGAAATCTTGCATTAGAGAAGTCCCCAATAATTGATGTTCCGTTTTCTATAGCATAAGAGTTCCCTAGAAAATCTGTAGCATCGGTATATGAAGCTCTTGTATTGGCTCTTGGCGTTGTTTTCTTTGACCAAACTCTAGGCAGATTTGGGTCACGCTCTTTCAAAATGATTTCTGATGTTGTATTATCTTGATCGTATAATGATGTAGGGTCACTAATCTCATCTTCATTGCTGCATGACATAACGAACAGTATAATAAGTGAAAATGATAATAAATTTTTCATATTGATGTGGTTTTAGAATGTGATTGGTGATGACTGATTTGCATTTCTGATATTGACTTTTCCTTTTACACTTCGTTGAGTGTCTAGGTTTATTTCTTCAAAATCTGGTTCAAAGATTTCGTCTACATATATTCTTCCGCTCCAACGTCCGGGCAGTTTGGCTTCTCTATCATTATAAGTAATAGTAGCTACATAGTCTATTGATACATCATAGACTTTATAGTAATATGTCATTACGAGTTTAGTGCGAGGCTTGACTACAACTGGTACGAGTTGGTGCAATTTTCTTTCAAACACTTTGCGTACGTTGCGCTCATATTTGGTATCGGCTGGTATCTGCATGTTGGGAATAAGGTCAATTTCACCTAATGTAACTGTGGGACGGGCAAATTTTAAATCAGAAGCAGAGACTCTAAATGCGATTCCTTTCTCTTCTTCAAAATAAGACTCTTCTTCTACAATTTTTTCAAATTCTAAATTTTCTCGTCTTAATTGTGATGATGAATTTGTTGTTGCTTGTTGAATGGCAATATTTTCTCTTTGAGTTACTGTCGCGGAATAGGAATTAATAAATTCTAGATTCTTCAACTTGAATAGGACATCAGGAGTTATAGAAAATTCTTGGTGTGTGAGTTGTGTATATTTACTAAAACCTACTGCTGCTCTTTTGATATCTACTACATAATTAAATATATCCCACCATGAGCCACTGCTCCCTTGTCCAATATATAATTCATTTTGAATAACATATTTTCCAGGATTACTGGTTGCAGGTATAATATCCCACGAATCCATAGCCCCTTCAGTGGAATTATTACTCATTGCAAGTAGGATTTTGACATTTGGATTATCTGTATAATGACCAACAGCTAAACGTGTTCCTGAATAGTTTGAATAAATTAAATAGGGAATACCAGTTATTGATGGTGGTATTTGGACATGGAATTGTACATCAAATCCTCCATTGCGTCCCGTAGAAACAACTTTTTGTCCCGCTCCGGTACTTGATAGATATTGACCATCAGTGCTAAATGTGAAAGGTAGCTCTCTGATAGCCCACATGTTTCCTGAAAAGTATTGGTCATAATTGCTTGAAGCTACCCTTGCCTTTTTCTTTTTCAATTCTATCATTCTTTCCTTTAATGCTTTTAATTCATTTGTCATTTTAAAAGGTTCTAAACTTCCTGACTCAAGACTGTCTGTTTCCAAGGCTCTTGTTTTTGGTGATAAATTTAGTCCTTCGGTGGAAAACTGCATTTCGCTTTCAATCTCATTCTCACAAGAATACAATAATAGTGTGATGCAAGACATCACTAATAAGGATTTAAAAATGTTTCTCATAATTATTAGTTTTAGTGGGTTTGTATTATTTTTCATTAATATGATATTGTTTACTGTTCAATGCTAAATTTTCCAATGAAAGTCGTATCTTCTTCTATATAAAGTAGTTCATAATGACCGACTTTGAAACCTTCCAAATCAATCTTATAAACTTCTGCTTCATTAGGAGTTACTATCACATCTTGGAACATGATGTTTCCTTGCTGATCTTTTACTTGGAAGATGACTTGCTTGTCTACATGTTCTAAAAAACGAACTTCGATGGAGTTTTCGTCGAGGATAGCTTCTATAGGAATAGAAACTGGTACTTCTCTATGCTGATGCCATATTTTGATAACTAAACGCTTAGTTCTATGCTCTGATAGAGTATTGGCTTCCATCGTCATAAATGAAATGCCAATTAATAATAATACAATACTTAGTCTTTTCATATCTTTAATTGTTTTCTGCAAAGTTATAGAGATATGAAGGGGTGCACAAGCAAAAGACGTTTTTCGGCGTGGACAAAAGACTGTTGATAATCAGTAGTTTATGCACTTTTGCGTGGACGGCTTCTTAAACTGTAGTTTATTTCCTTCTAAAATGAAGGTATTAGTGCATATTTTCAATCAAGTACTCATATAATGTAGCATTATCATTCAGCAATGCAATGTTCAGTTTTTCTCTAAGCCTAAGCCGTTTTTTTCTTACTGAATCGCTTGCAATATTTAGTAACTTCGCTTCTGTGTTAGTGTCAAATCCGCACATACATAAACAGCAATACAAAAAGTCTTGTTCTGGTAAATTGGGGCATAAACTATATATGTATTTTGATAAATTTGGATAGATATATGTTATTTCATCTGCAATGAGTTCCCATTGTTTATCTGTTATTAATGGCTTATCATTTCTTGGCTTATTTTGTTTGGCTAATCGTACCAACTCTTTAAATACCGGTGAATTTTCTAGAGATTTATGTTGTAATTCCTTATAATTGCTAGTTAAAAGTGATATTTCTTCCTCTATCTTATTATAGTTGTCATCTTTTTCTTTAAATGTGTCTAATAACTTTTTTCTCTCTTCCAATTCTAATGAGACATAGAGAAAATCTGTTTTAATCCGGTTTAATTCATCGCGTTGTCTTTGGATTTTCTCTTTTACTTGTTTTCGATATAATAAGTACACTATCGTTATCAATAATAAGCATGAAATGCAGATAACTGAAAATATAATGTAGCTTTGTTGTTTAATCTTTAATCTATCGACTTCTTGGCTGATTTTTAAATGATTATATTTAGATTCTATGTTTAATATCTTAGATTGGTTGTCAGCGTATACGATAGAATCTACCATGTCAACATATTCTTCCAGGTAGGCAAGCGCTTCTTTATAGTTTCTCTCTGCATTATGGATTTGATAATATAAATAATTGATGCTACACGTATATTGGGGATCATCTTGTGGCATTTTAGATAATAGTTCTTTAGCTTTATCTATAGAATCAGTTGTGGTATATAAGTCAATCAGTGCTACATAATCAGGCATTTTTTCTTTTCCCGTCGATAATGCTTTAAGAAAGTACTTTTCGGCTTTATTATATTCTTCTCGCATTACATAAATATTTCCTAAAGCATTATTTATTGAAGCGGTAACTTCTATATCTTTAGTATTAGCTGCTACGGAATCAGCGATAGTCAGTATTTCTAAAACACGTGATAATGAGTCTATGCATGCATATTCACGTCCTATGTTTTTTAATGCACAGGCATAACTATCTGTATTATTTTCTTTTTTGAAACATTCGGCAGCGGTCTCGTATTTTTTGATAGCTTCTGTGAACATGAATTTTTCTCTATACAAATCACCTATATAGCCATATGTGTATCCAGTGAGATTATTGAGATGATTCTTTTCTGTAATCTCTAAGGCATTGGTGTATATTGACATTGCTTTATCATAATCTCCTTCTGCAAAATAGGCGCGGCCTAAATAAATTAAGATTTGCGCTTGTTCATTGGGAGTGCCATATGATGAATACCAATCATAAGCTCTCTCAAATTGATAAGTTGGTAGAATGTCATTGAAGATTTTATCTGTTACTTTTCCTGATAGCATACACCAGCGTGCAAATGTTCCGTCGTCTAACTTTTCGGGGGATGGTATATTGCTTAGCATATTTGATGCACTGTCGGGATTAACTTCAATGATTTTCTCGATTTCATTGAGTAGTTTATCGGAATCGGTATGTTGTTTACTACATCCTGATAGTAGAAATGTCAATGTGAATAATATATAGATAAGCTTTTTCATCAGTTTGTGTGTTTTAGTTTTGTTATAAAAGTAGTCTATTTTTCGATAGGATGTCATTTAATCGGATTTTATTTAGGGAATTTTCTCTCACAGGATTAGATTTTTAACTGAATGCGCGGTCTTATGTTTTAAAATATATACTACTTTTGTCCTCAACAAAAACGACAAAAGAACAACGTCATGAAAAAATTCATAGACTTAACGGCATATCTTCTTATTCTATTGGTGTTTTATGGTTGCAACGGTGATGTATTTGTTGATGATTTCCGGTCTTCCGATTCCGAACTGACTTTGGATGGGAACGGTGATGTTAAAACCATCCGATTTGCATCTTCTAATTGGGATTTTTTAATATATACTTATAGTGATGGTTTCTCTTATCCATATAAAATCTATGATGAGGATGGTAACCTGACAACGACAGGAGAAGTTGCATATTTGGAGGGATTGGGAAAGGTTGTGTGTGATGAAGATTTGACAGGCTTCACAATAGAACGCAGTAACTCTAAAGAACTGAAGATTACAGTGGACGAAAATGCCCGAGCTACTAACTTCCGATTCATGATTATGGCGGCCAATGAATATGAATACCAGGAAATTTATGTTGATATTTCGCCGTCGGACAGATATGTGTTCGATCATATCACTTATTCTTTAGATGCGTATTCTTATGCAAAGAAAAGAGAGAAACAGAAGAGTTTCGTGCAAAGTAACGGTTGGGATATTCCTTATCCTTGTCCCTTGTTTCCATACGAGAATGCTCGTTATGAAGTAATATTCAGTAGTGAAATGCCTGGAGCCTTTCAACTTTTGGGAGGAGGCAATTTGACAGTAGAAATACCGAGTATGAAAAGCGGATATTTGGGGTTGAATGGTAAGCAGGCACAATATTCTTCTGTACAACAGACACTGCCTCTCCCCGATACGGGGCAGATAGAAGTTCCTATCCCGGCTTATACAACTCAGCGTATTACTCTATGGATGGACTATGAATGGTTTGAAACAAGATACACTCTCCATGCCACTCATCCCAAGACAGGAAAACAACGGGTCATAACCGGTATGTTGCAGAGTAAAATGCCCGGGGAATATGAAATAAAACAGGAGGATTTCAAATGACTAAAAATGTAAAAGTCAAACAGTTACTGTATGTTATTTACCTGTTGGTACTCCTGACAGTTGGCGGAAAATTGAAGGCACAGATAGTTGAGAAACATAGGATTGGTTTGGACATTCGTCCGGGCTATGTTGTTCCGACAAACAGTTTTCTTGAAGGAGATAATTTGCAGCAGAAAATCATCGAACAATCGCTCTCTCTGCATCTGAAGTATGCTTTCCAGTTTAGTAAAGATTCCAATTTGGGCAGGATGTATCCTCATGCCTATCAGGGAATCGGTGTTTCGTACAATACTTTCTACTGCCCTGCTGAATTAGGGAACCCGGTGACGGTATATGCCTTTCAAGGGGCACCCATAGTACGACTTTCGTCTCGTCTGTCGTTTGATTATGAGTGGAATTTCGGAGCATCTTTCGGCTGGAAGAAATATGACGAACAATATAATCCACAGAATGAGGTTATCGGTTCTAAAATCAATGCTTATATCAACCTGGGATTTCTACTGAACTGGCAGTTTCATCCGCAATGGAAACTTGCGGCAGGTGTAGACTTCACGCATTTTTCTAATGGAAATACTCATTATCCTAATGGAGGACTCAATATCATCGGTGGGAGAGTCGGTATTGTACGTACTTTTGGCGATACAGATAATACGTCCGAAGGAAGAGTTCCCAAACGATTGTTCATAAAGCCACACGTCAGCTATGATTTGGTGTTGTATGGCGCAACTCGCAAAAGGGGATTCGTTAAAGACAATGTGCCGAGTTTGGTGCCCGGTTCGTTTGGTATCGCAGGGCTCAATTTTGCTCCGATGTATAATTTCAATAACTATTTCCGGGCGGGACTTTCTATGGATGCGCAGTATGACGAAAGTGCTAATATCAAGGATTATAAACTGGAAGGAAGCTATTCGGACGATTTAAAGTTTCATCGTCCTCCTTTCCGTGAGCAATTTGCGGTGGGGCTGTCCCTTCGTGCAGAACTGGTGATGCCGATTTTCTCAATCAATGCCGGATTTGGACGAAACTTGATAGGTAGTGGAGAGGATACGAAAGGTTTCTATCAGATTCTGGCTCTTAAGACTTACGTCACCCGCCATTTGTTTCTGCATGTAGGATACCAGTTGAGAGAGTTCAAAGACCCTAATAATCTGATGTTGGGGATAGGATATAGATTCCATGATAAGAGGTAAGCGAGTAATATTCGTTGTGTGGAATACTTTTTTTTGTAATTTTGTTCCGGATTGATAATGAGATAGTTTGCTATGTTACAAAAAACAAAAGGAATAGTCCTGCATACGTTAAAATATAATGATACGTCCATCATTGTAGATATGTACACGGAATTGTCCGGTAGGGCTTCTTTCCTTGTAGCAGTACCTCGTTCGCGAAAGGCGGCAGTAAAGTCCGTCCTATTCCAACCGTTGTCTTTTATTGAATTTGAAGCAGATTACAGACCGAATACGACTCTCTATCGTGTGAAGGAAGCGAAATCTTTTTATCCTTTTTCTTCCATTCCTTATGACCCGTACAAGTCTGCGATGGCACTTTTCCTTGCGGAGTTCCTTTACCGTGCTATCCGGGAAGAAGCTGAAAACCGTCCCTTGTTTGCCTATCTTCAACATTCTATTATCTGGCTGGATGAGTGTGGCGAGGGTTTTGCCAATTTCCATTTAGTTTTCCTGATGCGTCTTTCCCGCTTTTTGGGACTTTATCCCAATCTCGAAGATTATCATACCGGCGATTATTTCGACTTGCTGAATGCCTGCTTCACTTCGATTCGTCCCCAACTACATTCATCTTATATCAAGCCCGATGAGGCCGGGCGTCTTCGCCGACTGATGCGCATGAATTATGAGACGATGCATCTTTTCGGTCTGAGCCGTGCGGAACGTACCCGATGCCTGACAACCATAAATGATTATTATAGCCTGCATTTGCCGGACTTCCCGGCTTTAAAATCACTGGAAGTACTGAAGGAATTATTTGACTAAGGCTGCTAAAGTCCGCCATCCCTGGGGATAGTTTCTGTTTCCCGGCTCTGAACACTTTGTTTCAAGCTGCTGAACATTTTGTTTCAAGGCTTGAAACAATTAGTTTCCCCGGTATGAAACTGTTTGTTTCTCGGTGTGAAACACTTTGTTTCCCGGCATGAAACAAACAGTTCCAACGGATGAAACTGTTTCTGAAACTATTTGATAAAAAAATAAGGTGACAATAGAAAGCACGCAGCCCTTCTATTATCACCTTATTATCACTGTCTATTGTCACTCTAAGATTGCTGATTACCAATGGGATGGCTTGAAAAAGTGACAAGTGACAATAAAAACAGCATGAAACTCTTTGTGTAGAGTCGTTGGGAAGTTATCCCAAAAGTTCTTTCACTTTTGCGGAGATGGCACGTCCTTCTGCAAGGCCGGCCAACTTCTTGGAAGCAACTCCCATCACTTTACCCATATCCTTACCGCTGGTAGCACCTACCTCGGCGATGATTTCCTTCAATGCAGCTTCCAGTTCTTCGGCAGACATTTGTTTCGGCAAGAATTTTTCCATAACGGCTACCTGACCCAATTCCACGTCAGCCAAGTCCTGACGACCCTGTCCGATATAGATTTCAGCAGAATCTTTTCCTTGTTTTACCAGTTTCTGAATGATTTTGAGTGCTGCATCATCTGTCAGTGTATCATTAGCTCCCGGAGCAGTCTTTGCTTCCAGGAAAAACTTCTTTATATTTCTCAAAGTTTCCAAGGCAACTTTGTCTTTTGCCTTCATTGCGGTTTTAATGTCTTCGCTGACTTGTTCGAATAAATCCATATCTTTATCTAATTTACAATAACATATTAATTTAAAAACACGAGAGTGGCTATCTTCCTCCTTCTCCTTGGGAGAGGGTCGGGGAGAGAGTTCTTAGAACGTAATCACTCCGTTGTCATCTGTCGCTTCTTCCGTCGCTACTTCTTCTTCAAGAGCCGCTTTCGTGCGAATCTTAGTCAGAGTCGTCTTATCGCGCATATACGTAGGAGAATCCTCTACCATGGCGATGATGTCGTCGTTGTCCAAGTCTTCCGTGTTGAAGAGATAGATGTGTCGGCGTTTGCGGAGACTCTTGCTTCCGATGTTGCTGGCACTTTCGCCGTATGCCTTGCGGATACGTTCCTTGTTCTTCTCTTTCTCTTCTTCCAGTTGCAACTGGCGTTCTTCCTCTTCCTGACTGCGTGCTGCATGCAGGCTGTCCATACCGGGAACGTCTTCTACACCGAATCCGGTTGCCAATACGGTAATCTTCACTCTTGACTCCAGGGAATTGTCGATGGCAACACCCCAGATTACTTCCACACCTTCGCGGAATTTGCTCATGAACTCGTGTATCTCGTTCATTTCCTCCATCATCAGTTCCGACGATGGGCAGAAAGATACGTTCAGCATTACCTTCTTGGCGTTGAAGATATCGTTATTATTGAGCAATGGAGAATGGAGGGCGTCGTCGATGGCCTTGGTGACACGGTTCTCTCCTTCGCCGAATCCGGTACTCATGATGGCAACCCCACCATCTTTCAGGATGGTCTTGACATCGGCAAAGTCCAGGTTGACCGTACCACGCATGGTGATAATCTCGGCAATGCTTTTGGCGGCAATGGAGAGGGTATCATCAGCTTTGCCGAAGGCGTTCATAAAGGTAAGGTCGGCATATATTTCGCGCAGGCGTTCGTTGTTGATAACCAGCAGGGCATCAACGTGCTGGGCGATGCGTTCCACGCCGTCCAGTGCCTGGATGATTTTCTTTTCTCCTTCGAAGATAAAGGGGATGGTGACGATACCGACAGTCAGGATATCCATTTCCTTCGCGATGCGGGCAATGACAGGGGCGGCTCCGGTTCCGGTTCCTCCTCCCATTCCGGCGGTGATGAATACCATCTTGGTGCCGTCGTTCAGTTGGCTTTTGATATCTTCTATACTTTCTTCGGCGGCGTCGCGTGCCCGTTCGGGACGGTTGCCGGCTCCAAGTCCTTGGGTGATGCTACGGCCCAGTTGCAGTTTCACCGGGACGGGTGATTCGGCTAATGCCTGGTTGTCCGTGTTGCAAAGAACGAACGTTACATCATGGATACCTTCCCGGTACATGTGGTTTACAGCGTTACCACCACCACCACCTACACCAATCACTTTGATGATCTTCGGTGAATCTGTCGGGAAATCGAATTGTACTATCTCGTCCATATCTTGATTGAATTATGAATTACAAAATTATGAGTTACAAGCTGTGCTCCGGGAATTATTTCATATCGTCGTCGGAGAAGATTTCTTTCGTCAGCGAGTCAATCTTGCGCTGAATCCAGCTCGGGCCAGCTTCTCTTTTCCGTCTTTCCTTCTCTTCTTTCTCCTTCTGCTTACGGAGCTTTTCCGCTTCTTTGGCTGCTATTTTCGCTTCCCGTTCCTCCTCCTCTTTTTTGAGTCGGGCGATGCGGGCTTGCTCTTTCAGTTCCTGGTCGTCCTCAAACATATCTACCGTTTTGTGGACTTCCACTGGTTCCGGTCTGGAAGTCGTCGGAGTGGGAGCAGGCTGCGGAGCGGTTTCTGTCAGGCAGCAGTTTTGGTTTCCTTCAAACAGAAGTCCGAACAGGGTGTTTTGCGAACCGTCTTTTTTCAGGATATTGCTTGGGGCATGAACCGTGTTGCGAGGAAGTTTCGCCATCCGTATTTTCTCTACTTTACTGCGTTTGCGCAGCATTTCTTCGATATTCTTCAGATTGGCGGTTCCTCCTGTCAGGATGATTCCTGCCAGCAGTTTGTCATCAAAACCGGATAGCTGTACCTGGTTCCACACGTTGGCGATGATTTCTTCGGCACGGGCTTCGATGATATTGTTGAGGTCGGCTACTTTGAGGGTACGGCTGTCGTCGTCCAGTTTGCAGGTAGCTTCTTCTTGTTCCGGGTCTTCCTCGTAGAGGGCGTCACCATAGGCTTTCTTCAGGCGTTCCGCTTCTTCTTCCTCCATTTGCAGGGTGGTGATGTCGCGCGTGATGCTGTTGCCACCTAGCGGCAGTACGGTCAGGAAGCGGAGAATGTTGTTCTTGTAAACAGAGATGGTGGTCGTGTCAGCGCCGAGGTCGATGAGTGCGCAACCCGAACGGCGTTCGCTTTCCGTCAATACGGCGTTGGCTGTAACGAGTGGAGCAATCAGTTGGTCGGCAATGTCGATTTTAGCCTGTTGGAAACAGTGTTCCAGGTTCTTACGTACGGAAGCGCGGGCAACGATATTGAGGAAGCGGCCTTCGATATGGCTTCCTACCAGTCCGACGGGATTGGCTTGCAGGTTATTGCCTACCTTATATTCCTGTGGCGCTACGTCCAGTATATCCATATCGACCACCGGGATGGCGATATTCTCGTCACCGATAGCGCTTACGAGCTCTTCCGATATGATGGCTTCATCTTCCAGGTCGCGACTTACTACGTTGCGGACTGTGCGGAGTGACTGTCCGCCGATGCCTACATATACTTTGGCAATTGAGTTTTTCAACTCACCTTCCAGTCTGTTGATGATAGAAGTAAGGCTTTGTGCCGTCTTGTCCAGGTTAAAGATTACTCCCTTACGGATGAACGTAGAAGAGTCTTCCTGGGCATATGCCAATACCTGCATACTTCCGTCACTGTTCTTTCTTCCGGCCACACCGGTTATCTTCGATGAACCAAGTTCAATAGCGGCGATAAATTCTGTTGTTGCCATCTCTTTATTTACAATTTAATTATTTACAATTTACTATTTAGAGAGACTTGTCACTCATCACTCATAATCTATTACTCATCACTCTCTCTTCGTGCAGATAATTTGGTTACTGAACTCGAGGTTGATGCGTGAATACTTGTTCCAGCCTACCTGGTTGAGTCCTTTCTTATAGAATTCTTTCAGGCGTGCCAGTTTGTTTTCAAAGTTTTCCAGTTTGCCTAGATAGATAAGGTGGTCGCCTACACGCGGCACTAATTCGATACTGCGGTCGGACAGCACATGAATTTGTTCTATCTGGGCATCCCAAAACTTATTGTTATGCAAAAATACACCAAACTTATATAAATCCTTCATTGCAAACGACTTTTCTACGTTTCCGGTGACAATTACCCGGTGCGCGACGCATTTTGCTTCCGGTGGCATGACGGTTCCTTTGTTGTCGAGGTAGTAATTCTCGCCGTTGGCACTCATCACCCGCAGGATGGGGATACGCTGTGTCACCTCCACGCAGACTTTACCGCTTGGGGTTTTGTAACATTCTGCTTCATCAATCAACGGATGCTTGCTTAGCTCCCGTTCCAACGACTTGGTGGAGATGCGCTCCATCTTTTTCCCGATAGGATAGATGCCTTTATGCTGAAGGATACCTTTCAGTTCGTCCTTGGTGATGAAGCCGGCGTAAGCGGTATCCTTGATAACCAGTTCCATGTCACGGCAGGTCTGGTCGGCAGGCTTGCGGTTGAAGGCGCTGATAGCTACGACGAGGTAGGCTATAAGCACCAGCATGACGATGGACAGAAGGATTCTCTTTACCATAAGCTTTATCGGTTTTCGAGGATTTTACAAATCCCGGGGACATAGTTGTCGATGTCTCCGGCTCCCAAAGTTATTAATACTTCAATGTTTTTATCTTTCAGAATGTTCAGTATATCTTCCTTTTTGCACATACTTTTTTCGATGCCGGGGCGTAGATTGTCATAGATTAACTGACTGGTGACGCCGGGAATCGGTGCTTCACGTGCCGGGTAGATGTCTACAAGGATTACTTCATCGAGCAGCGAGAGGCTGTCGGCAAAGTCCTGGTAGAAGTCACGCGTACGAGTGTAAAGATGCGGCTGGAAGATGGCTGTGATTTTCTTGTCTTTGTAAAGCTCACGCATAGACAGCACGCTCTGTTTGATTTCAGAGGGGTGGTGTGCGTAGTCGCTTAGGAAGACAATGCGGTCGTTCTTGATTTTGAAATCGAACCGGCGGTCTACTCCGCGGAAACTGGCCATTCCTCTTTTGATTTCCTCGGCAGTCACTCCGTTCAGGTATGCCAGTGCCATGGCAGCTACGCCATTCTCTATGTTGATGCTTACCGGAACTCCCAGTTGGATGTCGTTGATACGGGTGTCCGGGGCTACAAAGTCAATGAATATTTCTCCGTTGCCGATGCGGATGTTCTCTGCGTGGAAATCTCCTTCGTCACGTGAATAGGTATAGACACGTACGCCGGGCTGTACTTTCGGTTGTAGGGAGATGCCTTTGCGGATAATCAGTGCGCCACCCGGTTGGATAAGGGTGGTGTAGTGCTCGAAACTTTCCAGGTAGGCTTCCGCTGTTCCGTAGATGTCGAGGTGGTCCGGGTCTGTCGAGGTGATGACAGACATAAATGGAGACAACCAGTGAAAAGAGCGGTCGAACTCGTCTGCTTCGATTACCGTATAAGGACTTTCCTGGGAAAGCAGCAGGTTGGTTCCGTAATTCTTCGAGATTCCTCCGAGGAAGGCGGTACATTCTACGTGTGACTGGTGAAACAGATGGGCTGTCATGGTAGACGTGGTAGTCTTGCCATGAGTACCTGCCACGCATAATCCTTTGCTCGAATGGGTAATCGTTCCCAATACCTGGGCGCGTTTCTGTATTTCGAATCCGTTGTTGCGGAAATAGACTAATTCTTCGTGTTCCTGCGGAACGGCGGGAGTAAATATGACGAGGGTGCTTTCCTTGTCTTTGCAGGCTTCCGGAATCAGGTCGACGTTTTCTTCGTAATGTATTTGTGCGCCTTCGGCGATTAGTGTTTCAGTCAATGGAGTGGGCGTGCGGTCGTATCCTGCCACTACTTTGCCTTTGAAGAGAAAGTAGCGTACAAGCGCACTCATACCGATGCCGCCGGCACCAACGAAGTAGACTGATTTTATTGTTTCGATATTCATTGATAAGTAGTCTCTAATTTTGTAATTAACTTTGTGAAATATTCATCTATCTTTGGGCGTAATTCTATGCTCTCTTCTTGAGTATTAGTTAGCACCATATTTTTTTATGATTTCTATTATTTCTTCTGGTTTATATGGTGGATTCATTCTATGTACCATAGAATGACAATTAGAACATAATGGAATTAAATCTTTTTGAGGGTCAGTTCCTTCATAACCTACTGAATTTGAAAGAGTTTTTATTGAAATAATATGGTGTACTTCAATGTAATCTTTTCCTAATTCGCCGTATTGTTGTTGAAAATCAAAACCACAAATATTACACTTACAACCTTTCAATTCGATACATTTATTACGGGCTTCTTTGCTTCTTTTAATTGCTTGTGTTGTAGCTATATAGCTTTTCTTTTCATCGTAAAGATTATACTTGTGTTCTTCTGATATACTATTTGTTAATATATCATTTACATATTGAATCACTTCTTGCCGAATAGTGTTATCACTATCTTTATTTGCATACCAAATATTTGATTGACCGTGTCCACTACCATTATTTGATTTGGAGCTAGGTATTTCAAAATTTCTATCATTTTGAGAAATTAAAACGGCATTTGAAGCATCGCATATCAAATTGTAATTTATATTCACTTCATTATAAATACGAGTAGTCCTTTTATCAGATACTTCTTTTTCATATACTCTCGCTTTTTGATAAAAGCCTGCAATCACTCTTTTCCCATTTTTTCCTTGACAGGTGAATATAACAAGAACATCGTCTAAGTATTTGCCATGTGCGTCTTGACAAATTTCTATTTTTGAAATTTTGTTTAAATTTACTCGACAATGCGGGGCTGTATATCCATAACATTTTCCATTGTCATTTTTAAAATTAAATAATTCGTGCCCAAAACCTCGGGAATCAACATATCTACCTCCTCCGATAACATTTTGTTCAAAACCACTATATTTTTCCATATTTGTAATATGGTCAAAGAATATTTTTTTTTCCATAATTTATTGTCCTTTTAAATGAAATGTCATTTCTGCCAGCTTTATTACCTCTTGGGCGATGATTCTCGCTGAATCGGGTAAGGCTAACTTGGCGATATTTTCACTTAGTTCTTTTAGCTTCCGCTCGTCGTTGACGGTGGACAGGGCTACATCCATCAAAATGCTTTCCGCTTCACTGTCTTTGACGTAGATGGCTGCCTGCTTGTTTACCAGTGCTAAGGCATTCTTAGTCTGATGGTCTTCCGCCACATTGGGCGAAGGCACTAAGGCGACCGGTTTATGCAAAAGGCAGAACTCGGAGATTGACCCTGCTCCTGCACGGGAGATAACAAGGTCGGCGGCGGCATAAGCGGCTGCCATATCTTTGATAAAATCTGTCACGTACAGGTTCGGGAGTTCTCCTGCCGCTTTCACGGCTTCGGTCACTTGCGGGTAATAGTATTTTCCTGTTTGCCAGATGAACTGCACGTCGCTGTTCTCTTTGATAGTCGTTAATCCGGCTGTCAGTGTATTGTTAATAGTGCGTGCTCCCAAACTCCCCCCTACGATGAGGATTGTTTTTTTACCCGGTTGCAGATTGAAAGAACGCAATGCGTCTTCTTTGGACGGCATCTCTTTCGTCAGATTCTGTCGCACCGGATTGCCTGTCATAATGATTTTATCCGCAGGGAAGAACTTTTCCATTCCATCATAAGCAACGCAAATAGCTTTTGCTTTCTGTGCCAGTAGTTTATTGGTTACTCCGGCATATGAGTTCTGCTCCTGTATCAGAGTAGGGACACCCATCATTCCGGCAGTCTTTAAGGTCGGTCCACTGGCGTAACCGCCTACACCTACCGCTACTTGCGGACGGAAGTTCTTGATAACTTTGCGAGCTTTCCACTGACTGCGTATCAGCTTGATTACTACCGAAACGTTTTTCCATAAATGCTTGCGGTCGAAGCCGGCTATCGGCAGACCGATAATCTGATAGCCTGCATCGGGGACCCGTTGCATCTCCATACGTCCTTCTGCTCCTACAAAGAGTATTTTTGCGTCGGGACGCAGTTCCATTATAGCGTTCGCAATGGAGACAGCAGGAAAGATATGTCCTCCTGTGCCCCCACCGCTAATGATAATTCTAAGTTCTTTTTCCATCATAATCCTTTCTTTCTATCCGTTGCTCATCCTTTCCGATGCACCTCCGTCCGTTAACTGTTCTTGTTCATATCGTTCTCGTCTTCGAACTTGGCATCGCTGTTCAGAATCGGCGCGGTCGGTTCGGCGGCAGTTTGTGCTTCGGAATTGGCTGCTGCATCTGTTGCTATCTGCAACTGAAGCTGTGCGTCATGCTCTTTCTGTTCTGCCAGATGAGCAGTATATCGGCTTACACTTAATATCATGCCGATATAAGCGCAGTTGATTAATGTACTTGTTCCTCCCTTGCTGACTAATGGCAGCGGTTGTCCTGTGACGGGGAATAATCCGACCGCCACCATCATATTCAATATCGCTTGCGATACCAATAGCAACGCAATACCCATGACCAGAAAAGCAGGGAAAGTGCGTTCGCACTTCTGGGCGATTTTTCCCGCTCGATACAGCAGGCATAAATAGAGGAATACGACGAATATACCTCCTATCAGTCCCATTTCTTCAATTACAATAGCGAAGATAAAATCGGAGAATGCCTGGCTAAGGAAGTCACGTTGTACGGAGTTACCCGGGCCTTTGCCGACTACATTGCTGGTGGCAACAGCAATACGGGCATGAGCAATCTGTGCGTCCTTATCAATGTCAAATTTGGCGGCAGGTACTTCTTCTTTCTCAAAGAAACCGGAAACACGGTTCTGCCAGGTCTCGAAGCGGTGAAGACCGGGAGTGCTGTGTAGTGTCTTTGCAGGGATAGCCATTAATATGCCTACGGCTACTCCACCCAGGAGTGCCATTATTCCCAACATTCCGAACAGCTTTTTAGAAGATACCCGTCCGATGAACATCATCATGCATACCACGCCGAATAGCAACATGGCTGTCGAAAGGTTCTCCGGTGCGATGAGAAGAAAGACGAGTCCGGTGAGAATCATGATATATTTAAAGGCGTTCGGGTTGGCTCCGTATTCGTCCTGTCGTTTGGACAGGATGAAGGAGACGGCAATGATAACAGCCATCTTTGCCAGTTCCGAAGGCTGGAATTGCAATCCCATGAAGGTCATCCAGCGGGCGGCTCCGTTGACACGGTCGCCTGTGATGATACCCATCAATGTGACGAATGCCAGCAGCACCAGGGAAATCGGGTATAGGAAGACTGGAAATACCTGGAACCATTTGTAGGGTACGTTGTGTAGAAATACCACTACTACGGCACCTACCATAAGGATGATAGAGTGTTGCGTAATCGGACCCCAATGGTCGCCGCTTTTGTAAGTCAGCGTCGATGCTGCCGAGAACACCTCGACAATCGAGATGAGGCAGAGACAGAGGAAGATAATCCAGATTACCTTGTCGCCTTTGAATATGTTCTTTAATAAATCCACTTCGTTACTCTCTAATTACTTATCCGTTAAACGTTATCTAAAGTTCTCTCACGCATTGCTTGAACTGGTCGCCGCGGTCCTCGTAATTCTTGAAGAGGTCGAAAGAAGCGCAGCAAGGGCTTAATAATACGGTTTCACCTTTCTTCGCCAGTTTGTAGGCTGCTTCCACAGCATCCTTCATTCCGGTTTGCACGTCTGCTACGGGCAGGCCGAGGCGGTCGAAGAACTCGTGAAGTTTCTCGTTGTGCAGTCCCATATATACGAGAGCTGAACATTTCTCACGTACCAGGTCTTCGATTTCCGTATAATCGTTTCCTTTATCTTTTCCGCCAAGAATCAAGACCGTTTTGGTAGTCATGCTTTGCAGGGCATACCAGCAGGAGTTGACGTTCGTGGCTTTCGAGTCGTTGATAAAATCAATTCCGCGGACACGTGCCACTTTTTCCAGACGGTGCTCTACTCCTTTGAAGTCGGAGAGGGCTTTGCGGATGTTCTCTTTGGTGATACCGGCCAGGTTGGCTGAAATACCGGCTGCCAGAGAGTTGTATAAGTTATGTTGTCCTGTCAAAGCCAGTTCTTCCTGTTCCATGTTGAAGGCAATCGGTTCGTTGATTTTCACTTCGTGGTCTTCAACGTAGGCGATAGCTCCATCCTCTTTCACTGCGGCGAAAGGATACAGGTGTGCTTTCAGACCATGCTTGGCGAGCTCGTGTTTGATAATCGGGTCATCATTCCAGAAGATAAAGGCATCGTCCGGTGTCTGATTTTGAGTGATGCGGAATTTAGCGTCGATATAATTCTGCATACAGTGGTCGTAACGGTCGAGGTGGTCGGGAGTGATGTTCATCAATACGGCGATGTTCGCACGGAAGTTATACATATTATCCAACTGGAAAGAACTCAGTTCAATAATATAATAGTCATGGTGTTCTTCGGCTACCTGCAAAGCCAGACTCTTACCGATATTGCCTGCCAAACCTACATTCAGGTCTGCACTCTTGAAGATATGGTAAATCAGGGAAGTCGTAGTCGTCTTCCCGTTGGAACCGGTGATACAAATCATTTTGGCATCCGTATAGCGTCCGGCAAACTCAATCTCTGATATAACCGGAGTACCTTGAGCTTTCAGTTTAAGGATGAGTGGGGCGTCATTCGGGATACCGGGGCTTTTGATAACCTCGTCGGCATTCAGAATGAGTTCTTCGGTGTGGTGTCCTTCTTCCCAGGCAATATTATGGCTGTCAAGAAGTTCCTTATACTTGTCCTTGATGGCGGACATATCCGAAACAAATGTCTCAAATCCTTTGACTTTGGCAAGTACGGCTGCACCTGCGCCGCTTTCGCCAGCTCCTAAAATTACTATTCTTTTCATCTACAATAATGTGCTCTTCTTTTCAATATGCTGAATTGCTTATTAGTTGTGCACATCCTTTAAAAGTTAATAATCGGGTTAATACTCTCTATAAAACTTGGTTCCCGCATGGAAACCTGGCCCCGGCACCTTGCCGGTTGCCGGTTATCTTATCTTTAGTGTTATAATCGTTATAGCTGCCAGCACAATAGTCACAATCCAGAAGCGGATGGTAATTTTTGATTCGTGGAACAGCTGGTCGGGCTTCGTGAACTTCACTGTGCAGCCCGGTTCTATCAGACTCATAGAAGTACGGAAGTGGTCGTGAATCGGTGTCCGTTTGAACAGCCGTTGTTTCACTCCTTTCCGTTTTCCTGCCTTATAGTAAGCCCGTTGCAGGATAACCGACAGGTTTTCTACGAGGAATACACCGCAAAGAATCGGTATCAGCAACTCTTTGTGGATGATAATGGCAAATACGGCGATGATACCGCCGATTGTCAGGCTACCGGTGTCACCCATGAATACTTGCGCCGGGTAGGCGTTGTACCACAGGAAACCAATCATGGCACCGATAAAGGCACAGATATAGATTACCAGTTCTTCCGAGCCCGGGATATACATGATGTTCAGATAACTTGCAAATTCGATGTGCGACGACACGTACGCCAATATACCTAGCGTGGCACCGATAATGGCAGAGTTTCCCGCGGCCATTCCGTCCATACCGTCGTTTAGGTTAGCGCCGTTTGATACGGCGGCAACTACGATGATTGTGATAATAACAAACAATACCCAACCGGCTGCCTGTGCGTGTTCGCCCATGAAAGAAACCAGGTCGGCATAGTCGAGGTTGTTGCTCTTGAAGAAAGGAATGGTGGTTTGAGTCGATTTCAAGTCATTCGTTCCGTGTATCACTTCCATCTCCTGCCCCGGAGTATGCACTTCGATGTTTTCTCGGATTACCACATCCGGGCTTAAATACAAAGTAAGTCCGACGATTAAGCCTAAACCGACCTGTCCGATAATCTTGAATTTGCCGTGCAATCCTTCCTTATCTTTCTTGAAGATTTTGATATAGTCGTCAGCGAATCCGAGTGAGCCCAGCCATACGGTGGTTATCAACATCAATATCATATATATGTTGCTCAACTTACCCAGTAAAAGGCAAGGAATGAGAATGGCTACAATAATAATAACACCGCCCATGCTTGGCACACCTACCTTGTTGACTCCGAACGGGTCTATTTTGGCATCACGCTGTGTTTCCGTGATTTGCTTCCTCTTCAGCAGGTTGATAAATTTATCTCCCCATATACTTGAAATAAGTAGCGCGAGGATAACAGCCATCAAAGCACGGAATGAAGTGTAACCAAACATTCCTGCTCCGGGAAAATTGAGCTTATGCAGCCATTCGAACAGATAGTATAGCATGATGAAATTTACTATTTTACAATTTACTATTTACAATTTACTATGCAGACGACGTTATTGGAATACCTCTTTGAGTACTTCCTTGTCGTCGAAGTGATGTTTCACTCCTTTTATCTCCTGGTAATTCTCGTGTCCTTTTCCGGCAACGAGTATTACGTCTCCTTTTTCTGCCAACATGCAAGCCGTGCGGATTGCTTCCTTACGGTCGGCAATGCTGAGTGTTTTCTTCATATCCTCGGCGTCGAGTCCTGCCAGCATATCATTGATAATATCCTGCGGCTCTTCAAAACGGGGATTATCCGAAGTGATGATGACACGGTCGCTGGCTTTGGCAGCTTCTTTCGCCATGATGGGGCGTTTACCCTTATCACGGTTGCCGCCTGCACCTACCACAGTGATAACCTTTCCTTTTCCTTCGAGCACTCCGTGTATGGCATTCAGCACATTGATAAGCGCGTCCGGCGTATGTGCATAATCCACAATCGCCGTAACACCCTTCGGTGAACGGACAGCATCGAAACGCCCTGCCACCGGATGAAGTGTGCTAAGGGCGACAAGCACCTCTTCTTCCTTCTTACCCAGCAGAACCGCCGCTCCGAACACAGCCAATAAATTGGAAGCGTTGAACTTGCCAATAAACTGAACAGCCAGTTCGTGATTGTTGAAATCAAGCAACATTCCTTCGAAATGAGATTCCAGCACCCGGCCTTTGAAGTCACTAAGACTTCTCAATGAATACGTATAAACCGTAGAACGAGTATTCTGCGTCATTACCAATCCATTCTTATCATCGAGATTAGTAAGGCTGAACGCATTCTTCGGCATGTCGTCAAAGAACTTTTTCTTGGCTTTCAGATAGTTCTCCACTGTTTTATGATAGTCAAGATGGTCGCGTGTGAGATTGGTGAAGATACCACCTGCAAACTTCAATCCACTGATGCGCTTCTGTGCAATGGAATGAGAACTAACTTCCATAAACGCATATTTGCATCCTTCGTCCGCCATTCGTCCTAACAAGCGATTCAGCGTGATAGGGTCGGGCGTAGTATGCTCTGTCGGAATAGGCTCATTGTCGATATAATTGCAAACGGTAGAGATAAGCCCCACCTTATATCCGAAATAGCGGAAAGTATCATATAATAAGGTAGCAATGGTTGTCTTACCATTCGTTCCCGTGACACCGACCAGTTCCAGCTTGGAAGTCGGGTCATCATAGAATGTAGTGGCAATCTTGCCTACCGCATCTTCGCTGTCCTTCACTTGTATATAAGTGATTCCCGCCACAGGTTCTTCCGGCATATCCTCGCAGAGGATAGCGATAGCTCCTTTATTAATGGCAGCAGGTATATAGGCATGACCGTCGGCTTGCGTGCCGCGCATAGCCATGAACAGTTGTCCGGCTTCTACCAAACGGGAATCAATGTTGATTCCGGTGATTTCTATGTCTGAATTTCCGGCTATCTGTTCCGGCTGAATTGCTTTCAGTAACTTGCTTAGTAACATAGTCTCTTTTTTAATACTTCATTTTTACTTTTAATGCATCGAAAGGGTAATCGTCTGCCCCTTCTTTACGATTGTTCCGTTGGCTATCGACTGGCTTTTCACCTTGCCTACTCCAACCAAGTGGACTTTTAATCCCTTACTTTCCAGTAGGTACACAGCGTCTTTCGCCCCCATGCCTATGACACTCGGCACGAAATTCTGCATATTGCTCCGGCTTTCAAGGACTACCGCCTGAGGTGCCGAATGGGTATTTCCCCACACTTCCTTTCCTGCGTCGGCTATCTTGCCCTGTACCTGAATATTCAACTCTTCCAATACCCGTTGCGCTTCCCTCATTTCTCCGGCCTTAACGTTCGGAATAACTACGGAATTCGTATCAACCGCATTCGCAAGCGGCAAACGCAGGTCTTTGGCATACACCCTTTCGGCAATCTTGCTGAATACGCTACCTGCCATCAAACCACCCGACGCCGGTAAACCCGGTTTCTGAATGGAAACAATCATACTATATTTAGGCGCTTCCGACGGGAAATACCCGCAGAAACTTACAAGATAATTCGTCCTTCCTGTTTTATATCCGGCCGCTCCCTGTGAAATCTGTGCCGTTCCCGTCTTACCTGAAACATGGAACTGCTTGCTTCCCGCAGGCTTAGCCAACCCTTCACCTACTACTTTACGCAGTATCTCACGAATTTGTGCCAAAGTCTTGTCCGAACAAATCTTCGGATTGATAACCTCTGTCGGATAATCCTTCACTATTTCCCCGTCTTTCACCGCAGCTTTTACGAACTTCGGACGTACTGTAACGCCATTGTTCGCTATTCCATTGTAGAACGTGAGAATATTTATCGGCGGAACTTGCGTTTCATAACCGATACTCATCCACGGAAGAGCCGTCTTAGAGAAATAACTTCTTTCTTTCGGGCCACGGATATTCGGCTTACCTTCTCCCGCAATTTGCAGGTGAAGCGGCTGGTCGATACTCATTCGTCTCAATCCGTCAATGAACTTCTGCGGATTGCTGCCGTAGAAATGGTCTATAATATAAGATGTACCGACATTGGAAGAAACTCCCAGAATCTCGGTAACCGTTAATTTTCCGTATCCCCCGCGATGCCAGTTGTGGTCTTTCATCACACGACCGTGCATCGGCATTTGCCCGTTGCCGGTATCCACTACATAATCGGGAGTGATTTTCCCGTCTTCAAGAGCTACCATGATAGACGCTGTCTTGAAAGTTGACCCCGGCTCAAGCATGTCACTGATGGCATTATTACGCATCTCGTAATACTCGCCGTCTTTGCCCTGCATCATATTAACGATGGCTTTCACCTCTCCGGTAGCTACCTCCATCAGTACGACTACCCCTACACTGGCATTCAGCTCTTTCAGTTTGTCTACCAATGCTTTCTCACAAATATCCTGCATACCTACGTCAATGGTCGAAATGAGGTCGCAACCGTCAACCGGCGGCACATCTACGATATTCAGATATTTGTTCATCACCTTTTGGCGGTGCGTCAATCCGTCCCGTCCCTTCAGAATTGTATCAAAAGCAAGCTCGATACCATTTCTAGCCCCTTTCGCAGTGTCGGCATACACATCGCCCAACGTACGGGCTGCCAATGAACCGAAAGGTTTTTTCCGCTGATTGTAAGCCAGTTCCTTGAATCCCCCTTTGTAACGGTTCAAGCAGAAAACAGGCAATCTCTTTACCTCTTTATATTGTATATAAGAGATACGTTTCGGATAAATCAGATAATTACGGCTCTTTGCCTGACGTCCTTTTTTCAAGTGCGCCTTGAATTGAGCTACGCTCTTATCCGGGAATATTTTGTTCAGTCCGATGCAGATTGAATCCATGTTGGCAGTAAGGATGGAATCCCGGCGTGCCTGGTCCTTAATTCTGCGTTTTTCCTCCTTTTCACCGGACATAAAGTCCATATATATTCTGTATTCGGGTAGAGAACTGGCCATTAGTTTGCCGTCGGAAGATATAATGTTTCCGCGGTTGGGTTTCACTGTCACGTTTTCTTTCACGAAACGGTCGGCTACGTCCTGCCAGTATTGACGCTCGGCAAACATGGTGATGCCTGCCTTTACGACAATTGCCACGCCTATCAACGCCATCAGAAGGAGGACGAAGAAGTAACGGGTCATTATATTCTTTTTATTAACTGCCACAGTGCTTGTCTTTTTTTAACTCTCAACTCTCTGTTGTCAACTCTCTACTTATTTAATAAGGTAAGGGGGATTTGTGGATGTCTGCAAATCACTCTCCTTACTTGAGATATAATCTTCAATGCGTGACTGCCGGCTCTTTTCCATCAGTTCCGAACTGCGTGTCAGCGCATCATATTTAATATCTATCAGTTCTTGTTTCAACTTGTCTATCTCAATCTGCTGCTGCTGACTGGCATAGCGGTTGTGGATATAGAAGATGATGAATACCATAATCAGTACCAGCAACTTCGTCTGACGACGGAAAAAGTCGGTAGCCAGAATGTCTCCACCCAGAATACTTTTCAGTGAGGTGCGTTTTTTCTTCTTACCCTCTTCTGCTTTCTTGTTTACTACTTCTTCTTCCATTTCTTTTCTTATTTCTTTTCTGCAATACGTAATTTAGCGCTTCTCGACCGTGGATTCCTTTCTATTTCTGCCTGGTCGGGCACAATCACCTTGTTGTTGACAAGGCGGAAAGGCGTCTGTAGGTTTCCGAAGAAATCCGTTTTGGCTTTACCTTCCACGTTTCCTGTTTTCATGATATTCTTCACCATGCGGTCTTCCAGTGAGTGGTAGGTGATCACTACCAGTCTGCCACCCGGCTTCAACGCTTCGGTTGCCGCCAATAGCATCTCTTTCAGTGCTTCCATCTCCTGGTTCACTTCAATTCTTAGTGCCTGGAATACCTTCGCGAGCTCTTTCTTTTCCCGTTCACGACCGAAAAGCGGTTTAATGATTTCGAGAAACTCTCCGATAGTGCGGATGGTTCGCCCGCTTCTGGCTTTGACGATGACAGAAGCCAGCTTGCGGCTGTTTTTTAATTCTCCATACAGGTAGAGAACGTTTGCGAGACGCTCTTCTTCATAAGTATTCACGATGTCTGCCGCCGTAAGTCCCGCACGTTTGTTCATACGCATATCCAAATCTCCGTCGAAACGGAAAGAGAAACCGCGCTCGCTGTCATCGAAGTGGTGGGAAGATACGCCGAGGTCGGCAAGGATGGCATCCACCTGTTCGATGTCGTGATAGCGCAGGAAATTGTACAGGTAGCGGAAATTGCTGCGTACAAAGATAAAATGGGGGTCATTGACAATGTTCCGTTCGGCATCCTCGTCCTGGTCGAATCCCAGGAGCCGTCCGCCCTCGCCGAGCCGTGAAAGAATCTCGCGCGAATGTCCCGCCCCTCCGAAAGTAACGTCTACATACGTTCCATCCGGCCGGATATTCATCCCGTCAACGCTTTCCTTTAGCAGTACAGGTATATGATATGTCAATTCATCTTTCTCCATCTTGTCTATTTTCATCGTTCATAATTTCTTCTAATGCCGCTCCGAACTCTTCGGGTGACATAAACGGCTGTTCTGCCCGCTCCTTCGACCAAATCTCTATTTTGTTGTCGATGCCGATAAAGCGTATATCCCCGTGGATGCTGCAAATCTGCAAATATCGTTTCGGGATTAATATGCGACCGTTATTGTCGGGTGTCACCACCTCAACGTCGCTCACAAACTGCCTGAAAATGAGTTGATGCTTGCTGTTCCATTTGTTGAGCCTGCTTCGAAGCTCGTTCAACTCCTCGTTCCACACGCTCTCGGGGTACAGGGTCAGACAGTCCTGAAACACGTCTTTACGCATAATGAGCCTCTCTTCAGAAGCAGCCTGTAATTGCTTCCTGAAGATGGCGGGGATGAACACCCTTCCTTTGGTGTCCGCCTTGGCTTCAATATTACCTAAAAAACGTATCATTACCTTATTATAATAAGAGACCGTAAAAGTATGAAATTCCCCACAATTCCCCACAATTTTCCATAGAAAACTTTTAGATAAGTTTTCAACCGATTGTTAAATGGTTATTTGCTTGAAAATGAATGGGCTTTTCAAAGCCCTTATTCGTGGGGAATCAGGGGGGATGGTAGTCAAAATAACTTTTATTTGTCTATAACCGTTTTTTGCTGTGCTGCATACCCGTTTTTTTTCTTATGCAGGAATGGTTTGTCTGACACCCGGGTCTCGTACATACTGACACCCGGGTCTCAGCATACCTGACACCCGGGTGTTGGTATGCCTGACATCCGGGTGTCAGATATCTTGTTTGTGGGAATGAAAAAAAAAGCAGAAGGTATTGAACCCTTCTGCCTTTTAATCATTGACACAACTAAAAAATTACATTTAAATATTTAATCTGGAATCAAAATTTATATAGTTAAGGTCGGCTTAGCGGAAGTCTTTCAATTCTTCCTGCAATTTCTGGCGTGTGAAGAAAATGCGGCTTTTCACTGTACCCAGCGGGAGATTCAGTTTTTCCGCAATCTCACGATATTTGAACCCTGAAACGTGCATGGCAAACGGAATCCTGTATTCTTTAGGGAGTTTGTTTACCACCCGGTGCATCTCTTTCAGGTCGTACGCTCTTTCTGTATTCTCCGAACTTGCGTCTTGCGGCAAATTCAGATGATATAAGTTGTCGGTTTGGTCAATAAAAGTCTGGTCGCGAACCACTTTACGGTAGTTGTTGATGAATATATTGCGCATGATGGTATACATCCATCCTTTAAAATTCGTATCGGGCATGTATTTGTCTTCATTATCCAATGCTTTCAATGATGTTTCCTGCAACAAATCGTTTGCTTCTTCACGGTCGGTTGTCAGTTTATAAGCGAAACGAAGCAGTTCGTCCTGTACTCCTACTAAATCTTTTCTGAAGCTTAAACTTTTCATATGCGTTGCTTTTAAATTGTGAATATTCGTTCGTTAATTTCGATGTTGCAAGTTTACGGGATTTTTGAAAACCTGACGGGGGAGAATCCGACTAAATTTCACCTAAAAACTATCCGCGGATAGATTTCGGGTGTTATTTGATAGTTTTTAGGTGGTATTTTTTCGCCTTCTGAACTTAAATCCTGCATTTTCTACTGATTTATTGCAATTAATAAAAAAGAACCGTTAATTTTGTGGCATCATTTTTATTTGAAAAGAATGACTGATGACTCTTTATTTTTAATCGATGTCGATAAGATACTTCGGACGAAAGCGCCGAAGCAATATAAGTACATCCCTAAGTTTGTGGTTTCTTATCTGAAGAAAATTGTTCATCAGGATGAGCTAAATGTGTTTTTGAATGAGTCGAAAGATAAATTAGGGGTGGACTTCCTGGAGGCATGCATGGATTTTCTGGATGCAAAAGTAGATGTGAAAGGTATTGAGAACCTTCCCAAAGACGGTTTGTATACCTTTGTTTCCAATCATCCGTTAGGAGGGCAGGATGGTGTAGCGCTCGGTTACGTGCTGGGACGTCATTATGACGGAAAAGTGAAATACCTGGTGAATGACTTGTTGATGAACCTGCGCGGATTGGCTCCGCTTTGTATCCCTATCAATAAAACCGGCAAACAGGCGAAGGATTTCCCTAAGATGGTGGAAGCCGGATTTAAGTCTGACGACCAGCTTATTATGTTTCCTGCCGGACTATGTTCGCGCCGTCAGAACGGAGTAATCCGTGATTTGGAATGGAAAAAGACATTTGTCGTGAAAAGCATACAAGCAGAACGTGATGTGATACCTGTGCATTTTGGGGGCAGAAATTCAGATTTCTTCTACAATCTGGCAAATATCTGTAAGGCACTGGGTATTAAGTTTAACATCGCTATGTTGTATCTTGCGGATGAAATGTTTAAGAACCGCCACAAAACTTTTACTGTCACCTTTGGCAAGCCAATACCCTGGCAGACTTTCGATAAATCGAAAACTCCGGCGCAATGGGCCGAATACGTAAAGGATATTGTATATAAACTGTAACTGATAGAACAACTATAACAAGAAATATGGAAGAGATTATCAAACCGATAAGCAAGGAACTGCTGAAAGCCGAGTTGACGGAAGACAGGCGCTTACGAATGACGAATAAGAGTAATAATCAGATTTATATTATTACTCACCAGAATGCTCCCAATGTGATGAAAGAGATTGGTCGTTTGCGTGAAATAGCTTTCCGTGCTGCTGGTGGTGGAACAGGCATGTCGATGGATATAGACGAATACGACACAATGGAACATCCATACAAACAGCTGATTGTGTGGAATCCGGAAGCGGAAGAAATCCTGGGCGGTTATCGGTATTTGCTTGGAACGGATGTTTGTTTTGATGAAAAAGGGGCTCCGATTCTGGCTACTTCCCATATGTTTCATTTCTCAGACCCTTTTATCAAAGAGTATCTGCCACAGACGATTGAGTTGGGACGTTCGTTCGTTACGCTTGAATATCAGTCTACCCGTGCCGGAAGCAAAGGTTTGTTTGCCTTGGATAATCTCTGGGACGGATTGGGCGCATTGACGGTCGTAATGCCGAACGTGAAATATTTCTTTGGAAAAGTGACCATGTATCCCAGCTACCATCGCCGCGGTCGTGATATGATTCTTTATTTCCTCAAAAAACACTTCTATGATAAGGATACGCTTGTCACCCCGCTGGACCCGTTGATACCGGAGACTTCAGAAGAGGAACTTCGTGCTTTATTCTGCAAAGATACCTTTAAGGAAGATTATAAAATCCTGAATTGTGAGATTCGTAAGCTGGGTTACAACATTCCGCCGTTGGTGAATGCTTATATGAGCCTGAGCCCTACCATGCGGATGTTCGGAACAGCTATCAACTATGAATTCGGTGATGTGGAAGAAACCGGAATCCTGATTGCTGTGGATGAAATCCTGGAAGATAAACGGATTCGGCACATCCAGACGTTTATAGAAAGCCATCCGGATGCGCTGAAAATGCCTTGTGAGGATGATGAAGCGTTTACTCCTAAAGTGGTTACACCGCAGGCAGACTGTTGCCGTTAATCTTACGATATAAATCGAGGGCAAAGACATCGGTCATTCCCGAAATATAATCAAGTACCGCCTGTATTCTTTCATAGAGTGCAGGCGCTTTTATATTGTACTGGCCGGATACCCGGTTAATCAGAAGTTCGGAATATGCCTTTTCGGGTGAAGTTACCGCATCTACCATCAATTCGAGCAGGGTGCTGATCACACGGAAACCGGCTAATTCTATATCCAACACATCCCGTGAACGGTAGATTTTCTTCAAAGACACCTCGGCGCAGTGCTTATAAGCTCCCGCCGGACGTTCGGAAATGTGTTTGATAAGCGCCCCTTCGAAAGTGCCGGCTAATATCTCTTGCTCATGTTCCAGGAATACGCGGGTACATTCACGAATCAGTAATCCGATTACGGAAGAGCGTAAATAAGCGATTTGCTCGTTCGTGTCGCTGACAATCAGGAATGTTTTTCGGATATGCTCCTGCCGTCTTTCGTCGAAATAGGCCATTAACAGCTCTTTCGTCTCTTCGGTAGTGAGTATTTTCAGCTTATGAGCATCTTCAATATCCATCATCTGGTAACAGATATCATCCGCGGCTTCCACTAAATAGACCAACGGGTGGCGTGCGTACTTTAAAGGGTGCTCATTCAGCAAGGATAACCCCAACTCTGACGCAATCTTATGAAAACTGTCTTCTTCGCTGACAAAGAAGCCGAATTTGGATTTTTTACCGGCAAGGCTCGATGAAAAGGGGTATTTTACAATGGAAGCCAATGTGGTATATGTCATGGCGAAACCACCTTTCCGACGTCCTTCGAATTGATGGGTCAAGAGTCGGAACGCATTCGCGTTTCCTTCGAAATGTGTCAAATCTTCCCATTCCATCGCTGAAAGTTGCTCTCCGTCCGGTTGTTTCTCTTTCAGGCGCAGCCCTTTTCCTTCTGAGAAAAAGGTCGATATAGCCCGTTCGCCGGAATGTCCGAAAGGTGGGTTCCCTAAATCGTGCGCCAGGCAAGCGGCGGATACGATAGAACCGATTTCAGGCAGGAAAGATTCCTGAAGTTCCGGTTGACGTTGCAGGATAGCTTTGGCTACATCGTTGCCTAAGGAGCGACCTACGCAGGAGACTTCGAGACTATGTGTGAGCCGGTTGTGCACAAAGACGCTGCCCGGCAGGGGAAATACTTGTGTTTTGTTCTGTAGTCTGCGGAAAGGCGCGGAAAAGATAAGGCGGTCATAATCCCGTTGAAATTCCGAGCGATTTTCCTGGCGTTCTTCGTGGAACTCTTCCATTCCGAAACGTTTAGCTGATATTAATTGATTCCAATTCATCATTTTATTTGTAATTTCAGTGTTTACCGTCCGCAAATTGGTTGCCGGTACATTATTTAACTGCAAACTTAACTATTTTTCAGTTCAAAATGTGTATTTTCGCCCGTTAAATAGTAAACGTGCATTTATGAATATTCAAGTTATCAATAAATCGAAGCATCCGCTTCCGGCTTACGCCACCGAATTGTCTGCAGGAATGGATATCCGTGCTAATCTTTCTGAACCTATCACACTGGAGCCACTACAACGTTGCCTGGTACCGACAGGATTATATATTGCTCTCCCGAAGGGATTTGAAGCACAAATCCGTCCTCGTAGCGGCTTGGCTATCAAGAAGGGTATTTCCGTACTTAATTCTCCGGGAACGATTGACGCGGATTACCGGGGAGAAATCTGCATTATCTTAGTCAATCTTTCATCTGAGGCTTTTGTGATTGAAGATGGAGAACGTATTGCCCAAATGGTGATAGCAAAGCATGAGCAACCAACATGGCAGGAAGTGGAAGTGTTGGATGACACAGAACGGGGAGCCGGTGGCTTCGGTCATACCGGAGTATGATGAATGCTTAAATCAAGAAAATAAAATGAAGATAAAAATAGGATGGCTGCTGGTCGCAGTTTGGGTGCTGACCTCATGCGGAACGACACGTACAGGACGTACGGCGAAGTCCGCGACAGGTGAGGGAGTTTCTTTCCTTCCACAGATACAGGTGACTGCCGAGCAACAGCGCAAGTATGACTACTTCTTTCTGGAAGCCATGCGGATGAAGGAAAAGAAAGAATATGATGCAGCTTTTGGCTTGTTGCAGCATTGTCTGGATATTAACCCAAGTGCTTCATCTGCGCTTTACGAGGTTTCCCAGTATTATATGTTTCTCCGCCAGGTGCCGCAAGGCCAGGCAGCTTTGGAGAAAGCGGTAGCTTATGCTCCCGACAATTTCTGGTATAGTCAGGGATTAGTTAACTTATATCAGCAACAGAATGAGCTGGATAAGGCAGTGACTTTGCTCGAAAGCATGGTTACCCGTTTTCCGGCGAAACAAGACCCATTGTTCAGCCTGCTTGATATTTACGGTCGTCAGGAGAAGTATAATGAGGTGATTTCCACATTGAACCGTTTGGAGAAACGGCTGGGCAAGAATGAACAGTTATCTATGGAGAAATTCCGTATTTATCTTCAGATGAAAGATGATAAGAAAGCGTTTCAGGAAATCGAGAGCCTGGTGCAGGAATATCCGATGGATATGCGCTATCAGGTAATTCTGGGCGATGTGTATCTTCAAAATGGAAAGAAGCAGGAAGCATATGAAGCGTATCAGAAAGTACTGGTGGTAGAGCCGGACAATCCGATGGCTCTTTTCTCGATGGCTTCTTATTATGAACAGACCGGGCAAAAAGAACTGTATCAGCAACAGTTGGATACACTGCTGTTGAACAAGAAGGTGACTCCTGACACGAAAATCACTGTCATGCGTCAGATAATTGTGGAAAACGAACAGTCAACGGCTAAAGACAGCACACAAGTGATTGCTTTGTTTGACCGGATGATGAAGCAGGACCAGGATGACCCGCAAGTTCCGATGCTTTATGCGCAGTATCTGCTGTCGAAGAATATGGAGCAGGAAGCTGTCCCTGTCCTAGAACAAGTGGTTGATTTGGACCCGACTAACAAGGCTGCCCGCTTGATGCTAGTTGATGCTGCCAGGAAAAAAGAGGATTACAAGCAAATAATAAAAGTCTGCGAGCCAGGTATCGAAGCTACCCCGGATGCTTTGCCCCTTTATTATTACCTGGCTATTGCCTATCATCAGGCTGAACAAACGGATAGTGTATTAAGTGTTTGTAACAGGGCGCTGGAACATATCACACCCGATACACGAAAAGAAGTTATTTCGGATTTTTACTCGATAATGGGTGACATTTATCATACGAAGAAACAGATGTCGGAAGCCTATGCTGCCTATGATTCAGCTTTAGTGTACAATCCTTCCAATATCGGCGCATTGAATAATTATGCTTATTACCTGTCGGTAGAACGACGTGATTTGGATAAGGCGGAAGAAATGAGTTATAAGACCGTAAAGGCTGAACCCAATAATTCGACTTATCTCGACACTTATGCTTGGATTCTTTTTGAAAAAGGAAATTATGCTGAGGCACGTATTTATATTGATAATGCGATGAAGAGTGACGGAGAGAAAAGTGATGTGATTGTGGAGCATTGCGGAGATATTTACTTTATGACCGGCGATGTGGAAGGTGCGCTGAAATACTGGAAACAGGCGTTGGAAATGGGTAGTGAGTCGAAAACATTGAAACAGAAAATAGAAAAGAAGAAATATATTGCAGAATGAAAAGGTTCGTTTATCTATTGTTGGTTGTAGTCGTGTTGGCTGGTTGTAAGAGTTCAAAGCGTTTGGCGACTTCAGAAACAAAGGCTCCTGTATCCAGTTATCTGACTTCCAAACTTCAACTGACTATTCCCAACAAAAAGGGGGGAAGTATGTCCGTAGGGGGAACTATGAAGATGAAAACTCATGAACGGGTACAAGTCTCCTTGTTGATGCCTATTCTGCGTACGGAAGTGGCTCGTATCGAAATCACCCCCGATGAAGTATTGTTGGTAGACCGGATGAACAGGAGATTTGTCCGTGCGACCAAAGAAGAATTGAAAGGTATGTTACCGAAGAACGCGGAGTTCTCCCGTTTGGAAAAGATATTGATGGATGCATCCCTGCCCGGTGGAAAAACAGAATTGACGGGAAAAGATGTAGGAATCCCCTCAATGGACAAAGCGAAAGTGCAACTTTATGAGTTTTCCACGAAAGAATTTTCCATGACTCCTACGGAACTTACTGCTAAATACAGGCAAGTTCCTTTGGAAGAATTAGTAAAAATGCTGACGGCCTTGTTATGATGAAACGCTTCTTTGTTATTCTTATCAGTTGCCTGTGGTTGGCAGTTCCACTTTTCGCTCAGTCGAATAAGTTGATTCGAGAGTTGGAAAGCAAGCGCGGTGCCCTGCAAAAGCAGATTGCCGAGTCGGAATCTATATTGAAGGATACAAAGAAGGATGTAGGCAGCCAACTGAATAGCCTGGCTGCATTGACCGGACAGATTGAGGAACGGAAACGTTATATTTTGGCTATAAACAATGATGTGGATGCCATTGAACGTGAGCTAAACTCCTTGGAACGCCAGTTGCGGACACTGGAGAAGGACTTGAAAGACAAGAAGAAGAAATATGAAGCCTCTGTCCAATATCTGTATAAGAATAAATCAATAGAAGAAAAATTAATGTTCATCTTCTCAGCCAAGAATCTGGGACAGACATACCGCCGTATGCGTTATGTACGTGAATATGCCACTTACCAACGTTTGCAAGGGGAGGAAATCCTGAAGAAGCAAGAACAGATACGCAAGAAAAAAGCCGAACGTCAACAGGTGAAAGCTGCCAAGGAGAATCTGCTGAAAGAGCGTGAAGGCGAAAAGGCGAAACTGGAAGCTCAGGAAAAAGAAAAGCGTACCTTAGTAGCCAATCTGCAAAAGAAACAGAAGGGGTTGCAAAATGAAATCAATAAGAAGCGCAGAGAGGCAAACCAACTGAATGCACGTATTGATAAGCTGATTAATGAAGAAATAGAACGTGCCCGCAAGCGTGCACAAGAGGAAGCCCGCCGGGAAGCGGCTGCACGTAAAAAGACAGAAGGTAAAGAAGGCCAGTCTTCTTCCGGCACAGGAACGGCTGAAAAATCAAAACCTTTGGAAGCGTATACCATGAGCAAAGCAGACCGGGAACTATCCGGTAACTTTGCCGCCAACCGTGGAAAACTTCCCATGCCTATTTCCGGTGCTTATATTATCACCAGCCATTACGGACAATATGCAGTAGAAGGTTTGCGCAATGTGAAGTTAGATAATAAGGGGATAGATATTCAGGGAAAACCGGGCGCACAGGCACGTGCCATCTTTGATGGTAAAGTAGCAGCCGTATTCCAGTTAAACGGATTATTCAATGTACTTATCCGTCACGGTAACTACATTTCCGTTTATTGCAATCTTTCTTCCGCTTCAGTCAAAATCGGTGATTCGGTGAAGACGAAGCAATCCATCGGACAAGTCTTTTCTGACGGAACGGATAATGGACGAACGGTGCTGCATTTCCAGTTGCGGAGAGAGAAAGAAAAGCTGAATCCGGAGCCTTGGCTCAATCGATAGCTAATCTTGAGTCAACCGATAATAATATAAAAAACACGCGCAAGAATGAAGTTAACTAAAATACTAATATGCTTATTGACCTTTTGGGTCGGAACACTGTCCGCATCTCCCTATTTCTCATTCAAGAAATATCAGGTAGAAGACGGCTTGTCGCATAATACGGTGTGGTGTGCTCTTCAGGATAGTTATGGCTTTATTTGGCTGGGTACCAGTGACGGACTGAATCGTTATGATGGAAGCGGAAATAAAGTGTATCGGAATGCGCTGAATAATAAGTTCTCATTAGAAAATAATTTTGTAGAAGCCTTGATAGAGGTGGATCAGGATATATGGGTAGGGACGAATGCCGGAATCTATATTTACGATCGTGCTACTGACAGTTTCTCATATTTCGACAAGACAACCCGCTATGGCGTATATATTAGTAGTGAGATTAAGAAAATCATAAAGACACAGAACGGCCTTCTTTGGATTGCCACTTTAGGGCAAGGCTTCTTTATTTATGACCCGAAGATAGGTGTACTCACACAGAATAGTGTCCAGACTTCTTTTGTTTGGGATATCTGTCAAAGTAGTGACCAGAAGAAAATCTATATATCTTCCTTACAGGAAGGACTTCTATGTTTTGATGAAAATGGTAAATTTCTGCAATCATATGAGATTTCATTAGAAAAGACCTCTTCGGATAGTTATAAAGTGAACTGTATCCGGAATATTGGAGGAGATATTTGGATTGGTGTCGGTAGCAATCTGTTAAGCCGTTTGGATGAAGAAACCGGGATCATCGAAAATCATAGTGGTGCAGCATTTAATTTTGGAGCTATCCGGTGTTTATTGGAATATGCAGAGAATGAGTTGTTGGTAGGGACGGATAATGGCCTTTATCTGTTTGACCGGTCTGCAAATACATTTCAGCGTGTAGATAATCCGGCCGACCCGAGAAGTTTGAGTGACCAGACTATCAATGGAATGATGTGGGATGCGGAAAATGCACTTTGGGTGTTGACCAGCTTAGGTGGGGCCAACTATATGTCCAAGCAGACCAAACGTTTCGATTATTATTCACCCGCTTACCTGTCGGGAGTGTCGGGAGCAGGAGAAGTAGTCGCTCCCTTTTGCGAGAATAAAGAAGGAAATTTGTGGATTGGAACACAAAGTGGCTTGTATTTCTTTAATACGACTACCCGGGAACTTTCCCCTCACATAATAGGCGACCTGAAAAATCAGAAGTACGATATCCGTTCTTTAATGCTGGACGGTGATCGTTTATGGATTGGAACATACGCAGGAGGAATACGAGTCCTGAATCTGAATACCGGGGCGGTAAAAGCATATACACATTCCCGTGGAATCCCCAATACGATTTGCAGTAATGACGTATTATGTATTTATAAGGGGCGGCAAGGACAAATCTATGTAGGTACGAGTTGGGGGCTATGCCGTTATAATCCCGATACGGATAATTTCATGACTATTACAAGTGTCGGCTCGATGGTATCCGTAGTCGATATATACGAAGATATGTACAATAATCTTTGGATAGCCACTTCCAATAGCGGTGTGTTCTCTTACAATACGATAAATGCCCATTGGAAACATTATCAACATGAACGCGAAGACTCGACCACGATTACTAGTAATTCGGTCATTACTTTGTTTGAAGATATAAAAGGGACAATGTGGTTTGGTACGAATGGGGGCGGGTTGTGTTCTTTTGATTCCAAGACAAAAACATTCACGGATTTTGACCCGGATAACACTTTATTGCCCAATAAAGTTATTTATTCTATTGAACAAGATCAGACCGGTGACTTTTGGATATCCACCAATGCCGGAATTTTAAAGATTAATCCTGTGACAAAAGGACATTTCCGGCAATTCACCATCAATGATGGTTTGCAGGGAAACCAGTTTATGGATCGTTCTTCTTTGAAATCTTCTGACGGAAGACTCTATTTCGGAGGAATCAATGGCTTTAATGCTTTCTATCCCGAGCAGTTTGTAGATAATAAATACATCCCGCCGGTTTATGTGACCGATATCCGGTTCCCTTATCAGACTGATGAAGAAGAAGTGCGAAAGTTGCTTCATTTGGGCAAGCCGTTCTATATGGCCGATAAGATAACTCTGTCCTATGAAAATAATAGCTTCTCCATCCGTTTTGTCGCTTTGAGTTTCGAAGACCCGGCAAGAAACCAGTACTCTTATATACTAAGAGGAGTAGACAAGGAATGGATTATGAATTCGGGAAATAATACAGCTTCCTATACCAACCTTCCTCCCGGTGAATATCAGTTTGAAGTGAGAGGCTCTAATAATGACCGCCAATGGAATGAGAAAACTACCACACTGACGGTAGTGATTACTCCCCCGTGGTGGCGTAGTACGTTTGCTTACGTCATTTATATTCTCTTGCTATTGGGCTGGATCGGCTGGCTGGCCTGGCGATGGAATCTTCGTGTGAAGCTCAAATATAAGCGCCGGATGGAGAAATATCAAATCACCAAGGAACAAGAAGTCTATAAATCAAAAATCAGCTTCTTTATCAATTTGGTGCATGAGATACGCACCCCGCTTAGCCTGATACGTCTTCCTTTGGAGAAACTACTGGAAAAAGAGCATGAAGGGAAAGATGGCAGATATCTGTCTGTGATAGACAAAAACGTAAATTATCTGTTGGGAATTACCAATGAACTGCTCGATTTCCAAAAGATGGAAAGTGGCACATTACATTTGAATCTGAAAAATTGTGATATCAAGGAACTCGTCAGTGATGTTTATAATCAATTTACAAGTCCCGCCGAATTAAAGGGAATTGACTTACAATTAACTTTACCCGAACAAGAACTGGTATCTGCGGTCGATAAAGAAAAACTGAGTAAAATACTTGTGAATTTGATGGGAAATGCCATTAAATATGCTCATGTTCGTATTGATTTGAAGTTAGTTGTTTCTGATACGGGATACGAGATACAAGTGAACGATGATGGTGCCGGAATACCGGATGAAAAGAAACAAAAAATCTTTGAGGCTTTCTATCAGGTACCTGATGACAAAGTAGCTACTACTGTAGGTACAGGTCTCGGATTGGCTTTTGCGAAGTCTTTGGCTGAAGCACATCAAGGAGATTTGATTTTGAAAGATAATATAGGAGGAGGTTCTTCGTTCATCCTGTCTCTTCCGTTTGAAGGACGGAAAACAGAAGAGATTCAAGCTATGGTTGAAATACATTCGGAAGATGAAGTTTCCGCTGATAAGGAACCTTTTGAATTCTCGGGAAAGAAGTTTACTGTATTGCTGGTAGAAGATAATGTTGAACTATTGAATCTGACTCGTGAGTCCTTATCCGAATGGTTCCGTGTGTTGCGGGCGTCCAACGGATGCAAAGCCCTTGAAATACTAGCTCAAGAGAGTGTGGATGTCATAGTCAGTGATGTCATGATGCCCGAGATGGACGGTTTGGAGCTGTGTAGTAAAGTTAAATCGGATATTGCCTATTCGCATATTCCGGTTATTTTATTGACAGCCAAGACTACTTTGGCCTCTAAGGTAGAAGGCTTTGAGTGCGGAGCAGATGTATATATTGAAAAACCGTTCTCTGTGAAGCAACTTTATATGCAAATTGTGAATTTGCTCAAACTGCGGCAGTCATTCCATAAATTGATGGCAAGCTTGTCCGAAACTGCTGTTACTGCGACTACTTCCTCAGCAGAACTTGTGATGACTCAGAAAGACTGTGAGTTTATAGCAAAAATACAAGCGGTAATTGCCGAACAACTGGGAGATGAGAATTTCTCAATTGATACGTTGGCCGAACAAATGTATATGAGCCGCTCTAATTTTTACCGGAAAATAAAAGCCCTTTCCGGTATGTCTCCCAATGATTATCTGAAAACACTTCGTATGAATAAAGCGGGTGAGTTGTTGAGGAGTGGCATTCAAATTTCTGAGGTGGCCGCACGAGTCGGTTTTACCTCCTCTTCCTATTTTGCCAAATGTTTTAAAGTACAGTATGGCGTTACTCCTAAAGAATATGCCGGCCAGTCATGATGTAAACCTTTCGTCTCATTCTATCTTGAAACGGAAGGTTATGATAAATACTGGTCATAAATAAGTAAATCCTCTTCAGAACCTTTCAGAAGGCTATCTCCCTATGCTCAAAATCTGCTCTTAATTGAAAAAAGAGCAGATTTTGTCCTTTCTTGAACATAGATTTTCCCAATTTTTATTATCAATTCTGTTATTTTGTGTCGTTACACAAACGATGGTATATAAATAGGTATTACACAGTACTGATTGCAATATATAATAAGGTATTAACTGAAGGGTATGAAAAATAACTGTTTCAAAGGTATTGTAAAGATAATAATAATGTAAGGTAAACGGTAGGTTTGTTTTTGTAAGGGTAGAAAAGATTGGTGGACGGATAACCTTGAATTTGTAAAGAACTAAAATAAATATTTATGAAGAAACTACTTGCCGTAATGGCATTTTCCACAGCCTTGTTGGTTAACGCACAGACAACCGGCTTTTTTAAACCGGTTAATGAAACTGCGCTGCGTGCACCATCTGTACCTATTCTCGTATCAGATCCTTATTTTTCGGTTTGGTCTCCGTATGATAATTTAATGGAAGGTAGCACTGAACACTGGACGAATGCCAAGAAGCCGTTGTTGGGTGCCTTGCGTGTAGATGGTAAAGTATATCGTTTTTTGGGGAAAGATAAGATTCAGTTAATTCCCATTGCACCCATGGCTGGTGTAGAACGTTGGGAAGCTTCTTATACCAATCAACAACCGGCTGATGGATGGCAGGCATTCCAGTTTGACGACAGTAGTTGGAAGAGAGGTAAAGCTGCTTTTGGCGACCGTGAAATGAAATACATTCATACAGAATGGAAGGGGGACAATACCGATATTTATATTCGCCGTGCCTTCGAACTTGCAGATTTGGATACCAACGAAGATTTTTATCTCACTTACTCCCACGATGATGTGTTTGAACTCTATCTGAATGGAGAGAAAATAGTGTCTACTGATTATTCCTGGAAAAACGATATCACCATAGCACTGTCTCAGTCGGCGAAAGCTAATCTTCGTAAAGGAACTAATGTGATTGCCGCTCATTGCCACAATACAGTCGGAGGTTCTTATGTCGATTTCGGTTTGTACCGTGGAAAGAAAAATGCGGTGAAGTTTACTGATGAGGCAGTACAGAAGTCTGTGAACGTGTTGGCAACTTCCAGTTATTACACCTTTACTTGTGGCCCGGTCGAACTGGATGTAGTATTCACGGCACCCCAATTGATTGATGACCTCGATTTACTGTCGACTCCTGTCAATTATATCTCTTATCGCGTACGCTCTCTGGATAAGAAAGAACACGATGTACAATTCTATATGGAAACAACTCCCGAACTGGCTATCAATGAAAATACGCAGCCTACCGTTGCCCGTACTCTCCAAAAGGGAGGCATAAGCTATGTGGAAGCAGGCTCGATAGACCAGCCCATATGCGACCGTAGAGGTGATTTGATTTGTGCTGACTGGGGATACCTATATCTTGCCGGTGTGAATGGAAAAGGTAAATCCGTAAGTCTGGGCGACTATTATGGAATGAAAGAGTCGTTTGTTAAAAACGGTACGTTAGCTCCTGCAAAAACGAAATGGATAACCCGCAAAGAAGAAGATATGCCTGCTATGGCGTATGTACATGACCTGGGTAGTGTCTCAAAAGAAGGAAAAGAAGGCTTTATGATGATGGGCTATGATGATATTTACTCTGTTGAGTATATGTATGAGAAGCGCATGGGATACTGGAAACATGACGGCAAAGTGACAATCTTTGACGCTTTCGAAAAATTGAGAGACAACTACCAGTCAATTATGGAACGTTGCCGGGCTCTCGACGGACTTATTTATGATGACGCCGAAAAGGCAGGAGGTAAGAAATATGCTGAAATCTGTTCCGCAGCTTACCGTCAGGTGATTTCCGCTCACAAACTTTTCACAGATAAAGAAGGCAATCTGCTGTGGTTCTCTAAAGAGAACAATAGTAACGGCTGTATCAATACGGTTGATTTGACCTATCCTTCCGCTCCTCTCTTCCTGGTTTACAATCCGGATTTGGCAAAAGCGATGATGACCAGTATTTTTGAGTATAGTGCCAGCGGCCGTTGGAACAAACCTTTCCCTGCACACGACTTAGGAACCTATCCTGTAGCCAACGGGCAAGTATATGGTGGTGATATGCCGATTGAAGAAGGGGGCAACATGGTAATTTTGACTGCTGCTGTTTCCTTGATAGAAGGAAATGCCGATTATGCCAAGCGTTACTGGGATTTGTTGACTGTCTGGACTGATTATCTGGCAGAATATGGACAAGACCCCGAGAATCAACTTTGTACAGACGACTTCGCCAGACATTGGGCACATAATGCCAACCTTTCCGTCAAAGCCATTATGGGAGTAGCAGGATATAGTGAAATGGCCCGGATGCTCGGTTTGAATGAGATAGCGGATAAATATGCCGCAACAGCCAGGAAAATGGCGGTGAAATGGGAAGAAATGGCGAATGAAGGCGACCATTACCGCTTGGCATTCGACCGTAAGAATACTTGGAGCCAAAAGTACAATATGGTATGGGACAAGATGTGGAACTTGAATCTCTTTCCGAACAATGTAATCGGTAAAGAAATCAACTACTACCTGACCAAACAGAACACCTATGGATTACCCTTGGATTCACGCAAAGAATATACGAAGTCCGACTGGATTATATGGTCTGCTTCCATGTCTCCTGATAAGGCGACGTTCGAGAAATTTGTAAATCCCTTCTATCGCTATGTCGATGAAACAACAACACGTGTACCTATTAGTGACTGGCACCATACGGATAGCGGTGAATGGGTAGGCTTCAAAGCCCGTTCGGTTATCGGCGGTTATTGGATGAAGGTACTGATGGATAAAATGAGAAATGACTAATCAACAAAAATCTAATATAGTATGAAATGTAGAATGCAAAAAAATGGAATTTGGAGAGTCCAATGGATTCTATTGTGTTTGTTTACGCTTTGTAGTGTAAGCTGTAAAGATGATGAAACCAATCAGGTACTTCCGTATAATCCGAATTTGCCTGTGGAGATAACAGGCTTTACTCCGGAAACCGGTGGTGGAGGAACTCGTATGGTCGTGTATGGAAAGAACTTTGGAACAGATGTTTCGTTGATGAAATTGACTGTTGGCGGACTGGATGCTAAAATCATAAATGTTTTGGGAGACTGTATGTATTGTACTATTCCCCAGAAGGCCTATAAAGGTAATCTGGTATTGACAGTCGGTGAAGGGGAACAGGCACAGACTGTGGAAGCAGAAAAGAAGTTTGCTTATGTCAGGCAAATGGTAGTTTCTACACTTTGTGGAAAGGTGGATGAAAAAGGGAAATTTGATGTAAAAGAAGGACCGTTCGACGATTGCGGAGGTATTGATTACCCTACCTGGTTTTCGTTTGACCCGAACAATAAGGACATTCTTTATTTGGCACAAGACGGACAAAATATGCGTGTACTTGATTTGAAAAGTAAGTATCTTCATAATGCCGTACCTAAAGGAGGAGCTGGGCTTGACCGCATGCGTACTATAACCTGGACGCTTGATGGCGATACGATGATTATTGCCAATGACCGTGACGGTGATACTTATGCCAATAATATCTACATAGTCCGTAAAAAAGGAGAAGAACTACATAAGCAATTTATAGATAATCCCCGTGCAATGCAACAAGGAAGAGGGTGCAATGGTTCGGCTGTTCATCCCACCAATGGGGAGTTATATTACAATAGTTTTTATTCCGGTGAGGTTTTTAGATATGACTATTGGGCGGCTAAAGATGATAAGGGTGGATTCGATTATTCTTTGAGAGAGAAACTCTATAATATACAGGATAAAGACTGGGAATTTAATTTCGTAATCCACCCGACCGGAACTTATGCTTATATTGTTGTTATCAACCAGCATTATATTATGAGAACTGATTATGATAGAGATAGAAAGACGTTCGGTACTCCTTATCTTATTTGTGGTTTGGCAGGTAAAGGTGATGAAGGTAGAGGTTGGGTAGATGCAGTAGGTGAAAAAGTACGTTTGAACGAGCCTTATCAAGGAGTATTTGTGCTCGACACCAATCCTGAACGTAAAGGCGATAAATATGATTTCTATTTTACAGATAAGATGAATCATTGCATTCGTATTCTAACTCCTGACGGGCAGGTAAGTACATTTGCGGGACGTGGTAGCTCGGCGTTGAACAATGACCCGTGGGGATATGTGAATGGCGGGCTACGTTCGGAAGCGCGTTTTGACCGTCCTTGCGCCTTGGCTTATGACGAAGAAACAAAAACCTTCTATGTGGGCGATACGTCCAATCACTGTATTCGTAAAATCGCGATGGAAGAAGGGGATGAACAAGAAGAAAGCGAGAATAACTAATTTATGAAAAACAGACGGATATGAAAAAAATCCTACTAACATTTGTGTTCCTGCTTGCTTGCACTATAGGGGCATGGGCACAGGAAACAATTATAGTAACGGGTATCGTTACAGACGCAAATAAGGAACCGCTGGTCGGAGTCAATATCACCGTGCGTGATGTTGCCGGATTGGGAGCTATTACCGATATGAATGGTAAATTCAAGCTAAAGATGGAACCTTACCATCGGCTCATTTTTTCCTATATAGGGTTTGATAAGGTCGAAGTTTTAGTGAAACAGCAGCAGGTAGTCAATGTAATGATGAAGGAATCATCTGCCAGCGTATTGGATGAAGTTGTTATTACTGGTACCGGTGCGCAAAAGAAACTGACTGTGACAGGTGCGGTTACTACAGTGAATGTGGCTGATTTGAAATCAAACCCTACCGGTAGCCTTTCGAATGCGCTTGCGGGTAACGTTGCCGGTGTGATGGCTATGCAGACTTCCGGACAACCGGGACAGAACACTTCCGAATTCTGGATTCGTGGTATCTCTACTTTTGGAGCAGGAAGCTCGGCCTTGGTGCTTGTCGATGGTTTTGAACGTAGCCTGGATGAAGTGAATGTAGAAGATATTGAAACATTTACAGTGCTGAAGGACGCTTCCACCACTGCCATTTATGGTGCCCGTGGTGCTAACGGAGTAGTATTGATAACAACTAAGCACGGTAAGGCGGGTAAAGTAAATATCAATGCCAAAGTAGAAACGATGTATAATACCCGTACCAAAACTCCTGAATTCGTTGATGGATATACTTATGCCACAATGATTAATGAAGCGCGTGCTACACGTGCGCAAGAGTTGCTCTATCAACCTTATGAAATGGAACTTCTGCGATTGGGACTGGAACCTGACTTATACCCGAATGTGGATTGGAAAGACGTATTGCTGAAAGATGGAGCCATGAATTATCGCGCTACATTGAATCTGGATGGTGGTGGTACTACCGCACGCTATTACGTTTCCGCCAGCTATACGGAAGAACAGGGAATGTATAAAACGGATAAGGCCTTGAAAAATGATTATAATACCAATGCCAATGCCAAACTCTGGAATTACCGCTTGAATACGGATATTGATATCACTAAGACTACCCTGCTGAAAATCGGTGTGTCAGGCTCTTTGAAGAAAATGAACGAACCGGGTTTAGGTGGTGACATTTGGCGTTCGGTGATGGGGCAGTCTCCTATATCTATTCCGCTGATGTATTCCAATGGATATGTACCGGCTTATGGAAAGGGCTATCAAACGAATCCATGGGTACTGGCCACGCAGACCGGTTATCGTGAATCTTGGGAAAACAAGGTACAGACCAATGCGACTTTGGAACAAAAACTCGATTTCATTACCAAAGGACTTCGTTTTGTCGGACGTTTCGGATTTGACACAAACAACAAGAGTTTTATCAAACGTGAGAAATGGCCTGAGCAATGGAAAGCGGAACGCTATCGTGACGAGAATGGAGTAATCAAATATAACAGAGTATCGGAAGAGCAAAAAGTGCTGAAACAATCCAGTGAATCGGAAGGGGACAGAGTGGAATTCTTTGAAGCGGAGTTGCATTATGACCGCGCTTTCAAGGCTCATCACGTAGGCGGTACTTTGAAATATAATCAGGACGCAAAAGTGATGACGGTTAAAATCGGAGAAGATGTAAAGAACGGTATTGCACGCAAGCATCAAGGATTGGCTGGACGTGTAAGCTATAACTGGAATTATCGTTATTTTGCAGATTTCAACTTTGGCTATAATGGTTCCGAGAACTTTGCTACCGGACACCAGTTCGGATTTTTCCCGGCTTTTTCATTAGCTTGGAATATCGCTGAAGAGAACTTTATAAAGAAGAACCTGAAATGGATGAATATGTTGAAGGTGCGTTACTCTTATGGAAAGGTTGGTAACGACAATCTGAAGATTGGTGACAATGAAATCCGTTTCCCTTATCTGTATACTATAGACAAAAGCGGTGAATACCAGTGGGCAGACTACAATTCAGATAAGAAATATAGTGGTAAGACTTATACCGAACTTGCTTCTAATAATGTAACTTGGGAAATTGCCACTAAACATGACTTGGGTATCGACTTGTCTTTGTTCAATGATAAGTTCACGGCTACTCTGGATTACTTTCACGAACAGCGCGACGGCATTTTTATGGAACGTAAGTATCTGCCCGAGATGGTGGGGGTACAAAGTTCCCCGAGAGCGAATGTAGGTAGTGTATTGTCAAGAGGGCTGGATGGAAACTTTACTTTTCGACAGAATATCGGTAAGGTGGCCTTGACGGTGCGTGGCAACATGACGTATAGTAAGAACGAGATTCTGGACAAAGACGAAGAACCTAGTATTTATCCTTACAGAATGGAAAAAGGGTATCGTGTCGATCAGGCGAAAGGATTGATTTCATTGGGATTGTTTAAGGATTATGATGACATCCGTAACAGCCCGCAGCAAACGAATTGGGGCAAAGTACAACCGGGAGATATCAAGTATAAGGACGTGAACGGTGACGGAGTCATCAATGATGATGACCAGGTGGCTATCGGAGCTACTACCCGCCCGAATCTGATTTATGGCGTAGGTATCTCTGCACAATGGAAAGGACTTGATGTAAACGTCCACTTCCAGGGAGCCGGAAAATCATCTTTCTTTATTGACGGGCCTACCGTATATGCGTTCCAAAACGGATTGTGGGGAAATATCCTGAAAGAAATAGCAGAATCAGACCGTTGGATTTCGGCCGATTTGTCAGGGAACCCTGCAACCGAAAACCCCAATGCAGCATATCCCCGTTTGAGCTATGGTGGAAATGATAATAACTACCGCAAATCGACATTCTGGTTGTGTGACGGGTCTTATTTGCGCCTGAAAACAGTTGAAGTGGGCTATTCGTTGCCGAAATCTCTTGTCAACAAGATTCATTTCAATAATGTGCGTATCTTCTTTATCGGGACTAATCTGCTGACTTTCTCTAAATTTAAGTTATGGGATCCCGAGATGGGTAGCTCAAACGGAGAAAAATATCCGTTAGCGAAAAGTTTTACTTTGGGACTAAGTGTTAACATGTAATTTGAAAAACAAGGAACAATGAAAAAGAAATATATTCTTCTAACTGTCATATTGGGGCTGGGCTTGGGATTGGCCTCTTGTACAGACCAGTTGAATACGGATAAATTCTTTAAAGACCGTATGTCTTTAGAAGACGTTTTTAAGGATGAAGATTATTCGGAAGAATGGTTGGCGAACGCTTTCAGTTATTTGACCGGTTCGAATGCGGATGTATCCAGTAAAGGGCATACTCCTTTCTGCTTTGCGGACGATATGTATTTTGGCGACCGTGATAACTTTTATAGAAGACTGAAAAATGGAGATTATGGTGAAGGGGATCAGCAAGGACCATGGGGTGCTTGTTATAAGGGAATCCGTCAAGCTACTATTTTCATTCAGAATATTGATATAAACGAGGATTTTACCGCCGAAGAAATAGCGGACTATAAAGCGCAGGCGCGTTTTGTCCGTGCCTACTATTATTGGCTGCTGTTGCGTAAGTATGGACCTGTGCCATTGTTGGGAGATGAGTTGCTTGACTATGATGAAGCTTATGAAGATTTAGCCCGTCCACGCAATACATATGATGAATGTGCTGACTATATCGCTTCTGAAATGGCGTTGGCCGCTAAAGATTTGCCACTGGAACGGGGGGCTTTATCCATCGCCCGTCCTACTCGTGGAGCTGCTTTGGCTGCTCGTGCCAAGGTGCTGTTGTATGCTGCCAGTCCCATCAATAACCCTCGTCCTACGGATACGGAAAAGTTTACGGACTTGGTAGACCGTGAAGGAAAATGCCTGATAGCCCAAGAATATGATGAAACGAAATGGGCTAGGGCTGCGGCTGCGGCAAGAGATGTGATGGAACTTCCCGGAAAATATAATGGACATCGGTATGAATTATATCATGCCGGATTTAAGGACGTGGAAAGTTCTCCCGGATTCCCTGCTTCAGTAAAGCCGGTGGACGATGGCGATTTTTCAACGATGGAATGGCCGAATGGTTGGAAAGGTATTGACCCGTATGAATCCTATCGTGCTATCTTTAATGGGACAGTGGCTGCTGAAAATAATCCGGAACTGATTTTCACTCGCGGACAAAATCAAAGTACGGAAGGAATTAATGTAATGGTAGGGCACCAGCTTCCCCGTGCAACCAATGGTTGGAACACTCATGGCTTAACACAAAAACAATGTGATGCCTATTATATGTATAACGGTTATGATATTCAAGGAAAGGATCATGAAATGCCGGGTGGAGATCCCGCGGAACGTGTAAAAGGTTTTATTACAGATGAGAACAAAGGTGACTATAAGTATTGCAATGTAGCGACCGGAGTTTCTTTGCAATATGCTAATCGTGAACCTCGTTTTTATGCCTCAGTGGCCTATAACGGTTCTATATGGTATTTCTTGAATGCAGAGAAGAATGAAAATAAAGGTCCGAAACAGATTTTCTATTATCGGGGTGAAGGTAACGGGTATATCAATACTATGTTCTGGCTTCGTACGGGGATCGGTGTCATGAAATACGTTCATCCGGATGATGCAAATGACAATAGTAGTCAAGATAATAAAGACAATCCGTGGGATCATATTCGTAAGAAAACGGAACCTGCTATCCGTTATGCTGAAGTATTAATGATTTATGCGGAAGCCATCAATGAGTTGGGCGGGTCACATAATGTTGCATCCTGGAATGGCGAAAAAATGTATGTGCTTGAACGTACGGAAGCAGACTTGAAAAAAGGAATCCGTCCGATTCGTTGTCGTGCCGGTATTCCCGATTATACTCCCGAAGAATATGGGTCACAAGCCTTATTCCGTAAGAAGCTGAAACGTGAACGCCAGATAGAACTCATGGGCGAAGGACATCGCTACTATGATTTGCGTCGTTGGAAAGACGCTCAGGAAGAAGAGTCAAAACCTATTTACGGTTGCAATGCGCAAATGACCAGAAACGATGCCGAAATTTTCCATACACCGGTAGAGGTTGCTTCGTTGCCGACCACTTTCTCTCGTAAAATGTATTTTTGGCCAATCAGCCATTCTGAATTGAAACGTAACAAACTTCTTACTCAGAATCCGGGGTGGACCTATAATGATTAATTGTAATAAAGAAATGCTGTATGAAAAAAGTATATAGTTATTTGATGATAGGGGCTTCATTGCTGTTGAGCGCGGCTTGCAACGATGAGTGGACAGATGAGCAATACGAGCAATTTATCTCTATAAAAGCTCCTGTTAATTCCCAAGGAAATACTCAGATTAATATCCGTTATAAAGAGAACGGTAAGGTGACTTATCAGTTGCCCGTTATTGTTAGCGGCTCTACAATGAGTGAAAAAGATTACGATGTGCGTGTCAATGTGGATTTGGATACATTGAACCAAATGAACATAGCCCGTTTCAGTGAACGTGAAGAACTTTATTACCTTCCGTTGGACGCGCAACGTTATTCTTTTCCCGAAACTGTGCATGTTTCATCCGGTGAATGTGTCGGTCTGTTGAATATAGACTTTGACCTCTCGAAAAAGAACGGAGCGGAATTGGATTTGGCCGAGAAATGGATTCTACCGCTGACTATCACTGACGATCCGTCGTCCGCTTATCAACCCAATATGCGTAAGCATTATAGGAAGGCCCTATTGAGGATAATGCCATTCAATGATTTCTCCGGTTCTTATAGTACGACATCCATGAAGGTTTATCGCTATGATGAAGCGGAAGAAAAGACGGTTGGTGACCCGATGGTTGACAATAGCCGTACTGCTTTTGTGGTGAACGAGGATGCGGTCTTCTTTTATGCAGGATTGATGGATGAGGAATTGGTGAAAAGGAGTGTATATAAGATCAAGGCTACATTTATTCCCGACCCTAACGACGCTGAAAAGATGAGCGGAACTGTAGACCTTGAAGCGTTTGACAGCAGAATTGATTTGAAGATACCGGAGAATGCTACGATTACTTATGCCAGGTCTGTTGTGAAAGATGCTGTTCTCCCTTATATAGAACATCATTTTGTCATTATCCGCCTTGAATACTTATTCAGTGACATTACTTCGGTAGAGAATACTCCTATCCGCTATAATGTAGTAGGGACTATGTTGCTCGAACGTAAGATTAATACTCAGATTTCTGACGAAGAGCAGGCTATTGAGTGGTAGGTTTGTTTGATTAATTATAATATTGGGGGAGAGGGAACTGACCGGAAGTCTGTATTTGTTTTATTTTATATTTGCTTACAGGAATCAATAATAAGTATAAATCGATATTCTGTGTTTCTGCTCAGTTCCTTTTATGAAAATTCTAGTATGTTTTTAAAGTAATGTTTAACCTTCTCTTCTTATAAGAGAGAATAATTCTAATCATATATGAAAATCTTAAATTTGTTTTTTTATGGAGTAGCTACTTTCTTATTTTTAGTGATTACTTCATGTGATAATGCGGAAAATGAAGTTTTAGAATCGATTAATGTCAAAGAAGTTATAACTAGGAGTGGTACAATGCCTCCTTTTGCCTATGTACCGGAGTGGTGGGACGGGAAGAGCCAATTGGGAGAACCGTACGAATATCAGACTAGTTATCAAGATTATCCATATAATGAGAATACGAAGGATACATGCTCTTATTATTTTACTTTTATTTATACATGGGGAAATAGCTATGCATCACAATATTATCATCGATTTCAGTTGCAATATCGACATGCATCAGAAACTTGGGATGAAAATTATCACATTCTCGAAAGTTTACCAGACTCAAAATGGAGTAACATAGGTACGGAATTTCTGGGAGAACGTTATCCCGGAGGTGTTGTACCAACAACAGGTCATACGATTGACATTGATGCCAAACATTTCCCTCAAGGTTATTTAAATTTCCGTTATCGATTGCTTCATACTGAATATCCTGCTACACGACCTCAAGATACAATATATAATAATACGATTCTGTCTACAAAATGGCATGTCGTTTCAAAGTCTAAAACAAGATTTTATAACTCTTACGGTTCTACGTGTGATTCTTTGTTTTTCCATGTTAATTTTCCAATGGATCTTGCTACTTATAATTATTCTGTTTATGTAGATGGCAAAGTAGTGGAAAAGCAAGTTAGGGGTAATTATGCTTGTGCTAGACCTAAAGATAGTGGGGAATATTATATTTCAGCCATGCGAGCATATACGCCCGATATGAATGAGCAAGAAATTGGTGAAACTGAATATCGTAGTGGAACAATTAGAGGAGCTTATGATAAATACACTAAAGATATTTATGTTACATTTACTTCTACTAATTTTGCTTATTGAACAATTTTGATAGAAATTTTGGGATATTTATTCAGTGAAATCATTTCAGTAGAAGATCAGTTCATTCGCAGGCTATTGAGTGGTAGATTTGTTTGATTAATTAATATTTGAAAGAAGATGTATAGAGTTTATCTGTGCATCTTCTTTTTTCTTCGTAATGTTGCCGAGGGTAGATGTATTCAAAACGGTACGTGAAATGAATAAATTCAACGCAGGTTAAAACGGTTCTCAAGTGACTATGATTAGTAAAGTTATTTCGGAGTTAGTTTCAACCCGGTTTGAAACACTTTGTTTCACACCGAGAAACAATGTGTTCCTTTAAATGAAACAGAGTGTTCCACACCGAGAAACAAAGTGTTTCATTAGGAGGAACAATTATTGAAACTGGCAGTTTTACCCGCAGCCCCTTATTCATCGAAGATACAGAGAAAAAGTAAAGGGGAGACAGAAAGATGGATATTAAATATCCAGTAGGGAAATGCATCTGACTCTGTAATGATAAAATACATTCTTAACTGTACGGTTATGAATATATTTTTTAGACGCGGATAACGCAGATTACGCGGATTCTTTTATTGCGCAGCCTATTAAAATCTGCGTTATCCGCGTTATCCGCGTCATCCGCGTCTAAAGATATACCACAATAATTTATTCATTACTGCACCAGAAATGAACTAAACCTCATAAGAAGCAAACGAAACTATTGTTCCGTTTGCTTGATGGTCGTATAAATCAGGCTGCCTACTCTTCCGTCACCGGTAAGCGTTTCCGCCTGAATAATCAGCGGTGTGGAATATTGATTGTTATAACATTCGATGACAGCTTTCCCGTTACTGTCCGTTTGCACGGACGGATTCCAATAGAGTGTTCGTCTTTTGTCCGCTTTGTCCATATAGAGTTCCCGGGTAGGATAGGCAGGCGAATAATATTCAAGAGGATGCGTATACCCTTGAATCACGGTTTGACGGGTTCCGGGAACTGCTGTCTCATGTTTGTTCAGCACATCACGTCTGGGCAGGGGAATCAGATAGAAGATGCTGTATTTGTCCAGTTCACTAAAATTGATGTCGTTGGAGTCGGACACTTTTGAGTTTTGGATAATGTCGTCATCTATTCCTTTAGTCCCTTTGCCGATGATGATAGACGCCAGACCGTCCACTTCCGTCAGCATCATTTTTACTTCCGTTTCGGACAATATATGGTTGTCCATGATATAACAGATTGGCTTTTGCCGATAGGTGCAATTATTGCTCGAGCGCTCCCAAAGGAAATGAGGGCTCAACATCTCCATCAATTCAGGAATAGTTGTGACAATCTTGCCATTGTCACGAAATAAATCTACCGACTGGCGTACATTATAATAAGCGTCGATGCTTTGTTCCTTTATTTTGGTTGTCATATTCGTGCTTTGCCGACGGCGTTTACTCATAATCTCAATCTCGTCAAGCAGGTAGCGTCCGTCTATCCGGCGGATGGAATCCAGGTAGAGGGAGTCGAATTTTCCGGCTTGTTGCTGCCAGTTGCTGGTCGGCTTCCATAGAGGGTGAACCTCGTTGTAGCTGTATGGGCGAGGTTCGGGCGAGAAGTTCCGGTCGATAAGTATGGATGCATCCTTATTCCGTTCCTTACCAATCTTCCGGGTTTGGAGCACCGCCTCCATTGTTCCTTCAAAGTTCTCTACCGGAATGCTGAAACATCCGTACTCGTCGGTATTGGTATTTCCGGTGATGATTTCGCTTTCTTTCTTTATCATGATGCTGAGGGCGATGTCTTTCAAATCCTTTTTGAAAATGGTAGATTTCACCCGTCCGTTCAGTGTCAGCTGAGGCTCTGGTGATTGCAGGGGAGTGAAAGGGGTGACTCCGATTTGTTGGCTCATATCATATTTACGCCATCCGTGTATGAGAAGCAATACATCCAGTTCTTCCTGTTTGCGGGGAGACGTGTCCGTGAAGTAGTAACCGGGTTGATGGATATACCCTTTCAAATCCGATGTCAGCAGAAGGTCTGTGAAAATAGTATTGTCATATTCCTGATAGTCGGAACGTATGGCGTCACGGATACTGACGGACAAGTGACCGGATACGGGTTCGCCGATGGCATTGTTCACTTGGAGTTCGCAGCGGATGGGGGCGTAAGGGGGATAGACTTCTTTCAGTCCCGCAGGGAGTATTTGTAGAGGAGCTTTTGGATACACATATACGAAACGTTCACATAGAGTGTTTCCGTCCCGGTTGAGGACGCTTATTTGCAGTACGCCCTTCGGCAGTTTGCGGGTGGGCAGGACAAATTCTTGAGGGGCATCCGGGCGGCAATGAATCAATTGGCAAACATACGGGCGTCCCTGATGACTGATAAAGACCGCTACTGTATCCTGAGGAGTTGCAGCATTGCAGGATAACTTTACACTGAGGGCTCCCGCATTACTGGCTGCTTTCAGGACATAGCCTGCCGGCACTGCCTGAGGAAGTGTAAATTTGTATTCTTTTCCTTGATGCTGTACTGTAGCAACGGCGGGTTGGGCGGAAGGAGTATACTCAAAATGCCCCATTCCATCATGCAGGGTGTTGAAAGAAGTAATCTCCTTTCCTTCCTTTGTATATAGAGTTCCTGACAGTTCGATTGCTCCTTCATTTATACTTTCGGCTTTGAAAGCCACTTGCGAAGTGACTCCTTCCACGAGTTGCCCTCCTTCGGGGAAGAAACGAAGGTCTAGCTTCTCTTTATTTTTTTTCGGCCTTTTCTCCATAGACGGGCTCAGATCGTAGGTGCTGATACTACGCTCCGGCTGGTCGCTGTGAGACGGTTGATAGATGGGAAACGTACGCGAAAAGTATCGGGGCTCACTGAATGCAAGCATCCAACGGGTATAGGCGCGTACTTCATAATAACCGGACAGCATGGAGGAAGAAAGGATGAACTGCCCGTTGCCTTCTCCTTGTGTCAGCTTGATTATTTGCCTGTCGGCGATGTGCCCTGCCTGGTCAACTAACTCCACGTAAAGCGGACGGCTGATTGAGCTTGGTACTTCTGTCTCGGCTAGCACCACATAGGTCTTGAACCAAATCGTATCTCCCACATAATAACTTGTATTGTCAAAATGCAAATGTACCTTTTCGCATGGATAAGTATCGGCAAAGGCTTGGGCTTTCGCCTTGTATTGCTCGAATATGATTTTTGCGGGAAGGTTTTCTCCTAACATGCTTGTTATTACCAGGCCACATATCAGGAACATTGATAAGAATCGTTTATTAATCATGTTAGTGTGTTTTTTTACATTTTCGGTTATTGTATGACAATAGACAAACAGCCCCTTTCATTACTAAAAAGAAAGGACACTGCTTGTCTAAATTCAACGAGGAAAAGAGTATTTTTATTTCTGTTCTCTGACTTTATCCATCAGCAGTTTCATATAGTAACCACCTACTACGGAACGCGCTTTGAAGTTCATCATCAGTCCTGTATTCGTATCATGCCAGTCGCTGATAGGAACACGGGAGTCTGTTTCGTTCGCATACGTGTAAATCAAGTCGATGAATTTTTGGAAGGTTGCGTCGTCAGGAGACATGCAGGCCGTCCAAATCACCCAGTCCGATTTCGTGTACTGCGCACGAGAGTCAAGTAACAGACCATATTTATTTTGCTTTGTCAGATAGTAAGGAATTTCCGTATCGAATACTTTTTGAGGGAAGATATTCATATTGAATACTTTGTCCCAAACGAGGTTGTACTTCTGGCTCCACGTTCCCGGTTTGTCGAAGGCCAGTTTGTAGTGGTCTCCGTCAAACGCCATCTTTTCCCATTCTATCGCGAATCTTTTTGCGATTTCCATGTACTTCTTCGCAGTCGTTTCCTTGCCTAGCATACGTGCCATCTCTCCATATCCGGCGATGGCCATGATGGCTTTGACGGAAAGATTGGCGTTGTGTGCCAAATGTCCGGCGAAGTCGTCCGTACAGATTTGGTTTTCGGGGTCGAGTCCCTTCTCAATCAGGTAATTGGCCCAGGTAGTCAGAGTCTCCCAATGCTTGGCGGCATAGTCGGCGTTGCCTTCTATCCTGGAGATGGCTGTAGCTACCAGAATCATATTCCCGGATTCTTCGATAGGCATATCCCCACCATAAAGCTGTCCGTTGGCGATGGGGTAGGTTCCCAAGTCGTGTGCCGGATAAGGCTTGTTCCAGCGGCCGCTTTCGCTGTAGTAGAAGATGGGGGTGAGCATTCCTTTCATCAGTTCCGGGTTGTAAATCAGGAATAGCGGAGAAGACGGATAGGTCAGGTCTACGGTATTGATACAGCCGTTGCTGTGATTTTCTTTGGATAAGAAAAGCAAGTTGCCTTCTTTATCGGTAAGGAGTTTGTGGGCGGTGATGGCGTGGCGGTAGGTCAGTGCAAGTAGTTCGGCATACTTTCTGCCTCCGGCTTTTTCTGCATCGGCCATAAGCTGTTGGTCGAAGGCGCGGCAGCGTTCCATCAATGAAGGATAAGCAGCTTGTGCACGTTCAAAGGCGTCGAAGATGCTGACTTGTCCGTTGTGTTTCCAATAAGCCATGCGACGTTCATAGAAGTATTCGATGGAGTAGATGTCGTCATAGCCTACCATCACATATCCGGATTTTCCTTGCACGCCTACTTTGCCGAGATTTTCGGTGTAGGCCATGGCGGGCATATCGCTTTCGCAGCGGGTGATGTAGTCCTGAGAGTTGGGCAGGAGCTTACCGCTGCTGATGAATGATTGCTTCATGTCGTGGTATTTTCCGATGCTTAAGTCCTTGCCGGGTGCATTGTTAGTGGTTAGATAAGCATATCCCCAGTCAATGCGTACACCGTCTCCGATTCGTTTCACATAAGGTTGGTCGATGGTGCCTGCCTTAAGATATTCCATGCCGTTCTTGCTGATTTTCTCAGAAATCGTGGATTGGGATGTTTCGTGTACGGCAAGTTGGGGAGTCGTCTCGATATATACTTGCACCTCATGCTGTTTCTTGTCGAGCGAACGTACCCGGTAGGAGATATAGTTGATAGGAGTCGAGATAAGGTCGAGATCATCCATAAGCAGAGGGGCGGTGAATACGAGGTCTAGCTCTACAGGTCCGCAAGTGAAAGTATAGTAGCTGGAAGTCGGCAATACATCGACAGATTTCTGAACGGCGGCTTCAGTGAAATTGCTTGGCTGTTTATTTTCACGAAACAAGCCGAAATCTACATAGGCACCTCCGCTAGTGTTGTGGCAATGAGCGGCTATCACATTGTTTCCTTTACGGAGTTTGGCTTTCGCTGCCGGAGACAGTTCGACGGTGACATCATTCTTCCAGGATAAATCGGTGGCAACCAATTTCTCATTGTTCAGGTAAAGTTCGAACACGTCGTCGTGTGAATAACGAAGATAAACGGTTTCATTTGTCAAGTCCTGGCTCAGTTCGAAGCTGCGACGTATCCAAATGTCCTGGCTGTTCCATTCAGTGCCGATGCGTTTCATGTCTTTGGTGCCAAAAGCGGCTTTTCCTTTCGTCCAGTTTGAGTCGTCGAATGGAAGTTGTGTCCAGTTGGCGGCAGGCTGCTCCATGGTATATCGGGCTTCCCAATGTTCGTCGTTTGTCATCGGGAGAATGGTAGTAAGGTTCATTTTGTCTTTACCCATGAAACGATATACTTTGCCGTCTACTCGGAGCGCACCGATTAGCGGATGCTCGGTAGCTGTCCAGTGTTCGGTGTTCCCTTCTGTCAGCTCGTTGTAGGGCGACCAAATGGCGAGATAGGTATCTGAAGTTATCAAGGGAACAGACGGAGCACGCAGGGCGATATCCTGGCTGGTTTTGAACAGGTCAGTTGCCTGCATGTTACATGCAAGGCAGACTGACAGGATTGTTGTAAATAGTTTATTCATCAATGCGCGTTATTTGTTTAGTGAGTTGCAGATCTTTAGGTTGATGGCCTTGACTTTCGGTTCGTCTACTTTTATCACTTTCCGGTCGTAAGTGACGAGTCCGTTCACTTCTTCTTCCACATCAGTGATTTGGGTGTATACAGCAGCGGAGAATCCTTTTTCTATGAGTTCTGATAAGTGATTGGCATATTTGATATATTCGTTAGTCACTTCTTCAGGAGTATTGAATTTCACATATCCCCAGTTTTTGTCAGGCAGCCATAAATGGTCTTTCAATGCCATGCCGATGCCGCCATATTCACCCAGTACGGTAGCGCGCTGCGGGTCGTAGAGGTAAAGTTCCGGTCCCGGGTAGTTGTGCAAATCGAGAATATCACCACAAGTATAATGGTTGCCGCCACTGGCAGGATTTACCAGTCGGCTCGGGTCATATTCTTTGGTCCATGCGGCAATTTCAGGAGTCTTGAACTGTCCCCAGCATTCGTTGAACGGAACCCATACACCGATACAAGGATAAGAATACAGATAATCGATGATTTCTTTCCATTCTTTGCGATAGTTAGCTTCTGATGCTGCCGAACGGATAGCGTCTGCTCCCGTATAGTAATTATGTGTTTGCCATTCGGCAGGACCTCTGCCGCCGTTCGGCATGTCTTGCCATACAATCAGTCCGAGTTGGTCGCAATAAGTATACCAGCGTGCCGGTTCTACTTTGACGTGTTTGCGCACCATATTATAACCGAAGTCTTTAATTTTTTGGAGGTCGTATACCAGTGCTTCGTCAGTCGGTGCGGTATATAATCCGTCCGGCCACCATCCCTGGTCGAGCGGTCCGAATTGGAATATGTCTTTGTTGTTAAGCTGAAGGCGGGTAATACCGTTTTTATCTCTGCGAGTTGAGATTTTGCGGAGTGCAGTATAGCTTTTCACCTGGTCTTTTACTTTTCCGTCTTTGTAGAGGGTGACTTCCATCGTATAGAGGAAAGGAGATTCCGGCGACCAGAGTTTGGCATCTGTCGGCATGGACAGTTCAATGGGCAATCCGCAGAGAGCCGCCCCTTTGGTGACAAGCGTTTGACCGTCGAATACTTTCACTTCGACTTTATCAGATGCGTCTGTGCTTGTTGCGACTTCCACTTTGATTTCTTTTTTGTCAATATCCGGAGTCGTTTTCAGGTGAGTGATATGCTGCTCGGCTACCGGTTCGAGCCATACCGTTTGCCAAATGCCCGTAACGGGAGTATACCAAATGCCACCGGGCTTTTCTACCTGCTTTCCTCTCGGCTGTTCTCCACGGTCGGCGGGGTCCCATACTTTCACGGTCAGTTGGTTGTTCCCTTTTTTATTCAATGCGGGAGTGATGTCGAAATGGAATGGAGTGAAACCTCCTGTGTGTTCACCGATTTTTATATCGTTCACCCATACGCTGGCTTTCCAGTCGACTGCTCCGAAATGAAGCAACACTTGCTTGTTATTCCAGGCAGACGGGATGTCAAAGGTACGTTGATACCATAATTCCTGATTCTCGTTCACGGTTTTGCCTACTCCGGATAATGCTGATTCTACAGCAAACGGAACTAATATTTCACCTTCATAAGTAGCAGGTGCGGATTCTCCTTTTCGGGTAATGGCATAATTCCAGTTGCCATTCAGATTTTTCCATTCATGACGTTCCATGATTGGGCGCGGATATTCCGGTAATACATTCTTGGGATTTAACTGCTCGCCCCACGGGGTTTTTATTTTGTCACCGATAGGTTTCCATTGAGCAGATGCAAGGCTGCATAGAGCCGATGCAAACAGCATTGCTAGAAGTTTCTTTTTCATGGTAAATGTTTCTTTGCGTTAGATAAATGATTCAGTCCTCCTGAGAAGGAATATTGCAAAGAACGGGAAAATAGGGAAGAAACCAGGAAAGTAGCTGTTCAATAAATAGTAAATTCTATTCATTATTCGGACAAACGGAGGGAATAATGAAGGATTGGTCAGTTCTTTTTCTTACTTGATTTGTTTTTGTTGAAGCGTTGACGAGGTTGGTAAAACTAACAAGAGCGTGCCTTATCGTTTTTGGTTTCCTGAAGACACGCTCTATTAGTCTTATTTATGTACTGTTCCGGATGGTAGGGAATACTTCACTCCATCTTTGTCCGGGATTCCCAATACAGGTATCCCATCTTTATCCCATTCTATTTTTTGCATACGCGGCGAACGGGAATCCGATGCACCGGGGGCATCGTTGGGCATTTTGCGGGCATGATATAACATATACCATTCTTTCCCGTCGGGTGAGGGGACAAAAGAAATTCCTCCCGGACCATACACCCGATTGTCAGGCTGCTGTTGAAGCACCGGGTTCGGAGACTTTTTCCAGGACGAGGGGAGTAGCAAATCGGCGTTTGCGTCAGCCGTCAGCAGACCAACGCAATAGTAAGGAGTCCAGCTTCCACTGGCAGAGTAGAAAATACATAGCCGGTCTTTATTCTTTGATGGAATAAATTGAGGGGCTTCGTTCACATGTATCGGGTAGGCGGTTTTACTTCCGTCCGGGTTCACCCATTGGCATTCCCATTCATATTCAGGTTTGGAAATCAGGATTCTGTCAGAAGACAATGTCCACGGATTTCCCATAGTAGCAATGTAGATGCACTGCGTTTCAATATCAATTCTGCGCTTCTGCCATCCGCACCAAATCATATACCGCTGTCCGTTGTGTTCAAAAGTGCTGGCATGAATCGCCCAGTTGTTATTTTTGTCGGTCGGTATACGTCCTTTCATCACGAACTGTCCCTCCATCGGACTGGCAGATTCGTTTTCGATGACATAAATTTGATGGTTATCCATATTGCCGTCATCGGCAGTGAAGTAAATATACCATTTGTTGTCTATCCGGTGAATTTCGGGTGCCCATAAATGTTGGGAGTTACTTGGATCAGTCGGAATCCATACCTCTTTAATAGTAGCGTTTGACAAGTTGGATATATCATCGGTTTCCCAGAGTTGAATTCTATCTTCGCAGCCCTGTGTATAATAATATTTTCCTTCGTGGAAAATAGCCCATGGTTCTGCACCGTTTTCGAGGAGTGGATTAGTATAGGTGGCTCCGGTTACAGTTTCTTCTTTTTGTGTGGTTTTTCTGTGCTGGCAGGATGCACAAAACATCAGGATGGCAGATAATAAAAGTAATTTATTTCTCATGATACTGTTGGTTAGTAATACACCGCAAAGAAAGCACAAAATATTGATAATTCATGCGTTTTAGATAGGATTGGTCTGTTTTTGCTCATAATTGAGCGATTATTTTCTATAAATTTCTTTGTTTTTTCTCATTTTTGCGAAGTGAACTTTAAACATAGATAACATATGAAACTAAAACATCTTTTTCTTTCTTGTGTGATTGGCTGGTCTGCCTCCGTATTTTCTCAAAATATAGAGCAATCTCCCCAAACGAGTGGTAATCCTGTTTTCCCAGGATGGTATGCAGATCCGGAAGGGGCTGTATTTGAAGGCGAATACTGGATTTATCCAACCTATTCGGCTGCTTATACTGATCAGATTTATATGGATGCTTTCTCTTCCAAGGATTTAGTGAATTGGACAAAACATCCGAAAGTACTTTCAAAGGAGAATATCAGTTGGCTTTGGCGTGCTTTATGGGCACCTGCCGTGATCCATGCGAATGATAAATATTACTTCTATTTCGGTGCAAACGACATTCAGAATAATAATGAGCCGGGCGGCATTGGCGTAGCAGTGGCAGATAATCCCGCCGGACCGTTCAAAGATGTGTTAGGAAAACCGTTGATTGATAAAATAGTGAATGGCGCGCAGCCTATCGACCAGTTTGTATTCAAAGATGATGACGGACAATATTATATGTATTATGGTGGTTGGGGACATTGCAATATGGTGAAGATGGGAGCCGACCTGACTAGTATCGTACCTTTTGAAGATGGAACAATTTATAAGGAAGTAACCCCTGAAAATTATGTGGAAGGGCCGTTTATGCTGAAACGCAATGGCAAATATTACTTCATGTGGTCGGAAGGTGGATGGACCGGTCCTGATTATTGTGTGGCATACGCCATCGCAGATTCACCATTCGGGCCGTTCAAGAGAGTTGGCAAAATTTTGGAACCGGACGAGAATGTGGCCAGAGGTGCCGGACATCACTCGTTGTTCAAAGGACCGGGAAAAGATGAATGGTATATTATCTATCACCGCCGGCCTATAGGAGAAACGGATGGAAATTATCGCGTGACTTGTATTGACCGGATGTATTTTGATAAAGACGGGTATATTAAGCCTGTAAAAATGACTTTTGAGGGAGTGACAGCCAGTCCATTGAAGTAAAATATGGGAAGTTCCATCTTTCGGAAATTAATATTTCAGGAAAGATGGGCTTTTTTTGATTAATTGTTTTAATTTTGTCCTTACAAATCTAATATATACATTATAATGATATCAGATATACACTCTCTCTCTGATTCCCTTTTATGGAAGAGGTTTCTCGAAGGAGACTCGAGTGCGTATACCCAAATATACAAACGAACGGCACAAGATTTATTCCGCTTCGGGTTATTATACACTTCAGACAGGGAACTGATTAAGGACTGTATCCATGATGTATTTGTGAAAATTCATCAGAATCGCACTCAATTAGCTCCTACCGATAATATAACGGCTTATTTGTCGGTTGCATTAAAAAACACCCTCTTCAATGCACTCAAGAAAACAACAGACTCCCTTTCATTTGATGAAATAAATGAAGGGGAAGAAACGGCTGATGAGTCCCCTTCTACTCCGGAAGCTATCTATATTAATAAAGAACAAGAGAAGCAAGTTCAGACCACAGTACACAATATGATGTCTGTATTGACAGACAGGCAACGTGAAATTATTTATTATCGATACATCAAAGAGATGAGTATTGATGAAATCAGCCGGGTTACAGATATGAATAATCAATCTGTATCTAACTCCATCCAACGGGCTTTAGGACGCATCCGGGACTTATTTAAGAGAAAATAAGAGCGTCTGATTTACCCGATTTTCCTGTCTGGCAAAAAAAAGTGGAAAAAACTTCGAAAAAGGTGAGTATAAAATTAAAGTACAACTGTTATCCATATGTAAAGACAATGAAAATGATGAATTCTGAATTGAAACATACTGATTTTTCCCTATATACTTTTGAAGAATTCCTTCAAAACGACTTTTTTATTTCTTCCATGAAATATCCTACGGAAGAGACACAAGAATTTTGGAATGACTTTGAGCAATCGCATCCTTCTAATATAAATGATTATATCGCGGCAAGAGAATCTTTGGAAGCTCTGTCGATGCAAGAGGATGATTTACTCTCAGATCAGGAAATGGGAGATTTGTGGACACGAATTGAAGCAACCAACATAAATAAGGACAAGGCAAAACGTAAGAACTACTTCTTGATAGGGTTGAGTGCAGCAGCCAGTGTGGCTATTCTTGTAGGGTGCTTCTTCTTCTTGAAGAACTATCCTTCGGTCTTGGCACCGGATATTGCTACATTTGCGGTGAATACGAAGATGGAACTACCTGAAACGGAAGAAACTCTGCTGATATTAGCAGAAGATAACATAGTGAGCCTGAAAGAAAAAGAATCTGCAATCACGTATGACTCTGTGGAAATTAAAACGAATCAGGAAAGCATACTGAAAGAGAAAGTGGCAACTTTTAATCAATTGGTAATCCCGCGCGGGAAGCGTTCGGTATTGACATTTGCTGATGGGTCTAAAGTCTGGGTAAATGCCGGAACGAGGGTTGTCTATCCGGTAGAGTTTGAAAAAAATAAACGTGAAATATATGTAGATGGAGAAATCTATATAGAAGTAGCCAAAGATGAAAACCGTCCTTTCTATGTGCGGACGAAAGATATGAATGTAAGAGTGCTCGGTACGAAATTCAATGTGACGGCGTATGAGTCGGAAGCAATCAGAAGCGTAGTGCTGGCACAGGGATGTGTCCAGGTGGAAACGGAGCAGACTCCGAAAGCCATTTTAGCTCCCAATCAGATGTTCAGCTCTGTAGAAGGAAAGGAAAATATAACACAAGTGGATGTAGAACAAGCAATTTCATGGGTCAATGGGCTCTATTGTTTCCAAAGTGCGGATTTAGGAATTGTCTTGAAACGTCTGTCCACCTATTATGGTGTTAATGTAGAATTTGACCCAGCGCTCAGTAAAATAAAATGTTCCGGAAAAATTGATTTGAAAGACAACTTTGAAAAAGTAATTAATGGATTAACCTTTGTCGCACCAATGTCTTATGCCTATGATGAACAATATAAAACGTATCGAGTCGTAAAAAAATAGACAAGAAATAAATAAGTAAATAACAAACTAAATTCCTATATCTTATGGTGATTTTTTATAAGAGTGGGTGATGCCGCAGTATCATCCAGGTGGGATCTGTATGCCCATAAATGTTAAGTTGTAGAAAGTGATATTATGAGAAATTTTTAACATGATTAATATGAAAAATGCAATTAGAGAACGAAAGAGTAAGGTTCTCACGCTATTCCTTTGCTTCTTACTTCTCGGAATAGATTATTCTTTCGCCAGTACAAACAATTATTCTCAATTAAAGACTCTCTCGGTCAGTGTGAATAACACTACGCTACGGGAAGTTCTTCATACAATAGAGAAAAGTAGCCAATTCGTTTTCTTCTATTTGGATGATGCTGTGAATTTGGACCGTAAGGTCTCCATCGACAGTAAAGATAAGAAGATAGAAGAAATTCTTTCCGAACTTTTTGAAGGCACTTCATATACCTACCGGATTTCCGACAGGCAAGTGTTTATCTCCGGACGTGCCGCTGCTCCGACTTCGCAACAACAGAATAAGCGTAAAATAACCGGTCGTGTCATAGATATAAAAGGCGAACCGCTTATTGGTGTGAATGTAACGGTGGATGGCGATACAAATGGCTCGATTACCAATATGGATGGTTTGTATGAGTTGTTTGTAGATAAGAAAAGCATACTGATTAAATTTACCTACATTGGATTTAAGACATCTGAAATAAGAACGAATGCTTCTACGAATATTTATGATGTGACCTTGGAAGAACAGGTGAACGAACTGGAAGAAACCGTTATCGTGGGTTATGGTACCCAGCGTAAGATCAGTAATATCGGTGCCCAATCTTCCATGAAGATGGAAGACATTAAAACACCGTCTGCCAGTTTGACGACAACCCTGGCCGGACGTCTCGCCGGTGTGGTAGCAGTACAGCGTACGGGTGAGCCGGGCAAGGATGCGGCTGATATTTGGATTCGTGGTATTTCAACTCCAAACACGTCTTCTCCGCTGGTATTGGTCGATGGTGTGGAACGTTCATTCAATGACATCGATCCTGAAGATATTGAATCATTGACAACGCTGAAAGACGCGTCGGCTACAGCCGTATATGGTGTACGTGGCGCGAATGGTGTCATCTTGATTAAGACCAAACCGGGAAAGATTGGAAAGCCGACAGTAAGTGCGGATTATTATGAATCGTTTACCCGTTTCACGAAGATGGTTGACCTGGCAGATGGCGTTACCTATATGAAAGCTGCCAATGAAGCGATGCGTAATGATGGGACTGCTACAAAATATACAGATGAATATATAAATAATACAATTGTAGGGAAGGATCCTTATCTATATCCGAATGTAGACTGGTTACATGAAATATTTAATGATTGGGGACACAATCGGCGCGTGAATGTAAACGTGCGCGGTGGTAGTGAAAAAGTATCCTATTATGCGTCTGTAAGCTACTTTAATGAGACCGGTATGACAGTGACAGACAAGCGTATAAATACTTATGATTCGGAAATGAAATACAGCCGCTATAACTTCACTACCAATCTGAGTCTTGACATCACTCCCACTACCAAAGCGGAAATTGGTGCTCAAGGTTATTTGGGTGAAGGAAATTATCCTGCAATTTCTTCTTCCAGTTTGTATAATGCTGCTATGTCTATTTCACCTGTCGAGTATCCGAAGATGTTCTTTATTAATGGAGAATCGTATATCCCTGGTATCTCTACAAATAATAATTTTAATAATCCTTACTCACAGGCCACTCGCCGAGGTTACGATAATCTGACAAAGAATCAGATTTACTCCAATTTGCGTTTGACTCAGGAATTGGATATGATAACGAAAGGTTTAAAAATCAGTGCAATGTATGCATTCGACGTATATAACGAGATACACGTGCATCAAGATCGTGAAGAGTCTACCTATAATTTTTTGGATACAAATGTACCTTATGATATGAATGGGCAACCTATTTTGCAACGAATCTATGAAGGTAGCAATGTCTTAAGTTATAACCAAACAACGGGCGGAAATAAAAAGACTTATCTGGAAGCCTCTTTGATCTATGATCGCACATTTAATGAAGATCACCGTGTCAGCGCTTTGTTCTTGTTTAATCAGCAGTCTAAGTTGTTGTATCCGAAAAGCACGCTGGAGGATGCTATTCCTTATCGTATGATGGGTATTGCAGGCCGTGCCACTTATTCATGGAAGGACCGTTATTTTGCGGAATTCAATATTGGTTATAATGGTGCCGAGAATTTCTCACCGGGACATCGTTTCGGGACTTTTCCTGCCTTTGGAGTCGGGTGGGTTGTTTCAAACGAGAAATTTTGGCAACCTCTGTCAAAAGTCGTTTCCTTTCTAAAGATACGATACACCGATGGGAAGGTAGGTAATAGTGATGTTAACGACCGTCGTTTCATGTATTTGGATCAAATGAAAGAAAATAGTAGCTATGGATATAAATTTGGACCGAATGGAACCAAATGGTCTGGATATGAAACACTGAATATGGCGGTGGATTTAGTTTGGGAAGAGTCTCACAAGCAGAATTTAGGTGTTGATATTAAACTCTTTAATGATGACCTGTCTATCATTTTTGATATTTTCAAAGAACGGCGTGAAAACATTTTGTTGAAACGGGAAAATTCTATTCCTTCTTTCTTGGGATACAATACATCAGCCCCTTACGGAAATATTGGAATTGTGGAGAATAAAGGATTCGACGGAACAATCGAATACAACAAGCGTATTAATAAAGATTGGTTGATTTCTCTCCGGGGTAATATAACTTTTAATAAGGATAAATGGGTTCAAGGTGAACTTCCAGAACAAAAATATGAATGGATGAATCAGTATGGGCGTAACATTAAAGCAGCTAAAGGATACATAGCGGAAGGGCTTTTTACGCAAGCTGAGATTGACGATATGCATCGCTGGGAGGTTTTGTCTGATGCTAATAAGGCGATTACTCCGAAACCTTTTGCCAGTCAATTTGGTACAGTAAAAGCCGGAGATATAAAATATAAAGATTTGAATAATGATGGTCAAATTGACTCTTACGATCAAACATATATTTCCCGGGGTGATGTGCCTACTACTGTTTATGGTTTCGGTTTCACTGTGGCGTGGAAAGACTTGTCTGTGGGGATGATGTTTCAGGGAACTGCCGGTGCAGAACGTGTATTAAATGGAAGCAGTATAAATCCGTTTAGCGGTGGTGGTGGAACTGGTAATCTGTATTGCAATATTGATGACAGGTGGACTGAGGATAATCCAAACCAGAATGTGTTTTATCCGCGTTTGTCTTATGGAAACGAGACGGCCAGTTATGTAAATAACTTCCAGAAGAGTACTTGGTGGGTACGGAATATGGATTTTATGAGGTTGAAAACGCTGCAGATTTCTTATAATTTACCTAAAGATTGGGTTAATAAAGTGCGTTTAAAGAATGCAGCTGTCTATGTAATGGGTACTAATTTGTTCACTTTGAGCCGGTTCAAACTTTGGGATCCGGAATTGAATACCGATAATGGTGCTTCTTATCCTAATACAACATCCTATTCGATAGGTCTCAACTTCACATTCTAAAAGAAAAGATAATGAAAAAGTATAATTATATAATTGTAAGTCTGTTGACAAGTTTGTTTATAACATCTTGTAATGACTATTTTGATCAAGTGCCGGATGACCGGTTATCTCTTAAGGAGATTTTCACAACTAGAGATGGTGCATTGAAATATCTTTCCAATGTGTATACTTTTTTGCCGGATGAATTCAATCAACGGCAGGTGCATGAAACAAGCTTGTATCGCACACCCGGCCCGTGGACAGCCGCCAGTGACGAAGCAGAGTGGACCTCATCGGGAAATAAAGCGAAACTGATTAATAATAATTCCATTGATGCTACGGAAAATACGATGGTGTTATACCGTTGGAAAAGTTGGTTCTCGGGCATACATGAGGCGGCTGTATTCACAGAATATGTAGATTTGGCACCTTTGACTGCAACAGAAAGAAATCAATGGAAGGCGGAAGCGAGAGCTTTGCGGGCTATTTATTACTTTTATCTGGTGCGTACTTATGGGCCGGTACCTTTGCTTGATTCTGATTATGCCATGGATACCCCAAGTGATGAGTTGCAACTTTCACGTAGCACGGTGGACGCTTGCTTTAATTTCATAGTGTCCGAACTGAAGGCTGCTCAGAAAGATGGCTTGATGGATGATGCTTCAACTGACAAGGTGTCCGGATATGGACGTATTGACCAGTCTATTGCGCAGGCTTTCATTATTGAAGCTTTGACTTACCGTGCGAGTTGGCTGTTCAATGGCGAATGCACTTATTACGCGAATTTGGCCAATCCAGACGGAACGAAATTGTTTCCGTCCAAACCGGATGAGGCTACTAAACGCGCCAACTGGCAAAAGGTAATAGATGAATGTAAAACGTTCTTTCAGAATTACGGAAGCCGCTATCATCTCATGTATACGGATAAAAAAGGTGTAGCAGTGACTGGAGCGGATGCCCTGACCTTTAATCCGATGGAGTCTTATCGCCGGGGAATGAGAACTCTGTTTTCTGAAGTCGGCACTAATAAAGAAATGATTTTCTATCGTTTGGATAATGCGGCGGAAACTATGCAATATGACCGTACACCTAATAAATCCGGGAATACAGATGACTATAGAGGAGGTAGTTTACTTGGAGCTACACAGGAAATAGTAGACGCTTACTTTATGCGAAATGGTGAGTCGCCTGTCACAGGTTATGCTTCAGATGGTATTACGCCGATTATCAATGAGGAATCTCAGTATGTAGAAAATGGAATATCCACAACCGACTATACCGCGGCGGATGGCACTGTATATGCGCAGAAAGGCACACGGATGATGTATGTGAATCGTGACCCTCGCTTTTATGCAGACATTACATTTAGTAATTCAAAATGGTTTGAGGGAACCGAAGGAGGCTATACAATCGATTTTACTTATAGTGGAAATTGTGGAAAAAAACAAGGGAGCAATGATTATACAAGTACAGGGTATTTGGTTCGCAAAAATATGGATTCCGGTAACCGTAAACAAAATCTGATTTGCGTTTTGCTGCGTCTGACTAATATTTATTTCGATTATGTTGAAGCACTTGCCAATGTAGAACCGACGAATGAAGATATCTGGACTTACATGAACCTGATTCGTAAGCGTGCGGGAATCCCTGGATATGGTGAAACGCAGAATTTGATAAAACCGACGACGACAAAAGAGGTAATGGAATTAATCCGTAAAGAGAAACGCGTTGAGCTGAGTTTTGAAAACTGCCGTTATTTCGATGTGCGTCGTTGGGGATTGGTTGATGAACATTTTAATAAACCGATACATGGAATGAATGTAAATTATGACGGAAATGATTTCTTTAAACGTACAGAGATTATAAAACGTGTTTTCACTCGTCAATATTTCTTCCCAATTCCGCAGAGTGAAATCGATATTGATAAAAATTTGGTTCAGAATACCGGATTCTAATACTTATTATATAAAGAGTAATTATGAAACAATTTATTTTTTCAGCATTTTGTCTTACGGTAGCTGCATTGAACGTAGTTTCCTGTAATGATGATAAATTGGCAAAACCGTATACTCCCGATTATGAGCTTGTCTCTGAATATACAAATGAGGACGTATGGACAGCTTATGAAGCATTTAATGATTATTTGTTGGATGCAGATAAAAATATATATAAGACAAGTACGGCGTATTCGTCTGCTGTCGACCGTTATAATGGGGCGGCGGCTATTTGGTGCCAACCTTTCTATTGTGATATGGCAATGAACGCATATAAGCGTGCAAAGGTGGAAGGAAATGAAGAGAAGGAAGCAAAGTATAAAACTTTGTGTGAGGACTTATTTGCGGGAAATATAGCTCAATACAAGAATTTTGATTTTGATGATAACGATTTGGCCAAGGGATGGTTTATTTATGACGACGTTCAGTGGTGGACCATTACTCTGGCACGCGCTTATGAATTGTTTGGTACAGAACAATACCGTAGCCTGGCGGAAGCCAGCTTTGCCCGTGTATGGTATGGTTCGCCTAGGGTAGGAGATACAGGCTCCTATGCAGATCCGGCGAAGAATTTGGGCAGCGGTATGTTCTGGCAATGGCAGCCTATTACTAACCCTGATGAGAATCTGGCAACTAACGCTAAGATGGCCTGTATTAATTTTCCTACGGTGGTAGCGGCATTAACCCTTTATAATAATGTTCCGGCCGACCGTATGGAAGATATGCAACCGGAGCGGTGGAGCAATAGTTATGGAGATTTTGTACGTCCTCATTATGAAACGAAAGAGGCTTATCTGGAGAAGGGGAAGGAAATATATGAATGGGGGGTAAAAAACCTGGTGGATACTAATACTGGCGAAGTTGCGGATAGTAAGGCTGGTGATGGCAATCCGGCATGGACGGACCATGTTTACAATCAGGCTACGTACATTGGTGCTTCTATATTACTTTATAAAGCGACAGGAGAGCAGGCTTATCTGGATAATGCGATTGTCGCAACAGATTATGTGGTGGATACCATGTCCGGAACTTACGACTTATTGCCGTATGAAGATGGCATAGAACAGGGCATTTATACGGCTGTCTTTTCACAGTACGTCGCCATGCTTGTCTATGATTGTGATCAGACTAAATATATTCCGTTTTTGAAACGGAATATTAATTACGGTTGGGCTAATCGCGATAAAACACGTAATTTATGTGGCGGCGCATATAATAAGGAAGTGATAGAGGGAGCTACGGTCGATAGTTACTCAGCATCCGGAATACCTGCTTTGATGTTGTTGTTTCCGGCAGAAAAATAAGTATAATCTATAAAAAAAAGAATGATGAATGCAAAATATTTAAATCGGAACCTGTGGTATTGTATCGGCTGTATGATACTGGTGCTTCAATTGATGGCTTGTACTGAGGAAACCCATGATAATTATACAGTAGCTCCAGAGATAAAAGACGTATATATTGATCGGTTGGACGCATTAATCATTGAGATGACGGATTTGCAGACAAACTCAGAATATGGCGAAAAGAAAGGACAATATCCCGCTGAAAGTAGAGCAATCCTGACGGATGCGATAGATGCCGCTAATCGTGCGGTGCTACTAATAAAGTATCAGAATCCGTCTCCGTCGGAAAGTGAAAAACAGCGCTATGTAGATAATGTGAGGGGTGCCATTGACAAATTTGAAGCAATGGTCCGGACCGAAGATGCTGAAACGATACCATCCGAATTATTTGTCGACGGACGTGGAAATGGCGGGTCTTACATTGATTTCGGACGCAGTGAGGAGTACGTAAAATTCGGAACTCAAAACAATCAGTCCTTTACTATTGAATTTTGGGTAAAAGTGACTCAAGGCGGTGGAAAAGACCAGAATGTTTTCCTGTCTACTTTTATAGGGGGAAGCGGATGGCATAATGGCTGGATGATGTATTGGCGCAATTCGAGTGGTGGTATCTATCGTGCCACTTGGGGTGAGACCGGAGGTAATATCTGTGAACCGTCACTCAGTGCGCCGGAAGACGGAGAGTGGCAGCATTTTCTGTTTGTCTATAGCGATACTGGTTTGCCGGACAGCCCGGATTTGCGTGCAAAATTGTATGTAAACGGGGAAGTGAAGACTACAGAGAAGAACGTAGGAAGCAGATATTATAATTCGAGTAATTTTGCTGATAACAATAAGCCTATGACTGCTTTCGGACGTTATATGCGTACCGGAGACGACAACTTATTTGAAGAAGGTTTCGCCGGTTACATGAAGAATATCCGTATCTGGAAAAGCGCAAAGAATGACACATATATACAGGAGTCTTATAAAGGTACGGCAGAGGTCACGGGAAAGGAAGGAGATTTGGTTGCTGCGTGGAACTTTACCACGAAACCGTCCGGTACCACCAGTGAAGTTCTTGACCTGACCGGCAGGCATACTGCCAAGATTGTCGGAACTTATAAATGGGAACGTGTTGCAGAAGGACAATAATATAAAAACAATGAAGAACATGAAACATTTGATCAATAACTGGAGAGGGAGCACAATGCTTCTCTCTCTCCTGCTGATTTACTGCCTGACAGGATTGTCAGCTTGTGATGATATAAAAGATGAATATATTACGGATACTCCGTTGAACCTGCTGCAGGAAAAACGGACAGCATTAAATTATTTACTGGATAATTCTGAATATGGAACTGCCCCCGGCACTTATCCCGAGTCCGGGAAAGATATTCTGAATAGCGCCATTGCAGAACTAGATGCTTTGATTGCGAAAGTGGAAGCTGGAGAGATATTGGATGAAGTCACTCTGGAAGCCGCAATAGCGAAAGTAAATCAATCTATCGATAAATTCAACGATTCGAAATATTACAATTTGTCGGAAGAGGCACGGCGATATATTAATGAACTGATGGCTAAAGCGGATGACATTCGGACGATTGTCAGTGATGAAGCAAAGTGGGGTAATCACAAGGGACAGTATCCGGTAGTGAATAAGTCGATCTTGGAAGGCGCGGCCGAAGATCTGGACAGTATGGCCGATAGAATAAGAACCGGAGAGATTACGCACATCACTCAGGAAATGTTTAATGAAGCAATAGCGAATGCAGATAAGAAAATAACTCAGGTGGAAGAATCCGCCTGGCCGGATAATAGCCAAATAACATGGAACCTGTTTGTAGACGGAAATAAAGGTTCTTATATCGACTTTGGTTATAGTGAAGACTATGTGAAGTTCGGTGATGATGATAATCAAGCGTTTACAATCGAACTTTGGGTGAATATAAAAGAATATTGCAATAAGTCGGGAGAAGATAACTGCACCTTCCTTTCTACGATGACGAATGATCCTTATTGGAGTGGTTGGCGTACGCAAGACCGTACGAAAGGACTGTTGAGAACGATGGTTGCACATTGGCAAGATGATAATCATTCAAAACCTGAAGAATGGGAACCGGGATGGAAAAAGTCTGATAACTGGACAAAAGACCGTTGGACACATTATGCATTCCTGTTCAGGGATAAAGGTTTGCCGGGATTCGATACACCGACAGATGTGAAATGCTATTCTATGATTGATGGCACAAGACAAGGTGAAATAATCCGTGTAGGTGAAGCCTGGAGAACATACATCAATGATAATTCCATTACAAATGAAGTTCACATGACAGGATTCTGTATGAAGGACAACAATGGCAATCGCAACGAATGGTTCTCCGGCTACATAAAGAAAATACGTATATGGAAAACAAACCGGACAGAAGACCAGGTGTATGCTTCCTACGCAGGCAGCGAAGAAGGGGTAACAGCCGACAATCCGAATTTAGTAGAAGCCTGGGATTTTGAAGTGAAAGGAGATCAACCGACTCAGAATGATACCCGGACAATTACAGGTTTGAAAGGACACACGGCGACGTTAGTCGGCAATAACTGGCAATGGGTTGAAACAACAACTGTAACAGATAACAGATAACAAATAACTGGTTGTGGATAACGTTTTCAATAGGTAACATAAATATTCCCCTCATCTTTGCCGATGGGCAGAGTGAGGGGAATTTTATAACCAACCCTCTTCTTTTTTATTGCAGAAAGGCGTTTTGGTCTGTATTTGTTCTTTATTGAATAGATATTATCGTTTTTTTTCAGCTATTTCTGCAATCTTTGTAACAGGAAAAATACAATTAATTTATAAACTATCATGAAAAGCAAAATTCTTTTGGTGCTAACTCTGTCACTGGGGCTATCGGCTACCTTATGTGCGGCCGATGACTCGGGAAAAACAAACCAGAAGACGCACACATACACTAATGAGGATGTATGGGCAGCCTATGAAGGATTTAATAGTACACTGCTCGATTCCAATAAATACATCTATAAGACAAACTCATCCTATCCGAGTGCAGTAGACCGTGGTAACGGGGCAGCTGCCATATGGTGCCAGCCCATCTATTGGGACATGGCGATGAATGCTTATAAACTGGCGAAAGCGCAGAAAAACAAGGAGAAGACAGCGTATTATAAAACTCTTTCCGAGAAAATATTCGCAGGGAATAAAGCCCAATACTGTCATTTTAATTTTGACGATAACAATGAGAATACCGGGTGGTTCATCTATGATGACATCCAGTGGTGGACAATCACACTGGCACGAGCCTACCAACTTTTCGGAAACGACGAATATCTGAAACTCTCGGAAGCAAGCTTCAAACGCGTATGGTATGGCTCGGAGAAAGTAGGCGATACCGGTTCATATGACAAAGAAAACGGCGGTATGTTCTGGCAATGGCAACCCATCCGAAACCCGAACCCCAATAAACCCGGTGATGGAAAAATGGCTTGTATCAACTTCCCGACAGTGGTAGCAGCGTTGACTCTATTTAATAATGTACCGAAAAACAGAAAAGAATCGACTGACGCCCGCCCGGATTATCAGACAAAAGCCCAATATCTTGCGAAAGGCAAGGAAATCTATGAATGGGGAGTAGAGAACCTGCTGGATAAAGCTACCGGAAAGATTGCCGATAGCCGCCACGGAAACGGTAATCCTGCATGGAAGGCACATGTCTACAATCAGGCTACCTTTATCGGAGCGTCAGTACTGCTCTATAAAGCTACCGGAGAAAAGCGTTATCTGGATAATGCCATATTGGGAGCGGACTACACTGTGAACGTAATGTCTGCCGAACATAACCTTTTACCTTTCGAAGGTGGAATCGAGCAAGGAATCTATACAGCTATTTTTGCGGAATACATAGCAATGCTGGTATATGATTGCGGACAGACACAATACATCCCTTTCCTGAAACATACCATCGAATGTGGCTGGGCGAACAGGGATAAGACACGTAACGTTTGTGGGGGTGAATATCATAAGAAGTTGCCGGTCGGTGCGGAGATAGACAGTTACTCCGCTTCCGGCATACCGGCACTGATGTTATTATTCCCTGCACGGAAATGAATGAAAACAAATATATAATAGAGATATTCGATTAAAATTATGAAACAACAACTAATGACACTGTTGCTGGGAGCAGCCACTACTGTATTGAGTAGCTGCGGAACCCAGGTGGAACAACACGAAAAGAATGAATTACGTGCTCCGGCATACCCATTGGTAACTATTGACCCTTATACCAGTGCATGGTCTACCACTGACAATTTGTATGACAGCTCTGTAAAACATTGGACAGGCAAGGACTTCCCCTTGATTGGCGTAGCCAAAGTGGACGGACAAACGTACCGTTTCATGGGAACGGAGGAACTGGAACTAAGACCTTTGGTCAAGACTTCCGAACAAGGTAGCTGGACAGCTAAATATACGACTGAAAAGCCCGTCGACGGATGGCAGAATACAGGTTTCAATGATAAAACATGGAAAGAAGGCGAAGCCGCTTTCGGAACAATGGAAAACGAACATACTGCCAAGACCCAATGGGGCGAAGAATTTATTTGGGTACGCCGGGTAGCCGATATCCAGGAAGACTTGACAGGAAAGAATGTATATCTTGAATTCTCTCACGACGATGACGCCATTATCTATATCAACGGCATCAAAGTAGCAGACACAGGAAACTCTTGCAAGAAGAACGAAAGAGTGAAACTGTCCGAAGAAGTGGTCGCTTCTCTGAAACCGGGTGAAAACCTGATTGCCGGCTATTGCCACAACCGTGTAGGAAACGGATTGCTGGATTTCGGACTATTGGTAGAACTGGACGGTTACCGTTCTTTCCACCAGACGGCGCAACAGACCTCTGCCGACGTACAGGCCATGCAGACTTACTATACCTTTACTTGCGGCCCGGTAGATCTGAAACTGACATTTACCGCTCCTCTATTCATGGATAACCTGGACTTGATGTCACGTCCGGTCAACTATATTTCTTATGAAGTAACCTCCAATGACGGACAGAAACACCAAGTTGACCTCTACTTCGAAGCCTCTCCCCAATGGGCGCTCGACCAGCCTCACCAGGAATCCGTAGCCGACAGCTTTACGGATGGTGACTTGCTATTCCTCCGTACCGGAAGCCGCAATCAGGATATTCTGAAAAAGAAAGGTGACGACGTACGTATCGACTGGGGACATTTCTACCTGGCTGCTGAAAAGGAAAACAGCGCATCTATCATCGGTGACGGCAGAGAAATGCGTAAGAACTTTGCAGAAAATAAATTGGAAGCACCTTCCACCAACGGATATGATAAACTAGCCTTGGTACGTTCCTTAGGTGAAACACAAAAGGCCGACGGCCATCTGCTGATTGGCTATGACGACATTTATTCTATCCAATACTTTGGAGATAACCTGCGTCCTTACTGGAATCGTCAAGGCAATGAAACAATCGTTTCCCAATTCCAAAAAGCAGAAAAAGAATATCAGGCACAAATGAAAAACTGTGCTGCTTTCGATAAGAAACTGATGGAAGAAGCGACTGCCGTCGGTGGACGCAAGTACGCCGAACTTTGTGCACTGGCTTACCGCCAGGTTATTGCAGCCCACAAACTGGTAGAAGCTCCGAATGGTGAATTGCTTTTCTTGTCAAAAGAGAATTTCAGTAACGGCTCTATCGGAACAGTGGACATCACTTATCCTTCTTCTCCCATGTTGCTGTATTACAACCCTGAACTGGCAAAGGGACTGCTGAATCATATTTTCTACTATAGTGAAAGCGGCAAATGGAACAAACCGTTTGCAGCCCATGATGTGGGTACTTATCCGATGGCTAACGGTCAGACTTACGGCGGCGATATGCCGGTAGAAGAATCGGGCAATATGCTGATAGTAACAGCAGCCATCGCAGCTATGGAAGGAAATGCGGATTATGCGGCTAAACACTGGGAAACGTTGACTACCTGGACTGATTATCTGGCAGAGAAAGGACTTGACCCGGAAAACCAACTCTGTACGGACGACTTTGCCGGACACTTCGCACACAACACCAACCTTTCCATCAAAGCAATCCTGGGTGTAGCTTCTTATGGTTATCTGGCAGATATGTTGGGTAAGAAAGACATAGCAGAGAATTACACACAGAAAGCGAAAGCTATGGCTGCCGAATGGGTGAAGATGGCAGATGACGGCGACCACTACCGCCTGACATTTGACAAACCGGGAACATGGAGTCAGAAATACAACCTGGTATGGGATAAACTGCTGAAACTGCAAATCTTCCCTGAAAATGTTGCAGAAACGGAAATCGCTTATTATCTTACGAAACAAAATAAATACGGCCTTCCATTGGATAATCGCGAAACTTATACCAAGACCGACTGGATCATGTGGACAGCTACGCTGGCTCAAGACAAAGCTACCTTTGAGAAATTCATCGACCCGGTATATCTGTTTATGAACGAAACCATCACGCGTGTGCCGATGTCCGACTGGGTATTTACGGATAACCCCACACAAAGAGGTTTTCAGGCACGTTCCGTTGTAGGCGGATACTTTATCAAGATGCTCGAAGGCAAACTAAATAAATAAAGGCAAACTAAATAAAAGAAAGATACCATGAAGAAACTAGCTCTATTCGCTTTTGCGTTAGTTAGTGCATGGAGTATGACTGCAAAAACAATTACCGGCCCGGTGGACTATGTCAGTCCACTGGTCGGTACACAGTCTAAACACGCATTATCTACCGGAAATACTTACCCCGCCATCGCGCTCCCTTGGGGAATGAACTTTTGGGTTCCGCAAACCGGCAAAATGGGCGATGGATGGGCCTATACATACGATGCTGACAAAATCAGGGGATTCAAGCAAACCCACCAACCAAGTCCCTGGATAAATGATTACGGTCAATTTGCCATCATGCCCATAACCGGCAAAGCCGTATTCGATCAGGATCAACGTGCCAGTTGGTTCTCTCACAAGGCCGAAACGGCTACCCCTTATTATTATAAGGTATATCTTGCCGACCACGACGTAGTCACAGAAATCGCCCCCACAGAAAGGGCGGCGGCTTTCCGTTTCACTTTCCCCGAAAACGACCACTCCTATGTGGTAGTGGATGCTTTTGAAAGAGGTTCATTTGTGAAAGTGATTCCCTCGGAAAACAAGATCATCGGCTACACTACTAAAAACAGCGGCGGTGTTCCCGAAAACTTCAAAAACTACTTTGTATTGGTATTCGACAAGCCGTTCACTTACACGGCTGCCGTGACCAATGGCACGATTGATACAGGCAAACTGGAAGCGAAAGACAATCATGCCGGCGCATTGATTGGTTTCAAAACCCGCAAAGGCGAACAGGTAAATGTACGTGTCGCCTCTTCTTTCATCAGCCCCGAACAGGCAGAACTGAACCTGAAAGAGTTGGGCAATGACAACGTAGAACAGATTGCGGCAAAAGGACGCAAGGTATGGAACGAAGTTCTGGGACGCATTGAAGTGGAAGACGATGATATTGACCATTTACGCACGTTCTATTCCTGTCTGTACCGTTCGGTACTTTTCCCGAGAAGCTTTTATGAAATAGACGCCAAGGGAGATATCATGCATTACAGTCCTTACAATGGCGAAGTGCTTCCGGGCTATATGTTTACCGATACAGGCTTTTGGGATACCTTCCGTTGTCTGTTCCCCTTCCTTAACCTGATGTATCCGTCGATGAACACGAAGATGCAGGAAGGACTGGTGAACACCTATAAGGAAAGCGGATTTCTGCCGGAATGGGCAAGCCCCGGACACAGAGGTTGTATGGTAGGAAACAATTCCGCTTCCATAGTAGCCGATGCTTACCTGAAAGGATTAAAGAATTATGATATCGAAACTCTGTGGGAAGCCGTGAAACACGGGGCAAATGCGGTACATCCGAACGTAGGTTCTACCGGACGTTTGGGATATGACTATTATAATAAACTGGGATATGTACCTTATAATGTAGGTATTAACGAAAATGCAGCACGTACGTTGGAGTACGCATACGACGACTGGTGCATCTATCAGTTGGGCAAAGCATTGAAGAAGCCCAAAAAAGAAATTGAAATCTTTGCCAAACGTGCCATGAACTATAAGAACCTGTACGACCCGGAACATAAGCTAATGCGTGGCAAAAATGAAGACGGAAAGTTCCAGTCGCCGTTCAATCCGTTGAAGTGGGGCGATGCCTTCACCGAAGGAAATAGCTGGCATTACACCTGGTCGGTATTCCATGATCCTCAAGGATTGATTGACCTGATGGGCGGCAAAGACGGATTCAACCAGATGATGGACTCTGTATTTATCCTTCCTCCCGTATATGATGAAAGCTATTACGGCAGCGTGATTCACGAAATCCGTGAAATGCAGATTATGAACATGGGTAACTACGCGCATGGCAACCAGCCTATCCAGCATATGCTGTATATGTACAACTATTCCGGTCAACCCTGGAAAGCGCAACACTGGATTCGCGAAGTGATGGATAAACTGTACACTCCCGCTCCCGACGGCTATTGCGGTGACGAGGACAACGGCCAGACTTCCGCCTGGTATGTTTTCTCCGCAATGGGATTCTATCCGGTATGTCCGGGCACGGATGAATATATCTTGGGTACTCCTTACTTCAAACAGATGAAGCTGCACCTGGAAAACGGAAGGACTGTAACAATCTCAGCCCCGAACAACGGAGACGACAAACGCTATATCTCATCCATGACACTGAACGGCAAGAACCATACAAAGAATTACCTGACTCATCAGGATCTGATGAATGGTGCTTCTATCTCCTTCGAGATGAATGCGAAGCCCAATCAGCAACGTGGAACGAACGAAAGTGATTTCCCTTACTCTTTCTCTAACGAATTAAAAAAGAAGAAGTAATCATGAAGAAACAAATCAAATATATCAGTGCGGGTATGTTGGCAGGCATGCTTCTCTGTGGCGGTGAGATACAGGCTTCCAACCGTATGACAGAAATGCACGTCTGCCTTGCGGATGCCATTCAGAAAGATAACCGCCCGGAAATATCCAAACGCCTGTTCCGTTCGGATGCAGTAGAAAAGGAGATTCTCCGTGTGCAGAAACTCCTGAAGAATGCGAAATTATCCTGGATGTTCACCAACTGCTTCCCCAATACACTGGACACAACGGTACATTTCCGTAAAGGAAGCGATGGCAAACCGGATACGTTCGTCTACACCGGAGATATCCATGCCATGTGGCTTCGTGACTCCGGGGCACAAGTGTGGCCGTATGTACAGTTAGCCAACTCCGATCCCGAATTGAAAGAAATGCTGGCAGGCGTTATCCTTCGCCAGTTCAAATGTATCAATATCGACCCGTATGCGAATGCTTTTAATGACGGTGCTATTCCTGATGGTCACTGGATGAGCGACCTTACCGATATGAAACCGGAACTGCACGAACGTAAATGGGAAATAGACTCATTATGCTATCCGTTGCGCCTGGCTTACCAGTACTGGAAGACAACCGGCGATGCCAGCATCTTCACGGAAGAATGGATTCAGGCAATCACCAATGTACTGAAAACTTTCAAGGAACAACAACGTAAAGAAGGAGTAGGGCCTTATAAGTTCCAGCGTAAAACAGAACGTGCTTTGGATACAGTAAACAACGACGGACTCGGCGCACCGGTAAAACCTGTCGGATTAATAGTATCGAGCTTCCGTCCTTCGGACGACGCCACTACACTTCAGTTCCTGGTTCCTTCCAATTTCTTTGCCGTATCTTCATTGCGCAAGGCTGCTGAGATTTTGGAACAGGTGAACAAGAAAACAGCCTTGTCCAAAGAATGTAAAGACCTGGCTCAGGAAGTAGAAACAGCCTTAAAGAAATATGCAGTATACAATCATCCCAAGTATGGCAAGATGTACGCCTTTGAGGTAGACGGCTTTGGCAATCATTACCTGATGGACGACGCCAATGTGCCGAGCTTACTTGCCATGCCTTATTTGGGAGACGTAAACGTGAACGACCCGATTTACCAGAATACCCGCCGTTTCGTATGGAGCGAAGACAACCCTTACTTCTTCAAAGGTAAGGCAGGCGAGGGAATCGGCGGACCACATATCGGTTATGATATGGTGTGGCCGATGAGTATTATGATGAAAGCCTTCACCAGCAAGAATGATGCGGAAATCAAGACTTGCGTCAAGATGCTAATGGATACCGATGCCGGAACAGGATTTATGCACGAATCTTTCCACAAGGATAATCCGGAGAACTTTACCCGTGCATGGTTTGCCTGGCAAAACACTCTTTTCGGTGAGTTGATTTTGAAACTGATTAATGAAGGAAAGATAGATTTATTGAATAGTATTAATTAAAATATCATGAAACACTTATGTACATGGGCAGTTGCCGCCCTTTTAATGGCAGCTTGTACACCGAAAGCCGAGAAAGCTACAGATTCCGGCCTGTTGCAGAGTAATTTCCAGACAGAAGTAGACGGAAAGAAAACCGACTTATTCACCTTGCGTAACAAAAACAACATGGAAGTTTGCATTACCAACTTCGGTGGACGTATTGTTTCAGTTATGGTGCCCGACAGGGACGGGCAAATGCATGATGTCGTTCTCGGCTTCGACTCTATTCAGGACTATATCAGCAAGCCGTCGGACTTTGGTGCGAGCATCGGACGTTATGCCAATCGTATCAACCAGGGCAAATTTACATTGGACGGCATAGAATACCAGCTTCCCCGCAACAACTACGGCCATTGCCTGCATGGCGGCCCGCAGGGATTCCAGTACTGTGTTTATGACGCCGTTCAGCTGAATCCGCAGGAATTACAGTTGACCTACCTTGCCGAAGACGGTGAAGAAGGCTTCCCGGGCAACATCACTTGCAAAGTCCTGATGAAACTGACCGACGACAACGCCATCGACATCCAGTACGAAGCGGAAACGGACAAACCGACCATCGTGAATATGACGAACCACTCTTATTTTAATCTCGACGGAGATGCAGGCAGCAATGCCGGTCACCTGTTGGCAATTGACGCGGATTATTATACTCCGGTGGATAGCACATTCATGACTACCGGTGAAATTCTCCCCGTAGAAGGAACACCGATGGATTTCCGTACCCCGACTCCGGTAGGCGAACGCATTAACGACTATGACTTCGTGCAACTGAAAAACGGTAACGGTTACGACCACAACTGGGTATTGAACGCAAAAGGTGACATCACCCGCAAATGCGCTTCACTCGAATCTCCCAAAACAGGTATTGTACTGGACGTATATACCAACGAACCGGGTATTCAGGTATATGCCGGAAACTTCCTTGACGGCTCTCTGACCGGAAAGAAAGGCATTACTTACAACCAGCGCGCTTCCGTATGTCTCGAGACGCAGAAATATCCGGATACCCCGAACAAACCCGAATGGCCTTCGGCTGTACTTCGTCCGGGAGAAAAATATATGAGTCAATGTATCTTCAAATTTTCTGTAGATAAGTAACTTATGAATTCAACTTTTGGACATCGAATTGTATGGTTCGTGGGTATGCTGATACTGTTCGGGTTCGGCGTTACGGTAACATCATGTGCGTCTGTTTCTTCAGATGGCACCGTGACAGTTGTAGAACGCCCCGATATTCAGTCTGTTAATACAAATTATGTGGGATATCGTGCCCCGCTCCGTCCGCTGAACTTTATTAAGTTGCCGGTAGGCAGCATCCAGCCCGAAGGGTGGGTGAAGAAGTATCTCGATTTGCAACGTGACGGCCTGACCGGACATCTCGGAGAAATCAGTGCCTGGCTGGAAAAGGATAACAATGCCTGGCTGACTACCGGTGGCGATCATGGTTGGGAAGAAGTTCCTTACTGGCTGAAGGGATACGGTAATTTAGCGTATATCCTCAATGACCCGAAGATGATAGAGGAAACGAAATACTGGATTGAAGGCGTATTTGCCAGCCGTCAGCCGGATGGCTATTTCGGCCCGGTCAATGAGCGCAATGGTAAACGTGAGCTTTGGGCGCAAATGATTATGCTTTGGTGTCTGCAATCCTACTATGAGTATTCACAGGATCAGCGTGTCATTGATCTGATGACTAACTATTTCAAATGGCAAATGACCGTCCCCGACGATCAACTGCTGAAAGATTACTGGGAGAATAGCCGTGGCGGCGATAACATAATCAGCATCTACTGGCTTTACAACCATACCGGCGATGCTTTCCTGCTCGACCTCGCCGAAAAGATTCACCGCAACACCGCCGACTGGACTAAATCTACCTCTCTGCCCAACTGGCACAACGTGAACATTGCCCAATGTTTCCGCGAACCTGCCACTTATTATATGCAGACCGGAGATTCAGCCCTGCTGAAGGCTTCTTATAATGTCCATCATCTGATTCGCCGTACTTTCGGACAAGTGCCCGGTGGTATGTTCGGTGCGGATGAGAATGCCCGATTGGGATATATCGACCCCCGCCAGGGAGTGGAAACCTGCGGACTGGTGGAACAGATGGCATCCGATGAAATCATGCTTTGCATGACAGGCGACCCGATGTGGGCGGAACACTGCGAAGAAGTGGCATTCAACTCTTATCCTGCTGCCGTGATGCCGGATTTCAAAGCATTACGCTATATCACTTGCCCGAACCATACGGTCAGTGATTCGAAGAACCATCATCCGGGCATTGATAACCGTGGACCGTTCCTCTCGATGAATCCTTTCAGCAGCCGTTGCTGCCAGCACAACCATGCACAAGGCTGGCCTTACTTTGCAGAGCACCTGGTATTGGCAACTCCCGACAATGGAGTGGCAACTGCTATTTATGCCGCCTGCAAAGCTACGGTTAAAGTTGCTGACGGCAAGGAAATCGTTCTCCGCGAAGAGACAAATTATCCCTTCGAAGAAGCCATCTCTTTCACAATTTCTACCGATGAAAAGGTCGCTTTTCCATTCTATCTCCGTATTCCTTCATGGACTCAGGCGGCAGAAGTACGTGTAAACGGCAAGAAAGTAAATGTATCTCCCGTATCCGGAAAATATCTCTGTATCAACCGCGAATGGTCGAACGGAGATAGGGTAGAATTAACTCTGCCTATGTCTCTGTCTATGCGTACCTGGCAAGTCAATAAAAACAGCGTAAGCGTAGACTATGGGCCTCTCACTTTGTCTCTCAAAATAGCAGAAAAGTATGTCGAAAAAGACAGCCGTGAAACGGCCATCGGCGATTCTAAATGGCAGAAAGGTGCTGACCCAGAGAAATGGCCTACTACTGAAATCTATCCGGACAGTCCCTGGAACTATTCATTAGTATTAGATAAGCGAGAACCTTTGAAAAACTTCAAAGTCATCCGTAAGTCCTGGCCTGCTGATAACTACCCTTTCACAGTAGCCAACGTACCTTTGGAAGTGAAAGCTACCGGGCGTCTGATTCCCGCATGGAAGATTGACGAGACCGGACTCTGCGGCGTATTGCCGGAAGAAGATGCGGTAAGAGGTGATAAGGAAGAGATTACTTTGATTCCTATGGGTGCGGCACGATTGAGAATATCCGCTTTCCCGAATACAAAGGAGTAAATAGATTGACGAGCCATTGGCATCTGTTGTTTGGGATGTCAATGGCTCGACTACTAATTTACTCTTTGATATATCTGCGATATAAATAATGTATTGTAGAAGAGGATATATTGCGAGAAAAGAGTATCTTTGTATTGGAAATGAACTAAGATATAATGCTTGATAGTATGAAAAGAAATAGAACTTTAAAACAATTTTCAGATAAAGAGAAGAAGCAGACAATAGCTTCCATGATTGCTTCTTTTAAATTGGAAGGGATTTCTATATCCGAAGAAAAGGCTTCTATTATTTATCAAAAGGTTCAACATCGTCTTCAAAACACTTTTCGATGATTTTCTCCATATAAGTATAATTCATATCAGCAGCCCTTTGTACAGCTTCTATATAAGAAGGAAATAACTCTCCCGTAAATGGCGAAAAGTCTAATTTTGCATATCCCTGTTTGATTGCCATTATATTTGCCAGAATTCTGGCAGTCCTGCCATTTCCTTCTCTGAAGGGATGGATAAACAATAACTCAGCATGTACTTTAGCAATGTCTTCTATTAATTGCTGTCGATTATCATATTTATCCGGAAGTTTTTGAAGTATATCTTTTTCAAAGTTTTCCATAGACTGGGGAATATATAATGCTGCTGGAAAAACAAATCCTCCTTTGGATATATTGGTGGTTCTATATTTCCCTGCAAAAGAATATAAATCTTTGAAAGCTAATTCATGTATACGGCATATATATGCAGAATTAAAATGTGTTTTAGTATCAAGTTCATTTTCTAAAAATAATTCTGCATACATGAATCCTTCTAATTCAGCCAATGCAATGTCTTCCGCATTAGTGAGATGCAGTAAATTAGGAAGAATATCCGATTCATTTTGATTAACTTCATATTTGCTCATTGGCATATCTTTTAGTGATGTAACAAAGTTAAATGTTTCTTTCTTTAAAATGCAGACCTTTTCTTTATTTTTTATTTTCGTCATGCTTTTCAATATAACTTTAGCTCTGTTTCATCGCTTCCACCGGTGTGTTAACTCCTTTTTTACTAGTTTATTATGGGTGAAACCTCGTCTTCCGAAGTGGCATATAATGCTTTCAACGGTTTCACCAAGTATACATTCCCATATTTAGTATGTTTCCGAATGACTCCTGCTGCCAGCAAGACTTGTGCGAATGTAGCCGGATTGCTCCCCCGCATCGCAGAGGGATTATACATTTTCAATCTTCTGAATATATCTGATGCTGAAAGACTCTCATACCCTTCGTCGCCGGGTTCGGCTGTACGAAAGCAGGCATGGAAAACCTCTTCTGCCGGACAAGGGCGATAAAAAGATGCGTTATGACGTTGTAATTCCCTTTCTTCTTCTTTTGTAAACCAATAGCGCGCCCCGGAAAGTAGTTCCGCTTTCAGTTGGGCATATATTTGATCATGCGCTATGCCCTCGCAGTCGATGATGTGTTCTACTTCTATGCAAATGAATCGGCGACTGCCGGTTGGGTCGGAAAGCAAATCAAAACGATTGCTTGTGCCGATAAAAGAAGCGATGCGTGGCAGATTACGAAAATTCTTCTGATATGCCTTGCAAATGTTGAGGTTTGCCATTTGCATCAGGTTTTTCAACAACGGCATTTGCTGCGTTCCGTACTTATCAAACTCATCCATATTGAGGAGTCCCATCTCTGCGAGCAGTCGTTCCGCTTTTCCTTGTGCGGATAATTTAAGATTATCCATGTAGTAACGTGACAACACCGGAGGCATTAGCGATTTACAGAAAGTGGATTTTTGCCGGCCTTGCTCACTGCTGACGAGAATAGGAGCCACACTGTTGGCATGTATACTTGTCATTCCTGCCCACTGTGCTGTGAGTCCCAGCATCCATGTGTGGAAGCTTTTTACCCAAAGTGGACGGTCGGACACACGATGTGCCAAAGCATCCAGCCTGTCAATGCCATCCCACTCGGGTAATTCTTCTATGTAAAGCCTGAAAGGATGGTAACTGGAGATACAGGTGGAATAAACATAGCGGCTTAAGTCTTTGTCCCAACAAGAAATGCCCTGATCATGTGCTTCCATGCAAAACGTATTCAGTTCTCGTTTACCTATAGGCTCAAAAGGTACACCGCATCCGTCTATTGGTCGGAATTCCGTTTCTTCTGTGAGTAGATTGTAACGAAAATCGTAATGTTCTTGCAGAAATGTACGTACTTCCTGAGTGAGACGGACAGGCTGTCTCCGTTCAGTCTCTTTCTCTTCTTTCTCTTTTCCAACTTCAATTTTCTTTTCTCTTTTGACTGTATTTTCGACTGCCTGCTCGACTTCCACCACGACTTCTTCTACGACTGTTTTTTCTGTCTTTTGCGTCTCTTCCGCTTCTTTACTTTCTTCTTTTATTGAAAACATTCCCAGTCCTTGCTGTATACGTTTCCATATCAATGTTATTGCGTTCATTATTTTTGTTTTTAAAGTGATTAAAAATAGCTTGTTTTTCAGATTCTGATACTGCGAATGTACTACATGCGCACACCGGTTTGCAAGTGTTTTGTGCAAAAAAAGAATTATTTCTACCCTATGGAAGAATGTTATTAGTTATCGCTTTTATCTCTATGTTTTATCGTATCTTTGGCGTAGAGTTATGAATGATTCACTCTTGTGGACTAATCAAATCACTTTCGTGGTTTAATTGAATTACAATAGTGGATTAAATGAACCACTTGTGTGGTTCATTTGTATCTTTATGGTTTTTGCATGAAAACTAGTTACTATTTAAACGATAACAACGTATGGCTATTATTTACGATTGGTACGAGAATCCCGGTGAATCCGACGACTCGGAAGAGAAAGGCTTGCATCCCCGCATTTTTTTGAATGGCAAGATAGACACGGAGAAACTGTGTCATATGATTCATGGACGCAGTTCGCTTTCTGTGGGTGATGTGAAAAGCACGGTCACTATGTTAGCTCAAATTTGCAGTGAAGAACTGCGCGAAGGACGCGAGATACATATCGAGGGACTTGGCTATTTTGCTCCTATTTTGCAGAGTACACAGAAAGTAATCCGCAATACTCCGAATAAATCGTCGAAGATAAAACTGAAAACGATTGGTTTTCGTCCCGATGCCCACCTGAAAGGGGAACTTGTCGGTGTCAAAGTCAGCCGGAGCAAATATGGACGACACTCAGAACCATTGACCGAAGTTGAGGTAGATATGCGTTTGAAGGAATATTTTGCCGAACATGATGTGATGCTCCGCTATGACTTTCAGGAAGCGTGCTGCATGACACGTACTACAGCCAACCGTCATCTCCGTCGACTACTGGAAGAAGGAAAACTTCGAAATATAGGTAAACGTATGCAACCGATTTATGTACCTGCAGCAGGTTACTATGGGGTGTCACGAGATGTGATACGGCGATAAGGGGAGATGATTTGAAGTATGCCGGTGAAAGCTTTGAAGGTGTGATTAAAGAGTTTTTGCATGGTCGCTTTCACCCGCTTTCTTGTTCAGGACAGAGGCTTCAGGAAGAAGGTGAAAGCGGTGAAGGCTGTAGTTCTCTCATAGGATAATATAGGCTTTTTTTGTCTTATGATAAGAATCAATTTGTTACAATTATATATAAAACTGGGTGTCTTTGTGTTTTTATATTGCTGACAATCAATATCATATAGATGATATGGTGTAACGCCCATTTGTGTGTCATTTATATGTATCGTATCTTTGTGAAAAGTCCATTACTTATGAAAAATAAAGTATATTTAATTATCCTGGTAGTATCTCTTCTACTAACTTTTGCTGTTGGTCCATTTCGTATGTTCTGTCTTTTTGAGAATCCTCCACTTTATTTGGGAACATTGATCCGCGGAATAGTCTTTTGGATGTTAACCGTTTATTTCCTTGGCAGATATAGTGGTGTGGTGGAACCATATAAAATTGTTTTATTGGTGTTATTGGCAGACTTAGTACCGGATATTATTGTAAGGGTATTTATGGGACATTTTATGATTGCATTGCCTTCTTTCCCTGATACAATTTTACAGATAATAGTTGTTTTGTTGGGTTGGTGGTATACTCGGCTTAATAAACTAGGAAAGGTGGCGTTGGCATTGGTAAATCTATTGGTTTGTATTGGAGTATCTTCTTATGGTTTTGTCCGGTGGAATGAATTGGGTTTTGTCAAAGATAGTGGGTTTAAGAAGTTAGAAATCGTTGAACTATTGGATCAGGCAGAATCTACCTTATCTCAAGATAGTGTTATAAGCCAATTTCAAGATAAGAACCTGATTGTTTATGTCGGAGGTGAAGATGATGAAAGAAATAAGATTGGACTAACTTTCTTACAAAAGGTGCAGAAAGAATTCGAAGGAAATAATGGTACGACTGCATTGGCCCTGATTTATCTTAATAACCCTGAAAACAGGACTTCAGATGCTCTACTTTCGGAAAACATTAACTATCCTATTGTAAGGATGGAGCAAGATGAATCTCAACTTAAAAATTCTGTACTGTATCATTGGTATGTTGTAGATAGAAATAAAGAAATTAGATGGAGGAAAAAGATACATCTGCAAGAAAATGGCGATATACAGAAAGAACGAAAAGAATTGCAATTTCTTAGGGAACTTATAGCAGGATTAAATGAAAACGCTGAATGAGTCTTTCAGAAATCTAGACTGAAAAAAATATTATCAATCTTTTTTCTTCTGTATTTCTTTGCGTATATTTGTGACTCAAGAACACAAATATAGAATAAATGATGAAATTATCTACTTATCCTTTTAGACAATTACTGTCGGGAGGTGCACTCTGTTGTTTGATTTTACTGGCCGCCTATATATTTCAGGCTTTCTTTCCTCAAATGTATGTTGATGCATTTTCATCTTCCATGCATCTATTGATGTGGCTGATCCTCTTCGTTGGGGCATTGCTATGGACATTTCATGCAAAGGGAGAGCGTATTGGAATTTCTGAAGTAATAGACTGGCAGTTCATAGCTGCTTTTATTTTGATTACGGCAGATGAGATTTATATGATAATGCCGAGAGAAATCTATATGGAGGCTGCACCGACCCTATCTGAATATACCATTCCCGTGTTGGCCGTTGTTGGCATAATGATAGCTGCTACTATTAAAGTCTCCACAACGTTGTATCAGAAATTGGCGGACGAACGACGACAAACTATTCTTCAAACTCAGAAAATACAGCAATTACTGGATTCTCCTCCGACAAAACAGAAAAATATAACTTTAGTTCGTAAACTTATGGAGAATCGGTCTATCGCCCAATTTTCCGCCAAAGACTATCTTTTACTAGTAGAAGAATGCCAAATGATTGATCCTGATTTCTTTACTTGGTTGAAAAAACAAGGCTGGCAGCTTACACCGCGAGATATTGTACTGTGTGTACTTATTCGAATGTATAAAACGAAAGAAGAAATATTGTCTATATTTTGCATTACTGATGGGACTTATCGTACGATGAGGTCTCGTGTTCGGAAACGTTTAAGACTTGGTGATGAGGAACTGGAGGCTTTTCTACAAACGGGGCTAAAATAATAGCTTTTGCAGAGTGCCTGCCAGTTTTATAAGTGTGTAGATAGTAGTCAAAATTCCACCCATGATGATATAATAGAACCATACTCGCCTATTGGAGTATGGTTCTTGTGGAAATAGGCTGATAGCTCCCATTACAAGTGTTATTCGTGCAAGAAGCTCAAAAAAGAATATTAGGAAATCTTGAAATGTGTAGTTCAGGTTGTCAATAAAACGATGTAAATAACACATTGCAATACTGATAAGCCACATTGCACTATTGAGAATTATGTATATAATTAATTTTTTTGTATACATGATTTGTATTCTATATCTGCTATATCTTTGTTTCTTTCGTATCTCGATAATGCATGTGCATAGCAATTATTTGTGGAGGACCCCATTCTACAGTTAATAATGTCACTATTATAATCCGCTTTTGCTTGTGCATACGCAGCCTGTCTCTCTGCTTCGCAGTTGTTAGTGTCACCTTCTGTCCGTGTCTTCAAAAGACTTTTTCCTGTAAATTCACGGCTTTCAGCATACTGCCTGAACAATAAGCTCCGTTCATTTTCGCTAAGTCGAGAGAATTCGGTATGCCGAATCAAGTTTTCTTTCGCTTCATTCATTTGCTGGAGTTCTTTTTCCAGGTCCGCTTTTCTGATAAAGTCTTCCATGTAATCATCATCATTCAGATTTTCCATGAGTTTATTATATTCCACTGAGTCTAATTTCAAAGTGTAATCTTGGAATTTGTCTGCTAATAACTCGCTGGATAATTCGAAATCCCAAAATTCATCTGATTTGGTAATGGAGTCGATAAGTTCGTTTGATTCATTTGTGTATTCGCATTCATCGGAACTGCAACTGTAAATAACGAATGTAACGGATAGAAGTATGATGACTGCTGCATACAAACTATTCTTCTTTCTTTTTTTCTTGCTCATAGCTTTGCCTGTTTTTAATTTTGATACAAAGAAAGGAAAAAACGACAAATAATACGATAAGATCTTGTCAGAATACTACTGAAACAGGCTTTAAATATGGATATATTTGTTACAATATTGGTTTAATTCTTCTGTTTGTAATTTTTTATCTATTTGATATACAACTAAATACCTTAATAATGAGTGTAACATCTTTTTCTTGACTGTTTTGCTTGTCGTTTTTTGTCCAAAAGTATGTCAAATAATTCGTTTTGAATAGAGCGCTTTATGGATTGTTGCAAAATGAAGAGTAATTTTGCTAATATTATATCTTTAATCATTGAGTGCGGAATGATGGAAGAGAACAAAAGGAGAAGTCGTGGCTGATTATGTTTAATAACTTCATGTATGGTGTATCATGAAGTTCTCTTTTGTTTATTTTTTGGCATTTAATCTTGTGGAATATGCAATTAAACCACAAATGATGGATTGGAGGATTGTTACAATATGGGAGTATCTAAGGATTTTGTGTGATACTATGTTGTTGATGTACAGAATGTAATGATGGTAGTGATAGTAACGTCCTCTTGTGCTTCTGTTGAAATACCCGTATTTTTGCCGAAAAGAAAAAAGATGATGAAAAAGAGACACTTTATGACTATATTAGTTATATCATTGATTTTAATGAGTTGTACTTCTAGGCAAAATGAGATACTTCAAAACAAAACATTCTCTGAAGCACAGAAAATTGCTATGGAGAAGAATCAGAATTTCTGTATCGTTCTGCTGGATACAACAAATTTGACATCTAGAATATATCTAGAGCGTTTGAAAAAAAATCCGATTAAAACAGTATTTAATATGGTAGATGTAAAGTTGCCTCAAAATAAATGGTATGGGCAATGGCTATATTCAAATTCGGTACCTATTACATGCATTTTTGCTCCTTCGGGTGAATTAATTGATATTATCCCTGGAGCATCTCATAAATGTTTTAATTGCATAGAACAGGTCGTTGAAATGGGAAAAATATGTATGGATTTAGCTTACTATAGCAATTTCTCAATGAATAAAGAACAAATAATACCACTCTTGAATGATGTTTTTCACTGTAACTTGGAACTTCAAAATGGGATTGATATAGAAGCACAAATAAATCATTTGCTGTCTTCCGTCAATTATCCTTATACGGTTTATTTGAAGATGATGAATTTTGTTAAACATAATAAACTTGATTCAGCTCAATTGGCGGCCAAGCAATTATTAGCTTTTGAGGATGCTTGGGAGTTGGAAATCTATCCTGACTTTTTGACTACTGCAAAAGGAGTTGTTAATCCAAATTATGATGTAAGAATGGAGCCTAGATTAGAATGTGATGCACTCATTGAATTAGATGATTGTAAGATAGGTATTCCCAAACTGTTTGAAATTAAAATCTTTAATTCAGGTATTGCTCCCCTCAATATTCAAGAAATCCAACTTAGTTGTTCTTGTGTGAAACTAATAGGTGATGAGGTTTATACTATACCTCCTGGAAAGACACAATATATTAATTTTGAATTTACTATTGACAAGAATGAAGAGGTAGAAAGAGAGATCATACTGAAGTCTAATGGCGTCTACCCTATACGTAAAATAAGAATTGTAGCAAATAATTCTTCACAATCACAAAAGAAAGGAGGTTCAGTGATTTGACTTGATTTCAAAATAGGGAAAGTGAGTTTCGTATATATGTAAAACAATTAATTTGATTAAAATGAAAAAAATAATAATTCTATTAAGTATAAGTTTGTCTATTATGATATTAGGACTTAGTGGTTGTAATGCTACTGAAGACGAATATTCTGATGGATACGAAGTGTCCGCAAGAGAAAAGAACCTTAATCTGCAAGCTCCTAGTGGTCAATATATTGCGGAAAATATAAGTCATTTAAAAAGAATGTTGGCTCCGATTATCGAACAAGGAAATTGGGAAAGTAAAGATTACGAAATAGTTAGTATCCAATATGATTCTCTAACTATTGGTTTAAGTGCCGAAATTGAATATATAACAGAAGATGGCATCGAAAGTAATATAATAATAACAAGTGGAGAAAACACTTTCGTATCGAAGATTAAGACTAGAAGTGAAGATGGCTCTGAAGGTGACGGAGGCTACGTCAGTTATAGTTGTAAGAAAAGGAATAATAATAAGTGTCAAAAATGCAGGGTCATAAATGATAAGAAAAATAATCAAGTACGTTGTGCTTGTGATGAGGGGCTTGTTGAAGGTTGTGCTTTATATGAATATAAATACTGAAAAACATGAAAAAAAGGATTTTATTAGTAATTGCAATAATGGGATTTGCGCTTGGGAGTTGTGATAAAGAGATGGATGAATTTGTTGATAATAATGAATCCACAATTAATTTGATAGCTCCTAATGGCCAAAAAATTGCGGCAAATGTAGAAATACTGACAAACATAATAGCGGAAGTTGTAGAAGAAAAATATTGCGAGAATAAAGATGTTAACATTGATGATGTAATTTATTATGATACAGATTATGGCTTTATTGCTGAAGTTAGATATACGACATACGATGGCCATTCTAGTAACTTAATAATGAGTAATACGACATTAGATGGTGATTTAACATCTAAGATAATTAAGACAAGAGGAGAAGGAGGGGACACTGACGACTTAACAATATATTCATGTAAAAACGAAGATAGGAACAAATGTCCCGATTGTGAGGTTGCTAAAACTCAAAATGGTCCTAGCTGCTTTTGTTCAAAAGGTGACAGGAAGTATTGTAAATTGCAAAAGAAGCAAAGATGATTTTTTTAATAATTGATTGTGAGGTTGTTTCAAGTATTTTGATTCAACCTCATACTCATACAAAAACAATGAAAACATGAAATCTATAATTGTTCTTTTATTATTTCTTCTGCCATTTGGCTGCTATGCTCAGAAAATAACTCAACTAGGGGATAATCAGATTAGTATAGAAGGTGACACTATTTTATATTTTGATGCCGAACAGCGACCTATTACCGAACAGGCCCATGTCGACTCCTTAGATACTGGTAAATATGTTATTTCCGTCAAGGGAACGAATGAAAGAACGGAAATTCATTTGACTTATAGGCATCCCAACCTTGAAACTTTAATGGGCAAAACGCTTCCATCAGCAGAATTCTTGGATATGAATGGTAAAGTTGTTAAGATGAATGAATCTGATATAACTGTTGTATGTTTTTGGAACAGGCATTGTCGACCTTGTATACGGGAACTTACTGCTTTAGATGTACTGGCCGAAGATTATCCGAATGTTCGGTTCGTAGCACTGACTACCGATTCTTTAGAAGAGGTACAGAATTTAATGAAAAGGTTGCATTTAAATTGGGAGAACATAATTGTAGTTCCTGGTTATAATGATGTGTATACTGATGTATTGCATATTTACGTACATCCATCAAACGTTGTGATTGATAATAACGGAATCATTAAAGGTATAACACTTGGAGGAAGGACCCGGCAACTTTTGCGGACATTAGAAAAATTGAGTGGAGCATATTAGTATGAGAAAATGATAAAAATATCTCATTGTTTGTTTGCTGTTTTATGTTTAGGCAGTCTTTTTATCTGCTCTCGACAATTTACAGATTCATATATAGTACCTAAATGGTGTTTTGCTTTGTTTGCGCTATTTGTAGCACTGATATATGGGGCTTTTAAAATGATATTCAGTAAGCCGGATAAGGAAAAGCAGACAGATGTTTCTGCGTATGGTTTCATCATTATTCTTTCTTGTTTTTTGCAGGCGGTGCTTGGAATAATGCAATTCTTTGGATTGTTTCAAACATCTTCTCATTTTGAAGTGACAGGAAGTTTTGAAAATCCTGCGGGCTTTGCGTCATGTCTGTGTGTCGGATTGCCTTTCATTGCATTCATTTCATTAGAAAATAACCATAAATATATCCGCTATGCCGGATGGGTAGCAGGGGGTGTAATGGCAGTAGCTATTGTTCTTTCGCAGTCAAGAGCTGCTATTGTGAGCATTGCGGTTATTTGTATTACTATTTTGTGTACAAAGTTTTTTCGCAAAAGATGGGTAAAGTACCTGTCTTTTGCAGGCTTTGTTTTATTATTGACCGGATGTTACTGGTTGAAAAAAGATTCGGCAGACGGACGGTTACTTATTTGGCAATGCGATGTGAATATGATGAAAGATGCACCTTGGTTTGGGCATGGTATAGGGAGTTTTGAAGCACACTATATGGATTATCAGGCAGATTACTTTAGGCAGAGTGGGCAAAGTCGCTATTACTTGTTAGCAGGTAATGTGAAACGGCCTTTTAATGAGTTTTTGGGGATTCTCCTGAATTTTGGATTCTGTGGCTTGCTGGTGGTATTTATAATGATAGCTTTATTGGTGTATTGCTATTGGAAGTATCCTTGTATGGAGAAAATAGTAGCTCTTTACTCCTTGGCTTCGATAGGAATTTTCTCTCTTTTTTCTTATCCGCTTACATATCCTTTCACATGGGTTATCATCTTCGTGTGTGTCTGTATTCTCATAAAGGAATATATGGTCAGAATACTTACTCTGTCGGTGATAAGAAATGTTCTGTGCATTCTCGTAGTTCTCTGCTCGCTTGGTGGAATTTACAAATTGGCAGAATATGTAAAGTCTGAGAAAGAATGGGGCGAAGCGTCCAGACTTGCACTTTGCGGAGCGTATGACAAGGCTCTTCCGCTTTATGAAAAATTGGAAATTACACTCGATGATAATCCTTATTTCCTTTACAACTATGCTGCTATACTTTTGGAAAACAAACAATATGAGGAGAGTTTACATACGGCTTTAAGATGTCGTAAATATTGGGCTGACTATGATTTGGAACTTATTATCGGAGAAAGCTATCAGAATTTAGGAAAGTATGAATTGGCGGAGAAATATTTTAATAGTGCATCTATGATGTGTCCCTCTCGTTTTTTGCCTCTTTATAAGTTATTTCATTTATACAAGAAAATCGGAGACCGTAACCGTATACTCTGTGTTGCCGGGATGATTATTGATAAACCAATGAAGTTTAAAACTCCTGCTATCCGTATGATGAAGCGTGAGGTGGAAAGGGAACAAGTACGATTGCTGAATGAAGAGAATGACGAATAAATATTGTTATGTAAACAAATTGAATAGAATATGAAAAAGAAGAGTTACGTTTTTGTTTTTTTCTTATTTCTTCTGTTTGGCTGTACCAGTGAAGAAGAAAAACGCATTCAAACCGTCTTGTCTATCTCCGGGTCGAATAGGACTGAATTGGAAACTGTTTTGAATCATTATAAGTATGACTCGCAAAAATTAAAAGCTGCGAAGTTTTTAATATCAAATATGCGATATCACCATTCGTTTTATTCTATAAGAAATGATAAGCAACATCCATTGTTGGATTCACTTGTGATAGATGCCGACTCTGTGTTTTTTAACTCTGTTTCCACTTTTGCCGATAGTTTGTATCATGAGAATACCTTGAAGAAGATAAAGGATATTTCAACAAGATTCAGGGAGTGCTATGGCGTTAGAGTGGCTGAACAACCAGCTAGAGTATATTGGAAAGAAGGCTATGATTATAACTGGATAACAGCAAAGAAACTGATAAGCCATATAGACAAGATGTTTGATTTGAGGGAACAAATAGCAAGTTTACGCAGTCTTCCTATAGAAGACTTTTACGAGTATGTTCTTCCTTATAGAAGTGTGCCGGATTTTCCGTTGGTTGATTTCTCGGATACTTACCATGCATTCATGAATAAATATGTGGCGGATATTGATAGGGATTCTGTTCATGAAGTCATTCAAAGGTATAATTTTGTAATAGAGAGCATGCGGGAGCTTTTTCCATCTTATCCTTATGAAGAAGAAATCGGTTATCAGGAGCTATTATTTCATGGTCCGCGTGACTGTATTCCTATTGCAAGTTATGGCATATCTATGTTAAGAGCATGTGGCATTCCTGCTGCTGTGGAGTTTAATGCTTGTTATAAGCAGTTTCAAGGAAGACATTATCATGGGGTAGTGCTGGATAAGAACAGAAATTGGTTGGCATTTAACCCGGAATCGTCAATTCCAACCAGCGATAATGGTTCTTTTGACACGAAAGACGTGTTGAACATCTATCGCTTTATGTTTTCAGAACAAAAAGATGCGCCTTTTTTCTTAGAGAAGGAAGGAGAATATATTCCTGGACTTTTTGATTCTCCTTTTTTGAAAGATGTTACTGCGCATTTGTTAGAAACCATCTCTTTGACTTTGCCTTATCAGGAAGCCGGAAGTAATAAACTGGCATATCTTGCCACTTTTAATAGTGAGACGTCGTCCGGCATCATTCCCGTAACTTGGGGGAAAATCAACCGTGCGAAACAGAATGTCACTTTCCCATCTGTAATTCCGGACAGATATTATTTCCCTGTCTATTACTCGCCATTTGGCAAATCATTCTCTTTTGGAGATTCTTTCTATCTGAACAAAGAGGGGGAAATAGAGAAGAACCATATAGAAGAAAGGACGGATAGCGTGACATTGCTCCGTAAATTTCCTATAAAGCAAAAGTTGGTAGATAAGGCGATAAAATTGATTGGAACAGTGATTATAGCAAGTAATGAACCGGGCTTTCACTCCTGTGATACGGTTGGGATAATCGCGGATACGCTACAACCTTATTTCCAGGATATTAAGCTTGACATGAATAAAGGACCTTATCAATATTATCAGATAAAGACAACAGATGAATATCCGCATGCTGCCCTGTCCGAACTGGAATTTATAACTGATATCCGATATGGATATAAAAATATCATGCCTGCCTCTTCTTTACCGTTATTTTCGCCTGAGGATACTTTATCAGAGGATAAATTTGAAGTTCGATTAATGGATGAACCTTTGGAACGTATTAAGTGGAAGGCCGAATACGACGGTAATCCGCAGACATCTCCAGAACCCTATCCCACTATCTATTTTATGTTGGAGAAACCTCAATTTGTCACAAAAGTGCGGATGATGCCACTGAATGCCGACAACGGCATCATAGCAGGCAATCAATATGAATTGTTCTGCTGGAACAATGGCGAATGGAAGAAAATCCTGAATCAGCAGGCTGAGGCTAATTATATTACAGTCAGAATTCCGTCCGGTTCGCTCTTGTGGCTCAGGAATTTAACGGGAGGAAAAGAAGAACTTCCGTTCTATGTGGATAGTGACAGTCAACAGAAGTTTATTTATCCTTAAATTATAGATGAAATATGGATATAATATTGGGAGATAATGTATATAGTATATTAGTAAACTTAATTTTTGAGTGAGAATACGGGCTTCTGTTAAATCAGAAGCCCATCCAATAATTCTAAATATAGCCCGACAGCTTCTTCCATCTCCTTCAACATAATATATTCTTCTGCCGTATGTGAACGTGAAGAACGTCCCGGCCCTATTTTAACCGATGGAAAGGACATTAATGCCTGATCGGACAGGGTAGGGGAACCGAAAGGAACACGTCCCATCTTTATCGCTTTCTGCACAAACGGATGCTTCTCGTCTATCCGTGAGGAATTGAGGCGGAATGAACGTGCTTTGGCTTCACAAGAAATATGTTTCTTGATTTCAGCAAATAAATCCTCATTCGAATAAAGTTCATTACTGCGGATATCAACGACGAAAGTACATTTGTCGGGAACAACATTATGCTGGGTGCCTGCATTGATTACAGTAACACTCATTTTCACCGGGCCTAATAATGGTGATTCTTTCTCAAAGTGATAATCGCGGAACCAGGTTATATCATTCAATACTTTATAGATAGCATTGTCTCCTTCATTACGTGCTGCATGTCCAGCCTTGCCTGTTGCGGTAACGTCCAATACCATCAGCCCTTTTTCGGCAACGGCAGGTTGCATCTCCGTCGGTTCGCCTACGATGGCAAATGAAATAGGTGGAAGTCCCGGCAGTACGCTTTCAATTCCGTCTTTACCTGAAACTTCTTCTTCGCAGGAAGCAAGATAAATCAGATTATACTTCTGCGAAGTGCGACATAGTTGCAGGAACACCTGTAATAAAGAAACGACGCTGGCACCGGCATCATTACTTCCCAAACCATACAATTTCCCATTCTCTTCACGTGGAGTAAACGGATCTTTTCTCCAGCCGTTCACCGGCTTTACCGTGTCTATGTGGGAGTTAAGCAGAATAGTTGGCTTTTTCAGATCAAACATCGGACTAAGACACCATACATTATTTCCCTTGCGTCCGGTCTGCATACCTGCCATTTCGATATAGTTCTGCAGAAAGTCGGCAGCCTGGGTTTCTTCCCGGCTGATTGAAGGGATACTAATCAATGATTTAAGTAGGCTTACAGCCTCGGTTGCCATATCTTGAATATCATATTTCATAGTGCAAATCTTTTATCTATTACCATAATATTTGTACAAAGATAGTCGTTTTGAACAATAGTTTCAAATAAAACTAATACCTTTGTGCCAAATTTACTAATACAAAGAGTATGGCTTATCATCATTTATCTGTCTTAGTCCATCGTCAGGCTGAAAAGTACGGCGACAAGGTAGCTTTGAGATACCGCGACTATGAGACAGCACAATGGATTCCGATTACTTGGAATCAATTCTCCGGAACTGTGAGACAGGCTGCCAATGCATTTGTTGCATTAGGAGTGGGAGAACAAGAGAATATCGGAATCTTTTCGCAGAATAAACCCGAATGGTTTTATGTGGACTTTGGCGCATTCGCCAATCGTGCCGTTACCATTCCGTTCTATGCTACGAGCTCTCCCGCGCAAGCGCAATATATCATTAACGATGCACAAATACGTTATCTTTTTGTAGGTGAACAATATCAGTATGATTCTGCATTCAGTATCTTTGGTTTTTGTTCTTCTTTGCAACAGTTGATTATCTTTGACCGTTCGGTGGTGAAAGATCCTCGTGATGTATCGTCTATCTATTTTGATGAGTTTATGGCGATGGGAGAAGGGCTTCTGCAGAATGATGTGGTCGAAGAACGCACGGACCGTGCTTCTTATGATGATTTGGCGAATATCCTCTATACATCCGGGACAACAGGTGAGCCGAAAGGAGTAATGCTTCATCATTCCTGCTACCTGGAACAATTCCATACGCATGATGATCGCCTGACTACGATGTCTGATAAGGATGTATCTATGAACTTCCTTCCCTTGACTCATGTGTTCGAGAAAGCATGGTGTTATCTCTGTATCCATAAGGGAGTGCAGATTTGCATTAATCTTCGCCCGGCGGATATTCAGACAACGATTAAGGAGATTCGTCCAACATTGATGTGTAGTGTTCCCCGTTTTTGGGAAAAGGTATATGCCGGTGTACAGGAGAAAATAAATGAAACGACAGGCGTGAAGAAAGCGTTGATGCTCGATGCCATCCGGGTAGGTAGAATTCATAACTTGGATTATATGCGCCAAGGTAAGACTCCGCCGGTGATGAATCAACTGAAATATAAGTTCTACGAAAAGACTATCTATTCTTTACTGAAGAAGACTATCGGTATTGAGAACGGTAACTTTTTCCCGACTGCCGGTGCTGCCGTGCCCGATGAAATCAATGAATTTGTTCATTCGGTAGGTATTAATATGGTGGTTGGCTATGGACTGACAGAGTCTACGGCTACTGTATCTTGTACGTTGCCGGTTGGTTATGATATTGGTTCGGTAGGTGTTGTATTGCCGGGAATTGAAGTGAAGATTGGCGAAGACAATGAGATTCTGCTCCGGGGTAAAACTATCACGAAAGGGTATTATAAGAAAGCGGAAGCTACGGCTGCCGCCATTGAACCCGATGGATGGTTCCACACTGGTGACGCGGGGTATTTCAAGAATGGCCAGCTTTTCTTGACGGAACGTATCAAGGACTTGTTCAAAACGTCGAACGGTAAGTATATTGCTCCGCAGGCTTTGGAAACGAAGTTGGTTATCGACCGTTATATAGATCAGATTGCCATTATTGCCGATCAGCGTAAGTTTGTCTCTGCTCTGATTGTTCCTGTATATGGATATGTAAAAGAGTACGCAAAGGAGAAAGGCATCGCATATAAAGATATGGCAGAACTGTTGCAACATCCCAAAATTGTCGGCTTGTTCCGTGCACGGATAGAAACTTTGCAACAGCAGTTTGCGCATTATGAGCAAATCAAACGTTTTACTTTGCTTCCCGAACCGTTCAGTATGGAACGTGGAGAGTTGACTAATACATTGAAACTGAAGCGCTCGGTTGTTTCTGAAAATTATAAGGATATAATTGAAAAGATGTACGAAGAAAACGCGTAAAGCGATAAGTCATAAATGATAAACGGTGAACAAGGATGCGAAATAATGCAGCTTGTTCACCATTTGTCGTTTATGGATTAGTTGTTTCTTTTTTTTTAATAACCGAAGATTTGTTTCTGTGTCAGTTCTTCAATCGGACCTACTGTCTTCAGTTTATCCAATTCCAGGTCTTTCTTATCTCCCAGGATACAATAAATGTAGGTACGTCCTTTCACCCATTGCTTTTGGAAATCGGCGATGTCTTTCAATGTCATGTTTTGCACATCATTGTAAAGCTTGATACGAGGGTCTACACTTTGTCCCAAATCTTGTGCGTCGATATAACTCCAGATAATATCACTTTTGATGGTGCGGTCGGTACGCATCCGGTTGATTAATCCGTCTTTTGCAAGTTTGAAGGCAGCTTCAGATTCCGGCATATTGTTGATGATGTCGTTGAAAGTATTGACAGCATCAATCATCTTGTCATTCTGGGTTGCAATTTGAGTACGTAGTACGTACGGGTATTTCAGATAGCTTGGCGGCATCATGCCTGCCCAAGCTGAATATGCCAATCCACGTGTTTCACGCATTTCCTGAAAAACAATGGAGTTCATTCCACCACCGAAATATTCGTTGTATAATTCGCGGACAGGTTCGATGGCCGGGTCGTATTTCTTATCAAGGTTGGAGATTTGCGCCATATATATCTGTTTGGCGTCATAGGGAGCTACCAGTATTTTAGTAGCTGGAGTTTCGAGATAAGGATATTCGTTTCCGGCAGGAATATCTTTCAGTGTTTCCGGAACCTGATGATATTGATTGATGGTAGCCAACAGGTCTTTGCTACTGCTAGGTCCGTAATATAAAATACGATGCTTATAACTGTTCTGATTGTGAATCCGGTCTACTAATTCTTGCGGATTCATGTTGGTCAGTTCAGTTTCTGTCAGCAGGTTGGTAGTAGGAGAGTCGGGGCCATACATGGCGTAACTTACAAGGCGGGAGAAGTTTTTTCCCTGGTTAAGTTTTGCATCTGCACGAGCTTTCAGTATGTCACCTGTCATATTGATATAAGCTTCCTGGTTGACTTGTGCGTCTGCCAATAACTTTTCGAACAGTTGCATGGCAGCAGGCATATTCTCATTCAGACCGGAAAGCACAACGTAAGTGCGTTCACTACCCGGGGTTACGTAGAAAGTACAAGCCAGGCGATAGAACTCACTTTTCAATTCTTCCGGTGTCATGTCGGAAGTTCCGAGGTATTCGAGATAGTCGAAAGCAGTGCCTAAAGTTTTGTCGTGGTTATTGCCCATGTCGAAGACGTAGATCAGTTGGAAAAGGTCGTTGGCGACATTCTGTTTGTAAAGAACAGGGATATCCGACTTTGCGGTCAACTGGTTCAGGTCTTTCTTAAAATCGAGGAATACGGGCTCAATGGGCTGCACGGCATTCTCTTGTACTTCTACAAGGAAGGGACTCGCTACATCCCGGTTGGATATGATAGGAGTAATCTCCGGTTTCGTCATCTTCTTTTCGTCCGGGTCTTTTCCCTGTTTCTTGTAGATGGCGGCGTAATTGTCTTCTTTGAGATATTTGTTGGCAAAGGCTACTATATCCTCTTTAGTCAGTTTGGACATACGGTCGATGGCGCTCACTTCATCTTTCCAATCTGTTCCGTTGATAAATGAACTGACAAACATATCGGCACGTCCTTCATTGCTTTCCATGCTTTGCAATTCTGCGAGTTTGAAGTTGTTGATATTGGCTTCCAGCATCTTGTCGTCAAAGTCTCCGGTGCGGAGTTTATTGATTTCTTTCAGCAGAAGGTCTTTCACTTCATCCAACGTCTGACCTTGCTTGGGAAGTCCGCCTAATAACAATACCGAATAATCTGCCAATCCCATCGGATAACTGTAGCTGTTCAATACCTTTTGTTGTTGGTTCAAATTCAGGTCGATAAGTCCTGCTGTACCATTATATAATACTTGCGAAACTACTTGCAACGTTTCAAAATCCTTATCGGATGCACCGGGGAATCTCCATGCCAGTGCAATGCTTTCAGCATCGGGACCTAATACATCCTTCACAACCGGTTGGCTGATAGGCTCTTCTTTCGGCAGATTGAGTTTTGGAAGTTCGGGATTCGGTTGCTGTTGACCAAAATATTTGTCGATCAGGGCGATTGTTTTCTCCGGGTCTAAGTCGCCGGACATACAGATGGCCATATTATTGGGTACATACCATTGCTTGTAATAGTTCTTGATATTGGTGATGGAAGGATTCTTCAGGTTCTCTTGCGTACCCAGTACCGTTTGCGTTCCATAAGGATGTTTTGGGAAAAGAGAGGAGAAGATGGCTTCCTGCACTTTGCTGTTGTCACGGGTGAGTGACATGTTTTTCTCTTCATATACAGCTTCCAGTTCCGTATGGAAACCACGGATAACATTGTTCTCAAAGCGGTCGGACTGAATCTTTGCCCAGTTCTCTATTTGGTTGGAAGGAATATCTTCCTGATAAACAGTCTGATCGTACCATGTATAGGCATTGCTTCCGGTAGAACCGATGGCTGCCATCAGTTTGTCGTATTCATTGGGGATAGCATACTTGGATGCTTCGTAAGAAAGGCTGTCGATGGTGTGGTAGATAGCCTTGCGCTCTGCTTCGTCCGTAGTCTTGCGGTAAATTTCGAATTGTTGCTCGATGGCATCCAGCAGTGGCTTCTCGGTCGCGTAGTCTTGTGTGCCGAATTTGTCTGTTCCTTTGAACATCAGATGCTCGAAGTAATGAGCAAGCCCGGTCGTCTCTGCCGGATCATTCTTCCCTCCCACCCGTACGGCGATAAATGTTTGAATGCGTGGAGTTTCCTTGTTTACGGTAAGGTAAACTTTTAGTCCGTTGTCCAGTGTGTAAATGCGGGCTTTTAGCGGGTCATTGGGTACTGTCTCGTAGCTGTACTTCTCTGGTGCGCTACAACTGCCGATCACTAATGCGAGGAGAAGTGAGAAGCATGAAAGTTTTAGTCGTTTGTTCATAATGTGATAACATTTTAGTATCAGAAACAAAGGTAGCAGATTTTTGCTTATCTTTGTGCCCGATATCAGAAATTTGTAAATAATAAAATTCTAAATCAAATGATTACTATTGAACAACTTAAAGACGTGAAAGAGCGCACTGATGCGCTGAGGAGGTATCTTTGACGTCGACGGGAAGAAAATTCAAGTCGAAGAAGAACAATTAAGAACACAAGCTCCGGGATTTTGGGACGACCAGAAGAGGGCTGAAGCTCAAATGAAACTGGTGAAAGACCTGCAAAAGTGGATTGACGGCTATAATGAAATCAAGACGCTGGCAGATGAACTCGAACTGTCATTTGATTTCTATAAGGAAGAATTGGTGACTGAGGAAGATGTGGACGCGGCTTATGCGAAAGCTTACGAAGCTGTGGAAGCACTCGAACTCAAAAATATGCTTCGTGATGAAGCCGACCAGATGGCTTGCGTGTTGAAAATCAACTCCGGTGCCGGTGGTACGGAAAGTCAGGACTGGGCTTCCATGCTGATGCGTATGTATCTGCGTTATGCCGAGACAAACGGCTATAAGGCTACCATTGCCAACCTTCAGGAAGGTGACGAAGCCGGAATTAAAACCTGTACGATCAATATCGAAGGAGATTTTGCTTACGGTTACCTGAAAGGGGAAAACGGTGTACATCGTTTGGTGCGTGTTTCTCCATACAATGCACAGGGGAAGCGTATGACTTCTTTTGCTTCCGTATTTGTCACTCCGTTGGTGGACGACAGTATTGAAGTGAATATTTTGCCTGCTAATATCTCATGGGATACTTTCCGAAGTGGTGGTGCTGGTGGACAGAATGTGAACAAGGTGGAATCCGGTGTCCGTCTGCGTTATCAGTACAAAGACCCTTATACAGGCGAGGAAGAAGAAATCCTGATCGAAAATACCGAAACCCGTGACCAGCCGAAGAACCGTGAGAATGCAATGCGGCAATTACGCTCTATCTTATATGATAAGGAGTTGCAGCACCGCATGGCTGAACAGGCAAAGGTGGAAGCCGGTAAGAAGAAAATCGAATGGGGCTCGCAGATACGAAGCTATGTGTTTGATGACCGCCGTGTGAAAGACCATCGTACCAATTATCAGACTTCGGATGTAAACGGAGTGATGGACGGTAAAATAGAAGACTTCATCAAAGCTTATCTGATGGAATTCTCTTCACAGGAATCATAAAAAGCAAAATTAGCGAGTGTTATTTTTGGAAAGTTAAAAGAATTGTTCTTACTTTGTTAGCGTTGAACTTTAAAGCTAACTATTATGGGTAAGAGTAAGAAAAAAACAGCAATAAGTAAGAAGGAAGAAGAGAAAGCCCAGAGAGTTGTCAAAATAGTATTCGTCTCATTAATTATTTTGGCACTGATTATGCTGATCGCATATTCCTTTTTCGGCTGATTGATTCACTACAGATTATAGAGATTATACAGAGAAACTGAAACGATTGCGTCTCAGTTGTTGAACACTCAGGTAAGTCATATAATCTGTGGTGAATTTTATTTTGTAATGCTTCCGTAACCCTTGTAATGAGAATGTAACTTTTCTGTAATTCATCCGTATTCAAATTGTCATTTTTGTGTATCCTCGCGGTTGTACTTTTGCCACGAATTAAGTAGCAAACAACTGAAATGAGTAGAATCACAACAACAACAGTCTTTACACTTCTGTTAGCGACAGCGGCCTTTGGACAGGCCAAAGAAGATGCCGGGGATGACAAGAAATTGGATAAGGAAACAATGGAATTTAAAGATTATCTGCCCGAAATTCATGGTACGATCCGAGGGAAATATGAATTCCAGACGGAAACGCAGGAAAGTCGTTTTGAAGTACGTAATGCGCGTTTCAGCGTTTCGGGAAATGTACATCCTTGGGTAGCTTATAAAGCCGAAATTGACCTTTCTGACGAAGGTTCTATCAAGATGCTCGATGCATATGTACGTGTCTTTCCAGTGAAAGACCTGAATTTTACGATTGGACAGATGCGTGTTCCTTTCACGATAGATGCCCATCGTTCTCCTCATCAGCAATATTTCGCCAACCGTTCGTTCATTGCCAAACAGGTAGGGAATGTACGTGATGTCGGTTTTACAACTGCCTATACAAATAAAGGTGGTTTCCCATTTATTCTTGAAGGTGGATTATTCAACGGTTCTGGTCTGACCAATCAGAAGGAATGGCATAAGACGCTCAATTATTCGGTGAAAGCACAACTATTGCCTAATAAGAACTGGAATGTAACACTCAGCACCCAAATGATAAAACCGGAAAATGTACGGATTAATATGTATGATGCCGGTATCTATTATCAGAACAATCGTTTTCATATTGAAGCGGAATACTTATATAAGATGTATAGACACGAAGCTTTTAAGGATGTACATGCAGTGAATAGTTTCATTAATTACGATTTACCGTTGAAGAAGGTATTCAATAAGATTTCCTTCCTTGCCCGCTATGACATGATGACGGACCATAGTGACGGCAAGATGGATGAAACGACTAAGGCTTTAATAATCAATGATTATGCCCGCCATCGTGTGACAGGCGGAATCACTTTAAGTCTTTCTAAAGCTTTTATTGCCGACCTGCGGTTGAACTTTGAGAAGTATTTCTATAAGAAGTCCGGCATACCTAAAGAATCGGAACAGGATAAAATCGTAGTTGAGTTTATGACGAGATTTTGATTTTTATGGTTACTTTTGTGTCATGGCACAAGAAATAGAACGTAAATTTTTAGTTTCCGGAGAATTTAAGCCTTTTGTATTTGCGCAAAGCCGTATCGTACAAGGGTATATCAGCAGTGCTCGCGGGAGAACTGTCCGGGTTCGTATTCGAGATGATAAAGGGTATCTGACTATTAAGGGCGCTTCCAATGCTTCCGGCACCAGTCGCTATGAGTGGGAGAAAGAACTTCCTTTGTCTGAAGCGGAAGAGTTGATGAAGCTTTGCGAACCGGGTATCATTGATAAGACCCGTTATCTGGTACGTAGTGGCGAACATATATTCGAAGTCGACGAGTTTTATGGTGAGAACGAGGGGCTTGTTGTAGCGGAGGTAGAGCTTGAGTCGGAGGATGAAGCTTTTGTGAAACCTGACTTTATTGGTGAAGAGGTCACAGGAGATATACGCTACTACAATTCCCAACTAATGAAAAAACCGTATAAAACGTGGTGAGCGTTAACAAATAAACCGTATATTTGTTTTTATCTAAAAAGAGCAATATATGGATATGGAACAGTTGTACAATTATGTGCCACGTGAATTGGTTACTTTTATTCTGGTGACCTTGTTTTCTTTATTAATCGGACTCTCACAGCGTCGGATTAGCTTGAAACGTGAGGGGGAAACTACTCTTTTCGGAACCGACCGTACTTTTACTTTTATAGGTATATTAGGATATCTGCTCTATATACTGGACCCTACGGACATGCGTTTGTTTATGGGTGGTGGTGCAGTGCTGGGTTTACTGCTGGGATTGAACTATTACGTGAAGCAATCCCAATTCCATGTATTTGGTGTTACTACTATTATTATTGCCTTGATTACTTATTGTATGGCTCCTATCGTAGCCACCCAACCTTCCTGGTTCTACGTTATGGTAATAGTAACAGTGCTTCTATTGACTGAACTCAAACACACTTTTACCGAATTTGCTCAACGAATGAAAAACGACGAAATGATTACGTTGGCGAAGTTCCTTGCTATCAGTGGTATTATATTACCTATGCTTCCGAATAAGAATCTGATTCCCGATATAAATCTGACTCCTTATTCTATCTGGCTGGCAACAGTTGTGGTATCCGGTATTTCTTATCTTTCATATCTGTTGAAGCGGTATGTATTCCAAGAATCCGGTACTTTAGTATCAGGTATTATTGGAGGATTGTACAGCAGTACGGCCACCATCTCTGTACTTGCCCGTAAGAGTCGGAAAGCTTCGGCGGAGGAAGCTACGGAATACGTTGCTGCCATGTTATTGGCTATTAGTATGATGTTCCTGCGTTTTATGATATTGATACTTATCTTTAGCAGAGCAATCTTTCTTACTATTTATCCGTATCTGTTGATTATGTCGGTAGTAGCTGCTGTTGTGGGATGGTTTATTCATTCCAGGCAAAAACGCCCGAAAGGTCAGCCTGCTACAGACGACGATGATGATAGCAGCAACCCGCTAGAGTTTAAAGTGGCATTAATCTTTGCCGTCCTTTTTGTTATCTTTACTATTCTGACACACTATACATTAGTTTATGCCGGTACAGGCGGATTAAATCTTCTTTCTTTTGTATCCGGTTTTAGTGATATCACTCCTTTTATATTAAACCTATTACAGAATACAGGTAGTGTTGCCGTGTTGATTATTACTGCTTGTAGTATGCAGGCTATTATCAGTAATATACTGGTAAACATGCTTTATGCGCTGTTTTTTGCAGGAAAAGGAAGTAAGCTTCGTCCCTGGATTTTGGGAGGATTTGGAGTGGTGATAGGCTGTAATCTCATTTTGTTATTATTCTTCTATCTTTAGGAAAAGTTTCAATTTACTATTTGTTGTATTAAATTATTGCAACTCATTTACTTGCACTTTTTAAGGAAAAAAGGTGCTATATTGGGTGTGTTTGGGGTGTAGATTTTAATTTTATTTTAAAAAATGATTCGCTTTTATTTGTTATATAGCAACATTTGACATACCTTTGCATCTGATTAGCATTGTATTAGGGAACAATGCGGACAAATGAACAAAAATAAGGGCGCAAACGCGGATTATGGGAAATGAGGGCGAACATAGTGCTTTCCTTGTACAAGGAAAGCAAATATTGTTTATAGACAAGTGCAAAAGGAATGGGGAATATTGTGGAATAAAACTACTGTGTTGTATTCTATTTTCGTTATTCTCTTTTTCGGGAGTGGAGTGTTATGCTCAATCTCCAACTATGCGTAAAAAGGCAGTAGAGAACAAGGATTCGATAATGCCTTTTAAGTCTCGATTGGCATTTAAAACGAATGCCGTCGACTGGTTTGTTTTGTTACCTAATGTTACTGCTGAATTTGATCTGTTCGGTTCTCCTTATAAACATTACACTTTAAGTCTTGGTGTAAAAGGTAACTGGAATACCTCTCAAAATTATAAACCTAGTATTGTTTACAATTTATTCGACGTTCGTGCGGAATTCCGCAAGTATTTCCGTACAACACAACGCAACTTCCATCATCTGGATTCTGCTAGTTTCTTCCAACGTTTAAAAGAAGAGGTGTTTACGATAAAACGTTTTCATCCCCGTTATTGGCGTGCCTACTATTGGGGGGTGTATACCGATGTTGCTAGTTATAACTTTAAGTTTGGCAAGCGTGGTATGCAGGGGACGGCCTATGGTTTAGGAGTTTCAGGTGGTTTTAGCATTCCTTTATATGGTTATCGTGAAAATTTTGTGGATTTGGAATTGGGAGCTAGCATAGGGCTTGCCTATACTAAGTATGATGCCTATCGACATGATGAGGAGAGTAATTGCTATCCCCGCTTACCCGAAAAGAGTAAAGGAAACCACTTGGTACCATTCCCGGTTGTTAGTGACTTGCGTGTGGCGTTTGTCTATCGTTTCTCAACTTCTGTTAAGAATAAATATAAACTGATCGATTATGATAAAATTAATGCTCGTTCGGAAGCCAAGCGACAAAAGCAATTGAGGCGTGATTCGATTAGTGAGGCCAGAACAAAGATTAGAGAACAGAAGAAGTTCCAGAAAGATTCTTTGAATTTAGCAAAAGATTCTTTATCCCAAATAAAAGATTCACTTAAGCGGCAGGACAAAATGATGAAGGATTCTTTAGAACAAATTCGAAAATTTGATAAAGAACAAGCTAAACTAATGAAAGATTCTTTAGAGAATGCTTCCAAGCAAGAAAAGAAGCGTTCGAAAGAAAAGAAAAAAGATAAAGCGGAAGGTGTAGAAGCACCTGAGATAAAGGAACAATCCCCAGATGAACAGCAACCTGTTCAGGAGAAACAGTCTACGGAATCAGAATCGTCTGATCCGCAGGCTGTGGATCCACAACCTGCGGGAAACAAGGAGGATGGACTGGAAATCACGAATGGGGGAGGTGAATGATGAAAACAACTACTATATATAAAATCATATTTACGTCGTTATTACTGGTCGGTTGTACGAAAGTAGATCTGTGTGATGAAAGTATGCATCCACATGTGGTGGAAGGCTTTACTGTTACCTATAACTGGGATGCGGTGGGATTATCTGCTGCCGATGCACCTGAAAAATTATATTTCGTGGCTACCCGTATTTTGAATACGAGGCACATGGTTTATCAAACGAACAAAGACGGACAATTCTGGGTAGAAAAGAATGAGGAGGAAGAACCGGGAAGTACTCCAGATAGTGATAATTCTGAAACTTCCGGGGGTAATTCCGATAATCGTGAGAATAGTGGTACAGGGGATCCTGATGAACTGACTGCTCTTGAGGGTGAATATCAGCCTGATATTAAACTTCCTGGAGGAGAGTACTTTATGATGGCTTTTACTGATCCGGAATATCCGAAAGTAAAAGTGAAACGAAAAGATGATAAAGGCAATGTTTTGAAGGATGAGAATGGCGAGGACATAGAAGATGAGATGCTGGATAAGAGAGTCGAGCTGATCAATCTGAATGAATTTAAAGCTGATGAGGCTATTCCCGTGAAACAAGTCAAGATGCGTCATCAGATAGTAGAGCAGAAAGACGTTAGTAAAGAACTGGTAAACAACTGGAAGTGGGCGGACTTGAATCCCGGTATTGGTTATGTGCGGGATGCAGGCCGGAAGCTATTAGTTGCTCGCCGTGAATATTTGGAACTGGATGCAGGGAAGAACTATACGCAACCTTTCGATTTTGTTTCTCTGACTCAGCATATCGACATTCATTTCACTATTCAATTAGTTGCAGATGAAAAAGGAAATCAGTTGACTAAAGAAGATATTCGGAATATTTATGTGGAGATGGCCGGTGTTGCTCCTGAAGTATCCTTGTCTACAGGCCTTTTAAATATTGCAGAATTAAAGAGAACTATTGTGGAAGTGACTGATCCGGAACTTTCTGAATCCACTGAAGGTGGAAAAACGACCGTAACCCTTTCTTGTAAGGCTTCTTTGGAAGTGTTCGGATTAGTTGGTAATACGGATAGTTATACAATTGCGGGACCGGGCATTTGCTGTATAGTCATTTATGCGAAGACCGGTACGGACACTCGCGCAATCCATGCAAAATCCAACCTGTCCAGACAAATTAAGGAACAAGAGATTACAGTAGAAACCGGGCAGGTGAATGAGCGGAAGAAATCAAAAGATCAGGCCATGCTGAAGATTGAAACACCTTTCCGTATCGTTGGTCTGAATCCGGAAATGGGTAGTGATGGTGTATGTGGATGGGAAGTTGTCGGTGATATTCATGTAGAAATATAATGGAATGATGAAAAAAGAACAGATAACATATATGAAGATTAAACGATGCTTATTAATCGGGTTTTGTTCGATGCTGTTGTTTAATTGTTCTAGGGATACATATGTTGGAGAATTGCCGACAGATGATGATGCTCCTTTAGAGCAACCCGTTCCTATTGTGTTAAGTTTGGGTATGTCCGACTTTGAGATACTGACACGCGGAAGCGGAGAGGTGAACAATGGCAATGATGCGGATTTTTGGAACAAGGTACGATTCTACGTATATGCTTTTAATAAGGATCCGCAGACAGACTTATCCAAACCCTGGAGTGAGACGAACGAGGATTTTTGTTTGTTGGATGGATACCGGATAGCGGGAGCGAATGTTCAGACTTCCAATCATGGAAAGGAAGTGGGAGTAAAGAAGGAAGATTCTAATTTAATGCTTTTCTACCCGGATGAAAATTCTCAGGATATTTATTATAACATGCAGCATACCGATTGGCCTTATAATTTCTTTGCCTATTATTTGGATGATTGGAGTGGTGAATGTCACCGTGAGAAGGATCATATCTATTATGATGTTGAATTAGACGGTCGCAGAGACTTCATGTCTTCCATGGCAAGCGTTGACAGTCAGAAAGATAAATATGAAGGCAATCCATATCGGGATAAGATTTTGGGACGTGCATTTAGTGCATATTCTGCCAATCACGGATTAAATCCGGTATTTCAGTTCGAGCATCATTTGGTGCTTCTCCGTTTTGTCGTTTGTAAGCCAGGGAGTAGTTCAAATCAGAGTGGAAGCGACATACCTTCATTGGACCCGACGCTGAAAGTGAAAAAGGTCGAGTTGAATTCTAAATACAAAGGACGTTTTACGGTGGCAGTAAATGATCCAGAAACAAATGACCCGACAAAGCCTAGAAGAGGTTTTACCTTTGAAAATCAGGATTCTAAATACTTTGAATTAAAAAAGAAAAATGGTGACTTCATTGGCAATAATGGATGGTGTTTCGTTGCTGATTGTCCGGCATATGAAGATGTAACCGATAATGATAAAAAGTATTATCATTATGTGCTTGGCAAAGATGAAAATAACGACCGTGACAGTGGTGCGAGCTTATTGGTGGCACCTGGCGATTCTTATTGGGCTAAAATTAGTTTGAGCACAGAAAAAGGACTGGAAGGACCACTATATACAGAAGTGGATGTAGAGTTGAAAAACACCAATGATAATGGTGTCTTTAGTCCTGGAAAAGCCTATACTGTTTACTTGACAATTAATAGTTTGTCTGATATTAAGCCTACTATTGAAAGTGGCGTATGGACAAATGGCGGAGATATAAATGTGAGTCCGGATGATGAATATAAGGATGAGTAAAAAGTGAAACTTAGATATTATTATTAATTTAAACTTGTGTGATTTATGAAACGAATTTTTCTTTATGCAATGATGGCAACCGCAGTGTTGGCCTCTTGTTCGCAAAGTGAAAATGAAGGTGCATCAGGAACTGAACCTGTAGATTTGACACCTAGTGCAGATGCCATTTTGCTATCGGCTGCCGCTCCGTCCGTAACAGTGAATACTTCTACTAGAAGTGCTGGTACTATCGGGGGTGATGGTGCTACTATCTCTAATACATGGAGTGGTCAAAAATTGTACATCTATGCTTGCCAAAAAGACTCAAAGACAGGTATGACAATGAGTGATAGAATTGCTGACCTGAATACTTATGCTTTACGTGGCGAAGAAGGTACGGTTGGAACTGGTGATAAGATTTCAGGTGTTGTATGGAAAAATAATGAATCTCGCTATTTCCCTCGTAGTGGTGCTTATGATTTCTTTGGTTATTATGGGGATGATGCAGTTACTGGTGATGCCAAGACTGAGGCTATGAATGGCACAAATGTGTTATATAAGTCTTTTGTTATTAATGGATCTCAAGACTTGATGATTGCAAAAGCTGTACTTTCTGATGCCGATAAAGCTAAACTTGATGCTGAAGACATAAATAAAGCATACAGTTCTTATACAGCTCGTAGAGATGTTCAGCCTTCAATGAAGTTTGAACACTTGTTGACTCGTCTTGTATTCAATATTAAGGGTATGGGTAGTTCTAAACCTGAGAATGTATATGTGCAGTCTGTCAAAGTTATGTCAAAAACTACAGGAAAATTAGTATTTGTATATGCTGCGGATGCTAATAAAGGTATCCAATGGGATGGAAATACTAAAAGTCTACTGTCTCTTCAAGAAAGAAAAGGTGGCATAATGCAGCCATTGACAGATAAAACATACTATGCTTCGGCAGCTGACGCAGCAACTCCAACCCCTGTAGGTGAAGCTTTGTTGGTTGAACCGGGAGTTGAAACTTATGATATTGAGGTTGTTGTTAAACAAGAGGTTGATGAATCGGGTAATACAGTACCTGAAGATCAACAAACAGCAACATATAAGTTGACATTGAAAGCCAGTGAGGTAACTAAAGAAGGTGTTGGTGCAGGTATTAGTACTTTTGCAGCATCCACTTCTTACAATGTTACAATTGCAGTTTATGGTATAAAGGATATTAAGCTTACAGCAGAGCTTGGCGAATGGATTAATGGTGGTGATATCAATATTAATCCTGACGATACATTTACAGAATAATAATAAATTAAATCTCAGAATATGAATAAAAAATATCTATTTATATTAGGAGCGGCTGCGATATTGGCAGGTTGCTCAAATAATGATGTAGTTGATCAACAAGAAGAGGTAAATATACCTTTTGATGGAGCGGTTTCATTGAATGCCGGTTCTAATATCTCTATTACTCAGACTAGAGCTGTTGTTAGTAAATGGCAAGACACTCCGATTCGTGTATGGGGATTAGACAATGCCGGTTCTGGCTGGAATACAGCTTCCGGTAATTTGTTTTCACCGGCTAATTATGTAGACGGAAAAGTAGCATCCGATGGAAAAGTTAAATTGGGTGGTGATAATGATGTCTATTTTTATCCTTTGAATAGTGATGTGAATTTCTCATTTTATGCATGTAGTCCGATTCCTACCAATCCTTCTTTGACGTCTACAAGTGCTACCGTTACTTATAGTATTGCAGGAAATAACGATATTCTTTGGGGCGAAGCAATAGCACCGGATGTTACTTCTGATGGCAAAAATTATTCAGGATATAATGCCCGTTATTTCCGCAAAGGAGGTACTACTCCCGAGTTGAAGTTTAAACATTTGCTGACTCAATTGCAGCTTTTTGGTATCGGTGGTGATGAAGGACTTGCGGAGAATGGCAAAGTTTGGCCTGTGAGCATTAAGAATATCACAGTTACGTCTCAGGCGACTGCTTCTTTAGCTATTGCCGGTGCTAATAAAGGTATTTTGACTGCTACTGGAGGAAACTCTGAAATCCCGGCATATTTCGGTGACAATAAGTATACTGCAAGTGTAGCTTTGGACAGAAATGTTGAAAAAGATGCAGGAACTGTAATGTTATTGCCCGCAACATCTGGTACTTATGTGCTTAACGTTACTTTGGCTGCGACGGTAAATAACCAGGAAAGAACGCAGACTAATGAAGTTACTATAACTTATAAAAATGAACAAGGGCAGATATCTCCATTTGAAGCAGGTAAAGCTTATAAAGTAAAATTGACAATATATGGTTTGCGTGTAGTTGATCTTGAAGCTACGCTTGAAGACTGGAAAGATGCAGACCAGACTATCGATCAGGAAGTAAATTAATTCTTATGAATAAATGGATGATAGTAGGCGTAGCTTTATCATTTTTACTCGCATCATGCGGTAAAGATGATGATAATACGCCTCAATCAGGAGGTAATACTGACGTAAATGGCGGAGCTGCAATATCATTCAGCTCCAACATTTTCGCTTCTGTTGTTGTGGAAGTGACAGGACCGGGCACTCGTGCGCCGATAACCGCTTTTGAACCGAATGCACAGTTGGGAATTTTTGGTATTCCTGCTATACAGGGTGGACGTAATGAAGATTGTGACCTGTTCAATAAGAAAAATGAAAGTGATTTCCAAACAAACTTATTCAATGCTTGCTACACGTATGTGCCAGGTTATGAAACGTTGCAGACGGAGAAATTGGCAACTTTCCCAAATACGAGCAATGCGGGCTTGATGATGTATGGTTACTATCCTTATACGGAAGAAGCGGAATGGCGTGAAGTGAACAGAGTGGCGCAATGGGCTATACCTTGGAAATTGAATCCGGGCGATATGTCTGAAACGAAAGATTATATGTTTACCGGCCAGGCACCGACTTGGTATTCAGAAGTGGGTACAAATCCGGTAGTATTGAATTTCCAGCATGCGTTTGGACGTTTGGATTTCTGTTTTTATTCTACAAGCAAGCAAGTATGTGATGCCGGATATCGGATTCAGTCGGTAACTGTGTATTGTAATACGGGAGAATCCGGTTGGATGGCTTTGACGGATGGCAACCTCTCTTTTTCTCCAAAAGATTTGGTTTGTCTTCACTCAACGAACAATGCCGGAATTACTTATAATACTCCCGGAGAATCTGTTGCAAAGTTTATGTTCCCGCCTGAACAAACTTTAATACAGAGAATTACTTGTCAGGTAAGAGATGGCGGTAACAATTTGCGTGAGTACACTATCTATGATTATAAGTATTATGGGTATGATATCTCAATAAAAAAAGGTAAGACCACATTGATGCGTATTAACTTTTTGCCTAAAGATGCTACATTCACCGGACCGGCTAATGTAGATTCCTGGGAGGGAGGTAATACTGTAGACGAAAATGTAAAGCTACAATAACAGCATGACACGAATCGTAAAATATCTATTCTCCCTTGTTTTTCTGCTTCTTGCAGGAGCACAAAGTTTGTGTGCCCAGCAAGTGGCAGTAAAAACAAACGGCTTGTCACTATTGGCAGGAGTGCCCAACTTAGGATGTGAGCTGGTAGTAGGGGAGCGTTCCAGTGTTGATTTAAGTTTCTACGGAGGATATAAACCTTGGGGGACGGATGTTAAAATCATCGGAGTGCAGCCGGAATATCGGTATTGGTTTAATGGACGCCCTATGGTACGTGAATATATTGGTATATCCGCCTTAGGGGCGAGTTACGATATTCATTGGGGGAAGCATATTTACGATGGGGATGCCGTAGGTGTCGGCATAACTATGGGATATTCAATGGTATTGGGAAAACGCTTGAATCTTGAATTTTCTGCTGGTTTCGGAGCGGTTTATTTCAAGCACCAACAATACTTTGAGAATGATAATTTTGAAGATTATGCAATCAATAATCCGGGAAAGACTAATGCCCATGGTTATAAACTGTTTCCAGCCAAATTAGCCGTTTCTATTTCTTATATTATTAGATAGCCAGAAAGTGATATTGTAGATATGAAAGTGAATTTGATAAGAATAAGCGGAGCTGTGAGAATAGCTTTTCTTTTGATATGTTATTTAGTCACTAGTGTTCAGTTGAATGCGCAAGCTCCCAAACTGGTAATGGGACGTGTATTGGATAAAGAACAAAGTGAAAAGAAAAAGAAACCCATCCCTTTTGATGTGGCTTCTATTGGAGATGTAAAAGTCTATTATTTTAATACAGTACAGGAAGGAAGGGACATGGTCGAGGCATTAAGCAAAAACAATATAAATTTGACCCTTTCAGCTATGTATGAAGTTCCAGATGCAACGGGATCTTATCAAATTACTCTTCCAGAAACGGGCTCACTTGTTATTAAGGTGAGCACTGCACCTCCTGTTTTGGAAGAAATCAAGAAACGAAGAGAAATCACGACTTATGTTGACATGGGACATGTGCTTAGACAGGTCGATATTGTTATTAAGAGAAAGGAACCGAAGGCTATGGAACCGGAAGATGAGCAGTATGGCGATATGCTCTGTCTATCCGGATTAGGAGTTTCATTAGATGAAAACAGCGGAAAGTCAAATGCAAGGATGATTGTTCAACCTTATGTTATAAACAATAGTAAAGGGAAGGAATTTGTGATGTATCGCCGACCACGAGTGTTCGATGGCAAAGAATATAATTTAACGCAGAACCGCCGGATGAGATATGATATGAGCCATGATTCATTGGGGGCATATATTGATATTAATACTCCTTTGAGAGATGAAGGGACATATACTTGGAGTGATACGATCAAACTGCCGAATGCGAATGAGAACTTTCAGCTAGTATCTCAGTCACAACTTGTAGATTATACTCATTCTTATTGGTCTAAATATCTAGAGCTTTCTCCAAAAGCAAGAAGACGACCGTTACGTTTTCTAGAATATTCACTGGAGCAATATGAATTAGACCCTAATAAATATGAAGAAAAGCCTAAAGTCGAACGCCGTACAGGTGTTGAAGATATTTCGTTGACTTTTCTTTTGGGGAAGGCAGAATTAGATCCGGAAGATCCGAACAATGAAGTACAATTGAATAAATTGAAAGAGAAACTATTGGAGGTAGTGAACGGGGAGAGTTCTACACTGAAAGAACTCCATTTATATAGTATCTCTTCTCCAGAAGGTTCTTATGCTTCTAACATGGCATTATCACAACGGCGTCTAGCATTTGCGCGGTCACTGATTTATTCCGTGATTCCGCAACATACGATGCAGCGTTTATATACTTATACACCTAACGATTCGCGCGTAGGTACATGGCTGGAAGTAGCTGATTTATTAGAAAAAGATACTTTACAGGCTGAAGCTGAGGCTATTCGCGCGATAGTGGAGAAATATCCCAATAGCCAAGATCAACAGTTCCGTCAGGTGGCAACTCTTCCTTATTATAATACAATCATAAAAGAACACCTTCCTAAATTACGCTCGATGAAATGCGAGTATACGGCTGAAATTTACCGGGCATTGACAAAGGAAGAAATAATGAGTCGTTACCAAAATGATCAAGATTATCGTTCGGGAAAGAAAAAGTTTGCTTTGTACGAATATTGGCATTTGTTTAATATGGTCAAAGATTCTAAGGAGTTGGAACAACTCTATCGACATGCTTATGACTATTCTAAAGAACTGACGAACGGAAAACCTTGGATTTTAGCGGCAAATAACTTGGCGGTTTCTTATTTGAAACGTGATACGGTGGATACGACAATATTGGAACCACTTATTGACTTACGCTCAGATTCGTGCAATGTTGTGGCGCGGGACTATGATGGAAATCCTACGGGAATCCTTTTGAATGTAGAAGAAGTGGTGGCGAATCAATTGGCGATGTATTTGAAAAAAGGAAGTTTTTCTCAAGCGAGTATTCTTGCGAACAAATTGCCTGACACAGAAAAAAACAAGAATATTAAGGCGTTTACATACTGTTTAGGGGGATATTATAAAGTAAAACCTGGTTTGAGTGAAGAAGAAGCGAGAAAAAGGTCGCAAACATTCGAATTAGTTAGCAATAGTTCACCACTGAATAAAGTGGTAATGTATTTGGCAATGAAAGACAAAGACTGCGATGTGTTAGCTGAAAGTGCATTGGCGGAGTTACCACCTGATGATCCAAAAACTCTTTATCTAAAGGCAGTTGTTTACTGTCGTAAGGCAAAGAACGATTCCAATCCAATGGCTCTTTGGTCGATGGATGCAGAAGAGGCTCTGTGTGAATGCTTTAAAAAGGATCCGAATAGAAATAATCCAGAAGAGGAGAATTATATGAAAATAGCGGAGTGGGATGGGGATATTTCAGAGGAATGCTTTAAGAACGCAAAGAAGATGTATGAGATAGCTTCTTCTATTGAAGATAGTATTAATAATTAGTTGAGATGAAAAGATATATACTAACAATACTCGGTTGTATCCTATTATCCAGTGTGGTAGCTCAACAACAAGATTCTGTCGTAGTACCACGGGACTCTATAGCGAAAGCGTTAGAACAAGCGAAGGAGTCTGATTCTGCTATTAGGAAAAGAATAGCAGCTGATACGGCGTATCGAGTGAAGTTCAATGCAATGAAGTATTCGATGCAGAGACGTTATCAACCTCTGAATAAAGAGTTTTATAAGAAAAAGTTTCTTGATAACTTCTTCTTTAGTTTCTGGGGCGGTTACAACCGTATCATACCTCAGGGAGGAATGAATCTTTCCGGAGGACCGGAAATCGGACTGTCAGCATCAAAATTCTTTTCTCCCAAAAACGGAGTACGTCTATATGGAACGTGGCAAAGTGCCAATCGGCAAAGCGATAATGAGAAATGGAATGCCTATTCATTTGGGGTAGACCATATGTTTAATCTTAGTGCTGCATTTGCCGGATATAATCCTTATCGTATGTTTGAGATCTCTACTGTCGAAGGCTTCGGATTCCACCTTGCTTCTTTGGCAGGAGAAAAGAAAACTGCGGGTGACTTTCATCTGGGACTACACATGAAACTGGCTACCGGGACACGCCTTGATGTATTCTTAGAACCGGGAATCTCTTTTTATACGGATGATATTGATATTTCCGGCATTAACAATTGGCATGGATATGATATTGGATTCAATGCCCGTATTGGTATGAATTATCGTTTGGGAACCTTTGCCCAACGTGGAAGCATGGAGACAGGAGAAGAAAACTTTTTGGATAATACCTTTATCAGTGCTGGTATGGGGCTTCAAGCACAGAATTCTTCTTTGGCTAGAGAACAAGGGCTGTTAGGATCTACCGGTCCCATATTCAGTGTAGCAGCAGGTAAATGGTTCCTGGATTTATTTGGGTTTCGTCTATCTGCATTTGGCTCATATGACGTTTGGAAAGCAAATCAAAAAACGGGAATGGATAAAATGACCTTGTACGCAGGCGGACGGGCTGAATTGATGGTGAATCCTTTTGCGCTGTTTAAGAAAGATGCACGCTCTATGCGATGGGGGATTGTTCCGATGTTTGGTGTTGAGCTGGGAATGATGAAGAAACAGGATGAACAGGATGTGGTTTCTAAATCGTATACAGGATGGACAGGCGGACTCCAATTCAAATATTATCCGACAGATAACCTTGCCTTTTTTGTAGAGCCACGCATGTCATTCGTTCCTTATACATTCACCGAAAAGACAGTTTCCGGAAAAGTGAATGAATATTCTTTCATGGATAAACTGATGAATGTCAGTGTGGGAGTTGAATTACGCCGTCCTACTCGTCCCCAATGGCAACAGCTTGCAAAACTTAGAGGAGATTTTAAACCTTACTATTATACTTCTTATGCTGTCGGTATGACGATGCCGCAACAACTGAACAGACCAACTTCGCGTCGACCGGGGTTCATTATTGGAACTGCGGTTGGTCGCCAGATGAGTCCTCTTTCCGGAGTACGCTTAGGGCTTGACTTTAATAATGCGGCTACTCGTTTGGCAGATGAAAAGACAGACCGTTATACCTTCACATCTCTTTCTTTGGATTACTTGTTTGATATATCCAATTGGGCGATTGGCTATGATCCGGAACGTAAGTTTGGTACGGAAGTATTTGCCGGTCCTGTCATTACTCATCGTTTTGAACCCGGAAAGACTTATTTAGGTGGTGAAGGCGGTGTACGTCCGTATTGGAGATTAGGGGAGCAATTTGATGTGTTTGCAGAATCCAAATTGCGGCTTTATACACAACGTTACATGGATTCACATGGTGGAAAGGGAACACCTTTGCAGCTATCTTTTGCTTTGGGAACTTCATACCGCTTCAATCCTTCTTATCGTAAGAATTTAGTGGAAAGTGGCTTTGGTGATGGAACTTTATGGGGGAATACCTTTATCAGCAGTGGGCTTGGCTTCCAACTTTTGGGTGGTTCGAGTCGTACTATGGATGCTTTGGCTTCGGCAGGTCCTACAATGAATATTTCTGTAGGTAAGTGGTTATTGCCTTACTGGGGATTACGTTTCTCCGGTTTTGCGGGAATAAGTAGCCGGGAAAAGGTTTTAAGTGAGTATGGAACTCTCACTGATAAACGAACTATGCAGGGAGGAATACGAGTGGAAAGTATGTTCGATATCCTTTCTTTCTGGCAATATGACAAAGATAGGCGTTGGGGAGTTATCCCGATGCTTGGTTTAGAGTTGGGAAAAGTTCGGCGACAGAGCGAAAAGGCTAAAGTTAGCGCAGCAGGTGCAGCATATGCCGGTCTGACAGCCGGATTGCAGTGTAAGTACTACTTCTCTGACCATGTGGCATTGTTTGTAGAACCTCGTTTCTCCCGTATTCCTTATTCTTATAGAGATGTAAATGAAGAGGATAATTATGTCGGACCGCGTACAACGGCAGTAGATAATGTAATGAGTTTCCAGATAGGATTGGAATTCCGTCGGGCGGGAGGTAAGGATTTGAAGGAATTGGCAGCTCTTAGAAGAGAATTTGAGCCTTACTATTTTGCTTCATGGAACGTAGGAGCCAATATGCCTGTTCACCGTGTGAAATACGATTCCGGTTCGGGGCTTGGAGTGCTGATCGGATTGTCGGGAGGACGGCAGTTTTTTCCTTGTTCCGGTGCACGTGTAGGCTTGGATTATAGTGCCTTGCCGGGTAGGAATGGTACAGACGCACGTAAACTGATTAGTGTATCGGCTGATTACCTTTTTGATATAACCCACTTCATGGGAGGTTACAATCCTGAACGTAATTTTGGTGTAGAGATTTTAGCAGGTCCTGTCCTGTCATTTGGTTCGGAACCTAATAAAACAGCTTTTGGTGTAGAAGGTGGTTTGCATCTTTATTATAAACTGGTCAAAGGATTTGGAGTTTTTGCAGAACCTCGCTTGCGATTGTTTACTAAAGATATTTTGGCAGGGCAAGATTCGTCTCCTGTACATGCAGCACTTTCGGTGGGGACTTCTTATCGGTTCTAAAATACTAGAGGTCTTTATTCCCATTTTTATTAGTGAAAAAATCCCTATCTGTTTATACAAATAAAACAGATAGGGATATTCTTTTAAAAGGTATCATAGGTAATACGAAATTCTACCAAGACCAATCGCTCTCTTTGTAGCTAGCTTCTACTTCTGATTCGATGTTGTTAGGTAGATTATGATAGAAATCAATGCCAGTTATACTTTCTAATTCATCAATGGATTTAGCACATTGTTTGATATTTTTTGATTTGTCATATGTGTGCTCTATATAGAACCCTATTGCCTTATATTGTCCATTTTTGTATGACAAGATTGTAGAGAAGTAATATTTGGGTATTTGCACGCCATTCTTACCTGTTTCAAGGATGGCATAATCTATAGAAGTTCCTTTTACGATATAAGTTGTATCTTGCGGATTTGAGACTTTTCCCCACTCCTGTACTTTGTTTTCTATAGCATCCCAAGTACTGCCGCCTTGGTTGAATCCGCTTATTAATTGTGGACTGATATTAGAATAATAAAACGTCTGGCTATTTGCATCACGACTATATAACCTGTCGCTTGAAGCAACCATATGTCCTCTGTTATATGGTTCATAATAATCACTTCTATCTGTTCTATATTGTGCCGGAATATTAGTATCTGGTTGATAATTATCTTTGCGGTCAACATTCTTTTGAGAAGTCACATTGTCAAAAGTGAATGCTACCCATCTTACATGTTTTTTTGTGCAATCATACTCATAACTGTATGTGACAGTTTCTTTACCATTGACTTTAGTAGTCCAGGTATGGAATATATTCAGACTTCCTCCTTTTAATACAGGAATCTCAATTCTTCCTGCATATCCAGATGGATTTGGGTCAGGATCAGGGTCTGGATCCGGATCCGGATTTGAACCATTGCTCGCCAATTGCCTAACAGTGAATGTCGCTTCCTCTTTACCTGATGATATTGTAATGATTGCATCACGTTCTGCACCGGTATTTGCTTTCATGTAACCGCTTATAGAACCATTTCCGCTACCGGATGTCCTGCTTAATGTACACCATGTTTGATTGCTTGTTGCTTCCCACACTCCGCTTGCTTTTACCCGAATGATAAACCCACCACCGTCTGCATTAATTTGTGTCTGATCAATGGAAGCAATACCTTGGTTGGTATTACCTGGATTGTTAGGTAGGTCTGGAATATTCTGTTCGCTGCACGATATAACCGTACTGCAGGTTATGAACAGAATGAATAGTTTAAATAATCCCTTTGTCATTTTACTTCTTTAATTAGATAAATAATGGTAGGTAAGTGATCGCTATATCCGTTCAGCCATACACCACCTGCTTGCGTTCGTTTTGGATATCCCTTATATTTCCCTTCTTTCTGGAACATGAAATCTCTACGGAAAATCTCATGTTTATAGTATTTCAATGTACTACGGTCGTTGCCAAGTAAATTCCCTGTAAATACAATTTGGTCAAATAAATTCCATTTTCCTTTGTACATTAAAGTACCATATCCTTTTTTTAGAGTGTCCCACCATGGATTGTACAAATCAGTCAAACCCACATCCGACGGTTTTCTCTTTGCTCCAAGGGCTACAGCCATACTCTTGTCCATTGGGTCGTCATTCATGTCTCCCATAATGACGACTTTAGCAGTTGAATCTTCCCTCAATAAAGAGTCTTTGATAGCTCTAACTTGTTCTCCGGCACGTTCGCGAGTCGCAGAAGCGGCAGCACGTGAAGGCCAATGATTGACAATAAAATGCATCTTTTCTCCAGCAATATGTCCACTGGCAATGAGAAAACCACGGGTTTTATGTATTGTGTCATTTATGTATACATATGGTACGAGCTTACTGGTTGTGAGCTCAAATAATTTCGGATTGTAAAAGAATGCACAGTCCACACCACGTCTGTCTTCTCCTTCATAATGGATGTACTTATAATCTCTGTCAGCTAAAGCAGGTTGTTTTAAAATGTCTTCCAAAACTCTGTAGTTTTCGATTTCAGATACACCAATAATAGCAGGTCCCATTGGCAACTTGTCAATTGAAAGTTTACTTAAGATTTCCGACATGTTTTTTAGTTTTGCCTTATATTTCATCGAATTCCATTGATTCGTTCCATTAGGCAAATACTCGTAGTCGTTCTTACCTTCATCATGGATTGTATCAAACAAATTCTCCATGTTGTAGAAGGCTACACTGTAGAGAGCATATTTCTTTTCCTGTCCGTAAGCTATCAGGACAAAGAAAGCAAGCATGCCAAGAGTAATTAAGTTTTTTTTCATCTTTAAAATTGATTTTAAAAGTGGGTAATTTGACATTCGTATGACAAATATCTAAAAAGAAAACGGAAAAACCACCTATAACCGTGACTTTTTTTGAAAAAAACATTGTTATTTATAAAATTCTTTGTTATTTTGCGTAACAGCTTATTTCGTTTGTGTTGCAAAATGAAAGACCAATTAACATTAATATAAATTAAATTATGAAACAAAGACTAGGGTTAGCGATCGTGCTATTTTGCTTAACACCAGCACTTTTTGCTCAGCAAAAGGCGAAGCAAAATGCCCGTGAAGACAATGCTTCTTTCATGTTTACAGAATCACAATTGAACGAAGATGATGATGCGGCTCAGAGTACATCTGCATTGATCACTTCCAACAATGATGTTTATCTGTCAAATGTAGGTTATCTGTTTAGCCCGATGAGATTTCGCGTAAGAGGATATGATTCTCAGTATAGCGATATGTACATCAATGGGGTTCAATTTAATGATGTAGAAACGGGGCGTTTCAGCTATGGACTAATCGGAGGATTGAATGACGCGACTCGTAATAAAGAAGGTATCGGTCCTTTTGAAGTCAATAACTTTACTTTTGGTGCGATAGGAGGTGCCACTAATATTAATTTACGTGCCAGTCAATATGCTGCTGGTTCAAAACTCACAGTGTCAGGTAGTAACCGTAACTATATTCTGCGTGGAATGTACACTTATTCTACCGGACTGATGAATAATGGCTGGGCATTTACCGGGTCATTGGGATATCGCTGGGGTAATGAAGGTAATATTGAAGGTATTAAGTATAATTCTTTCTCCTATTTCCTTGGTGCAGAGAAGGTATTTAATGAACGCCACAGTCTTTCTTTGGCTACATGGGGAACACCAACGGAGAGAGGCCAACAAATGGCGGCGACTGAAGAGGCTTATTATTTGGCCAATAGCCACTACTATAATCCAAACTGGGGATATCAAAATGGTGAAAAACGAAATGCACGCATTGTACGTCAGTTTGAACCATCGGCTATTGCTTCATGGAATTTCAATATTGACGATAATAAGAAATTGGTGACAAGTGCGGGATTCAAGTATTCAAATTATGGTAAGAGTGCATTGGGATGGAATGGTAATGCGGCAGATCCACGCCCGGACTATTATAAGAAACTACCTAGTTCTATCTTTGATGTATGGGAATCTGTTCCTACTCCTGATGAGTTGCAACAGTTTAATGAAGTAACTGATAACTGGAAGAATAATAAAGCCTATCGTCAGTTGGATTGGGATGCTCTTTATTTTGCTAATAAGCAAGCTAATTCATTGGGTAAAGAAGCTCTCTATTATGTGGAAGAACGTCATGACGACCAGTTGGCATTCAACCTTAGCTCTGTATTCAATCATCAATGGAATGAACGTAATAGTTATGTTGCAGGAATCGCGGTGAATACAACAAAAGGTATGCACTATAAAAAGATGAAAGATTTGCTGGGAGCCCAACTTTATACTGATGTTGATAAGTTTGCCGTGCGCGATCATGGTTCAAGCTCTTCTATGGTTCAGAATGACCTTGATAACCCGAACCGTCGTATCGGAGAAGGTGATAAGTTCGGCTATGATTACAATATTTATGTAAACAAGCAGAGTGCCTGGATACGCTATCAAGGTAATAATGCAGGGTCACTCAACTATTTTGTTTCCGGTAAGATAGGGTCTACACAGATGTTCCGTGACGGACAAATGAGAAACGGTCGTGCTCCGTTGAAATCATTAGGTAGCAGCGGTACGGCTAAATTCCTTGAGGGAGGTGTGAAGGCCGGATTCAACTGGGCTGTCAATGGTAATCATTCATTTACTCTGAATGCGGGTTATGAAGAACGTGCACCACTTGCTTATAACTCTTTCATCGCTCCGCGTATTAAAAATGATTTTGTGAGAGATTTGAAAACAGAGCGTATTATTGGTGGTGATTTAACTTACAATTTCAATACTCCGTGGGTAATGGGACGTTTGACAGGTTACTACACACGCTTTCAGAATCAAGTGGAAATGGATGCTTTCTATAATGACAGTGAGGCACGCTTCACATATCTTTCTATGAACGGCATTGAAAAAGAACATTGGGGTGTAGAAGCAGCAGCTACCTTTAAACTGACAAGCGAACTTTCATTGACAGCTATTGGAACTTGGAGTGATGCTAAATATACAAACAATCCTAATGCCGTGTTGACATACGAAAGTGAGAATGAATCAAAACTTGATCGTGTATATGCTGACGGTATGCATGCCAATGGCACTCCGTTGTCTGCTTATAGCCTTGCACTGGATTATAACATAAATGGTTGGTTCTTCAACCTGACGGGAAACTATTATGACCGTGTGTATATTGATTTCTCAAGCTATCGTCGTCTTGGAAGTGTATTGGATAAAAATGGTGCTGGTGTAGACGCTAATGGAAATCCGGTTCTTAATGTGCCGGGGCAGGAGAAACTGGACGGTGGATTTATGCTTGATGCTTCTATCGGAAAGTTTATTCGTTTGCGCAATGGAAAGAGTCTTAGCCTTAACCTGAGCTTGACTAATATCCTGAACAATACAGACTTGCGTACAGGTGGCTTTGAACAAAACCGTGGTGATAATTACAAAGACGGTGACGCACGTACTTACAAGTTCTCTAAGAATTCTAAGTATTTCTACGCATTTCCGTTCAACGCTTTCTTGAACATTGGTTATAGATTTTAAGAATGTGTAGTTATCAATCCAAAACAAAAAGAAAGGAAGAAACGATTATGAAGAAATTACTATCTATATTATGTACCGGGTTGCTGTTGTGTGGTGCAGTTCTTACTTCTTGTGAGAAGTATGATGATCCGGTAACAGGAAATGCTTATGGCAATAATTCTATTCCGGAAGGGCGTACCATTTCAATAGCTGCGTTGAAAGAGAAATATAATGACTTTATTGACACAAGTAAAGATACTTATACGACTATTGAAGGTGAGACTCGCATTGAGGGTGTGATAACCTGCGATGATGAGAGTGGTAATCTATACAAAAAGTTGGTGGTAGCTGATGAAACGGGCGCTATCGTTATTGGTGTTAATGCCACTGGCTTGTATGCATTTTGTCCGGTAGGTCAGAGAGTGGTAATCGACTGTAAGGATTTGCAGATTGGCAGTTATCGTAAACAAGCGCAAATTGGTACTGTTTATAATAATTCAGTAGGACGTATGCCTGAATATGTATGGAAACAGCATGTCCGTCTGATCAATGAACCGAAAATGTATTATGAGGAATTGAAACCTATTGAAGTTACTACTCCTGCCGAACTTGCTGCTATAGATCTGAAAGAAGCTCCGGTATTGGTGACTTTTAAAAATGTAAAACTATCCGAGGCAGACGGAACAGCTACTTATGCGCCGGGTGATGAAGGCTCTGTAAAACGTTATTTTACTTATGCTGACGGTACGGAAAGTGGAAATAATCTATTCCTTTATACAAGTGCTTATGCAAACTTTTCAACAGAAATAATGCCGCAGGGTAGTGTTAACATAACAGGAATTCTGCTGCGTTACAATAATCAGTGGGAAGTTATTGTTCGTACTTTAGATGATATTAAACGAAATAATTAATTCAATTAACATATACAATTATGAAAAAGATTCTAAATGCTTTATTCTTGACGCTGCTTACAGTGTTCACATTTAGTTCGTGTAGTGATGTACCGGCCCCTTACGATATATTAGGAGAAGGTGATGTGCCGGGATTAACAGGAGATGGTACTAAAGAGAATCCATATAATATAGAAGCTGCACAACAGAAACAAGATGGTTCTGTAGCTTGGGTGCAAGGATATATTGTAGGTGCTATAGAGAATGTATATGATGATAAAGGCGAATTTGCTGGTAATAAAGCAAGCTTTACGGCTCCTTTTACTATAACTTCTAATATCTTGATTGCTGAGAGCCCGGATGAAACAAATGAAAGCAAATGTTTACCGGTTAAAGTAAAAAATGGTAGCGATTTGTCAACAGCTTTGAATTTGAAAGACCACCCGGAGAATAAAGGAGGGGTTTTGTTGATTCAAGGTGAGTTGAGCGCTGGCTTCGGAAAGGCTGCATTGATTAATACAACAGCAGCAGTGTTTAATAATAAGGAGATTGGTGAAGAACAAGGGGGAGAAGACCCAGAACCGCCGGTTGGTAATGTTACATTCTTTGAAGAGGCGTTTGCTTCTAATAAAGGCTCTTTTACTATCGAAGATAAGACACGTCCGACTAAAGTTGATGAGATCTGGAAATGGGAATCTTATACACCGGAAACGGGTGGTACTGCTAGTACATATATGAAAGCTAGTGCTTTTATTTCTGCAACAGAAAAAGAAGCATCGGAAAGTTGGTTGATATCTCCTGCCGTGGATTTGACAAAAGCGACAAGTGCTTCATTAACATTTGAACATGCTCATAAATTCTGTGGAGATCCTTCTAAAGAATTAACTGTATGGGCGAAGGAGAGTACAGCTTCTGACTGGATTCAAGTTACTATTCCGACATACGCAACTAATTCCGATTGGAAATTTGTTTCCTCTGGTAGTATTAGTCTTTCTAGTTATGTAGGTAAAAATATGCAATTTGCTTTCAAATATATGAGTACTACTTCTGATGTCGGCACATGGGAAGTGAGAAACGTGAAAGTTACCGGCGAAGGTGAAGGTGGTGGAGAACCAACTCCTCCAGTTGAAGGTACTAAGATCTTTGTTGAAACGTTTGGAACGGTTACTGCTAATACGAATGTTGAAGGTTATCAAGGTTGGGATAATTCGAATTTAACTTTTAGCGTAAATAATCCAAAAGTAAATCTTCGCACTTCTCTTCATAAAACAGAAGCGAATAAGACGGAATCTACAGTAAAAATAAGTCATATTTGGTTTCCGAGCGCGGGGGATAACACATTTACAATTTCTAAAATAAATGCGGAAGGTTATAATAAGTTTGTTTTGTATTATGAGGAAGCTGCAAATACGTATAATGCTGGAAGTTCAATTGATTTGAATGTGCTGAAAATAAAATTCAATGGTACGGAAGTAATAGCTGGTAGTAAAGTTGTAACTGCACAAGTCGAAAAAGATGATGCCAATATATTCTATGAGATGCAAGTGGAACTAAATATAGCTGGTACTGCAAATTCTACATTGGAGTTCTCTGCTTTGGAGACTGAGAATACTTTAGGATTGCGCCTTGCTAATATTAGATTATATGCTATTAGTGAGGGGGGTGGAACTGATCCGGAGCCAGTTGGTAGTGAATTATTCATCTCTGAATATGTAGAGTCATTTAAAGGAAATAATAAATATGTAGAAATATATAATCCTACAAGCGAATCTGTTGATTTGTCTGGCTATTCGTTGAAAATGAATACAAATGGTAAAAAAGAAGGTGAAGAAATAGTATGGACATCTATTCATAATAAAGCTTTTACTGGAACTATTGAACCGGGACATGTTGTCGTATTTGCTAATAATCAAGCCGTAAATTACACAGGAGAAGCTGTAAAATGTTCTGCTATGACTTTTAATGGTGATGATGCTATTGGTTTATTTAAAGGAGAAACTTTGATTGACTTGATGGGAACTCCAGGGGTACAAGAAAAATTTGGAGAGAATGTTGTATTGCGAAGAGTAGCTACAGTGACCAATCCTAATACTACTTATGCTTTGGCTGAATGGAGCGAAATAAAACTAACATCAGCAGATGATGATGCGAGTGTTGGTATATCTGGACTAGGTTCTCATACAGTGGAATAAATTTTAGATATATACAAATAGAAAAAGTTGCCCTGTAAAGAGCAGCTTTTTCTATTTGTATATTATATAATCCTTTTTTAATATTGGCGATAACATGAAAAGTCTATCTATTTATAGTGTTTTCCTTTTTTTATGTGTTTTCTTTTTTTCATGTAGTGATGATGAAAAAAATAATAGCGATAATTTCGCCACCGGCATTGTAGAACTCCCTACTCTTCGTAATGGCGCAAACGATGTGTTTATAACTCATTCTACTACTTTTAACGGGCAGAAAGTAAACTCTTTCAGCATGGAGTATGATAAGAGTAAGAAACACTCCCGTTGGATTGCCTTTCGGTTTGACAATCAGACAAAACAACAGAATGTATCTCGTAGTGATGAACCGTTTGACGCAGACCCTTCTGTAGGTTCAGAGTATCAACGTGTGCAAGCAGATTTCGGAAGAAAAGGCTATGACCGCGGACATCTCTGTGCTTCTGCCGACCGGCTTTATTCGCGTGAAGTAAACGAACAGACATTCTATTATACTAACATGAGTCCGCAACGGAATGCATTCAATACGGGAGTTTGGTTGGCATTGGAAGGACAGGTACAGTCATGGGGACGTAGTTGTACAGCTGCAGATACCTTGTATGTAGTAAAAGGTGGAACAATTGACAAGGAAGATCAGATAAAAGAATATATCGGCGGCGACCATAGTAAGCCTGTTCCTAAATATTATTATATGGCTTTGCTGTTTAAAAAGGGAGATTCCTTCAAGGCAATTGCCTTCTGGATGGAACATACAGATAGTAAACCGTCAAAAACAATAAAACTAGCCGACTATGTATTATCAATAGATGAGTTGGAAGAAAAAACAGGAATTAATTTTTTTCCCAGTCTTAATGATAACTTAGAGAATGCACTTGAAGCCACTTACTCAACTAAAGCTTGGCCTGGATTGGAATAGGCTTTGTTTTCAGATTTGTGCTTAAAGTTTAAATGGTTGAAAGTTATTTGGACTCGGTTCTTATGTAAACGTGCTTTGTCGGTCAGACATATTTTGTGGAATACTATTTGAAGCCTACTATTTAAGCCTTATATTTATTTACATTTCAATTTGATAAGAATAGGCATTATGGATAATACTTTCAGAATATACCCGATAGGGATACATAACTTTGAAGACTTACGTAATAGTAACAACGTCTATGTAGATAAGACGGAGTTGATTTATCGTTTGGCTAATACCAATTCGGTTTATTTCCTGAGCCGTCCACGTCGTTTTGGAAAAAGTCTGCTTGTGTCTACTCTTGATGCTTATTTTCGGGGGAAGAAGGATTTGTTTCAAGGATTGGCGATGGAACGTTTGGAGAAAGAGTGGAATGTCTATCCGGTGTTGCACCTTGATTTCAGTATGACAAAGTACACGGCACTTTCTGACCTTTTGGGACAGTTGAATCTGAACTTATACGATTGGGAAAAACTCTATGGGAAGGAAGAAGTGGAAGGTACGCCGGCAGAACGTTTCCGGGGAGTGATTCGTCGTGCTTATGAACAGACGGGCAAACCGGTAGTAGTGCTTATTGACGAATACGATGCTCCTTTATTAGATAGCAATCATTTGCCGGAACTGCAAAATGAACTTCGTGAAGAAATGCGGAAATTCTTCAGTCCCTTGAAAGCGCAAGGAGAATATCTTCGTTTTCTTTTTCTGACAGGTATCAGCCCGTTTAATCAAATGAACAGTATTTTTGGTGGCCTGAATAGTTTGCAGAATCTTAGTATGCAAGATGGGTATAGTACTATTTGTGGTATTACGGAAAAAGAATTACGTAGCCAATTGAAAACAGATATTATATTAATGGCCCAAGTTAATAATGAAACGTATGATGAGGCTTGTATCCATCTGAAACAACAATATGGTGGATATCGTTTTAGTGAACATAGTGAGGATATTTATAACCCATTTAGTTTATTCTGCGCGTTTGACCAAAAGAATTATGGAAACTTCATGAACAGAGCGCCTGCTTTTCTAGTTGATATGTTACAACAGCATAAAGTGGACATCTCTAAATTAGAGGGTACTACGGTTACTTCCGGACAGCTTGATGCACCAATTGCCCCGATAGCAGACATTTTACCAGTACTTTATCAAAATGGTTATTTTACCATTAATGAATATGATTCAGAGTTTCAACTTTACACTCTTGCTTGCCCTAATGAAGAAGTACGAGAAGAATTAACCAGATTTTTAGCTCCAATTATGGGGACTTGATTATTGGGGCTTAATTACTGAAGGATTATAATATATAGTGTGAAAGTATATCTATATTCTAATATCACTCTCTATTGATTTCATCAATTCCTCTTTCAACCTATCACCACCTCGCTGAAACTACTTATTCATCGTGCTTACAGAGCGGTGATAGGTTATTCACAACCTATCACTTCATCATTCACCTATCACCACTCTAATAGCTGTATATTTATTCTCTTTTCGGCTTTATTCGAACCACTTTATAAACATTTCCGCGTTTGGCATGTATAGAAGGCACTTGGTTTCTTTGCAATATTCTTCCGAACTGAATAATATTGCAGTTGGACACATGAATCCTGCTGTCATGTTGTACCTGTTCCAGTATCTCGATGGCGAGAAGTTGCTCGTATTCTTCCTCATCCTCTTTGGCAGCCCGGAAATATTGGTGAAATAACTGCTCCGCAATGGGGATAACTTGAAATTCCTGATTACCTTCGTTCATAAGTTTTTCATCTTCAGTGTCAAACCAGTAGCGTTCTCCTCTGTAGATGTCGTGCATTGCTTGTGCATAAAGCTGTTCGTAGTCGATTGGAGAACAGTCTATTGGAGCGGTAACGTTGATGACGATGTAGCGTCGGCTACCGGAAGTGTCCGTCAGTAAATCCTTGTGATTGCTTGTGCCGATAAATGAAGCGTAGCGGCGCATCTCTTGTGTGGCCGTACCGTGGGGACGACGGACGTTGACTATCGGTTTTTGAAGAATGTGTTTCAGGAAAGCCTGTTGGTTCACTCTATTTTGGTCGAACTCGTCCATGTTGATAAGCGCAAAACGGTTCAGGGACAGTTCGGCGTCTCTTTTATTGCTGAAATCAATGTGGTCGGTGTAGTAGGGCTGCAATTCGGTCGGCAACAGATTCCGGCAAAAAGTGGATTTTCGGTAGGCTTGTGGGCCGACAAGTAACGGAACCGTGCAGTTTGAATACTTGCGGTCTGTGTGACGCCAGTGGGCTACCATGTTTAGAAACCAACGATAAAACAGGTTGGGCCAATGGGCATTGTTGCAAGGAACGCGGGTAGCCAGTTCACGAATCCGGTCGCGACCGTCCCAACGGATATCTACGCCGAAGAGAAAATCCTCGATAGGGTTGAATACCGGGATGCGGTCGGAGTTCAAGTAGCGGGCGACGTCCCTGTCCCAAAGGCTGAGCCCTTCCAGGCGGGCGTTCATGGCGATACTGTTTTGTACCCGGTTGGTGATGGGGCGGAAACAGAAACAAAAAGTGTTCCGTTCGCGATATTCCGTTACGGTGGTCATTGTGTTGTAGCGAAACTCGTATCGGCGTTGCATAAATTCTTCCGTGCGAAGTTCCAGTTCTTGTTCTGTTGACAAGGGGGATTTCTGCCCGAAACCTTTGGCGATTGTGTATATGTTTTGTACGGTTTGGCGGATAAGGAACTCTTTCTTCTTGACGTAGAAATGGGCGATAGCCCAACGGGCGGTTTCTTCTTCCGGTATGCCTGCCTGGAAACAATTTTCCGCAAGGCGGACTAGCAGTGGCTTGAGGTCTTCATCCGAATGGAGATGTATGTTGGGTTGAGATTCACTTAATGAATGATAAGCCTTGTTCAAGGCGGCTTCGAAGAGGGCGGACAAGGTGTCGAAACTATCATAACCCGGAATCAGCCGCTTGAATGGGGATGTTTCCGCTTGTACGGACTCTTTGTAAGTGGTGTCCGACGGCATTTCTAATGGTTGACGCATGTAAATGACGGTAGAGTCGGGGTTGTAATAAAGTTCCGGGTCGTAGGTTTGGCGGCAGAATTGCTCCAATGTCGGGTTTTTAAGTTCGATGGGGTAGGAGAGTGCCGGTTGGTATAGGCTGACTGCTTTTCTGTAAGCGTGGGCTTGGAATATTTCTGCTTCTTCTTGGGTCTTGGGTAGTGAATTGTCCGGGCGCGTGAAGCGTAGCCATATTTTTACGGAATGTCCGCCGGAACCCATGAAGGCGGCAAAAGTTTGCGTAAGTTCTGCTGCTTCCTGTTTCACTAGGTTTACTTCCGTCCGGTTGGCCAGATGGTTGACTTCTATTTGCACAATACCGTTGTAGTCGGTCATTTGTGCGCCATTGGCTGTTTTGCGGAAGTTGGCTGCCGGGATGACTTTGGACAGTTTTTGAGCTTCTTCCAGTTTGGTATCCGGTGATGCGTAACGTATGTTTGTCCGTAGGTTGCTTATCGGGCGAGCTTTCGTTTCATGCTTCATCGCTTCTATTTGTAGGTTTATATCTAGCGTCCGCATGGTTAATGTCCCGCCGTTGTCCCGCATCAAAGTAAGTTTCATGTTGAATGTATTTATTGTTTTGTCTTTTTATTAAAGGCCGATAAAGGTAGGCTTTATTATCCGTTTTGCCAAGCTCTTTTGTCTTTATTATTGCTTGTTTTGTTGGCATACGGTGAGAATCTGTTGGTTTCATTATATGTGTCTGTTTGTTTCAAGTAGCGAAACACTTTGTTCCACGCCTTGGAACACTTTGTTTCAAGTAATGGAACACTTTGTTTCAAGCCTTGGAACACTTTGTTTCAAGCCTTTGGAACTAAAGTTTCCCGCGGGGGAAACTAAAGTTCCCCGCCTTGAAACTGGAATTACCCCCTGTTGAAACTTCTGTTTACACGTGGGCTTCTGTTTGTATGCAGGCTTTATCTATGTCGGGCGGTGATAGGTGATAGATGCGGTGATAGGTTACCACCAACCTATCACCTCTTTGAAAGTACGATGAATAGGGCGTTTCGGGAGTACGGTGATAGGTTGAAAGAGAATTCTTGTTTTTTATATATGAAGAGAGTAGCCGGATATACGAAACTTCCTGCATTTATTCCCATATTTCCACAGCATTTCAAAAAAAACGTATATCTTTGCAATACGTTTTTCACTCATCGGCGTGATGAAATAGGTGGAAAGCGTTTTTATTTCATAACGGAATATATAAAGTATTGTCTCTCTGAATCAAAATTTAGCGATTTAAACCACAGAGAGATGATGCGGCAGATATTCCACGCGAACGGTTTATATCAACATATCCGTAGAGGATGTGTTATATATAAATAATTGGCGTGGATGTCTGTTGTCATCATTGTCTTGTGGGAGGGTGTCGCTAGCCTTGATTCTGGATAATGGTACAACAGCATTCACGTCATTTTTGTATCCGGTCGGTTATGATTACCCCAGAAAAATCTAACCTAAACAATCCCCACCCGACCGAAATACAGAAAGCGTGACTGCTCGTTGTCCCACATAAACAAAACAATATTCACTTTTTAAGTTATTGTGGAACACACTAAAACAAATGTATTATGCCAAAATGGATTAGCGTAGAAGAAGCGACGGCCAAGTATGGATTCAACAAAGAAGTTATCCTGCTTTGGGCGGAAATGAAAAGATTCCCTGTGTCATATGGAGAACCTACCCCGACTGTTGATGAAGAAAGTTTTCAGGAATTTCTGTCTCGGATGAAACGAGGGATTACATCCGAATATATCGACACATTGGAAGAACTATACATTCAGAAAACGAGAGTCTGTGATATGTATGCCGAAATTATTGGCGCTCAAGATAAGGAACTCTTGCAGCTAAGAGAAAAGATAGCCAGTATAGAACAGATACAGGCAGCAATGAAAATGCAGAATAATCGGATACAGGATTGCAGAAAAGTGTTTGAAGAATATGAAGCAATTTTTCACGACAGTTGGGCTGCAAGACTACGCAGGAGCTTGAAACGGCTGCTGCCATACAGGATGTCTTCAAAGCATTGGGATGATTTGGAATGATAGTAATGATGATTTAGAATGACAATAAGAAAGATGTAGTAAGATTTTTTATCTGTTTGTTTTATTTTCTTAACTCCGAATGTTTCGTAACTGGCGGAAAACCATCTACTTTTATCCCCACGTTTGCAGCATTTGAGGATATGCTGCGTCTAATAAATAAAAAACTAAATCATTCTAGTCATGAAACACAGACTGTTGCTACTATTACTATTCGTGTTTGCTACATTTGCGACGGGGTGGGCGCAAAAAGCTGTAGACCCTTCTTTTACAATCAAAGGCGTGCTTTTGGATTCGTTAACCCAAGAGGGAGAACCGTATGCAACTATCAGAATTACAAAGAAAAATGCTCCCGACAAAGCTGTGAAAATGGCGGTGACCGGGGCGAGTGGTAAATTTCAGGAGAAACTGAATATACCTGCCGGGGATTATGTGATTAGCATTTCTTCGATTGGTAAAGCACCGATTGTGAAGGATTTTACTCTGAAGTCGTCTGCAAAAGTCGTTGATTTGGGTACGCTGTACTCTTCGGAAGCCAATAATGAACTGAAAGGAGTGGAAGTCGTCGCCCAGAAGCCTTTGGTGAAGGTAGATGTGGATAAGATTGAATATAACATTGAAGATGACCCGGACTCAAAGTCGAATAGCATATTGGAGATGCTTCGGAAAGTTCCTCTGGTTACGGTGGACGGGGAAGATAATGTGCAGGTGAATGGAAGCAGTAGCTTTAAGATACATGTGAACGGAAAGCCCAACAACATGATGAGCAATAATCCGAAAGAAGTCTTGAAAAGTATGCCGGCAAATACTATTAAGTATATCGAGGTGATTACTTCGCCCGGAGCCAAGTATGATGCGGAAGGTATCGGCGGTATTTTGAATATCGTTACTGTGGGTAGCGGGTTCGAAGGCTATACGGCTACTTTCAGAGGGAATGCCAACAACAACGGAGTAGGCGCAGGCACTTATGCAATGGTGAAGCAGGGTAAACTGACAGTTTCCGCCAACTACAACTATAATTATAATAATAGCCCGCGCAACTATTCCAGCAGTTACAGGGACAGTTATACCAGTGCGGAAAATGAAAGGTATCTGGAATCGGCAAATAGTTCTAAGTCGAAAGGGAACTTCCAATATGGTAATTTAGAAGCGAGCTATGAGATTGACACTTTGAGATTGTTGACTGTGGCTTTTGGAATGTATGGTAACAGTGGAAAAAACAATAGTGATGGGAATACGATTCTGCATGGAGCAGACCTCCAGGATTTTGCCTATCGTTATCGGACGGACAATCATGGAAAAGACTCATGGTATTCTATCAACGGAAATATAGACTATCAGCGTACTTCCCGAAAGAATAAAGAGCGAATGATTACTTTCTCTTATAAAATAAACTCCCAGCCTCAAACCTCTGATTTATATAATACTTATAAGGACATTGAGTTTGATGAAAACAAGCAGGAGGTTTTTGACAGATTGAAATTGGAGAATTTCCATTCGGACGGAAAGACGAATACAATGGAACAGACTTTTCAAGTGGACTACACCACTCCGATTGGAAAACTGCATACGATTGAAACCGGTGCCAAATATATTTTCCGGCGCAACTCTAGTGATAATAAAATGTATGAAGCTCCGAGCGGGAGTGAAGACTATGTGTACAGTAAAGACCGCAGTAGCGAATACCGCCATTTGAATCATATTATTTCTGCTTATGCCGGATATACGCTGAAATATAAGGATTTCACTTTTAAGCCGGGGCTTCGTTATGAGCAAACTATACAGGATGTGAAGTTCCTGGTCGGCCCGGGTGAGAATTTCAACTCTAATTTTAGTGATTTGGTTCCTTCCGTTTCATTGGGCATGAAGCTCGGCAAGACGCAGAATCTCCGTGGAGGATATAATATGCGTATCTGGCGTCCGGGTATCTGGAACTTGAATCCTTATTTCGATGACCAGAGTCCTATGTTTATCAATCAGGGAAATCCGAATCTGAAAAGTGAGAAGAGCCATTCATTTGATTTGTCTTATAGCAGTTTCAGTGCCAAGTTCAATATTAATCTTTCGTTGCGTCATTCTTTCAATAACAATGGAATAGAAAGAGTGAGCCGCCTGATAACTGCTGAAAATGGGGAAGACTTTGAGGGCGGCCATCACGCTCCCAAGGATGCCTTGTACAGCACGTATGATAACATCGGAAAGAGCCGGGAGACAGGATTAAGTTTTTATTTGAACTGGAATGCTTCTCCTAAAACGCGAATTTATATCAACGGGCGAGGAAATTATAGGGATTTGAAGAGTCCTGCGGAGGGATTACATAATTATGGATGGAATGCTTCTGCTTATGGAGGAGTTCAACAAACTTTACCGGCGAAAATCCGTTTGAGCCTGAATGGTGGCGGAAGTACGCCGCGTATCAGTTTGCAGGGAAGAAGCTCCGGCTATAATTACTATAGTTTGGGGTTAAGCCGTTCTTTTATGAAAGAAGAACGCCTGTCCTTGAATGTTTTTTGCAGTAATGTCTTTGAGAAATACAGAACTTACAACAGTCATACTGAATCGTCTAATTTTATATCGAGGAGTTCAGGCAAGTATCCGAGCCGGTACTATGGATTTAGTATCAGTTACCGCATTGGAGAGTTGAAAGCCAGTGTGAAGAAAGCTGCACGAAGCATCGACAACAATGATGTGAAAGGTGGCGAAGGCGGAGGTGGAAACGCGGGTGGCGGAGGTGGTCAGTAACAGACCACCCCTACTCAACTTAGCCAGAAGGATATAATGTGCCTTACGTCATACTTATCCAGTATGGCTAAGAATTTCTCATCTTCGAGACATTCTTGGTATATATAGAACATTTCGCCATACTTCACCCAGCGCAGGTCATAATTGTATTTCAAGGCAAGTTCTATATTTCTGTAGAAGTCAAGTTTGTCATTCATGCGATATTTGATTTCTGCAAGGGTCGCATAAGACATTCCCGATTCTGAGTCCATTTCCAGAGTTTCATAAATGGCTTCAAGCGCACTGGTATGTTTTTTATAGAAATTCCACAATTTCGCCTCTTCGTTGCGATATGTCACATTGCCGGGATGTGCTTTTATTAGCTTTGTGATCGCTTTTATATCAAGTTCTTCATTATGGAACATCATGTGGTCTATCTGTATCTTGAGAAATTCAGTGAACTCATTATCTTTATCATAAATTTTACTCAAAAGTTTTTCACTTCTCTGATAGTCTCCTAATAGGAAGTTCAGATAAATCTCCTTGAGTTGTATCGGAAATAAGTCAGGTCCAAGGGTGGCGGTAGCCTTTTGTGCATACTCTAACGCCTTTTCAAACTCAAAGCGATCATAATAATAGTTGCACAGGAATGAATATCCATGCGAAAATTTGGGGTATACCTTGACCAGCAATTCGGCTTGTTCCATGAAGCGGCTGTCATTTCCTCTATAGTAACGTAAAAGTTTATCTACTTCTAACTGAAACTGCTTGTAATTGTCAAAAGTTACGCGGTCTTTTTCTGAGAAATAATTCTTTACCAAAGAATCATACAGTGCCATATATTCTTTGGCGGAAGATGTTTTGGATACTTCGTATATATAAGATGTATTGCAAAGTTCATTCTCTTCCAGGCAACGATCGGAATGAATCACATTAGCGCTTTCGAGAGTTGCACCGTTTTGGGCGAGGCATTCTCTGATGATATTCGTCTTTTGCTCTACGATGATAGTATGCTTTACTCTCTCATCGGGGCTATCCGGCAGAGGGATGCGGGTCAGGACAAAATGGTAAGTCCTCTTGATATCCAGCAGGTTATTTCCCGGTGCGGATAGTGAGTGTAGAACCTTGCAGCAGCCTTTGATGTTTTCTTCATTGTTGGCTGCCAGAAAGACGACATCGTCGGCAAGTAAAGACATAGTGATGGCGGACATTTCTGTAATCCCGGTTCTGGAATCTATCAATAAGAAATCAGGTGCCAGTTCCTCTTCTATCTGTTTTTTCAGATTCAGAAAGAAATCAATCCCGTAACTGTTTTCCTCGTAAAATAAGTTCCACCAATTGATGCGTGCGAGTTTTTTCCAGTAATCGCTTGAGTCAACATCGCCTGCCGCACATAGATGGATGGTGCTTAGTGCGTTGGCTAACTGAATGTCAACAATGTAATCCGATATATGCCGGGGTTGTACATTTTCTACAGCGTACGAATAAATATAGTCTACCAGCCCTTTATGAACAGGCTGTTGAAGTTCTTTGGCGTACTTGCTTTGCAGCCCCGGAGCTTCCAGGTCAAAGTCGAGAATGCACACTTTCTTCCCAAATTCAGCCAAGCGATTGGCTACATTGACCAAAGCTAATGTACGGCCGACTCCTCCTTTGTATGAATAAAAAGTAAATGTTTTCATAACTTTATATGATTAGCATAAGTGAAGCTCTTTCTTTGGCAATGCGGGTAGCTCTGGCCGATTCTTCCGTTTGCTTGAATGGAACCGGAACTTGGGTAGGCTCACCAAGCTGAAAATTCAATTCACATTTTCTAGCGAGAACCCGGATGATTTGTATAACTCTTTCGAATTTGACTTTACCGTATTCTTGTTGTTCGTAGCGTTGAATTTGTTGTTCCGGTACTCCTATCTGGTCTGCCAGTTCTTTCTGGGTGTATCCGGAAGCAATACGTAAGGCTATGATAGATTTGGGAAGATTTTCATTTGTGAAGGATAAGTGTTGTTGGTTTCTTAGCTTCTCAAATTCCTCGATTTCCGAACTCAGGTCTTTTAGCCGGCAACAGTATGCTGCCTTTTGCATACGGTCGGTCAACTCTTCCCCTTTTATTTGATACAAGGCTTCCAGTAATTCTTCCATTTCCTGTTTGGCGCGTGTCAATTGGCTTTCGTTCTTGATCATATCTCAGTTCAGATTTATTTTTATTATTCCTTTTTTCTTCTTCTTTGCTCCTTTGATTCCTTGAAAGAAATCCAGATAGGAGATATTCAGCCCTGCATAAAGACTATATAGAAATAATTCTCCTTTGAATTTTTGTTTTTGCGTTTCCCTCAGTTTATGATCGTCTGTTAGGAGCAGGCAAGGTTCTTGCTTTTTCAGTATCTTAAGAGACTCTGCACTTCCTTTGAAACAGGCATCCCAGTCGTCGGGCTCCAATTTGTTGGTTACGAAGCTGCCGTCTATATAGATAGCTTCGCAACCACAATTCTTAAGAATATGAATAACCTGAAGCAATCCATCCAACAGTTCTTTGCGTTTGGGACTGAATCCGAAGAAATCTTCAAATTCATCCCAACTGAGAGTGTGAATTCCTTCAGGCAGGTATCCTTCTTTATTAAATTCCATATTAACACATCATATCTGTTGTGCAAATATAGGAAAAAGATTGGGATATTGAATCGTTCATGATTTATTTCTGTCTCACATCTTGCTTGTTGGTATTAAAACCAAGTTTTGTTAATCCGGCTTGTACGTCGGGATGGCTCATGAAGAGTTTCCATAACAATCCGGTACGGTAGTTCTCGATCATGACTGCAATAGGGCCCTGGTCGATGGCAAGGTAACGTTGAGGATACCAGTTGTCTGTTTCACTGAAAGCATCGTAGAATCCGAAAGGACCGAACACTTTGTCACCCATGTTGTACAGATGGCGCATTACCTGCATGGACTCCTCCGGCGTGTAGACAATGGATGAAAGTGCGGCGGTAGGAGAGATGACACCCTTATCATCCTGTTCATTGGGTGAATGAGCGGCATATCCGTCTACGGAGTAACTGGCAGTCAGTCCCCAGCAATCGGGTCCGAAACCTTTGTAATGTTTGGGGTTGCGGATGCAATAGGCACGGTTTACTAACGTCAGGTTACGCATTTCGTGGAAATAACTGGGGCAATATTCATCTTTCAGTCCCACAGGGTCAAGTCCGAGGAAAGAATATTGTGCCCAGAAAAGCGGTCCGGCTTCCGTTCCCTGATAGCGGAGATGCAGTTCGATTCCTTCTACTTTGTGTGGAGAGACGATTGCGCCGTTCTGTGCCCATCCGTCGTGGTAGACGGCGGCAGGTACTCCGTGCGTCGGCGAAGCGGCAGCAAGAATATACATAATCATGCATTCGTTGTAGCCATGAACGGGGAAATCCATTTCCCAACCATACGTAGGACTCCAATGCCAGTAAAGCACGTTCTGTCCACCTTTCCGGTACCAGTTCCAGTCTACATCACGCCATATCTGGTCGATACGTTGGGCGAGTGCCTTTTCTTTCTCGTTTCCGTTTACATAATATTGGTACACGGCAAGAAGTCCCTGGATAAGGAACGCGGTTTCCACGAGGTCACCTCCGTTGTCTTTCTGTCCGAAAGGTTTCACCTTTCCGGTGTCGCCATACCACCAGTGCGGATAAGCTCCGTGAAAGCGATCGGCCTTCTCAAGGAAGGAGACGATGCGCTCCATGCGTGCCAATCCTTCTTCACGGGTGACGTAGCCACGGTCAATGCCCGCAAGGATAGCCATGATGCCGAAACCGCTGCCGCCGGAAGTGACTACGTTGGCGTCATTCTGCGGATACTCTCCGTCTACATGATAACGTTCGGGAGCCAGACCGCTATTTGGTTCGGCACCTTCCCAAAAGTAGAGGAAAGTCCTTCGCTGAACCGTATCCATTAATGCATCGTCCGTCAATGAGTCGGTAGCGGCAGAAAGGTTGTCACTTTTGCTTTTCCCTTTACAGCTCTGGAAAGTCAGAGCGATGGCAGATAGAAGCAGCATGAGCGGAAGTGCGCTCATCACTGCGATTCTTTTATATTTATCGTTCATAATCAAGGTAATAATTTATTGGATTAGGCACGGATTACACGGATTACGCTGTTGTTTTATGTAACCACAGTTCCTAAAACCGTGAAATCCGTGTAATCCGTGCCTGAAAGTTTAGTTCAACGTAAATTTCGCAGTTTTCACATCCCGGCTGTTTGTACCTATCATCACTTCAAAGTCACCCGGCTCGGCTACCAGTTGAAGGTCATAGTTATAGTATCTCAACATTTCAGGAGCAATCTTGAAACGGACAATCTTCATTTCTCCCGGTTCCAGGAATATCTTTTCAAAACCTTTCAGTTCCTTTACGGGACGGGTGCTGCTGCCGACTATATCACGGATATAGAGTTGTACGACTTCCGTTCCGGGCCATGTGCCGGTATTGGTAACCTCCACGGCTGCGGTCAGCGAACCGTTCATATCCATGGTAGAATTGCTCAAATCAATGTCACTGTAAGAGAAGGTAGTATAAGAAAGTCCGTATCCGAACGGATAGAGCGGTTCATTATCCACATCCAGATAGTTGCTGCGGAACTTCTCGAACCATTTGCCTTCTTTCAATGGACGTCCCGTATTTTTATGTGCATAGTAAAGAGGAATCTGGCCGACATTCTTCGGGAAAGTCATCGTCAGCTTACCACCCGGATTGACATAACCGAAGAGAGCGTCGCCGATGGCATAAGCCGCTTCACTACCTCCGAACCATACATTCAGAATGGCAGGCACGTGTTCCTGCTCCCAGTTCAGCGTCAGCGGGCGACCGGTGAACAGTACAAGCACTACCGGCTTCCCTGTTTTTACTAATTCTTTCAACAAGTTCTGCTGCACATCAGGGATATTCAGTTCTGTACGACTGCTGCTCTCACCACTCATTTCCGAAGATTCTCCAAGAGCTGCGATGATAATATCCGACTGGCGGGCTACGTTCAGAGCTTCGTCCAGCAACTGCTGGTCGGTGCGGTTATCACGATTCAGTGAACGGCCGAACATTGTTGCCCGTTCTTCGTAAGCGGCATCGCTAATCAGATTGCTTCCTTTGGCATACCTGATATTCGCTTTTCCGGCAGTCATTTCTTTCAGACCTTCTACCAATGAAGGAGAACGGTCGAGCACGGCAGCTACGCTCCATGTACCCGGCATATTGCTCCGGCTGTTGGCTAACGGGCCGATGACAGCGATATTACCTTTGGGATTGAAAGGAAGAAGAGGTTCCGAAGGGGAACCCGGATGCAGCGTCACGTTGTCGTTCTTTAAGAGGACGAAACTTTCTGCTGCGATTCTGCGGGCTGCGTCACGGTGCGCTTTCGTAAAGATGTCGCGTGCCGGGCGTTTCGGGTCGCAATATTTATAAGGGTTATCAAACAAACCGAGTTTGTATTTGGCTTCCAGGATGCGGCGGCAAGCCGTGTTCAATGTTTCCATAGAAACTTTGCCTTCCTGAACGGATTTCTTCATTGTTCCTACAAAACCTTCGCTTACCATGTCCATATCGACTCCGGCATTGATGGCACGTGCGGATACTGTTTGCAGGTCGCCGATACCATGGTCTATCATTTCAGAAATACCTGTATAGTCGGTTACAACGAAACCATTAAAGCCCCATTGTCCGCGCAGAATATCTGTCATCAGCCATTTGTTGGCAGTGGCGGGTACACCGTCTACTTCGTTGAACGAGGCCATCACGCTGCCTACACCGGCTTCAACTGCTGCTTCATAAGGCAGCATATAATCGTTGAACATCCGCTGGCGGCTCATGTCTACGGTGTTGTAGTCACGTCCTGCTTCGCCTGCGCCATACAAGGCAAAGTGTTTCACGCAAGCCATGATTTCATCGTTGCGCAGCATATTCTTTCCCTGATAACCGCGTACCATTGCTTCGGCAATCATGGCGCCGAGGAACGGGTCTTCACCGCTTCCCTCGGATACACGTCCCCAACGAGGGTCGCGTGAAATGTCCACCATCGGACTGAATGTCCATGAGATACCGTCGGCACTGGCTTCTACGGCTGCGATACGGGCAGACTCTTCGATAGCTGCCATATCCCAGGTACAAGATAATCCGAGTGGGATAGGGAACATTGTCTCGTATCCGTGGATAACGTCCATACCAAACAACAATGGAATACCCAAGCGGGATTCTTCCACAGCCTGCTTTTGTACTTCACGTATCTTTTCCACTCCTTTCAGGTTGAATAAACCTCCTACTTCGCCTTGCTTGATTTTGGCGGCAATATCGCTGCTTTTGGCTTGTCCGGTGGTGATTTCTCCGGTGACGGGGAGATTTAACTGTCCTATTTTTTCTTCCAATGTCATCTTATTCATCAGTACATCGATGAAGCGATTCATGTCCTGTGGCGACTTCTGTGCCGACGCGGTCAGAAGACCTGCGGAAAATAATAGGATGGATAAACTTAACTTCTTGTATATCATATCATTATATCTATTTCAGTATTCTTTCTATAAAGCCCTCCTTATACGCTGAATGTCCGGCACCGAGGAAGGCATCGTTCGGCACCGAGGAACAGTAGTTCCGGCACCGAGGAAACAACCGTTCGGCACCGGGGAACTTTCTTATTGGTAATCGGGATTCTGTACCAGCACTCCTTTTGACTTGTCAATCTCCGTTTGGGGCAGAGGCAGTAGTGCGTTTTTGTCCTGATAATTTGTTTTACCGGCTGCGTGCAATACTTCTTTGGCGATGCCCCAGCGAACCAGGTCATAGAAACGGTCGAATTCCATGCCCAGTTCCACACGACGTTCGTGACGGATAGCTTCGCGCAGTTCGCCCTGGTCGTTCGTTGTGATTTTAGGTAATATATTGGTGTTAGTACCTCTGGCACGTGCACGTACTTGTTCCAGATAATCTACTGCTTCTCCGGGAATTCCCTTCTCATTGGCTGATTCGGCACCCATCAGCAGTACGTCTGCATAGCGGATTAGGCGGATATTCACCCAAAATCCCTTGTTCGTATATTCTTTACGTAAGGCAGGGTCGGTATAAGCTTTTTTGTTGAAGTAAGCGCCTATTGCCGGAGAAACCGGGGATTCTCCGTAAGGTTCGTTGGTGTTTTCCGGGGTGATAGGCTCATCATCCGATTTACGGAAGTAGAGTAGAGTGGCATTCTTACGTGGGTCGCCTTGTTCGTAGGCTTGTGCCATGTACTCTGTTGCCATATTCCATCCCCAGCCTAAGTCCCACTGGCCTGCTCCACGTACACCTTGCACTTCACAGAACTGGCTGCCGATAACGTCACTTTGAGGAAGAGCGGCGGTAGCGGTACATTGTAATTCGAAGATAGAACCACCGTTGTTTTCACCTTCATCCGTGAATATTTCATTATACGGGGTTTTCAGGTTATAAAGCCCTTTTTTAATGACGTCGGTAGAGGCGGTATACATATTGTTCCAGTCGTTACGCATCATATAAGTACGTGCGTGCAGGGAACGTGCGGCTCCCCAGGTCAGACGTCCGGTGTATTCGGTATTCCATGTTTCGGGCAGAGACTCTTCCGCTGTTTTCAGGTCAGCGTCTATCTGCTCGTAGATTTTATCGACGGTCGTTTTCGGAATATTGGCTTCCGATGCATCGTTGATTTTATAAGTTACGAGAGGTACTTCTCCGAAAGCTCTTACCAGGTTGAAGTAACAGTAAGCGCGGAAGAAAGATGCTTCTCCTTTATTGATAATATCTTCGGCTTCCGTCTGTCCTGCTGTCTCTTTTTCGGCGATGGCGGTAAGTATGTCATTACATTGGTAGATGATGGCATAATTCCTTCCCCAGTAGGCACCCAGCAAACCGTTGGTCGGTGTATAAACGAAGTCGTCATACATTTCGGCTACGTCGGAACCGTCACTGGATATACTTCCTTTTTCCGCATCCTCGGAACGAAGGCTGTGGATAGCAAATGCAGGAGGTCCGGCAGTAACGTCGTAGTTACGCATCAATGTGTAGACATTATAAATCTTACCGTTGACGAGTGCGTTCGGATTATCATCCTCGGTGAACTGTCCTTGCGGACTACGGTCCAGGAAGTCACTACAGCTACCCAGGAACAATGCGGTAGCAGCAATAAAGGCTGAAAATATATATTTATCTAGTTTCATATAATTATTAGTTTTAAAAATTGAAGTTATATTCCGCATGGAAACTTGGCAGTGGTGCCTCACCACCCGCATGGAAACTTGGCAGTGGTGTCTCATCACCCGCATGGAAACTTGGGTGTGGTGTCTCATCACCCGCATGGAAACTTGGGTGTGGTGCCTCACCACTAGAAAGTTAGGTTGATTCCGAAGGTGTAGACTGCCGGTACGGGATAACTGCCGTTATCTACGCCGAATGCGGTAGCCGTGCCACCCAGTTCCGGTGTATATCCGGTGTTATGCTTCCATGTCTTCAGGTTCTGTATGTTGACATAAACTTTCAGGGCTTGCAGGCGTATTTTGGCGAGTAAGCTCTTGTCGAAAGAGTAGGCTAGTTGTACATTACGGATACGGAAGAATTTACCGTTCTCGATGTAATAATCCGAGTTCATTGTATTGATGGAATGTTTGGTATTCAGCAACGGTTGGCTGTTTGAAGTACCTTCTCCGTGCCAACGGTCCATGCGTTGTGCCAGGTAGTTGAATTGGGCAAAGTTGTAATTATCCCAGGTGCGATAAATTTTGTTTCCGCCTTGTCCCATCATGTCAATGCCCAGCGACCAGTTCTTGTAGTCCACTCCGAGAGAGAAACCGTAAGTCACCTTCGGCGTCGGGTTACCTATCATTGTACGGTCTTCCGGGGTAATCTTTCCGTCACCATTTACGTCGGCGAATTTCAGGTCACCGGGGGTAACTGTGGCGAGGGTATTCTCGGGAGAAGAGTTGATGTCAGCCTGTGACTGATAAACACCTGCCACCTTATATCCATAGAAGTATCCGATAGGATAACCTGCCATCGTATAACTCTGCTGCTTATCTCCGGCAATGATAGAATATCCGTCCTGAACGAGGCTCTTTACCTCATTCTTGATGGTAGTAAGGTTGGCACTAACGGAATAACCCCATTCGCCGATTCGGTCACGCCAGGTTACTGCCATTTCCACACCTTTGTTCTGAATCTGTCCCAAGTTACCGATGCCGGGGATAGTTCCTGAAATACCGGGAACTTCAGCGAGCAAGTCTTTGGTATTCTTCATGTAATATACACCCTCGAAGTGCAAGCGGTTGCGAAGCAGATTCGTTTCAAAGCCGGCTTCCCAGGCTTCCACCTTTTCCCAGCGAAGATTCGGGTTGGGCAGATAGGCAAGCTGGTATCCCGGATAAATGATAGAAGGCCGTCCGAACACTGCTGAATAAGCATTGGTCAATAACGGTTCGGCAGGATAGGCTTTATCCAGGTTCTGATTACCCAATGTACCGTAAGATGCCTTGATTTTCAACATGTCCAGCCACTTGATATCTTTCATGAATTCCTCTTCACTCATCAGCCAGCCGCCGCCCAGTGAGAAGAAGTTCTGCCATTCGTTGCCTGTATAGGAGAAGGCAGAAGAGCCGTCCCGGCGGAATGAACCATTGAACAGATATTTGCCTTTATAATTATAGATGACACGTGCAAGCATAGACAGGGTGCTGCGTTCCCATTGCGTACTACCATTGGTGGCAGTAGCAGCATCTCCGATGCTGACAAACCATTTGTCCGGGTCATCGGGAATGACTAAGCCTACTCCCTGTTTGCGTGCTCCGTCCAGTCGGCTCAATGAGTTATAATAGGTCGTAAAGCCCGCAGTGGCTGTCAGGTTATGATTCCCGTTATCAAAGCTGTTGGTATATGTCAGTACGTAGTCACTCTGCACTTTCGTTTCAGTTTCCTTGAACTGGCTGACTTCCGTCTTTCCTGTACCCAAAGTAGAAACATCTCCTTTCACCGTAGAGTCGTACACTTTGATAATAGGAGTGTATGTCCGTCCGTTATTGGATGCATAATCCATGGAGAATGTCGCCCTGAAATTGAAATGTTTCAGAAAATCCACTTCGCCGAAGATATTTCCCGATGCACGGTAGTTCTCGGCTTTGGTAGTATTGGCTTTCAGTCCGACGTCTACCATCGGGTTGTTAATCTGTGCTTTCTGAAACTCGGGTAAAGAGGTATATAGCCCATATTCGTTGTTATATACCGGAGCGATAGGAGTGGCGCGAAGTGCGTTCAATACCTGTTTGGAATCCGCAGGGAGCATACGTGCACCGTTAAATTGGAAACCGACTTTCAGGTAATCTGTGATTTTATAGTCATTGCTGGCATTGATAGTCACCTTGCTGAATTTCTCATGCTCGATGTTACCTTGCTCATAAGAATAACCTACACCCAGGTAGAAACTATGTTTGGGTGAAGCGCCTGTGATACTTATATTATTGTTGGTGATAAAGGCTGTCTGGAAAATCTCGTCCTGCCAGTCGGTGTTTGCATCCCAGCCGGTATAATCGAACGGAGCATCTCCTTGATTGGCAAGCTGCTCGTTATACAACTCTTTGAATTGCGAGGCATTCACCATTTTCACCTTATCCACTACTTTCTTGAAGCCGAAGGAGGTGTTTATATTCACCAATGTCTGTCCTTCTTTCGCTTTCTTGGTGGTGATGATAATAACACCGTTCGCACCACGGACACCGAAGATGGCCAGAGATGACGGGTCTTTCAGAATCTCCATAGACTCGATATCCTCAGGGTTGAGGAAGTTGATATTATCGTTGAATAGTCCGTCAACGATATACAGAGGTTTGTATCCGTTGATAGAGTTTGTACCGCGAATACGGATTTCCGGGTCGGAACCGGCACGTCCGGAGTTTACAATTTGTACACCTGCCACCTTGCCTTGCAGGGAAGAAAGCGGATTTGTAGCCGGCTTATTGGCTATTTCTTCTCCTTTGACGTTGGTGATAGAACCTGTCAAGTCTCTTTTCTTTGCACTACCGTATCCGATAACGACTGTTTCGGCTAGTACTTGCGAGTCTTCTTTCAAGGTGACGTTGATAACGTTCTGTGCTCCCACTTTGATGCTTTGTGAAGTCATACCTACGTATGAAAATACAAGTACGTCTTCCGGAGTGACGGAGATTGAATATTTACCGTCCATATCCGTGATGGTTCCGGTGGAAGTTCCTTGTACGAGTACCGATGCACCGATTAATGGCTCATTGGCAGCATCCGTCACTGTTCCTGTCACCGTCTTTGTCTGTGCAAAGGCAGCTGCGGAAACCAGTAGCAGGCAAGTGAGCGCAATGACGCCCTTTAGCCTGGTGGCTTTTGTCTGAAGATGTTGTAAAAGTCTAGTCCTCATTGCATTAAATTTTTCCATTTGTTACTATTTAGGTTGAAGTCTTTTTTCTGCCGTCTGCCGGCGAAAGTAACAAAGGAAACAAACCAGACTCAAAAAAGATTTTGGAAAAAGAAAGAATGCTCGATTTTAACATTGAGAATTACTCTTTTTGTTATGAAAGGTGCAACAAGGTGATTTCTTCGAATAATGTTTGGAAGAATGTATATTATTTGCTACATTGCTGTCTCTTACCTGTAAATCGTATGCTATGAGGTACTGTCTCGTTATGATTTTGATTCATACAGTTGCTGTTGTATTCTTTGTATCTTCCTGTCAGAAAGATAGCAGCTCTGAATCATGTCTTTCGGAATATGTTGATTCGCTTATGCAAGTATCTCCGGATAGCGCTTTGTTAGTTCTTAATTCTATCGTTCACCCTGAAAAACTTTCAAAAAAAGACAGAGCAGATTATGCAATTATATATTCCCGTGTACAAGATCAACTGTGTATACGCCAAACGAGTGATTCGTTGATTCGGGAAGCGGTTAAATATTATGCCGGAGAGCTAAATCGGCAGAAAGAAATGGAAGCGTATTATTACTTGGGATGTGCCAATAAAGATATGCGCAGAATGAAATTGGCGGTAAATGCATTCTTAAAGTCTTTGGAGATAATGCCGGCAAAGTCTGAAAGTATATATTTAGGGGCAATTTATACAAAATTAGCTGCTTGTTATGAAGATCAGGATATGTATGTCGAGGCACTGGATATGTATAGAAAAGCGTGTAAAGTGTATCTTGAATTGCATGATGAGAAGAATCTTTGTAATAGTTATCATGGAATAGCAGTTGTACATCATTTATGTAATCAACCGGATAGTTCTCTTTTATATTATCAAAAAGCTTTGTCTATAGCCGAAACTTACAGTGATAAGCGGTGGCCTTATCTGATATTAAGTGATATGGCACGAATTTATTATGAAAAAAGGGATTATCGAAAGGCGCATTGGTGCATATCATTATCTCTTGCTATTGCGCCTTCGAAAGATAAACTGTGGTCAGGGCATCTTTTGAAAGGAAGAATTTTGAAAAGTATGCATCAGGCCGATTCTGCCCGTTATTATTTTAATATAGCTAAAACCTCTCCTTATATATATAGTCATGCAGGTAGTTATTATGAACTTTATGATTTGGAAAAGACTGAAGGTGATTTCTCAGCCGCAGTGGCTGCTGTCGATTCTTTTCTGATATTGTCTGATTCGATACAGAAAACGACTAATGCGCTGGAAATTGAAAGAATGAGAGCTAAATACGAAGCGGGATTATTGCAACGGCAGTTATCTTCGGATTATAGAATCAAACTGTTATCATTGGTCAGTATATGTGTGTTGATAATTCTTGTATTTCTTTTAAAGGACAGACGACGAAAAAATAAAGTGATTAGGCTGCAAGGGCAAATCAATAGTTTAAATGCTGCTACTTTGCAGAAGCTATCTTCTGGCGAAGACGGAGAATCTATTCCTATGGAATCAGAAAAGGATACTTTTGAAAAGCATTTTAAAGCAAAGCTGGAATTATCTTTGCAGTTATATAGGGAAACAGATATTTATAAGAAAATTCGTGTAATTGAGAATGATGAGTTACGGCATAAAGTTCATTTGAATGCAGGCGAGCGTCAAAAGACCTGTGAAGAGCTTTATAAGAACTTCAGTGATTTGATGACTGATTTGAAATTGCAGTGTGCTAGTTTGACAAAACAGGATATCCTTTATTGTATATTTCTAGCAACGGGATGTTCTAAATATACGATTCTGCTTTGTACCAGTACGTCCGAGGGAGCCTTTAAGACTCGGAAAAGCAGGATTAAAGAGAAACTTGGTGATGAGCTTTTTAAACTTCTTGTTGATAAGGAACGCTGCTAAATAAGTATTTATATCTATATTTCAATTATGTAATTCTTTCTGTATCTTGCTTTGTAACCCAAATTGTAACTTCATTTACTTGATAATCTTAAGAAAACGACTTTAATTTGTCTTTATCAATAATCTTATGGATGTCTGTATTGGACAAAATGAATTTAATGCTTATGAATGTCATCTTTAAGTTGGGAAAGAATAGGTTCACCTAGATTATTCCTCTATTGCAGTAATGGAGGAATATTTGATGTAATTTATAATTCTAATTTTAAATCATAGCTGTTATGAAAAAAAATAATCTATATATAATATACCTGTTAATGGCTTTTGTTCAAATTGCATGTACGGAGAATTTGGAGGTGAATCAAGATTTGGAGATGCAGAAAGAAAGTGTACTCACTAGGTTTGAACAGTTTGAAGAGTATGCAAAACTACATAGTGAAGGCTTGAATAAGATATTTCTAGTAAGTAAAGAAGAGAATATGAGTTTTAGTAAGCTTGATGTAGAAACAGATCATTTTATTTTGGAAACTGTAACTAATATGGTGAAATGTGATTCTCAATTTGCACGGATTATTGTGAATGATAATCAAAGAAAAGACTGTCTTAATCATTTAGAAAGCATTGTAAAAGAACGACCTTGTATACAGGTAAAGAAAACTCAGAGTAGAAGTGATGCTATGCCAACTGATAATCCTGATTCAGAAGACCCCATAACTGTATCTGACTATGCTCGCAGTTTAGAAGAGCAGATAGCTACATCAGAATTAGTTACTAATGCTCAACGTCAGGAATTATCTGAAATATATACTGTAGAAGTAGGAGCTAAAGAAATTATGGAAGCTGAAATACAGAAAATAATAACTTCGTCTTTATTTTTGAGCTTATCAGAAAAGGAGCAAAATGATCTTTTGATTTCTGCAGCTGTTTATATTGATTCTGCGAATTATTGGATGGAGCACTTGGATGAGTGGATGTCAGGTGTAGATGGTGCTGTAGTAGCCACTCGTGGATGGTCTGATTTGTGGGGGAAAGTGAAACAAGTTGCCCGGATAGATGCTGATGGAGCATTTTGGGGAGCTATTGGAGGGGCAATTACAGGTGCCATCGGTGGTGCAGGTGCCGGGACGATGGCAGGAGGTGTTGGAGCAGTTCCCGGCGCAGCCGTTGGAGCGTATTACGGTGGAATTGGTGGGGCGCTTTCAGGCGCAATTATTGAATCTGCTCGAGGATCTACTTTAATGAGGTGTAGTGATCAGACGACATCTACGGGGGACTCCACAGAGACTGCAAGTTCTACAGATGCAACAGAAACAACTAGTGCAACTCCTTATGTTGAATAGAATTTAGTCTTTTATTTACATTAGAACGATAAGAATGAAAAAACAAAATCACTTTTATGTATTAGGAGTATTTATACTGCTGGATATTATTTTTACTTCCTTATTCTATATAAATGGTAGTAAGCTTGGGCTAGGTATTGTATTACTGTCACAGATACTTTACGTTGTAATGCTTTTGTTTCTTAAAGTTAGAAACGATAATTCTGTCTCTCAGAAAATGTGTATTATTGAGTCCTATGTTTATTTCATAGTAGTATTTTGGGCAGTAATAAGCTTTTTGAGAGGAGTTGAGTATGGCTGGAAATGGTCTCTCTTAGCGGCTGTAATTGTGGGTAGTACTGTTGGCTTTTTATTCTTCAGGCATTTCCACGACACAAATAGCTTAATGTGATAGTACGGATAGGACTTCTGTTAATTATTTAGGAATGTATGAAATATTTCTTTTTGCCTGATTGGCTTGTGACTATATTATCATTGATAGCTTTGGCAGCTATTGTTATAATGATTAATAATATTTTTCAAAGTAGGGAATGGTATTCTATCGTTCTGTCTGCATTGGGGGTACTGATTCTTTTGTTTTTTGCACTTAGAACTCCATATTGCGTTACAGTTACTGACGATTATATTAAAGTCCAATCTGTAATTGGGAACAAGAGATTTGAGAAGGCAAAAATAAAAATAGAGAGTATTACTAAAAAAGATTTGTCTGATAGCTACAGAGTTTTTGGAAATGGGGGCTTTGGCGGGTATGTTGGAAGATTTCGTTCACCTAAACTAGGTAATTTTAAGATGATGATTGTCAGACAGTCCGATATGATAAAAATAACAGAGCTTGGTACAGGACAGGTTTATATAATTAATTACCCCAAACAATTGTTACCAACTTCGAAATAAGTATCATTACTTGTTTTGTGCGGCAGAAAATTTCAGGATTAAAATGAATCTGAATTTTCATAGTCAATATCATTAAAATGACGGTTGGCGTGCGAGTAATAGAAGGGTGTATAGGTGGTATTTTATTGCATATTCATTGTAATAACCTACTGCTGTTTATAATGGAGATGATGAAACGTTAAATATATAGTATTATGAAATATGTAAAAGATAATTTGGCTGATATAATCATTCTCATTCTACTGGTTATCTGGGGAATATATGACTTGTTTATGTACCAGTTTGTATGTGATGATTTAATATCTATTGCTGTTGGCTTTAGTTTGGCTTGTTTGTTCCCTTGGTGCTGTAAGGGAACAAATGAACGATTCTTAAAAGTTAGGAATAAAGCTTTGCAGTATTCTTTTACATTTCTAATTTCTCTATTTTGTGCATTAAAAATTGTAGAGGTTTTACGTGAGCACTCCATCGAAGTTAATGCTATAAAAGTGATTTTTGTAGGTGTCTTCTTACAAAGTGCATATTTTTTGATAATGAAACAAAGAATTAATAGATAGTCTTATATCTTGATATGCTTTGAGTGGAAAACTTCAGGATTATTTTCAATCCTGAAGTTTTTGAGTGTAAATGAAGGAACGATTAAAACATCTCTTCCGCAGTTTTCATACATTGAATGACATCTTCCTTTGTTCCGCTGAAAGGACCGGATTTCTCTATTTTCAATGTAGACATAGCTGCCGCAAAGCGTCCTGCATCTTCGATACTTGCACCTGATACCCGTTGGTACAGGTAACCGATAGTATAAGTGTCTCCACATCCTGTTGCATCCACTACTTCTCCAGGCTTATATGCCGGGATGCGATAAAAGTCGGTTCCGTCGAAAATAAGCGAACCCATGCTTCCGAGGGTGACTAATACTTCTTTTACTCCCCATTCATATAACCGGCGGGCGGCTTCGTGCGGGTCGGCAAGACCTGTCAACACTTCCATCTCGTGTTCGTTGACTTTTAGGAAGTGGATATATTGAAGTGCTTCCCGTTTATCTGTCCAGTCTACAGGATACACGTGCGTGTCACGTACTTCGCGAAGGTAACCTTGTGAGTCTACCGCAATCAATCCTTTTCGGGAAAGTTCTTTGATTACTTCTAATGAGAAATCATCAGCCAGCAAAGAACCGAGATGATAAATCTCCGCATTCACTCCTTCCAGTTCGGTAGCGGTGAACGGGTCGGCTTTGGCTAATACACGTTGGGTGCGGTCGTCAGGGTTGGCACCGTAGATATTTTCGAAATATACCGAATACTTGCTGGGTAGTGCGGTTACATCAATGTCAAGTTCGCGTAGTTGTTCTACCACATTCATTTCGGTAGCACCGACTGCTGTCACCAATGCGTAGTCAATATCATTAAAATGACGGATGGCGTGCGAACAATAAAAAGCAGTTCCGCCCGGCATATAGACCGTGTTTTGCGGGGTAACGACTTTGTCCAGTGTGATGTGACCGATACAGCAAAGTTGATGTTTATTCATGTCTTATCAATTAAAAAAGCCTCCAAGATGGCATCTTGAAGGCTTCTAGTTTTATTTCTGTGCGGATGATAGGACTCGAACCTACACGCCTCACGGCACCAGATCCTAAGTCTGGCGCGGCTACCAATTACGCCACATCCGCATGCGTCGCTTTTTGTTTAGCGGTGCAAAGATAGGAAGATTTTCTGATTTGACAAATAATTCGGAAATAAAGTTATTCACTTAATATCTCGAATGCCTTTTCTATCAGAGTATCTTTATGCTTAAGTTGGTCTGATTCAGACATATTGATAGCGACGTTCGGTGCTATGCCTTCCTCCAGCAGTTGCTCATTTTTGTCGAAGTGCGGGCTGGCAGAGAAGCGGATGCTCCATCCGTTCGGTAATTCCGATGAGAAAGGCAGTCCCGAACCGCCACCGGTCCAGTCACCGACCTGGATAATTTCTGTATCCTCTATACTGCGCATTGCATTGACAAAATCGTTTGTTGCACTATAACAACGGCGGTTCGTTAATATGACAACCTTCTTCTGCCACCGGATACTGTTGGATGGCTCCAGGTAGATTGGTTCCATCTTGGAGAAATCATTATGTCCCGGTCCGGTTTTATGCTGAATATATCCGGTCAGCGTCTTTTTATTGGTAAAGCGAGCGGCGATACGGGTAGAATTAGTAAGGTTTCCTCCCCCATTATCACGTACGTCAATGATTAATCCGTTGCAAAGTTCTAAATATTTGAGAACCTCGTCCAAGTTACCATTCCCGACTCCTGCGCTGAAACTTTCGTAACGGATATATCCTATATTATTATCGAATATCTTATATTTCAAGCCGGAAGCGGTGTAATAACCACTGCTGGCACTGCCCAAGTAAGTCTGATAGAGAATATCCTCCCGGTAGTTCCAGTCATAACCCTGATACCAGTCGTCATAAAAAGAAGTGCGCTTGGCAGAGGAAAGATTGACATGTCCGTCTTTCAGTATATATAGCATCTGACTCAAAATATCAAACAGGTCATCGTTGGACATAGTCGGTATAATCAGTTTCCTGTATTCTTCGTGAACGGCATCCCAGTCTATACCTTTTGCTTCCAGAAAACAATACTGTTCGTCAATGATCTTCCATAGTTGCTCGAAGTTGCCTACAGGATCATTGGCATACTCATCCTCTCTGATACAGCCGGTCAGTATCGGCAGGCAGCAGAACAGCAAAAGTATTTGTATAATCTTATTTCTCATTCTTGTTATCTCTCACACTTTGAAGTTTCAACATTAAATTTTTTGTTCTCTTAATAAGCTCTTACCGCAGAGGGCAAGACTGATTCTTTATTATTTCGGATACGGTATAGGTCTTTCACAAATCCTACCATGAATACATGAGAATAGGTATGTGTCTTGATATTATTTACTTTGTACTGCTGCAAATCCGCCAAATAGCTGAATCGCATTTTAGTACATCCTATCGGAAGGTCGACAGTCAGCATCTGCCGGAGTGAAGGCTGATTGTGCAGGGAAGTGAATTTTACCACTCCGCTGGAGTTGCCCAGAGAGAAAATCTCGTAGTATGACTGTCCGTAGTGCGGTGAGAACAATACTCCCATAACAGGAAGATTGACCTGATAGCGCAATACCATCGGGTAACGTTTGATTTTCAGATGCCAGATTGCCATTCCCGAAGCATCCAAATTTACATAAGCTCTTGCGGAAGCAGGATTATTCGTATTCCGGAGATTGTAGACAAAACCACCGTTGGCATCAATTAATCCTCCTGCCAGTAATTTAAAGTTTTCTGTCAGGCGGAACTGGTAATGAAGTCCGTAGTTCCAGTTAACCAGACCGGAGAAAGTATTATTATTGTCGGCACGGTTGTGCGTATAGCCAACGTCTGCCTGGAAGAAATTCTGGACAGATATATTTCCATCGAACAGCTTGGTCATCCGAATCGTTTCGCGGGAAACACGGAAGTCGATTCCTTTGTATTCCTGGGGCGAAAGATAGGTATCGAACACATTGGTAAATCCGATACCGTACATGGTGGCACGCGTTACATAGCGATGGGTTTGCAGACTGTCCGTCTGTGCCTGTAATTTTGTGCAGAGGGCGAACAGGATACATCCTGTCAGCCCCAAGTATATTAGTTTTTTCTTCATCAGAATAACTTCATCTGCCCGGTGATTTCGTCAATAATATCTCCTTCACTTTTGTCGCTGTCCGGGTCCAGGTTCTCCGGTTCTTCTTCCGGTTCATCCTGTGATGACTGTTCGGGTTCAGGGAAACGGGTCGGTTCAAGTTCGTTAATCGTTTCCACCGTATAGGTAGTGATACGTTTACCTTTCGCCTTGAATCCTTTGACAGCGATAAATTCTTCCGCGTCGATTTCCAATGCTTCCCGGAAGCTGTCATGTCCTCCGAATACCACTTCCAGGCGTGGGTAGTATTCATCGGTCAGTAAGATGAGACGATTATTCTTGTTCTCGCCCAGGTAGTTCTGCTTACGGTTGGAACCTTCAAAGCAGAAACGTTTCAGATACGGATAATTCTGTTGGTCGGCATCATTAAGCGCAGCAGTCCATATCTTGTTGGGGTCGAACTTCTCGACGATGCTCACGTTATCCTCGTAGTGATTGCTCAAATCAAAATTGCTGGTGTAGAAGTCGCCGTTGTTCAGAACAACCAGTATGGTGTCGTCACTCTGGAATTCACCCAGATATTCACCCCGTCCGTCATAGTTGAGACGGAGGATGTCACGGTCAAACCATACTTTACGTCCACCGAGCGTAGAACCACCTTTCTGTTTCAGGGCAATCTTGTGTACCGGTAGGCGGGTAAGGATAACTCCCTGTGCCTGTCGGCCTTTGATGCTTATTTCACTGAAGTCACGCTCAAAGATGATACGTCTTACACGTGGATTCGGTTTCAAAGTCACTTTGATGATTTCAGCTTCCCCGTTCGGGTTGGCGCTGAAATAAGTGATGCGTGATTCGGGTGTTCCCTGTGTGACGTCATATTCGCGGTCGCGCACAACGGAAGTCACTGCAAAACGCTTGATGTACGTCGTACCTTCCTTACCGTCACGATAGGTGACATTGTAGATGGTACGCTTATCGTTCTTCTTGAATACGTTGACATAAAGGACGTTCTTGCCGACAAACTTCTTATCAGCAACAGGCGTGACGAGGTATTTACCGTCACGGAAGAAGATGATGACATCATCAATATCCGAGCAACAAGCCACAAATTCGTCCTTCTTCAAAGCAGTACCGATAAATCCTTCTTCGCGGTTGATATAAAGTTTTTCGTTCGCTTCCACTACTTTGGCGGCTTCGATGGTGTCGAAGTTGCGCAGTTCCGTGCGGCGCGGGAAGTTCTTGCCGTATTTGTTCTTCAACATCTGATACCAGTTGACGGTATAGTCAACGATATGTGCCAGGTGGTTGTCGATTTCGGCAATTTCTTCTTTCATCCGGGCGATGAGTTCGTCCGCCTTGTCCGAGTTGAATTTCAGGATACGTCCCATCTTGATTTCCATCAGTTTGAGAATATCCTCTTTGGTCACTTCGCGGATAAACTGCGGGTAGTAGGGCGTCAGACGCTCGTCGATATGTGCGCAGGCAGCGTCCATATCCTTGGACTGTTCGAACTCTTTGTCCTTATAGATACGCTCTTCGATAAATATTTTCTCAAGAGAAGAGAAGTGCAGAGCTTCCAGTATTTCGTTCTTCTTGATTTCCAATTCCTGCGTCAACAAATCCAGCGTATTGTCTGCCGACTTTTTCAGGACTTTACTGACAGTGAGAAAGTGTGGTTTGCTGTCGTCGATAACACAGCAGTTGGGCGAGATGCTTACTTCGCAATCTGTGAAAGCATAGAGGGCGTCAATCGTTTTATCCGATGATGTTCCGGGTGCCAGGTGCACCAATATTTCTACGTTGGCAGCCGTGTTGTCGTCTACCTTACGAATCTTGATTTTTCCTTTATCAACAGCTTTCAGGATGGAGTCGATGACAGAAGAAGTAGTCCTGCCATACGGAATCTCTGTGATGGAAAGCGTCTTGTTATCCAGTTTGTTGATTTTGGCACGCACTTTCACAGCTCCGCCGCGTTCTCCGTCGTTGTACTTGGCTACGTCGATAGAACCACCCGTCTGAAAATCGGGATACAGTTGGAATTCCTCTCCGCGGAGATAATTGATGGAAGCATCACAAAGTTCATTGAAATTGTGCGGCAATATCTTGGAAGAAAGCCCTACGGCAATACCTTCCACTCCTTGCGCCAGCAATAACGGGAATTTCACAGGAAGAGTGATCGGTTCCTTGTTTCGTCCGTCATAAGATTGTTTCCATTCGGTAGTCTTGGGATTGAAGACAACATCCAAAGCAAACTTGGAAAGACGTGCTTCGATATAACGGGGAGCGGCGGCACCGTCTCCGGTAAGGATATTACCCCAGTTACCCTGGCAGTCTATCAGTAAATCTTTCTGTCCGAGTTGTACCAAGGCATCTCCAATGGAAGCATCACCGTGCGGATGGAACTGCATGGTGTGTCCCACAATGTTGGCAACTTTGTTATATCGTCCGTCGTCCAGACGCTTCATGGAATGTAGGATACGTCGCTGAACAGGCTTTAAACCGTCGTTAATATGCGGAACGGCACGTTCCAGAATCACATACGAAGCATAGTCCAAAAACCAGTTTTGGTACATGCCTGTCAGTTGATGCTTAACGTTTTCGTCCCGTGCGTTCGCCGGTTTGTAGTCTGAATGTTCTTCCGGTAGCTCGTTAATTTCGTCACTCATATATCAATCTTCGCTTTGCTTTTAAAACAAATTATCTTCTGCACATCAAAAAAAGGGGATGTGCACGCAAAAATACGAAATAAATCCATATGAGGACGAAAAGAACTCACGTTTTTTATGATACTGACAGCTTCATTAATCCTTTGTTTTCACATTCCAGACCAATAATGCGAAAAAGACGGAAAGCAATGCCGCTCCAATCCAGAAAATATTGATGTAAGAAAAATCATAGATTTCCTTGCCGTCAACGATACTTTTGTGCCCTTCGATAAGGACGCCGCTCATAATATCCTGTATGCCGGCACCGATATAGCTGGCAACTCCCACGATGCCCAATGCCGCTCCCGAAGCATTGCGGGGCGCAATGTCGACAGCCATCAGCCCGCCGAGGAAACATAGAAGCACTCCGATAGCAGTCCCGAACAGAATCATAGCTACCACATCCAACCAAAAATGAACACCCGGAACGAGTAGGAACAGGCAGAGGGCGACAACGTTCATAAGCCCGAAGATTAGTGCAGGCATATTGCGGCGACCACCGAAAAACTTGTCGGAAATGACTCCTGAGAACATGGTACCGATAACTCCGCATACCGAACTGATGGAAATAATAAAACTGGCATCCAAAGTGGAATATCCTTTTTGTGCTTCCAGATAAAATACTCCCCAGCTATTGACCGCATAGCGGCTGATATACATTAGTGCGCTGGACAATGCCAGTATCCATATGGCGGGCATACTTAATGCTTTTCGCTGCGCTTTGTTGAAATCGGCCTGACTTATCGTGTCTTCTGTTTTTAACTTCGGGTGATTGACCGGAGGGAGCCCTTCACTTTCGGGTGTGTCATGGAAAAAGTTCCATACAATAAGAGTCCCGATCAGTCCGATGATTCCTGCTCCGAAGAATCCGTATCTCCATCCGAGTACACTTACGATAGAAGCTATGATGATAAACGTCATTGCTTCGCCAATGTTATGACTCGCAGACCAAAATCCATAAAACGATCCTCGTTTCTTATCACTGAACCAACGCGAGAGACCGACAACACAAGAGGCGGCACCCATTGACTGAAACCATCCGCTGATTCCCCACAGAATTGCGAATAATATAAACGAATGAGCGAAACCTAAACAAAGATTGACTAAAGCAGTCACCAAAAGACCGGTGGACATGAAATGACGGATATTGCTGCGGTCTGCCAGGAATCCGTTGGTGAATTTTCCTATCGCATATGTAAAGAACAGCACGGCACCGATAATGCCTAATTCAGTCTCCGAGAAAATTCCTTCGTCAACAATCGGCTTTTTGATTACATTCAGGCTAAGACGGCACACATAATAGATGCCATATCCTGCAAGAGCGGATAAAAAAGTAGCCCATTGCAGTTTCTTGAGTTTGTGGGGATTCTCCTGTAAGGTGGGAGAAGGGGTGCTGATACGATAGAAGTTTATGATTCTTTTTAACATGATAATAGAATGTTTGTTGCCCGGGAAAGGGCAATAGTTATAGGGAAGGTGCATCGAACTCACTCGATACACCTTCTTCTGAAAAATGTTATTTGTATTTTGATTAGTAGCTTAAACCATCTTCCCAACCCGGATTCTGGCTTAACACACCTTGAGTCAGTACGCGTTGGTCAGCAGGAATCGGCCATAGATAATCTCTTTCTTCTTTCCAGTCCTTGCCGTAAGTTACTTTAGGAAATCCGATAATATAGCCGGACGTTCCGTTGGAGAGATAAATATCCTTGTCCAGTTTCTTTTTGTTGTCGCATTGTGAAGTTGCCGTTGTTTCATAGATTTCCAGGTCAGGTGTTCCGTCACCATCCATATCATACGTTCCCACTCCGGGAATATAGAGCCCGAGATAAGGAATATAGTGGTTGAACATCTGTTTCCCTTCTTTCCAGCGGAATAAGTCCCATTGTCTCAATCCTTCCATAACCAGCTCGATGGTGCGCTCCCGACGAATTTCGAGGATGACGCCTTTGTTAGCTCCCTGGTCGACGTTCGGGTAGCAGGCAGCGAGATAAGCATCCGGTTTGCCGTTGGCATCATCAAGAATAAGATCCGGCATTTTGGCACGTGTACGTATTTTATTGACAGAGATATCCAGGTCTTCTTGTTTGAGAGTACCTAATTCCGCTTTTGCTTCGGCATAATTCAGATAAACTTCCGCTGCCCGCATCAAAGGCCAGTCGGACGTACTTTTAGCTGCTCCGTCATGGTCTTTGCTGCTTACGAATTTGATAGGCTTGTAACCGCAATAAGCACTTAAATCATTGGCGGTAACGGTTGTTTCTCCCTTTTGGATATATTTCGGACAGAGTACGGTTTGTTCCAGACGGGGATCGCGGCCTTTTACTTCATCTGTATAAAACATCGTTTCATACCCCTCCTTATCCGTGAACCGGCTGCCGTCCAACATCAGATAATGATTCATAAATCTGCGGGTAAAGCCCATTTGCAAGTTGGCAATGCTGAACTGTACGGAATGGGATAATTGTAATCCTTCAAAATTATAGGCGCGTGCCAGTACTACTTCCGTTGCTTTGGCCTGGTCTGCACAGAATAAATCCCGGTAAGGTTCTGTCCCTTCTTTGTACAGGCTGAATCCGCTTTCATCAATAAACTGCTTCGCCGTACTGGCGGCAGCTTCCAGGTACTTTTCATAATTATCCATACCGTGATACTTCCGGTAGGTTCCTTCGTATAGCGCAGCTTGACTTGCAAACGCTAAAGCTGCCCATCGGGTAACACGGGTATTCCGGCTTTCCTTACTTTTGGCGGGCAGATTAGTCGCGGCATCTTCAAAGTCTTTGAGTACCTGATCCATTACGAATTCACGGGAATCTCTTGCTTTAGCCAGCAATTCCTGATCTTCCGAACCCAACACCTGGTCGTACCAGGGTACATCTCCATAACGGCGTACCTTTACAAAGTAGAAATAAGCCCTGAAGAATTGAGCCACACCGTTGTATTCATTACGGGCTGTCTCATCATCGCAATTCGAAGAATGTTGCAGGAAATAATTGATATGGCGGAGCTTTGACCAGGACCATCCGGTTTCGCTGGCAGCCGAACGCGTACCTTCAATCACTTGTCCCATCCCTTTGTCAATCATATCATCGGCATTCATTCCTGCCGAGGCATCCGGTTCGTCCAGTAATGTATAAAACTGGTTTGTCCATAACTCCAGGTCGGACTTGTTTTTAAAGTAATTATCCGGTGTCACTGCATTTTCCGGCAGAAGGGTTAAGTCACAACTACTGAATAGTGCGGTGACCATTCCCAAAATTATTATTTTGTTGATAGCTTTCATACTATATCTGATTAGTCATTAATTAAAAAGTAATATCTACTCCGACCGTGTAAACGCGCGGATAAGCATAGCCGGAACCCGTGTTGGATGAATAAGTACTGCTGGAGATAGCCAATTCCGGGTCAATCGTTTTATTATGCTTCTTCAAAGGAGACCAATAGTATAGATTCTCTCCCGATACGTAAACGCGGACTTTCTCAAAGATACGTTTGCTGACAGGCAGGGTATATCCGATAGAGAGATTCTTGAAACGCAGATAAGCAATATTCTGTATATACCGGTCGTTGACTGTGCCGAGCGAACCGCCTGAATAGGATTGATATCCCCTGATGCGTGGGAAGAAGGCATTTCTGTTATCTTCCGTCCAGCAATCTTCCGGGAACGACTTCTCAACAAAAGAGGTGGAAGGGAAGGAGTAAGGGCCCCAAAAAGAATTGGAACCTTGTGATGTCGAACTGTAAGTCGGATACCAGTCTCTTTTTCCGATTCCCTGGAAAAAGGCGGATACATCAATGCCGTTCCAGCTTGCACTCAGGCGGAAGGAGTAGTTATATCTCGGAGTTGTATTTCCGATGATACGTTTGTCACCTGGATCGTCCACTGTTCCGGCTCCGGCTCCGATCACATTGTCGCCATTCAGGTCGGCAAAGCGTACGTCGCCGGCACGCAGATAACCGTCTACCTTGCTGCTGTAAACACGTCCGTTAACAGCCTTGTCGTTGATTTTAGCCTGATATTCCGCAGCTTCCTTGTCCGTTTTGAACAATCCGTCTACTTGATATCCCCATATTTCACCCATCTTCTTACCTACATAATGGTCGGAAATCAGCTTGTCGGGATTGTTGTACTTGGTGATTGTACGCTGATAGTCGCCTAAAGTGGCTTGTATCCCGTATCTGAAAGGCTTGTTGGCTACTTTGAACGAGTCATTCCAGGAGACGGATAATTCCCAACCGTTTGTCCGTAAGTCGGCACAGTTGGCTTTCGGAGTGGAAGCGCCATATACATCGGGCAGAGTCAACGAAGTAGTCAGCATATCGGTCGTTTTACGGACATAGTAGTCGGCAGTCACACTTAACCGGTTGTTCAGGAATGACATATCTACTCCGGCATTATAGGTTGTAACAGTTTCCCAGGTCAGGCCGGAAGAGATAGGATTGGATATTTTTGCATAATATGCCTTGCCTTCTCCGTCGAAAGTGTAATTGAATTGGTTATCGGAAGTGATGGTTTGCAGGTAGGCATAATAATCTACCTGTTGATTTCCCAGGCTACCTACGGAAGCACGCAGTTTGAGACTGCTCCACCAGTCGCTTACCGGCTTGAAGAATTTCTCTTCCGAGATTCTCCAACCGGCTGAAACCGAAGGAAACACTCCCCATCTGTCTCCCTCCGCAAACCGGGAAGAACCGTCGGCACGGCATGACACTTCAAGCAAGTATTTACCCATGTAGTCATAGTTGATACGTCCGAAGAAGCCGAGTGTCTTGTAGGCATTGATATCCTGTGATACGGTAAGCACACTTTCCGGAGTTACAGCAGAAAATGAGTCCAGGTTGTCATTGGACAAGTTAGTCATGGATGTGTCCTTATTGACATTCCGATAGGTTTCATACTGACTACCTGCCACTGCTTTGAAATTATGCTTTTTTGCCCATGTATGTTCATAGGTCATATAATAGTTCAGCATATGAGTGACCGGGAAATATTCATCTTCTTCGTAGTTGTTGAAAATACTTCCGGAAGTAAAGGTCTGTGTCACTCCCTCGCTGCGTGAATAATCGAATGAATTATTCCGGTAGCGATATAGCTGCTTTCTTTGTTGATAACTGTAATTGGCGGTCAGTGTCAGTCCTTCCAGCAGAGTCAGGTCTATTTGGTTGACTACGGACAGAAGAGTCCTTGATTTCGTGTTATGTCCCCTCCGGGATGTCAGATATCCACCATCGCCGGCTCCGAGAGGAGAGTTGGCGTAGAGTTGGTTGGTGTATTGCACGATGCTGCCATCCGGGTTGAAAGGCACGAATGACGGACTGATATTCGATTCCAGGCGGGCGATGGTCATGGCATAGTTGGACGTACCATTATATTTATAATTATTATTGTCCAACCCGACGTTTGTCGACCATTTAATCCACTTGTTCAGTTGAGCATCCATCTTGGCGCGGAAAGAATAATCCTTGTAAAGGTCCTTGTCAATATTGAACATGCCATACTGTTGATAGTAACGTCCGCTGATGTAGTAATTAACCTTTTCACCTCCGCCGGTAATGGAAACATTGTGCTCCATTTGTGGGCGGGTACGATTGTAGAAATAGCCATACCAGTCTGTATTACCATAATAATAGTACTTGCCGTCATCTCCGGTTTCCACCCACGGACGTTCCGGATTTTCAGTCATATCGTTCCGGCGGTCGTATAGCTTCTGGAGTTCTTCATCTTCGTACAAATACATGTTAACCCCATTGTATGCATTGTAGAATTTGTTGGCGAACGTGACATAATCGTATCCGGTGCGGATAAAGTCGGTAGACGTCGTATTCTGCGTCCATCCGAAACGGCCGTTATAACTGATTTTTGCTTTCCCTTTCGCTGCCGCGCTACCTGATTTGGTCGTGATAAGTACGACACCTGCCGAGGCTTTTGCTCCGTAGATGGCACATGATGAAGCATCCTTCAACACTGAAATAGATTCGATATCATTGGCGTTTACCTGATTCAAGGGAACTTCCACGCCGTCACAAAGTACCAACGGAGAACCGCCGTTAACGGAAATACCCCCACGGATATTCAATGAATATCCCGATTCGGGAGAGCCGGTTCCGAAAGTCAGGTTGACAGCCGGGTCAGCCCCCTGCAACGCATTGGCGGCTGATACTACCGGGCGGTTGTTCAGATCCTTGCTCGAAATCGTTGATACCGCACCTGTCAGGTTACTTCTGCGCTGGCTGCCGTAACCTACTACGACCACTTCATCAATCATCAGACTGGAAGGAACCAACCGGATGGTTTTCATCTGTCCGTCTTTGGCATGAACGGTAATCTTCTCATATCCCACATACGAAACTTCCAGCGTGCAAGGAATGAATCCTTCCAGGGAAAACTTGCCATCCAAATCGGTAATTGCTCCCTGTGAGGTTTCCTTGATAATCACGGAAGCACCGATGACGGGATTACCCTCTTCGTCATAAACAATGCCGGCAATTGTCTGTTGTTTCTTTTTCTCGCCGGGTTTCTGCTGGCTTGTCCCCGTTTTCTTACTGATAATGATGCTATGCCCGTTGATTGTATAACTCACGTTCTGTCCCACGAATATCTGATCCAGGATCCTGTTGATGGGCGCATCTTTTGCATTGACAGACACTTTCCTATTCATGTTGATCTCGGATGATTTGATTACAACTGAATAATTTTTGGTCTTATGTAAAGCTTCTATCGCTTCTTTTACTGTAACATTCTGTAATTGTAAGGTTATGTCTTGTGCTAGAACAGGTTGAGAGAAAATTATCATCACACAAGCAAACCAGATTGTTGATATATATTTTCTATAAATATTAGTTTGCTTCATATTAGGTTACACTACTGCTGATTTTATTGAGTCGCAGAGGTAATCATGATTACTCCTTGACTCCGGGTTATGGACATTTGTCCGTCTGTATTGAGATTGGATAAAATCTCGTCGAGAGTTTCCCCGTTAGTGAAGTAAGCAATGTAGTTGCTGTCGCCTAACTTTTGATCTAATATGATGATTCTGGTATCGAAATAATATTCCAGTTCCTTCACAATGTCACTGAGGGGAAGATTACTGAAATAGAATCCTTCGTTTTTTGCCGGACACTTGTACATAGTAGCAAGGAACGTATCGCGGACAATCTTCTGTGAAGTCCGGTTATACTGAATCATCTCTCCTTTTTTCAGAATCTCATTGGGATGAGCGGGAGTTTTGAACAGTACCGAACCTTCTACGAGCGCAACTTCCACGGTTTCAAGGTTTCCGTAAGCGCGAAGATTGAATTTCGTACCCAGCACCTGCACATGGACGTCACCGGCAGAGATGATAAAAGGCTTGCCCGGGTTCTTGGCCACTTCGGCAAAGAGTTCTCCACTGACAAATATTTCTCTTTTATCTTCTGTGAAGTCGGATGGATAGATAACCCGTGTGCCTGAATTGACATGGAGTTTGGTGCCATCCGAAAGAGTGAGTGTCTGCTGCATACCGTGCGGTACGGTGATATCATTCCAGTGTGTATTCGCTTTCTTGTCAAGAAGCAAATATCCGGCTAAAAACAAAAGTGGGATGAAAAGGACTGCTGCCACCCGTTGTGTCCAGCGAATAGTACGCCGGAACTTAGGCTGTAATGTGCGAACCTGTTTGGGCTGAGTCGCTTCTTGAAATTTCAGAAAGGCTTTTTGAGATAACTCGCGATCTTCCACCTGAATTTCAGAAATGATCTCACGGAAACGTTGGTCTACCTGATCGTTATCATTTTCTGTCAACCACTTTTGGATTTCTATTTCTTCCTCGTGAGAACACTTGTCGTAGAAATAATCTTTTAATATGTCGTTGGTTATCTTCATAGCGTATCTGTTTAAAGTACAAAAATGCATCTTTTTTCTTGATCTGTGAATATATTAGTTGATTATTTCCGAATAAGGTGTTCTATCAGGGATAGATTTATATTCTTAATCTGATCTCATGTTCATAAGCATTCGTTTTTCTCTTATGTAAATAATAAATTTTCAGGTTACTCGTGGCGTCCGATTTTCTTCAGGTAGCCAATCAGTAATTCCGGACGATCTGTCTGTATAATGGACGTTCCGAGGTCGAGTACTTTCCGATAGGCTTCCGCTCCGTGTTCGAAGGCGTAGTCATCGTATATACAGGCTTCTTCTCCTCCGCAGAGAGACGGCCACAGTGTATTTACCCAAATCTTGGAGTTTTGTGCGAGGATATCTTTCATGCACTTCTCAACTTCGGGAGTATTTTGTTGCCAGCATACTTCATAAGCCAAAGGGATGATTTTCTTGCTTATGTATTGCTGGAACAGTTTTTGTCCGCTGGGCTTATTGATATCAATAATAGGCATATACATCATCTCATGTTTATACTTCTTTGCCTGGGCTTCTACAAAGTCAACGGACTTTTTTCCTTTGATAAGGATTTGTTCCGTAACACCCAATTCTTCCGTGATAGCCATTACAAGGTCATAATACTGATAGCCCTGGTCGATATTGACGACAATCCGGTCTTTGCAGACTGCCAATGCTTCTTTTAAAGTCGGCATTTTGTATTTTGTCGGGCAGTTATGTCCTGTTTTCAAGTAACAACTTTGGATGTAGTCATAAGTCACTTCGCTTACTCTCCCTTTTCCGGTAGTCGTCCGGTCGATTGTTCCGTCGTGGCAGAGCACAAGTACGCTGTCGGCGGTCAGTTTCAAATCAAGCTCCATGACATCGACTCCCATCCGGATAATGGATTCGATGGCAGGAATCGAGTTCTCGGGATAGTCCCGCCAGTCTCCCCGGTGTGAAACCACTACTACATAATTACTTTTGGGATTGTGGATTTCATCTACAATCTTTTGCGCATGTGTCCTTTCCGGAGAAACAGGATTTGCGGCAAAAGAACTTAGGGTGAGCAATGCCAAAAGTCCGGCGTAGAAGATTCTTCTTTTCATATTCATATCGTTTTAAGGATTAATTTTTCTTGAATAAAAGTGGTCTGATAACCAAATGATGCAGGTCATAAGCCGTGATAATAACATGTCCCTCGTCAAATCCGTTTTCAAACGTGACCGTAAGAATACGGGTTTCTTTATCAAGCGTTGCTTTTACGTTTACTGCCTGGGCAATGGCGACAATAGCGTCTTCTGCCGATGCTCCCGTCACTTCGTATTCTATTTTTAAGGACTGGGATGTGTCACTTACAGAAGTGGCGGCATCCGATTTGAGTTTAAGATTCAGAGAGTTGAAAACTTCCAGTGTGAACTTCTCTCCGTTGCCTAAGGTGATTTCAAGATACCCGTCTTTGGTTTTGGTTATATTCTTGAAGATGCTGGTTTCGTCGGTTGTGGCTGTTACCGGGTTTCCTTTGTTGTCTTTCAGGATTTCACCGTCGACAGTCCAGTAACCGTCTGCATTTACCCCCATTTCGGGGGTATATCCGCAGACCGGGACTTTCTTGCCGGCATTATCCTTGAGCCAGTCCGTCGTATTGCCGGTAGTCGTTGTCCAGTAGTACAACTGGTCTTCGTCATTGAGACGTACACCCAGTACGGGAATTTCTATGACGTCTTCCCGGGTTGCCACAACGACAGCTTTTTCTTCATTATTACTATCCTTGTAAGTAATGACATATTGCCCGTCGGAATTTTGTGTGACGGAAGTGATGACATTTCCTCCTGTCAGATAGCCTAGTTTGGAAACTTCTTCGTTGAGTTTATCCGCTTTCTCCTGAAGGGCGGCAATCCGCTCCTTAAAGTCGTTGAGCTTATCTTGAATAGCAGAGTCGTCGTAATCCTTGCAACTGCTTACCAGCAGAGTCAGGAGCAGCGAACAGAAGATATATATTCTTTTCATGTCTTATTCCTTTCTTTTTTAGAAGTTTATACTAGGATCATAGTTCTTGTTTGAATGGCAGAATGCATTCTCGTTAGTTGCGTCCGGTGCGGAAGTCGGATCGTCTTTGTATTTGCTGTAGTCACCTACGTAGCCGCCGCATACACAGGCTTTACAGTTAATCCAGGTGGCGGTAGAAGCTCCCGAATAGCCGCATAACCAGCCCGGGCCGTGTCTGTTGGTTCCGTTTCCTTCGGTGAATACATCTCCCAAGACTGCTCCCTTGTTCACACAACCTATAATCTGTATGTTGGAGTGGCCGATAATACCTCCTGTGCGGACACTCAGGTGAGTCATAACGTTGCCGTAGTTCGTACATGATTCTACTGTACATTCCGGTTTCGTGCGTAGGTCATCCGTACCGCCTATAATTCCTCCCATACGTTTATAATTGTAGGTGACGCTCATTTCTTTACCTTCATATTGTCCTGCCTTGTCGTCCTCGATGGTTCCTCTGTTGTCGCAGTTATATACATTGCCATACATCAATGTGGCTACAATGCCGCCTGTTCTTCCGGTCGGACTGCTGATGTCGCCATGGTTGGTGCAATAACTTAACTTACCTCCTTCGGCTTTTGCCATGAAAGCGCAGATTCCTGCCGTTTGCATACCTGTACCGCCGTTGGCAGTGTTGCTGATACGACCGGTACGGACGAATCCCCTGTTGGCACAACCCTGTGTCTTGGATTCTCCTCCGATAGTGGTATTTATAATAGCACCTGCAAGGCCGGAAAGAGCTACGAATTCCCCGGATTTATTGTCGGCGGTAAAGTCTATATTATAATAGTTTGTACAGCCTTCTATCACAGAATTTTTGGCAAAGCAGACAAGAGGTGCGATGACCGTATATTTGGGGGCTGTTCCGCTCATTGTCCAGGTAACAGTCGTACTTGCATCTCCCAATGTCAGATTTTTGACAGTCGCATTCTCTATTGAACCGAATAATCCGTAGGATAATCTTCCGTTGGTGATATCCGAACTGCCATTCAGATTTTTAATCGCATATCCCTGTCCGTTAAAGACTCCGGTGAATGGATGTACGGCCACATAAGGTTCTGCTGTTGTGTGGTTGGAAGCGTCTATATCGCCTATCGGCGTCCAGTCCGTCACGGATGCCATGTCTATATCATTCAATAAGACGACTTCTCCTGCGTCGTTCTGCCAGCGTGAAGTGCTCGAGCCATTATTTACAGCTTTGGCAAAGTTCACAAGATCGGCTGTAGAACTGATGCCACCTTTATCTTCCACTTCTTTTGCTTCCTGTATGACGTTGATGCTGGAAGAAATATTGTAGAGCGAGTTGGAGAATGTTATCTTCCCGGTACGCTCGTCACCTGTCTCGTTGGACAGGATGGTGAAGGCATGAGTGGTTGTCACCAATGCACGGGTACCTTTATAAGTGATCCACTCATTTTCAGTGCTGACCTGATAAGATATATTGGCGGATATCTGCATCTCTATCTCCATTTGAGTTCCTTTGAGCTGGATAGGGCCGACATGTCCCTGATATTGCGGCTCATCCAAAATAGCAGTTCCGTATGTGAAATACACCGGTTTCAGCACGGTATTATTACCTGCACTTGCCAGTAACAGGATGTTTCCTTCTGTTGCCCCTTCTTTCATGGTGGCAGTAAGAGTAGAGGATGCTTTGTCTATTTTTACTTCCATATTATAGGCGGTGAACAGATCCACATATGCGTTCTCTGATTGGGTTCCATATATTTCGTATGGAATATTGACAGGAGTGGCATAATCCGTTACGGCATTGTACACCGGGCTGTTGAACCGGATGCCAAGTGCTTCTTGCAGGGTCATCCGCAACTCTTGCCCGTCAGCCAGAATAAATACGGCTTCTCCTGTCTTATCGTCTATATAGGCCGATTTGAATAACAGATTGCTTACATCATTAGCCAGTACACCGGTACTGGTTCCGTTTACACTCCAATATCCGTTTTCGTCTATCTGAACTTCGGGCATGATTCCGCCTACCGGAAATTTTTTTCCGTCACCATCAAAGATGAAGGTGTAGTTCTTGCCTTTGTCAGTGGTCTGTGCCCAATAGAGTTTGCCGTCATTATCTTGTAGGGCGGTGATGATGGGCAGTTTGGTTACTTCGTCCTGGGTGGCAATGGTTACAGTATGGGTTTCTCCGCCACTGTTACTGTAAGATATGACATAATTACCATCGGCATCCTGGCTGATTAAAGTAATGAACGAACTTCCCAGCACTTCGGACAGTGAAGCCATCTGTTCGTTCAATGTACGGGTCAGAGACTCGTAATCTCCAATCGTTTGTTCTATATCGTTGAGATCCTGCCATATCCGCTCGTCATCGTAGGAACTGCAACTTCCCAGGAAGCAGGCAGATATAAATAATGAGATTCCTATAAACTTTTTCATATATTCAGTGATTAACATTCGTTTGATTCGTTATTCAAGTACTCTGACATGCAGATAATTCATACAGCTTCTTTCTCCGTTGGTGTCGGATACATGATTTATAACCTTGCCGACGCCATTCTCATATGTCCACATCACCGTAGAACCACCACCGTCGAAGCGGATTACGTCATACAATCCCAACTTTTTGGAGACTCTGTATGCTTCATAGAAATCGAGTCCTCTGTCATTATCCGTTCTTCCGTCCACACAGAAGATAATCATCTTCGATTTATCCTGTGTCATACCGAGATTGGTGGTCGGATTGATTGTTTCCGCGTCTTCTTTCTTGGGTGGTGCGGCATATACTCCGTTGTAGAGGAAACGATACATACTGGAATTATGAACCTTGATCGGATCAGTGGAGTTACCGATTTTCAGTTCTGCGCTGATCTTTACTTTATCTCCGGTTTTCAGGCTTTGCGCCAGTTCATCTGCTTTGTCTCCTGTCACTTGTAGTACCCATTCGTTTTTACCTGTCACGTACGGAGCTTCTACGACAGCATTTCTTCCGTCAATAATTTGAGTGACAGTGGCATCGAACTCGCCGGAATTTACTTTTAGTGGCTGGTCGTTTCTACCTGTTATAAACAGCGCTTTGGCGCCTATCGGATTAGTCAGTCCCGGATGAGGCTCTTTTACATATCTGAATGTGTACAGATTGGCGTCATAAGATGGCTTGCCGCCCAGGCGGACGATAGTGTCATTTACTGAATAGTACTCATATTCTTTGGTGCCCACTTTAATTTTACCGGTGAAATCCCTTTTCTCAAAGCTGACTGTACGATTATCAAAGTAAGTGAATCCCCAAACGTGATTTGTCAGGGTAGAGCGTACATAAGGATTATTGACGAATACCGGTTCTCCCTCTTCGATATGCATACCCCTTGGAAAACCGTCATGCGAATTGAAGAAGCCTGTATTAATTCCCATTACGATGTTTCTTCCTTCACCTCTCCGTCTTACACAAGTCTCGGAAAGAGTCTCACGAAGTATTTTCCCATTGTTCGAGTTGTTATTTCCATTAGGATTCGGACAGATTTCATCTGCCATCACCGTTTCGAATGTAACTTTCGGGTTGTTCATATCAATCTCGATAGCATAGATGTTCTGATTGAAATTGGTGAAAGAATAATGCTTGTATGTGACTCCCGATGCTATCTCACGATCCTCTGTTATCGTCCAGTCATAGTAAGACTCATCCTGATTGGAGAAATTATTGGCTTCTTTGGAGAAAGCTCCGTGGCGGACTGCATTGCTGTAAGTAGCTGCGGGAGTATCGTCCGGATTATCTTTATACGTGCTGTAATCTCCTACTTTTCCACCGATGTGACAATCGGCGATATAATCCACACCTGTTTTAGTGCCGCTATATCCGCATGCCCATCCGGCGCCATGCTTATTGGAACCGTCTACAGTTGCATCAGACAGGATAATGCCGTTATTAGTACAGGATTCGACATACCCGGCATTGTGTCCGACAAATCCTCCTGCCCGGCTTCCGTTTTGTGAATATACATTGCCGTTGTTGATACAGTATTTCATGTATTTGTCGGTATTTATACCACCGGCAAGTCCGCCTATGCGTTTTACATTATATCGTTTGGCTGTGCCGTCAAAGGTGTTATTGACATCATCCTGAATGAGTCCTTCATTGGTGCAGTTTTCGATACTTCCTTCCTGAAGGGTTCCCACGATTCCGCCGCCACGTCCTGAAGGTGCGCTGATTGCGCCTCTGTTGATTGCATATCCGATATAGGCTTCGTCATTTTCCATGTATCCGGCAATACCACCCTGGCTGAATGCGGAATAAGCGCCGGAACCTATATTGGTAATTGCCCCGCAGGTCAACGTACCTTCATTGATACATCCGTTCTCCTGTGTTGTACCACCTATCTTATTTCCGAATAATACACCGGTCAAACCACCTAGCCGGACACCGAAATTGGCTGCATCTGTTCCTTCGAAAGATAAATTAATCTTATTGGTACATGCCAGTAGGTTTCCTTCACAATAGCCTACTAATCCGCCGATTGCAGCCCCTTGTGGAGCATCTCCCGTAATGGTGACTTTGCCCGAAACCGTCAGGTTCTTAATAATACCGGAACTACCGAGCGCATTGAATAGTCCATGAGCGATGTTTCCGTCTTCAAGATTGTAAGTACAAGTCAGATTGGTAATGGAGAATCCCTTACCGTCGAATGTACCGTTGAAGGTCTGTTCCCCGACTGTATAGACGACTTTCGTATTGGCTTTGATCGTACTGCCGGCTACCGGGCTTCCTGCACCGCTTGTCAGCGTGATGCCTTGCATATCAATATCACTTAGAAGAACTACCTCTCCTTCTTTATTCTTGAACTTACGCAGGCTGCTTCCGCTAGTGACAGCATCTATGAATTCTTTGAAATCAGCTCCGGTGGCGATACCTCCGTTTTCAATAACAGGCAGTGTAAAACGTACGGGTTTAATCAGTATATTGTCCTCGGTATCATAGAGCATAATCATCGTTGCACCTTCTTCGAAACCATCGGCGAAAGTAATAGCCAGTGTTTTATCGGTACTGTTCAGCTTGGCTTCCAGTCCGTCGTCACTACGTGTTATCAGCATCAATGCCTGCGCAGCTTTTTTTCCGATGACGTTGTAGCTCAACGTTAAATTCTTGATTCCTTCTTCTATGGTAACAGGAGAAACGGCAGGTTGCTCTCCGTTCTTGAATTCTACATTGAATAAGGTAAAAGTATTGACCGACAATGTCTCTCCGTTTCCTAAAGTGATGGAAGCCGTTCCATTATCATTCATCTCTACTTTTGTAATTAGCGAGGTCGTTTTTCCCTCGGCCTTGACAGGCTTCTGATTACTGTCCAGGATTCTTTCTCCGTTCACTACCCAGTATCCATTTTCGTCCACTTGTATTTGTGGCGCACTGCCTGTCACGGGAATTTTCTGATTATTGGCATCGGGCAGGAAGGATGTTTTTCCTCCTGTTGTAGTAGTCCAGTAATAGACTCCGGCTTCTTCCTGTATCCCGATAATCGGGCTGGAAATCATTTGGTCGGAAGTAGCGATTGTGAAGTTGTGTTCTACATTATCAGTACCTTTATAAGAGATGATAAAGCCCCCATTACTCGCTTCTGTAACAGAAGTAATGGCGCCACCTTTAATGATTTCATTCAACGCATTCGCCTGCAATTGCAAACTGTTGAGTTTCTCTTTCAGTTGGTCGAGATCTTTATAGATTTCGTCGATGTCCTTCCATGCAGCCGAGTCATTATAATCGTCGGAGCAACTGCCAAGCATGGGCATGAGTAACAAGAATAAAAGTAGAAAATTTCTCATGTTCTTTAAATAAAATTGATTCAATGGTTAATAACAGGCTATAAAATGAGCCGTCTCTATAGTGAAGAACACATCATCCGGCAAGGGTACGTAATCACTAATGAACTTTTTTTTAATTTCGTTAGTATTTGCTGTAAGGCTTGAATTTTTCATATTAATTTCATAGTTTTGTCATCTGAAGTGTGCTGTCCCTTACCGATTTCCCCTTGATATATTACAATATGATGTGATTTCTTAGACGGGATTGGTCTATCTTCTATTTATTAATAGCTTTGTTGACTAAAATCTTTTTCGGAATATAAATGATGGATAAAACTGAATTATCTTCTGCTATTGAGGAGCAACTGTTGTTACGTCAGTTGAGGGAGGGAGACATGGCTAGCTATGAGATCCTGTTTCATCGTTATTATCCTTCCTTTTTTGCCTTTGCCAAAGGAATGCTTAAAGACGAAGGGGCTGCTGAAGATATTATCCAGAATGTATTTATGAAAATTTGGATACACCGCGAAGCTCTCGTTGAAACCATGTCCATCAAGAACTATATTTATGTCCTCTCCAAACGGGAAATATTCAATCATTTACGGGCAAAATACAATACGCATGTTGTACTGACAGAAGATATGATGACATTGGAACATTCTTCGGAACATGAAGAAACGCAGTCGGATTATAGAGAGCTGCGCGAAGCAGTGCAGAGTGTGATTGATGCCATGCCGCCCAAGCGTAAGAGTGTGTTTTGTCTTAGCCGCTTCAAATCATTGACCAATCAGGAGATTGCAGACAAATTGGGAATTTCTATCCGTACGGTGGAAAAGCATATTGAACTGGCGCTTCGCACGTTTAAGGAACAGTTGGGGGGATTCTTTACGCTGTTTGTAGGTTTGTTTATCTGATGAATGTCAGAGAGGATATAAATAATAAAAGAGATATGACAGAAGAAATTTCGTCATATCTCTTTTATTTCTAAACGGGGCACATGCTACGGAAGCACATGCTTGGCATAATTGAACCCATCTCTTTGATACAATTTTACTAACCATGGAAGCCGTTGCAGGAAACTTTCATAATCTTTTGATTGTGGCTGTGTCCATAATGCTTCGCTAAGAGCTGCCATACGTGGTAACAACATATACTCTACCTGTTGGGTAGTCGGTATATATTCCGACCATAAGTTCGCCTGTGCTCCGAGAATATGTTTTTGCTGTTCGGGCGTTAGTTCGGCAGGCACAGGATTCAGGTTATATACATTTTCTACCGGAACAAATCCACCGATAGCAAGAGGTTCTTGTTTTGTATCTTTAGCTTGATAATAATCGAAGTAACAGTGATCTTTAGGAACCATGATAACATCATGTCCCATTTGAGCCGCTTTGATTCCACTCTGAATACCGCGCCAGGACATGACGGTGGCATTAGGGGCCACATCACCTTTTAGAATCTCTTCCCATCCGATGATTTGTCGTCCTTTACCATTTAGAAACTTTTCGATACGTGTCATGCAGAATGTCTGCAAACGATCCTCGGCAGTATGGTCTTTATCTGCTTTCAAACCTTCGGTTTTGATACGTACCTGACATTTGGTACATTCTTTCCATCGGGTACGTGGTGCCTCATCACCACCGATATGAATATATTTCGATGGGAAGATTTCTATGATTTCCGCTAATACATCTTCCAGGAATGGCAAAGTCTTATCATTACCAATGCATAACACATCATCAAAAATTCCCCAGTCGGGACAAACCTCATACGGCCCGCCTGTACATCCTAATTCAGGATACGCAGCCAGTGCAGCCAGCATATGTCCGGGCAAATCAATTTCAGGAATAACAGTGATAAAACGTTCTTGAGCGTATTTTACAAGTTCTTTGGCTTGCTCTTGTGTGTAGAAACCGCCGTAAGGCGTATTATCGTACTTTCCGCTCCCGGCTTTCCCTATCACGGTTTTGTTGCGTATAGAACCGATTTCGGTCAGCTCCGGATACTTTTTAATTTCAATTCTCCATCCCTGGTCTTCCGTCAGATGCCAATGGAAGGTATTCATATTATGTAGGGCTAACAAATCAATGTATCTTTTTACGAACTCCACAGGATAAAAATGGCGGCATACATCCAGATGCATCCCCCGGTAACTGAAACGTGGTTCATCTTTAATTTCTCCGGCAGGCAATGATATTTCACCCTTTTGTGCAGTGGCGGGAATGGCTTTCCGTAAGGTTTGGATACCATAGAATACTCCGTTGGCAGTTTGTCCGCTGATACGGATGCCTTTCGAGGTAGTAGTCAGGATATATCCTTCCTTGTTTTTTACAGTAGAATCCAATGCCAATATTATTGTATTATTGGCTTTTCTTTCTTTTATATAGGTACGGATGGCGAGTGCTTTGCCTGTCGCTTGCCCGATATATTCGGACAAGAATTCAGCATTACGTTTCAATAGTTCATCACCTTTTGGGTAAACAATAGTTGTATTCTCTTTCAGGTGAAAAGAATCTTGTCCGTCAGTATTGACCATTTGCGGGGCAGGTATAACAGAATAAGACGCTGTCTGCCCATTAGAGTTGTATGTTGAAAATATACCTGCCAGTATAAGTAAAAATAGTTTTTTCATATCGTTTAGATTTTAGTCTGCCTTAGCAAAGCGTGATATAGTTCTTTCATCTTTTCTGTTCTCAAAGAATTGATCTCTTCTGACTGTCCGGGTTTTAAATACTCTTTGTTGATATGTACAAAACGTTTGTCCAGCTTATCAGCTTCGGATATTATTTTATTCAGTCTTTGAGCAAGTTCTGCTGCTTGAGTAATATCATAACTGTTTGAATTATAAATAAACTCAATCTCTTTATAACTAAGATAATTAATGCGCAGATCCAGCATTAACCGATAATGTTCAAATTCGTTGGAATGTTGCCGTGGCGAGAGCTTATCGAATCTGTTTCTGAATTCTTTGTTGCTTGAGATAACCTGCTCGATAGCCGTTCCTTTAGTATCCTTTCCATTGCGAACCAATTCTTGGGGAAGGGAGAAATAATCAAGGAAGATCTGTGCTTCTTCATTGGAAAGTCCATACCGTTGTTGCGCGTATGATAAGATAAAATCCCGTGAGTTTAATGCTTCCTGGGAGTTAGCTGCCTGGCAATAAGCATCTACCAATATCTGGAAACCGGACATCGGGTAAACCTGACGTACAGGCTGCATGCTGATAACTTCCCAGCCATTATCGTAATGAAAGCCGTACGTGCCGCTGGTAGACCAGGATGTTTCTATAATTCCTTCATACCCATGTGAACGGGCGAAAGGTAGAAACGTAGCTAGATTATCAAAGTGCTTCATCCATTGGGTTAAATACACATTGTCCGGTGCAGAGCGTAAAGCCGTTGCTCCCCACATCTTTACACCCAGTTTCAATAGATTCTCGAGCTTACCGAAACGATCCGGTTCCCAACCATAGTTCCAGTCTACGAAGATGAGGTCTTTGGGTAATTCCTGTACGGCTTCGGGATGCATCAGAATAATATCTGCCCAAATGATAGGCTGTTTTCCCATCTCTTTGACTACTTCATACATCGTCTTTATATAATCAACAAAAAGGCGTGACTTTTCTACTTTGGAACATTGTGCACAACTTCCCAATAAATAAGTTTCGTCAGCTCCTATATGAAAGTAAGGAGAAGGATGTAGCTCTGCCACTTCCCGAAATATTTCCCGGAATACTTTTTTCGCTTCTTCTTTTTTCAGCGGACATACCTGTGATATTTCTTTTCTATCTTCCCGCAAATGGGCATACCGATCATGACGCAGGATATATTCACTATGCCCGAAGCAATTCTGTAATGGTATTACATCTATTCCCAACGAAGTGCAATGCTTGATAATGTCTTTGACTTCATTGCGGCTGAAAGCCAAGTGGTTGCATAGAGTAGCATGTTTCTGAAAAGGAAAAGTTGCCTCATATTCTATCAGTAGGGTATTAATTCCTTTCGTGGATAAATCGGAAGCGAAATCTTTAATAGCCGAAACCGTCATTACTTGCGTACGGCAATCCAGGTAGAAAGCTCTGACTTTAAAGTCAGAAGAGGATTGCGCACTTTTTGCGGGAGCGCACGAACACAAGAAAATACCTAGCAGAAACAGGCTTTTGTATATAAAATAATGTAGATTGTTATTCATGGTTACTATTTTAAATGGGTAAAAGTGATGCGCTGTCTAAATCGCAATAAAGTATCGCATGCGGATGTGTACGCAGTATGGATGCCGGACAGTCTGTACTGACAGGGCCATATAATGTATTCTTCACAGCCTTTGCTTTCGGTTTTCCCGGAACCATGCAGAAAATATAGGTAGCTTTTAGCATGACGGGAATAGTGACAGTGACAGCCTGCTGGGGAACTTCATCAATATGGGAGAAACAACCGTCATGTACTTGTTGCATACGGCAGACTTCATCTAATGATACGATTTTAACTAATTGAGGATCATCGAAACGGGCTACATGCGGATCATTGAAGGCGATATGCCCATTTTCTCCGATTCCCATAAAGATAATGTCGAGAGGATGTTCCTGAAGGATTCGCTCATAAGTATTACAGATTTCTTCGGGTGTTGCTCCTTCCCTGAACAAGTAGTTTACCGACTGAAAAGGAACAGAATCGAAGATATGCTCTTTGAGAAAATTTCCGAAACGCTGTGGGGCGTCAGGTTTTAGCCCGACATATTCATCCATGTGTAAAGCATGGATACGATGCCATGGAAGGTCTTGTTTTTGCAGGACAGCAAGAAACTCGTTTTGTGAGGGAGCTGCTGCAAATAGAATATTAATTTCTTTCTTTTGGGTTAATAGTTGGTTTATGACTTGCGTTGCAGTTTGGGCGGCATCCATGCCCAGAGTGCAACGGCTGTCGCATATACGGATGCGTAAGTTGTCTTTTTTTAATTCTTTTATTTCTGTTGTTTCAATAATCTCCATAGTTACTCTAATATTGTTGTCCATTAATAAATACTTGTTGAATTTGAATGTCTGCATTGAACACTACAATGTCAGCATCATATCCCTTGGCTATTTTTCCTTTTTGCTCCTGGATTCCCATAATGGTGGCGGGAGTCAGGGACATCATGCATACAGCTTCCTCGATAGAGCGTTCTCCCAATTGGTACATATTCCGTACCAGGCGGTCGGCTGTTGCCACACTTCCCGCAAAAGACTGTCTGTCGGGCATTTTGGCTACTCCGCCTTCAATAATAATTTCCTGCCCTTTCTCGCGGCTTCCCAGTATACTTTTTCCTTCGGGCATACCTGCGCCACGCATAGAATCGGTTACTAAGGCTATCTTCTCCGCTCCTTTGTTTTTAACAGCCAATTTCATAAGAGGCGCCGGAACATGTATTCCGTCTGCAATCAGTTCAATAGTTACCTCGTCCAGCAAATAACCGGCTTCGATGCATCCTGCATAGCGGTACGCATTCCTGCGGGTGATTCCATTCATGCAGGAATAGAAATGAGTGATATGCGTAAAACCATGACGAACAGCTTCTACCACATCTTCATATATGGCATCGGTATGGGCAATGGAAGGAAGAATTCCCCTTTCTCGCAACAGATCGCCGAATTCTAAAGCACCGGGTAATTCGGGAGCGATGCTCCAACGAACAATATCCTGACTTCTGTCCAATATCTCCATATACTCTTCGGGGGCAGGATTGCGCAAATAACGAGGGTCTTGCGCTCCCCGGAACGCATAGGCAAAGTAGGGGCCTTCCAGATGCAAACCACCAAATGCGGCGCCGACATTTTGTCCTTTCACGCGATCATATACATCAAGGAAACGAAGCAATTCCTGATTATCCGAAGCCAAAGTAGTGGGATAGAGCAGGGTCGTTCCGTGTTTGAGATGCTCACGGGCAATGGTAAGGCAGTCTTCTTCCGTGCAATCCATGAAATCGGAGCCGCCTGCGCCGTGGGTATGCAGGTCAATAAAACCGGGAGCGATAAAACCGCCTTTGACATCATAATCCACACTGTCTGCCACTTTATAATTTCCAGGTTCCACGCCTATGATTTTTCCTTCGGAAATAAGTACGGTACCTATTCCGAGATTCTTTTCCGGAGTGATGATTTCTCCGTTGAATATTCTGGTTATTTGTTCTTTTTTAATTTCCATAGTTCTGACCAATGATTAATTTTATATCCATAGAAAGCATAAAAAATCAAGTAAAGAAAGCAAGGTATCAGTACAATATATCCGCTACGCAGTCCGTGATGATCTGCTATCAATCCATAGATGACAGGCATAAATGCATTTCCGCACAAAGCCATCACCATAAATGAAGAGCCTAAGTTTGTCCAGCGTCCCAGGTCGTGTATGGCAAGCGGCCATATTCCGGCGTATATCAATGCGTTACAGACTCCCATTAAGCTCAAGCACCAGATAGAAAGTGAAGTTGTATGTCCGGACATCTGTATCGTGCCGGGGATGAATAGTACGCAAACTGACAGAATCAATCCGCCTACGGTAGAAATCCGAAGCATGAGTTGCTGACTGGCAAAGCGCGGAATCAACAGGATACCCAGAAAATAACCTACAAGAGCACACGACAATGTAATACTCGGGAAGATTTTGGCTTCCTGAAGATTGAACCCCATACTCTCCGCATAGCTGATAATAGTATCAATAGAGATCACTTGTGCCGCTACGTGAAAGAAGATGGCAAATACTCCCATGATAAGATAAGGATATGATCCGATAGATTTGCGGTCTTTGCTGGCATGGGCGATATCTTCCTGCTGGTTATTCCCCACTTCCGGCAACCGGATGAAATAGATGGCGCAGCCAAATAAAAACAGGAATAATGAAAGTACGGAATAGGGGACAATGACTCTGCGGATTAAGCCATCCAGCAGAATATCTTTCTCTACGCCCGTAACGCTATTGTTTTTAAGTACTTCGAATAATTCATTATCTGTCGATTTCAGGATGACAGCCGCGAATAATAAAGGTGCGAGAATACCGGCAATCTTATTACAAAGTCCCATAATACTGATACGCCGTGCCGCGGATTCTATCGGGCCGAGTATGGTTACATAAGGATTGGCTACCGTTTGCAGTATGGACAACCCGGTTCCTATGGTGAACAATCCGGTCAAGAATATAGAATAGGCTCTTGTATAGGCGGCAGGAACAAACATGAGCGTTCCTGCTGACATCAGCCATAATCCGATCATAATGCCCCGTCTTGAACCTACCCGACCAATCAGCCGGGCGGCAGGGATAGACATGACCAGATAGGCAATGTAGAATGCCAGGGCTACCAAGTAGGATTGTGTATGCGTCAATTCGCAGGATACCTTGAAATAAGGTATCAGGATGGAATTGACCCATGACACCAATCCGAAGATGAAAAACAGCATCCCCAGCATAATCATCGGGATCAGGTTGGACGGTTGTCTTGATTGAACGTTATCCATAGACATCTCTTTTTACAGTTTTATATAAATGTGTTTACGATAGAGGACATATCCACATCCCCAAATGATAATGATGAAAATCAAGGCGTAAATGAATGAACCCAGATAATCGCCCAGCAAAGGTTGCAGTGTCTGATTATAGAGTAAACCACGTATGCTGATAACCCGATCGTCCCAAGGTATGAACGACAGGCTGAACAGTACACTGGCAATCCAGCCAACACAGTACATGAACAGGGGATTCACGCCAAAGGCTTCGAAGAAACGGCTCCATCCTTTCCGTTGGCGGACATCTATGACATCTATCAGCAGGGCGAGGAGAAGCGAGGCTGCTCCGCAAGTCACCAGCGTGTAAGAACTTGTCCACAACTTCTTGTTGATAGGGTCAAGGTATTGCAACAGGAAGCCCGCAAAGAGCAGAATTGTCCCGAACAACGCAATTTTGCGGACACGTTCTCTATTCTCGCCTGTATTGGTAATTAGACTGCCGACATATGCGCCCAGCAATACATGTGCCCAACAAGGTATAGTACTAAGTAATCCTTCCGGTTCGAAAGCGAAGCTGCCGCCATCGGCAGCTTCCTTAATCAAGTGACTGGCTCCTAATAACTTGACGTCAATCATTGCAATCAAGTTGTCGGCAGAATGTATATACCCATTGAAACCCTGTAATAAGCCGACATATACCAGCAAGATACCGCCAGCCACACCCAGATAGTATTTTTTCGGAACGATGATGGCAAGAAACGCACCTCCCGCATAGGCAAGGGCAAGTCGTTGCATCACGCCGAGAATACGCAAATTTTCCCATGAAAACGTTCCGTAGCAGAGTTTGGAAAAGCAGTCCAGGGCGATTCCTACGGCAAAGAGTGCCACGGTGCGACGGATGATTTTCATGCTGACGCCAGCGTCCAACTTCTCAAACTTATGTAATGAGAAGTGGATAGCTACGCCCATGATGAACATAAAGAAAGGGAAAACCAAGTCTGTGGGGGTTAGCCCATTCCACTGTGCATGCTTTAGCGGGGCATAAACAGACTGCCAGGAACCGGGATTGTTAACCAAAATCATTCCGGCAATGGTAATTCCTCTTATTACGTCAAGTGCAAGTAATCTATTTGATTGAGTCGACATATATCCTGAATATTGGATTGTTATTTTATAAAGGTCTTATAGATGACGTTCAGCAGACTTGTTGCGTCGTCTTCCGAGTCGTCCGACAGGTCATTCAGCAAAATTCCGCCGAAGCCGTTATCCACCACATAGTCGGATTTCTGTTGTACGAGCGGGTGACCGTTGTAGAAGACAATTTTGCCATCTTTTTCGATTTCATCTTTTTCGGTAGGACTGTCCGCAGCATATTCCGTTAAAATAACCTTGTATGCTTTGCGTACGGCGCCGGTCGGAACGGTGGTACTTTGGAACTGGATTCCATAGGCCGGTAAGCCTAAAATAATCTTACCCTTATCAATTCCGTTGATAGTGCTCCATTGAGTTGCCGCGGCAGTGAAATGCTCATAACTTGCGTGTTGGGCTACTGCGGATGAAGCCCAGGCTCCGGTAAAGTTATATATCGCCACATTGATATAATCCACAGATTCGAACATTGAGAAATCACCGTTGTAGGCATTCTGACTTCCCCACATGCCTTCACTGTCCCCTTTTACGCCGGCTGTTAATAACTTATCGCCCAGTCCGGCTTTCAGTTGTTGGTAAAGCGCTTTCAGATGGCTTGCGTAGGTTGCGTTCTCTGCTTTGTCGGAACCACCTGCGCCGCTGCCTGTCCATCCTTCAAAGAAAACATTGATTCCGTCCAGACCACAATCTTCCACCACTTGCAACGCTCTTTCTCCGAGTGATTGACGGAACTCATCCGTCATGGTTTTCATTACGCTGGCGAGATCCATGGATAGTAAGATTTTCACTCCTTTAGCCTGTCCTTGCTTGATGAAATCGGCATTTGCCTGAAGAGTAGTTGCCGCCTGGATAGTTCCGTCAGTCGTGACACCACCTACAACGCATAAATGAGACATCTGATCCCATGCGATTTCGCGGCTGGCGATAGCACCATTTGACAAGTAGCAGAATATTTTCTTCTTTAGTTCGGACGGTGTCGGTTCTTCGGGTGGTGTCACCGGCTCTTTTACCGTCAGGGCAAAGTTTCTGTAATTTAATAATCCGTTTCGTCTGACTTCGATACGTAGCCTGAAAGAACCCGCCTCGGGGAAAGTATAAACCAGTGAAGCGCTTGTTCCTATCTCTTCACCGTCCAATAACCATTTTACGGAAGTCTTTTCATCTGCCGGAGATACCAGCACTTTGAATTCCGTCACTTCACCCGCTATGGCCGATGTTGTTTCCTGCATATCCGTATAGATATAAGGTATTTCGTCGTCACCGAATACCGGATTGTTGGCAGAATCATCCTTGCAACTTCCTAACATTATACCGATGAGGCATAATAGTAAAAAAAGGTAATTTGTTTTCATATAGTATCTTATTTTATTTATTCCTGGTTTGATATTCTTATAAATCTTCAGTCTCATTTTTATTATTTGTCCCACCACATACGTTTTGTCCAGTCGTCCGTACCGCCCATGCGTTCGAGGGCAGCTTCCAGATTAGCCTTGTTTTTGGTCTGTTCTTCTATCGGATACATCATGCGGGCAGGACGTTTTCCGTTAGACTCATTCTCCGTAGGGGCGAGGTTCTTGAACATGACATATTTGCTCGGCATTTCAGTGCGGCGGATGTTCGACCATGCTTCAATCGGGTCGAGGATGTAGAGTATCCATAATTGCTTGTTTATTTCCTCTAACGCTCCGGTAGTTCCGGCATCCAACAACACAGCTTGTTTATCTACAAACGTATTGATTTGCGCATCTGTTGGCAGAGTGGCTCCGAACAGTTCCCATTGTTTGATTGCCGCTTTCAAGCCCTTCTTATAATGTTCTTTGGCACTTTCAGCCGATACGTTCCACTGGCGGACAGCCGCTTCGGCTAAATAAAATTCGGTTTCCGCATAGCTGAGATGAATATATGGAGAACCCGGATTAGTCAATAGTTTGGATGGCTGCATCTTTTGATAATTATGAGTGACGCTTACATCTTTTCCGTCAACCGTGAGCGTTAATGCCGCCGACCATGCATTATAAATAAAGTCCTGTGCGGGAACTCCCTGATAGGCTCCTAACTTTTCATATACTTGCGTGGTTATATCTACGCGGTCACCGTCGGTATAAGCGCCCCCTATATATACGGTACGCGGGTCGTTAACGGAAGTCAGCGCATCCAGCAGTTCGGTAGTCATGCGGTAATTACTGTGTTGCGGGTCTTCCAGCAATTGGTTGGCGAATCCGTTCCCCGGTCCTTCTTCCAGTCTGCTGGCTTCGTGCTCCACATAGCAGATGTCCTGGCTGGAGTTCATAACTCCTGCTTCGTAGGCAGCCTTGGCTTCCTGCTGTGCGAGTGTCGGGTTTACTTTCAGAAGCCGCATGGAGATACGCAGCCACAGAGAATTGGCAAAACGTCTCCACTTCTCTATGTCGCCGTTGAAATAAAGGTCATTCTGAGGCGCTATGGCTGCCGGGGTTAGTTGGGCGGAAGCCTCACGCAGTTCTTTCAGAAAATCCATGTAAATATCTTCCTGTTTGTCATACTTCGGCTTTACAATATTTTCCTGATAGACTTTACCTGCTTCAAAGTAAGGAATATCGCCGTAATAATCGGTCAGCTTCAGGAAAGCTTCCACTTTCAGGATACGGCCGATGGCATTCAGGTTGGTTTCTTCCGGGTTGTCGGCGGTCTGGTCTATCAGGGCGACAGCGGTTTTGATAATTTCCGGATAATAGATTGTCCAAAGACGTTCCATGTAGTCGACACGCTTTTTGCACTTTCCACCATACTCCTGCATACTCCAACCGCCAATCCAGTGGTTGACAAACGCTCCTGGAAAAATCATATAGCGGAGAGTGCTCTGCAAATATTGTGAATGAGTCAATTGTATGGTAGGTACCAGCAAATGGGAAGAGATGCTGGTTGCCTTGGTCGGATTTTCATTCAACTCTGTGAGGTCGGCACAACTGCACAGGCAGAAGAAGCAGACAATTAGGAAATTCCATTTTATTCTTTTCATATTCGGTGTGCGTTATATTAGAATTTAACATTAATGCCGAATCCGAAGGTGCGGCGTGAAGGTAGCGAGCCATACTCAAATCCTTGACCATTGCCGTTATTATAAGAAGATTCCGGATCTATATTGTCGACATTGGAATAGATTAACAATAGATTACGCCCGTAAGCAGAGAGGGTTATCGACTCGATAGGAGTGTGTACGAACCATTTCTTGGGACAGGTGTAAGAGAGTGATATTTCGCGTAGCTTAACGAATGAATTATCGTAGATGAACGGTTCAGGAGAAGTCGTTTGCAGTGCCTGCCAGTATTTCGCAGGATCTACACATACATTATTGGGCACATACATCATTTCGCCATCGTCATTCTTTATTGCCATCACTCCTTTACCCACATAACCGCCGGTAGCAATCCAGTTTCCTGCCGGAACACCTGCCGATTGCCGTTTTTGCTCGGAACTATACCATTCCTGGCGTCCTTCCAACGTTTCTTTCGACGTACCGTTTACGTGAGACTGCATAGCACTCATGGAATAAATATCCGCACCGAATTTCATATCGAACAATACACTCATCGAGAGATTTTTGTAAGTGAACGCATTGCGGAAACCCAGCGTGAAATCATAGTTGCCATTTCCTAAAACGGAAACCTTGTCGTCGAACGTGGGCAGCCCGTTTTCAAAAATAACATCTCCTTTTTCCGTACGTTTCAGTTTCTTGCCAACAATAACGCCATAAGGCTGTCCTTCGCTGGCATAGATGGAAGCGTTTGCCCAACGGGCGGAAGCCAGTTCGAAGTCTTTTACTTCATCATGCAGTTTTACCACTTCATTATAGTTTTTCGCGAAGTTGACGCTGGCATCCCATGTGAAATTCTTCGTTTTTACGGGGACAAACGAGAGAGAAGCCTCGATACCTTTGTTCGCTATTTCACCGGCATTGATAACGGCACGTTTGTATCCGGTAGCTTGTGACAATGGAAGAGACAGAATCTGGTCTTTGGTCGTCTGTTGATAGTAAGTCAGATCCAATCCTAAGCGGTTGTCAAAGAAGCGTACGTCCAATCCTACTTCGAACGAATAAGTAGAGGTCGGTTTCAGATTGGCGTTGGGTACGGAACCGGATGCTATGTACCCCAGGGATGTACCTTTGTTGGTATATGCTTTCAGACCGTATTCCAATTGCAACTGATAGGGACTTGTATCACCGCCCACTTTCGCCCACGAACCGCGTATCTTACCGAATGTCAGCCAGTCTTTGTGTTCAAAGAGGTTGGAGAATATCAAACTTCCCGATACGGAAGGATAGAAATAAGAACGGTTGCTGGCACTTAATGTAGAAGACACGTCGTTGCGGAAAGTAGCATCGATATAGATCAGTTCCTTATATCCCAGACTTACCTGTCCGAATAGGGAACGTACTGCCTTGCGCACCAATGCGTGTTCTGTCTCTATGCTGGAGTAATTGGTAATATCCTGCAGGTCGGGTATCACTTGTGACTGTCCCGTTTGTATCATTGATTCATACTCGTAACGCATGACATTGCCGCCGGCAAAAGCCGAAACATCAAAATCTTTGAAACGTTTCTGGAAACGAAGCATCATTTCGAAGTTGTATTGCATCACGTTGTTGGTCATTTCTTTCATCAAGCCGTCCACGAAACCGGGAGTGTATATGGGAGTGAAGTCCGTAAACCGGAACGTATAAGAATCCAGCCCTGCCTTGAAACTGGCTTGCAGACAGTCCATAAAGGAATAATAGACACGTCCTTGACCCATCAGACGGTCGCGTTTCGATTTATTGGTCATTTCATTGATTACCCAGTAAGGATTGATACGGTATTTGTCCCCGTTCCAATCGTTGTAGCGTCCGGCTTCGTCTTTGTAGTTGGCTGCCAGCCATTTCTGGTCGAAGTTCGGAGCGATACCGATCAGGGCATTACCTATATTGCTGGGACTGTCGGACAATGCCGGACGGTTCTTTACAGTCTCGTAGCTATAAGTACCTTGTGCTTCTACGGTCAGGCGTTTGGTCATTTTGGCACTTCCCTTGAAAGAAACACTTGTACGGTTCAAGTCCGATTCGGGAACGATGTCCCAGTTGCGCATATCCGATATGGATACACGGAAAGATGTGTTATCATTGGTCTTGTTGAAAGCTACGGCATTGGTCGTTGTGATACCGGTACGGAAAAAACTCAATATGTTATTGTTTACATTTCCGTAGTTGCGCAGTTCTCCGTTATAGATGTTGGCTTCCAGGCTCGGATCCAGTTTGCCACCCCAAGACACTTGCGACGTATTCGAGGCTGTCTCTGGGGACATGGGCGGACGGCCGTCGCGTCCCTGTCCGTAGACACGCTGGTAATCGTCGAAGTTGCTTAACAGTTTTACGATACTGAGATTGGATGAAAATTCCACTCCGATTCCCTTCTTCTTGCCGGCGGACTTGGTCGTGATAAGTACGACGCCATTGGAAGCTCTTGAACCGTAGAGTGCGGATGCCGAAGGACCTTTCAGGATAGAGATGTTTTCAATGTCATCCGGATTGAGAGAGGAAAGCACATCGCCGTAGTCGTATCCGCCCCATTTTCCGGCTCCTTCCAGTTCGGTATTGTCTACCGGCATACCATCGATGACATACAACGGTTGGTTGGAACCGCTCAACTGTGAATTACCACGTATGATGACGCGTGTGGAACCTGAAGGACCTGCTGTGGTGGAGGAAATATCGACGCCTGCCACTTTACCGGAGATGGCAGACATCACATTCTGCTCGTTACCGGCAGTCAGTGTTTCGTTATTTACTGAAGATACGGCATATCCCAAAGCTTTCGCTTCCCGTTTGATGCCGAGTGCCGTGACCACTACTTCGTCTATTTTTACTGTATTCTCTTCCAGGATTATTGTTAGTGTGGACTTTCCCTCCACCTTGACTTCCGTAGATTTCATACCTATATAGCTGACGTGGAGCGTGGCGTTGCGTGAAGATGCCTTAATGCTGAAATTACCGTTTATATCCGAGATTACTCCGATATTATTGGCTTTATCCTGAATGGTGGCGCCGATAATGGGTTCTTTGTCTGCTCCGATCACTTTGCCGGACACCGTGAACTGGCTTTGGGCAAATACTGTCAGGCTGAAGCAGCATATATATACCATTAGAAAAAAACTCCTTAGGAAAATTCTTCTTTCGGACGAATGGAATGAATGAATTGAGTTTTTCACTTTTGTATCTTTTAGGGTTAGTAATTAGTTCTTTTTGAAAATACGTACATAGTCAATTTCCATTTCCAGAGGAAATTTATCCAGGTCTATGCCATACCGGCTTCCCCAGGTTCCGCCGACGGAGACATTTATAATCAGATACAGCTCGCTGTTGAAAGGCCAGAAGCGGGGATTGTCTTTTTGCGACGGAGTGAAACTCAGGTACACATTTGACGGGTCGTCTACATAAAACTCCACTTTATCGTCTGTCCAGTTCATTCCGTAGATATGGAAACTGGTTTCTACATCGTTCACCATGATGGTGCCGGACGAAACGTTTGTTTCTTCTTTCGGATCGGCAAGTGTCGCGGTAGTGTGAGCAGTGCCATGAATCTTATTCTTTTCATAGGCTACATATTCCATCATATCCAACTCTGAATAGCAAGGGTATGCGTTTTTACCATAAAACCAGATAGCGGGAACAGTACCTTTTACTCCGGGCACTTTGGCGCGTACTTCCACACGTCCCCGGTTGATTTCTATCTTTCCTTTCGTCATGATACGTGCAGAAGTGAAATCCCCTTTCTCTTCTCCGGTTTTCCCGTCTAACTTCAGGGCTCTTATCACTAACTTCCCGTCTCTGATAAAGGAGTTTTCCGAACTGCTTGTATAGTTTTGCTTTTCGCTATTGCCCCATCCTTCAGTACCTATATCATAATTCCAGGCCATTTTGTCGAGAGTGTAGGAGGTGAATTCATCATTCCACCAGAGCTGTTCGCCTTTCTGATGGTAGTAAGAATCGTTCTCCACCGTAATTGTCTTGGTAATCGAGCCTTTCTGCGAATTCCACTCACTTGTCAGGGTGACTTCATACGTTCCTTTCTGTTCGAAATAGCATACTACGCTTCTACCTGTCAATCGTAAGTTCTTGCTGGGAATAGACCATTCGAATGATGCGTCTTTTGCATCCCCGTCCGTAATGGCTGTCAGGGTGACAAAGTTGGAATTGTTTTCCATTTGTATGGTCTGGAAAGATAGAGGTAGCGTATTTCCCGCGTCAGAGTCATTGCACGCAAAACATAGAAACAGCATGCATACATAAATTATACCTTTATTCATAATCTGCACATTTAAATTAGTGATTCATAATATTATTCTAATTGGTGAAAATGGAAATATAGTTTTTCAGACGTCTTCTATATCTGCAAAAGTATGGGTATTTTTAATCTATTTACGCACAATTTGCGCAATTGAATCTTCATTTTGCGCAAGATTGCGTGGTGATTGTGTTAAAACAATAAATAAAGTACGGGATGACGGTTCAGGTGAATCTCAAAAAACAGTGTAATGGCTTCTTCGAAAGGTGCAATCTAATAAAAGTGGGAGTTCGCTTCTTATTCTTTTTTATTCTATCGTCGAACTTCCCACATTATGTATTATCAAATTTCGTTTTTGGCGATATTCGATAGGCGAACAACCTTTGTATTTCTTGAATACACGCGAGGTGTTATTATAATCTTTGAAACCTACTTCTATGGCTAAATCGCTCAGTGGGCGATCTGTCGTAAGTAGCAAGTCCGCAAGATGGTTGCATCGGCAAGTCAGGATGTACTGATAGATAGAAGTATTCAGCGCATTCTTGAATTTCATTTCGAAGTTCCTGCGTGACAATGGAATGTTTGCAAGCAAAGATTCTATTGTCAGGTCGGAATTATAATGGGTATCGATGTATTTCACGGCTGCCAGGATATGAGGGTCTTTGATATTGTGTTTCTCCGTAGATTGCCGCAATTCGATGCGGATAGGGTTGATGACAATATTGAAAGTGCCTTCGTGTTCCTTTTTTATTTGTTGATGGATAAGTCTGCCGATGGAGTATCCGCCTCTTTCTACTTCGAGCTCTATGGACGAGATAGGAGGGTCGGAGATATTACACATCAGTTCATCATTGTCCACACCCAGTAAAGCAACTTCTTCGGGAATACGGATATTGGTCATTCGGCAAGTTTCCGAAATGAACAGGGCATGCGCGTCATCGCAGCAGAATAGGGCGACAGGCTTGGGGAGTTGCTGTAACCATTGACTCACTTCCATTCTTATTTCGTCTTCCTGTTTATCAGATTCGAAACTGAAAAACTCACCGCCAATGCGTTTTACTTCCTGGCGGTAGCCTTGGCAGCGTTCATCTGACCAGACTACTCCTTTCACACCAAAATAAGCGAAGTTGCGAAACATTCTTTTGGCAAAGAATTGGGCTGCCATTCTTCCTGTTCCTTTATAATCGCCTGTTAAGTTAGAGTAAGTGACGCTTCGATGATGATAGTTTTGTAGTACGACGGGTATATTCAGTTCTTTCTGTAAGTCTATTGTATCGTTATTCCATTGCCCGATGATGGCATCGGCTTGCCATTCTTTCGCCCATTTCAAAATTCCTTGCTCCCCATACATGGCACTATAATAGGAAGGGAGCCGGTAGAAAAGCCAGGGGCCGTTTTCTTTCGAGTATTGGACAAGCCCCCGCAGCAGCTTCCTGTCGAACTCGCTGGAATAGTCTATCAGTAGAAGGATCTTAATCATAGTCTAATGTTTTTCTTTAGTATCATGAAAGGATGCACAAATATAGAAGAATTCCTTTGTTTTCCTACAATAAAGAATTAATTTTGTTGCAGCCAACATTTGTATGACACCCGGGTCTCATTACCACTGACACCCGGGTGTTGGTATGCTTGATACCCGGGTCTCAAGGGTGTTGACACCCGGGTGTCAGGTAGAACGGAAGTATAAACGAAAAAAGAAAGGAGTATAGACGATGGCAGTGCCTTATGTAGTGAGAAAAAAAGCCGATTTAACGTCGGGAGAGAGAAAAGAATTATGGTATGGTGTACCTAAAAGACTGATTGACCCGATTCGGAATAGGGAATTTGCCGAGTACATGGAAAAAAGAAGCGGATTTCATCGAGGGCAGATAGATGGCATCTTGACGGAAATGGTCGATGCTATCCGTAGCCTGTTGGCTATCGGACAACCGGTTACTATCGAAGGACTCGGAACGTTTCATACGGCATTGACCAGTCCGGGATTTGAACGCCCCGAACAGGTAACTCCGGGTAAAGTATCCGTTTCACGCGTCTATTTCGTGGCTTGTCCTGAATTTAGCCGGCAAGTGAAAAAGATGAAATGCACGCGTATTCCTTTTAACCTGTATATGCCGGAAAGTATGCTGACCAAAGAAATGAAGAAGGCGGATAGGGAACAAGAGTTGGCGGAATATAATATGGAAGGGTCAAAAATGGATGAAGAAGTTCAGGAATAAGATAAATTAATACCCTCGCTGTCTTATTTATGAGATAAATCCCTATCTTTGTGGCACTTTTTACGAAAAAAGGAAAATCAAATTAATAGATATAGAAAAGAAAATGGCACAAGAAGACGTTTTTAAGAAGCTTGTATCGCATTGCAAAGAGTACGGTTTCGTATTTCCTTCAAGCGATATCTACGACGGACTAGGCGCTGTGTATGACTATGGTCAGATGGGCGTTGAATTGAAAAACAACATTAAGAAATATTGGTGGGACAGCATGGTGCTGTTGCACGAAAACATTGTCGGTATCGACTCTGCCATCTTTATGCACCCTACTATTTGGAAGGCTTCCGGACACGTAGACGCATTCAATGACCCTTTGATTGACAATAAAGATTCTAAAAAACGTTATCGTGCTGACGTACTGATTGAAGATCAGTTGGCTAAGTATGATGATAAAATCAATAAGGAGGTAGCGAAAGCTGCCAAGAGATTCGGTGAAACGTTCGATGAGGCTCAATTCCGTTCTACTAACGGACGTGTGCTGGAACATCAGGCAAAGCGTGAAGCTCTTCACACTCGTTTTGCAAAGGCGCTGAATGATAACAATCTGGATGAACTCCGCCAAATCATCGTTGACGAAGAAATCGTATGTCCTATTTCCGGTACTAAGAACTGGACAGAAGTTCGTCAGTTCAACTTGATGTTCTCTACTGAAATGGGTTCTACTTCAGACGGTGCAATGAAGATTTATCTCCGTCCGGAAACTGCTCAGGGTATTTTCGTAAACTACCTGAATGTACAGAAAACAGGTCGTATGAAAGTTCCTTTCGGTATTGCTCAGATTGGTAAGGCTTTCCGTAACGAGATTGTTGCCCGTCAGTTCATCTTCCGTATGCGTGAGTTTGAACAGATGGAAATGCAGTTCTTCGTAAAACCGGGAACTGAACTCGAATGGTTCAAGAAATGGAAAGAAATCCGTCTGAAATGGCATAAGGCTTTGGGCTTTGGTGATGGCAGCTATCGTTATCATGACCATGATAAATTGGCTCATTACGCAAATGCGGCTACTGACATTGAATTCCTGATGCCGTTCGGATTCAAGGAAGTGGAAGGTATCCACTCCCGTACTAACTTCGACTTGTCTCAACACGAGAAATTCTCAGGAAAGAGCATTAAATACTTTGATCCTGAATTGAACGAGTCATATACTCCGTATGTAGTTGAAACTTCTATCGGTGTTGACCGTATGTTCCTTAGCATCATGAGCGCATCTTATTGCGAAGAGCAACTGGAAAATGGTGAAAGCCGTGTTGTTCTGAAATTACCTGCTGCCTTGGCACCGGTGAAACTGGCTGTTATGCCGTTGGTAAAGAAAGATGGTCTGCCTGAAAAAGCTCGTGAGGTTATCGACGCTTTGAAATTCCACTTCCATTGCCAATATGATGAAAAAGATAGTATCGGCAAGCGTTATCGCCGCCAGGATGCTATTGGTACTCCGTTCTGTGTAACAGTCGATCATCAGACATTAGAAGATAACTGTGTGACATTGCGTAACCGCGATACTATGCAGCAAGAGCGTGTCGCTATCTCTGAACTGAATAATATTATTGCAGACAGAGTAAGCATCACTTCTCTATTGAAAACTTTACAATAAACCTTTGACGAATGAGTAAAAAGATCTATTTATTCTCCTTAGTATTGATTGCCTTGGCGTTTACTGCTTGTAGTGAAACGGAGGAAGCTAGTAAATTTGATAACTGGAGGGCACGTAACGAAGCTTTCATGGATTCTTTGCAAACAGTATATGATACTGCGCCGGATCATGGTGGATTAGATTATATCCTTCCAGAGAAGAACAAGAATGTAAAAATTTTCTATAAAAAGAAAATAGCTAAAGATACAGGTAATAGCCCTTTATATACAGAAACGGTTACAGCCTATTATCGTGGTTATTATATATTTGGTGAAAAGTTCGACGAAAACTTTTCAGGTGTTGATCCTGATGTGAATTTTGATCAACCAGCTACATTCTCGGTGCAGAATTTTTATACTACTGCTGCTGTATCAGGTTGGGCGGATATACTACAGAATATGAAAGTTGGCGAGCGTTGGATGACTTATATTCCGTGGCAGGTTGCTTATGGTAGTTCTGATAAGGATGCAATACCTGCTTATTCAACTTTACTCTTTGATATTCAATTACAATCAATAGTGGAAGAAGATAAATGATAAATTTTCTTAGAAAGAGATATTGATAGATATAAACAGTAGATACAAATATTATAGAATGTATCTACTGTTTATTTTTATGTAACTTTTTTTGTAATAGTGTTCCAATCAACCTTATTTGTAAATGAGGGTATTATTGAAGAGTATATCTAGTATTTCTATCAACAGTAATGTTTCTAAAAGTTTCTCCTTTGTTTAACATACGAGTTTCTGTACCGATAGTATTTATTCGGTGTAACCATACCCTTGCTGTATTAGCATTACTACCATTTTCATCATCAATGAACAGTGAAGGGGGAGTTACTTCTGGAGCGCTCCAAGGTTTACCTCTTAATACTTTGTATTTTATACCTAAAGGTTGAGCTGGATTGTCACTAAATCTCCAGCAAAACTCTGTATTTTTGTCGAATTTAGATACTCCTGTAGATGCTAATCCTCCATTGTCTACAATATGGTTCTTATTATTATGATCTTCGTTATCATGATGTCTTAATATAATATCTACATTTCCTTCTCTACGATTCCATGTGTAATTATATAAAAGTAAAGTTCCGCCACCATAATCACCAGCAGGAACTAAACAAAAATGAAATGTCACATTTCCATTCCCATCTACTCGTGTTGCCCCGATATCACCTGTCGATTTTGTATCACCGCCATCTTCGCAATCCATATCATATACAAATTCACGGTATCCTCCACAATTATCAACTTTAAAAACTCCGACCATATTTGCAACACTAGCGTAAGCTTTAGCTTCACTTCTTACCTTACCATAATTAGAAACTCTAGCTTCTTCTGCTGCTTTTTCTAAGGCATTAATTAGCCATGGTTCTGCATCCGTTTCTTCTTGTGTTGTCGGAGTCGATTCATCTTTTTCCTTTTTCAATTCATCAAAAGAATATCCCTTCAATACAAGTTCGTAGTCATTGGTCATGTTTGCCAATTCTTCTTCATTTGTGCCCATATTTTGCAGTTCTTCATCTGAAGAACAAGAAGCAAAGAAAGCACAGAAACATAAAAAGATAATTTTCTTCATAATACATTTTTTTAATAGTGAATACTGTTATTTTGAGAGCTCTTCATCAATAAGGTGGCAGATTTCTTCTTTAGAATCTGAATTAACAATTAGTCGTCCATTGATAATAATGGTTGGAGTAGCATATACGCCAAGAAGGACTAATTGATTAATTGTATTCTCGATTGATTTTTTTCCATTATCATCTGCGATATCTTTTTGTAATTTGTTTATATCCATAGACATATTATGTGCAATTTTGAATACGGCGGTAGAGTCAATATACCCTTTATATGCATATAGTGAATCTTGAAATTCCCAAAAACGGTTTTGTTTATTGGCAGCATCACTTGCTATTTCGGCAAATGTTGGCATTGTTGAATAATGGATATATCCAAACTTTACTTTTTCTTTGTAATCTTCATATATTGAGTTATAAAGAGGGTGAGCTTTGATACATGATTCACAATCAAAATCAGATATTATGGCAACAGAAACTTTTGACTGTAAGTCACCTCTATAATAAGCATGTAAGTTATTTAGGTTGATTGATGGGCTTTTGGGTGGATAGAGATATTGAACTATTTTTTTATTCCTTTTTAGAGAGTCTAGTAAGTCATTGACAATAGCTCCTTTTAAATGAAATGAACGTGTGGCTTTACCAGTAGGAGAATCTACAGTTACGCTATATATACTTTTTTCTCGAAATTCTGTAATTGATTCTAGCCTGTACCGTTTTAAAAGAGAATCTATTCCGAACTGCCCTATTTGAGTGTTTGTATAATCGTCTATGTATTCTTGATAAGTCATCTGTTTCTTATCAGCTTCTTTCTGTAAAAGTTTGACGTTTATCAGTTGTTCAAGGGCTTTTCTTTTAATCTCATGAATTCTACAGAGTTCATCATAAAGTTCTTGCTTTATAATTGTATTGATTTCATTAGCGTATATAACTTCTCCATCAAATTCAGCTATAATGTCTTTTGTGGCATTTGCTGAATTTGTTGGGGAATTGCAAGAGGCATAGAATAATATTATCAGCATTGCTGATATACAGTATAAGGTCAGTTTCATAATATGAGTCAATCTATGGTGAACACTCCTGTAATGAACCATGAAGGAGAGGAAATCTCAAGAGTGTATTCTATGTTTTTATCTTCTCCAAATAAGTCTACATATCTTACTTTTTCCAGGGATATAACTTTTTCATGGTATATTGTTTCCCCTGTCGCGGAATTGATAATTGTTATTGTTGCATCTTTTACCGGATACTCAAATTCGATTTCCAATAATGCATTGCTGATATAAACCTGTATTGGGTCTAAATGATGTGTAGAACGATGTTCTATTTTCTGCTTCACTTTCATCTTAATTTGTTTTCTTGTGTCTGATGGCATTGAAAAGATAAAACTGGAGCAAATAGCCATGAAGATAAATAAAAGTAAGTTTCGTTTCATAATAGTTTTATTGTTATTGATTTTCAGCAAATATACACTGGTTATCTATGTGAATCAATAACATAAAATAACAATATAACTATATGTGTATATTGTTAATCAGTATGTTATGTAATATTTATAACAAAAAACTAATAGTGATAACAGAAATAGATGTCTATTTATTTGGTCTCGAAAATAATGGAGAAAGTTTGGTCTGATAATTGCTTTTTTATGCGATATTTCCTTTGGGTCAGTGCAGATTGACTTCCTGCTTTCATGCAAATTCTGATTGTATCATTAGATAATCGAAGATAATTAAGTACACAATAATAGAGGTCATCTTGTGTCAGATTGGGGTATTGTTCTAACAACTCCTGCATAGCTTCGATGAAGGTTTCCTTTATTTCCTGATAAATAAAGGATGCTTCTTCTTGAGATATTTCTTTCTCTTTTTTAGTCTTGGATGTTTCTATTGATTGAATTCGCTTATAGGACGTAGTTGTTTTATATAGACGCATGCATATCTGGAGAGTTTGATACCATAGCTCTGTTCTTTTATTTAGTATATCTGTATATTTCTGTTCATTGATTTCATTTGTTTGAGCTAGCGTTTGTATTTCCTCTTTTAATAAGGCTTTCTCAGCTTGGTTTTTTATAAGTAATTGCTGCCAATGAATATATGTTCTCTTATTATGATTACTAATATACATTAGTGTGCCAATAAAAAGGAACACTGTAATTAATACGCCTATGAAAAGTATTAATTTCGTTTTTTGTGATTGCTTTTTTATTTGTTGCTCGTATATTTCTGTTGAATGATTTTTTATGAGTTTGCTAATCTCTGTATGATGAATTATATTTTGTATGGAATCATAATAGATTATGGCAGTATCATTGTATGAAATAGCCTGTTCTAAGTTTTTTCTTTCCTTACAGATTTCATATAAAGTTTGATAAATAGAGGCTTTGGTGTATATATCAGCGTTGATGCTGGCTCGGGAAAAATAGTAGATTGCAGAGTCTGTTTCTTCTAAATTGTAGAATATAGTTCCTTTCCAAAAGTATGTTGGAGATAAGTTTATGTTGGAAGGAGCATATTTTAATGCAAGTTCTATTTGCTTCTTGGCTTCTATATGCATTCCTTGACTGTCATACACTTTTGCTATATCACAGAACAGGGCATTCTCCCACAATGAATCTTTAATAGATTGCGCTATTGATAGGGATTTCTGATAATAGGATAATGCTTTTTCTTCTTCATCTTGTATTGCATAAATACTACCTAGTCCACGGGTGGCGTGCAAAATTCCATATTTATCTTTTATTCTTATTGCTGCTGAGTAGGATTCTTTATACGTTTTTATAGCTTGCAGATAAAACTCCTGACTTTCATAGCACGAAGCCAGATTGTTGTAGATTTGCAATAATAGAGTTTGGTTAGGGGATACTGTTTTTAATGCTGATAAATAGGCCTCTGTTGCTTTTACATATTCTTCATTGTCTTGATATACCCTTCCAAGATAATAGTATGCTTTTGTTTTTAGATTATTATCGTTATTATCTTTATAATAGTTAGTTGCTATTAATATTAGAGAATCACTATGATGGGAACTGAGATTTTTGTCTAAGGCTTCTGTCAGAAGCAGTGCATACATGGCTTTTGCCGATTTGTTCGGCATCTTCTTGATAGATAGTTTTTCTAATATAATTAATGCACTGTCAGAATGATTACCCATCAATGAGTCTGCTAGCCGAAGTTGAGGAATAATGTTTGAATTATGGCATGCGTTAGAGATAATGCAGAGTATAATAATTAGTATGGTTATATAGTTTGGTCGCATAGTATCCTGTTTTTACAAAGGTAAGCATTTATAAACAAATAGCAGAAGCATTTGTCTATAAAAACTCATTAGAAAAAGAAATAGCTTTTATTTCTTTATACTACTCTCTCTAATCTGCAAATGAGTAGGAATCATCACCTGTCTGACAGTTTTATCTCCTTTAATCTGCTCAATCAACAACTGGCAGGCTGCTTCTCCCATTTTGTGTTGTTGGTAAAGAAAGATTCCTTACATATCTTGCATAGAAAGTTTATCTATAGACAGACTATATTTTTTCAACTCTTTTTCTGCCTCCAACAAGTTTTCAACTTTCTTTTCTAATAGTGTTCGACTATACCGGGAGGCATCTCTTTTTATTTCATAAATAGCAGCGGTTTTATCAATTTCGTTCATAACTATCAGGTCAATTTCGTTTTCTCCTTTCCGATTCCAATACATACCGATATGAGTATACATTCCTGATTGCATGAACTTATCACGGAAATAGCGTTCCAGCATTATTCCTGAGAATACTTCATAGTCTCGGCGAATGATATTTTCCACAAGTTTTAATGCTCCGGATTCTATATAGCTCTGATAACGATAGATAAACCGAAACCAAAAAGTAAGGAAATTGTCAGCAATACAATACCTTACTTGCTTGGAACTTTCCTTTGAGAACATAGGCCGTTTCTTACTGATTAGAGAGTAGTATTTCTCCAGTCTACTTAAATAACCACCAATCTCAGCTTTACCTAACCGGTTTTCAATTTCTCCACGTGTGTAATCTCCTCCTGCTATACATTCTAGTATGGAGAAATAGATGGAATAGTCCGGGCCGAACTCTTCGATAAGCAAGTTCTTTCCTTCATTCAGAAATGGAGAGTTGACTCGTGTCAACAATGTTATCATTTTATCTTTAGTATAAGCTTTGTTAGTCATAAACAAGTTGACATACCAAGCAATTCCTCCTGTGAAGGCGTAGAGTGCTAATAGATCTTCCGATTGGAATGATGGATGGTAATCTCCCAATATCTCTTTAAGTACTTCCACTTTGAAAGGCTGTAGATGTATCATTTGACCTGCACGAGAGAAAAGGGGCTCTTTACGATCTTCGAATATTTGATGCATCAAAGAATAGATGGAACCACTAACGATTAGATTGACTTTGGATGTGCCTTTATTTAGGTCCCATTCATGTTGTATCTCACTGAATATGGCGGGATTGGCACGTTGGAAATCCTGAAACTCATCTATGATAAGGCTAAACGGTCGTTCGGCAGATATGATAAGTAGGTGTCGAAATAGCTTTGAGAAAGATGTATAACTGCCAATGGGTACTCCTAGCTTGTTTTCCGCTTCATATATAAAATCCTGACATAGTAAGGCTTCTGCTTTACGAGCTACAAAGAAATAGAGGGTTAAGCTGCCAGCAGTGCATTGTAATGCCAATTGTGTTTTTCCAATACGTCTTCTTCCGAATAAGACGGTCATTTGTGACTCTTGTAGAGATGCCTCACGGATATTGTTTAGCAATTCTTGTTCTTCTTCACGATTATAAAATTTCATGGTAACATCATTCTTTTGAGTTAGCTTAGTGGATGATTATCGTAACCGTCATTACCGTAATGTCGGTTACGATAATGCAAATATAGCTTTTTGTTTTGTTTCTTCTGTATAAAGTTTAAGATAAATTCGTCTTGTTCTTTATACTACTCTCCCTAATCTGCAAATGAGTAGGAATCATCACCTGTTTGACCGTTTTATCTCCTTTAATCTGCTCAATCAGCAACTGGCAGGCTGCTTCTCCCATTTTATACGTCTGATGGGATACTGCTGATAATTTAGGTTCTACATAATTAGCGTGCTGTTCATCCGTATATCCGATAATGGCAACATCATCCGGTATGCGAAGACCGTGGCTTTTGATAACTTCCATGGCTGCAAAAGCCAATGTGTCATTCATCGCAAGGATGGCATCGGGCGGTTGGGGGAGAGACAGTAACGTTTCTGTTGCAATCTTGCCTTCTTCATAATCAATCTTCCGGCAAACAACCAATTCTTTTTCGATAGGAATCCGATTCTCGCGCAATGCTTCCAAATAACCGTGTTTTCTTCTTTTTACAATATCCAGGTGGTTGGCTCCGCCGATAAAGGCTACCCGTTTGCTGCCATTATCCAATAAATGCTGCGTAGCCATTTGTGCGGATTGTACCCCGTCCGCTACGACCGATGAGAATTGCTCTGTCAGGCAAACACGGTCAAAAAGGATTAAAGGCATATTGATGTCTTTCAAGGCGGATAAATGAGAATAATCTGTCGTTTCTTGGGATAGGCAGGCAATAATGCCTTCCACACGCATATTGACCAAATTCTCAATGTTCCGCTTTTCATGCTCGTAAGATTCGTGTGATGTGGTGATAATCACAAAGTATCCGTTGGCGATAGCCATGTTTTCTATCCCGTTCAGGATAGAAGCAAAGAAATGGGTAACAATATCAGGAACTATCACACCGATAATGCGCGGAGCATTTTTCCGTAAACTCATGGCAAAAGGGTTGGGACGATAATTCATCTCTTTGGCTAGTTCCTTTGCCTTGGCACAAAGTTCACGACTGATTTCAGGGCTGTCTTTCAACGCCCTGGATACAGTGGGAATCGAGACACCCAATGCTTGGGCAATATCTTTGAGTGAAGTATGTTTCCGGTATTCCATTTAAAGGTCTCTGACTTTGAATCTTTTACAAAGAAAGCACATTTCCGGATAAATAAAAGCATTGGAAGCAATATTTTTTACGTAAACCGTTACGTTGCTTTTTACGCTCTCCTCTGTCCGACGACAATCATTCCTGACCTATTTTTGTCGCATACAAAACTATTTAAAACCCAAAAGTATGCAATACCATGAAATCGGAAAGACAGGGATGAAAGTTTCATCTCTTAGTTTCGGAGCTTCTTCCTTAGGAGGAGTTTTCCATGATTTGAAAGAGAAAGAAGGGATTCAGGCAGTGTCTACTGCTATTGAATCAGGAATGAATTTTATAGATGTTTCTCCTTATTACGGACACTATAAAGCGGAAACGGTATTGGGAAAAGCGTTGAAGGAACTTCCTCGCGACCGCTATTATCTCTCTACCAAAGTGGGACGTTATGGAAAAGATGGTGTAAACCTGTGGGATTATTCCGCCAAGCGTGCAACTGAAAGTGTATATGAGAGTATGGAACGCTTGAACATAGACTTTATCGATTTGATAAATGTGCACGATGTTGAATTTGCTGATTTGAATCAGGTTGTTAATGAGACGCTGCCTGCTTTGGTAGAACTGCGTGAAAAAGGAGTGGTAGGTCATGTTGGAATCACCGACCTGCAACTGGAAAATTTGAAATGGGTCATCGACCATTCCCCAAGCGGTACGGTTGAATCTGTACTTAGTTTCTGTCATTATTGCCTGTGTGATGATAAGTTAGCGGACTTCCTGGATTATTTTGAATCTAAAGAAATTGGTGTCATCAATGCTTCTCCACTTTCAATGGGATTGTTGAGCGAACGGGGTGTTCCCGCCTGGCATCCGGCTCCGAAACCACTGGTAGAAGCTTGTCGCAAAGCCATGGAACATTGCAAGGCGAAAAACTATCCGATAGAGAAACTGGCAATGCAATTCTCTGTCAGCAATCCCCGTATTGCTACCACTCTGTTCAGTACGACCAATCCTGAAAATGTGAAAAAGAATATCGCTTTCATCGAAGAACCGATTGATTGGGAACTCGTTCGGGAAGTGCAGGATATTATCGGAGAACAGAAACGCGTAAGCTGGGCAAACTCATAAAACGAGATCTTTTGTATGGAATACACAATTATTGATGCACACGCCCATCTGTGGTTACGACAGGATACTGTTGTGGACGGACTGCCAATCCGAACTTTGGAGAATGGACGTTCGGAGTTTATGGGAGAAATTCGGCAGATGGTTCCGCCTTTTATGATAGACGGAGTGAATAGCGCGGAAGTCTTCCTATCGAATATGGACTATGCTCAAGTGGGAGCGGCTGTTATCACCCAAGAGTTTATCGACGGTATTCAGAACGACTACCTGTCGGAAGTTGTCTCCCGTTATCCCAACCGTTTCTTAGTCTGCGGAATGTGCGAGTTTCGCAAACCGGGATTTTTGGAGCAGGCGAAAGAACTTATAGCAAAGGGTTTCAAAGCTATAAAAATTCCCGCCCAACGCCTGTTGTTAAAAGAAGGACGGGTGATGCTGAATAATGAGGAAATGATGCAGATGTTTCATTATATGGAAGAACGGAATGTGATGCTCTCTGTCGACTTGGCTGACGGAGCAACACAAGTGCCTGAAATGGAAGAGATTATTCAGGAATGTTCCCGGTTAAAAATAGCTGTCGGACATTTCGGAATGGTGACACGTCCCGACTGGAAAGAACAAATCCGCCTGGCACGCCATCCTAATGTAATGATTGAATCCGGTGGAATCACCTGGCTTTTCAATGACGAATTCTATCCTTTCAAAGGAGCGGTAAAAGCGATTCGTGAAGCCGCGGATTTAGTTGGCATGGAAAAACTGATGTGGGGTTCGGATTATCCGCGTACCATTACAGCCATCACCTACAAGATGTCTTATGATTTTGTGCTGAAGTCTACTGAACTGACGGAAAATGAAAAGAGACTTTTCCTGGGAGAAAATGCAAGGGACTTCTATGGATTCACCGACCTTCCGGTACTTCCCTATATCAAAAACATGTCTGAATAAGAAGAATACAACTATACCATGAAAAAAAATACATATACAATACCTTTAGCACTGGTCTTTAGCCTGTTCTTTCTGTGGGCGATAAGCAGTAACCTGCTTCCTACCATGATTCGGCAATTGATGAAGACTTGCGAACTGAATACCTTCGAAGCTTCTTTTACGGAAACGGCCTATTGGCTTGCCTATTTCATCTTTCCCATCCCGATAGCCATGTTTATGAAACGTTACAGCTATAAGGCAGGGATTATCTTCGGATTGATATTGGCAGCTATCGGTGGTTTGCTTTTCTTTCCGGCGGCTATCCTGAAAGAGTATTGGGCTTACCTTTGCATCTTCTTCATTATCGCCACCGGAATGTGTTTCCTGGAAACAGCCGCCAATCCGTATGTCACCGTTTTAGGAGCTCCCGAAACAGCTCCCCGCCGACTGAACCTCGCCCAATCTTTCAATGGGCTCGGTGCTTTCATCGCCGCCATGTTCCTGAGCAAGCTCATTCTTAGCGGAACTCATTATACACGCGAAACTCTCCCGGTAGATTATCCGGGTGGTTGGCAAGCCTATATCCAACTGGAAACGGATGCCATGAAACTTCCCTACCTGATATTGGCTTTACTGCTTATCGCAATAGCCATTGTCTTTGTTTTCTCCAAACTACCGAAGATTGGAGATGAAGGCGCCGCAACTTCTTCGGAAAAATTGGATAAAAAAGAAAAGCTGATTGATTTTGGCGTATTGAAACATTCGCATCTGCGTTGGGGAGTTATTGCGCAATTCTTTTATAATGGCGGACAGACGGCTATCAACAGTCTTTTCCTCGTATATTGCTGTACGTATGCCGGACTGCCCGAAGATACGGCGACTACCTTCTTCGGATTGTATATGCTCGCCTTTCTTTTAGGACGCTGGATAGGTACGGGATTGATGGTGAAATTTCGTCCGCAGGATATGCTCTTGATCTATGCCCTGATGAATATTCTTCTGTGCGGAGTGGTCATGATATGGGGCGGAATGGTCGGACTGTATGCGATGCTGGCTATCTCTTTCTTTATGTCCATCATGTATCCTACACAGTTCTCCCTGGCTTTGAAAGGATTGGGAAATCAGACAAAGAGCGGTTCGGCTTTTCTTGTCATGGCGATTGTCGGCAATGCCTGCCTTCCGCAGTTGACGGCTTATTTCATGCATGCGAATGAGCATATCTATTATATGGCTTATTGCGTGCCGATGATTTGCTTTGTCTTCTGTGCCTATTACGGCTGGAAAGGCTATAAAGTAATCGATTAATAAATTTATAATCAAACATATCAAATGAAAGCAGTTCAAATTGTCAACCCCTTCGAAATGAAGGTGGTTGAACTGGAAAAACCGACCGTTGGAGCCGGTGAAGTATTAGTAAGAATCAAGTATGTAGGCTTTTGCGGGTCGGACTTGAACACGTTTTTGGGCAAAAATCCGATGGTGAAATTACCCGTGATACCGGGACATGAAGTAGGAGCGGTGATTGAGGAAATCGGTCACGATGTTCCGGCAGGTTTCGAAAAAGGAATGAATGTGACGCTGAATCCGTATACCAATTGCGGTAAATGCGCTTCCTGTCGTAATGGCCGTGTCAATGCCTGCGAACATAATGAAACATTAGGTGTACAACGCAATGGAGTGATGTGCGAATATGCCGTATTGCCTTGGACGAAGATTATTCCCGCAGGCAATATCTCCTCCCGTGATTGTGCGTTGATTGAACCGATGAGTGTCGGCTTCCATGCAGTATCGCGCGCCCAGGTTATTGACAACGAATACGTAATGGTGATTGGCTGCGGTATGATTGGCATAGGAGCGATAGTACGTGCCGCCCTGCGCGGTGCAACAGTGATTGCTGTCGATTTGGACGATGAGAAACTGGAACTGGCAAAAAAAGTCGGTGCATCCTACGTGGTTAACTCTAAAACAGAGAATGTACACGAACGGATACAGGAAATCACGGAAGGATTGGGAGCCGATGTCGTGATTGAAGCGGTCGGCAGTCCGGTCACTTATGTGATGGCGGTAGACGAAGTCGGATTCACCGGACGTGTGGTTTGTATCGGTTATGCCAAGAGCGAAGTCGCTTTTCAAACGAAACTTTTCGTTCAGAAAGAACTGGATATCCGTGGTTCGAGAAATGCATTGCCGGCAGATTTCCGCGCGGTAATCAATTATATGAAAGAAGGTAACTGCCCGGTAGAAGAATTAATCTCGAAGATAGCCAAACCGGAAGCTGCTTTGGATGCCATGCAAGAATGGACAGCTAATCCGGGAAAAGTATTCCGTATTTTGGTGGAATTCTAAGATTCTGTCTATAAGGATGATAATAAAGGTGAAAGGTTTTATACCTTTCATCTTTTTTTATGCGCAAATGTAACGTGAATGATAGTCTTTGATACGCAGAAGTATGTATGGTTAAGTGAAATGGGTTAACTTTGCGCAGAAACATGATAACCTATAAATATAGTAGAATGAATACAAAACTAAAATTTACACTTGGACTTTGCGGCCTTTGCCTGCTTTTTTCCTGCGCTCAAAAACTACCTTACCAAGACACTTCTTTATCGGCAGAACAACGGGCTGAAGATTTATTGCCCCGATTGACTTTGGAAGAGAAAGTGTCATTAATGCAGAATTCATCGCCTGCTATTCCGCGACTGGGAATCAAAGAGTATGACTGGTGGAACGAAGCACTGCACGGCGTAGGACGTGCCGGACTGGCTACTGTCTTTCCACAGGCTATCGGTATGGGTGCTTCTTTCAATGATTCGCTATTATATGAGGTTTTCAATGCTACATCCGACGAAGCCCGCGTGAAATCACGTATCTTCAGTGAAGAAGGTCTTTTGAAACGCTATCAGGGATTAACCTTCTGGACACCGAATGTCAATATCTTCCGTGACCCTCGTTGGGGACGCGGTCAGGAGACATATGGTGAAGACCCCTATCTGACAGGACAAATGGGAGTTGCCGTTGTCCGTGGCCTGCAAGGGACAGAAGACGGCAAGTATGACAAACTACACGCCTGTGCCAAACATTATGCCGTTCATTCCGGTCCGGAATGGAACCGTCACAGCTTTGATGCGGAAAATATCGACCCTCGTGATTTGTGGGAAACCTATTTGCCCGCTTTTAAGGATTTGGTGCAGAAAGCAGATGTCAAAGAAGTAATGTGTGCCTACAATCGCTTTGAAGGAGAGCCATGTTGTGGCAGCAATCGTCTGTTGATGCAGATTCTGCGGGACGAATGGGGATATAAAGGCATTGTTGTCTCCGACTGCGGAGCAATCTCCGACTTCTACCGCCCGGGAACACACGGAACCCACCCAGACAAGGAACATGCTTCGGCAGGCGCTGTGATTTCAGGTACAGACCTGGAATGTGGTGGCGAATATGCTTCCCTGACGGAAGCCGTGAAAGCCGGACTGATTGATGAAAAACAAATAGATGTTTCACTGAAACGCCTGTTGACTGCACGTTTCGAACTGGGAGAAATGGACGAAAAGCCTGCCTGGTCTGAAATCCCTTCATCCGTATTGAATAGTAAGGAACACCAGGCACTGGCTCTGCGTATGGCCCGTGAATCATTGGTACTCCTACAGAATAAAAACAATATCCTGCCATTGAATACCAATCTGAAAGTGGCTGTCATGGGACCGAATGTCAATGACTCCGTGATGCAATGGGGAAACTACAATGGCATACCTGCACATACGGTCACTTTACTGGAAGCTGTACGTGCTAAACTTCCGGAAGGGCAAATAATCTACGAACCGGGTTGTGACCGCACCAACAGGACAGCGCTTCAAAGCCTGTTTGATGAATGTAGTATCAATGGAAAACCCGGTTTTGCAGCAGAATATTGGAACAATCGTAATCAGGAAGGTGACGTTGTTGCTACCGACCAAATTTCCACCCCGTTCCATTTTGCAACAACAGGAGCTACCACGTTTGCTCCCGGTGTGGAACTAACTGATTTCTCAGCTCGTTATGAATCCGTATTCCGTCCTTCAAAGTCGGGTAATGTTGATTTCCGTTTCCAACTGGATGGCGAAGTGGTACTTACTATCGACGGTGAACAAGTCGCTCAAAAAGCATACGTGAAGAACCCGACGAATCTCTATACATTGCAGGCAAAAGCCGGAAAAGAATATCGTGTCGAAATCCAGTTTAAACAACGGAACGAAAGAGCAACGCTCGACTTTGACTTAGGCAGAGAAGTAAATGTCAACCTGAACACCGCCGTAGAAAAAGTGAAAGATGCTGATATCATTCTCTTTGCCGGTGGAATCTCCCCAAGTCTGGAAGGAGAGGAAATGCCGGTTACTATCCCCGGATTTAAGGGTGGTGACCGTACGGACATCGAACTTCCGGCTGTTCAACGCGACTTATTGAAAGCCTTGCAGAAAGCAGGAAAGAAGATTATCTTCATCAATTATTCCGGTTCGGCTATGGGATTAGTGCCGGAAGCAGGTATCTGTGACGCTATTTTGCAAGCATGGTATCCGGGACAAGCCGGCGGAACGGCTATCGTAGATGTACTGTTCGGAGATTATAACCCAGCAGGACGTCTGCCGGTAACCTTCTATAAGGATGCCGGTCAGTTGCCCGATTTTGAAGATTACTCAATGAAAGGACGTACCTATCGCTATATGCAGCAAGAACCGCTTTTCCCGTTCGGACATGGTTTGACTTATACTACATTTACTTATGACGAGGCTAATTTAAGTAAGAATACAATAGGAGACGGAGAAACTGTTACATTGACTATTCCGGTAAGAAATGCCGGACAGCGGGACGGGGACGAAGTGGTTCAGGTTTATCTGAGATGTATGGCAGATAAAGAAGGTCCTCGCTATACATTGCGTGCTTTCAAACGCGTTCATATTCCGGCAGGTGAAACTAAACAGGTGACAATCCCCCTTACAAATGAAAGTTTTGAATGGTTTGATACGGCGACTAACACGATACATCCGCTGCAGGGTACTTACGAACTGCTGTATGGAGGATCTTCTGATAAGAATAAGTTGAAAACGATTGTAATGAACGTACAGTAATACCGCTTTTGGATTTTGTTTATTTTTACAGATAGACAATCCGGATTTATTTATTGAATGAATAAAGAAAGAACGACCTTGTTCCTTTAAAAGGAACGGGTCGTTTCTTTTAAACCAAGACCCCGTTGCTTTAAAACCAACGGGGTCTTTCTTTTAAAGGAAAATGAGCTTTTGATAGTATCTGATATTCAGTCTTTTACATAAGGAGAGATAAACGTGTTGAAGGCTTGGCTATATTAGGTAGTGCAGTCATTTATCTTACCATTTTTCTAGTTTAGAGGCCTTTTGTAACACCAAGAAAGAATTATGTTACGTGTATATGATAAATGTAACCTCCATATAGAAGCCAGTAACGTGATTGTTAGACATCGTGAAATCAAATCGATACATTTGCAAACACTACTATGGAACAGGAAATTATAGAAAATGAAAAGTTATAATATGAGAACATTAAAAATGATTTTGTCAGGCTGGCAATCAGTAAGCTTAGTCGTATTTATTATGCTGTTTTTTAATATGGAGGTAAGTGGCAAGGGTAAAATAACGAAAAATGCTCCTGTCTTTACGCAATTTATTTATCAGGGGGAGGATGCTATTTATCAAAATAATCCTTTAAAGCCGGGTGAGTTTTACAACCCTATTTTGCAGGGTTGCTATCCCGATCCGAGTATAACGCGGAAAGGTAATGATTATTATTTAGTGTGTTCATCCTTTGCCATGTTTCCCGGAGTGCCCATTTTTCATTCTAATGATCTGGTGAATTGGAAACAAATCGGTCATGTGCTCGACAGAACCTCACAATTGAAGGTTGAAGATTGTGGTATCAGTGCAGGTGTATATGCTCCTGCAATAAGATATAATCCGAATAATGATACGTTTTATATGATAACCACTCAATTTTCCGGTGGTTTTGGAAATATGATAGTAAAGACTAAAAAACCGGAAAATGGCTGGAGCGATCCTATCAAACTTCAGTTTGACGGCATTGACCCTTCTATCTTCTTCGATGATAACGGTAAGGCTTATGTGGTACATAATGATGCTCCTCCTCATGGGGAAGAGCGTTACTCGGGACATCGTGTTATAAAAATATGGGAGTATGATGTGGAGAATGATCAAGTGGTTCCGGGTTCGGATCAGATCATAGTCAACGGTGGAGTCAATATTGAAGAAAAACCGATCTGGATTGAAGCGCCTCATATTTATAAAAAAAATGGACGTTATTATTTAATGTGCGCGGAAGGAGGAACTGGTGGCTGGCATAGTGAGGTGATTTTTGTGAGCGATCATCCTAAAGGGCCTTACCAGCCTGCAAACAGCAATCCTATTCTGACTCAACGTTATTTCCCTGCCAACAGAGAGAATAAAGTAGACTGGGCCGGTCACGCGGACTTAGTGGAAGGACTGGACGGTAAATATTACGGTGTATTTTTGGGAATACGCCCCAATGAGAAAAGCAGAGTAAATACAGGACGTGAAACTTTCATTCTGCCGGTGGATTGGAGTGGAACATTCCCTGTCTTTGAGAATGGACTGGTACCTATGAAACCTACCTTGAAAATGCCTTTGGGAGTAGAGAATCAAACGGGCAAAAATGGTTATCTGCCTAATGGGAATTTTGTGTTTGACGATGATTTTTCAACGAAGGCGTTGGACTTTAGATGGATCGGACTTAGAGGTCCTCGTGAAGAATTCGTAGATATGACAGGCAAAGGTTTACGCATCATTCCTTTCATGACCAATCTTAAGGAAGTGAAACCGACTTCTACCTTGTTTTACCGTCAGCAGCATAATCATTTTACCGCCACGGCAACAATGGAGTACAGACCTAAAACAGAGAAAGATTTTGCTGGTATCACTTGCTATCAGAGTGAGCAATACCATTATGTCTTTGGTATGACTAAAAAAGAAAAAGACTATTATCTGATATTGGAAAGAACGGAAAAGGGACAAACGACAGTTTTAGGTGAAGTGAAAATAGAGACGGAACAACCTGTGACGCTACAAGTGACAGGTAAGGGAGATGAGTATCGTTTTGACTATTCGACTGACGGGAAGGCGTTTACCAATGTAGGGGGAACCGTTTCCGGTGATATCCTTTCTACAAATGTAGCGGGAGGATTTACGGGAGCGATGATTGGTCTGTATGCAACATCTGCCGGTAATTAATTAGAAAAATATATCTTCTTTATTAGTTTCTCTCACTGTAAATGTGCTGAATTAAAGTAAAATACATAAATGGTATTGTATATAAAATTATCAATTTTATTCATGTGGAATTAAATAAGTTAATGGACATTATACGAATAATCATAAATTAAAATATTATGAAGATTTTTTCTGAAATATTTATCGTACTGTTGTTTACTCCTTTTATGTTGCATGCAAATGTGATGAATAGCAATAACAGAAAACAAAAGGATAAGCCGCGTATCGTCGTACTGACCGATATTGCGCCAGGCAATATTGAACCGGATGATATGGAATCAATGATACGCTTATTGGTACATTCTGATTTGTTTGAGATTGAGGCTCTAATAGCTACAAGCGGGTGGAATAATAGTGGTGGAGATTATCCGCGTGAATGGATGGATAGTTTGCTAGTATGTTTGAGTGCTTATGAAAAGGACTTGCCAAACCTAATGAAACGATCCGGGCAAACATCATTTCTGTCGTTGGAAGAAGAGGAAAAATCGCAGAAGATAGGTTATTGGCCAAGTTCTGTCTACTTGCGTAGTCGTACTATGTCAGGCAGTCAGGGATTGGGTTTTGCAAGAATAGGTAGCAATAACGATTCTGAAGGTAGCGATTATATCATCCGGCTTTTGCAAGAGAACGATAATCGCCCGCTGTGGATATTGGCATGGGGGGGAGCTAACACACTGGCACAGGCTGTTTGGAAAATGCAACAGCAGTATAGCGAAACTCAATGGAAAGGTATGATGGAGAAACTGCGTGTTTATACTATTACTGACCAAGATGTGGGTTGGGGAGAACGGAACAACCATCTCATCAGTTCGCACTACTGGCTGCGTAAAGAGTGTGGTAAATCGCTTCGTTTCATTTGGGATGAGAGTGCTTGGCTGACACAGAACGAGATAGGTAGCAAGAATTGGAATGAATATGCTAAACACATACAGGGACATGGGCACTTAGGTCGTATTTATCCTAAAAATAAGTGGGGAGTGGAAGGAGATACTCCTTCATTCCTTCATGTAATGCCTATGGGACTGAATGACCCGTCTGTTTTTGATCATGTAGGTTGGGGAGGCTTTTTTCAATGGGGATTGAGTGCGGATGGTGAAACCTCGTGTTATACTAACATTGATCCAGAAGTGAAGCGCATATCACGCAAGTATGAAGAGTATTTTTATCCTGCAATTTTTAATAACTTTGCTGCTCGCATGGACTGGGCAAAAGATGGTAAAGGTAACCGTAATCCCGTTGTTTATATTAATAAGAATAGCCAACCGGACATTATAGATCTTGCAGCTAAAGCCGGAAAGAAACTGGTAATTAATGCTTCAAAGTCGTATGATCCTGATGGTGATGTTTTGCTGTACAAGTGGTGGGTACTGCCCGAGGCCGGTACATATAAGAAATCTGTAGCTCTTGAAAATGCAGATGCTGACAGGGTGACAGTAACGGTACCTGGTGATTTGGGTAGGGAAACAATACACCTCATTCTGGAAGTAACTGATACGGGTACGCCTGCCTTGACAGCATATCGGAGAATAGTGATAACAGTACGCTGAAATAGTAAACATTAATTCTATAATGATGAAAATATATTGTATATTCTGGAGAGATGGAAAGGCAATTTCTGTAAAATTTTAAATCAAAGAGACACAATTCCGTGAGCAGAGATAGAGAAGGGAATAAAAATAATATGATCTGGTTTAATGCCCCGCATTGGAAATACGAGGACTTTTTCTTTTATGAATTTATGCCTTACATCGAAACTCATTATAGATAAAGTCAGATAATAAATATCGTTCAATAGCTGGATACTCGATGGGAGGGCATGACTGGTGCTATTGGCGTATAGCGTTGCGTGATGCTATCGTATATGTTTCGCAAAAAATGGAATAATAACAGTACTATTTATGAAAAACCGGTATAGGCTGGAACGATTTCTTCATTTACGGTATATGAGGGTGAGGGGGACAATTATAATTATGAAAAGGGGAAGTCATCAAGTTTTGAAATGAAATAGGATGATAAAAATAACATATTGACCCTTTCTGATTGTAAAGGTAAATATCCTGATATGCCTGTATGCCGCAGACTGAAGTTAGTAAAGGTTGATAAGAAATCAGGAACAGATGTAGAAGAAAATGTCGATGGAAAGGCCGTTGAATATAGAGGAAAACATCTGAAAATAAAAATATGAAATAGTAGAATCTAAAACCATTTAAAATAAAGAATATGAGAAATTTAAAATTCCTAGGTGTGTCGTTCCTATTGGCTATGGCTGCCGCCACTTCGGGAGTGGCACAAAATCCTATTATCCAGACAAAATATACTGCCGATCCGGCTCCGATGGTATATAATGATACAGTTTACCTTTATACCACTCATGATGAGGATGATGCCGAAGGATTTAAAATGCTGGACTGGCTGCTCTATACATCCACAGATATGGTGAATTGGACCGATCATGGAGCGGTTGCTTCTTTGAAAAGCTTTAATTGGGTGAAACGCGATAACGGTGCCTGGGCGGAACAGGTGATTGAACGTAATGGTAAATTCTATATGTATTGTCCGATTCATGGTAATGGCATCGGTGTGTTGGTGGCAGATTCTCCTTATGGTCCTTTCAAGGATCCTTTGAACAAACCGTTGGTGTGGCAAAAGGAGCATTGGGACGATATTGATCCTACCGTGTTTATTGACGATGACGGACAAGCTTATATGTATTGGGGGAATCCGAATGTTTACTATGTGAAGCTGAATGAGGACATGATCTCGTATTCAGGAGAAGTTGTAAAATTGGCTAATAAGCCGCAACATTATCAGGAGGGACCGTGGGTGTATAAGCGTAACGGGCATTATTATATGGCTTTCGCTTCGACTTGTTGTCCGGAGGGGATTGGTTATGCGATGAGTGATAAGGCTACCGGACCATGGACTACAAAAGGATATATTATGAAACCCACAGAGAGATCCAGAGGTAATCATCCGGGAATTATTGATTATAAAGGAGATTCTTATGTGTTTGGACTGAATTATGATTTACTTCATCTTGAGACTTTCGATCATAAGGAACGCCGTTCGACATCTGTTGCAAAAATGTATTATAATCCGGATGGAACAATTCAGGAAGTGCCTTATTGGCAGGATACAAAATTGGATCAAATAGAAGATTTCAATCCTTATCGTAGAGTGGAAGCTGAAACAATGGCTTGGGGATATGGCTTGAAGACCGGAAATTTTGAGAAAGGCGGTTTATATGTGACAGATATTGACAATGACGAATACTTGTGTGTGCGGGGTGTTGATTTTGGAACAAAAGGGGCGAAGAAGTTTAGTGTCAGTGCCGCTTGTGTTGAAAAAGGAGGAAAAATAGAAATTCGTTTGGACAAGGTGGACGGTCCGATAGTTGGTAGTGTCAGCGTTTCGCCTACAGGAGGAATGGATATCTATAAATTGATGTCATGCCGGATTAAGGAGGCTAAGGGAGTGCACGACCTTTATTTTTGCTTTCAAGGAGAGAAAGGGAGAAAGCTTTTTAATTTGGATTATTGGGAGTTTAAATAACCTCAATGCTATAAGAGTAACATCTCCTTTCGGTTGATAGGAGATGTTGTTTGAAGGAGCTCATATATCAATTTTAATATTAAACAGTATGCGAATGAAATCTAAATTTGTGGTGGCGGCATTGCTGCTCTTGGGGACTTTGCCGGATAATCTATCTGCGCAAAATCCGATTGTGCAAACTTGTTATACTACAGATCCTGCCCCTATGGTACATGATGGTACTTTGTATGTCTATACAGGGCATGATGAAGATAAGGCCGACTTTTTCTGGATGCAGGAGTGGCGTGTATATTCTACCAAAGATATGGTGAATTGGACCGATCACGGTTCTCCCCTTGCTATTGAATCCTTCGATTGGGCGGACGACCGTGCCTGGGCAGCACAGTGTATCGAGCGTAATGGAAAGTTTTATTGGTATGTCTGCCTGCACTCTAAACTGACCAATGCCATGGCAATCGGGGTAGCAGTTGGCGATACTCCTCTAGGGCCTTTTAAGGACGCTATCGGTAAACCGCTTCATGATGGAAGCTGGGATTATATTGATCCTACTGTATTTGTGGATGATGATGGGCGTGCTTATTTATACTGGGGGAATCCGAATATCTATTATGCAGAACTGAATGAGGATATGATTTCACTTAAAGGTGAAGTTACTAAACTGGAACAAACTGTTGAGAGCTTCGGTGCACCTAATCCAGAAAAGCGTATCAAAGATATAAAATACAAGGACAGCTATACTGAAGGTCCGTGGCTTCATAAACGGGAAGGAAAGTATTATCTTCTTTATGCAGCTGGAGGTGTACCCGAGCATATTGCTTATTCTATGAGTGACGGACCTCTTGGCCCATGGAAATATATAGGTGAAATCATGCCTTTACAAGATACGGGCTCATTTACTAACCATTGTGGAGTAATAGACTACAAGGGTAATTCTTACTTTTTCTATCACACAGGTAAGTTACCGGGTGGCGGAGGTTTCGGACGAAGTGTGGCGGTAGAACAGTTCAAGTATAATACAGACGGCACATTTCCCATAATTAATGCTACCCGGGAAGGGGTATCACCGGTAGGTACACTCAATCCTTACGAACGGGTAGAAGCTGAAACAATTGCATTCTCGGAAGGTGTAAAGTCCGAAATTAATGCAAAAACAGGGGTGTATATTTCTGAAATTCATAATGGTGATTATACGAAAGTACGCGAAGTGAACTTCGGTGATAAATCTCCCAAACGGTTCACTGCTACTGTGGCCAGTGCTCTGCGTGGTGGCGTACTTGAAGTACGTACTGATAGTATAAGTGGACCATTAATTGCAGAACTAGCTGCTCCTACAACGGGAGGTTGGGAATGCTGGAAGACCTTGCAGACTGATATTGTAAAACCAGTCACAGGAATACAAGATGTTTATTTTGTATTCAAGGGACGGAAAGGTTGTAAGTTGTTTAATTTTGATTGGTACAAGTTTGGTAAATAATTATATATAGAGCAGTGGGCTACTCTTCTTTGTTGCCCAACTGCTCTTTCGTATACATCGAAGGTGGCATTCCATACAGTACCTTAAGCGTAGGTGAAAAAATATTGGGATCGGTAAATCCTGTCAACGTAGCTATTTCGGAGATGAACTATTGTTTTTCAGACAATAATCGTGATGCTTCTTTCAGGTGTAATGGATATGTTGTAACATTTCCTGATGCATTCTATAGCGGTGTCTAATCTGAATAATAGTGATAACAGGCAATAGATGTTTTTTTTGAATCTGCGGAAACGAAAGTGTTGGGCTCTGTTTTATAGATAAATAATCATTTTTTTATGCTTCCTACATAAATGTAGGCTTATATGTCTTTGTAAATATTGTCGATTGATTGAACTAGTGTATAATTCGTTGTCTGTAGTGAACAGTTTGTTGGATTGTCCATGACATAGTAATGACAATAAGGTGCCCAGTATATTTTTCATAGTCTTATTATATTATTAGCAATCTTTGTAGCCTTATTTTCTCATAGCTCGAAGATAAATGATACGGTTTCTCCTAATGGAAAACTAAAGATTACGGTTTTAGCCATGAAAAATAAATCCTACAGTGATGTGGGATTTAGAATAGAATACAAGGATAAATGTATTTTATCCCATTAAAAATTGGGATTAGAAACTAATAGTCGGATTTACGCTGGTAATTTAAGACTAAAATCTATCTCGGAGGCCCGCTTGGTGATAGATGATTATAAAATGATAATCGGTAAGCGCAGGCATTGTGTAAATGAAGCTAACGAACAAGTTTATTATTTAGAGAATGACAAGCAACAAGAGATAGAAATTACTTTCAGGGTGCATATGATGGTATAGCTTTTAAGTACAGGCTTACTACAGATACACCTGAAGAATATATCATAAATTGGTTCATAATCAATCCCTAGTTGTAAATTGGTTATATCTATTTTTTTCAATTATAATAAGAGGCAGGTATGTTGTCTTTTTTATTGCATCATCTGGTGGGAATGAAAGCTTTGATTTGATGTACTTTCTGATTTTCCCATTTAGGTTTTTAATGAGATTTGTGGCATAAATGGTTTATCTGATTTCAAGTGTAAACTGGAAAAATATAGTTAAAATCCTCTCAATTATTTCTCCCTGACAGGATTGCATAAGGATACTTACTATCCTATTTCATTTCCGGATTATTCAGTTTGGTAGGCACTTCTTAATGGGATGTATTATAAATATTCTTCATATCAGTTATAAACACCTTTTGATCTTTATGAACGACATACCTGCAGGAATTCCTGATTTGATGAATTACGTATATTTGAGGGAGGATTGAGGGAGAATGGTTCGGATTGCATCAGTAAGGTCATTCAAGTTTCCATGCAGATAATAAGTATATCATGTATTCCACGGGCTTTCATATTTAGGTATAATAATAGTCGCAAATGCGCTATTGCAATCATGAGGAATGTCAATCACTGATTCACAGTGTTTGGTTTGAATCTTCTTGGGGACTTACCATTACGGGAGTAGCCGTTGTTAGTCCTGATACAGGATTTTTCTGATAACCTAAATGAGCGTTCAGTTCACCTTCGGTCATTTTCTCCAATATTTGCACATGGAACTACTTGAGGAACTTACTTGCATCGGCTTCCGTTTTTAAACTGGCTAGAGAAATCTTTGTTCAATACCTCATCCGGCACTACTTTGTTACGTTCTGATATAATCTTAAGCTTTTTACAGTCTTTTGTAAGAATGAAACGAATCTAAAATAAAATGTAACATCGGTTTACATTTTGAAATATGTATGTAACACTGTATAATGTACTTTGTTATAATGGTTTGTATCTTTGGATGGATTTTAAAGGATATAATTAAATAATAAAAGTACCATGAAAATTTTTCAAAAAATATTGTTTACAGTAGTGCTGATAAGTAATGTTTCAGTGTTGCCATCACAGAATGTTGCCGTGTTTGATGAATTTCTGTATAAAGGCGAGAGTCAAGAGGAAATTACAAAGAACCAGTATCTGAATCCTATACTCCCTGGCTGTTATCCGGATCCTAGTATTTGTCGGGTGGGTAAAGATTATTATTTGGTTAATTCAAGTTTTAGTTATTATCCGGGAGTGCCGATCTGGCATAGTACGGATCTAGTTCACTGGACTCAATTAGGCTATGTGCTCAACAGACCTTCGCAGCTGTTAATTAAGAACAGCAAGATGTCTTGGGGAGTATATGCTCCTGATATAAAGTATAATCCTCATAATAAGACATTTTATATGATAACTACGGGTACAGGGTATGGTAGTACTACTTATGTAAAAACAGATGACCCGAAGAAATGCAATTGGAGCGATCCAGTAGCACTTCCCTCTGTGAAAGGCATTGATCCGAGCTTCTTCTTTGATGAAGACGGAAAGGCATATATCTTAAACAATGAACCTCCTGCATATGAACCGTTATATGATGGGCATCGTGCAATATGGATACGTGAGTTTGATTGGAAGAACGACCGGGTTGTCGGAGAACCGAAAGTTGTGATTGACGGTGGTCTGGATATCACTAAGAAACCTTCTTGGATTGAAGGTCCTCATTTGTATAAAATAAAAGGGAAATATTATCTGATGGCTGCGGAAGGAGGTACAGGACCCAATCATCGGGAAGTGATTTTAACCTCTAATTCTCCGATGGGGCCTTTTACTCCTTGTTCTATTAACCCCATTCTAACTCAAATGGGGCTTCCGTCCGATAGAAAAGACCCGATTACTTGTGCCGGACATGCCGATTTAGTTGAAACGGAAAACGGGGAATGGTTTGCTGTGTTTCTAGCAGTCCGTCCTTATCAGAACGGACATGAAAACACGGGGCGTGAAACTTTTTTATTACCAGTAAAATGGAATGATGAACAACCGGTAATATTGGATAAAGGAAAGGAGGTTCCTTATGTCGTAGATATGACTCCTGAAATGAAAGAACTGTCAAAATTAAATAAAATACAGGGATATGATCCTTATGCTTCAGCTTTACTATGGACTTCTGAGGGATTGTCGAAGGAGGCCACTTTTATTCGGACACCAAAGGATGAATTTTTCCGAATACAGCGTGATGGTAAATTAATCTTGGAGCCACGGGAAGTGTATATTGACCAATTTGGTAATCCTTCTTTCATTGGACGTAGGGTGAATAGTAAAAAGTTCTATGCCCAAACAGCTTTTGTTTATTCTCCTAAAGAAGAGTTGGATTTTGCAGGAATGGTTTGCTTTCAAAATGATTATTGCTATATTCAGTTTGGTAAGACGATTAATGACAGGGGGGATATGATTCTTTCTTTGAAATCATATAGTGGGCGTGGTAAGAAAGAAATCAAAGATAAATATGAATATCATTTATCTGCTAAGGAGAAAAAACAAAAAGTCAAATTGAAAGTTGAGGCTCTGACTCCAGATGAATATACATTTAGTTATGCGTTAGGCAAATCAAAGTCATGGCAAGTGTTAGGAAAAGTAAAATCAAGCCTTTTGAGTACAGCTACTGCCGGAGGCTTTACAGGTACTACAGTCGGGGTGTATGCGGCGGGACGATAATCTATATAAAGTCTTAAAATAGAATGAATGTGCTCCAACTTACAAAAAAAATAGTTTATTTGCAGAATGAATAAAATATAGATTACTATGAAAAGACTATTATCATTGATGGTTATTTGTTTGGTTGGATTTACTCAGGTGGTAGCAGAGAATATATTGTTTTATGATTCCAAGCAATTGACGTGTGATCTTGTTACATCTATCTGCCAAGATAAAGATGGTTTTATATGGATTGGGACTGACTATGGTTTGAATAAATTTAATGGAACGCAGTTTACCCATTACTATAGTAATCCTAAAGATAGCACTTCTTTGTTAGATAATTCTGTTAAGACGTTAATGCTTGATAAGGAAGGAACCTTATGGATTGGCAGTATTGGTGGGTTACAGTATTATGTGCCGGAGGAGAATATTTTCAGGCATATTATCTTTGATGAGGCTGTCCCATTACATGTTAAGAAGCTTGTTCAGTTGCGCTCTGGTGATATTTGGGTAGCCTCTTCGGGAAAGGGATTGTTTTGTATTCCTAAAAATAAAAAAGTAGCAGTGCGGATTACGAATATTCCCAAAGTTTCGGACTATCATCGTTACGGTTCTATTTATGAAGATGAGAAAGGTATAATTTGGATCGGAGTGGATAATGTAGGATTATTGTGTTATGATCCGTTTACTAACACGAGTAAAATATATACAAATACTGATATTAAGGGTGGTTCTATAATTTCTTCGATGACTGAAGATTCTGTGGGTAACTTTCTAGTCGCTACTACTACCGCAGTTTGCCGCTATGATAGGGAACATGACAAATTCATTGAAATAAAATCCAATGAGAATTGGTTACCAGCCCGTTCTATTATAACTGGTAGGAATGGAATAAGTTATTTAGCTACTTATGGAAAAGGTTTGAAAGTGGTTTCGTCCGATTTGACAGAATTATATTCAGAGTCGGTTTCACTTCCATTTTTTGATTTGAACTATGCCAAAATATCAATTATTTATGAAGATCGCGATATGAATTTATGGTTGGGATGTTACCATAAAGGTGTAGTGATGATTTCAAAAGAATCTACTCCGTTTCATTTTTGGAATGTTCCAGAGCGAGATTATCCGACAGCAAGTGTTGTTACGGTTATTAGTAAAGATAGAGAAGGCAACATACTGGGGGGAGTGGAAAATGGGGGTGTTTTTCAAATCAATTCAAAAGGTCATATTGTTGGTCATTTATTTGAGAAACAGACATTTTCTTCTATATATAAGGATAATAAGGATAATTTATGGTTCGGGGGAAGATATTGTGGCATTTTTATGGAGGAACCTAGTGGAAAAATGGTCTCCTTATTCCCGGAAATAAAATCAAAAGAGCTTAAAAGTATAATTGGTGATGATAAAGACAATTTATATTTTTCTGTTTATGGTACTGGGTTTATGCAGTATCATGTACCTACACAGACTGTCACTAATTATAAGAGTTCCTTGGGAGGATTAAAAAATGACTGGATTAATACATTTATGTATAGTTCTAAGAATCTTTTATGGATAGGGCATTGCTACGGTATAGATTGTTTTGATCCCCAAACTCGGGTTTTTGAACATTTGTCTGCAGAACTTAGTGGCTTTATTACTTACTCATTATTAGAAGATGTTAAAGGTAATATATGGGGTGGCACCAGTAAAGGACTACTCTGCTATAATCCATTGGAAAAGACTCTAAAACATTATGGTGTGGAAGATGGTCTATCTAATAATTTTGTATATGGATTGGCGGAAGATGAACATGGAAATATCTGGTGTAGTACTTTGAAAGGAATTAATCTAGTGAATGTAGATGAAAACAGGATTGTATCTTATTATTCTGAACGCGGCCTTGTTGATAATGAGTATATGCCGGGAGCCAGTTATCAGTCTATGAATGGAATGATTTATTTGGGAGGAATAAAGGGGATAACTTACTTCCATCCTGATAGTATTGTTCGGCAGCAGAAGAAACTAGAAGTTATGTTATCCAATATCTACCTTGGTGGTGAAACAGTAACGGTAAGGCAAAAGTCAAGAAAATACTCTATTATTGAGACTGTTGCAACACAAACAACTGATATAAATTTAGCCTACGAAGATAATACATTCACGCTTGAATTTTCTACGCTAGATTATAAGAATGTGGATAATATATTTTATGAGTACCGTATTCGGGAATATGGGAAAGAATGGACTGCCACTCAACCTGGTGTTAATCAGATTACATACAATCACTTAAACTCCGGCAATTATACATTCGATGTGCGTGCCTGTGAGAATGGCCAATATAGTCCGGTGAAGGAACTTCGTATTCATATTGCAGCACCTTGGTGGCGATCTGTTCCTGCTTATATTTGTTATATATCATTGTTGCTTATCGCCTTAGGACAAATCTATTTAATGATAAAACGTCGTCATCAGAAAAATTTGAATGAAGAAAAAATTAAGCTTTTTATAAATCTTTCTCATGAGATACGTTCACCAATGACTTTAATTATTAGTCCGTTAGAAAATCTCTTAAAACGTGATTATGATCCTGAAACAATGAAGCTATTGCGTTTGATGCAGAAGAATGCTAATAGAATAGTCAATCTGATGAACCAATTGTTGGATATACGTAAAATTGAAAAAGGTCAACTGCGTATACATTGTAGGGAAACAGATATGGTCAGCTTTATTCAGGAATTGGTTTCTTTGTTTGGTTATCAGGCACAAATGCGGAATATTAACTTGCTTTTTGAATATGACAAGGAAGTGATGTTGGCTTGGGTTGACCGTAATAATTTTGATAAGGTATTAGTGAATCTTTTATCAAATGCTTTTAAATATACGCCAGATAATGGTGAAATTAAAATATGTTTGCATGAAAAGGTTGACGAACGTACAACAGGTATCTTATGTCATTATATGGAGATAGAAGTGATAGATAGTGGGACGGGTATTGATACTAATAAACTTGAGAAAATATTTGAACGCTTTTATCAGGCTCCCAATAATTCAAATGGAAGTTTGGGATTTGGTATAGGATTAAATTTGTGCCGCATGATTGTCAAACTGCATCATGGTATTATTTATGCCCGTAATCGGGAGGAAGGTCAGGGCAGTAGTTTCATCATTTGTTTGCCGTTTGGAAAGGAACATCTGAAAAAGAATGAACTGGCGGAGGAAGATGGAATAGTTCAACGAATAGCACCATCGGCATTTACAATATCTAGTACAGAAGAAGATGAAATTGCCAAAACGAAATATCATAAGACAAATAACAAAATCGTCATAGTTGATGATGATGATGAAATACGTAACTTTTTAGAGGCGGAGTTGGGGCGGTTCTATAAGGTTTATGTTTGTCGAAATGGTAAAGAAGGACTGCAAACCATATTGAGGTACCAACCGGATCTTGTCATTTCTGATGTTATTATGCCTGAGATGGATGGGATTTCTTTGTTGAAAGTACTTCGTACAAATCCGAATATCGGCCATATACCAATAATTTTGTTAACGTCAAAAGCAGATTATAAAGATCGTATACAAGGATTAAACAAAGGCGCTGATGTATATTTGGCTAAACCATTTAATATAGAAGAATTGAGGGTGCATATAAAGAATTTGATTGAAACCCGGCTTTTATTGAGAGGAAAATATTCAGGTGCCCAAGATCAGGAAGGAAAGATTGAGTTTATAGAAAATAAGTCTGGGGATGAGCGTATAATGGAACGTGTAATGAATGTCGTTAATAAATATATGGCTGACTCTGATTTTAATGTAGAGATGATGGCTAAAGAAGTGGGATTGAGCCGTGTTCAGCTTCATCGTAAACTTAAAGACATAACTGGTGTTTCAGCTTCGGTTTTTATCAGGAATTTGCGTATGAAAAAAGCGGCTATCTTGTTGAAAGAACGTAAATTGAATATAGCAGAAGTTGCTGATGCTGTAGGGTTTGATAATCAGGCAAACTTTTCTACAGTCTTCAAAAAACAGTATGGAGTAACTCCTACAGAATATATTGAATCATCTCGAAATATGGATTTATTTCTTGGAAAAGAAACAGAATAAGCAGTGGGGAATCATTTTAAAAAAGGATTGAAACATTCTAAAAGGTTTATAATACGAATAAACAATCTCTTGTAACACGGAACGGCATGCGATAAGGTATAAGTTTATAATTTTGTATCGGTTGAAACTGTATAAGAATCAACCAATACAAAATTTGTTGGCTTATAGTTTATTATCAGTTTAAATATAATATGTATGAAGAACAATTATTTATTTAGATGTACAATGCTCGCAGGATTGCTTTCGGCCGGTGTCGTTTATGCAGTCACTCCTGCGTCTATTGCAGTTGGAACTTCGTCATTCCCTATCGCACAGTCTGTATCGGAAGAGAAGATTACGATTACCGGTACAGTTACCGATGAGAATGGAGAACCTTTGATTGGAGTTAGTATTCAAGTCAAAGGAACGAGTAAAGGGACTATTACCGATGTAAATGGTAAGTATACTTTGAGTCTGTCTCCGGGAGCTACCATCTCATTCTCGTATGTCGGGATGAAACCGATGCAACGTAAAGTGACCAAAGGTGGTCAATTGAATGTATCGATGGAGAATGATGCGAAAATGTTGGATGAAGTTGTTGCAATTGGGTATGGAACAATGAAACGCGGGGACTTGACAGGATCTGTTGTTTCAGTGAACGCTAAAGCTATTGAGGAATCAATGGCTTCTACTATCGACCAGGCTTTACAAGGACGTGCTGCCGGTTTGCAAATGACGCAAAACTCAGGTGTTCCGGGTGGTGGTACATCCATTCAGATTCGTGGTGTGAATTCTTTGAACAGTACCAACGAACCTATTTATGTGGTTGACGGTGTAATCATTTCCGGTGAGACAGGGTCGAATACAAGCAATGCGATTGCAGGTATCAACCCGGCCGATATTGAAAGCATCGAGATTCTGAAAGATGCTTCTGCTACCGCTATTTATGGAGCTCAAGCGGCTAATGGAGTGATACTTATATCAATGAAGGCGGGTGTCAGCGGAAAGCCTAGGATTAATTTTCAAGCCTCTGCCGGTGTGCAGGAACTACCTAATAAGATTGATATGATGGATTTGAGAGAATATGCCCGCCATTATAACGAGTTATATGCACTTTTAGATGTAAGAAAAGTAAAGGATGCTTTCAGTCATCCTGAAACTTTGGGAAGTGGAACCGATTGGCAAGATGAAATATTCCGTAAAGCTTTGTTGCAAAATTATAATATCTCAGTTCGTGGAGGTACTAAGGCAGTAACTTATAACATCTCAGGTGGATATACCGGACAGGATGGTATTTGTATAGGTTCGGATTTTGAACGTTATACATTCCGTATGGCTACTGAAGTACAGGCTACGTCGAAGGTACGTTTTGGTGGTACGGTGAATGTTTCTTATACCAAGCAAAGCACGGGGATGGCCAGCTGGTCTATTATTCCGAATGCACTTTATCAGGCACCGGATGTTCCGGTACGTGATAACGGAGGTAATTTTACGGGGCCTTCGGATAATGATCAGGAGTTCTTAAGTGGTTATAGTAATCCGGTAGCGTTAGCATCATTGACCCAGCGTAATAATGAAAAAGGTGGAGTACGTGCCAATTTATTTATGAAGATCAATCCTGTAAAATGGATTACATACCGGACGGACTTTACGGCTGACGGGAATTTGGATAATTATCAGTACTTTCTGCCCCAATATAAGCTAGGATGGTCTAAGAATCCTTATTCGACCAATGAACACTCCAAGAACTACGGTTTATATTGGGGATGGAAAAATGTATTGACGATGGATAAGACTTTTGCCAGAAAGCATAAGGTAAGTTGGATGTTGGGACATGAGATGACCTCGAGGAAGTCCGACTATCTTCAAGGTAAACGTACTCATGGAGATGCAATATTGACAGATTTGGATGCAGGTGATGCAGTTTATGCTACAAATAGCGGAAGGGCAAGCAAAACGACTTATCTTTCATTCTTTAGCCGTTTATTCTATAGTTATAATAATCGTTATCAGATGACTGCCACTATACGGCGTGATGGGACTTCAAATTTTGCCAAGGGCAATCAATGGGGAACTTTTCCTTCAGTAGCTTTGGCATGGCGTGTTTCTGAAGAACGTTTCTGGCGTCCGTTGAAAGATGTAGTCAATAACCTTAAGTTCAGAGTCAGTTACGGGGAGGTTGGCAACTCGAATGTCAGTTCGTTTGCTTACCAACGGATGGGGAGTTTTGTTCAGTCCATCTGGGGAAATAGTATACAAACGGCTAATATAGCCAATCCGGATTTGACATGGGAAAGTACACGCTCATGGAATGCGGGGCTCGATTTGAATCTCTTCAACAATCGTGTGGAATTTATCTTTGATGCTTATATAAAGAAAACCAAAGATCTGTTATTACAACAAGACTTTCCCGGTTACGTTGGAACCACTGGTACCGGTGCTGCAACTGCACAATGGGCAAATATAGGTTCCATGCAAAATAAGGGATTTGAATTTACGTTGAACACAGTCAATATTTCTAACCGTGATTTTCAATGGCGCACGAATGTGACATTCAGTTTGAATCGTAATAAGGTAGTATCAATGAATACGGAAAACGCTTTCATTGATAAGACTTACCAGCAAAGTGGGGAGACAAATGTGGTCACTCGTACGGCAATAGGAAATCCGGTAAGCCAGTTCTACGGCTATAAAGTGATAGGACGGATAAATACGGCTTCAGATTATCTGATAGATAACGGAGACGGAACCAGTACTGTGAAAATAGCGACCCCTGTATTGAGAACAGGTGATTGTGTAGTGAATGCCGGTACGGATAAAGGTAGCTTGGTGAAGCAAGTATATATTGGAGATTATATTTTTGAGGACGTAAATAATGACGGTATCATTGATGAGAAAGACCAGACTTTCTTGGGAAGTCCATTACCGAAGTTTACTTATGGTATTAATAATACATTTAAGTATAAGAACTTCGATCTCTCCATCTTCTTATATGGTTCACAAGGGAATAAGGCAATGAATTATTTGTCTCGTCGTTTGAAGAATCCGAAATCAACTGGTAATGTACACCAGGAAGTTAATAATTATGCCCGTTTGGGATATATTGACGGTAACTCTGCCAATAATGACGTTTGGAACATTTGTGTTTTGCCAGGGGCAAACCCGAACCAATGCCGTATGTCTGTGAATGATGCGAATGATAATGACCGCATCAGTAACCGCATAGTTGAAGACGCTTCTTTCTTGCGTATACAGAATATTGTTTTCGGTTATACATTGCCTAAAAGTTGGTTGCGTAAATTGAAAATTGAGAATGCACGTGTCTATGCGAATATTAAGAATGTGTATACATTTACTGGCTATAGTGGTTATGACCCGGAAATAGGCTCTACTCAAGCGCAATATTCATATTCCGGTCAGAGTATGCTGATGTATGGTGTAGATACAGGGCGTTGTCCTTCTCCGAGAATTTACACGTTTGGTATAGACTTAACTTTCTAAATAGAATATTTTCATGAAAAAATATATATTATCAATAGCATTAGGACTGACAATAGCAATGTTTACATCTTGCGATGATTTCTTGCAGGTCGATGCTTCCAGTCAAAAAGAAACCTTAAAAGCGTTTACTACTTACGATGAACTGCGTCAGGCAACAGCTTATCTCTATATGAGGCCGTGGTTTGGTTTTCACAGTACTTATTTATTCAGCTTTGGCGATGCCCGTGGAAATAATATCTATGGAGACAACAATAATGAACAGGGATATGCCCCTTACTGTCTTTTTACGAATAAGCCGAATACCCCGGGATTGAGTAATGCATGGAATTCGCTTTACACGGTCATTACCCAAGCAGATTATATTATCAATGACTATGCTCCGCAGGGACGTCAGCACTTTGATGAATCGCAAGCGAATATTTGCGAAGGAGAAGCACGTTTTATGCGTGCAGCGGCCTATTATTACCTGGCCTCCTATTGGCATGATGTTCCTTTAATTGAGGATCCGGTAGCATATACCCAAGCTGTAAATGTAGCTCCTACGCGTTTTGAAGACGTGATTCGGTATGGTATACGTGATCTGGTTTATGCAAAGGAGTATTTACCGGTTTCAGATGTGGACGGACGAGTGACCAAGTATTCTGCTGAAGGTCTTTTGGCACGCTATTATGTGACATTAGCTGCTTATGCCCGTGGCGGGCATTGTTCACAAACAACGATGGATTATTATGAAGCGAGTGATAATCATGATTTGGCGGAGAAACTGTACGCTCTAGCGAAAGAAGCTGCCGGTAATGTAATCACCAGCCAAAGCAGCTACGGACTGATGGAGGATTATGAGCAGATTTTCCGTGTTCAGAACAATAATTGTAAGGAAGTGCTATTCGCATTGCAACCCTTGAAAGGTGTGGATGTTTATGGTATGGGGAATAGCAACGGGCAGAGTCTCTGTTCTTATTCGGATTTACTTAATGGGCTCAGTGCTTATAATGCATCCTACATTTCTTATGATTGTTTGCGTATGATGATAAACTCCGGAGGACTTTCACGTCTGCGTGCCAATGTACTTTATCCGGGACAAACATATAGTTATATTGGTACTCATACGGCGGAAGGAGCTTGGAGTGCAGGTTATAAGAGCGGGCAGAAGTCGAATGGAATAGAAACCGGCAAGAAAACAGCATTTAAAAAACAGATAGTCGGTAGTCCGGAAGATACAAACAATATCGCTCTTAACGGCAATTCGGGATTCAGTACCCCAATGTTACGTATGGCAGAGGTTTACCTGCTCTATGTGGAAGCTTGTATGGGAGTAAACGATGAACTGACAGATGAAGAGGCGTTGTCATATTATGACGATGTGAAGCGCCGGGCTTATCGGTTGGAAATGGAGAGTGATCCGGAGTTTAAGATTAAGACTTACTATCTTACTCGCAATGACTTGATGAGAGAGTATAGAATGGAACTTTTCATGGAAGGGCTTTGGTGGTCTATTCTGGTCAGACGTTCATTTTATGATATGAACTGGGTGACTCAATTTATAAATAATGAGTTATTCTATACAGTAACTAATGATGAGGGAGAAGAAGTACGTGGAGACGAGTGGGATAGCAATCGCTGGTACGCTTATAATTATTCATTAAACAATACGACTCAGACTCCGGAATTCAGTTCCGATAGTCCCCGTCAGTCCGATGGTTCTAAACTGGCAATTCGGGCTACTCATACTCCATTGGCGGAAGGCGACTACGTTCATTCGGACAAGTCGAATGATAATGTATGGGCTTTCCCTTATCCGGAAACAGAGAGCACACGTGATCCGTTACTGAAAACGGCGCCTATCATTTATGACTTTAATAAATAATTGAATACTGTTATGAAAAAGACAAATAATATACTTTGGAATTTCTTGTTGACCGGTATGCTGTTGTTCCCGTTATTGGGGGTGTACTCATGTTCGGATGATGATGACGATGTAAGGATATATAGTGTATGGAGTAATATGTTGGGTGAAGAGGCGAAACAAATTACTTCTGTATACACTGGTAACTGGATTCGTTTGGATGGTTGCGGTTTTAGTGGGTTACGTGCCATTTACTGTAATGGGATGCGGGTTACTGAATACAATGCTACTTATATGGACGATGCACATTTGACATTTCGTGTCCCAAGCGGTGTCCCGATAGCGAATGAAGTGGAAGATGAATCCTTGCGGAATACAATTAAAGTAATAACTTCACATGGGGAGGGAATCTATCGGAACTTTATCTTTAAGAATATCAATAAAATGCCGGGTGTCACAGATGTCTCTTTTACTTTGCCTGAATCCGGTGATTTTATTACTATTATCGGTAAATATCTGAATGGTGCCACGGCTGTTTATTTTCCCGGAAATGATGGAAATGAAGTAGCTGTTCCTTTTATTGAAGGTGGTGAAGATATGACTGTGACTGAAGATGGTACACGGATTCGTGTAAAAGTTCCTCAGGGAGTGGGCGAACGTAGTGGCTCTATTCGCGTTGAGCTGGCAGATATGGGTGAGAATTATTATACCCCTAATTATATGTTCTATGATAAAGCCATGTTTGTGCATGACTATGATGGTACGACTGCTTTGGATTATGGGCTAGATGAGAGCTTGAACAGTCCGAAGAACTGTAAATATTATCCTATATCTTCAATCACTATACCCTCCTTACCCGAAGGGGCTAGAGATTATATCTTCTGTATGCCGGAAGTCCCTGCTACACTTCCGATAGCAACAGGGAATGACGATACGTTCGGTTTCTTCCGTTTCAGTACGGGCAAGCAATTAGCTTATTTAGTCGAACATAGCAATGGGGAATTTGCGAGAGAAACCGATGCACGTAAAGTTGCTCTGCAAGCTGATATTTATATCAATCAGCCTTGGAGTACCGGAGTGGTAGCTTGGCGTATGGACAAGGGTGGAAGTAAGGGGAATAGTGCGAGTGCATGGAATGTTGCTGCGTGGGCAAACAATAAGCCGTACGATTTTTCCGGAGGTTGGAAAACGGTGACTTTCCCTATACATACTAAATATTCAATATTGGGAGAAGCCATTGATGCTTGGTCAGGAAGTAAGGTACATTCATTGTTTGCTTTTTTGAACTATAACATACAGAATGAAGCCAATCTTACTGATATTAAGCAGCTTGATAATTTCCGGTTGTTTGTCACTAATCTGCGCTTAGTGCCTTATGAAACACCGGAAGAGTAATGTATAATTATAAAAAATGAAGAATATGAGATATTTACGATATATACAATCTGTGATGTACATCTTTATGATGACTGTCATATTGACGGGAGTATTTTCGTGTAGTGATGATGAAAAAGATGTGGAAGAGATTCTTCCTCCTACCATAACGAAAGTATGTGTATGGAATGAGGAAAGTCAGGAGTGGACAATTCCAGAGGCGGGTCAAATGGTACGTATTGGTTCTCCTTTGCGTATTGAGGGAACCAATATGGATAAAACAATTGCTGTTTATATCAATGGCGGGCAGGTTGCTGGTTTTCAGGCGGGAATGGATGAGATTGAACTCGTGATTCCGGAAATTCCTGTGGATGAAGAAGATGTAAAAGAGGTCAATCTTAATTTGGTCAGAGTTGTAAATAAAGCTGGGGCTGCAACATGTACGGCAGAGGATTTCCAGTTTTTTGGAAAGCTGATTTCTGTTAGCGGATTGTCGCTGACAGAGAATGGAGGCAGGACATGGACTACGGTGGAAGAAGCACCGATTGGTAGCCGGATTCGGATTGAAGGTGATGGACTGAAGACCATAAAAGAATTGCAGATGAATGGTATGTACATAGATTTGGCAAAGGCTACCATTAATGACGATGCTTTGATTGTGGATATTCCGGAAGATATGCCTTTTGGAAAGGCAGTGAGCGATCCTGCTAGTTTAAATAAGTTGGTAATAACAACTGCTTATGATGGTCCGAAGATTTTTGATTGTGTAGTAGCAGGTAGACAAATTGAGATTACTGAAATAACAGATGGTAATGGTAATAAAATAGAAGAAGCCGGACGAAATACTGTGGTTAAAATTGTAGGAAAATACTTCGCGACATTTCAGGGATTGCGCTTTAATGGGCAGAAAATAGAGCCCACCTCTGTAGAAAGTTCTTGTATTACATTTACAGTTCCGACTGATACAGAGAATTTTAAAGTAGGTGAAGGAACCTTGGAGATAGTAAGTGCTTATGATGAAGTCGGAATTAGTCGGGTCTTCAATTTATTAGGATTTGTCCCTAATGTGACTGCTGTTTCCTACACAATGCCTAAACCTGGTAATGTAATTCGTTTGACAGGCGTAAATCTACTTCAAGAAGCAAAAGTGTTCTTTCCTTCGTCCAGTGGAGAAAAAGAAGGTCATGTTCAAGAGGCTGCAAATGATGGAACTTCAATTGATGTACTTGTTCCGGAAGGAGTTGGTGATAAGGCGGGCTATCTGCGTATAGTAAGTGAAGGGAATGAAGCGACAGTAAAAGGTATCGTAATGTTTTATAATCAAGGAGTATTCTTACGTGAATTTACGGATGATGAATTAAAATTAGGATCAGTTTCAGGGGCTATGACGCAAAATAAGTCTGCATTATATACTCCGACTTCTCGTCCCGCCATGGATATACAACCTGTAAATCCTGATTATTTTATATGTTTCAAGAATACTTCTGTTCCGGTGAGCACTAGTAAACATGGTGCATATTTAAGATTCTCTACTAAAGCACAGATTGAAAAAGTATTGGAAAGTAGTAATGCCCAAGAAATAACAGCAAATACTTTGGTGAAAGATATAGTGCTGCAGGTAGATGTCTATATGCCCAACTCTTGGAGTAGTGGAACGTTAGCTTGGAGAGTTGATAAGGATAGAAGTATTGATGGTCCTAGAGTGCTAAATATGGCACCTTGGAGAAAGGAAAAAGAGTTTGCCTTTGGGAAGGAATGGCATACCTTTACTTATAAATTCACGGATTTTGCATTGACAGACAGTGAGAAAGAAACCTTAACATTAGGTGTGTGGTTAAGTAAGTATGCAGCGAAATCTGATGGTGCAGCTTATGTTTCCCTCTTTACTTTTGTTAATGGCAATTTGATGTATAAAGATAAAGAGCAACCGGATCCTCAATGGGATTGCGTAGATATCACAAACTTTGAAATGAACCTTGCCAATATGCGTTTGGTGCCGCTTTCATTAAATGCCGAATAAATAACTTTTAAAATAGATAACGATGAGAAAATTATTATTAGTTTTATGCTTATTCGCAGCGATAGCTGTGAATGCAAAGGAAGAACCAATTCAACTGTTTCCACGTACTTATGGCTATTTCTCCAAGGGAGATAAAGAGACACAGACAATTACTTATGACCATGGTTACGGACAATATGGCTGGAAAAATCGTAAAGGTGTGGCACTGTCTGATTACAATTATATTGTGTTGGAAATAGAACCGACTGATTCACGTGTAGAAGTTCATGTCCTTTATGACGGGGATGATAAAAGCATTTGTGTGGGAAAGATTGAAGGAGGAAAAACAAAGGCTGTCTGTGAATTTGACGGTATGCGTAAAGTTACTGCTATTTATATGGTGAAGTCGAAGCCGGGACTTACCAAGATCGTCAGATTTGCGTTGATGGATCAAGTGGATTAATCAAATCATTAGGTAGTTAGTTTAGTAGTTAAGGAAAGAGCCGTCACAATGCAATGTTGTGACGGCTCTTTTGAGCTTCTTATCTAGGCATATTTTCTACTACTTAAGATTTTTCCTACGGAGATTAAAGCTTTTGAGCGCACAAATTTAGCATGGTTTAGGTAGTCGGGTAGTTGTTGCGTTATAAGGGGATAATGGGCACTTTATAAAGAGATAAATGTCACCTTATAGAGTGATAAATATCATCTTATAAGGTGACTAACTATCTTTAAAAGAATGGACTCCCTAAAGATACAAAATTAATCAGTGAAAAGCAATAGCAAGATAGGAAATTTCACTGTATCACAAATAGCTTTATCCTGTTTTCATACTATATAGTTCAATGCTTATTACTCTTTTTTACAGCAAATGTTATTTGCAGGTCTCTGGTGCACCTAAATAACTGGTTTTCAGTCCTCCGGCATGAATCATGATTTTCTCAATGACAATACCTGGATTCAGTGGGCGAATGCGTAAAGTGTGTTTACCCTTCTTATCCAGTTGATGGATAGAGCGTGATTCGATAATCGGGTTAGCCTGCCATTTGCCTAAACCGCCTTTATAATGACCGTTAAAGTTGATAATCTGTTCTTTTTCTCCATCAATGCTGACGGCATAACTTAGCCCCTTATTATCATTGAAATTAAGTGTGGGTGCAAGTAGAAGTTCTACTCTCACTTTACCCGTCTTTTTCATCTCGATATCATACTCTAGATACATCTTCTCAGGCATTTTAGTGACAGGAATAGTGGTCACTCCCGACAATGTTTTTCCAAAATCAGGGATAATGCTCCAAGACGTTTCCCCTTCAGCTATGGCACGTGTGAAATGTTCGGCTTCCATCGCTACATACCCGTCAACTTCCTGGAATGTATATGTTTTTTCTTTCTCCGGCACACGTATTACTTTAGGCATAATCTGTTTTTGAGGATTGTTCCATGAAGTATATCCGATATGAATCTGATCCATCATGTGATTCCACTTTCCATTGGATATGACTTTGTTATAATGGTGACTCAATAGAGAGTCGCGTTGATAACAAGCCTCTACCTTATCTGCCCATTGATTCGCTTCCGGGGCTAGTTTGGCAGCCAATGCGTGATTCTTAGCCTGTGCATAGTACATATTGTAGAGGTTGGAACAAGCTTGTACAGGATATGATATGATTTGGTCGTATGTATCTCTATATGTTGCCGGTAATAGGAAACCGAGATTGTGGGCATCCAATGCCAATGCGTTGTATTCGTCTACAACCCGTTCCCATTCTCCGTAGTTAAAACTGTAAGTTTTGGCGTTCAACATTTCAGGGGTGACGCGACGATTATATTTGGCATAAAGAGAAAGGATACGCGCTGTTTCTTTGGCATATTGGTTTCCGAACAGTTGTGCGCAGAAATCTTCTGTATGCTGTTTTAAATTCTGTGCATTGAATTTCTCCGGATTCCATGCCATATCCAGGAAAAAGGTGATAGGGTACTCCATCGGTTTCAAATCTCCTACGTTGACAATCCAAAGTTTGCGTACACCGTATTCGTAGGTGAGATTCATCTGTTCCCATATACGTGGTATCGGGTTGATATTGATCCATTTAGAGTTGCGTGGAGCACCTACATAGTCAAAATGATAATACATTCCGTAACCACCGGAGCGGGGCTTCTCGTTCAAATTGGGAAGTTTCCTCACATTTCCCCAATTATCATCGCATAATAATAAGGTAATATCATCGGGAACACGCATTCCTTTATCATAATATTCTTGCACCTCTTTGTATAGCGCCCATACTTGTGGAGTCTCTTTTGCTTTTTTACCTGTTACTTTCTCTATAATTTTTCGTTGGTCTTTTACTATATTCTCCAATAAACTGATATTGGCTCCTTCACTCATGGGCTCGTCTCCATCACCCCGCATGCCGACAGTAATGACTGATTCCCAATTTTTGGCGCGTTCTATTCCGTATGTCCAAAACTCTCGTAGATTCTGTGCGTTATGGTTGTAATCCCATTCGCCTTTTCCACGTCTTTTCCAGTCTTGTTGTGCCAGAGCCATTGGTTCGTGATGGGAAGTTCCCATCACGATTCCCATGGTGTTTGCCAACTGCCCGTTTTGAGGGTCGTCATCGTAAAATGCACTTCCCCACATGGCAGGCCATACAAAGTTACCCTTCAAACGTAATACCAATTCGAAAACATGTTTATATACTTTGCTGTTAATCCCACCGAATTTGGCCTTAGCCCAATTTCCGAATGACGGCCATTCGTCGTTGATGAAAATTCCCCGATATTCTACTTTCGGTTCTCCGTCTGTGTACACTCCCGGTTTGATATATACATTCTCCTGTTGGATAACGGGTACATCTGCCCACCAATACCATGGAGAGACACCCATTTGCTTGGAGAGTTCGTAGATACCATATATCGTGCCTCGTTTGTCGCTTCCGGCAATGACTAATGCTTCGTCAACTCCATCAGCCGGCTTGGCAATAACTTGCAAAAGGAACTTTTCATTTTTGTTGATTAATTGTTCCTTATCTACTTTACCGGTAGCGATTAGCTTTTGAATGATGGCTGAATGATAGCTGCCTATAATAACACAACGATTTGCAGGAATATTATTCAAGAGTGCAGGTTGCTTATTGCATACTTGCCGGATGTCCTGTTGCAGATTGCTGATGGCCATTTTGACCCCTTCATCTTCTGTTGCATCCATTACGATGGAACAAGGAGCTCCTTTCGTGATCAGTGGAAAGTGATGTGGTTCCGGTGTGAATACAACAAATGTATCCGATGCGAAACAGGTCAAACTAATTATTGACAGATACAAGGCTAAGAATACTTTTCTCATGGTTTAAAAATTAAAGAATGATTGGTTATTGATATTTTAGTATGCTACAAAGATAATCAGTATTGGAGTAGTGTAGGTTTTTGCGTGTTTCATTAGTATTTGTTATTGATACAAGTATTACTTTTTAATGGAACAGGTATATGAGTTTGGAGGATTTCGAGAAGGAAATGCTTTTGGTTATGTTTCAAAATCTTTTATTCTTGTATGCCGCTCTTGCTTGCTAAGCAGTTAAAACTTATGTTTGTAGGACTGATTTATTGTATAATACCATCTTTGAATGGCTAAATTATTAACCTATGAAATTTATATTTTTGAAAAACAGACAGTTCCGTTTATTTATTCTATTGGGAGTGTTGGGGAGTATTGTTCTCTTGGGTAGTTGTAAAGATGACGAACTGCCGCCTACAGAGACGGATTTTCATTATACTGAACAAATGTTGGATGAAATCAATGCAAATGCGAAATCGTTGAAATTGATTGTAAATGCTTTGAAGCAGGGAATGTGTGTTAAATCGTATACCGCTTTGACCGGTGGTACAGGATATGGACTGGAATTTGCAGATGGCTCAACTACTGATATCCGGACTACATTGACAGCCTTGAATACGGAAGGTGATGAAATCGGATATATACCCCAAATAGGTACTGATGAATATGGAGGTATTTATTATTGGACCTTGGATGGGAAATGGTTGTCTGTGGGAGCTACTGATAAAAAGATTCCCGTAATAGATGGAGTGGGACGAACGCCTGTAGTCGGCATTACGGAAGATGGCTATTGGAAAGTAACCAGTGGAGGACTTACCCGTATCTTGCCGGAAAAGGTACAAGTATCAAAAGGAGAAAGTAATTTTAAACGTGTAGATGTGTCCGATCCGAAGTATATTGTATTTATATTTGCGGATGGAACACCTGCGATTACATTACCTGTAAATGCGGACGGTGGGGATGGACCCTCTCCGGTTACGGGAAATATACGGCGGGTGATTTCTCCAGAACAGCCGGCATGGTTGATTCATATAGATACATGGCTTACACCTGACCCGCAGAAGATAATAGATATGGTCCCCAAAGATATTCTTCCTTATGTAATATTCAATATCTCACTATCTGTCAGCCGTGATGGGCAAGGAGTGTGGAATCAGGTGCAATATGGCTATGAGACGGCAAAATCGTGGTTAAGGACGTGTGCCGAAAACCGGGTGTGGGCAATGGTGCAACCTGCCAGTGGGGCATATTGTCATCTGCCGGATTTGTCGGATGATTCGGAGATAGAGAATAGTCCTTATAATGAGTTCTTTCGGGATTATCCTAATTTTCTCGGCTTTAATTATTGCGAGCAGTTTTGGGGATTTGGAGATGCTGCTACTGTCAGCTATCCTCAACGTTTGGTGCATTGGACGCACTTGATGAAATTATGCCGGAAATATGGAGGTTATCTTATGGTCAGCTTTTGTAATGCTTATTGGGGAGCTGCTTTGAATCCTATTGCAATGATGAAACGGGATGCAAACTTTGCCAATGCTTGCGGACAGCACCCGGAGAATTTTATCTTATGTGAGAAATATACTTCTAAGAACGGCTTTTTTGATACGGAGAGTGCCTGCCTCGGTGCTTATTTATCGGGATTCTCTGGACAGTATGGTATCCGTTTTGATCAATGCGGATGGAAAGAGGGATTGAATGGTGATCAGAACTTTCCGGTACCGGCAGGGGCTATACCTATAGTGGAACATGTAATGTTGACGGGACAAACAGTCATCGACGGTCCGGAACTTATTACCAAACAGTGTTATCGTGAAGTCTCCGCTACGAAGGCAGACGGTGGGTATACGACCAGAAAGTGGGAGTTCTTTTCACAGTTTGATAATATCAGTGTAGATATTTTCCGTAAGATATTGGATGGAACAATCCGTATTATGAGTCGGAAAGAGGTGATTGACCGTAGCAAAGTGGTAATCATCCACGATGTCAATTCAGGTAATGATATAGATAAATATTGCACTCCAGAGACTTTGTATGAGGGACTTTATCGGATGGATGATGATGGAAATATCCGCTATAATGAGAATTTCTTTAAAAAGACAGGACGTTATCCGACTATTCCGGTTGCTTATCAGTTGAATGATGCGGAGGCGAATTCGTTTGTTTATAAATTGAATAAATCGGAGTATACGGGCAGATGGAGTAATACGCAAGCGAAGATCAGGGAGTTTAATTCTTGGTTCCCACAGGAGTATACCGGTGAGCTATATGCCGGACGGAGTGAAAACGGATGGGTAACTTATAATCCCGGACAAAGATCGGAAGCTTCTATTCCTTTTAAATATAATACGTGTGAACGAATGGAGCTTAGCTACTCTAAATATTCGTTGGGAGTGATTCGTGAGTATGTCGACAGGTTGACTTTTTATTTGACGAATTATGATAATGTGGATACTTCATTGAAGAAAGACGTTATCAAAATTTATGGTAGTTCTTCGAAACCGGGTTATTCGTATACTGACAGGGCGAAACATACTGCTAGTAAAGTGACGGAAGACTGGTCCAATGGAGTTTTTACACTGACTGTGACACACAATGGGCCATTGGATATTACCATCAATTGTTCTGGAAATGCTACGGGGAGGGAGACTGTTTATAGATCTGCGACTGTAACAGTTCCGGAGTCGCCACAAATATATGAGGGGGAACTTCAGTATGAAGCAGAGTATTTTGATTATAAGAATATTGCCGGGATACGTAAAAATGCTGTTGCTGCGTCAATCAATAATTATACAGCTTTGGGCTATCTCGAATTCGGTACCAATTCTTCTGCAGCAGTCAGAGATAAGGTTCATGTTTTGAGTGGAGGAATGTATTCACTTCGGATAAAGTACAGATCACCTGTTGCGACAGTGAACTCTATTGACTTGTATGTAAATGGGAGCAAAGTTGGGACGCCGGAGTTCGTTCAAACGGAAAATAGTGACGGTGCATGGGGGACAATTACTCAATCGGTAAACTTACGTGCAGGAGTCAATAGCATTGAGCTTCGTGCGAATGCCGGTACTCCGGGAGACTTTTATTTGGATCATATCATTATAAAGAAAATGTAATAATAAGAAATGTAAAATGAGAAGTAAACAACAATTTTTCGTATGCTTGATAGTAGCACTGTCGAGTATGTCAATAAAAGCCAATTCTATTGTTAATGAATTGGGGTTCGGTATGCCTTCGTATATCCAGCAAACAAGAGCGGAAGGTTCTTTTATAATAGCAGGCAATGGTACTGCCGCTATGATATGCGTCGATCCCTCTGATTGGAAAGGTGTGGTACGGGCTGCCAATGATCTTGGCGATGATGTATGCAAAGTATCGGGGCTATCTGCCAAAGTAATTGCAACAACATCTATTCTGCCTTCTTCTGTAATAGTGGGTACTATCGGTAAAAGTAAATTGATAGACCGATTGGTTTCTGAAAAGAAGATAGACGTTTCGGGGATACAGGGTAAATGGGAGTCCTTCTTGATACAAACAGTAGATGGGAATCTGGTGATTGCGGGAAGTGATAAACGGGGAACCATTTATGGAATTTATGATGTCTCTGAGAAAATAGGAGTATCTCCTTGGTATTGGTGGGCGGATGTCCCGGTAAAGAAGAGTGAGGCTATTTATGTTAAGTCGGGAAGGTATATTCAACCATCTCCAAAAGTAAAATATCGGGGTATTTTTATAAATGATGAAGAACCGTCGTTCGGACAGTGGACTCGTGCTAAATTTGGAGGGTTCAATTCCAAAATGTACAGTCATATGTTTGAATTGCTATTACGTTTGAAAGCCAATTATCTATGGCCTGCCATGTGGAGCAGTGCTTTTAATGAGGATGATCCGATGAATCCGGTTGTGGCTGATGAATACGGTATTGTGATGGGCACATCACATCATGAACCTATGATGAGAGCGCACAAAGAGTATACTAGGAGGAGAAAGGAAGTAGGCCCGTGGGATTACATAGTAAATAGGGAAGGGGTAGACCGTTTTTTCCAAGAAGGTCTTGAGCGTAATAAGGCTTATGATAATCTGATAACTATCGGTATGCGTGGCGATGGTGATGTGGCTATGGGCAAAGGAAGTGATGAAGAGAATATGGCTACGTTGGATTCTGTCATAAAAGGTCAGCGTGAACTGATACATAAGGTTTATGGTAAAGATCCTGCAGAGGTTCCACAGACATGGGCGATTTTTACAGAGGTACAACGCTATTATGATAAGGGATTTACGGTACCGGATGATGTGCTTTTGATGTTTTGTGATAATAATTGGGGATATATTCGTCGTATCGGTCCCGCAAAAGAAAAGGAAAGAAAAGGCGGAATGGGCTTGTATTATCATATTGATATGAATGGCGGACCGTGGAATGACCGTTGGATTAATACTACAACAATTCCGAAGCTAAGAGAGCAGTTTAATTTGGCTTATCAGACCGGAATTGATGATCTTTGGGTTGTAAATGTAGGAGATCTTAAACCCAAAGAACTTCCCATTGACTTTATTATGCGTTACGCATGGAATCCAGATGTTATTCCGGCAAATAAGGTATGGGATTATATGGTGAACTGGGCAGCTGGTATATTTGGTGAGAGATATGCGGAAGAGATAGCTGATATAGTTTCTAAATATAGTAAGTATAATCTTTGGAGGAAGCCGGAGGTGCAGGCAACGACTGTTTTTAGTGTAGTGAATCATCTTGAGGCGGATCGTGTTATCAGTCTTTGGCGTGATGTTGCGACGAAGGCTGAGGCTTTGCGAGACAAAATAGCTCCGGAAGCACAGGATGCTTACTATCAACTGGTCCTTTATCCGGCAAAGGCTTCGGCCGGAGTTGCCGAGATTTATTTGGCGGCGGCTAAAAATAATCTTTATGCGGAGCAGGGGCGTGTGAGTGCGAATGATTATGCCGGACGGGTGCGAGAGCTTTTTGAAATAGATAAGAAGTTGGGGGAATATTATAATACTTTTATGGCGAATGGGAAATGGAAAAATATGATGAAAGATGTACATTTGGGGTACGTGAAATGGAGTATGCCTAAAAAAGACTCTTTGCCAAATCTGAAAGAGGTAGTTCCGGAGGAATCTCCGAAGATGGGAGTGGCTGTGGAAGGTTGTATAAAGTCATGGCCCGGTTCTGATAATAAGGCAATTTTACCGACATTTGATTGGCTGAGTAATCAAAGTTACTACATAGATGTGTTTAATCGTGGTAACGACTCTTTCCGGTTCAAGGCTAGGGCAAATAAATCTTGGGTAAAACTGAGTCAAACAAAAGGAACGGTAGAAAAGGATGCTCGGATTCAGGTAAGCATTGATTGGGGAAAATTACCATTCGGTGAATCGGAAGCTATGATTGAAATCGTACAGAAACAAGTGACTGTTCCTGTTTATGTTCATGTCGTTAAGACTGAGCTTCCCAAAACTCAGGAACCTTATTGGGGGAATCTTGCAAATGCTGAATTCTCCATACCGGCAAATCAATATAACGCAAATATAGCGGGAAAGAATGCACGATGGATTGTTCTACCTGATTTGGGTAGAGATGAGGCCTGTATGGGGATTCAACCGGTTACAGCACCGAGTGCCGAACCGCGGAATGCACCATGTCTGGAGTATAAAGTCTTTTTACCTAAAGTAGGAAAGACTACTGTTTGTTTAGGAATATTGCCTACTCAGGATGTATATCCTCAACGGGGACTGCGCATTGCAATGGGGCTCGATAACAACGAACCGCAAATCATTGATGCCCGTAAAGGATTTGTGGATACATTTAGTGAGTATAACTCTAAAAACCTGGCAAAGTCGAAGGTGCTGAAACCATTACCTTCTAGGAATAGAAGCATAAAATTGATAGCTACCGGACAATCACGCCGGAATGAAGTATTCGATAATTTACGTTGGCTTGATGTGGAGGTTGAAGTGGTAGAACCGGGAATGCATACTTTGAAGATATTCATGATTGATCCGGAGATTGTACTTGAAAAAATCGTCGTTAACCCGGATAATAAATATCCTAGCTATTTTGGTGCTCCTTCGGTACGTCACAATTGAAGGGAGTATAAATAAAATATATAGAGCGAGACTACTTTTATAGGCAGTCTCGCTCTATTAATATGTTAAGGTTTTAATGGCTTATTTGTGGTAGTCTATTTGAGTAAACGTACTGTGGCAACTTTACCGGCTGTATTATTATTTTTACTTTGAAAAGTAACGGTGATGTATTGTTTGTTTTTCAACATTTCAGTAGGAATCGGATATTCTACGTTAACAAATGCATTTTTGTTCCATTTCTTAGCGATATTTTCTGTTACCAGTTTCTTTCCATCAATTAAAATGTCAAATGTCCGGCTCCCGGTTTCTCTTCCCCAATAACGTACCATCAGTGATAGTGCTTCATTTCCTGCTGTATGAAGCTTGTATTGGAAAAATCCGTTTTTAGCTTCTCTCCAGGCTTCTTTTTCTAGGTTTCCTGTACGTGATTTTTCATTTTTCATGAGATGATCTGCTTCCGGTTGTTGTTCGCCGGCTATGACGAAATCTATTGTCCTACGGTCAATTTGCAGTTTTTGCATCTCTTCTTCTTTTTTACTTGCTTGGTAGTACTCAAATTCTTTTTGAGACATAGACTGCCAGTAAATAACATATCGACTATCATGTATCCGGAAGAAAGGCTCAAATATCAAATCCTTGTATTTCTCTTGTTGTACAAGACCGGGAATGGTATAGCTTAACGGTTTGCCGGCTATCGGTTGCATATTATTCAATTTGTCTTGTATCTCATCTCTGCTGCCAATGATAAAAGGAGCTTCAAATGAGGGGACTAATGAACCGTAGGCAACATGTCCCATACGGCTGTCGTTAGCAATAAATCTTTTCATATTTCCCTTTTCGGTCTTAGCTCCTAATAATATCGGACCACGTAAAATGGATATATAATTCGGTACATTAGGCATCTCTTCGATAGAGACCTTCATGGGAGTATTGATATTGACAACGTCTCCATTTCTCCATATTTTGTCTATTTTTATATATGACGATGGAGACGAGCCTATGGCATAGTTCTTACCATTATGCGTTACTTTCATATCGGATGACGATACCCAGCGTGGATGGCGTATCAATAGAGTGAATCTTGTAGGCTTTTTTACATTGATTGTTATTTGACTGTTTTCTTCATCTGGGAAGAGAGTCTTTTGTGTGAGGGTGACCTTTTTATCTTTCCAGTTTAATTTAGAGGCTATGAACAGGTTAATAAATAGAGAATCTGTAGTATGGCTATAGATGAATTCACCATATTTGCCATGATTTTCCATTCCTGTTCCGACACAACACCACATTGCAGAATTCGGGGCTGAATATACCCGATAATGGCAAGGCCGAGCAGGGGTAAAATACACGTATCCACCATGTTCAGGATGTTGTGATGACAGGATATGATTAAATACTGCTCTTTCGTAAAAGTCAGAGTAACTGGCTGAAGGATGCATTCTGAACAATCCTTCTGTTAGCTTTAGCATATTATATGTATTACAGGTTTCCGGACCTTCCCGTTCTTCTGCATAACTGATACAGTCATCTTTTTCAGGAAAGTGTTCGCGACGACTGTTACCCCCTAGCGATAAAGAGCGGTGATTTACGACTCTATCCCAGAAAAAGGTAGCTGCGGTGGTATAAGTTGTATCGTTCGTTAGTTCCGCAATACGTTGGTAGCCGACAGCTTTAGGAACTTGAGTATTGGCATGTTTGTTATCTAAATTGTCTTTTCCGGCAGCCATACTGTTAAGTAGCCATTTGTGTGAAAAGCGTTTGGCCGCCTTTAGATATTGAGCATTCTTTGTTATCTGGTATGCGTCTGCATAGACTTCGGCCATCCCTCCAAATTCATTAGAGAGCATTTCTTCCATTTGCTTTTCGTTCAAGGGAGAAATGATGTCTATTCCCCAATCACATAACTTTAAAAACATATCTTTGGCCTCTTGGCTATTTCCATATAACCATGCATCTCTGAGCCCGGCAAAGGTTTTGTGCAAATTATACCAGGGAACCCATGATTCCCATACAATTTTAATATTTCCTTTTTTTATTTCTGCCCAAAGGTGTTTACTGTCGGGGACACCGCCTATGTATCCATTACCATTTGCCTTCTGACAGCGTTTAAGTTCTGAAAGCATATATTCCATCCTTTTTTTACAATCAGGATTTCCGGTGGCGGCATAATGGATGGCTAATGCACTCAAATAGTGACCTCCTACGTGTCCGCTCAGCCTTACCCAATTAGGAAAAACTTCTCCTTTAGGAGTTAATCCAGCCTCTTTAAGGAAGGGAGCAAGCAGTCGATCTGTATCATACTTTAAAAGATTCTGTGCATTCAAATTACAAGCATACTTGAAAGGTCCATCAAGCAATTCTACATCCCTTAAGGGAAATGTATTATGATATAACTTATCTTGTGCTGCAACATAGAATAATGCAACAAATGCTAAAAAGAAAGAGAGAGTAATTTGTCTTTTCATGGTCTTCATATAAAACAGTTAATAATAATTTATTTCATTCTTTACCAGTAGCAAATATACAGCTTCTTGTATTGGTTGATTGAGAAAATTGTTTCTGTTCCATATTTGAGTGTAATTGCTGTTTTTTTATTTGTAACAACTGTTTTTTTATTTGTAACATTGTATATGTTTTCTCTTTCTATAACATAAGAATTTTATATTTTCTCTTTTATTGCAGTTATGACATAGGGCTTATTAGCCTGTGTTGCAATGTCGTATTCATAAACCTTTCTCAATTCCGGCGATTGAGGAGTTATCTCTTTACTAACCAAAGGCCTTTTCACAGGAGTAGTAGCAAATAATGAGTTCGGGCATTCTCCATTCGCTTCTTTCAGCCCTTTTCCTTTCAGTGGTACATAAGACCGGATGCGAAGCGTGCCTCCTATCTTTGAGTGAATCACGGCTTTGTTTAACAGGTTATTTTTCCAATCCATTTCCACCTCGAAATTACCACGTGCCACTAATCCTTTCACATTTCCCTCTTTCCACGCATCGGGTAATGCTGGCAATAAGTGCACAGCGCCATCGTGACTTTGAAGTAACATTTCCGCTACTCCGGCAGTATATCCAAAGTTACCATCAATCTGGAAAGGCGGATGAGCGTCAAACATATTCGGATAAGTACGCCCCTCCGGATATTCTTTGGCCAGATTATCACTGGGCAATAACTGAATCATGTTTTTGATAATCTGGAAGGCATGATTCCCATCCTGCATGCGTGCCCAGAAATTGACTTTCCAACCGATACTCCAGCCAGTAGCCTTATCTCCGCGTTGTAGCAGCGTGTTCCGTGCAGCCTGGAATAATTCCGGATTGGCATAAGGAGAAATCTGATTACTCGGATATAGTCCATATAAATGAGAAATATGACGATGCTCATTTTGGGGATTGTCTACATCTTCGAGCCACTCCTGTAGTTGATGATGCTTTCCTATTTGCATAGGAGGCAGTTTATCCAATATTTGTTGGAGTGAATCCTGAAAAGAGGAGGTTTCACCAGTGATCCGGGATGCTAATAATGTATTATGCAAAGCATCAAAAGCAATCTGATTGTCCATGGTGCAACCGGCAGTAATCGGTCCATGTTCCGGCGATACGGAAGGAGCCACTACCAACCATTTAAAATCAGGATGTTCTACCAGAAAATCCATATAGAACTGTGCCGTTCCTTTCAGTATCGGGTAATATTCTTTCAGAAATTCCTTATCTCCTGTGAAAAGATAATGTTGCCAGATATGTTGGGCTAACCAGGCACCGCCACTGGGCCACATTCCTGCTGCAGCAAAGTCTACAACACCACAGATTCTCCATAAGTCAGTGTTATGATGAGCCACCCATCCGCGACAATTATACATACTTTGCGCTGTTTTTGCTCCCGTGACGGACAAGTCTTTCAACATAGAGAATAGCGGACTGTGTGTTTCACTTAGATTAGCAACTTCTGTCGGCCAATAATTCATCTCCGTATTAATATTGATGGTATATTTACTGTCCCAGGGAGCATGTGTACTGTTGTTCCATATCCCCTGTAAATTGGCGGGTTGCCCTCCCGGTTGTGAAGACGAAATCAGCAGGTAACGTCCGAACTGGAATAAAAGAGCCGCCATTGCCATATCTTCTCCTTTATTGAAATTCTCAATACGTCGGGGAGTTTCCGCTTTGGATGCTTCACTTGAAGGAAGATTCAAACGGACACGGTCGAATTGCTTCTTATAGAAAGCAATGTGATCTTTTAAAGCCTTATTGTAAGGCGTTTGAATCGCTTTTTCCAGGAATTTATTTGCCCGTTCGGATGCATTGGCGCTGACATTCTGATAATTTACGTAATTAGTAGCTGCAGCAATGTAGAGGGTAGCTTCCGTAGCTTTTTCTACCTGAAGAACTTTCCCGGCGGGACTGATTGCTCCGTTAGTTTTCACCTGAACTACACATTCCGCCTGGATAGCAGCTTTGATGCCCTCCTGTTCTTTTCCCTGGCAAGTAATAATAAGCTTGTCATCTTGAGCATTTACGTTATATTCAAGCGGACAATTATAGGTCACATTGAAATTCAGTGCCTGTGTTTTATCTGCTTGAATATGTACGATGATGACATTGTCTGTGAATGAAGCGAAAGTGGTACGGGTATAAGTCACACCGTTTACTTCATACCGGGTGGTAGTAGTCGCATTCTCGAGGTTCAAATCCCGATAGAAACCAGATGCATCTTTATGTCCGGGGAAATCTATATACAAGTTTCCCAGCGTCAAATAACTCATTCCATGCTGCTTGGTCAGAAAGTTGGCATCTACCAGACTTTGTGCTTCCCTGTTCTTACCGTCGAATATAAGATTACGTACGACAGGTAATACATACTTTGCATTTGAATTGTTGTTACTATAAGGTCCGCCAGCCCAGAATGTTTCTTCATTAAGTTGAAGTTCTTCACGTTCGGTTCCGCCATATACCATGGCACCAAGACGGGAGTTACCGATAGGAAGTGCTTCCGACCAATTTCGGGCAGGTTGACTGTACCAAAGTTTCAGGTCCTGTCCGAAACTAATGTTGCTTATTAATAGAAGCAAAAAGATGAGTGTGTTTCTATTCATCATAAAGTATGACTTAAATAATATAGATTAATTTGCGATTACGATGCCCCCATTGCAAGGTATTGAAACTTGTAACTGTTGATGTTTATTTAGTTTCTCTGTCGAAGTCTTGCCTGTCAGTCTGGTATTATCAGTATAAACGCTAATTGTTTCTCCCGCAGAAATCATCGGTAAATGAAGTTTGACTTTGATTTCTTCGGATGAAGCATTAATGCCTGCAATATACCATTTGTTTTGATGTCGTCTGGCCAATATGATATATTTTCCCGGATACCCATCCAAAAAACGTACTTCGTCCCAGGTGCTCGGAACCTCTTTCATGAAATTGATAGCCCATTCAGGAGCATCAGTCAAATTGTTGGGAGTAAGTGCGAAATGTTGTACAGGGCTTTGAAAGAGAACAGCCGTAGCAAGTGCAAATACATCCGAAGTGATCCGACGGCTGGTTCTTGTGGTTGAATCATTTCTTGCATTATAATATTTATTCAATGTGCTGCCGCCGAAGTCCATGCTACCAACCGTGTTGCGTATAAACGGATGCAAACAGGCATTGAATGCTTCAGCATCACAACTGCCTTGTGAGAAATGTAAATTTTCACTCGCTAATACCGCTTCACTTGAAGCAAAATTGGGGTACATACGTTCCCAACCGCGTGGTAGCGTACATCCGTGGAATATAACTAATAGTCCATAGTCGTTGGCATCTGCTAAAATATCTTCGTAAAGTTGCATAGTCACTTGTTTATCGCTTCCTATGAAGTCTACTTTTATCCCACGAATCCCGATACTTTGCATCCATTTCATTTCCTTGCGACGATTGATAGTAGTATTCATGATACCTCTTGGACTTTGAGGCGCATCATTCCAATAACCATTGGAGTTATACCATAAGTAAAGGGCGACTCCTTTGCTTTTTGCATATTCGGCTAATTTCTCAATACCTTTCCGTCCTATTTGCTTGTCCCATAAAGCATCGATTAAAACAGACTGGTATCCCATGGCTGCACTGAAATCGATATATCTTATCTGTTCGTCGTAATTACAACTGCTATCTCCACCGATAATCCAGCTCCATGAACCTTTTCCATATTTATATTCCTGCGAAGCTTCATAAAGTGGTTTTACAACATCGAAAGCTACTGTTGTTTCAACGATGGGGGCTAATGTCTCACCTATGGTTATGGTACGCCAGGGAGTTTCTCCGGGCAACATGATGCCGGGATTGGTAGTACCGTTACCATTATATTCGCCTGTTTGCGGGAATCCGATTTGATACACGCCGTCTGGTTTTCCTATCAGGCGACTGCCACAATAAGCGCTGCTAACCCCGGTTTCGGATATCAGTATCCAACCTTTATCATTGTTACGGAATAAGCATGGGAAAGTATATCCCTCGCCCCATCCGTTTTTCCCAACAGCATCATCCACTGTGTACGGGGTCTCATAACTGGGTGACGTACGGGCGAATCCCCCCATTGGTTTGCTTTGCGGACATAGGAAAGTTGTGCTTCCGGAAGGAAGTACGAATCCTGTCGCTTCTTCATTAATCACACAGCAGAGAGTCTCCTTTTGCGGATACATGTTATATTTGAATACGACATCCCAGTTGCTTACCTGAAAGACCACGTCATATATTACTTTTCCATTTTGAGAAAAAGTAAAAACTCCTCTATTGGCCTGATAATGTACGTTGCTTTGTTTGATAGAATGTAATTGGTACTCTTCATCCAGTTGTTCTATCGGACTTGCAGCACTCAGTTGCATTTCTTTGGTAAAGTCACCTATATTAGTATTCAATCCTAATGGCGAAGCTAGTATAAATGACACATTATTATAAGAAATGCTGTAGGATGGTACACCATTCTCATCGGTTATGCGAACTGACAGTTTCCCGTCGGGACTTGTAATTTGACTCTGTTCTGCATGGATAGACTGACTGAACAGCCATAAGATACCTGTTAATAATATTATTCTGCTCATATCTATTAGTGATTAAATGTCCAGTAATCTACGTTAAAAAGCTCTTCATCACCGCCTTTGAATAGTAAATACAAATCATGTATTCCTTTGACGGCATTCACTTGGGTTGTCTGTACTTTCCATTGTTCCGGTCCGCCTGTCGGTGAGACCTCTAATGTTCCGACAACAGAACCTCCCAGTGCATCAATGCGTAGTTCTATGCTGCCTCCCTGAATCAAACCGGCTACGCAGGCGGAGAAGTTTGTCGCCCCTTTTTCTCCGAAATCGACGGAACGAACTTTCAGCCAGTCACCATTATGAATGGAAGTGATATAATGTTGCGAACCAGCCCTGCGATTGGTCTTCAATCCATAGCTGAAAGCCATTGTTTCTGCTTCTACCCGCTGATAGGGATTCAGGTTACGAACAGGAGTACGGACACCCTCTTTGGTGAAAGGAATAAAGGGAATCTTTCCATCTTCGCCAAACTTAAATTCCTCTATACAGGTTGAACGACGGAAACCACCTCCATTGGGTAATGCTCCATTGTGATAGAACATAAAATGGCGGTTATGATATTCGATGGAGCCTCCATGAATGGTGAAACTGTTTGCTGCTTCATTCATGATACGTCCCTGATATTTCCATGGGCCATGGATGCTTTTAGCAGTGGAGTAAGCCATGTGTTCCGGAACACCACCGGCGGCATATACCATGTAGTAAAGCCCGTTGCGTTTGAACATCCATGGTCCCTCTTCATAATTTGTTTTCAGCATACGTTTATTGAACTGATAGTCTCGCTTCATAACCAATGGACCAAAAGCGATGGAATCATTCAGTTCTTTAACGGGAATGACTTCGCTGCCTAACGATATCATGTCCTTGTTTAGTTTGGCATACCACAATCCGTTATTTCCCCAGAAAAGATAGGCTTGTCCGTCATCATCAATGAATACAGAGGGATCGATATAACCGAAAGCTCCGGGGACAAGAGGTTTTTTCAAAGGATCGGAGTAAGGTCCCTCCGGTCTGTCGGCTACAGCCACACCTATACCATGCAGCTTTTTTATGGTATCATTGGCACAGATATACCAGTACCATTTACCATCCCGTTCGATAGCTTGAGAAGCCCAGGCGTTATCTCCCTGCACTGCCCACTGAAACGTTGCTGTGGAAATGGGTGTTCCCCGGTAAGTCCAGTTTACCATGTCCGTGGTGGAGTATAACTGCCATTCTTTCATCTTGAAGTATTGCGCATCATCCTCATCATGATCGGTGAAGAGGTAAACGGTGTCGTTATGCACCATAGGTGCCGGATCAGGAGTGAACCATGTTTGTATAATAGGGTTTTGCGCCAGGCAAAAAGGACTCAATAATAGGGAAAACAGGCTTATAGCCATTACTTTCTGTAAGTTTTTCATGTCTTTATTATCTTTAATTTCTATACTTTACGTACTGTCGGCTATTTTCTATTGGGCCGATATGCGAAAAATAGTATATGAGAGTGGAAGGAATTCATAATTAAAATGTTTATTGAATTCATTGTATTCGCTCTGCCGTGGATAGATCTTTTCGGGCTCGTCAAATGAGTTCTCATCTTTGCCGTTGTTGGCTGATAATGTGATAATACTTCCTTTCTTATCTATCTTCGTTACACCATCCAATTTGAAACTTGTAGAATAAGGAACATCTGCGGCATTGACAACTTTGATAATGATTTCTTTGCTTTTTTCATCGTATCCGGAAGATATGAATTGGAGCGGTATGGAATCTGGAGTGTGGACAATATTGGAGTTCCTGTCTCGACTTACACTACGGCTATGCTTGATATTGTAAGTCGGTCGGTTTTCGGCTGCCATTTTCTGTACATAATAGGAAGAACGCCCCAACACTTTGTCAGAGTCAATCCAAATAAGGTTCGTTGACCACGAACGATCGTGGCGGTTCTCAAGAAGCGGTGCATATGAAGCCATTTTCACCAAATCACCATTACGTTCCATTCCTGATATGAATGCGGCTTCAGACAGTGCGGCTGTCATGTTTCCACCGCCGACTCCCCGGTTACAAGCGTATTCGCCTACGTATACAGTATATTTGCCACGCGGATGTTGGTCAAAAATAGTAGAGTTCCGAAAGAAAAAATCAGGAGCGACATACCAATGCGGGTCAACCATATCTGTTTGGGTTATTTTGCCGGTTCCATTGATCCCATGGTTGGAAATCAATGTCAGTTGCGGATATTTTTCTTTGATTGCCTTGTAGAAGATGTCGAAACGTTTGTCATATTCATCTCCCCAGTTCTCATTACCGATTTCTACGTATTGTAGTGGAAAAGGCTTGGGATGTCCGTCAGCAGCACGTCGTGCTCCCCATACGGTCGTTTTGTCCCCCAAAGCATATTCGATAGCGTCCAGACAATCATTCAGATAAAATTCAATTTTATCTTCCGGACAAGCATCTCCCATACGGAATTGACATCCCAAACCTACATTACACACATACATCGCCTTGGCATTGATGTCTTCGCAGAACTGGAGCATCTCATAATATCCGAATCCGTAAGAACATCGGTATCCCCAAGTACTATATTCTCCGGGACGTGCGGCAGGGGCGCCCAATGTTTTTTTCCATTCAAAACGATTCTCCAGTGATATGCCTTCCACTACACAGCCGCCGGGCCAACGTACAAAAGCCGGTTTTAATCCTACTAACATCTGTGCGACATCTTTGCGCAAACCATTGGTGCGTTGATTGAACGTATTTTCAGGGAAAAGCGAAACGTAGTCCAGCCATACCTTGCCCGGTGCGTCAAATATGAGGGCTAGCTTCCCTTTGGCTGCTGTTCCGTTCGCTTTGACTTTTATTTTGAGGTCATTCCATTCTCCCGATGTGTTGAACGTAATGGGTACAGAAGCCAGCTCCTCGTTTTTTTCAGAAAGAAGTTTGGCAACGATATGACCTTTATATTCGGGAGCGATACGTACAATGATACGTAGCAGGTAGTTTTCTTCTGCCACTAGATTCATTCCCCAATATCCCTCATTGATTAGTAACACCGGTTTGGAAGCGTCTTTTATGGTTAGTTCCAGATTATTGGGGGCTATGGCGAACTTTGGTTGGTGTTTGGTTAGCCGCATCTGCGCGGCCGATGAATCCTTTGCTTGTAAGCTCCATGCCGGTATGGGTGACGTCGTCCACCTGTATTGTTCAGGACGTACTTCCCCGGTAATATGATTCTTCACAGGTTTGGGATATAATGTTTTTTCTTCGGCATGGTAACCTTCTGGCATTTCCAGTTCTTCAAAACTCCGGTTTTGCACTAATTCCGCATACAAGCCGCCATCTCCGGCATGATTGATTTCTTCGAAGAAGACTCCGTACATAGAGGGGGACACTTCCGCCCCTTTCTCCTGCAAATTGATTACTATGTCTTCTTTGGGTTGGCAGTCATTCCATATAAACACGGTTCCATTTTCACGACTGGGTGAAGCGCCTGTCCAGTCGGCAGAGTATGGCTCTCCCGTAGCCGGGTCGAGACCAACGTAACGGTTTGTTTTTAAGGACAACAGCATACATTGTCCATGCAGCATGTCCTGCCATTGGAACAGGCAACCTTCCGATTCTTTCTTTATCAGACGTACATCGGCCGAAAGTCCAGCTCCGACCACCGTGATAAATCCGGTTCCGTTCATGGCTTCGAGTGCCACACGTCCTTGTCCACGATCGTGAACACGAAAACGGCAAGCTTCTGTTTCATACTCTTTTGCTCCCTTGTCCTTAAAGTGCAAAGTGCCATGTGGATGTGCAAATATACGGGTGTTGTTTCCACGATTGAAAAGAGTGATGACTTTCCCTGTCGGAATGTTTTTGGAGCGGTCAGCCAGTGGCTCGTCAATTAGGAAATTGTCGAAGTCGGCATAGCCACCTTGTTTCCCTTCCGAATTATAAGCGAAAAGAGCATAGCGGGTTCCCTGAAATGTTTTCAATTGGTAGGGCATCAGGACACTGTCTCCTATGTTCATGAATGATTTTCCGTCTACGCTGTAGCTGAACCATGCAGTATCTTCATCAAAATTTCCGGTAACGCGGAGATAGATAGGCTGGGACGCTAATGGTTTGGAAGCGGCTTCTACCCACTTGTTATGAGTCTGGTCATACCAGCGGATTACCAACTCCTTATTTATCCGTGAAACTCCCATCCATGCATAAGGGATATTGAGCAAACCGATTCCGGCGATGTCCCCCTCTTTGAGACGTGAAGCGTCGAGAGTTACTGTTGCAGATGATACCGGGCCGATACCTCGTTGGGTGAGTGTATTCTTTGCCCATAAGAAATCTTTGGCGGGAAGAGTATGAAGGCGTAACTTTCCTTTGGTGAGCGACCATTTGGAAAGATCCGGTTCATGATTCCATTGCCAAACAGGCAACAATGTCTTTCCGTTAAAATCGTCACTGCGCTGATAGGGAGCGTGTGGTTCTACCTTTGCGTTAACAGCCGGTTTTATCCAAGTACGGGGTGAGCGTCCCAAATTACCGGGAAGTCCGAAGTATGGCCATCCGTCTTTCCAAGTGACAAGTGAGAGACAGGTGGTACGTCCTACAGCACGAAAATCCAGCATCGAAACTCCCCACCAGTCTCCGTTAGGCAGGTCTACTATTCCACCTTGATGCAGAGTGGCGCATCCCATATTATCTTTTGAAGGCTTGGATATTTTGAACTTGAATCCCATTTCCGGTACTGACGAGCCGAGGCTGATATTATCTGTCCAGTGTACACGTTCTGTACCCAGTGTTTCCTTTACGCTGATGGCCGCTGTCTCATAAGGACCTTCTATTTTATCGGCACGGGCGCATTGCATACGTCCCATAGGGGAGTAATCCGCACTGATGATATAATATTTTCCTTTAATCTTATAAATATGGTGACCTTCTCCCATTGCATTCCCGGCAGGGATAATCACTTGTTCACTACCTTCTACGTAGCCGCTGAAATCCGGCTTGATTTCGATCATCTTTACCTCGTCATATTTATATACGGCATAGATTTTATCATTGTCATCGAATAAAACAGATAAGTCGTAGATATTACCTCCCATATTTTTATGTTCCCAGGGGCCGGCGGGGTTATCGGAGATGAATACTTGCATACCGTGTCCGTTGATATTGGAGAAGATATAGAATTTTCCTTTGTGATAACGGATACAAGGAGCCCATATACCTTGGCCATAGGCTTCTTTGCCGTTAGAAAGCCGAAATTCGTCTCCCATATCCAGCCGGTTGAAAGCGTAACTAAGGAACTTCCAGTTGACAAGGTCTTTGGAGTGTAATACGACCAGTCCGGGCATACAGTGCATCGTTGTGCCGGCCATATAGAAATCTTCTCCGACGCGGATAATATCCGGATCCGAAAATTCGTCATAGAATAGAGGGTTGGTGAATGTTCCGTTCCCATTATCGGCAGTCCATGAAGTCTGGGCTGCCAAAGGACATAAGATGGAAATATTCATCAGCAATAGTAATACAATGTTTCTCATGGTTCTTGTTCTATTATGATTATAAGTGATAGATATTCTTGTAAAAATAAAGAAGCTTTATCTGTTCTTTTCCAAATCATTATTTGAGCTTTCTATAAGGACTTTCCTGAAGATTGAGCCGACTGGTTTCATCGCTGCCACAGTCTATAATGATTTTATGTAGTACAATGGCAGGACTTAGCGGACGGATAGAGAGAGTATGCTTCCCTCTTTGCAGGTTTACATCCGGGAAATTGACAACAGACTCTATGATTCGGGCAGCACCTGCCGGATACATTTTTGAATAGCAATTGGCCCAGGTCATTTCGGAATTGTAATTGATAATCTGTTCTTTACCGCCGTCTAAACTGATGGCATAACTGTGACCTTCTTTCACAAAAGGGAGAGTACTGTCCAAAATTAGGCGCAAACGTACATGTTTCAGTTCTGATTTGAAGTTCATTTGGTAAGTTAATGAAGCTCCTTTTACCGGCTGAGTATAAGGCATCAACGTTATGCCAGAAAGCGTGCGGCCTAAATCAGGAATGATTGTCCATTGGGTGTTGTCACCTTGCGTACATTTGGCAAAACGTTCTGCTTCCATAACTATCACTCCTCCTTTTTCTTCGTACTGATAGTTTCCGGGTTTGTAAAGTGACGCATCTACTCGTGCGACTTCGGGCATTATATTCCCGTTTTTGGGCTCATCCCAGCTGGTGTAGCCGATATGGGTCTGGTCCATCATGTGCTTCCACTTTCCATCAGCTATATGGTCATTATAATGGGAGCATAATTCTGCATCACGTTGAAAACAGTATACCACTCTGTCTGCCCACTCGTTGGCACGCGGATCACCGTCTGATGCCAGTTTGCGATTCATGGCGACGGCATAATACATTTCATAAAGGTTGGCCATTGCCTGTACCGGGAAAAGAATCAGTTCCTGGTAAGCATCCCTCATATCTTGGGGTAACATCGTAAACTGACGATATGCATGTGCTTCCAATGCAAGGAATTCGTCCGTTACGGCTTTAAACTCTCCATTGGTTAGATTATATGTTTTGTGGTCTAGCATTTCGGCTGTAATACGGGCAGAATATTTACAGTAAAGGTTTAAAATGCGGGCAGCTTCTGCAGCATATTTTGAACCGAATTGTTGTTGGCAGAAATTATAGGTATATCCATTTAGATTGTCTGCCGTGAATAAACCGGGATTCCATGCCATATTTAGGAAGAAATCCGTAGGAAATTCATTAGGTTTCAAATCCCCTACATTCAAAATCCACATTTTATCTACTCCATAGGTATAAGTCAGGTATAACTGTTCCCACATATGTTGGATTTGTGTCATATTAAGCCATTGGTAAGCTCGAGGTGCTCCATGAAGGTCTACATGATAATACATACCATATCCTCCTGGATGTCTTTTCCCGTTTAGCTCCGGTAATCGGCGCACATCTCCCCAGTTGTCATCGCAAAGTAGAATCATTACGTCATCGGGAATCTTCATGCCTTGGTCATAATATTCCAGTACTTCACTGTAAAGTGCCCATAGTTGAGGTGTCTTATAGGCTGGCTTTCCTGTGATTTCAGCGATGATTTTACGTTGTTCTTTTACAATGTCCTCTAATAAACGGGTATCCGTATCAGCTCCCATCGGGGCATCTCCATCTCCTCTCATGGCGATGGTGACAACTTCTTCTTTACCTTTCATCCGTTGGATTCCCTCACGGAAAAAGCGGTCTATACCTTCTTTGTTTGTCTGATAATTCCATGCGCCATACTCTTTTCGGTTACGGGCATATTCCTGGTGGTTGCGGGCCATAGGCTCATGGTGTGATGTCCCGATAATGATTCCCATTTCATCTGCTAAAGAACTGTTCAACGGATCATCGGCATAAAAAGCGGCACTCCACATGGCGGGCCATAAGAAGTTAGCTTTCAAACGTAACAGAAGTTCGTATACATGTACGTACATTTTGCTGTTGAAACCACCGAACTTCCGGGTTGTCCAGTTCCCCATACAGGGCCACTCATCGTTAATGAAGATACCGCGATATTTTACAGCGGGTTCTCCATCTGTGTAGGTTCCTTTCTTTATATATATGGCATCATGGCGAGCTACCGGGACGTCCGCCCACCAATACCAGGGTGAAACGCCTATTTGGCGTGATAATTCATAAATACCGTAAATCGTTCCGCGCTTATCACTTCCGGCTATGAGCAGAACTTCACCATCCAAACCTTCCAATGGTGCATGAAGGGTGGTGATGATAAATTTCTCATTCTTGTTCTTTAAATCTTTTGCATCCAACTTTCCCGCTTTTACCAGTTGCCGGATAAGTGGACTTTTGTCGAATGAACCGATAATGATACGAATATCCTGCCTTTTTTCATTTGTCAGAACAGGAGTGACAGCAGTCACCTTACCAAAGTCTGTTTGTAGATTATGAACGGCAGACAGTACTCCCTTGTGGTCTTTTTCATCGCACCAGATTGCAAACGCTTGTGACTGTGGAGTGACCAGTGGAAATCCTGTATTTCCCGAGATGAAGTGAACAAACGTCTCCGTAGCTTTTAAGGAGGGCGTTAACGTTAGGAAAATCAGTAAAGCTATTATTATTGATGTTTTCTTTTTCATGTTGTTTTCATTATGATGTTTAGTTGACAAGGTAGATGGACTTAATATGAAGGGTATGGTAATTCCCACTTTCGTCTATGCTTTGGGCTGCTTCTATCCGGATATCTTTCACATCATTAATAAAAGGTACTAAGGATAAATTGACTTCTCGCTTCAGTTCTGACTTTACAGCAGGTTGATAAAACTCCTTGCATAGGCCGTCTTCCCCTTCAAATTTAATGCGTATCATAACCGTGCTTTGAGGTATATTTATGATCATGAACTTATAATTGGGCAGTTCCTGATTGATAGAAGCAGGCAGTTTGATAAAGCTATTCCATTTTCCACCTTTAAATGTTACTTTACTCTGTACTTCACTAAATACAGACCTGGTGAAACTGAGTTGATTTAATGGGACCTCTTTGCTTTCTTGTGCATGGCTCATTAATGAGGTGGAACATATAAACAGATACAAAAACAGTTTCTTCATAATACTCTTTTTTTGATTTATAATGAAAACTTGTATGTGGCAAAGGTAGCTTATTGTCTTCTATTGAAGGGTTGTTCGTGTTTCCGATTTATAGCCGTAAGTTGCCTCCTGTCTTCTATTTGTTACCAATATTATCGCGTATGTTACATCCATTCTGTTTATGACGGTGATGTAACATTTGGATAGCTTGAATGAAACGAAATGCCTGTTTGTTGTTACATAGGCTTTTGGTTATTGTATCGGGTGTTTTTGCTTTTTATGTAGCAGTGCTGTATCTTTGTAGTATTAAGACTATTAATTGAGAAATTGAATAGTAAGATTGTTGGGAACCAAGCTTTTTCTTAATTTTGCAAAACATAATAACTAATACTTATGAGAAGAAATCTGATACTAATCACAACCTTTCTGCTATTGCTGGTCGGAGTTTGTAGTGCCCAACAGGTCCGTTCGTATGGCTCGGGAAAGTTGTCATGTAGCCTGATAAGAAACATTGTGCAAGATACTCATGGCTTTGTATGGATAGGGACAGAAAACGGGCTGAATAAATTTGATGGATGGACTTTCGTCAATTATTTCCATAATAAACGGGATTCTACCTCATTACTGAATAACCTTATAGAGTCTCTCCTTTGCGATAGTCAAGGTAACCTTTGGGTGGGCTCAGGCAATGGGGTGCAGTTATACTCTCCTTATGAAGATTCATTTAAAAAGGTGAAGTTTCTAGATGATAGCAAGCCTTCTGTTTTGCATCTACGGGAATTGAGCAGTGGAGAAATCTGGGCAGTTACGGCTGGATATGGCGCATATTCTATAGACCGAAAAACAATGGTCGCTACTTCCTTGGTTCGTGTGAATGACCTTTGCAGTTCTCCCTATATGCATAATATCTATCAGGACTCACACCGTAAGATTTGGATTGCTTTGCCGAATGGGCGTATTGCCCGTATTGCTCCCGATTTGAGCGATGTCGAATTTTTAGTTTCTTCGGTCGATGCGTTAGGCAAAATATATACCATATTGGAAGACCGGAAAGGGCGGATGTGGCTAACTACTGTTTCAGGCGTTTATTTATGGAATGAAGAAGAACGCCTTTTTGTGAAAATGGGGCAAGCGACGAATGAGTTTATAGGTGTGCGGGGAATGGTATGTACCAGGAACGGAGAGCTTTATGTAAATACGACAAATGACGGGCTTTATATTGTAGATGTAGAGAATAAGATGCTGAAACCCTTTAGCGGCAAACAGGAAATAGAGAAGGATAAGAACTATGCTTTGATGGAAGATAAGAATGGAAATTTGTGGATGGGCGGTTTAAAGAAAGGTATTACCATGCTTTCTAATGAAACTTCGCAGTTTAAATTCAAGTCTCTTGCTTCTTTTTCTTCATCTATGGGAAGTACCCTTTTATTTGTTTATGAAGATAAGAAAAATCAAGTTTGGGCTGGTACAATAGATGGAAAACTTGTCCGGATGGATGGAGATATGCAGGACTATCACTCATATACAGTAGGGGAGGGTGTTTTGTCTATGCTTCATGATAATGAAGGGACAATCTGGCTGGGCAGTTATTCGGGACTTTCCCGGTTTGATGAGCAGACAGGAAATGTTCATAGAATACCTTTACTGCAAGGGAAAATCATTCATAATGTTGTAGAAGGCCCTGGAGAGACCCTTTATGTATCTGTTTCGGGAGAAGGTTTTGCGGAGTACAACCGGCGAACAGGTGCATTGAAACAAATATGTGATACTACCAGACTGAGAACGACGATGCGGCTTGCGAATAACTGGGTTAATAAGGTATTATGTGATTCGGAAGGATTGGTCTGGCTAGGACATTGTATGGGAGTTAATTGTTACGATCCCGTAAAGCAGGAGTTCTTGAAGTTAGAGTGTGAAAAGGATTTGTTGACATCTTTGTGCTTCTCACTCTTGGAAGACAAGGAAGGGCATATTTGGATGGGAACTAATAATGGGTTATTTGAATATGATAAGAAAACCTTGAAGATGAAACATTATGGCATTGAAGAGGGAATACCCAGCAATATGGTTTGCGGACTGGGGCAAAGCAAGAATGGCGATATATGGTGCAGTACATTCAATGGATTATGCAAATTGAATTATCCGGAAAGGAAGGTCGCCAATTATTTTTCCGGTAATGGACTGGTTGATAAGGAATACCTGAAAAGTGTTTATTTCCAACGTGAATGTGGAAGCATCTATTTAGGCGGTTTGCATGGTATCACAAAACTGATACCCGATTCGATAGGAAAACAATTACCTTTATGTATTCCTTTATTAACCCATGTGTATTTGAATGATAAAGAAGTCAGTGCGAATACCCAATTGGGAGGGAAAGCGATTGCAGACCATGTTTGGATGGATGCCCGGCAAATCAATCTGACTTATAAAAATGATATTTTCTCTTTCGAGTTCTCTACAATGGAGTACCATGACCGGGAAAATATAAAGTTTGAATATCGCTTGGCTGAGCTGGATGGAGTGTGGCGGAGCACGTCTTCCGGAGAAAACCGAATTACTTATAATTACTTGCCGCCAGGACATTACACATTCGAGGTTTGCGTAAGCGAGAATGAACGTAAGTCACCGGTTCGTTCCTTTTCTATTTATATCGCTCCTCCCTGGTATGATACTTTATGGGCGAAGATTGGTTATCTGTTGATCTGTGCCGGACTTCTATTCTGGGTATTTTATGCTTGGTATATGCGGCAACGTCGTCGTCGTCAGGAAGAAATGAACGAGGAAAAATTGAAGTTCTTTATTAACATCGCTCATGAACTTCGTTCACCGATCACTTTGATTGTCAGTCCGTTGTCAGCTTTGATAAAAACCGAGCAGGAAGAAGGTAGGAAGAAAGCCTTGTTAACCATGCAACGGAATGCAAACCGGATTCTTAATCTGATCAACCAGCTGCTGGATATCCGTAAGATAGACAAGGGGCAAATGAAAATAGAGTGTCGGGAGACGGAAATGGTTGGGTTTATTGAAGAATTATTCCTGATGTTCGATTATCAGGCCACTAAACGTAATATCCATTTCTCATTTATTCATACTATGGAGTATTTGCCGGTATGGATTGATCGTAATAATTTTGATAAAGTATTGATGAACCTATTGGTCAATGCTTTTAAGTATACCCCGGATGGTGGTGAAGTCACATTGTTGCTCACTGTGGGTGAAGACAAAAGTGTACATGACTCTCTGTCCCAATATGCGGAAATAACTGTGAAGGATTCGGGTATGGGGCTGGACGAGAAGAAATTGGAAAAGATATTTGAACGATTCTATCAGGCTTCCACCAATTCCCATGGTTTCGGCATCGGGTTGAACTTGACTAAAATGTTGGTGGAGTTGCATCATGGTTCCATAGCCGCTGTCAATCGTATGGATAAGCAAGGAAGTTGCTTTATAGTACGTATCCCGTTGGGCAAAGAACATTTAAATTCGGAAGAACTGGTCGAAGAAGCGGCATCACTGGCTGAAGAACCGGCACGTTTAATCCTGAGCGAAGACACTTGCTGGGAAGAGGAAGAAGAAAGTAAGGCTTCCACATCGAAAAGTAAAACCCAATGGAGAGTTCTCATAGTGGATGATGACGAGGAAATGCGTGAGTATTTGAAATTCGAATTAGGAACCTACTATAAAGTGGTAACAGCTTGCAATGGTGTGGAAGCTTATCAAATAACTTTAAACCAGCGGATAGACTTGATTATCTCGGATGTCGTGATGCCGGAAATGGATGGATTCGAACTGCTTAAGAAAACCAGAGGAAATGCGAATATCAGTCATATACCATTTGTACTCTTAACTTCACAGGCGGAATATGACAGTCGTCTTAAAGGCTGGAACGTAGGGGCGGACGCTTTTCTGGCTAAACCTTTCCAAATAGAAGAGTTGCTTTTTATCTGTGAAAACTTGATTGCCGGCAGAATACGTTTGAAAGGACGTTTCGGCATGGATCAGGAAGTTGAAGAGAAGATGAAAACGATTGAGGTAAAGGCTAATGATGAGTACTTTATGGAACGGTTGATGAAGGCTATCAATGAGAATTTGGAGGATTCGAAATTCAGTGTTGAGGATTTGGCTGAGGCAGTAGGTGTGAGTCGTGTCCAGCTACACCGTAAACTGAAGGTCTTAACAGGGAACACGACTACTGAATTCATCCGTAATATCCGCCTGAAGCAAGCAGCCAAACTGCTGAAAGAAAAAAAGGTAAACATCTCTCAGATTGCCTATCTGGTTGGATTTACGAATCCCACCTTGTTTTCAATCGCTTTTAAGAAATTCTACGGATGTGCTCCTTCGGAGTATGTCGACAGGAAGACAGAGGAATAAACACTTCATATCAGATCTTTTCTCTCTCATTAATTTTAGTTTGTAATAAAGCTTTTCACCCGCTAGCGCCTTGCTTATAGACGTTAGCGGGTGAAGGCTTTTTTTATTTTCCCTTTGTTGGTTTTATGCTTTAGGAAGCCTGTGCAAGGGGGATGAAACATGTACATATGATAATTGTAACACTCGGTTACATGTCGGGATATGAATGAAACAATAGACAAGTTTACTTTGATATCATCACGTTACCTTTGTGCTGTTCCGATGACAACTTCTGCCGGGACTGATAATAAAGATAAAAATGAGTATCAACCTTAAATGAACGATTTATGAGAAACAAGTTAGATGACAGTTGAAGAGATGCCTTCTCTCACCTGTAGATTAAAAAAGAGATTATCATATTATTAAAATCTTAGACTAATGGTAATGAAAAATGTAAGATTACAAATTCAAAAGATTCCCTGCCTGGTTTTACTTCTGATTTTTAGCTGCATATCGGCTTATGCGCAGCATGGATTTGTGGTAAGCGGAACGGTTGTCGATTCAAATGGCGAGTCGATTATCGGGGCAAGTATTGCCTTGAAAGGTAATAAGACAGTAGGAACAATTACAGATTTGGATGGAAACTTCAAGTTGAAAGTTCCCGATGACAAGGCGGTACTCGTAGTGTCATTTATTGGTATGACTCCGCAGGAGGTCAAAGTTGCGGGAAAGAAAACGATAAAGGTAACTTTGGTTGATAGTAATGTACAATTGGAAGAAGTGATTGTTGTAGGTTATGGACAACAAAAGAAGGCAAGTGTGGTAGGTGCTATCACGCAAACCAGTGGTAAGACACTGGAACGTGCAGGAGGTGTAAGTAGTTTGGGTGCTGCATTGACAGGCTCTTTGCCGGGTGTTATCACTTCTGCTTCGACTGGTATGCCGGGTGAGGAAGATCCCCAGATTATTATTCGTACACAAAGTTCATGGAACAATAGCGAACCGTTGGTGCTGGTAGATGGTATTGAACGTGAGATGAGTTCTGTTGATATCTCTTCCGTAGAGAGCATTTCCGTGTTGAAGGATGCTTCCGCTACGGCAGTGTATGGTGTGAAGGGTGCTAATGGGGTTATTCTTATTACTACCAAGCGTGGTAAGGAAGGCAAGGCTAGCGTGCAGATAAAAGCCAATATCACGGCGAAGGTAGCATCCAAACTTCCGGAGAAATATGATGCCTATGATACTTTCTATCTGATGAATAACTCTATAGAGCGCGAAGCTTGTTTGAACCCGTCCGGATGGGCTAACTATAATCCTGTGGCTATTATCGACAAGTATCGTCATCCTGCCAATCAGGAAGAGTGGGATCGCTATCCGAATACAGATTGGGAAGACGTCCTCTTCAAAAAAAGTACGATGTCTTATAATGCCAGTGTCAATGTGGCGGGTGGTACGAAAGTAGTCAGTTATTTTGCCGCAGCGGATTTTGTGAGTGAAGGTGACTTGTTCAAGACATTCGACAATCATCGTGGATATAATTCGGGATTTGGTTATAACCGAATAAATGTACGTAGCAACCTCGACTTCCAGCTTACGCCGACTACCAAATTCTCGACTAATCTGTTTGGCTCTAATGCAGAACGGACAGTGCCATGGGAGTATGGAGACCAGGATGCATCTTATTGGTCTTCTGCCTATAAATCGGCTCCTGATGCAATGCGCCCTGTTTATTCCAACGGAATGTGGGGCTACTATGCACCACGTAATGCCGATGTACCCAACTCTGCATATAGCCTGGCAACTTCCGGTATAGAAAAACGTACCACAACTAAAATTACAACCGACTTTATCTTCGATCAGGACTTGAAGATGATTACCAAAGGGTTGAAATTCAAGGCTAACTTTTCTATGGACTATACGTTCAAGGAAGCCAAACGTGGTATAAACGATATGCATAAAGATGCGCAACGTATGTGGGTAGATCCGGACACAGGCTTGATTAAATTTAAAGAGGACCCAGATACAGGAACAGGACTTGATTATCCTATCAATAAGATTTATTGGGCAAGCCAGGCAGGTAGCGTGGATGTCAATGCTACTTACCGCAAGCTTTACTATTCGATGCAACTTGACTATGCCCGCACTTTTGGCAAACATGAGGTTACGGCATTGGGACTTTTCAGTCGTCTGAAAGAGGCTCAAGGTAGTGTTTTCCCCATTTATCGTGAAGACTGGGTATTTCGTCTCACATATAACTATGCATTGCGTTACTTTTTCGAAATGAACGGCGCCTACAATGGTTCTGAAAAGTTTGGTCCCGACTATCGTTTCGATCTGTTCCCTTCTTTCTCTCTCGGATGGATGCTCAGTGAAGAGAAGTTTATAAAGAAAAATCTCAAATTTCTGGATATGCTGAAGTTCCGTGCTTCATGGGGACGTGTAGGTGATGATTCATTGGTATTGCCTTGGCAGAGATTTGCTATGGGGAACCGGTTCTTGTATAAAGATCAGTTAAGCTATGGTGGTAATACTCTGATGGGGGACATCAATCCTGCCAACACTCCTTATACATATTATACTATAAGTAAACTTGGTAATCCGGATATTTCATGGGAAACTGTAGAGAAGAGAAATTTCGGTATTGACTATGCACTGTTTAATGGACTTATAGCCGGTTCGGTCGATATCTTCAACGATACCCGTACGGATATCTTGGTGAAAGGTAGTGAACGTGCCATCGCTTCTTATTTTGGACAATCAGCTCCCGATGCTAATTTGGGTAAGGTAAACAGTCATGGTTACGAACTTGAACTGCGACTGAACCACACTTTCAATAATGGTATTCGTGCTTGGTTGAATACAAGTATGACCCATGCAGTCAATAAAGTGAAATTTCGTGATGACGCGCCTTTGAAACCTACTTACCAGAGAGGGGCAGGGCATACTATTGATCAGACATATGCTTATATTGATCATGGCAATCTTGCCACTTGGGATGATGTGATAGGTAGTTCTGCATGGACAACAGGCAACGATATGAAACTTCCCGGAGACTATAATATTGTGGACTTCAATGGAGATGGTGTTATTGACGCCAATGACCGTGCTCCTTATCAGTATTCCAAGATGCCACAGAATACTTATAATGCTTCTATCGGAGCAGAATGGAAAGGCTTCAGCATTTTTGCCCAATTCTATGGCGTGAACAATGTTACTCGTGAAGTGAATTTCCCTACTTTTCGTAGTACTGCTCATGTGGCTTATGTTGAGGGTGAGTATTGGACACCCAGTGGTACGGCCGCATTACCGACTCCACGTTGGGGGACGACTGTGGATCCTGCGGCGGCAGGAACTCGCTATCTCTATGACGCCTCTTACCTGCGTTTGAAGAATGTAGAACTGTCTTATACATTTAACAATACTAAGTGGTTGAAGAAAATCGGTCTCAAGACTTGTCGCATCTATCTGAATGGAGATAATCTCTATATGTGGACAGATATGCCTGATGATCGTGAGTCTAATACCGGGTACTCTTCTTCTGACGGTGCTTACCCTACCATGCGTCGTTTCAATTTAGGAATTGACATAACTTTATAATATGAAAGTTAAGATTATGAATAAATATATCAATAAAATATTCCTGGCATCGGCGATTACCTTGATTGGCGTGCTGATTACCACCTCTTGTACCGATTATTTGGATAAATCGCCCAATAGCGATATTGCAGAGAATGATCCATACAAGAACTTTAAGAATTTCCAGGGTTTCATAGAGGAGCTTTATAAACGTGTACCAATTGTCTCTAATAACGACTATCACACATGTTTCAACTATGGTGAAGAAGAATATTGGGAACCGCAAGAAATCCGGCTTTTTGCTCGCAACATAGATTATGGTGATTTTTGGGGATGGACTACTTGCTTTTATTCTTATCCAACGACACGTAGTTCTGGCGGCCTTGCCAGAAATTCACATGGAAATCTGTGGCAGGACTGTTGGTATGGTATACGTAAAGCTAATATAGGTATTGCCAATCTGGATAAGTTGGTAAATGTTACTGAAGAAGAACGCCAATTGCTTGAGGGACAGCTCTACTTTTTTCGAGCATGGTTTCATTTCATGTTGATGGAATGGTGGGGTGGAATGCCTTATATTGATGAAGTGATTCCATCAGATGTGACTCCCACATTGTCCCGACTCACTTGGCAAGTGTGTGCCGAGAAGTGTGTGGCAGATTTTGACCATGCCATACCCCTGCTTCCTGTAGATTGGGATCAAACTACTGTCGGTAAGGTTACACTGGGCAATAATAATAGCCGTATCAATAAAGTTATGGCTTTGGCGTATAAAGGCAAGACACTGCTTTGGGCAGGTAGTCCATTGATGAACTGGGCTTCCGGAGGTACAAAAGAGTATAATGCTGGACTTTGTAAGCGTGCTGCCGATGCATTTGGAGATGCCTTGAAGATAATAGAAGAAACAGGCAGATATGAATTGGCTCCTATGGCAAACTATAATGAGATTTTTCTTGTGCATAATTCCAATGGTAAACTCAATGGTTTGAAAGAGGCTATTTTTCGTGAGAACCTTGTAGACTATGATGGACGCTGGCGTTGGAACATGATTAATGATTTCCGTCCGACAAGCATTGAATCTACCGGTATCAAAAGCTATCCTACAGCAAATTATGTCAACTATTTCGGAATGCAGAATGGTTATCCGATAAAGAATATGACTCAGGCAGATCCGGAAGCGGGTTATGACCCCGCTTATCCATGGAAAGATCGCGATCCGCGTTTCTATAAGACTATTATGTTTGATGGTGTGAAGTGGCAGAGTACGGGTGGTGCCGGTGGTTCCAGCGAACTGTTTACCAACGGGCGTGAAAGCGAAGAGAAAGATGAAAAGAAAGGTTGTTTCACCGGTTATATGAATTGTAAGCTTTGTCCGCAATTGATGAATACGGTTGATGGCTATAAGGAAAACAACATCATGGTGTTAAGCCTGATGCGTCTTGCCGATGTTTATCTGATGTATTCGGAAGCGACCGCCGTAGGCTACGGAACTCCTCAAAGCAAGGCTCTTACATTCCACAAGACTGCGGAAGATGCTATTAATGAGATTCGCAGGCGTGCCGGTGTGGAAGATGTGCTCGACCGGTTTACCGGCAATACCACGGATTTCCTAAGCGAAGTACGTCGTGAACGTGCGGTGGAACTGGCCTTCGAAGGTTTCCGTTTCATGGACCTCCGTCGATGGATGCTTATCGGACAGGCTCCTTACAATAGAAAAACGAAGATTGAGTTTGACAGGGGAGTATCTGCCGATGATTATAACTACGACAAGCCCGAAGAGAATAGGATTAAGAATCTTCGTGAAGAGGTACTGGTGGAAAGAAAGTTCACAGACCGGCACTATTGGCTGCCGTTGCCTAAGAATGATGTTTATCTCTATGAAGGCTTCGGCCAGAACCCGGGATGGTAATCTTGACGTATTAACTAATAACTACGTAAAAAATGAATAGAAAGTTTATATATATTGGCTGTACTGCTTTGGCAATGGCGTTTCTGAATGTTAGAGGCGTTGTGGCGCAAGAAGCACAGGACAGTCTTGTGAATGTGGCTTTCGGCAAAGTTGCGAAGGAAGACTTGACTCATGCCGTCTCTACCGTCAACACGTCGGAACTGTCGAAGATATTGTACAATAATAATAGTCTGATGGGACTTAACGGAATGGTGGGCGGATACAACGGTAACATTTGGGGACAAGGTGCCCTGGTACTGGTTGACGGTGTGCCACGTAGTGCCAGCAATGTCAAAGCGACAGAGGTAGAGAGTGTGTCGGTTCTGAAAGACGCTGCCGCCGTAGCGCTCTATGGCAGCCGTGCTTCGAAAGGAGTGATTCTTATTACTACCAAACGTGGTAAAAATGCGCCTATGAGCATAGATATTCGTGGTACAGTAGCCGCCAATGTTCCGGTTTCTTATCCCAGGTATCTGGACTCGGACTGTTACATGACTCTTTATAATGAAGCGTGCCGTAATGATGGAATAGCAGAGAAATACGATGCTTCTACGATTTACCAGACAACATTGGGTACCAATCCGTACCGCTATCCGGATATTGACTTTTATAGTTCGGACTATTTGCGGAAGTTTAATGTTAATTCGGGTGTCGTAGGTGAAGTGTATGGTGGAAATGAGAAGACCCATTATTATTTGGATTTCGGCATGGATTACAACAATAGTCTGTTGAAGTATGGTGAAGCGAAAAAGGCATACGATATGAGTTTCAATGTACGTGGTAATGTGGATATGTCACTTGCTTCCTGGTTGAAGGCTAGTACTAATGCTGCTGTGGTATTCAACAACAGTTATGCCGGTCGAGGTAGCTTTTGGGGAGTTGCCTCAACGCTTCGTCCGAACTGGTTTGCGCCATTGCTTCCTATCGATATGATGGATCGTACGGTTGCTACTATTGACGAGTATATCACAAACAGTAATCACTTGATTGATGGTCAATATTTGCTTGGTGGTACTTCTGCTGATACGACCAACCCATTCTCGGAATTGTTGGCCGCAGGATATACGAAAGAAAAATCGCGTATGTTTATGTTTGATGTTGTCTTGATGGCTGATCTTGACAACCTGCTCAAAGGGTTGTCATTCAAGACTGCTTATAGCGTAGACTATACGTCTTACTATTCTGAAGCATTTGCGGAGGATTACGCTGTATACCAACCTACCTGGGCGAACGTAAATGGTAAAGACATGATTGTCGGGCTGACTAAGTTCGGAGAAGATAAGAAGAGTATTAATGAATATGTAGGTAAATCGACTTATGACCAGACACTCACTTTCAGTGCACAGTTTGATTATGCCCGTACATTCAACAAATACCACAATGTGTCCGCCACATTGCTGGGATGGGGGTATCAAACTCAAAGTTCTTCGGATGAGAACAACAATGCTATCGGCAGCAGTGTAGCAGGTAGTAATTATCATCGGACCAGTAATGTGAATCTTGGCCTGCGTGCGTCCTATAATTATGCTCATAAATATTATGTAGATTTTACCGGAGCATTGGTTCATTCTGCCAAACTTCCCGAAGGTAAACGTAATGCTTTCTCTCCCTCCGTCACTTTAGGCTGGAGACTTAGTAAGGAAAAGTTTATGAAGGATGTGGACTTTGTGGACGATTTGAAATTGACAGCGTCATATGCTAAGTTACATCAGGATTTGGATATCTCTGATTACTATATGTATAAGGGTTATTACTTGATGGAGCAGAAGAAGACCGGTTGGTATCAATGGCATGACGGAACAGCAGGTGGCGTTCTTTCAGGTTCCATACGTGGTGGAAATCCGGAATTGACATTCATTACCCGCGAAGAGTACCGTGTGGGAATTGATGCGACATTGTTTAATAAACTGTTTCAGCTGAATGCCAACTATTTCACGCAGACAACCGGTGGACTGTTGACGCGTGGTGCTTCTACCATCTTCCCTTCTTATTTTAATTTGAATGATACTTCCTCATTCCTGCCTTGGATAAATAATAATGAAGACAAGCGTTCCGGCTTTGATTTTGGAGTTACTGCCAATAAAAAGTTTGGTCAACTGGATGTGACTCTGGGTTTTAATGGCATGGTTTTCTCTTCAAAAGCTACTAAGCGCGACGAAGTGACGGAATATGATTACTTACTTGCTGAAGGGCATGCGCTCGATGCGGTAAGAGGTTACGTGTGCGAGGGGTTCTTCCAAAGCGAGGAAGATATTGCGAAACACCCGAGACAAACTTTCGGAACCGTTAAACCCGGTGACCTGAAATACAAGGATATCAATGAAGATGGTGTGATAGACAGTAAAGATCAAATCGACCTGGGTAAAGGTGGATGGTGGGCAGCGCCTTTCACATTTGGTATCAATCTGAAACTAAAGTATAAAAACTTCTCGTTGTTTGCGCTTGGTAACGGACGAACCGGTGCTATTGGTATGAAGGATAACTCTTATTACTGGAACAGGGGTACAAGTAAGTTCTCCGAAGTCGTATGGAACCGTTGGACCTACAAGACTGCCGAGACGGCCACTTATCCTCGGTTAACGACAGGTAACGGTGATAATAATTATCGCAGCTCTACGTTCTGGATGTACAAGACGAATATGTTCAAATTGGCAAACGTACAATTTAGTTATGATTTCCCGGAGAGCACATTCAACGGAACGTTTGTTCATGGACTCAGCTTGTATTGTGGTGGCAGCAACTTGCTCACCATCTCAAAAGAGCGCCAATATATGGAGTTGAGTACCGGTTATCCCCAGATGCGTAACTTTTATGTAGGCTTTAAAGCTGCTTTCTAAATCTAACTAATAAGAAAACATAATATGAATAAGAAGATATTACTTTTTGTAGCCGGTGCTCTGATGTTGAGTGGTTGCGATGACCTCTTCAAACCGGGGCTCGAAAACTTCAAGGATGTAGAGCAGATGTACGAAGATGCCCAGTATGCACAAGGCTTCCTGATGAGTACATATAGTCATATCCCGGGCTACTATGACAATAGTGAATATGCTACGGACGATGCTGTGGTTAATCAGAAAAGCGATGCGTTCCTCACGATAGCTACCGGTGGATGGACAGCGTCTACGTGGACATCTCTCAATCAATGGACGAACTCGTTCAGCTCCATACAGTACCTCAACCTTTTTCTTGAGAATGTTGACCAGGTGAAGTGGGCGGATGACGCGGAGAAAAATGCTCTTTTTGCCCGTCGTACTAAAGGTGAGGCGTATGGACTTCGTGGTATGTTCCTTTATTACCTACTCCGTGCTCATGCCGGATTCGGAGAAAATGGCGAGTTACTGGGTGTGCCTATTTTGACAGAATCACAAACTGTAGAATCTGATTTTAACCTTCCACGTGCCTCTTTCCAGGCTTGCGTAGAACAAATTTACAGTGATTTGTCGAAAGCGGAAGAAATGCTGCCTTGGGAGTATGAAGATGTAACGACAGTTCCTGTTGAGTTCCAGTCTGCCACACAGGATATAAGTAAGTATAACATAGTAATGGGGGCAAAAGCACGTCAATTGTTCAACGGACTGATTGCCCGCGCCTATCGTGTACGTACGGCTATCCTTGCTGCCAGTCCTGCATTTCAAACTCCATCAAATACTTCTACTTGGGAGGAGGCTGCTATGGCTGCCGCCTCTGTTATAGACTATAATGGTGGAATTGACGGCTTGGCTGCTGACGGTGTTACTTATTATGAAGCAGCCATTGCGGATGCAATAAAAGATGGTGTGAACCCCAAAGAAATACTTTGGAGAGAAAATATCAGCAGTGGTGATACGAATCAGGAAGGAAGACATTTTCCGCCTTCATTGTTCGGTTCCGGCAATATGAATCCCTCGCAGAACCTGGTAGACGCTTTTCCTATGGCTAATGGTTATCCGATTGATGATGTTACTAACAGTGGGTATGATAAGAGTAAACCTTATGACAACCGTGATCCTCGTTTGGCTAAGTATATTATTTATAATGGCTCTACTGCGGGCAGCAGCAACAAGACTATCTATACTAGTTCAAAGTCGTCTACAGATGATGGAATCAATACTGTGGAACAGAAATCAACCCGTACAGGTTACTATATGAAGAAACGTCTGCGCATGGATGTAAACTGCGATCCTACCTCTACTTCTGCAAAAGCGCACTACAATCCCCGTGTCCGTTATACCGAAATGTATCTTGACTATGCGGAGGCTGCCAACGAAGCTTGGGGCCCAAAGAATGCCAATGGCAACGGCTACTCTGCTTATGATGTTGTGAAGGCTATCCGCAAGCGCGCGGGAGTAGGCGGTGATAATGATTCGTATCTGGAAAAATGTGCAAATGACCCGAATGAAATGCGTAAATTAATCCGCAATGAACGTCGTTTGGAACTATGTTTTGAGGGATTCCGCTTTTGGGATCTCCGTCGTTGGAACGAGAATCTTAACGAAGCGGTACGTGGCATTGACTGGACTTCTGACGGACAGAGTTATACTACGTTCACTGTAGAGGAACGGGCTTATGAGGATTATATGCGTTATTGTCCCATTCCGTATTCAGAGACACTCAAATTCAGCAACCTTATTCAGAATAAGGGCTGGAAGTAATTACAGAACATACACATAACATCTATAGATAATGAAAAAGAATTTAATATATATCGGACTAGCCTCATTCTTCCTCACTTTTACTTCTTGTGAGAATGGGGAGAATGAGTTCCCTGATTTTGATTATCAGACTGTATATTTTGCCAACCAATATGGTCTGCGTACTATTGAACTTGGTGAGGAAAACTTCTATGACAATACTCTTGATAATCAGCATAAGATGTTGATTAAGGCTGCATGGGGTGGTGGTTATACCAATCGCAAGAATGTGATTATCGATTATGTGGTAGAAGAGTCGCTGTGTGACGGACTCTATTTCAAGGGTACTGATATTCCCGTCACTCCAATGCCGTCTTCCTACTATGCGTTGGCTTCCAGACAGATCAGTATTCCTGCAAATGAGATTTCGGGTGGGGTGGAAGTGCAGCTCACTGATGCTTTCTTCGCTGACGAAAAGTCTATTGACCGGTATTATGTGATTCCTCTCAGAATGGACGATGTACAGGGGGCTGACTCAATTCTTCAAGGCAAGTCTGCTGTGGATTCTCCTGCATGGAATAATGCCGATGATTGGAGTATCCAGCCAAAGAATTATGTACTCTATGCTGTAAAATATGTCAATCCCTGGCACGGGCAGTACCTGCGTCGTGGAGTGGATCAGGTTACCATTGGTGGCGAATCCAAACAGCTTGTCCGCCATGCTGAATTTGTAGAGAAGGATGAGGATGTAGATGTTACTACTGCTGCTTATAAGGAAGATCTCCTGACACTGCAAGTGAAAGATGGTGGAGGTGATGCGCATAGTTTCACATTACATCTGACTTTTAATGAGGAGGGGGCTTGCTCCATCACCTCAGGTTCACAGGACGTAGTAGCTAGTGGAAGCGGCAAGTTCGTAAGTAAAGGGGAGAAGAACAGCCTTGGCGGGAAAGACCGTGATGCTATTTATCTGGAATATAATGTCGAACTGAAAAATCCGGGTATTCAGCTGGCCACTAAAGACACATTGGTGCTTCGTACCCGTAATGTGTATGGCGGTGGGACATTTGAGGTAGAACGGAAATAGTGTTTTATCCGATATAAACGTTAAAACTAGAAGAATATGAAATACATCAATAATAAGATAATCTTTTTTGTATTGGTAGCCACTGTAGTGGTATCGTGCAAGGATGAGTACGCTTGTCATCTTCCGCTGGAAAAGCCGGAAGAAGTAGCCAATAGCGAGTATTTGAGCACATTCGACCTTTTGAAGTCGTATGTTAACAGCAATAGCTCTTTTCAACTGGCTACTAATATGTCTGCAAGCCTGCTTACCAAGAAAGACATTGCATATAGTACTTTGTTGGCAAACTTCAATGCGGCCGATGTGAATGGTTCGTTTACCCCGCTTAATACATTGAAGGTGGACGGTACTTATGACTTTGGCGGTATGCAGTCGGTGACTGACCTTACAGCCAGAGCCGGTATCGCACTTTATGGTGGTTCACTCTGCTCAGACCAAGGACAGCGTGCCGTCTATTATAATAAGCTCATTGAACCGATTGATATACCGGTGGAAACAGAAACGGGTAAAACGAAGTTATTCAACTTTGACGATGATGCAATTGGTAAAACTTACCCTATGACTGGTAATAGTTCGGCTACTGTAGAAGAGGACCCCGCTGGTGAAAGTGGGCACGTACTTCATGTAGGTACGAACGATGTAAAGGCTAATGATTCATATGCCAAGCTCCATGTTGTGCTGCCCAGTGGCAGAATGTTGGGTGATTATGTGAGGTTGAATATAGACTTACGTCATGTTGGTGAAGATGGTATCCATGGGCAAGGTATGAGGGTTCTTATAAATGGAACTAAGTTTGCTTTGGGGAAAAGTGCAGCTGACCTTGGTGCAACCGATAATAAGTGGAAACGTAGTCTTGTAATAAAACTAAATGATGCTACTGCTCCGGGATTTGTGATACCGGAAAACATGAGAGGTCTTACAGAATTTGATCTTTCTATCGGTTCTCAATCTACTGCTGCTCAATATTATCTTGATAATATTTCTATGGAATATGAAGTGTCAGGTAAAGGAAGCACTACTATTAGTTTTGAGACTGACGCGATAAATGACACATATCCTATGACCGGTAGCGGAACAGCCACAGTTGTAAAGGACCCGGCCGGAGAGAGTGGGAATGTACTTTACATCAACCAAGCTGCATGGGCATTTCCAAAGTTTACTGTTAAATTGAAAGAAGGCATGACACTGAAAGATTATACCGGCATGATGATGGATATGCGTCTTATCAAGGGAATGTATGGCGGCGGTATGAGCGTAATAATAAATGGACAAACGATCTCTCTTAATACGAATGCAGCCAATTATGGTTTTCAGGAAAATGATACCTGGAAACGTGGTGGGATACTTGTGACATTTGTAAAGGAGGGTACGTATAGCGCTTTGGGTGAAGATATTCCCAAAGGAACGATTGAGATACCTGATGCCATGAAAGACCTTAATGAAATGGAGTTTTCAATCGGCTCAAGTTCAAGTAACTGGACAGCATACATCGACAACTTAAAGTTTATGTGGGAAGCCCAGCCGCAGCATATAGAGAAAACTCCTGAAGAAAAGAAAGAAATATTCACCAAGGAAATGGAAAAATGGATTGGGGGAATGGTATATGCTGGCGTTAATGAAGTGAACAGCGTGAAGTTGTGGAACATTATTAGTGAGCCGCTTGATAATACGACTGATGAAAATACATTCAAATGGAGTGAATATCTGGGTGAAATAGATTATGCACGTACTGCTGTGAAGATTGCACGGGATACAGTGAAGAACGTAGGGGTGGAACTTGAACTTTTTGTCAGCCAAACTATCAACCAATTTGATGATATGGGAAAAGTAGCCGATGAACTTATCACATTGGTCGATTCGTGGGAAGCAGACAATGTAACCAAAATTGACGGATATAACATTTTGCTTCATGCTATTTATTCCCAAAATGTCACAGACCAGGAAGGTAATGAAGAAATTATAACCGGATTGTTTGAGAAACTTGCAGCAAGTGGTAAAACGGTGCGCGTCTCTGATCTCAGTATGATGGTGCAGGACACCAATAGAAACTTCATTGTAGCCAATAAGCTCACTTTGGAGGAACGTGCTGCTGCTGCCGAATATTTGGCTTTCATTATGAAAGAGTACAGAAGGCTGATTCCTGCCGACAAGCAATATGGCATTTCGATATCCGGCATGAGCGAAAGCAACGGTGGAAATACGGTTTGTCCATGGACTTCCGGCTACAATCGAAATGGTATGTATGAAGGAGTAGTTGAAGGATTGAAATAACCTTGGGTAACGTGAGTTTAATATAAACATGTTCCGCTAATAAAATATATATGATGAAATATTTACTTTTTAATGTACGCCTTTTCCCGGCTCTGCTTTTTTCTTTCTTGCTCGTTTGCTTTTACAGTTGCAAGGATGAGGAAATACTTCAAATAGTAGTAGGTCCCGAACCTCCAAAGTCGGAGAATACGATAGATGATATAAATTCCAACTTAAAGGCGCTGCAACGAATGGTTGTGGCGCAGGAAAAAGGGCTGGATGTGAGATCGTGTGTGACACTCTCTGCCTCTTCTTACAATGTGGAACTTTCAGACGGAAACAGTTTTACCGTACGTACTGAAATTACGCCTTTGGATAAAGGAGAAACCTCTGTTTACGCTCCAAAGCTTAGCGTGAAGAAGGATGGAGATACGTATTATTGGACTATCGATGATGATTGGTTGAGTATAAAAGATGCCAAAATTGCTGTTACATCAGAACTGTCCTCTATTCCTGTGGTAGGGATGGATGAAGATGGATATTGGACCGTGAAATGCAACGATGATGTAAAAACACTGAAACGCAGGGCGGAAGCCGGAACGGTGAAGAGTATTTTTAGCCAGGTGGATGTAAAAGGCAAGTCAGTGGCTTTCAGGTTTAGTGACGGCTCTTTGCCTCTTACGTTCACGATAGATGATAAGGACAATCCTGATGAACCGGTAATGGGGGATTTGCGTCGTCTTATCTCTCCCGACAAGCCGGCATGGATTTTCCATATCGACACATGGAATCATGCTGACCCACAGCGTATCATTGACATGATACCGGCAGACATCCGCCCATATGTAATCTTCAATATTTCACTTTCTGTTCTTCACGATGATGATACCGGCAAATGGGGACTGGTAGAATATGGGTATGAAGTCGCAAAATCATGGCTTCGCACTTGTGCTGAGAATAATGTATGGGCTATGGTGCAGCCTTCGAGCGGCGGTTTCTCCCATTTCCCGGATTTTGCGACATATGGTCAAATGGAAGGAAGTCTTTATGAAGAGTTCTATCGTGATTATCCCAACTTTCTGGGTTTTAACTATTGCGAGCAGTTCTGGGGATTTGACGACCAATTCTCGGTGTCATATCCTCAACGTTTAAAGCATTGGACTAATTTGATGAAGCTTAACGCTAAATATGGTGGCTATCTGACCATCAGTTTCTGTGGTCCGCATTGGGGAGCATCCCTTACCCCTGTGGCTATGTTTAAGCGTGATGCGGAGTTTGCCGCTATCTGCCGGGAACATCCGGAAAATTTGATAGTATGTGAGAAATACACCTCTACTTATGGGTTCTTCGATATAGAGAGTGCTTGTTTGGGAGCTTGGCTTTCCGGATATGCGGGACAATATGGGATGCGCTTTGATGAATGTGGTTGGAATGCAATATATTGGAATGGAGATGAGAAATTCCCGGTTGCCGCAGGTGCCATTCCTGCAATAGAGCATATCATGTTCACCGGTCAGACAATCTTTGACGGTCCCGAGACTATCCCCGAACAGGTATGTAAAGAGGGTAGTGCCATAAGTGCCGGAGATGGATATACGAAGCGTAATTGGGAGTTTTACCCCCAGCTTTACAATATCAATATGGATATTTATCGTAAAGTTCTGGATGGTACAATCCGGATTATGAGCCGTCAGGAAGTGATAGATCGTACGAAATATGTAATTGTCAATGACATTACGCCTAACAATACAGCTTCTGACCCGGGGTATCTTGCTCCTAAAACATTGTATGATGGGCTCTATAAACTGGATGAGGACGGCACTAATTACGAACAGCGTCTCTATTTCAAGAAAACGGGCCGTTATCCTACTCTTCCTGTGGTTTATGGGTTTGCTGACGATATTGCCAATTCATTCAAGTACAAAATTAATGCTTCGCAATATAATGGTACGTACGGTGATGTGAAACTTAAGCAGAGTATATTCAACCGTGATTTCCCTGAAGAATATACCGGAAACTTGTATGCAGGGCGTCATGAAAATGCGTGGGTGGCTTACAATGCATATTCAGAAGTGCGCAATGCCGCTATTCCATTCAAGTATAATACGTGCGAGAAGATGGAACTTGCCTTTGCCAAATACTCGGTGGCTGCCATCAAGGAGTATTCCAACAAAGTGACTTTCTATCTTACTAACTACAATGAGAAGGGAGTCAAGCAGACGGATGTAATCAAGATTTATGGCAGTACAGGTAAGCCGCAGATGACTTATACAGACCGTGCTACTCCTGCTTCATGCAGTATATCGGAAGATTGGACGAATGGTGTGTATACGATGACCGTTGTTCATAATGGTGCAGTTGATATAACAGTGAATTGTGTCGGTAACGCTACTGGTAGGGAAACTCAATATACGAAAGCTACTATCAGTATTCCTGCCAGTCCGAATATTTATCATGGTGCCCGCCAATATGAGGCTGAGAACTTTGAATATAAGAATATCAGCCGTGTCATCACGAAAAAACCTTATAGTGAAACGGAAGGGATTCTGCCGGATTATACAGCCATGGGCTTTCTAAATTTCGGTTCCAGTGGGAATGCTGCGGTACGTGATGAAGTTTCTGTGACTGATGCTGGCAATTATTCACTTCGTATCCGTTATTGTGCAGCTGCGACCGTCAATACTGTTGACCTTTATGTCAATGGTGTAAAGGTAGCTACTCCGGAGTTTGCCCAGACGGGCGTTGGAAACTGGGAAACAACCTCTGCGGGTGTGTCCTTGAATGCCGGAAAGAATAAAGTGGAATTGATTGCGAATGGTAGTAGTGCCTCTTGTGACCTCTACTTGGATAACATTGTAATAGAATAGGTATGTACATGTAAGAATATAGTCTGCATAAACTTTTAAGAGAGTGCAGACTATATTTGATTCATACGCCTGTTCATTGTCACAACGAGGAAGGACGTATATATAAATTTACTGAGATGAATCGAACAATTATTTTATTATTGATACTTTCTTTGTGCGGAGGTTGTAAAGTAACTTCTGTATCTTCAACTTTCACTAATCCGGTTGTCTACGCTGATGTTCCTGATATGGATGTAATCAGAGTCGGAGATGATTTTTATATGATGAGTACCACTATGCATTTGATGCCGGGCGCTCCGGTCATGAAGTCGAAAGATTTGGTAAACTGGGAAATAATCAGTTATGTTTTTGACCGCTTGACAGATACTTCCAATTATGACCTTATAAATGGTACCGTTTATGGGCGTGGGCAATGGGCTACATCGATTCGTTATCACCAAGGGAAGTTCTATGTGTTGTTTTCTCCTAATGATAAGCCTTATCGTTCATATATTTATACGGCGACAGATCCTGCCGGAAAATGGGAACTACTAACACGGACACAGCATTTTCATGATTCTTCTCTCTTTTTTGATGACGACGGACGGGTGTATGTTTTCTCGGGTACGGGTTCTCTGAAAGAGCTGAATGCCGATCTTTCGGGTGTAAAGCCGAATGGCGTGGATATGAAGATTTTTGAACGGGATGAAACCGAAACCGGACTACTGGAAGGAAGCCGGGTGGTGAAACATAATGGAAAATATTATTTGCTGATGATTTCGTGGCCGAAAGGTGAAAATCGCAGGCAGGTGTGTTATCGTGCCGATAAGATCACCGGACCATACGAAAAGAAGGTGATATTGGAGGATAATTTTGCCGGATTCCCTTATGTGGGGCAAGGGTGTATTGTAGATGATACGAAAGGAAATTGGTACGGAATGATTTTTCAGGATCGCGGTGGCATAGGAAGGGTGGCCACACTGATGCCTTGCCGTTGGATTGACGGATGGCCGATATTGGGAGATGACAACGGTAAAGTGCCTTTACTGATGGAAAAGCCTGTGCAAGGGTATCCGGAGAAATCTCTTGTTGTAAGTGATGACTTCAGTGATTCAAAACTGAAATTAAACTGGCAGTGGAATCACAATCCGGTGAACGAGGCTTGGTCGTTGACGGAACGTCCCGGTTTCCTGAGACTGAAAACAAGCCGGGTGGTTGATAATCTTTTTTTAGCTCCAAATACGATTAGCCAACGAATGGAAGGACCGGAATGTAGCGGTGTGGTTGCACTGGATGTCGCTCATATGAAAGAAGGAGATGTGGCAGGCTTTAGTGCTTTTAACGGGGATGCGGCTCTTCTGTCGATCGTTATGAGAAATGGAAAGAAATATCTTGCGATGTCTGTAGACTCTGTCAATTTGGATAGCTCTAGCAAAGCCGTTCTCGGTGTGAGAAGTGAAGAAAAGGAACAACTGGAGCTTAACCAATCTGTCATTTACTTGCGGATTGACGGGGATTTTCGTTTGGACCATGATATAGCGGCTTGCTATTATAGCTTGGATAATAAGGATTGGAAGAGAATAGGGGACGACTTCAAGATGAGGTTTGATTATCGAAGGCTTTTTATGGGAACTAGATTTGCTATCTTTAATTATGCTACCAAGTCACTTGGAGGATATGTGGATATAGATTATTTTGATTATAAGAGGAACTGAAGAGTTATTTCATATCTTTGTATGTGAGGAATGCTTTATATAAGAAAATGAAAAGATAATGAAGATGAGAAAGTTAGGTGTATTGGTAGCCTTGTCTATTTATATCCTGTCATTGCAAGCACAGTCGAATTTTCAAAGTCGGGTAGTTACTGATACGGTTTATAGTGAAGTTTTAAAGACGAAGCGTGCGTATACGGTGTATCTGCCTAAAAGTTCTGAACATAATAAAGAAAAGAGCTATCCGGTTCTCTACCTCTTGCATGGTATGTGGGAAAAGAATGATGTGTGGGCGAATCGTGGATATGTAAAAGATGTAATGGATTGCCTTACTGAGAGTGGGGAAGCCTGTGAAATGATTATCGTCACTCCTGATGCCGGAGGTGGAGACCCGAATATCTATCAAAATGGATATTTTGATATGGCGGGATGGAAATATGAAACATTCTTCTTCAAGGAGTTCTTGCCATTTATAGAGGAGCGTTATCGTGTCATTGGGGATAAGCAGCATCGTGCCATTGCAGGGCTTTCGATGGGAGGCGGAGGGGCTACCGGTTATGGCCAGCGTCATGCCGGGATGTTTTGTGCAGTTTATGCAATGAGTGCGTTGATGGATATACCGGAAGAAGGAGCGGCCCGTTTTGATGATCCGAATGGAAAGTTGGCAGTATTAACCCGTTCGGTGATAGAGAAGAGTTGTGTGAAATATGTAATGTCATCCAATGAAGAACGCAAGGCAGAACTGCGTAGTGTCGCTTGGTTTGTTGACTGTGGTGACGATGATTTTCTGCTCGACCGGAATATAGAATTCTTTCGTGCGATGCGCGGAGCGAATATCCCTTGTCAGTTCCGTGTACGTGATGGCGGTCATACTTGGGAATACTGGCATTCGGCTCTTTACACTTGCTTGCCTTTTGTGAGCCGTATGTATCATGGCCTGTCTTTTACTCAAATAAAATAGGTGTTGCTGTATGATGAATATGATAAAGCGTGTATTATTGTTAGGTGTGTTAATCGGCTTGCTGCATTCAACCGCGTATTCTGTCGGGGATGTACGTTTGAAACAGAATATTAATCGTGAGTGGAAATTTGTATTGTCCGATGTCAAAGGTGCTGAGGCTACGGATTTCAACGACGAGGATTGGCAAAATATATCTCTGCCACATTCTTTCTCGATACCCTATTTTATGTGGAGTAAGGTTTATAACGGCTACGGTTGGTATCGCAAGGCGATTGACATCCCCATTGAATGGAAGGATAAGAATGTGACACTGGAATTTGAAGGTTCCTTTATAGAAACTGAAGTATATATTAATGGAACTTATTTAGGTAAGCATATCGGTGGCTATACAGGATTCTTTTTTGATATAACCCGTTACCTCAATACAGGGAAGAATGTTATTGCCGTTCGGGTCAATAATCTTTGGAAACCGGATGTTGCCCCGCGTGCCGGTGACCATCAGTTTAGCGGAGGGATTTATCGGGATGTTTATTTGAACGTCACAGATAAGTTGCATGTTGATGTGTATGGAACTTTTGCCTATACTACTGCTATTAGTAAAAAAGAAGCCTTGTGCGAGATGCAGACGGAGATAAAGAATAATTATCCGTCGGGTAAGAATTGTGTTGTACAAACGGAAATCAAATCACCCGCGGGTAAGGTGGTATCAAAGAGGCAAACGAAAATCTCTGTGAAGGGGAATGAAGTAAAGCTTGTCAGGCAGGTACTTCCCGGGATAAGCAAACCGCAGTTGTGGTCTCCTGAATCTCCTCAACAGTACAAGGCTGTGACAACAGTTGTGGCGGATGGAAAAGTGATGGATAAATATGAGACTACTTTTGGACTTCGTTGGTTTGAGTGGACAGCAGACAATGGCTTTTTCTTGAATGGAGAACATTATTATCTGTTGGGCGCCAACGTGCATCAAGACCAGGCCGGATGGGGAGATGCTGTGACAAATGCGGCTATGCGTCGTGATGTACAAATGATAAAAGATGCCGGATTCAATTGTATACGGGGTTCTCATTATCCGCATGATCCTGCTTTCGTCCAAGCTTGTGATGAGATTGGGCTTATATTCTTCTCTGAAAATGCTTTTTGGGGAACAGGTGGTGCGTTTGGTGACCGTTTTAGTTGGAATCATCCGACTTCCAGTTGCTACCCGGCAAATCCGGAATATCGTCCGAAATTTGATAAAAGTGTTTTGGCACAGTTGAAAGAGATGGTAAAGATTCATCGTAACCATGCTTCTATTGCCGCATGGAGTATGTGCAACGAGCCGTTTTTTACTGATTGGGAGACTTTCAAAGACATGAAGTCCTTGTTGAATCAGGCTACCGACAGTGTGTCCGTTTGGGATCCTACGAGAAAAGTGGCAATCGGTGGGGCACAACGTGGCGAAATAGATCGGTTGGGGAAAAATGCTGTTGCTTTTTATAATGGTGATGGTGCGTCGCGCACTGAATTTCAGAATCCGGGAGTACCTAACCTTGTGTCAGAGTATGGTAGTACGACTTCTCATCGTCCCGGGCGTTTCTTTGCCGGTTGGGGAGATGTGGTGAAAACACCCGGATATGCTGATCCCTGGAATCCTCCAACGTGGCGTAGCGGACAGATTATCTGGTGTGGATTCGACCATGGCACTATTTTTGGAACAGGATTGGCTACCATGGGAATGATAGATTATTTTCGTTTGCCTAAACGCCAATATTATTGGTATGTAGAGGCGCTAAAGAAAGGGAATAGGAAGCCTCAGGAACCCGAATGGCCGGTTGAGGGCATACCTGCAAAACTGGAATTGAAGGCGAGCAATACTATCATATCATCGACAGATGGGACGGATGACGCGCAATTGGTGGTCACTGTTTTGGATGCACAGAATAGGCATATTAGTAACAATATACCTATAGAATTGAGAATCCTTTCAGGCCCGGGTGAGTTTCCTACGGGGCGGACGATACGTTTCATGCCTCCTTCTAAGGAAGAGGCTTCGGATATAGCGATTCGTGACGGACAGGCGGCTATTGCCTTTCGCTCTTACCATGGAGGAAAAACAGTTATTCAGGCGACGGCCGATGGCTTGAAACCGACTGTTATTGAAATTACTACTTTGGGTACTCCTAGGTGGAAAGAAGAAATCACAGTTCCTGTTGCCGAACGTCCTTATCACCGGTATGAAGGGAAAGTCGGTGGACAAGTCTCGGATACGGATCAAATGTTGCTGGCTACTTATCGTCCTACTTGGGTTAGTTCTTCTTTAGAGGGGACTAATAAGGCTTATGTAAATGATGGAGATGTGGCTACTGTATGGAAACCTGTTGCTTCAGACAGGGAAAAATGGTGGAAGTTGGCTTTGGAAGCTTCTTATTGCATTAGTAAAATTCAAGTGGAATTGCCTGAAACTGATGTTGTATATCAATATAAAATAGAGGTCTCTGTTGATGACTTGCTTTGGAAGGAAGTCATATCGGATAGGGTGGGGGCTAAAGATTCCAAGAGCAGGACTTTCCAAGGTGATTTTGGATGTAATATCGCTTTTATTCGTATCAGTTTTATTTCGGATGAGGCTGGACTGGCCGAAGTCCGGGTGGATGGAAAATGAAACATATTTATTTCATTCAAAACCGGTACAGAAAGAAGTAATCATTAACTTGTTAGCTCTTTGTGGTTATCCTGTCGTTCATTAAAGGATAGCGTGTGTTTCATTAAGGGATAGCATATAAATCTCAGTTAGGTTGCATGTACGAGATGAGCATCTTATGCGCTACCAGATGAGCATCTCGTACATCACCAGATGAGCATGTGGTACATGACGAGATGAGCATCTCGTATATGTAATCTTATAATTATTGACGTGTCATCTCTATATATTCCAGTTGCTATGTCTTAATAATCTGCATATTGCATCTTAATATCTGGGTGCTGATATAAGAACATGTGAGCTCAAGTAATTCAAAACAATACAGTTTAGTTCAAAATGGTACAATAATGAGTTCGAAATAAGAACTCATCGTTGTACCATTCAATAATACTATTCTGTCAGTAGAATGGTATAGGTCTTTACAGAACCTTTGTGGTTAAACTTGACTACTGCTTTTCCTTTTTTTGAAGTGGGTTGGCTGATGTCTATTTGAACATCAGGCTCACTTGAAGAAGCAGAGATTACAGGCATACTTGTTACATTTGCAGGAACGGCATATTGGGTCTCATAGTGATTAAAACCAGTAATACCATTTGTATTGGTTGACCTCACCGGGGTGGTCGGCAAATTCACTTTCTGGCCATTAACAAGAATTTCTATCTTTGGAACTGCCGGATATTCCAGGCTTTTATTCTTTTTACTGAATCCCACCCCTTGAAGTACACACAATTTCTCCTTAGAATTACTTTCGGCAACTAGGAAAATTGCGTGTTTCTTGTCTAGCTTGTCGACAGCTTCGGCGTTAATTGTATATTTTGTAATCTTTTGGGCAGAACCGGCAGGAACAGTGATTTCGCCAATCTTTTTCCCTTTCCAAACACTATTATCCCAAGGCCCGTCCAACCAAATGTTTATTTTGAAAGAAGCATCGGTCGTAGGAGTTAGAAAGAGATTGAATGATGTCTTATTCCCCTTTTGGGTTCCTTCAAAAGGTTTTAATCCTTTTTGAGCTTTCTTCAAACCGCCAAAACCAAAATATTTATAACCGATGATATCGCTGCCTCGTACATCTACAGGCATATTATTATCCCAAATATCCCAGGAATCCTGTTGGCTACCGATATTTGATAAATAGCAGGCATATCCGGCAGAATAGTATTTGTATGGATCCAGTCCAAAGATTTGGAAACCTTCGGAAGTGACTTCCGCGCCTGTATACTCATTGCCATTTGTTGCTTTAGCTTCCCATATCCCTTCTTTTGCATAAGGGTCGTATCCGCGAATTACCACTTTACCACCTTCCGCTACGGATTGTTCATCCCATTCGATGGTGACAGGAGCGACCATTGCCTGGCGTGCAAAACCAAATCCGCGTGGCGGACGATGATAGAATACATACCATTGACCATTAATATCTTGCAGACTGCCATGCGTATTATGTGCCGCGTTAGTTGCCTGTAATTTACTGCCATCCTGATTGGGCACAACTCCGCGGGAGTCAACAAGTACCCCGCCACTACGCCATGGACCTAGCGGAGAATCACCAAAAGCATAACGAAGAGTCGAATTGGAATTTCCTAAGCCATACTCCGGCCCTGAATATCCGGAAAAGATCATAATATATTTATTACCAACCTGGCGGATAGACGATGCTTCGAAGAAGTTAAAATCTTTGGGATTCTGCTCTTTGTGCAGTGCAGGATAGGTCGTACCGGCAGGATCTCTTATAATACCGGAATTTGTACTTGCAGGGATGAAGTAAGGTATAATCTCTGTCCCCGGTCTGACGGAATACATCGTGCTCTGATCCAACTGGGCAGCCAACGACCTTTGAAATCCCCAAAATCCGTAAGCACGGAATCCGATTTCATAATCAGGGTCATTAGGGTCGGTAATATTTTCAACAAAGATGGAAGGATCGAATCCAAGAAAACTACCGGGCAGTGTTCGTGTGCCATCTTCGTTCAGGTTGATGGGAGTAAAAGGGCCATCCGGACGCTTCCCTTTACAAACCATCGCTTCACGGTTACGGCCACGGCTGTGCGGGAACAAGTAATATTCTTTGGTTCCGTCTTTTCTCTTTATTTCAACAAGATCCGGAGCATACATTACGTCCCACTGATTTTGGACATGGTACGTAAAAATAGCTCCTTCATCTCGCCAATCTGTCAAATCTTCTACGGGGGCTGACCACATGCGAATATCCGCACCACAATAACTATTGAAGCGAACATCGTGCGAGCCGATAATGTATGTGCGATATTTACCGGGATTATCCGGATCTTCAAATACACGGGGTTCTCCGTCAGGAAGATGTTCCCAGAGCGGAAGATAAGGGTTGCCTGTTCCTATGATGCTAACTCCTTTGTTACTTTGGTTTGCTCCTACTATGTTTTGCGTAGTGAACAATATCATCGCTGTACATAACAAAATTATATACGGCGTTCCATATTTTTCCCTTTTCATATTTATTGGATTTTTGTTTCCGGCAAAGTTAGTCTGTTGTGTGTAGACTGTGCTTTGAATTTGATTCTGATTATCTCACAGGTGTTACTGTGAGTTTCATTTTATATCCTTCATGTTACATAAGGTCTAATCTCAGAATTTCCGGTGCTTCCAGATAACTATGCTTTAATCCGTCGATAGTGAACAGGATTTTTTTAAATTACGATTTCTGGGTCTAACGAACGGATGCGGAATGTATTCTTTTCTTTTTTTGTCTTACAAGTGAAGATATTATGTTCTTGCTGTTTCATCTGCTCATGTAAGCATCAATCGCTTTCTTTACCGAACCATGAAGCAACAGTAACTTTTGCGCATGGTCATGGTCCAGTCCCAACTCTTCCATAATCATCCGCGTCCCTCTTTCCACTAGCTTCTGATTACTAAGCTGCATATTTACCATCTTATTCCCTTTTACCCGTCCGAGTTGAATCATCACCGAAGTACTAATCATATTCAGAATCATTTTCTGTCCGGTGCCGGATTTCATTCTTGAACTTCCCGTGACGTATTCCGGACCGACAATCATTTCAATGGCTACATCCGCTTCCGCTGCCATCGGAGAGTCGGGATTACTGGTGATGCAGCCTGTCAGGATACCCTGTTTGCGGGCTTCCCGTAAAGCGCCGATTACATAAGGAGTAGTACCGGAAGCGGCAATACCGATAACAGTATCTTTATCATTGATATGATGTTCGGTAAGTTCTTCCCATCCCCGGTTCATATCATCTTCCGCACCTTCTACGGGATTACGCAACGCAGTGTCTCCACCGGCTATTAATCCGATAATCCAGGTAGGCGGCATTCCGAATGTCGGTGGTATCTCCGAAGCGTCCAGTACTCCCAGGCGACCACTTGTGCCTGCACCCATGTAAAAGATGCGTCCGCCCTGTTTCATACGGGGAACAATTTGATTGACGAGCAGTTCAATCTGTGGAATGGCCTTTTGAACGGCGAGTGCCACTTTTTGGTCTTCCCGGTTGATGTCTTCTAATATTTCTCGTACAGACTTCTTTTCCAGATTATCGTAGAGCGACGGTTGTTCGGTTATCTGCATGGGGATGGTTCTGGTTATAAATTACTATTGGTTTGATAGATATTTATTGGTTGGATAAAATAGATACTTATTGGTTGGATAAAGTGGTATGATATTGAATTAATCCTTCCATCGGACTTTGGAGAATCTTTCCGATTTTCACTCCTGTCTCTTGGGCAGCTTCCTGCAATATTTCTTTGTAGAAGTGTGCTATTGAGCCAATGAAATGAACAGGATACTGAGTATAGTTATATTGCATCACATTCCTGCGCAGAAAAGCAATGAAACTATTCAGAACCAGTTGGCGGATACCCGGTTCATCCAAATGCTGCGCAATGAAAGGAGAGAGACTTGCCAGGAAACGATTCGGGAAAGGCTGGCGGTACACCCGGTCGATAATTTCGGGAGCCGTCAGGTCGAATTGCTTCAGAAAGGCTTCTTTCACAGCAGGGGAGAGTTGATTCTTCAGAATATCGCCTACTAATAATTTTCCTAAGACAGCCCCGCTTCCTTCGTCGCCTAAGATAAAACCAAGTGGGGAGATGTTGTTAACAATCTCCTGTCCATTGTAAAAGCAGGAGTTGGAGCCCGTTCCCAAGATACAGACAATGCCTGCCTCGTGTCCGCATAATCCGCGGGCAGCAGCCAACATATCCGAATTGGCTTTGATATTCCCGACAACAGGTAAACTGTCGGCAATCGCTCTTCGGAGAACGGGAGCTTTTTCGGGTGTACAGCCTGCGCCATAGAAAAAGACCGAATTGATAGTTCCTTCCGGTAGCTGTGGCAGGAGAGAATGTGTCAGTTCCTGTTGGACTTCTTCTTCCGATTGAAAGAAGGGATTAAGCCCTTTTGTACTAATTCGTTTGATAGGTGTACCGTTGAGAACAACACACCAGTCGGTTTTGGTAGAACCACTATCTGCAATGAGTATCATATCTTATTATATATTTTCAGTTTAATGCGCTAAGTTATCAAGTGAATTTATTGCTTCTTTCCGAAAGAATCATCCAGTCGGTTACGAATCATTAATGAAGCAATAATGCCGGGTATCGTACAAACGCAGACCCAGATAAAGAAATTGGTGTATCCGATATGTTCCTGTATCCATCCTGCCGGCATGCCCGGAATCATCATGCCGAGTGCCATAAATCCGGTTCCGATGGCATAATGGGCGGTCTTATGTTCGCCTTCAGCAATATAAATCAGATAAAGCATATAAGCTGTGAAGCCGAAACCATAGCCAAGCTGTTCAACGGCTACACAGATGGAAATCAATATGGGATTGTCCGGTGTGGCGGCAGCCATCCATACGTATAAAATGTCGGGAAGGTTGATAGCCAATGCCATCGGTAATATCCATTTCTTGAATCCGTCTCGTGAAACGAGAAAGCCGCTGACAATTCCGCCGAGTAAAAGGGCTATGACACCAATAGTTCCGTATATCATTCCGACTGTTGCTGTGGATAGCCCCAGTCCGCCTTTATCGGCATTGTCGAGTAGGAAAGGAGAAGCTATTTTGGCTAATTGCGACTCTCCCAGCCGATAGGTGAGCAGAAAGAAGAACATAAGCCCCAAGCGCTTCTTCTTGAAGAAAGTGACGAACGTCAGGAGAAAATCCTCTAATAACTTACTTGGTGTCAGTCCGGGACGTTTAACGTCAGTATCGGGATGCGGGAGCATAAAGCGATGGTAGACGGTAAGGGCAATAAATAATCCTGCAAGGAAGTAGAACGTGATACTCCATGCCAGGGGAATATTGTTTTGTGATGTTTCCAACCATCCCGCTAGCATTACAAGGATACCTTGCCCGAAAATATTGGCGAGGCGATAGAAAGTATTCCGAATACCGACAAAGAAAGATTGCTCCTTATTATTTAATCCGAGCATATAGAAGCCATCCGCGGCAATGTCATGCGTGGCCGAACTGAATGCGAGTAACCAAAAGAAGGCAAGAGTAAACTGCACATAATGTGCCGTTGGGATAAATAAGGCTATACCGGCAAAACCGGCAGCAATGAATCCCTGCATGGCAATAATCCAAGAGCGCTTCGTTTTAATTAAATCAACGAAGGGACTCCATAAAGGTTTGATAGTCCAGGGGAGATAAAGCCATGAAGTATAAAGGGCTATTTCAGTATTGGATAATCCCAGTCGTTTGTACATGATAACGGCAATAGTCATTACCGCTACATAAGGCAACCCTTCTGCAAAATAGAGGGTTGGAATCCAGCTCCAGGGGTTTCTTTTTATTGTTGGCGTTGTCATGGTATGGGTTCTATTTTATTTATATTGTTTTTCAAGTATGCTGCCGGGGTAATAATGAGATAGAATTTCTTCGTACTTATAACCCTGTTCTCCCATCACGGCAGCACCAATTTGGCAAAGTCCTACCCCATGTCCCCAACCGGCTCCGGTAAGGGTGAAACGGGAAGGTATTTCTTCTTCATCTTCTTTGTATTCCTTATCTACAACGAAAGCGGAACTATAAAGATGGGAAGTCGATAGTGTCCGACGTATTTCCAGTTCTTTTCCGAGGATGAGCGTCCGTAAGGTTCCTACTATTTTCAGGCGGACGAGACGACCCGATGTTCCCCGTTCTACAGGAATTAAATCAATAATTATCCCGAAATCAATTCCCGAACGTTTGTGAATCAACTCTGAAAGTTCTTGTTGTGAATAGCTGACTTTCCACCGGTAGAAGTCTGCGGTTTCCTGGTCGTAGTTATTGAGTACCTGGCTTAGAATCTTTTTGTCCTGCGTATTGCAGAAAGCAACAGGTGAAGTGCGTATCCATTTATCAGCTTCGGCTTCTATGCTCAAGTCAGGAAGTCGGTGCTCTGTTTGGCTATCTCGTTGTCCAATAAGATAAGGATGCTTTACGTTTTCCCAACAGTTCTGAAATTCTTCAAAAGCTCCGCCACAACATTTGGAAAAACGGGTATCGCAAATCTTTCCTTCGTACATAAGTACTTCCCCCCGTGTAGCGGAAACAGCCTCAATGGCTTGCGGAGCTGAGGCACGTGTGATTCCTTGATAACGCTGGCAATGGTCATCGGCACATACATCAAAGTTTTTGTGTGCTTCATGGTCGTACCATTTTATAAATTGAGAATTGAGAATTGAAAATTGAGAATTGGCTGCGCTGCTTGACGGCATCGTATTTCTTAATTTTTCATTCTCAATTCTCAATTTATCAAGCAGCCAGCTTCGGGAGATAACGGCATGTGCTTTCAGGAGTTCCAAAGAAGCTGTTGCACTCATCTCAGATGAAATCACACTGGTGAGATATTCTTCGATAGAAATTACATTGATAGCGGTCAGCTTGTCATCTTCGATAATAATTTTCAGTTCCCCCTTGAATCTCTGAACTTCTTTACGTTCCCAATGGAAGTCGATACCGATAGTTACGTCTTGCAGTTCAAAAAAAGAAGAAGTATTTCGTTGGGGAGTGAAGGATAATTCATCATATTCTTTTTCCTGCCAACAGATTTTTCCTTTCCGATAAACGGCTTGCTGCATTCCGGAGATTGCCATTCCATCAGAAGAGATGAATTCATCCGGGAAAAAGAATTGAATCTCTTTCCCGGAAAGAATACCAACTGCTATTTGAGGCTCTGTCATAAGGCGGCTTTAATGCGTTCTGCTATTTCTTGTAGTTTTTCTTTAGATATGGATACTTCCCGATAGATATCATATACCTTTTCAGGAGTCAGTTTCTCCATATCCTCTTCACGTACTATAGGGAATATGCCGTTCATTTCAGCAATAGCAGGACTGATGAGAATTTGTTCGTCTCCTTCTGCGTAATAGCAGTCAGGGCGATGTTTGCTGCGTAGGAAGATTATACAATTGTAAGGGCGTTCGGCCACTGATTCAAATTCATCGTCGTAGTACTCTCCAAAATCCTCTTTGGTGCGTTCCAGACCATACCAGGCAAGAATGTTCATCATCGGTTCTTTTCCGTTATTATTGGCAGCTAAGATGTCGTAAATCAGATGAAAGGTTTTCGACATTGTTTTCTTATTTTCCGCCTGAATCTTGATAAAACTGAGCGGGAAATCTTCATAACTAATTTGCACCTTATCGTTATCTATTAATTCTATGCTATCGTAATATGGTCCCTGCATACTTACCTCTTTACTGCAAGCTTGAAAATGGGCATGGTCGGGAGCGGAAGCTCCACATTCCGGTCCATTATACAAAAGGAAGTATTCTTTCATTATGTCGGTGAGTTCTATCATATCTTTAAAACGCCCGGCTATGGATTGCGACTTGTGTTCCTTATCTACAATCGTAAAGTGGTGTTTAAATATGGGATAGGGGTTAACCAGTATCTGATAATTCTCATAACTGAGGAACTCCTGTTCTTGCGGTCGGTTTGTTTGGCAGAGGAAGCAAGGTCGTGAGTGAATAGAGACCGTATCTATCTGTGCGGTAGCCGAAAGAATACGTTTCGGATTAAGGAATAGTTCCGCACTTAAACAATTGTTACCTATCCATTTTTCTATTTCTTTTGTTCGTGACTGATACTGCTCCAGTGCCTGATAATTCTCTTTGGCAAGTTCCCAAGAAAGGGTTTGCTTTTGGAATAACTGTTCGACTTTTTGCTGAAATTTCTCTAAAGTCGTTTCTTTTTGCAGGATGCGCTGTTCCAATTCCCACGTACGAAGTCGGTCTTTATATAGATTATTCTGGTTGACTTTCTCAACAGGCAATGCAGCATCCGAGTTGCCTTCCCAACGGCGGCAAAGGTAAATCACGTCGTATATTCTGCCTATCTGATAATCGTGTGAAATTTTCAATCCAAGGGCATAGTCTTCCCCATAGCTTGTGTTCGGGACTTTGATTTCCCGAAGAATGGGCGTGTAGAATGCACGGGGAGCTCCCAGACCGTTGATACGTAATGCATTATTTCGTCCGTTGTCGGGCGTCCATTCCTTATGGTCGATGATGCCGGGGGCAATTTCCTGCATATCAAAATTAGTCATCATGTAAGTGCCGATAACCATCGCGCAATTCTGTTCATAGAAAGCATCAATGATGGTTTGCAGGCTATATTCGTCTTTATACACGTCATCGCTATCCAGTTGGACGGCAAACTTTCCGCATTTTTCGTGATGGATACCTATGTTCCAACATCCGCCTATACCGAGGTCATCTCTTTCGGGAATGACGTGAATCAGCCGCTTATCCGAACTAAGTTCGCGGAGAATCTCACTGGTTCCGTCTGTCGAATGATTGTCGATGACAATGACATTGAACGGAAAGGTCGTTTGCTGGTTCAGTGCCGAGCGTAAGGCATCTTTGATTGTGCGAATACGGTTGCGTACAGGTATAATGACAGAAGCTTCATACTCAAAAGTGTGGGAAGAGAAGTCTACGGGACGGAAGAAAGGATACAGATATCCGCCAATCTCCTTCAAATGGTTGGTGCATGCTTGTTCCATTTCAATCTGTACCTGACGGTTTTTAGGGTCTACATAATCGAACTGCTTCTCACCGCTTTTCCGCTTGTCACTTTCTACTTCGGTATATAGATATTCGTTGATATGTACCAGTTTGCTCTTTTGGGATATTTTGAGTCTCAAATCATACAAGCCTGCATATTGATATTCCTCTTCCGTATTTTTTATAACTTCCTTGAATGCGTTGGCATTGAACAGTAATACCGAGCCGAAATTGAAGTCATCACGCAGGCTGCCGGGTTGGTAATCAATGACCGGAGCAGGTTTTTGCACACCATCCATCTGTTGGTAATGGTCTGCATATGCCATGCCAGCATGTGCCATTTCCATTACTTGAACCATTCTTTCAAGAGCGAACATGCCTATTTTTAGTGCGGTGCGTTTGGTATAAAGTAAGGTATATGCTTTATCTGAATGTTCGGCAATAGCCCGCATCGCTTGTGTGGACTGCATTCTCTCTACAGAGATGAGTTCGCATCCGGGAATACAGACATTGGTAATTGGGGATGCCAATAAATAAATCTTGTCTACCAGCGTTGATGCACGCAACTCCTTAACCGTCTGCACAGTTTCTTCCAACCGGCTGAAAGGAAGAAAACAGTTGATTGTTGTTTTCATTATTTTACTTCTTGTTTTGTAGTATGAGTTGTGTAAGATGTTTCTTTGTCTTGTCTTTTGATGAACAAACAAAGTCCGAGGAATGTGAACAGGGCATTGATTATCAACAACTCGTAACTGATTTGGTAACCGTTGAACCACGCTTCCGAATTTCTTTGCAGAATATAGCAAAGGACAGGGGAAGCAATAGCCACCAACGGAATATATTTATCATAAACTTGTTTCTTAGTAAAAATGCCGAAGGCAAACAGCCCTAAGATAGGGCCATACGTATAACTGGCCAACGTATAGATAGCATCAATCACACTGGTATTGTTCAGCAGATTGAAAACGAAAATGACCGCCCCCATAACGACTGCCATACCGATATGCACATGCTTGCGAATCTTGCTAAGTGCCGCGTCCCCTTTTCTCTGTGCATGTAAAATATCCACGGTAAAGGAGGTAGTCAGCGCTGTCAAAGCAGAACCCGCCGCAGAATAGGCGGAAGCTATCAGCCCGATAATGAATAATACCCCGACTATACCGGGAAAATAGTTTCCGGTAGCGACCATTGGGAATAACTCATCGCTTTTTGCCGGATTCTCAATGCCCTGCTGCGCTGTAAAAGTATAAAGCAATACCCCCAACATCAGAAAAAGCAGAATGACAAAGAACTGGGAAATCCCACTGGTAATCATATTCTTCTGCGAGTCCCGGAAATTCTTGCAACTAAGATTGCGCTGCATCATGTCCTGGTCGAGTCCGTTCATGGCAATGACGGTAAATACTCCTGCCAGGAACTGCTTGAAGAAATATCGCTTGTCATTGACATCATCGAAAAAGAATGTCTTGGAGAAGTCACTGTCCGAAATCGTACTGACCAAACCGCTGAAATTCAGATGCAGACTGGAAGCAATATAATAGATACAAAGCACGACCGAAACTACCAGGCAGAATGTTTTCAGGACATCTGTCCATATCAATGATTTCACCCCGCCACGGAATGTATAGAGCCATACGATAAATACCGTAAGAATCACATTCAGCAGGAACGGGAGATGAAAAGGCTCGAAGATAAGCAATTGCAATGTCAGGCAAACGAGAAAGAGCCGGACGGCTGCCCCCAGCATCTTTGAAATAAAGAAGAACCATGCGCCCGTCTTATAGGATGAACTTCCGAACCTGTTCTCGAGATATTCATAGATGGAAACCAGGTTCATGCGATAGAAGAGGGGAACGAGTACAAACGCAATGATAATCTGTCCTACTATAAATCCCAGTACCATCTGCAAATAAGAAAAGCCGCTTGCCTGCACCATACCCGGAACGGAAACGAAAGTAACTCCGGAAATAGTGGAACCAATCATGGCAAAGGCAACGATATACCAGGCTGATTTACGATTCCCGACAAAGAATCCCTCATTGTCGGCTTTGCGTCCTGCTATATATGAAACAGTGAACAGGATTATAAAGTATGCCACAATAGTAATAGATATAACGGCTGGACTCATATCTGCTGTTTAAGTTCGTTTTAGGATTGATATCCGAATTTGTGAGACAAAGATAGTTTTTTTCAATGATACAATCCAATAAACAGTTCAAATAAAGAAGTAGCTTAAAGTGTTATCTGTTATCAGGGAATCTGCGTTATCTATGTTACTAAAAAGAATCATTCTCACTATTATGAGAATAAATACTTATCGCATTGAGAATTTTTTCTCATTGCAGTGAGTATTTTTTCTCATCACGGTGAGAATGATTGAGAATTCATAGCCCGTAAAAAGTGATGATGGGCTATTTATATGTAAACCTAAAACCTATGAAATCTTGTTGTTAATAACGCGTATGGCTGCTGAATAATATTCGCATGGCACCATAAGCTGAATACCTTTAATTCCCTTGTCTTGCATTGACACTTCAATATAAGCTGCATTCAAACGGCTTTTGATACTGGCCACTTCCCACGGACTACCAGCAAAAACATTAATTTGAGAAACCTTTCTACCTGTAATCATAATCTTTTGTGTTTTTAATTGTAACTGTTGCAAAGATAGGGGAAGGAAATGAATTATTAGTGTAATTTTGATTCATACATAGTATACAAATGATTCAATGGCACATATTTGTTATGAATTGATTAGTTTATTGTATTAGCCATAAAAATTCCCCCTTTAGTTGCGTGAAGGCAGCTAAAGGGGGAAATATGTCGATGAATTGGTCGTTTTTTTACTTACTTTTCATCATTCTGACGAATTTCTACGCGGCGAATCTTACCGCTGATTGTTTTCGGAAGTTCTTCGACGAATTCAATCACACGCGGATATTTATAAGGAGCAGTCACTTTTTTCACATGATTCTGCAATTCCTTAATCAGTTCTTCTCCGGCACGGTCTTTATAATCTTTGGATAGAACAATTGTAGCTTTTACCACCTGTCCGCGAATCTCGTCAGGTACTCCGGTGATAGCACATTCTATTACTGCCGGATGAGTCATCAAGGCACTTTCCACTTCGAACGGGCCGATACGGTAACCGGAACTCTTGATAACGTCGTCCGCGCGACCTACAAACCAGAGATAGCCGTCTTCGTCTTTCCAGGCAACATCGCCGGTATAATAAATGCCGTCATGCCAAGCCTCGTGGGTACGTTCCGCATCACGGTAGTATTCTTTGAAAAGTCCGATAGGTTTGCCTTTGCTGGTACGGACAACAATCTGTCCCTGTTCTCCGGCTTCAACTGAACGGCCTTCGTGGTCAATCAGGTCAACATCATACTGTGGATTCGGCAATCCCATGCTTCCCGGTTTCGGTTCCATCCAAGGCATAGTGGCGATAGTCAGGGTCGTTTCTGTTTGTCCGAAACCTTCCATCAGTTTGATGCCGGTCAGTTTCTTGAAAGACTCGAATACTGCAGGGTTCAAGGCTTCTCCCGCAATCGTACAATATTTGAGTGAAGACAGGTCGAACTTCGTCAGGTCTTCATGAATCAGGAAACGGAAGATGGTAGGCGGTGCACAGAGGGAAGTGACATGATAATTCTGTATCATTTCCAAAATAGCGGCGGGAGTAAATTTCTCGTGGTCATATACAAAGATGTTTGCTCCGGCAATCCATTGTCCGTAGAGTTTTCCCCATACTGCTTTTCCCCAGCCTGTATCGGCGATGGTAAGATGAAGACTATTCTCATCCAGATTGTGCCAAAAACTACCTGTTACGATATGGCCTAACGGATAAGTAAAGTCATGTGCCACCATTTTAGGCTCACCGGTAGTACCGGAAGTGAAATACATCAACGAAATATCATCGTTGGTATTTGCATGTCTCGGACGTACAAATGGAGCGGCATTCTCAATTCCCTGGTGGAAATCATCGAATCCTTCAGGAATTTCCGGGCCTACGCTGACTAGCTTCTCGACAGTCGGACATTCGGGCAGGGCATCTTTGATATGTTGCAGGACGACTCCTTCGCCGGCAGCCACAATCATCTTGATGTCGGCAGCGTTGCAGCGATAGATAATATCCTTCTTTGTCAACAGGTGAGTGGCGGGAATAACGGTAGCTCCCAATTTGTGAAGGGCGATAGTGCTGTACCAAAACTCATAACGGCGTTTCAGAATCAGCATCACCATATCGCCACGACCGATACCCAGGCTCTGGAAGTAAGAAGCAGTCATGTCTGTGTAACGTTTTATGTCGGCAAATGAGAACTGGCGGCTTTCGCCTTTGTCATTTGTCCAAAGCAAAGCGTTCTTATCGGGCTGTTCGGCAGCCCAGACGTCTACTACGTCATAGCCGAAGTTGAAGTTCTCCGGGACGTTTATTTTTAAGTTCTTGTTGAAGTCCTCTTGCGAACTGAAAGAGGTCTGTGATAAAAATCTTTCTACCATGATATTATTACATAATTACTGCCAGAAAACGTACTGTCTTGCCATCGAGCGCTTTCATGCCATGTGGGAGTTTAGAATTAAAATAGATGCTGTCGCCCTGGTTGAGGATGATTTCTTTGCCTTCGATGTTGATAAGCATACGCCCTTCAATCACAAGGTTGAATTCTTGTCCGTTATGTTTGTTATAATGAATCGGTTCATCATCCCCTTTCGGTTCAACGGTAACGATGAACGGGTCGGCAGTGCGATTCATAAATCCCGATGCCAGTGACTGGTATTTGTAGGCTTTCGTACGTTCGATACTGATTCCTTTACCTGCACGGGTTACGAAATAGCTGCTCATTTTGGGCTCTTCGCCGAACATCAGGGCGTCGAGGGCAACATTATAAGTACGGGCTATCTTTTGTAGCATGCTGACGGAAATATCGTACTCTCCTGTTTCTGCAAGTCGGTATTCTTCAGCAGAAATATCGCTGTCGCGAGCAATATCTTCAGAAGTCAGTTCCAGTACATCACGTAGTCCGCGAAGACGTTCTGCTATCTGTTTAATTTGGTCATTCATACAAGTGGTTGGTATTTTATGATTAATAATTTTGCGGTTTTATTTGGATGCTTTCATCGCCTGGATGATAGCGGAAGTGAAGCCGTTATGCTCCAGTTCATTGATTCCTTTGATGGTGATTCCGCCTGGGGTAGTCACTTTGTCGATTTCTACGCTGGGGTGGGTGTCGTTATTCAGAATCAGTGCGGCGGCTCCTTTCAGTGATTGTGCTACCATGGTCATCGCGTCTTTCGGGCGGATTCCCATTTCGATACCGGCTTGCATGGCTGCCTGAACATATTTCAGGACGTAGGCGATGCCGCAGGAAGCCAGTGCGGTGGCGGCTGTTATTTTATCTTCGGGGATAAGCATGACAGTTCCCATTTCGCTGAAGAGTCGGAGAATGAATTTATCCTGTTCGTCATTAGTGTTACGTGCAGAAACGAGTGTCATGCTTTCCAGTTCGCTGATGGCGGTATTGGGAATAAGACGGAACATCGGCATTTCCGGTGCCACTACATAATGAGCCAATTCTTCGAAACTGATTCCGGCAGCTACGGAGATAAGTATCTGCTTACTTTTTAATTTCAACTCACGCATTACCGGTTCCACTAACCACGGTTTTACGGCGAGAATAACAATATCTGCCCCCGTGGCTGCTTCAGCGTTATCCTGCGTTATGGAAAGCCCCAGGTATTCGTTTCTCAATTTCTTTAGCTTGTCTACACTGGGATTGGATACGATAATGTCCAAATCTTCTATCATACTTCCTTTTGTCAGGCCACGGGCGATAGAGCCCCCCATGTTTCCTGCGCCAATAATAGCTATTTTCATATTACGCTTGTTTTTAATGAGTTGTCATAGACAAAGGTAACGGTAAATTGCGAAAAAACAAAAAGCAGCCTGAATAAGAAATAAATTTCTATTGAAGGCTGCTTTTATCGTTGGCTGTTTATTAATCAAATGAGCGATTAGCGATTAGAGTACTTTCTTGAACCGTGCAAGGAACTCGTCTGCTTCTTCCATGCTGAGGCAAAGAGGGGGCAGAAGACGAAGTACATTCGTACCGCTTGCTCCGGTAAATACATGCTCGTCATAGATGAGACGGCTACGCAGTTCTTTGATTGGTTCCTCGAATTCAAGTCCAATCATAAGTCCGCGTCCGCGTACTTCCTTGATTTGCGGGAATTTCTTGAGTTCTTCCAGCAGATAGTTACCTACTTTAGCTGCATTTTCTACCAGACTTTCCTGTTCGATGGCATCCATCACGGCGAGGGCTGCCGAACATGCCAGATGGTTTCCACCGAAGGTTGTTCCCAGTTGTCCGTATACAGGTTTGAACATCGGGCTAATCAGAACGCCTGCCATCGGGAATCCGTTTCCGATACCTTTGGCTACGGTGATGATATCCGGCTTGATGTCATTGTATTGATGAGCGAAGAATTTACCGCTACGTCCGTATCCGCTCTGGATTTCATCGAGAATCAGGATGGTTTCTGTTTCGGTACATACCTTGCGAAGTTCCTGCATAAATTCGGTAGTCGGTATCTTGATACCCCCTACACCTTGTATTCCTTCAATGATAACGGCACAAGTATCTCCTTTGGAAAGTTCCTGCTTCATCGCTTCGATGTCGTTCAGCGGAAGATAGGTTACGTGTCCGTTATTGTTGATGGGAGCGATGATAGACGGATTGTTAGTTGCTTCTACTGCCAATGAAGTACGTCCGTGGAAAGCTTTGTTGAAAGAAACGATTTTAGTACGTCCGTTGTAGAACGAAGCCAGTTTCAGGGCATTTTCGTTTGCTTCGGCACCGCTGTTGATAAGAAACAGGCTGTAATCATCATAGCCGGAAATCTTTCCCAGTCGCTCGGCTACTTCCTGCTGAAGCTTGTTGATTACCGAGTTCGAGTAGAAACCAAGTTTGGCTACCTGGTTACTAATCATCGCTACATAGTGGGGATGTGCGTGTCCGATGGAGATAACGGCGTGACCACCATAGAGGTCCAGATATTCTGTTCCGTTCTCATCCCATACCTTGCAGCCATCACCTTTGACTATGTTGATATTATATAAAGGATATACGTCGAATAAATTCATGTTGATTAACGTTTAGTGATTAACGATTAGTGGTTAATGTTTGGTGGTTAACGATTAAGTGGTTAATGATTAACTTCATTATAGCGTAGCCGCTAATCATTAATCACTAAACGTTATCCCGTTATTAAAACGCACTTGGCTTTAAGCGTAGTCCTACGGTTTCTTCCAGGTTGAACATCAGGTTCATGTTATGAACAGCCTGTCCGCTGGCACCTTTCAGCAAATTGTCGATGCAGGAGATAATCAATAGCTTGTCGCCATGTTTCTCGAGATGTAACAGACACTTGTTGGTGTTGACTACTTGTTTGAGGTCTATATTCTTGTCTACGATGTGTACAAACGAGTCTTTCGCGTAATATTCTTCGTACATGCGGACGATTTCTTCCAGTGACACTTTGGTCTTTACTACTATCGTAGCGAAAATGCCGCGTGGAAAGTCGCCCCGGTACGGAATAAAATCAATATCCGAATCAAAACTGTTCTGCAACTGTTGCAGTGACTGTTTGATTTCCGGCACGTGCTGGTGGTCGAATGCTTTGTACACACTCATGTTATTGTTTCTCCAACTGAAATGACTGGTAGCTCCCGGTTTCACTCCGGCTCCGGTACTTCCTGTAATGGCGTTTACCATTACATCGTCTGTCAACATCAGATTCTTTGCCAATGGAAGCAAGCCTAACTGTATGCAAGTGGCAAAACAACCGGGATTCGCTACATGCTTCGCTGTACAGGTAGCCCGGCGGTTCAGTTCCGGCAGACCGTAGATGAAGTCATGGTCGTCACTCTTGATACGGTAGTCCATGGAGAGGTCGATAATCTTCAGGTCTTCCGGCAGGTTGTGGCTTTCGATGAATTTCTTTGTGTCGCCGTGGGCTGTGCAGAAGAAAAGAACGTCGATTTCGTCCAAAGGTAACTGGTCGGTGAATCTGAGGTCTGTTTCTCCATATAAACCTTCGTGTACGTCGGTAATTTTGTTTCCGGCATTACTGCTGCTGTTGATAAATACGATTTCAGTTTCCGGATGGTTGAGCAGCAGGCGGATTAATTCGCCTGCCGTGTATCCTGCGCCACCAATGATTCCTGCTTTAATCATATCTCTTCGTCTTTATGGTTGTTATAGTAAACACGTAGCGGAGTAGAGGTCACTTTGATAAAGCCTTTTGCGTCTTCGGCTGTCCAGCCTTTCTGCATTTCACCGTATTCTCCGAATTTAGTTTTCACGAGGTCGTCTTCCGATTCTACACCTACGGTAGAGAAGGAAAGCGGACGAAGTTCGAGGATAGCCGTACCGTTTACGTTACGCTGGCTTTCCTGCAACATAGCTTCGATATCACGCATTACCGGTTCCAGGTACTGGCTTTCGTGCAGGAACATTCCGTACCAGTTGGCTACCTGGTCTTTCCAGTATTGCTGCCATTTGCTCAATGTATATTTTTCAAGGAAGCGGTGAGCGCCGATAATCAACATCGGGGCAGCAGCTTCGAAACCTACACGGCCTTTGATACCGATAATCGTATCACCTACGTGCATATCACGACCGATACCATAAGCGGCACCGATTTCTTCTACTTTCTGAATGGCTTTGATAGGGTCATCAAACTTCTCGTCGTTGACCGCCTTCAGTTCACCCTTTTCGAAAGTAAGACGGAGCTGTTCGCTGCCTTCTTTTTCTACGTGCTTCAGGTAAGCAGTTTCCGGCAGTCCCTGTGCAGAGTCGAGAATTTCGCCGCCGCAGATGGAAGTACCCCACAAACCTACGTTATAAGAGTATTTCAGTTTGGTGAAGTCTGCGCTGAAACCATGCTTGTTAAGATAGTCGATTTCTTCCTGACGGCTCAATGCCATGTCACGGGTCAGTGTGATGATTTCCACATTCGGAGCCAGCACAAGGAAAGTCATGTCGAAACGAATCTGGTCGTTACCTGCTCCGGTAGAACCGTGGGCAACAGCGTCTGCACCGATTTCGTTGGCATAACGGGCGATAGCAAGTCCCTGGAAGATACGTTCGGAACTAACCGAAATCGGATAAGTACCATTACGCAGCACATTTCCGTAAACCATATATTTCAAGCTCTTCTCGTAGTATTCCTGCGTAACGTCTAGCGTTACGTATTTCACGGCTCCCAGTTTGTAGGCGTTTTCTTCATTCGTTTTCAGTTGTTCTTCACTGAAACCGCCCGTATTGGCACAAGCTGCATATACTTCGTAACCTTTTTCTTTGGCGAGGTACATAACGGTGAACGATGTGTCCAGTCCGCCGCTGAATGCCACCACTACTTTTTTCTTCTTTTCTTCCATAGTGCTGTATATTTTTTAAATGTTATTTCTTTCTTGTTCCTTTTTTATATTCCGCGGGTCTGTCGGGTCGTACAGCATGGCTGTACAGATGCAGAACTTGCGGTTCTTGGCTACCAGAATGTCATGGTTGGTGCATCCTTCGCAACCTTTCCAGAATGCCTCGTCGTCTGTCAGTTCGTTGAAGGTGACAGGAACGTAGCCCAGTTCTGTATTCATCTTCATCACGGCTGCGCCGGAAGTCAGACTGAATATCTTCGCCTTCGGCCATCGGAGACGTGCCAGTTGGAAAGAAGCCTGTTTGATACGCTTTGCCAACCCTAAACCACGGAAATCGGGATGAACAATCAGACCGGAAGTAGCTACATATTGCTTGTTTCCCCATGACTCGATGTAGGTGAATCCTGCGAATTCTTCTCCGCGGAGTGCAATAATGGCTTTTCCTTCTCTCATTTTTGTCGCTACGTATTCGTGTGTGCGTTCCGCAATTCCGGTTCCTCTTACGGCGGCAGCATTTCTGATAGTTTCCAAAATAGTGTCAACGTAAACCTCATGTGAGGCGTCGGCTACCATAACATCTATTTGTTGAGTGTCCATTTCTTTATATATAATAAGGTATAATTATTCGATATTTGGAATGATGAGTGACAAAAGCTGACGTATCTTGCTGATAGCAACTCCTTCACGCAACACCAACATTATCGTATCGTCTCCGGCAATAGTTCCGAGAATTTCGGTGAACTCATTGTTGTCGATGTCATATGCCATGCTGCTGGCATAACCGGGACGGGTGCGGATAACGGCAATGTTACCGGAAAACTGCAAAGAGATAAATCCGTTGTTGCGTAACATATCGCCGGCACTCTGGTCGGTAGAACGTTTATACATAATGTTGTTTGGCAGTACGTATACATACTTTCCGTTCATACTGGCAGCTTTAGCTACTTTCAGTTGTTTCAAGTCGCGGGAGAGGGTGGCCTGAGTCAGTTCGAAGCCTTCGCGGTTCAGCTCTTGCAGGAGCTCTTCCTGCGAACCGACCTCTTTGCTTGAGATAATCATTTTGATGGCGTCTAACCGATTTGCTTTCTTCTTCATTGTATAATTATTCTAAGAATGGCGCAAAAGTATGCATTATTTCGGAGAATACATGCATAAAACCGTAGTTTTTTTGCATAAATGTGAAGAATATGCAATGTTAGAGGCTAGTTTATTGGTAAACTATTAACAAAGACTTGTTCTCCATTTTGCAGAAAAAAGACTTCTTCCTCTTTTCCTCGAGTCTCATCATGAAGAAAAAGTAGTGTATTTTGTGGAATATTTGAGAATTGTAGATAAGGGGCTTTCGCTTTCTGTTTACCGAGTGAACTCCATTTCTTATCTTCCCCCCAATAAAAAAGTTCATAGATATCTCCCGGGCGGATAAAATTGTCATCGTTGCGTGGAATACATAAAATTCTATTTATCACTACTTCTGAGCCAAAGTCAAAAATAAGTTCTTGTCCTTCTTTCTTAGATAGAAAATAGGTAAGTGGGTCATAATCGAAGCAATTCTCTAATTTAAATTCATCATCATTGGCATAATATGGTTCGCATGCTACAATATTCGCGGGTTTCATTTCTTTGTTATCTTGATAAAAATGCAATTCTGCTAATTCAAGAAAAGCATTTTCCCTCACTTTGTATCGTATGTAACGGAATTTTTGCTTGTTAGGCAAACTGAATTTATTAAAGCAAACTTTAGGAGTATCACATATATGATATAGTATTTGAGAGTGTTTGAAATCGATCGTATTACTTCCTTCGAACTTCGAATTTATAATTCTGTACATTCTGTCTTTGTTCCATGCAAAGAATGGGAATTTGCGATAAATCTTAATATTGTTAGGTTCCTTTTTTATATTATTCGTCGGAAAATAATTGAGTTGTTTACCATCGAAGATAAATGGATCTGTAAAAGGGATTAGTTCTTTTCCCTCTTTGGATAATATGATATAGATACAATTAGCTTCCACATGTCCAAATGATACATTGTTACCGTTGACAGTTGATTTGGCTATCGGACAGAATTTGTCTCTGTTGAAAACGCCCAGGTATAAACTGTTTGTTTTCTTGTTGTGAGAGACATACATCGTTAAGGTGTCTTTGAAATACTCGTCACTTACATCTTTTTGCCGCAATCCGTTCAGTTGTTGTGCATAGGTTTGTCTGTATATCTTACACATCTTGCGGAATTCTCCGCCTCTGTATCCGCGTATGGGGATGTTTTCCGTAAAGTAGAATGAGGCATTTTCGTTTGTAGTATCCCTCACTACACACCATGCGTGATTGTTGAGTGATTCGGGAGAAAAAGGGTAGTAATCAATATTGACCGGTATTCCTAAAGCTCTCATTACATACATCGTGAGTTCAAGTTCATCCATACATTTTCCTATCCGGTAATTTAACGCAAATCCGGGGCCGGCACTTGTGGTATTAAATATGTGTGTATGGTGAAAATCCTCTTTTTTGAGATATTCGCATATTGTTTTTGTTGCTTCTATCACGTCCGTTCCTGTATAAATGGAATCCAGTAAGAAGGAATACCGTTGCTTATATGCTTTTCTCCATTGTTCCAAAGGCTCGTACTTTGCTTTATAGGGCAGAATATATTCACAGAAAACATCGAAGGGTATATGTTTTCCCCATGGACGCTCATGCCATGCTTGGAAGGCATCATCAATATTGCTTATCAGAAAGTCAGCGGTAATGTATTCAATATCCTTTCGTATATCCGGTTTCAACCATTCCTGTTCCATCTTCTTGATATCTCCTGCTTTGACGAATCCGTTTTTTATCCAGTCCTTTTTTAATGCTTGGATGCTGTCTATATATTTATAATGATAAGCTGTATAACCGGGCATATTTTCAATTAAGAATATCGCGGCTTTTAGTTTTAAGGAGTCATTCTTATAATGCTCAAGGACTTTGAGAAGTTCCGAACGGTTGCTTTTTGCTTCTCTCAGAGCTTCATCCAGTTTACTGTTTCTGCCGGTGCATGATACAACGGCGAAAACCACTAATGCTATAGCGATAATCTTATTCATTTTTATTCTATTTGAAATGGGTATAATTTGTCGGAATACCATTGGGTGAATTTAATGTTGTAGTTTCCCAGTAATATTCTATTTATAAGACGAGGTTTCGATTGCATGTCAGTGAATTTTTTATGCATGCTCTCTGTGGATAATACTCCCATGCTTAATACGCAAGCCCGCTTTTCATAAATACAGGCTTTTTCCTTATTTCCCAAACTTAATTCCACTTTACCTAAATTATACCATGCCATTGATAGATTGGGTAATTGTGCTAAAGCTTCTTCGAGATACTTCTTGGCCAGGGGGATATTATTCAGGCTTAACGCTATTTTTCCTGATTTGGCTAGTGTAATAGGATTTTCTTCCCGATAACTTGCTATGTGGTTATATAAGTGTGTTGCTATCTCTTGGCAAAAGAGAGAATCATTCTCTTTGAGCTTTGCCCAAAATTCGGTATCCAGTATCGCAGGCGATAATGTGATTGCTTTTACTAGATGGTTGCATGCAGTTGCTTTATTTCCGGTTCGATATGCTTGTTTGAACATATCCCATTGGAACAAAGTGTTTTCCGGGTAACGTTTGACCAAATCTTTCTTTATCGCAATAGATTCTTTCTCGTTTTGTCGTTTTTCTAAGATAAGTGAAAGGAAGTAAGTCAAATGAATATCGGATGGATTTTGAGAAATGGAACTTCTGATTGCATTCTCCGCCTTCATCAAATGGAGACTGTCTTTTGTTTCCTCAAAATTGTTCAGGTAGAACAATGAACGGTTAAGCAAATATGCAGGAACTCTTTTTGTTTGTTCTATTTCCTGAACAGCTTGCCGGGTGTTGCCATTTTCTACGGCAGTCAGAAATGAAGAATTGTGTTTTTTATTTCGTACATTCCATTGTATGCCTATAAGTAAGAGTATCCAGATTCCTACTGGCAGCCAATATGTATAACGGTTTTTGGGTAAGGCATGCCTTTCTTTGATAGTCTTTGGGGACAATAATATTGCCAATAATGTGTATACGAGCAGGCACGCAGGTACAGACATAAAAAAGACAGAGAATGTTTGTTCCCTAAAAAGATATGTTATCAATATAAGCCCAATCCCCCATGCTACAATATCTTTTCTTCTACAGATTGTTATTAATACTACTATCAATAATAGTAGGTAGAGTAGAGAGCCAGCCCAACCTTTTTCTACTAAAATCTGACTGATTAGGTTGGAAGCATACGACGTAACTCCTGCTTCATCATTTTCGTACAGATAGCTATCCATTGATAGGGTGTAGTTGCCGTTTCCGCCACCCGAAGGGTGATTCTTGACAAACTGTATAGTCGCGTCCAATTCATTAACCCTACTGTGTAAACTTCTTTGTTGTGAGACAGTGCGGTTCATTCGTAATGTGGTAAGTATCTCTTGATGGTAAGTGACAAAGAGTGAAAGCAATACGACAATAATGCCGGATGACAGCAAACAGAAATAACGTTTACCTATTGACTTCCAAGCGATAAAAATGAGACAAAATAAGTATGGGAATAAAGCCAGATATATTCCTCTGGAAAAAGAAACTACCATTTGGAAGAGAATCAACAAACTGATGACACTTATAATAAAAAGCATTTTGTGTGATTCCCGACAATAGTACATACATAGTATAGCTATTCCACCTGACAGGATTTGAAGATTCGCCCATTCATTGCTACTAATACCCAAAGGTTGATAAAAATGCCTGAAAGGATATAAGTCAGAGAATCCTATCGAGCGTATTGACTGAGTGAATAATACAAAATACGTAACTGCAAGTATGGAGAGAAGACCGAATATCCAACAATATGAGGAGAGTAGTACTTTAGTTTTCGAATCATCTGTAAGTAAGAAACGGAGTATCCAGTAGTAATAAATACAAAACAGGGACGTTTTTAAATAAGAAAAACTCCTTAAAGGATTGACGGAGACAAAAACAGAATACAAATCATACAGTCCTATCAGCAGGATACAATAGTCTAAAGGAGTGAGAGTTATATATCCATTCTTTAGTTTTAGACTTAAGATGATAGCCATGACAAGTCCGCAGATAAAATAGGTATCACCTGCATAAAAGAATTGGAGTAAAAACAAAAAAGTCAATATGATAATTTCCAACCAATCATGTAACTTTAAAGAGGTTTTCATTTACTTCTCCTTTTGAATAATGTTGAAAATGAACGATATAGCAGATAGATAGTCAACGCAAGAAAGAAGATTTGAGTTGCCATCTTTTGTAAATTATAAAAGTCTGGAACCTGATGATTTGCCAACTCTGTGATAAAGTTTCCGAATGCTTCGGGAAATGTCTTGTAAAATTTGACAAGAAAGGCCGGTAACACATATAAAAAGTAATAGCCGAAAAAAAGATTAACGAGACAGGTATAAACAGTCATCGCAATTTTCTCCCGTTTTCTAAGAGAGAAAAGGTAAGGCTTTTGGTTGACATCTTTTCTTTTCAGACTTTTAAATAAGTAAGTGATATACTCTCCGCATTTCTTTCGCAAGTTGGCGACTCCTAACAAGTCTGTCATCAACCAGTAACCATCGAATTTGAAGAATGGGTTAAGTGTGATTATAAAATTGATATTTGTCATGATAATGACACACTTCAGAATATCGTTTTGTGTATGGAAATAGATAATCAATAATGGTATAAGCAGTAGTATCTGAAAGTAAACTCCTGCAACGTTTACGATACATCTTTTTTTGCGGGGCAGAGTCCACGTATTGGAAACGTCTGTGTAAAAAACCGGAAAATTCAGGTATAAACCGAAGCCAATTCCACCGTGTTGTATGTTGTAGAATTGGCAGGCAGAGGCGTGGCCTAACTCATGGAACAAAGAAGATAGAATGAAAAACAAGAATAATCCGCATATTGTGTACAGGTCGATGGCAGGCATATTCAAAACAGATAAAGAAGTAGCCATAAAATAACTTTCCATTCCCAATAACATGCATAGAACTATGACCATGATCTTTTTTTTAAATAAAAAGCTGAAGAATGGCGTACACTTACTTATGACTTGTTGTGGTATTAATTCCTTGTTTAGTAAGAACGTTTTTTTATTAGAAGGTATTCCTTTTAGCTTTTGTATAAGCTTGTCTGCTGTCTCCATAACTGACTTTTCTGTATATTTTCCGCCAGTCAATTGAATGAATGAGTATACGGCCTCTTCTAAAGTATTACTCCTTTTCATGGTGTCTATTAATAGAGCCATCATCTGGCTTACTTCAAAGAATCTGTCCTCATAATGTACTAAATAGGATTCATTAGTAGAGGATGTAGAAAACTCACAGACTGATAGTTTCTTTATATTTTCAAAATCCATAAATACTCTCCTTTTTATCTTTTAATTAATAAGCTTTTAATATGGCTGATTTACTTGTATTTTCTATATTAGGTTTGGAAAAGTCATATTTCTTTCCGAAGTTGAAACGATAATTGGCTTTTATGTAAAATACGTGATCTTCTGTTCTAGGGATATATGAATCGGTGTAATTTCTATAACATGGAGTTATAAGCTCAATATGTTTAGTTATAATTGAAAAAGGGTTGCGAGTCCCAAACTGTATATTAAAGTTCCGAAGGGTATATCCGAGATTAAAATGATAGGTTAATGGGGTTTTGGTAGTATCACCAAAGCCCAACGTTTTTGTTGGTGCATAGATATCGGCTGACGCTATAAAATCTTTATGCATGAATAATAAGTTGACATTATATATCCAGTTAGTAATGGAGTTTTTTCTCCAGGTTGTATACCATTGTTTTTCCCAACCTGTATTTAACTTTATGGTCAAAATTTGTGGTATTAGTTTTAATTTTAGTGTTAAGTAGGGGCGGAAGTATTGGAGAGTTCCTCCTGTGGCATATGAGTGAACATAGATATTGTTTTCCCGAATTACGGATTCATAGAGGTAATTGAATAAAGGGCAATATGCTATCTGTGGTATTAATGTTGCCCATTTTTTATCAATGGAGTAAGAAAAAATGATTTGTAACACATGTCTGTTTTTGAGGTTTGGATTGCCTCGCCGAATTTGTAGAGGATCAATCTGTTGCTCTGTATCAGTGAGCCAAGCCATCCGCGGTGTATCGTGTGAATATTGAGCAACGAGTTGCAAATATTGTTCATGTGATATCCGGTAGTCGAAACTAAGTTGCGGATATAAATTAAATCTTTGTATTGTCCTGTTATTCTTGCTTTTTTGAGTTTCCATGCTATTTGCCCACCTTAAGCGGAAAGATACTTTCTCTATAGTTTGTTGGTAGACGAAATGCAAAGAACCTCCTCCATACTTCAAATAATCTTTCTTATTCGTTGCATTCTGAGATAGTTGTTCGGTATGAGAGTTATTTTGTATGTAAATAAAACTAGTGCTGAGTATACCGTTGTTTGCGAAAGTTTTGGCATAAGAAGCAAATAATTTCAGGAAAAAATAATTTTCTGTTATATTCGTGCTATAAGAGTTCTGATCAGGAGAAACTGTTTCTGAATAGTCTCGTATATATTTATTATAGTTATAATCGGATGAAAGAGTAACTTTTAAAGTTTGTTTTCGATTGAATGTGCCATTATAAAAAAGTTCAATCCCAGGATTGATGTTATTCATTTGGGAAAAGTCTTGTACATTATGTTGGCCTTTTTGATTATTATATGATTGAACACTATTATTTTTATCTTGAGTCTTTCCAATATTATAGTGTAAGGCGGTATAAAAATGATTGCCTTGATTTTTATAGCTGTAATTCAGATAGGAACTGACCGTATTACTCCATTGTTTGGAAGGTAGAATTTCGTTCTTTCTGATAAGAATGTTATTGGGAGATATAAATTGTGTATTGGATGTGCTTCCTTGGCCGATTGTAAAATTATTATATGCATCGCTTATATAAAATGCCACTTCCGATTTCTTTTTAAAGAATTGGCCACTTATATCATAGCTACCAGTAGCTCTATTTAGATGTTGTTCTCCATTCATAGAAATTGTTCCTCCGGCATCTTTAGACTTCAGAATATAGTCTATAACAGCGTATTTGTCAGGGAATGCAGAGTGACCGTGATCGTAGAAGTCTATACGCACAATGTCGTTAGAATTAATATTCTTTATTTCTTCTTCGCTCGCTTGTCTGCCATTTATACATGCTATAACAGATCCTTCTTTCATCGAAATTGTTTTTTTGAACGGGTCTACTTCCAAAGTAGGAATTAATAGATGCGCTAATGCTTCGTAACCACCCACAGAATGATGTAATTGTTGTTTGGTAGGATATATTATCAATTTATTTGCAGTATGGATTGTCTGTTGTGCGGTAATTGAAATTTCATGCAGATTAATAGAAGTGTTTGTTAGTATAATGTCTCCTATATTTATTTCTCTTTGTATGTTTTTCCAAAGTGATGTATTAGTTTCATATCCTATATAACTAACTTTTAGTTTATAGTCTCCTTTATGGGATAGTTGTATGCTGAAATGACCTTTTTCATCACTTATACTTCCATTTATAAGGAGAGAATCATGTTGAAAACATTGAATAGTAGCTCCGATTATAATATTGTTGTCAGTATCAATAACTCTTCCATGCAAATTGATATTTTGGGCATGAGAGTGTATAAATGAAAATAATATAATGGTGATAGTAAGAATCGGTGCTTTCATCATAAAAATCTATTTTTAGTTTTCTAGAAATCCGAAAAGTGTGCTATTGAGTATGAATTTATACGGAATAGCACATTCTTTCTATAGAATTCAATGATTATCAGAATGGATAACATTGAATAAGAGGTCTCTACTGAAAAATATTTTTTTCCTGTAAAGGATTAATTCTGACCACATTGTTGTCCGTCACAATTATTGATATCACATCCCATGTATACTGTTCCTACTTGATCATTGTGAGTAGAAAACAAATCTAGTAATCCACCAATAATTAATGGGTCAGTTTCCAATCTTTGTTCTAGCTCTTCCACGAAAAAGTCAGATAATTCAGTGTTCATAGGAATAAATTCTTCTGAATCTGTTCTTTGGGGAATTTTCTTGTTTTTCATCATAAAAATGATTTTAATTGATAAATTATATGTTGTTTACTTTTCGAAAAGCCCTATTCGCTGAATAATTAATAATTGCTGAGAATTGATTACATTGAGTCGAATTAATAAAAGAATGAGCAGGACACCCTCCTCTACATAGTAATGCATATTTGCAATTCTTGCACATAAGGGAGCTGTTGGTGTTATATTTCCTCCAATGCTCAATAATTTCGCTATTCCAATAAATTTTGTCTCTATTGTAATCTCCTATTTGTGAATCTGTTTTTCCGACTACTTCCCAACAGGGATATATTTTGCCAAATGGATCAAATACATATGAATTGGACTGTGCTTTACAGAAGATAGGACTAAATACTAGAGGATTATGGTTGAATATCGCTGAATGAATCTTATAGAAAGTTCCATAATCCTGGCATCCATAATTGAAATTTAATTGTTTGTGTTTTTCCATAAACTCTTTCTGTGAAAACAGCTCAGAGGGAATAGTACTGCTATTATATTTTCCTTCTTTATCATAGTCACGTAGTAATGCAGAATTAATCTTGAAATTTTTATATTTTGAATAACCTAACTTGTTGAAAAGTGTATCTAACCCTATTAAATCGTCAAAATTGTTCCTATCTGTATTAACTCTAATAGTCACTCCGGTACCTCGCTTTAATGCTATACCAATATTGGATACGATTTTATTGAAAGTTTCGTGACCTTTGCAATGTATTCTTTTAGAGTTATGAAGCTCTTTCATTCCATCTATGGTTATTTGCACATGATTAATTAATTCTGGAGATAGTAATTCTTCATATGTATCTAAATCATATCCATTTGTTATAGCATTGAATTTAAAGCCCAGTTTCTTTCCTTTAAAGACGATATATTCTACAACTTTTTTATTTTCTTTCAATAAGGGTTCCCCTCCATAAAGGGTAATATTTTTAGCACGTAACTGTTCGCGTGGCTCTATCTCCATAATAGCATGATATGCTTTATCTGCCATTTCTTTAGTGAAAGCTATACTGGTTGAACCGCTGTGTAGTTCCGCTTCATAACAATATGGACACCTGAAATTACAGTTATAGGTAATAGCGAAAGTAAAAGCCGTATTCAAGATTTTTTCTTTGCGATGTAATGCTTCAGCCAGTCTTTCCACGTGTGCATATTCTTCTTCTTGGGTTTTATTGGTGATATACCCTCGTTTTTCCAATGCAGTAATTGTTTTTGTTGAAAGTGGGCATTCCTCTTCTGTAAAACCATAGTGAGTATTTTTTAGAAAAGAAATAATATTTTGACTCACAATATCTATTGCTCCTGTATAGCCGTGAATCAGCATATACTTATCGGTATCTTCCAATTTTACATCTATAATGTACGAAGAATTGCGTAGTATCCTCATAAGTTAAAATTTCCGTAGAATTGCCAGTTTGCTGACGACAGTTCAATTTTGTATTCTCCCGTTCCTTCTATATCTAAATCAATAGTTGTATACTTTGTATTAGCATTATAAGATTGCTCATACACGATTTCACCTGTTGACATATTCGTTATGGTTATTTTAAAATCAGATTCGAAATCTAATGATTCAACCATTAATAGGTGATTTAATAGAAATACTTGTGCGGGAAACAGACTACGTTGTGCAGAATGTTGTACCGAATCATGTATTATAACGGTTTTGCGTGTTGAATAAGTATCAATCTCATTATTGGCAAACCCCGGTAATTGCACAAATAGCATACTAAATAGTATGAAAATAAATAGATAGTTTTTCATGTGTTTAAAATATAGATTCAATTTTTTCGTTTTGATGTTGCAAACATAGAGCTTAGTCTTGATTTGGTTTGTGTAGTGTTTGGTTAAAAAGAAATTAACACATCGCTATTTGCTGAAAATCAGTATACTAAGATTGAATTTCTTCTATTAAAATTTCAAATTTAACCTTTGTTTCTACATCCATTCTCTTTAAAATAGCATCTCTTCTTTTATATACAGCATTAGAAGTACAACCGAATACATATGCAATATCGGCATATTTCATGCCAATTTTAACTAAGCAGCAGAAGTAGACATCTTCTTTTGATAGTCGTTCGTATTTTCCCATCAATCCCTTAATGAATCCGTGTGTTAGTTGGTCTATTTCATAAAGTAATGTTTCCCATATTTCGGTCGGTATTTTTTTGTTTTCATCTGGATTTTCATAATTGTGTTGTTTTATGGTTATTAAGGTCTTGTAGGCGACAGAACGGCTTGTTAATAAGCTATCAAACAAATAGTTTTTCTCTTTTTTTATATTAGTCAATTGCTCGGCCAAATGTATATTATGTCTGGTTTCATCAGAAGATTGTATTTGTTGCGTCAGTAGCTCTATCTCTTTCTCTTTATTTGTAATAGCATTTTCTAATTTTGTACATATCCTATTTTTTTCTTCTAATAATTCATTGAGACAACTATTTAGTTGATCTAATTTTTGTTTGTCTCCATTATACCTATTACATTTTTGTCTCAACTCCTCTAACTCAGCGTCTTTATTCTCCACTTCTTTTTTCATTTGAATGGATTGTGCAGAGATGGTTTGTAATAGAGAGTCCTGTTTTTGTTTTAGTTGCTGTGTCTTTTGGCGGTATTTGATTCGTTTGTATGCAAAAAAAACAGTGAAGATTATTATGAAACTAATTCCTGTGTAGATATAATAAAAGTATAATGATATGTTGCTTCTGTGTTTTTGTTCACTTTGTTGAAGAAGAGTTTCTTCTTCAGCTGATAAAATTTCCTTTGTATGTTCGAGCTGTTTTGTACTATCCATATACGCTTCATAGTTATCCTTGAAATGTATTGCTTCAGCAAAGTCTCCTTTTTTGCGTGCTACATCTTCTAATATAGTACAAGCATTAGCCTTAGTATAAAAACTAGGAGAAGCAAGGCTTTTGTAGGCATAGTAAACAGCTGAATCGTTTTTATTGCTTCTGCGATAAGCATCGCCCAAACTTAGATATATACCATATAGCTGAGCGGTGTCTTTTTGTAACATAAGCTCACGCCTGATATATGAAATTGCTTTTTTAGGTTCTCCCATGTCGTTATAGAGACATCTTAAAACACCCAAGACCTCGATTTCTACATATGTATTATTTAGTTTTTCGGCAATGGATAGTGCCTGGTTTAAAAACTCTTCAGCTTCGGCATGAAAAGCATGGCCTTTCATAATGCAAATACCTGCTCGTTGTACAAGTAGCGTTGCTAAATGGGCGGAGTCAGCCTCTTGTTTAAGAAGTTCTTCTTCGCATACATAAAGAGAATCCGCTTTGTCCAATAAATCTTGTTGGAAGTATACATATCCAAGGTTTCCATACAACATGCATAATAGTTTGTGATCTTTCGATTGTTTCACTAATGGCATTGCTTTGAGAAATTCGCGTATGGTAGCAGGATTATTTCCTAATTCTTGGTACACTCTTCCGAGATAATAATGGGTTTTTGCCTGCATTGCTATATCATTGTTTATCGAATCATAATACTCAGTGGCTATGCGGATTAATGAATCCGTGGTTGGTGTGATGTAGTTTTTGTCCTGTGCCTGGGTTAGTAACAAGATATATTTAGCTTTTTGCGCAGGTGTTTTTATCTCTGATAGGCAGATATTTTCCAGTAGATACAATGCGCTGTCCGGACGGGTGGACATTAATGAATCTGCAGTAGATAAAAGTAAATTTCCACTTCCTTTTTGTTGGCAGGCAAAGGTTACGAATATCAGATTAAATAAACAGAGGTAATATATTAGTCTGTTGTGTTTTTTTGTTTGGTGCTTGAGGCTTTTCATAATACGGCTTTATATATAGTACAATTGTGGAGATTATACTGCTTATCTTACCGTCTCTATTTTATATTTATTTAAAAGACTAGTTTGGATTAACTTTTCATCCCCATCTCTGATTAAAATGTGAAAAAGACCAAATACGACAAATAGCATATTAAATCATTCTATTTTTTCAAAAAATGTACCTTTCTCAATCGAAACGGGGAAAATTGGCAGGATTTGCCTTTAAAGGGTTTTGTTTGTGTTCTTATAATGGCTTATTGCCTGTTAAATATGATGCGTATAGCTGTAATGGGTGTGAAAATGAAAGTAAAAAATTGGATTAATTGATGTATTGATATTTTGAAAACCTCTTTGTTACTATGAGAACTAGTGTAAAAAAACGCTTTTTGCGTTTTCTATAATCCTTTCTTTGCATTGCCTGGTATATCCCATTTAAAGGAACGAAGTGTTCCTTTAAATGAAATGCTTCGTTCCTTTAAATGGAACACTTTGTACCTCACCGGGAAACGAACATAAGAAGTTCTCTGTTTATGCATATTCCAACAATTTATATGCGAAAAACAACTTTGATTATGTATATCTATACGTAGATTTGTGCATCGTTTTCTCTCATTAGGAAAATATAGCCGCTATATGCATGGCGTAAATGCGACAAACAGGACATTTTTCTGCAGAGATGTTACGAAAGTTAGAATAGAAATGATTAAGATATACTTGACATTCATGATAAATATAGTAAAAAGTTCAATTATAATTGAATCTTTAATCTGGCAATGGAAACAAATGTAATATTCGAGTATCTGAGAAATGTCTACTCTACCATCTTGTTGAAAGATGTAGTTGCGAAGGAAGCTATTCGGAATGTATCTTTTCTGGAAAATCTGGTAGCTTATTTGATAGACAATACCGATTGCACAATGCCATACGTCATTTTGATTTTCGAAAAGATATCAATAAATTGATAGAGAATGCCATCTGCATTGATTTGCTAAGCTCCGGCTATGAGGTATATGTCGGAAAGTACGGAAATAAAGAAATAGGTTTTATTGCCTCAAAAAGCGATCATCGGATTTATATTCAAGTAACATATATGCATTCCTAAAAAATCCGTTTCGGATTTTTGTGTCAAAATGTATACCCTTTCAATCAAAATGCGTAAGGCATACGAGGAAGGAATCGTCTATCTTTGCAATGTAGGTAAATGGATACCTTAAATATATAGACAGAATACCATGAAACAAAACTTTTTTGCAGTCGACCTGGGCGCAACGAGCGGCCGTACAATCTTAGGAACTTTCATTGAAGGCGGATTGAACCTCGAAGAGATTAACCGCTTCCCCAACCATCTGATAGAAGTCGGTGGTCATTTCTATTGGGATATTTATGCATTATATCGTCATATTATTGATGGCTTGAAGTTGGTAGCTCACCGTGGTGAATCTATCGCTTCTATCGGTATTGATACTTGGGGAGTGGATTTTGTATGTGTCGGAAAGGACGGAAACCTGCTTCGTCAGCCTTATGCATATCGCGACCCTCATACGGTAGGAGCGCCGGAAGCTCTCTTTTCCCGTATTTCCCGTAGCGAAGTATATGGTAAGACGGGTATTCAGATAATGAATTTTAATTCACTTTTCCAGTTGGATACTTTGCGTCGTAATCACGACAGTGCACTGGCGGCAGCCGATAAAATTCTGTTTATGCCGGATGCATTGAGCTATATGCTGACCGGGGAAATGGTGACGGAATATACAATTGCTTCAACAGCCCAACTGGTGAATGCGCAAACACGCAATCTTGAGCCGGAGTTGCTGAAAGCAGTCGGATTGAGCGAAAAGAACTTCGGCCGTTTTGTGTTCCCGGGTGAAAAAGTGGGAGTATTGACAGAAGAAGTACAGAAAATTACCGGATTGGGCGCTATTCCTGTGATTGCGGTAGCCGGACACGATACCGGTTCCGCCGTTGCCGCAGTCCCGGCACTCGACCGTAACTTTGCTTATCTAAGCAGCGGAACCTGGTCGCTGATGGGTGTTGAAACAGATGCTCCGGTGATTAATGCTGAAACGGAAGCGTTGAACTTTACGAATGAAGGTGGTGTGGAAGGAACTATCCGTCTGCTGAAAAATATTTGTGGAATGTGGCTGTTGGAACGTTGCCGCTTGAATTGGGGGGATACGAGTTATCCTGAACTAATCAGTGAAGCGGATTCCTGCGAACCGTTCCGTAGCCTGATTAATCCCGATGATGATTGTTTCGCAAATCCTGCCGATATGGAGAAAGCCATAGCAGAATACTGCCGGGCTACCGGACAATCAGTTCCTGAGAGTCGTGGACAGGTGGTACGCTGCATCTTTGAAAGTTTGGCTTTGCGTTATCGCCAAGTATTGGAGAACTTACGTTCGCTTTCTCCCCGTCCGATTGAAACATTACACGTGATTGGTGGCGGTAGCCGGAATGATTTACTGAATCAGTTTACTGCCAATGCGATAGGGATTCCTGTGGTAGCCGGCCCGTCCGAAGCGACTGCTATCGGTAATGTGATGATTCAGGCAATGGCGGCAGGTGAAGCAACGGACGTTGCCGGTATGCGCCGCTTAATCAATCGCTCCATCCCGCTGAAAACCTATCAGCCGCAAGACACGGAAGCTTGGGATGCGGCTTATATCCACTTTAAGAACTGTGTTCGATAAATAAACAACCGACAGAATAATCATTTTAAATTATAGAATATCATGAAAAAAGAAGAACTGATTCAGAAAGCGTATGAGATTGCTGTGGAACGTTATGCAGCAGTAGGTGTAGACACCGAACAAGTATTGAAAACTATGCAGGATTTCCATCTGTCACTTCATTGCTGGCAGGCTGACGACGTAGCAGGATTCGAAGTACAGGCAGGTTCACTGACCGGAGGTATTCAGGCTACCGGTAATTATCCGGGCAAAGCTCGTAATATCGAGGAATTGCGTGGCGATATCCTGAAAGCTGCTTCTTATATTCCGGGTACACACCGTCTGAACCTGCATGAAATCTATGGAGATTTCCAAGGTAAGGTCGTAGACCGTGACCAGGTAGAACCGGAACATTTCAAGAGTTGGATAGAATGGGGTAAGGAGCATAACATGAAACTTGACTTCAACTCTACTTCTTTCTCTCATCCGAAATCAGGTGATTTGTCACTTTCTAATCCTGACGAAGGCATCCGCCAGTTCTGGATTGAACATACAAAACGCTGCCGTGCAGTTGCCGAAGAAATGGGTAAGGCACAGGGCGATCCGTGTATCATGAATCTTTGGGTACATGACGGAAGCAAGGATATGACAGTAAACCGTATGAAGTATCGTGCGTTGCTGAAAGACTCTTTGGACCAGATTTACGCCACTGAATATAAGAATATGAAAGACTGTATCGAATCTAAAGTGTTCGGTATCGGTTTGGAAAGCTATACAGTAGGTTCCAATGACTTCTATATCGGATATGGTGCTTCCCGCAACAAGATGATTACATTGGATACCGGTCACTTCCACCCGACAGAAAGTGTGGCTGATAAAGTATCTTCACTGCTGCTTTATGTTCCTGAACTGATGTTGCACGTAAGCCGTCCGGTTCGTTGGGATTCAGACCACGTTACTATCATGGACGACCCGACTATGGAACTGTTCAGCGAAATCGTTCGTTGTGGCGCATTAGACCGCGTACACTATGGACTTGACTATTTCGATGCTTCTATCAACCGTATCGGTGCTTATGTAATTGGTAGCCGTGCTGCACAGAAATGTATGACTCGTGCGCTGCTTGAACCGATTGCCAAATTGCGCGAATACGAAGCTAACGGACAAGGATTCCAACGCCTGGCTCTGCTTGAAGAAGAAAAAGCTCTTCCCTGGAATGCAGTATGGGATATGTTCTGCTTGAAGAACAATGTTCCGGTAGGCGAAGATTTCATTGCGGAAATCGAAAAGTACGAAGCCGAAGTAACTTCTAAACGATAAGTTATGGATATTTTAATCGGCTTGTTGATTATAGCCATCGGTAGCTTTTGCCAGTCCAGTTCCTACGTACCTATCAAAAAGGTAAAGGAATGGAGCTGGGAAAGCTTCTGGTTAATACAAGGTGTATTTGCCTGGTTAGTGTTCCCGTTCCTGGGTTCACTGCTGGGCGTACCCCAAGGGGGCAGTTTGCTCGACTTGTGGGGAGCGGGAGGTGCTGGAATGAGCATCTTTTATGGTATATTGTGGGGAGTGGGCGGTCTGACTTTCGGACTTTCCATGCGCTACCTGGGTGTTGCGTTGGGACAAAGTATCTCATTGGGTACTTGTGCCGGCTTCGGAACACTTCTTCCGGCTCTTTTCGCAGGGACAAATTTGTTCGAAGGTAACGGACTTATTCTTCTTTTAGGTGTTTGTATTACGTTGGCAGGTATCGCCGTTATCGGATATGCCGGCAGCTTGCGTGCGCAGAACATGAGTGAAGAAGAAAAGCGCGCTGCCGTAAAAGACTTCGCATTGACAAAAGGTTTGCTGGTTGCTCTCCTGGCGGGTGTGATGAGTGCTTGTTTCGCTTTGGGACTGGATGCCGGAACGCCTATCAAGGAAGCGGCATTGGCTGGCGGAGTGGAAGGACTTTATGCCGGACTTCCTGTAATCTTCCTGGTTACATTCGGCGGATTCCTGACGAATGCAGTTTATTGCCTGCAACAGAATGTGGCGAATAAATCTATGAGTGACTATACGAAAGGAAAGGTATGGGGCAACAACCTGGTGTTCTGTGCGTTGGCTGGTGTACTATGGTATATGCAGTTCTTCGGACTGGAAATGGGTAAGAGTTTCCTTACGGAAAGTCCTGTATTGCTGGCTTTCTCGTGGTGTATCCTGATGGCGCTGAATGTCACATTTAGTAATGTTTGGGGAATTATTCTGAAAGAATGGAAAGGCGTGTCAAACAAGACCATAACTGTGCTGATAGCTGGTCTGACCGCACTTATCTTCTCATTAGTGTTCCCAAATTTGTTTTAAAAAATTTAGGTGTGGATTACATGGATTACGCAGTTTTTTTATAACTTGCGACGAAATCAGTGTAATCCATGCCTAATTAAAATTATATATAGAATGAAATCAATCTTAGAGAATCGTCCGGCACTTGCCAAGGAAGTAAATAAGGTAGCAGAAGTTGCCGGATACTTGTGGCAGAAAGGATGGGCTGAACGTAACGGTGGTAATATCACTATTAATATCACAGAGTTTGTAGACGATGAAATACGTCAGATGAAACCGATCAGTGAAGTAAAGTCTATCGGTGTGACTCTTCCTTATCTGAAAGGATGTTATTTCTACTGCAAGGGAACTAATAGACGCATGCGCGATTTGGCTCGTTGGCCGATGGAAAATGGTTCGGTGATCCGTATTCTGGATGACTGTGCCAGCTATGTAATTATTGCGGACGAGGCTGTGGCTCCGACATCGGAATTGCCTTCTCACCTCAGCGTGCATAACGACCTGTTGAGCAAAAACTCTCCTTATAAAGCGTCTGTACATACACATCCGATTGAACTGATTGCCATGACGCATTGCCCGAAGTTCCTGGAAAAAGATGTGGCTACCAATCTGTTATGGAGTATGATTCCCGAAACAAAGGCATTCTGCCCGCGTGGTTTGGGTATCATTCCTTATAAATTGCCTAGTTCTGTAGAATTGGCGGAAGCTACCATCAAGGAATTGCAGGATTATGATGTTGTGATGTGGGAGAAACATGGTGTCTTTGCAGTTGATTGCGATGCGATGCAGGCGTTCGACCAGATCGATGTACTTAATAAATCAGCTCTAATCTATATCGCAGCGAAAAATATGGGTTTTGAGCCGGATGGCATGAGTCAGGAACAGATGAAAGAAATGACAGTTGCTTTCAATCTGCCTAAATAATATTGTTACTAGTCATTGAATTTATAAACTTTAGCAACCGCAGCATTTTCTACCCTGGAAGGTGTTGCGGTTAACCCTTTAAACAAATAGCACAACCATGAATCGCATTATTTTAAACGAAACTTCTTACTTCGGTGCCGGATGCCGGAGTGTGATTGCTGTGGAAGCAGCAAGACGTGGCTTTAAGAAAGCCTTTTTTGTAACGGATAAAGACCTGATTAAGTTTGGGGTAGCTGCCGAAATCATCAAAGTATTTGATGAGAATCAGATACCTTACGAACTTTATAGTGATGTAAAAGCCAATCCTACTATTGCCAATGTGCAAAATGGTGTGGCTGCTTACAATGCTTCCGGAGCCGATTTTATCGTAGCTTTGGGTGGTGGTTCTTCTATTGATACCGCCAAAGGAATCGGTATTGTTGTGAACAACCCGGATTTTGCAGATGTGAAATCTCTGGAAGGTGTGGCTGATACGAAACACAAGGCAGTGCCTACTTTCGCATTACCTACTACTGCCGGAACGGCTGCTGAAGTAACCATCAATTATGTGATTATCGATGAAGATGCACGTAAAAAGATGGTTTGTGTAGACCCGAACGATATTCCTGCGGTGGCTATCGTAGACCCTGAACTGATGTATTCCATGCCGAAAGGTCTGACTGCTGCTACGGGTATGGATGCTTTGACGCATGCCATCGAAAGTTATATTACTCCGGGTGCCTGGGCTATGAGCGATATGTTCGAGTTGAAGGCTATCGAAATGATTGCACAGAACCTGAAGGCGGCTGTGGATAATGGCAAAGATGTAGTTGCCCGTGAAGCAATGTCGCAAGCGCAATATATTGCCGGCATGGGATTCTCGAATGTAGGTTTGGGAATCGTTCACTCGATGGCTCACCCGTTGGGGGCTTTCTATGATACTCCGCATGGTGTGGCAAATGCTTTATTGCTACCTTACGTGATGGAATATAACGCCGAATCTCCTGCTGCTCCGAAATATATTTATATTGCGAAAGCGATGGGCGTAGATACTACCGGAATGAGCGAAACGGAAGGCGTAAAGGCGGCTATCGAAGCTGTAAAAGCTCTATCTCTCAGCATCGGTATTCCTCAGAAACTGCATGAAATCAATGTGAAGGAAGAAGATATTCCTGCATTGGCTGTGGCAGCTTTCAATGATGTTTGTACGGGTGGCAATCCCCGTCCTACTTCGGTAGAAGACATTGAAACTTTATATCATAAGGCTTTCTAAATCTGATTGTATAGGTTTGTTTTAGATAGACATCCGGAGATGCTTCACGGTATACTCCGGATGTTTTTTGTTTCTTAGCGTGTGTTTTCTGAAAATAATTCCTATTTTTGTCCAATTCAATTGCATGAAAACACGCTGATATGACCGAGGATAATAGCTTAGGACTGGAATTTAAGTATCTGATTGTAAATGACATGGACCGTAAGTTTGGTTTATGGGTCAATACAGTTGGCTATCAGTCTATCCCGCCCGATTCACCTTACCCGTTGAAAGAACATCCTTCCGGTTACTTTTTTAATGCAGAAAAAGGCAGGGTGCTTCGTGAATACCAGTTGGTCTATATTACGAAAGGGCGAGGTTTATTTTCATCAGATTCTACTTCCGAAAAACAAGTTTGTAAAGGTCGGCTGATGGTATTGTTTCCCGGACAGTGGCATACGTATCGTCCTTTGCGGCAGACCGGTTGGACGGAATATTACATCGGATTTGAAGGGCCTGCGATAGATGCTATTGTGGATAATTCTTTTTTGTCACAAGAACAACAGATATTGGAAGTCGGTATCAATGAAGAACTGGTATCCTTGTTTTCCCGTGCTCTTGCAGTGGCCGAAGCGGATAAGATTTCCGCGCAACAATATCTTTCCGGCATTGTACTCCATATGATAGGTATGATTCTCTCCGTTTCCAAGAATAAGATTTTCGAGATGAGTGATGTCGACCAGAAGATAGAGCAGGCAAAGATTATAATGAACGAAAATGTATCCAGCAATGTAGACCCGGAAGAACTGGCGATGCGGCTCAATATCAGTTATTCATGGTTCCGTCGTGTCTTCAAGGAATATACGGGCTATGCCCCTGCCAAATATTTCCAGGAGTTGAAACTTCGCAAAGCCAAGCAAATGCTGGTGGGCACTTCCCAATCGGTGAAAGAGATTTCTTTTTTTCTCGGTTTTCAGTCTACCGAATACTTCTTCTCCTTCTTTAAGAAGCGTACAGGGCTTACTCCGCTGGAATATCGCTCATTCGGACGGGAAGAATAAAACAGTGGACTGTCCGATACTTATTGCTTCTATTTTGGGAATATCATAAAAACTGTTACTTTTGTAGCAAGATTAATGTATGTTACAAACCTTATGTCTTCATATGCGCAAACATAGGCTACTTATATTTCGTCTATTTATTCTTCTGTTTCTCTTTTGGTTTGTATTCCCTCTCAAGTCACAGGAATACAAGTTCAAGGCATTGGGGGTTGAAGATGGATTATCCCAAATAACGGTCAGCGATATTTGTCAGGACGAGAAATCACGCATATGGATTGCTACTTTGGACGGTCTGAATTGCTATGACGGCAATCACATCAAAGTTTTCAATCATTTCCATAATGACTCTATCAGCTACGGCAATCTGTATGTCACCCAAATGATAGAAGACGGTCAGGGAAGCCTTTTCCTGTTGACTTCTACCGGACTTTTCCAATTTGACCTTGAAACAGAAAAATATTATTTGCTTCCGGTTTCTTCTCCTTCTACTATAACGAAGGGAAAACAGGGGGTGTGGATTGCCGAAAAGGGAAAATTATTTTTATACGACAAGGACACCCGTCATCTGAAACAGATGTATAAAGACCTGAAACTGCCTGATACCGGGCCGACTATGGTAGAGGGCGTGGAAGGAACTTTGTGGATTGCGTTGAAAGACGGTGGGGTAATGCGTGTGGATACTTGTGGAGGAACATCTTTGGACATTCCCGGAATAAAAGTCATGAAATTGATTAAAGGTAATGACCGGAATATTTGGATAGGTTCCCAAGAACATGGGGTTTTCTGTTTTTCCCCACAGGGAGAGATGATACACCACTATGAATATAATGACAAGAGTATTTATGCGGTCCGGGACGATATGGCAAGAGCTTTGTGTCAGGACTTGGAAGGCAATATATGGATAGGATATAGAAGCGGACTAAGTAAGATAGAAGTAGCTACCGGTAAAATTTTCCATTATCAGGCAGACCCGAACCGGGTAGGTGCCATGTCCAACCGTTCCGTAACCTCTCTTTATACGGATAAGCAGGGAACTGTTTGGGTGGGTACTTATTGGGGTGGAGTAAACTTCTTCTCCCCGGAATACCAGCATTTTGTCCATTTTCATGCTTCGGGTAAAGGATTGTCTTTTCCGGTTGTAGGTGCTATGGCAGAAGATAAAGCCGGAAATATATGGATATGTACGGAAGGTGGTGGACTGGATTTATATCAACCGGAACAAGAGACATTCAAGCATTTTAATGCACATACGGGCTATCATTTCAGCACGGACTATTTAAAAGACATTGTCTTTGATGAGGCTAATAATTGTTTGTGGATTGCCGCCGACTTTACCAATAAGATAAATTGTTTTCATCTCGATACTTATCGGAATGACATATATGCTCTTGAGTTACCCGGAGAAGATAAGGTGGGCGAAGCTCTTTTTGCATTGGCTGATACTCCTCGGAAATTATATATTGGCACTACCTCGGCGGTTGTCAGCCTGGATAAACAGACTTTGAAACCTGAAATACTAATCCATCAGAAAGAACTGTTTACACATAATTATAATACCTTGCTGCTTGATTCGAAAAACAGACTGTGGTTTGCTTCCGACGAGGGTTGTGTTGCCTATATAATTGATGAAAAACGGTTTGAAACATATAAGATAAACCTGAAAAAGAAAGTCAGGTCCCAAAAAGAACTTGTCAATGTTATCTATGAAGACAGGGCAGGGGATATTTGGGTAGGAACACATGGAAACGGACTTTTCTTGTTGGATAAGAAAGACGGTCTGTTTCACTTACATACACCTGAGAATGTGTTGTCGGGAGAAAATATCAGGGTGCTGGGCGAAACTCCTTCCGGCAATTTGCTGATTGGTACCGGTCATGGATTGTCGATGTTGGAAAAGAAAGAAGGGAAGATTATTAACTTTAATTCCAATACAGGATTCCCGCTGACTCTTGTAAACCGGAAATCCCTGCATGTATCTCGCAATCATAATATTTATATGGGAGGAGCTACGGGAATGGTTTCAATCCGTGAGAGCAGTTTGTATTATCCCCCGAAAATATACGATTTGGAATTGGCGCATCTATATGTCAACAACAAAGAAATAACGACCGGCGATCCAACCGGTATCCTGAATAAATCCTTTGCATATACTGACCGGATTAAATTGAACTATTCACAGAATGTCTTTTCCATCGGCTTCTCCACGGACAACTTTCTGCATATAGGTGGCGGGGAAGTGGAATACCGACTGATTGGCTATAATGACGAATGGAGTGAGAACCGTTCGGGAAATGACATAACTTATACGAATATCTCTCCAGATAATTATGTTTTCGAAATCAGGCTGAAGAACTTTCCGGAAGTTATCAGGTCGCTGAAGATTACGATAACTCCGCCTTTCTATGCTACCTGGTGGGCATATACTATTTATGTATGTGTGATTCTGACTATTCTTTTCTTTGTTATCAGAGAATACAGAATACGTCTGTTCCTGAAAACCTCACTCGATTTCGAACTTCGTGAGAAACAATACATTGAAGAGATGAACCAGTCCAAACTGCGTTTCTTTACTAATATCTCACATGAAATCCGAACCCCTATCACGCTTATCCTGGGACAAGTCGATTTACTATTGAACTCCGGGAAGTTGTCTACCTATGCTTATTCGAAATTGCTGAATATACATAAGAATGCAGGTAACCTGAAATCTTTGATTACGGAACTACTCGATTTCAGAAAACAGGAACAGGGACTTCTGAAACTGAAAGTTTCCCAGTTCGACTTGTATTCCCTGCTCAAGGAACATTATGTGCTGTTCAAGGAATTGGCTGCCAACAGGAATATTTCATTTACTTTGCATGCCGACTGCGAGCAATGCCTGGTGTGGGGCGATCGCTTACAAATACAGAAAGTTGTTAATAATCTGCTGTCGAATGCTTTTAAATATACTTCAGACGGTGGAAGCATCGCCCTTGAACTGGCTGACGGAACGGATGAATGTATGTTTTCAGTCTCTGATAATGGCGCAGGCATATCTGAAGAAGACTATGTGAAGATATTCGAGCGATTCTATCAGGTCGAGAATATCGGGCAGTATGGCGGAACAGGCATCGGGCTTGCTCTTAGTCAAGGTATCGTAAAAGCCCATCAGGGAGATATTACAGTAGAAAGCCAGCTGGGAAAAGGCTCTAGCTTTAAAGTCACCTTAAAGAAAGGGGATGCTCATTTTGATTCTTCCGTTTCCCGGATTGAACCGGAACAGGATAAAGAATACATTTATTACTCGGAAGATAAAGAAGCGTTGATTAAAGAGGTTCAGTCGGCAAAGAATGAGAATGGAACTACTGACTGCAAGCTGTTGGTCATTGATGATAATGAAGAAATCAGAAACATTCTGGTAGATATATTCTCTCCGTTATACACCGTTGAAACAGCAAGTAATGGAGAAGAAGGCTATGAGAAAGTAAAAGTAATGCAACCCGATTTAGTAATCTCGGATATTATGATGCCCGGAATGCCTGGAACGGAGTTGTGTGCCAAAATCAAGAATAATATAGAAACCTGCCATATCCCGGTCGTACTGCTGACTGCGCTTAGCGCTCCCGAACGTGAGCTTGAAGGGCTGCGAATCGGGGCGGACATCTATGTGGTGAAACCATTCAATATGCGCAGACTGGTTATGCAGTGCAATAACCTGATTAATACCCGCAGGATTCTACAGAACAAATATGCCCGCCAGTTGGATAATAAGGCGGAAAAGATTGCTACGAATGAACTCGACCAAAAGTTTATCGAACAAGCTACCCAGGTAGTGGAAGATAATATGGAGAATCCCGAATTCAGCGTGGAAACTTTCTCACGAGAGATGGGAGTGGGGCGTACCGTTTTATTTCAAAAGATAAAAGGCATCACTGGCAGTACGCCAAATAATTTTATCATGAACCTGCGTCTGAAGAAAGCTGCGTATTTTCTGCTGAATGCTCCGGAGATGAATATCTCGGATATTGCTTACCGGCTGGGATTTGGAAATCCGCAATACTTCAATAAATGCTTTAAGGAACTTTTCAGTATTGCCCCCACACAGTATAGGAAATCGCAGAATCCCCTTTCACAGGACTCTGCAAAGTGAATAAAAAATAGTCATCTGAATTTTTAGACCTGATAAAACGAACAATCCGATAGGGTGGATTATGCCCGAATGCCATACTTTTGCGGTGTTGGACAATACCAACTTGTACTTGTGTTTTCTTTTATTTGGTGTGTACGCACACACGGATTTTAGCAAACCGGGTATTGTATAAACTTTATCTAATATAATAATAATTGTATAGTATTATGAAGAACATGTACGTCTATGATAAGTATAAAATAATATCTTATTGAAAGAATCCATACATTTCTTATGATTAAATAAGTAGTGAGTTAAACCTTGATAATTAACCAATTTAATTTTATTCTAGTTATGAAAAATTTGCTGAATGGGGCAAAAGTGCGGTTGTTGCAGTCGTTTCTTTTGATTTCCTTGAGTCTCTTTTTCCTTGCCGGTCCGACTTATGCACAAGGTGGATTTGCAGTGAAAGGAGTGGTTGTGGATAAGACAGGATTTCCTTTACCCGGTGCCAATGTGATGGAGAAAGGAACATCTAATGGAGCTATAACAGATTTGGATGGAAATTTCTCTTTGAATGTTTCAAAGAAAGGAGTTACTCTGACTGTATCGTTCATGGGATACACTGCTAAGGATGTAGTGGTGAAAGATAAAACGACGAATATAACACTCGAAGAGAATTCCAAGTTGCTGGACGAAGTAGTGGTAGTCGGTTACGGTACGATGAAAAAGCGTGATGTGACGGGAGCTATTACCTCTATCTCAAGCGAGGCTATCGAGCAGAAGATGGCAACTAATGTGTTTGAAGCATTGCAGGGTACTACTGCCGGTGTGCAGGTAGTCTCCGGCTCAGGACAACCCGGTGAGTCTTCTTCTATCAAAATCCGTGGTACCTCTACTTTCTCTGCCGAAGGAGTCACTCCCCTTTATATCGTGGACGGTGTGCCTTTGGAAAGTATCGACGGTATCAACACCAATGATATTACTTCCATGGAGATTTTGAAAGATGCCGCCTCAGCGGCAATCTACGGTTCCCGTTCTGCAAACGGTGTGATTATTATCACCACCAAGAGCGGACAGGAAGGTAAAGCACGTATTGACATAAAGTATAATCACTCATGGGGTACATTATCTCATAAAGTGCCGCAGGCGAATCGCAGAGAACGTCTTTTGTACGACCAATACCGTAAAGAGTATTTTGAAACGTATGGTGGCGGTAATCCGAATGAAAGTATCGACATCCTGGACGACCCTTTGAACTCGTTCTTCAATGTAGATAACGATTATTTGGATATGATTACGACCACTGCACAAAAAGACCAGGTCGATGTCAGCGTTGGTGGTGGTACGAAGAAACTGAAATACTTCATCAATACCGGTTATTATAACGAAAAAGGTATTATCTCGAATACCGGTTTCCAAAGATTGAACACCCGTATCAACTCGGATTATTCACCGACAGACTGGATGAATATGGGTAGCCGTATCTCTCTGACATATTCCAAGAAAAAAGGATTGAACGAAGGAACATTGTTGAGTGCCGTGCTAACCCGCCGTCCTTATTTCAATACATACTACCCGGACGGTTCTTTGGTCGGAGTTTTCAACGGACAGAAGAACCCGATTGCGCAGATTAATTATACGACAGACTTTACCGATTCTTATAAAGCCAACTTCTTCCAGTTCTTTGAAATCAAGTTTAACAAGTATCTGAAGTTCCGGGCAAATATCAATGCCAACTTCTATCTCGATAAACGTAAGAAATTGGAACCGAGTCTAATCACCGACGAATGGCAGAAACAGAATAAGGGATATTCTTATAATTACCTGAACTGGAACTGGATGAACGAGGACTTCATCACTTATGCCCGCAAAATAAAAGGTCACAACTTTAGTGCGATGGTCGGTGTCAGTGCCCAGCAATGGCGTTATGAAAACGAAACTTTTGTGGGAATAAATTCTTCTACGGACTTTATCTATACCATGAATGCATTTGCCGCAAACTTGGACTTATCGGCTACGGGCTCAACATTGAGCAATCACTCTATGGCTTCCGTCTTTGCCCGCGTGACTTACGATTATCTGGGGAAATACCTGTTCACAGCCAATATGCGTCGTGACGGTTCGTCCCGTTTCGCCAAAGAAAACAAATGGGGTAACTTCCCTTCAGTATCCGTAGGATGGCGTTTTTCTGATGAGAACTTTATGAAATTCTCTAAAAAGTTCCTTGAAGATGGTAAGATTCGTGTAAGTTACGGTATCACAGGTAATGAAGCTATCGGAAACTATGACTATATCTATTCTTATTCTCCCAGCTCTATTTATGATGGAATTGGTGGCGTGATTCCTACCCGCATCGGTAAAGACAACCTGAAATGGGAAGAGACTAAACAATTCAACCTTGGTTTGGACTTGAACTTTTGGAATAGCCGCCTGACGATTACTGCCGATTATTACGATAAATACACCGACGGTTTGCTTGCCAACTACCAGTTGCCGAAAGAATCGGGATTCTCTTACATGAAAACCAATGTGGGTGAGATGAGTAACCGTGGTTTCGAAATTGCCGTCACCGGTGATATTATCCGTACGAAAGACTGGAAATGGAATGCCTCATTCAACATCTCCAGGAACGTCAACCGTATCGAGAAACTGTCTGAAGGCAAAGCCTATATGGAAGGTGATATCTGGTGGATGCAGGAAGGTGGCCGCGTCGGTGATTTCTACGGATTCAAGAGTGCCGGTGTGTTTGCTTACGATGAATCGAATGCCTTCACAGAAAAGTGGGAGCAACTGACTCCGGTCTTCGAGAATGGCGTATTCCAATATAAATATTTGTTGGATGGAAAAGAATATGCTGGTAATATTCGTCAGAAAACATTGCCGAACGGCAAACCGTTCCGTGGTGGAGACTACAACTGGGAAGAGCCGGAAACTACTCGTGACGGTGTGATTGATGATAATGACCGTATGGTGATTGGCAATGCTATGCCTGACGTGACCGGTGGTCTGAATACAACACTGACCTGGAAGAACTTGAGCCTGTACTTAGGATTCTATTATTCACTGGGTGGAAAGATTTATAATTCGGCGGAACATAACCGTAATATGTTCAAATATACCGGAACGACTCCTTCACCGGAAGTAATCCACAACATGTGGCTGCATCCGGGCGACCAGGCCATCTATCCCCGTCCGTACAATGACGATTTCAACAATGCCCGTATGGGTAACTCGTTCTACCTGGAAGATGCTTCCTTCATCCGTTTGCAGAACGTACGCATAGCTTATGACCTTCCTGGAAACTGGATAAAGAAGCTGATGCTGAAGAATGTGAATGTCTACGCTTTTGTTAACAACGCTTTGACATGGACTAACTATTCTGGATTCGACCCTGAATTCTCTACAAGCAATCCTCTTCAGGTAGGTAAAGACTCTTACCGCTACCCGAGAAAGAGAGAATATGGTATTGGTTTTTCTGCTAACTTTTAATTGAGAATATAGTATGAATAAGATAAAATATTTTGTTGGAGCTGTATGCCTGGCTCTATCATTGAATAGCTGCTCGGATTTTCTGAACGAAGAACCGGTAAGTGAAATCCCGGCAGGCGATATGTGGCAAACTGCCCGTGACGCCAAGGCAGGAGTGAATGAAATCTACGGATTGCTGCGTTCTACTTTGCGTGAAAACTATTTCTATTGGGGAGAATTCCGTTCGGACAACGTAGCCCCCGGTGCTCCGGTAATGGCAGACCAGGCACGTGTTATCAACAACCTGATGTCTACAGACGAGAAATGTGCGAAATGGACTACCCTCTATCAAATGATTAATCAGACAAACCTGGCTATCAGGTATATTCCTAATATCAGCATGCCGGATGTTGCCGACCGTAACGATTATCTCGGACAAGCATATGCTTTGCGTGCTTTGGCCTATTTCTATGCTATCCGTGTTTGGGGTGATGTACCTTTGTTTACCGAACCGACAGAGAAATACTCTGATGCTATCTACAAAGAACGTACTGATAAGAATTACATTTTAGACAATGTCATTCTTCCCGACCTGAAGAAAGCGGAAAGCTTGATTAACCGTAATAAGAACTTTGAGCGTAAACGTATTTCTATCTGTGGCGTATGGGCTATAATGGCAGATGCTTACATGTGGGTTAAACAATATAATCTGGCAGATCAAACCATTGATAAAATGGCTGATATAAAATCCTCTAAAGGTCGTTTTGTCGATTTTGAGCCATCCATTCAAACCTGGCATACCATGTTTACGGAAGAACTGAATAATAAACCATCGGACGATACCCCCGAAAATGATGAATACTCTACAAAAGAGTTTATTTTCCTCATTCACTTTAATATGGATGAAGTGGGTGTAAACGGATATAGTTATATGTATCAGTGGTTCTCCGGTTCGGGCAACCGTGCAGCCGTTTTATCAGATCAATTGATGAATATTTTCAATGAACCGGATATGCAGGGTGATTTGCGTAAAGCATACACAGTGAAGGATTATCAGAATGGAAACGAATTGCGTAAATACATGGCTGGCGATATCAGTAATTCATTGAACAAGACTTGTGAAGTTGCTTACCCGGTTTATCGCTATACGGATATGTTGTTACTGCAGGCAGAAGCCCGTGCCCGTTTAGGTAAATGGGAAGAAGCCCTGGATTTGGTGAAAAAAGTGCGCGACCGCGCAGGCTTGGCTACTCCTACAGCACTTAGTTTTGCATCGGAAGATGAGGTCATTAATTACATTCTACGTGAACGTCAGGTTGAGTTGGTTGGTGAAGGCCGTCGCTGGTTCGACCTGGTACGTACAGGAAAATGGAAAGAAGTGATGGAGTCTGTCAACGGTATGAGTCAGGATGGCAATGAACTATTCCCGATTCACTACTCACACATATTGGAGAATCCGAAAATAACTCAGAATACATATTATGGTAATAACTAAAAAGCTTGAAACGATGAAAAAGACAATATATAAAACGCTTTTCTTTTGTCTGGGTATGATAGCACTGGCCGGGTGCGATTTGGACTTGCAGAAGAATTATGATTATGAAGCATCGGTTGACGATCCTCATGTGAATGTGACTGCCTGGGAGTATTTTCAGGATCATCAGAATGTTTTCTCTGAATTTACGGCGGCAATAGAATATACCGGTCTGAAGGATTACTATACTCAGACTGAAAACAAATATACTTATCTGGCTCTGAATAATACGGCTATGCAGTCCTATCGTGAGAATGTTTTTCCGGGTGTGGCTTCCATTACTGACTGCGATAAAGCAACAGTGAAAGATATGCTTTTGTATCATATTGTGGATGGTGAATATAGCTCGTATGGACAATTACAAGTAGAAGCCATGTTTGTATTGACAATGCTTCCCGGTGAAAAAGGCTTGATGACCATGTCCGTTTGGAAGAATCCATGGCAAGCTGCCGTAGGAAAGATTTTGGTGAATGAAACAGGCAGCAATGGTAAATCGCCTCAACGCAATGCTAAGACTAGCAATATCTTGCCGACAAATGGAGTAATCCACATATTCGAGAAATATTGTTATTATCAGAAATAATCAGTATTAAATAAAAATGAGTTTATTATGATTCGTAAATTATATACCATCTTATTAATCGGGCTTTGCTTGAACTTTGTGGCTTGCGGTGACGATAATGAAAATATTGACCCTAATGCCGCTGCTCCTGTTATCAAATTCCCGATGGAACAATTGGCTGTCGATCTGAATAAAGTCGACAATCTGCCTGTAGTAGCTGTAATCAAGTCACAAGCCGGACTGCAGAGTGTGACAATGAAAATTCAGACAGTGGAAGGAACTGTTGATTATAAGACTATAACGGATTTCTTTAACCCGAACTCCTACAGTTTATCTGAAAACTTAGAATATGATGCGAATTATCAGGCTTTTATTATTGAAGCCACCGATAAATTGAATCATGTAATTACGGGTACACTGCCTATATCTGTGACCGATGTTGTAGAACGTCCTGTCATTACTTTCGACCCGGAAGAGATAATCTATGATGAAATGGATGAAAATCCGACTATTCCCCGCACGACGTTTAAAGTAACTTCAGAAGCCGGTCTGAAAACGGTTGAAATGTACCTGGTTTCAGCCAGCGGACAGGAATCGCAAGGTACTGCAAACTTGAGTGGCGAGAAAGCGTATGCATACGACGAAATGATAAATTATAAAGAAGGTGATAGAGGTTTTAAGGTCAAAGCGGAAGATACATATGGATATATTACAATTTCGACACTGCCTGTGACTTACAGAACTATCCCCGGCCCTGTACTGACTTTACCTGAAAAGACCATATTTGCGGATACCGACGCAAAGAAAGGTGTACCGATGAAAATCGAGTCAGTTCGTGGTGTTCATGAAATTATAATCTATCGTATTGAGAATGGACAGGAAGTCGAAGCTCTGAGAGAAACAAAGAATGGTGAAACAAGTTTGGATTATTCACCTGAAATAAACTTTACTGAGGCTACCTCACAACTTAAGATTGTAGTATCGGATGGAAGAGAGGATAAGAATACGGTAGGATATGTGACAGCGTATGTCAATATGGACGTTGCTACAGTTACCATAGGCAGTCACCCTATTGCCAATACTCCGAATGCCAAGTATCCCGATACATACGGTTTATTGTCATTTAACGACTTAAAAACATATTCTATTGATTATGCGATTGCTAACGAGAGTAATGCGAAGAATGTAGACTTTAAGTTCTATTGTTTTGGTGGTTCGGCTGTACCTCGTTTGTATTCTATGAGCTTCAAAGATAAGGATGGGGAATTTTCAGGTTCAACAGGTAAACTGAGTGCTATAAGTGTGAAAAATGATACCCGTTTTGCCATATTGTCAAGCTTTGATTTTGATAATGCAACGGCTTCTTCCATAAGTACAATCTCATCAAGCATCATCACTGCCAATCAATTGAATCCTGTTGCAGTTGGGGATATTATCGCATTCAAGACAGCGGATACCTCAACGGCAGGAGAAAGGGTAGGCGTTATGAAGATTATTAGCATGACAGAACCCAAGGAATTGGTGTCCAGTAATGCGACTGTACGTGTGATGACCTTGGAAATCAAGTTCCCTAAGAAGAAGTAACGGTTCTCCTATATAGAGCCAACAAGTACATTATAGGAAGATAATAGGTGGATTGTATAGGGATAAGAGTTCTTTGATAGTTAGATACTGTGTACGAGATGAGCATCTGGTACTGTTCGGGATGAGCATCTCGTACTGCTCGACATGCTCATCTGGTAATGCACGAGATGAGCATCTCGTATATGGTTACTAACTATAAAACACTTCCTGTCTCTCTATGAAACAGATACTGGCAAAGCTTTATCTGCTTCTTGAGTAAGTAGATGCATTAATTAAAAGTAATATGGATAGACATATATATCATTGTTTCCTCTTTTTCTGTTTAATCGGACTGATGTCGTTCGTGACAGGTTGTTCTTCTTCCGATGCAGGAGAACCTTCGGAACCGGAAACTCCCGCTACACCTGCAACAGATGAATATACTTATCTGAATGTAGAATATAGAAAGTGGCAGAACGGAACTTTCCAATCATGGACAACTGCCGATTCCCGTGAAACCCGCATCATTGATAATATGAACCGCTATACTCCTTCATTAGAATATAGCCGGACTGCATGGGGCGGACGAATCGGCTTGCAACCCTCTTCTGTGACGGGAAAAGATGGTTTCTTCCGGGTAGCCTATTGCGGTGGACGCCCTTATCTGCTCGACCCTGATAATGGTGCTGTGATTCTTCATGGAATCCAGCACGTTCGTCCGGGAGAATCTGCTGCCCATCAGAAAGCTTTCAGTACTAAGTTTGGTAGTGAAGCTCGGTGGAGCGAGGAAACAGGAAAACTGATAGCGGATAACCATATCAACTATATCTCGTATGGCTCAAATCGTATTGAAGCATTTCCCGCCACTATGCGTGCTAACCTGTTAACACCGAAGACACAGAAGATTGCATATGCGGAAACCCTGTATTTGCTTCGCACCTTTATGTGGGATATGAGTAAGAATTTAGGTTATGCTTTTGATGACGATAAGTACAATCGCCTGGTTCTCCTTTTCGAACCAACATTTGAAACCTATATCGACGACCTGGTACGAGAGAAATCTGCCTTGTTTGCAGGTGACAAACACTTTGTCGGATATTATCTCGATAATGAACTGCCATTTGCGAGTTATCAGAATGCCGACCCTCTACGGGGGATTGACCTGAAACATTTCCTGGCTTTGCCCGACCGTTACAAAGCGGCCCGAACCTATGCCGAAAAGTTTATGCAGGACAGAGGTATAGTCCCTTCCGCAGCGATAACCAAGAAAGAACAGGAAGATTTTAGGGAAGTTGTTGCTGATTATTATTATCAGTTGACAACGAAGATCGTCAGACGTTACGATACGGAACACTTGATTTTGGGTACGCGTCTGCATGACTGGAGTAAATACAATCAGAAAGTAGTGGAGGCTTGTGCCCGCTATTGCGATATTGTTTCCATCAATTACTATGGACGCTGGCAACCGGAAACAGATTTCCTGGGCAATCTGAAATCATGGTGCGGAGTGAAGCCCTTCTTGGTTTCCGAGTTCTATACAAAGGCTGAAGATGCCTCCTACAAAGGAACTAACTATTCGAATACCGAGGGAGGTGGCTGGCTCGTACGTACACAGAAAAACCGGGGAGAGTTTCATCAGAACTTCTGTTTGCGTCTGCTTGAAACGAAGAATTGCATTGGATGGATACATTTTGAATATAATGACGGTTATGCTTCAAACGGTAGTGCTTCGAATAAAGGGATTGTCTCATTAGAGTACGAACCTTATGAAGATTATCTTTCATATATGCGGCAATTGAATCTGTCTGTTTATCCTTTGATTGATTACTATGATACCCGGTCACAGTAAGAAATTAGTAGAGGCTTTAATAAAGAAAAAATAGAAAGTAAAATAGTTATGAATATGAAGAAAATAAGTTTATTAGCCATTCTTTTGGGCTTTAATATAGCTTTCGGGGCTTGTTCCGATGACGACGCAACTCCTGTTGCACAGAATGAACCGTTTCAACTTCCTGCGAAAGCATATGTTTTGGCAGAGCAGACGAAACGTGCCATTGTGATAAGAGATGCGGAGACAGGACGTAATGTTTGGAGTTGGGACCCTTATACGGCTTGTGTTCCTTCGGCACATCAGGACTGGTTCATCAATCCGAGTGAAGTGAAGCCGGTTTTCAATAAACGCTATATATTGATGACCGCTTCCGGCGGAGCGGTCGCATTAATTCGCATATCAGACCATAAATTAATGTTCTACGCCAATTGCGGACAGAACCCTCACTCCGCAGAAATATTACCGGATGGAAATATTGTTACAGCAGAGTCAAAGTCCGGTGAAATTAATACCTTTGTGGTAGATACGATAAAAGTACTCGGAATGAAAGCTAATACGGTGAAATTGGGTAATGCCCACAATGTCGTGTGGGATAAAAAGAGAGAATGCATATACGCTACGGCTACTATACAGGCCGGTACTACGGCATTATTCCGCTTCAAATATAACAATGACAATCCTGCCAGCCCTAAACTGACCAATCAGTCACGTATCTACACATTTGACAAAGAATCGGGCGGACATGACTTGTTCCCGGTCTACGGTGAAAATGATAAACTATGGATGACAGCAGCTTCGGCAGTCTATAAGTTTGATGTTTCCACGGATACTCCTACTTGCGAGAAAGCCTATGACACCGCCGATATAAAAAGCGTCTGCAACAGCCCGGAAGGAATCCTGATGTTGAAACCGACCGAAGAATGGTGGGCGGAAGGACTCGTTAATGAGAAAGGCGAAGAACTTTTCAAGATGGGCGGAGCCAGGATTTATAAAGGACGTTGGATGATTGACAATACCTTCAGCTACCCGGAAGAGCACGACCTGGTACTAGGGCAGGGCAAATAGGATTGGATAGGTAAAATAGAATAATAAAGTTTGATACAATGAGGAAATTTCTTCTTTTAATATTGATGTTTTCAGCCGTACAGGCTTGGGCACAGAACGGAAAGAAAGTATATGCAGACTTTCATGGTGTGCGCTATACCCGTCAGCATGATGGTAAACTGGGGCGTTGGGAGATGTATGCCAATACGGAAAAATCAAGTACCGGAAGAAAATCGCTATGTTACAATGCCGACCTGATAGACAGTGAAGGACGGCATGAAATCGCGGCAGTCGCTTATCCGCAAGTCGGGATGCAGTCAAACCTGGACTTCGACTATATCGAATATCAGATATTGTCGGCCAAAGCAGCCAAGATAGACGGCTTCTTTATCGAATGGGGATTCAAACCTCATGAGAATGACATCTTGCTGCGTGAAATGCAGAAAGTGGCGGCGAAGTATGACTTTGAAATAGGCGTAAACTGGTGTGACGGCTGGCTGTATTATGACTGGATTACTAAAATCTATCCGCAAGTCAACACCCGTGAAGCCAAGACAGAATACATGGCGAAATGCTATCAATATCTTGTTGATAGTGTTTTCACCGGCCCCACCGCACCTGTTGTAAAAGGAATGCCCGTTTTCTACCACTTCGGCCCGGGAGCGAAAGTCGATGAATACCGGAAAATATTATCAGAAGTAAAACTACCTCAAGGTATGAAACAGCCCGTTGCCTTGCGCCGGTGGGCTGATTGGGGAAAACTGGAGGATAACAAATACATCCCCGTCACCCGCAGTGATGAAATGGATGCATGGAAACAAATCGGAGAAATCCCGACCGCATGGCTTCCCGCACGTGTCCGGTCAAGAGACCAGGAACATGCCGAATGGGACAATTACGCTACTCAGGATGATGTTATCGAATTTATGAAACCTTTCCGTGATTCGATTTGGCACAGTAACAATCCTGCCTATACCATCAAATCAGGATTTGCCATGCCCGGCATGGATAACCGGGGATGTGCAGGCTGGGGACGCGGACACTTCTATTATATCCCCCGCAATAACGGAGAAACATATAGCAGTATGTGGAAATTCTGTATGGCGGAGAAAGACAGCCTGGATATGATGTTTATCGCTTCCTGGAGCGATTACACTGAGGGACATGAGATTGAACCGACCATCGAGAACGGTGACCGGGAATTGCGTACCACTTTGAAGTATGCCGCAGAATTCAAGGGAGAACAAGCGGACGAACGTGGCTTGACCTTGCCATTGATGCTTTTCCGTTTGCGGAAAGAAGCCCGCTTCTTGGAAAAGACGAAAATGGATGTATCCGCCTGCCATCGTTCGCTTGACAAAGCAGCATTGTTGATTAGCCAGGGGCGCTATCCGGTAGCGATAGGTCTGCTGTCTCAAATAGAGAACGATGTCAAGACAGCGAAATCAGCCCTGACCGTTGAGATGAAACGTTTGCGTGAGTCGGATATGAAGATTCAGGGAAAACGTAAATCCGGTGGATATACAGCCGAAGAAACGCTTTCCATATCCCTGCCCCAAGAGTTAGTTTCCAAGCTACAGATGAATAATTATGTCGGATACCTGTATTTTGAATACCTGGATAAAGGAAATGAATCCCTCTTTATTCGGTCGTCCACGTTGCGCGAACCGAAAGAACCGTTCAAAATCGTGTCCCGGATACGTACCGATAATACAGGAGAGTGGAAGAGCGCGAAAGTGGAATTGTATAAAGACAATATCGTCAACGGATTTAACATGCCTACTTTCTATTTGAAAGGAAACGTCGTCATCCGTAATTTGTCATTAGGCTATAATATCTACACAGTCAAATAAATCTATTGATGAAGAGTTTGAAATATTGGTTATTGGTTTTATCCGCGCTTTCATGGTTCGGATGTTCCTCTTCGGTACATGAAGATAGCAGAGGTTGTTCTTTTATCTGCGACAGCATTCAATATAGGATTGAATTTATGTCGGCGGGATGCGTACGGGTTTTATCTTATCCCGAAGGTGATACCTTGGTCACAAAAAGACTGGTTGTCAATGCGGAGAAGCCGGCATTCAACGATTATAAATGGGAAGAAACGAAACAGGCATTCGTCTTTCGCACCCATGAACTTTCCGTGACTTTTGACAAGGCGGATGCTGCCTTTGCTTTTCAGGAAGTATCGACAGGTAGATTGCTGTTAAAAGAAAAAGACCGTAAAAAGGCACGAAACTTCAAACGTTCGGAAGCCGGTGGCGAGCAATGTCTCGAAGTAACCCAGCGCTTTATGCCTACTGCCGATGAGGCTATTTACGGACTTGGACAGTATCAGAACGGTGTTATGAACTACCGTGGAAAGTCTGTGCTTCTCTTACAGGCAAATATGGATATTGTAAATCCGTTCCTTGTCTCGACCAACGGATACGGTATCTTATGGGATAACTACTCCTCCACAAAATTTGAAGATACGAATGAAGGCTATTCATTTACTTCCGAGGTAGGTGATGCTTCCGATTACTACTTCGTATATGGCAAGAATATGGATGAAGTCGTTTCCGGTTACCGGGAGTTGACGGGAGACGTGCCGATGTTTGGAAAATGGGTGTACGGCTTTTGGCAATCCAAGGAACGTTATAAATCGTTCGATGAGCTGAAAGCAGTCGTAAAGGAATATCGTAAACGGGGAATCCCTTTGGATAATATCGTGCAGGATTGGGAATACTGGGGAGACAAACCCCATTGGAACAGCCTAGCCTTCCATCCGGCTCATTTTGATAACCCCCGGCAGGTCATTGACGAACTGCATCAACAGGATAATGTCCACTTCATGCTTTCCGTATGGCCTGGTTTCGGTCCTGAAACGGCAGTGTACCACTCGCTGGATTCCATCGGAGCATTGTTTAATGAACCTACATGGGCGGGTTATAAAGTTTTTGATGCTTATAATCCTGCCGCACGGACTATCTTTTGGCAATACCTGAAGAAGGGACTCTACGATATGGGTGTGGATGCCTGGTGGATGGACGCAACGGAACCTTCTTTCCGTGATGGGTTTACCCAGTTGAAACAGGAAGAAAAAACGAAATCGGCAGGGAACACCTGCTTGGGTAGCTTCCATCGTTATCTGAATACCTATTCTTTGGAAATGCTGAAAGACTTCTATCAACGCCTGCGGACTGAAAGCAATCAGAAACGTGTATTTATCCTTACCCGTTCCGCCTTTGCCTCGCAACAGCATTATGGCACGGCCGTATGGTCGGGCGATGTCTCGGCATCTTGGGAGAATATGCACAAACAACTGGTTGCCGGACTCAACTTATCCATGTCCGGCATTCCGTACTGGACTTCCGACACCGGTGGTTTCTTCGTCACCGAACGTGACGCCAAATACCCCGACGGACTGAAAAGTAATGATTACAAAGAACTGTATTCGCGCTGGTTCCAATTCAGTACATTCACTCCGATTTTCCGTGCCCACGGCACGAATGTACCGCGTGAAGTATGGCAGTTTGGTGAGAAAGGAACACTTTACTATGACAATCAGGTGAAATATATCAACTTGCGTTATCGCCTGCTGCCTTACATTTACTCAATGTCTCATCAAGTAACGGCCAACAATTATACCCTATTGCGAGGACTGGCAATGGACTTTACAACAGATACCCGGACTTTTGACATTGACAATGCCTATATGTTCGGTACGTCTTTCTTAGTACGTCCGGTATTTCATCCGCAATCGGAAGAAAAGAATGTCACCGTCTACCTGCCGGAGCATGAAGGCAAGTATTGGTATGACTTTTGGACAGGGCAACCCTTGGACGGTGGAAAAGAACACATACAGGCCAATATCACGGACATACTTCCTCTGTATGTGAAAGCCGGCTCCATTCTTCCTTTGGCAGAAGTGAAACAATATGCAATGGAATATCCCGACCGTGAACTGGAACTTCGTATTTATGGCGGAACAGATGCTTCCTTCCTATGGTATGAGGATGAAGGTGATTCCTACCGTTATGAGGAAGGTATCTGCTCACAAGTTCCGATGCAATGGAAAGATGCGGAACGGACATTGACTATCGGTATGCGTGAAGGCAACTATCCCGGCATGCCGGAACAGGTAAAAATGCATGTGAAATTATATCTGCCTGAAGGAACTGTTCTTGAGAATAAGGAATGTGCCTACATGGGTGAAGAGATGAAAATAAAGTTTTAACTATAAGTGTTTTTAGATTATGAAGAAGTTTCTCTATATCTTTATTATGTTGTTTATTGTGGGATGGGTACAGGCGCAACAGCGTGTGATATACACAATTAACGACGGATGGAAGTTTACAAAAGGTTCTCCGTTTGAAGCGCAGTTGGATAACTGCGACGATTCTTCCTGGGAGACAGTCAATATACCTCATACCTGGAATGATAAAGATGCAGACGATGAAACTCCGGGATTCTATCGAGGGCCGGCCTGGTATCGGAAACAATTGTTTGTCGACAAGAGTCAGGAAGGACGTCAGGCTATTATTTACTTTGAAGGTGCCAATCAGGAAGTACAACTTTATCTGAACGGGCAATTCATTGGGGAACATAAAGGCGGATATACCCGTTTCTGCTTTGACATCACTCCTAATCTTCGCTATGGACAGGAGAACCTGTTTGCCATTTGCGTGAACAACGTCTACAATCCCAATATCCCGCCCTTATCCGCTGACTTTACCTTTTTTGGCGGTATCTATCGCGATGTCTATCTGCAATTTATGAATCCCGTACACATTGCGACGAATGACTACGCTTCATCGGGAGTCTATCTCCGTACCCCCGAAGTAAACAAATCCGCAGCATCGGTAGAAATAACCACTCTGCTGACGAACGAACTGTCTCAAACTACGGAAGTCATTGTAGAAAACATAATCTGCGATGCCGACGGCAAAGAGGTCAGGAAAACCAGTACGGAAGTCAAACTGGCATCCGGCGAAACCAAGACAGACGTATCCAAAAAGATAAAAATAGACTCCCCCCGCTTGTGGGATATAGACGACCCTTATCGTTATATAGTATATACACGTATCCTTGATAAAAGAAAAGGAACCTTACTCGATGAAGTCGTAAATCCCTTAGGTCTTCGCTGGTTTGAATTTGATTCGGAAAAAGGTTTTTTCCTGAATGGTAAATGGCGCAAACTGATTGGTACTGCCCGTCACCAGGATTACTTCCAAAAAGGAAATGCGCTACGCGACGAACTGCATGTACAGGACGTACTCTTGCTGAAAGAAATGGGCGGAAACTTCCTGCGTGTTTCGCATTATCCGCAAGACCCTGTCATCATGGAGATGTGTGACAAACTGGGTATTGTTACTTCAGTTGAAATACCCGTTGTCAATGCCGTTACAGAAACGGAAGAATTTCTGAACAACTCCGTTGAAATGGCAAAAGAAATGGTACGTCAGGACTTCAACCGCCCTTCTATCATGATTTGGGGATATATGAATGAGATTTTCCTGCGCCGTCCCTATACCGAAGGCAAGCAACTCGAAGACTACTATCATTTTACTGAAAAAGTAGCCCGTTCCCTGGAAGCAACCATACGTAAGGAAGACCCTTCAAGATATACCATGATGGCCTATCACAACGCTCCTCAATTCTACGAAGATGCCCATCTGACGGAAATCCCGATGATTCAGGGTTGGAACCTGTATCAGGGTTGGTATGAACCGGATATCAATGAATTTCAACGCCTGCTCGACCGTGCTCATAAAATGTATAAGGGAAAAGTGTTGATGGTTACGGAATACGGCCCGGGCGTAGACCCGCGTACACATTCCTACCAACCGGAGCGTTTTGACTTCTCGCAGGAATACGGACTAATCTATCATAAGCATTACCTTAATGAAATGATGAAACGTCCTTTTATAGCAGGCTCCAGCTTGTGGAATCTGAATGATTTCTATTCCGAATCCCGTGTTGACGCAGTTCCTCATGTCAATAATAAAGGTGTTCTCGGATTAGACCGGGAAGTGAAGGACACCTATTTGTTTTATAAAGCAGCCTTGATTCGTCGTCCGATGCTTGTTATCGGTAACAGGGAATGGAAAACCCGCGGCGGTGTTGTGAATACGGAACAGAAAGAATGTATTCAGTCGATTCCTGTGTTCTCCAATGCAGAGGAAGTCGAATTGTTTGCCAATAATAAAAGCCTGGGAAAGAAGAAGATAGAAAGTGGTTATGCACTTTTTAACGTGCCGTTCGTCAATGGGGAAAATCAATTAGAAGCCTTTGCGGTAACAGGTGATACGAAATTGCATGACATGCTCGAAATTCGGTTTCAGTTAATAGGCTCGCAATTGAGAGACAATACCCTGCCATTCACGGAAATGAATGTAATGCTGGGCTCTCCGAGATATTTTGAAGACCGTGCCGCCAATGTAGCATGGATTCCCGAACAGGAATATAAACCGGGAAGCTGGGGATTTGTCGGTGGAACTCCTTATCGACGTAAAACAGGCTTCGGCACTATGCTCGGTTCAGATATTGACATTTTCGGAACGGATATGAATCCAGTCTTCCAAACCCAACGTGTCGGCATCGAATCTTTTAAAGCCGATGTGCCGGACGGGGAATATTCAGTATCTTTGTATTGGGCAGAATTGGATTCGGACAAAGAGAAAGAAGCCTTGATTTATAATTTGGGAGCCGATTCGGAACAGACGCTTGTCGGAAATCGCCGTTTCGGAATCTCAATCAATGGAACAACTGTTTTAGACGACCTCAATATCGCCCGTGATTATGGCTATGCCCGTGCTGTAATCAAGAAATTTATAGTAACGGTGAAAGACGGAAAAGGATTGAATATCGACTTCCATAAAAAAGAGGGAGAGACTATACTGAACGCCATCCGTATCTATAGAAACTATTAATCATAAACACTGTAAAATGATACGAACTATTTATTTATTGTCTTTTCTGCTTGTACACTCCCTGTTTGCTTTTGCCGGGAATGGAAAGGAGACTGTTCCGTCCTCACTGGATTTGTATGTATGCATCGGACAATCCAATATGGCAGGCCGTGCAACATTGACACCGGAAGTCATGGATACTCTGCAAAATGTGTATCTACTGAATGAGAAAGGAAGTTTCGAACCGGCAGTAAATCCCCTGAACCGTTATTCTACCATCCGGAAAGACATGTCAATGCAACGTTTGGGACCGGCCTATGGCTTTGCCAAAGAAATGTCCCGTCAGGTGAAATGTCCCGTCGGCTTGGTAGTGAACGCGCGTGGCGGCTCTTCTATCAATTCCTGGCTGAAAGGCAGTAAAGACGGATATTACGAAGAAGCCATCTCCCGGATTCGGATTGCCGTGCAGCAGGGTGGTGTTCTGAAAGCAATTCTATGGCATCAAGGTGAAGCCGATTGCTCCAACCCCGAAGCATACAAACAAAAACTCATCTCTCTGATGAAAGACTTGCGCGAGGATTTGGGCATGCCGGATTTGCCGGTTATCGTAGGGCAAATATCTCAATGGAACTGGACGAAAAGAGAAGCAGGAACAGTACCTTTTAATAAAATGATAAAGAAAGTATCTTCATTTATCCCCAACTCCGATTGGGTATCTTCGAAAGGCTTGGGATGGTACAAGGATGAAACAGACCCTCATTTCAATACCGAGGGACAATTATTATTAGGAAAACGCTATGCGGAAAAGGTTCTGAAATTCTATAAACATTAATAAGCCATCTTCTACGGAATAAAATAAAAGCCGATTAGCTCATACTAGAACTAACCGGCTTTTATTATTTACTTGTCTTTTATCTACTTGCTTTTTAAGGAACTTCCTTTTCTCTCCCGAATATCCCCGGCGACCGTATACATCACAGTGAATAACTAAATCGTAACCTGTTGACAGAAAATAGCCGAATATGGTTAATTGCCTTATCCCTAATAAATTAACCTGTTAATAACTCTGTTAATATCCTTGTTGATAACTAAAACGGGGTTGTGAATAAAACCAGTAGGGAAGAATCGTCATAAAAAAGAAGAACCGCATTTCTGCGATTCTTCTTTATCTTAGTTGCGGAGATCCGACTCGAACGAATGACCTTTGGGTTATGAGCCCAACGAGCTACCAACTGCTCCACTCCGCGATGTTTAACGGGTGCAAAGGTACGGCATTATTTGGAATATACAAATTATTTGCAGAATATTTTTCTAATAAATAATCTATTTTCTCTTATATAGCTGAAAATGAGTAGAGTAATATGGAAACTTTTTTTTAGTACCTATTAATATACAAATGTTAATATTCTCTCTGTTTTCTTGTATGGTCTAAAGAAAAGAATTACTTTTGCTCAAAATATTCAGCAATGTGCAATTTGTAACCTATGACCGTATCCAAGACAAAAGCCAAGTTAGTAGATGTTGCCCGTCAGCTTTTTGCGAAGATGGGGGTAGAGAACACGACTATGAACGATATCGCTCTTGCTTCTAAAAAAGGTAGAAGGACTCTGTATACCTATTTTAAAAGTAAGGATGAAATATATTTAGCTGTTGTAGAATCAGAACTGGATATGCTGTCGGATATGATGAAGCGGGTAGCAGAAAAGAATATCTCCCCGGACGAGAAACTGCTGGAGTTGATATATACCCGGCTGGATGCGGTGAAAGAAGTCGTTTACCGGAACGGGACGTTGCGTGCTTACTTCTTCCGTGATATTTGGCGTGTAGAGAAAGTACGTAAGAAATTCGATGCGAAGGAAGTGCAACTCTTTAAGGCGGTGCTCCTGGAAGGACAGGCCAAAGGAGTGTTCCGCATTGACGACGTAGAGATGACAGCCGATTTGATACATTATTGTGTGAAAGGAATCGAAGTCCCGTATATCCGTGGACATATAGGCGCACACCTGGATGAAGATACAAGAAATAGATATGTGTCCAACATTGTGTTTGGCGCACTGCATAGAACAGAACATTAATTAAATAACTTTTAGTATGGGATTATTAGACGGAAAAACAGCCATTGTAACCGGTGCTGCCCGCGGTATTGGTAAGGCTATCGCTCTGAAGTTTGCTGCCGAAGGTGCAAACGTTGCATTTACTGACCTTGTCATTGACGAAAACGCAGAAAATACAGCCAAAGAACTTGAAGCATTTGGCGTGAAAGCCAAAGGTTACGCTTCCAATGCTGCTAACTTTGAAGATACAGCCAAAGTCGTAGAAGAAATTCATAAAGACTTCGGACGCATTGATATTCTGGTAAACAATGCCGGTATCACTCGCGACGGTCTGATGATGCGTATGAGCGAACAGCAATGGGATATGGTCATCAATGTGAACCTGAAGTCCGCATTTAACTTCATTCACGCTTGTACGCCTGTCATGATGCGTCAGAAAGCAGGTAGCATTATCAATATGGCCTCTGTAGTAGGTGTTCATGGTAATGCAGGACAGGCTAACTACGCAGCTTCCAAAGCCGGTATGATTGCATTGGCAAAGTCTATCGGACAAGAACTCGGTTCTCGTGGCATCCGTGCCAACGCTATCGCTCCGGGATTCATCCTGACAGATATGACTGCCGCTCTTTCTGACGAAGTGAGAGCAGAATGGGCAAAGAAAATTCCTTTGCGTCGTGGTGGTACTCCTGAAGATGTGGCAAACATCGCTACCTTCCTTGCTTCCGATATGTCTTCTTACGTATCCGGACAAGTGATTCAGGTAGATGGTGGTATGAATATGTAATCGAACAGAATGACTGTTGTATACGAAGACAACCATATCATTGTAGTCAACAAGACCGCTTCCGAGATTGTCCAGGCAGACAAGACGGGCGATACACCACTTTCGGAAACTGTAAAGCAGTACCTGAAAGAGAAGTATCAGAAACCCGGCAATGTTTTCATCGGTGTGACACATCGGCTGGACCGCCCCGTAAGCGGTCTTGTTATATTTGCAAAAACGAGTAAGGCACTGACCCGTCTCAATGAGATGTTCCGCACCAGTGAGGTGAAGAAGGCCTATTGGGCAGTCGTGAAGAACGCTCCGAAAGAAACGGAAGGCGAACTGGTACATTTCCTGTTGCGCAATGAGAAGCAGAACAAGAGTTATGCGTACGATAAAGAAGTACCGAAAAGCAAGAAGGCGATTTTAGATTACCGCTTAATCGGCCGTTCGGAGAATTATTACCTGCTCGAAGTTGATTTGAAAACCGGACGCCATCATCAGATTCGTTGCCAGTTGGCAAAGATGGGATGCCCCATCAAGGGAGACTTGAAATATGGTTCTCCACGCTCCAATCCCGATGGCAGCATTTGCCTGCACGCCCGGAGGGTGCGATTCACGCATCCGGTATCCAAGGAACTGATAGAGCTTGAAGCTCCTCTTCCCGAAGGAAATTTATGGAAAGGATTTGAACTGTTTTAATCAGTGCAAATCCTTTTTCTTTTTGCCAAAAGAGTAAATCTGGCTGCCATTTCTTCAGTTAATTTCAGTGACAGCCTGTAAATTCCCCAATACCTGTTATATTTGCATCATTCGCTAATTACTATATTCAAATCTACCAAAGAAAAATACGAATGAAGGCATTTAAACTACTCGCACTTACTTCCTGCTTTTTACTTGCAGCGGGAAATGGAGTTGCACAACGTGATTATTCAAAAAGTGAAGGACTGCTCCAATATGTAGACCTTTATATCGGTTCCGGCTATCACGGACATGTATTTGTAGGGACAAGCGTTCCTTACGGAATGGTGCAACTGGGGCCTAACAATATCCATAAAGGTTGGGACTGGTGCTCCGGCTATCATTACTCCGACAGTATCTTGATAGGTTTCTCCCATACCCATCTGAATGGTACGGGATGTACCGATTTAGGCGACATCCTCATTATGCCTTTGAATGAAATCCGCACTCCCAGGGGAAACCAGAATGATATACGTGACGGCTATGCTTCCCGCTATTCGCACGACAACGAAACAGCCCGTCCCGAATATTACTCCTTACTTCTCGACCGTTATAACATCAAAGCGGAACTGACAGCAACAGACCGTGTAGGCTTCCATCGCTACACATATCCTGAAGGTAAACCGGCTTCCATATTGATAGACCTGCGTGAAGGGAACGGCTCGAACGCCTATGATAGTTATATCCGCAAGATAGACGATTATACAGTAGAAGGCTACCGCTACGTAAGAGGCTGGAGCCCTTCCCGTAAAGTTTATTTTGTACTGAAGAGTGACAAGAAGATAGAGCAGTTTACCGCCTATGATGACAACACCCCGAAGCCCTGGGAGCAACTGAAAGTGGCATCTGTAAAAAGTGTCCTCACTTTTGGCAATGTAAAAGAGGTAAAGATTAAAGTCTCCCTCTCTTCCGTGAGTTGTGCCAATGCAGCCATGAATCTGCAAGCGGAACTTTCTCATTGGGACTTTGACAAAATAGTAAAGATGAGTGCCGACCGATGGAATAAAGAACTGGCAAGAATGAGCGTCGAAACAGATAACGAGCCTGCCAAACGTATCTTCTATACCGCACACTATCATACCATGATTGCTCCTACACTCTATTGTGACGTAAATGGCGAATACAGAGGTATGAACGACATGATTTACACCGACCCGAAGAAAGCCAACTACACCACCCTTTCTTTATGGGATACCTACCGTGCTCTGCATCCTCTGATGACTATCGTTCAGCCCGAAATGGTAGACGATGTAGTCAATTCTATGCTTTCCATCTACCGCCAGCAGGATAAACTCCCCATATGGCCTTTGATGAGTGGCGAAACCAATCAGATGCCGGGTTATAGCTCCGTGCCTGTGATTGCCGATGCTTATCTGAAAGGATTTACCGGATTCGATGCGGAAGAGGCGTTGCAAGCGATGAAAGCGACTGCTACTTATGAAAAGCAAAACGGCATCCCTTATGTGATGAAAAAAGGATATATCCCTGCCGACAAAGTCCATGAAGCTACTTCGATAGCCATGGAATATGCAGTAGATGATTGGGGCATTGCCGCCATGGCACGTAAAATGGGAAAGCTCGAAGATGCGGCAACTTACGCCAAACGTGCGCATTACTATAAGAACTACTTTGACTCTTCCATCCACTTCATCCGCCCGAAGTTGGATGACGGCTCTTGGCGCACTCCTTATGATCCGGCACGTTCCATCCACACCGTCGGAGACTTCTGCGAGGGTAACGGCTGGCAATACACATTCTTTGCCCCGCAAGACCCGTATGGATTAATCGAATTATTCGGTGGCGACAAACCGTTTGTCGCAAAGCTCGATAACTTCTTCACCAACAACGACAGCATGGGCGAAGGTGCATCCAGTGACATTACCGGACTTATCGGTCAATACGCGCATGGAAACGAACCGAGTCATCATGTTGCCTACCTGTATGCATATGCCGGCGAACAATGGAAAACAGCAGAGAAAGTTCGTTTCATTATGGATGAATTCTATACGGATAGACCGGACGGAATCATCGGCAATGAAGATTGCGGCCAAATGTCTGCGTGGTATCTTCTTTCATCCATGGGACTTTACCAGGTGAATCCGTCAGACGGTATATTTGTTTTCGGTAGCCCATGCTTTAACAAAGTCGAAATGAAAGTACGTGGTGGCAAGACATTCACAGTAGAAGCCCCCAACAATAGCAAAGAAAATATTTATATCCAAAAGGTTTACTTGAACGCTAAACCTTATAATAAGAGTTATATCACATACGATGATATTATCAATGGCAGTACTTTAAAGTTTGTGATGGGAAAGAAACCCAATAAGAATTTTGGTAAAGCTCCGGCAAACAGACCGATTGTTTTGAACAAGATAAATGAATAACAAAATTAATGAATAAAGGAAAGATAGTTTTCAATAGGTAGTTAGATTCAGATAGTTTTAATTGATTCCCGTTTAAAAATCCCAAAAGAATATCCTGCTTTCATTCCTATTCATTAGAAAGAATAGAATTTGAAAGCAGGATATTCTTTTTTATAAATAACCGTTTGTTATTTCATCGCTTATGGCAACGGATCAGCCGCTGCGGGACGTTTCGGATCATAAACAGCTACGCCTACTTCAGAGTCTGCACAGCCGTAGTACAAGTACCATTTGTTTTTGAAGTAAACCATTCCTTCGATAAAGACAGTGCCGTCTACATACTGACCGCTCTTTTCAAAGCTGTCCATCGGACGGAAGAAAGGTTCGTCAAGACGGGTGATGAAGCGGGTAGGCTCGTTGGCGTCAAAGAGGGCTTGTCCGGCGGCGTAGACATTGGCGGTGTAGCGTTTGTCGCCTCTTCCTGTGTGATTCTTGCCGTTGTAGAGAAGTACGATACCTTTCGGCGTGTAGATAGCCGGAGGACCACATTCAGTAAGATGGCTGTCGAAATATCCATCGCGGGGTGAGAATAGTTTCTTTAGAGAGCCGTCGATGTTGACTACTGGTGTCCAGTCGATTAAATCATCGGAAGTGGCGGCGAATACATGCTCCTCTCCCCAATACATAAAGTATTTCCCGTTGATTTTCTTGATAATCTGCTTCCCGTTGACAACTTCGGTCAGGATAGATCCGGATTTGCAACCCAGGTTGAAGAACTTCCCGTCAAATGCTTTGGCAAAGGCAGGGCCATGCTTCGTCCAATCTTTCAGATTACGGGAAGTGGCTACGGCTAGACGGGGGATATGGCGGTTCCACTGGGTGTACATCATTACATACAATCCATCTTCTGTTACGGCAATGCGCGGATCTTCGCAGCCACCCGGCCATTCCAACTCTTTTTGTGAATCATTGGCAGGATAGAATACAGGAGTTTTTTCCCGTTGGAAATGCGTACCATCAGTGGAAGTTGCGTAACCGAGACGGGAAGTACGGTGACCGATGCCGACGCCCGATTTATCTTCCGCACGATATAATACGACAATATCCCCTTTGTAGAGTGTAGCAGCCGGATTGAAGGTGTCATTCGATTCCCATGCAATAGAATCTTTGGCTAAGGGACAATAAAACTTGGTATTTTCTATGGGAGATATTACCGGATTCACGTTCTTCGGACGTTCGAAACCACCGAAAGCCCAATCGGGTAATTTGTTCTCTCTGTGATTGGAAGATTGACTGGAAGATTGCCCATAGGCTGTACAAGCCATTATTGACGTAGCAAATAGGAATAATAAAGTTGATTTCATATAGTCTGTATTACATTAATAGTTGATTGCTTCAGGAGTAATATCCTTCTACATATAAATTAAAAAAAGAAATATGCTGTCATCTGTCACATAATTGAGCGTAAATAATTGATGGATTGTTAATTATAGTGTGACAGCATGCTGTGACAACAGGGTGACGGCAGAGTGATAACAGCTTTGCTGTCACACATTCCGGAAATAGAGAGTATCTTGTTTTCCCGGCTATAAGAGAAGTTATTCTCTATACCATGTCAAGATAGTGTTCATAGTTTGAAACCGATGGTGCCAGCAAAGCGGAACTTTAGTTTCAACGGTTCGAAACTTTGGTTTCAACGGCTTGAAACTTTAGTTCCATCGGTGAGAAACTCCAGTTTCATCAGCTTGAAACTTTAGTTTCGTACGCTTGAAACTCTTGTTCCCAAGGCATGAAACTATCTGTTCCATGCGGTGAAACTATTAGTTCCAAGGCATGGAACCATTGGTTTCACCGTATGAAGCACTTATTGTATCAGTACGATAGGGATAGAAACTTACTGGATACTATTCAGTAAGTCTACCTTTCCTTCGTTGACAAGTTTCAGGATTAGTTCTCCGAATAGCGTATTTTGCCAGGCAAACCAGGAACGCGTGAAATTTTTCGGGTCGTTCTTGTGGAAAGATTCGTGCATAAAGCCCGTTCCGGCATCCGTATCCATCAGCATTTTGATGCAAGTCTTGATTTCTGCGTCGTTTTGGCTGGTGAATGCTTTCATCATAATACTCATCGGCCAAATCATATCATATCCGATATGCGGGCCGCCGATACCCTCTCCGGCAGTACCTTTGAAGAAGTAAGGATTATCCTCACTCCATACAAATTTGCGGGTATTCTGATAAATAGGGTCACTCACTTTCACATCTCCAAGATAAGGCAGAGCGATGAGACTCGGCACATTGGCGTCATCCATTAACAACTGATTGCCGAAACCATCCACTTCGAAAGCATAGATTTTGCCATATTTCGGGTGATTATAAACAGCATACTTTTTCAAGGCTTTTTCTACTTCGTCCGCTAATGTAGTACATTGTTTGGCCAAATCCGGTTTCTTGTTGACCGTATTCAGGATTTCAGCCGCTTTGCGCAATGAAGTAACAGCGAAGAAGTTAGACGGAACGAGGAACTGGAAAGTAGTAGCATCGTCAGAAGGACGGAAAGCGGAAGCAATCAGTCCGACAGGCTTAACAGGATTACCCCAGCCGTCGTTAGTCATTGTGTCGAGAGCACGTTCCGTCTTGCGTTGGAAGCGGTAAGGACCTTTCGCGTCTTCTTTTCGTTGCTGTTCCTTAAACGTTTTCAGGACGTTGGCGATGGCTGCAAGCCATTCGTCGGAGAATACACTGGCATCTCCTGTTGTTTTCCAGTAATGATAAGCGAGACGGATAGGATAACAGAGTGAGTCGATTTCCCATTTCCGTTCGTGCAGTTCGGGCTTCATGTCCGTAAGGTCGCTCATCCATTCGCCGCCTTCGGAATTCATGTTGAAAGCATTGGCATACGGGTCGATATTGATACACTTGAACTGGCGTTTGATAACGCCGGCCAGCATCTTTTTCAGTTCCGCGTCTTTGTTGGCGAGTTGGACGTAAGGCCATACTTGTGCGCCCGAATCGCGCAGCCACATAGCATGGATGTCGCCCGTATATACAAACGTATCATCTTTACCGTCAAAATGAACAGTGGTATCCAACGTATTTGGAAAACAGTTTTCGAACATCCATGCCAGGCGGGCATTCGTCAGCAGTTGCTTGATGTGCGCAATCTGTTGTTCCACAGCTTGCGAGACAAACAGGCGTTTCGATGCTTCCGGACGGTTCGTCTGATAATTGTTGATTTTGGTATTATCTTGTTGGATGATAAAATCACTGTTCCCCATAGCCTGTATATTGGTAGCACCCAAAAGCGCCATAGACAAGCAAAAGGCTTTAGTTATATTCATGGTAATCGTTTTTTTAATTGGTTAGTATTGGTTAATTGGTTAATAAGAATATTGCGAAATGCTGAAAAACATTTCATTGGGCTTTGAATGTCAGAAAGATAACCTTCAAATGAAAGACAACCTTCAAATAAACGGTTAAATCTCTGCGAAGAATTCGATAAGACAAGCATTGTCCAGCAGCCATTTATACTGCTCCTTGTTGTGTCCCGACCAGTCTCTGCCTAATAGTCCGTTCTCGTCCCGGTAATTTTCCCAGGCGTGAAGCGCATTCCCTACCATAGCATCGACATACGCCGGATTTTTGTCAACCTTATACAGAGCTTTCAGTCCTCTGAATAAAATCACGTTAAACCACGCCATATCTTTATGTACTTTGACAGTCGGGTCTTTCATGTCGGCTTTTGTACGGAAAAAAGCATCCGTTCCTGCAGCTGTCTGCTGTGCGTCGCGCAAGTACTGTTCGTCCCCTGTCTCCTCATAGAGCAATACACCTGCCTGAATCATTTGTCCACTGTTGTAGGCATATTTCTCTTTGGAAACTTTCCCTTTCAGGTTGACATTATCCCAGTAAAGATGGTCGGTAGGGTCGCACAGGTGCTTTTTCGTCCAGGCGTAAGTCTCTTTCGCTTTTTCCAGGTATTTGGCATCCTTCGTCAGCCGGTACAGTTTGACACCGAGTACAGTCGACGGTGCATTGGAACAAGTATGCTTCGCTTCCTTCTGCTGTTCACACCAAAAGATACCGCCGCCCATCTCATCGCTCCATCCACTGTAAATATATTGATACAGTGCAATCGCTTTTTCCAAAGATATGGGCTTGTGCGTCAGTTGGTAATAATCGCAGTAATCCAGCGCAATCCAGATGTTATCGTCATAATAACGTCCGTGTTGCCCGTACTTGGTAGGATACGATTGATAACAGGCCGGCAGACGGCTGTCATCCCAATACTGCTCCATTCCCGGCAGAATTCTTTTCTCGAGAATCTTCTTGTACTTCTTGTTCCCGGTAGCTTTATATAACGCCACACAACCCGACATCATCCCCGAATACGGCCACAGAAAAGAAGCCTTCAGCGTTCCGTTCTGCTGCGTTCCGCCCGCCAGGTAAGTAATCTTTTGGTCGGGATTGACAGGATACGTTTCTGTCAGTAGTCGGTCATTCGTCTGATAGAGATTCAATACATTAGATAGAATCGAGTCGGCAATAGAAAGATAACGGGTATTTCCCGGAGTCTTTCCCACTGCGGAAGTAAGGCCAAATAACATACAGGCTACAAAACATATATTTCTCATAGGAATATCGGGTTGTGTGGTGAAATTTTCAGGTTATAACTAGATACAAAGATTATTTCTGCTGACGCTGGTCAAACTCCAGTTCCACCTTCACAGGGAAATGGTCTGAAGGAGTGCGCGCCTGATACGTCTTGATGTCGATTTCTTCCGGGCAGTCGTTCGCCTGCTTCTTTTCTCCCTTGCCTACGATGCTGCGGTAAGTATCCGTCAGCACACCGTATCTTTTCACTTGGAAAGACGGAGAAACGAACACATGGTCGATACGGCTTTCCGTAAAGCTGTTCGGGGCGAAATCGTTGAACGTGCCGTTGATGGCATAGCGGAAACCAGCCTTCTCGTAAGAGTCGCACAGCACCCCTTTGCTCACAAAAGCATCATAAGACTGGTGAGTCTGGTCTACATTAAAGTCACCCGTCAGGATAGCCGGAAGCTCTTTGCCTTTGCCAAGCTCTTTCATCTTGTCCTGTACGAGGAACGCACTTTCCACGCGTGCCTTCTTGCCGATATGGTCCATGTGCAGGTTGAAGAAAAGGAATTCGAAACCGGTATCCTTGCACTTGAAGTGTCCCCAACTGCAAATACGCGGCAGCACGGCATCCCATCCTTTGCTCGGCACATCGGGCGTTTCCGACAACCAAAAATCACCTTTCTCTATCACATCAAACTTGTCCGTGCGATAGAAAATAGCAGAATGTTCACCTTTCTCTTTGCCGTCGTCGCGGCCTACGCCGATATAGTCATAACCGGGCAATGCTTCTTTCATGTCTTTCAGCTGATGAATAAAGCACTCCTGTGTGCCGAAAATATCGAAATCATGGTATTGCACCATTTGGGCAATGACCGGGTAACGTTGTCCCCAACCGTTTCCCTTGACTGAATCGCCGCCGTTGGCGTTTCTTAGATTGTAGGAAGCAACAGTGATAGAAGTAGGCTGATAGTTACTTTGGCAACCGCAAAAGACTATCGCAACAATAGCAATAAATAAAAGGCTCTTTAGTTTCATGTTTTTATAGTTTGTTTGATAGATTAATTCTCTGACTTCAAAAGTACGATATTTTATTCAAATGAAAGAGAGTAAGGTACATCTTTTTCTGTGATTCCCCGTTGTTTGTTGGGCACAGGGCTCATTTGGAATTGAATAGTAGCACCTTTCATCAACTGTTCGTGTGTGAGATAATTGCGTGACCAGGACTTGCCATTCACCTTCATATCCTTGACATACCGGTAGTCGAGCTGGTTATTATCCGACTTGATGGTGATGGTTTTTCCGTTCTCCAAATGCAGTTTTGCCGATTTGAAGAGAGGAGTTCCCACGATATACTCATCCGTTCCCGGACAAACAGTGTAGAACCCTAAGGCGGAGAATACATACCAGGCGGAAGTCTGACCGTTGTCCTCGTCACCGCAGTAACCATCCGGTGCGGCGGTGTATAACTTATTCATAATTTCACGCACCCAGTACTGGGCTTTCCAGGGTTCGCCGGAATAATTATAAAGATATACCATATGCTGAATCGGCTGATTGCCGTGTGCATACTGCCCCATGTTCATCACCTGCATTTCACGCATTTCGTGAATCATGCCGCGGCTTTCCATTCCCAGTTTGCCCGGAATCACAAATACGGAATCCATCATCGTGTTGAATTCTTTTCTACCGCCCATCAGGTCGATAAGTCCTTGTGTGTCATGGAATACGCAGAAACTCCAGTGCCAACTGTTACCTTCGCAGAATTCGCCACTCCAGTCTACCGCGTCAAAGTTCGGATTGAATTCCCCTTTGTCGTTTTTGCCTACCATCAGTTTGCGTTCCGGGTGATAGACGTTCTTATAATTCAGCGCACGTTTCTTGAAAATGTCGATTTCGCTTGCCGGCTTGCCCAGCTTCTTGCCTAGTGCGTAGATTGTCCAGTCGTTATAAGCATATTCGAGAGTGCGGGCTACATTCTGTCCGATTCCGATGTTGTTGGCTACATATCCCAGTTGATTGTAGGATTCGTGACCAAGACGACCGGAAGCCGTTCCGCGAAGATGTGCGCTTGTTCCGTGTTTCAGCGCTTCCCAAAGCGTTTCGATATCATATCCGCGCAGTCCTTTGATATAAGCGTCCGCTACTACGGAAGCCGAGTTGTTGCCCACCATGGAGTCACGATGTCCGGGACTTGACCATTCGGGAAGGAATCCGCTTTCTTTATAAGCATTGACCAGTCCTTCCTGCATCTTCTGATTCATCGACGGATACATCAGGTTGAGGAAAGGGAACAGGCAGCGGAACGTATCCCAGAATCCGGTATCGGTAAACATATAACCCGGAAGCACTTTACCGTTGTAAGGGCTGTAATGCATCACTTCCCCCTTGGCGTCTATCTCGTAGAAACTACGTGGGAAAAGCATGGAACGATACAGGCACGAGTAGAATGTACGCAGGTTGTCGATGTTATCGTCCTCTATCTCTATCTTGCCCATTTCACGGTTCCAGGTGTCTCTGCCGTTGGCAACCAGTTGGTCGAAACTCTTGTTGTCGAGTTCCTTCAGATTCAGTTCCGCCTGTTCGGGGCTGATAAAAGAAGAAGCGACACGGGCATAGACGATTTCCCCTTTCTTCGTTGCGAATCCGATGACCGCTCCGGTGTGGTTCCCCTTCGCTTCCGTTTCATTCGGAAGAATATTATTCTCCGAAACAGCTGAAACGAAAGTAAACGGCTTGTCGAACTGTATGACGAAGTAGTTTTTGAAGTTCTCGGGCACACCGCCGCTGTTCTTTGTCGAATAGCCGATAATCTTGTTTTCTTCGGGAATCACTTTGACGTAAGAACCCTTATCGAAAGCATCCAGGATGACATAGGCATTCTTCGTTTCGGGATACGTAAAGCGGAACATGACGGCACGCTCGGTGGGGACGAGTTCGGTGGTCACGTCATGGTCGGCCAGATATACCTTATAATAATAAGGCTTGGCGACTTCCGCTTTGTGAGAGAACCAGCTGGCGCGCCGGTCTTGGTCGAATACCAGTCCGCCGGTGATTGGCATGATGGCAAACTGGCCATAATCGTTGTTCCATGGACTGGGTTGATGTGTCTGTTTGAACCCGCGGATTTTGTCGGCATCGTACGTGTATGCCCAACCGTCGCCCATCTTACCGGTCTGTGGTGTCCAAAAGTTCATTCCCCACGGCAAGGCCGTAGCCGGATACGTATTTCCGGTGGACAGTTCGTACTTGGATTGTGTGCCTACCAGCGTGCTGACATAGTCTACCGGATTCTTTACAGCAGAAGATTGCAGGGTGTACAACACGGCACCTCCAAGAAATAACAAGTGTTTAAATGAAAAATGTGTTTTCATGAACAAATGAATTTATAGATTTGAAAATAATTTCTACGACGAAAATAGGGAGAAAAGGAATGTGCTCTCAGGAATGGAGTGGGGAAATCACCTGTTGGCGCTAATATTAACCACTATGGCGCTAATGCTTACCTATATCCCTGCCAAAAAAAAGTGTGGAATGTTTTTTTGTTTACCTTTGTCATATATCAAATCTAAGAATGACACGCTATGAACAGACCAATCGTTTTTATCCTTGTTTCTGTCTTTAACCTGCTGATACATACGGCTTCTGCCTATAACTTGAAGCAGATTGCGGATAAGGAATATATGTCCAACAGTTCTATTACATCTCTGTGCCAGGACGAGCGCGGACTGATGTGGATTGGCACTTGCGACGGACTGAATATTTATGATGGACAAGAAATCGAAGAATTTAAAACGCGTGACAAGGAGGATTACTTATCCGGTAACCTGATTGACAATATTGTGTATACCGGTGACGAAATTTACTGGATTCAGACGTACTACGGATTGAACCGCCTCGACCGGCGAACCAATACGCTCACGCACTACAACGAGTTTCAGAAACTCTTCTTTATGAACAAGGATAACAACGGCAATCTGTTCATTATCCAGGATAGCAACTGCATCTATTATTATCATAAGAACGAAGGCGCTTTCAAGAAAATCAATATCACGGGAATTCCCATCTCGGACATCGTTGACTTCTTCATTGACGGCAACAACCGTATGTGGGTAGTGATGAAAGGATACAACCGTTGTTATGACATTCAGCAGGAAGCCATTTCAGGGGATATTACCTTACTGCCGCAGAAAACCAGCTTGCAGTATCAGACCTCACTACTTTACTGCTTTAACGACGAACAATCCCTTTATTATATAGATAAAGACTACAACTTCTACGCCTTCCACATCCCGACCAAAAAGAATGAGTTCATTGCCAACCTGGGCAAAGAGATACAGGCGCGCGGCAAAATCTCTTCCATCGTCCACTACCACGACAGCTTCTTTGTCGGCTTCCTGATGGACGGTATTCTGCTGTTAGAGAAACAAAAGGAAACAAATACCTATCAGATTCAGCCGTTGCCTATCAACAGCGGCGTGTTCTGTCTCAAGAAAGACCGCTTTCAGGATATTGTGTGGATAGGTACGGACGGGCAGGGTGTTTATCTCTATTCCACCCCTCTCTATTCCATCAAATCAACGGTACTGAGCAATTATAGTGAGAAGATAGAACGCCCCGTGCGTGCACTATACCTCGATGACGACCGTACGTTTTGGGTAGGCACAAAGGGAAATGGTATTCTTAAAATCTACGATTATGAAGTCGATAAGAATATCTCCGACTGCCGGGCGGAGATACTGACCACTTCCAACAGCCCGTTAGGAAGCAACGCTGTCTATTGTTTTGCCAAAAGCCACCGAAATCTGCTTTGGATAGGTGATGAGGAAGGCTTGAACTACTACTCGTACAAGGAAAAGCGCATCAAAAGCATCCCTGTCCAGGTAGCAGGCGAAGACTTCAAATATATACACGATATTTACGAAACAGCCGATTCCGAACTATGGCTGGCAAGTGTCGGTATGGGAGTGGTGAAAGCCCGTATTGCCGGAACACCGGACAATCCGGTCATCGTGGACGCGCAACGTTATGTTATCAACGACGGCGAACTAGGCTCGAACTATTTCTTTACTATCCATGCGGAGAACGACTCCCGCCTGCTCTTCGGTAATAGAGGATACGGAGTGTTCCGCTTTAATAAGACAACGAACGGACTGGAGCCTATGTCTACTCACAAATATGAGAACATGACACTGAATAATATACTGGCTATCAACAAAGACAGCAGCAACAATTATCTTTTTGGCACGAGCTACGGACTGATAAAATATACTTCGGAGACTTCTTATCAACTCTTTAACGCTAAGAATGGCTTCCTGAACAACACCATCCATGCCATTCTCAAAAACTCACCCGATAACTTCTGGTTAAGCACCAACCTGGGATTAATCAACTTCGATACTCGCCGGAATGTTTTCCGTTCGTATGGCTTCGGTGATGGCTTGAAAGTGGTAGAGTTCAGCGACGGAGCAGCCTATCGTGACCCTCAAACGGGTACACTGTTCTTTGGCGGAATCAATGGATTCGTAGCCATCCGTGCAGACGGCCGTCCCGAGCAGCTTTATACGCCGCCCGTTTATTTCGACAAACTGTCTATCTTCGGTGAGCAATATAACCTGGGTGAGTTTCTTACCCGCAAAAAAGGTACGGAAGTCCTGAACCTACAGTACGACCAAAACTTCTTCTCCGTCTCTTTTGCTTCCGTGGACTATCTGAATGGCAACAACTGCACCTATTTCTATAAACTGAAAGGTCTGAGCGACCAATGGGTGAACAACGGTTCGGAGAGCGGAGTCTCTTTTACGAATATGGCTCCCGGCGAATATACGTTGCTCGTGAAATATTATAATAGTGTCTTTGATAAGGAAAGCGATGTCTATTCCCTGGTTATCCGTATCGGTGACCCGTGGTATGCGTCCTGGTGGGCGTATCTGATTTACGCCTTGTGCCTGCTTTTGATGGCTGCTTTGTTGATACGTTCGTTTATCCTGCGTTCCAAGCGCAAAAAGCAGGAACTGCTGAACGAGATAGAGAAGCGCCACCAAAAGAATGTATTTGAGTCCAAACTCCGCTTCTTTACCAATATCGCCCATGAATTCTGCACTCCGCTGACTTTGATTTATGGCCCTTGCGGACGTATCCTTTCATCCAACGGACTAAGTAAATTTGTAGTAGACTACGTGCAAATGATTCAGACCAACGCCGAACGTCTGAATAACCTGATTCATGAACTGATTGAATTCCGCCGTATCGAGACGGGTAACAGGGAAGTGCGCATTGAAACGTTAAATGTATCGTCCATCGTGAAGGGAATAGCCAAAACCTTTGTTGAAATGGCGAAATCCAGAAACATTACTTTCCTGAGCAAGATACCCGAACACGTGTCCTGGAACTCGGACAAAGGCTTTCTGAATACGATTATTATCAATCTGATTTCGAATGCGTTCAAATATACTCCCGACGGGCAAAGCATTAAGATTGAAGTGGATACAACCGGAGAGGGGCTATTGGTGCTCCGCGTAGCCAATGAAGGAAGTACCATCAAGGAGAAAGACTTTCAGCATATCTTCAACCGATATTCTATTTTGGATAACTTCGAGAACCAGGACGAGAAGAATTTCTCCCGCAACGGGCTCGGACTTGCCATCTCATACAATATGGCGAAGTTGCTGAACGGTACGCTGAAAGTGGAAAATACCTCTGACGGCTGGGTGATGTTCACCTTGACCCTGCCTGCTATGGAACCGACCATCGGAGTGCCGGCAACGAAGCGGATTACTTCGGAATATATCCCGAAGATAGATACGCAATCTATCCTGAAACTTCCTCATTATGAGTTTGATAAGATGCGCCCTACCTTACTGGTGGTCGATGATGAGATAGAGATGTTGTGGTTTATCGGAGAAATCTTCTCCGGTGATTTTAATGTAGTCACCCTGCAAGACCCCGAACGGGTGGAACAGGTGATGAACGAAGTGTATCCGAATGTGATAATCTGTGATGTCATGATGCCGGGAATCAGTGGCATTGAACTGACGGCACGAATTAAAGCGGTGAAGGAAACGGCTCATATTCCTATTATAATCGTATCCGGACGGCATGAGATGGAAGAACAGATGGCGGCACTTTCGGCAGGAGCGGAGATGTATATCACGAAACCGTTTAATGCGGAATATCTCCGTATATCGGTAGGGCAGGTGATGGAACGGAAAGAAGTGCTGAAGAACTACTTCAGTTCGCCTATCAGTTCTTTTGAAAAGTCGGACGGTAAGCTGACGCATAAGGAATCGAAGAAATTCCTTCAGTCGGTTCTGAAGATAATCAATGATAACATAACGAACAAAGAACTGACTCCCCGTTATATTGCCGACCGGCTGGCAATCAGCCCGCGCAGCCTGTACCGGAAAATGGAAGAAATAGGTGAAGACAGTCCGACGGATTTGATAAAGGAATGTCGTTTGCACATCGCGAAGGATTTACTGTTGACGACTAAAAAGACGATTGATGAAATCGTGTTCGATTCCGGGTTCTCCAATAAGGTAACTTTCTTCAAAGTGTTCCGTGAAAAGTACGAGTGCACGCCAAAAGAGTTTCGGATGAAACATTTGGAAGAAGTTCGTCAGTAGCTTGTGGCGGGGTGCTTTCCCCGACTTTCGTTTCCTTCTGCCCGTAAGGACGGGAAACGGCTCTGTAATATGCTCTGACGTATGTTTAAGATAGAAAAAGAAGAAGTAAATTTCCGTGTTAATATGGTAAGTATCCGTGCCAAAAGGTAAAAAAGTACAGTTAGATTTCTTTTGGTAGAGTTTAGTGATTTTATCTTTGCTTCATCGAAACATTTAAGTAGATGAACTTGAAAAGTATTAATTTATTAATCTTTAATCTAATGAAAAGGAAACTTAGTTTTTTATTCTTGTCAGCAATTACCCTTCCATTTTTTATGGTTTCGTGTAGTGATGATAAAGAAAGTCAGGAAGTGGAACCGGCGACTGATTTGGTGGTCGATAATAGTTCGGTGACACTGCTGCAAGGAGACGAAATTACGGTAGGTATTACTTCCGGTAATGGCGATTATTATGTGAAACCATTTGACGAAAGTGTGGCGACAGCTACTGTCAATGGTAATAAAGTAACTATCAAAGCAAAGGAGAACAGCCACCTTGAAGAAAATAACCGCATCGAAACAACTGTATTAGTAGTAGACGGACGCAAGAAAGTGGCTAGAATCCAAGTGCAGGTAGCCAAACTGTGGGACTTGACAGCCGACTCGCCCGAAGATGGCTTCGACCTGTTTATCGGTGAAAAGCGACTGGTGAAGATTCTGACGGGTAACGGTGATTATGAGATTTCCATCCCCGATGGCGCTGACAAGTATCTGGAAGTCGGAGAACTCTCCGGTCAGGTATTCCCCGTAACTGCCAAGTTTGAAACGGGAGCTGAACCGGTAGAGATTACGGTTACTGATAAGAAAGGAAAAATGATAGTTATTCCTGTGGTGGTGAACATCGTAGACCTTACGTTGAAAAGCAATGAAGCCCTTTTCTCCGAGCCTGATGCGGAAGCCCAGTATATCACGATTGAGAAAGGTAACGGCGGTTATAGTTTTACCTATCAGGTGGGAGACGGCGAGCCGACTACGGAAGCTACGATTGTGGAAGCTACCGAAAAAGAGAACCTGATTACCTTGAAGCCGAAAGCAAGAGGTGAAGTGAAGGTGATTGTGACAGACCAGAAAGGTTCGGAAAAGGAGATTGCGGTAACGGTGAATCCGTATGAGATTAAACTGGAAGATAATGCCACTTCAATGACTATCAACGGATTTGAAGTCTCTGAAGAAGTAGCTATTGCCCGTGGTAACGGTGGTTATCAGTTGGCAGCCTTGACGGACGATAATAAGAAATACCTGAAATCGGCGGAGATTGACGAAAACGGACGCCTGAAAGTGGAAGCAGCCTGGCTGGGTACGACTACGCTTACCATTACAGATGCTGCCGGAAAGAGCCTGGAACTACCGGTCACTGTCATGCCGATGGCTGCCTTGCTGGAGGCCGACCGCTGTTTCAAGATTGATATAAAGAAGTTCCTGGAGACGAATCAGTCTTTGGACAATATGCAGCAGCTTACTTTCGAGATGGTATTTTATCCTACCTACTCACGCGCGTTACAATCATTTATCGGTTTGGAAGGAGTATTCCTGCTCCGTTGCGAGTCAGCCGGCGATACCGACCTTCGTTTTGAGATAGCTACCAAGATACACAAAGACCCTAATAATCTGAGTGGCGACAGATACAATGACCCTCGTTTCCGCAGTCAGCAGAAAATGGGTAATGACCGCCAGGGAAATGGAAAGTGGTATCATCTTACTATTGTGTTCGACGGCACTCAAAGTAGTACAAAAGAAGCGTATAAGATGTATATCAATGGAGTGCGTGAAGAACTTACCCCGGCGAGCAGCGACTATGCCGATGTAAGACCTGACCCGTATTTGGTTCTCTCTTCCGTATCCGGTGATAACGCATTGATGATTGGCCGTTCCGGTAATAATAGATATCGTTTGGGATATTGTGGCGTTGCCCAGGCACGTATGTGGAAAACCGCCCGTACCGAAGAGCAGATAAAAGCGGATATGTGCAAATTTTACAGTCGGGAAGAAGCTCAGGCAAATGCGGATTTATTAGGCTACTGGGTACCTTCCAACGGTGTTGGTGATATCAGCGTTTTCCCGAACTATGGTTCGGCAGGCGAAGGACTGGATGCAGTGGTTTATAACAATGATGAGAGCATCAAGGCTGTGACTTTCCCCAACCGCTATAAAAAGGTAGAATGTCCTCATTCATACTAAAACAAGGAATATAATAATATGAGAAACAATATGATAACAAAGAAACTAATCAAATTTGCCCTGCTGTTTTTCCTTATCGGACTGGCAGCTTGTGACAATACCTTAAATCCGGGATTTAACCCCGACGATTATGAACCGATTGTTCCGCCTGAACCTGTTCGTACCATGGATGCAATGGCTAGTGGTGAGCGTGTCGTACTTTCGGGTGCTTCGCTGACGGACATCACCCTGAAATGGACGCCTACCGAAAAACACGGAAATACTGTATATCGCTATGAAGTACTGATAGACACTATCGGCGGTGACTTTACCGAACCGGTAGAAACTGTCTTCTCCGATAATAACGGCTTGGAGCCTCAACTCACTTTGACGCATTATCAGGCGAATACGATTGGCAAACTGGCGAAATTCCGTTGCAACACGAACGGAACATTGCGTTGGAAAATCCGTGCTTATTGCGGACTAGACCAAGCTATCAGCAGCCTGGAAGGATATTTCGTAATCTTTATGATGGACGGCATCGACGATATGCCTTCGGAAACAGATCCTGTTTACATCACCGGTATAGGAACGGAAGACGATGGAGACGAATCGGCAGCCTTGCGGATGCTCCGTCAGAATGAGGGAATCTACCAAACCTTTACGCAACTGAAAGCAGACCAGCCGTTTGTATTCATGTCGACCATCGAAGGACGCAAATGCTACTATTATATAGACAGCAACGGTGTGCTGCGTGAACGCAATGACGGCGAGGAATATACAGTTACGGTTCCAAAATCGGGCATCTACCGTATTACCATCAATATGGGCGAACAGACCATCAGTTACGATGAAATCGGGGCAGTCTATCTATATAACCAATCGGGTGGATACCGTCAGAATTTCGACTATCTGGGATATGGCAAATGGGGCGTGAAGAACTATACTGCACGGAAACAAACGGAAAGTTGGGCAGGAAGTGGCGAAACCCGTCATAGCTTTAAGATGGAAATCAACGGAACGACCTATCGTTGGGGACATAAGGACAAGGATAAAAGCCAGCCTACACTGACTACGGATGGCAGTTATTATAACTTATATCAACTGGCATTGGGCACGGACGCCTGGGATTACAGTTTCCGCTATTGCGACGAACTGCTTCAGTGGGGCGCTGCGCAGGGAAGCGTCTTCTATGCAACGGTAAAAACGGATGTCACCCTTTATTTCAATGCGGAGTTTGGAGCTTATACCCACCGCTGGGTGCTTTCAGAAACAAATGAAGATTAAAACTGAATAATAATATGAAGAACTATATAGTATCATTATCAAAAAAGGCTTTGTTGCTGAGCGGTGCCGCATTAACCATGTTCACTGCCTGCGACGACGGAGATTTGAGTGACATCTACAAGGGAAGTTCGTCCGGCGAATATGTGTCGGATGTAAACTGGACGGATGCTGCCAACAAAAGTACAGGAACCTATATCAAATATTTCTTTGAGAATGCCGGCGGACGGGATACCTTCTGCGGAAGCATCTACTGGGAAAAACCGAATACGCCGGAAACCGGAGAGCCTTCAAGCACAAGCGGCAGTGGCGGATGGTCACAAGGACATGCGCTGGATATAGTTATCGACTCCTATGTACGTCATGCCAATGACCCTGCTTATCAGGCCGATTTGTACGAAAATATAATGAAACCATTCCTTCCGGCTTTCGACGACTGGAATGAACATTGCGGCTATGGCGGCAAAGACTTTTGGAATAACTTCTATGATGATATGCAGTGGATGGCACTGGCTTGCCTGCGCGTGTATGAACTGACAGGCGATGAGGATTATTACAGTGCCACAATGAAGATGTGGGACCATATCAAGGGAGCGAAGAATGATTATAAAGGCGTAGGCGGCCTGGCGTGGAAAACGGACGCACCGGCTTCACGTATGGCTTGTTCCAACGGCCCCGGTTGTCTTTTGGCTATGAAACTGTATAAACTGACAGTGATGGAAGCCAAAGACGGATGGGAAGACAAAGCGGCTTATTACCTGAACTTTGCCAAAGAGGTATATAACTGGATGACTGCTTATCTGTGTGATACTTCTACGGGACAGGTATATGATAACCTAAGTGTCAAAGACGACGGTACTCCGGGCGACCCCGATAAAGTGGCTTTGTCTTATAATCAGGGAACATTTATGGCATCTGCCCTGGAACTTTACAATGCTACCGGTGAAGATGAATATCTTCGTAACGCTGTCGCTTTCGGTTCTTATCAGGTGAATAAGAAAATGGATTCCAACTATCCGGTATTCAGTGGCGAAGGAAATTCGGGGGATAATCTCCTGTTCCGCGGCATCTTTGTCCGCTACTTCCTGGATATGGTGAAACAGCCTACCAACAGCCTGTATCCTGAAAAGACAAAGAATAAGTTTGTTGCTGCATTGCGCAGCTGTTCCGATGTACTTTGGACATTGGCGCATCCGGAAGGATATTATGTATGGGAATACGATTGGGCAAAAGCCCCGACATTCGGCAACCGTGACAACAGGGAAGACCGCCTGACGATTTCCCTGAACGCAGAAGTTCCCGGAGCGACCATGATTGAAATTCGTGCCCGCTATGAAGACTGGGTGCAGGGAAAAGCTTCTGAAGAAGCCAACTGGGTCGGACCGGAATTCGGCAAGAAAGCAGGGGAATAAGATTGATTCATTATACATCGAAAATTGAAAATAAAAATGATACATATAAAAAGAAATATTTGTCTGATGGCTGTTTTTTCTGCTCTGCTGGCGGGTATCCCTGTGCAAAGTATGGCACAAGCAGGCAGAACTGCAAGGACACAGGCTTCGCAAAGCAATAAGATAACGGTATCGGGTACGGTATTGGATAAGTCGACAAATGACCCGTTGATTGGTGTGTCTGTTGTGGTGAAAGGTGTAGCCAATACAGGAACGATTACCGATATGGATGGTAAGTTTACGCTTAAACTGCCTTATGCGGAAGCTCCGCTGGTATTCTCTTACCTCGGTTATCAACCGCAGGAAATCGTTCCCGGCGCTAGGAAAGACCTGACCATCTTATTGCAGGAAGACGCAAAAGCTTTGCAGGAAGTAGTTGTAGTGGGTTACACCAAGCAACGCAAGGAAACGATGATTGGCTCGGTAGCTACCATCACAACGAAAGACCTGACGCAAAGCCCTACCGCCAATATCAACAACGCGCTCGCCGGACGTTTGCCGGGTTTGATTGTCAACCAGTATGCCGGTGGTGAACCGGGCGTTGACCAAAGTGAATTGTTCATCCGTGGTAAAGCTACTTACGGCAATCAGAGTGCTATTGTCATTGTCGACGGAATCGAACGAGACATGAGCTATCTCGCACCGGATGAAATTGAAACATTCACTATCCTGAAAGATGCTTCCGCAACTGCTGCTTATGGTATCCGCGGCGCGAATGGTGTAATCGTTATCACAACCAAACGTGGTAAGGCCGCCGAAAAAGCAACTGTGAATCTGAAAGCATCTGTCGGTATCAATCAGCCAATCGGCTTCCCCGAATACTTGGGTTCTGCCGATTATGCCACCTTATATAATGAAGCAAGACTGAATGACGCCAAGATGACGGGAGCGGACATCAACAGCCTGAACCTATTCTCTCAACAGGCTATCGACAACTTCCGCCGTGCGAAAGGTGACAACTCCGACGGACTGGGATATGACTGGGATTATTATGATTTCGCCTTCAAGCCGGGTATGCAGGAAGATGTCAGTCTTTCTATCCGTGGTGGTACGGACAAGGTACGCTACTACGTGTTGGCTAATTATTTCTCGCAAGGCGGTAACTATAAATATGCGGATGCAGGTGAATATGACTCACAAACCAAATTCACCCGTTACAACTTCCGTTCGAACATCGACATTAACATTAACCGCTATTTAAGTACCCGCCTCGACCTGGGTGCCCGCATTACCGACCGTAATGCACCGGGTACGACTGCCGGACGACTGATGACTATCTGTGCCACGCAACCTCCGTATCTGCCTATCCTGGTAGAAGAAAATTCGCATCCGCAGAATGAGGAATACATTCAGCAGAATTCCCGTGGTATGCTTTATGGTGATAATATCTACCGCTATAACATTTTAGGAGAATTGAGCCGTACCGGTTATCTGAATGAAAAGAACACCTATCTGAATGGTAGCTTTGCCATGAACCTGGATATGGGATTTCTTACCCAAGGATTGAAAGCGGAAGTGATGTTCTCTTATGATGCTTCCGAAGGACGCTGGATTAATCGTAAACTGGATACTTACAAGGACGGCTACCGTGAATATCCGATGTATGCAACGTTTATGCCGATTGAAGGTTCGGATGCCTATATGGCGGGCGGACACTATACGGGTGCCTACAAGACAGGTAACAAGTACGACATCGACCAGACTATCGGCAACGGTTTCAGTCATAATGCTTCCGACGGACGTACGTATATACAGGCACGTGTGGACTATAACCGTCTATTCAAAGACCGTCACGAATTGACCGCCATGTTGTTGGCAAACCGTGGCAACCGTACTGTCAACAACGAGTTGGCTTATCATAGCCAGGGTATCACCGGACGTTTTGCTTATTACTATAACCAGAAGTACCTGATGGAATTTAACTTCGGTTACAATGGTTCCGAGAATTTCGCTCCGGGCAAACGTTACGGATTCTTTCCCGCAGGTTCTATCGGTTGGGTGGTGTCTGAAGAATCTTTTATGAAGAAGGCTTCCTGGATTGATTTCCTGAAAGTGAGAGCTTCTTATGGTTTGGTAGGTAGTGACAATGTCAGCAGCCGTTTCCCTTACCTAGCTTTCTACGGTGGTGGCAGCAGTTACAGTTTCGGCAATAATTTCGGAACGAGCGTAGGCGGTACTTCCGAAGGAAACCTGGCTAATGAGAGCCTGACTTGGGAAAAAGCCCGCAAACTGAATGTCGGTATTGACTTTACTACTTTCAATCAGCGTTTGGCTCTGACTGTCGATGCTTTCTATGAATATCGCTTCGATATTATCACAAATATGAACAGTGACGGTATCATGGGATACCCGGACATCGTAGGTAAGGATGCGGCTTTGCAGAATTTAGGTGAGGTTAGCAACCGTGGTGTGGACATCGAATTGAGTTGGAATGACAAGATAGGAAGACATTTCCGCTACTATATCCGTCCGAACCTGACTTTCTCACGCAACCGCTTGGAATATAAGGCGGAAGTAGCCCGCAAGAACTCGTGGCGTAAAGAGACCGGCAAGCGTCTGTATGAGAACTTTGTCTATGTATTCGACCACTTTGTGGCGGACCAGGAAGAAGCCGACCGTCTGAATAAGATTGGTTATCAACCGTGGGGACAACTAATTCCGGGTGATGCGGTTTACAAGGATTTGGACCGTAACGGTGTGATTGATGACGAAGACCGCACAACAATGGGAAATCCGCGTAGTCCGGAACTGATGTTCGGTATTCCTTTCGGATTCCAGTATAAGAACTTTGACTTCAGTGTGTTATTGCAGGGAGCTACCAAGAGTTCTATCCTGTTGAACGGAGCCGCGGTATTTGATTTCCCGCAGTTCGAACAGGACAAAATCGGTCGTGTGAAGAAGATGCACCTGGACCGTTGGACACCGGAAACGGCTTCTACGGCAAAATATCCGGCATTGCACTACGGAACGCATGATAACAATAAGAATGGAAACAGTAGCCTGTTCCTGTATGACGCTTCCTATCTTCGTCTGAAGAATGTGGAAGTCGGTTACAACGTATCGCCGAAATGGTTGCGTAAATTCCATGTACAGCAGGCACGTATCTATGTACAGGGCTTGAATCTCCTGACCTTCGACAAACTGGGTGATGTGGACATTGACCCGGAAACGAAATCCGGTGACGGTGCTTCCTGGTATCCGATTCAAAAGGTATTCAACTTCGGTATTGATATTACATTCTAAAAACAGTATAGAAACATGAAACAGTTATATAGATTTTCAGCAATCGCTTTATCGGTCCTGACGTTGTCTCTTGCTTCGTGCAGTGATTACCTCGACCGGGATGATGATGACAACATTACGGAAGCAGATGTGTTTGCCCGTTACGAGAAAGTGAACGGACTGGTATCGGATGTATATGCCAATGCCAAGAAGGCGGACCGTCCGCTGGTATTCTTCGAACACTTCAGCAACAGCGCCATCACAGACGAATGTGAAGGTACGAATGTGGAAGGGAATATTACGAACAACTTCAATAACGGTGCCTGGAATCCGAACTCCCTGCCGGGTAGCGTAGGGCAATATTGGGAAGCTCTCTATGAAGGAATCCGTAAGGCAAACCTCATTATAGAGAATGTTCAGAAGTATAATACGCCCGATAATCCCCAGCAGGACGGTGACTTGCGCAACCGTATCGGGGAGATGTACTTTATGCGTGCTTATTTCCATATGTTGCTGGTGCGTATGTATGGAGAAGCTCCTTATATCGACTATGTGATTCATGCCGGAGACAATATGGATTTCAAGAAGGAATCTGTTCATTCAATGGTGGAAAAGATTGTTGCGGATGCGCAGGTTGCGTATGGCATGGTGCCTAATAAATATGTGAAAACTTCGGAAAACTTCGGCCGTGTAGATAAAGGTGCTTGTCTGGGATTGATTTCCTTTGTTCGCTGGGTGGCGGCAACTCCGTTGTGGAATGGGGCTACCCAATATGGTTACAACTTGCGCCGTGTGTTTGAGGGTGAATATGCGTATGATATAAATCGTTGGCGAAAGGCGAAGGAAGCGGCTAAGGCTGTGCTGGACTTTGAGGTCGGCGGTACGAAGCGTTATTCTCTTTATATGAAACATGATGCAAGTGATTTCAAAGACCCGGCAGACGGAAACTTGAACGACAGTCGTGTATATGCCCGCTTGTGGGATATGTTCTATGATATGGATGCATTTGCCAATGAATGTGTATTCTTCATGACGAAAAGTAAAGACCAGGCATGGCAGGGCGACATTTATCCGCCTAGTCGTGAAGGTAGTTCCCGTCAGCAGCCTGTGCAGGAGCAAGTGGACGAATATGAGTATATTGTAGGTGATTACGGTTATCCGGTTTATTCGGCAGAAGCACGCAAAGGTGGCTATGACGATACCAATCCGTATGTGAAAGGAACTCGCGACCCGCGCTTCTATCGGGATATAATTTATCATGGAGCTCCTTATCGCAACAATAAGAATGAATCGAAAACAATGAACACCGCTAGCGGGTCGGATAAGATTGGCGCGACCAATGCAACGACTACCGGATATTATTTGCGTAAAATTCAGCAGGAATCCTGGAACAAATCAGGTAATTTCAGTATCAATGCGCCCGCTATCTGGCGTCTGCCCGAATTTATCTATATCTATGCGGAAGCTTGCAATGAATTGGGAGAGGATTTGGATGAGGCTTACAAACTGGTGAATACTGTCCGCGAACGTTCGTTTATGAAACCGATGCCGCCGGAAGTAAAGACCAACCAACAGTTGATGCGTGAATATATCCATCGCGAACGCCGTGTAGAACTCTTCTATGAGGGAAAACGTCCCTGGACTTGCCGTTTGTATCTGGAACCGACAAGCAAGGAGGAACTGGCGAAAGAAAGTCTTTGGAAATCCAGTGGCAGCGATAACTCAAAGCGTACGCAGAAGTACTGGGCGGCTAATTACGGAGCATTACCCCGTTGTCAGAGAATGATTAACGGTATGCGCCCGGTACAGGATGAGAATGGCTCTATCACGGTGGATGGTGTGAAGTACAGAATGGAACGTTTCTGTGTGGAAGAACGCACGTTCTCCATCCAGCATTATCTGTTCCCGATTCGTCAGAGCGAATTGCAGAAGACGCCGTCTATTGAACAAAATCCCGGATGGTAAACCGATAGGAATGTATAACTTTAAAAAGAAAATCAGATGAAACGAATCTATACATATATGTGTCTGTTGCTTTTATCGGTGTTGTCGTTTGCCGTTGCCGGTTGTGATGACGATGATGATGACGATGTAGCTCAAGACCTGATAGAGTTGATAGTGAATAAACCGGTGGTACGTATCGGGCAGAATGAGGAAGCCAAAGTGAGTGTGGTGGTTGGAAACGGAAACTATTCGGTGAGAAGTTTCAATACGGCTATCGCGACGGCTGCGGTTTCCGGTGAATTGATTACGGTGAAAAGTGGCTCGCAGAACGGAGCCACTACCATAGAAGTGATGGATGGCGAGGGAGTAGTTGCCAATATCTCTGTCAATGTAGGTGTTTTCGCACTGGAAGTGAATGAATCGCAGGTAACGCTGGAAGTAGGGGATGAAAAACAGTTGATTGTCAGTATGGGAAATTTCTCCAGCAATGATGAACTGTCTTATGTGGTGGAAGATGAAACGGTTGCCAGCATGGTCAATACCGATGTGTTCCGTCCTTTCTATACATTGACGGGACTGAAGAGCGGGCATACAGCGGTGACTTTCACTGACCATAAGGGAAAGCAAGCTACGGTTCAGGTGACTGTAAGTCCTATTTCCATTGATGTATCCAACTTGACTCCGAGAGTCGGCGTGAATAATAAGATGATGATTACCGTAGAGAAGGGGAATGGCGGCTATAGCCTGACTGCCGAAGATAATTCGATTGTGGATATACAGCAGGTGGATGATACCCGCTTCAACCTGATTGGTAAGAAAGCCGGAGTGACTACGGTATATGTGAGAGACCAGGCAGAACAAGAGTTACCTTTGACGGTGACGGTTGTACTGGCGGATAAGGTGGCGAATTTAGGCAGCAGTAATTATTTCAAAGTGCCGTTTACCTATAATGGTGTCGCAGACGAGTCATTGAAAAGTCTGAATACAATTACGTTTGAAGCTCGTTTCAATATGGAATCATTGAATGGAAGCGGCGATGCACGCATCAATACGGTGATGGGAGTAGAGAAGAAATTCCTCTTGCGTGTGGATATCCATAAGGGTGGCAGCAATGATGAGGAACGTTTCCTTCAGTTGTCGGCAGATGATAAGGGAAGTATCCGTTATGAAGGTTCAACGAAAATAGAGACTAACCAGTGGTATGATGTCGCTGTGGTATTGGATGATAGTAAGAGTGGCAGCGACCGGATTGCAATGTATGTGAACGGTATCAGAGAAACTCTCCAACTTTCAAGCGGTGAACCGGATAAATTGAAAGAGGTCGACTTAACTTCAAACTTCTTTATCGGTCAGTCCGACAGTAAGCGTCGCTTGAATGGTGCACTCAGTTATGCCCGTATCTGGACAACTGCCTTATCTGATGAACAAATTGCTGCGCAAAGTGGTAAGATTCTGAATGAAGATAAGGAAGGATTGGTTGCCAACTGGCTGTTCAACAATGGAAACGGTAATACTAAAACATTTGTTTCCCTGGCGGACAAGAGTTTTGAAGCAGAAGCTGCGAATGTGGTTTCTACCTGGAAAGCGGATCCAATATTGGAAACAAGTACTCCTACGGAATGATTGTAAGAAGATAGGATAATAAAAAAGCCATCCCCGGAATAGACGTAAGTGGGGATGGCTTTTTTTGTAGTGTGCTTACTATTATTCGGCAGACTATGTCCTGCTTGTCGGCAAGGTTATTCCTTGACAGGCTCAGCCGGTTTGTCTTTGGATGCAGTGTCTTTGACTACTGTATCATTGACAAAAGCGGTTGGTGCGCACAGTTCTGTTTTCACAGGCTCGTCTTTAGTTACAGTATCTTTTACTACTGTATCGTTAACGATAAGTGCTGCATTAACTTCTGTCCGGGCTGTCACAGCTTCTGCAGAGTTCTGAGCCTTTACAAGGAATGAACCACCACAAACAAACATAAACATTGCTACTACTAATACTAATTTTTTCATAATCATTTGCTTTAATGATAATTAGACATATGTTTTCAATTCTCTCTTGTGTTAAGGAATCGGTTGTTACTTTTACATTAACTCCTAATAAAGGTCAAAGTGCGTGCCAAAAAAAATAATATATTTGTAAATGGTTGATAAATAGGATGGTAATAGTAATGATGAATAATGGCCATGTGTAGAAAGCAATGGGGAATGTGTGGAAAGTGTGGCGGGAAGTGTAGAATTATTCCACACTTCCCGCCACACTTTATGTTCCGATTATGCTCCGGTTATATTCCGATTATGTTCCGATGAGTCTATGCGATAGAGTTAATTGATTTCATCTGGCCATGGACAAGGCTTTCCAGTTGCTTTGACAGTCGGACGCTGTGCGTCTACTTTTCTCAAATAGTTACCTAGTTCTTTAGATAACCTTTTTACAATGTCCGGATGTTGTGCGCTAAGGTCGTTGCTTTCGCCTATATCATCCGGGATGTTGAACAGTTCTTTCTTCCCGGTGCCATAATAATAAACCAATTTCCAGTCTCCATTGCGCACTGCACAGTTGAAGTTGATGCCCGGCCCGTCATTTCCCCAATTATTGGGCATATTCCAAAAGAGACTGCGTCCTTTGGATGGATTTCCCGTTTGTTTCAGTAAAGGTAGGAAGCTCACGCCGTCTATCGGTTGCACTGTTTTGTAGTTTTTGACACCTGCCATTTCAAGAATAGTAGGGTAGAAGTCCTCTATCAGCAAGTAGTTATTGCATTTGCTTCCCGGAGCGACTACTCCCGGCCAACTGACTATCATCGGTTCGCGGATACCGCCTTCGTAAGTAGAACCTTTACCGCTGTTCAACGGATGGTTTTGTGTGTGCAACTTTCCGTCACGCCAGTAGGATTCGGAAGCGAGTCCGCCGTTATCGCTCATAAAGATGATGATTGTGTTATCGGCTTCTCCGTTCTTTTCTACCCAGTTCATTAAATCACCCAGACTTTTATCCATACCTTCAATTAGCGTGGCATAGGCAGCTTCATGGTCTGTCATCCCTTTCTTCTTGTACTTCTCATAGAAGCGCATATCCTTGTTCAGGGGAACATGGATGGCATATTGTGACATATACAGATAGAAAGGCTGATTATACTTTTTCGCTTTATCCAATGCTTTGACGGCTTCCAAAGTCAACGCTTCGGTTACAAACGTTTCCGTTCCCCAATATTTTTCTAATCCGGGAACAGCCATCAGTGATATTGGTTTCCCGTCTTTGGTATGTCCGTAGTTCTCTTCGCCCAGGTAACTGGCAAGTCCGCCGGCGGCATGTCCGGCAATATTTACCTCGAATCCCCAATGATGCGGGTCTTCTCCCGGAGTATCTATGGCTCCGAAATGAGCTTTCCCGCAATGGATAGTATGATAACCGCTGTTCTTTAGCAGTTCCACGAAAGAAGTTCCTACAAAAGTATTGTTAGTGCCGGGCACCTGGCTCACTCCATTGTAATTCCAGTCGGGAACAGCCAGGGTACTATCTTTGCGGTCGGTCATTGTATTCTTTTGCAGCGTCCAGTTAGTTACCCGGTGACGTGCGGCATTGGTTCCTGTGATAAGGCTGCATCGGGTAGGGGAGCTGATACTGCTGGCATACGCTTGGGTGAACATCATCCCTTGTTTCGCCAACCGTTCCATGTTGGGAGTTTCGTACAATTCGTTGTAATGTGTCTTTTGCGTCCAAAATGGGAGTGAGGTGTCTTGCCATCCCATATCGTCTACCATAAAGAGAATGATATTCGGACGCTTGTCCGCACGTTCTGTTTGGATATTGCTTTGTGCTTGCAGACTGGTTGCTGCGAGCGGCACAAATGCGAGGGGGAATAATGTCTTTTTATTCATGAGGGTAGTTATTTGGTGTTATCGTTATGTATTCTTGACTGTTCTATTCTTAAAACTTTTTCAGTTTATAGAATATGCGCTGAAATTAATAATGTCCGGCAATGCAATAGATTCGGTTATAGTCAGTCTCAATGCGTCCGTATCTACAGGATTGAACTTCTCTATGCGTTTATGTCCTACGGATTCTCCGTTACAGATAGTCTGCCACTTTCCGTTTACTTTAGCTTCTATTTTATATTGCCGGATGCGTTCTCCGTTTTTGATGTTTTCTTGAATAATACAGTAGTTTACTCGTTGCTTATGACCTAATTTCAATGTGAGGCTTTTCTTCTTTCCCGAAGTAGTAACTATCGGGGTAGAGAAACGATGGTTGATTTCGTCACCCATTTCTTTCAATCGTTCTGCGTCTCCAACAGGAATCAATCCGGTAGGGTCGGGAGTCAGTCCGAGGATAAGAGTTGCATTTCGTCCCACCGACTTTTCATACTTATCCATCATTACATCTAACGGGTAGATATTGTTTTCATCATCCGGTTCCCAAAACCATTCATGGCGACCGTTTGCCCCTCGCAGTGGTGTGTCTGCCATAGCAGGAACCCAATACTTCCCCTCCTTATCTCCATGCTTCAACAATTCCAATTGGTCGATATTGCTTTCAATGCGTTTGTGATGTGAACAGGGAACAGGGAAAGTAGACCAACATGGATATTCTACCGTACCCGTTTCCGAACCACCCCAGCGGAAATCGGCACGGTCAATATTATGATAAAAAAGGCAATTCGGCTGATATTTGTTTACGATAGGTTCTACATCGGGGCCATCCTCGCGTGGGTCATCGGCTCCACCATCAAACCATATCATATATAGGTCACCATATCGGGTGCAAAGTTCCGTCACCATCTTTTCACAAAGTCGTTTATACCATGCCTGACGGTTGCGGGCAAATTCTCCTTCTCCTTCCGCTTTGAAATTATGAATACCTAATAAAGAATTCCATCGAATACCTACATAAATACCCGGTTGCAGACCATATTTGCGACAGGAATTAACGAAGTCGCGTACAATATCCCCTTTACCATCGCGCCACTTGACCGCCTTTAGGCAGTAAGGATTAACATTGCTTTGCCAAAGTCCGAAGCCCGTTTCATGAGTCGCAGTTATTACAGCGAATTTGCATCCGGCAGCTTTGGCTGCTTGCACCCATTGGTCGGTATTCAGTTCGGTAGGATTAAAGATGTTATAATCTTCGATAGGATTAATGCGGTTATTGCCTTGTCCATAGCGAATGCCATCGAATACATGTAAGTCGTAATGAAATACAGCTCCCATTTCAGCTTCGTGCCATTTTAATTGATGAGGCTTAGGGATGGGAATATTTTGTTGCTGTGCGAAACAGCAGACAGAGCAGAATAGTAAGAGGGAAAGATAATATAATTTTCTCATGATATCTATTTATTATGGTTTTAAATACTTTGCAAATAGGTCATCAATTTGGATAAGCCCGTTTTTAATTGTGTTTTGGACTTCTGAACTTTCTGAGTATGTTGTTTGGCGATATAATTCATTTGATGTGGGGCTTTTGTCCGGTTAAAAAGAATCCATGTACTTCATATGCATATCAAGTATTGTGTGATGGGGTAAAGATAAGCATTTTATTTAAAATTAGGAAAAAGGGTGTGCCAATAATAGTCAGAACTATTTGTCACACCCTTTGCCGGACGTTATCAGTAACACCTATTGAAGTGCAAATCCGTCAGACTTGACCGGCCATCCTGGATTCTGATATACGACAGAAGTTGAAACATCACCCCCCTTTTCTGGAGTAGAGGTTGTGAATACATCTAATGATAGTGGGCTCAAATAATTCGCTTCTTCGAAGTTGTATCCGTCTTTGGCTAAATTATTGTTGTGATAAGGGCGCAGATATTTGCTTACGCTCTTGTCAACCGGGGTAAATTCAGTCCATTTTGTATAGGTCTCATAGTTTTTATCCCAATAATTAAAACCTTCTATCTGATAGTTTTTCATCTTATCCAATGCTCTCCAACGGTAGAGATCGTCTTTGCGCATTCCTTCTGCGATAAATTCACAACGGCGTTCACGACGAATGTTATATAAGGTGGCGTCTACTAATTCAGAACCGGAATATCTTGCCAGATCTATTTCTTTGGATAAATCGGTATTCTCGATAGTAGTCTGATAATTCACGTCTACCTTGGCTCTCTTTCGCAGTGCTTTCCAATATTTATCACTGTTGGTGTCTAGAACTTTATCTTTTAAATAATCAGCTTCAATGTAATTAAGATAAGCTTCTGCAGCGCGAAATATAGTCAGGGCTAATGGGTATGGAGCATTGTAGGCAATATCATTATCTATCCAGCCTTTGCGAATGAGATATCCTGTAGTTGACCGTTCTGCATCGGTGGCAGCTAGTGCAGGCTGAGTGAAATTCTGCTCTTTGAATATTTTATCACCAGGCTTTGCCATTGAAAGGGTTAATCTTTCGTCTCTATTATCGACTACATTTTCGAGTGTTTCATCTCCTTTATAGTAGTCTCCGGCTGCATAAATAGGTTTTCCATTATCCATTAGATAGCTTTCAATTAGCGATCGGGTATATCCGGTCCCATTTCCGATTACTCCATACTCATTGATCCCATGAAGTACTCCCAATACACTATTCATAACTTTAGCATTTGAACTATACATACGCCACAGTAATACTTCACTTTTGTCTGATAGGTCTGATTGGTTGAACATGCTTGCATAATCTGTTTCCAGTTGTATGGCATCGGCTACCGGTTGTGCCGCTTTCATGGCTTCGTCAAGGAAGAAGGCAATTTCTGTGTCCAGATTTCCTTCGAATGTTCCACCTGGCCATCCGGGACCTCCGGGAACACGCGCTGTGCCTTTATGATAGGTTTCCCATGTCCCTTCATACAATGCTACACGAGATTTGAATAGTAAAGCACTTTCTTTATTGATACGGTGTGCAGTAATAGCGTTAGAACGTGGTTGTAATCTTGAAATCGCTTCGTCTAAGTCTTTGAGAATGAATCGTGCCACTTCATTTCGTGGACGTCGTTTGTTGGCTTCTACATTGGCTTTATAATCTCCGTCATTTAAGAAGGTGGTTAGAATGGGAAAATCACCATACGATTTTAAATAATTGAAGTAAATATATGCCCGAAAGAAATACATCTCACCGATATATTGTTGAACGGCAGTTGAACTTGTTAGTGTTCCATTCTTTAGGTTTTCTTCGGTATAATACAAGAAACGGTTACAATCTCGCAGATGACCATGGTTATTGTAACTACCCGATGCTGCAACTTTTATCTGTTGGGGTATAAAATTATTTTCGGGAGTTGTAGCGGCCATATCATCGCTATTGTTATCAGCTTTGAAACGACCCAGATTGAGACTTGTCCCATGGTCGGGTAATAAGTCATATTTCTTGTTACAGTAAGGTTCCAGTTGATTCTCGGCCGTGAAGAAGCCTTCGTCAACATTGTCGGACAGGGGCTGTCTGTCTAAAAAATCATCGCATGACGCAAACAGTAGTAATGCGGCAGTGAAAAAGATGGATATATTTTTAATTTTCATAATTACTCTTCTTATAAGGTTTATAATACGATGTTGATACCACATGAGATTGTACGGCTTAACGGATAGGTCATACCATTCTGATAAAGAGCTTCCGGGTCAAAGTTAGCGTTGATCTTGGTCCCTGTCCATAAATTGTCCGCAGAGAAGAAGATACGCACTTTTTCGAGATAAGCCTTTGCTGTCCAAGTTTTTGGAAGAGTGTAGCCTATTTGTAAGTTTTTCAAACGGATATAAGCTGCATTCTGTAAATAACCGGATTGTTTCTGGCGATTCTGTCCGCTATTCATGATCGGACGTGGAAAATAACCGTTTGTATTAGCGCCCAGTTCATCTCCTTCGGGACGGAAGAAATTCATGTGCTCTTTATAACCTGTGGATGCCCATTCATTACCATTGATTCCCCAAAATATCATACCGTCCAACCAGTAGTCGCGTTTCATTACACCTTGGAACATAACACTGAAATCGAATCCTTTATACTCTGCTCCGAGATTAATGCCAAATCGATAACGGGGAGTACTGTTACCTATTATGCAAAGATCGCCAGGATCTTCTGCAGTGGTCCCTTTGGTAATGGCGGGATCGTCATCTAGATTAGCATACATCATGTCTCCGGCTTTCCAGGTCTTTGTTCCACCGGCAAGTGTGTTTTGGTCATGAATAGCTATATAATCAGCAATCTCTTGGTCTGTTTTAGCCATGCCAAGTGTTTTTAGCCCCCAAATTTCACCTAATTTCTTACCTGTCCAGTATAATTCATTGCCATTACCGTCAACAAACTGTTTATTTGCACTGGGATAGTCGGTAACCTCCGTTTGTGAATCGGAAACATTGAATCCTACATAATAATTTACTTGTCCTATACGGTCTTGCCAATTGATTTGAAGTTCCCAGCCTTTAGTTTGTAAAGAAGTGTTATTCTTTTTGGGAGACCCTGCTCCTACGATTGGTGAAATAACTTCAGCAGGTCCTACCATGTCTTTGGTGTTGCGGACAAAGTATTCGAAGTAACCTGTTAAACGATTATTTAATGCTCCGAAATCGACTCCGTAGTTATAACTATAAATTCGTTCCCATGATAACAGTGAACTGACCAGTCCTGGTGAGGATGCTATATTCGACTTATTCGTTGTATTGGTCAACCATCTGCCTCCGGCATCTGGAGTACCTACAGTGATATTCTGAATAGAATAAGTAGGATACCAGTTATCTGTATTTTGATTACCTAGACTACCATAGGAGAATCGTGGTTTTAACAGATTTACGTATTTTTCAAGCGGTTGCCAGAAATTTTCCCGAGCTATGTTCCAACCAATGGATACAGAAGGAAATGTTCCCCAACGGCGATCTCCTCGAAAGCGTGATGTACCGTCACGACGTATATTAAATTCAAATAAGTAACGGCCTTTGTAGTCGTAATTCACACGGCCGAAATATCCAAATGTTGCCCATTCGTTTATGGTTGCATCGTTACTGCTAACTCCATTAGCTGTGTGCACGGTTGCTACATTATCATTGATTACATCAGTACGTTTTGCCCATAATTTATTGATGAAATACTTTTCACTATTCATACCAATCATAATTTTAAAGTTGTGATCGTTGAAGAGAGAAAAAGTATAATCTGCATAGGCTGATGTAGTAAATAAGGAACTTTGATTAGCTTCACTGTAAGCTTGTGTTTTACCTGCTGCTAAATCAGTATCTCCTCCTAGCCATTGCTCTGGAACAGGTTCATTATTTCTATTATATAAGTATATTTTGGCTACATTGTAACGGTTTTGGAAACTTTCTGTGCGTAATGCTACGTCCCCATGTATTGTGAGTCCTTTTAGAGGAGTGAGTAAAACACTTGCTTGCGTATAATAGTCATCATTGATAGTCTTGGAACGTCCGCCTGAAGTTAATTGCATCAGTTTAGGATTACGTGTGTAGTGACCGTTATTATCATATAATGGCATGTTAGGGTGTAGTTTGGTTGTCTCAGAGAAGAAACGGTCTCCATACAATTTTAGAAATGTAGGCATTTCTATATCCTCTCGTATGAAACGAGAATTAAATTCAACTTTCATCCATTTAGTGATATCTGCACTGATTTTAGCACTGGCATTGAATCTCTTTTTAGAATCATCCGTGTAATTCATTTGTCCTTCTTGTCCCATGTATGCTCCGGACAAATAATATCTTACTTTCTCACTACCACCGGAGAAGCTTACGTTATGTTCTTGACCGAAAGCAGTTTTATCAATATAGTTTCGTGTCCAGTTTTGGTTGTCATTAGATCTAATATTAAAGACAAAGAAGTTATCGCCTTGGCTTAGTGAAGGGTCGGCAGTTTCTGTAATTTCTCCTCGCATATATTGCTGGATTCTGTCCATTGTTTCTTGAGAGAAAATTGGGGCTCCGCCGTCATCGTTATTTGCTTTTGCCCGATTGAAGTATTGGGCAAATGTATAAGCATCGAGCATATCAGGAATATTAGTTGGACGAGACCAGCGAAAGTTTCCTGAATATTGAACGGAAACTTTCCCTTTTTGTCCAGACTTGGTTGTGATAAGCACAACACCGAATGGGGCACGTGAACCATATACAGCAGAAGATGCGGCGTCTTTTAAGATGGAAATGTTTTCAATGTCCTGAGGATTTAATGTGTTGATGTCACCTTCTACTCCATCAATCAATATCAAAGGTGAAGATTTTGAACCGGTTCCCAAATTACCTGTACCACGAATGTTTATAGAGGGATTGGCATCCAGCTTACCACCGGCATTAGGCGTGCTGATATTTAATCCTGGCACTGCTCCCTGAAGAGCCTGTGCTACGGAACTTACCGGGCGCGATTCCAATACTTTGGTATCTACTGTTGCTACTGCTCCGGTCAGGTTTACCTTCTTTTGCGTACCGAAGCCTACCACTACAACTTCATCCAGATTCTGTGTGTTTTCGACTAAGATAATGTTAATGGTCGTCTGATTTCCATTGACTGTGATTTGTTGAGGTTGATACCCTATATAGGATATCTTTAGTACGCTTCCTTTCACGACATTTTTGAGTGAGAAGTTACCATCCATGTCTGTAATGGTTCCGTTGCTGGTGTTTTCTACTAATACACTGGCGCCGATGATAGGCTCATTGAGCCTTTGGTCCATAACGGTGCCTTTGATACTGAGTTGCTGGGCATATATAAAGCTAATACCTAGCAATAGCATGATGAGTAATGATGTTAGTTTTCTCATTGCATTTCATTTAAAGTTAAACATAGTGTTATATTGCAAAAGTACGTGAGCGTGGATTTTCGAGATATGCATGTTCTTATCATTTAGCATACATGTTTAATTCAAACATTATTTCTTTATAACTTTTTTTTGTGTATTTGAGTGTGACTTTGTTTATTTGCATTAAAACAAATGCAATGAAGTGCTTAAATCCAATTCTTCTTTTTTTAATTGTAAGTAGTCCAATAAGTCTTGTTCATGCTTTTTTTGATAAGGATATTCGTATCTTGACAATGCAAAATGGATTGGCCGATAATACAATAACCTCTATATATAAAGATGATGATGGATTTATGTGGTTCGGAACAAGTAATGGGTTGAGCCGTTATGACGGCAGAACTATCAGAAATTTCAGACCGATAGAGGAGTACCTTCCTAATACCGTTATTATGCGATTATCGAGTGATTATTTAGGAATTATTTCTAATGGGACTTTTCATTCTTTTAACCGGAAGCTGGAAGCTTTTATTCCTGTGTTCTCAGATTTTAGGGAGGAGAAATTAACCTTTGAACATATATTGCCAGCTGATGAGTCTTCTTTTTGGGGAATATCGGGAAAAAAGTTACTATTGTGTCAATGGGAAGAACAAACGAAATCGGAAAAGAATACATTTTCTATTCATGTTAGAGTACAAAAAGAGTATAACTTATTATCGGGGAATGATGTTTTTTTTAATACTCTCTGCTATGACGAGGAGAATAAAAATAAACTTTGGTTGACAACTAATAAAGGGGATTTATTTCTATTCTGTCCGGATACATCAGAGGTGTGTCTAAATATTTCGCTGGATCATGAAACCCCTTTGAGAATAACTTCTATTTTAAGTAGAGAGGGTATTGTTTGGGTTTCAACTTTAGTTAGAGGTATTATTCGCTACCATACACGCACCGGGCTTATTGATCGTATTTCTTATGGCGGAGTGGAAAAAGAGAATCTCCTGTCGCATACAGATGTGTATGAGACGATATACATTGGTAATAATCGTTACTTAGCGGCTACATGGAGTGGATATACCTTATTGATGCCTGATAAAGACAAAAAGGAAGAGTTAGTTTCAGAGATATACAACTACACACATACACAGATTTACCGGAATCTTGAGACAAGGATGATTTCCGCTTATTATGATCCAAATGGTGTCCTATGGATAGGTACCAATGGAGGTGGAGTAATGTACTCGGACTTGAGGTCTCAGTTTTATAACCGCTATAATCAGGACAGGCATAATGAGATATGTAGTGTGCTCGTGGATGATGAGCAGTATATATGGCTGGCTACTTTTCATAAAGGCATATTGCGGAGCGATATGCCGTATATCCAAGGGAAAAAGCTGAGCTTTTCTGAAGTGAATATTAAAAGTTCAGAGTCGGAAGAAACTATATTATGTGCTTTGAAAGATTCTGTCGGAAATCTTTGGTTTGGAAATAAGAATGGTATGCTGTCTGTTTATAATGTTAAGTCCGGTAGCTTTATAATCCGCCCTCTATTGATAAACGGGATTGCCAATGAGTCTCCTGTATGGGCTTTGTATATGGATGGGAAGGAACGACTTTGGGTTGGTACTGAACAAGGACTTCTTTTATATGAGCCTCAGATAGGGACATGTGTAAAACTGCCAGTAGAGTGCTGCTTAGACGAAAAAAGTCCTCTTTGGGTACGTGCCATCGCCGGAACAAAAGATGGGACAATATGGCTGGGGACAAGTGAACAAGGGGTATGTCGGATTACAGAGTCAGCTTCCTGTGATATAATGGCACAAAATGGTTATGAATGTAGTATAAACTTGGATTATCATTCTGTACGTTCATTATTGGCATCTTCGGATGGGAATTTATATGTAGGTTATACTGATGGTTTTGCTATTCTGTCACCTTCTCAAGACAAATTCTGCGAGTTTTATACTACTGACGATGGATTGTGCAGTAACTTTGTCGGATGTGTAGTGGAAGATGGTAAAGGTCATATTTGGCTGGGTAGTAATTCAGGAATATCACGTTATAGTCGTCATCAACATCTTTTTTATAATTATTATATTACAGGAAGTAATCGTTCTGCTCTATTCAGTTGTAACACTTTGTTTTTTGGAAATAATCAGAGTTTGACTTATTTTGACCCGGATGAAATAGACGCTTATCCGAACAATGAACGCGTTTTGATAACTGGTTTGGAGGTTGATAGTCATCCGGTTGAGATAGGTGAAAAGGTGAATAATCAGATTGTGCTTGACAAAATGATTTCTTATACGGAACAGGTGATCTTGAATAATAATAATCGGGATTTTTCTTTAGTGTTCAATAATTTGTCTTACTCTAACGAACAACAAAAATATAACTATCGGCTTTTGCCTTATCAGAATGACTGGTCGATATCTGATGATGGGGAAAAAGCGTCATATACTAATTTGCCTACTGGAGATTATGTCTTTGAAGTAAGAAGTATTTATCCGGATGGACAGACAGGAACTGTGACTTCTTTGAAAATCGTGATTCTTCCACATTGGAGTAATACCTTAATATTTCGCATTTTCATATTCTTGTTAGTATTTGGAGGGATAGTTTATTGCATACGGCTGATAAAAATACGCCATAAACGTTTAGAACGAGAAATGCAGATGAAACATGAGTTATTAACTATCAATATGGAACGTGAAAAGGAACATCAGATACGTATGGAGCGTGATAACTTCTTTATAGGCGTTGCACATGAACTGAGGACTCCACTAACTTTGATCTTGGCTCCATTGCAAGAGTTAATGAAACAAGGTCATTCGTCAGAACCTTTTTATAAGAAATTGCAGGTAATATATAAGAATGCAACTTCGCTGCATACTTTGGTCGATCATTTACTATATATACAAAAAGTAGGGGCTGGAATGGTGAAACTTCGGATATCGGAAGTAGATTTGGTACAATTGATAAAAAATGTGTCGGATCCATTCCGGCAAATGGCAGAAATCAGGGGGGTGCATTTTGATATAAATCTACCGGAAAAGAAACTTCTGTTTTGGGTAGACGAGAACAAGATTTTTTCAGCTGTACAAAATCTGCTTTCAAATGCTTTTAAATATACACCATCTTCGGGAGGTGGTAGTATCTCGCTTTCTGTTTCTTATGTGATGAGGGACGGGAATGGTTATTGTCAGATAGTTGTATCAGATACTGGTGTAGGAATCTCGAAAGATTTACAGAAACATGTTTTTGAATCATTCATAACAGGAGAGAATATACCGGAGATTTCGACAAGGGTAGGAATGGGGTTACACATAGTGAAAAACACAATGGATTTGCATCATGGCTTGGTTACATTGGAAAGTATGCCAGGTGAGGGAAGTACGTTTGTATTGTATATTCCTGAGGGCAAAGAACATTTCTCTAAAGATACTTATGAGTTGACGAATTGTCAACAGAAAGAAATAAGGCAGGAAGATGAATTTGAACCGGAATTGTTCTTGTCGGTTTCGTCTGATGAAACGCAGAATGTGACATCAAAGAAAAGTCTGTTAATCATTGAAGATAATGAAGATGTTCGTGATTATATTCATGGTTTATTTGCCTCTAAATACGTTGTCCATGAAGCAGATAATGGCGAGAAAGGGGTGTCTATGGCAAAGGAACAATTACCGGATCTGATAATTTCTGATGTGATGATGCCTGTAAAAGATGGTTTTACTTGTTGCCGGGAGATTCGTGCACAGCAGGAAACTGCACATATTCCTATTCTAATATTAACAGCTAAGGCGGAAGATGCGGATGTATTACAAGGTTCGCATAGTGGGGCGGACGATTATATGATGAAACCTTTTAATCCGGAAATCTTGAAGGCGAAGGTGGATAACCTGATTTTACAGCGTGAACAATTAAAGCGGATTTACACAAAAGCTTTGATGCTGAAACAAAAATCGGAAGAAGGGGAGCATGATGATGCTTTCTTGCAGCAGCTTATTCATGTGATAGAAGCAAATCTTTCTAATGAGAACTTAAATGTCAAGATGCTAGCCGAGCAACTGAATATGAGTCAGCCTACATTATATCGTAAAGTGAAACAACGTAGTGACTTGTCTGTAATAGAAATGATTCGCAGTATCCGTATTAGTAAAGCCGCTTCGCTAATATTGGAAAATCACTATTCGATTCAGGAGATTACAGAGATGGTCGGTTATTCGGATACCCGTACTCTTCGCAAGCATTTCACAGAACATTTTGGGGTATCTCCTTCTAAATATATCGGGAAAAAGAATTTATAAAACTGTAATGGCTTGATAAAAGTTGACTACTATTGGTTTTATCTTTGGTTTCTGTAGACAAGATATCTGTCTTATCTCTAACGAGTGTGGACAGGTTTAGTCTTGTGAATTTTCTTTTCCCGGAGTTCCGCCAGTAGAGTCTTTGGAAGAATGCCAGTTCTTTTTAGTCGAAGAGGTTAGTTCCGGTGAAATCTTCTCAAGAGATATGCCTTGATGCCTTTTATTGTTGGAACTGTGCATAGATTCAAAGTAGCTGCATTTGTCGATAAGTCGTGACTTCTCTTCATTTGTCATAATAGCTAGGTGGCTGTCCTCATTTGTCAATACAGGGAATTTGGGAATATCGATGATTGTTTCTCCGTTTACTTTATGTTTCTTGATAAGAGTGGCGGCTGATTTAGTAAGACATATATATCCATAAGGCGGAACGCTTATTTCCTGCTTGCCGTCCATCTGTTGGAGAATAACACTCGTCTTGGTTTCTGTAGAATTACCTCCTGTATCAATATACCTCATAAGTTTTAATGACGGAATAGATACTGTGGAGTCGGACGGATTATACAGTTCAATATATTCCGCACCGTCTTTTGCATTATCATACATCACTTCATTGAACAACAGTATGTTCTTTACTTCTTCCGGATAATCGGGAAGAGTCGGGTCTACCGGGACGTCCGGCTCATCCGGTGTGTCATCGGGATTAGTAGTCGTTTCTACATCATTAGTCAATCGTATATGATGAAAAGTGAAGCCTTGGCATCGTGTTTTTGTATAAACACAATATATTCCTGAGCAGATAGAATTTTGTATGCTGATGTCTTTGATTTGTTTTTCTTTGGTATATTCGTTTTCAGATTCCAATCGTGTCCAAAAAGTCCAGTAGCCGTTATTGTCACATTCTACCTTTATGTATAGTTTCGGTGAATTGTCTCCTTTCATCAATTCTCTTCCCGATGCCAACAGTTTCGGTTGGTCACCATTCTGACGATAGAGTGCTACATTATCTTTAGCTCCGCCTATTTGTATAAAATAACCGTTTAAATTGCCGGTTAGAGTGTTGGATGAAGATGTCAGATAAAAACGTGCGTAATTATTGGCGGAAGGATTAAAAGTGAAGTGAATCCCAAATTCCCAACAGGTATTTCTGACAGTAGTGGAAGGGATTGTAATATAGGCTGTTCCGGCAGTCTCTTCCGGATCATTCAGATGCACTCCTTCTTTAGCATTGATAGTGAATTTATCGGTTTCCCCTGCCCAGGGAAGTTCGGATGTAAGATTGTCTTCTTCAAAATCTCCCTTTTCTTCGTCGTCGGCAGGAAGTGAACAACTATGGATTGTAGTAATAAAAAGACTCAATAAGAGAAATGCCTTATAAATTCTCATACGGTTTAATTCTTAGATGATTCTCAACTTCTTTAACCGTATTTGTTTGTGTCTAACGCAGAGGCAATTGCGGCTTCAACTATTTCTTTATTCTATCTCCTTAAGTGAAATAAGTTCTTTGATTTTTAATATAAACAGTTCTGTCTTATCTAGCAAAGGTATGACATCCTCTTTCGTCCAATCGAATAAGTCATCATAATCTCCTGATTTTCTCATATTTTGTAGTCGGGAAACTAAATGAGCATCTTCTTTACTAACAAGTCCTTTAGTGACGAATATTTGCCCGAATAGGCAGATAACCCCATTATGAGTTTTTGAGAATAGCCCCTTATCGGTAAGTAAGGCGGAAACAATGTGGAATGCTGCATAATATAAACGATTGGCAACTAGATTCCAATGTCCCAATTTTGCATTATCTTTAGCTTCAATCATTGTAGCTTCCGCTTTTTGGATGCGGTAGGCTATAATGGCTTTTTTTTCTTCAAGACTTAATGACATAGTACGATTCCTTCTTGTTCTACATTTTTATAAAAGAAAGTGAAGCTTCTTTTTTGCCAATCCTTATATGTATATAAAACGGGATTTATCATTATTCCCATTTGCCATCCAAGTTCGATAAGCGGATAGGCCACATCATTAAAATCAGTGTTATTGATTCTATCCTTATGAAGAAGAATGAGAATATCCCAATCGGAGTCTTCTCTCGCGTCACCACGAGCTTGAGACCCGAACAGCACAATCTTTGCCCCTGACGGAAGCAACTTCTCGGCTGTTTCACGAATGGAATATATCACTCTTTCTTTTTCTTCTTGCATAAAAAACTTCCTTTTATGCAAAGTAACAATATATTTTCTTTTTATCCTATTAAATCCGGCACTTTTTCCAGTCCTATTCGAAGCGCGGCATTACATATTTATCCTTGTAGGAAGTGAAAGTAATACCCGGCATGGGATGAATATTCGATTCATTCTCTAACGACTTAATCAATGAATAATCATCGGCATTCAATGCATAATAATTATCGGAAGCCTGAGTTGTTACCCGGACAGTCCAGTCGAACATATTGCCTATGATAGTCAAAGCGTCCGTTTCGGGATTGAATGTGGGAATACCTGTTTTTACTAGATCGTATGTGCGATTCTTCAGCACGTAAAGGGCATTGTTGACGTCTGTCATAAAAGCAAGCGTCTTTTTATTTCTGAATTCTGTCAGGTATAGATGATTCAATGTCAATCCTTCCGGCAACGTGATGGCACGGACATAAGGACGATCTTTTACCTGTTTCAGATGAAACAGACGACCGTCGGCATCCAACAGGAGATACCCTTCGTCATACTCTTTCTTTACAGTCGGATTTCCTGCTATTTCCGTAGCGGGAAAGCGGAAACCTTTCTTGGACATAGCTTCCGTGAACAGAAGACTTTTATCTGCCTTTACACTGTTGGTGCCCATGTCGATAAAGTCAATCCCTTGGGAAGTGATGCGAAATACATCATCCGGCATCTTCAAGTCTACACGGCCGGACATCGATTCGAGCAAAGGATAAAGACCGATAGAAGGCGCATTGATATCCGAAGGCACACTGCGGAAGTTGAAATTCTCCATTTGCACCAACTTAGGATTAACCGCTACTCCTTTAATCGTATCCGGGAAACGCTCGTCGGACATCAACTGACGGAAATAGAACATCGGGAGAATACTGTCGAAAGCAGCTTCCGAGTACACATTCCCGGCAAGGTCACGGCGCACCGTTCCTTTTCCTTCCTCCTGTCCCATCTGGGCAAAATCCCCAATCACGAAACTATATAGCGTAAAGGGAGTCTTCTCCGGCTTTATGACAAAGAAATTGTAACACCAGGGCAACTGCCATAGAAGCAGGAAAGCAATGGTGACATATAATAATATTGTACTGAAACGTCTCATCTTTAATTCTTCATTATTAATTCTTCATTCTTCATTTCTTTTAGTCTTGTTTCCCCGCTTTGAACCGTACGATAGAAAGCCAGGAGAAGGAAGCCGTCAGCAATGTGTAGACCAGCAGATAAGGCAGGAACTTATTGTATGCTTCCGGTGTAGGCGACAAAAAGAAGATTCGCAGTAAAAGCACGGCGATGACAAGATTCAGGATACGACGTTTCCATGCCGGTTCGAGACAAATCCAGGCTACGAGCAGATAGCCGGAGATTCCGGCAAGATACCACGTCAGGGCAGTGAGCAATATGTGGTTCTTCAACTCGTGGGCAAGTATCCCGTTCAAGTATATCTCCATCAACAGGAAATTGGAAGCAAAGCAGACGAGAAGCAGAATCAGGCCGGAGAGTAACATGTTCCCCGTCATTTTCAGTTCAGGATAAGGCAAATGAAGAGTCAGCTTCAGACATTTGCGTTGCATCTCGGGCACAAACTGCACGATAGCCATCAGGATTCCCGCAATCAGCGGAATATATTGCAACATATCAATGAATATGACATCGCGTTGCAGCATGACTTCCCATACATGAGCAGCCCCTTTCATTTCTACCACCCGGTTGATGCGGAGCATACAGTAACCTGTAAAACCGAGTGTGGCGAGCACGGCAAGCAAGAAATACCACCGTGTCTTTATCCATTCTTTATAAAATATAGCGTACATTCTTTTGAAAGTTATAAGTTATTTAGTATTTCCCTGTCAGACCGATAAAGGCATCTTCCAGATTCACCTGTTCGCTATGCAAGTCCGTATAAGGAACTGACATTGATTTCAGCTTCTCCTCTGTTTCCGCAGGCGGCAGGAAGGAGAAAGTCTCCAGCGTATTCCGCATGACGGAAGGATGATAGAAATCCCCGGATGCGGGAAACTCATATCCTTCGGGAACCGTAAATGTATAGCGGCGTCCCTTCTCCAGTAACTCGGAAATAGGTTTCTGAATCAATATCTTTCCGTAATCCATGATGATGCAATCATCAACAAGACGTTCCATATCCTGGATGATATGTGAAGTCAGAAAGACGGTTTTTCCTTCAGAACGGGCATAGTCGCGGAGATAGTCTACGAACAAGCGGCGGTAACCCGGGTCGAGTCCGAGGGAGAAATCATCCAATACCAAAAGTTCGGGATTCTGCGCGAGAATCAGTCCGAGGGCTACTTGTGAGCGTTGTCCGCAAGACATACGTGAGATACGCTGTCCCGGAGCAACTTTCAACTTATTCATCAGTTCATAATACGCTTCCCTTTTCCACTGGCCGGGATAGAAAGCGGCGTAGAATTTCTCTATTTCGGTGATGGTCATAAACTGATACTGTACATGACCTTCAATCAGCAGCCCGATGTTGCGACGCAGGGCGGGTGCCATGGTTTGTATCTCCTGTCCGAAGATACGGCATTCTCCCGAACGAGGCTTGAGGTAGCCGCTCAGGATATTTATAGTGGTGGTCTTACCCGTACCATTTTTTCCCAACAGTCCCAGGATACGTCCTTTGGGCACTGTGAAACTAAGGTTCTCGTAAATCAACCGTTTGCCGTAGTAATGCGTCAGGTTGTTACATTCGATAATTTGTTCCATTTGATTTTATCTGTTATTCTATTCAAAAGAAGAAGAGGAAAAGCAGGGGAATCAAGATTCCGACAATGAGTTCTATTCCTCCTCTACCGATAATACCTTTATTCCCTTTCAGCATGATGACACCGGAAAGAGTGATGATGATAAGTCCGATAGCGAAAATATCGGCAAAGTACGTCCACCACTGTCCCGGATTGTAATGCAGACGGGACATCGCCCCGATAAGCGGACGGCGGGTGACAGACTCGTAGACTGCTTCCCCCGTCTTTACATTCACCAGCAGGTTGGAACCGCCTTTCAGAAAGACTTTCATCACGTCCGTTTGAGGGAAGTAATGTTTGGTGTAATTGCCAGTCTCTCCCAGTGGTTCCAGTAAAGTAAGTACTTTCTCCTTCTTCATTCCGGCTTTGTCCGGCAGGTTTTCTGTTATCTTATATTCTTTCCGCGTGATGGAGAAGTTCGGATTAATCGTATCGCGATGATTCATCACAATGCCGGAAATGGCATATATCAAGACCATTCCGGCAAAGAAAAATGATAAATCGCGGTGTATAATCCGACTCCATTTGCGGACGCTACTACTCCACTTCATATGAATTAGCTTCCATAAAATAGAATGATAAATACTCTTTTCCTGCGTTTGCTTTACGGTCGGCTATCTTGGCGCGGAAGTCTGCAATGCGGGATTCGGGCGTGTTGGCTGTTTCGCCGCGCGCTTTCTTCTCTGTGTCGCATCCGGCTTCGCCTGTTCCGTGTTTCTCGGCGGCTTGCGCTTTGAGTTGGGCTTCCCAGTTTTGGAGATAGGCTTCGTCGATGCGTTGCTCTTTCAATGTACCGGTGACACGAACGATAGAGTTTATGCATTTGGGGTCGAATGCTCCCAGTGTTCCGGCTTCTACACGGATTACTTGCGTGTCGTCACTGCCCATCAGGAAGATTTTCTTTGCGCCATGTTTGCAGGTATGTGTACAAACGCCTTCGATGGTTACTTCTTTTCCGGCAAGGCTTTCGGCATTTGCCAGGAGAGAATCGATTTCTAAAGCGGAAGAGACGGTTTGTTCCGTAGTTGCTTCTGACGCGCTTTTTTGTTGTTTGTTACCACATGAAGTTCCGATAATGGTTATTGCCATGAGGGCAATTGCGATTGTTAGCTTTCTTGTTTTCATTGTTACTGCTTTTGTTTTTTATATAGTTTGTAAATAGTTTATTGTTTTGTTTATAGCTTATAATAGTCAGTCCTATACGTAATGAGTTTCATCCCTACTTGAAACTATCTGTTTCACACCGGGGAACACTTTGTTTCATTACTTGAAACCATTCGTTTCACACCGGGAAACAAACAGTTTCAAGCCTTGAAACAAATATTAGCCTTTGGGAGGACGAATTAGTCTCTTACGCAACGGAGTTGCATACCAGCTTTGATGCTGACATAAGATAATGATAATCTGCCTTCCGGATACTTGGCTGTATTGATTGTACTCATCAATCCAAAGAACTGTATGTTGGTAAGTAGTCCGCTGGTGCTATTGTATATGGGCTTGAAGGCAGTCGAAGTCATATAATAGTTCATTGCCGGTTTTCCATGCCATGCAGCTTGAATTTTGTCATCACTGGCTATTGCAGTCTTTTGATAACTCCCCGCACCTGTAAGACTTGTTGCCATGCGAACACCGGAGAATTGATAATTGAATCCTGCGTCATTAAGTGACGGAATTTTGGCTCCATCATAAGCTGTATCATAGAAAAGAGCTTTATCACCGTCTTCCGGTACTTTGCCATCAACATCATTAGTAGATTTTCCTACCAGATTAAAGTATTCCAGGCGTGTCGGTATATGCCATCCCTTCGGACAGATACCTTGTGCTCCTTCAAAAGAGGTCAGATTAGTTTCTGTAATTTCCTTACCGCCAAATGCAGCTTGCAGGTCATAAAGATAACCTAATTCTTTTATTGCCTTTTCATCTGTTGTAGCTACGGTTGCACCTTCGGCTGTGATTTCATACGGATACCAAACATGGCTGTCGGCAGTCGGGTCGGTAGAAGGTGTGAGTCCTTTCGGTAAGTAGATAAGCGGTTCAGCCATCCAGGTTGTACCATTCGTCAAAGTTACAGTATTATACTTCACTCCATCATATAAGAAATAGTTCTCATCGAGATGTTCTTCGAATGGAACCTCATTGTCTGCACCGATTTCTCCTTCATCCGTCCAGTTCTCAATCTCACCGTTAAGAGTAACGATAATATCATCGGGTAATACACGAACGTTCACACTGTATTGTCCGCCTTGAGCCAACTTGGTAGAAGCGAGTTTCTGTGATAAAGTCTTGCCATCGGAAGTCGCTACTTCAAGCGTGAAAGCTACCGTTTGCGGAATTACGATGGCACGGTAAGTTTCGTTTGCCTTAACAACTTGTGCGGTAATATCTGTTGCTGTGGCGTTCTCGTCTGCTGTCACCGAAAGAGCTGCCAGGTCGACAGCAGCAGTAGGAACAGAACCTTTCAGTGCAACTGATAAAAGGTTGAATTCAGTGTCATTTTCCACATTGATAACCAGTTTGGTAAGGATATGCTTAAAGTTCATAACGACAGCATTGGAAGAAGGCAATACGCCTGACTTGCTTGCAGCGATAAGGTCGGATGCACTGTATCCGGTGGCCTGGTCAGTTTGGTTGGCTTTTACGGTGAATGATGTCGGAGCTCCGGCTGAATTATAAGGATAATAAGCCACTATCTGCGACTCGTCATTTCCTTCCGTGTACCAAAGTAAATCACCGGTGAATACTCCGTCGCTGAATGTCATCAGCTTATTTGCTGCATATACGAAGTCATTGCTTCGGGTGATTGTTACACCGATTTGGTCTGTGTTTTCGAAATTTGTTTCCGTAGCACGTGTGATAATAGGAGCGATGGTGATACGGCTATCGGTATCAATGGGCGTTGTTTCATTCTCTTCCTGCTGGCAAGATACCAACAGCGCAACTGCGAACATAAACGTCAAAATCTTTTTCATTGCTTAATAATTTAGTTTATATAAATATTACTTGTTTTTAAAAAGTGTATCCTAACTTAATGCCTTCGTTCCACCGGCTCGAACCTTCTATATAGTTGAGGTTGAAACCGTGCGTATAGCTTCCCTGTATCTCCGCGTAAATCCCATGATTGAAATGATAGCGTAATCCGAGATGGAGAGTGGCGTGCGTGGCGGTTGCATATTCATTTTGCAGGTTATAATAATCCGTCAAACGATAAGGCGGATTGCCCGGCTCTGTCTCCGTTTCGGCAGTCCGGCTTTTCTCGGTGAAGTTTCCCGTAGAAAAGGAAGCGGCTGCTTTCAGGTCGAATCTTCCGGTATGAAGAGTGCCGGAGATATAAGTCCGGCTACACAGCATCTTTTCCGAAGCGACATATGGGTACATTTGAGTCGTTAGACGCTTGAATGTAGATAATTCAGTGCCCAGGCGAAGCTCTCCGCGAGGACTTATAAGTTCATATTCGGGATGGACAAAGAAGGCGTCTTTCTCAAAGATACGGTTAGAACCTTGTATATGACTGGTTGTTATTCCGTTCACTGTTTCTTTGCTTATCACGTTTTCGTTGTTGACGAGGTGAGCCCATTTCAGATGTAATCGGATAAAATGTTCCTTATTCCCTTGTTTGAAACGATAACTCAGATGAGAAGTAATGCGGTCGGTAGGGAATTTGAACCAAATAGTCTCTTTTTCACCCGCCGAACCGGAAACGTGTGAATATTCAATATCTCCGTAAAATCCCTTCCATTGAAGTTGCAATGCTGCTCCGTGAGACAGTTCTTTGATAGGAAAGCCATTGATACCCGATTCACTTAGGTGGATTCCGCTGCCGTTCCATGCTTCATAAGCTCCGTACATAAGCCCCTTGTCCAAAAAGGCGTTGTATGAAGTTGCTGCTGTACCGATAACTTCCGCTTTCACCGATTCGCTGTTCTTGTTGAAGATATACGAAAGGCCGATTGCCAGTTCATCGACGTGATACATGACACTGGGAGCTACTTGCAGGTCGAGCCTGTAATTGGTATGCCGCAAGTCTTTTCGCTTTGAATAATTGGCGGAGGCAAAATCAATCTTTCCGCCCAATCGCCAGTTGGGGGCGATATCGGTTGCTATGCCGCCCATGAACGTATAAGTCTGCAAGTCTTTGCGTCCGGGAGTGAACTCCAGGATATCTACCGGATAGAATCCCGGATGGATAAACATAGAACCGCTCATATTCTTGCCCGAAGTATGGTCAAATGAGAATGAACCGGTCAGGGAGTAGCCTTTCAGATGGGTGATGGATTTAGCTATCGCCCCGGCGCTCCATGATTTTTCCGCTTCGGAATAGTTGCGGAAATCCCCGTGATTGTTTCGTCCGTACAGTTCGGCGTAAGAAGTGGTGATGCTGTCCATCATGATGCCTGTGACATTTGCTCCGGTATTCCAGGAGTTACGCCGTTCTATAATGTCATAGGTCTGTGCCGAAGCTGCGGACACCATGCATAGTAGCAAAAGACAGGCTATATATTTTTTTCTCATATCACTCATGCAAAGATTGTTTTTCTCGTTCATAAAAATCGGCGGAAGAATTGTTGGTATCCACCAGTATTTCATAGCCGGCTTCCTGTGTCGCTTCTTCATCTACATAGCGGTGCAGGCTGCGTCCGTTGTAAGTGGCGCTTTGCGTCACATATCCTGCGTCGATAGAAGGAGAAATACGCTTTTTATTGCTTGAAGAACCGCCGTAATATACTTCCGCACCGTCGATAATCCATTCCCAAGGGACGGCTATCACGCGGTCGCTTGTGCTGCCGGGTTTTTGTACGATGTTATCCTTTTCCAAAACGAATTCCTGTATGGTAATGTCCTTTGCCTTGAAAATAATTGTAGCGGGAGAGGATATCGAGTATGTATAAGCATTGGCCTGTCCCGTCTTTACTACAACGTTCAGATAATGTTCCGGTGTGATTTGGTCGCCCGGAGCCGGATGGTACTGGGTATTCGGGAAATGCACGTTGTTGTAGCAGACAAAATATCCGGGTTTGTTCAGATTGACGGATTGCGGGTATTGGGCTGCATGGTCGATAGCTCCGTTGATGGCAATTACTGCATCTTCTCCCGGCTGGAGCGGAAATGTCTTTCCGGTGCCGCCAAACTGCCATATACATTGGACGACGGGAGCGAAGTCACGGAAGAGTGTACTCCCAGTTATTGGGTCTTGTGACACCCATACATTGGTGGCTTGTGAATTGTAAGGGTCGAGTGTCCCGAAGCATAGACTGTCGAGATACTGTACTTCCGAATCGTTATTGTGCAGGATAATGTATTTGTCAGACTGGTAATCTCCTTCCAACGGCAGCTTCGTACAGCCACCGCAATAGATTTCCTTGATAATAATCGCTCCGGCTTTGGAATGAAGCAATGGAAGATTGAAAGTCATATTGTTATCACTCAGTTTCACATTGTCCGCCAGTCCGTTGAATATGTCCTGTCCGCTCTTGTCACTGATTTGTATGCGGTATATCCCTTTTGCCAGTGAGAATTTTGCCGCTCCGTTCTTGTCGGTTTTCGCTTTATAGGAATACCCTCGGTCTACATCTTCTATTTTCACGGCTACTCCTTCCCGGAGATATTCAGTGTATCCGTCCGGATAAACGGCGGTGACTTGTAAGGCATGTAACTGGCCGTCGTACGGATTCTCTTTATCTATGTCTGTACATCCCGTCAGGATGCTGATAACTGTCAGTAATACTATATAGATGGATTGCTTCATTGGTTTAAAGTTTAATGCGACAAGTGAGACCATAGTAGAAATCCGGGGTGAAGATGGCACTTATACCCGTAGCACGGGATTTCACATAAGGTCGTGAGTTTGTGAAATTGATAGCATTGAGAGACAGAGATATATGATCGCCAATCTCTTTGGTTATATTTATATTCGCAGAGAAATACGGATCGTACCCGTCAGCTGCGAATGTATAGGCATTCCCCGATTTACGTATCAGATAGGAGAATTCGGCTTTCTTCGCTTCCTCGGAAGTAAAAGGATGTATTTCATTATTCAGGTCGAGATACGCTACCGGCCAAATGGCTGTGTAGGAATCACCGTCATAAATACTTCCTCCTGTTTTAGTACTATTGCTTTCGCCTACATTGAAAGCGTATTCCTGTCCTTTATATTCCGAGATATTCTGCGAACGCTTCACAAGCGACGCTTCCAGTCGGCACGAGATAATCAGCCGGGCTTTCGGGATGCGGGTGATGGCTGTAATATTGGCGTCCAGTGAATGGGTACGCTTGCCATTGGCGGTTGTCGATGAATTGTCGCCATTGGCATAGATACCTACATATTGGTAGGAACGGTTGGCAAGATCGGTGTGCGACCATCCGTTCTGATAATAATAGGATAACGAATTATCTAAATACTTGGTATACGTATAAGCAGCATCTACCCGGATTTGTGTACGGATAGGAGTAATTTCCGGGAAATCGACAATCATTTCCGCGCCACGGCGAATCACATCCATTCCATTGTCAGGAGAGGTGGATTTTACAAAAGTCCGGTCGGTCACTTTCACATCCATCGGAGTCCAGTAATCCGCTGCATTGTCGCGTATATAAACCATTCCCGTCTGATTGTCTACATTGATTTGCGGATTCGCCGGCATAGTGAATCCATCCGGTGACTGGAGCACATCGTATGAAAACGGGGTATAAGTACTTGTGTATTTATACGGCAACTTCGTACGGTTGAAATATCCGACTAATGAAATCTTGGTACGGGCTATATTGAGGTCGATGCCTATCTCCGAGTTTTGGCTCTTTTGCCAACGAAGATTCTTGTTATGCAACAATGTATAAGGCTGGCTATAATACACATAAGACGACTCATTATTATTATAGGAGAAACCGAATGTCTGTATATCCCGGTATTCCTGTTTGGGATATAGCACATAGAAAGAAGGTAACTTCTCGGAAATCCCCCATCCGCCACGGATAGCGATATGCTCGTTCAACTGCCACCGGGCATTGAAGCGTGGAGAAAGACTGTTCAGACTCTTATATTCTGTCCCGCTGATAAACAGGTTTTCCCAACGTACACCTGCCATCAGCCTGAGCATCGTACTTCCGACAGGTAGCGACAAACTTTCTTCTGCATAAAAGGAAACATTATGCATATACGGATAGGAAGTATAAGGACGTGGACGGTAGCCGTTCGGAGCCAATGCAAGGTCTTTGTAATATTCCCCTTCACCTACATTCCCCGTAGCTTTCCACTGAACACCCGCTTTCAGATTACTGCTAACAGTCCCGAAACGGCGGTTCCATTCATACTTTAGAGATGCAGCATAATCCAGTTCCTTAGAATCAATCACCTGGTCGGCAAAATAAGTATATGGCAGTTTGTTTGCCAGAAAATATCCTTCCTGTGTGGCGTGTACTGCCGGTTGCTCTGATGCAGAGGAATTGAAAGTATGCGCATGCGAGTTATTATCATTATAATATACGGATGCGTCAAATTTCAGATTAGTTACCCATGACTTATTGAGCAACCATGACAATGAAGTGTTTGCACGGAATACGTTATCCCTCACTTTGGTATATTCGCCTGAATATGCGTCGGGGTCATCTTTCGTATTCATTCCGCCGATATTACCCGTAACACCGATATCGAACCGGAATACTTTGTTGAACGTATTGCTGTATCCGGCGGAGAAACTTCTTCTAGTATAAGAGGTATAAGGAGAAATCAGCTTTTGTGTAGCCTTTGTCCATTCTCCGTTCATGTTGATAACCCCTTTGTCATTCCCTAAATCAAATCCCTTTGCAAACGAAACCTGTTCCGTACGTGGATTGATGGACAGTAGAATATTCCAGGGGGTCTTTCCTTTCCTTGTGTGGATTTTAACCATGCCACTGTTCAAGTCGCCATATTCTGCGGATGGCACTCCTGTGATAACTTCCACCGATTCAATATCCGCCACGGCAATACTCCGGGTATCTGCACCGTTCATCTCGCCAAACGAACCATTATTGCCGATACGCACCCCGTCAACTTCTACGGCCGTTCCGAAAGCAGCATTGCCGGCTGTCGAACCGCCGCTGCGTAAAGAGAAAATGTTATTGGCAGTAAGGTCGGGAACTTTTGTTTTCCCCCCGGGAAGCAGAGCGGAAATGTCGCTCACATTGGATACCTGAAGATGCTCCAGGGCATTGCTACCGATAGTCAACGTCGTATTCAACTCATTCTTCGGAGCTTGTGCAGTGACAACCACATCTTCCAGTGCGAGCGTATTCTCTTTGAGCTGTATAGTCAGATTTTTAATATCGTTGCGTACATTTACAGGAACAGTCACTGGTACATATCCGAGGAAGGATACTTCTATATTATATTTCCCACTTTGTACTCCCGGTATCGTAAATTCTCCTTTCTGATTGGATACAGCCCATAAGTAGGTGCCTTTGATAATGATAGATGCACCGGGCAGGGGCGAATTTGTTTTAGCTTCGGTCACACGACCGGAGATTGTATAGATGTTTGAATCTGCAGCTACTTCTAATAGATTAAGAAATAGTAGCCCCCAGAATGCTATATTAAAAAGACAATACTTCATAGATAAGTTTTGCGCAAAATTCGTTAAAAACCGGGCGCTGGGCAATCGCAATAAGTGGCTATTTTAAGGAAGTAAAATACCTATAATAGGTGATGGTTGTATGAGTGTATACTTTTAAATCAAGGCAGTTACACCCAAAGTTAGTTCAAATCTGGTAGGGATATGAACCAAATGTTTTAGGCAAGAAACTCGAATGCTAAATTTATGCGCTAACTCTGTAAGAAATACTATTTCCAAGTGCATAAATTAATTCGTCGCACTATAGTCTTTCTTTCGTAGCACTATAGTCCAACGAAAGAGAGACTATAGTCAATGTTTCGTCGCACTATAGTGCTACGAATAAATATATGTATCTGAAGTGATTATATTTAGTATAACTCTGGAATAATTATTGCACACAGAGACAATAATTACAATCGTATGGGAAAGAAGCAGAATCCGTAGTTATCAAACTTATCCTGTATGAACTGGATGCTGCCAGCGTTCATAAGCTGACTATCAGAGAATATGAACCAGATTCTGAATATACTTATTGCTGGGGGACTGTCTGAGACAAGACTACTATTATGACGGTTGATGTATGGAATAAATATATGATGGAATATGCTCAAAAAATGTCAGCCTGCTTCTCGGTAGCATATTAGTATTTAGTTTAAAGGCTGGAAATGATTAAAAAGTGAGGAACCCTGTAACTATATGGGAATTCCCATCATCTTTTAGTAGAAATAATCTTTAGTGTAGTGGTTAATCTGAAACAAAGGGTTTAGTATATATTTGTTGTGTGAAGGTATTGGAGGCTGATTAAGTTCTTACAGAACTTGGTACATTGCTGATAGTAAACTTTCCATCCATGTTGGTGGTAGTTCCTATCGACGTGCCTTTCACTAGTACGGATGCCCCTACAACAGGCTGGTTGTCCTCTTCCGAAATGACAATACCTGTGATTGTTTTAGGTGTTTGGGCAATCGCCAGACCGATTCCTGCCAATAAGCAGGCCAATAACAACACAAATCTTCTTTTCATACGCTTACTAGATATTTGGTTAATATAATAGTTGTTTATTTGCTTGTATGCTTTTTGCAAAAATAAGCAGATTTTATTAAAATCAAAACAAAATAATAAAAAAAACATCAATTTATTTGCAGGGAAATTTGAAAGATGTAAGCGAATGCCGTTTTTCAAGAAAGCATATATTCTATGTTTGATAATATAGTGTTATTATTAATAAGGTATATCGTTACTTAATGGTGGTAAAGAGTACTTATGCCTTTAAATTCTTGATATCAGAGGATTATATTGACAAATATTCCCGATTTTGTAGAATAAATAGTCTTTAATATTAAGTTCTGTAAGAACTTTGAAGATCAGCTATATCGGGATGAAGACGGAAGAAATCCCCATTAAGCCGGGTGTCATGAAGATTGTTTTAAAATCAGATTCAGAAATTTTGCAGGAAGTGGTTGTAACGGGTATGACAAAAGTGGATAAACGACTTTTTACCGGTGCAGCCGACCGTTTGACAGCAGCAAGTGTAAAGCTGGACGGTCTGCCTGATATTAGCCGTGGATTGGAAGGAAGATCTGCCGGTGTATCAGTTCAAAACGTATCCGGAACTTTCGGTACGGCTCCTAAGATTAGAGTTCGTGGTGCTACATCTATTTATGGTAACTCCAAGCCATTGTGGGTAGTAGATGGTGTTATTATGGATGATGTTGTGGAAGTCAGCGCCGATCAATTATCTTCAGGAGATGCTGTTACTTTGATTAGTTCTGCTATTGCGGGACTGAATGCGGATGACATCGAAAGTTTTCAGATTTTGAAAGACGGTTCGGCCACTTCTATTTATGGTGCACGTGCTATGTCAGGTGTGATTGTTGTTACCACCAAGCAAGGTAAGGCAGGTACGAGCAGGTTGAGTTATACAGGTGAGTTTACTATGCGTATGAAGCCGTCTTATCGTAACTTTAACCTGATGAATTCACAAGATCAAATGGGCATTTATAAAGAAATGCGTGATAAGGGTGATTTGAACTTTGCCAGTGTGTATCGTGCTTCTAATAGTGGCGTGTATGGCAAAATGTATCAGCTAAATAATTGGTATGACAAAACCAATGGAATGTATGGATTGCCCCAAACTCCTGAAGCGCAGAATGCATATCTGCGCGAAGCCGAATATAGAAATACGGATTGGTTCGATTTGCTCTTTAGTAATGCCGTTATGATGAATCACTCCATCAGTTATGCTACCGGTACAGAAAAATCCACTTCTTATGTTTCTGTCAGCGCGATGGTTGATCCGGGATGGATGTTGCAGAATAAAGTACAACGATACACGGCTAACTTAAACAATAGCTATAAAATAGTCAAAGATTTGTCTCTTAACGTGATAGCCAATGCGTCTTATCGTCAGCAAAAAGCTCCGGGAACACTGGGACAGAGTTCTGACGCAGCTTCCGGTACGGTGAGTCGTGGGTTTGATATAAATCCGTATAGTTATGCTTTAAATACTTCCAGAACGCTCGATCCCAACGAGTATTATATGCGCAATTATTCTGATTTTAATATTTTCAATGAATTGAACGCTAATAATATCTCTTTGGATGTTATTGATTTGAAGTTTCAGGCTGAATTGAAATGGAAACTTTTTCATAAACTTGAATTGAGTGCCTTAGGTGCTTTGAAGTATTCCGCCACATCACAAGAACACAAAATACGCGAAAACTCAAATCAGGCATTAGCATATCGGGCTATGGGAGATGGTACGATTATCAACCGTAATTCGTGGTTGTATAAGAATCCGGATGATCCCTATGCACTTCCGGTATCTATTTTGCCTAAGGGAGGTTTTTATAATACAGCACAATATAAAATGTTGAGCTATGACTTTCGTGCTGCCGCTTCTTACAATGATATATTTAATGATACTCATATTATCAATGTTTATGCAGGTATGGAATCAAACGCTCAGAATCGTACGTCAAACAGTTTTGATGGTTGGGGTATGCAATATGACAACGGTGAGATTCCTTTCTTTGATTACCTTGCTTTCAAAAAACTCCGTGAAGGCAATACGAACTATTATGATCTTTCTAATAGTAAGAAGCGCAATGTAGCTTTCTTTGGTACTGCTACTTATTCTTATAAAGGACGGTATATTCTTACAGGCACAGGCCGTTATGAAGGTTCCAACCGTTTAGGTAAGTCCCGTGCTGCCCGTTGGTTACCTACCTGGAATATTGCTGGTGCATGGAATATGCATGAAGAAGAATTCTTTAAGAAATTAGAACCAGCTTTATCTCACTTCACGTTGAAAGCATCTTATAGCTTAACAGCAGACGTAGGCCCGAGTAACGTGTCCAATTCTAAGATTATTATTAATAGTTATACTCCTTGGCGTCCGTCGGCAGGTGTCTCTGAATCGGGATTGAAGATTGTAGACCCTGAAAATAGTGACTTGACTTATGAAAAAAAGCATGAGATGAATGTCGGTTTGGATATGGGCTTCCTTGATAATCGTATAAACTTTGAAGCTGCATGGTACAAACGTGATAATTATGACTTGATTGGTGCAATCACGACCGAGGGAGTTGGTGGGACGGTAGAACGTATGGCAAATGTGGCTTCTATGAAGTCTCATGGTTTTGAATTTACGCTTTCTACCCGTAATATTGAAAGCCGCAACTTTAGTTGGTCTACCGACTTTATTTTTGGATATAATAAGACAGAAGTGACAGATTTCAAATCACGTTCGCGTGTATTTGACTTGATTTCCGGTGTCGGCTTCGCTCGTGAAGGTTATCCGGTGCGCGGTTTGTTTTCTATTCCGTTCGAAGGCTTGGACTCTGACGGTTTCCCGATATTTAGTTTTAACGGGCAAACTGTTACAAAGGCAAACTATGGTAGTCTGAATCTTCAGCAATCGACAAATGTGGATTTCCTTAAATATGAGGGTCCTACTGACCCGACTATAACGGGAAGTATCGGTAATATTTTCACTTATAAGAATTTCCGTCTTAATGTATTCGTTACTTATTCAGGAGGTAACAAGGTACGTTTGGATCCAATGTTCCGCTCTTCATATAGTGACTTGGATGCCACTCCGAAAGATTTTAAAAATCGTTGGGTACTTCCTGGTGATGAAAATGTGACGGATATTCCGGTACTGGCCAGTTCTTTTGAGCGAAATCAGTATGCCAATCTAAGTATTGCTTACAATTCGTATAACTATTCTACTGCACGTATAGCTAGTGGTGCCTTTGTTCGCTTGAAAGAGATATCCCTTTCTTATGATTTCCCCAAAACATGGTTGAAATCCACTCCTATCAGTACTATTGGACTAAAGATACAGGGAACGAATCTTGCCTTGCTTTATGCCGATTCGAAATTGAATGGACAAGACCCCGAGTTCTTCCGTTCCGGTGGTGTGTCGGCTCCTGTCCCCAAACAGTTTACTTTGACATTAAAAGTTGGATTTTAAATAGTTGAAAGCGTATGAAAACAAGAAATAAAATAATACTATTGCTGGCGTTCGCATTGATGTCTATAATTACTTCATGTGAAAGTTATTTGGATACCATGCCTGACCAGCGTACGGAATTGAATTCCGTGAGAAAAGTGAAAGATTTGCTGATGTCTGCTTATCCCACAGCCTCGTCTATACAAATGGAAGAATTTATGTCGGACAACCGCATGGACAATGGCGAGAAATATGGTTTTCCTTCCAACATACTGATGCAGGCTTACCATTGGGAAGAAATGACTGATATTAATCAGGATACACCAAGATATCTGTGGGATGGATGTTATGGCGCTATTGCTGCTGCCAATCAGGCTTTACAAGCTATCGAAGAATTGGGTGACCCGGAAGATGCACAACCGTATAAAGGAGAAGCCCTGATATGTCGGGCATACGGACATTTCATTCTGGCTAAAATATTCTGTATGGCCTATGGGGATGATGCGGATACTGACTTGGGAATTCCATATATTACAGCTCCCGAAACAACTGTAGGTGTACATTACGAACGTGGTACATTGGCAGAAACTTATGCAATGATTGATAAAGATATTGAAGCAGGATTGCCATTGATAAGTTCCGAAGCCTATGATGTCCCTCAGTATCATTTCAATCATAATGCTGCCTATGCTTTTGCTGCACAGTTCAATTTGTTTTATAACAAATTTGATAAAGTGATTCGTTATGCTACCGAAGCTATCGGTGAAGATCCGTCGTCTGTATTGAGAAACATGGCTGGTTATGCACAGTTCCCTAGTTCTATGGAATACACATTAGCATATATTGACAGGGATGAACCTGCTAATCTGATGCTACAGCAAACCTTATCATGGTGGGGAAACAACTATAAATCAGCTTATCGTTATGGGCATAGTCGTGAGATTTGTGAAAAACAAACTATTTGGTCGAAAGGTCCTTATGGAACTTTGAAGGTGTATGAAAAAGTGTTGGGATATGGTGACCAATCTATTTTTGTTCCTAAAATGGATCAGTTTAAAGAAATAGCTAATGCCATTACAGGCAGCTATTATGGGCGTCAGGTTGCGTTTGCTTTCACTACAGATAAAACGCTATTGAATCGTGCAGAAGCTTATGTGCTCTCTGGGCAATATGATAAGGCTGTGGTTGATTTACAGTATTGGTATCGTATCAAAGCAGCTACTAAGATACCGGATAAAGAAGAGTTGAATCTTTTCTATGAAACAGTAGATCCTACAACTAACGGTAAGCCGCTTGACCCCAAGTTTGCCTTGGAAGCAGGTATGCAGACTAATTTGCTGAAAGCGGTTATTCATGCCCGCCGTATTGAAACAGTGCATGAAGGGGAAAGATGGCAGGATATTAAGCGTTTTGGCGTTGAGATTTCCCATAATTTGGAGAATGAGTCCCCTATCGTATTGAAAGCGCATGATCTTCGTAAAGCTGTCCAAATTCCAGCATCGGTTGTAGAGGCTGGCATGCAGAGTAATCCAAGATAGTTCAATGTTTGATAAAAAAGAATTTATTATGAGAAATTGGTATATATATTTGATTTGTATTCTAATGACTGGCAGCTTCTTTGCTTGCCAAAACGATGATTTGGAAGATCAAAGTATTTTTGATGTGTCCGAACAGGAACGGAGCGAGTTTGACCGCTGGCTGCTTGAGAATTATATTAATCCCTATAATATTGATTTTAAGTATCGAATGGAGCATATCGAATCAGATTATAGTCATAATCTTGTTCCTGCAGATTTTTGGCTGAGTGTGAAGTTGGCGAAGATAGTGAAACACTGTTGGTTGGAAGCCTATGACGAAGTAGGTGGAGTAGCCTTTACTCGCACGTGTGCCCCGAAAGTGATTCATGTCATAGGTTCTGCATCATGGGATAAAGGAACGATAACTTTGGGTACTGCTGAAGGTGGACTAAAGGTTACTCTATATATGGGGAACTGGCTTGACTTGACGAATATCGACCGTATGAATGAGTATTATTTTAAGGTGATGCATCATGAGTTTGCCCATATTCTTCATCAGAAAAAGAATTATCCGGTAGAATACGACAAGATTAGTGCCGGTAAGTATACGCCTACCGGATGGCAGAATCGAAAATTGCCGGAAGTCGCTCCTTTGGGTTTTGTTACACCATATGCAGGCAGTAAACCGAGCGAAGACATTGCTGAGGTGACCGCTTGTTACCTGACTTATCCGGCAGAACAGTGGGATGAAGTCATGGATTTGGCTGGAGAAGAAGGAGGCAAAATTATTGAACAAAAACTTACTACGGTAAAGAAATATATGATAGATGCCTGGCAGGTGGATATTGACCAACTCCGTAAAGTGATTGCTCGACGCACTAATGAGATAAGTGAACTTGATTTAGACCATATTTACTAAAAACAAATGCTGAAGTATGAAAAAACTGATTTATATTTTACTGGTGTTTACTATAGTCTGCTCTTCATGTGTGCAAGATGTGGATGATGTATATGATGCACCTGTAGCCCAACGAGTGGAGCAGGCTGTTCAGGAGTATCAAACTTTGTTGCGGAGTGCTGAATATGGATGGCTGATGGAGTATTATCCTTCTCCCAGCCAAAGTTATGGAGGATATCTGTATGTGATGAAATTTGTAGAAGGAGACAAGGTTATCGTTTCTACGGATGCTTTTGGGAAACCTCAAGAGACGGCAGAGAGCCTTTATTCCATTAAGAAAGATATGGGACCTACACTGAATTTTGATTCATATAATGCTTTGTTCAGTTATTTCTCTGATCCGGATATTACAGATGAAGCTGGTGGTTCAGGTAAGGGATATGAAGGTGATTATGAGTTTCTGCTCCGTTCACATACGGAGAATGAAATAATTCTTCGTGGAAAGAAAACGAAAAATATGATTAGAATGACCCGTCTGACTGGTCCTGGAGTAGATGTATTAACAAAATCGACCAGTATTTCGCAGAAGATGTTTGCCGTTTATTATACCGTTGAAATAGCTGGGGAACCGCAAACTGTTTTTATGCAGGAACGTAATTTTACTGTAACGTTGCCTACTGCTGAAGGAATGACTGTTGAGCAGAAGTGGTCATACCTCATTACTGATACGGGGCTTAAACTATATGCGCCGGTGGAAGTATCGGGCAAGAAAGTTCAGAATTTTGTTTATGATGCAGTTACCCAATCGTATAACTGTATTGATGAAGGGATGGAAAGTCTGAAAATTAAACCTGCTGCCTTACCTGAAGGATATATGCATTTCGATGATTTTATCGGTTCCTGGAAAATGACAGATTATGATAATAATACATACAATATTCAAATATCGAAGAAGTTTAAGGATGATTCTTTCTATATGAAAGGTCTGAATGCGAATTTCACTGTGATGCTGTATTATAATTATAAGCTGGGAAGAATAGAATGGCCTTCACAACTATTGCAAACGACTGGTGACGGGACTCGGATTTGGTTTTGTGCATGGGATGCTTTTGCCAGCACCAGCTTGTCGGGTAATACATCTTATAGGTTGATTGGAGAACCGAAAGCAGATGCTGGGAAAACGACTATTGAATGGACAAAGAATAATGGTACGTGGAGTGGTAAAACAGGATGGAATTCGTTTATACTATGGAAATACCCTAAAGAAGGTTCAAGTTCTGAATATAAGGATTGGGGACAATCACGATATAGGGGTGGCTTTACAATGATAAAGGACTAATAATAAGAGTTGAATTATGAATAAGATTTCAAATATACTGATAGCTGTAGTATTGCTTGTCCTACATGCAGGATGTAGTGATAGTGATGATACCTCATCAGTTAGTGCCTTAACGGTAGTCAAATCTGATGTTGAATATCCTTCTGAAGGAGGAAGTGGAACCATTCTATTGAAAACGACACAGGCTTTTGAAGCAGTGTCCAATGCCTCGTGGTGTACAATATCTGTTTCAGAAACGACTATAAATCTGACAGTTTCACCTAATTTGAATGTAGGGGCACGGAATGCGCTAATTGTGATTAGTACAGGTAATGAGAAATGTCAGGTAAATATTACTCAGATGGGTGATATGGCAGATTGTAATATAGAAGGAGAACATAAATTTTCTTTGTTGGGAGGAACTGTTGATTTTGAGGTGAATACACATCGGAATTATACCGTTTCTTCTGAAGGTGGAGATGGTTGGCTCACTTTCACAGATGATAAGGATGGTAAAATTCGAGTGAATGTTGCTTCAGGACCTTATAATTTGGCAGAACCAAGAACTGCTACAGTTACTGTAGCTATTGGTAATGTAAAATGGACAGGTGTTTTTGAACAATTACCTTTGGCTGGTGAATATGTCATCAGATATATTCGGGATAATGGAACTCAGGAGGGAGTATGTAGGCTTGATATAACAAATACTCCTGATACATATGATGTACGCTACTTGTCGGGAGTTCCTATTACGAATGCTGGTGGTTTACCCGGAAAAGCCCTTTATACGGATGGAAAACTAGCTTTTCCGATGGGAAGCCAGTTCTTGGGATATATGAATGTTACGGACTATGGCCAAGTTCCACTGTATATGTATGCGTATTGCAAAAAGGGAAACATAGTTCTCAGTGATGATTTACAATATATCGCTCCACTAGTACTCAATGCTGAAAATCAGTTAGAACTGACATTTGGTGATAATGGCGTATGGTCGAATGATGGCAGCCTTACTGTGGATGGATTTTATTATGCCTGTGTTAAGGACGGTAAGATAGTGAAGAATTGGGGCTCCATGACGGATATAGTGCTGATTCATAAATAATTCATGAAAGAATGCATAGGGAGTGGCTACTTGGTGGCTGCTCTCTATTGATCTTGATAAAACAGTTTTGATGTTGAACTTAAAATTAAGTATTATGATTATGAAACAGACCCTGCTTTTTTCTTTATTCATGTTGTTCGGATTAGTTGAAGTGATGGCGCAAACTACTGTTTTGCCACCTGATGAACCAGACTTTCCAGCATGGCCAGTTACTCCTTGTGGTGATCAGTACACAGAGTGTGTGAATATTACTGCTTCTATACAGTGGAAAGCTGGTGACATTGGAGAGGCTACTGTAGTTTTACCTTTTAGTTTGGATTATGCGCAACCTACTTATCTTTCAATTTCTACTAATTTTTCGTATACAGTTGATGGTAAGAATATTGATATTGTCTTTTTCTCATCGGCATTTGACCATAAAGTGGAATTAGAGTATGAGGATCAAAATTATAGTTATGGATATGCAGATACTGCTTCAGGGCATTCTTGCTTTGCTTACAAATTAAAATATAAAATATCTATAACTTTTATTTAATATTGGACTATTTGTTGAATACATCTCTAATAGAATTCCTTTAAGCCGCACGGCTTAATTTAGCTTTTGTGATTTTGGAGTGGTTACTCAGCTTCTGATCCCAATAACAAGGTATAGAACTAATAAACCGGCTTGCATTGCGATTCATATCGCGTTGCAAGCCGGTTCATTGATTGGGTTTATCTATAAATACCCGGATAGTATCACCGGGCTGATAGCTTAGACATTTTTTACTTTAATCAGATACTCGGCAATCTGAACAGCGTTCAGTGCGGCACCTTTCTTGATTTGGTCGCCCACAACCCAGAAAGTCAGTCCGTTTTCGTTCGTCAGGTCTTTGCGGATACGACCCACGTATACAGGGTCTTTTCCTGCCAGGAACAATGGCATCGGATATTCCTTTTCAGCCGGATTGTCCTGAAGAACCAGTCCTTCACCCTTGGCGAATGCTTCACGGGCTTCTTCAATCGAGATAGGGCGTTCTGTTTCCAGCCAAATACTTTCAGAGTGAGCACGCAATGCAGGAACACGTACGCAAGTAGCACTAACCTTGATGTCGGAGTGCATGATTTTACGTGTTTCATTAAACATCTTCATCTCTTCCTTCGTGTAGCCGTTTTCTGTAAATACGTCCACTTGCGGAATCAGGTTGAAAGCCAACTGATACGCAAACTTCTCTACAGTCACAGGTTCGTTAGCCAATACCTGGCGATATTGTTCGTACAATTCGTCCATAGCAGCAGCACCCGCACCGCTGGCTGCCTGATAGGTAGACACGTGCACGGTTTTTATATGAGAAAGCTTTTCGATGGCTTTCAGTGCAACTACCATTTGGATAGTTGTACAGTTCGGGTTGGCAATGACGCCACGAGGACGCTCCAAAGCATCTTCGGGATTTACTTCGGGCACTACCAAAGGTACATCGGCATCCATACGGAATGCGCTGGAGTTGTCAATCATCACAGCACCATATTTAGTGATGGTTTTCTCGAACTCCTTGGATGTGCCTGCGCCGGCAGAAGTGAAAGCAATGTCTACCCCTTTAAAGTCATCATTGTGTTGTAAGAGTTTTACCTCGAGCTGTTTACCGCGGAAAGTATAGGTTGTTCCGGCACTACGTTTAGAACCGAACAAAACTAACTCGTCCATCGGGAAGTTTCTCTCATCGAGCACGCGCAGGAATTCCTGTCCCACGGCTCCGCTTACGCCAACAATAGCTACTTTCATCTTTTTCTTTTGTTAAATTGTGAATAATGTAACTCTCCCCTTATTCTGTCGAATAGGAAAGATTTGGCTGCAAAATTATAACATTTTGCCATATAATCAGTATTTTGGATGAGAAAAAAGTTATAGAGCCGTGAGTTTTTGGCGATGACTGGCAAAACCGGCATTGAAATAACCTAAAACTAACGACTCAAACCCTGTAACTTATTGGTGGTATGCGAACTTTTTTGTTCCTTTGCATTGAATTCCTAAAGCTACAGCCTATGAACCTGTTTGATTTTAATTTTACCTTACCGATAACCGACCCTACCTGGGTATTCTTCCTGGTATTGATTATTATTCTTTTTGCTCCGATGATTCTCGGACGTCTGCATATACCTCATATTATTGGCATGATTCTGGCGGGAGTGGTGATTGGCGAACATGGTTTTCATGTGCTCGACCGCGACAGTAGCTTCGAACTTTTCGGTAAAGTAGGACTATACTATATCATGTTTCTTGCCGGGCTCGAAATGGATATGGAAGATTTCAAGAAGAATCGGACGAAGAGTTTTGTATTCGGCTGGCTTACCTTTCTGATTCCGATGGGATTGGGAATATGGAGTAGTATGAGTATGTTGGGATATGGTTTTCTCACTGCTGTGCTACTGGCCAGTATGTACGCTTCCCATACGTTGATTGCTTACCCTATTATCAGCCGTTATGGATTGTCTCGTCTGCGCAGTGTTAATATAACAATCGGCGGTACGGCAGTAACCGTTACCCTTGCTTTGATTATTCTTGCTGTCATAGGAGGTATGTTCAAGGGGACTGTCGATGGCTGGTTTTGGGGCTTTCTTGTAGCGAAAGTCGCTTTCCTCGGTTTTCTGATTGTTTTCTTTTTCCCACGTATCGGACGTTGGTTTTTCCGGAAGTATGACGACAGTGTAATGCAATTCGTATTCGTGCTGGCGATGGTTTTCCTTGGCGGCGGATTGATGGAGTTTGTGGGAATGGAAGGAATCTTGGGAGCTTTCCTTGCCGGATTGGTTCTGAACCGCTTGATTCCCCATGTATCTCCTTTGATGAACCGGTTGGAATTTGTAGGAAATGCGTTGTTCATACCTTATTTCCTGATTGGTGTCGGAATGATTATTGATGTAAGAAGCCTGTTTACCGGTGGGGAAGCATTGAAAGTGGCGGTTGTGATGACCGTGGTTGCTACCTTCAGTAAATGGCTGGCTGCATGGATTACGCAAAAGATTTATGGTATGAAACCGAACGAACGGAGCATGATTTTCGGTTTGAGTAATGCGCAGGCAGCGGCTACGTTGGCAGCGGTATTAATCGGACACGAGATTATCATGGAGAATGGCGAACGATTATTGAATGACGATGTACTGAACGGTACGGTCGTGATGATTCTTTTTACTTGTGTCATTAGTTCTTTGGTGACGGAACGTGCTGCCCGCCGTTTTGCTTTGGATGAAACAGTACAGTCGGAAGAAGAGGGAACAAACAAGAATAAGGAACAGATATTGATTCCGGTTGCCAACCCGGATACGATTGAAGACCTTATTAACCTGGCACTGGTGATAAAAGATGCCAAACAGAAGAATGCATTAATCGCATTGAATGTTATCAATGATAATAATAGTTCGGAAAAGAAAGAGTTGCAGGGAAAACGTAATTTGGAAAAAGCGGCGATGATTGCCGCTGCTGCCGATGTACCTGTCACGATGGTGAGTCGTTATGATTTGAATATTGCTTCGGGGATTATTCATACGATAAAGGAATATGAAGCTACGGATGTTGTCATCGGTTTGCACCGGAAAGCCAATATCGTGGATTCCTTCTTCGGGCATCTGGCTGAGAGTTTGCTGAAAGGTACGCACCGTGAAGTGATGATTGCCAAATTCCTGATGCCGGTGAATACCTTGCGGCGAATCAATATAGCCGTTCCGCCGAAGGCCGAATATGAAACCGGTTTTGCAAAATGGGTGGAACACTTCTGCCGGATGGGAAGTATCCTGGGATGTCGCGTGCATTTCTTTGCAAACGAACGGACTTTGATGCGGCTTCAGCATCTTGTAAAGAAGAAATATTCAGGAACACCGACCGAGTTTTCTACGTTGGACGAATGGGAAGACCTTCTTCTATTGACAGGGCAAGTGAATTTCGACCATTTGCTGGTTGTTATTTCCGCCCGTCGGGGGTCTATTTCTTACGATCCTTCTTTCGACCGTCTGCCGGCACAACTCGGAAAGTATTTCTCTAATAATAGTTTGATTATTTTGTATCCCGACCAGTTCGGCGAGCCGCAGGAAATTGTTTCTTTCTCTGACCCTCGCGGACATAATGAGTCGCAGCATTATGAAAAGGTTGGTAAATGGTTCTATAAATGGCTAAAGAAAAATTGATGGAAGAAAATAACTGGCAGCAAAGAACAGAGCTCCTTTTGGGAGAGGAAAAGATGAATCGCATCCGTAATTCCCATGTGTTAGTCGTAGGTTTGGGTGGAGTAGGGGCTTATGCGGCCGAGATGATTTGTCGCGCGGGAATCGGTCGGATGACGATTGTAGATGCCGATACGGTACAACCTACCAATATAAACCGCCAGTTGCCTGCCATGCATTCCACATTAGGAAAGACAAAAGCAGAAGTGCTGGCTGCCCGGTATAAAGATATAAATCCGAATATTGAGCTGAGGGTTCTTCCTGTCTATCTGAAAGATGAAAATATACCGGAACTGCTGGATGCCGATAAGTATGACTTTGTAGTAGATGCTATTGATACAATCAGCCCGAAATGTTATCTGATTTTTGAAGCGATGAAGCGTCGTATCAAGATTGTTTCCAGTATGGGGGCAGGAGCGAAAAGCGATATCACACAGGTTCGCTTTGCCGACCTTTGGGATACCTATCATTGCGGACTAAGCAAAGCAGTGCGGAAGCGTTTGCAGAAGATGGGAATGAAACGGAAACTTCCGGTAGTGTTCAGTACCGAACAGGCTGACCCGAAAGCTGTATTGCTGACCGATGATGAACAGAATAAGAAATCGACTTGTGGAACAGTCAGCTATATGCCGGCTGTGTTCGGATGCTATTTGGCGGAATATGTCATTAAACGATTATAAAAGGCTATTATGATAAAACTAGAAGGAATAACGAAGAGTTTCGGTTCATTGCAGGTGCTGAAAGGGATTGACCTGGAAATCAACAAAGGAGAAATTGTCAGTATCGTAGGCCCGAGTGGGGCAGGTAAAACTACCCTGTTACAGATAATGGGTACTTTGGACGAGCCGGATGCAGGAACGGTGCAGATTGACGGAACGGTAGTCAGCAAGATGAAGGAGAAAGAACTGTCTGCTTTTCGTAATAAAAATATAGGTTTCGTATTCCAGTTCCATCAACTTCTGCCGGAGTTTACGGCATTGGAGAATGTGATGATTCCTGCATTTATTGCGGGCGTATCTTCAAAAGAGGCAAATGAACGTGCAGTGAAGATACTGGAGTTTATGGGGCTTGCCGACCGTGCTTCTCATAAGCCCAATGAACTGTCGGGCGGAGAGAAACAACGGGTAGCGGTAGCACGTGCTTTAATCAATGACCCAGCTGTTATTTTGGCCGATGAACCATCCGGAAGTCTCGATACACATAATAAAGAAGATTTACATCAACTGTTCTTTGACCTAAGGGACAGACTGGGGCAGACATTCGTCATTGTCACCCATGACGAGGGACTTGCCAAAATCACCGACCGGACAGTGCACATGGTGGATGGCATGATTAAAAAAGATTAATTAAGAAACCTAACTTCTAAAAATGGATACCAAAAAGGTAGAGGCTTGCGTGGTTTCTACCTTTTTGCTATATATTTGTAGTCGCTTCTCTACGGAAGTCTGTGAAGATGATAGTAGAGTGTTTGTTTTGTTTGTGTGTGATGCATTCTTGTCTGGTGTGATAGGAATGCATCTTTTTTTATAAATCACAACAAACGTATGGCTCCAACCTTTCAAAGTCATCAGGAGTAAACTCCTCATAGAGCGATAACTGTTTCAGGCTGTTTATGCTTCCCTTCTTTTTCCGGTACTCTACGATTACTTTCGCTTGATAGAAGTTAATATACGGGTGATACATCATTCGTTCCAAACTGGCTTTATTTAAGTTAATACGATGTATCTGACCGGCATCAATAGAAAACCAGGGACGGAGCTTCTCTACCTTTAGCTGAATCTCCTGTAATTGCTCTATCCGGCAAAAAGCTCCTAACCGCTTGCGGTAATTCACAATCTTTCGGGCAATACCGCTACCGATTCCGGGAATCTTCTTGAGTTCGGTGGTGTCTGCTAAATTAAGATTAATCACAGTACCGGGTTGGTATTTGAATATCGTATCCCGTTGTACGCTTTGTGCAGTCAATAACTGTACTGTATCTTTTGATTGGAGATTCTCCGTAATCTGAATATAAGGAAGGAGAGTCTGGTATTGTTCTTCCTTCAATCCATATATCTTTCGAAAGTCTTCCGGGTGGCGGAATCGTCCTTGCTTTCTTCGGTAATGCAGAATATTCTTAGCCATCCATGGCGGTAATCCGAGAGACAGGAAAGTCATGGAATCAGCAGTATTCGGGTCGAAGACAGTCAGTTTAATTTTCTTTTCAGGAAACGGCTGAAAGGAATTGCCGGCAGATTTCCGATGAGGCTCGGTCTTTTTGAGGGACGCGATAAACTCGTTGTATTCTTTTTCGAACTTCTCCTGTTCTGTGGCATCCACTTCTTTAGGATGCTCGAAAAGCGGGAATAGCAGGGGAATAGAGAATACCCCTAAAATAAGAACGACAAGGACGATAATGCCTTGTCGTTCAGTTTTAGTGAAATAAAAGAAGTCTTTCCACATTATAGTTTGATGAATCCCAGTTCATTGATAAATATCAATGTGATGGCGATTGGTGCAATATACTTTAATATAAAGATGATGAGTTTGTATACAGGGACTTTTAATGAACCGTCATTGGTAATTTCTGACCACACCACCTTCTTGTCGAGATACCATCCTGTGAAGAGGGAAATGCACAATCCGCCAAGTGGTAACATGATTTTAGCTGTTACGAAGTCGAACAGGTCGAACATTCCCAAACCAAAGACGGTGAATCCTTTTGTTACCCCTAACGATAACGAACAGATTATCCCGAAGAATATACATCCGCCGGTAACCAGTCTTGCCGCTTTCCCACGAGAGAACTTAAATTCTTCGTGCAAATAAGCCGTCACTACTTCGTGCAGGGAAATGGTAGAAGTCAATGCCGCCATAGCCAGCAATGTATAGAACATCACAGAAAATATGTATGCTAACACGGGTGCTCCACTAAATGCCTGCTGAAATACATTAGGCAGTGTGATGAAGATAAGGCTAGGGCCGGCTCCTGGCTGAATACCTACGGAGAAAGCTGCCGGGAAAATGATAAATCCCGCCAATATCGCCACAAAGGTATCAATGATACCTACGCTAAAAGCAGTTTTAGTCAGATTAGTCTCTTTACTGAAATAGGAAGCGTATGTACAGAGACAACCCATCCCCAAGCTGAGAGAGAAGAAGGCTTGTCCCATAGCACTCAGAAATACATTCCCGTCCACCTTGCTAAAGTCCGGTTTCAGCAAGAACTCAATACCTGCCCCGGCTCCCGGTAGCGTAACCGAGCAGACTACCAATATGAGGATAATAATAAATAAGGTAGGCATCATAATCTTGGAAGATTTCTCAATCCCTTTTTCTACTCCTTTTACGATAATGAAGTGAGTAATCAGCAAGAAGGCTACCAGCCATACAACCGGGCGCCACGGGCTACTGGAAAACTCCTGGAAAGAAGTAATGAACTCACCGGAAGTTTTTCCGGCGAAGCCATTGGACGCTGCTTCAAATATATATTCAAGTGTCCATCCTGCCACCACAGAGTAGTAGCTAAGTATCAGGAATCCGGCTAATACTCCCATCCGACCTACCCAACGCCAGTGTGTGCCAGGAGCCAGTTTTTGATAAGCTCCTGCGGTATTTGCTCTCGAGCGACGTCCTATCAGAAACTCAGCAATCATAATAGGAAGTCCCAAAAGGAGTATACAGCCTAAATAAATCAATATAAAAGCTGCGCCTCCATGATTTCCTGTTTCATAAGGAAATCTCCATATGTTACCCAATCCTACTGCCGAGCCGGCGGAAGCAAGTATTACGCCTAGCTTACTGCCGAAGTTCGCTCTGTCATTTTTCGCCATAAATCTTGTTTTGTCTTACAAATCGTTATAAATTCATGTATTAAAGTGCAAATATAGAAAATGATACTTATATTTGCGCCGAATCTGTAATTTTATTTAGATATGCTATCTTATATTAAGAAATATCCTGTATCGCTTTTTATAATACTGACTGTGATTTACCTGTCGTTCTTTAAACCGCCTAAAACGGATTTGAATGAAATTCCAAACATAGATAAACTAGTCCATATTTGTATGTATTTCGGTATGTCGGGAATGTTATGGCTGGAGTTTTTGCGGGCACACCGCCGGGATAATGCGCCGATGTGGCACGCCTGGGTAGGTGCATTCATTTGCCCTGTTCTTTTCAGTGGTTGTGTGGAACTGATGCAGGAATACTGCACGAGTTATCGTGGTGGAGATTGGCTGGATTTCGCAGCTAATTCCACCGGGGCGATTTTGGCAAGTTTAGTAGCCTACTATGTGGTGAGACCGAGAATGATAAAAAAATAGTGTTTATAAGCGTTCTACTGTTGAACTTAGCTTGATACCGTTAGAACCTTTGATGAGAATGGTATATCCTTTCGGTTTGTTTGCTTCCAGCTCTTTGATGACTTCCTGCACATTGGCATAAGTCTTGAAAGAGTGTTGTGCGGCTGCGAACTGTTCTCCTACGAGCCATACTTTCTCAAAATCGCTTTCTTTGATATAATCTGCAATCTTCTGATGCTCAACGGCACTTTCAGCACCCAGTTCCCTCATGTCTCCCAATATAAGCATCTTATGAGGAACTGTCATGTTGCGGAAGTTTTGCAGGGCAGCCATCATACTGGTCGGATTTGCATTATATGCGTCGATAATCAACGTGTTATCATCCGTCTTTTTGAGCTGGGAACGGTTGTTTTGCGGCGTATATTCCGCTAAAGCTTCATCAATCAATTTTGCTTCTACTCCGAAGAAACGTCCGATAGTAATGGCAGCCAAAGCGTTCGGGAAATTATATTCGCCGATAAGCTGCGTGCGGACTTGATGAATATCCCCGTCTTTGCCCGCTTTCCATTCGAAAGCAAGATAAGGGGAATTATCCGTGATGTGTCCGTTGACATACAAATCGTCCTGCGTACCATAAGAAACCAGGTTCAATCCACCAGCTATATTCATTAAATACGAATTGTCGTGATGGATGAAAACGGTAGATTCTTCTTTCTTACGGAGAAAGTCATACAATTCTCCTTTCGTCTTGATAACTCCCTCGAAAGAGCCGAATCCTTCCAGGTGAGCTTTGCCCACATTGGTGATAATACCATAATCAGGTTCGGCTATTTCACTAAGGAACTTGATTTCTCCCTGATGATTGGCTCCCATTTCAATGACGGCGAGGTCATGTTCCGGTTTCAGCCGGAGCAAAGTCGTGGGTACGCCTATGTGATTGTTGAGATTACCTAATGTATAAAGAACATAGTGAGCTTTGCAAAGAACCGAGGAAATTAATTCTTTGGTAGTCGTTTTCCCGTTTGTTCCGGTGATACCAATCACACGTGTACCGAGTTGGCGGCGATGGTAGTTGGCAAGTTGTTGCATGGTTTGCAGACAGTCGTCTACAAGTATATATCGCCGGTCGCCTTCTACGGCATATTCAGCTTCATCGACAATGGCGTATGCACACCCTGAATCCAACGCTAACTTGGCAAATGCATTACCGTTGAACGACTCGCCTTTCAAGGCGATAAACAAAGAACCGTCCGGGCAGTTCCGGCTATCAGTAGTGACTGATTGGCACTCCTGAAAAATTTGGTAAAGAGCAGCAAGTTTCATAACCTGAACTTTAATTTAAAACGCTGCAAAGATAGGCTATTCTTTCGGATTTGGCAGGAGTTCGGGCAGTTTTTTACTTAGACATGAACCAAAGGTAAAGTCAGTACCATCCGGCATCCACCGGTGTACGAAGCGTCTATTCGCAGACTACCACCTAACTTTTCTACAATCCCCCGGCTGATGGGAAGTCCGAGCCCGGTTCCCTGTGTGAAAGAGTTCGCTTTGTAGAAACGGGAGAATACCACATCCTGCTGTTCTTCCGGGATACCGATTCCCGTGTCGGTCACAGTGATTTCCAGCTTCTTTTCTGCTTCCAATACAGAATAAGCAATGCGGATACTGCCGCTAGTTGTGAATTTGGCAGCATTATGTGCCAGGTTATTCAGGGCTTGTGAAACACGTTGTGGATTACTAGAGATAAACAAATACTCTCTTTCCGGTTCGAGTAGCACTTCTACACCCGGCTGCCTGTTGTCTTTGGCTACTTCGTATGCAAGCTGACAGACCGTATTTATATCCGTCTCAGTATTTACAGGAAGCTCGTCATATTGGTCTAACTCGGATAAGGTAAGTACATCAGTGACCAGTCGAAGCAAGTCGTTACTGTTACTCTTGATGATATTGACAAACTCTTGGGTTTCCGGACTGTTACTGTAATGGTCACTCAAAACCTGCGAGAAACCTATAATAGAATTGAGCGGCGTGCGGATTTCGTGTGTCATACTTTGAATGAATGTCGTTTTCATCCGACTGTTGGCTTCTGCTATATCCCTGGCTTTGCGCAATTCTTCCCGTGAAACCGTTAATTCTTCGTTACTGGTCTTCAGTTCCGCTTCCGAAACTTTCAACTTACGGTTCAGGAAGTTCTCCCTGTACAGGAACATGAATACAATACCCAGTACAATAATCAATGAGATAATTAGCGTTGTTTTATTATGTATCTCTTTTTCCTGTGCCTGAAGCATAAGCTCCTTCTTTTCAGAATTGAGCTTCTCCACATTGAGTAAAGTGGCGAACTCGCTGCTAGCCATTTGCTCATTGGTTATTTTCAATGAATCTTCGGCCTTGATATACATTTGCAGGTATTTGGCAGCCTGGCTCATGTTGCCCATGTCGCTGTATATTTCTCCTTTTGTGCGGTAGTGGCTGCTGTTAAGCGCGCTTTCGCTAAGGCGTTGTTCCTCCATTTCCTGCCTGTCGGCGGCTTCCAGAGCTTTCTGATACTGTTTGGTCTGCTTGTAGTAAAGGCATTCCATGTTGTAGAGCCGTTTCTTGATAGATTCCAGTCTCTTGTCCTGGTCAAACTCCTGTTTACATTCCTCTAGTATATTCTCGGCAGCCGGGAAATTTTCGAATTTGCTATAATAGTTGATATACTCCAGCTTCGCAGTAATCTTTTGAATAGGAGAGTTGGCGGTTTCGATGGATTTCTCCAGCGCTTTCAATGCTTCTTTGGGCTTATCCTGATTGATATAGTAATTGGCTATTTGAGTATAAGTTTGAGAAATATTATAGTTCTCGAGCTTATATTTCTCGGTCAGTTCGATTTCTTTCAGACGCCATTCGCAGGCCATGCCATCCAGTCTTTTGACGGTGTAGATTTGAGACATGATGTTATAGCAACGGGACAGACCTGTCTTGTCGTCCTCATCCTGCGCTTCTTTCAGCATTTTTTGTGCTTCGTAGAATGCCAGGTTGGGTCTGCCTGTTTTCAGATAGTAGGTGATGAGCCTGTTGGCCCACGCGAAATAATAATATTTGGGTTGGTGGGTAGCCCGGGCGAAATTCTTCACCTTGTCGGTGTAGAAGATAACACTGTCTTCCTGCGTCCCCTGGAAATAATAATAGTCCAATTGGGTAGCAATGGCTACTGCCTGCATGCGTGTGTCATGCTGTTCGGCAGCCATATTGAACAAGGTGTCAGACATGCCGAGCACAACTGGTTCTAACAAGTATTCCTGGCAACGCTGATAATATTCATACAGAGTAGAATCAACGTTAAATGTTTCAGCCTCTTTTTGAGCTTTGGCAGAAGCTGTTAAGAACAAAAGGAAAAAAATAAATCCTACGCGAATGAGGGGTAATCGGCACATGGTATGAATTTTTCGGTTTCTTCTATTGATTGCAAATATACGTTTATTTATTATTTTTAGTGCAATACTTGCTTTTTTTATCTACATTTGTAGGCAATCTAAAAGGAATAGTATCAATGATGAAACCTATATCTCCTATTTATATAAATGTAAAAGGGCGGTTGCTCGACCTCGCTACTCCGCAGGTGATGGGTATTTTGAATGTAACTCCCGATTCTTTTTATTCCGGCAGCCGGATGCAGACCGAAGAGGACATTGCAGCCCGTGCCCGGCAAATCATTGACGAAGGTGCTTCCATTATCGATATAGGGGCTTATTCTTCCCGTCCCAACGCTGAACATATCTCTGCTGAAGAAGAAATGCGCAGGCTTCGCACCGGACTGGAAATCCTGAACCGTAACCACCCGGACGCTATTATTTCCGTAGACACTTTCCGCGCCGATGTAGCGGAACAATGTGTGAAAGAATACGGAGTCGCCATCATCAATGACATAGCTGCCGGTGAGATGGACGACCGGATGTTCCGTACAGTAGCCGAACTGGGTGTGCCCTATATCATGATGCATATGCAGGGAACGCCGCAAAGTATGCAGAAAGAACCTCATTACGACAATCTGATAAAAGAAGTCTTTCTGTATTTCGCCTGCAAAGTGCAGCAACTCCGTGACTTGGGAGCAAAAGACATTATCCTCGACCCGGGCTTCGGCTTCGGCAAAACATTGGAGCATAATTATGAACTGATGGCACACCTCGAAGAATTCAGTATTTTCGAGCTTCCGGTATTGGTCGGAGTATCCCGGAAATCAATGGTTTATAAATTATTGGGCGGAACCCCACAAGATTCGCTGAACGGGACAACTATCCTGGATACTGTTGCGTTAATGAAAGGAGCGCATATTCTCCGGGTACATGATGTACGCGAAGCAGTAGAAGCCGTCCGAATCACGGAAAAGATAAAAAAAGAAAGTTCATATAGCAAATAAAAGAAGATAGCATGTTTTTTGAATTTGGCATAAAAGATTTTATTGATATTCTGCTGGTAGCTTTGCTGTTGTACTATACCTACAAACTGATGAAAGCGTCCGGCTCCATCAAGGTTTTCACCGGCATCCTTGTTTTTATCCTGATTTGGCTGGTAGTGACCCAGGTACTGGAAATGAAACTGCTCGGCTCTATCTTCGACACATTGATGAATGTGGGTGTGATAGCCTTGATTGTCCTTTTCCAGGACGAGATACGCCGTTTCTTATTAACTTTGGGTTCTCATCGCCATGTCAGCGCGTTAGCCCGTCTTTTCAACGGTTCGAAGAAAGAAGCTTTGAAGCACGACGACATTATGCCGGTAGTTATGGCTTGTTTGAGTATGGGTAAACAAAAAGTCGGTGCATTGATTGTCATTGAACATAATGTCCCTCTAGATGAAATCGTCCGTACAGGTGAAGTTATCGACGCAGCAATTAACCAACGCTTGATTGAAAATATATTCTTCAAGAATAGTCCCTTGCATGACGGCGCGATGGTTATCAGTAAGAAACGTATCAAAGCGGCCGGATGTATCCTTCCTGTATCCCATGACTTGAATATTCCCAAAGAATTAGGATTGCGTCACCGCGCAGCTATGGGAATCTCGCAGCAATCGGATGCCCATGCTATCATTGTCTCCGAAGAAACGGGTTCCATCTCCGTAGCCTATCGCGGACAGTTCTATCTCCGTCTGAATGCGGAAGAACTGGAAAGCCTGCTGACAAAAGAAAACTGATTTTAGCTATCATATAATAATGTTCAAAAGATGAGGGTCATAAAGTAACCATCATCTTTTGACCATTGCTTTTTCTGCCTGTTTGAACCATTTTGCTTTATTTCCAACCCTTTTTGAACGATAATTATGCCCTCTCATTTAGGTGAATCGCCTACCTTTGCCGTATACTATTAAAATTCTATTTTTGAATAAACCATGAAAAACAGAATCTTTGCTTTACTGGTACTTTTTACAGTTGTTATTTTTAGTGGTGCACAGGCACAGACTACTGCCCGCAAGTTCGAGGCTGGTAAGAACACATTCTTGCTGGACGGCAAACCATTTGTGGTGAAAGCAGCCGAGCTGCATTACACCCGTATCCCGCAAGCATATTGGGACCATCGTATCGAAATGTGCAAAGCGTTGGGGATGAATACGATTTGTATTTATATCTTTTGGAATATCCATGAACAGGAAGAAGGAAAATTCAACTTCTCCGGTCAGAATGATATTGCCGCTTTCTGTCGTACCGCACAGAAACATGGCATGTATGTCATTGTCCGTCCCGGCCCGTATGTATGTGCGGAGTGGGAGATGGGCGGACTTCCCTGGTGGCTGCTGAAGAAAAAAGACGTTGCCCTGCGCACGCTCGACCCTTATTATATGGAACGTGTCGGCATCTTTATGAAAGAAGTCGGCAAGCAACTGGCTCCGCTGCAAGTGAATAAAGGCGGTAATATCATCATGGTACAGGTGGAAAACGAATACGGCTCTTACGGAACCGACAAGCCCTATGTGTCTGCCGTACGTGATTTAGTCCGCGAATCCGGTTTTACCGATGTTCCTTTGTTCCAATGCGACTGGAGCAGCAACTTCACAAACAATGCCCTTGACGACCTTATATGGACAGTGAACTTCGGAACAGGAGCCAATATTGACCAACAATTCAAGAAACTCAAGGAGCTACGCCCCGAAACTCCCCTGATGTGCAGCGAATTTTGGAGCGGTTGGTTCGACCACTGGGGACGCAAGCACGAAACGCGTCCTGCCAAAGATATGGTGCAAGGCATCAAGGATATGCTCGACCGTAATATCTCCTTCAGTCTCTATATGACTCACGGCGGAACGACCTTCGGACATTGGGGTGGTGCCAACAACCCCGCCTATTCCGCTATGTGCAGCTCCTACGATTATGATGCACCCATTAGCGAACCCGGCTGGACAACAGAGAAATACTTCCTGCTGCGCGACCTTCTGAAGAACTATCTTCCCTCCGGTGAAACCTTGCCGGAAGCTCCCGCTGCATTGCCCGTAATAGAGATTCCCGAGTTTCATTTCACCAAGGTAGCTCCGCTTTTTTCTAACTTGCCCGAACCGAAACAATCGGTAGAAATCCAACCGATGGAACAATTCAACCAGGGATGGGGAACAATCCTGTATCGTACTACTTTGTCCGAAGCCACCGCCGCAGGCACAACCCTGAAGATAACAGAAGTGCATGACTGGGCGCAGATATATGCCGACGGCAAACTCCTGGCACGTTTAGACCGTCGCAAAGGGGAGTTTACAACCCCGCTTCCCGCACTGAAGAAAGGTACACAACTGGATATTCTTGTTGAAGCTATGGGGCGTGTCAACTTCGACAAATCCATCCACGACCGGAAAGGTATCACCGAAAAGGTGGAACTTATCTCCGGCAATCAGACGAAAGATCTAAAGAATTGGACAGTGTATAACTTCCCGGTAGACTACTCTTTCATCAAAAACAAAAAGTATAACGACACCAAAATCCTGCCGACCATGCCTGCCTACTACAAGAACAGCTTTAAACTCGATAAAGTGGGAGATACCTTCCTTGACATGAGCACATGGGGCAAAGGTATGGTTTGGGTCAACGGTCACGCTATGGGACGTTTTTGGGAAATCGGTCCGCAGCAAACCCTCTTCATGCCAGGCTGCTGGCTGAAAGAAGGAGAGAACGAAATACTTGTCCTGGACTTGAAAGGCCCGGCAAAAGCCACTATCAAAGGCTTGAAGAAACCTATCCTTGATGTACTTCGTGAGAAAGCACCGGAAACACATCGCAAAGAAGGCGAAAAACTGAATCTGTCAACAGAGAAAGCCATATACGAAGGCGCCTTTACCCCGGGTAACGGCTGGCAGGAAGTGCGCTTCACAGCACCGGTGAAAGGACGTTTCTTCTGTCTCGAAGCATTGTCTCCGCAAGCAAACGATAACATTGCCGCCATTGCAGAATTTGACGTATTAGGCGTGGACGGCAAACCGGTATCCCGCGAACACTGGAAGATTCGTTACGCCGACAGCGAAGAAACCCGCAGCGGCAACCGTACTGCCGATAAGATATTCGACTTGCAGGAATCCACTTTCTGGATGACAGTGGACAATGTTGCCTATCCACATCACTTGGTTATTGACTTGAGCAAAGTAGAAACAGTAACCGGTTTCCGCTATCTGCCCCGTGCTGAAAAGAATTATCCGGGCATGATTCGTGAATATCGCGTATATGTGAAACCTGCGGATTTCAAATATTAAATAATCGTACATAAATTATCATACATCAATAATCATACACCAATTATCACCATACACCAAGCATTGAATATAAAATGAATATGAAGAAATACACCACCCTCTTGGCACTCCTTTTTATAGGAGTGCTGACTGGCTACTGCCAGCAATCCGCCTACCTGTTTGTTTACTTCACCGGAAATAAGATGAGCGAAGAAGCCATCCGGATGGGCGTCAGCCTTGACGGATATAATTATAAAGCTCTGAATGGCAACCAGCCGATACTTGATTCCCGTGTGATAAGCTCTACGGACGGAGTACGCGACCCGCATATACTGCGTTGCGAGGATGGCAAAACATTCTATATGGTGGTTACCGATATGGTATCAGGAAACGGATGGGAATCTAACCGTGCCATGATATTATTAAAGTCGAAAGACCTGGTGCACTGGACTTCCAACATTGTGAATATTCAGAAGAAATACCCCAACCAGGAAAATCTGAAACGTGTATGGGCTCCCCAAACCGTCTATGACAAGGAAGCCGGAAAATATATGGTATATTGGTCAATGAAACATGGCAACGGCGCAGATATTATTTATTATGCATACGCCAATAAGGACTTTACCGACCTCGAAGGCGAACCGAAACCCTTGTTTTTGCCGAGGAATGGAAAATCATGTATCGACGGCGACATCATCTATAAAGACGGACTTTACCACCTGTTCTACAAAACGGAAGGGGATGGAAACGGAATCAAAAAAGCGACCGCTCCCTCTCTGACTTCCGGGCAATGGCAGGAATCCAACGACTATAAACAACAGACCAAAGAAGCCGTAGAAGGCTCGGGCATCTTCCCGTTGACAGGCTCTGACAAGTACATCCTGATGTACGACGTATATATGAAAGGCAAGTACCAGTTTACAGAAAGTACCGACCTCGAAAACTTCAAAGTAATAGATCATGTCATCAGTATGGACTTCCACCCACGTCACGGCACAGTGATGCCCATCACCGAAAAAGAACTGAAACGCTTGTACAAAGCCTACGGCAAACCGCAGTTCTGATACTGGAAAATCATACATAATACTATAAAGCTGTACAAATTACTCTTGTTCGCTTGTTTCTCATACGCTTTTGAATAATAATTGGTAGATTTACACTTAAAAGTAGTTCGTTAGAACAATGAAAATCTTATCTTTGCGATTGATAATCTTAATGACGCATATACCATGAGAAATTTACTCCTACTGTCAGTTGTCTTGTTTTTATCGTTTCAACAGGTCACTTTAGCTGCAATCAGAGAAACGACGAATATTCCTGATTCAGTTTACCTTTTTTCGTATGCTACTTCCGGTGACGACGGACGCAGCGGACTTCGTTTTGCTTGGAGCATGGATAAGGAAAAATGGTTTGAAGTCGGCCGCAATTACGGCTATCTCCGTTGCGATTATAGCCGTTGGGGTTCACAGAAAAAGATGCTCGACCCTAATTTGAAGCAATCGTCCGATGGCGAATGGCTTTGTACCTGGAAGCTGAACAATCACGATGGATACGGACAAGCCACATCGAAAGACCTGATTTACTGGACTAGCCAACAATATCCCCGCACCACCTCCGACTTCGACGGAGCGAGAACCAAAGCGACCGTTGCCGGCGAAGAACAAAAAGGAACTATCAACCGCGTGGCATGGACACTGGTGGACGGATTGAATAAGGACTATGAATGGAATCAATACCGGAATACCCTTCATGCGGAACGTCCCGTTCAGGATGGCGAACGTTTCGCCGGATTGAAACCCGTAAAAGCCACAGTTACCGTACAGCCGGAACATGCAAAAGCTATTAGCGACCTGCTACTGGGAGCTTTCTTTGAAGATATTAATTATTCGGCAGATGGCGGACTCTATGCTGAACTGATTCAGAACCGTGACTTCGAATACACTCCTTCCGACCGCGAAGGGGATAAAAATTGGAACAGTACACACTCCTGGACATTAAAAGGCGATAAAACGACTTTTACGATTGATACGGTCGCTCCTATACACCGGAATAACCCGCATTATGCTGTACTGGCAATAGAACGCCCCGGTGCGGCATTGGCAAACACAGGCTTTGATGAAATCGCATTAAACAGCGGAGAGAAATATGACTTCTCTGTCTTTGCCCGTGTGCCGCAAGGTACATCCAATAGACTACAGATTCGCTTGGTAGACAGCGAAGGAAACATCTGCGGAGAAACATCCCTGAATATATCTTCCCGCCAATGGAAAACCTATAAAACGGTGATAACTGCCAAAACCACCGCCGATACCCATCTTGAAATTATCCCTCAATCGGCAGGCGAATTGCACCTGGATATGATTTCCTTATTCCCGCAAAATACGTTCAAAGGGCGTAAGAACGGGCTTCGCAAAGACCTGGCGCAAGTATTGGCGGATATTCATCCCCGCTTCATCCGTTTCCCCGGTGGCTGTGTGGCTCATGGCGACGGACTGAAAAACATTTATCAATGGAAAAACACCGTCGGCCCTCTTGAAGCACGCAAGGCGCAACGTAACCTTTGGGGCTATCATCAAAGCATGGGACTGGGGTATTACGAATATTTCCAATTCTGCGAAGATATTGATGCAGAGCCGCTTCCGGTACTTGCAGCCGGTGTCCCTTGTCAGAACTCTGCCTGCCACGGTGATTTGAGAGGCGGACAGCAAGGCGGTATCCCGATGGACGAGATGGGTGCTTATATTCAGGATATTCTTGACCTGATAGAATGGGCGAACGGTGATGCCAAAAAGACAAAATGGGGAAAAGTACGTGCCGAAGCCGGACATCCGAAACCCTTCAATCTGAAATATCTCGGAATCGGTAATGAAGACCTTATCACCGATATTTTCGAGGAACGCTTTACGATGATATTCAATGCCATCAAGGAGAAACACCCTGAAATAACAGTCGTAGGTACAGTAGGCCCCTTCAATGAAGGCACAGATTATGTGGAAGGTTGGAAATTGGCGGATAAATTAGGTATTCCGATGGTAGACGAACATTATTACCAGTCTCCGGGATGGTTCCTGCACAACCAGGACTTCTATGACAAGTATGACCGCAACAAAAAGACGAAAGTTTACCTAGGTGAGTATGCCACTCATATCCCCGGACGAAAGGCGAATATCGAAACCGCATTGACAGAAGCACTCTATCTGACTGCTTTGGAACGTAACGGTGACATAGTACACATGACTTCCTATGCCCCGCTATTGGCAAAAGAGAAACATACTCAATGGAGTCCCGATTTAATCTATTTCAATAACCGGGAAGTGAAACCTACCACCGGATACTACGTGCAGAAACTCTACGGACAGAATGCCGGAAATGAATATCTGCCGTCCAGAATTGTGCTTGACAATAAAGAAGATAAAGTACAGAAACGCTTTGCTTCTTCCATCGTTCGTGACTCGGCAAACGGAGATGTGATTGTGAAGTTAGTCAACCTGCTTCCCGTAGAGATTAATACAAGTGTAGGCCTCACCGGAATAGGCGCCGTGCAATCTTCAGCCCAAAGAACAGTATTGGCAGGCAAGCCGGCAGATACTCCGTTGCCTATAGAAGATACAATGGAAGTAGCTGAAAAATTCGACTGCCAGTTACCCGCTTATTCTTTTACAGTGATCCGGATAAAGAAGGCAAATGAGAAATCGTCACAAGATAAAGAGAAATCGTCACAACATAAATAATCAGAAACAATGGTTTATATGAAGAAACTTATAGGCACTCTATTAGCCAGTTTTTGTCTGACTTCCCTGACGGCACAGGATGTAGTTGTGAAAGGCCCGGATGAGAAACTGCAATTAGTCGTATTTACTTCTCCCACAGAAAAGCCAACCTATTTCATTACCTACAACGGAAAGCCAATGCTGGAGAAATCTCCTTTGGGTATGAACACCAATATCGGTGACTTCTCCAAAGGAATGAAACTGACAGGACACGCCGTCAGCCCGATTGATACCGTTTATCATCAGAATCGTATCAAAACCTCTCAAATCCATTATCAGGCGAACGAACTGATTTGTAACTTTGAGAACCCGAAAGGACAGAAGATGAACGTAGTCTTTCGTGTCAGCAACAACGATGTAGCTTTCCGCTACACTCTGCCCCGTCAGGATGGAAAAGGAAGCGTGACTGTTACTGCCGAAGAAACCGGATTCCGCTTCCCGCAGCAAACTACCACTTTCATGTGTCCGCAAAGTGACGCCATGATAGGATGGAAACGTACAAAACCCAGTTATGAAGAAGAATACAAAGTTGACGCACCTATGGGCGAACGTTCCCAATACGGACATGGATACACTTTCCCTTGTCTGTTTCGTGTAGGTGATGATGGCTGGGTATTAGTCAGCGAGACAGGTGTGGACAGCCGTTACTGCGGTTCGCGTTTGAGCGACGTACGTGAAGGAAACCTGTACACTGCCGCCTTCCCGATGGCGGAAGAAAACAATGGGAACGGAACAACTTCCCCGGCATTCGCGCTTCCCGGCGCTACTCCCTGGCGTACTATTACCGTTGGCGAGAACCTGAAACCGATAGTCGAGACTACGATTGCCTGGGATGTAGTAACTCCCCTCTATGAAACGAAACATGATTATCGTTTCGGACGTGGCACCTGGAGTTGGATTCTTTGGCAGGATGACAGCATCAATTATGACGACCAGGTTCGCTATATAGATTTAGCTGCCGCTATGGGGTATGAATATGCACTAATCGATAACTGGTGGGATACACGTATCGGACGTGACCGGATGAAATCTTTGATTGAATATGCCCGTAGCAAAGGCGTAGAACTGTTCTTATGGTATAGTTCTTCCGGCTATTGGAATGATATTGAACAAGGACCTGTCAACCATATGGATAACGCCATCATCCGCAAGCGTGAAATGAAATGGCTGCAAAGTCTTGGAGTGAAAGGAATCAAAGTCGATTTCTTCGGTGGCGACAAACAGGAAACGATGCGTCTGTATGAAGATATCCTCAGTGATGCCGACGACCACGGTCTGATGGTCATCTTCCACGGCTGTACCATCCCTCGCGGTTGGGAGCGTATGTATCCGAACTACGTAGGAAGCGAAGCGGTACTGGCATCCGAGAATATGGTTTTCAACCAACACTTCTGTGACGAAGAAGCCTTCAATACCTGCTTGCATCCGTTTATTCGCAATACAGTGGGGAGCATGGAGTTTGGCGGTTGTTTTCTGAATAAACGTCTGAACCGTAATAACGACGGCGGTACGACTCGCCGCACTACTGATATCTTCCAGTTGGCTACCACCGTATTGTTCCAAAATCCTGTTCAGAACTTCGCCCTTGCTCCGAATAACCTGAATGACGTTTCTTCTGTCTGCATGGACTTTATGAAAGCAGTTCCCACCACATGGGATGAAACACGCTTCATCGACGGCTATCCCGGTAAATACGTAGTCCTGGCTCGCCGTCACGGTGATACCTGGTATCTGGCCGCCGTAAATGCAGGGAAAGAACCTTTGAAATTGAAACTGGATTTAGACATGTTTGCCGGAAAAACGATATCCCTGTATAAGGATGACAAGAAAGGTGAACCGCAGCTTGTTCCGTTGAAAGTGAAAGAGAACGGTAAGGTGCAGTTGGAAATTCTTCCGCAAGGTGGTGCTGTATTGATAAACAAGTAAATAACTGCTGCAATAAGAAGAAAATAAACAATACTTTTGTTTGTCTTTTGGCTTGAAATTGTTATCTTCGTTATATTGTTTAACCATAAAAAGATAATAGCCATGAACACAAAATTATTAAGTCTTCTTATTGCACTGTTTCTGTGTTTACCATTGTCTGCCCAGCATCAGAAAGAATCTGCTCCCAGGGTCGATAGTAACGGAGTTTTTTTAACTCCTGATAAGATGCCGGAGTTCCCGGGCGGAATGCAGGCTATGATGAAATACTTGTCAACCAATGTCAAATATCCTGCTGATGCTCAGAAGCGCGGCGTTTCAGGACGTGTAATCGTACAGTTCGTCGTAATGGAAGACGGGACACTGGGGCAGGAGAAAGTTGTGCGCGGAGTAGATTCCTTGTTGGACGAAGAAGCTATACGCGTAGTGAAAGCAATGCCCCAATGGTCGCCGGGGATAGCGGACGGTAAGACGGTAAAAGTACGTTTCACGCTCCCCATCACGTTCAATCTGTCAAAAGGAAAAGACAATCATGCTCCGAATATGAATAGTATTCCCGAGCTTACCATACCTGTCGGCGAAGAAATCACTAATAAGACATTGGTAGGCGTATGGCAAAGTTGTCTCCTTCAACCTAACGCACAGGAGTATAAAGTAGCATTATTACCCATTCTGAAAGTTGTCTCTGCCGATAATACATTTATGAATATAATGACACGTGGCAGGGATGCCCGTTCGAATGCTGTTATTTTTTCCCGTGGGGAATATAGCTTACCTTCAGACAGTCTTTATATAGAGACATTGGGAAAATCCTCAGACCCTATTTTCACCGAAGGAACGGAGAATAAAATCAGTGTGGAACGCTTGCATGACAATCTGATAAAGTTATCGTTCTCAATCCCGGAGAAAGAAAAGCGATGGGTGGAATATTGGTTCCGTGTTCCGTCGCTCGATGTGAAGATGATGGCTGACTGATGATTGTTTTGAAGCGTTGTGGAATCATATGGAAATGATTGTTCGGCAAAAGTTTGGTAGAATCATTATTTATAGCGTAATTTGTGTAGCATAAAAAGTGCTACAATAATTACGCTATAAATAATTGCTTGAATATGAATGACGTAAGTAATCCTTTTTTGATTTATGCCTATGCTGGTCCTAAGTATTTCTGTGATCGGATGGAAGAAACGGAACATTTGATTTCCGCTTTACGGAATGGAAGAAATGTGACCTTAATGAGCCCCCGCCGTATGGGTAAGACCGGATTAATACAGAACGTTTTTCATCAGATACGACGGGATTATCCGGAGGCAGCTTGTTTTTACATGGATATTTTTTCTACGACATGTCTGGATGATTTTATCATTCAGTTCGGGCAGACTGTGATTGGCAAATTAGATAATTTATCGCAGAAGACGTTGGCGGCAATCAGTGGCTTCTTTAAAAGTTGCCGTTTAGTGTTTTCTCCCGATGTCTTAACGGGAGTGCCACAAGCAACTCTTGATTTTCAACCTTCCCAGGCGCAAGCGACATTGAAAGAGATTTTTGATTACTTGGAACATTCGGGAAAGGAATGTTATATCGCTATTGATGAGTTTCAGCAGATAACTGAATATCCGGTAAAAGGGGTAGAAGGCTTGTTACGCTCTTACATCCAATTTTTACCTCATGTACATTTCATTTTCTCAGGAAGCAAACAACATCTTATGGCAGAAATGTTTGGTTCGGCGAAACGTCCTTTTTACCGGAGTACGGAAAATATGAATCTGGCACCAATCCCTTTGGAACATTATTCTCTTTTTGCCATACGTTGGATGCAGGCAGGAGGAAAAGAATTGAGTGATGGACTTTTTCAGATGATTTATCAACGGTTTAATGGTCATACATGGTATATCCAGTATGTACTGAACCGACTTTATGAACAAAGGGAGACTGTTTTGAATGAAACCATATTTGAGAAATGTTTGGCGGATATAGTTCGTTCCGAGGTGGATGAATACCAGCGTTTATATGGTATGTTGACCGAAAATCAGTCAACTTTGTTGCGCGCTATCGCCCGGGAGCAGTTCGTAGCAGCTATTAATAGTTCCATATTTATTAAAAAGTATGGATTGAAAGGTTCGAGTAGTATTAATGCAGCTCTTAAATTTCTGATTAATAAAGAATATGTGTTTAAGGCGGAAGAGGGATATTGTGTATACGACCGTTTTATGGAATTGTGGTTGCAAACATTACCTTATGCTGGTATACTAAAATAATCATATTCAAGAAAATACCCTTCACCTTTCACAATGCCCTATTCATCGGCATTAGCGGGTGAAGGGCAGGTCTTTACCTTTCTTTCACCACTCTTTCATCTTTTCCTTCTCGTTCTTCACCCATAACTATATATACTGGATATCTTCTTAATGGAAGCCGGATATAACAAGTAATCGGGGCAGAAGTAGTAATAGATAACCTCTTGTCCCTTATAGATAAACTTCTTATCTATAAGGTCTAAACTTCCTTTCTATAGGAACTAAACTTCTTTTTGATTACGAGTAAACTATAAACGCAATCTTTGTTTTTATAAATGAAACCTTCATTTATAAAAATGCAAGCTTTGATTTTATAAATGCAACTTGCATTTATAGATTACAATTAGTAAAGATGAACTTTATATACTGAGGATAAGAAGTTTACCTATAATATACAGGAAGTTTGTTAGTAATGAATCAGAGTCAGGCTGCTAATGGTTGGGGAAGACTACGTAGGGGAATCATATACAGCCTGAAAAAGAGAGGAGTGTGGGTGGAAAGCGGTGAGAGTTTCCGAGATGGCAAGTGGAAAATGAATGAAGGGTAGAAAGGCTGGGGTGAAGGGTAGGTGAAAGGCTACCCTTCACCCTTTGATGCCGATGAACAGGGCATCGTGAAAGGTGAAGGGCATTTCTGAAAAAATGAATAATAAGTGCTTGGAAATTCTTCCGGCCTTACTACTGTCTATTTCTAGTACAAAGGAATATGGGAAATCTTCAGCATTGGCATCCGATAAACTTTAATTCTTGAGGAACCCGTTATCTTCCCATTTTTCTGTATCTTGAGGAACTGCTAATGAAACCAAAGACTATATTTAAGGTGTAGGGACTACGGGACGAATCGTTCCGTCTCCGTTGAACTCCATCCGATCTATGCAGACTTCCCGGTGCCATCCCGGTCCATTCTTCAGGAACTCTTTATTAATACGATGATAAACGATAAACCACCTGTCTTTCTTGGGAATTTGCAGAACAGAGCAATGCGCCGGACCATAGATTTCATTTTCGGGCGATTGTATCAGAATGACAGGCTCTTTGGCCACCTGGATAGGGCCTAACGGAGAATTGGCGGTACCATAAGCCACATGATAATTCGGTGAACCGGTATCATCCACAGACCAAAGGAAATAGTAGATACCTTTCCGATAGAATACATAAGGCGCTTCGCGGAAAGCATACGTTTCCAAAGTACCGCCTTCGGGCGTCATCACTTTGACAGTCTCGTCTTTGATAGACACCATATCTTCGTTCAATTCGGCACCTGCCATATATCCATTCCCCCAATAAAGGAAACTCTTGCCGGATACGGGGTCGGTGAATACATCCACATCAATCTGCTGTCCTCGTCCTACAGGAGAAGAAGTAATGAGCGGTTTCCCTAAATCCGTGAAAGGGCCGGTAGGCGAGTCGGCTATAGCTACGCCTATTTGTTTGCCTTGATTGGTGGCAGGATTCGCACTGTAATAAAAGAAATATTTATATTTTCCGTCTATCTTTTTCTCTTCGATGCAGGGTGCCCACGCATTACCGTTCGCCCATGCTACATCCTTGTTCATATCCAGTATCACCTTTTCTTCTTTCCAATCCTTTAATTCTTTCGATGAAAAGACCTTGAAATAACTTCCGCCCCATCCGGGAAAACCGTCACTTGTGGGATAGATATAGTAACGCTTGGTTTGTTGGGAATATAAAACTTCCGGGTCGGCATGGAAACCGGGTAAAACAGGATTACGAAACCCTTTTTGTGCTATGGCTTCTGATGCTCCGATAAGACACAGACAAAGAAAAAATGTTTTGAAAAATAGATGTTTCATATTCTTGATGGTAACTTTGGTTTAATGGAACAAAAATAGCCTTTTCTTTTTTATATTTTGGTTACATATACGTCAAAGAGGGAAGAATATCATTCAAATATCATCATAGAGACGCATAAAGGATAAATGATATCATATTCTTATCGTATTTGCACTTTATACAGACAAAAAAGACCGATAATTCCACATCTTTGCAATTTGAATCTTCTATATTTGTAACTGTTACTAATCTAGGAGAGATATGAAAAATACAGCAAGTATGTATGCTTGTTTTAAGAGAACAGTATTGTTTTTTATTTTACAGTTGATAGTTATGGAGTTTCATGCTGCCATACCTTCATATGCTGTAACTTCCCATTTTAATTTTAAGCAACTCACCATATTCAATAGCCTTCTCACGGATGAAGTGCAGAAAGTTTATCAGGACAAGGATGGATTTATGTGGTTTGCCACCCGTTATGGCTTTTTCAAGTACGACGGTTACCGGACTACGCTTTATAAATCCAACCTGTATTCTCCCGGCTTGCTTACCAATAACAATATTTATTGCCTGGGCGATGATAATGATTTCAATCTTTGGATTGGTACTCAGGAAGGGTTGAACGTACTGAACAAGAAAACCGGTGAGATACGTAAATTCCTGTCCCCCGTCATTCCCAACAACATCGTTTCCTGTTTATTGGTGACGCGGGACAATAGCGTTTGGATAGGAACTGATTCCGGCCTCTGCCGGTATATAGCCGAACGCGATTCTTTTGCCGTGTACGGAGCGGAAGCGTCCGGCGGAGTGTTGAACTATACAGCCATCAAGTCATTGTACGAAGATTCCGAAGGGGACTTGTGGATTGGAACCTGGGAAGCGGGGCTTTATCGGTATTCACCGGGTGAAGAAAAGTTTTATGCTTATCCTGCCATAAACGACCGTAATTCGGCTCATGTAATCTATGAAGATTGCTATAAAAATATTTGGGTGGGCAGTTGGGCGCAGGGGCTTTTCAAAGTCTTGAATCCTAAAGACATGGAGCACGTTTCTTATGTCAACTATACACACAAGACAGGCGACGCAAATTCCCTGTCGGACAATATCGTTTATGATATTTCGGAAGATGCCTATACAAACACATTGTGGATTGGTACGCGTAGCGGCCTTAGTGTAATGGAACATGAAAAACCGGGAGTCTTTATCAATTACAATTCGAGGAATTCTCTTTATCATATCCCTTGTGATGAAATCAATTCTATCTTTCGGGATAGCTTTGGCAATATGTGGCTGGGCTCCATCGGAGGCGGTGTCCTGATGACCGATACTTACGAACCTCTATTTATCCGCCATAGTCTCAACCTTCAGGACGAGGACATTCCTACCACATCGGTGAAAGCCTTGTTTGTAGACTCTGAACGCAATATCTGGCTGGGAATAGGAACCTACGGACTCGCCTGCCAGGACTATACCACAGGTGAACTGACGCTCTATTCGCATATGCCCGAATTTGCCGATATAGCATCCGTGCCGACGATAAATTCCATCATCCAACGGAGAAACGGAGAAATATGGTTCGGTACTTATGACGGCGGACTTTTCATTTACCGCAAAGGCGAGAAAGTAAAGAACCTGCTTCCTAATGATTGTGACTTCATAGGCACTTCTTGTGTATCCGCCCTTTACGAAGACGAAGCCGGCAACTGTTGGGTAGGTACTCGCGGAAGTCTTGGGATAAGAATGGCAGACGGCAATGGGTATAAATTCGGATGGATGGATTTCGGCGACGGTTATTCTACGAATTGGATTTTTGTGAAAGATATAATAGAAGATAAAGACCATAGCATATGGATAGCCACGTCAAACTTCGGAATTATCCATATTACAGGTGATTTCAGCCAGCCTTCCACATTGAAATACGCCAATTATAGCTTTCGTAATGGCAAATTACTGACTAACACCGTACTGTGTCTTTTCACCGACCAGCTTGGCAGATTATGGGCCGGAACGGAAGGGGGCGGACTGTACCTCTACAACCGTGAAAAACAGTTTTTTGAAGAAAAGAACCGTGAATATAACATTCCGGGCGATATGGTGGGAAGCATTGAAGAAGATAAGAAAGGGAATCTTTGGCTGGGTACGAATGCCGGACTCGTGAAGCTGAGTGTACAGACAGCAGGAAAAGAACCTTCCGTCCGGGTATATACGGCAGCCGACGGATTGCAGGATAATTTCTTTATCGCCCAATCTTCCTGCAACTGGGACGGAGAACTTTTTTTCGGTGGATACAAAGGATATAACAGTTTCTTCCCCGACCATATGGAAGACCGCCAATGCGAAGTTCCCTTCCTGATTACGGATATTAAAATCTACAATCGCTCTTTCAATACACTTCCACAGGAAGTCCGGCAGCGGATTTCTCCCTATATGCCCTCTTTCACCGAACGGATAGAACTGCCGCATGAATACAATAATTTCAGTATAGAGTTTGCCGCGCTCACTTATAAGAATCCTGAATTGAATCAATATGCGTATCGACTGGATGGCTTCGAAAAGGAGTGGCAATACACCAATGCCGAACGGCGTTTTGCTTACTACAACAATCTGAAAAGCGGTACTTATAAATTCCAGTTGAAAGCCGCCAACGAGAACGGAATGTGGAGCGGCTATATCCGTGAGTTGACCGTCGTGGTACTTCCTCCCTTTTGGGCGACCTGGTGGGCTTACCTTATTTATATAACCATCGTACTCATTATCGGCTTCTATCTGTATCGTGCAGCCAAGAATCGTATGCTATTGCGAAACGAACTTCGCTTGCGTAAAATGGAAAAGGCAAAAGCGGAAGAGTTGAATCATGCCAAGTTGCAGTTCTTCACCAACATTACTCATGAATTACTGACGCCGCTGACTATCATTTCCGCCACAGTGGACGAGCTGAAAGTTCAGGCTCCCGACCATAACGACCTTTATTCTGTAATGAGCAGTAATATCCGCCGGTTGATTCGACTTTTGCAGCAGATACTGGAATTTCGCAAGGCAGAGACAGGCAATCTCAAACTCCGTGTATCGCCGGGTGACATTGCGGCTTTTGTCAGGAACGAAGCCGAGAGTTTCCAACCATTAATAAAAAAGAGGAAGATACACTTCTCCGTTATCTGTGACCCGGATTCCGTCATCGGCTATTTCGACCCGGACAAACTGGATAAGATTATCTATAATCTTCTTTCCAACGCAGCCAAGTATAACCGTGAGAATGGATATATACAGATAAATCTTTCGTATGCGGACAATCAGGATTTTATTCTTCTCCGCATCAGAGACAATGGGAAAGGCATCGCGAAAGAAAAGCAGAAAACCCTCTTCCAACGTTTCTATGAGGGTGATTACCGGCGGTCGAACACCATCGGTACGGGTATCGGGCTTTCTCTGGTCAAAGACCTGGTAGAGTTGCACGGCGGAACCATCACTGTGGAAAGTGAAATGGACAGAGGTACGGAATTTATTGTCATGCTGCCTATCGACCGTTCTTATTTTGAAGAAGAGCAGATAGATGATGAAGCGATTCTTCCCGTACAGAAAGTGATTGATTATGAAGAACCGGAAGAAGTTGTTCATGTTCCCTCTGCCGGCAATGAAGAAAACACGATTCTGCTGGTAGAAGATAATGAAGAATTGTTGCAGTTGATGGTGAAACTTCTGAAGCGTGATTACAATGTTTTCACTGCCGAGAACGGGAAAGAGGCTATTGTCGTTTTAGAGAATGAAGACATCGACCTGATTGTCTCGGATGTGATGATGCCTGAGATGGATGGTATCGAGTTCTGCAAATATGTGAAAGGAAAATTGGAGATCAGCCATATCCCGGTGATTCTGCTGACCGCTAAAAATAAGGAAGAAGACCGTGCGGAAGCCTACGAAGTAGGAGCAGATGCCTTTATCAGCAAACCGTTTAATCTGACAGTGCTTCATGCCCGCATCCGCAATTTATTGAAATACAAGGAAAGAATGGCGCATGACTTCAAGAACCAACTCGTTTTTGAAGTGAAGGATTTGAACTATACCAGTCTTGATGAGGATTTTATGCAACGCGCCATCGACTGTGTGAATAATCATTTAGATGATTGCGACTTCGACCAGCCGCAGTTTGCCGAAGAAATGAGAACCAGTAAATCTACCTTATATAAGAAGTTGAAGTCCTTGACGGGACTCAATACGTCTGCCTTTATCCGTAATGTTCGCCTGAAGGCAGCTTGCCGGATTATGGAAGAAAAAGGAACGGCAGTACGCGTATCCGAATTAGCGTATGCGGTAGGATTTAATGACCCCAAATATTTCAGTTCCTGCTTCAAGAAAGAATTCGGAATGTTACCTTCCGAATATATCGAACGTTTTATTCAGAATGAAGAGAAGGATTGATTCCTTCTCTTTTATTTGTCCGGTATATTGCCGTCGTGAGAGGGCTTTTTATGTCGAATTATCATTCAATTTAGTGGAATATCTAAAATTCAACCTCGAATAAGTATGATTGGAGTCCGGTTGGAGGGCGATTGCCTATGTTTGCAGTGGTTGTTCGAGATAGAAGAGCCACGTAGTTTATTTAATGTTTAATCTTAATGTTTATACTAAATGGAAAAACAAAAGACCTTCCATGAAAGACAAGTGGGAAATAAATATCGGTTGGTTCCGGTAGTGCTCTCATTGTTCTTATTTCTTTTGATTCCTCTGAAAGGCTATAGTGACGAAAGTCCGATGCCGGAGGTAGTGCAACAAAACTCCAAAGTAAAAGGTACGGTGAAAGATGCTCATGGGGAGCCTGTCATTGGAGCGAATGTGACGGTAGTGGGTACTTCCAGTGGCTCGATTACCGATATGGATGGAAACTTCTCTGTGGATGCGGCGCCGGGCGCGAAAATTAAAGTTAGTTTTATAGGTTACAAAGACCAGATAGTAACCGTTAGAAAAGGTATTAGTCTCAATATAGTATTAGAAGAAGACGCGTTGTCACTGGGAGAAGTTGAAGTCGTAGCTTACGGTGTGCAGAAGAAAGTATCCATTACGGGTGCTATCTCCTCCATGAAAGGAGATGATTTGTTGAAAACTCCTGCGGGTTCTATTTCCAATATTCTGTCCGGTCAGGTGACGGGTATTTCTTCTGTGCAGTATTCCGGTGAGCCGGGTGCCGATGCTGCCGATATCTATGTGCGTGGTATTGCTACATGGCAAGATGCCTCTCCGTTGATTCAGGTGGATGGCGTAGAACGTGATATGTCGCAAATCGACCCCAATGAAATTGAAAGTGTGACTATTCTTAAAGACGCTTCAGCTACGGCGGTATTTGGTGTGCGTGGAGCGAATGGTGTAATTCTTATCACAACCAAGCGTGGTGCACAGGGAAAGGCTAAAGTTTCTTTCTCTACTTCAGTCGGTGTGAACCTGCGTACGAAGGAATTGGAATTTGCCAATTCCTACCAGTATGCTTCTTATTATAATATGATGAAAGTTGGCGACGGTGGTAATCCTGTTTTCACAGACGACCAGCTTACTACTTTTCGTGACCAGACCAATCCTTTGCTCTATCCGGATATTAACTGGATTGATTATTGTATGAATAAGGCTGCTTTCCAGTCGCAACACAATGTCAATATCTCCGGTGGTACGGATAATATGCGCTATTTTGTGTCCGCAGGTATGTTTACCCAAGGCGGTATGTTCAAGCAGTTCAATGCCGGTGAAGATTTCGACTTCGATTATAAGCGTTATAATTATCGTGCGAATCTGGACTTTGATGTCACTAAGACCACACTGCTTTCGGTGAATATCGGCGGTCGTATCGAAGTGAAACGTACTCCCGAATCGGGAGAAGACCAAAACCAGTTGTTCCGTAAACTTTACTGGGCGGTTCCTTTTGCGGGTGCCGGTATCGTAGATGGTAATCGGGTGGTGTCCAACTCGACATATCTCCCGTTTACAGGCGCCGATGGGTTGAACTCTTATTATGGCAAAGGTTTCCGTACATTGACAACCAATGTGTTGAATCTTGACTTAATTCTCGACCAGAAACTGGATTTCATAACGAAGGGACTCTCTGTTAAACTGAAAGGGTCATACAACTCAGAATATGCGACTACAAAGAAAGCCACTTCTTCCATTGCTTACTATGTGCCGGTTACTGACGACAAAGGTGCCGTTACTTTCCGTAAAGAAGGAAGCGACAGTCAGTTGAGTTATAGCGATGGCGATTTCGGCAAGGCGCGTGACTGGTATATGGAGTTAGCTTTAAGCTACAACCGCAAATTTGGCGATCACAATGTAAGCGGACTTGTGCTTTACAATCAATCGAAGAAATATTATCCGGGCGGAACGTATTCTTATATTCCTTCAGGCTATGTAGGTCTTGTAGGACGCGTCACCTATGACTGGAAAACACGCTATATGGCGGAATTCAACGCAGGTTACAATGGTTCCGAGAACTTTGCTCCCGGTAATCGTTACGGTTTCTTCCCTGCAGGTTCAGTAGGATGGGTTGTTAGTGAAGAACCTTTCTTCGCCCCTTTGAAGAAAACATTGAATTATCTTAAAGTCCGCGCGTCAGTTGGTATGGTAGGTAATGACAAGATGGGAAGTACACGCTTCTTGTATCTACCCGGTTCTTATGGTTACGGTTCGGGAAGCAATCAGAATACTCACGGATATTATTTCGGACAGAACGTAAATGCCATCAAGCCTGGTGCGTATGAGGCTACTAGCTCAAATCCGGACGCTACATGGGAGACTTCAGTCAAGCAAAACTATGGTATCGACCTAACTATCTTAAATGAGCGTTTGAGTATTTCCGCCGATTATTTTGTAGAAAATCGTAAGGATATTCTAGTTGAACCGGATTACCTTCCTTCTATATTAGGTATGACACTTCCGGTTGTCAATGTAGGTAAGGCGAAGAATGAAGGTGTTGAACTGCAATTGAAGTGGAATGATAATCTAAATAAAGAGTTCCGTTATTGGGCTAACTTTAACCTCTCTTATGCAACCAACAAGATTGTATATATGAATGAAGTAGCTCAGGATGAACCGTGGATGTATAAGACAGGACGCCGTATCGGTTCACGTTCGATGTATAAATTCTGGGGATTTTATGATGAAACGGCTGATATACGCCATCAAGAAGAATTCGGACGCGCCATTGCCGACCATGGAATTACTTTATCACCGGGTGATGCAGTGTATGTAGACCTGAATGGTGATGGAAAAATAAATGGTAATGACTATACACGTAATATCGGTTTCACGGATGTACCGGAATATACCGCAGGTTTGAATGTAGGATTCTCCTGGAAGAATTTCGACTTCTCCATGCAGTGGACGGGTGCCTGGAATGTAGACCGTATGTTGAGTGAGTTCAGACAACCGCTAGGTGATACGCAGCAGAAAGGTTTGTTGCTCTATCAATATGAAAACACATGGCGTTCTTCCGAAGATACTTTCACTGCAAAGTTTCCGCGTATAACGGAAAGCCATTCGAAGAATAACTATGCCGGTTCTGATTTGTATCTGATTAACGCGAGTTACTTGCGTCTGAAAAATGTAGAGATTGGCTATAACTTCGATTTCTCTTTTATGAAGAAACTCAAGTTGAGTAATTGCCGCTTGTATGTGAATGGTTACAACCTGCTGACTTTCACGGGATATGACTGGGGAGACCCGGAAAATCGTCAGAGTGACCGTCCTAACTATCCGCTCACCCGTGTATTTAATATCGGTTTGAAGTTAGGATTCTAATATCTTCATTTTAGCTTAAAAATAAAAAGAATATGAAACATTTGACTAAATGGTTTATAACGGCCTTTGCAGGAATCGCAATCTTTTCTGCATCCTGTGTCGATGAAATAAAATTCGGCGATAGTTTTCTTGAAAAAGCACCGTCTTCGGGTGAATTGAATAAGGACTCTATTTTTGGAAAAGCCGAGTATGCCCGTGCATACCTTTGGGATGCTTACAACAAACTCTATTTCGGTTTGCCTTATTATTGGGATTCCTGGAATAAAGGAATGAATACCGGTATGTTTGAAACGATGTCCGATTGTTGGCATAGCCATAACAGTTGGGACGGTGTGAATCGTTTATATTACTCGGGTGCTTACAAGGCCAGTGATGAAGATGATTCGAATGAGACTCGTTTCAGCTATACAAAAGAAAGATGTTGGGAGGCTATCCGCCAGTCATTGACATTTATCGAGAATGTGAACCTTGTGCCCGATATGGATGATGAAGAGAAGACACGTCTCACAGCGGAAGCGAAGGTTGTCATTGCTTCCCGTTATTTCGACCTTTTCCGCCATTTCGGTGGCCTTCCGTTGTTGGAAAAAGCATATGACGTACAGGCAGAATATGAGCTACCCCGCGCTACTGCGGAAGCTACGGTAGAATTTATGATTCGTATGCTGGACGAAGCTGCCGCTACACCATCTCTTCCCTGGAGCTTGGGAGCAGATGATGTCAACTGGCAGGGACGTTTCACCAAAGCTGCTGCTATGGGCTTGAAATGCAAAGTGTTGCTGTTTGCAGCCAGTCCGCTGTTCAATGATAATGAACCGTATTGCACGGAATCTCCTCAAGAAGCGGTGACAAATCATCAGGTGTGGTATGGCAGCTACAATTCAGATTGGTGGACACGGTGCTGGAATGCCTGTAATGCGTTCTTTACCGAGTTGGAAGCCAGTGGCGGTTATTCATTGATGGAAGCCAGCGGCACTACCAGCGCTGCTTATCGCGACGCCTTCAATAAAGCTTATTTTATTCGCCAGAATAATACGGAAGTCTTGATTTCAACCCGTGTCTCCGGACAGCATGGAAGCTGGTGGTTCCAATGGACAGGCTTTGTTGGCAACGGCGGATATACTCCGACACTGGAATATATGAAAATGTTCCCGATGAGTGATGGAACTCCGTTTACAGATGCTCTCCTGGCAGATGGCGGCGACCCGTTCTTCACAGATAATGATTATAACAAACCGGTTCGCGACCCACGCTTGTATGAAACCATCTTGGTGAATGGAGCAAGCTACGGTGACCACGCTGCCGAACTATGGACAGGTGGACGTGAGAATGAGAATAGCACGAGCACTGAAACGGGCACAACAGCTACCGGATTCCGTCTTTATAAATTCTATAAGGAAGGCTCACTTTCCGGTATTTATCCGCATTGGCCTTATCTGCGCCTTGCCGAGGTATATCTGATTTATGCGGAAGCCTGCCTGAAAGCAAAGAATGATTTGGCTGGAGCTATCAAACTGGTCAATACGGTACGTTCCCGCGTTGGTTTGGGAGGTTTGGCAGAATGTAATCCGGGTAAGAATCTGACTAACAATGCCGATGCCTTGTTGGAAGAAATTCTTCGGGAGCGCGCTTGCGAACTGGGATTGGAAGATGTCCGCCTGTTTGATATGATTCGTTATAAACGTGCCGATTTGTTCAGGGCTCCGTTGCACGGACTGATGATTTACCGTAATGACGGCGGTGGTAATACTCCGTGGTCGGGTACGAGTGGCAACAGTTCCACCTTCCCGAATAAACCTTCGGATTTCAAGTATGAGCCTTTCACGATTCGGAGTATCGCCCGTTCGTGGTGGAGCAACTTTAGCCCGAAGTGGTATTTGCAGGCTTTCCCGCCTTCCGAAGTGAACAAGGGATATGGATTGACACAAAATCCGGGTTGGTAATGTTGGACAGAAACAACGGTTAATTTTAGAAAGAACAATATGAAAAAATATAAAATAATAGCTTTGGCAATGTTAGCTTGCGTCAGCCTGAAAGGTATGGCGCAGGAAGAAAACAGTGTAACCGGAAAGGTGGTTGACAAGTTGGGCAATCCGGTGGCGGGTGCATTGGTTTCCATTGAAAACAATCCGTTGATACAGGAGGTTACGACTGACAGGAACGGGCTGTTTGCAATCACTGCGGATAAAGAACATCTTTTAAGAATACGGACAGGACGCGACGATACGAAAGTAGTGCCGGTGACGACCGGAAAAGCAATGACTATTGTTTTCGACTTTTCCGGCGAGAAAGTGAATGTTGGTTTCGGATTGAATCAGACAAATGCAGAATCTACGGGAGCCGTATCTACTGTATATGCCGACCAGATAGACAACCGTTCTTCATTCGGTGTGGGAAATTCCTTATATGGCAATGTAACGGGATTGACCACCATGCAAAAGACGGGTACAGCGTGGGACCAGATTCCTTCCATGACTATCCGTGGCCTGCAAACCCTGAACGGTAATAATGGCATTCTTTTGGTAGTAGACGGGCTGGAACGTGATAATAACTGGCAGGTCTTGAATTATATTACTCCCGAAGAAGTGGAATCGGTAAGTGTTCTTCGTGACGCTGCGGCAGTGGCTCTTTATGGTTACAGAGGTATCAACGGTGTTGTCAATATCGTCACCAAGCGCGGTAAATATAAAACGAGAGAAATCAATTTCTCCTACGACCATTCTTTCGACTTTCAGACGCGTGTTCCGGAGATGGCAGATGCTTATACATACGCCAGTGCGGTGAACGAGGCTTATACGAATGCCGGTAAATCCGCCCGCTATTCGCAGAATGAGCTGGACGCTTATAAAAGCGGCAAATATCCCTATTTATATCCGAACGTGAATTGGGCTGACGAGGTGTTCAGGGACCAGGGAGCATCGGATATTGCTACGTTAAGTTTCCGTGGAGGTTCTACGAAGATGCGTTATTTCACTTTGCTGAACTTGCAGAATAACCGGGGCTTTATTGATAATACCGGTACGAATGACGGTTATTCCACTCAGAACAAATATTCAAGAGCTAATTTCCGTACCAATCTGGATATTGATTTGAGTCCGAAAACACGTATGCAGGCCAATATTATGGGAGTACTGAATGAGTTCAGCCGTCCGGGTTTGGGTAGTGATAATTTGATGTATAAGATTGTCTCTGTACCGTCGGCAGCTTTTCCTGTCAAAACGGAAGACGGACTGTGGGGAGGTAACTCTACATGGGACGGTTATAATAACCCGGTTGCCTTGACGCAGGGACGCGGATATTCCAAAGGACATACACGTGCTCTGTATGCAGACATGAAGTTGAGTCAGGACTTGTCATCCGTAACTAAAGGTTTAAGTGCTTCCGTGCGCATGGGATATGATAATATCGCTTCTTACTGGGAGAACTATACGGTGAACTATAAATATGGAATGAAATCTGTGGCGGGTTGGACCAATGGAGAGCCGGCAACGCTGACTGATTTCACGGGAGGTTCTGTGAGCAGTGTAGCAGGAGATAATGCCAAACTTGACTGGCAATACCGTTCATTCAATTTTCAGATGAATGTGGACTGGTCGCGTACTTTCGGCAAGCATGATATTTATAGTATGTTGTTGTACACCTATAAATACGATAACAGCAATGGAACGAATAACTCTTTATATACTCAGAACGCGGGTTGGTATACGCATTACGGATACAACAACCGTTATTTTGCGGATTTCACCTTGATGACTTCGGCTTCCAATAAACTGGACCCGGACAGCCGTTGGGGACTGGCGCCTACAGTCGGCCTGGCATGGGTGCTTTCTAACGAGGATTTCATGAAGAACCAGCGTGTTATTGACTTTATGAAACTGCGTGCTTCATTCGGTATCATCCGGACGGATAATATTCCTGCCGACGGCTATTGGCATACGACAATGGTAGGTGGAAGCAGTTATCCTGTAGGAGCCGATTTTACAGGTGATGGCGGTTGGACGGAAGGAAGACTTCCTTCTCTGAACGGAACTACCGAAAAAGCATATAAGTATAATCTGGGTTTGGATATGTCTCTTTTGAAAGGATTGACTCTGACTGTCGACGGATTTTATGAAAGACGTTCGGACATCTGGGTAAGTTCCGCCGGACAAAATTCGGCTGTATTGGGTGCATCGAGTTCTTACGTGAATGCAGGTATTGTGGATAGCTGGGGCACGGAGATTGGACTGGATTATACCAAGCAAATCGGTAATTTCCAACTTCGTGCGGGAGGTACATTCTCTTATAGCCGCAGTAAGATTATTGAAATGATGGAATCACCGCAGGCATATGACTATCTGCGTTCTACGGGCAAACCTGTCGGACAGATTTTCGGCTTGCAGGCAACGGGCTATTTTATGGATGATGCCGATGTGGCAAACAGTATTCCGCAACAGTTCGGACCGGTAAGGGCAGGTGACATCAAGTACAAAGACATCAACGGCGACAATGTGATTAATGAGAATGATTATATACCTATGGGATATAACTCTACTTGTCCGGAAATCTATTACGGATTCAATGTCGGACTGGAATGGAAAGGACTGGGCTTCAATGCTTATTTCCAGGGAGTAGGTAATTATACCTCTGTCCTGTCGTCCAATCTGTATCTTCCGTTGATTGACAATACGAATATCTCCCAATATGCCTATAATAACCGCTGGACACCGGAAAACCCCAATGCCCGTTTCCCTCGCCTAAGCACTGAAACGGTGGATAATAACTTGAAGACAAGTTCGATATGGTTGGCCGACCGCTCTTTCCTGAAGTTGCGCAATTGTGAGGTGTACTACAAACTCCCTTCTTCCTGGTTGAGCAAGATTAAGATGAAAAATGCAAAGGTGTACGTTAGAGGAACTGACTTGTTCAGTATCGACAGCATTGACCTGACTGACCCGGAAGCTATGGGAAACAACGTTTATCCTGCTACCCGCTCCGTACATGTCGGTTTGTCGATAGGGCTTTAAAAGAAACTTTAAATCTTGAACTTTAAAAACTTACAACGATATGAAATTAAAGAATATATGTCTTGGTATAGTTTGTGTGGCAGCTTTGTCGGCCTGTGCTGATAAGATGGACTACCACGAATATACTACTTATGATAAGGAATATGTTTTTTCTGACTTCGGCCGTACCGCCGGATTCGTGAATAATATCTATTCCTACCTGGATGCTGATTTGCCGGGCCTTGTGTCTTTGGCGTCCGCTTGTGATGAGGCCGAGATGGCGCTTACCTACTCTTCGGTGCTGGACTACACGAACGGCAACTGGAGTGCCTTGAATCCCAAATCGCAATGGGGATACTACAATGCTATCCGTGAGATAAACTATTTCCTGAAAGAAGGAACCGACCTGGACTTTTACGACTTGCGTTTTCAGATAGATTATCAGTCGCAGATGAACCGGTACAACCGCTATCCGTATGAAGTCCGCCTGTTGCGTGCTTACTACTACTTCTTGTTGGTTCGTGCCTATGGAGATGTTCCTTTCACTACGGAAGTGCTAACCGAAGCGGAAGCCAATTCTATCACCCGTACACCTGCTTCGGAGATTTTCGACTTTATCGTGAAAGAATGTGACTTGGTGGCTGTTAAACTTCCGGTGAAATATTCCGGTCTGGATAACGATGCTGCCGGTGGTACCGATAATCCCGAAACAGGACGCGTGACGCGTGGAGTAGCTTTGGCGCTGAAAGCCCGTACATTGCTTTATCGTGCCAGCAAACTATTCAACGAAAGTGAAGATAAAACACTTTGGAAAGAAGCTGCAACGGCTACCAAAGCTGTGATTGATTATTGCAACGAGAATGAAATCACCTTAGGAGCGTATACCGCTTTGTGGGGAACTGACAATTATAAGGCTTCGGAAGTGATATTTGCACGCCGTCTTGGAGATATGAACAGTCCCGAATGGTATAATTTTCCGATTGGTATGGAAAATGCCAATTCCGGTAATTGCCCCACACAAACGTTGGTAGATGCTTATGAAATGCAAGACGGCAGTAGCCCTGACCCAAGTAATCCATATGAAGGAAGAGACCCGCGTATGGGAATGACGATTGCGGTGAACGGGGATAAGTGGCCTGATGCCAATCCTTATCCATTGGAAATTTACTACGGAGGAAGAAACGGACTGCCTATTTCGTATGCGACTCCGACCGGTTACTATCTGAAAAAATACCTGGATAGCTCCATCGACATCAGCGATAGCGATGGCACCGGTGGTAAACGCCATAGTTGGATAACTTTCCGCTTGGGAGAATTTTACCTGAATTATGCGGAAACGGTATTCAAGTATCTGGGTTCTGCGGACGCTACATCCGGTGAATTTGACATGTCGGCACGCGATGCAGTCAACAAAATACGTAAACGTACGGGAGTGAATATGCCGGAATTTCCGTCAGGAATGAGTAATGCTGACTTTTGGACTCGCTATAAAAAAGAACGTATGGTGGAACTTGCATTTGAAGGTCATCGTTTCTGGGATATTCGCCGTTGGAAAGAAGGAGGCATCACCAGTATTTCACGAATGGGAATTACCTTGAATGTCAACCAGACATTGACTTACACCAAAACAACGAAGTCGTTGGTTTGGGAGGATAAGATGTATTTCTATCCGATACCTGATTCTGAGATACGGAAGAATACAAATCTGACTCAAAATACAGGTTGGTAAAAGAACATACGTGTTTAATTCATTAAAAAGAGAAACTATGAAATTGAATTTTAAATATATAATTGCGGCCGGCTTACTTGTTTGCATGGCGGGGTGTGATGATAAACTTGAAACCTTTGAGGTCGTGGGAAGTACGGCTGCACCTGTTGCCATTGCTCCGTCCACTGTTAGCTCGCAAGCGTTGCCCGGACAGATTAACCTGTCCTGGGAGCCTGTCGAAGGAGCTTATGAGTATCTGAAGATAAAGTATTATGACCCTTTGCAAAAGAAGGAAATCTATCTGGTTGCTTCCAACGGAACATCTGAATTATTGATAGACAATACCCGTGCACGATTCGGAGATTATTCGTTCTTCTTCCAAACATTTAATGCCGCCAATCAGGGAAGTGCGGTGACGGAGATAAAAGCCGCTTCGGGAGCTGCTCCGGCTGTGAATACGGAAGTGTCCCGTACGAAGGTGAACCTGACGGTAGAGCAACTTTCCTGTAACTATCCCGATGCTTCCGAAGGTATCTTTAAGTATTTGATAGATGGTGACACAGGGTCAAGTTCTTTTTTTCATACCAACTGGCATTCTCCGCAAGCGCCGTTGCCTCATTATATACAAATAGATTTTAATGAAGAGCATGAGAACTTTGCGTTTGAGTATTACACACGTGATACCAGTAATTCGGATGGGTATCCGACATCTGCCGAACTACAGATTAGCAATGATGGAGCAAATTGGGAAACGGTCTCTGCTTTAAGCGGATTGCCGGCTGTACGCAAGACGCGGTATGCTACGGAATTTATAATGCCGGGCAAGAAGTTCAAGCATTTCCGTTTCAACGTAACGACGAGCTCACAAAGCAAAAACTATTTCCACATCGGGGAGATTGTTTTTTATGATGCGGAGGTCGATATCTATGACCCCGAAACTGTTTCTTTGGATTAATTTAAAATAAAACGTAATAATGAAAAGGAATAAGATATGGATGGTCGCCTGTATGGTGGCGGCTAGCGTCAACGGTCTGTATGGCTGTGACGATGACAAGGATTTCAGTTACAATGGGAATCTGGACTTGAATTTGCTGGGACTGAAACAAGCTCGGGAAATATGGGACGGTAGCCAGTGTAATATAAAGAGTGTCTTTGATTCGGATTCGGTAATTGTCGATTTCTCCTATGATTTGAGCCTTGCCTTATACCAAAATAGGAAAGCGGAAAAAGATGTTGTAGTAGGTTTGACAGTCGATGCGGACACGTTAACCAAAGCGACAGCCCGGGCAGACGAAGGAGGTATCTACGCCGTATATGCCAATGCGGAACTCCTGCCTGCGGACTATTACATTCTTTCATCGGATAAGATGGAGTTGTCTGCCGGAAAGTCAGAATCAGATAAGGTGGAATTGATTGTTTATCAAGCGGATTTGACTACGTTGGTAAACGAACGTAAAGCGAGCGCTAACTTTGTGCTACCGTTGAAAATCAAGGATTCATCCTCTTATACTATAAACGATAAGACGAATACGATGATGTTCTTCTTTACTGTGACATATGTGCCGGAGGTGATACCGTCCGGTCCCGAATATGAGCCGGATACGGAAGGTGTGCCTGACGATCATACGCTAACGGGCGGATATAAGCTATTGTGGCATGATGAATTTAATGGCATAGGTATTCCTAATCCTGATATGTGGCGTTTTGAAGAAGGTTTCCAGCGTAATGAAGAAGATCAGTGGTATCAGTCGGACAATGCCAGGATGAATAAAGGTGCCTTGGTGTTTACAGCCAAAGAGGAACGTGTGAAGAATCCTAATTACAATGCGGGAGCAACAGGCGGAAATGCATGGAAACAGACTCGTGAATATGCGGAATACACGTCTTCCTGTATCGTTGCGAAAGGTGATTATGCCTTTAAATATGGAAGGATAGAAGTGCGTGCTAAAATACCTGTTGAGCAAGGAGCCTGGCCTGCTATCTGGTCTACAGGCAACTGGTATGAATGGCCGTTGGGTGGAGAAATTGATATCTTGGAATTTTATAAGGAAAAGATTCATGCCAACCTGTGTTGGGGAGGTTCTGCCCGTTGGAGCGGTACGTGGAACTCGAAGAACTATCCGATTACCCAATTTACTTCTGCCGACTCTGAATGGGCAAATAAATATCATATTTGGCGAATGGATTGGGATGAGAAGTATATCCGTATTTATTTGGATGATTTTTTATTGAATGAGACGGATTTAAGCACAACCGTTAATAAAGGTGACCATGGTGCGGGAGACGGTGGATATATCAACCCCTATTCAAATGATTTTAATGGGTTCGGTCAACTGATGATGCTGAATCTTGCGATTGGTGGTATTAATGGGCGACCTATTCAAGCAAAATTTCCATTAGAATATTGCGTTGACTACGTACGGATTTATCAGAAATAGTAATTTCAGCTTGTCCCGTATTATCAAACCCTTTTCGGAATCTTTGAATAATACGGGATAACTGTTATTTTGCAATGATGAAAATCATATGATTATGTTGAAACAAGACTATAAAAAAAGACTCGTGTACATATTCCTTGCTCTAGGCGTATTGTTCGGCATTTCTGTTCAGGGTTGTGGCTTGGTTGCGGATGGAGATAAAGGTATCATTTCCGGCGAAGTGTGGAGAGACATGAATGGAGATACCATTAATGCACATGGTGGCGGGCTTATATTCCATGAAGGAAAATATTACTGGTTTGGTGAAAACCGCCCTGCATCCGGTTTTGTAACAGAGAAGGGAATTAACTGTTATTCTTCAGTGGACTTATGCGACTGGAAATACGAAGGAATTGCTTTGGGTGTCTCCGGTGAAGAGGGGCATGATATTGAAAAAGGATGTATCATGGAACGCCCGAAAGTGATATATAATGAGAAAACCGGAAAGTTTGTAATGTGGTTTCATTTAGAATTGAAAGGTAAGGGATATGAACCTGCACGGGCTGCGGTGGCAATTAGTGATTCTCCTGCCGGACCTTACCGGTTTATCCGTTCCGGTCGTGTCAATCCGGGTATCTATCCGTTGAATATGGGCACTGAGGAGCAGGAAATCGAATGGGACTTTTCTGAATATAAGGAATGGTGGACCCCGGAATGGTATAGTGCCATTGAAAAGGGATTGTTCTTGAAAAGAGATATGGAAGGCGGGCAGATGTCCCGGGATATGACCTTGTTTGTAGATGATGACGGGAAAGGCTATCATATTTATTCTTCGGAAGATAACCTGACATTGCAGATTGCCGAATTGTCTGATGATTATCTCGGCCATACAGGCAGGTATATACGCATTTTTCCCGGCGGACATAATGAAGCCCCCGCTATTTTCAAGAAAGACGGGACGTACTGGATGATAACTTCCGGTTGTACGGGGTGGGAGCCTAATAAAGCCCGGTTATTAACTGCTACTTCGATTCTTGGAGAATGGAAACAACTTCCGAATCCATGTGTCGGAGAGAAAGCGGATAAGACGTTCGGGGGACAGAGCACCTATATCCTCCCTTTGCAAGGGAAGGAAGACCGGTTTGTTTTTATGGCAGATAGCTGGCGTCCGGAGAGTTTATCGGATTCACGTTACATCTGGCTGCCTATTCAATTTAATGAAAAAGGAATACCTTTTATAGAATGGGTTGATAGGTGGAAACCTTATTAATTTCGTATATATAACTGTGTCTGTATGAAATTTGGTCTTTTTGTATCCCTTTTTTGACACAAATTTGGACGTTGTTTTTATGAGTATGAACTATCTTTGTAAACGAAAAACCTATAATAATATCATGAACTTGAATAGACATTGCGTACTACTATTGCTTATGGCAATCTTGATGATACCGTCACAAGACCTGTCGGCAAAAAAGAAGAAACAAGTGAAAGAACCGACCGACCGTGAGTTATGGGCGGGAGTGATGTATCGTATGGCTGAACCGGTGCTTAGTAATATGAGTGAAGGCAAGCTACAGGAAAATATGTTGGTAGAGTTAAGCCCGACATGGGACGGAAGAAATAAAAGGGTTACTTATATGGAATGTTTCGGACGTCTGATGGCAGGACTGGCTCCCTGGATTTCATTGCCGGATGATGATACATCCGAAGGTATCCAGCGGAAACAACTGCGTGAATGGGCGCTCAAGAGTTATGCGCAGGCTGTCGACCCGGAAAGTCCCGATTATTTGTTGTGGAGAAAGGAAGGGCAAACCTTGGTAGATGCCGCTTATATCGCGGAAAGTTTCATAAGAGGATATGACGCTTTATGGGTTCCGTTGGACAGCGTGACAAAACAACGTTATATTACCGAGTTTACACAGCTTCGTCGGGTAGATCCTCCTTATACGAATTGGTTATTGTTCTCTGCTACCGTAGAAGCCTTTTTGCGGAAAGCGGGTGCGCCAAGTGATACTTACCGCATAGCTTCGGCGTTGCGTAAAGTGGAAGAATGGTATGTCGGTGATGGCTGGTATTCAGACGGAAAGGACTTTGCTTTCGACTATTATAATAGCTTTGTCCTGCATCCCATGTATATAGAACCATTGGAAATAATGACTAATGGCGGAAAGAATAAAGTATGGAATATGCCGGACTGTGATTACAACCGTGCAGTAAAACGGATGCAACGTTTCGGAATGATTTTGGAACGGTTCATCTCTCCAGAAGGGACGCTCCCTGTTTTTGGTCGTTCTATTACCTATCGTACAGGAACTTTGCAGCCTTTAGCATTACTGGCATGGAGAGAATGGTTACCCAAGGAATTGCCAAATGGACAAGTACGTGCAGCCATGACAGCAGTTATTAAGCGAATGTTTGGTGATGACCGTAATTTCAATGAGAAAGGATTTCTTACTTTAGGTTTCAATGGCAAGCAACCGAATATATCCGACTGGTATACAAATAATGGTAGCTTATATATGGCATCACTTGCTTTCCTGCCGCTCGGACTTCCGGCTGATCATCCTTTCTGGACATCTCCTGCCGAAGACTGGACAAGTAAAAAAGCCTGGGAAGGGAATGACTTTCCGAAAGACCATGCTTATCATTAAAATGAATTAACCAACAAATATTGATTATATATGACTAGACTATTATTACTGTTTGTAGCTTGCATAGGCTTGCTTCCAATATCTGTGCAGGCTCAGAAGAACACGAACTTTATTCCCGGAGAAGTGTGGAAAGATACCGATGGAAATCCGATTAACGCTCATGGCGGCGGACTTCTTTATCACGATGGTACCTATTATTGGTATGGTGAATACAAAAAAGGAAAAACCATCTTGCCCGAATGGGCTACCTGGGAATGTTACCGTACAGATGTGACCGGAGTAGGTTGCTACTCTTCCAAAGACTTGCTGAACTGGAAATTTGAAGGGATTGTACTTCCGGCAGTAAAAGATGACCCGAATCATGACCTGCATCCGTCCAAAGTATTGGAACGTCCGAAAGTGGTTTATAATAAGAAAACGGGCAAGTTCGTAATGTGGGCGCATGTGGAAAGTGCCGATTACAGTAAGGCTTGTGCCGGAGTTGCTGTTGCCGATTCTCCTGTCGGACCGTTCATCTATCAGGGAAGTTTCCGTCCTAACGATGCAATGAGCCGTGACCAGACTGTTTTTGTAGATGATGATGGTCGTGCCTATCAATTCTATTCTTCAGAGAACAATGAAACCATGTATATCAGCCTGTTGACTGACGACTATCTGAAACCTAGCGGACGCTTTACACGTAATTTCGTGAAAGAATCCCGTGAGGCTCCGGCAGTATTCAAATATAACGGTAAATATTATATGCTCAGTTCCGGCTGTACAGGCTGGGACCCGAATGTGGCTGAGATAGCAGTCGCTGATTCTATTATGGGTACGTGGAAAACTATCGGAGACCCATGTACCGGGCCGGATGCGGATAAGACATTTTATGCACAGAGTACTTATGTGCAACCAGTTGCAGGGAAGAAGGATGCATATATCGCTCTGTTCGACCGTTGGAAAAAGAAAGATTTGGAAGACTCCCGCTATGTATGGTTGCCTGTATTGATAAAAGACGGAAAAATTACTATCCCCTGGCAGGAGAAATGGAATCTTTCCTTTTTCGATAAATAATAAAGAATACAAGCATGAAACGGATATTGCTACTACTTTGCGGGATTATGCTGGTTCCTGTGTTATGCTACTCCCAACATTTGGTGGAAGTGGGGAAGGGGTATAGCTGTACTTCAGTCAACACTGCGGTATTCCGTAATAATTCCCTGGTTACCCATGGAGATGAGCAGTACATCAGCTATTATGATGCTGACGGTTATCTGACACTGGGAAAACGCAAACTGGACTCCGGACAATGGACGCTGCATCGTACCCAATACCAGGGAAATGTAAAAGACGGCCATAATATCATCAGTATGATGGTGGACGGAGGAGGCTATGTGCACGTTTCTTTTGACCATCACGGTCATAAACTGAATTATTGCCGTAGTATTGCTCCCGGTTCTTTGGAATTGGGAGATAAAATACCAATGACCGGAGTAGATGAAGGAAATGTTACTTATCCCGAATTCTATCCTTTGGCGGGCGGAGATTTATTGTTTGCCTACCGTTCCGGCTCTTCCGGTCGTGGCAACCTGATAATGAACCGTTACTCATTGAAAGAACAGAAGTGGGCTCGTGTGCAGGATGTACTGATTGACGGAGAAAATAAGCGAAACGCCTATTGGCAGTTATACGTTGATGAACAAGGGACTATCCATCTTTCATGGGTATGGCGTGAAACCTGGCATGTAGAGACAAATCACGATATTTGTTATGCCCGTTCGTTTGATAATGGAGTGACTTGGTACAAATCCAGTGGGGAGCAATGTGAACTCCCGATTAAACTTTCGAATGCGGAATACGCTTGCCGTCTGCCGCAGAACTGCGAATTGATAAATCAAACGAGTATGAGTGCCGATGCGGGTGGGAATCCTTATATAGCTACGTATTGGAGAGCTCCCGACAGTGACGTACCGCAATATCGTATTGTATGGAATGATGGAAAAGTATGGCATCACCGTCAGGTAACCGACCGCAAAACACCTTTTAGCTTGAAAGGCGGTGGCACGAAGATGATTCCTATCGCCCGTCCGCGTATTGTCGTAGAGGGTGGAGAAGTTTTTTATATTTTCCGTGATGAAGAACGGGGAAGCCGTGTCTCAATGGCTCACGCTGCCGATGTCGGCATCGGCAAGTGGACGATAACGGATTTAACCGACTTTTCGGTAGATGCCTGGGAACCGTCACACGACACAGAACTTTGGAAGAAACAACGAAAACTGCATCTATTTGTGCAGCACACTCGCCAGGGGGATGGCGAACGTATCGCAGAGATTGAACCTCAAATGGTGTATGTGTTGGAAATGGATATGAATACAAATAAATAAAGATATGAAGAATTTATACGTAACTCTTTTTTCGGTTTTTCTCCTGGGCGGTATGGTCTGCGCAAGCTGTGCGGACAAGAAAACCGATTCTTCGGAAGAAGTGATAGAGATAATTCATAAGGTGAATGGGTATTGGCAGACAAATCACCCTGAACACGGACGTTCTTTTTGGGACAATGCCGCCTATCATACCGGGAATATGGAAGCCTATTTCCTGACCGAAAAGTCTGAATATTTGGAATATTCGAAAGGTTGGTCGGAACACAACCAATGGAAAGGTGCCAAATCGGACGACAAGACCAGTTGGAAGTATAGTTATGGGGAAAGTGACGACTATGTACTTTTCGGAGATTATCAGATTTGTTTCCAGACGTATGCCGATTTGTACAATTTAGAACCGGATACACAAAAGATAGCCCGTGCCCGTGAAGTGATGGAATATCAGATGAGTACCCCTAACCATGATTATTGGTGGTGGGCAGATGGCTTGTATATGGTAATGCCTGTAATGACAAAGATGTATAACATCACGAAGAATCCGCTTTACCTGGAGAAACTGCACGAATATCTTACTTACGCCGACAGTATCATGTATGATGAAGAAGCCGGACTTTACTATCGGGACGGTAAATACGTATATCCCAAGCACAAAAGCGTGAACGGTAAAAAAGATTTTTGGGCACGTGGAGACGGTTGGGTATTGGCAGGATTGGCTAAAGTACTAAAGGAGCTTCCTGAAACAGATAAGTATCGTAAGGAATATACAGATCGTTTCTGTACCCTGGCAAAGTCTGTTGCTGCCTGTCAGCAACAGGAAGGTTACTGGACTCGCAGTATGCTTGACCCGGAACATGCGCCGGGACCGGAAACCAGTGGAACCGCTTTCTTTGCCTATGGTTTGCAGTGGGGCATAAACAATGGCTTGCTTAACTCCGAACAATACCAGCCCGTAGTTGAAAAAGCATGGAAATACCTGTCAACGGTTGCTTTACAACCCGATGGAAAGATTGGTTATGTGCAGCCGATTGGTGAGAAAGCGATACCCGGTCAGGTAGTAGATGCAAACTCTACTTCAAACTTTGGTGTGGGAGCATTTTTGTTGGCTGCCTGTGAGCGTGTACGTTGTTTGAATAAATAGTTTAAGGCACGGATTACACGGATTTCACGGCTTTTGGAAATACAGTTATATCAAGCAACGTGAAATCCGTGTAATCCGTGCTTTAATTCAGCATCAAACTCATATATGGATTTAACTTCTTGAGGATTCTCTCTGTCAATTCACTTATATTCATTGAAATATGTGTGCCGGGCATCCGTTCGTTACTATATCTGCACTTACCTTTCGACAGATAATAATAACCATTATTCACCGATAACTGCTTATCTGATACTTCCAATTGCATCTCATCTTCAGGATAGGCTGAAGCATAAATCTGCAAAACTTCTTTGGCATTGATAATCCGTGCCATCCCTAGTGAATGTTGAGGCAGTTTCTCATCGGAAGGTAACAGTTGAGTCATGCGGTTACATCCGGTATGTTGTTTGATGGCATGCAGCAGACTATGCTCTGCATCCTTATCCTCTGCCAAAAGTTCATTGATGATGATGCGGCTTTCTCCCCTGTATATAATGGCTATTCCTCTTATTTCGTTTGCTCGTTTGGCTACAAAGACGTTTCCGCCACTGATAGGAAGGTCTGCCATGATAACCTGAAAATCCTCTAAGGTGTGTTGAATACAACAAGGACGTTCGGACAGCTTCTTATTCAAATATGAATAGGTCTCATTCTGAAGTTCAGAAACAACATCGACATTAATTTCTTTGGAAGGGATAAATTCCGGTAAAGTAATCTCCTTGACCGAATACTGGAAAACAGAAGCATACCCCATATGTTTATAATAATCGAATAGCCATGGCTCTGCCGGTATCAACGTACTGAAATGTACTCCGTTCCGTAACATTCGCGCAAATGATTGGGATAAAAGCTCGCGCATGACTCCCTTGCTTCGGAAGTCAGGATGCGTGCAGGCTCCTGAAATATAGGAAGTCTGCACCGTTTCTCCACAGAAAGTCATGGGATAGGGGAGCATTTGAAGCGCAGAAATGACCTCGTCACCACTTTGGATAGCAACGTTCACTTCGGTTTTGTAGCGTAGTCTGAAGTACATATCAACAAACTCTTCACTATCTTCGAAGCAGATTTTCCATAAAGCTTTTACTTGTTCCTTTATTATCATATTCACTGAGAAATTACCATTTAACCATATCCATCGGATGAGTCTTCAGACAAGCCATATATTTTTCAAGAATCGTCACCGGTTGATAAGAAAGTTTGGCTTTCCGTAAGCCTTCAATACCTAAATCCTCTTCCCGGTTGATATAAATATACTGTTCGGGAATCCGGTTCGCAAATTCATAATTAATCATGGCATACGCGCCATCGATGCTCGTATCCGCTTTTTCTACATGCACGCCGAATGTCTCGTGATTGATAGGCATACCGAAAGTGAATGCAACGATTTTGCCATTCACATGAAGGATACCACCAGTCAGTCCGAGAGCTTCGAAGTTATGAAGGGCATAAATCAAGGCACGGCGTTCGTTGCCCGTTCCCTCCTGTTGGTCGCAATTATTCACTTTACACCATTCGGCTTCCAAATCCAGACATTCCTGAATACGGTCGGGAGTAATCGGTGTATATTCATAATCCGGGTATGTATTACGGAATCGGTTGATATGATTCCTTTTCGCCTGGAACTTCTTGCCTTTTAAAGTAGAAAGGTCACTCCGCAGATAAATGTAATCTGCATAATCACGGTCTTCCGTGAAAGTGAACTGTCCGGGAAGAATAGCTTCGAGGTCGGCACGCATATTACTGCATACTCCCAGCATACAAAATGGCTGGTTCTCTTTGGCGGCATCTTCTATCAACTCTTTCAACACGGCTTTCAGGTCGCCGGTTCCCACAGGCATCATGTAGGCTAGTCGTTCTCCTGCCCAGAATTTGAATACTAAAAAGTTGTCGATTACTGCAAATTGAGTATCATATAAGAATCTCCAGCTACAAAGATTGGAGAATGACAGGTCGCAGTTACGTCGCTCACTTTTCATTGTAAATGAGGTAATCGTGTCTTTATCTGCTAATGTGATATCTTTAAATGGAATCATAAGATTGCGTTTTGCGTTTAACTCTTTATATAACGGAAAATCAGGCGATTTTGTTTTTACAGAATACCTAATAATCGAAGGATAGTAGGTGTCAGCAATGCGGTGAATATTCCGTTCAGCGTTAATCCCAGGCTGGCATATGCTCCATATTTACTGCTGACATCCATCGCAGTCGAGGTTCCGACAGCATGGGCGGCCGTTCCCATAGAAAGCCCTTGGGCGATAGGACTGCCTACGCGCATAATCTGCATTGTCTTGAAACCACAGATTGCTCCCAATAATCCGACTGCCACTACAACTGCCGCTGTCAGTGATGGAATACCGCCGATGGCTTTCGTTACTTCCATCGCAATCGGGGTAGTCACTGATTTCGGAGCGAGGGATAGGATTACTTCTTGTGAAGCCCCCATAAACTTCGCAATCAGCACTACCGAAATGACTCCGACGATACAGCCGGCCAGTTGCGACAAGAGAATCGGTAATAACTGTTTCTTAATCATTTCCAACTGAAGATATAAAGGTACGCCCAAGGCAACAACAGCCGGACGCAGCCAAAATTCGATAAGATGTCCTCCTTTATTATAAGTCTCATAAGAGATATTAGTCATTTTAAGGAAGATGATAAGGACGGCGATGGTCAGTAATATCGGGTTAAGTAACACTAGCCCTGTTTTCTTCTGAAGCAATTTGGCAAAGAAGAAAATCCCGAAGGTAATAGCCAACAGGAAGAAGTCATTTTCTAAGAAGCTCATTTTTCTTTATTAGTTAAGTTGGTCTTGTCTCTACGGTGAAGTTTCTCCGGCAGATGGAAATCTGAAAGATGCAGTTTGCGTGCCAGCTTAATCTGACGCGCCAGTCTGAACTTGCGGACAATCTGATGAACCCATCCCGTTACTACCAGCACAAGGGCGGTACTAACGATTGTTGCTATCACTATCGGCCAGAATTCAGCCGCAATAACATCGAAGTATAACATAAGTGCCACACCGGGCGGAACAAAAAAGAATCCTAAGTTAGCCACGAGAAAGTCGGACAATCCCTGTACCCAATGCAGTTTAATCCAACCTAATTTCAAAAAGAGGGTGAGCAGCAGCATACCGATGATGCTGGAGGGGAGCTTGATACCCGTAAGATAAACTATTAATTCACCCAAAGCCAAACAGCCAAATAAAATGGCGCACTGACGTATCATATACTAATTACCTATTGATTTTGTTTGAAAACGCTGCAAAGGTATGAAAAATAGGAGTACAGTGTTAAATATTATAATATTTTAGACTTGGAAGCAAAATATGGACGAAATTGTAATGTGGATATTGCAAAATTGACTACTTTTGCACCGCAAATTACAAATCGTAAGTAGGTTTTATAATATTATTCAATATATCTATGCTCAATTTAATCAACCAAATCGTTGAACGCGCGAAAGCAAATCGCCAACGTATTGTTCTTCCTGAAGGAACAGAAGAACGCACATTAAAAGCTGCCAATATGATTTTGACAGACGAAGTTGCCGACCTTATCTTATTAGGTAAACCGGCTGAAATTATCGAACTCGCTGTAAAATGGGGCTTGGGAAATATCGGTAAAGCGACTATCATCGACCCGGAGACTTCCCCGAAACACGAAGAGTATGCACAGTTGCTGTGTGAACTTCGTAAGAAGAAAGGAATGACGATCGAAGAAGCCCGCAAATTGACGAATGACCCTTTGTTCTTTGGTTGTTTAATGATGAAGAGTGGCGATGCTGACGGTCAGTTGGCTGGTGCACGCAACACTACCGGTAATGTATTGCGCCCTGCTTTGCAGATTATCAAGACATCTCCGGGCATCACTTGTGTATCAGGTGCCATGTTGCTGTTGACTCATGCTCCCGAATACGGAAAGAATGGAATTCTGGTAATGGGTGACGTAGCCGTAACTCCGGTTCCGGATGCTAACCAGTTGGCGCAGATTGCTGTTTGCACAGCTCAGACAGCTAAGGCTGTTGCCGGTATCGAAAATCCGAAAGTAGCTATGTTGAGCTTCTCTACCAAAGGTTCTGCTAAACACGAAGTGGTAGACAAAGTGGTAGAAGCTACTAAGATTGCCAAAGAAATGGCTCCGACTCTTGATTTGGATGGCGAACTGCAAGCAGATGCTGCTCTTGTTCCTGAAGTGGGTGCAAGCAAAGCTCCGGGCTCAGATGTAGCCGGACAGGCAAACGTACTGATTGTTCCGAGTCTGGAAGTAGGTAACATCTCTTATAAATTAGTTCAACGCCTGGGACACGCTGACGCTATCGGCCCGATCCTTCAAGGTATCGCCTGCCCGGTAAACGACCTGTCTCGCGGTTGCTCTATCGAAGATGTATATCGCATGATTGCCATCACAGCCAATCAGTCTATTGCTGCAAAAGCAAACAAATAAGTACAAGTATTAGATATAAAGTATTAAGTATTAAATCGACAACAACATGAAAATTTTAGTTTTGAACTGCGGAAGTTCATCTATTAAATATAAATTGTTCGATATGACCACTAAAGAGGTAATTGCTCAAGGTGGTATCGAAAAAATCGGCCTGAAAGGTTCATTCCTGAAACTGACTTTGCCGAACGGCGAAAAGAAAATCCTGGAAAAAGATATTCCTGAACATACAGTAGGTGTGGAATTTATCCTGAATACATTGATTAGCCCTGAATATGGTGCAATCAAGTCTTTGGATGAAATCAATGCGGTAGGTCACCGTATGGTACACGGAGGCGAACGTTTCAGCGAATCTGTATTGCTGAACAAGGAAGTGTTGGAAGCTTTTGCAGCTTGCAATGACTTGGCTCCGCTTCACAACCCTGCTAACCTGAAAGGTGTGAATGCAGTTTCTGCTATTCTTCCGAACATTCCACAGATAGGTGTTTTTGATACGGCTTTCCATCAGACAATGCCGGATTATGCATATATGTATGCTATTCCTTACGAATTGTACGAGAAATATGGTGTACGTCGTTACGGCTTCCACGGAACTTCTCATCGTTACGTATCAAAACGTGTATGCGAATTCCTGGGTGTTAATCCTGAAGGAAAGAAAATTATCACTTGCCACATCGGTAATGGTGGTTCTATCGCTGCTATCAAAGATGGCAAATGTATCGACACTACTATGGGCTTGACTCCGCTGGAAGGTTTGATGATGGGTACCCGTAGCGGTGACATCGACGCCGGTGCAGTGACATTCATCATGGACAAAGAAGGCTTGAACACAACCGGTGTTTCCAACCTGCTGAACAAGAAGAGCGGTGTACTGGGTATCTCCGGTGTATCAAGCGATATGCGCGAACTATTGGCTGCTTGTGCTGCCGGCAATGAGAAAGCAATCCTCGCAGAAAAAATGTACTACTACCGCATCAAGAAATATATCGGCGCTTACGCTGCTGCACTGGGTGGTGTAGATATCGTTTTGTTCACAGGTGGTGTTGGTGAAAACCAGTTCGAATGCCGTCGTGAAGTTTGTAAGGATATGGAATACATGGGCATCGAACTTGATAGCGATGTGAATGCGAAGATTCGTGGTGAAGAAGCTATCATTTCTACTCCTGCTTCCAAAGTGAAAGTAGTAGTGATCCCGACAGACGAAGAACTGTTGATTGCATCGGATACATTGGATATTTTGAGTAAATAAGCATATACTCTTAATCTATAGAAAAAGGCGGCTCGGAAACGAAGCCGCCTTTTTTGTATCTTATCTTTAATGAGTTTCATTTTTTTTGCCTTACTTTGTATTCTGAAATAGAGTCATAACCGATTGATATGCGTTACTCCGTCATAATCCCTGTTTATAACCGTCCCGATGAAGTGGACGAATTATTGCAAAGCCTCACCGCACAACACTTTAAAGATTTTGAAGTGATTGTTGTAGAAGATGGTTCATCTATTCCCTGCAAAGAAGTGGTAGACCGATATACCAATCGGTTGGATATAAAATACTTCTTTAAGCCTAATTCCGGACCGGGACAAAGTCGTAATTACGGGGCGGAGCGTAGCGAAGGAGAGTACCTTATTATATTAGATTCAGATGTAATTCTTCCCGAAGGATATTTTGATGCAGTAGAGAAAGAACTAGTATTATCTCCTGCAGATGCTTTTGGCGGCCCTGACCGTGCACATGATTCCTTTACCGATATTCAGAAAGCAATCAACTACTCCATGACTTCCTTCTTCACTACAGGTGGTATTCGTGGCGGGAAGAAGAAAATGGATAAATTCTACCCCCGCAGCTTCAATATGGGAGTGCGACGGGCGGTGTATGAAGCTTTGGGAGGATTCTCAAAGATGCGTTTTGGTGAAGATATTGATTTCAGTATTCGTATTTTCAAAAGTGGTTATACCTGTCGTCTTTTCCCTGACGCATGGGTATATCACAAACGGAGGACTGATTTGAAGAAATTCTTCAAACAGGTTCATAATTCCGGTATTGCCCGTATCAACCTTTACAAGAAGTACCCTGATTCGCTGAAGCTGGTACATCTGCTTCCGGCAGTATTCACATTAGGAGTAGCTATTTTATTATTGGGAACGCCGTTTTGCGTATTTAGTATCACGCCAATTCTTCTTTACGCATTGCTGGTCTGCATAGATTCCACGATTCAAAATAAGAGTTTGAGTATTGGAATATACTCCATTGCTGCCGCATTTATTCAACTTATCGGCTACGGTACAGGCTTTTGGCGTGCATGGTGGCAACGCTGTATCAGAGGGAAAGATGAGTTTGAAGCATTTCAAAAGAACTTCTATAAATAAGTTCGTATGCTTCTGATTTGTATCTGTACAGTTATGGACTGGAATACTTATATACTTGAAATTTAATCTCTTAGAGTTTCCTGTAATTTCCATGTAAGGAAACGCTAGTTTCCCGCCTTAGATACTGTCGTTTCCATACGAGGACACGCGCGTTCCCCAGTATGGAAACTGGCGTTTCTCTATATGGAAACGAACTAGGCATTTTATATTCTTTTCCATAACCTCTATCATTAAATAAAATAAGGCTACCTTTACACTCTCAAAACATAGAAAATGGAAAACAAACACAAGTTATCCATCAACCAATGGGCACTGGAAGACCGCCCACGGGAGAAAATGATGGAGAAGGGAGCAGCAGCATTGAGCGATGCCGAACTACTCGCTATATTAATCGGCTCCGGAAATACGGAAGAAAGTGCTGTTGAACTGATGCGACGCTTACTCCTGGATTGTGATAATAATCTTAATTCTTTGGCTAAATGGGAAGTTTGTGACTTTTCTCGTTTCAAGGGTATGGGGCCTGCAAAGAGCATTACGGTCATGGCCGCTTTGGAACTGGGAAAGCGGAGAAAGCTGCAAAGTACAAAAGAAAGGCTTCGCATCACTTGCTCAAAAGATATCTATGACATTTTTCAACCTCTAATGTGTGACCTTGAACAGGAAGAGTTTTGGGTTTTATTACTCAATCAGGCAACGAAACTGATAGATAAAGTCCGCATAAGTACCGGTGGAATAGACGGAACATATACAGATGTACGTACTATTCTTCGGGAAGCACTCTTGCAACGGGCTACACAAATAGCCGTAGTCCACAATCATCCTTCGGGAAATATTCATCCCAGTCAACCGGATAAAACATTAACTGAACATATCCGCCAGGCAGCAGATACTATGAATATTCATTTGATAGACCATGTCATTGTTTGTGAAGACGGCTTTTTCAGTTTTGCAGACGAAGGCTTGCTCTGAATAAACACAGTATGGGATAAAGGAATAAGTAGATAAATAGCCCCCCCCTTACTTCCTACATTCATTTTTATATTGAGTAGGTGTCATACCTGTATACTGTTTGAATGCAGTACTGAAATAGCGAAGAGTGGTGAATCCCACCTGGTCGGATATTTCGGTAAATGTAAGGTCTGTTGTTTTCACCAGGACAATAGCTTGCTCCATACGGTACTTATTGATATAGTCGTTTGCTCCCATATCAGTAATAGCCTTTAGCTTGTTGTAAAGCGAAGTCTTGCTCATTCCTATTTCTTTGCAGATGAAAGGAATGTCCAGTGCAGGGTTACTAATATTCTCAGATATGAGCGTATTGAACTTTAGCAAGAAAGCTTCATCCGCCTGACTGAAAGTGCTTTCCAATGGTTGAGGGAAAATACCTACATGTTGATAATGCTCCTTGGTCTGTTCGCGGTTATACAAACGGTTTTGTATGATTTTTATTAGTGAATCTACTTCGAAAGGCTTTCCCAGATATGCGTCAGCTCCAATCTTATAACCATATTGCCGGCTCTGTTCGTCATTTCGTGCAGTCAGCAATACAACGGGGATATGGCTGATACTGATATCTTCTTTTACAGCCCTGCATAAGTCGTAACCATTCATTCGCGGCATCATGACGTCGCTTACTATAATATCCGGGATTTGCTTCCGGGCTATCTCTAAAGCCTCTTCGCCATCATACGCTATATAGATACTTTTGAATAAGTCCTTCAATTCTTTAGAGAAGAAATCGGTCAGATTCCGGTTATCGTCTACAAATAGCAGCGTGTAGTTACTGGTCGAGAAATCATGGACTTCAGGAGTCTTTATATCATCATTGATTTCCGGGGCAATCAGTTCATTTATATAAGGCTTGGGCTGACAGATTATGTCACCGGCTTCTTGCGCCAGCGGTAAATAGAAAAAGAAAGTAGCCCCTTTATCCTCATTATTTATAGCTCCAATTTGCCCTTTGTGTAGCTCCACCAACATTTTGGCATATGAAAGCCCGATACCGCTTCCACCCATTTCACGATCTCCCTGATAAAAGCGTACAAATACTTTCTCTAACTCTGTATCTTTCAAACCCTCTCCCTGGTCGGATACGGATATACGTACATAAGATTCTTCTCTATGCGTCCGGATAGTGATAGTCGTGTTCTCCGGGCTATGTTTCAAAGCATTTGTCAACAAGTTGGTGACGACGATGGTACACATATCCTTGTCAAATACAACATAATCTATACTATCATCAAGCTCATAAACAAATTGAACCTGCTTGGCAGTACCCTCATCAACGAAATCGGCTCCTGTTTCTTTAATCCACGGATTCAGTTGGTAAGACTGAAGTTTCAGTTTCGTTTCACCGACTTCCATTTTGCGCACATCCAGTACCATGTTGATAAGGTCTTTCATGCGTTGGGTTTGCTTATGTATATTCTTCAGCGGCAGATAATTACTGTCTGACGGATGAAGCGTCTTTAATATACGGCTCAACGGAGCATATATCAAAGTCAGCGGAGTTCTTAGCTCATGGCTGATATTGATAAGGAAACGTACTTTCTCTTCGTACACCTGCTGCTCGTGTTCTTTCACAATCCACTTCATCTTGTTCTCCTTCCGTCGGAGCAGGATAAAGATAAACTGCGTCACAAGTCCGATCACACAAACGATACAAAGAGAAATAAACCACCAGGTTCTGTACCAGGGCGGAGAAACAGTCAATGTGAATAACAGTTGCGGTGGAGTCTGATTACCCTCTTGCGTGTTGCAACTCACCATGATAGGATAAGTTCCCGGTGCGAGGGAAGGAATGACCAGCTCAGGATTATAACTTTCCGCGTCGAAATCATTCATCTGAAAACGATACACTTTGAGACGAAGAATATCCGCCCCATAAGTCATCACACGGATTTTGATATTCTTGCTGTTCCAGGGAACAGATATTCTATCTTGCTTCAACTGATACATTCTGTTTTCTCCGTTGACGGTCAGTTCGGCAAGACGAATTTCGGGAGAGTCCGCACTCTTTTCTATTTTAGTATCTGCGTTGATGCATAATAATCCTTTAATACCCCCCATATAAATATTCCCTTTTCCCGATATAAGGCGGGGCTTGGAGAGATATTCGTTGGGCGAGATACCGTCAGTCTCCCCAAACAGGACAAAACGTTTGGCATCGGTAAGCCAGGCGAACAACTTTTGTTCGGCTCCTATCCACACCTTTCCTTTATCATCACAGAGAACCGTATTCACCTCATTAAATAAAGAAGTCGGAATCTGTTCAAATTCACGCGTATCCGGATGATACACATAAAGCCCGCGATTGCTGGCAATCCAAAACAGCCCCTTGTCATCGCGTGAAACAGCATTGAGATAAATCCCTTTGGGCGCTCTCGTAAGTATTTCCATCGTATTGGTCGTGCGATTCAGACTGTAGATATGATACGGATCATTCATATACGTAGTTGTCGCATCATGCGTGATGGCACAAAGCATACCTTTTATATTGATGTCTTTTGCACAGGAGACAGGTTCCAACTTCCGGGTGGAAATATCATACCGGTACGGTGGAGAACTCAGCAATAATACCGAGTTCGGAAGATCCTGATAAAGATTGACCGGCTGACCACTGTACCGTATGTTCCTCTCCAACGAAGGACTGGTGATAGGAAAAATCCTTTTCCGGCCAGAGCGCTTGTCGAAGATAAAGATACCTTTGGAGAATATGGAAACCAGCAACTCATTAGGCGTAAATCCACTGATAGAAACAACCTTGTCCCCCCACGTATCCGGATAATGCCTGAATGTTCCCGTGGAAGGCGTGAACTTATTGATGCCACCGCCATCCGTCGCTATCCACAGCTCTTCGGAAGAAGGTTCCTGATATAAATGCAGAACAGTATTCTGGCTCAACCCTTTATCATATCCCAATACGACATTCGAATAAGTTCGCATGGATACCTCGCGGATATTGATAAGCCCTTCCCGCTTGCTTCCCGCCCACATATTATTGGCAGAGTCACCGTGCAGGCAAAGAATCGTATTGGTAGGAAGCGAGTGCGTATCGCCCGAAATATGCTCCAATACGGTAATATTCCCATTCTCGGGATTCAGGATATTGATACCGCCACCGTCCGTTCCCATCCATATTTTCCCGTTGAAATCGGTCATACATAATACAATGTCACTGCTTAGACTGGAGTTCTGAGTATTGTAATTTGCTATCAGTTTTCCCTCTTTTGAGAAACATTTGATACCGTCATTGTAAGTTGCCAGCCATATCCGCTGTTGGGAATCGACCATCATATCTACATTACTATCTCCGAATTCGAAAGGAAACGGAGTGATTTCACGAGTCTTCCGGTTCATCTGCACGATTCCTTTCTGCCAGTTGAGACAAAGCACAATATCCGACTTCCAAAGTTGTACGGAACGTATAATAAATGGTTTTTCCGTCTTGAACTCCTGTACAAGGGAAAGTTCATTGTCGGTATAGGAATACTTATAGAGCTGGTTGATACCACCGAACAGGAGACCGTCCTCTGTCTTACATACGGAATATGCCACGACCGGACGGTTGTTTTGCTTGGGAATATAGAAATTATCGTGAATAAGTGAATAACGTGCAATCCCCCTTGTGGTTAATATCCAGGTAGCCTGTTGCCCGTCTTCGATAATTTGCAGGATACTGTCGCCGGGCAGGGAACTGTCGTTGTCCGGTTCCGAAGTATACCTTTTCAGTTCTTCTCCGTCAAACCTGATAAGTCCTTTGGGAGTACCTATCCAAATAAAACCTTTCTGTTCCGTATAGATACAGTTGATGATAGAAGGCATTCCGTTTTGCGAGCCGATCTGTTTGAAATCAAAATGATTGCCTGTTGCCGGAAGGATGCTTATTACCAAGAAGGTTAGCAGAAAGAATATGTGTTTAGCCTGGTTGGTTCTTCTCATTCATTGTAGTATTAAAGGTCTTGCTGAAACAAAAGTATGACTATTTCCGCTAAAACGAAAGGAATGATTCCAAAAAAATATCAGTTGGTTCTCAAAATCATCCTGATGGTATCCAAAAAAAGACAGATGACGTTTTTTGGAAACATTTGGGCGATTTTATGAAGCCGCTAATATAGGGAATAGCCTATTTTTGGAACGTATTTCTATGAGGCGGCAACTGATTCGGGAAATACTGCCGGCCTGTGAAATTCAAACTTTAAGTATTAACTTTAATGTAATGTTATGAAGAAAATGCAGATCAGGATGCAACTAGTGTGTATCTTTTCGATGCTTTTGCTGTTTCTCCCTGCCGATGTTTTTGCGCAACAGGGAACTATTACCGGAAAGGTAGTAGATGAACGTGGAGAATCTGTAATCGGAGCAACCGTCATGATGAAAGGTTCTGCCGATGGTGCTATTACGGATTTGGATGGAAACTTTTCAATAAAAGGTAAAGTGGGGAGTATCCTCATTATCACTTATGTCGGCTATGCTCCTTTGGAGACGAAAGTTACTAAGTTGTCCGGCAATCGTTACGTATTAAAAGAAGATTCGGAGATGCTGGATGAAGTAGTAGTAGTCGGCATGGGAACCCAAAAACGGAATACCATTACTGCGGCTGTAGCTACTGTCAATTCGGATGCTATCGCTACCCGTCCGGTGACCGATGTTACCAGCGCGTTGCAAGGTAACGTGGCCGGTTTGAACTTTGCTTCGGATGCTTCGGAGAGCGGTACGGGCGGTGAAGTCGGCGGAGAAATCAAGTTCAATATCCGTGGTATCGGCTCTATCAATGGCGGTGAGCCGTATGTATTGGTAGATGGAGTGGAACAAAGTTTGCAGAACGTCAATCCTGCCGATATAGAAAGTATCAGCGTACTGAAAGATGCTTCCGCCGCGGCGGTTTACGGAGCACGTGCAGCTTATGGCGTGGTGCTGGTTACGACAAAGAGCGGTAAACAGGATAAGGCAAGAGTGACCTATCGCGGCTCCGTCGGTGTCAGTTCACCTATCAATATGCCGAAGATGATGAACTCGGTAGACTTTGCCAATTACAAGAATGCCTACCGTGCCTCTATCGGTGAGTCTCCCTATTTCTCGCAGGAGACTATCGGACTGATGGAACAGTTTATGCAGAATCCGTATGGTGAAGGATTGCCCGGTATAACGGCAAATCCTGATAATACAGGCTGGCGTGGGGGCGAATCCCAGTATGCCAATACGGACTGGTTCGATTACTTCTATAAGAATAGCTCTCTGCGCCATTCACATAATCTGAGCATTTCGGGCGGTTCCGAGAAAGTGACCTATTATGTAGGTATGGGATATACCTATCAGGGTGGTTTGCTGGACCGTGTAGAAGATTCTTTGGACAAATACAATGTGAATACTAAATTTCAGATTAAACCGAATGATTGGTTGAAGTTCAATTTCAACAATAACATTACGTTGAATCTGATTTCCCGTCCGCTTCCCAATATGTCTATCCTGTATCATCAGATTGCCCGCACGGCGCCCAATACCGTTACGGAAGTCCCCATCTCAGGCCCCTACAATCTCCCGTCGTGGAACGAAGGACTCTATCTGGATAATGTGAACTATTCACAAAACCGGATTTCGGATGCGATGACTTTCGCAGCTACGGTTACCCCCTTGAAAGGTTGGGATATTATGGGAGAGATGAAAGTACGCTTTGACGTTGAGAATGATAAATTCCTGCAAAAACAACCCAGGACTACACGCCCCGACGGTACGATAGAGAACGTGACGGCACCTCGACAGGGGTATTCCTATCCCGGAATTGAATATTCAAATTCACAGTGGGGCTCGATGACACGTGGAAACAAGTTCAATTACTACCTGTCTCCCAGCGTCTCATCTTCTTATACGAACCAGTGGGGAGAGCATTTCTTCAAGGCAATGGCGGGTTACCAAATGGAAGTACAGAACAACTCGAGTATGTACGCCTATAAGGACGGCGTGATAAGTGATGATACCTACTCCTTCGACAATGCCAACGGAAAATCTTACAACGGCGAAGCGCGCGACCATTGGGCTACCATGGGATTCTATGCCCGCCTGAACTGGAACTATCAGAATATCTACTTCCTGGAGTTCAGCGGACGCTATGACGGTTCTTCCCGTTTTGCTTCCGGCAACCGTTGGGGATTCTTCCCTTCCTTCTCTGCCGGTTATGACATCGCCCGTACTGACTACTTCAAACAATTGAACGTGCCTGTCTCCCAGTTAAAGGTACGTGTATCCTACGGACGTTTGGGAAATCAGAACGGAGCCGGACTGTATGACTATCTGAATTTCATGACTCTGCGCCCTGAATATTCATCGGCCTGGTTACTTTCCGGTATAACTTCTGCTACACCTGTACGCGGAACGGTTGCGCTGACCCCTTCCATGGTAAGCCCGTTCATCTCCTGGGAAAAAGTGGATAATGCCAACCTGGGTATCGACCTGAGTCTGTTGAACAACCGTTTGACTATTACTGCGGATATTTATCAACGTATGACGAGAGACATGATTGGCCCGGCCGAAGCCATTCCTGATATCGGCGGTATCGCAGTCGACCAGCGGGCAAAGGTGAACAATGCCACATTGCGCAATCGCGGATGGGAATTATCAGTTAACTGGGCAGAACAACTAAAGAACGGCTTCAGCTACGGTATCGGATTTAATATCTTCGATTATAAAGCCATCGTTACCAAATACAATAATCCCGAAGGATTGATTTACAATAACCATACCGGTCTTGGACGTAACAAAGGCTATTATCAAGGCATGGATTTGGGAGAAATCTGGGGATACGAGGCCAATGACCTGTTCCTGACCAACCAGGAAGTGGACGAATATCTGAGAAACGTAGATATGTCTTTCTTCAAGCCGAATAAAGACTGGCAGCGTGGTGACCTGAAATATGTCGATTCGAATAATGACGGCAAAATAGACCCGGGAGCAGGTACGCTGAAAGACCACGGCGACCTGAAAGTTATCGGTAATACGACTCCGCGCTATTCATTCGGTCTGAATCTGCATGCAGGTTATAAAGGATTTGAAGTGTCAGCCTTGTTCCAGGGCGTGATGAAACGTGATTATCCGATGGCTGCAAGTACCTATCTATTCAGTGGCGACTCGAATTTTTTCAAAGAGCACCTCGACTATTACAACGTATCTAATCCGGGCGCTTACCTGCCACGACTGACCAAACCGGATAGTCCCGAATATAACGCGAATGCAGGCTACAACACAACCCGCTATCTGCTGAACGCCGCCTATATGCGTATGAAAAACTTAATGGTGTCTTATTCCTTCCAGCCGAAGCTGATAAAGAAGATAGGACTGGAGAATCTGAAAGTATATTTCACTTGCGACAACTTGTTCACCATTGATAATTTACCGAATGTCTTCGACCCGGAAACTTTGAATCAGGTGAATACATGGGCCGGTGGTAGTAACGAGACTGCTCCGGGGCTGACTTCTCCGATGAAACAGAATGGTAACGGAAAGGTATATCCGTTAAATAAAAACTATGTATTCGGTGTTGAATTTACTTTTTAAACAGTAGAAAATCATGAAAAAGATATTAATAATGGCTCTTGTAGCCGCTTCGATAGGGTCGCTTTCATCCTGTGCCGATTTCCTGGACAGAGAACCCATGACCAAGCCGGAAGCGGGTACGTTCCTGACCGGACAGATTCAGGTTGAGAATTATATCAACGGACTTTATATCACATTGCCTTCTTTCAGTAAATTCGGCATGGGAGTCCGCAGCGAAGAAAAAAACAGTGATAACATCATTGCGGAGAAATATGACCCGCGCCTGCATGGACAGAACAATCAGTTCAGCGGAGCTTCCGACTGGCAGACCGGATTTCAGAATCTGCGCAAAGTGAACTACTTCTTCTATTATTATAAAGTACCGGAAGAACTGGAAACACAGGATGTACTCTCCCTGAAAGGAGAAGCATATTTCTTCCGCGCTTACTGGCATTTCTATTTATTGAAGAAGTTTGGCCCTATTCCCGTGATGGATTCTTTTTGGGATGAGAATGCAACGGTGGGAGGCTTACAGATTCCTGCAAAGTCGCGTAATGAGGTTGCCAAGTTTATTTTGAGTGATTTGGAACAGGCGAAAGGTATGCTGAACTCACGCAGCAAATATTCGGGAATCCGTGTGAATAAAGAAGCTGCTATGGTATTGGCCATGAATGTTGCCCTGTATGAAGGCACCTGGGAAAAATACCATGAAGGTTCCGACTTCGCTTCACCCGCCAATGAATCGGCTTATTTCCTGGGCGAAGTACTAAAGTGGGGAGATGAATTGTTCAAATGCGGCATCGACTTGTATAAGACAGGTGTAAATCCCGGAGATGCTTATGCTGTCCTGTTCAACAGTACCGATTTGTCGGGAATAGACGAAGTGCTGCTGTGGAGAAAATATTCAAATGAAGAAGGAGTCTTCCATTCGGTGAATGCGAACCTCAAAGCCGGTGTCGTAGACACGGAAGGTGCTGCCGGCATTACGCAAAGCCTGGTCGATAACTATCTGAATGAGGATGGTACCTTTATTAATCCTAAAGACGAGAAATTCAAGGATTTCATAAAAACCTTTGAAGGTCGTGACCCCCGGCTTATTCAGACAGTGATGAACGAAGGAGCGAAGTTTGCTTCCGCCACTACTGCCCGCCCGATGCACCTTGAAGCATACACGGAAACAGCCAAAGACAAAATCAGCGCTCCCAAACTGGCAGGAGACGGCAACTCCCGTTCCTTGACAGGCTACCATACCCGTTTGGGTATCGACACTACGTTTGTGAATGGTAATGGTGAAACGGCTTTGCCTGTGATTCGCTATGCAGAAGCGTTGCTTGCCTATGCTGAGGCTGCCGCAGAACTGGGGCAATGCACTGAAGATGTATTGACAAAAACGCTGAAAGCCCTTCGCGAACGTGCCGGAGTAACTTATGTAAAACCTGCTTCCCGTGATGCCAACTTCAGCAGTTTCGGTTATGAACTGACACCTGTCTTACAGGAAATCCGTCGTGAACGCCGTTCGGAACTGGCTTTGCAAGGTTTCCGCCTGGACGACCTGATGCGTTGGAAAGCCGATAAACTGATTGTCGGACAACGGGGCAGAGGTGCTTATGTGGGCGATGAATCTCTCTTGTTCGGTGCTTTCAGCCCTGAAAATCAAAAGACTATCCGAGAACGGCTCACCGTGGATGAACAAGGCTGGGCTGACCCGATGGCAGGAACATTAACGAATGGGTATCAATTCCATGCAGACAGGGATTATCTGTTGCCGATTCCCCCTTCCGAACTGGAACTGAATAAGACCTTACATCAAAACCCGAAGTGGTAATCATACTAATGATATAATATAAATACATTATGAGAAAGTATTTCTATGGGTTATTACCCATTTGCCTGTTGATACTGGTAATGACAGGCTGTAATGACACCGAGACTATCATTTCGATAGGAGAAACCCGAAACCTGGTAGCGGAGATTAGTACTCAAAGTGCTGCCATCGGAGATAAAGTGGTGTTTACCGTTAAGATAGACCAACAGAATAACAACCTGGCTTTGGATGAAGATATTGACGTGACTTTGACTTTTGCCGGTAAGGACGTGAATCAGAAGGAAGTATCTGCTTCTGATATCTTTGACGGATTTACAGGACATATCGCCTTGCAGAAAGGAGAGCAACAAGGTTTTGCTGAGTTTACAGTCAAAGAAAACCTGACTGATTATCCCGTTTCCGGTACTATCACCGCATATGTCAGAGGATATCAGATTAATGCTGCCGAACGTCCGATTGTTGTTTCCGACAGACACTATACGATTATGTCACTGAAAAACAATTCGGATAATACAGTGAAAGAATATGGCTATTTTGTGTTACTCGCCACAGTGGGAGCACCGGCTAAGGAAGATGTGAAAGTCTTTATTACTACGGGTTCCGGTGAAGGAGACAAGTTCAGTAATTTACCGGAATACCTGATTGTGAAGGCCGGTTATCAGACGGCGGAGTCAGACCCCGTGCGTATCGAAGGACAGCAGGGGACAAATGACTTTGAATCCGTTTCCTTATCTTTCTCTACGGATTCGGAAGCGCATCCTTTGTATGGGAATAAACTGGATATTAAAGTAACGGATATAGATGGAGGATTGGACGAAGCGACCAAGATGTACGATGAACGTTGGGTATATATTGACCCCGACCAGGTATTTGTTTCTGCAACGAATGAAAAGGCTGTGGAAAAATGGGACGCTACGAGATATGCTTCCGCTTTGGAAATCAAAGAAGGGGACCCGCATCCGAATGAATCGTTGGCTGCACAGGGATGGATGTTCCTGAATTCTTACGAGTTCCATCCGATTAGTGCATTGACACAGGGCGGAGCAGAAGAACCGAATGAATATGGTAATCGTCCGCCGCGCTTCATGGCGGCACAAAATGTAGCCAATACGCAGAAAGTACAGGCTGTCGTGAATGAGAAATATTCAACGATGACACAGGAAGGGTATTTGAGAATGTGGTGCGCGCGTGACCCGGGATTGGCAACTACAGGCGGAGTGACCGGAACAAGAGATTATGGAGTGTCGGCTTTCTATGCAAGTAAGTTTGACGGTGTGCCTACCGGTGCCGATTCATGGGAAGCGAATAATGTGCGTATCCTGCCGGGAACCCGTGTTGAAGTCAGAATCCGCATACGTGGAAAGAAACACTCTTTCAATACGGCAGTGTGGTTCCAGGGAAATATCAGAAACGTGCAGTGGTCTACTTATGGCGAGGTCGATTTGCTGGAAAATCCGGCAAACAAGAAAGGCGGCAGTGTAGGCGGCATGAATAACGCTTGGCAGACTTTCCACTGGAATGATAAAACGATTTCGGAGAATGCCGATAAATACCGGCCGACTTCGGGCTCGATAGGCATATCGGATATGGATGATTTTGATATCTATTGGATGGAGTGGAGAGACAATAACGAAATCGTTTTAGGTATCAACGGTAAAGAGAATCTATGTATCAAGCGTGACGGCAGCTTTACGGGAAGTCTCGGCGGTTCGCGATGGAACAGTTCTACGCACTGGCCGTTTGAAGACGGTTACAATCCGGAAGGTATGCACTTGCTGCTGACTTTTGCGGGTTGCAATGAATGGGCGCTGGATAATAACCTGGCGGAAGACTGGGCGGATGATTTCAAGAATATTTCTTATCAGGACAGCAAGACCAGTAACGATACACCTCGTATGGAAATAGATTGGATACGTTTCTATAAGAAGTCGAACTATGGTTATTATGGCAATGGTACTCCGAGCCGTAACAAGCCGATGTATTAGTAGTTGCTAAATTTAAGATGTTGAATCAGATAAACTTTGATATAATTATGAAAAGAGTTTATTATTTATTGAGTATTGGACTGTTGAGTGCAATCGGCCTGACTTCTTGCGGAGAGGATGAGATTGTGAATGAGAATGCGGGTGGGGGAGACGACGCTGCCGGTGAACTCGCCGATTATACGCTGACCGCTTCTATCAGACAGTCGGAAGCTTTGGGACGCGCCAACATACAGGAAGGTGTATATGCCTGGAATAGTGAAGATGCTTTCACCTTATTGAATCGTAATACGGGCAAGAATTATCGTTTTGCCATTTCTTCAGCTTACAATGCTGCGCAACCTAAGGCAGAAGCGGAGTTTGTTGGTCAGGCCGCAGTGAAAAACGGGCATAAGGTGATTGCGGTATTTCCTGAAAAGGAGATAAAGGCATTCAATGAGGTGGCTACTTTTACCATGCCGGAAGTCTGTACGCAGACTGCCGGTACGGCGGAGTTGAAAGCTACTACGTATATGATAGCTGCCGGGAATGTAGCTGATAATAAGATTCCGGCATTGACTTTCTCACCGTTGACCGCACTTGTTCAGTTTAATCTGACGAACACTTCCGATCGTGAACTCAAAATACGGACTATCACCATGGAAACGGATGATAACGTATTTCCGGCTGAAGTGAAGATTAATGATAACGGAGAAGTGAAAAGCTACTCAGGCATGCGCAAGAAAGTGATACTGGATATGCAGGGGCAGGCATTGGTTGTGAACGGAACGCTGAACGGGTATGTAAATTTGCTGCCTACCACGTATGGAGATACCAGGCTGATAGGAAGTAATGCGCCGTTGAGCATCACTGTTAATGTGTTGAACAACGACCAGGAACAGGATATTATCCTTCTGAAGGAAGTTCCCATGAAAGATTTGAAGAATAAGATAGGACTCGATATGGACGCTTCTGCCTATCAGTTTGCGGCAGGCAGGCTGTATAAGATGGACTTTGAACTGGATTATCGTTTCAAAGTGCCGGAAGAAGGATATCTGATTGATGATGACGGGAATATACATATCTATAATAAGACGGGTCTCCTGGGATGGAAGCAGATTATGGAGCAGCATCGTGGCGTGACGGTTACTTTGGAAAAAGAATATATTGAAAATGGCGTGATTGATTTTGGTAACGAAATATGGGAACCGATTTCTGCCTTTAGCGGTACATTCGATGGTAATGGCGTTACGATTGAGAATCTGATGATAGCTGAGGAAGGATTTATCGCGAACAATAATGGAACGATTCGGAATCTGACTCTTAAAAATCCGGGATTCTCCAGTGATATAGCTACCGGTACGGGTACATTGGCTGCCGTTAATAATAGCATTATTGAGAATTGCAGCATTGAAGGTCTGACTGCTACGGTTACGAAACCTGCTAAAGTAGGCGGACTGGTAGGACAGAATGCCCAGGGCGCAAGGATAGAAAATTCCAGTGTAGTAAGCGGAACTATTACGCTAAGACTGAATGCCAGTGATTCGGGTAACGCAAACCTGGGTGGTTTGGTCGGTGAGAATTATAGCGGAACGGGTTTGATTATCAACTCATTCGTAGGAGCAGTCGCTATTATCCATCCTACTAATTCGGCAGGTGCTTCAAATGTTGGCGGACTCGTAGGATACAATAATTTGGGTAAGATAAAAGGTTGCTATTCGTTGGCGGAGATGACTATTAATTGTTCGGCACAGGCCGGTGGATTGATTGGAGTGAATGCCAACGGTACTGCACTTGCTTCTTATGCAGCCGGTACAATAAGTGGTAGAGTAGCCAATAATACAGGCGGATTGATAGGATTCAATAATGGAGGTACTACTATCGTCACAGCCTGTTACGCAACCACCCTGCTATCGGCTACGACCTCGAACAGTGGTAAGTTCGGTGCTTTCATGGGAACAAACAGCGGAAATGCCGCCGAATGTTATTTCATTAATGAAACAGTGAATAATGCCACAGGCAACAACTCGTCAAACGGTATCGCGAAGGTGACGGCAGAAAGTCTTAGAAGCAAAGTGCGTTATCTGAACCTGGCGATAGAAGAAGCCGAACCGGGCTTTGGATTTAATTTCAAAGTGAATGAGGATACGGGAACGAATACACTTCAACCATTAGTTCTGCAACCGGCAGTGTCCGTTCCGGGCTTCGGTGGGTCAGACTTCGGAGATGGTGGTGATATTTAACGAATTGATAACAGAAAAAGATTAAACCATGAATAAAATATATTCTTTATTAGGGATAGGGCTGCTTACCGCAGCCGCCCTAAGCTCTTGCAGCGAAGATGTTATTATGGACGAGGGCAGGCAGGTGCCGCAGGGAGAATTGGGAGCATATACGACTGTCGCTTCTATCCAGGGCTATAAAACGACGGAGAAAGAGCCATCGACACGTGCCAACGTGCAGGAGGACGGGCGTTCCTTTATGTGGAATACGGATGATGCAGTCACCATATGGAATGGAACGAACGGCTATAATTTCACTTCTGTGAGCTATGATGATAGCGAGCCGTCGAAGAATGTGGAATTTACGGGAAATGGCGCCTTTACAGAGGGAGCCACCGTATGGGGTATCTATCCTAAAAAAGATTCCCCGACTACGGCGAATGCTTTTACTTTCACATTAGCGGATAATGTGACGCAGAGCGGGGATAAACCGGAATTGCAAAGTACAATGCATATGCTTGCCAAAGGTACGGTAAACGGAACAACTGTCACTAATCTGAATTTTGAGCATCTGACGGCGCTCTATCAATTTAGTATCAGGAATTTACGACCTGATGGTTATAAGATAAAGAGCGTTACCGTTTCATGCGAAACTGCTATATTCCCAAAAACATTGACTGTTTCGGGAGAAGAGAAAACGTATAGTGATAAAGTAGCTAGCCGGACGTTGAATCTGTCAAACCTTGAAATAGCCAAAAATGCGGTTGGATACGGATATATGAATTTCTTTCCAATACCGGATATGGCGGAAGATACGGAACTGACTTTCACCGTTACTGTACAAAAAGGGAGCGAAGAGCCGGAAACCATTGAGAAGAAAGGAAAGGTTAGTGAACTTTATGATGCAGAATCGGTGGTCGCCGGAGATGGATATAAGTATATCGCGGGAAAGAGATATGGCGTGTCCTTTGCTTTAGTCGCAGAGTTGGGATATGAGGAGACGGAACCTAATAAGTATTTGGTTACCAAAGAGGAAGGACTTATAAACCTGGCAAGTGATTTAACGATTATCGGTAATGCTGCAACAGTAATAACCTTGAATAAAGACCTTGACTGGACCGGTAAGGAAGCATGGACTCCGATAACCGAATTTAAAGGAATATTCGATGGTAACAATAAAAAGATTTCTAATCTTACCATTCAGGATAACGCAGGCGGCATGGGCTTATTTGCCAAGAATAGTGGTACGATTAAGAACCTGACACTGGAAAATATAACGATAAATAGCGCAACAGCTACAACGATTGGTGCCTTTGCCGCTACAAATTCAGGAATAATCCAGGCTTGTACGGTCATCGGAGGAACATTTACTGCCAATGCTAATAATACGACAATGGGTGCCTTTGCCGGAATCAATAATGTGGCAGGCGCGGCAATCATTGATTGCAGACTGGAAGGAAATGCGACCCTTACCGTTGCCAATGGTGTAAAAGCTGACTTCGGCGGACTTGTAGGTACCAACGGCAACTGGAATGCTCCCAATATAAAAGGTTCTTCTGTTGACGAGACTGTCACTTTGGTGTATAATGGCGCGAATACAGGCTCAGTTGGTGGACTGGTAGGCTGGAACAAGGGTGGAGTTATAACCGGTAGTTATGCTTTGCCGGTAATCCGTCTGAATACGGCGGCAAATGCCGGTGGTTTGGTCGGAGCCCATAATAATAGTTCTAAACTCATCGCTTCATATGCAGCAGGTTCGATAACGATTTCTTCAGGTTCCAGAGTAGGTGGACTGATTGGTAATAGTGGTTCTCCTGCTACTGTTACAGCTTGCTACTCAACGATTACAATAGCTTCAGCTACGAACATTGGCGGCCTGGTCGGCGGATGGAACGCTGCTGCGTCTATAAGCGAATGTTACTTTATGAATAGTAACAATGCTTCCGGTGGTGCTGCTATTGCTTCGGGTGCGAGCAAGGTAGACAGTGCGGACGAACTTCGTAGTAAAGCTGCCTCTATGAATACCGCCGTTTCTGATTCAGGTTTCGAATTTACTGCAAATCCGGCTGATGATAACGCACCTTTGAGTATTCGGAAAATAGAATAGTTGTAATATACTTGAATAGTGAATCCTCTTGTTCTTCCTTGTTTTCATACGTCAGAAAAGGACGAATGAGAGGATTCTTATTAATCTCGATGTACAGATATGACTAAAAATAATATTATTATAGCGTTACTGCTGACAGGGCTGTTCTTTAATAGCAATTGGAATACATATGCGGTTTCCGGCAATCCTTTGATAGTGCCTGCTCCGGTACAAATGACAATAGGGGAAGGAGAATTTTCGTTTTCTCCGAACACAGTCTTTGCAGTAGAGAATAAGGAACAGAAAAAGATAGTGGATAACTTTGCTGCATTATTTATGCAAGCAGCCGGATTTACTCCGAAGGTTGAAATCGGAGTGAAAGAAGCCGCTGTCCGCCTTACAACCGATGTTGAGATGAAGCCGGAAGCCTATCACTTGCAGGTATCTGCCGGACATATCCAAATAAAGGCGGCCGATGAGAAAGGTTTCTTTTATGCACTTCAGACGCTGCGTCTGTTACTGCCGCCTGTTATAGAGAATGTAGTCCGGGTAGATGCGGAGTGGAAGATTCCCGCTGTTACTATCAATGATGAGCCACGCTTTGGCTATCGGGGGATGATGTTGGATGTTTCCCGGTTCTTTACGCCGAAAAAAGAAGTGCTGCGTATTATCGACTGTATGGCAATGCTGAAACTGAACATGCTGCATTTTCATTTGAGTGATGATAACGGCTGGCGACTGGAAATAAAGAAATATCCACGCTTGACAGAAGTAGGAGCCTGGTGTGTGAATCGGGGGGATGCAACTTTTCCCGACCGTAGAAATCAGAAACAGGGTGAACCAACTCCCAAAGGCGGATTTTATACGCAGGAAGATATAAAGGAAATTGTCGCTTACGCTGCCGAACGTCAGATACAGGTTATCCCTGAAATTGATATTCCGGGACATTCCAATGCAGCTTTGGCTGCTTATCCACAGTATGCGTGTCCGGTAGTGGAAGATTTTATTAGTGTGTTGCCGGGATTGGGTGGCAGTAATACGGATATTATCTACTGTGCGGGGAATGATAAGACATTTGAATTCTTGCAAGGAATCATGGATGAAGTGACTGAATTGTTTCCTTCCAAGTATATACACCTGGGTGGTGACGAAGCATGGAAAACGTACTGGAAGAAATGCCCGTTGTGCCAGGCACGGATTCGTGAAGAAAAGCTCAAAGATGAAGAAGCCTTGCAGGGATATTTTATGAACCGGATGGGCAAGTACCTGCAAACTAAAGGTAAAGTATTGATGGGATGGGATGAATTGACACACAGTAAGATTCCTGAAGATGCCGTGATATTCGGGTGGCAAGGATATGGAGAAGCCGCCTTGAAAGCGGCGGCACAAGGACATCGTTTTGTGATGACTCCCGCTCGTGTGACCTATCTGATTCGCTACCAAGGACCTCAATGGTTTGAACCGCTGACTTACTTCGGAAACATTACTCTGAAAGACGTATATGATTATGAACCCGTGCAAAAAGGCTGGAAGCCTGAATATGAACCTTTATTAATGGGGGTACAAGCCTGTATGTGGACGGAATTCTGCAACAAGCCCGAAGATGTGACCTATCATATATTTCCCCGTTTGGCTGCATTGGCCGAAATTGCTTGGGCACCTAAAGGGACTAAAGACTGGCGTCGTTTTCTGAAAGCTATGGATAACTACACGGCTCATCTGAATGCGAAAGGAATCATATACTCCGAATCTATGTATAACATCCAGCATACGGTTACCGCCAATAACGGTAAACTGAATGTCAAACTGGAATGTATCCGCCCCGATGTAGAGATTCGATATACGACTGATGGTATGCAACCTGGAAAATCTTCGGCTTTATACACTGAATCATTGGAAATAAATAGTACAACTTACTTGAAATGTGCTACCTTTGCCAATGGCAAACAAATAGGACAAACACTAGATCTGCCCTTAGTGTGGAATAAGGCTACTGCCAAACCGATACTGAATGCTCAAAAGATTGATAATTTGCTGACTAATGGTGTGAGAGGAAGCCTTCGACAGTCCGATTTTGAATGGCGCACATGGGATGCTATGCCGGAAGCATCTTTTACAATTGACTTATTGCAACCGGAAGTGATTCATGAAGTGGCGTTAGGATGTCTTACGAATTATGGTATGGGAGCGCATAAACCCAAGTCCGTCAAGGTTGAAGTTTCTGAAGATAATGCGCGTTTCACAGTAGTAGGTGAGAAATCTTTCACTTCCGATGAAATCTTTAAAGAAGGTAACTTTATTGAGGATATTGCATTTAAGATAAATAATGCAAAGGCACGATATGTACGTGTGACAAGCAGGAATGCAGGTCTGTGTCCGGAAAATCATTTGCGGCCGGGACAACAGTCGCGCTATTATTACGATGAAATTATTATAAAATAAGTATAGGAATTATTTATATAGGTATTATTTATATATGAAACGAATCTTTGTTAGCTTGGTGTATATCTGTTTGGTTCTGATGACATATGCTCATGAACCGGAGTTCTCAACAGCCGGATTTTTCCGATTACCGGATACTGGCCGTGAAGTGTATTCAATGAATCCGGCCTGGCGTTTCTATAAAGGGAGCGTTATCGGTGCCGAAGCAAAGGAATTTGATGATAAAGCCTGGCGGGTAGTCTCTTTGCCTGACGGCATCGAGTATCTTCCTACCGAAGCCAGCGGATGCATCAACTATCAGGGAGAGATTTGGTATCGCAAACATTTTACTCCATCGGATGCGCTGAAAGGAAAGAAGTTATTTCTGCACTTTGAAGCCATCATGGGGAAAAGCAAGATTTATGTAAACGGTAAACTGTTGGCGGAGCACTTCGGTGGTTATCTCCCCGTATCGGTAGATGTGACCGATGCTTTGAAGTGGGGAGAAGATAATGTCATTGCCGTATGGGCTGATAATAGTGACGATCCTGCTTATGCTCCCGGAAAACCACAGGATGTACTGGACTATACTTACTTCGGCGGTATTTACCGGGACTGTTGGCTGATTGCGCATAATCAGGTGTTTATAACAGACCCGAACTACGAGAATGAAATAGCCGGAGGCGGATTGTTTATATCTACAGATAATATTTCAGAACAGTCAGCGGATATTTTGTTGAAAGCGCATATACGCAATGATAACAAACAGAATTTTGCAGGAAACATCGGCTATTCGTTAGTAGACCGGGACGGAAAAGAAGTAGCGTCGTCGGATGTGAAACTAAGTATCCGTAAAGGGGATGTGATAAGCCGCAGTTGTAAGATGAAAGTGGAACAACCTCATTTATGGACGCCTTCATCACCGTATTTGTATAATCTGTATGTACGTATTTATGATAAGAATGGGATGGTCGTGGATGGGTATCGCCGCCGTGTGGGTATCCGTAGCATTGAGTTTAAAGGCAAGGATGGTTTTTGGCTGAACGGAAAACCATATGGAAAGCCGTTGATAGGCGCCAATCGCCATCAGGATTTTGCAGTGGTGGGAAATGCGGTAGCCAACAGTATTCATTGGCGTGATGCCAAGAAACTGAAAGACTTGGGGCTGGAAGTGATTCGAAACGCGCATTGTCCACAAGACCCCGCGTTTATGGATGCTTGTGACGAACTCGGTCTGTTTGTTATCGTGAATACTCCGGGATGGCAATTTTGGAATGATGAACCGATTTTTGCCAAGCGGGTTTATAATGATATTCGTAATTTGGTTCGTCGTGACCGTAATCATCCTTGTGTGTGGTTGTGGGAACCGATATTGAACGAGACATGGTATCCCGAAGATTTTGCCGGACGTGTGAAAACAATCGTCGATGAAGAATATCCTTACCCGTCTTGTTATTCAGGATGTGATACACAGGCAAGGGGAGCGCAATATTTCCCGGTTCAGTTCTGCCACCCGATGGAAGTGTCGAAACGCGACCCGAAGATTACTTATTTTACACGTGAATGGGGAGATAATGTAGATAACTGGAGTTCGCACAACTCTCCGAGCCGTACAGCCCGTAACTGGGGAGAACAACCTATGTTGGTACAGGCTGCGCATTATGCTTCTCCATATTATGACTATACTTGTTATGATGCTTTGTACAAGGAATCTCCCTGGCATGTCGGTGGTTGTTTGTGGCATTCGTTCGATCATCAGCGCGGTTATCATCCCGATCCTTTCTATGGCGGAGTGATGGATGTATTCCGTCAGCCGAAGTACTCTTATTATATGTTCAAAGCCCAACGTCCGGCTGAAGTTTCTGATGGAATTGCGGAAAGCGGTCCGATGGTATATATCGCTCACGAGATGACACCGTTCTCTAATAAAGACGTAACAGTTTACTCAAACTGCGATGAAGTACGCCTGACGGTTAATAAAGGCGGAAAGGTCTATACTTACAAGAAAGATAAAGCACGAAAAGGAATGCCTTCACCGATAATCACTTTCCGCGATGTCTTTGATTTTATGACGGATAAGAAGCTGACTCGTGAAAAACACGAGGAAGATGTGTACATGCTGGCAGAAGGACTAATCGACGGAAAAGTAGTGGCTACGCATAAAGTACTGCCCGCCCGTCGTGCCGAACAGATTCGTTTAAGGGTGGATAACGAAGGTATGAACTTGCGTGCGGATGGCTCCGATTTTGTGACGGTTATAGCCGAAGTCACTGATAAAAACGGCAATGTAAAACGCCTGAATAACTATTATATCAAGTTTTTTATCGAAGGTGAAGGACGTATCCTGGGAGATGCCGGTGTGTTGGCAAATCCTGCTCCCGTGAAGTGGGGAAGCGCTCCTGTACTGATTCAGTCCACTACGAAACCGGGTAAGATAAAGATTACGGCTAGTGTCTTGTTCGAAGGTTCACAAATGCCTGTAAGTGGAGAACTGGAGTTGACTACCTTTGCCCCGATGTATCCATTGCTCTTTGACGCGAAAGAAGAATCGCTAATCAAACAGGTAGAATCATCCTCGATGGATGATAAAAAGAATGATGCCGAACTGGAATTGGAACGATTGCGTCGTGAACTGAATGAGTTGAAGTTAAAGGAAGTGGAAAGACAGCAGACTGATTTCGGTGAAAAGAGAAATTGATACTCCTTTCGCAACAATTTACTATCCCGGTACGTTTTTTTATTAACCGGAGATAGAGAATAATAGTATATTCTTTAGGCACGGGATACGCATTCCGTGCCTAATTTTTCATGTTTCGTTTTTTATCTCTATCTTTGCGATACAAATAAATAGTAAGAACATATGGAAAAAATAGAAATAGAAGAGAAGATTGTAGCCATGCTAAAGACGGTATATGACCCGGAGATTCCGGTGAATGTATATGATCTTGGCCTGATTTATAAAATCGATGTCTCTGACAATGGAGAGGCAGTACTTGATATGACACTGACAGCCCCCAATTGCCCGGCTGCTGATTTTATCATGGAAGATATTCGCCAGAAAGTAGAATCAGTAAATGGTGTGAACTCGGCTACCATTAACCTGGTCTTCGAACCGGAATGGGATAAGGACATGATGAGTGAGGAAGCGAAACTCGAACTGGGTTTTCTTTAGTTATGAGTGAACAGTATCCACACTTACAATTCATAACTTACCGCTTATAACTTACAACTCATAACCTACTGCTTATAACTAACAACTAGAAAACTCATGAAGAACGTTTATTTCCTTTCCGATGCGCATCTTGGCTCCCGTGCCATTGAACACGGACGCACCCAAGAAAGACGCTTGGTGAACTTTCTCGACAGCATAAAGCACAAGGCTTCCGCCGTGTACTTACTGGGGGATATGTTCGATTTTTGGTATGAATTCCGGTTGGTGGTTCCCAAAGGATATACCCGCTTTCTAGGAAAAATATCCGAACTGACGGATATGGGAGTGGAAGTTCATTACTTTATTGGTAATCATGATATCTGGTGTGGCGATTACCTTACCAAAGAATGTGGCGTCATCATGCACCATCAGCCGCTGACTACCGAAATCTATGGGAAAGAATTCTATCTGGCCCATGGCGACGGATTGGGAGATCCGGACAAGACGTTCAAACTGCTTCGCTGGATGTTCCATAGCTCCACTTTACAAACGTTGTTCTCTGCCATCCATCCCCGTTGGAGTGTCGAATTAGGTTTGTCATGGGCAAAACGCAGCCGACAGAAACGAATTGACGGGAAAGAACCGGATTATATGGGAGAGAATAAGGAGCACTTGGTGTTGTACACTAAAGAGTATTTGAAAAGTCATCCGAATATCAATTTCTTTATTTACGGACATCGCCACATTGAACTTGATTTGATGTTAAGTGCTACTTCCCGTGTCTTGATTTTAGGGGATTGGATTAATTTCTTCTCTTATGCCGTGTTTGATGGCGTGAACCTTTTCCTGGAAGAATATATAGAAGGAGAGACGCAAGTATAAGGCAAAAAGTTTCAACCCCGTTTGGAACTAATAGTTTCACGGTATGAAACAACTAATACGCTTAAATGGACGGGAAAGGAGCTCATACTTGAGGTGAGAACTCTATACTGATAAGAATATATTTAAAGCAATAAATCCCTGCTTCAACACTGTGAAGTAGGGATTTATTACATTATCATAGGTTATCTTCTATGGTAGTTCTGATAACAATTGCACAATTAATTATTTACTTGAAAACTTGTGTATAGTTTGAAGCTATTGGCAGGTATAGTAACAGGCTGTGCATCACTGCTAGTTACATTCAATGTCTCGCCATTCAATTCATACCAAGTTCCTGTATTGCCAAAGTGTACACTCGTATTAATCTGCTCATTCTTGAAATTACCTACTACAACCAATTTCTTTGTAGTGGATTCCAATCTTAGATAACGACCTTGATCCCAATCGGAAACACTTACTTTCCAATCCTTGAAAGCGTTATTACTGAATAGCTCAGGATTCTCATTGCGCAATTTCAGCAAAGTGCTATAAGTCTCATATAAGCCTTTCCGGTCTTGATTATCAAGATAATCCCATTTCACAGGTTTGGCATCAGTATTCTTGTCAGAACCCATTTCGCCATTGTACTTATACTTGATAGAATAATCATACCCAAGTTCTCCAAACTGCCAAATCATTTTCGGCCCTGGTACAGTCAGGAAGAATGCTGCATTTGTTTCCAGTTGTTTCATACGAACAGCAAGGTCTGCATTCTGAAGATTACCGTCAGCTGTTTGCATATATGCCACTCTTTCTTCATCATGACTTTCCATGTAATTGACCCAACCACTTGCAGTAATCTGGTTATTCCGCATGGATGAGAAGTCGGAACCTGCTGATTTTCCCATACCCGACTGGCAATAGTTGTAATTCATATTATGCCATAGTTTCATTCCTGCATTGGCCAATTCTGACTCTTCAGCCAAATCACAGAAGTGTTCGAGTATCATCACTGCGTTAGGATTAGTCGTGTTGACTGTTTCATAATAATCTTTCAGGATAGCAATACGGGAATCATCCTTATTGCTTGCCGTTGATTCAGTACTCTTGTTTTGAGTAAATCCTTTGGTCAGGTCAAAACGGAAACCGTCAAACTTATACTCTTCCAGCAAGAACTTCAAGTTGCGTTTTACGAAGTCACGTACCAGCGGTGATTCGTGGTTAAAGTCATGGAATACGCTGAATGGATGCGGAGCATCAACATTGAACCACGGATTGTTCTCGGCAGTCTTGCTTTCTTTCGAATTCCAATAGAGTTTAGCGAATGGATGGCTTCCTGTAGCATGGTTATAGACAACATCTAACAGTACTGCGATGCCTTGCTTATGACATTCGTCAATGAATTGTTTATATTCCTCTTTCGTGCCATATGCTTTGTCCATTGCAAAATAATAACATGGATTATATCCCCAACTATTATTTCCGTCGAATTCCTGTACAGGCATCAGTTCAATCGCATTCACTCCCAAGCTCTTGATATAATCCAAATGCTTCGTAGCTTCTTTAATAGTACCGGTAGCAAGTTCGGCTCCTGTTTGTGTAAAGTCGCGGAACAGCAGTTCGTATATTACCATATTATCCGTATTTTCAATCTTGAAATCGGACACCTGCCAACTGTAGGATGCCGGCTTCGTTTGGAATACAGAGACAATGCCGGTTGTCTTTCCATTCGGATACTGTATGGCACTAGCCGGATAAACTCCCTGTTCTACAAGATATTTATCATTCGAGCCATCCAAAACCTTTTCACAATAGGGGTCGCCAATGCGGACATTGCCGTCTTTTTCGCTGCCCATATAATATTGGAAACCATATTCTTTGGTAGGATCAATGCTTGTAACCGTAAACCACCAGAAGTGTTTGTCATTATCACGCTTCATCTGATATTCTGTGCTAAGTTCCCAATCATTGAAGTCGCCAATCAAGCAAGCATAATCCTTATAATTACCGTCCGTATCCAAATCGTATAGTGCAAAAGTTACAGATGTTCCGTCAACAGATGGATGAATTCCTGCTTCATTTACCGGACAGGCGGCTATCTCTACCGGAGCAGGTGTGAAGGTCTTGTCTCCGGTGACTGTGATAAAGAAGTCACTGGTTTTCTTTTCGGTGGTCAGTACGTCCTCATTGCGGAAGAGGATGCAGACATTCTGAATGTTAGCTGCATTTTCTGCACCGAACCATTCGCGTACTGTCGGAGTGAGCGTAAAGCACCAAATGTTATCCGCAACTTTCTCTGCCTTATATTTATCTTCATTTATTCCCCATTCTGTAGGAACATACATCCAGTCGTTAATGCCGATGTGGACATATACATTACCTGTGTATCCATACAAGTCGTCACCGGCAGCTGCTTTATACCAGATTTTACCTTGTTTGTCACCGTTGAATTTAGTCGGGTAATTATTGAGTCCTTCTACTAACTCTTCAATAGACGGCTCGTGGTCCAGTTCGGGAAGTTCCGGTCCGGTGATTAACATCTCATGGTTTTCGTCGGAACAGGCTACTATCGTCAACAGACAGAATAGCATCCAGAATATATGTCTTATATTTTTTTTCATACTTGTTCAATTTAAGAAGGTGAGAACCACCCTCATGCAAGATGATGGTTCTCTGCCATTAACTAATTATTATTTTTAATCAGAATGAGACGTCCGTTAAGGTATAACTTAACTGTATATTCTCCCGGAGTGTCTAGTTCTATGTTTCCTGCACCACCATCGGCATTGAGTGCATCCAAGCTTCCGCCGATAGCTGTATTCCAGCTCTTGTTTATACGAATCTTGAATTGATTGGCAGACAATGTAGTTGTTGTACTCCAACATTTCTCCGTATCATCGTAAGGCATATCAGTTTCTGCTTCTTCGCTCCATCCACCAACGGTAGCATCACCAATAAGGCCTATTGAGCTTATTTTAACGGCACTGATTTCTTTCCTGTCATCGTACATATTCACCTTCAAGAAGTAGTTTCCTGCTTCGGACACTTGCATATTATCGCTCCCATCAACAGGCAATATTCCTGTCTTTTCCAGAAAATACGAATATCCATAGTCACCATCATTCCATGAAGGACCGGCTGTTAGCTTAAATTGATTCTCGATGGATACTGTGCCGAATAGCAGTTTACTATCTACTCCCGTCATAGTGGAAGAGTTGTAAGGAGACCAAGAGTCAGCTACAGGTACCCACAAGAAGTTAGCATACGACAATTTCTCTACTTCGTAAGTTCCATTCATCATGTCAATCGTTATCTTAACACTCTTATAGTCATCTCCGGCTGGTATTTGGATAGCATTGGCATCATCCTTTTGAACTAAATTCCCTTCTAATGCTTCTCCTTGCAGTGTGCCGTACTTTTTACCCGAAACGGATTGGATAGTGAATTCGGAAGCTTGAACAACTCCGTCACTATTGGTTAAAGCAGGTACAGTTACTGTAAAAATCGGATTAGCATATACGTCGCCGCTTTTATTACCAAAGGCAACCTCTTTGTTGAAAGTTAATGAACCTGTTAAATAATAGGCTCCCTCAATGACCGGGGCTTTCGGAGTTACTTTTAATTCGTAGCTTTCGGCCGATGCTGCATATACTGTTTTTCCGGTAGCTATATATGCGGTTACTACTGCATTCATGGTGCGTTCTACCGGACGGATACCATGTATCTGTGCCACTGCATTTTGTAAATCTTCCGTTGTTGCATATCCTCTGTCATCTACTGTTAAAGTCACTTTGTTATCTAACTTCATTTTATAGGATAAAGTAGCTTCTTCTTGAACGACAGGAGCTGTAAATACAGCAACCACTACGGATTCTTCCGAAACATTTCCCAAATTGATTGGGTCTACACCTGTGGCTGCAAAGGTAATCTTTCCGGCGGCTTCTTCCTGTCCGTAAGACTGTGGAGAAGCTACCCCTTCATTAAAATCTTCGTTGCAAGCTGTCAGTGAGGCAGCCAGTAACATGGTTATATATATTGATAATTTTTTCATATCTATCTGCATTTAAGATTCATCTATTTAGCTTTGAAGTAATAGCACTCATCCAATTCGTTGAATAGTACAGTATAATCGCCCGGTTTGCAGCTGATCGTAGCACCGTCAACAAATGAGCCGAACGGGAATATCTCTCCGCCCCAAGTCTTGTCACCGGAAGTGAATTTGGCTTTGCAACTTGATGCGATTGTGATGTTGGCATACCATACATGTGAGTGCTCCATGGTTACTTTGGTCAATTCAACAGTTTCCGAACCATAAGTCAATGTAATAGCATCATATTCTGTCGGCTGAGTCTCGAAAGTAGTTGCTTTCATGGTCAGTTTATTCTCAATCGTATTCAGATGAAGCGTGTACCAGCCTGCTGCATCCACTTTTATATTTTGAGAATTCTTGTCATTAACCAAATTGGTAAAGCCTTCACTGTCCGCATTTCCCCATTGGTCATCCCATGCGCCGGGAACTGCTACGACTTTGAATCCTTCTCCGGCAGGAACATATCCTGTGTAAGTAAATTCTCCTTTACCCGTATTTGCGTCATACGCATAGCCTTTTACCAGTGACATCGGGAAATAAGCGCTTCCCGCTTCCATGGTAGGATTTCCCCAGGGAACTTCTCCGATGAAATTACCTAGCAAATAATAGGTCGCCGGAACGGCGTCAGATATATCCATATAATAAGGTATTACTTTCAATTCTATCGAATTGGAATATATAGGATAACTTTTATTTGCGATATTGGCATATAAACGTACAAACACACTCATCGGCTCACCATCGTAATCATTCTCCGATGCCCATCCGGCAAGTTTTACGATTGCCTTATTCAATTCCTGAGCACTGGCATCCACTTTTGCCGATGTAGATGTAGAGGGTAATGTCAGATAAGAAGCATCTGCCGTTTCCGTTTCGTCAGTCCATTTATTTGTTAAATCCGCTTGCACGGTATAAGTCACTACGGCAGGATAACCGTAATCCGGTTGCGTGCAAGTCAGTTCGACATTCTTGGATTGGTTCAAGTCATAGACATTGGACGCTGCGTTGGCAGGAGTGTTCAATACAAAAGTAGTAGGTTCCTGTATGGTAGGATTCGAGTCCCTGTCATCTTCGCAGGCAGTCAGCAAGGCTGTTGCTACTAATATGGACGTCAGTATATTTATTTTTTTCATATTACTCTGTTTATTTAAAAGTATAACTTCGGTCTGATTTAATACTCGGGATTCTGATCCAGATTCGTATTTGCATTAATATCATTGGCGGGAATAGGATAAATGTTACGGAATTCCTTGATTCCGGTACCTTGCTTTTCTCCACCTTTCCAATCCCAGCTATAGTCGGAGTTGCCACCGAAATTGCCAAAACGGACTAAATCGATACGGCGGCGACCTTCAAACCAGAACTCACGTGCCCATTCGTCACGGATATCCGTCAATGTATATGAAGCGGCTTCAGTAGCATTTGCACGTTTGCGAATTTCACGCATGGCTTCTACTGTCTCTTGGTTAGAAACACCGTTGTTCTCACGGATGCTGGCTTCTGCCACAATCAGATAAGCTTCTGCCATACGAAGAAGAGGAATATCCATATCCGGATTGTCCGTATCGCTGGTCAAACCACCATCTGCACGGATATTCGAGAACTTGGCACACGCAAATCCGTCTGTAAAGCTCATGTTGTCTCCTGTCGATGTCGTTCTTTGTACTCCGCACATCAAAGCGCGGTCGTCTTTTGCGGCTACTACCATCTGATCTTCCAATACGGAAGGAGCATCTTTCACGTTCGGGAAGAATTTGGCTACCATTGCCTGACGACAATGCGGGCCACCCCATCCCTGCTTGCTTCCCCATGGATTCATGCCTGTATCACTCTTGTGCGTACCGGCGATAAGGAACAATGAGCCACCCCAACTTTTGGTTTTCACGCCATCTTGCAGAATCGGTAATATCACTTCCTGTCTTGCCTTGTTTACATTGCTTCCATCATTATCTGCCATGAACAGGTGTTTGTAGGTAGGAGCCAGTTTATAACCCGAACCAATTACTTTTTGGGCGTACTCTTTGGCCTTTCCCCATTGAGGTGTACCGGTGTAAACTTCTGCGTTGAGATACATACGTGCCAACAATAACCAGGCAGCAACGCGGTCTACACGACCATAAGTTGATTGGAGAGGTTGCGCTAATGTAGCTGTGGCATCATCGCCGATTTCTTTCAATTCCTCTTCTATCTTCACAAACAAGTCCGCACGTTTGATTTGTTGAGGCTTCTCGGTAGAAACCTTATCGCAATACGGAGGATTGCCGAACAAATCCATCAGATAGTAGTTGTTCAAAGCGCGGATGAAGCGAACCTCTGCACGCTGGCGTGTACTCTCGTCATCTGTCAGTCCTTCCGTTTGTTCCATGAAGTAGTTGCACAAAGTGATGTCGAATGTCAGACGATAGTAAAGTCCTGTCACAATTTCATTGGAAGAGCTCCAACTGCAATCGGCGATACTGGCGACACCGGCGTCATTCCATGAATTGACAATCGCTTCGTCTGTCATCAATTGGTTGGCACACCAGGTCATACGGTAGAAAGAAGAAGTACCTTCGTCAATATCGTCCAGGTCACCACTTCCGTCAGGACCTTTTTGCCCTGTGAGTCCAAGAGTTCCATATATCTTATTAAAAACGCTTGCCTGATCGAATGTCATCACGATGTTCGGGTCGATAGGAGTGGCATCCAGGTCACCGATACATGAAGTCACACTGACTGCCAGTAATAGTGAGGCAGCCGATAGGATTGATTTTATATATCTGAATTTCATAATTGGTATTTTTAGTAGGTTTAGAAATTAAGGCTCAAACCGATAAGTGTAGTCAGGGGACGTGGATAAATATTGTTATCCAATCCATTTTCTACTTCAGGATCAAGTCCTTTGTACTTGGTGATAGTGAATACGTTTTGTACGGCTGCATATACGCGTCCGCTAAGCGGAGCACCGAACAACTTCTTGAATGTATATCCCAGAGTGATGTTGTCACATTTCATGAAAGAAGCATTCTGTACGAATTGGTCGGACAATAAAGTATTATCACTCAGACTTTGGATATTGTTGGCAACTCCCATTAACGGACGGTTGTTCAGCGCACCGAATGAATAGATAGAAGTCGGGTTACAATCGGAACCACCTGCTTCGACGGAATTATATACATAATTATTCAGGCTGGCACGCAATGAGAAACTAAAATCCCATGACTTGTAAGAAAGACGGGAAGTAAGCCCCATTAATACATCGGCTGTCGGTTTCTTATAGAAGTAGCGGTCGTCACCATTGATAATTCCGTTACCGTCACGGTCTACAAATTCATTCTCAATAGCTTTGCCGTTTTCGTCATAAACTTGCTGGTAAACATAGAAAGAAGAAGCCGGATGTCCGACGGCATGTGCCATTGCTTTCATATCACGTCCGCCACCGATGTTATCTCCGGCAGCCACATAATAATTTTTGCTATCACCTGAGGTTAGCTTAGTGATTTCGTTTTTGTTGTAAGTGATATTGAAACCGAGATCCCATGTCAAGTCTGTAGTTACAATTGGTTTTGAATTGATGGAGAATTCCACACCGGAGTTTTCCAGTGAACCGACATTGGACAATACCTTGTTCTTGAAATTCGTTCCTGCAGAAACGAATACGCTGTTCAGCAAATCAGTGGTTTTGCGATAGTAATAATCCACTGAACCGTTGATGCGGTTGTTCAGGAAGCCGAAGTCTACACCTACATTATAAGTGGTAGTCTTTTCCCATTTCAGATCCGGGTTGTATGCATTCGGACGGTAAGTGATTCCCTCTCCCAAGATAGGATAGTAAGCACCGTCTTTATTTGTTTCATAAACAGCCAGATAAGGATAATCTCCTGAATTGATATTCTGTTGTCCGGTAATACCATAGCCGAGACGGAGTTTTAAATCGGAAAGTACATCAACGTCTTTCAGGAAAGCTTCTTCTTTCAATTTCCATCCCAAAGCAAAAGACGGGAACAATCCCCAGCGGTTATCTTTGTGGAAACGAGAAGAACCATCCTGACGTACGGTTGCGGTAAATAGATAACGGTTCAGCAGTGTATAATTGAGACGACCGAAGAAAGATACGAGGTAGCTTTCTGTAGCCGAACCGCTTGCGGTATTATTGTAGCGCTGACCTCTGTTCTCTACCACATTGTTTGACAACGGATAGAGTCCCCAATATTCCTGGTCGGACGTATCATGGAAGTGCTGCCATTCATAACCGGCCATAACGTCGAAATGATGTTTGTCGGTGAAATCTTTACTGTATTGCAGATAAGCATTCAAGGAAAGGTTGTATTTGTCTTTTTCTTCCCATCCATAGCTACCATAATAGTTGTTGGTAGAAGAATAGGGAGAGACATCCGTGTATTGTTTACCTGTAGAGAGATCCATACCACCGTTCACGTGTGCGTGCAAGTCCGGCAAAAAATGAAACTTATAGTCCAGTTCCAAGTTACCGATCAAAGATTTGGAAATGGCGCGGTCGTTCTTTTCTTCCAATAAGGCAACTGGGTTACCGGGAGCATTGCCGTTGAAAGTACGTTTCCATGTATCATCGTTCAAAGAAGAAGCATCCGTATTCCATTGGAAATATCCGTCAAAATAATATTGATGGTAAGGATCGTCGGAACGAACGGACTGTGTTGGGTCAAAACTTACAGCAGAACCTACTGCGCCACCGTCAGCATAACGGTTCTTGGCAATCATACCTTTCAAGTTGGCATTCACTTTCAGATGATCCTGAAAGAAAGAAGGAGCCAGGCTGACAGAAGCTGTATAGCGTTCAAACTTGGATGTCTTTACAATACCGTTCTGATTGGTATAACCGAAAGAGACGCGGTAAGGCATATTTTTTAATCCGCCTGAAATGGTGAGATTATGGTCTGTACTTACGGCTGCACGGAAGATTTCTTTCTGCCAATCGGTATTAGCGTTCCCTAATTTGCTATAGGCTTCACTATCTTCTCCCCAAATGTCCTTGATGAAAGAACGGAATTGGTTGCCATCCATCACATCAACGGTCGATTTTACATTGCTGACAGATAGATTTCCGTCATAAGAAATGGTGGGACGTGCGCCTGCCTGTCCTTTTTTCGTCGTAATGATGATGACACCATTGGAAGCACGAGAACCATAAATAGCGGTAGCTGAAGCATCTTTCAATACGGTGAAACTTTCAATATCATTCGGATTAACCATAGACAACGGGTTGGACAAACCTTTCACCCCTTTATTATCCATCGCCAAACCATCAATTACAATCAGCGGGTCGTTTTCCGCAGTCAGCGAAGAACCGCCACGGATACGAATCGTTGCGCCTGCACCCGGAGCACCGCCTTTGCTGACAACACTCACACCGGCAATCTTACCGGTCATCATGTCCTGTGCGTTAGTAATCAGACCTTTGTTCAGTTTATCAGGTTTGATTGCAGTAACCGAACCTGTCATATCATTCTTCTTCACCGAACCGTAGCCGATAACGACTACTGCGTCCAGTACCTGAGAATCATCTTCTAGCGTAACTATTACAGAAGAAGCTGCTTTCACTTCTGCAGATTTATAACCAACGAATGAAACGGAAAGAATAGCATCTTTCGGCACATTCAGCATAAAGTTACCATCAAAATCTGTTATAGTTCCGTTGGTTGTACCTTTCACCAGTACGTTTGCACCGATGACAGGCTCACCCGTTGTGTCTTTCACATGCCCCTTGACAGCTATTTGCTGTGCAAATGCTCCGATGGAAAGGAAGAGTCCTACCAACAATACAAGCAGGGCTTTTAGTCTTAAGCTCTTTTTCATGTCTCTAATTTAAAGTTATTTTATCAAAATCAAATATTTCTCTCTAAAAAATACCTATTGAAAACTATATTCTCCCAATCTTATTGCCTATTACCTAAAATTTCTTTAGTCCCTTTACTTCTGCCTTATTCTTTACTTCTTTGATACTGATGGCATAACCGCCACCATTGACAGCCTGTAGATTCAGTTTGCTCTTGTTTGTCAGTATACCTTTTTTGATAGTATAAGCCTGCGGATTTTTCTCCCAGTCAGCATCTTTTGCATCTGCGTAAACAGTGGCAACATATTGCTTGCCCGGAGTCAGGAAGTCGAATACCAATTTGGAAGTGTGACCGTTTTCACCTGCTGTGCAGCCTACATACCAGTCGTCAGTGCCTTTTGCCTTGCGGGCGATGGTGATATATTCTCCCGGTTCTGCTTCCAGATACTTGGTTTCATCCCAGTCGAGCGCTACGTCTTTGATAAACTGGAAAGCATCCATAAAGCGTTCGTAATTCTCCGGAATATCGGCAGCCATTTGCAGAGGACTGTACATGGTTACGTACAATGCCAACTGACGGGCGATGGTAGAGCGTACCTGTGAATTGTTCGCAGGATTCATCTTGTTACAGTGAGTTTCGAAGATTCCCGGAGTATAATCCATCGGGCCACCAACCAGGCGAGTGAAAGGAAGGATGGTAGTGTGATATACTTTATTTCCGCCGAATGACTCATATTCAGTTCCACGTGCGGATTCGTTACCAATCAAGTTAGGATATGTGCGGCAGATACCAGTCGGACGGGTTGCTTCGTGCGCATTCACCATAATTTTGTAGTCGGCTGCTTTGGTCACTGCATACAGATAATGGTTGTTCATCCATTGTCCGTAGTGATGTTCGCCGCGGGGAATGATATTGCCTACATAACCACTCTTTACTGAATTGTAGCCATTGTCTACCATAAACTGGTAAGCTTTGTCCATATGACGTTCGTAGTTGCGGACAGATGCGGAAGTTTCGTGGTGCATCATCATCTTGATGCCTTTGCTTGCTGCGTAACGTTGAATCTCCTTCACATCGAAATCCGGATACGGAGTGACGAAGTCGAATACATAATCTTTGCTGTTGCCGAACCAGTCTTCCCAGCCTTCGTTCCAACCTTCTACCAATACGGCATCAAATCCGTTGGCTGCTGCGAAGTCAATATAACGTTTTACATTGGCAGTGTTGGCAGAATGTTTGCCGTTCGGTTTTGTTTTAGAGTAATCGGTTTCACCCAATTTTACGCTGGTCAATTCGTCGGTATAAGCCCATGAACCTTTTCCGGTAATCATGTCCCACCATACGCCGATGTATTTCACTGGTTTCACCCATGAAGCGGCATCCGCGATTTTGCAAGGTTCGTTCAGGTTCAGGGTGATGCGGGATGCAAGGATATTGCGGGCATCATCGCTGACAATCACGGTACGCCACGGAGTATGGCTAGGAGTCTGGATATATCCTTTGTCTCCTTTTGCGTCAGGAGTCAACCAAGATTCAAATACCATATTCTTGTCGTCCAGGTTCAGATGCATACAAGAGTAGTCAATAAGAGCTGCTTCGTGAAGGTTGATATATAAACCATCATCTGTTTTCATCATCAGTGCAGTCTGTACACCTGTCTGTGAAAAAGGAGTCTGCGAAGAGTTCGGGGTGATAGCCTGTTTCATCAAACCTCTGATTTCCGACAGGCGGGAGATGGTATAATCATATTCCTGAGTATCATAGTCACCCGGTATCCAGTAAGCGATATGGTCGCCTGCCATTGCAAATTGGGAATGCTCTTCTTTGATGATGAAATAATTCAGAGATTTCTGCTGTGGAAATTCGTAGCGGAAGCCTAAACCGTCATTGAACAAACGGAAACGAATGAGGATGGAACGGTCATTCATTGGCTGATACAGGTTTACTGCCAGCTCATTATAATGATTGCGGATTTCTTTTTCTTCTCCCCATACCGGTTGCCAGGTTTCGTTGAATGTGGAAGTCTTTGCGTCTTTCACCTCAAAGCCGTTATAAAGATTCGTCTTTGAATCAAGCTTGGTAAGATCCCTGCGGTCTACCCAGTCGAAGTCTGTGCGGGTATTGTCTTCTTTCTTTAATTCCAGTCCTAAGGTGCTAGGTTTGATAACCGTTTTTCCTTTATAAATCAAGTCGTACGTAGGAGCACCTTCCTTGTTAACCTGGAAGGTCATTACCAGATTTCCATCCGGTGAAGTCAGTTTCTGTTGTGCATTCGCTATAAACGAGATACAGAGAATTGCGATGAGCAAAAGATTCTTTTTCATTTTATTTTATGGTATTAAATTGTAAGCTAACCGATATTTTAATTCCTTTTGTTTCGGATATTGCAAATGTAGCATCCGTCTGAACCCAGTCTGTCAATTAGAATAAAAATACAAGCCAGTATAAACTTTATTATTTTGATTTACAGTTGAATAAGTGAATGTACGCTCGGCATAAATATAAGTCTCAGTGAACTTTTTTAGAAGGATAAAAGGTATATTCCACGGCTTGGAAGTGTTAAATCATTTCCTAACTCCATCTTTTTGTCCTCTAATACATTGGTTGCGGAAGAATCGGGCAGTATTTCCTGATAAGAATTCAAGTCGATAGTCTGTTCCCGGTCTGTCCCGTTGAGAAAAACAACGACTGATTTATCGCCCAGTTTTCGTTCGTATGCATATACGCCTTTATTCGGTGCGAAGTGTTTCAGTTTTCCCTTGGCTATGACCTCATTTCCTTTTCTCCATTGAAGCAACTTTTGAAGATAAGAGAATGCTTCATTCTGTTGCGGAGTGCGGTTTGCTGCCTCAAAGTAATTATGCGCATCATTCTGCCAGCCACCCGGAAAGTCACAGCGAAGTAATCCGTCACCGTTTGCTTTATCGGCAGCCATTAAGATTTCAGTTCCGTAATATATCTGCGGAATGCCGCGTGTTGTCAAAAGGAATACTAATGCTTGTTTGTATCGGTTCAGGTTTTGTGTATCAGCTTCCGAACGATAGAAACGGGAAGTGTCGTGATTATCAAGGAAGATCAGCAGATTCATCGGGTCGGCAAAGACGATATCTTGTGACAAGTATTCATAAAGCCGGCACAGTCCGCCGTTCCAGTCGGTTGTTTCTTCGTCAAAGGCTTTGTTCATATGTTCCATCAATGGGAAGTCCATGACAGTGGGCAGGTAGGTGTTTTTAGGATAGGTCAGCTTGCTGTCTTTCTGCCAGTAGGAGATAAGTACATTGCTACCTAACCAGGTTTCACCCACAATATTGAATCTCGGATATTCTTCGTTCACAGCCTTGCACCAATGAGCCATCATGTCAAAGTCTGCATAAGGGTGTGTATCCTGGCGGATTCCGTTAATACCGGCATACTCTATCCACCAGATACTGTTCTGAATCAGATAATTGGCTACATGACGGTTTCTTTGGTTGAAATCCGGCATAGCCTGGCTGAACCAACCGTCAACAGCAATTTTCTTTTCATAATCAGATGCGTACGGATCTAGTTGGGTAGCAGTCTTGAAGCTTGTCTGTACATAGTTTCCTTTGAAATTGAACCAATCTTTGGAAGGCATATCCTTATACAGATAGTTTTCATCTCCACAGTGGTTGAAGATCATGTCCATTACCACTTTCATTCCTTTGGCATGTGCCTGGTCTACAAGATTCCGGAATTCTTCGTTACTTCCGAAACGGCGGTCTACCTGATAATAATCAGTGATGGCATAGCCGTGATAAGAACCTTCCTTCATATCATTCTCCTGAATCGGATTCAGCCATATACTCGTCACTCCTAAATCAGCAATGTAATCCATATGCTTTTCTATTCCTTTGAAATCACCGCCATGGCGGGCAAAGGCATCGTTGCGGTCTACTCTCGCTTCCAACATTCCGGGAATTATGTCATTGGAAGGATCACCGTTTGCGAAACGATCCGGCATAATAAGATAAAGTACATCGCTGGAGTTGAAGCCTTCCACTTCGGAAGCATCCGGCTTCCTTTGTTTGAGTTCGTAAGGAATGGCAGTTTGTTTTTTACCTTGTTTCAGGATAATATTGAATTTCTGCGGGGTTGCTTCCGATGTATTCAGATAGATAATCAGATAGTTCGGATTTTCTTGTTTAACTACCTCTTGCAGAGTGATGTCCTGGGAAGAGATGCTAACTTCTGCAGACGCTATATCTTCACCGTATAGCAAGACTTGCAGTTCCGGGTTTTTCATTCCTGCCCACCAAAAAGTAGGGGCTACTTTTTTTATAATAGTTGCGGCATATACAGGGCTGCAACCGAATAGTAGTACAAGTAAGAGTACAAATAGAAAATTCTTTTTCATGGTAACATAGATTTTAAATGTTTGCTCGGAGAACCGATGTTGCAAATGTAGGGGGATAGGATACTGTATTTTGAGACTAGAATATAAATATAAATACTTTATGATGTTATTGCATTGATAATGAGTGTGCTATTGCTTTGTGGACAACCGTAAAATACAAGTGAGAATTAAAATACTTTTGACCAAAAATTTCATTATCATGACTATATTCATTATATTTGTGACATCTTTAAAAAGTAACCTATGAGAAATGTAACCTATATCTTATCTTTTCTTTTAGTTTGTACGACTTCATCGTTTGCAAAACAGACTGGTGGTAATGCGGCAGTTCTTAAAAGACTGGATGATATTATCAATAAGAAAGAAACCTTTCAGATCCAGAAAGAAAAGGATATTGATGCTTTGAAAGTGCAACTTGCCCATTCGGTTACTCCTGCTGATAAATATAGGTTATATGGTTCGTTATTCGATGCCTATCTTCATTATCAAGCAGATTCTGCGCTTCATTATATAAATAGGAGACAGCAGATTCTTCCTCAACTGGAACGTCCGGAATTAGCAAACGAGATTACCATTGACCGCGCCACGGCATTGGGAGTGATGGGAATGTATATTGAAGCTATGGAAGAACTGGAGAAAATAAATCCGGCGAAGCTGGGCGAACAAACATTATTATCCTATTATCAGACGTATCGTGCCTGCTATGGCTGGCTTGCAGACTATACCACCAATCGGGAAGAAAAGAAGAAATATCTGAAGAAGACTGATTTATACCGCGACTCCATCATAAGTATTATGCCGCCCGAAATAAATCGCACGATTGTTTTGGCAGAACAATGCATAGTCACAGGTAAGGCTGATACGGCCTTGGTGATGCTTAGTGACGCGCTGAAAGATGCGGTCGACGAACGTCAGAAAGTATATATATACTATACGATGTCCGAAGCGTACGGCATGAAGAAAGAGATGGAGAAAGAAGTCTATTATCTCATATTGACAGCTATTGCCGATTTGGAATCTTCTGTCAGGGAATATGCTTCGTTGCAGAAGCTGGCGCATCTGATGTATGAATTGGGCGATGTAGACCGCGCTTACAAATATCTGAGTTGTTCGATGGAAGATGCAGTAGCCTGTAATGCCCGTTTGCGCTTTATCGAGGTGACGGAATTCTTTCCTATTATAGACAAAGCTTATAAACTGAAGGAAGAAAAAGAACGTGCGGTTTCCCAGGCAATGCTTATCAGTGTCAGTATGCTGTCTTTCTTTCTTCTTATTGCCGTTTTCTATTTGTATCGCTGGATGAAGAAACTGTCTGCCATGCGGCGTGATTTGAGCCTGGCGAACAAACAAATGCAAGTCGTGAACAAAGAGCTGGAACAAACGGGGAAAATTAAAGAAGTATATATCGCCCGTTATCTCGATAGATGCGTCAACTATTTGGATAAACTGGAAACTTATCGCCGTTCATTAGCTAAATTGGCTATGGCATCCCGCATCGAAGACCCGTTCAAAGCCATAAAGTCCGAACAATTCATCCGTGATGAACGGAATGAGTTTTATAATGAGTTCGACAAGTCTTTCCTGAAACTTTTCCCGAATTTCATTACTGCTTTTAATGATTTGCTGGTAGAAGAAGGACGCATATATCCGAAATCCGACGAACTTCTGACCACGGAACTCCGCATCTTTGCACTTATCCGTTTGGGGGTAGTGGACAGTAATAAGATTGCCCATTTCCTGGGCTACTCTTTGGCAACTATATATAATTATCGTAGCCGCATGCGCAATAAGGCAGCCGGCGATAAAGACCGGTTCGAACAGGATGTGATGAATCTATAGTCTGATTTGGAAGATAGTTCTTGTATTACAGCTTTGTAATATATAAGGTGAATAATGCCTATAAATGAAGGTAATATCCACTATTAGTATGCGAATATCCACTGCGTATCTCCATTTTTTTCTACCTTTGTAGACAACTAATCTAATAATAAATTTACTAAAGAATGAAAAAGTTAATCTATTCGTTGTTCTTTGTCCTCATTTCCGTTGCAGCAAACGGTCAGGCAAAGTACATATTCTATTTCATCGGGGATGGAATGGGAGTGAACCAGGTAAATGGTACGGAGATGTATCAGGCAGAACTTCAAAACGGACGCATCGGCGTCGAGCCTTTGTTATTCACTCAATTTCCGGTCGCTACCATGGCCACTACTTTCTCTGCAACTAATTCTGTAACCGACTCTGCTGCCGCAGGTACCGCACTGGCTACGGGAAAGAAAACCTATAATCACGCTATTTCTGTAGGAGAAGATAAGAACGCGATTCAGACGGTAGCCGAACAAGCAAAGAAAGCCGGCAAAAAAGTAGGTGTCACTACTTCTGTCAGTGTAGATCATGCTACTCCTGCCGCATTTTATGCACACCAACCGGATCGTAATATGTATTATGAAATAGCTCTTGACCTGCCGAAAGCTAATTTTGACTTTTATGCAGGCGGTGGTTTCCTGAAACCGACTACCTCTTTTGACAAGAAAGATGCTCCGAGCATTTTCCCTATCTTTGAAGAAGCCGGATATACAGTTGCACGGGGTTACAACGACTATAAAGCTAAATCCGGAAAAGCCGACAAAATGATTCTTATTCAGGAGGAAGGTGCTAACCCGTCTTGCTTGCCCTACGCAATTGACCGTAAAGAAGGTGATCTGACATTAGCACAGATTACAGAAAGCGCTATCGACTTCCTGACTAAAGGTAAGAACAAAGGCTTCTTCCTGATGGTAGAAGGTGGAAAGATCGACTGGGCTTGCCATTCAAACGACGTCGCTACTGTATTCAATGAAGTGAAAGACATGGACGACGCTATTAAAGTAGCTTATGATTTCTACAAGAAACATCCGAAAGAAACACTAATCGTCGTTACCGCTGACCACGAAACCGGTGGAATCGTTCTCGGTACAGGTAAATATGAATTGAACCTGAAAGCACTGCAATATCAGAACCATTCAGCTGACGGACTTTCTCAACGTATCAGCGAATTGAGAAAAGCGAAAGGCAACAAAGTGACCTGGGAAGATATGAAAGAATTTCTTGGTAAAGAAATGGGTTTCTGGAAAGAACTGCCTATCTCTTGGGAACAGGAAAGAACATTGCATGACGAATTTGAGAAATCATTTGTGAAGAACAAAGTGGTGTTTGCTGAAAGCATGTACTCAAAGAGCGAACCGATGGCCGCATGCGCAAAACGCGTAATGAATGAAATCGCTATGGTCGGCTGGGTAAGCGGCGGACACTCTGCAGGTTTTGTTCCAGTATTCGCTATCGGAGCAGGCTCTCATCTGTTCGGTGAAAAGATTGATAATACTGAAATCCCGAAGAGAATTGCTAAAGCGGGAGGATATAAATAAGAAATTGAGAATTGAAAATTGAGAATTGAGAATTAGGCTGCGCAATTATTATTCTGCAAAGTAATTCTCAATTCTCAATTCTCAATTCTCAATTTTTCACACGTCCTACGTAAGAACCGTCACGAGTGTCGATTTCGATTGTTTCACCTTCACTGATGAACAAAGGAACACGAACGGTTGCACCTGATTCCACAGTAGCGGGTTTCAATGTGTTGGTAGCTGTATCACCTTTCATACCCGGTTCTGTATAAGTAACTTTCATCTGAACCTTGATCGGCATGTCTGCGTAAAGTACAGTTTCGGTAGAAGCGTCAGAAACAACCTCAAGTACTGCACCTTCCAACAGGAAGTCAACACCGTTGATCAGGTCATGAGCGATAGGGTGCTGGTCGAAAGTTTCCTGGTTCATGAAGATAAAATCTTCTCCTTCTTTATATAAGAATTGGTAAGGACGACGTTCAACACGTACATCTTCCAGTTTTTCACCGATGTTGAAACGACGTTCGAGAACGTATCCGCTAACTACATCTTTCAGTTTAGTACGCATGAAAGTGTTACCTTTACCTGGTTTTACATGCAGGAATTCTACACAGAAATAGAGCTTTCCGTCCATACGGATACAAGTTCCGTTTTTGATGTCTTGAGCATTAATCATACTACTGTTTTTCTTTTTATATTATTGTTATTTAATTGTTTTCGTTGGAAATCGAGTGCAAAAGTAATCTAAATCGGTAAAAAACACAAAAACTTTTGAGCAAAAATGAGTTATCTCTTGGTTAATTTAAAAAAAGTGCCTATTTTTGCAGCCCGATTACGTAGAATAATAACATAAAAACAAGATACAGTAATGAAAAGAACATTTCAACCCTCTAACAGAAAGAGAAAGAACAAACACGGTTTCCGTGAGAGAATGGCATCGGCTAACGGTCGTAGAGTGTTAGCAGCTCGCCGTGCAAAAGGCAGAAAGAAACTAACTGTTTCTGATGAGTACAACGGACAGAAGTGATAATCACCTGTCATCAGGGAAACAAAAAAGGCGGAGAATTTAATCTCTGCCTTTTTTGTTTCCCTGATTTCTGAAAAAGAGAATGTTAAAAAGCCCTACTATGGACTTTTGTATATTATTTTTTCTTTTCTTTGTAGCCGAATGTAGAAAACCATAAGCAAACATACACGGTGAAAGAATATATCCGGGACTTGAAAACCCGTATAATCATAATAAGGTTGTTGAAATCTATAGGAGTGGGGATTATAGTTGCAGCAATTCTGGCGATGATTAGTGTCCTTGCATCGTAAATGGGGACATTTTTCATCGCCTACTTTTCATGATTTCAACTATTTTGTAGTATCTTTGGCGCATATTAACAGCAATGCATATGACTATTAAAGAATTCTTTTCTTTTAAAACAAATAAATTTTTCTGGTTGAATATTATCGCCATGATTGTGGTGGTGGTAGTGATGGTATTCGGTGTGTTGAAATGGCTCGACATACATACACATCATGGTGAAACTGTCATGGTGCCCGATGTGAAAGGGATGACGGTGGAAGAAGCTACCAAAATGTTCCGTAATCATGGGCTGGTATGTGTGATTTCCGATACTAAATATGTAAAGGATAAGGCAGCAGGTATTATTCTTGACCTGAAACCGGGCGCTGGAGATAAAGTAAAAGAAGGTCGTACCGTATACCTGACGGTTAATACATTGGATATTCCTTTGCGCGTCATTCCTGATGTCGCTGATAATAGTTCCCTCCGGCAGGCGGAAGCCAAGTTGCAGAGTGCCGGTTTCAAGCTGACTGAAATCCAGTTGGTACATGGTGAGAAAGACTGGGTATATGGTGTGAAGTACCAGGGACGTCAGTTGACGACAGGAGAAAAAGTTCCTGTGGGTGCTTCCCTGACGCTAATGGTAGGAAACGGAGCAGGCGATATGGCCGAAGAAGACTCCATAGATGCCGATACGGATACGGAAAAGCCTGTGGCATCGGAAACATCACCTACTCAAGACGATAGCTGGTTTTAATTGATAAATAACAGAAACAAGACTCACATGATAGAGGAAGAACTTCCGGACGAACTGGAAAATGATTTGGATGATATAGAACCTGTCGGTGACGAATCCCAGCTTTACGAACACTTTCGCGTGGTTGTAGATAAAGGGCAGGCGATGGTCAGAGTCGACAAATATCTGTTCGAACGTATTGTCAATGCTTCGCGCAACCGTATCCAGAAAGCTGCCGAAGACGGATTTGTTATGGCTAACGGCAAACCGGTGAAAAGCAGCTATAAAGTGAAGCCGTTGGACGTCATCACGGTGATGATGGATCGTCCGCGCTACGAAAATGAAATTATCCCTGAAAATATTCCCCTTACTATCGTTTATGAAGACCCGTATCTGATGGTCGTGAATAAGCCGGCAGGACTGGTGGTGCATCCAGGACACGGAAATTATACTGGTACCCTGGTCAATGCTCTTGCCTGGTACATGAAGGATGATCCCGATTATGACGCGAACGACCCGCATGTCGGACTTGTTCACCGGATTGACAAAGACACTTCGGGATTATTGGTGATTGCCAAAACGCCGGATGCGAAAACAAACCTGGGGATGCAATTCTTTAATAAAACGACCAAACGTAAGTATCGTGCCTTGGTATGGGGAATTGTAGATCAGAATGAAGGAACCATCATTGGCAATATCGCCCGCAACCCGAGAGACAGGATGCAGATGGCGGTGATGTCCGACCCGGCGGTAGGTAAGCACGCCGTAACCCATTATCGCGTATTGGAACGGTTGGGATACGTCACTCTCGTGGAATGTATTTTGGAAACAGGGCGTACACATCAGATTCGTGTTCATATGAAACATATCGGCCATGTGCTGTTCAATGATGAACGCTATGGCGGCCATGAGATACTGAAAGGAACTCATTTCAGTAAATATAAACAGTTTGTAAATAATTGCTTTGACACTTGTCCCCGGCAGGCTTTGCATGCTATGACGTTGGGATTTGTGCATCCCGTCACAGGTGAAGAGATGCACTTTACTTCCGAACTTCCGGATGACATGACCCGGCTTATCGAGAAGTGGAGAGGCTATATCAGTAATAGAGAATTAGAATGAAACGCAACATTGCTATCGTAGCAGGGGGAGATACCTCTGAAATCGTAGTTTCCCTGCGTAGCGCACAGGGCATTTATTCCTTTATAGATAAGGAAAAGTATAATTTGTACATTGTGGAGATGGAAGGCCGTCGCTGGGAAGTACAATTGCCGGACGGAAAGAAAATCCCGGTGGACAGAAATGATTTTAGTTTTACGGACGGAACGGAAAAGGTGGTGTTCGATTTTGCCTATATCACCATTCATGGTACACCGGGTGAGGATGGTCGTCTGCAAGGCTATTTTGACATGATGCGTATTCCGTATTCCTGCTGTGGGGTACTGGCTGCCGCCATTACTTATGATAAATTTGCCTGCAATCAGTATCTGAAAGCTTTTGGGGTGCGCATTGCCGAATCATTGCTGTTGCGTCAGGGGCAATCGGTTTCCGATGAAGACGTGATTGAAAAAATAGGTTTGCCCTGCTTCATTAAGCCCAGTCTGGGTGGTTCGAGCTTCGGCGTTACGAAAGTAAAAACGAAAGAACAAATCCAACCTGCCATTGTTAAGGCTTTCGGAGAAGCGGAAGAAGTGCTCGTCGAAGCATTTATGGAGGGAACGGAGCTGACTTGCGGTTGCTATAAGACCAAAGAGAAATCGGTGGTATTCCCACCTACGGAAGTGGTGACGCACAATGAGTTTTTTGATTACGATGCAAAATACAATGGTCAGGTAGATGAAATCACTCCTGCACGTATCTCGGACGAAATGACCGGACGTGTGCAGATGCTGACTTCGGCTATCTATGATATATTAGGTTGCTCCGGCATTATCCGTGTGGATTATATAGTGACTGCCGGTGAAAAGCTTAACCTTCTCGAAGTGAATACAACTCCGGGAATGACTGCTACCAGCTTTATTCCCCAGCAAGTGCGTGCTGCCGGACTGGATATAAAGGATGTGATGACCGATATTATTGAAAACAAATTTTAATCGCGTTATGAATCTGACAGAGTTTAATGATATTCGCCCTTATAATGATGAGGAGCTTCCTCAAATCTTTGAGGAACTGATTGCTGATCCGGCTTTTCAGAAAGCCGCCACAGAAGCTATACCGAACGTCCCATTCGAACTTCTGGCGCAGAAAATGCGTGCTTGTAAGACTAAACTGGATTTCCAGGAAGCATTCTGCTATGGCATTTTATGGAAGATTGCGGCCGACCATACAGCCGGATTAACTTTGGACCATACCGCTATACCGGATAAAAGCAAAGCCTATACTTATATATCAAATCATAGGGATATTATCCTTGATTCGGGATTCCTTTCCATTTTGCTGATCGACCAGGGAATGGATACCGTCGAAATAGCGATTGGAGATAATCTGCTGATTTACCCCTGGATCAAGAAATTGGTTCGTGTCAACAAATCCTTTATTGTGCAGCGGGCATTGACCATGCGGCAGATGCTTGAATCCTCGGCACGAATGTCACGTTATATGCATTACACCATTTCGCAGAAAAACCAGTCTATCTGGGTTGCGCAGCGTGAAGGGCGTGCGAAAGACTCCAATGACCGTACACAGGATAGTGTCCTGAAGATGCTGGCAATGGGTGGTGAAGGTGATTTGGTAGAACGTCTGATGGAAATGAATATTGCTCCGCTTGCCATTTCATATGAATATGACCCTTGTGATTTTCTGAAAGCGCAGGAATTTCAATTGAAAAGAGATGTAGAAGGATATAAAAAGACCACGCAGGACGATTTGATTAATATGCAGACCGGTCTGTTCGGATATAAGGGTAGAGTTCATTTCCAGGTTGCCCCCTGTCTGAATGATGAGTTGCAACGTTTGGACCGTTCATTGCCGAAACCGGAACTGTTTGCCCGTATTTCTTCTTGTCTCGACCGTAGAATCCATCGTAACTATCGCATTTATCCGGGCAATTATGTGGCTTACGATTTGCTGAACGGTACGACGAAGTTTGCGTCTAACTATACCGAAGAAGAGAAACAACAGTTTATAAACTATATTGAGCAACAATTAGGCAAGATAAAGATTCCGAATAAGGATGAGGAATTTTTGCGTGAGAAGTTGTTATTGATGTATTCCAATCCGTTAGTAAATCATTTAGCTGCTTGCCAATGAGAAAAAGAAAGTTACATAGTGTCTGGTTGCTGGGATTGCTATTCCTGATGACTGCTTGTGGAGATGACGACTATTATTATCCTTCGGTGCAACTGGAATTTGTTACAGTAGTAGCCGGCGAAGATGGTAGCATACAGACGCTTATACCTGATAAAGGGGAGCCGTTGCCTGTATTGGAAGACCGTACAGGGTCTACTATTTCTTCGAATACTTCCAGACGTGTAATGAGTAATTATGAAGTATTGACGGGCGGTGTCCGTATTTATTCTTTGCAGTCGCTTATAACGCCGGAGCCCAAACCGGAAGATGATCCGGTTTATAAAGACGGCGTAAAGACTGATCCTGTAGAGATGGTTAGCATTTGGCTTGGACGGGATTATCTGAATATGATTCTGAATCTTAAAGTCAGCACGGGTAAAGGACATACCTTCGGTATAGTGGAAGATGTATCCGATTTGGAAACAAAAGGCATTGTGAATATGTTATTATATCACGATGCGAACAGCGATGCGGAGTATTACAATCGACGCGCTTACATCTCTGTTCCTTTGGCGAAATATGTAAATGAAGAGGCTCCCGGACGAACGATAAAGATTAAATTTAAGTATTATACGTACGACCCAAATGGAGTTCCCGTAGAATCTGATAAGTATTGTGACCCCGGATTCGACTATGTACCGGGGCAGAATTGAAGAATTGTGTATATATGTTTAAAATGAATCAGCTAGTCGTGGGAATATTTTTATTTCTTTCTTCCCTCTTCTCCTGTCAGCAGAAAGGGGACTTTCAGTCAATGAATGTAGAGGATTTTGATACTCTTATTCAGAATGAGGATATACAACGCCTGGATGTCCGTACATTGGCAGAATATTCGGAAGGGCATATCGTCAAAACGATTAATATCAATGTAATGGATGATTCTTTTGCTGCAATGGCAGACTCGTTATTGCAAAAAGACAGACCGGTGGCTGTATATTGTCGTAGCGGCAAACGAAGCAAAAAGGCTGCTGCTATTCTGGGCGCAAAAGGCTATAAAGTCTTTGACCTTGATAAGGGATTCAATTCCTGGCAGGAAGCCGGAAAAGAGGTAGAGAAGTAACAGACAATCATAAATGATGAACGGTGAACAATGGACGCGTCTTGCATTCTATGTTCACCGTTTATTTTTTACAGCTTGTTCCAGTTTGCCATCCTGTTATTCCAGTCCTTCCAATAATCTTTTCAAAACCACTGTTGCTGATATTTCACGGTTGGCGGCTTCCGGGATAACGATCGATTGCGGACTTTCAATAACATCATCTGTTACGATCATATTTCTGCGAACCGGAAGGCAATGCATGAAATAAGCATTGTTGGTAACAGCCATTTGACGGTCGCTTACTGTCCACTCACGGTCTTTGCTCAATATCTGTCCGTAATTGTCGCCTGCATAGGCAGCCCAGTTCTTGGCATATATAAAGTCAGCTCCTTCAAAAGCTTTCATCTGGTCATACTCAACTTTGGCATTTCCTACAAATTCGGGAGCCAGATCGTATCCTTCAGGATGAGTAATGACAAAGTCATAATCGGTAGCGTTCATCCACTCAGCGAAAGAGTTGGGAACAGCCTGTGGCAGTGGACGGGGATGCGGAGCCCAAGTCATAACCACTTTCGGACGTGCCGTTTTCTTGTACTCTTCAATAGTAATCAAATCAGCAAAGCTCTGCAACGGATGGCGGGTTGCTGCTTCCATCGAGAATACCGGGCGGCCGGAATATTGAATAAATTGATTTATAATAGTTTCCTGATAGTCGAAATCACGGTTCTCGAAGCGTGCAAACGAACGTACTCCGATGATATCGCAATAGCATCCCATCACAGGGATGGCTTCCAGCAGGTGTTCTGGTTTGTCCCCGTCCATGATAACACCACGTTCGGTTTCCAGTTTCCAGGCGCCTTGATTGATATCCAGCACCATAACGTTCATCCCTAGATTAAGCGCAGCTTTCTGTGTGCTTAGGCGGGTACGCAGGCTGGAGTTGAAGAAGATCATCATCAATGTCTTATTTCTTCCCAGTTCTACATATTTGAAACGGTCTTTCTTAATTACGAACGATTCTTCAATGGCTGATTTTAAATCGCCAATGTCCTGTACACAAGTAAATTTCTTCATTTTATCTATCATTAATTCGTTATTGTCTTATGAATTCATCCTACCATCTTGTCTGTCCATATCCTTCGATGATCCACTTGTAAGAAGTGATTTCTTCCAGTCCCATCGGTCCTCGTGCATGTAGCTTTTGCGTGCTAATGCCTATTTCGGCTCCTAAACCGAATTGTGCTCCGTCAGTGAAAGCGGTAGATACATTCGCGTATACACAAGCAGCATCTACTATCTTAATAAACAAAGCCGCACGCTCCTTGTTTTCCGTAACGATACATTCGCTATGCTTGGAACTGTTCTCCTGAATATGTCCCAAAGCATCTTCAAAACTCTTCACGGTCTTGACAGCCATTTTGTAATCTAGGAATTCAGTTCCGAAACTCTCCGCATTCGCATGCTGCAAAAGTTCGGCAGGATAGTGCCCTTCCAATGCTTGATAAGCCTGTGGATCAGCATAAATAATCACATGGCTGTCTTTCAATTTCTCGCAAAGCACAGGAAGCTCAGCCAGCCTTTTCTCATGTACAATGGTGCAATCCAATGCATTGCATACACTCACCCTGCGTGTCTTGGCATTGTGGATAATGTCTGCTCCTTTGCTTGCATCTCCAAATTCGTCAAAGTAGGTATGGCAAATACCTGCCCCAGTTTCAATAACAGGGATCCTGGCATTTTCGCGTACAAAATTGATAAGGCCACTACTTCCTCTCGGGATAATCAGATCGACATAGCCTACTGCGTTCAGCAACGCCGCCGTAGCTTCCCTATCTGCCGGAAGCAGTTCTACAATATGTGGATTGACATTGAATTTTTTCAATACTTCATGAATCACACTGATTATAGCCCGATTGGAACAATCTGCATCACTTCCCCCTTTCAGTATGCAAGCATTCCCGCTTTTCAGACAAAGAGAAAATACGTCGAAACTGACATTCGGACGAGCTTCGTAAATAATCCCTATTACTCCGAAAGGTACACTGATCTTTGTCAACTTCATCCCGTTTGGGCGGACAGTCTCTTTCAGCACCCTACCCAGAGGAGAGGGAAGTGTAGCTACATTGCGTGTGTCCGCCGCAATACCTTTCAAGCGTTCTTCCGTCAATTTCAACCGGTCGTATTTCGGATCATTTTTATCCATTCGTGCGAGATCTTTTTCATTCTCTGCAAGAATGAAAGACGTTTTTGCAACCGCTGCATCAGCTACTGCATTTAAAATCTGATTGATGGTATCATCATTCAGTAAGGCTAATTCCCGACTTGCTGCCTGCACAGCAGCAAAGGTTTCGTTTAAATCTGTAGTCATTTGCTCCTTTTTTGCATTAAATGGAAAGATAAACTATGCAAATATAGTGAATGATGTGAATAAAACTTATTGAAAGGTGAAATAAATGTTCTTCTTTATTTATAATATTAGTTGATTTGTGGATATCCGTATGTCTCCTTTACTTTGATTGGAAGAATCACTTGGATTAAATAACCTATTTTCTGATCTTCACAGTATAGAGTAGTTTCTGTTTCTCTTTTTTTATATGGTTCATGTGTGTGCTTGGGAACTCCTGTTATGTACAAAACCCAACGCCCTTCTGCTTTTATGTAGAATTTTATATGTCCATATACGTTAGCGTAAGAACCGCGAATGAAAAAATCGGGGGCGTATTGTGAGTGCCCATTTACTTTTGTAGCTACATCTTCTATGGTTACTGCATCAATATCAACTTTTTTCCATTTCATATTTTCATCCTGCATATAAAAGAATGCAGGTATATAGCTTAAAGGCAATGTTTTGACTAATTCGGTATACATTATTTTAAGTGGATTAATCCATTTCATATTCATAAATTACATCCCAAGATTCTATCTCGTTTAAATAATCCAACCCTATCGACAGACTAGGCTTGATTCGGCGACTAGTTGTATCTACATAGCAATAATCACCTTTCTCACAATCATATTCGACACTCATCATTCCTTTGGGCGGATGAGACTTAGGAAAATCAGGTGTCATGATTTTCTTAGGCTTGTTCCTTTCATATATTACCCATGAATAGAGCCCGGTGAAAATGATGAGTGCGAATATTTTGGCTCTTCTTTTCATTCTTTATCAGAATTGTTTAATCTTGAAGATTAGCAAACGGGCGTTTGAATTGGTGGTCTGACTTAAATGCTTGAATCATTTCACGCTCTACATTACGTGGTTCTTCATGAACTAAAACTTTCCAACAGACAATTAATGATCTTGAATCTTTCAATTGCCAGATATACCGACCCCCTTTATGTCCTACGGCTTTCTCTTGTCCAAATTGTAAATATTGTCTTAGGCGGGAATATAGTGTTGCATTGCTTTCTGTTCCTCCGGCTTTACCAATATAGAGTATGTCGGTGTCTTCTACCCATTCGTTTTGTAATGTTTCAATACTTACGTTGGGATTATCTCCTTTAAAGAAGCCTCCGGTACCGTGAACTAAAAAAGTCGGACTATCTTTGTTTTCACGTAGTACAGCATAAACTCCCATTTCTTTGGGAATACAAAGATTATTCTCCATAAGTTCTTGCATTGTTTTAAATCCGGTGAAACCGTTAGCTTTTAATGCTTCTCTTGAATCCATCATTTTTATAATTAAAAGGGTTAATAATATATGCTTTCCAACATTGTTTCCGTGCAACTATATATAATTGCTGTTATAACTAAGCCAAGAATAGCTCCTATAAGAGAGGAGTTTGCTTTTTTACGGTTGCTTGTCCAGAATACGAAAACTAAGACAAAGCCAATTAATGGGATGAGAAAACTTATCAACAAGTATCCTATATGGATATTGTTGTCACTATTAGTCTCGTCATTTTGCGGGCTACCGCAATTAGGGCAAACAGGTGCTTTACTTGAAATTTGCTTACCGCATTCTTTACAATAAATAAGTGCCATTATTTCTTGTTATTTTGGGTTGAATATACAGATGTTTGTTCGAAAATAGATTTGTCATGTTCATTGCAGTAAGCATATAACATGCTATCTTTTAAGACTAATATGATGGTACTGTTATACTGTTCTTTCTCTTTATGACAAGATTTAAAGCCATCACATACATAGATAGAGTCGATGTCTAATAGTGGAAAATCATCAATAGTACAATTGGCAATGTTTGTATGAAATTTGGGATTGCCTATCGTGTATAAATTACATTGCTTTATCAGTGTGTCAGAGTAATTAACAAAGTATGTATCCGCTTTTTTATAAAGCTTGAAAAAATCGCTTTTCTCGGGCATGATGTTATACCATGTACCGATATTGTTAATCTCTTGCTCTAGGCTATTTTTAAACCTGTTTGAATAGTCTGGCTTAAATAGAAGAATTGGAACTATTGTTACTATAAGAATAGCAAGTGTTCCCCAAAATACTTTATCTTTCATAATTGGTAATGTTTATAATTAATGTATACTTTGTGGAGATTAGATGTTTATTTCTTCTTAGATAATGCTTTCTTTTTGAATCTTCTCGCCATTCCTGTATAAATAATGTCATATGTTATGCCATTATATTCGTATGGCGAACAGTATGGCTCAATAGTAGTTGCTGGGAGTTTACAAGAATGACGTAATGCAATCAGATAATTGCCGGATGTAGTTGGCAGAATGGAAACATCTGTAATTTTTGGATCGAAGGGAATAAATGGATAGTTCATGTTTTTAATTTTAAATGAGTAATTATTGAGCTTATTTATAGATTGTAGCAACTGAGTCACAGTTGTCATCATAGATGACAATTGATTTCACCTCAGATTTTTCTATATCTCTTTTTAAGGCATCGATTTGGTCGTCATAGCTGGAATTGTAACGTTCCGTTTTTCTGACTTTAGGAGATTGGCTAGTATCTTCGTTGTTAAAGACACTAACAAAAATGGATATAAGGATAATAATAACTATAATAGCCGTACAACCCTTTTGCCTATCTATTGTATTATCATCTTGTAGTGGTATTAATGGGGGCTGAGATGATTGAACAAAGATAGCATTGTCATCTATTATAAAGTTGCCAAGTTGTACTTCTTTCTCGAATTCGTCAGACGAGAAATTTAGTCCCAATTCACTGAGATAGAAACCACGATTTCTAAGTCTTTGAGCTATTTTCTTTATTTCATCTTTGTCTTGTGTACTCTTACGTTTATCTAATAGCTGCTTAATTTCTCGTGCTTGCTTAGTAGTAAAATACCACTTATTCTCAATTTTCATAATCATAGTATTTTTGCCATGCTGACTCCTGCTATGACCATTAATAAAAAGAAAGTGTGGAGTCATTCATTTATTTAGTCGGGAGGCTCTGGTAAGCCCAAGGAACAAATAAACAATACCCCACACCTGTATGTAATGCATATTGATAATATGCATAGGAATACAAGTGACGAGTGTTATTGTTATCCCTGTTCCTTTTGAAATTTACCAGATTTCCCGAACTAGGATAAAAGCGAAACACTTTCATCTAATAATATGTAATGTTGCAATTATTGTGCAACGCTGCAAATATAAGACATATTTTGCTTAATACAACACTCTTGGGGTATTGAAATTTTATTTATGAATTTCTTTTCAGTGCTTCTTCATATACTTTTCGCACTCGTTCGCGGAGTGATAATGGACGTATCACTGTTAATGAACGGCTACGTGAAAGTAGTTCCATGACGAAATCATTGGTAATTCTTAAACGCAGAGTGATACGGAATTCATCTTCCGTGTCGCAGATAATTTTTTGCGAATGATGTATTGGTACTGATTTTATAAATTTGCCATCGAGTGAATCATATGAAAGTTCAATGTCCTCAATTGGAATATCTGTCTGATCCCAGATGCCATAACAATCTTTGAATAGGCTTTCAATATCAATGGTGTTGTTTCGTTCAAAAGTATCTTCTTTAAGAATCTTTAGTTGGCTTATGCGGTCCACTCCGAATGTTTTCAATTTCCCATCTTCTATGGCTAATAAATACCAACGCTGATTGGATTCTTTTAGAAAGTGTGGGAAGACTATCTTTTGTTTGACATTATCATTATAACGTACAAAAGTGTAATCGAACTCAACCGGATGGGAGCCTTTAATAGCACTGATTAGTTCTGGCAGAATCTGGCTACCGACAGGACGATGATGTTCTGCAAGTATATATTCTTGTACTCCGCTATCCGCATTCATAGCACATAGAAGATCGAAGTTAAAGAGTAAGTTGTCATATTGGCCGTAAGGATCCGGATACTCTTCTTCAATATAATAACCTTTTCCTTTTCGGAAGGCAATACTGATGTTGAAGAGTTCTACAATATCTTTGATATCCCGTTGGATAGTACGAATATTTACTCCACAGGAATTGCCGCGTGCTGTTATACCTGTTTGAATGTATTCAATCAGTTCATCAGATGGTACATAGGGCTTGATCCCTTTTAACTTTCGGATAATAAGCAGATAGCGTTGTAATACTTCCATTTTTTCCATATTCTTGTCTGTTTTGGGAGCAAAGATAGGTTAGAAGGACGACAAAACTTGTCGGCATAGGAGAAATATTCAAAATAAGTACAGAAATGAAATAAACTTGCCTTGTTGTATAAAATAAGGCGGCATTATACAAATCTTAATTTTCTCTCTTGCTTATATTATTTTTTGAATTAGTAAATGAGTTTTCGTTTGACAACTGTTGAGCGATAGTTTAACAGCTGTAGAGCGTTAGTTCAACAGTTGTCGAACGAAAACTCGCTAGGCTATGAACTATATATCAATAAGGAAGCAACTATCTAAAAGTAACTGATACGATTATTAATAATAGGCTCATAACAGTGTGGTAATGAACTAAAAATGCTATCGTTGCCGATAACCGATCATTATGCATCTCTTTATTCTTTCTCTTGCTTATTTTATTTTCGATTGCCTAATGGACTTTCGTTTGACTTAAGTCAAGCGAATGTTCAACTTAAGTCAAGCGAATGTTCAACTATAGTCAAGCGTTCGTTTAACTTAAGTCAAACGAAAACTCATTAAGCAATAAAATACATACCAATAGTGAGACGATTAATTAGAAGTGACTAGTAAGATTATTAATTATAATTGGTTCATAACCGTACACGAAATGAAACTTTCGGAAGTGATTATTCAATATATAAATAATCATAGTGCACCACCGGCTTTTTCCCATGTTTGCCGATAGCTTCCTGTGCTTGCTTTGAATCACAGTTTACTTTTCCTACACCCACTTGGTTTCCCTGAAAATCTATGATACGCACAATGTCGTCCTTTTCGAACTCTCCTTCGATATGGGTGATTCCAATCGGAAGTATGCTGACTGCTTTCTCGGAGTTTAATACTTCCGTTGCGCACTCATTAATATGAATTTCCCCTTTGGCGAACCCTTCACTGTGTGCAATCCATTTTTTTACACTGGATACCGGTTCTTTTGAAGGGATGAAACGTGTACAAAGTGTATTTTCGGGATGTTGCAGCAAGTCTACCAGGATATTGTCACGTTTTCCGTTGGCGATGATTACTGTGATTCCTTCGTCGGCCACCTTGCGGGCAATGTTTGTTTTTGTCAACATACCGCCTCGTCCGAAACTGGACTTGGTTGCCTGAATATAGTTGGATAGATCTTTTCCATGGTCGATTTCCTGAATAACAGAAGAATTGGGGTCGGAAGGCGAACCGTTGTAGATTCCGTCAATATTACTTAGGATGATAAGTGCCTTGGCGTCCATCATGGAGGCGATAAGCCCGGATAATTCATCGTTGTCCGTGAACATCAGTTCACTGACTGAAATCGTATCGTTCTCATTGACGATGGGAATAACGTTGTTTTCGAGCATTACTGTCATACAGTTTTTCTGATTCAGATAATGGCGGCGAGTTCCAAAATTCTCTTTGGTAGTCAGCACCTGACCGACGGCGATGCCATGTTCACGGAAAAGTTCGTAGTAACGGTTGATTAGTTTTGCTTGCCCGACGGCAGAAAACAGTTGACGCTGATCTACACTATCGAGCTTCTTTTGCGGGTGTATCTCACTGCGTCCGGAAGCAACAGCTCCCGAAGAAACCATAATGATTTCTACGCCGGATTTATGTAATTCCGCTATTTGGTCGACAAGTGCCGACATACGGGTGACGTCCAGAGTTCCGTCGCGACGTGCCAATACATTACTTCCTACTTTTACTGCGATTCGTGTAAATTCCTGTTTCATCTTTACTAACGATTTGAAAGCACAAATATAGAGCTTTTTGTCGATATGTTACCAAAACAGGCTAAAAAGAATTATCTTTGCAGTCTGATAATGAAAAGATAAACAATGAAACATACCAATCCACAAGTAGAACAGATGACTTCCTTCATCGTAATGGATGTTTTGGAAAGGGCAAATGAGTTACAGAAACAAGGTGTTGATATTATTCACCTGGAAGTAGGTGAGCCGGATTTCGATGTGCCTTCCTGTGTGGCAGAAGCTGCAAAAACGGCTTATGACCGGCATCTGACTCATTACACTCATTCTTTAGGTGACCCCGAACTACGCCGTGAAATTGCGGTTTTTTATCAGCGGGAATACGGTGTGACGGTTGATCCCGATTGCATTGTAGTAACTTCCGGGTCTTCTCCGTCTATTCTTCTCGTATTGATGTTGCTTTGTAATCCTGATAGTGAAGTGATCCTTTCTAATCCGGGGTATGCATGCTATCGCAATTTTGTATTGGCTGCCCAGGCTAAGCCGGTTTTGGTGCCTTTGTCCGAAGAGAAAGGTTTGCAATATGATATAGAAGCTATTCGCAAATGTGTGAATTCGCATACTACGGCTATTTTCATCAATTCACCTATGAATCCGACAGGAATGTTATTGGAAGAAAGTTTTTTGAAAGAAGTGGCAGGATTGGGAGTGCCTATTATATCGGACGAGATTTATCACGGATTAGTGTACGAGGGGCGTGCGCACAGTATTCTTGAATACACAGACCAGGCTTTTGTTTTGAATGGATTCTCCAAGCGTTTTGCGATGACGGGACTTCGGTTGGGCTATCTGATAGCACCAAAATCTTGTATGCGTTCTTTGCAGAAGTTGCAGCAGAACTTGTTTATCTGTGCATCCAGTGTTGCCCAACAGGCTGGTATTGCCGCTTTGCGACAGGCGGATTCGGATGTGGAACGTATGAGACAAATCTATAATGAACGGCGGAAGTATATGATTACTCGTCTTCGGGAGATAGGATTCGAAATTAAGGTAGAGCCGCAGGGAGCGTTTTATGTTTTTGCCAATGCACGTAAATTTACGACCGACTCTTATCGCTTTGCGTTCGATGTGCTCGAACATGCGCATGTCGGCATTACTCCCGGCGTGGATTTTGGTACAGGAGGTGAAGGATATGTACGCTTCTCCTATGCAAATTCATTGGAGAACATCAAGGAAGGTCTGGATCGTATCAGTCACTATCTTTCTCGTCCCGGCTTCTGATAAGCTCGGTGGCTGCCTCGTATTCTTCCTCGGTGACAAGGATAGAAACAGCAGGAGCGATGTAGGGAGCTAGTGTTCCCATAATCCCGTCTTTGATGACGCAACGGATATTATTACTCTCTAATAACCCTTTGATGATTTCGGCTTCCCATGGAGAACCGGAGAATACTTCTATTGACTTGCTATAATCTTCTTCTTTCATGATCGTATGGTATTAGGGGTTGTTTTCTACAAATATAACAAAAAAGAGAGACAAAAGGTTATTCTTCTCTTAAAATTTATTCAAGTGTGATGTGTTTTACACTAATTTGTTGGTTTAGAAATGTAGACGCTGATTCGGAGAATTTCTCTTCCGCCTCTGTGGTGTAAAACTGGCAATTTCCGTTCTTTGTGCACTTTGCGTCCATTTCCGGATGTCTTCTCAAATAGTCTTTCAGGCTTTCCGCCACATATTCACCTTGTGAGATTACGCTGATGTCACTGGCAATGTATTGCCGGATTTTAGGAAGAAGGATAGGGAAGTGGGTACATCCGAGAATGACGGTGTCTATTTGCGGATCTTTTGAGAGTAGTTGGTCTATATATTTGCGAATGAAATAATCGGCTCCATCGTTTTGCGATTCATTGTTTTCTACTAATGACACCCACATCGGACAGGGCACTCCACTTACCTGGATATCCGGGAACAACTTATGTATCTCCAAAGGGTAAGACTCGGATTTGATGGTGCCTGCTGTTGCCAGTACACCGATATGCTGATTTTTGCTAATGTCTCCGATACATTCTACGGTAGGACGAATCACGCCGAGTACACGGCGTGCCGGGTCGATTTTCGGCAAATCATTCATCTGAATGCTACGTAGTGCTTTGGCGGAAGCTGTGTTGCAGGCCAATATGACCAAATGACAGCCCATGTCGAATAGTTTGTTGACAGCTTGCCGGGTGAATTCGTACACGACTTCAAAAGAGCGTGTCCCGTAAGGGGCGCGGGCATTGTCGCCCAAATAGATATAGTCATATTCCGGCAATGCTTCTCTTATCTTGTCCAGGATAGTCAGGCCACCGTAGCCGGAGTCAAACACTCCGATAGGGCCGGGTATATGTGATAGATGTTGATTCATGACAAACAGGATTTATATACGCAAATGTACACCAAAAAAAGCGAAAGCGAAAGAAGTTTAAACTTCTTTCGCTTTCGCTTTTAGCATTTCTTTCTCTTGGTGAGAATTCTTATTTGATACCCAGATTTGCTTTAACCTTGTTAGTTAAGTTGATGCTTTGTGACTCGTTAACGTAAGGAATCGGAGTTCTTGCAAGGTCGAAGATATAAATAACACCTTCAGCAGCACCTACAGCTTTGATAGCATTGTCCAACTTCTGATAGATAGGAGCCATTGCATCATTTTGAGCTTTCGACATTTGCTGTTGTGCCTCTTGTTGGAACTGGTCTTGTCTTTGAGCCATATCCTGCAATTCTTTTTGTCTTCTCTCAGCGATGTTAGCCGGAAGAGAATCCTTGGCAATCGCTTGCTGGAACTCTTGATATTTTTTGTTGAACTCTTCCTGAGTTCTTTGGAGTTCCGACATAAGTTGTTTCTCCAATGCTTGGATGTCGTTTTGTGCCTTAGTAAATTCAGGCATCACAGAGATAATCTCCTGTGCATTGATATGACCGAATTTCAGGTTCTGTGCAAATACACCCATTGGGAGTGCAAGCAACATTACAAGTGCAATTTTTTTTAGCATAGTTCTATAATTTATTTGAATGTTTTTTTAGTTATTTCCAGTTGCAAATGTATGAAATTAATTTGAATATCCTAATCTTCTTAGGATTTCATCACTAATATCTATACGTGGATTTGCAAAAATTATACCTGCAGCAGAGGCTCTGTCGACTACCATGTCATATCCATGCTGTTGCGATACAGCTTTCACTGCTTCATAGATATCATCCTGAATCGGCGACATCAACTTGTCTCTCATCTTGGCTAATTCACCTTCGGGGCCGAAATAATTGCGTTTCAGTTCGGCCGCTTCTCTTTCTTTAGCTACGATTTCATCCTCTTTCTTTGTCTTTTGGGCAGCAGATAGAGTGGAAGATTTTGTCTGGTAATCCTGGAACATCTTTTGTGCTTCCTTTGCCAGAGCTTCTACTTCACCCTGATATTTCTTCGTAGCTTCTTGCATTTGCTCATTAGCGCTTTGAGCAGCCGGAATATTCTTCATAATATATTCCGTATCGATCAGTGCAAATTTTTGTGCGTTTGCTGCCATACCGACAGCAAATAGCAACATGATTAATAGAACAGACTTTCTCATGACGTTTAGTTTTTTGTGATACATTAGAATTCTTGTCCTAAGATAAAGTGGAATTGACTTCCGCCATATTGTTTAGAACCAAATACTTTATCGAAACCGTAACCCCAGTCGATACCCATCATACCAATCATCGGCAAGAAGATACGAACACCGACACCGGCAGAACGTTTCAACTCGAACGGATTGAACTTCTTGATATCATGCCATGCGTTACCTGCTTCAAGGAAACCTAACACATAAATGTTAGTACTTGTTTCCAGCATCAACGGATATCTTAATTCGATGCCGAGACGTGCATAAGCATAACCTTCAGAACCGTATGGGGTCAATGAGCTGTTTTCGTAACCACGCAGAGCGATACTTTCCGTAGCATAGGTTGAATAACCGGTCATACCGTCACCACCTACGTCGAATGTACCGAACGGTGATTTCTTGTATTCGTTATAGTGACCCAGCAAACCGAACTCTGTACGTGTCATCAATACAAGGCACTTAGGATGAGCAACCGGATCCATCAACGGAGTATATGTTTTTCCTTTGAATTTCCATTTGTGGTATTCTACCCATCTGTGAAGTTTATTCATGTTGTCTTGGGTAATGGTACCGTCTGATCTGTAATATCCTTTATAGTCTTTGCCATCCATCAACGAATACGGTGGAGTGAACTGAACTGACAATGAGAAATCGGAACCCGTACGCGGGAAGATAGGATTGTCAATTGAGTTACGTGCCAAAGTCAATGAGATGCTGAGGTCATTACATTTACCGTTGGTTACCGGGAAATATTGCCAGTCGCTCAGGTTATAGCGTTGGTAAGCTAACTCAGCAGAGAGTGTGAAATAGTCATCCGGCCATTTCAGACGTTTACCCCAACCTGCTGAAAGTCCCCACATCTTGATAGATTTATCAGGGTCATAATAGTTTTCGTAGTTGTTGTAGTTGCCATAGTTGTACATGCCATAACCACCGTAACCGCTATACATACTATTGTAATAGTTGTTGAAGTAGCTGGAATTATAGTAACGGCTACTAATATCAGTCTGTACAGAGAAGAATGCCGATAAAGAGAATGAGTTCGGGCGTTTTCCTCCAAACCAGGGATCGAAGAATGAAATACTGTATGACTGATAGTATTTAGCATTCGTCTGTCCACTGATAGTCAATGTCTGTCCGTCACCTTGCGGCAGGATACCACGGTAGTTTTCACCCGGATGCAGCAAGTTGGCAACAGAGAAGTTGGTGAACTTCAGACTCAACTTACCGATAATACCGGTTTGTCCCCAACCAGCAGAGAATTCCACCTGGTCGTTTGCTTTGGATGTCAACGGTAAGCCTATGTCAACAGTTCCGTTCATCGGATCCGGTTGAATGTCCGGTTGCAGTTTTTCAGGGTCAAAGTGTCCCATCTGCTGGATTTCACGCAAAGAACGCATCAAGTCTTCCTTGCTGAACAGCTGTCCCGGACGAATACGAAGTTCACGACGAACAACGTTTTCATACAAACGGTCGTTACCGCTGATGTTGATCTTATTGATAGTAGCCTGACGGCCTTCATAGATTCTCATTTCGAGGTCGATAGAGTCACCGACAATATTTACTTCCACAGGGTCGAGGTTGTAGAACAGATAACCGTTGTTATAGTACAAGTTACCGATAGCATCATCATCCGTTGAAGTACGTTCACCTAGTAACTTTTGGTTATATACATCTCCCTTCTTCATGCGAAGTAAATAGTTCAACTGTTCGGAAGGATAAAGGGTGTTACCTACCCAGGTTACATTGCGGAGATAATATTTCTGGCCTTCATCTATGTTCAGATATACATTAACTGTCTTTTCATCGTACTGTGCGATACTATCCTTTGCGATCATGGCATCACGGTATCCCAACTCATTATACTTGTCGATGATAAGTTGCTTATCTGCTTCGTAGTTTTCAGGTACGAATTTCTTTGTACGGAACAAGTTGCGAAGTTTACCTTTCTCATTGGTTTTCTTCATAACCCGTTTCAGCTTGGAAGCTTTGATGGCGGAGTTACCAACGATTTCGATAGCGTGAACTTTGATTTTTTCCTTTTTATCAATGTCAATGTCGACAATTACCTGATTCTCGCTGGAAGGATCGTCTTTCTGTGAGATAATAACTTCTGCATTCTTAAATCCTTTATCGTCGAAGTAGCGTTTAATCAATGTCTTGGCGCGGTCTACGGTATTCGGGGTAATCTGCATACCTTTTACCATACCTAATTTGCCTTCCAAATCAGTACGCTCGGACTTCTTGACACCGTGATAACGTACGTCAGAGATACGTGGACGCTGTGTCAGGCTGATCTTTAACCAGATTTTGTTACCTTCCACTTTCTCGGCTGTGATTTGTACGTTTGAGAACAAACCATGACGCCAATAACGTTTGATTGCTCCGGTGATTTCGTCACCCGGCACAGTGATTGTTTGTCCTACCGATAGTCCTGATAGTCCAATCAATACATAGTCTTCGTAATTCTTCACGCCTTCGACCTTAATGTCCGCTATCTCATACTTTTTGGGTGTTCCAGAGTATAAGATGACAGGTTTCGAGTCTTCATCAGTATTGGCATTTTGCGCAATACCTGTTGTCACAAAGCAACACAGGCAGATAAACGTTATGAATAGATAGGAAATACGATAATGCATTTATGTTATAATTTGATGTTTCGAGTTATGTTAGCTGATTTGTTCACTGGTTTTGCCGAAGCGGCGCTCCCGTTGCTGATATTCGTAAATGGCTTTATAGAATTCTTCTTTATCGAAATCCGGCCAAAAGGTATCACAAAAATAAAGTTCCGAATAAGCACATTGCCATAGCAGGTAGTTACTTAGTCGGATTTCTCCTCCCGTACGGATTAATAAATCAGGGTCGGGCATAAATTTTGTTTCCAAATGAGATGCGATGCATTCATCTGTTATTTGTTCGGGAGATAGTTCTCCCTTTTTAATCTGTGTCGCTATTTGGCGGACAGCTTCAGTTATTTCCCAACGGGAAGAGTAACTAAGAGCCAATACCAGGCACATACCTGTATTCCCAGCCGTACGTTCTATGCATGATGATAAACTTTTCTGAACTTCGTCCGGTAATTTCTTGAAATCACCTATAATCTTGAAGCGAATATCGTTTTTCATCAGTGTCTCCTCTTCAATAGAATCTAGCAATAGATTCATCAGAGCCGCTATTTCGTCTTGCGGTCGATTCCAGTTCTCGGTAGAGAAGGTGTATAAAGTCAGATACTTCACTCCCAAGCGGGCTGCGTCTTCGATAATTCTCTGTACCGTTTCTGCGCCTGCACGGTGACCGTAAGTACGTTCTTCCCCTCGTTGCTTTGCCCATCGTCCGTTACCATCCATGATGATGGCTACGTGTTGGGGTATCCGAGTTTTGTCTATTTGTTCTATATAGGACATCTTCTTGTTTTAAACGTATACGTTTTATTATTGACCAGCGTGTTGCGGATCCAAGTCAAACCATAGTTGATTCAGACGGGTACGCCACACTTCTGAGTCGTGTCTGTATGGACCTCTGTCTTTGGGTTCTGTAGCCCGGGTTTCTTCTTCTTTTTCTACTTCTTCAGTAAAAGTAATACCTTCTTCTCTACTGAATAAAATGTAGATGAATTTTTCAACTTTATCTTGTACTACAGAATAATTTTTCCTTCCTCTGAATTCGGGGTTTTCCTTGGTTGATTCAGTGATATTAGATTCGCTCCAATCATGATTTAGGAAAGCGACTTTTTTATTTGCTTTTTTCCAAGCGACTCCTTCATTGTTAGAAACATAAATTGATTCTAATTTTTCTCCGAAAATATAAAAAAGGTCATTGTAATAGATAATATTTGGATTGACGAATGCCGGACAATATGCTATTGCAGTAGTTGCTCCTAATTCTGCCCAAGTAGTACCGTCGTATCCCCATGTAACGGTTACAGGAACCTTTTTATTATTAATATCAATCTCTATTGCCGGTTCATGTTTTCCCACAATGATATTTTGATGTTTTTTTCCTTTGCTAAAGGTTGTATAAGATATATTGTCTACAGGGAATCTTTTGTCTACTTTTTCAATCTCTGTTTCTGTAAAATCGGATTCCATCATTGAATAGAAATATCGTTCTTCACCCTTTGTTTTTATATAGGTAATCTTGGTGCCATTTTCTATTGGCAGTTTAGATATGAATGTGTTTACTTCACCCGAGAATTTGGTTGAAACCGCCCAGGCTATACCATCTGTTGATTCATATACTTTATTATTAGCTGTTGCTAATATAATCTCTGTTAAAGGGATAATAGAATTGGGCAGTACATCTGTCAAACCTTCTGTATTAACTCCATTTGCAGCCCAATTTGACAAACTGTTGCTTTGATATACTTTCAAATTATCTCCAACTTTGGAGTAGGTGAAGTATTTATCGTTAAATTCAATCGTTTTCTGTTCATTTGTGATTTCATCCTGCATAGTTCCTGCATAATCCCATCTCAACGAATCTGGATCATGCTTATGTACTCGTACAGTAATAGTATATTTCTTAACTTGGTCAGGGGATATACCCGCTAAGGCTTCTGTTGACCATACTTTAATTTCTAAAGGATTACGAAGATCTATAGAATCACTCATGTTGATAATAGAATCTTGATCGTTCCGATCCTTCATGGTGATGACTCCAGAAGCAGTAGTCATAGTTTTGATTAGAATCTTATCAATAATAGTATCAGCATGAACGGGGAGAGAATCCTCATTATAAATAAGACCTTTTTGCTGATCAATAGTAAATTTATAGTTCCCAAGGCCTGCTGTGTCAAGTGCAAATGCATGTATAGTCGCATCCGGGCTATATTCGATGTTATTATCGTCATCAAGACATGACGTTATAACAAATGACACCATGAAAAAACTCGCAATGAATGATAAAAACTTTATTCTCATTTGAAAGATTGTGTTTATTTACAAGTTGCAAAAATAGAAACATTTTTTCCGATAAAGAACAATACCGGCAAGTTTTATATAAAATTATAGATAATAACACTGATTTTATCGACGTAAAACTCCCTGAACAGGACTATTTTAGCTAATCTTGATGAACGTAATGCCAAATCTGTCTTTCGAAGTGTTCTTCTAGCGAGTAACTAAAATTATCGCTTATTTCAGGTGCTTTAACACCGGAATATAACTTGCTGGGGCACTTCTCTATAAATACTTCATCCCATAGGTCATTATCAATGAAAGATTGCAGCAACTGACTCCCGCCTTCGACCAACAATGATTGTATCTTTCGCTGATATAGTTCTTCCATAATCTGTATCAGTGGATTATGGCTGAAATCAATAGTGATATAGGTGATGTTTCTTTTTTCAGAATGCTCCTTTTCTGTAAAGATTAATGTCGGAATATCTCCCTCGAATATTTGTAAATCGTTTGGAAGGGATAAGTTACGGTCTAAAACGATACGTATCGGATTATGCCCATACCAATTGCGTACTGTTAGTGACGGGTTATCCAGTAAGGCTGTTCGTCGGCCTACCATGATAGCATCGGCTTCTGCTCTTTTCTTATGTACTAACATGGACGAGAGAGGAGAGGAGAGTATCGCTGGTTTTCCGTTAGTACGCTCTATGTCAATGAAATGATCGGCTGATTCTGCCCATTTCAATGTAATGAAAGGGCGATGGAGTGTATTGAAAGTAATAAAGCGACGAATCAAATGCTGGCATTCTTTTTCCAATACGCCAACTATTACTTCTCGACCGGCATCCCTCAACTTTTGAATACCTCGTCCGGCTACCTTTGAAAAAGGGTCTTGACATCCAATGACAATCCGCGGAATCTGTTTCTCAATAATCAAATCGGCACAAGGTGGAGTTTTTCCATAATGTGAGCAAGGCTCCAGACTTACATAGATCGTGGAACGTTTCAATAAAGATTCATCTTTGACGGAACGGATGGCATTGACTTCGGCATGTGCCTCTCCACAACGAATATGGTAGCCTTCGCCGATAATACGCCCATCACATACGATAACAGCCCCTACCATCGGATTGGGAGCAACATTGCATAACCCGTTCCCGGCGAGCTCAATGCAGCGTCTCATGTATTTTTCTTCTTCCATTTTGGTGCTCTTCGCTATATTATTCTTACTTTTGCACTCCGAAATTGTAAATATATGAATCGTATCACCAATTACATCCGCCAGTCCTTGCAGGATATTTATCCGCCGGAAGAGGTCAAAGCCCTTACAATGTTGATCTGCTGCGACATGTTATGTTTGGATGCGCTTGATATTTACCTCGGCAAAGATATGATTTTATCCGAATGCAAAGAGCGTGAATTAGAAAACATTATATTCCGTTTGCAGAAAAATGAGCCGATACAGTACATTCGTGGTTTTGCGGAGTTTGATGGAAGAAGATTTAAAGTAGCTCCCGGTGTATTGATTCCACGTCCTGAAACGGTGGAATTGGTAGACTTGGTGGCTCAGGAGAATGCGAATGCCTGTCGCTTATTAGATATAGGTACGGGAAGCGGATGCATTGCAATTTCTTTGGATAAGAAACTACCGGATGCAGAAGTGGAAGCTTGGGACATTTCGGAAGATGCGTTGGCAATTGCCCGTGAGAATAATAAGGTATTGGCAGCAGATGTCACGTTTCTGCAAAGAGATGTTTTATCCAACGATTGGGAGAAAACGCCTTCTTTTGATGTAATTGTCAGTAACCCGCCTTATGTGACTGAAGCGGAAAAGAAGGAAATGGATGCCAACGTGCTTGATTGGGAACCGGAACTTGCTTTATTCGTTCCTGATGATGACCCGTTGCGGTTCTATCGCAGGATTGCTGATTTAGGACGTGAATTACTTTTGCCGGGTGGCAAACTTTATGTTGAAATAAACCAGGCTTATGGCCGGGAAACAGCACACATACTTGAAATGAACCAATATCATGATGTTCGTGTTATAAGAGACATATTTGGAAAAGATAGAATAGTTACAGCTAACCGATGAGTGCACAATTAACAGATGAAGAGGCTTTAAATCGCGTAGCCTCTTATTGCTCCACTGCCGAGCATTGCCGGGCAGAAATAAATGAGAAGTTACAACGTTGGGGAATTGCCTATGATACCATTGCGCGTATTCTTGACCGACTGGAAACGGAGAAGTTTATCGATGATGAACGTTTCTGCAGGGCTTTCGTGAAAGATAAGTTCCGATTTTCCAAATGGGGAAAGATGAAAATAGCCCAGGGACTTTATATGAAGCGGATTCCTTCTGATGTAGCATGGCGTTATCTGAATGAGATCGATGATGAAGAATATCTCTCCATTCTGCGTGATCTTCTGGCTTCCAAGCGGAAAAGTATTCATGCACAGGATGAGTATGAACTGAACGGAAAACTGATGCGATTTGCCATGAGCCGCGGATTTGAACTGAAAGATATCAAGCGTTGTATCGACATTCCCGATGAAGAGGAACAAATTGACTGAAAAAATAAACGGATTCTTCTTTTTATTCTCGTTCAATTTCTGTACTTTTGCGGCAAATAATTAATAGTTAGTTTAGTTATGAAAAACTTAGAGAGACTATTTGCGGAGAAACTGTTGAAGATTAAGGCTATTAAACTTCAACCCGCTAACCCTTTCACATGGGCTTCTGGATGGAAATCCCCCTTTTACTGTGATAACCGTAAAACTCTGTCCTATCCTTCTCTTCGTAATTTTGTGAAGATTGAAATTACACGTCTGATATTGGAACGATTCGGACAGGTGGATGCGATTGCAGGTGTGGCGACTGGTGCTATCCCGCAGGGAGCTTTGGTGGCTGATGCATTGAATTTACCGTTCGTGTATGTTCGTTCTACCCCGAAAGACCATGGATTGGAAAACTTGATCGAAGGTGAGCTTCGTCCGGGTATGAAAGTTGTTGTTGTAGAAGATTTGATTTCTACGGGTGGTAGTAGTTTGAAGGCTGTAGAGGCAATTCGTCGTGATGGTTGCGAAGTGATTGGTATGGTTGCGGCTTATACTTATGGATTCCCGGTTGCTGAAGAAGCATTTAAGAATGCCAAAGTAACGTTGGTGACATTGACTAATTACGAAGCTGTGCTTGATGTGGCTCTTCGTACAGGTTACATTGAAGAAGAAGACATACAAACTTTGAACGAATGGCGTAAAGACCCCGCTCATTGGGATGCTGGAAAATAAGGACTTTGTTTTAATCAAACATATTTGTAAAAAGAACTATTCGGACATGAATTGGCCGGGTTGTTCTTTTTTTGTTTTATACTAAAAGAAAATTATGAGTAATTTTGAAAGCAGTGTTAAGGTAATACCTTATAGCCAGGAACGCGTATATAATAAACTTTCAGATTTGAGTAATCTGGAAGCAATCAAAGATCGCTTACCGCAAGATAAGGTGCAGGATTTGAGCTTTGATTCGGATACATTGAGCTTTAGTGTTTCGCCTATTGGGCAACTTACACTGCAAATTGTTGAACGTGAACCATCTAAATGTATAAAGTTGGCAACAACTAACTCTCCGATCCCTTTTAATATGTGGATTCAGCTGGTCGCAACAGGAGAGGAAGAATGTAAGGTGAAGGTAACTATCGGAATGGATATTAATCCATTTATGAAAGCGATGGTGCAGAAGCCGCTTCAGGAAGGTCTGGAAAAGATGGTTGAAATGTTGGCAGTTGTTAATTATTAAACCTGACATTATTAAGAAAACTTATGGCACAGAAACTTTGGGAGAAATCCGTACAGGTGAATAAAGATATCGAACGTTTTACGGTTGGTCGTGACCGCGAGATGGATCTTTATCTGGCTAAGCACGATGTGCTTGGTTCTATGGCTCACATTACGATGCTCGAAAGCATTGGCTTGTTGACAAAGGAAGAACTGGAACAGTTGCTGGCTGAATTGAAGAATATTTATGCTTCGGCTGAAAAAGGTGAATTTGTAATAGAAGATGGGGTGGAAGATGTACATTCTCAAGTGGAATTGATGTTGACCCGTCGTTTGGGAGATATAGGAAAGAAAATACATAGCGGCCGTTCGCGAAATGATCAAGTATTGCTGGACTTGAAACTTTTTACTCGTACACAAATTAAAGAAATAGCCGAAGCTGTTGAACAACTCTTCCATGTGTTGGCTCGTCAAAGTGAACGATATAAAAATGTGTTGATGCCGGGATATACCCATTTGCAGATTGCTATGCCTTCTTCTTTCGGATTATGGTTTGGCGCTTATGCCGAAAGTCTGGTAGATGATATGCTGTTTTTGCAGGCTGCATTCAAAATGTGTAACCGCAATCCATTGGGATCTGCTGCTGGCTATGGCTCATCATTCCCGTTGAACCGTACGATGACGACAGAGTTACTCGGTTTCGATTCTATGAACTACAATGTAGTGTATGCACAAATGGGACGTGGAAAGCTAGAACGCAATGTTGCCTTTGCATTGGCTACAATTGCCGGAACTATTTCCAAACTGGCTTTTGATGCCTGTATGTTCAATAGCCAGAACTTTGGTTTCGTGAAACTGCCGGACGAATGTACTACGGGGTCTAGCATCATGCCCCATAAGAAGAATCCGGATGTATTTGAACTCACACGTGCCAAATGCAATAAACTGCAATCACTTCCTCAACAAATAATGATGATTGCCAATAATCTGCCTTCCGGTTATTTCCGTGATTTGCAGATTATCAAAGAAGTTTTCCTTCCGGCTTTCCAGGAATTAAAAGACTGCTTGCAGATGACAACCTATATCATGAATGAGATCAAAGTAAATGAGCATATTCTCGATGATGATAAATATCTGCTTATTTTTAGTGTAGAAGAGGTGAATCGTTTGGCATGTGAAGGTATGCCTTTCCGTGATGCATATAAAAAGGTAGGTTTGGATATTGAAGCTGGTAAATTCTCTCATAGTAAAGAAGTACATCATACCCATGAAGGAAGTATCGGCAACCTTTGTAATGTGGAGATTTCCGCTCTGATGCAACAAGTAGTTGACGGATTTAACTTCTGTGAAATGGAGAAGGCGGAAAAAACGCTGCTTGGAAGATAAAATGAACTTTCGAAGGATAGTTTTTAAACTTTCCTTCGAAAAGATTTGGCAGAAACAAGTAAACTACTTATCTTTGCACCCGTTGAAAAAACGCGGAAATAGCTCAGTTGGTAGAGCATAACCTTGCCAAGGTTAGGGTCGCGAGTTCGAGTCTCGTTTTCCGCTCTTTCTTTGAAAGGATGCTCGAATGGTGGAATGGTAGACACGAAGGACTTAAAATCCTTTGGCCATTGCGGCTGTGCGGGTTCAAGTCCCGCTTCGAGTACGAGTATTCTTTATAAGGCTTTATGAATCATGGATTCATGAAGCCTTTTTATTTTTTATGGGTGTGTTATTTACATTTGATTTATTTTTTGAAGCCTGTATTATAGCTGCTTGGAAAAAAATAAACTTAATTTAAGTGCCAATATTTTTTTATTGTGTTATTAATCTTTTATTTTGCTTTTAGATTATGACTTGAAATGTAATATTATATTAAGGATTCATTCCTTTATCCATATATTGGAGTATTTGATTTTACTGTTAACACTGAAAATACTAGAGAGATGGAAAATAACGACAAGCAGATCGAATTAAAATTTCAGAAGTTTTTTACTGAGAACTTTCCAAAAGTAAAGAACTTTGCTCAAATGCTGCTTAAATCAGAGATTGAAGCAGAAGATGTAGCTCAAGATGTTTTCTGTAAGCTCTGGTTACAACCTGAAATCTGGCTGGATAATGACAAAGAGTTGGATAATTATATTTTTATAATGACTCGGAATATAGTTCTGAATATTTTTAAACATCAACAAATAGAACAGGAATATCAGGATGAAGTTATTGAAAAAACATTTCTTTATGAATTGACTGAAAAAGAAGAAATTTTGAATAATGTGTATTATAAGGAGATGCTGATGATTGTTCAGTTGACCTTGGAGAAAATGCCGAAGCGTCGGAAATTAATATTCGAACTTAGCCGTTTTAGAGGATTAAGTCATAAAGAAATAGCTGATAAGCTCGACGTTTCTATCCGTACAATAGAACATCAGGTCTATTTGGCATTGATAGAATTGAAGAAGATACTTCTCTTATTTATTTTTTTTCTCAAATATTTTTAAGTAGTCTGTGCGCAGTAGTTGTATTTAGTATATAAAGCCAAAAAAAGAAAGAAAAAGATTCATGAAAAATTATATTCAACAACTCGTAGAATTATTCGGGCATAATGATTATTCAGCCGGTACACGAAAGAAAGTGCAACAATGGTTGGCTGATGAAGAGCATGTTGATGAAAAGAGTGAGGCACTCCGTATGCTTTGGAGGCAAGCTGGGGAACAAGAAGTTCCTGATGGGATGCAGCAATCAATACGAAAAATGCAGCAGAATGTAGGAATACAACCTGCTACTTCCAATAGAAAAAGTTATCAGTTACTTATATGGAGAGCAGCAGCTATTCTTTTGTTAGCAGTGTCGTCTGTTTCTGTTTATCTGATATTGGAAAAAGATAGCCCGGTGAAAGATTTGGTAGAATGCTATATACCAACGGCAGAAATTCATGAACTTACGCTGCCTGATGGCACACATGTTATGCTGAACTCAAAAAGTACCTTATTATACCCGGAACAGTTTACAGGAGAAACCAGGAGTGTATATTTAATTGGAGAGGCTAATTTTAAAGTGAAACCGGATAAAAAGCACCCTTTTATTGTAAAAGCGAACGATTATCAAGTCACAGCCTTAGGAACTGAATTTAATGTAAATGCTTATCCGGAAAGTAATGAGCTAATTGCCACCTTGCTGGAAGGTAGTGTGAAAGTAGAATTCAATAATTTGATATCTAATGTTATTTTAAAGCCTAATGAACAATTAATATATAACAAGCATACTAAAGAACACAATCTGCGATTGCCTGAAATTGATGATGTGACAGCATGGCAACGCGGGGAATTGATCTTTAGTAATATGCATTTGGAGGATATATTTACAAATCTTGAGCGAAAATTTCCTTATGCCTTTGTATATAGCCTTCATAGTATGAAGAAAAATACCTATAGTTTCCGTTTCCAAAAACAAGCAAATCTTGAGGAAGTAATGGAGATTGTATCACAGGTAGTGGGAGATGTTGACTATGTTATTAAAGGAAATAAATGTTATGTAACGAATAAAAAATAAACCTATTGTAAAACCTATTTAAATTAAAATACTATGTGAAAAAGTATCCGGAAGGAATGCCCGTTCCCTCCGGATGTGAAATCAGTTCTCCTTAATATTAGCGTGTATGGACGCTATTCTGAATGATCCTAGAATAATTAACCAATTAACTAATACTAAAGATGCTACAAATCTACGAAAAAATAGCAGAACAAATAGCTCAAAAGCGAGGCTTTCTCACTTTTTTAAGTCTATTATTACTAACATCTACCCTTGCTTTTGCTCAAAGTGGTAATAAAATTACTATCCAGCAGAAGAATATCACTGTTATTGACGCTTTGAAAACTGTAGAAAAACAGTCGAAAATGTCTATAAATTATAGTGATTCCGAATTGAAAGGAAAAGAAATTGCAAATCTTAATTTGCAAAATGTACCGGTGTCGACAGCACTGGATGCAATCTTAAAAGGAACAGGCTTCGCCTATCAAATTCAAGGTAATTATATTATAATTACAGAAAAGAAACCTGTAGTTACACAAGCTGTAAAAGATATCAAAGGAAAGGTTATTGACGAGAATGGCGAACCGTTGATTGGGGTAAATGTAACTGTCGATGGCAGTTCTACAGGTACAATCACAGATTTTGATGGGAAATTTGCCATAAAAGCAGCGGACAATTCCAAATTGAAAGTATCTTATATAGGATATACCACGCAAATGATTACTGTATCGAAGAAAGATTTTTATCCAATTACCATGAAGCAGGATGCTGAAGTCCTGGATGAAGTTGTTGTTACGGCACTGGGTATCAAGCGTGCTGAAAAGGCTTTATCCTATAATGTACAGCAGATTAAGGGAGATGAACTGACTACTGTGAAAGACGCGAACTTTGTAAATTCTTTGAATGGTAAGATAGCTGGTGTAACTATTAATAAAAGTGCTACAGGTGTCGGAGGTGCAGCTCGTGTTGTAATGCGTGGTGCAAAATCTATCGAAGGGGATAACAATGCTCTATATGTGGTAGATGGTATTCCTTTGTTCAATACCAATATGGGCAACACAGACAGTGGTATTATGGGGGAAGGAAAGGCTGGTACAGAAGGTATCGCTGACTTTAATCCTGAGGATATTGAAAGTATTTCTGTATTGAGTGGTCCATCAGCTGCTGCTCTTTATGGTAGTAGTGCTGCTAATGGTGTTATCTTGGTTACAACCAAGAAAGGTAAAGAAGGAAAACTTTCCGTACAGTTCTCTTCTTCTTCAGAATTCAGTAAGGCTTATATGACACCTGAATTTCAGAATACTTATGGAAATAAAAAGGATTCTTACGAAAGTTGGGGTGAAAAGCTACCTACTCCGTCGAACTATGATCCGAAAGATGATTTTTTTAATACCGGTACAAATTTCATCAACTCGGTGACGTTGACTACAGGTACGGAGAAAAACCAGACTTTTGCTTCGTTCTCTTCTACAAACTCTAAAGGTATCGTTCCAAATAACAGCTACAATCGTTTGAACTTAACTATCCGGAATACGTCGACTTTCCTTAATGATAAGTTACAACTCGACTTGGGTGCATCGTATATTAAACAGGACGATACAAATATGGTTTCGCAGGGACTATACTGGAATCCAATTGTGGCTGCTTATCTCTTCCCGAGGGGTGAAAACTTTGGAGATATTAAGACTTTCGAACGTTTTGATGACAGCCGTAAGTTTCCGGTACAGTACTGGCCGGTTTCAGATGCGACTTATGCTTCACAAAACCCTTATTGGACGGCCAACCGTAATGTATCGACCAATGAGAAAAGCCGTTATATGTTCAATGTGGGGTTGACTTATAAGATTACCGACTGGATGAATATCGCAGCCCGTTACCGTATGGACGACACGTATGTATTGTTTGAACGTAAGATTTATGCTTCTTCCGATCAAGTCTTTGCCGAAGGTAAGAAGGGACACTATGAATATATCAATTATAACGATCGTCAGGAATATGCTGATGCAATGTTGAATATCAACAAGAATATTCAGGATTTCAGCATCTCTGCCAATTTAGGGTGGAACTATTCCAATTACTGGCTATTGCAAAGAGGATATAAAGGAACGTTGCTGGGTGTTCCCAACAAGTTTGCTACTTCAAACATTGACCCGTCGAATGGCCGTATTTCAGAAAAGGGAGGTGACAGTCGCGTACGTAATCATGCCATTTTCGGCAATGTGGAACTAGGTTGGAGAAGCATGCTTTATCTTACCTTGACGGGACGAAACGATTGGAACTCAAGATTGGTCAACACTGATGAGAAATCATTTTTTTATCCTTCTGTCGGGCTTTCTGCAATCATTTCTGAGATGGTAAAACTTCCCGATTTTCTTTCTTATCTGAAAGTACGCGGTTCATATACCGAAGTAGGTGCTCCGGTATCACGTTCGGGATTGACTCCGGGAACAATTACTACTCCTATTATAGGTGGTAATTTAAATCCTACGGGTATCTATCCTTTTTCAGACTTCAAAGCCGAGCGTACCAAGTCGTATGAATTTGGTGTGAGCCTGCGTCTGTGGAGTAAATTTAATGCGGAAGTGACTTATTATAAGTCGAACACTTATAACCAGACTTTCTTGGGAAACTTGCCGGAATCTACAGGTTATAAATCTATCTATCTGCAAGCAGGTAATGTGGAGAACAGAGGTTGGGAGGCATCATTCGGTTATAGTGACCATTTCAAAAATGGACTCTCTGTTTCTTCTACGCTGACTTTTTCGAAAAATACCAACGAGATCAAAGAAATGGTAGAGAACTATCATACTGACTTGATGGAAACTCCTATCAATATTCCACAAGTACTGAAAGATAACGGACGTACTATTCTGAAAGAAGGCGGAAGTATTCACGACATTTATGCTACTCGCTTTTTCAAGAAAGACAGCCAGGGTTATGTATCTGTAAGTAGTGACGGGAAGTATGAAATGGAGGATGGTGATCCGGTATACTTAGGCAAGACTGCTCCCGACTTTAATATGGGGTGGAACAACACTATTTCTTATAAAGGATTTGGACTCGGCTTCTTGATTAACGGACGTTTTGGTGGGGTTGTAACATCATCTACAGAAGCTATCCTCGACCGCTTTGGAGTATCCCAACGTACAGCTGAAGCGCGTGATTTGGGAGGTGCACTGTTCCCGGGACAAGCACGGGTGGATGCTAAAACATACTACCAAATGATTGGTACAGGTAACTATCAGACTTCGGGCTACTACACATATAGCGCAACCAACGTGCGTTTGCAGGAGCTCACATTCAGCTACACTATGCCTAACAAATGGTTTGGTAATGTATTGAGAGATGTAACTCTCTCATTTATCGCAAACAATCCATGGATGTTATATTGTAAAGCTCCGTTCGACCCAGAACTGACTCCGTCTACATCAACTTATGGACAAGGAAATGATTACTTTATGCGGCCGAGCGTACGTAGTTTCGGTTTCGGAGTGAAATTTAAACTTTAACAGACTCATTATATTATGAAAAAAATATATCAATATAAACTTTTTGCTGCTGCTTTTGCCATTTTGGCACTAGCATCGTGCAATTATGAAGAGATTAATACCAATCCATTCGAGATGACTGATGAAGAGGGTACTATGGATGGTATTGCTATGGGAGGACTTGTCACAGCAATGCAAAAGTCTGTATTTCCTACAGGAACGCAGGCTGACGATACAGATCCGGTTAACGCATATCAGATTGCCTATAACCTGTCAGCTGATGCTTGGAGTGGTTTTATTGGAATAAACAATACATTTCAAGGTGGAAACTGCCACTTGAATTATGTGATAGTTGATAGTTGGGTTGCGGCAACCTTTTCCAATTCTTATACTAACTTGCTTGATCCCTGGAAGAAACTGACAGCTTCTGCTAAGGAAAACGATACTCCTGAGGTCGCAGCTTTGGCGCAGATTTTGAAAATCTCAGGATGGCATAAGGTGCTGGAGAGCTTTGGTCCGATTCCTTATACAGCTGCCGGAAAGGAAACTATAAATGTTCCTTTTGACTCGGAGGAAACAGTTTATACGGAAATGCTGAAAGATTTGGCAAAAGCAGTAGAAGAATTGACTCCGAAAGCAGTTAGCGGTGTGAAGGTGATGGCTGATTATGACTTGGTGTATGAAGGTGATGCCACCAAATGGGTGAAATATGCCAATTCACTGATGCTTCGCTTGGCTATGCGTCTTCGTTCTGTTAAGCCTGAACTGGCAAAAGAGTACGTCAAACTGGCGGTAAATCATTCCATTGGCGTAATGACGGAAGCTGGTGATGCGGCTGGTGCTGGTGCAGGAGCGGGAATCGTTCTTCGGAATCCGATGTTTTGGATAGCAGATAACTACAATGACGCACGTGTAGGTACCTCTATACTTGCTTATTTGATGGGATATGAAGACCCTCGTCTGAGCGCATATTGCCAGCCTGCTAATAGTTCTTGTACGGTTGCAGTAACAGCATTTGATGGTAAGAAATATCAGGCTGTCCCTCTTGGTCATTCTAATACCCGGTCGGATGCATCGAGCACGGAGTATGATAGTTATTACTATTATTCCAAGCCAAACATCAAGGGAGATACACCACTGAACTGGATGCGTGCTTCCGAAGTCTACTTCCTGCGGGCCGAAGCTGCTTTATATTGGGGAACGGAATATGGAAAAGGAGAACCTGAAGCACTCTATAAACAGGGGATAGAAACTTCATTTCAGGAAAATGGCGTGACAGGATCGGTAGACAACTACGTGAGTTCCGGCAAAAAGCCTGCTGCAAATAAAGTTTCTAGTAATAAATTTGGTTTTGACTTTGCAGCTCCTACCCAAGCTACTGCCAAGTTTGAGGGAACACAAGAGCAAAAATTGGAGAAGATTATCACCCAGAAGTATATTGCTCTTTATCCTAATGGACAGGAAGCGTGGACAGAATTCAGGCGGACCGGATATCCCAAGTTGAACCCCATTGTGGCGAATGGTAATCACAATTCCGGCCAGATAAATGAAAGTAGGGGCATGCGTCGTATGGCTTATCCTGTCAGTTTTAATGGAACAGACCAGTCTCAGGAAATTTATCAAGATGCTGTACGAAAATTGGGTGGAGCAGATAATGCTGGTACTGACCTTTGGTGGGCTAAGAAAAACTGATAACACCGGACGGACTTTTTCCGTACGGGAAACTTAAACTAAAACAATATCTTAATACATAAATAAATATGAAAACATTAAGAAAACTATTATATCTCTTTTCTCTGACAGGCTTGATGGTAACAACTTCCTGTACAGAGGTGGAGAACATGGAAGTGGAGCATATCGGAGGTTATAATACGATGGGCGATAGTGAATATTTTGCCAACCTGCGTGCCTACAAGGCAACAGCTTGGAACTACGGACGCCCCGTAGCTTTCGGATGGTTTTCCAATTGGTCGCCTGCCGGAGCCTATCGAAAAGGATATCTGACTTCTATGCCGGATAGTATGGACTTCGTTTCTATGTGGAGTGGTACTCCCGGACGCTACGAGATTACTCCCGAGCAAAAAGCGGATAAAGAGTTTGTACAAAAAGTGAAAGGTACGAAGTTGCTGCAAGTGAGTTTACTTTCGTATCTTGGTAAAGGAGCAACGCCGGGGTCTGTTTATCTCGAAGTAGAAAAGCAAGCGGAAGATGAGGGCTGGAGTGAGTCAAAATTGGATGAGGCGAGAAAACAGGCTCGTTGGAAGTTTTGGGGATTCGAAGGTCAGTTTGGCAGTGACAATCATTATGAATGTTTGGGCAAGTTTGCCAAAGCTCTTTGCGATTCTTTGTACGCAAACGAATGGGATGGCTATGACGTTGACTGGGAAATTGGAAGCGGTGTGTTTGATATGGATGGAACATTGAGTAGCAATGAACATCTGATTCACTTGGTTAAGGAGATGAATAATTACATTGGTCCGAAGAGCGATCCTGAAGGTAAGGGGCACAAGATGATTTGTATCGATGGTGGCATCGGTGGTCTTACTCGTGAGTTAGATGAGTATGTTGATTATTGGATTATTCAGAGTTATAATTCCTCTCATCCTAATCTTGAAGGTTACGGTGTTGACCCCAAGAAAATCATCTGTACGGCAGATTTCGAATTGTATGCCGCTGAAGGTGGTCGCCCCGGTGGTAAATTGCTAGAACAAGCTGCTCATATGCCGTCAAAAAGTTTTAAAGGTGGAATAGGGGCATATCGTTTTGAGAAAGACTATGATAATGCTCCTGATTACAAATATATGCGTCAAGCCATTCAGATAAACCAACAGGTCTTTAATGAATGGAAAGATAAACAAAATGAGGCAGAAAACAAGCCTGAATAAGAATAGGTAGATTTGTAAATTAGTAAAACTGAAGAATTATGAATAAACATATATTCAATTATTTAATATTGGGAAGCATAGCATTATTGGCGGGCGCTTGCAACGACAGTGAGAGTAAACTGCTGGAACCTAAAGTCTATTTCGAAAGTCGAGAGTTCAACCTTCCGATGGAAGACGAAAGTGATGTGTTGAATTTTAGCTTGACTTCAAGGTTGTCTACTATGACTTCTTCACCGGTGGATGTATCGTATACAATAGCCGATGCTAGTGTGGTAGATGAATATAATGCGAAATATGGAACTACATACGAGATGTTCGACCCATCGAATGTGAAACTGAGTAATACGACAGCAAGTATCCCCAGTGGAAAATTGTATGCGGATAATGTAACGGTAGAACTTTCCAGCTTGAGTACGCTGAAAGAAGGAAAATCCTATGTTGTGCCGGTGCGTGTACATTCAAATTCCGTACCTACACTCTCAGGAACTAGTATTGCGTATTATTTTCTTTCTAAACCTATAAAGATTACCAAGGTTGGTAGATTTAGTTATTCGTACATTTCTGTGAAATACCCTGTAGGGACTTATTTTTCATCGTTTACTTACGAAACATTGATCTATGTTAACAGCTTCTCTAATAATAATACGATTATGGGAACTGAGGGTGTGGTGATATTGCGTTTAGGTGATGCGCCAGGTGTTCCTAGAGATGTTTTGGAAGTAGCAGGTAAGCAGGGTTATCAAACAAAGGAAGCGTTGAAAGCAGGGCGTTGGTATCATGTAGCTTTGACTTATGATCAACCTTCGGGCAAAACTGCTATTTATGTCAATGGCTCGAAATGGGCTGAGTCCAACTGGAATCTTGCCGGCTTCGACCCGAATTCAGATGTTGGTTTTAATATCGGTATGCTTCCGGGCTTCCAGTGGGGAACACGTCCGTTGAACGGCAAAATGAGTGAAATCCGTGTTTGGAGTGTAGCCCGTACTGAAAATCAGCTTAAGCAGAATATGTTGGGCGTTGATCCGGCATCGGAGGGTTTGGAACTTTATTATAAACTGGATGGTTCGGAAACACAAGAAGGCGGAGCTATAAAAGATGCTACCGGTCGTATGAGTGGTACAACTAGTGGAATCAGAATTGAGACACTGGATACTCCGATAGCTATCAATTAATGGGTATAAAATAACAATTAAACTTGAATAAACTAGGATTAGTTTTTTAGGTAAGAATGAACGGGAAACCTGCGAATCAAGCTAAATACTTGTTCGCAGGTTTTTCTATTTTCATTTCAACTATATGTTTATATCATTATATCAAAGAGATTCCGCCTAGTTCTTCGAATTGGTCTAAAAAAGAACAAGATTGTCCGATACAGGAATAGAAAGTCTCAAACTCGAACTTTTTATCTATGTTTGCGCTATGAAGAAGTTATTGTCTATACTTTTTATATCTTTGATATATATCGAACTAGCCTATCCGCAACTTGCTATCCGGCAACAGGTAGCTACTCCTAAAATGGCGGACTCCCTTGATATTGCCTTCTATTCACAAAAACGGGGACTGCGGGCGGCGACAATGGCATTTGGCATTAATATGGGCGTGTGGGCATTCGACCGTTATATTCGAAAAGCAGATTTTGCCTATATCGACCTACATACCATTAAAGCCAATATCAAACATGGCTTCGTTTGGGACAATGATGCGATGGGTACAAATATGTTTATGCATCCTTATCATGGCAGTCTGTATTTTAATTCAGCACGGTCAAACGGATATAATTATTGGCAATCCGGGCTCTATGCCTTTGGTGGAAGTTTCATGTGGGAGATGTTTATGGAAAACGAATATCCGTCCACCAATGACATTATAGCGACACCTATTGGTGGAATGGCTTTGGGAGAAGTTCTCTACCGGACATCCGATTTAATCCTTGACGACCGTAAAACTGGAGCATCCCGTTTTGGATTGGAATTTGCTGCGTTCGTCGTCTCTCCAATGCGTGGACTTACCCGTGTCATTAACGGAGATGCCTGGCGAAAACGCCGGACTTCCGGTAAGCAATTTGGAGTTCCTGATGTGAGCGTAGATATTTCCGCAGGGGTACGGGCACTTGAGTTGGAAGATGAAATTTTTGATAAGGGAGTCGGTTTTGCATCGGAAATAGATGTAGAATATGGAGACCGTTTTGATGCGGATAGCAGGAAACCTTACGATTACTTCTCTGTAAAAGCTAAACTGAACATCCAAACTGCGCAACCGATATTGGGGCAATTAAATATAGTCGGCCGTCTGGCCGGTAAAGAATTGATTGACAATCGGAAAGATTATCTAAGTTTAGGGCTTTACCAACATTTTGATTACTATGATTCGGATACGATATCGAGCGTCTCTGCAAAAATACCCTATAAGTTTTGTACGCCCGCTTCTTTCGGAGGTGGATTGATTTATAAGAATAAACGAATGAAACGATGGGATATAGATGGTTATGCACATATCAATGCTATCCTTCTTGGCGGTGCGCTTAGTGATTATTACAGGGTAGAAGAGCGTAATTATAACCTGGCAAGCGGTTATAGCACAAAAGTCGGCTTTAACTTCATCTATAAAAAAGATAAGTTCTCAATATCCACTACTTATGACGTCTACCATATGTTCACCTGGAAAGGCTATCCCAAAGATATAGACTGGGAACATTATGATCCGAAAACCCTGAATGCACAGGGAGATCATTCCAAAGCAATTCTTCATGCAACCGGTCTGCGAATGGATATTAAATTGAGAAAAGGCTTATATCTGACCGGAGATTATATGAATTATACCCGTCGTACCCAATACAAACATTATGATAATGTATTTTCAAGTACCTCCGAAGGGCGGCTTATGCTGACTTGTAAACTATGATAGCCCGTTTCTTAGTCTCATTTATGGGCAAAAGATAATTTAGTTATATTTAATTTATCTCCGAAAAGTTTTATATTCTAAGTAAAATACATTTCTTTGCAGTCGTTTAATACTTATGGACATATTGGGATGGCTCAAATAAACTTCAATTCGATTTATACTACATACTATAGGAAGGCTTTCCTATTTACCTTGTCCTATGTCCATAATGACTTAGTAGCAGAAGATATTGTATCAGAGGCTATCATACACTTATGGGAACTAAGCAAAGAAAGAGAAATCCCTAGTATTGAAGCCATACTAATTACCTATATCCGCAGTAAATCACTCAATTATCTAAAACATATCCAAGCACAAGAGAACGTTTTTCAAACACTGCTTGACAAAGGACAGCGCGAATTGGAAATTCGTATCTCAACATTAGAGGCTTGTGACCCCAAAGAAATCCTATCAGGAGAATTTCGGGAAAAAGTAAACACATTATTGGAAAGCATGCCGGAGAAAACCCGTATTGCTTTTATACGCGACCGACTCGACGGAAAATCTCATAAAGAAATAGCCGAAGAGCTTGGAATTAGTGTGAAAGGAGTAGAATATCATCTCACCAGAGCAGTCAAAATGCTACGCGACAATTTAAAAGAATACGCCCCATTCCTGTTTTTCTTCATCTGAAGAAGATAGAAATAGCCCTTCTTTTCTACTATTTCTTCAATAAAAACAAAAAAAGTATATTTCTTACTAGGGAAAATCTTTAGTGAGTGGTATTCTTAATGAAAGGGTGAATATAATCCTATTGTTCTTACGTTTAAAATACTCATTATATGAATCAGAAGTTACTATTAAAATACATTTCCGGCAAAGCATCTCAGCAGGAGAAAGAAGAAGTTGCCACTTGGATTGATGCGGATGCAGCCAATCTAAAGGAATTCATCTCTCTTCGTAAGAGTTACGATGCATTCATCTGGCAAGATACGGATGAACTCTATAAGAAAACGAAGAAAACCCTTTCATTGCGCCCTGTCGTACAAAAAATATTGCGGATTGCGGCAATGTTCGTTATAGCTTTTGGACTAAGCTATGTTGCAATGCAAGCCCTTCAAAACGAAGATATAGAAATGCAGACAGTATATGTGCCAGCCGGACAGCGTACACTGGTAACACTTGCAGACGGAACGACAGTATGGGTAAATGGAAAAAGTACATTGACTTTCCCGAATCATTTTTCTTCCGAAACACGTAATGTAGCACTCGATGGAGAAGCCTTTTTCGATGTTCAAAAAGACCCCAAGAAACAATTTATAGTTTCGACAGCCCACCAATCAGCCATTAACGTTGTGGGAACTCAATTTAATGTAAGAGCATACAAGGAAGATGACGAGGTTACTACAACACTAATTGAAGGAAAAGTCAATTTCGAGTTCAATAATGCCAGTCAATACCCACAATATATTTCGATGGCTCCCGGGCAGAAACTGATTTATTATTCTCAGAATGGAAGGACAGAACTCCATACCACTTCCGGTGAATGGGAATTGGCTTGGAAAGATGGTAAAATCATTTTCAGGCAAACATCCTTGCGAGATGCTCTGGAGATTTTGGCAGACAGATATGATGTAGAATTTGTGATTAAGGAGAATGTTCCCCACGATGACTCATTCTCCGGTACATTCACCAGCAAAAGCCTGGAACAAATTCTTAACTTCATAAAAGCCTCTTCAAAAGTACGTTGGCATTATCTGAATAGTGCACAGGGTAATAAAGAGAAGATGAAAATAGAAATATTTATTTAGTACTAAAAGATAAAAACCTTAATCCCAAAAACTTATTGCCATGAAAAACAAAGATCCCTAAAAAACAAAAAAATACGGGACGATATTGGCCGTATCTTCCCGTATGAGCATCAGTAATTGTGAACCTACTTGTTTCCAGACAAGTATAACTACCAATTTTCTAATTAAACTCGTTACAAATCTATGCAAAATTATTGTATCGTCCAATTTCTTGGAGGATTAAAGTCGCTTAGACGAACCTTAAAAGAAATATCATTGGCTATGAAATTACTATTTATACTCCTTATCTGTTCAGCCGGACTAGCATATGCGTCAGACGGATATGCACAAAAAACTTCTATCACTTTACGGGTCAACGATTGTACCATAGAAGAAGCGCTGCACAAGATCGAACGTGAATCCGGATTCAGCTTTTTTATAAACAGCAAGAATCTTAATCTCAATCGCCGGGTATCGGTTTCAGCTTCCGAGAAAAATATTTTTCAGGTGTTGGAGCAGGTCTTTGCAGGTACGAATATCGAATATAAAATATTGGATAATAAAATCGTACTGACGGCTAAAGAAATGAAAGTTGTACAACAAAAAACGATCACTGTCGCAGGTACAGTGAAAGATAAGAGTGGCGATCCGCTTATTGGCGTCTCTATTATGGAGAAGGGCACTAATAACGGTACTATAACCGACATTGACGGAAATTATAAGCTCACCACACGGACAGCATCTCCGGTACTTGTATTCTCTTACGTGGGCTATCTATCAAAAGAAGCTTCCGTAACCGGAAGTACATTGAACATCACTTTGGAAGATGACACACAAGAACTGACCGAAGTCGTTGTTACTGCTCTTGGCATCCGGAAAGAGGCGAAAGCTCTTTCATATAACGTACAGGAGATTTCTGCCAATGAGATCGTAGGCGTAAAAGATGTCAATTTCATAAGTGGCCTGTCCGGCAAGATTGCCGGTGTTGCTATTAATACCAGTTCGTCCGGTATCGGTGGCGGAGCCAAGGTTGTGATGCGTGGCGCGAAGTCTCTCTCGGGAAATAATAATGCCCTGTATGTTATAGATGGTATCCCTATGCCTTCGTTGGAAACAACTCAACCCAAGGATCATTTTACAGGTATGGGACAGTCGGGTGATGGCGCTTCCATGATTAATCCCGAAGACATTGAAAGTATGTCGGTACTTAGTGGTGCCGCTGCTTCCGCTCTTTACGGTAGTGACGCAGCGAATGGTGTCATTATGATAACCACCAAAAAAGGAACGAAGGACAAATTGCGTGTCAGCTATGCCAACAATACCTCATTCTATAATCCATTTCTTACTCCGGAATTTCAGAACACATATGGTGCTGCTAATGGTGCGTTGCAAAGCTGGGGACAGAAATTGGCTCAGCCGAGCAGTTACGACCCATTGGACTTCTATCAGACGGGTTGGAATGAGACAAACTCGTTGACCATCAGTAACGGTAATGAGAAAAATCAGACATTCCTTTCCATGGCTGCCACCAATGCGGAAGGTATTGTACAGAATAATTCACTCGACCGTTATAATTTTACCATCCGCAATACTACCAGTCTGTTGGATAATAAGCTGCGTCTTGACCTCAATGCTACCTATATGAATGTTCGTGAACAGAACATGGTTTCTCAAGGTCAATACTTCAATCCCATCGTATCTACTTACCTGATGTCGCCGAGCTATAGTCTCGAAACCTATCAGTTGTTCGAAATGTATAACGAAAGTCGTGGTTTCAAAACACAGTATTGGCCATGGGGTAATATGGGGCTTGGTATGCAAAATCCTTACTGGATCACCAACCGTGATAAATTCGTCAATCATAAAAATCGTTTCCTTGTCAGCGGTGGTTTGAGTTATGACATTGCAAAGGGAATAAGTCTTAGTGCGCGTGCCAAGATGGACTACACTTCCGCTATCAATGAAAAAAAATATTCGGCTTCCACAGATGCGATTTTTGCGCAACAATATGGTGCTTATCATAAGGCTGATGCATCTACACGCCAACTTTATGGTGATGTGATGTTGAGTATAGACAAATACTTCGGTGATTTCTCTCTGACGGCTGCAGTAGGTACCAGTATTCAGGATATTGACTATAAATATTATAGCGTGGGTGGTAATCTCAATTCTGTGGCAAACAGCTTCACCTTGAAAAATCTCAATCAGACAACCGCAGAATTTGACCAGGATGGATACCATGCCCAGACACAGTCAATCTTTGCTACTGCTCAATTGGGCTGGCAGAGTAAACTCTATCTTGATGTGACAGGACGTGTCGACTGGTCGTCTGCTTTGGCTTGGACTGAAACGAAGTCTGTGGCTTATCCTTCAGTGGGTTTATCTGCTATTCTAACAGATTTGTTACCCATTAAGAATAATGTGCTGACATTTTTAAAACTGCGTGGTTCTTATAGTGAAGTAGGTAATGCTCCCACACGATATATCGCTTACCAAACATATCCTTACCAGTCGGGCACACCTTCTACCACTACCACGTATCCCAATACGGATATCAAACCCGAACGTACGAAGGCATGGGAAGTCGGCTTGCAATCACATTTCTGGGAGGATAAATTGATTTTGAACGTATCTTTTTATAAGACATCTACCTATAATCAGTTGTTCAACCCGTCACTTCCGTCCTCATCGGGATACTCTTCGATTTATATCAATGGAGGTCGCGTAGACAATAAAGGTATTGAAGCAAGTTTGTCACTGAACCAGGCTCTCGGACCTGTGCAGTGGAACTCTACATTTACTTATACCATCAACCGTAACAAGATTAAGAAACTTTTGCGTCCTACTACACTTCCTGACGGAATGACAGTAGAGCAGGATATGTTGGACTTGGCAGGTATCGGTAATGTAAAGACTCGCTTGTTTGAAGGCGGTTCTATTGGCGACCTTTATGTGACGGCGTTGCGTACCGATGCGCACGGATACATTGATGTAGACTATGTGAACAATACGGTAGCCATTGATGACAAAGCCGGTGAAAAAGGCGATGGGTGGATTTATGCAGGTAATTCGCAAGCCAGATACACTATGGGGTGGCGCAACTCTTTTAGTTGGAAAGGCTTGACACTTGGCTTCCTGATAAATGCCCGTGTAGGCGGTATAGGTGTATCTATGACCCAAGCCCTGATGGACTCTTACGGCACGTCGAAGGCCACGGCCGATGCCCGTGATGCCGGTGGTGTCATGATTAATGGTTATTTAGTTCCTGCTGCCCAGAAATATTATCAGACGGTAGGAACGGGAGCCGGTTCTATGTATGTGTACAGTGCCACTAACGTTCGTCTTGCCGAGCTTACTTTAGGCTATGATGTTCCTGTCACAAAGGTGATTCCCTGGGTCAAGGGAATGAATGTGGCATTTACCGGACGCAACCTCTTTATGCTCTATTGCAAGGCTCCTTACGATCCGGAGTTGACGGCCAGTACAGGCACTCACTTTAGTGGTATGGACTACTTTATGCAACCGAGCTTGCGCAATCTTGGTTTCTCTGTTAAACTTAACTTCTAAAGAATTTCTAAGATGAAACAGATATTGAAATATACAAAAATTATCAGCGGTACGTTTTTGGCGGGAAATCTGCTTTTTACCTCCTGTACCGGTCAGTTTGAAAAATGGAATATCAATCCTAATGAAGTTACGCGTGAACAAATGACGCAAGACAACCTGAACACAGGAGCGTACTTCACTCAAATGGAAAGAGGCGTGTTTATTATAGGTAAGGGCGCGGATGGTATTGGATTGGGCGGCAGGTATCAGATTACAGAGATGCTGACAGGTGATATATTCGCCAGTTACATAGCCAATATCAATACATATAGCTACACCACTTATCACAATGACCATTATGCACTTTACCGTGATTGGTACAACGCTCCTTTCAATGATGCCTATACCAATGTCATGCAACCGTGGAAAACGATTGTTGATGAAACGGATGAGGGCTCTCCGGCAAGAGCAATGGCCACAGTAGTGAAAGTTTTGGGTATGAGTCGTATTACTGATATGTACGGGCCTATTCCTTACAGCAAATTCGGTACTTCCATTCAGGTTGCTTACGATAGCCAGAAGGATGTATATTACCAGTTTTTCGAGGAGTTGGATGATGCTATTAACGTGTTGACAGCTTATAATAATACAAACTCATCCAAATATATGGAGCAATATGATTACATATACAGCGGCAATGTAGGTAAATGGATCAAATTCGCTAACACACTCCGTTTGCGTTTGGCTATGCGCATCTCTTTTGTGGATGAGGCTAAAGCTGTGACGGAGGCTACTGCGGCGGTGAACCATAGTTCCGGTTTGATGACTACCGCCGACGACTCCGCAATTTTGAGTCAGACAAGTTCTTTCTCGTTCATCAATCCGTTGTGGGAAGTTAGTGAAAGCTTCGAGGATATGCGTATGGGTGCAACCATGGATTGCTATCTGAATGGCTACAACGATCCGCGTTTATCCAAATATTTCCGTCCGGCAACAAAGGATGACAAATACCATGGAGTAAGAAACGGTATGACCAATATTTCAAAAGACGCTTACAAAGAGGCTGCTTCCGGTCTTAATTTCGAAGATGACGATCCTATGCAATGGATGAATGCGGCAGAAGCTTATTTTCTGCTTGCTGAAGCGAAACTGAGATTGAATATAGGGACAGGAACAGTGCAGAGCTATTATGAGCAAGGCATACGTACTTCTTTGGCATCAAAAGGTGTTGTCAAAGAGGGAGATATAAATACTTATATTGCCGATGCGGTGAGTTTGCCACTTTCTACGTATACCGACCCGAATACAAATCGCGGAACGAATGTAGCCAGTTCACTTTCCCAGATGACCATTGCTTGGGAAGAAAGCGCGACTCCGGAGAAGAAACTGGAACGCATCATGCTTCAGAAGTGGATTGCCCTCTATCCTGACGGGCAAGAAGCCTGGAGCGAAATGCGCCGTACCGGTTATCCCGGCTTTGTGAGAATCAATTCTTATAATAATGCTACGGAAGTTGCGAGCAATGAACTTATCAGCCGTCTGAAGTTCCCGACGACGGAGTACTCCGATAACAGTGAGAACACACAAGCCGCTGTGTCGTTGTTGGGTACTGGTGGAGACATTGCCGGAACAAGACTTTGGTGGGATGTGAGGAGATAACAACAAGTTTAATAATAAATTATTAATCTGATTATGAAAACAATCAAATATCTATTAGTTCTTGTAGCGATAGGCGGACTGATAGCTTCGTGCGATACGGATATTGAATCAAGATTTATCCAGCACCCCTATACCTACGACGATTTATATTATCAGAATTTGCGTGACTATAAGGCGAGTGATCACCCTGTTTCTTTCGGATGGTTTGCCCAGTACGGAGCGCAGAACTCTATGGCAGTGCGCTTTATGGGATTGCCCGATAGCCTCGATATCTGCTCTATGTGGGGTGGTATCCCTGCAAAGGAAAATACAGACATATGGGAAGAAATCCGGTTTGTTCAGAAGGTGAAAGGCACTAAGATGCTGGCAGTAGCAATCACACGTATTGATGCTGAAACGGACGACCATGATTTTAAGAAAGCATATAATGAAGCGAAAGCAATGCCGTCCGGCGAAGAGAGGACGGCGGCTATCAACCGGGCCATTGAGATGTATGCCGAATACTTTTTGGACCAGGTATTCGAGAATGACCTCGACGGCTTTGACGCTGACTATGAACCGGAAGGAGACTTTCTGAGTGGCAGTTATTTTGTCCACTTCTACAAACACTTGGCCAAGTATATGGGACCTAACCCCGACATTACTGAAGAAGAACGTCTTGCACTCATCCAGGAACGTTATGGACCCGGTGTGACCGATACGAAAAAACTGTTGAATATCGACCAGACCAGTACTTCTATGGTGGAACTGGCTCCTTACAGCAATTATTGTTTTTGGCAGGCTTACAGTGGCGGAACAGGCTCCGGTTCGTGGCCTAGTGAAAAAGTAGTATACTGCTGCAATATGGGTGATAACTGGCAGGGAGATATGAGTACCATGTATACGCAAGCGCGTTATAAACCCACCAATGGAAAGAAAGGCGGTTTCGGAGCTTTCTTTATCCATCGCGATTATAACGTACATCCGAATAACCCGTATCCGTACAAACGTTTCCGCGAGTGTATTCAGATTCAGAATCCGGCGATTCGTTAATTAATCACTTTAATTAAAGAATAGAAATGAAGAATATAAAGAATATATTTTATACAAGTATGCTGGCTCTCTGCGTCATGAACTTTACGGCATGCAGTGACGAAGAGACTTACGACTTCACTGGCGACCCATATAATCATGTATATCTCCAAAGTAATGGCGGTACATTTACGTTTGTTCATACTCCGGTATCCAGTATAAGTACATTGGACTTCAAATTACCTCTGTATTGCAATCATAGAGTGACATCTCCTTTTACGGCAAAAGTGGAAGTGGACAATTCATTAGTCGCAACCTATAATGAAGAGAATAATACGGAATATGCAGAAATTTCGGTGTCCGCATTGATGCTTGCCAATTCGGTTGTCAGATTTGAACAGGGAGGATTTGTGGGAGCTGATACGTTGAACGTCATGACAAACGAAGCTATGAGTGAACTGCGTAATGAAAAAGGCTATGTGATTCCCCTCAGAATAACATCGGTAGAGGGGAAAGAGTGTAAGCTTGTCGAAAGCAGATCTATAACTTATGTCATTGTAAATGTGAAAGCAGATACTGATAATATCTATGATGACCCGGCTGAAGATAATGTGACGGGTACATTGGTCGGTGACCGGAGTACGTGGACAGCGATTGTAGCTGACGGTACAAGTTATTCCGGGCAGTCGGGAGACATGTTCAGCGATGGTAGTGCATATTGGTATGGCCGTGCAGTTTCTACCGGACAGGAACTTCCGGTTATCATAAACTTAGGTAAACCCTACACTTTTGATGGAATAACAGCATCCTATTTATATTACGGTTATTATACATATGGAAGTTGGACAAACAGGAGTAAAATAGAAGTCGGAAGTGACGGAACAAATTGGCAAGAGGTGGGAATACTTTCCAATACGAATATCGTTCAAGTGTTTTACGCTCCTGTTACGGCACAGTATATCAGAATAACTGTACCTGCTCCGTCAAGTACCTACTCACGTGCAACTTTCCAATGTGGTGATTTTAATATTTACGCAAAATAATCTATAGAACGTTATGAGAAAATATACATTATTATCTTTGTTTGCTTTGCTGCTCTGTACGACAGGGTGCAAGGAAGGACCGGATTTTGGCGACGCACTCTATATGACAGGAACGTTGACTTCATCTAATATTCGATTCCTCGTGGATGGTCAGTCGAGTATCGGTCTTACGGTAACTTCGACCACTAAAGCCGATACGGATATTAAGGTCGCCTTGAAACCGGCTCCCGAACAGATTGATGCATTTAATGCATCTACCGGTCGTAATTGTCAATTACCCCCTGAAGGTAGTTACACGATAGATGGAACCGAGGTGACTATTGATGCAGGAAAGTCTCAATCTTCACAAATTAAAGTGAGTGCAAACTCCGACAAGTTACAAGAAGGTGTTTCCTATTGCCTGCCGGTGTCCATCACTTCTGTAGACGGGGGAGATTTGAGAGTTCTGGAAACCTCACGTACCGCGTATGTGATGCTTACGAAAGTAATTACTGTAAAAGCCGCCTATTTGGCTCGCAGGGGTTGCTTCGATATTCCATCTTTCGGTGCGGAAGATAGCCCTGTGAAAGCTCTCGGACAAATGACGCTGGAAATGAAAGTACTTCCGGTATCTTTCCCAAGCACTCCGAGTAGTGCAAGTGGCATCAGTTCGTTGTGTGGTTGTGAAGAGAATTTCCTTTTCCGTTTTGGTGACGGTGCGGGTAACCCGACTAACAAACTGCAATTCGTGAAAGGCTCCATCGGCTCTGCTTCCCATCCGGATAAGAAAGACCACTACGAATCATGGGTAGAGAAAGAATTTGAAACCGGACATTGGCTGCACTTTGCTGCTGTTTATGACGGTCAGTATCTACGTCTTTATTTAGACGGTGAGCAGATTCACTTTGTAGAAACTAGAAATGGTGGAACAATAAACTTGAGCATGGCTTATGATGGTCATACCTGGGAAGATACATTTGCTATCGGCCGTTCTGCCGGTCATGCGCGTTTCTTCGACGGCTATGTCAGTGAATGTCGTGTGTGGAATGTGGCTCGTACCACAGCTGAACTTGAAGATGGTATCTGCTACGTTGACCCGACGAGTGAAGGGTTGGTTTCTTATTGGCGTTTTGATGGTGAAACGCAGGACGACGGCAGTGTGCTTGACATGACAGGTCATGGCCATAATGCCCAGCCATACGGAACCATACAATATGTGAATAACCAAAAGTGTCCGTTCTAAAATGGAGAACTATTAAATAAGAATATTCACAGAGAGAGACATCCTGTTTTGCATATGGTGAAATGGGATGTTTCTTTTTATATAAGATATAGTCCACTATGATAAAACCATACTTATATTTCTTGATGACAGTGATAAGCGCAACCTCTTCACTGTTTGCCCGGCAATCATCCGATTTACCTTATAAAAATTCCGCTTTATCTGTTGAAAAAAGAACGGCGGATTTACTTTCCCGAATGACTTTAGAAGAGAAAGTCGGCCAATTATTGTGTCCTTTGGGTTGGGAGATGTACGAAATACAAGAGAACGAAGTTATTCCTTCCGAAAAATTCAAGCAACTTATTAAAGAAAGAAGTGCCGGAATGCTTTGGGCAACCTACCGTGCCGACCCCTGGACGAAGAAAACATTAGCGAACGGCCTGAATCCCGCATTAGCCGCCAAAGCAGGAAATGCCTTACAGAAATATGTAATAGAGAATACCCGTTTGGGAATCCCCCTGTTTTTGGCAGAAGAAGCACCGCATGGACATATGGCAATTGGTGCAACTGTCTTTCCTACCGGAATCGGAATGGCTGCTACTTGGTCACCTCGGCTTATTCACGAAGTAGGGGAGGTGATTGGCAAAGAAATACGTCTTCAAGGCGGGCATATCAGCTACGGCCCTGTGCTTGACCTTACGCGTGACCCGCGCTGGTCTCGTGTAGAAGAGACATTTGGCGAAGACCCTGTGCTGACTGGTGTGATAGGAAAAGCAATGGTTGAAGGTTTAGGAAGTGGGAATTTGTCCCAGCCATACAGTACATTGGCTACATTAAAGCATTTTCTGGCTTATGGAATATCAGAGAGCGGACAGAATGGAAATCCCTCTTTCGTAGGAATACGCGAATTACACGAGAACTTTCTTCCCCCGTTCCGGCAAGCCATTGATGCCGGAGCTTTATCTGTAATGACTTCCTATAATTCAATGGACGGTATTCCTTGCACTGCAAACCGCTATTTACTAACTGAACTCTTGCGGAATGAATGGAAATTCAAAGGATTCGTAGTTTCTGATTTGTATAGTATTGAAGGTATCCATCAAAGTCATTTTGTAGCTTCCACTATGAAGGAAGCGGCAGTCTTGGCATTATCTGCCGGAGTTGATGTGGATTTGGGTGGTGATGCGTATATGAATATCGTTGATGCCGTGAACCAGGGGCAGATAACTAAGGAAGTGCTTGATGAGGCCGTGAGCAGAGTCCTTCAGTTAAAGTTTGAAATGGGATTATTTGAGAATCCTTATGTTGATTCCAAAAAGGCAGGAAGTGAAGTACGCAATAATGAACATATTACTTTGGCACGGAAAGTAGCGCAGGCTTCAATTACTTTGTTGAAGAATGAACGTTCATTACTTCCATTAAAAAAGAATATTCGCAAAATTGCACTTATCGGCCCTAATGCCGACAATGTTTATAATATGTTGGGAGATTATACAGCTCCGCAGGAAGATGGAAATGTAAAAACGGTATTGGATGGGGTGTTGGCTAAATTATCTCCTTCACAAGTAGAATACGTAAAGGGATGTGCCATCCGTGATACTACTGTTTACGATATTGAGCAAGCTATTGCTGCCGCCCAACGTTCGGAAGTCGTAATAGCCGTAGTAGGTGGCTCCAGTGCACGCGACTTTAAAACAAGTTATAAAGAGACAGGAGCAGCAATCGCCGATGGCAAAGTGCTGAGTGATATGGAATGTGGTGAAGGCTTTGACCGTGCTACTCTTTCTTTGCTTGGAAAGCAACAGGAGTTATTAACAGCTTTGAAAACTACGGGAAAACCATTAGTTGTTGTCTATATTGAAGGTCGCCCGTTAGAAAAGAACTGGGCTTCTGAAAATGCCGATGCGTTGTTGACTGCCTATTATCCGGGACAAGAAGGAGGAAATGCTATTGCCGATGTGCTGTTTGGAGATTATAATCCGGCAGGACGTTTACCCTTGACAGTTCCCCGTTCGGTAGGTCAGATACCTATTTATTATAATAAGAAAGCTCCTCAAAATCACGACTATGTAGAAACGTCCGCTTCTCCACTCTATTCGTTTGGATATGGATTGAGCTATACCACTTTCGAATATTCGGATTTACATCTGTCATTAATAACTCCTCATTCTTTCGAAGTATCATTCAAAGTTAAAAATACAGGAAATTATGATGGTGAAGAAGTAGCTCAACTCTATTTAAGAGATGAATTTGCTTCGGTAGTACAACCATTAAAGCAGTTGAAACACTTTGAACGCTTTCATTTAAAACGTGGTGAAGAGAAAGAAGTGAAGTTTATCCTGTCTGAAAGTGATTTTGCACTCGTAGACCGGAATCTAAAAACAATAGTGGAACCGGGGATTTTTCAGGTAATGATCGGAGTAGCTTCCAATGATATTCGACTGCAAACGAAGGTAGAAATAAAAAAGAAATAGGATTTTCATTATCAATGAAAAATCCCATTCATAGGGTGAAGTATTCTCACCGTGATGAGGGTGTCCGAAAAGGGTACCCTCTAACTTTTTTCTTTTTTGTCTCTTTTTTGTGATTTATC
>NZ_JAAXGE010000008.1 GCF_014750685.1 Bacteroides sp. GM023
GAAAAACAACACTTTCAAAAGCATGCGGGGATAATAAGCAGGACAACCACCACCCTTATAAGTCGATAACAACGGACTGATGTCAAGCTCATCAACAATCTGGTTGACAAGCCGGACCGGAGCATCCGAAGAAATATTTTCATCAAGACGGGAAGGAAATAAAGAATCCATGCCTTGAGAATACTCCTTAAATTGTATATTTGCACTATCGATTAACATGCTCTAAGATAAACATTTTAGAGCAAATTAAAAAGTCCGAGCTTGGGAAAGTTCGGACTTTTACATAAAAAAGGGAGGGTACCCTTTTCGGACACCCTCTTCTTTTTGCTCTTCCTCTTGGACTTGAACCAAGGACCCTCTGATTAACAGTCAGATGCTCTAACCGACTGAGCTAAGGAAGAATGTGCAATCAAGATTTTTAACTTTGCTCTTCCTCTTGGACTTGAACCAAGGACCCTCTGATTAACAGTCAGATGCTCTAACCGACTGAGCTAAGGAAGAATGTTTTTCTCAATTGCGATGCAAAAGTAGTAGGTTTTTTTGAAATATGCAATATCTTTGCAAAAAAAATATTTGAAATGGACAAAATAATAGGATTGGGCAACGCCCTGGTAGACGTACTTGCAACCCTAAAGGATGATACGCTCCTGGATGAAATGGGATTACCCAAAGGAAGCATGCAACTCATTGATGACGCTAAGTTACAGCAGATTAACACACAATTTTCGCAAATGAAAACCCATTTGGCAACGGGTGGATCGGCTGGAAATACTATCCTCGGACTGGCTTGTTTGGGTGCCGGAACAGGTTTTATAGGAAAAGTAGGAAATGATCATTATGGAGAATATTTTCGCAAAAATCTTCAGAAAAACAAGATTGAGGACTCATTATTGACCTCGGAGCAACTTCCTTCCGGCGTCGCATCCACTTTTATTTCACCGGATGGGGAACGTACTTTCGGTACTTACCTGGGAGCAGCCGCTTCCTTGAAAGCGGAAGAGCTGACACTCGATATGTTTAAAGGGTATGCATACTTGTTTATTGAAGGATATTTGGTTCAGGACCACGAAATGATTCTTCATGCTATCGAATTGGCAAAAGAAGCAGGTTTGCAGATTTGTCTTGACATGGCAAGTTATAATATTGTAGCCAATGACTTGGAATTCTTCTCCTTATTAATAAATAAATATGTGGATATTGTTTTTGCGAATGAAGAAGAAGCGAAAGCATTTACAGGCAAAGAGCCGGAAGAAGCTTTGGGAATTATTGCCAAGAAGTGTAGCATTGCCATCGTGAAAGTAGGAGCAAGCGGTTCTTATATTCGTAAAGGAACGGAAGAAATCAAAGTTTCTGCTATTCCGGTAGGGAAAGTGATAGACACAACCGGGGCGGGTGACTATTTTGCTGCCGGTTTCTTATACGGTTTGACTTGTGGATATTCGTTGGAGAAGTGTGCTAAAATAGGTTCTATTCTCTCGGGAAATGTTATCCAGGTAATCGGAACAACAATACCAGAAGAACGCTGGGATGAAATTAAGTTAAATATTAACAGGATTCTAGCGGAATAACCAAGGATTGAGTTACTTTTACAACTCATTTATATCGAAAGAAGTATGAAAAAATTGCTGAATGGGCGGGTAGCTATCGTTATAGTGGCTGTTATGGCTACCGTAGCTTTCTTTAGTTTCAAGAGTGGCGACGACCGCAATTTCCAGATTGCAAAGAACCTGGATATATTTAACGCGATTGTGAAGGAACTGGATATGTTCTACGTAGATACGATCGACCCGAATAAGACAATCAGGGAAGGAATCGACAATATGCTTTTCACACTGGACCCTTATACGGAATATTTCCCGGAAGAAGACCAGAGCGAACTGGAACAGATGATTAAGGGCTCATTCGGTGGTATAGGATCCTATATTACTTATAGTACTAAGCTGAAACGCTCGATGATTTCCGAACCGTTCGAAGGCACACCGGCAGCGAAAGCCGGATTGAAAGCCGGAGATATTCTGATGGAGATCGACGGGACAGATCTTACAGGCAAGAACAATGCGGAAGTCAGCCAAATGTTGCGCGGACAGGCGGGTACTAGTTTCAAGCTGAAAGTGGAACGTCCGAACGCTAAAGGCGGACGCACTCCGATGGAATTCACGATTGTGCGTGAATCTATTCAGAATCCTCCCATTCCTTATGCTGCCGTACTCGATAATCAGGTAGGATACATCAATTTGAGTACTTTTTCCGGTAATCCTTCCAAAGATTTCAAGAAAGCATTTTTGGATTTGAAGAAACAGGGAGCCACTTCGCTGGTAATCGACCTTCGTGGAAATGGCGGTGGTCTGCTGGATGAAGCGGTGGAAATAGCTAACTACTTCTTGCCACGTGGAAAAGTGATTGTGACGACTAAGGGAAAAATTAAGCAAGCTAGCAATACATATAAGACATTGCGTGAACCGCTGGATTTGGATATTCCGGTTGCAGTGTTGGTAAATAGCGGGACTGCTTCCGCTTCCGAAATCCTGTCGGGTTCTTTGCAAGACCTTGACCGTGCGGTAGTCATTGGCAGCCGTACTTTCGGAAAAGGACTGGTGCAGGTTCCCCGTTCCCTGCCTTACGGCGGAACGATGAAGGTGACTACTTCCAAATATTACATACCTAGCGGACGTTGTGTGCAGGCCATCGACTACAAGCATCGCAATGAAGACGGAAGTGTAGGTACTATTCCCGATAGCTTGACTCAGGTATTTCATACGGCAGCCGGACGCGAAGTCCGTGATGGCGGTGGTGTAATGCCAGATATTGTTATTAAGCAGGAGAAGTTGCCGAACATTCTGTTCTATCTGGTACGTGATAATCTGATTTTTGATTATGCAACTCAATATTGCCTGGATCATCCTACCATCGTTGCTCCTGAAAAGTTTGAAGTGACGGATGCTGATTATAATGCCTTTAAAGCATTGGTGAAGAAAGCTGATTTCAAATATGACCAGCAAAGCGAGAAGATTCTGAAAACGTTGAAGGAAGCTGCGGAGTTTGAAGGCTATATGACGGATGCTTCGGAAGAATTCAAAGCACTCGAAAAGAAGCTGAACCATGATTTGGATCGTGACCTGGATTATTTCTCTGACGATATAAAGAAAATGATTGCTTCCGAAATTATCAAGCGTTACTACTATCAGCGCGGTAATATCATCCAGCAGTTGAAAGATGATGACGGGCTGAAGGAAGCTGTGAAAGTCCTGAATGATCCGGTGAAGTATAAAGAAATGCTGAGTGCGCCGGTTGCAAAGAAATGAGATTGAATAGATAAGAAAAACGGTGGATAGCTATATTGTAAGAGCTATCCACCGTTTTTTATTTATCAAAGTACCTTTTTTAGACGCGAACCAAAGGGAGAGTAAAGTAGAATCTGCTTCCTTTACCTTCTTGAGAGCGTAACCAGATACGTCCGCCCATTTTTTCTATCAACATTCTGCAGAGTGTCAGTCCCAGTCCGGTTCCCTGTATGAAATCATTCACTTTACCGAAACGGCGGAAGATGGTAGCTGCTCTTGCTGGCGCAATACCGATGCCGCTGTCCTTGACATAGAATTCCACAAAATCTTCCTTTTCGCGATAGCCGAAGTGAATTTCTCCCTTGGGAGTAAACTTGGCAGCGTTGCTAAGCAGATTGCTTATAACCTGTATGACGCGATTCCAGTCGCCGGAAGCATACATATCCGTATCTACATCATCCAGGATGAGTTTGACACTACTTTGAGTTTTATAATGGAATTGCTGTACCAATTGCCGGCAGATATCTATTAGCTTGATGGGGCGGATATTAAACTTTAGTGAACCGGCTTCGAGCGATGATAAATCAAGAATATCATTAAACAGGTTCAGCAGTATCTCCGAGTTTTTGTCGATAATTTCGGTATATTGGTTCTTCTCTTCTGCGGATTCCGCAGATGCGAGCAATTTGGAAAATCCGACTATGGCATTGAGCGGAGTGCGGATTTCATGGCTCATATTGGCTAGGAAGGCAGATTTGAGTCGGTCGGACTCTTCGGCTTTTATTCTGGCGGCGTCCAGTTCCTTTTTCTGCCTGGCATTTGTTTGCTCCGCATCCCATTGCTTGGATATGTCACGGCACATACACAGTAGATATTCATCATCCAAAGGGAAGATACGATTTTCGTAATGATGCAGAATTCCATCCTGTTCCAAATCATGTCTCGCGGTCGAACTTTTACCGGTACGGATTACTTTATCCATGTTTCTGCGTACATTCTCGTACGCTTCTTTGGGCAAAATGTCCTTTACATTTGAAGAAATAATACTTTCGGAATCAGTACCTTCCACATGGTTAGTTGCGGCTGAAGAGGCAAGTTCGATAATATTGGCGTCATGGTCGAAAACAGTGAGCATATCGGGGAGGGCATCCAGTATGCGCATGCCGTATCTCTCACGAAAACGTTCCGAATCAGTGCATGCAGATTGAGAAGAAAGATATTCTACCTTCTTCTCTAATTGTTCGATTATTTCTAATAACTCTTCTTTTGTTTTGTTGTCGTAGTTTCGCATAGAGGGCTTACTGCTAATTACTGAATGTTGTATAAACTGTTTTATCTGTTGCAAATATAAAACATTATTTCGATAGACGGGTGACCTTCCAAGTTATTATAATATAAAAAAAACGGATAGCTTTTGCCCTACTAATCAGAATGTTCTATCTTTGTACATTATATATTAAATGATTTACAATATGTCTACAGAATTATTCTCTACTCTGCCCTATAAGGTGGCAGATATTACGCTTGCAGATTTTGGACGCAAGGAAATCGATTTGGCAGAAAAAGAAATGCCCGGCCTGATGGCTCTTCGCGAAAAGTATGGAGAATCCAAACCGTTAAAAGGCGCCCGCATTATGGGCTCGTTGCACATGACTATTCAGACAGCCGTGTTGATTGAAACATTGGTAGCTTTAGGAGCTGAAGTACGTTGGTGCTCTTGTAATATATATTCAACGCAGGATCATGCTGCTGCTGCCATTGCCGCTTCAGGTGTGCCTGTGTTCGCATGGAAAGGTGAAACACTTGCCGATTACTGGTGGTGTACTTTGCAGGCATTGAGCTTTGCTGATGGTAAAGGACCGAATGTGATTGTGGACGATGGCGGTGACGCTACGATGATGATTCACGTAGGTTATAACGCAGAGAATAACGCGGCAGTATTGGATAAGGAAGTGCATGCCGAAGACGAAATCGAACTGAATGCCATCCTGAAGAAAGTATTGGCAGAAGATAATACCCGTTGGCATCGTGTCGCTGAAGAAATGCGCGGTGTGTCTGAAGAGACAACGACAGGCGTACACCGTTTGTATCAGATGCAGGAAGAAGGCAAACTGCTGTTCCCGGCATTCAATGTAAACGACTCGGTAACGAAATCCAAGTTTGACAACCTGTATGGCTGCCGTGAATCATTGGCCGACGGTATCAAGCGTGCAACGGACGTGATGATTGCCGGAAAAGTCGTAGTAGTATGTGGTTATGGTGATGTGGGTAAAGGTTGTTCTCACTCTATGCGCTCTTACGGAGCACGTGTGTTGGTGACGGAAGTAGACCCTATCTGTGCATTGCAGGCTGCTATGGAAGGCTTTGAAGTGGTAACAATGGAAGATGCTTGTGCTGAAGGCAATATTTTCGTGACTACCACCGGTAATATCGACATTATCCGTATCGACCATATGGAGAGAATGAAAGACCAGGTCATCGTTTGCAACATCGGTCACTTCGATAACGAAATCCAGGTAGACGCCTTGAAACATTATCCGGGTATCAAATGTGTGAATATCAAGCCACAGGTAGACCGCTATTATTTCCCGGATGGACACAGTATCATCCTGCTTGCTGACGGCCGCCTTGTAAATCTTGGCTGCGCGACGGGACATCCGTCATTTGTTATGAGTAACTCATTTACCAATCAGACATTGGCTCAGATTGAGTTGTTCAACAAGAAATATGAAATAGATGTATATCGCTTGCCGAAGCACCTGGACGAAGAAGTTGCCCGCCTGCATCTCGAAAAGATTGGCGTGAAACTGACCAAGCTGACTCCTGAACAGGCTGCATATATAGGTGTATCTGTAGACGGACCTTATAAGGCCGACCATTATAGATATTAATTAAATTGAGAATTGAAAATTGAAAATTGAGAATTAGCTGCGCGGTATGAAGCGTGGTGGTTCTCAATTTCCAGTTCTTAATTCTCAATTCTCAATTCTTAATTATATGAAGAAACTCCTTCCCGATTTAATCGCCATTCTGGCCTTTATTATTCTTTCCTTTGCTTATTTCTTCCCGGCTGATATTGAAGGTCGTATTTTGTTTCAGCATGATTCCGTAGCCGGAGTCGGTGCCGGACAGGAATCGAAAGAGTATCGCGACCGTACCGGAGAACGTACACGCTGGACAAATGCAATTTTCGGCGGTATGCCTACCTATCAGATGTCTCCGAGTTACGATTCGACGAAATCACTGAACTGGGTGGAAAAAGTGTATCGTCTCTACCTGCCGGATTATGTAGTACTGACCTTTATCATGATGCTGGGATTCTATATCCTCTTGCGGGCATTCGGAATAGCGGTCTGGCTGGCGACGTTAGGCGGAGTCATATGGGCTTTTTCTTCCTATTTCTTTATCCTGATACCTGCGGGACATATCTGGAAATTTGTGACACTGGCTTATATACCGCCTACGATTGCGGGTGTCGTCCTGGCCTATCGAAAGAAATACCTGTTGGGAGGAATTATCACGGCTTTGTTTATCGCCCTTCAGATACAGTCCAACCACATTCAGATGAGCTATTACTTCATGTTTGTCATCCTGTTTATCGTAGGGGCTTACTTTGAAGATGCTTATAAGAAGAAAGAACTGCCTCACTTCTTCAAGGCTAGCGCGATTCTGGTATTGGCTGCCGTAGTGGGAGTGTGCATAAATATCTCCAACCTGTACCACACTTATGAGTATAGCAAAGAGACTATGCGCGGCAAAAGCGAATTGAAACAGGAAGGGCCTGCCGCCAATCAGACAAGTAGCGGGCTGGACCGTGATTACATAACGAACTGGAGCTATGGAATTGGCGAAACATTGACCTTATTAGTTCCGAATGTAAAAGGTGGGGCATCATCAGCTACTTTATCACAGAGTGAAGCTGCTATGGCAAAAGCTAACCCGATGTATGGCAGTATCTATTCGCAATTCCCGCAGTATTTCGGTGACCAGCCGTGGACTGCCGGGCCGGTATATGTAGGCGCATTTGTCATGTTCCTGTTTATCTTGGGCTGCTTTGTCGTGAAAGGGCCGCTCAAATGGGCATTGCTGGGAGCTACCATTTTCTCGATTTTGCTTTCCTGGGGAAAGAATTTCATGGGACTGACGGATTTCTTCATAGATTATGTCCCGATGTATAATAAGTTTCGTGCCGTATCTTCTATTTTGGTGATTGCCGAATTTACAATTCCTCTGTTGGCGATTTTTGCTTTGAAGGAAATATTCAGTAAGCCGGAAATCCTGAGACTGAAAGAGAACAGCACAGGTATCATTGTTGCATTATTCCTTACGGCTGGTGTTGCGCTGATTTTGGCTGTTGCTCCGGGTGCTTTTTTCTCCAGTTTCATTACGGCACAAGAGATGGGCGCTTTGAAACAGGGACTTCCGGCAGAACATCTTGCTCCGGTTGTTACTAATCTGACGGAAATGCGCGAAGCAATTATCTCTTCGGATGCATGGCGCAGCTTCTTCATTATCATTGTGGGATGTTTCCTCTTATTCCTGTATCAACAGAAGAAGTTGAAAGCCACTTTTACTTTGGTGGGTATATCACTTTTATGTCTGATAGATATGTGGACGGTCAACAAACGCTATTTGAATGACGAGCAATTTGTCCCGAAATCCAAACAAGCGGAAGCGTTTGTTAAAACAAAGGCGGATGAAATCATCCTTCAGGATACTACTTTGGATTACCGTGTGCTGAACTTTATAGGCTTCCCCAATAATACGTTTAATGAGAATAATACGGCATACTGGCATAAGAGTGTCGGTGGTTACCATGCCGCCAAACTGCGCCGTTATCAGGAAATGATTGACCATCATATCGTTCCTGAAATGCAGGAAACTTATCAGGCTGTGGCTACTGCCGGCGGTGAGATGGACAGCGTGGATGCTTCCAAATTCCGTGTGCTGAATATGCTGAACACGAAATACTTTATCTTCCCTGCCGGAGAACAAGGACAACCGGTTCCTGTTCAGAATCCGTATGCTTACGGCAATGCCTGGTTTGTGGATAAAGTGCAATACGTGAACAATGCAAACGAAGAAATTGATGCCTTGCATGATATTCTTCCGACAGAGACTGCCATAGTAGATGCCAAATTCAAGGAACAACTGAAAGGAGTGGCAGAAGGATACAAAGATTCTTTGTCTACCATCCGCCTGACCAGCTACGAACCGAACCGCTTGGTTTATAAGACCTCTTCAGCTAAAGACGGAGTTGTGGTATTCTCTGAAATATACTATCCGGGATGGCAGGCGGCTATTGACGGACAACCGGTAGACATAGCCCGCGCCGACTACATCTTGCGTGCAATGAACGTGCCTGCCGGAGAACATACCATCGAAATGTGGTTTGACCCGCAAAGCATTCATGTTACCGAAAGCATTGCCTATGCAGCATTGGCTCTGTTACTAATCGGAGTCGTGATTCTCGTATTGACGAGACGACGCAAGCTGACTGAAAAGTCCGACGTGCGGAATAAGTAGACATATACCTTTATAAGACAAAGTATCTGGTAGATTTCAACATCGGTTACAATATATATAAGGTAGATTCATTAAATAAGGACGGCTCCCTTCATCACGAAGAGAGCCGTTTTGCATTCACTAAAAAATTATGAAAAACAAACGCTGTTGTGTTATTATTGAAACATACTGAATATTTATATCTAAAGTTCTTTCCCGTCAAAAACCGGACCGACACTTGAATGACCATCTTTAGGAGTTCTTCTTTGAGAAGCCTTCTTACGAGCGGCAGTCTGTTCCGCTTGCCATTTCTCATACTGTTCCGTAGTCAGAATCTTTTTTATTTTCTTTTCCTTGGCTTCCGCCGCTTTCTTCTGTGAATCGGCAGAGTTGCTTTCTCGGTTCATCATCGGACCCCTTCTTCCGGGGAAACCACCTTCACCCATCATTGGCGGTTCGCCGCCGCCACCCATTGGCGGACGTCCGCCTTGCATGCCGGGGCCACCCATCGGTGGGCGTTGTTCGCCGGTATTCTGCATGGACTTAAAATGCTCCTTCTGCTCTTTTAAGTTCAGCTTATAGATTTTCTTATATTGTTTATCCGTCAGTTGGAGCGACTCTTTCATTTGGTTAGTGAGTTGAGTCGCTATCTTTTCCGGATTCGGGACTTCTCGTGGCAGGCGCTTCTCTTGTTGCTGCCTTTCTTGTGCAGCAGGGGCTTCCTGTGCATGTACCATGCCGGTGCAGCACATCAGGCAAATTGCCAGCCCTATTAATTTCTTATCTTTTCTCATCTCTCTTATCTTTTTATTAATTGAATATTCCAAAGTTAAGCGGATAGCAGCACAGATAAAAATAAAATCGACTAAGAACGGGGTTTTATCTATCAATGGCTTGCTGTCGCTAAGGTGTGGGACGAGTGTCCGTCAGGTTACGGGGCAATAACAGTCAGCCCACAGCTTAATAAAGACCAGCCCATGGCTCAATAAAAGTTTCACGCCTTGGAACAAAGTGTTCCACACCGAGAAACAAACTGTTTCGCACCGGGAAACAAAGTGTTTCATGCCTTGAAACTAAAAGTTTCACCAGTTGAAACAAACTTGGAACTACCGGCTTCCGGGTACTCCATCAGTAGAAAAAGGAAAATGTGAATATAAACAGTTGATTTATGGATATTTTCCTAACGTCGTAACCCACTAAATTTGTACCCAATTATAGAACGACTGATATGAAAAGACTACTGTTCATTTTTGCCTTTTTCTGCTCGTACGTTATTGGTGGAAGCGCGCAGGAGATTTTGACGCTGGAGAATTGCCTTCGTTTGGGCATAGAAAATAATCTGTCATTGGAAGGGAAGCGGAAAGAAATACAGAAAAGTAAGTACGGCGTGTCTGAAAACCGGGCAAAACTGCTGCCGCAAATCAACGGCTTTGCCGGTTTCAATGATAACTTCGACCCTCCTGTATCCGTCACCGACGGTTCATCCTATGGTGTACCCTACAATGTGACACAAACCCTGCAATATGCCGCTAATGCGGGACTGGACTTGCAAATGCCGCTTTATAACCAAACAGTTTATACCGCTATCTCCGTAGCCAGGATAGTGGACGAAATGAACCGCCTTTCCTATGAGAAAGCACGTGAAGACCTTATCATGCAAATCAGCAAGATGTACTATTTAGGACAGGTCACAGCCGAACAGATTGCTTTGATAAAAAACAATATCACTCGCCTGGAAGAACTGAAGAATATAAGCGAAGCCTTCTATGACAACGGAATGGCAATGGAAGTTGACTTGAAACGTGTAAATATTAATCTGGAAAATCTGAAAGTGCAATATGACAATGCGCAGGCAATGATGACACAACAACTGAACATGCTGAAGTATGTTATTGACTATCCTGCCGAAAAAGAGATTGCATTGGTACCGGTGAATACGAACAATATCACTACGGCAGCATTGACGGGAATGTCGGAAAATCTGTACGAACTCCAACTGTTGCAATCACAAGTGCAACTCGCCGAACGTCAGAAGAAAATGGTGACCAACGGATATATCCCTTCGCTTAGCCTGACCGGAAGCTGGCGATATTCCGCCTATACGGATAAAGCATACCATTGGTTCCACTCCGGCCCGTCCAATTATTGGTATCGTTCCTACGGAGTAGGGCTGACACTCCGGGTTCCCATCTTCGACGGATTGGATAAACGGTTTAAAAAACAAAAAGCACTGGTCGATATTCAAATGACAAAACTACGGCAGGAAGATACCCGGAAAAATCTGCAAACCCAATATCTGAATGCGACCAATGACCTGATGAACAATCAGCGTAATTTCAAGAAGCAGAAAGATAATTATCTGCTGGCGGAAGATGTGTACGCAGTCACCACCGACCGCTATCGGGAAGGCATCGCTTCCATGACGGAAGTCTTGCAGGATGAAATGCGAATGAGCGAGGCACAGAACAACTATATCAGTGCACATTATAACTACCGCGTGGCTAATCTATTACTGTTGAAACTCACCGGACAGATAGAATCATTACTGAAATAATAAGAAATTAATCGAATAAGAATATGGAAACAACAGAAACCAACAACGTCTCCAGCACCCATATGGAGAAAGCGAAAAAGATGAGAAAACTACGTCGCTGGCAGATTGTAGTCAGTCTGCTGGGAATAGCCATTATTGCTTGGGGAGTGTTTCAGGTGGTCTGCCTTTTTCTCAACTACAAACAGACGGAAACCAGTAACGATGCACAGATAGAGCAATATGTATCTCCCGTCAACCTGCGTGCGTCGGGATATATAAGGAAGATTTATTTCACAGAACATCAGAATGTGCATAAAGGCGACACACTGCTGGTACTGGACGACCGCGAATATAAAATCCGGGTGATGGAAGCCGAAGCCGCATTGAAAGATGCCCAGGCAGGCGCTACCGTTATTGGTGCTACTTTGCAGACCACCCAAACGACCGCTTCCGTCTACGAAGCATCTATCTCCGAAGTGGAAATCCGCCTGGCGAAACTGGAGAAAGACCGTACCCGCTATCAAAACCTGGTGAAGAGAAACGCCGCCACCCCCATTCAACTGGAACAGATTGAGACAGAATATGAAGCAACCCGCAAAAAACTGGAAGCGCTGAAACGCCAACAGAAAGCCGCCCTTTCGGGTGTAAACGAAGTCTCTCACAGACGTGAGAATACGGAAGCCGCCATTCAACGGGCAACCGCCGCACTCGAAATGGCGCGCCTGAATCTTTCTTACACCGTTGTTGTAGCCCCTTGCGACGGCAAACTGGGACGGCGGGCTTTGGAAGAAGGGCAATTCATCACTGCCGGACAAACTATCACCTATATCCTGCCCGATACTCAAAAATGGGTAATAGCCAACTACAAAGAAACGCAGATTGAAAACCTAAGTGTCGGACAAGAAGTAGTCATCACAGTAGATGCTATCAGCCATAAAGAATTCACCGGAAAGATAACCGCCATCTCCGGCGCCACCGGCTCCAAATATTCCCTGGTGCCGACCGACAACTCCGCAGGAAACTTTGTGAAAATACAGCAACGCATCCCTGTCCGTATCGACTTCACCGATTTATCGAAAGAAGATAACGAACGCCTTGCGGCAGGTATGATGGTAGTAGTCAAAGCCAAGCTCTAATCATAGAGCTGCCACCTGCTCCCGCATTAACCGTTAATCACTAATCGTTAATCACTAAAAAAATGCCCTCATATCCAAGAAATTATCCTTTCTACAACTGGGTTCCCAAACCGATTGGGATTATCATTCTCCTGTTGCTTTTCATACCGATTCTTTCGGTAGGCGGAGTCTATTCGGTCAATAGCGGAGAGATGATGAGCGGGCTGGGAATTATCTCCGAGCATATCCAGTTTGCCAATTTTGTGACTTCCATCGGTATGGCGTCCTTTGCTCCTTTCTTTTATGAGTTGGTTTGTATCCGCCGGGAGAAAATGATGTGCATAGTAGGATTCTCGTTGATGTATATATTCAGTTATGTCTGTGCTGAGACAGACAGTGTTTTTCTGTTAGCGCTTTGCAGTCTGCTTATGGGATTTCTACGGATGGTATTGATGATGGTCAATCTGTTCACACTGATAAAATATGCCTTCGGCATGGAAGCCACCCGCAATATTACACCGGGAATGGAACCGAAAGACGGCACGGGATGGGATAAACTGGATGTTGAAAAAAGCGGCAGTCAGCCGATAATTTATCTGTTTTTTATGATTCTGGGTCAACTGGGCACGTCACTGACGGCCTGGTTGGCCTATGAATATGAATGGCAGTACGTATATTATTATATGATGGGGATGTTGTTGGTTTCTATTCTCGTGATATTTATCACAATGCCCTATCGCAAGTTTTTGGGGCGCTTTCCCATCAACTTCCGTAAGTTCGGCAACGTCACAACCTTCTGCGTCACTTTCGTGTGCATTACTTATGTACTTGTTTACGGTAAGGTGCTGGACTGGTACGATGACGAATCCATCTGTTGGGCAACGGCTATCGGTGTAATCTCCGCAGGAATTTTCCTGTATATGGACGCTACCCGGCGTTCTCCTTATTTTATACTGGAGATATTCCGCTTGCGTACGATTCGCATCGGTATTATTCTTTATCTGCTGCTTATGATTCTTAATTCCAGTGCCTTGTTTGTAAGCGTTTTTACGGGAATAGGCATGCATCTCGATAATTATCAAAATGCGACGCTGGGCAACTGGTGCATGGCGGGATATTTCATCGGTGCCGTGATTGCCATTGCCTTGGGAACGAAAGGAGTACACTTCAAATACCTGTTCGCCATCGCCTTTTTCTTTCTTTCGCTGTCCGCTGTTTTCATGTATTTCGAAGTGCAGACTGCCGGATTGTATGAACGTATGAAATATCCGGTGATTATCCGTTCCACCGGTATGATGATTCTTTATGCGTTGACCGCGGTTTATGCCAATCAGCGTATGCCTTTCAAGTACCTTTCGACCTGGATTTGCATTATGCTTACTGTACGTATGGTGCTGGGGCCGGGAATCGGAGGAGCTATCTATACGAATGTATTGCAGGAACGGCAGCAGCATTATATTACTCGCTACGCGCAGGAAGTAGATATGATGCACCCCGAAGCCGCCGCTTCGTACACGAATACCGTGCGTGGAATGCAATATCAGGGAAAGAGTGAAACGGAAGCGCAACACATGGCTGCCATGTCGATGAAAGGACGCATCCAGGTGCAGGCCACGCTTTCGGCTGTGAAAGAAATGGCGGGGTGGACTATCTATGCCGGCCTGATTTGTATGATATTTGTGCTCATTATGCCTTATCCTAAACGAAAATTACTAACTTAGCACAGTCTTAATTAGTATGTTTGTTTTATGGATACTCAACAAGAACGTTTGTCGCGACTCAATCAGGAGTTGTTGAGCGAAAAGAATATTTGTAGTTCGCGGGGAGTGCTTACTACCTTTCCGGTTTCAATGAAAAGCCCTCTGCGTCTGAAAGGGCTGGGCTTGGTGGTCTGTCGGCAGGGAAGTTTTCAGTTCTCTCTCAATCAGGCGGATTTTCATGCAAAGGCGGGCGATACGCTGTTCATTCCCGAAGATGCGGCTTTCCGGATTCTTCAGGAGTCGGAAGACCTGGAAGTGTATATTCTTGTATATCAGATAGAACCGATTCGGGATATTATCGGAAATTCCGTGGCTTCCATGTATATGTATTCACAACTCACACCGGAACTAAGCTGTGTGTGGCCTACCGGCGAAGAAAGCGAGTTTATTAAATATATGTCCCTGCTGGATAATGTCTTGCAGATGGAAGAGAACACGTTTAGTCTCTATGAAAAGAAACTGCTTCTGCTGGCATTGACCTATCGTATCTGTTCTATTTATAATCGAAAACTAATAAGTGCGGGAGAAGAAGCCGTCGGGCGGAAGAATGAGATTTTTATCCGCCTGATTCAGTTGATAGAAAAGTACTATATGCAGGAGCGGGGAGTGGAATTTTATGCCGATAAACTTTGCTTGTCGCCCAAGTATCTGTCTGCTGTCTCTAAAAGTATCTGTGGGTATACGGTGCAGGAACTTGTTTTCAAGGCAATCATCCGCAAAAGCATCTCTTTGCTCAAGAACACTCAAAAAGATATCCAGGAGATTTCCAATGAATTTGGCTTCCCCAATGCTTCTTATTTCGGTACATTCTTTAAGAAGCAAATGGGGATGTCGCCACAACAGTATCGGAAGAATCTTTAAAGTTTTATTCCTTTTCTCCGTAGGCAAGGTCGCCGGCGTCGCCCAGTCCCGGAACAATGTAAGAATGTTCATTGATTTCGGGGTCGATAGCCGCACACCAAATGGTGGTCTTGTCTTCAGGAAATATATTTTTTATATGGTCGATGGCCTGTTGGCTGGCTATAATGGAAGCTACGTGAATCTCGGCGGGATGACCTTTGGTCAGCATTGCCTGGTAACTAAGTTCCATGCTGCCACCCGTTGCCAGCATAGGGTCGGTGATAATCAGCGTTTTGTCGTCAATACGCGGCGAAGCGATATATTCTATATGTATATCGAATTTCAGTGTATCCTTGTATTTGCGATAGGCAGAAACGAATGCGTTTTCCGCTCCGTCGAAGTAGCTCAGAAAGCCCTGATGGAAAGGAAGTCCCGCACGCAGAATGGTGCTGATAACTAGTTGGTTGTCCGGTGTGCTGACCGGGGCGAATCCCAGTGGTGTCTGGATGTTCTTTACAGAGTACGTAAACTCCTTGCTCATTTCGTAGGCCATGATTTCTCCGATACGCTCTATATTACGGCGGAAACGCAGGCGGTCATTCTGAACTTCTACATTTCTGATTTCGGATATGTACTGGTTTAGAATCGAATTTGTTTTGCTAAAATCAATTACTTTCATATTATAGTTTAATCATAATTTAATCTCATTTTCATAGTCCTGATATCGTACTGACTTGCAAAGTAAGCGATAATCTTTCAAATTGCAATATTCAGTTTGCAGATATTGTTAGGAATTTATAAAAGAGATTCAATTAGGGAAAAATTTCTCTAATCCGTTCTTTCATTCCAAAGAAAGTATTACTTTTGTACCCGGATTTACAAGGAGCTCTCCAAAGCTCCCCATGTTAAGGTGAAAAGAGATAATAAAACAAAATACCAATTTAAATTAATTCAAAAGAAAATGGCAAATTTAGATTTAAGCAAGTACGGTATCACAGGCGTGACCGAGATTCTGCACAATCCGTCTTATGACGTTTTGTTCGCTGAAGAAACAAAACCGGGTTTGGAAGGTTTTGAAAAAGGCCAGGTAACTAACATGGGCGCTGTAAACGTTATGACTGGCGTTTATACAGGACGTTCTCCTAAAGATAAATTCTTTGTAAAAGACGAAACCAGCGAAAATACAGTATGGTGGACTTCTGAAGAATACAAAAACGACAACAAACCAGTTGACGCAAAATGCTGGAAAGCTGTAAAGGAATTGGCAACTAAAGAACTTTCTAACAAGAGACTGTTCGTTGTTGACGCTTTCTGTGGTGCTAACGAAAACTCTCGCTTGAAACTGCGCTTCATCATGGAAGTAGCATGGCAAGCTCACTTCGTAACAAACATGTTCATCCGTCCGACTGCTGAAGAACTGGCTAACTTCGGTGAACCTGATTTCGTTATCATGAACGCTTCTAAGGCTAAAGTTGAAAACTACAAAGAACTGGGCTTGAACTCAGAAACTGCAGTTGTATTCAACTTGACTGAAAAAATCCAGGTTATCCTGAATACTTGGTACGGTGGTGAAATGAAGAAAGGTATGTTCTCTTACATGAACTACTTGTTGCCTTTGAACGGTATGGCTTCTATGCACTGCTCTGCTAACACAGATAAAGAAGGTAAGAGCTCTGCTATTTTCTTCGGTCTGTCTGGTACAGGTAAGACTACTTTGTCTACTGACCCGAAACGTCTGTTGATCGGTGATGACGAACACGGATGGGATGACGAAGGTGTATTCAACTTCGAAGGTGGTTGCTACGCTAAAGTTATCAACTTGGATAAAGAAAGCGAACCGGACATCTGGAATGCTATCAAACGCGACGCTCTGTTGGAAAACTGTACAGTTAACGCTGAAGGCGAAATCAACTTCGCTGACAAGTCAGTAACTGAAAACACTCGTGTTTCTTATCCTATCTATCACATCGAAAACATCGTTAAACCGGTGTCTAAAGGTCCTCATGCTAAACAAGTTATCTTCTTGTCAGCTGACGCATTCGGTGTATTGCCTCCGGTATCTATCCTGAACGCTGAACAGACTAAGTATTACTTCTTGTCTGGATTTACAGCTAAATTGGCTGGTACAGAACGTGGTATCACTGAACCGACTCCGACTTTCTCTGCTTGTTTCGGTGCTGCTTTCTTGTCACTGCACCCGACTAAATACGGTGAAGAACTGGTGAAGAAGATGGAAAAAACTGGTGCTAAAGCATACTTGGTTAACACAGGTTGGAATGGTACTGGCAAACGTATCTCTATCAAAGATACTCGTGGTATCATTGACGCTATCCTTGATGGTTCTATCGACAAAGCTCCGACTAAGGTTATGCCTTACTTCGACTTCGTTGTTCCTACAGAACTTCCGGGTGTTGATCCGAAAATCCTTGACCCACGCGACACTTACGAATGTGCTTGCCAATGGGAAGAAAAAGCAAAAGACTTGGCTGGACGTTTCATCAAGAACTTCGCTAAGTTTACAGGTAACGAAGCTGGTAAAGCTTTGGTTGCTGCTGGTCCGAAACTCTAATTTACATATTAGATATATTGCAGAAGGCGGTTCGAATTTCGAACCGCCTTTTTGTGTTTTTACCAATAATGTGCATACTTATTGTAAATGATACTTCCGTTTATCTTTACCGCTTGTCCCAAGGACTTTTTAGGAATAGGAAAAGGGTATTGAGTGATGAAAAGTTATTCCCGGATTTGATATACTCCTAATTTGTCGTATCTTTATCCCGCTTTCAAACCGCAATTAATTATAATCAGATACTATTTTATGAACACCCCCCTTTCCCCCACACCTTCCGGACGTTTGGCCTCACTTGATATTTTACGAGGCTTCGACCTTTTTCTTTTAGTCTTTTTTCAACCGGTATTTTCTGCTTTGGCCCACCGCCTGAATTTGCCCTGGCTTAACACTGTTTTGTATCAGTTTGACCACGAAATATGGGTTGGCTTTCGTTTTTGGGATATTATTATGCCCCTTTTCTTGTTTATGACAGGTGCATCTATGCCGTTCTCGTTTTCAAAGTTTAAAGATGACCCGAACAAAGGGCCGATTTATCGTAAAATCTTAAAGCGATTTATTTTGCTTTTTATTTTCGGGATGATTGTGCAGGGTAATTTATTAGGGCTCGATCCCCGGCATATTTATTTATATTCCAATACATTGCAAGCTATTGCGGCCGGGTATGTGATTGCGGCGGTCATTCAGTTGCATTGTTCTTTTAAGTGGCAGATTATCGTGACTTTATTACTTCTTTTGGCGTATTGGATTCCCATGACTTTCCTAGGAGATTTTACGCCGGAAGGAAACTTTGCAGAAAAGGTAGACCGTATCGTTCTCGGACGTTTTCGTGACGGCGTCTATTGGGGAGAAGATGGAATTTGGCATTTCTCACCATCTTATAATTATACATGGATATTGAGTAGTCTTACTTTTGGAGTTACCGTGATGCTGGGTACTTTCGCCGGAAAAATAATGAAGGAAGGCAAAGAAGATAGAAAGCGGGTGGTGCAGAAATTATTATTGGCAGGTGCTGTGCTGATAGGAATCTCTTTGCTTTGGAGCCTGCAAATGCCTATAATCAAAAGAGTGTGGACGTGTAGCATGACTTTGTTTTCAGGCGGACTCTGCTTCTTATTAATGGGATTATTTTATTATTGGATTGACTATAAAGGACATACCAATGGGCTGAACTGGCTGAAGATTTACGGTATGAATTCCATCACAGCCTATATTTTGGGAGAAGTGGTTAACTTCCGTTGCGTCGCCGCTTCTGTCAGTTATGGTCTGGAGCAATATATGGGAGACTATTATGGAGTATGGCTTAGTTTTGCCAACTACCTAATTGTGTTTCTAATATTGAGAATGATGTATAAGCATCAGGTTTTTTTGAAGATTTAAGATTTGCTTTTCAGCATACTAGAGATGCTTTAGGCTGATTATGTCCATTTTTTACTACTTTTGTAAGCAGATGAAATGAGGTCTTAATCTTAAAATAATAATACTATAATCATGAATAAACTTTTATTATTTCTCATCGGAATTTTATGTGTTTTGCCTGTGACGCACGCCAATATTACTGATTACACAAAAGGACTTTCCGTTTGGTTTGATACTCCTAATACATTGCAGGGACATGCTGTTTGGTATGGAGGAAAACCGGAGTTGTGGAAAGGTAAAGATAAACCGATAACGTCGGGAAGTGGTTCCCGTAATCCTGATGCTGCCTGGGAATCTCAATCATTGCCAATCGGTAATGGTAGCTTGGGTGCCAATATAATGGGTTCGGTGGAAGCGGAACGTATTACCTTTAATGAAAAGACGCTTTGGCGTGGTGGACCGAATACATCAAAGGGAGCGGATTATTATTGGAATGTCAATAAGCAATCAGCTCATGTTTTAGATGAAATACGGAAAGCATTTACGGAAGGCGATCAAAAGAAAGCTGAAATGTTGACGCGACAGAACTTTAATAGTGAAGTTTCTTATGAAGCTGACGGGGAAAATCCTTTCCGTTTCGGCAGCTTTACAACGATGGGGGAATTCTACGTAGAGACAAGACTGAATATCATCGGAATGAGTGATTATAAACGCGTCCTGTCTTTGGATTCTGCCATGGCAGTCGTGCAATTCAAGAAAGATAAAGTCGCTTATCAGCGTAATTATTTTATTTCATACCCGGCAAACGTGATGGTGGTACGTTTCAGTGCAGACCGGCCGGGGAAACAAAATCTGATTTTTAGTTATGCACCGAATCCTGTATCTACAGGAAATATGGCTGCTGATGGCAGTAACGGGCTAGTCTATTCCGCATCTTTGGATAATAATGGAATGAAGTATGTGGTACGTATTCAAGCTGACACCAAAGGTGGAACATTGACAAATGCGGATGGGAAACTAACGGTGAAGGGAGCGGATGAAGTCGTATTCTACATTACAGCGGATACGGACTATAAACCTAACTTTGATCCGGACTTTAAAGATCCGAAAGCGTATATCGGCGTCAACCCGGAAGAGACGACAAAGCAATGGGTTGACAATGCTGTTTCCCGTGGATACGCTGTTTTATTCAACCAACATTATGAGGATTATGCCGCTTTATTCAACCGGGTGAAGTTGAATCTGAATCCTGCAGCAAAGTCAGTTAATCTGTCTACTCCCCAGCGTTTGAAGAATTACCGGAAAGGGCAACCGGATTATTATCTGGAAGAATTGTATTATCAGTTCGGGCGCTACCTGTTGATTTCCAGTTCACGGCCGGGGAATATGCCTGCCAATCTCCAAGGAATCTGGCATAACAACGTTGATGGCCCATGGCGTGTAGATTATCATAATAATATCAATGTTCAGATGAACTACTGGCCTGCCTGTTCTACTAATCTGAATGAGTGCGTATTTCCTTTGGTCGATTTTATCCGCACTTTGGTGAAACCGGGTGAAAAGACTGCGCAATCTTATTTTGGTGCAAGAGGGTGGACGGCTTCTATCTCCGGTAATATATTTGGGTTTACCACTCCGTTGGAAAGTCAGGACATGTCATGGAACTTCAATCCGATGGCAGGCCCTTGGCTGGCTACTCACATTTGGGAATATTATGACTATACAAGAGACTTGAAATTCCTGCAAGAAACAGGGTATGACTTGATAAAGAGCAGTGCGGATTTTGCCGTCGATTATTTGTGGCATAAACCGGACGGTACATATACGGCAGCACCTTCCACTTCGCCGGAACATGGTCCTATCGACCAGGGAGCGACATTTGTGCATGCTGTGGTACGTGAGATTCTGCTGGATGCCATTGAAGCCAGCAAGATATTGGGCATAGACAAAAAAGAACGCAAGCAATGGGAACATGTACTTGCTAATCTTGCTCCTTATAAAATAGGACGTTATGGGCAGTTGATGGAATGGTCGGTAGATATTGACGATCCGAAAGATGAACATCGTCATGTGAATCATTTGTTCGGGTTGCATCCGGGACATACGGTTTCTCCGGTCACTACCCCTGAACTGGCGAAAGCAGCCAAAGTGGTACTGGTACATCGTGGCGACGGAGCTACCGGTTGGAGTATGGGCTGGAAGTTGAATCAATGGGCACGTTTGCAGGATGGTAATCACGCTTATACATTGTTCGGCAATTTACTGAAGAACGGAACGATGGATAATCTTTGGGATACGCATCCGCCTTTCCAAATTGATGGAAACTTTGGTGGAACAGCGGGAGTCACCGAGATGTTGCTCCAAAGCCATATGGGATTTATTCAGTTATTACCTGCTCTGCCGGATGCATGGAAGGACGGTTCTGTCGATGGTATCTGTGCAAAAGGTAACTTTGTAGTAGATATGGTATGGGAGAACAATCAATTGAAAGAAGCGACAGTTCATTCCGGTGCAGGCGGAATTTGTGTGATAAAGTATGCGGATAAGACTTTGTCTTTCAAGACAGTGAAAGGACGAAACTATCAGATAAAATATGACGCGGCTAAAGGACTGGTAAAAAACTAAACTTAGAATAGAAGGAAAACGAAGAAAGAATGATATTGGAGTATTTAAAACTGTTTGCGACATTTGCGAAAATAGGAATGTTTACGATTGGTGGCGGTTATGCCATGATTCCGTTGATTGAGCGAGAGATTGTGGCAAAACAATGGATGAGTAAAGAGGAATTTATGGAGATGTTTGCTCTGACGCAGTCACTTCCGGGTGTGTTTGCGGTGAATATTTCTATTTTTGTGGGCTATAAGCTATATAAGGTAGGCGGAAGCCTGGTGTGTGCATTGGCTACTATTCTTCCTTCCTTCGTTATTATGATGTTGATAGCCATGTTCTTTGCCCGGTTCCAGGACAATGAAATAATGATTCGTATCTTTAATGGAATACGTCCTGCGGTGGTGGCATTAATTCTGTTTCCCTGTATTTCGGCAGCGAGGGCTCTGAAACTGAAATATTTTCAGTTGATTGCTCCTGCCATAGCTACCGTTCTGATTTGGCAGTTTGGTTTGTCGCCTGTTTATATCGTATTGGCAGGAATTGTTGGAGGATTAGTATATACGTTATGGTTGAAAGAAAAAATTGTAAGTAAACAGGTATGATCTATTGGCAGTTACTTTGGGTGTATCTTAAAATAGGTACGTTTGGTTTTGGTGGTGGATATGCGATGCTTTCCCTTATCCAGCATGAGATAGTAGACCTGCATCATTGGCTGACTCCCCAACAGTTTACGGATGTAGTGGCCATTTCGCAGATGACTCCGGGGCCGATTGGTATAAATAGTGCTACCTATGTTGGTTATGCGGTGACGCAAAGTGTTTGGGGAGCAGTGGTGGCTACTGTGGCGGTTTGTTTGCCGTCCTTTATCCTGGTACTGCTTATTTCCTACTTCTTTGCAAAATGTAAGGACAATAAATATATCAAGGCTGCCATGTCCGGTTTGCTTCCCATGTCGGTTGCGCTGATTGCTTCGGCGGCATTGCTTATGATGAACAGGGAGAATTTTATCGACTATAAAAGTATAGGCATTTTTGCGGTCGCTTTCTTGGTGACGTGGAAGTGGAATCTTCATCCCATTCTGTTGATTTGCCTGGCAGGTGTAGTCGGGCTCGTCTTATATTAAATAAATAGATTCTTTAATTAAATAGATGTTATTATGAGAACCTTTATTTGTATTTGCCTGCTTTTGCTGACTGTGCATCTGCCTGCCCAGGATGCAACTTCTGCGTTGTTGCCTATGCCCAATCAGGTCACTTTAAGTAAGGAAAAGCCTTTTGTTATCCGTCCCGGTAAGACGGCGGTTTATTGGAATCGTCCGGAGTTGGAGTTTACAGCACGTAGCCTCCAAAATGTTCTGCGGGACAGGATGCAGGTAGAAATCCCTGTTTCGGAATCAGACCGTGCAGATATTCGTTTACTGATTGATCCTGCTATGACAGGAAAAGAACATTATGTCCTTGAAATAAACACTAAAGGCATAACTGTTAAAGGGGCGACTGCCGCGGCTGTTTACTATGGAGTAATGACTCTCGACCAACTTCTGTTGGGGGATGTTTGTGCTACTTCCCAAAAGAAACTCTCTTCTGTTTATATAGATGATGCGCCGAGATTTGCGCACCGTGCACTGATGCTCGACCCTGCCCGTCATTTTCTTCCGGTAGATGATGTTAAATTCTATATCGACCAAATGGCCCGGTATAAGTATAACGTTCTCCAATTACACCTGACGGACGATCAGGGCTGGCGGGTAGAAATCCAAAAGCACCCGAAACTGGTGGGGAAAGACTACTATACTCAGGAACAGCTTGCCGACTTAATTCAATATGCGGCACAGCGTCATATCGAAATTATCCCCGAACTGGATATTCCCGGACACACCGTAGCCATATTGGCTGCTTATCCTGAATTAGGCTGTACGCACACAGATACCTTGCCTAAGAATGTAGGTAAAACAGTCGACTTGATGTTGTGTGCAAACAATGAAAAGGTATATACCGTTTACCGGGATATTATAAAAGAAATTGCAGCTTTGTTTCCATCTCGTTATATTCATTTGGGCGGGGACGAAGCTGTCATAGAAAAGAACTGGACTAAATGCGAACGCTGCCAGGCCATGATGAAAAAACTAGGCTATCAAAAAGCTTCTCAACTAATGATCCCTTTCTTTGACCGTATGCTCTCATTTGTGCAGGATAATGGTAAGACTCCTATACTTTGGTGCGAATTGGATAATATCTATCCGCCGGCCAATGATTATTTGTTTCCCTACCCGAAGAATGTAACGTTAGTCAGTTGGCGGGGTGGTCTGACTCCTACTTGCTTGGAGCTTACCCGGAAACATGGTAATCCATTGATTATGGCACCGGGAGAGTATGCCTACCTCGATTATCCCCAATTCAAAGGCGATCTGCCGGAATTTAATAACTGGGGAATGCCTGTCACTACTTTGCAGAAATCTTACCAGTTCGATCCGGGATATGGAGTGCCCGCACAGGAACAAGCGCATATTCAGGGTGTTATGGGAACCCTGTGGGGAGAAGCTATCCGGGACATAAACCGGGCGACCTATATGACTTATCCCCGTGGACTGGCATTGGCAGAAGCCGGATGGACACAAATGGAGCATCGTGATTGGGAGTCATTTAAGAAACGCCTTTATCCCAATCTAATGAATCTGATGAAAAAAGGAGTATCGCTGCGTGTTCCTTTTGAGATTGCAGATCGAAAGTAATAACGGTTTTTCCTTGAAATAAGAAAGAGAGTGTGACCAAGTTCTCATAAATAAAATACCCTTGCTACAGATAGTTGTAGCAAGGGTAATTTTATTAAAAAGAGAAACGTTGGAAACGTCCCCTTTATTATAGTATCTGAGTTAATTAGCTCTTGTTCGCACGTTTACGTTCGATTTCATCCAAAATCACTTTACGCATACGCATTGCTTTCGGAGTGACTTCCACATATTCGTCTTCCTTGATATACTCCAGTGCTTCTTCAAGTGAGAACTGGATAGGCGGAATCAGGCGAACTTTATCATCCGAACCGGAAGCGCGCATATTGGTTAGTTTCTTCGACTTTGTAACGTTGATTACCAGGTCATTATCATGAGAATGCTCACCTACTACCTGTCCTGCATAAACCTCGTCTTGTGGGAAAATAAAGAACTTACCACGATCTTGAAGTTTGTCGATAGCATATGCAAAAGCAGTTCCGCTTTCCATAGCAATCATAGAACCGTTGGTGCGGCGTTCAATTTCTCCCTTATGCGGCTGGTATTCTTTGAAGCGGTGTGCCATGATAGCTTCACCGGCAGAAGCAGTTAGTACATTTGTACGTAATCCGATGATACCACGTGAGGGCATATTAAATTCGAGATTAATACGTTCACCGGTATTTTCCATCTTCACCATTTCACCTTTGCGGCGGGTAACCATATCAATAATCTTGCTGGAATATTCTTCCGGCACGTTGATAGTCAATTCTTCAATCGGCTCACATTTCACACCGTCTATTTCTTTGAAGATAACCTGTGGCTGGCCTACCTGCAATTCGTATCCTTCACGACGCATTGTCTCAATCAATACGGAAAGATGAAGTACACCACGGCCGGAAACAATCCATTTGCCATCTTCTTCACTCTTTCTTACGCGGAGAGCCAGGTTCTTGTCGAGTTCCTTCATCAAACGGTCGTGAATGTGACGTGAAGTCACGAACTTACCGTCTTTACCAAAGAAAGGAGAGTCGTTGATAGCAAACAGCATACTCATAGTCGGTTCGTCGATAGCGATTGGCGGCAATGCTTCCGGATTTTCGAAGTCGCAGACAGTATCACCGATCTCGAATCCGTCGATACCTACTAACGCACAAATATCACCGGAAGATACTTCCGTTGTTTTAGCACGTCCCAACCCTTCGAATACATGAAGTTCCTTGATCTTGCTCTTGAATATATCACCATTACGTTTCACGAGCGTAACGTTCATACCTTCTTTTATTGTACCGCGATGCACGCGACCCACGGCAATACGACCCGTATAAGAAGAATAGTCCAAAGAAGTTATCAACATCTGCGGAGTACCTTCCAATTGTTGCGGAGCAGGGATATTTTCGATAATACAATCCAGTAGCGGAGTGATAGAGTCGGTCGGATGTTGCCAGTCAGTACTCATCCAGTTATTTTTGGCAGAACCGTAGATAACGGGGAAGTCCAACTGATCTTCTGTTGCATTAAGACTGAACATCAGGTCGAAAACCATTTCGTATACTTCGTCCGGGCGGCAGTTGGGCTTATCTACCTTATTAACCACCACAATGGGTTTCAGACCGATTTCCAGTGCCTTCTGCAGAACGAAACGGGTCTGTGGCATCGGGCCTTCGAAAGCATCTACCAACAGAATACAGCCATCAGCCATATTCAACACACGCTCAACTTCGCCACCGAAGTCGCTGTGTCCCGGAGTATCAATTATATTAATTTTGGTGCCGTTGTAGTTGATGGAAACGTTTTTGGAAAGAATCGTTATACCACGTTCGCGTTCCAAATCGTTGTTATCCAGGATAAGTTCACCACTGTTTTGGTTGTTGCGGAACAGATTTCCCGCCAATAGCATCTTGTCAACCAGCGTTGTTTTCCCATGGTCGACATGGGCAATGATTGCAATGTTTCTAATATTTTGCATATAATACCTATTATTTGGGCGCAAAGGTACGAAATAAGGATTAGAAATATGCGCAATGATAGCAATTTTTTCTTGTAAATCGTTGTGGGATATAAAGATAATCCCTATCTTTGCACGCTCAAAAGAATAATTTACTATATTAAAATTCTAAGAATTATGTATTTAGACGCTGCTAAAAAGCAAGAAATCTTCGGAAAGTACGGAAAGTCTAACACTGATACTGGCTCAACTGAAGCGCAGATAGCTTTGTTTTCCTACCGTGTTTCTCACCTGACTGAGCATATGAAGCTCAACAGAAAAGATTATAGTACAGAGAGAGCTTTAACAATGTTGGTTGCTAAACGTCGTCGTTTGCTCGACTACCTGAAAGCAAAAGATATCACAAGATATCGTGCCATCATTAAAGAACTCGGTTTGCGTAAGTAATCTACTTGCTGCGAAAAGTTTAAAAGCCGTTTCCTGTAAAGGGGAACGGCTTTTTTGTTTCTTCTTTTTCTGTCGAATAGTTATATTTTCTTTGATTATAATTGTGCTCATCTAAAGATTTTGTTATTTTTGCAACCTAATTATTATAATTTATCACCTTTGATAACTAAAATACTTACAATATGGATACGAGTAAAATTGTCGGCGAAAAGATTAAAGCCCTTCGAGAAGATAAATCAATTACCATAGAAGAGTTGGCACAACGTTCCGGTTTGGCCATCGAACAGATAGAGCGTATCGAAAATAACATCGATATTCCTTCTCTTGCACCGCTTATTAAGATTGCCCGCGTGTTGGGAGTTCGCTTGGGTACTTTCCTTGACGATCAGGATGAAGTAGGCCCGGTGGTATGTCGTAAGAAAGAAGCCAAAGATGCGATCAGCTTCTCCAATAATGCGATTCATTCCCGCAAACATATGGAGTACCATTCCCTGTCCAAGTCGAAAGCAGACCGTCACATGGAACCGTTTATCATCGACGTGATGCCGACGGAAGATACTGACTTCGTGCTTTCTTCACATGAAGGCGAAGAATTTATCATGGTCATGGAAGGTATCATGGAAATCAGTTATGGCAAGAATACTTATCTGCTCGAAGAAGGCGACAGTATCTATTATGACTCCATTGTTCCCCATCACGTACATGCTTATGAGGGACAAGCTGCCAAAATTCTCGCGGTAGTTTATACGCCGATTTAACGAGTCGGCGGTTATTCATTAATCACTAACCAATTAATCACTAACTACATGCAATTATTTGACCGTACTTTGGGACAGTGGCTCGAACACTGGGCTGAAGAGACTCCTGATAAAGAATATATCGTATATTCCGACCGCAATCTCCGTTTTACCTGGAGCCAGTTCAACCGCCGTGTGGATGATATGGCAAAAGGACTTATCGCCATTGGGGTGGAACGAGGTACGCACGTCGGCATTTGGGCTGCGAATGTCCCCGACTGGCTGACATTACTATATGCCTGTGCAAAGATTGGTGCGGTATATGTTACTGTAAATACGAATTATAAGCAGTCCGAGCTTGAATATCTTTGTCAGAACTCGGATATGCATACCCTTTGCATCGTAAATGGTGAAAAGGACAGCGACTTTGTACAGATGACCTACACCATGCTCCCCGAATTGAAAACCTGCGAACGCGGACATTTGAAGAGCGAGCGTTTCCCATATATGAAGAATGTGGTGTATGTAGGGCAGGAAAAACATCGCGGGATGTATAATACGGCTGAAATTCTGCTGTTGGGAGATAATGTCGAAGATGATTGCTTGAGCGAACTCAAAAGTAAGGTGGACTGCCATGATGTAGTAAATATGCAATATACATCAGGAACTACCGGCTTCCCGAAAGGAGTGATGCTGACACATTATAATATTGCCAACAACGGTTTCCTGACCGGTGAACATATGAAATTCACGGCAGACGACAAACTTTGCTGTTGCGTGCCGTTATTCCATTGCTTCGGAGTCGTGCTGGCTACTATGAACTGTCTGACTCATGGTTGCACACAAGTAATGGTAGAGCGTTTCGATCCCTTGGTTGTATTGGCTTCTATCCATAAGGAACGTTGTACGGCTCTTTATGGAGTGCCGACCATGTTTATTGCCGAGTTGCATCATCCGATGTTCGACCTTTTTGATATGTCTTGTCTTCGTACCGGTATTATGGCAGGCTCATTATGCCCTGTCGAACTGATGAAACAGGTGGAAGAGAAAATGTATATGAAGGTGACCAGCGTCTACGGACTGACAGAAACCGCCCCCGGTATGACTGCTTCCCGTATTGACGACCCGTTTGATGTACGTTGCAACACAGTAGGACGTGATTTCGAATTCACAGAAGTGAAAGTGCTTGACCCGGAAACGGGTGAGGAATGTCCGGTGGGTGTACAAGGCGAAATGTGCAACCGTGGTTATAACACCATGAAAGGCTATTATAAGAATCCCGAAGCTACGGCCGAAGTTCTCGACGCCAACAACTTCCTCCATTCCGGCGACCTGGGTATCAAGGACGAAGATGGAAATTACCGGATCACCGGACGTATCAAAGACATGATTATTCGTGGTGGCGAGAATATCTATCCGCGTGAAATCGAAGAATTCCTTTATAAACTTGATGGAGTGAAAGATGTCCAGGTGGCGGGTGTTCCTTCAAAGAAATACGGTGAGGCTGTCGGAGCATTTATCATCCTGCATGAAGGAGTGACGATGCAGGCGGAAGATGTGCGCGACTTCTGTAGAAATAAGATTTCCCGTTATAAAATCCCCAAATACGTTTTCTTTGTAAATGAATTCCCGATGACGGGCAGTGGAAAGATTCAGAAATTCAGATTGAAAGACCTGGGACTGCAACTTTGCAAGGAACAGGGAATAGAGATTATCTAAGAACGCCCGATTGATTCACGACACACAAAGTTTTATTCGATTATAAAAACAGTGAACGGTGAACAAACTGCATGATTACTAGCAGTGAGTTCACCGTTTACTATTGGTATATGATTATCTTATCCGGTCGGTTCTTCGTTCCGGCTTTCGATTGAATCTACTAAATAAAATCATCGCCCAGTTGCATTTGGGCATCATTCACATATTTACGGATGGCATGTTCTTCATCTTTGCGGCAAATCAGCAGGACGTTGTCCGATTCCGCTATCAGGTATCCTTCCAATCCGTCAATTACGGCCAGCTTTCCTTTTGGAAGCACCACCATATTATCTTTACTATTATAGATTAGTGAATGGCATTTCAGCGTAACGTTACCTTCCATGTCTCTTTCCGATAAATCATAAAGCGACCCCCAGGTTCCAAGGTCAGACCAGCCGAAATCCCCTAGAGATACATATACATTATCCGCTTTCTCCATGATACCTATATCAATAGATACATTGGGACATGCAGGAAAATTTTCCTCAATGAATGCCTTTTCCGCATCAGTGGCATAAATATCCTTTCCGGGTGCCAGCTTGGAAGCCAGTTCGGGCAATAACTCCTCGCTTGCCTTGATAATAGAATTTACATTCCACATAAACAGTCCGGAATTCCAATAAAATTCCCCGCTTTCCACAAAAACTTTGGCTAATTCCAGTTCCGGTTTTTCAGTGAATGTTTTTACTTTGTAGAAGTTATCTCCGGCAGGTTCGTCGATTTGTATATATCCGTATCCGGTTTCGGGGCGATTGGGTTTGATCCCTAATGTCAGTAGTTTCTCCGAGCGCGAAACAAAATCCAGTCCTTTTTCAATAGCGGCAAGAAATTCATCTTCTTTTAAAATCAGGTGATCCGAGGGAGCGACTACGATATTGGCGTTTGGATTCAGTGCCCTGATATGATAGGATGCCCACGCTATACATGGAGCGGTATTTCTTCTTGCAGGTTCCAATAAAATCTGATCTTCGCTCACTTCCGGCAACTGCTCCTTCACTAAGTCCGCATACATTGCATTGGTAACGATAAGAATATTTTCTGTTGGAACCACCTTTTGGAAGCGGTCAAAAGTCTGCTGTAAGAGTGAGCGACCGGTTCCGAAGAAATCTAAAAATTGTTTGGGCAATGTTTTGCGGCTAAACGGCCAAAAGCGGCTGCCAATGCCGCCACCCATAATCACGCAATAATTATCCTTGTTTGTCATGACAGTGACTCTATTTTAAAGTTTCTGCTAATGTACGCTTTATTCTCTGAATAGAGAAGCGTTTAAGGCATGTTTTATTATTTTTTTCTCCTTTTTTTTGCCAAACTATTGTAGATTCAAAATAATGTCGTATCTTTGCACCGCAATTGAGAAATCAAGCATGCGCCCAGATGGCGGAATCGGTAGACGCGCTGGTCTCAAACACCAGTGGATTCACTTCCATCCCGGTTCGACCCCGGGTCTGGGTACTTTTAAGAACGCTAATAGCTTATAAATAAAGCTGTTAGCGTTTTTCTTTTACTCTTTTTGGCGTGTTTTTGGCGTGATAATATTCGCCTAATGCTTTTTGGGGTATTTATATCAATGAGAAAGGCTGCTTACCACACTTGATAAACAACCTTTCATTTGCATTTAAAAATACCGATTGGCATTTCTACCACAAAGATATAAAAATATCTCAAACGTTGAGGCTCCGGATAGACAAAGGGATTATCAAAACCCCATTTTACCCTCACCAAAACCTTACCATTATTTCTATATTACCTTACCGTAATCTTACCGTGATTCTTTATTTATCCTTAGGGTATTTTGCCGGAAATGGTGGCATTTAAACCGACTTGCTAAAGGCAACTATAATGCTAATCTTTGAATATTCTTCAATAATTTGCAAGAAATGTAATCCCGGCAACCGTATTGTTACCGGGGTGGCTTTGTTGATAGCATCAACTTTCATTTGTCGGAACCGAAGTCTCTTTGCTTAAATATTGTCACAATGTAACTTTATATTTTCTATTATACTCTTGTGTAAGTCGTTGACATCTTCTTTCTTGTTTTCGAGATTTCTTCTCTATCCTCTTGCATTCCTTTTCTTTCTTTGTTATCTTCTTCATGATAATAGCCTGGCGTTTATTCGATGCCTCGTTCTTGCCTTCTAACTCAATTAGCTGAGTTATTACATGCTGAATCGTGGAATAATAAGTATCAATTATTTGCTTTGTACTTATTACAGGAGTATCTATCATTAACTCTCTTTCATCTATTGATAAATTACTTAGTTGGTGTATTCTCATTTGTTCTTTGATGAACTCTTGTAATTCTACATTTTTTTCTGTGATAAAATCTTGTAAATTAATTGTTTCCATTGTTATTAAAGTTATGTTTTATATTGATTGATTCCCGTTGTTATCGTTAAACATTTCATCCCATACGCAGAAAGCAAGAAGGATGATACAAATAATTAGTGTAGCGTTCATAATTGATTAAATATCAAAGAAGTGTTCTCCCTTATTCCTGAATATCCTATAACCTGTGTATAGGCATCCAAGTACTATCAATATCTCCATCTCGTTATAGTTTAAGGGTCGTAACCTGTTGGTATATCGTTGAGGCTCTTATTATCTCTAATGGTGTGCCAATCACTTCTATTGCTGTGTACTCTTCGTATTCGAATACATTATACTTTATCCCTTCCATCCCTAGTATAGTGGTGAAAGCGAATACCTGCTTGCTCTCGTGGAGTTTATAAACCTTTGTTTCTGTCATTGTGTATGTTTTATGATGGGGTAGTATTTTACGCCCCATCCGGTTAATAATTAATCACCACAGTAAGAACCACACCCGTAGCCCATTGTATGACTAATGCGGTTTTGATACTCATTGTAAGAGATACCCTCTTTGCGTGCTGCTATCTCGCTTTTCATGTGTTCCGCTTTAGCTTCTGCTTCTCTTCTGATACGGTCGGCTTCGATTTGTGCACGAAGAAGAACCGAACTAATAGCGGCTTGCTCGTTCTCTTCACGTACCTTTGCTTCACGTGCTTTTGTCTCCTCTTCGATTGCCCGGCGTTCTTCGGCTACTCTAACCTCAAATTTTGCCATACTCCAAGATTTACGAAGTGCATCGGCAAATGTCGGGTACTTTGCACGTGCATTGTTATACAACTGATGTGCTCTCTTCATTATCTTGCTTAAATCGTATCTTTTCATATCCGTAATGTTTTATATTTCGTTTATGATGCAAATGTAATATGTAACGGTACATTGAGCCAAATAGAAAGAAATGTTTAACATTACTTTAACTTAAAAATGTACCGTAATAGCATTACGTTTAATAATAATTCTTATATTTGTACCGTAAACTAAAACATTACGATATGGATTTAAGAATAAAGGAAGTTATAAAAGAAAAAGGTATGACTATAACAGAGCTTGCCGATAAGATGGGAATAAATAGAGTGAACCTGTCTAATATGGTTAATGGTAATCCTACAGTCGAAACATTAAACAAAATAGCGGATGCTTTAGGCGTTGCTGTGACGGAACTATTTGAACAACCAAAGAAGGATAGTATTTCTATATCCTGCCCGCATTGTGGCAAGAGTGTTAATATCAAAATTGAATAATATTATTTAGGCTATGGTGTTAAGAGACGAGCTGATAGAGGGAGTTAGCATAATCCAATATCTGAATGATTTGGTAAAACTTGAGAAAATAGGTGATTATTGTTGCGAAGTAATTGATAGAGGGAACAATAAAGTTAGTCCTACGTTTGAATCACTTCATTCAGTGAAGTTAGAAGCTATACCACAATTTAATATCAATAACTATGATCATATTCACTCATTTACGAATAATAACTTTCATTATCTGATTATGGATGATGGCAGGGTTCTTATTGATAATATAAATGAGGTTCAGGGTCAAGTGGTAGCGGACAATATAGATACACCGGTACATCTCATCCAAAAAAAATACTTTGCCCAACGACAAGAACATTTGGAGATAGATATATGAATTAATATTAAAGTAGAATGAGTATGACAAAAGAAGAACTTTTAAATTTACTTATTGAATCTATTAGGAATACTACGATAGATTATTATCGTCGGTCTGATAATTCATTACTCGAGCGTCCTTTTTGCTATGAACTTTATCATCAATTCAGATTGTTACAAAGAGAGAAAGGGGCGTTAATGCTAAGTGGAGAGCCCTCTAAAACTTTATCATGCCCTATTAATGGAGGTGAATATCCAGCTTCTGATATAGATAAAGACCATGTTTATCCTGATTTTATTCTTCATAAAGGTCTAAGCGACACTGATCCCGAAAATCAAATAATGGCTATTGAGGTAAAACAAAAGGGGAATATAGATAAAGATAAATTAGAAAGTGATATCAAGAAACTTCAAAGAATGGTAAGTAGCTTAGCTTTCAATTTTGGCGTTTTTATTGCGATAGGAATGACTAATACAGAATTACGTGATGAACTGAAAAAAACAGATAAAAACATTTATCAAAAGCCTGATGAAATTCATTTTATTGCAACAAAAAGTATCAATGATAATAAGAAATATTTTTCTTATTCGGATATTCCATGGGAGAAATAATTGATATTGACACAACTTATAAGGCGATATCAATTTCAACATCAATAGTGTGCCGGATTTGTCTCGGTTACTGGATAGAATAGAAAGCGGAGAAATTGTTTTATAATATCAAGGTATATTGAATATGAATACAAATGAAATAGATAAGTTGAGCCTTGTAAAAGCTTACACTTTGTTTGAGACTGGAGATATAGACCGCATCGAGGTAGGGACAGTAAAAGGACTACGTGACATACATCACTATTTGTTTGATGGACTGTATAACTTTGCCGGAAAGGTGCGTACTATGAATATAGCAAAGGGTAACTTTCGTTTTGCTAACTGTATGTATCTTGATGTTATGCTTCCGGTAATAGAAAAGATGCCGGAAACGACATTTGAAGAAATCATAGCTAAATATGTGGAGATGAATATAGCTCATCCATTTATGGAAGGGAACGGCCGTACTATGCGTATTTGGCTTGATATGATTTTAAAGAAACGTCTTAGTATGGTGGTTGATTGGCAGAACGTGGATAAGTTTCTATACCTACAAGCAATGGAAAGAAGTCCAATTAATGACCTGGAACTGCGGACTTTGTTATATCAAGGATTAACCAACCAAGTAGATGATAGAGAGGTGATATTTAAAGGTATTACGCAGTCTTACTACTATGAAGGCTATGAACCTGAGTAATCGAACAAACTTAAAAAATAAATATATCCCTGTTTGGCATATTGCTAAATGGGGATTTTAATACATAACACTATGATTGGAACAGAAAGAATTTCAGATGATACACCTCTGTTTAAATTGACAGTAGGAGAATTGAAAGCTCTGATTCAGAGTTATCTGCCAGAACAGAAATCAGTAGGGCAAAAAAAACTGGTTTACGGATTACAAGGATTGGCTGATTTATTGCGATGTACAAAAAGGCATGCTTCAAAAATAAAATCTTCAGGGATATTGGATGAAGCAATAAAGCAAAGAGGAAGAACTATCGTTATAGATAGTGATTTAGCTTTAGAATTATTCGGAAAGCGAGATTAAATAAGACACTACCACATTGTTAGTATAAGGTTACTGATTGTCTCAAAATAATATATATGATAATAGCCATATCCGAAGAATTACTATTTAAACTGATTGAATTTGCAGAATATTTGGGATGTAAAAAAACGAATTTGTTTATTCAAAGAATCTCAATTTATATCCCAAAATCAGGCATATATCCAATATGGCAAAGGAAATGTTACTAAATGGGTAAAAGCTGGCATAATGAAGAAATATAAAGATGCTGATGGAAAGTTACATTCCAGTGTCCGATATGATGTGTTTGAACTTGAATCAGCTGCCTTTAGATGTAATTATATGAAAGCTCTCTCCATTAGCTAAAGCGGAAATGAGAGAAATAATAAGCCCCGTTCCTTGATTGGTTCGGGGCTTTTGTTTATACTTAGTCACTGAAAACTATAATCTATATTCATCATTTAGACGTTTCATGACTCTTTTTATTGCTGAGACTGATATCTTATACTTATTTGAAAGAAAGTCCCGAATTTCGATTTCCTTTCGTCCTTCTGCAAGCATACTTCTATACTCATAGAACATATCAAGATACATTATATCATCAGCGCTCACTCCGTTTCTATTCATTGTAGCAAGCAGGAAACGGCTTGATGCTAAAACCTCATATACTTTCATCTGCTTTTGGGGTATAAGGTAAGAAATCAAAGCCTTTAAACTCTTTGCCACTGGTAGTATGAGCCATTTTTTGTTTATTAGAAAGACCTATAATCCGGGAAACTATATTTGGGTTAAACGCACCAACAATAGCACCTTCTAATTGCTGTGTCTTGATAACATTCTCTATGCGTGTAATGACCTCCGAAAAGTCTTCATGGCTAGCTTTTTTAAAATCGTTCCAAAAGGACTTACTAACATCTAAATAAGCCATTAACCCGGTCAGAGAGTAAGGACGTTGTGTAGGGCTTTCTTCCTTCTCCTTTATTTCTCCTTTCGTTTTATTCTTGATTGCTTTCCATGGAGTCCTGTCACAATAGGCAAAATACTCACAGGCTACTTCCCACAACTGTTCAGGAGAAGTAAGCGCTTTACTTCTCCCATGCTTGTTTCTCAACTTCCAAAATTGGTTTCCTTTAGGTGCAGACATAACTAATGTTCTTTTAATTGTTTGATTAAATCTGCTTCTTCCTGATCCTTGACAACAACGGTCAATCCTGTAGAAACTTCTCCTGAATGCTCGGTATTCTGTTTGTTCTTCCACCTTTCAGGAGCAAGGTTTGTGAGAATAAATATCCCGGCTCCCACATTAGGTTCAACACGGACATTTTTTCTTACTTCCTTCTTCAGCTTTTTTGCATCACCCTCCATATAATATTCGGAAGAAACCTGTTCGTATTCATACCCGATAGCAGACCTTGCAAGGGAAGAAACGACATTGCGTTCTAACCCGTTTTTGAAATCTTCTTTCGCCTTTTTTATAGCGGTTCCGAAAGTCTCATTTTCTAACCACCGGTAATAGGTACTCTTTCCGATTCCCATTATATTACAAAAGTCAATAAGCTTTGTACCGCCATAATCTATAAGTCCATTTTCACATATCCAGTCAACGCACTTTTGGATTGTCTCTTCATTAAATTTTGCCATATCTTCAATAGTTTTTGATTAATATATTATAAGCTGCCTAAATTTTCAAGAACTTCAACACGTTTGCCAACCGTATTTATTTCGGCCACAGATACCACAGGATTAGGCATCATCTGTACCCCCTTTGCCACCGCTCTAGCAAGCATATCTTCTCCCATAGTTTGATTGCTTGATGCAGTGATGTTAATTGGTACACCGCCCCCCATTTGATTAAATGAGGAAAGTATTGGGGAAAATAGTTCCGTGGCTCTCGCTGTCATTACTGATTCACCATTGCTTAATTGTGCCGGTATGCTATCACTTGTTCCGGTACCTGGTCCGGTAACTAAACCACCGGATGCAAACTTAGCGGATTTTACGGTTTTAATGGCTGTTGCAATATTTGCCATAATTGTAGTGACAGTTGTCGCTATAGCCGCAATGTTACCAGGGAATGGAACCGATTGCGCCTGTGCGATTCCCGCTGCAAGAGCCTTGCCTGTATTTACCGCAATTTCTCCCAAGGCAAGAACTTTCGACAACTTGGCAAATCCTTCGTTCACCTCTCCCAAAGCATCAATGGCACTTGTTAAATCATTGTATAGTAACTTCATGCTGTCAACTTTGGAAGTTTCTATCTGTACTTCAATCTCTTTAATTTTTTGTTTTTGTTCAACTTTTCTTCGGTCATACTCTTCGTCGGTTTCGTCCTTCTGTTGTCTCATATTGTCGAGAACTTCATTCTCTTGTGCCAAAGAAGTTTGTAATTCCTGAATCTCATAGGCATATTGCGCCTGTTTCAATTGTGATTCGGAGGCTCCTTCATTTGCCAATTTTTGCAGTTTAATGTTGTTTTGGGATTCCAATAAATCCAACTCCGCTTTGGCTCTGTCTTCCAGGGCTTTCTTTTGTTTATCCCATATTTGTTTGTTGGCGGCATCAACAAGTTCGGCTTCTTTCTTCTTGTACTTGTCTATTATTGCCAGTTTCATTTCTTCCGTCAGTTCGGTGTCTGACAAATCCGCCTGACGTTTAATTTTCAACTGTTCCAGTTTTAGCTCCAGTTCTTTGTCAGAACCTTTTTTAACTGATTCAAGTTGTAGCTCTATGAGCTTCTGCCTATTGGCAATTTCCTTTTGCAGTTCTTCATCCGACAACTTTTGCAATGCCATCTTTTTTTGTTCTTCCAAAGCATATATTTGCTTGTTTATGGCTTCTTGTGTTTTGGGCGTCAAATCCTTTTCTGTGGCAAGGCGGGCTTGTAGGTCTTTTATCTGTCTGTCATATTGAAGTTCTATTACCTCGCTTTGTTTTTTCCGGCTATCCTTTACAAGTTTTAGCAACTCATCTTCCATCTTCCGTATTTCTTCAATTTCCTTTTTCTTGGCGTTAATTTCCGAACCTGATTTCTTTCCTCCGTTAGTAGAGGAGGTACTTTTGTCTGTAGCAGGGATATAACTTGCAATACCCTCTATTTGTTTCTTCAAGGACTCAACGACCGCCAACTGGTTCATGCGTTCAGTCCAGGACTTCTTTATATCCTGGTTGATTTGATTATTGGTACGGTCTAACCCCATTCCTTGTTTCCATAGTGAAGCATCATTCAATTCTTTATTATACTTTTTATTTAAGCCTATGGTTTCTTGATAATATTCTTCTTCCTGTGTCAATGTTAGGTTGAGAATTTTTAGCTGCTCCTGTTTTGCTTTTTCCAAAGCTTCATTGTCAGACATTCCCTGCTTGATGTATTCTTTCCGGGCTTTCTCTATGTCACCGTAAGCGGCTTTCACCTTCTCAACCCCTACAGACTGTCCAAGCTGTCTCGCTGCTGTTTCCTCTCTGTTGGATATATCCTCTACAGTATCGAACAACTCTCTAACCCCTTTTACCAGTTCCGAAAGTACATCATTAACAAACAGTTTTATTTTGGAAGTCATCTTCTCGAATGATCCTCCGGTAGCATCAAACAACAAGGCAATCTCTTTCGTCAACTCCGTTTGTGAGTTTACCAAATCTTCTTCAATCCTTCCCAGCTCTCCGGCTTTGCCCTTCACTTCGTCCAGATTGGTGGAAATATCCTTTAATGTTCGGATATACTTCAGGCCGGCATCTTCTCCCGGCCCGCCAAATATATCTGCAATGGCAGTGCCGACAACTGCGGAGCTTTCTGGAAGTTCATTCAGTTTTTCAGAAACAAGCTGCATGACTTCAAAAGTACTGGTGGCTCCGCTCTGTAGCTCTTCCTGTACCTTCTTTGAATCTATGCCAATGCCTTTTAGTGCTGAGGCTGTCGAATCCGTCATTTCCCGAAGCCGTATGTTTGCTTCTTTAATTGTATCTATACCTTTGTCGGAGAATATGCCCTGTTTGTTGGTTTCTGCAATGATGGCTACAAACTGGTCAGCAGATATTCCGGCTTCTTTGAAATATGCCGGGTATTCTTTTAAACTATCCAAGAACTCCCCGTTTGCATCCGCTCCGGCAATAAATCCATCCTTGACTACCTGCAACGCCTTTTCGGAAGTAATACCGAATTGTTTTGATATGGTATTGGCTGAGACAAGCACTTCTTTAAAGTCCTTTCCGTAATAATCCGCCAAAGCCTGCACTTCACTTCTGTAAGCCTTCAAATCGTCCCCTGACTTGTCGGTGAATTGTTTTGTCAGTTTTGTAGCCTCTACCAAACCTTTGTTGTAGTCATACCACCATTTAAAGGCAATGCCCGCACCTGCTATCCCTGCAATGCCTAAGAATACTTTGTTCTTTAAAAGAGAAGTTAGGGTATTTCCGAAAGCGGAAGCTTCCGTTTTTAGATTGGAGAAGAAGCCGGAACCACTTTTGGCATTGTCTGCCATGCGTAATAGAGAATTAGCAAAAGAGTTATTCATCCCCAAAGCATTTTTGATGGATTCCTCATAGTTTCCTACATTACGGTAGAAACGTTGGGTTTCTCCTTCCGCCTCTTTGAGTGAATCGGTAATGCCGTTGATTTTATTCTTAAGCTCCTGCCCTCTGCCTGCCTTTCTTTCAGCTTCCGAAAGACTATCATATTCGGCGGTAAGATTTGACAACTGAGCACGAAGTTGTTTTAGGCTTCCTGTTTGTTGCTTCTCAATCTTGATTTGGTTTCGTACCTCTTTTGTAAGTGTTTGAACCACGTCCCTGGCTTCCAGCATCTTCTTTTCCGTTTCTACAATCTTGGCATTGTACTCCTCCTGTGATATTTTCTTGTCCTTCAAGGCTTTTTTGTATTCAGCCTCTTCTTTCTTCAAATTCTCTATGGATGTACGGTATTTGGCGATGTTTCTTATTGCATCGTCATATTTTACCGTGATCTTCAGTATCTGTTCCTTTTCGTTATTCATAATTATTTGGAATCTTCGGTTAATACTCCGTTACTTGCAAAAAACAGTGCCATAAGAAGAGCCGGGAAAGTTTCGCTGTCTCCTTTGATATTCAGATTGTCCAGGAACAAAAGCATCTTTTTACGCTTTTCGGAATCCGGTTCATGTTCATTTATCAGTTTCTCAATCATAGATAACGTTGATATAGCCTCCATCCGGTTATTTTGAATTAATTCTGTAACCCGTTTACCTTCTGCTACTACTTTTTGAATAGTTGTTTTATATTCTTTGGCCATCTTGTCAAAAGCCAAAGCTAATTTCATGGCTTCTTTGTTGTTTAATAAATCTTTTTCTGTCATAATTCTTTTTTTATATGCGGGCAGACCATTCGCAGTAGATCTGCCCGACATTCGGTTATACAATCTTTGCCAGTAATGCAATCAGCTTTTCAAGGGATTCTCCTTCTATGTCGAAATTCGGCTCCAGTCCGTTATTCTCCCAAAATTCCCTAACACCTTCGTTTTCGTTAATCACAATACAGGCTGTATTACATGGCGTGTTGTCCGGGTTAATCCTTTGGCGAACTGAAATCGTTTCCATATCGGTTTTCAGTTCATATTCACCTTCAAGCGGCTCAGTCCCCAACTTTAGCAACTGAATCCCAAGTTTGCGGGCTTCTTCCACATCAAAGTGTACGGTGTTCTCTTCCGTTATAAGGTCACCGTGCTTTGTTTTGGTTACAAGGATTTCACCGTTATCGCCTTTTCTTACATAAACATGCTTTTCTCCTTTTCCATAAAATTCTTTCTGTTTCATAACTTAAAATTTTGATTGTTAATAACTTATTTAATTAGAAAATATCTTTTGCATATACTTCAATACTTTCTTCATTGCTCCTTTGCTGTCTCTGATACACCATGCGGTATCACCGAACTGTGACGAACTGGGATAGGATTCATAAACATTCCCGTTGTCGTCCTTCTCCAGATTCGACCGGAACACCTCAATATATACGATCCCTTCCGGGGTGGTTCTTCGGTAACAGTACATTCGGTTACTCTCGTTTTTGGATACCAATTCGAAAGAATCACCGTATTTTCTAAACTTATCTTTTAATAGCGGACGCTTTATACTCTTTAATTTTTCCATATTCAAATAATGTTTTTGTATTAGCAACTTTCTCCGCAAAGATGAATATCTTATCATCCCGTAAAAGGAAATGGCTTAAATCGCTTTATTTGGGCTAAATATATTTTTTTGCTCGTTTATCTCTTCCAGATCAAATTCTACTCTTGGATTCCGTCGGTCTATCCGTTTCTCCGCATGAATCTCAAAACATAGGCTGTCGTTTGTAATTGCCTCAACCATTTGCAAGCAATCAAGGATCGTTTTTAAGGAATTATCCAGATCGAAGCGAATATTTCCATGCCAAACACGGATAAATAGCTTGAAACGACCGGAAATGCGCCTTCCTCGATACTTCTTGCATTGTAGGCAGAAGGATTTCTCATACTCCCTGATCCGGTCGTTTTTGATGATTCGTTTCTGGCCGTCTTTGCCCGGTACGGCTTGATAGTTATTCGCTTTCGCTATCACTTGCCCGTAGATTGTTTCTATTTCCATAGCTAGAAGGGAGTGTTTTCTGTATAGCCTTTCGTATCGTAGTCGAATATCTTTGTCAGGGAACCGTTGTGTTTGAATTTGATAGTTCCGACAGAACCGTTTCGATGCTTGGCTATAATCAATTCACCATAGTTGTAAATCTCATGCCCGGATGAATCCTTGATACTAATTCCGTAATACTCTGGACGATGAACGAAGATAACCATGTCTGCATCCTGCTCAATGGCTCCCGACTCCCGAAGATCGGCAAGAATCGGTTTCTTGTCTGGTCTCTTGTCTACTTCCCGGTTGAGTTGCGACAGAAGGATAACAGGTACATTCAATTCTTTAGCAATAATCTTTGCATCCCGGGACATTCGGGCTATCTCCTGTTCTCTGTTTCTTGTTCCATTTGAGCTTTCGGTTATCAACTGTAGATAGTCTATTATCACCATTCCACATTTGTTTTGCCGATGGTATAAACGGCATGTTGCACGGATATAACTCATTCCTATAGCTGCGTTATCGTTTATAGTTATCGGTAGATTGTATAAAGTTCCCCCTGCTGCCTGGTCTATCTGCTGTAGCTCATCTTGATTTATGTTACCGGACTTTAATTTGTTAGGGTGCACATTGGATTCTGAAGCTATGAAACGCTCAAACAGACTGACAGAATCCATTTCTAAAGAGAAAATGACTACCGGAGTCCCTTGTTTTGCTGCCGATTTAGCGAAATGCAGAGATACGGCCGTTTTACCCATAGCCGGACGTGCTGCCAATACTATCAACTCACCGCCATGCCAACCGGAAGTTATATCGTTAAGGTCTTGTAGCCCGGTTGTTATTCCTGTCTGCTTCCCGCTACTATACAATCCCATCTTCCTCTCTATGTTTTTTAATGCGGATTTTGCAATGTCTTTGAATGACTGGGCTTCACTTTGCCCGATTAAATCCTGCTGCATTTGCTCCAGTGCTTTCCCGGCATTGAAAAGGACATCGCCGATATCTTCCGTATCGTCATAGGCTTGTTGTTGGAGTATATGGGATAATTCAATGGCTTTTCGTTGAAGGTATTTCTGCTTTACCATCAGGGCGTGTTCTACAACATGGAACGAATCATAGCCATAACCGGAAGTTTCTGCAATGAAATGGAGTGGCACTTCATCGATCTTACCCATTGAACGAATCTCATTTGATACTGATACTATGTCGCATGGTTTATTGATTGCATAAAGCGATTGGATAGCATCATACAATACAGCGTACCGATTATCATAAAACATATCTTTGTTCAAGTCGGAAGATATGGCATCAAATACCTTGTCACTACCAAAGCTAAGAAGTGAGCCGATAACAGCCTGTTCCGCTTCGGGTGCATTAGGCATTCCTTTAATCGGGGATAATGTACTCTTGTTTGTTTTCATTCTGTACCTCCTTTCTTCCGTGATTCTGCCACCAATAAGTAAACCTTCTCTTTGCATCCGACAAGTTAGATATACTCCGTTCTTCTCCGACTGAAACGATATAGGCTATGAATTTGTCTATTTGGTCGGGAAGCATAGAAATAAACGACACACCTAAAGTAGACTGCATACAAACAGATTCTTTCCAGATTTCATCCGATAGTAGTTGTTGTTTGATTGATTGAGAATCGAAAACTTTATTTGCTTCCTCTCTCACACTCTCTCCCTTAAGAGAGAGAGTATCATTTACACTAACACTATCACTTACACTTACAGTTGACGTCCGTTTACGGTCGCTTACGGTCGTTGACGTTCGTTTACGGTCGTTCGTTTGATGTTTTCTGCTTTCTGCGCTTTTGATAGCGGCTTCTTTGCGTTGTTTGATAGCTGCATCATATTTGCCTATATTGCGGTCAATAGCCGGTTTAAAAACAGAGAACATCGCATTGACTACAGTATTGTCTGTTTGTGGCATTTCTTCTGTTCTAACATAGTCGAATATTGCTTTAATGAGTTCGCCCGCAATGTCGTTGGGCTGTCCGTCGAACGCATCTTCCCATTCTGTATAAAGTACAAATGATTTTCTACTCATTGATACCTCCTTCCCAGTCAATAGACATTTGCCGTGTGTCCGGCTCTAACCAGTATAGTTTTCTTCTATCGTCCAGGCGAACGTCTTTAATGTCCCAGCCTTCATCATTACGGAGGGTGGAGATTACACGTCTGGCATCATTCGAATTTGTTTCAGCGTTGATTTCTCTTGCCGTTACTTTCCGGCCAGATAAGAAAATAGATCGTACCTGTTGAATTATTCGAGATGATTTGTTATCTTTGCTCCTGTTGTTGATGAGATTGGCAGTCGTGGAGGCTGCCTTTTTCTTTTCTTCCATAGTCAGCCCTCCATTAGTTTTTTTATATCAGATTCTTTATAGAATACTTTACCACCAACACGGACGGGGGATAAATAACCCTGTTTTGCCCATCTCCAAAGTGTTACTTTTGTAGTCTGAATCTTGGCGGCTGCTTGTTCAGTGGTAAATAGTGCATCTTCTTCCTTTGGTGGCTGATACTCTGCTATGAACTCGCTAATAATGTCACGGGCAAACTCTCGTAGTTCTGTAGCTCCTACTGATAATTGAATGTTCGGATGCTCCTTAATCATTTCTACAATACTCATATTTTTGCTTATTGATGTTAGCGGCCTATCAATATGGAGGATTGATAATATCCGCATCTCTCACGGGGTTACTCCATTACTCCCGTATCATTGAGATATTGCAAAGTTCACAAAAGATTAAGACTACAAGAAAAAGGGTATTTTGAGATATAAGAAAAGCCGCTATAAATGAGCGGCTTACATAAATAATAGGGGATAGCTCTAGGGGATAGTTAGGGGATTCAATGGATTACAAGTAACTTAATTTGCTTTTCATCTTATCGGTATCTAAATTACTTGGCTTGTAATTCGAATTATAGGCGCATCCGGTCATTATGCAAAATAAGCTATGCCACTCTTTAAAAGTGTTAGGCTTCTGTGTTTTAATCATTTTATCGCTTTCGTAAATTAAAAGTGCCATTCGTGCCGCATCTTTCGGATTTCGTACTTTTTTAATATCCTCTATGAGATAGTCAAAATAGTTGGTATTGTTATTCCCTGCACCTTTAAAAATGGATATAAAGTACTTCTTTAAGGCTTCTTCATTAATAATTATTTCAACCTGTTTATCTTCATTGTTATAGGTTTCTTGTTGGGATTGGCATGGGATAAGTATAGATTCCTTTTGAAAATAGTCAATAATCCATTCTTTATACTCATTGCACCAACTCTCGATAGCTGGGTATTTGCCATTTAGTATTAGCACTGTGTTATTAATCCAATCAATATAATATTCAAGTAGATAAGGGCTATCCCCGTTTTCATGGCTGCATCTTTTTACATAAGAAGATAATAAACCTCTTAACCACATATCACAATGAGTATAACCTTCTTTTATTTTATCATCTAAAATCTCCAAGAAAATAATATTATTATCTTTGGTATTTACTGCCCATGACACTCGGGGTTCGTATGACATAACTCTTGCTTTGTCTTCGGTTACACGCTGTATCTCACGTCCGAATACCTCATAATAGATTTTTTTGTTTCCCATGTGTAACTTCTTAGTCTATTAAATTAATAAGTTCTTCTCTCATGTTCTTATCAATGTCACGGTAGCGACTAAAAGCCTTGCTTCCCTCTTTATGCCCGGATAACTTTCCTACTAAATTCGGGTCTTTTACTTTTGAGTATAGGTTTCCCACAAAGGTTCTGCGTGCCATGTGGGATGAGGCTATTTCATTGATGGGTCTTGTTTCTGTTTCTCCAGTTGTCGGATTGCGGCAAATAACATTACGGGTGATCCCTGCCAGAGTAAGCATACGTTTAATAGCTATATTGTACTTTTGCTCACTGATATAAGGTAGTAAAGGCTTGCGGTTACTATCTTTGTATCTTTCTAATATTTCAATAGCTGTTTTGCTAAGTGGTACTTTCACTGTTACCGGGTTTCCATCTTTGGTTTTTCGTGCAACGTAACACAATTCTCCATCTATAATATTCTCGATAGTAAAACTGTATAAGTCACCGACACGGCAACCTATAACGGACTGAAATACGAAAATATCTCTCTGTATGGCTAATTGAGGATGATCTGATAAATCAAGGTTGTAAAGGGTGTTTCTTTCGTCCAGTGTTATGTAATAAGGGCTACCGTAAACACATTCCTCTATCTTGAAATTCTTGAACGGGTTATTTACGGTCTTGTCTGTATCAATAGCCCAAAGGTAGAATGTCCTTAGCTTTACAAAAATATCATTGATTGTGTTTTGTCCTCTTGGTTGTGGTGTCCTCGTTTCCGGGTAGGCTTTATAAATATGAATATACTTCTTTGCCGGAATATACTTGTTATCCTCTTTAATGAAAAAGGTGTACTCATCTTTGAGGAATTGTTCAAACTCCCTTAATGTCGTATTGGTAAGGGTATCAATGTCTATAATCTCACCTCGGTACATTTCAAAGCGTTGTAAGGCTCTGTATATTACACGAAAGTTCCTTTTTCTAACTTCTGATAGCTTCTTTACTGTTAGAAATTCATCGAATAGGGCAAAGAATGTAGGTTTGAGTACTTCTTTCGATTGATACTTATCAGGATGGTTAAACCTATCAATGACAGTAGTAAGCCAATCGCCTGTAACAGTGTCTTTGTCTGCTACCTCGTAGGCTTCCATGATATACCGCTTTAAATCTTCTATGCGGTTCTTTGCTTCGGTGTGGTATCTTTTATCCTCTGATTCAATACGATTCTTTACGACTACCTCACCACTTTTGCGGTAAACCGGATAACCCTCTTTTCTTGTTTTAGCCTCATCTTGATAATATTCAAAATGGTTAGGCGTAACAAATACTCCAGACTTTCCACGCAAATTTAGTTTGCTGCCTTGAAACAGTCTTATAAGAACCTCGCTTCTTTGGGTGTCCTTTTGAATTTTGGACGAAAGACTTAATTCTAATTGTGCCATAATCACGTAATTTTTAAATGCACTATAAAGATAGATGTTTTTGGCGTGATTTCAAAGTTTTTGGCGTGTTTTTGGCGTGATGTTTTTAATCTAGTGTAATTTGTTGTTGTTTTTTGTAATATGTAAAATGTATAAGCGTCTAGTATTCAGTAGATAATGTTTTATATTAAATACATCGTCTTTCATGTGGTTTCATATTTCAAACACGGGCCTGGGTACAAAGGTAAAAGCTAAGTATTGAATAATCAAATACTTAGCTTTTCTTTTTGTCTGAATTTTCCCCGAATTTTTCCCACACGTGCAAAAAATATAGTAGTAAGTCATTATTTTCTTTGGCTGAACATAGTAAATACACTACCTTTGAAAAGAAATAAAGTTTTTTTTAATAAAAAGCAATGGAACAAGGTGTTTGGCAAGAAATAGAGCAGTTATATCAAAAGTTTCAGAAACTTGGTATCAATGAAGCGGTGGACTATGATAAGTACTACCTGTATTCTCTTATCACCCATTCCACAGCCATTGAAGGCTCAACGCTTACGGAGCTTGATACGCAGCTTCTTTTTGATGAAGGGGTAACAGCCAAAGGAAAACCATTAGTCCATCATCTAATGAATGAGGATTTGAAGAAAGCGTATGAACTGACCGAAGAGGAAAGTAAGCACAATACAGCGATTACTCCTGCTTTCCTGCAAAAATTAAATTCAACACTGATGCGTACCACAGGTAGTGTGCATAGTGTAATGAGTGGTTCTTTTGATTCTTCCAAAGGAGAATACCGTTTATGTGGTGTTATGGCTGGTATAGGTGGACGCTCTTATATGAACTATCAAAAAGTACCTGCCAAAATAGAAGAACTTTGTAGCATCTTGCAAGAACGGCAAAAGGCAGTGGAAACATTTCGGGAACAATACGAATTAAGTTTTAATGCCCACCTTAATTTGGCTACTATCCATCCGTGGGTGGATGGTAACGGCAGGACCGCCCGCTTACTTATGAATTACATCCAGTTTTGCTGCAATCTCTTTCCAGCTAAGATATTCAAGGAAGATAGAGATGCATATATTCTTTCTTTGCGTCAATCGCAAGAGGAAGAAACCAATCAGCCATTTTTGGATTTTATGGCAGGACAGTTAAAAAAATCCCTCTCTTTGGAGATTGAACGGTTCAATGCTTCACAAAAGAGAGGGTTTAGCTTTATGTTCTAAGTAGTTATAGCTCTCTCCTTTTTTACAATTTCCCAGTGACTGCCGAAATCAGGACCGATACGGCGGATGATACCGTTTTTTTGGCAATTCTTTTATATGACGAGCTATCGTTCTTCTGCTTTTACTAAGTAATCAGCAATTCGAGAAGTGGTGATTGTGGAATCTTGATTAATTAGTAGAGGAATTTATCTGTGATATCTATCATATTATGTACATTTGTGTCAAATATGACAAACCATGAAGAAGTATTTAGCTATTATCTCAGCATTGTTTATGCTTGCCGCCTGCGACAAATCATCCGACCAGCCTGAACCTGAATTTAAAACAGTGGGCTTGATTGATGAAATAAAGATATCGGATATCGAAGCTGTTTCTTCGGCGATAACAGAGGTGGCTTTCGTAGCCCGGTTCCACGGATTCAACAATCAAGGCTCTACTTTCGATGCAGACGGTAAAGATACTCGCGTGATGTTGAAAGTTCCTTTCGATGCGAAAGGAACAACGTTGGTCCTGCCGAAAAATCCGCCACAAGAGCTTTTGGGCGACATAGCATTGGATTTCCCAAAAGGATTTGAAATAAGTAATCCGGAGGCAAAGACCATCGCCTTTGTGGAGATAGCTTGCAATATCTCCGCTCAGAACCGTTTTTCAGACTTTCTTTATATGATTTCAGATTCAGAAAATGTATGCTATGAACAGACATACATCTATTGCGACCGCTCCGCAACCGTCACCGGAACAGGCGAAGACTGGTGGGGAAATCGGACAGTCTACAACCTGAACCTTCAAAGAGGATGGAATGTGGTCGTCGAAAAAAAAGAACAACAAAATAGAACTGTAACCAACCTGATGCCTTCGGGCATGAAATGGAAGCAGGGCAGGTGGATAGGAGGGAGATAAAACATACCTATATAAGAACTTGCTGTTCATCGATTTCATTTGATTCTCGAAATGCCGATGAATAAGGTAATAGCGGGTGAAAGCAAGGGGTGAATTCAAGTGAAACCGGACACTATCGGTTTCACCTTGCTTTTTCAAAATATCCCTTGAGCTAAATCCAATATCATTATAGCTAATCCGGATATGCTTATAGCTAATCGAAATATGCTAATAGCAAACTCACTGTCAAGTATTAATAGATGAACTGTCAGATATTAATAGCCTAGTTGTCAGATGTTAACACCTTGGTTCTCATTTATTAATACTTGAACTGGTATATCTATATATTCAACGGATTGCATCTATATACTCACCGTATTGAATCTATATATTCAGCATGGTGGCTCTATATGTCCAGCAATCAGTATAAATAAATTTAAGAGGTGAAAGCGATAATGGAAAACTTTACCTTGTTTTTCCCTACGCTTTCACCCGCTATCTCCTTATTCATCGATGTTTCAGATGTAAGGTGGAACTGGTGGAACTTATGAATCAAAAGTTTATGTTATACTTATGAGAGTCAGTAGTTGAAAACAAATCTGACACGTGGGCTAAAGAGTGCAGAGTGTGGGCTGAGCATGATTCCCTTTTTACATTCAGATATGCTTTTAGCCAAAAGTGTCGATTGAAAGGGGCTTTTTTAAAGGTGGCTGAAAGCTGAAGGCCCTTTTTTACTAGTGTGTATCTTGGAAGTAGTAAAAATAAGGGGAACAGCCGGATTAAAAGTAAGATATAAATTATGCAACATAGAATACCAACTCCAAGTCCCAATAGTTTCGTTCTAGTACTAATCATGGGTTGATTAATTTTTTGAATTACTCTTCGCATGCTTCATGCTAAAGTCTGGGTTCTCATTAGATGGTGTACCCCATTCCAGTATGTATCCATAATTTTCCATAATTATTTCTTTGGGGACAGCTTTGCGGATAATCTCCCCTTGACCATCATAGTAATTCCATGTATTATTCAATAATACAATCAATTTGGGTTCTCGTTTGTCTCCGATATCTTCTATGGGCATATCATTAATAATGAAATCATATTTACAAGATAGAATTTCCTTGTTTTCCCATGATAAAGCTCCATATTTCCCATTTTTGCGAACCACTATGACGCCATCTGCCGGTAAACCTATATAGTCATATTCGAAAGGTATGATAATTTGGTTGGTGTGGGATATCAGACCATATTTGCCATCCTTTAGTGCAAAGTGTGCCTCCGGACCATATTCTACCCAACCTGAAAGTGCGTCATAAATGATTGGTATTACAGTTTTATTATGAATATCCACTGTACCTACTTTCCCATTTTTGATAACAATGTATTTATTCTCTTCCGGCTCAAAGTTATTATAATACGTATCGCAGATACTATCATATTCAAAAGCTAATTTGATATTCCAGTTTTTATCAAACATTCCGGCTTTGTAATTAGTGTTTACAAACACAAGCCCATCTTTCAACACGTATATGTTTTTATAGATAAAGGGCTGAATGATTTCATCTTTTTCTGAGATAAACCCGTACATTCCTTCTTTTTTAGCAATAAAACCTGTAGTGGTGAGGTTGTGTGTGGCGTAAAGCGTATCATATTTGAAGGGGATGTTTTGTGTCCCGAAATGGTCAAGAAGTCCCTTTTTGCCATGAATATCCGAAATATATAATGTATTATTTTCATATAAGTATGATGTGATATCTTTCACCGGGAGCTTCCGGACGTTTTTATCAAAAACTGTCACTGTTTGTCCTTGAGTAGCTAGAAATATATCATTAAAGGGGGAGTATTGGGAAACCCGCTCTATATAATCATAATTTAATGGTAATACTGTTTTTCCATATTCATTGATAATGCCATATTTCCATTTTTTTGCAACAATAGCATTTCGTCCCAAGCCGAATGGTTCCGCGTAATCATATATTCCGTAAGGAACAATTATCTGTTTGGCTTTGTCAATGTATGAATATTCTCCCCCAATTGATATTTCGATAGAATCTCTAATTCGTTTGGTTCCATTTAGATAGTTGATGTCCATAAAAAGATTATCGATATTTTCTTCGTTCTTTTGCGTTGTGATTAACAACGGAAGATTAGTCATATAAGAAGGAAGTCGATGGCTGTTTCGTATAATAATAGAATTGTCGAACTTTGATAGCTGTTTGCCATCAAAAGAAAAAGTAGCCCAGTTTCTCCCTTGGGTTACTATGAAATAATCCATTTCATTCGAATATTTGATATTGTCATATTCGAATGGGATTATAACATTGTTTTTAGAATCAATTACTCCATATTTGCCATTTTTAGTTAAGATGGCAACTTCCGGGTAAAAATACGCAGTGCTGTGTGGACTCCCATCGTATTCCAAGGCAATGACGACTTCTCCTTTGTGGTTGACGAATCCCTGCTTGCCATTTTTAATGACGGATATTAGTTCTACATTATCAGAAGGAGCCCCAACTTCATCATAAATAAAGGGGATAAGGATTTTTTCAGTAATATCTATATAACCTTCTTTTCCTTCTTTTTCTGCGTATATCATCCCGTATTTATTTATGTTGTTTAAGAAGCTGTATTTGCCGGGCGGTATTACTATTTCTCCTTTTTTGTTTTTAAATCCCCATGCAGAATAATCTTTATTTGTAATCCGATAATATTCTATGCTGTCTGCCGGGATGATGATTGGCTTTCCTTCCTCATCATATTGGTATTCTTCAAGTATAAAAAACTCATCTTTGCAGCTTTGGCAGAATGCCATGTTGGGGAGTGATAGTACTAATATGAATAGAAAAATGATTCGTTTCATAAGTCTTGAGTTTGAAGAGTTGTGAGTTAACTTACAAATGTAACACTTTCTATGGATATCCGGTTGTTTTGTGTTGAGTGTTTTTTGCTAATTCGGCAAATGATATCCGCCAATTTGGTATAGTGAATTTGGCGGTTGCCGACCGCCGAATCTCTAAGCCAAGCATATCATAGTCTAATATTGGCATGATTCACTAATGCTTCAAAGTTTATCCATAAGAGATATAGCAGCACAAATATATAGAAACTACAGTTTTCTACAGACAGTGAATTGTATTTTTTCTATTCACTACTTTTTTGCCTGTCTAATAAATAATGTGAAAAAGGAAATTTTTCTTTCGGATTGAATTAACTTTCAGTCATTTGCGTGGTCTAACATACATTATTCACTTAATATGAGATTAAGCATTATGAGAAAGCAAATTTTGAGTTTGGCAGTTGCGCTATTGATTGGCTCAACAGTGTGTATGGCGCAGAATCGTCAGAATGGAAAGGCTGATAGAGAGAAACGTATGGAGCAGATGGTTACTGATCTTGGATTGAACGAACAACAGGCTAAGGATTTCAAGGCAGCAATGCAAGAAATGCGACCTGCGAAAAATAAATCGGGTGAAAGACCTACGCGCGAAGAAATGCAAAAGAAAAGAACCGAAATGGATGCCAAGATAAAAAGTATCCTGACGGACGAACAGTATAAAAGGTATCAGGATATGCGTAAGAAGGATAACGCAGATAGGAAAAAGAAAGCTAAATAATCAGTCTTTGATTTTTTTTATTTAGTCTACATTTCTGTTTTCGTCCTGTTATAGTTGAGTGCATATGCCACTTGGGTGGGGTGTCGTCCAATTATAGCAGGACGAAACTTTAATTTCTAAACAGGTTTTAAAGAAAACCTACATTATTTCTACCCGCTCTTCTCTTTTAGAAAATGCAGTTCACGTGTCATTCGTTATCTAAGCGGTATATAAGAGGATATGAGATGATAAAAAAGCGAACAATTACTAAGTACTTTTAGTACTAGGATGATTTATAAACTAGAATTAACAATGCAAATATATAGTATATTTTAATAAATGCCATATGTTTATGAAAAAAAATATCAATTTCGAACTTATTATTTCCCCATAAAAGCACCATAATTCGCTTTTGCGTTTAACATTTAAGGTAAGTATATAACTTATTTCCCTAAATATTATTTTCAATTTAGTAGAAACTATCAGATAATAGACTTAAAAAAACAGGTAGAGAATTAGTACAGAAAATAGCACTGTAATGAAGTAAATTCTTGAACTTAAGGTTTTAAATCCAGTATTTATGCCAGAAATAAGTACTAAAAGAACTTATTAAAAGTAACTCTAAGTTCTAGGGAAAAACTTCAAAGTGAATGCTATGATAAAACATTTAAAGTCAGTTAGCATGTTGTTGTTCCTACTGACAGTGTCAGCAGGAAGTGTCCATTCGGAGACAAGTGAAAGTACTCTAAAGGTTTCCGTAGTACAGCAGGGTACTACATGCACCGGAGTAGTAAAAGATGCAACAGGTGAAACCGTCATCGGAGCATCAGTCGTAGTAAAAGGAATCACCAGCGGTACCATTACAGATATGGATGGGAGATTCTCATTGAACAATGTTCCTCATGGAAGGACTATTATTATTTCTTTCGTAGGATATCAGACCCAAGAAGTGAAATGGAATGGTACCCCACTGAACATTACATTGAAAGACGACTTACAGACGTTGGATGAAGTCGTTGTAATAGGTTACGGTACACAGAAGAAAGTCAATGTAACCGGAGCGGTCAGTATGGTAGACTCGAAAGTTCTGGAATCGCGACCCGTACAAAATGTAGCACAAGCCCTGCAAGGTCAGATTCCGGGTTTGAATATGTCGGTAGGCAACAGTGGTGGTGCGCTGGATGCTTCGATGAATATCAATATCCGTGGCGCAGGTACTATCGGCAGCGGTTCGAGCGGTAATCCGTTGGTACTAATCGACGGAATAGAAGGGAATATGAATACGGTAAATCCCAATGATATTGCTACGATATCCGTACTGAAAGATGCCGCTTCCTCCTCCATCTACGGGGCACGTGCGGCATTCGGAGTCATCCTGATTACTACCAAGAACGGTCGGTCGGGCAAGACAAATGTCAATTACTCGGGTAACGTGCGTTTCTCGGAAGCTATCCAGAAGCCGAACATGACCAATTCATTGGATTTCGCCACCTATTTCAACCAGGCACAATATAATGCTTATGGAACAAACATCTTCAACGAAGAAAAGATGACCCGGATCAAGAATTATATGAACGGTGTCTACAACGATCCCAGTCAACCCGAATATTATGGTACTATTGCCAAAAGCGACGGACGTTGGGAAAACTACGGAGGTTCATTTGCTAATACCAATTGGTTTGATGAGTTTTACGATAGCTGGGTTCCGTCGCAGGAACACAACCTGAGCATCAACGGAGGAAATGACAAAATCACTTATCTGTTGAGCGGTAGTTTTCTGGACCAGAAGGGATTGTTGCGCCATGGCGAAGACAAGTTCTACCGCTACACACTAAACAGTAAAATTTCGGTCAAGATAGCCGACTGGGTAACCATGAACTATAATAACAAGTGGACCCGCGAAGATTATCACCGTCCTACGTATATGACCGGACTGTTCTTTCATAACATCGCCCGCCGCTGGCCTACCTGTCCGGCCATAGACCCGAATGGTCATTGGGCAGCCGATATGGAAATTATTCAAATGGAAGAAGGCGGAGTGCAGACCAACCAGAAGAACTGGATGACCAACCAGTTGCAATTTGTATTCGAACCGATAAAGGACTGGCACATCACCGCCGAAGGCAGCCTGCGCCAATACAACGAAAAATCACATTGGGCAGTATTGCCTATCTATGGCTACGATGCAGAGAACAAGCCGTATTCATTATCCTGGAACGGTGGTGCTCCAGGATACTCGGAAGTGCAGGATTATCGCGGCGACGAGGATTATTTCTCAACCAATATTTTCAGTGATTACTCCAAGACAATAGGAGAACACTACTTTAAAGTAATGGGCGGTTTCAATGCCGAACTTTACAGGAAAGGCGGCATGACGGGCTTCGGAACTGACTTGATATCCTCAGAGGTCCCCCAACTTAACACAACGCAGGATAACAAGAATGCATCCAACAGTGCATCCGAGCTCGCCATTGCCGGTTTCTTCGGTCGTCTAAATTACAATTACAAAGAGCGTTATCTGCTTGAAGCCAACCTTCGCTACGACGGTTCGTCACGCTTCATCGGTGACAAACGTTGGGGATTGTTCCCCTCATTCTCGGCGGGATGGAACATTTCGCGCGAAAACTTCTTCCGCCCACTGTCAAAGGTGGTAGGCACATTCAAAGTAAGAGGTTCATGGGGACAACTGGGCAATAACGAAACCGATGCCTGGTATCCGTTCTTTCAGAATATGCCTACGGGGGTCACCAATTCAGGTTGGCTGCTTAACGGTGTTCGCCAAAACACAGCCGGACTTCCGGGTATTGTCAGCAGTATTCTGACTTGGGAAACTGTAGAGTCATGGAATGTCGGTTTCGACTTCGGTCTATTCGATAACCGTCTGACCGGTTCATTCGATTACTACCAACGCTACACGTACGATATGGTGGGCCCAGCCCCGACATTGCCCGGCGTGCTGGGTGCTTCGGCTCCGAAGGTGAACAATGCAGACATGAAATCTTACGGCTGGGAAATGGAAATCGCATGGAGGGACCGTTTCAAAGACTTCAACTACGGTGTCCGCTTCACACTGGCAGACGGGCAAAGAAAGGTATTGAAATACCCGAACGAAAGCGGAGATATCAACACTTGGTATGCCAACAAACTGGACGGAACTATCTGGGGATATACCACAGTAGGCATCGCACAGACGCAGCAGGAAATGGATGCACACCTTGCTAATAACAAACCAAACTGGGGCTCTAATTGGGGCGCAGGCGACATTATGTATGCCGATTTGGACGGTAACGGCGAAGTAAATTCCGGTTCGCAGACATTGGGTGACCACGGTGATCTGAAGGTTATCGGTAATAGTTATGCACGTTACAACTTCGGTTTTACGGTAGACGGTTCGTGGAAAGGGCTGGATTTCTCAGTCTTTCTGCAAGGTGTAATGAAGCGTGACTATTGGCTGAGCGGTCCTTACTTCTGGGGAGCCAGTGGAGACGAATGGCAGTCGGCATGCTTCACTGAACACCTGGACTACTGGACACCCGACAATCCAAATGCTTACTACCCGAAACCTTATTTCGGAGGCATCACCAAGAACCAGCAGACACAGAGCGGATACCTGCAAAATGCCGCCTATCTGCGTGTGAAGAATGTCCAACTCGGCTATACCCTGAACAAAAACTGGACCCGCAAAGCAGCTATGGAATCGGTACGTTTCTATGTTTCCGGCGACAACCTGCTGACCTGGACGGGTATCAGCTCCATCTTCGATCCCGAAACACTGGGCGGCGACTGGGGACCGGGCAAACTCTATCCGTTGCAAAGAACGATTTCCATCGGAGTAAATGTTAACTTCTAAAAACGACAATGAATATGAAATTAAAACTCAAACATATCTATTATATATGCTCGCTAATCGGGTTGAGCGGGCTGACATCGTGCAACGATTTTCTGGACCGCGAGCCGATTACCAACGTAACTCCCGACGCCTACTTCACCACCGCCGACCAAGTCGGTGCATATGTCATCAACTATTACTCGTACTTGCAGAACTCACGTGGCCAATCGCTGTTTCATGACAAGAACTGGCGTAGCGGCATGACACTCAACGATGATAACACCGATAATTTATTCTCACAATCGGGTAATTTGCAATACTTCGCAGGTGAAAAACAAGTTGTGGCGGGCAAGAGCTTCGAGACATATACGTCACGTGCCCGTGTATGGAACTGGTTGTTGGAACAAATTCTGCCGAAAGAGGAAGCCGGAACCATCCAGGGCGACCCGGCGATACTGGGCCATTATATTGGTGAAGCCTATTTCTTCCGGGCGCTGGCGTACTATCAGGCACTTGTCCGTTTCGGCGATTTCCCTATCATAGACATGGTTCTGTCGGACGATGAAACAGTATTGCGTGAACACAGCAAACGCGCACCACGCAACGAAGTGGCACGTTTCATTCTCCAAGACCTCGACAAAGCTATCTCGCGCCTCCAAGAGCAAGGTTTCGAGAATAACCAACGCATCAACAAACAGACTGCCCAATTATTCAAATCACGGGTTGCCCTGTTTGAAGCTACGTTCGAGAAGTACCACAAGGGAACGGGACGTGTACCGGGTGATGATGCCTGGCCAGGAAAGGAGATGCCATACAACCAAGGAAAGACGTTTGACATTCCGGGTGAAATCAACTTTTTCCTGACCGAAGCCATGAGTGCCGCTAAAGCCGTTGCCGAACATTGCGCATTGACCGATAACTCTCATCAGGTGAATCCACAGTTGGGACAGACTGGCGGTTGGAATCCTTATTTCGATATGTTCTGCACCGAAGACTTGAGTAGCCATTCCGAAGTCCTGCTGTGGAAACAGTACAATCTGGGATTGGGTTATACGCACGATGCCGGTTATATCCTGTCGGCAGGCGGCGATCAACTCGGATTGGCACGTAGCTTTATCATTTCTTTCCTTATGAAGAACGGACTACCTTATTACGCGGCAAATTCGGGATACCAGGGAGACATCAGTGTATCGACGGAAAAAACGAACCGGGACGAACGCTTGCAACTATTTGTCTTCGGCGAAGACGACGTGACCCGTAGCGACCCAGCCGACCCACAGGTAGAGAAAAATAACAGTGTAGTTACACTCGATACTATTCCATTGATAACCAGTAGTGTGGAGCTTCAGGACTTCACAGGTTACCGTCCGCGCAAATATTATAGCTACGACTACGGGCAGTATAAGAGTAATACAATTATCTGTACGACAGGCGCCATCGTATTCCGTGCAGCCGAGGCTTACCTCAATTATATAGAGGCTTGTTACGAGAAAAACAATTCGCTGGACAACGATGCTATCAAGTATTGGAAGGCCATCCGTAACCGGGCGGGTGTGAGCGAAGATTTCAATCTGACCATCGCCAACACGGATCTCGAACAGGAAGCCAATGTGGTGAATGGCACCGTACACGGCGACTTGGCAGTCTACTCGGGCGATAAGAAGGTAGATGCTACATTGTATAATATCCGTCGCGAACGCCGTTGCGAATTTATCTCCGAAGGGATGCGCTGGGATGATTTGAAGAGGTGGCGTTCATGGGACCCTGCCATCAGCGGACATTATATGCTGGAAGGGATGAATCTTTGGGACGAAGCCTATAAGAAATATGTAGATGCCAACGGAAATTCGACTCTGATTGCAGACGGTACAAGCAATGCCAATATTTCGGCAGCCTCCGTCAGTAAGTATGTCCGTCCAATGGGGCGTACGAAAATCAATAACCAGCTATTCGACGGATATACCTGGAAAAAAGCATTCTATCTGGAACCCTTCGGAGTACAAGACTTTTCGCTGACAGCCGGTAATCCTTCGGATATAAGTACTTCGACCTTATATCAAAACCCATTCTGGCCTATGACGGCAGGACGTGCGTTGGAATAACCTGAACAAAGGAAGTGAAGAATCTCTTCTTTGGTATACACTAGAGAAGAGATTCTTTTCCCCTATTGGCACTTTGACTATTTATGATACAGCTAATTCCTGTTAGTGTAAGGCTCGTCCATAAGAATGCTGGACAATATGTATTTTCTTTGTATTTGTAGAAATCAACAATACCACCATACATTGCATCGACTTCAGTCATGGAGTATAAAGTGAAATAGTCATATACTTCAATGCTTAATAAAATTATCCCTATGATAATTTCTATATATGGGATTAGTTGGGCTTTGCCAATTTTTCTTTGTACCCATGTTTTCATGTGCTAGAGTGTTTTTCGCAAATGTAATATTTGTTGTGCATATCACGAAATTTATTGTTTACTGTTTCTGATTCAGTTGAATTTTATGTAAGTTTCTACATAATCTATTCTTAGATGCTATGAAGAAAATTATTCTTATCTTTTGCACTTTATCTTTCAGTCTTTCACCAACTACTGAAATACCTTATTTGTCAACAGTCTGAATAGGTGGAAGATGAAAGTCCCTAATGCCCGGTTTCTTTTTATATGCTAACAATTTCATTATAAAAAAGAACTGATTAAGAATGCTTGATTATGATTGTTCCATTTCGATATAGGTTTAATGCTTCATTTAATGAAGATACTATAAGCGTTAATGGTAAATCTTCTATTGGATTAATTCTCAAAATCTTCATTCGTGAACGGTTACCTGTCTCTAATTCAGGTATATCAAGAAAATTGCCTTCAACAAAAAGGATATATGGTTCATTTGTTTTGTTGTCAATCCAAAGGTAACAAAATGCCCTCTTCTTATAGCAAAAGCAGGGCATTCCATATTTTACTGTTTCTGAAATGTCCGTATCCTGTTTAAGAATAATATCACGTAGAGTAAGTAAGTAGCTTTTTTGTGGCTCCTCCTGTCCGAGATAATAATTATAGAGCTCTTCAATCATTATTTATATCTTTATATTTATCGTATAGCACTGGGGATTATATTACAATGATACGAAATCCATTTATGAGATTAAAAAAAAGCGCAAGCTAATTCCATTATATTAATACTTTTCCGTAGTATTGAATTATATTCATAAATTTTATCCAAAAGAAGGCAAAAGAATAAAATAAACAAGAGACAGAGTAACGACCTATCCATAAAAATACTATATTTATTGCAGCTAGAGAGCACTTTAAGTAATGCTTTAAGAAGAAAAATGAAAAGTAGTATATATACTATATATTTTCTATTATTAATTACTTAAACACATTTTTTATGGAAGCCAAAAAGTCAAAAAAGGCTGCGATTGAGAATCAACGTGGTTCTTGGTTGCTGATGGGTGCAGTTGTTGCGCTTGCTTTCATGTTTGTTTCGTTCGAATGGACACAGCATGATGTGAGATTAGCGGCAAATTCGTTAGCTAACGACCCCATCTTTGAAGAGGTACTCGTTCCGATTACGTATCCTGAAGAGAAACTGGAACCGCCTCCACCTCCGGAAGTTAAAGCATCAGAAGTGATCGAAATAGTAACTAACGAACAAGAGGTAACGGATGCAGTTACAACCGTCTCGGAAGATCAGGGACAACCTTACGAAATCGTTTGGGTACCGCCTGTTGTGGAAATAGAAAAGGTTGAGGAGGATGTCATTCATGTGACTGCTGAGTTCATGCCTGAATTTCCCGGAGGTACGGCTGCCTTGATGAAGTATTTGGGTACAAATATCAAGTATCCGACTATTTCTCAAGAAATGGGTTCAAAGGGAAGAGTTATTGTTCAGTTTGTTGTTGACAAGGACGGAACGATTACGAATCCGACAGTGGCACGAGGGGTAGATGCCTATTTGGATAAAGAAGCTATCCGTGTGGTAAGTTCTATGCCGAAATGGAAACCCGGAGTGCAGAATGGCAAGAAAGTTCGAGTGAAATATACTGTACCTGTAGTATTCAGACTTCAGTAATTGCTTGAAATAGTAAGTAATAAGGGCCGGTTCACGTGTTGAACCGACCCTTTTTTCCTATTGGCAACCGAATTTATAATAGAAGAATTCAGCTATTAGCATATTCTATTCCATTAATATTGTTTCTTCCATTAGTTCAAACTTGGTATATCGATGGTTTCCGTTTCTTCCTGCCAATTGTCTATCGTAAAATTTCCAGTCTCTTCCTCCGAGAAGATATCGCCTAAAGTCAGTGTCAGGGTGAGCCGGGTATTAATTTTTAGCGGTGAGCTCAGCGCTTGTTTGAATGTTTTTACTGTTCCGTTCTTCAATGTGATGACCAGTTGGAATAGAGGACTTGTTGAAGAAGGGAATAACATGACTGTGGCATTGCTCATTTGCGTACCATCCGTAGAAAGTACCAACGGGAAAGTTACGGTCTTTGTCTGGTTCACAGGTGCGGCTGTGTACATATTCAGCTTTTCTGCAATTCCGCCGATATAGACTTTCATGCTTTCTATACTGGAGCTTAATATGCCGTTGTTCTTATCCTTTACAATCACTTTCAGACCTGCAACCTGGCGCTTCATGGCAGCATTCAGTTCTTCCGTACCGATGTTGGCAGGTTTCACTGCATATACCAGGTCGAATACCGGATAATAAGTAGTATCCGGAAGATTCTGCCGAAGTGTGAAATATTGCTGTGACAAATCTCCGCCAACAGTCAGTTGCGGATCCTTTACTGCCGGATTGCTGTATATCGGCTCCTCATATTTGGGCGTTCCCCAATAAATCATGTTGTACGTTCCTACCGGAAGTGAGATAGCCCGGTTCGGGTCGCCGAATGTATTTCCATATTTCAGAGTGTACATACCCGGAAATGGGGTGAGCACATCTTCGACATAGTTGCCGTAATAAATGGCAGTGCCCGGCTGACAGGGATACACTTCCAGGATTCCGGTCATGGGACTTTGAGGATTGTCCGTCGTATTCACCGTGGCACGTACTATCGGACTGACAAGTCCGTCGTTATTTTCTCCGCCACTATTCCCGTTCCCACATTCTATGGGCAACATCTGATTGTCACTCGAGCAGCCCGCGAAGATAGCTGCTGTCAACGTCGTTAGAAATATTAATTTCTTCATAATGCAGGTTGTTTGGTTAGGTTATGATTTCCCCTAATAACATTTTTCTTTCGAATTGGTTCTATGTGACAAAAAAACATATCTTTGCAGGAAGAATAAAAAACGAATGACTGCTTTATGAATCTTTTACTTGGCATAAAAAGACCTTTTATCTGGCTTTCCCGCTTCCGCTATCGTTGCGGGTATGGTGTACATTCTCCTTTTGCTTTCAGTCTGATAACAGATGTGATTTATGAAAAGATGCCTTACTACGCTTATCATTCCTTGAAGAAAGAGCAGAAGAAAATGGTGAGAGAACGTGGATGGAGTAAAGGTACGCAGAAAGTAAATCGTTTCTTGTTCAGGTTGGTGAACAGAATGCAGCCTGCCGCTATCGTTGAGGTGGGACGTCTTTCGATGACTTCCCTCTATCTGCAATCCGCCAAACCTTCCGCTTCTTATCTCTTCGCTTCCGATCTTTCTGAACTCTTCCTCGATGTGGATACGCCCGTAGATTTTCTATATCTGAATGATTACCGGAATCCGGAATTACTGGAAGACGTTTTCAGGATTTGTGCGCAGCGTACTACCTTGAAAAGTGTATTTGTGATACAGGGAATCTGCTACTCGAAAGAGATGAAAGCGCTGTGGAAACGACTACAGGAAGACAATCGGGTAGGGATTACTTTTGACTTATACGACCTCGGTTTGCTCTTTTTTGATAAAACAAAAATAAAACAGCATTATATTGTCAACTTCTGATAACCTTTGTATGTTTACCTTATATAGATGATTAAAAAAAGAAGATTATGAAAAAGAGCCTTGTATATACAAAAACCGGTGATAAGGGGACTACCAGCCTGGTGGGCGGTAGCCGTGTACCGAAAACTCATATCCGCCTGGAAGCCTACGGCACGGTGGACGAATTAAACTCACACCTGGGATGGCTGCATACCTATCTGCAGGATGAGTCAGACCGTGATTTTATCCTGGGTATTCAGCATAAGTTATTCTCCATCGGTTCGCATCTCGCCACCGACCAGGAAAAAACGCAACTGAAACCAGCCAGCATTATTACTTCGGAAGACGTGGAAAATATCGAGCAGGAGATTGACAAATTGGACGAACAACTGCCTGAACTTTGCGCATTTATTATTCCCGGAGGAAGTCGGGGGGCATCTGTCTGCCATATCTGCCGAACGATTTGCCGGAGGGCCGAAAGACGTATTCTGACTTTATCTGAAACTTGTACAATTTCACCTAAAGTTCTGGCTTTTGTCAACAGATTATCAGATTATTTGTTTGTTTTATCTCGAAAAATTAATTTTGATGAACAAAACAACGAAATATTTTGGGATAATAGTTGGAAATGATAGATTTTATTATACTTTTGCCGAAAAAATAGAAAGCAAGACAAATTTAGTATTCACTTTAAATACTTAAAATTATGTATTGGACATTGGAACTAGCATCAAAACTTGAAGATGCTCCCTGGCCGGCAACCAAGGACGAATTGATTGATTATGCCATGCGTTCGGGTGCTCCTCTTGAAGTTATTGAAAATCTCCAGGAGATGGAAGATGAAGGCGAAATCTATGAAAGTATCGAAGATATTTGGCCGGATTACCCAAGTAAGGAAGATTTTTTCTTTAACGAGGAAGAGTATTGACGTAAACTGAGAACTGAACATATAAAAATACCCGATAGCTGTACAAAGGCTATCGGGTATTTTTAATGTTCTATTATATCTTAGAATACAGGCATTTGCCAGATGAAACCTACAGAAACACGGTTGGTATTGTAGTTCTCCTGTCCCAGCACTTTGGCACGGGAAGTGAAGTCATACGAACGTCCTACGTAGGTGACAAAGAAGTGCAGGTTGGTCTCCATCGGATAAAATTCGACACCTGCGAGATAACCCCAGGAAGTACGGTAGTTTCCTTTTTCAACTCCTTCGGAAGCTTTGGTCACTGAAGCCGTCTCATACATACCTTTTACGAACGCATTCCATTTCGGTAGAAAACGATAATTGCATTTAGCTACCACAGAAAGATAACCGGTATCAAAAGCGTTGTGTCCGCCCGGACGACCGACAATACTGGTAATGATACCTTTGCGGTCAATGTCCTCTTTCGAATACATGAAATCCACAAAAGCATTCCATTTACCCAGGTTCAGTTCGTTTCCTAAAGCGTAATAATACATATTGTGACTCTTGGCTTCGTTCATGACGGAAGCCGACCAACGGGTTTTGAATACATTGTTGAAATTACCGTTCCAGTTCAGTGTATAAACCAATGGCATTTTACCGGATTTCAGGTCGGGGATATTTCCTTCGGCATCTTCCGTGATTCCGTAGGTGCTGTCGAAAGAACCGTTGCGGCTGTTCAGGACTTGCAGGTTGAGCTGCTGGTCGGGAGTGACATTATAGCCTACATTCAATCCTGTCATAAAGTTACTCATGTAATCAATCATGTCGCAATATTGGTAGACATCAATCGGGTTGAGGTCGAACTCGAAACCACCATAAGCAGCACATTGCTTTCCGGCGAAAAGATTGAACTGGTCGTTCAACTTGATGCCGATACCTGCGTAGTCGATGGAAGTCGGGAGATTGTCAATCATGCCGTTTGCATCGTTCGAACGGTTGAGGCGTTGGCGATAGCGGTAAGACAACCAGTTGTTGATATTTCCTTTCGCCTCGATACGAAGTTGGTGCATATTGAAGTCACCTTCCTGGAATCCATCCCGGAAATGCGCGTCGAAACTGCCTTGCATATTCAGGTAAAGATTGAACTTATCCGTTTTCTTTTTTACGTCTGTCAGTTCTTCAAATAAGGGAGTGTTGGGTGAGAATTTATCTTTCTTCTCTGTTTTTTGTGCATATACTCCCTGTATACTGCCCGCCAAGAGCAGCATAAGGATTAATTTTTTCATAAGTCGGTCAGGTTTTTAGTATTCGTTAAAGTATTGCTGAATTTGTCTCCAGTCTGTGGTTTTAGTCAATGCGAGCATTAGCAAAACGCGTGACTTTTGCGGATTCAATTCCTGTGAAGCTACGAACTGGTACTTGGCGTCATCTACTTCTGCGTCAAGGGTAGTCGGTCCGGTAGGTACACGGGAAGAACGGACAACGAGGATTCCCTTTCTGCGGGCATCTATCAATGACGGGAAGATGTTCTTGTGGATATTTCCGTTGCCTACTCCGGCGTGGATGATTCCTTTGTATCCGTTGTTGAGCAGGGGATTCATCATGTCTGCTTCAATGTTGGAGTAGCTGTATACGATACCGACTTTAGGCAGTGAAGTGAGGTGAGTAACATCGAATACGGATTGAGTAGTATGTTTTTTGAGCGTTACCTGGTTGTAGAATACCTTTCCGTTCAGTACATAACCCAGTGCGCCGGAGTTGGGAGCCTGGAAAGTCTGTACGCTTACGGTGTTCATCTTCACCGTGCTTTCTGCTCCGAGGATAAGTCCGTTCATCGCAACCAGTACGCCTTTGTCTTTGGATTCTTTGGCGGCAGCGGTAACTACACCATTATAGAGGTTCAACGGGCCGTCGGCACTTAGTGCGGTGGAAGGACGCATGGCGCCTACCAATACTACCGGTTTGTCGCTCTTGACGGTCAGGTTCAGGAAGTAAGCGGTTTCTTCCATTGTATCCGTTCCGTGAGTGATGACGATACCGTCAATATCCGGGCGTTTCAATAGTTCATTGATTTTCTTGGCGAGTGTCAGCCAGACTTCATCGTTCATGTCCTGCGAGCCGATTCTTACAATCTGTTCGCCTGTCACGTTGGCGATGTCCTTAATTTCGGGAACAGCATCGAGCAATGCGCCGATGGCTACTTGTCCTGCTGTGTAACTGGTTCCGGTGGCAGAGCTTCCCGTACCGGCAATGGTTCCTCCGGTGGCAAGAATATGAATATTCGGTTTTGCGGCAAATGCCATTGTTACGGTAAGTAGTAGTGCTGATACTACCAGACCAAATCTCTTGAATTGTTTCATAACTGAATGAAGTTTAGGTTAATAATATATATTAGAATATTTGTATAAAAAGCAGTCCCAACCCGATTGCGACGGCTGTCGATACCAGTCCGGGCATCATGAACGAATGATTCAACACATATCTGCCAATTTTTGTTGTCCCTGTGCGGTCAAAATTGATGGCGGCTACCACGGTTGGGTAGTTCGGAATAAAGAAATATCCGTTTACGGCAGGGAACAGGGCAATCAGCATATAAGGGGAGATGCCCAGCGCAATACCCAGTGGTACGAGTGCCCGCACGGTGGCTGCCTGGCTATATAGCAGGATAGACATCACGAATAACGCGATTCCGAAAAGCCACGGCATTTGGCGTACGATACCCTCAATGGAGAAAGTAAGTTGCGCCATATTTCCCTGAAGGAAAGTATCACCCATCCAGGCAATACCGAAGATGGCGATAACCGCTTGCATCCCGGCAGGGAATACAGAACCTTGCGTTGCTTTGATTCCGTCTGTCTTGGTGACTAACAAGATTATGGCCGCGGCTGATAACATGACAATCTCGATGATGGACGACATGCCCAATGTAACGATTTCGCCGTCGATAAGGAAGGACGGGCGCATCCCCTCGAAAGAGCCGAAGAGTACGATAAAGACAGTCGCCAATATAAAGATAATGACGGAAAGCATGGCCGAACGTTTGTTCTTGACATCCTTGATTTCTATTTTCTTATTATTGAAAAGCCCTTCTTTCAATCGTTTCTGATATTCAGGGTCGTCTACGAGGTCTTTGCCGACTTTCATGGAGAATAAGGCGCCTACCAATACACCGACGATAGTAGCAGGAATCGTAATTTTAAGAATATCGAAGAGGGTAATATCAAATCCTGCCAGCAACCCGAGTAAGGCGACAGTAGCCGCGGAGATTGGGCTGGCCGTGATGGCTTGCTGGGAAGCGATGACCGCAATGCCGAGCGGGCGTTCCGGGCGTATTTTTGTTTCGGTGGCTACTTCTGCAATAACGGGTAATACAGAATAGGCCACGTGTCCCGTTCCGGCCACGAAAGTAAACAGGTAAGTCACTAACGGACTTAACAGTGTGACATGTGACGGATTTTTGCGTAGCAAGTGTTCTGCCAGCTTTACCATGTAGTCGAGCCCTCCGGCGGCTTGCATACAAGCGGCTGCCGAGATAACGGCAGCAATCATCAGCATGACGTCGATAGGTGGGGCGGTGGGCTGTAAACCAAAAACGAACGTGAGTATCGCCAATCCAACTCCTCCCATAACGCCAAGACCGATGCCTCCCAGGCGTGCGCCAATAATAATGGCAGTCAGAACAAATGCTAATTGTAATATCATAGGTTGTTACTTTTTTTAAGTTCAAACACAAAGATAGATGTTTCTGGTCTTTGTATTTTCTTTTTCTTCTATTAACAACAAAAAACTTATTGAATAGTTTTTGCATATTTATAAAAACAATAAGCTTCCTGGTTGGTTATATAAGTACTAACTAAAATGTTATTGTTATAAAACAACCGATATGGAACAGAATTTATCGAAAAAAACTCGTACAGAGAGCGACTTGATAGGAAGTCGTGAAGTGCCGGACAGCGCATTGTATGGAGTACAAACACTCCGTGGTATTGAAAACTTTCGCATCAGCAAGTTTCATTTGAATGAGTATCCTTTATTTATTCAAGCATTGGCTATCACGAAAATGGGGGCTACCGTTGCCAATCGTGAACTGGATTTATTGACTGAAGAGCAGGCAGAGGCTATTCTGAAGGCTTGTAAGGAAATCCTCGAAGGGAAACATCACGAACAATTCCCGGTCGACATGATTCAAGGCGGAGCCGGAACCACGACGAATATGAATGCCAACGAAGTGATAGCCAACCGTGCGTTGGAATTGATGGGACATCAGCGTGGCGAATACCAGTATTGTTCTCCCAACGACCATGTGAACCGTTCGCAGTCTACTAATGACACGTATCCTACCGCTATTCACATTGGCTTATATTACACCCACCTGAAACTGGTGAAACACTTTGAGGAACTGATAGCGTCTTTCCGTAAGAAAGGAAAAGAGTTTGCACATGTGATTAAGATGGGACGCACCCAGTTGGAAGATGCCGTACCGATGACTCTCGGACAAACGTTCAATGGATTTGCCAGTATTTTGGAACATGAGGTGAAGAATCTCGATTTTGCCGCACAGGATTTTCTGACGGTCAATATGGGAGCAACTGCTATTGGAACCGGTATCACCGCCGAACCGGGATATGCCGAGAAGTGTATTGCCGCTTTGCGCAAAATCACCGGACTGGATATAAAACTGGCGGACGACTTGGTAGGAGCTACTTCGGATACTTCCTGCATGGTGGGGTATTCAGCTGCCATGAGACGTGTGGCTGTCAAGATGAACAAGATATGTAATGATTTGCGGCTGTTGGCTTCCGGTCCTCGCTGCGGGTTGGGAGAGATTAATTTGCCGGGCATGCAACCAGGTTCTTCGATTATGCCCGGAAAAGTTAATCCGGTGATTCCCGAAGTGATGAATCAGATAGCTTATAAGGTAATAGGAAATGACCTCTGCGTGACGATGAGTGGTGAAGCTGCTCAAATGGAACTGAATGCCATGGAGCCGGTGATGGCACAGTGTTGTTTCGAATCTGCCGACTTGTTTATGAATGGTTTTGATACTTTGCGCACTTTATGTGTGGACGGTATCACGGCAAATGAAGAAAAGTGCCGTCGGGATGTACATGACAGCATCGGAGTAGTGACAGCTTTGAATCCGGTAATCGGATATAAGAATTCTACGAAGATTGCCAAAGAAGCATTGGAGACAGGAAAGGGAGTTTATGAACTTGTGTTAGAACATAATATTCTTTCCAAAGAAGATTTGGATACCATTCTGAAACCGGAGAATATGATAAAGCCGGTGAAGTTGGATATTCATCCGAATAATTGATGCATATGTAGTAAGTGGGAATAGGATCAATAACGAAATCGCCGGAGTGGATAAATATCTGCTCCGGCGATTTTAATTATTATATCTTTTGTTTCGTGTGGGAATAATTGCTAACTTATCCGGCAAAATAGTTATTGTTCGTTGCCCCGAAAGAAGCGACCTTTGCAGTATAAAATAAAACAAACTGAATAAGCTGATTTTAAACTTTTAAAAAGATAGGAATATGAATGCATTTGATGTGATAATCATTGGTTTTGGCAAAGGCGGAAAGACCCTTGCGGCAGAGTTTGCAAAGCGTGGAAAGAAAGTGGCTATTATTGAACGCTCTGACAGGATGTATGGTGGTACCTGTATTAATATTGGATGTATCCCGACAAAGACGCTGGTGCATCAGGCAAAAATAGCTTCGGGCATGACGAAATCCACTTTTGAGGAAAAGAGCAAATTTTACCGTGATGCCATTGCTGTGAAAGAAACAGTGACGGGTGCATTACGAAATAAGAATTATCATAACTTGGCGGATAATCCCAATGTGACTGTTTATACGGGTGTAGGTTCTTTTGTTTCCGCTGATACAGTCGCTGTCCGTACGGCTACAGAAGAAATCCTGTTGACATCCAATCAGATTATTATCAATACAGGAGCCGAAACGATTATTCCTTCTATTGATGGAGTTGAGGGTAATCCTTTTGTTTATACGAGTACTTCTATTATGGAGTTGACCACTCTTCCGCGGCATCTTGTCATTGTCGGTGGTGGGTATATTGGTTTGGAGTTTGCGTCCATGTATGCTTCTTTCGGTTCGCAGGTGACGGTGCTCGAAAGTTATCCTGAGCTGATTGCCCGTGAAGACCGTGATATTGCGGCAAGCGTAAAAGAGACATTGGAGAAAAAAGGAATTGCTTTTCGGATGAACGCAAAGGTGCAATCTGTGAAACACGATGCAGGAAAGGCGATTGTTGTTTATGGTGATTCCCAAACAAATGAAGTTATTGAACTGGAAGCCGATGCTGTACTTTTAGCAACAGGACGCAGGCCGAATACGAAAGATTTGAATTTGGAAGCCGCAGGAGTCGAGGTGGATGCTCGCGGAGCTATCATCGTAGATGAATATCTGAACACCACTCATCCGAATATTCGTGCGGTAGGTGATGTGAAAGGCGGTTTGCAGTTTACTTATATTTCGTTGGATGACTACCGGATTATCCGTGAAGATTTGTTCGGGAATAAGGAACGAAAGACGGCTGACCGTAATCCGGTGAGTTATTCCGTTTTTATAGATCCGCCATTGGCGCGTATTGGAATCAATGAAGATGAGGCGCACAAACAGAACTTGGATGTTGTCATAAAGAAACTGCCTGTTATGGCTATACCAAGAGCAAAGACTTTAGGAGAAACGGATGGTCTGCTGAAAGCTATTATCGACAAGAATACCGGGAAGATATTGGGGTGTACATTGTTTGCTCCTGATTCGAGCGAGGTGATAAATACTGTGGCTATCGCTATGAAAACCGGACAGGACTATACTTTCCTTCGCGATTTCATCTTTACTCACCCTAGTATGAGCGAAGCATTAAATGATTTGTTTTCATGATGATTAAATAAAAAATGCGGTCATTTATAGCCTTGTTTTAACTCTCTTATAAGATAAGATACGTTCCTCGGTGAGAAACAAGTCGTTTCTCACCGAGGAACACTCCGTTTCTTTAAAAGGAACGACCTCTTGGTTTAAAAGGAAAAAACGGTCTGCTATGTAGTTGGTATTTAGTGTTTTATGATTTTGACTGCTCAAAAATATATAAAATAAAGAATTCGTACATAAGTGCGGTGGATAAGTACTGCTCTCTGAACAAAAAACCGATAAATTGTGTTTATTTAGTCTAAATATATATCTTTGTCCCGAATTATAAACACGTAAATTTATGAAAAAGATTTTTGGTGCTTTATTGATTGCTGTATGTATTGGTATGGCAATGCCTGCGCAAGCGCAGATACACTTTGGTGTGAAAGGTGGTGTAAACTTGTCAAAAGCAAGTTTGTCCAATGTTGGAGATAACTTTAAGAAGGATAATTTTACCGGTTTCTTTATCGGTCCGATGGCTGAGTTTAATATTCCAATCGTAGGATTGGGAGTGGATGCTTCTTTGCTTTTTGCCCAAAGAGGGGTAGAAATAGGAGGTGAAAAGATAAAGCAAAATGGTCTTGATATTCCTGTAAATTTGAAATATAACATTGGCTTAGGAAGTCTATTAGGACTTTATATTGCTGCCGGCCCTGATTTCTATTTTGATTTTGCCAGTGATAAGACGATTGGTGACACGAAAATAGATAAGAAGAAAGCAGAAGTAGGAATTAATGTTGGTGCAGGTGTGAAGTTGCTGAATCATTTGCAGGTTGGTGCTAACTACAATATCCCATTGGGTGATACTGCGAAATGGAAGGAAGATGGTAGCGAAATAGGCTCCTATAAAACGAAGACCTGGCAAGTATCCGTTGCTTATATCTTTTGACAAAATATTTATTTTAACATAGTAGAACTAGAGGCTTTCGACTGTCGGAAGCCTCTTTTTTTATATCTTTGTGCCTGCAATGAAAAGATATGTAGATGTCATATTACCACTTCCGCTCCCAAAGAGCTTTACTTACTCCTTGCCGGACGAGTATGCGGAAGAAGTGAAGATAGGTTGCCGCGTGGTAGTTCCTTTCGGGCGAAAGAAGTTTTATACAGCTATCGTCCGCAACGTTCATTATTGTGCTCCGACGGAATATGAAGTGAAGGAAATATCTGCATTACTCGATGCTTCTCCTATTTTATTGCCGAATCAATTCAAGTTTTGGGAATGGATAGCCGATTATTACCTCTGTGCGCAAGGTGATGTGTATAAAGCAGCATTGCCTTCCGGGCTGAAACTTGAGAGTGAAACGATCGTAGAATATAATCCTGACTTTGAAGCGGATGCTCCATTGCCGGAAAGAGAACAGCGCATACTTGACTTGCTTGCCATAGATTCACAGCAATGTGTTACAAAGCTGGAGAAAGAGAGCGGCGTCAAGAATATCCTCACCGCCATTAAATCCCTACTCGATAAAGAAGCGATTTTCGTAAAAGAAGAATTGAGACGTACCTACAAACCCAAGACAGAAGCGCGGGTACGACTAGCAGGAACGGCTGACGAGAAGCAACTTCATATTTTGTTTGATATACTGTCCCGTGCTCCGAAGCAACTGGCACTTCTCATGAAATATGTAGAGTGTTCGGGTATTTTGGGGGATGGCACCCCGAAAGAAATCTCCAAGAAAGAATTACTGCAACGTGCTAATGTCGCTCCGGCAGTATTGAATGGTTTGGTAGATAAGAAGATATTCGAAATCTACTACCATGAAATCGGTCGATTGAATAAGCAGGAGAAAGAGGTTGTTGAATTGAATGCCCTGAATGAATTTCAGCAACGGGCACACGATGAGATTGTAGAATCCTTTCGGGAGAAAAATGTCTGTCTGCTCCACGGGGTGACATCCAGCGGTAAGACAGAAGTATATATTCATCTGATAGAAGAAGCCATTCGTCAGGGAAAGCAGGTATTATATTTGTTGCCGGAGATTGCATTGACTACTCAAATTACAGAGCGATTGCAACGTGTATTCGGTTCGCGTTTGGGCATTTACCATTCTAAATTCCCCGATGCCGAACGGGTTGAAATATGGCGGAAGCAACTCGGAGAGAATGGCTATGATATTATTCTGGGCGTCCGTTCGTCAGTATTCCTGCCTTTCCAAAATTTGGGATTGGTAATAGTGGATGAAGAGCACGAAAATACTTATAAGCAACAAGACCCTGCTCCCCGTTATCATGCACGTAGCTCAGCTATCGTTCTGGCTGCCATGTATGGTGCCAAAACGTTGTTAGGAACAGCTACGCCTTCCATCGAAACATGGCAGAATGCGATGGATGGTAAATACGGCTTTGTGCAACTGAAAGAACGATATAAAGAAATTCAACTACCGGAGATTATTCCGGTCGATATAAAAGAACTACATCGCAAGAAGCGAATGGTCGGGCAATTCTCACCGCTCCTGATACAATATATGAAAGAAGCCCTGGAACAAAACGAACAGGTGATTCTTTTTCAGAATCGCCGCGGTTTTGCTCCGATGATAGAGTGCCGTACCTGTGGCTGGGTGCCGAAGTGCAAGAACTGTGATGTAAGTCTTACCTATCATAAAGGAATCAATCAACTGACCTGTCACTATTGCGGCTATACCTATCAACTTCCAAAGGCTTGTCCTGCTTGTGCGGGAACCGAATTGGTGAATCGTGGCTTTGGTACGGAAAAAATCGAAGATGATATTAAAGTTCTTTTCCCGGAAGCTGCCGTAGCACGAATGGACTTGGATACTACCCGCACCCGTACCGCCTACGAAAAGATTATTGCCGACTTCGAACAGGGAAAGACCGATATCTTGATCGGAACACAAATGGTATCTAAAGGACTGGACTTCGACCATGTCAGCATCGTCGGAATACTGAATGCCGATACCATGTTGAACTATCCCGATTTCCGTTCTTACGAACGTGCCTTCCAACTGATGGCGCAAGTGTCGGGACGTGCCGGGCGTAAAAACAAACGCGGACGAGTGGTACTGCAAACTAAAAGTATTGACCATCCTATCATCCACCAGGTCATCGCCAATGATTATGAAGACATGGTAGGCGGGCAATTGGCAGAACGCCAAATGTTTCATTACCCGCCTTATTACCGGTTGGTATATGTCTATCTCAAAAATCACAATGAGGCCCTGCTCGACCAAATGGCGGCAGTGATGGCAAACAAGCTCCGGGCAGTATTCGGCAATCGCGTACTAGGTCCTGATAAACCGCCCGTTGCCCGTATTCAAACACTGTTTATTAAAAAGATAGTGGTGAAGATAGAACAGAATGCCCCGATGGGACGTGCACGGGAGCTATTACTGCGTATTCAGCGTGAGATGATTGAAGATGAACATTATAAATCCTTGATAATCTATTATGATGTAGACCCGATGTAATAAAAGAAATTATTCCCCCTTATAAATAACCTTTATTAATTTAATTAACTAACTAACCATGAAACGACTTACTATTATTTCTTTAGCTAGTCTATTTAGTATGAGTCCTCTGCTTGCACAGCAAGGAGTTACTCAGTGTGGAACCCCGACCGGACAACCGAAATTCCCGTTGGAAACCTATCAGGAATTGCCCGATCCTACGGCACCATCCGAAAAGGAATGGGCGGCAGTTACTGCGCCACAAATCTCTTGGGGTACGACCGATGCCCGTTATGCAAAACATCAGCTTCCTGCATTGAAAAATCAGAAGAATACTTCTTTGAAGGGCTGGCGTGGTGAGCGTGTGAACGCGCAGGCTGTTGTGTGGACAGGAACAGAATTGAAAGACCTGAATTTCAGCTTCACCGATTTTAAGGATAAGAAAGGAAACACTCTTTCAAAAGATGCACTGACCGCCGGCTTTGTCCGTTATGTGATGACAGACGAATTGAACAAGGATGGGAGAGGGGCATGCGGTTATCGTAAATCTGTGGATTTCGACTCATTGCTGGTAGCCGACCCGATTGATGTAAATCTGAAAACGATGGCTTTACCCGCCCGCACGGTTCAACCAATTTGGGTGCAATGCTGGATTCCGCAATCTGCTGCTCCCGGAACTTATAAGGGTGAACTATTGGTTAATGACGGTTCACGCCTGTTGCAGCGCCTGAATCTTGAAATTAACGTATCTTCCCGCGAACTTCCTCAACCATCGGAATGGGCGTATCATTTGGATTTGTGGCAAAGTCCCTATGCAGTAGCCCGTTATTATCAGGTTCCTTTGTGGAGCCAGGAACATCTTGATGCGATGCGTCCTTTGATGAAGATGCTGGCAGATGCCGGACAGAAGATTATTACGGCTACTTTGATGCATAAACCCTGGAATGGACAGACGGAAGATTATTTTGATACGATGGTTACCTGGATAAAACGTGCGGATGGTACGTGGACGTTTGACTATACCATCTTCGATCGTTGGGTAGAGTTTATGATGAGCGTAGGTATTGACAAGCAGATCAATTGTTATTCGATGGTTCCCTGGGAATTGTCTTTCCAATACTACGACCAGGCAACGAACTCTCTGAAATCAGTGAAAACTGCACCGGGTGAACAGGCTTATGAGGATATGTGGGTGTCAATGCTTTCGTCTTTCTCAAAACACTTGAAAGAAAAAGGCTGGTTCGATATTTGCGCTATCGCAATGGACGAGCGTCCGATGGATGTAATGCAGAAAACATTGAAAGTGATTCGTAAGGCTGATCCTGAATTCAAGGTTTCGCTGGCAGGAAATTATCATGCGGAAATAGAACCGGACTTGTATGACTATTGTATTGTCATCGGACAGAACTTCCCGGAAGATGTACGTATCCGCCGTGCTGCCGAAAACAAACGTACCAATTATTATACTTGTTGTACGGAAGCTCATCCCAATACATTCACTTTTTCTGATCCTGCCGAAGCAGCCTGGATGAGTTTTTATTCAGCCAAGAAACATTTGGATGGTTATCTGCGTTGGGCATATAACAGTTGGCCGCTGGAACCGTTGCTTGATTCACGTTTCCGCACATGGGCAGCCGGTGATACATACCTCGTATATCCCGGAGCACGCAGTTGTATCCGTTTCGAACGTTTGATCGAAGGAATACAGGCGCATGAGAAGATAAATATCCTTCGCCGTGAATTTGAGAAAAAAGGTGATAAGGCCGGATTGAAGAAAATAGAAAAGATGCTTGCTCCGTTCAATTTGGGAAATATGCCGGAAATTCCGGCAGCGGTCACCGTGAACCGGGCCAATCAGATCTTAAATTCGTTCTGATACTATCATGAACTAACTGTTCAATTAGTACTAATATGCCGCAAGGAAACCTTGCCGGGGCGCTACGCCCCTTAAAAGTTAATTATGAAGAAAATATTATTCGTTTGCCTGGGAAATATCTGCCGTAGTTCTACGGCAGAGGGCGTCATGCTTCATTTGCTAAAAGAAGCGGGACTGGAAAAAGAGTTTGTGATAGACTCTGCCGGAATCCTGTCTTATCATCAAGGTGAATTGCCGGATAGCCGGATGCGCGCCCATGCAGCACGGCGCGGTTATCAACTGGTGCACCGTTCGCGTCCTGTCCGTACGGAAGACTTTTATAATTTCGATTTAATCATCGGTATGGACGACCGGAATATAGATGATTTGAAGGATAAAGCCCCTTCTCCCGAAGAGTGGAAGAAGATTCATCGCATGACGGAATATTGCACCCGCATTCCTGCGGATCACGTCCCCGACCCCTACTACGGAGGGGCCGAAGGATTTGAATATGTGATCGATGTGCTTGAAGACGCCTGTGCCGGCTTGCTTACTTCTTTAACTCCGGATAACTGATCCGAGTATGATAAGCAATCTTTAATTTTTCTTTGAATACAGCTTTTACGGTTGCGATGTCCTTGAAAGTGATAGGACATTCTTTAAAATAACCTTCAGTAACCTGGGAGTCAATGATCTTGTCGACCAGGTTACTGATACTTTCTTCCGTATATTCCGGCAGACTGCGTGACGCAGCTTCCACAGCATCTGCCATCATGAGGATAGCTTGCTCTTTAGTGAACGGATTCGGTCCGGGATAAGTGAACAATTCTTCATTCGGCTCTTCGTCCGGATGCTCATTCTTCCATGAAATATAGAAATACTTTGTTTTTCCCCGTCCGTGATGGGTACTGATAAAGTCTTTGACAGCTTTAGGCAGATTATGTTTATCGGCTAACTTTAACCCGTCTGTGACATGGCTGATAACAACCTGCGCACTTTGTTCATAACCCAGGTTCTTGTGAGGATTGACCCCACCCGACTGATTCTCTGTAAAGAATGCCGGATTTTCCATCTTCCCTATATCATGGTATAAAGCTCCCGTACGAACCAATTGGCTTTTTGCCCCAATGCGGATAGCTGCTTCTGCCGCCAGGTTGGCCACCTGCATGGAGTGTTGGAATGTACCGGGCACTGTCTCGGACATTTGTCTCAACAGGTCATTATTAATATTCGAAAGTTCCACCAAAGTAACATTAGAGGTAAATCCGAATGTCTTTTCGAGTAAGAATAATAACGGATAAGCAAATAGCAACAAGATTCCGTTAATAAAGAAATAGGTGTACATCCGTATGTTCAATTTCGAGAAGTCAGTCGAAAGCCCATTTTCCGTCATCAGTTCGAAAGCAAAATAAACAGCGGCATAAGTCAGTATCACTAATAATGCCGTACGGAAAAGCTGTGATCTCTGCGAAAGCTCCCGTAAACTGAATATCGCGATCATTCCGGCTGCCAACTGAGTCAGAATAAACTCGTGAGGAAAGCGCAGCGATATGGAGCAAATTAATATCGTGATGACATGTGTCAGAAAAGCCGTTCTCGAATCATGGAATACACGGATAATAATCGGTAGCATCGCATAGGGTATGATATACACACTGGATACATTATGTGTCACCATAAAAGCAGTGATGATACTATAAAATACAATCAATGTGAAAAGTAACGATAGACTTCCTTTTCGCTGATAATAATCTTTCCTGAACAGATCAAGATAGAGCATGAAGCAAAGCATCAACATGCCGACAAACAGAATCTGTCCGAAAAGAATCAAACGGCTTTGTCCCATGGACTCATTGCGCTTGATAGATTCTTTACGCAGTGATTCCAATATGTTGTAAGTTGCGGGACTAATGATTTCTCCCCGGTCGATAATCTTTTGTCCGCTGACTACCAATCCGTTTGCCCAGGAATAGTTGTTCAGCATCTCTTCTTTGGCTGTTTGGGTTCTTGGTTCGTCAAAGGTGAGGTTGGGAGTGATATATTCGTTCAGCGAACATTGTCTGAGGATTTCCCGGTTGAAGTGGGTGGAATCCGACGAGAGCAGATACTCATATGCTTTCTTTACAGTATAAATACCGTCGATAGGGTGCGCATTGGCCAGTTTGTCATCAATGACCATGATAGACGTAGTGCTGTCTTTGTGCAACTGCTGTATGCTCTCCGTAGATACAATTCCCGCCTGATAGATCTCTTTTAAGGTGCGTTCGATGTAGCGCAAGTAATCTATGGAAGGAAGTATTCCTTTCAGATTCGTGTGGTAGTTCTCTTTCAGTTTGGCTATTGCGTCCTTCTCGATTTTCTTGTCGAGCTCGTAATAAGGCTGGAAAAGAGCCATCAGACTATCTTGTTCTCTTTTCACTACGGCATCGTCCTTATAAATAGGAAAGTCGAAAGTAGCTATCAGTTGCCCGTACTTCCAGGGTTTGTTTATGTCAAACTGATAGTTGAACTTGCCGTCACGTGGCAAGAAATAGACAATCAGTGCCACAGTGCCCACAAACAGCAGTGATTTATATAACAAATCTCTCCATGAAAAACTCTTTTTCTTCTTCAAATGTTCCATATCCACTGAAATTTTTGCGAAAAGTACAAAAAAAAACAATAGTGTGGAAAAAAAGGTTTAATTTTGCCACGATTTACCTATACTAACCCAAATTATGGCAGAAAGAAAAATAAGAGTTCGTTTTGCTCCGAGTCCTACCGGAGCATTGCACATCGGTGGTGTGCGTACAGCTTTGTATAATTATCTATTTGCGCGTCAACACGGCGGAGACCTGATATTTCGTATTGAAGATACTGACTCTAACCGGTTCGTTCCGGGAGCGGAAGAGTATATACTCGAATCTTTCAAGTGGCTGGGTATCCACTTTGATGAAGGCGTGAGCTTCGGTGGCGAACATGGTCCGTACCGTCAGTCCGAACGCCGCGAAATTTACAAGAAATACGTGCAGATTTTGCTGGAAAATGGAAAAGCCTACATTGCCTTTGATACTCCGGAGGAACTGGACGCTAAACGTGCTGAAATTGCTAACTTCCAATATGACGCATCTACCCGTGGAATGATGCGCAATTCACTGACTATGCCGAAAGAAGAAGTGGACGCACTGATTGCTGAAGGCAAACAATATGTAGTCCGTTTCAAAATCGAACCGAATGAGGATGTACGTGTGAACGACCTGATTCGTGGTGAAGTGATAATCAACTCATCTATCCTTGATGATAAGGTTCTTTATAAATCGGCAGATGAACTGCCTACTTACCACCTGGCAAATATTGTAGACGACCATTTGATGGAAGTCTCTCATGTGATCCGTGGTGAAGAATGGTTGCCTTCCGCTCCGCTGCATGTACTGTTGTATCGTGCTTTCGGTTGGGAAGACACAATGCCGGAATTTGCTCACCTGCCTTTGTTGTTGAAACCGGAAGGTAACGGAAAATTGAGCAAGCGTGACGGTGATCGTCTGGGATTCCCTGTATTCCCGTTGGAATGGCAGGATCCGAAATCAGGAGATGTTTCTTCAGGTTATCGTGAATCCGGTTATCTGCCCGAAGCAGTTATCAATTTCCTTGCTTTGCTGGGATGGAATCCGGGTAATGACCAGGAAGTGATGTCAATGGACGAACTGATTAAGTTGTTCGACCTGCACCGTTGCAGCAAGTCGGGAGCCAAGTTCGACTATAAAAAGGGGATATGGTTCAACCATCAATATATCCAGCAGAAACCTAACGAAGAAATTGCAGAATTGTTCTTACCGGTGCTGAAAGAGCACGGTGTGGATGTTCCTTTTGAGAAGGTGGTTACTGTGGTTGGTATGATGAAAGACCGCGTAAGTTTCGTTAAAGAACTGTGGGATGTATGTAGCTTCTTCTTTGTGGCTCCTGCCGAATATGATGAAAAAACAGCAAAGAAACGTTGGAAAGAAGATTCTGCCAAGTGCATGACTGAACTGGCGGAAGTGATTGCCGGCATTGAGGACTTTAGCATCGAAGGACAGGAAAAAGTCGTAATGGACTGGATTGCTGAAAAAGGCTATCATACAGGCAATATCATGAATGCTTTCCGTCTGACTTTGGTTGGCGAAGGAAAAGGCCCGCATATGTTCGATATTTCCTGGGTATTGGGTAAAGAGGAGACAGTGGCTCGTATGAAGCGGGCAGTAGAGGTTTTGAAGTAATCGACACAGTACTATGCTTTACGACCTGGCAATAGTCATTTATGACTTTATCGTCCATTTAGCTGCTCCGTTTAGCCGCAAGCCCCGAAAGATGATGAAGGGACATTGGGTGGTATACGAGCTTCTGCGCCAACAAGTGGAGAAAGGGGAACAATATATCTGGTTCCATGCTGCTTCACTGGGTGAGTTTGAGCAGGGGCGTCCTTTGATTGAGATGATTCGGGCAAAGTATCCTAACTATAAGATATTACTGACATTCTTCTCTCCTTCCGGTTACGAAGTGCGTAAGCATTACCGGGGGGCGGATATTGTCTGCTATCTTCCGTTTGATAAGCCGAGGAATGTGAAAAAGTTCCTTGATATTGCAAATCCTTGCATGGCATTCTTTATCAAATACGAGTTTTGGAAAAACTATTTGGATGAACTTCACAAGCGTCGCATTCCGGTATATAGTGTATCGTCTATCTTCCGTCGCGAACAAATATTCTTTAAGTGGTACGGTGGAACTTACCGCAGTGTACTGAAAGACTTCGACCATATGTTTGTGCAGAATGAGGCTTCAAAACGTTATTTGTCGAAGATCGGTATCAGCCGTGTGACAGTAGTAGGGGATACCCGCTTTGACCGTGTGTTGCAAATCCGTGAAGAAGCCAAAGACCTTCCATTGGTTGAAAAGTTCAAAGGTGACAATGCCTTTACTTTTGTTGCCGGAAGCTCATGGGGACCTGACGAAGATTTATTCCTCGAATATTTCAACAACCATCCGGAAATGAAACTGATTATCGCTCCGCACGTGATAGACGAGAATCACCTGGTAGAAATAATCAGCAAACTGAAACGTCCGTATGTACGCTATACCCGTGCTGACGAAAAGAATGTACTGAAAGCGGACTGTCTGATTATAGACTGTTTCGGATTACTCTCTTCCATTTACCGGTATGGAGAAATTGCTTATGTCGGCGGTGGTTTTGGCGTGGGCATCCACAATACATTGGAAGCTGCCGTATATGGTATTCCCGTAATCTTCGGACCGAAATATCAGAAGTTTATGGAAGCTGTACAACTGCTTGAAGCAAAAGGCGCTTACTCTATTAAGGACTACGATGAACTGAAAACTTTATTAGACCGTTTCCTAACGGATGAGGTGTTCTTGCGTGAAACCGGAACGAATGCCGGTTATTACGTGACTAGCAATGCCGGAGCGACGGAGAAGATAATGCATATGATAAATTTCTGATAACTATATTTTTGGCAATTAGCTAAATTTTAGAATAACTAGCCGATAATAAAAACGGCTGAAAGTGTAACCCCTTCATTAAATAGGGAGCACTTTCAGCCGTTTTTTTATTGCTGGAAAATATTGATTGATATGTGTATTGGTTTTGTTGAATATCTGCGGGTTTATATAAGTAACTGTCGAATTGAATGAATTGGGATTCATTAATTAATGGACGCATACTTGATTTATTGAAATTTAGGAGAAATAAAAAACGGATGTTTGTTCTTTGGATTATATTTACACTCACTTAAAATAAAACTTACGATGATATGAAGAGCGATAGAATTTGTTTAGAGAATGAATGTAGTCTATATTTATCAAATAACTTGATTTGTTTTTCGCAGAATGAAAGAGGAAAGTTATTGCGGTTTATGGAGATTCTAAGATTTAAGAAATACTCTTGTATTCCCGATGGATTGATTCGTAAGAATGTCTGCATAGTGGGAGATGGTTCAATCAGACACTATTTTTATCAGGATAAGTCCGAAGAAGAACAAACTTTGCGTTTTACTTTCACAGGCGAACTTCTACATTATTACGGTGAGTCGGATGAACAGCTGCAGGCAATTTCTGATTGTATTATTTATGTTATATCTAATGATGTTTTCACAGAAATAGCAGGTAGTAGGATTAAATTGAAAGAATGTATTGATCATTCAACAGTGAAAAAACTTGGATTTGAAGTTAATCTTTTAAGAATAAGCCCTGAAGAACGATGTAAATTAATTCTAAAAAAGGAAAAAGATATATTTCTGAATGTACCTGCGAAATATATAGCTTCTTATTTAGGTATCACCCCTCAAGCTTTATGTCGGATTAGAAAGCGACAATTATAAAAGGACTGAAGTGGCTTTTATATTGGAAGTGGAAAATGAAGAATATCATAATGTTGAATCTTTGGAATTATTTAGAGAGTTCTATTTAGATATTAATTTAGGTTCATCAAGATTATTTTATTAATGTCTATTTTTGTATTGTTCTCATGAGCTGGCATTATTAACATAACATTTAATTAATTCTTTATTAACATGAAAAGAATAGCGTTATTATTGTGTTGCATTTTAGCAATTACAACTTTTAGTTGCACGGACAGATATGATGATGTAGAAGTACAAAAATCTGTCATACCTCACACTCTTGCAGAAGACCTGAACATTGTGAATAGGTTCATGAAGATTGATACAGTTAATTATTCTTATGCAGTTTCAATTGGTGATAGCATAATTCAGGCAGATAATATTTCTGTGGATAATCTTATTACGATTCTTAAGAATATTGATGAATTGAATAATAAGATAAAGGAAAGTATTCGTAAAGGGGAGATTACGACCTTGTTGCTTTCGACAGAGAATGAATTTAAGTCGTATACTATTGGTAGTAGTGACAATGTGTCTTTTATAGATGAAAAAGGGACGCGTAGCAATCTTGTTTCTACTCGAGGATATCCCTCATTGTCATTCTATGCTGGTAACTGGGGTATTTCTAATTCTTCTTTTGAAGGATCGGATAAAATTACGAGTTCTTTTTCAGTAGATTATTGCAGTGGCTATTGGCAGGCATCGTTTACTTGTTACACGGGAACTTCTTCGTATGGTAATACATTTACTATGTATAGTTCAAGCACTACTCATGGAAATGTTAATAGGTATTGGTGGATAACTAACGGTGGGCAAGCACCGTATTCTTGGAATTTCTCTGCTAATGGACCTGTAGGCGGCGAAGCTTCGGGAATGGTAAGGTTTGGAGATACTTATTAATAAGATTCTTTCAGTTTTAAGAGATAAGTGATAAAACTCAGGTACGATTCATTCGTGCCTGAGTTATTCTGTAAACTTCGGAATAAAATATCAAAAACTTGTTGAACTATATTTTGTTGATTTCCACTTCTAATAGTTCCTTTAGCTCTTTGGTTGTTATATGTGTGAAGCGTTTTACAATATTTCCTTGTTTATCTATAATCAGATACATTGGTAAGCCTGTCATTTGAAAATGTTCCCATAGATAATTCCACTGTTTTTTATTTAGCCAATAATGTTCTCCGGCAATATCTTCTATGAGTATTTTCCAAGTATTTTCTATTGAACTAGGTGGAGTCAGGTAAACAAAAGCCACTTTATCTGCACTTATTTCCTTTTTTAATGGTTCGTACTCTTGAATGGTTTTTCTACAGCCGCTACACCAAGTAGCCCAAAAATCAATGAATTGTACCTTTCCTTTGTGACGAGCAATAAGGGTAGCAAATAAATCTTTTTCTGATACTTGTGGTACTTCGCAGATGGAAACTCTTTTTTCTTTCTTTTTAGTGCGAGGTTGTCTCTGTTGGTTCATATCTTGGATGATACCTAAAAAGATTGGATTTGTAATTTCTGATGTCATGGCTTCTATTCGGGATGCGACCGGATTTAGATCATGATATTTGAGACGTATATACATTGTTCGTGCGAAGTCAATAAACAAACAGGTGCTATCCTGCATGATATGATTTAAGTATTTCTTGAATTGAGAAAATGTTTTCCAGCGATAGTCGTCACTCTCTTTTGCGTATTTTACGACGATCTCTATAATATCACTTCCTTGCTGGAAAGGAACTCCGGTTTTGAAAGCTCTCTCATATTGATGAATAACAGTTTGTTCTTCTTTTGTAAGCGGTGCATTTGTTGACAGATATTTTTCGAGGCCAAGATGGCTGGTATGTGATTCATAAGGTTGAGTAAGCACTTGACAGTAATTATAACAATAGAGTGCTAATGGATGATTTACGGGAAAATCTTTTAGATAATCGTAGAAGTTATCGGGTAAATTGATATTGCTGAAAGCGGCGAAAGCTTGTTCTACTGTAATATTTGTTTTCTTTTGGTAGGCGGTTTGTAGGCAATAATGGGTTGTTTCCAGATTATGCAGACAGTCGAATGCACAGGTTAGATTAGCAAGTGTACGTGCATCTTCACTAAATTGTACTTGGGCATTATTATGAGCCACATATTGTTTGTACTGGTCAATACATCGTTTCTTAAATTCGTTGGCATTAATATCTGCGATGGAGTCTAATAGGGCACCATTTAAATAAACAGGTGGTATTCTTTTTATTAGCTCCGGCTGGCACCATTCATTATTGATAGTGGCATATTGTCCACTGAATATGAATCGTTTTCCTATTGGATTACTTAGATTGATAGCTACATCAGTTTTTTTATCAGGGCTTAATAACATAACTAAATCTTCATGCCCTATTGTCATTCGTATTTGCGTACTATTGTACAGAGGGATGTTTATTTCAAAACTTCCGTTTGGCTCAATGGTAGGAAAAAGGGTTTCGGGTGTCCTCATCAGAATATTGGGGATATTGATCCTGAAATTCAGATTGCTGTTTGGGTTGTAGTTTTCTATTGTGCCGCTTAGCGTAGCTTTCCCTTTTTGAAATTCAGGAATGGGGAGTTGTGCTTGTGCAATACTGCATAGCAAAGACAGATAGAGTACAATGATTAACTTGTTCATAGTAGTAATTTTATTACAGTGTTATTTATAATGTGGACTATCTTTATTTTAATTTATCATTCTACGAATATTTCGCAAATATACGAAATGTTCGTAAATAAAATATAGACAACAATTTAAATATATAATAAATTTAAGATTTGAATAGCTACAATCTATAAAATGAATCAGAATTTTTATCTTTATAAAAAAGATAAGCGGAATACTTCTTTTTAAAGGAGCATCCCGCCAGTCTTTTTATAACTTTTGATAGTCTTGTTTTTATTGTTAGATAGCAATTGGGGTATCAATATGGAAAATCATAAAATGGTAAGTACGTCTTTTACGGATAAGACGCGCTGCACAAAATGCTTATTTGGTGCGTACAGCATATAAATCCACATTTATATGCCATTCACCGTCATCTTTTACAGTAACATTCTGCCAATGAAAATTATTATCCTCAATTTTGATAAAGACCCATTTCTTCTTTTCATCGTCAATATTTGTAAGAATGATCATATCATCTTGTTTTCTCGCTTCAAGACGCATAATTTTTCCTGTGTAACAATAGGCGATATCCCAAGCGTGTGTATTGGGATTGTAGACACGAAGCGTTGTTCCATATTCATCGTCAGGATGAGTATTCTTATCTCTTGTATCACGAGAAGGTAAAATAATAACGTCTTGTACTGCCATGCCTTCAAGAACCCATGAAAAATGCCATTCTCCTTTAACCGTTCGAGATGTGTTGTAGTCTGTATAATCGAATGTCCAGCTACCAATAAGTTTTCCGAAATAATTAAATTCTTCGGGTAATTCAGGATTCTTACTTTCGCTTGTCAACGCTTCAAAAAAGTAATTCATACCTTCTCCTTTTTATTATATAAATTATCTATAATGTGTTTTCTATTCTTTATACCATTGTGAATACATCAGATAATTGTGAGCGATTTTCTGATTCAGTTCTTTAGCCTGTTCCGGGTCTACTTTCTTAATAAATTTGGCGGGTACTCCACCCCAAATACTTCCAGGTTCAATCACTGTATTACTCAAGACCAAAGAGCCGGCAGCAACGATAGCACCTTCACCAATTACAGCATGGTCCAGTATGGTTGACCCCATTCCGACCAGCGCATAATCTTTAATAGTCGCTCCATGAATGGTCACATTGTGTCCTACAGAAACATGATCCCCAATTTCAATAATTGATTTCTGATATAATGTATGTAGCACGCTTCCGTCTTGGATATTGACTCCATTGCCGATTCGTATGGAATTGACATCACCTCGCAAAACGGTGCTAAACCAAATGCTACAGTCATTTCCTATTTTTACATCTCCTATGATAGTTGCGTTATCTGCGAGAAAACAGTTTTCGCCGATTTCGGGAGTGAATCCCCGTACTGATTTGATTAAAGCCATAAGATATATCTGTTCTAGTAATGTTTTTAATTGAATACTATTCTATATTGTATGACACCCGGGTGTCGTACATGCTGACACCCGGGTCTTAGGCTGCTTGACACCCGGGTGTTGTATGTACTGACACCCGGGTGTCAGGCATATTGTTTTTATATAGGAGCAGTAGCTTCCTGTAGCCAAACTTTTTCTTCTTCGTTAAGAGACGGCGATAACTTTTCGTAAACAGTCTGGTGATAGTTATTTAACCACTCTGCTTCCTCTGCCGTCAACAGATCTTTGATGATTCCTTTTTTACAGATCGGGCATAATGTGATAGTCTCAAATTTAAAGTATTCGCCAAACATACCCTCCTTATCTTTGCAAACTAACGTCAGATTCTCCGTGCGTATCCCATGACTACCGGCTTTATATACGCCAGGTTCATTGGAAGTGACCATACCCGGTTGTAGTACTACCGGATTCTCATTCATACGGATACTTTGTGGACCTTCATGCACACTCAGGAAGTGACCGACCCCATGTCCCGTACCATGAAGGAAATTCATACCATATTTCCAAATCGGGAGACGTGCCAGCACATCAAGTTGTGCGCCACGGGTTCCGGCAGGAAACTTGGCCATTGCCAATGCAATGTGTCCTTTTAATATTAAGGTATAGTCTGTTTTCTCTTCTTCAGTGAGTTCACCTAATGCAATTGTTCGTGTGATGTCGGTTGTTCCGTCCAAGTATTGGGCTCCTGAATCTAAAAGTAGAAATCCTTTGGGTTGGAGTGTTACATCACTTTCCGGTGTGGCCGAATAATGTACGATTGCTCCATGCTCCTTGTATCCTGCAATTGTGTCGAAACTTTCCCCCATATAAAGAGATTGGGCGGATCTGAATTCATGTAGCTTTTTGTCTACGCTTAATTCTGTTTCTTTGCCGGAAGGAACTGCTTCCTCCAACCATTTGAGGAACTTGACAAGTGCCACGCCATCCCGCTGCATAGCCGCATGAATGCCGGCTATTTCTTGTCCGTTACGAATTGCTTTCAATAATGCTACAGGAGATTCTCCACGAACAATCAAGCAATTCGGATTGATGGCGGAATAAATTGCGAAATTTGTTTTTTTAGGGTCGATAAGGATATTCTTACCGGTAAAGTTACTTAGGAAACTCTCTACTTTATCATAATCATGCAGACTTACCTGTTGTTCCTTTAAATACGCTTCCACCTTTGGAGTGACTTTCTCCGGAGAGATAAAAAAAGTCACGTCATCCTGTGTGATTAGTAAATAGCTGATTACTACCGGATTGCAATGTACGTCGCTTCCTCTTAAATTGAGAGTCCATGCAATTTCGTCCAAAGACGATAAAAATAAAGCATAAACTCCCTTTTTCTTTAATTCAGTACGAATGGCGGCTATTTTTTCTTCACAGCTTTTTCCTGCATATTTAATATTGTAAATGAAAGCCGGAGAATCAGGTATAGAAGGGCGATCTTTCCAAATACTTTGCATCGGATCGCCGAAAATGTCGACTTGCAACTGATGAGCTGTAAGTTCTTCTTTCATCTGTTCCACCTGTTGCACGGAAAACATTTTCCCATCGATACTCACGGATTCGGCAGGTTTTAAGTTCTGGCAGAGAAATTCAGTGATGCTTGGGGTTTCCGGCAACATCTCCTTATAGATTGTAATGCCACTGCCTTCCAGTTCTTTTTCAGCTTGCAGGAAGTAGCGGGAATCTGTCCATAGTCCGGCTTTATCCATTAATACGACAACAGTTCCTGCAGAACCTGTAAAACCCGAAATCCATTCTCGCGACATCCAATGCGGGGCTACATATTCGCTCAGATGTGGGTCAGTACTAGGAATGATTAATGCCTTGATGTGGTTGGGATGGAATGTCATGCGCAGCGCATGCAATCGCTCTTTTATACTCTGTTTCATACTTTATTATATTATTATAGGTACATAAGTAATCCAAAGGTACTAACTTTCTGCGTTTAATGGCTTGTTTATGAATAGTTTTTGAGAAATATTTGCCGAAAGTTTTGTGAATAAAGAAAGTATGTGTAATTTTGCGGCGCAATTTGACTGCGGAAATTTTTAATCATAACATATTAATAGTAACAAAATGATTGTAGTACCTGTAAAAGAAGGCGAAAACATTGAGAAATCGCTGAAGAAGTTTAAAAGAAAATTTGAGAAAACTGGCATCGTGAAAGAATTGAGACGCAGACAGCAGTTTGACAAACCGTCTGTAACTAACAGACTTAAGAGAGAACGTGCAGTTTACGTACAAAAACTTCAGCAAATAGAAGATTAATAATTCGTAATTTCCTTTGAATTATTGAATTCTTTTCATACATTCGTTGCACGATTTTAGATGTAGCGATATTATGTTGATAGAATCTTTTCTTGATTATCTCCAGTATGAGCGGAATTATTCGGAAAAAACCGTTCTTGCATACGGTGAAGATATAAAGCAACTGCAGGAGTTTGCTCAGGAAGAGTATGGGAAATTTGATCCGCTGAAGGTAGAGGCTGAACTTATTCGTGAATGGATAGTTTCATTGATGGATAAGGGATATACTTCAACTTCTGTAAATCGTAAGCTAAGTTCGCTCCGAACGTTTTATAAGTATCTTTTAAGACAAGGAGAGACGGCGGTAGATCCTTTATGTAAAATAAAGGGGCCTAAGAACAAAAAGCCGTTGCCTGTGTTTTTGAAAGAAAACGAAATGAACCGGTTGTTGGATGATACGGACTTTGGCGAAGGATTTAAAGGTTGTCGGGATCGATTGATTATCGAAGTGTTTTATGCTACAGGCATGAGACTTTCTGAATTAATAGGTTTGGATGATAAGGATGTGGATTTTTCGGCTTCTCTTCTGAAAGTGACCGGGAAAAGAAATAAGCAACGGTTGATTCCATTTGGCGATGAGCTGCGGGATTTGTTGCTTGGGTATATTGACATAAGAAACGAGATGATTCCGGTGAGGTCGGAGGCTTTCTTTATTAGAGAGAATGGCGAACGGCTTTATAAGAATCTAGTCTATAATTTAGTGAAACGGAACCTGTCAAAGGTGGCGACGCTGAAAAAAAAGAGCCCTCACGTGTTAAGGCATACTTTTGCTACCACGATGCTGAATAATGAAGCGGAGTTGGGCGCGGTAAAAGAACTTTTGGGTCACGAGAGTATAACAACTACCGAGATCTATACGCACGCTACATTTGAAGAACTTAAAAAAGTGTATAAACAAGCTCATCCAAGAGCTTAAAAACAAGGAGGTAAGTATGGATATTAGAATTCAATCAATTCACTTTGATGCGTCAGAGCAATTGCAGGCATTTATTCAGAAGAAAGTGTCTAAGTTGGAAAAATATTACGAAGATATAAAGAAAGTAGAGGTGTCATTAAAGGTAATTAAGCCGGAAGTCGCTGATAATAAAGAAGCGGGTATTAAGATTCTTATTCCAAATGGAGAGTTTTATGCAAGCAAAGTGTGCGACACATTTGAGGAAGCGATTGATTTGGATGTGGAAGCGCTCGGCAAACAACTGGTTAAATACAAGGAAAAACAACGTATCAAATAAAAAAAGCGCAAATATTTTGCGGAAAAGAAATAAATAACTAAATTTGCAGCCGTTTCGCTCGCGTTAGATCGTGACGGTTGCATTTTTTTAGCTAGAATGCCTCTTTAGCTCAGTTGGCCAGAGCACGTGATTTGTAATCTCGGGGTCGTTGGTTCGAATCCGACAAGAGGCTCAAAAGATGAAGGATAAAGATAAAACAACGGTTCTTATCATATTGTTTGTTTTGGTTCTTTTATTTAATGAAAACAAGGGCAAATACCAGAGTGGCCAAATGGGGCAGACTGTAAATCTGCTGTCTTTCGACTTCGGTGGTTCGAATCCATCTTTGCCCACAAAATCAGAGTGACAACTTTGGCAAGAATGCGGAAGTAGCTCAGTTGATAGAGCATTAGCCTTCCAAGCTGAGGGTCGCGGGTTTGAGCCCCGTCTTCCGCTCTTTTTTCTTGCTGTTATAGCTCAGTGGTAGAGCACTTCCTTGGTAAGGAAGAGGTCCCGGGTTCAAATCCCGGTAACAGCTCATAAAGATGTAAATGCTGATTATTAATCAAATAAATAACAAGTAAAGCTATGGCTAAAGAGAAATTTAATCGTGACAAACCGCACGTAAACATTGGTACAATCGGTCACGTAGACCACGGTAAGACAACGTTGACAGCTGCTATCACTACTGTGTTGGCAAAAAAAGGTCTTTCTGAATTGCGTTCTTTCGACTCTATCGATAACGCTCCTGAAGAAAAAGAAAGAGGTATTACTATTAATACTTCACACGTTGAGTATTCTACAGCTAATCGTCACTACGCACACGTTGACTGTCCGGGACACGCCGACTACGTTAAGAACATGGTAACTGGTGCTGCTCAGATGGATGGTGCTATCATCGTTTGTGCTGCAACTGATGGTCCGATGCCTCAGACTCGCGAACATATCTTGTTGGCTCGTCAGGTAAACGTTCCTCGTTTGGTTGTATTCTTGAACAAGTGCGATATGGTTGATGATGCCGAGATGTTGGAACTCGTTGAAATGGAAATGAGAGAACTTCTTTCATTCTATGATTTCGATGGTGACAATACTCCTATTATCCAGGGTTCTGCTCTTGGCGCATTGAACGGCGTTGAAAAGTGGGAAGACAAAGTTATGGAATTGATGGATGCTGTTGATACTTGGATTCCACTTCCTCCGCGTGATGTTGATAAACCTTTCTTGATGCCGGTTGAAGACGTATTCTCTATCACAGGTCGTGGTACTGTAGCTACAGGTCGTATCGAAACAGGTATCATTCACGTAGGTGATGAAATCGAAATCCTTGGTTTAGGTGAAGATAAGAAATCAGTTGTAACTGGTGTTGAAATGTTCCGTAAACTGTTGGATCAAGGTGAAGCTGGTGATAACGTAGGTTTGTTGCTTCGTGGTATCGACAAGAACGAAATCAAACGCGGTATGGTTCTTTGTAAACCAGGTCAGATTAAACCGTATTCTAAATTCAAGGCTGAGGTTTATATCTTAAAGAAAGAAGAAGGTGGTCGTCATACTCCGTTCCACAACAAATATCGTCCTCAGTTCTATTTGCGTACTATGGACTGTACTGGTGAAATCACTTTGCCGGAAGGAACAGAAATGGTAATGCCAGGTGATAACGTAACTATCACAGTTGAGTTGATCTACCCAGTAGCATTGAACCCGGGTCTTCGTTTCGCTATCCGCGAAGGTGGACGTACGGTAGGTGCTGGTCAGATTACAGAAATTCTTGGCTAATACACAATATTTAATCAGTTCCCGATTAAAACCGGGAACTGATTATGTACACACGGGAGTAGCTCAGTTGGTAGAGCACCGGTCTCCAAAACCGGGTGTCGGGAGTTCGAGCCTCTCCTCCCGTGCTAATATTATTCAAATGAAAAAGGTAATAGCTTATATTAAAGAATCTTACGACGAACTTGTTCATAAAGTATCGTGGCCTACGTATTCTGAACTTGCTAACAGTGCAGTAGTTGTTTTATATGCTTCCCTGCTTATTGCATTGGTAGTATGGGGTATGGATGTCTGTTTCCAGAACTTCATGGAAAAAATTGTTTATCCACATTAAAAAATTAGGAATTAAAAATGGCTGAGATTGAAAAAAAATGGTACGTTCTGCGTGCTATTAGTGGTAAAGAAGCTAAGGTAAAGGAATATCTTGAAGCTGATCTTAAAAACAGCGACCTTAGTGAATATGTATCTCAGGTATTGATTCCTACTGAAAAGGTGTACCAGGTTCGCAATGGTAAAAAAATTGTGAAGGAAAGAAGTTATCTTCCTGGTTACGTTTTGGTGGAGGCTGCTTTGGTTGGTGAGGTTTCTCATCACTTGCGCAACACTCCGAATGTGATAGGCTTTCTTGGCGGCTCCGAAAAACCGGTGCCCCTCAGACAGTCAGAAGTGAATCGTATACTTGGTACAGTTGACGAACTGCAGGAAACGGGTGAAGAACTCAATATTCCGTACGTGGTTGGTGAAACTGTTAAGGTTACTTTTGGTCCTTTTAGCGGATTCAGTGGTATCATTGAAGAAGTGAATAGTGAAAAAAAGAAACTAAAGGTCATGGTGAAGATATTCGGGCGCAAAACGCCGCTTGAATTAGGCTTTATGCAAGTGGAAAAAGAATAACGCGGAATTGTTACGCTGTTGTTGTTCTTCGTTTAATGTTTATATATAAATCAATAAAAAAATGGCTAAAGAAGTTGCTGGACTAATCAAATTACAGATTAAAGGAGGCGCTGCAAATCCATCACCCCCAGTTGGACCTGCTCTAGGTTCTAAGGGTATCAATATCATGGAATTTTGCAAGCAATTCAATGCCAGAACCCAAGACAAGGCAGGTAAGATTTTACCTGTTATCATTACTTACTACGCAGATAAGTCTTTCGATTTTGTAATCAAGACTCCTCCCGTTGCTATTCAATTACTTGAAGTGGCTAAGGTAAAGAGTGGTTCTGCTGAGCCTAACCGTAAGAAAGTTGCCGAGCTTACTTGGGAACAAGTTCGTACGATTGCTCAGGACAAAATGGTTGACTTGAACTGTTTTACTGTGGAAGCTGCCATGAGAATGGTTGCAGGTACAGCTAGAAGTATGGGTATCGCTGTAAAAGGGGAGTTCCCGGTTAATAACTAATAAACTTCAATTGTAATGGGTAAACTGACAAAAAATCAAAAGTTAGCTGCAGAGAAGATTGAAGCAGGGAAAGCATACTCGCTGAAAGAAGCTGCATCTCTGGTAAAAGAAATCACTTTTTCCAAGTTTGATGCTTCACTGGATATTGATGTACGTTTAGGTGTTGATCCACGTAAAGCTAACCAGATGGTGAGAGGTGTTGTTTCACTTCCTCATGGTACTGGTAAGGAAGTACGTGTATTGGTACTTTGTACACCGGATGCTGAAGCTGCTGCAAAAGAAGCTGGCGCTGACTATGTTGGTCTTGACGAATATATTGAAAAGATCAAAGGTGGATGGACTGATATTGATGTTATCATCACTATGCCATCTATCATGGGTAAAATTGGTGCACTCGGTCGTGTACTCGGTCCTCGTGGATTGATGCCGAACCCGAAGAGTGGTACTGTAACTATGGATGTTGCTAAAGCTGTAAAAGAAGTAAAACAAGGTAAAATCGACTTTAAAGTTGATAAGAGCGGTATCGTTCATACTTCTATCGGTAAGGTGTCATTCAGTCCTGATCAGATTCGCGACAATGCGAAAGAGTTTATCTCTACTCTGAACAAACTGAAACCGACCGCAGCAAAGGGTACGTATATTAAGAGTATTTATCTTTCTAGTACAATGAGTGCGGGTATTAAAATCGACCCGAAATCAGTGGATGAAATCTAATAAAACAGAGAAATAATGAGAAAGGAAGATAAAAGTACGATTATAGAGCAAATTGCTGCTACAGTAAAGGAATATGGTCACTTCTATTTGGTAGATGTTACAGCTATGAACGCTGCTGCTACCAGCGCACTGAGAAGAGAATGTTTTAAATCTGACATCAAATTGATGTTGGTTAAAAACACACTGCTTCACAAGGCACTGGAAAGCCTGGAAGAAGACTTTTCACCTCTTTACAATTCTTTGAAAGGTACTACAGCCGTTATGTTTAGCAACATTGCAAACGTTCCTGCTAAACTGATCAAAGATAAAGCGAAAGACGGTATTCCCGGACTGAAAGCTGCATATGCAGAAGAAAGCTTCTACGTTGGTGCAGATCAATTGGATGCTCTCGTTGCAATCAAGAGTAAGAATGAAGTTATCGCTGATGTTATTGCCCTGTTGCAATCTCCGGCCAAGAATGTTATTTCTGCTCTTCAATCAGGTGGTAACACCATTCACGGCGTACTCAAAACACTTGGTGAGAGACCCGAATAATTTTCAAAAACAACAAAGTATTTAAATAATTAAAATCATACAAAAAATGGCAGATTTGAAAGCTTTTGCAGAACAATTGGTTAACTTGACAGTAAAAGAAGTTAATGAACTTGCAACTATCCTTAAAGATGAATACGGTATTGAACCTGCTGCTGCAGCTGTTGCTGTTGCTGCTGGTCCTGCAGCTGGTGCTGCTGCTGTAGAAGAACAAACTTCTTTCGACGTAGTGTTGAAAAGCGCTGGTGCAGCTAAACTTCAGGTTGTTAAAGCCGTTAAGGAAGCTTGTGGCCTAGGTTTGAAAGAAGCTAAAGACTTGGTAGACGGTGCTCCTAGCACAGTTAAAGAAGGTTTGGCTAAAGACGAAGCAGAATCATTGAAGAAAACATTGGAAGAAGCTGGAGCTGAAGTTGAACTTAAATAACATTGGCCTGGTAATCAGGTAATTCGGTTAGGAATCCTTCGCAAGAGGATTCTTAACCTTTTTGTGTATATATTTCAAATTAAGTTCTCCAAATTCATTAATAGATGTCTTCAAATACTGTAAATCAAAGAGTTAATTTTGCTTCGACTAAGAATCCGCTCGAATATCCGGATTTCCTGGAAGTACAATTGAAGTCATTCCAAGACTTTCTACAATTAGATACCCCACCTGAAAAGCGTAAGAATGAGGGATTGTATAAAGTATTTGCTGAAAACTTCCCTATTGCCGATACTAGAAACAATTTTGTTCTTGAGTTTCTGGACTATTATATTGATCCGCCGCGTTATACCATCGATGATTGTATAGAGCGTGGGCTCACTTATAGTGTTCCTTTAAAAGCGAAACTTAAGCTTTACTGTACCGATCCCGATCATGAGGATTTTGATACGGTGATTCAGGACGTATTCCTCGGACCGATTCCATACATGACTGATAAGGCTACTTTCGTCATTAACGGTGCCGAACGCGTAGTTGTGTCACAGCTTCACCGTTCTCCGGGTGTGTTCTTCGGCCAAAGTGTACATGCCAATGGTACGAAACTTTATTCGGCTCGTATTATTCCGTTTAAAGGTTCGTGGATTGAGTTTGCTACCGACATCAATAATGTGATGTACGCATACATTGACCGTAAGAAGAAATTGCCGGTAACTACTCTGTTGCGTGCGATTGGTTTCGAGAATGACAAAGATATTCTTGAAATTTTCAACCTTGCAGAAGATGTGAAGGTTAACAAGACGAATCTGAAGAAAGTGCTGGGCCGCAAACTGGCTGCACGTGTCTTGAAAACATGGATTGAAGATTTCGTTGATGAAGATACCGGTGAAGTGGTTTCTATCGAACGTAACGAGGTTATTATCGACCGTGAAACCGTATTGGAAGAAGTGCACGTGGATGAAATCTTGGAATCGGGAGTTCAGAATATTCTTTTGCATAAGGATGAACCGAACCAGTCCGATTTCTCTATTATATATAATACGCTGCAGAAGGACCCGAGTAACTCGGAAAAGGAAGCTGTGTTGTATATCTACCGTCAGTTGCGTAATGCCGATCCGGCTGATGACGCAAGTGCACGTGAAGTTATCAACAACTTGTTCTTCTCAGAAAAAAGATATGACCTTGGTGATGTAGGTCGTTACAGAATCAACAAGAAGTTGAACTTGACGACTGATATGGACGTGCGTGTCCTCACGAAGGAAGATATCATTGAAATCATCAAATATCTGATTGAGTTGATTAACTCTAAGGCAGATGTGGATGATATTGACCACTTGAGCAATCGTCGTGTGCGTACAGTGGGCGAACAGCTTTCTAACCAGTTTGCTGTTGGTCTGGCTCGTATGTCCCGTACGATTCGTGAACGTATGAACGTTCGCGACAATGAAGTGTTCACTCCGATTGATTTGATTAACGCGAAGACTATTTCTTCTGTAATCAACTCTTTCTTCGGAACGAATGCCTTGTCTCAATTCATGGACCAGACAAACCCGCTGGCTGAAATCACGCACAAGCGTCGTATGTCTGCACTGGGTCCTGGTGGTCTTTCTCGTGAACGCGCCGGATTTGAGGTTCGTGACGTTCACTACACACACTATGGTCGTCTTTGCCCGATCGAGACTCCTGAAGGTCCGAACATCGGTTTGATTTCATCATTGTGTGTATTCGCTAAAATTAATGAACTCGGATTCATTGAAACTCCGTATCGTAAGGTCGATAACGGAAAAGTGGATCTTTCTGATAATGGTCTGATTTATCTGACTGCCGAAGAAGAGGAAGAAAAGGTTATTGCACAGGGTAATGCTCCGTTGAATGATGACGGTACATTCGTGCGTAATAAGGTTAAGTCTCGTCAGGATGCTGATTTCCCGGTTGTTGAACCGCTGGAAGTGGACTTGATGGACGTTTCTCCCCAGCAGATTGCATCAATCGCGGCTTCATTGATTCCGTTCCTGGAACATGATGATGCTAACCGTGCATTGATGGGATCAAACATGATGCGTCAGGCAGTTCCATTGTTGAGAAGCGAGGCGCCGATTGTTGGTACAGGTATCGAACGTCAGTTGGTGAGAGATTCTCGTACGCAGGTTACTGCGGAAGGGGATGGCGTGGTTGACTACGTTGATGCTACTACGATTCGTATTTTGTATGACCGTACAGAGGATGAAGAATTTGTAAGCTTCGAATCTGCTTTAAAGGAATATAGATTGCCTAAATTCCGTAAGACCAATCAGAACATGACGATTGACTTACGTCCGACTTGTGAGAGAGGACAACGTGTGAAGAAAGGTGATATATTGACCGAAGGTTATTCTACTGAAAAGGGTGAACTGGCATTGGGTAAAAACCTGTTGGTTGCTTATATGCCTTGGAAGGGTTACAACTATGAGGATGCTATCGTTTTGAACGAACGTGTAGTACGCGAGGACTTGCTGACTTCAATTCACGTAGAAGAATATTCTTTGGAAGTTCGTGAAACAAAACGTGGTATGGAAGAGTTGACTTCTGATATCCCGAATGTGAGTGAAGAAGCTACTAAGGACTTGGACGAAAACGGTATCGTAAGAATTGGTGCTCGTATTGAACCGGGCGATATCATGATCGGTAAGATTACTCCGAAAGGTGAGTCTGATCCTTCTCCTGAAGAAAAACTGCTTCGTGCAATCTTTGGTGATAAGGCCGGTGATGTGAAAGATGCTTCACTGAAAGCTTCTCCTTCTTTGAAAGGTGTTGTTATCGACAAGAAGTTGTTCTCACGTGTTATCAAGAATCGTAGCTCTAAGCTTGCAGATAAGGCATTGTTGCCTAAGATCGATGATGAATTCGAATCAAAGGTAGCAGACTTGAAACGTATCCTGGTTAAGAAACTGATGACTTTGACAGAAGGTAAGACTTCTCAGGGTGTGAAAGATTATCTGGGTGCGGAAGTGATTGCTAAGGGTGCTAAATTCAGTGCGTCTGACTTTGATTCACTTGACTTTACTTCTATTCAGTTAAGTAACTGGACGAATGACGACCATATCAATGGCATGATTCGTGACTTGGTGATGAATTTCATCAAGAAATATAAAGAATTGGATGCTGAGTTGAAGCGTAAGAAGTTTGCTATTACTATTGGTGATGAACTTCCTGCAGGTATCATTCAGATGGCTAAAGTATATATTGCCAAGAAACGTAAGATTGGTGTTGGTGATAAGATGGCGGGTCGTCACGGTAACAAGGGTATCGTGTCACGTGTCGTACGTCAGGAAGATATGCCGTTCTTGTCAGATGGTACTCCGGTTGATATTGTATTGAATCCGTTGGGTGTGCCTTCTCGTATGAACATCGGTCAGATTTTTGAAGCTGTACTTGGACGTGCCGGAAAGACATTGGGTGTGAAGTTTGCAACTCCTATCTTTGATGGTGCTACAATGGAGGACCTGAATGTATGGACAGACAAGGCAGGATTGCCGCGCTACTGTAAAACTTATCTTTGTGATGGTGGTACAGGTGAGCAGTTTGACCAGCCGGCAACTGTGGGTGTAACTTATATGTTGAAGTTAGGCCACATGGTTGAAGATAAGATGCATGCTCGTTCTATCGGTCCGTACTCATTGATTACTCAGCAACCTCTTGGTGGTAAGGCACAATTCGGTGGTCAGCGTTTCGGAGAAATGGAGGTTTGGGCACTCGAAGGATTTGGTGCTGCTCATATCCTGCAAGAAATCCTGACTATCAAGTCTGATGACGTGGTAGGACGTTCGAAGGCTTATGAAGCAATAGTGAAGGGCGAACCGATGCCGCAACCTGGTATACCGGAATCCTTGAACGTATTGTTACATGAGTTGAGAGGTTTAGGTTTGAGTATCAACCTAGAATAATATAATGAAGAATACGTGATGTCAACAAGCCGATGAAGGCCTGTTGACATCCGTGTCTTTTCAATTTGCAATGATTCAATTATCAAATCTCAATTATATAGAGTATGGCTTTTAGAAAAGAAAATAAGTCGAAAAGTAATTTCTCGAAGATCTCAATTGGTCTGGCTTCCCCGGAAGAAATCCTAGAGAATTCGAGTGGTGAAGTTTTGAAGCCTGAAACCATTAATTACCGTACGTACAAACCCGAACGTGACGGTTTGTTCTGCGAGCGCATTTTTGGTCCTATCAAGGACTATGAGTGCCATTGCGGTAAATACAAACGTATCCGTTATAAAGGTATCGTCTGCGACCGTTGTGGTGTGGAAGTTACTGAGAAGAAGGTGCGTCGTGAACGTATGGGACATATCCAGCTGGTTGTGCCGGTAGCTCACATCTGGTATTTCCGTTCGCTCCCTAATAAAATCGGTTATTTGCTCGGATTGCCGACAAAGAAACTGGATTCGATTATATACTACGAACGTTATGTTGTTATTCAGCCGGGTGTAAAAGCTGAAGATGGCGTAGCTGAATATGATTTGCTTTCTGAAGAAGAATATCTGGATATTCTGGATACACTTCCAAAGGACAATCAATATCTTGAAGATAATGATCCGAACAAATTCATCGCTAAGATGGGTGCTGAAGCTATCTATGATTTGTTGGCTCGTTTGGATTTGGATGCTCAGTCTTACGAATTACGTCACCGTGCAGGTAACGATGCTTCACAGCAACGTAAGAATGAAGCGTTGAAACGTCTTCAGGTAGTAGAATCGTTCCGTGCATCACGCGGACGCAACAAACCGGAATGGATGATTGTACGTATCGTACCGGTTATCCCGCCCGAACTTCGTCCGTTGGTTCCGTTGGATGGTGGCCGTTTTGCTACATCTGACTTGAACGACCTTTATCGTCGTGTGATTATACGTAACAACCGCTTGAAACGACTGATCGAAATCAAGGCTCCGGAAGTAATATTGCGTAATGAAAAACGTATGCTTCAGGAATCTGTCGATTCTTTGTTTGATAACTCACGTAAATCAAGCGCTGTAAAGACAGATGCCAATCGTCCGTTGAAATCACTGTCCGACAGTTTGAAAGGTAAGCAAGGACGTTTCCGTCAGAACTTGCTGGGTAAACGTGTTGACTACTCTGCTCGTTCGGTAATCGTCGTTGGTCCTGAATTGAGAATGGGTGAGTGCGGTATTCCTAAATTGATGGCTGCCGAACTGTACAAACCGTTTATTATTCGCAAACTCATCGAACGTGGTATCGTTAAGACTGTAAAGTCTGCGAAAAAGATCGTTGACCGCAAGGAACCGGTGATTTGGGACATCTTGGAACATGTAATGAAAGGACATCCGGTACTGTTGAACCGTGCTCCGACATTGCACCGTTTGGGTATCCAGGCTTTCCAGCCAAAAATGATTGAAGGTAAAGCTATCCAGCTGCATCCGCTAGCATGTACGGCATTCAACGCCGACTTTGACGGTGACCAGATGGCTGTTCACTTGCCTTTGAGCAATGAAGCAATTCTTGAAGCGCAGATGTTGATGCTTCAATCACATAATATCTTGAATCCGGCAAATGGTGCGCCTATTACTGTGCCTGCACAGGATATGGTTCTTGGTCTATACTATATTACCAAGTTACGTGCCGGTGCAAAGGGTGAAGGTCTGACATTCTACGGTCCGGAAGAAGCATTGATTGCTTATAACGAAGGTAGAGTGGATATTCACGCTCCGGTGAAAGTAATCGTGAAAGACGTTGACGAAAATGGTAACATTGTAGACGTAATGCGCGAAACCTCAGTAGGACGTGTGATTGTGAATGAAATCGTTCCCCCTGAAGCAGGCTATATCAATACTATTATCTCTAAGAAATCTCTTCGTGATATTATTAGTGATGTAATTAAGGTATGTGGTGTGGCTAAGGCTGCGGACTTCCTGGATGGAATCAAGAATTTGGGTTATCAGATGGCGTTCAAGGGTGGTTTGTCATTCAACTTGGGTGATATTATCATTCCGAAGGAAAAAGAAACTTTGGTACAGAAGGGTTACGACGAAGTTGAACAAGTCGTTAACAACTATAACATGGGTTTCATCACCAACAACGAACGTTACAATCAGGTAATTGATATCTGGACACATGTTAACTCTGAGTTGTCTAACATCTTGATGAAGACTATTTCTTCGGATGATCAAGGATTTAACTCTGTTTACATGATGCTTGATTCAGGTGCCCGTGGTTCTAAAGAACAGATTCGTCAGTTGTCAGGTATGCGTGGTTTGATGGCGAAACCCCAGAAAGCAGGTGCTGAAGGTGGTCAGATCATCGAGAACCCGATCTTGTCGAACTTTAAAGAAGGACTTTCGGTGTTGGAGTACTTTATCTCTACCCACGGTGCTCGTAAAGGTTTGGCGGATACCGCTTTGAAGACTGCAGATGCCGGTTATTTGACTCGTCGTCTGGTGGATGTGTCACATGATGTGATTATTACAGAAGAAGACTGCGGTACACTCCGTGGACTGGTTTGTACAGACCTTAAGAATAACGATGAAGTTATTGCTACTTTGTATGAACGTATCTTGGGACGTGTCTCCGTACATGATATTATTCATCCTACTACTGGCGAATTGATAGTTGCCGGTGGAGAAGAAATCACAGAAGAAATCGGTAAGAAAATTCAAAATTCTCCGATTGAGAGTGTTGAAATCCGTTCGGTATTGACTTGTGAAGCTAAAAAGGGTGTTTGTGCAAAATGTTACGGACGTAACCTGGCTACGAGCCGTATGGTTCAGAAGGGTGAAGCTGTCGGAGTAATCGCTGCTCAGTCTATCGGTGAGCCGGGTACACAGTTAACATTGCGTACGTTCCACGCCGGTGGTACTGCTGCCAATATCGCAGCAAATGCAAGTATCGTTGCTAAGAATAATGCACGTCTTGAATTTGAGGAATTGCGTACTGTGGATATCGTTGATGAAATGGGTGAGTCTGCGAAAGTGGTAGTAGGTCGTTTGGCTGAAGTTCGTTTCGTAGATGTAAATACCGGTATCGTTCTTTCTACTCATAACGTACCTTATGGTTCAACGTTATATGTAGGCGATGGGGATCTGGTAGAAAAAGGCAAATTAATTGCTAAATGGGACCCGTTCAACGCTGTTATTATCACAGAAGCAACCGGTAAGATCGAATTTGAGGGCGTAATTGAAAACGTTACTTATAAGGTTGAATCGGATGAAGCTACAGGTCTTCGTGAAATTATCATTATTGAATCTAAGGATAAGACGAAGGTTCCTACGGCTCATATCCTGACGGAAGATGGTGATTTGATACGTACTTACAACTTACCGGTGGGTGGTCACGTGATTATCGAAAATGGTCAGAAAGTGAAAGCCGGTGAAGTAATCGTGAAGATTCCGCGTGCCGTAGGTAAAGCGGGTGATATCACGGGTGGTCTTCCTCGTGTTACCGAATTGTTTGAAGCTCGTAATCCATCTAACCCTGCTGTTGTTTCTGAAATTGATGGTGAGGTTGCAATGGGTAAGATCAAACGTGGTAATCGTGAGATCATCGTAACTTCCAAGACTGGTGAGGTTAAGAAATATCTGGTTGCATTATCCAAACAGATTCTAGTACAGGAAAATGACTATGTACGTGCTGGTACTCCATTGTCTGACGGTGCTACTACTCCTGCGGATATCTTGGCTATTAAAGGTCCTACAGCTGTACAGGAATATATCGTGAATGAAGTTCAGGATGTATACCGCCTGCAGGGTGTGAAGATCAATGATAAGCACTTCGAGATTATCGTTCGCCAAATGATGCGTAAAGTACAGATTGACGAACCGGGTGATACTCGCTTCCTGGAACAGCAAGTTGTAGACAAGCTGGACTTCATGGAAGAAAATGACCGTATCTGGGGTAAGAAAGTAGTAGTTGACGCTGGTGATTCTCAAAGTATGCAGGCTGGTCAGATTGTAACTGCCCGTAAGCTGCGCGATGAGAATAGTATGCTGAAACGCCGTGACTTGAAACCTGTTGAGGTTCGTGATGCTGTGGCTGCTACATCTACTCAGATTCTTCAGGGTATTACACGTGCCGCTTTACAGACTTCAAGCTTTATGTCGGCTGCTTCCTTCCAGGAAACAACGAAGGTATTGAATGAAGCTGCTATTAACGGTAAGATTGATAAACTTGAAGGTATGAAGGAAAATGTGATCTGTGGTCACTTGATTCCGGCAGGTACAGGACAGCGTGAATATGAAAAATTGATCGTTGGTTCGAAAGAAGAGTATGACCGTATCTTGGCAAATAAGAAAACGGTACTCGACTACAATGAAGTAGAATAATACAATTCAATTGACTATATGAGAAGGAGCGATTGCCGAATGAGGTAATTGCTCCTTTTTTTGTTCCTTTTTATTTGAGTGTATGGCCTTTGTCTCAGGAAAATTGTGTTATTTTGCAGGATAACTATTAATCATATAATATAATGGAAGAACAAAATAACAACGGGCAATTACAGATTGAGTTAAAAGAAGAGGTAGCACAAGGCACATATGCCAATCTTGCTATCATAACCCATTCAAGTTCAGAATTTATCCTTGATTTTATACGCGTGATGCCGGGGGTGCCGAAAGCTGGTGTGCAATCGCGTGTCATCGTAGCTCCTGAACACGCAAAACGACTGCTAAGGGCATTGGAAGACAATATTGCTAAATATGAACGTGTATTTGGGCCGATACGTATTTCCGATGAATCTCCTATTGCTCCTCTGACAAGTGTAAAAGGCGAAGCGTGAGACTGATATAAAAATATTAAAAAATAAAAAAAGGTTGTGGTGCATTGAATATTCAAATATTATTCGTATTTTTGCAGCCCAAAATGTATAGTTACGAAATTAATATAACAATAATATAAATCAAAAAACAATTAAAATGCCTACAATTCAGCAATTAGTAAGAAAAGGACGCGAAGTGCTGGTGGAGAAAAGTAAATCTCCAGCCTTGGATTCATGTCCTCAAAGACGTGGCGTTTGCGTGAGAGTATATACTACTACTCCGAAGAAGCCGAACTCTGCAATGCGTAAAGTAGCTCGTGTACGTTTGACTAACCAGAAAGAGGTTAACTCTTACATCCCGGGAGAAGGACACAACTTGCAGGAACACTCAATCGTTTTGGTACGTGGTGGTCGTGTAAAAGACCTTCCGGGTGTACGTTACCACATCGTTCGCGGTACACTTGATACAGCAGGTGTTGCTGGCCGTACTCAAAGACGTTCTAAATACGGAGCTAAGCGTCCGAAACCAGGACAAGCTGCCGCACCTGTTAAGGGTAAGAAAAAATAAGGATTAAGACCTAATTAAAATTAAAGTAATAACTTACGTTTTAGTTTGTTGGAAATGCTAAAGGTTGAGTAAATTCTCCGGTGGGAGAGTTGAAGAAGTCAAGAAGTAGACAACCAAGAACAAAAACATTATTTTTCAAACAAATGAGAAAAGCAAAACCAAAAAAACGCGTTATCCTTCCGGATCCCGTTTTTAATGACCAAAAGGTTTCTAAGTTTGTAAACCACTTGATGTATGATGGTAAGAAGAATACATCTTATGAAATCTTTTATGCCGCTCTGGAAACAGTGAAAGCAAAACTTCCTAACGAAGAAAAATCTGCTCTTGAAATCTGGAAAAAGGCTTTGGATAATGTGACCCCGCAAGTGGAAGTTAAGTCTCGCCGTGTAGGTGGTGCTACTTTCCAGGTTCCTACAGAAATCCGTCCTGATCGTAAAGAGTCTGTATCAATGAAGAATTTGATCTTGTATGCTCGTAAAAGAGGTGGCAAATCAATGGCTGACAAGTTGGCTGCTGAAATCATGGATGCCTTCAATGAACAAGGCGGCGCATACAAACGTAAAGAAGATATGCATAGAATGGCTGAAGCTAACCGTGCATTTGCTCATTTTAGATTCTGATACTATAAGATACAATCAATTAAAAACTTAAAGTAAAAGGAACTAAAAGATGGCTAAGCAAGATTTACATTTGACTCGTAATATCGGTATCATGGCTCATATTGATGCCGGAAAAACAACAACTTCTGAACGTATCCTGTTCTATACTGGATTGACTCACAAAATCGGTGAAGTTCATGATGGTGCTGCTACTATGGACTGGATGGCGCAGGAGCAAGAACGTGGTATTACCATTACTTCTGCTGCAACAACGACTAAATGGAAGTATGCTGGTGATACTTATAAAATAAACTTGATTGATACTCCGGGACACGTTGACTTTACTGCTGAGGTAGAACGCTCATTGCGTGTTCTTGATGGTGCTGTTGCTGCTTACTGTGCAGTAGGTGGTGTTGAACCTCAGTCGGAAACTGTATGGCGTCAAGCTGATAAATACAATGTTCCCCGTATTGCATATGTGAACAAGATGGACCGTTCTGGTGCTAACTTCTTTGATGTAGTAAGCCAGATGAAGTCTGTATTGGGTGCTAATCCATGTCCGGTAGTAATTCCTATCGGCGCTGAAGAAAACTTCAAAGGTGTAGTTGATCTTATCAAGATGAAGGCTATTTTGTGGCATGATGAAACGATGGGTGCTGACTATAGCGTAGAAGAAATTCCTGCAGATCTTAAAGAGGAAGCTGACGAATGGAGAGATAAATTGCTGGAAAAAGTATCTGAATTTGATGATGCTTTGATGGAGAAATATTTCGAAGATCCTTCAACTATTACTGAAGAAGAAATCTTTAGAGCTCTTCGTAGCGCTACTGTCCAGATGGCTATTGTACCGATGTTGTGCGGTTCTTCATTTAAGAATAAAGGTGTTCAGACATTGCTTGACTATGTTTGTGCATTGTTGCCTTCACCATTGGATACGGAAAATGTAATTGGTACTAATCCGGATACAGGTGCTGAAGAAGATCGTAAGCCGAGCGAAGAGGATAAGACTGCTGCGTTGGCATTTAAGATTGCAACTGACCCTTATGTTGGTCGTTTGACTTTCTTCCGTGTCTATTCAGGTAAGATTGAAGCAGGTTCTTATATCTATAACTCTCGTTCAGGAAAGAAAGAACGTGTTTCACGTTTGTTCCAGATGCACTCAAATAAGCAGAATCCTGTAGAAGTGATCGGTGCAGGTGATATCGGTGCTGGCGTTGGTTTTAAAGATATTCACACTGGTGATACTTTGTGTGACGAAACAGCTCCTATCATTTTGGAATCTATTGACTTCCCTGAAACTGTAATTGGTATTGCAGTTGAGCCGAAGACTCAGAAAGATATGGATAAACTTTCTATCGGTTTGGCTAAGCTTGCTGAGGAAGACCCGACATTTACTGTAAAATCCGACGAACAGACTGGTCAGACAGTGATCTCTGGTATGGGTGAACTTCACCTTGATATCATTATCGACCGTTTGAGACGTGAGTTTAAGGTAGAATGTAACCAAGGTAAACCTCAGGTAAACTACAAGGAAGCTATCACTAAGACTGTTAACTTGCGTGAAGTATACAAGAAGCAGTCAGGTGGTCGTGGTAAGTTTGCTGATATCATCGTAAATGTAGGTCCGGTTGATGAGGACTTTAAAGAAGGTGGACTGCAATTTGTAGATGAAGTGAAGGGTGGTAATATTCCTAAAGAATTTATCCCTGCTGTTCAGAAAGGTTTTGCAACTGCTATTAAGAATGGTGTATTGGCCGGATATCCGCTGGATTCACTGAAAGTGACATTGATCGATGGTTCATTCCACCCGGTTGACTCTGACCAGTTGTCTTTCGAAATTTGTGCGCAGATGGCTTATAAGAATGCTTGTGCAAAGGCAGGTCCTGTATTGATGGAACCGATAATGAAACTGGAAGTTGTAACTCCGGAAGAAAATATGGGTGATGTTATCGGTGACTTGAATAAGCGTCGTGGTCAGGTTGAAGGTATGGAATCAAGCCGTTCAGGTGCTCGTATTGTGAAAGCAATGGTTCCGTTGGCTGAAATGTTTGGTTATGTGACCGCATTACGTACTATCTCTTCTGGTCGTGCAACGTCATCTATGACATATTCTCATCACGCTCAAGTTTCAGCTTCTATTGCCAAGGCAGTATTGGATGAAGTAAAGGGACGTACTGATTTACTCTAAAAATATCTAAGGCAGCAGGCTAGCGAATGACTCTTAGCCTGCCGCTTTATCTTATTTATAACTATCTTAATTTAAAAATATAATGAGTCAGAAAATTAGAATTAAATTGAAATCTTACGACCACAACTTGGTTGACAAATCAGCTGAGAAGATTGTAAGAACCGTAAAGGCTACGGGTGCTATTGTTAGTGGTCCAATTCCTCTTCCTACGCACAAGCGTATCTTTACAGTGAACCGCTCGACTTTCGTTAACAAGAAGTCTCGTGAACAGTTTGAACTCTCTTCTTATAAGAGATTGATCGACATCTATAGCTCAACAGCTAAGACAGTGGACGCTCTGATGAAGTTGGAGTTACCGAGTGGTGTGGAAGTAGAAATTAAAGTTTGATAATTAAAAATTAGTGAAATGCCAGGATTATTAGGAAAAAAAATCGGAATGACATCCGTTTTCAGTGCCGATGGTAAGAATGTACCATGCACTGTTATCGAAGCAGGTCCTTGTGTTGTTACTCAGGTTAAAACTGTAGAGAAAGATGGCTATGCAGCTGTTCAGTTGGGTTTCCAGGACAAAAAGGAAAAACATACAACTAAACCGTTGATGGGTCACTTCAAAAGAGCTGGAGTAGCACCAAAGAGACACTTGGCTGAGTTCAAAGAATTTGAAACAGAATTGAATCTGGGTGATACCATTACTGTAGAGTTATTCAACGATGCTAACTTTGTTGACGTTGTTGGTACTTCTAAAGGTAAAGGTTTCCAGGGTGTAGTAAAAAGACATGGTTTTGGTGGTGTAGGTCAGGCTACTCACGGTCAGCACAACCGCGCTCGTAAACCGGGTTCTATTGGAGCTTGTTCTTACCCTGCAAAAGTATTCAAAGGAATGCGCATGGGTGGACAACTTGGTGGTGACAGAGTCACTGTACAAAACTTGCAGGTATTAAAAGTAATCGCGGATCATAACCTTCTTTTGATCAAAGGTTCTATCCCGGGTTGCAAAGGTTCAATCGTATTAATTGAGAAATAATGGAAGTTAACGTATATAACATTAAAGGTGAAGACACTGGGAGAAAGGTTACGTTAAACGAATCTATCTTCGGAATTGAGCCCAACGACCACGCTATCTATTTGGATGTAAAGCAATTTATGGCCAACCAGCGTCAGGGTACTCATAAGTCAAAAGAAAGAAGTGAAATCAGTGGTTCTACTCGTAAGATCGGTCGTCAGAAAGGTGGCGGTGGAGCACGTCGTGGTGATATGAACTCACCGGTTCTCGTTGGTGGTGCACGTGTTTTCGGCCCGAAACCAAGAGACTACTTCTTCAAGTTGAATAAAAAAGTTAAGACATTGGCTCGTAAGTCCGCTTTGTCTTATAAAGCTCAAAACAATGCAATCGTTGTTGTAGAAGATTTCAATTTCGAAGCTCCGAAGACAAAGGATTTCGTTGCAATGACAAAAAATCTTAAAGTTTCCGATAAAAAGCTACTTGTAATTTTACCGGAAGCAAATAAAAACGTATATTTGTCAGCTCGTAACATCGAGGGTGCTAATGTGCAGACTATTTCAGGATTAAATACTTACAGAGTATTGAATGCTGGAGTTGTTGTGCTTACAGAAAACTCTCTGAAGGCTATTGATAATATCTTAATTTAAAAAGGAGGCTTAAATAATGGGAATTATTATTAAACCGTTGGTAACAGAAAAAATGACTGCAATCACTGATAAGCTGAATCGTTTCGGCTTTGTTGTGCGTCCTGATGCTAACAAACTGGAAATTAAGAAGGAAGTTGAAGCTCTTTATAATGTTACTGTAGTTGATGTGAATACTGTAAAGTATGCTGGCAAAAATAAGAGCCGTTATACCAAAGCAGGTATCATCAATGGTCGCACGAATGCATTCAAAAAAGCAATCGTGACATTGAAAGAAGGAGATACTATTGATTTTTATAGCAATATTTAATAAAAATGGCAGTACGTAAATTTAAGCCCACAACACCGGGGCAAAGACATAAAATTATTGGTACTTTCGAGGAAATTACTGCATCAGTACCAGAAAAGTCTCTTGTATATGGTAAGAAATCATCTGGCGGTCGTAACAGCGAAGGTAAGATGACTATGCGCTACATGGGTGGCGGTCATAGAAAGGTGATTAGAATTGTTGATTTCAAGAGAAATAAGGACGGTGTTCCGGCAGTAGTTAAGACAATTGAATACGATCCGAATCGTTCGGCTCGTATCGCTTTGTTATTCTATGCTGATGGAGAAAAAAGATATATTATTGCTCCCAATGGATTGCAAGTTGGCACGACTCTGATGTCAGGTGAAACAGCAGCGCCAGAGATTGGTAATGCTCTTCCTCTTCAAAACATTCCGGTGGGTACTGTGATTCACAATATCGAATTACGTCCGGGACAGGGTGCTGCTCTGGTTCGTTCGGCTGGTAACTTTGCACAGTTGACTTCTCGTGAGGGTAAGTATTGTGTAATCAAATTGCCTTCAGGTGAAGTAAGACAGATTCTTAGCACATGTAAAGCTACTATCGGTAGTGTAGGTAACTCTGATCATGGATTGGAAAGTTCTGGTAAAGCTGGACGTTCTCGTTGGCAAGGACGTCGTCCTCGTAACCGTGGTGTTGTTATGAACCCGGTTGATCACCCGATGGGTGGTGGTGAAGGACGTGCTTCAGGAGGTCATCCAAGATCACGTAAGGGATTGTACGCTAAGGGACTTAAGACTAGAGCTCCTAAGAAACAATCATCTAAGTACATTATTGAGAGAAGAAAAAAGTAATCTGATTAATTGAGTAAACTATGAGTCGTTCATTAAAAAAAGGTCCATATATTAACGTAAAGCTTGAAAAGAGAATTTTTGCCATGAATGAATCTGGCAAGAAAGTCGTAGTAAAGACTTGGGCCAGAGCTTCAATGATTTCGCCTGATTTTGTAGGCCATACAGTTGCAGTTCACAATGGAAATAAATTTATTCCTGTTTATGTTACCGAGAATATGGTAGGACACAAGTTGGGCGAATTTGCTCCAACTCGTACATTCAGAGGACACGCTGGTAACAAGAAAAGATAACAGGATTTATTTGAAATAATAAAGTAATAAATAATAATGGGAGCAAGAAAAAAAATATCGGCTGAAAAGAGAAAAGAAGCCCTTAAGACCATGTATTTTGCAAAATTGCAAAATGTTCCTACTTCTCCGCGTAAGATGCGTCTGGTTGCAGACATGATCCGTGGTATGGAAGTGAACAGAGCACTTGGTGTTTTGAAATTTTCTTCAAAAGAAGCTGCTGCAAGAGTGGAAAAATTGCTTCGCTCTGCAATTGCTAACTGGGAACAGAAAAACGAACGTAAAGCAGAAAGCGGCGAGTTGTTCGTAACACAGATTTTTGTTGATGGTGGCGCTACACTCAAAAGAATGAGACCGGCACCACAGGGTAGAGGTTATAGAATTCGCAAACGTTCAAATCACGTAACATTGTTCGTTGGTGCTAAAAGTAATAACGAAGATCAAAATTAAGGTAGATGGGACAAAAAGTTAATCCAATAAGCAACCGTTTAGGAATTATCAGAGGATGGGATTCTAACTGGTATGGTGGAAATGATTACGGTGATTCTTTGCTGGAAGATAGCAAAATCCGTAAATATCTTAATGCAAGACTTGCAAAGGCAAGTGTATCAAGAATCGTAATTGAACGTACGCTGAAGCTCGTTACTATTACTGTTTGTACTGCTCGCCCGGGTATTATTATCGGTAAAGGTGGCCAAGAAGTTGATAAGTTAAAAGAGGAGTTGAAGAAGGTTACCGACAAAGATATTCAAATCAATATCTTTGAAGTGAAAAGACCTGAACTGGATGCTGTGATTGTTGCTAACAACATCGCTCGCCAGGTAGAAGGTAAAATTGCCTATCGCCGTGCCATCAAGATGGCTATCGCAAACACAATGCGTATGGGTGCTGAAGGTATCAAAATTCAGATTTCAGGACGTTTGAATGGAGCTGAAATGGCTCGTTCTGAAATGTATAAAGAAGGAAGAACTCCGTTGCACACTTTCAGAGCTGATATCGACTACTGTCATGCAGAAGCATTGACTAAGGTAGGTCTGTTGGGTATCAAAGTTTGGATTTGTAGAGGTGAAGTATTTGGTAAGAGAGAATTAGCTCCGAACTTTACACAAAGCAAAGAAAGTGGTCGTGGAAACAATGGTGGAAACAACGGCGGAAAGAACTTCAAAAGAAAGAAAAATAATCGCTAAACGAATTTGAATTTTAGGAAACTATGTTACAACCGAAAAAGACAAAATTCAGAAGACAACAAAAAGGCCGTCAGAAAGGTATTGCTCAGAGAGGCAATCAGCTGGCCTTTGGTTCTTTTGGCATAAAGGCTTTGGAGACTAAGTGGATTACAGGCCGTCAGATCGAAGCTGCTCGTATTGCAGTAACAAGATATATGCAACGTCAAGGACAGATCTGGATCCGTATATTCCCGGACAAACCGATCACTAGAAAACCTGCCGATGTGCGTATGGGTAAAGGTAAAGGTGCTCCGGAAGGATTTGTGGCTCCTGTGACTCCAGGTAGAATCATTATTGAAGCTGAAGGAGTATCTTACGAAATCGCGAAAGAAGCATTGCGCTTAGCTGCTCAAAAGCTTCCTATTACAACGAAGTTTGTCGTAAGACGTGATTATGATATTCAAAATCAAAATGCGTAAGTGTTATGAAAATTGCAGAAATTAAAGAAATGACTACTAGTGATTTAGTAGAAAGAGTAGAGGCAGAAACAGCTAATTATGACCAAATGGTTATCAATCATTCTATTTCTCCTTTGGAAAATCCTGCTCAAATCAAACAATTACGCAGGACTATTGCGCGTATGAAAACTGAGTTACGCCAAAGAGAACTTAACAATAAATGATCAGCTTGATGGAAGCAAGAAATTTAAGAAAAGAAAGAACAGGGGTTGTTGTGAGCAATAAGATGGATAAGACTATCACAATTGCAGCCAAATTTAAGGAAAAACACCCTATATATGGTAAGTTCGTTAGCAAAACGAAGAAGTACCATGCTCACGATGAAAAGAATGAATGCAATATCGGTGATACTGTAAGCATCATGGAAACTCGTCCTTTGAGCAAGACTAAAAGATGGAGATTAGTAGAAATAATTGAAAGAGCTAAGTAATTATGATACAAGTAGAATCCAGACTTACAGTATGTGATAACAGTGGAGCTAAAGAGGCTATGTGTATCCGCGTTTTGGGTGGTACACGTCGTCGTTACGCTTCAGTGGGGGATGTCATTGTTGTTTCAGTGAAGAGTGTTATCCCTTCTAGTGATGTTAAAAAAGGTGCAGTATCAAAGGCTTTGATTGTACGTACAAAGAAAGAAATCCGTCGTCCTGATGGTTCTTATATACGTTTTGATGATAATGCTTGCGTGTTGTTGAATAATGCAGGTGAAATTAGAGGAAGTCGTATTTTCGGTCCTGTAGCAAGAGAACTTCGTGCTACTAACATGAAAGTTGTGTCACTTGCGCCTGAGGTACTTTAATTTTGTAAAAGATTTAAGTAATGAGTAAATTACATATTAAAAAAGGCGATACAGTTTACGTAAATGCTGGTGAAGATAAGGGCAAAACTGGTCGTGTATTGAAGGTTCTTGTTAAAGAAGGACGTGCATTTGTAGAAGGTATCAATATGGTATCTAAAAGCACAAAACCGAATGCAAAGAATCCGCAAGGTGGTATTGTGAAGCAGGAAGCTTCTATCCACATTTCAAACTTGAACCCGGTTGATCCAAAAACTGGTAAAGCAACGCGTATTGGGAGAAAAGTAAGTTCTTTGGAAGGTAAAAGAACTGTAGTGCGTTATTCTAAAAAATCAGGAGAGGAGATTAAGTAATGAGTAATACTGCTAGTCTTAAGAAAGAATATGCAGAGCGTATAGCACCTGCATTGAAATCACAGTTCCAGTATTCTTCTACAATGCAGATACCCGTACTTAAGAAGATTGTTATCAATCAGGGTTTAGGTATGGCTGTTGCCGATAAGAAGATTATTGAAGTTGCAATCAATGAAATGACAGCTATTACAGGTCAGAAAGCTGTAGCTACCATTTCCCGTAAAGATATCGCAAACTTTAAGTTGCGTAAAAAAATGCCGATTGGCGTTATGGTAACTTTACGTCGTGAAAGAATGTACGAATTCCTTGAAAAATTGGTTCGTGTAGCTCTTCCTCGTATCCGTGACTTCAAAGGTATCGAAAGTAAGTTTGATGGTAAAGGTAACTATACCCTTGGTATTCAGGAACAAATCATTTTCCCTGAAATAAATATCGATAGTATTACAAGAATTCTCGGAATGAATATTACCTTTGTAACCTCTGCGGAAACAGATGAAGAAGGTTATGCATTGCTGAAGGAATTCGGTTTACCTTTTAAAAACGCTAAAAAAGACTAATAGATATGGCAAAGGAATCAATGAAAGCACGTGAAGTAAAACGTGCTAAATTAGTAGCCAAATTCGCCGAAAAAAGAGCTGCTTTGAAGCAAATCGTTAGAACAGGTGATCCTGCTGACGCTTTCGAAGCTGCACAGAAGTTGCAAGAGTTGCCGAAGAATTCTAATCCGATTCGTATGCACAACCGTTGCAAACTGACTGGTCGTCCTAAAGGTTATATTCGCCAATTCGGAGTTTCAAGAATTCAATTCCGTGAAATGGCATCTAACGGACTGATCCCAGGCGTAAAGAAAGCAAGCTGGTAATTATTGTTTAAATATTGTCAGGGAAGTCCTGATTAATTTAATTTATTTTATATGACTGATCCAATAGCAGATTATTTGACGAGGTTGCGGAACGCGATTGGTGCTAAGCACAGAGTTGTTGAAGTTCCCGCTTCGAACTTGAAAAAAGAAATCACTAAGATTCTTTTTGAAAAAGGCTACATTCTTAACTATAAGTTTGTAGAAGATGGTCCTCAAGGAACTATTAAGGTTGCCTTGAAGTATGATTCTGTTAACAAAGTTAACGCAATCAAAAAATTAGAAAGAATATCTTCTCCGGGTATGCGTAAGTATACTGGTTATAAAGATATGCCGCGTGTTATTAATGGGCTGGGTATTGCTATAATATCTACTTCCAAAGGTGTAATGACTAACAAAGAGGCTGCAGAACTGAAGATCGGTGGTGAAGTCTTGTGTTATGTATATTAATTAGGAGGAATTAGAATGTCAAGAATAGGAAAATTACCCATTAGTATTCCTGCTGGAGTGACAGTCACTCTGAAGGATGATGTGGTTACCGTAAAGGGACCCAAAGGCGAAATGAGCCAATATGTGAATCCTGCTATCAATGTTGCCATTGAAGATGGACACGTGACTTTAACAGAAAACGATAAAGAAATGCTTGATAACCCGAAGCAGAAACATGCTTTCCACGGTTTGTATCGTTCATTGGTTCATAACATGGTTGTGGGCGTATCTGAAGGATATAAGAAAGAGTTGGAACTTGTCGGTGTAGGTTATCGTGCTTCTAACCAAGGTAACATCATTGAACTGGCGTTAGGTTATACACACAATATTTTCATTCAATTGCCTGCTGAGGTAAAGGTTGAAACTAAGTCTGAAAGAAATAAGAATCCTCTTATCATATTGGAATCGTGTGACAAACAGTTGCTTGGTCAAGTTTGCTCTAAAATACGTTCTTTCCGTAAGCCTGAACCATATAAGGGTAAAGGTATTAAGTTTGTTGGCGAAGTAATTCGTAGAAAGTCTGGTAAATCAGCCGGCGCTAAGTAAATCATATAAAATTAGATTATTATGACAACAAAAATAGAAAGACGAGTTAAGATCAAATATAGTGTACGCAATAAGATTTCAGGTACTACTGAACGTCCGCGTATGAGTGTATTTAGAAGTAACAAGCAAATTTATGTCCAGATTATCGATGATCTTTCTGGTAAGACACTGGCTGCTGCTTCTTCTTTAGGTGTAACTGAGAAGGTTGCTAAAAAAGAACAAGCTGCTAAAGTTGGTGAGATGATTGCTAAAAAGGCTCAGGAAGCAGGTATAACTACTGTTGTTTTCGACCGTAATGGTTACTTGTATCATGGGAGAGTAAAAGAAGTAGCTGATGCTGCTCGTAACGGTGGACTTAAATTTTAATCATTATGGCAGGAGTTAATAATAGAGTTAAGATTACTAACGATATAGAACTGAAAGATAGATTGGTTGCTATTAATCGTGTTACTAAAGTTACCAAAGGTGGTAGAACTTTTAGTTTCTCTGCAATCGTTGTTGTAGGTAACGAAGAAGGTATCATTGGTTGGGGACTTGGTAAAGCAGGTGAAGTAACAGCTGCTATCGCTAAAGGTGTTGAGTCAGCTAAAAAGAACCTGGTGAAAGTACCTATTTTGAAAGGTACTGTTCCTCATGAACAATCAGCTAGATTTGGTGGTGCTGAAGTATTCATCAAACCTGCATCTCACGGAACTGGTGTTGTAGCCGGTGGTGCTATGCGTGCTGTATTGGAAAGTGTTGGTGTAACTGACGTTTTGGCAAAATCAAAGGGTTCTTCAAATCCGCATAACCTTGTTAAAGCTACAATCGAAGCTTTAAGCGAAATGCGTGATGCAAGAATGGTTGCTCAGAACAGAGGTATTAGTGTTGAAAAAGTATTTAGAGGATAAGGAGGAGATATGTCAACTATAAAGATTAAACAAGTTAAAAGTAGAATTGGTGCTCCGGCTGATCAGAAAAGAACTCTTGATGCACTGGGACTTCGTAAACTGAACCGCGTGGTTGAACACGAAAGCACTCCTTCAATTCTTGGAATGGTAGATAAGGTAAAACACTTGGTTACCATTGTTAAGTAATCATTTATTGAATAATAAAACGAAATTACAATATGAACTTAAGTAATTTAAAACCTGCAGAGGGATCTACTAAGACAAGAAAAAGAATTGGACGTGGAACTGGTTCTGGCTTAGGCGGTACTTCTACAAGAGGTCATAAGGGAGCTAAATCAAGATCTGGATACTCTAAGAAAATCGGTTTTGAAGGTGGTCAGATGCCTCTTCAACGTCGAGTTCCTAAATTTGGTTTTAAGAATATCAATCGTGTAGAATATAAAGCAATCAACTTGGATACTATCCAGAAACTTGCTGAAGCTAAGAGCTTGGCTAAAGTTGGTGTTAACGACTTTATCGAAGCAGGATTTATTTCTTCAAATCAGTTGGTAAAAGTATTGGGTAACGGAACTCTGACTAACAAGCTGGAAGTAGAAGCTCATGCATTCTCTAAGACTGCAACTGCTGCTATCGAAGCTGCTGGTGGAACTGTAGTAAAACTCTGATTCAATGAGAAAAGCTATTGAAACATTAAAGAATATATGGAAGATTGAGGATCTGAGACAGCGGATCCTCATCACCATATTGTTTGTGGCAATTTACCGTTTCGGATCATACGTCGTATTACCGGGTATCAATCCGGCTATGCTGGCAAAATTGCACGAACAAACAAGTGAAGGCCTTTTAGCCTTGTTAAATATGTTCTCTGGAGGAGCATTTTCTAATGCCTCTATTTTTGCATTAGGAATCATGCCTTATATCTCTGCATCTATCGTAATCCAGTTGTTGGGAATCGCTGTGCCGTATTTCCAGAAGCTGCAACGCGAAGGTGAGAGCGGCAGAAGAAAAATGAATCAATATACTCGTTATCTGACGATTGCTATATTGTTAGTTCAGGCCCCTTCTTATTTGCTCAATCTTAAAATGCAGGCTGGCCCTTCCTTAAATGCTTCATTAGATTGGACTCTGTTTATGGTTACCTCTACCATTATTTTGGCAGCAGGTAGTATGTTTATTTTGTGGCTTGGTGAAAGAATTACTGATAAAGGTATTGGTAATGGTATTTCATTTATCATCTTAATCGGTATTATCGCTCGTTTCCCTGATGCTCTGTTGCAAGAAGTTGTATCAAGAGTAGCAAATAAGAGTGGTGGTCTGATTATGTTTATAATTGAAATCGTATTCTTATTGTTAGTGATTGGTGCTGCTATTCTTTTGGTGCAGGGTACAAGAAAGATTCCTGTACAGTATGCTAAGAGAATTGTAGGTAACAAGCAATATGGTGGTGCAAGACAGTATATTCCTTTGAAAGTGAATGCTGCTGGTGTAATGCCTATCATCTTTGCTCAGGCAATCATGTTTATACCTATTACATTTATCGGTTTTTCCAATGTAAATAATGCAGGCGGTTTCTTGCATGCGTTTACAGATCATACAAGTTTCTGGTATAATTTTGTCTTTGCGGTAATGATTATATTATTTACGTATTTCTATACTGCAATTACAATTAATCCGACTCAGATGGCTGAGGATATGAAGAGAAACAATGGTTTTATTCCTGGCATTAAACCGGGAAAGAAAACAGCAGAGTATATTGATGATATTATGTCTCGTATTACTTTACCGGGTTCTTTCTTCTTGGCTTTGGTTGCCATTATGCCTGCATTTGCCGGTATATTCGGAGTACAAGCTGGTTTCGCTCAATTCTTCGGTGGTACGTCTTTGTTAATTCTTGTAGGTGTGGTTCTTGATACACTGCAACAGGTTGAAAGTCATTTGTTGATGAGACATTATGATGGTCTGTTGAAGTCAGGTCGTATTAAAGGACGCGCTGGTGTAGCGGCATATTAATTCTTTAGATTAGAAATGATATTTCTTAAAACAGAAGATGAAATAGAATTGCTCCGTCAGAGCAACCTGCTGGTCGGAAAGACTTTGGCAGAAGTTGCTAAACTGGTGAAGCCCGGTGTAACTACACGTGAGTTGGATAAAGTTGCTGAAGAGTTCATTAGAGATCACGGAGCAACTCCAACTTTCAAAGGATTTCCGAATCAATACGGCGAACCGTTTCCCGCATCCCTCTGTACTTCTGTAAATGATCAGGTGGTGCATGGAATCCCGAACGATATTATCCTGAAAGAAGGTGATATCGTATCTGTGGATTGCGGAACTTATATGAATGGTTTCTGTGGTGATTCTGCTTATACTTTTTGTGTAGGAGAGGTAGACGAAGAAGTTCGTAATTTGTTGAAGGTTACTAAAGATGCGTTATATATTGGCATTCAGAATGCAGTGCAAGGCAAAAGAATCGGAGATGTCGGATATGCTATCCAGCAATATTGTGAATCTCATTCTTATGGTGTAGTGCGTGAGTTTGTAGGTCATGGCATTGGCCATGAAATGCATGAAGATCCTCAAGTTCCCAATTACGGTAAGAGAGGATACGGACCTTTGATGAAAAAAGGCCTTTGCATAGCGATAGAGCCGATGATAACACTGGGTGACCGGCAAGTGATTATGGAACGTGACGGATGGACGGTGAGGACCAGAGACCGTAAGTGTGCTGCACACTTTGAACATACGGTAGCTGTAGGAGCTGGTGAAGCTGATATTTTGTCATCATTCAAATTCATAGAAGAAGTTTTAGGAGATAAAGCAATATAATATGGCAAAGCAATCTGCAATAGAACAAGATGGAGTTATAGTTGAAGCATTGTCGAATGCAATGTTTCGTGTTGAATTAGAAAACGGACATGAGATTACCGCACATATTTCAGGTAAGATGAGGATGCATTACATCAAGATCCTGCCTGGTGATAAAGTGAGAGTCGAAATGTCTCCTTACGACTTATCGAAAGGAAGAATTGTGTTTAGATATAAATAAAATAAGATATGAAAGTAAGAGCATCCTTAAAGAAACGCACGCCAGAATGTAAGATCGTTAGACGTAATGGCCGTTTGTATGTTATTAACAAGAAAAATCCTAAGTATAAACAACGTCAAGGATAATTTGTTATTTTTGCAAAAAAAATAATTTAGTATATGGCTATAAGAATAGTTGGTGTAGATTTACCTCAGAACAAAAGAGGTGAAATTGCGTTGACCTATGTATATGGAATAGGTCGCAGTAGTTCAGCAAAAATTTTAGATAAAGCTGGTGTAGATAAAGATCTGAAGGTTAAAGACTGGACAGATGATCAAGCTGCTAAGATTCGTGAGATTATCGGTGCAGAGTACAAAGTAGAAGGTGATCTTCGTTCTGAAATCCAATTGAACATTAAGCGATTAATGGATATTGGTTGCTACCGTGGTGTACGTCATCGTATTGGTCTGCCTGTAAGAGGTCAGAGCACTAAGAACAATGCACGTACTCGTAAGGGTAGAAAGAAAACCGTTGCTAATAAGAAAAAAGCTACTAAATAATAATTGTTGATATGGCAAAAAAAACAGTTGCAGCTAAAAAGAGAAATGTGAAAGTAGACGCTAATGGACAGTTGCATGTTCATTCATCTTTCAACAATATTATTGTTTCTCTTGCAAACAGTGAAGGGCAGATTATCTCTTGGTCATCTGCTGGTAAAATGGGATTTAGAGGTTCTAAAAAGAATACTCCTTATGCAGCACAGATGGCTGCCCAGGATTGTGCAAAGATTGCATTCGATCTTGGCCTTAGAAAGGTAAAAGCATATGTGAAGGGTCCAGGTAACGGACGTGAGTCTGCTATTAGAACTATCCACGGTGCTGGTATCGAAGTTACTGAAATCATTGACGTAACTCCGCTTCCACATAATGGTTGTCGTCCTCCAAAAAGACGTAGAGTTTAATTTACCTTTAACTTACAATGATCTTGATTTTGTTTTTGGATTACATTAATTTCTCTCTGTAATCGCGGCTGCAACAAATTGAGTTCATGAATAAACAATTAAATATTTAAAAAGAAATGGCTAGATATACTGGACCAAAATCAAGAATCGCCCGTAAATTCGGAGAAGGAATCTTTGGAGCTGATAAAGTTTTATCAAAGAAGAACTACCCTCCCGGACAACACGGTAATTCTAGAAAAAGAAAAACTTCTGAATATGGTGTGCAACTTCGTGAAAAGCAGAAAGCTAAATACACCTATGGAGTTTTAGAGAAACAATTCCGCAATTTGTTTGAAAAAGCAGCTACTGCTAAAGGTATTACCGGTGAGGTACTCCTTCAATTGCTGGAAGGCCGTCTTGACAACGTAGTATTCCGTTTGGGTATTGCTCCTACACGTGCTGCTGCTCGTCAGTTGGTTGGTCACAAGCACATTACTGTAGATGGTGAAGTGGTAAACATTCCTTCATATGCAGTAAAACCAGGTCAATTGATTGGTGTTCGTGAAAGATCTAAATCTTTGGAAGTTGTTGCCAACTCTCTCGCTGGTTTCAATCACAGCAAGTATGCATGGTTGGAATGGGACGAAGCTTCAAAGGTTGGTAAAATGTTGCACATACCTGAAAGAGCAGACATTCCTGAGAACATTAAAGAACATTTGATCGTTGAATTGTATTCTAAATAATAATTAATTTCATGGCGATATTAGCATTTCAAAAACCTGATAAAGTATTGATGTTGGAGGCGGACTCCAGATTCGGTAAATTCGAATTTCGTCCGTTGGAACCGGGTTTTGGTATTACCGTAGGTAATGCATTACGCCGTATCCTTCTTTCTTCATTAGAGGGTTTTGCTATCACTACCATCAGAATCGACGGTGTGGAGCATGAATTTTCTAGTGTACCTGGAGTAAAAGAGGATGTTACCAACATTATCTTGAATCTGAAACAAGTAAGATTCAAGCAAGTAGTTGAAGAGTTCGAGAGCGAAAAAGTGAGCATCACTGTCGAGAATTCCAGTGAATTTAAAGCAGGTGACATAGGTAAGTATTTGACTGGATTTGAAGTGTTAAATCCGGAATTAGTTATTTGTCATTTAGATTCTAAGTCAACTATGCAGATTGATATTACAATTAACAAAGGACGTGGTTATGTACCTGCCGATGAAAATCGCGAGTATTGCACGGATGTTAATGTAATTCCAATCGACTCTATTTATACACCGATACGTAATGTCAAGTATGCTGTAGAAAACTTCCGTGTAGAACAGAAGACTGACTACGAAAAGCTAGTACTTGAAATTAGTACCGACGGTTCTATACATCCGAAGGAAGCGCTGAAAGAAGCTGCAAAAATTCTGATTTATCACTTCATGTTGTTCTCTGACGAGAAGATCACGCTTGAAAGTAACGATACTGACGGCAATGAAGAGTTTGATGAAGAAGTATTGCACATGCGTCAGCTGTTGAAGACTAAGCTCGTTGATATGGACTTGTCAGTTCGTGCCCTCAACTGTTTGAAGGCTGCTGACGTAGAAACTCTTGGCGACTTGGTACAGTTCAACAAAACTGACCTGCTGAAATTCAGAAACTTCGGAAAGAAATCGCTTACCGAGCTTGATGATTTGCTGGAAAGTCTGAATCTGTCGTTTGGAACCGACATTTCTAAATATAAATTGGATAAAGAATAAAAAATGAGACATAATAAAAAATTCAATCATTTAGGTCGTACTGCTTCTCATAGAAGTGCTATGTTATCTAACATGGCTTGCTCTTTGATCAAGCACAAAAGAATCACTACGACTGTGGCAAAGGCAAAAGCTTTGAAGAAGTTTGTTGAGCCTTTGATTACTAAGTCTAAAGAAGACACAACGAACTCTCGTCGTGTTGTATTTAGCAACTTGCAAGATAAGATTGCAGTAACAGAACTGTTCAAAGAAATCTCTGTTAAGATTGCTGATCGTCCGGGTGGTTACACTCGTATCATCAAGACTGGTAACCGTTTGGGTGACAACGCTGAAATGTGCTTCATTGAGTTGGTTGACTACAATGAAAACATGGCTAAAGAAAAGGTTGCTAAGAAAGCGACTCGTACTCGTCGTTCTAAGAAGAGTGCCGAAGCTGCTCCTGCTGCTGTTGAAGCTCCTGCAACTGAAGCTCCGAAGGCTGAAGAACCAAAAGCAGAATCAGCAGAATAATTCAACAATTATTCTTATAGATATAAAAAAGGCTACTCCGAAAGGGGTAGCCTTTTTTGTTAGGAGCCTGTTTACTTATCCTAAGATAAATTAAAAGATACCCTGAATGAACTTTTCATAAGTAGAATCTGTTATATTTGCAGGAGAATATGGCAAAATTTGTAAAGGTAATATTGTTTCTGTTGCTGACAGTTGCCCTTCACGGGATTGCAGGCAATGTTTTCACTGAAAAAACAGTGGAACAGACAGAGAATGCTGTTACCTATTCAATGAAACAACATGGACAGATCAGTGCTCCCGAGTTTCCTTGTTCGCCTGTGGCCGAACTGACAAATTTGCAAAGTCATCAAATATCCATGACACGTATCCAACGTGTACAGCTTGGAGAATACTTCACTACATTGAGAAATTTGCAGCAATGCGGTGCTGAGCGTGAAAATTCTCTTTCCCAACATTTAGGGCGGATTTATAACACAACAACCTCTTATTATTGTCAACCGGCGAGTGAATACTATGTGTTTACTCTAAGGCATATTATTATTTAGCAGTTAATTTATTGGTATTATTTCTTTTATGATTACTGGTATAATCCGTATACTGGTGATCCTTCCTATCTTTATATTTTTACTAATAAATTAAATTTTAAATATTATGGCAACTACTCAAGTTATTGATGCTACTATATTTGCATCTTCACATCCCGATATCGCTAAACGTACCAGTGTTTCCGGAGTTATCATCTCTTCTGTAATGTTATTGGTAGGGATTTTAGCATTTGCTTCTACTTTTCAGCTGGAAGACAAATCGTCTACTGTCAGCATGGCTTTAATGGTTCTTGGAACCGGGTTATTCCTGATGGGAATTTTCCGTTTTTTCTGGAAATCTAAGGAAGTCGTTTATTTACCTACCGGAAGCGTAGCTAAAGAACAGAGCATCTTCTTTGATTTGAAGTATATGGACTCTTTGATGAATATAGTTAATTCGGGTTCATTCTCTACCAACTCGGCTATTAAGAGTGAGTCAAGCGGCAATATACGTATGGACGTGATACTTTCTGAAGACAAGAAATTTGCAGCCGTACAGTTGTTCCAGTTTGTACCTTACAATTATCAGCCGATAACCTCCGTGCAGTATTTTACAAATGACGGAGCTTCTGCCGTGGTAGCTTTTCTTTCAAAAAGCAAGCAGGGATAATGTGAACTAAAACTGAACTTTAATTTTCATACATAAGGATGGGGATTAGTCGTCGATAACGGCTATCCCCATTTTTTTCATTAAGAAGCAGGCATTCATATTTTGCGCAACTCCATCTCTCATTTGATAAGAGAAAGTAAGTTCATTATTTGTTATATCTGCTTCAAAACAATAGTTCCGGATATTCTGCGGGAAAGAATCTATTAAAGTTCCCAATAGAAGGTCATGAGTTGCGATGATGCCGTTGGCATTCATATTCATAAACTGCTTGATGAGCGCAAAAGAACCTTTCTGTTTATCCATAGAGTTTGTACCCTTCAGAATTTCGTCAAGGATGATGAAGAGTTCTTCTCCGGCTTCCGACTTATCTATGATTAACTTTAGTCGTTTCAGCTCGGCAAAGAAATAGGATTCGTTGTCGGTCAATGAATCACTGGTACGAAGGCTGGTGACAAGACGAGCCGGGGATATCTCCATTTGCTCCGCCCAGACAGGAGCACCAATGCACGCTAAGAGATAATTCACGCCTACGGTACGTAGATAAGTACTTTTACCTGCCATATTCGCTCCGGTGATAATAATAAAGAAAGGACGCTTGTCGATGTCTATTCCATTACGCACACATTTGTTGCGATCCATTAAAGGATGACCGAGCCCTTTAGCTTGTAAATGAAAAGACTGGGAGCAAATCTTCGGATAAATATATTCAGGATGATTGTATGCGAATGTTGCCAGCGAGCAGTAAGCATCTATTTCCCCAATCGTTTCTATCCAGCGGGGAAGGTCATTGGCATGCGTATCCTTCCATTGCTCAATTCGCATAACCTGACGTAGTTCCCAAAATATAAGTCCGTTGAGAATAGTACTCATTAGCAAATTACTCCGTTGATCCAGTGCATTCATTAATTTGGAAAGCTGGCGGACAGCCTGCGAAGCTGTTTGATTCTGACTGGTAAGTTCCGCTTTTAATTGCTGCAATATAGGACTGTGCATCTCTTTTTTCTCCGTAAGAAGAATCTGATCGGCATATGTGGAGAGAATTTGCAGCTTTTCACCATAAGTAGTTTGGAGTTTTGTGATTCCTTTGGAGAAGATAGAACTGAATATGATAAAACTAATAAATACCCCGCCGGCGGCACTGGCAGGCAAAATACCTAAAAAGGCAAGACTTATACATACGAGATTGATAATACTTACCGTTACCGGGATAATACGTAATAACGTATGTTTTCGGTAATAACTTGGGCTACCGGCCCATGTTTTAATTTCGGTAGTATCAGCGGGCTTTCCTTTATAAAGTAATCCAAGCAAACGGATTTGTTGCCGGTATTCCAGTTCTGTTGATAATTCGCGGATAGCTTCCTGGTGCTGCTCAATGGCTTCCTTATTCTCCAGATGACTATTGAACCAATCTGCAAGATGCTGTTTGCCGACAGGCGTTGATGTACGGTTAATATACTGGAAAAGAGAATGGTCTCCGAACACATCCAGGTCGAAAGTATAGAGATGTCCCGGATCAATATATTCTTCACCGTCTTCAAAACCAGAGAAATCATATTGGATAGCCCTCAACTCCTGTTCGTTGATTACTATTTTCTTTTTCAGAAAATCTTTCCGGTGAAACCAAAAGTTGTGACGTTTTACCAGCCATACAAATAAGATAAAAGGCAAGATGGCAAATACAGAAATATACAGCCATCCGTCAGACCAAAAGGTGATCGCGCCGGCTATGGCACCGACGAATAAAACCAATCGTAATAGACTAATGTAATAAATACGTTTCCGGGCACTTTGCAGCTCCAACTCTGCTTTTTGAATAATCTGTTGATATGTAGCGATAATCTGTTCCAGTTTTTCCATGACAAATTCAATACTTTTTCGCAAAGGTAATATAATTCACAACGGTCGTGATAGCAGCTTGTTTTAGTCGGGAGCAGATTTACTGTTTATTAACGGTAGGAGATTAAAATATGGATTCGACAATAATTATCCGAATATATCGCTTGATAATGCACATGGAGAAAGTGCACCAGGGAAGCAAATATTGGTTTCCAGTTCCTTTTTTTTCGATATTTCTGTACTCCCCCTTGCATTTATCCGCTAAAATTTATAACTTTCCACTCTAAAATGCGTTTAGCAAGGAAAGGAGGATGGCTTATGAAGAAAGGATGTATCTTATTGTTGCTGATGAGCGTGATTAGCCTTCCGTTAATTGCGCAAAACATAATTTATTCCAACTTGAAAGAGTTGCTTGCTCAAGATGGCGATACCGTTGCCGTACTGCGGGTGGAAAAGCGTTCCCGGAATCAGATTGTGCTGACCGGCGGTGCCGATTACCGGATAACGGCAGGTGATGACGAGTCTATGGGAAGGAGGTTGAAAAAGCGTTGTTTTGCTGTGCGTGACGAAAAAGGAGATTTATATTTGAATTGCCGTAAGTTGCGATATAAAAAGCTGCGTTTCGGAGCCTGGTATGCTCCGGCTGTCCAGTTAGATAAAAAAATCTATTTCTGTGCCGTGCCTTTAGGTTCCGTTGTCGGTGGAAATTTTGTAGAAGACGATGATGTGAAGCTGGGTGGAAATATTGGTGACGCCCTTGCAGCTTCGAGTTTAGTCACAAAACGTGTCTGTTATGAATTGAATGCCGAGACAGGAAAGATTGAATTCATGGACAAAGACAAGATGCTTGAATTATTAAAGAAATATCCCGAATTGAAACAAGCCTATTTGAAAGATGACAGCCCGGAGGCGAAGCATACTTTTAAATATTTGCTGGAATTGCGGGATAAACAGAAATAATAACTTTCTGACAAGAAAAGTGAAGTTTTTCTTGTCTTTTATCTTCTTTTTCTCTATCTTGCGAAGAGTTATACGACTGTTTACTTACAGTTTGTAATCCTTAATTCTGCTTTAGTATGAAGATGACTCTTGGCAACACACTACTGTCTTATCCGGGTTTTGTAAAAGGTATCCGGAGAGCTCCCGACCGTGGTTACACACTTACCCCGGCTCAAACAGTTACAGCACTAAAAAACGCTTTGCGTTATATCCCCTCTGAATGGCACGAGCAGTTAGCTCCCGAATTTATGGAAGAACTGCGTACTCGCGGACGGATTTACGGATACCGCTTTCGTCCTGAAGGCGATTTGAAAGCGAAACCGATAGATGAGTATCGCGGTCGATGCCTGGAAGGCAAAGCCTTTCAGGTGATGATTGACAATAACCTCTGCTTTGATATAGCTTTGTATCCCTATGAACTTGTCACGTACGGTGAAACCGGACAAGTCTGCCAAAACTGGATGCAATATCGCCTGATTAAACAATATCTCGAAGAACTAACCCAAGAACAGACCCTGGTCATAGAATCCGGTCATCCCTTAGGGCTTTTCCGTTCCCGTCCCGACGCTCCTCGCGTCATTATAACCAACTCCATGATGATCGGTCAATTCGATAATCAGCACGACTGGCACATTGCCGCCCAAATGGGAGTGGCGAATTACGGTCAGATGACAGCCGGCGGTTGGATGTACATCGGCCCGCAAGGAATCGTTCATGGCACATTTAATACCCTGCTCAATGCCGGGCGCTTGAAACTCGGTATTCCGCAAGATCAAGATTTGCGGGGGCATCTGTTTGTATCTTCCGGTTTGGGCGGAATGAGCGGAGCGCAGCCTAAAGCTGCCGAGATAGCCGGAGCCGCTTCCATAATAGCCGAAGTAGACAGCTCCCGTATTGAAACACGTTATCGCCAAGGCTGGGTAGGACACGTCACTCAAGATATGGCAGAAGCATTCCGGATGGCAAACGAAGCGATGCAGCGTCGCGAACCCTGTTCAATAGCCTATCATGGAAACGTAGTCGACCTGCTTGAATATGCGGAACAAAGGAATATCCCCATTGAACTATTATCCGACCAGACTTCTTGTCATGCCGTTTACGAAGGCGGCTATTGCCCTGCCGGACTGACTTTTGAAGAGCGCACACAACTTCTTCACGAATCTCCCGAGCAATTCCGCCGTTTGGTAGATATCTCCTTACACCGGCATTTCGAAGTAATCAAAAAGCTGGTAGCCCGAGGCACCTATTTCTTTGACTATGGAAACTCCTTTATGAAAGCGATTTATGACGCCGGAGTAAAAGAAATCTCTCGCAATGGTGTAGACGAGAAAGATGGATTTATCTGGCCGAGTTATGTAGAAGACATTATGGGACCTCAACTCTTTGACTACGGTTATGGTCCATTCCGATGGGTTTGCCTGAGTGGAAAACATGAAGACCTGATAAAAACAGACCATGCAGCTATGGAATGTATCGACGTCAGTCGACGCGGTCAGGATTTGGATAATTATAATTGGATACGTGATGCGGAAAAGAACCAATTGGTAGTAGGAACACAGGCACGCATCCTTTATCAGGATGCTGTGGGAAGAATGAACATAGCACTCCGCTTCAATGAAATGGTTCGCCGTGGCGAAGTAGGGCCTATTATGTTGGGACGCGATCACCATGACGTGAGCGGCACGGATTCCCCCTTCCGGGAAACATCGAATATAAAAGACGGAAGCAATGTGATGGCAGATATGGCCGTGCAGTGCTTTGCCGGAAACTGCGCCTGTGGAATGAGCCTTGTAGCTTTGCATAATGGTGGCGGAGTCGGTATTGGTAAAGCGATAAACGGTGGTTTCGGTATGGTATGTGATGGTAGCGAACGGGTGGACGAAATACTTCGTTCCGCTATGCTTTGGGATGTAATGGGCGGTGTAGCCCGCCGCTCCTGGGCACGTAATCCGCATGCAATAGAAACTAGCAAAGCATTCAACGAATCCCATACCGGAGACTATCAGATAACACTGCCCTATCTGGCTGACGAAGAATTAATAAAGAAAATAGTTCCAGATATTACGGTGAAGTAGTCCCGCAAAATATGGGAAAATATTCCCTCATATTGCGGGATGAAATGCACCAAGTTCGTTTCCATACTAGGAAACGACAGTTTCCATACTAGGAAACGCGCGTGTCTCCATATGGAAACGACAGTATCTAAGGCTGGAAACTAGCGTTTCCTTACATGGAAATTGAAGGAAACTCTAATAGATTGAATTATAGTTATATAAGTATTTTAGTTCATTAGAGTACTGAATTGAATAAAACCTAATAGTTATCCTGTAAATGTAACCTATAACATAAATATTTATTATGAGTTGGAATAAAATCATCGAATGTGTCCCCAATTTCAGTGAAGGACGCGATTTAGAGAGAATAGATAAGATAGTAGCTCCTTTCCGTGGCAAGGCAGGTGTGAAACTACTCGATTACAGCAACGATGAAGACCATAACCGCCTGGTCGTCACCCTCGTCGGTGAACCGGAAGCCCTGCGTGACGCAGTGGTCGAAGCCATTGGAATAGCTGTCCGCCTGATAGACATGAACCACCATAGAGGGCAACACCCCCGCATGGGAGCGGTGGATGTTGTCCCCTTCATCCCCATTAAAAACACTACGATGGAAGAAGCCGTCGAACTCTCAAAAGAAGTTGCCGCTCGCGTAGCCGAGCTATATAACCTTCCGGTCTTTCTATACGAAAAGTCCGCCACTGCGCCACACCGCGAAAATCTCGCTTCCGTTCGCAAAGGCGAATTTGAAGGAATGGCCGAAAAGATAAAACTTCCCGAATGGCAACCGGACTTTGGCCCCGCCGAACGCCACCCCACTGCTGGAACCGTAGCCATCGGAGCCCGCATGCCGCTTGTCGCATATAATATCAACCTAAGTACGGACAATCTCGAAATAGCTACCAAGATAGCCAAAAATATCCGTCACATCAACGGCGGACTCCGTTATGTCAAGGCGATGGGAGTAGAGCTAAAAGAAAGGAACATAACGCAAGTATCCATCAATATGACCGACTACACTCGTACCGCCCTTTACCGTGCCTTCGAATTAACACGTATCGAAGCCCGGCGTTATGGCGTCACGATTGTTGGCAGCGAGATAATAGGTCTTGTACCGATGGAAGCCCTGATTGACACAGCATCCTACTACCTCGGACTGGAAAACTTCTCCATGCAACAAGTCCTGGAAGCACGTATCATGGAATAATTAACAACAACTATATGAGTGAAAACCTGATTATATTCAACGCCCGCATCGTCACCCCTATCGGTTTTTCCGCCCGTAAAGGGGAAGAAATGTCGCAACTGCAAATCATAGAAAACGGGACAGTGGAAGTAACCAAAGGCATCATCACCTACGTCGGCGAGAACCGTGGTGAAGACCGCGACGGCTACTATCAGCACTACTGGCATTACAACGCCCGAGGACACTGCCTGCTGCCCGGCTTTGTCGATTCCCATACCCATTTCGTATTCGGCGGCGAACGTTCCGAAGAATTTTCCTGGCGTCTGAAAGGCGAAAGCTACATGTCCATCATGGAACGTGGTGGCGGCATTGCCAGTACCGTGAAAGCGACGCGGAAAATGAACTTCCTGAAACTCCGTTCGACAGCCGAAACCTTCCTGAAGAAGATGAGTACGATGGGAGTGACTACAGTAGAAGGAAAAAGCGGCTACGGCCTGGATCGCGAAACCGAACTGCTGCAACTAAAAATAATGCGTAGCCTGAACAATGACGAGCATAAACGTGTCGACATCGTTTCCACCTTCCTCGGTGCCCATGCCCTTCCCGAAGAATACAAAGGAAAAAGCGAAGAGTACCAAGAAAGAAGCGACGACTACATCGACTTCCTGATTCGTGAAATGCTTCCGGTAGTCCGCGAGAACGAACTCGCCGAATGTTGCGATGTCTTTTGCGAACAAGGCGTTTTCTCCATCGAGCAATCCCGACGTCTGCTCCAAGCCGCCAAAGACCAAGGCTTCCTGCTGAAACTCCATGCTGACGAAATAGTCTCCCTCGGCGGCGCTGAACTGGCAGCCGAACTGGGTGCCTTATCCGCCGACCATCTGCTGCACGCTTCCGATGCCGGAATCCGTGCAATGGCCGATACCGGCGTAGTAGCCACCCTGCTACCTCTGACCGCCTTTGCCCTGAAAGAACCCTATGCACGTGGACGTGAAATGATTGACGCCGGCTGTGCCGTAGCCCTTGCCACCGACCTCAATCCGGGAAGCTGCTTCTCCGGCTCCATCCCTTTGACCATCGCCCTGGCATGCATCTACATGAAACTAAGCGTAGAAGAAACCATCACCGCCCTGACCTTGAACGGAGCCGCCGCCCTTCAGCGTGCCGACCGTATCGGCAGCATCGAAGTCGGCAAGCAAGGCGATTTTGTCGTCCTGAACTCCGCAAACTATCACATTCTACCTTACTATATAGGAATGAATAGCGTAATAATGACCATAAAAGGCGGCATGCTATACCCCGCCAATTAATAACCAACTAAAAAAACAGAATACCATGTTAGCAGATTTAACCGTAAAAGATTTCTTAGATAAAGTGGCTTGCAGTGACCCTGTGCCCGGTGGTGGCAGTATTGCCGCGCTGAACGGAGCATTAGCTTCCGCCCTTTCCACAATGGTAGCCCGGCTCACCGTAGGCAAAAAAGGCTACGAAGTCAGCGAAGAACTGATGCAGCACGCCCAAACCATCACCCTCCGCCTGCTGGACGAGTTTATCGCACTCATCGACAAAGACTCCGAAGCCTACAACGAAGTATTTGCCTGCTTCAAACTCCCCAAAGCGACCGATGAAGAAAAAGCCGCCCGCAGCGCAGCCATCCAGGAAGCAACCAAAAAGGCCGCCCTCATTCCCCTGGAAGTAGCCCGGAAAGCACTGGACATGATGACAATCATCGCAGACGTAGCCCACCTCGGCAACCGCAACGCCATCACAGATGCCTGTGTCGCCATGATGTCCGCCCGTTCCGCCGTCCTTGGAGCTTTGCTGAATGTCCGCATCAACCTCGGCTCGCTCAAAGACCGGGAATTTGTCCTGCAGCTGCAAACCGAAGCCGATAAGATAGAGCAAGCCGCCTGTCGGAGAGAAAAAGAAATACTGGATGCCGTTAACCAAGATTTGCGCGTATGAGTAAGAATGTATATCATGTTGGTTCCGGCGAACTGACTTTCGGAGTCATCGAACGGATTATTAACGAGAACTTGAAACTGGAACTGGCCCCCGAAGCAAAGCTGCGCATTCAGAAATGCCGCGACTACCTCGACCGTAAGATAGCTTCTTCCGAAGAACCCCTGTATGGCATTACAACAGGCTTCGGCTCCTTATGTACCAAAAACATCTCTTCCGATGAACTGGGCACACTCCAGGAAAACCTGATAAAGAGCCATGCTTGCAGCGTAGGCGAAGAAATCCGTCCTGTCATTATCAAACTAATGATGTTCCTGAAAGCCCACGCCCTCTCCCTCGGACATAGCGGAGTGCAACTCATCACCGTGCAGCGCATCCTCGATTTTTTCAATAACGACGTCATGCCCATCGTCTACGACCGCGGTTCTCTCGGAGCATCCGGTGATCTCGCCCCGCTTGCCAATCTCTTTCTTCCCCTGATCGGTGTCGGCGATGTCTACTATAAAGGCAAAAAATGCGAAGCCATCAGCGTCCTCGATGAATTTGGCTGGGAACCCGTCAAACTAATGAGCAAAGAAGGGCTCGCCCTGCTGAACGGCACCCAGTTTATGAGTGCCAACGGGGTATTCGCCATGCTCAAAGCCTTCCGCCTTTCGAAGAAAGCAGACCTGATTGCCGCCCTTTCCCTCGAAGCCTTCGATGGTCGTATTGATCCGTTTATGGACTGCATCCAGCAAATCCGCCCTCACCGGGGACAGATTGAGACAGGCGAAGCCTTTCGCAGGCTACTCGCCGGCAGCGAATTGATCGAACGTCACAAAGAACATGTGCAAGACCCCTATTCTTTCCGGTGCATCCCGCAAGTGCATGGTGCCACGAAAGATGCCATCCGCTACGTCGCTTCCGTCCTGCTGACGGAAATTAACTCCGTCACCGATAATCCCACCATCTTTCCCGATGAAGACCGGATTATCTCCGGCGGAAACTTCCATGGCCAACCGCTTGCCATCTCTTATGACTTCCTTGCCATCGCCCTCGCCGAATTGGGAAATATCTCCGAACGCCGTGTCTCCCAACTGATTATGGGACTCCGTGGACTCCCCGAATTCCTGGTAGCCAATCCCGGCTTGAACTCCGGCTTTATGATTCCTCAATACGCCGCCGCTTCAATGGTCAGCCAAAATAAAATGTACTGCTATGCCGCATCAAGCGACTCCATCGTCTCTTCCAACGGACAGGAAGACCATGTGAGTATGGGTGCCAATGCTGCTACCAAACTATATAAAGTAATGGACAACCTCGAACATATCCTTGCCATCGAATTGATGAACGCCGCTCAAGGCATCGATTTCCGTCGCCCGTTGAAAACGTCTCCCGTGCTGGAACGTTTCCTTCATGCATACAGGAAAGAAGTGCCTTTTGTGAAAGATGACATTGTGATGTACAAGGAGATACATAAAACAGTCGCCTTCCTGAAAAGGAATCAAATTGAATATTAACCATAAACCCATCCCTTTTTCGCTTTTCGTTAATAAGGGTGACTGTTATGGCCGGGTAAGCGTCGATTTTCATCGACATTTATCCGGCCTTTATCGGTCAGAACCCTTCTGATAGCGATAAAACTTTACTTCTTATTCCTTTACTTCTTATCTTTGCCGTGCATTTGTTCCATATTTCCTCTTAACACTTGTTTTCATATCAGTCTGTAGAATGATAATAATTCTCAAATGGATTATAAATACGAGGAAACTAGATTTGTTAATTGAGTTTTCTACTTATCTTTGTTCCGTTTTTCCTCTGTAAATGAAGAAAAAACGAAAACTGCATTAAAACAATTAAGAAGAACGAACGATGACAGAGCATGGAAAAGACGCTTCCCAAAGAGCAGAGTTAAGAGAACGGATCGTAGTGACGGCAACAGAAGCTTTCACCTCGAAAGGCATCAAGAGTATTACAATGGACGACATTGCGGCAGCACTGGGCATATCCAAGCGTACACTCTATGAAGTCTTTTCGGACAAAGAATCATTGCTGAAGGAATGCATACTGAAGGCACAGGCAGACAGAGACAAGTATTTGCAGCAGATATTTGAGGAGTCGCACAACGTGCTCGAAGTGATACTTGCGGTATTTCAGAAAAGCATCGAGATGTTCCATAAGACTAACAAACGCTTTTTTGAAGACATCAAGAAATATCCGAAGGTGTATGAGATGATGAGAGCCCGTCAGGACAGCGATTCGAAGAAAACCATGTCCTTCTTCAAGGTTGGAGTCGATCAGGGTATCTTTCGTTCGGACGTGAATTTTTCCATCGTCAATTTGTTGGTACGCGAGCAGTTTGACGTGTTGCTGAATACGGACATTTGCAGTGAATATCCATTTATAGAAGTGTACGAGTCTATCATGTTTACCTATATCCGCGGCATCTCCACAGAGAAAGGGGCAAAGGTACTGGAAGACTTCATACAAGAATACCGTAAGAACCGCATTGTAGAATAAGGAAGAATGAGGTTCTGTTGACAAACAATTAAAGATTTAAATTAGAAACCAGTTTTATGAACAAAATGAAAAGACTGACAGGTAAGAAGATTCTTCTGATGGCTGTGGCGCTCTGTGCATTTGGTTTTGCAAAAGCGCAAGAAACGCAGACAGCGGGGAATACGCTAACCTTAACCTTAGAAAAAGCCTTAGAAATTGCCTTGGATGAGAATCCGACAATGAAAGTAGCGGCAGAAGAAATCGCTTTGAAGAAAGTTGCCGGCAAAGAAGCGTGGCAAAGTCTGTTGCCGGAAGCCAGTATCGCCGGGTCTGTGGACCACACGATTAAAGCGGCGGAGATGAAATTGAATAATGAATCCTTCAAGATGGGAGCAGATGGCTCGAATACCGCCAATGCCGGATTGAGCATAAATCTGCCTTTGTTCGTGCCGGGCGTATATCGCGCCATGTCGATGACAAAGACGGACATTGAACTAGCAGTGGAGAAGTCGCGTGCTTCCAAACTGGATTTGGTGAATCAGGTAAGCAAAGCCTACTATCAGTTGATGCTTGCGCAAGATAGCTACGAAGTGCTTCAGGGAAGCTACAAACTGGCAGAAGACAACTTCAATGTTGTCAACGCCAAATATCAGCAGGGAACTGTGAGTGAATATGATAAAATCAGCGCGGAAGTGCAGATGCTCAGCATCAAACCGAATCTGATTTCGGCAGCCAATGCAGTGACTCTCGCTAAGTTGCAGCTCAAAGTGTTGATGGGCATTACAGCCGATGTGGAGATTAAGATTAATGATAATCTGACTAATTACGAGATGGCTATGTTTGCCAATCAGTTGAAAGAAGAAGAGGTTAATCTGAACAACAATACCACCATGAAGCAGTTCGAACTGAATATGAAGTTGCTGGAAAAGAACGTAAAGTCCTTGAAAACGAATTTCATGCCGACCCTGTCGATGAGCTTCTCCTACAACTATCAATCTTTGTATAATCCGAATATCAACTTCTTCGATTATACATGGAGCAACAGTTCAAGCCTGATGTTCAACCTTAGCATCCCTTTGTATAAGGCAAGCAACTTTACGAAAGTGAAATCCGCCCGTATTCAGCAGCGCCAGCTGGACTGGAACCGAATCGACACGGAAAGACAGTTGAATATGCAGGTCGTGAGTTATCGTAACAATATGAGTGCCAGCACAGAGCAGGTAGTCAGCAATAAGGAAAACGTGATACTGGCAAAGAAAGCGGTGACCATTGCCGAGAAACGCTATGACGTAGGTAAAGGCACGGTGCTCGAACTCAACAGTTCACAGGTGTCACTGACTCAGGCACAACTCACTTACAATCAGGCCATATATGATTATCTGGTGGCTAAGGCAGACCTCGACCAAGTATTGGGAAAAGAATAAAGATAGACAACTAAAAAATTACAACTAAGGAATATGAAAACAAGTATCCAATTGGCAGCCCTATTGTTAACTGTATTTATGGGCTCATGTACAGGTGGAAAAGATAAAGCTGCTACGGAGCAGGTGGAAGAAAAACCCATCGTGAAACTGGCAGACGTAAAGGCACGTCCCGTAGATCAGATACAGGATTACACGGCAACGGTAGAAGCGGAAGCGAAAAACAACATCGCTCCTTCATCTCCCGTGCGTATCGACCGTATCTTTGTAGAAGTGGGCGACCGCGTATCCAAAGGACAGAAATTAGTAGAAATGGATGCGGCCAACCTGAAACAGACAAAGCTGCAACTAGATAATCAGGAGATAGAATTCAAACGTATCGACGAACTCTATAAAGTAGGCGGTGCGTCCAAGTCGGAGTGGGATGCTTCGAAGATGCAACTCGACGTGAAGGAGACAGCTTACAAGAATCTGGTGGAAAACACCTCTTTGCTAAGCCCTATCAATGGCGTAGTTACTGCACGCAACTATGATAATGGTGATATGTACAGTGGCGGTGACCCTGTACTGGTAGTAGAACAAATCACCCCGGTGAAACTCCTTATCAATGTTTCCGAAACCTACTTTACCAAAGTGAAGAAAGGCGCACCCGTCGATGTGAAACTCGATGTATATGGTGATGAGAAATTTACAGGAACAATCAGCTTGATTTATCCTACGATAGACGCCACTACCCGTACGTTCCCGGTTGAAATCAAACTGGACAACAGGGATCAGCGTGTACGTCCTGGAATGTTCGCCCGTGCTACGCTGAACTTCGGTACAGCCGACAACGTGGTTGTTCCTGATTTGGCCATCGTTAAGCAGGCAGGTTCCGGCGACCGTTATGTGTTCGTTTATAAAGATGGTAAAGTAACTTATAATAAAGTAGAGTTAGGTAGACGTATGGGTACGGAGTACGAGTTGAAATCCGGTGTGCCCGATAATTCTCAAGTTGTAGTTGCCGGCCAGGCACGTTTGGTGAACGGCGTAGAAGTAGAAGTTGAGAAATAAATAAACGGTTAACGATTAGTGATTAACGTTTGCTCATTAATCACTGTTCACTAACAAATTAATCCCTAAAGAAATGAGTTTATACGAAGGTGCGGTTAAGAAACCGATTATGACCTCGCTCTGCTTCCTGGCAGTGGTGATCTTTGGTCTTTTCTCCTTGTCCAAATTGCCCATCGACTTGTATCCGGACATTGATACAAACACGATCATGGTAATGACCGCTTATCCCGGCGCAAGTGCTTCGGATATAGAAAATAATGTGACTCGCCCGCTCGAAAATACACTGAACGCGGTGAGCAACCTGAAACATATAACCTCTCGTTCTTCCGAAAATATGTCATTGATTACATTGGAGTTCGAGTTTGGTAATGATATTGACGTCCTCACAAATGATGTGCGCGATAAGCTCGACATGGTAAGCTCACAGCTTCCCGATGATGTCGAGAACCCGATTATCTTTAAGTTCAGTACGGACATGATTCCTATCGTGTTGCTTTCCGTACAGGCGAATGAGAGCCAGTCCGCGCTTTACAAGATATTGGACGACCGTGTGGTTAACCCGCTGGCACGTATTCCGGGAGTCGGAACAGTGTCCATCAGTGGTGCTCCGCAACGTGAGATTCAGGTATATTGCGACCCCAATAAATTGGAAGCCTATAACCTGACCATCGAAACAATCAGCTCCATCATCGGAGCCGAGAACAAGAACATTCCGGGTGGTAACTTCGATATCGGTAGTGAAACATACTCATTGCGTGTCGAAGGAGAATTTGATGATTCCGGCCAGTTGGCAGATGTCGTGGTGGGTACGCACAATGGGGCGAATGTCTTTTTGCGTGACGTAGCCCGAATTGTGGATACGGTAGAAGAACGTGCACAGGAAACCTACAACAATGGTGTGCAAGGTGCTATGATTATCGTTCAGAAACAGTCGGGAGCCAATTCGGTAGAAATCTCTAAGAAAGTAGCCGACGCACTGCCGAGACTTCAGAAGAACCTGCCGAGTGATGTGAAGATTGGTGTTATCGTCGATACGTCCGATAACATTTTGAACACCATCGACAGTTTGACGGAAACCGTAGCCTATGCCTTGCTATTCGTAGTATTGGTCGTGTTCCTCTTCCTGGGACGCTGGCGTGCGACGTTGATTATCTGTATCACCATTCCGCTTTCGTTGATTGCTTCGTTCATTTACCTGGCGGTAAGTGGAAATACGATTAATATTATCTCGCTTTCATCCCTTTCTATCGCTATCGGTATGGTGGTGGATGACGCGATTGTAGTACTTGAGAACGTTACGACGCATATTGAACGCGGTTCCGACCCGAAACAGGCGGCCGTGCATGGAACGAATGAGGTAGCAATTTCCGTTGTCGCTTCTACGCTGACCATGATTGCCGTATTCTTCCCGTTGACGATGGTAAGCGGTATGTCCGGTGTACTTTTCAAACAGTTGGGTTGGATGATGTGTGCCATCATGTTCATCTCCACCGTAGCGGCTTTGTCACTGACACCGATGCTCTGTTCGCAGTTGCTACGTTTGCAGAAGAAACAGTCGAAAGCATTTAAACTACTCTTTACCCCGATTGAAAAAACATTGGACGGACTGGACACCTGGTATGCGAAGATGCTGAACTGGGCAGTGCGTCACCGTTCGATAATCGTTGTGGGATGTATCATTTTCTTCGTTGTCAGCTTACTGTGTGCGAAAGGTATCGGTACGGAGTTCTTCCCGGCACAGGATAACGCCCGTATCGCAGTGCAACTGGAGTTGCCTATCGGTACGAGAAAAGAGATAGCACAGGAACTTTCGCAGAAGTTGACCAACCAGTGGATGACCAAGTATAAGGACATCATGAAAGTATGTAACTATACAGTGGGACAAGCCGACTCGGATAATACATGGGCTTCCATGCAGGACAACGGTTCGCATATTATCTCGTTCAACATCAGTTTGGTGGACCCGGGCGACCGTAACATCACGCTGGAAAAAGTCTGCGACGAGATGCGTACTGACCTGAAAGCTTATCCCGAATTCAGTAAGGCACAAGTAATCCTTGGTGGTAGTAACACAGGTATGTCTGCCCAGGCTAGTGCCGACTTCGAAGTGTACGGATACGATATGGCGGTGACCGATAGCGTGTCAGCCCGTTTGAAACGCGAGTTGCTGAATGTGAAAGGTGTAACCGAAGTAAATATCAGCCGTAGCGACTACCAGCCGGAATATCAGGTAGACTTCGACCGTGAGAAACTGGCAATGCACGGACTGAACCTGGCAACTGCCGGTAACTATCTCCGTAACCGTATCAATGGTGCCGTTGCTTCCAAATATCGTGAAGATGGAGACGAGTATGATATCAAAGTGCGTTATGCGCCCGAACATCGTACAAGCCTTGAAAGCATAGAGAATATTCTTATTTACAATAGCAAAGGTGAGTCCGTCCGTGTGAAAGACGTCGGAAAGGTAGTAGAACGTTTTGCTCCGCCTACCATCGAGCGTAAAGACCGCGAACGTATTGTGACGGTGTCCGCCGTAATTTCCGGTGCTCCGTTGGGTGATGTTGTTGCCGCCGGTAACAAGGTTATCGACAAGATGCATTTGCCGGGCGATGTAACGATTCAGATTTCCGGTTCGTATGAAGACCAGCAGGATTCGTTCCGCGACTTGGGTACACTTGCCATTTTGATTGTAGTTCTCGTATTCATCGTGATGGCTGCGCAGTTCGAGTCCCTGACTTATCCGTTCATCATCATGTTCTCACTGCCGTTTGCGTTTAGCGGTGTCTTGATGGCATTGTTCTTCACGGACAGCACATTGAGTGTCATGAGTTTGTTGGGAGCTATCATGTTGATTGGTATTGTGGTGAAGAATGGTATTGTGCTCATCGACTACATCATCCTCTGTCGGGAGCGCGGTCAGTCGGTGTTACACGCCGTAGTGACAGCCGGTAAGAGCCGTCTCCGTCCGGTATTGATGACTACCGCTACCACCGTTCTCGGTATGATTCCGATGGCAATAGCCGGCGGACAAGGTTCCGAGATGTGGAGCCCGATGGCGATTGCCGTAATCGGCGGTCTGACAGTATCAACCGTTCTGACTTTGATTCTGATTCCTACCTTATATTGTGTATTTGCAGGAACAGGTATCAAGAACCAGCGTCGTAAACTTCGTCGCCAACGTGAACTGGACCTTTATTTCCAGGAAAATAACTAGGATAGTATTAAGAAATAACAAATAAGAAATATGAAATCAGTATTGATAACATTCGACCAGGCTTATTACGAACGAATCATTGCGTTGCTCGACCGTTTGGGTTGCCGTGGTTTCACATATCTCGAGAGAGTACAGGGACGTGGCTCGAAGACAGGCGACCCCCATTTCGGAAGTCATGCCTGGCCAAGTATGTGTTCGTCCATCCTGACCGTTGTAGACGACAGTAAAGTCGACCCGCTGCTGGATACCCTGCATAAGATGGACCTGCAGACCGAGCAATTAGGCTTGCGTGCATTTGTGTGGAACATTGAACGGACCATTTGATATTCGGTTCGGTAGATAAATAAAACAAAAAGGAGAATCTCATAAATAATGTAGATTCTCCTTTCTTTTTATGGCTTTTGTCTATCTTTGCGGTCGTTTGGGATTTTGGAACATTATGGAGATTATAAAGAATTATTTGAAATATACGTTGTGGTTTGTACTGATTGTATTTGTAGCCTTGCTGGGGCTTCATTGGCTTCCGGTCATTACCATAGACGGACATACGATGAGGCGTGTAGACCTTTTGAGCGATATTCGCTATCCGAGTACAGATACAGCCGTGGCCGATTCGGACAGTATTCCTCTGCCGCCTGTGGTGAAACCGGCTTTTGTAGATACCTGTCGGGCGGGTATGACCTGTATCGAAGATTACAGCGACTCCACCCATCGCGGCATGAGTCCTTTTTATGAAGCCCTCGACCGCATCTCTTCCGGGACTTCTGGAATCTCCGAATCTTCCGATGATAAATTAGTCCGTATTGCCGTATTCGGCGACTCCTTCATCGAAGCGGACATCTTTACCGCCGACTTGCGCGAAATGCTTCAGAAACGTTTCGGCGGTTGTGGAGTAGGCTTCGTCACCATCACTTCCATGACAAGCGGTTACCGTCCTACGGTGCGGCATATGTTCGGCGGATGGGCGAGTCATGCAGTGACGGACAGTGTCTATTTCGACAAGAAGAAACAAGGCATCTCCGGTCATTATTTCGTCCCCCGAAGCGGAGCGTATGTGGAACTGCGCGGACAGAACAAATACGCCTCATTGCTCGATACCTGTCAGCGCGCTTCTATCTTCTTCTATAATAGAGATTCCGTCCATCTCACAGCCCGTGTGAACAAGGGAGACAGCAGAAGTTATGCACTGGCACCTTCCTGCAGCCTGCAGCAAGTACAGGTAGACGGACGTATCGGCTCTATCCGCTGGACGGTAGACCGTGCTGACTCCACCCTCTTTTATGGCTTGGCAATGGACGGGAAGAAAGGAATCATCCTCGATAACTTCTCCTTGCGTGGCAGCTCCGGTCTTTCCCTGCGTGGCATCCCGCAACAAATGTTGAAGGAATTTAACCGCCAGCGCCCCTACGACCTGATTATTCTTGAATACGGACTGAACGTCGCTACCGAACGCGGACGCAACTACGACAACTACCAAAAAGGACTGCTGACCGCCATCGACCATTTGAAAACATGCTTCCCGCAAGCAGGTATCCTGCTGTTGAGTGTCGGCGACCGTGACTACAAGAACGAGAATGGCGACCTCCGTACCATGCCCGGTGTCAAGAACCTGATTCGCTATCAGCAGAACATTGCCGCCGAAAGCGGTATCGCTTTTTGGAATATGTTCGAAGCAATGGGCGGCGAGGGCAGTATGGCAAAACTTGTCCATGCCAAACCGTCTATGGCAAACTACGATTATACACATATCAACTTCCGGGGTGGCAAGCACTTGGCAGGACTGCTATACGAAACCATGATATACGGTAAAGAACAACACGACAGGAGGAGAGCTTATGAAAAAGAATAACCTGCTGTCTGTCTTAATACTGATGTTGGCAGGTATCCTGACTGTGGCTCCCTGTTTTCTTTCCGGGATAACAGCGCAAGACCGCATACCCGCCTGCCCGCCATTAAACAAGACTTTAAAGAAAATCAAGCCCTTACGGGAAATGACCTGGGCAAACGATACAATCTCCGCGCAAATATCCTTCCCGACCGCCTTCCGCGAAACCGGCCGGAATGAGGTTATCGACAGCATCGCCCTGCTGGCTCCCGTCCTCGAACATCTCCGTCAAGTACGTGCCGGATTGTCCGAAGACACAGTCCGCATCGTTCATATCGGCGACAGTCATGTTCGCGGCCATATCTATCCGCAGACTACCGGAACCCGCCTGACCGAGACTTTTGGTGCTGTTTCTTACATAGACAAAGGAGTGAACGGAGCCACCTGTCTCACCTTTACCCATCCGGAACGCATCGCCGAAATCGCAGCCTTGAAACCCGAATTATTGATTCTTTCCTTCGGAACGAACGAAAGTCATAACCGGCGTTATAATATCAATGTACATTACAATCAGATGGACGAACTTGTCAAGCTCCTGCGCGACAGTCTTCCCAATGTACCTATCCTTCTGACCACCCCTCCGGGCTCTTATGAAAGCTTTCGTCAAAGAAGACGGAAACGTACCTACGCCATCAATCCCCGCACGGCGACAGCCGCAGAAACGATTCGTCGCTATGCAAAAAATAACCGTCTGCTTGTGTGGGATATGTATGACGTAGTTGGTGGCAAACACCGTGCCTGCACCAACTGGACAGAAGCCCGGTTAATGCGTCCCGATCACGTACATTACTTGCCCGAAGGATACATCCTGCAAGGAAATTTATTATACCAAGCTATTATTAAAGCATATAACGACTATGTTTCCCATTGATATAGATTTCAGTAGACTAAAAGAGGTATTTACCTACGACCCGCAAGCGCCGATGATATTCAGCAGTGGTATCTTTCTTTGGCTGTTTGCTGCATTTATGGTGGTGTACGTGTTGTTGCAACGTAAATACACGGCCCGCATCCTGTTTGTCACCCTCTTTTCCTATTACTTTTATTATAAGAGCAGCGGCACATATTTCTTTCTGCTTGCCATAGTCACCGTTGCCGACTTCTTCCTTGCACAGCTAATGGATCGTACAGAGGGTTATTGGAAGCGGAAAGGATTAGTCGCTTTGAGTTTGGGCATCAACTTGGGACTGCTTGCCTATTTCAAATACACCAATTTCCTGGGCGGAGTCATTGCGTCCCTGATGGGAGGGGAGTTTACGGCACTCGATATTTTCCTGCCTGTCGGCATCTCCTTCTTCACTTTCCAGTCATTGAGCTATACCATCGACGTCTACCGGAAAGATATAAAACCGCTGACCAACCTGCTGGACTACGCTTTCTACGTCTCTTTCTTCCCGCAGTTGGTGGCAGGGCCTATCGTCCGTGCCCGCGACTTTATTCCCCAAATACGAAAACCACTCTTTGTCTCACAGGAAATGTTCGGACGAGGTATTTTCCTGATAGTCTCCGGTCTTTTCAAGAAAGCCATTATCTCCGATTACATCAGCATCAACTTTGTAGAACGCATCTTCGATAATCCTACCCTCTATTCGGGAGTCGAAAACCTGATGGGGCTTTATGGATATGCTTTGCAGATTTATTGCGACTTTTCAGGATATAGTGACATGGCTATCGGTATCGCCCTCTTGCTGGGATTCCATTTCAACTTGAACTTTAATTCCCCTTATAAATCCGCTTCCATCACCGAATTCTGGCGTCGTTGGCACATCTCTCTGTCCAGTTGGCTGAAAGATTATCTATACATCTCCCTGGGTGGAAACCGGAAAGGAAAGATACGCCAATACTTGAATCTGATAATCACCATGTTCTTAGGCGGACTATGGCACGGAGCATCCTGGAATTTCGTCCTTTGGGGAACATTCCACGGCGTAGCTTTGGCATTGCATAAGATGTGGATGACAATCACCGGGCGTAAGAAAGGTGAACAAAGCCATGGCTGGCGTCGTGTGTTCGGTGTTATCATCACTTTCCATTTCGTATGTTTCTGTTGGATATTCTTCCGCAATGCCGATTTCCAGAACTCGATGGATATGCTGAAGCAGATATTCACCACTTTCCGTCCTCAGCTATTCCCGCAATTGTTGGAAGGTTATTGGAAAGTCTTTGCATTGATGTTGCTTGGCTTCCTGCTTCATTTTGCGCCTGATAGTTGGGAAAATGCAGTATGCCGGGGTGTTATTCGTATGCCGTTTGTGGGGAAAGCGCTGATGATGGTCGTTTTGATTTATGTAGTTATCCAGATGAAAAGTTCGGAGATTCAGCCGTTTATTTACTTCCAGTTCTAGACTTTCTTTCATACAGGCTAATCATTTGTTTCATTGCCGGGGACTTTTGTTTCCGGCTGCTTGGAACAAAAAGTTTCAGACCCATTTGAAACAAAAAGTTTCACACCGAGAAACGAAGTGTTTCACTACGGGAAACAAAGTGTTTCACACCGAGGAACAAACTGTTTCAAGGCATGAAACAAAAAACTCCTCTATATGAATGGATTGGTAAATGTAGGATAAACGAGCCATTTTATTGATTAGTAGGGATACTATCTGGTATATTTTTTCTTTCTTTGCAAAAGAAAAAAAGAAATCATTAATCGTATGGATAATTCATTCACTTATCAGCCTGCTGCCGACCGCTACGAACATATGCCCTATAAATATTGCGGCAAAAGTGGCTTGCAATTACCTCTTATTTCTTTGGGTTTGTGGCACAACTTCGGTAGTGTGGACAACTTTACCGTGGCAACTGATATGATAAAGTATGCTTTCGACCACGGCATCACCCACTTTGATTTGGCAAACAACTACGGCCCTGTTCCCGGAAGTGCGGAAACTAACTTCGGACGAATCCTGAAAGAGAACTTCCAGGGCTACCGGGATGAAATGATTATCTCTTCCAAAGCCGGACATGAAATGTGGGCAGGTCCTTATGGTGATGGTAGCTCCCGTAAGAATCTGATGGCAAGTATCAACCAAAGTCTCCGCCGCACAGGTTTGGAATACTTCGATATTTTTTATAGCCATCGTTATGACGGAGTAACCCCGGTAGAAGAAACCATCCAAACATTGATTGATATCGTGAAACAAGGCAAAGCCCTCTACATCGGCATATCCAAATATCCCCCCGAACAAGCTCGCATAGCCTACGAAATGATGGCAAAAGCAGGTGTACCCTGTCTCATCAGCCAATACCGTTACAGTATGTTCGATCGTGCAGTTGAGGCCGAAACCCTTCCTCTGGCTGCTGAATCCGGCTCCGGTTTCATCGCTTTTTCCCCTTTGGCACAAGGCTTGCTGACGGATAAATACCTGAACGGTATCCCTGAAGGCTCACGGGCAGCGCGTTCTTCCGGTTTTCTTCAACGTTCGCAAGTAACGCCCGGGAAGATAGAAGCGGCCAGGCAGTTAAATGAGATCGCCCGTCGTCGTGGGCAAACTTTGGCAGAAATGGCATTGGCATGGGTATTGAAAGACGAAAGAATGACATCGGTCATTGTGGGGGCAAGTTCCGTGAATCAATTGGCAGATAATTTAAAAGCATTGGAACACCTGGACTTCACACCGGATGATTTGGCTGAAATAGAACAAATATTATCCCGGGGGATTTAACTTACTTAAAATACTTTCGCAGGCTTGCTGTTAATTTGCGAATAGCATTGGTCATATGTGTATTGACAGTTCTTTCGGATATGTCCAGTGCTTCGCTGATTTGTTTATAACTCATAAGCTCCTCTTTTGCCATGCAATAAACGATTCTTGTTTTTTCGGGTAGTTGCTGGATGGCCTGCTGCATATTCTCCTCCATATCTTTTTTCAGCAGTTTCTCTTCCGGTGTGAGATCATTTCCGGGTATTTCTATTACGATTTGGTTGATGGAGCTTAGATTGTCCTGACGGTGTTTCTCCAAAAATGAGAGAGCATGGTTCTTGACTGTGATAAATAAATAAGAATCCCAATCCTTCACATCCTTTAGATTCTGACGTTTATCCCACAAAGTAAGAAATACCTCAGACAACACATCCTCTGCAACCGAAGCGGATTGGACGAAATATAACGCAATGGAATAGCACTTCTTGAAGTACCGCTTATACATTTTTTCAAAGCAAGAAGCATTACCTTCACTGATTTGACGTAATAGACAACTAATGTCATCTTCTCTGTGTGACATATTCAAGAATTTGATTATAAGGTGTTTACAATAAAATAATAGAAATGTAGAAGCGTCTATTAACAATATTTATCTGCAAAAGTAACTTTTTATTTGAATTCAACTACGTATTTTTAATTTTATTTCTGTCTTTATCTATAGAAGCGCTTAATAATATTTTGTAGAACAATGAAAGAAGACAGTAAAATATGGGACTTGCTTGCTAAAAGAACAGATCATTCTTTGAGTAAAGAGGAAGAAGAGTCACTGGAACAGATGTTGAAAGAGGACTCCTCTTTGCAACGTGCTTCCCGGTTGGTGGAAGATTCGCAGGTGAACATGGATACCCATCAGACAGAAGAAGCAATGAATCGTACCTGGAGTAAGATAGAAACAGGTATGAAGACAGACAGGAAACCTCGACTGAAACTAATTATCCGCCGTTGTGCCGTTGCCGCCAGTATTGCCGTTTTGTTTGTGCTGGGTGGAGTCTTAAGTTATCAGCTTTGGGGAAAACCGGATATGCTGATTGTGATGAACCAGGGAAAAGAAGCCTTGTTGTTTACACTTCCTGATGATTCCAAAGTTTGGTTGGGAGGCGGTTCGAGCTTGAAATATCCCGATGAACTTTCGGGACGCAACCGCGAAGTATATTTGGAAGGAGAAGCTTTCTTTGATGTGAAAAAAGATAATGGAAGAACCTTTCAGGTAGTTACGGACATTGTAGAAGTAATGGTACTTGGCACCCGCTTTGACGTCAGGGTATCCAAAACGGAAAGTACGGCGGAAGTTGTACTGGAATCCGGTTCCGTGAAACTGAATGAGCGTAACAAGACAGAAGACGGAGTGATTTTAAGGCCGGGCGAGATGGGACGCGTCATCCAGCAGTCCGGTATTGAAGTACGTCACGTCGATCTTCAGCTCTACACTACCTGGAAAGATAAATATATGAATATCGAATCCCAAAAAATGGACAATGTGATGTTTATGTTGAGCAAGCGTTACCACACGGAGATTCGTATTGAAGGCGAGGGATTGAAAGAGGAAATATTCTCAGGACGTTTTGACATTGACCAGTCTTTGGAGAATATTTTTGAGACGATTGATTTGATTACTCCCATTCGTTTTCAGAAACAACCGGACGGCACTTACTTAGTGACTCCGAAATAAAAGAGATAGGCAGCCTGATATAGTATGATAAACTGAAAAAAATTGCTAACCCTAAAAAGAAAAATGATGAACACCACTTGAAAAAGAAAAAAAAGGATCGGAAAATTCCCGTTTTCCAATCCTCTTCAGATTAAAATTAACTCTACCTTTTATTAATTTTAAATTGCAAATTTATGAAAAATATTTCAATCCCAAAGGGAGTGAGAGGTTTTATTTTGCCCTCATCCTTTTGGGGGAAGCTAAGACTATGTACCTGGCAAATATTATTTCTACTCTTCTTTGTACCTGCCCAGTCATGGTCGCAACAGTCAGAATTGTTGACTTTAAACATGAAAAGCGTTACGCTGAAACAGTTTGTGGAAGCCGTTCAAACCCAAAGCGGGTATTCATTCCTTTACAAAGATAATCAACTAAATACAAATCAGCGCATTACCGTTTCAGCAAAGAAACAATCAATAGATGTCGTGCTGGAACAGGCTTTTAAAGGCAAAGGAATTTCCTGGAAAATTCAGGGCAAGCAAATTTTACTCTTTCCTGCGAAAGAGGAATCTGCTGCCGGTGCCGGTACGAAGAAGTCGCGCACCGTAAAAGGTAATGTCACTACCACCACCGGTGAGTCAATTCCGGGAGCAAGTGTGAAATTATTAAACGCCACTACCGGAGTGATTACTGACATCGACGGATTTTATATGATAACAGTGCCCGATGGTCAGACAACACTGGAATACCGCTTTATGGGATACGAAGCCCGGACGGTAAAAGTAGGTAATCAGACCACTATTAATGTCTCTTTGGAGGAAGCGACTTCCAGCCTGGAAGAAGTTGTGGTAGTTGCCTATGGTGCTCAAAAGAAAGTGACGATGACAGGATCGGTAGCTTCGGTGAATATAGGAAGCCTGAAAACTCCGGTCGCAAATCTGAGCAACGCCCTGCAAGGTAAGGTGGCGGGTATCATCTCCGTGCAATCCAGCGGTGAGCCGGGATACGATAACTCGACTTTTACTATCCGTGGTATCGGTACTTTCACGGGAAACACTTCCCCGCTGGTTATTGTAGACGGTGTACAGCGTGACGACGTAAACTCCACTTACGGAGGTGCCTATAACAATATTGACCCGGAAGACATCGTCAGCATCTCTCTACTGAAAGACGCTTCCGCTACTGCCGTATATGGTGCGAAAGGTGCTAACGGCGTAATGATTATTACTACAAAGCGCGGAACAGTAGGCAAGCCGAAAATCTCTATCAAGGCAGAGACAGGCTTTACAAACTTCACTAAAGTACCTGAGATGTTGAGCGGCGTGGACTATATGATGCTTTATAATGAAAGCCGTCGAAACTCAGGATTGAACGAAGTTTATTCCCGCGAGCAGATCTTGAAGACCGAAAGCGGATTGGACCCCTACTTATACCCGAATGTAGACTGGATCAATCAGATCTATAAGAAAGCATCTTCCGTATCCAATGTCAATCTGAATATCAGTGGCGGTAGCGACCTGGTTCGTTATTACCTGTCAGCCTCTTTCTATAATCAAGGCGGACAATACAACGTAAAGGATGAAAACGGCTATAATCCGAATCTGAATTATAAACGTTACGACTTCCGTAGCAATGTAGACGTGAATATAACGAAAACCACCTTATTGCAGATGAACCTATCTGCCATCATGGTCGATTCACGTTATCCGGGCATTAGTTCCAGTAAACTTTGGTACGAAGCATTTTCCACCTCACCGGTTGCTTTCCCTGTCCGCTATCCGGACGGACGTTGGGCCGGTCCACCCGCCAATGCAGGCTCCAATCCGATGAATGAAGTGCAGAACACCGGTTATACCGATACCTTCCGCCCTGCCTTGCAATCAGTGTTTACAGTCAATCAGAAATTAGATTTCATAACCAAAGGTCTTTCGGCCTATGTACGTTTCTCATTCGACAGTTATAGTGAATTTAATAACAAACGTACGGGAGGAGTAGACTTATGGTATGCCAACCAACGTGACGGCAATGGAGAACTTATCTTCGGGAAACCGATCAAAGAAGGTTCCGACGAACTCTATTACGAGCACAGTGATACCGGAGAAAGAGTAATCTATACCGAAGCAAACATAGCCTATGACCGCACATTCGGTTCACACAACATCAACGGAATGGTACTCTATAATATGCGTAACCGTATGATTGCTACCGCCGGAAGTGCCATTGCATCTATCCCTTACCGTAATCAAGCCGTTGCAGCCCGTTTGGGATATGGTTATAAAGACCGCTACTTGGCAGAGATAAACGGTTCCTATACCGGTTCGGAGAATTTTGCTCCCGGTCACCGTTTCGGCTTTTTCCCTGCTGCTTCCGTAGGATGGGTGATCTCACACGAACCCTTTTTCCAAAACCTCGTTCAAACGGTCGATTTATTAAAGCTGCGTGCTTCCTATGGTATCGTAGGTAATGATAACATTGGCGGAACAGGCGACCGTTTTGCCTATTTTACCCAGTTCGGAAGTGGAAACAGCTACGGCTTCGGTCCGAATGGTAATCTCGTATATGGTATCAGGGAGACTCTTCTAGGTTCAGACAAACTGACTTGGGAAAAATCGTATAAAACAAATATCGGTTTGGAAATGATGCTTTGGGGCAAACTGAACCTGACACTGGATTATTATTGGGAAAGACGTAAAGACATCCTGATTCAGCGTTCTTCCTTGCCGAGCATGGCAGGATTTGATGCCGCCATCTACGCTAACATGGGTGAGATGGATAATAAGGGACTGGATGCCAACCTCGAATACCAGACCCGTATCGCTAACAAAGTGGGACTGCGCTTGTATGGTAACGTGACTTACAGTAAAAACAAAATCGTATTCCGTGACGAACCGGATATGCAATATGCTTATCAGAAAAGTGAAGGAACCCGTTATGGCGAATACTACGGTTATATAGCTGACGGTTATTTCCAAAGTTGGGAAGAGATAGCAAACAGTCCGAAGCAATTGCGTGAACTGGCTCCCGGTGACATCAAGTACAAAGACCTCAACAACGACAATGTGATTGATGCCAACGACCAATGTTATCTGGGCAAGTCCTGGTTCCCTTCCTGGTCCTACGGTATGGGTTTCAACATCAACTATCATAACTTTGACCTGTCGCTGTTCTTCCAGGGTGTATCCGATGTATCCATTATGGCTAATGGTGGCTCTATGGATACAGGTAATGGCGATTGGGGAGCAGGCGGAGTAGGTATCGTACCTTTCACCGGCATGGGACTGAATCCGAGTAATGTTATTACCAAAGCACTGGATCGCTGGACGGAAGACAATCCGCGTGCAGATGCATGGTATCCGCGTATGACCGCCAATGCCAGTACCAGTGACAATAACTATGTAAACAGTACACACTGGCTGAAAAACGGTAACTACCTGCGTCTGAAACAAGCATCATTGGGATATACTCTTGAGAACAAGAAACTGATGGACAAGGGAATAGAATACCTCTATTTCTACCTGTCCGGACAAAACCTGTTGACCTTCTCCAAATTCAAACTGTGGGATCCCGAACTTGGCTCTAACGGTGCGAAATATCCGCTATCACGCATGGTGACCTTGGGAATGAGAGTTTCATTTTAATCTAATCAAGCAATGAAAACAATGAAAAAAATATTTAACCGTATATTGGCTGCCGGATTATTATCTATTGGCGCGATGGGAATGGTCACTTCCTGTGACTATCTGGATCAGAAGCCTGAGAATCTGAAAACATCGGATATGATCTGGGAAACCCGTACAGATGCAGAATCTTACTTATATAATATCTACGGATATATCTGGCTATCTACGGATGATCCGGTCGTATTTGGCTTTGCCGATGAAAGTTCTTGCGTCTTTTCCAATACGAATGTCCGCAAAATGGTGGAAGGCAATTGGGGCCCTTCCAATACACTGGGAGATAATAAATGGAATGCCGCTTATCGGGGCATCCAGAAAGCACTTATTTTTGAAGAGAATATAGACCGTGTTCCCGAAGGTGTGTTGAGCACAGACCTGAAGATACAGTACAAGGCAGAATCACGCTTCCTGCGCGGATGGTTCTATTGGAACATCTTGCGCCTGTACGGCCCGTTTGTGATTTTTGATAAGCCCGTCGAACAGGACGAAGACTTTAATAAATACGTGCGTCGTCCGTTTGAAGAATGTGTAGAATATGTTTGTGGACTAATGGAATCCACGCTGGGCGAACTCCCGGAAGTATGGACTTCCACGGCATATTTGGGACGTCCTACGAAAGGCGCCGCCTTGGCCGTTATCTCACAAGTACGTTTACTGGCAGCCAGCGAACTTTGGAATGGAAATCCCCGTCTAAAGGATTTCAAGAATAAGGACGGCGAACTGCTGGCACCGCAGACCAAAGATAACGAAAAGTGGCGGATTGCCGCTGAGGCTGCCGAAGATGTGATTGATTTGGGAATTTACCACCTCTACCGCAATACGGAAAGCGGTGACAGAACCTTTGACCCTTATTTGTCTTTCCGCGATTTGTTTATGTCCGGCAATCATGCCGAAGTCATATTCGCTACGCATAAATCAGGAGACTGGCAGTGGGGATATGACAAACGTTGCAACCCGAAAAACGGTGGATATAGTATGCAGAATGCGACACAAAATATCGTAGACGCATTCTTGACCCGTGACGGACTGGACATCAATGATGATGGAAACTATACCGAAGCAGGATTCGCGAAAGAAGACGACCCCGCAGAATACGGAAAAGTCCGTAATGAAATAAATCGTGGATACCGCAAGGGAGAATCGAATATGTACGTCAACCGTGAACCCCGTTTCTATGCTTCCGTACATTACAATGGACGTCCCGTACTTTCTGCCATTACCGTAGACGACCGCAACTACTTCTCATCCGACAAGAATAAGGACGGATTCGGAAGAGCGGAATATTACTATTCGGGTGCATCGGGCGCAGGAACGCAAATGACCGACTTTACCGGCTACAATGTAGCGAAGAAAGTAAGTACCTCTTCCAGTATCCGTAACGACCAGGGGGTGTATCGTCCGTTTATACATATTCGTTACGCCGAGATACTCTTGAACTATATGGAAGCGATGAATGAATACAACCCTGAAGATTCCAAGATTATCAGCTACTTTAATGAAATCCGTGACCGTGCAGGTATTCCGAAGATTATGGCTACCTACCCGCAGGATTTGGGAGACAAGGACAAAATGCGTGAATGGATTCTTCGTGAACGTCAAATCGAACTGGCTTTCGAAGGCGACCGTTTTTGGACTCTTGCCCGCCGCCTGCTTTACGAAAAAGAAGAAAACCGCAAGATCTATCGCATGAATGTGCTTGCCGACGACCAGGGACAAGGCTTTGCTTTTGAAGGTTTCTATGAACGTAAAATCTTGCAGACCAGATTTTGGGATAATAAGATGTACCTGTATCCTATCTATCAGACAGAGATTGACCGCGGACGTGGCCTGGTACAGAATCCGGGATGGTAAATTTTACCCGATAATATAAAACTAATAAGATAGCAAAATGAAAACATTTTCATACTATATATCTATGGCTGTTATCCTGACAGCAGCCATTTTCACCGGAGGTTGTACGGACGATGATGAAAAGTCGTTGTCGCTCCGTACCGGAGAGCTTTCTATTTATGATTTTGCTCCGAATACAGGAAAAGGCGGCACGCAATTACTGATAAACGGAGAGCAGTTTCCCCTGGATGCAGCTTCTATCAGCGTGACCATCAATGAAGTGGAACTCTCCATCCTGCGCTCCAATGAAGAACAGTTATTGGTCGAAGTTCCTGATAATGAAGCGATAGGGACAGCTCCTATTGTCATCAAGACAAAAGGAAAGACCACCCAATCGGAAGTAAACTTTGCTTTCCAAAAAACAGCCATCACAGGCTTTTCTCCTGCTTACGGAAAAGTAGGGACGAAAGTACGCATCTATGTGGAGAACTTGCCGGCGGAAATCAAGAACCCGACTGCAACGTATAATGGCATTACAGCAGAATGTACGGCAGAAGAAGGTTATTTCCAGGTGACTATTCCTGAAGCGGATTTCGGTTCTTATCCTATTATCATCAGCTTCAACGGAAGAACGCTTTCTACGGGCGAGTTTGAATATAAAGACCTCTTGTTCGAGCGTACGGTTACCACGCTGCCGGGAAGTTCCGAATTTAATATTATATGTGCGGATTGGGAATACCGCCGGGGTGGTATCGCAGTAGATGACGATGGCAACGTATATCTGACGGATATAGGCAATTTGCGTATTCGTAAAATCACGCCCGACGGAACCGTCAGCGAAGTGGCTGGTACAGGAACGGAAAATGATGTAGACTGGGGACTTAACTGGCGATTGGAAAATGGCGGCGCTGGTTCATATAACGCAGTAATGCGTCCCACTGATGTAAAGGTTGACAGTAAAGGAAATATGTATGTCAGCGATGACTGGACTTCGGCAACCATATGTTTTGAACCGGATGGCAAAGCTCTTTACATGGGATGGCAGGTAGCTGTCAGTCTGGCGATTGACGAGGCAAGTAACCGCCTTTACAGTATGACTTCAAATGGTAATATTCTTCTGAAGGATTTGAATGATTACGGTGGTTATCCGAGTAATCATGGTACTGTGATTGTCACCGGCAATGGCAGCCCGGGCGGAATGGATGTAGATAAAATGACGGGAGACCTTTATGTAACGAATATCGGAACCCATCAAATTATTAAATATGTCAAGGATCGTTGGGATGACCCGATTGTGATAGCCGGCAGCGGGCGGAGCGGATACTCCGACGGCGCGTACAATGAAGCTACATTTACCAGCCCGTGGGGAATCGCTGTTACGCCGGACGGAAACATCTTGGTGGCAGGCAATGGCACGTCAGATGCTTCGACAGTCAGTGCCGACCAGAGTATTCGTTACATAGACCAGAAAACAGGAATGGTTTCCACCTTCGCCGGTTCGGGAACATCCGGCAATACGGACGGTAACTTCGAAGTACTCTCCTATGCAGGAATCAATTCCACCATCGAGAGCCTGCCTGCTGCCTTTGGTGCTCCCTCTTCTGTATGCGTCGGCAAGGACGGCACGGTGTATGTGTTAGACCGCCGGAATAATTGTGTAAAGAAAATAACAACCGTAGAAAAATGATAAGTCTTATGAAACTGAACATTATTCAATATATTACTTTGGCTTTGCTGGTATGCAGTACAAGTCTGCTTAGCAGTTGTAAGGACGACGACGGGCACGATGCCGGCAGTCCGGTGGTAGTGAACCGTTTCTATCCGACCAGCGGTAGCGCCGGAACGGAAATCCTTATTACCGGAAAGAACTTCTCGGAGAATCCGGAAGATATCTCGGTGACTTTAGGAAACATCCCCTTAAAAGTGCTGAGTTGCAACATGAACAATATCATGGCTATTGTTCCGCCCAAGTTGGGCGACGGCGTGCTGACAGTTACTGTTGCCAACCGCGAGCCCGTCCGCACCATTGAAGCATTCACCTATTCGTTCTCAGCGGTAGTTACCACCTTTGCCGGTAGCAACAATGGCGAACCGGGATACCAGGATGGCATTGGAAGCGAAGCACTGTTTTTCTTTGACGGTGCCAAGGGAGATCCTGCCGAAGACTGGCGGAAAGGTTCCATTTGTGTCGATAACGACGGCAACGTGTATGTAGGCGACTGTGTCAACTACTGTGTCCGCAAGATTACTCCCGACGGAACTGTTACCACTTTGGCCGGACTCGCCGGAAACAGAGGTGACATAGACGGAACAGGAGCACAAGCCCGCTTCAACGGACTTTATGGCATGGATTGTGATGCGGAAGGCAATATCATCATGACCGATGTGTTCGGATGGAAAATCAGGAAGATAACTCCTGACGGCGTAGTTACCACACTTGGTGAGACTAGCTTTGAACCGTGGATGCTGACTGTGGATAAGAACAACGGAGATATTTTTGTCTCATCCAATAGCGGTATATATAAATGGACCAAAGACGGTTCTATCCAAATTTCTACCGGTAATTTCAGAGGACTTGCTTTGGACAAGGAAGGCAATTTGTACGGAGCCGATCAGATATTGAATGGCATAGTCAAATTCAAGGCGGGTACTTGGGAAGCGGAGACTCTGACAGGCAAGGGCACGGCAGGATATTTGAACGGATCCTTTGAAGACGCCCTCTTTACATATCCATGTGATTTGGCCATTGATTCGAATGGAGATATTTACGTGGCCGGTAATGGTTCATGGAATGGCGGTGAGAATCTCGACCAAAGTATTCGTTTGCTCGATATGACAAACAGAACCGTACGCTTAGTCGCGGGAGGTACTCAGGAAGGATATGTAGACGCCAATGGCTCGTCAGCCGTTTTCGCAGGCCCGCAGGATCTAGCTGTCGATAAGAACGGCGTGATTTATGTCTATGACAAGAAGAATAATGTAATAAGAAAAATAGTTTACGAGTAATTAAGGGGGATGGAGGCGGTGAGGAATGCTTCTGCATAATTGAGCCGCCTCTTCCATTTTTCAGTTTTTAATAGGGTATTTAAAAAGAAATACAGATGAGAAAGAAAATGATTCTAATGGCTTTGGCCTTGTTCATTGGTCTTAGTGCATGTGGAAGTGACGATAAGGAGCTCACGGGCGAACCGGGAAACGAACAAGGGGGCAATGGCGGGGACGATCCGAATAATCCCGACGATCCTTCCGGCAGTGAACCGGTGAGTTGGTATGTGGCTACCACAGGCAATGACGCAAACAGCGGTACTGTTGAAAGTCCTCTGAAAAGTGTCTCAAAAGCATTGCTGCGTGTCAATCCCGGCGATACGATTTTCCTTCGGGAAGGCGCGTACCACGAGTTTGTCACTCCGACACGTTCGGGGAAAAAAGGCAAACTGGTAACAGTAAAAAGCTATCCGGGCGAAACGGCCAAGATTGACGGAACCGGACTGACTATCAAAGGATGGTTCAGCGCCCTGGTGCAACTGAAAAGCATCCAATACATGACCTTTGAAAACCTGCATATCTGCAACGCAACAAATTCGGATGTCAACACCGACCCCGAAGGTGTATATATCAACGGAGTGTCAAGAGACATCACTTTCCGTAACTGCAAAATCTATAATATCAAAAGCACCTGTCTTGCAGGACACAACAACGGTGACTGGCGTAGCGCACACGCATTCCTGGTGATAGGCGACGATAACGGAACTCCGATACGTAACCTGACCATCGAAAAATGTGAAATCTACGATATACACACCGGAACGAGTGAGACGCTGACCATCGCCGGAAATGTGGATGGCTTCACCATACAGGATTGCGAAGTGCATGATGTGGAGAATATCGGCATCATCGTGGCGGGTGGAGATAACCTGAACGCAGGCGGCGATATATCCGTGAATTATGCCCGCAACGGAGTAGTGAGACGCAACAAGGTGTACAGATGTTCCCACCAGGTTTCAAAAGACTTTTGGGAAGGCGTCTATAATAATCCTGCTGCCTATGGAGCCATCGGAATATATGTCTGCGGCGGTGCAAGCACCGTCATCGAGCAGAACATCGTATGGGAGTGCGACCGTGCCATCGGCCTGATAAGCGAGAGCGATGTACTGGCAACCAAAGACTGTATCGTGCGCAATAACTTTGTTTACAACAACTATCGTACAGGTATTTATCTGGGTGATTATATCGGCTATACCATAGGCGGTACGTCCGGATGCTATGTAGTAAACAACACCCTCTACCACAATAACCTGGTTGGCGGCGCACTGAACGGACACAATAATTCAGCGAACATCAATGACGAAAAGGACAGTGAGGGTGAAATCCGCCTGGCAGAAAATTGTACCAACAATACAATTATGAACAACCTCATTTACGCAGTGACCGACAGGGATATTTTCGTCCGTAAGTACACCAAGTCCGGCAGCAAGAATAAAATAGGGTACAACCTCTATTATTCTCCGACTACCACCAATCACAAATGGTTCTGGGACGGTGTAGAATACACGAGTTTCACAGCATGGCAGAAAGCCAGCGGCGATGAAAACTCAGTCTATAATGTCGCCCCCTTGTTGCAAAGCCCCAGTCTCCCCAATCCCAACCTGCACTTGCAGCCGGGTTCGCCCGCAAAGGGGAAAGGGCATTTCATTGCTGCCTATTTCGTTGGCAACTATGATATTGACGGTGACGTGCGTTATAGCGGGACGACGATTAGCATAGGTGCCGATCAGTAACCACGCAATGAAATAGATAAACTCAAAGATTTTTCAATTAAACTCAATGATTTTCAATTAAAAGCAAAATAGAAATGAGAAAAAGTTTTTGCTCGCTCATCAGCTTTCTTCTATTTAGCTTGTTGGCGTGCGGAGCTACCCCTGCCCATTGGTATGTAGCCCCGACCGGTAACGACGCGAATGATGGAAGTAAAAGAAAACCACTCAAGACGATAGCCAATGCACTGCAACGTGTCAACCCCGGCGATACCGTTTTCCTGCGTGAAGGCTCATACGGCGAATTTGTCGTCCCCACACGTTCGGGAAAGCCCGGCAAGATGATAACATTGAAAAGTTATCCCGGCGAGACAGCCAAGATAGACGGTTCCGACCTGTATATCAAAGGGTGGGGGAATGCACTGGTACAGCTTAACAGCATCGACTATATGCAATTTGAAAACCTGCATATCTGCCATGCCCATGATTCGGAGAACAACACCGACCCGGAAGGTATCTATATAAGCGGTACTTCCGCCAATATCACCTTCCGCGGATGCAAAGTGTACGACATAAAGAATGATTGTCCGCTGGTCGATGCCAAAGGTGACTGGCGCAGCGCGCATGCCATCCTGGTGCTAGGCAATAACGACAACACCCCGATTCGTAATCTGCTGATAGAAAAATGCGAGATATTCGAGATTCATAGCGGCACTAGCGAAGCCTTCACACTGGCAGGCAACGTGGTCGATTTCACGATTCAGGATAATGAAGTGCATGATGTGGAAAACATCGGTATCATTATCGCGGGCGGAGATAATCTGAACCCTCATGGCGATATTTCGGTCAACTATGCGCGCAACGGAATAGTGCGGCGCAATAAAGTATATCGCTGCACGCACGAAAAGTCACAGGACTATTGGAGCCAGTCCGTATCCAATGGCGGAGCGATTGGCATCTACCTGTGCGGCAACGGCAATACGATTGTAGAACAGAATGAAGTCTTTGAATGTGACCGGGGAATCGGGCTGTGCAGCGAAAGCTACAAACTGCAAACCAAGGACTGCATCGTACGCAACAATTTCGTGTACAACAACTTCCGCACCGGCATCTATATGGGAGCTTATCTCGGTTTCGACGGCCTGAGCACCAAAAGCTGCTATGTGGTGAACAACACCCTGTTCAACAACAACCTGAAAGGCGGACAACTGGACGGCACGAACAACTATCTCAAAGTGAACGACCGCGACAACAGCAGTGAAGGTGAAATCCGCCTGTCCGAATTGTGCGAGGAGAATGTGATAGCCAACAATATCATTTACGCCCTGTCGGACAGAGACATCTTTATCCGCAAATACACCACCTCGGGAAAGAATAACTTTATCGGCGGCAATATCTATTTCTCACCGAACAGGAAGAACCATAAATGGATGTGGGACGGCAAAGAATATACCGACTTTTCCGCCTGGCAGACCGCAAGCGGCGACCAAACATCGGTATTCAATGTAGACCCGCTACTGAAAAGCACCCGTACGCAACAACCGGACTTACACTTGAAATCCGCCTCGCCGGCCATCGCCACCGGCCTTGTATATCAAGGCTATGTCACCGGAATGTTCGACATCGACGGTGACAAGCGTTGCGAGATTCATTCTATTAATATAGGCGCCGATCAATAAAGTATCTGCCCTTTTCACCCGTTCAAATATACAAACCATGAAAATATTGAAACGCTCTCTGACTATTCTTTTTGTGTTGCTGTGTACAGCAGCCCATACCTATGCCGCTCCGTTCGACGGCGTACGGGAACTCGTATCCCGTCGTGCTCCGTGGCTGGGTAAACATATTCAGTTCAAAGCAATGCCTTCTTCGGACGGCGATTGCTTCACGCTGCAAACAGTAAATAAAAAGCTACTGGTTCAGGCTACCGACGCAAATGCGGCGGCAGTCGGTGTCAACTGGTACTTGAAGTATTACTGCCATCGCAGTATGTCGCATCTTGGTGACCAGCTCGCCCCCGTAAAAGAGCTTCCGGTCATTGACCAACCCGTAACAGTCAAAACCTTATCTATATATCGCTATGCGCTGAATTACTGTACCTTTAATTATACCATGAGTTTCTACGACTGGGACGACTGGCAATGGGAGCTTGACTGGATGGCGCTCAACGGCGTTAACCTGATGCTGGTAGCCAACGGCTCGGAAGCAGTCTGGCAGAACACGCTCCGCCGGATGAACTACTCTGAAAAGGAGATTGCCGACTTTATCACCGGCCCTGCCTATAATGCCTGGTGGCTGATGGGAAATATCGAAGGATGGGGCGGACCTATGCCCCAATCGCAGATAGACAGCCGGAAGAAACTCGTACAGAAAATGCTGAAACGCATGAAGTCACTGGGCATCGAACCGTTGATGCCCGGATTCTACGGAATGGTGCCGAGCAACCTGAAAAACAAAAGTAAGGCGCATATCATTCCCCAAGGCACTTGGGGAGCTTTCACAAGACCGGATATTCTCGACCCGATGGATCCCGAATTCGACCGTGTAGCCGGAATATTTTATGAAGAAACCCGCCGTTTGTATGGTTCGGATATCCGTTTCTTCTCCGGCGACCCTTTTCATGAAGGCGGAGCAACGGACGGTGTAGAGTTGGGCGACGCAGGCCGGGCTATACAGAAAACAATGCAGAAATACTTCCCGGAATCTATCTGGGTGTTGCAAGGCTGGCAGGACAACCCGAAGCCGGGACTGCTTGAAAAACTGGATAAACGCTACGTACTGGTACAGGAATTATTCGGCGAAAACACCAACAACTGGGAGACTCGCAAAGGCTACGAGGGAACTCCTTTCATTTGGGCTACCGTCACTAACTTTGGCGAACGGCCGGGCATTAACGGAAAGTTGCAACGTTTTGCCGATGAGATTCACCGTGCCTCGAATGGAGAATACGCGTCGTATATGAAGGGAGTAGGCATTTTGCCCGAAGGCATTAATAATAACCCGATCACCTATGAACTGTTGCTCGAACTAGTGTGGCACAAAGACCACGTAGATGTAGACCAATGGATAGAATCTTATATTACAGCCCGCTATGGAAGTATCACCGATGATATACGGACTGCCTGGAAAATGATGTTGAAATCCATTTATAGCAGTGAAGTCGGTTATCAGGAAGGCCCGCCCGAAAACATCTTATGCGCGCGTCCGGCGTTGGAACTCAAATCCGTTTCTTCCTGGGGACGGCTGGTTAAGAAATACGACACGGAGCTTTATCGAAAAGCAGCGCTCCAGTTTGCCAAGGCAATGCCTCAATTCAGTGATGTCCGTACCTATCGCATCGACTTGATACACTTCCTGCGGCAAGTGGTAGCGAATGATGCCGATTCGGTATTCAAAGCTATAATGACTGCTTACCAGGAGAAAGATACGCAAAAGTATGAAAAGCAAGTATCCCGGTTCCTCGAAATGATAGATACCGAAAACGAACTGCTGGCGCAAGATCCGTTCTTCCGCCTGAGCACCTGGCAGCAGCAAGCGAAAGATGCTGGCAATACCGCCGCAGAGAAAAAGAACAATTTCCACAACCTGATGATGCTTATCACTTATTGGGGCGAGCACATACCGACGGAAGATAATCTGCATGATTATGCCTATAAAGAATGGGCAGGCATGATGAATACCTACTACAAAGACCGTTGGATGGTTTACTTTGACTATCAGCGCGCCTTGCTTCGCGGAGAGACAGCGCAAGCGCCCGATTATTTCCATTGGGAGCGCGAATGGGTGGAAAAGAACCTGCATATGGCAGACGATGCGCCACGTATGTCTTTGACGGAAATTGTAAATAAGATTACCCGGTAATATTGTTTTATGTAAGAAGAAAGAACGTTATGAACAGGATATATTTCAATATTGTGATTTCCCTTCTTCTGCTTGTCGGTTTTTCCGGCTGCGAGCAGAAGAAAGGAACCATACAGCCCCTTGTCGTGGCTACTATGGAGCGCCCTTCGGGGCAGGAAGATGTCATTCAGTTGACAGCTCCCAAGATAGACACCGTGCGTGTCGGATTTATCGGACTGGGGATGCGTGGCCCGGGAGCAGTTGCCCGTTTCACTCATATTCCGGGCACACAAATCAAGGCTTTGTGCGACATTCGCCAGGAATGTGTGGAAAAGGCGCAGGATATTCTCAAAGAAGCCGGTTTGCCCGAAGCTACGGCTTATTATGGAGATGAAAACTCATGGAAGCAGTTGTGCGAAAGAGACGATATAGACCTTGTATATGTAGCTACGGACTGGAAGCATCATGCCGAAATGGGAGTATATGCCATGGAACACGGCAAGCACGTGGCTATTGAAGTGCCGGCTGCCATGACGCTGGATGAGATTTGGAGTCTTATCAATACGTCCGAAAGAACCCGCAAGCACTGTATGCAACTGGAAAACTGTGTGTACGACTTCTTCGAACTGACTACGCTGAACATGGCGCAACAGGGAGTGTTCGGTGAGATTCTGCACGTAGAAGGAGCCTATATCCATAACCTTGAAGAATACTGGACTTCCTATTGGAACAACTGGCGCATGGATTACAATCGTAATAATCGGGGAGACGTATATGCGACACATGGCATCGGCCCGGCTTGCCAGTTGCTCAATATTCACCGGGGAGACAGGATGAAGACACTGGTGGCTATGGACACAAAAGCAGTCAATGGGCCTGCATATATCAGAAAAACAACGGGCGAGGAAGTGAAAGATTTCCAGAATGGCGATCAGACGACTACTGTCATCCGCACCGAAAATGGTAAGACGATGCTTATCCAGCACAATGTCATGACACCACGTCCCTATAGCCGTATGTACCAATTAGTCGGCACAGACGGATATGCCAGCAAATATCCGGTCGAAGAATATTGTCTGCGTCCCGAACAAGTAGACACCAATATCGTCCCCAACCATGAGAATCTGAACGCACACGGCTCCATGCCCGAAGAAGCGAAGCAGGCAATGATGAACAAATACAAACACCCCATTCACCGGGAACTGGAAGAGACTGCCAGGAAAGTGGGCGGCCATGGCGGTATGGATTACATCATGGACTATCGGTTGGTGTATTGCCTGCGCAACGGCTTGCCGCTGGACATGGATGTATATGATTTGGCAGAATGGTGCTGCATGGCGGAGTTGACCCGTCTCTCCATCGAAAATGGTTCGGCTTCGGTTGCCGTTCCCGACTTTACGCGTGGCGGATGGAACAAAATAAATAAATTCCGTCATGCACTTGTGCAATAGGTATGAAAAGATAAAATAAGAATATAACAATTGAATATCCATGAATAAACGAAAACTTTGTCAGGCATTACTCGGTATGCTAATACCACTCCTATTCCTGGCGTGCTCTCCCAAAGAACGTATCAAGTTGGACGGTGGAACTTTCAACATCGACGGGAAAGACGTACAATTAATCTGTGGCGAAATGCACTATGCCCGTATCCCTCACGAATATTGGCGAGACCGCCTGAAAAGAGCCCGTGCGATGGGACTGAACACCATATCGGTTTATGTCTTTTGGAATTTCCATGAGAGCCAACCCGGTGAGTTCGATTTTAGCGGACAGGCGGATGTAGCCGAATTTGTCCGTCTTGCGCAGGAAGAAGATTTGTATGTGATACTTCGTCCGGGGCCTTATGCCTGTGCGGAGTGGGACTTCGGCGGTTATCCTTCCTGGCTCCTGAAGGAAAAGGATATGGTTTATCGTAGCAAGGATGCCCGCTTCCTCGAATATTGCGAACGGTACATCAAGGCGCTTGGCAAACAACTGGCTCCGCTGACTATCAACAATGGCGGTAACATATTGATGGTGCAGGTAGAAAACGAGTACGGCTCTTATGCGGCGGATAAAGAATACCTGGCTGCTCTTCGGGATATGATAAAAGATGCAGGGTTCAATGTCCCGCTGTTTACTTGCGATGGTGGCGGACAGGTTGAGGCCGGACATATCGACGGAGCATTGCCGACATTGAACGGTGTATTCAGCGAAGATATTTTTAAGATCATAGACAAATATCATCCGGGTGGCCCGTATTTCGTGGCAGAATTCTATCCGGCTTGGTTTGATGTGTGGGGACAGCATCATTCGACGGTCGATTATAAGCGTCCGGCGGAACAACTGGACTGGATGTTGGGGCGCGGCGTATCCATCAGCATGTATATGTTTCATGGCGGAACCAACTTTTGGTATATGAATGGAGCCAATACAGCCGGTGGATACCGCCCGCAACCCACGAGCTACGACTATGATGCGCCTTTGGGTGAATGGGGAAACAGCTATCCCAAATATCATGCTTTCAGGGAAATTATTCAGAAACATCTGCCTGAAGGAACTGTATTGCCGGAAGTGCCTGCCGATAATCCTACAACGACATTTGCCACGATTGAACTGAAAGAAAGTGCTCCCCTGAAATCTGCTTTCCACCAGACCACCCAATCAGAAAATGTGCTTTCAATGGAAGACCTGGGCGTCGATTTCGGATATATACATTATCAGACTACTATCAACAAGGCAGGAAAGCAAAAGCTAATCATACAGGACTTGCGCGACTATGCTGTGATTCTTGTGAATGGTAAACAGGTGGCTAGCCTGGACCGTCGTTACAATCAGAATAACGTACTATTGGATATCTCCCAGGCGCCTGCCATCTTGGAGATATTGGTAGAAAACACAGGCCGCGTCAACTATGGCCCTGATATACAGTTCAATCGCAAAGGGATTACTAACCAAGTGCTATGGGGCGATGAGAAACTGACGGGATGGTCTATCACTCCGCTACCTCTCTATAAAGAAAAGGTGTCCGAACTGAATTTCGGCGAACCGGTACATGGAGTTCCGGCTTTCCATAAGGGAGTATTCAACCTTCAAAAGAAAGGTGATTCTTTTGTCGATATGAGCCAATGGGGAAAAGGCGCTGTTTGGGTAAATGGAAAATCACTCGGACGTTTTTGGAACATCGGTCCGCAGCAGACTTTATACGTGCCTGCGCCCTGGCTGAAAGAAGGGGAGAATGAAATCGTTGTTTTCGAAATGGAAGATACCGGAAACCGTACCTTGCAAGGTTTGGACCAACCCATACTCGACAGCTTGGGAGTGGATAAGAACTACCAACAGGGACAACGCCGTATCGTCCAGGGAACTCCGATTCTTGAAAGGGGAGATATTGCGCTGAAAGCTACCGTACAGGAATCCAATGACTGGCAGCAATTTGAATTTCCCGTTGCCACAACTTTACGCCATTTTTGCATCGAAACGCTTTCTTCTTATACCGACGACAATCAGGCTTGTATTTCAGAAGTCGAGTTATTGGATGATAAGGGACAGTCGATTGATAAGACTAAATGGGAAGTTGTCTATGTAAGTAGTGAACTGTCTGATAAAAATCTGGGGGTAGGAGAGAACTTATACGATGGCGATGTTTCCTCATTTTGGCATACAGACTGGGCTGCGGCTTCTGCCCATCCTCATCAGATTATCATTGATATGAAGGAGATATATAAAGTTTCTGCTTTACGGGTGAAAGTGCGTGAAGGCTCGTTCTTATCCGGTAAAGTAAAAGATATACAGCTATATACTCGTCCGCAATTCTTCTTGTTTCGTCAATAGGGCGCATCGAATCATATAACATCTGCCCCTTCCACACGTTTTCTCTTCTCTGTTTATAGAGATTAGCGTGTAGAAGGGGCTTATTTTATATATGATGTTCTCGGAGTTCATTCATTCCAGTACGGAAATGAATGAATTCTTACGAAAATTCTATTCGTAGGGCGCTATTGCTTTTATTTGTAATCAACAAAAGTGTTTATTAGTAATACAAACTATTGTTGATTACAAATAAAAAGTCTATTTTTGTCGATAATATGAATCATAAGATATAAAGGTATGGTTAAGTTATCAGATATTAGAATAGTCAGTGAACAACAATTCTCGACTTTTAAAGATGACAATTCATTGCCACGTGAACTATTGTCGTCATTACCGGGTAACAATTCAACTCATGCGTTAGTCATTTCCGGTATACGTCGTTGTGGAAAGAGTACGATAATGAGACAACACATAGGTAAACACATAGAAGACGCGTTTTATTTGAACTTTGATACGACAAAGTTGTTTCAGTTCGAACTTTCGGACTTTGAATTACTAGATACCTTGATTCAAGAAAGCGGAAAACGTAATTTGTATTTTGATGAGATTCAAGTTGTTAACGGATGGGAATTGTACGTCCGACAGAAACTAGACGAACATTTTAATGTGTGTATAACCGGTTCTAACGCTTCGCTTCTCAGTAAAGAACTGGGAACTAAATTGACTGGCCGTCACATTTCAAAAGAACTTTTCCCTTTTTCTTATATAGAGTATCTCCGCTTTAAATCATTATCTCCTGGCGAAACCTCTTTTCTTGCCTACTTGAATGACGGTGGATTTCCTGAATATGTAAAGACAGGGAATGGAGATATATTATCCGCACTGTTTGATGATATCCTATATAGGGATATTGCAGTGCGATATGGTGTGCGAGATGTTGCCTCCTTGAAATCATTATTGCTGTATTTGGCATCCAATTATGGAAATTTGATTTCCGCGAATAAATTGGCAGGAATCATCTCTATTAAAAGTCCTAAGACTGTTTTAGAGTATATGAGTTATTTTGAAGAGGCTTATCTGATCAATCGTATACCGAAATTCTCATGGTCTTTAAAAGTACAGAATGCGAATCCACAGAAAGTCTATTTTATTGATACTGCATTATCCAAAGAGATAACAGTTACTTTTTCCAATAATACGGGAAGACTGTTAGAAAATGTAGTCTATTGGGAATTACGCCGGTACTATAAGCAACTTTATTATTTCAATGAGAATAACAGTGAGTGTGACTTTATTGTATGTGATAAGAATATGCCAATTATTCTTATTCAAGTCTGTATGACGTTAAATGCTGAAAACCAGAAAAGAGAAGTTAAGGGAGTGCAGGAAGCAATGAAGTTCTTCCGAATGGACAAAGGATATATAGTAACTCTTGATCAGAAGGACAAGATACGGGTGGAAGATGGTTGGATTGAGGTCATTCCTGTTTACGAATTGGATGAATATATAAGAAGATGATCGACAATATCTATCCCGCCTGATAGAACAGCGTGACAAATTGCGTGAGAAATATTCCAGTGAACGGGGTATCGTGCGTCCTGCCATGTGTATTGTGTATCACCGACCGGGATAAGGTATTTGCAGATTGCTAGGCTGCCATTCTTGAACAGAACCTTGCTTGGCCGGAATTTTCTATCGACGAGTTTGGTACAGAAATTAATCAAATGCTTATGATTCTTTTTAGGCACGGATTACACGAATTTCACGGTTTTAGCGTAGTGAGTGCGCAAAGCTACCGTGTAATCCGCGTAATTCCGTACCTAAATTTTACGACCTGTTTAGTTCAAAACCGCACGGAAAGGAGTCAAATACTATTTTTATTTCTTTTTCTGCCTAATCAGATTAGCTTCATTACTTCTTTTTTTGCGTTCCACTATAGTGTAACGCAAAGGTAACTATAGTGTACCTTGCGTCCAACTATAGTGGAACGCAAAGTACACTATAGTGGAACGAAATAAAAGTAACGAATGAGATAAGTCTAAATAGTGAGTCAGTTATAAAAGAATGCCTATAAAAATCAATAAGAATAAGGGGTATCATTGTTTAATTCATAACGGTAAGAAATGAGCCAAACCTTTTTAGGCTATTTTATTCCGCAGATTAGCTATCAAGACCTATTTCATTGCCTATTTTTATTTCGTATGACTATAGTCTCCCTTGCGGATGACTATAGTTATCTTTGCGCATAACTATAGTTAAACGAATTAATAATAGGCAATCGAAATAATATAATTAGGTAATCAGAGAAGTAAAATCAACATCAAAACTATATATGGGCTATTATTCGATTCATAACAGTACTCTGCCGAATCAACTTTAATACATTACTAAAGTAAATCAAGTACTTATGCTGAGTATATTTGGTACATCTAATAAAGGTGTGCGTGTATAAATCTTGAGTCTCTAGCGTACAAAAACTATATTGAAATGCTTACCTATCTTCGGGCGACATAATAAATAGGTTTGTAGTGTTTATTTCTCTGTTAATATTGTTTGCTCAATAAATATTTATTGCTACTTTTGTCGTAGTTTACTTTCTAGCGAAGAAAGTAGGTTTTTAATAATTTTATTGAGAACGGTTATTTATTGCATTCTATATAAGAATCCACTAATTTTTACCAGTGAATGACAGTAAGTGACAGGTCTCGCGCACATTTGTATATATACTTTGTTATATACTCAATTGGGCGTGGGACTATCGCTTATGTTCACTGGGGGTCGTAGTGGATACCTTATATAGACATGAGTAGATAGTTTCCCACGCTCTTTTTTTATATATAACCCTCGCACCATCGGGAACTGATGCGGCAAACAAAACTAAAAGCGATGGATATTGATTTTAAAGAAAACATCATCCGCTTGATGCAGCATCCTGTCATGCATAAGCCAATAAGTGAACTGACTAGTTGCGAGCAAAGCCAGCTTTATGAAATACTGGACAACCTGGTTGAATCTTCAATGAATGAATCCTATACCCAAATAGACTACATTCAAATGTCCCGTCTTTGTTACGCTCTTGCCGAGTTATCCTATGTAATGTGCAGTAATCCTGAACGCATAATCCATCATTTTCGTGATTCTTTGGACTGTCTTTCCAAAGGTGGCATTGACTTGAGCCTAAATAAATGGGCTGAACTGGTTAATTTACGTCAATCTGCGGAAAGATGAAAAATTGAATCGATTTGAGATAGCACTGAATAAATTCAATAAATCCAATAGTTTGAATTAAATCTGAGTAGAACTGCGTTAATCGGATAAAATCATCTGTGTACGCCGGATTGATTATCTTGTCGTATTGTCGTATGACCGGGTAATGAAATAGTTCTCATGATCCTACCAGCTTTTCTGCATGGAGAGTTCTCAACTCTACTAATTGCTTGTGAAAGCCGTTTTTAGAATTGTCTCCTAGAGAGGGTGCTCATTTCCCCATACGAGCATCCTCTTGCTTTTTTATCGACATTAATGAAACTTCTTTTCTAGTTGAACTTGATACAGTATCCTCTTGCTTTTTAATCGAAATTTATGGAATTCCTTTTCTAGTTGAACTTGATGCAGCATCCTCTTGCTTTTTTTATCGTCATTTATGAAACTTCTTTTCTGGCTGAGCTTGATACAGCATCCCCTTGCTTTTTAATTTCTCCTTCTTTTCTGCATCTATTTCTACTATTCCTTTTCTTCTTTCCGCCTTTTTTCCTCGTTTCCCCTTCTTTTTACTTCCGTACTTTATTAAAAAGCTATTTTAAAAAGCAGTTTTCTTTCTTCCACAGTTTCATTCCCTTTGCGCGCACTACGCGCACATGTGATATAATAATGTGTACTCCCTTACCCGTTCCCGCACACACTTCACCCCATATTAAAAAATATGTTCTACAACACCCTTATCGCTCAACGAGTTAGCATAAGTATTCAAAAATAATTAGAAAAAAGAGTAGAATATATTTGGAGTGTATCCCAAAAGGGAGTACTTTTGCACCCGCTTTCCAAGAGAAGAAAGCCTTGATAAAATGACTTAGTGATAAAGCGCAGGACCGCTTAATAATAAGAACAAAAAAACTTCCGATAAAGTTTGGAAGATATAACTTAAAGTTCTTATCTTTGCAGTCCGATTCGCAAAGAAAACGGTTTATCTTTTCTTAATTGATTATTCTTTCCCTTTCGCAAAGAGAGCCTGAGAAACGAGTTGAAAAAGAAAATAAAAAAAACTTCCGAAAAAGTTTGGTAGTTAAAATTAAACCTCTTACCTTTGCACCCGCTTTTAAAACGAAAGCAACAAGTTCTTTGAAATATTGATAAACAATACAAGTAGTACAAGTTAAAAAATAGAACCGTCAATACTTGTTTCAGAAGTAGCAATACAAATGAAACTTAGGTATTAGAAAAGAGTCAATAAATTTTGTACGGCATCCTGAACAGAGCAAGAACCATCCTTTACGGATGA
>NZ_JAAXGE010000009.1 GCF_014750685.1 Bacteroides sp. GM023
AATCAGTATCATATCTCCTTCCTGAAATGACTTGTTTTGAAATTGATTGTAGTTCATGGTAAAATCACCTTTGAGGAAGAATAACAGGTAGTTTTTATTTGTATTGTCTTCTCCAAATTCCGTGTCTTCAGTAAATTCAATAAATTTAAATCCGGTTTCGATAGTTGTCATAAAGTTTCGGCATGACAGGTGCTCTTCAATGTGTAGTAACTCGCTTTCCATATGTTTTGTTTTTATGAATATAATTATTTAAAATGTTTGATCTGTGCGATTTTATTTGTTTCACAATTGTTTCAGAATGCATTTTCTCAATAACTTCAATATCATATTTTTATTTTCGATTATTCTGATTCTGTTTATTACATAATCATACTGAAACAATTATTTATGTATTTACTATTGTAATATGCTTATATATAGGTGTTTATATACTGTTTGCTTGTTGCAATCTCTATTACGGAATAGAGATTAACATAAGAGTAAACGGTTGAATTAAAAAGAAGTAAGTCGATATAATCATTTTATTAATTAAAAAGAACATTAAATGAAAGTGAAAAGTTTATTTTTGTCAATGTGCGCGGTTATGGCATTGGCAAGTTGTTCACAGAACGACGATGAAACTCCGGGTGTAAAAAGCGATGCTTCGGAAGCGAAGGTTGTTATCAAATTGGCAGGAACTGGCAATCAGCCGGGTAGCCGTGTGGCAGGTTTGGAAGGTAATGATGAATTACAGGCAAAGAATAGTAAGGTGAACGACCTTACGGTATTTGTCTTCAACAGCACGGGAACTGTTATTACGAAAAAGTATTTTGGGAGTCCGGCGACAGGTGCTAATGAGGTGTCAACTACGACGGATGCTAAAGAAGTGGCAGTTGTTACCAATACCGGAGACCAGACAATTGCGGGAAAAATGTTTGCCACTGTCGCAAGTAAGGACGCACTCAAGGCTGTGCTGGCAGACATGCTTCAAAGTCCGGACGATCCTACCGGAGCGGTAAGCCAGAGGGATAATAATGTCTATATGTCTGGGTTGGGAACTCTCTCTGCTTTCGCTGAAGATAATCAAGTTATGAAAGCCAGTGTTACCATACAGTTGAACTATTTGGCAGCTAGAGTGCAGCTTAAGACTATTACATTTAATGGTAAAACAGTGACCGATAATGAATATGTTCAAGCACACTTATTTGATGCTAGTACTACTGCAAACTTTACCATTACACGCGTGTACCTTATGAATGTACAGAGAGCTACGCATTTCCTGCCTGCTACCAATGGCGGTTCCGATTATATGGCACAAGGCGATAAGTTGTTTACTGGTGGTGTAGCGTGGACTGATCCATGGAAGGGTACAGAGCCTAATGGGTACAAGCCGAATAATGAATATACCATCGAAGCCGGTACTGACAAGTTTGTGGCTACAACAAACAGCATCTCAGATATAGGACACTGGTACACATTCGCAAATACAGGTGTTTCACTCTTAGATAATCACCCGACGGCACTTGTGGTTGAAGTAAAATGGAGAAAAGTACAGGCTAATTCTGGTGAGCATATTGACAAAGTAGATGAGACCTTGTATTTCACCGCTTATTTCGGAGGCGGAGACCAGGCGGAACTTGAACCGGGTAAGGTTTATACTGTGAATATCAAGTTGAACGGTAACTTTAAACCTTCCGGCGATGGTGGTTCCGGTGGTGGTGGTACTACAGACCCGGAAAAACCGACCGTAAACAGTGCCATTGAGGTTACAGTTACTCCGGCAACTTGGACGATGATACCGGAAATTAATAAAGAATGGACATAATCCCTAGATTGACATCCTGACCGATGCTCCCTTCTTTGCGGGGCATGCATACTTATCAAGCATCTGCCACGGCAGTGTCCGTGGCAGATGCTTAAACCTCTTTAGAAATAAAACCAAGAAAGAAAACCCATTATGACAGGTGATTACAGATTCCGGATCATCCCGGGGATTTTATACTTCATGCTCACGCTACTGTTGTTATCGGGGTGCATAGCCGAAAACACCGATGATTGCTATAAGGGAACCCCTCTGACGGTGGAACTGCCTACAGATATTTCACCCCAAACCATGAAAGATATAAGCCTCTATGTATTCGATGACAAAGACAGGTTGCTCGATGTATTCTCCATGAGCGATATGGAACCTGTTATTCTGAATCATCCGGACATTCCCATACTCCACTGTGTAGCCTTGTGCAACACGCAAGACGGCACGATGTCCGTCAGCCCTCCCGAACAGGGCGGCGCACGCTCTGACGGCTTCATCTCCTTGAAGCCTGCTGAACCCACAAGGGCAGAACAGGGCATCTTTACCTCTCCCACTGATTTGTTCTACGGAGAGCTCAAATTTGAAAATAACACAACGCATACTCAGGCCGAAAAACAGGTTATAACTGTTTCCCGCATGACAGCGTCGATGAATATAACCCTGCGCGGATTGCAACGGCTCACCGGCACGGAAGACGGGGACTACTCGCTCGTAGTTTGCGAAACAAGCAGTCGGATGGATTTCAACGGAACGTACGGAGGAACTCCCGTTTCTTATTCTCCGCCGGTAAAACTTGCGGCAAACAAAGACTTTGAGGTTTCCATGTTCCGGCTCTTCCCTACGGTAAACGCCGCCGGGCTTACCTTCGAAATCTATCACAACGGAACTTTGCTCAAGAGCGTACATGCCGACGGCAGCGGAAACCTCATTATTCCCGTGGTGGGCAAAACCACGAATCTTTTATTGAACTTCGAAGGTTCCGTAGACGTAGAGATAGAAATTACAGGTTGGGGCGAAACGGTTGTCTGGAAAGAATACAATTGATTTTTTGATTTCCAGAAATGGAAAAAAAGAATATAATATGAAGATAAGAAATAATTATATATTAGGACTGAACGGACTGGTTAAACTTCTTTGGATAATCATTGTGGCGGGAGCTTGCCAGAATGACGACGGCTATGATGTGCCACAGAACGACAGCCCTGTCCTTGTAGAGTTTTCCGTGGCTACTTCCGGCGTTAACGATGCTTCGGGAAGCAGTACGGATATCGACGCACGGATTACCTCAATTTATATTCTTCAGTTCAATGCCACGGGTGAATCTTACGGAACCTTGCGCTATGTAGCAAAGGGAACCGAGACTAGCGGAGGTAAATTTACCGCCACCTTGTTGCAGAGCATGGGAGCGGACGATAACTACAAGCTCGTTATCCTCGCCAACCTGCCCGACTACGGATTTCTTTATGGCATGTATGGTATGACCTACGACGAGGTGCAGCAAGCCTGCCTGAGCAAGGAAAGTACATCCCCCCTTGTATTTGATGATACCCACCCGTTCCCCATGTTCGGGGTGGTCAATGGAGGCGTCTCCGTTCAGGTGCAGAAAAATACCCTATATACCAACACGGAACTGATTCGTGCCGTAGCACGCGTAGACCTCGGTATCGGCACCAAGAATACAAATCCGAATGGTACTGTCTCATGGACCAATACAGGCAGTGGCAAACAACCTTTCGTTATGACTGAGGTACAAGTCTGGAAAGCGGGAAAGAGATATGCTTATATGCCGGCAGTGGGAAACTACCATTGGAATTCTGTTACCACTGGTAGCGTTACCTCAAATCAGATAGCCATAGACAGTCCCTCTGCCGCTACCGGAGGAACAACCACAATGACATACGGCGATTCGTACATCACGAACAAGACTTATTGTTTGGGGCAAATTTACCTGCCCGAAGCCGATTTGCTATGGGGGAGTGTATTCGATAGCGATCACACCAACCGTCTTGCAATTATCGTAGGCGGCTATTATAATGGCTCTGCTGACCTGTCTTATTATCGCGTGGACTTCACTAACGATGATTCCGGTGGCAAGATGAACATCCTGCGCAACCATGTTTACCAGTTTACTATCAAGAAAGTGGAAGCCGCGGGATATGGCACTGCCGAACTTGCGTACAATAGCAAGCCGAAAAATTTAGGCTTCGAAGCTACTCTTGAACCATGGACTACGGGGCAAGCGTCCTCCGTACCTTCCATCCAAGGATATTACCTGTCTTATCAGGGATTTAATGGAGAGAATGTGGACTGGACTTACGCTGCGGGTTCCTCACAACGAATTCCTAAGAAGCGGTTTTATTGGATTAATAGTCAAATGCCATTCGACTATGGTAATTTTTATAAGGAAGGAAACAAATTTTATTTTCCGGATATTATGGGAGAACAAAACGGGGAGTTGTATGCTACAGTGTCAGATGCCTTAAACTATGAAGGGACCTTTCCTTCTCTGATGGTTTCTGGCGATGATGTGGTGGATGAATCGGGTAGTGAAACCATTCCGTGGAAGGAGGGGACTACATTGACAGCCTTTGACTTATGCCGCAATCTGGAAAAAGACGGATACGGCGACTGGAGACTTCCGCGACTCTCGGAACTGGCGTTTATCTATGTGAATCAGGGAAGTTTGAAAGCATTGCGAGGGTTCATACCACTGTCCGGGACTTATTGGTGCGGGAGTGAGTATCTGGTAGCCAATGCTACAGACGAGCAACGGAAAAAGTCCGATTGGGCGTGGGCTTTCGATTTTACCGATGTCAGCGGATATGCATCATGGCATCAGAAAACAGACAAATTGAAAATCCGTTGCGTAAGGCAGAAATTGGATAATAAGTAATTGAAACGATATACAAAGATGAATATGGATACAAACAAGAAACATACCTTACCCCGGGCAATTATTTTGGCAGCCTGCTCTTTACTATTGGCAGGAGCCTGTGACAACTATACCTACGACGGGGTGGATTCGGATACTCCGGTAAAGGAAGTCCCTTTGAACTTCAATGTTTCCATAGAAAAGACGGAGGACACTCAATCAAGGATGATTGTACCCACAACAGATTTTACCGAAAATACCTATCCTTTTGGTATGTCCATCACTAAAAGTGAGAACGGGAATGAGATTTTCAAGGGATCATCAGACATGACAGCGACTATGAAACGCTCTTACTCTACCGAACCGTGGGAATGGTCTTTCATTGACAATGCCGATCAGTCAATCGCCACTCCCGTGGGTCCGGAAGGTAAAGCATTGAAGGTGGTTGCCTACTACCCTCGTGTCCCATCCGGTACTACCAAGGATGTCTACACAAATGGCATCCCGTTTGATTTTTCCGCTAAAACCGACCTTAAACAGACGGATCTACTCTACAATATCAATACCAGCTATCCGTTTGCTCCATCCGGCGAACCGATGGCAACTATTCCTTTATGCTTCCGACATGCCTATACGTGGATCGTTCTCAATATCACGAAATACGTGAATAAAGGACCGGAGTTCAAGCTGAGCAGTGTCACTTTGGATAACCTTGGGGGCAGCTGGATTAAAAACCGGGGAGCTATTGATCCGGAAACAGGGTTGGCAAAGGATGGAGCTACCGCCGGTCCGATAGGAGTAACAGTAGACCCTGCAGCCATATTGTCCACTACGGAAGTTCGCACCTACGAGTTTCTGGTTCCCTCGTTCATGGATGCCAATGTCGGTGACGGCGAAATAGTCCTTGTATTGAAAGTCAATGGAATTAATGAACTGTTTACTTTGGATAAGGTCTATCTTAACCAAAGTGACGATGGTAAGTCATTTGGTTTCAGACAAGGATATAAAAATACGTATGACTTGGTCTATAATAACTCTGCTCTGAGCCTGGGTATTCAGAACTGGAGTTCAGAGGTGATTAGTGGTGGTTTTGGAGATAATATAGTAGTGCCTCCCGGAAACAACTCTAAATGGATAAATCTTCCAAATCGTGACTATTATTGGCCGTCATATCCTCCAAAATCTAGCTATTTATCTGCCAGTGTACATCCGTACAAAAACTACCTTACTACTGTAGCCTATGGTGGTAACGGAGCTTATGTGCCTGTTAAAACAGCCTCAGCTCCTTCCGCGGACCAGCTAAAGATTACGGATGATATAAACGTGTACACGAATGAAAAAGCTTATCCGGTAATTCAAATTACCAAAAATGATATCTCCAAGGTATCTGTTCCGTGGGAAGATGAAAACGGAGAGTTGGCTGCAAAAGAACTTTGCAGAAGATATAATGGGGGTGGTTATCATGACTGGAGACTCCCGAGAGCCACTGAGTTACGGGCGGTATTGGTACTGACAGCGTGTAATGGGAGTGTATTTCGCGATTTGAACTTTGATGTAGATGAGAATCGAAATAAACCATACTGGACCGGCACAGAAGTAAATGAAAATGAAGCATGGGCCATATCTTTTGATAGCCAAAGTATGATTAAAAATACTAAGTTGGTGTTATCTCCGTATGATAAGAAAATGCGGGCTTCTGTGCGCTGTGTCCGTGATGCTCAATAAGTTAAGTAATGAACTGATAGCAATATACAAAATAACGATATTATTATGATAAAAAAAACAATAGTTTCGATATGTATCGCCTGCTTAACCTTGGGAGGATGTACGGAGGACAACCTGTTGTCCGATTCCCGGACGCCTTTATCCACAGAGCTGGTTATTGTCAAGCTGACCTTGGGCATAGACGATTATAATACTTCGCCTGGCGGGAAAACACGTATGGAAGAGATACCTCCCGTCCTTTCGATGTCCTCGCCGGATATGGATGTAGAACTCGTGACGACACCTGCCGCCACAAGGGTAGCCTCATCTCCGGCTGTGGCTATCACTGAAGATAATGCCGTTTATTCGTACATGGGCTTCCAGTTTGCCGGAACAAAACCGGATGGAAAACTGGTAGAAAAGAAATTTTTCACTTCTCCGGATGGTTCCATCAAGACAGATGAGGTGGAGATTAGTCCTACACCGGTGGGAACAAAAAACATGATTGTGATTTTAGCCAACGTCAATGAGAGCGAGTTTGGGAGTATGACAGTAGGTTCTTCCACCTATGCGGACTTACAGAATCTCTGTATGACATTGGTGACCGATGACGGCACTTTTCCCAGAAACAAGGTGATTCTGCCAAATGGCGGAGGAGAGAGAACAGGAATTGTCATGTGCGGCCAGACCGCCGCTGAAATCAGTGCCAACAAACAGGTATATGTATCTTTGAAGCGTACCGTGGCAAGAGTGAGATTCAATATAAAAACAACCTATCAGCATTTTATAGATGTAGCACATACGTGGAATGTGACCTTGATGAACATTCCCACGCAGAACTACTATAATATAATCGGAAGAAAAGCTATTTTCCCTTTAGAGAGTGCGAAAGAAGACAACAGCCACTTTTTTTGGAGTAAATCACTCACAACGGTAACCGCTGCAAATCCTGTGATTGAAACGGCCCCTTTATATATCCCGATCAATCTCCAGAAAGCGGTGTCGACCTCTACACAGAAAACCCGTCGCGATAACGCGCCGTCGGGCGGCACTTACCTTCAGATTATTGGGTTGGAGAATAAGACCGTTCCAGGCGTTGATAATTTGAATATTGTAAAAGATTTCTCTATCTATCAGTTGTTTTTGGGAATGAATTTCACGACCAATTACAGTGTGTCCGCCAATTACGACCTGACTTACAACATTACCTTGAAAGGAAACAGTCAGGATGATTCTAATGTTGTCCGGTTGATACCGGGCTATTTCTCGGGAGAACTTACGGCCTACAATGCAAATGGTGTTGCCTTATTGTCGGTAAATGACGCGAATGCCGTTAAATGGAAATACCCGAATAAGATAGAGTCTTATTTTTTGGATGGATACTATCCGGTGGGAAGCTTATCCGGTACTACAGTGCCGGGAGAGAAGAACCTAAAATGGTATGCAGGGTTAGCATTCAACAATTTGGGAGCCACTTCATTGACAGACGGACATAAGAATACCGAACTATTGCAAGCGGCTGGCACCTCTTGGGAAGACTATGCGGCTGCTTACACTTGCTATCGGGGAACGAATGGATACGATCAGGGAAAGCCTGCAGAGGATATTCTGTGGTATTTCCCCTCTGTCAGCGAACTGATAGGAACCTGGATTTCTTCTTCGAGTATGCAAAAGCAGTTGGCGGACAGCTATTGGTCGTCTACCGTCGATCCGAATGCCGATAAAGCCTTTGTGGTGACGAATGAAGGGAAAGTGTACTCCGATGCTGTCGGCAATACGCATGCTGTCAGAGCTTCCCAGGACCCTGACAAAGCCAGTCATGCGGGCGACGGCAATTAAGTAAACGAAATGCAACCTAATAAGCAATAAAGATGATGAGTTTCAAAACTTATTCCATTCTATGGATCGTTTTATTCTGCTTCGGCTTTCCTTCGGGAGTTTTCGGGCAGTATATCCAGAAAGAGACTGTCGGTGGAAAAACGTATGCCGTTATTGGTTCGGATGGATTGGCGGGAGCCGCCCGATGGGGGCTCGGAGTAAAGATGATGAGGAACGGCGCTACCATCCGGCATCAGGTCTCCAAAGGAAACAGTGGAAATTTGAGCGTCAATGATAGAATACCGTTTCGCTTTATCGTAGCTCCCACAGATTTGAATGACCCGCAGCCCTGGTCGGATGCCGGAGGAGGCAAGAATGGTGCAAATAAAAATTTGAATGCGGAATTGGAAATGAAAACCGGTTATGATCCTGCTAATCCTACTGCTGCTAATACTGTAGGATGCACCTTCTACGGCACCACCGATAAAGGAGCCGGCCGCAAATGGCGTGTTCCCACTCAACGCGAGTTACAACTGATGTGGATATTCCGTGAAGCCATCGGAATTATTTACCCGGCGGCGCCAATGGAAAATGATGCATCCAGGAAATATTGGACTGCCACAGAGAAGGGTGCGGATAATGCCTGGTATTTTGATTTCCAGAAAGGGAAGCCCGCCTGTGCATGGCAGGATAAAACGACGGCAAGCCCTGTGAGGTGTGTAAGTGATTATTGATTAATGATAAAATAGAACATGGAAATTCCAGCATTAGTGTTCGACAAGGAATGTAAAAACCTGTATTATATCTACCTGTTTTTCATAGAAGAGAAGTGGTGGTGCTTCGGCCATTCCGCTCATTACCTGAGTATCATGTATCCGGAGTTGGAGGGGCTTGAGGTGAACGCCGGGGATTCTGATAAATTTATACCCTGTGTATGTGTGCCCGGCTCCTGCCTGCTAAACCTTTCCGATTGCTATGATACGCTGGTTACGGACACGTGCATGCAGGTGAGTGCTCCGCCGGTCGCTTACTGCTACCGGAAAGAATATGACGCGTGGTGTGAACAACTGACTGTCAATTAATATAAACTCCTTATATTGAAATATCAATGAGACGAATCGTACGATATTGTTTACTGTCCTTTATCCTGCTGCTTGCAGGCAGTCTGACTACCCACCTGCAGGCACAGTTCTATTCAGTACAGACCAATGCGCTAAAATTGGGCACTGCCACCTTCAATGCGGAGGGCAGCATGATGCTGAGTACACATTGGACACTGAACCTGGGCTTTTCTTATAATCCGTGGAATTTCAGCGACACACGGAAGATCAAGCATTTTATGCTCGAACCCGGTGCACGCTACTGGTTCTGGCAGACCTATGCCGGCAACTTTATCAGCATGTATGCCATGGGGGCACGCTACAACGTGGCCTGGGAGGGCAAATACCGTTACCAGGGATGGGGCTACGGCGCGGGAATGACCTACGGACGTTCGTGGCTGCTGGGCAAACGTTGGAATATGGAAGTTGAAGCAGGGTTGGGGCTGCTGGTAACCCCCTACACGAAATACCGTTGTGAGCATTGCGGTGACAAGGTGAAATCAGGAACCTATTACGTTCCGGCCCCCAAAGTCGCATTTAATCTTGTTTATTTATTCTGAGGTTGATCCTTATAGTCAGCCCATAGGTGTATGAAGAGTACTAAAAGTTTCTATATTCTGTTCCTTATTATGGTTATCACTGCATGTGCACCGTTCGGCAGGCTCTACAAGGAGCAGCCGAGGGTGACACTGGCATTGCCTGCCGCCCGGCCGGCAAAACCGGTGGAGGCAGCAAAGCCTGATTCAGCCGCCGCAACCCCACTCCTGAACTTTGTGTTTGTGAGCGACAAGGGTGACAGCATCCCTGTGGGGATGTCCGTGGAATGGGATAGCATTAACAAGGAAAATCTGACCACCATGTCGCTGGATGAAGTAGTGGTGTCTGCCAGTGCTACCCGCAACACGGCAGAACGCAACGGACTGATTAACGTAGAATTTGTAGTAACGGTGCCACGCGCCTTGCAGCAGGATAACTGGATGGTAAATGTCCGTCCGGTGCTGATGCGGGGGGATATGCCCGATTCTTTGAAAGAGCTGCGCTTCACGGGACAGCGGTTCCGCGAGTTGCAGGAGCGTGACTACCGCCGTTATGACCGTTTTCTGGAAAAAATTATCCCGGACTCTGTCAATTTCTACCGGACTTATGTTGACTACCGCTCTTTCGAGCGTTATCTGGAACGTCTGAAGTGGTATAAACGGGGACTGGAGAAACGTTGGGCGATACAAGGCGCTAAAAAACGGCGTCCGGACCCGCTGCTGTTGCGTTTCGAGATGTTCAACCGGCAGTCGGCCGAACGCGACAGCCTGCTGAAAGACCGTATGCTGAGGAACTCGTACCGGATGATAACACGCCAGTGGTGGCAGTATGACCGTGCCTTGGCACAAATGAACGACACGTTGGAATATCAAAGCAAATATCTGCTGGAACGCTTTCGTTTCTTCAACGACAAATGGGCGAATTATGCCCAAATGCGGGAGGATTATGCCAAAGCGCAGGCGGAAGCATTGATTGCCCGTAAAAGTTATTTCCATGACCGGGCGTTAAGTGCCGCCGCGTGGCAGGCGGAACGCAGATTCAACTTGGCGAGGGAAACAGAAGCGGGAGTAGAACCGGGAGCACGGATCTACTCTCCCCGTTTTGATTATTTCAATGAGAAGATGGAGCAGTTGGATGCTGCCCTCTATCGGTATTACCGTATTAAGGGCGCCCGCGCCGAAAAGAAGGAAAGTTTGAAATTCCTGCGTGCTTTTCTGGCAGGGCGTGACACGACGCACCTGGACCGTGAGCAACTTACGGAGAAATATATCCGCCATTATGAGAAAGTAAAGAATTTCCTCCCGATGTTTCATTTTCGTCGTCCGGAGATTGACAACCTGCCTCCTTCGTGGATAACGGAGACGCAAAAAGAGAGAGCGGCGCGACCGGATACTGATACGGTACAGACACGGAAGGTATTGCTGTCGCAGTTCTCAAAAGAAGAGATAAACGAATATTATGCTCCGCACGGGCAGGGAATGTCGGACAGGGGACCTGCCGGATTTTTCCGTGGGTTGTCGCCTTTATCTACCTATAGCCGTACTCTGCCCGACTCGGTGCAGCGACGTGTTCCCGGACGCAAGACAATAAGAGATTTTGAACTCAGCCGGGTTGACTCCGCGACTACGATTGACCGTTACATGCGCCGATATGGGAACCTGCGGTCAACCTATCCGCAATATCGCCTGAAACGAGAATTATATAACATACATCCGCCTGCCTTGCGGCATGCCGCCCGCCAAGCGGGTTATGGAGAACGGCTGGCGCGCATCAACGCACTCGATTCGACCGCTCTGGTAAAAATGTTCTATAAAACGCAGAAGATTGCCCGTAATGAGGCGCGCAAAGCGAGCAAAGATGAAAAGTACCGCGACATTGTCCGTTTCCCGTTCAATCCGGAAGCGCAGCTCGACACAGTGATTTATGCTGCCGACCAGGTATGCTTCCTCTATTCGCAGAAAGTGCCCGCGGATGAAAACTCGGCGCGCATGAAAGTGTACGTGGTGGGCAATGTGCTGAACAGCAACGGAAACGAGTACCCGCTTCCCAAATCGGATACGCTGACTTTTCTGGTGAGCTCGATGACGAAATTCGTAGACAAGACGCCCCGCTTTGTGCGTAAAATCGTCACCCGCGACGCGGAAGCGAATACAAGCGTGAACTTTTCTTTTCCCAAAAACCGTTTTCATCTGGACGAAAACATTGACATGAACCGGAAGGGAGTAAAACAGGTGCATGACCTTAGCCTGGCGCTGATGACCGATCCGGTGTATATCATAGACAGCCTGACGCTCTTTGCCACCTCGTCTCCTGAGGGTAACTGGCGTATCAACGGAGAGATAGCTCAGAAACGGGCGGAATCAATCCGTAACATTCTGGTGCGGGACTTCAAGCAACTGTATGATTCATTGGCTGTCGGTGCCGCTATGGAGATGGACGAAGCGGGCAACATCAGACGGCGGGAAGTGAAAGACGAGATTCCGAACTTGCCCCAACTGATAAAGATACGCACTGTTCCTGAAGGCTGGGACAAGTTGCGGCATCTGATTGTGGAGGACAAACACTTTATAGGTAACAGGGGTGCTATCTTGCGGATAATAGATGAAGAGCCGGAACCCGACCGGCGTGAATGGCTGATTAAAAGCCGGTATAAGGCTGAATATGCCTATATGCTTGACAAGCTTTATCCGTCAGTGCGTGCGGTGGACTTCCGCTTCACCCTCTCCCGCAGGGGAATGCAGCAGGATACAGTATATACCACTGAACCGGATACGACGTATGCACGGGGAGTGGAGTGTCTGGAGAAACGCAAATATGCGCAGGCGCTGGAAATTCTGCGTCCATACGAGGATATGAATACGGCTATTGCCTATATGTCGCTGGGATATGACAAAGCCGCTTTACGGATATTCGGGAATTTGCCGCAGACTGCTGACAGCAAGTATATGCAGGCCATTCTTCAGGCACGTCTGGGGAATGAAGAACAAGCGATACGGCTGTTGCTCAGTGCGGTGGATATGAACGCGCAAATGAAGTTCCGTGCGAACCTTGACCCTGAACTGTCTATATTGGTGAAGAAATATGGTCTTTTTAAGGAAGAGGAGGATTGGTGATTAAAATGGGTGAAACAGATGAATCTGGTTTGCCATAAATAATATTAAAAACTAAAAAGATGAATAAGAAAGAATTGATTCAAGAGGTCGCTATTCGTAGCGGCATGTCACAGGCAGATGTGGAAAGGGTCTTAAACCATATCACCGATACCGTCAGAGACAGTTTGCATAATGAAGAACCAGTTGCACTTATGGGATTTGGAACTTTCCGGGTACAGGAACGTGCGGCACGCGCAGGGTATAATCCGTCAGCCGGTCAGAAAATGGAGATTCCTGCAAAAAAGATTGTTAAATTCAAACCGGGTAAGGCGCTGGAAATTAAGCAAGAAAAGAGATAATAAGTTATATAATAATAAAAAAAGATGAAGACGATGAGTCTTACGGTAAGAGTGGTTTCAAACATGAATCACATAAAATATTAATCTATTAAAACAACTAAAATTATGACAATGAAAAATGTATTATTCCTGTTTTTAATTTCTATCTCTTTCCTTGGAACAGTTTCGGCTCAATCGACCGAGGATGATAGTTTGCAACCCACCAAACTTGGGAATTGGAAGAAACCGGCTCCCACTAAGATTGCAAAGGTAGATGCCTATATTGATGCATGTGCAGGCGCGTATCAGGAAGCGATGGATATTCGTAAACAGTACGTCAGCATAGACACCCTGAAACTGAATGTAGGTGAAGCCATGGCTATTGCCGGAAATGACGCTGAGGTTATCAAAACAAAGAAAGCCGAATATGAAGCGTTGCTGGATCGCATCAAAGCCCAGGAGAATACTTTCACCAAACTTCCGGAGATGGCGGAAGCTGCCGTAAAAGCTATTCCGGTGGGATTTAAGGCTATCTCTGCCACTAAGGCGGTCGCCTCAACCAAGAGTGCTCTGCAACTTACCGTTGAGGAGAATATGGCGTTGCTCAAGGCTGTGACTAAACAAATAACTACATTGAGTGTCGCCCCTGTAGCGGAATAGCCCGAAGATGCTACTCCAGCTCATGCAGAATAATGACTGTCTCTATTAATTTATTAGACATGATTTTATATAATAGTATATGGGCGAAAGCCTTCTTAAATAAGAAGAAGCATTACTTCATGCTTTTCGGGTGCTGTTTTACCCGTTACAAATACTTGGAAGCATGGGAGGATATGGAACTTCGTATTCATGAGAGACAATATCTCGAATGTTTCTTATTGGCATTGTTGCCTGCATTAGTCCTTTCTCTGTGGCTATCATGGTGGTTCATGTTATTGGCATTTGCCAATTATCATCAGCTTTATTGGCTAGAGAGATGGTTCGGACACCATTCTTCATTTGATTGGGAAGCGTTGGAGCATTGTGGTGATTCGCTTTATTTGAGAAAGCGGAATGCTTATGCCTGGATGAAGTGGTATGGTAGGAAAACACTGCCGCCTTCGGAATGGGATGATGACTAGAGAGGTAATGGAGAATTTCAGGGCTATTTAGAGATAAATTAAAGTTTGACTAAAATGCAATTTCTTACAAAGACAAGTGTTTAATGTCGCTGTGAAGCGCCCATTTCCCCGGAATCCATTTCCCCTGCCGTTCCTTGATATAAAGGAATGGATTTATGGATTCACTGCCTGTGAAGGTAGTCTATTGTTTGTTTTGTTTGTGTAGTGCATCTTTTTTCCGGTGGGAAGAAGGTGCACTCTTTTTTAAAAGTTTACATGTATATTTATAGACGGGTTACTTCTTGCTTTTGATATACTATTTATTTCAGATATCCTTTCAACGGGCAATCAGTACTCTTCAGCCCTTCCGCAATACTTTTCGCATTCATATGCGCCCCTTTCAGGGAAGTATGTGTATGGTCGTGATTATAGTAAGTAGCCGCTTTCTTGATACCTTTCTTCTCCAGTTTATCAGCACTAATCTTATTTAAGTCAATAAAATAAGCTCCGGTAGCTTCTGCCGCTTCACGTGTCCACTTGCCGAACGATTCCGTATTGCGTTCTATCTTTCCATCTTTCCATTTATTGCGTGGAGTATGACTTAGTACGATAGGAATGGCTCCTTTTTCCTGAACATCCATGATAAACTTCCGAAGATACCAACCGAATGTATAAACCACCTGATATTTCCCGGTCTTTTCCATCAGAAAGACTTTGCTCTCATCACCGGAACCACGTAATTCCGCACGTGCCTTTCCTGTATTAATATCTCCCGCATCGTTATGGCCGAACTGAATCAGAACGAAATCCCCCGGCTGCAAGGCATTATACACCTTATCCCAACGGCCTTCGTCCAGGAAAGTACGTGCGCTACGTCCTGCCATGGCACGATTCTCTACGGAAATTTTATTCAGATTGAACTCGTCGGCAATAACGCTTCCCCAGCCCCACATACCGTTTTTATCTTTATCTTCATTTTTCACCGTGCTGTCGCCGACCGTAAATAATACCGGGTGTCCTTCCTTTCGGCTGGAACCTGTTACCGTATCTTTCTCGACAGGCTTTAGATAATTAGCTAATTCCAGTCCTTTATAACTACGTATCCCGTCAGCAGCAGATTCCGCATTGACTTTAGCGCCGAAAGCACTCGTATGGATACGATCTCTATAAAACATGTATTTCACCTTATTCTTGCCGAACTTCTCAAATTTGCGGGCACTGATATCGTTCAAATCAATAAAAGGAACATCCTGCTCTTCCGCAACCTGCTTTGCCCATAGCCCGAATGTCTTATTAACACGTGTGATGATGGTACTGTCTTTATCTTCCCAGGCATTGCGGGGAGTCAGGGAGAAAAGAATAGGGTGGGCACCTTTCGCCTTTACATCGCGGACGAAACGGCGCATATATTCCCCGTACGTATATACGGTTTCTCTCACTCCGGTCTCTTTGATGGTCACGTTCAGCGTATCCTTTCCGATTCCGGGAATAGAAGCACGGGCACGTCCGCTGTCATAAGGGCCATTGTCATTGTGTCCCAGCTCGATGATAACCCAGTCTCCGGGGCGTACCCCTTTGATTACATCCGGCCAAAGACGATTATAGAAAGTACGGCTACTGGTTCCGCCTAACGCATGATTCTCTACAGTAATCCGGTTGGAATCGAAAAAATCTCCTGCATAATACCCCCATCCCCATTGTCCGTTGTTCCCATTTCCCAGGGTTCCGGTACGCATGGTGGAGTTACCTACTAGAAATAAAACAGGATGATTCCCTTTCCGGCTCGAACCGGCTTCCGGTCTCGATGTGCGTGCTTTATTCAAGCTGTCCAGCGTATTGTCAATCACTTGATTAACATCTTTCATGGGAGCAGCTACGTTATTTTGTGCCTGCATTTGCAGACTGCATGCAGCGACTATCAGTCCGCACGCATACTGAAACAATTTGTTTTTCATCTTTTGTTTTCTTTGAAGTCCCTCACTGACTTGTGTCTAACCTGTCAGTGAGGGAGCTAACTAACCTTAACCTAATAGAAAACTGTGTCTTTATTTTAACTTATAAATCTCCGTTCCGGCAAGCAGGAAACAACCTACTCCATAATCTTCAAAGTCGGGAACACTTTTATAGGTAACCGGCTGACCGTCTTTCGGCTCTTTGCCTGTGCCCTGCACATATCCCAGGAAGCCATTCGGATGAACAGCATCCTTCACCATTGCATTCCAAGCCTTCAAAGCAACAGGAAGATATTCTTTCCGGTCGAGCAATCCATTACGGATTCCCCACACCATGCCATATACAAAGAGTGCCGTACCCGAAGTCTCTTTTCCCCCGAAGTTTGTAGGGTCATGAAGACTGACATTCCAAAAACCATCTTCGCGCTGGCATTTCTTGAGTGCCTTACTCATAGCGAGGAAGTCATTGATATAATCCTGACGATGCTTTTCATTAGCAGGAATCTCATCCATTACCCGTACGAGCGCAGCATATACCCAACCATTTCCACGGCTCCAGTAACAATCTTCTCCGTTCGGCTCTTTATAAGGCGGATCGAAATCCTGGTCGCGCCACCACAAACAGTCTTTGGGATTATACATACCTGCTTCTCCGTGTGTGTTACGAGTATAAGAATACATATCCCACATCTTATCATAATACTTCTGTTCTCCGGTCATCTTCCCGAACTTTGCGAAGATAGGCATTGCCATCTGAATGGCATCAATCCACCACCAGTCGTTCACCTGTGGCGTATTCACCACCATGTCAATACTTGCCTTGATATTCCGCAGCATATTCGGGTCTGACGGACATATATTATATAAATCAATATAAACCTGACCGCAACAATGGTCGTCCGCATTGCGGGTTGTATTTCCGTTGCGCATACCCCATTTATGGAAATCCGCCCAGTCATAGGCATAGCGATAATAATCTTCGCGCGGATAAATACTATATAAAGACATCAATCCTTCATAATATACACCTCGTGTCCATATATTACTTGGACGAACTCTGCCATAGAAAGACGGCAGGGTGTAGTCGGCATACTTTTTCATAAAGTAGTCGTTTACTTTTACGATAGTCTCCAAAGTCTCTTTTTGTGCAGGAAGCTCTTGTGCATTGGCAGGGCTTGCGGACAACAGGCAGAAGAGCGATACTGTAAAGAACGAGAATAGTGATTTCTTCATGGTGAAATAATTCTGTTTTATTAATTCGGTGTTCATACTAATTTCTATGGCAAAGGTAAGCGGCCTGCTTCTTTTTTTCAATGGATTTCCGTGCAAATGTCTTCAAATTCGTTCACAAGCCGGGTGGAAAATGCGTCAAAAGCGTGTTTTATGATGATTTCTACATATATCTGTACAATATTCTATTTTATAAATAAGGCATGCTACCTACTTTTGTGATGTAATTTGATTAACGATAAAACTATGAAGTGCATAACTGTCTTTTTAAGTCTGTGTCTGATGGCTGTCTTTATGATAGCCCAGCCCAACTATGACTTTTCGAAATTGAAACGCGAACATTTGGGACGCGGAGTCATTGCTATCCGGGAGAATCCATCTACTATTGCCATTTCCTGGCGTTATTTATCTTCCGACCCGATGGACGAATCTTTCGACATCTACCGGAACGGTGAAAAAGTGAACCGGCATCCGGTGAAACATGCTACTTTTTTTCAGGACATATATAAAGGTACAGAATCTGTGCTCTATACCGTCAAAGCTATCAAAGGAGGAACCGAAAGCAGCTATCAATTACCTGCCGATGCTCCGACAGGTTATCTGAATATCCCGTTGAATCGTCCCGAAGGCGGAACTACCCCGGCCGGACAGAGTTATTCCTATACACCCAATGATGCCAGCATCGGTGACGTGGATGGTGATGGAGAATACGAAATCATATTGAAGTGGGAACCCTCGAACGCGCATGATAACTCCCATTTCGGATATACGGGAGAAGTCTATATAGATTGCTACAAGCTGAACGGAAAACATCTGTGGCGCATCAATTTGGGAAAGAATATACGTGCCGGTGCGCACTACACCCAATTTATGGTTTACGACCTCGATGGTGACGACAAAGCGGAAATCGTAATGAAAACCGCCGATGGAACCGTTGATGGAACAGGCAAAGTGATTGGGGATGCCAATGCCGATTATCGCAACAAAGACGGCTATATCCTGAAAGGTTCCGAATTCCTGACCGTATTTAATGGACTGACGGGCGCAGCTATGACAACTGTTGACTACACGCCTGCACGCGGCAACGTGGCAGATTGGGGTGACATCTACGGCAATCGCTGTGACCGCTTTCTTGCTTGTGTGGCCTATCTTGACGGAGTACATCCGAGCGTTGTAATGTGCCGTGGATACTATACCCGGACGGTTTTGGCAGCTTATGACTGGAATGGAAAGGAACTGAAAGAACGTTGGGTATTCGACAGTAACAACCCGGGATGCGAAGATTATGCCGGACAAGGCAATCACAATCTTCGTGTGGGTGATGTAGACGGCGACGGTTGCGATGAAATTATATACGGTTCCTGTGCCATTGACCATGACGGTAAAGGACTGTATTCTACTAAAATGGGGCACGGTGATGCTATCCATATGACTCAATTTGACCCTTCCCGCAAAGGCTTGCAAGTATGGGACTGTCATGAGAATAAGCGTGACGGCTCTACATTCAGGGATGCGGCGACCGGAGAAATTCTCTTCCAAATCAAAGACAAAACCGATGTAGGCCGTTGCATGGCAGCCGATATTGACCCTACACAACCGGGAGTTGAAATGTGGTCACTTGCTTCCGGGGGAATACGGAATGTAAAAGGTGAAGTGATAAAAAAAGACCGGGTAAGAGGTCTGTCCTGCAATATGGCCGTTTGGTGGGATGGAGATTTGCTACGTGAGTTACTGGATAAAAATATAGTCAGCAAATATAACTGGGAAAAAGGCATCTGCGAACGCATAGCCATTTTTGAGGGAGCTCTCTCCAATAATGGAACCAAAGCAACTCCCTGCCTGCAAGGTGACATCGTAGGCGACTGGCGCGAAGAAGTGCTCTTGCGTACAGCCGACAACACAGCCCTGCGGCTATACGTCTCCACAATCCCTACTGATTATCGCTTTCATACTTTCCTGGAAGACCCGGTTTATCGTATCAGCATCGCTACCCAAAACGTGGCCTACAACCAACCCACACAACCCGGATTCTATTTCGGTCCCGAACTGCGTGGAACTGTATTCAGAGGATGTAAAATACCTAAAAAATAATATATGAATATTCGTATCATAGCCATTGCTTCGTTACTGATAGCCTTGCCTGTCAGTGCACAGAAAAAGAAAACTGTAGTGAATGACTCAAACACGCCTTTGCATTTATTGCAACCTGCCTATCAGGGTGCGTATGGTGACTTGACACCCGAACAGGTGAGGAAAGACATAGACCGTGTATTTACCTATATAGATAAGGAAACTCCTGCCCGTGTAGTAGATAAAAATACAGGCAAACAGATTACTGACTACACCACGATGGGAGAGGAAGCCCAACTGGAACGTGGCGCTTTTCGCCTGGCAAGCTACGAATGGGGAGTGACTTACTCCGCTTTGATAGCAGCAACAGAAGCCACAGGCGACCAACGCTATACGGATTATGTACAAAACCGCTTCCGTTTCTTGGCGGAAGTAGCCCCACATTTCAAACGTGTGTACAAAGAGAAAGGCACTACAGACCCCCAACTGCTACAAATCCTTACCCCTCATGCACTGGACGACGCCGGAGCCGTATGCGCAGCGATGGTAAAACTACGCCTGCAAGACCCGTCCCTTCCTGTGGACGCCTTGATACAGAACTATTTTGATTTCATTATCAACAAAGAATATCGTTTGGCAGACGGAACTTTCGCCCGCAACCGCCCGCAACATAACACCCTTTGGCTGGACGATATGTTTATGGGAATCCCCGCAGTAGCGCAAATGAGCCGCTACGATAAAACTCAAAAAGAGAAATACCTCGCAGAATCAGTCAGACAATTCCTGCAATTTGCCGACCGTATGTTTATCCCGGAAAAAGGGCTGTATCGTCACGGATGGGTGGAAAGCAGTACCGACCATCCCGCCTTTTGTTGGGCACGTGCCAATGGATGGGCTATGCTCACGGCTTGCGAACTGCTGGACGTATTACCGGAAAATTATCCCCAACGCTCCAAAGTGATGGATTATTTCCGTGCCCACGTACGCGGAGTGACAGCCTTGCAAAGCGGTGAAGGGCTTTGGCACCAACTGCTCGACCGGAATGATTCTTATCTCGAAACTTCCGCTTCCGCCATTTACGTATATTGTCTGGCACACGCCATTAATAAAGGATGGATTGATCCTATCGCTTATGGCCCTGTAGCCCACTTGGGATGGCATGCCGTGGCCGGAAAAATCAATGCGAAAGGTCAGGTAGAAGGCACTTGTGTCGGTACAGGCATGGCCTTCGACCCCGCTTTTTACTATTATCGCCCTGTCAATGTATATGCAGCGCACGGATACGGTCCGGTACTTTGGGCAGGTGCGGAGATGATTCGCCTGCTGAAAAACCAGTATCCGCAGATGAACGACAGTGCCGTTCAGTACTATCAGAAGAAACAAAAAACGACAGCTCCCATCTTTGCGGTCGAAACGGAAGAGTCGAACGATTAATATTCAAACGAACGATTGACTTTCAAACAAACGATTAACTTTAAAATAGATAAGACCATGAAACGAGAAGCATTTAAAATGTATTTGAAACCCGGATGTGAAGCAGAGTATGAAAAGAGACATGCAGCCATTTGGCCTGAACTGAAAGCGTTGCTTTCAAAGAATGGCGTGTCTGATTATTCCATATACTGGGATAAAGAGACGAATATCCTTTTCGCCTTCCAAAAGACAGAAGGAGATGCCGGCTCACAGGATTTAGGTAACACGGAGATTGTACAGAAATGGTGGGATTATATGGCAGACATTATGGAAGTGAACCCGGATAATTCTCCGGTATCCATACCTTTGCCGGAAGTGTTCCACATGGATTGATTTTTTAGTCATTAGGTTGAATAGTTCGTGTAGGGGAATGTTTGGTATGTAATACGGGCATTCTCCTCCTGCTATTTTAATGGAGTGTTTCTTTCTTATTCCAACTATCTTGACTATTTTTGTCCATCATTCATTATTAATCCTGGAATCTATATGATGCAAAGACGCTTTTTAGTCTTCCTCTTTTTTGTTAGCCTTGTACTGAACGCTTATAGTGCAATAGAACTCCGTTCCACACAAATGAGGACAAGTGACGGCCTCCCCAACAACTCTATCCGGTACATCTATCAGGATAGCAAAGGTTTCCTGTGGCTGGCTACCTTGAACGGATTAAGCCGCTATGACGGCAACTCTTTCCTGACCTTTCGTCCCGAAACCGGAGACAAGGTTTCTTTGGCGGATAACCGCATCTATGACCTTACCGAAGATAAGGACGGCTTCTTATGGATTTCCACCACGCCGGAATTATATAGCTGCTACGATTTGCAACGTGCCCGCTTTGTAGACTATACGGGCTGCGGTGAATTAAGGCAGAATTATTCTACCGTATTCGTTGCCGCGAATGGTGACGTTTGGTTGTCCCATTCGGGAAATGGCTGCCGGAAAATGGTACACGGAAAAGAAGGAGAAATGACCTCTACCGTATTCAGAACAGAACGTGGAAACCTGCCGGACAATAGAGTGAAATTCGTCAACGAAGACTCCAGCGGACGCATTTGGATAGGCACACAATGCGGACTGGTCTCGGTCACCAACAGTCAGTACCGGATTGAAGACCGTTTGATTCACTTCACTTCTTCCCTGGCATACAAAGATGATATGTACTTCCTTACAGCCGATGGGGACATCTACCATTATCAGTCCTCTACCCAAAAGATGCAGAAACTCGCTGCCCTTTCTACCATCGCTGGACAGACATCGCCTACCGGAAATTTCCTGTTGAAAGATAAATGGATGATTCTGACTACCACCGGAGTATATACTTACGATTTTGCGACCAACGAAGTGTCTGCCGATCCTCGTCTGAATATAAAGAAGGGCGAACTGATTCGTGACAATCGCGGCAACTATTGGATATACAACCATACAGGACGTCTCACCTATGTTCTTGCTGAAACCGGAGAAATCAAAGATTTCCAGTTAATCCCCCAGGATAAGATAAGTTATATCGACTATGAACGTTATCACATTTTTCATGACTCCCGTGGAATTATATGGATTTCAACCTACGGCAACGGTCTTTTCGCATATAATACAGCCGAAGATAAGTTGGAACATTTTGTCTCGAGTATTAACGACCAAAGCCATATCAGTTCCGACTTCCTGCTCTATGTCATGGAAGACCGTGCCGGCGGCATTTGGGTAGCTTCGGAATATTCGGGATTGTCACGCATCTCCGTATTGAATGAAGGAACTTCCCGCATCTATCCGGAATCCCGTGATTTGTTCGACCGTTCGAACACCATCCGTATGCTGACGAAGAGAAGCAACGGTGATATTTGGGTAGGTACGCGCAAAGGCGGACTTTATACCTTCGACTCGAACCTTCAGTCGAAAATGACGAACCAATACTTCCATTCCAATATTTATGCCATTGCTGAAGACCGCCAGGGACGAATGTGGACAGGTACTCGTGGCAATGGACTGAAAGTAGGAGATACCTGGTATTGCAACACCCCTTCCGACCCGACATCATTGTCCGATAACAATGTCTTTGCCATCTATCGCGACCGCAAAGACCGTATGTGGATTGGAACCTTCGGCGGCGGACTCGAACTGGCGGAACCTACTTCCGACGGTAGCTATAAATTCCGTCATTTCTTCCAGCAAACATTCGGACTGCGTATGGTACGTGTAATAGAAGAAGACGAGAACGGAATGGTTTGGGCAGGTACCAGCGAGGGTATTTGTGTCTTTCATCCCGACTCATTAATTGCCGATGCCAATAATTACCACCTCTTCAGCTATACAAACGGAAAATTCTGTAGCAATGAAATCAAATGCATCTATCGGGATACGAAGGGACGAATGTGGATTGGTACATCAGGTTCGGGACTGAATCTCTGTGAACCGCAAGATAACTATAACTCCTTGAAATACGAACACTACGGAACTTCCGAAGGACTGGTGAACGATGTGATTCAATCCATCCTGGGAGATAAAAAAGGAAATATCTGGGTAGCTACGGAATACGGCCTGTCCAAGTTTAATCCGACCAGCCATTCCTTTGAGAACTATTTCTTTTCTTCCTATACCTTGGGAAATGTGTATAGCGAGAATAGCGCCTGTATGCGTGAAGACGGGAAACTGCTCTTTGGTACAAACTACGGCCTGATTGTCATCGACCCCGAAAAGATACAGGAAAGTGAAACTTTCTCCCCGGTTGTTTTCACCGACCTGTATGTCAACGGCACACAGATGAATCCGCAGATGGAAGATTCACCCTTAAAACAATCCCTTGCCTATTCGGACGAAATCACCCTGAAATATTATCAAAACTCATTCCTGATAGACTTCTCCACCTTTGATTATTCGGAAAGCGGGCATACGAAGTATATGTACTGGCTTGAAAACTACGATCAGGGATGGAGCGCCCCTTCTCCTTTGAACTTCGCTTCTTTCAAATATCTCAATCCGGGTACTTACGTGCTTCATGTCAAATCCAGCAATGGGTCAGGTGTCTGGAACGATAGCGAGACTACGCTAGAGATAGTAGTTGTCCCGCCATTTTGGAAAACGACCTGGGCAATGTTCTGCTATGTCTTGCTCTTGATTGTTGCCCTGTATTTTGCGTTCCGCATCGTCCGTAACTTCAACAGCCTGCGCAACCGCATCGACGTAGAAAAGCAATTGACCGAATATAAATTGGTATTCTTCACCAATATCTCACATGAATTCCGTACACCGCTCACGTTAATTCAAGGAGCATTGGAGAAGATTCAGCGCGTCACGGAAATCCCGCGTGAGTTGATATATCCATTAAAAACAATGGATAAAAGCACCCAACGTATGTTGAGGCTTATCAACCAGTTGCTCGAATTCCGTAAGATGCAGAACAACAAACTGGCACTTTCCCTGGAGGAAACGGATGCCATCTCGTTCCTCTATGAAATATTCCTTAGCTTCGGCGACGTGGCGGAACAGAAGAATATGAATTTCCGCTTCCTGCCTTCAGTGCCATCCTATAAGATGTTCATAGACAAGGGAAACCTGGATAAAGTAACTTACAACCTGCTTTCAAATGCCTTCAAATATACTCCCTCGAACGGAACAATCATTCTCTCGGTGAATGTGGATGAAGCAAAGAAAATATTGCAGATTCAAGTCTCGGACACCGGAGTCGGTATTCCTAAAGAGAAACAGAATGAACTGTTCAAACGATTCATGCAGAGCAACTTCTCCGGTGACAGCATCGGGGTAGGCCTGCATTTGAGCCACGAATTGGTGCAGGTTCATAAAGGCACAATTGAATACAAGGACAACGAAGGTGGTGGCTCCGTATTCACCGTATGTATCCCGACGGACAAAACTGTCTATTCGGAAAAAGACTTCTTAGTCCCCGGCAATGTATTGCTGAAAGAAGCGGATGGACAGGCACATCATCTACTACAACTCTCGGAAGAACTTCCCGACCCTGAAAAGATGCCTGCTCCTTTGAACAAGCGAAAAGTCCTGATTATTGAAGACGATAACGATATTCGTGAATTCCTAAGAGAAGAAGTGGGTGCTTATTTCGAAGTGGAAGTAGCAGCCGACGGAACATCCGGCTTTGAGAAAGCTCGTACTTATGAGGCTGACTTAATAATCTGCGATGTCTTGATGCCGGGAATGACAGGTTTTGAAGTAACCAAGAAGCTGAAATCGGATTTCGATACAAGCCATATCCCTATTATCCTGCTGACTGCTTTAAGCTCGCCGGAAAAACACCTGGAAGGTATCGAAGCCGGAGCAGACGCCTACATCGCAAAGCCGTTCAGCGTAAAACTCCTGTTGGCACGTGTCTTCCGCCTGATAGAACAGCGCGACAAATTGCGTGAGAAATATTCCAGTGAACCGGGTATCGTGCGTCCTGCCATGTGTACCACCGACCGGGATAAGGAATTTGCAGACCGCCTGGCTGCTATCCTTGAACAGAACCTTGCCCGGCCGGAATTTTCTATCGACGAGTTTGCGCAACTCATGAAGTTGGGACGAACGGTATTCTATCGGAAACTACGCGGAGTCACCGGATACTCCCCCAATGAATATCTGCGTGTCGTGCGAATGAAGAAAGCGGCTGAATTGCTGCTCTCGGAAGATAACCTGACAGTAGCGGAAGTTTCCTACAAAGTAGGTATCAGTGATCCTTTCTATTTCAGCAAATGTTTTAAGACTCAATTCGGAGTAGCCCCGTCTGTCTATCAGCGTGGCGTAAACAATGATTCTGTTCAGGAACCACAAGAATAAAATTCATTCATATCGGACTTTCACGGAACGCTCAAAGGAAGAAGTGTTCCGTGAAAGTTCTCTCCTCGAATATACTTCATATCGGATGGAATTTTATCCATCTGCCTCTCACACTCTTCAGAATGGATAATTATCCTTGTATTTGCGTACAATCGTCCATTGTACAGTTGGAAAAGTACGCCTATTTTTGCAAGGTAAATAGAATGTAGCAATGAATCACATATCTATGAATTCAAATATCAAGTAGAATTATGAAAACACTTTTTGTATTTGTCCTTAGTTCCTTCTTTTATGCCTTCTGCATTTGTTCCGTGTCGGCAGCAGATTGGAAGGTCTGCATTGCCAAATATAAACAGGATAAAGTTTGTGCCATCTCCTATACTTTTGATGATGGTCTGGCCGAACATTCCACAGTGGCCGCACCTGAACTGGAAAAGCGTGGCTTCAAAGGAACCTTTTGGGTTTGTGGCTATTACACAGAACAGGGAGCATCTTCCAAACTTCCCCGTATGACTTGGAAGGAATTGAAAGAAATGGCAAAGAAAGGGCATGAGATTTCCAATCACAGTTGGTCACATAAGAATGCGAAGCGCCTCACTTTGGAACAGGTTAAAACAGAGATTGAAAGAAATGACAGTGCGATATTTGCCTATATAGGTATAATGCCCGTTACTTATTGCTATCCATACAATTATAAAACGGATGAAATAGTGGAGCTGGCTTCTAAAAATAGAGTAGGCACACGTACCAAACAGATTTCAATAGGTGGAAAATCGACTCCCCAGCGTTTTGCCAAATGGTTGAATGATTTAATGGCGAAAGGAGAGTGGGGAGTAGGCATGACTCATGGAATCAATTATGGATATGATGCGTTTAAGGATTCTTCTTTGTTTTGGGAGCATTTGGATAAAGTGAAGAGTTTGGAAGATAAAATATGGGTAGGCACATTCCGTGAAGTAGCTGCCTATACCAAAGAGAGAGAAAATATTCAGCTGAAAATATCCAATCATAAGGATGGGTTAACGATTGTACCTCAAATGACCTTAAACAAGAAACTATTTACAGAACCATTGACGATGATAGTTGAAGGTGAAGCAATTGAAGCGGTTTCCGTAAAACAAGGTAGAAAGAAACTGGAAGCACGCATTCATGGGGATAAAGTGATTTTTGATTTCAATCCCTATGGCGGCAAGATTAAAATGACATTAAAGTAACATTAAGATATGAATCATTCACGAATACACATGAAAAATAATTTAGTGCTATTGCTCTTTTTCATATTGGCAGGTTCTGCCAGTGCGCAACCGTTGCCTGAACAAAAAGAAACACTACAGGTATTGACGAAGGTGAACGGCTACTTTATGAAGAAGTATGCTGATTATACGACTCCTAGTTTCTACGGACGTGTCCGCCCCAGTAATATATGGACGCGGGGTGTGTATTATGAAGGGCTAATGGATCTTTATTCTATTTATCCGAAGGAAGAATATTATAAATATGCGCATGATTGGGCTACTTTTCATAAATGGGGAATGCGCAATGGCAATACTACCCGCAATGCCGATGACCATTGTTGTGGACAAACTTATATTGACTTGTATAATCTCTGTCCGTCCGACCCGAACATGATTCGGAATATCAAAGCAAGTATCGACATGGTAGTCAACACCCCGCAGGTGAACGACTGGTGGTGGATTGATGCCATTCAGATGGCAATGCCTATTTTTGCGAAGTTCGGAAAGATGACCGGCGAACAGAAGTATTATGATAAAATGTGGGATATGTACTCCTATACCCGCAACACACATGGGGAAGCCGGTATGTACAATCCTAAAGATGGTTTGTGGTGGCGCGACCAGGATTTTGATCCGCCTTATAAAGAACCGAATGGAGAAGACTGCTACTGGAGCCGTGGAAACGGTTGGGTATATGCAGCCCTTGTACGTGTCATGAACGAAATTCCATTTGACGAAAAGCATCGTCAGGACTATATCAATGACTTCCTCGCTATGAGTAAAGCCCTCAAGAAATGTCAGCGTGAAGATGGCTTTTGGAATGTCAGCCTTCACGACCCTACCAACTTCGGCGGGAAAGAAACTTCAGGTACGGCATTGTTTGTATATGGCATGGTATGGGGAGTCCGCAATGGATTGCTCGACCGGAAAGAATATCTCCCGGTTGCTTTGAAAGCATGGAATGCTATGGTGAAAGAGGCTGTTCACCCGAATGGCTTCTTAGGATATGTGCAGGGCACAGGCAAAGAACCCAAAGACGGCCAGCCGGTAACATCTAAAAGTATTCCCGATTTCGAAGATTACGGAGTGGGTTGTTTCCTGCTTGCCGGAACGGAGATTTATAAATTGAAATAGAATCAATCAACGAATTAACAATAACTTAAAATGAAGACATCAATGAAAAACATGTATGTAATGGCTGTTTTGATAGCAATGGTAGTTGCTGCATGCAGCAATGATGAGGTTACAGGGCAACCGGACAAGTCGAGTTCCCCTATCCAAATTCTTGGAAACATAAGCGGAATGAACGAGCAGAACAGTACACGTGCCATAGATACTACCTGGGGTACGGACGACCGTATCGGTGTAACGGTAGCCGAGAATCTTAGTGGCAATGATGTGGATGCTTACATCAATATCCAATATCGCAGTGAAAACGGCAACTCATTCAGAGCTGTAAACGAAGGCTCTACGGATAATAATATCTATTTGAAAGGTGACGCCGGATATTCATTGAGCGCTTATTACCCTTATACGGGAGAGAATAAAACATTGCCCGGAACGGATGGTGTATTGACAGTGAATACCAAAGATGAATATCAGACTACCGCTAAACAGCCTCAAATAGACTTTTTGTTTGCGCAGGCTGATGATGTACACAAAGGTGACCCGGTAGAATTCACGTTCGCTCATAAGATGACGAAAGTTATATTCAAGTTCAAAGCCATCAATGGAGCTACATTGAACGATATGACTTGTTACCTGACTAACTTACAACTGAACGGAACGTTCGACGTAACGACCGGAGTTGCCGCAGCATCTTCCGACCCCGTAGACCCTAAACAAGAACTGAAACTGCAAGTTGAGAAACCCGCCGGTGACGGACAGATGATTGCGTCTATCATTCTGCTTCCCCAGACTATTGCCGATGACGTATTGCTGGAAGTGAAAATGAATAACGAAACTTACACGGCTACATTGCCTGCGCAAGAACTGAAAGCGGGATGGGCTCACCCTCATAATGTGACATTCGAAAATCCTGCCATGACAATCAAGAAAGCGGAAATCGAACCTTGGGAAGTGGAAGACGACAAAGATGTCACAGCTTCCGTGACTGAATAAATGAGTTGTATAGAAGACTAACAAGGAAAATTATGAGAAAAAAAGAATTATGGCTCGGTGGTCTGTTTACATTGGCAGGAGTATTCGGCTCATGTACGAATGAAATGGAATACGAGTCTCAAAACAATAAATATCCGATGGAACTGACTGCGGAAAAGGCAACTATGTCTTTCACCCGCACTGTCACGGAAAAGACAGAATGGAACGGTGGGGAAGAAGTATCCCTTTACGACGGTTTCTCGCAAAAAGTCTATCAGATTTCTGCGGACGGCGGAATGACAGCCAAGGACAATGACCCTCTTTATTGGTACACAACAACCGAAGAGGAAACATTATTTGCATGGTATCCGGCTACGGGAACTCTATTGACCGAATGGAGCGTAGCTGCCGACCAAACGTCAGAGGAAGCCTATAAGAATTCTGATTTCCTTTATGCATATGAAAAGATGAAGTTCCGTAGCGAACGGAGACTACAATTCCGCCACGGGGTGGTGAAGTTGATTATTAATGTGAAAGGTGACGGAGATACTGTGAAGGAAGAAGACCTGGAGGGTGCAGTGTTTACCATAGAGAGCACTGCGATACAAGGTTCAATATCTGAAGGTAAATTGCAACCAAAAGAAGGAGTTGTGGCAACCAGCATGAAACCTTACCAATTAGAAACGACCAAAGAAGGATATGTGGCATCTTTCCAACTGCTTCTGATTCCGCAGGATATGTCCGGCAAACAGTTTTTCAAACTTGTGTTGAAAGATGGCAGAAAATTCAGTCATACCCCGGGTAATGGAGAAGGCATTCTGGAGAGCGGACACCAATACACCTATAATGTGGGAGTCGGAAAGCCGGGCTTGAAAGTGGAGATAGAGAAAGATTCAGTTTCCTGGGAAGGTGATGACGAGGAAGTGGAAGGAACTGATATATAGAATAATATTCAAAAACAGAATCGAATATGAGACAATATAAATTGATACAGGTAGCTTTGCTGGCAACATTGTTGCTGGGTTGGTCCGGCTGTTCTTTAAATGAAACGGAAGTCCCGGAAAATGCACCGAATCAAGTTGTGCTGAACGTGACCGATACCGGGCTGAATAATAGCGGAGCAACAACCCGTACTGAAGATGAAGGATTTGTTACCACCTTTACACAAGGAGACCAAATAGGACTGTTTGCAGTAAAAGAAGGTGCAGTATTGGATGAAATCAATAATATACCGTTTACCTATAACGGTTCTAGCTGGTCGGGCAAACCTATATTATATGATGATAGACTGGAAGGCGTGACATTTTATACTTACTATCCTTATCAACCGGACATGAGTGATAAAATAGACATTGCCGGAGAAGATTTTTTTGCTCCTTTGGTTGCAGGATGGGAACTGACCACCGAACAAAGTAATCAGAAAGAATATGCAAAGCAAGACCTGATGACTTCAGGTGCAACTGCTCTGATAGGTGAGAATGGTAACTATACATTAAGTTTCCAGCTAGCACACCGTATGAGCCTGGTTGTAGTGAAATTACCTTCTACGCGATATATTTTCACTGATGCCGAAGGGGTGATTATGCCGGAAGAAACTCCCTATGTTGCCATGCCGGTCGGTGTGACATTCTATATGGACCAGGCAGAAGATGGCAATAAGATTTCTCCTTATTACGACAAGAAAAAGGATGAATATCGCTTATTGAGAAAACCGGCTTCGGGAAATATGATAATCGGTCACTACAATGGCAAACAATGTACATTTGAAACAGCAGATAAAATGGTTCAGGGCAAGTACAAACGTTTTGTTGTGGATGGTGGATATAAAGAAGTGACACATAATTTGCAGGTCGGTGACTTTTTTTATGCAGATGGCAGTATCATTGGGGCTAATGAAGAGCCTTCTGCAGATAATTGTATAGGGGTGGTTTATTATGTTGGAAATCCGCAACCTTCATACCTTTATCCTGAAGTCATTTCAAGTAAGCAGGATGTGTTGAAGCGTGAGTGCCCGAATTGCGTACATGGATTAGTATTGAGTATTAGTCCTAATGACAGTGATATATGGGGAGATGGTGGTACTGGCAAATATATCACAGAATGGTATAATTCCTGGAGCGGTAATACGGACTATGTAACTTTGGATGGATATTATTATCTTGAAGGTGGTAAAAGAGTAAATTTGGAAAGATTATTAGGCTATAATAATACAAGAGTGATTGAAGAATTTGCGAAACAAACCTCCGGTTTTTCATGTAAGGCATTGGATAAACTGTCCGACTGTCAAGCTAACTACCAGGCTCCGGCGATTACAAGTAACTGGTATTTGCCTTCGGCATATGATATGACTGTTATGTGGGATAATCTTAATAAGTTGAATGCTAATTTGAATAAGGTCGGTGAAAATAATAAATTGGAGTTGAATGATTTGTACTGGACTACCAATGAACGTAATAAGGATTTGCTGTATTATGCGCAATTCACAGCAAGTAAAGTGACTATAAACTCAGCTAGTAGTAATTCGAAGAAGAACTCTAGCAAAATGTTTCATAGATTTGTTCTGGCTTTTTAAAACATAAGATGCTATAGATAAAATGAAAAGAGTAGCTTTAGTGATATTGTTGGTCGTGGTTTCATTAGTAAACTATGCGCAAGTCTACAAATTCGACTTCACTCCCGATAAGAAAGTAAAAGACGGATATACTAAAATAACATCTGAAACCCTGTTCAATAATGAGCAGGGCTACGGATACGATTTACAACCGGCATGGGATGGAAAAAGCAATCAGCCTTTTTTCTTTTCCGTCAATGTTCCTGATGGAAATTATAAAGTGACTGTCACTCTCGGCAGTAAAGATACGGCAGGGAATACGACCGTACGTGCCGAATCCCGCCGTCTGTTCATAGAAAATCTTCCGACTAAGAAAGGGGAATTGATTACAGAATCTTTTGTTGTCAACAAGCGTAACCCGAAGATTAATGAGAAGGAAAAAGTGAAACTGAAGTCACGTGAAATAAAGAAACTGAACTGGGACGATAAGCTGACACTTGAATTTAATGGTGACGCTCCCCGTGTGAGTTCCGTGGTCATAGAAAAAGCGGACAATGTTCCTACTATTTATCTTTGTGGAAACTCTACCGTAGTAGATAATGACAATGAGCCTTGGGCAAGTTGGGGACAGATGATTCCACGTTTCTTCACCGATAAGGTATGCATCGCCAATCATGCCGAATCCGGTTTGTCCGCCAATACATTCATAGGCGGGGGACGTCTTAAGAAGATTTTATCCCAAATAAAGAAAGGCGATTATTTAGTAGTCGAGTTCGGTCATAATGACCAAAAGCAGAAAGGAGCCGGAAAAGGCGCTTATTATTCATTTGCCTATAATCTGAAAATCTTTATAGACGAAGCACGGGCAAAAGGTGCTTATCCGGTATTGGTGACCCCGACAAGCCGTCGCCGCTTTGACAGCAATGGAAAGTCAACCAATACGCACGGCGAATATCCGGATGCGGTACGCTGGGTTGCTGAAAAAGAAAATGTACCTTTGATAGAACTCAACGGTATGACAGCTACCCTTTGTGATGCTTTGGGAGTGGATGGCTCCATGAAACTATTCGTCCATTATCCGGCAGGAACTTTCCCCGGGCAGACGAAGGATTTTAAAGATAACACTCATTTTAGCACCTATGGCGCATACGAAGTAGCGAAATGTGTGGTGGAAGGAATGAAAAAGGCCGACCTTGATATTGTTAAATATCTAAGAGCAGATTATAAAGGTTTCGACCCGGCTCATCCGGACAGCTTCAAGTCTTTTAAATGGAACTTATGCCCGTTTACGGAGATTGAGAAGCCGGATGGCAACTAAGGAATATAGATAACCAATAAAAAAAGAATAGTATGAAAAAGATTATGGCATCAATGGCTTTGGCAATAATTGCTTTAGGAAGCCAGGCACAAGTATTGAAGAGCGATTTATTAAAAGACTACAAAGCGGGGGATGTCTTGGAAAAGGCCGTATATGATGATAAGCGCTCTCCGATAAAAGAAAATACATGGTGTGGCGGCTTTGCGACCAAACCGGCAGAAGGAGCAGAAAGTCCCGTGATTGGCAAAGGACTGACTTATGAAGGATATAGTGAAGCAGGACCTTCTATCAACTTTGGTTTTCCGCAAGGAGTGAAAGGTTCTCGCGTTAGCGTTTATTCATTGGTTGAATCGGGAAAAGCATACTCCAAGGGCACTTACTATATAGCTTGCTTGGTAAACTTCTCAAAACTGGGTTCTGCTAATTTAGCAGATTTCCTGGCTGCCAGTGCCAGTTATGTAGGCGGTGGAAATCGGGGACAGGTATACGTAAGACGCGAAGGAAATGATAAAATCAAGTTTGCGGTCGGATTGCTGAAAGAACGTGCCGAAGCTCCGATGGCATACGATTATAATACCACTCATCTGTTGGTACTGAAAGTGGATTATGCCAAGAACGAGGTGTCTTTGTTTGTAGACCCTGCATTGAGCGGAGAAGAACCTAAAGCGGATGCGGTGGCAGTTGGTGAAGAAGGTGCCTTGAAAGCCGGACTGAAAGCTATCTCATTCAGAAACCGTAGCGGATATAAAGGAAATATCGGCAACTTCCGCTTTGCAAAAAGTTGGGCGGGAGCTATTGGTAAATAACAAGAAGCTAAAAAGAACAATTCATGAAAAAACTACTTTTATTGCTGCTCTTCGTGCTGGGCTGTGGTTACATTCAGGCAGGCGAACCTGCTCATGTCATCATCACAGCCGGTCAGTCCAATACGGACGGGCGTGTCCCGAACGACCGTTTGCCGGACTATATCAAGGCGATGGCTACGGATACGGCTTTCACGCAGGGAGCTTATAAATACTGTAAAATAGCACAAAACCGTACAGATGGAAAATTCCGTCCCTTTTGGCCTAAAAGCCGCCGGAGAGCGAAACCTAATACATGGGGCTACGATGCTATTGCCTATTATTGGCTGGAACAGTTGTATCAGGAAAAGTTTTATGTGATTAAATGGGCTATCGGCGGCACAGCCATTGCCCCTTCAGATACCCCCCGGGGAACGTACTGGTCTGCTGAACCGAAATGGCTGTCAGATAATGTGGCTACCAGTGAAAAGGGGAAATCCCTGTTACTCTCTTTTATAGCCAATATAGATGCCTGCATTGACCAGACGCTTTCTAAATTGGAGAATGGGTATCAGATTGACGCTTTCGTCTGGCATCAGGGAGAGAGCGACCAGGCACACGGTAAAGAATATTATAAGAACCTGAAAGCGGTAGTAGCTTATGTACGACACCATCTGACAGAAAAAACAGGTAAGGATTACTCGAACCTTCCGTTTATTTTTGGGACAGTATCCAGGCGAAACAAAAGTTACAGCTCTGATGTGGAAGAAGGGATGAAACGCTTGGCAAAGGAAGATAAGAATGCTTATTTGATAGATATGTCCGATGCGGAACTGCTGGGAGACAAACTTCATTTTAACCAAGTCTCCGCTGAATACATGGGCAAGCAGGTGTATGAACAGATAAAGAAACTGACGAAGAAATAAAATTGTTGTTTGTTTAAAGGATGCGCCCGATTGGTTCCTAAAAAGAATCAATCGGGCGCTTTTGGGTTATTTCTTTCCGGTACGGTTTTGAATAGACTTGAGCTCACGTGTATTTATATTAGTACCCGGATATTAAGATGCAATATGCAGATTATTAAGATATAACACCCGGAACATATAGATATGACACGGCAATGATTATAAGATTGCATGTACGAGATGCTCATCTCGTCATGTCCCACATGCTCATCTGGTGATGTACGAGATGCTCATCTGGTAGTGTATGAGATGCTCATCTCGTGCATGCAATCTAACTGAGATTTACACGCCGTCTCTTAATGAAACGCATGCTATCCCTTAATGAAGCACACGGTATCCCTTAATGAACAACAAGACAACTATAAACTGCTGACAAGTTAACAATTACTTCCTTTCCGTACAGATATGAAAATCCCCCTGTGGCAATACTGCCCAGGGGGATTTCTAGTGATAGTTCTAACTAATAATCAAGTCTATCCGTCAAACCTATTGAAAACTATTTATTGAGGGTAAAATTGTTCTTAAACTTTATCCGGCTTATTCAGTAAGAGTTTCCAAAAACTCCGCTTCGATAATTCTTAAATCACTCTTACTCTTGCTTTTCTTCGTTTGCAGTTCCATTTCATTGGCTGCCTTTGCTTCCACCTCAACGATTTGCCCGAAAGCATCCTGGTCGCTGGTATTACCTTTCAGGCGGATAGTAATTTGGTTGGATAGCACAGGCTTTTCTACATTCAAATGAATATATCCCAAGCTTTTGTCCGTATTACCACTCCATATCAGAGTCTTTCCGGCAAACACCTCTAACGGGTAACTGCGTGAACGCCATCCATTCAATTTCAGACAAATATCATCAATCTTGGCTTCTCTTTCAAGTGTATAGGTAATCCAGGCTGTACTAAGTTTCCCGTCATTTTGCCATTCGCTCAATTCGTTGTCATCAAAGCTCTTTTCTACGCTTGGGTTGTTGGCACCCGCTTTGGCAGATATGATTCTTACATCTCGCTTCGTATCTTTATAAGAAGGTGTCAGCGGTGTTTCACCTCTGTCCAGTCTTCCTTTCAAAGTGAATTGCGGCAAGTAATTACTCAATCCATTGGATACCTTCACCGGAATAGTTTCCATTGTAACGGTGGCGGCGGGAAGTTCTTCCGCTTTAGCGGTTAGTGTTATTTTCCCGGCTTGTGTGGTGCTACGGATAAGCGCACGGTTTACGCCACATTCTACCGGAAGATTCGTATCAAGGATATGATTATCCTTTCCCTGTGCGATACCACCACGCCATTCGGCATTGCCTTTTAAATCAAACCGGATAGTACGATTATCCAACGGACAACGTTTACCGTCCTTATCCACTACTTCTACCTGTATCAATGCCATATCTGCCCCGTCGGCATGGAAACCTTCCGGACTTTGCATCACCGAAAGTTTCAGTTTGACAGGCTCACCAACAGTAGTCACTGCATAACGACTGATTTCTTTTCCTGCTTTATTGTAGCTGACAGCTTCCAGTTTTCCGGGCTTGAAAGCCACATTATCGAATGTGAACAGGAAATTGGATTCACGCTTACCTTTACCCAAAGACTCACCGTTCAGAAGAAGTTCCACGGTTTCACCGGTAGAAACGACATGGATAGGTTTTACAGTCTTTTCAGGATAGTTCCAGTGACCGATAATATAAGTTTGGTCGGCTTCAGTATCTACCCAACCGTTCCACATCACCTGATGGGCAAAGAAAGCATCCTTCTCAATACGCATCGGGTCTGTCACACCACTGCGACGATAATTCTCCTCTCCGCGATAATGAGTATTGGTATCCGAGAAGATGATTTTCGTACCACCCGAACTGACACGGCGGCCTGTTCCCGGACGTTCACGCCAATAGTCATACCAACGACGTATCATTTCTATGGCGAGCATATCCTGATTATGGTTGTAATCAGTAGCAGGTTTCCCCCGATAAAGCGGGCCGGCACCTTCCTTATGGAAAGGAAAGCTGTATTCATCCCAATATTTGCGTAATCCCTCGTCTCGACAATATTCCGTAGCCCACATCGGATGATGCATACTCTTATTAATATACAGCATTTCGCCCCCATATTCAGCTTCACGTATATCCAGCATTTCGCGTGAGCCGATAGCACGTCCGCCGAAAGGATCGTATTTGTCACGTACAGCCTTCATTTCAATCATATGCGCACGGCTAATAGCCTTATTGCCACATTCATAAAACAAAATACTCGGATTATTCCGGTTGTATATAATAGCGTCCCGCATCAACTCGACACGATGTTCCCATTGACGGCCTTCGCGGTCTTTTTCCGCATCTCCGGCAGGCATAGCCTGAATCAAGCCGACACGGTCGCAGGATTCCACATCCTGTTTCCAGGGGGCAACGTGCATCCAGCGAACCAGATTGCCGTTACTTTTCACCATTAAGTCATTCGAATAATCGCTCAGCCAGGCAGGAACAGAAAGACCGACTGCCGGCCATTCGTTGCTGGTGCGTTGCGCATATCCTTTCATTTGGATAACACGGTCGTTCAGCCATACCTTACCTTCCGCAAAACGTGTTTTACGGAATCCGGTGCGGGTATCCACTTCATCAAATACTTGATTCTGACTATCTTTCAGAATAGTCTTTACTGTATAAAGATAACCGTATCCCCAACTCCAAAAATGAAGATTACCGACTTTCGAAGCCGCTTTGACAGTCTTAGTCTCTCCGGCTTTCAACGTCACTTTTTCTCCTTCAAAGCTTTTCACTTGCTTGCCGTCCGCATCCGATACGATGACCTGATAACTGAACTGGCGCGGTTCGCGGCTGTCGTTTCTTACTTCTGATTCGGCATGAATCGTTGCCGTACGTCCTTTCACATCTATGTCTTGGGCATAGACATATACCCCCGTCGTTTTCAGATTACTATATAAAGGGAGTGTCTGATAAACCTCATCCATGACATATAAAAAGACATTCTTGGGGATACCACCGTAATTGGCATTAAAATTACGGTCGTTCCATTGAAACTTGGAGTTAGTGCCTTCTTCCCGATACATCCAGTTATTATCCGTGCGCACAGCGATTACATTGTCTCCTTCCTTCATATAAGGAGTCAAATCAAAACCGACTGCCATTACACCGTTTTCGTGTCTTCCCAGATAATGTCCGTTCAGGTAGAAATCACCCCGTTGGCGTACCCCTTCGAATTCGACAAACACTTTCTTCTTGCCCGAAGCAGCCGGGATTTGAAAATGCTTACGATACCATACAATAGTATCTGTCAGTTGCTCAATGGATAGTTTGAAAGCTTCATCTTCATTGAAAGCATGGGGTAGGGTGACCGCTTTCCACCGGCTGTCGTCATACTTGGCTTTCTTTGCTTCGGGGAAGTCTCCTATTTGCAGACGCCACTCACTGTTGAAATTGTATTTCTTACGTTCGAAAGCCTGTCCGTCCATTACGGACAGTGCCGCAAACAGGAATACAAAAAAGAATAGTTTGTGATTCATAATTTGATTCTGAATGATATAAAATTTTAGTTATAACCTTTATTCTGTTCATACAAGCCTTCTTTGACCTTCATCTGTGAATCCGGTATCGGATAAATATAGCTGTATTTGGTCACAAGTTTGGCTAAATCGTATGTCTCCGGTTTCGTGATGTTTCCATTGGCATCGGAGCCGTTTCGCTTGAATACATTCTGTAATACCTCTACGTATCTGTTTTGGCGTACCAGGTCGTGCCAGCGGATACCTTCGGATGCCAGTTCGCGGCGACGTTCGATGTCTACCGAATCAGCGAAGTTCTCAGGCGTAATATCATCATCCAACGCATCCAGTCCGGCGCGTGTACGGATTTTGTTCACCATCTCTTTGCCCTTGGAAGTAGGGCCGGTTATTTCAGCATACATCAGCATCACGTCTTCCAGGCGGATTAACGGATAGTTGATAGGGAAATACGTGCGGTCGGCTATTTGTCCGTCGATATCCTCGAATCCCAGCAGTTTACGCTTCATCTTATGTTCGAAGAACTTCAGGAAGAAGTCGCCACCGGTATAAGGAGTACCATCTTCGTCTACAAATTCAGAGGTATTGATAGTACCCACACAACGTTTGTCTATATAGGCTCCGTTTTCATCCGTCTGTTTGAAGATGGCATCCAGTTGGTCTTCACACCATATTCTGTTACCGGACATTTGGATGGCGGTATAAGAAGTATTGACAGCCGGAACGGAGTTGAATACCATCGGATTGCCATAGTTCTTGGCTGCAATATACTGAATCTCGAATATGTGATACTTATTGTCATTGTCGCTAATCCATACTTTTATCCATTCGTCGGCGGTGCTTGCCCAATATTTGTTGTTACCGAAAGCATAGTCGATAACCTCGTTGAACAATCCTTCGGCTAATGCCTTTTTGGATTCGTCCTGTACGGGATAGCCCGCCATTGTCAGATATACGCGGCCTAATAAAGATTTTGCCGCAATGAGGGTAGCCCGTCCGGCGGAAGCGCTGTTTCCCAGATAGTTCAGTGGAGTATCCACCAGTTTCTTTACGGCATCTTCCAAATCCGGTACGATAACTGTCTGATATACATCCGCTTCTTCAGATTGCTTGATAGCCATTGCTTCGTTGACAGATACCGGTTCGAGTACGATAGGGATACGCCCGAAATAACGAACCAGGTCGAAGTAGGCTAATGCCCGCAAGAATTTGGCTTCACCGATAAACTGGTTCTTGATGGCATCCGAAGAGAAAGTAACCCCGTCCGTTTTGCTAAGGAACATATTCGCACGGGCTACGATTTCATACAAATCGTTCCATGCTCCCGAAAGGGTGCTGATAGTCGAAATATTCGGGTTGAACGTTCCTATATCAATGTAGTCACGTTGTTTGTCGGTAGTCTTGTCTACCCATGCATTGTCCGAACGCACTTCAGACAATAACCAGGAATAATCCGAGATGGGGAGCAATCCGTTATAGATACCTATCAATGCCTGTTCCATTTCGCTGGGAGATGAATAGAAATAATCCGTAGTTCGCGTATCGTTCGGCTCCACTTCCAGCCAACTTTCGCAAGAAGATAATGCCAATGTCAGGGCTAATCCCCCACATATAAGATAATTGTATAGTTTCATAATTTTAGTTCCTTTCAATTAGAATGTAACATTAACTCCCAAAGTAACCACTCTCGCTTGCGGATACGAACCGTAGTCATAATCTCCGGTCGAGCCGCCATTGTTGGCTTCAGGTGAGAATCCGCCTTCGTACTTATCCCACATCAGGAGATTTTCGCCGGATATATAAACACGGGCGTTTTGGATAAACTTTTTCTTGAACGGGATGCGATAACCCAGCGTCACGCTTTTCAGCTTGATAAAGTCGGTGCTGTACAGCCAACGGCTGTCGTAGAATTGTCCGGTATTTGCGTTATCGATACCCGGAGTCTTTCCGTCACCCGGTTCGGCTTCCGATTTCCACATATTTTTCCAGTGCGAAAGCACATTGCCGTTCGCTCCCATACCCGGACGGTCCATGGCACGTCCTAATACACTGTAGATGTGTCCGCCGGTTTGTGCTGTAATCAGGACAGACAAATCGAAGTTCTTGTATTTGAAGGTATTAGTCATACCGAACGTATAGTCCGGGTCAGGTTTGCCCATCAGTGTACGGTCACTGTCGCTGATATATCCGTCTCCGTTTGAATCCCGGTAACGTACATCGCCCACTTTCGTGTTCTGCATGACAGGATACTTCTTCAGGTCAGCTTGTGTCTGATAAACGCCGACTGCGTCGTACATATAGAAAGACCTCAACGGTTGGCCTACCATGAATACCTGTGTAGTGCCGTCATATCCGGTAAATACAGTGCTGTTGTCATCTCCCAGGCTCAATACTTTGTTCTTATTGTAAGAGACATTCAGCGAAGTTGTCCATTTGAGTCTTCCGGTCAGGTTTTGGGTGGTAACTTCCAGCTCAAATCCTTTGTTGCGGATAGAACCGATATTCCCCCATGCTTTTGTAAAACCTAGCAGGGCAGGAACAGTAACCTGATACAATAAATCTTTGGTTGTCTTTACATAATAGTCCGCAGAAACAAAGATGCGGTTGTTGAACAATCCCATGTCGAACGCAATATTCCAACTTTCCGTCTTTTCCCAGCCGAGGTCGGGATTAGCCAGTGAGGTGGGTGCGAATCCGTTGATGATGCTTCCCGATGAATAGTTGGCACTACTCAGGCGGGCAAGAGCCGTGTTTGTAGGGATGGAGTTGTTACCGTTAGCTCCCCAGCTACCACGCAGTTTCAAAGAACTCAGAAAGAAATCTTTCGGCCAGAACTTCTCGTTAGAGATACGATAGGCAGCGGATACAGCCGGGAATATACCCCAACGGTTATCCTTTCCAAAGCGGGATGAACCATCCCGGCGGATACTTGCAGTCAGCAGATAACGGTCGTCATACTCATACTGCATACGTCCGAAGTAAGACATAAGACGGGAAGGAGTGGAGAGTGAAGCGGTAGCCGCTGTCAATACGACATCCGACATATCAATCACTTCCAGTGAATTGTCCGGGAACTGCGTAGCGGACAATTTCATGGATGAACCACCCGAGCTTTCCATAGAATAACCGGCCATCGCTCCGACGGTGTGTCTTCCGAATGTCTTGTTATAATTCAAGACTCCTTGCAGCAGGAATTTGTTGCTGCGTGTTTCCGAACGGCTGGCTGTGGTTCTGTAACCTTCAACGTCAGTACGGTACTTGGTAATCGTACTCGGAACAAACGAACGGCTTTGTGAACTGCCGAAATTATAAGAGCCTGTCACTTCCGCTTTCAGTCCGTCCCATATATCCGCTTTGATATATGCGGAAGAACTCAGACGAACGCTTTCACCACGGTTCTTTACATGTTCCATGTAGGCAACCGGACTGATTTTGCTGGAACTGGTCCAACGATAGTAACCATAAGCCCCCGCACCTGTATAGATTCCGTCTTCCGGTTCAGCCAGCGGAGCCATTGTGAGCACGTTGGTCGCCTGGCGGTCTTTGCCGTCTACACGTCCCCCTTCGTTCCAACTGGCGGACGGAGCAAGATTGACTCCCACGGTGATACGGTTGAGAATCTTCGATTCCACATTCGCACGCAAGTTCAGTCGTTTATAGTTACTTTCGATAGCGATACCTTCCTGGTCTGTATATCCTAATGATACACGATATTTCGTATTTCCACGTCCGCTGGATAAAGACAACTGGTAATTCTGTATCGGAGCCAGCCGGAAGAACTCATCCTGCCAGTCGATTAGTTTCAGATTGCCATATCCCGGCTCTGTCCATCGAGGGTCATTCAGAAAGTAATAACTCTCTTTTCCGCCAATCATGGCGAGACGGGTAGCGTAATCATCCTCGATGGTTGCCCCTTTGCTTCCGTATTGGGAAATATACCGGTTGTTATTGTAAGCGGTGCGGAACTCAATCCACTCTTCCGGTGACAGAATATCGACTTTTCTTTCCAAAGACTGGATGCCGAAAGAAGCCTGGAATTGCACTCTTACCTTTTCATCTGTTCCGGCTTGCTTGGTTGTAATCAAGACAACGCCGTTCGCACCCCGCGAACCGTAGATAGCGGAAGAAGAGGCATCTTTCAATACCTCGATAGATTGTATATCTCCCGGGTTTAGGCTGCCGAGGTCATCCGCCGGGATACCGTCTACCACATAGAGCGGAGTAGCGTCCGCATTGATGGAAGCCGCTCCGCGCACACGGATTTGAAGTTCCGAACCGGGTTCACCGGTAGTACTGCGTACTTCCACACCTGCCAGTTGCCCTTGCAGGGAAGCAGCGATATTGGTACTTGCCCGGTCTTCCAGTTTCTCCGCACTTACTTTAGCGATGGCTCCCGTCACGTTTCCTTTCTTGGCGCTACCGTAACCGATAGCCACCACTTCGTCCAGCGCAACGGCAGATTCTTCCAGTTTGATGTGAAGTGTCTTATCAGAGATGGTTACTGTCTGGGTGGTATATCCGATGAAAGATACTTCCAGCAGTTTGGCACTTTTGGGGGCGGAGAGTACGAACTTTCCGTCCAGGTTGGTGATAGTCCCCTTAGCGGTTCCTTTTACAGTGACGTTTGCACCGATAATCGGTTCATCTTTTTCATCTACCACTACACCTGTCACCGTCCGGTTTTGTGCGAACGACAGAGTAGATTGTAATACGAACAGAGTCATTAAAAAGAGATATTGGAATCTTCTTTTCCGACTGCCATTTCCATGCAAAATGTTTTTCATGTCAATATATCTAAGTGATTAATTTTTGATGCAAAGGAAGCATATCGCTTAAAAAACGTCCCCGAGATTCGTACAGAAAGGATGTAATATTATACTATCCGTCTAAAAATAACCTTGAAATACGTACGCGACTACCTACAATGATACAAAGCCGCCCTTTTCATCGGAAAAATGCGACTTTGTACATGGAAGGTAACTCATAAGTTCTATGCCTGATTTTCGTCCGTTGCATCTTCGTCCGTGGCTGCGTCCGCAGGAATCTTCCCCTTGTTTTTCTGATAAATGGAAGGAGCTACGCCGAATTGGTTCTTGAAACATTTACTGAAATAATACGGGTCGTTAATCCCGACGCTATAAGAAATCTCGGATACGGTGAGGTCTTCGGTCAGCAGCATCTCCGCAGCTTTCTTCAGGCGTATGACACGCAGGTATTCATTAGGCGAATATCCGGTGACTCCACGCACTTTCTTATAGAATACGGTGCGTCCCAATCCCATCAGATTAGCGAAATCATCAACGGTAAATTCCGCTTCCGTCATATGCTCGTTAATAATCTCATTCAACTTCGCCGAGAATTTCTGGTCTTTACTGTTCGTGCAGATGACGGAATGTACCAGCCCCGGTTCATTCGAATACTTCTGACGTAACTTGTCCCGTTGCTCTATCAGCTTGAATATCCTGGCAAGCAGCAGTGATACGCTGAAGGGCTTTGTAATATACGCATCCGCCCCTGATTCGATACCTTCCTGATGCTTTTCTTCCATTCCGAGAGCAGTCAGCAATATAATAGGTATATGGCTGGTGGCAAATTCATTCTTCAGCTTGCGGGTTACTTCAAATCCATTCATTCCCGGCATCAGTACATCACAGAGAATCAGGTCGGCATCATACTTCTGTGCACGTTCCAGTCCGCTGATACCATCCGCTTCGGCCACAACTTCAAAATACCGCCCGACTTCTTCTTTCAGAAACTCGCGCACATCATGGTCGTCTTCAATAATCAGTACTTTCCGTTTATTCAATGGGTCTACAGGTGGTTGGAAAGTCTCTTCCAACTTCTCTTCGGTGATGAAATCCTTGTAATGCTGTTCATCCTCTTCAACCAACAGTTGGTTTGGAATCAGAAAGTCTTTCTCCTGATACACATCGGCATCGGTCGGCAGCGTGACCGTAAAGACGGACCCGCCGCCTTCATTCTCATCATAGGTGATGCTACCCTTGTGCAGATTGACAAGCTCATGCGTCAGGTGAAGCCCTACTCCGACACTGCTGTGCGAGAAACTGCTCTGCATAAACCGCTTGAACAGTTCGGCACGCTTCTCTTTCGGGATGCCGATACCATTGTCAATCACCCGGATACGAAGCTGCTTCTTATCTTCGAGAATATCCACCTTGAAGGTAATCTTACCATTGGAAGGCGTATATTTAAAGGCGTTCGACAACAGATTGTAAGTCACCTTATCCAAATTTCCCTTATCAATAAACATCTTACAGGCAGGCTGTGAAGGCTCGAAGTTGAAATCCATATTCTTGGATTCGCTCGTATCCTTGAAACTGAGGAATATCTCGTATAAGAAAGCGATGACATCCGTCTCTTCGAGAGACAGAGCCAGCTTGTTCTTCTGCATCTTTCTGAATTCCAGTAACTGGTTGATAAGGCGCAACATCCTCTTGGTGCTCTTATCCATCGTTCTCAAGGGACGTTGCATCTCTTTCGGAGGATTCTCGATGCTGACCAGTTTGTTCAGTGCTCCCTGAATCAGTGTGAGCGGAGTACGGAACTCATGCGATATATTGGTAAAGAACTCCAGCTTGAATTCGGTCAACTGATTTTCTACCGAAATGCGGTTGCGCAACCTGTTGAAGTTCCGGATAATACGGAAACTGAAATAACCGGCAAATCCAATCAGAATGATATAGAGCAGATAAGCCCAGGTCGTCTGCCAAAAAGGAGGTGCAATGACTATATCCATCGCACTCTCTTCTCCCCAAATTCCGGCTACATTGCAAGCCTTTACCAATAACTGATAGTTGCCCGGCGGCAGATTACGATAGGTCGCAAGGTTCTGACTGGAGGGGACACTCCATTCCGAATCATACGGTTCGAGCCGGTAAGAGTACTTGGAAGAACCGCTCAGGAAGTTGAACGTAGAGAAGGCGACAACGATTGAATTCTGATAATGTTTCAGATTTAACTGATGCGTGTATGACATTGTTTCGTGCAGGGGAGAGTCTTCCATGCCGGGAAGCATATACGCGCCATTGATATGGAGTCCGGTAAAGACAGTCGATACCGGCTTCTCCATGTTCTCCACTTTTCCGGCATCGAGGGCTACGAGTCCGTAGTTTGTGCCGAATAATAAACGTCCGTCGATACTGATGCAGGATGTATTCTCGGAATACACATTGCCCAGTGTATAAGAAGAGAAGAAGTAATTTTCTATTTGCTTGGTGTTGGGAGTAAAACGGGAGATGCCGTACTCGGTGGCAATCCATAACTTATCATCTTTGTCCTGTACGATAGACTGTATCACACCGTTAGTCAGCCCGTCCTTGATTCCGTAGCAGTCGAAAGTCAGGTGCTCATAGTTATTTCCCGGACGGCAGACCGCAAATCCGGTTCCCGATGTTCCAATCCACATATTTCCTTTTTGGTCGTTCAGGAAACAACGGATTTCGTTGCTGGGGAAAGTTTCCTTTACATGATTATAGAGGACATAGTTTTGCGGTGATTGTATCAGCGAGTCGGGATGGAAGATGTAAATCCCGTTATTCGTACCTACCCACATCATTCCGTTTTGGTCTTCCTGTATGACGCGTACCCGCTTCTCGCCATAACTGTCTTGCAGGAAATGCTTGAATTCATAGCCGTTTCCGGTTTTTACGGCGAGGTTCAGCCCGCCGCCGAATGTGGCTATCCACATTCTTCCTTTACGGTCGCGATAGATGGAATATACGTTATCATTGGATAAGGAGTTCTTGTCCTTACTGTTATACCGGTACCATTGATTAGCCCCTACACGCAGACCGATGCCACGCATACCCAACCAAAGTTGCCCTTCCTCGTCTTCACACATACTGTACACGTTGTGAGAGAATTCCTCTTTATGAAGCATGGTTTTCAGACCGGAATCATACTTGTATAATGCTCCCATCCGGTTCGCCATGTAGACATTGCCATTCTTGGTGCGTAGCAACATACGTATGGTATTCGAACGGTCGGAACTATTTTCTCCATTCGGATAGATACGCATAGTTCCCTTGTTCAGAATTTCGAGATGTGATAAGCCGGAAAATTCGGAACTCACCCAAATGCCACCTGAACGGTCTTCAATGATATATTGCAGGTAATTGGAGTTGATATGGCTTGAATGGCCTACTTCGAAGGTGAAGTGCTGCAAGTCTCCGGTATTGAGGTCGTATGCGTACAATCCGTTTCCGTAAGTTGTAATCCATATAATATCACGGGAGTCGTGGATGATGGAATACCGTTCCACATCAATATACCCCACGTGTTCGGGCGATAGGAAGCGGAAGGATTTTATATCTCCCGTTGTCCGGTTGACATACCATACATTGCCTGTGTAATTATGTACCCATACATTCATTTTATTATCTCTGACAACTGCCCCGTTTTTGATATTCAGTGAAGAATAACGGCGCAATTTCCCGGTGGGAATATCCAGTGCATAACTACCGTTGGGGGTAAATAGAATCCATTCCTGTTGCAGGCAGAAACTTCCGGTGACGTTGCCCACATCTCCAAGCTCGGTTAGCGAAGCCACTTTCTCCAGTTGGTTGCCGGAAGAAGTGTAACGGTAGATTTCGTTTTTGTCGGTAATCATACAAGTGTACTGCCCGACAGAAGTGATGTGCTCCCATCTTTGCCCTTTGGTATCTAATGATTCCATCTTGCCCGCATGGTATTTCCACAAGCCCTGCCGTGTACCTATCCATATATGTCCCGGAGTAACTTCGTTCTCATATACAAATTGTACCTCATTGGTCGGCAGGTTACCCAACTCCTTTTGATAAGCTTGTGAAGAAAAATTGCCGTTTTCATAAACCACGCGGCGGCAACCGTTTTGATTGTGCCATAACCAAATGGACTGGTCGGATGCAATAAACTTTTTAGAATACGCCTGTTTGTATTCGCCGCAACCTGTGAAATCGACAAAACAACCGTGCTTCAGGTCATAACAACTGTAAATAGACGACAGGGTGGCAATCCATAGAAAGCCGTTCGCGTCTTCTTCTATGTTTCTGATACGCGGGTCTGCCAATGAGATAGGCAGATTCGGGTCGGGATAGATGCTGACGAAAGAGTTCCCGTCATAATAACTTAATCCGTTGACCGTTCCCATCCAGATAAATCCTTTGCTGTCCTGTTGCATATACCGGATGGAATTATTGGCTAGTCCATCCCCCGTTGTCAGCTTATTTGAACGGACTTCGACAGATGCCGATAGCGGGCAAAGATAAAGATATAAGAATGTTAATAGTAAAAGTGCCTTTCTCATACTGGATTTATATGTGTTATTATAGAAGCAAAGATAGTATTTTTTCGTAATTCATCTATATTCTTGAGACGCTTTTGCCCCTGATATAATTGAATATATCAGGGGCAATCAGAAGCGGCGTATCTACTTTGTTCAATTTCTTTCCATAAGGTGTTATTTGAATTTATATCCTCTGAAAGTACCTTTCAAGTCCGGTCCGAAATAGAATCCGGGTTGTGTAGGCTGATTGTAGCCTACGTTTTGCGTTGCTATGCTAATGCGGTATATCGGGTCTTCCAGGAATGTATGGAATCTGTATTCTGTCGGCACGGGCGATACGTAGAGCCGCAGGGAAGTGTTGTCTTCTGTGCGCATCAGTACTTCTTCGCGCCAGTCGCCTATGATGTCGCCTTGAAGACAAGGATTTGATTTGGTTCCGTTGTTGGAAACAGCTCCCTCGAACCTGACTAACGGATTGACTTTTTTCTTGTTCCAATCGTATTTGCTGATAATATTCTTGTCCAGAAGTTCGCGAAGCAAATCCCCGTCCCACCAGACAGCCATATTCGTCGGCATTCCTCTTAGTTTGGGGGCGATGACTTCCCCTTTCACATTACGGATGCCGCCGGACTCTCCCGACCACATTTCCACTCCCGGTTGGGTAGGGTCGATATCAGCCGCCATGCAACGGCCTACATCATGGTCACTCTTAATCTGCAACAGAATTTCTCCGGTAGCCGCATCACGATAGGTAGAACCGTCTCGCTTGTTCTCGTGGCAGTCCCATACTTGCAGACCTTTGCGGGAAGGGTCGAAATGGGTGAGATGAATTGCATCCCCGTGTCCCATTCTGGTAGAATATAATCCTTTGCCGTCATGGTCTATGGCACATGAACCATATATGATTTCATCGCATCCGTCACCGTCCACGTCTCCTACACGAAGATTGTGGTTGCCTTGTCCGGCATAAGCCTCACAACCGGGATTGTTGGTGTCGAACACCCAACGCTCTTTCAACTCCTTTCCGTTCCAGTCGAAAGCAGCCAACACGGTGCGCGTATAATAACCGCGACACATTACAACACTTGGATGCACTCCGTCAAGATAGGCAACACAAGCCAAAAAACGGTCGCTGCGGTTGGCACGGTTGTCTCCCCAGTCTTTTAAGTTGCCCCGTTGCGGGATATAATCTATGGTACTCAAGGCTTCTCCGGTTAGTCCCGAAAACACTGTCAGGTATTCTTTACCTTTGAATATACGTCCTTGATTGACTGTTTTGTTCTTTCTTTTGTCCAATGAGCCGGCTTCGCGATAGTCCGCCCGGGCGTCACCGATAACGTTTCCTTTTCCGTCTACCGTTCCGTCGGCCGTTCGTATCACGATTTCCGCTTTGCCGTCACCGTCGAGGTCGTAAACCATAAACTGGGTGTAGTGTGCTCCGGCACGTATGTTCTTTCCCAGGTTGATACGCCACAAATGGCTTCCGTTCAGCTTGTAGCAATCTATATAGACTTCTCCCGTGTAGCCGTCGTGCGCATTGTCATGCGAATTGCTCGGGTCCCATTTCAGGATAATCTCGTATTCTCCGTCACCATCGACATCGCCGATGCTGGCGTCATTCGGGCTGTATGTATAGGAATCTCCGGCAGGAGTTACCCCGTCTGCCGGTTTTTGCAAAGGAATATTGAGATAGCCTGTCGGAGCATCGGCAGGGAGCGTATAACTTCCGTCGATATGGTGAGTCTCTTTCCCTTTCAATACAGGGCGTACTTCATAGACTACGGCGTTCTTGCTTTTGTTACGGTCGCGATACATCGTACTGACGTCTACGGGCTTTTCAGTTATTTTCTTGCCATCCCTGTACACATTGAAGGCGGTTTTGATGGGGTCGGAAGATAAGTATCTCCATGAGATTACTACATCCGATTCGTTTTCACGGATAGCTATGACTCCCCGGTTCAGCTTCTCCCGTTGCATTTTGGAGTAGTTGTAATCAGGTTGTGCTATGGCTGTTGATACGGAGCATACCAATAAGATACCTAATACTTGTTTGATGTGTTTCTTCATTTCTATATCTGGTAAAACTAAAATTTTATATACTGCAAAAGTAGCTTTCTTTTCAGAGTAAGGGATAGAAAAATGTACGGAAAGCATGGAATAACTATGATTATTGTTCATTTTCTTAGATTTAAGTACACAGGATACGATAATCTATGCTTTACGTACATCTGTACATTTCCGCTTGTATGGAACGGCGTAATTTAGCAACGTGAAATTTAATACATGCATATGAAGTATCTTTTATCTATCGTACTATTGGCTTTCATAGGACTTAGTACTCCAAGAAAAACGACTCCTGCCTCTTATGACTGGGGCGAAGTTCCGGTGCAACCCAATTTGTCATGGGCTCAACAGGTGGGCGCATTAAAGACGCCTGCAACAACACAACTGAATGCTGTACATTTCGGCTTACAAAACGATACGTCTGTTCTGAACACATATCCTATTCAACTGGCTATTGATTCCTGTAACCGGATGGGTGGGGGAACGGTAGTGATTCCGGCAGGTACTTACCACATCGGGGCCTTATTCATCAAGAGCGGTGTAAACCTTCATCTTTCCAAAGGAACTACATTGGTAGCCAGCGAAGCGATTTCCGATTATCCTGAATTTCCTTCCCGTATCGCAGGTATTGAAATGGTCTGGCCTTCTGCCGTCCTGAATATCCTGGATGCGGAGAATGCAGCCATCACCGGAGAAGGAGTCATCGACTGCCGGGGAAAAGTCTTTTGGGATAAATACTGGAAGATGCGTGAGGATTACGAAAAGAGAAATCTTCGTTGGATTGTAGACTATGACTGCAAGCGGGTGCGGGGAATTCTTGTCTCAAACAGCAAGCATATCACCTTGAAAGATTTCACATTGATGCGCACCGGCTTTTGGGCTTGCCAAATACTATATTCCGACCAATGTTCCGTAAATGGTGTTACTATAAACAATAACATCGGCGGACATGGCCCGAGTACGGACGGCATCGACATAGACTCGTCCACCAATATTCTGATAGAAAACTGTGAAGTAGACTGCAACGATGATAATATCTGTATTAAAGCCGGACGGGATGCGGATGGCTTGCGTGTGAACCGCCCCACGGAAAATGTGGTAGTGCGTAACTGTACCGCCCGTAAAGGCGCGGGACTCATCACTTGTGGCAGTGAGACTTCCGGCAGTATCCGCAATGTACTGGCATATGACTTGAAAGCATCCGGCACCGGTTCTGTACTCCGTCTCAAATCTTCCATGAATCGTGGTGGGACAATAGAGAATATCTATATCACCCGTGTGGAAGCCGACAGTGTTTCCAATGTGCTGGGTGTGGACTTGAACTGGCATCCGAAATACAGTTATTCGGAATTGCCTGCAGAATATAAAGGAAAAGAAATCCCGGCACATTGGAAAGTGATGCTGACTCCGGTAGAACCGAAAGAGAAGGGGTATCCTTATTTCCGTAATGTCTATTTCTCTCATGTAAAGGCGGAAAGAGCCAAACGTTTTATTGCCGCTTCAGGATGGAACGATACCTTGCGCATTGAAAACTTCTACATTTCAAATGTCAATGCCCAAGTGAAATCAGCCGGAAAAATTGTATATGGCAAGAACTTCCAGTTGAGTGATATTCGTTTGGAAGTGGAAGATAAAAGCCGGGTGAAACAGGAGCACAATGTCGATAGTAAAATAGAAATCAGTTATCAATAAGAGACGTTTATCCTATTATTTCAGTAATAAATAACCTTTTAAATCTATGCTATATGAAAGCAAGAATTATTTTAATGATATTATTACCTCTTTCAGCATATCTGTTTGCTCAAGATTCAAAATTGTATATATATTATCCTGACTTTACAAAGGATGAGTCAGTAGCAGGTTTTATGGATGCCAATGGGAAAATTGTTATACCTGCTGGGAAATATGCAGATATTTATACCGCTGAATTTGATAAAATCGCATTTGTAGCCATTAAGGATAAAAAAGGTATTTATGCTATTGATAGAAATGAGCACATCCTATTTCAAGTTTGTAATTATGAAGTCTTACCTGATAGAATATCTAATGGTCTGTTTCGGATTATTGAAAATGGCAAAATCGGATTTGCAAATATGAATGGGCAAATTGTTATTAAACCTCAGTTCTGTTTTGTCTATCCTTTTCAGGAAAATGGATATGCAATATTCTGTAAAGATGGTATTTGGGTAAAAGTAGATAATGAACATACTGTGGTGAAAGGAAAATGGGGAGCTATTGATAAAAAGGGTACGATTATTATTCCTGCTATTTATGAAAATGGGACAGAACATCATTTGAAAAAGGACGGGAAAAGATATGTGCTAAATGGCAAAGGAGAATTAGAATTGAAGTGATTAAAAAGTTTTGTTGCTCTATCATACACTTTATATTATGAAACGTATTTTTCTTTTTCTTTCTTTTATAGGAATATTTATCTCCCTGTCAGCAACGAATTACTTTGTTGCAACGAATGGAAATGACTCTGATAGTGGAACGATTGACAAACCTTTCGCCACTTTGAGTAAGGCACAATCGAAAGTAGTAGCCGGAGATACGGTTTATATCCGTCAGGGAATATACAAGGTGACGGAAGCCGAAGTGATGGAACACTATACGGCGGGAAGCACTACCTGGAGCCGTGTATTCAAGATGGATAAAAGCGGAACGAGCGCGGATAAACGAATCTGCTATTCCGGCTATAAGAATGAACATCCGGTATTCGACCTTTCAGAGGTGAAGCCCGTCAACGAACGGGTTATTGTATTTTACGTCAGTGGCTCGTACCTGCATTTCAGAAATATAGAGGTGACAGGTACGCAAGTAACCATCACAGGACATACACAGTCAGAATGTTTCCGTAACGAAGGGGGAAATAATAATATCTATGAACGCTTATCCATGCATGACGGCATGGCTATCGGATTCTATATCGTGAAAGGCAAAGACAACCTCGTGCTGAACTGTGATGCGTACAATAACTATGACCCTGTATCCGATAGCGGCAGGGGTGGAAACGTTGACGGATTCGGCGGACATCTTGTCTCTCCGCAATACACGGGCAATGTATTCCGGGGATGCCGTGCGTGGTACAACAGTGATGACGGATTCGACTTGATTAATTGTCAGGCCGCTTTCACCATTGAAAATTGCTGGTCTTTCCTCAATGGTTATAAGACTGATAATACAGGTGCAGGAGACGGCACAGGATTTAAAGCCGGTGGATATGGTATGAGTGATGCTCCTAAAGCTCCCGAAGTCATTCCGATGCATATCGTTCAGTTCTGTTTGGCATATAAGAATAAAAATAAAGGGTTCTATGCCAATCATCATTTGGGCGGAATAGTCTGGTACAACAATACAGGTTATCAGAACCCATCCAATTTCTGTATGCTGAATAGGAAAACTGTGTCCGAAGCGGTTGATGTGCCGGGCTATGGTCATATCATCAGGAATAACTTGTCTCATAAGCCGAGGTCATCGGGAAAGCATATCATAGATGTTAATCAGGTAGAATGTGAAATCACCAATAACTCTTTTCTCCCGGTAGATATGGCTGTGGCGGATGATGATTTTATTAGCTTGGATGCTTCTCAGCTTACCTTATCCCGTAAAGCAGACGGCAGTCTCCCGGATATAGATTTTCTGCGGTTAAAAACGAATAGCAAATTGTATGACACTGGAATGGGCTGCTTTGTTGGAGCAGGAAACAAAGATGCTGTTTACGATTGGTTGGAAGAAGCCGCTATCCTTGTTGAAGGAAATATTGCCAGAGTTGTAGGTGTCGGAGCGGAAACATTTACGAGATTCTATGTTAATGGAAAAGAGAACTCATTATCTGAAGGACAAATAGATTTGTCTCCGTATAGAGGGGAGATAGTTTTAAAAGCGACAACAGATGATGGGGGAATTGCTAAACTGAAAATTGTCAGATGATGCAGGAATATGTAAACTTATAAAATAGTAAAATGATGATAACCGGAAAATTGAATATATTTGGGAAGACAATAACTGTCATACTATTGCTATGTGCTTTTATCACTTCATGCAGTAAAGAGGAAATTCCAGCGGGAGAATCCGATGTAACTGTATATCCCCATTTCATTTGGGACATTACCGTCGAACTGGAACAGCCGAATAACTGGTGTGTAACCGTATTCACCGAAAAAGTTGCCATAACTAATATTGCAGAAGGAAAACAATACCTGCTGACATGGAAAGGCGGACTTACGACCGGACAAAAAACGGATGCTATCCTTAAAACGATTGTCCGGAATGAACAAACCAAAATAACGGAGCTGGATATTCTTGAGGTAAAAGATTCCGATAATGGTATTTATGAACTATTTTTTCGTGGTGGCGGACGTAAGGGGGAGATTGTGTTTACGAAATAGAAACAAATCATGTCAGGGATAATTTTCCCTTTGTGAAAGAGTAAACCAAAAAGGAAGTGCTTTTGTTTGTGAGAATGGCAGAAAGAGATTATCTTTGTTTCTGTCATTTGCAGAGTACTTATTTCATTAAAGCATAAAGTAATGGAAAAATATTTATTTCCGGACAGAAAGCGCATTCCTTACGGTATGATGAACTTCGCATTAATTCGTCGTGAAGACTATTATTATGTTGACAAAACCCATTTCATACCTCTAATAGAACAGGCAGACCGTTTCTTTTTCTTCATCCGCCCCCGACGCTTCGGCAAAAGTTTGACGCTGAATGTGCTACAACACTATTATGATGTGCGTACTAAAGACAAATTCGATGAACTCTTTGGAGATTTATATATAGGCAAGTATCCCACGCGTGACCGTAATAGTTATCTGGTGCTTTATCTCAATTTCTCCGGTATCGTCGGTGAACTGAGTAACTACCGTGAAGGACTGGATGCGCATTGCCAAATTTGTTTTGACTATTTCTGCGAAGTCTATGCCGACCTTCTGCCGCAAGGCATCAAAGAGAGACTGGACGAAAAGGATGGGGCAGTCAATCAGCTCGACTTTCTTTATCATGAGTGTGAACGTGCCGGTCGGGATATTTATCTTTTTATCGATGAGTACGACCACTTCACCAACGCTATACTTTCCGACCCCGAAAGCCTGTATCGCTATACCAACGAAACACATGGCGAAGGTTATCTCCGTGCCTTCTTCAACAAGGTTAAGGCAGGAACCTATTCCAGCATCAAACGCTGTTTCATAACGGGTGTCAGCCCCGTGACGATGGACGATTTGACTAGTGGATTCAACATTGGTACCAATTACTCGCTCACATCCGAATTTAACGAAATGATGGGATTCACTGAAGGGGAAGTGCGCGAAATGCTGACTTACTATTCGACAAACAGCCCTTTCCGGCATACTGTAGACGAACTGATAGGAATAATGAAGCCGTGGTATGACAACTATTGTTTTGCGCAGGAATGCTACGGTGATACCACAATGTATAATTCTAATATGGTGCTCTATTTTGTTAAGAACTATATAATGAGTGGCAAGGCGCCACGAGATATGGTAGAAGATAATATCCGTATCGATTACGAAAAATTGCGTATGCTCATCCGAAAAGACAAGGAGTTTGCCCATGATGCTTCTGTTGTCCAGACTTTAGTAAGTCAAGGTTATATTACCGGAGAGTTAAAGAAAGGGTTCCCTGCTGTCAGCATCACCAATCCTGATAACTTTGTGAGTTTGCTCTACTATTTCGGTATGCTCACTATCAGCGGATTACATAGAGGAGAGACTAAACTGACCATCCCTAACCAAGTGGTGCAGGAGCAGCTTTATACCTATTTGCTGAATACATACAATGATGCAGACCTGAGTTTTAGTAGCTACGAGAAGAGTGAACTTTCCAGTCGACTTGCCTACGACGGCGACTGGAAAGCTTATTTCAGTTATATTGCCGACTGTCTGAAACGCTATGCTTCCCAACGTGACAAACAGAAAGGGGAATTTTTCGTCCACGGCTTCACTCTTGCCATGACAGCTCAGAACCGCTTTTATCGTCCTATCTCTGAGCAAGACACGCAAGCGGGTTACGTTGATATATTCCTATGCCCTTTGTTGGATATTTATTCTGATATGACGCACAGTTATATTGTAGAATTGAAGTATGCAAAATACAAGGACCCTGAAAACCGTGTGGAAGAACTGCGTCGGGAAGCTATCGAGCAAGCCAACCGCTATGCGGAAACGGAGACTGTGAAACGGGCTGTCGGCACTACGAAACTGCACAAGATTGTGGTGGTATATAAAGGGATGGATATGTCGGTGTGTGAAGAAGTCTGACCCCGTATTGAGGATTGTATAAAAGGGAAAGCAGTCTGAAATCGTATCTTTGCAACAATTAGAAGTATCGGCAATAAAAGACGGTCGCTATTCTGTATAGATATGAGCTAAACGAGACTAACTTTCATGTCATAACACTTTTAAAGTTTGAAAACGCAAAAACATCTTGCACCTTACACTAATCGGGCTCATTTATTTGATATACAACCATTTAATACAGTGCAAGATACAGTGGAAGATGTGTGTAAGATACTTTTATCTTGCACGTTATCTCGCGATTACTTATTGGCTCATATCCGATTGACGGCTGTTTTATTTTGTTTCAAGCGCTTGAAACAAACTGTTTGCAGGCTTGAAACAAACTGTTTCAAGGCGCTAAACACTTTGTTTCGCTATAGAGAATACTTTGTTTCGCGGCACAAAACAGATTGTTTACCGGTATGAACAAGGCATTCATGTATAGATTCGGTAAATTACTACATATCTTCTATAAATATGCCTAGATAAATGATAGGGCGACATATAACAAAATTAAGACGGAACAGTGTGTAAGATACCTTTATCTTACACGTATCTGCAACTGTATCTTACACTGCATTAAATGGTTGTATGTCAGATAAATGAGTCCGATTAGTGTAAGGTGCAAGATGTTTTTGCATTTTCAAACTTTAGAGAACGGATATTGTGATTTAATTCAAAACAGTAAGAAATGAACTAAATTATAAATTAAGGATTAGGCACGGATTACGCGGTAGCTTTGCGCACTCACTGCGCTAGAACTGTGAAATCCGTGTAATCCGTGCCTAAAAAGAATCATAAGCATTTGGTTCATTTCCCCTATCATAATGAACATTTCAACTAAATAGCAAAAGAACCACTAAAATCAGGATGATACAAGTTGATAAAATCTTTTTCGTGACTGAATTGAAGTTACCAAAATCGTCAGATAGACGCTTAATAAATTAAACATATACTACTTCTTTGAAAAAACGGCTTATGCATGAATATATCAGAAAAATATAATTATATTTGCGGAGTATCTTCTTAGGAGGATGCGTTTTTTATTATTGGAGATAGCGTTTTTTATTGTCTGCTTTAGAAAATCTGGTAAATTTTTGTGTTCGCAGATAATAAGTGACCGTTCTCCACGTCCATGTTGTATATATTCTTGTTATATACCTCAACGGGCGTGGAGCTATTACTTATTATTCGAGCACGGGCTTACCAGAGCCTTCTAGAGGGTAATATACTAATAGTTTCCGCGCCTTTTTTATTGGCATTGCGGTAAACCAATAAATTATTTAACATTGAGAATATGGGCATAATTAGTGATTTTAAAGTGTTTTTCTATTGGCACAAAATGCTTGCTTACTTATTAGCATTAGGTTACATAGTACTAATTTTTATAATATTTGTACTGTCGTTGATAATTGCACAGCAGAATGAAGATATCAATATGCTAAGAGATGTTGATGATAACCAATACAATACCCAAACAGAACAATATTTTAATAAACGGAAATATGAAAAGGAATATCACTTTATACACATTAATCGTAGATAATAACTAAGTATGAGTTCTTGGCAAGAGCAATTTCTTCGTAAGTCATATTTGTTGAATTGATATTTATCGTATATTTGTAAAAGAGTAAAGGAGAAACAAATATGAAAAGTAGTCATGCAAATAAAGTATTAGAGTCTATTAAGCAGACATTAACGGAGCATTTGCCAAAAGGAGGAAAAGCGTTGTTGTTTGGTTCTCAAGCTCGTGGGGATGCACGGGTTGATTCTGATTGGGATATTTTGATTATTTTAGATAAAGAAAAACTGGAGTCTGAAGATTATGATAAGGTAAGTTTCCCATTAACTATGTTGGGATGGGACTTGGGAGCGCGGATTAATCCGATTATGTATACCGTGAAAGAATGGGCTGCAAGTTGCATTACCCCCTTTTATAAAAATGTAGAACAGGAAGGAATTGAATTGATATGAAATTGACAGATGAAGAACGCAATTCTTTAGTAATATTGCAATTAGAGAAAGCTAAAGTATTTCTAAAACAAGCAGATGAAATGTTTGATATGAAGTATTGGGATATTGCTTCCAATAGATACTACTATGCATGTTTTCATGCAGTTCAAGCCTTGTTAATACAAAATGGATTGTCATGTAAGACTCATGATGGATTGATAGCTTGCTTTGGTTTGAATTTTATAAAAACTGGTAAAATAAGTTCACGTTTGGGAAGTTTTTTGGCACGTATGGAACAATTGCGGCAGAAAGGAGATTATAATTGCATTTATTCAATATCGGAGGATGAAATCAGTACGATAAAGGCTCCGGCAAGAGAACTTATTGAAACTATTGAAGTCCTGCTTGCCGAATTATAATTATTTTAGTAAAGGCTATCATCACAAAAGAACCAATTCTTTAATCTTTTCAGCAGCATCTGCTATATATGCCGGATTAAACTCTTCCAGTTCACTCTTGGGACGAAATCCCCATGTCACTCCGCAAGCGGTAACTCCTGCGTTGGCAGCCGTTTGCATATCTACTCCCGAGTCGCCTATATAGAGAACATCTTTTTTTTCTACATTAGCCAGTTGTAATATATCAAAGACAATAATCGGGTCAGGTTTAACATTCACCCCTTCCCGTTGACCGAATACGGCAGTAAAATGAGTTTCGGGAAAGTAGTGGGCAACAAGCTTTTCGGTAGCAGCCTGATATTTATTGGAAGCTACGGCAAGCTGAACTCCTTCGGATTGCAAATAGGATAATAGTTCAGAAATACCCGGATAAGGGCGGCTGTCATCTGCATTATGAATGTCGTAATGAGGAACAAATTCATTGCGTACGCGACGAACATTTTCTTCTGTCTTTTCTCCTTCGGGCAGTGCACGTTCAAATAGTTTGTTGACCCCGTTTCCTACCATGAAGTTATACTTTTCTATCTCATGTGTGGGGTATCCCAGTTTATTTAAAGCGTAGTTGGTACTGTGTGCCAGGTCGGCGATAGTATTCAGTAATGTACCATCCAAATCGAATATTGCTAGTTTTTTCATTGCGGTTTGGGCTTGTTATTAATCCTGTATTTATAATCTTTCTGTGTACAAAGATAGGAATAAAAAACGGATAAATGAACCTGTTTCCGGTTACTTTCGTTATCTTTGTACTTACTTAAATGAAAGAAGAAAGGAGATAACAATGGACAATTCAATGGAACTGGAAGCATATAAAGCAGAATTGGCCCGTGAGATACTAATGTCGAATAGTCGTCAATTACTGGATAAGGTGAAGATGGTGCTTCATAGCGAATCATCAACTAATGTAAATGTTGTGAAAGAAGATTGTGAAGAATATAAACCTCGAACCAAAACAGAGGTATTGAGTGACTTGAGGGAAGCGTGTGAGGAAGCCCGGCTGATACGCGAAGGAAAGGCGAAAGGGATTTCAGCAGAAGATTTACTTAATGAATTGTAATATTGTAGCTACCTCTTTATTTAAGAGGGAATTGAAAAGATTGAGCAAACACTATAAATCAATGCAACAGGATTTTGCTGATTTACTGGACTCATTAAGGCAGAATCCACAGCAGGGAGTTGATTTGGGTAAGGGACTGCATAAAGTACGCATGGCAATCTCTTCCAAAGGGAAAGGCAAAAGTGGCGGAGCAAGAGTCATTACTCTTACAGCATTAATCTCAAAAACAGATACTAACATTGTTCTTCTGACTATTTACGATAAATCTGAATGTGAGAATCTCACAGACAAAGAATTGGCGGATATTGTGAAGAAGAGCAGTTTATAAGATTGCTGTTTTTATTCTCTTGTATCATTGAATGAGAATATATAAATTAGTATCGCCCTATTGATATGGTTATGTCAATAGGGCGATATTGTTTCTTTATACTATTCCATTGGAGAAAATTACTTCTTGGTAATGCGGAACCAATCCACATCCGCCCATCCGCCGTCATTAGTAACAACAGCCGGACGTGTGCAGAACATCCCGACCTTAGTACCAATCCATTGTCCTTCTCTTGCTTGGAAAGGACTGCCTAATGATTGATATTTCTTTCCGTCAAGGCTGTAACTGAAATCACACATGACAATGAGGTCATGTCCGCCTTCGCTGGCTTTGATTTTCTTGCCGTCACAACTAAAGCGAACTTTCAGATAAACTGTTTTTTGGGAAAGGTCAACGGTGGCTTTCGTTTCTTCCGGCTTCCCTTTATCTGCCCTTTTGCATTCAACTTGCGACAATACAAGTCCTTTATCTGTATTTTCTAAAATAAGTCCGGCATAATCCCTGCCCATAACGACAAGTCCGGTGCGTTCACCTTTATTCTTTTGGTTAGGGCTGAACGTTAGTTTCATCGTAGCGGTGAAATTGTCCGAAGGAGTTTTCTGTAATAAGAGGTTGGCTACATCCCACATATTCTTGTAGTCTTGTACGACAGGGTAGGAGTACAATCTCACGTAACTCTTGTCACCTGCATAGTACGCCCATTTTTCGTTGATGTTAGCGTGCCATTGCCATTGCGGAGACAGTGTGTAACCGTCGAATTCGTCGCTTTCCTGCGGGGTACAGATGGGATAAGTCTTTCCTACATTCGGCTTTTTGTAAGTCAGGACAGGTTCGCCGCAGCCGTCGCCGTCTTTATCTACGCCGATAACAGGCCAGTCGTTTACCCATTTCATGGGTTGCAGGTGCATGATACGACCGTAAGCGCCTACGTCCTGGAAGTGGAGAAACCAGTCTTCACCAGTAGGGGTATCTACCCATGCACCTTGATGAGGGCCGTTGACGGGAGAGTTGCCTTGTGCAAGCACTGTTTTCCATTCGTAAGGGCCATATACGTTTTTGGAACGTAACACCACTTGCCATCCTGTCGGTACGCCACCTGCCGGATGGAAGATATAATAATAATCGTTTCTTTTGTAGAATTTGGGGCCTTCACAAGTCTGGTGGGCTTCGTGACCGTCAAAGACAATGCGTGAAGGAGTGATGGCTTTTGTTGCTTCCGAATTCAGTTCGCAGATAGTGATGACACTTTTCAATCCGGCACGGCTTCCTGCGTATGCATGTACCAAATATACTTTTCCGTCTTCATCCCATAACGGGCAGGTGTCGATGATTCCTTTTCCTGCTTTAACCAAAACGGGTTCGCTCCACGGGCCTTTCGGGTCTTTGGCTTTCACCATGAAAGCACCCTGGTCGGGGTCACCCCAAAAGATATAGAATTCGCCGTTGTGATGGCGGATGGCAGGAGCCCAGACACGGTTGCCGTGTTCGGGACGTTCGGGAGTTTCGATAGGAGTGAGGGCATTGGGCACTGCTGCACCGATAATTGTCCAGTTCACCAAGTCTTTGGAATGTAGAATCTGCAATCCGGGAAGACAGTTGAAACTGGATGAAGTCATATAGAAATCATCGCCTACACGGCAAGCGTCAGGGTCGGAGTAATCGGCATAAAGTACCGGATTCTTGTATTTACCGTTTCCAAGGTCGGAAACCCATACTTCGGATACATAGTTGTTCTGTGCCAGTGCCGGAAAGGCGGTCAGCAGGCAGAGAACTAAAATCTGTGTCAGTCGTTTCATGATATAAGAAGATTAAATAGTTTTATATAAATGATTTATACGATTTATCTGATGTGGCAAAGGTAGAAAAAAAGACTCTGCACAGGGAGTAATAATTGTGCAGAGTCGTATAAAAATTGGTAGAAACCTCGTAAATTTTGTTTAGTTGTATTTGTATCTACCTTATTGGGTGGGATGTGGTTCTTTAATATGTGATTCTTTAGTATGTGGTTCTTTTAGAGTGTGTCTTCTTTATTTGTTAGCGTGGCTGTCCTTCACTTTTACAGTCACGGGATGAGCCAGTTCTTCTTTCCATTCGCGGAGATAGGCGAACCATGCTTCCGGTGTCTTGTATCCGAAGGTTTCCTTCATGGAAGTGAAAGTCGTGTGATACTGGAAATATTTGTTTCCCGGAGCGGTAATCGTATAAAGGAAGTTGGCTTTATCTTTCTCTTCTGATTTCACGTAACGTTGAGGAATACAAGTTCCCAAGCCTACAGTTTCTTTGGCATACTTCACTGTGTCGTTCACAGGCCAGTCTGTTCCCCAGCTCCCTACCAAGCCTTTATGGTCGGAGAAAGATTTGGAAGCACCTACGATGTCCTGCACACCTGTGCAGAAAATTTCTTTATCGAGCGGTTCGTCGAAGAATGCTTCGATACGAAGGTCGCGATGTCCCGCATAAAGCGTATAGCGTGTCATCATATCCAGTTCCGCGCCCTGATACTGCCATCCGGTCACTTCAATTTCCGCAATCACACGTACCGGGCCGTAAGAAATGATACGCTCGGTACGGGTTTCTACTGGGGTGATATGAGTCGCTTTCTGTCCGTCCCAACCTTTCAAAGCACCCGGACCGCAGCTATCGAACACGCGAAGCACGTCATCGCCGAAACCTTTGGCTAACTGTGCGTCCGTAGGATAGAACTGGGATTCTTTGATTTCCAACCCTTTGTTGAATTTGCCGTAAATGTCCGGTGTCTGTTTCTCATTGAAGTAGAGGCGGTAACCTACCAACTCCGATTCCAGGATAGGGCCGTGAGGACGTACCATGCTGTATATATTGCTCGTTCCGGGAACAGTAATCGCCTGTACACGTTGATGTTTCCCTTTCCGGGAGTCAGCAATGAACATATCGGCATATACCCGTTCAGGATAAGTCTTTGTACTTTTCTCCGAAGAAAGTGTGACTTGGAAAGTCTTTCTGCCACGAGCGGGAAGGTCGGTGACAAAGGCAAGTTCATCCATCTTCCTGTCTCTGTTCAAGTCGTCCAGTTGGGATGGAATTTCATTCCTTCCTTCCATGACAACTGCGGATTTGATTTTGAAACCTGCGTGCAGGTCATGCAGATTGATGACAACCGGAGCATCCGTTTTCGCCTGCTCCCAATTGTTGTGTACTTCTATTGTAAGGGTCTTCTCTTGTTTTTGAGCCCAGGCCGACAGACTAAAACTTCCTAAAAGGAAAGCAATTATAAAAAGATTCTTCTTCATGATTCCAAATGATTCAAAGGCTGATATTATTATACGTCGTATTTCTCTTTGCAAAAGTAGCTGAAAAAAAAGCAGACTGTCTATCTTTTGAAGATAAAATAGTCTGCTATTTGAGCTTTTTACTCTATATAATGATATTGTGGTTTTCTTTTCTAATATAGTGCAGGAGATTTATTTGAAACTGAGGAATTCTCCTTTCGCACTGATTTCTTCGTATGTCTTTCCGTCTACGGTCAGGTTCTTGGCGTTCTTGACGTTCAGGATATTGTTGCCTTTGGACGATTCTACATAAACATTCTCCAAAGTTACACCGTCCACCTGGCTGATGACAACACCATCCGTAGCTTCCGTCATCACGACATTTTTGACTGTGATATTGCTGATTGGCATTTCCGGCAGGCCGTTGAAGAACATGGCACGTCCCGAACCTCTGCACACAATATTCGAAATATGAATGTCGCGGAATGCAGGTGTTTCTTCCGTCACCGGCGGGATGGCTGTTTTCATGCGGTTCAACAAATCTTCTTCCGGTTCTTCTCCGGCACCTTTGCCGCCATAGAACAGGTCGAACAATAACGGTTCGTTCGGAATGTTAATCATGTTGATGTTGTTGATGTAGATGTTTTCCACTACACCACCACGTCCGCGGGTACTCTTGAAACGCAAGCCTACGTCAGTGCCCAGGAATGTACAATCTTCTACATAGATATTCTTCACACCGCCGGACATCTCACTACCTACAACGAATCCGCCGTGTCCGTGCAATACGGTATTATTCTTTACAATCACATTCTGACAAGGTTCTCTGCGACGGCGACCATCTTCGTCCTTACCGGATTTGATGCAGATAGCATCGTCTCCCGCATCAAACACACTATTGATAATCAGTGCGTTCTTACAAGATTCCAGGTCAAGAGCATCTCCGTTTTGAGAATACCAGGGATTGATTACCATGATATTGTTTACTGTGAAGTCTTCGCAGGACAGCGGGTGAAGACACCAGCTCGGTGAATTTTTGAAGGTAACACCTTCCAACAATATCTTCTTGCTCTTGATGAAACTCAACAATACAGGACGCAGCCACGGACGGATTTCATTCCATTCTTCATCCGTGTTGATACCTTCGGGCACGTTGAAGTCCTTGCAAGCCATAGCACCTTTCAGTGAGCCGGCAGTGGGATACCATATTTCTTGTTTCTCATCAAGGACACCGCCTGAATTGACCAGTTTTTTCCATTGAGAAGCAGTCAGTTTGCCTTTTTTTACCGGACGCCAGCAGTCGCCGTTTCCGTCGAATGTGCCGTATCCTGTGATAGCAATATTCTCCGCGTCGCGTGCCGAAAGCGGTGATTGGCAACGGCGGGTTTCCAAACCTTCAAAAGAAGTGGCGATGATAGGATATGCTTCGAAATCTCCGGTAAAGAGTACCAGTGAATTTTGTTCCGTATAAAGATTTACATTACTCAGCAGTTCGATAGGGCCGGTCAACCAGATGCCTTCCGGGATAACCACTTTGCCACCGCCGCGCTGGTTCACGTCTTTGATGGCATCGTTGATAGCTTTCGTGTTTAGGAACAGTCCGTCCCCTTTAGCTCCGAAATCTACAATGTTCACCTCATAAGCAGGGAAAGCCGGTTGTTGCACTTTCGGCATTTCGAAAGGTAAGTTCTGATAAATGGCGTCGTCTATGCTGCTTTCGCTAACTGTCTTCTCGCCGGATTTGCATCCTGCGACGAACGGCAGACAACATATGGCCATCCAGAGAAGTCTTTTTGTCAATGTGTTCATTTAGTAATCTTATTTTCTATAGGGTTATACATCTATTGTTTTCATTGGTATTTCATTGGATATTAATGAGGGTGTTTTTCATAATTCTTATGTCCTTCCGCAGGCTATCTGTCGCAGGCGGCCTGCAGGAGAGGAATAAGACGAATTCATGTTAACCTAATTCTAACCTTAAATAAATATTATGAAAAAACCTCTTAATTATCGAATGCAAAGATAGGAGCGAAACCCCAAGAGGATGTGGACTAATTGATAGATTACGTGTATTTTTTGTCATTTCTGTCTATTATTTGCACACATCTCGTGATTTTATGCAGAAAGTTCCTATCTTTGCACAAAATTTAACTATTAAAAGATATGAGTTACAACTTGTTGAAAGGAAAAAGAGGTATTATTTTCGGTGCGTTGAATGACCAGTCCATTGCGTGGAAGGTAGCTGAACGTGCTGTAGAAGAAGGTGCTACTATTACATTATCAAATACTCCGATGGCTATCCGTATGGGTGAAGTCGATGCTTTGGCCGAAAAACTGAACTGCCAGATTGTTCCGGCAGACGCTACCAGCGTAGAGGACTTGATGAATGTATTCAAAACCTCAATGGATATACTGGGTGGACAAATTGACTTTGTGCTCCATTCTATCGGTATGTCTCCCAACGTGCGCAAGAAACGTACTTACGATGACCTTGACTATGGAATGTTGGATAAGACATTGGATATTTCGGCTGTTTCATTCCACAAAATGATCCAGTCTGCCAAGAAACTGAATGCTATTGCCGATTACGGTTCAATCGTTGCATTGAGCTATGTAGCTGCACAGCGTACTTTCTACGGCTACAACGATATGGCGGATGCGAAGGCATTGCTGGAATCTATTGCACGTAGCTTCGGTTATATCTACGGACGCGAACGTAGCGTACGTGTGAACACTATTTCACAATCACCTACATTTACAACAGCCGGTTCGGGTGTGAAGGGTATGGACAAACTGTTCGACTTCTCCAACCGCATGTCTCCGCTTGGAAACGCGACTGCTGACGAATGTGCCGATTATTGCATCGTGATGTTCTCCGACCTTACCCGCAAGGTGACTATGCAGAACCTCTTCCACGACGGCGGATTCTCCAGCGTAGGTATGAGTCTTCGTGCCATGGCTACTTACGAGAAAGGACTCGATGAGTACATGGACGAAAATGGTAACATCATTTACGGTTAATACATTATGAAACTACGGATTTCTCTTCTTATAATAGTAATAAGTATGCTTTTCGCCTCCTGTGGGTTAAGCACAGGAAACAGTACGGAGCAGAAGGAAGAGGAGATTTCTGTTCTAAGATACGATAAGCTGTTGGGCGAATATGTTCGCTCCAACAGCTTTTCTGCTATGCAGAAGTTGACGATGGATTATCGTATGCCGACAAAGATTCTGATTGAAGATGTGCTGGCCATCGGTACGGTGAAGGATGATACCATCGCGCAGCGGCTGCAAAAATTCTATTCGGATACGACACTGGTTCGTCTGGTGGGGGATGTGGAAGCTAAATTCCCCAATTTGGATGAAGTGGAAAAGGGACTGACCAAGGGATTCAAGAAACTGAAGAAGGAGGTTCCCGATACGAAAGTGCCGTTTATCTATTCGCAGGTGTCTGCATTCAATGAGTCTATTATCCTGGTCGATTCCTTGCTCGGTATCAGCCTTGATAAATATATGGGAGAGGATTATCCTCTTTACAAGCGTTTTTATTACGATTACCAATGCCGCTCGATGCGTCCTGAACGGATTGTGCCGGATTGTTTCGCTTTTTATCTTTTGAGCCGTTATGGTATGAATTACCACGAAGGTACTTGCCTTGTCGACCTGATGATGCACTCCGGCAAAATCAATTATGTGGTGCAGAACTTATTAGGATATAATAATATAGGTGAAGCGATGGGATATTCGAAGGAAGAGAATGCCTGGTGCAAGGAAAATGAACAGGCGATTTGGGATTATATCTGTTCCAATGACCATTTGAACGCACGCGACCCGATGGTGTTCCGTTATTATATGAAACCTGCTCCGGCTGTTGAAATGCTAGGTGGACAGGCTCCTGCATTGATAGGTACATGGGTAGGCGCGAGAATCGTCGCTTCATATATGAAAAAGCATAAAGATATGAAGCTGAAAGACCTTTTGGAATTTACCGACTACCATGAGATGTTGAGTGAATCCAATTATATGGCTTCCTGAATCATTTCTCTTTCTTATTTCTCAATTTTTAATTCTCAATTCTCAATTTAAAAAGTGGAAACTGCCCTTTATTTGTTGCCCGTAACTTTAGGTGATACGCCTATTGAAAAGGTATTGCCTTCTTATAATAAGGAGATTATCTCCGGTATCCGTTATTTTATTGTCGAAGATGTTCGTTCAGCCCGTCGCTTTCTGAAGAAGGTGGACAGGGAGATTGATATTGACGCATTGACGTTTTATCCGTTGAACAAGCATACTTCGCCCGAAGATATTTCCGGTTATCTGAAACCTTTGATGAATGGTTCCTCTATGGGAGTTATATCCGAAGCGGGTTGTCCGGCTGTTGCCGATCCGGGTGCGGATGTGGTGGCTATTGCGCAACGAAAAAAGCTGAAGGTGGTTCCGTTGGTCGGCCCTTCTTCTATTATTCTGTCCGTGATGGGCTCGGGTTTTAATGGTCAGAGTTTCGCGTTTCACGGTTATCTGCCGATTGAACCGGGAGAACGTGGCAAGAAGTTAAAGGCGCTGGATCAGCGTGTATATGCCGAGAATCAGACGCAACTCTTTATCGAGACGCCTTACCGGAATCATAAAATGGTGGAAGATATTCTACTGAACTGTCGTCCGCAGACAAAGCTATGTATTGCCGCCAATATCACTTGCGAAGGAGAATATATACAGACGCGCACGGTGAAAGACTGGAAAGGACAAGTGCCCGATTTGTCTAAGATTCCTTGTATTTTTCTCTTATACAAATAACATTTTTCAGATGTTCGTATTCGTCTTCAAAGCAACTGCTGAAGAAGCCTTTATCTAAGTTTTCCTCTATCTGCTTGAAACTCCACAATTTACTGTTCTTAAAACGGGGCGTACAGAGGACGGAATCATCGTCCAAGTCGACAATGAACAGATAGATAAGGCGGTTTGTCACTTCATTTTCGAAGTGATAGGCGATGTTGAACTCCGGTTTTATATCTTCGACATGGGGGAGCGCGTTGTTCATCAGGCGGGTAGCGCCTGCTGTCAGGGATTCTCCGTAGCGAAGATAACATTCCATTGGAATATCCACCTTATTCTTGTCCAGAATAGCTGTTGACGGCCTGTCGCAAAGGAATAACATTCCGTGTGTAGACACGGCAATTCTTATCACCGGATTGATATAGGCATTTTTGTAATTGATTGCTTCAATGGCAGGTGTTTTTCCAATCACATCTCCTTTGGTATTGACGATAGGCACGTACTCTGTGTGAGACATCAGGTGATTAAAGAAACGGATAGCAATCTGATTGAACAGTATGCTTAATATAAAGATAGTAGGGGGCAGTATCTTATAGAGAATAAGCCCGCTTATCTGTCCTATCGGGTCTTGGAAAACAACAACGATGCTGATAATGATAAAATGCAGTACACCGAAGATTAAAGCGATGCGTGCCGATACGATGGCGGCTTCCGCTCCTTGTGCATACAGGCGTTTGTTACAGGAACCGATTTGTTTCAGGAAGTGGTTGATGAACCTTTTCTTATGCATGTAAAGTATCAGCATGGGAATGAGGATACTGACTTCCAATGTAATGGGAAGTGCGCCAGCCGGAACATAATCACCGGGAATAAGTGCGGCTAAGGATAATAGTGCCAGCATCCCGGTCGCAATGTATAAGATAAAGTTAGGAATTAGTATCCCCTTTCGTTGGTGGGAAAGATATATACCTACGATACCTATACCTGTACCGATATAAATGGCCGTGTCTTGCGTTATAAGTTCACACAATAAAATGGAAATAATAACGGGGATAAATCCCAGCGACATGTTGAATGCGGAAGAAAGTGTTCCTTTATGATTCATCTCTACTTTATGTTTATTTGTCGGTTCTATTGATAAAACAAATAGTGTCTGTGTTTTGTTTGCTAACGAATATGTTTCTCTGCATGGTAGGATGAACGAACAAGGGGAGCACTCTCTACGATGTTAAATCCTTTTTCTAAACCGGTGGTCTTGTATTTTGCGAATTGTTGTGGAGTCACGTATTCCGCAACGGGATAATGACGGTGACTGGGTTGCAGGTATTGTCCTATAGTAAGAATTTGGCAGCCGACTGCTAATAAATCGTCCATCAACATTTCTACTTCTTCGGGAGTTTCTCCCAGCCCGACCATGATGCCGCTTTTGGATTTGACTCCTTTGGCGGAGATGCGTCCGATAACTTGCAGGCTTGTATCATAGTTGGCTGCGCTGCGTACTAGCGGGCTGATGCGGCGGACGGTTTCCATATTATGCGAAATGATGTCCGGACAGGCTTCTATCACGAGGTCTACCAGTTCCATTCTGCCCTGAAAATCGGGTATCAGTACTTCGATGGTAGTTTGGGGATTCAGCCGTTTGATTTCACGGATGGTACGTGCCCAATGTTCCGCACCCAAATCGGGAAGGTCGTCACGGTCTACGGAAGTGATGACGGCATGGTCTAGCTTCATCAATGCGATGGATTCTGCCACATGGGTAGGTTCATTGATGTCCAGTGGATGCGGGCGTCCGGTCTGCGTGTTGCAGAACTTGCAACTGCGGGTGCAGATGTCACCGCCAATCATAAAGGTGGCAGTGCCTTTTCCCCAACATTCCCCCATATTAGGGCAACGCCCACTGCTGCATATGGTATGCAGGCAATGGGAGTCGACAATCCGTTTGGTTTCGGTGTATCGTTCGTTGGCACCAATATTTATTTTCAGCCATTCAGGCTTACGTACTCTATCCGCCATTATAAATTATTCAAGAAGAAGTTGGTCAACCGTGTGTACAGGTGTTGGCGGGTGTTGCCACCGTATATTCCATGATTGCGGTTGGTATATACTTGCATATCGAATTGTTTTCCGAGTTGAACCAGATGTTCGGCGTACTCGGTACAGTTCTGGAAGTGTACATTATCATCTGCCATACCGTGTACGAGCAACAAGTTACCATGAAGCTTGTCGGCACGGGTGAAAGCAGAGGATGCCTTGTAGCCTTCCGCGTTTTCTTTTGGAGTACGCATGAAGCGTTCGGTATAGACCGTATCATAGAAACGCCAGTCGGTCGGTGCGGCAACGGCTACTCCTGCTTTGAATACGGGAGTTCCTTCACTCATACTCATCAGAGTCATATATCCACCGTAGCTCCATCCCCAAATACCGATGCGGTCTTTGTCTACATAAGGTTGTTTGCCGAGGTAAAGAGCGGTTTCTACCTGGTCTTTGGCTTCTTTTACACCGATTTTCAGATACGTGCATTTTTCAAAGGCTTCTCCACGACCGCCTGTTCCGCGACCGTCTACGCATACAACGATGAATCCGCGGCTTGCCATATAGGTTTCCCAACTAATGCCCCAGTTGTCCAATACCTGTTGAGAGCCCGGACCGCTGTATTGATACATCAGCACCGGATATTTTTTCGATGCGGAGAAATCTACGGGTTTCATCATCCATCCGTTCAAGGTGACACCGTCCGTAGTCTGGAAAGTGAAGAATTCTTTCTGCGGCACTGCGTATCCTGATAAAGTCTCTTTCAGCTTGTCATTTGTAATCAATGTCTTGAGCGTTTTGCCTGAGTTATCGTTCAATGTTACCACCATCGGATTATTCAGGTTGGTGAACTTGTTCATATAATACTTCATTGATTTGCTGAAAAGCGGGGTGTTCGTTCCAACTTGCTGGGACAGTTTTATCTTTTTGCCTTTTTTGTCTGTCTTGTAGACAGCTTTGCGAAGCGGACTTTCTTCATTGCTGGTGTAGTAGAAAGAACCGTCTTCCTCGTCATATCCCAAGAAGTCTTTTACTTCGAACTTTCCGTTCGTCACCTTTTTTATAAGATTCCCCCCCATGCTATACCAGTACAGATGGCTGTAACCATCGCGCTCACTGAGCAGGCTGAAGTATTCAGGGTAGAATTCGATGTTGTCGAAGGTATTCTCTTTAATATAATAAGGAGATTCGTCACGCAATACGAGTTTGCAAAGCGTGGAACGAGGGTCGGCAAAGTAAAGGTCGAAACGGTCTTGATGACGGTTCAGCGTCATGATTGCCAGTTTGTTGGCATCTTTGGTAAAGCGGATGCGGGGGATATATCCGTCTGCATCCAGCGGCAGTTTCATGGTGCGGGTGACGTGTGATTTAATATCATACGTGCGTACTTCTACTTTAGAGTTCGGATAGCCGGCCTTCGGATACTTATACGTATATTCTCCCGGATAATCCTTGAGAGCATCTATGCGGGGAGCTTCTCCGGCAAATACCGGGAAAGAGTAGGAGGGGACTGCCGATTCATCGAAACGGATAAAGGCAATCTGCGTATTGTCAGCGCTGAATTCCAAAGCACGGTTGAAGCTGAATTCTTCTTCGTACACCCAGTCGGGGATACCGTTGATGATAGAGTTTGGTTTGCCGTCTTCAGTCACTTGGCTTTCACTGTTGCCATAGAGCAGCTTGACAAGGAAGATGTTATTGTCACGGACAAAAGCAATCATCGTGCCGTCCGGTGAAAAGACGGGGACCTGTTGAGGTCCGCCGTCAGACAGCCGTTCAATAATGTTGTTTGTCGTAACGCCCTTATCATTTCGTTTCAAAGGGTAGATATAATGTACAGCTGTATATGAATGCCGGTAAATCGGATTTGTCTTGGTAGCAATCAGCAATTTTTGCCCGTCGGGTGAGAATTGGTAGCTGTCGAAGTTCTTGAAGTCGCATTCACGCGCTTGAGCTACATCGAAAATCACTTCTACTTTTTCTCCTGTACGGAACGAGTATTTGATGATTTGCGTGCCGTCACTGTTCATCTGAGTATAGTGTTCACCATCGGGCATGGGGATTACTCCCTGAATGTTTTCCGGGCGGAAGCGTCCGGATGTGATGTCTTTTAAATCGAGTGCCTTTTGACCCTGTGCCATTCCGGTCAGGCAGATAAAGCAGAAGAGTAGGACTAAACTAACTTTTCTCATTTTATGAATTGTTTTATATTTTACTATTTATGGGTTTAAGCTCATATTGTGCAAAAATAGTAATAAACTTAAATACCTCAAAGTGCAAACTCTTTTTAAGCTTCGGTTGGCGCCTTATTTCCGTAACTTTTATATTTGTTTAGTACCAGCATACGGCCGTTTTTAGTTAAAAATATAATATGAGCGCGAAAAACGTTCTTCTTTCTTGCATATTTGAATAAAATAACGATATATTTGTGATATCAAAATAATATCAAAATAGAATGCTATGAATACAAAAGAAATTAAGTACGATGACGTAGTAGTCGATGGCTTTTTAGCCTTATTTTTAAATGTGGCAGTGTTGCCATGTCTGGCAGTGATGAGTTTTGTGCTTTTCAAAGGAAGCGGTATTTTGTTTGTTTTGCTACTGCTCTTTATCGCGTTGGCTATTCTTATGATTCCGGGTTACTTTTCACAAGAACCGAATGAAGCTCGCGTGATGGTATTCTTCGGAAAATATAAAGGAACATTCACCAAGACGGGGTTCTTTTGGGTAAATCCTTTTATGAATAAGAAGAAATTGTCTTTGCGTGCCCGTAATCTGGATGTGAAGCCTATTAAGGTAAATGATAAAATAGGTAATCCTATTTTGATAGGCTTGGTGCTTGTTTGGAAGCTGAAAGATACCTATAAGGCTATGTTTGAAATTGATGCGCAAACGATGGCGGACAATAAAGGCACTGGACAGATGAGTGTGACTGTTGCGGGAAGGATGAACGCTTTTGAAGACTTTGTGCGTGTGCAAAGTGATGCGGCGCTTCGCCAGGTAGCCGGTCTGTATGCTTATGATGATAATGAGACGGATGCGGACGAATTGACTTTGCGTAGTGGTGGTGATGAAATCAACGAGCAGTTGGAACAGAAATTGAACGAACGCTTGGCCATGGCCGGAATGGAAATAGTGGAAGCCCGTATTAATTATTTGGCTTATGCGCCGGAAATTGCGGCAGTAATGTTGCGTCGGCAGCAGGCATCGGCTATTATTACAGCTCGTGAAAAGATTGTGGAAGGTGCTGTGTCGATGGTGCGTATGGCATTGCATAAACTTTCTGAAGAAGAGATTGTTGAACTTGATGAAGAAAAGAAAGCAGCCATGGTTAGTAATTTGCTTGTGGTGCTTTGTGCGGATGAGTCTGCACAGCCGGTAATTAATGCCGGCACGCTGAATCATTGATAAAAATAAAATAAGAAGGTAGTAAAGAAGTGGCTAAAAAGGAATCTTCAATAAAGAATTTTGTTCTGCGAGTGGATGCTGAAACAATGGATGCCATAGAAAAATGGGCGGCTGATGAGTTTCGTAGTGCAAACGGGCAGCTTCAGTGGATTATTGCCGAAGCCTTGAAGAAAAGTGGGCGGTTGAAAAAGAAATCTTCTAAAACGGGGCACGGGCCAGTGAAATCTGACGAAGGAGAAGTGGATGATTAACTATTCTTCTCCTTCTTCACTGTTTTCTCTTCATTTTCTCCTATATTCATTGGGATAATTTAATAGGTGGTGATACTATTTTTGTATGGTTTTGATAAGGATTATTGGATGGGATTCAATATCTTTGTGAAAAGGACTTTAAATATTACCACTATGAATTCAAAAAGGAAAGACTTGCAGTATGCTTCTGTCTTCTTGTTGGCGGTGGCGTTGACCTTCCTGCTAGGGAAGGGGGATAATCTGTGGCTGGTGTCGTGGGGCGACTTGATACCGGGTTTGTTTGTACTGTTCATAGCAGGCGATTGCCTGTATAGTTCCCTGCTGCGTATTAAGCGCGGCGAAGAAGAAGGTGGCGCACGCTGGAGCACCTGCTTCACTTTTCTAGTGTTCAGCATTGTTTTTATGGGTGATTTATTCTTTATCGGCAACTTTATTGTCGATAAGCTGTGGGGATAAACTAGATGCTTTAGTTTACTTTAACTAGGAAAATTAGTTTATGAACTAAAACTTTTCGTTATTTGCAGTAAACAATGTTGCAAGTATGAAAGGATTAACAGCAAAAGAGGAAGAAATCATGGGCTTTTTTTGGGAAAAAGGCCCCTTGTTCGTGAAAGAAATGTTGGCTTTCTATGAAGAGCCGAAACCACATTTCAATACCTTATCTACTATCGTGCGTGGGTTGGAAGACAAAGGCTTTCTGGCTCACAATACGTTTGGTAATACCTATCAATATTATCCTGTGGTCAGTGAAGAAGATTTTCGTAAAGGAACGCTTCGGAATGTGATTAGCAAGTATTTTAATAATTCTTATTTGAGTGCTGTTTCTTCTTTGGTCAAAGAGGAAGATATTTCTTTGGATGAACTGAAGCAGCTCATCGACGAAGTGGAACAGTCAGATAAGAAAGACTAATCTGTTAAACGAAAATCTATACTATGGGAGCTTTCTTCATTTATATATTGAAATCATCTGTTTGCCTTGTCTTATTTTACCTATTTTTCCGGTTATTATTGAGCAAGGAGACTTTTCACCGTTTCAACCGGATTGCTTTACTGGGAGTGTTGTTCTTCTCGTTGCTCATTCCATGCATTGAGATGACTACCCGTCATCAGGTTGAAGTGCAGCAGGCTGTACTTTCTATCGAGCAGTTGTTGATGATGGCGGAACTGAACGCAACGACTCCGGAAGTGGGAACTGTAGTGCAGGAAGCGCCTTCTGTTTCCTGGATACAAATCGTTTTGTTGGTTTATTTGGCAGGCATTGTATTTCTTGCTTGTCGCAATATCTATTCTCTGATTTGTCTTTTCAGACTGATACATTCGGGTAAACATGAGAAGTTTGAGAAAGGAGTCACGCTTGTGGTGCATAATCGGGAGATTGCTCCATTTAGTTGGATGAAGTATGTCGTTATCAGTCAGAAAGACTTGGAAGAGAACGGCCGGGAGATTCTTATCCATGAAATGGCGCATATCCGTCACCGTCATTCTATTGATTTATTGGTAGCGGATATTTGTATCTTCTTTCAATGGTTCAATCCCGGCGCATGGTTGCTGAAACAGGAATTGCAGAATATCCATGAGTACGAAGCAGACGAGACTGTTATCCATGAGGGAGTAAACGCGAAAGAATATCAACTATTATTAATAAAAAAAGCCGTTGGCACAAGGCTCTACTCTATGGCCAACAGCTTTAATCACAGTAAACTTAAAAAACGTATCACTATGATGTTAAAAGAAAAATCGAATCCGTGGGCGCGTTTGAAGTACCTGTATGTACTTCCGCTGGCAGCTATTGCAGTAACTGCATTCGCCCGTCCCGAAATCTCTGAAAAAGTTGAAGAGATTTCAGCAGTCAAAGTTAATGATTTAGCGGAAATTGTGCAAGAAAAGGTGCTGCAAGATACAGTGAGAGTATCAAAAGTCGTGAAGAAGGATGATTCAAAGGTGACTGAAACGAAAAAGAAAGCGGAAGATGAACTTGTTATTTTTGAGGTAGTGGAGCAGATGCCTGAATACCCTGGTGGTATGAAAGCATTGAGTAAGTATTTGGAAGGTAAGGTAGCTGACTCTCCTATGAAAGGCAAAGCAGGCGGGTTGGTGACGATTGGCTTTACAGTTACTGAAACCGGAAAGGTGATAGATGTGCAAGTTCTTGAATCTGACCAGCCATCGCTGAATGAGGAAGCCGAAAGGATCGTTCGTGAAATGCCGAATTGGATCCCGGGAAAGCAGCGTGGCAAGCCTGTTCCTGTGAAATATTCTGTTCCTGTAAGATTCGGGAATATCAGATTTGGATTGGATAAGCAGCCGCTGGTTTTTGCTGATGGTAGAGAAATCAGTATGAATGCTATGGAAAGGATGGATCCATCGGAGATAGAGAGTGTGTCTGTACTAAAAGATAGTGCTGCTATAAAGATATATGGTAAGCGTAGCATAAATGGAGTGATACTCATAACCACGAAAAAGCCTGGTACGACAGGGGTATTTGGTTATTCTAAAGTGGATAATCAAGAAAACCTAGTGCCCGATTTTCAAGTTAGTGGAACTGTCGTTGATGAACAGGGACGTCCGAAAGCAGGCGTAAGTGTGCTTGTGCCTAATACAACTTATGGCTCAATTACGGATACAAATGGTCATTTTAGTTTGAAAGCGGTGAAAGGGGGGAATCTCCTGTTTTCATTTATCGGATATAAATCCATGAAAGTTCCCGTAAGTGCTACGATGTCAGTGCGGATGGAGCAGGAAGTAGTGAAACTCTTGCCGGAAACAACAAGTCGGCTAATGAGGATTAAAAGTACAGGATCTAATGGTCTTGTCAATGGTATCAGTGTTCATGGAATAAAAAATGGCGAAGAGCCTTTGATTATTATTGATGGGAAGGAAGCTATGGAAAAGGATGCTTTATCCAAACTTGCTCCCGATCATATCAAAAGCTTCTCTATACTGAAAGATAAATCGGCTACGGCTGTTTATGGGGAAAAAGGAAAGGATGGAGTAATTATAATAGAAATGCTGACAGATGAAGAATTTCAGGCTAAGAAGAAAAATCCAAAACGTACCTATGCTAATGCATGGCAATTAGCTGAAAATGCAGCGAAAGATATGTTGGGAGAAGTTATATATATCTTGGATGGAAAAGAAGTACATGCGGGCATATTGGAAAATATGTCAGCTGAGGTCATTAAAACCGCTTCTGCGGAAAATGTTGATGGCAAGGTTGTTATTCGTTTGGTGAGTAAAAAGTAAGATAGTCAAAGGCTTACGATAAAGATTGGCGGAGATACTCAAGTATCTCCGTTTCTTGTTCCGGGTGGAACCAGCGTATTTCTTCATCACGCTTAAACCAGGTCATCTGTTTGCGTGAATAAATACGGGAGTTTTGCTTGATTTTTTCTATGGCAAACGGTAGTTCCCATTCTCCATCCAAGTATTTGAATATTTCTTTGTATCCTACCGTATTAAGAGAGTTAAGGTGACGATAGGGAAGTACGGAACGTACTTCTTCCAACAAACCTTCTTCCATCATCATATCCACACGTCGGTTGATGCGGTCGTAAAGTTCTTCCCGGTCACGGGTTAATCCTATTTTGATAATACGGAAAGGGCGCTCTTTCTTTTGTTGCGTACGGAAAGAAGTGTACGTGCGTCCCGTCATATAGCAAATTTCCAGTGCATGAATCACTCGCTTGGGATTCTTTAAATCTACAATACGATAATACTCCGGGTCTAATAAGCGGAGTTCCGCACAGAGTTGTTCGAGTCCTTCTTCCTCATATTTCTGCAACATGAGTTGGCGGGTTTCCGCATCAACGGTAGGAATATCGTCAATACCTTTACAGATAGCATCGACATACATCATCGAGCCGCCGGTAAGAACCACGACCTCATGTTGAATAAATAACTTTTCAAGGATTTCCAGTGCTTCCGCTTCATATTGGGCTGCACTGTAATAATCTGTAAGATGGAGCGTACCGACCAAGTAATGGGGGACACGTGCCAGTTGTTCGGGAGTAGGCGCTGCCGTACCTATTTTTAATTCGGCATAAAGTTGTCTCGAATCAGCAGATATAATGCTTGTCTGGAAATTCTCTGCTATCCGTAGACTCAATTCGGTTTTCCCTACGCCGGTAGGACCTATAAGAACAATGAGAGTAGGCATGGATTTTAAGTATTAAGTATCAGGCATTAAGTATTAAAATGTGAGCTAAAAAATAGTAGGTATTAACTGCCTGGCATTGCATAGCAATTAATACCTAATACTTGATACTTAATATTTAAAATTTCTCCTCTTCGAATGAGCCACCTGCATCGCCACCAATATCGAATCCTTCCTGATCGAAGTCTTCCATATCGAAATCCTGGTCGCCATAGAAGTTTTCGTCCAAGTCGAGAGAACCACCGGCAGCAGCCATTTCTTCAAAATCGACTGTCTGTTTCGGGGCATCCCCTGATTTCTTGGTACATTTAGCACCGGTCATTTCTTTTCCGGTAATGATTTCAGATAACTCGATGAAGAAACAACGTTCTGTCATGTAATCGAATACATACAGTAACTTCTGTTTTTCATCTTCTACCAGTTCACTGATAGTAGTTTCTTTCATCACCCAGCTATCCATTTCCGGGTTGTCGTCCATTTCTTCCAAAGTCACTTCTTTTTCTTTTTCCCAATCGTCGTCGCAGATAAAGAAAGAAGTCATTTGGTCGTTTGCGTACCCAACTGATTTTACGATTGCCTCATGGAAGTCTAAAAAAGTAGCTTCCGGATCAATTTGTATTTCTCTGACAAAATCGTCAACTTCATCAGATATGATAGTAAATCTGTATATCATAATATGACTATTTTGAACTGTTTATTTAATTATACCACGTTCTGAATTACGGATGAAGTCGATGATGTAGTCGATTTCAGGACTCTTCTCGAATTCATCTTCAATTTTCTTTAATGCTTCTGTCGTGTTCAATCCACTTTGGTAGATGATACGATAGGCATTGTGAATACTTTCAATCACCTCATTGGTAAAACCACGACGACGTAAGCCGATAATGTTGATTCCGCTGAAAGCGATTGGTTCGCGTCCTGCAATAATGTAAGGAGGAATGTCCTTGCTGAAACGAGAACCACCTTGAATCATTACATAGCTGCCCACATGACAGAATTGATGCATTAGTACGCCGCCACTAATAATAGCGTTATCATCAATTACGATTTCACCGGCCATCTTGGTAGAGTTACCAATGATGCATCCGTTACCGACCAAAGCATCATGTGCTACGTGCACGCTTTCCATCAGTAAGTTGTTATTTCCCACAATCGTGCGCCCTTTAGCTGCCGTACCACGGTTAATTGTCACGTTCTCGCGAATCAGGTTATTGTCTCCGATTTCGGCTGTTGAATCTTCCCCTTGAAATTTGAGGTCCTGCGGAATAGCCCCGATGACAGCACCCGGAAAAATAGTATTTCCGTTACCAATACGTGAACCAAATAAAATGTTGGCATTAGCCATAATTTTATTGTTGTCGCCGATAACCACGTTTTTATCTATAAATACAAAAGGCGCAATTTCTACATTTTCCCCGATTTTAGCTTCGGGGTGAATATACGCTAAAGGACTTATCATTTGATTTTCCAATTGTTAATTACTTATTTTTTACTATTTGTGCCATAAATTCAGCTTCGCAAACTACTTTTTCCCCAACGAATGCGTAGCCTTTCATTGTGGATATACCACGACGGATAGGTGCTAATAATTCCACACGGAATGTCAGTGTATCTCCCGGCACAACTTTCTGGCGGAACTTCACACCGTCTATCTTCATAAAATAAGTAGAGTAACGCTCCGGTTCGTCAACAGAGTTGAGAACAAGCAAACCACCTACTTGTGCCATTGCCTCTACTTGAAGCACGCCCGGCATAACGGGTTCTTGTGGAAAATGTCCTTGGAAGAAAGGCTCATTGGCAGTAATATTTTTTACACCTACTATATAGTTGGCACCAATTTCAATCACTTTATCTACCAGTTGGAAAGGATAACGGTGCGGCAATAGTTCGCGGATACGGTTTACATCCATCACCGGTTCACGGTTACAATCATAGCTTGGTGCCTGAATATCGTGCAAACGAATTTCTTTCCGCATCTGACGGGCAAACTTGTTGTTAATAGTATGTCCGGGACGGGTAGCGATGATACGCCCTTTAATCGGCTTGCCGATTAAAGCAAGGTCGCCGATAACATCCAGTAATTTGTGACGGGCGCATTCATTCGCCCAAACCAACGGTTTGTGGTTGATGTATCCTAATTCGTCGGCATTCATGTGAGGAACTCCCATAACGTCTGCCAACTGGTCGAAACTTTCCTGTGACATCTTGCGTTCGTAGATTACGATAGCATTGTCCAGGTCGCCCCCTTTAATCAATCCCGCAGAGAGCAGCGGTTCTATTTCGCGAACAAAGACGAATGTACGGCTGGCAGCCACTTCGTCTTTGAATTTATGCATGTCTTCAAGTGTAGCAAACTGATTCGGGATAATGGTCGAATCATAAGAAACCAGTACATTCAGACTGAAATTTTCGTCCGGCAATACAATGATGGAAGAACCTGTCGATTCGTCACGGAATTCAATCTTTGACTTGATGATATAAAAGTCCTTGACAGCATTCTGTTCTACTGTTCCTACACGTTCTATTTCTTGTACATAATATTGTGCACTACCATCTAAAATCGGAAACTCCGGGCCGTTTACCTGAATAAGGCAGTTATCAATGCCCAATGCGTAAAGGGCTGCCATACCATGTTCAACGGTGCTTACTTTGACTCCATTCTTCGACAACACAGTACCACGGGTGGTTTCTGTCACGTTGTCGGCTACTGCATCGATAGTTGGTTGTCCTTCTACGTCAATACGCTGGATTTTGTATCCATGATTGTCCGGAGCAGGATTAAATGTTACAGTGAGATCAAGTCCAGTGTGAAGACCTTTCCCGCTCAGTGAAAAGCTATCTTTCAGCGTTTTTTGTTTCAGCATTGGCTATTTATTTACTTATTTAATAGTTGTTTTAATTCTTCGATTTCCTTGCGCAGGTTACGCAGTTCTTTCTGCATGTCAGGCAAGCTTCTTTGTGCGATAGATGATTTGAAATATTGTTTTAACTCCATAGGAGGGGTACCAATGAGCTGGCTACCGGACTTGATATCTCCCGGTACGCCTGATTGTGCGCCCAAGCCTACTTTATCTCCTATTTTCGAGTGTCCGGCAATACCTACCTGCCCGCCAATCATACACCATTCTCCCACTTTGGTAGAACCGGCGATACCGGCTTGTGCAGCCATTACGGTATGCGAACCGATCTCGTCATTATGGGCTATTTGTATCAGGTTATCCAATTTGACACCACTATGTACTACCGTAGCTCCCATTGTAGCACGGTCTACACAGGTATTGGCACCTATATCTACTTTATCTTCCAGAATAACAATTCCGATTTGAGGAATCTTATCGTATCCGTTCGGAGTAGGGGCGAAACCGAATCCGTCGGCTCCGATTACCGCACCCGAGTGCAGGATACATTCGTTGCCTATGCGGCAATCATGATAAACATTTACATTTGAGTAGAGCAGGCAACTGTTGCCTATCTTTACTCCGTCTCCAACAAAAGTATGTGGATAAATTTGAGTATTATCTCCGATCACGGCGTTTTCGCCAATGTAGGCAAAAGCACCTATATATACGTTCTCACCAATCTTGGCACTGGAGGCAACAAATGCTAATGAATCGATACCCTGTTTTTTAGGTTTGCTCATTTCATAAAGGTTGAGCAATTTTGCCAGGCTTTCGTATGCATTGTCTACTTTGATAAGGGTCGTTTTAATTTCGTGTTCAGGAGTGAAGTCCTTATTAACCAGGACAATGCTAGATTGTGTCTCGTAGATGTAAGGTGTATATTTGGGATTTGACAGGAAAGAAATTGCTCCGGGCATTCCCTCTTCAATTTTAGCGAATGTGTGTACCGTAGCGTTTTCGTCTCCAATGATTTCCCCTTGGATAAATGCTGCAATTTGCTTAGCCGAGAACTCCATGTCTTTAATTTAAAATTTAATTAGTTCACAAATAACGGACTTTTTTTTCAGATTTCCGTGTTATTGCATGAATATTTTATACTTATCTATGTAATCTCTGGTAGCAGAGATAGTATTTCTTTACCTTTTTGGACAATAACGAGATATTCAACATGTCCGATGCTTCGGCAATATTTTTGATAGTGCCGTCTTTGTAGATAATGTCAATACTGTCATCTGCCGGGTCGTACATATTCTTTTCGATGCTGGGGGTAGAGACAAAATAGTTCGCTTCGGAAAGTGTTATGCCTAATTGCTGGCTGATTTGCAAAGTTAATTCTTTTTTTCTGTCTTCACTAATCGGTTCCGACGAAATTTCCACTTTAAAGATATTTCGGTTAATCATTCCCATGCTTAAAGTGGAAAGAACCTTGTCGGTATGGGTACTCCATACTTTCAGGGCCGTCCATATATCGTTATCATCCAGTTGTACAAAGTTCTCCAGACAATCGGGGTTGTTGTAGAACTCTTCGGGAGTGATATCTTTGTAAAGGAAAAAACGCAATGCGGGTGATGCGAACAGCTCCACTCCCTGCGAAGCCAGTTCTTTGGCGCGCAAAAGGGTACTGATAAGCATCTTTTCGTAGGCTACCGAAGTCTTGTGCAGATATACCTGCCAATACATCAGGCGACGTGCCGTGAGGAAGTTCTCGATGGAGTAGATTCCTTTGGATTCGATGACAAGGCGGTCGTCTGCCACATCAAGCATCTTGATGATTCGTGCCGAGCCGATGTTTCCTTCCGTAACTCCCGTATAGAAACTGTCACGACGGAGATAATCAAGCCTGTCCATATCCAACTGACCGCTGACAAGCTGATGCAGGAAGCGTTTCGGATACTCGTCCTTGAAGATTTGAATGGCAAGGCTAAGCTGACCGTTCATTTCTTTGTTCATCCGTTCCATTAGCATAATGGAAATCTCTTCGTGGGGAATTCCTTTAACAATGGTGTCTTCCAGTACATGAGAGAAAGGGCCGTGTCCAATGTCATGCAGCAGAATGGCAGCCTGTACAGCTTCCGCTTCACTGTCGAAGATGAAATTACCTTTGGAAGCCAGTTGTGTGATTGCTTCGCTCATCAGGTAGAAAGCACCCAGGGAGTGTTGGAAACGGGTATGCTGCGCACCGGGATATACCACAGACGATAGCCCTACCTGCTTGATACGGGTAAGGCGCTGCAAAAGGGGATGCCGTACTATATCGTACAGCAACCCCTTCGGAATATTGATAAACCCGAATACCGGGTCGTTGATTATCTTTCTTTCGTGAGACATTCGTTTCTTTTAGAGATTTTGTTTTCTTTTCAGAGAATTGCTTTGAGCTGTTCGGCCATTTGTGCCTGTACTTCTTGTGCGGCGGTGCGGGCAGCTTCAGCAAATTTTTCCGTTTTGTCCACGTAGATTATACCACGGGATGAGTTAACAATTAATCCGCAAGTACTGTTCATTCCATATTTACAAACTTCTTCGAGTGAGCCACCTTGAGCGCCGACACCAGGAACAAGAAGGAAGTGATTGGGAACAATCTTACGAATATCCTCGAAAGCGCGTCCCTGCGTTGCGCCTACCACATACATCATGCAGTCGTCGCTTGCCCATTCCTGTGATTTGCGCAGTACTTTTTCAAACAAACGTTCACCGTTCGCGTCTTCTGTCAATTGGAAGTCATGAGAACCTTTGTTGGATGTCAAAGCTAATAATATAACCCATTTTCCTTCATAAGTAAGGAATGGAGTAACACTGTCCTCACCCATATAAGGAGCTACTGTGACAGAGTCGATATTCAGTTCTTCGAAGAATGTACGGGCATACATGGCGGAAGTGTTTCCGATATCGCCACGTTTTGCATCGGCAATGATGAACTGGTCGGGATAATTATCTTTGATGTATTTTACTGTCTTTTCAAACGCAATCCATCCTTTTACACCCATGCTTTCATAAAAAGCCAGGTTCGGTTTGTAGGCGATACACAAATCTGCTGTTGCATCGATGATTGCTTTGTTGAATGTAAAGATAGGGTCTTCTTCTTTCAACAGATGTTCCGGGATTTTCTTGATGTCGGTATCAAGTCCTACGCAAAGGAATGATTTTTTGCGTTTTATGTTTTCAAATAATTGTTGCTTATCCATCTTGTTATTTACTATTATGCGATTTACTATTTACAATTTAAAGCCCCGCTCTCAACTTTCTATTTTCTACAACTCACTTTCTTTCAATCTTTCCGCATTTTCTGCCACAATCAGGTGGTCGATGCAGTCTTGGATATCTCCGTCCATGAAAGCAGCAAGATTGTAAATTGTATAGTTGATACGATGGTCGGTGATACGTCCTTGTGGATAGTTGTAAGTGCGGATTTTAGCCGAACGGTCTCCGGTTGATACCATTGTCTTACGCTTGGAAGCAATGTCGTCGATATACTTTTGATGTTCTTTGTCGTAGATAAACGTACGGAGACGGGCCAATGCACGTTCTTTATTTTTCGGTTGGTCGCGTGTTTCGGTACATTCAATCAGGATTTCTTCGGCGATACCTGTATTCGGGTTCTTCCATATATAGCGCAGGCGCACTCCGGATTCTACCTTATTTACGTTCTGTCCGCCGGCACCGCCGCTTCGGAAAGTATCCCATTTGATTTCACCTTCATTGATGACTACATCGAATTCTTCCGCTTCGGGAAGTACAGCTACTGAAGCTGCTGAAGTATGTACGCGCCCTTGAGTTTCTGTGGCAGGAACACGCTGTACACGATGTACGCCCGATTCATATTTCAAGATTCCGTAAACATTGTCACCTGTGACGCTGCAAACTACTTCCTTGAAGCCACCGGCTGTTCCTTCGTTTGCATTGGACACTTCCATCTTCCAGCCTTTTGTCTCACAGAATTTAGCATACATACGGAAAAGGTCACCGGCAAAGATAGCGGCTTCGTCACCGCCTGCACCACCACGAATTTCAAGAATTGCATTCTTACTGTCTTGCGGGTCGGCAGGAACAAGCATCAGTTTGATTTCTTCTTCCAATACAGGAAGGCGTTCCTGACTATTGTCCATCTCTTCCTTTGCCATTTCACGCATTTCGGCATCCGACTCATTGGACAGAATATTTTTGGCTTCTTCAATGTTGCCCAACAATTGGATATATTCCTTACGGGCTTTCATTAAATCATCCAGTTCCTTATATTCCTTAGTCAGTTTAACATAACGCTTTTGGTCGGCAATTACTGACGGGTCAGTGATAAGGGTTGATATTTCTTCAAAACGGGCTACAAGACCGTCTAATTTTTCTAATATGGTACTGTTATCTGCCATTCTTTAATATCTGAATTCTCCGAACTCGCTCTTAATAATTAATTCCGTATTGTCACATTCTTCAACGCGTCCTACAATTTGCGCCGGGATACCGAATGATTCGGAGATAGCGATAACTTCAGCTGCATGCTCGGGTGACAGATAAACTTCAAGACGGTGTCCCATATTGAATACTTTGTACATTTCTGCCCAATCAGTACCGCTTTGCTCTTGAATAGTCTTGAACAACGGAGGAACAGGGAAAAGATTGTCTTTTACTACACGGACGTTTTCAACAAAGTGAAGCACTTTGGTCTGCGCACCGCCTGAGCAGTGAACCATTCCGTGGATTTCAGGGCGTAATGCATCCAGCAATTTCTTCACTACCGGTGCATAAGTACGGGTAGGAGAGAGTATTAACTTACCTGCATCAATCGGGGAATCTTCTACGCTATCCGTTAATTTTAGATTTCCTGAATAAACCAATTCTTCGGGAACTGCTGCATCATAGCTTTCCGGGTATTTTTCAGCAAGATATTTGCCGAATACATCGTGACGGGCACTTGTCAGACCATTGCTGCCCATGCCGCCGTTATATTCTTTCTCGTAAGTAGCTTGTCCGTAAGAAGCAAGACCAACGATTACGTCGCCCGGACGGATATTGGCATTGTCAATAACGTCTGAACGTTTCATGCGGCAAGTTACAGTAGAATCAACAATGATGGTGCGTACCAAGTCGCCGACGTCAGCCGTTTCACCACCGGTTGCATATACGCCTACACCCATTTCGCGGAGTTCGGCAAGTAATTCGTCTGTTCCGTTAATGATGGCGGAGATGACTTCTCCCGTGATTAATAACTTGTTGCGTCCGATTGTTGAAGAAACAAGAATGTTGTCTACAGCGCCTACACAAAGCAAGTCGTCGATATTCATAATCAAAGCATCCTGGGCAATTCCTTTCCAAACAGACAAGTCGCCTGTTTCTTTCCAGTACATATAAGCGAGGGAAGATTTGGTTCCGGCGCCGTCGGCATGCATGATATTACAATATTCCGGGTCACCTCCCAATATATCGGGAATAATTTTGCAGAATGCTTTCGGGAAAATTCCTTTGTCGATGTTCTTGATGGCGTTGTGCACATCTTCTTTTGATGCGCTTACTCCACGCATCATGTATCGTTGATTACTCATGAGTTATAGAATTATTTTGTATACGGCTGCAAAAGTACTGCTTTTTTTTCGTACAGCCAACTATCTTAATAGAAATGCCGCTGACTAATAAAGTTTTCGTGTCTAATGAGATACGAACACTTTTAGTCAGCGGCACAATCTTTTCAGCAGAGTTTTCTTAGAATTCTACTTTAGGCGCTTTTTCGCTACCTTCTTCTGCTTCAAAATATGCTTTCTTGTCGAATCCGAACATTCCTGCAAAGATACTCTTAGGGAAACGGCGGATATTAGTATTATAAGCCTGTGCAGCATCATTGAAATTCTTGCGTGCTACATTGATGCGGTTTTCCGTACCTTCCAGTTGAGCCTGCAATTCAAGGAAATTCTGATTCGCTTTCAAGTCGGGATAACTCTCCGTGATAGCTAATAACTTACCTAAAGCAGAAGTGACGGCACCCTGCGCTTTCTGATATTGCGCGAGCTTTTCCGGTGTCAGGTCGGCAGCATCCACTTTGATTTGTGTTGCTTGGCTGCGTGCGGCAACAACTCCTTCCAATGTCTCTTTTTCGTGCGTTGCATACCCTTTGACTGTATTTACCAGGTTGGGAATCAAGTCGGCACGGCGTTGATATTGCGTTTCCACATTCGCCCATTGACCGCTTACATTCTCGTCCATAGTAACCAGGCCGTTGTATACACTGACTGCCCAAAAGACAAGGATAGCTACAACGGCTAAGATGATGATAATTGACTTTTTCATGTTTATTGTTTTTATTGATATTGATAATCTGATTTATTAAATTAGGAGTTTTAGAACCGTGAACCGGCACCACCGCCGCCACCCATTCCGCCACCGAAGCTGCCGCCACTAAAGCCACCACCTCTGCTGCCGCCGAAACTTCCACCAGCCATTCCACCGATGAATGGTCCTCCTCCGCCACCACTACGATGATGATTGTTATTCTCGTAACTTTGCTGACGGCGTTTTACTTTATTCCCACAATTTGTACAAGTATAAGTAACGTCTTCTACCTTTATGCCATTAAGCCGGGAAATGATTTTGCTACCACTTCTTTGCAACGTATGTTTTCCGCATTTCGGGCAACGACTTTGCTTGCGTGCGGCAAAGAAAGAAATAGTTCCACCTATTAGACAGAAAAAGAAGATAGCAAGGAGAACATAAGCTAAACCATCGTTGCCTTCGCCCGAATCGGAAAGGGAATCATTCTCCATAGAACCGTCAAGCCGTTGGCAAGTTGCTTCCAACCCCGCTACCATTCCTTCGCTCCAATTCCCGTCTTTCAGATAAGGAATCATGTACTTCGTCTGAATCCTCTTGCAGATAGCATCAGGAAGAACTCCTTCCAATCCATAACCAGTGTAAAACTGGATACAACGCTGGTCGGTAACTAATAAAATAACCAAACCGTTATTTTTGTCCTTCTTTCCTACACCCCATTTATTGAGTAGCTGGTGGCAGAAATTGAAGCAATCTTCATCCCCGATAGATGGGACAGCAGCAACTACTGTTTCAATTCCCGTCTGCTGTTCCAAGGCATAAAGCATTGCATCTATTTTGTTACAAGCAGCCTGTGAAAGTATCCCCGCAGGGTTACAGACATACTGCATTTTATTTTGTAAGTGAACTTTCGGAAGATTATCTACCGTATATACTTTCTCTTGAGCCTGTAAGGGTATCAGCAGAAAAGTAAAGATTATAAGTGTGAATATTGATTTCATAACAGTCGTTTTACATTTGCAAAGATAGAAACTTTTTCTGTTATGAATCTAAAACTCCTTGTTATAATAGGTTTAATGAATGTATCGCCCGACGAACTCACGGACTTTATCGGTGTATTCCTGTTTATTCTCTTTGTATGAAACGGCATGAGCGGCACCCGGCACAATCCAAAGCTCCTTTGGTTCCGGTTTGGCTTCATAAAGCGAATATACCATCCAGGTCGGCACATACGTGTCTTTATCTCCATGAATAAAAAACATAGGCAACTCGCACTTAGCCACTTGTTTCAGTGAAGAAGCTTCTTTGAAATTCCAACCGTATTTCTTTTCGCATAGCCAGCTCGTGGTGTACATCAACGGGAAAGACGGAAGTCCGAAAGACGACTTCAGCTCATGTGAAAATTCATCCCATACACTGGTATAACCACAATCTTCCACAAAGCATTTTACAAAAGGCTGCTGTTCCTCACCGGATAGCATCATTGTGGTTGCACCGCCCATCGAAATGCCGTGTACGACCATCTGCGTACTGTCTCCGAATATATTATTGGCAATATTCATCCATTGTAATACATCAAATCGGTCTTTCCAGCCCATCTGAATGGCCCGTCCTTCACTTTCTCCCTGATGCTGAAGGTCGGGAAGTAAAATGTTATAGCCTAAATCGCGGTTATATAAATAACCAATCATAAACATACGAATAGCATTGTCCGTATGTCCGTGAACAATAACAGCCGTTTTATTGGTAGGTTCGGGAGCAGCGACATAGTAGGCATGAAGCTGTATGCCGTGCGGATTGATAATAAAGGTATCTTTCAATGCATCTGCCTGCCGCAGACTATCCACCCACGGACGCAGAAACGGATAGTTACTGTACATAAAAGGATAAGAGTCAGCGTCTTTAGACAAAATTTTGGCATTCGGAGTGAGAGAGAAGTTCAGCATATAGAAACTTCCCCCAATCGTACAACCCGTCATCATCAACATGATGATGATAATGCTATAAACAACTTTTCTCTTCATATTATACCTTTAACTTTTTTTGCTCCATCGCCTTGAAAAAGGGGTAGGAGAGATACTATTTATGCCAGATTTCCCAGGCGGCAAATGCCTGAAGAAGCAACATCTCAAGGCCGTTTTTGACGACGGCACCCTGTGCTTCTCCCTTTTTCATGAAAAGGGTAACGTTTGGATTATATAACAAATCGTAGAGCAAATGGTTTGGAGTAACTAATTCATAAGGAATGTTGGGACAGAAATCGACCTTAGGAAACATACCGACAGGAGTACAGTTTACGATTACTGTATATTCTGCCATAATTTCAGGACTTAGTTCTTCGTAAGTGAGCATACCGTCCGCTCTATGGGTACGCGAAACGAATACACTTTCGATTCCTAAATTTTTCAGACCGTGGTAGACAGCTTTGGAAGCTCCGCCAGTACCTAGAATCAGGGCTTTTTTGTGATGAGGTTGCAATAGCGGTTGTATAGACTGTGTAAATCCGATAATATCGGAATTATAGCCAACCAACTTTACCTTGCCTTTCGGTTGACGAATAATTTTGATTACATTCACTGCGCCGATTTTCGCAGTATCAGGATCCAGTTCACTTAAAAAAGGAATCACTTGTTCCTTGTAAGGAATGGTGACATTAAGGCCGCGCAGATTGGGATTCTCTTCAATCACTTCCATGAAATCATTGATTTGGGGAATCTCAAAATTCACGTATTCCGCATTGATGCCTTCGGATTTGAACTTCTCATTAAAGTATCCGATAGAAAATGAATGTCTCAAGGGGTAGCCGATTAAACCATATTTTTCCATAATACGAAAGGATTAAATTAATCAATCATAAAAACTCACTATTTTGTCGCGGTATAAAGAGTGCAGATGCCAAAGGTTAGTCGCTTGAAATTAACTTCGCTGAATCCGGCTCGTGAGATGACTCCTTTCATGATTTCCCCTTGGGGAAATGCCTTGATGGTGTCCGGCAGATAACGGTAGGCACTGTTGTCTTTGGAGAGAAGTTTGCCCAGCAATGGGATGACGACTTTAGAGTAGATGGAAAACAGTTGTTTCATCGGGAAACGGTCGGGAGTGGTAAGCTCCAGAATCACAAGATGACCGCCCGGTTTCAGCACGCGGCACATTTCGGAGAGCCCTTTGTCGAGGTCTTCGAAGTTGCGGATACCGAACGCTACGGTAATGGCGTCAAAGTCATTGTCGGCAAAAGAGAGTGAAGTACAGTCCTCCCGGGCAAAAGAAATTTTGTCCGAGAGTCCTTCCTTCTTTACTTTTTCACGTCCCACGTTCATCATACCCTCCGAGATGTCCGTGCCGATCAACTCGGCAGGTTGCAACTTGCGGCAGGCGAGGATGGCAAAATCACCCGTGCCGGTAGCTACGTCCATCATACGCTGTGGCTGGAAAGGGCGTAGCCAGGCAATGGCTTTGCGACGCCAACTGCGGTCGATACCTAAAGATAAGGTATGATTCAGTTTGTCATAGGCATGCGCGATGTTGTCGAACATGCGTTCCACTTGCTCCGTCTTCTTTCCTTCCTCATCGTAAGGCTTGATATGTTGTTGTGGGTAGTCCATTCTTATTTAGTCAAGAAATTCATTACGTTCTTTTCGATACGTTCAGCGATATTGCTGGTATCTTCTTTCACAAATTTCTCGCCGGTGATGTTTTCGAACAATTCGATGTAACGGTCACTGATGCTTTGTACGATAGCCGGAGTCATTTCAGGTACTTTCTGACCGTCTTTGCCCTGGAAACCGTTTTCCATCAACCATTCGCGAACGAATTCTTTAGAAAGCTGTTTCTGCGGTTCGCCTTTCTCGAAACGATCCTGATAACCTTCCGAGTAGAAATAACGGCTTGAGTCAGGAGTATGGATTTCGTCCATCAGGTAGATAATACCGTTGTGCTTGCCGAATTCATATTTGGTATCGACAAGAATCAATCCGCGTTCAGCAGCGATTTCAGTACCACGTTTGAAGAGGGCCAGTGTATATTTTTCAAGTACTTCATACTCTTCGGGAGTAGCCAGTCCTTGTTTCAGGATTTCTTCTTTAGAGATATCTTCGTCGTGCAGTCCCATTTCGGCTTTGGTAGTCGGGGTTACGATTGGTTCGGGAAATTTCTCGTTTTCACGCATTCCGTCCGGCAACTTCACACCGCAAATCTCGCGAACGCCGCTTTTGTAAGTACGCCATGCGCTGCCGCACAGGTAGCCACGTACAATCATTTCTACTGGAAAGCCTTCGCATAATACACCGACAGTAACCATCGGGTCCGGCGTAGCCATTTTCCAGTTCGGACAGATGTCAGTAGTGGCATCGAGGAATTTAGCTGCAATCTGATTCAGCATTTGCCCTTTGTAAGGAATACCTTCAGGCAGTACTACGTCAAAGGCCGAAATACGGTCGGTTGCTACCATGACGAGTTTTTCGCCGTTGATGTTGTACACATCGCGCACTTTTCCGTGGTACACGCTTTTCTGTCCCGGAAAGTTGAAATCTGTTTTTGTTAATGCTTTCATTGTTTTATTTATAATTACAAATTACAAGTTTCAAATCACAAGTCGCAATAGGTATTCCGTACCTGAAGCGATTATTCTTTTGCCAGTTTCACCGGACGTTCGCCGTTGAACACCAGTTGTTCGTTTTTCCGCTTATCCCGTTCGGCTTTTGTTTCTTTGTCGAATTTCTCATAAGCGTCTACGATACGTTCCACCAGTTTGTGGCGTACAATGTCTTTCTTATTCAGTTCGACAAAGCTGATACCTTTTACTCCTTTCAGGATGCGGATAGCCTGTACCAGTCCCGATATTTGTGAAGCGGGAAGGTCAATCTGTGTCATATCTCCCGTCACAATCATTTTGGTGTTCATCCCCATACGGGTGAGGAACATTTTGATTTGCTGTGCGGTAGTATTCTGTGCTTCGTCAAGAATCACGACTGCATCATTCAGCGTGCGTCCGCGCATAAAGGCTAACGGGGCAATTTGTATAATGTTCAATTCCATGTATTCCTTTAACTTGGCGGCGGGTATCATGTCCTGAAGGGCATCGTACAAAGGTTGCAGATACGGGTCAATCTTATCTTTCATGTCGCCGGGCAGGAAACCGAGCTTTTCTCCGGCTTCTACGGCGGGACGGCTGAGGATAATCTTCTTGATTTCCTTGTTCTTCAGCGCACGCACGGCAAGGGCGATGGCAGTGTAGGTCTTTCCCGAACCTGCCGGGCCGATGGCAAATACCATATCATTCTTGGCGAATCCTTCCACCAGCTTTAGCTGGTTTTCACTTCGGGGGATGATAGGCTTTCCCGTGACGCTGAACACAATCACGTTTCCGGTCTGTTCCGCTTGGGGAGCATTCCCTTTTATAATGTCGATGATAACTTCTTCTTTCAGAGAATTATATTCGGCGCAATACTTTTCGAGTTTGGTGATATTTTCTTCGAAAGCACACATTTCTTCCTCGTCGCCCAGCACTTTGATGACATTGCCACGGGCAACGATACGTAGCTTCGGATATAAAGCTTTAATTAACTGTATGTTGGCGTTGTTTACGCCATAAAAAATAACAGGATCAATATCCTCAAGAACAATCAGTTTCTCTATCATTCAATCGTATTAAAGAAAAATTTCTGCAAATTTAATGAAACGTTTTGGATTCTCTGATTGTTTGGGGATGAATTTTTATTCAACTATCCACTTCTCGATGTTTCTCGTCTCATTGCTGAAGTTTACACCGATTTTGATAATTTTTCGCTCATCAGCAGAGAAAGGTTGGGCATATTGTTTCTCGTTGATTTGTTTCAAAGCTTCTTCGGCACTTCCTTCCAGTTTGAATTCCATCACGTAGATGAAGCGTTCTGTTTGTAGCACAAGGTCAATGCGTCCCTGTGAAGTATGATACTCGGCTTTAACGTAAAATCCTATCAGCTTGAATACAATGAAAAGAACATTTTGATAATGTAATTCCAAGTCGCGTATCAGTTCATAAGGAGTATCTGCAAAGAAGCTTTGCAGACGGTGGAAGAAAGCATCATAATTACCTTGCTCTATTTCTGCAACGAATTTACGTATTTGAAAAGGAGATTCAATAGGATCTACATTCGCATAAAAGGGAAGAAGATATTTCACGAATCCTTCTTCAACTTCACGATTGGGGAAACCTAAGCGATAGATGTCAAACCGCTTGTCATATCCTTTAATCGTCAGATACCCACTCTGATAAATGACCGGAATAGGATTTCTGGAAGTTGAATCAATGCTGTTCAATATGTCCGAATCCGTTTCTTCGTTTGCCATGCGTTGAAGATCATAGTGCGAATGTTTTAATAATTCCACCAAATAGGTCGGAGTTCCGGTTTCAAACCAGTAACTTCCGAATTTCATCTTATAGAATGTATTAAGCAGGCTAAACGGATTATATATACCTATGGAGTCCTCTACAAAGTGATAGCCGTCATAGCAGTCTTTCAGTTCTTTACATACTTCTTCATACGTCATTTTCTGACTTTTTGCCAAGACGTGCAAGTCTTCCTCCAGGTTATCATGAATTTCTTTTTCTGTGATACCGCAAATATCGACGTATTGTTCGTCCATCGAAATATCAATCAGATTGTTCAGGTCACTGAATACGCTGATTTTTCCGAATTTAGTGACACCTGTCAGAAATCCCAATTTGATACAACCATCTTTGCTTTTCAATACTCCATAGAAAGGTTTTAGCGTGTTTCGGAAATACCGTTGCAGTTCTTCATTACCGATAGCTTGCAACATTGGTTTGTCATATTCATCCACTAGAATGACTACACGTTCTCCCGTTTGTTCGTAAGCGCGTTCGATGATTCCTGCGAAGCGTAGCGAAAAAGTAACCTCAGACGGACGTGTTCCGTACAGATTCTCCCAACGTTTCAGATTATCATTGAGAATATAATCAAGGCTTTCGGGCGTATCATATTTCTCAATATTCAAGTCAAGATGCAATATCGGGTGCTTTATCCAGTCCTTTTCCAAATGTTCGATAGCGAGTCCTTCGAAAAGCTCTTTTTTTCCCTCATAATACGCTTTGATGGTGGAGAGCAGCAGGCTTTTACCAAAACGGCGCGGACGACTGAGAAAATAGTAACGACCGGTCTTGGCTAATCGATAGACAAGCTTTGTCTTATCTATATAAAAATACCCGTCTTTTCTCAGACTTTCGAAATTTTGTATGCCGATAGGATATATTTTGCTCATAATCTGATGTTTTAAACTGTAGTCACACAAAGATAGATGTTTCTCTGCATAACACAAAATTAAAATGAAAGGTTTTGCCCCGTTCTGTCAAATCATCCGGAAAAGGTTTGTCAACGAGCTGTGATGTGGAAGCACCCTTGCTTTAACTCATATTTGATATAGCATTTTTCCGCTTTCCGCAAATCCCTTAGAACCTCTGACAGAACGAGTTTCAGCGTATCCGCGCTGACATCCTGCAAAGGGCGTCCATCTTTATCTTCCACCTTCTTGAAGCGTTTCCAACTGACATCGAAAGTGGCTCCGAAGCAGTGTGCGGAGTTGGCAGAAGCATTTCCATTCCGGCGGCGGAGGCGTTTCACATCGTTCTCGGTACGCAATACTGAAGTGACGATTACCTGATTCGGATTCAAACCTTTGGCAGTCAGTGAATCGAGGAAGTTGGAACCAATCGAGTCGAGCAGTGCACTGGCACGGGGAACGAGGTAAGGGATGGAGTGTGTAAGTGAATCTACCACATAAAAGTCATTACCAGTAATATGCTCTAGCTTTTCTTTCATATCTTCAGCAGCTTCACGGTCGGCCAGTGGACGGATGCCAATCTTCTTGGCTACTTCCAAATGGGCGTCATTCAAATCAGGGAAAGAACGTTTGTAGCTGACTACCCCATGAATGTTGCGCGGCTCGTTCAGTTTCAGCGACATATCTTTCTTTTTGCAGCCGGCTGTGAGAGTAATGAAACTTGTAATTAGTATAAATAATGGTAGAATGCGAAGTTTATTAGGGCTCATTTTGATTTTTTTGCCTGCAAAGTTATATGAAAACGTTGGAATATATGCATGAAATTGAAAGAATTGAATATTTTATAATGGAGAATGAGTATATAAATAGTGTGCTGATGAGAAAAAGAATTCCTTCTTTTCCCATCAGCGCACATTATGTCGGAACAGAATTATTTCTTATCCTTTTTCTCTTCTGCTTTTGTTGCAGGTTTCTCTTCCGTTTTGCTTTCCGGATTCATGATACCTTTCACGGTTTCACCGATAGGCAATTTATCCAGTACGCCAAGGCTAGGAGCTACCGTTTTTACTAATGAGCTGAGGAAGTTGCTTGTACCGCCGTTTCCACCATCGAATACAGTGATATTTCCTAAGTTCATGTGTTCGAACGCCTTCACCTGTTCGCCGGCAATTTCCTTCCACTGGTCTACCATCTTGTATTGGATAGCGATGGCCGGATTCGATTCGGCTGCCCTTACCATAGCTTCGAAACCCTCTGCTTCGGCAAGCAGTGAACGCTTCTTACCTTCCGCTTCGGCTTCCAACTTCATCTGAATAGCTTTTGCTTCTGCTTGTGCTTGTGCCAAAGTAGCTTTTGCACGGGCTTCCGCTTCACGGGTAATCTTTTCTGCAATAGCATTTGCCTGAAGAATAGCTTCCTGTCTTGCTATTTCGGCAGGAACAATCTTTTCTGCTTTCAGTGAAGATTCAACTTTGCGGGCTTTAGCTTCTTCCACTTCTTTTTGAGCAGTTTCGCGGGCAGTCTGTACGGCAGCTTCTGATTTTGCGGCAGCTTCACCGGCTTGTTTGTCGGCGTTGGCTTGCGTCACGGCCAGTTCGGCATTGGACAAGGCTACTTCTTTCTGTGCATCATTTCGTCCGATGGCAGCTTTTTTGGAAGCTTCCGCCTGTTTGATTTCCATGTCGGAATTCAGTTCGGCAACGCGGCTTTCCTTTTCGGTATTTGCCTGCTCGATGCGGATATTCTTTTCGGCTTCGGCTTTTGCTACTTGCGATTCTTTTTCAGCATTGGCTATGGCTACTTGCGAGATTCTGTCTTTGTCGGCATTCGCAACGGAGATTTCCTGTTGTTTCTTAGTCTCTGCGATAGCAATATCCTGGTCTTTACGGGTTTCCGCTACTTTCGTTTCACGTTCCTTGATCTGATTCGCAATTTTGATAGCACCCAGCTTTTCTTGTTCTTCGATGTTTGCCTGTGCTTCGTTCAATGCTTTACTTTCGGCTTCCTTACCTAAGTTGACGATATAGTTGGCGGCATCGCGAATATCACTGATATTGATGTTCATCAGATACAAACCGAACTTGCGGAGTTCCGTATCGATGTTGTCTTTTACTTTAGAGAGGAATTTGTCGCGGTCGGAATTCAATTCCTCAATAGTCATGTCGGCAATAACCAGACGCATCTGACCGTAGACTACGTCCGTAATCAGGTTTTGCTTGTCGTCTATAGTCAGTCCGAGCATACGTTCGGCGGCATTTTGCATTACATCCGCATCCGTACTGATAGCTACGGTAATGGTAGTTGGTACGTCAACACGAATATTCTGTGCGGATAGTGCGCCTGTCAGTTTGCAGTCTATCTGCATTGGTTTCATGGAAAGGAATTCATAGCCTTGTATAATCGGCCATACAAAAGCAGCTCCACCGTGATATAATTTCGCAGATTTCTTTTCTCCTCCTGTCTTACCATATACAACGAGTACTTCGTCACTCTTACATTTGCGGTAACGGGATAAGATACCGATAAAGGTGAGCAGGATAACCGCCACTAATATAGCGGCCATAATTAGCATTTCTTGTGTCATAGAATTGTGTAAATTTGAATAGTTATTGAATATATAATGTTCCGTCCTGATATCTGGTGATAACAGTGCAGTCCCCGGTTTGATATGTTTTTTCCGATTCGGAGATTACGTCTATTTCGCGCATGGCTCCATCCCGGCTTACCTGTACGGTATATTTGTTGTCGCTTTGCTTGAAGTAGATGGTACATTCGCGCCCCACGAGTTCGTTGGTCGCTTCGGAACGGTTCACCTGTTGCAGTTGATAGGCTTTCTTATACAGAAACCAAACGGCGAAGACAAAGAAGAGTCCAATCAGGATAGCGATGATATAGCTTTGTATCTCCGTGTTGTTTGCCAGATACATATACCAGCCGAAGCCGATACCGAAATGGGTGAGTCCTTTGAACGAGACTACACTGCTGATGTCAGCATCCACGTCTACATCTGCATCCATATCTCCGAAAAAGATTGATAGAATAAACTGAATCGCAAAAATGCCTGTCGTGACAAGGGCAATAATGAGGAAAATAGTACTGCTCATAATTTTGTACTGTTAGTGAATCATAGGTATTGTTCTCCAAATATACAGGTTTGTGCGGATAATACAAAGAGATATGGGATAATTTTGTACGGGTATATAGAATCTTGTCCATGCAAAAAATCCCCACCCACTCAATGCTACCTTCACAGGCGGCGTTTGAGTGGGGTGAGGAACACAAACAAAACAAACAATATTTTTATAATGCTAATCCAAGTAAATGGATTATGGGGCCCGTACGCTTACGGATTTTTTTCTTAAATGTTATTAGGACAATCAAGTACAAGAGTTGAATCTTCGCATAACATGATTGAGCATTTGTCCAGAATGTTCAGGTCGATTTCGACTTTCATATGACCACAGACGTCATGTATCTTGTTCTTGAAGTCTGCAAAGCCTTTCACGAAGTTTTCGATTCGTTTGGCTGAGCGTTCAAAAGCATACCAATGTCCGTTCTCCTCAAACAGATAGGCTTGTCGCGTATCTGATGCTTCTAGTTGCAGAATGTCTTTCGTTTTCATGGTATAATATTTTTTTATTCTATTTCTACGTCGCGTACACAACGTATTTTAAATTTCGCTGTTTTATCCACCTTATTTGATAAGTACAAATTCCTGTTTGCGCAAAAGAACCGTTCTCCTCCTTCATAATTCCAATAAGTACGGGCAAGAGTGTTGTTGGTGTTATCTTTATTTTGAATGTACATCAACATCATTTCCCGTTGATTAGGTGCTCTCCAAAGTCCCCGGTCACTTTTGTCAGCCTTTTCGGAATAATTTTTGCAGAGACTGCGGTCGCCGTCAGTGGTCAAATAATTTATATTATTGGCTGTTTTATACCAGTATGAGCGCATGACTACGTCCCAGGTAGTTAAAGTAAATGAATTATCACCATCACGTACTGTTGTTCCGCCTATTCTGTTGCTTGCCGGAGAATGAGGATTCGCCGACATCTGGAATGCTTTGTATGGTTTGTTGCCATCTTCAAAATTATGATGAATGGCTATTTCACCTATTCTGATTCGTCCACGTATGTTTAAGTCTGTTAATCGAGACATCTTGAAGATGTTGTTTGCCGTAATGGTTTCATCTCCGGATGTTGTATATACTTTTACCCGCGTTCCTGTTGACTTGTATTCATACGCTTGTTGTGGGAGATCCTTCGTTTTATCGACTGTTGTTTGCTTTGTTGTCTTGTCTATTCCCAAATTACGTACGCATCTGAAGTTCCTCGGTAATTTTGCGTTATTAACCGAGTAATCACCTACTGAAGCGCCTTCTTCCGACCAGATCCGTTTTTTGTCACTGGTGACATAATGATAATTCTCCCTATCATCATACACGAACGTAATGTTATCCGCATCAAATAACGGAGAAGGCAGACTCTTTGCTCCCAAATACATACCCATCAATTGTTCACTGCTGGGCACATACCATTTTACTTCATTCAATGAAATCGTTCCGTCTCCGTTTTCATCGCGATTGCGGGATAAACAACGTGCTAAAGCGATTGCATCGTTTCGGGTTGCAAATGTGCTCATCTTTTGATCCCAACTGGTAACGTTTACGTAAGTATTCCAAGAGGTTTTCTTGCGTAGGTATTCCCAGGTATTCCACAAACCGTTTGCGGCAGAAAGATCACTGACTTCCGGGCTTCCCCATGTGGCTGCCCCCGTTTCGTTGCTGTGTTCCATTCCTAAGGCTGTGGTGGACTCTGTACTGTAATAGGTTTGTATGGAACGCTGTGTCAACATATACTTGGCGCTGGCATAACTGCTGTTACCATCCGGGCTATACGTAGGAGAATATACTAACATCACATAACGATTGTCCGCATTGGCGAAGTGCCGCCAATAGGTTTTAGCGTCACTGCCCCAGTTTTGCCCTTTGGGTGCTTCTGTATAATAGTATTCATCTACAAATACTGTATAGTAATATAGCTTGTCCTTCGTTTTATCTGATGAGGCGTCCTTATTGTAACGTTCCTGTACGCTATTTGAAAGTCCGAATAAATCAATGACGTTATTTTTCTTGTATGTCTCTAATTGAGTTGCGCTATTGCTCGCATTTGATATGAAGTGAATCCAATGATAGTCTTGTTTGGCAGGGCTATTTGCATTATCGGGTGTACTTTTGTCCGTTACCTCTCCGAAAGGGGTTCTTACTACGAATTTTAATCCCGTACCTCCGGTCTTTTCGTCTACCACATTGTTGTAGCTGAATCCCATAACAAAATAATTGTAGTGTGCATCCAGGACACGGACATCCGAATCAGCGTCGATGACGTTTCCTTCTGCGCCCGGACGATTTTCAGTCTGTTCCAATACTTCAACCACAATATCTTCTACATCATTGATTGTCATTTCGTAGGTGTATTTCGTATTCCGTTTACTCGTGAAGTTGGCAGGATTGTCAATGCCTCCCCCAAGATGGATTCTATAAGTTACGGTAGCTACCCGCTTGCCGGCATTATTGTCGTCACGCTTGATTTCCAATTCACCTTTAATTTCCACAAACGTGGCATGCGGTTCTGAATATTTGTATATACCCGTGTTTGTCCCGTCCTGGTTTTTAATTTCGGCTTCTCGCTTGGCGTATTCTTTTATTTTCTCCTCGTTCGACATTCCGCTGACATTCCGGCTTATGGAACTGCCCTCGTATTCTTTTGCATTCTTGATGTTCTCCGTCATATAGAAGTCGAAAGTACGGAAAGATTTGTTCGATTCGTTTTCAGTGCCGAATCCTGTAGATACCTTACTGTTTCCATAATCGCTTTTTTCATTGAAACTGCTTGTAGTTTGCTCGATTATTTTTGATTTCAACGGTACTTCCTTAACCTGCCAACTAGTAGGAACGAAACTTAGAACTTTGGGACCTGTTGATATTTTAAATTTGATATGTGAATCCAGGCGTGTAAGTTCTATCTTTCCGCTTGATATAGTTCCTCCCTCTTCGGGAATAACACAATATCCCTCCGGTTTCACCTCCGATTCATTTGTCCGCCTGAATGCGCCACTCATGACCAGACTGCCTTGTACGCGTTCTATATTGGCTTCGGATATACTACAGTATACCTTAAATAAATCGTCGATATTACTAACTTGGTCCAATTGGCTTCGTATTGCACTTAATTCGTTGGTTTCTACATTGGCTACGGCATAAATACGGCATACTCCGCTGGAGGTCTTCAAATTCAACGTACCTTCTCCCTTGTTTTCCAGTGTACTAATGATTTCATCCGTCGAGTAGAACTTGCCGGTTTTCAGATTTCCGCTCGTAGCGTCGAATACCAGTACATAAAGGTCATTTATGCGACTTTCTTCTTTTTCGGGAAGTGCGCGGGATGTTATTTTATCCATTCCGGGGATGGATAAACCGAGGTTGATTTCTACGGGAATACCCTCTTTGACATGAGTAGGAGTATATATGTCATCATCTGCACACGCATTGCAAAATATGCAGGCGAATGTTATATATAAGAATTTTAATATATTGTTTTGCTTTTTCATCAGGCTTTCCTCCTTATATTAATTGAATGGCGGGACGATTACTGTTTCAGTATCCCATGCAAGTACTTCATATGCCAATTCACAATCAAATTCGGTTTTTACACTTACGATATTGAATATATATATATAATTGCGAAGAACATCATAGGGCATATTATTTTCTACGAATGGCAGTGTATAAGTCTTGCTGTAGCTTCCATTTATTGTCGCTGTTATGGTCAGATAGATTTTCTTGCTGTCATCAACTCCTATGTTTTTATGCTCTGGAATGTAAAAGCGGTCTGCAAAATTGTTTCCTTCAGCACCAGACAGAGGACCGGAAGTCAGCGCTTTGGTGGAACACGTGGCATCCGCCGGGACAGACGGTTGGCCGTCTGCCACTGCCGGGATGGGAGCACAATATCCTTTTGTATTATAATTTTCCAATTTGATTTCCGTTATTTCAAAACCTTTCAGCCCATTGCCGTCATTGACAGTTACGTTCACTTTGGCAATTGCACGTCTCAATGCCACTTCTCCGACATTATAACCTCCTTCTGTGATTGGTAGTGTGACACTGCTCACTCCCCACATCGGGATATTTTCCGTCCAATTATTGCTTGCATATGTATAGGTCAGTTGTTGGTACAAGTCGTTCTTGCTACTGATGCCTTTGTTCAGACTGATATTGGTGACATCTTTGCTTTTTGCGTTGGCGATGACAACAAATTCCATCTTACCCTTGCTTGCGTAAGTCTCTGATAGTCTTCCCTCTATACGTCGGGTTGTTGAACCGTCTGTACCGCTTATCAGTATATTTTGTACTTCTTCAATGAATCGGTCATTAAAGAAGGTGTAGATTTGCACGTCATTAATCTTTCGTTCTCCTTCCAGCCCACCGGTTTCACCGATGATGCCGCGTGTGTCAGTAGTCGGAAAGGAAAGTATGAGATTTACTTTGCCGCCTTTTATAAGAGCCGGGTTATTCTCGTCGCTGTTGTCCGAACGATCATCCATAACTCCGTCTGTGACACACGAAGTTGCTATCATGCAAAGGATAGCCAGCAAGTAATATGTCAATTTAGAGTATTTCATCGTTTTGTTTATTTTAGAGTTCAATTTCGTTAAGATGGATGATCCAATCGTTCACGTCAATTACGGTATTGATTAATGCCAGGTTTTCGTCTACAAAAACGATGATACCATAATTATCTTCACGGTCCAAGTATTCTTGGAGAGTGTAATTTCGATCTTTGTATTTTTCTAACTGAAGCAATTCAAAATAAGTGACTAGATTATCGCATTTGAATAATGTTTCGTTGGTGATGGTGTTTTTAATGACCAATTGCGGTGTCTTGTCTTTTATTAACCTGCCGACATTTAGTTCACTGACAATTGCGGGGTACTCTTTAGCGCCTTCACCTTCGGCGCTGAAAGCTCTGGATTTGACATTCTCTTCATTGATAACGATAGGCTTATAAGTGAGAAGATTGTCATCCAGCAGGCTATTGTCATAGTTCATATATCCATTGTCATCATAGATCACGCAGCCGAATGACTTCTTGGTCAATGCTCTTGTGACCGGACCGCCTGATTCGTTTTTCTGTGCGATGATGATTCGGATGCTATTGGTGTTTTTTACCAGGTTTACTGTTGTAATCTGTTCTCTTCCATTGATGGTAGTAACGCTACGGGTATTGGTGGCGTTTTGTTTGACTTCTCCGTGCCATAGTGAGTGAAGACTTTGCTCCACTAAGTATTTCCCTTTTTCTTCTTCTTCGGGAGATGTACGGACCTGAGCCGCTTCTCTACGCAGAGTTTTTACTTTTAGTTCTTCAAGTTTGGATTGCTCCGGAAATAAAACTGGAATAGCAAATGATTCGTCATTTAATCCCGCCCATGCAATGAGATGATATTGGGTGGGGTCGATGTCTAAATCCATGGCATAAATTTCATTTCCCAACATTTCTCCTTCATCCGTTTTCTGGTATACCAGATTGTTTTTATCATCAAAAGCATAGAGTGTGACGGTTCTCACTTGTTTGGCAAAAGCGTCTACTTCGTCCATATTATAGTCATACTTGAACTTCACACGATATTTGATACTGCAATCGCCATCGTCGTATCCCAAAACGGAGTCGCAGGATGCGATTGCACTAGCCAATATGGTGAGCAACAATGCCTTGCTTGCCTTTTTTTGTATGGTCGTCAGTATTCCTTTCATCTTTTTTCGTTTTATGCTTTTGAGAAGTTGATGTTTTGTTTGAAGTGATGTTCGTAGATGGAAAAATCGGGAGAGGAGACTTCTTCTCTCCCGATTTTATGCTTTTAGATATTGTTAGAGTCCGATATTATTCTTGTGAATTGTCCAAGGCATAATATTTGCTTTCACTGTCAACTTGGTCGGATCAGTTGCCGGCGGAGGTACTTCACCCGGCCAGCCTAAATCTGCAATCTTTGTAACTGTAAGCTGATACCAATTGTTGCGAACGATTGTACAACCTTTACCCACATGCTGAATCGGAGCTTCGTAATAACATATACCGTCTGTGTATTTCACTATACCATTGTTTTTGAGGTAATCTGCGTCTCCTTCTTTCTCGCTAAGACCAGAGAAGTCTGCTCTCATCTCTGCCCAAGTTTTATAGACCGTTTTTACTTCTTCATTATTGTTATTGTAATAGCTCTTTACGTAGAAGGTTCCAGCCTGTGTAGGAACCTCGCCTACCATATAATATACTTGCCCTTTGTACTGTACATTGGTAGCGGAAGCTTTTGCAGCATCCCAATCTCCACCAACTTTATTTTCAAGACAGTAGGTGATAGAGTTAGTAATCCATTCATAATTACCTGTAGAGTACGCCTGTAAATAAGGGGATTGGCCTTTCCAACTAGATGTTTGTGACAATACGTAAGAGTCCTTTATTAAATTGGAATATGAATGTCCAATGATAGCTACTGCCAACGTTTCTTTGTTACCATCTACATTTACGGTTGGGTCCGATAGACTGAATTTAGTGTCATCTGTCTTTTCTTCCAGTTTAGCGCATACACGATTCACTTCTATAGTTTCTTCATTGGTGTCAACGCCTGCAAGAATATTTACACCTGTTTCCACTCCGCTCATGAGAAAGTTATTTTCCTTGGCAATACCTGTTGTCAGAAAAGTGTTAAGTGGCAATACCTGGTTTCCGATGAGCAAATTTTCTAAACTGCCAGTGTTTGATGCAATAGCTGCATTTAACGCTTCCGACGGATTAATAAATACAGTAATTTTCACATTACTACCGGAGGCTACTTCAAACTTAGGAGTACTAGCTATTAAAACCTTATCTCCGTCCGGCGTTCCGTTTAAAGTCAAGTTGTTTTTGACAATACGTTTATTGTCACCATAATCTAATACGATTGTAGCAGTTGTGATGCTTGACTCTGCTTTAGTTCCTTCATCCTTACCACCGTCTGTAACACTGGATGCTCTGGTTATAGCCGATGTAGAGAAACTGATTCTCATATTGGCTTGTTCACCGGTTGGGGGTTGAATACTGTTATCTACGAATTCTTCGCTGTTGCTACAAGCTGTCATGGCAGCTACTACCAAACCTGCTAATAATAAATTTTTGATTTTCATTTTTTTTGTTTTAATGTGTGATGCAATATTTTTTCTTGAGTGATGTATATACCTATTATATATACAACATAATTTGTTTTGTTTTCCCTTTTGAAAGGGAAGTTGAGGTTCATCGAAAGTGATGAGAGGACATTTGTTCTGGTTTTAAAATCAGTAACATCATATCTTTTTGGTTGGAAGCCCTTATACTATATAAGGAAGAGAGTCTTCCGGAAAGTGGTGGAGTTTTTACTTCTTATAGGCAATGTTTGTTTTTTTGTTTATTACTCTATTATGTTATGTTTTGTTTCTTTTATTTCAGTGAGATTTTAGTGAGTTCCGTATCTCTTACTGACACTGCAAAATTATGCAAGAAAAGCATAACCAGTGGTTGGCATTCTCTTCAATATTCAAGGTGATTTTTGCAATCTTTTATATTTGATTTTGGTAGTGGGTATTTCATTCATTTCTGAATGATATTACAGGTGGAATGATTATTTTACCTATTTTTGTCTTTGATTTACCCTTGTTCTTAAGGTGGATGGATATGGGAGAAGTATATTCAGTCTTCGTATAATTCTGTATATACAGCCGTATTGGGAGAAATTGAGAAAAATAGTGGTATATTTAATCAGTAAATAATGAGAGTTGATAGCAGAACTGGAATAAAACAGTATTTGAAAAGAACTAATTCATTTCTGTACGGGAATGAATTAAACGTATCGGTATGAATAGTTCCTGCATATTCCTATTTATTATATGGGTTGCAATTAATTTCCAATTATACATAAATTTAATCGTCTGACTATAGTTTCTTTTTCGTCTGACTATAGTTAGACGAAAGTTCAACTATAGTCAGACGAAAGAAGCACTATAGTCAGACGATTAGAGTTGTGCATAGCATGTATTAGTTTTCGGTGAATAAAGAACTAATATTTACTATGAATAATTTTATTCGTCTGACAGCTGTTGTCTTTGCGTCTGACAGCTGTTAAACTTTCGTCTGACAGTTGTTGTCTTTGCGTCTGACAGATGTCAGACGAATAAAATTATGTATGACTGGAGCTAATTGTAATCTATATAATAAATAGGAATATACAAGAACTATTCATACCGATATGTTTAATTCAAAACAGTACAAGGATGAATGAAAGTTTGTTTTAACTACTGATTCGGATGAATGTGTTGAACTTGATATAAAAAGAAAACGCACGACCTTCGCAGGCGGTGCGTTTGATACCATTTTAAGGGAAATGGTTTTGGGGGTATATTGTTAGTTTTCTAGTTTGCAGGATAGTTTTTCTTTTTCTTTAATTCTATAAGATTCATATCCGCTTGTGTTTTGAGTCCGGCAGCTTTTGCTGCATCAAAGTACTTTTTTGCAGCTTGCATATCACCTTCTATCAGCGCAATGACTCCTAAATTATTAATAGTCTCTGCCGCTTTTGGATCGGCTTTGGCCAAATGCTTTTTGGCATTTGTCAAATCACCACCTTTTTGAATTTCCATAGCAGCAGCATTCAGATTGGCGATCGGGTCATCCGGGAACATGACGGCAGCTACCTGGAAAGCATGGTTGAATTCTTCACTTCCCGGCTTATAACTTTGTGCTACAAGATAAATCTCCTGTAAACTCAGTAACTGCGGACGTTTTTTGATAATTTCTTTCGACTCTTCAAGATTAAAACCGCGTACAGTGTAATTTACTACATAGTCGGAGTGGCGTAATGCCGGATAGCATTCGGACAATAGGTATTGATAAGCCTGTACGCCGATTAGTTTGGCAATGTTGTGTTCTTTAATATCAATATTCACTTTCTGATTATCCATCATGCGAAGTATCTCTTCTTTTTTATCCATTGAAGAAGATTCTACGAATTTGCGGAAACCGTCCCAATCTTCCGGTGTATATTCTGAAGAAATAAGATTGTGGTCGAAATTATAATAACTGGTCACATAATCAACAAGTGCTTGAGTACGCCCTTTGGCTAGATGCGTGTTGTTGGCATATCCTCCTTCGGGAGAAGCATAACCATGTATTTTGATTCCGGTTAATTGAGTATTCTTATCATTACGTACCGTGTCGATGCTTGCCCGTATTCTAGCCAGTTCTGCCGAGTTACGACGATATTCCGGATAAATAATCGTTTTGTTTACCGGGAAGTCCAAAAAGGCACTGCCTTCTACGGCACGGTGTTTCACTCCTTCAGCCTTCGGGGTGATGTAAGCTATTGCCGGATGTAATTTTAATAACTCAATATTCAGCTTAGTAATCATTTCACCGCTACTTTCTTCTACTACATCGCAACAGCCACACATATCCACATTCAGTTTCAAGTCAGCCTGACGCATCCAGGCTTCATAAGGTAATTGTATTAAATAGTCGATTTTTTGATTTTCGTGTCGTTTGTGACGGATGATAGTGTATGTACCTTCAGGATTTTGATGATTTCGCTGGTTTATGAGTTGGCGTTTACGTCCATATATCACAATGGCTGGCAACACTTTTGTTTTTCCTTGTGATTCGAGGAATGGAGTCAGGGTGGCAACATTGTTGGAGGCTAACTTTAGATTCTCCTGCAAAATGAGCTCCATACGAATGGTCAGGCGATTGTCGTCACTGCGTGTGATGGACTCGTTGTCTACACGTATCTGGCTTCTGTAAAGAGTCTGCGCTTTCCCACCCAGTACGGGGAGCAGGCAGAAGAGTATATATAGTATCTTTTTCATATTTGTTTTGTTTTAGAATAAATAAATCAGACTAACGGCAGCTTTGGTAGGACCTACATAGTTTTTGTGTCCTTCATCTGTTTTTTCGCCACAAGTCTTACATTCATATTGTTTGTACTTGACACGGGCGTAACCCACGCCTATGTTTCCTTCCAGATTCCAGTGTCTGCCCAGAATCCACTGATATCCATAGGATACGCCAAAGCCATAGAAATGACCTTTGAAACGATGTTCCTTTAATTCAGGCCAAATGCCCCAAGGCATGTCAATGGCAGAAGCCTGGTAAACACCTCCATGAAGATGCGCGCCAACAAAATGACCATTGAACTTGTCGCAGAACCAATAACGAAGTTCCGGCTGAAAAGCCAGCATCTTCATCATTTTTGGGTCTTTGTACTTCCATGGATTGTAATTGGCATACAGTTCTAAAGTTAGCTTCTTACTCAAGCCTACTTCGGCTCCAAGATTAATGATTTTCAACGCGTCCATTACAACATTCGTTTTAACTCCGACAACCTGACTATATAATAAGGTGGAAGTGAAAAATGTAACAAACAGGAATAAGATTCTTTTCTTTTTCATTATTACGATGGGTTTTGTTTGTTGATGTGCAAATGTAGGGATATTCTTAATTGGCCTTAAATGGCATATTCATCTTTCTTCGGATTGCTTTCAGTGGAAATTAATAATGGGGTGGCTATTTCTTTTATAAGGAGGTGGTATATTAATCTTTTTGCGACATAGGTGTTTTTATCGTCATGGGTGAATGATTTACCGGTGATGTGTTTTTAATACTTGCAGAATCTATTTATCTACTTGTATGTGTTGTGTTTTGTTCATTAAAGAATGGTAAAATGTTCATTTTGAGGGCAAAAAAGTTTTTCTTTTTGAATAAAATACCTATGTTTGCCCAGTTGAACAAAACAACAGCGAACAAGCAATAGTAAAAGTAGGAATCTCCTCCTGAGGAACGCAAACGAACAACAATGTATGTCTAACGTCGAATTGCTAAACAGAACAACAATTCGCAAACATTTTAAACAAACAAATTAGGAGGAAATATTATGAAATCTATTCATCTCTTTTTCGTATCAATGATTACATTAGCTTTCATGGCATGTACTAATGCTGAAAGTGATAGTTTTGAAGATAATGCTTCAAACTTTGAATCCATGAAGTCTTTATATGGTATTGAATCTGCTGCATATGATGATGCGCCGGTAAGTGAAGTTCCTTCTGTGACAACAGAAGAAATGGGAAGTGTATTGGAGGCACTCCGTAAAAATACCACAGGCGTCCAGAATTGTAAAGTGGAAGATGCTGAAGGATATTATGGAACTGATGGCGACAAAAGGACGGTGATGATGACTGCCGAATATCAGGCCCGTACACGAAGCGGTGCTCTCCTGGAAAATTTTGCATTATGTGTCTCTTTGAAATTTAATGTGGATGAGGGTGCATTATATTATGCAGGTACCAGCTATGATTGTGTAACAGACCTGTTCACTTGGAAAGGATATGGAGCTTCACTGACAACGGCTGCCGGTGGTGGCACCTCATTCAAATCCACTTCTTTTCTTTATTTCCGCGTGAGTGATCAAGATAATTGCCTTGTAAAAGTTTCAGTTACTTTTAAAGGAAACTATGATTTTGCAGCTAACCGAGGTACGTATCATTTTATTCTCTCTAAGGTTGCCCAATAATTCAGCTTGCTATTTATTAAATAGATATTAAAGTATTATATACAAAGATGATTTTGTTATAGCACGATAACAGAGTCAATAAGTGAGGAACCAAACAGCAAACAATTTGTAATTAGTAGGTTAGGGGTTGGGGAATAAATGTGCGAGACTGGTTGTAATGAGGAATTCTACTGATTCTTGAGAGAAACAGTGGACTTCCTCACTATGAAATGTTCTTAAAAATAGCTGCTCAAGTTTTGCTCTTTAATATATATCCTTTATCTTTAACAAATAAAATCGCATGAGCAAAACGCTATATAATTATGGGAAAACTCTCACTTGTGTTACTCTTCCTGTTTAATATCAATTTGTCATATTCTCAGGATGTTCATTGGAGTTCGGAACCGATAGTTGTTACGAATGGACTAAACAATACGGTCTATAATATTAATAATGGAAAAGATGGCTTCATATGGTTATCTACCGATAGGGGAATTTCACGTTACGACGGATTTCGCTTTCGTGATTATCCGCTTGTGATGGGAGTTGATTCTCTTTCTGTTCCTTTCCCACAGGCAGTAAAAGCTCTTAAAGAGACTCCCGACGGACTTTTTTATGCTCAATTATATCAAGGTGGTATCGTTTGTTTTGATAAAGTGGAAGAGAAATATCTTCCATTTGTCTTTAATGCATCTTTCTCTTTAAGAGACATTCTTGATTTCTGTTGGAATGACGATACCTTGTATTTGGCTACGTCTCATGGATTGTTTCAGGCTCATGTTACCCGTAAGACTGAACATGAGGAAGATTTCATCTCCTGCACTTTGAATACTAATGCTTTAGTGGAAGGGAGTATTACGAATTTGTGTACTGATAGTAAATCCAATTTGTATTTTTCGGTCGATGGGAAAAAGGTAGTGCATTATAATATACCGTCTCAAAAGGTATCTTTAATAAAAGAATATAATACAGTAAACCGATTGTTTCTAGTCAAAGGGTATTTATGGATATGCAGACTGTGGAATGATATTATATGTTATGACCTTAAAAGACATCAGGAACGTAGTATTTCAATAAGTGATTTTGAAACCATCGATTTTTCCAATCCTTATATTACGGATTTGGAATGTAAGGATAAGCGCACCTTCTATCTGACAACTTGGAACGGATTGTTTAAATTGGAGTTTAGTACTGATGATTTTTGTAAGAGCCCGTTTACGTTGACACCGTTGACACCGTATGAAGATGCCTATCATCATAATATGGAACGTAAAATGACCAGTCTGATTTGGGATAATAGACAGAATATTTTTTGGGTGAGTACATTTGGTGGTGGGATTGTGAAGTTTGATATGAGCGATAGTATGTATAGCCGTGTGCGGCAGAAAATCACTCATAGGGTAAGAGGAATGGTAGAGGATACAAGGGGATATGTCTGGCTGATAATGTCGAATGGAAAGATAATGAAAAGTACGACTACTTCTTTATCTATTACAACGAAATTCGATTGGTGGAAAAAGTCATCCGGCTTTTCCGGACATTATATTATATATAAGGATAAGAATGGGATGATTTGGTTGGGGAACAATTTGGGAGAGCTGGTGCGTATAAATCCGTTGACTGATGAAATGAGCTCTTTCTCATTGAAAACAAAGGATGGGAAGAAACTTGTAACCCGTATTTATCAATTATGCCTGAATGCCCGGAATCATTTGTGGGTAGCTACTGCCGATGGCTTAATATGGGTTGATCCGGAAAATCTCGAATGTAGGAAAGTAGAGCCGGAGAATGAATCTATTGAAACTGCGCGTGCCGTAGTGGAAGATAAGGAAGGGAATATATGGGTTGGTACAAACAAAGGTATAAGAAGACTGGTGTATCAAGGGGATAAATTCCAGTGGAAAGGAGACTACGAGAAAAATAGCGGCTTGGAAGAAACGGCTGTACAAACTATTTATGTGAATAATTCGAATCAGATTTATGTAAGCTATCTGAACATGGTAGTCCGAATTGACGGACGGGATAAAGATAAACTGGAATCTGTATATACTTTGGATAATGGGTTGACTAGCGGGCATATTGCCTGTATGGTGGACGATCAGATGGGAAATACCTGGGCAGGTAATAATGTCGGAATTATGACAATCAGGAGTGGACAGGATGCTTTTTATAATTATCTGTCAACGGGAAACTGTTGTGCGGTATGCAGATTACAGGATGGCAGATTGCTATGGGCTAATTCCTGGGGATTGTTTTATTTTGATCCGGTTGTTTTTAAAATTGATAAAGGAAAGAAAAAGCTGATACTTTCGGATATAGAGGTAAGTGGAAAGGCCGTTCTGGCCGGAGAGGAAAGAAATGGGCAGATTGTTCTTTCGGCATCCCCGGAGAAACAACAGAAGCTGGTTTTTAATTCCGATAATAATGATTTTCGTTTATACTTTTCAGACTTGGGTTACGGAACGGTGCAACGTAAAATGGCTTATCGGTTGCTTCCTGAAGATGAGGAATGGAGAATGCAGTTACTTGGAGATTGTTTGTGGTATAATAGATTGCCGGCGGGAGAATATACGCTACAAGCCAAACTGGTATTCCCGGATGCGACAGAAGGTAATATCATTCAGATACCTATTATCATTAAAGCGAAGTGGTATCATTCTGCCTGGGCTTATTGGAGCTATGGTTTGCTCCTAATTATTATCGGATATCTGATTTATCGTTATTTTGAGAAGAAAAATACTCGCAAACAGATGCACCGGGAGCGTGAAATCTTATTGAGGGAAACATTGAATATTGAAAAGGTGAAACAAAACCAGAAACAGGAAATGGAATCTATGCGAAACCGTTTGTTGATGCTGTTTGTTCAGGAATTGCGTACCCCGCTTTCGTTGATTATTGGTCCGTTGAAAGATATGTTAGGGGAGCAGACGCTTATCCCCGGTTTTGCGACTCGTGGGCGGGTGGCTTATCGGAATTCTCTTCGTATGTTGGATGCCTGTAATCAGTTGCTGGCTATTTATGGTCATGGTGATTTGAATAATAAGTTGAAAGTGGCCCCTTATCAGGTAGAGAAATTGATTGATAGTAGTTTGTTGGATACCCATGAACTACTGAAGGTTTATTCCATTCATTTCCAGTATGAAAGGCGGATTAGGAAAGAGTTGGAATTTTATGTGGATAAGAAAAAGGTGGAGTTTATCATCCATAATTTGGTGACGAATGCTCTTGTACATACCAAATACACAGGAAGTGTGTCTTTAACTCTTTCGGAGAAAGTGGAAGAAAATATGCATTATGTCACTGTGACAGTAGAGGATGATGGAAAAACTCCTGTAAAAGTACCGGTGGAATTTATGTCTGAAGGTGAACGGACAGAAGATGCATTTGCTCTTATCGAAGTTGGATTCTCTGTCATGCAAAGGATGCTTGAAATGCATCATGGCACGATTGCTATGGAAAATTCACAGAAGAAAGGAACAAAAGTGACTGTCAATTTCCCGCTGGATAAATTTGTATTGGAGAGTGACCCGAATATTGAATTTGTAGAACCCGAGGAAATTGCTGACGTAGAGTCTGAAGTCCTGGAAACTTTGCAACCGGAACCTGTGGCTGAAGCCGCATCGCCCACTGTCGTTACAGAAACGAAGAAAACATTACTGATTGTAGAGGATCAGAAGGATATACGCCTTTATTTGAAAGTATTGTTTAATCATGAGTATAATCTGCTGATGGCAACTAATGGACAGGAGGGTGTCGATATGGCAATCAAGGAACTTCCTGATTTGATTATTTGTGATGTGATGATGCCGGTGAAGGATGGCTTCGAATGTTGTAGCGAGGTGAAGAACGGGTTGGAAACATGTAGTATTCCTTTTATCATGTTGACGGCAAGAGTGGAAGATGAAGATATAGTACGTGGACTGGAAGCGGGAGCGGATGATTATATTCTGAAACCATTTACACCTACTATTCTGAAAGCTAAAGTGCGTAATCTGATTAATAGCCGGCAATCTTTGAAACAGATGTATACCAAATTGTTTATGTTGCCGGGTACGGATACTGCAGAATTGAGTGAAGCGGGACAAACAGAAGAGAATGCAAAGGAGGAAGACCCTTTCATCAGTTCGGTTATCAAGATTGTAGAGGAGAATATTGGCAAAGCGGACTTTAGTGTGAAAAAACTGGCGTCGGAAATGAATATGAGTCAGCCTACCTTATATCGTAAAGTGAAACAAAGTACGGACTACACGATTATTGAACTTATACGGGGAGTGCGTATGCGCCGTGCGGGTGTGCTCTTGAAGACAAAAAACTATGGTGTTCAGGAAGTGGCGGAAATGGTGGGATACAATGACATTCCTACCTTCAGAAAACATTTTGTAGATGCATTTGGTACTACTCCTTCCACTTATGAATAAAAAAATGACTACTTTTGCACGCGAAAACCCTAAAAAGAAGGAATGAGCGTGCAAAGGTATTTTATTTATTTGGCTTATGACGGAACCAACTATCATGGTTGGCAGATTCAACCGAATGGGATTAGCGTACAGGAATGTTTGATGAAAGCATTGTCTACCTTTCTGCGTCGTGATATAGAAGTGATAGGTGCGGGCAGAACGGATGCGGGAGTACATGCATCTTTAATGGTGGCTCACTTTGATAATGAAGAGCTATTGGATACTGATTCTGTCACTGATAAGCTGAATCGTCTGTTACCCCCGGATATTTCCATTTATCGGGTTTGCCGTGTCAAGCCGGATGCTCATGCTCGTTTTGACGCAACAGCCAGAACATATAAGTATTATGTGACGACTGCGAAATACCCTTTCAACCGGCAATACCGTTGCCGTGTTTTCAATCCATTGGATTATGAACGTATGAATGAGGCCGCACGTACCCTGTTCGAATATACGGACTTTACAAGTTTCAGTAAGCTGCATACGGATGTAAAGACGAATATTTGCCATGTGACTCATGCCGAATGGACACAGGAAGAAGATGCTACCTGGGTGTTTACCATTCGTGCCGACCGCTTTCTGCGGAATATGGTGCGCGCCATAGTGGGAACTCTGATTGAAGTGGGGCGCGGAAAACTATCGGTCGAGGGTTTCCAGCGTATTATAGAGCAGAAAGATCGTGGGAAAGCAGGAACGTCGGCTCCCGGCCAGGCTTTGTTTCTGGTGAATGTCGAATATCCCGACGATATATTTGAAGTTAGTAATTTGTAATTAGTAGATACTCTCATGTGGTTATTATTAGCATTTCTCTCGGCGACTTTGCTGGGATTTTATGATGTATTCAAAAAGAAATCGCTGAAAGATAATGCGGTACTTCCCGTTTTGTTTTTAAACACTTTCTTTTCCAGTCTTATCTTCCTGCCGTTTATCCTGCTCTCCGTATATCAACAGGATTTGCTGGGTGGAACGATATTTAATGTTCCGGTTGCGGGCTGGGAACAACATAAATATATTATCATCAAGTCATTTATCGTATTGTCTTCATGGATATTCGGTTATTTTGGTATGAAGCATCTGCCCATTACCATCGTAGGCCCTATCAATGCCACTCGTCCGGTGATGGTGCTGGTAGGAGCTATGCTTGTATTTGGCGAGCGACTGAATCTCTATCAATGGATTGGTGTAATGCTGGCTATCGCTTCTTTTTTCATGTTGAGCCGTTCGGGAAAGAAAGAAGGAATTGATTTCAAACATAATAAATGGATCTTCTTTATTGTATTGGCAGCAATAACAGGGGCTATCAGCGGACTGTATGACAAATATCTGATGAAGTCATTGAATCCGATGTTGGTGCAATCCTGGTACAATGTCTATCAGGTCTTTATCATGTGTCCTATCTTGCTGTTACTTTGGTGGCCGAAAAGAAAGTCCACCACTCCGTTTCGCTGGGACTGGACAATCATTCTGATTTCCATTTTTCTTTCGGCGGCAGACTTTGTCTACTTTTATGCATTAAGCTATGACGACTCCATGATTTCTATCGTTTCGATGGTTCGCCGGGGAAGTGTAATTGTTTCTTTCATTTTCGGAGCTCTTTTCTTCCGTGAAAAGAATTTAAAAAGCAAAGCGATTGACCTTATACTGGTGTTAATCGGAATGATATTCTTATATTTGGGGACTAAATATGATTGATATGAAAATAAATAAACTTTTTATCGCTATACTCTTTTCAGTTGTCGGATTATTTTCCTTGACTTCCCTTCAAGCACAAGAAGCTAAAACCTTGTTTGTGAATATGCCGGATTCTTTGAATCCCTTACTGACTAAAGTGAATCGGGCGGATTGTGTGGATTTTTTGGAAAGCAAAATGAAGGCACAAGTAGAAAATCGTTTTGGAAAGAAGTCGGAAATGACTGAACTTGGAAAAGACTACATCCGTATGCAAATGTCTCCGCAAACTACATGGCAGATGAAAGTCTTGGCATTGAATGATACAACGAACGTGATTTGTACGGTTTCTACCGCTTGCGCTCCGGCTTGTGATAGTAGTATCCGTTTTTATACGACTGCCTGGAAACCTCTTACCGAGTCACAGTTCATTACACTGCCTGTAATGAGCGATTTTCTGAATACGCCGGACTCGGCAGCTATCTATGACTTTGATGAGGCTAGCCGTTCAGCCGATATACTTTTAATGAAAACTGATTTCAACAAAGAGAATGCAGAGCTGACCGTTACACTTACTACTCCTGACTATATGTCAAAAGAAACGGCAGAAAAACTGAAACCGTTTCTCCGCCGTCCTATTGTGTATCGTTGGGAGAATGGAGCTTTTACTAAATTGAGAATTGAGAATTAAAAATTGAGAAATAAGCTATGCAGCGCGCAGCCATTTCTCAATTTTTAATTCTCAATTTTTAATTTAATAAGCATTCATTGATGAATGACACCATTTCCGGTGTGTGTGCTTCTACGCTTTGAAGTAATTTGAACTGTGCTTTCGTACGAACCAGGTTATGTTCGGGATATTTAATCTTGTAGTAAGTATCTCCATTGATATAATCGGCAAGGAAACGTACGCATTGCATATATGGGAATAAAGCAGCAGCATAAGGAAGATTTTCTATCTCAATCGGTGTCAGGAATGACTTGGCACCTTTTAAATATCCCTTGGTAAATGCTTTGAATATGTCCATATTGAAGTTTACGCGGTCGAGGTCTTTGTCATCCTCATCACCTGTGTTGGCTCCTGTACGCAGGAAGTCACCGTAATCGGAGAATATAAAGCTAGGCATCACTGTATCCAGGTCGATAACGCAGAGTACTTTACCCTCTTCGTCGAACATCATATTATTAACTTTCGTATCGCAGTGGCATACACGTTTCGGCAACTTACCTTCTCGGTACAGACGTTCTGCTTTGCACATTTCGTCTGCACGCTTTTCTATTTCATCCAGAAAATATTGCACTTCTGCTACTCGTCCTGCAGCATTGGCAGCAACGGCATCGCGTAGTTGTTTCAGACGGAACTCCATATTATGAAAATCAGGGATAGTCTCACCCAAAGTTTCGGGAATATCTGCCAACATGGCCTGGAAGTTACCAAAAGCTTCTCCGGCATAATTTGAGTATTCGGGATTTACCGTTTCATAAGTCTTGGCACGTGGAATAAATACCATAACGCGCCAATAATTATCACCGTCGAACCAGTAAGTCTTGCCTTCTTCTGTTTCAAGGAAGGACAGAACTTTACGGTCGATATCGGATTCTCCTGCTTCAGTCAATTTCTTGCGGATATGTCCTGTTACGGCAGCAATATTGGATTGAAGCATTTCTACATTCTGAAAGATGGCATGGTTGATACGTTGCAAAACGTAGTCAGGGGCGTCTGCTTCTTTCGTGTTTACTTTGTAAGTGTCGTTGATAAGTCCTGCTCCCAACGGTTTGATTTCTTCTACCGTGCCTTGGACTTTGAATTTAGCTACAATGCTAGATAAATCTTTCATGGGTCTTTTCTTTAAAAATTTATACTAAGGTTATTGATAATCGTATTTAGCTGCTTCATTAACCTGATTGGCTGAACGAACGGGAACCAAGGTGAATCCCCAATTGTATTCGCGATTGGCAGGAATCTGATAGAAAGGTTCAGGGCGTGCTCCCCAACTGTCATAACCACCGACTCCCTGTTGCTTCATGTCTACACAGACTTCTACGAAATCCCTTGGAGTGATGTCATTGACATGGTGCATTCTTCGTAATACGTTGCGGGCAGCCTTCTCGTCATGATTGGCAACTTCTTCCGGGCTGAAGTTGTTCCATTGATAAGGGTGGGGCAGGGCTTCTTCCGAGTCGAAGTCTTCGATGGAGTTGCGTAAAGCATTGAATCCGACAAGACTATCGGCTACAATAGCCAGTCCGTTACCTTTATCGGGTGATAGTGCAATCCAGCGGGTATCCGTACGATGTCCGTTTTCCTGCGGGCGAACGTAGTTGAAATACATCTTGTCTGCTGTTGTCTTGTATACTCCAACAAGAGTACCATGATTACGGTCGATATAATTTTCTTCCGGGCCACGGCCGAAATATTGCACATTATTCATTTGTGCCGGCAGACGGAAACGTACGCCGATACGGGGAACTTCCAGTTTCGAAGCAGCCTTACGGGCCGCATCACTTCCGGGAGTGAAGGTTGCCGTGCGGGTAGCTTCGGACGCTTCTGTCTCTGTCGCTTTCATATCTGTAGATGTAAACTTGGCATTTACGTTTACGACTCCGCTCGGATAAATCTTATAAGTAACGACATAGAGATTGCCGGCAGCCAATAGATAAGTCACTTTCAATGAAACAACTTTATTCTCGGTAGTTATGCTGGCATCTGTCACTTGGAAATTCTTGCTTGATTGTTTCCAAACCTGCAAACGTTTGGGGGCGCTGTTTCCATAATCATTGTCATTAGGAGCACGCCAGAAGTTGGGTTGGATACCAAATCCGTCTTTGAAATATTCCGTTCCGTCTACTTTATAAGAAGTAACCAATCCGCTTTTCTTGTTAAATACAAAATTCACCTTTGAGGATGAGGCCATTAGTTCATCTCCTTGCGTGGATGTATTCAATGCAGGACCACTGACTTTATATCTTCCTTTCTCTGCCTGGATAGGAAGCTGGAACTGGTCGTATGCAATTTCATATCCAACAGGAATCAACGGTTCCGGTTCCGTAGTTGTCACGCTGAAGTTGACAAAATATTCTGTTCCCGGTTGGGCTTTCAGACCATTTACCGGTACTGAAAACTCTTTGGATGCTTGCGGAGCAATATCCAGGGAGACTTTTCCACCTCTTATTATCTTACCATTGGCAAGTACATTATAATGAATCTGGTACTTTTTCAGATTAGTGAAGTAGAAACGGTTGGTGATTTTGAATTTACCGGATGCGGCATCTGTTGCTTCAAAGCCTACGTTCTGATGTACATATTTAATCTCTGCCATTGCCGGATGCGGACCACGGTCGGGGTTGACAAGGCCGTTGCAAAGGAAGTTACCGTCACTAGGTGCATCTACACCGAAGTCACCACCGTAAGCCCAATATTCTCTTCCGTTCTTATCTTTCTGAAGGATACCTTGATCCACCCAGTCCCAAATATATCCACCCTGAAGGTTCGGATATTTATAGATAGCCTGCCATTGTCCCCACAAGTTTCCGGTGGAGTTACCCATGGCGTGTGCATATTCGGAAGGAGCTACAGGACGGTCGCTGCCGTTCTTACCAATATTTTCCAGCCAGTCGGCACCCGGATATTGGGGAACATACATATCAGAGTTCCATTCCCATTGCGCACGCTCATAGTTTACAGGACGTGCCATGATGTCTTTATCCGCTTCTTTCACCCAAAGATAGGTCTGATAGAAGTTATATCCATTTCCGGCTTCATTACCCAGTGACCAGAAAGTGACACTCGGATAATTCTTGTTGCGTTCGAACATATTGATAGTACGATCCATGTGCGGTTTCAGCCATTCCGGGTTGTTACCTAACGAGCCGCCTTTACGCAGGTCGTAATACATGCCGTGACTTTCGACATTTGCTTCATCGTAGACATATAGTCCGTATTCATCGCAAAGTTCATAGAAACGACGGTCTTGCGGATAGTGGCAGAGACGTACACTGTTTAAGTTGTGCTGTTTCATCAACTCGAAGTCGCGACGCATTAAATCTTCTGTTACATAATGCCCTGTTTCAGGATTATGTTCATGGATATTCACACCTTTCAGTTTCAACGGCTGTCCGTTGATAAACAGACAAACATAAGGTTGTCCATTAGCTGCTTTTTGTTCTATAGGTTTAATTTCTATACGACGGAAACCGACATTGAACGGGATAATTTCGTTTACCATCCCATTTTCTTTTACTGTCAACAGTAGTTTATATAGGTTCGGATGCTCCGATGTCCATGTACTTACGTCAGTTAGATTCTTGTCGAAAGAGAGAGTACGTACTTCATTCGAAGGAACATAAGCCGTTTTTTCTTCCGTTGCAACGACTTTTCCCTGAGCGTCCAATAACTCATAAACCAGTGTAAGATTGGTCGCTTCTTTTTCGTGGTTTCTCAAATCCACATTCAGACCGAAAATACCATTCTTGTAGCTGTCGTCCAATGTAGATTTAACCCGGAAGTCCTTGAGGGCAGCTTTGGGTTGTGAATATAGAAAGACATCACGTTCAATACCACTTATGCGCCAAAAGTCCTGACATTCGAGATAAGAACCTGTGCTCCAACGGAAGATTTTTATAGTAAGCACGTTCTTGCCGGGCTTCACGTATTTGTTAATTAAGAACTCGGCGGGATTCTTTGAATCTTCACTGTATCCTACTTCCTGTCCGTTGATATATACATATACACCCGATTTTGCACCTGACAAATGCAGGTAAATATCACGTCCGTCCCAATCAGCCGGGATGTCTATATCACGGCGATATACGCCTACCGGATTAGCTTCGGGAAGGGTAGGGGGCTGCGGATGGCGCGGTTTGAATTCATACCCATGATTGGTATAAATAGCTACTCCATGACCTTGAACTTCCCAGTTGCCCGGAACTGTTATATCATTCCAGGATGCAGTGCTGACGGAAGGGTCAGTAATGTTATCGGGAAGATTCTTGTAACTGTCTACGAAGAAGAATTTCCAGGTACCGTTCAGCAACTGGTAATATTTACTCTTTTCGTATTTCCCGGTCAGTGCGTCCGTGCGGTTGTCATACGTCATAAAAGAAGTACGTGGATACTCCTTGTTGACTGAAACCACCTGTACGTCCTGCCAGTAGGGTTTCACGGCTTTATCAGCCTTTGCACTCAATGCTGTCAGGGAAAATATTCCCATGAAAATGCCTGTTAATAAATTGGGGGTTGGTCGAAATTTCATGTTTTTCAATATTGGTTTTTCATTCTTTTTTATTTTACTTTAATATGATCAAATCCTTCTCCGTAAACTCCGATGACCGCACTTTGCGAAACAAATGCGTTGGGGTCTATATCTTTTATCAACCGGAATATAATGGGCGATTCCCTCTTTTTGGCAAGTACGAACATCATCTTGATTTCCCGTCCTGTATAGAAACCGCTTCCATTGATAATAGTGACTCCGCGATGCGGATATTCGTTGATGCACCGTCCTATTTCTTCATATTTGTTGGATATGATAAAGAACTGTACGGACTGTCGTGCACTATTCACTACCTGATCGAGTACGAAGCTACAAATATATAGAGTTACGAATCCATACACTACTTTTTCCCAGTCTTTTAAGACAAAATAACTGGATGATATAATAATCATATCACAAATTAATACGACCCTTCCTAGTGTGATATCCCGGTATTTGTTGATAATAGCCGCAATAATGTCAGTACCGCCGGTACTTCCGTTAGCTGAAAAGGCGACACCAATACCACCACCGCAGAAGGATGCTCCGATGACACATGCCATAAAGGGTTGGTCTTGAAGCAGACTGATACCTGCCGCTAGCTTTTGGATGACAGACAGAAAAAAGGTCAACGTGAATACACCGAAGATTGTCTTGATACAGAACTTCAAACCCAAGAGCTTGAGAGCTAACAACAGCAGGAAGAAATTGATGGCAAAATACGTATATTGCACAGGAAAGCCGGTTGCCCAATATACGATAGAAGCAATACCCGGTACTCCCCCGGTGGTGATATCGTTAGGAAGTAGAAATACAGTCCAACCGATACCATACATAATCATGCCGACGGCAATCATTACATAATCTCTGGCTTCACGGATAATGCTTTGCTTGGAAGGCTTTGGAATAGCTGTTTTCATAAATGTGATTATGATATTCTATAAAATGTTCAAACACGAACCTATGAATAATCCGGCTTTGGGGGGGAAAGCCGGATTGGTTCGCAGTGTTCGTGCAAAAAAGGAAAATTCTATTTTATTATTTTGCAAAAGCGTGACGGTAGCCTTGTACCTTATTCCATCCGCCGCGAGTGAAATCGGGAACTTCAACCGGAGCCGAATTGTTTTCGATAGAAAGGCGGGTAAGTTCAGCCATACAGCACCATTCTGCAAGGTCGTAAACGTCCATGTCCAATGGCAGACCATTCTGCAAACAGTATGCCAGGCGATAGTCCATGATAAAGTCCATACCACCGTGACCACCAACTTTCTTAGCAGTCTCTTCCAGTTCGATGTGAATAGGATCTTTGTATTTATCCATCAAGGCTTTCTTAACATCTGCAGGAACAGAACCATGTGCGTTCAGATTTTCGTGATTAGGAACATCGTTAGAATCAATTTGTGAAGGTCTCAAACAGTATTCTTCAATCGGATATTTGCTTGCATAACCATCAGCACCTACTACCTGATACATACGGCTGTATGGACGGGGAGTCATTACGTTATGCTGAATCAACATAGTCTTACCGTTTTCAGTGCGAATCAATGTTGAAGTCTGGTCACCATTCTGGAAATCAGTAACTTCTTCACCTGTCTGCTTTTTGATATAAGCCGGTCCGTTGACAGCTTTTGTATCCATAGAAACCAATGTTTTCATGCGGTCACCACGGTGGATATTGAGAACCTGACAGGCAGGGCCCATGCCATGAGTAGCATATACATCACCACGATGCTTATGATTGTAATCCATTCTCCAGTTATCCCAGTATTCAGGCCAGAAATCTTCCAGATTATGGATGTATGAACCTTCTACGTGAAGTACTTCACCGAATACACCTTGTTGAGCCATGTTCAAAGAAGTCAGTTCAAAGAAGTCATATACACAGTTCTCAAGTTGCATACAGTGCTTACGAGTTTTTTCGGATGTATTGATTAATTGCCAAATTTCGTCCAGTGTCATAGCAGCGGGAACTTCGATAGCCACGTGCTTACCGTGCTCCATTGCATAAACACCCATTTCTGCATGGTGCTTCCAGTCTGTTGCGATATACACGAGGTCGATATCGTCACGTTCGCAAAGTTGTTTCCATGCATCTTCCGAACCGCTGTAAGAAGCAGCTTCTGCCAGTCCGGCATTTTTCAGGATTTCCTGTGCTTTCTCAACACGTTCAGGGCGCAGGTCGCATAAAGCTACAACTTTACTGCCTGGAATATGTGTCCAACGTGCAACAGCACCGGGACCGCGCATTCCTAAACCGATGAAACCGACACGTACAGTGTCAATCTTAGGAGCAACGAGTTGGATTACATCTTCTTGCCCTGCAGGACGAACAGGTGTTTCTACTTTAATAGGAGTAAAGGCTTGTGCTGCCTTTGGTTGTGTGCAACTGGTGTGCCAAGTCAACAAAGTGAGACCGATTGCAACGGCTGTTAGTAGTTTCTTCATCATTTTTTAAGTTTTTAAAATAGGGGTTATTTGTTGTTTTTCATTCCGCTGTCAAAAGTAGTAATTAATAGTCAATTATGTATATCTGTAACAGATATTTTTACTATAAATTCATATTTCAGGTAGAAAATGAGTCCTACTTTTTTCTTTGATTTCATCTTGTCTTAATGTGTTTGCGTTGCGACGGTAATACTTCGTTAATACGGAATAAATACACGTGGAAAAAGCATAACCCTATGTTATGATACTTTTTTTAGCATTTCTTAAATATCCATAGGAATACTGATTATCACAACGCATCCATATAAAGGACACGCATTGAGGAACTTCTCCTAAAAAGAAACGGCCTTTTTAGTATAGCTTAACGTTTTAGTGCCCTTTACTTGAATGCGTTGATAATCTGTGTTAAGTAATAATTATCCAGCTAACAGGATCCGTTTTCCATCAGCCTGTACAGCGTATAGTTTGGCATATGTCAGCGATACTGACAGAGGTATTTCGAACTTGGTGAAGGTAGAAAAATAAAGTAGTTTTCCATTGGCATCTTTTTCTCTTAGTTCGAAAGCTACGGCTTCATCTCCATTGGTGATACTTACTTCCCGGCCGTTGATGTGTCCGTCAATATCTTTTGTTATCGGCTTCAGCGTTTGGAATTGCGTATAGTAACCCACATTCGGTGGAGTAGTATCCAATCCTTCATCGCCTGCTTTCCTGTCTTCCAGATAATAGAATGGCTTGGCTTTCTTCGGATATTTAGCCATAGCTTGCCTGGTTTCCTTAATCATATCATCTGTCACGATGTACTGATAGCTACCATATTGGTCTATCTGTGTATTCACAGGCACAAAGAATCCCCACATTTCGAAGAACTCGGTCAAATCTTCCTGTGCCGCTTCGCAGGCCATTCGGGCAAATAATAGCTGTTTATCTCCAGGATTAATGGAACTCGTCCGGTGTTCCCGCATCAACTTAAATAGTTTCTGCCAAAAATCAGGTTTATGTCCACAGCGGTGATAGTAGTTCCATAACTGCCAGTTCATACGCATATGTAATTCAGTGTTTTCTCCTTGATAATTACTGCCAAAGTTGCACCATGCCCGATTGAGTACACAATGAGCTTCCGAGAGTGTCATACTTGTAATATTTCCATTAGTGTCAGTCGTTCGGTTATCATCAGCTTTAGGGAGATTCAACTCCGTGCCGCGAGAGCAATATTTACCAAGTTTATATAGAATGAAATTGGAAAACAGATTATTGGACGACTCTGTAGAACTTGGCCAGTCTATTGCTAGTTGGTGGATATGCCCGATTTCATGCGCAGGTCCCCAGGCATTATCTTTGGCGCTCATTACATTATCATATAACAAGATATTCTGCAAGTAAGTATATACAAATGCGATGCGATAATCAGATGCCCACATGTAAGCACCTTCGGGTGAAATAGCAAACAAATGATTGTTTACCTGAGCGGGTCGTACATCTTCAATGCCCATCAACTCTTGTTCCCAACCGATGATATTATCCCACAGACCGATGGCGGATAAAATTTCATCTTTAACGAACTCGCGCAGTTTATCCCGGTGAAAATAGAAGATAATCTTATCTCCACGTACTCCGAAATACTTGTCGGTCGCTTTGGATAGCAACTCGGCATACTTGGCATCTGTCTTATGTTCTTTCAAGTCAAAGAAACCACTGACAGTTCCGCTCCCCAATGGAATATGTATTTTTATGGGCTTCGGATTACTGGTCAGGTCGCAGTTGTACATGACAAACAACTGTCCCTTGTTGCGTATCTTGATTTTATTAATACCCGGTTCCAGATAATAAACATCACCCGAAGCGGCAGTCTGCACATATTCATTTGCTTCCCAGAAATTCGTTTTTTCTTCTCCCACACATTGTAGCGAAACTTCGCGTCCGTAGGTGTCGCCAACAAGAACAATGATTTCATCGTCTTTCTCTACAGCAATTCCGGTCAGGTTGTCCAGACTGCTGTAATGTTTGGTCATCAGTTTCTCAGCCCATTCGTTGATGTCACTATAAGCATTGTATTTGCGAATACGGAATTCTTTCTCCCATTCGTCATAAGAATTGTTTTTCAGTGCTTCGGCTATGCGGACAAAATAGTTGCTTGGTAGCTTATTAATGTCTTTATCGGTGGCATCAGGCTTCAATTCGCTACAAGTGATATCTTTGAATACGCCCAATAGCTTACTTTCTAATGTCTTGTCTGTATTCTTTTGAAAAAAATGCATTTCATCACAACTGACAAAGTTGCCGAGCCCGCTTTTGACAACAAACTTTATTCCCGTGGCTTTTACTCCCTTTTTGAAAACGATTTTGCTCGGGTCGTTTTTCATCTTGAAGTCGTAAGTTCCCTGCAATGTATAATTCTTTCTGCCGGAATCAGTAGAGGTGTATACTTCGACTTCGCCAAAGTTACCATTTCCGGAGCGGGTATAATAGATGAAGTAATTGATTTCCGTATCTCCTTTGAAGAAATACTCCAACGTGACAGGGAAAGTTGTATTGCTCCATGAACTGTGATAATGAGATTCGTCAGTTCCTTCTGTGAATTTACCGTCGTATGATTTGTCTATGTCATAACCGGGATGACATTCACTGGCTTTTCCGCTGATCGGGATAATTTGAATATCCTCAGGTAGTACTACACCTTTTATTTCTTGTTTTGATACATCTGCAGAAGACTCTTCCGATGGTAATTGGCTTTTGGCTTGACATGAGAATAGTATACTGCTATTGCAAATAAAAAGAAATGGAATTAATATAGTGAACTTATAAAGTGTATTCATAGATATTCTTGATTAATATGGTCAATATGTATTATTTTAGTAGATATATAAGAATGGCAGGTCTTATGCTACCTACCATTCTCATAGCTTTTATCTATAGTGTTGATATTAAATTCAAATTAGTGCGATAAATTTTCGCACTCCATCTGCCTGCACCGCATAGAGAGAAGCTCCACTTGTGTCAATAGAAGAAGGTATAGTGAATTGGACAAAATTTGAAAAATAGAGTAAATCTCCAGTTTCATTTGTACCTTTTCTTATTTCGAATGCTACAGCCTCGTCTCCGTTTGATATGGTAATTGATTTACCAGAGATAATAGCTGACGGAGTCTTGTTTATTTTTTGATTATCTTTGAATTGCGTATAGTATCCGACATCTCCCACTTCCGTATATCGATAGTCTGTTGATGGAAACTCATCCTTTTTACGATCTTCTATATATTGGAAAGCATGTTTGGGTTTGGGGAACTGGCTCATGTATTCTTTTGCCGCATTAATCATGGATTGGGTTACTGTATATTGGTACTCTCCATACTGTTCGATTTTAGTATTCACTGGTATGAAGAATCCCCACATTTCAAAGAAATCTGTAAGGTTTTCATTGGCAGCTTTACTTGCCATTTTAGCAAATTCAAGTTGTTTTCGTCCCGGATCATCCGTATCGTTCAGTCCCATTTCACGCAACAATTTGAATAAGGTTTGCCAAAAATTGTTTTTATATCCGCATCGATGATAATAATTCCATAATTGCCAGTTCATGCGCATATGTACTTCAGTATCTTCGTTTTGATGAGTGGCATCTCCCATATTATACCAAGCTTGTTTATTTGCATATCGGGCAGTGGCAACTTTCATTAACCCGTTTCCACGAGACTTGTATTTACCGAGTTTGTAGATGATATAATTGGAGAACAGATTATTGGACGATTCAGTGGAACTAGCCCAGTTGATAGCCATTTGATGTACATGCCCAATTTCATGAGCAGGTCCCCAAGCATTATCTTCAACTGCCATTACATTATCTTTTAATAAAATATCGCCCAATTTGGTTGTTGTGAACGCAATTCGGTAGTCTGAAGCCCACATATAACTTCCTTCTGGTGAGATGGCAAATATATGATTGTTTACCTGCGACGGACGTACATCTTCTATTCCCATCAACTCTTGTTGCCAGCCGATAATATCATCCCAGAGGTTTATAGCCGAAAGGATATTATTAGGTAGATGCTCACGCATTTTTGTCCGGTGGAAATAGAACATAATCTTTTCTCCCCGCACACAGAAATATTTATGGGTTGCTTTTGATAACAACTCTGCATATTTCTCATCCGTTTTGTCAGTCTTTAAATCGAAATATCCGGTAACTTTGCCACTGCCTAGTGGAATATGTATTTTCACAGGTTGGGCACTAGCCGAAGTTATATCCGTGTTGTACATAACGAATAGTTGGCCTGCACTACGCATTGTTAATTTATTGACTCCTTCTTCCAAGAAATAAGATTCGCCGCTAGCGGCTGTCTGCACATAGTTATGTGTACTGCCGCCCTCGCCTGATTCTGATTGATTTTCCTCTCCGATACATTGTAGAGAAATATTTTGATGATGAGTATCTCCTACAAGTACGATGATTTCATCTCCCTTTTCTACGCTGATTCCAGTGGGGTTGTCCAGATTGCTGTATTTCTTGGTCATCAATTTTTCAGCCCACTTTTCCACGTTACTGTATGCTTCATAATTATGAATTCGGAACTTTTTTTCCCATTCATCATATGTATTATTGCGAAGCGCTCCCGCTATGCGCACGAAGTAGTCGGGTAGTGCATCTATTTGTTCCTGTGTCACATCCGATTTTAGTTCCGAACAAGTGATATCCGTAAATACAGTCATCAATTTTTGTGGCAGAGTTTTTTCTGTATTTCGTTTAAAGAACTGCATTTCATCGCAGCTGACGAAGTTGCCTAGTCCGCTTTGGACTTCAAATTTGATTCCTGTTGCTTTGACTGGTTGCGCGAATACAACTTTCGAAGGTGAATTTTGCATTCCGAAATCGTAACTACCTTGGAGTTCATAATTTTTGCGTCCTTGATCGGTAGCAGTATAAATATCCACTTCTCCAAAGTTTCCATTACCGGAACGAGTATAATAGATGAGGTAATCTATTTCTGTATCTCCGCGGAAATAATATTCCAAAGTTACAGGAAAACGGGCACTTTGTCCCCATTTTGTATGAAATGGCGTACCACCATCATTTGAGAATTTGTCATCGAAAGTATTGGTTATATCTTGACCTTCCTGATGTTCACTATCCTTACCACCATATGGCTTGACTTTAAAATCACTTTCTGTTATGACGTCGTTTGGACCATACTGGGTAATATCGATCGTATATTTACGAATGGACGAGATGACATTAATAGTAGCAGTTCTCTTGTCTCCCGTATTTTCTTGTACTGAAATACTTATTTGATTGTTTGACTGAAATGTGGTAATCCATTTATCTGTGTACTTTATTTGCCATTCTTTAGTAGAAAGTGTAGTGTTCACTGGTATTGAAAAACTAACCGCAGATTTGTCAATCTCTTTTTTCAAATATTCTGTTGATATTTCAAAGATAGCAGTATCGGCTTCCTTGTCATCCTTGCAACTAAATAATGCAATCAATATCAAACAGGTTATGTATCTGAATATAAATCTTTTTTTGAGCATAGTTTATAGTTTTATATGAAAATGAGGTGCTTTACATGCATCCTCATTTTCATATTCATTAGTATTAAACCTTATAGAACGTATAGACTGAATTCACTCCATACAAAGTATGCTCCGCCTGTCCAGTTCTTTTTACAGGTAAACCGTATGCTGTTGAAAGCTGATTCACTTTTTAATTCAGTAGAATTAAATACTCCGGCGCCTGTACCGGGAAGCCCGTCGATATCTTTATCGAAACTCTTTATTTTAGTGAAATTCTTCTTATCGCTGCTAACACTCACATCAAATATGCCTAGAGCAGCATTACCATTCGCTTCTCTATTGATATATGAGAACATGAATGATGAATAAGATTCCGGCAAATCAACTTGTACATAATGTTCTTCACTTATTGCAATACTCCATGCACTGTGGAAGTATGTTCCTATCTTACCATCCAAAATATTAGATAAGGCACCTTCGCTTGGTTCCTGAGCGTTGGTCGATAACATATTTGACATTAGTGGATATTGGGAATTTATTCCTAATAAGTAAGCCTCCTGATCTTTTCCGAATGTTTCGAGACTGACGCTTTCTATCGATAAAGGAAGTACAAGTGTTTCCATGTTTAATTCTTCCAGCTCTGCTTCTGCTCTGTCTACTGTTACTTTCAGTGTGGCTGATTTATTACCTTTGGAGAAAGTTACTACGCCGTCGTTTGCTAAAGTATATCCTTTACGCAGTAGTGTGTTACCTTGAATCTTGCTCTCATCTACTCCGACTGTACAGGTAAAGTCCCATTTATTATCAATTTGTAGTTCTAGAGGAACTTCTATTGTTGTTTTTCCTTTTCCGCAATATTGAGTGACCAATCCCGTCTGTTTGAATAGTACAGATGGAATGATGATATTGGGTTTAATGATTAATATATTCTTACTTTCGTTGATAGAATCATTCTCACTTTTCAGTATTAGCGGAATTACATAGTCTGCCTCACTAGCAGGTAACTGGGCTATCATATTAGTATGCAAGGCCAGTTCTATTTTTTTATATCTTTCGTTAGGATTAAAATATAATTCCTTTTCGGATAGTTCATAGCAATTTGAAGGAACCTCCAGAAGATTTAGTCCCCGATCATCTGAATAGGTTTGCAACTCTTCTTCGGTCATTGGCGAAATATAAGCATTAGCTGTTGTTTCTGGTGAAGTACCGGATTTCATGACTGAAAACTCATAATTTGAGTCTTCACCTGTATTATATACAGTCAGGTCTAATACACCATTTGTTTTCAGCAAAAGAATTTTATGAAATTCATTTTGATAGATTTCATTTTCATCAACGTCGCTACAACTAATTTGGGTAACTAGTAGTCCTAACAATAATGATGCTAAATATATCTTTTTCATATTCATATGCATTTAATAATTAATAATTGGGTGCTTGAACCATTTGTGGATTCTTATACACCTCATTGTAAAAGACAGGAGCAATATACATTCTGTTTTCCCACATATAAGGCTGTGGTACTTTTATGCGTTGATTGTACTCATCAAAAGTCGGATTCACTTTAGCTTCAGCATTCAGACCTTCACGTTTACCCGAAGCTAAGTATTTAGGACCTTCCGCCCATCGGCGAATATCAAAGTAGCGTTGTCCTTCACCCCACAATTCAATGAAGCGTTCATTGCGTACCCAGTCCATTAACGTCATTTCTCCGGTTAAGTCCGAAGTTGTCAATGCCGGTACACCTGCACGTTCACGAATTACATTCAAATTTTCTAGCGCATCTTTGTCATCTAACGCAGCCTGACATTCGGCAAGGTTAAGATACAGTTCTGCCATTCTTATCAAAGGTTTGGGTTTAGCTTCCCGGTTCCAGGAATTATTGACAGACAAATTTAAATTAGGTTGAATAAATTTCTGACACAGGAAACCTGTTACACAATGGTCTCTATTGAAGAGTGAAGGATTGTATCCTTGTTTTTCTCCATTTCTCATTTCTAGTTTAAGCGGCTGTCCGGCACATAGGGTAGAAGTAAAATCACCTCCATTGAAAGCAATCCATGCATAATAACGTGGTTCGCGATCTAGATTAATATTGGTAATGTCTTCTCGTCCAGCTATATTGGCACTCTTCAACCAATCACCTTTATCATAAAAACTTGGATCTTTTTCCGGAAGCTTCCCTTTTTTAGTATAAAAATGCTCTATAGTATAAAGATAGGGTGATATGCCACTATATCCGCTATACCAGTTACCGCTATTTAACTTTAATACGCGAGTGGGTAATGATGCCATATAATTACTATCATCAGAATTCAATCCCCATATCGTTTCTCTATTACCTTCACTGGCTCTCATTTGTATAATATAGCGCATCAAAAGTACTTTCTTGGCGAATGCCTGACCTTCTTCTGTTGTAGTATTAACATTGGGTATGTAAGGTAAAGGAAGTTTTTGTTCCAAGTACTTCTCTTCATTGGTGAAGAGTGCAAATCCGTTGTCTTTTGCTGCTTGTAAAGCTTCTTCACATGCTTTTTCTGCACGTACCCATTTTTCTCTACTATAAGTTTTGCTAACTAGCTCCTTTCCATAACCGGGAGTCTCACAATTCTTATTTTGCCATTCCGGGAAAGGAAAACTGCCATTCCATAACGGTGAAGCGGCATACAGCAATACCCTTGCTTTCAGTGCCTTGGCTATTACCACGGTTGCACGTCCCCATTCGGTGACATCAGAGCGAGTTTCAGGGAGTCCGTTGTTTATTGCGTCTTGCAACATGTTGACAATCCATTCCGTTACATAATCGTAATGAGAACGACCGTGATATTCGGCATTAGGAGTATCTTGTGGTACATAAGAATCTGTAATAGGACAAGGACCGTAGAAACGAAGTACTTCAAAATGGTAATAAGCAAGCAGGAACTTAGCTTCAGCCGTCCATTCAATTCGCTGTTGTTCCGTGATGGCTTGTGCATTATTTAGTTCTTGCAGGAATAAGTGAGTTTGTCCGACAAAACGGTAAAATGAGCCCCAGCGATGGTCTACAAGACTTTGAGGTGTATTCAAGTTATAAGCCATTTTATGTGCTGCATGTCCCCATAGTTCGGGTAAGGCATATTCATCCGCACTTGCTTCCGAATCAGTATAAGCCATGGGATTTCTAACTCCGGCATAGCAGGAATAAAGAAAACCGAGTGTAGATTCTGCGTCTTTTGTAGCATCCGGAAGACTTGCTTGCTCAACAGGAACTACATCAAGGAAGTTACATGAACTTACCAGGCAACATGTTGCTGCAAAAAATGCGCAACTCCATACTTTTATATTATTAAGTAATTTCATATTCTAACAGATTTTTTTATTTAAAAATTCAGTTGTAATCCGACATTAAACGTTCTCTGCAATGGATATTTGTACCATTCCAATTCTGGATCCCATTCTTTAAACGGTGAAAATATGGCAAGGTTATCTCCTGTAAGATAGATGCGTCCATATTTGAAGCGATAACCTACTTCTAAGGTTTTAAAACGGATAAAGTTACCGTTTCTCATCCAGTAAGTACTGGTTTGCTGGTTGTTGGCTACGCTTCCGTTGGTAAGCCCGAGACGAGGATACTTGGCGTTTGGATTCGGATTAGCTTCTGTCCAGTAGTCATCAGCAATAAATTGGAAAATGTTTCGGTCTCCTTCTCCGAAAGGATGAATACCTGATACAAAAATTTTACGCATGGCAGAACCGTTGAAAAAGACTCCCAAGTCGAATTTCTTGTATGTGATATTTAGTCCGATACCATACTGGATACGTGGTGTCTTTCCATATTCGGAAATAAGAGAACTATCGTAAGAGTCAATAATGCCATCACCATTCAAATCGCGATATTTGATATCACCGGGTTGCGGTGTACTTCCCAAGCTTTGTACAGGACTATTATCTATCTCTTCCTGACTTTGGAATAATCCTTCTGCAATGTAACCGTAAGATGCAGCTAATGAATGTCCGGTTGAAATTTGCCAATTGTATGGATAAAGCGGTTCGTCCAAATTCTCATATCGATTTTGGGTATATGTGAAATTACCACGAATATCCATAGATAAATCTTTTGTAATCTGTTGATGATAGTTAGTGCTGAACTCGAATCCCCAGTTGCTTACTTCTCCCATGTTTTTCCATGGTTTGGCAGTGTAGTAACCAAGGGATTCCGGCCATGCTTCACGGTGAATCAGAATGTTGTAGCGGCGTTCATGGAAATAGTCAGCTGTGATATTCCAGTTTTTGAATAGTGTCAAATCCAAACCTATGTCAAGTTTGCGCGAACGTTCCCATCCGCCGTTAACAACTCCATATTGATTGACAAAAGGTCCTTTTTTCGTAGTATTCCAATCTTCTCCAGTTGTAAAACCGACATTGTTAAGGGTAAATGAATCGATGTAAAGGAAGTGCGGTGAATTTGCTATTAAACCTGTTTCATCACTACCGACAAGCCCAAAAGAAGCCCTTAGTTTCATGTTATCGATTTTATGGCGAAGTGATTCAAAGAAAGGTTCGTTGCTGACAACCCAACCAATAGATGCTGCAGGAAAGAATTCAAATCTGTTTCCTTTGGCAAGACGTTCTGTTCCATTGTAACCAAAATTGAATTCAAACAGATAGCGTTGCCCGTAATCATAAGTAAGGCGTCCGGAAAGTCCCTGATTACGTTTTGGCAAAAGATTACCATAATAAGTCTCCTTATAGTCACGCTGCATGTACATTAACATTCCACCTATATTATGTAACCCGAATTGACGTTGATAATTAAGTTGGAATTGTAATGTTATGGTACGGTCACTATTTTTGATTATATCACCTTCTGAGATATAGTCAGTACCAGATGTTCCTAATCTTTCTAAATCATATGTGGTGGGATTGGCAGGATCATAGCTACCGCTGGCTACACGATAATAATAAGGCTCTATGCTTCGTGCATAAGCAGTAGTTGAAAAACTTTTAAAGTTAACCAAAGCATTGACACTTAATCCTTTTGTGACAAATTCTAACTCTTGGGCTATTTTTAGAGTTGTATTTAAGGTACTTTCATCTGTTTGTTTAAATGAAGTAGACATAAATGCGTATGGATTCACCCGGTAATTAGTACCGCTGAGATAGTTGTTACCAAATCTCATGTGATCATCTCCTTCCTGTGGGTAGTAGGCTGGGAAATTTATAGGATTGGCAGTCAGGGTCATTTGGAATAAATCGGTGGAACTGAAATTCGGTCCCTTCAAATTACCTATTTGCGCATTCATATTTAAGTCTATCTTCGTACTGGAAGTCACCTTGTATGAAATGTTGTTTTGGAAATTGTATTTTAAATTATTAATGTTGTTATTCCATGAATACAATTTCGGGGAATCTAATAAACCAGTATCATGATTTACATTTAAACTCATATAGTAAGTAACTTTAGAGCCACCACCCGATAAATTGATATTAGCGCGTTGATTCATTGACATATTTTTAAAAATCAAATCGCCCCAGTCAACATCTGGATAAACATAAGGGTTTAAATGATTGCGTGTACCATCAATTTGTTCTTGTGAGTATTTCGCTGTTGCTCCTGGTGTACGAGTTAATTGAGCCTCATTATACATTTCCATCCAAGTAGCTCCATCTGCGAATTTAGGGAATCGCATCGGATTGCTGAATGAGTTTTCTACAGTGATATTGATTCTGGCTTTTGTGTTTTCCTGCCCTCTTTTGGTGGTAACCAACATAACGCCATTCGCTCCACGTGCACCATAAATAGCTGTTGCTGATGCATCTTTTAGAATAGAAAAGCTTTCGATCGTTTCAGCCGGTATGTTATTTAAGTCTGTACTGTTGATTTCTACATCGTCTAACATGATGAGCGGGGTAGCCCGTCCGCCGAATGTTGCAATTCCACGGATATAGAATTCAGATGCAGCTCCAGGTTCACCACTAGTGGTTGTTGAAATTACACCAGCCAACTTTCCGGCAAATGAATTTGTGAGTGAAGAACTTGGTGCTTTTAGCTCCATTCCTTTCACGCTTGTGATAGCACCTGTAACGCTGACCTTTTTTTGCGTTCCGGAGCCAACAATGACAACTTCATCCAATACTTCATTGTCAGATTCTAATTTTATATTGATTATACCTAAATCTTCTACGGGAACTTCCCTCTTTTTGAAACCGATATAACTAACGATTAATATTGTTCCTTTTTTTGCTGGAATTGAAATGCTGAAATTTCCATCTATATCAGTAATTACTCCTGTATTTTCTCCCTTTACCAGAATATTTGCTCCGATAATTGGAGTTCCATCTACTGCATCCGTCACTGTACCGCTCACTGTACGTCTCTTTTGTTGTGATGCGGTCTTCTCTTCTACTCGTAAGATGATCTCTTTACCTTTAATGATATAGCTAATGCCACTGTTTTCGAATACCTTGTCCAAAACATCCTTAATAGGTCCACTACAGTTGATGTCTTTATTTGATGTTTTCTTTAAATCTGCATCATTGTAAAAGAAGGTATAATCACTGTTTTTCTCAATGATTTGCATCATTTGTTTGATACTTATCGATTGCCCTTTTACCGAAAGATGTCCTTGTGCTCCAAGAACTGATAACGGATACAAAAGCAAAACGAATGCGATATACCTCAGATATCGCATGTAGCTTGAAATCTCTAATTTTCTCATGCTTTTCTAAATTTATTGGTTAAACATAGGTTTATAAAAAGATTTTATTAGTGAATAATTATTTGTTCATTTTTATTTTCTTTTGTCAGATTCAGACTGAAACAAATTTTGTATAATATGTCGTCAATGCTTTCGTCGTATCGTATGCTGCCACTAAATGCAGTTCCTTTTTTAGATGTGTTTAAAATTATGTTGCTGTTATATTTTTGATTGACGATCTGAATTAATTCCTCTAGTGGAATGTTATTAAAGGTGTATCTTCCATTTTCCCAATTAATGGTCGTTATATTATTGATTTGTATTTTTGTGTTATCTGTGTTATAAACTAGCTGTTGTGAGGGCAGCAGGGCTATTTTCTCTCCTGATGCTTCTGCGATGAATTCTATTTTCCCATTAAATAAGGTGATTTCGTTTTGTTTCGTTTTGTTCTGTTTAACGAGGAAACACGTGCCTTTTACTTCGATAAGTGCTTTGTCGATATATACTTGAAAAATGCTTCCTGCATGTTTCTGTACTTCAAACAAGGAGTTACCTTTCAACCACACTTTTCTGTTCTTGTTGAATGTTTTTGCATATTGAATGGAACTTCCCGGATCCATCCATACTTTTGTACTATCTGGTAAAATATGCATTTTACTTTCCTGAGCTACAATTCTAATATATTCCTCTTTTATAATATCTTCTTCAGAGCTTATCCATAGGCTTCCAATAGTTACTAAAAGAACGAATGAGGCCGCAATGGAATACCACATAAGTTCTACAAGTACTAATGTGAATTCGAATTTATTCCTTTATATTCTTGATTTTTTTTAATGATGTAATGTGAATATAATCAGATACTTAATGGTACTATGAATGTTTTTTTACTATTTTTTTTATGATGGATGTGGGGTTAGGGCTGTGTTGTGTGTATTTATAATATGAAGCCCTTAAAAATAAAAACGAACAAGGTCGAAAGGAATGAATAAAGATAAAAGAAAGCAGTTGATTAAAAGTTTGCTGTCTGACAGATTGACTAAGAGTCGGCGAAAGGACTTTGCTGACCTACCTGCTGTGGACAAAGAGATAAAAGACCAGTGGAGTGAATGCGGAAACAGAAATGTGGATGTGAGGATAAAAGAACAAATATGGGAGAAAGTAAAAGCAAAATGTGATCATAAAAAAAGTAGCAAAGTTCTTGTAGAACTTAGTAGAAAAAAGGACTAATTTAATTGAGAAATGGTATGTTGAGAAGAAAAAAAAATGCTGCTACCATGGAATAAAATTCTTAATAAATGTTGTACTTTGTCGTTGTTTCCTTACATTTGTGACATAATTTAATACAAATGGAAGAGAAATCTGTTTTGGAGAAAGTAAAAGTTGGTGATACAGTAGCGTTCTCATTGCTCTATGAACGTTATTGGTTAAAAGTCTATGATTTTACACGGCTTTATATTATTTCTTCCTCTGAAGTTTCAGAAGTAGTCCAGGATGTTTTTGTTAAAGTATGGGAATCCAAAGAACAGCTTGATATCGAAAAGAATTTCGATGGCTTTCTTTTTATGATAACCCGGAATATAATATTCAATTATTCTCGCAGGTATTTTAATGAATTAAACTTTAAAATGACTGTACTGAAAGGTCTTGAAAGTTCTTATGATATGGAAGAAGAATTGGATGCTGCTGATCTGAAAAATTATATTGATAGTTTGATTGCGCAACTTCCTTTGAAAAGACAACAAATTTTCAGAATGAGCCGTGAAGAACATTTATCTAATAAGGAGATTGCGGAACGTTGTGCCGTTACTGAAAAAGCAATAGAACGACAAATAACTTTGGCTTTGAAATTCATTAAGGATAATCTCCCTTTATTCATGCTATTTGTCCGAGGAATACCATAAACTTATCGTTTTGTTAAATATAAGGCAGTTTCGTTTCCTCGTAGAGAAACGCCAGTTTCCATACTGGGGAACGCGCGTGTCCTCGTATGGAAACGACAGTATCCATTGCGGGAAACTAGAGTTTCCTTGTATGGAAATTGAAGGAAACTCTAATGTTTTGAATTTTAGATGTATAAGTGATTCATCTTATACCTTCTTATGCCGTAAGAATTATCTATTTGACTTTTTGAAAGAATGGATTCTTACTGATTTTTATATCCGATGACTTCATCTTTTCAAACTTGACAGTACGTCCCAATACATCGCCTTCGATTTTATTGTTTGAGATAACCACCGATTTGCAGGCTTCAAGTGTTATTCCTTCTTTGCGATAATGATATGGCTGATAGGTGTTGTCACGTATCAATGTATTGTTAGAGAACGTGAGTCCGTCAACAGAGCGGGCGAAAAGAATCGGATAATCGAAAAGATGGAATGTATTGTCTACAATGCGTATGTTACGATGATATGGATACTTTTGCTCGGGTGTCGGTATTTCCGGATCAATGCTGATTACTGCTTCGCAGAATTGATAAAGTGAAGAGTTGCACGGATAGCGAAAATCATTGTTACGTATTAATACATCCTTTACTGCGCCCGATTCATACCAGGCGTTGGCATCTCCGGCAATCAGGATGGCGGAACCACTGGATTCGAAAACATTATCCTCTATTACAACTTTGCCCGGAGTGGATACAAGCAAACCACGTGCACGACAACTTCCGAAGTGGCAGTTGCGTATTTCAGCATCCGGCGTACAAGTCAGGTTTTCTATTACGTGTCCGGCTTCTACTCCTGCAGGAAGTGGAGCGGATAGTTCTATAATAAATTCAGCTTTGTTTAATGCTTCGAACTTATTCATTTTGCCGGTGGCTACCGTACGCATTGTATTGTGTTCTATAAATCCGATAGTTTCATTCGGGCGTCCCCATTCCATACCTTCGCTCATGTCTTGCATGAATTTACACTTGATGCGGGTAGGGGAAATAACTTCCATGATACGTGAACAAGTTCCGTGAATGTTGATAGGGTCATCCATTAGTCCAGCCCAACTGCAATTTTCAATTTTGAGTAAACCACTGCATCCCATAAAATGAAAGCCATCGTCGTGTCCGCTTAGCACACGACCTTTAGAAGCGTTCGGGATAATATGAACGTCATTGAAAGATATATTCTTGCTGTACTGTGATAAAATACCTAATCCGCACGTATGGAATAATTTCAGGTTTTCCATTTTGGTATCTGTGCTATGGAAAATGAAGATACCGGCATGGTCACGAGTGCTATGTCTTAACACGAGGATGGTACCCACTGCAGGATAGAACTTGTTTGCTTCTCCTTTAGGATCGGACAGGCGAACGCGTCCGGGACTTACTTCTACTGCGTCATAGCCGCGCCAACCTAAATTATCTCCTGTGTTGGGCAGAACGAAGTGAGTTTTGGGATCGAATTGCATGATAGACCATACGCTGCTTTTCCATCCTTCACCAACAAAAGTCAGTCGTTTGTTTTCGATGATGTACGGATATTGACAAGCGTCGATTTCGATTTCCATAAAGTCGGAGGTTGATTCAGTTACAGTGCCTTGTGCTGTCAAGGGGATGTCCCAGTCTACGGTAAAATTCTTCAGTGTAATGTTTTGGCAATGATCCAAAGTGAATGGTTGCATTCGCCCGTGCATAATGAATTCCGAGCCATTGCCGTCAATGGTCAGGTTATTCACTTCGTCTAGCAGCACAGCAAGTATTTTGGGATTTACATCATATGTGTTTGTCTCGTGATATTCCTTTTCAACGGCATGTTGTGCCCAGAAATCATATCTCCCTTTGGGAAAGACAAGCGTGGAGCCCGGGTGTTCTTTGCAGACTTTAATGGCCTTTTGTACGAATGGTACGGCATTGATACGACTATTTGGTTTTAAACCAAACTCGGTGACTGAAATAACTTTACTTGCTGAAATACTGGCGGTACAAAGTAAGAGTACAAGAAGTAAGCAAGCTTTGAATGATAAAAGTGTTTTCATGTTTTGTACATTATTATGCGATAAATTTAATATAAATACTGTTTGTTTGCTTGTAACCCTACGCTTTTCCTTTAAAAAAAAGATTTTTTAGTATTTATCCTCTATTAGAAGAGGATTATTGCATAACGAATGGAAATAAACCGTGGAATGTGGCAGAAAGCTACCGTAGTTCTATATGAACTAAAGTTTTGGATCTGCCTTCACAACTACGCTGAATATTTCTCCATATTCGTTTTTTTATTCTTGAATTAACTGGGTCATTTTCAAATTGTTTCCATTGCTTTTTCATCTCCTTTTCTACCGAGTTTCTCTTTAGTAGATTTTGTTTTTCCTCCGGCAATAAGTGTTCTGCTAGCAGTGCCCTTATCAATCTTTTTCTTTTATCTATATTTGTTTCCATTTCAATTTCGTTCTGCGATAATTAGTGCTACATATATAAATACACCGCAACTTGGCTTATCCCTACAATGAATATGTCTTTTTTTTGAAAATAGATAGCTTTTAAATGAATAGCCTTTGATTATCATTCCTTTCCCTTTAGGAACAATATAGTTCATATAGAACTATGGCATTCATTGGCTGCTGCCGTTGCAATCCTCTTAGTGATAGGCGGTTTGCTATTTTTATCCGGGAATGATAAGATAGGAGTAGAAAAATACGTCAAGATAATCGCAGAAAATAATCAATTATACGTGTTGCCCGATAGTACTAAAGTGTGGATGCAGCCGGGTAGCTCAATCCGGTATGCGAAAGCATTCAATCAAGATCGGAAAGTATGGCTGGAAGGCAATTCCTTATTTGAGGTGCATAAACATCAGGGAAGTACATTTCAAGTATATATTAACGATGCATTTATAGAGGTGAAAGGAACTTGTTTTTTGGTGAAGCAAGAGGACGCACACTGTAGTGAGGTCACTTTATTTGAAGGTAAGATTGAATTTAATATTCCATCTATCAGGCAGAAGACGGTGATGCGTCCCTTGCAGAAGCTCACTTACAATCCGGTTGATTCACAGTCACAGATAAGTGATATTGCCAATATCAGCTGGGAGGACGGAAGATATAACTTTAAGGATGTCCCATTGACCCAGTTAATTCAAACCGTGGGCCAAATGTATCATACTGATATTCTCCTACAGGGAGTACACAAGGATGAGTCTTCATTTAGCGGTAGTATCCATTATAATGAACCTTTGGACAATGTGCTGAACAAGATTTGTTTTAGCCTGAATCTTAATGTCCGGAAAGCCGACGGCCGGATAATTCTATACTAATTTATTTTTATTAACCATATGTCTAATCAAATTATTAAAAGCATGGGAAAATTACTCAGTTTACACTGTGGTGTGCGATATATCAGATATATCGTGCTGGTTTTGCTTTTTTATCCGTTGACAGTCCTTGGCGCTCAAGGTCATATTACGGTTAAAGGGCAGTCTATTACAATTAAAGAGGCTATTATGCTTATAGAAAAAAGCAGTAATTATGTTTTCTTCTATAATGCTGCCGATTTAAAAAACATTCGATTGAAAAACATTAATTGTTCGGGTACAATTGATAAGGTGTTGAATGAAGTTTTTTCTAACACCGGAATCAGCTATTTAATTCAAGGCAATGATGTAGTTCTAAAAGTGAGTAAGGCAGAATCTACCCAACAGGTCAAGAAGACGGAAATTGTGGGTGTCGTGACCGATGCACGCACAGGGGAGTCTATCATTGGTGCAAGTGTTGCTATTGTGGGAAGTGCAACGGGAGTCATCACGGATATGGATGGTAAGTTTGTCCTTCAGGCAAGTCCGAAGGATGTTTTGAGAATATCTTATGTAGGATATACCGCTAAAGAAGTGAAGGTAGGCAATCGGAAAGTACTTGCCATTGATTTGTCAGAAGACGCACAGGCGCTTGATGAGGTGGTAGTGACAGCTTATGGAACAGGACAAAAGAAAGCAAGTATGGTAGGTTCGGTACAAGCTATCCGTCCGGCTGAATTGAAAGTTCCTTCGACGAATCTCTCCAATTCGTTTGCAGGACGTTTGTCCGGTGTGGTAGCTGTTCAACGTTCCGGTCGTCCCGGCGCAGATGGTTCTGATTTTTGGATTCGTGGTATATCAACCTTGAGCGAGGCTACATCGCCTCTGATTATCATTGACGGTGTGCAGGTATCTTCGGCCGATTTGAACGCATTGGATCCGGAAGTGATTGACGGATTCTCCATTTTGAAGGATGCTACGGCAACAGCAATGTACGGAACACGTGGTGCCAACGGTGTTATGATTGTAACGACCAAATCCGGCCAGAATCTGGACAAGCCGATCATAAACTTCCGTGTAGAGGGACAAATCAGCCAACCTACCAAGACTCCTAAGTTCGTAGACGGAGCTACGTATATGGAACTGTTCAATGAAGCTGTAAAGAATGATGGCAGTCCGGACGTTTTGTATAGCCAGGATAAGATTAACGGTACGCGTATGAAACTGAATCCGTATGTTTTCCCGGATGTGAACTGGTATGATGAGATGTTTAATAATGTAGCTTTCAATGAGAAAGTGAACTTTAACATTCGTGGTGGAGGAAAGAAGATTGATTACTTCTCAAGTATCTCGGTCAATCACGAATCGGGTATGCTGAAGAATCGTTCTAAAGACTTTTTCTCTTATAACAATAATATTGATGTGATGCGTTATGCTTTCCAGAACAATATTAATGCATACCTCAGCAAGACATCCAAGTTGTCAGTGAGATTGAACGTACAACTTCGTGATTTGCGTGAGCCCAATCGCGGTATTGATGATATTTTTGCGGATGCTATGAACTCAAGTCCGGTTGAAGCGCCCGTTTTCTATGAACCGGATGGAACAACCAATCATGTGAAATGGGGTACTACTGACCGTTTGATTACAGCTTATCAGGGTAATCCGGTTGCCCAGTTGACTACGGGGTATAATGATACGTTTGAAAGTACGGTTATCGCTGCTCTTGAGTTTGAACAGAAATTGGACTTTCTGACCAAGGGACTTCGGTTTAAGGCATTGGGAACGTTCAAAAACTGGTCGAAATCAGTTAATAAATATAGTGCCGAATGGAACAAATATTTGTTAGGGGCATATGAACAGAATGAAGACGGTTCGTATAGTTACACCACCAATAGAGTGGGTAATGAAGTGTCTACCGACTTGAACAATACTATTGCTACGGCGGGAGATCGCCGGATTTATCTGGAAGCAATGGTTGATTATAACCGCACATTCGGCAAGCATGATATCAATGCCATGTTGCTTTATAATCAAGACGAACTTGTCAATAATGTGCCGAGTGGCGATACAGGTAGCCAAAGGCTTATCAGCTCGCTGCCCAAACGTAAACAAGGTCTTGCCGGCCGCCTTTCGTATGCATACGACGGAAAATATATGGCGGAAGTCAATATGGGTTATAATGGTTCGGAGAATTTTGCGAAGGGACATCGCTGGGGATTCTTCCCTTCCATAGCGCTGGGATATAATATCAGTGAAGAAAGTTTCTTTGAACCTCTGCGTAAGGTTGTCACCAGTATGAAATTACGCGGTTCATGGGGATTGGTCGGTAATGACCAGATTGGTGGTGAAAGGTTTATTTATATGCCTACGATTAATCTGTCCGGTATGGGATTTACTACCGGTATTGACCAGAACTATGGATTGAGCGGACCGGTTTATACCCGTTATGAAAATACTAATATTACTTGGGAAGTGGGAGAAAAGATCAACCTTGGTATTGACTTGCAATTATTGAACAGCCTGAACATTGTTGTCGATGTTTTCCGTGAGACTCGTAGAGATATATTCCAGAAAAAAGGGACTATTCCTACGTATCTGGGAACCGGAACAACCGATGTATTTGGCAATCTTGCCGAGATGAAAAATCAGGGACTCGACTTCTCTATTGATTATAACAAGGCATTCAGCAAGGATTTCTATATGAACTTTAAGGGAACGTTTACATACGCCCACAATGAGATTACCAAATATGATGAAGCTCCTAAATATGCCTTCCAGTCGAAAGTCGGCCAGAGCGCCAATGTCAACCAGGGATATTTGTCGAACGGGTTATTTTTAGATGAGGCCGAAATAGACCGCTACAATCAACAGATGGGTTCTACACTGGGAGCAGGTGATATCAAATACCTCAATGTATCGAATATGCATGGCTATGGAGATGATATAGTGGACGTGGACGACTGGACATGGATTGGAAATCCTACGGTTCCTGAAATCGTATATGGTTTCGGTCCTTCGTTCAAATATAAAAACTGGGACTTCTCTTTCTTCTTTCAGGGAGTAGCGAAAACTTCTTTGTTTATGAGTGGATTCCATCCTTTCGGTGATAACTCGTTGCGTAATGTGCTGCAATTTGTGGCAGATGACAGATGGTCGCCGACGAATCAGAATGTAGATGCGAAATATCCGCGTTTGACCCGTAAAACCAGTTTGAATAATACGAATCCCGGTAACTCCGGTCGTACATCTGATTATTGGATGCGTGACGGTTCGTTCTTGAAACTGAAAAATATGGAGATTGGATATACATTTAAAAGAATGCGCTTCTATGTCAGCGGTTCCAACTTGTTGACATTCTCTAAGTTTGATTTATGGGATCCGGAACAGGGAGGCGGAAGCGGATTGAAATATCCTACACAACGTGTCTTTAATGTAGGTTTCCAAATGACATTCAACAATTAAATTTACATAGTATGAAAAATATAATAAAATATCTGTTTTTAGCATTGTTTGCGGGAACTGTGATGGTGTCCTGTGATTTTCTGGATGTGGTACCGGCAGAGAAAGCCAGTGATAAAGATGCTTTTTCCAGTCCTAAAGCAGCAGAAAGATTCCTGTATTCATGTTATGGATATATACCGCAGATTAATAAGGTGCAGAATTGCCTGGATTTCAGTGGAGATGAAATTATAAGTCCTTTTACTCAGGAATCGTACGTAAAATTTGCCGAAGGTGTTTATACTTCGGGAAACTTGATCATCAGTTATTGGAATGATTTGTTTCTGGGTATTCGCCAATGTTATTTGTTAAAGCAGAATATAAACTCAGTTCCCCGCATTGATCAGGCAACTATAGACAGTTATGTGGCTCAGGCTGATTTCCTGATCGCTTATTTTCATATGCTGTTGATTAAATGCTATGGTCCTGTCGTATTAGTGAAGGAACTGCCGGTTCTGGATACTCCAAAAGATAATTTATTGGGACGTACCTCTTATGACGAATGTGTGCAGTGGACTTGTGATATGTTTGACAGTGCTGCCGGAAGACTGCCGGCAACACGGACGGGGTCGGAGTATGGGCTTGTAACCAGTGTGGCTGCCAAAGCTCTTAAAGCCAGATTGTTGCTTTATGCGGCTTCTCCCTTGTTTAATGGTAATACGGAATATTACAATGACTTTGTCGGCACGGACGGTAGTCCGTTGATGCCTCTTTCTTATGACGAAAATAAGTGGAAAAAGGCAGCAGATGCCGCACTTGAGGCTATTAATCTGGCTGAGTCTAACGGATATAGTTTATATGAGATGAAAGAAGGGGACTTGAGCGGCTATCCCGAACCTCAGGATTTGACACAGCGTACGATGCGTTTTACATTTATGGATAAGGACAATTCAAAAGAGGTGTTGTTTGCCGAGACGCGTAAGGCGGGTGCATATGGTTTGCAGGCTAAATCCTTGCCTTATTTGAGTGATGGTTCCTGGAATGGTGTTGCGCCGACTTTGACTATGGTGGAGCGCTTTTATACGAAAAACGGTCTTCCGATTGACGAAGATCCTGAGTTTGATTATCAGAACCGGTTCTCGGTAGTTCCATTCCCCGATGATGCTGCTTATGGTGAAGGACAAACATTGAAGATGAATATTGACCGCGAACCTCGTTTTTATGCCTGGATTGCATTTCAGAATGGTTATTATGAATGTCAGGCAGAGTCTAAGGAGAATGCCTATATAGCGAAAGCCGAGCGTGCGGAAGGTAAGAAATGGTTGACGGATTTTACAGAACAGGGAAATTGCGGCAAGCAGGGCAGAAATAATAACTACTCAAAAACCGGATACTTGAATAAAAAAGGTGTTCATCCGGGAGTGGCTGCTTCCAAATCGCAGAAAGAACCTTCCAAGGATTATCCGTGGCCGGTCATTCGTTTGGCAGAATTGTATCTGAGCTATGCGGAAGCATGTATCGCCTATGATAAAGAAGGTTATCTTGAAAAGGGGATGGAGAAACTGGATAGAGTGCGTCAGCGTGCCGGACTTCTTTCTGTTAAGGATGCTTGGAAGAATGCGAAGAATCCTATGGTGAGTTATACGGGAAATGGTGGTTTGAACGGCAAATTGACAGAGATTGTAAGACAGGAAAGAATGATAGAACTTTATCTGGAACAGCAGAACTTCTGGGATATTCGTCGTTGGAAACTGGGGAACAAGTATTTTAATGTGCCGGTAAGGGGTATGAATATTGATGCCACTGATATTAATGGTTTTGCTACTGTGAAAACTCTTCCTGACGTTCGCAATTTTGATACTCCGCGCCAATATTTGTTGCCGATCCCGGCTGAAGAAGTGAGTAAGAATCCTAATATGGTGCAGAATCCTAATTATTAATTAAATTTTAGCATGACTGTTATGAAGAAAAATATTTTTTTATTGGTTGTCACTCTACTCTTGGCAGGGTTTGCTGGTTGCAGTGACGAAGATACAAAGTCTGTTGTTCCTTCTGATGTGATTGATTTAAGTGCCGATACTCAAGACAAGCCCGGTTATATTGTGCTTCGTTGGGTTACGCCTGATGATAATACGATCAGATATATTAAAGTATCTTATTATGATTATTTGTTGGAACAGGATGTGGTAAGGCTGGCCAGTGTTTATGCGGATAGTGTGTTGATTCCGGATACGCGTAAAAAGTTCGGAGAATATGAATTTAAGGTCCAGTCTTATAGTGAAACGGGTGATGCGGGAAATGTCCAGACAATCCAGGCTGTTTCGGAACCGGCTCCGGTACAAGTGGTTTTCGGAGAGTCCAAACAAATAGTATTGACGGTGGACCAGTTGTCAACGAATGCCCAGGAAGCTTCAGAAGGCCCTATAGCAAATCTTATTGACGGGAATACCGGTTCTTATTTTCATACGGCCTGGAGCGGGACAGTTCCTCCGTCTCCTCACTGGTTCCAGATAGATACAAAAAAAGAAATAACTTACTTTAAGTATGAGTCGGTGGCACGTAATGGAAACAACATTCCTGATGATGTGGATATTATGGGTAGTAATGACGGAGTCAATTTTGAATTGATTGAGAATCTTACAAAGGCTAAGAATGGAATGTTGATGAGTACAACTCCATATATGTCTCCTGTTTTGGGGGATAATTCCAAGCCCTATCGTTATATACGCTATTCGGTAAACCATACAAATACGGGTTCTGTCTTTTTCAGTATGGCGGAATTCAAATTATTTGAGGTTAATGCAAGTGTTGTTGATCCGGAGGCTGAATAATAAGGTTTACAGGATACTGTAGATATTCAGATAATAGGATAAGCTTTGTCTTATGGGCAAATCAGGCGGAAATTATAAATGCTTCTTTTCAAGAATTATTTTGGATTTCCGCCTTTTTATTTGATGCTTTGGTTATTCGATGAAAGTATTACATAATACGTATTATAGATGGTAAATTATTATATAAAAAAATGCTTGTTGGTTCTCCTTGTGCTTGTACATTGGGTTGTGGCTTTTTCTTGCTCAAGCGATGAGGAAGTATTGGTGGTCGATTTATCCGTAAATAAGGAGATTGTGGATTTTAACAGTGAAGCCGGAACACAAAATATAACGGTTTCAACAAATGCTTCAACTTGGGAAGCAAAGGCGGATAAAAGTTGGTGTACTCTTTCCGTTTCGGGGAAGATTTTGAAGATTTCTGTAGATGAAAGTGAAGAACGGTTGGTACGTGAAGCACTTGTAACAATTACGGCAGAAGGGCAAATGCGGACGATTAAGGTTCGTCAGTTAGGGTATGAAGCTGCTATCTTGATTGATAAGAATGTTTTTGAAGTAGAGGTTATTGGTAAAGAGATAACTTTTAATGTTACTACGAATGTAGAAGTGAGTGCCGGCTTCCCTGATTGGATTTCAGAGAAAGCTAAATCCCGTGCACCCGAAATGGTAACGTCAACTCATACTTATGTGGTGAAAAGCAGCACATTGGATGAAAAGCGGGAAGGCGCCATAGTCTTTACTGAAGTTTTGCCGGAAGGTGCCTCGGAAGAAAATGTACCGGTTTCTGCTTCGGTGCTGGTTTCACAGCATGGACTGAATGAATACAATGGGGGAGCAGGAGAGGATATTGAAGGAGACTTTAAAGTAAAAGTTGTGAGTGGAACTGATTCTTCCCACCAAGGTGAGGATGGTATTGAGAAATCCTTTGATGGTGATTATAAAACCCTGTATCATTCGAACTGGTCAAATGGCGGAGCGAATTATTTTCCTATTACGCTGACTTATAATTTTGAGGAAGCGTCTGATGTGGATTATCTGATTTATCATCCTCGTTCTACAGGATATAATGGCCATTTCAAAGAGGTGGAAATTCAGTACTCGGAAGATGGGAGTACATTTACGAAGTTGCTTGATAAGGATTTTGAAGGCTCTGCAACAGCCACCAGGGTAACTTTTGATAATACGGTTCGTGCCATTTCTTTTCGTTTTATCGTGAAGAGTGGGGCGGGAGATGGTCAGGGATTTGCTTCTTGTGCTGAGATGGAGTTTTATGCCAAAAATCTGAATGCATTTGATTATTCTACTCTTTTTGAAGACGAGACATGCAGCAACTTGAAAGCGGGAGTCACAGAAGCAGACATAGAAAACTGTAACTATCCTTTCTTCAAGAATCTGGCTTACTATATGTTCAAAGGCAAGTATGACAGGAACTTCCGTGTGGCAGATTACAAGGCGTTTCCGCATCCGGATATTCAGTCGGAAACTCACAAGACAAACCCGTATAGCCTTCTTGACAATCCGACAGGTATTTCGGTAGGAGCAGGTGAAACATTGGTAGTGATGGTGGGTGATACATACGGACAGAGTATAGGAATGAAGGTACAGAATTTGGACGCACCGGGAAGTGATGGTTTCGGAGGAATTACCTATCCATTGTATCGAGGTATTAATAAACTGACGATGACAGGAAAAGGATTGATATATGTAATGTATCATACTAAAAGTCTGGAAGAAGCAGAAACTGCACAACCTGTTAAGATTCATTTTGCTTCGGGCACAGTGAATGGCTATTTTGATTCGCAGAATGAGGAGCACCGAGGGCGTTGGAATGAATTGTTGGGTAAGGCTACGGATAAATATTTCGATGTGGTAGGCAAATATGCGCATCTGACTTTTGAAACCAATGACTTCAGAAAGTATGCTGCCACCAATGGTGATGAATTGATCGACCTTTATGATAAGATTGCCCATAGTGAGATGCAACTTCTCGGATTGGAAAAATATGACAAGATGTTCAAAAATAGGATATATTTGAATGTCATGTACCAGTCTTTTATGTATGCAACTGCTTATCATACTGCTTATAATCAGACTACAATGGGAGATGTTTGTGACCCGGATGTGCTGAAAACCACGGGTTGTTGGGGACCTGCCCATGAAATAGGGCATTGCAATCAGACACGTCCGGGAGTCAAGTGGATAGGATTGACTGAGGTGACTAACAATATCATGTCCGAATATATACAGACTACTGTTTTCGGGCAGCCTTCACGGATACAGACCGAAGATATGGGAGCGGTATACCGCAACAGATATTCGAAGGCATGGAACGGTATTATTGTTCCGAAGGCTTCTCATGCTAATTTTACAAATATAGATGATTCGGATGATGTCTTTTGTAAATTGGTTCCTTTTTGGCAACTGGAACTTTACTTTGGTAAAGTGCTTGGACGGACGCCGCTCCAACAGCCGGATTATGGAGGCTTCTATCCCGAAGTTTACGAATATGCCCGTGCGAAGAACTATGGCGGCATGAGTGAAGGAGAGATACAGCTTGATTTTGTGTACAACTGTTGTGTAGCGGCCCGGATGAACTTACTTGATTTTTTTGAAAAGTGGGGATTCCTGACTCCTGTGGATAGGTCGATTGAAGATTATGAAACAAAAACACTGAAGATAACTAAGGAAATGATTAGTAGGTTAAAGGAGAAAGTGGAGAATTTGGGATATGAAAAATTGCAGGATGTAGCTTTGGAATACATTTCGGATAATACATGGGAGTTGTATCGGAATCGCCCTCAGGTAGTGCCTGAGGAAAATGCGACCCGGAATGGCAATACCATTACAATCAGAAACTGGCAGAATGTGGCAGCCTATGAAGTGGAGAACCAGTCCGGTGAACTTATCTTTATCTCTAGTGGTGAGACAACGCCTTCTGCTACCGATGTATTTACACTTTCCGGTGATTGGAAGGACGGGCATAAACTTTATGCTGTATCAGTGACGGGAAAACGGACGGAAGTGCCGATGGTGAATTAAATATATATGTGCAAATTGTACCATAGGTTAACGCAGGGTTGTTTTGCCTGTTTGTATTAGGTTATTACAACATACTGCGTTGATTTATGGTATTTTTCTTATGATGTGTTCACAATGATATAAATAAAAAAGATAAAATGGGGTTTTGAAATTAATTGGCTCGTCATAGTATATTTTATTTTAAATATATTACTTTTGTCTATCATAAGTTTTGAACAATATGGAGGAAAAAGAGCTGATTAATCAAATGAAAAATGGCAATAATATTGCCTTTGCTACGTTGTATGATTATTATTGGCAGAAAGTCTATAATTTTACCAAGCTTTATGTGACCTCTTCTGATACAATTTCTGAGATTGTCCAAGATGTTTTTGTGAAATTTTGGGAAGCTCGCCATTTATTGGATAATAATAAAAGAGTGGAAGGCTTCCTGTTTATTATTACCCGGAATATCATTTTTAATAAAGTTCGAAGCAAGGTTCGTGAGGATATGTTCAAAATGACGGTACTGCGTTCAATAGAGAGCGAAGAATCGTATAATCAGGAAGACCAGATGGTGGCGGAAGACTTAAAAGAATATATCGACCAGCTAATTGCTGTATTACCCAAGCGGCAACGCGAAATATTCTTGATGAGCAGAGAGGAAAATATGACTTATCGGGAGATTGCTGCCCGTTGCGGTATTGGTGAAAAAGCCGTGGAACGTCATATTTACCTGTCTCTAAAGTTTCTGAAAAAGAATCTCCTCTTATTTATTTTATTTTCCACGCTCTCCGAGTAAAGTCCGGTATTTCTATTGCCATGCTTTTGTTTAATACCGATTTCTCGCTTAGTTCTGTAATGCACGACCATTCGGCTGCGTCATATACGTCCATATCCAGTGGAAGCCCGTTGCGTAGGCAATAGATAAGGCGGTAATCCATCACATAGTTCATTTCGTTGGGTAACCCTTTACGGTGCGCTTCCTCGCCGATAGTTGCGCTGAAAGGGTGTTTGTAGCGCGCCAGTGTTTTCTCCAGTCTTTCTCCAGAAAGCGGTGTATCGCCATTGGGTTCCAACGCAATGCAAGGAACCGGATATTTCTGTGCGAATCCCAGTGTGCCGCATACGGTTTGCAAACGGCTGTAAGGGCGTGGCGTAGACACGTCGTACTGGAGCATGATTGTTTTTCCCTTGACCGTATGGATAAGCGTTGTATTGACATCTCCCAATTGATACTTTTGACAGGCTTCCGGTGAATACTCGCCAAATAGCCGACGGGCATACTCACTCATTCCTGCCTGATGGGTAGACATAGAAACAAGATATTCCATTCTGTCACTGCGATGAATATTGAGAATCTGACAGGCAGGGCCCAGGCCATGAGTGGGGTAGGGATTGCCGGTATGTTCGATGCTATACTTTTTCCCCCAATGATTGTGATAGCCACCTTCACTTTCCTCGGCAAAATACATCGAACGAAGGTCGTGAATGTAAGCTCCTTCTACGTGCATGATTTCTCCGAGTATTCCCCGGCGAGCCATATTGAGCGTAGTCAATGCGAAAGGATCGTAACAGCAGTTCTCTAACATGATGCAGTGGCGGCGGGTTCTTTCCGCTGTGTCCACCAGTTGCCAACATTCATCCACGCTCATGGCTGCCGGAACTTCAATGGCTACGTGTTTCTTACATTCCATCGCAAAGGTAGCCATTGGTGTGTGCATCAGCCAGTCGGTACAAATGAAGACCAAATCCAATTCGTCCGATTCGCACATATTTTTCCAGCCGTCCGTTCCGGTATATCCGATAGCTTCGGGGCGGTCTGCCTCTTTTAATAGCTGCTGGGCTTTGTGAAGGTTGCCTTCCCTGATTTCACAGAGAGCCTTGATCTCCACACCTTCTATTTGGAGATAGCGTTGCAGGGTGAGCAATCCCCGGTTGCCCAATCCTATGATTCCGATATGAACGGTTGGGATAGGGGGAAGCGCTAACCGGAGTACGTGAGTTTGTGTCAGAGAATCTTTCATAATCATAGCGGTCTAAAGTAAAACAAAAAAAGAGAACCTAATTTCTCAGATTCTCTTTGGAGAGCGGAAGACGGGGCTCAAACCCGCGACCCTCAGCTTGGAAGGCTAATGCTCTATCAACTGAGCTACTTCCGCAATTTTTGTGGGCAAAGATGGATTCGAACCACCGAAGTCGAAAGACAGCAGATTTACAGTCTGCCCCATTTGGCCACTCTGGTATTTGCCCTTTTTTGCTTTTGAGATAGTTTGTTTCTCAATCGCGGTGCAAAGATACAACTATTTATTTAAACTCCAAACAAAATCAATCATTTTTATTGCGGAAATTGCACATTCGTCTCCTTTGTTACCTAGCTTGCCACCGGCGCGATCCTCTGCTTGCTCCATGGTATTAGTGGTAATTAATCCGTAAATAACTGGTATATCGCCAGTTGCGTTTAATTCGGTAATTCCTTGGGTGGCTCCCATACAAACATAATCAAAATGTGGAGTATCTCCCTTAATTACGCAACCAATTGCAATAATTGCATCGATATCGCAATTTTCCATCATTTGGTTGGCGCCGAAAGTAAGTTCGAAACTTCCCGGTACAGTTTTCACCAAAATATTTTCTTCTTTAGCTCCATGTTTTTTCAATGTTTCGACTGCGCCTTTCAGCAAAGCACCTGTAATATTGAAATTCCATTCGGATACGACGATACCGAATTTCATGTCTTCAGCGTTCGGAACGGAGTTGAAATCATATTCGGATAAATTATGATAAGCTGTTGCCATAATAAATTGAGGATTGAGAATTAAAAATTAAAAAATGAAAGTTTTAGAAAGGATTGAGAAAAAAGGCACGGATTACACGGATTTCACGGTTGTAGTTGATAACTGTTTTAATCCGTGTCAATCTGTGTAATCCGTGCCTGATATCTTATATATAATAAGGTATATTATTTCTTCATCAACTTAGCCTGCTCGATATATTTGTCGATGTCCATAGCTTGGTAAGATTGGAAGTATTTGTCCTTGATCTTTGTATAAGCGTTCACTGCATCATCAAATTTACCTTGTTTCACCAGGATTTCTCCGGCTTGTACCAGGAAGATCGGGCTCAATGTGTTGTTGTCAGCTTTGTCTGCTGCCGAGAGCAAAGTAGAAGCTGCTTTATCCAGTTGGCCGAGTTGTGCATAGCAGTTACCGGCAGCACCCAAAATTGCGGGAGCAACCATCTGGTCTTTTCCGTTGAAGCTATCCAGCATCTTCACTGCTTCTTCGTATTTGCCGAGTTGTGCATAGCAAATACCTGCATAAGCTTTCGCTAAATTAGCGGCTTTTGTTCCGCTGTAGTCATCTGCTACTTTCAGGAAACCTGCAAAACCAATGCTGTCACCGTTCAGTGCTTGTTCAAAAGCATCCTGTTCAAAGTATTCCTGTCCTTTGAAAAGAGCTGCTTGTGCTTTTTCTTCACGTGGTTCAGCATAGAGGTTTTTGTACATGATAAAACCTGCTACAATAATAATCACAGCAACAACACCGCCGATGATTGCGTTTTTGTACTTGATAAGAAATGCTTCCGATTGTGTCAGTGCATCTTCTACGTTCAGATGTTCGTTCTGATTCTTTTGTTCTGCCATTTTATATGATTCTTTTTGTTATTATTCACGGTTTGATATTTCGACTCGCAAAAGTAGTTTTTTTATATCTACAAATGAAATTTAGAGCCATCTTTTTTTGTTTTACACCCGAAAACCACGAAAATCTTGCTACTTTTGTGAACAAATTAACGCGTACACAATGATACTGAAACGAATATCCATATTAAACTATAAGAATTTGGAAGAAGTGGAGCTGGGATTCTCCGCTAAACTGAATTGTTTTTTCGGGCAGAATGGAATGGGAAAGACGAATCTGCTGGATGCAGTGTATTTCTTGTCTTTTTGCAAAAGTTCCGGCAATCCGATTGATTCACAGAATATTCGTCACGAACAGGACTTCTTTGTTATCCAGGGTTTTTATGAAGCTGAGGATGGAACTCCCGAGGAGATTTATTGCGGGATGAAGCGTCGCTCGAAGAAGCAGTTTAAGCGTAACAAGAAGGAGTATAGCCGCTTTTCCGACCACATTGGTTTTTTGCCTTTGGTCATGGTGTCGCCTGCCGACTCTGAATTGATAGCCGGGGGAAGTGATGAACGGCGCCGGTTTATGGATGTCGTGATTTCCCAGTATGATAAGGAGTATTTGGATGCGCTGATACGCTATAACAAAGCATTGACACAGCGTAATACCTTGCTGAAGAGTGAGTTCCCAGTCGAAGAGGAATTGTTTTTGGTATGGGAAGAAATGATGGCGCAGGCCGGTGAAGTTGTATTCAGAAAGCGTGAAGCGTTTATCAAGGAGTTTATTCCTATCTTCCAGTCTTTCTATTCTTTCATTTCACAGGATAAGGAACAGGTCGGATTGTCTTATGAGTCTCATGCACGGGATGCTTCCTTGATGGAAGTACTGAAGCAAAGCAGGGAACGGGACAAGATTATGGGATTCTCCCTGCGGGGGATTCATAAGGATGAGTTGAATATGATGCTGGGCGAGTTTCCGATAAAGAAGGAAGGGTCGCAGGGACAGAATAAAACGTATTTGGTGGCATTGAAATTGGCACAGTTTGACTTTCTGAAACGTACCGGAAGGACTGTTCCTTTATTGTTGTTGGATGATATTTTCGATAAACTGGACGCTTCGCGTGTGGAACAGATCGTTAAATTGGTTGCAGGAGATAACTTCGGGCAGATATTTATAACGGATACGAACCGGGAACATTTGGATCGCATCTTGCATAAGGTAGGCAGTGATTTTAAAATTTTCCGTGTAGAAGCAGGAGTGATTCACGAAATGGAAGCTGAATAATGAAACGTAACGATGCAGAACAAATAGGAAAACTGATTCAGCAGTTTCTTCGTCAGGAGAGTTTGGAATCTCCGCTGAACGAACAAAGATTGCTGGATGCCTGGCCCAAAATCCTGGGGCCTGCGGCGGCTTATACCAACAATCTTTATATTCGTAACCAAACTTTGTATGTGCACCTCACTTCCGCAGCTCTTCGTCAGGAATTGATGATGGGACGCGAAATGTTGGTACGTGCACTGAATGAGAAAGTAGGGGCTACGGTGATTACAAATATCATTTTTCGGTGAGAAAAGGTATCGTGTCTGTTACCTTTATTCCCAACTTCTTGAGTGTTTCGCCTGCACGGTCATAATAGAATGGTGTTTCCAAATACTGATTATTATGTGCATCCACTCCGATAATGGCAGTACAACCTTCGTGAGCAGCTATTTCCCAAAAGTCGGGGTGAGGGATGGTTATAATTCCGTGCTCCTCATTGTAGTCTTCGTAGCCGAGGTTATACTCCAACGGCAGGTTTAACCGTGCCGCTGTCCGGCAGATATGTCTGCTGACTAATTTGCAGTGACGGTCGAATCGGGGATAGGAACGCATGAATAAATCCGGGTGTGCCAGGTAAGCGAATAATCCGCTTTCCATTCCTTCAATGGCGCTCTCTTCATAAAGCTCAAGCATATCTACTGTATCTGTGTGCCGACCGAAGTAGGGGAATTTCTCATCTGTATGGAAATGGTGATTTCCGAAGATGATATAATCCAATTGATATTCCTTGATGATTCCTTTCAGCCAGTACAGGTAATCCGGGAAATATTCACATTCCAGCCCTATTTTTATACTGATTTGTTCTTTGTACTTTTCCCGCAGCGAACGCAGACTTTCTACATACTCCGGCAGTTCTTCGGGAGTCATGCGGATGTCGGATACATAATTGGTATTGTATTTCCACGGAGTATGGTCAGAGAAACCTAATTCCTGGTAGCCGCCTTTGATGGCGCTTAAAACAAATTCTTCGTCACTCCCTGTCGCATGATGGCAGCGGGTGGTATGGGTGTGATAATTCGTCCTCATTGCTTGTTATGATTATGTCCATGCGTACATCATATGAATCCGCAGGAACTTCTTCTACTAATTGAAACGGAAAACAGATGCCTGCTTTATAGGCTGACGGAATACGTGGCAGAAGGCGGTCATAATACCCCTTTCCCCGTCCCAACCGGTTACCTTTGGCATCAAAAGCAACTCCGGGAACGGCAATAAATTCTATAGCCGCATAGTCTGTGAATATTTCTCCGGTAGGTTCTTCTATTCCATAACTGCCGGTTGCCATGTCTTCCGGACCACTATATATGCGTAATTCCAATTCATCGCCTACAACTACCGGAAGTAGAATCCGTTTTTCATTACTCCATTTCCGGATAAACGCGTGCGTGTCTACTTCGTCTTTCAGCGAATGATAGAGCAATATAGTATTTGCCGCCCTGAAAGCCGGATGGGCTTCGAGGGCGGCAAGTACTTTAGCTGATTGCAACTTCCGCATATCTGAATCCTCGTGACGGGTCTTCAGTGATGCTATATACTTGCGCAGTTCTTTTTTTCTTTCCATCTTTTTTGTCCTTTGTCACTTCTTCCTCTTCTACTGCTACCGGAGCTTTCGGGAAGGCTTCTCCATTTTCGAGTATCTCGATACCTTTATTGACAGTGGCATCTGTTCTATTGAAGTATTGGAGATAGGCTTCCAACCCTAGCATATTGTAGATGATGTTGCCATAGATATTCTTTTCCAGCAGCTTGTAGGATTTTTGGATAAGAATATTTCTTCTTTTCACTCCCTTACTATCGGCAAAACGGACAAACTGTTCTACCAATCCTTGGTGGCGAAGATAGTTCAGCAAGTCCTCTTCGGTTTCGTACTGGCTGAGTTTTTTCCGGTTATTATCCGTATATTGGAATGTAAACTGGATAGTCAGTCCACGGTTGATAACTGTAGACAGATAGGAAGTGACTCCTGTCGTATCTTGTGGCACGAATATATCGGGCATGATACCGCCGCCGCCATATACAGTACGTCCCAGGCTCGTGTTATAGCGTTCTTTCTCATTTTGCTTGATGCTGTCGCGAGAGAAGAACTCACCATGTTCGTAACGGTTGTATAAGTCGAGTTCGTAGTTACGGTCTTTACCACTTTCGTAAGGGCGTTGGATGCAGCGTCCGGACGGAGTGTAGTAGCGAGCAATCGTCAGGCGGATAGCCGAACCATCGCTGAAGTCGATAGGCTGTTGAACCAATCCCTTGCCAAAGGAACGGCGTCCTACTACTGTACCCCGGTCGTTGTCCTGGATAGCTCCGGTAAAGATTTCACTGGCAGAGGCAGAACCTTCGTCAATCAATACAACGAGCGGCATCTTCTGACAGCTACCTGTACCGTTGGCAAATTCTTCCGCACGCGGATATTTACGGCCTTGAGTATATACAATTAGTTTTCCTTCAGGCAGGAACTCATTTACCATGCGGATAGCGGCTTCCATATATCCACCGGTATTACCGCGCAGGTCGATAATCAGTCCTTTACATTTCTTATGGTTGAGTTGAGCCAATGCATTGAGCAGTTCTACATGAGTAGTACGGCCGAATTTGCTGACTTTTACGTAGCCGATGTCGTCATTTACCATATAAGCGGCATCAACCGTATTTTGAGGAATGTCTCCGCGGGTGATGCTGAAGTTTAATAGTTCTTTTTCTCCCATACGTTTGACTCCTAGCTTCACTTGAGAACCTTTAGGTCCTTTAAGGGTACGCATCGCTCGTTCGTTAGTCACCTTTTTACCGACAAAGAGACTGTCGTCTACGGTGACGATACGGTCGCCCGCCATCAGCCCTACTTTTTCGGAAGGGCCGCCCTGGATGACTGCATTCACATGGATGGTGTCATTCTGTATGGTGAATTGAATTCCGATTCCGCTAAAGCTGCCTTCCAGTTCAGAGTTGACTTCTTCAAGATTCTGAGCCGGGATGTAAGTTGAATGCGGATCGAGTTCAGCCAAAATCTGTGGCATCGCTTTTTCTACAAGATCGGTCATGTTAACAGTGTCTACATACTGGTCATCTACAATTCGCAGCAATGCGTTCAGCTTGTTGGAAGAGCCGTTGATGATACCCAGGCGGTTGCCGGCGAAATGCTTGGCATAAAATGTGCCGATAAGAATCCCGAGAACCACGCTGACGGCTATGATGACAGGTGTGAAACGTGAAGAGTTTTTTGTACTCATGTCTATTCCTTTTTTAAAACGTTCGTCTTATTATTTGTTCGAAGCAGAATTTTCATCCGGTTCTGTGTAGATGACCTCAATTCCTGCCCGTTTTAATAACTCTATTCCATCTTCCAGGCGATAATGCTCGGAGTAAACTACCCGTTTGATTCCTGCCTGTATGATTAACTTTGCACATTCAATGCAGGGTGAAGCTGTGACATACATCGTGGCTCCGTCGCTACTGTTGTTCGAACGTGCTATTTTAGTAATGGCGTTTGCTTCCGCATGCAAAACGTATGGCTTTGTCAAGTTGTTTTCATCTTCGCATACATTCTCGAATCCGGAAGGCGTTCCATTATATCCGTCGGAGATAATCATTTTATCCTTAACGATTAAAGCTCCTACTTTACGGCGTTGGCAATAGGAATTTTCAGCCCAAATGCTAGCCATACGTATATAACGTCTGTCAAGTTCTAATTGTTTTTTTTCTGAGTCCATGTTGTTTTGCTGATTACTTGTTTACTACACGGAAAACCATGCGGAAAGTTTGTTTACTATCTTTGGGTTTGTATAAAAGATACAAGTTCTTATCGTCTCCTTCGTAAGATGTTGCATTTCTCAGTCCTTCTATAAAGTTTTTGGCAAGTTTGTCACCACCATCATTTCCTTCTGTGATATTGGCGTTGAAATCATTGTTTTTGCCGTTTGCACTCCAGGTTCCTGCAAGAGAATAAGAAGCGACTACAGTTCCTCTTATTTTTCCACTGATGAGATCTCCCTCAGCTACGCCTTCAAATATGACATTATATGTTCCATTTTTATTTAGCTCTTCGATACTTTTATTTTCTTCTATTTTGTTTTCCCAGAAACTGAACATTTCATGTTGTCCGTCAACGGTGATATAGTTTAGCTTCCATGTTTTTCCTGTAAATATGGAAGCTACGTCATCAGAGTCGTTGCACGCTGAAAATAAAGGAAGCAATAATAGCAATCCTACTATTTGAAATATATTTTTTTTCATACTTAATACTTATTTCTTAATTCCGTTTCTGATTAATAAGGCGTCAATAGTCGGTTCCTGTCCGCGGAAGCGTTTATAAAGCGTCATCGGATGCTCTGTTCCCCCTTTCGACAGGATATTCTTGCGGAAGGAGTCAGCAACTTCCTGGTTGAATATTCCTTTTTGCTTAAATAGTGAGAAAGCATCAGCATCCAGTACTTCCGCCCATTTGTAGCTGTAATATCCTGCGGCATATCCACCTGCAAAGATATGCGAGAATTGAGTACTCATACAAGCTTCTTGTACTACCGGCAGTATCTGTGTCTTTTTCCATGCTTCTTGTTCATAGGCTTTCACATCTCCCTCGAAAGGAACATTGCGAGTGTACCACGCCATATCAAGCAGTCCAAAACTTAACTGTCTCAGACAAGCATAGGCAATATTGAAGTTCGAAGCGTCTACCAGGCGTTTTATTAATTCGTCCGGCAATATTTCCCCAGTCTGATAATGACGGGCGAAAGTATTCAGAAAGTCCTTCTCTATGGCGAAATTTTCCATAATCTGTGAAGGAAGTTCTACAAAGTCCCAATATACATTTGTACCGCTTAAACTCTTGTAAGTAGAGTTGGCAAACATGCCATGCAGACTGTGTCCGAACTCATGCAAGAATGTTTCTACTTCATTGAATGTCAATAGAGCAGGCTTGTTCTCGGTCGGCTTGGTGAAGTTCATCACGACAGATACATGCGGACGGCTGTTCTCACCCGTTTGTTGATCTATCCATTGCTCTTTGTAACTTGTCATCCAAGCGCCCGAACGTTTGCCGAGACGTGGATGGAAGTCTGTATATAAGACAGCCAGGAACTTTCCGTCTTTGTCGAACACTTCGAATGCTTCCACTTCCTTGTGGTAAACGGGAATCTCCGTATTCTTCCGGAATGTGATTCCATATAACTTTTCTGCCAGTCCGAATACCCCTTTCTTTACCTGTTCGAGTTCGAAGTAGGGGCGAAGCATTTCTTCGTTGATATTGAATTTCTTATCTTTCAGCTTGTTTGAATAATAGCTCCAGTCCCAAGGCATTACGACAAAGTCGTCTCCCTGCTCTTGACGAGCAAGTTCCTGCACTTCCTTGTATTCTTCCTGGGCAGTAGGTGCATATGCTTCCAATAGCTGGTTGAGCAGCTTGTATACAGATTCACTGTTTTCGGCCATCCTTTTCACAAGCATATATTCCGCATAATCTTTATATCCCAGCAGTTGAGCTATCTTCATGCGTGTATTGGCTATCTTCTTCACGATTTCGATGTTGTTGAACTCATTATCGTGCGTACATTTCGTATTATAAGCCATATACAATCTCTGACGTAAGTCGCGGTTGTCGGCGTATGTCATAAATGGAACATAGCTCGGTGCATGAAGGCTGAATACCCATCCTTCCTTACCTTCGCTTTTAGCCGTTTCGGCTGCTGCTTCTACGATAATATCCGGCAATCCGGCAAGACTTTCCTTCTTCGTCAGCAACATCTGATAACGATTGGTTTCTTTCAGGTTGTTCTCGCTGAAGTCAAGTGTCAGTTTACTCAATTCGTTAGTCAACCGGCGGTATTCTTCCCGTGCTTCACCTTCCAGATTGGCACCGTGGCGAACGAAACTGTTATAGGCATTTTCCAGTAGCTGGCTTTGCTCCTGTGTAAGTGATAAGTTCTCTTTCTGGCTGTACACCTCTTTCACGCGTGCGAAAAGCTTTTCGTTCAGCGTGATGTTGTTACTGTGCTCGCTAAGTAATGGCATAATCTTTTGAGCCAGTTCCTGCAGGTCATCATTTGTTTCTGCACTGAGCATATTCCCGAAAACGGCTGCCACTCTATCCAATAAATCTCCCGAATTTTCGAAAGCTTCTATTGTATTGTTGAAAGTTGCTTTTTCCGGATTCTGTATGATAGCATCTATTTCTGCATTCTGCTGCTTGATCCCTTCAAGGATGGCAGGTTCATAGTGTTCGGTTTTTATCCGGTCAAAGGGCACGGTTTCGTGCGGTGTCTGATATTGCCCGAAGAAAGGATTCTGGGCATTTATTATATTGTTCATGGTGCAAACTAGTATCAATGTTATTAATAATCTCTCCATAGAGGTACAAAACTACTAAAATTGTAGCTGATTCAACGGATAACAGCTTGCTTTTTAACAATATATAAAATGAATACAAAAAAACCGCCACGGTTACCCGCAGCGGTTTCAATTATGTTAATCTTCTAATTAAGCGTTAACTGATGCCATGTGAGCGATCAAGTCAAGAACTTTGTTAGAATAACCGATTTCGTTGTCATACCAAGATACAACCTTAACGAATGTATCAGTCAAAGCGATACCAGCTTTAGCATCGAAGATAGAAGTACGAGCGTCACCCAAGAAGTCAGAAGAAACTACTGCATCTTCAGTGTAACCCAGGATACCCTTCAATTCGCCATCAGCAGCTTCTTTCATAGCAGCGCAGATTTCAGCGTAAGTAGCCGGTTTAGCCAAGTTAACTGTCAAGTCAACTACAGATACGTCCAAAGTCGGAACACGCATAGACATACCAGTCAATTTGCCGTTCAATGCAGGGATAACTTTACCTACAGCCTTAGCAGCACCAGTAGAAGAAGGGATGATGTTGCCAGAAGCAGCACGACCACCTCTCCAGTCTTTCATAGAAGGACCGTCAACTGTTTTCTGAGTAGCAGTTGTAGAGTGAACTGTAGTCATCAAACCGTCAAGGATACCGAACTTGTCGTTCAATACTTTAGCGATAGGAGCCAAACAGTTAGTAGTACAAGAAGCGTTAGATACGAACTGAGTACCTTTCACGTATGTTTTTTCGTTTACACCGCAAACGAACATCGGAGTGTCATCTTTAGAAGGAGCTGACATTACAACATATTTTGCACCAGCTTCGATATGAGCCTGAGCTTTGTCTTTGCTCAAGAACAAACCTGTAGATTCAACAACGTATTCAGCACCTACAGCATCCCATTTCAAGTCAGCCGGGTTTCTTTCTGCAGTGATGCGGATAGCCTGACCGTTAACGATCAATTTGCTGTTTTCAACATCTGCTTCGATAGTACCGTCGAATTGACCGTGCATAGTGTCATACTTCAACATGTAAGCCAAGTAATCAACCGGGCAAAGGTCATTGATACCTACGATTTGAATATCGTTTCTCTTCATTGCAGCGCGGAAAACGAAACGTCCGATACGTCCGAATCCATTAATACCTACTTTAATCATTTTGTTTAAACTTTTAAGGGTTTTATAATATTTGTTCAAATATCTCTCGGTCTCCGCATTTGTTTTATTTTCAAATGCGGTGCAAAATTACAAAAATGTTTTTATATTCGCATATTAAATTCACATTAAATATTGAAAAAAGATGGGAAAGAGCACATTTTTACAGGACTTTAAGGCGTTTGCTATGAAAGGCAACGTCATAGACATGGCTGTCGGTGTTGTTATCGGTGGTGCGTTTGGAAAAATCGTATCATCATTGGTTGCCAATGTTATCATGCCCCCGATCGGCTTACTGGTTGGCGGAGTGAACTTTACAGATTTGAAATGGGTAATGAAAGTGGCTGAAATCGGAGCTGACGGTAAAGAGATTGCACCTGCGGTGTCGTTGGATTACGGTCAATTCTTGCAGGCTACTTTTGATTTCCTTATTATTGCTTTCGCTATATTCTTATTTATACGTTTGCTGACTAAGCTGACAACAAAGAAAAAAGAAGAAGCCGCAGCGGCACCGCCCGCTCCTCCTGTACCGACGAAAGAGGAAATATTGCTGACGGAGATTCGCGATTTGCTGAAAGAAAAGAAGATTTGAACCTAATAAAATAAGGAGATTCCAGGTGTTATCTTGTGAATCTCCTTATTTTTCTCTTCATTATTAATATAGATTGCGCACTTTTTTCTACTTTTGCAAACCAATTTATTTAAAATCCAACCATTAAGATGCAGGAGAAAATAATTATTCTTGATTTCGGTTCGCAGACGACCCAGCTTATAGGCCGTCGTGTCCGCGAATTGGATACGTATTGTGAAATAGTTCCTTACAACAAGTTCCCTAAGGAAGACGCCTCCGTTAAGGGGGTTATTCTTTCCGGAAGTCCTTTTTCAGTCTATGACAAAGACGCTTTTAAAGTAGATTTGAGTGAAATTCGTGGCAAATATCCTATATTAGGTATCTGTTATGGTGCGCAGTTTCTATCGTACACCAATGGCGGAAAAGTAGAGCCGGCAGGTACACGCGAATATGGACGTGCGCATCTGGCTTCTTTTTGCAAAGATAATGTGCTGCTCAAAGGAGTTCGTGAGGGTTCGCAGGTATGGATGAGTCATGGTGATACGATTACAGCTATTCCTGATAATTTTAAGAAAATCGCTTCGACGGATAAAGTGGAGATTGCTGCTTATCAGGTGGAAGGAGAGCAGGTATGGGGTGTACAGTTCCATCCGGAGGTATTCCATAGTGAAGATGGAACACAAATTTTGAAGAACTTTGTAGTAGATGTTTGCGGTTGCAAGCAGGACTGGTCGCCGGCTTCTTTCATTGAAAGTACAGTGGCTGAATTGAAAGAGCAGTTGGGCGATGATAAGGTAGTACTCGGTTTGAGCGGTGGAGTTGACTCTTCGGTTGCTGCGGTATTGCTGAACAAAGCTATTGGTAAGAACCTGACTTGTATCTTTGTAGATCATGGTATGCTGCGTAAGAATGAGTTCAAGAATGTGATGGTTGATTACGAATGTCTCGGCTTGAACGTGATTGGTGTAGATGCCAGTGAGAAATTCTTCTCGGAATTGGCTGGCGTGGTTGAACCGGAAAGTAAACGTAAGATTATTGGTAAGGGCTTTATTGATGTATTTGATGTAGAAGCTCACAAGATAAAAGATGTGAAATGGCTGGCTCAAGGTACAATCTATCCTGACTGTATCGAGTCTTTGTCTATCACAGGTACGGTGATTAAGAGCCATCATAATGTAGGTGGTCTTCCCGAAAAGATGAATCTGAAGTTGTGTGAGCCACTTCGTTTGTTGTTCAAGGATGAAGTTCGCCGTGTAGGTCGCGAATTAGGTATGCCTGAACATCTGATAACCCGCCATCCATTCCCTGGGCCAGGTTTGGCTGTACGTATTTTGGGGGATATTACTCCGGAGAAAGTACGTATCGTACAAGATGCTGACGATATTTTCATCCAAGGATTGCGTGACTGGGGATTGTATGATAAGGTTTGGCAGGCAGGAGTTATTTTGTTGCCGGTACAGTCTGTTGGCGTAATGGGTGATGAACGTACTTATGAAAGAGCAGTTGCCTTGCGTGCTGTAACATCTACGGATGCCATGACTGCCGACTGGGCGCATTTGCCATATGAATTTTTAGGTAAAGTTTCGAATGATATTATTAATAAGGTGAAAGGCGTGAACCGCGTAACCTATGATATTAGTTCTAAACCACCTGCTACGATAGAATGGGAGTGACAAATATCCATCATAAAAAAGCCTCAATGGGATTTCCCGTTGAGGCTTTTTTATGATATAACTGTGTATCTGTCTATATTTTATCCAAGATTATTCGCTTACTAACTTTTGTGCATCCGGAATAAGAATCTCTTTCCGGCGTAATTCGAGCAATCCGTTATCTTGCAATTCATTAAGCGCTTTGGAAGTATTCAACCGCGTGTCATCCAAATAACGGGCAAGGTCGTCCATCTTCACTTTGAATATCTTTTCTCCCTGTGGCTTCTCGCAATGTAGCAGGAAAAAGCGAATGATTTTATCCTTTAAATCCTCTGTAGGCTCTTCCCATAAGCGTGAATAAAGATTTTGTGCCCGGTTGCTGACAATATTCATGTAGTTGAGCCGGAAAATCTCGTATTTGAACAGGTCGCTGAGTACAAACACTTTACTGATACTTACTGTATGTGCTTCCGTGTGCGCTATATAAGAAGAATTATAATTAGTATTCATTCCAAATAACGACTGCGGTTCTATCAGGTAGGGCGCTTCCATTTGTTCAATGACAGTGTAAATGTTTTCTTTAGAATTGGTGACAATTGAAACCTCGCCTTTTAGCAGAAAACGGAGCTGTGTACAAGGACTACCACTCTCAATGATAGTTTCTCCCGCTTTATGCTTGATAAAGTGTAGCTTTACCTTATCCAGTATACTGGTGAAATCTTCATGACAAAGACCTTGGAATAAAGGCAATTGGAGCAAAGTGTCGAACATTGTTTCCATACGTCGTAATCTCTTGTTAATCGTACAAATTTACTCATAATACAACACTGCCGTCAACATATACCCCTTCTTTTTGTTTTTTTTATTGTTTGAATGCATAAAAATAGAGTATATTTGCAGAAAAAAAGGAGGAAATTATGTTCGCAGGCTTTAATTGGCAACAGATGATTAGTGCGTTTATCGTACTTTTCGCGGTAATAGATATTATCGGCTCTATACCTATTATTATTAACTTGAAGGAAAAAGGTAAAGATGTGAATGCAATGAAAGCTACTGTCATCTCCTTTGCCTTATTGATAGGATTTTTCTATGCGGGAGACATGATGCTGAAACTCTTCCATGTAGATATTGAATCGTTTGCAGTGGCGGGGGCGTTTGTCATTTTTCTCATGTCTCTGGAGATGATTCTGGATATTGAGATTTTCAAGAACCAGGGTCCTATCAAAGAAGCTACTTTGGTGCCGCTTGTCTTTCCTCTGCTTGCGGGTGCCGGAGCCTTCACAACGCTACTTTCCCTTCGGGCAGAATATGCCAGTGTCAATATTATCGTAGCCTTGGTGCTGAATATGATTTGGGTATACTTCGTGGTGAGTATGACCGGACGGGTAGAACGTTTCCTCGGAAAAGGCGGTATTTATATTATTCGTAAGTTCTTCGGTATTATCCTGCTGGCTATTTCCGTGAGGCTGTTTACAGCAAATATTACATTGTTGATCGAGGCATTGCATAGGTCTTGATAATCCACCTCCTTTTTTAGATGTTGTGCCACCTCGATGGCACAGTTGTGCCACCACTTTGGCATAAGCGTGCCACTTCGATGGCACAGTCGTGCCAATAAGGTGGCATGGACAGGCAATATGTAGCGTATAGGATAGGTATTATATCATTTCGCCTTTTTGCTCTATATCTTTGTTTTCTTCTTCCCCTTCTTCCTTTTCTTCGGTATTCTCTTCTTCTACTTCTTCATCCTGTTCATCTGCAAAAGGTTCTGGCCGTTGCGGTCCGTGATTAATGAAAGCAAAAGCGCAGAGCGTACCCATGATGCCGCCGCTTAGATGCCCTTCCCATGACATATTCGCGGGCGAGAAGTAGGGAAACATATGCCATATAATCCCACCATATAAAAAGGTGACAAGTAGGGAAATGGCAATAAGCGGGACATACTTACGGAGAATACCACTGAAAAAGAGAAAGAAAGCAAGTCCGTAGATAAGTCCGCTGGCGCCGATGTGCCATCCCGGTTTTCCGATAAGGAAAGTGAGCACGCCGCCGCCAAGCCAGATGAGAATAAAAATCTTACCAGCTATTCCCCGGTAAAAGTAAAAAAGACACCAGGAAAGAAAGAATAAAGGGAGTGTATTTGCCAGTAAATGACTGAACCCGCTGTGTATCAACGGATGAGTAAAAATACCGATTAAGCCTCGCTTCTCCATAGGGTATACCCCCGCGTGAGAGAAGTCCCAGTCCATCCCGACTTCCAGGAACTTGAGTATATATAAGATAAAAATTAGGAACAAAGGCTTTGCTGCAGCCACCATGATACGCTGAATATCTTGCTTCATGACATTCTTTTCTTTAGATATTTTACGCAATACTACGAATATTTGCACAAAAACTGAAAATAAAAAGCCTTTTTATTTTTGTTTTTATCTATAATTTGTACATTTGGGCGTTATACCCGTTGTATATGCTGCTACAGCCAATATATATGCAATGTAGCAATAATATATATACAATATGATGACCAATAATTAACCTTTAAATAATGCACAACTATGAGTTATTTACGATTTGACAAGACCCTCATGACGAATCTGGAAGAATCTCTTCAGAGAGAAATTCTCCGGACGAACAAGGCAGGAGCTTATCATTGTACAACGATTGTTGATTGTAACACACGCAAATATCACGGCCTGTTGGTGATTCCAGTTCCCAATATCGACGATGAAAACCATGTGCTGCTATCTTCTCTTGATGAAACGGTAATTCAACACGGTGCAGAGTTTAACTTGGGATTGCATAAATATCAAGGAAACAACTTTAGTCCCAACGGACACAAGTATATCCGCGAGTTTGACTGTGAACATATCCCGGCGACAACTTACCGTGTTGGAGGTGTGATTCTCCGCAAAGAAAAAATCTTTGTACATCATGAAAACAGAATCCTGATTCGTTATACTTTACTTGATGCGCACTCGGCGACGACTCTGCGCTTCCGCCCGTTCCTCGCTTTCAGGAGTGTACGAGAGTACACACACGAAAACGCACAGGCAAGCCGCGAGTATCAACCCGTGGAAAATGGTATCAAGACTTGCATGTATCCCGGTTATCCGGAACTTTACATGCAGTTGAACAAAAAATGTGAGTTCCACTTCCAGCCCGACTGGTATCGTGGCATTGAATACCCGAAAGAACAGGAACGCGGGTATGACTTTAACGAAGACCTTTATGTTCCCGGCTATTTCGAGGTAGATATAAAGAAAGGAGAGAGCATTGTATTCTCTGCCGGAACTTCGGAAATCACTCCCCGTCGACTGAAGCAGACTTTTGAAGCGGAAGTGGCCGACCGTACGCCGCGTGATAGCTTCTACCACTGTCTGAAAAACTCTGCTCATCAATTCCATAACCAACAGGAAGACGAACATTATATTCTTGCCGGTTATCCGTGGTTTAAGTGCCGCGCCCGTGACATGTTCATTGCCTTGCCGGGACTGACACTCGCTCTCGATGAAGTCGACCAGTTTGAAGATGTGATGAAAACGGCGGAAAAGGCGATTCGTAACTTCATTAATGAAGAGCCTGTCGGATACAAGATTTATGAAATGGAGCATCCTGATGTATTGCTTTGGGCTGTCTGGGCTTTGCAACAGTATACAAAGGAGACTTCCCGCGAACAATGCCGTCAGAAATATGGAGAACTCCTGAAAGATATCATGGAATTTATCCGTCAGCGGAAACATGATAATCTTTTCCTGCATGAAAACGGACTGCTGTATGCAAATGGTACGGAAAAAGCAATAACATGGATGAATTCTACTGTGAACGGACATCCGGTGATTCCGCGTACAGGATATATTGTTGAATTTAATGCTTTGTGGTATAATGCACTGCGTTTTGTGGCCGATTTGGTGCGCGAAGGCGGCGATGCATATTTTGCAGATGAACTCGACACACAGGCGGAAGTGACAGGTAAGTCATTTGTTGATGTATTCCGTAATGAATACGGGTATCTGCTTGATTATGTGGATGGCAATATGATGGATTGGAGTGTACGTCCTAACATGATATTTGCCGTGGCATTTGATTATTCTCCATTAGACAGGGCGCAGAAGAAACAAGTGCTCGATATCGTGACCAAAGAATTGCTGACTCCTAAGGGAATCCGTTCGTTGAGTCCGAAGAGTGGGGGATATAATCCGAATTATGTAGGCCCGCAGGTACAGCGTGACTATGCATATCATCAGGGAACGGCCTGGCCTTGGCTGATGGGATTCTATTTGGAAGCTTATCTTCGGATTTATAAGATGAGTGGGCTGTCGTTTGTTGAACGCCAACTGATTAGCTATGATGATGAAATGACAAGCCATTGCGTTGGTTCGCTTGCTGAACTGTTTGACGGAAATCCGCCTTTCAGAGGACGCGGCGCTGTGTCATTTGCGATGAATACGGCAGAAATCTTGCGTGTTTTGAAGCTGCTGTCTAAGTATTATTAAAAAAAGGAGGAACGAAGATGAAAGTTTTAATGTTTGGATGGGAATTCCCCCCAAAAATATATGGTGGTCTTGCAGTTGCTTCTTATGGAATAACTAAGGGATTGAGTTTGCAGGGTGATGTCGAGACGATCTTTTGTATGCCTAAACCCAGCGGTGAAGAAGAGAAATTCCTGAAAATAGTCGGTATGAATCAAGTGCCTGTCGTATGGCGTGATATTAATTATGACTATCTGAAGTCTCGTTTACAGGCAAATATGTCACCGGAAGAATATTATTCTTTCCGTGATCATATCTATGCCGATTTCTCTTATATGCATGTCAATGATTTGGGATGTATGGATTTTGCCGGTGGTTATCCCGGGAACTTACACGAAGAAATCAATAATTTCTCTATTATCGCCGGTGTAGTAGCCCGTGCGCAAGAATTTGACATTATTCATGCACACGACTGGCTGACTTATCCTGCCGGTGTGCATGCCAAGATGGTAAGTGGCAAACCGCTGTGTATCCATGTGCATGCTACGGATTTCGACCGTTCTCGTGGAAAAGTCAATCCTACTGTTTATTCGATAGAGAAGAATGGTATGGATCATGCTGATTGTATTATGTGTGTGTCCGAATTGACTCGCCGTACTGTTATTAACGAGTATCATCAGGACCCGAGAAAGGTATTTGCCATGCACAATGCCGTTTATCCATTGTCACAAGAACTTTTGGATATTCCGCGTCCCGATCATTCTAAAGAGAAAGTGGTTACTTTCCTCGGGCGTATCACCATGCAGAAGGGACCGGAGTACTTTGTGGAAGCTGCTGCGCTTGTGTTGCAACGCACCCGTAATATCCGTTTTGTGATGGCAGGTTCGGGCGATATGTTGAATGCCATGATTAATTTGGTGGCAGAGCGGGGGATTGCCGATCGTTTCCACTTCCCGGGCTTTATGAAAGGTAAGCAAGTATATGAGGTTTATAAGAATAGTGATGTATTTGTCATGCCTTCTGTCTCCGAGCCTTTCGGTATCGCTCCGTTGGAAGCTATGCAATGTGGAACACCTTCCATCATTTCAAAGCAATCGGGTTGTGGTGAAATCCTCAATGAGGTGATTAAGACCGATTACTGGGATATTCATGCGATGGCCGACGCTATCTATTCACTTTGTACCAATCCATCTCTTTTCCAATATCTTCAGGAAGAAGGTAAGAAGGAGGTTGACGGAATTACTTGGGAAAAAGTCGGCTTGAGAATCCGTGCTCTCTACGAGGATGTGTTAAGAAACTATGGTAAATAACGAAACAATATACAAAAATGAGAACTATCTGTCTTTATTTTGAAATACATCAAATTATCCATTTGAAACGCTATCGTTTCTTCGATATTGGTAATGATCATTATTATTATGATGATTATGCGAACGAAATGAGTATGAATGAAGTTGCCGAGCGTTCATATATTCCTGCCCTTAGTACACTGATTGAAATGGTGAAGAACTCAGGCGGTGCTTTCAAAGTTGCGCTTTCTATTTCAGGCGTGGCGTTGGAGCAACTGGAAATTCATGCTCCGGCAGTGATTGACTTATTGCATCAACTGAATGATACCGGCTGTTGTGAATTCCTTTGCGAGCCTTATTCGCATGGTCTGTCTTCACTTGCTAACGAGGATTGCTTCCGTGAAGAAGTGATTCGTCAGCGTGATAAGATGAAGCAGATGTTTGGCAAAGAACCAAAAGTGTTCCGCAACTCCAGCTTGATTTATTCAGATGAAATCGGAGGTTTGGTAGCTTCTTTGGGCTTCAAGGGAATGTTGACAGAAGGTGCTAAACATGTATTGGGTTGGAAGAGCCCGCACTATGTATATCATTGTAATCAGGCTCCGAGCCTTAAACTTTTATTGAGAGACTTCAAGCTATCGGATGATATAGGTTTGCGTTTCTCTAATTCGGATTGGGCGGAATATCCTTTGTTTGCGGATAAATATATCAATTGGATTGATGCACTTCCACAGGAAGAACAAGTTATCAATATCTTTATGGAATTGAGTGCGCTTGGTATGGCTCAACCTTTGTCTTCCAATATTCTCGAATTCCTGAAAGCTCTGCCGGAATGTGCGAAAACGAAAGGTATTACTTTCTCTACGCCGACCGAAATCGTAACGAAGCTGAAATCCGTATCTCAACTTGATGTCGCTTATCCGATGTCATGGGTAGATGAGGAAAGAGATACTAGCTGCTGGCTGGGTAATGTTATGCAGCGTGAAGCTTTCAATAAGTTGTATAGTGTGGCAGAACGTGTTCACTTGAGTGACGACCGTCGTATCAAGCAGGACTGGGATTATTTGCAGGCTAGCAACAACTTCCGTTTTATGACTACGAAGAATACCGGTATTTGGCTGAACCGTGGTATTTATGATTCTCCTTATGATGCTTTCACTAACTATATGAATATTCTTGCTGACTTCATCAAACGGGTGGATTCATTATATCCTTCGGATGTGGATAGCGAAGAACTTAATTCTTTGTTGACTACGATTAAGAATCAGGGTGATGAAATAACCGAATTGCAGAAAGAAGTTGAGAAATTGCAAGCAAAGGTTGCAAAGGAAGCTGCCGCGAAAAAGAGTGCAGCAAAGAAGACAACTGCGGTTGCTGCTAAGGAATCTGTAGCTAAAGAACCAGTTGCAAAAGTTGCTTCAGCTAAACCTGCTGCCAAGAAAGCTACTGCTAAAAAGGCTGCTGCTGAACCAAAGAAGCCGGCTGCAAAAGCTAAGAAAACTACAGCAAAGAAAGAAGAATAAGATAATTACTTCTTGATATAAAAAAGCCGTGAGTTTGATAAAATCAAGTTTACGGCTTTTTTATTGTATTGTCGTCTTTCGAGTATTTCTATAAAATAATAGCGCGAATTACATTCAAGTAATCCGCGCTGATGTTTTATAGATGTGTCTCTATTGTTTCTTATTTCGATTTTGTTCCAAAGTTTGTGGAAACAACTTCAAGCTTTAATACATTATTGGGATCAGGCTTGCCGTCAATCTTTTTAGTACCTCCTTTCAAGCGTACATAACCAGGTTTTAAGTCATGTTGTATACTTATTACATTAGAAGTAGAGGTGCCGTAATAATTATTACTTGAAGAAGAATCTTTGGTAACAAGTACCGGGATAAGTACAAACTTATTCCATTCACTGTATTCTTCCCACTCTTCGATAGTTGTTGCTGTTTTGGTTTCTTCAACATTAGTCACCGGATCAGTAACTTTAAATGTCATTGGCAATAAATTCTTCGCTGCTTCCCTATCCGCCAAACAATTATTTATCATTTGAGTGATATTATTGAATGTATACTGGGTAAAGCTAAGTGTATTATTTGAATAGTCAAAGAGCGATGAAATTGTACCATCACTAAGTTGATTCTTTTCAAAGAAAGTATCTTTATACTTTTTGCGTATCAATAAAACACTTCTAGGTTTGGACATTCCAAATTTCTTTTCATTCGTTTCGTTATAAATAGGAATTCCCAGTTTTACAGCATTCAACGTGTCTCCTTGTAGCTTTTCTGCTATTTCGCTAACAGGAATAGTTACTTGAGTAAAGATACCTGCAGGGCTTTTTATATAAGTCAAATCAGGGTTGTTTATACAATCCTCCATAGCAGCCTGGTCATTATCCAAACCATTTGCTTGAATAACTTCACGGGTAGAATTAAACATACGATATCCATAATATGTGGAGTCTCTAGGCGTTGTCTCGTTTTCTTCTAGTACCTTCTTTTTTAGCTTAAGACCTGTAATACTATCAACAGCATAGCATTTATATACTACATTCATTTGTACGTCATCTATATAAAGTATCGTACCATCACCATAATCACCCTTTACATAGATTCCTTTAAATGCTTCTTTAAGTTTATCTCTATCGAAATTGGTTCCTGATTTGTAGGCTTTTTTAATGATTTCTTTTCCTATTCTTATGGCAGCATCTTTTTCAAAACTAACATGTACGCTAGGTACGTATGTACTAAGTTTACGAATAGAATCTTTAACAGATAGGTCAACTGCTGTATAGGCTTTAGTACCTAAAATATTTTGTGGATCATAAAAGTCATTGGGATCAATATTCGTATAATATGCATTATCTTTGTTTAGTGTTTCTTTTCCATTCCCCCCCAATTCATAAACACTTAGACGGGAAGCTGTTAATGAATCTCCGAAATAGCTGCTATACCACAAATAAAGTTCGATTGTATGGATATTACCAATGATTTTGCCATTATCTTCCACAAAGGTAATATCTTCCTTATCTTTATCATCTCCGTCTTCGCCGACCATTGTTTGAGTAAGCTTGTTATCACTGTCGAAAGCTGTACCGTTATATACCCCCGGGAATGTCATTCCCTTTGTACAATTTAATTCTGACAGAAATCCGGCCTGATAAGTACCAAACAGGTCATCAGTAAACTTTCCTACATAACCGATGTTACTCTTTGCATAAATCTGACCTGCAGGGACAGATTCCGTTGTAACATCATATGTTGTCAGCTTTCCATTAATATTCTGGTCGCTTCCCGGAAACATTCCCAGTCCCAATCCTGCTGTGTTATCATCACAACCGAAAAAAGTGATTGCCAGTAGAGCGATTAAGGCGTATTTTGCTTTCATGATCGTCGTATCTTGATTTTTTTATTCTTCTTCTTCGTTGTTGTTGGAAGTGGCTTCCCATACCTTATCGTAGAACTCATTGCAGGCGTCTGCATAGTTTTCCGGTTCTTGGTAGTCAAGCACCAATTTGCCTGATTGACGGGCGTATTCGATGATGGATTCATCTACTTTTTCACTGTTCTGAATTATTCCGTCGGAATAATCAACAGCAAGTTTGCAAAGAGTAGCGTAATCTACCGGTTCTTTCAAATCGCCTAAGTCTTTCTTTGAAAGACCTTTCAGCATCAACTTTGTTGCAAAGTCGTCGCTAAGCGTATTCTTGAAGTCGTCTTCATAAACAGAGAAAACTACCTTGGCATCGCGGAAAGAAGGTTCATCCTTGTAGGCCTTCTTAATATAAAGAGGAGCCAAAGCCGTCATCCAACCATGACAATGGATAACATCCGGACACCAGCGAAGCTTTTTCACAGTTTCCAGTACACCACGTGCATAGAAAATGGCACGGCTGTCATTATCGTCGTATTCCACGCCATTTTCGTCCGCTGTCTGCATACGGTTTTGGAAATAGTCATCGTTGTCGATGAAATATACCTGCATGCGTGCGGATTGGATGGAAGCAACTTTTATAATCAGTGGGTGGTCAGTATCGTCGATAATCAGGTTCATACCGGAGAGGCGAATCACTTCATGCAGCTGGTTTCTGCGCTCGTTGATATTTCCCCATTTGGGCATAAATGTTCTGATTTCACGGCCTTTTTCTTGTATCGCCTGTGGAAGGTTTCTACCTATATTGGCCATTTCGGATTCTGAAACGTAAGGTGTAATCTCTTGAGTAATAAATAAAACTTTATTCGCCTTTGTCATAATAACGATAGTTCACTATAATATTCTGCAAAGATACGAAAAAAAAGACACATTAAATAAGATATTCTTTCTTTATGTGGCAAATATTAGTTTATTTTGCAGAGTTTTTGCAAACGAGTAAAACATAAACCAATTGACGAAAATGAAAATAGTGCACACTATCAAGGACTTACAGGCGGAATTGACTGCCCTGAGAGCCCAAGGTAAAACGGTGGGACTGGTTCCTACAATGGGTGCTTTGCATACGGGACATGCATCTCTGGTAAAGCGCAGCGTAAGTGAGAATGGTGTAACTGTAGTGAGTGTTTTTGTAAATCCCACACAGTTTAACGATAAGAACGACTTAGAGAAATATCCGCGTACGTTGGATGCTGATTGCAGCTTATTGGAAGAATGTGGGGCTGCATTTGTATTTGCTCCTTCCGTAAGTGAAATGTATCCCGAACCGGATACCCGCCAATTCAGCTATGCTCCATTGGATACGGTGATGGAAGGTGCGTTTCGTCCGGGACATTTCAACGGTGTTTGCCAGATTGTCAGCAAGTTGTTTGATGCTGTGCAGCCGGATAAGGCATATTTCGGCGAGAAGGATTTCCAGCAGTTGGCGATTATTCGTGAGATGGTTCGCCAACTGGGATATAAGTTGGAAATCGTAGGCTGTCCGATTGTACGCGAAGAGGACGGACTGGCATTGAGCAGCCGGAATAAGCGTTTATCTGCACAAGAACGTGAAAATGCTTTAAATATTTCACGGACATTATTTAAAAGTCGTAACTTTGCAGCCACTCACACAGTGGGCGAAACGCAAAAGATGGTGGAAGATGCGATTGAAGCCGCTCCGGGTTTGCGCTTGGAGTATTTTGAAATCGTAGACGGAAATACATTGCAGAAGATAAATAGCTGGGAAGATACTTCTTATGTAGTAGGATGCATCACCGTATTCTGCGGAGAAGTCCGGCTGATTGATAACATTAAATATAAAGAATAACTAAAAAAGACGAAACCTTATGATGATTGAAGTGTTGAAGTCGAAAATTCATTGCGCACGCGTCACAGAAGCGAATCTGAACTACATGGGTAGCATCACGATTGATGAAGACCTGCTGGATGCTGCGAACATGATTCCGGGAGAAAAAGTGTATATCGCTGATAATAACAATGGCGAACGCTTTGAAACCTACATTATCAAAGGTGAACGCGGTTCGGGCAAGATTTGCCTGAACGGTGCTGCTGCCCGTAAGGTGCAACCGGATGATATTGTCATTATCATGTCCTACGCATTGATGGATTTTGAGGAAGCCAAGTCGTTTAAGCCGGCTGTTATTTTTCCCGATCCTGCGACGAACAAAGTAGTAAAGTAAGAAAGTATCTCTGATGTTTTAATAATAAGAAAATCCCCGTTTACTCGATGTAGACGGGGATTTTCTTATTTGTCTTTGGACTGAAAATCAGCCCGTGTATCGCTTTACTTCGCTTGTAATTGCTCATTCATGGCAGCAGCAGCCTTGCGGCCGTCTCCCATAGCGAGAATGACAGTAGCTCCACCGCGAACGATATCGCCACCCGCGTAAATCATAGGAATAGAAGACTCCATGTTGTCATTGACAGTAATCGTTCCTCTGCGTCCTACTTCCAATCCCTTGATGGAGCTTGGAACAATCGGGTTGGGAGATACCCCGACGCTTACGATTGCCAAATCAATATCAATCGTTTCCGTCGCACCGGGAATGGCCACGGGACTACGACGTCCGGAAGCATCCGGTTCGCCTAATTCCATCTTTTGCAGAATGACCTGTTTAACGCAACCTTGTTCGTCAGCGATATATTCGATAGGATTATGCAATGTCAGGAATTCGATTCCCTCTTCCTTGGCATGTTTCACTTCTTCGATACGTGCGGGCATTTCTTCTTCCGAACGGCGGTAGATAATCATGGCACGTTCAGCTCCCAGGCGTTTAGCCGTACGAACGGAGTCCATAGCAGTGTTACCACCGCCAATCACAGCTACGTTCTTACCGAAAGCTACCGGAGTATCAGAGTCTTCGCTGGCAGCATCCATCAAGTTGACGCGGGTGAGATATTCATTGGAAGACATGATATTGATAGAGTTTTCTCCGGGGATATTCATAAAGTTGGGCAGACCGGCGCCGGAAGCCACGAATATACCTTTGAAACCTTCTTCTTTCAGGTCTTCTACGCTGATAGTCTTTCCTACGATGCAGTCTTTGACGAAGTTGACTCCCATCTTGGCGAGGTTGTCAATCTCTACATCTACAATCTTATTAGGCAAACGGAATTCAGGGATACCATATTTCAATACACCGCCAATTTCGTGCAGCGCTTCGAATACGGTTACATCATATCCAAACTTTGCCATATCACCGGCAAATGCCAATCCGGCAGGTCCCGAACCGATAACAGCTATTTTGATGCCATTCTTATCTGCGATAACAGGAACGGAAATCTGTCCACTTTCGCGTTCGTAATCGGCTGCAAAGCGTTCGAGGTAACCGATAGCTACCGGTTGCTCTTTCATCTTCAGATGAATACATTTGGATTCACACTGTTTTTCCTGCGGACAAACACGGCCGCAAACAGCCGGAAGTGCACTTGTCTCTTTCAGTGTCTTGGCAGCTTCGAGAAATTCTCCACGTTCAATGTTCTTGATGAAACGGGGAATGTCTATACCTACCGGACAGCCTTCCATGCATCCCGGATTGGCACAATCCAAGCAGCGTTTAGCTTCTGTAACCGCTTGCTCTGCTGTCAAGCCTTGGTTTACTTCCTCTTTGCGGCTATGTGAACGGTATTCCGCGTCAAGTTCGTTCATCTCGACACGGGGAATAGCCGTACGTTCTTTCGCTTTCATTGATTTACGCAATTCCTGTCTCCAGGCAGCGTTGCGACTCTTTTCGTCGATTTCCTTGGTAGCTTCACATTCGGGCTGTAACTTATTCATTTCTTCGCGCTCGATTTTCTTGAACGCACCCATGCGTTTCAGCATTTCGTCGAAATCTACCTGGTGACCGTCAAATTCAGGACCGTCTACACAAACGAATCTAGTCTTTCCGCCTACGGTGATGCGGCAGGCGCCACACATACCCGTTCCGTCCACCATGATGGTATTTAACGAAACATCAGTCGGAATCTCATATTTTTTAGTCAGCAAACAGACGAATTTCATCATGATGGCGGGACCGATAGCGAAGCATTTATCAACCTTCTCACGTTTGATAACTTCTTCCACACCTTCCGTCACCAAACCTTTGCGGCCGTATGAACCGTCGTCTGTCATAATGATAACTTCGTCAGAGCTTTCGCGCATTTCTTTCTCCAGGATGATAAGGTCTTTGTTACGTCCTGCCAGTACGGTAATCACACGGTTGCCGGCAGCCTTCAAGGCCTGTACGATGGGGAGCATCGGAGCTACACCTACACCACCACCAGCGCAGACTACTGTTCCGAATTTCTCAATGTGTGTAGCTTGTCCGAGCGGACCTACTACGTCGGTAATATAGTCACCCTCATTCAGTTCACAAAGGCGGGTAGAAGAAAGCCCGACTTCCTGTATAACCAAAGTAATAGTGCCCTTCTTCAAATCGGAACCAGCGATAGTCAAAGGCATACGTTCTCCCTTTTCGCCTACACGTACAATGACGAAGTGTCCGGCCTTACGGGATTTAGCAATTAGAGGAGCTTCAATTTCAAATTTGAATACTTTCTCAGAAAAGCGTTCTTTGCTAATGATTTTGTTCATTATCTAATTAATTTGTTGGTTTTATTACGTAACTGCTAGCAGAATGTTATAAATTTCGGCAAAGATACGGCTTATTTACGAAAAACAAAAAGAAAAGCCACTCTTTTGATGAGTGGCTCTCCATATATGAGTGATTATCCCTGTTTATTTCGTTCTGATTTTGTATCCGGCTACTCCGTAATATAGGATAAACAGGAAACAGGGGAGACACAGCCAGTAAGCCTGTTGCGGAGTGGCTACGTCTTTCAGCCAACCATAAAGGGTGGGAACAACAGCGCCACCAAACATAGCCATAATTAATAATGATGAACCTGCCTTGGTAAATTTGCCAAGGTCTGCCATTGCTAGCGGCCATAAAGCCGGCCACATCAATGAGCATCCCAAAGCCATAAACGAAATGAAATAGATAGAAATATGGCTCGGAGTGAGTACTACCAGCAATGAACCGATAATAGCCAAAATGGAGCAAATCTTCAAGGCTGTTGCCTGACTAAGATATTTCGGGATAAAGATAATACCGCAGATGTAACCGATAACAATGCCGATAGGAGCAATCCATGCATAATTGGCAGCACCTTCGAGTCCGAGTTCTTTAGCGTAATCGACCAACGTTCCTAATGAAACTGTTTCAACGCCTACATAAAGGAATAAAGCCAGACAGCCTAACAGCAAATGTGGAAACTGAAATACGGACGTTTTCCTGGCAGCATAGGAGCTAGCGTCGGTTTTTTCGTCACTTTCATCTTCTCCTGCAGCTTTCACTTCGGGTAGCGGCGCGAAGAAAGCCATGATGCCCAAAGCAACAAAAGCACAAATGATGATGATAAACGGCTTGTTCAAGTCTTCGATACCAATCAAGCTGACATCTTTGCCTAACAGCCATACGATGAAGATGGCAGGAATAGGCCACGCCAGTTTGTTACAGATACCCATTATACTGATACGTTTTGCAGCACTGTCCAATGGTCCTAAGATGGTGATATAAGGATTGACTGCTGCTTGCAGATACGCATTGGCGGCTCCACTAATGAAAGATGCCAACAGGAATAATGGGAAACTCTCCTGAGATGCCGACAAGATGAACAGGTAAAATGCCACAGCAAAAATAAAGAAAGACAGTGACATGGTGCGTTTGTAACCAATCGCCTTGATAGTAAGTCCGGCAGGATAGCCGAATACCAAAAATGGGATAAAGGTTGCGGCAATAATAAGATAAGAAGCGGTATTCGATATTCCCAGTGATTTTTGTAATACGGGAACTAACAACGAATTAATACCTAATGCGAAACCAATCGCGAAGAACATAATGCCGATGAATGTCAAAGGCAGTACGAAACTCTTTGTGTTTTTTGTCATGGGGGTAAATGTGTTAAAAGGTTATGTAAAAAACTCCTGTAAGAAGAGGAACTTCCTGATTCTTACAAGAGTGAAAATTTCTTTTTTTTAGTCTATGATGTCGAAACCGCAGTACGGAACCAATGCTTTCGGAATTCTGATGCCTTCCGGAGTTTGGTTGTTTTCGAGTAAAGCGGCAACGATACGTGGCAATGCCAGTGCCGAACCGTTCAATGTGTGGCAAAGTTCGGTTTTCTTGTCTGCATTGCGATAACGACATTTCAGACGGTTCGCCTGATAAGTATCAAAATTAGATACGGAGCTTACTTCCAGCCAACGTTTCTGTGCTTCGGAATATACTTCGAAGTCAAAGCAGAGCGCAGCGGTAAAACTCATATCGCCGCCACAAAGACGAAGGATACGATACGGAAGTTCCAGTTTCTGCAACAGACCTTCTACATGATTTAGCATTTCCTGGTGAGACTGCTTGGAATGTTCCGGCTTGTCGATACGGACTAATTCTACTTTAGAAAATTCGTGCAGACGATTCAGACCACGTACATCCTTACCATAAGAACCGGCTTCGCGACGGAAACATTGCGTATATGCACAGTTCATAATCGGCAATTGTTTATCTTCCAGGATTACATCACGATAGATGTTTGTAACGGGAACTTCTGCTGTCGGAATCAGATATAAGTCATCTACTTCGCAATGATACATCTGTCCTTCTTTGTCGGGAAGCTGTCCTGTACCATAACCGGAAGCGGCGTTGACAACTGTCGGTGGCATGATTTCAGTATATCCTGATTTGCGTGCTTCGTCCAGGAAGAAATTGATAAGTGCACGTTGAAGTTGCGCGCCTTTACCTTTATATACGGGGAAGCCCGCACCTGTGATTTTAACTCCCAGGTCAAAGTCGATTAAGTCATATTTCTTAGCCAGTTCCCAGTGGGGGAGTGCGTCTTTGGGAAGTTCGGTTTCCATACCCCCCATTTTTTCTACGACGTTGTCATCGGCGCCTATACCTTCGGGCACTTCGTCATAAGGAACATTAGGGATTGTATAAAGTACATTCTGCATCTCAGTAGCAGCCTGTGTCATAACGGCGTCCAGTTCCTTGTTGCCTTCTTTCAGTTCGGCGACGCGGGCGCGTGCAGATTCAGCTTCTTCTTTCTTGCCTTCTTTCATTAATTGTCCGATAGTGCGCGAAAGCGAGTTAACCTCTGCCAGGTTTTTATCTAATAGGTTTTGTGTGCTACGTCTCTTGTCGTTTAGAGCGATCACTTGATCGATTGTTTCTTTTGCATTTTTGAAATGCTTCTTTTCCAGTCCGCGGAGTACCGCCTCTGTGTTTTCTGTAATTTGTTTAATGGTAAGCATATTTATACTTTTTATGAAAAACCGTTTTTGAGTCTACAAAGATAGATAAATAAAACAAATGATATTACATATATGCTATATTTTGGCAATAATAAGGATGGAAAAAATGAAAAATATTGCAGAAGTGTAATATGTAAATGTTAAAAGAGTGTATGCTTATCGAGTAATGAAGGTGATTGTGATAAAAAAGAAAGATAAAAAAGTAGAAGGGTAAAAAAGAAAGGAGATGCAATCCTTTGGATTACATCTCCTTCTCTTAAATATTTTCAGTTGTGCAATTATGCTTCAGTTGCAGGAATGATAGAAACAGATCTTTTGTCTCCTTTGCCTACTTTGAAGTTAACTGTACCATCTACTAAAGCGAAAAGAGTGTGGTCTTTGCCCATTCCCATGTTTTCACCCGGGTGGAATTCAGTACCTCTTTGACGAACGATGATGTTACCTGCTTTGCAAGCTTCGCCACCAAATATCTTAACGCCTAATCTCTTACTTTGTGATTCGCGGCCGTTCTTAGAACTACCGACACCTTTTTTATGTGCCATTTCTTCTTACTTTTTAAAATGATTAAGCTACTACTTCTGTAATTGTTAATTCAGTAAACTGTTGACGGTGACCGTTCAGTTTTCTGTGACCTTTTCTTCTTTTCTTGTGGAAGATAAGAACTTTGTCGCCTTTAACCAAGTTTGAAACAACCTGGCAAACAACTTTCGCGCCTTCTACAGTAGGAACACCTACAGTTACGTTTCCGTCTTTGTCTACCAAAAGAACTTTTTCAAATTCTACTGTTGCGCCGTTTTCTGCACCTTCAATGTGGTGAACGAACAATTTCTGACCAGCTTCTGCTTTAAACTGCTGACCGTTAATTTCTACAATTGCGTACATCTTATATATAATGTATAAGTTAGCTCCGGCGGGTGGTCTTTAATCACTTAAAGAGCTCTTTATCGAACCCGTTGCGGAATAATCGGGCACAAAAGTACTATTTTTATTCAATCCAAACAAATGTTTCCGCTCTTTTTTTAATTGTTTTGGAATACTTCTCCCTCTTCCTAGGGTTTAAAATGCATTTTCTCTTTCAACCTATCACCTGATGGTTCAAATCATTCATTTATAATACTTTGACTGGTGATAGGTTGTGTTTATAACCTATCACCTCATCTATCACCTATCACCCGTTCTTTCATCTCTCCTAATAGACCTGTCGATCGATTGCTTATGAGTTTCTACTTCTTCATGGCTAGGTGTCGAATGTTTCATTACTTGGAACAAAGTGTTTCATGCCTTGAAACTATTAGTTCCAAGTAATGAAACATTTAGTTGCAAGGCTTTGAAACTCTAGTTTCAAGCGTTAGAAACTAAAGTGTCTAGGCGGGGAAACTAAAGTTTCTTGCTTTTGGAACTCTAGTTTCAACCAATGGAACTGAAGTTTCAGCGTAGGAAACTGTAATTTGAGTGTAGTCTTGCGACTTTTCCTAATGCACGGGGTGTTGATTGTCCTATATCTAAGTCAAGAAAAAGGCTATGTTTTATCTTTGTACAGTGTGATTGTTTTAAAAAAAGATAGTATATTTGCAATACCTAACATTCTACCTCGCAAGCGGTGAATCTGCTTCAGATTCGGTAGCAGGCATTTTTATGTCTGCTGCTGTTTGGTGATATGCGGTTTCGTACCCCCGTGGGGAGCATCAATGTGCCCCCAGCTTGCGAGAGTGTTAGGTAACGGGTCAGGCGGAACCGCTCTTTTTTTCTGCCTATTTAATACCTTATTATTATGGATACAGAACACACAATGTGTCCCAAAGCCAATCCGACAGATACTGTCGTTGACCAATCTGCTGAATCTCTTTTGATAGACTCTATTTCGTCAGAAGAGATGACCGCTCTAAAGGCTTATTTTGAACGTTTAGCTCAAGAAATGCTTTCCTCTTCCCGATGTAAACTTAACTCGGGCGATGATTTACCCCACTATCTTTTTCGTAAACTAGAAAAATCAAAAGCATTATTTTCTAGCTTGGAACTTCCGTGGGAGCGTTATATTCCGATACTTTATCAGGCTTTTTCGCTCTATTTCATCCATATGAACGAACCGAATACCCGATTGAAAGCACTGAAACTTACTTCAGAACTGATGTCCGCCGTGGTTCTCTTATCACAATCCGGTCGATTGATAAACCAATTAACTACTTTTTGCCATGAAGAGTCCGAAATGTTGAAGAAGTGGATGGATGAAAATAAGAAGTAATTCATCTAATCCACTTTTTGGGTATTGCTATATCATTTATTGGATGTAAACAGGTCATTTATCAGCTGTTAATACTTGGCTTCTCAGCTATTAATACTTGGGATGTCAGCTATTAATAGCTGAGATGATAACAGTTAATATCCTGTAAATCTGATTTCTATTGTTCTAAAATCATGCTAAGGAGGATTTGTGGTATATGGGGGCAAAAGTTGCTCCCATAGCTGCTCTCATGGTTGCTCTCATTACTGAAACATTGATGAATAAAGGGATTCAGGCAAAATGTGGGAGCATGGGAGCAAAATCGCTATAAACTTTTTTTCGTAAGTGCAGGAGAGTCGAATTGTAGTCTATATCAGTCCATAAGCCAGTTACGGAAAGTTAGTGCGAGATTTATAGATGCTGGGTATAGAAGATAATGAAGAAGAGAACTCAAACGAGAAAACAAGTAAGATGTTTGTTATTATGGAGTAGAAACATTATTTTTGTATTCTATAATGTTTTAGATATGGAATTTGTAGATCGGATAGAAGAACAAAAACGTCTCCAAAAAGCGTTGAACGGTGAGAAAGCTGCATTTGTCGTTGTATATGGCAGACGCAGGTTAGGAAAGTCTACCTTGATAAAAAGAGTGCTGACTCCAAATGATGTGTACTATATGGCCGACCAAACGGAACGTGCGCATCAAATCAGCTTGCTTGCCAAAGAAATCGGCATGGTAATGCCGGATTTTGATAAGGTGGTATATCCCGATTGGGAAGCATTACTGACTGCTCTTAACCATCGGACTCAGGAGCGCTTTTCACTCTGTTTGGATGAGTTTCCATATCTGGTTAAGAGTTCTCCCGAACTTCCTGCCCTGTTGCAAAGATTGATAGATTCTCGTAGCCTGAAATATAACTTGATTATTTGCGGTTCTTCCCAACAATTAATGCAAGGGTTAATACTTGATGGTAGTGCCCCGCTGTACGGACGTGCAGACCAAATGCTAAAACTATCTCCTATACATATTAAATATTTACAGGAAGTATTGCATTCGGATGCCGTGAGTACGGTGGAAGAATATGCTGTGTGGGGAGGTGTACCCCGTTATTGGGAACTGCGGTTGCAGGATGACGGCTTGCAGGAGTCGATAGCTTACAATATTCTCAATCCGTTGGGTACACTGTACGAAGAACCAATCCGTCTGTTTATGGATGATATGCGGGATGTGATTCAGGCATCGACCCTTCTCTCTGTGATTGGGAGCGGCGCCAACAGATTATCGGAAATTGCCGCACGCCTGGAAAAGCCGGCTACTCATTTGTCCGGCCCATTAGAGAAACTGCGCCAACTGGATTTCATCGAACGGGAGATTCCTTTCGGTGAGAACCCCAAGAATAGTAAGAAGAGCCTGTATAAAGTAAGTGATCCGTTTATGGATTTCTATTTTCACTTTGTGGTTCCCAACCGTTCGCTGATAGAACTCGGACGTTCCGGTTTTGTGACGGATGTTATCCGTTCGCAATTCTCCCGTTATGTATCTGCCTGGTGGGAAAAGCTATGCCGCCAGGCTGTCAGTGGCGGAATGATCGGCGGAGAGATGTACAACATTGCCGGGCGTTGGTGGGGCAATGTATCGAGGGATGAGGCTATCGAACTGGATGTAGTGGCGCAGAGTATGGATGGCAAAAGGCTCTTGGTAGGGGAATGTAAATGGACGGAAGGGGAAGACGCGGACAGGCTGATCTATGAACTGACTGCCAAAGCCCGGAAACTCCCTTTCCTGAAAGAACAGGAAATAGTTCCGGTATTATTCTTGAAACAAAAGCCGCTTCGTGAAAGTGACGCTTTGGTGATGACACCCCAGCAAGTTATTGATGCCATCGGTTAAATAATAAATTGAAGTTTCGCAAGTGGCTCAACTTGTATCTGAGGCCTTGTCAACTATCAATTCTAAAGCAATTTATTTACTTGTTGGGAGTGTAGGTATAATTATAATAAGTCGGACAAATTGCTCATAATCATCCGATGCGGATAAGCTCGAAGTTCTTCTGCGGTAGTCATCCCGTTGAGTACTCCTGCAAAATCCACTCCTGCATTCCGGGCAGTTTCCGCGTCTACGGTGCTGTCTCAGAGTGTCATAAAAAAATCATGCTAAGGAGAATTTGTGGTATATGGGAGCAACATTTGCTCCCATAGCTGCTCTCATGGTTGCTATCATTACTGAAACATTGATAAATAAAGGGATTCAGGTAAAATGTGGGAGCATGGGAGCAAAATCGCTATAAACTTTTTTTTTCGTTTAGAATTATATTGAAGGCATATTCTAAGCTCAATGATAAGGATAGCATCCAAAGAACGGATGATTATCCAATAGAGAGTGAGCCTAATTTTTTACCTATGTCTTGTATTGCTGAATTTAATATATCAAGTTCAGATTCTTTGAGACAGTAAATTTTTCCCCTAACAGGACTTCCGTTAATGCGTTGACTAAGCCATGATGCACTTTTTCCGAAATAGTTCTTTGCAATGTATTTTAATGATACTATTTCACTGATTTCTTTAACTTGTGCTTTAATAGATAACATGCGCTCAAGTTTTGCATCAACTATCTTAATTTCGTTTTCAATGCAGTCTAATTCTCCATTCATATATTTAATAATGAATTCTCTTTCTTTAGAGCTATTATACTTAGCTCTAATTTCTCTAGCTTTCTCCAAACTGGCATCGTCTTTCAATGCACTCATTTCTTTCAATTCTTTCAATAGTTCTTCCATATGATTCATAATTTATCCCTTTCTACAAGGGGGGGATTATTTAATCTTTCAGTAACAGTTCTCTCTTTTTTATTAATTCTGTGAGTTGTTCAAGCAGTTCATCCGTCCTGGGATTTGGATTAATACCTAAGACTTCGCACCTATCTCTATATTGCTTAATGGCGTACTTGATTCTAAAAATCTGAAAATTGATCTCCTCAAGTTCACCTTTCTGATTCTCCATTTTTCGTGTTTTTAATGATATTCTTGTTCCTTTTGACCATACAAATATACGCATAAACATTTCTTTATGCAAGATAACGCATAAAGAAATGTTTATGTAATAACTCTTTTTATAAATTCCTGTTATGAGAAATGAGTCAGATAGATGAAGGGTGAACTAAATCTCCAAGATTTTCCATAATCACCCGATGCGGATAAGCTCGAAGTTCTTCTGCGGTAGTCATCCCGTTGAGTACTCCTGCAAAATCCACTCCTGCATTCCGGGCAGTTTCCGCATCTACGGTGCTATCTCCGATATACAATGTTTCTTGTGGCGTACTTCCCAAATGTTCCAAAGCAAACCGTACCCCTTCCGGTGAAGGTTTCGCAGCTTTTACATCTTCTCCGCCTACTATAATATCAAGGAAATCTTTTGGCAGATATTCTTCGAGGAAGCTCAATATCCGAAAGCGATATTTGGTAGAGATGATTCCAATGCGGGCACCCCGTTGCTTCAACTCTTTTAGGGTGGATAATGTGTCGGGGAAGAGACGTGTGTTTACATTCATATGAACATCGGCTTCTTTTCTGTATTCCTGTCGGAAGGCTTCAAGTTGTGCCGGGTCGGTAACTCCGGTGAGAATACTGAAAGATTCTTCCAGTGTTTTTCCAATAGTGCGTTTGATAGCTTCATCGGTGACGGTTAAATACTGGTGGCGGGTGAGCACAATTCTGAAACACTTAACGATACCACGTGACGAATCGGCTAATGTGTAGTCGAAATCGAATAAATAGGTTTTGTAATTCATTGGGAAAACTTTTCAGCAAAAGTACTAAATACTTTTCTTATTTTACTGGTTCTACTCTTATTTCACAGGTTCTACCGTATATCCTTGCTTTTTTAGTAGGTTTAATAATCCTTTATTGCTGGGAAGATGCAGGGCGCCGACAGCAACAAGAGTCGGAGCGGCCTTCATGATAGCCGGTAGTTTTCCTGCCCATGCCTTGTTGCGGTTATAAATCAAGGCATCTTCTTCACCGGGAGTCGAGTCGCATTGGTTGCCTTTGCGTTCTTCGCTGAGTCGAAGCATTTCATTTAAATCCTGTTTCATGTAAGCGTTGGTGAGTTTCTTCAGGTTTTCCACTTCAGAGTCGATGTTATTAAGCGTACACATCAACAGTTGTGCCTGACGTTGTAGTGAATAGCCGTTGAATAGTAGGTTGAATTGGAACTCCGCAGTTTCCAGGCCGTCTACTTTCTTACCGTTCTGCGTAGCTTGAGACTGGAAGAAGGTGTCGAGTTGTTCCTGTGGATTGAATTTGCCAATATGTTTCACGTAAGCCACCACTACTACATTGTTCAACAGAAAGGCAGGTTTTAGTTTGGGGGCTGTGCTTAAATCTATCATTAGGTTTTCTTTGCAGAATTTATTGGCAGTTGCAAAATCTTCCGGTGACAGGAGGGTGGTTAGCGTGCTGTCATTGGCAATCATCATGGCTTGCTGCATCTTCTGCATGGTAGCCGGCGATTGCATTTCGGACATTTTTATCTCCCCATATACCTGTTGAGTTTCATTCAGTGCTTTTTTGAGTCCGGCAATGCTGTCCATGATGCTATATGGTGCCAGGTGATGTGTACCTATAATATAGGAAGGTTGGTTTATTCCGTTACCTGATACTTTCCATAAAAGCTGTGCATTTGCGCTGAACGCTACACAGATAAATATTACTGCTCCAATAAATGACTTCATAATGTGTGGTTATTTAGAGTTGATGATTGGGTGATTAACGCATTCTTCCACCGCTTATCCAATGCCTGCTGTAATAATCTTCGCCCAGCCGGCTGACGATTACTCCTTTGCTAGTGCTGGAATGAATGAACTTCCCGTTCTTCAGATAGATGCCTACATGGGCTACTTTCTTTTTGGAACGGTTGCTGCTGAAGAATACCAAGTCACCTTCTTTGAGGTTACGTTTGGCTATTTTATTGCTTTTGTCTTTCAGTTCTTCCGAGTTTCGCGGCACTTGGATACGATAAACTTTCCGGTATATTTGATAGACCATGCCTGAACAGTCAGTTCCTCTTTTTGAGTCTCCGCCACCACGATAAGGAGTGCCTATCCAGTCGGCAGCTTCCAGGTAGAGTTTATGGTTATCTTCAAGATTAATATCTACGCCTAATAGGATAGAAGCCCGTGCCAATCCCTGGTAATCCAAACGAGGGGCGGACGTGCGGCAGGAGCTAAGAATGGCGGTCAGTCCTACCAGTAAGAATATTAGTTTGAATTTTGCTTTCATCATCTGTACTTAACTTATAAACAGCAAAAGTAATTCATAAATAGTAAATCGTAACTTGTAAATAGTAACTCCCCTTACTCTTCCACATTGAAATAAGCTTCGAGCTCTTTCTCTGCTGAATTATCCTCATTGATAATGTCACGGATGATAATCCCGTATTCCAACAAAGCAATTCGCGGACATACATCTACCGTATGATTCAGATTATGGCTGGAAATGATAACCGTTGCCTGGTGTTCTTCATTATACTTTTTGAGCAGATGCTTAATGATAGATTGCGAACTTGGGTCGAGGAAATTGAAAGGTTCGTCCAATATCAATAATTGCGGATAATGAAGCATGGCGGAGATGATGCCGATTTTTTGCTTGTTACCCGCAGAGTAGTTGCGGATTAGCTTCTTGTTTCCGATTACTTCTCCGTTCATGAAACGTTCGAAAGGAACGAGACGTTCGTCCACTTCTTCTTTCTTCAATCCGTACATCTTTCCGATGAAATAGAAATATTCTTCCGGGGTAAGATAGTCAATCAGAAAACCATCGTCGATAAAAGCACCGGTAAAGGCTTTCCAGTCTTCACTTTGGCTGACGTCGATGTCGTTTATAATCACTTTTCCATCGTCCGCTTTCAGTAAATCCAGCATCAATCGGAAGAGAGTCGTTTTACCTGCACCGTTGTTTCCTACCAATCCGAGCATATCGCCTTGATTGATTTCGTAGTGTTCTATGTCTACGGCAACCTTCTCACCGAAATTCTTTTTAAGTTTGTCAATGGTAATCATGATTTTCAATGTTTATATAGTTAATGCCCATGAATCTATTGGCGACTGTCTCTGAAACCTTCCATGTTTTCATACCGGCGTTTCATAAAGCGACGATATACATTCTTTATCCATAAGGGAGACGTCAGGGTAAATCCAAGACCGATAGCCAACAGGATAATATAAGTAACTGTTTCGCCTAAAAGTGCATTTAATATACTGTATAAGATAAGCGGCACACCGAAGGCTCCAAAGTTAACCAACATTTGTATGGCGCTGTTGGTTTGGCGGCTGGTCACTTTTTCGTTCAGCGTTACTGTCTGTTTATTGTAAACCGCCAGTTGGAAGAAACAAAAATAGATGAAGCCGATGGTATAGAAAAACCAGGCGAAAGCGCCTAGTAGTGTTAGCTTATTCATGACAATAGCAGGAATCATTAATATAAAAGGAATGATTTCGGCGATACTGTATGTGTAATATTTAGCTTTCAGCAGGCTCATTATGGATTCTTTGCGAGACATCAAGCCGTCAATGTAGTTCCCTTCGAACGACATAATCTGCGAAAGGATAATCATGCCGAACACGGCGAAGTTATAAACACAGATAAAAGAAGTCATGAAGTTGCCGTCGTAGACACTGGAGAAACTAAGTGCGACGGAGAAGGCTACGACTACAATACCGACGCTGCGTAGCGAACCTTTGCATCGGCGATTACGTAAAAGCATTTTCAGTTCCAGTCTCATGTATTCGCCAACTTCTCCGTAACGTTCGAAGAATTTATATTCGGATACATGTTTGATTTGGCTATCATCTACTTTTGCTAACTCTGCATAGATAAGCCCGGACATAATCTTGCGGTTAATCAGCCATAAAATGACGATGACAAGTATAGTGCCGAGAAAATAAAGAATGTTTCCCTGGATATATCCATCGCCCAAGTCCATAAAGAAATAGAAGAGCGGGCTATCTTTGGGAATAAAAAGAAGGCAGCCTATTCCACCGTAGAAAGCGATGGGCAATAGAAGCCACCAAATACGTTCGTTGATGAGTGTGCGGCACAATAAGTACCAGTAATTGTTAGCAAGAATCAGCAGCAAGATACCGATAAGATAGGTGATGACACCGAGAACGCCAAAGTACTTGGTAATGGTAATGAAGGAAAAAGGGACAAAGAGAAACAACCAGAACAGGTTGAACAGGCTAAGTCCGGAGCGGATAAGTAAGAAGTCGATGACACGATTTCGTTTAACCGGCAGCAAGAGGTAAGGTTTTACCTCTTGCGTCGGTGTTTTTTGAAACGGAACACGCATCAGGAAGTCGAGTGCCAGGATAAATATCAGGACGACAGCGTTCATTACATGATATGGTTCCCGGTTGGGAACCATATCTGAAAATCCGAACGCGAACGTCGTACCGAAGAATATCAGGTAACCAGCCCAAAATGCGCCCATGACATAACCGAGTATTTTAGCTACTTTGTTCTTTTCATACATCGGATGCCGTTTGGCGGCGAGCCTTCCATGTTTGCGTAGTTCGTTGAGTATCATCATTCTGTTGATATACTAGAGGAATATTATTTGCTTTCTTCCGGCATGGTCATAATGACTTGAATTTCGTTGTTCTGTTTCAGCAGTTTGGCAAGGAAATCCTGGACTTCTTTGGCTGTGATGCTGTTAATCAACTTTTCATAGTCTTTTGTATTGTCGACACCGGTATAGAAGAATTCGTCCAGATTATTGAGCCAGTAGCCGTTTTCTTTCTGAGCGTCCTTGTACTTCTTCAACATATATTCTTTAATCTTCTGCATATGTTCGGCAGACGGGCCTTCTTTAGCCATCTTGTTCAACTGTTCCACAACAACGGCAGACAATTTTTCTGTCTTGGCAGGGTCAGTCTGGAATACAATCTGAAGAGCAAGTTCTTCTTTCGGATATTTGCTAAGACTTCCGTTACAGTTCACGCCGTATGTACCGCCTTCTTTTTCACGGATTTCTGCTGTGTAAACCATATCCAAAGCCTGGTCGAGGAAGCTAAGCAGGATGTTGTTGCGCAAGTCATATTTGCAAGTGCCGCTGTAAAGGAACATGATGGTAGCCATCGGAGTTTCCTGTTTCTTGGCAAATTCATTCTTATATTGTCCTTTGCGGATATACATCTTGTTATCCTTGAAAGTCTCTTTACGGTTGATAGAAGGCAGGCTTCCCAAATATTTGGCAATGGCCGGTTTCATGGATTCCAAGTCTACATTTCCTACCAAGTAGAAAGTGAAGTCGCTTGCATCTTTGAAGCGGTCTTTGTACATTTCGAGAATACGGTCGTAGTTGATTTGGTCTACCATATCTTCTTTCATTCGGATAGCACGCGGGTGGTTGCCGTACAATGCGCTGGTCACTGTGTCGCTGAACGCTCTCATCGGGTTGGCGTCTGCATTCTGAAGTTCTGCTTTCAGACGATTCTTGTAAGATTCGAATGCTTCGTTGTCCTTACGCGGAGAAGTGAATGTCAGGTAAGTAAGCTGCATCATAGTCTCGAAATCTTTCGGAGAACAGCTACCGGAGATAGTTTCAGTCGTATTACCGATACCTGAACCCACAGACGCGCGTTTTCCGGCAAGAGCTTTACCCAGTTCTACTTTGCTGAAGTTACCGATTCCACCTACGAGGGCTACACCGTTTAATTGAGAAATATTGATGATTTCTTCATTCGGGAATACGCTGGTACCACCGAAACTTACACCCTTCATCACAATTTGGTCAGCTTTGAAGTCAGTCGGTTTCACATATACCGTCACGCCGTTGGAAAGCACTAACTTAGTAGTACCGTAGATTTCTCCGGCTTTTTCAGATACGATTTTTCCACCTTTAATATCTTCGGAGATAAGCGGTTCGTTGGAAACCTTATCTTCATAGGGTTTCAGGTCGAATGTCTTCATCTCTTTCAGTAAAGCAGCGATTTCTTCCTTAGTAGGATATTTCACGCCTTCTTTGTCAGGGCCGGCAAGCAGAACCACTTGGTTGTTGTCCGTGATTAGCTGTTGCATGAGTTGGTTGACACCTTCTACCGGGATATTCGGAGCCATTTGTTTGGAAAGCATATATTCAAAGTCGATGCCCGGAATCGGTTCTTTATCGAGGAAGTTGTTCACATATTCGTCAACGTATGCGGCGCTCTTCGTTTTTTCACGTTCGTTGTAAGCGGATTCTACACTTTGCAGATAGTTAGCGCGTGCGCGGTCATATTCAGTAGCTGTAAATCCGAAACGGCGTGCGCGTTCGGCTTCTTCCAATACGGTTTTCATAGCCAGGTCGATACCGTCTATTTTACTGCTTGCGCTAAGGCTGAATGCTTCTTTAGTCTTGGCAAGGAAGTAGTTTCCATATCCTACACCTGCACTGGTGAAAGGAGGGTTGGCTGTCTGACGAATTTCGTTCAAACGGTTGTTCAGCATATTCATAGCCATGCTAAGCATATATTGGGTAGCATAGTATGCAATGGTATTCTTCATTGAATCGGGAGTAGCATCTTGTTTGAAGAAGATGTTTACGGAAGGATTCTTCACCTCTTTGTCAGTACCGATGTAGATAAGCGGTTCCTGGTTGTCAGGCACCGGATAGTAGATACGTTCGGCAGGATTTACCGGAGCTTTTACGTCTGCAAAAACTTTCTTCAGTTTAGCTTCAATCTCGTCTACGTTGATGTCGCCGACAATCACAATACCTTGCAGGTCTGTGCGATACCATTTTGAATAATAATCGCGAATGTCCTGATAAGGGAAGTTGTTGATTACGTCGATGCTTCCGATAGGCATACAGTCGGAATATTTGGCATCCGGATACATGGTAGTCTGCGCGTCTGTCATGATACGGAGCATACCGCTGTTACGGCTTCTCCATTCTTCACGGATAACACCACGTTCTTTGTCGATTTCCTTGTCGGCAAGGTTGATGGCATTAGACCAGTCGTGAAGGATAAGCAGGCAGGAGTCTACGACGTTGACATTCTCTGTCGGTACGTTGCTGATATTATAAACTGTCTGGTCGACGCCGGTATATGCATTCAGGTTCGTTCCGAACTTGATACCTTTGGTTTCGCACCAGGGCACGATACCCAATCCGGTGTCGTCACCCGGGAAATGTTTTGTTCCGTTGAAAGCCATGTGCTCCAGGAAGTGAGCCAAACCGCGTTGTTGCGGTTCTTCGAGAATAGAACCTACTTTCTGGGCGATGTAGAATTCTACCCGTTTCTCCGGGAGTGCGTTGTGTCGGATGTAGTAAGTAAGCCCGTTGTCCAGCTTGCCGATACGGACATTCTTGTCCACGGGCAATTGTTGCATGGGTTGTGCAAGGACGGACTGGAAATTGCAGCATATAACAAGAACTGCAATAAATAATCCACGTAATAAATGTTTCATGTTCTATTTAATTTAAATAAATGTTTCTGAGTAATTTGTCGTTGTATTTGGTTGCAAATCACAAATAGACAGGAAAAAACGTTATTTTATAGCTTCACGTATGCGTACTAACTTAGTAAGCAGGCCTTCCAACAGGTCTAATTTGAGCATATTGGCACCATCGCTCTTGGCTACGGCAGGATTTTCATGTGTCTCGATGAAGATTCCGTCAACGCCTACGGCTACGCCTGCCTTGGCAACGGTTTCTATCAGTTGAGGCATTCCGCCGGTCACTCCGCTGGTTTGGTTGGGTTGTTGCAATGAGTGAGTGACATCCAAAATAACAGGATAACCGAATGTCTGCATTTCGGGGATACCGCGATAGTCGACTACTAAATCCTGATAACCGAAAGTTGTTCCGCGTTCGGTTAGCATCACTTGTTTATTTCCTGCTTCCACCACTTTGTCGGCAGCAAACTGCATCGCCAGTGGGGAGAGGAATTGTCCTTTCTTGATGTTAATCGTCTTTCCGGTCTTGGCGGCTGCAACCAGCAAATCTGTTTGGCGGCAAAGGAAAGCCGGAATCTGAAGAATATCCACATATTCGGCTGCCATTTCAGCTTCTTCCGCACTGTGAATATCGGATACGGTAGGAACTCCGAAGGTATCGCGTACTTTTTGCAGTACTTTCAGCGCTTTTTCGTCGCCGATACCTGTAAACGAATCCAGGCGCGAACGGTTTGCTTTGCGGTAAGACCCTTTGAATACATAAGGAATCTGCAATGCTTCGGTGATTTTCACCACTCGTTCGGCAATACGCATTGCCATCTCTTCGCCTTCTATTACACATGGGCCAGCCAACAGAAAGAAGTTGCCGGCAGGATTGTTTTTAAGTTCTATCATTTTTTGATACTATTATAAGTTTATTTCTTTAGGCACGGATTACACGGCTCTTGCTGTTTCAGATTAACTAGAAACCGTGTAATCCGCGTAATCCGTGCCTTAAATTATCAGTTGGGAATAATAAGCGTAGTCTTTTCCGGTAGCACGCCCACTTCCAGGGGGAAATGCTTCGGCAATAAGCGTCCGTCCAAATCCACAGAAGCATTTTGTGCCCGGAGTACTTTCACTTTCTTCGTCCGGTAGCTTTTCACTACTTTGTGATTCAGGATTCTTCCCTGAATCAGCATCCACAGACCGGAGATGATTTGAAGAAATTCAGGACGGTAGATTACGGAAACGTCCAGCCATCCATTGTAGGGAACGGCACTCGGAGTCTGTCCCCAGCCCCAGGCACTGCCCACACATACCGTCATGATACGTCCGCGGATATGTTCGTCATTGATGCGTAGGTGCATCCTGTATAGTTTCCGTTCAAATATAAGTGAGAACAGGGCAGCGACATACGACAGGAATTTCACTCCCCAAAAACGTTTCGTCTGGTCGGTGATTTTCACGATTCGCGCACCCAGTCCGATATTGACGGCATTGAGGAAGTAACGACGCTGATGCTCTTTTCCATCATAGAAATTACAGTATCCTACGTCTATTTTCTTCAACCGGTGATTGATGATGCAGTCTACCGCAGGTTTATATTCAGTGCTGAGTCCCCAGTATCTGGCGAAGTCGTTTCCAATGCCGTTCGGGATAAAACCGAGAGCGATATCATTTTTGTCTTCGGCATCGGATAGCATAATACCGTTGATGGCATCGTTCAAAGCCCCATCACCGCCCACAACGACAATCGTGCGATAGCCATTGTTTGCTAAAATCTTGGCGAGACGTTCTACTGAGCCGAAACCTTCGGATTGCACATAGTCATAGTCAACACCTTTGCTGTCCATGTACTCCTTGATTTCTTTCCAGCGCTTCTTTACCTTTCGGGTACCGGCTTTCGGGTTATAAATCACACCCCATTTCTTCGGTTCTACACTCATATCCGTATTTCTATCCTACTGTATTAAAAATCTCACTATAAATTACTGACAAAGATACTAATTCCCTTCCAGTTTTTCTTTTACAAAGGCTATCTTTTCTTCCATCGGCAGTTCGGCACTCACCCAATGGATGGTAAATCCTCTTCTTTCCATACCGCGAAACCAGGTCATTTGCCGTTTGGCAAACTGATGGATGGCTATTTCCAAACCGCTGAACATCTCTTCATAAGTCATTTTACCTATGACATAAAGAGTCAGATATTTGTATTCCAGCCCGTAGTATATCAAATCATCCGGCGCGATGCCTTGTTCAATCAATCGCCGTACTTCGTCCACCATGCCTTCATCCAAGCGTTGCTTCAGTCTCCGGGTAATCTTCTCACGCCGCAACTCCCGGTCAATATCGACACCGATAATAAGGCTGTTCAACTCCGGAAACTCCCGTTTGGGCACCGGATTGGCAGCATAATATTCCTCAATCTCTATCGCACGGATGGCACGTTTCACAGTATCTACGTCGGTAGAGTTGTGCAAGGCTTTATATTGACCCAATATTTCCGTCAATTCTTCGAGCGAATGATTCGCCAAACGATCTCGTAATTCCGGATTCTCAGGTACAGGCATGAGCTTGTATCCTTTCAGAACGGATTCGAGATACATACCTGTCCCTCCACATAAAACGGGGAGACAGCCTTTTTGTTTGATTGATTCGTAAGAAATCAGGAAATCGCGCTGATATTCAAATACATTGTATTTATATCCGGGCTCGGCAATATCAATCAGATGATAAGGGATTGTGCGCCCGTTTACCGTATAATCAGCCAGGTCTTTTCCTGTACCGAGGTCCATTCCCCTATATATCTGACGGGAATCGGCACTGATAATTTCCGTGTTGAGTTCATAGGCCAAGGCAGCGGCAAAGGGAGTTTTACCCGAGGCTGTGGGCCCGAGTATGGCGATTAAATCATAGTCCGGCATAGCTTCATTCTTTTATATCTGCAAAATTACGAAATATTTTTTACCCGCTTGACATTCAATTGCTTTTTTATCAAGATTAGGGGGCTGGAAATTTGCAGAACTATGTTATGTTTTAAACAGCTATTAATTAATCGTCTGTACTATCCGGCATACTTTTCCGTTCTTATCCACCCCCTCTATGATTATATCTTCCGGTGCAGTACTGTCCGGAGTATAATATTCGATGGTTGCTTTTCCTTCTGTATTCAGTTGCAGTGACGGATTCCAATAGATAGTACTTCGCAAGTCCGAACGTTGTGCATCCTTCTTTTCGGGAGTATCATACGTAGGCTGATAGAATTCAACAGAATCACTATAGCCCAAAGGAGTATATGTAATGATACCTTGTGCAGGTCTTGCAGGAAGGTCTTTCCCGGTTTTTAAGGTGATAACGATGGCGCCGGCCGAACCGCGGGAACCTAATATTGCCGCATCTGCTCCACGAAGAAGACTCAGACTTGACATATCGCTGGTTTGTATCATAGACAATATCTCGTTGTCGTCTTCGTAGACAACATCGTCAATAACAATGACAGGTTGTTCGGGATTGTTCCGGATATGTATTTCGTTTCCATTGGTCACACTGACTCCCGGAAGTCTGCTGACTGCATCAAAAGCTGTATGCGCTCCGTAGTTTTCGAGCTTATCTCCCTCGATAGTGTAGGTGTTGATTCCACCGGTATAAATACTTTCAGAACGGGGCTTGGCACGGCTTCCTGTGATAAGCACTTCTTTCAGATTGTACACTCTCATTCCGCCTTCCATATAATACTGGTCGCGGGTGTTGAGTAAATAGTCTTCCATAAAGGTTGCTGCTCCGTCACGGAAAGGGGATTTGTGGGAGGCCACAGGATATTTGGGAGTGTCGATTTCTATATCTACTCCGGCAAATCCTCTTTTGGTACGTGCCTGAACTAGGAAAGTTGTACTGTCTCTGAAAGATGTATTCACGATGAATTCTCCTTTCTCGTCCGTAGTAGTGGTGGCGATGATGTTCTGTTTGGGAGCTAACACACAAATCGGTCCTTTTTTCACATTGCTTCCGAAGAAACCTTTGATTCGTCCGCTGATGGTTTGCCCATTTTCCATGTAATTGGTGAGGTTTAATGAAGGGACAGTCAGTACGTTCTTGATGTGATGTCTGCGCCATCCGTGAGTCATCATCAAGAAGTCCAGTGTGCGTAAGGTTCTAAGGTCCTGACGAAGAAAATAAAATCCGGGGTTTTCTACATAGCCTTTCAAATCGGAAGTCAGCAGAAGATTTGATACGATATTATCTGCAAGAGAATCAGGCTGGATGCTTCTTCTGTCGGTGATACTGATAGAGAAACTACCTTCTATGGGGGTGCCGTTAGTATCTTTTGCGGAAATTTGAAGAGATACTTTTTCTCTTTTTCCGTATGCAGGTCTGTCGGGAAGGATTTGCCATTGATGAGGATTCCGGTCGGGCACAAAGACTAGCCGTTCACTGAGTGCATTACCTTGTTGGTCGATTAGCATAAAATGGGTAATGCCTGCATTGAACAGGCTATCATTCATTCTGCCGAAAGTCCTGTCAGCGCTGATGGGTTGAAGAATAGCCAGTCTGCCACGGGTGTGTGCTATCAAAAATAGCTTTTGAGGCCATTCGGTAGCTTCTGTCTTCTGAATTTCATAGCGTATCTCTTTTTTGTAGTGCGTCATGGAAAGTCCGATGCCTTTGGATTCTACAGCAGGCAGGTCGAATCGCTTGCTGATGCCGTCATCAGTCTTGACGATCACATAATAGGAATTTCCATTGATTGGATTTAACGTAAAAACTCCCATGCCATCATGTTCCGAACGGAGGGCGGTTAATGTATCTCCTTTGGCGTCGTACAGGAAGCCTTCTATTTCTTTCGAAAAACCGTCTGTGCCCTGAACTTTAAAAGCTATATTCTGATGAGTGACAGCCAGTAAAGCGCCACCTTCCGGGAAGAATTTGATGTCGAAGTCTTTGTTGAATGAAGGCAGGTAGAAAGTCTTTTTATAAATATATTGCGGGTCGTCAAATTCGACTTCGAACTGACGGGTTGCGGCAGGCTTTAGATCCGGTAGGGAGATAGAAATCAGCCCGTTTTCGTCTGTCTTTCTTTTACCCTTATCTTTTACTTTTCCATTCTCGATGTAGCGATAACGGACGGTCGTATTTTTAAAGGCTTCCTGGGTATTGCTCGTAAATTTAACTTTAGCGGTATAATGTGTCTCATCTTCCTGTTGGTATTCAATAGTTGAAACGATGGTATTGTCGATTGAATTACCAATTTTCAGATTATGTGAATAAAAGAATTCCGGTTCTTGGTTGAGCATCCAGTTGCTGTATGCCCGTAGATAATAATCCCCGGCAGGAAGAGTAGGAGGAAGCGTGAAAGCATTTTGAAAGCCTAGAGAATCCCGGCGGATTTTTCTCCGTTCCACGAGAGAGTCGGAACGATTGATTAGTTCAGTAATGATAAAGTTGCTTTGCGTATTATCCTGATGCGTAGCTGCATTTACCAAATATCCTTTGAACCATATTTTCTCTCCGGCTCCGTAGAAGGGCTTGTCGAGATGCAAGTATAACTTTTCCTGAGGAATTTGCTCCAATATCTTGAAGTGAGCAATAATCGTATCCTGCATATTTTGCGCGGATGCGGATAACGAGGAGAAGCACAATAACATTCCGATAAGGAAAGCCATTGAACTTTTATCCATAAAAAACGTAGTTTTGCTTTTCATATGCTATATGTCTTTGTGAAAACTGCGTAAAAATACCACTTATTTCGAAATCGCAAAAAAGATTTGTCGAAACAATACTGAATGTGTATGATATTACAAGCTTTAGCGAGTATTTTACATTTATGATTTATGCATCCATATGGAAAGAACCTTTCTCTTGACTGCCAATATATTGACAACCGATACGACGATAAACAGCAGGATTCCCATGCTGACAGCCACCCATAACGTTCCTGTTTCCAGTTGCGGGAAAAGTAACCGGATGCTGTCTATGTAATAACCGCGTAGCCAGCAAACTAATCCGATGGACAGGACGAGTACGATAACATTTAGTCCAACTGTGAGTAGCTGGTAAGGCAATGCCACTCTGTTGGGGCTGTATCCGATTAGCAACAGGCTTTCCAGCTTGGTCGTATTTTTTTGTAGCAGTAAGAAAATACTAAGCATCAGGATATAGAATGAAAGGATACTGATAAATAAACCTACTCCCAGTACGATGCCTACAATAAGACGGAGAAAATAAGTTGTTTTTCCGGCATCCAGTTTTCCGTCTTCCGTTTCGTATCCTTTCTTTTGAAAATAACTGGCGATGGAAGAATCTGCCGGATTACTGACTTCAATAATCAACCGGGCAGGCTGCGCTTCCGCGTTCGGGGCAAAGTTTTCATTGGCCCATTTCATGAAAGATTGAGGAACGAGAATCGTATTCAGACGATTGGAGAAACCGACAATGTTTCCTTTGTACTGTTCTACCCGTCCGTTGCCACGCATTATAATATCCATTTGGATAAGCCCCATCAATCCTTCCGATAGTTTGGGCAGGCTGCGGCTTTGGGCAAAACCGAAATTATAAAGATTCAGATAGTTGCGCGGGATGATAATGGGGATGGTATGGGTTTCTTCGTCGAAATGCCATTTGTCGAGTTTGATATCGACAAATTCGTCGGGAACGGATTCGAAAAACATATCAGTGGAAAGATGAATACCTGCTTCCCGCATTCCCAGTCCTGCAGAGACTTTGAATTGAGACGGTGTGAAAGCTCCTATTGTTTGGGTGAATGGCTGTTTTTTCAAGTCTGCGATGTCTTCGGAAGTGAACGTATTGTTCTTTCCTGCAAAAGAGCCGAGAGTACTGATTTTCTTTGTAGCTATGATGAAATCCTGTTTCATAAAGCTATCTCCTTCGGTAAATACAGGAATGACATCTTTATAAAACTGCACACTGAGCAATACAATCATCATTCCGAACAGATTGGCTAAAAAGAAACCGGCCAGTTGACCGATACTGATATGTTGGCGGAGAAGTTTCCAGACAAGAGCAGACATTTTATTTACGATTTTACAAGTTACAATTCTAGGTACTAATGCTTATATTAAATTCGTCACAGCTGTAGGATATGATGATAAGGCAGCTCTATATGTTTACCGATAGAAGTTGCGATTACTCCGGATTCTTGCTTTTCGACTTCGGCAATGATGAGCTCACCCATGATACGACTATTGTCATCATCCAAATGACTGATAGGCTCATCCAAAAAAAGAAAATCGAACGGTTGGCAGAGTGAGCGGATAAAGGCGACACGCTGTTGCTGTCCGAAAGATAGTTTACCGGCTTTGACGTTTATCTTATCTGCGATACCCAGTTGCTCGAAGAATGCTAGGATTTCCTTTTTCTTCTTGCAGCCGGTAAGGTTATTCTTTAGTTGCACATTCTCAAGAGCGGTAAGTTCGGTGAAGATGCGTAAATCTTGAAAAAGCATACTCAATGAATGCTTACGCAGGTCGACCCATTGCTTCACGGAATATGCTTTGATATTGGTTTCATCGAAATTGATAATCCCCTGATAGTCGTTGCGATAGCCATAGATATAGCTGCACAACGAAGATTTTCCGGTACCGGAAGCGGCTTCAATCAAGTACATTTCTCCTTTCCGGAAGAAAAGATCCTGATGCCATACATCTGAAGTCACCGAATTACGGTCAGCAAACACTTGGGGAAGTGTTTGCTGTAGGTGAATACTATTCATACCGTTTGTTTACAGATTATTACATGCCGGCAAATTGCTTGGCAAAGTCTACAATTTGTTTGAGGGCATTCACGTCTTTGTCTTTCAGGCAGAGGTCGATTTCGCTGACTTCCCCTTCCGAACTCATAGACATATAAGATACTTTGTTTGCCAATTCCAGATAGGTCTTCACTTCTTTACCACCGAAACCTGCCAACATTTTAACAACCGGAAGTTCAATTATTGCTTCGGCGTTGATAGCAAGGAAAACAGTTTTCCCCTTCATATCCGATGCGTAAGGAGCTTCCTTGATAGACTTGTCTGCTGCCTTACCTACGTTTTTGTAGAGTAATTCATCGTTGGTTGCATACATTTGTTTGTCTTTGATTCCGAAGAATACATTCATACCTCTTGTTTTGTAGACATACTCGTCTTTGCCAAGTACCAGAATGTCTTCTCCTCTTTTCAAGCCCAGAGATTGCTTGTTCTTATAGATAGCTTCGAGTGCATTTCCGTTCTTTACATCTGCGTATAGCATAAATGTCGGAGCGCTGTTCATGGTTACGTTAATCAGCCCGGCAGAAATATCGCCGTTGAACGAACTGAACAGTTCTTTCACTTCATCTGCTTTAGCGATAGATATCGTGTTACGGAATTCCTTGTTTTCGCTTAACAGGCTATAAAGTCCTTCTCCTTTTACGCCTACATTGAAGAACATCAGTGTAGAAGCAGGGAAGTATTTGACAAAAGTGCCATTGGCTTTTCCAAATGACTCCATTTGCTTTTTTAACAGTGCTTTTACAGCTTCGTTTTCTGTATAGTTTTCACTCTTGAGGGCAATCTTTCCTTTTTCAAAATTCAATCCGCCTACGATAGTAATATCTTCCGGTTTCACTTCAGTAGGTAAGCCCATGCTCATCTGACTGCGGTAGGTTGCAGGGATAGCTGTCAGAGAAGCAAAGAAGTTAATGTCACTTTTCTGTTTTTCCATTTTTTGGAAAGCGCCGGATTTCACGATACTATTGTCTGCTGTCTGTTTCATCAGGGCAGTGATGCCTTCTTTGGCTTTATCTGTTTGTGAAGTGCCGTTTACAGTGACAATTATTACAGTAGAGCTGTTGAAAGCAAGCAGACTACCGTTCATTGTTGTGAAGCTGTAACCATCGGCTTCGCTGACCGGCTGGCAGATTTGTTCTTTAGCCATCACATCCAGTGAAGCATGCAGGTTATCCTCGTTGCTCACTTTACCTACGACGGCAGGATATGGGAAAGAAGATGAAGAGAATGCATAGAACGGGGATTCTACATCAATACCCGATTCACCGGGATTCTTCATCACTTTTTCCAATTGTTGGAAAGTAGCAGCATTCATTCCGCTTTTCAGCGCTTCCAATACTTTTTGTTTGGCAGCTTCATTCTCTTTATCATCCAGTCCTGCTTTGGCGGCAAGAGACTTGAGGTTGATAGAAGCGACTACCGAGGCATCAGCCGGTATCACGTTAGTGTACTCTGATGTCTTGGAACATGCAGCCAGGAAAACAATCAGTACTGCCAGTACCGAGAGTCGTGAAATCATTTTCTTTGCCATACTTATGTTATTTAAAAGTTGTATAATCATTGATTCTGACGGTTTCTACAGTTATTGGTTTTGCAGATTCAGCGTGTGGCAGGCTACCAATGCCGCTGTTTCTGTACGAAGCCGTGACTTGCCCAGGCTGATGGGAACAAATCCCTGCCCGATGGCTTTCTTCACTTCCTCTTCACTGAAGTCTCCTTCGGGGCCTATCAGTACGAGTGCGTCTTCTCCGGGTTTCAGGATATTCTTCAACATCGGTTTCTCGCCTTCATAACAATGGGCGATGAACTTTTGTCCCTTGAAATCCCGGGTGATAAACTTATCGAAATCTGTCATTTCATTCAGCTTGGGCAACCGGACTTTGAGTGATTGCTTGATTGCCGAAATGAGAATTTTCTCGATTCGTTCGGTCTTGATGACTTTGCGTTCCGAGAAACGGCAGTTGAGGAAAGTTAATTCGTCAAACCCTATTTCGGTGGCTTTCTCTGCAAACCATTCGTTACGATCCATATTCTTGGTCGGTGCCATGGCGATATGGAGATGACAGGGCCAAAGCGGTTCCTGAAATATCGTTTCCTTGATGGACACCTGGCAACGTTTGTTGGTTGCAGCCGTAATTTCTGCTTTATAGAAATTTCCCTTGCCGTCGGTGAGGGTGATTTCATCTCCGATACTTAACCGTAGGACACGGGTGCAATGCTGCGCCTCCTCTTCGGGAAGTTCCTTGCTCTTTTGTATATCGGGAGTATAAAATACGTGCATAATAATAGTTACTGATTTTTATTTCTTGAATTGATTTGATCCCGTATCTGTGCGGCCAGTTCGTAGTTCTCATCTTTGATAGCCTGCTGCAATGCCTCTTCGAGAGAGATGGAAGTAGGAGCGGAAGAACTGTGTTCTTCTTCGGATGCTTCGTCATCATCTGTTTCTTCGGAGCGATTTCTTTCTTCGGCAGACATCCTCAGGCATTCCTGTTCAAGGATAGATTCATAAATTAGAATTGGGCAGTCTGCACGCACTGCCAGGGCTACTGCATCCGAGGTGCGTGCGTCGATACGTATGATTTCCTCTTCTTTTTTAAGGTAAATATAGGAGTAAAAAATACCATCTTTAGCTTTGTAGATTAACACACGTATCAGGCTCGCTCCCAATACAGTGAGACTTGTGGTGAACAGATCGTGTGTCAATGGGCGGGGTGTCTTGATTCCTTTCAGATACAAAGCGGTTGCTTGGGCTTCCGCCGGTCCGATGATGATCGGCAATTGCCGTTCACCGTCCACTTCGCCTAATAGCATAGCAAATGCGCCTACTTGCGCCTGGCTGTTTGTGATATTTATAACTTGTAATTCTACCTTTTTGTCCATTGTTTTTCTTACTTAATTTGTTTGACCCTCTCGCTGGTGCTTGTACTTAAATACCAAGGCAAACAGAATACCTATGACGAGTGCATACGCTGCGAATATCAGCCATATGTCTGTCCATTCACGACTTATCAGTTTACCGTCGGCATATACGGAGTATGCATCTACTACAGCACCGCTGGCATATCCGCCGATGATTGCTCCCAATCCGTTGGTCATCATGAAGAATAACCCCTGCGCACTGGCGCGAGTGGACGAACTGGTTTCCTGTTCAACAAACAACGAACCGGAAATGTTGAAGAAATCAAAGGCCATGCCGTAAACGATCATGGAAAGGATAAGCATCCACAGTCCGCTGCCCGGGTCTCCGAAGCCGAACAAAGCAAAGCGGAATACCCATGCGAACATACTGATTAACATTACTTGCTTGATACCGAAATGTCTCAAAAAGAAAGGTATGGCGAGAATGAACAGTGTTTCGGACATTTGTGAAATGGATAACAGGATTACGGAATGTTTCACCCCAAAGGATTCTGCAAATTCCGGAATACTGGCAAAGCTACCCAAAAAGAGATCGCCGTACGTATTAGTAATCTGTAACGCTGCCCCCAAAAGCATAGAGAAAAGGAAGAAAATAGCCATTTTCTTTCTCTTGAACAGCACCAATGCATCCAATCCGAAAGCGGAAAGCAAGGATTTGTTTTCCGACTTAGTAGGCCGGCAAGCCGGGAGGGTGAAAGAATAGAATCCGAGTAGTAATGCAGATGCGGCACCTACATAAAGCTGCGCACTCGAATTTTTGAATCCGGTAAGATCTACCGCCCACATGGCACAGATGAAACCGATTGTTCCCCATACACGGATAGGCGGGAAATCTTTGATAAGGTCGCACTTATATTGTTCCAGGGAATTGTATGATACAGTGTTGGCTAGTGATAAAGTTGGCATATATACCAACAGGTTGAGCAGCATAGCCCAGTACATTTGATCGTAAGTGGTTGCTGTAGAAGCATAAAAGAGACAAGCTGCTCCCGCAATATGGCAAAGTCCGTATAAACGTTCCGCATTAAACCATTTATCGGCAATAATACCGATAATACCGGGCATCACCAATGAAGCGATACCCATAGTGGCAAAAATGGCTCCGATCTGCCCACCTTCGAAGTGGAGTTCTCTACCCATATAACCACCTAGAGATATTAACCATGACCCCCATACAAAGAATTGCAGGAAGTTCATAATAATCAAACGAACTTTTATACTCATGACTTTTTTAATTTGTGTTTCTCTTTTATTGATAATAGATGCAAATATAATATTTTCATTGAATAGGTGGACAAGTAATTCGATAAAAAGGGGATAAAAAAGGGATAAATGCGAAGAAACGGAGAGATTTGCAGTCGAAAAAGTGAGAGGTGGGGGTATAAAAAAAGAAGGCTATCTATCCCAGACAGCCAATCTTTGTTAACCTTAAATCTAATACCATGAAAAACACAGTGCAAAGATAAGAGGTTTTATGTTATACAACATAATGTTTTGCTATAAATCTTTTGTTTGTTAACTCTAATTAACTTTGATGCTTCCGGTTTTCTGTTAATGCATCCCTGTCTAACCACGGCAAAATGCTCTTTTATCCGAATGGAAACCCGGCTCCAGCGCCTCGCTGGTCGCTGGTCACTGGTTGCTGAGGCTATTCTACGTAAAGAACAAGACCTTTTAGGTATTCACCTTCGGGATGGTAGATGTTTACCGGGTGGTCGGCGGGTTGAGTTAATTGGTGTAGGATGCGTACGCTGCGTCCTGACATGGCGGCTGCGGTAAATACAGCAGTGCGGAAATTATCCTTGCTTACTACTTGTGAGCAAGAGAAAGTGAACAGGATGCCGCCCGGCTTGATTTTCTCGAATGCTTTGGCATTCAATTTCCTATATCCTTGCAATGCATTTCGCAACGCATCTTTATGTTTTGCGAAGGCAGGCGGGTCGAGGATGATTAAGTCATACTGGTCGCCCATGCGGTCAAGATACTTGAAGGCGTCTTCGGCAAAAGCTTCGTGGCGAGGATCGCCTGGGAAGTTCAGCTCCACATTCTTATTCGTTAAATCAATAGCCTTGGCAGAACTGTCAACAGAGTGAACGAGCTTTGCACCACCGCGCATGGCATAGAATGAGAACCCGCCGGTGTAGCAGAACATATTCAATACCGAACTGTCTTTCGAATAACGTTCCAGTAAAGAGCGGTTTTCGCGCTGGTCTACAAAGAATCCCGTTTTCTGACCCTTCAGCCAGTCCACATGAAACTTCAGACCATACTCTTGTGCGATATTATCACTGCTTCCACCTTTCAGAAAACCGTTTTCGGGGAAAAGGTCAGCTTTAAAGGGAAGTGTTGTTTCTGATTTATAATAGATATTTTCAATCTTATCACCCATCACTTCGGATAAGGCTTCGGCGATTGCCATACGGTCTACGTGCATTCCTGCCGAATGTGCCTGCATGACAGCGGTCTTGGCATAAACATCAATTACCAATCCGGGGAGATTATCCCCTTCGCCATGTACAAGACGATACGTGTTGTTGGTCGGATTCGTAGCGATGCCGATGCTGCAACGCATGTCATACGCTATTTCCAGTTTACGTTTCCAAAAATCGTGGTCGATAGGTTCCTGACGGAAAGAAAGTACACGTACGGCAATACTTCCGATTTGGAAATGCCCTTCGGCGATAAATTCTTTTTTTGAGGTGTATACTTCTACTACTTCACCTTCTTCGGGTTCTCCGTCGAAACGGGAGATTGCACCGGAGAAAATCCAGGGGTGAAATCTTTTGAGAGACTCTTCTTTGCCGGGTTTGAGGTATACTTTATGCATGTTTTTAGTGATTATTTTTTTAGTGATAAGTGATTAATCATTTGGCGAAAGTCTGTTGAGGGCATTCTTCCTTTTCTTCGGGAGCTATTTCGTAATTGCCCGTTTGCTTCAGTTCCTGCAATAGGTTGTAGATGTTAAGGCAAGCCCAGGCGTCGGTAGCAGCATATTGCTTTTGTCCGTCGCTTAACACATCGGCTTCCCAATTGGACAGGCGTTGTGATTTGGAAATCTTTTCCTTGAACAGGATTGCGTAAATCTTTTGCAGGCTTTTGTCCTGAATGCCGAACTGACGTACATAATCTTGCAACTCAATGCAACTCTGCTGGTTGAAAGGCGCACGCTTGTGCAACATCATAAAGTCGTCTTTTAGTGAAAGACCAACTTTAATCACACCCGGATTTTCCAATAAGTCGACTAGTGGCTGTGTTAATCCGGTCATGTTGAGACGAAACAAAAAACAACATTCCTCGGACGAAACCTGAAGGAGTGCAACTTTATGCGATTGTCCTTTGGTGAAGGAAGGGCGCGTTTCGCTATCAATACCTATCACAGGTCTGGATTGCAGATAAGCAACTGCTTTTTCCGTTTCCGCTTCCGATTGGATAACATGGATTCGTCCCGGAAAAACAGTTTTCGGGAGTTCCTTTAATTCATCTTTATCTATGGTTCTTCTTACAATCATTTTTATTTATTCATCGTGGTGACAATGGCAACCGTCTTCGTGACAGTGGCAATCGTCATCGTGGCAATGGCAGTTGTCTTCTTCACAACAATTGTCGTCATCGCTTGGTTCGTAAAATCCTTCTTCATTGTCCCCTTCCTCTTCTTCTTCCTCCTGCTGGTTGTACTTCACGTCGTGGAGTGCGCGCAGTGTGTTTACCAGCTTCTGTCCCCATAACATTCCGAAGTTCTCCTGGCAAAGAGCCAATGAATCGTTCATCGTTTCGTTCAATCCCAGTTGGAAAACGAAGATAAAATCCTTGATATCCTGATAAATATCCGCCAAGTCTTCCGAAATGGACTTTTTGATAGGCTGGTCGCTATAAACCATATCTTGTACGAATACGTCCAGGTAATCATCTTTGTCGCCCATCATTTCCGCAAGGTTGATGCGCAGAATCTCGTAGATTTCCTCTGTTACATACGTTTCGAGTACTTCATCCCCGATAGTCTCACATTTCGGGAGCATAGATGCTTTGAGATAGAGTAGGGGAAGTATTTTCAGGGATGTATCAACGAAGTCGTTACGCTTCATGCGTTCGGCACGTTCGAGGAACGCGCAAAATTCGGCGGCTACCGTTACGAACTCAATTACATTCTTATCAAATATCGTTTGGCTTTCTTTTTCCATAATCAGCATTGATTTGAAACGCAAAGGTAAGAAAAAGGATTGAATGAGCGTAGCGCTCGTTATTTTTTTATTATTTTTGCAGCTTAGATTGTGATTCCAGTTTTATAAAAAGAATAAAAGACTCATGGCAAAGAAGAAATTAGATAAGGAGACAGAACGCACTCCCTCTTCCCCAAGTAAATTTGTTGCAATATTTAAGAACGAAACCGTTCATTTTGTCATCGGACTGATGTTGGTCATCTTTTCCGTTTATTTATTGCTGGCTTTTTCCTCGTTCTTTTTCACGGGGGCAGCCGACCAAAGTATTATCGACAGTGGAAATCCGGCTGATCTGTCGGTCGTCGATAATCATGTGAAGAACTATGCAGGCTCACGTGGAGCACAGTTGGCCAGTTATCTGATTAATGACTGTTTCGGTATCTCTTCTTTCTTTATCCTCGTCTTTTTGGCGGTGGCGGGATTGAAGCTGATGCGTGTGCGTATCGTCCGCCTGTGGAAATGGTTTATCGGATGTACCTTATTGTTGGTTTGGTTTTCCGTATTCTTCGGATTTGCTTTTATGGATCATTATCAGGATTCTTTCATCTATTTGGGCGGTATGCATGGATACAATGTCAGCCGATGGTTGATTTCGCAGGTAGGTGTGCCCGGAGTATGGATGATTCTGTTGATAACAGCCATCTGCTTCTTTATATATATCAGTGCACGCACGGTTATCTGGTTGCGCAAACTCTTCGCCTTAAGTTTCCTGAAACGTAAGAAGAAAGAAGAAGAGGAAACATCTCCGGTCGGAAATGACGATCCGGAATTTACAACTTCTCAACCGCAGGAAGTCGAATTTAATCTGAAACGGACTTATAAGCAGACGCCGCCGGCGCCTGTGATGGATATACAAGCTGAAGAACCCGAAGAAGAAGATTATCCGGTGAACCAACCGGAAGCGGAAGGGCCTTCTTCTCCATCTGATGAAAGTGAAGGAGTAACTATGGTGTTTGAGCCGACTGCTTCCAATTCAGTTCCGTCAGTACCGAAAGAAGCTGCCGAGGAAGAAGAGCCCGGCTTTCAAGTGGAGCCGGCAGCTACGGAAGAAGAATATCAGGGACCGGAAATGGAGCCTTACAATCCGACCAAGGATTTGGAAAACTACCGGTTCCCTACTATCGACCTGATGAAACATTTCGAAAATGACGACCCGACGATTGATATGGATGAGCAGAATGCGAATAAAGACCGTATCATCAATACATTGCGTAGCTTCGGAATTGAAATCAGCACGATTAAAGCGACCGTTGGTCCTACGGTAACTCTGTATGAGATTACACCGGAACAGGGTGTGCGTATCTCCAAGATTCGCGGATTGGAAGATGATATCGCATTAAGCCTTTCTGCTGACGGTATTCGTATTATTGCTCCTATACCAGGTAAAGGAACCATTGGTATTGAGGTGCCGAACAAAAATCCGAAAATCGTTTCCGGTCAAAGTGTTATCGGAAGTAAGAAATTCCAGGAATCCAAATATGATTTGCCTATTGTATTGGGTAAGACGATTACAAACGAAGTCTTTATGTTCGACCTTTGTAAAATGCCGCACGTGTTGGTGGCAGGTGCAACCGGTCAGGGTAAGTCTGTTGGGTTGAATGCGATTATTACCTCCTTATTATATAAGAAACATCCGGCTGAACTGAAGTTTGTCCTGGTTGACCCGAAGAAAGTAGAATTCAGTATCTATTCGGTAATTGAAAATCATTTCCTTGCCAAACTTCCCGACGGTGGCGAACCGATTATTACAGACGTAACCAAAGTGGTGCAAACCCTGAATTCGGTTTGTGTGGAGATGGATACCCGTTATGACCTCTTGAAGATGGCACACGTGCGTAATGTCAAGGAATATAATGAGAAATTTGTCAACCGCCGTTTGAATCCCGAAAAAGGACATAAGTTTATGCCGTATATCGTAGTCGTTATCGACGAGTTCGGTGATTTGATTATGACGGCCGGCAAAGAAGTGGAACTCCCGATTGCCCGTATTGCCCAGTTGGCGCGTGCGGTCGGCATCCATATGATTATCGCTACACAGCGTCCGACTACGAATATCATCACGGGTACGATTAAAGCCAACTTCCCGGCTCGTATCGCCTTCCGTGTATCTGCAATGATGGACTCCCGTACCATCCTTGACCGTCCGGGTGCAAACCGATTGATTGGTAAGGGAGATATGCTCTTCTTGCAGGGAGCCGATCCGGTACGTGTGCAGTGTGCCTTTATCGACACACCGGAAGTGGAGGAAATTACGAAATTTATTGCCCGTCAACAGAGTTATCCTACCCCGTTCTTCTTGCCCGAGTATGTGAGTGAAGATAGCAGCAGTGAAGTAGGGGATATTGATATGGGACGTCTTGACCCGCTGTTTGAAGACGCTGCGCGGTTGGTGGTTATTCATCAACAAGGTTCTACTTCATTGATTCAACGTAAATTTGCAATCGGATACAACCGTGCCGGTCGTATTATGGATCAATTGGAAAAGGCCGGTATCGTAGGTCCTACTCAAGGAAGCAAGGCGCGTGATGTTTTGTGTATCGACGACAATGACCTTGAAATGCGTTTGAACAATTTGCAATAACCGTACGTTTATTAATCAAATGAGAAAGTACATTTTTAGTGTTTTAATAGCTTTACTGTCATTGCCTGTGATTGCTCAACAACAGCAGTCGCAGGCTAAAGCTGTTCTTGACAGGACGGCCGAGGCATTTCGGAAAGCAGGCGGTGTGAAAGCCGATTTTACTGTAAAGGCTGTGACGAATGGTTTGACGGAAGGGTCAGAGAATGGAACTATCCAACTGAAAGGGGAAAAGTTCGTTTTGAAAACTACCGATATGGTGACCTGGTTTGATGGAAAAACTCAGTGGAGCTATGTGGTAAAGAATGATGAAGTGAATGTCAGCAATCCGACTCAAGAGGAATTGCAGCAGATTAATCCCTATACGTTCCTTTATATGTATCAGAAAGGATTCTCTTACAAACTGGGAACAACGAAAACGTTTCGGGGAAAAGCGGTTTGGGAAGTCATTCTGACGGCTAAGGATAAGAAGCAGGAATTGGAACGCGTCACTCTTTTTGTGACGAAAGATACTTATGAACCTCTGTATATTCTGCTCCAACAACGCGGCCAGCAGACACGTAATGAAATCACCGTTACGAGTTATCAGCCCCGTCAGAATTATGCGGATAGTGTTTTTACCTTTGACAGAAAGCAGTATCCAAGTGCGGAGATTATAGATTTGAGATAAAATGTTATTGAATAACAAAACAATAAAGGTATAATAAAATGGCAGAAATAGAAAAAGTTAAGTGCCTGATTATAGGCTCAGGACCTGCCGGATACACGGCAGCGATTTATGCAGGACGTGCCAACTTATGTCCGGTGCTTTATGAAGGATTACAACCCGGTGGTCAGTTGACAACGACTACGGATGTAGAGAACTTCCCCGGTTATCCGGAAGGAATCAGCGGTCCGCAGTTAATGGAAGATTTGCGTGCTCAGGCTAGTCGTTTTGGAACGGATGTACGTTTCGGTATCGCAACGGCGGCAGATCTGAGCAAGGCTCCTTATAAGATAACGATTGACGGTGAAAAAGAAATTGAAACGGAATCATTGATTATCGCTACCGGAGCTACCGCAAAGTACTTGGGGTTGGAAGATGAAAAGAAATATGCCGGAATGGGTGTAAGCGCTTGCGCTACTTGTGACGGATTCTTTTATCGTAAAAAAATCGTAGCTGTTGTCGGTGGTGGTGACACTGCTTGTGAAGAAGCGATTTATCTTGCGGGCTTGGCATCAAAAGTATATCTGATTGTTCGTAAGTCTTTCCTGCGTGCGTCGAAGATTATGCAGGAACGTGTGATGAAGCATGAGAAGATTGAAGTTCTTTTCGAACATAACGCTGTAGGTTTATATGGTGACAATGGAGTAGAAGGTGTGAACCTGGTGAAACGTTGGGGTGAATCTGACGAAGAACGTTATAGCTTGCCTATCGACGGTTTCTTCCTTGCTATTGGTCATAAACCGAATGCTGATATATTCAAAGATTATATTGATACGGACGAAGTGGGTTATATTATCACAGATGGTGATAGTCCACGTACAAAAGTGCCCGGGGTCTTTGCAGCAGGTGATGTTGCCGATCCGCATTATCGTCAGGCTATTACTGCTGCAGGAAGTGGATGTAAGGCCGCTATTGAGGCTGAACGTTATCTTTCTGCAAAAGGAGTTATCTAAAAAGAAATCATCGGATAACTTTTCCGGTTATTATTAAATAGAAGGAGAGTAGATTCTGAGAGTCTTCTCCTGCAAGAATCGCTTAAATCTTCCCTAATGAGTGTGCTTTGGCTCATGAACTTGGGGGGAGATTTAGGCGATTTTATTGTAAGTCTCTTCGCTAATCGTCTTATATGTGCTTTTGTTAACCGCAGGTCGCATACTGGGAAGTATGCGGTTAGTATCCATGCAAATTATTCTTATCCTATATTATTTTTACAAGTAAATAGAGCTTTGATGAAAAGATTGATGTGTCTAATCTCCTATTTATTAGTTTGTTTTGACTTATTATGGTTTGTTTAATCTGAATGTCTCATATTAATATTATAATTTGTATTGATAAATTATCTATGATTATCTTTGCTTCCTTCCTTGAATTTTAACATATAATTTATTGCATATTTGCTTATAGTATGTATATTTGTGGCGTTAAGCCTTGATAATAGGCGCAAGGCGAAAATTTTAATTAATTTCGAATGTGTTGTTGATGCTACTGTTGGCTGTGGTGTTCTTGGTTTTTGTGTGGTTTTGGATTATTGCATGTAAATATAATAGAATATTGTTTGTTTATAACTTTTAATTTTAAATTTATTACTTAATGAAAACAAATCTGAATCGCAAAGGTTTCTGCCTGCTTTTTAGCTTTTTGTTACTTGCAAGTGGTGGGAGTGTATATGCATCCGACTCTCATACTGTCAGTCAAGTACAAGGCAATGTAATCAGTGTTTCCGGTACTGTAAAAGATACCAAAGGAGAAGCTCTGATTGGTGTAAGTGTAGTAGTGAAAGGTTCTACTAATGGTACGGTAACTGACCTGAATGGAAAATTCTCTTTAAAAGTTTCCATGGGTGATGTTCTTGAATTCTCGTATATTGGCTATGCCAGTCAGTCTGTGACGGTAGCTAATGCTAATCCTTTAAACATTGTATTGGATGAAGACACCGAAGTACTGGAAGAAGTTGTGGTAACTGCTTTGGGTATCAAGCGTGCTGAAAAGGCGTTGACGTATAACGTTCAGCAGGTAAAAGGCGATGAACTGACCGCCGTAAAGAGTTCCAACTTCATGAGCTCATTGGCTGGTAAGGCTGCCGGTGTGCAGATTAATAACAGTTCATCCGGTCCCGGTAGTGGCGTAAAAGTAGTGATGCGTGGCGCTAAGTCTATCAGTCAGAATAACAATGCGCTGTATGTGATTGATGGTATTCCGATGTACAATGTCAATACGTCAAGTAGTGGAGATTCAATGAACTCACGTGGTAGTACGGAGTCCATTGCCGACATTAATCCGGATGATATTGAAAGTATGTCGTTATTGACCGGTCCTTCCGCTGCTGCCCTTTATGGCTACGAAGGTGCTAATGGAGTAGTGCTCATTACTACCAAAAAAGGACGTAGTGGTAAGACTAGCCTAAGCTACAGCTTGAGCGCTACATTCAGTAACCCTCTGATGATGCCCGAGTTTCAGAACAAGTATGGTAACATGACTGGTGAGTCGGACAGTTGGGGTAATCCTACGGACTATCGCTATGATCCTTCCGGATTCTTCAACACAGGAACGAATATCACTAACTCTGTAGCCCTCTCTACCGGTAATGACAAGAGTCAAAGTTATTTCTCTGTGGCTGCCACGAATGCTACGGGTATCTTGCCCAATAATGATTATGACCGCTACAACTTTACATTCCGTAATACTGCCAACTTCCTGAACGATAAGTTTATCTTAGACACCAGTGCCAACTATATCATTCAGAATGACAAGAATATGATTTCTCAGGGATCTTACATGTCTCCGTTCCCAGCTCTTTATCTGTTTCCCCGTGGTGAAAGCTTTGACGATGTCGCCACTTACGAACATTTCGATCCGTTGACAGGTGCAACAACGCAGTTCTGGCCTTATGGTCAAATGGGACTCGACCAGCAAAACCCATACTGGACAATGAACCGCATGAACCGTGAGACGGAAAGAAGACGTTATAAACTGGCTGCCAGTCTGAAATATAACATCATGGAGGGACTGAATGTGCAGGGACGTGTCAGCATTGACAATACAGAAAACATCTTTACTGAAAAATTCTATGCCGGAACATTGGCTACATTCTCCGGGGCAAAAGGGCACTATAAAGAAGATATCCGTCTCTATCGTCAAACTTATGCCGATGTGATGGCTAATTTTAATAAGACGTTCGGAGACTTTAATATCGTAGCCAACGTTGGTGCCTCTATCAAGGACACCCGTATGAAATCCAGTGTAATAACCGGAAATTTGGAACTTGTGACTAATCATTTTACGATTGAGAATCTTTCACGTACCAATAATTATAAAGTAGAAGCTGATGGTTCGAAACGACAGACACAGTCTGTTTTCGCTAATGCAGAAATCGGTTGGAGAAGCTTTCTTTATTTAAGTCTTACAGGGCGTTCGGATTGGGATTCTGCATTTGCGTTTTCCGACAGAGGGACTAAACCTTTCTTCTATCCCTCAATAGGTCTTTCCAGTATTCTGAGTGAAGTCATCAAACTGCCTGATTGGTTCACATTCTTGAAGGCTCGTGTATCTTATACTTCTGTGGGTAACTCATACGATCCGTATATGACTAAAGTACGTTATGAATACGATCCGCAGAATCATGCATATAAGGTGATGTCGCACTATCCGAACTCTGACCTGAAGCCGGAAAAAACCAATTCTTTCGAAGCAGGTTTGAATATGCGTTTCTTTGACAACTCGCTGAACTTTAACGTCACCTACTATAACTCGGACACTAAGAATCAAACATTCTATGCGCCACTTCCTGCAAGTTCCGGTTTTAAGGACGTGGCTATTCAGGCAGGTAGCGTACAAAACCAGGGTATCGAAATGACACTGGGCTATGACAATGATTGGAAAGATTTCGGCTGGAATTCTAACTTGACATTTACATACAATAAAAACAAGATCAAATCATTGGCAAATGGCGTGAAGAATCCTTATACTGGCGAGCAGATTCAGATGGACTTTGTTGAAAAGGCGCGTCTGGGTAGCGGAAATGCTCCGACATTACGCTTGGTAGAAGGTGGTTCTATGGGTGACATTTATACCAACCGCGACTTCAAGCGCGATAACAATGGTTATATCAGCCAGGATGCTAAAACAGGTCTGCCCACTATGGTTGAAACAGAACATCGTAAGATAGGTTCCGTGCTGCCTAAGGTTAATATGGGTTGGAGAAACTCATTCACATACAAAGGTTTCCGCCTGAACGTATTGTTGAGTGGACGTTTTGGTGGCAACGTAGTTTCCGGCACGCAGGCGTTCCTCGATCGTTTTGGTGTATCAGAGTATAGTGCGAAGTTACGTGATGCCGGTGGTGTAGTGATTAACGGACGAACCATTACCGCCAAGGATTATTTGGGCATTGTGGCAGCAGGTTCTGGTGAAAGCGATTTCTATGTATATGACGCTACCAACATTCGTTTGCAGGAAGTAAGTCTGGAATACACTATTTCCAGAAAGAAACTGCATAATATTGCTGACGTTACGTTGGGTTTAATTGGAAGCAACCTTGCCATGATTTACTGTAAGGCTCCGTTCGACCCCGAACAGGTGGCATCGTCTACCAGCACATTTTATACAGGTGTGGATTATTTCATGCAGCCTAGCTTAAGAAACATAGGTTTCAGTCTAAAAGTACAATTCTAAAAAAGGAAAGAATTATGAGAAAAATCAATATAATCAAGACTGTAAATGCAGTAACCTTCGCGTCATCACTGTTACTTGCTTCATGTACAGGAAACTTTGATGATTTAAACACGCATCCCACAGATGTTTATGATGACCAGATGACCGAGATAGAGAAGGTCGGTTCGGTATTTCCCGTGATGACTTATCTGCTGAATCCGCAGCAGGAAAACAATAGCCAGATGACCGAGCAGATGGTGGGTTCACAGTATGGCGGTTATTTCACATGTACCAATAAGTGGAACGGTACTAACTTCAGTTCGTTCAATCCTCAGCTTAACTGGGTAGATACTCCTTTCAAGGATCTGTTTACGGATTTCTATCCCAACTTCCTGAAAGTGAAAGACCAGACTGGAGCTTCCGGAGCAATTTATGCCTGGGCTTCCATTATTCGTGTAGGCGTGATGCTTCGCGTAGCCGACACGTATGGTCCTATCCCTTACTCACAAATGGGGCAGGGTGAATTTGCCGTAGCTTATGATGATGTGAAAACACTTTATCATAACATGATTGCCGACTTGACAAAGAGCATCGAAGTTCTCTCCGGTGTAAGCGGAACCTCAACCACATATGCAGACTATGATGTCATGTATCAGGGAGACTTCAGTAAATGGGTGAAATATGCCAACTCGTTGAAGCTACGTATGGCAGTGCGCATCGCCGGTGTGGATACGGAATATGCCAAACAAGTGATGGCTGAAGCTATTTTGGGTGGCGTGATTGAGTCCAATAGCGATAACGCTTATCTGAAGACTACCAATAACCCGTTCCGTCTGGCTTCTCAAAGTTGGGGTGACTTGACTCTTAATGCTACGATTTCCGCCTATATGAATGGCTATAATGACCCTCGTATCGGCAAATACATGACAACGTCCAAACAGAATTACTGTGGTGCACGTATGGGTAACAACAGTGATAGTTTCAAGAATAATTATGGTCAACCGGAAATTTATGGATCAGGTGCGAATTATTCAAAACCTGCATTTGAAAGCAACTCACCGATGCCTGTATTCTATGCTGCTGAAACTTATTTTCTGAAAGCCGAAGCTGCTTTGCAAGGCTGGATTTCCGGCGGAGAAGCTGCCGCTAAGGGGTATTATGAACAAGGCATCCAGACCTCTATGGAGCAATATGGTGTGAGTATAGGTAATTATCTGTCGAGTACAGACAAACCGACTGGATTCGCTGATGAGATAAATAGTGGCGATAATTATACATTTACAGAGGCCACAGCTTCCGTATCTTGGGAAGATGGAAGCAACAAACTTCAGAAAATCATTACTCAGAAGTGGATTGCCAACTATCCGATCGGTTTCGAAGCCTGGAATGACTTCCGCCGTACGGGTTATCCGGAAATGGTTCCGCCAAAGAATAATTTAAGTTCAGCCGGTTATATCGGAACAATTGATAACAAACGTATGGTGCGCCGGTTGCCTTATCCTTCTACGGAAAAGGACAGCAACTCTGCTAATGTAGAAGCGGCAATCTCTATGCTGGGTGGACCAGACAATGGTAACACAGATTTGTGGTGGGCTAAATAGAACTAATCTTTTATAATTATTTCAAGAGTATGAAAATGAAAAATATCAAAACTATAGGATTTGCATTTGTGGCTGCGCTGTCTATTGCAAGCTGTACGGATGTAGAATCTATCAATGACGTTGACTTGAACGGAACTGTCAAGACGGATGAATACTATGCCGCTTTGCGCGAGTGGAAACAGACACCGGGGTTGCCACAGGTGTTTGTATGGTTCGACAGTTGGACAGGTGTTACACCTACGGGTGAAACTAGCTTGCGTGGATTGCCCGACTCAGTAACAATTGCCTCCAACTGGGGTGGACACCCGAAATTTGACCTGACTCCGGAGAGAAGGGCCGACATGGAATATGTACAGAAAGTGAAAGGTACAAAAGTTGTGGTAACGTTGTTCTCACAGAGCATTGGTGATGACCTTCCGGATAAAGAGATTTATCATACGGCAGGTACCAGCCGGGATCCTGAAGTGGTACGCCCTGCCATCAAGGCTTACGCGGAAGACCTTTATAGAGCTTGTCTGGAATGTGGCTATGATGGTTATGACTGGGACTATGAACCCGGAGGAGGAATGGGAGCCGGTCAGCTTTGGGCTAACAAAGTACAAAGAACCGTCTTTGTAGAGGAACTTTCTTATTGGTTCGGACACGGTGCTATGGATCCTAATCGGGATCGGGGTGACCGTCCTATGCCGGAAAAACGTCTTCTTTTCTTGATTGACGGTGAAATTGGTGTTCGTACCGGTATGGATAAAGAATGGCTCTCCTACTATGTAGACTATTTTGTTCTACAGGCTTATGGCGGAATGTCTGATTGGAGAATGGAAGGAGTGTTTGACGATATGGATGACTGGATTCAACAGGGAATCATCACTCCTGATGAAATTGTTCGAAGAACCATCGTAACCGAGAACTTTGAGTCTTATGCCAGTACCGGTGGAGGTTTTCTGACTACAATGGCTAACTATATTTATAAAGGAACGTATAATGTGAAGGGAGAGACGGTTAACATCGACCAGCAAATTGGCGGTTGTGGTCTCTATCGTTGTGGATTCGATTACAATCAGGGCAAGGGAGATTATGACGGTTCTCCGGAATACTATTTCTTGCGTCGGGGCATCACTACTCTCTATAGCATCTACTATGATCGTCTGAATGGCACCGCCAATGACAGCGAGGAAAAATAATAACGGTTAAACGAATCTTATAAGCATAAAAGTTATGAAATATATCTATTTGTCAAGTCTTATAATTGCAATGTCGGCATTCCTGTTTATGGGATGCGACAATGCAGATTACAAAGCGCAGGGAAATAGCCTGTACATTGCAGATGCCGCCGGTACCGCCAAGGCTACAACAATCACTATGGATGGTGGTGCGGATATCAACGTTACAGTGCGCCTGGCTCAGAAGCTCGGGGAAGATGTAGAAGTGGAAATCGGATTTACTCCGGAAATACTTACAGGCTATAATGCCAACAATGGTACGGAGTATGAAGCACTGCCTGCGGAACACTTGCCACAGGGGGCTACGGTTACTATTCCTGCCGGTGAAATTAGTGCCACTTTCCAGTTGCATATAGATGACTTTACTACAAATGGCATCACTTATGCCGTTCCTTTGACATTGGGTAATGTGATAAAAGGTAATGTTACAAAGTCTGCTGCACAGGGTAGGTTTATCTATGTACTATCCAAGCCGTTGAATGTTTCTGTTCCTGTGATGAAACCCGTTGGTTCAGATAAGGCGGAAACGGATCCGGAAAAGGATTGGGGCGCTGCTGTAGAAACCTATACATTGGAAGCATGGGTACGCATGAGCTATCTCAGTAGGAATAATCAGGCAATATTCAATGTTCGTGCCAATAATGAACTTTATATTCGTTTTGGTGATGCCAACTCTCCTTACAATTATTTGCAGGTTAAAGCGCACGGTGACGGTGGAACGGATACGGCAAGAGACTGGAATATTAATGAATGGTATCATGTAGCCATTGTATATAACGGTAGTGAACTTATTATTTATCGCAACGGAATACGCATAGCGGGAAAACAAGTTCCTGTACCGAAGGGTGGAATGATAATCAATGGTTTGCAGATGATTAGCAGTGGCTCTTCATGGTTCCGTGCTGAATGCGCTATGAGCCAGGTGCGTTTGTGGAACTATGCCCGTTCGGAAGCTGAAATTCAAAATAATATGTTCTTCGAAGTAAACCCGAAAAATCCGAACCTGATTGGTCTTTGGCCGTTGGATGAGGGTGACGGCAACACGTTCAAAGACGCTACCGGACAAGGACGCGATATGACTGCGGGTGCAGGTCTTATCAGACGTTGGGAACATAATGTTCGCTTCGATAAAAAATAAAGGACTTTTTTGCATAATAATGTGGATTAGGTATTGGTAAATACACAAAGGAAGCCCCGGTTTATTCAAGTATCCGTAAGAATACGAGGTAATGCTGGGGCTATTTTTGTGCTCTTCAAAGTGATGGCTTTACCTACATTTCCAATATATTGATTATCATGATAGATAACTGTAACCAGGTAGAAGAAAAATTTTCAGTGTTTTTTTTAGAAAACTATTCTAAAATAAGAAAATACGCTTATGGATTACTAAAATCAGAGTGTGATGCAGAAGATGTAGCACAGGAAGTTTTTATCAAACTTTGGGAACAACAAGAAGTGTGGGTGAATAATGAGAGGAAACTCGATGCCTATCTTTTGGTTATGACTAGAAATATCGCTTTGAACATTCTCAAACACCAACGGATAAAACAGGAATACCGTGACCGCTTTGTACAAGAGTTTACATCATATGAACGAGCGGATAATGATAACTTTTGGGCGGATATATGCCGGCGGGAGATACTGCAGAATATCCGTATCAAGCTGGAAACTCTCCCGAAGCGAAGAAGGATTATATTTAAGCTCAGTCGTTTTAAAGGGAAAAGCCATAGAGAGATAGCATCCAGAATGAACATTTCCATCCATACAGTAGAACGGCAAATATATCTGACACAAATAAAACTAAGAGAAGTTTTGCTACTCGTTTAACTCCAGGTAAAGTTTGTTTTTCTAGTGTTACAAAAAAGAGACTGACCTCATATTTATCGAGACAGTCTCTTTTTTATTTATTGATTAGCTTTGCTTAATAAGCTTCAATTTCATCCATCCACAATTCGGCAGGAATGATTGCCGGACCATTGTTCTTTTCAAAATCAATGCCGTTGCGCAACTTGCCACCATTCTGTATTTTCACTTTCAGGAACGTAGCCTGTGCCGGTTCAAATTCGATAGAATCAGTGAAAGCAATTCTTCCGGTTTGCGGATAATCATGTTTCAGTTCTTTCTGTGCTACCTGTATATAATGTTTTCCGTCAGCTGAAACTTCTACGGCAACTCCGCCGGCAGGAAGCATCCTCATAGCAGGATTGAATAAAGAACCGAAGACAACTTTGTTTACTTGTGTCGGCTGATTCAGATTAACAATGAATTCCAGATCTTTGCCTTCAGTGATGGCGAAACTGCTCCACGTATTATAAGAAGCATTGTTACCCCGTTTACCATTCGTTAATCCGAAGGTAGTCTTGTCAGCTCCCATCACATCATTCTCATCGAATATATCGCCCGTCCATCCCATCTTATAATTGACAGTAAACGGTTTTCCCGCTAATAAATTACCATACAATGGCTTGTGGGTGACTTTATCCAACATCTTTCCATCCTTGAAAGCAGCAGCTTTCAAATCAATATTCCCTTCGAGTACGAAAGGCTGTTCGTACAGAGTGGAAGTTGAAGTCGGTTCGCTGCCATCCGTAGTGTACCGGATTTCAGCATTCGGGTAGAAAGATTCCAATAATACCATTAATGGACCGTTTTCGTCTGCATGCGTATTTACGTTTACATTGAAGAAGTTGAGACAAGGCTTTGTATCCAACACTTCCAAACGTTCAAATTCGGTAACCATACGTTTGCAAAAATCTTTCCAGTCCTTGTTGGCATCCAGTGTCCAGCCTGTTTCTGCAATAGCCATAGCACGTGGGAAAGCCTGATAATCCGTACGGTCGGAGGTTTTCATATACTCTCTCCAAAGATTTCCCTGCATACCAATCACATGTTTCTTCACCAACTCGTCAGCATCGTCCGGGACAGGGTTATAGCTATATGTCTTTTTCAGAGTCGTATATCCGCCGATGGTAGTCGGGGCGATGGCCGGGTCTTCCTGGTAGAAATCCAGATAAGCATACGGCATCGGAGTCATAATGGCATTATGTCCCGCTTTGGCAGCGTTCAAACCACCTTCTACACCACGCCATGACATTACGGTAGCATTCGGTGCCAAACCACCTTCCAGTATTTCATCCCAACCGATGATGTTACGTCCTTTGCCGTTCAGGTATTTCTCCATGCGGGTAACGAAGTAACTTTGCAGTTTGTCTTCTTTACTATGCTTCACTCCGTCCACTTTGCTCGGAGTCACATCGTCCTTCAAACCTAACTGGCGGATTAACTGCTGGCAGAAAGCACTGTTCTTCCAGGCAGTCTTGGGACATTCGTCACCACCGATATGAATGTATTCGCTGGGGAACAACTCAACTACTTCATCCATCACCCCTTCGAAAAACTTGAAAGTCGTTTCGCTTGGACAGAATACTTGTTCGAATACGCCCCATGTAGGAGATACTTTATACGTCTGTGTAGAATCACAAGACAACTCAGGATAGGAAGCAAGGGCAGCCAACGCATGTCCCGGCATTTCTATTTCGGGAATAACATTGATATATTTGCTTGCTGCATAAGCTACTACCTCTTTGATTTGCTCCTGCGTATAATATCCACCATGCTCCTCTCCATCAAAAACTTGCGGATAGTTCACAAAATAATAGTCTACCAACGTCTTTTCACGCTTGGAGCCTATTTCCGTCAACTTCGGATATTTCTTGATTTCGATTCTCCAACCCTGGTCGTCTGTCAGATGCCAGTGGAAAGTATTCATCTTGTTCATGGCCAGAAGGTCGATGAACTTATAAATATAGTCTATCGGTACATAATGACGGCAAACGTCCAACATCAGTCCGCGATAAACAAAACGGGGAGCATCTTCTATCTCTACGGCAGGAACCGACCAGTTGGCTTTTTTATCCAGTTGTTTACCGTAGACAGCGGTAGGAAGAAGTTGGAAAAGAGTTTGCACTCCATAGAAAAATCCATTCGGTTGAGAGGCGGTCACTGTGATGAGATTGGGGGTAACAGACAGTTTATAGCCTTCTTGGGGCATACCTTCCTGGATAACGAAACAAATAGCTTGTTTGCCGTCTGCGCTATCAGCTTCTTTCAAAGAAATTCCTGCTGTCAGCTTCAACTGTTCGGCCAAACTATTGGCAATGTTTTTCACTTCGGGAACATCGTGTGGAACAACCAATTTTACTTTGTTATTCAACTCGAAACGCCCTTCCTTCGGGAGCATTTGATTGGGCTTGGGAACGATGTTGTACTCGTTCGCCACTTCTTTTGTCTTTTGGCAACTGGGGGTCATCATAAGCAAAGACAAAAGAAGAAGAGAAATACTTTTCTTCATGGTCAATAATGTGTGTTAAGTTATAAATAGAATTGACACGACAAATGTACTCGTTTAAATGATAAGTTCCAATAATATAGGAAATAAAAAAGCCGGGACAATGCCCGGCTTTTAGTGAGAGGTTCAGAGTTTTTTTTACGTTTTGTGTTTTTATTTAAGAAGTTGTTCTTCGATGATTTGCACATATTTCTCGGGAGTAGCACCTACTTCAACAATCGGTTTTCCACCTACCGGAATAAAGAATAGGGTAGGCAATGCCTTCACGCCGAAATGATTGCATAAATCTTTCTCTTTGTCTGCATTTACTTTATAGAATACTACTTTTCCCTTATATTTCTCAGCCAATTCTTCCATTTTGGGAAGCAGGCGCATACAAGGTCCGCACCAGGTTGCCCAAAAGTCGATTACGACAGGTTTGTCCCCATTATAAACAAAATCATTGTTTTTCTGATAATCAAAAATATGTTCCAAGAAGAATTGACGGGTAATCGGATTCATTTTACCATCCTCTACTTTCACTTCCGTGATTTTTGCTTCCGATTCGGGAATAGGAGCCAGGTCGAACGGTTGAAAATAGATTTTCTGATGAATGTAGTCGATGGATAAAATGCCATAATCCAATAATTTATTGCCTAGTACGGAACGTTTCAGGGACGGATTCTTAACCGCCGAAGCATTCTCTATCTTTGTTTTTACAAACATGGTTTCCGGCAGAATCAGGCTTTCTTCTTCCTGTGCGGCTTCTTTATATCCATAGGATACTTTCTGCATCGTTCCTTTCGGATACAAAGCACTCCATTCGCCAAACTCCTTATCAGTAAGATGAATCAATCCGTCATTCCAGGTATCCAGGATGAACGAAACCGTTTTTCCCAGAATCGTTATCGGACATACAACGCCAAAACCCGTAATCAATTCAAAGTTCTCCCGATGATTCAGCTTCATGTAAGAAGGGCGGTAAGGTTGTGTGATAGTAATTCTTTTCCGTTGCATATCAATAGTCAGGACAGAGGTGCGGAACACGGCGGAGTTCAGGACACCCATAACCCCCAACTTGCGCAGATAAGGTTCATCATTCAGAATAAACGCAGGTACATTACTGTTGAACGTATTATTGCCGATAGCCAATGTTCCCATCTCATAGATTTCTCCTACCGGTACATCTTTGAATACAAACTCCTGATAACTACTGAACGTGCCTGTTTTCTCTGTGTTGATGCGTAGTTTCTTGATAGCTTCGGGAAGTAAGGCATTGTGTCCGGCGAGGTCGAGGACAAAGTCCGCAGTCTCCCCGTTTACAGTAGCATTCACAATAATCTTCCCATCCGTAATTTTAAATGGAATGACCTCTGTCATTGTATTCTGCGTTTGCGCTTGAATACCTGTAGTTATACAGAACGCAAACAAACAGAAATATATCTTTCTTATCACTTGTCCCATACTTATTCTGTTTAAAGTTTATTTCTCTTTTCTGATTTCGATTTTCTCCTCCCGGTCGTCTTTCCTGATAATGATATAACCGCTATCATCGGTGATAGCATTCATTATCTCTTCCACAGCCATCTGACTCATAGGGCAATCTTCTAAAGAAGTTCCGTTGATATTAATCACCTGATCGCCGAAAGCCACTTTATCTTTTATGCTGTCCCATACCGTAGTGATTTCAAATCGCTTGTTACGTGGTAATATACTAACATTCCAAAGGGATGGAGCACCACCCATATCGACTTTCTCTTCTTCAAACGGGAAGAAATAGAAACGTCTGCGCATATAGTCGATAATGACTTTGCCATATTTCAGCAAATCCACTCCGATGATTGTTGTGCTCATTATCGTTGTGGTGCTACCCACATTCGTGAATTCTTTTCCCATAATACGAATAGAAGGAATATTCACCTTTTTAATATCTACCGGTTGTCCCAGCCCTGTGATACCGGCAGCTACGATGCCATATGCGTGGTTAGTGACCTGCATTCCGGAAACTTTGGCCAATTTATTATAATCTTCCGTTGAATAAAGCAGAAAACCACTTGCGCCGGTATCAAACAATACCCTCAAATCATTTTTACCCAACCGGACATTAATAATGGAATGATGCTGTGTATCATTAACAAAAGGAACGCCGTCCGTCACTTTCAGCCCTTCAGGGCGATATGGATAGTTGATAACCATGATTTTTGAACGGGAGTCGAACGTTACGACTGATTGTCCGAAAGCATCTCCTCCCAGAATACCGACCACTCCCAATTCCGTGAAAAAAGGATTCTTGGGGAATACCATCGTTTTCAACTGCCGGATAGTATAGTAGTTTCCGATGGATACATCCCGCAGGTTCGCTTCCTGATAGCTGGCTCCTTGTGCATTCATATCTGATATATTCATATATCCCGCAGCAGTTGCCTTCATTTCGGTGACTGCGTCATGCATCGTTCCGGTCTTTCCACCCGTATCTACAATGTATTTCGCTTTAACGCCATTCACTGTGACAGGAATAATAATTTTCTCCCGGATGAATTCATAAGGGATAGTGTCGCAAACCTTATTTTTGATTTGCGCCGTTATGTTCTGCCCGCAGATTAAAAACAATAGCAGCCATAAGCCGGTCAGTATTGCTATTCTTTTCATGTTATTCTTTATTTACTGATTTTCTCCGCTTCCAAAACAGCTTGATAAGCATTCACGATACCCCCTGAAATACATAAATCATCGAAAAGAAATAAATCCTGTGAATTCTTGTTTTTGACAAGGATTCCTTTTTCTACTTCTACTCCTTTGCGTGAAGTAACGCTTTTCAGCAGGATGTCACGAATCTGCGTTCCCGTCAGTTTAGGGAAATAAGTCTTTAAGAGAGCCGCTACTCCGGCCACTGTGGCAGAGGACATTACTTCACCGCTTCCCGTCTGATACGTATCTCCCATATAAGAAGAATAAATATCAGTTCCCGGAGCATAAATATCCAAGGATGTGGCTCCATAATTCGTATTCAGTACCGGATTACCTTTCTTGTCCGATGAGGCAACCACCATCAAGTTAGTCAGTTCTCCGTCCTTCGTCATTTTCCGGTTCGGAAAGAATTCTTCCTTATCCATATCCGTAGATAAGTCCCATACGGGAACTACCACTAACACTCCTTTTTTCTCCGCTTCCTTCAATGCATCTGCCACCCATTGTTTCTGTTCTTCGGGATACAGCGAATTCTGTTCGGGCAATAGGATAACATCCGCGCCATGATTGACTGCATAACGGATGGCGAGTGCCATATCTTTGAGAGATGGTTCTCCCACTCCCGGGTGAATACGCAAAGTCATGATTTCAGCGTTATCGGCGATACCATTCATGCCGATTCCGTTATCACGTTTGGCCGCGATGACACCGGCTTTCATTATACCTGTTGCGGCATCTGAAGTCAGTAGTACATTGTTTCCATAATGAATATCATTAATATCCAGAGGATTATCACCTACAATCTCTTCCCGGCTGTTTTTGCTATATTTCTTTAATGCGTTTTCGTAGGAAGCTTTAGCTGTTTCTATACTTCTCTTCCCCATGTTTTGATAGACATGCTCCCATTTATCCGTTTTATAGATACTGAAAGCATAGGCGGCAAGAACGAAAGTCACTTCAGAAAGACTGTCTTTCTCTGCTTTCGGATCATAACAAGTCTGAAATTCGGTAAGAGTTAATTCCTTTCCCGGAAAACGCTGTTTCATATCCTTATCAAACTTATCGAAGTATTCGTCCATGACATATGACAGTTGTAAACCGCCATATGCGCCGGCAATTTTTGATTCCGGTATTACTTTATGACGATAATAGTTGTACTCATTCATATTTTCCGGTGCAGGAGTTTCTTCACGCTTACCATTGACAATCTTATAAAACTTTTTTCCATCAAAGATAAGGTCGGCGTATTTATCTTTCAGACGAAAGAACTCACGATCCCCTTCACGTGTCAGAGATTCCATCACTTGTCCATCTCTGCCACCGATGAAGTTCCAACCGTTGATATCATCTACCAATCCATTCTTATCATCATCTTTCTGATTTAGTTTTTCTTTTCTGTTTACCCATATATTGTGTTTCAGGTCTTCGTGGTCTACATCCATACCTGTACCGATTAATGCAACAACCGGTCTTTTTTTCGCTTTCTTTTTGTTGGCATTCAAGTATTCATAAGCCTTGTTTACTTCAGCTCCATATACACCGTCCCGGTCGAAAGAACAGTTAAACCAATCCAGTTCAGATTGGCTCTTTTGTTTCTCTGCCTTTTGCTGTACGAGCTGAGCTGATACTGCTGCGCTGATAAGGCAGCATACGATAGAAAATATAAATTTCTTCATTGTACTATTGAGTATTAATATGATGATATTCTTTTATTTGCGTGCGTTTAAGATAGCCTCCCGAACCTGTTCGCCCCTTATGTTGCGTGCCAGTAGCTTGCCTTCTTTATCAATAACTACCAGAAACGGGATAGAATAAAATCCGTATGCCGATTGAAGAGTACTTGGAGCTTTGGAACTTTTAGGGAATCCCTCTTTGTCCCAAAGCATAATCCAAGGAAGTTGTTCTTCATCCACCATTTTTTTCCATTTGGCTTCACTGTCGTCCAGTGAAACACTGACAAATTCCAAATCATCCGCTTTTAGTTCATTATAGATTTTCAGCAGACTGCGCATTTCTTTGCGACAAGGACCACACCAGGAAGCGCAAAAATCCAAGACGACAATCTTTCCCCGTAAATCTTTCAGACTCACATTCTTTCCCTTGTCATCTACCAATGTGAAATCAGGACATACAGCTCCGACGATTCGATGGGAGAGGACTTCCACTTTATCCACCAACCATTGGGCAGATTGTGAGTTCCGGCTTTCGTCAGGTATCATATCCAATAACATTTTATTCGATTGGTAATCACTAACATTGGCTAAATAAGCCAGAGCAGCCGCCATACCGGGGGTGAGTTTTCCTTTCGCTGAATCCGGAATAGTTGCTTTACCCGAATTAGACTCTGACGGTAGATAATCCTGTAAAGCAAGGAAAGTATCAATACCTGTGAAAGATAATGAACTTTTCTGCGGATTCTGTGAATCAAAATACCCGTTGATGATCACCGTGTTGTTTTCCAGATAAATCTTTTGTTCTGTCTCACCCAAATAGAGCACGTAAACATCAGGCACGATTGTTTTTTCTTCGGTACTGAATGTTCCGTCCTGGGGTATCGCACAGCTCATCACTACGTTTCCTTTCAAGTCTTTCACCTGTAGGGTAGTAGGCTTTAAAACTTTGATTTTACCTTTTATCTGCAGGCCGCCTGCTCCCCATGCGCATGTAGCGCATAGGAGAAACAGCATAAATAATATATTATTTTTCACAGGTTTCATTTCATTCTTATTGTTAATAAGGCGTTTTTAAGGGAGAATGGCAGGAGGAAGCTCCGGATAAGGAGTGATATTCCAAGTTGCCGGCCCTTCAGCAATAGCATTCAGGTCGAGATTATATTTCTCCTTCATGTACTTCTGTACAAGGTCAAATTTCTCTTTTGTAAAAGGATACTTGCTTGAAGGAAACATTTCTTCACGTTCTTCCTTCGTGAAACGTATGGATAATTGCACATAGCCAAGGAATGTTGCCGCTGCTGCGGTAGGGGCTGCTGCGGGTTTAGTGTAATTACCATTAGCTGTATTAATTTTCCCCGGATACCCTCTGTTCAGATAGTAGTTCGGTTTGAGCTTATCTTCGTCATAGTCGGTGATAACCAGTCGGGTACTGTGGTCAAATCCGGTATCAAATTCCGTTGGCATTACAATATTCCCTTTTCCGATAGCTGCTGTTATCACATCATTTATAATAAAGCAACGGCGTATGGCGTAACTTGTTTTGTCTTCTGTCAGCGGACTCATCCATGCGATAAGAGGATCCTTTTGGGATGCTCCTACATTCTGTCCCCAGAAACAGGTGAGCCAACAGTCCATCATGGCTAAATCTCCCTGGCTCTTCATCGGATTATAAAGAGTCGCTGTAGGGAATGTCCATACATTATGAAAATTGAATGCAAGATACCAGTACATGGGAAGTATCTTCTCTGTTATTTTCGGATTCAGATAATGAAACACATGCTCTTTCATGAATTTGACATAAAATTGCGTCATTTCATCGTTGATACATCCTGTTCCATGATAGGTTATCATTCCTGTATTCCCCCCAATCCAGCTTTTAGTAAAATCCTGGTCTAAAATATCTTTGTAAATCAGTCGCACTCCGAATTCATTGTAAATATCAATGATGTCATCATCCCAACTATTATCTCCTTGTGGAAATTCAAAACGTCCCGCATTGCCGGAATCTGAAGCTGTAATCGGGTCTTCATCATAGCAGGAAGCCAATGTTAAGCAGGCAATAAAGACCCATATATTATATATTGATTTCATATATTTATCTTTTTATAAAAAAATGAATACTGTCAGTTAGTTCACTCGTTTGGGAGCCAATGGATTTTGTTCCAACTTAATGTTCTTATCCATGATTGCTTTGGAGAGTGGCATTGTATAAGACGGGTCGTTTTTCGTCAAAGTATACGTATTCCCATTCCACTTATGAGTGAATGAAGGCATCCCATAACGGCGTAAGTCGAACCAGCGTTGTCCTTCAAAGCAAAGCTCTTTTCTACGTTCATCGCGAATCATGTTTACCAATGCTTCTCCGGTCAATCCGGAAATGGTTGTGTAAGTAGCCGGTGTGTAGCGCTTTTCGAGCAGTGTATTCATGGCACTGATGGCTTCTCCTTCGGCATTATCCAAGGCAGCAGCTTCCGCTAGATTCAGATAGGCTTCCGACAATCGGAACGAGAGCGCAAAATATTCATTGGAACTTACCGGAACAGAATTGCTTGTCTTATATTTCCCATAAGGCAGATACGAATCATAAAATGTATTCTTATTAGGATCTTTTGCGTTTACCAGTATTTCTCTCACAATGTATAAGTCCTTGCGCAAGTCTCCGGCTTTGAAGCTGGATAATAAAGTTTCTGAAGCATTGAAGGCTCTTCTTGTCGTTTTGTCACTGCTGTTGGTCAGGTAAGTTACATATTGGGAAACGAGATCCTGAATACTGCCATACGCCCAAATAACTTCGGGAGAAGTGTAACTATTGAACTCATAGTATGGATCTTTAACTGTGGGATCCGGTAACGAAATGCCGTTAAGGTCAAGAATACTAAAGTTCCAGTCATTGATTACTTTACCGGCATACTTTCTGGCTTCCGACCAGTTTTCCATATAAAGATACACGCGGGATTTCAACAATTCCACCATCGGCAGACTAACTAAGAAGTTCGGTTGGTACTGGTTGGCAACCGGTACCGTCAAGAATAAACGTTCGGCTTCGTTGAGATCATCTATAATCTGTGTATAGACTTCTTCTACTGTGTTACGTGTCATCATAACATTACTTTCTTCGCTCATTTTACTATCCAACTTTAACGGTACGCCCAATGCTGCCTTATTATAATTATAAGGCGCGCCGTAATAGTTGACCAGCAGATAATAATAGAAGGCCCGGAGTCCTAATGCCTGCGCTAGTACATAGTTTTTTTCTTCCGTTGTGCCGGCAACATCATCCATATAGTCTAATACTGCATTTGCTCCCAAAATGTATTTGTAAGTTCCTTCCCACACATTGGGTATATTCACATATCCTATCTGTGGCATGGCTATGAACATATCAGATTGCCAGCTAAACATATATTCCAATGCATTGGACGTTGTTTGTTGATTTTCTAAAAAAGAAAAACCATCCAGTTCTTGTTGTTGAAGGTCGTCATTGAATATTTCCAGATAACTGAGTAAATTATATTGGGAGGTTTGCTCCGGATAGGCTGCTCCGATCAGTAATTCCTGTAAAGCTGTGGCTTCTTTAGGTACATACTCGCTTTGCGATTTAGGCTCCAGAAAGTCACCGCAAGAGGAAAGGCTGACAAAAAGGGTTGCGTAAAGTATATTTTTTAGTTTCATATTATATTCCATTTTACTCTTTAAAAACCTACATTAATACCAAATGAGAAAGTACGTGGCATAACGCTGTTGTCCAGTTCCGGGTCGAAACCGTTAAAGCGTTTGCTGGCAATGACAAAGAGATTGTCTACACTAAAGTTAAGAGACAAGTTCTTGGCGAAAATTTTGTCGCACCATTCACGTTTCATCTGCCAGGTGAGTCCCATGCTGCGGCAACGCAGGAACGAACCGCTGACAACCATTGCATCAGATCTTTCCCACATTTGAATCAAGCTTTCAGCAGTTTCTCCATCAGGCAATTTCATAAGAGTATCTACTCCGCGCGGCAAAGCCGGTATGATTGTATATGCTTCGTCACCAGGTGCTTTCCAACGCTTCAATAAATCTCGGTTGGCATTTGTTGTAGGGTCGGGCATAGTACTTCTTGAACCGCCAAAATCCTTATAGGGAGATGTCAGTCGTTTCTTATTGCCAACAATTAAGGCAAAATTTGTATTCAGGGTCAGTGATTTATAACGAAAACTTAACCCCATACCACCGGTAAAGTCAGGCTCTTTCTGACCGGAATAAACAAGGTAGGTTGTTTTGTCAATGCTAGAATCACGTTCTTCTTCGGGGACATCCAGTAAGTTGAAAGTTGGTTTTCCGTTTTCATCCAATCCGGCAAAAGAGTAAGACCAGAATGCACTTAACGGAAAGCCTTCCTTGAGAATATAATCAGATTTTCCATTCAGGAAATTCATATGAGTGGTTACTATTTCCGTTTCGCCCCCCTTATTCCAGTTCTTGGAGATATTCATACTGACACTTAAAGCATAATCACGTTTTTGAAGTGGAGTGAAAGATAAGGTATATTCTACACCACGGTTGCGGATAATTCCACCATTTCGTTTCATATCTTTAATGCCATACTCATATGGGAGAGCCAGCGATACAACAGCATTGGAACGTCGTGTATAGTATTCCAAATTCATGTAGAACATATTGAATAATTCCAGGTCGAGACCGAAGTTCCATGTCTTCGTACGTTCCCACGAAAGATGTGGATTGGGAATTTGGGTAATAGTGGAGAAATATTGATTATATCCCGGTTTTACCCCCTTTTGTTCCAAAATTAATTCAGGACTAAGACGGGTCAGTGCATTACCTTGGATTCCATATGTTCCACGGAAGTTCAGTGTAGTTATCCACTTCAGATGTTCCTTGATGAGTTTTTCTTCCGAAGCTCTCCAGGAGAAACCAATAGAATAGGTTGGGTCAAAGCGATTATTCGTATCTTGTCCGAAGCGGTTGGAAGCATCGTTACGCACATTGGCATTGACTACATAGCGGTTCATATATGAATATGCAAAGGTGGCAAATACGGAAAAGAAGTTATTTGTAGTGTTTGTTTTTCTCCATCCTGAACCATATATATCACTAAGTAACCCCCAACCAGTGAAGGCAGGATTGCCAATAGGTTGAAAATCTTCCGGTGTAGTAGGAGCTACAATACGTTCTCCCCTGTCGGGTACATAACCATACAGAGTGTTGCGTATTCCTTTTCCCGTAGTGGAGCGAACTTCTGTACCTATCAAAGCATTCAAGCGGTTGTTCTCATTGAATGCTTTGCTAATTTGTATTTTGTTCTGAATGTTATAGGCATACTGATTTGAATTGTTGGTGTACAATCTTCCACCGAATGGTAATTGGGCTGCTTTGAACTCGGGACTGGTAGGATTAACTGAGTTATAATCATATCCACGATATTGATTGGCAATATAGTACGTTTGTTCTGTCAGCCAACTTTCATTGGTACTATTGTTGTCAGTATATCCACCTGTAAATTGATAAGTCAGCCAGTCCAGAATATTCCATTTCAGATCGAGTGAAGCGGACATATGGGTAGAACGTGATTTAGAACCACTGTTATCACGCTCATTAATGAAATTGTATGAGAGAGATTCATGAGTATTATTGTATCTGTAATTTCTTATTTTTTGATAATATACATCGGGATCGATGGCGCGGTTAGTGGTGGTCGCATAGCCCAATGGGTCTACACCTCCAGAAAATCCGGTAGTTGTGCTGACACTACCATTCATCGTGACGCTGATAGTCAGTTTCTGTACGGGACGCATTAAGAGAGAAATGCGTCCGGTCATACGTTCACTGTCATTGCCGATTTCCTGTCCTTCGCTGTTGGTATAACCCATTGAGGCTGAATAGCTGAATTTATTTGTACCACCGGAAACACTGACATTATGATTATGGCTGAACGAGCGGCGGGTCAGTAACTTTAACCAGTCGGTATTTTGTGTTTCTAAAGTTCTGTAGGCATTACTGTATTCAGATTCTGAAATATCATGTTCCAGATACATTCGTAATAAACCTTCATAGGTATATAGTTCTTTATAAGGAACAGTCGCATAAGACGTTCCCCAGTTGAAAGCATCTTGTGAGAATTGAACACGCTCTTGTGAGTTCATCAGATTAAACATACCATAATTCGGCCGTTGTCCGATATTGAAATTGGATGAGTAGTTCACCGTCAGCCTGTCACTGGTATTTCTTTTGGTTGTGATTTCAATAACACCATTAGATGCCTTCGAACCATAGATAGCGGTTGCGGAAGCATCTTTCAAAATAGTGATATTCTCAATATCTGCCGGATTTAACCAAGATATCTGATTACCGATGATATTTTTCAAATCCTCTGTCATTAGACTGCTATCGTCCAAGTCAACGGAAAAATCTTCCTGAATGATACCGTCTACTACCCACAGCGGATCCTGATTACCGATCAATGTACTGGTACCACGAATCTTAATCTGCGGTGCGCTACCTACACGGCTACTACTGCTCGTTACCATCATACCCGCTACACGTCCCTGCAACATTTGGTCGATGGTGCTGTATGAAGGCATCACAATATCCTTCGCCTTCAGAGTGGTAATAGAACCAACGAGGTCACGACGTTGAATATTCTGGTATCCGGTCACTACCACTTCATCTATTTCCGTATTACTGCTGTTCAGTGTAATATTGATTGTCTTCTTTCCTGTGTATTTTACAACTTTCTTCTCCATTCCGATGAAAGAATAAGTCAGAACCAACCCTTCCTGCGCAGGGATAATACAAGTATAATTCCCGTCCATTCCGGCGATACCACCGCTTTTCGAGCCACGGATGGTGACCGTAGCGCCGGGAAGTGCTTCACCGTTTGAGTCGCGTATCCATCCGGTGATGGTAATATTCTGAGTGCTTCTTTTCTTGATGACGATGGCATTGCCGGAAACTTCGTAAGTAAGGTTAGTGCCGGCCAGGCATTCATCCAGAATTTCGGTAACCGTTTTGTCTTTCGCTTTTACATTGACGTCCGATACACCGGATATGTCTTTCGTCGCATACATAAAGACGAATTTCGTCCGGTTCTGTAGATACCAAAGTGCCGCTTCCAGCGTTTCCCCTCGCAGGTCGACGGTAATTCTTTGGTTTTCCTGTGCCTGAATCATAAGTGAAGAGAGAGAGAATATCCATAGAAGACAGAATCTTACGAAGTTTCTGCTCACGTACGATATTCCCCACGGTAAGGGTTGTACTCGTTTTTTCATACTGTGTTAGTTATATAAGTATTAATTATTGTTTGTAAGAAATATGTAGAATGCCATCTCGTTGCTTGATGTCTACCAGGTTAAGTCCCATAATCATGTCGATAATCGGATTCATGTTTTCATAGCGGTTGAGATAAGCTCCGATTTTCACTTGTTTGGCGGTATCGTCTTCAAACGTATAGTTGAATCCGTACCATTTGGAAAGATAAGACATGACACTTTCCAGAGAAACATTCATAAAAATGAATGACCCTGACTCCCAGGAAGTGTATAATTCTGTGTTGACGGTGTTGACGGTACTTTCATGCGTGCTTTTATCATAAGCAAAATGCTGGTTCGGAATCAAATCGAAATCTTCATTTCCGTTCTTTATGGTTACGGAACCGTTTATCAGCGTCGTACTTTCTGTCTGTTCGTCCGCATACGCCCTGACATTGAAAGAAGTTCCCGTCACTCGTATGGCAGTATGAGGAGTCTGCACGATAAACGGATGCTCCTTGTCCGGAGCGACATCAAAATAAGCTTCCCCTTCAATTTCCACAATACGTTCCTGACCACTGAAACACACCGGATAAGTCAGTTGGGTTTCCGCATTCAGATGAATCTTTGTTCCGTCTGAGAGGGTGATATGACATTCCATTCCCTGCAAGGTGCGGAGCGTATTCTTGATTTCTTTTATCTGCGGTTTGTTGGTAGGCGTGTGATAGTTGATACCTTTGGCATCAATGACAAACACTTCGGTAGCTCCTTCGGGGAAAATACCTCCCGGAAGGCTGAACGTATTGCCATTACTCAAAGTCACTTCCCCGCCACGTGTTCCGGGAGTAATCTCGCTGATAGGCTCTTCGGCTACCCAATTATATATAAGGTAAGAAACCGGGAGCATTAACAGTAAAATAAGAGCAGCATATTTCAGGCTCCTTCTCCACGGAAAAAACATTGCTGACTTTTTACTGTCTCCAAGTAACGGATAAATCTTTTCCCATCCCTTTTGTGAAGGAAAACTTTTCAGTAACCGGGTATTTTCTTCATAGGTATCCTGATTCAGTATCCGGTCCGCCATCTTTTGATGTTCCGGGTTCTCGTCAATCCATTGGCGATAAGCTTGTTCTTCTTCCGGCGTAGACGAATAAGTGAATAGGGAAGCTAAGATTCTAGCAATTTTAAGTTTTTCTTTGAATGAATGCATCGTTTTTTCGATTTGTTATATGTATAAGACAACCAAGTCGAGAAAACGGGGTAATCAGAAAGTCACTTTATTTGCACAGGAAGAGAAATAATATATAATTTATCCCTTTGAGGCTTTCTCGAAGTTTGCGATAGGCTATTTTTTTTAACGTATGGACAGTTCCCTCTGCTATTTGCAATTTGTCAGCTATTTCATGGTTTTTTAACCCTTTCATGGAGAGTAAGATGATGTTTTGCATCTGGGTAGGCAGTTCTTCTACCGCTTTGCGTACCATACGAAAAGTTTCTTGCTCAATAATGGCAGCTTCGAAACCTTCTTCGCTGTCTTCTTGCGCTGCAAGATGAGAAATATCTATCTGTTCATGTTTCAGATGGTTCAGACACTTGTTTCGGGTGACGGTATAGAGGAAATTCTTCACTTTCAGGATATCATCGAACTCTTCCCGATGTTCCCAATAAGCGAGTAAGGCATCCTGTACGATGTCTTTGCAGATTTCTTTGTCTTTGATATAGTGGGCGGCAAATACACAAAGGATAGGGTAGTAGTCATCAAATAGCTTTTTGAAAGCGTTTTTGTTGCCACGTTTGATGTCTGCAATGATATTTTCTATGTATATGCTCACTATTTAGAGTAGGATTGTGATAAGCTGCGTGCTATCCAATCTTGCTTATTTTCTTCAGCTTTTCTTCTTCGATGATTTTGATTTTTCTTCCGTCGATAGTAATCAGTCGCTCTGTGGCGAACTGTGACAAGGTACGGATAGCATTCGAAGTAGTCATATTCGAAAGATTTGCCAAATCTTCGCGTGATAGGTAAATACTCAGGGTCGAACCGTCTTCTTCCAGGCCATAACTTTCTTTTAGGAAAATCAGGGATTCTGCCAGTCGTCCGCGGATATGTTTTTGAGTCAGATTGACGGTACGTTCATCGGAGATGCCCAGGTCGATGGAAAGCTGGCGGATAAAGAACATGGCCAAGTCGTTGTTTTGTGCAATCAGTGTTGCGATGGCACTCATGGGTATCAGACAGACTACGGAAGGCTCGAAAGCTGCTGCGGCAGTTACGAAATCTTGTTGAGCGAAATAGGCACGATAAGCAAAGTATTCGCGTGGTTTAATCATGCGAATAATCTGACTTCTACCCCCTACGCCATCTTTGAAGATCTTGACTTTGCCATTGATGAGACACATCAGGTGAGACGGTCTTTCCCCTTCACAATAGATGGTTTCATTCTTTTTGTAGGTCTGTATCGTATAATTGTTCATCAGAAACTCCTTTTGCTCATTATTCAAAGGAGCTATCATATCGGATAACGGTTCCGAAATATCGATGTCTGACATGTTCATTTTTACCATGGGTGCTACAAAACTGTGTTATACAGCACAAAAGTAAAAATAAAAAATGAAAAAATGCACGAATCTATAAAAAGATTGCACAAAAGTGGTAGCTTTCGTGCAATCTTGTGGACATTCTATTTGGTAAACAACAGTTCTCTGTATTTGGGCAACGGCCATATTTCGTCGTCTACTTCCATTTCCAAATGGTCGATATGGTCACGGATTTGGTCGAGATACGGGCGCACTTTTTCTTCATAGGCAAATGCTCTTTCCGTATAGTTTTCCAAGTGGTTGGCTACCTTCCGGGCTTCCGTCATTTCGCGAACCAGTACTTTGATGGAAGTCACCCGATGCGAAATCTCACGAATCAGTTCCTTGCGGTCGGCACTCAATACTTCATATTCTTCGGCGGGGAATATTTCTTTCAGTCCGCGGAGGTTTTCGATTAACCGGTTCTGATAAGTAACAGCAGTCGGCACAATGTGGTTGATGGCAAGGTCGCCCAATACACGGCCTTCAATCTGAACCTTCATGGTGTATTTTTCCAGCTCCACTTCCAGGCGGCTGTTCAATTCTGTTTCGTTGAAGATACGTTCGCCGATGAGTACGGATTTGGATTGGTTGTCGACGTAGTGCATCAGTGCTTCCGGGACGTGGCAGATGTTAGTCAGTCCACGGCGTGCAGCTTCCTGTTTCCATTCTTCCGAATAGCCGTCGCCTTCGAAACGAATCGGTTCGGAAGCAATGATTGTTTCTTTCAGCAACCGGAAGATAGCTTCATCTTTGCCTACTCCTTCTTCCATCAATTTCTCTATGGATGCGCGGAATTCATTCAACTGGTTTGCCATGGCAGCATTGATGGCAATCATTGCGGCTGCACAGTTGGAAGAAGAACCTGCGGCACGGAATTCAAAACGATTTCCGGTGAAAGCGAAAGGAGAAGTACGGTTACGGTCGGTGGTATCGAGCAGAATCTCGGGGATACGTCCGATACCCAGTTTCAGCGTCGTCTTTTCTTCCGGTGTCATCTTCTCGTTTCCTACCTGGCGGACAATTTCGTCAAGGGTTGCCGAAAGTTGTGAACCCAGGAAGCAGGAAAGAATAGCGGGAGGAGCTTCGTTGGCTCCGAGACGGTGGCTGTTGTTGGCGCTCATAATGGAAGCACGTAGCAGATTCTGATTTTTATAAACCATCATCAATACATTTACCAGGAAAGTAAGGAACAGCATGTTTCCTTTCGGATTCTTTCCCGGGGCAAACAGGTTGATGCCCGTATCGGTACAAAGCGACCAGTTGTTGTGCTTGCCTGAACCGTTCACTCCGCTATAAGGCTTCTCGTGCAGCAGTACGTTAAAGTGATGTTTCCTTGCAATACGTTTCATCAAATCCATGACAAGCTGATTGTGGTCATTTGCCAGATTACAGTTTTCGAAGATAGGAGCCAACTCGAACTGGTTGGGGGCTACCTCGTTGTGACGGGTCTTGGCAGGAATGCCCAGCTTGTGACATTCTATTTCCAGTTCCTTCATAAATGCGGTGACGCGTGGAGGTATTGAACCGAAATAGTGGTCTTCCAACTGTTGGTCTTTGGCGGAAGAGTGTCCCATCAGTGTTCGTCCTGTCAGACAGAGGTCGGGACGTGCATTATATAAGGAAGAGTCGACAAGGAAATATTCCTGTTCCCATCCAAGGTTTGTAAATACGCGTGTCACGTTCTTATCGAACAACTGGCAAACTTCCGTAGCTGCTTTATCCACAGCAGCGAGTGCTTTCAGTAGTGGAGTTTTGTAATCCAGTGCTTCGCCTGTATAAGAAATGAAGATAGTAGGGATACAAAGAGTCGTATCTACTACGAATGCCGGTGAAGAAACATCCCATGCCGTATAGCCGCGTGCTTCGAAAGTGTTGCGGATACCGCCGTTCGGGAAAGAAGAAGCGTCCGGCTCCTGCTGAATGAGTAATTTTCCAGAGAATCGTTCGATTACTCCACCGTCTTCGCCGAACTCGATAAAGCCGTCATGTTTTTCGGCTGTTCCGTCCGTCAAAGGCTGAAACCAGTGTGTGTAGTGTGTAACGTTGAGTGACTTTGCCCAGCTTTTCATGCCGTTGGCAATTAAGTCCGCCATTTCACGGTTGATAGGCGTACCTTTTTCGATAGCATCGGTCACGGCCTTATAGGCTTCTTTGGGAAGATACTCCTGCATCTTCTTGCGGTCAAACACATGGCTACCATAATAATCAGAGAGTTTGTTGGAAGGAGCAGTTACTTCCAAAGGTTTCCGGTTGGAAAGCTCTTGTAATGCAAAAAATCTCATTTTAGACATAAATGGTCTGTTTTTTATCGGTTGATGGCGCAAAATTATATGTTTTTTCTGAAAGTACCCCTATTTTTTAGGGGGTAATTTGAAAAATGAAGTGATTTTTTTGAATATACCCCCTTCGGATTGAGGGGTGAAAGCAGAAGTTTATGGTCGTGACGTAAAAAACACTGGTAAATATATAAGTTTTGTACAGGTCACATCAGTAAGGCATTTAGATGATTTGGAAAATCCTCTGTGACATTTTTGTTTGTATTCTAAGTATTATACGGGGAAAAACAAAAATGTCACAGAGCTTATTATCAATGCCTTATCTATAAAAATGGCCTGATTTTAAGATAAGTTTGCAAAAAACAATAGGGAGTTTTTTTCTTTTTCGGAATAAAAACTGCATTTTTCTTTTAATTATTTGAATTTCAGTATTTTGATTGTCCTGGTCTCACGATTTCTACAGTTTTCCACCTCTGCATATTGCTCCAGTTCTTTAGTCGTGATACCTCGTCCGGTGTTCAGTCCCATTTTTTTATATACCTGTTTGAGCATACTTTTTACTTCCTGAACCGACAATTCAGTCCCTATGGGAAAAGTACGTTCGATGCGGGTTCTCATCTGTCCCGACTTCTTGATGGACTGTTCGCTGCTTACATTTAATGCTGTCCGCAACTTATTCTCGTTATAGCCGGATTCCCGTATAAAATCAGCTCCGAACCGGCAGAAACAATCGTATATATATCTGTCGGCAGTAGAAGATATCAGATTTCCCAGCATACGTTGATAACGTTTTTGCACTTTCTTGTCGGTGGTTCTGCTCATCTTCTCCATTTCCTCCAGTTTACGGACGATAAGTTCCGCCCGCTTTTTCTTTGCCAGGCGATGTTGGATAGCCATGCGCTCATTATCTGAAACCGGCATAAGGCGTTCTTCGTGTGAGAATTCAAAATAGCTGGTTTGCTGATAGGCATTACATAATAAATCAGTAGATGTATACAGCCGTTTCACTTGTTCCTTCTCATAAAAGTTGGCTATCAGGAACGAATCCGGTTTACCATTCTCGTCCAAATAAGGAAGATAGGAATTTTCTCCGATAGCTTCCTGCAATAAGGTACGCTCACCGATGTTCGATGTTCGTGCCAACTGTGTCTTCCATCCGTTGAAAACGGTGGATGCTCCTTGAATCCAGTGGTCAATCTCCGGCGAAGACATACATTCCAGTTCCGGACGGATGGAGGCGATATGTGTCACACTGTTTACTCCGCCCCTGAAACGTCCGATGATTTGGATAGCTTCGGTAGCCGGGTCGATGACGGATTGCGTAGCGCCGTATAAGTCGCTGACAAAAATCACGTGCGGAGGGTTTTTGCATAGGATATCTACTGCCGAATAGAAACGCGAAGTGAAGAAGTTGTAACGTTCCAATTCGGTTATCATCATTGATTTTTTGCGTCTGTTACCTTTCCATAGTTTATACTGTCCGTCTTCGCTGCAAAAAGTACAGGCATTGCTTAGTTCGGGTATCAACCGGTAAAAACTGTCTATCGAGTCGATACTGTTGCAGAAGATGCAGACTGTTCCCCGTTTGGCTTCAATCACTTCCTGCAGAGTTTCCAATACATTGTTCGTGGTGATAAGTTTCAGCTTTTGGCGGTATGCATAGTCAGGCTGAATCAATACCCGCATAAAGCCGTCGAAACGGTTATCCTTTTCAGGTATGATAGGAGTGGCGGAAATCAATGCCTTATTTTGGAAACGGAAAAAATCGTTCATCGGTTCGCGGATAGAATCACGGTAATGTACGTCCTGCACTAACTTTTCACATTCATCAAACAAGATAAAGCATTCTGTGTACATATCTATCTCTACAGCCTGCATTGCTTCCTTTATTTTCGTGAAACCTTCGGGAGTAGTCAACAGCTTATAATATTTATCACGATTCTCTTCCAAAAAATCAGCCACTTTCCGGATAGTTACACCTTTATATACAGCCAACGCATTTTTGTGTTTCTTCGCTTTCGACTCGATAACGGGCACATTAGGTTCGATAATGATAGATTTCCGTGGTGCCGTCAGTTCACAATGCGTAGCCCCCAGTCCGGGCAGTAACTTGTTGATAATACAATTGGTCGGGATAAAGTCTTTACCCGCGCGTTTTAATGCATCCGCAAAGTATTCGCCCTTTCGGATGGAGTAGATTCTGTCGTATTCCATATCGTTCTAGTATTTTCGCTTGTTATGTTTTTCCGGATTGTACTTCTCAAATCCGGCTGCGGTTATCCGCTTTTTCAGACGCTTCTCAGCTTTGAACACAACGTTCTTTACCTCTATGGATTCTGCCCGATGATTTTCACCGGGTTCTTTGTTTTCACAAAAACTGCCGTTTAGGGAAAAACTGCCGAAATCATCCAAATTGAGAATATTTCCATTTTTCAGAATGGCTTCTATACCTTCCAATACCATACTGAGGTCTTTATATGCGTCACCTTTGGAAATGTTGTTCTTGTCAGCGAGGTATTCAACAAATGCTTTTGTGTCCAGCGTATCCCATGATAATAGCTGCACCCGTACATTTGTCTCTTTGTCACCGCTGAAAGTATCCGCAAAGCGGGTTGTTTTGTAAAGTATGCTCATAATAATTCCTTTTTGATTATCATTATTTGCTTGCAGTTGAGTAATCACCAGAATGGACAAGTGTAACTGGATTGCTACACAAGTGTATCCGAACGGTTGCCCAAGTGCAACAGATTAATTAAAGCGGATGAAATTGCTAAAGGATAAGGGGGAATTATTAATTTGTGCGGTAGAACTAATTAAATCTTCCTTATGAATTGGTAAAAACATCTTGTCGTTTAAGACAAAACAAAGGTAGGAAAAAGAAACGGAATACTGGTGAATTTGCCGAAAGTTTTAAGAAGACAAAGAAGTGTGATAAAATAAGGGAAATATATAACTTTGCGGGCTAAAACAAAGGAATACAAACAATATTACTCCGTATTTATATGAAATATACAAGCTATGTTATTTTGATAATCACACTCTTTCTGAGTGGATGTGGTAAAAGAACAGATTCTATAACTAATAATTTGTTGAATGAGGCCGGGAGGCTCATAGACTCCCATCCGGATGGTGCCTATGGGATATTGACTGTAATAAATCAGACAGATAGTCTTGACGACGATAACTTTTCCAGGTGGTGCCTGTTGTATTGCACCCTGTCTAAAAAGATTCCCCTTTCCTTATTATCTACTGATAAGGTAGAACGGGCGGCTGCATGGTATAATAAATATGGCGAACAGGAAGACCGGCTTCAAATGGGGCTTTTTCTGGGAGAAGCTTATGTGCATGACGGTGAAATGAAAAAAGCGATGAGTATTTATACCGAAATATGCCATGAGGCGCAGCAGCATTGTTTGTATAATGCGCTTGGATATGCCTATTCCTACATAGGTGAATTGTATGAACTGCAAAATTATATGTCACAATCGGCAGAAAACTTTAAGTACGCTGCCGATAATTTCAAAAAAGCAGGAAATACGAGAAGCTATGTTTGTGCTTTACGCGATTTAGGGCGTGAATATGTATTTATGGATTCAATTGCAATGGCTTCGGAGCTAATAAAAAGGGCGGATTCCATAGCTCAGACAATCAATGATAATGAAGTCCGTGGTTCCACATTGAATGCATTAGGTAATATTTGCCTGATAAAGGAAGAATATAACCAGGCAGAAGATTATTTTCTTAAAGCACTGTCAATAACTAAAGATACTCTTCCCCATTATTTTGCCCTTATTGACTTGTACATGCAACAAGACTCCTTACTCAAAGCGAAAACCTTATTGCAGAAACTTCCTCATGATAATCCACGATACCTGTATTCTATCAAAGAGGCATATTATAATATTCATAAGAATGAAGGCGATTATTTGCAAGCTTTGCAATATCTGGAAGAATGTGTCTATATTAATGATTCGATTATATTAGCGAACAATGAAGCAAAGGTGGCCGAATTGGAAAAGAGGTATAACCACTTGAAGCTACAGAAAGAGAGTGCGGACCTGCGGTTGTCACGACAGAAGTACAGGATAATCGTAATTTTATGCATCGCCATCATATTATTTATTTTATTGGTTAGCTTTTTGTATAAGAGAAAAGCCGAAAATAAGATTCATAAACAGCAAATGGAATTAGGAGAAATTAAAAGTAACATTCTCCAACTATCCTTAGAATCGGAGCGAAGAAAGGAGCAACTTGACATATCAAAAAGCGAAATAAAGAAATCCAGGCAAATACAACAGGAGATAAAAATGCTTAAGGTAAAATATCAAAGGCTGCGGATATGTATATTAACAAATTCCGCCATTTATAAGAAATTGAGACAGCTTCTAAAACAAAATATACCCGGGAATAATAAAGTACTCCTCACAGAAGAACATTGGCGCCTCATTACTGAACAGATCAAGACCGTATATTCAGGCCTGGAATGTTTTGTGTTGGAACGTTATCCTAATATGTCCCAACAGCAGTGGAGATATTGCTGCCTTTATATGTTTTGCTTGGATAGCAATGAAGAAGCCAGGCTTTTGAATATAACTCCGACGTCTGCAAGAACCAAACGTAGCCGTCTTCGTCAGAACTTGAATATAGAGTTGTCTGATGAAGATAGTTTATATGAATATCTTGTAAGTAATATTTGTTAATAGACCTGTAATATTCACAAGTGTATACGCATTTGTTGTAAGTTGCTGATTATCAAAGGCCGCATGTCTATCCATAATTTCCATGTTTCCGAAATAGTATGGTATGTTCAATGTATTTTTGCACTGAACTAAAAACATATAAATTATGAAACATTTAAGTATTACTATTTTGTTTTTATTGATGTCTTTATCTAGTGTGACAGCTATGTCACAAACTAAAAAAGGCCTTCTGGTACATCTTAGAGATCGTTGGTCAACTTCAACCAAAAGTGTTCGTGAAATACTGGTTGAAGCATCTGTCACTGACAACAAGACGCTTATTATTCATTTTAAATCGGAAATGGAAGTCACTTTGGCAGTGAAAGACACCAATGGTGAGGTTGTCTATACCCAAATGGTATTCGCTGCATCGGGCGAAGAGCTTACTATTGATTTAAGTAACGCTTCAGAGGGAGACTATGACTTGACCATATCCGGTCGGGGCATAGCCTTAGAGGGTGACTTTTATTTGGAAGAATGATAATTGGGGATACGCACATTTAATTTTGTAATGTGTTTTTTATCCACTTGTTTATCTTAAACTAGGTTAGCGTTTTTATATTAGTTCATTTGTGGAGGGATATATATTCGAAATATAGGATATATATCCCTTTTTTATATCTGCCTGTATTGCTTTTCTACTTTACCTTTCTAGTATTCTATTAGTAACTATATATACTTCCGGTATGAAGTAAAGTCGGAATCTGTCACGAAAAATATCTATTTCGTGACTATCTCTTTAATGTCAGAGCTTGATGATTTAAATATTCTCTTATAGTGAATATTCACAGTACTTTTATTGAACAGCTGATAAGTATAACGAGAATGAGTAGAATTAATAACTATAAAAATATATGTTCAGATGATGGATAAGAATGAGGAAATATGGGAAATAGCAAGAAATGCGGCGTTTCGCGTAGATTTTGTTACAACTGGGAGAGAATTACATTTATACACGAGCGCTATTTATTCTGCAATGATGTGGGGTTGGGAAGAGCGTATTGAAGAGAAGGAGAGAGAAGCTTATCAAAACGATAAGTTTATAAAGTAATAACACTAAAATATAAATATGATGATGAATGATATTTTTAAAATCGGCGAATTGCTATCTGTACATACACAGAAATCTGAATTAGAGAGAAAAGAAGCAGAATTGACTACTCCGGTACTTACTAACAAGGAGCATATTTCGTTGATATTCGAATGGTATTGCGAATTGTCCGGCTGTAATGGCCGTGTATGTGATCTTGATACTGATAATAAAATGAAATTTCTTATTATCATACTTTTCCTCTATTCTCCTATTAGTTTCACAGGACGTAGAATCGTGAATGGTATTCGTGATATATTAACGGGATTATTCGGCTACAAATCCAGTTCGGGAGTTTCAAATCATTTAAAGACTACAGTGCATACCTATTATAATTATAGAATGTTCCGGGAAGAGGTAAATGTTTTTTATTCTGAGATACAAAACCGTTTAAAAGCAGAAGGAATAATACCTTGAAATACGATTTTATGACTTTTTCCGGGATGTCACGGCTAGAGGGACAAAAAATAGTTCAATAACCGATATAGGCAGTACTTTTACCGTCGAATCATAAAACAAGATATATCTGGTATTGAGAATTGAAAATCAAAAGCTAGCTTTTTATATATAGATTTTATTAATTAAAAATTTAAACATTAAAGTATTATGGCACAATTATCTTGGGGAAAACCCACTATTGAGTTTGGAAAATGTGGAGCTAATGGAGCTGCACCTACAACATGGACAAAACTTGCGTATGACCCGGTTGAAAGTTCAACCAAACTAACTCCTACCAAGGGCGAAAAGAAGGAAGCTAAGGTAGAAGGAGGCGAAAATGAAGCCGTGAAATATGCGAGAAATACCTATGCATTTGAGTTTGAAGTTCGCGCTGCAAAGGATCGTGTGAAGCCAATTGCTGATGCTGATGGTGTAGTAGAAGGCGAATACGCATTCCGTCTGACGCCAGAAGATGCCACTTGCGAAGGTATCCTGATTGAGCGTTCCGTGGTTTCTCTTGAGGAATCTTATGACACTGCTGAAGGTAAGAAATGGAAATATACTGTAGACGTGTTAAAACCAGCGTCTGGCAACCAGGTGAAACCGTATCTTGCACCTGAGGTGTAATGAACTGATTCTCTAACCTTGAGGGTGTGTCTTCATGATGCACCCTCTTTTTTATCAATCACACTATGAATATCAATAAAGAAATCGAAATCAACGTCTCTAATGCTATTATCGAGAAACCTATCCACTTTAGTGTAGGTAAGTATTCTTTTAGTCTCTACCCATCTACGTTGGGCAGGATGCAGATCCTTAAGAATCTCTACCTTGCCATGAATATCAATACGAAACTATTGTCAATCAATCCGTTTGCTGAAGCTCTGAGGGTTTGTCGGTATAAACAGGAAACCGTCTGTCAGATTATCGCCTACTCTACCTTCAATGAGAAAAGGAATATCATGGATTTTAAGAAAGTTTCTCAACGTGCCATTTTTTTTAGAAAGATGTTGTCTATTAATGATTTAGCCACCCTGCTGACTGTCATTCTCTCTGCCGATAAAGTGGAGGAATTTATTCATTACTTTGGCCTTGATGCTGATCGCAAGTTGAAGGCGCAAATCAACTACATCAAAGGTGAGGGGCATAGTGTCACCTTTGGTGGAAAAAGTATTTATGGCTTATTAATAGATTTCGCCTGTCAGCGCTATGGGTGGACGATGGATTACGTGTTGTGGAGTATCAGCTATGTCAACTTGAGCTTGTTATTGGCAGACGCTATCACAACGGTGTATCTAAGTGACGATGAACGCAAGAAATTGGGTAGGGGAGATAGGGAAGTGATTAATGCGGATGATCCTGCGAACCGAGACTTGGTACGGAGAATGATTAGTGAATAATAATTTTAAAATAATAAGTATTATGGCAAATTTAAATTTTAAAATAGAAGGCAATAGTGAATCCTTTATCAAGGAAGCGGAACAGATAGATTCGTCTATACATACACTTGCAACAGATATAGAGGAACAAGAACTAAAAAACAGTGAATCATTTAAGAAAAAGGCTGCTAGTTTTGCTACCATAGGGATTATTGGCAGTTTGAGCTGGCCAGGAGTTTTTCGTGGCATAAAGACAGCGGTTAGTAAAGCTATGCCTGTTTTGGGTGCTATTTCTACGTTAGCAGATATTTATTCCCTCATAACCTCTCTCACCAAAGCACAGCGAGAAGAGCAGAACAAATTGAATGACAGTATGGATGTTTTTAATAGATCTGTACTGAATCACGCTGCCCAGCCGATAGCTGCTATCGAGCGGTTGTCTACCGAGTTTCAATCGCTGGGTGACAATATGGACGCTCAGCGGCAATTCATTGTCAAGAACAAGAAGGCTTTCGATGAATTGGGGGTGTCTATTCGTAACGAGCATGATGCTCAACAGTTACTAGTTGACAATAAAGATACGTTTGTTGCAGCCCAGATTGCTAAAGCGACCTCTTTAGCCTATCAAGATAAGAGGGAGGAAGTGGCAACTAGATTAGCAGGTGCGTATATGGCAGTTGGTGGGAAAGAGAAAGATGATGCTGTGGGAGTGGAATACAAAGTACCTATAGCGGGTGAAGGTAATGATATCATGAAAGCCAACGAAAGCCTCAAGAGTCTCCGTAATACTTTGTACGCTTTTTCTAAGGAAAAGGCTGAAGTCGCGAAGAAAGAAATGGAAGACCTGATGCAGCTAAGTTTACAAAGTGAAAAGAAAGCGTCGGATCTGATGGCAGGGTTGGGTGTCGCTCCGAAAGTGCCTCAACCTCGAACTACCAATACTCGGCAAATGGCTGCCACTCATCAAAAAGAGCAGCAAACGTTGATATCCGAGAAAGAGGATACCAAACAACAACAGGGGAAAGACAATATCGAATCTGAAAAACAAGCCATGATCGAGTATTTGAAAATCTATGGCACGTATCAGCAGCAGAAACTGGCTATGGCTCAAGACTATGCGGAAAAGATAAGAAAAGCAACAGTGGAACATGGAGCAGAAAGCCCGGAAGTGAAAACGCTTGAGCAAGAACGCCAGAAATCGACTGCCCAACATGAAGCGGCAGCATTGCAAGCTAATATCGACTGGGTGACTGTTTTTAGTGAGTTCGGTGGTATAGCGAGTAGTTATATTCAACCGGAATTAGATAAGGCTAGAGCCTATACGCAAACTAACGAGTTTCTGAAAACGAAAGCTGAGGATAAAACTACGTTTTTAAGTTCTATTGAAAAAATGAAAAGCATTTTAGGTGAATCTGGAGGGAACAGTTTTAAAAAACTGGGACAGGATGTTCAGATTTATCAGGATTCGCTCCGTGTGCTCAACGATGCCAAAGCAGAAGAGGCGGTAGCTATTGAAAAACTCGTCAAAGCGCAAGAAGATTATGAGCAAGCGCTAAAAAAAGGTAGCCAAGCAGAACAGGATGCCGCCAAAGAGACTCTAAACACGGCGAAGAAAAATGCTGATGAAGCATCGAATAATGTGCAAGAACAGACAAACTCTGTCAAGCTGAATAATCAGAATTTATCCGAAACTGCCACGAATCTCAAGAAGAATATGGATAATGTTGTTCAAGGATTAACTAAATTGTCTGCTGGTAGTTTGAGTGGTGCGTATAGTGGAATTATTCAGGCGTCTAATGGGATGAAAGACGCAATAGGGAAAACCTCTGAAAATTTGAAAGAAGTTCCTATTATTGGATGGATCTTGTCTATTATTGATGTGCTTAAAAATGGTTTGAGCAATCTGATAGGTGGGCTGCTAGATGCAGTGTTCAATGCCATTTCCGGTATTCTTGATGATGTACTGTCGGGAGACTTATTCGTCACCATTGGGGAATCCCTTCTCTCGGGGATTAGTAAAATATTTGACGCTATTTCTTTCGGTGGGTTTAGTTCTTTGATGGATTCTATTAATGGTAGCAATGCCAAGGAAGTGCAACAGGCGATTGATAAGTTGACAGATCGTAATGAAATATTGGGAAAATCGATAGATCGACTGACTGCGGTGATGGATGACGCAGCGGGCGGAGAAGTGATAACTGCTTATCAAGGAGCAAAAGCTTATCGAGAAGAACAAAATGACAATTTGCGTCAGATTGCGAAGGAGCAAGCGAGATATAGCAGTAGCCACCATAGTTGGAACTACTATATGAAATGGACTGCGGAGCAGTTGGACTGGGCACGCAAGAATGTAGATAGTAATTTTTCTGGTACAGAGTCTTTATGGGGCTTAAGCCCCGAAGATATGAATCTTCTTTTAAGCAATGCCAGTATCTATGAACAGATTAATAATGCGGGAAAAGGAGGTTATGGTGGGCGTGTGATGGAAAAGTTGGAAGCCTTTGCTGATCAAGCAGGAAAGTTAGACGAACTTACAGACAAGGTCCATACCTCCCTCATGCAGATGTCATTTGATTCTCTCCGGGATAGCTTCCTCAATTCATTGATGGATATGGATAAGGATGCGAAAGGGTTCTCTGAAGATTTTGCTGGATATATGCAACGAGCATTGCTGAATTTTGCAATTGGTGATCTTCTTAATGGTAAATTAGAAGGTTGGTATAATGGAATAGCAAAGGATATTCAAGACCAAAAAGGCAAATTGAGAGAAGAACAAATAGATCAATATCGTTCTGATTGGGAGGGATATGTACAACAAGGGATCAGTATTCGGGATGGAATTGCAGAAATAACAGGATATGGAAATACTGGGGAAAGTTCTGGTCAGCAAGATACGAATGGCGGATTTCAAACAATGTCTCAAGATACTGGCAGTGAACTCAATGGACGCTTCACTGCTTTACAAATATCGAATGAGGAGATTAAAAATTCTATGCAGTTTGCTTTGGGAAGTTTATCAGTTTTGTGCACCGCTACTTCCGATGGAAACTTTATCTTATCGGACATGCGGAACCTAGCGGTAATTTCCAATGGACATTTGGAAAATATTGCTAAATATACGAAAGTGATTCAAGGCTTTGGGGAAAAATTGGATAATATAGATCGGAATACAAAAAAACTGTAACCTTCTATTCTTTATTACAAAAATCTCAACTTTAGTAGTTTACTTGCTAAAGTTGGGATTCTTCAATTGTGGCATCTTCCTTGCAATAATTTACAAGAGAATAAACTATTCTTTTTTGTAACGAATGGAAGCTTCACCTCCACTGTATTCGTTGCCTGGTATTCCTGAACTTTGAGGGACTATGCGTAGATATTTGTCTTCCATCCATATAGCTTGTTTTCTTCCATAAGTATACATCTTAGTTGTGATAATAAGAAACAGTTCACACTTTGTTGTGTTTTTGGCATAATCTTCGTTTTTCAAAATAGAATATGTACCTTCATAAGTAAATTTGGGTGAATGTATATCTGTAAAAGTCCCATCGGAATTAAATATATATTCTTGATCCCAAGCTCCATAAGGAATAGCTTCCCACTGGCCACTCCATGTTCTGTCGAAGCGTTGTGCTCCTTTCCAATGCCCTACGATATCCTTCTTCATAGCTTGGTACATCTCTTCTTGATGTGCCAGTGCCTTTTCCTCATCGGTTAGTCCTGAATCGTCATTTTTAGAGCAAGCTGTGAATAACATGGTGAATGTTATTGCTACGAGAAATAAAAGATTTTTCATATTTTATAGTCTTTAGCTGGTTATTCTCTTTTGAATACAAATGTATGAAATATTATTAAGATGGCAAGAAATATGAGGTTAAATATATATTTTTTGTCTATGTACAGAACGCAGCCAAGCATCTCTTCTTGTGTACACATAGAGATGAAATCATTTAACAGGTTTAATGTGATAGATGAGAGACTGATGATCAGTGAGTAATAATTTAAGAAGAACAAGTGTTACGGCAGATTTAAATTTTGAAAAGGAAACTAACAGTGAGTTCTTCAAACGTTTGAGAATGTCTTAAGTTCGAACTATCACTACCAACAAATAAAGCAATACGGCATCGCAGAGACGCTTACTATTTATACCGTTTGTAGGATATATAGATCCATGTGTAGGACATATAGAACCAACGTACTGGGCATATAGTCCCAATGTGTTGGGTATATAGCTCCAATAGTTCAATTGTTAGTGCTTGAAACTAGGTTATTACCCCCTTGTTTTTACCTGCTATTACCTTATTCATCGGCATTTCGAGAATCAGGTGGAATCAATGAACCTCAATTATATTATAGTTATATTTGTGATACTCTATTTATTAAGAAAGAGGAAAGTTACGTAGTATTCCACTACCGAATGATTCCATGATTCTTCTATTTTATCAAATCCGTGACTTTAACGTAAGTGTCACGGATTCAAAGAAAGCTTTTCTTTTGAGTATTTCCTTTGATTCTATCTTTGCTCTCATCAAAATTTAAAAACGGAATATAAGTATGAAAGACGAATTGTACATTAATGGAAAAGATGCCTACACCACATGGGGCATTAGTATGGACAGCACTTCCCTGTCCTTTCTCATGACTCCTTCAGCCAACAAGGCATATTTAGAGAATGAGAGTCGTTTGGAGCACGGTAAGCGGGTGACAATGACCAACCCGATGATGGACACTCGTGATCTGACGCTACAACTGCATCTGACGGCCGACACGGAAGAACAGTTTTTTCACCGTTACCGTAGCTTCTGCGAAGAACTGACTAAGGGAAAGTTGGAGATAGCGACAAAGTATCAACCGGGCTTGGTTTACAGAACCATCTATCTGTCGTGTAGCCAATTCAGCCAATTTATGCGTGGTATTGGCAAGTTTACTCTTAAACTAAATGAACCAAACCCTAATGATAGAGCAGTATGATAGTAGATATTAAAGATGTAACCGGAAATATTCGCTTTTCTACTCCCATAAACAAGGGATCAAAGCGTAAATTCACGTTAATGCAAGAAGACTATATTACTTTAAAGTTTTCTTTGGATCATCCTGTTTATTTCAACTTAGGAGATGGAATAGATAATGAGCTAGGTATATTTGAACTTATAGATCTTTATAAGCCTGTTTATAATGCAGAAACGGGAGGGTATAACTACGAGCTCCGTCTTGATGCTTATTATTGGAAATGGAAGAACAAGAAGTTTTTCTATACTCCAGAATCTATAGGACGTGAGGCGAGCTGGAATCTCACTGCTCCTCTCAAAACTCATTTGGAAGTTTTTGTTGCTAATTTAAATGCTCTAGGTTATAGATTCAGAGAGCAGGAGTTTATTCCTAAAATAGATGATACAGTAGAGCAATCTTCCAAACTCGTATCCTATGATAATACAAACCTGATTGACGCACTTACACAAATGGCTGAGGTATGGGAATGCGAATGGTGGATGGAAGACAAATGCATTTGCTTCGGGCGTTGCGAATTTAGTTCTCCTATAGATTTTAAAGTAGGTGATCTGACAGACACAGAAAATGTGAATGTCAATTCCATGCAGCGTAGTGATAGTCAGTCTACTTATGCTACTCGTATTTATGCTTTTGGCTCTACTCGTAATATACCTTCTACTTATCGAAAAAATCTAATATTTGATGTGAAGACGGTCAACGGAAGAGATATATCTGATACGGCAAGGGGGCTTGACACAAAGTTCTTTCCTATTAGTGCAACACATAAGAAAGAGTATAGTACAAGTGATAGTGAGCGTTTGACAGGATTGGATAGAGATGTATTGGAATGGTCGCGTTCCAAAACATCTTTATATGAAGCGAGTGGTGGTGTTTATCAAATTACGAGTGAAGGTATATCTGCTGTAGTAAAGTCTTATATGGTGAGGAGTGGGATGAATTTTATTTCAACCCGATTACCAAGAGGTAATTATTTGTGTAAAGCCCGTTTTTCCTATCAACTAAATGGTGTTCAAAAGGAAATACATATTGGAAGTCAGACTATAAATGTTGGAAACGATTCTACATATGAAGTTCGAGTAACGTTCAATGTTCCTAATAGGATAGAGATAGAAAAGGGAGCTACACAATTATGCGTCGAGGTTTATGGGAGTGTCCCAGCTCCATGGATTCCTGAAGCGAAAATATTTCCTAGTGCTATCTATAAATTAAAGTTAGTTAGTGCTCCATTTACAAATGCTTTAATTACATTTCTTTCTGGTGGAAATGCTGGTCGAACCTTTGATTCTGTTTATAACCCAGATTTATTAACGGGCGACAATGCAAACGTTATTCGTCTTCCCGAAGGTATTACTGCTTCTATAAGTGATAAATATATAATAGCTAATATTATCAAAGGCAAAGTCCCAGATAGTTATTTCAGCAAAGACGATAAAGAAATGACCTTGAATGGAGTCGTTCAAAAACGTTTGATGTTGCCTGAAGATGTTCCTTATGTAGACGCCTATCGCTATAGCCCAACAGGGGAACGTATCGACATCGGCGATGAGCATTACGATGATCTGGATAACGTAGAGATGCCGGAAGAGGAAGCTGTTGAAGAAGTCATAACTTTTGATGATGAATACCCGAAATACATTGGTAATACAGAGGTAGTTCCTGAACCTATATGGAAAGATGTGATAGACGAAGAAACAGAGAAACCAACCGGCAACAGATATCCTGTCTATACTTTCAAGGATAAAGATCTAAAGAATTTCACGGAGGATTTTAGATTTAAGGACAAAGACCTCACATTAATATTCCAGACTGGTAAACTATCCGGGCTTGAATTTGTGATTAATATCGAAGAAAGCGATGCTACTGGAACGACCTTTAAAATTATCCGCAATGATAACTACGGGCGCTATCTTCCAGATGATACGCTTTTCCCTCAAGCGGTTCATGTTGAAAACGGAAAAGATGTTCCGGCTGATACCTATATTCTTAGTGGCTTTGATACAGCGTTTATTTCTGAACAGATGCTACCTGATTCAGAACAAAGGTTGTTTGAAACGGCAAAAAAGTATATAAAGAAGTCGATGATTGATCCGTCTACTTATAATTGTGAAATGGTTCCAGAATTTATCTACAACAATGGTAATCTCCGCATATTTGAGGTTGGAGACAAAGTGAATCTTATCAATAAGGCATATTTTAAGAATGGTCGTCAATCCCGTGTTATCGGATTTGAATGGCCTTTGGATATTCCTTACGATCACCCAATTTATACAGTTGGTGAGACTGCTGCCTATTCTCGTTTGGGAGCAATTGAAAGTAAAGTGGATTCTTTGACTTATAAAGGACAGACATATAGTGGAATTAGTATAAATGGAGGAGGTGGGACTAGTGTCTATGTGATAGGAATAAATGATAAGACTTTGCCATCAGATAGAAATACATTTTCTTCAAAAAGAATTATTAATGAGATCAAGGCTTGTGCTTTAAGTAAAATTAATGACGATGAAGCTACTGGGTTAATTAGTTTTTCTAAAGGATTAATTTCTGAAGAACTGATTGAAGCTAACAACGGTCTTGTTGTTCGTAGACAAGAAATAATGGAAGTTTTTCCAATGGCTTTAGTGGAAGAAGATGATGCTTTGGTGGAAGAGCTATCTGTGAAAAGTGATGCTATGACTTTGGGCGAAATAATTAATGTGAGTAAAGAAGTTGATGAAATATCAGCAACAAATGATTTGATAGTTCGTCTTTCAGGAGCTTTAGAGTGGACTGTTAACACAACATTATTTTCTAATGTTTCGAAATTGATGGGAGAGGTTTTTCCATTTACTATGTCTTTCACTGGGGGAGCCAAGTATGAGAAAGGTAGCATGCAAACGATAAATCTTTCTTGGAGTTATGATCGAGATATCATATCTCAATCAATTAATCGAGAAACAATTGCGGTTGATGTGCGTACAAAGCAATATGAAGGTATTGTTGCTGATACAACTTATACTTTGTCGGCTATATTTGATGGACAAACTTATACGAAATCGACTTCTGTAGAATTTAGATTGAAAAAGTATTATGGAGTCTCAGTTCGTGAAATGCTTACTGATGAAGAAGCATTAGCTTTACCCAGCCTATGGGCGGGACGTGCGCAAACTTCTACTGTGTTTGATTGTACAGGTGGTAAATTTCCTTATTACATTTTACCTACATCGATGGTAGCTGGTATTCAGTTTTGGATTGGAGGATTACGTAATTCTGATTGGATAGAAGAGGTTCGGGAGATTACTAATGCTTATGGATATACGGAGAGTTATACAGTTTTTAGGTTAAACAGCATCCAGACGGGTGTATTAAATATAGAAATAAAATAATGGCAATATTAAGTAACGGTAAGTTTTATGGCTTCCTTTGTTCTGCTAAAGAAACCGGGCAGAAACTAGCAAATGGAGTAAAAGAGTATGTAGAAGATTTCGTGTCCGGCTTTGCGGGGCATGGATGGAAACTATGGGAGTACATGACAGGCAAGTGGAAGTTTGAAATAGACACTATCGTAGTGCGTGAAACCATGCTTGTTTTTGAAATGCTTATTTCAAAGATACGTGCAGTTATTGGAGCTCAAGCTATTACGCAAGGCCATGGAAAAGTGAAATCAGTCCGTATTTCTGATGATAGTACAGAATATCTTATAGTTCTTGAAGATGAAGATATGAGTATTGTAGCACATGATTTTGTTCGCTGTCAGACATTTACAGATGATAAGACAAAACTTTATCATGTGGAAGTCTCTTCTGTCGATGTAGAAACAAAGACTTTGCATGTTCTTCTATCTGAATTCGACAAGGATGAATCGGGTAATGTGCTTTATCCCCCTGTATCGGGCGATGAGTTGGTCCAGTTTGGTAATTCGCAGAATAAGGCTCGTCAATCTGCTATATACATGCATGCAGATGAGACAGGACAACCGGCCATCGATGTAATGTTTGACATCGACTCGAAGAACTGGGAAAACAAAGTAAAAGTCCGTATGGGAGGGAATATTCCAGGAGGCAACGGAGTGAAAGGGTTCTATAGTGTCAACGGTATGGTAAAAGCTGTGGATGATAAAGGTGCTGTTATATATGAGTTATCTCCTGATGGTTCGGTTAATCTTGGGAAGGGCAACATTGTATATAATCCGACTACAAATAAAGTCACTTTAGGATCAGGTGTGATATTTACTTGGAATAACCTTGATGACGAATCTAAGACAAATTTAAAAGGTAAACCCGGTGATGATGGCTTAAGCATTATTTGGAAAGGGGAGTTAGATAGTCCTCCGAATGATCCGGCAATAAATTGGGTCTATCGTGATACCAAAAACGGTATAGCATATATTTTTGATGGTATAGAGTGGGTATTAATGGTAATTGATGGAGGCAAAGGAAGTGATGGGAAAAGTGTTTATATAACTCACCATGATAGTGAAGAAGAACCAGAACGGCCTGTTGGTGATGGGACAACGGAAGGCTGGCACACGGATTCAACTGCATCCGTGACTTGGATTTCTCAAAAAGTAGCGGAAAGTGCAGATTCAGGTGAATGGGGGAAGCCTATAAATATTAAAGGAGTGCCTGGTAAGGATGGACAAGATGCTAATCTTCTTCCTTGGATTGAAAAATGGAATGGATATGCAACGGAGCTAGGAGAAGAATACATCGTCACTCCTAAGATGTTTTCAGGCACAAAGTCTGCAGATGGTAAGTTAACAGGAATTGCGCAGGGGAAGGATTGTCTGACGGATAAAGATGGGAAAAAGCGTACTGGTATATTTGCTCTTGTAGACAGTGAGGTTGTATTTGAGCTTGATCCTATAAATAAACAATATGAATTTCGAGGAAAAATAGTGGCCGATTCTATTATTATGAAAGAATCTGCTCTATTATCATCGGCTGTATTTAAAGGTGAATATCTGTTTAGTCAACAAGGTGTAGATGCGGATGGAAATGAGACCTACGAATATGAAAACTTTAACCCCAACGATCCACAGTCTGGTAATTTTAGTCCAAATCTGGCATTTAACCTTAAAACAGGTGACCAGTACTCGAATGGGGGGCATGTGTATGGATTTGCCACGAATACACCTATACTTACGGATACTGAAGACATTGATATAAAAAAAGTGGCCTATAGCAAGGTGAATGTCTTATTTGCAGGAAAAGGCAATTTAGGGCTTCCTAATGATAAAAAATTTGATGGAGTAGAATTTCTTGTTGTGAACACTACCAACAGGACATGGACTGAAGCATATAATATATTTGGAATAGGCGACACCTCAAGTCTTTATACAGGAATATATTATAAGGGATCAGAAATAAGAACGTGTTTTATGAGGCAAGAAGGGTCATTTTTGCGATTGCTTGCTTATTGGACAGGAACTAAATTAAAATATTATGTAGTGGGGCATAGTGATAACTTTGTGCATGTTGAACCAGTCCTTGATGCGGAAGGGATAGAGGTACCGGCAGGTCCTTGGTTTGTAGACCGTACATATATAAATGGCAATCCTGCTCGTATTTATTATCCTAATCTTCCTGCGCTTTTTCTAAAACTTGCTATTTACTCTGGGAAAATGTCACCTAATGTTGGCGATTTAAATTTCACAAAACCCACATAATTAGAATAAAAAGAATGAAAGATTTAATTAGTATATATCTTGATTGGTTGGATATGGTGACTACAGTACTTTTATTGGGAGTGATTACCACCACAATATTAAGTAAAAGAAATGGAACTAAACGACTGGCTAACAATACTCGGAGCTTTAGGAGGCTTAGAGGCTATTAAATGGATTGCTAATTTCTACGTTAATCGTAAGACTAACGCAAGAAAGGAATATGCTTCGGCTAATGCTGTTGAAATACAAAACCTTCTAACTATCATTGATAGCCTCAATAAACAAATAGAAAGGCTAGAGAAAGACATGGTCGGAAGAAATTCTAAAGTGGATTTTCTGTATGCAGAACTTAGAAAAGAAGAAGAAAAGGTCTTGGAGAAACTTAGTGAACTTCATGTTGTAGAATTACAGCTAAAAGAAGCTGAACTAAGTAGATGTGATTTATGGGAATGCTTAAAAAGAATCCCGCCTAAATTTGAAAATAGAATCAAGGAGGTACAACAATGAAAGTATTAATTGATAACGGACACGGTGAGAATACCCCTGGTAAATGTTCGCCGGATGGTAAACTGAAAGAATGGGCATATACAAGGGAGATAGCTGATAGGCTAGTAACTGAATTGAGGAAAAACGGAATAGATGCGGAACGAATAGTTAAAGAAATGATAGATATTCCTTTATCCATAAGATGTAGACGTGCAAATGACATCTATAGAGAAACAGGAGGTAAAGCGATCTTGATTTCTATACACTGTAACGCTGCCGGCTCCGGCTCGGACTGGTTATCTGCACACGGATGGAGCGTATTCATTTCTAACAACGCTTCAATGAATAGCAAGAATTTGGCTATATGTTTGGCTGGAGCAGCTATCGGAAAAAGAATTTTTGTACGACAACCGATGCAGGGGCAGTTATTTTGGACACAGAATCTTGCTATATGTCGGGATACGATTTGCCCCGCAGTACTGACGGAAAACTTCTTTCAGGATAATAAGGAAGATGTAGAATTCTTGCTATCTGATGAAGGTATGCAAATGGTGACACAAATTCATGTGGATGGAATAAAGGATTATCTGAATAAATATGTGAGATGAAACGGCTTCTATATATATTGGTTGTACTTATAATATTGGGAGGACTTAGCTCCTGCCGGACTCAATATATTCCTGTTGAGACGATAAAAACAGAATATCGTACCCGTGACAGTATCCGGCATGATAGCATATATCAGCAAGATAGTGTGTATGTGACCGTAAAAGGAGACACTGTATATGAGTATAAATATAAGTATTTGTATAAGTATCAATATATAAATAGAACGGATACTTTGATGAATACAGATTCGATACAGATTCCTTTTCCGGTAGAGAAACAACTTTCTAAATGGCAGAGTTTCAAACTGGATTTTGGTGGTGCTGCTATGTTGGTACTAATTATGATTGTGATAGTAAAATTGAAAAACTTAAAAATGTAATAGATAATGAGTGAAGAATTGAAAGGAACAAATATATATGCTCCTATTGTTCCGGGCACTGATGAAGATAAATATCCAACCCATTACAGCAGGTATGGGAAGGGTGGATTCAAATGCGTACGTACCCTTGTGGAAAGGGATACTATCCCGGCAGACAGACTCGAAGTCCCGACTTTGTGTTATGTCTTTGATGAAGACCTCTTTTTTGTTTGGGATGGAACAAACTGGAATGATAAAGAAATGGGTGGTGTTGATGTAGGATTGCAGCGCAATGTGCGTATTGTGAATAATCTTGATAGTAAAAATGTTACCGCAAGTAAGGGTGAACCATGTCTGCTGAAATTTACTTTTGTCAGTCAGGAACGTTACAGTTCGAAAGAGCCTTACGAGAATACCGGTGAACAGGGACTTTGTGAAATTTCTGTACGCAACACAGATAAGTCGGAGTATGAAGTAGTAAAGCAGATTTATGTGAAATCTGCTACTCCACTTAGTGTAGATGTCGCGGAATTCCTTACTTCCGGCACTAATAACGTGATGATAAAAGTGACGGGAGAAGTGACAGAAGTGACAACACCTGCATTTGTGTACACAGTGCAGCTAACGGCTTTATCAATTAGTGCTGATAACTTCAAGTGGTGGACCGCTTATAATGGGGACATCCTTTTCAATCTGAATATCGGTGGAAATGTTTCGAAAATCTTATATATTACTGTTAGCGGAACGGATTATAATGCATCCTATGAAGTACCCATAGGTACGGGAGTATATATTGAAACATCGTACAATTATTCCATCCCGCATCCGGGAAAGACTGGCGTATTCAATGTGTCCGCTTATGTGGCTAATTCCGACGGGAGTATAAAGACCAAAACAGTTTCTTTTAATATCATCTGTGCAATAGCAGGAGAACAGGTTAAATTGGTTGCAATAAACAATGTATTGGCTAAAGGAGTGAATTGGTCTGAAAACACGTTGTTTGAATACGCAATGTATGATGGGGATAATGTGACCACGTCGGCACAATTTGTAATCCGAAAAGACTCGGAGAATATATATGAGTCTGATGAAAACAGTATCATTTGCTCTGCAAAGAATGCTTTCTCACTTTCTCTTGGAATAGAGACGATGGATAATTCAGCATTTGATATTGTAGCTTATGTGAAGGATGGAGAAAGGGAATTGGTTAAGCCTATAACGTATCCGATAGATAATTCTTCCGGTTATTCAGCGGTGCCGGGAGCTGTATTTTATATGAATCCGAAAACGCGCAGTAATAGTCAAGCAAACCGCCAACGGGTGATTAATGAAATTGACGGTTCTGAAACTCAGACTGTATGGAGTGGAGTGAACTGGGGAAATGATTGTTGGACAACCAATACGGACGGGGAGAAGGTGCTTCGGATGATGGCAGGTTCTTTATTGACTATAGACCGCCATCCGTTTGGTGCAGAATGTGCCCGTAGAGGAAAAACGATTGAAATTGATTATAAAGTGGATAACGTTACAGATTATTCAACGCCTGTCATAACTATTTCTTCTGCATCGGGAGACTCTTTTGTCGGTCTGAATATTTATGCGGATGACATCATTATGCATACTCAGTCTCTAAAAGAGGACAGCGTACAGAGCTTGCATACTTTTGAAGGAAAACGGACGCGATTAGCATTGACTGTTCTGCCTACAGCGTATGGGAATCCTGGATTCAACCTTTGTATTCTTTATATTAACGGACGAAAGAACAGGGAGTTTACATACGAAGATAATGATTATTTTGCACAACCGGGAGCTATTGTCATTGGTTCAGAGTATGCCGATGTGGATGTTTATGGGATTCGTGAGTATGAATCGGGATTGACTTCACAAGGTGTATTGATAAATTATATCAACTGGTTATCTGATACGACAGAAAAGGCCAGAGTAAAAGCTTTTAATGATATTCTTGACTCTAACGGTTCGGAAATAGACTTTGATAATACAAAGGATCAGTTTAATTGCTTGGTTTTTGATAATACGATTCCATCTATGCTTGACCAAACACAACGTATTGGAACGTTGGAGGTGTTATTCTACGACCATCCGGAATGGAATGTTGCAATTTCCAATGTGACAGCAAAAGGACAAGGAACTTCTTCTATGAAATACTATTTGTGGAATACCCGTTATCAACTGGACAAGACGAAGTCTGTGATTACTTTTGCCGATGGAACCACCGGAACCAAGAAATGGCAGATGGTACCCTGGCTTCCTGCCGGTCAGAAATTCACGGCAAAGAAGAATTATGCATCTTCCATGCAGTCACATAAAATTGGTTCGGTCAATTCTTATGAAGATTTATACCGGGAAATGGGATTGCTGAATGAGGCCATGCAAACGGAAACATATAAAGATGCCCGAGTGGCTGTCTACCAAATGCCTTTTATCTGTTTTGAAAAATCAGTGAATGATGATGGGGATACGGTGTATGCGTTTAAAGGATTGTATACATTTGGACCGGACAAAGGGGATAAATATACGTTTGGTCATGATACGGATCTGTTTCCTGAAATGATATCTATTGAAGGTGCTGATAACTCGCCGCTTTGTGCCTTGTTCCGTGTTCCTTGGAATCCGAATAAACCTTATATTGCTTACAACGAAGATGAAGAGGCTTTTCAGTATAATGGTGCGAACTCATGGGATTTTGGAGCCGGAGCTATAGAGAATATTTCAAAGTTTATTCCGGCATATAATATTGTTTATCAATGTTCTCCACGGCTTCGGCCTTTTGATGGAACTTTGGCTGAATTGAATGCTCAACTTGCCGACTATAAGAATCAACCTTATGAGTTCTGGATTGCAAAAGCCGGTGACATTAATCAGTATAATGTCTATTATTTTGAATCGGCTGAAGGTGTTTTCATGCCATCTGATACCGGTGAAGGGCAAATAAATCTGATATCGCAACTGGTGGACAAAGGATATGGATTGTCGAATACTGACTTGAACGGGAAAACAAATGAGGAGCAAAATACGCTTTTCATAAATGCCCGTATATCCAAATTCCGTCAGGAGGCACCGGAATATTGGCATATACAGGATACGCTTACTTTTATGAATAATGTGGAGTTTAATGCCGGTACCGATGAACGGGCAAAAAATACTTATCCTTATTCCTTTGGCCTGGAAGGTTCGAAGTTCAGATGGCGTGTGGATGATGCCGATACCCGATTTGATACAACGAATCGTGGTTTGCCGGAAAAGTCATATAGCGTGGAAACACATGATGTCGATGAAACCGGAGCATCAATCTGGAATGGTGAAACAAATAATTTCTTCAATTTGATGGAACTGGCTTTTGCCGAGGAAAAGATTACTAATATGCGTCTGATGATGGCATCAATGCAGTCATTGGCAGGTTTGAAGAGTGGTAATGATCTTGAAAAGATTTATGCATTTTACAAAAAGTATTTCTTTGATCAGGCACAGGAGTATTTTCCGTCGAATGCTTTTAATGCGGATGCCAGAATCTCATATGAGAATGGAAAGCTTGCCTATAACGCTGGTACTTATTCGAACGATACCGACCCTATTACTCAATCTTTGGGTGACCATTATGCAGCTGAACAGCGATGGGTGACAAAGCGTATCCTTTACATGATGTCGAAATATAGTTTCGGTTTGTTTTCTGCAAATGGTTCTGATACTATCACTGTGCGTGCAGCCGGAAATACGATCAAGTATGAACTTACTCCCGCTATGGATATGTATCCGGCAATAGCCAATGGTACAAGTATTATTAGGGGAGCACGAACCAAAGCCGGAGAAGTGTGTGTAATGGAAATAGAACTATCCGGTTCAGGCGACCAGCAAAATGCAATACAAGGTGCGTCATATCTACAAGATATCGGTGATTGGCATAATAAGAATGTTCAAGGGTCAATGATTATCCAGGGACGTATGCTCCGTGATATTCGCTTGGGAAGCAAAACTGAGCCGATAGTTATTTCTATCAATTCTCTGACGTTGTCTAATTGTACATCTTTACAGCGATTACTTCTATCCAATATTTCTACATTATCCGGTACATTGAATCTTTCTGCTTGTACCCATTTGCAGGAAGTTCATGCAGATGGTACATCTCTCGTACAGATAATTCTTCCAAAAGGTGGTGGACTTCGCTCTGTAGAATTTAGTGCTTATAACCAATATTTGTCTTTGATGAATTATCCGCTAATGACAAATCAGGGTGTTGGCATTGGTTTATGTAAGGGAATCATCTCCGACTTCTTCATCACAGGATGTCCGTTGATTAGTCCTATGGCACTATTGATTGATATAATGGATGCTCAATCAAAACAGGGAAATGAGCATAAATTGAAACGTGTTCGTGCTGTTGGGTTTAATGAAACGTACAACGATTCGGATATGTTAGATAAGCTGGCTATATTGGCTGACGGAACATATGAAGGATTAAGTTCCGAAGGAATTGCAGGAGAAGATGTTCTCCCGGTACTTGATGGAACTTTAAATGTGCATGCTAATGCTTATGAGGATTCTATTGAAACTCTCCGAAATACATTTTCTAAACTTACTTTGAATGTGATAGGTGGGTATTATATCAGATTTAAGGATTCTGTAATAGGAAATTACATGATTGAAACGTTTGGTGATGGTATTGGTATTACTAAGGAGCGTTTGGAAAAGATTAGTAAATCTCAACTAGGTAGACCATTTACAAATAATAATCAACTTGTTTCTTTTGATGAAATGAAGTATTTAAATAATCTTTATGATATTGATGCTAATTTCTTATTGAATTGTACATCCTTGAATTCTATAACATTACCCTCTAATATTATTAATTTATATAATGCTTGTTTTAGGAATACTGCTTTAAAAACTATAGTTATACCTAAAACGGTAGTTTGTATAGAACAATCAGTATTTGAAGAATGTCAAAATTTGGAATCGTGTATATTTGAAGAAGGAAGAACGAGCGCGCTAAAAATTCGATGGAGTGTTTGGACTAAAAGTGCTTTAAAAGAAATAAGCCTACCTGATAATGTTACTGTAGATGGCAATATGGGATATGCTTTTGCCTATTGCAAAGAACTTTCTAAAGTTCATTTACCCAATAATATTTCAGGTATATACGATTCTATGTTTAGAGATTGCTCTAAATTAACAGAAGTCAATATACCAGATACTGTTACTGTTTTAGGAACTAGAGCTTTTAACGGATGTAGTTCATTGCGTAAATTGGACTGTTTGGGTAATATTGTTTCTATAGAGCAATATACTTTTGCTGGTTGTACTTCATTGGCATGGTTAAGGATTCCTAGTACCTGTACGTTTATAGCTAAGTATAGTTTTGAACATTGTGATGCATTAGCTACTTTGATTGTCGAGGCCATTGCGCCACCTACTATTGAAATGTATACTATTAATGTTGTTCCTGAACTTAAAATATATGTTCCTGACGTATCGGTTAGTACCTATAAATCTAATACTTGGTGGGCCCAATATGCTAGTAGAATATACCCTATATCATCGTTATAAGTATAATAAAGATAAGAACTGTCCGAAATCGCGGGCAGTTCTTATCTTTTTAAAAATAGACTAATTGTTGTATGAGTTTTAAGTTAAATCGAATGTGCGTTTGTAATTAGCGACATGGATTTTGCCAATTGAAAGATTTTCCATAAATTGGCGCAATCTAATACTAAATTCATAAAACATAATGTTACTAGCTGAAAAATTATATTATTTCACTCATGGATTATGCTGTATGTTTTTCCTGTATGCTAGTATTTATCTACTATATGGCAAAAAAGCTCCCCGTCTGCGCATGGTATTGGGCGGTGTTGTCGTTTTTTGGTTCCTATTAGAAATAAAAGATTTGCTGCTGTACTCGTCAGCTACAGTCAGAAATACCTATTTTTCGACATTATTGCTTATGATAGATATGCTGGCTGTTCCGGCTTGTTCTTTTTATTTGTTTGAGTTACTGTCTACAGGATGGATGAACTGGAAAAGGGCGTTTGCACTCAGTTCATTTTTTATTTTGTGCCTGTTAGGCTATGCTATAACAGCTTCCGACAGTTGGCTTTGGATACTCGAAATATATGCGACACTCTATTCGTTTGTCGTTATTATAATTCTTTGCTTTGCCGTGAGACGCTATAATCGGTATGTGCGGGAAAACTATTCCTATACGGAACATTTGAATGTCCGATGGCTTCGTCAGGTAACATTCTTGATGTTCATCTGCCTTTCTGTGTGGATGTATTCCTGTTTGCGTAGTTCTTGGGTGGCGGATTCAATCTATTATTTTTCATCTTTGTTGCTATGGGCTTGTATCCTATATTATAGCGAATTGCAGGAAGTAGTCCCTATCGCAGATAATATCAAAATGAAGAAGCTATTCTCCAAAGAACTGGCCGAAGAAAAGAAAGAAGAATTTGTCTTGAATGAAAACCTGATACAAGCTCTGCATAAATCTCTGAGAGAAGATGAACTATTCCTGAATCCGAGGATTACTTTAGCAGATTTGGCTATGACCATCGGTACTAACCGGACATATCTTTCTACCTACTTAAATACATACCTGGACACCTCTTTTTATGACTATATCAATTCTTATCGCATGGAAAAGGTATGCCAACTCTTATCTGACCCCACCTGCACAGCTACCATGAATGAGATAGCAGAGACTTGCGGCTTTAACTCACTGTCTACTTTCCGCAGAAGTTTTGTGAAAGAGTATGGAATGTCTTTTGCCGAATATCGAAGACAAATGAATAAAAACAGCTAAATACCTCATTTTTTGTAAGAATGACATGCTTTTTTTGAACGAATGGTAGGTTGAGTGAATAATGCCGGGCTTATATTTGCGAATAAATCTTATCGAAGAATTATGGCAAAAACGAACAAGAAACCTAAGGGGAAAAAGGCTTATGAGCAGGGGTACGTATCTTTTAGTCCTGAAGAACTCAAAGAACAGGCACAAAATGATGCAGCTAATAGGGAAGCTTATGAGTTGTTGGACAAGGCAATGTGCACTTCATCGCATGTCTCTGTTCATGACAAAGAAAGGGGAGAGGTAGATGTGGATGACATCTATCCGATTACCCAGGAAGAAACAATGGAAATGGAAGACTTGTTGGACCAGGCGGAAGATGCCGCGGATAATCCCCGCGATAGCTTCTTTCAGGAAAGACTGGGTGAACTACGTGGCATTGTAAATTGGTCAAAACGTCGGCACTGGAATTTCTCCTGGATGATTGTCGTCGGTGTCATTATTTCCGTGTTTGTACTTTCCGAGTGCTCGGACCATAAAGATTCCAAAGCAAAAGAGGCTGAAGTCTATGTAACTGCTGTTGAAAATTGGGCAAAGAAAGACACTACGATAACCATGGAATCCTTCAAAAATGCAGGAAAGGTTATTCCGGCTTATCACGAACGTTTCAAAGATGCGAATATTTATAAGGAAACAATACTGAGAAGAACTGCCGCCAATCATTATGGCAGTCTGAAAGCCGCCAAAGAATATCGTGCCAAAGCCGATACGGCATCTACCGCCAAGAGTAAAGACGAATTCCTTAAATGGGCAAAAGAAAACGACACATATGCTAAAGAGTTTAAGGCAGAATATGAAAAGTTCAATAAAATGACTTTTAAAGATGTGAAGAAACAAGCTTTAGAACAGGTGAAAGCTGAGGCCGACGAAGCGAAAGGCTCTGCCCGCTGGATATGGTTCTGGAATATGTTCTTTTTGATATTAATACCTGTATATATATTTGCCGAACGTCCTTATGGATATACCATAAGCAGATATCGTACGGAAGCAAAAGTATTGGGTGGAATAAAGAAAGGCGGTTTGGTTCTTGCGGGCGGACTTGTAGGCTTGGCGGGAAGCATCGGATTTGTCAATGTTGTCACCAAGTGGAGCGACGGCTCTACTACCAGCGAAGATGATGGCACCGGAGCCGCCAGGATAGGACTCAAGATTGGTCTTCTGATTGCCGCACTAGCCGTTGTTTGTATTGTTTCTTGCTTTTTAATGCTATATAGTACCATCATGGGGTTGATGAGAAATTATAACTGGGGAAAGGTTGCAGCTATCGTAAAGAAATAAGCTGTCATCAGAACCATCACAATAAGTCCTGACTTGTTGTGATGGTTCTTCTTCCTACTTTTTTTATAACTCTTTTTAGTGCCTCAATTCCCTTGCTTTTCGATATTCTTTTCTATATTTGCTCTCGTTAATCAAGGAGATACGACGATTGAAATATAAGATACTGATAGGATGCATACTATGTTTGTTCTCTTTTTCTTTAAAGGGGACAGCAAACAATTATATAATGAATCCTTATACGCATCAAGGCATCTCTGCCGATTCCATCATTGAACGCGTCATGACCTTTGCTCCTTTATATGAAACAATAGTCAGTGATTATCGTGCCAACCTGTATATTAAAGGTAAGATGGATATTCAGAAAAAGAACTTTATCCTTCGTTATGTACCTTCCATGTTCCGCCTGCAGAAAGGCGTACGTGAATATCTGCTCGAAACTTACAGTGACCTTCATTATACTGCTCCCAACATCTACGACCAAAAGGTAAAAGCGTCGCAGGGAACGGTGAGAGGAAACCGGGGACTGCCGGGTTTGCTCGAATACTTTAATGTGAACATCTATTCTTCTTCCCTGCTGAATGACGAACGCCTGATGTCTCCCCTTGCCAAGAACGGGCAGAAATACTACAAATACCGGATAGACAGCATAATGGGCGACCCCAACAATCTTGATTACCGGGTACGTTTCATCCCCCGCACAAAGAGTGACCAACTGGTAGGCGGATATATGATTGTCAGCAGTAATGTATGGAGTGTCCGCGAGATACGTTTTTCGGGACGGTCGGAACTGATAACATTTACCTGCTGGATTAAAATGGGAGACGTAGGCAAGAAAAATGAATTCCTTCCTGTGCGCTATGACGTAGAAGCCCTTTTTAAATTTCTCGGAAACAAAGTCGATGGTAACTATACCGCTTCTTTGGATTATAAATCCATCGAACTGAAAGAACAGAAAGTACGCAAGAAGGAGAAGAAAAACTATAACCTGTCGGAGTCATTCTCCTTGCAATGTGATACGAATGCTTATAAGACGGATGCTTCGACCTTCGCTATCATGCGTCCTATCCCTTTGGATGATAGCGAGAAGAAATTGTACCATGATTATACGCTAAGGCGTGACACAGCCATCATACAGAAACCATCCAAGAGCCAGACCTTCTGGGGAACGATGGGCGACCTGATGGTGGAAGATTATAAGTTCAATTTGTCTAATATCGGAAGTGTCCGTTTCTCACCGTTCATCAACCCGCTTCTGTTCAGTTATAGTGGAAGCAATGGTTTGTCGTATCGGCAGGATTTCCGCTACAACCGTCTTTTCAGAGGAGATAAACTGCTTCGTGTTGTTCCTAAACTCGGATATAATTTCACACGTAAGGAATTCTACTGGTCGGTGAATGCCGATTTTGAGTATTGGCCGCAGAAGCGTGGATTCTTCCGCTTGAATGTGGGTAATGGTAACCGCATTTATAGCAGTAAGGTGCTGGACGAGTTGAAAGCCATGCCGGACAGTATCTTCAATTTCGATTTGATTCATCTCGATTATTTCAAGGACTTATATTTTAATTTCCGCCATACGGTCGAGATCGTCAATGGTCTTGATATAAGTCTGGGTTTCTCCGCCCACAAGAGAACAGCCGTAGAACCTTCCCGCTTCGTGATAACCGGCGACTATCCGATGCCACCCCCGGAATTTATGGAGAAATTCAAGAATACCTATATTAGTTTCGCACCCCGTATCCGGATAGAATGGACGCCGGGTCTTTACTATTATATGAACGGAAAACGAAAGATAAACCTGCGTTCTTTATATCCTACCTTTTCTGTCGATTATGAACGGGGTGTCAAAGGTGTATTCAAGAGTACAGGCGAGTATGAACGGATAGAGTTCGACCTTCAACATCAAATCCGGCTGGGACTGATGCGTAATATTTACTACCGTTTCGGTTTCGGCGCATTCACCAATCAGGATGAACTATATTTTGTGGACTTTGCCAACTTTTCCCGCCACAATCTTCCTATGGGATGGAATGATGAAATCGGCGGAGTGTTCCAAGTGCTCGACGGACGTTGGTACAACTCCTCCCGCCGTTATGTACGCGGACATTTTACTTACGAAGCACCGTTCCTTGTCCTGCGGCATCTGATGAAGTACACACGCTATGTACAGAACGAGCGCATCTACATAAGTGCCCTCTCTATGCCCCATCTTCAGCCTTACCTCGAACTGGGATACGGCATCGGTACGCATATTTTTGATGTAGGAGTTTTTGTGAGCAGCGAGAACTGGAAGTTCGGTGGAATAGGTTGTAAATTCACGTTTGAGTTGTTCAACCGATAGTTTTCTACGTTCTTGTTGTATAATTGGAAGATTTACCCTATCTTTGTATAGAAGAGGATGAGGGCAAATTTTAGCACAAAAGAGGTGTAGTCGCCTCATAAGCACAGGTATTTTCCTAGAAAATAAATTCTTAGGTATAAATACCTTAAATTTATTTTAGTAAATAACTCATCCTCTTCTTCTTAGGTTTATATACGTATACAAAATGGACGGTATTCTAATAACGATACTTATTATCACCGGTTTCCTTGTTTACAAAATGATTTCTTCGAGCAGGAAACAGGAGGGGTATAAGAGGTGGAAAGCGACAGCTGGTAGTGAGAAGGAAGAAAGTGCTTCCAAGTCTAAAGACACGCATGGTGCCTGGCTTAGGCAGGCTTTAGGAGTTGCGGCTCCGCGACCTCCGTATGTTCCTAAGTTTGATGATGAATCGGTTGCTTGGTGTGCCAGCCTGCTGGGCGTAGAAGCGAACAAACTGAGAGAAATACTTGAAAATATCCCTGACTATTACCATGAATTTTGGGTAAGAAAAAGAAGGGGTGGCTATCGTATGATTTCTGCTCCGCTCGAAGAACTACAATCTATCCAAACGACCATTAACTCACGAATCTTATCATCGGTAACTACTATCCATCCGGCAGCAGTCGGATTTCGGTGCGGACGCTCGGTCGTTGACAATGCCAGCCCTCATTTGGGAAAACGGTATGTGCTGAAAATGGATATTCATGATTTTTTCTTTTCTATACGTAGCCCGAGAGTGAAGAAAACATTCGAACAGATGGGATATCCGCCGAATGTGTCGAAAATATTCAGGACATTGTGCTGCCTGCATAATTGTCTGCCGCAAGGAGCTCCCACAAGTCCGTCATTAAGTAATATCGTCAGTTATGAGATGGATAAGAAGTTGGCGGCGTTGGCTACGAAATATGGATTGACCTATACCCGCTATGCTGATGACCTTACTTTCTCGGGCGATGTACTTTCTAAGGAACAGATAATCTTTGAGGTTAAACAGATTATTTACGAAGAGAAGTTTGCCCCGAATTATAAGAAAACCCGTTTTCTGAATGAATATGACAGGAAAATTATCACGGGAGTATCGGTTAGCTCCGGTGTGAAACTGACCATACCTAAAGCTAGAAAGAGGGAGATTCGGAAGAACGTTTATTTCATTCTGACCAGAGGCTTGTCGGAGCATCAACGGCGAATCGGTTCCAATGACCCTGCCTATTTGAAACGACTCATCGGAGAACTTTGTTATTGGCGGTCGATAGAACCGGATAATATGTATGTATCCGATTCTATTACTGCATTGAAATCTCTCAAATAGTTAAACTGTGTTTGAGATAATAACGGAGAAAGCAAAATGAAGCATAAGCTTGTTTTTTATATGGTTTGTTTAGGGGTATATATGTTAGTCATATATGTTTTGCGTCCTTATATTGCTAACAAACTTCCTCGTATGGGAGACTTAAACTTTCGCTCATTAGATGCGATTATTTATACAGGGTTTATCTGCATAGGACTCCTCGTTATTAGCTTTTTTGTAGCTTCCCGATATGCCGTAAATGCTTGGCACGCGTTTTGGGCATTCCTCTTGGCGATGTTGATTCCGCTTTTGATTGTTTTATTTGAGGAGGGAATACTCTAAATCGTTTGTAGCATAGCCTCTTTTTTGCTAGTTAATCACTATGCGCTCATTTTCTATTCTTGCATAGCCTCGTTTGATTGATTCATTGATTCCCCTTTGCATGGCAGCATCTATGTTCGAACCCATGCGCGCGAAACCGAATACTTGTGCACATGCTTTTACCAAATCCGGCAAAGGAAGGCTTATAGAGTCCGTCAATAGTTGCCGGACGGCATTGGCTACTTCTTCGGGCGGTAAATCAGCTGCGTCCCGGTCGGACACGGGACGGTAGTCCGGATAGGAACGGCATTGTTCTTCATCTTTCCAAAAGAATACGAGTTCGTCATGCGTGGTACGATAGAGCTTCAGGGTATCGAAAATAGTTTCCAAATGTATTTCTAATCGTTGTCCCAGGCGAGAGATTCCCCATTCAGTCAGAATCTTCTTGCAGAGCAATGATTTACTGATAGGTGCTTCGTTTTCTATGAGTTTCCGAATTTGAGAAGTGAGCAGGCTAACGCTCTCATCAGCAAAGAAATCATTCGAAGAATATTGGCTCGGTTTTATTTTCGTGCTATTATACTTTTGTGTGGGAATGTCGTCAGCGGTTATTCTCGATTCTATTGATACCGGAGCTTCTTTTATGGGCAATTCCTTTATTGGTAATTCTTTTATTGACTCTTCTTTGCGTGACTCTTTCCCGTAGGAGACTGTCTTGCGGGATTCCTCTTGTGTTGGGATTGAGGCTCTTTGAGAGATTACTTCCTGTATAGTCGCGATTACCTCATCCGGCTTTTCCCACCAGTCCATTGTCCATATGCGACAGATAGTCCAGCCGAGTGCTTTCAGAACATTGTTTTGAACAATCTCCCGGTCACGTGCAGTCTTGGTACGCTGATAATTCTTTCCGTCACAGATAATGCCAAGCTGATAATTAGACTCGTTTTGAGTATCTACTATTCCTATGTCGATTTTGTAACCGGAGCATCCGATGTCGGTATGTACGGTGTATCCCAGTGAACGCAATTTATCAGCTATGATATTCTCGATAGAAGCCGATGTATCCGATGACGGATTGGCGGCACTGTTGACTACATTTCTTGTCCCTTTCTCCGCATACTCAAGGAAGCGTTTCAGTCCGGCTACACCAATGGAAGAAGTCCGGTTCAAGTCTATCATGTCCGACCTTAGGGTAGAATAAATAATCATCTCATACCGGGCGCGGGAAACAGCTACATTCAGCCTTCTTTCTCCACCTGCCCGGTTTAGCGGGCCGAAGTTCATGCTGACACGTCCTGTGGCGTCCGGTCCGTAGCCCACAGAAAAGAGAATCACATCCCGTTCATCTCCCTGTACATTTTCCAGGTTTTTGATAAATAGCGGTTCTTCACATTCCAAAGCCAGAGTTTCCAGTTCGGGGTGGAAGATAAAGAGGTCGGACAATAAATCTTCTATTAAGGCTTGCTGTACGATACTGAAAGTAACGACACCAATACTCTTCTTTCTTAATTCATCGCTTCTCAATCTTCTTTCTATTTCATCGACCACCGCTTGTGCTTCGGCTTGATTCTGACGTGATTTACCTTTGTCATAATACCCGCTGATAGGCACCATCCTTACCTTGGATTCTATATTGTCGGGCGACGGGAAGGTCATTAGTTTATTGTCGTAGTACTCGGAGTTACTGAAAGCAATAAGACTCTCGTGCTTGCTTCGATAATGCCATAATAGATACTTTGAAGGAATAGACAAAGCAAGGCAATCATCAAGGATACTTTCCAAGTCTTCCATCTCGATATTATCTTCATCAATGGTATTGACAGAGAAGAAGTTAGTAGGCGGCATCTGTTTCGGGTCGCCTACAATAATCACATTGTTACCCCGGGCAATGGCGCCTACAGCTTCATAAGTCGGCATCTGCGATGCTTCATCAAAGACTATCAAGTCAAATTTATCCGCATCCGTATCAATGAACTGAGCTACGGAAAGCGGACTCATCAACATACACGGACACATACGCGACAGCAAAGTCGGTATTTGGTCGAACAACTTACGGATAGATATGCCACGGGCATTATTCCGGATATTCTTTTGGAGAATACCCACTTCGGAACTTTGAATAGCTTCGTGAGTAAAAGATGGAATATTGGAAGCCAACCTGGCAAATAGTTCCTTCTTAGTGGTTTCTTCGAATTGAGTCGATATCTGTTTGTACTTCGCTATAATATCATTGAAAATCTTGCCGTTGAACAACTCCAAGGTTGGCTCTTTGGAAATGATATACTGAATAGCGCTCTGATAAAAACTTCTATAAAAGCTGTCCGCAAGTTGAGAAGTAGGAATATTCTTCTCCTTATATTCCGTTGCGATAAATCCGATGTTAAGTTTATCCAGTGTCCGGTAGGTTTGCAGCCATTGATACCAGTCTTTGAGTTTATTCAGGTTTTCTTTCCACGTTTGAGCTTTTGATATGCCTGTATGAATCCAGTCAGCCGAATTGATATAGAGTTCCGCTATGGATATGCCCAATGTTTCGGAAAGCCTGCGCTCTACATTCGCGAGTGTATCCGAATACTGATAGATTTCATTGAGAGACTGGGCATGAATATCTCTGAATGTCTGTATGCCTTCAGCCAGTTGTACAGACAGATTCTGCTTGATTTGTGAAACTTTGGCTATGTCTTTCGAATAGTTCAGCAGATGCGAATGAAGAGAAATCATGTCATTGATAATCTGCTCAATGGTATTCCAGTCTTCATTCTTTCCGAATCGTCCGAACAGGGAAGGCAGTTGGCTTGCGTATTTCTGAACGGCTTCGCTTTCTTCCTTATATTGAATAATCTGATGAAGCAACGGCTTGATAGTATCCGGTTCAATGGCTTTCAGGGCATAGATATGGAGAGCCTTCTTTATTTTTCTCTGTCCGAAATATCTCGGAATAAACCATTGGGCAGATACCCGGTTCCAGTCGGCTAACATATTCCTGGCATCCACTTGCAGGATTTCTTTTGTAAATCCAGTTTCGATAGCCTTTCTTAATTCGTCACGTTTACGACCATGATTCACTACTTCACGATATTCATCAAGAGTTTCATTCAACAATGGCAGAGTCAATAATCCGGGAGTAAGTTCGGGAATATCGAGTATTCTTCGAATAATATTCGCAATTGTCTGAAAGTCTGTACGTGTGGGATGCATCTCCGTGTCTTTCAGAAGCGCGGAGAATGTAACCAATTTCTGTTGGATAGCCTTCAGCAAGTCGATAAATTCGGTGAGCGTTCGGGCAGCTTCGTCTTTTCCGGCAGATGAATATTCTGTAATGGAGATACCCGTCAACGGATGTTGATGCGGATGCCCGCACGCATTGGCCGTTCTTACCAAAGATTCAACAGCGTCTTCCCATTGCGAAAACGTATCTTTATCCAATTTCTCCAAATAGCTTTGAGGAATATTGAAACAAGGTTCGGCATCCAACGATTGATAATGAATAATCGCATCGTATAATGAAACTCCGAACGGGTACTCTTTATGCAGGGCTTCGATATATTTATTCAATTCCGCCCGCAGGTTCAATAAACGTTCCGCTTCCTTCTTGAATTCTTCGGGCGGTGTCTTTCTGATAATTTCGGTCGTCTCTCTCAGTTGTGAGATAACCGCAGATTTCTTTGTCTTGTTGGAATGAATTTCCAGGCAGAACGGAGCAAGGCCAATGGCAGCCAGTCTGTTTTGAACAACGGAGAGGGCAGCCATCTTTTCCGCTACAAACAATACCCGTTTCCCTCTGTAAAGAGCATTGGCGATAATATTGGTAATCGTTTGCGACTTTCCTGTTCCCGGCGGGCCGTGAAGGATAAACGTCTTGTCGTGTACCGCTTCGTATATGGCTTCCAGTTGCGAAGAATCGGCGATGATAGGCAATACAATATCGGCAGGAGACAGTTGCTTGTCCATGTAAGTAGCATCTATTTCTTCCGTGGCGGCTTCCCATTCAATCTTTCCGTTGATGAGGCTCGATACAATTTTATTCTGAACCAGTTTGTGGGCATTATTATGAATATCATTCCACATGATAAACTTATTGAAAGAAAAGATGCCAAGGATAGCTTGTTCCTCAACGTCCCATTTGCGTTGGTTCTTGATGCTGTTTCGGATGATAGAATAGATTAATTTCACGTTTACACCACTTTCGTCGGTAGGCAACGGGTCTAATCCGGGCACGCTGATTCCAAAGTTTTGGCGGAGCATCTCCAGTAAAGTGATATTCATCATCGTCTCCTCTTCACGGGAACGGATTACATACCCTTTGGCTGCTGATTTGCGAATGATTTCGACCGGTAACAACAGTATCGGCGCATAGCGGGGGCGTTCGCTGGAAGGAGTCTCATACCATTTCAGCAATCCCAGGGCAAGATACAGCGTATTAGCCCCATTCTCCTCGATAGATGTGCGCGAAGAACGGTAGAGATGAGTCAATGCCTTACCTAAATCATTCTCGGACAAGTAAAAACGTAACCTTTTCTGTGAAAGCTCCGAATTGACGAAATCGACCACAGGATTGGATTCGGGAACGGATGAATAAATTCCGAACTCCATAGCCGGACTTTCCCAGTCGGCAGGGCGGTGCAGGATACGGAACTCTTCTCCGTCAGCCAAAGCATCTTCCAGGCAGGCGAGATTTGCCGGAATAAGTTGGAGCGTATTTTTAGTAATACGTATATTCAGCAGGTTATTGCGCAGGCTTAAATCGAGCAAACGCCTTTCCCACAATAACTGTTTGGTAATGACAGTCTGCGTTTCGCTGCCCGATAAATCATAAGGATTAATACTTTGCGGAGTGACATGATTCGTTTTCTCTTGAATATGAAACTCTTTCTCTTCTATTTCCCATGTCTGTCCATGCAATATGCGTTGAGGGATGGGGCGAATTCCCGAATGTCTTGCCCGCTTCACATCTATCGCAAGCATAAAATTACTTCTGTCCGCCAGTTTGCCATTCGCTTTCTTCACAGCGTTGTCAAAGTCGGATGGCTGTCCCATATTCATGCAGGTCGTTTCTACCAAAGTGATGTCGTAGATTCCTTCGGCGGTTCTTTTGGTCAATAAAGAAACATCGTCCACGGTAGGGTCGGGGAACGTTTCCGGCACTAGCCACGCTCCTGCGAAAGCGTGCCCCTGAGTAATGATGATAAGCGCATTCAGTCCGATAGCCTCCAGGCATGAAGCATAGAGCAGTGACATATCCAGGCAAGTTCCCAGCTTTTGAGCCATCACGGAATCTGCCAGGCGGACACGTTGCCCGTATTCTTCAAAACTTGCCGGAATGGTGCTGTATATAATCTGCTGTTCAGAAATAGCGGTATAAATGGCAGCCATTTGTTTCCTCACTCTGTCCGGGTTACGGCTTTGGTATTCGTCGAGAGACGGGCTGTCCGTCCATTGCCCTAAAATGGCAGCCGCCCTCTTTATAATAGGTAAGATGGCGGTGTGGTTGGGAGTGATAAAGGCAGCCAGCATTTCGGGAAGAACATTAAGTCCGCCCCATTGGTCATAAGCCAAGATGTCGATAGGGTAGGTCTGCGTAAATATAAGCGTTGCTTCGGAAGTGATTTCTATCTTCAGATTGCCGGACAAACGCTCGGTCAGTTGCGTGAAGTAATTGGCCGATAACGTGAGAGAAAGAGACTGCAAGGATACCGTGCCATTGGCGGGAATCTGCTCAATAACGGTCGGGACAGCATTGCCGAAAGCCGGTTCTGCCGTGATTTGCACTTGTATATCCTTAAGTGGGGTGGAAGTTACGTTCTCGATAGAAAGTTGATGAATGATGGATGCACCGTTTTGTTGTATCGCAAAATTAATGAGCGGTAAATAGCTGAATTGTACCTTGACTTTGTCCAATCTCTCGTCCATGGCAAAAACTGTATATATTAAGACTTGCAATATTACAAAAAATACGGATACAAGCATCTTTTATTCAGCCATTCTTTTGTCAATCAAGAAAATATTTCTACCTTTGCGCCCGATTTAGAGATAATATAATGTCTTATTTAATTAAAGTTTTAAACAATTTATTTATTAATGGAAAACTTAAAGAACGTAGCTCCTATTGAAGATTTCAATTGGGATGCTTATGAAAACGGCGAAGCAGTAACAAGCGCAAGCCACGAAGATCTTGAAAAAGCTTACGACGGTACGCTTAACAAAGTTAACGACCGTGAGGTTGTTGACGGAACCGTAATCGCAATGAACAAGCGTGAAGTAGTTGTGAACATCGGTTACAAATCAGATGGTATCATTCCTTTGAATGAATTCCGTTACAATCCTGACCTGAAAATTGGTGATACAGTAGAAGTATACATCGAAAACCAGGAAGACAAAAAAGGACAGCTCGTCCTGTCACACAGAAAAGCCCGCGCTACTCGTTCTTGGGATCGCGTTAACGCTGCTCTGGAAAATGAAGAAATTATCAAGGGATTCATCAAATGCCGCACTAAGGGTGGTATGATCGTAGACGTATTCGGAATCGAAGCATTCTTGCCGGGTTCTCAGATCGACGTTAAACCGATCCGCGACTATGATGTATTCGTTGGCAAAACAATGGAATTCAAAGTGGTTAAAATCAACCAGGAATTCAAAAACGTTGTTGTATCTCACAAAGCTCTTATCGAAGCTGAACTGGAACAACAGAAGAAAGAAATCATCGGTAAACTTGAAAAAGGACAAGTTCTCGAAGGAACTGTTAAAAATATCACATCTTACGGTGTATTCATCGACCTTGGTGGCGTAGACGGTTTGATTCACATTACTGACCTTTCTTGGGGACGTGTTAGCGATCCGAAAGAAGTGGTTGAACTGGATCAGAAACTTAACGTTGTTATCCTTGACTTCGATGATGAAAAGAAACGTATCGCTCTTGGTCTGAAACAACTTACTCCGCACCCATGGGATGCTCTGGATACAGAGTTGAAGGTTGGTGACAAAGTAAACGGTAAAGTTGTCGTTATGGCTGACTACGGTGCATTCATCGAAATCGCTGCCGGCGTAGAAGGTTTGATCCACGTTTCAGAAATGTCTTGGAGCCAACACCTGCGTTCTGCACAGGATTTCATGAAGGTAGGCGACGAAGTAGAAGCTGTTGTTCTTACACTTGACCGCGAAGAACGTAAGATGTCTTTGGGTATCAAGCAACTGAAACAAGACCCATGGGAAACTATCGAAGAAAAGTATCCTGTAGCTTCTAAGCACACTGCAAAAGTACGTAACTTCACTAACTTCGGTGTATTCGTAGAAATCGAAGAAGGTGTAGACGGCTTGATCCACATCTCTGACCTTTCTTGGACTAAGAAAGTGAAACATCCATCAGAATTTACTCAGATTGGTGCTGACATCGAAGTTCAGGTACTCGAAATCGACAAAGAAAACCGTCGTTTGAGCCTTGGTCACAAACAACTCGAAGAAAATCCTTGGGATGTATTCGAAACAGTATTCACTGTAGGTTCAGTACACGAAGGTACTATCATCGAAATGTTGGATAAGGGTGCTGTTGTAGCTCTTCCTTACGGTGTAGAAGGTTTCGCAACTCCGAAACACCTTGTAAAAGAAGACGGTTCACAAGCTCAGTTGGATGAAAAACTTGAATTCAAAGTTATCGAGTTCAACAAGGATGCTAAGAGAATCATCCTGTCTCACAGCCGCATTTTCGAAGATGTAGCTAAAGCTGAAGAAAGAGCTGAAAAGAAAGCTGCTTCCGGTGCTAAGAAGACATCAGGTAAGAGAGAAGATTCTCCGATGATCCAAAACCAAGCTGCTTCAACTACACTAGGAGACTTCGACGCTCTTGCTGCATTGAAAGAACAGTTGGAAGGAAAGAAATAATCAGAAGTATTTCTAAATAGATAGAAAGACGCTCCGGTCATCGGAGCGTCTTTTTTTGTGCCTTGTGCCATCCGGGATGAAATTTTATCCGTTCCGTTGCAGGATTGAATCTGAAATACTTTATCTTTGCATACCATGGAAAAATTCGAGTTACATATATTAGGGTGCGGCTCCGCTTTGCCTACTACACGACACTTTGCGACTTCACAAGTCGTCAACCTGCGTGAAAAACTATTTATGATTGATTGTGGGGAAGGCGCCCAAATGCAATTACGTCGTTCCCGGCTGAAGTTTTCCCGACTGAATCATATCTTTATCTCTCATTTACATGGTGACCATTGTTTCGGTCTGCCGGGCTTGATTTCTACATTCGGCTTGTTGGGCAGAACGGCTGATTTGCATATTCACTCCCCGAAAGGGTTGGAAGAACTGTTTGCGCCACTGCTTGCCTTCTTCTGCAAGATGTTGACCTATAAAGTGTTTTTCCATGAATTTGACACAAAGGAGCCGACTGTCATTTACGACGACCGCTCGGTAACCGTAACTACGATTCCTTTGAAGCACCGCATACCTTGCTGCGGTTTTCTTTTTGAAGAAAAACAGCGCCCCAATCATATTATCAGAGACATGGTAGACTTTTATAAAGTCCCGGTCTATGAACTGAACCGCATCAAGAACGGAGCGGATTTTATGACTCCCGAAGGAGAAGTAATCCCTAATTCCCGATTGACCCGTCCTTCGGCTCCGGCACGCAAATACGCTTATTGTTCCGATACGATTTATCGCCCGGCGATTGCGGAACAAATCAGGAATGTAGATTTGCTTTTCCATGAAGCGACCTTTGCGCAAGGAGAGCAGATACGGGCAAAAGAAACTTACCATACAACGGCAGCACAAGCAGCGCAACTTGCGTTGGACGCTGATGTAAGGCAATTGGTGATCGGACACTTTTCTGCCCGCTATGAAGATGAATCTATTTTATTCAACGAAGCATCTGCTATTTTCCCACAAACGATTTTAGCGAAAGAAAACTTATGTATTGACGTTGACGGAGGGACTGCATATGAAAAGTAGACGGTTGCTTCTGGGAATGATAATCGTGTGTATAGCTTGCCTGGCAGCTTGCAAAAAGGAGAAACCTTTGTCTCCGATACCGGATTCTCTGGCAAGTCTTCAGGAATTGCTTAATCCCACCTATCAGATTAGTACGGATAGTATCCATCAGATGATTCATTCTTATTTGGATGAGAATAAGCAGGAGACTCCCTGGGATTCGGCTTTGGTAGCTCACTATCGGGAGAAAGATGAATTTTTCTGGCTGAATGATTCGTTGGTTTCAGATAAGCCTGCTGTACAAGCGGCAGACTCCATGCTGTATTGGCTGGAGAATATCTCGCAGCATGGCATTAATCCGCATCTTTATCCTACGGATAGCATTCGCAAGGAATTGCGTCAGATACGGACACTGCAATTGCAACAGGGAAAGACTATGAACCGACTGTTGGCAGACCTTGAATATCAGTTGACGTCTGCCTATCTCTCATATGTATGTCAGTTGAAGTTCGGTTTTCTTCCTTCAAAAGATAGGTGGAACGACTCAATCAGCCGGATACCTCTGAAAGATTATGATAAGGACTTCGCGATGGCTGCTTTGGATTCACTCCGGACAAATGCCAATACAGCCTTTCATAAAGCGCAACCCTCTTCTCCGCTTTATCACAAAATGCAGGAAGAACTGGAACGTGTGAATGCCTGGGGTGAGACGGATACTACGGATTATTACCGCGACCGTTTGTTGGTAAATATGGAACGCGCACGCTGGCAATATGCCTTGGATAAAGGAAAGAAATATGTAGTAGCCAATGTAGCGGCATTTATGTTGCGAGCTATCAACGAAGAGACAGACTCTATCCTGGAAATGCGTATCTGTGTGGGAAGCGTGAAGAATAAGACGCCCTTGTTGTCAAGCAGAATCTACTATATGGAACTGAATCCGTATTGGAACGTCCCTCAAAGTATTATCAGAAAAGAGATTATTCCTACCTATCGCAGGGATACGACCTATTTTACCCGCAACCGCATGAAGGTATATGATAATAAAACCGGCCTGCAAGTAGACCCGCACAGCATCAAATGGGCTAAGTATGCAGGAAAGGGCGTACCCTATACGGTGAAACAGGACAATAAGACGGGAAACTCATTGGGACGCATCATCTTCCGTTTTCCCAATCCTCATTCCGTTTATCTGCACGACACTCCTTCCCGTTGGGCTTTCACACGAAAGAACCGGGCAGTAAGCCATGGCTGCGTACGCCTTCAGAAAGCACTTGATTTCTCATTCTTCCTGTTGAATAAGCAGGATTCATTACTTGAAGACCGTATCCGTATCGCAATGGATATCAAACCGGTGACTGAAGAAGGGAAAAAACTGCCTGTCAGTGCGGCTTATCGTGAACTGAAGCATTATAGTTTGGAGAAATATATACCTTTATTTATAGATTATCAGACAGTTTACTTGTCTGCCGACAATAATCTGAGATATTGTGAGGACATTTACAAATATGATCCGTCTATATTAAAGGGATTGAACGACCTGAATTTGAAACCATAAATAAACATACAGATAACGAGAGATTATGACCCCTTATAACGAACGCGAAGTTCTGAAACTCCTTCAGGAGGAGAGTACCCAGCGGCAAGGATTCGAAATGATTGTGGCGCAGTATAGCGAACAATTGTATTGGCAAATCCGCCGGATGGTACTGTCGCATGAGGATGCGAACGATCTCCTGCAAAACACTTTTATCAAGGCATGGACGAATATCGACTATTTCCGTGCCGAGGCGAAGCTGTCTACCTGGCTCTATCGCATTGCGCTGAATGAATGTCTTACCTTTCTGAACAAACAGCGTGCTATGACTACCGTAGCCATCGACGACCCGGAAGCAATGGTTGTGCAGAAACTGGAAAGCGACCCTTATTTTTCGGGCGACCAAGTGCAGATGTGCTTACAGAAAGCGCTGTTGACGTTGCCGGAAAAACAACGTATGGTGTTCAACCTGAAGTATTATCAGGAAATGAAATACGAAGAGATGTCGGAAGTATTCGGTACGTCGGTCGGCGCATTGAAAGCCTCCTATCATCATGCGGTGAAGAAAATAGAGAAGTTTTTAGAAGAAATTGATTAAACCTTTTAGAGCGTACAGCGTCTAAGGAAAAGAGAGGAGAAAACGTATGAAAGAAGAAGATACCCTATTGAAGAAGCTTGGGATGGAAAATTCCTTCAAAGTTCCCGGTGGTTACTTTGAAAACCTGACTTCAGAGGTGATGAATAAACTTCCTGAAAAAGAGAAAGTTGTTTTCAAGGAAGAATCTGTCAGCACATGGACGAGATTGAAACCATTGCTTTATATGGCTGCTATGTTCGTAGGTGCCGCCTTGATTATCCGGGTAGCGTCGACAGACCATAAGCCTGTTACAGCGGATGATGTGGCAGTGACAGAAGTGGATACTGAAGTAATATCTGATGAAATGATTGATGTGGCGCTGGATCGTGCCATGTTGGATGATTATTCGTTATATGTTTATTTGAGTGACGCAAGTGTAGAATGATTTATTAAAACCGATTGAATATAGAAAATGAGAAAAGTAATCGCATTAGTCGTTTTGTTGTGTGGCTTTATGCCTGTTCTTTGGGCTGCTGACGGGTGTGACCAACATTTATCCCGTGAAGAGTTCAGAGCAAAACAAAAGGCGTATATTATCGAACAGGCAGGATTGACAAAAGAAGAAGCTGCCAAGTTCTTCCCCGTTTATTTTGAACTTCAGGATAAAAAGAAAAAGCTGAATGATGAATCGTGGGATTTAATGCGCAAAGGCAAGGATGATAAGACTACGGAAGCCCAATACGAAGAAATCAACGAGAAAGTAGCCAATAACCGTATTGCTGCCGACCAACTGGATAAAACTTATTTGGGCAAGTTCAAAAAGATTCTTTCCAGCAAGAAAATATTTCTTGTACAGCGATCGGAAATGCGTTTCCACAGGGAGATGATAAAAGGAATGCATCGCAAGGGAGACAGTAAAGATTCAAAGAAAAAGTAAGATAATAAATCAGACGCTCTGTTGAGTATAAACAGACGTTCTGTTTGGGTAAAATGGAGGCTCTGTCCGGTGGGAATAGAGCCTCTGTTTTTTTTATTTGGATAGCATTGATTTTAAGTGTTCTATTTCTGCAATCAATAGTGGAATATCCTGTTTGGCATGTGCTATGAACTCCAAATCATCATTGGTCGCTCCGATTACTTCCAGATCCCCTTTTCTGTTTCCATTTTTATCTGTTACCATAATAAAGCCGGAACCACTGGTATGAGTTACTCCCTCTATATAAGCAGTCCAAGTGTCTTGCGTTACTTGATTGCATCTTTCGATGATTGCATTTAAATCAATGTTACTCATAAGCCTTACAGTCCTTTTTTCTTTGCTTCATTCCAAATGGCATCCATCTCTTCAAGAGTCATCTCTTTCAGATTTTTTCCTTCTTTGATGGTATGTTCTTCCAGATAATTAAAGCGGCGGATAAATTTCTGATTGGTACGTTCCAGCGCATTATCGGGATTAATCTTATAGAGACGTGCCGCATTGATAAGGCTGAACATGACATCTCCGAATTCGGCTTCTGCCTTATCCTTGTCCATGTTGGCTACTTCTTCCTGAAATTCTCCGATTTCTTCCTTCACCTTGTCCCAAACCTGTTCGCGTTCTTCCCAGTCGAAGCCTACGTTGCGGGCTTTGTCCTGCATACGATACGCTTTGATAAGCGAGGGAAGGGCAGCGGGAACACCGCTTAATACACTCTTGTTGCCATCTTTCTCTCTTAGTTTCAACTGTTCCCAGTTTTCGGATACCTGTCCTGCTGTTTCCGCCTTCACTTCTCCGAATACGTGGGGATGACGGAAAATCAGTTTGTCGCACAGCTTATCGCAAACATCTTTGATGTCAAAATCCCCTGTTTCCGAGCCTATCTTGGCATAGAAAGCAACGTGGAGCAATACGTCTCCCAATTCTTTGCAAATATCTTTCTTATCATCTCTCATCAACGCGTCGCAAAGTTCATAAGTCTCTTCTATGGTATTGGGACGCAGACTTTCATTCGTCTGCTTGCGGTCCCAGGGGCATTTGACACGCAGTTCGTCGAGAATATCCAGGAAGCGTCCGAAGGCTTCCATTTGTTCTTGTCTGGTATGTGACATAAATCTGTTTTTATTAAAATTGTTATATAAGCTATTGTTAATAATTCATTCCAAAATTCCAAAGTGGAATAATATTGCCATATCCGGTTTCTATATCATCTTTTACAATATATCCTTCTTTGGCTTCAGTTATTTGTTGTTGTCCTTTGTTTTTTCCTCCTATTTCAAATGTTCTTTCTCCTATTTGGAAATCTGAAATTCTGGAAGATATAATATCCTGTTTAACTCGTATTTGGTTATAAAAGAATGTTTCGCGGATATTGCCGATATTGGAATTTTCTCTTCCTAATGCATAAATGAGATTGGTATTATCAAGATATATCTTTTCTACTTTACCTAGTCCTCTAATTCCCCCTGTATCATCCCGAACCTGAGTTATCATCCCCGCTTTCTCGATATAAAGTAAGTAATCGCTTAAATAATTGCGACTTACTCCAATGATATCAGCGAGTTTCTGCATGACAGGTTTAAATGGAACGCTTTTGGCAATAATCATCAACAACTGCTTCAATTTACGTCCTGTAGATACATTCATATTAGCGTATTGAGGAATGTCATTTTCCATAGTTTGGTTGATTACTTGGTTCAACTCAATTTCAAAAGTGGTATCTTTGCTAAACGGGTAATAGCCGTGTTGTGTATATTCTGTGAATAGCGGAAGTGGATGTTCTATTCCCGGAATTTCAACTTTATGCTCCAGTATCTCTTCTAATGAGTAGACTGGTACATGAATTTGGTGGAACATACTTAAATATTCTCTAAAAGACAGCCCTTGCATTTCATAGATTGGTGCACGTCTGCTCAAGTCTGCAGTTCCTTTATAAATATCCAGAATAGAGGAACCGGTGAAAAGTACTTGCATATCCGGATAAGAATCGAATATCTGCTTCAATTCACGAGACCAATTAGGATATTTGTGTATTTCATCAATGAATAAATGTTTGCCGCCTTGTTTGCTGAACTTGTCCGTTAGGTTAACTAGGGAATTATCGGCAAAATACATATTGTCTGCTGAAACATATAATGTATCTTTCAGATTCATGTTCTGCTTGATATGTTGCAAGAACATAGTGGTTTTGCCTACTCCTCGTGGTCCGACAAGTCCGAGCATATGGCAGTCCCAATTTATTTCAGCATACTTGTAACGGATAAAGTCGGTATTTGTAGCCTTAAGAAGCTTATTGAAGTTTTCGTATAATCTGTCCATGGTTAGCATATATTTATATACAAAGATATAAAGATTGCACTATAAAAGTGCAGAAAAATGTAACTTTCTGCACTTTTATAGTGCAATTGCTGAATTAAACATGGATTATGCAGTGATATATAGGATGAAATAGACATTTAACTAACCGTTGGCTGTATTGTTATATGTTGAATATTGTTCATTTTGATGATAACTTTTCTATCTTTTGCAAAAGTTTATTTTTTAATACCGGTATTATTATTTCGTTTTCTATGTATTGAGCTAATGTGTCGTTAGCCATATCTCTCAGGGTATTATTGTTATTCCAGTCCCACCAATCTCCAATACCGTCTTTCCCTCTAAGATAGCTCCAGCCGAAAGGTAAATCGGATGAAGGTTCTCCTTCAGTCCAGAAATGAAAAGGTTTTAGTTCGGAAAGTCGCTGTTTAGTCAGATGAGGTTTGTTATATATCATTTGAGTAATTCCGTAATAAACGCCATTTGTGTGATTGTGCTTATACGCACCGATGAAGATGCTCCAATTGGCCGAAACCTTTGGGTTATGAAAATGTATCCAGCAATCTCCTTTTAAATCACATATTTCATTATCGTATTTGAACATTAAGTCATGTCTTTCGGCTACTTCTTTCAATTGTTCGATAAATTTTTGACGTATCCGCTTTTGGATTTCCCGCTGGTTACCTAATATAGTTAAAGTAGCTTCCATATAGTCATCTGATGTTGCTACTTCGATAAGTTTATTTAAATTGTTGGTATCCATTATATATAATATATTTTTAATATTTATGATGTATTGCCTAAGCGTTTCTCTCACCAAAGGATAGCATGAAGATAATTCCACACAGTGTTCTAGCCATGCTAGAATATGTTTTCTATAGGAAATGCAAGCATAATCAAGGTTCTTTTTATCTGTAGAAATATCACAGGCTGTACACCCGTCTTTGGTTAAATAAAGCAGTAAGAATTGATACTTTTGCTCTTTTGCATAGTTGTGGTAACGTAATAACTGCTTGGGTTGGTCTATTGCATCTATTTTGTTTTCTACAATAATAGCATGATTCTTTTTGTCCATAATGATGATATCAATTCTGCCACCTCTATCTCCATTGTCGTTTACTTGACCGATGACGAATTCACTTTCGACATGAATAGAAGTAAAGTCGAAATCTATATCAGAATTTACAATAGTGAGGAAAGAACGAAGAAACTTATCTTTCAACCCGTGTGCCCCTTTGGGATTCAACAATTCTACAATGAATGCGGAATGCAATCTAACCTCTACTCTTGAAAGTTTCAGGATGGAAAATATATTAAAGTTTTCACCTCGTTTTTCTTTCTCTTTGCATAAGGTGTTTTCACGTACGGTAATTAATCTTATTTTATTCAGTAATTCAGAGATATGCTCCATATTTATTAGTAGGTATGTTTCTATATGGATAACAAAGATATTGTTTTAGTTTTTATTTTGCAAATCATACAATGCTTTTAGTTGCTATCCATTCCTGATAAGAAATCAGCAGTCCCACCACTTCCGAATAGTTTTGGCGACCGCTCTCTATCTTATTTCCTTTGAGATAAAGGTCATATATACAATCCTGCGCCGCACCTACTGCCGGGCTGTACTTGGCTGCCCAATACGCTTGATTCTCTTTTGCCAGTTCAATGATTTCCGGTCGGATGCGCTTGAAAATCTGCGTGTATTCTTCTTCGGGAAGTAGTCTTTGCGCATTTCGCAAGACATGACCGAGCACGGAGAAATAACCGGAGAAGCGGATACCCATAGCCCGGGAGCGGGTACAAATTTGATAAGCATAGAAATTGGCTTCCGCTTCGCTGGTGATACCCAGCAAATGTGCCAGCTCGTGAGCATAAGTAGCCGGATAATTGGCGGGAAGTAAATCCCCGTTTAATGTAAACTCACAGAAGAAAGGCCCCATGCTGCCGGTCACGCCTACCATCGAGATGAAAGGAGTAAATAGCATAGTCTTTACTTTAGGGGATTCATGTGGTGGGCGGTGCACACCGAGACTATCGCTCAACTGATTATAGATTCGTACGGTTTCTTCACGCACTAAATCCTGATTGATGCTGTTGACCGGAGTGTAGGAACGGTTGAGTTGCGTGATATAATCATCCACGAACCCTTTAAAATTCTCCGGTGTATAGGCTGTATAAGGAATTTCAGTCCGTTGATAAAAGTTCTTTTGGGAATAATTGAGCCCCCAGGCAAGATAGAACCACACGTAGACCCATAACAGGTATTCTCCGTCACGTAATAAAACTCTTTTCCAAGGTAATTTCTTACGGAAACGACCGTAAAAAGGATAAACAATAACACCTACGATACTAAGGAAAATAAATAAATCTCCTAACGCAAAAGGGACTAAATTGGAGATGCCCGATAATACATAGGAAATAAGGGGATAGACCGTACGGGAATATACCGTTGCCAAAGCGGGAATCAATTGCGTCATCCACACTAAGAGCAGCAATACCCCCAATACTATATGTCTGTTTTTCAACCGCCATTTCATCATTCATTCGGATTTTGGTCAACAAAAATATGCATTTAATAGACGTTACGCGAAAAAATACCTCTATATTTGCAAAAAAACTGTTAATAGTGACTTTATAATCAATCTGATAGAAAGAATTATTCAACATAAACCGGATAAAAGATGGCTACAACTGAAGATATTGAAAAGTACTGCCGGAATTGCGTGTCACGTGATTTCGTGAATGGAAGAGGATTAGTTTGCAAGCGGACCAGGGAACTTCCTGACTTTGAAGAAGAATGTGAAGACTTTCAGAAAGACGAAGAATTGGAAAAGTTAGCTCCCCCAAAGCCGGAAGATTTCCCGGTATATATGACAAGAGAAGAAATGCTTGCCGAAGAGAATCTGCCTAAAGGTTTGATGTATGGAGTTGCTGCGGCTCTTATTGGGGCAGTGGCCTGGGGATTGATTTCGGTATCTACCGGTTATCAGATTGGATACATGGCCATCGCTATCGGATTCTTTGTAGGTTTTGCCATGCGTCAGGGAAAGGGGATACGCCCAATCTTTGGAATCTTGGGTGCTGCATTGGCTCTGATTAGTTGTGTGCTGGGAGATTTCTTCTCCATAATCGGGTATATTTCCAAGGATTATGAAGTGTCATTTTGGGAAGCTTTGACAGGAGTGGATTATGGCGAGATATTTACCATCATGCTGAAAAATGTGGCATCCATGACAGCATTATTCTACGGATTCGCCGTTTACGAAGGATATAAATTCTCTTTCCGCGCACAGAATCGGCCGGAGGGTGGCAAGATTTGAATTAAAATTATTAATTTTGCACCCGTTATTTTTGAATATACAATCTATCATATATATAAAACAATATGGAATTAGCAAGTAAGTACAATCCCGCTGACGTGGAGGGAAAGTGGTACCAGTATTGGCTGGACAATCATTTATTCAGTTCGAAACCCGATGGTCGTGAACCTTACACCATCGTCATTCCGCCCCCGAACGTCACTGGTGTGTTGCACATGGGACACATGCTTAATAATACCATCCAGGATATTTTAGTTCGTCGTGCCCGTATGGAAGGCAAGAATGCCTGCTGGGTGCCGGGAACTGACCATGCTTCTATCGCCACTGAAGCGAAAGTCGTAAATAAACTTGCTGCCCAAGGCATCAAGAAGACCGACCTGACCCGCGACGAATTTCTGAAACATGCCTGGGACTGGACGGACGAACACGGCGGTATCATCTTGAAGCAGCTCCGCAAACTTGGCGCATCCTGCGACTGGGATCGTACAGCCTTCACTATGGACGAGAAACGTAGTGAAAGTGTGCTCAAAGTATTCGTAGACCTGTTCAATAAAGGATTAATCTATCGTGGTGTCCGCATGGTGAACTGGGACCCGAAAGCATTGACTGCTCTTTCTGACGAAGAAGTGATCTACAAGGAAGAACACGGAAAACTGTATTATCTCCGTTACAAAGTGGAAGGTGATGCGGAAGGCCGCTATGCAGTAGTGGCAACTACCCGTCCCGAAACAATCATGGGTGACACGGCAATGTGTATCAACCCGAACGACCCGAAGAATGCATGGCTGAAAGGAAAGAAAGTAATCGTTCCGTTGGTAAATCGTGCAATACCTGTGATTGAAGATGACTATGTAGACATCGAATTTGGTACAGGTTGCCTGAAAGTGACTCCGGCTCACGATGTAAACGACTATATGTTGGGCGAAAAGTACAATCTGCCTAGCATCGACATCTTCAATGATAACGGTACATTGAGCGAAGCTGCCGGCATGTATATCGGTATGGATCGTTTCGATGTCCGTAAGCAGATCGAGAAAGACCTTGAAACTGCCGACTTGTTGGAAAAGACGGAAGACTATACGAATAAGGTAGGATATTCAGAACGTACCAATGTTGTGATTGAACCGAAACTGTCTATGCAGTGGTTCCTCAAGATGCAACACTTTGCAGATATGGCATTGCCGCCTGTAATGAACGACGACCTGAAGTTCTATCCGGCGAAATATAAGAACACGTACCGTCACTGGATGGAGAACATCAAAGACTGGTGTATCAGCCGTCAGTTGTGGTGGGGACATCGTATTCCTGCTTACTTCCTGCCGGAAGGTGGCTATGTAGTAGCCGCTACTCCCGAAGAAGCATTGGCGAAAGCTAAGGAAAAGACCAGCAACGCAGCTCTGACAATGGACGACCTCCGTCAGGATGAAGACTGCCTGGATACCTGGTTCTCTTCCTGGTTGTGGCCTATCTCTTTGTTCGATGGAATCAACAATCCGGGCAACGAAGAAATTAAGTATTACTATCCGACGAGTGACCTCGTGACAGGACCGGACATTATCTTCTTTTGGGTAGCCCGCATGATTATGGCAGGTTATGAATACGAAGGACAGATGCCGTTCAAGAATGTTTATTTCACAGGTATCGTTCGTGATAAACAGGGACGTAAGATGTCTAAATCGCTCGGTAACTCTCCTGACCCATTGGAACTGATTGAAAGATACGGTGCCGACGGTGTGCGTATGGGCATGATGCTTTCTGCTCCTGCCGGAAACGACATCCTTTTCGACGACGCGCTTTGCGAACAGGGACGTAACTTCTGCAACAAGATATGGAATGCTTTCCGCCTGATTAAAGGATGGACAAATGCCAAAGGTACTATTGAGATTCCTGCCGATGCACATTTGGCCGTTCAATGGTTTGACCAAAGACTGGATGCGGCGGCAGTTGAAGTGGCCGACCTCTTCTCCAAATATCGTTTGAGCGAAGCATTGATGTTGGTTTACAAACTGTTCTGGGATGAATTCTCTTCCTGGTTGCTGGAGGTTGTGAAACCTGCTTACGGTCAGCCTGTCAATGGGTTTATTTACGACATGGTTCTTGGCTCTTTCGAGCGTCTGCTCGAAATGTTGCATCCTTTCATGCCGTTTATCACAGAAGAATTGTGGCAACAATTGCGTGAACGCAAACCGGGTGCTAGCCTGATGGTGACTCAAATGTTCGAACCGAATGAAGTGAATGAGAAATTCCTGCAAGACTTTGAAGTAGCTAAGGAAATTATCAGTAATATTCGTAGCATCCGTTTGCAGAAGAATATCGCCATGAAGGAACAACTTGAATTGCAGGTTGTAGGCAATCATCCGGTAGAGAACATGAATCCGGTTATCATCAAGATGTGTAACCTTTCTTCTCTTACGGTGGTAGAAAGCAAGTCGGAAGGTGCTGCTTCTTTCATGATCGGTACAACTGAATTTGCCGTTCCATTGGGTAATATGATTGATGTGGAAGCGGAAATCGCCCGTATGGAAGCAGAACTTAAGCACAAGGAAGGCTTCTTGCAGGGAGTAATGAAGAAACTCAGCAACGAGAAGTTTGTCAACAATGCTCCGGCAGCCGTTCTCGAAATGGAACGTAAGAAGCAAGCGGACGCTGAAAGTATCATCAACTCTTTGAAAGAAAGTATTGCAGCTCTGAAGAAGGCATAATCCTCTGATACTTAAATTTATGTAATATAAGGCATCTCAATTAGATTTGAGGTGCCTTTCTTTTGAAAAAAAGAATTTAATACTATCTTTGTCGCTACAACTATAGAGTATCCTTAATGAAACAAACGCTACGGATTATCTTATATCTTGATTTATTCCTTATTATGGAGGGAATCTTATCGCCCGTGTCAGCTCGCTCCGGAAATTCAAATGAAGAAGTATTGGTCTTGAATTCCATTAATTTTAATCTACCATGGGCTAAAAATTTTTACTGGTATATGCATGATACACTTCAGGAACAAGGTATATCTGTCAAGGCTGAATCTCTTAGCGTAGCTGCTTTGGCAAACGAGATGGAAGTGAATGCCGTAGTCGCTCATTTGCGGCAGAAGTATCCGGTGCCGCCTACTGCCATTGTACTGATTGGAGATCCGGGATGGATTGTTTGCCGTGAGTTATTTGATGGTGTGTGGAAGGATGTTCCGGTAATCGTGACAAATGCCCGCGACCGTTTGCCTGCATCCCTGGATATTCTACTGTCCCATGCCCCATTGACAGAAACGAACAGTATCGCCGGTGAAGAATGGAGACGGGGATATAACATCACAATCTTAAAACAACATTATTATGTAAAGGAAACGATTGACCTGATTTATCAACTGATACCTGATATGGAACGCCTGGCGTTCATCTCGGACGACAGATATATTAGCGAGGAAACTCGTGACGATGTAAAAGAAGCGGTAACGGGAAACTTTCCCGATTTACAACTGGATCTTCTTTCCACTACGCATCTGTCCACGGAAATGTTATTGGATACTCTACGCAACTATAAATCGAATACGGGAATTATTTATTATTCCTGGTTTGAATCTCACAACGAGAACGATAACAATTATCTTTTTGACCATATCCAGGAGATTATCACCAACTTTACCCCATCTCCTCTGTTTCTGCTTTCTCCCGAAGATTTATCAAATAATACGTATGCCGGCGGCTATTATGTTTCAACAGAATCCTTTTGCGATTCTTTGTTAGAAACTCTTGAACGTGTTTTGAAAGGAGAGCAGGCACGAAATATTCCCGGTAAAGTGGGCGGGAAAGGAAGTGCTTATCTCTGCTATCCGGTATTGAAATCTCACAATATTCCTTCGTTCCGCTATCCGAAGGATGCTGTTTACATCAATGAACCCAAAACTTTTTTCCAGCAATATCGTGTTGAAATCCTTACGGGTTCTATATCTTTATTTGTATTGATTGTTGCCATAGCCTATTACATTCGTCTTCTTCGGAAAGCATATGGACGTTTGCATGAAGCAATGGAGAAGGCGGAACAAGCCAATCAGTTAAAGTCAGCCTTCCTGGCTAATATGAGCCACGAAATACGTACTCCATTAAATGCGATTGTCGGTTTTTCAAATATGCTTCCTGAAATAGAGGACCGCACGGAAATGCGTGAATACGCAGATATCATCGAAACAAATACGGACCTGTTGCTCCAATTGATTAATGATATCCTGGATTTATCGAAGATTGAAGCTGGAACGTTTGATTTCTGTCCTTCACTAATTGATGTGAATCAGACTCTGACGGAAATCGAACAGAGTATGCAGCTACGTTTGAAAAGGGATACTGTAACTCTCACGTTTGCCGAACGACTGCCGGAATGTGCTTTCTATATAGATAAAAACCGTTTGATGCAATTACTTTCCAACTTTGTAATCAACGCTATTAAGTTCACGCAAGTGGGAACTATCCGTATGGGGTATCGTATGATAAACGCCGGAACTATTTATTTTTATGTATCGGATACCGGCTGTGGAATGTCCCATGAACAATGTACACATGTATTCGAGCGGTTCGTGAAGTACAATCCTTTCATACAAGGCACGGGACTGGGACTTTCTATCTGTCGTACGATTGTTGAACGCTTAGGTGGGGAAATAGGAGTTGATTCGAAAGAGGGGAAAGGTTCTACTTTTTGGTTTACTCTGCCTTACCGGAAAGAATAATTTGTCAAGTCTGCTAATCTTATAAATAAGTATCTGCATGTGAAACGTTCTGTATTCACTTGCGGACTCCCCTTTGCTTTCCCCTAATCTGTTAGTAGATAAGTTCTTGTCTCCCTATTGCAAACTTCCTTCCTCTTAATAGGAAAGTTGTTCTCGACAGTAATCAAACTATAATTGCAAGCTTTGTTTTTATAAATGAAGCTTGCAATTATAAAAATGAAGCTTGCAATTATATAATCAAAGCTTACAATTATATAATCAAAGCTTACAATTGTATAATCAAAGCTTACATTTATAGTTTATATCGTGATAACTGGAAGTTTAGTATTAGGGGAAGTAAAGTTTGCTCCTAATACAAAAGAACTTATCTATTAATGATTTAATAGACAGATAATAGTGTTTGGTAAGTCTTATATACCAGACCTGTTTTATGAGATTAAAAGCGGCAGCAGTAAAGGCAGGTAATCTTTCAAATCCATACGTAGTTGTTTCAATGCCTGCTGAATACGGTAATCTACCGTTTTGGCAGATACTCCTAAAGTTTCGGCAATCTCTTTGTAACTCATATCCCGAAAACGGTGCATCACGAAGGCTTCCCGGTAACTTTCAGGCAGCTTGGCGATAGCATTCTCAATTTGTTTGGTGAGTTCTTCAATTTGATAATAGTCCGTATCTTGCAGCATTTCCTGCATTTCATCATAGAACCGTGTATCGGCACGTTGGGTGGCATCAATATGTGCAAGCTTGTTTAAAGCCCTGCGATATACCATCTTAAAAAGATACGAATTTAATGATGATTCGATAATGAATGTTTCCCGATTTTCCCAAATCCATAAAAGAGAGTCTTCTACAATCTCTTCCGCATCTTCCAAGTCAACAAAACGATGACCATAGGCACACAGTACGGGATAATATCTCCGAAACAGTGCGTCAAATGCTTTCAGATCTCCGCGTTGAACGGCTGATAATAGAAAATCATTATCCGGAGAGTGGTTCTCTTTCATGTATTAGTTTTGATAAATCAACTGCAAATATAGCTTTTTTAAAAGAAAACAAAGATTTTCTGAAAAAAAATGGATTTTAGTTTAGGAATCTCCCGTGTCTCTCCTGTCTTATAATAAAAGGCAATAAAAACAGCATATGGATCATACAGATAAAAATAAAATAGAAGAACTGCTTCCCCGTTATTGTGAAGGACTGGCAACAGAGGAGGAACGCCTGCAAGTCGAAACTTGGATGAATGAATCGGAAGAGAACCGGCGAATGGCAAAACAGGTTCATACACTTTATTTGGCTACGGATACACTTCATATCATGAAGAAAGTCGACACGGAGAAAGCCTTGTCGAGGGTAAAAGGTAGGATGACAGGTAAGAAGAAGACGATGTGGTGGGAATGGGCACAACGTGCGGCAGCCATTCTGTTCATTCCACTTCTCGTCACCTTGATGGTGCAGCATTGGGGAGACGGTGAACAAGAGTTGGCACAAATGATGGAAATAAAGACCAATCCCGGGATGACGACCTCATTAACATTACCTGACGGTACGCTTGTTTTCTTGAATTCGGAATCTACATTAAGTTATCCTTCACATTTCGACAGTGACACGAGAAATGTAACCTTGCAGGGTGAAGCTTATTTTGAAGTAGCCAAGAATCCGGAAAAGAAATTCATAGTTTCCACTTCCCATCAGTCGCAAATAGAAGTACTGGGAACCCATTTCAATGTAGAGGCTTACGAAAAAGAGAACAGAGTTTCGGCAACGTTAGTAGAAGGAAAGATTGGCTTCATCTATACAAGTGACAATACTTCGAAAAAGGTATTGCTGGATCCCGGTCAGAAGCTGGTCTATGACTCTAAGAACAGTAAGGTGCAACTGTATGCCACTTCCGGCGAATCGGAAATAGCCTGGAAAGAGGGTAAAATTATCTTCAGAAACACCCCTCTCGAAGAAGGACTGCGAATGTTGGAGAAACGGTATAACGTAGAATTTATCATTAAAAATAACCGTTTGAAAGAAGACTCATTTACAGGTACATTTACTAATCAGCGTTTAGAACGCATCCTTGAATACTTCCAGCTTTCTTCTCAAATCCGTTGGCGTTATCTTGACTCTCCAAACATAACAGATGAAAAGAGTAAGATAGAAATATATTGATTGAATAACCTTAATACCAAAATGCAATGAAAGACAACCCCCCTTAAACAAAAACATACGGGATGATATTGGCGTATCTTCCCGCATGGAAATAGGTAAATCATTTTGAGCTTGTTTGGCGACAAGCCTAGATAAACTTTTTATTAACTTTAAGTCATTACAAAATTATGCAAAATTATTTTAGCATCCAATTTTTGTGGGTGGTAAAGTCACTTTGGCTAACCTCAAAAAAAATCCCATTATCTATGAGACTATTAGTTTTGTTCTTGGTATGCTCTATCGGACTAAGCTATGCGGCCGATAGTTACGCTCAGAAAGCTATGATTAGTATTGATGCCCGTAACCAGCGGGTGGAGGATATTCTGAAAGAGATTGAAGAACAGTCTGACTTTGATTTTTTCTTCAACAACAAACATGTGGTTCTGAATCGCCGTGTATCCGTCTCGGCTGATAAGAGCAATATCTTCAGCGTACTGAAAGAAGTCTTTGCCGGTACTAATGTGAAATACTCGGTATTGGATAAGAAGATTATATTATCTGTTGAGGCACAGTCACCACAACAAGAAAAGAAAATAACAGTATCCGGTACTATATTAGATGCTCAAGGTGACCCGATTATCGGGGCTAGTGTGTTGGAAAAGGACGTACAAGGCAACGGGACAATAACAGATATTGACGGAGTTTTCACGATTTCAGTATCTTCGTCAAAAGCCCAATTAGCCATCTCTTTTATTGGTTATCAATCGCAGACTGTTACTGTACAGCCGGGAAAAAACATGAAAGTCACATTGCAGGAAGACTCCAAACAACTGGATGAAGTGGTAGTAGTAGGCTATGGTACACAGAGTAAAAAGACATTGACCGGTGCTGTCTCTATGGTAAATATGGGCGATGTAGAAATGAATACTGTACCGAATGTTTCTCGTGCATTGGCTGGTAAAGCTGCCGGATTCCGTGTGAATCAAATGTCGGCACAGCCGGGTGGCGAGGCTAAATTCCGTATTCGTGGAGAAGCTTCTATTAGTGCAGGTAATGAACCTTTATTTGTTATCGACGGTTTTCCAGTATCTTCTACTTCCAGTTTAGGTTCCGGTAATAATGGATTTTATGAATCCGGCAATATTGATAATGTATTGGAATCATTGAATCCAGATGATATTGAATCCATTTCTGTGTTGAAAGATGCTGCTTCTACAGCTATTTACGGTGCGCGTGCCGGACATGGAGTTATTCTGATAACTACAAAACGTGGTAAGAGCCAGAAACCCAGAGTGACATACTCAGGCATGGGGTCAGTGCAGGTGGCACGTTCTAACTATAAGATGCTTGATACCCGTATGTATATGGATATGTATAATAAACAACAGCATGAGGAGTGGTTGAAGCTGAACGGTATGGGAATCTATGAAGGATATGTGGAAAAAAAGGACACTCCACTCACTCCATATAAACCAACTTTCAATAATGATGAGATATTAACGGCTAGCGGTACTGACTGGCTGGATGCAGTGATGCGCAACGGATATACACAACAGCACAATCTTTCCGTGAATGGTGGTACGGAGAAAACCCGCTATCTGGCATCCGTCAACTATATGGATCAAGAGGGTATTGTCAAGAATAATGGTGTTAGCCGTTTTTCTGCCCGTTTGAATTTGGACCAGGAACTTAGTCAATACGTTTCTTTCGGACTGACTGCTACTTACTCACAGAATAAGTATGACAATGTTCCTTTGGGAAACAATGCCAATGAATATTCCGGAGTATTGACCGGTGCTATCCAGTCCAATCCTACTATTTCTATTTATGACTCTGAGGGTAATTATTATATTGATCCGAAACGTCCTTTCGTTGCTAATCCGGTGTCTTTGTTGGATATAAAAGATAACACAGTAAAAGATCGAATCATAGGATCCGCATTCGTATTAGTGAAACCATTGACAGAATTGGAAGTGAAGTTCCAGTTAGGAGTTGACCGTAGTTTCCAGAAACGTTCCAGTTATTTGCCAAAAACAACTTTGCAGGGAAAGAACAAGAATGGAAGTGCAGATATTTCGCAAGAAACAAGTACTACCTATTTGATGGAGTTGACCGCTCAATATTCCAAAAGTTTTGGTGACCATAACGTGAAAGCTATTGGCGGTTATTCGTTCCAGAAATTCAAAAATGACGGATTGAGTGCCGGAAATTCAGACTTTCTAGTGGATGGGTTTGGGTATAATAGTTTGGGAGCAGGTAATTATAAGAAACCGTCCGTAGGCTCATGGGCTTCTATCAACAGTATCGGTTCTTTGTTTGCCCGTGCCAATTATTCTTACAAGGGCAGATATCTGCTGGAAGCTACTGTGCGTGCCGATGCCGCTTCTAATTTTGCTCCGGAAAATCGTTGGGGATATTTCCCATCCGTATCAGCCGGTTGGATGATTAGTGAAGAGAACTTCATGAAAGGAACTGCCGATTGGCTGTCTATGTTGAAGTTGAGAGCGTCTTACGGACAGACAGGTAACTCTAATGTAGGTTATCGTATTTATGACTATTATGGAGTAGGAAGAAACGCTATTATCGGAGGTGCGGAATCAACGGGTGTATATGCTTCCGAGTTGGGAAACCAGAGCCTGACTTGGGAAACAACAACGGAATTTAACGTAGGTGTGGACTTCGGAATGTTCAACAATCGGTTTAAGCTGACAGCCGAGTACTTCAAACGGAAGATTACAGACTTGCTAGTGAAAGATAAACCATTACCTTTCTATAATGAGGTTAATATAATTGCAGGTAATGTAGGCTCAACGCAGAGCCAGGGTGTGGAAATCACATTAAATACAGTAAACATCGTGACTAACGACTTTGAATGGGATACGACATTGACTTTGTCACATTATAATGACCGTTGGCTGACACGCGATCCGAACTGGAAACCATATCCTTATGAAAAAGAAAATGACCCGATCCGTGCATGGTGGGAATATGAAGCGATCGGTATCCTGCAACCAGGAGAAAAAGTTCCGGATGCTCAGAAAGACCTGGTTCCGGGTATGATGAAACTGAAAGATCGTGACGGGAGCGGTACATTGGGAGATGGTGATAAAGTATATATGGGCAATGGTGATCCGAAAATTATCTACGGTCTGAACAACTCATTCAGGTATAAGAATTTCGACCTGAATATCTATTTCTATGGAGAAGCAGGCAGAAAGAGAGCAGCCAGCTATTATGAAGGTTGGACACGTATGGACAATGGTATCAACGTTTCTACTTATTCTCTGAAAGCTTTCAATAGCAATAACCTGACAGCAACTGATCCTACATACGTCAGAGGTGGCAACGGATGGGGTGATTATTACGTGAAATCCATCTATTACATTCGTTGTGGAAGCATTACGCTAGGATATAAAATACCTATCAGTCAGAAGATTGCAAAGAATCTCCGCGTATATGTAGACGTGAACAATCCGTTTGTGATTACTAACTGGACAGGTTTGGACCCGGAAACGGATAATGGAACTTATGCGTATCCGAATGTGACTTCTTATAATTTTGGTGTATCAATATCCTTCTAAATAAGTGTTGAATATGAAAAAGACAATTTATATTGTAATAGCAACTCTCTTGTTCTTCATCTCGTCTTGTACGCTGGAACAGGAAGTATATGATAAAATAAATCCGGGAATGTTTCCCAAAAATGCTGAAGACGTAAAAGCTCTGGTCAATTCGAGTGCTTATTACGTATTCTCTCCGTGGGGAATTTTTGAAGTGGCGGCTGGTTATGTGACGACTTCGGAAATGGTGACCGACTATGTGGAAAACACTTGGGGATGGACTACCGTGTACAACTCATACGAAGCTAATGACTGGCATCTCGATGGAGATTATCGTCGTGTGTATGACTATTCTCAATACTTGGCTTCCATGACATTGACAATGGAACGTATCAAGGATGTGGATATGGATGAAACCACGAAGGCAGGTTATATGGCCGAGTTAAAATGTGGACGTGGCTTTATGGCTTTTCTGATGTACGATATGTATGGCCCGATACCCATTGCCGATTTGGCGACTTTGCAGAAACCGGAAGCGGAGATTGTAATCCCTCGTTTGTCGGAAGAAGCGATGCGTGAATATATTGTTTCCAACTTGCAAGAGGCGGCCGAAGTATTACCATATAAATATGAAGATACGAATTACGGACGTTTCACCAAAGGACTGGCTAATACATTATTACTGAAATTCTATATGATGACCAAGCAATGGGATGAGGCAGAGAAAATAGGACGTGAGTTGACAAAATCAGAATACGGCTATAAACTGGTAGACGATTATCACTCTCTGTTTTCTTTATCAGGCGAAAAGAATTCGGAAGTAATATTCTCATGTGTGGCCGAGGCCGGTATTATGGAACAGAAATGGTTTGCTCACGTCTTGACATCTGACTATCCGCTTCCTGCCGGAATGTCGGTGACTGCCTGGGGTGGCTATAAAATATCTTGGCCTGCCTACGAATCTTATGATCCGAAAGACAAGAGACGTGAAAGAATTATAGGCGAATATACAGGTACGGAGGGGGTAAAGCATAGCCGTGCGCTTGACCGCGACGGTGGCACGACAGGCATACTTTTCTATGGTGCAATTCCGATGAAGTATAAAATAGAAGGAGTAATAGGAGAGAAGTGTGAAATAGATATGCCTATCTATCGTTATGCGGATGTCTTGACCTTACTTTCGGAAGCCATTGTCCGTAATGGAAACAGCATAACTCAAGAGGCGGTTGGTCTATTGAATCAAGTGCGTGTGACTCACGGCGGATTGAAGGCTTACCAATTGAGCGACTTCTCGTCCGTAGAAGATTTCTTGGATAAACTGTTGGAAGAACGTGGGCATGAATTCTATTTTGAAGGTGTACGCCGCCAGGATTTGATTCGCCACGGAAAGTTCATTGAAGCAGCGCTTGCCAAAGCAAGATTTGCCGGGCAACCGACAGGTAAAATAGAAACGAAAGTAGATGGACAATATAAATATGAGAAATTCCCATTGCCTACTCATTTGATTAATGAGGGACAAGGCATTATTACTCAAAACCCCGGTTACTAAAAATAGATCGCATTATGAAACATTTATTATATAGTCTATTAGGAATATTGTTACTTGCAGGATGTAAGGAGGACAAGTACAATGTGATTATTCCGATGTCGGATATTTACTTGAGCGCACCTCAAGATGGAACGAGCATTGATTTGAATGATTTATCAATTGATGAATATAGTTTCTCATGGGAGAAGCCTCTCGAAAAGGGAGCCAAACTGATTCTTGGTATTAACAGAAATTTTAAAGAAAGAGAATTGGTGAAAATTGATGCAGGTAAAGCTACCTCTTTTTCGTTGTCTGCATTGACTGCTGATCAGTATTTTTCTCAGTTAGGAATTAAGGCAGGGCAGGAAGCGGTGTTATACTGGACAGTCAAAGAAACCGGTAACACTGCGGCAGCCGCCTCGGATGCTCGTTCCATTCGTATCAAACGTATGTCTACCAAGTTGATACAGCCGGAAGACCTGACTCCAATTTCTTTGGCTGAAAATGCTCCCGAGACAGCAGTACAGTTTGAATGGGATACCCAGGAATGGCCTGAATCAACATCTTACTCACTTTGTCTCTCACTGGATCCTGAAATGAAACAAACTGTTGCCGAACAGAGTGTGGGAGTTGTGAACGGTAAATCTTCCTTGACTCATGAAGAGCTTCAAACATTACTCGATAAGCTTTCCATCAAACGTTGGACTTCAAATTCTGTGTACTGGAATGTGAAGACGGATGGCGGACAACTGGTATCGCGTTCTTCCGGAGTATTGAATATGACAGAAATGATGCGCTTTATCGATGTTCGCGGTGATGAAAAGATTACTTATCGTGTTGCCCGCATTGTCTTTAGTGATGGGAAATCGCAAGTCTGGTTGGCTGACAATCTGCGTACAACAAAGTATCCTGACGGAACAAATATTGAGACAGATAAATATATGAATACGCCGGCATCTTTGGGAGAAGGAAGAGTGAAAGCTTATGGAGTTCATTATCATTATAGTCTTCGGGATAAAATATCACCAACTGGATGGCATATGCCGACCGTTCAGGAATATCAAAATCTGTTTATCGAAGCTGGACTTGCTGACGGGCAATGGAATGTTTTGAAAGATCCTGAATACTATGAATCAGTAAAAGGAAAGGCGCATTTGAATGAATGGAAATTCAACTTGTGTGCTGCTGGTCAGTGGAATGGTGATGCTGTTCAGAATCATACCGGACAGTATTGTTATCTGTTGGCGGCGGATGAAGAAGATTATAAATGTCTGCTTCATGACGGTGGAGCAACATTGTGGCATCCTTGGACAACAGGTGCTCCTGCACGTTTTATTTACAATGAAAATTAATCAGGTGAATAATTAAAAAAAGTATATCAATCATGTTAATCAATATAAAGAAAACTATGGCCATATTATCTACCTTATTATTAGGTATTATGTGTAGCTTTTGTTCCGATACGATAGATGTATATGTCGGACAATATGGAGAAGGAGAAACGGATGAGACGGAAACTCCGGTTATTGAAGGTAAAATTATTGATATTGAATCGTTGAGAAATCCCGATAGAGGGTTTCATCTGGAATGTAATCTGCTTGCTGACGAGATGAAGAGTCCATATAATGATTATGAGGTTTATGGCAATGAGTTGTATTCGAAGAATGTAGAACAGTTCGGCGCGCAGGAAGACAACTTGACCCTTGTACAGCAGTATATCTATTTAACTAAGTGGGTGAGTAAGGATCTGGATGCTGAAGCTCTGGCAAATATTCGTAAGGTATTCGAATTGATGAAAGCACAGGGATATAAAGCAATTCTTCGTTTTGCATACAACCATGCCGGACTGAATACTTCCGGTGGTGAATCCAAACAATGGATTCTCAGACATATCGAGCAATTGACCCCTCTGTTGAATGAATACATTGGACAAATTGCTACCATGCAGGTTGGTTTTATTGGTGCCTGGGGAGAGTGGCATACTTCTCCCTTGATGAGCGATCAGAGTGCGAAGAATGCAGTTGTCAGCGCTTTATTGAGAGCTTTGCCTGCGCCCTATTGTGTAGAAATGCGTTATCCGAATCATAAGAAAGCGTTGACACTGGAACAGGAAGAGTATCGTGGGCGCATCGGATATGCGAACGATTATTTTACGGCTGGTGAACATCTTCTTGCACCTGGAAATGACTTTATACCCAATACGGATGACTATAAGCAGATCGTAGAAGAAGTAAAAGCGAATAATTTTTATATGAGTGGTGAAATTCCTTATAAAGAAGATACGGAATGGGGATTGGCAAAACTGATTAGCCCGATAAAGTCACTGCGTATATTGCGCGAACACCGTTATTCGGCATTTGATGTGACACAAAACTATGAATTGAATATCATAAGTTGGAAGCAAGTGAAAGTAAATCCTGCTTTATTAAATGATAATCACATTCTATTCGATGAAAGTTATTTTAAAGATGATGAGGGTAATGATGTTATTCGTTCATTCTACCAATTTGTACGCGACCATTTGGGCTATCGTCTGAATCTCCAAAGTGAATCGAAAGTAGAAGCAAAAGGTGGAAATCTGGAATATGATCTGACGATTACCAATACAGGTTTTGCTACGGTGATTAATCCGAAAGAAGTATATCTCGTACTGGTTTCCGAAGACGGTAAGGTAGCGAAAGAATTCAAACTGGATGCGGATCCTAAGACATGGATTCCATCTACCGAACAAGAACCGAATCAGGCTGCAAAATATTCCATCAAAGGAAGTGTGGCAGCCGGTGTAAGTGGGACATATAAAGTCGGAATATGGATGCCGGAAAAAGTAGCCGATTGGAAATACAACTCAGTCTATGCCATAAAGTTTGCTCAAACAGAGAATGTGACTCATTGGTATGACGACGCAGGAAAATATGCTGTCAATCTTTTCGGAACAGTTACATTCTAATACATATTGATAAATACCTCGACCGTACGAAACAGGTTTCATGTTACGGTCGAAGTATTTGAAAACTCACATCCTACTTGAATGAAGATGAATAAAAATCGAAGAACCGTATTTATTATACTTAACTTAATGGTATCATTTCTATTTTTATCCTGTTCCTCCCCCAAGGAGCAGGTTAAAATAGAAAATGGTACTTTTAATATCAACGGAAAAGATATACAGTTGATTTGTGGAGAAATGCACTATCCCCGTATTCCGCACGAGTATTGGCGTGATCGTTTACACAGAGCGCGGGCGATGGGATTGAATACTGTATCAGCCTACGTATTTTGGAACTTCCATGAGCGTCAGCCAGGTGAATTTGATTTTAGCGGCCAGGCGGATATTGCAGAATTTATCCGTACGGCACAGGAAGAAGGACTGTATGTCATTCTTCGTCCCGGCCCGTATGTGTGTGCAGAATGGGATTTTGGCGGCTACCCTTCGTGGCTACTAAAAGAAAAAGATTTGACGTATCGTAGCAAAGACCCGCGTTTTCTGTCCTATTGTGAAAGATATATCAAGGAACTGGGTAAGCAATTGGCTCCCTTGACCATCAATAATGGTGGTAATATTATTATGGTGCAGGTGGAAAACGAATATGGTTCGTATGCGGCAGATAAAGAATACCTTACAGCAATTCGTGATATGATTAAAGATGCCGGATTTAATGTCCCTTTATTTACCTGTGACGGCGGCGGACAGGTAGAAGCAGGGCATGTTGACGGTGCATTACCTACGCTGAACGGTGTGTTTGGTGAAGACATTTTTAAAGTAGTAGATAAATATCACGAAGGTGGCCCTTATTTTGTGGCGGAATTCTATCCGGCTTGGTTTGATGAATGGGGAAGACATCATTCGTCTGTTGCTTATGAGCGTCCTGCCGAACAATTGGACTGGATGCTGAGTCACGGAGTATCTGTCAGTATGTATATGTTTCATGGCGGAACAAATTTTTGGTACACGAATGGAGCCAATACCGGAGGCGGTTATCAACCTCAGCCGACAAGCTATGATTATGACGCGCCTTTGAGTGAATGGGGGAATTGCTATCCCAAATACCATGCATTCAGAGAAGTAATTCAGAAATACTTGCCCGAAGGAACCGTATTGCCGGAAATCCCAGCCGATAATCCGACTACCACCTTCGCTACAGTCGAATTAAAGGAAAGTGCTCCCCTGACTACGGCTTTCCATCAAACCACACAGTCAGAAGAGGTTCTGTCAATGGAAGATTTAGGCATTGATTTCGGATATATTCATTATCAGACAACCATTCAAAAAGCAGGGAAGCAGAAACTTATCATACAGGATTTGCGTGACTATGCAGTTATCCTGATAGATGGCAAGCAAGTAGCCAGTTTGGATCGTCGTTACAATCAGAATAGCGTAATGCTGAATGTTCCGAAAGCACCTGCAACTTTAGAAATACTTGTTGAGAATACCGGTCGCGTGAATTACGGCCCTGATATACTATTCAATCGTAAAGGTATCACCAGCCAAGTTTTGTGGGGCGATGAAAAACTGACCGGATGGTCTATTACTCCGCTACCTCTATATAAAGAAAACGTGTCGGAAATAGAATTTGGTAAAACAATCAAAGGTGTCCCGGCTTTTCATAAAGGAATATTTACGATTCAGAAGAAAGGCGACTGTTTTATAGACATGAGCCAGTGGGGGAAAGGAGCAGTTTGGGTTAATGGCAAATCACTCGGACGTTTTTGGAACATCGGCCCTCAACAAACGCTATATCTACCCGCTCCCTGGTTGAAGGAAGGAGAAAATGAAATCGTAGTCTTTGAAATGGAAGATACAGGTAATCGTTCTCTGCAAGGATTGAATCAACCTATCCTGGATAGTTTGGGCATAGACAAGAACTATCAGAAAGGACAACGTCGTACAAGATTAGGCACTCCGATTCTGGAAGACGGTGATATCGCATTGAAAACTACTTTACAAGAAACCAATGAATGGCAGCCATTTGATTTCCCTGTTGCAACTACACTCCGTCACTTCTGCATCGAGACGCTTTCTTCTTACACGGAAGATAACCAAGCCTGCATTTCAGAAGTCGAACTGATAGACGATAAAGGACAGCCGATTGATAAGAAGAAATGGGAAGTCATTTATGTGAGCAGCGAACAGGCGGATAAGAATTTGGGAATAGCAGAGAATCTGTTTGACGGGGATATATCTTCCTTTTGGCATACGGACGCAAGCGTAGAACCCAATCATCCTCACCGTATTATCGTTGATATGAAAGAAATATATAAAGTTTCAGCCATCCGCTTCAAAGTTCGTAAAGGTTCATTCTTATCAGGAAAAGTGAAAGACGTAACCATCTATGGTCGTCCGCAGTTCTTCTTGTTCCATTGATTAAAATGTGACTGATTGAAAAGAATCTGACTCTTATTTACTATATTTGAAGCATTAAAAATACAACACTATGCATATGCGCTTTTTGTTAATTTTATTACTCGGAACTATCATGTTATGTAGTTGTCAGTCAGAACAACTACCAGTCAATTCTTTAGCAGATCGTGTGACGGAAGGTACTTCGAAAGACCGGATCCTTTTCCAACTTATTGTTGATGAGAATAATCCCTCGAAAGATTACTTTGAAATATCTTCCAAAGACGATAAAGTCTTGATAACCGGAAACTCCGACATATCTTTATCCACCGGACTGAACTGGTATCTGAAATACGTAGCCGATATCCATCTCTCCTGGAATAATCCGTCTCAAAAGTTACCGGAAGTACTACCACTTCCACAAGAGAAAATTCGCCAAGAGACATCCATGCAAAACAGATATTACCTGAACTATTGTACCTATTCCTACTCCATGGCCTTTTGGGATTGGGAGCGTTGGGAGAAGGAAATAGACTGGATGGCAATGCACGGAATCAATATGCCTTTGAGTATTACCGGAATGGAAGTCGTTTGGTACAACCTGCTGAAACGTTTGGGATATACCACAGAAGAAATCAATGAGTTTATTTCCGGCCCGGCTTTTATGGCTTGGTGGCAGATGAATAATTTGGAAGGATGGGGTGGACCCAATCCCGATAGTTGGTATCAGCAGCAGGAAGTACTTCAAAAGAAGATCATATCCCGCATGCGTGAACTAGGCATAGAACCTGTATTCCCCGGATATGCCGGAATGGTTCCTCGTAATATAGGTGAGAAGCTAGGCTATCAGATTGCCGACCCCGGCAAATGGTGCGGCTTCCCCCGTCCCGCTTTCCTTTCTACGGAAGATGAACACTTTGACTCTTTCGCAGCCATGTATTACGAAGAACTGGAAAAACTGTATGGAAAAGCCAAATATTACAGTATGGATCCCTTCCATGAAGGTGGAAATACAGAAGGAATAGACTTGGCGAAAGCCGGAACATCCATCATGGCGGCAATGAAGAAAGTGAATCCGGAAGCCGTTTGGGTGATTCAAGCCTGGCAGGCGAATCCACGGGAAGAAATGATTTCTTCTCTCGATCAAGGAGACTTGATGGTACTGGATTTGTATAGCGAGAAACGCCCTCAATGGGGTGACCCGAATTCAATGTGGTTTCGCGAAAAAGGATTTGGCAAACATGACTGGCTCTATTGCATGCTGCTGAATTTCGGTGGAAATGTAGGCTTGCATGGTCGAATGGAGCAACTGATAAATGGCTACTATGACGCATACGTACACCCCAATGGAAAAACATTGCGCGGAGTAGGAGCAACCCCTGAAGGAATTGAAAACAATCCTGTAATGTTCGAACTGCTTTATGAACTTCCCTGGCGTGAAGAACGATTCTCTTCCGATGAATGGTTGCAAGGCTATTTGAAAGCCCGTTATGGTGGAGAGGTCTTTCCGGAAGTAGCAGAAGCGTGGCGTGCCTTGGAACATACCGTTTACAATGCACCGAAAGACTACCAGGGTGAAGGAACTACCGAGTCTTTGCTATGTGCCCGTCCGGGATTTCATTTGGACAGGACATCTACCTGGGGATATTCCAAACTATTCTACTCTCCGGACTCAACAGCAAAGGCGGCTAATCTACTGCTTTCTATTGCTGGTCAGTATAAAGGAAACAACAATTTTGAATATGATTTAGTGGACATAGTGCGTCAGAGTAACGCTGATAAGGGAAATATATTACTCGAAGAAATATCTCAAAGCTACGACCGGAAAGACACAGAGAATTTCCGGAAACAGACACAGCAATTTCTGGAACTCATATTATCTCAAGATAGTCTCCTGTCTACCCGGAAAGAGTTCTCCGTTTCTTCTTGGCTGACTACTGCACGTTCTTTAGGCACTACCGACGAAGAAAAGAAACTCTACGAATGGAATGCTTCTGCATTAATTACAGTTTGGGGGGATAGTATTGCTGCCAATCAGGGTGGACTACATGATTATTCTCATCGTGAATGGAGTGGACTTTTGAAAGATTTGTATTATCCGCGTTGGAAAGTGTTCTTTGAACAGCAACAACTGGAACTGGACGGTAAACCTGTTGGAGAAGCAATTAATTTCTATGAAATGGAAAAAGCCTGGGCAGAGAAATCCCATGGATATTGATTCAAAATTATGCTATAAGCAAAAGTAAATAAGGTAATGCTAACTCATTTATCCAATCAATATATTAATAGTTGAGTGGTCGAAGATTACTAGTTGAAATGTTGGGCATATATAGCTGATACATTGGACATATAGATCCAGTACATTGGCTATTTATATCCAACGCATTGGAGCTATATGTCCAACAGCCACTAATTGTAGGGTGAATTACCCAATTCGTATTTCGTATATATTCTGAAAGTAGCTATTACTCCTTTATGGTCAGAAGGCCATATACCTTTGGGAGTGATAAAGTAGTCTTTCGTATTTTCTTCAATTCGCTGGCTTCTGACAATGGAACGGGATGGACCGAGAATGATTGAGGATATGGGAGTAATGTTCTGATTCGGATAAAAATAAATAAAATCAATCCGGTCTCTTTCATCCGCATCGGGTGCCCAGGTTAATTTGCTGACGGGCATCTTGTCGTTATCGGAAGGGAAAGTAAATCCCGGGTGGGTGATCGGGTTTGGATAGAGAGTTCGATATATATCCTTGAATCCTTCTTTGTGGAGTATACTTGAACAATCCCAATTGATAACCACTCCGTTATGATCCCATAGATTTTTCGTATCTTCCTGCCAGTCGAGGTGAGAAGGTTCGTTGAAATCTCCTCCTAATAACACAATAGATCCTTTTGCAATGTCTTGTTGTGCACTTTGGATGAATACTTCGATGGCTTCTTCACGAAAAGCAATACGGTTGGCCGCTAAAATAGAATCTGCATTATGAATAGGTTTTGCCATCTTTTTCCAGGTACTTCCATCATAACCACGTGGTAAGTAACAAGCGTAATTCTTATAATCCAAATGGGCTGAATAAGCAGCAATAGTGTGTCCGGCCATGTGGATAGTTGCTTTTAAGATAGAACCACAGCCATTATTCTTTGGGTAGACTACTTCTTGATGGTCTATGCCATATTTGGATAAGATGCCTACATCCAGTGAACTATGTTCTCCATAGTAAGTTCTTCCATGTTTTTTGAGTGCCTCTATTATGCGGGATATAAACGAGGTTCCATTATAATTGCGAACTTCACTAAAGAAAACGATATCAGCATCGACTTGTGCCACTTCATCGGCTATGGCTTCAAATCCTCCTTCTACGATGCTTCCTTCATGCCAGATGTTGAGTTGTAAGACGGTGAGATGGGAAGTTGGGGTCGCACTGCGACCCCAACTTGTTATTCCTATGTTACTTAAGCACAAGAGTAGAATATAAAAAAATAGTTTCATGCCACTCTTATTTATTTTTGTAGAATCCACATTAGCTTGTTTACTTCATCCGAACCGTTGAATTGCCTTTGTACGGCTGCTTCTACATTTGCCTTGTTATAATCATATTCCGCACTGGGATATAACCATCGCATCGGCATTTTGGTAGGTTCGTTAGGATTCTGGTTTGTCGTTGGGTTGATCGGAAATTCCGGATAGCCAGTTCTTCTATAGTCATAATACGCTTGATAAGGTGACTGCATAAAATTGGCCAGGTATTTCTGAGTTATAATCTTTTTGAGGTCTTCCTCGAAATTTCCATTTAGCTGGATGCTAGGTTTTGCTAATGTTTGGGCAATTATATCATTAGTCATTTTGCGTCCATGATGATATTTCTGTTCATCCGGTGTATTGTCGGCAACGAATTGCATACTTGCTTCGATCCCTTTCTTATAATATTCGGATGCATTTCCGGTTATCCATGTGCGTAGTGCTGCTTCGGCGAGAATCAAATTTTGTTCAGCGTAGCCTATACGAATATAAGGCTCTCCGAGTTCATAGGCTGTATATCGATTATTGAATGGACAGAATTCTTTTGTTTTATCAGCTATTAGCTTTAACTCGTCTATCGGATCCGATGGATCAATTCCTACGTATGCATCCCAGTCATTTTCTAGCTTGCCGGAATTTAATTTTCCTTCGGCAGGATTTGCATAATAAAAGAGGCGATAATCTTCATTAGTTTTCAGTGCATCGATAACCAAACCGGATATCATTACATATTGTTTATAGGAATGTAATGACTCATTAAATGGATATAGCTGTCCTTCTTTGGTGGAAAAAGTGATTTGTAAATTATCTGAATTAGAACGTAACAGTAAGTTACGATTGAGTATTTCATTAAATTTAGATTTAATATTGATGTCAGTCGAATTAACCTTTTTGGATAAGTTAATTAGAATTCTCAATTCTAAAGCATTAGATACTCTGTTCCATTGCTCTACCTTTCCGCCAAAGATAGGATCTCCATCAAATGTTGTCTGATTGGCATTCTGGAAGTACTCGTGGGCTTTATCCAGATCATTGAGCAGGAATTTGAAAACATCTTCCTGTGTGTTGTAGGCTACAGTCAGATTCCCTTCCTTGCCTTCGAGGATTCCTTCGTAGGGAATATCGCCTACGTTAAGAGTATATTCGAATAACCGATAAACTTTCAGGAAAAGCGCCAAACCTTTATATGCGTTCTTTTTATCTTCATGCATTGTTTCATCTTTGTCTGTTAATTCCGCCATAAGTTTATAATTGGTCAGCGAAGTGTAACCACTGAAACTTTCGCGTCCGAAGTTGTTATACTGTGTTCCTTCCAATGCTTCCGACCAGCCGATATATTTGCAGGTCATTTGATTATAAATGAAGTTTTTACCTTTGGACGGTTTCATAAGCCCTACTATGGCACCTGTTGCCAGAAGTTTAGGGGATACTTTGGTAATTGAGTCCGGATTCGTGTTGACATCCTCAAAGTTGTCACAAGAAAATAGTGTAATTCCGGCGAGCAGACACGCAATATATTTTATTGTTTTCATATAATTCTTTTTTTAAAAGTCAAACTTAACATTAAATCCCATATAACGGATAGAAGGTGAGCTTAGCGCGTCCTGCACTTTATCGGGATCGCTAAAGCGAAACTCTTTTGCCCACATCAGTAGATTCTGTCCGACAAAACCGACGGAAGCGCCTTTCATACCTATTTTTTGGCAAATAGGCTGTGGTATTGCGTAACTGATAGATAAATCGCGAAGTTTAATAAATGTCTTATCAAACCAGTTCTGGTTTCTTTTGTTATCGCCCGATGCGTATGGATTAGTATTCATCATATAGTCTTGATACGAAATGACTTTATCATTGGGAGCAAATACCCGGTTGTCCATAATCACATTTCCGTCCGCATCCCATTCAGCTTTGCCTGATACCACTTTGACTCCTTGGCCTATGAATGTCTTATTATTGTTTACAACTTCTTCATATCGATATGGGTTGTCACTGTCTATATGCGCGCCTGAATTCCACATGGCCTGGTCTGTCATAGAATAGCCGACACCACCTACACGTCCGTCAATGGTGATACTTAGTGTTATCCCTTTCCAGTTGACTGATGTACTGAGTCCCCATACCCAATCAGGCTCGCTATATCCTTTGGGTGTTGTGAATTTGTTGACAAGAGGAAACCCGTCATTTCCGTGTACGATATTTCCTTCGGGATCTCTTTGATAGTCATAGATTGCCACCCAGTCCCAACGTTTACCTTCGGCTACCCACGGTTTTTGGGTCGAGTATACCGGGTCTATTTTGTGGTAATAGTAGCGGTCGCGTGACCAGTTGAACATGGCCGACCAAGTTAATTCCTTGTTCTTTATAATATCACCGGAGATGGAGATTTCCATTCCTTTTCGTATTTGTTCTTCGTCCATGTTGACTTGCGTATTGCTGTATCCGCTTACAGAACTAAGACCGGCGTTTCTGGTGTTGTTAAATTTGAGTGTATTGTAATATGTATAATCCAGGCGCAAACGGTTTCCAAATAAATGAATGGCTGTACCCAATTCGTATGAGCGTGTTTGAGAAGGTGAAAGCAGACTGTTTCTAATCGTTGTGGGGGAGTAGGCTGCACTCATGTTGTCCCATACGTTGGTACTGATAGAATAAACATCATTGATGGCATATACATCCATATCATGTTTGGTTGTTGTCCACGAACCCCTTATTTTCCAAAAGTCGATAACTTTGGGCATTTTGATAAATTCGGAAAGTACTACACTTCCGGAAACGGCCGGATAGAAATAAGAACGGGTTTCTTCCGGTAGGGTTGACGACCAGTCGTTACGGCCTGTAACTTCTACAAAAACAGCACTTTTATAAGCTAATCCTATTTTTCCGTAGATGGAATTGGTTTGTTTACTATTGTAGGTTTTACTCGTTTCGGCAGGGTCCACAGATGCTTTCAGTGAATAATACCCCGGAATGATTAGTCCGCCGGCAGTATTTGAACCTAAGTAGTCATTTTGATAATAGTAAATATTTCCTCCGACGAATCCGTCTACACTGATATCGCCAAATTTATGTTCGGCAGTCAACATGATATCATTATTGGTACTGAATCCTCTTTTCTGGTATATAGAGTAATATCCTTTTTTCTCTCCTTTGCCGGTCACAGAACCTACAGGAGCTTTGGTCTCGCTTTTTTCCGTATACATATCAGCACCCGAACGCAAAGATAGTTTCAACCAGGAAGTAATATCATAAGAAGCATTGACAAAGGCATTGACTACATCATAATTGTCCGAGCTCGTTAATTCGTTGGCTATATAATATGGATTATCATACCAACCGCCTTGATCCCACCAATTGGATTGTTCATCTTTTATCCGCCAGTAATTCTTATAATCCCGTATGTCATATTCGCTACCTGACCATACCAGAAGATTGTATATATATCCTGTACCATGATAGCTGGAACCACCCATATTGGGATAGAATCTCTTGTTGTAAGTGATTCCGGCTTCAGAACTGAATTTTTTATATTTCATATCTCCCGATACGGTATAAGTTATTTTGTTTAACTTCTCGTTGGGCCATTGTCCTTTATTGTAAACGTGTGTCAATGAAGTACGGATACTCCCATATTTACCTTTCTGAGTGACGCTTACGTTGTTGTTGGTGATGAAACTAAGTTCTTGAAAATTTTTCAGATTATTCTTTCCTCTGGAAGTCAATTCTGTCATTTCCCGTTCTTGAGTGTAGGGGTTGTATTGCATAGCTTCATTGCCGATGTCTAGTTTGGCTCCCCATACATAACTGGAGTTATCGCTATATATACCATTTTTTCCCGAACTATAGGATGTTTGCACTTCTGGCATTTTTAAATATCCGGCATTAAACATCGTACTGCTGTTTACGGTTACTTGCAACCCTTCTTCTTTTCCTCTTTTGGTGGTAATCATGACAGCACCCGAACCACCTCGCGCGCCATATAAGGCGGAGGCTGTAGCTCCTTTCAGTACATCAATAGATTCTATATCATCCGAAGCGATATCCCGCAACGACATATTTTTATAAGGAACCCCGTCAATGACGATCAATGGGCTTTCACCACGCAATTTTAGATTGGGAGCTTCATTAAATTCCGTACTGTTTTCTACCTTCAATCCGGCTATTTTACCGTTTAGTCCGGAAGCCACATCTACGCTTTTAATGGTGGTTAGTTGATCGCCGCTAACTTTCTGTACAGCGTATCCCAATGCTTTTTCTTCTCTTTTGATACCCAAGGCTGTTACTACAACTTCATCCAGGGCTTCGGCATCATCCTGGAGTTTAATGGTAAGTGATTTGTTGCTTGTGACCCTTATTTCCTGGTTCTTATATCCGATATAGGAAATCAAGAGGATAGAATTGGCAGGGACTTCCAGTGTGAAGCGGCCGTCAATATCTGTGATTGTTCCGGTGCCGGTTTGGTTTTTTACGGTTATATTAGCACCGATAACAGGGACTTCTGCCTGATCGACAACTGTGCCTGTAATCTTGATTCTGTTTTGTTGGTTGATTGCAGTGTGTGCTTTTTCAGTCGGATGCTCTATGGCTTCTGCCTGTGCCGTGATACCAAAAGAAAATAGTATCGCCATTGAGAGTTGCATTATTCCGGATAATGCACCACTCTTTTTTGAGTTGGGAACGCATGACGTTCGTTGGGTGTTGTTCTTCATAAGTTTATAATTTAAAAATTAGTTATAAGTATGGTTTATAATTATAATTCTTTTCGGATGATTAATGATAGTGCAAAGATTGCTTATTTATAGATAGGTATCCAAGGAAGATTGTACCGAAAGTAGGGTAATTTTGTCATGAGGTACAATTGTATATGCTTTATTTTATGGGGATAAACGCAACAGAGGCCGAAAATGATAACATCTCCGGTCTCTGTTGCGTAAAGGAATGGATAGGGGGGACCACCCTTTATTCTGTGTTAAGTTCTGATTTTAATATTCTGTGAAAAGCTTATCTTATACCTTTTGAGTTCTTATATCTGTGGAGTGCTTCCAAAAAGTAATAATCGGCATATACCAGGGGTACATCAATTTCGTTTTTATGTGGGATACTTCCCACGCAATGTTTTAATAGAAAGTTCCCGTTGGTTCCCGGAGTCGCCAGATAACTTGGTGAAGCCAATGATTCCAGAGTTTTCACAGCTGCCCGGTAGTATTTCTCTCCTGTTTTCTTATCCACATATTGGCAAAGTTCGAATAATGCGGAAGCTGTGATAGCTGCTGCTGAGGCATCTCTTGGTATCTCTTTGAAGTCTTTTGCGTCATATTCCCATTCGGGGACGTATCCTTCTTGTCCGGCATTGAAATCCCAGTAGGGCACCATGTCTTTGGGTAGATTGGGATGATTGAGCCAGAATTCGGCGGTATGTTGTGCCATTTCCAAAAACTCAGGTTTCTTTGTTTCTCTATAAGCCATTGTGTATCCATAAATAGCCCATGCTTGTCCACGTGCCCATGCGGAATTGTCAGAGAATCCCTGGCAAGTTTGTTTATGGAGTGCCTTTCCTGTCTCCGGGTCATAGTTGACTACATGATAGTTGCTGTAATCTTCACGGAATTGTTCCCGTGCGGTGGTGATAGCGTGCGAATTGGCTATTTCAGCATAATGTGGGTTACCGGTCATTTTACTGGCGAAATAAAGTAATTCCAGATTCATCATGTTGTCTATGATAACGGGGTAAAACCATTCATCTTTACCATTCCATGATTTCCGGTAATTCCATGATTTGATACAACCTGTCTTCGGGCTGAAACGGCTGCAGAGTGAGTTTGCTGCCTCTATGATGATATGTTTGTATTCTTCGTTTTTCGTAAGGCGGTATGCATTTCCGAAACTACAATAAATAAGGAAGCCGATATCATGATGTTCTTTCTGTTTCTTTAGCGGTTCCAAGGCTTCCGTCCAGCGGATTGCTTCTTGTTTCCACGTCTTTTGCCTGTTGTTTTCATAGATATACCAAAGGCTGCCGGGGTAGAAGCCTTCCGTCCAGTCATTTAGTGGGGTGGTGCGCAGCTTTCCGTCGTTATCGGTAGTGCGTGGATAAGCAATTGGCTCAGGTAAGGCTTTCAGCATGGCGGTATATTGTTGCTCTGCCCGGTTGAAGGATCGGGTGATGGCTTCATTATCTTCTTTGCCATGCAATGATGAAAAGTTTGACAATAAGAAAAAAGAAAATAGAATAGACACTAGCTTCATATATTTTAAGTTTTTCGTTAGTTAATGGTGCAAAGATTGCGTATTTGTTACTTGTAGGGTATACAAAATCGTCCCGAATGTAAAGTGATATTGTCCTCGGGAATGATAAATTATGTTTTATTGGATTTAGGCAGGCGTATCCGGTGTAGCGGAATTGGATTTCCGATATGTGAGCGGTGCTATTCCGAAGACGGATTTGAAGCATTTACTAAAATATTGGGTAGTTGAGAATCCTAATCTGTCGGATATTTCAGAAATATTCAGTTCCGGATTATTTTTGAGTAAGCGCATACTTTCTTCGAGCTTCATTTTAAGTGTAAATTCGTTGGGAGTCAGACCTGTAATCTCTTTCATGCGTGTATATAGCTTGTTGCGTCCCAGTCCCAGTTCGGTGGCGAGCGTATTCATATTGAACTCTTGGTTTTCAAAGTTTTTGGAGATGATTTCTGTAGCCTTCTTAATCAGTTCCTGGTCGGCTTGATTGATGGCAATATCCGGCATGGGTGCTGGCTGTTGACTTCTGAACTTCTCAATAAGTTTTCTTCGGCTTTTTACCAGATTATTGCAGCGTGAAACGAGTAATTTTACGTTAAATGGTTTCGTGATATAGTCGTCCGCTTCATACATATATCCTTCTATCGTATATTCTACTGATGTCTGTGCTGTCAATAGTACGACAGGTATATGTGACAGGTTAACCGTGTTCTTTATCTTATAACACATTTCTTTCCCCGACATTTCAGGCATCATGACATCGCTTAGTACAATATCAGGCTGTATTGTCAAAGCCTGTTCAAATCCCTCTTTTCCGTCTTTGGCAGTATGTACTTCATAAATGGGATTAAATATTTCTTTCAACATTTCCAGGATATCGTCGTTGTCTTCTACTATCAGTATGACTGGCTTTTCCCTGAATGTGTTTTCTACTGTTTCTTCTTCCTGTGGTTGTTCTTCCAGTGAAATCAATTCAGTACTAATCATACATGTAGATGTATTTTCTGTTTGCAGTTCATTCGCTTCAAAATGACTGTTACCTGTTTTCAGAGTTACGGTAAAACAGCTCCCTTCGTCTACTTTGCTTTCTACACGGATAGTTCCTTTATGCAATTCCACAATGTTTTTACTCAAGGTCAGTCCGATACCTGTTCCTAAGGATAATTTGGATCTTTGACCGTCTATCTGATAGAATTGGTCGAATATTTTATGAATCGACTCTTGTGGGATACCGACTCCGCTATCCTTGATTTGGAGTAATACTTGTTGAGAATGCGTACGAATACTGACTGTGATATTCCTTCCGCGAGTATACTTGAAAGCGTTGGATAGCAGGTTGATAATAACTTTCTGCATCTGCATCGGGTCGAACCATAGATTAATGTTTGGCTCGGAAGTTTCGAAACGGTATGTGATGTGATGTTTGAGTGCGTATTCGTAGAATGACATATAAACTTCCTTGGTGAAGGCGACGATATCCCGGCATTCTACTTTTAGTTTCAGATATCCCTGTTCTTGTTTGCGGAAATCCAACAGCTCGGAGATGAGCGTGCGCATATGGTTGGCATTCTTATAGATACGCAGCAAACGGTTATACATGGATGGAGAGAGTTTGTTTAATTGTAATAGGTTCTCTATTTGTCCGATGATAAGCGTTAGTGGGGTACGGAACTCGTGTGAGATATTTGTGAAGAAATGTAGCTTAACCTGGTTCAGTTCGTTAATTCTTTCTTTTTCTTTTTTCTCAAATTCCAGCGATGCTTTCAGTTTTGTCTGTCGGGTATTAAAACGGATGATGGCATACAGTACAATACAGAGAATCAGTATATATAATATATAGGCATAGAAATTAGCATAGAATGGAGGACGGATATATATGTTAAGCGAACGCTCACCGCAGATAGTTTGTGAATCGTTCTTCTCGCGTACAGTCAGTTTATAATGTCCCGGGTCAAGGTTTGTATATACTATTTTCGGGGAATGTAATGGGAGCCATGTCTGGTCGAATCCTTCCAGTTGATATTCGTATTTATACTTGTTTTGTGTATAATTGGATGTAGCTACTTCCAGAATGAGACTATTCTGGTTGTGTGTCAGCCTGATAGATTCTGTATAGGGCATAGTTTGTGATAAGATGTGCGATTCATCTTCGGGGTGTATCACTTTATTGTTGATAATCAGTTGGTCAAAGTAAAATTGGTGATCGTTCGATGTAGGAAGATTTTGCATCCTAGGCAAAGAAATCAAGCCGTTGGTTCCTCCGAGAAACAGTTCTCCGCTTTGGGAAAAATAGATACTTGAGCCTTGTCCGAAGCTCATGTGTGGAATGACATATGTGTATGTAAGTTCTTTCTTATCGGAATTCAGGCAGGAGATACCTCGGTTGTGGAGTACGAACAACTCGTGTGAAGGAGATTCGGCAACATAATAACAATAATTACTCATCAAGAGATTGTCCTCCATGGCGAAACGGAAGAAAGAATCTGTTTCCGGTTCATATTTGAATAGCCCGGAACCTGCTGTGCTGAAGAATAACTCGCCTGAATGGTTCTCAAAGATATGTAACACCTTGAAACGTCCTATGTTTTGTTCCTTTTTGAGATCGTGTCGGTAATTCTGCCTTTTTCCGGTCACCAGATTCACTCGGGTCATTCCACCGTTGCCATTGGCTAACCAGATGTTGTCATTCCGGTCGATGTGAAATGTTACATAGATATAATCTTCTATAAGACTCCGGATGTCCGGCTGTGTGGATAATGGCTCGAAATTCTCCGTTTCAAGATTCATGGCTGTGATTCCTGCCTGAGTAGAGAGAACGAGCCTTCCTTTATAGTGTTGTAAGTCATTTATCACATTGTTGGGTAAAGAGTTGGCTTTGTCAGGAATATTTCTGAGCGTATGTGCCGTTTTTCTTCGGGTGTCAAAGACGGTAAGTCCTCCTGTGTGCGTGCCGATATACAATTGTCCTGTTTCCTGACGTAACCAGATACATTTCAGATTATTGTGCCCGATTCCGGATAAATCTCCCTTCTTGTGAACATATCGGGTGAATTGCCGGGTTGGTCGGTCTAAGAAATTCAGTCCTCCACCTTCAGTACATATCCATAAATTATGTTCGGAGTCTTCCTGCATTTTGCCGACAACGGGAAAGCTAAGTGCATGGGGGATGTCAGGATTGGCTTCGTAATATCTGGTATGCTCATTGGTAGGGTTGTAATAGTTGACACCTCCGAAATAGGTTCCTATCCAAATTCCTCCTTGTGTATCTTTGTAGAGTGCGAAGATAGATGAGTGGCTCAAACTGTGGGATATATTATTCTGATGGACATAGTTCTCCCATATCTGTGTTGACGGGTTATATTTATTGAGTCCATAGAATGTGCCGAACCATAGATTCCCTAAATCATCCTCAATGGCACAGCGTACATCATTGTTTGATAGTGAATTGGCGTTGTCGGGAATGTTGCAGAAGTTGAGAACGGAACCGTCGGGAGCCAGTCGATACACCCCTTGCCGGGAAGTACATATCCATAAGTTCTTTCGGGAGTCCTGATAAAGGCTTTGTACTTTGATGCCAGGTAGGAGGGATTGCCGGCGTTCGGGCCGTGTACGGTCGATTCGCATGAGTCCCTTGTTCATACCTATGTATATATATCCGTCATCAGTGCTACAGATAGGTGCAGAGGTTCTTGTGTTTTCTTCAAAAGTGGTGAGCAGGTGAATGGCAGAGTCTCCTTCCACTCGGAATTCTAGTTTATTACGTCCGGCAATCCAGAGCGTATCGTTGTGGAAGTATATGTTAGAGACATTGTTGGTGCATAATTTATGAAACTGCTGTGTGCGGGTATTGTAGCAAACCAAGTCATGCAGTGCTTGTATGTATACATTTCCTCTCTTATTGCCGCAGATGGCCATTATTTCGTTCTCGGTCAAACCTATATCACCTTGAGAGGGGTGGAATACAGTAACAGACTGCCCATTATACCGGTTGATTCCTTCAAAAGAACCAAACCATAATGCTCCTGTTTCGTCTTGATAAATAGATATTATATTAACCTGTGACAGGCCATCCTGTACACTCAGATGCTTGAAATACGCGGTGTTTGCATAGGTCGGTATAAGCAGAAGTAAAAAAGAAGCTAATAACAGAATCTTTTTTATTGCCATATATTAGAACTTTACTTTTCCAACAACTCTTTCAGAAAATCATCCAACTCTTTATCCAATCCTTTCAGTAGCTCATCATTTACCAATATCGTATCATCATCCACCAACAGCAACTCTGCCACCGTTTCCTTATCTTCGTCCACCAACACGAACGAGTAAGGTTTCAGGATTGTAACCTTGTCGAAGTCGCCTGCATCCTTCATTCGGCAGAGGATATTGCGTAAGGAAGGTTCCACGATTTCCAGGAAATCATCACTGTCATACGTAGTCCATTCTTCTACCATGATGTTTGCCAATTCTTCATCATCATCGTTGTAAACAGTCAGTTGTCCCGAAGTCTGATCCGGTTGAAGATGAATGTCAGTAACAGCGGTTTGTTCACAGTTACATGTATATTTAGCGACAGCCTTTTGGATAGCCGCTTCGATAATCGATAGTGATTGTTGGCTCAATTTCATGGGTTGCTTCTTTTTGTTAGTCAAAGGTATAAAAAAAATAAGATTTGATACAAGATTTCCTTAAAAATCATCATTAAATCGGCTCATTTGCATCTTTAGCTTGGGTAATTGAGCATTTCTCTCCTTCAATTCCGCCAAATAGAGACTGGTAAGATAATAATTCGGCACATCGTCGATCGTGGCGTGCATATTATCAGATACATTTTTTTTCTCTATTTTCTTGGCTAACTGTTGTGCTTTTTCAGCCCATTCCTGCGCTTGGGGCAGACTGTCTTTCATCTCATAGTAAACAGCGATATTGAGCGCAGCCCGCATTTTTTTCTTTTCACTCTTTGTACCCTCGAAAGCCTGATGCCAAAGTTTATAGGCATTATCCCATGAATTTTCGCGTACATACACAGCAGCATCCCGCATCGGCACCGAACCACCGGTATACAAATACCGCGTTCCTTTTTTCCATATCGGAACAATATGCTTCACCGGAATCGTGCCTGCAAATTCGGCAGCTTCCTGCAACATCTCCTTATCTGGAATCATATGCGTGGCAGCTTCTACGGCCGTAACTCCGAACTCTTCCCAAAAGATACTGTCGTTAGGATGAAGCGTATTCATCGGCCTGCTCCGTTCGGGCAGATAAATTCTGACAGTAGGATAAGCCTTGACATCTACTGCCCCCTGAAAACAATTGAACTCATCCAGGTAACGGACAGTCTTGGTCGCTTTGAGTTGCAGATTTTCTACGGCAATAATTAAATCCACATTCAAATCGGAAGCCAGTTTGCGGACTTCTTCCTGACTTAATGTACTCTCCCGAGCCAACTTATCATTTGCCCGCAAAGCTGAATCGCAAATCACCACCTCATCGAAATAGTTCTGATGTGCTATTTCTTCAGCCAGTGATTCTGTTACCACTTTGGTATCCCCATTCGCATAAGCCGTTGCACGACTTACTATCGGTGAGTTCTCCTTGATTTTTTCAGCTTGTGTTATCAGTTTGTTATCCGGCGTATTGCTGGTATTATTCACGACTGCTACTTTCCTGAGTTGGGGAGGGAAGCTAAGGTCGGCAGGTTGCAGGTAATCAATGGAAATCTGCTCCAAGCTTTGGCAACTGCTCAATGCCAGCAGGAACAAAGAAACGAAAGCCAGTGAATAAGATTTTGCCATAGTTCTAATCTATTTAGTAATTTGAACAAAAGTACTATTTTGAAAGAATAAAAGAAAGTCTCAAACAGTTTTTAACCGTTTGAGACTTTCTTTTATAAATAGAGAATTAAGAAATAGAAAACTCTTGTTTCTCAATTTTTAATTCTCAATTCTCAATTTCTTCAAGCGTTTTTACCGTGACAGTTTTTGTACTTCTTACCGCTTCCGCATGGACAAGGATCATTACGTCCTACAGTCTTTTCCGCACGAATCGGTTCGCGCTTCTGCTGTTCGCGAGTATCCTGGTTGGCAGCAGCCTGCTGGTTAGGATCATTCAAATCCTGCTTGTTCTCACGATACTTGCTCATGTCCTGACGTTGCTCGGGAGCAGCCTGGCGTACTTCTACACGGCGTGCAGCTTGTTCGTCCGGAGCTTCCTGTACAGGAATTTGTCCGCGCATCAAGATAGATACAGTCTGGTTATTAATCTTGTTAACCATAGCGTCAAACAAAGTCACAGACTCCAATTTGTAAATCAACAGCGGGTCTTTCTGTTCGTAGCTGGCATTCTGTACAGAATGTTTCAGTTCATCCAGTTCACGCAAGTTCTCTTTCCATGATTCGTCGATCACGTGAAGCAGGATTGATTTCTCGAATGATTTCACCACCTCTTTAGATTCCGATTCGTAGGCCGCTTTCAGATTACAGGAAATGTTGTACATACGTTTGCCATCCGTGATAGGAATCAAGATGTTCTCATACATATGTCCCTGGTTCTCATATACCTGTTTGATAACCGGATTAGCGATTTGAGCCAAACGTTCTGTCTTGCGTTTGAAGTTCTCCATCGCAATGTTGAAAGTCTGTTCCGCTAATTTCTCCTTCTTCTCGTTGCGGAACTCTTCTTCAGTGAACGGAGTTTCCATAGCCAACGTCTGAAGCAGTTCCATCTGACAACCTTCGAAATCATTGTTTTCGATAGCGTTGGCGCAACGGTCCCAAATCATATTCACGATATCCATACCGATACGTTCACCCATCAAAGCGTGGCGACGTTTCGTATAAACAACCGTACGTTGCTTGTTCATAACGTCGTCATATTCCAACAGACGTTTACGAATACCGAAGTTGTTTTCTTCCACCTTCTTCTGTGCACGTTCGATAGAATTGGAAATCATCTTGTGCTCGATCATCTCGCCTTCCTGGAAACCGAGTTTGTCCATAACACTTGCGATACGGTCGGAAGAGAACAGACGCATCAAGTCATCTTCCAGTGACACGAAGAATACAGAAGAACCCGGGTCACCCTGACGTCCTGCACGACCACGCAACTGGCGGTCTACACGACGTGATTCGTGACGTTCCGTACCGATGATGGCCAAACCGCCCGCAGCTTTCACTTCCGGACTCAGCTTGATGTCGGTACCACGACCTGCCATGTTGGTAGCAATCGTTACCGCGCAACTGAAACCGGCTTTCGCAACAATCTCAGCTTCTTTCTGGTGCAACTTCGCATTCAAAACGCTGTGATCGATCTTACGCATGGTAAGCATCTTGCTCAGCATTTCGGAGATTTCTACCGAAGTAGTACCTACCAGTACCGGGCGTCCTGCCTGAACCAACTGCTCGATTTCTTCGATTACAGCTTTATATTTTTCACGTTTAGTCTTGTAAACGCGGTCATTCATATCCTTTCTTGAAATCGGGCGGTTAGTCGGGATAACGACAACATCCAGTTTGTAGATGTCCCAAAGTTCGCCTGCTTCCGTTTCGGCAGTACCGGTCATACCGGACAACTTGTGATACATACGGAAGTAATTCTGCAAAGTAATCGTGGCAAAAGTCTGCGTGGCAGCTTCCACTTTTACATTTTCTTTAGCTTCAATAGCCTGATGCAAACCGTCAGAGTAACGGCGACCTTCCATGATACGACCCGTCTGTTCGTCTACGATCTTCACTTGTCCGTCGATAACTACATATTCGTCGTCTTTTTCGAACATCGTGTAAGCCTTCAGCAACTGGTTGATAGTATGTACACGCTCCGATTTAACCGCATAGTTAGTCAGTAACTCATCCTTCTTTTGAAGTTTTTCTTCGTTAGTCAGGTTTGGCACATTTTCCAGTTCCGAGAGTTGTCCGGCGATGTCAGGAAGTACGAACAAGGTCGGATCTTCTGAATTACCGGTAATCAGGTCTACACCCTTATCTGTCAGGTCTACACTGTTCAGCTTCTCGTCGATAACGAAATACAACGGGTCAGTAACTTCGTGCATACGCTTGTTGTTCTGCTCCATGTAGATCTCTTCCGTCTTGAGCATACCGGCCTTGATACCCTGTTCACTAAGGAACTTGATTAAAGCCTTGTTCTTCGGCAGACATTTATGGCTACGATATAAGGAAAGGAATCCTTCTTCCACCTCTTTCTTGTCATTCGATGCGATCAGTTTCTTGGCTTCTGACAGGTATTTGGTTGCCAATACCTTCTGTGCTTCTACCAGGCGTTCTACCAACGGACGAAGTTGCTCGAACAGTTGGTCGTCACCCTTCGGCACAGGACCGGAGATAATCAACGGAGTACGCGCGTCGTCAATCAATACGGAGTCAACCTCATCGACGATAGCATAGTTGTGCGGACGCTGTACCAAGTCTTTCGGACTGATAGCCATATTGTCACGCAGATAGTCGAAACCGAATTCGTTGTTCGTACCGAAAGTAATATCAGCCATATATGCCTGACGGCGTGCGTCGGAGTTCGGCTGATGACGGTCGATACAATCCACGCTCAAACCGTGGAACATATAAAGAGGACCCATCCATTCGGAGTCACGTTTTGCCAGATAATCATTCACGGTTACCACGTGTACACCGTTTCCGGTCAATGCGTTCAGGAATACCGGGAGAGTAGCCACCAACGTCTTACCTTCACCGGTTGCCATTTCCGCAATCTTACCTTTATGCAGAACAACACCACCAAACAACTGTACGTCATAGTGAACCATGTTCCACACTGTGTCGTTGCCGCCGGCTAGCCAGTGATTCTGATAAATCGCCTTGTCACCTTCGATGCGTACAAAATCCTTTGTAGCAGCAAGCTGACGGTCGAAATCCGTAGCAGTCACTACGATTTCTTCATTTTCTGCGAAACGTTTGGCAGTTGACTTCACGATGGAGAAAGCAACGGGCAGAACTTCGTCCAGTGCTTTTTCATATTTTTCCAGAATTTCCTTTTCTGTCTTGTCTATTTGTGCAAAGACTTCTTCGCGGTCTTCCAGTTCGATGCTTTCGATACCCGCTTTCAGTTCTTCCACTTTCGCACGTTCGGCGGCAGCCGATTCATAGATGTATTTTTTGATTTCTTCCGTTTTAGCACGGAGTGCGTCGTTGTCCAGTTTTTCAATCTCCGGGTAAGCAGCTTTAATTTTCTCTACCCAGGGTTTGATTTCTTTCATGTCTCGCGTGGATTTGTTTCCGAAAATCGAGCTTAAAATTTCATTAAATCCCATTTGTATAAGTATGTTTATTATTTATCTATTTAAAAATTCTTGCGCAAAGTTACATTAAAATGCTGATTTATTAATGTTTTGCACCCTGTTTTTGTGAGTAAACTTTTACCGTAAGTCGGTAATGGGTGCAGCCGAACAGGCATTGGGAGCCCGAATGCGCATGAAATGTGCCAGTGTAGGCGCGATATGTTCAATAGTTACAGGAGTCTGTATGATAGCCGGTTTCACCGAGTGACCGATGAAAATCAGCGGTGAAGGAATAAAAGAATGGCGTACTACCTTGTTTTCGCTGCTGTTTTCGTCCACCATGGTCCATCCGGGAAGGACGTCGATCACCAGGTCGCCCGAACGTTTGCGATGGTATCCATTGCGAATCTTATAAATTTCCGGAGTCCATGAACCCAGTAAAAGTCTGTTGGCAGAATATGCTTCGTTCACTCCGCTGAATTGCATAAGGAATTCGGCAGACTTCTCTTGTATTTCCGTCAGGTTCAGTTGTTTTTGTTCCAGCAACTTATGGTTCAGATAGATTTGCTGATTATGATACGTCTCCACATACTTGCCGTCGCCATATGTAGCCATCAGATACATATTCAACAAAGCTGCGCAACGGTTCAGGTAAAACTCTCCGCCGGGAATCTTATAAAGTCCCGAATCAGCCGATTCGCTGTCCGTATATCCGGTAGAAGTGATGAAGACAAGTACATTCTGTAAGCCAACTTTCTTGTCGAGCAATTCGAGTAAGTCAGCGATGCTGCGGTCGAGACGTACGTACGTATCTTGCATCTCCATGGCACATTCCTGTACGGATTTATGCGCATAGTTGCCGGCATAATAGGTGATTGCCAATAAGTCAGTAATGTCATCCATGCCGATTGAGCTTTTGTTCAGTGCTTCTTCGGCAAGCGCATTTACTTCATCGTTCACAAAAGGACTGGTGATGAAGCGTCTGTACTTATTGTTACGGTCGTCGTCAAATTTATATTTAAAAACCATATCCCGCCAATCTGGCAGGAAAGTGTACATTCCACGAGGGTAAATTGGTTCCCAAGTCATATTGGCAATACGGAAATCAATGGCTTGGCGGTCATTGTACTGGCTTGCCCACCAGGGAAATTCTCCGTAATAAGTTGTCCCGCTCCATTTTCCTGTGTTGGGATTCAACCAGAAAGCAGCATTTCCGGCATGTCCGGCGGCAAGAATAGCCGCGTCGCATTTGGGGGCGATGGCATATACAAGCCCTTTGCCTTGTGTCGCTATTTTAAGTTCATCGGCAATGGTAGAAGTTAGTAATTTGCTGGGCGAACACGTTTGGTCGGTATAGTAGCCCATGAATGCCGTATCGTCCGTGCTGTTGACAGGACGCAGGGTTGACGCATCCATCCATCGTTTGGAGATGATTCCGTTCATGGAAGGAGTCGTACCGCTGTAAATGGCAGCTATGGCCGAGGAACGGTCTACACCGCTGAAAGTATATTGGGCATTATAGAACACTCTTCCCTCTTTCCAAAGGCGCTTGAAGCCCTTCTCGCCGTAGAGTGACGAAAATGCTTCCAAGTAGTCCGTACGCAGTTGGTCAATTGTCAGCCCTACCACAAGTTTAGGCGCGGTAGGCAGCGACTGTGCTTGCAGCCCTGTGAAGGTGAGTACGGTGATGAGGGAAGTTAGTAGTCCTTTCATTATTTCTTTTTAGATGTCACTATTAAGTTGCTCGCTGAACGTATCAGCAAACAGAGTGCCAAAGGTACAACAGCAAAGTCAAATCTCTGCGGAATTAGTGGAAAAAGCGCTATAAAAAGTGTTAAAACGACTAGATTCAGGGTCAAATACCAACATTTCTTCCCTTTTCGGACACAATAAATGATGTAGGGAAGGAAAAGAAGTTGTCCAGGATGAAACACCAGCAACAAGAAATTGGAGCTGACAGCCGGATGTTCAGAGAAGAGGGCAAGAAAAGCAAGAACGCATCCCACGATACCTGCCGCACCGAAGAGAAGCAAATCTACGCCCCATAATCCGGTTCTTCGCCGGATACCGTAGATAGTAGCACCGGCCGTTAGTATAAATAAAAGTAACGCGCACTGTAGAGGAGTGGGTATCCATCCGCTTTCATCCTCTTCGGGAGTCGCGTCTACGATCAATTCACTGGATTCTGTAAGCGGACGCTGGATAGAGTCATTCTTAATCTGCGCTCCGGCAAAGGCATCCATCAGATAAAAAGGCGCAAACATCATCTGTCGTTGCGTGATAGGCTGGTCTGCTTCGCTTCCGATACATAAGTCAATACCGAAACGTGCCCACGGATGTCCTTTGCAATATTGATGTACAATATCACGGAAAGAACGGGAACCATCCTGCGGTTCTGTGGGATAAATCACTTGCCCCGCAATGCTTTCCTCTATCTTGTCACGAGGACGGGTAGCACAATTATCGTAAAAGAAATTATAACGGTACACCCTGTTTTCAGGACGGTGATTCTCTTGCAATAACCGGATTAGGTCGATTTTTTCTTCATTAGTCAGGTTCAATGTCTGTTGCCACACACTACGTCCGAAAAAAGCATATTCCCCTGCAAAATGGGAGTAATTGGTAGCTCCCAATTGATAATCAGTCTCTCCGAGAGAGAAACGGAAAATGAAGTTTGGGGTATCGAAGCTGAATAAGCCGTAGTTGAAAACAACATCTACGCCTTGTGAAGGATTTTCGTAACGGATGGCTGTGTGTCCGAACAAAGAATATATCTCTTCTCCGGGAGCACAGGTCAGCAGGCTGAGACGGATGGAGTCATTGCTGTTGGCATAAGTGTGTCCAAAGGGCAGGAGCAACAGGCAAAAGGAAAAAACTACATATAAAAAAGACCGTTTCATTAGTAGGCTCGTTTTATTTTGGCAGCGAATATACGAAGATTTGTCGGAATAGGGAAATAGAGCGTCTGTTTTATCTGAATAGAGCCTCTGTTTGGGGTAAATAGACGCTCTGTTTGAGTGAAACGGAACCTCTGTTTTTATGAAAAATAGACACAAAATAGTGGAACACTAAGTGGAACGCTGATATTTCGTCACAATGTGTTGCTAATCAAAGATTTGATGTGTAAAGAAAAAAGCTGCTTGAACGCACAGTGGAACACATAATAAATAATAATAATAAATTATCTATTTAAAAATAGATAGTTCGATTTTCTTTCTTTTTTGAATTATTCAAAATGAAAAAATAAGATATTTCCTTCTATATGCTTCATCTTTTCTTTTTTTACTATACCTTTGCGCCCGCTAAAGATAAAAACGCATTGAATTTAATTATCGACATAGGAAATACGATGGCGAAAGTCGCTCTCTTCAATAATGGGGAGATGGTGGAAGTGCTTACCGAATCCAATCAATCGCTGGATTGTCTGAAAACACTTTGTTCCAAGTACCCGATAGAACAGGGGATTGTGGCTACTGTCATTGATTTAAGCGAACGGATACTTGCCGATTTGGCAGCTTTGCCGTTTCCTTTACTGTGGCTCAACTACAAAACGCCTTTACCGGTGGACAATCTGTACGAAACTCCCGAAACGCTGGGGTACGACCGTATGGCTGCTGTGGTAGGTGCTCATGAACAGTTTCCTCACAACGATATATTGGTCATTGACGCAGGGACTTGTATCACTTATGAATTTATTGACTCGAAAGGGCAGTATCATGGTGGTAATATTTCTCCCGGCATGCAGATGCGTTTCAAGGCACTTCACCAGTTCACCGGACGCTTGCCGCTTGTGGACACCAACGGGCGTAAACTCCCGATGGGACGGGACACCGAAACCGCTATACGCGCCGGAGTGTTGAAAGGCATGGAATACGAAATTTCAGGTTATATTGAGTCTATGAAGCATAAATATCCTGAACTTTTGGTTTTTTTAACGGGCGGAGATGATTTTTCTTTTGATAGCAGCGTAAAAAGTATCATCTTTGCAGATAGATTTTTAGTGTTGAAAGGATTAAATAGAATTTTAAACTATAATAATGGTAGGATTTAAACACACACTATGTGCGCTTTTGCTCACGATGGTTACCGGAATGGCAATTGCTCAAAATAATACAAACTCTCCTTATACACGATATGGCTATGGCGATTTGTCCGATCAAAGTTTCGGAAATAGCAAGGCGATGGGAGGAATTGCTTTTGGACTCCGGGATGGAGCACAGATCAATCCATTGAATCCTGCTTCGTATACAGCCATTGATTCGTTGACTTTCCTATTTGAAGGGGGTGTCAGTCTACAAAATATGAATGTTAATGGCGGCGGTGTGAAACTGAACGCCAAGAACTCTAGTTTTGACTACTTGGCTATGCAGTTTCGTTTGCATCCCAGAATAGCGATGAGTGTAGGTTTGTTGCCATTCTCTAATGTGGGATACAGTGTGTCTGATAGTGGGTCTAAAAACGGTGTCAGTCAGACTCGGAGCTTTACTGGTGACGGAGGTTTGCATCAGTTGTATGCCGGACTAGGTGTGAAGGTGCTCAAGAATTTATCAGTAGGTGTAAACGCTTCTTATTTTTGGGGAGATATCACACGCACGACGACTATTCTTTATCCGGCGACTTCAGAATCTTACTCTTTTATACAGCAAAGAGGAGTTTCGATTTCTGATTATAAACTGGATTTCGGTGCGCAGTATACATTGAATTTTAATAAGAAACATTCAGTGACAATTGGAGCCGTATTTTCTCCGAAGCATAAACTGAATAATGATTATACAGTAGTGACTCAAAACAGTACGACGGTCTCTAATGATTTTGATGCAACTTTTGAACTGCCTAATATGTTTGGAGGAGGATTAACATATAACTATGACAAACGTCTGACTGTTGGTGTGGATTATAGCTTGCAACAATGGTCAAAAACAAAATTCGGTATCAATGCAGTTGGCAATGAAGGTGTAAATGAAGATTTTAACGAAACTTATGCATATTGCGACCGTCATAAAATCTCAGTGGGTGCGGAATACATTCCTAATTTAATAGGACGTTCTTACTTATCCCACATCAAATACCGTCTGGGAGCTTATTATACGACTCCGTATTATAAGATTGACGGCAAAAAGGCTGCCCGCGAATATGGCGTAACTGCCGGTTTTGGTTTGCCTGTACCCCGTTCACGTTCTATCCTTAGCATCAGCGGACAGTTTGTTCGTGTAAGTGGACAGGAAACAAATTTTGTGAACGAAAATATCTTCCGTGTGAGTATCGGATTGACGTTCAACGAACGTTGGTTCTTCAAACGTAGGGTAGAATAATTAAGTTGAAACAAAGTGAGAGAGAATAGACGACTTTATAATAACAACTAAAATTTAAATACAATGAAGATTAAAACGCTTGTGGCTATGTTGGTCCTTTCAGCAGGGGCAACCACTGCAATAGCACAGGATGCGTCTAACTGTAATTCGAACAGTAGTATTTCGCATGAAGCTGTGCGTGCAGGTAATTTTAAAGATGCGTATACTCCTTGGAAAGCTGTGTTGGAAAACTGTCCGACGCTTCGTTTCTATACCTTTACTGACGGATATAAAATTCTGAAAGGCTTGATGGCTCAAATCAAGGATAAGAATAGTCCTGACTACAAAAAATATTTTGATGAACTGATGAATACGCATGATTTGCGTATCAAGTATACGGAAGAATTTTTGGCTAAAGGCACAAAAGTGTCTTCTGCTGACGAAGCTTTGGGTATCAAAGCAGTAGACTATATCGCTTTGGCTCCGCAGATCGATGTAAATCAGGCTTATCAATGGTTGAGCCAGTCCGTAAACGCTGTGAAAGCAGAATCGGCAGGTGCAACTATCTTCTACTTCCTGCAAATGTCCTTGGATAAGCTGAAAAACGATCCTAACCATAAGGAACAGTTCATTCAGGACTATCTGTTAGCTTCTGAATATGCTGATGAAGCAATTGCTGCTGAAACCAACGAAGCTAAGAAGAAAGCTATGTCAGGTATCAAAGACAACTTGGTTGCTTTGTTCGTAAACAGTGGAACTGCTGACTGTGAATCACTGCAAGGTATCTATGGTCCGAAAGTAGAAGCTAACCAGAAAGATTTGGAATACTTGAAGAAAGTAATCGACATCATGAAAATGATGAGATGTACTGAAAGTGAAGCATATTTGCAGGCATCTTTCTATGCTTATAAAATGGAACCGACAGCAGAAGCTGCTACAGGTTGTGCTTATCAAGCATTCAAGAAAGGCGATATTGACGGTGCTGTGAAGTTCTTTGACGAAGCAGTGAACCTGGAAACAGACAATGTGAAGAAAGCTGAGAAGGCATATGCAGCAGCAGCAGTATTGGCTTCTGCCAAGAAATTGTCTCAAGCTAGAGCTTACTGTCAGAAAGCTATCAGTTTCAACGAAAACTATGGTGCTCCTTACATCTTGATTGCTAACCTTTATGCAATGAGTCCTAACTGGAGTGATGAAAACGCTTTGAACAAGTGTACATATTTTGCAGTAATCGACAAATTGCAACGTGCAAAACAAGTAGACCCAAGTGTAGCTGAAGAAGCTAACAACTTAATCGGTAGATATTCAGGTCATACTCCGCAAGCTAAAGACCTCTTTATGTTAGGTTACAAGCAAGGCGACCGCATCACTATCGGCGGTTGGATCGGAGAGACTACAACGATTCGATAAATGTATGTTGCGAAAACGAAGTAAACGTTTATTGCATAAAAGCATGAGCATAACAATTGTCCTTGGGACAATTGTTATGCTTCTTTTATTTCCCTCATGCGGCGGTAAGACGAAAGCAGTGGGTGAGGCTATCACCGAGCGCGATTCTCTTCCCGTAATGCAGACATTAGGGGTCACTACCCTTATATCCGATTCCGGAGTGACACGTTACAGGGTGAATACGGAGGAGTGGCAGGTTTACGATCGTAAAAATCCTCCTCATTGGGCATTTGAAAAAGGAATATATCTCGAACAGTTCGACTCTATTTTTCAGGTAGAAGCCAGTATCAAAGCGGATACTGCCTATTATTACAATAAACAAGGACTTTGGAAGCTGATAGGTAATGTTGATATACAAAACCAGAAAGGAGAACGCTTTAATACGGAATTGCTTTATTGGAACGAGAATACTAAAAAAGTCTATTCGGATAAATTTATACGTATTCAGCAACCAGATAGGATCATTACTGGGCAAGGGTTCGACTCGAACCAGGAAATGACAATCTATGTTATTCATAATATACAAGGTATTTTCTATGTAGACGATGAAGCAGGTACTACTCAACCGGAAATAAAAGCCTTGCCGGACTCCGTGAAAAAAGATTCTGTGAAATAAACTATGAATATTTATATCTCTCTAATAATCACCATGGTCTTCTCCGCTTTCTTTTCAGGAATGGAGATTGCCTTTGTCTCGGTAGACAAACTGCGTTTTGAAATGGAACGTAAGGGGGGAATCACCTCTCGTATCCTATCCATCTTTTTCAAGAATCCGAATGAATTTATCTCTACCATGTTGGTGGGGAATAATATAGCCTTGGTAATCTATGGTATCCTGATGGCACAAATTATCGGTGACAATCTGTTGGCAGGATTCATTGATAACCATTTCCTTATGGTGCTGGCGCAGACCGTTATTTCTACCTTAATTATATTGGTGACCGGAGAGTTCTTGCCGAAAACATTGTTCAAGATCAATCCCAATGTGGTTTTAAATGTTTTTGCCGTTCCGCTTATTATTTGTTATGTCATATTGTATCCTATATCAAAGTTTGCTTCCGGTGTATCTTGCCTGTTCCTTCGTCTTTTCGGAATGAAAGTGAACAAGGACGCGTCCGATATTGCTTTTGGGAAAGTCGACCTGGATTACTTCGTACAAAGTAGCATCGACAATGCCGAGAATGAAGAAGAACTGGATACGGAAGTGAAAATCTTTCAGAATGCACTTGATTTCTCGAATATAAAAATCCGTGACTGTATCGTTCCGCGCACGGAAGTGGTGGCCGTTGACCTGACTACTTCGCTGGACGAACTGAAAAGCCGATTCATAGAGTCCGGTATATCCAAGATTATCGTATATGACGGCAATATCGACAATGTGGTCGGTTATATCCATTCGTCGGAAATGTTTCGTGCTCCGAAAAACTGGCATGATAATGTAAAACAGGTGCCGATTGTGCCTGAAACGATGTCTGCCCACAAACTGATGAAACTGTTCATGCAGCAGAAGAAAACGATTGCCGTGGTAGTGGACGAATTTGGTGGAACATCCGGCATTGTCTCGTTGGAAGATTTGGTGGAAGAGATTTTTGGCGATATAGAAGACGAACACGATAACACTTCCTATATCTGCAAGCAGATTGAGGAACACGAGTATGTGTTATCCGCCCGTTTGGAAATAGAGAAAGTGAATGAAACATTCGGACTGGATTTGCCCGAGTCGGACGAATATCTGACGGTGGGCGGGTTGATTCTCAATCAATATCAGAGTTTCCCGAAGTTGCATGAAATCATTCAGGTAGGGCACTATCAATTCAAGATAATCAAGGTCACGGCGACAAAAATAGAACTTGTGCGCTTGAAAGTCTTGGAATAATAGCGATAATCAAGAAATTTTTGGCTAATAAATAGATGCATATTAGCATTTTTTGTATCTTCGTGCGCTAAAACGACAAAAGAAAGAAATAATAATAAACATAAATCGTATTAATCAAAATGGCAACGTTACAAAACATTAGGTCGAAAGGACCTCTATTGGTGATTGTTATCGGCTTGGCGCTGTTTGCTTTCATTGCGGGTGACGCATGGAAGGTGATGCAGCCGCATCAGGCACATGACGTAGGTGAGGTGAACGGAGACGCTCTTTCCGCTCAAGAGTATCAGAATTTGGTAGAAGAATATACCGAAGTGGTGAAACTCATGCGAGGAGTGACCGCCTTGAACGACGACCAATCCAATCAGGTGCGCGACGAAGTATGGCGTTCCTACGTAAACAATAAACTGATTGAAAAAGAAGCTAAAGCATTGGGACTGACTGTTTCTACTGCTGAAATTCAGGACATCCTGAAGGCTGGAGTTCATCCTTTGCTGCGTCAGACTCCTTTCCAGAATCCGCAAACAGGAAACTTCGACAAGGATATGTTGAACAAATTCCTCGTTGAATATGCTAAGATGAGCGAATCACAGATGCCGGCACAGTATGCAGAACAATACAACAACATGTATAAATACTGGTCATTCATCCAAAAGACATTGATTCAAAGCCGTTTGGCTGAAAAATACCAGGCGTTGGTTTCTAAGGCTCTTATTTCTAATCCGGTAGAAGCACAGGATGCTTTCGACGCGCGCGTGAACCAATACAATGTATTGCTGGCAGGCGTTCCTTACTCTTCAGTAGTAGACTCTACTATCGTAGTGAAAGAATCGGAATTGAAAGACCTGTACAACAAGAAGAAAGAACAGTTCAAGCAATATCAGGAAACTCGTGACATCAAATACATTGATGTTCAGGTGACTGCCAGCGCTGAAGACAGAGCTGCTATTCAGAAAGAAGTAGATGAAGCAACTGCACAGTTGGCTGCTACAACAGATGATTACACATCGTTTGTTCGTTCGGTAGGTTCTGAAGCTCCTTATGTAGACCTGTTCTATAACAAGACAGCATTCCCGTCAGATGTAGTAGCTCGTTTGGACTCTGCTTCCGTAGGTACTGTTTACGGCCCTTACTACAATGGTGGTGATAATACTATCAACTCTTTCAAGATTGTAGCTAAAGCTGCCGCAGCCGACTCTATAGAATTCCGTCAGATTCAGGTATATGCTGAAGATGCATTGAAGACTAAGGCTTTGTCAGATAGTATCTACAATGCTCTTAAAGGTGGTGCAAACTTCGCAGACCTGGCTAAGAAATACGGTCAGACAGGTGACTCTAACTGGTTGACTGCTGCACAGTATGAAGGCGCACAGATCGACGGTGATAACCTGAAATTCATCTCTGCTATCAACAATACAGGTGTGAACGAACTGGTAAACTTGCCGATGGGACAAGCTAACGTAATTCTTCAGGTGACTAACAAGAAGTCTGTAAAAGACAAATATAAAGTAGCTGTTATCAAGCGTGAAGTAGAGTTCAGTAAAGAAACTTACAATCGTGCTTACAACGACTTCAGCCAATTTATCGCTGCTAATCCTTCTGTTGAGAAGATGGTAGCTAGCGCTGAAGAAGCCGGATACAGACTGTTGGATAGAGCTGACTTGAATAGTTCTGAACACGGTATCGGTGGTGTGAGAGGAACAAAAGAAGCTTTGAGATGGGCATTTGATAAAGCTAAACCGGGTGAAGTTTCAGGTTTGTACGAATGTGGCGAAAGCGATCATATGATCGTAGTGGGTCTGGTGAACATCAAACCGGAAGGATACCGTCCGTTGAAAGCCGTACAGGATCAGTTGAGAGCTGAAATCGTTAAAGATAAGAAAGCAGAAAAGATCATGGCTGACATGAAGGCAGCTAATGCAGCTTCTTTCGATCAGTATAAGTCTATGGCTAACGCTGTAAGCGACTCTTTGAAGATGGTTACATTCGCAGCTCCTGCTTACGTATCTGCATTGCGCAGCAGCGAACCGCTGGTAGGCGCTTATGCTTCTGTTTCTGAAGTGAATAAGTTGAGCGCTCCTATCAAAGGTAACGCCGGAGTATTTGTTCTGCAAGTATATGGCAAAGACAAACTGAACGAAACATTCGACGCAAAAACAGAAGAAGCTACATTGGCTAACATGCATGCACGTTTCGCCAGCCGTCTGATGAACGACTTGTATCTGAAAGCAAATGTGAAAGATACACGTTTCCTGTTCTTCTAAGAATTAATCGTATAAACGATAACTGCAAAAGGTCGTTCCTCTTTCGGGAACGACCTTTTTTGTTAACTTTTACATTATCGCTATACGGAAATCGACTTTATTTCCTTACATTTGCAAATATAAACCATGAACGGAAAGAATAATGTCTAAATATCCTCTTTTAGGAATGAACCTTGTGGAGCTTCAATCGCTGGTGAAAAGACTGGGTATGCCCGGCTTTACCGCCAAGCAGATTATGGAATGGCTTTACGAGAAGAAAGTGACTTCGATTGATGAAATGACTAATTTGTCATTGAAGAACCGGGAGTTGCTCAAGCAGAACTATGAGGTAGGGGCAGCGACTCCGGTAGATGAAATGCGTTCTGTGGACGGCACGGTGAAGTACTTGTATAGAGTTGGCGATAATCATTTTGTAGAATCCGTTTATATTCCCGATGATGACCGGGCGACGCTCTGTGTCTCTTCACAGGTAGGCTGCAAGATGAACTGCAAGTTCTGTATGACCGGAAAGCAAGGCTTTACAGCACACCTGACCGCCAACCAGATAATCAATCAAATCCATTCATTGCCCGAACGCGACAAACTGACCAATGTGGTGATGATGGGCATGGGCGAACCGCTCGACAACCTCGACGAAGTATTGAAGGCATTGGAGATACTGACCGCTCCTTACGGGTATGCATGGAGCCCGAAGCGCATCACTCTTTCTACAGTCGGACTACAGAAAGGACTGCAACGCTTTATCGAAGAAAGCGACTGCCACCTGGCTATCAGCCTGCACTCCCCGGTGACTGCACAACGTTCCGAACTTATGCCGGCGGAAAAGGCGTTCTCCATCACTGAAATGGTGGAACTGTTAAAAAACTATGATTTTAGTAAACAGCGCCGACTTTCGTTTGAATATATTGTTTTTAAGGGGCTTAATGACTCGCAAGTCTATGCCAAAGAGTTGCTGAAACTTCTTCGCGGACTGGATTGCAGGGTGAATCTGATTCGTTTCCATGCCATACCGGGAGTCGAACTCGAAGGGGCGGATATGGATACGATGACCCGTTTTCGTGACTATCTGACGTCACACGGGCTTTTCACCACGATCCGTTCTTCAAGAGGAGAAGATATTTTTGCGGCTTGCGGCATGTTGTCGACAGCGAAACAAGAAGAAAATAATCAGAGTTAATATATAAAACCGAACATCATGAAAAAGTACTTTTTTTATTTGAGCATCACTTTGGTAGCCTTTGTTGTTGCTTCTTGTGGTCTGAAAGGAAACCACACTTCTAGTGGACGTGCATACGAACTTTTGGTAGTAGTAGATCACGGTGTTTGGGATCGTGCGGCCGGAAGGGCTTTGCATGATGCACTCGATTCTGACGTGCCCGGCTTGCCGCAATCGGAACCTTCTTTCCGTATCATGTACACTTCACCGAAAGATTATGATTCTACGCTGAAGCTGATACGTAACATTATTATTGTAGACATACAGGATATATATACGAAAGGCTCTTTCAAGTATGCGAAAGATGTGTATGCCAATCCGCAGATGATTTTGACTATCCAGGCTCCGAACGAAGAAGAGTTCGGGAAGTTCGTGGAAGAAAATAAAAAAACGATTGTCGATTTCTTTACCCGTGCGGAAATGAACCGTCAGATCACTTTGCTCGAAGACAAGCATAGCAATTTCATCTCAAACAAGGTGGATAGCCTGTTCGGATGCAACATTTGGCTGCCTTCCGAGTTGACTAACTCCAAGACCGGTGAAGATTTCTTCTGGGCTTCTACCAACACAGGTACTGCCGACCAGAATTTCGTAATGTACTCTTATCCTTATACCGACAAGGATACCTTCACCAAAGAATACTTCGTTCACAAACGTGACTCTGTGATGCAGGCCAATATCCCCGGATTCAAGGAAGGCGTTTTTATGTCAACTGACAGTCTGTTGACAGATGTACGCCCAATCAACGTACAAAACAGCTACACATTGGAAGCACGCGGACTATGGCGCATGAAGGGTGACTTCATGGGTGGCCCGTATGTATCACACACTCGCCTGGACGAGAAAAACCAACGGATTATTACAGCAGAAATATTTGTTTATTCACCTGATAAAATGAAACGCAACCTGGTTCGCCAGATGGAAGCATCTCTTTACACACTGAAACTTCCGAATGAAGTTCAGCAGAATCAGATTCCATTGGGCGGTGTATCTAAGGAAGCGGAAAAAACTAATAAGTAAAGAAATGGAAGATAGCAAAATAAGAATCGGCATCACCCAGGGAGATATAAACGGGGTAGGCTATGAAGTGATTTTAAAGACATTTTCAGACCCTACCATGTTGGAACTTTGTACTCCGATTATTTACGGTTCGCCGAAAGTGGCTGCTTACCATCGGAAAGCGTTGGATATTCAGACTAACTTCAGTATTGTCAATACGGCTTCCGAAGCGGGATATAACCGTTTGAGCGTAGTGAATTGTACGGACGATGAAGTGAAAGTGGAATTTTCCAAACCCGATCCCGAAGCGGGCAAAGCAGCTTTGGGAGCATTGGAACGTGCCATCGAAGAATATCGTGAAGGGCTGATTGACGTTATCGTGACGGCTCCTATCAATAAACATACCATCCATTCGGAAGAATTTTCATTCCCCGGACATACGGAATATATCGAAGAACGTTTGGGCAATGGCGACAAGTCATTGATGATTCTGATGAAGAATGATTTTCGCGTGGCTTTAGTGACGACCCATATTCCCGTAAGAGAGATTGCAACTACGATTACCAAGGAACTGATTCAGGAGAAATTGATGATCTTCCATCATTGCCTGAAACAGGATTTCGGTATCGGTGCTCCGCGCATTGCAGTGTTGTCCCTCAATCCTCATGCCGGAGACGGTGGTTTACTGGGAATGGAAGAACAGGAAATAATTATTCCTGCGATGAAGGAAATGGAAGAAAAAGGAATCCTCTGCTACGGTCCTTATGCGGCCGACGGCTTTATGGGTTCAGGCAATTATACTCATTTCGACGGTATCCTGGCTATGTATCACGACCAGGGACTGGCTCCGTTCAAGGCGTTGGCGATGGACGACGGAGTGAACTATACGGCAGGTCTGCCGGTAGTGCGCACTTCTCCGGCTCATGGTACTGCCTATGACATTGCAGGTCAGGGAGTGGCAAGTGAAGATTCTTTCCGTCAGGCAATCTACGTTGCCATTGATGTGTTCCGTAATCGCCAGCGGGAGAAAGTAGCCCGTGCGAATCCGTTGCGGAAACAATATTACGAGAAACGGGACGATAGTGATAAACTAAAACTGGATACAGTAGACGAGGATTAAAAGAGTGATGACAAGAGCGGAGATACAACAAGTGAAACAGCGTTTCGGTATTATTGGCAATACCGAAGCATTGTCACGTGCCATCGATGTTGCCATTCAGGTAGCTCCTACCGATTTGTCCGTGTTGATAACCGGAGAGAGCGGTGTCGGAAAGGAGAGTTTTCCACAGATCATTCATCAATATAGCCGGAGGAAGCACGGGCAGTATATTGCTGTCAACTGCGGAGCTATCCCGGAAGGTACGATTGATTCCGAACTGTTCGGTCATGAGAAAGGCGCGTTTACCGGTGCTATTGGCGAACGGAAAGGATATTTCGGTGAAGCCGACGGTGGTACTATTTTCCTCGATGAAGTAGGGGAGTTGCCGATGCCTACCCAGGCGCGTTTGCTTCGTGTGCTGGAGAGCGGTGAATTTTTGAAAGTAGGTTCGTCAAGGGTACAAAAGACCGATGTGCGTATTGTGGCAGCTACCAATGTCAATCTAGTGCAGGCTATTTCAGAGGGGCGTTTCCGTGAGGACTTATATTACCGGTTGAACACCGTGCCCATTCAGATACCGCCTTTGCGTGAACGGGGAGAAGACGTGCTTCTGCTGTTCCGTAAGTTTGCCGCGGACTTTGCTGAGAAATACCGGATGCCGGCTATCCAGTTGACAGAGGATGCGAAGAAGGAGTTGCTGGCTTATTCATGGCCGGGCAATGTGCGCCAGTTGAAGAATATCACGGAGCAGATTTCGATTATCGAAACGAACAGGGAGATTAACGCTGCTATCTTGCAGACTTATCTTCCGACACAAAATATGCAACGCCTTCCGGCATTGATGGGAACGCGTGAAAGTAAAGGCTTTGAAAGCGAACGGGAAATACTTTATTCCGTCCTGTTCGATATGCGTCAGGAAGTGGCCGAACTGAAGAAGATGGTACACAACATGATGGCTGAACGTGCCGGACAGGTAAGCCAGGTGGGAACGGTGGTTACTACTCCGGTGGTGACGGCTCATCAGCCTTCCGTACCTGCCATTATTCATGCCGTGCAACCCACTCAACCGGCTGTTCGCAGGGACGATGACGATATACAGGATACGGAAGAATATGTGGAAGAACCTCCATTGTCGCTGGATGAAGTAGAAAAAGAAATGATACGCAAGGCACTTGAGAGACATCACGGAAAACGGAAGAGTGCGGCAAAAGATTTGAATATATCAGAGCGTACGCTTTATAGAAAAATAAAAGAATATGATTTGGATTAAGAAGATAACACGCCCTCTGTTACTGGTTGTTTTGCCGGTTGTGGTCATAGCGTGTACTGTTTCCTATAAGTTTAACGGTTCATCTATCAACTATGATAAGGTGAAGACTATCTCCATTGCCGACTTCCCGATTAAGTCGGAGTACGTATATGCTCCGTTGGCGACGAGGTTCAATGAAGACCTGAAAGATATATTTGTCCGTCAGACCCGCCTGCAATTGCTGAAACCGAATCAGAATGCAGATTTGCAGATCGACGGAGAAATCACGGGATACAATCAGTACAACCAGGCAGTATCCGCCGATGGTTATTCTTCGGAAACGAAGTTGACCATAACAGTCAATGTACGCTTTGTCAACAACACAAATCACGCCGAAGACTTCGAACAACAATTCTCCGCTTTCCGTACCTACGACTCCACTCAGTTGCTGACTGCCGTACAGGATGGATTAATTGCCGAAATGTCTAAAGAGATAACCGACCAAATATTCAATGCAACCGTAGCAAACTGGTAATATAAATGACTTCTGTTAACTTTCAACAATGGATTCAGCATCCTGAGACGCTGAATAGGGATACCTTGTACGAACTGCGCAATCTTCTTGCAAGATATCCGTATTTTCAGTCGCTCCGCTTGTTGTATCTCAAAAATCTGTATATTCTCCATGATATTAATTTCGGCGGGGAACTGCGGAAAGCCGTTCTTTACATTGCCGACCGGCGGAAGTTGTTTCAACTGATAGAAGGCAGCCGTTTCGATCTTCAGTCCCGGAAAAAGGGAGTGGCGCTGACGGAAGTGCTGAAAGATGAGCCATCCGTAGACCGCACACTGGCATTGATTGATGCTTTCCTGTCCACAGCTCCCGAAGAGGTGACCGCACAGACCGGATTTGACTATTCGATGGACTATACCTCTTATCTGCTCGAAGAGACTCCCGCTACGGACGAAGTAGCAGAGGAAACGCCCAAGCTGAAAGGCTTTGAACTGATTGACGACTTCATCGAAAAGAGCGAAAGCGACTCTCCTCTCTACATGAAACCTTTGCGGGAAGAAGCGGAAGCATCCGCTGTTCCTTCGAACGAAGCAAGTGCGGAAGAAGAGGAGGATGATAGCTGTTTTACAGAAACTTTGGCAAAAATCTATGTTAAACAGCAACGATATTCAAAAGCTCTTGAAATAATTAAAAAATTAAGCTTGAAATATCCAAAAAAAAATGCTTACTTTGCAGACCAAATCAGATTTTTGGAGAAATTGATTATTAACGCTAATTCAAAATAACTAAAGATGTACTTATTATTCGTTATCTTAATGGTGATTGCAGCCTTGTTAATGTGCTTCATCGTGTTGATTCAGAACTCAAAAGGGGGCGGACTTGCTTCCGGTTTTTCTTCATCTAACGCTATTATGGGCGTACGCAAAACTACAGATTTTCTGGAAAAAGCAACATGGGGTCTGGCTATCTTCATGGTTGTAATGAGCATTGCTACCGCTTATGTTGTTCCCCGTTCGGCTGTTGCTACAGACGCAGTGTTGGAACAAGCGCAGAAAGAACAACAGACTAACCCGTATAACTTACCCGCAGGTACGGCTGCGCCTCAATCTGAAGCTCCTGCTACTGCACCTGCTACAGAAACTCCGGCACCGGCTGCTGAAACTCCTGCTCCTGCAGCAGAGTAATTCACTCCGGACACTGTAAGACTATTTGGGTAAAACCATTTAAGAGAAGATGGGCTGAAGCCGCACTTCTCTGATATTTAAGTGCGGATTGCGCAGATTACACGGATTTTCAATGTTCCGCGTAATCAGTGTAATCCGCACTTAACTTTTTCTTGTAAAAACAATCTCTTTGTGATGAAAACAAACAAGATTTAACTACCTTTGTTGGCTGTATAAGATTATTAATCACTTTTTAAATATAACAATGACAGAACAATTGAAAAAGAAGTTGAATGACTCCGCAGTGCTACGCTGGAGTGTTCTAGCATTGGTCGCGTTTACTATGTTATGCGGCTATTTCCTCACCGACGTAATGTCTCCGCTAAAACCCATGCTCGAGAAAGAATTATTATGGGATAGCCTTGATTACGGTTTCTTCACAAGTGCTTACGGCTGGTTTAATGTATTCCTGGTGATGCTGATTTTGGGTGGTATCATCCTGGATAAGATGGGCGTCCGTTTCACCGGAATGGGAGCTTGTCTGTTGATGGTGCTGGGCTGCGGATTAAAATATTATGCGATTTCGACTACTTTCCCGGAAGGAGCTATGCTTTTCGGATTCAAGATGCAGGTCACTTTGGCGGCATTGGGATATGCGATCTTCGGCGTTGGTGTGGAGATTGCGGGTATCACTGTTTCCAAGATTATCGTGAAGTGGTTTAAAGGCAAGGAAATGGCATTGGCCATGGGGCTTGAAATGGCTACGGCACGTATCGGAACAACCCTGGCAATGGTGTTGACAGTACCTTTGGCAGACTTCTTCGGATATACGGACGAGAGCGGTGCGTTCCATACCAATATTCCTGCTCCGATTCTGTTTTGTCTGATTATGTTGTGTGTAGGTACGATTGCTTTCTTCATTTATACTTTCTATGATAAGAAGCTGGACGCGTCTTTGGATGCGGAAGGTTTGGAGCCGGAAGAACCGTTCCGCATGAAAGACATTGTTTATATTATCACGAATAAGGGATTTTGGCTGATTGCATTATTGTGTGTATTGTTCTATTCGGCAGTATTCCCGTTTATCAAGTATGCGGCGGATTTGATGGTGCAGAAATACAATGTAGATCCGAAGTTGGCGGGAACAATCCCCGGACTGTTGCCGATTGGCGCTATTATATTGACTCCGTTGTTCGGTTCGCTCTATGACCGTATCGGTAAGGGAGCTACGTTGATGGTGATTGGTTCTGTCATGTTGATTTTCGTACATACGATGTTTGCTTTGCCTATTTTGAATATATGGTGGTTTGCTACCATTATTATGATTATCCTGGGTTTTGCTTTCTCATTGGTACCTTCGGCTATGTGGCCTTCTGTTCCGAAGATTATCCCGGAAAAACAGTTGGGTACGGCTTATGCTCTGATATTTTGGGTACAGAACTGGGGATTGATGGGTGTACCTTTGTTGATTGGATGGGTGTTGAACTCTTATTGCAAAGGCCCGGTAGTAGACGGTGCACAAACTTATGACTATACGCTGCCGATGAGTATTTTTGCTCTCTTTGGTGTATTGGCTTTGATTGTTGCTTTGATGCTGAAAGCAGAGAACAAGAAGAAGGGTTACGGTTTGGAAGAAGCAAATATTCAGAAGTAACGGTTCGTATTTGCAAATAATCATTCGTATTTGAAATAATCAGTATTTATACTGGGATAAAAATAAAAAACTATGGCTGCCAAAGAGAAAATAAACCTGTTAGAGGTCATTCCCTGTCGCAGTGAACATATTACAGCAGAACGGGAAGGGGAGACAATTATGCTCTCCTTTCCCCGTTTTAAGTATTCGTGGATGCAACGCTTCCTTGTGCCAAAGGGGATGTCGAAAGACCATCATGTGCATTTGGAGGAACACGGTACGGCTGTATGGGAACTGATAGACGGAAAGCGCACGGTTCGTGAGATTATAGAAAAACTCGCAGACCATTTTCAGAATGAAGCGGGCTACGAGTCGCGTATATCTGCTTATCTTTTTCAGATGCAGAAAGATGGATTTATAAAGCTAATCACTATTATTTGATAAAGATTGCCCAAAGTATCACGGCAATCACAATCAGTACACCCATGATGATGAGTGTTCCCCATACGAAATAGTTGCTGTCTTTCTCCTTTTTCTTTTCGGAGTTTTTGATGATGCGTTCCATTTCTTCCGGGGTAGTGTCGGGCAGTGAGTAATGGTCGTTGGCCCGGTTCATATGCTTCAACTTCTGGCTGGTACGTTCGTGCCATAGGCGGGATGCTTCCCGCCCTTCGCTTAACCGGCGTATCATGTCGAGCATGTGTCCTTCACCGCCCATATTCTTTTCTTTTTAAAGGTTCTTTATTTGCCTTCTTCTCTGTCTACTTTAAGCAAGCCACCTGTATTCGGGTCGAAGTACACTTTGATAGTAGAGTTCTTGTTGAACAATACCGGAGCCAGGTATTCTATTATACCGAATTGAGTGACAGGAAGTTCACCCTCGTATAGTTTCTTCTTGCCATCGGTCAGGGTAACCAATGCTTGTCCGGGTACGTTGTAGGCAATTCCGTCCAGATCTTTCTTTTTCTTTCCGTCCTCTTGTGGCATCTTGACAGTCTTCAAGTCTTTCAGGCTGATATAGAACGGAGTTCCTGCCAGGTCATTGTTGGCAACCACACCCAGTTTCTTGGAGAAGCGGAAAGCCACTTCATTATTAAATTCCTTGTCAGGAGTGAGACGAACGGTGAATGTCTTTTCTTCCTTATCCTGTATGCCGGAGAACATTTTGGTCATGGCATCTTCCTGAACGTTCAGATTGTCGAGCATGATTTTAAGCTGTGCACCGTCTGACGGCATATTGTCTGCCTGTCCGCGTAATAAGGCATTTTTGCTTTCACGGATATTGTAGATTTCTTTGGCTACCAGTTCCGCCATCTTGGCGGTAGAGCTTGCCATCAGTATTTCCTCGGTCAAAAAGTCGCGGGGATTCGCGCTCTTTTGGAGAGCGGGAGTCGTTGAAGCGCTTTTCTGCGTGGAGTTGTTTTGGCTGTAAGGCACGTTGATAGATTTCACTATACCGTCTTCAGTCAATTCCATGAGAGGAGCTACGGTTTTATCTTTCAGCTTTACGAAGTAAGTAGCTTCGCTGTTCGGTACTCCTACTGATTTTACTTTTACGCCAGTCAGTTCCCAGTACACTTCGGGGTCGGCGGAGACATTGCTCAATCGCAGATAGCGGTCGGCATATTTGCTGAATTCACCCGGAGTATAGTTGACTTTATTGGCTTTTATCTCTAGTTCTATTTGAGTTTTGGGAAGGCTATATACGACTCCGTAGTCCTTTCCACGGGTAACGCCCGTCAGCACTTCGGTTTGTGCGTAAGCGGAAGTTGCCATAAGTAGGCCCGCTGCTATAATCAACTTTTTCATATTCGGTTCTCTTTTAACTGATTTTGAAAACAAAGTTAATGAAGTTATTGAAAAAACTGTAAGTTCTTAACTTTTATTCGCTTACGAGTCGCCAGGCTGTGGGCAGGCAGGTGATAATATCACTTGCTATCAGTCCGATCATTCCTTGCTTCTTTTGGGCGATATCTCCGGCTAATCCGTGGATGTAAGTACCTATTTTCGCAGCTTCTTCGGTGGGATAGCCTTGTGCCAGTAAAGCAAGGATAACCCCGGTCAGAACATCGCCGCTGCCACCGGTTGCCATTCCCGGATTTCCTGTCGGGTTGAAGTAGCATTTGCCTTCGGGAGTGATGATCGCGGAGTAAGCACCTTTCAGTATAATGTGGACATGTGCGGCACGAGCCAGTTCACAGGCTTTTATCAGGCGTTCGTAAGAATCCTGGCATTTGCCGGTCAGGCGTTCCAGTTCCTTCGGGTGAGGGGTGAGGATAGAGCCTTTCGGCAGATGTGTAAGTGTGTGGCGGTGGTTGGCAAGGATGTTCAGTGCGTCGGCATCCAGTACAACAGGAGTTTGGCAATGTTCGAGTTGCTCGATAAGGGCAGCTTCTGTTTCTTCATTCCGTCCGAGTCCCGGGCCGATGCCGACGGCTTGATAATCGTCGGTGTCGGTAGGTACGGCGAAGTAGTTTTCGCTGGCGTCAGTCTCTACTATGGCTTCGGGGGCGGAAGTTTGCAGAATGTCGTTGTTGCATATAGGTGCGTGCACGGTAAGCAATCCTACTCCGGAGCGGAGACATGCACGGGCTGCCAATACGGATGCTCCCGCCATTCCTTTTGAACCGGCTATCAGCAGTGCATGACCGAAATTCCCTTTATGGGCGAATTGTTTACGGGGTTTGATAAGCGAGCGGATTTCTTCAATCTCCAGCATTTCATAGTTTGTCTCCGTTTCTTCTATTCCTTCTTCGCTCAACTGAATGTCCAGTAATTCCCATTCGCCTACAAATTCAGTATTTTCTGCAAAAAGGAAAGCGAGTTTCGGCAGTTGCAGGCTGAAAGTAACGTCTGCGCGGATAATATTGCTTTTTACATTGAATGTATTTTCTTCTCCCATCAGTCCGGAAGGAATGTCAATGGCTACTACCATAGAGGGGGAAGAATTAATATATTTCACTACGGCCGCAAACCCACCGCTTAACGGCTTGTTCAATCCCGAACCGAATAATCCGTCAATCACTAAATGGTCGGGTGTCAGAACGGGCGGCACAAACTGTGTACTGATTTCATGGAATGTAACTTCTTCCATCATTTCCACCAATTCTTTATTTGTCTGGCAGTCAGGCGAAAGATCTCCTTTCGTATTAAAGAGATATACTTCCGTTTTATATCCTTTTTCAGCCATCATGCGGGCTACGGCAAGGGCGTCTCCGCCATTATTCCCCGGGCCGGCGAAGATAGTGACGGGTGTTTCCGTTCCCCATCTGTCCGTGATAGCTTTGGTTAGTACTGTTGCTGCACGTTCCATCAGGTCTATTGATGCAATCGGTTCGTGCTCAATGGTATAAGCGTCCAATTTCTTGATACTGCTACTTGGAAATATTTTCATTACAATGTTTTTTTAGTTTTCGACCCACAAATGTACATGATTCTTCTGACTTTTCCCGTTTGTTGTGGGAAGAAAACTTGTTAATCATAGTTGGATAGTGTGTGGGATATTGTTGGATAAGTTATTATCTGTCTATTGGCAGACTAATCATATCAAGAATAGTCTAAACAGTACGGAAATGAACTAACCGCGCTGAAAATAACTAAACACACAATAAAGTTGAATTCCTCTCTTCCACTTTTTTCACAGGGAGGTAATTATCTGTCTAATAGGTGTTCTCGGTGAAGAAACAAAGAGGAAACCTCTTCTTCACGGTCTTCACGCCTTCACACTTTCATAGTTTGTACCTTGATTGTTCGTAGACTTCGGCTCAGATATAGCAATTGTCATCGCCTTAAATAGTTTGCATAAAAGAAGCCAACTATCGTTGTCCACCTGGCTGACTTTTGTTGTCTAATTAGTCGACTCTAGTTGTCTATATAGACAACTAGAGTTGGCGATTAGTAACGGTTACTCTTCATTACTTGCATTTTACGGAAAAAATGTTATCTTTGTAAGTAGATAATGCGAATAACATTATTTTCCTATGCTCACAATGATTAAATCATAAATAATAGATTGTTTAATCTTCTAAAGTTTGCATTATGGAAAAGACAAGAATTGGCTTAAATGCAGGAAAAGTATGGCGCATCTTAAATGAAAAAGGTGAACTTTCAATGTTCGATTTGTGTCATGAGTTAGGTTTGACGTTTGAAGACGTAGCTCTTGCTATCGGTTGGCTGGCTAGAGAAAGCAAAATCTTTCTGAGAAAAAGAGAAGGAATGCTTCTTATTAGTATCGAGAACGTTGAATTTACTTTTGGCTAAAGTGATGCCTGATTTACATTTAAGGTGGAATTCCGCTTTATTATTTACGTTGTTGAAAACTTAATGAAGTGGATAAGTGGGATTTTTTGCATTTTTCTATAATATGCTTCTGTTCTGATAAGATTCTTCTTTTTTGCAGCTTGTTCACTTACTTTTTCCTACCTTTGCACCCCATAAACTACTAAAACACATAAATACATGAGTGCATTGAAAGGGCATCCGAAAGGCCTTTATCTGATTTTTGCGACAAGCACGGCAGAACGTTTCAGCTACTACGGAATGCGTGCAATCTTTATTCTCTTCCTGACACAGGCTTTATTGTTCGATAAAGAAGCGGCAGCATCTATTTACGGTAGCTATACCGGATTGGTTTATTTAACTCCGTTGATTGGCGGATATATTGCCGATAAATACTGGGGAATCCGCCGTTCCGTATTTTGGGGCGCAGTGATGATGGCTGCCGGACAGTTCCTTATGTTTATGAGTGCTTCTACGCTGAACAATACCGAACTGGCACATTGGCTCATGTACGGCGGACTTGGATTTCTGATTTTGGGCAACGGTTGTTTCAAGCCCACAGTCTCCTCTTTGGTGGGACAACTCTACGAACCGGGCGATAAACGACTGGACGCCGCTTATACCATTTTCTATATGGGCGTAAATGTCGGCTCTTTCGCAGCCCCCTTGATTTGCGGTTATTTAGGAGATACCGGCGACCCGCATGATTTTAAATGGGGATTCTTGGCAGCCGGAATCATGACACTCTTTACTGTTGTACTTTTCGAAACTCAAAAGAATAAATATCTTTTCTCTCCGTCCGGCGAACCAATCGGTATCATTCCCGATGCAAAACGAGAGAAGAAAGAAGATAAGGCGGAACACATCTCCCATCCGAAGATGGATAAACGGACAATCATGCGTAATAGCATTATCATTACTCTTCTGACCGCCTTCCTGCTCGTATTCTTTGGCTATATATTCAGCGGTGACTGGATTAGTATCGGAATTTTCACAGCTTGCATTGTTTTCCCGGTTCTTATTTTGCTGGACGGCTCGCTGACTAAGATAGAACGTAGCCGTATCTTCGTAATCTATATCGTAGCCTTCTTCGTCATATTCTTTTGGGCAGCCTATGAGCAGGCAGGAGCATCCTTAACGCTTTTTGCATCCGAGCAAACCAACCGCGATATTCTCGGCTGGGAAATGCCGGCTTCCTGGTTCCAGTCCTTCAATCCGCTTTTCGTGGTCGTATTGGCTTATATCATGCCGGGCGTATGGAGCTTCCTGAACAAACGAAAGATGGAACCGGCTTCTCCGACCAAACAAGCTATCGGTCTTTTACTGCTCTCTTTGGGATACCTTTTCATTTGCTTTGGAGTGAAAGATGCCATCCCCGGAGTAAAAGTAAGCATGATTTGGCTGACCGGGCTTTACTTCATTCATACGATGGGTGAAATCGCCCTGTCACCTATCGGACTATCTATGGTTAACAAATTGAGTCCGTTGCGTTTCGCATCCCTGATGATGGGAATTTGGTATCTCTCTACCGCCACAGCCAACAAATTTGCAGGTATGCTGAGCGGGCTTTATCCGGAAGATGGAAAGGTGAAAACAATCCTGGGTTATCAGATTGCAACGATGTATGACTTCTTCATGGTATTCGTCGTAATGTCGGGTGTCGCTTCACTTATTCTGTTCCTTCTTTCGAAGAAATTACAGAAGATGATGCACGGGGTAGAATAAAAAATTGTATTTTTGCGACAACTTTTTTAAAATTACCGGTTATGGATACCATTCAGATAAAAGACAAACTATTTACCGTTTCTATTAAGGAACAAGATATTCAGAAAGAAGTGATTCGCGTAGCGAACGAAATTAACCGCGATTTGGCAGGTAAGAATCCGCTTTTCCTTAGTGTGTTGAACGGTTCGTTCATGTTTACCGCCGATTTGTTGAAGCATATCACAATCCCCTGTGAAATCTCATTCGTCAAGTTGGCTTCTTATCAGGGTATCACTTCCACCGGAGTGATAAAGGAAGTAATCGGTCTGAATGAAGACATTGCCGGACGTACGGTTGTTATCGTAGAAGATATTGTGGATACGGGACTGACAATGCAACGCCTGTTGGATACACTGGGTACACGCAATCCCGCCGAAATCCATATCGCTTCTCTGTTGGTGAAACCGGAAAAACTAAAAGTAGCCTTGAATATTGAATATGTAGCGATGGAGATTCCGAATGACTTTATCGTAGGTTACGGACTGGACTATGACGGCTTCGGGCGTAATTATCCCGACATTTATACAGTAGTAGATTAAATTCAAATACAAATTAATTTTTAGGTAAAAAAGATGTTGAATATTGTAATTTTCGGTGCTCCGGGTTCAGGAAAAGGAACGCAGAGCGAACGTATTGTAGAAAAGTATGGAATCAATCACATCTCGACAGGAGATGTATTGCGTGCAGAAATCAAGAACGGCACAGAACTGGGTAAAACTGCTAAAGGTTATATCGACCAGGGACAACTGATTCCTGACGAATTGATGATTGATATTTTGGCAAGCGTATTTGATAGCTTCAAAGATAGCAAAGGTGTAATTTTCGACGGTTTTCCGAGAACAATTGCACAGGCAGAAGCATTAAAGAAAATGTTGGCTGAAAGAGGACAGGATGTTTCTGTTATGGTAGATCTGGATGTTCCTGAAGAAGAACTGATGGTGCGTCTTATCAAACGTGGCAAAGACTCCGGTCGTGCGGATGACAACGAAGAGACTATTAAAAAACGTCTGCATGTATATCATTCACAGACTGCTCCGCTGATCGACTGGTACAAGAACGAAGAGAAATACCAGCACATCAACGGCTCGGGTACTATGGAAGGTATCTTTGCAGAAATCTGCGAAGCAGTAGACAAATTGTAATAATAAACAGATAGGTCAGTGGCCGGAGTATCTTGCTTTGGCTACTGACTATTTTAACTCACTAAAAGAATATGGCTGAATCGAATTTTGTTGATTACGTAAAGATATACTGTCGCTCGGGTAAGGGCGGAAGAGGCTCTACGCACATGAGGCGCGAGAAATATTGTCCTAACGGAGGTCCCGACGGGGGCGATGGCGGAAGAGGAGGTCATATCATCCTGCGCGGTAACCGTAACTACTGGACATTGCTTCACCTGAAGTATGACCGTCACGCAATGGCAGGTCATGGCGAATCGGGAAGTAAAGGTCGCAGCTTCGGAAAAGACGGCGCGGATAAAATAATAGAAGTACCCTGCGGAACGGTAGTTTATAACGCCGAAACCGGAGAGTATCTTTGTGATGTGACGGAAGACGGACAGGAAGTGATTTTGCTCAAAGGCGGTCGTGGCGGTCAGGGCAACAGCCATTTCAAGACGGCAACCCGCCAGGCTCCGCGTTTTGCGCAGCCGGGGGAACCGATGCAGGAAATGACCGTTATCATGGAGTTGAAGCTGCTTGCCGATGTCGGCCTGGTAGGTTTCCCGAATGCGGGAAAGTCTACATTGCTTTCTTCCATTTCGGCGGCAAAACCGAAAATTGCCGATTATCCGTTTACTACTCTCGAACCGAATTTAGGTATCGTTTCCTATCACGGCGGAAAATCTTTCGTGATGGCGGATATACCGGGAATTATTGAGGGAGCCAGCCAGGGTAAAGGCTTGGGACTGCGTTTCCTGCGTCATATCGAACGCAACTCATTACTGCTGTTTATGGTTCCGGCAGACAGCGACGATATTCGTAAAGAATACGATATCCTGCTGAACGAACTGCGTACCTTCAATCCTGAAATGCTGGACAAACAACGTGTGCTGGCTATCACCAAGAGCGATATGCTCGACCAGGAATTGATGGACGAGATTGAACCGACATTGCCGGAAGGCATACCACATGTATTCATATCTTCTGTTTCCGGTTTGGGTATCTCCGAGTTGAAAGATATTCTGTGGGCGGAACTGAACAAGGAAAGCAACAAGATAGAAGCAATCGTTCACCGTCCGAAGGACGTGACCCGTCTGCAACAGGAACTCAAAGACATGGGCGAAGACGAAGACATTGACTATGAATATGACGAAGATGTGGACGATGACGACGACCTCGACTATGAATACGAAGAAGAAGATTGGGAAGATAAATGATTTCACTTACAAAATATAACGAGTTGAAGGGATATGAATCATTGGAAGCATATCCCGAAGTAGCTCATTTCGTCACTACACGTCACAAAGGTATCAGTACGGGAGCTTACAGCTCATTCAACTGTTCGCCTTATACCAATGACTCATGTATGAATGTCTATCGCAACCAGAGTTGGTTGTTTCAAATCATGAAGCATCAGATTAAGGAATTATTTATTCCGGAGCAGATGCATGGTTGCGCTAGTCTGGTAATCAGTGAATCTTTTTTTGAAGAATCATTGGAAATAAGACGGCACCTTCTGCGAGGAGTAGATGCATTGATTACCAATGTGCCGGGATATTGTGTTTGTGTCACGACTGCGGACTGCGTACCTGTATTGTTGTACGACAAGAAGTTACAGGTAGTAGCTGCCGTCCATGCCGGATGGAAAGGAACAGTGAAGCATATCGTTTCCAATGTAATGGAACACATGAAGGCGAAATTCGGGACGCAAGGCGAAGATGTGGTGGCCTGCATCGGTCCGAGTATTTCTCTCGAATCATTCGAAGTAGGCAATGAAGTCTACGAAGCTTTTAAAGAGAGCGGTTTCGATATGTCCCTAATTTCTGCAAAAAAGAAGAAAACAGGTAAATATCATATCGACCTGTGGGAAGCCAACCGGATGGAACTGCTTCATGCCGGAGTTCCTGCGGAACAAATCGAACTGTCCGGTATCTGCACCTATATTCATCATGATGAATTTTTCTCGGCACGCAGACTGGGTATTGATTCCGGTCGTATATTGTCGGGGATAATGATTAGAAAGTAATAATTGGCGTCCGCAACTTTATTTGGACGCTGATAATTGGTTTATGATAAGTTATGTTTGAAATAAAAGTATCTCAGGAAATAAAGAATGCGTGCCCGGTCTTTGCCGGAGCAGCCGTATATGCCGCAGTGAAGAACACTGCTTACTGCGAAGGTCTTTGGCAGGAAATCAATGCTTTCACCGCACAACTGACTTCTACTACACAGATGGAAGACATCAAACGCCAACCTGTGATTGCCGCCACCCGTGAAGCCTACAAGCGTTGCGGGAAAGATCCGGGGCGTTATCGTCCGTCGGCAGAAGCCTTGCGTCGTCGCCTGATGCGTGGGATTCCTTTATATCAGATTGATACATTAGTAGACCTTATCAATCTTGTTTCTCTCCGTACAGGTCACTCTATCGGTGGTTTCGATGCGGATAAGATACAAGGCACACATCTTGAACTCGGTATCGGCAAGGCGGAAGAACCCTTTGAAGGTATCGGACGCGGAGTATTGAATATCGAAGGATTGCCCGTATACCGTGACTCTTTTGGAGGAATCGGAACGCCAACGAGCGACCATGAACGCACGAAAATGGATCTCGGAACAACCCATATTCTCGCTATCGTCAACGGTTACAATGGAAAAGAAGGTTTGAAAGAAGCTGCTGAAATGATCCAGTCTTTATTAAAAGAGTATACGGAATCAGATGGCGGTGAACTTTTATTCTTCGAATAATCAGCTCTGTTTGAGTTGAAAAAAGAAAATATACATGAAAAACATATTAATCTTACTTACAGTTTTATTATTGCCTGTCGTTGCCAATGCGCAGAATAAATCTCCTTTCTCTGCCAGGGAGATAAAAGATGTCCGGGTACCCACTCCCGGATTATTTGCCAAAGGCAATCATATCTACTTGCATTTGGACTCTTTGCAAGAGCATGAATATGCTTTTCCTTTGCCCGGCGGCAAGGTGATTTCCGCCTACGGAACTCGTGGAGGACATTCGGGCACAGACATCAAAACTTGTGCAAAAGATACGATTCGTGCAGCTTTTGACGGAATAGTACGCATGGCTCAACCCTATTATGCGTATGGAAACCTGATTGTCGTCCGCCATCCCAACGGACTGGAAACTCTCTACAGCCATAACTTCAAGAACTTCGTCCAAAGCGGTGATACCGTGAAAGCCGGACAACCCATCGGACTGACAGGGCGTACAGGCCGTGCCACTACCGAGCACGTACACTTTGAAACCCGTATCAACGGGCAGCACTTCAATCCGAATCTGATTTTTAATCTAAAAGAAGGTACATTGCGGAAAGGATGCATTAAATGTACAAAAAACGGGAATGGGATTATTGTAAAGCCGCAGGCTGATAACCGCGTCGCCCGAAATACTCAGACTCATTAAAACAAGTTCTAATTGAGGGACTCCCATATCCCCCAAAGAACAATCAGAAGTTCTATCCGGGATTTGATATGGCGGATAGCTTTGTAAATATGTGCTTCCACTGTCTTTTCACTGATATTCATTAATTGCGCAATCTCCTTATAGCTAAGATTTTCTTTCCTGCTCAATATAAATATTTCCTGTTGCTTCGGTGGAAGTTCCGCTATTATTTTATCAATATATTTATTCAATTCTTTGGCTTGCAGTTCTTCTTCTATATTGCAGGAGTCAATGCTTAAGTGGGCGTAAGCGCTTAAAACGGATGTCTTATAGAAGTTTTCATTGAAAGCCTTTTTTTGGCGGTTGAAGATAAGATTGCGGGTAACGATGAACAGATATCCCTTGAGATTATCATTCTCCCTCAAGAAAGAACGCGTCTCCCATAGTTTGATAAATACTTCCTGCACTATTTCTTTAATATCCTCGGATGAATTGATATATAGCCTGCTAAAATTATAAACCTGCCCGCAATATACCCTATACAGGTACTCGAAAGCTTCATGGTTATCTGATTTTAGCAATACTATGGCTTCTTGGTCATTCATCTTTTTGATTTAACGGAGATTTCAGAAGCGAAGATATGAAGAATAATTCAAAAACGACACCTTTCAAAAAAAAAATAAAAAAAGGCAGATTCGGACTAAGGGATAGATACGACTTAAATGTATTTACGATATGTCTTTAAAAAAGGCATATGATTGATTTAATTTTTAGAGAAAAATTGAGTTCTGCAGAAACTCCATGAAAAAAAACTTTGTATTAATTTTAAATTGTAATTATGAAAACAAGTACATGCGGCAGATGGTATTTAAGGCTTATCGTGCTACTGGTCTTATTTTTTCCCTTGACATTGAGCGCAGCTCAAGGGAGAGTGGCAGTGAAAGGACAGTCGATAACTTTGAAGCAAGCCATTAAGATTATTGAAGCAAATTCAAAATTTAAATTCTTTTTCAATCCGAGTGATCTTGATGCATTGCCCGGCAGAGATTTAGACTGTGAAGGAGAAATCGCTGAAGTTTTGAAAGAGGTATTCGCCAATAGCGGGGTTACGTATGTCATTATGGAGAATGACATCATTCTGAAGTTGGAAAAGAATAAAGCCGGTTCACAGCAAAAGAAGGTCGAGATTATCGGCGGTGTAGTAGACGGAAGGACAGGAGAGTCTGTGGTCGGAGCTACGGTGCAGGTGAAGGGGGCGGCCAGTGGCGTCATCACGGATATAAACGGAAAGTTTACAATCAAGGCGTCTCCCGGAGATATACTGGCTATTTCCTATATCGGTTATGAGACGAAAGAAGTGAAAGTCGTTAGTGGTAAAGTGCTTGTTGTAGAACTTGTGGAAGATACCAAACAACTGGAAGAAGTAGTCGTGACAGCTTACGGTAGCGGACAAAAGAAAGCCAGTATGGTAGGTTCCGTGCAGGCGATTCGTCCTGCGGAATTGCAAGTGCCTTCAGCTTCTCTTTCCAATTCATTTGCCGGACGTTTGGCGGGTGTGATTGCGGTTCAGCGTTCCGGACAACCGGGAGCCGATGGTTCCGACTTCTATATCCGCGGTATCTCTACGATGAATGGAGCTACCAATCCGCTGATTATCCTGGACGGGGTGGAAATCTCTTCGGGCGACCTGGACAACCTCGATCCCGAGATTATCGACGGCTTCTCTATCTTGAAAGATGCAACGGCTACGGCCATGTATGGTACGCGTGGAGCCAATGGGGTTATGATTATCACGACGAAATCGGGACGTAATATAGACAAACCGATTATTAATTTCCGCGTGGAAGGACAGATTACGGCTCCTACCAGCAAACCGAAATTCGTGAACGGTGCCACTTATATGGATTTATTTAATGAATCTTTGTTGAATAGCGGTTCGACGGAAGCTGCTTATACACCCGAAGAGATAGCAGGAACCCGTTCCGGTCTGAATCCATATGCTTATCCGAGTGTCAACTGGTATGACGAACTTTTTAAGGATCAGTCATTCAATCAGAATTTTAATGTTAATATTCGCGGAGGTGGAAGACGTGTGGACTATTTCTCCAGTGTGACCGTCAACCATGAAACGGGTATGATAAAGAACCGTTCAAAGGATTTCTTTTCTTACAATAACAACATTAATGTGATGCGTTATTCATTTCAGAATAACATTAATGCATATTTGAGTAAGGATTCCCGCCTTTCTTTACGTTTGAACGTACAGTTGAGAAAGACGAAACAACCTAATATCAGTGTGGGTGATTTGTTTGCGGGAGCCATCAATACCAGTCCGGTAGAAGCGCCGGTTTATTTCCCGAGTGATGGTGTTACTACACACATCAAATGGGGTGTCAACGACCGCTTGAAACCGGGACAACAACAGAACCCTGTTGCGCAACTGGCATCCGGCTATCAGGATAACTTCCGCAGTACGGTAGTAGCTGCATTGGAATTTGAACAGAAGCTGAATTTCATTACCGAAGGACTTCGATTCAAGGCATTGGCTTCTTTCAAAAACTGGTCGAGCACGACTAACAGTGCCGCGGCGGGTTGGAATAAATATCATTTGCAGGATTTCTCAGTAGATGATAGTGGTTTCTACTCTTTTGTAACCCGGCTTCAGAATGAAAGCGGGGGAGAAGTGTCTACAGATTTGAAGCCGGGCGTAACCAATTCCGGTGACCGTCGTTTCTATTTCCAGGGTATCATGGATTATAACCGGACTTTTGGAAAGCATGATGTGAACGCCATGTTTATTTATAATCAGGATGAAGTAGTCACCCAGTTGTTCAGCGGTGACCTGATTGCCGCGCTTCCGAAGCGTAAACAAGGTATTGCAGCCCGTTTCTCCTACGCTTTTGACGGAAAATATCTGGCAGAAGTGAATATGGGATACAACGGTTCTGAAAACTTTGCCAAGGGACACCGCTGGGGATTCTTCCCCTCTGTCGCTGTGGGATATAATATCAGCGAAGAAGAATTCTTCAAACCTCTGAAGAATGTCTTTTCAAACCTGAAAGTCCGTGCTTCGTGGGGACTTGTGGGTAATGATAACATTGGTGGTGCCCGCTTCGTGTATTTGCCGGTTGTCAATTTAGGTGGTGCCGGATATACTACAGGACTGGACGGAAATGTGACTTATAAAGGTCCGGTCTATTCACGTTACGGTAATCCTGAAGTGACATGGGAAGTCGGTAAAAAAGTCAATATAGGTTTGGACTTGCAGTTGTTCAACTCTCTGAACCTGACTATGGATTATTTCCATGAAGACCGCACAGACATTTTCCAGCAGAGAGGAACAATCCCTCAATACTTGGGTACTGCCGGAACACAGGTATTCGGGAATCTGGCGGCAATGAAGAACCGGGGTTTTGATTTTGCGGCAGATTTCAATAAGAAAATTGGGAAAGATTGGTTTATCAGTTTCAAGGGTACTTTCACGTATGCTCATAATGAGATTACGGAATATGATGAATCACCCAAATATGCTTTCCAATCCAGTATCGGACAGAGCGCGAATATTCCTAAGATTATGATTTCCGACGGTCTTTTCGTAAACCAGGATGAAGTGACCAATGCCAACCAGCAGATTGGCGGCAACCTGAGCGCTGGTGATATCAAGTATGTGAATGTCTCCAAACTACACGGTTATGACGACGACATCGTCGATATATCCGACTGGGTATGGGCGAAACATCCGACAGTCCCGGAAATAGTCTACGGCTTCGGCCCCTCTATCCGTTGGAAGAACCTTGATTTCTCTTTCTTCTTCCAGGGAGTTGCCAATGTGTCATTGGTGATGAGTGATTTCCACCCGTTCGGCGATAACAGCCTGCGCAATGTATTGACTTGGATTGCTGACGACCACTGGTCTTCGGAAAATCAGAACCCTAACGCTTCTTATCCGCGCCTGACCAGAGATACAAGCGTGAACAATACGAAAGCATCTGACTATTGGCTGCGCAACGCTTCATTTATTAAACTGAAAAATGCGGAGATTGGCTATACATACAAGAATATGCGTTTCTATGTCAGTGGAATGAATCTGGCTACTTTCTCTCCCTTCAAACATTGGGATCCCGAACAGGGAGGAGGTAATGGCTTGAAATATCCTACGCAACGCGTTTTCAATTTCGGCTTCCAAATGACTATAAATAATAACCGCTAATTTGAATAATGATGAAAAAGATATATAATTTATTGTTATCAGTAGTGTTCGTGAGTTTCTTCCTCGGTTCGTGCGATTATCTTGATATTGCGCCGAATGAAACTGCAACAGAAGAAGATGCATTTGCTTCCGAACAGGCTGCATTGAATTATTTGTATTCCTGCTATTCCTTTATGCCTGCTTATCAGAATTCCCATACTTTCATCGGGTACGCGGGTGATGAAATAGTGAGCTGTTTCAATGGCGAACCTATCAAATTATATTTTCAGGGTGGATACACTTCCGGCAATATAGGTAATGTGGATGCGACATACAGTAATATGTATAAAGGAATCCGCCAGTGTTATCTGCTGAAAAAGAATATCGCTTCAGTACCCGGATTGAGTGAAGATAAAATCAATGATTATGCCAATCAGGCGGATTTTCTGATCGCTTATTATCACTCCGTATTGATGCAACATTACGGCCCGGTTATCCTGGTGAAAGAGCTCCCGGATATGAATACGTCTTATGAGAAAATGTTACCCCGTTCTCCGTATGACGAATGTGTGGACTGGGTGGCCGAGCAATTCAGAATCGTGTCGGAAAAGTTACCGACCGAGCGTACCGGTTCTTCTTACGGACTGGCTACAAGTGTGGCAGCCAAAGCGTTGAGAGCAAGATTGTTGCTTTATGCCGCTTCCCCCTTGTTCAATGGAAATTCAGAATATTATAGTGATTTTGTCAACCATGACGGTACTTTGCTGATGTCGCAGACTTACAGTAAAGAGAAGTACAAAGTGGCTGCCGACGCGGCACTGGAAGCAATCAACTTTGCGGAAAGTCATGGATATAGATTGTATTATGCTGAAGATGACGCTATCGGAACAACGACTTATCCTTACCCGGCGGACAAGACCCAGAGACAACTCCGCCTTACTTATGTCGACAAGAATGGAAGTAAAGAAGTGCTTTGGGCAAATACACGCCTGGAAGAGATGTATAGCATACAGAATAAATCAATACCTTTCCTCTCCTTCGGCGGTGGTTATGGTCCTTCGATCACGATGCTGGAGCGATTTTATACAGAAAACGGGCTTCCGATAGAGCAGGATCCGGATTATGAATACGATAAACGTTTTGAGACAACCACATTGAATGATGATATACGCGGAGAAGGAATTACCTTGAAGTTGAATGCTCATCGTGAACCGCGTTTCTATGCTTGGATATCTTTCCACAACGGTTTTTATGAATGTCAGACAGAGAAGACAGTAGCCAACGGTACGGCAGGAACTACTTACCAGGTGGCTATGGATCGTTCGAACGGTAAAGGATTAAGATGGCTCACGCAGTACAAAAAGACTGATAACAGTGGAAAAGTAAACAGGGGAAACAACTTTTCTCCGACCGGTTACTTAAATAAGAAAGGTGTTCATCCGGGTGCTGCGGCACGCAAGTCGGACAATACCCCTTCATTGAGGTATCCGTTGCCTATCATTCGTTTGGGTGAACTCTATCTTGACTATGCGGAAGCATGCGTCGGATATGGTGAAGCCGATTATGTATCCGAAGGTATGAAGAAACTGAATGTCATTCGCGGGCGTGCCGGTGTTGATCCTGTATTGACAGCGTGGGCGAAAGCGAAAGACCCGTTGACGGATTATTCTTCAACAGGTATCGACGGACGTCTGATGCAAATAGTCCGCCAGGAACGGATGATTGAACTGTATATGGAAACTCATAATTTCTGGGATCTTCGCCGTTGGAAGTTAGGAGCAAAATATTTTGGCGTATATCCGAAAGGATTGAATGTTGAGGCCACTACTAATGACGAATTCTTCAAAGTGATAACAATGACCAGTCATATTCGTGAATTCCGTACTCCGGCGAATTATTTAATGCCTATTCCAGTCGACCAGGTAAGTAATAATCCGCAAATGGTACAGAATCCCGGTTATTAGTGAAAAGTAAAAAGCAGAACCTGTTTTAAAGTTTTTTGGGAAATGGGTTCTGCTTGTATTACTCTGTAAATGTCTTATTTTTGGAAATTTATATTTATCTTCGTTGCGAATTTATCAATAAATATAATATGGAGAATAAAATAAGGGCTTTTGGATAAGGGAGACCTTGGACTTAATTGTATTTATTATGTAACGAATTCTATTTTGTAATAATGAATAAACAAAACATTTTTTTATCGGGAATTACTGCTATGGCAGCATTGCCTTCTTTTGCACAGAACACGGCAGTAACAGAGAAACCGATGAACATATTGTACATAATGTGTGACGACCATTCGTATCAGACTATCAGTGCATATGATCATCGTTTTATAGAAACTCCTAATATTGATAGAATAGGTAACGAGGGAGTTGTTTTTACCAATAGCTTTGTAGCCAATTCTATTAGCGGTCCCAGCCGTGCCTGTATGCTGACAGGAAAACACAGTCACAAAAATGGTTTTATAGATAATGCGCACCGGTTTGACGGAAGTCAGCAGACTTTTCCTAAGCTGTTGCAGAAAGCAGGTTATCAGACGGCAGTGGTCGGCAAATGGCATCTGACCTCTAATCCCACAGGCTTTGATTACTGGAATATTCTTATCGGTCAGGGAGATTATTACAATCCTTACTTTATAGACAATGGCAAGAAAGTGCAGAAAGAAGGATATGCCACTAATATAGTTACCAACCTGGCCTTGGAATGGCTGGAGAATAAACGGGACAATGAAAAACCTTTCTGTCTGTTATTGCATCATAAAGCTCCGCACCGTACCTGGATGCCCGATACTTGTGATTTGGGAGCATTCGATCATGTGAAATTCCCGCTGCCCGAAAATTTCTATGATAAGTATGAAGGCCGTGTAGCCGCATCCGAACAGGAAATGAGCATCTTTAAAGACATGGATCTCGTCTATGACTTGAAAATGGCGGATAAAGAAAATGAGATTCATACAAAGACCGGACTTGAGAAAGGCGGCCGTCATATGTACAATCGTCTGAATCCACAGCAAAAAGCTGCCTGGGATGCCTATTATGATCCGATTATCAAAGATTTCAAGTCCCGCAATCTGAAAGGAAAAGAACTGGCAGAATGGAAATACCAACGTTATATGCACGATTATCTGAGTGTGATTCGTTCGGTAGACCGTAATGTAGGTCAGGTTTTAAAGTATTTGGAAGAAAAAGGGCTTTTGGAAAATACATTGGTCGTTTATACTTCCGACCAGGGCTTTTATATGGGAGAGCATGGATGGTTTGACAAACGTTTTATGTATGAAGAATCATTCCGTACACCTTTGCTGGCACGCCTGCCTCATGGAAAAAAAGGACATGTAGCGCAAATGGTGCAGAATATTGATTATGCTTCTACTTTCCTGGAACTGGCGGGAGTTGAAATCCCCGGAGATATTCAGGGAGTATCCTTATTGCCTTTGTTGAAAGGGGAACGTCCGAAGGACTGGCGCAAATCATTGTATTATCATTTTTATGAATATCCCGCTGAACATGCAGTCAAACGCCATTATGGGGTACGCACTGAACGTTATAAACTGATTCATTTTTATAATGATATTGATGTTTGGGAATTGTATGATTTGAAAAAAGATCCGGGTGAAATGCATAACTTATTCGGAAAGCCGGGATATGATAAGATAACAGCGAAGCTGAAAAAAGAATTAGTAAAACTTCAGACTCAATATGATGACCCTATTGAGTCACAATTAAAAAAATAAAACCTTATGGACGCCAAAGAGTTTATACAAATCGTAAAGAAGATGTTTTCCAAAGGGCTTACCCCTGTGGAAAAGACCAAACTGGCCGATGAGGGACCTGTGTATCGTTTATTACTGAAACAATGGGATAAATTCTTTGGCACTTCTATCGAAAACAAAGAAGTCGAGGAGGAGATTTGGAGTAATATCACAGATGTCTGTTGGAATCATAAGCCAGTGAAAAAGAGGGGAAGATATACATTGATTTTGAACCTCCTGACCGCTGCGGCGTGTGTTCTGCTTGTGGTGGGCACATGGGCTCTTATCAATTCCAGATATTCTTTTGATACGATTGTTCTCGGACCGACCGATGAACGTATGGCATATACTCTTCCTGATAGTTCCGTTGTGTGGCTTACAGCAGGGAGTACGCTTTCCTATCAGGAGAATTTCTTGAAGGAACGTAAGGTAGATTTGGTCGGAGAGTCTTCTTTTGATGTCAGGAAAATGATGGATGGCAATCCTTTCAGAGTCTTTTTTAAAGATGCCGTAGTTGAGGTTAAAGGGACTGAATTCAATATAAAATCTGACAATGAAGTGGCGGAAGTTACTCTCTTTGAAGGAAAAATAGATTTTCAAGTCAAAGGACAGGAGGCGATAGAGGTGAATCCTGCACAGCGTATCATCTATCATTTTGATACCAAAAAGATGGAAAGCGAGATGTTGGATATTGAGGACTATGACTGGCGAACGGGAGGATATAACTTCACGAATAAGCCGCTTGGAGAATTAATTAATTTGATAAATAAAAAGTATCATACAAAAGTTTGCTTTGCCAATAAAAAGAATAGAGAGCATCTGTTTACAGGAACCATTCGTAAAGATGAAGAATTGGAAAGGGTATTGCGGAAAATCTGTATTAGTTTTAGTTTGGAGACAAAGCAGGACAAAGATACTATCGTTTTATATTAAGAATTAATTCCCCCATTGATATATACTATATTATGAAGAAAAGCAAGATTTATTTCGTAGGAGCCTTTCTCCTCTGTGTTACCGGTGCTTTCGCACAAGAATTAAGTTTGCAACCTGCCCCCCAGCAAGTCGTTGCACGCGAGAACAAAGTCAATTTACCTTCCACCTATCTGCTGACCGGTGAAAAAGAAGCTAATCCTCATGCAGTGAAAGTCCTGCAAGAATTACTTTCGGACAAACAGAGCGGCAAGAATGGAATCCGTATTTATATCGGCGAAAAAGACGATAAGAGTGTGCGTAAATACAAGAATCTGATTCCCAAACACGATGAAGGATACTATCTTGCCATTAATGAGAAGGAAATTGTCCTGGCAGGAAATGACGAACGGGGCACCTACTATGCCTTGCAGACTTTTGCCCAACTATTGAAAGACGGAAAGCTGGCAGAAATAGAAATAAAGGATTATCCTTCCATCCGTTATCGTGGTGTAGTAGAAGGATTCTATGGAACTCCCTGGAGCCATCAGGCGCGTCTTCGCCAATTGAAGTTTTATGGAGAGAATAAGATGAATACTTATATATACGGCCCGAAAGATGATCCGTATCATAGTGCTCCAAACTGGCGTCTGCCTTATCCAGAGAAAGAAGCTGTGCAGTTGCAGGAACTGGTAAAAGTAGCCGGCGAGAACGAAGTCGACTTTGTATGGGCTATCCATCCGGGACAGGACATCAAATGGAATCAGGAAGACCGGGATTTACTACTTGCCAAGTTTGAGAAGATGTATCAGCTTGGTGTACGTTCGTTTGCCGTATTCTTTGATGACATTTCAGGTGAAGGGACGAATCCTCAGAAACAAGCGGAACTACTGAATTATATTGATGATAATTTCGTGAAAGTAAAGTCGGATGTGACTCCCCTTATCATGTGTCCTACGGAATATAATAAAAGTTGGTCTAACCCGAAAGGCAACTATCTCACTACACTTGGTGAGAAACTGAATCCTTCCGTCCAAATAATGTGGACAGGCGACCGTGTCGTTTCGGATATTACCCGTGACGGCATCAACTGGATTAACGAGCGTATCAAACGTCCGGCCTATATTTGGTGGAACTTCCCCGTATCCGATTATGTACGCGATCATTTGTTGCTCGGACAAGTTTACGGCAATGATACTACCATAGCCAACGAGATGGCGGGATTTGTCACCAATCCGATGGAACATGCGGAAGCGTCGAAGATTGCCATTTTCAGTGTAGCAAGTTACGCATGGAATCCAACTAAATACGATACGTGGAAAACATGGAAAGACGCTATCCGTAATATCCTGCCCGGAGCGGCTGCCGAACTGGAGTGTTTTGCTATGCACAATTCCGACCTGGGACCCAATGGACATGGCTACCGCCGGGAAGAATCTATGGATATCCAACCGACTGTGGAACGTTTCATCAAGAGCTACGTCAAAGACGGCAGTTATGAAAAGGCTGATTTTGAAACCTTGCAGAATACGTTTGAACGTATGGAAGAAGCAAGCGATATTCTGCTTACAAATACAGAGAACGAACCGCTTATTAAAGAAATGACTCCCTGGCTGTATCAGTTCAAACTAATGGGAGAACTAGGCGAAGAAGTCTTGAAGCTGGTAGTAGCCCAACAACAAGATTCACAATCTTATTTTTTACGGAAATATAATCGTGTCAAATCTTTGCAGCAGCAAATGTTCCATACCGATCAGAATTACAATCAGAATCCTTATCAGCCGGGTGTGAAGGTCGCTTCAAAGATTATCAAACCGTTGATTGACGAAATGTTTGTAACAGCAGTGAGTCGCTATAATCAAAAGACCGGAAGCCAACTGGATGCTATTACAAATTATATGCCTCATAAGTTGGTCAGCAATGTGGAACAGATAAAGAATCTGCCATTGCAGGTTAAAGCCAGCCGGATACTTATCTCGCCGTCCAATGAAGTGGTGAAATGGGCAGCCGGAAATGTAGTGGAGATAGAACTGGATAATGTTTATCCCGGACAAAGTATCGACATTAACTTCGGTAAAAAAGAACCTTGTACATGGGGACGTTTTGAAATTTCTGCAGATGGCAAGGAATGGAAAGCAATAGAATTAGCACAGAAGGATGCCCGCCTGACTGCGAATCTACAAAAAACTCCTGTCAAGTTTATCCGGTTTACTAATATCAGCAATGAAGAACAACAAGTCTATTTGCGCCAGTTTGTTCTGACTGTTGAAAAGAAATAATTCTGTTATACAGGGATTTTGATAGATAAGAGAATCTCATAAATAAAGAAACTAGATAATAGAAAGCTGTGTCCGGTCTTGAAAAGGCTCCGATGACACAGCTCTCTTTTTTTGATTCTTTGCGAAAAGAGAATTACCCTTTCTTGGATTTACGATACTCCCGTGGTGACATTCCCATGATTTTGCTGAACAGGCGGGAGAAGTAATAAGTATCCTCTATACCTATCTTATAGCATATCTGATTAATTTTCATATCCGTCGTATCAAGCAGCAGGCAGGCTTGTTGTATCTTTAATAAATTAAAGTAAGTCAGCGGACTATGTCCCGTTTTCTTTTTGAATAGCATGGAGAAATGTGAAGGAGAATACCCGATTTGGTCGGCAATATCTTGCAAACTGAGATGTTTCTCCATATTTTCTTTCATATAATGAATCGCCAGTTCGCTTACGTTCTCATCTTCTGTTTGATTCTCACTTGCGGTAGCATTGCGGTATTGTTGCACATATCGCAATGTACCTAGATAGAAATGGAACATAGAAAAAGCATAGCGCAGGTTTTCATTACTATACCCATTCTTTAGCGTATTGAATATTTCTTCAAACAGATTAATCCGGGTACTGATACGTGAATGTAATTCGGGCTGAATATCCATCGGCCTACCTGCTTCCTGCGCATAAAACGGAGCTAGAATCCCTTTGAAGTGTATCCAGTAAATAGTCCATGGACATGATTTGTCGGACGCATAAGCATGGGGAACTCCCGCGGGAAGAATAAAGTATTGGTTTGCGGATACCGTATATTCCTGGTCGCCGATACGATACCAGCCAGCCCCGTCTATGCAATAGATAAATACATATTGATTGACAGGCTCTTTCCGTTCCCGAAAATGATGCTTGGCTTTCGGATAATAACCAATATCAGTGATATGGAGCATGGAAGTGAGAGGATCCTCTTCCATCTTGTCTACGATAATGCGGGGAAGCACTAAGGCTCTTTCTCCGGTAAATCCATCTTTTAATTTTACCATAATCTCATAGTATATGATTCGACTGTCGGACGCAAATATATAACAATGCATCCTATCTGTCAAATAATACATGAAAAATAAGATTGTCCATCTTTATAAAATGAAATTCTATTTTTTGTGTACCTAACTAGCTCTATCTTTGCAACATCAATTAATCAATCTTCTAATGGTATGAAAAGTTATAATAAAAAATTCGTCTATTTTATCTGTTTGGTTTCCGCAATGGGTGGTCTGCTATTCGGATATGATTGGGTAGTGATAGGAGGAGCCAAACCTTTCTACGAACTCTATTTCGGTATAGCCGATTCACCGACAATGCAAGGACTGGCTATGAGTGTAGCTTTGCTTGGCTGTCTGATTGGTGCAATGGTGGCAGGTATGATGGCAGACCGCTATGGACGCAAGCCGCTCTTATTAATTTCCGCATTTATCTTCTTATCTTCAGCATACGCTACCGGAGCTTTTTCGACATTCAGTTGGTTCCTGGCTGCCCGTTTCCTGGGCGGTATCGGAATTGGAATTGCTTCGGGATTATCACCGATGTATATTGCTGAAGTAGCTCCGACATCAGTCCGTGGAAAACTGGTTTCACTAAATCAATTAACGATTGTGCTTGGTATCCTGGGAGCGCAAATCACTAACTGGCTGATTGCAGAACCTATTCCGGTCGATTTTACTTCCACTGATATTTGCGCTTCATGGAATGGACAGATGGGATGGCGATGGATGTTTTGGGGAGCAGCATTCCCGGCGGCGATATTCTTGTTGCTTGCCTGCTTTATACCGGAAAGCCCCCGTTGGCTGGCAATGAAAGGCAAAGATAAGAGAGCTTGGAATGTATTAAGTAGAATAGGCGGTGATGATTATGCCGGGCAAGAACTTCAGATGGTAGAAAGTACAAGCGGTTCAAAATCAGAAGGTGGACTACGGTTATTGTTTAGCCGTCCATTCCGCAAGGTACTTATATTGGGTGTTGTGGTAGCAGTATTTCAGCAGTGGTGCGGCACGAATGTTATTTTCAATTATGCGCAGGAGATATTCCAGTCAGCAGGTTATTCGCTGGGAGATGTGCTCTTTAATATTGTAGTGACCGGAGTAGCAAATGTCATCTTCACATTTGTGGCGATTTATACCGTTGAACGTTTAGGACGCCGTGCACTGATGCTTTTTGGAGCCGGAGGTTTGGCAGGTATCTATCTCATTCTCGGCACGTGTTACTTTTTTGAGGTAAGCGGTTTCTTTATGGTGATATTGGTAGTATTGGCTATCGCTTGCTATGCAATGTCCCTGGGCCCTATCACGTGGGTATTGCTTGCTGAGATATTCCCTAATCGTATACGTGGTGTAGCTATGGCAACCTGTACTTTTGCTTTATGGGTAGGGAGCTTTACACTAACCTATACTTTCCCTTTACTGAATAGTGCCCTGGGTAGTTACGGTACATTTTGGATTTATTCGGCTATTTGCGTAGCAGGATTCATATTCCTTTTCCGTGTTCTGCCCGAAACAAAAGGAAAATCTTTGGAAACACTCGAAAAGGAACTCATAAAATAAAGTTTGACAGGTTAGTAAGCTGACGAGTAAACAGAAGCGAGTTAGCCATATGAATCAGACAGGGAGACGATAGAATCTCCTTGTCCCTGGAATCTCTTGGCTTTTTATTCTGAAATCAATAAGTAAAAAATAAATATATAATCAGTAATAGTATGGTAAAAGCATGGAAAGAAAAGGTTGTTATTCCTACCTATGAAGTAGGGAAACCTGAAAAGAATCCTATTTTCTTAGAAAAGCGCGTGTATCAAGGCAGTAGCGGGGTAGTGTACCCTTATCCTGTGATAGAGTCTATCTCCGACGAAAAGACGGATAAGGAATACGAAGCGATTTACATCGAAAATGAATATATCAAAGTGATGATTCTCCCTGAATTGGGCGGTCGTGTACAAATGGCTTACGATAAAATCAAGCAACGTCATTTTATCTATTACAACCACGTAATTAAACCCGCTTTAGTAGGGCTGGCAGGCCCATGGATTTCGGGCGGTATCGAGTTCAACTGGCCTCAACATCATCGCCCGAGCACTTATATGCCCGTAGATACAACTATCGAAGAAAATCCTGACGGTAGCGTTACGGTATGGGTGAACGAAATGGAACGTATGTTCCACCAAAAAGGTATGGCAGGCTTCACACTTCGTCCGGGACATGCCTTCCTCGAAATCAAAGGAGTACTTTACAACCGTACCGAAGTGCCGCAGACTTTCTTATGGTGGGCGAATCCTGCCGTAGCAGTGAATGATTATTATCAGAGCGTATTCCCACCCGATATCAATGCAGTATTCGACCACGGAAAACGTGCCGTCTCCAGTTTCCCTATTGCTACGGGCACTTATTATAAGATGGATTATTCTGCCGGAGTCGATATTTCGAACTATAAAAATATCAAAGTTCCTACCTCGTACATGGCTGTAAACTCACGTTTCAACTTCGAAGGTGGTTATGAAAACGATACTCGTGCGGGTATGCTTCATGTAGCCAATCATCACATTTCTCCGGGTAAGAAGCAATGGACATGGGGAGATGGCGACTTTGGCCGTGCATGGGACCGCAATCTGACAGATGAAGACGGCCCATATATCGAACTGATGGCAGGTGTATATACCGAGAACCAACCGGACTTCACCTGGCTGCAACCCTATGAAGAAAAGAGCTTCGTACAATATTTCCTGCCTTATCGTGAATTGGGAGTAATAAAGAATGCAAGCCGGGATTTATTAATGAACATCGACCCGGAAGGAGAGGACAGTGTACGATTGAAAGTATTTGCCACTTCCCGGCAAACGGTGAATGTCGTACTAAAAGGCGAAAACAATAAAATCTATTATAATAAGGAAGTCACGATTACTCCTGAAGAATTGTTGGATGAAACCATCAATACATCAAGCGAACAGTTCAACAAACTGAATCTCGAAATCACCGCAAACGGGAAAGAACTACTCTACTGGCATGCCGAACCGGAAGAAGTAAAACCTATTCCCGATGCCGCCGAAGCTGCTTTATTACCACAAGAGATAAAGACAACAGAACAACTCTATTTGACCGGCCTGCACCTGGAGCAATACAGACATGCTACCTACAATCCCGTCGACTACTACGAGGAAGCCCTGCGTCGTGACCCGATTGACGTGCGTAGCAACAATGCGCTAGGTTTATGGTATATCCGCAAAGGCCGTTTCCATAAAGCCGAGCAATACCTGCTAACAGCCGTAAAGACATTGCAAAAACGGAACCCGAATCCTTACGACGGTGAACCTATCTATAACTTAGGACTTGCCTTAAAATATCAGGGACACTATAATGAGGCTTACGACCGTTTCTATAAATCTTGTTGGAATGCCGCCTGGCAAGATGCGGGTTACTTCGCCTGTGCTCAAATCTCCACCATGCAAGGCCGTTTGGAAGATGCCTTGGATGAAGTTGACCGTTCCTTGATTCGTAACTGGCATAACCATAAGGCACGTGCCCTGAAAGTAACTATCCTTCGTCAAATGAATAAAGCAGCTGAAGCCCTGCAACTAATAGAAGACTCATTAGCTCTTGATAAGTTTAACTTTGGCTGCCGCCATGAGAAATATCTATTGACGAATAAGCAAGAAGACCTGGCAACCTTACTAACAATGATGCGTGGCGAAGCGCATAATTACGACGAAATAGCTCTTGATTATTGTGCCGCCGGATGTTGGACAGAAGCCGCTTCCTTATGGAAAATAGCTATCACCGAAGGTATTACTACCCCAATGACCTACTATTACTTAGGATGGTGTCTGATTCAAGGCAACCTTTCCGGTGCAGAACAGGCATTTATGGACGCAAAGGCAGCCTGTCCCGACTACTGTTTCCCTAACCGCCTGGAAGCCATCCTTGCCCTACAATGTGCAATGGAGCAAAATCCGGGCGATGCGAAAGCACCTTATTATCTAGGTAACTTATACTATGACAAGCGTCAATATGACTTAGCTATGGAAGCATGGGAAACATCAGTAAAACTGGATAATAAATTCCCGACTGTATGGCGTAACCTGGCTTTAGCCTATTTCAATAAGAAGAACGAGGAAGCAAAAGCCATCGAATATATGGAACGTGCTTTCCAACTCGATACCACCGACGCACGTATTTTGATGGAACTGGACCAGCTTTACAAACGTGTTCGCCGTTCCCATGCAGAGCGTCTGACATTCTTGCAAAAATATCCTGCATTAATAGCCCAACGTGACGACTTGGTATTAGAAGAAATCACCTTACTGAACCAAACAGGTGAATACGAACAGGCAAAAACATTGCTTGACGCACATATCTTCCATCCGTGGGAAGGCGGTGAAGGAAAAGTACCTGCCCAATATCAGTTTGCCCGTGTAGAATTGGCAAAGAAAGCATTAACTGCCGGAAATCATGAAGAAGCCATCTCATTATTGGAAGAATGTCTGGAATACCCGCATCACCTAGGAGAAGGAAAACTATACGGCGCACAAGAAAATGATTTCTACTACTTCATGGGTTGTGCTTACGAAGCTTTAGGCAACCAAGTAAAAGCCATTGAATGTTGGGAACAAGCCACTGTCGGCCCTACCGAACCTGCTGCTGCCATGTACTATAACGACGCAAAACCGGATAAGATTTTCTATCAGGGACTGGCATTGTTGAAGCTCGGACGCATGGATGAGGCTAACGGACGCTTCCATAAATTGACTTCTTATGGTGAAAAGCATTTGTTTGATAAGATAAAAATGGATTATTTTGCAGTGTCACTACCCGATTTATTGATTTGGGAAGACGACTTGACGATACGAAATATTATTCACTGCAAATATATGATGGCATTAGGATATTGGGGATTGAATCAGAAGGAGAAATCCATTCGGTTATTAGAAGAGGTAGAAAGATTGGATATTAATCATCAGGGTATTCAGGCGCTGCGTAGCCTGATAGGATAGGGCTATTTTGTGACGATACATTTTGTATCGTCACAAAATCCTGTTTATTTATATATTATGAACCTTAAATAGCAAGGATATGAGAAATATTAAAAACAGTTCAATTATGAAAATCACAAATCTTATGGTAATTGGATTCTATGTTGTATGCGGGATGACTGCTTGTTCGGACGATCCTGTGACAGTTGCCGATCCCGATCCGTCTATTGTAGTTGTGAAAGTTCCAAATGGGAGTTTTGAAGACGATGCCACTGAAACAGCTTCTCCTAAGGGATGGACTGTTAGCGGAGAACATTCTGCGGCAAAAGTCGTTGCAGGTGGATGTGAAGGTAATTGTGCACTGCATTATGAAGCAGCTTCCGCATATACCGTAACCACTACCCAAACTATCAATGGCTTGGCAGACGGCATCTATGACCTTGAATTTTATTATAAAAGTACTGGCGGGCAAACAGCCTGCTATGTTGCTGCCGGAACTGATGCCACTAACCGGAAGATTACCTCTCTGCAAGCATCCCCGACTACCTGGATCCGTTCTTATGTACGTGGCATTAAAGTAGAAGGAGGAATATGCAATATTGAATTGCACAGCCAATCTGCCGGAGCGAATTGGAGTCGTTTCGACGCACTTCGGTTGAAAAAAACAGAGAAAGCATATGATTTACTGAAAGGTGGTGATATTTCACAACTGACTTATGTAGAACAAATGGGAGGGAAGTTTTATGAAAACGGAGAGGAAAAAGATTGCATTGAGATTCTTAAAGACAACGGCTTCAACATTGTCCGCCTCCGTTTGTACAATGATCCGGGAAATCCTGATTACACACCATCCAATCGTTTGCCTGAAGGTATTTCAGGCCCGGAAGATATTTTGCGTCTGGCTAAAAGAGCAAAAGAGGCCGGAATGCAAATACAGCTAACCTTTCATTATAGCGATTACTGGACGAATGGAGAAACACAGACCAAGCCACATGATTGGGAAGGATTGGATTTTCCCGCTTTAAAGAAAGCACTTTATGATTTCACTTTCGATTTCATGAATAAAATGAAAGCGCAAGGTACTACCCCTGAGTTTGTGGCATTAGGTAATGAGTCACAAGCCGGCATACTGTATCCGGACGGAAGCTATGAGAACTTTGCGCAACTTTCAGAACTGTATAATGCAGGTTATGATGCGGTGAAGGCAGTATCGCAAGATTCAAAAGTAATCATCCATCTGAATGCTGCCGGAGATAAAGACCAATATAACTGGTATTTTGGTGAACTAAAGAACAGAAACACGAAATATGATGTAATCGGAGCTTCCTACTATCCTTATTGGACACAGAAAAGTGCTGCACAGATGCGTGAGTGGGCGGACTATATTTCTGCAAAGTTTGATAAAGACATTCTGATAATGGAAACCGGCTATAGTTGGAACAGCACCTTGCCTGACGGAACTCCGGGACAATTATCACATAATGGGCCATATAAAGATTTCTCCCCGCTTGGACAGAAGAACTATATGCTCGAACTCATCAAAGAAATAAAACAAGCGAAAGATTGCCGCATACTTGGCTTCCTCTATTGGGATCCTGTCTTTATTGAAGTTGAAGGTATGGGATGGGAACTGGGTGCCAAGAATTATGTCAGCAATACTACATTATTTGATTTCTCGGGAAACAGGCTTGAAGTATTGGATGCATTCAAATATAACAACTAAAAAGAATATACCATGAAGAACGTTTTAATAACAATCGGAAAACTATATCTGTTACTGGCAGCGTTGTGTTTCGTTGTTGGTTGTGATGATGATAAGGAAGATGTGGCTCCCGGTCTTTATGTGGCAAGTGAGGAGATAGAGACATTTCCCGGTGACACGGTATTAGTTTCGGGAACAGCTTCCAACTATACAGGACTGGAAAGCATAACATTGAGTTGCGAGAATTGGGGAATTCATAAAGTATACGACTTGAAAGGGCAGAAGCCTAAAGTCTTTAATTATGATTACCGGCTCATCGTACCGAAAAACGCAACATTTGAAGACCATTTGCTGATAACGATTCGTGATGTCAACGGATGGGAAACAAAGAAAAACGTATTGCTGGCTTATATTGCGGATATGACAAGTCCGGTTATGCAAACACAGCTTCCCGAACGTATATCGGTGGACTTTAATACAACAACGAATAAAGGAAGCTGGAATCTGAATGTGAAATTCACGGACGACCGCGAATTGAAAAGTATTCGTATGCAAATACCGGATATACAAATGGACGAAACGGTAGAAGTAAGCGGTCGCAGTGGAGAACTGAAGCGTACGATTGATTTTACTACAGGTGAGTTTCCTGTTACCTTGACCCTGTCGGATGCAGGCGGAAATGAAACGATTGTAAGGACTACAATAGTCGTGATGTTGGCGGAAGAAGAAGACCCGATTCAGGATTATGCACAAATGTATGTTGTAAATGCCGGTGAGAATCCCGATGATTACGTGAATGGTTATTATCGTTATATGGATCGTAAAGATGCATATCAATATGAAGGAAAATTCTACGCTTCGACCGACAATACAGAAATCTATTTTGTACCGACCAAATCAATGGAAGGCGATTTATATGGAACGAGTCCATATGTCAGCAGCAAACTGATGAATAAGAATGGATATGTAGTTCCCGTCATTCTTCCGAAAAAAGGATATTATGGAATTTGGATTGACCTGAACGCACATACTTATAGTATTTGGGAGTATGAGATTCCTTCCGGTTCATACACGGGTGCATTGTGTGTATCGGGCACAGGTTTTACGATTGGTGACTGGGGTGCGCCTGCTGAAAATATGAAGAAAGTGGATAACGACTATCGTTACGAGTACGATATGGAACTGGTGGATGGTTATTCCGGTGATTACCAGTATTATTTTTATAGTCCTGATTGGGCACATGTATTTAGAGCTGATACGGCAGGTAACTGGTGGTATGAGTCGGCAACGGGGTCTTGCATCATCTATAAAACCGATTACGCAGGAAAAGTAAAAGTGACTTTTGACACGGCCGCTCCATGGGGTACAATCAAGAAAATAACCGAATAAAACGAAATAGGTATGAAAACAATATATTCAATAAGTAAAAAGGCGGGATTGCTTTTATCCTTCCTGTTGCTGGCTGTTTCACTGATGGCACAGAACTCGATTCATGTGAAAGGAGTAGTAAAAGACCCGGCCGGTGAAGCCATCATCGGTGCTAGTGTGGTTGTTAAAGGTACTACCAATGGTTCTATTACTGATTTGAACGGTAATTTCAATCTTTCGGACGTACCTTCGGGAGCAATAATAACAGTTTCCTATATCGGTTATATCTCTCAGGAAAAGAAGGTATCCGCCACTTCGATGGAATTTGTTCTGAAAGAAGACAATAAGACACTGGACGAGATTGTCGTAGTCGGTTATGGTACTGCTAAAAAGAGCAGTATCTCCGGGGCGGTGGCTTCGGTAAAAGCCGATGAGTTGCCGACTGCGGCATCCGCTTCGGTCGGTTCCATGTTGCGCGGACGTTCATCGGGTATGAATATCACACAGAACAGCGCCAATCCGGGTGCTTCGATGAATATTTCAATTCGTGGAGGTCTTTCCGGGCAAAACCCGTTGATTGTGATTGATGGAGTCCCGCAGGTTGCTTCTAAAACAGTAACGGCAGGAACAGCCTATAGCGGCGGCGAGAAAGACAATGGCCTGATAAACCTGAATCCGAATGATATCGAAACCATAGATATCCTGAAAGATGCATCGGCTGCTGCTATCTACGGTTCGGATGCTTCGGGCGGTGTGATATTGATTACTACCAAACGTGGAAAAACCGGTAAGCCCGATATTTCCTATTCAGGTTCGGTAGCCTTCCAGTACATAAAAGACGCACCGAAATTTCTGAAAGCACGTGATTTTATGATTGAGCAGAATAAAGTATTCGATGAACTGGGACGTGGAGATGAAAAGAAATATACCGATAGACAAATAGCAGACTTTGTAGGGGATGGAACAGACTGGATGGATGAAGTAACCCGTGTAGGTATTGTAAATGAACATAACCTTTCGGTATCGGCAGGTACGGATGCTACAAAATACCTGTTCTCACTGAGCTACTACGACCATCAGGGAATTGCGAAAAACAACTCCATGAACCGTATCACAGGCCGTTTGAATGTCGATCAGACTATCAACCGTATGCTGAAAGCCGGTATTAATTCTACATTCTCGCAAATCAAGTATCACGATGTACCGTTGGGAAACGGACGGCAGGATAATTCAGCTTTGATTTATTCGGCCATGACATTTATTCCCACCGTGCCGGTATATGATGAAGAAGGCAAATATTCTGTTAATCCGATTCGGGATATTTATCCCAATCCGGTTTCATTGCTGGACATTACCGATCAGACAGTGAGCCGTGATCTCTTTGTCAGTGGTTATTTGGAATTCAGACCTATCAAAGATTTGCTGCTGAAAGCTACTGTCGGTTTTGATATGAAAGATGTGCAGGCAGACCAATATATTCCTACTACAACGAAGAAGGGATATAGCATGGACGGTCAGGCTTCCAAGCAGAACGCAAAATCTCAAATGAACCTGTTTAATGCCATTGCCAATTATACGAAAGTTTTCAATGAAATTCACGATATAAACCTCATGGCGGGTTTCGAATACAAGAAATCGTCTTGGGAAGGAATGGGTATTGTAGCTTCCCAATTCCCTTATGACGGTTCGTTGATGAACAATATCGGAACAAGCGAACAGGAGAAACCGACAATCAGTTCATACAAAGGTGCCAGTGAGATGGCGTCTTTCCTGGCGCGTCTGAACTATTCGTTGGCATCCAAATATATCCTGACTGTCAATCTCCGTGTAGATGGTTCGTCCAATTTCTCGAAAGAACATCAATGGGGAGCTTTCCCGGGAGTATCCGCAGCCTGGCGTATGAATGAAGAAAACTGGATGAAGAATATCGGCTGGTTAAGTAACCTGAAACTTCGTGTCGGTGTGGGACAGACCGGTAATGCCGGTAATCTGACAGGTATCAATACCTATTATACCGTTTCACAAGGAGCTTTCGCACCGAATGGAAGCCTGGTAAACGGAATGGCTATCTCCAAGATAGGAAATGAAAAATTGAAATGGGAGACATTGACTGATTATAACGTAGGTATTGATTTCGGTTTCCTAAATAATCGCCTGTCCGGTTCTGTCGACTTATATCAGCGTTTACGCAAAGATGTCATCATGTCCAAGAACCTGATGTCCTACCATGAAGTAAAGACAATAGATTATAACTCAGCAACGGTTTACCGTTCCCGTGGTATTGATATAGGTATTCATAGTGTGAACTTTGATAATAAAAACTTCGGTTGGACTACCGACCTGAACTTCTCATACTATCGTAATCATACCACTAAGCGCGACCCTGATTTTATTCCCGCCGTCTATCAGGACTATGTGGAAGATTGGGGAAATGTGTATGGTTACAAGACCAATGGTCTGATTCAGATGGACCAGTCCTATAAACATTTGCAGAAATCCGGTGCGGGAGCTATCTTATATCAAGACTTGAATGGTTACCAGCTCGATGCGAACGGAGAAAAAATGCGTGATAGTGAAGGACGCTATATCCGTATTGCCGGAGAAGATGGTATTTTGGATGATGCAGACAGGGTGATACTGGCTAATAACACCCCGATTCCTTTTAGTATTAACAACACTTTCCGATGGAAGAACTGGGATGCTAACATTTACCTGTATGGCTCTCTGAACGGATGGAAAGTGAATGACATTAAATTGCAGTCTATTTACGGCATTGAGGATATTACGTATGGCGTTAATGTCCTGGATGAAGTGAAAAAGCGCTGGTCGCCCGCCAATCCCAGCGGAACAATGCCGGGTGTAGCCGAAGCATCTTCGGGAGTCGATCCCAGCAAGAGTGACTTTTTCCTAGAAAAAGCCTGGTATTTGCGTTTGGATAATGTTTCTATCGGTTACACTTTCCCTGCACAGTGCTTTAAAAACAAAATACGTTCAGTCCGTCTGTATGCTGCGGGACGTAACCTCGCTGTATTTACTCCTTATAAGGGGATGGACCCTGAAACCGGAAACGGTATCGGTGCTTATCCGAATCAGGCTTCATTTGCTATTGGTTTAGATGTGAAATTCTAATATATGATGAGTATGAAAACAATAAAATATATAGCTGCAACTCTGTTGCTGTTTTCCGTGACTTCTTGTGAACTGGAACGACTGGACTATACGGAAATCTCTCCTGATAACTTCTTCAAGACAGAAACCGACCTGAAACTGGCAGTCAATTCGCTCTATTATGATTTTAATCCCGGTGACTTCAAGTCTGTTTATTCAGCAGACTATTCCGGTTATCAAATCATCGGAGATATGACTACCGACGCATTATGGACTTGCTGGGCATGGGAATCGGATGAACTCTACTTCCAACAATGGTATGCAACTGTGGGCGGAAGCATACAGAACCATACTTATGCCAATTTTGAACGTTATAATTATCTCTCGAAAGCACGGAATACGATTCGCCGTATTGAAGCTTCGCCGGTGAGCGAAGACGCTAAATCTCTTTACTCGGGTGAGGCAAAAGCATTGCGCGGGTGGATGGGACTTTATCTTTATGATATGTTCGGCCCTGTACCTGTGGCCCCGGATGAAGTCCTGGATGACCCTCAAACGTTTGTTTACCTGCCGCGACTGACAGAAGAAGAGTATGACGCAATGATGGAAGCCGACCTGCGGGATGCTATCCGTGACCTACCCGAAGTGCCCGAAGCCCGTGGACGTATGTCCAAAGGTGCAGCGCGCATGATTCTATTGAAATATTACATGATAAAGGGATATTTTGATAAAGCGGAAACTTTGGCACGCGAACTAATGGAGATGGAAGGACGTGTATATAGCTTGCAGACTGATTATAATTACATTTTCTCAAAAGAAGGAATAGGTAATAATGAAGTGATTCTGCAACTGGCCTGCAATAATACTGCCAGTTGGTATTCAAACTATATGACCGCTGAGGTACTTCCCGCCGATTATCCTTGGTCGGAGAAAGCAACCGGATGGGGTGGTTATGTAATGCCTTGGGACTTTTACGGTACCTTTGATGAAGGTGACGCGCGTCTGAAGAATGTGATAACCGCATATACCAACAAGAAAGGGGAAAAGATAGACCGTACAAACAGTGCACAACTGGCTAAAGGTGCATTACCTCTTAAATATGGAATGGACCCTGACATGAAAGACGGTCAGAGTGGTATTGATGTGGTGATTTACCGTTACTCGGATGTACTGCTTACACTTGCCGAGTGTATTAACCGCAATGAAGGACGACCTACTACTGAAGCCATTGGTCTGGTAAATCGTGTCCGTAACCGTGCCGGTTTGCCTGCCTTGGATGATTCTAAAACAGCTTCAGCAGAAACATTCAATGAGGCCTTGCTTTTAGAACGCGGACATGAATTTTATCTTGAAGGACTTCGTCGTCAGGATCTCATCCGCTTTGGCAAGTATGTGGAATATGCCAATAAACGTATTGACGCCATCAATAAATCTGAAGGACGAGGTTACTTCAATGTACATGAAGGGCACAACCGCTTTTGGATTCCCCAAAGTTTCATTGACGAGTCCAAAGGGGCTATCAAGCAAAATAATTACGATAGATAATTGCAAAGACAAATATAAGAAAGATTTAAGCTTATGAAGAATATAATAGTAACATCGGCACTTTGTGCAATCACCACAGTAGGTATGGCGCAACAAGTATATGAACTTTCGGCACCTGCAAAAGAAAAAACGATTTACACAGGTCATCTGAAGATGGGCGGAACCAGCCCTTCCGGTGGAAGCATTGATGTAAATAGCTACTATATGTCCATAGACGGAAAGCCGGTCATCCCAGTGATGGGCGAGTTTCATTACAGCCGTTATCCGCACGAACAGTGGGAAGAAGAGATACTTAAAATGAAAGCAGGAGGAATCAATGTCCTGCCAACCTATATTTTTTGGAGTCTTCATGAAGAACAGGAAGGTGTATTCAATTGGAGCGGTAACCTTAACGTACGCAAGTTCTTTGAACTCTGTAAGAAACATAATATGAACGTCATCGTCCGTATCGGCCCTTTCGGACACGGCGAGATACGCAACGGTGCTTTGCCCGACTGGCTCTTTGCCAAGCCGCTGGAAGTCCGTTCGAATGATGAAAATTATCTTTTCTATACCAAGCGCCTTTATGGAGAAATAGCGAAGCAGATTGAAGGGCTTTACTACAAAGATGGCGGTCCGATTATTGGTACGCAGCTAGAAAATGAACATCAACACTCAGCCGCTCCATGGGGTGTGAACTATCCGGGTGAGCCGCTGGATATGACTACTGCCACTTATGATTCTTCGATAACGATGATTGGAGTGAGTGTGCAGGACAAGCAGATTACTACTGCCGAACTGGGTGACTTGCATATGAAAACCCTGAAAAAGATGGCGGAAGAAGCGGGTATTATCACTCCTATCTATACAGCTACGGGCTGGGGAAATGCTGCTGTTATCGGTAATGAAGCAATTCCCGTCACTGCTGCTTATACTTATCCATTTTGGGCAGAGCCGGAAATGTCTCCTTTCTGTATGTTTAAGGATATTCAGAAGAACCCGGATTATGCGCCGGTGCGCTATGACACAGATAAATTTCCTTCTTTCTGTGCAGAGATGGGAGCAGGTATTCAGATGATTTACAAACGCCGCCCGATTGTCACAGCCAAAGCTGCCGAAGCTTTGATGGTGCGTACGTTGGGTAGTGGTGCCAATGGCATCGGTTATTATATGTATCATGGCGGTTCCACACCGAAGATGATTGGCGGTGTAGCTTCATTCAATGATGAGCCGATGGGAATGCCGAAAATCTCTTATGACTTCCAGGCACCGTTAGGTGAATTCGGATTGGAACATGAATCCTATCGTACACTGCGCCTGCTGCATTCTTTCCTCACGGACTTTGCCGACCGTCTGGCTCCGATGGAAACGGTTCTTCCCGAAGATTATAAGGCGATAACTCCCGGTAATCGTGAAACCTTGCGCTATGCAGCCCGTATGAAAGATAATTCGGGTTTCGTCTTTATGGTTAACTTTCAAGACCATGATGCCGAACGAATCGACCAAAAAGATTTGCAACTTCGTCTGAACTTAGGAAATGAAACCTTGCAGATTCCCGCTAAAGGAACATTCACCTTACCGAAAGATGAAAGTATCATCCTGCCGTTCAACTTTTCTATGGAAGACGCTGTATTGAAATACGCCACCGCCCAACTGCTGATGAAGATTGATGATAACGGTAAAGACCATTACTTCTTCTTCACTCCCGATGGCATGAAAACAGAATATGTTTTTGATAAGTCAACGGTACGCGGAACAAATGTATTTGCACCGCTACCCGGCATAAAAAGTACTTTCAGCATCAAGACAAAAAGCGGTAAAACGATGAAAGTAACGACTCTGACTCGTGAACAGGCTTTGAATAGTTGTAAAGTGAACGGAAAGTTGCTGATTACCAAAGCAACAGTTCTTCCGGGCCGGGATGGAATACAACTGCAAAGTCTTGGCAACAACACCTTCAATTATATCCTCTATCCTTCCAAGCAGGGATTCAAAACTCAGACGATGGAAGTAGAGGCTGTGAAACCGGACTTCTCTTTCAAGAAAGTGGGTGCCCGCCGTCTGACAGTGCATTTCGAAGATAATGGACAATTCCCGCAAGTGCAGGAATACTTCCTTCGTCTGAACTATACGGGAGATGTGGCGATGGCATTTATAAACGGAAAGATGGTTCTCGACCATTTCTATCATGGTGCTCCGTGGACAATTGGCTTGAAGCGTTTCGCCGGACAAATGAAGAAAGAAGACCTGGGATTCTACTTCCGTCCTCTGCGCTCGGACGCTCCATTCCTGATAGACCTGCCCAAAGAAGCTGTTCCCGATTTTTCAAAAGGTTCGGTTTGTACCATTAACAATGTAGAGATAATTCCCGAATATGTAACAACACTCAAATTCTGAGAATGATGTGTCGAATCCTAATAATTAATTTATTTCTTGTGCTTGCAGCAGTTCTGCAAGCGCAGGAACTGGTATACTCGGATGCAGCGGGAACTATTCGCTGGAAAAAGACTAAACAGGAAGTATCTTTATTCGGAGCCAACTATTGTCTTCCTTCCGCCTGTGATTTCCGTGCGGCAGCTTATATGGGTGGCGAGCGGAAGCAAATGATTGTAGAAGATATGGAGCACTTCAAACGTATGAACTGGGATGGTCTGCGCCTATGCTTTTGGGGAGATTTTCAGAATACCGACAGTGAAGGAAATCTGTTGGAAAATGAACACTTGGACTTATTGGATTGTCTGATTGCGGAGGCTGCCAAGCGGGATATTTATATGTTGTTAAGTCCCATTGTTACTTATAATTCACAATGGCCTGAAATGACCGATACTACCAATACAGGGCTTGCCAAGTATTATCCGAAAAATACGCTTACTCATGATGAGAAGGCTATCAGGGCGCAGGAGAACTATTTGAAACAGATACTCCGGCATCGGAATCCTTACACGGGACGTTGCCTGAAAGACGAGCCGAATATTCTATTTGTAGAGTTTATAAACGAGCCGAGTCAGTTCCCGGAGGATATTCCCGGAATGGTGAGTTATATCGACCGTTTGTATAAGGCTGTGAGAAGTACAGGATGCAAAAAACTCACCTTTTATAATGTAAGTCAGAATTTTGGAGTAGCTCCTGCCATACGGAAGTCGAAAGTGCAAGGTTCTACACATGCCTGGTACCCCGGAGCATTGAATAATGGATATAGCCTTCAAGGCAATGGATTGTTGTTTGTCGACCGTTATGAGCAGATGTTGAATCCGGAGTTGAAGGGTAAGGCAAAGATTGTCTATGAATTTGATTCTACTGATATTTCTTCAGGATATATGTATCCGGCCATGGCGCGTGAATTCCGCAGGGGAGGTATTCAGTTTGCCGCGATGTTTTCGTATGATATGTTGCGTACGGCTCCGACGAATTTAGGATGGCAGACCCAATATTTCAATATGGTATACACTCCCTCGAAAGCGGTCAGTGGAATGATTGCGGCAGAAGTAATCCGCCGTATCCCTCGCGGCAAGCATTTCGGGTATTATCCTGAGAATAATATCTTTGGTGATTTCCGGGTGAGTTATGACGAACAGTTGAGTGAATTGAATGCGGACGATATGTTTTATTATTCTAATACTACATCTACCCGGCCGAAGAACTTACAAGCGTTAAGTCATATCGCCGGGGTCGGCTCTTCTCCTGTGGTGAGTTATTCCGGTACTGGTATTTATTTCTTGGATAAACAGTCTGATGACACTTGGCAGTTGGAGGTGTATCCCGACATTATGGAGTTGGATGACCCTTTTAAAATGGTTAATCCGCATCGGATTGTGAGAAAGGCTAGTTGCAATAGCCGTACTATGAAAATACAGTTGCCAGGTCTGGATACAGTGATAACTGTTTTACCCGGAAAGTATAAACTGTCAGCAGGAAAATTAATAAGTGAGGAAGAACTTCCGGCCAAAGATTTGTATCAAAGCCCGATGAAAGAATGGAAAGTGGCCAACCGGACTGTATCTGAATTTATAGCAGAAAAACAAGTGACATTCAAATGCGAAGTGTTTGCTCCGGAACGTCCTAAAGAAGTATCGCTTTATCTGATGTTGAAACCTTGGGGATGTAAACGTATCCCGATGATAGCGAAAGACGGATTTTATTATGAGGCACAAGTCGATTTGAGTTGGTTGGAAAAGGGCAGTTACCAGTACCATTATGCAATAGAAACCGGCGATGATATGCTGCTTTTCCCGGCTGGAACACATTGCTTACCGGATAGATGGGATTATTACGAACAGGATACTTATGCGTTTCGTCTGACGTCTGCAACTACTCCTTTATTACTCTTGGGAGAACGGGATAACTGGAAGCACATACGATACTCGCGTACTTATCTAAGCCCGGAAACGACGTTCAAACCGGTTTCTTCGGGTGAAGAATTGATTCCCGCATATCAACTTTCAGTCGTGGATTTAGAGAAGAAAGACAACTACGTGACTCCTTGTGATGCGACCTTCTCTCATTTTATCGGTGATAGGATGCCCTGTCGTGATATGGGTAAAGTTTCTCCTTCATTTATCAAGATTCGTGCTTATGGATTGAACGGTACTGATAAAGCTATTTGTAATATTGTGGATAAGGATGGCAGGGGATATGGTGCTGTATTCCAATTGGACAGGGAAACGTCGGATATATTGATACCTGTTTCTTCCCTTGTCCCGATGAAAGCTGCTATGTTACCTCAAGATTGGCCGGGAGTAAATTCGTATTGGTATCCTGCTTCCATGCAAACGAATACTTCTCCTTTGGATTGGACGATTGCGGAGTTTATTCAGGTTTCACTTCGGGATGAATTGTATAATGCCGGTAATCAGAAGAATAAAGGTATTGTTGTAGAGAAGATAGAATTGTTATTTCAATAACGGATAGAATATAGATGGGCATATTGGGTAATCAGCGTCATATGCCCATCTAGTAGTATTCAAGTATTACGTAGTTTATTAAACAAATAGAGAGATTAGAAGCTTATGAAATCTTTTTTATTGATAGTATTGATAGGAATTTCAAGTATTTCTACTGCTCAAAACCGATTGGATTTGAGCGGAACCTGGGGATTAGCCCTGGATAGTATGGATGTCGGAGAAAAGGAACAATGGTACATGAAGTCCTTTTCTGATGCTATAAGTCTGCCCGGTACGACAGACCAAGCACGAAAAGGCGTTCCTAATCAACTTGTTCCCAAGCTGGAAAAACCGCAACTACTTCGTTTGACCCGTAAAAACTCCTATGTAGGTGCAGCATGGTACAATCGTGAAATTAGCATACCTAAACATATGGCAGGACAGCCATTGGAACTTTCTTTAGAGAGAGTGCTTTGGCAGAGCCGGTTGTGGATTGATGGAGAAGAAATCGCGGACGCTCAGGAAAGTCTGATTACTCCTCATCGCTTCTTGATACAGAAAGGTTTGTCAGCAGGCAAACATACGATAACTTTGCGTATTGACAATAGGAAACGATACGATATTTCTGCGAATGACCTGGCGCATGCCTATACAAACGATACTCAAATTATATGGAATGGCGTATTGGGTAAAATGAGTTTGCAGGTAAAGCAAAAAGTTAGTATCCAAAACGTAAATGTCTATCCTGACGTCAAAAATGGAAAGATAAAGGTCATTGTCGCTTTAGAGAATAACGGAGATAAGTCGCGAAAAGTAAAGCTCTGTCTGCAAGTTGAGCAACTTGACGGACAACAAAAGTTTGAAAGAAAGGAAGTTCAGGCTACACTGAAGGAAGGCGTACAAAAACTGGAGTATGATTATCTGTTAGGTACGGATATAAAGAAATGGGATGAATTTACTCCGGAATTATATAGACTGTCTGTTACCTGCCAGTTTGATAAGAAGAAAACTGAACGGAAAGAAGTCTCTTTTGGAATGCGTGAGATAGACAATAGTCAAGGCATTATAACCGTAAACGGAAATAGGATTTTCCTGCGTGGAACATTGGAATGCTGCATCTTTCCCTTGACAGGGACTCCGCCGATGACAGAAGACGGTTGGATGAAAGTGTTTTCTACAGCCAAAGAATGGGGATTGAATCATTTAAGATTTCATTCCTGGTGTCCCCCGGAAGCAGCTTTCAATGTTGCTGATAAGTTAGGATTCTATTTGCAGGTAGAATTGCCCAACTGGTCTTATACTATAGGGAAGGATAAGTCTATGACTAAATTCCTCTATAATGAATTCGACCGTATGATTGAAGACTATGGAAACCACCCTTCATTTTGTATGATGAGTGTCGGTAATGAACTTCAATATGATTTTGAGTTGCTGAATTCTATGGTTAAATACATGAAAGCGCAGGATAACAGACGCTTGTATGCCACTACGACCTTTACTTTTGAGAAAGGGCATGGAGCGAAACCCGAGCCGGAAGATGATTTCTTTGTCACTCAATGGACAGATAAAGGTTGGGTGAGAGGACAAGGTATCTTTGATCAGGAACCGCCTAGCTTTTATAAGGATTACAGTGAAGCAATGCAGGGCATGGATATTCCTCTTATTTCTCATGAGATTGGGCAATATGCAGTATTCCCGAATCTGAAAGAAATTGATAAATACACAGGAGTATTGGACCCCTTGAATTTTAAAGCGGTAAAGCAAGATTTGCAGAACAAAGGATTGTATCCGAGAGCTGACGAATTTCTGAAAGCGTCGGGAAAACTGGCGGTTTTATTGTATAAGGAAGAGATAGAAAGGGCAATGAAGACGAAACAGTTTAGTGGGTTCCAGTTATTGGATTTGCATGATTTTCCGGGGCAGGGCACTGCATTAGTCGGTCTTTTAGATGCTTTCTGGGATTCCAAAGGACTGATTGAAGCCTCTGATTTCAGGCAATTCTGTGCACCGGTTGTTCCGTTGGCGCGTTTTGCCAAAGCTACTTACTCGGGAGATGAGACATTTTCCGCATCCATTGAGATAGCCAACTATTCTAATGCTGCTATCAATAACAAACAGATAGCATGGCAATTGTCCACTGAAACAGGAACACCTATTTCCAGTGGTAAACTGAATGTTGAAAGCATATCCAAAGGAATGGTAACGTCCTGTGGAGAAATTAGTGCCGGACTCCGACGGGTGGAAAAGGCTTCAAAATTATATTTCACGGTATCTATCGAAGGAACCCAATGGAAAAATACATGGGCTATTTGGGTATATCCTGCTATCAAATCATTGAATGTCGGGGATGTCTTGTTGACTCAGAATGTAGAAGAGGCATTAGCTGCGCTGAACGCGGGAAAGAAAGTATTGCTTTCTCCCAAAATGAATTTACTGAAAGGATTGGAAGGCAAATTTCTTCCGGTTTTTTGGAGCCCTGTCCATTTCCCCCGACAGGCCGGAACGATGGGACTTCTGTGTAATCCTCAACACGCTGCTTTACAGCATTTCCCAACGGAAATGCATAGTAACTGGCAATGGTGGAATTTAGTAAAAAGGTCGAAAGTACTAGTCGTAGATTCAATACCGCCGGTTGAACCGATTGTTGAGTCTGTTGATAATTTCACAAACAATAGAAAATTGGTATCCATATTTGAAACCAGGTGTGGAAAAGGTAAACTGATAATGAGTGCTATGGATATTCTCTCAGAAGAAGATAATAAGCCCGAAATACAACAGATGCTTTATAGTTTGGTTTCGTATATGAACTCCGGTAATTTTGCTCCCAAAACAATTCTTAGCGAAAATGATATTAAGAGTTTGGTACTGAAGCAGGAAAGCGAAACGGTAGAGACAAAAGCTACTTCTATCTATAGGGATTTATAGTATAAAAGAAGAAGGTGTCAAAACTCACCTTTCAACGAAATCCCCCATGCTACAACTATCTGAACTGCACTTCTAAAGTTTTATATTCAACTTTTGGGATGCAGTTCAATTTGCGGCATGGGGGATTCTAATTTATTAAAGGTTTTGGTATTCTCCTCTTTTTACGGCACAAACTTTATGCACACAGGTTTATCCACCTTTATATCTTTATGTATATCAGTCAATAATCCCGTATCAATATTCCTTTCATACACTTGAATCACATTACTATCCCGGCAAGCCACCAACAGATACTTTCCATTAGGAGTAATGATAAAATTCCTCGGATGGATTCCCGTCAATTGATAACCTGCCTTAGTCAACATTCCGTTACGCGAGTCAATGTGGAAAATGGCGACGCCATCTGCTTTCAAACGATTACTGGCATACAAGAACTTTCCGTCCGGGCTGATATGAATATCCCCACTACCTTTCGCTCCGACTGTATCGGCAACTATGGTTTGAATCTCCCTTAAATTCTCATCTTTATATTCGAAAGCGATTACCGTGCCCGAAAGCTCATTAATCAGGTAAGCATACTCTCCACTAGGAGAGAATGTCAAATGGCGAGGTCCCGACCCTGCTTCTACACTGTAAGCGGCATGATAACCTTCGGCAAGGAATGGTGCTTTATTCTCCGCATTTGCATTCGGATTGATAGTCATTTTATGTATCTTATCGGTTCCTAAATTATCGGCAAGCAGATATTTTCCGTCAGGAGTGATACGGACGCAATGCAAATGTGGCTTTTCCTGTCGTTCCTTGACCGGCCCCGAACCTGAAAACGTCAGAATATCCGAAGCGGGGAGAAGGGAGCCGTCTTTGGCAATCGGGAAAAAGGTGATACTTCCACCGCTGTAATTAGCAGTTACCACATAGTTGCCATTGGTGATGATATAACAAGGATCTTCCCCACCTGTTTTTTGGGCATTCAGAAACTGGAAAGTTCCTTTTTCTTTGTCGAAGGCCAATGCGTTTGCTGCCGCCCGTTCGTCGTTGAACTCACTGACTGCATAGATAAATTTCCCATCCGCAGAAGAGGTAAGATAAGACGGATTCTCTACTTCGACTTCGCTAAGTGGAGTCGTTGTCCCATTCTCCTCGTCGAAACGGAAGCTATATATTCCTTTACTGGTTCCCGATGTATAGGTTCCTACGAGCATGGTCAGTTCTTTTTCTCCTTTTTCGGTTGTTTCCATTTGAGTCTTCTTTTTAGATGCACAGCTACCGGCAATTATTCCAAATACACAGATAGCGGTGAAAGTTTTGAATAGATATCTTTTCATGGTAGTCTTTTATAAGTAATCTATATGGTTGTTTATTAGATGCTTAGAGTTTCCTGTAATTTCCTAAGTAGGAAACTGGCGTTTCCCGCCGTAGATACTGTCGTTTCCTTACTAGGACACGCGCGTTTCCTACTATGGAAACTGGCGTTTCTCTACGAGGAAACGGACGCATCCTTTAATCCCAGTTGTACTCTTCTATATAGCTGTCGAAATATTCCTTTTGGATAACGCCGAGAGACTTGGCGATAGCTATGACTTCCTGTTGCTCGGCAGGAGTCAGGTTCAACTCTCCTTTTCGTTTCAGGTAGTAATTCTTTCGTCCAAAATAACTAATCATCCGATACCGGAAAGTATCCGCCACACGTACGGTCAGGGCATTTACTGTACACATAAAACCTTTCGCAAAACGAACTTTCTCATTCGAACAGTAATAATCGCACTTGTCTTTTTTCATAGACTTTAGTCGGTTAGGGTTCATAATCGGTAAGAATACTTTCTTTGTCGGTGCGTATTTCAGTGCTATGTGTCGCAAGCAAGTTGAGGCGTGAGAGCAGTTTTCGGCGGCGCACATGCCGAAAGTGAAAGGTACTTGAGAGTAGTCGAATGATTCTTCCATTATCTATCAATTTAAATGATTGTGATATTTCCACAAAGGTACGGATAAAGTTTCGATGGAGTTATAATAATTGCAAAGGAATGATGAACGATAACAAAAGATTTTCTATCTTTGCACCGAAGAATGCGGGATGACCGATGGAATATAATGTACCATTTGTTACTTCTTTATTCAATGAATAGGGATTTATAATCGTTTTCTTTTGATTTTCAGCTTGTTGCTAAGTCATGGGGTTGACTGGATTTGACCACCTAACCGATTTTTTAAGAGAAAATAAAAGATAATAAAAAGAAAGGAAATGCCGATAAATAGGGTGTTTCCTTTTGTTTTTATATGTACTGATATTCATTGATATTTTCCTTTTTTTGGCTGTTATTTATGTACCTTTTGTCCCCCGTTTGTCCCCCGGTAAGGAAATCTTTTATATCTTTGCTGCCAATCTAATAGTTAAAAGCTATGCCAAGAAAAAAAACAATACTATTCAGTTCCACCGATGAATTATTAGAAGGTTATGGGCTGAAATCTCAAATAGGAGAGAAACAGGCTTCTAAAGCAAAAAATCTTGTTTATTTACGGGGCAAAAAACTTGCTTCTGGAAATGTTTCTTTATTTCTTGATGTATGTAGAGATGGGAAGCGCACTAAACAGTATTTAGGTACTTGCCTAAACTTGGAAACGAGTATTGAGATAAAGAACGAAAACGAGAAAACATATAGTATTGCTAAGACTGTTGTAAATGAAAAAAATGTAGAATTACAAAAGAATGAGGCGGGATTTACTATATCTAAAAAGTCAAAGGTTAATCTTATCACTTACATTTTATATCAAGCTGATGAAGCATTAAAAAGAAGCGGCAATAAACATGGCTATTATTATACATTGCAGGCTTTAGCAAAACATATTTCTTTGTATTCCGGTGATAATACCCAATTAAAGCAAGTAGATAAAGATTATATTAAAGGCTTTATATTCTATCTGAAAACAGCCAAGAATATTAATTATCAAAGGACGGGAACGTGTAGGGATAAAACAATAACATTGGGACAGAATACACAACACAATTTATTTATGAAATTTAAATATGTTCTACGGAAAGCGGCTAAAGCTGATGTTATAGCCTTAAACCCTATGGACAAACTAGAGAATGACGATAAGCCAAAAGACGAGGAAGGAACGCGCGAATTTTTAACCGTGGAAGAAATCAAGAAGTTAATTGTTACTCCTTGTAAAAATGATATATTGAAACGTGCTTTTCTTTTTTGCTGTTTAGTAGGTTTAAGATATAGCGATATTGCGGCTGTCACTTGGGGCGAATTGGCTAAAGATAACGATGGTAGTGTAATATTGAGGTTTAAAATGAAAAAAGTAAAGCGAGGCGAAAACGCATATATTAGTAGCGAGGCTTTGAAATGGCTACCAGAACGAGGCGAGGCAAAAGATAACGAAATAATATTCCCCTTGCCTAAAAATGATAGTGCCAATAAACAGTTAGCTAGATGGGTTAAATCAGCAGGAATAAATAAACGTATTACATTTCATTGCTCTAGGCATACGGCGGCTACTTTAAACTTATCATTGGGGACACCGATAGAAACGGTTTCTAAGATGATGGGACATACTAAGATTGCAACTACACAGATTTACGCTAAAATTATCGACCAAAAGCAAAAAGAGGCTGTGAATAAACAAAACGGTATATTTGATTAAATGCCGGGCTGAAATATTTATTAATGTTAATTTGTTGATTTGTGGATTATAGTAATCTATTGTTTATAAATGAAATATGATTTAGTATTAAGACGGTTGTTTAGAATGTTGATAATAGTTGTCGGGTAGGGAGCTACCAAAACAACTACTTACAAACATAACGGTATATTATTAATTTAAAATATACCGTTATGAATGAATTTAAAACCACAGTAGACAATTTGTCAGAAAGCAACGTATGTGAGCGCACATTAGTTGGCGTAGACGAAGCCGCCCGTATTCTTCACAAATCAAAGCACACTATTTACCAGTGGGTAAGACGTGGCGAGATTCCATGTTATAAAATAGGGAAAAATCTATTATTCCGCAAAGACGAGCTAGCGGCGTTTATCGGTATATGTAGAATCTTTATTACACCTAATTAATTTCTTTATTGAAACACAACACCAACCGATTAAACACGAAAAAGCATGGAAACAGATATTAAAGTTCAATTAGACAGAATTGAAAAACTAACGTTATTATCAGCAAAGAATGTATTATGCCTAGATGACGTTATGCTACTGACAGGTTTAAGCAAATCACACCTGTATAAACTCACTTGCTCGCATCAAATCCCATTTTACAAACCTAATAAGATAATCTATTTCGACCGTTCCGAGATTGAAAACTGGATGAAGCAAAATCGGGTCGCGACTACCGACGAAATCGAAACGGAAGCTATCAACTACATAGTGACAGGCAAAACACAGAAAGGGGGACAACGTGGCAAATCTATGCACTAACGAAGTCGCCGCCACGCGCGCGCTATTTACCAACAACCCGAATAAATCATTTTGCCGCCTGGATATTGTGGGCGCCATAAACAAACCGATTAGTAACGTTTGCCGAATCGTCTACAATCTAGTTAATGAAGGATTTATAGAAGTTGTAAAGAAAGACAAATCACCTTACACGGGCGCGATTGTAGAATTTTTGAGACTGAAAAATAATTCACAGTTAAGTATATTCTAATTATATTCTTTTATTCAATGATTGACGGCTTTAAAACAAGTAGTCTCCCCCTTGATGTGTACCAACTAGCCGAAATTTTAGGCGTAAACATAGACCCGCAAACGGTTTACGCCAAAGTTTCTAGCTTGATATTTGGATTCATCGACAGGGTGGATACTAGTACGGGAGAAATTCGCAAAGTATGTACCTTGCACGGAAGCCTACATAAGTACGCTAACGGCGGGGTGCATAATGCCGATTCTTTCCGGCTGTCTGACTTGTGCCGGGTATTTACTGAATTGCAAGAGCTTTACGGGATTAATTCGGATATTACGCGGCTTTATAGCGTCGAATTTGGCGTAAATTTAAAACTTCCCTATGATCCGCAACGAATATTGAAAGCGATAAGGATGTACAAGGGCTATACATTTACTCCGATAGGAAAGATAGGGCTTATCTACGCAGCCGATTCGTATAAGCTAAAAATATACGATAAGGGAAAACAGTGCGGCGTGCCGGGCTTTGGTAGTATTCTACGTATCGAGATAAGCGCAACAAATACATATTTAAAGAAAAAGCACATTTATACGCCAATGCTGGGAGACTTGCTTAGTGTCGATGTTTGGGAAAGGTTCGAGGCTCTTTTACTCGATACGTTGGAAGATATTGTAATTGTTGAGGCTATCCCGTTGGAAGGATTAAGCAAGAAAGAACGAGATTTATTTGCGTTATTTCTTGGTGATGATTGGCAAGCGCTTGACAAGGTTAAACGATGCAGGATGAAAAAGAAGTTTATCGCATTAGCCGAACGGATCGGAGCTACACAGATAAAAGAGAATTTAAAGAATCTCATTTCAATAGAATGTAAGTGTCTGCGAGACATGGATAACGATAAATGCAACCGAAACGGCGTTTTTGCAAAGGAAATTTCCGATGATAAAGTAAATGAAAGCGACAATATCCAACAGGAACGAAATGTCAAAAGTGTAACCGAAACGGCGTTTTTGTATGCCTCGTCAAATAGTGAAAAGTGCAACCAAAACGGAATTAAGATAAAGGGCGTTTCGGTTGCATTTTCATCACCGGAAAACGAACCACCGCCAAACGCCAATAACCCGCCGTTATTCAATGCGAAAAAGTACAACACCAATTCAAACACCGGAAAATGTAGAGGAAAGCCGCCCGATCCGGCTGAACTCAACACAGGATGAGACAACCAAAGATTAACCAAAACGATATATTCACTCAATAAAACACGTTAAAACTATGGATGCAATAAAGAAAGCCGAACGGCGCAAAGCAATGGGAGAAACAAAGAAAGTTCCGGTACGTATCGACCCGAAGCAATGGGAACGACTCGATGAAATCCGCAAAAAGTTCAAGTTTAAAAGCAATTACGAAATTATGCAGTATATTTTATCCTGCTTTCTTCGTGTTGCCGACCCAGACAATGATACGGAGATTGAACCCGTACCGGAAGAAATCGAAATGATGTTCAGTGATTTGTCAAACTCTGAACGACATTTCGAGTATGTGAAGCCGAAACGCTCCATGAATAACGCTTCTTTAAACAGCAGTAAACACAATTTAAAATCAAATTAATTATGAGTAAGATTACTATTTTCAAAAACGAGAGATTCGGAGAAGTGAGAACCGCAACAAGCGAAAGCGGAGAACCTTTGTTTTGTCTGGCTGACGTGTGTAAAGCGATAGAGCTAACAAACCCATCATCTGTAAAAGGAAGATTAGACAGGGAAGATGTACAACTGATTGATTTACACGCTCTAAAACAGAATGAGGGCGTAATAGTAGGCAATTCACTTGCAAATTTCGTTACTGAAAGCGGCTTTTATGATGTATTGCTCTATTCCGATGCGCCACAAGTGAAACCGTTTCGTAAATGGGTAACAAGTGAAGTGCTGCCAAGTATTCGCAAATACGGTGCGTATATGACAGGCGAGACACTGGCGCAAATGCTACAAAATCCCGATAGACTTATAGACCTGTTAACCGCTTTGAAATCAGAGAGGGAACGAAACACGGCGCTTTCTCTCAATATCGAAGCGATGCAGCCAAAAGCGGAGTATTTCGATACGGTGTTACGTTCGTCTAAGTTGATAGCGACTAATGCAATAGCCGCCGAACTAGGGATAAGTGCCCGAAAATTAAACAGTTTCCTGTGTGAGTCTGGAATACAATACAAACAGGGTGATTTATATTTTCTCTATTCTGATATTCGGGGAAAAGGATTAGAAGGCTATAAGACATTCACCCGCACCGACTCGGATACAGGTGAAACCAAAACAGTAAAGCACATGTATTGGACGGAAAAAGGAGCTTTTTTCATTATTAATTTATATCAAGGAACGACATCTAAACTACTGAACTAAAGATGAGTAATGACAACTTTTACTACCCCCAACGAGCACCCCCACCCGAAAAAAATATCCCGCGTGTAAAAAGATGGGGTGAAGTGGGTTTAACAGAATCGCGTCAAAAAATAAAAATCGTGCCCCCCTTTTGCCATGTCTCGAAGCGTCCGCACCCGTCTAGTATTGTTTACCGTTGAATACGGAGACGCAAGACAGCCGAACGCCTCGCCGCCTTATCAAGTTATCGCGCAAAGAAAGATTATTCCGCTACGGGCTTGTATTTGCGTAGCAACATAAAGCGAACTGAACCAAGCAAGCGAGACGAAGAAAAGTGTATCAGTTCGAAACGGTTTGCTATTCTCTGGCGCTTCCTGTTTGAATACGGAGCGATCCGGGACAGGTCAAGGGACAGCAAACGGGACAGGTTGAAACCGTCTCAACTTATTATAGTTCAATATATTTCCGGCTTAGATTGGAAGTTTTCGGGACAGGTTGAGGGACAGGGTAAGGGACAGGCGACACGCAAATAGATACGCAAACGAGTACGCAAAAGGAAACAGTAAGGAAACAGTTTAAGCAAATAGTATTCAATCACATAGCACAAACCTTGCAAGTATTGAGGAAATAGTGAGGAAACGGCAACGGACACGCAAACGGAACGCAAATCAACCAACAAATGAACCAATGCAATATCGGTGCAACTGATTGAATATTCATTCGTTATGAGGCTTTATAATCGCGATGCAACCAACGAAGCAACCAACAACTAACCAACGGGCAACCGGGTAGCCTACACCAAAGTAGCCTACTACGATTTTTTCGTACTTTGCTACTGACTACCGCGTCTACTACTGTAAAATTTACAGCCAATCGGACAGCCAATGAGACAGCCAATCGGACAGCCTATTTATTATTTCTTCTTTGGAGTGACGAAGCCGATAGGATTACGCGGCTTATCTGCTAAAGCCTTTTGCGCCTGTAATTCGGCTAACGTCTGATTGATTAACTCTAACTGCATCCGGGTGTCATCGTTAATGTCGTTGTAGTCTGCAAACACTTCTTCGATGTACTCCTTTAGTTCCTTGACTTCGCTTTGGAGTTCACGTACTGGATCGGTCGGCGGGTTTAACAGTAACTGGCGAACCGCAACGAAAGCACGCATAATATTTATATTAACCTCAATCGCTAAATCAGAGTTGAGCACACTACTAAGCATTGAAACGCCTAGTTCTGTGAAAGCATAAGGCATATATTTAGGATGCTGACCGCGTCCACCGTTTAAGGTGCTAAAATTGCACCTTAAAGAATCCCATTCATCCTTTGTTAGTTCAAACATGAAGTCACTAGGAAACCGTTTAAGGTTATTCTTTACCGACCGCTTTAAATACTTCGTTTCCGTTCCGTACATTTCCGCCAAATCAAAATCTAACATCACTTTACAGCCGCGTATGTCGTATATCTTACTTTGTATTACTTCGAGTTGTTCCATCTTATTCTACCTTGATATTGATATTCTTTCCGCAATGCGGGCACGCAATTCCGGTTGTGTTGTTCTTTGGTTGGTCGAATAGTTCCGAGATGTCGCATCCTATTGCATTTGCAATACGTTCCAACACTTCGACGGACGGATTACCGTTAATATGTTGACTTAGTCCAGTTGGTGTTATCTCCATTCGCTTTGCCACTTCGCGAACTTCTAAACCATATTCTTTGATTGCTTTTTTTATATTTAAACCCATAGCTTTAATTATTGATTATTTTGCAAAGATAGAGTTAATATTAAAATCAAAGCTATCACTTTGATTAAATAATATTAAAAAGAAGTCATTGCTTTGTTTGATTATTGTATAATCAAAGTTATAACTATATATTTGCATGAACAAATCAAAGATATAAGTTATGAAACGATACAATTTAAGCGAAATAATGAAATCAGCCCACACAATGAGAAAGTTTAGACCTGAAAAGTACCCGACCTTCTCGGAAGCATTAAAAAAAGCTTGGAAGGTTGCTAAGTTCAACAAAGAAGTAGCAGACCGTAGAGCCGAAACAATCGCCTATCACGAAGCGAAGAAACAAGAAGCACAGGAATACGCCGCCCGCGTTGCTCGTATCGAAGCAGAGAAAGCCGAACGCCTCGCAATGGAAGTAGAATCCGCAAAGCGCGAACGTGAAGAACGTGCCGCAAAGGTTGAGGCTGAATGTCTGGCATACGGCTACGGTCGGGGCGATCATTATTCATCTTTCAGCGGTTGGGGAAATTATTGCGGTGATTGATTACTAACGAACTAAATACATATTCAAATGAAAGAACTAGAAATCAGTATTAAACAGGATTCGGGCATGTGGCGAATAACTGTTAGTTGCGAGGCGAATTTAGCAAATGCAGGAATTATTAAGAACCTATTCGGGTGTCTACGGGAAGATAACGGTGTAATTCGTTCCGGTCTGCTTACTCCAAACATAATGAAGTTACTTAGTATACAAACCGAATTGTTAAGTTATTCACTATGAAAGCGATTTATGTACTCGGACTAACAGCGGGCATTATCCTGCTATTTGCTACGGAAGCGGAGACAGCCGCGCCGAATATAACGGGGCTTGCGTTGTGTGTAGCCTCATCTTACAAACTCGATTTATTCACATCTAACAAAATATAAAATCATGGAAGAAGTAGTAATTTTGGGCGCGGACGGTCGCCCGGTGAAAGGTATGCAACTTGATAGAGGTACAATTCATCTAGGAGAAGCAAACGGCGGCTATATGGGTTGCACTAAAGAAAGTGTAACCGAATTACAGCAGGAACGGTTAGAACGTTTCACGAAGAACCGAAAAGCACACCAAAAAGAGTGCATGAGTGCGGCGTGCGACATCACCCCTATTATGTTGGCGGGGTTTGATAATCCATACGACGAAATACACAATCTAATATTGCAGGGATATAATAACGCTATAGAAGCACAAGGTTTATTTTACCGGGTGGTTAATCAAGATGTAGAGATGAGGCGTTTATATAGGCGGGTGACCGAGGAAATGACAGCGAAAGAACTTGCTACCGAGTTTATTCTATCGTCTGGGAATGTCGAAGCGTTTAGAAGGTTCTGCGAGGAAAGAACCGGAAGCGCGCCGGGTGGAAGAGAGGAAGCGGGAAAGGTTCGGTTATTCGTTCGGTAATGAATTTTATTAGTAACTTTGGCAAAAAAAAGAAGATGATGGCTAGTAATGGTAAGAAAATAGAAACAAGGGTAGATTTGGAAATTTCCGAAATATTAGAGAAGGTTGCAAAGCGTCAAAAAACCTCTGTTTATGAACTTGTTAGAGGGTATATTAATAGTGGGTTAGCCGATTCAGGAGACATTGAATTAGAAGGAAATGAAGGTTACCGCGAAGTATCAACCAGCGTAACCCAAAATGAATACGGATTATTAAAGGCTTTGGCGAATAAGTATAATACATCACCACGCATAATAGCTAATAAATGCTTAAGCAAGGGTATTGAGTTTGCATTTAAGAGTGCAATAGAAAATAAAGCACAGAATAAACGATAGAAATGCGGAATAATTTCTATCTTTGCATCAAAGAAAGCAAGAATATAGGGAATAAAATGTACCATTTGTCCCTTATTCGTCCCCCGGACTTTTAAATGTTCTTGTAATCTTTTCATTTTTAGACCGTTACGAAGTCATGGGGTTGACTGGATTTGACAGCGGGTAGAAATGGTGGGTAAGCATGCAGTGGGTCGGTAATTTCCACTCAAATCTCAGTTATCAAAATTTTATCTGGCGAAACTAATTACGCTCTTGCTGCTTAATCGAATCACAGTAGATTAGCTTAATCCAGGCACTAGGTGCCAGGACGAGACATCACTCGGAAGCTGTTGCTCCGAAGCATTCCGGTTCAGTGGTGCAGTAATATCGGGGATAGTTGGAAGTGGCCTCGCACTTCTAATGAAACTAAAGAGGATAAGGCAGGAGTTGATGGCTTTGGTTCTGTTCCTGCACGAAAAATTAGGCAAAGATAAGCATGTAGAAAGCTTATGATTTCCTCGTTTGGACGAGGGTTCGATTCCCTCCAGCTCCACAAAAACAAAATGATAAGTTTTGTAAGTTCTTGAATTTTAATAATTCAGGAACTTTTCTTTTTCTAAGCTCCTCTTTTTACTCCCTCAACTTTTATGCTCATTTGATTCAAGGTGGTTAGCGACTGTCAAACATGTAAACAGGAATTAGAGAAACAAGAGAAATATGGTTTCTCTTGTTTTTTCTTTCTACAGTACTGAAATGATTTATTATAATAAAAAAGTTTTTTGTTTTTGAATATTAGAATATATTTGCAATGCATTACAATTAAAACAAAAAAAGCATGACCGCCTCTAATAAAATGGATGATAAAATTCTGTGGAACCTTTTAATAAAAGGTGATCAAAAGGCTTTGGAGATACTTTACCAAAAATATTATCCTCTTCTGTTGAATTATGGTTTAAGGTGCAGTACAGACAGAGAATTGGTAAAAGATTGTATTCAAGATCTTTTTATAAATTTATATCAGAATACTCATATCAATGTTGCTAGTGTAACTGTTCGTTCTTATCTGTTAAGAGCCTTAAGGAATAATCTTACCTATAAATTAATATCTGATAAAGAGGTGGATTCATTGGATAATTCAGTTTTCCATATTCCGGTCAATGAAGACCTGTTTGAACAGTTATTTCCTAAAAATGATCGTGATGTATGGTTGGCTCGCCGTCTATTGGAGGCTATTTCACAGTTATCTCCAAATCAAAGAACAGTTCTTTATTTACGTTATGTGGAAGATCTTTCGTATAGGGAGATTGCAGATGTCATGAATATGAATATACAATCATCTATGAACTTATCTAGTCGGGCCTTGACAAAATTACGTAGTTTAATGGTTCAAGATGAGTGTTTTTTAGGTATATGGCAATTATTTCTTATGAAAATGGTATTATCTATATAAATAGCAGTGGCTATATTGACTTGATTATTAGATAAATATAAAAGAAACAGTACTTCTTATTACTTTTTACTCAAAAAAAATGTTCGAATAGTGAGTAGGTTTTTCCTTTAATTCCATTCTAATTATACAATAAAAGAGGATAAAAATGAAATATAGTAGAATGGATATCAGAAATATTGTACGCAATCTTATAGATTATTTTAAAATGCAGAACGAAACTCCTTCTCAAAAGGAAATGGCTGAGATATGGAGTAAAATAAAAGAAGGCATTGAAAAGAAAAAACGAAGAAGGAGAAAGAAATATATACTTGTGACAATAGCTTTTGCAGCCGCTTTTATTGGGTGTATATGGTTGGGACTTGAATGGTCTTCTTTTAACGATAAGTCGGATATTTCCATAATAGCAGCCCAAATGTCAAATGAAAGTATAGAAGGAGAAGATATCCGTTTAATTGTCTCTCAGGAAGAGGTTCTTCATGTGAAGAAAGGATCTACAGTAACTTACTCACAAGATGGAATTGTGAGTGTAGATGAAGAAAAGGTTTCTAAAAATGTTACAGAAAACTTGTACAACCAGATTATTGTTCCTAAAGGCAAATATACCCGTTTGATTTTAGCTGACGGTTCTAGTTTGCATATTAATGCGGGTACCAAAGTGATTTATCCTAAGCATTTTGAGAAAAGTAAACGTGAAATCTTTGTAGACGGAGAGATTTTTATTGATGTAAAACGGGATGAGTCTGCCCCTTTTGTAGTGAAAACGGCGCAATTTGAAGTACAAGTATTGGGAACTGCTTTTGATATAAAGGCTTATAGTGATACATTCGAAAATGCGGAAGTTGTTTTAGTACGTGGAAAGGTAAATGTGAAAAGTAAATCGGGCAAAGAACTATCTCTTTCTCCTGATGACAAGGCCGTAATTTTATCTGATGGCCTGATTGAAAAGTCTTCAGTAGATGCGGAAGAATATGTACTTTGGACTAAAGGTATATTGTCTTTGAATAATGATCCTTTGAATGTAGTTCTGGCAAAATTGAGTCGATATTACGGAGTTGATATTCATTGTACCGATAATATTTCAGATATAAAGATTGCAGGTAAAATAGATTTGGAATGTGGAATAGATGAAGCACTGAAAAGAATATCTGTTACAGGGAGCTTCTCATTTTCAAAACAGGAGAATGTCTATATGTTAAAACCTTTGGAGACAATTGTACAATAAAATATGAAACCGAATGTTTAATCTTAAAAAAGAAATACGTATGATTACATGAAAGCTTTATCGAATTAAAGAATCCAAGCAATACCGCAAATATTGCTTGGATTAAGTGAGGAACACCAAATTCTGGTATTATATCAATCTTACAAAATTATGGAAATAAAGTTGAAAAACGCAATCATAATGAATCGATTAACGAAAATTATGTTTGTACTGGGATTCCTGTTGACTTCAGTATGGAGTTATTCGAGTAATTCCGTATACGCACAAAATCAAAAGTTTACTTTTGAATTTAAACAAACCTCTATTAAAGCGATTTTTCAGTATATTGAAAAACATAGTGAATTCATTTTCATGTATCGCACTGATTTACTTGATACATCTAAAAAAGTATCAGTAAAAGTAGAGAAGCAAGGTGTGGAGCAAATCCTTGGGCAGGTGCTGAAGGGAACGGCTATCACTTATGAAATAAATGACCGTCAGATTGTTTTGAAAAAAAGTGTAGATGAACAAAAAACAGTTCCGCAACAATCCAAACAGAAGCAACTGATCCAAGGGCTTGTCAAGGATGAGAAAGGAGAAGTGATTATTGGAGCAACGATTCACGTGAAGAATACAGGAATTGGTACGGCTACCAACATGGACGGAAAATTCACTATTGCTGCTGACGATTCGGAAATATTAGTAATTTCATATGTTGGTATGACGGCAAAGGAAATAAAGATCCAAAAAGGAACTTCATATTATAAAATTACTTTGGAGCCTAATGCAACGTTAGATGAAGTCGTGATAAATGCCGGTATTATTTCAAGAAATAAACTGGGGTTTACAGGCTCATACACCACTGTCAGTCAAGAAGAATTAAAGTCTGTAGGTGGCATAAACCTAGTTCAGGCGTTGAAGTCTTTAGATCCATCCTTTGTAATTATGGATAATAACCTGGCAGGTTCAGACCCAAACACCATGGCTGCCATAACCATGCGCGGAGGTACTACCGTCGACTTCAAGACGGATATCGACGATTACAGTGCCAACTCCAATCAGCCTTTGTATATCTTGGATGGATTTGAGACTACACTTGAAACTATTAATGACTTGGACATTAACCGCATAGAATCCATTACTTTATTGAAAGATGCCGGTTCTACCGCCATTTACGGTGCGAAAGGCGCCAATGGTGTAGTGGTAGTAGAAACCTTAAAGCCTAAAGAAGGTGAATTGATGGTCAATTATAGCGGCAATTTCCAACTTGCCGTAGCCGATCTTAGCGCATACAACATGATGAATGCTGCTGAAAAACTAGAGTTCGAAGCATTGGCCGGACGTTATGGAGATTTGAACGATTTATTGAATAATAGCAGCAATATCAAGCTTTATAATGACAATTTGGCACGCTTGGCACAAGGTATAGATACTTACTGGTTAAAAGTACCTATACGGACTGCATTCACACATGACCACTCCTTAAATATTTCTGGTGGTTCCAAATCTATTTTATACCAGATAGGTGTTAATTACAGAAAAGTAGAAGGAGTAATGAAAGGCTCCGACCGTGAATCATTCGGTGGAAACGTACGGGTAAGCTATCGTACCGGAAAAGTAAACATTGCCAACAACTTGACCGTGGGCATAACCAATTCGGACAACAGCAACTGGGGCTCTTTCCAGTCATTTGCTAATGCGAATCCGTATTTTAGAATGCAAAATGACGACGGCACCATTCCAATGATGTTGGACGAAATTAAAATCATGAACGGTCAGACTGATACTCATTCAGCTTCTGCTGTTAATCCTTATTATAATGCGATGCTTTATGGATATAACAATAGCGGCTCTTTCAACTTAACCAACAATACCTCATTCGACTGGTTTATAAACGACCAATGGAGATGGCAGGCATCGTTAAGTCTTTTTACAACCAAAGTAGAAACGGAATCATTCAAAGATCCGCGCCACAGCGATTATAGAGATCAAACTGACTATACGAAAAAAGGAAGTTATAGCAGTTCGTACAATTCGGACTGGGGATATCGTGCCAATACTAGTATCAGCTACGGACAATCGTTCTTGGAGTCACACAACCTGACCTTCATAGGAAGAGCAGCCATAGAAGAAATGAATAAGAACGGTAAGAGCTTCTCTGTGACCGGTTTTCCCGAAGGAGTGATGGGTATCCCAAGCTATGCTACCGGTTATCCGGAAAACGGTAAACCCGGATATAGCATAAAAAAGAGCAGATCGGCTTCTTTTTTGTTGGCATTTAACTATAATTACAAGTATCGTTACCTTTTTGACTTCAACTACAATTTGGACGGTGCTAATTCTTTTGGGAAAAACAAGAAATTTCAAGATTTCTGGTCTGTAGGATTGGGATGGAATATACATAAGGAAGCCTTTGCGGAAAGTTGGAAGTGGTTGCAGGAATTCAAACTCAGAACGACGTACGGAATCAATGGTAATCAGAATGTAAGCAATGTAAATGAAGATGTTTACCAATACTATTCCGGCAATGACGTTTTCGGCCTGGCTTCTTATTTAAGTCAATATGCTAACCCCGACCTTAAATGGCAGATTGCCAAGAAATTCTCAGCTGGCTTGAACTTCACAACGATCGACAATCGTTTGAATGTTACATTTGATGTATATAGGACAAAAACAAATCCTTTGGTGGTTAGTTTAGCTCAACGCCCGTCTACTGGTGTGGGAAGTCTTCCTGTTAACGTAGGTTTTCTGGATACGAAAGGGATGGAGTTTAAAATCAACTATAACATCATCCGGAATACAAAGGAACGAATTTTCCTGCGCGTTGGATTAACCGGTTCTACCACATCTTCCAAGTACGGAAATTTTGATAATAAATTGGCGGAGCTGAACCAGGCATATCAAAGAACTTCCGAAGAAGAAGGGACAAACGCCAATCAGAACATCAATTCACTACTCCAATATGAAGATGGACAAAGTCCTACTACCTTATGGGCAGTACGTTCGTTAGGTATTGATCCTGCTACCGGAAATGAAATATTCTTAACTAAAGACGGTAAACCTACATTCACTTATAATGCGGATGACCGTGTGCCTGTTGCAGACAGTAATCCGGATATTCAGGGAGTGTTTAATGTAAGTTTCACGTATAAAAGATTAGAAGTTTCCATGTTCTTCCGTTATAAATTAGGCGCTCACAACTTCAATAGAGCTCTATATCAAAAAGTGGAAAACATAGGAAAGACTTCTTTGGTATATAATCAAGACCGTCGTGCCTTGTATGACAGGTGGAAACAACCCGGAGACATTGCCCAATTTAAGAATATCGTGGCAGGTTCCACTCCTAACACACCGGTTTCATCACGTTTCATACAGAAAGACGATCAGTTCCGGGGAGAAAGCTTTAAAATCTCCTACGATTTCACCAAAGACAAGTGGATCAAGAAGTGGTATCTCAAAGATCTCAGAGTACATTTCTCCATGCAGGAGTTATTCGTGATAAGCTCCATGAAACAGGAACGTGGATTGGATTATCCTTTCCAGCGAGCATTTTCGGCAGGTATAAGTGCCAGATTTTAATTTTAACATATAAACGAAACATGAAAGCAATTAAATATAATTTCATTCTATTGTTGAGCATACTGTTCGCAAGTTGTAACGACTGGCTTGATATAACACAATTGGGAAATGAAACGGAAAAGACCCAGTTTACTACGCTCGAAGGCACAGAAAGAGTTCTAAATGGTTTTTACCGCGAAATGATTTCTTCCAATTTATACGGAGCTTATTTAAGCCAAACCGCTATTGAAGCTATGGCTAATCGATTTGTTTATAACGACAAAGGAATCAGCACCTCTGAAAATGCGGCAACTATGATTGAAGAATTGAGCAATCACAAATATACGGAAGCTAATATAGAATCTATTTTTAGCGCTATATGGAAAAGCGGATATACGTTGTCTTTCAGGATAAACAATTACTTCAAATCAATAGAGGAAATGAATCTTCCGATGGACCCCGACAAGAAGAACATTCTTTTAGGAGAGGCTTACGCGATTCGCGCATATATTCATTTTGATTTGTTCAGAATCTTCGGTACAACTTATGAACTCCAAAAATTGCAGGAGGAGCGATTGCCTTATAATGATTTGGACTTTATCGACAAAACGGAAGATATAGTAAACAAATTATACTCTTTGCGAGAAGAGAGTACAGAGAAATTCTTCAAGAAACTGCTGCGAGATATCCAGACGGCAGAAAGTTTATTGGAAAAATCAGACCCTATATTAACCAATCCCGGTGCTGTCACCGAAGAGTTGGTAATTGATGATTTCTATATGAATAGAAACCGTAGAATGAACTACTATGCCGTATTGGCGCTTAAAGCTAGAGTGCTGCAATATATGGGCAATACTGAAGAAGCGGTTTCGGCTGCCGAAAAAGTACTCACGGCAGTAGGAGAGGGAAAGCCCTTCCAATGGCATACAGCTTTGCGGGGATCTGACTATACATTCTTCTCAGAAGTGATATTCGGAATCCACTACTTAAATATGTACACAGACGGAAATAGCCGCTATTATGGTTCCAAAGTATTAAGCGGATATTTTGTATCCCAACAGATGTTGAATAACTTTATGTTTGCTAAACCTGCAGGTCATGACAATCCGGATGTCGCACTCGGAGATTTCAGAAGAGAGTGCTGGACGGAGAATAACGGAACCGATGTAGGAACGGGTAGCAATATATTTGGCGAAGGGGATGGAGTAACCAAGGTCTTTATCCAAAGACGTTTTAAGGAACCGGCAAACTCTACGACTCAATCGAATGCCTACCATCAGCCCCTTATTCGTTTGGCGGAGATGTTTTACATTATCGCCGAAGCCAAAGTTGAAGCCGGACTTTATGATGATGCCATAGCAATGTTCAATGAACATCTGGAACGCAGAACAGTCAATGAAATCTATCGTTTCGGGCATTCAAACAACCCAATCGATACCAATAGTCCCGAAATTAAAAGTGTCTTAATGGATTTTATCCGGAAAGAATATTACTGCGAATTTGCCGGTGAAGGACAATTATTCTTCTTTAATAAAAGACAGCAACAGGATACATTCCGTGATTCGAATACAGTAAATTCAATATTGCAAATTCAGGATAAAGAAAAAGCATACGTCATAGACATACCGACTATAGAAACTAACATTTAAATGCATGATTATGAGAAAATATATAGTATTAGGTTTATTGGCTACCTTTTTGATTGCATGCGAACATGAAAAAGTGGTAAGTTATTCCTCACAGGATAGAGTTTACTTTAAACATGGAGATAATGGCAAAATAGATTCTATGTACGTGAATTTAAAAGAGATGAATGCCGTTGAATTTAAAGAAGACTCTATTATTAATATTGAAATCTCATTATTGGGAGGTATTGCCGATATCAACCGTCCTATCAATGTGCAGCCTAAGGACACCACCATTGCCAATGGGCAAAAATATACGGCGAAAGAAGGGGTCGATTTTATAATCAAGCAGGCATTTGTATCGGCGGGAGCAAGCAAAGGCAGCATTCAGATACAATTATTGAATTCTGACAAATTGAGAAACGACGGGGATACACTGATTGCTTACCTTAAACTACTGGAAAATGATATGTTCCTCACTGATTATAACAAGCAAAAAGGAAATAGTGATAAAGAGATCAAGAACAGTACGGAATTCAGAATTTTCTATTTTTCTTCAATCAATGTTCCGCCACGTATGTGGGAAGAATTCTATCATGAAACTTCAAGAATCGGAATGAAAGCTTATTTGGGAGAGTATACTCCCCAGAAACTTGAAATATTTCTGGCGGCGACCGGGCTGTCGCTTGCTTCTTTGGAGTATACCCAGGAAGAATTGGATGCACAGCCTGATAAAGAAATATACAAAAAGGCTGAAAGAATATTCAACAGTAGATTTGGCGGAACAAGAATTTTCGACAGATGGAAAGCACTAGTGAAATTTTATTTGCAAGATAATGAGGATAAATATCCGGAACCAATTCAATGGGGAGTCTGGTGGAACATACTTCATACACCAGGAGTAAGTTGACTTTTAAAGGTGAATAAGATAAATAAAAGACAATATGGAAAAAATATTCAATCTATTTAATAAAAGTGTACTCCTGCTGGGTACATTCTTGCTTCTCTTTTCTTGTAATGAAGACAAAGGAAATTATGATTATCAGGAAATTAACGACCTGAATACAGCGGAGTTTAAAGTGAAAAATGCCACCGGAGATTACATCACTAAGGGAGAAAACGAGACGTTCTACGATGTTACTGTAGAAGCGGGCGACAATCTGATTTTAACTCCGGAATTAGCTTTCATATCAGACGAAGAGGCAGACTATTCATTCAAATGGTATGGTTATCAGAGAGGTAAAACCAAGCCGGAAGAAGGTCTGGTTGTTTCTGAAGAAAAAGATCTCATATATCCTATGACGAAAGAATGGGGAGTAGAGACTACAGCTCAATCAGGTGTGTATTCATTTGCTTTTGAAGCCAGCAACAATAAAACAGAGGTCAAGAGAATATGGATGTTCAGAATCAGTGTACATTCCCGTGCAAAATACGGATATGTTGCTTTATGCAAAAAAGAATACGGATTTGATGTTGATATAATAGCCAAGAATGAGTTGAAATATCATCTAGTGACCAATTTATTTAGCAGTATCAAGAACTTGGATCTTTCAGCCGAGCCTTATGGTATTGAGACATTATGGGATATCACTGCACCGGAAGTAGGACGAGATAATTATGCATTCTACGTATTAACGGATAAAATAACGACACGGCTTGCTCCCGGTGACTATTCGTATGATGAAAAATACTCCATTTCATCTATAATAGAACCATGGTCTCCGTTGGCCAATCAGAATGTAGTCGCTAAGAAAATAGTAGCGAGGGGCCCCAATGCTGCAGGCGCCCAGACTCGTGCTTATTTTCTGTATAACGATGACTGGTACTTTCAAAATACGAGTAGTTCCTGGTATTATCTCGATCAACCGGTCAACCGCATGGTTGTATATAATGATGAGGGGCAAATAACTGAAATAAAGCATTATAAACCAGCTCCCTTTGTTGCTATAAACGTGAATAATGCTAATGGTATTGGTATTTTATTTAATGAGACAGATAAGAAATTTGTCTGTCACAAATTGAGTAAACCAGGCAATCGTTACGAAATCTTTTATACACAGGATATTAATGCTGAATTTAATGATAAAATGATGTTCACCGATGCGGGAGTATCAGATCCGCATACGAAATTAGTATATCTGGCTGATGACATCCGGAGTCGGACTTATAGTTCTACCAGTCATACAGTTGTACAGGATAATTTTGCCATTTTTCAAGGTCCGCAGGGAGATTACCGGGGTGTTTTATTCAGAACAGATAATAACGGGGTAATAGATGCCGGATTTAGCAGATTTTATTTTCCTTCAATGTTAACGAATAAGAACATAAAAATTTGGTTTAAAAGAGCATTGACTCTATATTGTGTAACAGATGACAATACCATTTACAAATTTAAGTTGCAGGGATTGACCGTAGGTAGTAAGAGTCAGTTGGTACCTCAAGGAAAAGATGATGGTTTCTGGGATGCCGGCGGCAAAGGTACATATGAAGATGTGACCAGTCAGTTTGTAAAAGACGGATATACAACGGTAACCTGTATGAAATCTGTGGATGATCACAATCTTGGAAGTTGGGATAACCCTTACTCTATGAAAATACAACAATCGAGAGGATCAAAATATGGAACAGTAATTGTTGGTACTATGAATCCGAACTTGCCTAAGGGAAAGAATGGCAAAATGGAGTTTTTCCAATACAATTATACAGAAAACACGTTGGTTCCCCGTCTGCTTCCTTTAGCCGGGACGGAAAATGAAAAAAGCAATGTTTTTACCGGAGTAGGTGAAATTATAGATGTAGTATATAAAGGAGGTTTAATATCTCCGACAGTTAATGATTCGCAGCCCGATCCGCTCATTTAAAACAACGCGCGTGATAATTAAGTTTGGTACATCCAATTGAAAATGAATTCAAAATACGTTATTTAAAATAGTTTTAATATGAAAAAGTATCTTCTGAATTTTGCACTTCTCATACTCGCTTTTTCAGCAAGTGCACAAGACTTCTCTACAGTAGAAGGAGTCTGGGAAAAAGGCAAATCTAAAAATATTAAGTTATTTGCCATTGAAAATAGTAATTATAAAGAGGTGGCATCTTCCAGAGTGGATGAAAGCGGTCGGTTCGTTATCGCTTTTTACCCTGCTAAAGAAGGAATCTATGCACTTAACAATTATAACTTTTATTTTAAACCCGGAGATAAGCTATCTATAAATATAACTGATACAAGTTATGAACTGAAAGATGAAAACACTCCTGAAAATATAGAGATTGCCCGCTGGGAACTGCTTGTCACACCGTTGAAAGAGATGCGGCGGCGTACACAAACTACATACGCCGATTTTTTTCCTTTACTTGTACAAACCGAAAAGGAAATGAACTATAAGGCATCTACGCCGAACAAGACATTTAACGCTGTTTTTGACAAATACAAAGAGCTTAATCTTTTGGATATAGCGACGAACTATTTGTTTTCTCCCCGTACGGCACATCCCCGGAAAGAAGATTTCCCCGATTATTTCAAGAAAATAGACTTGAAGAAAATGATAGCCGATCCTTTTATTTTGAATTATCCCAATGGTCTCTCTCTTTTGGGAAAAAGCAAAATTATCCCGATATGGACAGGAGAAAGTAAAAGTACGGAAAAAAAGAAAGATATTACTGCTTCTCCTGAATCCGGTATTATTGATAATGAAGAGTTAATGAAGGTGGCCGATCCTATGGTAAGGGCTGAGCTGGTTTTACTATACGCTAAAAACAAACAAGTATTAATTGTATTCGACGAGTATGTAGACATGTATAGTAAATATCTCGTCACAGACGAACAAAGACAAAGACTTGCGCAATTAAGATTCCCGCTTATTAAGAATGATAAAGGAGAACCGGCAACGGATTTCGCTTTTACAGACGCCAATGGAAAATCACACGCTCTTTCCGATTTTAAAGGAAAAATAGTTTATGTCGATGTTTGGGCCACTTGGTGTGCACCGTGCAAAAAAGAGCTACCTCATTTAAAAAAGCTGGAAACTGAATATAAAAACAATAAAGACATTGTATTTGTCGGTGTCAGTGTAGACAAGGAGAAAGATAAACAAAAATGGAAAGAATTCCTTGTACGTGAAGAATTACCGGGTATTCAACTATTTGCAGGTGACGAAGCTTCCGAAAAACTGATGAAACCTTATAAAATCACTGGAATTCCACGCTTCATCTTAGTGGACAAAAATGGCAATTTGCTTTCTGCTAATGCTCCCCGCCCTTCCTCACCGGATGTCAGAACGGTATTGAATGATGCGCTAAAGAAGTAAATACATGGTTACAATAAAAACGCTAACTATCTTATGGGCGGTCATAGCACCATTGGCAGTAACAGCTCAGGTAAACATAGACAGTATAAAGGTGGATTTATCCACCTTTTCTGCAGGGTTAAAGGCTAAGGATTATACGATTGTTCAGAAAGCGGTAGCTCCGGAGTTTGGTATTTATACGTATACATGGCCCTCCGCTCAAAGTCTATTGAGTCAAATTTGGGAGAGTCAGGAAATCAGTTCATTGGAATTGTCCTCCGAGCGACTGTATGAAGAAGAAGGAAAATTTGTAGTAGATGCAGTCTTCACTTTGAGCAATCAAACCCGCCAAAAATCTAAAATAGGATTTAATCGGAATCATAAGATTGTATTTGTTGATTACTTTGATCGGTTATTCGGTAGTAGTCGCTATACGGAGTCGGTTCGGGTGGCCACCCTCCCTTTTGAAAATTCCGAAAGTTCCATCATACTTACTTTACAGTTAAACGCATCCCAGCGTCCTCTACGTTTTTTATTAGATACCGGAGCTGACGGCATGGCCATCCGTAAAACACTGGCTGATTCATTAGGGTTAACCGTCACGCATACTCAACAAGCACATGTAGTGGGTGGGCAACAGCAAATTGAAATTTCCAAAGGAAATACCGTGCGACTCTCAGAATCACTGGTGCTGAATAATCAGAATATAGCCCTTTTCCCTCGGGTAAGACATCAGATGGATGGCATTATCGGATTAAATCTAATCAAACGCTATATTACTGAGATAAATTATGATAAGAGTGAAATCTCTTTCTATACATTTGGCAACCGAAAATATGAAAAGAAAGATATCACACTGCCTGTGAAAACTTCCTATGGGCTTATTCTATTGCCGGGCAGTATCAACCTGGCAGGCGACCAAATCACTGGTGGAAACTTTATTATGGATACAGGCGCTGCTTACTATTTGATTTTGTTCAGTCCTTTTGTATACACAAATAACTTGCTTCAATCGGGATTCAAGCCCGAATCACAAGCACAGACTGTCAGTTTAGGAATCTCCTCTTTAGTTTATAATGGAAAATGTAACGAACTTTTCTTGGGAAATGGTTTTGTTGACAGGAATATTCCTATTACATTACAGGTCGGTTCTAAAGAAAATAGCACTATCTCCCCATCCTCACCTGATGGTTCTTTAGGCGTAAAGTTTTTTAGTAAATTCAATTTTATTATTGACTTGCTGAAAAATGAAGTTCATCTAATAAAAAGATAACTCCAGATATAACTTATATTATATTTATTGCTTTCTATTTTCACTGATAAAATGTAATTTTACAGAGAAATCTAATTCCAAAAAACATTATATTATATGAACAATAAACTTATATTGCTTATTCTTTTATTATTCTGGGTGACAAGTTTAAAAAGTCAGAATACCTTTGTACATGGACGTTCACACAACTATGAATGGCCTACTGACTTACTCGTGTTGGAAAAACTAGATCGGTGGCAAGACCTGAAATTCGGAGTCATCTTCCACTGGGGGCTGTATGCTGTACCCGGTATTGTTGAATCGTGGGCTCTCTGTTCCGAAGATGTTGACTGGATTAGTCGCTACGGACATGACAATTATCAAGAATTTAAGAATTGGTATTGGAACGGATTGAGCCAGCAGTTCAATCCCGTTCATTTCAATCCTACACAATGGGCTGATATCATGAAACAGGCAGGAATGAAATATATGGTGTTCACTACTAAACACCATGATGGTTTCTGTATGTTCGACAGTAAATATACCAATTTTTCCATCGCGCAGGGGCCTTTCAAAGGAAACCCCAAAGCCGATGTTACCCGCTATGTATTTGAGGCTTTTCGCAAAGCAGGCTTTATGACGGGCGCCTACTTTTCTAAACCGGATTGGCATAATCAAGATTATTGGTGGGATTATTTCGCAACTCCTAACAGAAATGTGAATTACAAAATCGAACGTCATCCCGAAAAATGGGAAAATTTCAAGACCTTTACTTACAATCAGATTGAAGAACTTATGAGCGGCTATGGGCCAATAGATATTCTTTGGTTGGATGGTGGTTGGGTATCCATCCGCAATAACCAAGATATTGATATGCCACGAATAGCCAACATGGCACGAAAAAAACAGCCCGGTATATTGGTGGTAGACCGTACCATAAGTGGTCGATATGAAAATTATCAGACTCCCGAGCGGTCAATCCCCGAAACACAACTTCCTTTTCCGTGGGAAAGTTGTATCACCTTAACTTCAGATTGGGGATGGGTAAAGAACGCCAAATACAAAACTTCCAATCAGGTTATTTCCATGTTGATGGAGGTCGTTGCTAAAGGTGGTAGTCTGCTTCTCGGTGTAGGACCTACCGCAGAGGGTATTATTGAACAACCTGCCATAGAACGTCTTGCCGAGGTGGGCCGTTGGCTGCAAAAGAATGGAGAAGCGATATACAATACCCGTATTACTTCCAATTACCATTCTAACAATGTTTGGTTTACTGCAAACAAGAACGGGAAAACACTGTATGCACTTTATGCTTTGCCGGAGGGTGAAAAAATACCAGCAAGCATAGAATGGCAAGGGAATATTCCTACAAAAAATAGCCGGATCAAGTTGCTGGTCTCCGGTCAGAAGGTAAAATGGACGATAAAGGATAATGATAGAGTTATACTTACTGTTCCTGATAAATACGTAGGTAGTAATGAACCGCTTGCTTTCCAATTGGAAATTTGCGATAAATAACGTGAACTCGTTATATTGAACTCACGTTAAGTAGATAATAATTAGAAGAGACGGAATGGCTTGCTCTCGCCATTCCCTGTTCCGTTTATTGTTATATCCGTATTGGGTAACAGGCTTTTAATACGCTCTATTCCTTCTTTTGTAATCTTTCCATATAGCACTAAGCTTCCGATTTTTATTTTTGATATTTCATCGGGAATATCAATGTCGTCGATAAATCTTATTTCCAGTCTTTTTATCTCTTTGAGTTCTAACAGGACAGGTGGGAATTCTTTTACTCTGATGGAAATGCCATTGCCCCAACCTTCGCTCTGCGCGTCAGCACTTAGCTTACTTTTTAATCTGTCATTTTTAACGTCTTTCTTTCTGACCATCCAGCCAATTTGTAGTCTTAGAGCGAAATTTCTCTTATTTTGTTTCAGTCCGATAAAACCTGCCCAAAGTTCTAATGGAGTATCTTTGACAGCGTTGGCATATACTTCCTGATACTTTAAATCCACTTTTACAATCTCATCCGGCAGGCTGTTCGTACCTTTGAGCTCTTTCAGGTTATTTCTTTTTCCTTCCTTGTCATAAGGGAAGAATTTCACTATCCATCCGTCGATGATGTTGGGAGCTCCATATTCCTTCTGTGAGTGGTATTTAAACATATTGCGCCAAAAGGTTTTGTTTACGTCACCTTTAGAAGCATTTACAAACTCTTTCAAAAGAGGTTCCAGTTCGGAAATCCACCATTCAAGTTCGTAACGTTTTAGTTCTTTAGCTTTGTTCAGTACTTTTTCCCAGTCTTCGGGAGTCCCTTCAAGAGTTATTTCAGGGATACCGCAAAGTACACGCATGACTATAAATTCAAAGTAAGGCTTGACCGTCTCCATAATGGTTATTTCAGAAGCGATTTTCTCTAAAGAAGTTGTTGTGGAAAAATTGCAAGTCAGTAGTTCGGTCAGGTCATTGCCGGCATATTTTTGTATTTGTTCGGTGAATTTTGGGAAGATTTCTTCCCATGAAAGAGTAGGGTCGTCCGGTGCTTTGTCTGCTGAAACGATTAGGGACAGTTTACCGGAGAAATCAACAAAATGATGTCTCATCGTTTCCTGATTGGTATTGATATGTTGTGCAAATCCCTGGCTGATTAGTAGCCAAATCATGTCGGGAGACAGAATGAACGGTCGGTGGTCTGCATAAGCCTGATACATACCGTTAAAAAAAGAATTGTATCCATAAGATACCAGGCTATCGGGAGCTTCGCTCTTGGCGAGTATGTTATAGGGTATTTTGAGATTGTCCTTTTTTACCTTGTAAGGTGCTATGTCCATACCTGATAAGATAAGTCTTTCATAAATCTCGTTATGGGAATACAAATCAAGTAGTTTTTCGGATTTTGAGAGAGTCTCGATTTTGAAAGTAACTCCTTTCTGCGCAACTACTGAAACACTGCAAAGTATGAATAAGCAAAATAATACGTTTCTCATAATACTGAATTTATAGTATGGTGATATAGCTTTCGGATATAGTCGATACTATGCAAATATACTATTATTATGAGTAGTCTTGATGTGATATTGAATATTTTTTGACTTATATCTATAAAAATCATAACCATATTATTTCTTGAACCTATAAGCGGGAATAATTCGGGAATTTGTAGTAAGTTTGCTCTGCTAATTCCCTGAGATGACTCAAAGAAAGATTATACATATTGACATGGACGCCTTCTACGCTTCAGTAGAACAGCGTGATAATCCGGAACTTCGCGGCAAACCTTTGGCGGTAGGTCATGCAGAGGAGAGGGGAGTTGTGGCTGCTGCCAGTTACGAAGCCCGGCGTTATGGAGTGCGTTCAGCTATGTCCTCGCAGAAGGCGAAACGGCTTTGTCCGCAGTTGATTTTTGTACATGGGCGGATGGAAGTCTATAAAGCAGTTTCCCGGCAGATACATGAGATTTTCCATGAATATACCGACATTATCGAACCTCTTTCTTTAGATGAGGCTTTCCTGGATGTAACAGAAAATAAGAAAGGCATTTCATTGGCTGTGGATATAGCGAAAGAGATTAAGCAGAAGATTCGCGAACAACTGAATCTGGTAGCATCCGCCGGAATTTCCTACAATAAATTCCTGGCAAAAATAGCTTCGGATTATCGCAAACCGGATGGATTGTGCACCATTCACCCGGAACAAGCTCTTGATTTTATCGCACGTCTTCCCATCGAATCATTTTGGGGAGTAGGCCCTGTGACTGCCAAAAAGATGCATTTGCTAGGCATTGGCAACGGTTTCCAATTGCGGAAATGCTCTCTTGAGATGCTGACTGCGCATTTTGGCAAAGTGGGAGCACTCTACTATGAATGTGCGAGAGGTATTGACGAACGTCCGGTAGAAGCAGTCCGTATCCGTAAATCCATTGGGTGCGAACGTACGCTGGAGCAGGATATTTCGGCTCATTCTTCTGTCATTATCGAACTGTATCACGTGGCGGTAGAACTGATTGAACGTCTCAACCATAAAGACTTCAAGGGAAACACCTTGACATTGAAAATCAAGTTTCATGATTTTAGTCAGATAACCCGAAGTATTACCCAATCACAGGAACTGACAACTTTGGACAAGGTACTTCCGCTTGCAAAGGAATTACTTAAAAGTGTGGAATATGCGCAACACCCCATCCGCCTTATCGGGCTCTCCGTTTCCAATCCGAAAGAAGAAGCGGATGAGCAACATCGGACGTGGGAGCAGTTGAGTTTTGAATTTAGTGACTGGGAATAGTACGATTTTTGAAGTATGTACTTTTTTGTCATCAGGTTCGTATGATTTGCTCACCTTGTTTTTTTAGAGATACACTATCTTTGTACTGCTTAAATGAACAAAATACCATGAATCGAATGAAACATTTGCTTTGTGTTCTTCTAGTAGCAGCTTTGGGAAGCTTTTCTTTCAAAGCCAACGCTTACACCGAACGCAACATGCTGCAAAAAGCGGCAGACGAAACTACGTTGAAAAACGTGCTAGTAATGAAACAAGCCTGGGTGCCTTACCCTGCTTACACAGACCGCGCCGCCTGGGACTCACTGATGGGCCCCAACAAACAACGCCTCATCGAAGCCGGCGAAAAACTTCTCAACTACAAATGGCAACTGATTCCTGCCACCGCTTATTTGGAATACGAACGCAGCGGTAACCGGAAAGTGATGGAAGTCCCTTATGACGCCAACCGCCAGGCACTCAACGCGCTGATGCTTGCCGAATTGGCCGAAGGCAAAGGACGCTTTATCGACCAACTGCTGAACGGAGCTTATATGAGCTGCGAAATGAATTCATGGGTTTTATCCGCACACTTGCCCCGTCAGAGCAGTAAACGTTCACTTCCCGATTTCCGTGAACAGATTATCGACCTTGGTTCAGGCGGCTACGGAGCTTTGATGGCTTGGGTACACTATTTCTTCCGCAAACCATTCGATAAAATAAATCCCGTCGTATCCCTGCAAATGCGCAAAGCAATCAAAGAACGCATTCTCGACCCTTATATGAACGACGATGATATGTGGTGGATGGCCTTCAACTGGCAGCCGGGAGAAATTATCAACAACTGGAATCCCTGGTGCAACTCCAATGCCCTGCAATGTTTCTTCCTGATGGAAAACAACAAGGATAAGTTGGCTAAAGCCGTTTATCGCTCCATGAAATCCGTAGATAAGTTCATCAATTTCGTGAAATCCGACGGTGCTTGCGAAGAAGGAACATCCTACTGGGGACATGCTGCCGGCAAACTCTATGATTATCTTCAAATCCTGTCTGACGGTACAGGTGGTAAAATATCCTTGTTCAACGAACCGATGATTCGCCGGATGGGAGAATATATGTCCCGTTCTTATGTTGGCAATGGCTGGGTAGTGAACTTTGCCGATGCTTCAGCACAGGGTGGGGGTGATCCTCAGTTGATTTACCGTTTCGGAAAAGCTGTAAACAGCGATGAAATGATGCATTTTGCCGCTTACTTGCTGAATGGCAGAAAGCCATACGCTTCTATGGGCAATGATGCTTTCCGCTCACTCCAATCCCTGCTTTGCTGCAATGACCTGGCGAAAGCAACCCCGAAACATGATATGCCGGACGTGACCTGGTATCCCGAAACGGAATTTTGCTATATGAAAAATAAGAATGGCTTGTTTGTTGCCGCCAAAGGCGGATTTAATAACGAAAGCCATAATCACAACGATGTAGGAACTTTCTCTTTATATGTGAATACCATTCCTGTATTTATCGACGCAGGGGTAGGCACTTATACCAAGCAGACTTTCGGTAAAGACCGCTATACCATATGGACGATGCAGAGCAATTATCATAACTTGCCGATGATAAACGGCGTACCGCAGAAATTCGGTCAGCAATACAAAGCTACGAATACCGTCTGCAACGAGAAGAAACGTACTTTCTCTACGGACATTGCCACTGCTTACCCTGCGGAAGCAAAGGTAAAGAACTGGAATCGCTCCTACACGTTGGATGACCGTAAGTTGACTATCGCAGACAACTATACACTGAACGAAGCAGTAGCCCCCAACCAACTGAATTTCCTGACTTGGGGAAATGTAACTTTCCCCTCACCGGGCAAAGTACGTGTCGAGGTGAAAGGACAGAAAGTCGAATTGGACTATCCCTCTCAATTCAAAGCCGAACTGGAAACCATCAAATTGGACGACCCGCGTCTTTCTAATGTATGGGGCAAGGAGATTTATCGCATCACACTGAAGACAGATGAAATGAAAGCGACTGGAAATTATAAATTTGTCATTCAACAAGTAAAGTAAAATAAGAAGTTAGAAAAAAATAAAGGTATAAACATTTAAATCACAGTAAGATGAAAAAAGTATTATTTGCCGGCCTTTTGGCTATTGCAGGAGTGACTGTAAGCGCTCAGAATCTGATTAAAAACGAGAAGTTCGCCACAGAAGTAACGAACAAGGTGACCAATGCCAACAAGGCTACTGCCGGCGAATGGTTTATCATGAATAACGAAGCCGACGGAGCAACTGCCATCGTCTGGGAACAAACCGGTGACACAAAGTATCCTAATGCTATGAAAATAGACAACTCGGGTGCTGCAAAGAACATCTCCTGGTACAAAGCATTCCTGGGACAGCGTATTACAGACGGATTGGATAAAGGTATCTACGTCCTGACTTTCTATGCAAAAGCAAAAGAAGCAGGTACTCCGGTAAGTGTTTACATCAAGCAGACTAACGAAGAAAAGAATGATAACGGTAAGTATAACACTACCTTCTTCATGCGCAGGGACTACGATGCCGATGCACAGCCGAACGCGTCAGGCGCGCAATACAACTTCAAGATTAAAGATGCTGATAAGTGGACTAAAGTAGTGGTTTACTACGATATGGGACAAGTAGTGAATGCTATCAGCAGCAAGAAAGCCAATGCCGACCTGGAAGTGTCTGATACGGACGATGACGCTGCTATCCTGAAAGATTGCTATGTTGCCATCCTTTCACTGAATAAAGGCGGTGTTGTAGAAATCAGTGATGTGACATTGAAAAAGAAATAAAAGAAAAGGGGTTTAAAATAATAAGTTAATAAAAAATATAGGGCGATCAAGTAGTGATACTTTGTCGCCCTATCTCTTTTCTATCTTCTCTTTTAGTTAATCCCAAGCTTCTTTTTCAGCTCTTTCGGGAGAGAGTCTTTGTGTACCATGACGCTGATTGTTTTGGCACGTACATAGCTTTCGGACATATTCTGATAACCGCCGAATTTATTCCCTTCCGCTCCCCAGGAATTCTTGGTAATATAATATTTGGTTCCGTTCTGGTCTTTTGCGATACCGGTGATATGCATCAGGTGGTCGTCGGTTGTCACAAACTTCTCATAACCTTCCTGGCGGATTTCCGGTGTCACGTCGATTTCAGGATAAGGATGCTCGAACTTGAATACTTCTTCCATACGCTGATACTTCGGCATTGCTTCGAAACGGGCACGGTCGGTAGTAGAGTAGTCTTTTACATCTTCCACCTGCGGGTTGATGGCAATTCCGTTCTTATAAGAGAAACCCTGTTCGCTGACGTCACCGTCCCAACAGATGGTATATCCGCTGTTTAGCGCGTGGTCGATAGCGCCAATCAACTCGTCCAAAGGAAGATTATACATTGGCTGGTTTTCCCAGTTGTCGGGAACTTCGGGTGAGAACGTTTCGTAATAAGGTTTATGCGTGAAGCTGGTCAACTCGATGTAGTTATTCATATCCAGTCCCAGGCTTTCTGTGAAAGATTGGGGAGTATATTCCTTTCCTTTATAAGTAAATTTTTCGGGAAGCTTGCCCAGATACGTGTCAAACAGATTATTGATAAGGGCATCATATTCAGGCGTGCGCTTCTTGGAAGCGATATTGGCATCCACCAAAGCTTTGAAATAGCGTGTCAGTGCTCCGTGATTATGGTCTTTGCTATCATTGAGCAAACCGGAATATGCTTCTTCGGGAACGATACCTACTTGCTTATAGGCATTTGTGAATGTATGCGCCAGGCTACCTTCTCCGATATTTCCCTTTCCGCGACGGAGATAGTTATCTTCCATCTGATTCATATACTTCTGACGGACGATGTACATTTCCGAGAGATCATATTCTCCTTTACCCATGCGGAGCAGTTCGGACTCCATGAAAGAAGCGGTGGCAAAGCACCAGCAAGTTCCTGTGGAACCCTGATCCTTGACGGGAGTTGCTTTGTGGGATACAACGGTTGTGAATTCATAACCGGGTGTTTGTGCAAAAGAGGTTGCAGCTATGAGAAGCAACGCAACCGACATTAATAATTTCTTCATGATATATGTGTTTTATTATCTTTGAAGTACAAAAGTAAAAATAAAAAGTGAAGAATCTCCTCTTTTACTTATGAAAAGAGCAGATTCCTCACTTTTTACCGTTCGCTGATTGTTCCTTTATTTTCCGATGAATTTCTCCGGTCGTCCCGGTGAAAGCAGTTCCCATAAAGAGGCGACTACCCAGCCCGGTGCGAATATATGATTGTAATACCCTTTTCCATTTTTACCGTAATCCCAGTTGGTATGCTGAACCACTTCCGGGTAGTATCCTTTCTTGGCGATGCCGCATTGATGTCCTTCGTAAGGTAGCAGTTGGCGCATGGAAGAACTGATTACTGCCGCAAAGTCGGCGAAGCGCGGTTCATTATACTCTTTGGAGAGCCAATGAAGTACGTCGGCAAAGTCGAAGACAAAGACGTCGATGTGATTATTTTCTACCGACACATTGCCCCAGCCACGCGTTTTCAGGCCGATGTCACCTAACATTTGTCCCTGGGCAAACGGAACATCCCAGGTGTAGTACCATGACAGAGCGAAGTAAGTAGCTTTTTTTGCCAGTCCGGCATAGTGTGCACGTTCCGCTCCTTTGGTAGCCAGTGCCAGGTAGTAGGCGGCAGTGGAAGCGTAGAGTGAAGCCTCTTTGTCTTCACAGTTGGCATCAAGGGTAGACGAGAAGTAGTCTGCTTTCGAGATTAATTCCTTTTCCAAATAATCTACCGAGTGTCTGGCTGCGTCGAGATAACGTTTATCCTTGAAATATTTGTATCCCATTACTAAAGGCAATGTTGCCGACGGGGTACTCCCGCCGCTCTTGTCTACAATAGACAGGTCGTCCATGAACTTACGCGGGAAACTACCGTCTTCATTTTGCAGGCGCAGGAAGGTGTCGAGCATTCCTTTGATACGTTTTTCCCATTCGGGATGCTTGCGCCCCTTGTTCTTTTCGTAGTTCAGGTAGTAGAGCGTGGAATACACACCTTCCGACTGGCGACGGATGCTGTGCACAGGTTCTACAAAATTGCGTTTGTAGTGTACCACTTCGTTGAAGAATCCTGCCGGCGAGAAACCGTTTTGCAGGTAGGAGTCAAAGATAGCGTTGGCATTTGCCACCAAATCCATACGTTGCTTGTCTTCGCCATATTCCAGTGCATTAAAAGCATTCAGCAGATTGCGTCCTACGAAACCGACTTCGGCTACATCTACATTGTCGCACGTTTCCGTATGAAGTTCTACGCCTGAATAGTAGCGGGTAGGGGTATCGCCTATGAAACTTTCTACGAAGAAGTTACTCATTACTTCTTTCATGATTTCGTTGGTATAGGGCGTCTCCACCTTTGTAGGTTTGTAGAGGTCGTAGCTATATTCCCATGCTTGCTTCACGCAGTCGGAGAAGTCGGCAGGAGTAGCTTCGTTGATTTCCCAGGTTAGTGTCATGCTTTTTCCCTTGCCTAAAAACTGATAGGCTTCTACGGAAGGGGCTAACGTCAGTTTGCGGATGTAAGTCTTCGGCGCTTCTTTATAAGGATAGCCGAAGGATAACGTAGCTACGCCATTGCAGTTTTCAAATCCGGTATACCCCAAAGAGGTAGTACCCGATAAGATTACTTCACCCTCTTTGTGCGTGGTCAGCGCGTCGCTCTTGAACTTGTCAATGCGGGCTACTGAAAGCGACTTGCCGTTCTTCTCATCAAAGATGGTTGTCATAGGCGTGCTCAAGCGGTCTTCACGTACCACCCAACTGTCCGAAGTATGGAAAGAAGGCGCTTCTTTGGGGGAACGGAGATTACGGCGATACCAAAAGCCCGGCATATAGAACAAGCAATCGTCATGGCGTGCTCCGCTCTTCACTAATTCGCCATAGTTGAAGTAGATGTCTTCGGTGGCTGTGATGAAAAGGGTAATCCGCTTGTTGGTTTCCCCGCCTTCTACTTTTTGGTAGAGAAGGACAGGAAGGCTCTCCGCACCCGTCAATTGGTAGTCGAACTGTTCTTGCTGGAGTTTGCGGAACTCCAGCGGATAATGTATTGCAGCGTTTCCCGGGATTTTCAGTCCGATAGAGGCGGATACATTGGCAGGAGTGTACTCGATGGCATTGGCGGTCGATATTCCTGCCAGTAACGCTATTCCGCTGATTATTTTTATAAGGTTCATATGATTCTTTTTTAATGGTTATTCCTGATAAGGCTCTATTACTTCTTCTTTTTTGACGCTTATGTCGTAGATACCGCTTTCGTTCTTTTCGAAATGCAGGGGGATAATACGTGTCTTACGTGGAGAAACGTTTGTTTTTGATGCATGCACGTGGTACACATAGTAATAGTTGCCTGCTTTATCCATAAAGATGTCACCGTGTCCCGAACCATTCTCGCCTACGATATTGCGATGAATGATAGGGTTGTTTTCACTCTTCGTCCACGGGCCGGTGGGAGAAGTGGAAGTGGCATAGCCGACGGCATAGTCAATGCTCCGGAAATCATTGGCAGAGTAGAAGAAGTAGTACACACCTTCCAACTTAATGATGGTAGGGCCTTCCATTACGGGATTGGAGATGTAAGAAGCGGTTGCTTCCCATTCTTCAGTACTTTCCATACACTTCTTTAGTGTGCCGGGGATGATTTCACCTTTGGCTATATCAAATTCTGCTACCCAAAGAAAATTACCATTGTCGAAACGTACGTGATACAGGTAATATCTGCCGTCATCATCGCGGAATAAGAATGGGTCGATATTCTTTTGGCTTCTGTCTATCGGCTTTATATCCGTTTGGCGGAAAGGTCCCATCCAAGTGTCGGCAGATGCCATTACAGTCTGCTCATTAGCGGTATAAATAAAGTAGTAGCGGTCTTGTCCCTTGAACCATTGGGGAGCCCAGAAGCCTTCCGTGCCATAGGTCTGGTCACCTTTCTTCAGGACAAATTCATTGTCCTCTACGGTGTGCCAGCTTTTCAGGTCGGATGATTCCAGCATGACGAAGCCTTGCTGTTGCTGGTTGCCTGTTCCTGTCAGATAATACTTGTCGCCCTCTCTGATGATGGTAGGGTCTGCCAGGAAGATTTCGTCTCTGTATTGCGATGCTCCGTTATAAATGCCTTCGGAGTCTTGTGCGCATCCGGTAGTAACGAATGTCATTATTCCGATAAAAAATTGTAGTACTTTCATATCTGTTTTCTCCTAAATTTATAAAGTTAGTTGGCAGCCGATTGCCAGTTGAATTGTGGTTTTTCTCCCGAGAAGTCCCAAATCTCCATGCTCCATCCCAAAGTATTTTGGGTAACGTTTATCAAGTCAGTAGCTATCAGACCGTGGTATCTGAGCGAGGAACCGTTTGTGGTGTTGAAACTTGCCGAAGGTTGAATGTCATTGCCTGCCAGCGGATTGCCGTTTACTATCACGTCCACTGCCTTGGCATAGCAGTCCTCACCTTTGTTGCCATTCGTGCCGTTGCCACGGGGCATCCAGCCGCAGATACGTCCTGAAGCAATATCCATGGTAGAAGAAATATAGTCATTCCAGGCTACACAATTGACTATATAGTTTGTATTGTTGCTGTCTCCATCTCCGAGCTGGCATTGTCCGGCAATACCGCCTGCACTGGCATGACCTTTCACTGTGGCTGTAGAGTAACAGTTGCGTATATTGCTGCCGACATATAAACGTGCTGCGATACCTGCCGCAGGGCCAGTAAACTCTCCGTTCGGTGATAATGTAGATATATTTCCCACGCTGTAACAGTCGGAAACGAGAGCACCGTGAACACTCCCCACTATACCACCTGCACTGTAAAGGGAGTAAACAGAACCTTCATAACAACTCTTTTCGATGGTAGCTTCTACCAACTGACCTACCAGCCCGCCTACGCACCATTCGCCTGTGACATCGACTTTGGCGGAGCATTCGCTGATTTTACCTGTACGCATATCTCCTACAATGGCACCTACTGAGCCTGTACCCCAATGGTCACGTCCGTTTTCCACTTGGTTGACTGTGCCGTTAATTACACGTGTGTTACTGATTTCTGTATCCGAAATCACATTAGGGATATGGCCTGCAACGACACCGGTAGGAGTTTGGTATCCACTGATTTCAACTTCTTTGAAAGTTACGTTCTTGCAACTGCCGATTAACTGTCCGAAGAAACTCGGGTATGCTCCCTGAGTACATTTCAGGTTACTAATCGTGTGGTTGTCTCCGTCGAAGTTGATGCGGTATTTTCCTTCCACGTTGAGCGGCGTCCATTCTTCGTTATTCATATCAATGTCTTCCATCATCTTGAAGCAGATGGTGACATCGGGTTTCAGCAGGCTGCCCATACTCTTCAGGTCTTCGAGCGTGCGGAGACGGTATGGGTTGCGGAGCGTGCCGCCTTCGCCCGTATTCAGTATCAGGATGATATTTTCTTGCGTTGCGGGTACATCTATTCTTTGGCTCGAAGAAGTGAGTTTCAAGCCCAGTGCATAATTGACAGCAGGTTCCAACTGTTCGATGTTGGTGAAAAGGATGTTTACCGATTGAGACTGTTCGTCTTCGGCAAATTCCAGTTCGGTGCTGCTAATGCGGTATATATTGCTTGCCAGTGGCAGATATTCGCTGCCAAGCTCTTCCGCACTCATCACAGAGAGCGAAGCGGTCGTCTCAACAAAGGGATGGCTCTTTTCTATATTGAAAGAAAAAGAGGGGCGGGTCTTGTTCAGGTCCACTTGCTTCTTGCCGAATTGTGACAAGGTAAGTGTTATGTCCAGTGGTTCAACCAGGCTTTCGCCCGGTTTCACGATGGAATCATCCTCTACACAGGCAGTTGTCACGAAGCACGCCAATAACAGAGGTAGTAGGAATAACTTTTTCATGATAATTCTTTTAAAAGGTAAATTATTGTTTTACTCATAATTTCAATTCAAACGTTTCAGGTTCCTGGCTGCTTATTTCCAACCTTCGTTTTGCTGCATATTAGGATTCATCTGCATCTCACGGGCAGGAATAGGCAGTGTCCAGTAGTTGTTTCCTCCCCAACTGTAAGAGTAAGTCGGGCTTCCCCAAACCTGGCGCATACCGTTCGTGCGACCTTCCTTGTCGGTGTAGAACTTCAGTTCTTTCCAGGTACCCCAACGTATTTCGTCGAAGTAGATAAGGTCTTCGCCTACCAGTTCCCAATGACGCTCGTTCATGATGCGGCGGTGCATATCTTCTTTGTCCTTGACAGTAGTATATTGGTTGGAATTCAGGGCAGCTACTCCGGCGCGGTTGCGCACCTCGTTCACCTTGCTGACTGCTCCGGGAATATCGTCCAGTTCATTCAAGGCTTCCGCCCAGTTCAGCAGTACGTCCGCATAACGGATGAACGGGATGTCTATCTCAGAATAATAGGTCATGATTTCCGTGCCTTCACCTACAAACTTACGGTTCAGATAGTACATCTTGGCATTGGTATCCGTTTCGATGTCCTGTGTACCCCTGCCTCTCGAACGGTAAGGGAAACGCATGGTGTAAGGCAACGGTTCGCCTTCAATACCGCCTGTGAATGTAGAATAAGGAGTGATGACGGAAAATGCGAGACGCGGGTCACGGTTGGCATAGGCAGCCTTGATGCGGTCTTCATTACCGGAGTTCTTATACTGGCTCATGTCGGCACCAGCCGCTTCTGCGTTGGCACGCTCTGTTGCGTTGATTTCGTTGCGCAGGAAGTAAACCAAGCGTGCATCCGTGCTCATGGCATTATAGCCGGGGATGATGTCGTCCCAGTTGAATGGACTTCCATCTTTGTTCTCGTATGAATCTACGAATTGCGGATTTATTACGTAGTTGTTCCATCCTATACCTTTTCCTTCGTTGTCGGGTGGCAGACAGCGGTTTCCGTAACCACGGTTCTTGATACCGCCGAAGCCTTCTTCGCTGATACACTGCAAAGAGAATATCATTTCGTCGCAATGCTCGTTGGCTGCCTTGAATAGCTGCTTGTAGGCATCGTTCCCGTTCGTGTAGAGCTTGTAGCCGCATTTGCTTACTTCTTCGAAGTCTTTGGCGGCTTTTCCCCACTCTTTCTTCCACATATAGACTTTACCTCTCAAGGCATAGGTGGCTCCTTTGGTGATATGACCGTAGTCTTCGCTGTCGGCACCGTACTTGTTCGGCAGGTTGACATCTTCGATACATGAAGTCAGGTCCTGAATCAGGTAGTCCCATATTTCATCTTGGGTGGAACGTGCTTTCTTGGCACCGTCGATGCTCTTTACCGGTTCGGTATAATAAGGTACTCCGCCGTAAAGAATGTTGAGACGGTAGTACCACCAGGAGCGCAGGAACTTACATTCGGATACATAACGTGACTTTTTAGCCTGGCTGATACCTTCTACACCGGGAAGATTGGTTATCACATCGTTGGCACGCAAGATGCCGGAGTAATAATTCTTCCACCAACGTTCGCTACCGAAGTCACTGGTAGGGGTGTTGTTGGCGTGCAGGAAGTGATAACCTGCCGTCCAGTTGGCATCAATATCCATGATACTCGACCACATGTCGAACCATCCTTTGTTCGGGTCTGCCGTATAATCTTCGAATAAGCGGTTGTAGACACCGGCAATGGTCTGTTCTGCCATACTGGCGCTGTTCCACACATTTCCTTCGGACGGAGCGTTCGCCGGAGCGAGGTCCAAGTCTACGCATGCCGTAAGCGTACCGCCCATTACGAGTGCAGCCGAAGCTGCCGCCATTATATTTTTTATGATACTCTTTTTCATCTGATTCTTCTTTTAGAATGTAACATTAATGCCGAAAGCGTATTGACGCATTGGAGCATATCCCACACCAGTCATCATTTCAGGGTCCATGCCTTTGAACTTCGTGATAGTCAGCAGATTCTCACCGGAAGCATAGACGCGGACATTCTGCATATAGGCTTTCTTAACCCATGTTTTCGGGAAGGTGTATCCGATTGTCAGATTCTTCAGTTTCAGGTAGTTGCCGTTGTGCAGACGCCAGGCGCTGGCTGCACTTACCTGTCCCGCCTGGTCGGTAGTCAGACGAGGGGTGCTCGACGTGAGATTCGTGCGGGGATCATCCGGATTTTCCGGGTCATAGTAGTAGTGGTCATAAGCTACATCCCTGCCGATGCCGTATCCGTAGGTAACAATCGAGCTATTTTGTGCTTTCTCGTACCAGTTGATTTTGAATCCGGCAGCACCGCTCCAGTTCATGGAGAGGTCGAAACCTTTCCATGCTGCGTTCATTTGGAGTCCGAAGTAGTATTTCGGTGTTCTGGAATATCCCTGGAAGGCACGGTCGTCATCGTCGCCATATACGCCGTCACCGTCGAGGTCGTCATAGATAATGTCGCCATACCATATTTTGTCTTTACCTACTCCCTGTTTGGGATAGAACTGATAACCGGCGGTCATCATGGCTTTCAGCCACTTCATGTTTTCTTCGGTGCGAATCATACCATCGGTAGGTCCACCGGCCGGATTGACCGAACCATCGGGGTTGAAGGCGTTGCCCGAGCCTTTGTAAAGGTTCAACACGTAGTATTCGTTCATCATGTGGCCTTCTACGATGCGTTCGTCGCCACCGGTAGAAACTTCGCCGAGGTTGGTTTGGTAAGTCCATTTGCCATTGGCGTCTTGCTGCCATTCGCGTATCAGTTTGCCTTTATATTTGCTGACTTCGTTCTTGTTGAAGGAGAAGTTAGCGGATATGCCGTAAGAGAAATCTTTGATGCGGTCTTGCCAGCCCAATGTTACTTCAAAACCTTTGTTGGTGACTTCGGCAATGTTCTGTCGGGGAGAACCGAAGTAACTCAATGTCGGTGAAAGGGTGGGATTGTAGAGGATACCGTCCGTCACCTTGTTATAATAGTCGATTGTACCTGTCAGACGGTTGTCCAGCACGCTGAAGTCGAGTCCGAAGTCGGTTACTGTAGTCGTTTCCCACTCCAATGCATAGTTGGAGAAAGAAGACATGCCCAGGCCGGATACTTTCTTGTTGCCGAAAACGTATTGGGTGGCGGCATAGACGGCTTGCCATTCGTAGTTGCCTATGGAGTTATTACCCAACTGTCCCCATGAAGCGCGGAACTTCAGATTGTCGAACCAACCGAGGTTCTTGATAAAACGTTCTTCGGAAAGGCGCCATCCGGCAGAGAACGAGGGAAATACACCCCAACGACTTTCGGGAGCAAAGCGGGAAGAACCGTCGTAACGTATATTGGCTTCGAGCAGATAGCGTGAATCGTAGGCGTAGGCGGCACGACCGAATACGGAACGTGAAGAGAATTCCGTAGTGGAGCCTTTGATATATCTCGGGTCGGTCAGGGCATCGAAATCAGTCAGGCTCGTATCCACCATCCCTTTCTTATCTATATCGACAGTGGAACGCCATTTGCGATATTCTTCATAACCTGCCATAGCGTTCACGTCATGTTTCTTGCCGAACACTTGGGAGTAGTTGAGAATAGTGGAGCTTTTCCAACTTTGGTCGCCGTCATACCACATGGCTACGTGATACTCTTGCAGGGCATCGGAAGTCGGAGGAGCATTCTTTACTTCACCCGCCTGGAAACTGAACTGTTCGCGATAATCGGAACTGTTCCACTTATGTTCGTTTCTGAAGTGGTCGTAATAGAAGTTGTAGCTCGCGGAGAAGTGTTTCAGGAAGTCTACCTTTACGTATGGGTTAACGTAGAACTTCGTTTGCTTGTAATAACCTTCTGCGTTATTGATAAAGTAGACAGGATTACTTGCCGAAGGGTCTTCTTCTGTTGCTTCGGGCACACCGTATTTACCGTTGTAGCGGGGATAGATGCCCGGTATACTTTTCTGCATCTGCAAGCCGTTCAGGTTATCCACGTCATTACGTTCCTGGTCGGTGTGGTAACCCCAGGCACGCATACCTACGGTAAGGAAACTGGTGACACGTGATTCGATGTCGCTACGCAGGTAGTATTTCTTCATTCCGGCGTTTTCTACCAGTCCCGGGTTGCTCAGGTAGGTCGCGCTCAGGCTGTATGTCGTACGTTTCTCAGAACCGGAAACGGTTATGGAGTGCTCTTGCATCAGCTTCGGATTGTACACTTCGTCATACCAGTCGGTATTAGGATAGGCTACATAGTTGGGATAACCGGATTCGGACAGCCCGTTGGGATTCTTGTCTGCTTCTCTCCATTTCTTGATGGTGCTTCCGTTGAAAATTTGGGTTTGTCCCGAATTGATGGAAGCTTCGTTCATCAACTCCATGTAGTTGGCGTAGTTGGCAACCATATGGATAAGATTGGCAGGGGTATTATAAGAGAACTTACCCGAGTAGGTGACATTGATTTTTCCGTCGTTTCCGCGTTTGGTTGTTACCAAAATAACACCGTTCGCACCCCGGTTACCGTAGATGGCGCATGAAGCGGCGTCTTTCAGAACGGAAATGGTGGCAATATCATTCGGATTGATTTCATTGAGCGGCATTTCCATGCCGTCTACCAATACTAACGGACTGGAGTTGTTCAGCGTTCCGTTACCGCGTATCAGGATGCTGGCTCCTTCGGAGTTCGGTTTGCTGCTGGTCTGCATTACGCTCAGACCGGCTGCCATACCCGACAAAGCCGAAGAAACGGTTGTTACGGGGCGTGACAGCGTCTTGTCACTGAAGTCCACTGTGGCAACGGAACCGGTGAGGTTTACCTTTTTCTGTGAACCGTATCCCACGACTACTACTTCGTCCAGTATTTCACTGTCGCTCTGCATGGTGATGTTCAGAACTTGCTGACCTTTGATGACGATGTTCTCTTTTTTATAACCTATATAAGAGATTTCAAGTGTTTCGCCGTCGTTTACTGTCAACGAGAAGTTGCCGTTAGCATCGGTGATGGTTCCTCCCTGTGTACCTTTTACCAGGATACTTACTCCGATAAGAGCTTCTCCGGTGGCGGCATCTGTAACTGTTCCTTTGAGTGAGCGTTTCGCCTGCTGTGTCATCAGAAGGGTATTACCGGCATTACTCAAGCCGGCATCAGCCATGATGGGGGCAATGCCCAAACCGGAACATAGGATTAAACTAATAAAAGATTTTGTTCTACCTTTCATAAGATTTAAAGTTAATAATTCAACATTATTGGCTTTGACAAATTTGTTTTTAGCACCACAAAGCTATGTGAAATAGACGTTGCAGGCTAGAACAATAAATGCAAAATATAGAACAATACGCTCAAAAATCCACTTTAGAGAGTATCTGAAGCCGGATGGAAGGATTGTTCTATTTTGTGAGCCTTTTGTTATAGGACGGATTATATGGTGGTGAAATCTTTGGGCAATACTCCGAATTGCTTTTGGAAACATTTCGTAAAATAGGAAGGCGTGTTGAAGCCTACCATGTAACACACTTCGTTGATTTTACAATTTTCCTCTTTCAATAGTCGGGCGGCTTTTTTCAGACGCTCTATGCGGAGATAGTCGTTGGGGGTTACGTTGAGAAGTCCCTTGATTTTACGGTTCAGACTGGAACGTCCCATAAATAACTGGTCTGCCATATCTATCAGGCTGAACTCGGGGTTCTGCATATTGGCTTGGACGAGAGCATTCAGTTTCTTCAGAAATTCTTCGTCCGCTTTGCTGATGGCTATATTATTGGTAGGAACGAAGGGGGCGTGCATAAAGGTGGCTTGCAGTTGCTCCCGGTTCTTGAGCAGACTGGAGATACTTACTTTCAGATATTCCATAGAGAACGGTTTCTCCACATAGGCATCCGCACCGGCTTGCAGGCCGTCTATCTTGGACTGCAAAGTAGTCTTGGCGGTGAGCAGGATAATGGGGATATGGCTGTAATCCAATTCAGTCTTTACCGTATTGCATAGCTCCAAACCATCCATTTCGGGCATCATCACGTCGGATACAATCAGGTTGACGATGGATTCCTGCAATATTTTCAATGCTTCCACGCCATTGTTGGCAGTCAGTACCTTGTAAGATTCGGAAAGCTGTTTGACGAGGAACTTATTCATTTCCATATTATCTTCCACTACCAGCAAGGTGTAGCGGAATTGGGGAGAAGTAGTGAGATTGGGTGATTTGTCGGAAGTGGTGGTTTCTTCTTTTTCTGTCTCTGCTTTCTCCGGTTCGGCTGTCATTAGTTGGAGTGTCTGCTCTTGGCGTAACGGCAATGTCAGGATGAAACGGTTGCAGTCCAATGCATCGTCCATCGTAAGTTCTCCGCCATGCAGTTCTGCGAGCGAACGTGCCAAAGCCAGTCCGATACCCGTTCCCGGCACTTGGTATGAGCTGTTTCCTTTGTACTGTATAAAGGGTTTGAATATTTCCTCACGCATCGTAGCCGGAACGATTTCACCGTCGTTTGTGACGGAGAGTTGCAGGGTGTCGTCCTTCTCTGCCGGCTTCATTTCGACGTGAATACGGCTCTTGCCATATTTGATGGCATTAGTGAAAAGATTACTGACTATCTTTGTGAATCCTTCCTTGTCAACGGCCGCATATAGATTCTCAGCAATGTCGATAGTAAACTCGAAATTCTTGTCACGCGCCAGGGAGATGAAGCGTTTATAAGTTTTTTGGAGGATTTCGGAAAGATTGTAGTTCATAAAATTAAGGTGGAAACCTTTGGTTTCGGTCTTTCGGAAATCGAGCAGTTGGTTCACCAGGTCGAGCAGGCGGTTGGTGTTCAAGTCCATTATTTCCAGGTCTTCTTTGATGGCATCGTTCACGTGGTCGGAAACCAGGACGTGTTCCAACGGACTTTTGATGAGCGTTAGCGGTGTACGTATCTCGTGAGCTACGTTGGTGAAGAAGTTTATTTTTGAGGTATAGAGTTCGCGTTCCTTTTCATACTTCAATATTTCCATGGCTTGCTGGTGCTTGCGGTGGTTACGCTTGCGGAAGTAGCGGATTATGAAAGTGACAGTTGCTGTCAGCAGCAGGAAATAAATGATATATGCAGCCCATGACAGATAGAAAGGCGGGTTCACTTGTATTTTCAGCAATCGTTCCTGTGGATTCCAGACACCGTCACTGTTGGCGCCGCGCACGCGCAGTGTATAGCTGCCGTAGGGCAGATTGGAGTAACTGATACTGGTATTGATGTCGTTGGTAGAGTACCACTCTTTGTCGAATCCTTCGAGTTTATAGAGGATTGTGTTCGACATGGGCGCCTGATAGTTCAGTACTGCCGCACGCAGGGAAAAAGTATTTTGGTCGGCATTCAGTTCGATGGCTTCCGAGGTAGTGATGCTTTCTGACAGGGGCGAGTTTTCCTCGCCTATCGGCAACCGTTTGTTGAACTGCCGGAAGTCGGTTAGTACCAACGGAGAAATTTGCTTGCTCACGGTAAATGTGGTAGGATTGAAAGAGACAAATCCATTGACACTGCCCAAATAGAGCGTTCCCCTCTTGTCTTTGTATCCCGACTGGTAATTGAATTGGTTGCTTAATAAGCCGTTCGCGGTAGTGTATAGATGCTTCGTGTCCGTTTCGGGATGGAAAGATACCAGTCCTTTGTTGGTGGTGAGCCATAACAGTCCGTTATCGTCTTCCAGCATTTTATATACGGTGTTTCCGGGGAAGCCTTGTGACATGTCGTAGCGCACGAAATCATCCGTTTCGGGGCGTAAGCGGCAAAATCCCGCTCCTTGTGTCATGAACCAAAGTTGCTTGTGGCTGTCCTCGAATATACTTATTACCTTATTATAAGGTAGAGAGTTTATATTACCGGACTTTTGAGTGTATTGTTTCCATTGGTTTTTCGATGGGGTGTAGCAGAATACGCCGTCAGAGTAGGTTGCCAGCCAAAGTTTACCGTAGCTGTCTTCCAATATGTCATATACGAAGATATTGTTCATTTCGGGGATACGCGTGAAGTCGTCTGTTTTTCGATTATAGCGCATCAGGCCGGAAGTCGTTCCTATCCACAAGTTGTTGGTGCTGCTTTTGCAGATGGAAAATATGTTATCGGCATTCAGTGTATTGGCTGCTTCACCTTTACTGTAATGCCGCAATTCCCGGTTGTGAAGGTCGATGCGGTTCAGTCCGCCGGCAAAAGTACCTACCCACAGGTAGTTATCATCTATGCATAATCCGTGAATGTTGTGGTACAAGGCAGGATGATGGAAAGGGGTAATCGTTCCGTCCGTAGGGCTGAAATGAAATAATCCCTTATCTTCCGTGCCGAACCAAATCGTATCGTCATTACTTCCGCAGAATTCGCGTATGCGATGTCCCAAATACCGCATACCATCTCGTGGATAATACTTCTCGAAATAGGTATATTGATAAGGATAATAGTTGAGGCCGCCGAAGTAAGAACCTATCCACATACCATCTTCACGGTCTTTGAAGATGGTATAGATGGCATTATCGGCCAATGCGTAACGGTCTTCGGACTCCGAGGTGGTGAGATGGATGTATTTATTCGTTTCCAGATTGTAGATGTAGACACCTTGTTCCGTACCTATCCACAATTCCGTATCCGAACGCAGGCAGATGCTGCGTACATAGTCGGTTAATAAACGGCGTACTTTGCGGGTAGTCAGGTTAATTTCCGCCAGGCCGTTGGACGAACCTATATAAATACAGTTGCGCAACCCCTTGACGTAGGTAGTGATAATATCTCCTTTGAAGGGTTCACCGCCTTCTGCATCCCGGAAGACAGTAAATTGGTTCGTATCTTCCGAGCGATACAGGTTGTCTTCGTAGCAACTAGCCCACAACTCGTTGTCTTCGAACCAAAAGCGGGTGATGTTGTGTGCCCTTTTACCTATTTTGGAAGAACACTCTTTCAGGCTGTTTTCTTTTTTATTGTAATGAAAGAGCCCCTGGGAGTCGGATGAAATCCAAATATCTTTTTGCGGGTCGGAGTCTATCCACGTTATGGTACGGCTGATAGTCCCGCCGATGCCTTCGATGGAGATGTCGAATGGAGTGAACTTTTCTAATTGGGGATTATAGATATAGACACCTGCGTCTGTCCCTACCCAAATATTTCCTTCCGCATCCTCATGTAGGGCTGTGATGAAGTTGTTGCCCAGTGAAGAGTTCTCCTTTTGGAAGGTACGGAATACAATGCCGTCATACTGGTTGAGCCCGTCTTTCGTGCCAAACCACATGAAGCCTTGCCGGTCTTGCAGAATGGCGTTCACCGAATTGTGTGAAAGTCCATCTTTAATGTCCAGCGTACGGAAATAATAATAAGGAGTTCTAGCTGCACTCTCCATCAAGAAGACTGGAAGAAGCAGACTGATGATGGCGCATAAAATGCTTTTTGTTTTCATAGCAGACAGGATTGCAATATCTATTCAGCTACAAAAGTATAAAAAAAGCGAGGATACTCGAAAGTTCCTCGCCCAAATTCATATAATTAGTGTGTTTATTTACATGGTAACCTGCTGTGACAGCAGTTTTTGAAGTTGACCGTTCAAGGTTTGACACATAGTACCATTTCCCATTGCTTGATAGCGTTTAATACGGTACTGTAACATCATAATTTTTTCATTTGCATTCTTTTTCATAATTTGTTTCCTCTTTTTTTGCCCTCCACGTTTTGAAGAGCGGTTTTACATCTTGTTTTCTTTATTAACACTGCAAAGGTACAAAATGTTTTTGAATTATATGCTGTAAAACATAAAAATCTTCTTTTAATTCTGATTTTTCTTTTTAAGAGAGGTTCGAACACGGTAGATGTTACAAACCTATTACATACATTTACAGCTACTTGTGCCGTCTTTCAGAAAAAAACTTGTAATTTTGTGAATGTGTACTTTGGTATGCATATTTATTTGACTATCGTTTATTTAATTAACACATAAATATGAAAACACTCGTCCGTCTTTTACTTGTCCCGTTTTTCTCTGTACTATTATTTTCATGCAGTGAATCCCATTTTCTGAAAGAAGAAGCTTATCGTAACCAGGTACTTCAAGATTTTGAGCAAAAACAACAGGCTCTTCCCGATGGAAATCTGTTTGCCATCCTTTCGGGGGATAGTTTGAGTCTCTCCGAACGCGAAGCGCTGATGTTTCTGTATGCATATATGCCGATAGGGGATATAGCAGATTATCCCGGCGACTACTACCTGAGAAATATTCGCCTTTCCGAGCAAGCCCGTCGTGAAATGCCTTGGGGAAAGACTATTACCGATGAGTTATTCCGGCATTTTGTACTGCCTGTCCGTGTGAATAATGAGAATCTGGATGAATCCCGGGAAGTGTTTTATAGAGAACTGAAGGAACGGGTGAAAGGTCTTTCGATGAAGGATGCGATTTTAGAGGTAAATCACTGGTGTCATGAGAAAGTGGTATATCGTCCGAGTGATGCTCGTACCAGTTCGCCGCTGGCTTCGGTGAAAACGGCTTATGGACGTTGCGGGGAAGAGTCTACTTTTACTGTTGCCGCCTTACGTTCAGTCGGGATTCCTGCCCGTCAGGTATATACTCCCCGTTGGGCGCATACGGATGATAATCATGCCTGGGTAGAAGCCTGGGCAGATGGCAAGTGGTATTTCTTTGGTGCTTGTGAACCCGAACCGGTGCTGAACCTCGGTTGGTTCAATGCGCCCGCAAGTCGTGGAATGTTGATGCATACAAAAGTATTCGGTCGTTATAACGGGCCGGAGGAGATTATGCTTGAGACTCCGAATTATACTGAGATTAATGTGATAGATAATTATGCGCCTACGGGAAAGGCGGTAGTCATGGTGACTGATGCTGACGGTCAGCCTGTCACCGATGCGAAGGTAGATTTCAAAGTTTATAATTACGCCGAGTTTTATACGGTTGCCACTAAATATACCGGTGCGGACGGTCAGGCTTCGTTGACAGCCGGAAAAGGAGATATGTTGGTATGGGTTTCCAAAGATGGTAAATTCGGTTATGGTAAACTGTCTTTTGGCAAAGATGATAAGCTGGTTCTTGCTTTGGATAAGAAAGAGGGGGAAGCCTATGCATTCGATTTGGACATTGTTCCACCCGCGGAAGGAGCGAACCTGCCCGAAGTAACTCCGGAACAACGCAAGGAAAATGATTTCCGGCTGGCTAAGGAAGATTCCATTCGCAATGCTTATGTGGCAACTATGATGACTGAAGAACGTGCGAAAGATGCACTTGCCAAATTTAACCTCAGCAATGAAGATAAGGAGAAAATGATAAAGATGCTGGTTGCTTCCCGGGGAAACTATAAAACGTTGCTTGTTTTTATGGAACTGGCTGCTGTGGATAAGAAAGAAGGGTTCGCTTTGGCATTGCTACAACAACTTTCTGCCAAAGACTGGCGGGATGTACAACTGATTGACTTGATGGATTATTTAATTGAAACTCCTGATTATCAAAAGTTGGGAGCACAGGCCAGTGCGGAACTGGTCAATCCGCGTGTAGAAAATGAAATGTTGACTGCTTACCGGTGCTTTTTCATGAGCGCCTTTTCACAAAAAGAGGTGGAATCTTTTGTGGAAGAACCGTCCAGTTTGGTTGAATGGTGTAAGAAAGAGATTAAGATTAACAATGAACTGAATTCCCAACGTATCCCTATTTCTCCGGTAGGAGTATGGCAAGCTCGTGTTGCCGATGAAAAGTCGCGTGATATTTTCTTTGTGGCAATGGCTCGTACTTTCGGCATACCTGCCCAAATAGATAAGGTGACGGGAAAAGTACAGTATGTGAATAAAGAAGGACATACTATAGATGTGGATTTTGCGGAAAGTACTCCGGTACAGGCTGCTACCGGACTGCTGCGTGCCACTTACAAGCCAATTCGTTCGTTACCCGACCCGAAGTATTATTCCCATTTTACTCTTTCCAAATTCAAGGACGGTGTATTCCAGTTGTTGAACTATGACGAAGGGGATGCCGATATGGGCGCAGGTACTACATGGTCAAATCTGTTGAAGAATGGCACTCCACTGGATGCCGGTTATTATATGCTGGTCACCGGAACGCGTATGGCAAGCGGTGCGGTGCTCTCCAAAGTAACCTTCTTTACCATAGAACCGGACAAGACGACAACCATTGATTTGGTAATGAGGGAAAGTGACGAACAGGTACAGGTGATTGGAAATTTCAACTCGGAATCACTGTATATTCCTGTATCGGGTGACAACTCATCTGCAACGCAGAGCCTTCTTCAAACTTGTGGAAGAGGTTATTTTGTGGTGGGTGTGCTGGGAGTAGGGCAGGAGCCTACTAATCATGCATTGCGGGATATAGCCGCTTTAGGCGGTGAGTTCGAGAAATGGGGTCGGAAAATGGTCTTCCTTTTCCCGTCTGAAGAACAATATAAGAAGTTCCATCCTACAGAGTTTCAGGGGTTGCCGTCTACCATTACTTATGGCATAGATATGAATAATAGTATTCAGCAGCAAATTGCTAAATCCATGAATCTCTCCAATCAGAATATTCTGCCCATGTTCATCATTGCCGATACATTCAACCGTGTAGTCTTTGTTTCTCAAGGATATACCATCGGCCTGGGCGAGCAACTGATGAAAACCATTCACGGATTGTAGAAAGAACAGATAAAGAAGGAACAGAAAGTAGTAATGCAGTGTGACAGGATGCAATAATCGTTAATTCTCTGTATGGAGCGCACTTTTATGCGAATTAATTGTTACGTTTGTAGAGAGTTATGATAAAGTATCTTTTGTGCATACTGTCACTTGCATTCTTACTTATTGGAGGTAGTCTGTCTACCTATGAAGAAGATGTCCGGGGATTTCGGGAAACAACCGTAATCTCTGTGGAGAATGACGCAGTCGCTACTACGACATTCTCTTCAACCCCGGAAGAGAGCCATTCCTTAGGAATCCTGACTACCTTCTCACTTCCACGAAACATAACTCCCGTCAGGACATTGAAGTTTAATGATATTCCTGTCATTGTCCAGTTATTAAGTTCCCGCTCTTTCCGTTTGCCCGAAGACAAAAGGAAAATTCTTCTTTCCGACACTAATTATCTGAAATATTCTAATAGGTACTACATTTATACCTTGGCACATATCTTAATTTAGCCTTTCTTTTGCCATAACTATTCCTGGGAATTTGCGCAAATATGTTTTATAAGTCCGGATAATATTCATTTCCGGGCATGTCGTGTTTGTGCATCAATGATTATACAACCTGTTTTTTTATACTACTATGATTCATTTATTACTATCTACGTTGGCTATGATGGGGTTGACCTTTCTCATAGGCTTTTTCGTTGCGGCAGTGATTAAGTTAATTGCTTATGCTGCCGATTCATTCGACTTTTACAGTTCCCACCGATTGGAGTTACTTCGTCTGCATCGCTGGCGGCAACATCGTCAGAAAGTGGAAAAACTCGTCAGGCAGATACCGCTTGATGCGGAAGAATCCATGGGAGATTACCGTGAAGACTTCAGCCGTGGTATCAACCGTAACTTTACCGGTTATGCGGGTTATTATCATGGTGTGAGTCCGGGTGCTTCGGACGAAAACCTGATGGATTATTATTATCCACGGGATACCCGCGAATTCTTTCTTAAAGAGGAAGAACGAGCACATATCAACAAGAAAAACTCCAAGAAATCAGCTTCAGACAAACAATAAAAAAGACATTCATTATGGAAAATATAGATTTTGCGACCTTATTTCAAGGCATTGGTACAATGATGGCAAGCGGTTGGTTCCTCGCTTCTGCCAGAATCTTTTTGGTAATTCTCGGTTTGTTACTTATCTATTTAGGCTGGAAAGGCGTACTCGAACCTATGGTTATGATTCCAATGGGGCTGGGAATGGTAGCTATCAATTGCGGAACACTGATAATGCCCGATGGTACACTGGGTAACCTTTTTCTCGACCCGATGCTTTCAGATACGGACGCATTGATGAATACGATGCAGATAGACTTCCTGCAACCTGTCTACACGCTTACGTTCAGTAACGGACTGATAGCTTGTTTTGTTTTTATGGGCATCGGGACACTCCTTGATGTCGGCTTCCTGCTTCAGAAACCATTTGCGAGTATCTTCCTTGCACTGTGTGCAGAACTGGGAACTTTCCTGACAGTGCCTATCGCCGCCGCTCTCGGACTGACTTTGAAAGAAAGTGCCTCTGTAGCTATGGTAGGCGGTGCCGATGGTCCGATGGTGCTGTTTACTTCACTGGCTTTGGCAAAACATCTGTTTGTCCCTATCACGGTAGTTGCTTATCTTTACTTAGGATTAACATACGGTGGCTATCCTTACCTGGTAAAACTTCTGGTTCCCAAACGTCTCCGTGCCATCAAAATGGTAACGAAGAAAGCCCCGAAAAACTATGATGCAAAAGTAAAGCTAGCCTTCTCCGCTATTCTTTGTGCCGTTCTTTGTTTCCTGTTCCCGGTTGCTTCGCCTTTATTCTTCTCCTTGTTCCTCGGAGTTGCCGTCCGTGAATCCGGTATGAAGCATATTTATGATTTTGTAAGCGGCCCGTTGCTTTATGGTTCTACCTTTATGTTAGGGGTATTGTTGGGCGTACTTTGCGACGCACACTTATTGCTTGATCCGAAGATTCTTAAATTATTGGTTTTGGGTATCGTAGCTTTGTTGCTTTCCGGTATCGGTGGAATCTTGGGCGGTTATATCATGTACTTTATCAAAAAGGGAAACTATAATCCGGTGATTGGTATTGCCGCTGTTAGCTGTGTGCCTACTACTGCAAAAGTAGCTCAGAAGATTGTCAGCAAGGACAATCCGGACTCATTCGTTTTAGGCGATGCCTTGGGAGCTAATATATCCGGCGTAATCACCTCGGCCATTATCACAGGTATTTATATCACAATCATACCTTATTTATAAATTAAGGAATATTGAGTGCTGTTTTTAGACAGGGCTTATGAATGATGTAAAAAGAGAAATGGTGAATAAAAAGGTCTGAAATCCTTTTGTTCACCATTTCTTATTTATAGCAAGATAAAAAGCTGCTTTTGGGTTGATGACTTAATCAGCTGCGAATGTAATTTTAGCCAGCGTACTGCTCTCTTTTTTAATAATATCCATATAGGTAGTTCCTCCCGGATATTCTAACTCTATATGAAGATTATCAGGAGTTTTATATTGATAAGTAAGAGTTATATTCCCATCATCTTCTGTATATTTCAGGTCTTTGTCAGGCAACTCATTTTTTAGATGCGTATCTATCTGCTTTGCTATGGCATATACCTGTTGCATGGTGGCACCGGGGAAATTATATTTCTGAATAGTGGTATAACCATCATCTTCTTGATATTGCTCGTATGTCAGGCCTTCCCAGTCAGAGTCTATAAGAAAGTTAACATCATCATTTGCCAAGTCTTCTTCTCTGATGATAGTCTCATCATTTTCTTGTATACTGTTATCATTTATCGTTTGCCATTGGGCGAAGAAGATTGTATCATTGGAGAGCGTCGTGTAATATTGAGGAATTTCCGAATTCGTTCGTTGGAATATGTCGTTTATGTATACTCCGCCTCCGAAACCACATTGGCAATCCTTTTCATCTTCGATGATAGTCACCGCATTATACGTGAATTCAAAATATAACAGACAGTCATCATCACCGTAATCGAAATCTTGTCGGAAAGTGGCTCTTCCGTCTTTTACGGTTATGCGGCCATCTATTTCCCCGCAGTTGTAGGATGGCGCTCCTTTACTGATATTCAAATAGAATAACAGGGTGCTGTCATTTTCAGGGTAAATATATGCTATGCCATTCGGGTCACCCTCAGAATTTCCTCCGAATGTATATGTGCCACCGTATGTCAGTTGTGTTGAAAGCGTATCAGTTTGAGTTTGTGACATTGCGGTCACTTTTGCTTTTTGCTTGCAACTGCTCGTAATCAATGCGAGAAAGAAGACGAGAAATAGTGTTTTTCTATTATTCATTATTGGAATATTTATTTTTGTAAGGCATAAATAGTCTCTTGCACTCTCTTTACAGAAGTCACATTGTGCTCGTATTCATTGATATGTACTGTTCCTCCCATTGAAACGGCTTCATTCTTATATTCCATTTCGCTCTTGATACTCTCTCGTGCGGAGAAATGAAACTCATTTATGTCGGTTTCTGCGGCAATGCGGGCGATATTTTTTTCATTTACTCCGCATCCGGCAAGTAACGTGATTCTCCCGGCTGCCTGTTTCTGCAATTCTTTCAATAGGGGGATTCCCTGTTCAGCCGTAGGTTGCTGGCCGGAAGTCAGAATACGGTTGCATCCTAACTCTATTAGTTGTTCCAAGGCTTTCTGCGGATTGCAGCATACATCAAATGCCCGGTGAAAAGTGACCGATAATCCTTTGGAAGCTTCCATAAGTACCTGCATTGTGGCAAAGTCTATTTCACCTTTTGCTGTCAGACAGCCGAATACAACTCCGTCTGCTCCTAAGCTTCGGGCAATTTCAATATCCTTCAGCATCGTCCTGATTTCAATATCCGAATAGAGAAAATCTCCTCCACGTGGGCGGATAATTACATGCAAACGAGTATTGCTTAATACTTCTCTTGCAATAGCAATCTCTCCATAGGACGGTGTTGTTCCACCCTCCGGTATTCCGGCGCATAGTTCCACACGATCTGCGTTTCCTTCCTGCGCCGCCAGGCAACTTTCTACCGAGTTGGCACAAATCTCGAATTGATATTTTCTCATAGCTGTGATATTAAAAAAGGGCGAATTGCTTCGCCCCTCTATCTTTGTATTCTTTTTTAAGTCTTTGGTCTTACTTAGCGAAGCTAACCGCACGTGTCTCACGGATTACGGTAATCTTCACCTGTCCCGGATAAGTCATCTCATCCTGAATCTTCTTGGCGATTTCGCCTGACAGGTTTTCAGTCTGCTTATCATCAATCTTATCCGCACCAACGATTACGCGGAGTTCGCGTCCTGCCTGGATTGCATACGTTTTTGTTACACCCGGATAAGCCATAGCCAATTGTTCGAGGTCATTCAAGCGCTTGATATAAGCCTCAACGATTTCGCGGCGTGCGCCCGGACGTGCACCTGAAATAGCGTCACATACCTGTACGATAGGAGCCAGCAAACTGGTCATTTCCGTTTCGTCATGGTGAGCACCGATAGCGTTGCAGATATCCGGTTTTTCCTTATATTTCTCTGCGAGCTTCATACCCAGCAATGCGTGTGGCAATTCCGGTTCTTCATCAGGCACTTTACCTATATCATGCAGCAAACCTGCGCGTTTTGCTTTCTTCGGATTCAGTCCCAGTTCCGATGCCATCACGGCACAAAGATTGGCTGTTTCACGAGCATGTTGCAACAAGTTCTGACCATAAGAAGAACGATATTTCATCTTACCGATAATACGGATCAATTCAGGATGCAGACCGTGGATACCAAGGTCGATTGTAGTACGTTTACCTGTTTCGATGATTTCTTCCTCTACCTGTTTGCGTACCTTAGCTACTACTTCCTCGATACGTGCCGGATGAATACGTCCGTCGGTAACAAGCTGATGCAGTGCCAAACGTGCAATTTCACGGCGAACCGGGTCGAAAGCTGAAAGCACGATAGCTTCAGGAGTATCGTCTACAACGATTTCAACACCTGTGGCTGCTTCGAGTGCACGGATATTACGTCCTTCACGTCCGATAATACGTCCTTTGATTTCGTCAGATTCGATATGGAATACCGTAACAGAGTTTTCGATGGCAGTTTCCGTAGCTACCCGTTGGATAGACTGAACGACAATACGTTTTGCTTCCTTGTTGGCAGTTAGCTTGGCATCATCCATGATGTCGTTGATGAATGACTGAGCCTGTGTTTTAGCTTCCTCTTTCAGGGATTCCACCAAACGTTCTTTTGCTTCATCGGCAGACAGTCCGGAGATTGCTTCCAACTTGTCAATTTCCTGCTGTTGCAGTTTATCCAGTTCTTCTTTCTTCTTATCGACAATCACCAGTTGCGCTTCCAGGTTCTCTTTGACAGCTTCGGCTTCCATCTTCTTGCGTTGGATTTCTTCCTGGCGCTGTCCGAGCACCATTTCGCGTTGTTTCAGTTTGTTTTCCGCCTGTTGAATCTTCTGATTCCGCAGAGCTACCTCCTTTTCAAGATCAGCTTTCTTGTTCAGGAATTTCTCCTTCACTTCCAGCAGCTTGTTTTTCTTAATTACTTCCGCTTCCGTCTCTGCTTCTTTCAGGACATTCTCGTATCTGGACTTCAATGCATACCGGAATAGTATGTATGAAAAGACTCCACCTACGATGAAGCAAGCAATTGCTGTTGCTATTATTGCTATCATTCTACATTTAATTTAATATATAAATAAAAACGCACCGCCAAATATCTAAGCAGGTTCTTGCTCGGATATTGTGCAGTGCGTGGTTGTTTTTCTCTTATCAGCGAATAGCCGGTCGGGTTTATTCCTCTTTGAAATAATCTTCCAGCAATTCATTTAGTTCTTTTACCTTCTCCGTATAGGGGCTGGTATCATTACGTTGCAATAATTGCAGTCTCTCTAACGAGAACTGATAGGCTACCATGGCAATAATCTTTTCCGGTTCGAGGTTCTTGTAAACTTCCCGGTACTTATTAAGCCTGATATTTACCTGCTTGGCGGCTTCCCGTACCATTTCTTCTTCCTCACGGTTGATGGTTAACGGGTAGTTTGAGTCTGCTATCTGCAGGTTTATCTTTATTTTATCGTTCATACATCTTCTTCTTATTCATTCAACAAAGCGATGCATTTATCGACTTCACGCACTAATTTAGACAATCGCAGCTTCGTCTCTTTTACGTCGCTGCCGTTAAGGCTGATTGCCGTAGCTGTTTTTAGGTTTGTGTAGTTGACTTCCAATTCGTCGTATTGAGCCTGTACCTTCTCATTTTTTAATTTTTCAATATCGAGAAGTTTCTTCAGCTCCGCATTTTCACGCTTTAATTCATCGTGCAAATAAATCAAATGCCGTAGCTGCGTCTCAAAGGTATTCAATAACTTTTTTTCTTCTTCTGTCATCACTACACCAAAATTGTACACAAAAATACGATTAACTCTGATATTACAAAAACTTTTCGGGATAAAATGTTCATTTTAGCGCAAATTAGCGGATTGGCAGGGGAAAGAAGGGAGAAAATGAGGATACGACAAATGTTTTGAAGAGAGCCTGTGAAAAGTGCATAATTGTCGGAGTTTTCTTTTCTCAAAGTTTCCCTTTAGTATATATAAGTAGGTAAAGAGCTAAAATTCTTTGTGACATTTTTGTTTCTATTTTAAGTTTTATACGGGGAGAAACAAAAATGTCACAGCGCTTGTAATCAGTAACTTATCCTCTAAAACAGTCGAAAATAAGAGAAGTTTACATAAAACGTATATAGAGTTTAGGCCTTTTTCGGAGATGAAACTGCATTTTTATGGTAATTGTTTGAATTTCAATCTTTTAACGACTCTATTTGTTTCATGTCGTTCTATAAAGTATGTTCATGATACAATTTCTTTTAGATGATTATTGTTTGTTGCACTTGAGTAACTGACTGGATGCACTTGTGTGTATCGGCGGTTACACAAGTGCGTTTGGGCAGTTGCTCAGGTGAAACAGGTTAATTTATGCGGATGAATTTGCTAAAGGATAAGGGGGAATTATTAATAGGTGCGGTAGAACTTATTAAATCTTCCTTATAGGTTGGTAAAAACATCTTGTCGATTTGAAACATTGCAAAGGTAGAAAAAAAATTAATAAGGGAAATGATTAATGAATCATGTCTTGACTATTAAACTTTTTCGTTGTAAAAGTTAATGTTCGGGTTGCTGAGTATTAATAGCCTATGTCTCAGGTGTTAATGTCTTGTATATCAGATGTTAACAGTCTGTGTATTGAGTGTTAATACTTGAGATATAGGCTATAGTTGAATGAGTTGCGGTTAAAATCAGCAAATAAGCCGCAAAATATGCGGCTTATTTGCTGATTTTAACCGCAACTTTGTTGATTACTTCAATTAAAGAGTTATTTTTGTAGAAATAATCTACGATATGTTTATTCACGAAATAGAAAACTGGACATTGTTCAGATGGAATGCTAACCGTTTGTCGGAACAAATAGCCCGGACAAACAGAACTATCGGATACCTTGCGGGTCGCCTAAGTACTATTGGATTTGATAATCAGATGGCGGCTACCGTAGAGGCGGTTACACACGATGTTGTTTCATCTTCCGAAATCGAAGGGATAACTTTGAATACGGCAGAAGTACGTTCTTCTGTCGCCCGAAAATTAGGTGTGACCGTGCCGGATACCAAAGAACCAACGCATTATGTTGACGGAGTTGTTGAGATGATGCTTGATGCTGTGATGAACTATGACACTCCATTGAATCATGATAGATTATTCGGATGGCACGCAGCGCTTTTCCCAACAGGCAAAAGTGGATTTTCGGATATTGTAGTGGGGGCATACCGGGATGAATCTATGGAAGTTGTATCCGGAACATTCGGACGGGAAAGGGTACACTATCGCGCACCAGAACCGGAACGGGTACTAGATGAAATGAATAAGTTCTTTTTATGGTTCAATGATAAAAATATATCTCCATCATTAGTGAAGTCTGCAATAGCTCATCTGTGGTTTGTATGCATTCATCCGTTTGATGATGGAAACGGGCGAATTGCAAGAGCTATATCAGATATGGTATTATCGCAAATAGACCGTAGCAAATTACGTTTTTTCAGTATGTCTCTGCAAATTAGTAAAGAGAAAAAAGAATATTATCGTATGTTGGAACGTACACAACGCGGGAATGGTGATATTACAGAATGGTTGGAATGGTATTTTACTTGTATTGAACGGGCTGTTAGTGAATCTAATATAATGTTGAGTGAAATACTCAATAAAGCTACCTTTTGGAAGAATCATTCAGAAGCGGTTATTACAGAAAGGCAACGGAATATTCTCAATATATATTTGAATGGTTACGAAGGAAAGTTGACTGCTAAAAACTGGAGTAAACTAGCCGAAATCTCCTTGGATACTGCAACTCGGGATGTGAAAGACTTGGTAGCAAAAGGAATTCTTTCTCCTGTGCAAGGACGTGTCAGAGATATATCATATACATTGAATTATATAGTGCCTGATTCCAGAATGTTTGATTTTACAGATTCGGCTATTATCAATCGTGATGGGAAAGACTATATTTCTACTGTATATAAGGGGCAAAAGACAATAGAAGAGGGGATATCTCCACTGGACAAAATACGTTTTGAGCAAAATGAAATGTCAATTGATGACTTGGTATTTAAGTATTTTGCTTATCTTTCGGAATAGAATTTTTATGAAATAGAAAAATATATGTTGAAAATATTAGTAACCTACGCCGTTCAAGGCGAATTTGTAGAGATTAAATGGCCTGATGTAGAACCCTATTACATCCGTACAGGCATTGGTAAAGTGAAATCTGCCTTTCATTTGGCAGAGGCGATTCGTCAGGTACAGCCGGATATGGTGTTGAATATCGGAAGTGCGGGGACCGTCAATCATCGGGTGGGAGACATCTTCGTCTGTCGCAAGTTCATCGACCGTGATATGCAGAAAATGAAAGAGTTCGGGCTGGAATGCGAAGTTGACTCATCGGCTCTGCTCGAAGAAAAAGGCTATTGCAAGCACTGGACGGAAGACGGAATCTGCAATACAGGAGATGGTTTCTTGACGGAGCTGACTCATGTTAGCGGAGATGTCGTAGATATGGAAGCCTATGCACAGGCATTCGTTTGCCGTTCGAAAGAAATTCCGTTTATCTCCGTGAAATATGTAACTGACATTATCGGTCAGAATTCCGTGAAGCATTGGGAAGATAAGCTGGCAGATGCCCGTCAGGGACTTTCCGACTATCTCAATGTTTTGAAAGAAAGAATATGATAAGTGACACCTGCGGCTATCAGTCCCAGGAGAATCTTTACCCATATCAGGGGAATCAGGAAGAAGATGCAGTAAAGCATGGTGCCCCACATCAATACGAGAGAAATGATTTTGGCACGGAGCGGAATAGCTTTATTTTCGCGGTAGTTGCGAATATAAGGACCGAAGTGCCGATGGTTCAGTAGCCAATTGTATAGTCGGGGCGACCCTTTGAAATAAAGGGCGGCGGTAAGTAGTAAAAAAGGGGTGGTAGGCAATAGTGGCAGAAAGATGCCAAGAATGCCGAGTGCCAGGGAAATGCTTCCTAAAACAATATACAGAGTTTTCATGCGGCAAAGATAGTACGAAAATAGGAAAAAATAACTGTCTTTGCTGAATGAAAACTCTATTTTGTATTACCTTTGCCGTTGCATCGAGGTGACATTAGATGCATGTAACTATTAAAATACATACAGCAATGTTTACAGTAATCAAACGCATGGAGATTTCAGCTTCCCATAAGCTGGTGCTCCCGTATCGCAGTAAATGCGCCAGTTTACACGGTCACAACTGGATTATCACCGTCTATTGTCGTTCCACACGACTCAACTCCGAAGGAATGGTGGTAGATTTCACCCGCATCAAAGAAGTGGTCACGGAGAAACTCGACCACCAAAATCTGAATGAAGTACTTCCATTTAATCCCACAGCCGAGAATATCGCCCGATGGGTTTGCAAGCAGATTCCGCAATGCTATAAAGTAGAAGTGCAGGAATCCGAAGGAAACATCGTAATCTACGAAAAAGACTATACCTCAGGAGAAGAAAAAGACCACACGGCAAGAGAAGAACAGGAGTAAAGAGCAGCAAACAAAATACATATGACGATGAGAAAGATTAATGAAATCTTCTACAGTTTGCAGGGCGAAGGATACCATACCGGAACCCCCGCCACTTTTATCCGTTTCTCCGGCTGCAACCTGGAATGTGACTTTTGTGACACCTGCCACGAGGAAGGAAGAATGATGACCGACGACGAAATTATCGCCGAAGTGGAGAAATATCCTGCCGTTACCGTTATCCTGACGGGTGGCGAACCTTCCTTATGGATTGATGACGAATTTATCGACCGCCTGCACCGGGCGGGTAAATATGTTTGTATCGAAACAAACGGCACGCGCCCCCTGCCCGAAGCCATTGACTGGGTGACCTGCTCACCCAAGCAGGGCGTGAAACTGGGTCTCGACCGGATGGATGAAGTAAAAGTAGTCTATGAAGGACAAGATATAAGTATTTATGAACTACTTCCTGCCGAACATTTTTTCCTTCAGCCTTGTTCTTGTAATAACACTGCTTCAACAGTGGACTGTGTAATGCGACATCCCAAATGGAGACTAAGCCTGCAAACACACAAATTAATCGACATCCGATAGCCTGATAAACGGATGTAGCGGAAGAGCTTAATTTATTACAAAATATAGTATGAAAGTAGGTTTGTTTATTCCTTGTTATATCAATGCTATCTATCCCAATGTGGGAGTGGCATCGTATAGACTATTGAAAAGTTTGGGAGTAGACGTCGATTATCCGTTGGACCAGACCTGTTGCGGACAACCGATGGCAAATGCCGGTTTTGAAGATGAATCGGTGAAGTTAGCACTCCGTTTTGGTGATTTGTTTCAAGAGTACGATTACATTGTCGGCCCATCCGCCAGTTGTGTGGCTTTCGTGAAAGAGAACCACCCCGGCATCTTGGAGAAAGAAGGTCATATCTGCCAGAGTGCAGGGAAAATTTATGACCTTTGTGAGTTTATTCACGATGTGTTGAAGCCTTCGAAAATTCCGGCGCGCTTTCCGCATAAAGTCAGTATTCACAATAGCTGTCATGGGGTACGCGAATTGTTTATTTCGGCTCCTACGGAGTTAAATATTCCTTATTATAATAAATTACGTGATTTGCTCGACATGGTCGAAGGTATCGAAGTTTTCGACCCCAGCCATATCGACGAATGCTGTGGCTTTGGCGGTATGTTTGCCGTAGAAGAACAGGCCGTATCCGTCTGCATGGGACGTGATAAGGTGAAAGACCACATGGCTACCGGAGCCGAATATATCGTCGGAGCCGACAGTTCCTGCCTGATGCATATGCAAGGTGTCATCAAACGGGAACACCTGCCGATTCAGATTATCCATATTGTAGAAATTCTAGCGTCGCAATCATGAGTACCAAACATTCAAAGGCTGCCGAAAAGTTCTTGCAGGACAGCAAGATGGCAGCATGGCATAACGAAACCCTTTGGATGGTCCGCGCCAAAAGGGATAAGATGAGTAAGGAAGTTCCCGAATGGGAAGAGTTGCGCAACAAGGCTTGTGAACTGAAACTGTATTCCAACAGCCATCTCGAAGAACTGCTGCTGGAGTTCGAGAAGAACGCTACCGCCAACGGTGCCATCGTCCATTGGGCGAAGGATGCCGATGAATACTGCGCCATCGTCTATGAGATACTGAACGAACATAATGTGCACCATTTCATCAAAAGTAAGTCGATGCTTGCCGAAGAATGTGGCTTGAATCCTTTCCTGATGGAACGTGGCATTGATGTCGTAGAATCCGATTTGGGCGAACGCATCCTCCAGTTAATGCATCTCGAACCCAGCCATATCGTACTGCCTGCCATCCACATCAAACGGGAACAGGTAGGAGAACTTTTTGAAAAGGAGATGGGAACGGAAAAAGGAAACTTCGACCCTACTTACCTGACTCATGCCGCCCGCAAGAATCTGCGGCATCTATTCCTGAATGCCGAAGCAGCCATGACAGGAGCCAATTTTGCTGTGGCTTCAACCGGAGACATCGTGGTCTGTACCAATGAAGGAAATGCCGACATGGGAACTTCCTACCCGAAACTGAATATCGCCGCTTTCGGTATGGAAAAGATTGTACCGGATTTGGATTCGCTGGGTGTATTCACCCGGTTACTGGCCCGTTCGGCTACCGGGCAGCCAGTGACAACATACACTTCTCATTACCGTCGTCCGCGTGAGGGTGGCGAATACCATATCATCATTGTAGACAACGGCCGAAGCTCCCTGCTTTCCAAGCCCGACCATATCAAGACACTGAATTGCATCCGTTGTGGCGCCTGCATGAATACTTGTCCTGTATATCGCCGGAGTGGGGGATACTCTTATACATATTTCATTCCCGGCCCTATCGGAATCAATTTGGGGATGGCTCATGACCCGGAGAAATATTACGATAATCTTTCTGCCTGTTCCTTGTGTATGTCCTGTTCCGATGTCTGCCCGGTGAAAGTCGATTTGGCCGAACAGATTTATAAATGGCGTCAGGATTTGGATGGTCTTGGAAAGGCAAATACGGGAAAGAAGATTATGTCCGGTGGCATGAAGTTCCTGATGGAACGTCCGGCATTGTTCAATGCAGCTTTGTGGGCATCTCCGGTGATAAATGGTCTGCCGCGTTTTATGAAATACAATAATTTGGATGAATGGGGCAAGGGACGTGAACTACCGGAGTTTGCCAAAGAGTCGTTCAATGAAATGTGGAAGAAAAATAAAGTACAGGGAAAGGAGGAATCCAAATGAGTAGCAGGGAAGAGATATTAGCCAGTATCCGAAAGAATACGCAGGTGCGTTACGATAAACCGGATATAGCGGATATGAAACGATTGTCATATCCCGATAAGATAGAGCAATTTTGTGCTATCAGCCGTGCGGTCGGCGGCACAGCAGTTGTATTGGGTAAAGGAGAAGATGTGAATGCCGTAATTCGCCGGACGTATCCCGACGCTATGCGCATTGCTTCCGTATTGCCGGATATTTCCTGTGCCACTTTCAATCCTGATAACCTGGACGACCCGAAAGAATTGGATGGTACGGACGTAGCAGTGGTGAAAGGAGAAATCGGCGTAGCCGAGAACGGAGCTATTTGGATTCCGCAGACAGTAAAGTATAAAGCTGTTTATTTTATCTCGGAGAAGTTAGTCATTCTGCTCGACCGGAATAAGATTGTGAATACGATGTATGATGCTTACCGGGAATTGGATGGACAGGAATATAAGTTCGGTACGTTCATCTCCGGCCCTTCAAAGACTGCCGATATCGAGCAGGCATTGGTGATGGGCGCGCATGGTGCACGGGATGTGTTGGTCATATTAATGTAGTGTCTGTTTATTATTCTAACTTTGAATTGAATATAGCAATTTTCGGGTCGTTTATGAAAAAGCCTTGCAGTAACTTTGTATAGTCAAAACAAAAATATATATTGCACCGTGAATGACATAAAAGCGGTTACAGACCGTACGAAATTTGTATGAAAGAGAAGAATATAATCAAGATTAAACGTTATGAATCGCCGTGTGGTACATTGATGCTCGGCTCATTTGGCGACAAGCTCTGTCTATGCGACTGGCAGGTAGAAAAGCACCGGGAACATGTGGATAAACGATTGAAACGGATATTACGTGCCGAATTTGAGGAAGGAATGTCGGACGTGATTGGAGAGGCCGCAAGACAACTCGACGAATTCTTTGCAGGAAAACGCAAAGAATTCACTGTCCCGCTCCTTTTCGTCGGTACGGAGTTTCAAAAGGTTGTATGGAACGAACTACTGAAGATTCCTTTCGGTCAGACGATTTCTTATGGAGAAATGGCACAGCGTATCGGTATGTCCAAGGCTGTCCGTGCGGTAGCCAATGCCAACGGGGCGAACTCCATGTCGATTTTTGCGCCCTGTCATCGGATAATAGGCAGTGACCGTTCGCTGACGGGCTATGGTGGAGGACTTCCGGCGAAAAAATACCTGTTGGAACTGGAAGCGAATAACGAATAAACGGAGCCTCTGATGAACGGACAGGAAACACTCGACTATACGCGCATCGCGCAAGCAATCGAATATATTCGTGCAAATTTCAAGCATCAGCCGGGACTGGACGAAATTGCGAACGAAGTTGCTTTGAGCACCTCCCGTTTCCAGCGGGTATTTACTGAATGGGCAGGAGTCAGTCCCAAGAAATTCCTGCAATATACCAGTATCGAATACGCTAAGAAGATACTGGACGAAACCCATGCTTCACTCTTCGATGCCGCATTGGAAACAGGGCTTTCAGGAACGGGACGGTTGTACGACCTGTTCGTCAATATAGAAGGAATGACACCGGGCGAATACAAGAATGGCGGTGAAAATCTCACCATCAATTATAGTTTCGCCGAAAGTCCGTTCGGTGAAATACTAATCGCATCGACCGAAAAAGGAATCTGCTGTATGGAGTTCGCGGACAACCAAACAGACGCTTTCAATTCTCTGCAAAAGAAATTCCCTCGTGCACGGTACACGCAGATGGTGGACGGAATCCAACAAAATGCATTATTTATCTTCACGCGTGACTGGAGCAGGCTTAAAGAAATCAAGTTGCACCTGAAAGGTACGGATTTCCAACTCAAAGTGTGGGAAACTCTGCTCAAGATTCCCGCCGGAGGATTGACAACCTATGGGGACGTTGCTTCGCAAATCGATAATCCACGGGCTTGCAGGGCTGTCGGTACGGCAGTTGGCGAGAATCCTGTGGCGTTTCTGATACCGTGTCACCGGGTTATTCGAACTACGGGAGAATTTGGCAATTATCATTGGGGTGAAATTCGCAAGACTGCTATTATCGGTTGGGAGGCTGCCCAAAAAGAGAAAATCTCAAAGACAATATGAAGACCATTCGAATATTCCGTTATAAGTTCATTACTCAATTGGCTATATCAATCCGATTAAAATCTAAAATAAATTTGGTTTCAAAACAATGGAGCTTTATTTTTGTTAGCACAACAAAACAGAGGCTCTGTTACAGTAAAACAGAGCTTCTGTTTACCCGAAATAGAGGCTCCGTTTGGTGTAAATAGAGCGTTTGTTCCAGCTCGTTGATTCAGAAGAATAATAAACTGTTTAAATAAAAATAATATGTATGCCAATAAAGTAAAGAAAATAGCCGCCGTCCATGACCTTTCGGGAATGGGGCGCGTATCTCTGACTGTCGTTATTCCTATTCTTTCATCAATGGGCTTTCAGGTTTGTCCGCTTCCTACGGCGGTATTGTCCAATCATACGCAATATCCCGGCTTCTCCTTTTTAGACCTCACCGATGAAATGCCGAAGATTATAGCCGGATGGAAAAAGTTGGAAGTACAATTCGACGCCATTTACACCGGATACCTCGGTTCGCCGAAGCAGATACAGATTGTTTCCGATTTTATCAAAGACTTCCGTCAGCCGGATAGCTTGGTAGTAGCTGACCCGGTGCTGGGAGATAACGGCCGCCTATATACCAACTTTGATATGGAGATGGTAAAAGAGATGCGTCACCTGATAACGAAAGCGGATGTGATTACTCCTAATCTGACGGAACTGTTCTATTTGCTGGACAGACCTTATAAGGCAGATAATACGGATGAAGAATTGAAAGAATATCTTCGTCTTTTATCTGATAAAGGCCCGGAAGTCGTTATCATTACCAGTGTCCCTGTACATGATGAACCTCATAAAACGTCCGTTTACGCCTATAACCGCCAAGGAAACCGTTATTGGAAAGTGACCTGTCCTTATCTGCCTGCCCATTATCCGGGCACAGGAGATACTTTTACCAGTGTCATCACCGGTTCTTTAATGCAGGGAGACAGCCTTCCAATGGCACTAGACCGTGCCACGCAGTTTATCTTGCAAGGTATCCGTGCCACTTTCGGCTATGAATATGACAACCGCGAAGGTATCCTATTGGAAAAAGTACTTCACAATTTGGATATGCCGATACAGATGGCAAGTTATGAACTGATTTGATATAAAGAACAGAAGGAGTGAAGTTTTGAGTTTATCAGAACTTCACTTTTACTTCTACCGGTAGCTTTCCTGCTGTCCATTTAGGACCTTCTTTGATTAAACGTATGGCTTCTTTATCTGCTGATTCGCATAATCCTTTTGTTACGGTAATATTCTGCGGCTTTCCTTCCTTGTCAATCAGGAACGAAAGAATAACTTCTCCTTTCACGTCTTTACATGATTCATCTGTCGGACGAATCAGACTGTCTTTCAGATACTTCTGATATTTGCGTTTGCCGATAATAGGTTCTGGAGTCCGTTCGTCAATCTTTTCTCCATTTTTTTCATCAATCTTTTCGTCAATCTTTTCATCAATCTTTTCGTCAATCTTTTTATCACTCTTTTCGTCAATCTTTCCTTTGGCCGCCGCAACATTTCCGGCAGTAATTGACTTCTTTTTCTTTTGTGCTCCATATCCCACTACAACCACTTCACTAAGTGTCTGATTATCTTCGTTCATGGCAATGAGCATTGTACGGCTGCTATCCACCGGAATCTCTACCGGTTCGTATCCGATATATTGTGCAGTCAACTTTTTCTGACCTTCTTGTTTTAGTAAAGAAAACTCTCCATTGAGGTCTGTAATCGTTCCGAAATTGCTACCTTTATAGAGCACACTGGCTCCGATGATAGGTTCTCCCTTCTCGTTCGTTACCTTTCCTTTTATCATGTTCTGTGTAGGATTGGCCACTACTTTCGCTATCCTCATTTTATTGTCGGATTCGGAATGAAAAGTGTCCGTTGCTGCCACTGCTCTTGCTTCCTGCATCATCATGGACTCGGCAGATTCTTCTAATGCCGACACTGGCTCTACAAATACATCTTGTGTTTTCGCAGCCGATTTACTTTTGGCGATAATATCCTTTCTCCCTGTCTGCTTCACGGTCACTTCATGTGCGGAATCCCGGTCTGTCCTTTCAGCAGATAAGGCAGTATTTTCTTTTACGGCAGGAGTAGGGGTCGAAACAGGAGCGGGAGCAGGCGGGCTGGCAGGCTCAAAAACTGCTGAAGGAGTATCCTCTTTGGCAATAAACAACATATCCTCTGTCATACTCTTTTTCAGGAACAGGAAATAGCTGCTGATACCGATTCCGATAACGAGACAGGCAGCAATGCTCCAGGTGACAGCGTATGAATTCTTTCTCTTTGAAGAATGAGCCGAGACTTGCATCCGCAATTTCCTGATTCGTTCTTCGTGATTCCCTTCCACCTGGCTGTATCCATCCATAGCATCAGCCAGGAACGAGTCTTTCATCGACTCTTTTTCCAGTCGATGTGCCTCTTTTCCTTTGCGGAGTCCTCGTATGTAGTCCAATAGTTTCATAGGGTCTGTTTCTTAATGCAATTTTTTAAGTTTCGCTTTCCGTTTTGGATATAGCTTTTCACATTGTTCAGAGTAAATCCGGTTTGTTCGGCAACGTCAGCATAGGACATCTCCTCTAAGAAGAAACGCGTAATGCTGAGGCGTTGTTCTTTGGGCAACTGTTCCAGGCAGTGATGCAATGCCTTCAATTGCTCTTCCGAACTTTCCTCTTCACTTAATAGATGCAGAAATTCGTCGGATTCCATAACATTAATGCTATAATCTAACGAAATCTCTTTATTTTCTTTTCGTAAAAGCTGCAAGCAATGATTCTTGCCTACCCGGTAGAGCCACGGCTTGAAGACCTTTATCTCGTAGTTGCCCATCTTGGGCAATAAGTCTTCAAACAACTGCATCACAGCTTCCTGGGCACGGTCTTCATCTTGCAGATATTTCAGGCAAAGTCCATACAGTAACGGGATATAACGGTTATACAATTCACCGAAATACTCCGTATCCCCGGACTTTATATAGTGTGTAAGTAACTCTTCGTCCGATAGCTTCGATATGTTTCTTTTGAAAAACAGCATCTATTCTTCGTCTTCTTCTATAATAACCTGATATTTTTCTTTCATTTCTTCAAAATCCTCTGTTACCTGGTTCAGAATTTCGTGTGTATCCGTACTCTTCACCAATGCAGGCATACCGTAATGGATGGATGCTTTATAAGGTAACAGTAGCATTTTGCCTTTGGGCAGGGAACGTCCCATACCGGTCATAAATACAGGTACATATTTTAGTTCAGGACGCAGGGACAGGATGCGGGCTATACCGGATTTTATCTTTCCCATTTGTTCCGGTTTCCCTCTTGTACCTTCGGGAAAAAGGATGAGTGAATATCCGGCATCAATGGCTTCAAGCATTTTACGGATAGGGTCGTGCTCCGAATCTTTTTCTCCTTTTCTTCTGATTAAAAGCGTATTGATAAAATAATTGCTCATGGAAGCCTGAAAGCGGGTTCTTCCGAAATAATCCTCTGCAGCTACGGGTTTGACCTTCCACAGAAGGTCGCCGGGCAGGGAGGATAGCAGGCTCAATGTATCCAGGTGACTGTTGTGGTTGGCAAGAATAATAAATTGCTTTTCCTTCCTGAGAAAGCGGCAGTCGGTGAACTGGACTCCTACGATTAACTTCAGGAACCAGTGGAAAATACCTTTATATATAATCTGCATAGCGGCAGATTGCATGAATCTCTTTTTCATCGTTTCCGCTTAATAAGCAATGTAATAGACTAAATGAAAGAATACAGGAGCCGTATAGGACAGGGAATCAATGCGGTCGAATACGCCACCGTGTCCGGGGATGCTGTTTCCCATGTCCTTGATTCCTTTATCCCGCTTGATGGCTGAGATAACGACATCTCCCGAGAATCCGGCAATGGCAATGAGTGCACTTACCAGGATTACATTAGGGCCGGAAAGCGGAGTGAGGAATCCCAGGAAATAACCGATGATGGTAGTGCTGATAACACCGCCCAGGAAGCCTTCCCATGTCTTGTTGGGACTAACTTTCGGCAGAATCTTATGTCGTCCGAAGAGTTTTCCCCATACGAACTGCATGATGTCATTGATTTCCGTAAGGAATACAAGGAATAGTAATAATCCGCGTCCGCCCGCATTGAAGCCCGGCAGTTCGGGAAGCGAGAGGAGATAGGCAAGGTGACTGATACCGAATACGGAAAGCATCAGTATCCATTGCAATAGTGCCATTGACTTGGTGATGCCGTGTGTCTCTCCTTTCAAGACGAGCCGGAAAGGGAGTACGAGGAACATAACTACCGGAATGAAGATGATATATGCTCCATACCACGCTATATAGGCAAGATAATATTGGATAGGAATAGCCAGTATCCCCCAAAACAGTGCCCCGCGGTCTGCTTCTCTGAACCCCAGCACAGAATAAAGTTCCCTGAAGGCTATGAAAGAGAGGAAGGCGAGGAAGAAATAAGAAATATCATAGCTGATAAATACAGCACCAATAAACATAGCTGCCATAATCCACCAAGAACGGGTGCGGGCGGTGAGTTCACTGATATTTGTTTTCGGAGACAGCTTCTTTACAAGGAAAAGAAGAATACTTGCCGTGACAAGTAATCCGATAATAAGAGAGATAACAATGATTAGTTCATCGCTTAGCGTAGGGAAGATTTTGTCTAGTAGTTCTTTCATTTTATTTCATGGTTTGTAGTGTGCGACATGAGATACAGCCGATAGATAAGTGTGGCAATCAGACCGATATTCATAACTATAAGGGTAATAAGACATACCATCTGTTCGTATCCCCAATGCAGGGTGCAGGTGGCGACAACGAAAGCGAAAGTCAGTAATGCCATGCGGTGTTGTTTCGCCATCGGCCCGTTGAAGAAATGCTGTTGTGTCTTATGAGCACCTATCCAGCGGAAATAAGCGGTCATTACAGCAAGCAGGGCAGCCAGCCACCCCAGTTCTATTCCGAACCCGCCTGCGACATAACCCACCGGAATGATGAACAGGGCATCGGCAAAGCGGTCGGGCATATCATTATAAAGGTCGCCGTTGGCACTTTTCTTTCCTCCTTCGATGGCTACCATTCCATCAAACAGATTGCAGAGCAACCGTGATTGCATACAAACAATAAACAGGATATAGGCAACATATTTATTGAAATCGGGATAGATAACTGTACTTATCAGCAGGAGACAACCAATCAGGGCAAAAAATACGCTCATCATGGATATTTGATTGGGGGTAACGCCCCAACGGGTAAGTTTACGGGCGATAATATGAGCCCAAGCGGTGTTTCGTGAGGCTATTTCCCGCCGTCCGTCTACTTCGTCTTTCATATTTACAGGTGTTTATGAGTCGCAAATATACACATCATATTAAGAGTTGCAAAGGAATGAGGAAGAATTTTGAAATACGCCTGTTTTCAATAAAATAAAAAAAAGTTTCGAGTGGTTTGTGGAATCTGTGTGAAATCTGCATCTCTATAGTAAAAGCGAATTAATTGTATCATTTAAAAATAATAAGGTTATGAAAACAAGTCAATTCAGAGCGATGATGCTCGTACTGCTGATGGCAGTTGTTTCTTTAGGTACAGTGAGTGCACAAACTATTACCGTGATGGGCACGGTGACGGAAGAGGAAACAGGAAATCCGGTTATCGGTTGTTCAGTCCTGGTTAAGGGAACTACTAATGGTGTAATAACCAATATGGATGGCCAGTATTCTATTCTGACTAAAAAAGGGGAAACGCTATTGTTCAGTTACATCGGATACCAACAGGAACAAAGAGTCGTGAAATCAGCACAACTGAATGTGAAGATGAAAGCGGATAATCTAGTATTGGAGGAATGTATGGTAGTAGGTTATGGACGGCAAGATGTAAGAACTGCTAAAACAAAATCAGTTGCTTATATGGCAATCTGTCCAACGCCGGGCATCATGTATGATAATGCAAATACGGAAGAATACGGTCAGATTCAGGAGAACGGCTTCAAGAATGTATCGGATGCCGCACTTTCGACTTTCTCTATTGATGTGGATGCCGCTTCTTATAGTAATATGCGCCGTTTTATCAATAAAGGAGAACTGCCGCCTGCTGATGCTATCCGCACGGAAGAATTTGTGAATTACTTCTCATACGATTACCCGAAACCGACAGGTAGTGACCCTGTGAAAATTACCATGGAATCCGGAGAATGTCCCTGGAATGCTTCCCACCGCCTGGTACGTATCGGATTAAAAGCCAAAGAAATTCCTACGGATAATCTGCCTGCATCCAATTTAGTTTTTCTGATTGACGTCTCCGGTTCTATGTGGGGAGCCAATCGCTTGGAATTGGTGAAGTCATCTCTCAAATTACTGGTGAATAACTTACGTGATAAAGATAAAGTAGCTATCGTGACTTATGCAGGCAGTGCAGGCGTGAAGCTGGAAGCAACTCCGGGCAGCGACAAACAGAAGATTCGCGAAGCGATAGACGAACTGACGGCAGGCGGTTCTACCGCAGGTGGTGCCGGTATCCTGTTGGCATACAAAATAGCGAAGAAGAATTTTATCTCTAACGGCAATAACCGTATCATTCTCTGCTCCGACGGTGACTTTAATGTAGGCGTTTCTTCGGCAGAAGGATTGGAACAACTGATAGAGAAAGAACGGAAGAATGGAGTATTCCTTACCGTATTGGGCTATGGAATGGGAAATTATAAAGATAAAAAGATGCAGGTTTTGGCAGAAAAGGGAAATGGAAACTATGCTTATATAGATAATATGCAAGAAGCCAACCGTGTCTTGGTCGGTGAATTTGGTGCTACTCTCCATACTGTTGCGAAAGATGTAAAATTGCAGGTAGAGTTTAATCCTTCACAAGTACAGGCATACCGTTTGATAGGTTACGAAAGCCGTCTGCTGAAAGATGAAGACTTCAATAACGACGCGAAAGATGCCGGAGATATGGGTGCAGGACATACAGTGACCGCTTTCTACGAAGTAATTCCTACAGGCGTGAAGAATGACTATGTAGGTAAGGTAGATGATTTGAAATATCAGAAGAAAGAAAAAGTGAGCGTGAAACCGACAGGTTCCAGTGAACTCCTGACTGTGAAGCTGCGCTACAAAGCTCCGGATAAAGACGTCAGCAAGAAAATGGAGCTTCCTTTCGTTGACAGCAAAGGAAATAATGTATCTTCTGATTTCCGCTTTGCTTCCGCCGTAGCGATGTTCGGACAGTTACTCCGGGATTCTGACTTCAAAGGAAACGCCAGTTATGACAAAGTGGTAAACCTGGCAAAACAAGGACTGAACAATGATGATAAAGGATATAGAAGAGAATTTATCCGCTTGGTTGAGACAGCTAAAGGCCTGGTGAAATAAAGGTATAAAAGAAAAACCGCAGGTAATCATCGATTATCTGCGGATTTCTTTTTGCACGGGAGGAGAGGCTCGAACTCCCGACACCCGGTTTTGGAGACCGGTGCTCTACCAACTGAGCTACTCCCGTGTTTGCGGCTGCAAAGGTAGTATAAACTTTTGAACCTCCAAATATTCGGGTAAATAAGTTTTGAATTATTTTAATTTTTCCCACTCATCGGGCTTAAAACCGACTAGGACAAAGCTGTCTGCCACTACCAATGGGCGTTTCACCAATTTGCCGTTTGTTGCCAGTAGTGCTATTTGTTCTTCTTCACTCATGCTTGGTAGCTTTTCGCTCAGTTTCAACTCTTTATAAACTAATCCGCTAGTGTTGAAGAATTTCTTTATAGGCAGACCGCTGCGGGGAATCCATGCTTTTAATTCTTCCACCGTAGGATTTTCTTCTACAATTAACCGGTTTGTAAACTCAATGTTATTTTCTGTTAACCACTTCTTGGCTTTCTGACATGTGCTGCATGCCGGGTACTGCAAAAATAAAGGTGTCATACTCTTTTCTGATTTTATTATTTAATACTTGTCACTTTATACTTATGATAGTAGCTGCAAATCCTGATACATAATCCGGTAAGCCGCCGCTTTCTTGTCCAATGCCAGCGGGTAGGCCCGCGATGAAGAAGGCATACGATATAATCTCATAGCCCGTCCTTCAAAAACAAACTCTGCATAATCACCAACTTTCGGTTCTTCCACATCAAACTGTTGACGAAGCGTATCCGTCGCTTTCTGTCCCGTGGTGACGATGGCCTTACATTCGGGAAGCCGGCGAAGCAATGCCGCCACATCGGTAGCTTCCACGACTTCCAAAAACTTATCCGAAGCATTATCCTGCAATCTGCGGATAGAAGAAGCTGTGTCGAACAGCGCAATTCCCTTTTCATTCAGAAAGTCTATAATTCGTTCGCGGCAGAACGCTTTTCGTGTCGGATTTAGAAAGTAATCTTTGTCATTAAAGAACAAAATACCGAAAATCCGCCACATGTCATTATTCAGATTCGGGTAGTAAAAGTCCATTGACCAACGTTTTTTCTGTGGTGGAAAACTCCCCAACATAAGAAGCTTTGTTTTCGCAGGAAGAAACGGTTCTAGCGGATGTTTTTCGATTTCCATTTTTATACGTCATTTTAATTTCCTGCAAAAATAGTGATTCTATTTATTTCCCTCAAAATCAATGCAAAAAAATGCTATATTTAAAATAATTAGTTATTTTTGCAGCATAATGAATGCTTGGTTTATTGTAATATCATTGAGAGTAAGAGTTATTGTAAGTTGCTGTTTTTTAAGCCTGTTCTTTTTCATTAGTGAAAATAGCTACGCTTCAGAGCAACAAGTGTCTAAACAAACAATAGAAACCCCTGCTTATAAAACTACAGTAAGGGGACGAGTTGTTGACACCAATGGCGAACCGCTAATCGGTGCAACTGTACGTGAAAAAGGGGGAGCCAATGGAACCGTGACCGATATTGACGGAATTTTCTTTTTATCCATTCCGGATAGTGCTGTTTTACAAATATCCTTTGTGGGCTATGAAACGATGGAAGTCAGGGTAGCAGGCAGAGCTATGCTTGAAATCACCCTCCAGGAAAATGCCATAGAGCTTGACCATGTTATTGTGACCGCCCTGGGGCTTGAAAAGGATGAGGCTACACTGGCTTACTCCGCACAGAAAATAAAAGGAGAAGAACTCAGCCGCGTAAAAGAAATAAATATGATTACCGCCCTTGCCGGAAAAGCTGCCGGGGTGCAAGTCAATAAAAACTCATCCGGTATGGGTGGTTCTGCGAAAATCAGTCTTCGTGGTATCCGTTCGGCTTTCGGAGATAACCAACCGCTGTATGTAATAGACGGAGTACCGATGTCCAATACCTCTTCGGAACAATCTTATTCAGCTATTGGTGGAACAGCCAATGCCGGAAACAGGGATGGGGGAGACGGTATCTCGAATCTGAACCCGGAAGATGTGGAAAGTATCAGTATCCTGAAAGGTGCTCCCGCCGCCGCTCTATACGGAAGTATGGCAGCCAATGGCGTAATCCTTATTACTACCAAGAAAGGAAATTCTACCGGACAGAGAAATATTCATTTTTCTACCGGATTGACTTTTGATAAAGCGTTCAGCCTGCCTAAGATGCAAAATCACTATGGAGTAAGTGACGCGGTAGACAGTTGGGGGGAAAAGGGGTATTTGCCGACGAATAATACTCTGAAAGATTTCTTCCGTACGGGACTGACATCCATCACTTCCGTATCCGTAAGCTATGGAAATGAAAGCCTGCAAACTTACTTCTCTTATGCCAATACAACCGGAAAAGGGATTATTGACAAGAATAAACTGAGAAAACACAATTTCAATTTGCGTGAAACAGCCACCATGTTCAATAAACGTCTGAAACTGGATGGTAACGTTAATGTCATGAAGCAAACGGTAGAGAATAAACCCGTTTCAGGTGGTTTCTATATGAATCCGTTGGTAGGACTTTACCGCTTTCCCAGGGGAGAGGATTTATCTTATTATAAAGATAACTTTGAAACCTATGATGCCGAAAGAAAACTAGGTGTGCAAAACTGGCATACGTTTACCGAGGACTTTGAACAAAATCCCTATTGGATTGTGAACCGCATACAAAGTAAGGAAACACGTACGCGCGTCATCCTTTCCCTTTCAGCCAGTTTCAAAGTAAATAACTGGTTGACAATTCAGGCTCGTGGCAATATGGATTATTGGAGTGATAAGTTACGCCAGCAATTCTATGCCACTACCGCTACCGCTTTGTGTGGAGCAAACGGACGTTATATTGAGATGGACTATCAGGAGACGCAGATGTATGGCGACGTCATGGCTATGTTTAAGAAAACCTGGGGGGACTTTACACTGGATGCAGCCATTGGTGGCAGTATCAATGATAGAGTTACCAACTCCACGCGCTATGACTCGAAGAACGCTTCTTTGAAATTTGCTAATGTGTTCAATATAGCCAATATCGTAATGAATAGCTCCGCCAGTATCGACCAAAAAATAGATGAACATCGACAATTGCAATCTCTCTTTGGAACGGCACAGATTGGCTATAAGGAAAAAATATTCCTTGACTTGACAGCCCGCAATGACTGGGCGTCCACTCTCTCTCATACAACGCATGAAAAATCAGGTTTCGCTTACCCTTCCGTCGGTCTTTCCATGCTGCTCGATAAATGGGTAAAGATGCCCGAATGGGTTTCTTTTGCAAAACTGCGTGGTGCTTACAGTAAGGTAGGTAACGATATTCCACCGCATATAACCAATCCCTCGTCACATGTTAATGCCGGCGGAGAGATACAGGCGAATGATGCAGCCCCTTTTAGAGAAATGGAACCGGAAATGACTCATGCCATCGAATTTGGAACGGAATGGCGATTCTTCCAGCATCGCTTGGGAGTCAACCTGACTTTTTATCGTACCAATACTTATAATCAGTTTTTCAAACTTCCTGCGCTTGCCGGAGATGAATATGCTTTCCGATATGTAAATGCCGGAAATATTCAGAACCGGGGATGGGAATTAACACTGAATGCAACTCCGGTGCTGACCTCTGATTTCAGTTGGAAAACTTCTCTGAACTTCTCTTCCAATAAAAATAAGATTGTGAAGCTGCATGATGATTTGCAGGAGATGGTCTATGGCCCTACCAGCTTTTCGTCCAGCTATGCAATGAAACTTATCAAAGGCGGCTCTATCGGCGATATTTATGGCAAAGCTTTTGTGCGTGACGACAAAGGAAATATTGTCTACGAAACAGAAGGCGATAATAAAGGGCTTCCGTCAGTGGAAGGAGACGGCAATACGATAAAAGTAGGAAATGCCAACCCCGTCTTTATGATGGGATGGAACCATACCTTCTCTTACAAAGGTTTCAGCCTTTACTTCCTGCTCGATTGGCGTTACGGCGGCAAAGTGCTTTCACAGACACAGGCAGAAATGGACCTTTACGGAGTCTCTGAAGTAACGGCCGATGCCCGTGATAAAGGATATGTCATACTCGAAGGGCAGAAAATAAACAACGTAAAAGGATTCTACAAGACAGTGGGCGGACGTGCCGGAGTGACGGAGTACTATATGTACGATGCCACCAACCTGCGATTGCGCGAGGTGTCGTTAAGCTATAATCTCCCCAAGCAATGGTTGCAGAAAACGAAAGTCCTGAAAGATGTGCAGCTTGCGTTTGTAGCCCGCAATCTCTGTTTCTTGTATAAGAAAGCTCCTTTTGACCCGGATTTAGTACTTTCTACGGGAAATGACAACCAGGGTATCGAAGTATTCGGAATGCCCACCACCCGGAGTTTGGGCTTCTCAGTGAAATGTGAATTTTAAAAGTAGGAGAGAGGAATGAAGAAGAAATATATACATCTATACCTGATAGGATTACTGCTGCTTTCCGTCGCTTGTACCGGAAACTTCCGTGACTATAACACCGACTTGTCCGGTATCACGGACGACGACCTGATTATTGACGATAACGGCTATGGAATCCGCATAGGAATTATCCAACAAGGCATTTACTTTAATTACGACTTCGGAAAAGGAAAGAACTGGCCTTTCCAGTTGATACAGAACCTGAATGCGGATATGTTCAGCGGCTATATGCATGACGGCAAACCATTGAACGGCGGTTCGCACAACTCCGACTATAATATGCAGGATGGCTGGAACAGCGCCATGTGGACACATATGTACTCCTATATCTTTCCTCAAATATACCAATCGGAGAATGCTACCCGTAACACGCAACCGGCTCTGTTCGCTATCACCAAAATCTTAAAGGTAGAAGCCATGCATCGGGTAACGGATTATTACGGCCCTATCATCTACAAAAACTTCGCCAACGCAGCCAACCATTATCGTCCCGACACCCAAAAGGATGTCTATTATGAATTCTTCAATGAGCTCGACTCTGCCGTTGTTGCCCTTACCGGCTACATAGAGGAAAATCCGGATGCTAACGGCTTCGCCCGTTTCGATATTCTGCTGGATGGCAAATATTCCTCCTGGATGAAATTCGCCAATTCCCTGCGCCTGCGTCTTGCCATGCGTCTTGCATCTGTTGCTCCCGGTAAGGCACAAACTGAAATTGCAAAAATAAAGGAAAACGACTACGGTTTCTTTGAAATGGTAACTGAGGGAGCGTCAGTCTCCACCCAATCTGGATATACCAACCCGTTAGGAGAACTCAACCTCGTTTGGAATGAAACCTATATGAGTGCCCCGATGGAATCCATCCTGACAGGCTACAAAGACCCCCGCTTAAAAGCCTACTTCACACCTTGTACGGACGCAGCACTCAACAAAGGATATCGTGGCATCCGCCAGGGAACCTGCTTTGCCCACAACCATTATGCCGGACTGTCAAAACTCTCTGTCACCCAATCTACCGACGCCCCTCTGATGACCGCCTCGGAAATTTGGTTCCTGCGCGCTGAAGCCGCTTTACGTGGATGGACAGACGAAGATGAAGAAATCTGCTATCGGAACGGAGTGATTACTTCTTTCCAACAATGGGGAGTCTACGGTGTAGAAGACTATTTGCAAAGCGAACTGACTGCTTCGGACTTTATCGACACCTACGACGAAGAAAATAACATCGAAGCCCGTTGCAAAGTCTCCCCAAAATGGAGTCAGCAGGACGATAAAGAAACGAAACTCGAAAAGATAATCACTCAAAAATGGATTGCCATGTTCCCCGAAGGCTGTGAAGCCTGGGCTGAACAAAGGCGAACCGGCTATCCACGCCTATTCCCCGTGCGCTTCAATCACAGCAAAAACGGATGCATAGATACGGAAATCATGGTACGCCGTCTCAACTTCCCCGGCACCCTGCAAACAGAAGACCCGGAACAATATCTTGCCCTCGTTGAAGCTCTGAACGGAGAAGACCATGGCGGCACCCGTCTTTGGTGGGATACAGGAAATAACAACCTGGAATAAAAAATCTATGAAAGTAATGTGTGTATATGTATAGGTTTAACTAATTTTGCACCTTCATTTAAACACATTTATTCATGAAACAGATTATTTCTGCTTTTTTCCTCTGTATGCTGCTTTCTGCCGTACCGGAATTGCGGGCGCAAAACATTCAGTTACATTACGATTTTGGACGCTCTCTGTACGATAAAGACCTGAAAGGCCGTCCCTTACTGACCTCTACCGTAGAGAAATTCCATCCCGACACTTTTGGAAGCACCTATTTCTTCGTAGATATGGACTATACTTCCAGCGGAGTAGCTTCCGCCTATTGGGAAATAGCCCGTGAATTGAAATTCTGGAAAGGCCCTTTCTCCGCCCATCTTGAATATAACGGCGGCCTGGCCAAAGAATTTTCCTACAACAACGCCTACCTGGCCGGAGCTACCTACACTTTCAACAACACCTCTTTCACCAAAGGCTTCAGCCTGACTGCCATGTACAAGTACATCCAAAAACATAAATCGCCCAACAACTTCCAGTTGACAGGAACCTGGTACATACACTTCTGTAACAACCTGCTGACATTCTCCGGCTTTGCCGACTGGTGGCGCGAAGAAACTGCCTACGGAAAAACAATCTTCCTCACCGAGCCGCAGTTTTGGGTAAACCTGAACCGTATCAAGGGAGTAAATAAAAACTTCAACCTCAGCGTAGGCTCTGAATTAGAATTAAGTAATAACTTCGGTAATCGTGACGGCTTCTACGCCATCCCGACACTCGCCCTAAAATGGACATTGAATTAAATGAAAACAGACCTGATTTACGGTGTAGAAGACCGTCCGCCTTTTAAAGATGCCCTGTTTGCAGCCCTGCAACATCTTTTGGCTATCTTCGTCGCCATCATCACCCCACCGCTTATCATCGCAAGTGCCCTGAAACTGGACGTAGAAAAAACGAGCTTCCTGGTTTCCATGTCCCTTTTTGCTTCGGGAGTATCCACCTTCATCCAATGCCGTCGCATCGGCTCGATAGGAGCGGGACTACTCTGCATCCAGGGAACCAGCTTCTCCTTTATAGGCCCTATCATCGCTACCGGACTCGTCGGTGGCTTGCCCTTAATCTTTGGCTCCTGCATGGCTGCCGCACCTATCGAAATGATTGTCAGCCGCACATTCAAATACCTGCGCAACATTATCACCCCGCTGGTATCCGGTATCGTCGTCCTGCTCATCGGGTTAAGCCTGATAAAAGTCGGCATCGTTTCCTGTGGCGGCGGATTTTCCGCTATGGATAACGGCACATTCGCCACTTGGGAGAACCTCTCAATCGCAGCACTGGTACTCCTGAGCGTATTATTCTTTAACCGTTGCCGGAACAAATACCTGCGTATGAGCTCCATCGTACTCGGACTCTGCCTGGGCTATGGCCTTGCCTTCGCCCTCGGGAAAGTCGACATGAGTGCACTCAACATAGAAATGCTGATGAGCTTCAACATCCCGCAACCTTTCAAATACGGCATTGACTTCAACGTCTCTTCCTTCATAGCCATCGGCCTGGTCTATCTGATAACAGCCATCGAAGCCACCGGAGACGTAACCGCCAACTCCATGATTTCCGGTCTTCCGATAGAAGGAGACGCCTACCTGAAACGAGTTTCCGGTGGAGTAATGGCAGACGGATTCAACTCTTTCCTGGCCGGAGTATTCAACTCCTTCCCGAACTCCATCTTTGCCCAAAACAACGGTATCATCCAACTCACCGGAGTAGCCAGCCGCTACGTCGGCTATTACATAGCTGCCATGCTGATACTTTTAGGACTATTCCCCATCGTAGGAGCCGTATTCTCCCTGATGCCCGACCCCGTATTGGGTGGCGCCACCCTGCTAATGTTCGGCACAGTAGCCGCAGCAGGTATCCGCATCATTTCCTCACAGGAAATCGGTCGTAAAGAAACTCTGGTATTAGCAGTCAGCCTTTCTTTGGGATTGGGTGTAGAATTAATGCCGGACGTATTACAACAAGCCCCCGAAGCGATTCGAAGCATATTCTCTTCAGGAATCACCACCGGCGGCCTCACTGCAATTATAGCAAATATAGTAATACGGGTGAAAGAAAATTAAGTATCAGGTATCAGTATTAAGTATTAGCCGTAGTCGATTAATACTTGATACCTAATTCTCAATACTTAAATTACTCATTTTATCAGTAATATGGAAGGGGAAATCAGGATACTCGTAAAGACTGAAACGAGGTTCGGTTTCCCCTTTCGTATAGCTCCATATAGAAGCATAATCTTCCGGGTCTTCCCCCATTCGTGCCAACTGGCGCAGGTAAGCCGCCAACGACTTATTCTCCACAATATAAATCTGTCCCATCTGATTGATAATCGGACTATGATGGCGCGTGCCATCATGCTCAAAACGCAGAATACGTTTCCCTTCTTCCGTCAGTCCCACCAACTGGAAAGTCATACTCTTACCGATAGCCGGCAAATTCAATACGCTACGGTCTGTAGCAAGGAAAGGTAAATGATGCTTTCTCATAAAGCGTCTCAACTGCTTGGCGACATCCTCTTTGGTCTCCTCTTCCGTTCCCACTTTCGTCTCCAAAATCCGATACAACTCTTCCGCCTGCTCCGAAGTCATCCGTCCATATATCTTTTCCTCCTGCTGCTCCTGCATCGAACGACTGTTCGGCGCAAATACCGCATAATTCTCATTGAATCCCTTCACGGAAAAAGTATAATAACACATCACTCCCAAAGAATTGAGCACCTGCCGAAGCCGTGTAGTATGTCCCCGTCGCGAAGCCGCCACCGTATATACCAACTGATTCGTAATAATCCATCCCGCAGAAAGAATCTTCCGAATCGCCTCTTTAGCTTCCGGCGTCACCTCCAGCGGTGTCTGAAAATGCGTCTGAATAATAAACTGCTTCACCCCGACAGCCGAAGCCTTCTCCTTAAACTCACGCAAAAGTTCCACCAGCCCGTCATTGATACGCATCGGCAAATAAGCCAACAACCGCGACCCCAACCGTACCCGTTGCAACTCCGCATATTTCTCACCTTCCGGCCGTTCAAGATTCGCTTTCTGCTTACGCACAGCCATCCGATACACCGCATCCAAAATATGCTGAAGCGTCTTATTCTGACTCATCAACGCATCCCCACCGGTAATAAGAATATCCCGCAACTGCGTATCCTCTTCAAAGTATGTCATCAACCGCCGTAACTTGCGGTCCCACGACTCCTTCGGCCGTAAAGACTCAAACTCAAAATTCAACCGTTCACTCTGAAAATCATACATCCGCTGGCAAGAAGCACAAAGTCCGCCGCAAGCCCTTCCCATCGTATCAGGAATAAGAATAGCCACTTCCGGATACCTCCGGTGAATATTATGCCCGTCCGGCAACAACCACCCCGCCGCATTCGGCTTCCCAGACTCTACAATATCTTCTTTCTCCCACGCATGAATATTCCCATACGTCTCCACCAACCGCGGCGAATAAAGAATATAACTCCGAATTGCATCGTCATTATACCCATATCCCGTAACATTCAGCAACGACAAATAATAAGGAGTCGCAAAAAACGGCATCCCCTTCTTCCGGGCCCGATAAAGCAAATACATAGTCTCCGACGAAAGCGAATTTCCCAAGAACCGGTTCAACTCCCCCGGACTCTTCACCGCCATCGCCAAATGAAAGCGGAAATCATTCCACCACTCACTCACCAACCGGTACTTCTCCTCATAACTCATCCCATCCTCAAAGTGAAAACGCACCGAAGGCTTCGACTTCCTGTTCTCAATCTTCTGAATCAGCAAATGCAGCATCCGTTCCTTATTCTCGTCCCGCACCTCGCGTACCTCTTCATCCAACCCCGTTTCCCACCGGTCATTCCGATTCTTAATACGCTGAACCGACGGCAAAGGTACTGCATCCCCCTTCAACCGACCGAACATCTGAAAAATCTCAATAAACAAATCCGTCGGCATCTCCATATTCTCCAACGTCCCCGTCAGAAACTCATAAAGCAACCGAATCGTCCGTACCGGCATATCCTGTCCCGTAGACAGTTCATGCACATCCACTCCATCATACTGAAGTAAAAGTCGAATTTGCTCCCTCGCCTCCTCCGCAGCCTCATTCTTCATACCACAAGCCCCCAGGAATTTCAGCAATCCAGCCTTAAAGTCGTCAACAGTAACGCTCCCCTCAGCTATCTCCACCAACTCCGGTATCTCCTGATTATAAATTTGTTTCAACTGTGAAAAAGTAAGCGTAAGCATTTTCTTTTGTTTCATAAGCAATCTATCTTTTTTTTATTATTGTTGTTTATTACAAAGTATAAGTCTAAAACATGAGTACTCCCCACACCCCGCATGGTTTCCCCGGCCTCGTCTGAACGGCGTCAAGCGTAGGTCTTATTCCCGGCGTTAAGAAGGGCAGACTGTTTGAGCGAAGCGAGTTTCTGCCCTTTAGCCGGGGATGAGACCGAAGTAGCCGGGCAGACGCAGCCTTGATTTTTTCTTTTTGGTACTTTTTCTTTTGTATCAAGACAAAAGAAAAAAGTACATAAAGATAACAAAAAAAGCGGAAGTACAAAACCCCCGCTTTTTCTATCATGTCAATCTTTACGATTTTCTAACATTTAAAGCAACTTATTTTTTCGTTTCCGTGTCATCATTCTTCCGTTTCGGCTCTTTCTTAGCCAGCAGAACGATATTATAAACATAATCCGTCATCCACTGCTCCGAATACCCCAAACGCTCTTTGTACTGACGCACAGCCGCCGCCGTCTTATGCACATCATCCGCTTTCCACACCGTCTTGGTGCAAACATCATGTACCGTCTTCTGCGTCATGCCGTAAAGAGCCTTCTTGAAGATAGACGGCATACGGAACTTCCACTGCATCAGATTCCCCATCAACATCATCAAGTCATTAGAGAATCCCTGATACATAAACAAATACGACTGAATATCATTCTGTGTACGGCAATTACGTTTCACCGAAGCATCTATCTCTTTAAAGAAACTCTCCTTCAGCCCATAATCCTGCATCAACATCTTGCGGGAAGCCGCCTTCTCCGCCAGCCCCAACTTACCATTCTGCGTAGGTACCTTAAACAAACGTTTAAAATTAGCCACGTCCGGCAAGAAGCGGATATTTGTAATACCAAGATTAGTGGCGATAACTGACTGGAAATAAACCCGTGTCAGAGATATGAAATCTTCTACATTGCCGACTTTCGTTTCATCGGATTTCTTCTTGAATAAACCAAATAAGCCCATTGTTATAGTTACAATTTTATTATTTACAATTTACTATTTGAACGTGTGGCAGTCATACTACATTCCAACCACCTGATGCTTTGCGCGCAAAGGTACAAAAACAGTTGGGTTTTACCAACATTCCAAGTCCTTTTCGATGTCCGGCATTGTCTCTTTTTTGAAAACCGGACTCTGAATCCCCGCTTTCTTCTGCGCCCGGTAATCATTGAGCAACCGGATTGCATACTTCCCGAGGAAAAGAATAGCAACCAAGTTACAGATAGCCATCAATGCCATTGTGACATCTGCCAGACTCCATACCATATCCAGCGTAGCCAGCGAACCGAAAAGCACCATCCCGCCGACTAAAATCCTGTACGCATGAAGCACCCACTTCCTTTGAGTAATAAAACGTATATTAGCCTCTCCATAATAATAATTTCCCAAGATACTACTGAAAGCAAAGAAGAAAAGAGCCACAGCCACAAAGATACTCCCCGACGCACCAATCTCATTCGTCAACGCCTGTTGAGTAAGCTGCACCCCGTTTGCCGAACCATCCAACGGCGCCCCGCTGAACAAGATAATAAAAGCCGTACATGTACAAATCAATAACGTATCCGTAAAAACCGCCAAAGTCTGTATCAACCCCTGCTTTACCGGATGGCTGACATGAGCCGTAGCCGCCGCATTCGGAGCCGAACCCATACCGGCCTCGTTACTGAACAATCCCCGCTTAATCCCCTGCATCAACGCGATGCCGACTCCGCCTGCCAACGCCTGTTCCCATCCGAAAGCATGACTGACAATAAGCGCGATCACATCCGGTAAATGCCTGATATTAAGAACCACAATCACCAACGCCAAACCGATATACCCCAACGCCATCACCGGCACAATCACACTACTGACACGGGCAATCCGGTGAATACCGCCAAAGATGATAGCCAACGTCAGAATCGTCAGCACCCCACCCAATATAGCATGATTGAAACCGAACGCATGCTCCGCAGCGGCGCAAATCGTATTACTCTGCACAGAATTGAACGCAAACCCGAAAGTAACGCTAATCAATACAGCGAAAAGCATCCCCATCCACGGCTGTTTCAAGCCCTTCTTCATATAATAAGCAGGTCCGCCGATGAACGAATCCTTCCCCCGTATCTTGTACAACTGCCCCAGTGTAGATTCAATAAAAGCACTCGAAGCACCTAGCAAAGCAATCACCCACATCCAAAAGATAGCCCCCGGACCACCGATAGCGATAGCCGTAGCCACTCCCGCAAGATTTCCCGTCCCTACACGACTGGCAATAGAGATTGCAAACGCCTGAAAAGACGACACATGTTTCTCTCCGTGTTTCCCTTTTCCGGCAGATTCGCTAAGTAATACAATCATTTCGCGAATCATGCGGAACTGCACGAAGCGTGTCCGTATGCTGAACCAAACGGCACATCCTAAAAGCATGATGATTAGGATATACGTCCAAAGAACATCATTTATTTCATTGATAAAAGTCATAGTTAAGTATTAAGTATCCCAATATTGTGTGGCTATTCGCTTTTCATCCGGAAGTAAAATTTATGATTTTCGAATACAGGCTCCACAATATCATAACGAACAAATTTGGCAAGCAGATGTTCAGCAGCCCGGCGTGAAACTCCTGCTTGGCGGCAATAGCGATTGAGTGAAAGCAAAGTCCCCTGTTCCAGCTGGTCCAGTAAAAGCTGTTCGCGCTCGGTGTAGCGGATAAGTTCCCCGCGTGGGCTGTCACTCTGCTGCCATACACGTAGATGTATAGTCGTTGCCAATATATTTTCGTCTTTGATGCGGAGATAGGCGAGCGGTTTGCCTGTTTCGTCTTTGGCATATACCGGTTTGTGCGGCGTTTCTTCAATCGTAGCCACTAAGACCTGTCGTCCTTCCACTATATATGTTTTCAGGGTATATTCCACTTCCGGCACACAGTAAAGTTGCGCGGCAGCTTCAATCATATATTTCTCCTCTTCGGAGCGTACCCCTGCAATTTTCCCATTGTCTTTTACACCAATAAGTAACCGTCCTCCGTCGGTGTTGGCAAAAGCAGAAAGAGTCTTGGCTATTTTGCGTGCATCGGAAATTTCGAACTTAAAATCCTGTTGTTGATGCTCACCTTCAGCAATCAGTGCATGTATATAATCGGTATCTGTAAGCGGTTTCATGGCTGCAAAGGTAGATAAAAAAGGTGAAAACCCCTTTTTTTGCATAATTTTCGAGGAATAATTCAAAAAAAATATTGTTTTTATGCGTTTATTTCGGGAAACAGTGTATTTTTGCGGCACATTATTAACGAAAAAAATAAAAGGATTATGAAAGAATTGGTAGAAAAGGTAGCAGCTCTTTATGCTGACTTCTCAAAAGATGCTAACGCTCAGATTGAAAACGGTAACAAAGCAGCAGGAACTCGTGCTCGTAAGGCTTCTTTGGAAATCGAAAAAGCAATGAAAGAATTCCGTAAAGCATCTTTGGAAGCTTCTAAGAACTAATAGTTAGAAGACTACTAAGATATTAGAAAAATGGGAGGGTCTATCGTAAGCGATAGGCCCTCTTTCTTTTTTCTAATTGGTTGAAAATTCATTTTCATACGGTTATGGATTAATTCATTCCACAAGCTCTTGTCTTATGCATCTCACTATAAAATAAACTAAGAACCTATATGGATGATGTATTTGGTTATTCACATTTTTCACATCATGCTAAGTTGCTTATTCACAAATGTTTCCTGTGAATAAACAGTGCTGTTTTCATTCTTCACTACCCTTCACCCTCTTCACCAATCGGGTATTTACTTATTTCATCAATTTCCGTTTTTTGTCAAACGTTTAGCAAAAAAATATTCGTTTTCTTTCAATATAAGAATTAGCCTTTCTTACTACTTATAAATCAATGTCTTATCGTATATTTTGTTTCTATTTACTAATCGCCGACTATTGTTGTCTATCTAGCCAACTAGAGTCGGCTCTTTAGACAACAATAGTCAGCTAGATAGACGACAATAGTCGGCTTCTTATATGCAAACTATTTAATTTGATAAGATTGCCATAGCTGAGACGAAGGCTACGAACTGTGAAGGTACAAACTGCGAAAGTGTGAACACTGTGAAGGCGTGAAGACCATGAAGAAGAGGTTTCCTCTTTATCTGTTCACCGGGAACACCTATCAGACAGATAATTATCTTCCAGTGAAGAAAGTGAAAGAGATGAATTCAACTTTATTGTGTCTTTCGTCATTTTCGGTGCGATTCGTTCATTTCCGTACGGTTTCTAGTGAATAAAGAACTTTATGGAATCATTGAAAATGAATACTAGAATCAAATTTAATCGTATATTTGCGCAGGTAATCAGAACGGGAATTTATGAACGAAAATGTCTTGGCTAAACTGAAGATACTTGCGGAATCTGCGAAGTACGATGTTTCCTGCTCTTCCAGCGGCACAGTGCGCTCCAACAAACCGGGGACACTAGGCAATACTGTGGGAGGATGGGGGATATGCCATAGTTTTGCCGAGGACGGGCGGTGCATATCACTGCTGAAAATCATGCTTACCAATTACTGTATCTACGATTGCGCCTACTGCATCAACCGCCGTAGCAACGACCTTCCACGCGCCACCTTCTCCGTATCCGAATTGGTGGAGCTGACGATGGAATTCTATCGTCGCAACTATATAGAAGGACTATTCCTAAGCTCCGGCGTTGTCCGCAACCCGGATTATACGATGGAACGCTTGGTGCGTGTTGCCAAAGACCTGCGCCAGGTGCACCGCTTCAACGGATATATCCATCTGAAAAGTATCCCCGGCGCCAGCCGCGAACTGGTGAACGAAGCCGGACTGTATGCCGACCGTCTTAGCGTTAACGTAGAAATTCCCAAAGAAGAAAACCTGAAACTGCTTGCACCGGAAAAAGACCATAAAAGCGTCTTTGCCCCAATGAAATATATCCAGCAAGGTGTACTGGAGAGCAAGGAAGAACGGCAGAAATTCCGCCATGCCCCGCGCTTCGCACCTGCCGGACAGAGTACGCAAGTCATCGTCGGCGCCACTTCCGAGTCGGATAAAGACATCCTTTTCCTCTCGTCGGCACTCTACAACCGTCCCACGATGAAACGTGTCTACTACTCCGGCTACGTCTCCGTAAATACCTACGACAAGCGTCTGCCCGCATTGAAACAGCCGCCGTTGGTACGTGAAAACCGGCTTTACCAAGCCGACTGGCTGCTACGTTTCTACCAGTTCAAAGTAGACGAAATAGTGGACGACTCCTATCCGGACCTTGACCTCGAAATAGACCCGAAACTCTCGTGGGCCTTGCGCCATCCCGAACATTTCCCCGTCGACATCAATAAGGCGGATTACGAAATGCTTCTCCGTGTGCCGGGCATCGGTGTGAAATCGGCGAAGCTGATTACCGCTTCCCGGCGTTTCTCCCGACTGGGCTTTTACGAATTGAAAAAGATAGGAGTAGTGATGAAGAAAGCGCAATATTTCATCACCTGCAAAGAACTCCCCCTGCAAATGCAGACCGTGAACGAGCTTTCCCCGCAACGGGTACGCACCTTGCTACTGCCGAAACCTAAAAAGAAAGTGGACGAACGCCAGTTGATGCTTGACTTCGGAGAATGAACATTTATATCTACGATAAAACCTTTGACGGTCTGCTGACTGCTGTCTTTGACGCTTATTTCCGCAAGACCTTTCCCGATGAACTCTTGTCGGAAGGAGATGCTTTGCCCTTATTCTATGATGAGTTGCATACGGTGGTCACCGACGAAGAGAAAGCCGCCCGCGTATGGCGTGGATTACAGAAGAAAGTTTCGTCCTCGGCATTGGGTTGCCTTACTCAAAGTTGGCTGTCGGAACTGCCGGAAGTGGGAATCCTTATTTTCCGCTATATCCGCAAAGCGATTGATGCTCCCTGTTCCGTTGAAACCAATTTTGCCGACCCGGATGTCCTGCAACTGGCGCAAATATGGAAAAAGGTAGATGGAGAACGGATGCATCTGATGCAGTTCGTCCGTTTTCAGAAAGCGGCGGATGGAACGTTTTTCGCTGCTTTTGAACCGCAATTTAACGCATTGCCGCTTACTGTCCACCACTTCAAAGACCGCTTTGCCGACCAGAAGTGGATTATCTATGATATGAAACGCCGCTACGGCTTTTATTACGACTTGCAGGATGTGGCAACGATTTCTTTCGATGATGACAGCCGCGAATCCCATCTGATTACGGGGATGCTTGACGAAAGTCTGATGGATAAAGACGAGAAACTCTTCCAACAGCTTTGGAAAACATATTTCAAGGCGATTTGTATAAAAGAACGCATGAACCCGAGGAAGCACAAGCAGGATATGCCTGTGCGCTATTGGAAATATTTGACGGAGAAGCAAAAGTGAAAATCACCATAAGGCAACTTTCCCTAAATTGTCTATTTCTAATTTGGCACTTATACCCATCGCTTTAAAGACTTTAGCTAGCGTGGAAAGAGTTAAGTTTTTCCCACTTTCTATGCGGGAGATTTGGGCTCTTTGTACACCTATCAGATTTCCTAGTTCTTCTTGAGTGAGATTTTTGGATTGTCTGGCTTTTTTTATGGCTTCTCCAATAAGGAAAGATTGTAAGTCCTCTTCAAATTTATCACGTGCAGGAGTTCCCTTCTTTCCTATATGTTTATCTATAATTTCTTCTTCTGTATAAAACTTCATCTTTTCCATATTCTTATTTTTTAGAATTAAAATATATTTTTCTTATCTCTTCCGCTTTTGTTATTTCTTTGGAAGGAGTCTTCTGGGTTTTCTTTATAAATCCATGGGTAGCAATGACTAAAGTATCTACTCCATCCACTTTATCTCAAAAAGCTAATAGTCTATATTGGTTTTTGTTATAGAGTGTCCTGAACTCCCATATATCTGTATTGTCTAATTTTTTAAAGAGTTCCGGGTCTATAACAAATTTAGACTTTGCTATTTTGTAAATAATTTTATCTTTTACTTTTGGGGGCAATTGGTTAAGAAAATTGTCCGCTTCTTCTGAATATACTATTTTAAATTTTGCTTTTGCCTCCATGAATTTATTTTTTTACGTAGCAAAGGTACTGAAAATAGTTCTATATATGGAAACATCCGAGACGTTTTTTTAAGGAGTTATATGTACTTTTCTCTTATTCAATTCTTTGCACCGTTACGTCCGGAAATTCCTGTATCAGGGAAAGCAGATGCCCTTCATCATTGTTACGCTTGGACTTGATAACCATTGTCACTTGATAAAATTCCGATTCGCCCGGATGCAATGTTTCCATTTCGTAGGAGACTATCAGATAGTCCTTGGAGTTGAATCTGTCCGCTATCAGTTTCAGCGTGTCTTTATTGGCGGTAGAGAAAGAAACCAGGGAACTTTTCATGCCGATACTTTTGAAAAGGTAACTAAGCAGTTCCAGTCCGACGAGAGTCAGCACCATGGCGGCAATACCGATGGTGTACATTCCTGCGCCGACTGCCAGTCCGATACCTGCCGTTGCCCAAATACCGGCAGCGGTCGTCAGTCCGCGGACGATCTGTTTCTGAAAGATAATAGTTCCTGCACCGATAAATCCGATGCCGCTGACGACTTGTGCCGCTACACGACTGGGATCGAGCGTGACGCTGCTTTCTTTGATAATCTCTTGAAATCCGTATTGGGAAACAATCATAATGAGGGCACTGCCCAGCGAAACGAGGAAATGAGTGCGGTATCCGGCTTCTTTGGCGCGATATTCACGGTCTAGTCCGATAATGGCTCCAAGTATTCCGGCAACTAGCAAGCGTAATACAAAATCCATATTCAACATCATACGTTCGGTCTCCTTTCTGTTTTTAATTGTTTGTGGAAAAAATGCTTAGACCTATAAATATACAATTATTTCCTCTTTTTGTGTCATTAATTTAGTAATATTTGAACGTAGCCGTTGCATTTTATCGTATATTCGCACACCAAAATGAATGTTTAACTCCGTGATTGAGCGAATAATGAAGAAAAGAATATTTTATATAATCAGCTTTTTGGTTATCTTTTGTATAGAGGTATTGATAGCTTTGTATGTACGTGATAATTTCGTGCGTCCTTACGTCGGCGATGTACTGGTCGTTGTATTGGTGTATAGTTTTGTGAGGATATTTCTTCCGACAGGGATACCCCGGATGCCGTTTTATGTCTTCCTTTTTGCCTGTTTTGTGGAAGTGCTCCAGTACTTTCAGTTGGTGGAGACATTGGGAATTACGAATCGTGTAGCCCGAGTTGTTTTAGGTTCTACGTTCGATTGGGCGGATATTGCCTGTTATGCGGTAGGATGTGTGCTTATTATTTTATTTGAACGATTGTTTCAACGGAAATAACAAAAAAGTATTTCAACGAGCATAACAAAAAACGGTGTGAGAATCGTACATACGACCATCACACCGTTTTTTTATTTTATAGGATACTGCTTGCCTTCTTATCGGCTTTCAATCTCCAATACACCTTTCGCCAATCCTTTTCCCGTAGCTTCCAGTGTGATTTTTCCCGGCTTGTCCGTTGAAGAAACGATAGCAGTCATCATGCCGTTGAATACCTTCATCTTCGGAGTTTGGAACGATTCGAGCGAAGCAGGGTTGCCATTGGCTCCTGCGCGGTATGTTCCTGCGCCTTTCACTTTGAAGCTGATAAGATTGTCGGCCAGCGGACATAGATTTCCGTCTTTATCCACTACTCTGACGGTGACAAATGACAGGTCTTTTCCGTCCGCTTTAATTTGTGCGCGGTCGGGAACCAGTTCGATATGATGCGGTTTTCCGGCTGTGTGGATTTCCTTTTCGGCAACGGCTTTGCCGTCTTTATCATAAGCCACCACTTTCACTGTGCCCGGCTCATATTTGGTGTCCATCCACATCAGGCGATAACGCTGCTGACGTTTGAGGTTAGCCATTGAAGCCGAATCGGCACTGTTGTCTATCGTCACGGAGAGATCTTTCGTGCGTTTGCCTTGACTCTTGCCGTTGATAAACAGTTCGGCGGATGGATGGTTGGTGTAGACAAATACAGGTACTACTTCTCCTTCGTGTCCTTCCCAATTCCAGTGGGGTAGGATATGGAGCGTTTCTTCTTCCTTGTTCCAATGACTGCGATAGAGATAATAACGGTCTTTCGGCAATCCGGCAAGGTCGATGATGCCGAAGAGGGAAGAGTGGCTGGGCCAGTCAGTATAATAAGGAGTCGGTTCACCCAGATAGTCGAATCCCGTCCATACGAATTCTCCGATGCAATAGGGCAGGTCTTCATGCTGAATGAAATCATCTTCGGGCAGATTAGACCATCCGCAGTGTTCTACGTCATAAGAAGAAGCCTGATGGTCGGGATATTTCTGCATGGAACGGCGGGCAACAGGCAGTTTGTATACACCGCGTGAGCTGAGTGTAGAAGCCGTCTCACTGCCCAGGATAATCTGCTGCGGGAGTTTCTTGTAATTCTCCTGATACTTGTGCGGACGATAGTTGAATCCGGCTATGTCCATCACGGCAGCCATATTGTTGTTTACTACGGCATCAGGAGCGTCCATACCTTGAGTGACGGGACGCGTAGGGTCTTCACGGTGGCAGATGTCTTGCAGGAAACGGGAAAGTTTCGGGCCCCGGTCACCATTCCACTGGTCGGGAACTTCATTGCCAATACACCACATCACCACACTGGGACTGTTGCGGAATTGATGAAGAAGATTTACCAAATCCTTCTCTGCCCATTTGTCGAAAACTTTGTGATAACCGTTCTGTAATTTGGCACCTTTCCATTCGTCGAATGATTCCGACATCACCATCATACCCATTTCGTCGCAGGCACGAATCAATTCCGGCGCAGGCATGTTGTGGGAAGTGCGGATGGCGTTGCAACCCATATCCTTCAAGATACGTATCTGCCGACGGATACCGGCTTCGTTGGCAATGCCGCCTAAAGGCCCTAAGTCATGGTGATTGCAGAGGCCTTTGAACATAGTGCGTTCTCCGTTCAGATAAAATCCTTTGTTCGGGATGATTTCGATGGAACGGATACCGAAAGGCGTGGTGTATTCGTCTTTCAGCGTGTTTCCTTCGTACACTTTGGATACGGCGGAGTAGAGTGACGGTGAGTCAGGCGACCAAAGCAGGGGAGCGTCTACTACGAAGTTCTGTTCAAATACTTTTCCGTCATACTTCGTTCCTTTCTCCCCGCTGGTGGCTACTACTTTGCCGTCGGGAGTTTTCAACTCGGTCACGATGCGATAATCCGTGAGGGACTTGCCGGACGGAATTTCGAGACTGGTTTTCAAGTTTACCTTGGCAAACTCCTTTTTCACGACCGGAGTAGTCAGTTGCGTTCCCCATGTCGGGATGTGGGCGTCTTCGTTAATCACCAGATGAACATTCCGGTAAAGACCTGCGCCCGGATACCAGCGTGAAGATTCGGTTTCGTTCTCCAGGCGGATGGCTAATGTGTTCTGTTCATTCGCTTTGAGGTAAGGGGTAGCGTCGATGCTGAAGGAGTTGTAACCATAGGGCCAGTAGCCGGCTTCTTGTCCGTTGATGTAGACACGGGCGTGGCTCATGGCTCCATCAAGAATAAGAGTTGCTTTCTTGCCGGAAGAGAAACCCGGAGCTTCGAAGTTCAGGCGATACCAGCCCACTCCGACAAAGGGAAGTCCGCCGGTACGACCTGCGTGTTCCAACGCTTCTTTCTGTCCGTCTTGGGTGATGGCTACTTTTTGCTTGTCGTTGTCGATGCTGAAAGGGCCGTAGATAGCCCAGTCGTGCGGGACGGTGACAGATTGCCACTTGGTGTCGTCATACTGTTTCTGACTGAAATTCTTGTCGTCTTCACGAGTGAATTTCCATCCTTTCTCAAAGGTTTGTGAGGTACGTACTTGTGCGTTGACAAGTGTCGGCAAAGCTACCAGGAGAGCTGCTGCGATTTTAAGATGTTTATTCATATATATGGGGGTTAGAAAATGTTTTTCATTTTTTGTTTTGGGTTATGTGTTGGCTTTCACTTCGTCTTTTGTTTCGTCTTTCGGAATTTCTTTGGCGTCGGACGGGTTCAGGCTGCTTCCGCAGTATTTGCAGAATTCGGCGTTGTCCTCATGCCCGGAACGGTGGCAGTTGGGACATTCTTTGTCTCTTCTGCGCTTGTAATCTTTCATCATAGAAGCCGATACGATACCCGTCGGCACGGCGATGATGGTGTAACCGATAAGCATCACGCAGGCGGAAAGGAACTTTCCCAAACCGGTGGCGGGAGTGATGTCTCCGTAGCCTACGGTAGTCATGGTGACGATGGCCCAGTAAATGCTGTTCGGGATATTGTTGAACTGGGAATTGGGTTGCGTACCTTCAATCATGTACATCAGTGTCCCGATGGACGTCACCAGGATGACGACAAACATGAAAAACACCGCTATCTTTTTGCTACTTTCGCGAAGGGCGGTGAGCAGTCGTTCGCCTTCGTTCAGGAAGTTGAATAACTTGAATACACGGAATACCCGTATCAACCGGAAGGCACGGATGATGAGCAGATAGCGTGCGCCCGGGAAAATCAGACCGATATAGAGCGGCAAGGTAGCCAGTAGGTCGACGATGCCGAAGAAGCTAAAAATGTATTTTCGGGGACGGGGCGAGCAATAGATTCTCGTTAGATACTCGAAGGTAAAGAAAGCGGTGAAAAGATATTCTAGTATGACGAATGGAGTGGACAGGTATGTGGGAAGCCCTTTCAGGCTTTCGATAATGACGAGTAACACACTGGTCAGGATACAGCCGATAAGAATCACATCGAACAGTTTTCCTGCGGGAGTGTCCGATTCGAAGATGATGACGTATAACTTTCGTTTCAGTTTATCGTCATGCAAAAAACGTTGGATTCTTTCTTTCAGTTTCATAATAAAAATGTGTCTCGGATGAAATACTCTATTCTTTCATTCTTTGTCCTTTGTTCTTTGTCTTTTCTCCTTTCTCCTTTGTCCCGGCTTATCAGACGTGTTCTGACGATATTAATCAATCACCCAGTTTTTGTTGTAGGCAACTGTCTTTTGCGGGTCGTAGTACATTCCTTCTTGTGTGGGAATATGGAGAATGTAAGTCTTTCCGGTTTTGTTCTTCAGTGAAGTGTCACGCAGCCACGGGTTGGCGTCACGGAGTTGTGCGTAGGTGATGCCTTGTTGCTTGGCGTAGTCGCTCAAGTTGTCGATGGGGGTGCTGACGGTCACTTTCTTGTACGGGATGGGCGGGTAGAGATGTTCTCTTTTCAGCAGGAAGCCGTAGCGCTGCGGGTTGTTGAATATCTCTTTGGCAGCCAATAGGCGAAACATATAGCGGGAGGTTTCTTCTACCAGCCATAAGTCCATGGCATGACTTGCCAGTTGCTTGTCGAGTTGGGAAGAGATACGTGCCTGTCCGGCGTTGTAGGCGGCGGATACGGCCATCCAGTCACCATATTTGGCGTATGCTTGTTTGAAGTATTTGCAGGCGGCGACGGTTGCTTTTTCAATATTGTAGCGTTCGTCTACATTGTCGTTTACTTCCAGTCCGAATTCCCGTCCGGTGGTGGGCATGAACTGCCATAGTCCGGCAGCTCCGGCAGGGGAGCGGGCGATGTTGTTCAGATTACTTTCAATCACCATCAGGTATTTGAAGTCGTCGGGGATACCGTTCGCTTTCAATATCGGTTCCACGATGGGGAAGTAACGGTTGGCACGCTTTATCAGAAGCATGGTAGTGGAGTGCATATAGGTAAAAGCCATCATCTCGCGGTCCATCCGTTCGCGGCGGTCGTAGCGGCGAAGGTCGATGGTAGTTCCATCGAAAGTGACTTGGGTAGGTACGGTGGGAGAGGTGACACAATAGGGCACTTCCGACTTTGCCGAATGCTGTTCATTAACTTGGCTGCTACCTATCAAAGTAGGGACGGTAGCACCGATACAGAACACTAATATCAGAGTAAGGATATAGTTGATTTTAGTTTGTTTCTTCATTTCATTCATAATTTTAGTTTGATAAGTAGTCCTTGAACATAACTTATATTTGACTTAAAGCAATCATACTTAGAGCGATTACGCTTAAAACAATCATACTTAAAACAATCATACTTAAAACAATCACGCCTAAGACAATCATGTTTAAATCTATCGACTTAAAGCCATTATGCCGCAAGGAAACCTTGCTCCAGCGCTACGCTGGAGCTGGCGGCGCTATGCTGGCGGCTGGCAGCCTCGGCAGTAGTAGATGCTGCCGCCGAGGTAGTTCTCTTTTACGATGGTTTCTCCGCAACGGGGACAGGCTGTGCCGGCGGTGTCTTTCGACAGGCAGGCTACGTATTTGCCACTTTCTCCGAAGAGGTCGGTTTCCGTGCTTCGTCCACCTTGGCGGTATAAGTCGTTCATTGTCTCCTTTACTTGATAGAACAAATTTTCTTTCTCTTTGTCAGTCAGTTCGGCGATTTTTTTCTTCGGATGGATGCGGGTATGGTAAAGAATATCCTGCAAAACGCCGTTTCCAAGTCCGGGAATGGTCTGTTCGGTGGCTAGAAAAGCTTTGGCAGATTTCTTTTGTGCACTTTCCGCGTTGATGAGTCCGAGGAAATATTCTTTGGTGAAGTCGTCGGACATCACTTGCGGTTTACTTTTGGCAGTGAGGTAATAATCGGAGAGACTACCTGCGGTGGCATCTTTGTCATAACACATCATTCCGCCGTACATACGCACGGAAGCTACCAGGCAACTCTCGTCCTCAAAAGCAATGAGCAACTGATGTTTGGCGGGCAACTTCGTCCCCGGAGACAGATAACGCAAGTTCACACCATCCGTCAGTACGAGGACTTTGTCGCCTATCGTTATCTCCACCATGCCGCCTTGCGACTGCGCATGGTCTATTGTCTTGTCGGACAGCCACTCAGTATATTCATCCGCGCTGCCTGTAAACCAGGCAAACTTGTGCGGACTGAATTGTGTGTACACATCCGTTATTTTTTTTCCTCTGACCGTTTCGTTCAACTGTTCGCTAAGAATGCGGGCTTCGGGGGCTTCTATCATATTGATTTTCCTTTCAATGTTTAAGTCTACCTTGCAAAGATAACCTCATTTTGTTTTTTTCAAAGAACTTTTCCTGCATTTTATACGTTTTTCTAGTAGAGTTGAATATACAATAGAATTAAGATGAATATAGGAATGACCGGAGCCACCGGATATATAGGTAAACATCTCTCCAATTATCTGACCGAAAAGGGCGGACATCGTGTGATTCCTTTGGGAAGGTCGATGTTTCGCGAGGGTATGTCCGGACATTTGATTCAGACGCTGGCACATTGCGATGTTATCATCAACCTGGCAGGAGCACCGATTAACAAACGTTGGACGCCGGAGCATAGGCAAGAACTTTTCGACAGCCGCATAGTCGTCACGCACCGCATTATCCGTGCGTTGAATGCTGTCAGGACAAAACCGAAGCTAATGATTTCCGCTTCTGCCGTAGGATATTATCCTGCGATGGCGGAAGTGGACGAATATACCCGTACGCGGGGAGACGGCTTCTTGTCCGACCTTTGTTATGCCTGGGAAAAAGAAGCGAAACGTTGTCCGGAACATACGCGGCTTGTCATCACACGTTTCGGCGTTGTGCTTTCACCGGATGGGGGAGCAATGCAACAGATGCTTCGACCGTTGCAGGCAACGAAGATTTCCGCTGCCATCGGCCCCGGCAATCAGCCTTTCCCGTGGATAGATATGCGCGACCTCTGCCGGGCAATGGAATTTTTTATCACTCATGAGGAAACACGCGGGGTATTCAACCTGGTTGCTCCGCAACAAATTTCCCAATATACTTTTGCCCGTGAGATGGGGAAAGCCTATCATGCATGGACAACAATTGTCGTTCCGCAAACGTTGTTTCGGATGCTGTATGGCGAAGCGGCTTCTTTCCTTACATCTGGCCAGCGGGTTCGCCCCACCCGGCTTCAAGAAGCAGGATTCCGCTTCTCCGTCCCCAATGTAGAACGGCTTTTCAAGGGAACCGACCATAGTACGGTTCCGGCTCTCGACTTACATCGCTATATGGGACTTTGGTACGAGATAGCCCGTTACGAGAATCGTTTCGAGCATGGATTGGTGGATGTGACTGCCACGTATACGCTTCGTCCCGATGGCTCTGTCCGTGTGGAGAATCGCGGATGCAAGCGCAACTCTCCCTATGATATTTGCAAGACTGCCAACGGGCACGCCAAGATTCCCGACCCTTCGCAGCCGGGCAAACTGAAGGTTTCTTTCTTCCTCAACTTCTATTCGGACTATTACGTATTGGAGTTGGACAGTGAGAACTACAACTATGCGCTCGTAGGCAGCAGCACCGACAAGTATCTGTGGATATTGAGCCGGACACCGCAACTGCCGGAAGATATAAAGAAAAAACTCGTCACCGCTGCCGAACGCCGCGGCTACGATACAAACCGCTTGCAATGGATTGAACAATTCTGATTGCAACGAATAGAACAACTTTTAAAAACAGATAGCATTATGGATTACGAAATTATTCATCAGCCCGAACAGAAACTGTTCAAGACGGAAGTAGACGGTCGTACCGCCTTTGTACAATATCGCCTGTTAGGTGATTCTCTCGATATTATCCACACTATTGTTCCCGGTCCGATAGAGGGGCGCGGCATTGCTGCCGCACTGGTGAAAGCCGCTTATGAGTACGCTGTGGCGAATGGAATGAAGCCGAAAGCTACTTGCTCGTATGCGGTGAAGTGGTTGGAACGGCATCCTGAAATGAATGGTTAAATAGCTGTTTTTGATGTGTTGGAAAAGGAAATAATATTATCTTTGTGATGAGAAATCAATGAAGGTAATAATAGTATTATGATAAAAGAAGGTGAAAAAGTAAAAGTTGACCCTAAACTAACAGGGCTTGACGAGTGGATAGAAGGTACGGTGATTGATATTGAACATAATCCGTTCAAAGGATTGGTTATAGCCATTCGTGATAATTTAAATCGTATTTTCTTTGGTGAGCAGAAATATTTTGTTCCTTTAAATAAGGATAATGTATGTATGCAATAGCCTTTGACATGGTCATCACTGACCTGCGCGATAATTATGGTGAACCTTATAACAATGCTTATTTCGAGATAAACAAAGTTTTACGCCAATACGATTTTTATAATACGCAGGGTAGTGTTTATCTTACGGAGAAAACAGATATGGCTAATCTTTTTCGTGCGATTGATGCATTGAAACGTATCCCTTGGTTTCAGGCATCTGTGCGTGATATTCGTGCATTCCGTGTAGAAGACTGGTCGAATTTTACTGATTTCGTGAAAGAAGAAAAATAGAACTGGGTAAATAATATAAGCTTTCAGGTCTGACATACATACCTGAAAGCTTATATGTTTTTATCACTGTCTCCACCGTTTCAACTGCGGAAAGAACTCTTTCATTGTTTTACGTGCTTCCTCTATACTGTATTTCACTTCAGAATCTTTATTGAATTCATCCAGATAATTCAGATTAAGCTCGATCATTTCATCCATAGTGCAGTCTTTAGTAAACTTCCCGTCAGCATAGCAGTAGTGGCAATATTCTTCATTCTTGCTACCGTCTGCTTCTGTTCCAAAGGTTGAGTTGTCTATTGGCATAGCGCAACATTGACAAATTTTCTGTTCCATCTTTATTTTTGCTTTTAAGTGTATGTTATCTGACAAAGATAGGTAGATTTATCGAAACAACAGTTGTCCGAACTTGCTAATTATCAATTCTTTTTTCTATAAATTCGTTCTGTTACCCGTTTGTCTTTACAGGCAGGCGTTTCCACAACCAACGGGGAATCATTTTCCAAAAGAATACAAGAATCCGGTAACGCCAGTCGATGACTACCACCCGTCTTTTGTTTTTCAGTGCACGGGCAATGTGCCATCCCACTTTGTCCGCTTTCATCAGCATCGGATAATGCTTCCCATCATTCAATAAATCTGTGGCGACAAATCCGGGACGAATATCCGTAAAATGAATGTTTAACTTCTGAAGATGGGCAAGTTGTTCGAGAGCATCGATATAAGTATTCTGAAAACGTTTGGTTGCAGAATAAGCAGGAGCTACGCCAAGTCCCTTTGTCCCTGCAATGGAACTGATAACTGCCAAATGTCCGCCACCATTCTTCTTGAAATACGCAAAAGCAGTATCCACTATGCGGGTGAATCCCTCTACATTGGTGCGTGCCGTATTCAACTCCACTTCCATATCCAGTTTCATATTCTGAAAACCGATGCCGGAACTAAGAAGAAACAAATCCATACCCCCCATTTTATCAATGAGCATGTTCAGCTTTTCCGCTGCGTCTTCCTGCGTTACGTCCAATGCCTGAATTTCAATTTGATTCGGTGCAACCCGTTGCAGAGTTTCGAGGGCAGACTGCCGTCTGCCTGCTATTCCAATCTGCCAACCTTCCAGCAACAGGCATTTTGCAACTTCTTGCCCGATGCCGGAAGTAGCCCCTATAATAATAGCTCGTTTCATGACAAATATATATGTTTAGAATCCTGGTTCCCTATAAATTCAGTAAGTGCCGGAGCGCTTCCCAAGGCGCATACAACATCATCCGTGGGCCGGAGAATCGCATCACCAACCGCATCCGTTCGCGCATTGCCGGCTTGTAGCAATGTACCGTGCATTTTTTGCACGAACTCTTCTTCTCCCCGAACGGACAACGGTCGAGACGGGCATGTGCATAGCAGAGCAATTCCTCGCAATCAGGGCAAAGATCGGCGTTCTTCTCTTTCTTTCGGCAGTAGATACGAATCATCAACTCCACTACCTTCTTCTCATGCGCAATGCGCTGTTTCTTCCATTTCATATTATGATATTCTTCGACAAAGATAATAACTAATCCTATATTCTGAAAAGAACAGGCGAAAGAGAATTTGCTGTTATAGGAAACTATCCATATCTTTGCGGCATGAGAAAGTTATTGTGTCCGCAATGTAAGATTGCCGCCTTATATGTAAAGAATGACCGGAACGAGAGGTTGCTGGTCTATGTAATGGAAAATGGAGAAGTCGTACCTAAGAATCCTGCCGATTCTATGGAAGGATTCGATTTGACAGAGGTCTATTGCTTGGGATGTTCGTGGCATGGTTCGCCTAAGAGATTGGTAAAGAGATAGAGAGAGGAAGATTTCCATTCTGTGTGTTTTTTGATTTATGTCAATGAAAGTGGAAAGGGTATTTGAATCTTTCTAACAGGATTTTCCGTATCTTTGCACCCGATTTTAGAACACAGACGTATGGCAACTTCTAAAGAGATGACGGCAGGGCCGGCATTACCGCTTATTTTAAAGTTTACACTGCCGCTTTTACTCGGCAATCTGCTGCAACAAACGTACTCGCTTGTTGATGCTGCAATCGTTGGAAAGTTTTTGGGAATCAATGCGTTGGCTTCGGTAGGAGCCAGCACATCGGTCGTATTCCTTATCTTGGGATTCTGCAACGGGTGTTGCGGTGGTTTCGGCATTCCTGTCGCGCAGAAGTTCGGGGCGAGGGATTATAGCACGATGCGTAGTTACGTCTCTGTGAGCCTGAAACTCTCTTTGGGAATGTCAGTGGCTATCGCTGTTATCACGAGTATTTATTGTGCGGATATTCTGCGCATGATGCGTACGCCGGAGAATATTTTTGAAGGGGCATATGCTTATCTGCTCGTGACCTTTATTGGTGTGCCTTTTACTTTTTTCTATAATCTTCTGTCGAGTATCATCCGGGCACTGGGGGATAGCAAGACGCCTTTTTGGTTTCTGCTTTTATCCACTGTTCTCAATATTGTGCTCGATTTGTTCTGTATCCTCGTACTTGGCTGGGGAGTGGCGGGAGCTGCTATCGCTACTGTTATCTCACAGGGACTTTCGGCTGTGCTCTGTTATATTTATATGTATCGTAAGTTTGATATTTTGCAGAGTTCTCCGAAGGAACGCCGTTTTCAGCCGAAACTGGCAAAGACGCTACTTTATATCGGTGTGCCTATGGGACTTCAATTCTCTATCACGGCCATTGGCAGTATCATGTTGCAGAGTGCGAATAATGCGTTGGGTACGGCTTGCGTGGCAGCCTTCACTTCGGCTATGCGCATCAAGATGTTCTTTATCTGTACATTCGAGAGCCTGGGTATTGCCATGGCGACGTATAGCGGACAAAATTATGGTGCAGGCAAACCGGAACGTATTTGGTCGGGAATTAAGGCAAGTGCTTTGATGATGGTTATCTATGCTGCCTTTACTTTTGTGCTATTGATGGTAGGTGCCAAGTACTTCGCTCTTATTTTCGTAGACCCTTCGGAAGTGGAAATTCTGGCAAAGACGGAGCTTTTCCTTCATATCTCCTGTATGTTCTTCCCGACACTTGGATTACTTTGCATTTTGCGATATACGATTCAGGGAGTGGGATTCACCAATCTTGCCATGTTTTCGGGAGTGGCGGAAATGATTGCCCGTATCCTGGTCAGCCTTTATGCGGTTCCTGCTTTCGGCTTTATTGCTGTCTGCTACGGTGACCCGATGGCTTGGATAGCGGCCGATTTATTCCTTGTTTCGGCATTTATCTATGTTTACCGGAGACTGAAGAAGCAAGTGTTTACGGCTGCGAACGTTTAGAATTCCGCCTCTTTCTGTATGCAGATAATATCTCCGTAGATGGGGTGGCGAAACTCGATATATTCGGCATGAAGATAAAGCCTTCCGGCTTTTTTGCCGTAGAGTTCGTCTCCTGTTATGGGACAATCCAACCCTTTCGGATGGGCGGCATGCATACGTAACTGATGCGTCCGTCCCGTCAACGGGAAGAAAGCAATACGTGTATGCCCGCCCGAAATACTTAGTATCTGATAGTCCGTAATAGCTTCTTTTCCATATTCCTCGCTCACCATTTGTCGTGGACGGTCGAGAGGATTCAGACAGAGGGGAAGTGAGATTCTTCCTGTCTTTTCTATATCTGAAAGGCTGCCGTCCAGTAAAGCTACATACCGTTTTCTGATACTCCGCTTCTCGAACTGCTCCTGTAAATGCTGATGGACTTCTTTCGTTTTGGCAACTAACAAAAGTCCCGAAGTTGCCATATCCAGCCGATGTACAATCATAGGCCCGGTAGCATCCGGATACAGCTTCTTTAAGTGATGATAAACCGAATCCACCTCGTCCGCTTTCCCCGGAACAGACAACATTCCCGCCGGTTTATTGACTACCAACAGCCATTCATCTTCAAATACGATTTCCAGTTTCGTATCTTTATGAAGATTGCCCAATAACGGATTATCGTCCACTTCCAGTCCTTGAAGCATATGTTGAAGAATCGGTTCACACTTCCCTTTGCAGGAAGGATAATAATAACCATGATGCCTGACTTCGTTTTTCGGTGAATCTCCCCACCAAAACTCTGCCATTGCCAATGGCTTTAATTGATGAAGATAGGCATATTGCAACAACTTGGGCAGCGCACATTCACCCGCACCACCGGGTGGTAATTTATGAACTGTTTCCTCAAAGATGCTACATAAATCTTTCACTTCCCCTTTCGCGTTCAACATTCGGAATTGCTCGAATAATCTTTCCTGCAATGCTGCCGAACGTTCTTTCCGTTCCATCTTCATCCGTTCTATTTCACTTTCAAAACGGGTGACTTCCGCTTCAAGTTCTTCGACCTGTCTCTTCCATTCTCTTTCCAGTCGCTTGTACTCTGCCTTCTGATACTGGCTTTCACGAATCAAGTCTGCTTGTTCCTCTTCGGAAAGGGCGGGAGAGGATTGGCGTCGAAGTTCTCTTTCTTCTTTTGCCGCTTTTAGCCCGGCTTTCGCCTGACTCAAAGCTATCTGTCCCTTTGCTGTTTCTACTTTCTGTCTTTCTTTAGCTTCGAGATAGGAAGCATTGTTCTCTAATTCGTCAATCCGTTGATTGATAGCGGAAATCTGTTCTTCTTCTATCTTGAAGAACCCTTGCGGCTGCAACAGGTCATAGACTGGCGGAACGAAGAAAGAATGTATGTTTTTACCCGCAAGATTGCCGGAAAAGGCGGCGAGGTAACCGATATCAGTACTTTGCGGCATCTGCACCACTAATACCCCGAACATTTTTCCTGCGGTCAGTTCTTCCTGCCATTCCTTCCGCCCTGCTATATATTCTTTCACTTCCTCTGCCGCAAATACACATAAAGAATGCGGTGTATAGTGAAAAGGATAAGTGAACTTCTCCGGCAATGCAATATGCGAAACGGCCTGTTTGAAAAAATGTATCATCGGTTTGTACATGAATATCGTTATTGATGCAAAAGTAAAGTAAATCTGCGAATTTTATTCTATATTTGTTCTGTTGTTTGAATGAAACGGAATGGATAGGATAGAAGAAATACCGAAATTTGCTTTTGTAGGCAATAGTCATATGGCATTTTGGGCACTGGAGATTTATTTCCCCCACTGGAAATGCATGAACTATGGCGCGCCCGGTGAGGGACTGGCCTATGTCGAATCTTTTGCTGTGGATACTTCTGATTGTCAGGTTATTATTCAATTCGGCAGTAACGACATCTATCGGTTGAACGATGAGAATGTGGACGATTATGTAGAACGTTATATAAAGGCGGTTCTTGCCATTCCCTCTCAGAAGACCTATCTTTTCTGTATTTTTCCACGAAATGATTATGATGATTACAGCACGGCAGTGAATAAATTCATCCGTATGCTCAATCAGAAAATACATGAAAAACTGCAAGGGACGGATATTATCTACCTGGATGTATTCGACCGCTTATTGCTGAACGGCAGACTGAATCCTGGTTTAACCATCGACGACTTGCATCTGAACGGCAAAGGCTACAGCATATTGGCGGAAGCGGTGAAACAAGCCGTCAATTTATGAGATATACCCAACTTCTTTTGTTACTGCTTTTATTGTATCAATTTGATGGCATATCAGTTTATTTTTCCTATTTTTGCCGCTAATTAAATTTATAATAATAACCCCCATAAAGCGATAGGACAATGGAAAAAGTAATTATTAATTCGTATGAAGAATTTGAAAAATTGGTAGGAAAACAGATAGGTGTCTCTGACTATGTGGAACTTTCTCAAGAACGCATTAACCTTTTTGCAGATGCAACATTAGACCACCAATGGATTCACGTAGATACAGAACGTGCCAAAGTAGACAGCCCTTATCATAGCACAATAGCTCACGGTTACCTGACATTGTCTATGCTCCCATATCTGTGGAATCAGATTATCCAGGTGAATAATCTGAAAATGATGATTAACTACGGTATGGATAAGATGAAATTCGGTCAGGCTGTACTGTCAGGACAGAGCGTTCGCTTAGTAACTACCCTGCATTCATTGACCAACCTGCGTGGTGTAGCAAAAGCTGAAATCAAGTTTGCTATCGAAATCAAGGATCAGCCGAAGAAGGCACTCGAAGGTATTGCCGTATTCTTGTATTATTTCAATTGATTGAATTAGAATGGTATTATAAAGAAGCTGCTTCCCAAGTGGGAAACAGCTTCTTGTTTTTTCTTAGTTTTTCCCTGTGCTTCAAACAATACGAATTTATATCTGTTTTAATACATATTCGAGGTATCAATGAAGCATTAAAAAATTAAGAACTATGTCATTAAGTAGTCTTCTCATCATATTTTCGTCATCGTTTATGGCGTTGTTCCCGGTGGTAAATCCTTTGGGGAACGGTTTTGTCGTAAATGGATTTTTTACGAACCTGGATCCACAGCAGCGAAAAGCGGCTATTCAGAAACTTACTTTCAATTTTATAATGATTGGTGTAGGTACGTTGGTGATAGGTCATTTGTTCCTGTTGATTTTCGGTCTGGCTATTCCTGTGATCCAATTGGGAGGTGGAATACTTATTTGTAAGACGGCGATGGAGTTGCTTGGCGATTCGGGTTCTTCCGATAAAGGAGAATCCAGTCAGAATGTGGATAGCTTCAGATGGAAGAGTATCGAACAGAAAATATTCTATCCTATCACGTTTCCTATCAGTATCGGGCCGGGCAGTATATCTGTCATATTTACGTTGATGGCATCTGCCAGTGTTAAAGGAAAGCTGTTGCAAACGGGAGTTAACTATTTAGTCATTGCTCTTGTCATTATTTGCATGGCTGCCATACTTTATGTATTCCTTTCGCAAGGACAGAGGATTATTCAGAAGTTGGGACCGGTGGGAAACCAGATTATCAATAAGCTCGTAGCCTTTTTTACATTCTGTATCGGTATTCAGATTTCGGTGACGGGTATATCGCAGATATTTCATTTGAATATATTATGATAATTGACCGAAACCGGCAAGTGTGGAAATTAAGACGGAATTTGAAATCTTTTAGTTATGATCGTTTGTTTATTCTATAGATGTGTGTCACATTTAATTTTAAGAGAGACAATTCTAAATAATTGAAGTATGAAAACTAAAATGATTTTCGCAGCCATATTGATCCTGCTGCTTGTCGTTATATTGGTGTTGGTGCTGAGAACCGTCACTTATAAATTTGGAAAAGTAGAGAAGAATGTGAGTGATAAAGAACTGGTGAACACGACCCCTTCCGAACAAGCTATACGCCGTTTTGTGGGTGGAATACGGATTCCGACAATCAGCAATGAAGTTTATGAAGAAACAAATTTCAAGCCATTCGATGAATTTATGACGTATTTGGCTGATTCGTATCCCGAAGTATATAAGACGATGGAGGTAGATACCATTAATACTTATGGACTAGTCTTTCACTGGAAAGGAAAAAACAGTGACTTGAAACCCATCTTATTCTTGTCCCATTATGATGTCGTTCCCGTAATAGGATATGACCCTGCTACGGCGACTGCTCCCGATACCGTTTTTCAAATCAATGATAAGCCGTTGCCGCCTATCGAGTCATACTCGGAGAAATGGGATTATCCCCCATTCTCAGGAGCTGTTGCAGGTGGACGTATATACGGTCGCGGCACGCTCGATATGAAATGTATGCTGTTCTCGCTGATGGAAGGTGCGGATAATCTGATAGCTGAAGGTTTTCAGCCGGAAAGGGATATTTGGTTTGCTTTCGGACAGGACGAAGAGGTAAGTGGACGCCAGGGTGCGTTCAAAATAGCAGACTATATGAAAGAGAAAGGGCTGCGTTTTGATGCGGTATATGATGAAGGTGGCATAATTGCAGCTCCCGGTTCGGCTATGGAATCCATAAAAGAGCCGTTGGCTTTGGTAGGAGTGGGAGAGAAGGGTTTTCTTACTCTGCGCCTCACGGTCAAAGGAATGGGCGGTCACTCTTCAATGCCCCCGGCAAAAGGTTCTTTGGTATATGCTGCGGAAATCATTGAGAAACTGAATAACAACCAATTTCCTGCACAGATTATTTCTCCTATCGCTGCATTCTTCGATAATGTAGGGGGAGAAATGGGATTCTTTTCACGAATGGCGATAGCCAACCAATGGCTGCTTGAACCGTTACTGTTGAAAACAATGGAGAAATCTCCCGCTTCCAACGCACTGGTGCGCACAACGACAGCCGTGACTATGGCAAAGGGAAGTGACGCAGCCAATGTGTTGGCTTCGGAAGCGGAAGTTACTGTCAACTTCCGTATTTTACCCGGTGGTTCGGTTGCCGGAGTTATTGAACACGTGAAGAAGTTATGCGAAGGCTATGATGTTACTATCAATGTAGTATCCGAACGTGAACCTTCGGGCATTTCTCCCGAAAACGTAAAAGGCTTCGAGATTATCAAAGAAGAATTGGCTAAGATATATCCTGCCGCTATCGTTACCTCTTATATTACAATCGGCGGTACTGATTCGTATAAATACCAGATTGTGAGCGATGATATTTATCGCTTCCTGCCGATTTGCCTGAATCAGTACGAGCAACGTACGATTCATAATGAGAACGAATATATTTCTCTGGAAAACTTCGGTAAAATGGAATGGTACTTTAAAGAGGTGATGAAAAACTATTAGTTCTTCTTCGCTTTCATAGCCTTTAGTGTATTTCTGCGCACAGCACGGATAGCGGGATTCAGTAATTCGGGTTCCATGATTTCCAGCATTGTGCGCAGTTCTTGTTGTAACTCAGGGATGGAGCAGGTCAATTGGTGGGCAAGTTTTATACAGAGAGACTGCACTCCGCCCGGTTCCCGCCGGGATATGACACGCTCCATACAGAAATCAAGGAAGTCCATTCGCGGCGGGTTAGCTGGCTGTTGTTGACTAAGCAGGTTCAGGAACATCCTTCTCTTTCCGGAGTGTGGACAAGTAAGTGCCGCGTCAATCAACTCGTCCTGTCTTTGGCTCAACCATTCTACATCCTGATTTGAGAAATGTGTACAGGTCCACAAAGCCTGATAAGAGACGATATCGTCTTCGTCAAACATCAGTTGATAGATTTCTTCCCGAAGCCGTTCATCATCTTGTATGAAATGAAGTACTTCTCTGATGTCTTCGATATGAAAACGAACGGATAATTTAGCACGTAAGTTCATGTAGTTTTGTTTCTTAGGGTTAGCCTTTTGTTGTAGTATTCGCTTCTTTCAGTTGCAAATGAAGAATCGGGTAAGGTTTTCCCATACTGTCCGTTTCGTCCTTTACGATGATTTGGAATCCCATACGAAGATAAAAACCGAGTGCTTTTTCATTCTGCTCGTTTACATCTACTTTGTCAATATGCTTTTTCTGAGTAGCATATTCCAGTAATCGTTTGCCATATCCTTTTCCTTGTTCGCCGGGGCTTACGAATAACATTTCGATCAGTTCGTCGCTCAATCCCATGAAAGCTACAATCTTCCCTCCGGCATTCCGGATGATGTATAGTTCTACCGCCGGCAAATAGTGATTGCGCACTAAGGGTTTATAAAACAGAATATGTTCTTCCGTAAGGAAATGATGCGTATAGCGTACTGATGCTTCCCAAACTTGCAGAATCTCATCGTAATCTTCCGGGATGGGCCGGCATATATTAGGAAGATAATAGCACAAATGGTCAAGTATATTCCCATTGTATGTCAGTTCTGCCTGATGGAGTACGCCTTCATGGATAAATCCATTTCGTTCAAGTACTTGTTGCGACCGCTTATTATGCGGGTAACAATTGGCAGTGATGAGGCTAAGTTGAAGTTCGTTGAAACCATAGTTGAGTACAGCCTGCACTGCTTCCGTCATATATCCTTTGCCCCAATGTGCTTCGTCAAGCCAATAACCCAGCATACGAACCAGCGGATTCTCCCGCTTCGGGTCGGGGATGATTCCGAGGGAACCAATAAGTTGCTGTGTATCTTTCAGTGTTATTGCCCAGACATTCTCTTGTCCGATAAATACATTTTGAAGAATTTCACGCGATTCTTCTATTGTTTTATGGGGTGCCCATCCGGCATTATTCCCTATATTAGGATTCTGACAACAAGCGAAAAATGCTTCCGCATCATTTTCCTGAAAAGGACGAATTACCAAGCGTCCCGTTTCAAGAGTATGGGTCATTGTTTCATTGGTTTCTGCTTTTTCTCCTGTCTCCGTCTCTTCTCCTGATTCTTTCTTATACACACATTCTATACGGTTTCCATCAGGATCGAGAACTACACTTTCAAAATAACCATCTCCCGAAGTGCGTGGCTCACCTACGACGGAATAACCCTCGGAACGTATCTCTTCAGTGAAACGAAGAACTTCCGCCTGACTGGGAAAAGTGAAAGCAAGATGTGTCAGCCCGACTCTGTTTTCTTCCACCGCCGTATTCTGTACATCCGGCCGGCTCATTAACTCCAAAGAAGGCCCTTCATCGAAGGATATAAAGTAGGACTCGAATCCCTTCTTGGGATTAACATATTTCTCATTGCTTTTCCCACCGAAAAAGCGGATATAGAACTCTCTCAATTCTTCCAGGCGAAAAGTCCAAATGGCGATATGATGCAGTTTCATTTTAAATCAGATTTTATTCTTTATCGTTATAACTCTTTATTTTACTGTCTTCATCACGTATTCGTAAACGATACGTGAAATATCTGCAATAATCTTACTGTTTTCTGGAGAACTCTCTTCGGAATCTTTCACGAAGACAGCTATACTGTAAGTATGTCCGTCAGGCAAAACAACAAAGCCGATATCATTGCAGCCAATCTGCTGTCCTTGGGCATTGCGGTCTCCCGTTCCCGTTTTATGTCCGACTATCACTCCCTTATCCAACAAAGGAGCGACCAAACGATCCTGTCCAGTCTGACACTCTACCATTGTCTGATAGATAAAATCTTTATATTCCTTTGCAAACAATGGCTCCCGACGGAATATCTCCAATAACTCTGCGGCAGCCAACGGCGTACTCCAATTACTGTAACAGAGGTCTAAGTCCTCATGCATATCATTTTCCGTATGAGTGATTTCACAGTCCTGAATCCCCAATGACCGGATATACTTATTCGCAGAATCCGGCCCGCCCTGATAATGAAAAAGAATATCACAAGCATTGTTATCACTCTGCTGAAGGGTGTACTTCAGTAACTCTGCAATACTCATGTCAAATCCCCCTTCCGGATACTTATCCCGTAGAGGACTATACGTGTCCGGCTTTAAATCCGACTTCTCTACCATCAACAGAGTATCCAATGACTGATTGCGCTTCCCCATATAGTCAGCCAGCGCCAACGCCTGATGAAACTTGAAAACACTCATCAAAGGATAATGAGTATCATTATTAACGGTTACCGTATCTTTTCCATCTATGATGACGGCAATCCCTATTTCAGCTTTCTTATCTTTGATCGCCTCTTTCAATTGTGTCTCAAGAGAAACACTCTGGCAAGAAAATAGCAGGACGGGAATTAAACAAAGAAACACAATGAATGAACGCATAATTAATATTCTCTTTTAATAGGTTTTTATTTTTCTATTGGGAGACACAAAGATATGAATACTAATTTTAGGAACAAATTCTTATTCGATAATTGTAGTCCCAAATTTATTCTTGTACTTTTCAAAAATGAAATAAGATTCAAAAAGGAATAATTGCCAATACAAAAGGATAAATCGCCAACAATAGTATCCCGAAAAGTCCTGAACTTTGTACCGTCAATAATAGGCTATTGCCTTTTTGAGTATTTTGATAAAATAAAGAACAAGTGAAAAAGTATCTGTCGGTCATATTAATCCTGTTTTATATTGTAGTGTCATCCGGCATTATGATGAGCTTCCATTATTGTATGGGAGGATTGGCCGATTGGGAACTCGGAACAGTCGCCACTTGTTCCTCATGCGGACATAAGCAGGGAATCTCTTCCAAATGCTGTTCGATGGAAACTCAATTTATCAAGTTGGCGGTAGACCAGAATGTCGAACATGCTCATGCAATAGACTTTGCTCCCCTCGTACTCCAACTTTTACCGGATTTATGGGGAACTTATATCATTCCTGATACGGAAACCGGATGGATTTCCTTACTTTATCCTACCGATGATTTCAGGAAAAATGAAGTCCCGATTTTCATCCAAAACTGCCTTCTGCTGATTTAGCGAACTCATTCTTATTATTTTCTGCATATTTCTCACTCAATAATGTATCTTATTGAGAACTAGAATTATGTTCTTTTTGTTTTAAAATAAAGCGAACAAAAAGAAAGCTATTCATGTATTGCAAACCACATAAATAAGATAAGAATGATAAATAAAATTATCCGTTATTTCCTTGAGAACAGGGTAATAACAATCCTATTGCTCCTGTTGGTGATAGTATGGGGCATTTCCACCGCTCCGTTCAACTGGCACGGAGGCATTATTCCACGAGATCCCATACCGGTAGACGCCATCCCTGAAATTGGAGACAACCAGCAAATAGTAGCGACCGAATGGATGGGACGTTCGCCCAAAGACATACAAGACCAGATAACCTATCCCCTGACAACCTCTTTGTTAGGAATCCCGGGGGTAAAAACTATCCGTAGCTCTTCCATGTTCGGTATGTCCTTCATCTATATCATATTCGAAGATAACATCGAATTCTACTGGAGCCGCTCACGTATCCTGGAAAAACTGAACTCCCTGCCACCGGGAACCTTGCCCGAAGGTGTCCAGCCTGCATTAGGTCCTGACGCCACCGCGCTCGGACAAATTTACTGGTACACCCTGGAAGGACGCGACCCCGCAACCGGAAAACCGACAGGAGGATGGAATGCCGAAGAACTCCGCACCATCCAGGACTTCTACGTGAAATATACTCTTTCCTCTGCTGAAGGTGTATCCGAAGTCGCTTCCGCCGGAGGGTTTATAAAAGAATACCAAATCGAACTGAACCCCGACGCCATGTACCGCTTCAACGTCTCGGTGATGGACGTGATGAACGCTGTGAAGAAGAGCAACCTGGATATTGGCGCCGAAACAATGGAAGTCAACAAAGTAGAATACCTGATTCGCGGACTCGGATATATCAAGAACATTGCCGATATAGAAAATACCGTCATTACCGTGCGCGAAGGTATTCCGGTACGTATTTCCGATATTGCGTTTGTCAACATAGGCCCCGGCACACGTCGTGGCGGACTGGACAAAGAAGGTGTCGAAGCAGTAGGAGGGGTAGTTATCGCCCGCTACGGCTCCAACCCCTTGGAAGTGATAGGCAATGTAAAAGAGAAAATCAAAGAAATGGATGCCGGACTTCCCCAAAAAGTCCTGGCAGACGGAACAGTATCTAAAGTAACCGTCGTACCTTTCTACGACCGTACAGGACTAATCAAAGAAACCATCGGGACACTTGAAACGAGTCTTTCCCATGAAATACTCATCTGCGTGATTGTCATTATCGTACTGGTTCTCAACCTGCGTGCTTCGGTAGTCATTGCGAGTATGTTGCCGATTGCCGTCCTCGCCACCTTTATTCTGATGCGCTACACAGGAATAGAAGCCAATATTGTCGCCCTGTCGGGCATCGCCATCGCTATCGGAGTCATGGTGGACGTGGGAGTCGTCTTTGTAGAAAGCATCATCCGCTATATGGAAATTCCGGAGAACAAAGGCGTCACCCGTGGAAAAGCATTCGTGCAACTCATTTATAATGCAGTCAGCGAAGTGTCCGGTGCCATCGCCACAGCGATGATAACCACCATTGTCAGCTTCCTGCCCGTATTTGCCATGCAAGCACAGGAAGGGAAGATGTTCTCGCCACTGGCCTATACCAAAACTTACGCACTGGCTTCCGCCTTTATCCTGGGACTGATTCTGTTACCGACACTGGCTTATTTCCTGTTCTCGATACGAATCAACTCCCGAATGATTCGCCGGATTCTGAACTATATCCTTGTTGCGGCAGGCATCGCACTAGCCATTCTCTATACTAGTATTCCGGCTCTCGGCCTGACAGCCGTAGGACTTAACAACCTGTTATCTTCTCGCTGGAACAACCCGGAGCTGACCAACTACATTAATATCGGTATCACCCTGTTTATCGCCGTCTTTTATCTTTCCGAAGAATGGCTGCCTATGGGTCCTCAACGCGGACTGCCTGTTAATGTCCTGTTTGTCGCCGGCTGCGTAGCCCTTATATTGGCTCTGCTTTGGCTATTGGTCATCTTCTACGAGCGTATTCTCCGTTGGTGTCTGGCAAACCGTTGGAAGTTTATGGCAATTCCGGTAGTGACCGTCATCTGTGGTTTTCTCATTTGGCGGGGAGTAGGCGAAGAATTTATGCCCAGCCTGAACGAAGGCTCCTTCCTGCTCATGCCGACGAGTATGCCCCATACCGGTATCGAACAAAACCTAGACTACGTGGAGAAACTGGATAAACGTTTGGCTGCCATCCCCGAAATAGAAACCGCCATAGGCAAATGGGGGCGTGTCAACTCCGCTCTCGATCCCGCCCCGGTTCAAATGTTCGAGAATACCATCAACTACCGTCCCGAATATATCCTGAACGAGAACGGACACCGTGAACGCTTCAAAGTAAACCGCAAAGGAGAATTTATCCTGAAAGGCGGAAACGTATATAACCCGGCCGATGGCTTCCGCCTGATTCCCGCCGACAGTCTGATAACCGACTCTCGTGGTGACTACTTCCGCCAATGGCGTCCTGAAATAAAGAACGCCAATGACATATGGCAACAGATAGTAAACGTCACTCACCTTCCGGGACTTACTTCCGCCCCTAAACTGCAACCGATAGAAGCGCGTTTGGTAATGCTCTCCACCGGAATGAGGGCACCGATGGGACTGAAAGTATATGGTCCCGACCTCGAATCTATCGAGCAGGGAGGAAAAGCGCTCGAACAGGTATTGAAAGAAATCCCGTCCGTGATTCCCTCTTCTGTCTTTTACGACCGTGCGGTAGGCGCCCCTTACCTGGAGATAAAGTTGAATCGTGAAAATATGGCACGCTATGGCGTTGCCGTAGCCGACCTGCAGGAAGTCCTTAGCGCAGCAGTAGGCGGGATGGCACTCACACGCACCGTGGAAGGTAGGGAACGTTTCCCGATTCGTCTGCGTTATGCACGTGAGTTGAGAGATGATCCCGAAACACTCTCCATGCTGCTTGTCCCCACCGCGACAGGTGCTCAAGTCCCGCTGAAAGAACTGGCTGATATAGAATACTCACGCGGAGCGCAGATGATACAAAGCGAAAATACCTTCCTGGTCGGCTATGTCATCTTCGACAAGCTATCCGGCAAGGCCGAAGTAGATGTTGTAAAAGAAGCCGGAGCCTTTCTCGAAGTAAAAGTAAAAAATGGCGAACTCGTACTTCCGAAAGGTGTATCCTATAAATTTGCGGGCAATTACGAACAGCAGCAACGTGCCACAGATCGCCTGCTGATTGTCGTTCCACTGGCACTCCTTATCGTATTACTGGTTCTTTACTTCCAGTTCAAAACAGTGACCGCCTCATTGATTCATTTTTCGGGAGTGTTTGTTGCTTTTGCCGGAGGATTTATCCTCTTATGGCTGTACGGACAACCCTGGTTTATGAATTTCAGTATCGCAGGCGAGAATATGCGCGACCTTTTCCAAATGCACCCCATTAATTTGAGTGTAGCGGTATGGGTTGGTTTTATCGCCCTGTTCGGAGTCGCCACGGACGACGGCGTACTGATGGGAACTTACATTCATCAAGTCTTTAAGGAACGCCGCCCGCGTACTAAACACGACATTCGTGAAGCCGTCGTAGAAGCCGGATTGAAACGTGTGCGTCCGGCGGCCATGACTACTGCGACTACACTGATTGCTTTACTCCCCGTACTGACATCCTCGGGAAAAGGAGCGGATATTATGGTTCCGATGGCTATTCCCACATTCGGGGGAATGTTGATACAATCCATGACCATGTTCGTCGTCCCCGTACTGCAATGCTGGTGGCGTGAAGGAGCGGAGAGGAGAGCGGAAAAGAAAGAAACTAAAATGATGGAGGATGAAAACAATGAAAACTAATCAGATAAAACAACTCATATTGTTAGCCACGGTTTGCCTGACAAGCACAGTCACCTTTGCTCAACAGCAACAATCGCAACAGCAGCAATCGCAACAACTACCGCAGCAGCCGCAGCAACTACCTCAGCAGCCGGACAGCCTTAACCATTATCTGGAACAGGCCGCCCGTAACAACCCGCAAATCAACTCCGACTTTATGCTCTATAAGGCGTCCTTGGAGAAGATACCGCAGGCAGGTGCTTTTCCCGACCCCGAACTGGAAATCGGTTTTCTCTTCAAACCGATGGAAACCCTTATGGGAAAGCAAGTCGCAGATTTCACGCTGATGCAGATGTTCCCCTGGTTCGGCACCCGCAAAGCTGCTCGTAGCGAAGCATCCGAAATGGCACGTATGGCGTACGAGAAATTCCGTGACAGCCGTAACACCCTTTGGTATGAAGTGAAAGCCCAATGGTACCAACTCGCCAACCTGAGCGAGCAGTATAAAACCACAGAAAACAATATCGCCCTGCTTAAACAACTGGAACAACTGGCTTTGAACCGTTTTTCCGCCCCCTCGGCACAAGGAACACAATCTCCGGCTCCTGCATCTTCCGCATTCGGAAACAGCCAGCCCGCACAACCGTCTTCGGGAACTGCAATGAGTGGCATGGACGGCATGGGCAGTTCCGCATCTGCTGCGGCTACCAGTTCTCCATCCGCCACCTCCCCATCATCCTCCGCCAGTGGAATGTCAGGAATGGGAGCCGGCTCTATGTCCGTAGCATCGGGAGGAATGTCGGACGTACTGCGTATTCAAATGGAACGTGCCGAACTTGAAGATAACCTGAAGAACCTTGGTTCTCTTCTCCTGGTGGCGGAAGCGCAATTCAATTCCCTGCTCAACCGCCCGTCAGGAACTCCCGTAGCCGTTCCCGACTCATTGCAACAACTCGCCTTCCATTTAGACGAACAACAACTGATGGACAGCATCTTTACCCGCAACCCCATGCTTACGATGATTGACGCCGAAGCGGACGCCTATCGGGCAAAAGCAAAGATGGACAGAAGGATGAGTTACCCAATGATTGGCATCGGCTTGCAATATTCACTGATAAACAAAATGGATCATCCCATCGGAATGGCGGATATGAACGGCAAAGATATGGTGATGCCTATGGTAAAAATCAGCCTGCCATTATTTCGCCGTAAGTATAACGCCCAGCAAAGGGAGAGCGAAAACTACTGGCGTGCCAGCGAACTGAAACGTGACAACGTACAAAACCAACTGCACACCGAGTATATCAGCACCCGTCAACAACTGGAAGATGCGGCACGAAAACTGGAATTGTATTCCCGCCAATACGATTTATCTCTTTCCACCTGGCGACTGATTGTCCGTGAATTTTCAGCCGGACGCCAATCCTTGACCGACGTCATACAGGTAGAGCGTCAGATGCTCGACTACAAGCTGAAGAAAAGTGAAGCTGTGGCTGCCTACAACACAAGTGTCGCCGCCATAGAAAAATTAATATCCACCTCTATAACTCTTGATGACAAATGAAAAAGATATATGATATACTTCGCAAGAAACAAGTACTCTACACGCTTATTGCCGTAGGAGGTTTCTTTATTGGCTGGTTAGTATTCAGCCACCCGTCCACCCCCGTTGCCGTGACCGAAGGACACGAATCCCACAATCACGCAGATGGTGGCGGGCACAGCCATGACTTAGTACAGGACGAAAGCGGTATATGGACTTGCTCCATGCATCCGCAGATACGAATGGACAAACCGGGGAAATGCCCGATCTGCTCTATGGACTTGATACCTCTGAAGAAATCCTCTTCGGGCAGTAGCGCTGAAGCAGACCCTTCCGCCATCCAGCTTTCTGATGAGGCTATGGCTTTGGCTGATGTGCAGACTTCCCGTGTGAGCCGTAAAAATCCTGTAAAGAAAGTCCGCCTGTACGGTAAAATCGCCCCCGATGAACGCAGCCTGCAATCACAGACAGCCTATGTGGGCGGCCGAATCGAAAAACTGGAAATTGAATTTACAGGTGAAGAGGTACGTGCCGGACAGAGTTTGGCTACTATCTATTCCCCCGAACTATTCACTGCCCAACAAGAACTGCTGCAAGCTATCAGCATGCAGCAACCGCCATTGATACAGGCTGCCCGTGAGAAACTAAGACTTTGGAACATGACTGACGCGCAAATTGATGCCGTCCAGCAATCCGGCAAAGCCTCGCCCACAGTAGAAATAAAGGCGAACACAAGTGGCATTGTCATGGCCAAACGGGTAAACCGGGGTGATTATGTATCCCAGGGCGCAGTCTTGTTCGATATAGCCAATCTATCCCAGGTCTGGGCTATATTCGACGCCTTTGAAGTTGACTTGCCTTTTTTAAGCAAAGGGGATAAAGTCGAATTTACCCTTCCTGCCTTTCCGGGAAGAAAGTTTGCGGGAAAGATTTCCTTTATCGACCCTATCATCAATCCGACCACCCGCACGGCACGTGTCCGTGTGGATGTTACGAACCCAAAACAGGAAATGAAACCGGAAATGTATGCTACCGCCGAAGTGAACGCTCCCCTGAAAGGATATAAGGATTTGATTGTCATCCCGCAAACCGCAGTATTATGGACAGGAAAACGTTCCATCGTCTATGTGCGCCAACCTGATACTTCTGTACCTTCTTTCCTGATGCGTGAAGTCGAACTGGGTCCTTCTCTCGGTGGTGCCTATGTAGTAATGAACGGCCTTTCGGACGGTGAAGAAGTAGTAACGAACGGAGTTTTCTCTATTGATGCCAGCGCCCAACTGGAAGGAAACCCCTCCATGATGAATAACGGCGAAGCAACTGCCCAACCCATGACCGGACACTCGGGACATCATATGCCCGGCATGAATATGGAAGAACATCATACAGCGGAACCCACCGTCCAGCATGCCATGTTTACCGTGAAAGGCTCGTGTGATATGTGCAAAGACCGCATTGAGAAAGCAGCTTTGAGTGTCAACGGTGTCCAGACCGCCCATTGGGATAAAGAGAAGCAAATGGTTCACCTGAATTTTGATTCCGGCAAGACATCGGAAGATGCCATACGGAAAGCAATAGCCAATGCAGGGCATGATACGGACAAATACAAAGCGGCTGATTCTGTATATAACCAATTGCCGGGTTGCTGTAAGTATAGAAACTAACGATTAAACGGATTTCTAAATACCATTATTAATATACCTTGTATGTAGAATATCGAATATAGGATATACATATAAGGTATGTTCTTTTCATAAAAATGAGTCCACCTTAAAAAGTTACTTCTTTCTTGAAGTTGCTATAAACCTTTTAAAGTGGACTCAATGTTGCTAACTGTAAAAAACTACAATCTTAATACCTATTTCTGTACATATCCCGGAGTTTGTTCCAACAGCGGATTGATATTCATCGTACTGACATCCAGCGGCCACAATAATTTGTGTTCTTCCTTCGTGTCAATCAAGGCTTTAGTGGTTGGATAGTTGGCGGAAGCTGAGAATACCAATGATTTATGAGACACATCCTGCATACGTACAACGTCAAACCATCGTTTGCCTTCCCACACAAATTCTTTGTCACGCTCATGTAAAATAGCCAATTCATTAGCTTCAAAACTTCCGTCGCTGTATTCATGACCGGGATAGTCATCCCCATAAGCACGTTTGCGTACGTCATTGATATAAGTACTGCATGATTCATCTAATCCGTTTGCAACTTCAGCCATCATCAGCAGGGCATCCGCATAACGATAAACAATCACATCCGTATCATAAATCCGATTATTATTCGAATTAATAGAACCTATGCATTTCTTCAGCACACACCCGAAACTTGTCGCATTCAAATCTTCCTGTGTATAATATTCAAGGAAAGTAGCGTCACGGCGAGTATCTTCGGCATCATAGGTCGACCAGAAATCATGTGTGTATTCATGGCGGAATACACCACCCGTTCCTTTTAGATTCAATGTGTCGGTTTCTATCCGGTTGCCATCGCGTCCATAAACCTGTCCGATAAATACGGCATCTTGATACAGGAACTGACTGCCCCAGTTAGTCGCTTCGCCGTCCGCAAAGTGCAAGGTGAAAATAACTTCCTTGTTGTTACGGTTAGAAGTGCTGAAAACACTTTCGAAACTGGATAATAATTCAAATTTACCTATAATCTGATTCAATGCAGTACGGGCAACTTTCAAATCTTCTGTTCCGGTGGCTGTTTGTCCGGTAATGCTGACTTTGGCAGCCCACATATATATTTCTGCTTTCAGCATTAAAGTCGCTGCTTTAGACCACATCGTCTTATCGTAATTATTCTCTATTGTCACATCCGCATAATTACTCTCTGATTTCTGAATGTCTCCTTTTATAAATTCGAGTGTAGCTCCCGGTGTCGAACGTTCTACGTAAAACTTGTCTGCCGTCACTTTACCGTTCAGCAATTCCACTTCGGTCACGATGGGGACACCTCCATACGTCTTGTATAACATAAAGTAATACAACGCCCTTATACCATATGCCTGAGCCAGATATTGTTTTCTGTTTGTATCATCCAGAAAAGCACACTCATTCTCCACTTTCTGAATAAAGTGATTGACCTGCATGATTGGCGAATAAAGACCATACCAGTTGCTGATGCCCGGCCTATCCTGATCTATAACATTCGAACGTAGATTGGCATAATTCAGACTAGTATTCTCGGATGAAGTTCCTACACGCTGTGTACCACCGCGTACTTCTCCCAGTACATAGAACATATCATAACTATTTCTCAACTGCGAATGTAGTCCGGTCATATAGCCGTCCACTTGCGCTTCATTATTCCAGTAGTTTCCACTTCCGAAGTAATCCTCGGGAGCCAGATCCAAAGCATCGCACGATGTATAGAGTACGGATGTTACGAACAGGGAAACGATGTATATTATTTTTTTCATAATCTGTCTTTTAATGTATTTAGAAAGAAACGTTTATACCAAAAATCACAGTACGGGGCAATGGATATCCACCATTGTTGTCCGCCTTTTCGGGAGAGAACAGATGCTTGGCTTCTGTCAGATAACCTAAATTCTGTCCTGTCACGGACAATTCCACATTACTCAGTCTGGCTTTCTGTACCCATATGGATGGCAGTCGGTATGATAGAGATAATTCGCGGAGTGACAGGTAATTACCATTATACACAAACATGGAAGAACTGCGGCAATAATTTCTTTTACCCAACTGGTCGGCCCAGACATAAGTAGGATATTTGGCATTCGGATTATCAGGAGTCCAGGTGTTCTTTGTCTCCTGAATTGTATTGTAAGTACCTTGTGCACATGCCATAATCCACATTGTTTTCCAATCTACCGCCTTAAATCCTAGGGCATAGTCGAAACGAGCAGATAATGTCAGGTCTTTCCAGCTTACAGTTGTGTTGATACCACCTGTCCACTTCGGAATAGTATTTCCGACTTTCACCATGTCGTAATCATCAATGACTCCGTCTCCGTTAACATCTTTCCATTTCACATCACCCGGCTGGATAGGCAGTGCATTTGCTTTCTGACTGTCTGATAGTTTGTTGTAACCTTCCGCTCCGCCATACAAAGGACGACCCGTAGAACCGTTATTACCGGAAGTGATGTCAACCAGTCCGGCAGGTATTTCATCTTGGGATTTGTAGATACCTTCGGCAATAAACATATACAAATCACCCGGACGCTGCCCTTCCTGATAGCCGCTTACCCACATTTTATCGTTTCCGTTACCCGAATAAACCTGATAGGCACTTTGGCGATTCCGTTCCAAGCCATTGTCAGGTAATGCCACTACCTTATTCTTGTTCAGCGCACCGTTCCAGTTCAGATTCCATTTCCAGTCTTTGCGGTCGATGACGCGGAAAGCCAGTTCGAATTCGAAGCCTTGATTTTGAAACTTACCGTTATTGGAAACAACGGAGCTTACTCCTGAAGTTGACGGCACAGTGATATTGGCATATTTGTCACTGGTCAGACGATTGTAATAAGTCAGGTTTGCATTGATGCGATTCTCGAGGAAACCGAGGTCGAGTCCCACTTCGAAAGTTCTGGACTTTTCCCACATCAGGTAAGGGTTGGGGATACTGCCCAAGAGGAAACCTGTTACGCCATTATACGTATTGCTACCATATGAACCTTGAACGGTATAGTTACCTACGAAGTTCTTGTTCACGTTACCATTCAAACCAAAACTGGCGCGTAATTTACCAAATGAAAGTATATCGGTTGTGTTTGCCATAAATTTCTCCTTGCTGAAAACCCATCCGGCAGATACACCTGGGAATACTCCCCAGCGGTTTTCTTTGGCAAGTTTCGAGTAGCCGTCTTTTCTAAGTACCAGTGAGAGAAGATATTTTGATTGATAATCATAGTTCACACGACCGAAGAATGACATGATACGCTGACGTGAATGCCAGGAGTCAATAGAACGCTTGTTCTCATCCTTCGAAGTGTATTGTAAATCCATGAAATCATCGGTCGGTGCACCCGAACCGGATGCGTTGAATCCTTTGTTATAAGAATCGTAATATTCGAATCCGACCATCGCATCCAGATAATTATCTTTGTTTATTTGGTAATTGTAGTTCAATACGGCGTTATAGGTCTGATCCAGTGTGCGGTCATAGCTTGCAGCAGAGCTGCGTGAAGTAACCGTATTACCCGGAGAACTCAAATAGTCTTTGTTGAAAGATTCGGTTTTCTCTTCCTGATAATACCAGATAGCACCTAACTTCAGAGAAAGTCCTTTCATAAAGTTAATAGTGAACGCTTGGTTCATCGTAAACTTATCTGTGTTCTGATCTCTGACGAATTTGTCAAAATTGTATTGTTGATTACCATCGCCGGAGTTAGGACCGAGCAACATTTCTCCGTCCGCATTGTAACCACGAAAAGTTGGGGGTAATGATAGACAACGCGAAAAGTAATTGGCTTCGGCAGTTTGGGTGGCAGGCAACCCATTCCATGTAGCGTCTGCAAAGCTGAAACTTGAATTGGAGGTCAGCCATTCTTTCAGCTTGTAATCGGCATTGAATGTGAAGGTGATACGCTTGTACCAGTTGCCATAAGCCGTACCGTCACTTTTGTTGTATCCTAATCCGGCGTAGTAATTTCCTTTTTCGTTTCCACCGCTGACACTCAAATTGTAATCTTGAGAGAAGGCGGGAGTTTGAACGTTAAAGTCTGCAATATCAGTATTCTTATAGATCAGTTTATCCCCATATACGGGATCGATCATAGTCTGCCAGCCCTGGTCGAGTAAAAATGCCAGGTTATCGGCGTACTTCATCGTGCTCCAGATGGCAGAAGACGTTTTATTACCGTCCAGTGGAGTAACTCCGTCACTGGCAAAATAGGCGTTGCCTGTACCATACGGAGTTGCGCTCGTCAGTCCGCTAAGAGAAGACCATCCTTTCACGGCTGTTCCGTCAGGATGTGTCATATCACTGACATAAGCATTCATGTAGCCCGTACGCATCCAGTAAATATAATCTCCGGCATTCAGAAAGTTATAAGAGTTTTTGAAATAGTTCAATCCGAACTTTGCTTTCAGGTTCACTTCCGCTCTTCCACTTTTTCCGCGTTTGGTTGTGACAAGAATTACACCGTCGTTGGCACGCGCGCCATATATAGCGGTAGCTCCGGCATCTTTCAGTACTTCCATCGACTCTATATCATCCGGATTGATGTCGCTTAACGAGGAACGGACTTGCCCGTCAATCAAGATAAGCGGAGAACCCGAACCGTCAAAGTTCGTACCACCACGAAGCACCAAAGTCGGCGTACTACCCGGATTACCGGAAGTCTGGCTCACGGACAAACCCGCAACTGCTCCTGACAATGCTTGTCCCGGATTGCTGTATAGTCCTTGTTTCAATGTCTCTTCCTTTACTTTGGAAATGGAGTTGGTTACTTTGGTACGCAACTGCTTTCCGCCATAACCTGTCACTACGACTTCATCCAGCATCTCCGAATCCTCTTTCAATTGAACTCGAACCGAAGTTTTTCCCTTGAGTTCGATGGTCTGCATCTGATATCCGACGTACGAAACTTTGATTTTCCCATTCGGATTCATGTTTAATGTAAATTTACCATCAACATCGGTAATAGTACCATTTGTAGTACCTACCTCAATTACACTCGCACCAATGATCGGCTCACCAGTGGCATCCGTCACCAACCCGCTAATTGATTTTGTTTGTGCCACAACTCCTATAGAGCTGAATAAGCACAACATCAGCAAAAGGATGTTTTTCTTCATTAGTATTACTTTTTAGTTAATAAATAAGGGTTAATTAAATATTCGCATAAGTTCAATAAGAACTAATGCCTTTGTAATACCATGGATTGTCAGAGTGAATCAGGACTTGAAGTTTTGAAAGCACCGAAATATGAATTTAAAACCTGACTCTTTTGCTACCCGACCGGAGATGCAGGATGCTTTCTTGTACATCTCTTATATAAATCGTATTTTTGTATATGTATCAGGTATATAGAAAATATTTTTATTAAATATTTTGGTGTTACTAAATAATGTACGTATATTTGCAACGATTTAGAATAAGAACTATAAATATCTACGGTCTATAACCTATGAAACGAAATGAATATAAAAGAAATAATAAACTAAGTTCTTATTGGACTCATCCATTCTATATAAATCACTATACATTTATTTGAAATATATCACTTGCGAAGAAGCAGCTACTCCTATCAAATCTTCCATTAACTCAATATAATAAGTGAAGGGTAGTACAGATAAAACCAATCATCGATATGGTAACAGATATTGCTGCCTAAATAGCTGTTGATAGGGACGTTGTAGAAGTGGGTACCACAAAAGATATAACTACTCTAATGATTTTTTTTTGTTCAAACATCTGTCATCCCAACTATTGATTCGCATAAATAATAAAAGTCTTAACAGTGAAATTAGGTTTGTTGTTCCATTTGTATTATTTTTGTGATACTTTGTTGTTTTGCAAAGTTCTTAGTAATAGAGATCTATTGAAGAAGTAATCGTTATTAAAAGACAAAACTAATATGAGCACTTTTCGTTCCATAGAAGAACTGGTCAAAAGTCTCGACCGGGAGAAAGAACTCCTGAAAGAAATGTTTTCCAAGCGGAAGTCTCTTTCGTTCCGTTATGATTATGCGCTTGAAATGACCGAGTACAAAGAAGAACGCATCCGCTATTTGATAGACTATGGAGTGATCCGGGATACCGGCGATTTCCTTGAAATGGAAGACATCTATCTGAAGTTTTTTGAAGATGTGCTCGAAGTGAATGAGGAAATCAATGTCTCTTTCGTGCAGGATTACCTGACACGACTGAATGAAAACATTGATTATTACTTGAAGGAAAATAACGAACAACGCAAGTACAACTACCAGCGGGAAGTGAAACGCTGCCTGAAAAATATAGCTCTGACTACTGTCCGTAATGTGATGGACTTGAAGCGGAATATGGATAATACCTATAAGAACGAGCCTAATTACAAGATAAAGAAAACCAAACTCGTCCGGCTTGATGAGAAACGGAACAATATTGCCCTGTTGATTCGTAAAAGTGAAGAATTAATAGATTATGGGCAGCCCACTTTCTTCCGGGTAGCAATGGATGTTCAAATGCGGAATGTAGTGAGTGACGTAAAGCTCCAGTTGAATGATTCATACCACAACCTGATTGAAATTCAAAAGCAAATCATCCATTATCTGAACCTGATAGATTATCAGAACCGTATCCTTGAAAAAGTAAAGAAACTGAAGTACCTGAAAGACCAGTTCTTGTTGGAAGAACATACAAGCATCCGTTCTGTTGCCGCTCAAAAGAGCCCTGTTTGGATGGAGTCACAGGTTGGCTATCGCATTAAACTTTCCATTGATAATCTACGGACTTCCGATGAGGCATTTCAAATCTTGAAGAAACTTGTTGCGCGGCAGAAAAATTCTCCGAAAGGAATGAAACAACTGGCGGATGCTATTCCGGAAGGATATCTGGATGACCAGTCACAAATGATAGACACTGTGAATCTACAAGAAGTGCATAACTCATTTATGGCATCCAGCACCCATCTATTTTCTTTTGTGATGAACTATCGCTACCGGAAAGAAGTGACACGCGGAGAAAAATTAATCTTTTTCTGCCAACTGGCATCACAGTATGCCGACGAACTTCGTTTTACAGATACTTATGAAATATCCGACGAAGTGGAATACCCTTTAATATATGCCAAATGATGTATGCTGGATACTAAAAACAGATGACCATGAAATACACTGAAGAGATATTTAATATACTTAGCAAAGGGGGATTCATATCTTCTAATAGTGTCTCTACCCAAGTGAAACGCTTGTATGACGCCATTGAGGAAGATTTGCCCGATTATTATGATTACTACAAAGGTATCGGTTTCTATCTGGAAGGCGGTGACGGTTATTACTACTTTACCCGCAAGGAATCAAAAGTCGATTTAGAACGTAAACTGGAAGCCATTCAGAAGTGGATTGATTACCTGAGTTTCCTGAAAACCTATCATTCGGCATTCGGACCGGGATTCTTGTTCCGTGCCGCTGATATTGAGATTCAGATAGGATGTGATATCGAACTGAAGGAAAAGGCAACCAAACTGTTTTCGGATAAGAAGAAATATGATGAAGTAGTCGGCAAACTGCTGAAAGAACTGGAGAACATAGGACTGATAGAGAAAGAGAACGAACTCGACGGAACATATAAAGTACTGTCGTCTTTCCATTATATGGAAGACTTGGTTGATTGTATCACAATTTCAGAGGAGGTGCAAGATGAGATACCTGAATAAGATTATTTTTCTGAATAGTGCCCATATTCCATATGCGGAAGTGAAATTGGATGGGAACGTGCATTTTATAGGTACGCAAGGCGTCGGTAAGAGTACACTGCTCCGTGCCTTACTCTTCTTTTATAATGCTGACAAGTTAAGACTGGGCATTCCGAAAGAGAAGAAGAGTTTCGATGCTTTTTATTTTCCATATGCCAATTCTTACATTGTCTATGAAGTGATGCGGGAGAATGCCGCTTACTGTGTGGTGGCTGCCAAATCCCAGGGACGGGTATTTTTCCGTTTTATTGATGCGCCATTTCAACAGGACTGGTTCATTGACGAACACAATGTGGTACACTCCGAGTGGGGACGCATCCGCGAACGCTTAGGTTCGAAGACTCACTATACTGCACAAGTGACTAGCTATGAAATGTATCGGGACATCATTTTCGGTAATAACCGTAAGCATGAAATGATACCTTACCGCAAGTTTGCCATTGTAGAAAGTGCGAAATATCAGAATATTCCGCGGACAATACAGAATGTCTTTTTAAATTCCAAACTGGATGCTGATTTTATAAAAGATACCATTATCCGTTCGATGAGTGATGAGGATATCTCTGTCGATTTGGACTTCTATCGTAGCCAGATTAAGGAATTTGAGCAGGAATACAGGGATGTGATGCTTTGGTTTACAAAGAACAAGAATGGAGAAATAGCTGTCCGGAAGATGGCGGAGAAAGTAATGAACGCCTATCGTGATTTGATTTATACACAAAAGCAGATTGGCGAAGGGCGTGCGGAACTTAACTTTGCGGAGAAACGGGCTTTGCATGAGATTCCATTGGTGAAGGAGGAACTGGCTAAAGCGGAGACAGAACGTGAACGGTTGCTGCGGCTTATGGGTGAGTTGCAACAAAAGTACACCAAAGAACGTGATGGCTTGATTGTGGATATAGGGGTAATAAACGACATGCTCAAAAAGATACGTGAGCAACGTCTGCATTACGAGCAGATGCAAATAGAAGAAATCATCAAACGGGTGTCTTGTGAAGAATTACTGGTTCAGGAACTGGAACAAGTTCGGAATATGAAATCGGAACTGACAAGGGCATATGAGGACGTATTAAGTAAGTACCGATTGTTATCTGAAAAGCTGGAAGCCGATTTCCGTACTTTTGAGAATAGTCAGCGGGCCCGGATAAATGTCCGGAATGCGGAGATTGCCGGTAAACAGGAGGAATTGATGCAACAACTTCGTGTGGAAGAGGAGAAAGTAAGGACGACACAAGAAGAGAAAGTACAGACGGTGGATAATCGTATCCGGCAGTTGCGTGACGAACAGGCACAGTGTAACCTGAAACTTCAAAAGGTGAAATACGAACATCCCCATCAAAAGGAAATGTCCGATTGTGAAGACGGCATCAACGAACTACGCAAAAAGGACAAGGAACTGGAACTTAACATCCGTCAGCAACAAGGAGATATAAAGCAGTTGAGACAGGAATGTGAATGGAAAGTGAAAGAATTGAAATGGGAATTTCAGACAAAGATGGAGGCTGTTCGCAAAGAGCGGAGCGCGATTGAAGAACAGTTGCAGACATTGGATGCTCTTATTGAGAAACGAAAAGGTTCGTTGTGCGAGTGGCTGGAGAAGAACAAGCCGGATTGGCAGGAGACGATAGGCAAGGTGGCGGATGAGGAACTGGTGTTGTACAACAATGAACTGCAACCCCAATTAGTGAATAAGGAGTCTACTTTGTTCGGTGTTTCACTCAATCTGACAGCTATCGAACGTTCTGTCCGCACTCCCGAAGAAATGAAGCAGGAACGTGACAGGCAACAAGCAACCCGGCAACTTTGTACCGACCGTCTCACCCGACTGACGGAAGAAGAGGAGGAAACAGTTTCTTCTTTAGAAAAGAAGTATTCGAAGCAAATACATGGTATTTTGGAAGAACAACATCTGATGGAAGCCGAGCGAATGCAGATTCCTGCAAAATTGAAGAATTTGCGGGCTGATTACGCCTCATGGAAGACAAAGGAAGAGGAATGGAAAAGAGAATGTACCGAAGAATTGCAGTCACAACTGAATGAAATCGGACACCGTCTCTATGTGGCGGAAGGAGAGAAGAAGAAGTATTTGGATGAACGGGAAAAACTGTTGAAAGCCTGCCGGAAAGTTTATAATGACAGCAGGATTGAACTCAAGAAAGAACTGGAAGAGTTTATTGCCGGTGTCCAGCATGAGATAGACCGGATGAAACAACAAACTGCGGAGCGGGAAAAAGAATTGAAACAGGCGCAGGAGAGTGAATTGAGTGGAAAGGGTGCTGATACGGTCACTATCCGCAAGTATGATGACCGGCTTGCCGAAATAAATAAAGAATTGGAATCTATAAGTAAATCCCGCCCGCTAGTTCTTTATTATGAAAGAGATAAGGCTGAACTGTTTGATAAAGAACCTGCTACGCGAAGCCGGAAGAAAGAGCTGGATGCAAAGCTGTCTGCATTGGATGAACGTTTTGATCTGAAAAAGAAGAAGTTGCAGGTGCAGAAAAAAGGTGCGGATGACCATCTTGACCGGATTCGTAAAGAACTAGACTCATTAGAAGACGGGTTGAATAAAGTAGATATGTTTCGGAAAGATGAAACTTTCTGTCCGCCTTCCGTGATAGAAATAGGAGAGAAGCCTACCCGGAAAAGTTGCGACGTCATTGTGGATGAGTTGAAGTCGCTTATCATATCTACCATCAGGAAAACGGACGATTTCAAGAAAGCAGTGACGCAGTTCAATGGAAACTTCTCGTCGAAAAACACCTTCCATTTCCGTACGGAACTGATTGGGGAACAGGATTACTATGATTTCGCTTCCAATCTGTGCGAGTTTGTGGATAATGATAAAATCTCCGATTATCAGAAACATATCAGTGAACGGTATACGGATATAATCCGCCGTATTTCGCAGGAAGTGGGAGGACTGACCCGTAATGAAAGCGAGATACACAGAACGATAAAGGATATCAATGACGATTTTGTCAAGCGGAATTTTGCCGGAGTAATAAAAGAAATAGCTCTTCGCCCGCTTCAGAGTAGCGATAAACTGATGCAGCTATTGCTGGAGATTAAACGGTTTAGTGATGAGAACCAATATAATATGGGAAAGGTTGACCTGTTTTCGCAGGATTCCCGTGAAGATGTCAATGCGACGGCTGTCCGACATTTGCTGTCGTTTATGAAATATTTGCTTGACGAGCCGGGACGCAGACGGTTGGCACTTGCCGATACATTCAAACTGGAGTTCCGTGTGAAAGAGAATGATAATGACACAGGATGGGTGGAGAAGATTGCCAATGTAGGTTCTGACGGTACGGACATTCTGGTGAAAGCAATGGTCAATATCATGCTGATTAATGTGTTCAAGGAAAAGGCGTCACGTAAGTTCGGTGACTTTAAAATCCATTGCATGATGGATGAAATAGGCAAATTGCATCCCAATAATGTGAAAGGTATTCTGGATTTTGCCAATTGCCGGAATATCTTGTTGGTAAACAGTTCTCCCACTACTTATAATGTGGAAGACTATCGTTATACTTATTTGTTAAGTAAGGACGGGCGGTCAAATACACGAGTTGTTCCATTGTTAACCTATAATCAGAAAGAAAAATGAGTGGTAGTTTATTTACTTTAGCAATGGCACGGCAGGTGCTGAAAATGCTGGATGGTAATCTCATTCCTTACTCAAAGTTTGATGGATTGATAGCAAATACATTGATGGGTGAGGGAATCATTACGATTGTCTCCCGGGGAAGTATGCGCAGCTTTCGTATGATTGACCCGGAAGGATGCCGCATTTATCTTGCTCAGAATTATACTTCCGGCATGGAACTGGAAGATTGGATTGAGATGAAGAGTTGGCCGGATGAAGTGTCACGTTCGGCGCAGGTGGCAAAAGCAGGAGACTCTAAACTGAGATATACCCGTACATTCAAAGGTTTTCTTCTTAATTGTTATACACCTATAGACGCAATTCTTCATGGTGAACCATTCGTGCTTTCTCCTTTGCCAGGCACTTCTATCTTCATGCAGGATTACGAAGATTTCCATATACCTGAAGATGTCGTAGTGGTAGGTATAGAGAATGGAGAGAATTTTCAGCATATCCGTGCCCAAGAGTACTTATTTAAAGGAATGAAAGTTCTTTTCGTATCCCGTTATCCGCAATCGAAGGATTTGTGTGACTGGCTAAAGATGGTCCCCAATCGTTATATTCATTTCGGAGACATAGATTTGGCTGGCATTTCTATCTTTTTAAATGAATTCTATGTAAAATTGGGCAATCGTGCGGAATTTTTCATTCCTGCGGATGTGGAGAAGCGTCTCAAAACTGGAAACCGGCAGCTTTATGATAATCAGTATTTGCGTTATAGGGCCATGTTGGTTTCTGATGAGCGTTTAAAGCCATTGGTGGCAATGATTCATAAGTATGGGAAAGCGTATGAACAGGAAGGATATATACAGGAATAAATTAGTCATATGATTACACTGGATAATTTTGAGAACTTTGTCCCCTATAAGATATTGATGCGTGGGGAAGAATATTATGATACGGATGCCGTTTCCGAACTGGAAGAAACTTCACCCGGTGAATGGGCTGCAACCGTAGAGGGAACGGACGATTATAATGTAGAAATATCAATGAACGGAAAGGATGTAGAATCCTGGTACTGTGATTGTCCGTATGATGGAGGAATTTGTAAGCATGTCGTGGCAGTACTTTTGGCAATCCGTGATAATAATAAACGGGTGAGTCGTAGTGCATTTTCAAAAATGAGAATAGTAACAAAGGAAGAGGAGGCAGTACAGCCTGATGTGGACATCAAGCAATTGTTGTCATTCGTTAATCCGCAGGAACTTTCTACATTTATTAGTGAGTATGCCTCGACGAATCCGGAATTTAAGATGGTGCTTTTGAATCGTTTTATATCCGAGGAATCGTCTTCGACATCAAAGGGAAAAGATTATAGAACGGAGATTCAGAAAACTTTTAATAGCTCTGGTGGTGGTAAAAAGTCCCGTTATCATAATCGTTATGATGATTACAACCGTGATTGGGAAACTATTTTCAATCGAGTGGATGTTTTTCTGAAGAAAGCAGACTTCTTCTTGAGCTTGGGAGATATAGATAATGCGATTGCCATAGTTCTTCAAACACTTCGTTCTATCGGTGAGAATTATGAGGATGAATTACTATATGCTGACGATGATGATGACTTTGGCACTTCCCTTTATTGCGAGCACGCAGGAGACTTACTTGTGAAAGTGGTTGGACATCCTAAAACAACTCAGAAACAAAAGACGGATATTCTAGAGGAATTACGTCAGATTGCTGAAATATCAATTTATCGTAACTACGGAATTTATGATATAGACGAACTAATGATGCAAATCAATCTTTCTATTCAATCGACAGAAAAAGCTCTGGAATTGATTGATGGACTTCTTGAAACAAGAAAGGACACTTATGATTTATATCAGTTAGTTCTTCGCAAAGTCAATTTATTATTGGGGCAGAATGAAGAGCAAAAAGCGAATGATACGATTCGTCAATATCTTTATCTGCCTGAAATACGGGAGATGGAGGTTGAGAAACTGATTGTCTATTGCCAATATGATGAAGCTATTCGTTTACTGAATGAAGGTATAGATATTGCGAAAGAAGATATATATTCCAGTACTGTTAATAAATGGTTGGAAATAAAATTGAGGATTTACGAGATGACCAATCGGACTTCTGAAGTAATTGATACATGTCGTCTATTGTTTGTGACAGGTAGAGATAAACTGACATATTACGGTAAACTTAAAACTCTGATTCCGAAAGAACAATGGAAGAGTTATTTGGATACGATGATGAAAGAAACTGAATTTAGTAACTATTTTTCTTTCGGTGGAAGTGATGAGGCTGATATCTATGTGAAAGAAAAGGACTATGAGCATTTGTTCACCTTGTTGTCATCTACTAGATATGATCGACTGGAGGCATTGATGCGGTATGCTCATTATTTGAAGGATACTCATTCGGAACAGCTGATTGCTATGTATACTTCTTCGTTGAATGACTATGCCGAGCGGAATATGGGACGGAAGAATTATGAATTTATCGCACAAGTATTACCGTGCATACATAAACTTAAGGGAGGACAGACTGCGGTGAAAAACATTGTAGCGGAATTTCGGATAAAATATAAACGCCGTCCGGCAATGATGGAAGTGTTGGGGAAATTTTGAAAAGACTTTATTATAAGTTTTTTTCTATCTCTGTTGTTTAGGGATGGCAAAGTTCGTACCTTTGTAAGGTTATAAATAAGAATGATTATGAAAAAGTCTATAAAACGTTTACCCAAACGTACACAGGAAGAACTGACTGTCTTGCTGGATTTAGTGTGTAAAAGCATCGGGAATTGTCAGATGGTTATTCTGTTCGGAAGTTATGCAAGGGGAAACTATGTTTTATGGGACAGTAATATAGAATTTGGTGTTCATACTTCCTATCAGAGTGATTATGATATTCTTGTCGTTACAACTGGACCGACTAAACATGTGGAAGAAAAACTACATCGTATCACGAATAAGTATCATGACTTGTTTGCAGACCGCCGTCATGCTTTCCCACAATTTATTGTAGAACATATTAGTACGGTAAACCGTAACTTGGAAGTCAGCCAGTATTTCTTTACGGATATAGTAAAGGAAGGTATCATGCTTTACAATAGTGGTAAATGTGAATTGGCTAAACCACGAAAGTTGAGCTTTAAGGAGATTCGGGATATTGCGCAAAAAAAATTTGATGGGTTGTATCCTTATGCGTGTAATTTTTTTGACTTAGTGAAAATATGTTTGTCCAAAGGACAAAATAAAGAAGCCGCCTTTTTGCTTCATCAAGTCTGTGAGAAACTTTATAATTGTATCTTGATGGTTTTTACAAACTATCGTCCTAAGAATCACAGAATTCAAGACCTTCGGGGAATGGTAAAACGTTTTTCGATGGAATTGGTGGCAGTCTTTCCTCAAAATACGGATGCTGAGAAAGTCTGTTTTGATTTATTATGTCGTTCATACATTGAGGCTCGTTATAATAATGATTTCAGTATCTCACAAGAACAACTGGAATATCTTATTTCTCGTGTAGATATTCTGAGAGATATTACTGAACGTTTATGCAAAGAGAAAATCGCGGAATATGATACGATGACGGAATAATTGTTCCAAGTGAAATAAGTCGTTCGCATTTATAACTTGAACTCAGCGTTGGCAGTGCTACCAAGTAATGCGACCATGAATCCCATATCGTATTTGGATAGCTTCTCAAGTACATTAACAATGGCAGAGTTATTATTAGATACCACTTGAACAGTTTTGCCACGTACAAGGATATTGGCAATAATATTCAAGATTGTTTGTGTCTTTCCGGTTCCCGGAGGACCTTGTACGATGCTGATTTGATTCTCAAAAGCTGCTTGAACAGCTTTTTGCTGGCTTGCATTACAACCGAAAGGAAAAATCAAGGTTGATGTACTCCAGGACTGTAATTTATATTTTTGAGGATTTAAGTATACAGCAATAGCTCTGTTGTCTGCAATGAAATGAATTTTTTCATATTGTTTAGCCAATAGCTTCGTTCCGTCATCAGCTTTTAATCCGTTCACATCGGCAACTTTCTTCAAATATTCGAATATGCTTCTCGAACAAGGTTCTTTCAGACATGATTGGGTAATTTGCAAATCTTCTCCTTTATAATCATACTCTTTGCCGTTCTGAAAACGAATGTGCCAATAGCTGTGTTTTCCGGCATAAAAAACGTATAGGGCTTCAATGTTTGATAAAGTTCTTCCTTTACTGACTATTTGATAATCATTGGGATCAGGCTTCTCGGGAGAGGTTAACCAAAGAACATTTTCTTCTTTGTAAGTATAAGCACTTGAAGAATTACGGAATAGTATCTTATAGTTGCCACTATCGTTTTGACAACTCTCTATCTCGGCAGTCTTGATTTGTCCTTTTATTATAATCAGATTTTCGGAAGTATCTATCATAGGCTTGTGTGCAGATGTTATAAGTCGTGCTGATGTCTTTATTGTTTATTGATTATTTAGGACATAAAAGTAAGAGTATTTTTCAAAATATCAAAGAGCTGAAGTAAAAAAACAGCAAACTACTTTATTGTGCTTTTTATTACTGTAAAATAGAGTGGGATTCTGTTTGAGATTATCGAACATCATAAAAGATTTATGTTTTGCCAATGAAATCACTATCTTTGCAAGGCATATATTAATAGACAAGGAGAAGACTATGCTTGCATACACATATATTGAACACGGAAAATTTGAGTTGCTCGAGAAGCCGAAACCGGAAATAAAAGATTCACGGGATGCGATTATACGTGTGACACTTGGCAGTATCTGTACTAGTGATCTTCATATCAAACATGGTAGCGTGCCGCGTGCTGTGCCCGGAACGACTGTTGGGCACGAAATGGTAGGTGTCGTGGAAGAGGTGGGGAGTGATGTAACTTCAGTGAAGCCGGGAGATAGAGTAACAGTGAATGTGGAAACTTTCTGTGGAGAATGTTTCTTTTGTAAACGGGGATATGTCAATAACTGTACTGATTCCAACGGTGGTTGGGCTTTGGGCTGTCGTATTGATGGCGGTCAGGCGGAATATGTCAGAGTTCCTTACGCTGACCAAGGATTGAACCGCATTCCTGATACGGTTAGCGATGAACAGGCTTTATTTGTCGGTGATGTGCTTGCGACAGGCTTTTGGGCTGCTCGTATCTCGGAGATTTCCGAAGATGATACCGTTCTTATTATCGGTGCCGGGCCTACCGGAATCTGCACTTTATTGTGTGTGATGCTGAAGAAACCACAACGTATTATTGTCTGTGAAAAGTCTCCTGAAAGAATACGGTTTGTTCGTGAACATTATCCTGATGTATGGGTGGTAGAACCTGAAAACTGCCAGGATTTTGTACTTCACAACAGTGAGCATAGTGGTGCTGATGTTGTGTTAGAAGTAGCTGGTAGTGAGGATACTTTTCGTTTGGCATGGGAGTGTGCCCGTCCTAATGCTATTGTCACTATCGTAGCTCTTTATGACGAACCGCAGCTTCTCCCTTTGCCTGATATGTATGGCAAAAATCTGATATTTAAGACAGGCGGGGTGGACGGTTGTGACTGTGCAGAGATCCTAAATCTGATTGCAGAAGGCAAGATAGATACTACTCCTCTGATTACGCACAGATTTCCACTCCATGAAATAGAGGAAGCCTATCGTGTCTTTGAGAACAGACTGGATGGTGTCATTAAGATAGCTATTTATAAATGACCTGTTCAGTGAATGAAATGCTCGTATGTTTAATCGAAAGTAATAAATAATAGTATGCCTATTATCGAAATATCATCTTTATCTCATCCCGGAGTTGAAGTATTCAGTACTCTTACTGAAATACAGTTACGTAATCGCATCGAACCTGATAAGGGTATTTTTATCGTAGAAAGTCCAAAGGTTATCAAGAGAGCTTTGGATGCCGGTTATGAACCTTTGGCTATTTTGTGTGAACAGAAACACATTACTGGCGATGCCGCTGATATTATTGAACGTTGTGGTGATCTGCCTGTCTATACGGGTAGCAGAGAATTACTTGCCGAGCTAACCGGCTATGTTCTGACACGTGGTGTGCTTTGTGCCATGCGTCGTCCTGTGCCACGTAGTATGGAAGAAGTGTGTCAGGAAGCCCGGCGTATTGTTGTAATCGATAGTGTTGTTGATGCAACCAATATCGGTGCTATTTTCCGTTCGGCCGCAGCTCTTGGAATTGATGCCGTATTACTGACACGCAATTCTTGTGACCCGTTGAACCGTCGTGCGGTCAGAGTATCTATGGGAAGTGTTTTCTTTGTATCATGGACTTGGATGGATGGCTCTCTCTCTGAACTGAAGAATTTAGGGTTTCGCACGGCTGCTATGGCACTCACGGACAATTCTATTTCTATTGATAATCCTATCCTGGCTACTGAACCTAAATTAGCTATTGTGATGGGGAACGAGGGGGACGGACTTTCCTGTGAAACAATTGCCGAGGCTGACTATGTAGTCCGTATCCCTATGTCGCATGGCGTCGATTCGCTCAATGTAGCTGCTGCGGCAGCTGTGGCCTTTTGGCAACTTCGTGCTCCACAATCTTGAAATTAGTGCATACCAAAGTTATAAATAACCATATAGTTATTCTCCACTGATAGTTGCCACGATTCGCCGATTACCACCGTAATCCCGGAATTCACAGAGATAGATGCCTTGCCAAGTTCCGAGATTCAGCTTTCCATTGGTAATGGGTACTGTGACGGTTGTTCCTATAATGGAACTTTTTGCATGAGCCGGCATGTCGTCATTTCCCTCTAAAGTGTGTTGATAATACGGTTCACGTTCTTTTATCAAGTGGTTGAAGATGCTTTCCATATCAACTCGAACATCAGGATCTGCATTTTCATTAATGCTTAATCCGGCAGAAGTATGTTTGATAAATAAATGCAATAATCCTACTTTGGGCAATGGTGGCAAATTTCGTAGTACTTCTCCCGTTATAAGATGAAATCCACGTTTGCGTGATTGTAATTCAAATTCTACTTGTTTCCACATATTATTATAGTTTCATTTCTATTTTGTCCCACGTAGTTTTGGAACAACTCAAATCTTATTAGATTCAATGCTGTGTTGTTATTCACGAAATGTAAAGCCTGTCATATCTCATGAATCCTAATAGAATTCTATTTCCCGATACAGCATATATAACTTGTTGGTGTTCATTGTATTGGTCTTTAAAAGGTAGAAAGTTAGAAAATGTCTTTGTTTCTGTGTGTTAAAACGCTCACTTTTAACGTTTTTGTTTTTCATTAACGAATCGGTCTCTCTGAGGGTAGAGATTTCGCCACTAATATCGCTTAGGTAGTGGATGATATCACGTGTATGCTTTACAAGTTTCAGGTTTTGAAGGTAGGGAAGAAAATTATTCTTTATCTTTCTTCCCTATCTTTACTTTAATATATCGTATACATAGGGTACGACAATAAAGTAAAGTCGATTTATTAGGATAGAGAGTCAAAGACCCACAAAATGAAATGACAATTTTAAATTGTTTGTCGAAAAAATGTGTTACTTTTGCGACAAAGCGAGTTGTGTGATGAGTATCGAAGATAAAATAATAGAGGTAATAAGAGCAAAAGGAGAAGGAACTATCTTTTTCCCCAATGATTTTATTGACTTTGGCGAACCTAAGAGTATAGGTAAAGCTCTGGAACGGCTAACAGAAAAGAATCAAATTCTTCGGTTAGCAAGAGGTATCTATTGTTATCCTAAGCAAGATAAGGTAATGGGACTGGGAGTACTCTATCCTTCTATTGAAGAAATAGCCGATAGTATTGCTCGGCGTGATAAGGCGAGAATAGTGCCTACGGGAATTCATGCACTCAATAAGTTGGGACTCTCTACTCAAATCCCCATGAACTTTGTTTATCTGACTGATGGGACAAGGCGGAAAATCAATCTTGGAAATGGTAAATCCATTCAATTCCGATTTACATCGCCCAAGAATTTAGCTTTTACGAATAAATTGGCGATGCTTGTTACCTTTGCCTTAAAAGAACTGGGGCAAGATAAGATAACAGAGCCGCAGATAGCCCAACTTAAACAAATATTGGAGAAAGAATCAAAAGAAAAAGTGATGGTGGATGCGTCATTGATGCCTGCTTGGATAAGAACAATTATAAAAAATGCCTATGAATAACTACTTCTTGCTTACCACCGATCAGCAAATAATGGTCATTACGCAAGCTGCCAATAAAACCGGGCTTCCGGTGCAAGCCATTGAAAAAGACTTGTGGGTAACAACGATACTTCAAGTCGTATTCTCTTTGCCAATAGCAGAACATTTGGTGTTTAAAGGCGGCACTTCTTTGAGTAAAGTGTGGAACATTATTCAACGCTTTTCTGAAGATATAGATTTGGCTATAGATCCGTCTATCTGGGGATTTGAAGGTGATTTGACAAAGAAGCAAATCAAACGCCTCAGAAAGTGTTCATCTGTATTTGTTCGTGATGAATTGTGCCAATCTTTGAAATCGGCAGTTGTGGAAAATGATTTGGATAAATGGTTGTCAATAGAGGCTGATCCTGATGGAGAGGGTGACAATACCTACCCGGAACCACGTGTCATACATATTCGTTACTATTCTTTATTCGATACTGAACTACCGTACTTACATTCAGAAGTCAAATTGGAGATTGGTTCTCGTTCTTTATTGGAACCTACCTCTAAAGCAGAAGTGAAGAGTATTGTCGAGCAATACCTTCCAATTGAAACAACCATTCAGACAGTTGTCATACCGACGGCTCTTGCCGAAAAGACATTTTTGGAAAAGGCTTTCTTGTTGCATGAGTTGTTTTCGACAGCCTCTATGGGTGATGCGAATAGAAAGTCGCGTCATCTTTATGACTTGGCAATGATGATGAAAACAGAGATAGCATTGAATGCTGTGTCTAATAATGAATTATGGACGACTATCCATCATCACCGTGAATGTTTTACTCATGTGAATGGCGTTGATTATACTCCTGACATCCGTAGGCGTATCTGTCTTGTTCCGCACAAATCCTTGGTGGATATTTGGGAACAAGACTATAACGATATGCGTTTGGCAATGATTTATGGAGAAGCTCCTACGTTTGAATCTCTCATAGCGCAAATGAAGGAACTTGAAAGAATGTTTCATTCTTAGTGAATATGTAAAATCTAACGAAACGAAAATGTTATGACGAATACTCTTATTGATAATTCAGATGAATGCTTGAGGTTAGTCAACACTATTAAAGAGTGTATAACCAATGCCAATTGTAAGACTATAAAAATAGCAACAGGATATTGGGATATTCCTGGCACTTTTTTGGTTTATAATGAGTTGAAAGAATTTCTAAAAAAAGAGGGAACAACTCTTCAGCTACTGATAGGGGCTGATCCAATTGTACGTCAAAATCAATTAGCTAATCCTATTTGTAAAGATGCGAAGTTCCCACAAGATTATATCAAGAGGGATATACAACAACTTGAAGTGATTGATAAATATGTAGAGGTTGTGCGCTTGCTTCTAGAATATTGTAAGGAAAAAGAGGATGAAAGCAGATTTCAAATCCGTATTTACAAAAAGAATGAAGATGGTGATACTCAATTCTTTCATGCAAAATGTTATGTTTTTTGCGGACAAAATTATGCTGTTGGTATTATTGGCAGTAGTAATTTTACTCAAAAGGGATTAGAAGGCAATTCGGAATTGAATTATTTGGAAACAGATACAAGTCGAGTCACAGCTGTACCAAATGAGTATTCATATACAAAAGGACATAACTGTTGGTTTGATGAGAAATGGAATTTATCAATACCTTGGAATAAAACATTCCTTGAAGAAATATTGAGAGGCGCACCTGTAAGAGTGAAAGCAGAAGAGGATGCAAAAGTGGTCGTAAAGTTGACACCTTATGAATTGTACATTAAGCTCCTACAATATAAGTTCGGTAGCATTGTTGATATGAACCAGCAGCAGTTGATAGAGAGTTATCTTCCAAAAAGCTTTGATCCGTTGGCGTATCAGATAGAGGCAGTAAAACAGTGTTTTTCCATTATGAGAGAACACGGTGGCTTTATGTTGGCAGATGTTGTGGGGTTAGGCAAAACCATTGTAGGAACACTTATAATGAAACACTTTCTAAGAATGCCTGATGATGATGGTCGTGAGCGTAAAGTACTTGTTGTAACTCCTCCTGCCATTCAGTCAGGATGGAAAGAAACCGTAAAACTGTTTGATGCAGACAATGTAGATAAAATGGATTCGGCTATCGATTATATTACGACAGGAAGTATAGGTAAGCTTGTTGATGATATGGATGAAGCTGATTTTGACGAGATTGATTCCTGTGTTTTTTCTTCTGATTTCGAGTATAAAGATTATGGTTTGATCATCATAGATGAAAGTCATAAGTTTCGTAATAGTAGTACTTCAATGTATAAAGCACTGGATGATTTGATAACACAGATAGGAGCTAGTACAGGTGCTTATCCATATATAGGATTGCTCTCAGCTACACCACAAAATAACCGTCCATCTGATATACAAAACCAGATATATTTGTTTGAGCGCAACCATGCCGACAGCACCTTGAAAAAGGCTAATGGCGGAAACCTTGAAGGCTTCTTTTCCGACATTAACCGTCGATTTGGGCAAGTGATAAAATCTTCTGGACAAATGAATGATGGTAATATGCCTAATGATATTACTCCTGAAGAGCGCAGAATGGAGCTTAAACGTTTGTCAGGTGAGATACGTGACTGTGTTCTTCAAGATATTTTAGTGCGTCGTACACGTACTGATGTGGAGAAATATTACAAGGATGACATCGGTAAGCAAAAAATTGTTTTTCCAAAGATTAGTGGACCTCATTCTATTGAATATCAGATGGAAAGTGGATTAGCAAAACTTTTTGCTGATACAATGAACTTGATAGCACCTACCGAAGATTTTCGCTTCGATAACAGTAATTTTCTATGCTACTACCGTTATCGTGCTATAGAATTCATTAAATCTCCCGAAGTGAAGGCTCTGTATAAGGGGAAAAATATGGATGCGGACCGTTTCTCACAACAGTTGGCTAAGATTATGCAAATTAATCTGGTGAAAAGAATAGAAAGCAGTTTCTCAGCATTCAAATCTTCACTTGAGAATTTGCGTCGCTATACTCAGAATATGATCGATATGTGGGAACATAATACCATTTTTGTGTGTCCTGACATTAACGTAAATGAGGAACTTGACCGAGAAAAGGACTACGAACGTACTGGCAAGTTGTATACATTTTCCGAATGCGCCAATGATATACGCTCCCGTATAGAGAAACTTAACAAAAAAGGTAAAAATGAGAAGGAACGTAACCGTGAACTTACTCGTGATGATTTTATGCAAGAGTATATAGAATTGTTGCGCAAAGATTTACAGCTAATAGAATTCCTTTGTAAACGGTGGAATGCTTACAGCAACGATCCGAAACTAGAAGAATTTAAAAAGAAATTACGAAGTACACTCTTTGATAAACAACAGAATATAGCACAAAAATTGGTTATATTTAGTGAGGCGATAGATACAGTGAAGGCTATAAAACTTGCTATAGAAACCACTGATAACTCTCTGAAGGTACTTGTAATAACTGCAAAAAATAGAGATGAGAACGCAAAGATTATTGCTGAGAACTTCGATGCCAACTATAAGGGTGAATGGCGTAATGATTATCAGGTAATCGTGACTACTGAGGTGTTGGCAGAAGGTGTAAATTTACACCGCGCCAATTGTGTATTGAACTATGATACTCCTTGGAACTCCACTCGGCTGATGCAGCGTATAGGGCGCGTGAACCGCATTGGTTCTATCGCGTCGTATGTGTATGTCTATAATTTTATGCCAAGTTTGCAAGGAGATGAACAAATAAAGCTTGTACAGAAAGCTTATACCAAGCTACAATCATTCCACACTTTGTTTGGCGAAGATAACCAGGTATTCACAGAAAATGAGGAAGTAATGCAATATGACCTAAATAAGCAGATAAATGGTGAGGAGTCTCCAATGGAAAAATACGTGTTTGAACTGAAAGAATATAAACGTACTCACCCTGAACGCTTTGAACAAATAGTGGCAATGGAAGATGGACTGGAATTAGCAATTGCACCAACAGATGGAAGTAGCTATTTTCTTGTTCGCAATAAGCAGACTTCCGGGCTATTTGTAAAAGTAGATGCTGAACTAAAAAGTAGTATTCTTTCCAGTATTGACGCTTACAAAGCATTCCGCACTGATGATGATGTACCTTTGGCTACCCTTCCGGCAGATTGGGAACAACGTAAATTAAAAGCCGAATTATTTGTAAATCAAGCACTTGCTAAAATGAATATTCACGCAAAGAATTCGAAAAAAGCCACAAAAGCTAAAGAGATAATCATAAAGATGAAAGACACTATCTCAATGTCTAAGGAGTCTCGCAGCCTTTTATCATCTGCATTCATGTTAGTGAATAAAGGGAATTATGACATCATCAAAAAGATAATTGCACTTGATGATATTCGCACTCAAAGCGGCGGCACACTCTTTGAACTTAGCCAAGAAGAATTTGACACTGTATTGAATCAAGAAATACAAAAAATAGTAGCAAATGTACAGATGCGTTATGGTAAAGCCATAACATATATGGCACTGAGTAAATAATAAAAATAATATCAACTATGGAATTCAAAGAATATTTTCAGAAGCCATATCAAGGTGGTGAATCATTTCTGCAAGAAGTGGTGTTTCCTATTTTTGGACAAGATAACTTCGATGACGGCTTCAATGCTTCATTGCTCGAAGAGAACCCGGAGTTGGCAGCTGTAGCAGCAAGTACGGGGATAACATCAGTATGCCGTGTAGGTACTATACAGGTGGAGTTTAACCCTATAGACATTTATGATATAACCGTTACTGATCATGTGCAAATGGTGCGTAATCGTGTAGCTATTCAGCAGTTGGTGCGACGTATAATGAACACTTATTCTAGTGCATTTATGATATTTCATTATGAAGATACACTGAGTTGGGACTGGCGTTTTACATTTTGCAGTAAACGTGGAAGCAATGATGAAATTACTGATTCTAAACGTTATACGTTCTTGCTTGGCCCTAATCAATCATGTCGCACTGCGTCAGAGAATTTCGGAAAACTTCTGCAAAAGCATGGCGACATAGAATTGAAAGATATAGAGGCTGCATTTGATGTGGAGGCTCTATCTAAGGAATTCTTTGGAAAATACAAGCAACATTATCGACGTTTTGTAGACTATATGTGTGACGAGTCGAACGGAATGCGTAAGGACTTTATTGATACTTCTTTCGACAAAAGCGGAATGACTGACGAAACTATCAGAGATCGTGAGGAAAAGCCTATTCGTGACTATGTGAAAAAACTACTAGGACGCATTGTATTCTTGCATTTCTTACAAAAGAAAGGTTGGATGGGAGTACCTAAAGATAAACAGTGGGGTGAGGGTGATACCAACTTCATGAAACATCTGTTTGAAAGGTCTACCAGTGAACAAAAGGCAAATTTTCTTGACGAAGTCTTGGAGCCTCTTTTTACTGCTGCACTTGATAGTGACCGTAAAGGTAGCGAATACTTGTTTGATACAGGTGTCGCTCTTGAACATAGTTCAGTAGTGAAGATACCTTACCTCAATGGTGGCCTGTTCGAACGTGATTTGCTTGATGAGCCTGCATCACAATTTCCAGCAAAGTATTTTGCAGATTTATTTGAGTTTTTCTATCAGTATAATTTTACTATAGACGAAAATGACCCTAATGACGCGCAAGTGGGTGTAGACCCAGAGATGCTGGGGCGTATCTTTGAGAACTTATTGGAGGACAACAAAGATAAAGGGGCTTTCTACACGCCGAAAGAGATTGTACAGTATATGTGTCGTCAATCGCTCATAGCTTATCTACAAACAGATATAACGGATGAACAAACTAAGACTGCTATCGACAAATTTGTGAATACATACGATGTAGCAGAAATTGGTGGAGCTGATTCTGAACTAGCTATGATGTTGGATAATAGATTGAAAGATGTGAAGATATGCGACCCGGCCATTGGCTCAGGTGCATTCCCCATGGGCTTGCTCAAAGAGTTGTTCTTGTGTCGTGGTGCAATAGAATGTTTTAGTGATGCAGCAGACATAAAACGTCATATCATTCAGCACAATATATATGGTGTAGATATAGAGCGAGGTGCAGTAGACATAGCGCGTCTACGCTTTTGGCTGTCGCTGATAGTGGAAGAAGAAACACCACACTCATTGCCAAATCTGGATTATAAGATTATGCAGGGGAATTCTTTGCTTGAAAGCTTTATGGGTTACGATCTTTCTACATTGACGGAAAGTGTGCAAACTATTGCAAAGAAAAATAGAGGACAAGTATCACTAATGTTTGATGAAACTGATACAAAAAGAAATATTCAAATTTACTTAAAGCAATATTTCAGTGAAAGCAATCATTCTGTAAAAGCAGAGATTAGAAAGAATATTGAATGTGCTGTAAAAGAGCATATAAAGATTTGTTCAGGCTATATTCCGTCTGTTGTTGAAGCTGTTGATAATCTTGATATACCTAATGATAAATTCTTCCTCTGGCATACTTATTTTAGTGATGTTTTTAATCAGCAGAATGGTTGTAATGGTTTTGATATTGTCATTGGTAATCCGCCGTATATACAGTTACAGAACAATGGAGGCGAGATTGCAGCTCTTTATGAAAACAGCAATTTTAAGGTGTTTGCTCGTACTGGTGATATTTATTGCCTTTTTTACGAGCGCGGTTGGCAACTGTTGAAACCGAATGGGCATTTGTGTTATATTACTTCTAATAAATGGATGCGTGCTGGATACGGAGAAAAGACTCGTGCCTTTTTTGCAAAAAAAACAGATCCCAAATTACTGATAGATTTTGCTGGTGTGAAAATTTTTGAGAGCGCAACTGTAGATACCAATATATTATTGTTTTGTAAATCAAAAAATAGATACAAAACAGTTTGCGCAGTAACGAATAAACAAGCTAAAGATAGCATAAAACATTTGAGCGTTTTTGTGGAGCA